>CAWCGB010000001.1:0-2370974 GCA_963795045.1 uncultured delta proteobacterium
ACCAGATCGGGTTTGCGGGCGGGGATGTTAATCTTTTTGCGTATGCCCGAAACAATCCCGTGAAGTGGGTTGACCCCCTTGGATTCTACATAGGGCAGTATCCACCGGCGCCTCCGGGTTACAACCCCAATCCGTGGTCATCCGGACAATGGGACAACGGAAACTGGTTTGTAAAATCTCCTGATGATTCTTATTACACGGCTCATACTGAGGATCCAGGTCACTGGCGCCATTGGGACGTCCAGAAACCTGGCGGCAAAGGCGGGGGGCAATGTCCTCCTAACTCAGGAAAGCCTTGGCCGACTCAAGGTGACGAATTGAAGGGTAACCAATCCTGACGGATCCAAACGGTGATGCTCCTGACTGGTCGCCTCCCGTTATGCCTTTTATGCTTATGCCCATTAATCCCATGATGACGCCCGTGCCCATTTTTGAGGGGGTTCCGATTCTTGAGCCTATGTTGATTTTCTAGGGGTAAAGATGGAGGTGCGTGCTCGTCGGAAAAACATGATCGGCAGTAAGTACCTGCGCTATCGATAATAGAGGTAAACATGCGGATTTACTATTCGGTAAGGTCATCCGGTAATTTTAAACTGATCATGGGCTTAAATAACATACATGATAGCCTAAAAGGGTTTATGTCATCTGCCGAGAAGCTTTAAGTTTAACAGCTGATACATCAGGAAGCCCAAGGCCATACAATGAATTGCTTCGGGGGCTTGGGGTCAGAAGTCTGAGGGTGCAATTTTTGTCTCTGTGACTGCACAAAGATATCTAAGGATCGCTCGTTCGGTGGAAAACCTCAGAATTTATATTGACTTTTTTCAGTTCGCGGAGAGTAAGAATATCATCACCATCATCCAGAATACGTGGATACTCCCGATACGTAAGCGAGCACGTTATCTCTTCTCATCGAAGCAGATGCGGGGGAGTGAAGGAAGGGGTCTAGCCTCGAAAAAGCAATGAAAAGGAGGGAAAATTTAGAGGTTCTCACCGAGGACTTTCGGGGTTTCTTTCCGGCGGCTTCGGGACCTTGGTCGCCCGCCGGGCGGTGAAGTCGCTTCTCTTCGGCACATCCGATAATGCGCATTATCGTACGTGGCCTTCCGGTCAGGCGCTTGGCATGAAGGGCAAGCGCTGTGCCCGGAAGCCTTCCCTCGCTATCGCTTTACATAACTGGTTAGTTATGTAAACTTCCCACCCGGCTACGCCGCCATCAATCCCTTCGCCGCTTGAAGTTCGCCCGGAAGCTCCCATCCACCCCTCGAAAGGGACTCCAAAGGTAAATTCCTTCCTGCATGAGCACGGATTGAAAAATCAAGCTGTTTTGCGGCAGGTCTGTACCCTCTTTTTTGACCATCCTTTACTGAATCGATATTTATTCAATATGAAAAACACAGGGCTGTGGCCGATCTTCTGGCATTTTGGACTCATTTTCCGGTTTGCACGGGTGATCAAAAAAATAAAGATAGAATCAAGCTTCAGTTTACGTTTAGTATAGATCCAGTAAAGAACTTTCTCAGATATTCTCGATTGTTTTACAAATTTACCGCAAAATAAAGGTTTGGTTTAAGTTAAGTACATTCCCACCTGCGAAGGATAAAACGTGTTTTGCGGGCAGGATGTGTGAAGTAGGCCTACCCGCTTAAGCGGTCGGCCCTACTTTACTTCGCCTTATTCGCGCTTGGCGCTCAATGGGCGTCCTGCTCTCACGAGCCCGGACGGCTGCCGCCTCGAAGGTGACTCTCTTAAGCGCCATCACCGAGGACAGTTTTTAGGGCTTCCTTTAGGACAGTGCAGTCGTTTTCACCGAGACGGCCAAGCTTTCTTAAAACCAGCCCTTTTTCAATCGTTGTAAAAATGGGCTTGATAACGGAAAGCTTAAGCAGCCCTGCTTGCCGCCAATCGTTTATGAGAATCTCGCCGAAATAGCCGGGAGACTTCACTTGGCTGGTGACGGCCATGAGGATGATATCCGGACGCTGCCGGTTGTACGCACCTGAGCTTACAACGACGGCGGGACGTTTCTTTGAGGCCGTCTGGTCAGTAAAGGGAAACGGGACCAGGACAAGGTCGCCGAACTCATAGCCGGTCGTATTCGGCATCGTCGGGGTTGTCCCAAACCTTTTGGAAGGCGTTTTCAGAAAGTTTGGAGGCGGCTCTCACCAGAGGGCGATCCTCGTCACGCTGGCGCAAAAAATCCACAAAGTCTTCCACTTCGGCAATTCTTTCAGGCGGAAGAGTGCGGATCTTCTCGATGAGGGCTTGCTCGTGCAAGGTTTGGCCGTTCATTTTGTTTCTCCTCCTGACTTTTACCGGGCAGCCAACGCCAGGATTTGCTTTTTCGTCAGGAAGGCATCCAGGAGCTTTTTGACCACCATCCTGTCTTCGTCAGACAACGTTTCCACCTCTTGAAACATCCGCACCAATTCCCGGTCTTCCAGCCTTGCTCTGGCCGCATCTTCAAGGGACCCCTCCATGAGGTAATCTCCGGAAACGCCAAGAGCATCGGCCATACGTTTGAGAGTATCAGCCGATGGCCGCGAGACCCCGCGTTCATACCTTCCAACATGGGTATAATGAAGCCCCACGATCTCGCCAAGTTCTGCCTGGGAAATATTTTTTTGTTTTCGAAGCTCCCGGAGCCTTTGAGCGAATCCTTCTTTCATCGTAGTCCTCGAAGCATTAAAGTTCATTATTTAAACAAACTATAGCCTTCTTGCCGCGTCTTGTCGAGCATTCTGATGCTTTTATGGAGGATGGTAAGGCAATAGTGCTTGACTTATCTAAAGCACACATGCTACACGACAAATCATCTGTGCTTGATAAAAAAATTGTGTGGGGAGGAATCTTCTGATGGCGCGCATCCCAGAAGAAGAAATCGAGCGGCTAAAAAAAGAAGTCTCCGTCCGGGGTCTGGCCGAAGCGAGGGGCGTGGTGCTTAAATCTCACGGAAAAGACCTCGTTGGGCTTTGCCCCTTTCACGAGGACCGTGAGCCAAGCCTTGTGATCACGCCGGAGAAAAACCTGTGGCACTGCCTGGGGGCCTGCCAATCGGGGGGATCGGTCATCGACTGGGTGATGAAGGCCGAAGGCGTGAGCTTTCGGCATGCGGTTGAGGTCCTTCGGGGGGACCTTTGCTCTTTATCTGCCGGGAAGTCCGCGCGTCCGTTCATGCGTCCCCTGGCTCCCGTACCGCTTTTCGCTATAGGAACCGAAGACCGCAAGGTCCTTCACCAAGTGGTTGACTACTATCATGCAACCTTAAAGGAGAGTCCGGAGGCCCTCGGGTATCTGGAAAGGCGAGGCTTGAACTCATCCGAGATGATAGAGCGCTTTAATCTCGGGTTTTCCAACCGAACGCTTGGCTACCGGCTTCCCACAAAGAGGAACAAGTCCGGACAAGAGATCAGGTCCCGCATGCAAAGGCTTGGGATTTTGCGGGAATCGGGCCACGAGCACTTCAACGGCTCCATCGTAATCCCGATCTTAGATGAGGCGCAAGATGTCGCCGGGATCTACGGAAGAAAGATCCGGGACGACCTTAGGGACGGAACGCCGTTTCATCTCTATCTTCCCGGCCCGCACAGGGGAGTCTGGAACGTTGAGGCCCTAAAGGCCTCAAGGGAGATCATCCTGTGCGAGTCCCTGATCGACGGACTCACCTTCTGGTGCGCAGACCTTCGAAACGTTACTTCGAGCTACGGGGTCTCAGGGTTTACGGAGGACATCCTTTCAGCCTTCAAAAAATACGGGACGAAAAAGGTGCTCATCGCCTACGACCGGGACGATCCGGGAAAGCGGGCGGCGGAGGCCCTCGCTCAAAAGCTTATGGCCGAGGGGATAGGATGTTCCCGGATTCACTTTCCAAAAGACATGGACGCAAACGAGTACGCCTTAAAATGCACCCCGGCAAAAAAGGGCCTGGAGGTCCTTGTGCGAAGCGCCCTATGGCTTTGCAACGGCAAAGCCGCTGCAAAGACTCCGGAGTTCCGGGACCCGGCCCCCGTTTCTTCTTTAGCCGCTGATTTTGCCGCAGACCAGGCGGCCGTTGCTCCGTCCGAAACGATTGATGCGCCGGTTAAGGCCGGGGAGGAAAGCAGCCAGGTAGCGCCTGAGCCGCCCGGCCTCTCGATCCCGGCGGAGATAAATGGGGACGAGGTTGTGATCCGCCTCGGGGACCGCAGGTGGCGGATAAGGGGGCTATCTAAAAACACGGGATTCGAGCAACTAAAGATAAATGTCCTTTGCGGCAGGGCCGAAGGGTTTTTTGTTGACACCCTCGACCTTTATTCGGCAAGGCAAAGGGCGGCTTTTGTCCGGGAGACAGCAGTTGAGACCGGGCAAAAGGAGGAGGCGGTTAAAAAGGACCTGGGGAAGGTGTTCCTAAAACTCGAGGAGCTTCGGGACGAGGCGATTCGATGCGCCCTTGAGCCTCAAAAAAAGGAGGTCACGCTAAGCCCCGAGGAGCGAGAGGAGGCGATGGAGTTCTTAAAAGACCCGAATCTTCTTTCCCGCATACTCTGCGATTTTGAACGTTGCGGGGTGGTGGGAGAAAAGACCAACAAGCTCGCTGGATACCTTGCTGCGGTATCCAGAAAGCTCGACCAACCCCTGGCCGTGATCGTGCGGAGTTCAAGTGCCGCCGGCAAGACGATGCTCATGGAGTCGATCCTTTCCTTTATCCCCATCGAGGACCGGGTGAAGTACTCGGCTATGTCCGGACAATCTCTTTTCTATATGGGCGAGAAGGACTTAAAGCACAAGGTCCTGGCGATAGTTGAAGAGGAGGGCGCAGAGCGGGCGAGCTACCCGCTAAAGCTTTTGCAAAGCGAGGGGGAGCTTACCATGGCCTCCACCGGCAAGGACCCGGCGACCGGCAGGCTCACCACCCACGAGTACCGGGTCGAGGGACCGATCATGGCCTTTGTCACCACGACCGCCATAGATCTTGACGAGGAATTTTTGAACCGGTGCATCGTGCTGACGGTCAGCGAGGACCGGGAGCAAACAAAAGCCATCCACCGGCTGCAAAGGGAAAAGCGGACCGAGGCCGGCCGCATGGCGAAGCGGGATCGCGAGAAGATCCTTCGCGTACAGCGAAACGCGCAAAGGCTTTTGGATAGAGTCGAGGTTATAAACCCTTACGCTTTAAAGCTTACCTTCCTCGATGACCGCACCCGAACCAGGCGCGACCACGAAAAGTATCTGACGCTCATCGATTCAATAGCCCTTCTTCACCAGCACCAAAGGCCAAAAAAGACGCTCGACGGGTCGCCGTGCATCGAGGTTACCCTTTCCGACATAGATGTGGCCAACCGGCTATCAAATGAGGTCCTGGGGCGAAGCCTCGATGAGATGCCCCCGCAGACCCGCCGCTTTTTGGGACTTCTCTTTTGTATGGTTCGCCGGGAGTGCGAGCGGCAAGCGATGGACCAGGCCGATTACCGCTTCACCCGAAGGCAGGCGTGCGAGGAGACGGGATGGGGACTTACCCAGGTAAGGGCGCACCTTGAGCGGCTAATAGAGCTTGAGTATGTGCTGGTACACCGGGGAGGAAGAGGACAGAGCTTTGTCTACGAGCTTCTATATAACGGAGAGGGCGCAGACGGCAGGCCCTTTATCATGGGGCTTCTCGATGTCGAAAAACTTGAAAGTGACGGTTACGACCCGAAGGTGGCGGAATTTTTGGACGGGGTGGCGGAAATAGAGGGCGACCCGGCGGTCCCATATCGGGGCCAAAACGGGGGTGAATCGGGGTCAAATCGGGATGAGCATTTACCTGATTTACACTAAATATCAATACCTTAATCGACTTGGCGCAAAAATCTCGCAAAATCCACGTATAGGGGATAAGAAAAATCCTGCGCCTACGATTTTACGTCATAGTTGAGGGGGGCATGAAGTGGCAAGGCGGGGATCAAAGAAGAAGCTAACACGGGAGACTCTCGACCCGTCGAGTATGAAGGGCTATGTCGAGCGCTATCTCGAATGGATTCAGATGCTCAACTACACCGAGAGGACGGTTAAAAATCAGCGCATAAACCTCGGCTACTTTCTCAGGTGGTGCGAGGACCGATCCATATCAAGTCCTTGCGAGGCGACACGCGACGTTTTGACCGGCTACCAGCGCTGGCTCTACAATTACCGCAGCGAGTCCGGCAAGCCCTTGTGCTTCGGGAGCCAGGTGACCAGGCTCACACCCATTCGGGGTTTTTTCAAGTGGCTTTCCAAAAACAACCATATTCTTTATAACCCCGCCGCCGACCTCGATCTTCCAAAGACCGAGAGGCGGCTTCCAAAGCACATCCTAAACGTTCGTGAGGTCGAGCAGGTGTTGGGCGGGGTTGACGTTGCGGGCCCCCTTGGGATCCGGGACCGGGCGATCCTGGAGACGCTTTATTCGACCGGCATTCGGCGACTGGAACTCATTACCTTGAGAATCTACGATGTGGACATGGAGCGGGGAACAATGCTCGTCCACGGCAAGGGAAGAAAGGACCGCACGGTTCCGATAGGAGAGCGGGCGCTGGCGTGGATAGAGAAATACCTAAGAGACGCCCGCCCGCAGCTTTCGGTTGAACCCGACAACGGGATCCTTTTCCTCACAGCGGACGGGGAAAGGCTGAGCGAAAACCGGCTAAGCGAGCTTGCCGGCCGCTATGTTGCCGCCGCCGAGACCGGCAAGACCGGGGCCTGCCATCTTTTCCGGCACACCATGGCCACCCACATGCTCGAAGACGGGGCCGACATCCGCTACGTCCAGGAGATGCTCGGCCACGAGGAGCTAAATACCACCAAGAAGTACACCCACATCTCAATTAGAAAGCTTAAAGAGATCCACGCGAAGACCCATCCAGGCGCACCCCTTCCCTGGGAAAGCAACCAATCGGAGCCGATCGAGGCCGGTGGGCGGCCTGAAAAGACCACCGCAGAGGCGTTCCTTTGTTCCCTGGCCGCCGAGGACGCCGAGGAATAACGGCGCCCATTCCAATCAGGCTGTTCCGTACTCTCAAAAAACATCTATCAAATGCCACAAAATCGCTATCCACCAACCTTCTTTAGCTGCTAAAATAGGCTGCTAAAGAAAAATGGGGCCGGAGGCCTCCGTCCGTTCTTTGATATCCGGAGCTGCTCACCAGGGCGCTATTACGACAAGCGGCAAGCTAAGCGAAAACTCGCGTCGGGGGTCCGAGCCGATTATAGACCTCTTTACCTGGGCCGATGACCCTTTAAGCAGCCGATTGCACAGGGGAAACGGCAATGCTTCCGGCCAAGTTGCATCGGGCCGAGGCTTTATAAGCGAGGACCCGATCGGGTTTGCGGGCGGGGATGTTAATCTTTTTGCGTATGCCCGAAACAATCCCGTGAAGTGGGTTGACCCCCTTGGACTCTACATAGGGCAGTATCCACCGGCGCCTCCGGGTTACGACCCCAATACGTGGTCATCCGGACAATGGGACAACGGAAACTGGTTTGTAAAATCTCCTGATGATTCTTATTACACGGCTCATACTGAGGATCCAGGTCACTGGCGCCATTGGGACGTCCAGAAACCTGGCGGCAAAGGCGGGGGGCAATGTCCTCCTAACTCAGGAAAGCCTTGGCCGACTCAAGGTGACAAATTGAAGGATAACCAATCCCTGACGGATCCAAACGGTGATGCTCCTGACTGGTCGCCTCCCGTTATGCCTTTTATGCTTATGCCCATTAATCCCATGATGACGCCCGTGCCCATTTTTGAGGGGGTTCCGATTCTTGAGCCTATGTTGATTTTCTAGGGGTAAAGATGGAGGTGCGTGCTCGTCGGAAAAACATGATCGGCAGTATAGATTACCTGCGCTATCGATAATAGAGGTAAACATGCGGATTTACTATTCAGTAGGGTCAGACCCGGTAATTTTGGACTCGATCATGGGCTTAAATAACATACATGATAGCCTAAAAGGGTTTATGTCATCTGCCGAGAAGACTTTAAGTTTAACAGCTGATACATCAGGAAGCCCAAGGCCATACAATGAATTGCTTCGGGGGCTTGAGGTAGAGAAGTCTGAGGGTGCAATTTTTGTCTCTGTGACTGCACAAAGATATCTAAGGATCGCTGGTTCGGTGGAAAACCTCAGAATTTATATTGACTTTTTTCAGTTCGCGGAGGGTGAGGAATCTCATCACCATCATCCAGAATACGTTGATACTCCCGGATACATAAAGCCAGGCACGTTATCTCTTGTCATCGAAGCAGATGCGGGGGAGTGAAGGAAGGGGTCTAGCCTCGAAAAAGCAATGAAAAGGAGGGAAAATTTAGAGGTTCTCACCGAGGACTTTCGGGGTTTCTTTCCGGCGGCTTCGGGACCTTGGTCGCTCCGCCGGGCGGTGAAGTCGCTTCTCTTCGGCACATCCGATAATGCGCATTATCGGACGTGGCGTCAGGCTTCCCTCGCTCCGCTAAACATAACACACAGGTGTTATGTAACCTTCTCGCCCGGCTCCGCTCCCTTCAGCGGCTTCTCTTTGCTGGAGAGTCGGGCCAAGGTAACAACCTTACACTGCGGGAATATTGACGGAGACGATCTCGCTGAGCTTTTGAAATTGCAAGGTATCGACTCCCAAAATGGGGCCATTTTCTCTCTTTTAAGGTTTAAGCACCTCTTGGCTGATATGGGAAAAGGCAAGTAATTTGGGGGAAGTTAGGGGCGGGACGGTTAGCATTAAGGCTTATTTACAGATTAGATTTCCAGTGAAATATCAAACCAAAATGGGGCTCAACATGACGCTAAAGAAAATAATAGCGGGACTGACAGTGATAGCGGCCACTGCTCTTGGTGGATTAGTATTTCCCGCCCATGCTGTCACATACACGTACGATAGTCTGAATCGTCTTACTGAGGTCCATTTTGACGATAGCACCTGGATCATATACACCTACGATGACATTGGAAACGTGACGACTAAAACATACTCTAACGCAACTTACCCCATTACAGTAATTTCAGGATCGGGGGGAACCGTTTCACCTTCTTCGGCAAATGTTAATTATGGCGGCAGCCAGACTTTCACCATTTCTCCCAACACCGGCTATCAAGTCGCTGATGTCCAGGTGGATGGAGCCGACAAGGGAGCGATAACGTCCTACAGTTTCAGTAATGTGACCGCAGCCCGTACCATCTCGGCAACGTTTGCCCCCGCCACTTATACGATCACGACGACGGCAGGCTCCAACGGTTCCATCTCGCCCACGAACGCCTCTGTAAACTATGGCGGCAGCCAGACTTTCACCATTTCCCCCAACACGGGCTACTATGTCGCTGATGTCATGGTTGATGGAGCCGACCAGGGAGCGATAACGTCCTACACATTCAGTAATGTGACCGCAACCCATACCATTTCGGCCACCTTTCCCATTTACTCTTACACAGTCACCCCCTCGGCCGGGACGGGCGGAAGCATCAGTCCCTCGGCCGCCCAGACAGTCAACTACGATGGGACAACGTCTTTTACCCTGACGCCGAATGCGGGTTACAGTATCGGCTCGGTAACGGGTTGCGGAGGAACGCTATCGGGCAATACCTACACGACAGGACAAATCACGGGCAACTGCACCGTGACCGCCGCATTTCCCATAAACACTTACACTGTCACGACTTCTGGAGGGACTGGCGGCTCCATCTCGCCTTCGGGTACCGTCACGCTAAACTATGGCGCAAGCCAGACCTTCACCATAACGCCGAATGCATACTATTACATCACCGATGTACAGGTAGACGGGGTATCCAATGGTCCCATGGCCGGCTATACATTCGCAAACGTTTCTTCCAACCATACATTGTCAGCGACCTTCGCAAATTGTCCAATAATAAATGCACGTACGAATGCCTGCTATACAAGTCTCCAGGATGCCTACAATAATGCTTCAAATGGCGATAATATACTATGCACGGCCAGCGATCTTACTCAAAGTCTCGTAGCCGATGTGAATATATCTGTTACCATAAATGGCGGTTTCACATCTGATTTTACCTCGAATCCAGGCATTACTAATCTTGTAGGATCTGTGACTATTAATAGCGGTACTGTCATCTTGAATAATTATGCTATTTACGTAGATTTATTGCAATAACTATGTCGTTATATTAGTTAATGATGCGGTATGCATAATGCTAATTAGAGTATGTCCCTCACCCGTTATAGATTCATAAGTTAATGATTAGTTGGTATATTTATATTTGCGAATACATTATAGTCTATTAATATAACATCGAACTGGAGGGGGAAATGAGGATAGTTCTTATTGTGTTGGCTCTTATTCTGACGGCGACCCTACTTTATGCAGGTAACGGAGACCTGACCGTAATGGACAAGCTCGGCGTCGGAACGGCAAACCCTAATTACCCGGTAGATGTAGTGGGAGACGTAAACATTACGGGAAGCTACAGGATAAACGGCGTAAGCCTGCCGAGCGCCCTGACCGGGGCTGTCTCCGGCCTGATGATAACCAACGACGCCACAAATCCGAACACCAAGATCGATGTGACGGCTAACCTGATCGGGACAGTTGTCCCATCAGGCGCGATGGGCATTGACTGCACGGCAAGCGGCCTGGCTGCCGGAAACGACCTCGACACGGGAAGCCTCGCCGCTAGCACATGGTACTACATATGGGCGATCTATAATGGCACGACGATGGCCGGCCTGGCCTCGACCTCCCAGACTGCTCCGACAATGCCGGCTAACTACACGACCGCCTACACACGGCTCATAGGCGTCGCCAAAACGGATGCAAACGCTCATTTCCTGGTGTTTGTGCAGCAGGGAAATCACTTCGTATATGACACAATTTGGAACGTCTCATACGGGTACACAGCCGAAAGCTGGTTAACCCTGAACTGTTCGTCCTTTATCCCACCGGTATCGACAAGGGGATTTTTCCAGGTGAACATGCAAACATCGACGGGAGGTGGCACCATTGCCTATCTTCGTAAGAATGGTTCAACCTCTAGCGGTCACTTAATGGGCATTGCTGGACAAGCCGATTATTGGTCCACGGTAAATGACTTTATAGATACCGATTCATCCCAATGCGTTCAGATCTATATTAGCGCCGCTCTCAGCTCAGGATGGTATTTGTATCTTAATGGCTTCGAGCTGAACCTTTAGTGGGTTGTGAATAGTGAGTTGTGAATTGTGAATTGTGAATTGTGAGTAGTGAACACAAAGAACCACTAAGCACTGGGGCATGGACGAATGGGAATTTCCGCCATCCGCAACAGTGTTCCCTCTATTTGGCCTGAATTTGCAGGAAAGTGGATTGAGGAATTGAGGGATTGAGGAATTCTGCTCACTGTTCACTGTTCACCATTCACCACTCCTCGCGTGGCGATAGAACCAAAAGATATTATTTTCTTTTGCCTTTTCTGCTCACTGCTCACTGCTCACTGTTCACTGTTCACTGTTCCCTGCCCTGCCCGCCGTCAAATCACCCTGACTGACCGCCCGCCAACCCGGACGAAAACCGAAAAAACTATTTACACTATTCATGACGGCATGTTAGACGGACACACCGGATGTTTCGTGGCGGGACGGGTTTTTTCTTATTAGTTCCGCCGCCCTGTTTTTCCAACGGTAGACCGGCCCGGTCATTATGAGCGGACGCGGTTTTGTCCGGGGTTTGGAACGTGGCCCCGCGCGGGGGTTGACTTTTTCGGAAATGGGAGGACGCGGCTCAAGCCGTAAATCACCTTTGGGTACCGATTTTCTTCAATATGCAATCAGCGGTCTCACGATCGGCGCCATTTACGCGATGGTGGCCATAGGCTACAACGCCATCTACAGCGTAACCGAGATCATAAACTTCGCCCAGGGCGAGTTCGTTATGCTCGGGGGCCTTTTTGCGGTGTTTTTCGCCGAAACCCTTCACTTCCCCCTGTATGCCGCTTTCCTTTGCGCCGTCGTCCTTACGGGCTGTGTCGGGTTTGCGATGGACAGGTTTATAATCGGGCGCGCCCGGGACAAAAGCGTTCTTTCTCTCATAGTCATCACCCTTGCCCTTTCCATTATGCTCAAGGGCGGCGCCATGCTCTGGTGGGGAAAGGACCCCTACAGCCTCCCCGCGTTCAGCCCCGGCGGACCCATCAGGATAGCCGGCGCGGCCATCCAGCTCCAGGCGCTCTGGATAATCGGGATTTGCGCCCTCATAATCATCGGGCTTACCCTTTTCTTTCGGAAGTCGATTTACGGACAGGCCATGATCGCCTGCGCCAATAATGCCGGCGCCGCCAGGCTCGCCGGTATTCCCGTCGGCCACATGGTGCTGCTCTCATTCGTGCTGAGTGCTGTCATCGGGGCTGCAGCAGGCGTTATGATTACGCCCGTTTCGATGATGGAATACGACAGGGGGGCGCTGCTCGGCCTCAAGGGCTTCGGGGCCGCCGCCCTGGGCGGACTGGGACAGTTTTTTGGAGCGCTCGCGGCCGGGCTCCTTCTCGGGCTTGCCGAGTCTTTCTGCGCCGGGTATCTTTCTTCGGGCTATAAGGACGCCGTGGCTCTTTTTCTGCTCCTGCTCGTTCTTTTCCTCAAACCCGAAGGTCTTTTCGGCAGCCGCGAAGCTGCCAGGCTCAAAAAATACTAGGAATTCGAATGGGTAGAAAAAACTGGCTCATCCTGCTGGGGACTGCAATATTCATTTGCATTTTCCCCGTGCTGGTTTCGAAAATCAGGGCCATTTCCCATTACGTGGATGTCATGATCTTCGCGGGCATTTTCACCCTTGTGAGCATCGGACTGAGTCTGCTGATGGGCTATGCCGGTCAGATTTCCTTGGCCCAGGCCGCATTCTTCGGGATTGGCGCATATACGTCCGGCATCCTGACCACCCGGTTCGGCCTGAATCCCTGGGCCGCCATGGCTGCAGGCATGGTCCTGAGCGGCCTTGTGGCGTGGGTCGTCGGTGTGCCCGCCCTGCGCCTCAAGGGACATTATCTCGCGATGGCCACCCTGGGGTTCGGAGTAATAGTCAATATCTTTTTGGCCGAGCAGGTAAACCTGACCGGAGGGCCGTCCGGCTTGACCGACATTCCCGCCATGCGGATTGCAGGATATAAGGTAACCAGCGAATTCGCATGGTATTACCTCGTATGGGGCATCGTCTTTTGCGTGCTGATTTTCTGCCTGCAACTGCTGCATTCGAGGGTGGGCCGCGCTCTTCGGGCCATCCACGAGGAGGAAAAAGCGGCTGAATCGATGGGGGTCCCCACCGCGCGCTACAAAGTTCAGGTCTTCATCGTTGGAGCCGTGCTTGCCGCCGTCGGAGGGAGCCTCTACGCCCACTACGTTGGCTGCATAAACCCGAGCTCCTTTAACCTTATGTGGTCGATCCGGTTCATGCTGATGGTAATGGTGGGCGGCATGCACAGCCTGTGGGGAGCGCTTGCGGGGACTGTCCTCATGACCTTCGTCGGCAACGAGTGGCTTCAGATGTTCGCCGAATTCGAAATTCTCGTCTATGGATCGATACTTCTCGCAGTCGCCCTTTTCCTGCCGGGGGGCATAGTTTCCCTTGCCCCGATACTGGCCGCGCGGCGCAGGAAAAGAGCTTCCACCATCGAGGAAGCCGTATCATGACCGTGGCGGCCTCTCGATCCGATGCCCCCATCCTGCGTATAGAGGGCCTGGAGATGCAATTCGGAGGGGTGGCGGCCCTCCAGGGAATAGATTATGAAGTGCCGGGTGGAATTATCCAGGCGCTCATCGGCCCGAACGGGGCGGGAAAGACTACCCTTTTCAACTGCATAAGCGGGATTCTCGAACCTTCGAACGGCGTTATCAGTCTGGAAGGACGCCGCATCGAGGGCCTTGCCCCTCACAAGATCGCCGGGTACGGGGTTTCGAGGACTTTTCAGCATGTGGCCCTTTTCAAAATGATGACGGTCTTGGAAAATGTTATGCTCGCAAGGCACCCCAGGACCAGGTGCGGCTTTCTTGCCGCCGGCTTCAGGCTTCCCGGAATGCGTTCCGAGGAAACGCGCATCCGGGAAAAAGCCCTTGAATACCTCAATTTGGTCCGGCTTACCGAGCTTGCCGGACTTAACGCGGGAACACTGCCGCTCGGGAAGCAAAAAATCCTCGAAATCGCGCGGGCGCTGGCCACCGAACCCCGGCTCATCCTTCTCGACGAGCCGGCCGGAGGCCTCAATATGAGAGAAACCGAGGAACTGGGCGATTTGATTCAGCAGATAAAAAGCCTCGGTGTGACCGTACTGCTTGTCGAACACGATATGAATCTCATAATGGACATATCCGACCGGATCATGGTGCTCAATCACGGCGAGCTTCTGGCGTCCGGGACCCCGGCGGAAATCAAGGAAAACAGCGCCGTAATAGAAGCTTACCTTGGTGTTGAAGACGGAATATCGGTTTCCCGAAAACGGCCCGAAGCAGGACCCGGGTACTAGGAGCAGTCCCCGATGCTCACGGTCAAGAGCGTGCACACATATTACGGAAACATTCATGCTCTCAAGGGCGTATCGCTGCACGTGCGCAAAGGGGAGATCGTCACGCTCGTGGGCTCCAACGGGGCCGGGAAAAGCACTCTCGTAAACACTATCTGCGGCATGACCAGGCCCTCCAGGGGACAGATAGAGTTAAACGGGCAGCCGATCACGGGCCTTGCCCCCGAGAACATCGTGCGCAAAGGAATTGCGCTCGCGCCGGAAGGCCGCCAGGTCTTTTCCGCCATGACGGTCGCAGCCAACCTGCTCATGGGAGGATTCATTCATCGCAGGAACCCCGAACAGTTGCAGGAGGACATGGATCGCCTCTATAATCGGTTTCCGATACTGAAAACCCGCCACCGGCAATTGGCCGGGACTCTTAGCGGAGGCGAGCAGCAGATGCTGGCCATCAGCCGGGCGCTCATGTCCAGACCGCAGCTTCTGGTCCTCGATGAGCCCTCGATGGGCTTGGCACCGCTGGTTACAAGGGATATATTTTCCATCATTTTGGAGCTCAAGGAGGAAGGTCGCACCATTTTGCTGATCGAGCAAAACGCCCGCGCGGCCTTGAAGATCGCAGACCGCGGTTACGTGATGGAAACCGGCAAGGTGGTGCTGGAAGGAGAAGGCCTCGAGTTGCTCGAACACAGGGAAGTGAAGCGGGCCTATCTCGGCCGGGACGCCAGGCAAATCTGGGAAGCGTGAACCGGGGATTAGCGGTGCTTTCAAAGCACCTAAACACTTAACGAACTCCAAGGATACTCCTATGCCGATCTGGGAACCTGAAAAAGAGAGCATGTCCCGGGACGAACTGCGCCAGACGCAACTCGAACGGCTTCAGGCTACCCTTAACCGTGTTTATAAGAACGTCTCCTTCTACAGGCGCAGGTTCAAGGAGATTAATTTCAGACCCGAAGACGATTTTACGGAGATAAGCGATATAGAACGGCTGCCTTTCACGGATGGACACGACATTAGCGAGAGCTACCCCTACGAAATGTTTGCCGTTCCCCTGCGCGAGGTGGTCCGGGTCCATGCGTCTTCGGGGTCTTCAACCAACCCGCGCGTCGTGGGTTACACTAAGCAGGACCTGCGGACCTGGAGCAACCTTGTCGCCCGCATCCTCAGCGCGGGCGGCGTCGTCCAGGATGACGTCATACAGATCACCCTCGGCTACGGCCTGCTGACAGGCGGGCTAGGCATCCATTACGGCGCGGAGCGCATCGGGGCCTCCGTTCTGCCTACCTCCGTCGGACACACGGAGCGGCAGGTAAAAATCATGCAGGACTTCAGAACTACCGTTCTCGTCTGCACTCCCAGCTACGCTATTTCAATCGCCGACCGAATGGACTCGATCGGGTTGAACGCCAAGAATCTTTCGCTGAAGTACTGCATCTGCGCCGGCGAACCATGGACGGAGGAGACGCGCCGGGAGATCGAGGACCGCCTTCTGGTCAAGGCGACCGACAATTACGGAATAACGGAAGTCCTCGGCCCCGGGATAGCCGGAGAGTGCCTCGAACAGTGCGGAATGCACCTGCAGGAGGACCATTTCCTCGCTGAGGTGATCGACCCGCAATCCGGGACGGTCCTCGGTCCGGGAATGAAAGGCGAACTGGTGCTGACCACCCTGACCAAGGAAGCCTTCCCCTCGATACGCTTCCGCACCGGAGATATCTGCGCCATCACGGACGAACCCTGCGCCTGCGGCCGCACGACCCGCCGCATCAGCAGGATATTCGAACGATGCGACGACGTAGTGGTCATCAAGGGCATAAACATTATACCCGATCGAATCGGGGATATTTTGCAGCAGATAAGGGGAGAGCGTCCGGTGTTCCAGTTGGTGGCCGTCCGCCAGGGGCGCCAGGACCAGCTTGAGATCTGGGTCGAGGTGACTGAGCAGCTTTTCTATGATAAGATGCGCGAACAGCGGGCTCTTCTCGATTACATGAGCAAAAAGATAGCTAATTTTATTGGAATAACGCCCAAAATAAAGCTGGTTGAAAGAGGTTCCCTCGTGCGTGAGGGCGGCGTTGTTAAACCTTTTGTAGATGGCAGGGTTTAAGTGACAATGGAGGTGACTGGATGCACGAACTTCTAACTCCCCAAACCGGCAGGCCGCAGTTTCTTCTGGGCAACGAAGCCATTGTGCGCGGCGCGCTCGAGAGTGGGGTTTGCTTTGTGGCCGCTTATCCCGGGACCCCGTCTTCGGAGATCATCGATCGATTCTCTCAATTGGGGGATGAGGCCGGGATTTACGTTGAGTATTCCGTAAACGAGAAGGTTTCCATGGAGGTTGCCTGCGCTGCGGCTATTTGCGGCAGGAGGAGCCTCTGTGCGATGAAGCATGTCGGGCTCAACGTGGCCGCCGACGCCTTCATGACCCTTGCATACGTGGGCGTCAAAGCGGGCATGGTGATCGTGGTCGCCGATGACCCTTCTCTTCATTCCAGCCAGAATGAACAGGATAGCAGGTATTACGCAAAGCTTTCCGGAATCCCGATGCTCGAGCCGTCGACCCCCGATGAAGCTTACCGGATGACGATGGAAGCCTTCCGGATTTCCGAAAAATTCGGGACGCCCTGTATGCTGCGCACCACCACGCGCGTGAACCATTGCCGCGGGCCTGTATGCGTTGGCCCGATTCCCCCGGTAAAGGGCTTCCCCGGCGAATTCAAGAAAGACCCCTTCAATCTGGTTGTAATTCCCGCAGTGGGCCGGAAATTAAGGCTGAACTTGCTGGAGAGGGCCGGAAAACTCCTCGGGGAGTCCGAAGCCAGCCCGCTTAATTATGTCTCGGGAAAGGGCGACCTGGGCATCATTACCAGCGGCGTCTCTTATCTGAATGTGCTGGACGCCGTAACAAGCATGGGCCTGGAGGAAAAAGTCAAAATTCTGAAGCTGGGCTTTACCTTTCCTCAGCCTAAAGCTGTGATAAGCGAATTTCTGAGCGGCGTAAATAAAGCACTGGTGGTGGAGGAATTAGAGCCTTTCATCGAGGAGGCGGTAAGGATCTCCGCCCAGGAATCAAAGCTGCCCGTCGAAATTGCAGGCAAAGGCAAAGGACTGATTCCTCAGGAGTTCGAGCTTGATCCGGTAAAGGTAAAAAGGGCGCTCGCCGCTTTCATGGGAATCGGCTACGAGCAGCCGAAAGTCAACAAGGCGCCCGAGCTGCCGCAGAGGCCGCCCAATCTTTGTCCGGGCTGTCCGCACCGGGCATCGTATTACTCTGTCAAGAAGGTATTCGGGGAAGAAGCAATTTACCCCGCCGACATTGGATGCTACACCCTGGGGGTCCTTCCACCGCTCAATATGGCTGATTTCGTTATCTGTATGGGCTCCGGGGTTTCCGCGGCTGGAGGATTCAGCAAGGTCCTGGACCGGCCGGTCGTTGCTTTCATCGGCGATTCCACATTTTTCCACGCTGGAATCCCGGGCCTCATAAATGCGGTCGCAAACGGCCACCGGTTTTTGCTCGTGATTCTCGATAATGGCACAACCGCGATGACCGGCCATCAGCCCAACCCGGGCATGGAGCTGACCTCGAAGGGAAGGATCGAGCCGAAAGTTAGTCTCGAGAAGCTGGTCCGGGGATGTGGAGTGAACCTGGTCGCCACGATTAATCCTCTCCAGGTCAAGAAGAGTCAGGCGGTATTACAGGATTTCAAGAATAAAATAAATGAGGCCGGAGTTGCGGTAATTATCTCTAAAAGCCCCTGCCCTCTTTTTGAAACTCGGATGCTGAAGAAGAAAAAGAAGATAGTGTTCCGGACAGACGAATCCAAATCCTGCGCCGACTGCAAAAAGTGCCTCACAGAACTCGGCTGCCCGGCCTTCTACGTTGAATCTTCCGGCGGGGTCGAACACGTTCTGATAAACGATTCGCTTTGCAGCGGATGCAGCGTCTGTTCGCAAATATGCGATTCGATAAGTCCTCGAAAGATTTCCTAAAAAGAAAGAGCATGCCGATGGGAAAGGAAGTCAAAGCCTTGCGCATATTTTTTACCGGAGTCGGTGGTCAGGGGACCCTTCTTGCAACGCGCCTTGTCGGTCAGGCGGCGCTCGAGGAAAATCTTTCCGTCCTGATGGGCGAAATTCACGGTATGGCGCAAAGAGGCGGGGTCGTTGAGTCCTCGGTTGTACTCGGAAGCGCCGCGAGCCCAATCATCGCCGACGGCGAAGCAGATATCGTGATCGCATTCGAACCTCTCGAGGCGGCCAGGGCCCTGCCGAAATGCAATCCGAAAACGGTGGTCATAACGAGCATCTCGCCGGTCACGCCCTTCACGGTTACGATTGGCAGGAGCGTCTATCCCGAACTCGACGCGCTCTACAAAATGGTTGAACCTCATGTCGCCTCCCTGATCCGGGTGGATGCGAATGAACTGGCAAGGTCCGTCAGCGCCGAGCGAAGCTCCAATGTAATAATGATCGGGGTATTAGCCGGGACCGGTATTCTGCCGGTGTCAAAAGCGAGCTTCGAGCATGCGCTTCGGCAAATTCTGCCCGAAAGGCTGCTGGAACCGAATCTGCGCGCCTTTGACGCCGGGTACGGGTTCGGCGCTCGATTCGGCGCATAACGGCTGGTATCCTGAATTCAGTAAACCCGGGTCCCTGGAGAGGTGGGGAATGGCTGAAATAAAGAGCACTCTTGAACTCGCCATGGAGAGAACTCGCGACCTTACCATGAGTGAGGAAGACAAACGAGAGCATGCGGCCCGGGAATTCAAAGAGGCTGTAAACAGGCTGGTCCTGAGGTTCCTGGATGGGCAAATCGATCCGGACAGGTTTCAGGCTGAATTCGGCAGGCTCCCGGCAGGCCTTTTCGGTAGAGCGGAGGCTGCCGCTGAGATTGGCAGGCGAATCGATCCGGCGGCCGACAACAACCTTGTGCTCGATCTGATAAAACACGGCCTGGGTTATGACGTTTCGGGCATTGAAGCTGTTTTGAAGAAGTTTCGCGAAATGCTCGATTCCGAGGATCGCCGGACAGCCGGCCACATCACGGCCGATCTACTCAACAGGGGCATATCGGGCAGCGCTGTGGTTCCCAACCTGGAGGCGGATAAGGACCGGGCAATTAGGCGCGAGGAAATTTTCGAGGCTTGCAGAGAAGAGGTTGACGCGGCAATCGCGCAACTCCAAAACCCGCCTTCGCAAGGTGGATAAGCCTCTCCTGTAGATAAAAAACTGCTTTACCGGAAACCGATCGAATAGCACAATGCTGCCTGTTTCGGTCTGCTCTTATCCGGATTTTCAGCCCCTCCATCGCCTTTTCCGAAAAAGGATATGGCGGGATTGGTGTGAACCTCCGACTTGCAGGGCCATGAAAACGGAAGTTAATCGCTGCTTCTCCCGATTCCGGCTCTCCATTTCGTTTTGTGCCCTCAAGTCGTTCGATCGGGCGGGTAATAACCATGCGGGCGCCCTTCCTGCTTAAAATCATTGGCTGCTGCCTGGCCGCGTTAGGCCTGATTTCTTTTTTCTCCGGCCTCGCATCGACGAGTCCGGCCATTCCCTGGAAGGAGGCCGATGAAGGCTTACTTGTAGCTGAGTTCGAGTCCGTTTTTAACAATGACCTTTACGCGCTGACAGTGGTCAAGATCGACCCCGGACGTTATTCGTTTCAGCTCCTGTGCGCAACGGAAAACGGAAAAGAACCTCTTACCACGAAAGAATGGGCTTCAAGGCATCAAATGCTTGCGGCCGTTAACGCCGGGATGTTTCAGGAAAACGGCCTGACGAGTGTGGGATTCATGCAGAATTTCGACCATGTAAACAACCCCAGGCTCAGCAGCGCCAATACCATCCTGGCGTTCAACCCCGTTGAAGAAACGCTGCCCGATATACAGCTCATCGATCGTGAATGTCAGAATTTCAGCGACTTGCGTCACAAATACAGGTCATTCGTGCAAAGCATAAGGATGATTTCGTGCGACCGGCAAAACGTCTGGACCAGGCAGGACTCCAAGTGGAGCACCCTGGCCGTCGGAATGGACACCGAGGGAAATATCCTGTTCCTTTTCAGCAGGACTGCCCATTCGGTTCATGATTTTACCGACGTCCTGCTCTCCCTTCCACTTTCGCTCAAGCGCGCCATGTACCTCGAAGGCGGGCCTCAAGCCTCGCTTTATCTCTCAACCTCGAAGATAACCCTGGAGAGAAACGGAATGTGGGGGGGAATGGAAGAAAATTCCCTCCGGTTTTCACTGCCCGTCCCCAATGTGATCGGTATATTCAAAAAACCGCGTGCAAAAACCTAAGGCCGCTTTTGCCGCAGTTGCCTCAAGTGGAAGACCATGTCACTGCATTCGTCAAGCATTCGGTTTATTGCCTCGGAATCCTTGGCTGAGAGCGTCCCCGCTGACTGCAGTTTAGCGTACTTTTCTTTGATCTTATTGAGTTTTTGCTGAACGGGCCGTATTTGGTCGATGGTGAGTTCTTTGTGCGCTATCGCCTCATTCAGCCATTTCTGCTGATTGGCGATTCTGGTGGCTATGTCCGCTTTCGGGGCGGGCTTGAGTATGGGTTTTATCTCGGACATGCAGGCCGCGATCAAAAAAAATGACATTATGAGAATTATTTTCCGCACCTCTGCTCCTCCAGCGAGTAACTCAAAATTAAACCAATTTTACCGGAAAATCAGTAAAAGTACCCCCTTACCCCTCATGCTCGGCACCCTTAGCCTGGTTCATTGCCGGAAAGGGTCGCTTTTCGCCCCTGCGCAGCGGCGGCCGCCGCCTCGCAGGTTGGTTGACGGGCTGTCAAAACCGGCACTCAAACCTTCGGGCGCGCCAGCACTTGAATCGATCGATCTCCACACCTCGCAGAACGTCAATTAATTGTACATCTCACACAAACCATTGATTTCATTACCCAACTTTAAAGCACCCCACTTTTGTGTCTCCGTCGAAAAATCACCATCGGAAACTCCTGATGTTTCCACGGTGTTTCCAGATAGACACTGCTTAAGGTTCGCCTGTTTTCTCAAATTTTAACTGAACGTTCAAGTTTAACCATCAAGCTCCGATTTAATAGTTAAATGGAAGCGATTTGCCTGACAGGCTGAAGTGAAAGAAACGTAACCGGAGTGAAAAAATCGTTCATGTTTTTGACGACGATCCGCTGGCGCCGCTGTCAGGCCGGGAAGAATGCAAACGGATACCGCTGGCATGAACATTGCTCTCTCAAATTAGCAAGATAATAAGTCATTTTACGATGGACAACATGGAGAAGGAATGGCTTATGATGTATCAATGCATAAAATGCTATCGAACATGGGGAAGCGGGAACCCGCACATCGATGGGTACTCGCACGGGCTTTGCGCAGAATGTCTCAAGGAAGCTTTGACTCCACTCTATCGCAAACGGCAGTCTCAAGAGGGCAACTTTGACTGTTTCGCCAAATCTTCCGGCTTCTGCGACCAGCCTGGCTGCAAGTATCGGCAAATCTGCGTGGACGCCTGATTCTTTTACCATTCTCACACCACTTGTTGAAAATCCGCCCTACACTACGGCATAACGTCCGTGCATGCTCCTGCCAGAGGATGGCATCAGTTTTCGGCCATCTTTCGCAAACTGACAATCATTCTTATTATATGCGAGATTTGTAATATTCGATTCGGGAGGGAACTACATGGAAAACGATCGAGCTCAAGAAGGTCTCGGGTGTTGCGCATGTGAGGAAAAATCACTGGGAACGGCCGGCCTCACCTGTGCGGACAAGAAGAATATTTTGACAAGAAGAGAGCATGAGGTGTTGGACAGGATAAGGGAATCCTCCCTTCGCGCCAGCGCCCTCAAAGAGGAAATCAGACTGACGGATGCAGACAGGCGGGAAACGGCTTTGCAGGAACTGGAGCGTTTGAGGCTGCTCCGCGCGGAACTCGAGCAGGAACGAATCGCCGCTTCCGATGAGCGCATGCGTATGCTGGGCCACTTGTAAGCAGGGATATGACCTTACAAAGTGACGCACAGGGGCCGAAAAGAATCCTCACAGGCGACCGACCGACCGGCAGATTGCACCTGGGCCACTGGGTGGGAAGCATCAGCGCCCGGGTCAAGCTCCAGTATGCGTATGAAACGATCATCATAGTCGCCGACCTGCACATGTTGACCACAAAAAGGAGCAAAGCGGATATAAGTCAGATCCTGCCCAATGCAAGAGGCCTTGTGCTTGACTACCTCGCATCGGGGATAGACCCCGAAAGGAGCATCATATACCTTCAATCGGCCGTGCCCGAGACCCATGAATTGCATACATATCTGCAGAATCTCGTAACAGTGAACCGGCTCATGCGCCTTCCGAGCATAAAGCAGATGGCGCTGGACGCCAACATAGCAGAAGAGTCGCTTCCATTCGGTCTTCTTGGTTACCCGGTCCTCCAGGCGGCCGATATCCTGCTTGCTCGGGCCCACCTTGTCCCTGTGGGCAGGGATAATGCGGCCCATGTCGAAATCACCAGGGAGTTGGCCCGCCAGTTCAATAACTCTTACGGCCCCGTGTTTCCAGAACCGGAACCGCTTCTTAGCGACGTCCCGACGCTGGTTGGCACGGATAACCGCGGTAAGATGTCTAAATCGGTGGGAAACGCAATTTTTCTGAGTGATGACGAACAGACAGTAGCAACCAAAGTCAAGGGAATGTTCACCGACCCAAAGCGTATCCACGCAGATATTCCCGGCACAGTCGAGGGAAATCCGGTTTTTGCCTATCACACAATTTTCAATGAGGACCGCTCGGAGGTGGAGGACCTGGAGAAACGCTACCGCGCCGGGCAGGTAGGCGACTGGGAAGTGAAGGAAAAACTCGCCCGCGCATTGAACAACTTTCTGGCTCCATTCCGCGAGCGCATGGCTTCATATCAAAGCAAACCGGGCCTTATCGACGAAATCATATGGAACGGAACGCTCAAAATGCGTCACATCGCGGCCGAAACCATGCGTGAGGTTAGAGACAAGATGGGAATCGGCCGCGTTTGGAAATCACTGAGTCAGAATGCCGGCAATGACACCGGGCCATGAGCCGGCTGCGGATAAAGCCGCATTTGAATTTTTTTCAAGGCGCACTAGACCAATATTTCTGAAGCCTCCCGCATGAGCCTGGATATTGCCAGTTTTTGGGGGCAAGCCTTCTCTGCGAGCGAATAATCGACTTGCGTCAGCATCGCCCTGGCCTGGAACGGCAAGCCTGCGTAGACTTCACGCGCCAGGTCGCGCTCGCCGTAATCGCGGTAGTACATGAGACATCTCATAACCTCGCTGATCGGTACCGCTTGCGCCACAGCCTCATGGCAAATACGGCCGCATCCGGCGCAGTAGCTTTCGCGAGTTTCGGCGGCAAATTTTTCAAACAGCTCGAAGTCGCTCGCCGAAAGTCGCGTCTGGTCGCGTACCGCTGCCACATTGGCCGAAACGATCGTCAGGCTCGGCATCTGGGAGCAGACGCTCGCAATGTTTGGGTTTTCCAGTACGGCCTTGATCCTGGCCTGCTTATCGGTAAAGCCGCGTTCGAGGAATCGCCCGGCGAGCTGCAGTTCGGTTTCGTTCTCTGTCGATACCTGCCCGCCTCCCTGCGTTTTCATGGCGATAAGCCCGGTTCCCTTATCCACGCATGCAGCAATGGCTTCCTTCATCTTAGGTGTATTCATTATCCGGAAATTGTAACTGAACATTACTACGTCGATCCAGTCTTCTTTGGCTGCTCTCAGGAGGCAGTCTTCCATATTCGCGTGAGAGCTGAACCCAAAGAGTTTAATCTTGCCGGCCTTTTTCATCTCCGAAGCCCATTGCTTGAATGGCTTGGGCGCAGCAATTTCACCGAAATCATTTATTGCATGCACGTAGAATAAGTCTACGTGATCCGTGGCGAGCCTCTTAAGGCACTTGTCGAGCCCCTCTGTCATTTCTCCCGCGTCCCGTGGGCGCAACTTTGTGGTGAGGAATATCTGCTTCCTGGCATCCGGATTCCGGGTGAAAAACCTGCCATAGCCATCTTCACTCATGCCATTACCGTAGACCTCGGCAGTATCCCAGAAATTGACACCCCAGGTGAGGGCCTGCCTGAGAAGCAACTGATTATTGATCGTATCGAACATCCCTCCAAGCGCCAGGACCGACACTTCCACTCCAGTCTTTCCCAGCTTGCGCCTGGGAGTTGCACCTTTCCCGGCGCCGGTCTCATCGGAAGCTGCGGCGCCCATCCGCGCATCCAGCCCGGTTGAAGCTATTCCCGCCAATCCAATGGTTTTTATAAAGTCGCGACGTGTCAAACCTTCGCGTTTCTCTTTCGCTTCCATTTTGCAGCCTCCAAGATCTGAAGTGACATTTTATTTCGGGTAATCAGGCTAACCCTCGCCATGAGGTCCGGGCCGGCAACACTTAGCATCAATCATTTGGCGACAGTCTTGCCCCGCTCGAGCTTGTATATCGGTTTCACCTTGAGATCGCCTGTGAGGAAATCCTCGTTTTTTTTCAGAATCAGATCGCCTCCAATTTGAATGAACCGAAGCTCGGCATCAACCGGGAAGCCGCTCCGGGCGGCCTGTTCCAGAGCGGCGCCAGCCGGCCCGTACAGCCCTTCCGCCTTGTTTTTATGGAACACCTTGCGCCATTCCATCCACTGGTCGGATTTGAACTGGGAGCGATCTATGAAAACGTAATATACAACTTTCCCGGGGCAATCTTCTTCCAGATAGAGGGTGTACTCGATGGGACCGGACGGGTTTTCGCGATTTTTAAGCCTGTCTCTTTCGCGATCCTCGATGAGCCAGTTAGTGGGGCAGGACCTCGACTTCCAGAAATCTTTTACTTTTCCGAAAACGAGTTGCGGTTCTACTTCATCGGCAACGAAATTGCCATTCAGAAAAGAGTCCGGAGGCATGAAGTCGCACAGGCCGTTTTGAGCACGAAGCTTCAACGCGCTCTCGCTTGCCGCCGAAGCAGGGCTCAAAGGGGCGAAAATCGCACAAACAGCCGCAAGAATTACCAAAAACTTAAGCATCGGTCTCCCCCCTTGTCTCTAAGTTCCGGTTCTGCTTTGCAATCCTACGGGCTCCTGATAATACGCTCATCCCGTAAAATCCATCAACCCTCCTCCGGTATCCATGCGTCTCCGAAAGCGGGTCTCTTTTGCTCGGCATATGTTATCAATTGTTTGAGCGCACGGCCAGATCAAACAGCCAATCTCAAGGTTGTTTAAATCATTTCTTGG
The DNA here is from genome assembly GCA_963795045.1 of uncultured delta proteobacterium. Classification (GTDB taxonomy): domain Bacteria; phylum Desulfobacterota; class Syntrophobacteria; order Syntrophobacterales; family Syntrophobacteraceae; genus SbD1. The sequence continues at coordinate 25,702 of CAWCGB010000001.1, forward strand.
TGATAGTTTTGAGTCTTAAATCTCTGAAAGACTATCCGGAGGACCTTCTGGACGACTTCACACGCATTGACCTGACAGGAAAATCCCCCTCAGAAAAAGAACTGGAGTGGTTCAGGAATGTCTATCGGGGTGATGTGCCTCAGCTCACCACGAGAGCTGTGCTGATGGGGTGCTTGCTGGGCGCAGTCATGAGCCTGTCGAACCTCTTCGTAGGCCTGAAAACCGGGTGGGGTCTCGGGATAGCAATAACAGCCTGTGTTGTCTCATTTAGCCTTGGTGCCGCTCTCAGGCGCACGGGACTCCTCAGCTCCAACCTCTCGATTCTCGAAAACAACTGCATGCAGTCCGCCGCCAGTTCGGCGGGATACTCGACCGGCAGCACAATGGTCAGCGCGGTGAGCGCCCTTCTCCTCATTCAGGGCCATCACATGCCTTTCTGGACATTAATGGCATGGACGGTCCTGCTCGCGGTACTTGGCGTTTTCCTGGCGATTCCGATGAAGCGGCAGATGATAAACATAGAGCAACTCCCTTTTCCGAGCGGGGTAGCAGCCGCAGAGACCCTGCGTTCGCTTTACGCCAAGGGGGAGGAAGCCTCGAGAAAGGCAAAGAGCCTTGGCATAGCAGGTATATTTGGTGGAATGACGGGGTTTTTGAGAGAGAACACGCTATCCTGGTGGCCGAGCTACCTCAAGCTGCCCGCGATGGTAGAATTCCCCGGCAGACTTGCCGCTCACAGTCTGGCATCCTGGACTATTTCCTTCGAGTTCAGCGCGATCATGGTGGCGGCTGGAGCGATAATAGGGATGAAGGTCGCATCGAGCATGCTGGCGGCGGGCATCCTGAACTATTTTTTTATTGCTCCCTATATCTTCGAAAAAGGGATAATCCCCGGACCAGGGTACAAAAATATTGTCTCATGGAGCCTGTGGGGCGGGACTGCCCTTATGCTGACCTCCGGTCTGCTCACCTTCTGTTTCCAATGGAAGACGGTGTGGAGAGCGATTGCCGGTACCGGTCAGATCTTTCAGTGGAAAACCGTGAAAGGCGCCCGCGATGGACCGCTGGACCCGGAATTGAGGAAAATGGATAAAATAGAGGTGCCCGGGAGCTGGTTCGTGGCAGGCATGGCCGTTTCCGGCATCGGGATAGTGGCGGTCCAGGTCTTTGATTTTTCAATCCGATGGTGGATGGGGGCACTCTCAGTCATAATGACCTTCTTTCTTTCCGTCGTAGCGTGCCGCGCGACGGGAGAAACCGACATAACCCCTATCGGCGCAATGGGAAAAATCACTCAGTTGACCTATGGAATCATTGCTCCCTCCAATATCACGGCAAACCTGATGACCGCCGGGGTAACGGCAGGGGCTGCCGCCTCATCCGCCGACCTTCTGACTGACCTCAAGTCCGGCTATCTTCTCGGCGCAAATCCGAGGAAGCAGTTCATAGCGCAGTTTCTCGGCGTCTTTGCAGGAGCGGTCGTAATCGTACCTGCCTTCTACCTTCTGGTACCCACGCCGGAGATTCTCGGCGGCGATAAATTCCCCGCTCCGAGCGCCCAGGTGTGGAAAGGCGTGGCCGAACTCCTCGCCAACGGAATATCCAGCCTGCACGGTTCGGCAAGAATCGCTATTGTCATCGGGGCAGCCGTCGGAGCGCTGCTTTCGGTGCTGGATCGCGTGGCGCCGCCGCGAGTCCGGTCCCTCCTGCCTTCAGCAATGGGCATGGGCCTTGCGTTCGTAATTCCCTTCTGGAATACCCTCTCCATCTTCCTGGGGGCACTTATAGCATCGCTGGTGCGCAAAACCAGCGCCGGCGGCTACACAATACCAGTGGCTTCAGGGATGATAGCAGGGGAAAGCCTTATCGGCGTGCTGATCGCACTGCTTTCGGCCATAGGGGCGGGGTAGCTTAAATATGTTTCCAATTGCCGGGGTGCTGCCGTCGTTCTCAGGAACCGGATTCAGCTCACTTACGACTGTCCCGGATTAGAGGGTTAATCCCCAGTATCGTGCTGCCTGCCAAATCCGCAGGTCCTCAAGGGGGTGCCGCTTCAGGGGCGGCTTCGCGGCGAAAGATAAAGATGGCGCACAGGACCGCAGCCCCCGCAGCAAGGAATAGCGCCTGGAACCCCGCAAGCTCGCCCACATAGCCCAGCATTATCGATCCGACGAACGCCCCGGCATCGATGCTGCCGGTGTAGGCCCCTGTGATCTTCCCCCTGACAGACTGAGGTTCATCCCTGAGGGCATAGGCATTGAGCGCCGGGTAGAGCAGCCCATGTCCGCATCCTGTCATCAACCCGGCAAAAAAGAGCAGACCGTTTCCCTTCATGAACATGAGCAATATCAGCCCACCGCCTGTAAGTGAAAGCGCATATGGTATGATTTTATCTTCGCCCAGCCGGTCGACGAAATTTCCTCCTGCCAGCCGGGTAACGATCGCGCCGAACGAGTACGCTATGTAATAGAGCGATATAAAGGGAATCCGCCTTTGGCTCGCGTACGGAGCAACAAAACCGTTTGCGGCGGCCAGGCCTATTCCGAAAAGCAGGGCAATGGCGGCTGTCACGAAAACCCGTCTTTTCTGGAGGACCAGGAAAAAGGAGGATTCTGCCGTCTTGAGCACGTGAGCGTAGGTCTCCTTCAGGGGATACTGAACTATCAGACCGATGCAGGACATCGCTGAGGCAACGATGAACAGAAGGTTGAATCCCGCCCTGTCTATGACGATCTCCGCAATCACCGGGCCGATAGCGCTCCCCACAAGCCCGGATATCCCAAACATCCCGAGTCCTCCGTTTAGACGTTCTTTGGGGATTATGTCAGCGATATAGGTGAATGCGGCAGTTATGCAAATAGCAAATCCAACCCCATGAGCTACCCGCACCAGGATCAGAGGAAGATAAAAACTATCGAGGGGGCCTCTGAAAAAGAGGTATGCCGCGGGCATAATCGTCATTATAAGAGAGCCTGCCGCATAGCTTTTCTTTCTGCCGATCCTGTCGATCATATCTGAAATCCAGAGGCGGCAGAGGACTGCAGATAGAGCGAAAGCCCCCATTATGATGCCGATATCAACCTGATCGCCTCCATGGGCGGTGATGAAGAGAGGAAAAAGGAAAAAGGTCCCAAAGCTGGAGAGACACGCGAGATTGGCCGCAGCCATGGCAAGAAAGGTCCTGGAATAACGCATCGAAAAAACCTGGTCTTATGTTGAAATTCAGCGCCTGCAGCGCGGGCGCCGTGAAGTTCGCCAATAGTATATTCTGTTGCAGTTTATGGAAAGGCATTTTGCAAAAAAGAACTCTCCTCTCTTTCAGTACGAACAGCGGCACTCGTTCAGGATGGGGCACCATAAAACGTTAACAGGGCAAACACGCTGGATCCCCACGTTCGAGGCAATCGGCGAATCATTTACCCATATTTGAAAAGTACTTACATTGATTCCGTCGATCGTGCGTAAACAGCTCCACTGCTTACATGAGCAAGTCACGAGGATTTCAATGGAAAGCAAGGCCAACCTGTACAATTCCCGTCAAAGAGCGGATTTCTATACCCTCGTTGCCCCTTTTTACGACATCCTTGTAGGACCGTTTCTCAGACCGGCCAGGAAGGGCGTAGTCCGAGCCGTAGAGGCACAAAAATGCCGCCGCATTCTCGAGGTGGCGTGCGGGACCGGTGAACAGGCAATAATGCTGGCAAAGGCAGGGATCGAGGTCTCGGGAATAGACCTCTCACCGGCAATGCTTGGAGTGGCGCGCGCCAAAAGCCCTGCGGGTGTCACATACTTTCTCGGCAATGCTGAAGACTTACCCTTCGGCTCAGGGTCTTTCGACTGCGTGACGATCAGTCTGGCTTTACACGAGATGGGCCATGAGACAAGGATGAGAACCACAGGTGCAATGTTGAGAGTCCTCACGCCGGACGGAAAGCTAATTGTCTTCGACTACACCGCCTCGAAGAACTGGAGATCTGCAATTGGCCTGGCGTTTCTGGGACTTCTGGAAAGAATCGCAGGTGGAGAGCACTTCAGGAATTTCGTCCGGTTTACCCGGATGGGAGGGATCGATCAATTTCTCCAACCGTTTCCGCTGCAAGTCGTCCGAAGCAGAAATTATTTTTTGGGCGCCCTGCGACTTGTTATTTTGGAAAAGAGGCCGTGAGAAATCATTGGTTCATCACGCACACGCGTTCTCATCCGTCTTGCCTTGCACCAAAACGGCCTTGACGGGCAAATGGTCCGAAGCTTTTCGACTCAGCGGCGTCCTGTGTGTTGAGATGCTCACCAGCGACTCCATGGGCCGTACCCAGATTCTGTCGAGCGGGAGAACAGGCATGAAGGAAGGAAAGGTCCTCAGAGCCGGTGATTTTCCAAAAAAATTATGGACCCTGCACAGCGAATTCCTCAGCGGGACCCATTCATTGAAATCGCCGAGCACGATTTCCATTTTGTCGCGCTCCGAGCAAAAGATGTCGAGCAGACGCCTGATCTGCTTGCGGCGTTCCCTGAGCCCGAGTCCGAGATGGGCCACTATGACCCGGACGGTCTCCCCCTTTATGAGCAGGTCCACGTCGAGCGCGCCCCGGGGCTCCCGGCCGAACACACTCAAATCTATCCGCCGCACTTCCTTCACCGTGTATGAAGTCAGCAAAGCATTTCCGTAATGACCCTTATGGTTTCGCCGAGTCGGCCCCAGCACTACCTCCAGCCCTGCTTTTTGCGATATCGGACCGGCCTGGTCTTTGTAGAACGACGAGTCGATTTCCTGCAGCCCCACTATATCGGCTTTCAGCTCCTTTATGACCCTTGTGACTCGTTCGGGATCGAATTTACCGTCGATCCCGACGTACTTGTGGATGTTGTAGCTCGCAACCGAGAACCCGCAACGTACGGAATGCGGGCCGGCAATTTTGTCTCTTCTCACTTGTGTTCCCAACTTTTCAAGCACGTCAATCATTCCGTTGTCGCAGGGGAAGGGGCAGGCGTCGTGAGATAGCCTTTCAGTTCATCGGTCTCCATTGTCCACTGGTAGCCGATCCTTGCTGCAACGTTGAACAAAAGCGGGCTTTTTACGTGAAAGCGCACAGCGCGTTTTTCCCGATCGAATGAGACTATGTTGAGGAAGACCAGATCGTCATCCTTGTCCAGTTTTATCAGCTTTCTTTTGGCATCCGGCGCCGTGTAAACCAGGCCCAGATAATCAGGGGAACATACAACGAAGGCCACCGCCGGCTCCTCCACTGATTGGAGCCACTGGAACGGACCGTTCTTGTATTCCAGCAGGACATAACTCTTAAGTTCCTCAAAACCCGGAACCCCCCAGGGAAAACTGATCAGTTCTTTTTCCGCCACTTCTATTATTCCGAAACGGGTCGTATTAACCTGCATGAAAACTCCTCGAGTTATGCTTCCCGGGAATCATTCCCGGTCGGGCGCTTCGCCCTGCCTATCACCGGTGTACGCATTGAGAAGACCTTCGAATTCTTCCTTGCCGATAAGCGCCGCGGCCCTGTTCTCTTTCTGGATTTTCCTGTAAAGCTCCTCCCTGTATATAGGGACGTGCGCGGGGCCTTTAATTCCCACTCGCACTTTATTCTGATCGATTGAGGTGATTGTGACTTCTATATCGTCACCTATCAGGATAGACTCACCCGCTTTTCTGGTCAGTATGAGCATACGGTTTTGCGCCTCTTTGGTAGTATCGGCCTCCGGGACCGAGCTCTTAAGTGTTTTCCCCGATAATATCCCGCCGATCCCTTTGGATTGGCTAAACTTAATTATAGTTCCTATTCCGAACATATTACAGCAATTTTCCGTTTATGACCGGGCAAGCCTATACCGGGGTGAAATTGAAAATCGCCTTTTGCAAATTGATAATATATAGTTATCGTCTATTTTGCGATGCAGAACTGCGCGCGCGACCATAATTTAAGTGGAACCCCCGATCCATGGATCACGAAGCTTTTTCAGAAAGCGATTTCCGCCTGCTCGGGTTGAAGCCCGGTTCGAACCCCTCTGAAGTCAGACAGGCTTATCGGACCCTTGTCAAAAAATGGCACCCGGATCGACACTACACGAAACCCTATGAGACCCGGGCGCTTGCCGAGAAAAAGTTCAGGGAAATCGACCAGGCATACAGGCGCATTGCCAGGAGCTGGGCAAAAACTCCACGCTACGTGAAATCCACTCCACCCGCAAGCCACAGGAGCACCGCTCAAGCCGAACGGAGTGCCACGACGCAAGCTCGCGAGGCCCCTGTCTTTCGGAGCAGGCCCGGAATCGCTTTCCGGTCCTTTTTCAGGGGAAAGATCATCTTGCCTGCCCTCCTTTTAGCGGCAGCCGTTTTCTTTTTCACACAAATTCCATCGTTTCTCCCGGATACGCAGGACGCTACGGAGACTCACGCTCCACAGGTCGCCAAAAACCCGGCCGGAGACAAAAGCCCTGGCATCCAGGAGCCATCGGAAGCTGCAAGCCCGCCGGCATCCGCCAATCTTGAGCCCTCCCCCCCTGCGGTTTTGTCCCCTCCCCTCCTCCAGCCTCAACCGGAGGCGCCGAGCGCTTTTTTCACCCTGGGGTCGACTCCTTCCGAAGTGCTGAGAATTCAGGGAGACCCCTCCCGGGTCCAGGGCCAGACCTGGACTTACGGCCTTTCTGAGATACAGTTCAGAAACGGACGCGTCTGCAGGTTCGACAACTTCGACGGGTCACTGCGGGTGCGCATGCAACCTCAAATCTCGGAGGATCGGGAAATTCCTGCCAACATTACGATCGGATCGAGTGAAGAGGAAGTCCTGCTCGTTCAGGGGACCCCGACAAGGGTCGAAGACAACAGATGGTTTTACGGTTTTGCCGAGCTGGTATTTAAAAACGGGAGGGTTGCGGAATACGACAACTATTTCGGCAGACTTAAAATGAGCGTTCTCCCTTCCACTCGCTCCGAGGCGCCCGGACATTTCTTCAAGATCGGCTCCACGCCCGATGAAGTCCTCGAGGCTCAAGGGACGCCCACCTCTATCCATGGAAATCGCTGGTCTTTTGAATTTGCCGTTGTCTCTTTTCGGGACGGTAAGGTCCAAACCGTGGCTAATGCCGACGATGCCCTTCGTTTCATCCCGCCGGTACAAACCAGCACTGATGGACCGTGATGTAATAGGAACGTTATATAATAGGAACGTGAGGGCGCCATGCTGATGGAGAAAATATATTGGGGCGAGTTCGATCAGGAGCTTTTGCGGATTAGCGGCCCTGGAGCCGACGAGCGCAAGGTCAGCCGGATTCTTGAGCGATATCGGGAGGTTTTGAAAGATTATCCACCCGGCAAGCTCGAAGCTCAAGGTTCACTGCCCTCCGATCTCTTGCGGAAAATGGGTGAGAGCGGATTTTTCGGCCTGACTATCGAAACCGAGTATGGAGGCCAGGGTCTCAACCTGCAGGAATACCTGAAAGTAGTCGATGAGATGGTCAAACTCGACATCTCGATTGCAATAACTTTTCTCGCGCACCTGTCGATAGGGATAAAAGCAATCCAGCTTTTCGGGACCGGGGAACAGAAACGCAAATATCTTGTGCCGGCGGCATCGGGCGATATGATCTTTGCCTACGCTCTCACGGAGCCCAATATCGGCTCGGACGCAAAGCACATAGAAACCACCGCACTCATGAGCCCTGAAGGCGCCGATTATGTGCTGAACGGACATAAAACCTACATTACAAACGCCAATTATGCGGGCGCCATGACCGTTTTTGCCCAACTCGACGCGAAGCGTCCCGGATTTATGGGGGCATTTATTGTAGAGACCGGCTGGGAGGGAGTGCAGGTAGGAAAAGAAATGCTCAAAATGGGCCTCAGTGCCAGCTCGACGGCCGCCGTTCAGTTCAAGGACGTCACAGTTCCCAGGGAAAACCTTATCGGCAGGCCCGGAGAAGGCTTCAAAATAGCAATGTCAGTGCTGAATCACGGCAGGCTTGGACTGGCTGCTGCTTCGAACGCACTGATGAAAGTTTCGGCCGTTGACATGCTGAAAAGGGCTTCTGCGAGGATTCAGTTTCAGGTACCGATCAAGAGCTTTCAACTAGTACAGGAAAAGATCGTGCGCGCTGAAATTGCAACGGCGGTCAGTTCGGCGATGAACCGTCTGGTTGCCGGACTTCTCCAGGGCGACCCGCTCCTTGGAGTAGCCGTCGAGTCCTCCCACTGCAAGCTTTTTGGCACCACCCGCGCTTGGGACGCCGTCTACGACGCTCTCCAGGTGGCAGGCGGCGCCGGATATCTGAAAACTCTGCCTTTTGAGAAGCGAATGCGCGATTTCAGAGTGGCCACCGTTTTCGAGGGAACAACCGAGATACACTCGCTCTACCCGGCCCTTTTGGGCATGCGCCAGATCGCAGATCGGCTGAAAGAATCCGGCAGATCGACCCTCTGGCTTGCTTTCGACCTCGTGAAACTTCTTGTGAGAGGTTGGAAATGGCCGCCCAGCTTCGACAACCAAGTCATGCGCAAGGCGCTGGGCGAGGCGAGAAAAAGCGCGAAAGCTGCGAGGATCCTCCTCCTAAGCGGGCTGCTGCTCCATGGCAAGGCAATAGCCCGGGGCCAGACGGCAGACAGGGAATTTCTGCTGCGCCGCATTACAACCCTTTCTCTATATACTTTCGGGATACTCGCCCTGCTCTCTGAGATGGATCAAAAGCAGAAGTCAAAAGGACTTGAGCCGACGGACCTGCGAATACTGGAATGTTTCGTCGCGGAAGCTAAAGAGGCACGCAGGCAAAACAGGCGATTCTTTGATTCGAAAAAGGAAAGGCTTAATTCTGCGCTTTTTCGCGAAACGGCCAAGCTGGACAGAGATCGGCGAGTCTCGGACGACGGCCCGCCACTCACGCTCAAATAGTCTGCTCACTTTCCAGCCGTGAGCCCGGAGTTATCAATCAGCGGTGACCTCTTACTTCTTAGCGTCTCCGGCCTTCCAGGCATCGGTTACTTTGAAATTCTTCGTCTTATCAGGCGCCTGAACCGTCCGGAAGGCTGCTTTTTCTCCGTCAATGCAAATCTGGACAAACGTATTCATACCATCGGAGTGCCCTGGATTTCCTGCATTACCCACATCGATCATGTCGATTCCACCCTGCAAATCAAGCACATGCAGCCTGCCATACATGTGGGAATGCCCGCAGAGCACCGCCTTGACCTTGCCGGAGTGCTTGAGAAGCAGACTCCAGAACGGGTCTGAGTGAAAATCGGCCGCAAACCGCGGTTCGTGGAACGATACAAATACGTGATCCGCCATCTTCGCCGAAACGATGGCGTTTTCCACCCATTTGAGAATCGGGGCGCCGCTCAGCCCTTTTGCGTAGGGTGCGTACTGGTCTATGACTATCAGCCTGACATTTTTCCAGTCGAAGTAAAACGTAGCGCTTTCCCGGTCGTAAACGGTCACCGGAGGCTTTTCGCCCGGCAGTATATCTTTGATTATGAACCGAACGTCTTCAGGAGCTTCGTGATTGCCGCGCACCGGGATAAAGGGAACTTTAGGCCCCAAGGTTTCTCTGAAAACCTGAAAAGTCCTTTTAACGGGGTCGATATCACCTATCGCAACGACAAAATCCGATTTAGGAAACTGTGGATCGGACGGTCCGCCCGAATTGATTTCCCCCAGCACGTTTCGGTAGGAGACTTCGAAGTTGCGATTGTCGGAAAAAGCGGCAAAAGACCACTTCTGCGCTAAGGCCGAAGAAGCCTGGAAGAAGAAAAACAGCAGAAAAACGACAAGGGCCGGTGTATACCGGCCCCTCTTATGCCATGTCACGGCTTTACCTCAAACGAATGCAAAACGGAGTTGCGTTCAAATCGGGAGGGCATACAGCGCTGCGCTCCCCCTCCCCTACGGCTGATCCGCGAGATCCCACCACCTCGCGGAGCGCCGGAACCTATCCTCAGAAAAGAGTCCTGGCCGCAGCTTCCGTCAAGGATACGAACTGATCCGGAAAGATACCCAGATATATCGTCATGATTACCAGGGCGATGCTCAAATAACGCGTCCAGGAGTCAACCTGCAGCGCGGGATATTCGTTCACGGGTTTCAGGAGATAAGCCGCCTTTATGATCATCAGATAATAATAGAGAGATATGGTAGCGTTTATCATGCCGATAATGACCAGGAAAAGATAGCCTTTCTCGAGCGCCGCAGCGAACACCAGGAATTTGCCGGTAAAGCCGGCGGTCGGCGGGATTCCGGCAAGCCCGAACAGGCCAATCATGAGCGTCATTGCGAGAAGCGGAGATCGTTTGTGCAGGCCGGCCAGTTCCTTTATCTGCAGGTTATGCCCGTCATTGGCGAGTTTCATGATTACCATGAACACGGAGTAATTCATTACCAGGTAGGCAGCCGCGTAGTAAATCGCACTTGCGTAGCCGCGCGCGGACATCGAGAGAATACCGACCATGATATATCCGGCGTGAGCAATACTGGAGTACGCTAAAAGCCTCTTTAAGTCCTTCTGAATGAGCGCGACCAGGTTTCCAAAAGTCATCGAAAAGATCGAAAGCACGATCAGCAGCTTTATCATTGCGGGACTCGCGCCTGCCGCGAGGCCGGTGAAGCGGATTATCATCGCCGCGGCGGCCATTTTGGATGCCGTTGCGATATAAGCGGTCACCTGATTTGCAGACCCCTCGTAAACATCGGGCGCCCATATATGGAACGGGAACACGGCCAACTTGAAAAAGAACCCGGACAGGGCCAGCACCAGGCCGATTACGGCCGCAGGCTGAGTGATAAGGCTCGGCAGCGTCTGTATTATTTGCGGCACATAGGTCGTGTGCGCCATTCCAAAAAGAAGGCTGATGCCGAAAAGCATCAGGGCCGAAGACGTCACGCCTATCATGAAATACTTGATGCCGGTTTCAATGTAGCGGTCGGAGCCGCGCCGCATGGGCACGAGCAAATAGAGGGAGTAGGAGGAAAGTTCTATCGACACGTAAATCGTCAGCAGCTCGACCGAGCTGACCAGCATCATCATGGCCAGCGTGCACACGAACATCAAAAAGTAATACTCGCAATGCTGCCGGGAATCGATGCCCTTGAGTTCGCTAGACGAGAAAATGACCCAGACCGTGCCAAGGGCGAGCAAAATTTTGAAGATCTGGCTGAAGAGGTCCACCCGGTAGCAGTTGAAAAACAGCATCCCTTCCTGACGCGATGAAACGACCGTAACCAAAAGCCCGATACCAGCCAGAACGATCGCCCACCTGTGAGACCCGGCAGGATCTGCAGTCTTTCTCAATGAAAATATGAAAAACAGCAGCGCGCCAAAAATAAAAAACAACTCGGGAAGAAAAAGCATAAAATCCGTCATCTCGTTTCCGCCTACCTCGCCTTTAGAACCGATTCACAAACGGAATAACCGTGCTCTCAATAACATCGAGCATAAACTTGGGGAATATACCGAAGAACAGTATGACGCTCATCAGCACGATCCGCGGTACGGCAAGAAAGCCTGGTACATCGGGTATGTGCTCCCACTTTGGGTTTTTGTCCCCGTAGAAGGTCTTCTGGACGACCCTGAGCATGAAAAGCGCGCTGATTATGAGTCCGACGAGCGCAGCGACACCCCCGACCGGGAAAGCCTTGACCGCTGCGATGAACACCAGCAGCTCCGCCCAGAAGCTCGCCATCAGCGGCACTCCGATGCCCGCCAGAGCGGCGACTATGAAGAAAGCGGAAGCGATCGGCATAGTTTTCGACAATCCCCCCAGTTCGGGAATGATCTTCGTGTGCGTGCGGTCATAGATGTAGCCGACGGAGGAAAAGAAGAGAGCCGTCATTACGCCGTGAGCAAACATCTGAAAAACCGCCCCGTTTATCCCGTTGACCGACATTGTCGCAAGCCCAAGCCCGACTATTCCCATGTGCGACACGCTGGAGTAGCCGATGACATATTTCAAGTCGGTCTGCGCCAGACCGACGAGCGCCCCATAAACGATCCCGATACAGGCCAGAAGGGCCATAAGGTCCGACCAGTACCCGAGTCCGACCGGACACAGTGTCATTGCGATCCGCAAAATTCCGTAGGCTCCGAGCTTCATGAGCACGCCGGCGTGAATCATGCTCACGGCCGTCGGGGCCGCGACGTGGCCCACCGGCGACCATGTGTGGAAGGGCCATACGGCGGCAAGGATCCCGAATCCCAGATAGAGCATGATGAATGTCAGTTTCTGGTCAAACGCACTAAACCCGATTCTCTGAAGCTCGAAGAGGTCAAAGGTATGCGCTCCACCCTGGACCCAGAGGTAGAGTATTGCGGGCAAAATGAGCGCGCTTCCGGCAAGCAGGTAGAGCGTCAGTTTCATTGCGCCGTATTCTTTGCGCGTGCCTCCCCAGATGGCGATCAGCGGGTACATGGGGAACAGCGAGACATCGTACCAGACAAACATCCAGAAAAGATCCATCGACATGAACATGCCGTACACGCCTGCGACCAGGAGGAATATGAGCGCAAAAAATTCCTTTACCCTGTTCTCGAGTTCCCACATTGTCCAGATCCCGGTAAAAAGGACGATGGAGGTAAGCAGCAGCATGGGAAGGTTTATCCCGTCGACGCCGTTGAACCAGTATATCCCGAGGCTTTTCACCCACAGGACCCGCTCCACGAACTGTAGTCCGCCCTTCTGGTGATCGTATGAAAGGTAGAGCCAGATGCACAGGACCAGTCCGATCGACGCGCTCGCAAGACTGACCTGCTTTATCAACCGGGTTCTTTCCGGCGGAATGAAGAGTATCGCGACCAATCCCAAAACCGTTGTCATAAGGATTGCAGAAAGGATCGGAAAATTTGCCATTGCCATCGAGGTCATTTTATACCTTTGCTAAGAAGAGCCCTGCTGAGAGTCAAAGTTTCCAAGGAGCCTTTAAATCTAAACCAGGAAATAGAGAAGTGCCGCTCCAGCCGCCAACAGCATTATCAGCAGATTGTACTGAAGCATACCGGACTGCAGGAAACTGAACAGGCGCCCGCTTCCCTCGGTAAAAATGCAGATCCCGTCAATACCGCCATCTATGATGCGGCGGTCGTTTTTGGTGAAAAGGCTTGTAAGGCCGCCATAGATGAACCTGTCGAGACTTTTTCGGTAGAAGATGTCCAGGAACCATCGATAGTCGAACAGTTTCCATATTGCGGGAAAATGGCTGAGGAAGCCGTTACGGCTGGCCCCCTTCCTCCCGTATTCAAACCATGACAGAGCGATGCCGAGAAGACCGGCGGAAACGCCCATAATGAGGAGCCAGTCGATCCCGCCTCCGTGTTCGGCGGCATGCTGGACGGGGTGGGCCTGAACCATATGCCCGAGAAGAAAGTGTTCGATCGGGTGCTCGGCCGGCCAGCCAAGCAGAAGGGTCACACAGGCGAGGATCATCACCGGGATTGCCATTGCCCAGAATATGTAACCGTGGTGTTCACCCTCATGCTCGTGTGAGGAGTCGGCATGCTCGTCATGATGCTTTTCCTCGATCCCGTCTTTAGGAAGCAGGACGAAGAAAATCAGGCGGAAGCTGTAATAAGCGGTCATAAGAGCCCCGAGAAGTCCTGACGCGAGCCAGATTTTATTCGGCTGAGCCGCAAGAACTCCCAGGATGGCTTCCTTGCTGAAAAAACCGGAGAACGGGAACACCCCGGAGAGCGCAAGCGCGCCGACTGTTATACAAACCATGGGGATTACCAGTTTGCGGCCGCCCTGTTTGCCGATTATCCGCATATCGTTGGTGTGAAATTCATGGATGAATATTCCGGAACATAGAAAGAGCAAGGACTTGAACCCGGCGTGTGTAGTGAGGTGGTACACCCCGGCGAAGTATCCGCCTGCGGCGAGCCCCATTACCATAAATCCGAGCTGGCTGACCGTAGAATAGGCCCAGACCTGTTTAAGATCGTATGTAACCATAGCCATGGTGGACGACAGCAGCATGGTCACCGTACCGATCACAAGGGCAACCGCCATGGCGTCCGGGGAGGCGGCGAAGAACGGGAAAATCCTGCTGAACATATAAACGCCGGCAGCAACCATCGTGGCTGAATGGAGCAGAGCGCTGACGGGAGTGGGGCCCTCCATGGCATCGGGCAACCAGGTAAGCAGGGGAAACTGGGCGCTCTTGCCGATAACGCCGCAGAATATCAGCAGGGCGCTAAGCGTGATAAGATTCTGGGGCAAACCGTTGGCGGCTGCGGCATGATTGAGCTCAGGAATACCCAGGTTGCCGAAGCCTATGAGAAGCAGAATCAGACCGAGGAAGAAGCCGACATCTCCGACCCTGTTCATTACGAAGGCCTTCTTGCCAGCCTGGGATGCACTCCATTTCTCGTAGTAAAAACCTATCAGAAAATATGACGCAAGCCCGACGAGTTCCCAAAAGACGAAAAGCTGGAGCATGCTGCCGGCAATGACATTATTCATCATGGCCCAGGCGAAAAGGGACTGAAAGGCATAGTAGCGGCTGTAACCGGGGTCGCCGGCCATATATCCGAGGGAATAAATCTGCACCAGGCAAGCGACGACCGCTACGATGGTCAGCATAAGAAGGCTCAGCGAATCGAGATAATAGCCGAACAAGATGTTCAGCTTTCCCGAGGTGAACCAGACGGTCTGGAATTGGAGAGGCTCGGCGTTATGGAGCTTTGCGAGCAGGGAAATAGCGCAAATGGCCGAAATGGAAATCGCCCCCACGGAAATCTTGCTGGAGAGTTTGGGATTCGCTCTCGTGAAGATCAGAATTACAGCCATCGACAAAAATGGAAGAGTTGTCCCCAGAACGGTCACCAACAGGATGGGATCTTTAAAGAATTCGCCCATAGCGATCTTATCCTTTCAACTGCTGAGCACGTTCGATGTTTATCGAGTGCATCTGGCGGAACAGGGCAAGAATGATGCTCAGGCCGATGGCCGCCTCCGCCGCAGCCAGGCCCATGACGAACAGGGCGATTATCTGCCCCACGGCGGGGTCGGGGGCTAGAAACCGGTTGAAGGCCATGAAGTTCAGGTTCGCCGAGTTGAGCAAAAGCTCAACGGAAATAAGCATCCCGATAAGATTCCTGCGTTGCAGTATTCCAAGAAGGCCCAGCGAGAAAAGCAGGGCCGAGATAATCAGGTAAGTAGTCAGGCTGTTCACGAAGTAAACCTCCGGCTGAATCCGGCGGTAACCACCGCGCCAATAATGGCCACCAGCAGCACCAGCGAGATGACTTCAAAAACAAGTTCATACCTTGTAAGCAGCATGTGGCCTATGCTCTCGATCGACCAGGCCAACGAGCCTTCGGCACGCTCGGGTGAGGGCAGCCAATCGGTCTTCAGCGCCATGCTCACAACCGCGACAAAAAAGACCGCGCTGGCAGCCGCTCCCAGCGCCACTTTGGGAATTTCGCGCTTCGGGACCTCGAGGTGAAGGGGACGGGAAAGCATGATGGCGAAAACGATTGCGATGCAGATTGCGCCCACATATATAAGGAGCTGCATCATGGCAATGAACAAGCTGCCCAGAAAGAGGTAGAACCCCGCAATCCCGGACAGGGCCAACGCAAGGCCCAGGACGTTGTAGAGGATGCTTCGGGGAAATACCGCGATCGAAGCCCCCGCTATGGTAAATCCGACCGTGACCCAGAAGGCTATCTGCGAAAGGAAGTTTAAGCTTGAGGTTTCCATCCTTCTCCTTGCCTCAAATGAACCGAAGTTAATTTGCTCCAGACAGCCCCGGGCTCGCATAGATCGGCAATGGGCCGCAGATCATCATCGGGGTCGGCGGTCCCGGGATTTGCACACGCAATCAGGCTGCAACCGCCTGCGTTTTCTCTTGTTCGATTTGCCTGGCTAACCTTGCCATCAGGTCTATTACGCAATCCGACTGCGTCACACCGACCAACTCATACTCTCTTGAGAATTGCAGCGTGTCAGTAGGGCAGATTTCGATGCACAGGCCGCAAAGCGAGCATTTACTGAAGTCGATGACGTAATGGGTCCCGACTTTGGGACCCTTGGGCTGTTCCTTTTTACCCTGCACCCGAATGACGTCGCTCGGGCAGACCTTCTCACATTGTCCGCAGGCGATGCATTTATGCGTGCCGGTATCCTTGAAGATCTTCAGCTCGGTATGCCCGCGAAATGCGGGAAAAAGCGGTATTGTCTTACGTGGATACTGGACGGTCACCAGCGGACGGAACAGCCTCCGGAAGGTGACCGCCATCCCTTCGACAAGACTCAAGCCGCCGTAAAATATATCCTTCAGATAACTCATTTTCGATCTTACTCCACAATCAAAAGAGTTTAAGAACGATGGCCGTTGCCACGAGGTTGACGAGGCTGACCGGAATCATCACTTTCCAGGAGAAATTCATCAACTGGTCAAACCTTATCCGCGGGAATGTCCAGCGCACCCACATGATAACGAAGATCAGAATGTAGGTTTTGAAAAGGAACCAGAAAACCCCTGGTATTCCAAGGCTGATTCCAAAAGGACCGTTCCAGCCGCCGAAAAACAGGCTGGTTGCGACGGCGCTGACTATGAACATATTGGTGTATTCAGCGAGGAAGAAAAGCCCGAACCCCATTCCGCTGTATTCGGTATGAAACCCCGCAACGAGTTCAGATTCTGCTTCCGGAATATCGAACGGGGCGCGGTTGGTTTCCGCGGTAGCACTGATGAGGTAGATGAGTCCTGCGACAGGCTGCAGGAAAATGAACCAGACATTCCTCTGAGCATTGACAATGACGGAAAAACTCAGAGAATTGGTCATGATCACAACGCTCATTACCGCCAGCAACAACGGGATTTCGTAAGCAATGTTCTGAGCCACCGACCGGACAGCGCCAAGCAGCGAATACTTGTTGTTGGAAGCCCACCCGCCGGCAAGAATGGCCAGAACGGTGAATGTGGAGAAAGCGAAGATCAGGAGGACCCCCACATTCATTTCATGGATAACCATGTCGGGAGCGAACGGCAGAACCAGGAATCCAACCAGCACCGGCATGAAAACCAGGACCGGGGCGACAAAAAACAGTTTCTTGTCCGCCTGCAACGGCAGTATGAGCTCTTTGCCTATCAGTTTAACGCCATCCATAATTGTCTGGAGCAGGCCGTGAGGGCCGACTTCCATCGGACCGGGACGCAATTGAATATGGCCGGCCACCTTTCGCTCGAGCCACACCAGGAACAAGGCGTTCAATTGCGAGAATCCCAGCACGATCAACAGCCCCAGAATCAACCGCACCCATTCCGAACTTAAAAAACCTTCAGACAATTCTTTTTCCTCTCTGTTATCTGTCGATTTCCGGAATAACTACGTCGATGCTGCCAAGAATTGAAATTGCGTCAGCAACCATAGTCTCGGGCAGTACCTCGTTCAAAACATTCAAATTGCCGAAGCTGGGCACCCGGATATGACAGCGGTACGGACTTTGGCTGCCATCGCTTACGAGATAATAAGCGGTAAGACCACGCGCGCTCTCGAAGGCAAAATAGACTTCTCCTTTAGGTGGAACGAGCTTTTGCGGAACTTTCGCAAGGCAGGGTCCCCCGGGAAGATGATCCAGGGCCTGGTCGATTATTCGGCAGCTCTGTTGCATCTCCTTGAAGCGCACATCATACCGGTCCAGGGCATCGCCCCTGGACCCGGTCGGGACTTCGAAATCAAACCTGTCATAGACTTCATAGGGTTCGGCTCTGCGAACATCGTACTCAATCCCGCAGGCGCGAAGATTCGGACCCGTAACCCCGTATTTACGGGAAAGCTCCCGATCGATGATACCGACGTCCCGGGTGCGATTGATAAAGATGATATTCTTGGTTACCAGGGCGTCGTAATCGGCCCAGCGTCCGGCCATCCGCTTGAGAAAAGCACGGGTCATGTCGATGAAGGCTGAGTCGATATCGCGGCAGACGCCGCCGAAACGGCAATAGGAATAGGTGAGCCTCGAACCGCTCACCGAGTCGAGAATATCCAGGATTTGCTCACGGTCGTCGAATGCGTACAGAAAGGGGGTGAAACCGCCAAGGTCCATCAGGTAGGTCCCGAACCAGAGCAGATGGCTCGATATGCGATTGAGCTCCGAGGCGATTACGCGAATATATTTCGCCCGCTCGGGGACCTCGATCTCGATGAGTTTTTCGACCGCCAGGGCGAACCCGTGGTTAAAAATCATCCCGGAAAGATAATCCATCCTGCTGGTGTTCGGGAAAAACTGCTTATAGAGCCTGTTTTCACCCATCTTCTCGTGACCACGGTGGCCGTAACCGATTACCGGATCAGCTTTGACTATGAATTCGCCGTCCAGGTCCAGAAGAATCCTGAGTACACCGTGTGTACTGGGGTGCTGAGGTCCTAGATTTAACGAGTAAATCTTTTGCGATGCCGGCGGATAGGAAATTTGTCTTTCAGCCATAGATGTCTTCTCGCTTACGATAGGCGCTGACTTTGCCGAAATTCTTCCTGAGTGGATGATAATCCGCGTCTTCCGGAAGCAGCAGCGGCCTCATATCAGGATTTCCGGAAAAACTGATCCCAAAAAAGTCGTGTACTTCACGTTCGAGCCAACCCGCGCCGCCGAAGATATCACAAATCGAAGGCGGCGACTGGTCGTGTCCAAGGAGCACTCTCACCACCACACGAGACCTGGGTTCGTAGCAGTTGAAATGATAGACGAGTTCGAAAGTATCCTCGAAATCCAGAGCCATAATGTCTTCCAGGAAAAAACCCGATGCCTCGAAAGCCTTTGCCGCATCCCTGATGCCCGAGACCTCGACGGCTGCGGACCACAAAGCTCCGGTCTTACCTGTCTCGTCCCTGTTGAAAACCGTGCCGGGAAGCTTCTCCAGGATGACCCGTTCTATTTCCTGCACTTTCATTTCAATTCTCGCCTCCGACTCGTTTGAAGCGGCGAAGCAAGTTCCTGTCCTCACCACGGGTGATCTTGTCCTGTAGAAGGAGCAGCCCCTGGATGAGCGCTTCAGGCCTGGGAGGACACCCCGGAATTACGATGTCTACCGGGACGATAAGGTGGGCCCCCGGCACTATCGCATACTGGGCGTCATACTCGAAAGGGCCGCCGGAGATGGCGCAGTTGCCCATCGCAATGCACCACTTGGGGTTTGGCATCTGGTCCCAGAGCATCTTGATTACAGGCCCCATTTTCTTGGAGATCGTTCCCGCTACGATCATGACATCTGATTGGCGCGGAGACGGCCTGAAAACACCTGCCCCGAAACGATCCAGATCGAAACGGGAGGCGCCTGCGGCCATCATCTCGATCGCGCAGCAAGCCAGACCGAAGGTCATCGGCCACAGCGAATTGGCGCGCGCCAGGTTCAAAATATCGTCAAGGAGAGCAAATTGAACGACGGGTTCGCCAGGCTCTCTCACTTTCTTTTCCATTCAAAGACTCCTTTTCGCCAGGCGTAAACAATTGCCAGAGATAAAATTCCGACGAAAATGATAACTTCTATCAAATCGCGAGAAGCATATTTGCCGTAAACCAGCGCCACCGGGAACAGGTACAAAACGTCAACGTCGAAGGCCAGAAAGATCAGGGCGTAGATGTAATACGCAACCGTGAACTGAATCCAGGCGCTGCCGATGGTTTCCATGCCGCTCTCGTAAGTCGCTTCACGCAGCGTTCCGTGGCTCCTCCTGGAAACCAGGGTTGAAATGATAAGTGGAACGACTGCAAATGCAACACCAGTGAGCAAGTACAGGGCTATTGCCAAAAAGTCGGTCATAAGCTTTTGGGAGATCATGGCTCCTCACAGAAGAAAGCAGAACAAGTGAACTAAAACACGGCAAAATGGTTTTTGTGCGGCGGGTCAGGCACCAGTAGAGGGATCGCAGCGTGGGAAAGTGAAAACCGCTATAATGCACAAGAGCGGGGCGACCATATCACATTTTGCACAAAATACCAGTCCAAAATTGACTGAAAATAATCTTTCTCAGGTGCTCAAGTCGCTTAGTAGGAAGCTCAATTAAATCCGGTCACCGAAGATCCGGGAAAAAATTCTCCACACCTTCGAAAACGATCACCCGGAATCCGGCAGGTCGGATACATAGCAAATTTTGCTTTTTTCTGCATCTACTTTTATATGATTCTTTCAAATTCGATCTATGATATTTTCGTCCAGATTTTTTCTATCCGCTCAGAGGAGGAAACCCATGCTGGTCCTTAGCGCCAAGGAAATGGCCGGACTTGACGAGCAGACCATTCGCCAAATCGGCATCCCCG
Source organism: uncultured delta proteobacterium (assembly GCA_963795045.1). GTDB lineage: Bacteria > Desulfobacterota > Syntrophobacteria > Syntrophobacterales > Syntrophobacteraceae > SbD1. Next base: position 45,956 of record CAWCGB010000001.1, read on the forward strand.
GAATCGTTCTCATGGAAAATGCCGCACAGGGCGCCGCCGCTTTCTTTTTAAGGGCGATCCCCGATCTCATAGACCGGCGGATAACGGTAGTGGCCGGAAGCGGCAACAATGCCGGGGACGGTTTTGCTCTCGCCAGAATTTTTCATTCGAAAGGAGCACAGGTAAACGTCCTCTGCCTGCGCACTCCCCTCAAGCTGACCGGAGATGCGCTGACAAACTTCAGGATTATCGAGAAAATCGGTGTTCCCGTAACAGTATGGAATGAGGCCGCAGATTTCGACGCACAATGGGAACAGGCCGCAAGAACCGATGCGGTTATCGACGCCATGCTGGGAACCGGACTGAATACCGAGGTAAAGGGCCTTTACAAAAACATAATCGAGAAAATAAACGGGCTGAACGTTCCGGTCCTTGCCGTCGACGTTCCATCCGGGCTTGACTCGACAACCGGACTGCCTCTCGGCGCAGCAATCAAGGCCACTGCCACTGCCACGTTCGGCTTTTTAAAAATCGGCCATCTGATCGAACCGGGGTCGGAACTGGTTGGCCAGATCGAAGTTATCGATATCGGAATTCCGCCGGGGCTCGTCCAATCCGTCGGAATCGAGCGCTATTGGCTCACCGGGGAATTTCTATCATCGTGGGTCGAGCCGCGCCGCCCGGAAACGCACAAGGGGCAGGCCGGACATGTCTGTGTTCTTTCAGGCTCCCCCGGGAAAACCGGGGCTGCGACCCTTGTCTGCCTCGGGGCCGCAAGAGCGGGCGCAGGCCTGGTTACGCTCTTCGTTCCCGAAAGCCTGAACCCGATCATGGAGGTCAAGCTTACTGAGGCCATGACCCTTCCTATTGCCGAAACGCCCGAAAGGACCCCCGCCTCTGCCGCGCTGGATCAAATTCTCGATTTCCTGAAGGGAAAACAAGCCCTGGCGACAGGCCCCGGAATCTCGACAAATGAGGACACGGCGACCCTCGTAAAAGAACTTCTCCGGAATGCCCCCTGCCCCATGGTGCTCGACGCTGACGCGATAACTGCGGTATCTGAAGACCCGGACATCCTTCGCAAGGCAAAAGTCCCGCTCGTGCTCACGCCGCATCCCGGCGAGATGGCCCGGCTCTGTCACTGCACCGTGCCGGATATCCAGCGCAACCGAATCGAATCCGCATCGAGGTTCAGCAGAGAATACGGCGTGGTGCTCCTGCTCAAAGGGCATCGGACTATTATTGCGGCGCCGGATGGAAAGCTTGCGATAAACAGCACGGGAAATCCCGCAATGGCCAGCGGAGGAATGGGAGACACTCTGACGGGGATCATTTCCGGTCTGCTCGCCCAGGGATTCGATGCTTTTCGGGCCGCCTGCCTCGGGGCTTATGTCCACGGGGCCGCATGCGACCGCATATTCCAGGGGATCAGCACCCGAGGGCTTATGGCAACCGACATGCTGGACGAAGTCCCCGTCGTATTGGGCCTTCTCGAAGGCAATAGAGATTAGGACATGAAGGAATTCCTCCTCCATTCCCCTGGTGAGAAGTGTTCTCTGCTCCTTGGCCGCAGAATAGGCGAGTTGCTCCAGCCCGGAGACATCCTCGGGCTCTGGGGAGACCTCGCCGCCGGAAAAACGCTCCTTACCCGAGGCATTGCCAGAGGGCTTGGCATCGGGCCCGAAGTCCGGATAACCAGCCCGACCTTCACCATAATAAACGAGTACTCGGGACGCGTTCGCCTCTATCATATCGACCTTTACCGTATTTCGGGGCCAGATGACCTCGACACGCTCCCGTGGGAGGAGTCTCTTTTCGGACAGGGCGTGGCGGTAATCGAATGGCCCGACCGCCTTGGAAGGCTTCTCCCTTCAGAACGATGGGACATAAAGTTTTCGATCGGCGATGAAGAAAACCGGGAAATGCTTATCCGCGGACGTGGGAAGAAAAACCGCGCGCGAATGGCGCAGTGGGTGGAAAAGCTTGAAGAGGTGCAACAGGAGGCGCGGTGCCGGGGATAAGCGGAACGGGAAGCGGGAAGCCATTTCACCACGGAGACACACAGAACACGGAGAAATACTTCGCAAGCCGTCGATAATGGGATTAACAGGCTTTATAAAAATGGCTATTTCTAAGCCCTGAGACCTTTATCGATTTTGTTGAGTCTTGGTTTCCTCCGTGTCCTCTGTGGCTCTGCGGTGAATGTTTACCTCCTAATCGAACGTTGCCCTGTCTTCCGGGCTTTCGATTTCCTGCGGGAAATCGGTGAACGGGAACGGACGGATATTATCGTTTAAAGTGATGTAGCGTATGATCCTGTAAACATAGGCTGCCGCTTTGTTTGAAAAGGAGCGGAGCGGTTCGCTGTAGCTCCTGGTTATAAGGAGTATCACATACTGGATCAGGGTTGTCATTTGGATGATGAAGTGCATCAGGCTGAGGATGACCAGGAAAATAAGAGTGAAAATAAGCCTGATTCCGATCTTTCCGCGAGGTATGGGGTCTTGACTCAGTTTGTCCATTTCTCTCCTTTGTAAATTCTGCTCAAAATTCATGACACCCAGGATAGACCCTTAACTGCCGGCCGATCCGTGACTCACCGGGTATATTGCTCTTTTTTCAGATGATATGAAATGGTCCATTTTGGTCGGGTTTCCGGATTTTTTCGCGTAAAGGTCCACCGCAAAGGTGCCGAGAGTGTCATTCTCACGCGAAGGCGCGAAGACGCGAAGGCGAAAAGCTATCACCGCGGAGCACGTTCGATAATTCCAAAAAACCGGTGGCCTGCTCCGAGGGGCTAGGGTCGATCTTTAGAGGACGATGAGAAAACATATACTTATGAAAAGTGGAGGGTGATGAGAGAGAATTTCACCTTTCTAACTTCGCCCTTCACATTTCAGGGTACAGATGGATTCATTTTTCAAAGAGCTAAGATGGGGCCAGCCCATCGTTTTTTTCTGCCTGGCGCGCTCGGTTACCTGCAAATACAGGCCGAATTCAGGGAAACAGTGAATAGTAAATAGTGAGTAGTGGACAGAATTCCTCGATTCCTCAATTCACTCGCCAGAAAATACAGGCTGAATTCAGGAAAACAGTGGACAGCGAATGGTAAATAGAAAATTTCACAAGTTCCAATTCCTCAAACCCAAAATTTTTCAATTACTGGAAATCCGTTTCAATCCTGCAACAGGATAGCATGAATAGTTTAGGGTAGCAAAACGGCAACCAGAAGAGGCAACGAGAACCGGTAACCAGAAACGGCAACCAGAAACGGCAAAATGCAGGAGAAAACCCTGTATTCGTTCACCACAGAGACCTTCCGCCTAAACGCCTCGCGGAGCGTAGAGAAAGGAACAGATTATAGAGGACACAGAGGCAAAGATTTTCAGGCAGGATTGACAGGATTAACAGCATCTCCGCGCTTCGCGAGATGTGCCAAGGCAAAAAAACAGGCGCTTTTCTCCGCTCTTAGTTGAAGCCCTGGTGAACCGGTACGGAGATTCAGGCGTCGAGGACCACTACCGGCTGCCCTGGCTCAACATGGCTGCAAAGCTTTTCTTTTTCTTCCTCGGTCTGCACGAATACAAATCCCTGAGCGGATTTTATCTTTGCGAGCGCCAGGCCGCCTTGGACACGCCACTCGCGCTCATGTCTCCAGGAGGCGGAACGGCTCAACTGGAAACGATATCTTTCTGATTCCGCGAGCCGGGAATAGACCTCTTCACAGCCATATATGGCGGGCTTTGCTCCGAGCAAGCGTAATATATCCCGCCGGACCGCGATCCCGTACCTTTGTACAACTATTTACGACTTAGTTTTGAGTTGGCAGTTTATAGTGTTCCATTGCAAAATGAGATGTAAAGTTCATACGCTATCCTCCTAATGCATATATGGATCACACCAATTATGCCGCCTGATTCCCATACAGCACAAAGATAACAAAGCTCGCCTGATGCTTCATCCAAATTTGTTTTGCGTCATGCCTTTTACCTGCAACCCCGGATATAACGATGCCCCTATTACATTGTCAACAAAGTTTTTATATGGTTCGACTTAGCGCTTCAACCAACCAGAAAGCTCTGGATTCCTGCCTTCGCGGGAATGACGAATAGAGGTTTTAACCTAAGATAATTTAGTTGACGAAACACTAGTTTCCGCCTACGAGGTCGAACAGGATCTCCACAGGGCTTTGAGGGTGAGCGCCGGTCACACCAGTCTATGAATCTGCGGGGGGCTGTGGATACGGCAGAATTTTACAGATTGCTAATTGAAGCCGGGCCGGCTTCGATGAGAACCCCCTGGATCTGCCTTATGGCCCTGCCCAAGGACTACTCGATGATGGAAACCACTTAGGACCATTCCGGCGGTGAAATCCACACCGGAAGCTCGACTGGGTGTCCGTCCATGGAAATACTCAATGAGGAATTACTCACTTGTATTTTCGTGCCGTTGCTATGTGGCATTCCATAGGCACAGCCAAACCGGAGTCATCCGCGAAAACCGATAAAAGGTCAATCATTTCATTTAACATCCATTGCCTGTCTTTTTCTGGCATACCTGCAATCTCGGAGAAAAACGGAAAGACCGATAAATAACCGTGAAGAAGCCTTTGCAAGGATGGGTAGCGCGCCATCTGTACTTCGAGATAAATACGGACATCGCAAAATCCAGCGCCTGCAATGAAGGCTTTAAGTTCCTCACGGCCGGTAAGCGAACACGATGCATAAAAAGCAGCCGTTGATTGGCTCCCGAGATATTTTTCTATCACACTCGCAAGAACCGCAAGGAACGGACAACGATCAATCGACCTCCAAACGCTGAGTGCAAGCCGCCCCGTCGGGACCATAACCCTAAACATCTCTTGGAGTGCTCCAAGCCTGTCGCGAACGAACTGGAGCCCCTGCTGGCACAAAACTACATCATATGCTTCCGTCAGGACAGGGATACTCAAAGCATCACCATGATGCCACTCGATGGAAAATATCCCTTCACGTTCAGCGAACTGTTTTGCGGCTCGAACCATATTGGCATCCGCATCAAGCCCGGCGACCTTTCCATCCGGCCCGACCAGGTGGACTGATCTCCTTGCCACAATTCCAGTACCGCAGGCAACGTCCAGTACTCTGTCGCCCTGTCCGATCCCCGCTCTTTCAATAAGCGTTTTCGCCCACCCCTCCATCCATGCCGGTACTATGTATCGTTCATAAGCTTCCGGAGCGGTACCTTCCATCGGCCAGCCAGATCCATCAACCATTTGCATCGATTCCTTCCTTGATTATCAGGCGTTATATAACCATCGGGGGAGCATGATCGGAAGCGCCGGAACGCATAGTCAAATGAAAAAGTATATACACATTCGCACCACGAGGAACAATCTCTTTTCACCACCCCCGGCTTCCTTGAAAGGACGCAAGCGCTGGAGACTTGCGACAGTGCCAAAGGGTTGCACCGGCAAGAATCTAATGGTTGTCCGTTTATGGGGAAGAGAAGCTATAGGAGGCTTCGGTCCACACGCTATTCAATGGTTGAGACCACGTAGGAGGTATCAGGGGGATTTCCACATTCGTACTAATCAGCAGGCCTGCCAGACCGAGAATGAGCAAAGAAATGCTTCTTTTTCTATTTTCGATCATCTAAATTTCTCCAATCTGTAGCAAGGCACTCATGCTCCGGTTTCCTACCTTATTAATGAGGAGATTTTAAGAAAAACCAGCATACCGGGAAGTTGTACCAGATGTCCGGCTACGGCGATGAACAGGGATGCCTCAGACCCGAAATAGGAGGTCGCCAGAGCCATGGCCAGCGCCGTGTTGTTTGCCGTGGTACTGATAACAAAGGCTATGAAATCAGAGCGGGACGTTCGGGCGGCCTTGGCAAGCAGCATGGAACAGACTATCTGGGAGACAAAAAAGAGGATTGCCACAACGACAATTTTCAGGATCACCGAAGGTTCTCTCGACAGGAGTTTGCCATTCGAAACGAAAACAATGAAAACCATCAATATGAGTCCGAAGCCCGACAAGGCTTTCAAGCATATTTTGAGCCTTTCATAGACATACACCCCCGTCTTGGCGACAACATATTTTCGAAGCAGGCAGGCTGAAATAATGGGCATGACGATACAGATCGCCAGGGACTGAGCTATCAGACGGCAGGGCGTCCGGATCGACTCTCCTGCAAGAAGCTCAATCGAAATAGGGACTATTCCAATGCTCAAGACTAGACTGGACGCCATGATGCATACGGCAAGGTTTGCGTTTCCCTTCAGCATGCTCGTGTAGGCAGGGACCATTCCACCGCAGGGCATCACCGCAAAGATTATGGCCCCCATCATCTGGCCCCGGCTGAAGTCTGAAGAGAGCAGGCGTAATATCAAGAAGATCAGAAGGGGCGCCAGTATGAAGTTGAGGAATTGAGAAATCACCAGCAATTTGGGGTTGACCATTACGTGCCGCATCTTGTGTAGTTCAATATCCAGCATTGCCGGGAAGAGCATGATGAAAAGAGCGAAAGGAATGAAAAAGTCTAAAGCGAGCCCGGGAAAAACTCTCCCGACCAAGAAGCCCGATGCCATACTGGCGAATGCCCAAAAGCCAAGGTGGGACTGGATGCTTGAATTCATCGGAATACCATGCGGCCCCAGGTCAGTTTCCCTTTGGTCGGGGCAGCCGAACTTCATTCCTGCCGAGTGTGCGCTTGATTCTCAGTGAGTCCGGTTGCCCCGCAAGATTTACCCAAGATTGGCTTGCGCCTTGCGTGTCACGCCTGAAATGACGCCATCGAGCATAGTGTGAAGGATTCCCGCAGCACGGGCAGTCAGCTTTTTGCACTCGATGAGGTTTTCCTGCTCTCCGAATCGTTCCAGGATGGTCCGGCAGGTGCTTGATCCAAAAGTCTCGATGAATTTTTCCCTGAACTCGGCCGCGAATTCGTAAGCTGCCTTCTTGTCTTCCTTTGGGTCCTGTCTCCCAAAGATGCACCCAATGGCAATAATGCCTCCGTTCAATGCCCCACATGTTTCAGCTTTCGACCCCCCGACTCCTCCGCCAAAACCAGTGGCCACACTCGGAATGGCGGTATGGGTTTCTTTTGAATACAATTCCACCATTGCCTTCGATACGGCCTCCGCGCAGTTAAAGCCTGACTGGAAGTATTCGAAAACCCTTTGTTCGACTTCCGCCCTCTTCTTTTCGCTCATTTTCAGCACTCCTCTTTTTATGAATTGAGCTTCCTAAGGTCCGGCGGTCACAAAAAAATCGATCCGCTCTTCCCACCGCCCGTCGACACACTCCACGATTCTTGCGCCTTCCCTGATCTCAAAGCCATGCGGGTACATCTTGCCGTTCATTTCGCAAGCAGCCGCCGACTTATTTCGATTCGGCACAGCAAAGGCTTCAAGCACCAGGTTCATTACTCTCTTAAGCAAGCCCACCTGTGCTGCGTGCATTTTTCGGCCTCCTTTTCTTTTTGTTGAAGTACAGTTTCAATCGTGTTATGAGAATACTGAGCAATTGATATCGAGTCCAACGAATTGTTTTGAAGATATTAATCGTTCTAGACGATTTGATGATCGAAATGGAAATCCGACAACTCAAGTCTTTCAGGACAGTGGCGAATCTTCTGAGCTTCAATAAAGCAGCGGGGCAGCTTAATTACGCTCAATCCAGCATCTCGGTTCAGATACAAACGCTGGAAGAAGAGCTGGGCGTACAGCTCTTCGATCGTTTGGGGAAACGGGTTCAGTTGACCGAGAATGGGACCCTGCTTCTCCAATACGCAAATAAGATATTAGACCTGATCGATGAAACTAACTCGGCGGTCACAGCCGATAAAGAACCGGTGGGCTCGCTTACGGTGAGGATTCCGGAATCTTTTGGAGTTCACCGCCTGCCGCCCGTAATAAAGGCGTTCCACACCAGGTTTCCGAAGGTTCAACTGAATTTCATCACTTGTGCTCTTGAGGGGTTAGAGAAGGACTTGCGCAAGGGAGTAACCGACTTGGCCTTCTTGCTTGCCGAATCCATCAGCGCACAGGATCTCGAGGTGGAAACACTCGGTTTTGAATCGGTAGTGCTCGTCGCAAGCCCAGATCACCCCCTTAGCTCAAAACGGAGTGTGCATACACGTGATCTTGCAGGGGCGACGGTGCTTCTTTCCAAGGTAGACTGCAGTTACAGGAGAATTTTCGAACAGATGCTGAAAGATGAAGAGGTCAGCTCATGTAACTTGTTCGAGTTTAACAGTGTTGAAGTAATCAAAAGCAGCCTTATCTCCGGTCTGGGAGTTTCTGTCCTTCCTGAAGTTGCAGTAGCCGAAGAGGTCCTGCGGAAAAAACTGGTCATCCTTCCATGGTCGGAGGGGGCCATCGAAGTGGCGATATTAATGATCTGGTTTCGGGACAGGTGGATATCACCCACCTTGCAGGCGTTCATGGATGTTACAAGGAGGGTCGTAAAACAGGCGTGACTCAAGCCGCTTTTTCGCTAACAACCCGCAAATACGCATAAATAAATGTTTGCAGGCTCCCTATCGATCGAATCGCCAGCAAATTAAGCCAGGCAATCTATACCTACGCTCGTTCACTGGATCTGAAGTACGGGCTCCTAGTCAACCTCTCGGTACCGCAGATGCCCAATGTGACCGTTGACATTACGGATGTTCCCTCCCTGGGGCCGATTAACACCCCTGTCATGGTTATCGAATTTGCGAATTGGAGAGTGTTAGATTCTGGGGGGTCTGGTTTGAAAGATGGGCTTCGCTCATGTAAAATGCTTGCATGTGTCATGCCTACCCAGCAACCCACTGTTTTCCAACTCCGGATTGTTCTCCGGCATGTAAGTCCCTTGATTTGGCGACGTCTGTTCGTCCCTGGCGCCACCCACCTTGGCCAACCAGGGGTCTGATCACGATTGGGAAATTATCGTACGTTAAGGTTGAGTGCCAGTAAGAAAGTCAGTAAGTTAGGTTATCGCCCACTTCCAGTTCTCCCCTCGAGGGGTCTGATCTGGCGATCAGCCAAGTGTGCGATTTTCAATGATGAATTTTCTTGGCGTAGGATTATTCCCGTTTCGTGAGCAGACCCCTACCAGGGCATTGCCGAGATTCACGATGACAAAGCCTGAGCCGCCCCTGTCGCCGCTGAAAAAGATCTGGTAACGAAGCTTTCGGATATTTACCGGTGATCGACTTCCTTTAGCAAATCATCAAGCACGGTCGTAAAAATACCTGATTCCATGGAAAGGTCGAATTCTCTAAGCCATTTCCTTGTATACTCGGGATTGGAGTTTGAGTTTTTGATAATTATCGAGCGGACGTCTTCGATGTCTATTGGCCGTCCGGCAAGAATTTTGTGAATTGACATATAACTTGCGTATTCTATTGGGAAATTGTATGGTTTTTGTAGCTTCATGGGCACAACGGAAGTTTTTTCGGGCAAAACCCGATCCCAACATGCAGTTTGCATGCATAGCGCAGTAGTCGATCCATTATTCCAGTCAATATGACCCCGGCTGCGATCTCGCCCCGTGGACAGGGATCTTTTCCCGCAAACAGTCCGTGGCGCTCCGCCGGCCTTCAACAGGTCAAGCTTTATGTCCGATAGGAATCCTATCCGGAGCTCATACGCGTGCTTTCTGTTTTGCGCCGCTCTCAAGGTCTCTTTGCGGGTTGCTGCTCTCATCTCCTCCACCGCTATGCCTTGGAAGAATGCCGGTCAGAGTGAAACGGGGGCGCGCCAGTAAAGAAGCCTAGTCAGATCGTCAAAGGGGTCGTCATCGAAGAAACGGCCCCTGGACATTGTCAGTTCCTAATTCGGAGACAGCGACACACATTATGCAGGAAGCCCTGATAGAGGGAGAAAAGACTGAACCGGACAAATGGAAAGTGTGTTCAATTGAGAGCGTCAAGGAAGGTGGACCTTATAGAGAATTGCCGATCGAAAGACTCAAAGCTCTGTTTCATCAGTGACAAGTCCGGCGAGAAGGGAGGTGGGGACCATGGATGAGTGACTCTCGGTAGAATATCTTATGGCTTGGAGATCCATCGCTACTGGGCACTCAAGTGGAGTATCCGACAATATTGGGCTTTTAGGCGGGCAGGAAGACCCGGATCAAAAACATGGCTGCATTTATGAAAGACAAAATGAGGAGACCGAGCAGATGTCGACGAAGAACAGTACATTTCAGACGAAAAGAATGTTCCTGTTGTGCGTTATGTTCTCCGCAGCCGTTTTCACCGCTACAAGTTTGGTTTCAAGTTCAGCGGTCGCGGCAGGGAGTGCAGTGAGCAATGATATCACCTTGGAACAGGCTTCGGCCGTTGTTTCAGCCGCTCGGGCAAAAGCTGAAAAGCAAGGAACGTTAATGGACATTGCAGTTGTAGATGCCGGCGCCAACCTTAAGGCATTCGTCCGCATGGATGGGGCCTATCTGGGCAGTATAGACATTGCCATAAAGAAGGCGAAGACGGCACGTTTCTTCAATATGCCCACTGGCAAATTGGGGGAGTTGGCACAACCAGGCAAGCCCTTGTATAATATCGAGTTTTCAAATGGCGGGCTGATTACATTCCCCGGGGGTCTGCCTTTGGTTGACAAAAATGGCACCATTATTGGCGCCATTGGTGTCAGCGGCAGCAGCGTGGAAGACGACCATGAGGTAGCCACGGCTGGCGCAGAGGTTTTGAAAAAGTAGCAGACATCTGATACGTTTATGAATCCGGATAAGCTTTGTCAGAGGCGATGAGAGACTCCCTCTCATTGTCTCTGGCATACCACATTACTAACCCAACTTTTTCAAAAGAAGCTTCCGGTCTCGTAGCCCACCTGGGAGAACTGATCCAGCATGATCCGGTATGATATCCATCGTTGCAGTTCGTATATCATCCCCTACACCTATTGAACTGTGCAGGGTATAGGGAGCGTCCAGAACACCCCTCCACCAGGCCCTGGCGGGTTCAGGTGAAGCTCCCTTAGGTAAGGTTAGCGGCATTGGGTCGGGCCAAGACAACACCTTGCATTTGCATCAGGAATTACCAAATTCCCCTTTTCTTCATGCCTTAAAATGTTGTTTTTGGCATCGAAAAGGCCGGTCTTGATTCTCACAATGTGCTCCAGAAATGCCATAGTGCCTCTATGTTGGTTCAAAAATGGAAACTCCACCCAGCCCTCCTATGTCGATCTGTGACTTGTCGCCGGAGCTTCGATCCGGCCGATTGGAATCACAGCGAGGCGTCGAGGACCACTACCGGCAGCCCGGGTTTTACATGGCCGCAAAGCCTTTCCTTTTCTTCCTCTGTTTGCACGAATGCAAATACCCCGTCAGATTCTATTTTATCCAGCGCCAGGCTTCCCTGGACACGCCACTCGCGCTCGTGTCTCCAGGAGGCAGACGCGCCGGAACGGCTCAATTGAAAACGATATCTTTCGGATTCGGCAAGCCGGGCATATACCTGGTCACTGCCGTATATAGCCGGCTTCGCCCCGAGCGAGCGCAATATATCCCGACGTACCGCAATGCCGTAAGGTTCGACAGTCCACCTGGCGTGTCCCCGGTTCCACTTTCGCATCTCAAACAGCTCACCCGGAGGATGCGAACTCCATGAGATGACCTGCGCCTTGCACCGAACCATCTTCGAACCAGCCCGAAGGAGCCCTTCCTGCAGTATGCGAATGAGCGTTTCCAGGGCCGAATGGCCCGACAGGGGACGTTCGTCCAGCAGATTAAGAAGATACTCCATGTAAGTCTCACCGCGCCATGGACCGGCGCTTGCCCTGGTGTAGTGGTAGAGGTAGTCGCCCCAGATGATTTCGTCGTGGCGGGGGGCGTACCCAAAGCCCCATGGCATAGGCTCCCGTTCAGAAGACAGGGGCGAATTTTTATTTGCCGGGTCGTAAGTTTGGACAGGATTCAGGGAGGGCAAATCCCCGGGCCCGGGGAGCTTGAATCCGTACACATGCTCGGGGAATTTAGTTAGCAGGGTACGATTTCCAGCGTTCGATAAGCTGGTCTCTTCGGGATCGAAAACGATCTGCGGCCGGGGTGATTTTGCCTGAATTCCTTCAAGGACGGCCGAGAGGTTTCCTCGGGACCGGATTTCAAGCACAACGTGAATATGGGCCAGTGCGGCGAGAACCCGGTCGCGGCATACCTGCGCCTGTCTTTTGGAACACGATTCGGCGTCGAGCATACACGAAAGTAAGGGGATCCGGCTTACGCTTTCATCACCATATCTTTGCAACAGCTCCCGATCCGCATTGACAAGTGGACCCGGAACGACAAGGAGTTGAGGCAATCCAGAACGCCGGGCATGAGCGCAGACCAGATCGTAGGTGATAGTTCCGGTGCTGCCGGCAAGGGCGATCTCTCGTGAGTCCAGGCTGAGAAAGCAGGACCGCAGAGCTTTGAGCCAGTTTGAATGAGGAGAAACGAGCCTGGGTTTTCGAGAATTGAATACGGCTAACAGGGGCAGATCGTAGTCAAACCGGCCTTTGCAGAACAGGACCGCAGGGCAAGGACACCCAATTGATTGCAAGGGGGCTTCCCTGGCGGATGAATCCGAAGACGGGGCGCTCCAACCGAATACACCCACCCCTGCTCCCAGCAACTCATCGGCCTGCTTGCGGCAAGTGTCCCACGACCTCCGGGACGAAGCAGAAAAAGACGCCGCCAGCCACGAACGCAAATCGGTCTCCGTGCGAATCCCGCCGGCAAGCAGCCGGTTAATCCAGAGGTGCTGTTCGGAGCCGGAGATTTTTCCTGACCGGCTCATAAAGACACTCGCGGCAAGAATGCAATGAGCGGTCTGATTATCCAGCCGGACAATGGGGCCGATATAAGAGTGAGCAAGAGAGGATAGGACCGCTTTAAGGCGGGTTTTAAGGTCCATGCGCTCCATTCCGGAAGCATGTCTGTAGATAACCGATAAAAGGATCGTGTGCACAAAACTCTGCAAACAAGATACTAGAAAAAGCGTGGGGAGCTGCGCCCCCCACACCCCCTTGCCGCTGGGCGGCTCAGTGCGGCGCAACGGCGGGGGCCTACGGCCCACCGCCGTGAGGCCGAAATCCTGGGGGGTGCGGGGGAAACCTTCCCCCACCCGGCAGAGCCTGGAGATATTTAAATTGCAGAATTTTCAGCACGCTGTCGATAAAAGCACTACCCGGACGACGGGCATCGAAGCCCGCAGTGATCAAATCGCCCGGCTGATCTTCACGGCACAAAGCTTTCCGCACATGCTGCAGCCTTCACGGTCCTCGGTGACCTGGAGGCGCCTTTTCACCAGATCCGGGTCTATGGCTTCACGGACCATCGCGTCCCAATCCAGGTCCCGACGCGCGATCGACATGCGCCTGTCCGCCTCGATGGCACCCGGAAGTCCTTTCGCGATATCCGCTATATGGGCGGCAATCCGTCCAGCCATAACTCCCTGGTGCACGTCGTCGGCATTGGGCAGCCCCAGGTGTTCCGCCGGGGTTACATAGCAGAGGTAATCGGCTCCGGCGGCCCCGGCAATCGCGCCCCCGATGGCGGCGGTAATGTGATCGTAGCCTGCGGCAATGTCGGTCGGAAGCGGCCCCAGGATATAAAATGGAGCCCCGTCACACAATTTCTTCTGGAGTATGACGTTCGCGGTAATCTGGTTCAGGGGCACGTGCCCGGGGCCTTCGATCATCACCTGAACGTTTCTTTTACGCGCCCTTCTCGCCAGTTCACCCAGAATCATCAGCTCTTCCAACTGAACCCCGTCTGTAGCGTCCAGGATCGCACCGGGGCGAAAGCCGTCCCCGAGGCTCAGGGTAACGTCATATTTATATGCAATGTTCAGCAGGTCGTCGTAGAACTCGTAAAGAGGATTCTGCTTCTTGTTTTTGCGCATCCAAGCCATATGAATGGAGCCGCCCCGACTTACGCAGGGCATGATCCGCTCGTAGACTTCGAGCTTTTTCACCGATTCGAGGGTAACTCCGCAGTGCACCGTGATGTAATCAAGCCCCTCGGAACACTGCCTTTCAATGCTTCTAAGGAGTTCTTCTCCGTCCATCGTGTCAAGCGCCTGATGCCGCTGCATCATTTCGGAAGCAACCCCGTAAATAGGAACCGACCCAACTATGACGGGTGAGTTATCCAGGAAAAACTTCCTGAACTCCGAAAGTTCTCCCCCAGTAGAGAGGTCCATTATGGAATCGGTCTTGGCGCGGATGGCCGCATCCAGTTTTTCCCGTTCGAAATCTAAGGAGCAACACTCCCCGCTCGTCCCGAGGTTTGCGTTGACTTTGGTCTTGAGCCCTTTACCAATCGCCCTGAGATTGGGGAATGAATGGTTTACATTCTTTGGCAAAACGGCGAGTCCAGCAGCGATCAGGTCCCGCAGTTCCTCCGGGGAGACCGGCTCGTTTTCGACCGCTTTTTTCATTTCTTCGGTTATTATGCCTGCTCGGGCAGATTCAAGCTGTGTCGCCATCACGTCCTCCTGGTCAGGATCGGTAGAATATCCGGAAGATGAACTGAGATATAGAGGACTCCTCCCAGAAAATAGCAAAAGGCCGTCCCGGAGAAAAACGGCCTTTCAAAAACCATACTTAGCCGATTCCTCCGCCAGCATTAACTGGATCAGGTTCCAAGGGTATTATCTCAGCTCTCGGTCGAAGAGCACCCCCCGGCTGTATTCAATTGTAAACGCTTTTACATTATACCCAAATATTGGAATAATCAACACTAATCAAGAAGGCTGCTTATTGTAACGAGAAGCCCTGATGGTACTTTCGCCCTTGAGGGCATTCTTTTCGATCAAGTCGCCCCGCTGACAACCCCGTCTGGCGGAGCGTCAAGAATAAGCGGGGCGCCTTCCGCGCTACGCGGGGCACATCGCTAAGGGGTGCGCAATGGAAATGATATTGTTTTACTAGGTATTGTATATAGTCTCTCATACGAGGAGAAGCCATGGACTGTGAGCGACTGGAAGATATTAAGGCGGCCATTCAAAAGCTACCTGCTCAAGAATTCCGGACTCTGGCGTTGTGGATTGCGGATTACGAGCAGAAGAGGTGGGATGGCGAAATCGAGCAAGACTTGAAATCCGGCAGGCTGGATAAGCTCATTAAATCAGCGTTGAACGACATTAAAGATGGAGAGTTCAAGGATATCTGATGAAAAGCCGGGCGACTAAGGGGTTTTGGGACTGTTACAACAACCTTCGACCGGAAATCCGAAAAACGGCGGATAAGAATTTTGACCTTTTTAAAAAGAACCCTCATTTACCGTGATGGGCAGCGGAAGTATCTCCATAGTATCGGGTAATTGCCTTGGGAACCTGCCTGGAAAATCCCCAGCTTAACTGGATCAGGAACCAAGAGTATTATCTCAGATCCCTTTAACGACGGGAGCACCCCCGGTCGCATTCAATTGTAAGTCATTTTATATCATACCCGGAAAATGCAATAATGAACTGGTATCAAAAGGCATGGTAAATTTGTTCTCCTTTCAAGGACGCCGCTTTTCCAACCAGTGTTTCGGCCTTGCCATCAGGGAGAGCTTGAGCAATTGCTATGTTTCTGTTTCGGGTCCCTTATGGGTTTGCCATCAGGATTGCCCTATTGCCATTTTTGGGAAGCAATCGTCTTGCAAATTCAGGCTGAATTCGAGTAGCATAGATATAAACCCCGTGGATTGGGAATGGCGACGCTTCGCGAGTGAACAGTGATCAGTGAAGAACCAAATTCTTAAATCCCGCTTCGCACGTGCAATCCCCTTTTCGACTATCAATATCGTACCGTGAACAGATTTAAGTCCACGATGCGGCAAGCAGAAGCGGTACGTGGAAACGGCAATACAAACGCCTACCAGGCTGCGATGTCCGTCAAGGACCCGAATACCGGCCAGGAGCGCCGGGAATACCATAAGTTCGGTTCTGCGAAGCTGGTCAGGTATCGTGGAGTGTCTGACCATGTTCCACATGGAGGGCCTAAATGTTCACCAGACGACATTTTTTGAAAATCTCTGCGGTGGCTGCGGTAGGCCTCGCTGCCAGCCAGTCCCGACACTTTTTCGGAGACATCTGGTCCGATGCGGCGCCCGCCTTCCGGGGTCAACCGATCAAGCAGGAGATGCTGCCTCGAAGCCCGTGCCAAGCCGACGCCACTCTCGCCTTGACCCGCCGCTATCCCTGGCTGAGGTTCGGGGAAAAGCCGGCGGGGCTGGTTCAGATAGCCAATATCTGCAGCCTTCAGGACGGTCCGGCAGGGTTGCGGACCTCCGGCCTGCTCGGCGAGCGTGTGGCCGAGACCGATACTGGCGCCCGATTCCTCCCCTGGACCTCGATGTTCCAGCGGCCGACACCGGTTTACCAGGCCAACTCCGCGCTGCAAACCCTTGCCGGGACGAGCCGGCTCTATATCAAGGACGAGGGGAGCGATCTGTCCCCGCTGTACGGCAACAAGATCAGGAAGTACGAGTTCCTGCTCCCGAACCTCGCGCTATGCGGGGTAAAGAAGGTGTACACTCACGGAGCTTTCGGAAGCAACCATTGCGCTCATCTTGTCCTGGCAGCGCGCTCCGGAAACTTCGGACCAGAGGGCGTCGCCAAGCCGATGGACGTCGAGTTGATGCTCTACCCGCAGGAAATCACGCACAACGTTATCACCAAACTCAGACTCCTGGTGGCAAGCGGCTCGAGGCTCCGTTTTCTGGAGGGGGACACCTCGGTCGG
Organism: uncultured delta proteobacterium; assembly: GCA_963795045.1. Lineage (GTDB taxonomy): Bacteria > Desulfobacterota > Syntrophobacteria > Syntrophobacterales > Syntrophobacteraceae > SbD1. The sequence goes on from CAWCGB010000001.1 coordinate 62,639, forward strand.
ACTCTCGATACTCATGGCGCAAGTAAAGCCCCACATTTCCGAGGAGTCAGCCGAGGCTTATGTCCCGCCGGGGGGATCCTCGCCACTGACGGTCATGGGGCACGTGGAAGCGCTTATGGAACTTGCAGAGGAGGTAGAGAGCGGCGCCTGCTCGTTGGAAGCCCCTCCGGATTACATCTTCGTACCTTTGGGCAGTGGCGCCACCACGGTGGGACTGGTGCTCGGCTGCTATCTTTTGGGATGGCCTACCAAGGTGGTTGGAACGTGTTCACAGGATAAGAGCTGGGCCGCCCGGCTGGCGGTGAACGGGGACCTCGACACCCCCTTTCTGGTGGCGAACGCCCAATCGCTTCTGGATAAGGCGCTTGAATGGCTGAACCGCATGGGACTTGCACCCGGCACCCGGCAGGCCTGCTCCGGTCAGGAAGTGCTGCGGCAGGGTTTTGTCTACGACAACGTGAGCTGGCATCCCGAGTACGGGAAAGTGACGCCTGAGATCCGGAGCCAGGCAACCGAGGCCGCAAGCGCAGGATTGATATTGGACAACACCTTCACGGCGAAGTCGTTTCACACGCTCAAGCTGTATGCCGAGAACGGTCTGTTGCAGAACAAGAGCGCACTTTTCTGGAATACCTACCAGCGCTTTCCAATGAACACGCTGTTGCCCGAAGACCACCAATGGATCATGGCGCTTCCGGAACCGATCCGCGAGAGGGTGGAGGCGTACCTGAAGGTACGAGGGGAATCCTCATGACCGGCAACGCCCACAAATACCTACTTTCAGGGTATCTGGCGGTCGCGATGGCAGGGATAGTTTATGCCCTGACCAGGAGCCACAAGCTTTTTGCACTGCTGCAGTCGGCGGCTGCTCAGCAGCCCTTCTCCTGGCCCCTGGTGCTCGGCATGGGGACCTTCATCCTGCTGTTTGCCGGCACAGTTTTCTTTTCGGTGCCGACCAACCCTTTATTCTATCTCGCTGCGGGGTACCTGTTCGGCTTCGTAACAGGGAGCGTACTGGCCGTCATGGCCGTCACTTTGGGGTCCGTTGCCTCGCTTTATTTTTTCCGCAAAACCACGTCATCACCACCTGTGCTACAGAGGCTCAAAGTCAAGAACGTTTTCCTCATGCTGGCGCTGTTACGCTGCTCCCCCTGGTTCCCGAATCCGCTGATCAACGTATTCTGCGGCATGGCACGGGTACCTTTTTCCACCTTTCTTGTCAGCACCGTGTTCGGCACGCTTCCGCTGGTCTGCACCTATACCCTGGTTGCCAGCCGGCTGAGAGGTCCGATTACTGTCTCCATTCTGCATTCGCCCGAACTTCTCGCGGCTCTGATGGTATTCAGCGTGATTTCACTCCTCGGCTTTTTACAACCGCTTCATGTCGTCATCAGCCAGTTGCGCAGCTCCAGCATTTCCACATCCAAAGCGGCTTCCTGAGAGCGCGGTCCGCCTTGCTCCCGTCTCGCATTTCCCCAGGTGCAAGCGGCATCGGTTCGGATAGCAATGAGTCACATTAAGCTTGAAAGATTTAGTGAGATATTCATTCGAAGAGTTAGAGATAAAGTTATAAACGATCGGGAAACGATACTTGATTGCATCAGGTCTAGACCGACGCACAAAGGATGCTTGACTGTTCGGGTACCGGCAAGTCGCTTCGCACAGGGGTAAAGTACAGCGCTTCGGCCTTTTGCGGCGTCAGAAGATCGACGCCGGAAAACCCGGTGTGCCTCAATTTCGCCTCAATTTCCTCCGGGGTAAAAAAACTGACGAAAGGCTCCCCGAGGCCGGAAGTAATGGCGGCAAGCTTCGATGAGGCGGCATCCAAAGGCTGCCTGAAGGTCAGGCTCACTTCGCTGCCGGGGGCAAATCCCGCTATCGCACGCAATGTCGCGTCGATCGCCGCTTCTTCCAGGTACATGGTAACGCCGAGCCAGGAAAAGAACGCCGGTTCGCCGTGGCCGATACCGCAGCGGGCCAGGACCTCGCCGAGCTCTTCGCGTTCGAAATCGGCCCCGGCAAAGATCAGATTCTCCGGCTCCGGCAAGCCGCTCTTCGCGATCAGCTCGCGCTTGGCCGACTGGGTGGCGGGGTGATCGACCTCGACGATTTTCAACGCATGCGCCCATAAAGGCTGGCGCAACGCGAAACTATCGAATCCGGCACCAACCAGGATGTAGCGGGTAACGCCTTTTGCGGCGGCTTCTTCCAGCCTGTCCTCGGAAAAGCGCGAGCGCAGCACGACATGGGAGCGCAGGGCCTTCCCCCCGGAGCCCTGGTGGCGGGCCAGGGAGCCGCGTATGGTTTCGACGGCGTGCGCGCCCAGCAACGGCAGGGCGACCGGATCGCTCAGCAGGAGCGGCTTGTCGTCCAGCAATTGGTGTGCGGCGCGGATATAAGCGGTCGCCAGCGCGGTTTTACTGGCGGTTTGATCTTGCATCGGCGGCGGTTCGCAAGTGAGGGTTGATACCTGAATTTGGCCAAATTTACCCTATTGACCGTTTATGTGAACCTGAATAATCCACCTACTAAATCACCAGGTAATGCCTTCATCGTCTCTCTTAGCCGGCATCTCGTCCCCCTGCCGTGTCACCGGTTGAGCGTTTTTTAGGGCGTGTCGCCTTTTGGGCAAGCTCTATAAGTGATTGGAGAGCTCTGTTCACCGCTTCATCATTTGGAAATGCTTCAGCTACCTCCGGCTTCAGTACGACAACATTCGATGACTCGCGAATACGGGCTGCGTACTTCCCGCGCACAAAGCCCTCCGGGAAGTCTGACCGTTTATACTCCGCACGTAATTCATCATTGTCGGTTTGGCTAACCTTCTTCAAATATTCTCTTCTCTCCCTTGCTCGCAACGCGGGCACTGATAATTCGAATAGTTTCATCTTCTTCAGTGTGCGCCACTACTAACAACCTGCCCCTTTCTGATATGCCGAAAGTAACGAATCGTTCTTCGCTCTGCGAATGATCCGGATCGAGGCCTGTTGCACTCATCGGGTCCCTCAACGCGTTGCGGCTTCCTCGAACGGCACTTTGTGTTTTCGTAGATTTGAGCGGGCCTTTTTCGGGTCCCATTCGAATCTCATACTTCATCATATCCTAACTAAAGATCAGGGTGGACAATCATCATACTACGCCGTGGCCGGCTCTTCCGGTCATGAAGTCTTCTTGTGTGCCTGCGCGTCCAGCACAGCAAGGGCGGTCGTATTGATTATGTCTTCCACGTCACCGTTGCGCTGCAGCACGTGAATCGCTTCACTGGTTCCCATAAGGATCGGCCCGATCGCCTTTGCGCCTCCCAGCCTCGCCATGAGCTTGTATGCGATGTTGCCGGCTTCAAGCGACGGAAAGATCAGAACGTTCGCCCGCTTCTTAAGCCTGTTGAATTCATAGACTTCGTTCAAAATCTCTGTGACAACGGCGGTATCTGCCTGCATCTCCCCTTCTATAAGGATGTCAGGACGCCGCTCCCTGACGATCCGAGTCGCCAGGGCGACCTTTTCGGATCGAGGGTGGCGCGTGCTCCCGAAATTGCTGAAGGAGAGCATGGCGATCCGGGGCTGAATTTCCAGTTGTGTAACCTGGTCCGCCGTGCAGATAGCTATTTCAGCAAGTTGCTCAGCCGTCGGATCGATATTTACGGTGGTGTCTGCAAAAAATAATACATCTTTTTCAAAGACCATCATGTAGACGCCTGCGATAACCGTAGTATCCTTCGAGAGCGGCAGCGTTTCAAGCGCGGGCTTGATCGTATCCGGATAATACTGGTTAACTCCGCCGACAAGGCCATCGGCGTCGCGCATCCTTACCATCATGGCGCCGAAGTAATTGTTGCTGCTCCTGAGCAGACGCCCAGCCTCATGGCGAGTAATTCCCTTTCGGCAGCGAAGTCTGTAAAACTCCGATACATACTCCTCCATCCGCTCGAACTTGTGCGGATCGACCACCACTGCTCCCTTAAGGTCGAGGTGGTGGTCGGCCGCCCTCTTGCGGATCAGTGACCGGCTGCCCAACAGAATGGGCTTTGCAATGCCTTCATCCAGAACGATCTGACAGGCCCTCAATATTTTTGGCTCGGCGCCTTCGAGGAAAACTATCCGCTTGGGGTCACGCTGTGCCTTATGAATGATGCGCCGCATGATTTCCTGAGCGCGCCCAAGGAGGCTTTCCAGGTGGTCGCGGTATTCATCCCAGTCGGTTATCGGCTTTCTGGCAACCCCTGATTCAACCGCTGCCTTTGCCACCGCAAGCGCTTCCCATGTGAGCACACGAGGGTCGAACGGCTTGGGGATGATGTAGTTCGGCCCATATTCCAGCATCTCCTTGCCGTAGGCCCTAAGGACCGAATCGGGAACGTCCTCCTTTGCAAGATCGGCAAGGGACCTCACAGCCGCGACTTTCATCTCCTCGTTGATGGCAGTAGCACCTACGTCCAGCGCGCCCCGAAAAATGTAAGGGAAGCCGAGTACGTTATTTACCTGGTTGGGATAATCGGAACGTCCCGTGGCCATAATCAGGTCATTTCGAACGCTGGTTGCCTCCTCGTAGCCTATTTCCGGGTCCGGATTGGCCAGGGCGAAGATAATCGGCTTGTCGGCCATGCCCTTCACCATCTCTTTTGTAACAATCCCCGCCTGCGAGACACCCACGAAGACATCGGCCCCCTTCATCACCTCGGCCAGGCTCATCCGCTTCTCACCGTTTGCGAGCCGTTCTTTATACGGATTCATCCCTTCTTTACGGCCGATATGGATAAGGCCTTTGGAGTCCATCAGAAACAGGTTTTCTTTCTTGACCCCGAGCAGCAAATAAAGGTTCGCGCAGGCAATTCCTGCCGCCCCGGCGCCTGAGACCACCACTTTTACCTCTTCGATCTTTTTTCGCTGGATCTCGATGGCGTTAATCAGGGCTGCCGCCGAGATGATAGCCGTTCCATGTTGATCGTCATGGAAAACGGGGATTTTCATCGCTGCCTTGAGGTGCTCTTCAATATAGAAGCATTCGGGAGCCTTGATATCTTCGAGGTTGATGCCTCCAAAGGTGGGCTCCATCAGCTTTACCGCCTGGATCAAGTCGTCCGGGTTTTTCGTATTCAGCTCGAGGTCGAAGACGTCAATATCTGCGAACTTCTTGAAGAGTACCGCCTTGCCCTCCATGACGGGCTTAGCGGCAAGAGGGCCGATGTCGCCAAGGCCAAGTACGGCGGTGCCGTTGGTCACGACCGCTACCAGGTTACCCTTTGCAGTATATTCGAATACCTTCTCGGGCATGCCTTCGATCTCCCTGCAAGGGTCGGCGACTCCCGGCGTGTAGGCCATCGAAAGGTCTCTTTGCGTGCAACATGGTTTTGTGGATCTGACTTCAATTTTTCCGGGTCGTTCTTCACTGTGGTAGTTGAGAGTGTCACTTTTGCGAATCATTTATTGCTCCTCGGCTACCGAACTCAATGTCGGTGGATAACTAGGGAAATCCTCTCACTTTTCGAAGCATTATAACAGAAGAATAGAGCTGTTGTCAGGGGGATAGAATACGGAGAGCGTTCAGGAACGCAAAAACAGTCCTTTCCTCAGCCGAATTGTAACCCCATTCTGGCATTCGGCTTCTTCAATGGTTAACAATAGACCATTCCTGAATTTTAACACACCCCGGTGTCGTTCTTCCCGCTTACAGTCTTCAAAGGAGGTCGCGGAACATGGCGAAAAAATGGCTTTATTTATTCGACGAACTCGATAAGGCGTCTGCTTACGTTGGTGGTGACTGGGAAAATGTGCGCGGTCTGCTGGGCGGAAAAGGCGCCAATCTCGCCGAAATGACCAGGATCGGGTTGCCCGTTCCTCCCGGTTTTACGGTGACCACTGAGGCATGCAACGCCTACCTGGCTGCCAGGAAATTTCCTGAACGAATATGGGAGCAGGAGTTGGCAGCTCTGGCCGAAGTCGAGGACAAGACCGGCAAAGAATTCGGAGACGGCAAGAACCCTCTGCTCGTGTCATGCCGCTCGGGGGCGAAGTTTTCCATGCCCGGGATGATGGATACTGTGCTCAATATAGGACTCAACGACGAAACGGTCAGGGGCATGATCGAGGCCACCGGGGACCCCCGCTTCGTTTATGACTCCTACCGCCGTCTTATCCAGATGTTCGGTTGCGTAGTGATGGGCCTGTCGGACGAACCGTTTGAGGAACTCATAGTGGAGTACCGGAAAGCGCGCGGAGTAAAGAGCGATACCGAACTAACGGCCGATGACTGGAAATCGGTTGCAGAGCGTTTCAAGGAAATATTCCAGCGTTACAGCCATATCTGTTTTCCTGCCGATCCTTATGAGCAGCTTCGCCTGGCAACGGAAGCCGTGTTCAAATCCTGGAACGGCAAGCGCGCAATCGATTACCGGAATGCGGCGAAAATTCCTCACGACCTCGGCACTGCCGTGAATATCGTGACAATGGTGTTCGGCAACATGGGCGAGGACAGCGCCACCGGCGTAGCGATGACCCGCAACGCGACAACCGGTGAGAAAAAGATCGAGGGCGACTACCTGATCAACGCCCAGGGTGAAGACGTGGTTGCAGGCATCCGGGCAACCTACCCGGTTGAGCAAATGGCTGAGACGATGCCACAGGCATGGGGCCAGTTTGTGGAGATCGCCGGCAAACTGGAAAAACATTACCGTGACATGCAGGATGTCGAATTCACCGTCGAGCGCGGCACTCTTTGGATGCTGCAGACGCGCAACGGCAAGCGCACCGCTCAGGCAGCGGTTCGCATAGCCGCCGATATGGCCGACGAAGGGTTGATAACCCGGGAGGAAGCCGTAATGCGTGTCACTCCCGAGCAGGTGGATTTCTTCCTGCACCCGCAGTTTAATCCAACATCCAAAAGAGCCGCCAGGGGCGAAGGCAGATTGCTCGCCAGCGGCTTGAATGTCTCCCCCGGCGCGGCAGTGGGTATAGTGGCTTTCAACGCGGATTTGGCCGAAAGCTGGGCAAAAAAGGAAGGCAAGAAGGTGATCATGGTCCGGCCCGAGACAAAGCCCGATGACGTGCACGGCATGCTGGCAGCCGAGGGAATTCTTACCAGCCGAGGGGGCCGGACCAGCCATGCGGCCCTGGTTGCGCGCCAGTTCGGCAAGCCTGCAGTCGTCGGCGTTGCTGCATTGGAGATTGATATCGGACGGCACCTGATGACGGTTGGCGATCAGGTAGTCAACGAAGGGGAATGGATTGCAGTCGACGGCACCACGGGCGAGGTGTTCCTGGGGAAGCTCGAGACAATGGTGCCGGACATCTCCGATCCGTGGCTGATGAAGCTGCTCGGATGGGCTGACAGCTTCCGCCGGCTTGGCGTATGGGCCAACGCCGACTACCCTCAAGACGCCAAACGTGCCCGCGAGTACGGCGCTACCGGCATCGGCCTTTGCCGAACCGAGCATATGTTCTTCCAGGCAGAGCGCCTTCCCCTGGTGCAGAAGCTGATCATGACCAATGAGCCCGCCGAACGGCGAGAGGCTTTAGATGCTCTGCTGCCATTCCAACGAGAGGATTTTGCTGGTCTTTTCGAGGCCATGGATGGATTGCCGGTGATAATTCGCCTGATCGACCCTCCGCTCCACGAATTCCTTCCCGGTTTCGATCAGCTTATGGGAGAGCTTACGGATGGCAAGATCCGTCTGCTGAACGCCAAAAATCTGCAGGAAGTCAACGACCTTCTCCACAAGATCGAAGAAGACGAGCGCATCCTCAGGCGCGTGGAGACTCTGCGGGAGGCAAACCCAATGCTCGGCCTGCGGGGCGTACGCCTGGGAATAATTATGCCGGAATTGACACAGATGCAGGTCAGGGCGATCTTCGAGGCCGCCTGTCAATGCAGCAAGCAGGGGGTGGACGTCCACCCTGAGATAATGATCCCGCTTACGGCTCACGTAAACGAACTGACAGTGCAAAGGGACGCTCTCGAGGAGGTCGCAAAGGAGGTTATGGAGGAACGGGGAATGGATATCGATTATAAGTTCGGCACCATGATCGAAATCCCGCGCGCAGCACTAACCGCAGATGAAATCGCAGAACACGCGGAGTTTTTCTCCTTTGGCACCAACGACCTTACTCAGACTACCTATGGAATAAGCAGGGATGACGCTGAAAAGGGATTCCTGATCGACTATATCCAGCGCGGAATTTTGCCCGAGAATCCCTTTGTCAGCATTGACGACAAAGGGGTGGCAAAACTAATGCAGGTTGCCGTGGATTTAGGTCGAAAAACGCGCCCGGACCTGGAAGTGGGTATTTGCGGAGAACACGGAGGTGACCCAAAATCCATTGCCGTCTGCCACAATCTGGGAATCAACTACGTTAGCTGTTCCCCTTTTCGCGTGCCAATCGCCAGATTGGCGGCAGCCCAGGCGGCGTTGAAAGAACGAGGCATACGGTAAGGAGGCAGCCGCGCGATAATACCCGCTTGCGTACCAGGGCAACCGGGGTATTCCCTCCTTTTCAAGGGAGAGTAGAGCGGCACCTACCGCAAAGCGCCTTCCCAGTCGCCTTCATTCCAATCAGAAGCCTTGGCCATATCGTACAAGGCCCTGGCAGCTTTTTCGTCCCGCCGCTCGAAGGCGAGATTGCGCAGCCGGTCGTAGCTTTCGAGCGTGCAATCGGTGCGGCCTTTCTCCTTTTCGAAAATCGAGTAGGAGAGGTACGACTCGAAATCGCTGACCGTGCTCTCCGCCTGGCATTTCTGGAAAAAAACTCTAAAGTCCATATTATCTCCGGCCTGTTGAGAAAAGACTCGATGGATTGCACTTTGCTCCACCCATCCCACGCGTCTTTTCATGGTTTCAGGGTGTCCAGAAAGGACATGAACAACTGTCGAGAAAATGCATTTTTCAGGTTTAATCCGAGCGTCACCGATTCCCAACGACCCGGATATGATACCAGAAAAACATTTTGGAGCACGAAAAAATTTGCGCCATTTTTCACTAATCAGTCAAAATGCCACTCTACGGGAAGATGCCTCTCGCCTTGGACCCCTTAAAGACACTTTTTTTGCAATTTAGCCGTTTCGAGAGAAATTTTTTGCATTCCTGCGTATCTACCTTCGAAGCAGGCCCCCGAGAATCTTGGGACGAAACTCTCCATCGACAACTTCTCCTGTAATTTCCACATGTTACTAATTATCACCGAAAGACTTTCCACATGGCACGCTTGTTGCCTTTCTACTGAGCTACCGGATGATCGAAATTAAGCGCAAAGAGAACATCCGGTGACTCCGTAGAGTATATTCGGAGATATTCGAATAAATTCGTCCCAAATGGCTCATAACGGGACAGGAGGCAAACATGTAGCCAAAACTCAGGACCGCAATAATCGGATTCAGGAGGTTTGAATCGACCATTTTAGAGTTTTGCTTTCCAAGGAGAATAAGATGAAAAAATTGGCTTCAATTTTAGGTATAGGCGCGATTTCGATGGCCGTTGCTCTAGCTCCGGCCTTTGCTCAGCAAACAACCCCCCGGGAACCTGCAGGCACCGCTGCGGTTCAGCCTAAATCCGACGTGAAAGTCCCGGCCAACCAGACAGGCAAGGATGAAAAGAATCTTCCCGAAAAGCCTGGAAGCGAATCGGCAGCGCCCTCCACTTCGAGCAAGTCAATGGGCGGGGTTAAAGCCGATAAGGATAAGTCTATTCCGGACAAGAGCGGAAGCGATGTGAAAAGTGAAGCCGTTCCCGGCAAGCCTGCTCCGAATGTCAAGGCCAGTACGGCCCCTGCAAACAGCGGCGCGGGAGTAAAGAACCAGAAAGGCTCGAATGTAAAACCGGGAGCGAACCTGAAAAGCGATCAGCCCGCGAAGTCCGGCGTCCATTCGAAAGCTGTGGCGACACCCAAGCACCACGTGAAGAAGTCTTCGCGAAACCCGGCTTCAAGGATGCGCGCAAAAGCGTGTGCATCCCACCCGGAATCCTGCAAGCGGGTGAATTGAAAAAAGGGGGGGAGGAAGTGTGAAGGGAGAAGTGTCAAGGGAGAAGCCGAAAGAGCGAACTTTTCACCCTCCGCCCCTTCCCCCTTCTTCAGACCCGGATCTATTCGATGATTTGGTCCTTGCCTGCTTCCGGAGCCCATACAGGGAGCGGGCCGCACATCCCGGAATCGGGATCGTACCTGTGCCGGTAAGAGCAGCAAACCTCGGTCGATTCCTGCATGTGCTTCCAGCCTTTTACGTAATAAGAACATTCGTCGTTGAAGCACACGTAAAAATACTCCGCGCTCCAGGTCGAAAGCGGCGGTGTGCTCCACTTGTTCATCTTGCGATTACAATGTGGACAGATAGTTTTGTCTTCCTGCATTTCATTACTCCTGTCATTTATCATTATGCTTTCACGCGAAGACGCGAAAAGGTGCCAATGAAACATGGATTACTGTTCCGAAAAAACTTGATGGGTTGCGCTTCGCTCCACCCATCCTGCGGGCCTTCTCTCCAGGCTTCTCCATGGACCGCCGGGCAGATGCTACTCCGATTGCGGTTCGACGGGATAATGCTCAGGCTTGAATTCCCTGTTTTGCAAATAAATCTCGGCGAACTGCTTCATCGTGTCCTTCATGACCTGTTGGTAATTTTGTACGTTTTTATCGAAAATGGCGCCTACTTTTTCGTAGCTCAGGCTCGCCAAATCATCGGCCATTCGGAGGTATTCTTTTCTCACGTCCTCGGGCAGCGCGTTTACCATATTCTGTCCAAGCAAGCTTTCGAAGAGCCTGTACATATCGCCCAGCAGTTTTTTGAGATCTTCGGGCTGGAGCTGCTCTCCCTTTTTTTCAACCAGCGTTTTACAGAAATTCATGATATACGGATTTCGAGTAGGCGCGGATGGGCCCGGTTTTTGATACGTTTCGGTACTTTGTTCTGACATATTCCTTAGTCTCCGGTTATCTTTATTCGGTATACAAAACTGGCGGTCATGGAAGCAACGGAATGAAAACCGTTTATCGCAAATAGTTCAAGAATAAAATGCACTGAGGCGCTCAATCATGCGCAATATAGTCGCGGGATGTTGTCAGTTCTCGATCAAACCCGGCGAAGTTCAACACAATTGCGATACCGTCGAGCGCATGCTCTCGGAGCTTGCCGCCCGCGATTGCCGGCTGGCGGTCCTGCCGGAGATGTGGTCATGCTCTTTCCCATATCCGGTCCTGAGGGACATGGCGGAAAAAACGCCCGCGATCCTGGACAGAATGCGCAATACTGCCAGAGATAAGCGCCTCGTGATAGCCGGCAGTCTTCCCGAGGCCCGGGACGAAACGATATTCAACACCAGCTATCTTATTGACAGCACCGGCGAGATCGCCGGAAAGTATCGAAAAGTCCATTTATTTTCGCTCTATAACGAGCAAAGGCACTTCGGAGAAGGGAGGTCGGCGGAGGTCTATTCAACCTCAATTGGTAAGATCGGTCTAATGATCTGCTACGACCTGCGTTTTCCCGAGCTTGCCAGAAAACTGGCCATCGAAGGAGCGGAAATAATTTGCGTGTCAGCGCTCTGGCCCCTGGTAAGGATCGACCACTGGTCACTGCTCCTGCGAGCCCGCGCGGTTGAGAATCAACTCTTCGTAATCGGCTGCAACGGGTGCGGCGCAGAGAAAAAGATCACCTGGGGCGGGGCTTCCGCCATTATCTCGCCAATGGGATCTGCTCTTGCCGAGGCCGGGCAGAGTGAGCAGTCCATTCTCGCGGTACTCGACGAAAGAGAAATAATCGAATTCCGCAAGACCATCCCCTGCTTCGAGGACCGTGCCCCGGCAGCGTACGGCGGTTTCGACGACCGCGAAATTCCCTTTTGAATTTGTTGTCATCGTTGCGGCTGAGGGTTATCATGCCCCCACTTACGTTTGAATTTGCCAGGGCTTTTCTTTTATAAACGGAAGGATTCGCCACAGACCATGGGAACACAGAAGACTTATCACGAGATAAACGAAAAAATACGCAAGGGCCAGGCTGTCGTGGTTACGGCCGAGGAAATGGTGGGGATACTCAGAAAGAAGGGACCTGCCAGGGCGGCAAGGGAGGTGGACGTGGTGACCACCGGTACTTTTGCTCCGATGTGTTCTTCGGGCGCCTTCATCAATTTCGGGCATACAAATCCCCCGATCAAGGCATCGAAGGTGTGGCTCAACAATGTTCCAGCCTACGCAGGGCTGGCCGCCGTCGATATCTACATCGGCGCAACCGAACCAACGGCTGACGACCCTCTTAACAAAATTCACCCCGGCACGTTCGAATATGGCGGCGGGCATGTCATCGAGGACCTGGTGGCCGGGAAACCGGTGCACCTTCGAGCGGAAGGCTATGGAACCGACTGCTATCCCAATCGTTACTTCGAAAAGGGCTTCACCTTGAAGGAACTCCCCCAGGCCCTGCTGTGCAACCCGCGAAACGCCTACCAGAATTATAACTGCGCCGTGAACCTGTCGAAGAAAACTATTTACACATATATGGGCACTCTGAAGCCCAACCTAGGAAACGCCAATTATTGCTCAGCCGGTCAGCTCAGCCCTCTGCTGAACGACCCATACTACAGGACCCTGGGCCTTGGCACCCGAATCTTCCTTGGAGGCGCCCAGGGCTTCATAACCTGGCACGGCACCCAGCACAAACCTGAAACGGCGCGGCTTCCAAACGGGGTCCCCCGCAGCCCGGCAGGCACGTTGACGCTCATGGGCGACATGAAGGAGATGAGCCCTCGATGGCTCATCGGCGCCAGCATCCAGGGCTACGGATGCTCTCTCGTTGTTGGGGTCGGGATTCCCATACCGATCCTGGATGAGGAGATGGCGCTGTTTACCGGCGTTTGCGACGAAGACATAGTCACCCAGGTAAAAGACTACAGCTTCACGCGTCCGGACCCGATTTGTGAAGTCAATTATGCGGAGCTGCGCTCCGGAACCATAAAGGTCGAAGGCCGGGAAATCACAACGGTGCCGCTCTCCAGTTATGTTCGCGCAAAAGAAATCGCCGAATGCCTGAAGAGTTGGATCGACAAAGGCGAATTCATTCTTGGAGAGCCTCAGAGGATGATTCCAACCGTTCCGAAGGCCGAGGCGATGAATGTAAATCCGGCCGGACCTAAATAGAGTGGTTGGAAAATGGCCGGCAACATAAAGGGTATCGGGCTTCTATCGGGCGGCCTTGACTCGATGCTCGCCGTGAAGGTGCTTCAGGAGCAGCAAATCGAGTTGCTTGCAATCACCTTCGTAACTCCCTTCTTTGGAGCGGAGAAGGGAATCGAAGCGGCCAGGAAGACAGGAATAGAATTCCGGTCCATGGATATTTCGGAGGCCCATATTGCGATGCTTAAAAGCCCGCGATATGGTTACGGAAGCCAAATGAACCCGTGCATCGACTGCCATGGGCTTATGCTCAGGGAAGCCGGCAAAGTGCTGGAAGCGGAAGGTGCGCAATTTCTTTTCACAGGCGAAGTGCTCGGCCAGCGTCCGATGAGCCAGCGCCGCGATTCCCTGAGGAGCGTTGAAAAGCTCTCGGGGCTTGCCGGCCGCATCCTCCGACCGCTCAGCGCAAAACTTTTGCCCCCCACAATAGTCGAAGAGCAGGGATTGGTTGACAGGAATATGCTGCTCGATATCCAGGGCCGCTCGCGCAGGCGCCAGAAGGAGCTTGCCCAAAAATACGGTTTGAAGGACTATCCTCAGCCCGGAGGGGGCTGCATGCTGACAAACGAGGGCTTTTCGAACCGGCTCCGAGAACTGCTTAGCACCCGCCCCGGCGCAAACGTTGAGGACGTTGAAATAATCAAATGGGGCCGCGCCTTTATGCTCCCCGGCAAAACGCTCTGCATGGTCGGCCGGCAGCAGAGCGATAACTCCAAACTGGAGTCTCTCGCAAGGGCCGGGGACATCCTCCTGCAGCCAACCAGCTATCCCGGGCCTACATGCCTGCTTCTGGCGCCGGATGGACTGGAAAACATTGAGCTGGCCTCGGCCCTCGCAGCCTCTTACAGCCAGGCGCCACATCAGGCGCAGGTCGACGTGCAGTGGATGCAGGGAGACAATACAGGCACTTGCCGTGCGGAGGCAAAGTCCAAGGATTTTTTCAAGCACATGCTGATTTAGACGGGATTTACGCCTTCGGCGCCGATTCGTCCATCCCGTAAATGCAGTGAGGACGCAAGGGGCAGATGGAACATTTCGGCTTCCTGGCGATGCAGATTCTTCTGCCATGCTGTATCAACTGATGAGAAAATTTTATCCATTTCTCCTTCGGGATAAGCGCCATAAGGTCCCGCTCGATTTTCTCCGCGTCTTTTTCACTTGTAAGACCTAGCCTGGCGGACACCCGCGCGACGTGCGTATCGACCACGATGCCAGGAATGCCGAAAGAATTGCCTAATACCACATTAGCCGTTTTTCGACCAATGCCGGGCAGTTTGACCAATGCATCCAGGTCCGCGGGCACCTTTCCGGCGAATTGGCTGGCCAGGATCTTGCAAGTCTCCCTGATCGCGAGCGCCTTGTTATGATAGAAGCCCGTGGATTTGACCTCCTGCTCCAATTCTTCCAGGGGGGCCTCCGCAAAGGCTTTGGCAGACCTGTATCTATCGAACAGGGCCGGCGTAACCTTATTTACCCGCTCATCCGTGCACTGGGCTGACAGGATTGTCGCTATCAGCAACTGGAGCGGGTCGTGGAAGACGAGCGAGCATTCTGCGTCGGGGTAGAGTTCGTCAAGTATTTTCAGGATTGACTTTACCTTGCCGGAAGATGTATGAATTTCGCCCAATATGTTATCCTTTTCCGATAATAATGACTTGCAACAGGTTCAGGTGAAATTAGATTCCTATGTCAGACTTTTGCATTTATAAATGTTAAACGTGGTTTATGATACAGGCCGCTCGGGCCACTCGCAAACTCATGATTCGGCAGGCGCATGATGGACTTTAAAACCAAAGGGATGTTCAGGTCAATAGGTTCGAAGAACCTCGCGAGAAGGGCGAGCGGAATTCACATCATAATCTGCCCTTTTTGCGAAAACGGCCAGCCAATCCCGACCGACTTCGACACGATCCACCGCTGCAACTGCGGAGCGTGTTTCAAAGTTTGCGGGACAGATATGCTGGAGACCGGGGTCGGCGATATTGCCGGCACGTTGTGGAATGAAGAGGAACTTAGTCTGGTGCGCTCGGTTCCGGTAGATTTCTGTAACGTCGTCATCGAGAGGGATTTCGACCGTTTGCTCGACCTTAAGCGCACGTCACCCGACCCGTTCGGGATCGAGCGCTTTTGCAAGTACGACGTCAATCTGAACCTGAGTCTCGTCTGGGTAAAAAGACTTTTTTGACCCGAAATCACCGGCGTTCATCGCGGACGCGGAGGTCCGCACCAGTTCCCTTTATGTAATTCATAGGCCGATTGTGTGCGCCGGCGGCGTTTTCACCGCCAATCCTTGACACTGCATGAGGAAGGCGGTATGTTCCAAACACCGGGGATGTAGCTCAGTTGGGAGAGCGCAGGCTTCGCAAGTCTGAGGCCGAGGGTTCGAATCCCTTCATCTCCATAGTAAGTGCGTAATATCTAAGGATTTTCATTCCTAATTGGTTCCGTTTCAGCCGTACACAAACCCGCTACACAAAGTGAGGCTGAAATGGGAACCAAAAATCACTCACCGTCCTACCTTGTCCGTCAGAACTCTGCCTATTGTTTCCGCTTGACTGTACCGCCCGACATCCGGCCTATTGTCGGTATCCGTGAAATCCGTTACTCTTTGCGGACTGGCTTTCTGGGTGAAGCCAAGAGTCGCGCCAGAAGAATGGCCGGGTTTACACAGGGGGTCTTTGAGAACATCAAGAAAGGCGGCAGGATGAGAGAACTAACGGATGGTGAAATCCAGACCTTGCTCCGGGACTACTTCCAGGCAACGCTCGAAAGTGATGAACACGATAGGGTAACCGGGATTCCACTGGACGATGAGACACATAGTATGCTCATGTCCGACTATGATTTAATGAAGGATATGTTCCGAAAACAGTTGGCATACCAAGACTATGAGGACATCGGGGGCATGCTGAAGAAGTTTCTCCTTGCTCCCAAGGGCATAACCGTGGATGACCAGTCTGTTACCTTCAAAAAGCTGTGCCGCGAGGCCCTAAAGCATCATGTCAAGCTAATCGAAGTACTTGAGACACGGGAAACGGGTGACTACTCCAGGGAGTTGGACATCACCCCTGCCCTTAATCCGCCCCTGCCCGCTCCTTCACCGGAGGTGCAACAGTCTGAACTTGTCTCTGCCATCATCGAGAAATACGCCCAGGAGTACCAGAAAGCAGGACGCTGGACCCCTAAGACCACCGAAGAGACACTATCCTCCCTCAGACTGTTCATTGCCATAGTTGGGGATATACCTGTTCACACCATTGACCACAAGGTCATGAGGGACTTTAAGGACACCCTGGTTCATCTTCCCCCAAACCAAAACAAAGTGAGGAAGTACAGGGGAAAAAGTGTCGAGCAGATACTGCAGATGAAACCCAAGAAGACACTATCGGTGAGTTCCATCACGAAGATTCATGGGCGGGTTAGCTCTTTGCTCACATGGGCTGTGGGTCAGGGCTACCTGGAGCGTAACTGTGCTGAGAAGATGCAGATCAAGCAGAGTAAGACGCCGGATGAGTTTCGCGATCCATTCACTCCGGAGGATCTGAAGTTGCTGTTTCACTCAAAGCTCTACCTGGAGGATGCCCACCCCTGCTCTTATACGTTCTGGATGCCACTTCTTGGCATGTTCACGGGTGCCAGGATCGAAGAGCTTGCACAGCTCCACTTGGATGATATTCGGCAGGATAATGGGGTTTGGGTCTTTGATATTAACAAGAATGCGCCCGATAAGAAGCTCAAGAACAAGTCTAGCAAAAGGCTTGTCCCTATTCATCCTTTCTTGGTAGATGACCTGAAGCTGGTGCAGTACGCCGCTGGACTGAAAGCCCAAAGACATACTCGGCTTTTCCCTGAGTTGACACGCACGAGAGATGGTTACAGTCCCTTAGTGAGCAAATGGTTTTCAAGGTACGCCCAGGATTGCGGCGTAATAGGCGAGAAGAAGACCTTTCACGCTTTCCGGCATACCATCGCCGACGCAGGGAAGCAGAATTATGATATCCAGGATGCAATGGTTTCCGAAATGCTCGGTCATGCTGACCCTTCGATTACCACGGGCAGGTATGCTAAGAGGTACAAGCCTGAAGTGCTGTTAGAGCGGGTTATCAAGAAGCTCCAGTTTGATGTGGACCTGGGACACCTGATGAAATCAAAGTATGTGCAAACGCGGTGACCATGCGGTATGCTCACTTGATACCGGAGGAAGTCGGTGGAGGCCCTGTTCAAGTTTCCTAAATAAGCTGAAGTCTTGCCACTGGAGTAGCACATGAAAGCTTTTCAGAGTGTAATCCTTGTTACGGCGACAGCTTTGATGCTGGCCTTCCTTCAGACCTCTTTCATGGTTCATTGTGGGACCGTTTTGGCACAGTCGGATCAATATTGGAAAAGGTTCATCAAAGTCAATACCTTCAACACACTAGGTGACCTTCAGACCATTCAGTCAGACCCTAATAAAACCCTCCTTCAGAAGAGCATCGAGATGAAGAAGATTCTCAGTAACAGCATGGGGAAGGTTGACCCTGCTTCCATGCAAGTCTACTGGAAATTGGCCGAACAGTTCGGGAAAGGGTTTGCTAACGTGGACAATGGACCTGTCACGACCACTTTCATGACTGACCTAGCGTTGGGGAAGATGCCACCGGAAGCTATTGTCAAACGAACCGAAGACCTCAAAGCGCAAGGCAAGCTGACGGAGGAGTCATTCAACTACTTCCTCAGACAGGCTTACAATGTCAAACAATGGCAGGTCGCCATGTCTGATTGGCAACAGGAGGAAGAGAATCCAGCATATCCACCTCGGATAGACTTGCACGTTGAGAATACCGAACTTCACTGTGATGAAAACCCCTTCTCGGGATTGCAGGATTGCAAAGTGTCCTTCCTGATTACTGGCCGGTCGGACAGCCCAAGGACTTCTGAGAAATCTTACACTTGCAACGCCACACTTAAGTGCCACCAAGCTAATCCCATGCTCGAATCTGATGCCTCTGGTAGTGTGATTGGTTACATATATCTGAGCAAAGGATATGGGAGCAAGTACGAACGAGTATGGGTAACTATGAATGAAGTGTTCAGCCCTGGTAGTCCCGTGACAGAAGTCCGATTAGCAAATGTCGAATGCTATTGAAATTTGCCTACCCCAATCATACTTTGGGACACCTCCAGAGGAATGCCCTCAGAGGCCCCCTGGAAGGCGTTCTGACTGGACTTACCGTAGAGGCTTAGCCAGAGCCAACTGAAACAGTCTATCCTGTTACCCTGAGAGCCACCAATCCCTTACCCTGTAGGCTTCCCCATAGGGGGCACCCAGGAGAGGAGATTGTCCTGAAGGGAGACCGGGAGGTGTGTCGAGAGTTTGCGAGGCTGGCTGTGAAGGGCTAAGGTTCTCTTTTCAAACAGCCTCTCTTGGGGGCAACTCAGCGGTCTCGATCCAGTACCCCGCAAACGATTTGACCTTATCCAGAAGCTTGTCAAAAGAGGCGCACTTGGTCATGTAGGAATTTGCCCCTAAAGCATAACATTGCTCTATATCTTCCGGCAAAGTGGAGGTTGTGAACATCACAACGGGAATGGCCCGGTAATTAATGTGGGCTTTGATCCAGGTCAGGGTCTGTACTCCACCCAGTCGTGGCATGTTAATGTCCAGCAGGATAACATCGGGGCGGGGGTAGTTTTTGAGGTACTCGATCAGCTCTATCCCATCATTTGCGAATCGGAATTGGATGCCGGGGTAAGCCTCTGAGAAAGCTTCCTTGACCAGCACCTGATCCTCTTCATCATCATCACAAACAAGAATCAATCGGATAGTCTTCATAGCCCGATCCTTTGTTAATTACTTCCAACGACTTATATGGCATTGGCGAGGCATTCTCATTATAGTCATCTATGGGGTGATGTCAATCCCATTCCAGGGCAAGCCATACCTGAACACGTCCTGGAGGAGTTCCCCTGGATTTGCCTACTGGGAGAGCTGTTTTCGATCCCAGGATGTAAACAAGGGTGGCCCCTGAGAGCTGGAGATTCCTGCTACCCTGTGTTACTCTGACAGGCAGCAATGATTGATCTGACTTGTTATGGAGCACTCCCTATGTTTGAGCACATTCTCCTCGAACCCGAACAAGAAGACCTTCTGGTGAAACTGGTCGAGGCCTATCGAAATGTACCACGTGAGGAAAAAGAGAAGTTCTTATACACCGATGTTTGGGATAATGTGGACTCACGGGCAGTGGTTCATCACGATGGATTTCCTGGCAAGATGATGAGGGCATCCATTGAGGATATTGAGATTCTAGCCCGGAATGGCCTGTTATCTTTACAGGTTAAGAATCGTTATACTGGTAATTTTAGTGTCCTTCCGTTGGCTATCCGTTATTACGAACACCTCAAGACCAAACTTGGTCAACCTGTTGAGCGTATTCAGTCCACAGTCCATGAATATCTGTCATCAGAATCATTTCAGCGTGCCTTCCCAACTGCTTACCGAAAGTGGGCGGAAGCGGAAACACGCCTATGGTCTACTGACTCGGAACCTCAGTTATCCACCATTGGCCACCTGTGCAGGGAGGCTATGCAGGAGTTTGCGTCAGGACTCATCACGAAGTACAACCCACCAAATGTAGATACAGATCCGGCTAAGACTAAAACGAGGATCAAAGCCGTTCTGGGGCACCGTGCATCAACTTTAGGGAGCACTGAGAAAGACTTCCTAGCAGCCCTGCTGAAGTATTGGGGAACTGTGGTTGACCTCGTCCAGAGGCAGGTACATCAAGGGCAGAAGGAAGGGGAACCCCTGGTGTGGGAAGATGGCAGGCGGGTGGTCTTTCAAACAAGTATCGTGATGTTTGAGATAGCGAAGGCTCTGGCCAGAGGAGGCAATTGAGGTAGACCCTGGATTTGCCATTCTTAGCCGGGTTGTTTTCGCTCCAGGTGGGTGGCCCAGGCTGAACGTGTGCAAGAAGCTCGAACGGTGTTACAGGAAGGCTTTGCTGATATTGGCCAGGATCGAGATTGAACTCGAACATTGCAGCCGTTTATCGTAATGTCCAGTTATCGAGGTTCTGAGTGAGATGGGGGGTATCTGAATGCGAGGAGGTACTATTTAGACTATGAAGTCCATCACAAGAGGATTCCCATTATTCACGGTCGCTGTGTGGTTAGCTCTCGTCTCCGCAGCCATAGCGCAATATGGCGTGCCGAGAGAGGCCCTACAATGTACGCTCCCAATCAGGGTCGGTGACAAGAGTGGAACAGCGTTCCTTATCAATTATCTGGGTAAGATGTACATAGTGACGGCGAGGCATGTCGTTGCTGGAGTACCCGAAAGCAAGGCGATCATTCAAACGAAACGATCAAATAAATGGGTTGACGTTAGCACCGTTAAAACTCTCTTTCCTGCCTCGAAAGACGTTGACATCGCAGTATTCGAGACCAACGAAAAGGTTGCTCAACCATTCCAGCAAATCGAGAGTACTGGGTTGAAAGGTGTGGCGATAGGCCAGCAAATATGGTTCTTGGGGTATCCCTATGGGCTAGGGCTAGGTAGCCACTATGAGGATGAAAGCAAAAACCCATACCTTGGAAATGAAGCTCCATTCGTTAAGAGTGGCACGATGTCAGCAGTTGACACCACCAATCCTGATGCTGTCGTGATGTATATCGACGGATTCAACAATCCCGGCTTCTCTGGTGGCCCCATCGTGTGCTGGAACTTCAGCAAGCAAGCATATACAGTCATTGGAATAGTGTCTGGCTACAAACTGGATGCTGCAAAGACATTGATTAACGGTCAGCCCATCGATACTCAGATATTAGTCAACTCTGGGATACTAGTTGGGTATAACATCGACTATGCGATTCAGGCCATAAAGCAAAGCAAAGCTCAACAGCCGTGAAACTCTGCCCGTATAAAATGGACAAAATACAACACTGTCCAGTTCTCCAAAGGCAATCTTAGCTGTTTTGCGGCAGATGCGCCTCCACTTCATATGCCGCCTGCGAGGTAATCTGTCAGGCTGAGCAAGGAGGAGTGTCCCCATGCCCGTGCACAGGGGTAAGCCATACCCGACACGTCCTGGAGGATTTCCCTGGTTTTGCCCTTGTTAGCCGGGGTGGTTTCGGTCCTGGAGGTCACCTCGTGAACCATGTCTCGTACAGGTCTATGACCCTTTGAATCTTAGGTCCTATTGACTCTTCATCAACAAGATGCTCAGTCGGTGGCCCCTTATCCCACTCCCGGACATCATCAACATTCGGCCATTCGTCAAAGGTGGAGTCATGGGCGGCAGACGTAGTGTGTTTGGGATTCCTGACCTTGACATGTTTCATGCCATTGCAAAGCTCACGTATCACCTCATGGTCGGAGTCTCCATATACCTTCCTTGAAAACTCTTGCTCGGGGGTGTTAGTAGGGGGCCAAGCTCCATTTTTGCCCTTCTCGTAGCCAGGTGCAATCCACTCTCTCAAATGGTTTAGCCCCATGATGATGAAGAGGAGGTCTTCAGTCGATTTAACACGACTAGCCTGATACCTGATAAACCTGCGCTTAATGGCATAGAAGAACAGCTCTGGGCTAAGAATGTCAAAGATTGCCATTTTCTCCTCTCCGTGATGGATACAGGGATGCTTTACGGTTTCACTCCAGCGCAGTTCTTAGTATACCAGATTGTGTCCGATCTAAAATCCGGTCCTGGAGGTGACCCTGACACAACACATGGACAGGTAGAACTCACCCAGACTTACTTTAACCATGGAGACAAATATGAACCAGATGTTTGAACTCAATGACCACCCCATCCGTACAGTGAAGGACCGTCAGGGACCACTCTTGTTTGTGGCCAAGGATGTCTGTGAGGCCCTGGGATACAAGAACAGTAGAATGGCTTTGAAGCATTGCAACTATGTAAGGAAACGTGACATAGTTACCCCTCAAGGCCCAGCCGAGGTTTCCTGCATCGAGGACCAGGATGTTTACAGGCTACTCTTGGGCTCTACCACACCCTTTGCCCAGGAGTTTAAAGAGTGGTTGTGCTCAGAGGCCCTGCCGAGGTTTAGCCGGGAGAGCAACTGTACGCTGGGGCAGGAGTTCCCTTTGCATCCTCTAGCTATGTAACGGTTCGTTACGCCATCAAGGTGGCTGTCACCAAGGGAAGCCCAAGGTTTAACTTTTGGCACTAAAATGTGAAGTAGGTACGCGTAGGTCGATCAAGGAGTGGTCCCCCCGGTGGCCCTCGCACGCGCACGTGCGGAGAGGATCTCCATGGGTATCCAGCGCAGGCGCGGAATACTACCATTAACCGCAACCGCGCGAACGGGCAGGCGCAGGGCGCAGCCCACCATCAGCACACCATCAGTCAGCCTGAGGAAGCCCTCTGGAGCACAATGGACATCCCAGGACACTCCAGGATGGACTATCCCAGGTCAAGACGTAGTTGAACACACCCTGAAACAGAGGTGCAAGAACCCTCAGTTAGAGAGGGTGTTTTGCATCACAGGGACTGTGCTACCTGGAAGTGTAAAGTTAGGCTTGCCTCACTGCCCTACAGAAACCGTGCTACCAGGCAGACAGGTAACCAGAGATCCACCTCAGGATAGCCACCAGGATCAAGAGTGCCCTCTCCCAGAACCATATCTTGACCTAATGCCTGCTTATCCATGTTCCAGGTCGGTGGCCCTGGAGGTGTCCAAAAGGCCAGCCCAGGAGAGCCACAAAAGCATACTTTGGGTGGCTGGTGGCCTGTCCATTGACTTTATGACCACAATAGCCATACGTGTTGCCAATGCAGCTCACTTACTATCTACTATTCTTTAGAATAAAGGATAAATAAACTTGACAATGCCTTACCTGTGCTGTATTCAAGGGCTGTAAACTTCAAACCACACGGGGAGCGCGACATGAGAGCCTTTGGGTATGTCAGGGTGAGCAGCAAGGGGCAAGTGGATGGCGACGGTTTTGCACGCCAGGAAGAAGCGATCCAGGGGTATGCCGGGAAGCATGGGGTCACCATCGAAAAGGTCTATCGTGAAGAAGGGGTGAGCGGTACCAAGAGTGAAGCCGACAGACCCGCCTTCAAAGAGATGGTCGCAGCTATCTTGCAGGACGGCGTCAGGACTATCATTGTGGAGAGCCTGGATAGGCTGGCCAGGGCTTACAGCATTCAAGAACAGCTTTTGATCTACCTTGCAGCGAACAACATTGAGGTAATAAATGCTCAGACTGAAGAGAACGTCACCCAGGCTATCCAAAGCGACCCTATGAAGAAGGCCATGATACAGATGCAGGGTATCTTTGCCGAGCTTGACAAGTCCCTCCTCGTGAAGAAGTTACGACTGGCCCGCGAACGCAAACGACATGAAGCCGAGGATGGCAAGTGCGAAGGCCGGAAGAGCTACGCTGAGGCTGCCCCTGAAGTGATCCGGGAGATCAAACGCCTTCGCCGGAAACCTAAAGGCGGCAAACCGATGACCTTCAGGGAAGTGGCGGATGCACTGAACAGGCAGGGGTTCAAGACTCGAACCGGGAAGCCGTTCACGGGTCACATCGTACAGAACATCTTGCAGTGAGTTGGGAACGAATACCCAAGGCCCATCATCCCCAAACCCAGTCTGGATGCGGGTCTTATTTTCCCCCCACTATAGAATAGAGCCAGGGGGAAACATCAGCCTCAGCACAACTGATGTAGACTGTATTGTTAACTTTAGGTAAGAATCTATGTTAACTGATTGTTTAACTTTAGGCGTAAGTCCATGTTCTACTTAACATTAACTCATAGTTCCTCCCTGAATTACCTTATTGTACTCTCCATACCTCACTATATCCAGACTACTTGATAGAGTTCACAGCACCAGCCTCTGGGTCCAGAAAGTTATTCGCCTCTGTCTTTGATGATCTGTTTTATTTCAACCTGTCTACCACCTGCCTTGACCAAAACCTGAATAGGGAGTATCCATCCAGATTCCTTATTCTTCCATTCACAATTCTAAGTGAAAGGTATTCCGAATGTTTGATGAAGGGACATCTGTATCACCCGAACCCACAGCCGATTTAGCTCCTCCGGTTAAAACCCTGGACCAGGATGAGGCGAAACTTCAACGCCAGCTAGAACTTGAGGAGCAGTCCATAGAGATGGGTGTCGCCCAATACCAACGCAGATTGACAGAAGCACAGCAAAAAGGAACCCTGACGGATATGCCCTCCGGTTTCCGGCTTCTCCACATTGCTCTCCAGCCTATGACCCAAGCTGTTGAGGAGTTTCTCATCCCCAAGAGAGGAGGTGGCCACCTCGGGAATGTTCGAGGGCAGATCAAGGACTTGCCCCCGGTAGAACTTGCATACCTGACGGTCAAAACTGTCGTGGATGAGATAGTGTTGGAACAGCCAGCTTCGGCAGTAGCGTTTAGGGTCGGGCGTGCCGTGCTCGACCTCATTGAGTACAAGAAGTTCCAGGCCCAGAATCCAGGATTTCTCCATGCCATTGAGCGGAGCCTTCACACCGATAATGCAGGGCATAGGCGCAAGGTTCTGATGCTGAAAAAGCGGCAAGCTGGCATCGCAGACGAACCGTGGGACAAGACCACCATGTTCCACGTGGGCTGGAAGCTCCTCTGTATGGTCATCGAAAGCACTGGTATAGTTGAGCGGGTTGTCGGTGGAGAGAAGAAGTACGGCAGGCTGAAGCCCAGCCCGGAAGTACTATCGTTTTTCAATGACACGAACGCCAGATGTGGACTGTTGAGTCCCGTATACATGCCTATGGTGGTCCCTCCAGTCAGATGGGACGGACTGTATGGTGGTGGCTTCCTCAATGCCCACAAAACCTCCAGACATCGTCTCATCAGGACTGCCAACAAAGCTGTGCTTGAAAGCCAGGGAGACATGCCTCTCGTGCACCGCACGCTGAATGCGCTCCAGGAGACTCCATGGCGCATCAACCGGAGAGTATTCGATGTGGTCAATGAGCTGTGGGAGACAAGTACCGGTATGGGTGTTTTGCCGAACCCTGAGAATGAACCGATGCCTCCATGCCCGTGGGATTCCGATAATGCATACAAGCTCCTAAAGAAAACCGATCCCAGAGCAGTCAAGCACTGGAAAATGCAGGCCGCAGCCACCCACCAGCACAACGTGTCTCTCAGGTCAAAACGGTTTGCCTTACGGTTCAAGCTCTGCATTGCAGAGAAATTCCTCGATGAAGGGGAAGTGTACTTTTGCTGGAATCTTGATTGGCGCGGGCGGCTGTACCCTATCCAGGGATTGCTCCATCCACAATCCGATGACTTGGGTAAAGCCCTGCTCGAATTTGCAGAGGGGAAGGCACTGGGGGAAAGAGGTGTGTACTGGCTGGCCGTTCACGGGGCCAACTGCTATGGGCAGGGTAAGACTTCCTTCGAAGACCGGATCAAATGGGTTCACGAAAATGAAGCCGCCATTCTCGACTCTGCCCAGAATCCCTTGGATGGCCAACGCTTTTGGACAAGAGCAGATGATCCGTTTCAGTTCCTGGCATTTTGCTTCGAGTGGGATGGTGTCAATCGTGCCGGGGTCAACTTCATCTCCCATCAGCCTGTTCGCCTCGATGGAACGTGTAATGGCATGCAGCATTTCGCAGCCCTGTTTAGAGACAGAGAAAGTGCTCAGGCGACTAATCTGTCGGTTTCAAATTCACGTGCTGACATCTACGACAGAGTGGCCCTCATTGCGGCCCAGCTTGTTTCTAAAGACCTGCACAACGACATTAGCTTTGGTGGACAGCCTATCTTGCGAAGCGATTTAGCACGTTTCTGGCTTGGGCGAATAGACCGGAACCTTTGTAAGAAGTGCGTCATGACTACCCCCTACGGCATTTCGAGAAGGGGAATGGAAGCACAGTTGAGGGATGCCATGGACGGGCAGGTATCCCAACTTGATTCCGAGATGCTCTGGTATGGGAGCATATACCTTGCTGAAAATGTCCATCTAGCGATAACCCAGACAGTGGTCGCCGCGCGAAAAGCGATGGCATGGCTCCGTCGAGTCACTAAGGCTGTGAATATGGCGGGCATCCCTCTTTTGTGGACCACTCCTTCGGGATTTCGGGTCAGGCAGGAATATTTTGAGCAGGAAAGCAAAGTGATCGAAACTGCCCTTGGAAAGAAACAAGTGAAAGTATCTCTTTCCCATGATACCGAAAAACTGGATAAGCGAAAGCAGGTAAACCGTATCACCCCCAATTTCATCCACAGCATGGATGCCAGCCACCTCGTGCTGACCGTGAACAGATGCCTGGATAAGGGCATTCATGATTTTGCGATGGTGCACGACAGCTTCGGAACCCATGCAGCGGACGTGGATACCATGGCCAAAGAGATACGGCAGGCGTTTGTCGAAATGTACAAGGAACCCGTGTTGGAAAGGTTCCGGCAGGAGGCCGTGTCACAGGTGCCGGAACGACTTGCGGACAAAGTCCCTCCAGTCCCAAAGATGGGCGACTTCAATATTGAGATGGTGATGAAAAGTAGGTACTTCTTTTGCTGAGTTGCGGGATGACCAGATCAGGGCAGAGGGCCACTTCCTATGACTTTCCCTTCAAGAAACCCTGCATTTCGCCATCTCTTACCACCGCGTCAATTGCTGCAAGGTAGCTGGAACATAGAGCTAAAACATCTTCAGTCCCGGACCAATCTGGGAAAGTATAGCTATATGAGAGGGAGGCAGAGGCGGGCAAATTCACCGGGGAAGGTGCAGGAGGAAATGTCACAATTGTCTCGTTAATAACATTCCCATCTTCATCGACCCTTTTGATGCGAACCGATTCAGAAACACGGCAGACCTCGGTTACTGAGAGGTTAGCACTTACAAGTGGAGCGACTGGTTCCCTGTGGATATTAATGTCTCGTTTGTCCTTGAAGAACTTTATCTCCGCGTGTCCGCTGACCTGGGCATCATACCAAGCTTGGCCTCCGGTCTTTGTTTTTGCCTCATCGAGGACATATTGAAGGACTGAGCGAGCTGAGGAGAGAAAAGCACTTAGTTCAAAGCGAAAAGCTCTTGTGTCATTGACAGACGTAGTCATCTTTGACAGGAAATACCTTGCTTCATCTAGTTTGTCACCTTCGTGCATCTTTACGACCTCCCGACCGGCAATTCAAACCTTTATGAGGCAAATCGGTGTGGAATGTCAATTGAGTCGATCAAGCCTTAACCCTTGATTCCTGCCGTTACATGTGGTTTTCTCCACAATCATACTCAGTTTTCCGATCAACATCGTCCGTGCCGATCCAGAGGGACAAACCAGGAGTTTCAGCACATGAACAACTTTGGCGAGAAAGTCAGTTTCATCTGGTCGGTGGCCGACCTTCTGCGCGGCCCATACAGGCCGAACCAGTACAAGGATGTGATGCTTCCCTTGACGGTTCTGCGCCGTCTGGATTGCGTGCTGGAACCCACTAAGGAGAAGGTTCTTGGCCAACTCCGGCAGTACCAGGGCAAGATCAAGAATATCGAACCGCTGCTAGACCGTGTTGCTGGGCAGTCCTTTCATAACACCAGTCCCTTCACCTTTGAGAAGCTCAAGGGCGACCCGGACAACATCGCCGCCAACCTGACCCAGTACATCAAAAGCTTCTCCAGCCGCGCCCGTGAAATCATCGAGCACTTCGGATTTGAGGAACAGATTGCCAAGCTTGATAAGAACGACCGGCTTTTCCTGGTTGTATCCAAGTTCTGCGAGATTCCTCTACACCCTGACTCCGTCTCTAACATCGAGATGGGCTACATCTTCGAGGAACTGATCCGCCGATTCAACGAGGCCAGCAACGAAGAGGCAGGCGACCACTTCACCCCGCGAGAGGTCATCCGCCTGATGGTAAACCTGCTCTTCTCACCCGACAGCGACACCCTGACCACCAAAGGCATCGTAAAGAGCCTCTATGACCCTGCCTGTGGCACCGGGGGCATGCTCTCGGTATCGGAAGATTACCTGCGCGAACTGAACCCAGATGCCCGGCTGGAGGTGTTCGGCCAGGACTACAACAGCCAAGCCTTCGCCATCTGCGGCTCCGACATGATGATCAAGGGGCAGAGTCTCGACAACATCCGCCGTGGGAACAGTTTCACTGAGGACTATTTTGCCGGTAAGAAGTTCGACTACATGCTGGCCAATCCGCCTTTCGGGGTGGAGTGGAAACCGGAGGAGGAGAAGATCCGAAAGGAGCACGCCGAGCAAGGCTACGGTGGCCGCTTCGGTGCGGGTCTCCCACGCATAAACGATGGCTCGCTGCTCTTCTTGCAACACATGATCAGCAAGATGCGGGACCAGAAGGAAGGTGGCACCCGTCTGGCCATAGTATTTAACGGTTCGCCGCTCTTCACCGGGTCTGCCGGGTCTGGAGAGAGCAACATCCGCCAGTGGATCATCGAAAACGATTGGTTGGAAGCAATCGTCGCCCTCCCAGATCAGCTCTTCTACAATACCGGGATCAGCACCTACTTCTGGGTGGTTACGAACAGAAAGCGGCCAAAACGCCGTGGTAAGGTACAGCTCATTAACGCGGTGGACCACTACGTCAAGATGCGCAAGAGCCTCGGGAACAAGCGCAACGAAATCGGGGTTGGTAGAAACGGAACTCCCGACCACATCTCGGAGATAACCCGTCTCTACGGTGCCTTCAGGGAGGGGGAGAACGTCAGGATTTTCGATAATCAGGACTTCGGATACCGCCGCATTACAGTGGAGCGGCCCCTGCGCCTCAACTTTGCGGTCAACGACGAACGCCTGGAGAAAGTTCTAGATTGCGGCCCATTTCAGGCTCTCGCCACGAGCAAAAAGCGCAAGGACACTGCGGGTGCCGAAGCCGAAATAGCCGAAGGCGAGAAGCTCCAGATGAAGATTCTTAAGGCCCTGCTGCCACTTGAGGGTATCGGGGTGGTTACTAATCGTGAGAAGTTTGCCTCCATGGTCAGGGACGCTGTCAAACGTCGTGGGCTGAAACTCCCTGCCACGCTGCTCAAGGCTATCCTTTCTGCACTTTCCGAAAGGGATGAAACCGCCGACATCTGCATGGATTCCGATGGAAACCCGGAACCCGATCCCGAACTGCGGGATTACGAAAACGTGCCACTGAAAGAGGACATTCAAGAGTATATGGAGCGGGAGGTCTTGCCCCATGTTACCGATGCCTGGGTGGACGAATCCAAGACCAAGGTGGGCTATGAGATTAACTTCAACCGGCACTTTTATAGGTACACTCCACCAAGGCCCCTGGAGGAAATCGAAGCCGACCTACGGCAGATAGAGGCCGAAATTGCTGGGTTGCTGGAGGAGGTGGCGGGATGAGGCGGGCGATTCATGCGGAGTATGATGCCCGTGATGCTTGTGGGGAGGACTTTGCTGTTCCTCTTCCGCAAGGCTGGGCCGCAAAGCGACTACGCTTTTGTATCAAATTCAACCCCAGCAAAACTGAGCTACGCGACCTCTCGGGCGATGTCCACGGTTCTTTTGTTCCGATGGAAGCAGTCGGGGAGTACGGAGGCATGCACCTCAGTCAGACCAAACCAATTGAGGAAATGCTTAGCGGGTACACATACTTTCGTGACGGAGACGTGGTCGTCGCCAAAATTACACCCTGCTTCGAGAACGGCAAAGGTGCTGTCGCTGAATTACTGGAGAACGGAATCGGATTTGGTACGACAGAATTACATGTTTTGCGTCCGATGCCAGACATGGATAAGCGTTACCTGTTTTATTTGACTATAAGCCACCATTTTCGACACATCGGAGCCGCCAACATGCTTGGGTCGGCTGGTCAGAAAAGAGTTCCAGAGGATTTCATAAGAAACCTGAAAACCCCCATTCCTCCTTTGCCGGAGCAATCTACCATAGCCGCCTTCCTGGACCGAGAAACCGAACGGATCGACTCCCTAATTGCCAAGAAACAGCGCCAGATAGAGTTGCTGAACGAGAAGCGTACCGCGATAATCAGCCATGCAGTGACCAAGGGGCTGAATCCAGATGCAAAGATGAAGGATTCGGGGATCGAGTGGCCGGGGGCCATACCGGAGAAATGGGAAGTCAAACGCTTAAAATATTTAATCCTTTGCATTGAACAAGGCTGGTCGCCGCAATGTGAAGCAAGACTCGCTGATCCTCATGAGTGGGGTGTGCTGAAGAGTGGATGTGTGAATGGGGGGTTCTATGCTGACGGTGAACACAAGGCGTTACCAGTGGACCTGGAACCGATTAAGAGCCTAGAAATCAAGCGTGGGGACGTGCTCATGTCTCGCGCCAGCGGGTCTCGCGAGCTTATAGGATCAGTAGCTCTCGTCCATAAAACCAGAGAGAGACTGATGCTTTCCGATAAGTTATTCAGACTGCATTCTAATGGTAAGTCTAATGCGAAATTTTTATGCTACGCCATGAATGCTCGTTACGTGCGCAGCCAAATCGAGAACTCAATAAGTGGGGCAGAGGGGCTCGCCAACAATCTACCACAGAAAGACCTCAAGAATTTCTGGATTGTATGCCCTTCACTGGACCAACAGCAAATCATTGCCGATTACCTCCAAATACAGTCGAAAATGATAGATGCTCTGATAGCCAAGGTGCAAGCCTCCATTGGGATTCTCCAAGAATACCGCACCGCCCTCATCACCGCCGCAGTGACCGGCAAAATCGATGTCCGCCAGGAGGCGACACATGCCAAGACAGCACACTGAGCTTGCGTTTGAAGAGGCAATCGAGCATCACCTGCTGACCCAGGCAGGCTACACTGCAGGGGATCGGGAGGCTTTCTCCCCAGAGATGGGAATCGATCCGGGCCAGTTCCTCGCCTTTGTCCAGGAAACACAGCTCGATGAGTGGACCTACCTCAAGAGCTTTCTGGGATCGACAACCGAGAAAACCCTCCTGGATGACCTATGCACAGCTCTCAACTCGGAGTACCAGGGCTGTCTCAATGTCCTGCGCCACGGATTCAAATGTCAGGGCAAGCTCATCCGCGCCGCCTATTTCGCCCCTGCAAGTGGAATGAACCCGGACATCGTCAAGAAATATGAAGCCACCCGCCTGACAGTAACCCGGCAGCTCGTTTACAGCACAAAGCACAAGAATACTATTGACTTGGTGCTGAGCCTGAATGGCATCCCGATCATTACCGCTGAATTGAAGAACCCGATGACCGGCCAGAGGTGGCCGGATGCGGTAAACCAGTACATGCATGACCGTGACCCTCGGGACCTCATATTCGATTTCAAGAAGCGAACCTTGGTACATTTCGCTGTGGACCCGGACGAAGTCTACATGACCACCCGGCTTGCGTGGAAATCCACCACGTTCCTGCCGTTTAACCTTGGGAACGGCACTGGCGCGGGCAACCCTCCCAACCCTGCCGGATACAAGACCGCCTACCTGTGGGAACAGGTCTGGGTACGGGACAGCCTCCTGGACATCATAGCCCGTTTCATGCACCTGGAGGTGAAAGAGAAAAAGGTCGGCAACAAGCAGGTTAAAAAGGAGAGCATGATCTTCCCGCGATACCACCAGCTCGACTCCGTGCGGAAGCTCATAGCGCATGCCAGAGCGAATGGAGTTGGCAACAACTATTTGGTCCAGCACTCCGCCGGAAGTGGCAAGAGCAACTCCATCGCCTGGATGGCCCACCGGCTTGCATCACTCCACAACGAAGCTGACGAAAAGGTATTCGACTCGGTTATCGTGGTGACCGACCGTCTTGTGCTCGATCAGCAGCTCCAGAACACAATCTATCAGTTCGAGCATAAACAGGGCGTAGTGGAGAAAATCGACCAGGACTCTGCCCAACTCGCTGGAGCACTCGCAGCCGGGATTCCGATCATCATCACGACCCTCCAGAAGTTCCCATTCGTTACCAAAGAAATGGGAGACTTACCGGCTCGCAAGTACGCAGTCATTATCGATGAGGCGCACAGCTCACAAAGTGGTGAAAGCGCAATGGAGCTGAAAGGTGTTCTCTCGGGTGCGGTAGTAAAGGAAAAGGCCAAGGCAAAAGCCCTGGAGGAAGGTCTGACAGACCACCAGGAAGAAATCCTCAAAACCATGCTGAAGCGCGGGCGACAGCCTAACATCAGCTTCTTCGCCTTTACAGCAACCCCGAAGTACAGGACGATGGAAGTCTTCGGTCAGCCGGGGCCGGATGGAAAACCCGTTCCGTTCCACCTCTACAGCATGCGCCAGGCAATCGAGGAACACTTCATCCTGGATGTCCTCCAAAATTACACTTCATACAAGACTTATTACGGCCTGATCAAAGCGATACAAGACGATCCGCAGGTGGACAAAAAGAAGGCGGCAAGGGCACTCGCAAGGTTTATGAGCCTTCACCCCCACAACATAGCCCAGAAGGTCGAAGTCATCATCGAACACTTCCGGCACTTCACATGCCATAAAATCGGCGGACGGGCCAAGGCGATGGTGGTGACCTCGTCCAGGCTGCATGCGGTGCGCTACAAGCTCGCCTTCGACAAATACATTGCCGCTAAGGGGTACGCGGGCATAAAGTCGCTGGTAGCCTTCTCAGGCATTGTCACCGATCCCGATAGTGGCCAGGATTACACCGAGGTCGGTATGAACAAGGGCATCAAGGAATCGGAGCTGCCGGAAAAGTTCGACACTGACGAGTACCAAGTGCTCCTGGTGGCCGAAAAGTACCAGACAGGGTTCGACCAGCCTCTCCTGCATACGATGTATGTGGACAAGCGGCTTGCCGGTATTCAGGCAGTTCAGACCCTCTCACGTCTCAACCGGATGCGCCCAGGCAAGGAAGACACATTTGTCCTGGACTTTGTAAACGAGACCCAGGAAATCCTGGATGCCTTTCAGCCCTACTATGAGCTGACCTTCGTGGGGGAACAGGCCACCCTTGAACAGCTCTATGATTTGCAGGCGAAAATGGACGGGCAGCAGGTCTATTACAAAGCTGAGGTGGAAGAGTTCTCCAGGGTCTTCTACAGCTCCAAAGCGAACCAGACCTCATCCGATCACGCCAAGATGAACGCCTGCATCGATCCGGCTGTGGAGCGGTTCAAACAGCTCCCGGAGGACACCCAGGAGGAGTTCCGGGGCTGGCTCACTGCCTACCGGAACCTGTATGCCTTCCTTTCCCAGATAATCCCCTTCCAGGACTCTGACCTGGAAAAGCTATACTCCTACGTCAGATTTTTGATAACAAAGCTCCCAAAGCGCGGCACAGGGCCAATGTATCAGTTTGATGATGAGGTGGCCCTGAAATACTACCGGCTGGAGAAGATTTCCGATGGATCGATAGAGCTTGTCAAAGACGCAGGAGGCGAAGTATCCGGTCCCCTAGAGGTCGGCACCGGGGTGATTCACGGGGAGAAAATCGAGCTTTCCAAATTGATCGACATCCTGAACGAGCGGTTCGGGACCGACTTCAAGCCGGGCGATCAGCTCTTCTTCGAGTCGATAAAGGAAGACGCGGTAGCGAACCCAGCACTGCGTCAGGCCGCTCTGGCCAACTCCATGGAGAACTTCGGATATGTGTTCATGAAGGAGTTGCAAAACCTTTTCCTGGACCGTATGAGCCTGAACGAGGACATCACGGCCAGATACCTGGACGACAATGATTTCCGTGATGCAGTAGGCCGGAAGCTCTTACAGGAGGTCTACGATCAAATCCACGCCGCCGATAAGGAGCAGGCCGAGAATGGGATGGCGCACCCGGCGTAAGTTTGACTAGTCTGAGCTTACTATGGCCTTCTTTGGTAGAACGCTTGCGGAAGCGCAATTCATAAGGCAGCGGTATAGGGTAGGATTTATGTCATCTCTTAGTGGCAATGCGGGAAAAGGACTATATTTTACCCCGCTCGGCCATCAGGAGAGAACCGTTTTTGCGCTCATGAATGGCTCCCAATCACCTTCTTCAGATCCATGACCAGATCCATGACCATACGCTGTACAACCAGGGACATCCTGACCAGCGAGAGATATGAAGAGGCTCGAATCCAGCTTCCCCCTGAAGACCCGCAGAAAACCGAAGATCCCCTCCTTTGGAATTTCCTTTATCTCCGTAACGTCGTCGAGATAAATGGAAGTGACCCCCTCCAAGACGCCAGTTTCTTTACCAATGCGCTTGAGTAGCGTTTTGAGCTTTTTCTCAACCGCATCGACGTTCTTTGCTTCGACCAGACAGGTGAAATAGCCAAAGCCCTCTTCCCCCAACTTATCATGAAACGAAAAATGGCAAAGATACAACATAGGCTCTCCCCTTTTTCCCTTGTTATTCGCTTACAGCCGTCATCAAGGATGACAGACATTTGAACCGTGGTTTGTGGCCGCAATTTGAGGTGTAAAATATGGTGCGCTGAGGGCACGCCAGAAGGATCGATGTCTCAAGTTACCTCCCGGAGCACTACCCGTCAAGGCACGCATGGTGTCCACGCCAACGAGCAGACAATAACTGCAGTACCCAGGCAGTAC
The DNA here is from genome assembly GCA_963795045.1 of uncultured delta proteobacterium. Taxonomy (GTDB): domain Bacteria; phylum Desulfobacterota; class Syntrophobacteria; order Syntrophobacterales; family Syntrophobacteraceae; genus SbD1. The sequence goes on from CAWCGB010000001.1 coordinate 97,236, forward strand.
ATCGCTCGGTAGATCCACCGATTGACAAGCTCGACGAGTGTACCGCCATGATAGGTTTGGATTTCCCATCCCCGGACAAACAATGTGCCCCAGAGTAGAAGCATGGCACCTCCCACCTGGAGGGCTATAATAACTTGTTGGCGAGCGCAGCCGAAGAGCTTGTCCAACAGTAAACCAACCAACAAACCCAGTGCGCCGGAAACCGCAACTAACGCAAGCGAGGACCAAAAAGCACGGCGTATGACGTACGAGTTTGGCCGTCTCTCAGGAGATTTTATTAGTTTCTTGTTCAACAAGTCCTTGTACTTTTCATCCTCCAGGGCTAGGCGGGCCGGTGCTACAATCCCCAGGAAACATAAATAAAATGGTTGCCAAAAGCTCGTAGGTGCCGGGTTCATATCAGTCATCATTGTCATCTTCCTCAGACTCATTCCACGTTGCATCCCATCGGTCGAGCAAAACCAATCCATTAAGCAAGCAAAGTGTCGCCAGCGAAACAAGCCAGATTGCCCACGGGTCCATAAGCCCAAAGGCACCGGCCTTCCGCAGGCAGTAAAAACAAAGAAAGACGAGCAAGAAGACGGCAATAATGAGAGACCACGAAATCATGTGTACGGACACTTTCTCCTTATCTCCGACATGTTTGTACGTAAAGCCGAAGAATGCTTTAGTACACCCGGCCGCCAAAACTCCGAGGACTGCAGCAAACAGTGACAACGCGGTTTTCCCAGATTGGTCTTCTGGGATAGGCTGTACACAATACCTGAGGAAGATACCACCCAGTAAACACACCACGATGACTATCAAACTCCATTTGATGGCCGCCCCCGTCGTGAATTGCTTGTTTGGCATGCTCATGCAGGTACTCCTTATGTACTAAAAGCGGCGCAAAAATCTGATAGATGAACGTCAACCGGCTTCGGCAAGGTTACCCTCCAGGCCCTCCTCGGGTGTGCGTGCATGAATTCCCTATCACCACAAATGCGCTGTGCCAAAGGGTCACTCACTCAATTCTACTTACGCTTGTAAGAACCCTTCCGGATTAGCTCCCACGCCTTCTCATAGGGCATTATGTGCTCATGCCCTTGCTTCTTCCCTCGCCAGTGACCGTCAATCCCATCGTAGCCATAGCCTTTGAACAGGTGACCACATTCAGGGCATCTTTTCGTTCCCTTCTCAGATGGACGCTTAGCAGTCATTTGAAGGCATCCTTTTAGAAGATATCCAGTGTTCCACGGTTAAGAAAGCCCGCCAACATGTTGGACGGAAACGTTCAGTCCATAAGTACGCGGAGAAACTCACGTCCAAAGGGGGTTGTTATAGCGGTCGCTGAATATGGATCGTCCATCATGCCGATTTTCAGTAGGTTCGACAATGAGACTGAAAGTTCATCCACGGTAATCCCCAGATGTTTTGACACGGTAACCCTTGCATCGTTCGGAAGAACTCCCTTTTGGGTGCGTAGGTGAACCAGCACACGAGCATCAAGAGGGTCCATCTTCTGAATGGCCTCTGCAAATCCGAGGCGAATATCCTTTTCCCTAGACGGGTCCATCGCTGCCGCCAGAAGGCGTGCCCAAAGGTCTCGAAGTTCTTCACGGCTTTCGTCAGCCGCGCCCCGAAGGATCGGAAGCGCAAGTGTTAGGCAGGCCGGTTTTGTATCCTTAACACCCCTTGCTTCAAGCTTCTCTTTGGTACTGGAAAGCAGCTTCGCTATGTTCTCGACTCGGCGTGCTCGTAGCCAGTCCCCTCCCAGATAGCCAGCCAGATCCTCTGGGACGCTCCCGAGGGCCTTCCCAAAGAAAGAACCCAGCCCTTGGAGGAGCTTCAGAGCCTCTTGACCTAGCTTCGCCTGCTCGTCGCTGATCGGGATAAGGCTATTGCCATCTGCCATCGCACTTGTCTCCTTAAATGCCAGGATCACGGAAAGCGTACAATCTGTTCCTTCAATCTTAGCTGTTTTGCGGTCTCTACGCTACCTACTTCTTGTGTAAGCAGGCCCTCTGTACTTTACCGGGAAGCCAACCCTCTGGTCGCCCCACTGCTGGCACTTCCGGCCTCGATCCATGTCCGACTATGGTCGCTCAGGAATGCGTTTTAAGGCCCTTCCTGGCCATCCTGGCGGCACTTCCTAAAGCCTTTACCAGAGCCAATCTGTGGTGTGCGCAATTCACCTTGGGGATGGGAGGGAACTATTGCGGGAAGAGGCCGGAAAATGGTTCTTGAAAACCCGCCAACTTCATAGTAGTTTGTACACAATGTAGTTACACAAATCGAACGTGTGACTGGTACGGAAGTCTAGGAATTACAATGACTTAGGTCAGCTTACATGGAGATCAAGGCGAATCCCTTCATCTCCATTTTCAAACCTAGTGTTTATGCGGCTTCGAGGGCTACCCCTGGAAATATCCGGTGTCCCTATGGTGTCCCCTTGCCGGCAAAACTTCCCTGGCCTATCTGGATCTACAACAACCAACAGAGCCGTTCTTAATCCAGACAGGCTTCGTCATTACCCTTGCACGCCCCGCATCGAAAGCATTGAATGAAGGGGTCTCAGTTCAGTAGCCTTGGAGGGATACATGCTGAGAAGGACTCTCGCAATAACTGTCATGATCTTCGCTCTTGGGATTAGTACCAGCGCAATAGCGCAAAAAGACGGTTGGAATGAATACACTATTAGAGCTTCTGATATCCCGAGCGATGCACCACGGTTCGAAGACTACCCTGTAAAAATTTATGCTGGTCCTAATGCCGCTCCACGTATCGCAGGGGATAAAGAAGCTCACCTTTTTCGGACACGTATCCGAGAGTGGTCAAGGGAAAAGCCCAATTTTGCAGGTCATTATATTTTAGCCACCTGGGGATGTGGATCTAATTGCACACAAATTATGATCATCAATGCGATTACGGGAAAAGTGCTGCATCCACCCGGATTAAAATATAATGACGCCACTAATGTTCACGATGAATTGCTTACGCCTGGTCATTTTGATTGGCACGCCGGAGGCAGCATTAAGTTCCACCTGGATAGTGCTTTACTTGTGGTAATTGGAATGCCCAACGAAGACTGTGATCTTCGGGGCATATCGTACTTCGTAATTCGCAATGACAAGCTGGAGCGGGTCCGTTTTATTCACAAGCCTTGGTATCCGGAAGATTGTGTACCTGGGAAACCTTAGGTCCAATTTAAGTAGCTAACATCCAAGAATTTCCTTCCTGATTGTTCCTGTTTCCAGGTCGTGCGCAAGGCGTTACATAGCGCGACGCTGGAAAAGGAGCAAGAAACTGCTATCTTTTCCGCCCTGCCCTTCTCAACGCGCACCTTTACAAGGACCTGATTTTTCCCGGTCATAATCTCGAAGGCTTCGACTCGGTAGGTGATTCCATATTCATCAGGAATTATGCCCGGCAGTTTCGATAATCTGCAAATGATTATGGAGTCACATCTACGAGTTCGGGAGCAAAAAGTGGCGAAGGTTCAGCCCTTCCCGCTCCCGGCCAAGCCGTCCGGTTCAGTGCCTGCTTATTGCGGGGGCGCCGGTTTCTTCGGGCGGGGCGCACTGACTATGGCCTCACCGTCCAGGACCACAGTTCCGTCCTGCCTTGAGCATGTGGTCCTAAACCGGACTTGTTTCTTTTCACTGAAAATCTCGATCACTTCAACGCGCGCGGTTACGGTGTCGCCAAATCTGATCGGGGCGAGAAAATTAAGCTCCTGCCTGACATACACGGTGCCCGGGCCCGGCAGACGCGTTCCCAGGACGGTCGAAATGAGTCCTGCTCCAAGCATGCCGTGGGCGATGCGGGTTTTGAAAAAAGTGTCCTTCGCATACTCTTCGTTAATATGCGCGGGGTTGAGATCACCGGTCAGACCGGCGTAGAGGTAGACGTCCGATTCGGAGATCGTCTTTGAAAATTCGGCGGTTTCGTTCAGCTTGATTTCATCAATTGTTTTCCCGATCATGCAATTTATCCTCTATGGGGCATGTTCTAAAAGCAGCGGAGCGTGGCGTTATCATACGGTATCTGAAACCGGGAATCTACTTGCTCTTAAGGATATTGCGCGCGATCACGAGCCGCATGATTTCATTGGTGCCTTCGTAAATCTGGGTAATCTTAGCGTCTCGCATAAATCTTTCCATGGGATAATCTTTACAGTAGCCGTAGCCTCCGAAAATCTGCACCCCTTCGATCGCGGCCGACATTGCCGTGTCCGAAGCCATGAGCTTGGCCATCGCCGCTTCTTTTTCGTAGGGCTTTTTATTATCCTCGAGCCATGCGGCGCGCAGAATCAACAGTTCGGCGGCATCCAGGTGCGTGGCCATATCGGCAAGCTTCCACTGGATGGCCTGAAAGCTGGAAATCGGCTGATTGAACTGTTCGCGGGTTTTGCTGTACTCGATTGAGTTTTCCAGGGCAGCCCTGCCGATGCCAAGCGCTTGAGAGGCGATTCCGATGCGCCCTCCGTCCAGGGTGGTGAGCATCTGCCTGAAACCCTCACCCGGTTTGCCCAGCAGGTTCTCCTTCGGGACGCGCGCATCTTCGAAGACCAGCTCAGCGGTCCCGGAGGCGTTGATTCCAAGCTTGTCCTCGACTTTACCCACTCGAAAACCGGGCGTATTTTCGAAATCGATGATGAAGGAACTTATGCCCTTGTATCCGGCGGACCTGTCGGTAATTACGGCCAGAACGCAATACCTTGCGACGTTTCCGTTTGTGATGAACCGCTTGGTCCCGTTTATCACCCATTCATCGCCGTCCGGGACCGCCGTGGTCAACATTTTAGCCGGATCAGAACCTGCGCCGGCTTCCGTCAGCCCGTAGCAGCCAAGCACCTCTCCGCTTGCCACGGGCCGCAGGTATTTCTGTTTCTGCTCCTCTGTGCCGTACTTATAAACAGGAAAATCGTAGAGGCTGTTGCATACGCTCATTATTACTCCACACGAGGCGCATGCTTTGGATATTTCGATCATGGCCAGAGCATAGGAAACATAGTCCATTCCGGCCCCGCCATACTCTTCCGGAACCGTTATGCCGAGCAAACCCAACTCGCCCATTTTGGCGCATATTTCGGCTGGGTGGGAGTGGGTCCGGTCGAGTTCGGCGGCAACCGGTTTGATCTCGCGCTCGGCAAACTTCCGGGCCATTTCCTGAATCATTTTTTGCTCATCGCTCAACTCGAAATTCATATCGTCACCTCACGTACAAAAGGGGTAGAACCCAATTATTTTTTCAGGCTACCCTTGAAATCGGGCTTGCGTTTTTCAAGGAAAGCAGAAACTCCTTCGCGCATATCCTCACTTCCAAAACAGACGCCGAAGGCTTCAGCCTCGAGCGCACAACCGTTTCTCAGGTCCAGATCGACTCCCCCGTCGACAACCTTCTTGACGGACCGCAACACCCCGGCGGATTTTAAGGCAAGAGCCCGCGCCACTTTCATGGTTTCATCAAGAAGCTGCTCAGCCGGAAAAACCTTCGCCACCAGACCGAGATCTTTGCCCTGCTGAGCATCGATCATTTCCCCGGTCATGCAGAGTTCTTTGGCTTTGGCTCGCCCCACCAGGCGCGACAACCGCTGCGTTCCGCCAAAACCCGGAATGAGCCCAAGATTTACTTCCGGTTGGCCGAATCTAGCTTTGTCGGAGGCATAGATAAAATCACATGCCATCGCGATCTCGCACCCGCCACCGAGAGCAAAACCGTTCACACAGGCTATAACGGGCTTGGGAAGCCGCTCGATCTCGAAAAAAATACCCTGGCCCTTTTCTGCAAAAAGCCGGGCGCTCAAGGGATTCAAGCTGGTGAACTCGTTGATGTCGGCGCCTGCCACGAACGCCTTGTCTCCGGCGCCCGTGAGTACCAGTACGCGAATTGAATCATCCCGAGCCACATTCTCGATTACATCGGCTACCTCGTCCAGGGTCGCAGCACTCAGAGCGTTCAGGGCTTTGGGCCTGTTGAAAGTCAGGACCCCAACTCTTTCATGGATCTGAAAAAGAATATTCTCGTAATTCATTGGACGTTTCTCCCGGCAGCTTAGGTTAATTTCAGGGTCTTTGGACTGCGAGGGCCGCCCCCTGCCCTCCGCCTATACACAGGGTCGCTAAGCCTTTGTTGGCGCCGCGCTTTTTCATTTCGTGCAGAAGAGTTGTAAGAATCCTTGCTCCCGAGGCGCCTATCGGGTGCCCAAGGGCAATCGCGCCTCCATTTACGTTAACCTTCGATAAATCCCATCCCATCTCACGATTGACCGCAACGGCCTGAGCTGCGAATGCCTCGTTTGCCTCGATGAGATCGAGGTCCGAAGGACTCCACCCGGCTTTTTCAAGGGCTTTGCGGCTGGCCCTGACCGGTCCTATCCCCATAATTGCCGGGTCTACCCCGCTTGAAGCATAACCCCGAATGTAGGCCATCACTTCAATACCCAGTTCCTTTGCCTTCCTCTCCGACATAACGACTATTACCGCGGCCCCGTCATTTATTCCCGAAGCGTTCCCGGCCGTGACCGAACCGTCAGGTTTGAACGCCGGCTTAAGCTTGGAAAGAGCTTCCAGGGTTGTCCCGAATCTCGGGTGCTCGTCGGTATCGAAGATTATCGGCTCTCCTTTTCTCTGGGGAATTTTGACGGCAACGATTTCATCCTTGAACCGCCCGCTCTCTATGGCAGCTTGAGCTTTGCGTTGGCTGGCCGCAGCCAGTTCGTCCTGGTCGCGCCTGCTCACGCCGAATTTTTCGGCTACGTTCTCGGCGGTTATCCCCATGTGGTACTGGTTGAATACATCATGAAGACCATCATAAACCATGATGTCGACCAGTTTCCCATCCCCCATTCGCTGACCCCAGCGGACGTCTTCCAGAGCGTATGGAACCCGGCTCATGTTCTCCATCCCACCGGCGATAATTATTTCCGCATCACCTACGGCAATAGCCTGCGCAGCCAGGCAGACCGATTTAAGGCCCGAGGCGCAAACCTTATTGACGGTAAAAGCAGGGACTTCCTTTGGGAGACCGGATTTGATGGCGACCTGCCGGGCCGGGTTCTGTCCCAATCCGGCCTGGAGAACGTTTCCCAGAATAACTTCATCAACCCGCGCCGCATCGAGCCCAATGCGCTGCAGGGCCTCTTTGAGCGCGGCGATGCCAAGATCGACGGCAGGAACCTGGCACAACGATTTTCCGAAACTGCCTACGGGTGTCCTTACGGCACTGACTATGACGGCCTTTTCCATAAAGAACCTCCATCCAATAGAAGAAAGGGGAAGCGAGACGAGAAAACTACCGAGCAAACCATCCGGTTTTATGCCAAGTCGGGATCAGGTCGAGATCAAGAAAGGAAATCAGCTTGAGCTAAAGAACCAGGATTGTCCGGCCAGTATATTGATTAGACCCGTTTTTGTCAAAAGGATTAGAGGCCTTAAGATATGCACGCACGCATGGCGGGGTAATCTCAGCCATGCTGATCCTGCCCGAAACGCGACAGGTTTCCAACCGGGCCGATTACCACCAGGGTGTCTCCAGCGTGGAACACCTCCTGGGGAGGAGGATTGAATATCATCGTTCCTTCAGCCCGCTTTATGGCCACGACGATCAAATCGTAATCACTTCGAAGACCTGAGGCCATAAGCTCCATTCCGACCAGCTCAGAATTCTCCGGAATGCGGATTTCCTCCATCCCCAGTTCCATTCCCTCCCCGCTCAGGGCAAGCTCGAGGAAATCGGTAACGGTGGGTCTCAATATATAATGCGCAATCCGGGTCGCCCCGATGGCGTAAGGCTCAACAATTCGGTTTGCCCCCGCCTTCAGAAGCCTTTTGCCCGTGCCGGCAGAACCCGCGCGTGCGAATATGAGCAGTTCTTTGTTCAGGTCGCGCGCGGTGAGGACGATAAATACGTTTTCCGAATCCTTTTTGACTACCGATACCAAACCTCTGGCGCGCTGAATCCCTGCAGAAATGAGATTGTTCTCATCTGTGGCGTCTCCCGAAAGATGCAGAAAATCCTTTTCCCTGAGTTTTGCGAGCGCCAATTCATCAGGCTCGATAATTACGACCGGGATCTTTTGTTTGTGGAGTTCCCCCACGATGATCTGCCCCATCTCCCCGTAGCCGCATACTATGTAATGATTTACCATCTGATCGAGCTTCTTTTTCAATCTACGCCTCCGGTATGTTGCCAGAAGGTTTCCGTCGAGCAAAATCTGACTGAAGTAGGCCAGCGAAAACGCAACGAAGCTGACACCCATCAGGATTAAAATTACAGTGAAAATACGGCCCCTGGTGTCAAGCGGGTGGACCTCGCCAAACCCTACGGTCGAAAGGATTATGACCGTCATGTAGAGCGCTTCGATAAACGAGTAGTTCTGGAGGAGCATGTATCCGGCAGTACCAAAGCCTGTCAACAGAATGGAAAGCATCACAAGGACGGTGATCCTGCGACCCGTTGCAGAATTCCAGAATTCTCTCATGCTAAACGTTATCCTTATTGAAATCCCCGGATCATTTTGCCCGGGACCGAGTTTGGACTGATTTTCACAAATTTAAACAGATCTTATCACGGCCCGGCGCAATTAACACAACCTCAATGTCCGGCCCATCCTGACCGCATTCACCTGCATTTTTTCAAAAATAGCTGCGATTGTAAATTCCACTTTCCATCGAAATTAAAAAAATGAGACCCCGAGGCACTTGAAACTGAAATCAACATGTATTAGTTAAGACACGAACTGGCGAAAGGTAGTTGAAACCCGCAGCCTGCGCCTCACGCCTTCTTTCGCGTCCTTACCGGAGTAACTAATATTTTAAAACCTTGCGCCGGCCAAGCACTGCTTAGAATTCTCTTGACAGGCTGTGCATCTTTGTATATGTACCGGCGCGTGGCAATTTTCGCACAATCCTGCCAGCCAGGATGTTCTTTGAACCGACAAACCGAACCGGAGGAAAATATATGCACCAGACGCAGCATTGTCCGGCACAAGGTGAGCAACCCAGACTCACCGCCGGATGATATCGTCTGGAAAAATAGGTACTCGCCGGCCGCATGAGGTCAGAAATGTCCCTCATTTAGAAACCTGGAATTGTAAATCGCCGAGCAAGATCAATACCTGATTGTGCAAACATCAAGAATTCAAATGGTTTGCCCATACCCCCACGGGCAGGCAATGTGAGGAAGGAGGTGTTGGAATTCGTAGCGATATAGGGGTTTGTTGGCATGGCGTTTTTTGGACTAACCTTTAGGAGGTAAATTATGCCAAGTTATGTGATCCTTGAAAAGTGCGATGGCTGCAAAGGGCAGGATAAAACTGCGTGCATGTACATTTGCCCCAACGATCTTATGGTTCTCGACAAAGAGAAGATGAAGGGCTGGAACCGGGCCCCCGAGATGTGTTGGGAGTGCTACAACTGTGTAAAGATTTGCCCTCAGCAAGCGATTGATGTACGCGCCTATGCTGATTTCGTTCCGATGGGAGCCTCTGTTGTTCCTCTTCGCGGCTCCGAAGACATTATGTGGACGGTCAAATTCCGCAACGGCACCGTAAAGCGGTTCAAGTTCCCCATCCGGACTACTGCGGAAGGCAAGGCTGAACCTTTAGCGGGCTTTGCGACCGGATCGGACGACATCAAGTCTAACGTGCTGTGTACAGAGCCGGCCTCTTCAGGTGCGGCGGCGATTCCCACCCTGAAGAAATAATCGCTTACTGAAGGAGGTTAAGGATATGCCAAATTTTGAAACCGTAGTGGTCGAAACCGATCTTCTCATAGTTGGTGGTGGAATGTCGGCTTGCGGCGCAACTTTCGAAGCTGCATACTGGGCGAAGAAAAATGGCCTGAAGGTTACCGTTGTAGACAAGGCCGCCATGGATCGTTCCGGCGCCGTTGCAATGGGTCTTTCGGCGATCAACCAATATGTTGGCTGGGCTGCAGGGGACAATACCCTGGAAGACTACGTAAAGTACGTCCGTCAGGACCTTATGGGCATCGCCCGTGATGACCTGGTTTACGATATCGCCCGCCACGTTGACTCCTCCGTTCATCTTTTCGAAAAATGGGGTCTCCCGATTTGGAAAGATGCCAATGGCAAGTACGTTCATGAAGGCCGCTGGCAGATAATGATCAACGGTGAATCCTACAAGGTTCTCGTTGCAGAAGCGGCAAAGAACGCTTTGGCTACCATGGGCGACAGTGGCCAGCTTTTAGAGCGCGTTTTCATAGTTGAGCCTCTGATGGACGGTGACCGCTGCGCCGGCGCAGTTGGTTTCAGCGTTCGCGAGAATAAGTTCTACGTATTCAAGGCAAAAGCGACCATCGCACTGATGGGCGGCGCCGTTCACGTTTTCCGCCCCCGTTCGGTTGGTGAGGGTCTCGGACGCGCCTGGTATCCCCCGTGGAACTCCGGTTCGACCGCATACTTCACCATCAAGGCCGGCGCTGAGATGACCTGCCAGGAAGTACGTTTCATTCCTGTACGGTTCAAAGATGGCTACGGTCCGGTCGGCGCATGGTTCCTGCTGTTCAAGTCCCGTGCGACCAACGCTTTTGGTGAGGAATACATGGTAACCCGCGCCGGTGAGCTGCCCAAGTGGGCGCCTTACGGCCTGGCCAAACCCATCCCGGCCAACCTGCGTAACTGGCTGGGCATGGAAGACGTGTTCGCCGGCAAAGGCCCGATCTACATGAGAACGGAAGAGGCCATTGCCAACATCGCCGCCCAGTACAAGGACGATCCCAAGGCTTTCAAGAGGAAGATGAAAGAACTCGAAAGCGAAGCATGGGAAGACTTCCTCGACATGACGATCAGCCAGTCGCTGCTCTGGGCCGGTATGAACATCCAGCCCGAAGAGAAGTCCTCTGAAATCGCAGCCGCGGAACCTTATTTCATCGGTTCGCACTCCGGCGCTTCCGGCGCATGGGTATGCGGCCCCGAAGATGTAATGCCAGCCGAATACAAGAAGCAGTGGGAGCCCATCGGTGTGTACAACCACATGACCACCGTAAAGGGCCTCTTCACCGCAGGCGACGGCTCAGGCGCATCCAGCCATAAGTTCTCCTCCGGCTCCCATGCCGAAGGCCGTATTGCCGCCAAGGGCGCCATCGCATACATCCTCGACAACAACAGCATGCCTAAAGTTGACATGGCAGCGGTCGAGGCACTGAAGACGAAGATCCTGGCCCCGATGGATCTCTACGAGCAGAACGTGAAGTACTCGAGCGATCCGGACATCAACCCGGCTTACATGAAGCCGAAGATGTTCATGTTCCGCCTCCAGAAGATCATGGACGAGTACTGCGGCGGCGTATCCTCGCAGTTCACCACCAACAAGTCCCTGCTCGAAAGAGGCCTCGAGTTGCTTGTAATGCTCAAGGAAGACTCCGAGAAGCTGGCCGCTGCTGACCTCCACGAACTGCTCCGCGTCTGGGAAAACACCCACCGCATGTGGATCGCGGAAAGCCATCTGCGCCATGTCATGTTCCGTGAAGAGAGCCGTTGGCCGGGATACTACTTCCGCGCTGACTTTCCCGACATGGACGAGAAGAACTGGAAATGTTTCGTCAACTCCGTATACGATCCGAAAACCGATAAGTGGACCATGAAGAAGGTCCCCGTTGTCAATCTTCCGGTTTAAGGGTATGAGTTAGTTCTGCATAATACCTCCTGGCTCTATTTTGAGCCGGGAGGTTTTTTTGTTAGAGCCCTGACGGTGTTTTTTATGTAGTTGGCCTGTTGAACATTTCGTTTATTACGGTTATTACAAATGAAAGACTCAAGTGCGTAATCATGGGTTGCCCCATGCCATGATCACTTAACCCAACACTTCTTCAATAAGGAGAAATAAACAAATGTCACAATTAATTCCCCCTCATGGAGGAAAAGGCTTGACCCTTTGTTTGCTCGAAGGCGCGGAACGGGCATCTGAACTGAAGAAAGCACAAGGTCTTAAAAAAATCGACGTCAGCCCCCGTGAAAAAGGCGACCTGATCATGATGGGCATCGGCGGATTCAGCCCGTTGACCGGTTTCATGACCAAGGCCGATTGGAAAGGCGTTTGCGAAAAATATCTCCTGGCAGACGGTACGTTTTGGCCCATTCCGGTTACCCTCTCCGCATCCAAGGAAGAGGCCGCCGCAATCAAAATCGGTGAAGAAATCGCTCTTTTCGATCCGGAGCGCAAAGAGTTCATGGCCACCATGAAGGTCACCGAAAAATATGAAATGACCGAGGCCGACAAGAAGTTTGAATGTGAAAAAGTCTACATGGGTGAGGGCACCAAGACCGCTGAAGATTTTTGGAAGATCGCCAAAAACGATCATCCCGGCGTTCAGATGGTGATGGAGCAGAAGGCCGTCAATTTGGCAGGCCCTGTCAAGGTGCTCAGTGAGGCCGAATATCCTACCAAATATGCCGGCGTTTACATGAGACCGGCTGAATCGAGAAAGATTTTTGATGAAAGAGGCTGGAAAGAAATAGCTGCTCTTCAGTTGCGCAACCCCATGCACCGTTCCCACGAATATCTGTGCAAGATCGCTGTCGAAGTCTGCGACGGCGTGTTCATTCACTCCCTGGTAGGCAACCTGAAGCCCGGCGATATTCCCGCTGAAGTCCGCGTAAAATGTATCGATGCTCTGGTTAAGAATTACTTCGTGGAAGACAAGGTCCTTCAGGGCGGATATCCGCTGGATATGCGCTATGCCGGTCCCCGCGAAGCACTTCTTCATGCCACCTTCCGCCAGAACTATGGGTGCTCCCGCATGATCATCGGCCGCGACCATGCCGGCGTGGGCGATTTCTACGGCATGTTCGAAGCCCAGACCATTTTTGACAAGATCCCCAAGCCGGCGGGCGGAAAAGCACTTCTGTGCACGCCTCTCAAGATCGACTGGACCTTCTATTGCCATAAATGCGACGGCATGGCATCCCTCAGGACCTGCCCCCACGGCAAGGCGGACCGCGTTCTTTTGAGCGGTACCGCACTGCGAAAAGGCCTTTCCGAAGGAACTCCGATTCCGGATCATTTCGGCCGGGAAGAAGTGCTTGTCATTCTTCGTGAATACTATGCAGGCCTGGAAGAAAAAGTTGAGATCAAGCTGCACGGCGCTGCAACGGGCCAATAGCCAGGTCCCTGCCGCATGATTCAAGAAAAGGAGATGCACTGAAAAGTGCGTCTCCTTTTTTTTCGCACGAGAAGACCGTTTCCGCGAACCTGCCCGAAAAAGAGATTATATTTAACACCATGAGGAAGATTCTTGTCGCCTATGATGGTTCAAAGCAATCGGAGAAAGCATTTAATCTCGCCCTGGATATGGCTTCCAAATACTCTGCCCAAATGATAGTCTTCTCAGTCGCGCGGCTTCCTGAACCGTCTATCGTCTTCGAGGCGGGGGATGTCCTTCACAACGCAGAAGAATATTATGAAGGCCGTTTCAAAGCTATGAACGACCAAGTCTCAGCCGCAGGCGTCACTACCAGGTTTCTTGTAAGGGTTGGTCATCCGGCCGAGCAGATCGTGCTTCTGGCCAATGAAGAAGCGGTTGACGCTATCGTGATGGGGCATCGCGGAGAGAGTTTCCTGCAAAGGTGGTTATTGGGATCTGTTGCCAAAAGGGTTTTGAGCTACGCCAACTGCACCGTGGTTGTGGTGAGATGAAAGAACGTATAAGAAGCCGGACTAATGGACAAGTATGCGTGCTTTGAGGAACTGAGCGCTCATGAGGCGAGGGGTTCCGACTACGAAGTCAGCCGGCGGCACGGCAGGTCCGGCATTGCCGTGCTGAGCATTCATGGCGGCAGGATTGAGCCGGGGACTTCCGAGATTGCGGATGCCATTGCGGGCGGCGACCACTCGTTCTATACCTTTAGAGGGTTGAAGCAGTCAGGAAACAGGGACTTGCATATTACAAGCACCACCTTCGATGAACCGTCCGCTCTTGAAATCGTTTGCCGCTCGGAGACCATCATCTCGATACACGGTAGCCGGGGGGAAGAAGAAGTTGTCCATGTCGGCGGACTCGATTCGGAATTGAGACAATGCATCGAAGTAAAACTGCATCTCGCCGGATTCAAAACGCGCCCCGGGCCCCTGAGTTTTTATCCGGTATCCGGAGACAGAGATCAGGCATCCTGTACGACTGCCACGGCGGAAGGAGTTAAAGACCCCTTCCGGATGGGAATGCGATCAAGGGGTGTGGACGAGCGCAACATCTGCAACCGGTCAAGGCGTGCCAGGGGTGTCCAATTGGAGATCAGCAAAGGTTTGCGCGCCACACTGTTCAGAAGCTATTCCAATGGAGCAGGCGCCGCTTCCGGAACTTTTCCATGGTTCATCCAGGCAGTGCGCGAGGCGATCGAGCCATTCAGAATTCCAATCGAAACCGTTATCCATTAATGGTTAACCACTGGATGAAACAAAAATCCGGCCCTCAGTCCCCTACTTTCGGTTAAAAATTTTGCTTTCCGTTTCCAGATTGACGTTTCCCGGCTCGATCCGGGCCGTTTCCCCTTGAAAATGACAGTGTTCGGAGGTTACTATAATAAGCTTTTTCCGTGAGAGAAGTTCGAAAGAATACCTACGCGGAACTGTTGCATCCGGTCATTCTTAGGCTAATTCGCTGTGTTTCGACGGATCTTTTCAGTTTTCCGCTTCTTTCAGAATCAGGTAATTTCCCAAAAAGTCGGCTTTTTCGGAATCGAACCAAACAACTGGAGGGGTCATATGGCTGATGCTCAAAATGGCAACCGGACTATTCTTGTCGCAGGCGGCGGCATAACCGGGTTGAGCGCCGCTGTGGAAGCTGCCGAAGCTGGTTTTCAAGTAATCCTTGTCGAACGCGAACCCTCGCTTGGCGGACGTGTCGCGCGCATGAACAAATACTTCCCCAAGCTGTGCCCGCCCCAGTGCGGACTGGAAATAAACTTCCGCCGCGTACGCAATAACCCGCTCATCCGGGTCATGACCATGTCAGAGGTGGAAAAGATCGATGGAGAACCGGGCAATTTCACAGTCGCAATCCGGATCAATCCCCGGTATGTGAACGAAAAATGCACGGCCTGCGGAAAGTGCTCGCACGCGGCCGAAACGAAAGTCCCAAACCCCTTCGATTACGGCTTGAGCGCCGTAAAAGCGGCTTACCTCCCTCATGACTTCGCATACCCGATGCGCTACGTGATCGCTCCGGAGATTATCGGCACACCCGAGGCGGAGACCGTAAAGGCTGCATGCGAATATGGCGCCGTTGAGCTCGACATGGCCCCTCGCAGCGTGGAGGTCAAGGCTGGTGCAATAATATGGGCAACCGGTTGGGCGCCTTTCGACACGTCCGCTATTTCCTACTACGGGGCCGGAAAGCACCGCAATGTAATCTCCAATGTCGTCATGGAGCGGCTTGCATCAACAAACGGTCCGACCGGGGGCGTCATATCGCGCCCTTCCGACGCAAGACCCGTGAAGAAGATTGCCTTCGTTCAGTGCGCCGGATCGAGAGACGAAAACTACCTGCCCTACTGCTCCGGCGTTTGCTGCCTCGCCTCTCTCAAGCAGGCGACCTACCTGCTCGAACAGGATCAGGAGGCCAGCGTCTCGATTTTTTATATAGACATCCGGGCCCTCGGCAGGTACGAGGACTTTTTCAACAAGGTCCGAGAAGATGAACGCGTCGCCCTGGTGAAGGGCAAAGCCGGCGAGATCACGGAAAATCCCGAAACAGGCATGGTTACCGTACAGGTTGAAGACCAGGCGACAGGCAAAATACTCAGGGATGAATTCGATCTCGTAGTTCTTGCCGCCGGCATGGTCCCTGGTACGGCCAAAGACAAAATCCCGGCCGAGGCCGCCTATGACGAATACGGGTTCATTCTGGCAAAAGGGACTACACCGGGAATAATCGGCGCAGGGTGCGTAAAAAGCCCCTCCGACGTGGCATCGAGTATTCAGGACGCCACCGCCGCTGTTCTTCGCGCTATCCAGGCTTGCAGGAGGTAGAGGATGGAAAAGAAAATCGGCGTGTATATCTGTTCGGGCTGCGGGATAGGCGCAAGCATGGACCTCGACGCTCTGGCTGCGACAGCCTCTGAATACAAGGTCGCAGTCTGCCGCCAGGACCCGTTTTTGTGCGGACCTGAAGGAGTCTCACTCATCGGGATCGATATGGACCGGGAAGGCATCGACGGCGCAGTCATTGCCGCCTGCTCACAGCGGGTAATGACCGACGCTTTTGCTTTCCCGCAGGACAAGGTAATTGAAAGGGTGAACCTTCGCGAGCAGGTCGCATGGACCCAGCCTCCGGGGGAAGAAGACACCCTCATGATGGCTCAGGACGCTCTGAGGATGGGTATTGTCCGGCTGCGGGATTCGGAACCGCCCGGACCTTTCATCGCTGAAAACCTGAGCAAGAGGATTCTGGTCGTCGGCGGCGGGCTCACTGGTATGACGGCCGCAAAGGAAGCAGCGAGCGCCGGATATGAAATCGTACTGGTGGAGAAAGAAGAAAAGCTCGGCGGCTATCTGAACGTCGTACACCGCCTCCCTCCGAGCGAGCCTCCCTATGAAAATCTCGAGGAATTCAATCTGGAGGATATGGCCGCCTCAGTGGCAACCCAGCCGGGCGTAACGGTTTATACCGGAGCCAGGGTGGCTTCGATTTCCGGCGGCCCATGCATGTTCGATGTCGTGATTCAGCAAAACGGATCGACAAACTCCGAGCGGGTCGGGTCGATAGTCCTGGCCACCGGGTCTGTGCCCTATGATGCCTCAAAGCTGGCACACCTGTCCTACGGGGCATCCGCAGATGTTATCACGGCCATGGACCTGGAGACCATGTTCAAGAGCGCAGAGGTGAAAAAGCCATCCAACGGTCAGCCCGTCAAATCCGTTGCTTTCATTCTTTGCGCCGGCTCACGCGATCCTGACCACCTGCCCTACTGTTCGTCCGCGTGCTGCGTTGAATCCCTGAAGCAAGCCAAATATTTCAAGGAAGCCGATCCGCAGACGCAGGTCTATATTTTTTATAAAGATATACGTTCGACAGGAAACTACGAACTGCTGTACAAGCAACTCCAGAAAGACGGTTTGATTTTCGTGCGGGGCGCCGTTACCGGCATAGATGATGACGGCTCAGGCGGCCTGGTGATAACTTCGGACGACGTGCTCACCGGGGGCCCGGTCATGTCGGAAAGCGTCGACCTGGTAGTCCTGGCGACAGGCATGGTCCCGACCAGTTCCCTGGGCGAGCCTTTCAAGGCGAAGGCCCCCCAGGAAGGAGAAGAGGAGCAACCGTTGGTCCCGTCCGACAGCGTTATCGTTTCAAACCTCCTCAATCTCCAATACAGGCAGGGGCCGGAGCTGCCCGCCCTCGATTACGGGTTTCCCGATTCCCACTTTATCTGCTTTCCTTATGAATCGCGCCGCACGGGTATCTATCCGGCAGGCTCGGTTCGCGCACCGATGGATTACGAACGGGCGAAAAACGATGCAATGGGAGCGGCCCTGAAGGCCATCCAGTGCGTAGAAATGACTTCTCAGGGAAAGGCCGTCCACCCCAGGGCGGGTGACCAGAGCTATCCGGAATTTTTCATGCAGCGCTGTACTCAGTGCAAGCGCTGCACCGAGGAATGCCCTTTCGGCGCCATAAATGAAGATGAAAAGGCCAATCCTCTGCCCAATCCTACCCGCTGCCGCAGGTGCGGCGTCTGCATGGGGGCATGTCCGGAAAGGATCATCTCATTCAAGAATTACTCTGTCGGCATGATTGGAAACATGATCAAGAGCATCAATGTGCCCGACGAGTATGATGAAAAACCGAGAATCCTGGTCATTGCATGCGAGAACGACGCTTATCCTGCGCTGGATATGGCTGGTATCGGGCGCCTCGCCTATAATCCATGGGTCAGGTTCCTCTCAGTGCGCTGTCTGGGTTCCATGAACCTCGTTTCGATCGCAGACGCACTTTCCAAAGGAATCGACGGCATTCTGCTCCTGGGATGCAAGCATGGAAACGACTACCAGTGTCATTTCATCAAAGGGAGCGAGCTTGCCAGCGTCCGCATGAGCAAGATTCAGGAAACCCTGACCAGGCTGGTTCTCGAGTCAGATCGGGTACGGCTTGAACAGGTTTCGATCACCGATTACCACCGGATTCCGGAGATTCTGGACAGCTTTGCCGAAAGATTGCAGGCTATCGGACCCAATCCCTACAAAGGATATTGATTCGGTCTGAATCAGCATGACGCCAGTTAATCAGACTGTAAGGAGCACGCAATAATGGAACCGAAAAACATCCTGCTGGAGATGAAGGATTATATAGTTGAAATGGGGGCCGAGACCATCAACTGGTGCATGCAGTGCGGTCTTTGCACCAATTTGTGCCCCTGGAGGCTGGTGCCCGGCGAGACGAGCGAGGAGTTCAACATACGCTACATGCAGCGGCTCGGCCAGATGGGGATCGAGGGCTTCGAGGATGAAAAAATCCTCTTCGCCTGTACGACCTGTGGAATGTGCCAGGATAACTGCCCCCGTGGGGTAAAAATCATAGACAACGTCAGGGCGATGCGGGCGAGCATAGTTGGCGGCGGAATGCCACCCGCCGGACTTCGTCCGATCCTCGGAAGCTCCCACGCGAACGGAAACCCGTGGTCCGGACCTCGGGAGAAAAGGACTCAATGGCTGGAGGGTTTGGACGTCCCCGCGTTCGGACCGGACACTGAGTATTTCCTCTTCGTCTGCTGCCATTCATGCTACGACACGCGTAGCATGAAGATCGCGCGAAGCATAGCGCAGCTTCTGCTCCGGGGTGGGGTGAGCTTTGGAATAATAGGGGCCGAAGAGAACTGCTGCGGCGAGAGCATGCGCAAGATCGGTGACGAGGAACTCTTCCAGAAGCTTGCGGAAGCAAACATGAAGCTTTTCACTGCGAAGGGGGTAAAGAAGATTATTACGACATCTCCGCACTGCCTGTGGAGCTTTAAGAACGATTATGCCCAGTTCGGGGCCGAGTGGGAAGTATTTCATTATACCGAAGTTGTCTCCCGGCTGGTTGCGGAAGGCAAGATCAATTTGAGTGCAAAATCCGGCAAAAAGATAGCTTTCCACGATCCCTGCTATCTTGGAAGGCACAGCGGGATTTATGATGCGCCGAGGGAACTGCTGGCCTCAATTCCCGGTACTGAAATACAGGAACTCAAACGCTCGCGCGAATCGAGCCTTTGCTGCGCCGGAGGAGGCGGGCGCATTTGGGCCGAAGTCCCGATGGGCGAACGCTTCGGCGAGCTTCGGGTACTCGACGCCATAAACTCCGGAGCGGAAGTGCTCGCCACATCATGTCCCTATTGCGTGAATATGATTACCGATGCCTGCAACAGCCTCGAGAAACAGGACTCCATTGAGATCAAGGAGCTTTCGGAGCTGCTGGCTGAGAGTTTGTAGCAGTTAGAATTTTAATTCAGGGTTTCGGGGATTGAGGGATCGATCCATCAATCCCCGATTCTCTATTCAGTTGCGAGGAGAGTTCAATGCCAATCACCACGGATGATTTAAAATCGCGGGCAATCGACTATCTGCTTGCCTCCACCCAGGACGGGGAACTTATACTCGAGCCTTTCTGTTCCTGCGGGCACAGTCTCGATGAGGACTACCACTGCGCGCAATGCGGAAAAGTCTGCGACTGCAGGTTCGTCGCGTGCTCAGGCGCGCAGGCGCTCGGCATTGTCGAAAAACTGATTTCCGGAAATCCCGGCTTCCGAAACTTCGAAGCCGCATTGCTTGTGAGATAGAGGAATTTTAGAATGCAATCGACTCCAACGGAACCAAATCTGACAGAAAGCAGTCCCTTTCCTTTTGCCTGCCATGACGCTTTGCCGTGTTTTACCCAGTGCTGCAAAGATGTGAACATCTATCTCACCCCCTATGACGTTCTGCGGCTCAGGCAAACTCTTGGGATCGGGTCTTCGGAGTTTTTGTCGAAATACACCCGGAATTTTCTTGCAAAGGTTGCAAATATTCCTGTCGTGCAGCTACTTATGGACACTGAGTCGCTCTGCTGCCCCTTTGTCACCGAAGAAGGCTGCCGCGTCTATGAAAACCGGCCATGGGCATGCAGGATGTTTCCGCTCGACCTGTCGTCCGTTGAGTCCAAATTCAGGCTCATCTCCGCCAAAGAGCGCTGCAAAGGGCTTTCCGAGCGCTCTAATGTGAGTGTCGGGGATTGGCTTGAAGCTCAGGGTGTCCATGAATACATGGAGATGGACAGGGAATTCCAGTCCGTGGTTCCCGCGCGCTTCAAGCCCGGCGCCCCGATGGACGAGGGCCTCGGCCGGGTGCTGTTCGTCGCGTACGATCTGGACCGGTTTGCCGAACTCCTCGAAGACAGCCGCTTTTTGAAATTCTATGAAGTGGACGAACAAATGCTCAGCCTGGCCAGGAAAGATATGAAAGAGCTTTTGAAACTGGCCTTCCGCTATATTCGCGCACAAATGGACGAGCTTTATCAGATCGTTTGATTCTGCCGCTGAAATTCCCCCGGCCCCGGCCACCTTTAGCGGGGAAGAGGGAAACGACGAAAAATGCCGGGTATCCGGTCCCAACTCACCGCCGCATGAGAGCGCCGGGTTTGGATATGAGGAAAAAATGGAAATAATGGAAACGGCTCCGCAGGGTCTTGAGGGTAAGATGAAGCCTGTCGAAAATGGAGGGTTTCGATTTGCCTGCCACCCCGGAGTGCCCTGCTTCACGGAGTGCTGCCGTGACCTCAACCTGCTGCTGACTCCCTACGACATCATGAGACTCAAGAACAGGCTTGCCCTGTCTTCCGATGAATTTCTGGACCGATACACGGACTGCAGCTTCGACGAAAACCGCTCACTCCCCATGGTATATCTCCAGATGAGCCAAAACGAGCGAAGGACATGCCCGTTTGTGACCCGGGAAGGTTGTTCCGTCTACGGGGACAGGCCTTCCGCCTGCCGAATTTATCCCATCGCGAGGGCTTCACGTCTGCACAGGATACACGGCGCCGTGATGGAGAACTATTTTGTCCTTCACGAAGACCACTGCCTTGGGTTCGAGCAGGAGCAGTCCTGGAAGATGGATGAATGGCTACGTGACCAGGGACTCGAGGACTACTACGAACACAACGATCTCTGGATGGGAATAGTGACTCACCCCCGGTTCAGGGACAGGCCGATCCCCGAAAAACATCAGCAGATGTTTTATCTAGCGAGCTACAACCTGGATAGATTTCGTCAAATGGTTTTCAACAGCCGGTTTCTGAGACTTTTCCAAATTGAGGAAGACGAAATTGAGCGTTTGACAAGCAGTGAAACGGCCCGGTTAAAGCTCGCCTTCGAGTGGATGCAATTCTCTTTTTTCGGCGAAGGAAACCTTAAGCCCAGAAATGAATGAAGGGACTTGCATAAGGCAATGGCGTCCATGCCGCATTGAGTCAACGCCGGCATGCGAATCATCCGGCTTGCAATTTGCAATAAGATTTCGAGAGCTTAGTATTGGGATAGTTTACTCCTTTCTCCGGTACCTGAGTCAAGATACCCGCGGAGTGTCCGGATTTGCATGCTGCGTTCTAAAGACATCCGATGCGAGGCTCATGTGATAAAAAAGCTGTTAACAATTTTCGTCCTGTCCACGATGACACTTGTCCCCCTGCACCCCTCTTTCGCAGGCAAAAGGAGTGGTCCCGAGGGTGGAACCGAACAGTTCAGGCTGGGCGACCTTAACCTCTGCATCACCAGGACCTCGCCGGACGGTGATTACAGCGTGCAGTTCTCGAAGGGCGAGCAAGTGCTTGTCAGCGGCGAGTGCGCGTTCAAAACACATGAGCCGAAAACTTTCCGGAATATGCCCCTCCCTAATTGCCGCACGCTCATGACCTACTGCTTTTCAGGCGGCGCACACTGCTGCACAACGCTCTTTATCGCCACGGAATGCGGTCCCCGAAGGTCACTGGACATGGTGGACCTTGCACATACCGATGGAACGGTAAAACTCACCGATGCGGACGGCGCGCAGGGAAAAATGATAAAAGTCCATGACTGGCAGTTCGCCTATTATGGAACCGAAGATTCGCAGATCGAGCTCTCGTTCGCCGATTCGCCCGCAATGACCCGTCTGCTGGTCTTCGACAATGGACACTGGCGGCCGGACCGCGTTGGGGAATTCAGCCGATTCTATTCGCGCCTGCTGCGTCAAACCATGCGTGAGGCACGCACCAGCGGCCGGAAGGGAGACACCGAACTGACCGCCTCCCTGGCTATCAAGGCTGCCTATTACAGCCTGATGAGCGGTGAGCCCGTTGAGAAAGCCGCTGAAGTTCTGGCCCGGCTTTTTCCCATGAAGTGGAGGCCGCAATCAGAGAAGATCATTCAAGACGTCCACCGCGCAGTGTCCGAATTCAATCCTGTTGAGGTGATCCGATGATTTTCACTTTGGCAGTGAAATGAGGTGTGATTTGATGCATTCGGCTGAAAATCGAAGGAAAAAAGAACTATGGCTTTCCATCCTTTCCAAAGGACCCGCCCAAATACCATAGGTATTTGATCTCTCTACTCAATCTGGTCTTGCAAAACTCTCTTTCATCTCAAGGTGTTGCCGCGTTTTAAGCATAACTATTTAGTTAAGCGAGCAATTTTTCGCTCCGAATGGTTTAGGGGTTCTCCCCAAAACTCTCCAAACCAAATTTGATTTCCCCCGGGTCTTCGACTATAAATTTCTCACTCGGGGGGGATTTATGCCGCACTTAGACAGGATACAAGAGATCAGAAAACTCCATGATGAAATGTACCAGCAGAGCCTTGTATTCCTTGCGTTGAGAAACCACCCGGACTACGGGGCAAAACTGGCTGAAACCCGAGAACACATAATCAGAATATATTGTAGAATTCAAACCATGGCCTGAGAAATTGCCGCCCTGCCCTTTTGCCGCACTTGAAATCTTTCTGCTTCCCGTCCTCAAGCACCACTGCCATTGATAATTCCCCGGTCCCCATCGAAGCCGTACGTGTGGAGAAGATCCAGGGAAACGCTGTCAGCAGTATGGAGAACGGGCGCTTCAGGTCAGAGAAGTAAAGCGTTATTCTTCGGACAAATCAGTCATGCCGTTTCTGCGTTCAGGAGCAACACTCTTTCATATAGTTCGCAAAAAAGGATTGCGGATTGCGACGAACGAATAGTGCCCAGTTTGATTTCCCGAACATCGCCCCGTTCTTTTGCATAGATCTGGTAGGCACCGTTTTGCCAGATCAGCTTGAATGCCGGGACCTCTCTCGAACGCTTGCAATGGAGTAAAAAAGCACCTGAAAATCCACAGTCCATAACAATTGACTCCGAAATGCCCTCGTGAGTTGTCGATATGAGCTTGCAGATATCTCTCAGTATCGAGTCGATTGCACTTTTATTCATCTCGATCTGTTGAGACTTATCATCCGAATCCAAAACCGTAATACCGCAATGGGAGTTTAGAATGTTCAGTCTCAAGAGCTTCTTGGCAATTTCTTCTCTTTCGTATTCTTTGAGATCTTGCTTATCAGTTACAAGTGTTTCATAGTCTTCGAAACTGTGCGAATAGGCCAGAGTGAAGAGAAAATCATCAGATTCCAACGTCTTTCGTGATTCCCATACGAAATGTTCCACTTTTTTTGGCAAGGCGTGTGTCTTTCGTAATTTATCTTTATTGTCTAAAAAGTAAAACTGCTCAGTCTGATCCTGTTCATAACTGTTCTGGTTTCCTTTTTTCCCCTGGACTGTACTGTTATCTTCATTTGAAAGTACCATGACCGATCTCCTTTCAATGCTGATTTGAATCGTGGACTCTTATTCAAATCGGTTCAGTATCGTTTCAACTCAGATCGTGTATCGGTCCTTGAGAAAGTTATTGGAAAAAGCCCAGACCGGCTACGTTCCACAGTCTGAAAAACAGATCGGAGAAGCCCTACCTTGTTTCCGACCGGTCATGGATTTCCATCTTAAAGTTACAACCCTTGAACCACATGATCATTTGCCCGAGATCTTCCCAACTGACATCCCTGCCGTCGATCACACACACGGGCAATCGGCCGTCGATCTTTTCATCCGAGGCAATCCTGCCTCTTACAATGCCCCGGCCGACAATCCTCAGTCCGTCCGGGTGATCTTCGATATGCTTCATGGACAGGGCTTCGTTTATCTTTGCGGAAAGTTCACAGAAAAGCTCTTCGATTCCATCTTCGACAGTACCTACCACCTGGAACTCATATCCCCTGCGCTTCCCGTCAGTCATTTCTAGCGCTTCAATAGATATGTGTGTCGGATAGAGTAAAGTGCGGAAGGAAAAAGTATGCGGAATACCATCCAGGTCGCACAGGATAACAGGATCGAATGAGGGATGTTCAAATTGTAGTCCATACATGCCGGCGATGAGTAAATTGAAACATCGTGAGCAATAAAACTTATGATGATCACGAAGAGAAAGAAGAGTCAGATCATAATCAGGCACCTGATTACAGCATAGCTCGCAGCAGTCGTCGATTTCTCTCATGGGAGTATGCTCCTCTGCGGTTTCATAGGAGTTTGAAGCTGACAGTCACTATTCTAGAGCCAATTCCTGCTTCTGATTAAACTTACACTAAGATGCCATGGTTAAATAAAAGACTCAAAATCATCGTCGGATATAATGTGCGCTAATAACAGCCGCTACTCTTATCAATGGTTCCCCCCACAATCCGTTATCTATAAGAGAGAGTAAGCGGCTGCCTAATCTGCTCAGGCCCGCCCTTGATTTCCGGGCGAAAAACCAGGCCCATGAACGGGGTCCCGGGTTTACCGTTACTGGGAGCCCGCAAGCTATTAATACAATATGCGTACCAAGCCTTCTCAGGTAAGGGTGAATCGCGCCGGCCGTTTTGCGGGTCCATAATAGGCGATCCAGTGCATTGGCCGTTACAAGGCAAAATGTCCTGTGCAATTTGACGAATCAGGAAATGACATTTCTCTTGACTTCATTGATACTCGTGCTGTACAGTACTGTGGGTGGTTTGTATACAGGTGAAGCCACGCCGTATGTGCGGTCTGGGTACGACTCTCATAATGAGGCGGTTTCAAAAATCACAAGGACCAGGCAAAAAGTGTAGCGATTCGTAGAAGCGCTATTCGGATTGAGCCGAGGCAGGCACTGAACGTTTTCAGTTCCATATTCCATATCCAATTCAATTCCGTCTCACTTCCTTACCCAAGTTGCAGCTCGACTAACGCGAGTTCCCGATCATACTCTTCCCATTTGTCGAGTGATGGCCCTTGTTCCACCGGTACCTGAAAATCCTACCGCTCGGATGTTTCATTTATCCGCAGCCCTCTGCCGATCCTCAATTCAAAGATAGTCTCCATTATTCAGCACAAATCTTGAATACGCGTCTTTATCATCGGCGCGGCTACGGGTTTCGTTCATTTCAGGGCCCATAACCAACGGTCACCGTAAAAACGAAAAGGAGACCGGAAGGGACATGCCGCAAAAGGTACTGTGCAACAGTGACAGTATTTGTCCGTGACGCTACAGGTCCTGAGAGAGGGAGGCAGGGGAAATGGACGACACACTGGTTTTAGAAGATCGCGTGGGACAGACTACCGTATTAACGCTCAATCGCCCTGAGGTCATGAATTCCTTCAACTTCGCCATGCTCAGCGCCTTCAGAGACAAGGTGGAAAGGCTTCACTGGGACCCGGAAGTGCGGGTAGTAATCATAACCGGAGCAGGTGAAAAGGCGTTCTGCGCGGGGGCCGACCTCAAGGAGAGGGCTTCGCTCGGCGAAGATCAGGTAAGGCAATTTATTTTCACGATTCGTAACCTGTTCACTTTCATCGAATCCCTGAGAAAGCCCGTGATAGCGGCGGTCAACGGGATCGCCCTGGGAGGCGGCACTGAGCTTGCGCTTGCCTGCGACATTCGCATCGCTTCCGAAAATGCAACAATGGGCCTTACCGAGACCCGGCTGGCAATAATCCCTGGAGCGGGGGGGACGCAACGTCTGCCGCGGATTATCGGACGCGGCAAGGCGAAGGAACTGATCTTCACCGGCAGGCGTGTGGATGCGAGGGAGGCCCTGGAGATCGGTTTAGTAAACAAAGTCGCACAACCCGGAGCATTGATCGAAACGTGCCTGGAAATGGCCGCTATGATTTGTGAAGCCGGTCCGGTGGCTATAATGCAGGCCAAGTACGCGATCAATCACGGTTGCGAGGTGGACCTCCATTCGGGGTTGGCCATAGAATCAAACGCCTATTGGGTGACGATACCAACAGAGGATCGTCTGGAGGGATTGGCGGCTTTTCGGGAAAAAAGGAGACCGGTTTATAAAGGCAAGTAATTTGCACATTGTACGCGCTTGGCCCTGGCCTTAAGGGTGGTGCTCTCCAGGCCCGGGATTGCTTCACCGATTTGTGACCTCTTTATTTTAAAGTTTCGGCCGGTTTTTTCGCGGTTCACGTTAGATGTGCTTCGGGTGCGGATTTGAAAGATATCCCAAAAGAAGCCCTGGCAAACATGGTTTTGTCCGACAGCGAGTTCCGCATTCTCAAAAACATCTGCGAAGCTGTTCTCGTCACGTCCAAGGACGGGACCATTGTTTATGTGAATGACGCCTACGCCCGGATTCTGGGCGTTCCCGCCGACGCAATCGTTTGCCGCAAGCTCTGCACCGTGCAGCCGGATTCGCTCGCCCTGAGAGCCATGGCCAGCGGCGCTGAGTTCTACAATGTTCTTGATCTGATAGGCCCCCTCAAGGTCAGTGCGGTTTGCTCGGTCATGCTCATACCTTCGGCCGAGAATTTTGCATGTTCGGTCACTATCATGAACATGATGAATCAGAACCTGACGAACCAGGATTTCCACGCGAAACAACGCTATGTAGAGTCATATCTGGACGCCCGAATCGCACAGGGAGCCGCCCTCCCCACTCCCTTCCGGAAACTGGTGGGCATGAGCAATAACTTCAGGACCGCTCTGTACATGGCTTCCAAGGCGAGCAAGGCGGACTTTCCTGTTTTGGTCATGGGCGAAAGCGGGGTTGGAAAAGAGTTGCTGGTTCGCGCCATTCACGAGTCCAGCCACAGGTCCGGCCGTGAATTCGTAAGCATCAACTGTGCGGCCATTCCGAGCACGTTGATCGAATCGGAACTTTTCGGCTATGAATCCGGCAGCTTCACCGGAGGCAGGCGGGAAGGGAAAAAGGGCCTGTTCGATCAGGCCGATAAAGGGACTATATTCTTTGATGAAGTGGGCGATTTCGAGTTGAGTACTCAGGCCAAGATCCTGAGGGTGCTCGAAGAAAGGGAGTTCAGAAGGGTTGGAGGGCAGAAGTGTATACCTGTTGATACACGTGTTTTGAGCGCCACCAACCGGGAACTCGAGAGAATGATGGTGGACGGAAAGTTCAGGGTGGACCTTTACTATCGACTCAACACAATGACAATACATGTGCCGCCGCTGCGTGAACGCGGGCGTGATATAGAATCGCTTGCCGAGCACTTTCTGTCGGTGCTCGGTGAGCAATCACGAAAAGAGGCCAGCTTCAGCCAGGCTACAATGGATATCTTCTATGCCCATAACTGGCCGGGCAACGCCAGGGAACTTCGAAGCGTGGTCCACTATGCCCTCAATATGACTGATACCGATGTGATAAATCCCAACGACCTACCCCCTTATCTGCTCCTTTCGGATGCAAAGGCTTCGCTGAATAATCGGATCTGCCCGAGAGGTCACGAGTCCGATGGTTCTGCGCTCGGCTTCATTTACAGGGACGTGATAGGCGCTTTCGAAAAGGATTTGATCGAAGTCATCCTTCAGCGATACCGCAGCAGGACCAAGGCCATGCAGGCACTTGGGCTGAGCAGGCGGGCCTTTTACCTCAAACTCAAAAAACACGGCCTTTCATAATACCGGGAATATCCCCGGTTCAGGGAGCGGCTGCTTCGCGCCTGCTCGACAGGTCCTGTAGTGGCTTCCGATGCGTCTTGCGCAAAATCTGTATAAAAAATGTAAAATCGAGCTGAGTGTCACCTAAAGTATACATCCAATTCGCTCGTATTAGACCCGCCGACCCAACTTAACCGATGTAAAAAACCTCCTTATTTGCCCTTTACCGACTCCCCGCATAGACATTGCGTGCGTGAAAACCCCTTGGAACACTTCTTGCCGATATTATCTGCAAATCCCCATGCACTAAACCACATGTTGAGGGAAAGATGGTCCTATGGAAACAGAATTCGATCTGATCGAGATCGGTCCCAGGGAGGGACTACAGTTCCATAAGACATACATCGAGGCCCAAAAGAAGATCGCATTGGTGAATATGCTCTTCGATTGCGGCTTTCGCAAAGTGGAAGTTGCCTCCTTCGTGCATCCCAAGACCGTTCCTCAGATGAGGGATGCGGTTGACGTTCTATCGGAGGTCAGGCGCCAAGGCAGCGAAAAGGGGCAAAACAGGGTCTGCCAGGTCCTGGTTCCCAACGAAACCGGGTGCCGAAGCGCAATCGCCTGCAGGGCCGATGAAATCGTGGTGTGGGTCTTTCTCACCGACCGGCTGAGCTATTCCACGCTTAACCGCAGCGTCTCCGAGACACTCAAACGAATTAGCACGATAGCCGAAGTCGCCAAATCTAATTTCGTCAAAATCAGTGCTTACATTGGCGCGGCTTTTGGCTATCCGGGAGAGGAAGGGCGCCACGATGAAAACTTGTGTGCGATGGTGGCAAAGCTGGTTCAGTTAGGCTGTTATCTCGTCTGCCTCAACGACGAGTATGCCATGGCAAACCCGCTCATCGTGCGGCAATCCGTGCGCATGTGCCTGGGTGAGGTGGAATCATCCAGGCTGGCAGTGCATTTCTATGAAAACCGGGGGCTGGCTTTAGCGAATGTCCTGGCCGCTATCGAATGTGGCGTACGTGTTTTCAAGTCGAGCCTCGGAGGGTCAGGTGTTCACAGCTACCTGGGACCGGTGAGCGATGGAAAGTCCGTAGCCGGGGTCGCGCCGCACGGGTTGGCCACCGAGGACCTCGTCTATGCCTTCGAGGAAATGGGCATATCGACCGGCATTGATATCGACCGTCTGATCGAGTGCGGCTGTTTCCTTGAGAGCCTTTTGGAAATGAAGCTCCACAGCCGTATCCTGTCGAGCGGCCTTTCCGGTGCGACACTGAGCGAGGCGAAAATGAACCTGCCCGCCGGTCTGTACAGGGATCCGATAACACACCGCAGTGCCGGACTGAGCGTATAGATGGGTTAAGGTCCGGACGACGTAATTGAAAAAGTCTCCGTCTACCCGGCGAGTGCGGGGGGTTTCAAGACGAAGGCATGGGGATGCTTGAGGAGGACGGTTATGGAAGAGGATCTCCGCGAAAAGCGCCTGATGCATTGGGAAGAACAGGACGCCATTTTGATGGAGCGACGCCAGGAGGCATACAATATCGGCGGTGAGGAGCAGATCAAACGCCTTGTCAAGCAGGGCAAGAAACCGATGCGTGATCTCATCGAGAAGTTGATCGACCCTGGTACGGAATTTTTCGAGCTTGGATTGGATGCGGGCTACAACATCGGAGAAATAAAGCTCTACGGAGGGGACGTCTACCAGTCGGAGAAAAGAGGGCACATTCCCGGCGGCGGCGTGGTTACGGGGGTCGGCAGAGTTCACGGCAAGGACTGTATGATCTTTGCCAATGAAAATCGCTACGCGGCTGGGACCTATTTCCCCATCACGCTCAAGAAGCACATGAGGGCCCAGGCGATTGCCGAGCGGCTTCGACTGCCCTGCATCTACCTCGCAGATTCCGGCGGAATCAATCTTCCGCTTCAACTGGGTTGTTTCGCCGATGACGGTCACTTTGGCAGCATGTTTTATAACATGTGCCGCATGTCAGCCGTGGGCATAAAACAATATACCCTCTCGACCGGTGGGAACACCGCAGGCGGGGCTTACATCGTTTATCTCGCTTCCGAATCAATCATGATAGAGAAGCTTGCTTTCGCCTTCCTGGCTGGCCCCCCAATGGTGAAATCGGCAATCGGTGAGACGGTGTCGATGGAGGACCTGGGTGGCGCCTACGTCCATACCCAACACTCGGGCGGCTGCGACCATTGCGTCATGACCCAGGAAGATGGGGTCAAAAAGCTCAGAGACATCATAGAGTTTGAACCCGCTCAGACCCTCTATTGCGACCGCAGGGAATCCGTGGAGCCGAAATTCGGCTACAAGGAGATGATGCGCTGCTCTCCAGCCAATACCTACACCGCAATCGCGGTCAAGGACATCCTCAAGTGCATTGCCGATGACAGCTACTTCCATGAGTACAAGCCCACGTACGGCCTCAACCGTGGAGAGAACATCATTACAGGCAAGATGTGGCTGAAGGGAATGCCCGTGGGGGTCATCGCATCCAACGGCAACGGCGTGATCTATATCGAGGCGGCAAGAAAGGCTACGGAATGGATGATTCGTTGCGGCAACTCGAAGCTTCCGGTCATCTTTTTACAGGCATCCCCAGGATACATGGTTGGCCAACAGGAAGAATGGGGCGGAATAGGAAAATACGGATCGGACATGGTCCGTACCTGCAGCGTGCTAAACGTTCCGAAAATCCAGTACGTCATAGGCCCCGACCATGGGGCCGCTAACTACGGCATGTGCGGCAGGGCCTTTAAACCGGTGTTTTGCTTTACCAATATGAGGGGCCGAACGACCGTCATGTCCGGCAAGACGGCGGCGTTCGTCGTGGAGACTGTCCGCAGGAAGAACATGATCGACAAAGGACAGACGGTCAACGAGGAAGAGATGGCGGAATTCCGCAAAGTCATGATCGAGCGGTACGACGCCGAGGGACATCCCTTCCTGACCGGGTCCCTCTTATTCCATGACGGCGTCATCACCTTCCGCGAAACACGCGAGAAGCTGGCCAGAGCCCTGGAGCTTTGTTATCGCGGCCCGATTGAGAGGACCGATTGGGGCGATCTGAAGGTTTAGGCTCTTAAGAGAAACGGTCACCTGGAAGGTCCCGCGTTAACCAGGTGCAATTGACGATTTAGCGGATTCCTCAAATGCGTTGAATCTCAAGAGTATGGAGGCCGGGTTCATGACTGAATACGACTATTGGAAGATCTTTCCACGGATGCCACGGAAGGTAACCATCGGTGACATAACTGTCCGTGATGGTTTTCAACATGAAGAAAAATTCATTTCCACCAAGGCCAAGATTTTTTACGCACAGGAGATGATCCTGGCGGGGGCTAAGGAGATCGAGGTGACAAACCTGGGGAACCCGGAAGGCATTCCCCAGTTCAGGGATGCAGAAGAAGTCCTCAGCGCTCTAAGGAGCGACGCGTTCAAAAAACGCTGCGAGAGAGCCGGGGTCAAATACGACGAGGTCGTCATGACTGCCGTGACGATCCGTGAACCGGCGGTCGATAGGGCGATCGACCTCAAACAAAGGGGAATCGGCCCCGATCGCGTCTTGATGATGGTCTCCACCGATCCGGAGCACCATTTTGCCAACTCCGGCACGACCCTGACCGCATACTGGAAGGAAGCCGAACGCTGCATAAAGAAAGCAGCCGACGTGGGCATCAAGATGTGCGGTACGGTCAGCACTATCTGGGGGAGCCCCATCACCGGGGCAACGCGGCTCGAAGATGCGGTGGAATTCACGAAGCGCTTCTTTTCCATCGGCGCCTACGACATCGAGCATGCCGACCACGATGGTTCCGCTTCCGCTGCCCAGGTCTACAGGTATTTCTCGATGATCCTTGATGCCATGCCTAACCCCGAGGCCCATCTGTGCCATCTCCATGAGACCAAGCGTGTTGCCTCCGCCTCGATCCTTGCAGCCCTCCAAGCCGGCATTTGCCGCTTTGAGGGCACCCTTGGCGGTCTGGGCGGACAGCCGAGCAATTTCCTCGATGATTGTCCCGTCAGGGGAACGGGCGAATATTATTACGATCCGAGGTACGTGGGGCTCATCACCATGGAGGACCTCGTGGTCATGATCGACGAGTTGGGAATCGAACATGGCTACAACGTCGATCGTGTCCTGTGGCTCGGAGCCAAGATGGAGAAGACCATAGGCCGCAGGCTCCGCTCGGAAGCCGTCATTAATGGCCGGACTCTCAAAGAGGGGCATCGGCACTACGCCCGGCCGGGTCTGGCAAAACTCATTGAAAAACTCGGCGAAAAACCCGGCCAGCTTGTACCCGTGGAATGGCCGGCGGAGGCCATTCTGGCTGAAAAATGGGGACCTGAGGCCTGGAAAATGATGGAAAAGCCGTCACCACAGATGCCGGCGCCGATCGCCAGGTAGCGAAACAGCTCATCCCGGCCGGGCTAAGCGCAATTCGGGTGAATGCAGGCCGGGTGTTGATGGTGGGTCGCATAAGATCGCCCGTTCCCATCAGGCGCGATAAGTGTTCGGCCCTCGTCCACTGCCAAGGAGGATACGATGAACGAACAGGTTCCGACACTGTTTTCGCAGGGAGAACTTTTCTCTTCCCCCTGTGTCGATGAGGCGCGCTCTTTCTTCATGCAGAAGCCGCGCACGATGGCCAACAAGCTGATGAGTGTCTCCGAGGCGGTGAGCCGGTTTGTTCATGACGGAGATTACATCGCTTCCGGTGGTTTCGGCGGGGTAAGGATCGCCACCTCGGTCCTCCATGAAATCGTGCGCCAGAGCAAGAAAAACCTGGGCTTGTCCGGTCACACGGCTACTCATGATTTCCAGATCCTGGCCGCCGGCCGGTGCTTCGACCGCTGTGACATCGCTTACATAGTCGGATTGGAGATGAGGGGTCTCTCTCCAAATGCACGACGATACATGGAAAGCGGCGCGGTCAAGATGACCGAATGGTCCAATGCCACTCTTGCATGGCGTTACAAGGCCGCGTCGATGGGAGTCCCGTTCCTGCCCGCCCGCGTCCTCATGGGAACCGACACCATGAAATACAGTGCGGCGAAGACGATAGAGTGCCCTTTCACGGGGCAGACGCTCATCGCCGTTCCGGCGCTCTATCCCGATGTGGGAATTATCCATGTCCACCGGTCGGACATCTACGGCAATTGCCAACTCGACGGGATCACGATCGCGGACTATGACGTTGGACGCTGTTCCAAACGCGTGATCATCACTACCGAACATTTGGTCCATACCGATGAGATTCGCAAGGACCCCCTAAAGACTCTTGTGCCTTTCTGGCTCGTCGATGCGGTCTGTCATGTTCGATACGGCTCTTACCCCGGCAACATGCCCTACGAGTACTTTTCCGATGAAGATCACCTGGCGGAATGGATGGAGGCCGAGAAAGACCCCGGTGTCTTTGAGAAATTCATCGACAAGTACATCTACGGGGTCAAGGACTTCTCGGAATACCTCGAACTCAATGGCGGCGAAGCGCGGATGGCGCAATTGCGTGAACTCGAACCCTTGCGGCGAGATGGAGTCACGGTCGTGGCCAGAGCGGGAGGAAGCAGATGAAATTCAACAATACACGCTACAACCTGATGGAACTGATGGTATGCGTCGCCTCCCGGCAGCTCGAAGACGGCAAGACCGCGGTCATCGGCACGGGGATGCCGCTGTCGGCTGCGATGCTGGCTCAAAAGATCGCCTCGCCTAACCTGGTCATCCTTTTCGAGGCGGGCGGCGTTGCCCCCAACCTGCAAAGGCTGCCCATATCCGTTGCCGATTCCAACACGCAGACCGGCGCACTGCTGCATACAAGCATGGATGTAATCTTCGAAGCCTGCCAGAGGGGAACTATAGACTACACGTTCCTGGGCGGGGCCCAGATCGACATGTACGGCAATATAAACTCATCCATGATCGGCAAAGACTATAACCACCCCAAAGTGCGCCTCCCGGGCAGCGGGGGAGCTAACGATCTGGCCTCATTGTGCTGGCAGACGCTCATTATCACACCGCACGACAATCGAAGATTCACAAACAAGTTGGATTTTCTGACCTCACCCGGCTATCTCACCGGCCCCGGCGCCAGGGAGCGGGCCGGTTTGCCCGCCGGCGGCGGACCCTACAAGGTAATCAGCACGCTCGCTTTGATGGGATACGACCCCGAGACGAAGCGAATGCGCGTGGAGAGCCTGCACCCTGGAGTAACAAAAGAGGTGGTAATCCAAAATACCGGTTTTGAGATGCTTTTCGTTGACCCCTTGCCTGAAACGCCTGAACCGACCGACCAGGAATTAAGGGTCCTCAGGGAGGAGGTGGATCCGTTGGGCCTTGTGATCGGAAAATCCGGTCAATAAGCACGTTGCGCACGCAACGTCGGTTGGCATTCAGTCAGTTAGACCCGTTGTTGCATTTCCTTCATTTTCGATCAGGGCCTGCTGTGGCGAAGGATAAGACTTGTTTCAACTTGGACTCACGCGTGTTGCTGGCAATTACTGATCTAGTCCCGGAGGTGCACCATGGATTTTCAGCTTTCAGACGAACAACGAATGATCAAGGAGACTGTGTACAAGTGGTCAGTAAACGAGCTGGGGCCGTTGCAGGAAAAAATTGATGACGAGGATTGGTTTCCTCCGGATTTTTTCCTGAAATGTGCCAGCATCGGCATCCTGGGCATCACTATCGGCGAAGCATATGGAGGACTCGGGGGCGATGTGCTGATGCAAACCCTGGCCATCGAGGAGATGAGCCGAATCTGCCCGGCACTGGCAATGTCTTATGGGGCGCATTCCAACCTCTGCGCCAACAACATTTACAAGAATGCGAATGACTACCTCAAAGAAAAATACCTCCCGCCACTGATTTCCGGAGAAAAAATCGGCGCCCTTGGTTTGACCGAACCGAACGCCGGTTCGGATGCCATGAATCTTCGCACCCGTGCCGTCAAGATCGGAGACAGGTACATTCTTAATGGGAGCAAAATGTTCATCACCAATGGTCCCGTTGCCGACACCCTCCTGGTCTATGCAAAGACTTCGCCGGAGCTCGGGGCGAAAGGGATCAGCGCTTTCATCGTGGAAAAGGATTTTCCCGGCTTCACAGTCGCCCGCAAGCTAAAAAAATGCGGGATGCGAGGTTCTCCGACGGCCGAACTCGTCTTCGAAGATTGTGTGGTACCCGCAGAAAACCTGGTGGGTGAAGAGGATAAGGGCGTCAACGTGATGACCAGCGGATTGGACATCGAACGGATTGTGCTCGCCGGCGGTTCTGTCGGCATGGCACAGCAGGCCCTGGAGTACTCGATAAAATATTCCGTAGAACGTGAGCAGTTCGGCCAGTCCATCGCCTCCTTCCAGATGGTCCAGCAAAAGCTCGCTGATATGTACGCGCGTACCGAAGCCTCCCGGCTCATGGTCTACAGGGCGGCGGAGGAGGCCCAGAAAGCCCCGAGAGGCGGGAAAGGCACAGAACTCACGAAGAAGGCCGCGGCGGCTATCCTCTTCGCTGCCGAAACGGCCACCTGGGTCTGTGACCAGGCGGTGCAGATTCATGGCGGCTATGGGTACTGCCTTGAATTTCCCGTCCAGAAGCTTTGGCGCGATGCAAAACTCTATGAAATAGGGGCAGGCACGAGTGAAATCCGGCGGCTTATAATCGCGCGCGAACTTACGCGGGCCGAATTTGCCAAAAAATCCGAGCGCTTCGGCGATCAGGCGCCCATACCTAAGGTTGCCGTCAGAGGAGCATAGATTTCGACGAAATAAACGGCACAGTTGTGGGATCTGTGCCACAAAGTTCCATTTCTTGCAATTTATCAACGGCTTGGGCTTTTTCTCGTTGTCTCCGCATTCTCCGTCTCTACCGGGTGAATGCTTTTCAGGGTGCGCAACGGGGTTGAAAGGAGGTTGAGGGTAAATCATGACGGGCAACACATGAGCCTGTCGGACAGGATACCGCAAAGCCGATTCTCATATCCGATCCCCTTCACTTGATGATCTTACCGCTCGCTGCTGAAAGTTCGTTTTCGCTCTTACGTTCGGGAAACCCTCACCCCTGCCCGCGGGCTCAGCCATTGAAGATAGATAACCGCAATGACTTCAGTTATTCAGGGGGATTTGCCATGACGACACCAATTCAGCAAAAGATCCGAGACAAGAAAAGGACGCCCGACCAGATTGCGGAAATGGTGAAATCCGGAGATTGGATAAACAATGGAAGCGTCGGCGGGGACTCAACGGTATGTACCGAAGCAGTGGCCAAAAGACTGGGGCCTGGACCTTCAGATCTCAAAGAAATCGAATTCTGGTTGTACGCTCAGTGGTACCCGCACCACGAACTGCAGGAAATAGATCCGCTGCAGCAATATCACTGCGTTCACGAATATTTCTTCTTTCCGTGGAACCGCAAGGCCCGGGATACGAACAACGTCACAGACTGGGCACAGTGGGGTTGGTCCTACGGCATGTGGGCCCACCATTACAGGTTTATCAATCCCGACCGGGAAAAGCGCGGTATCGACTGGTGGTTCAATGCCGCCACGGCGCCTGACAGCCACGGGTTTTTCAACATGTCCTACGGCGTGAACAACTGTAACATTTTCAAGCAGACCGCCAAGAAGATCGTCTTCGAGGTCCGAAGCGATTACCCGTGGGCCGAAGGAGGGCGTTTCAATACCATCCATATCGACGATATAGACTACTGGGTCGAGGTTGACTGCGAGAAATACAAATGGCCCCAGATCAACGAGCGCGGCATAAAGGCAAAGCCGGAAGAAGAAGCCATTGCGAAGCACGTAATGAGCATCATGCGGGACCGTGACGTTGTTCAACTCGGCATAGGATCGCTTCCCTCCGCCTGCGTCGCCGCAATGGAGACTGCAGGGTTCAAGGATCTCGGGGTCCACACCGAGATGCTGAACTATGGCCTTATCAAGCTGATCGAATCCGGCCAGGTTACCAACGCATATAAAAGCATCGACCGCGGCAAAAGTGTGTGGACGTTTGCCTTTCCGGTGGACGTGCAATGGTACTTCAATACGGTCGACCGGAATCAGCATCTGGCCGCATATGACATCAGTCATACGAACAACTTCCAGATCCTGAGCCGCATCGACAACATGATCGCCATCAACAACTGTGTGGCGGTCGATCTTCTGGGACAACAGTGCGCCGGGTTTTACGAAAAGAGGCCGATTTCCAGTACCGGCGGATATTTCCAGTTTATGAGCTTCTGCGCCATGTCCAAGGGAGGCAGGGGCGTGGCGTCGATGACCTCGAGGAGCAAACACCAGACTCCGAGGATTGTTCCTTTTCTCCCCGAAGGGTGCAGCGTGGATGTGCCCGCGCAGCTTGCAAATTACGTATGCACTGAGTATGGTATTGTGAACTTGAGAGGGCTGGCCGGTTATGAGAGGGCGAGCGCTTTGATCTCCATTGCGCATCCGGACGACCGGGAATGGCTGGAAAGTGAAGCCCGCAAGCACGGACTGCTTGCGCCCAAATTCCCTGTACCCATGTGCTCGCCGGGCGATAACAATTGCAGGAGGTATCCCACGTACGAGGACAGAAGGTCCTACAAACTGCCGATCAACAGTGAACTCTGGGGTTCCGACTGGGATCCCTACCAGTCCGGGAAGTAGCCTGAGAGCGATCTTTCCCGGCCGGGTCCCATCCGGAAAAACCTGGCTCGATTTCATACGGCCGGGGAGGTTCGCATCTTTAATTGAGAGGTATTTGTCCAATGGCAAAACGCGCCGCATATATCCGCTCGATGGGCCGCTTTCTTCCTGAAAGAAAGCTTACAAATCGCGATTTGGAACAGATGGTGGATACCTCGGACGAATGGATAAGAACACGGACCGGGATCCGGGAACGCCGTATCCTGGAGCCCGGTCTGGGCAATTCGCACATGGCTGTTTCGGCGGCGCGGGAGTGCCTGGAAAGGGCCGGAGTCGGCGCCGAGGAAGTTGATGTTATTATCGTCGGCACGGTAACTCCCGACATGTTCTTCCCGTCAACCGCATGCCTCGTACAAAATGAAATCGGAGCAAAAAACGCCTGGGGCTTCGACCTGTTGGCAGGATGCAGCGGCTTCCTTTTCACCCTGGCGACCGCCGCCAGGATGATCGAGGCGGGAGGCGCCAACAAGGTGCTTGCCATCGGCAGTGACGTAATCAGTACCGTAATCGATTACGAGGACAGGGACACCTGTGTCCTTTTCGGGGATGGCGCAGGGGCCGCGCTTCTGGAGGCATGCAACGAGCCTGGATACGGTTTTCTCGATTTTATTTTGCACATCGACGGCTCCGGAGGGGATTCTCTGTGCATGAAAGGCGGAGGGAGCCGCAGGCCGGCAACTCATCAAACCGTGGACAACAAGGAACATTTCGTTTTTCAGGATGGTCGAAATGTGTTCAAAAGTGCGGTTACCGAAATGTCGAGGGTTTCGGGTGAAATTCTCGAAAAAAACGGCCTTACAGGCGCGGACATCGCTCTATTTGTACCGCATCAGGCAAATCAACGCATCGTAGATGCCGCGGCAAAACGCATGGGGATCGACTATTCGAAAATCGTAATAAACCTTGGCGAGTACGGGAATACGGTCGCTGCGAGCATTCCGCTCGCCCTTTATGAAGCCGTGGTGGAAAAAAAGAAATACGAACTGAAAAAAGGCGACTACCTGGTCATGGCCGCCTTCGGGGCCGGCTTTACATGGGGAAGCGCTCTGCTGAAGTGGTGGGAGTAATAGCCCGGGAAATCCGAATTCAGACCACGTTATCAAGTTTTGCAGCCGTTCCTGCGAGCACTGTTCCATTGACCCTCCTCGGGGGGTATCCACAAGTGATGGGAGTGGTGAATGGGATTCCGTGAGCTTATTGAGCGAGAAGAAATCATTATTGCGCCGGCCGCCTATGATGTCGTCTCCGCCCAGGTCATAGAAAAGGCGGGGTTTCCCCTGGCGTACCTGACCGGGCTGGGGAACGAGGCCAGCGACCTGGGATTCCCCGACGTCGGTCTGGCCACCGTCACGGAAATTGTAAGGAAGGCCGGAAATATAGCCGCAGTAGTGAGTGTGCCTGTGGTCTGTGATGCCGATACGGGCTTCGGCGGATGTATGAACATCCGCCGAACCGTAAGGATGTTCGAGGCTGCTGGAGTAACAGGTATTCACATCGAGGACCAGACCTCTCCGAAACGATGCGCCGCGCTTGCCGGGAAAAAGCTCTTGCCGGCGGAACAGTTCGCTAAAAAAATCAGGGCCGCGGCCGACGCGAAAAAAAACAGCGACTTTGTCATAATAGCCAGGACCGACTGCAAAATCGCTGGAGGAGTGGATGAAGCGATAAGAAGGCTGAATATGTACGTTGAAAATGGAGCCGACATGGCCATGGTCGGCGACTTGTACCCTTTTGACCAGTACCTGCGGCTTGCCCGGGAGGTAAAAGTTCCTTTGGTGGCTTGTGCCGCAGCCCCGGACCATTTCCACATCCAGCCTGATTTTACTTTCGACCAGTGGAAGAAGACGGGGGTTAAGATGGTTCTTTATTGGTATCTGCCGCTTTTTGCCGCGATGAAAGCAGTGGAACGGGCGGTAGTCAGTCTGAAGGAGACAGGCTCCATCAAAGAAATCGTTGATAGCATCTCCACATACCGGGAATATGCAAAAGTAGTCGATTTGGATAAATGGTTGAAGATAGATGAGCAGTGTAACTGATAACTGATATTTATTAAACGCTTACTTATCTACAAATAAAAGTTCTAAGGTCTATAAAACTCTTATTGCCTAAGTATAATGACCGGCAAAACCAGTACTTTAAAGGACTCAGCCGGTGTTTTGCAAGGCTTTCGATTTTTGGCAAAGATATCTGACGTTTTCAGATAATCTGCTGTTCAATCGAATTTGATGGAGAACCGCCGGTATCCAGAGTTACTGATTAGTCACATAATTCGGAGCGTGCTTCAGTTGAATATCACTTCCGAACCATCCCTACCCACACTCACGGCGGTAACTGAGAGATGCCCGTCTTATCCCACGAATTTCCGGATCTGCGCACAAGTCAAAACCGACAATACTTTTGATTTGACAACACCTTTGGGCTGTCTATACTTTATAGTAAACGAGGCGGGAAATTCAGCCGAATCGAAGCTGATAGATTCATTGCAAATCCCACAGATTCATCAAAGCTGCAACTCCTTTTCCGCTCGCGCCACGTTTGGAACATCTCAGATATTCACAATTCTAAGAAGACAGCTAGAGGTTAACAGAATGAGAAAGCCGCTCTGGGTTCCCCCTGCAGAATTGATAGACAAGGCTAACATCACCCGTTTCATAAATTTTGTAAACAGGACGTACGGCCGGAATATCCGGTCCTATGGCGACCTGTACAGGTGGTCTGTGGAGAGGATACCGGAATTCTGGGCTTCGGTCTGGGACTTTGTTGAAATCAAAGCCTCCTGCAGATACGATAAAGTCGTAGACGATCTCACCAAATTCCCGGGGACTGACTGGTTTCCGGGCGCCAGGCTCAACTTCGCAGAAAACCTTCTGAGATTCCGCGACGACCATCTGGCATTTGTATTTAGGGGTGAGGACAGGAAATCGGCGACTATGACCTACGCCGAACTCTTCGATTCCGTTGCGCGCCTGTCTAAGGCGCTTCGAAATATGGGGATCGTTGCAGGCGACCGGGTTGCCGCCTATATGCCTAACCTCATGGAAACCGCGATTGCGATGCTCGCTGTTACGAGCATCGGGGCGGTTTGGTCCTCATGCGGCACGGAACTGGGAGCGCGGGCCGTGGCCGACCGTCTGGGTCAGATTGGACCGAAGGTATTGTTCACGGTTGATGCGCAGCTTTACAAGGGAAAAGCCGTAAACGTCCTCGCAAATGTCGAAAAAATCGCGAAGGAAATCCCCTCGCTTGAAAGAATAATCGTAGTGCCGTTCGTGGAGCAGCGGCCTGAAATCGGAAACCTCGGCAACGCGGCACTCCTGCCCGATTTTATGTCGAAAGAGGCGCCTGAAATCCATTTCGAACAGCTACCGTTCAATCATCCGATTTACATCATGTTTTCCTCCGGGACGACCGGGAAGCCCAAGTGCATGGTCCAGGGACCGGGCGTTCTCATAAATCAGCTAAAGGAGCTGATAATCCATACGGACCTCCGGCGCGAGGACAGGATTTTTTACATCACTTCGCCAAGCTGGATGATGTGGAACTGGCTGATCGGATCGCTTTCTGTGGGCGCGACCATTGTGCTCTATGACGGCAATCCCAACTATCCCGACTGGGGCGCGATGTGGAAACTCACCCAGGAGGAGAAGATCAGCATCTTCGGGTGCAGCGCCAGCTACCTGAACTACCTGAGGAGCGTGGGCGCGAGGCCCGGAAAGGATTACGACCTATCCTCGCTGAGGGCCATGTCGCAAACCGGCTCTCCACTCTCCGCCGAAGGATTCGAGTATGTCCACATGGAAATCAAGAAGAACATTCACTTCAACTCCATTGCCGGTGGGACGGACATCAATGGATGCTTCGCGATCGGCAGCCCGATCCAGCCGGTATATGCCGGCGAACTGCAGGGACCTGGCCTGGGTATGAAGATCAAGGCCTATGACGAATCGGGCAATCATGTCGTAGACAAGGAAGGGGAACTGGTCTGTGAAGCCCCCGCCCCTTCCATGCCCCTGTACTTCTGGAACGACCCCGATTTCACAAAATACAGGAGCGCCTATTTCAATGTCTATCCGGGTGCATGGCGGCATGGCGACTGGGTCATTTTCCATGGGGATTCGGGAGGGATAACTTTCCTTGGCCGGTCGGATTTTACCTTGAAACCGTCCGGGGTGCGCATAGGTCCGGCGGAAATCTATAACGTCGTCGAAAACATCGAGGGAATAGCCGACAGCATGGCAGTGGGCCAGGATTGGAAGGGAGATCAGCGGATCATTCTCTTTGTCAAGCTCGCTGCAGGATACGAACTGACCGAGGAGTTTAAGAACCGGATCAAGATCGCCCTGCGAAAGCAGGCTTCTCCACGTCACGTTCCCAACCTCATCATCGAAGTCCAGGACATCCCATACACTTTCAACATGAAAAAGGTAGAAAGCTCGGTGGCCAATATACTGAATGCAAGGCCCGTAACTAACAGGGACGCCCTTACTAACCCGGAAGCGCTGGATTTTTACGAAGAGATCGCGCGCGAACTTCCGGAATGAGCTGGAGGCAGGAGATCGCCCTACGGATGGAGGGAACTACGTACCGGATAACCGTAACCCGGGGTTGAGAGAAACGGTCCATTAGAGGAGGAGAGCCCGATGGGAGTCGAGAAAGTTCAGGACCCGAAAACGCAAAAGGTATCGGCACTTCAGAGGTTCGGCCTGGGGCTGGCGGGCTGGAGCGAGAAATGGTTCCCTGACGCATGGGTATTCGCGCTGCTGGGGATCGTCTTTATTTTCTTCTTCGGGATCGTCATCGGAGAAAGTCCGCTGAACCTTGCCCTGGCCGGCGGCAAACAGTTCTGGGTATTGATACCGTTCACCATGCAGATGGCCATGATAATCATCGGCGGCTATGTGGTGGCTTCGACCCCGGCTGTCTACTGGCTCATTCGCAAAGTTGCCCTGATCCCGAAGAACGGAAAGACGGCCATCGCCTGGATTGCTTTTTTCTCAATGCTGACGTCCCTCATATCCTGGGGGCTCAGCCTTATCTTCAGTGGTCTTTTGGTTCGTGAGATGACGCGCCGCTTCGACGACATGGACTACCGGGCGGCCGGGGCAGCAGGATACCTGGGGCTTGGCGCAGTTTGGGCCCTGGGGCTTTCCTCATCGGCCGCGCTGATGATGGCCACCAAGGGCGCGATTCCGCCCAAGCTCTTTGAAATCAGCGGCCTTATCCCTTTAACCCAAACGCTGTTCATCTGGGGGACTTTCTGGACCATAGTGGCGCTTTTCATCGTGTCGGTTCTAATCGCCTACTTTTCGGCGCCGAACCCCGAGCGGGCGAAAACCGCCAGGGATTTCGGCCTCTCCTTCGACCAGCTCGACATTAGTATTGAACCGAGACAAAAACCCGGTGAATGGCTCGAATACAGCCCCCTTCTGATAATCATCGTGGGGGCGATCCTTGTCTACTACCTGATAGACGTATTCCGGACTTCGCCTACCGGGGCGCTGGCGGCACTCGATCTCAATACTTATAACCTGATTTTTATCACCGTCGGCATGATCCTGCACTGGCGCCCGAAGAGGTTCCTCAAAGCCGTCGCGCAGGCGGTGCCCGCCACCGGCGGCGTATTGATTCAGTTCCCCTTCTACGCGGTTATCTTCGGGATGATAATAGGCACCGGCATAAATGGATGGCTGACCGACCTATTCTACAAGATAACGACTCAGGGCACTTATCCTCTTCTCGTTGCGCTGTACTCGGCCATCCTCGGCGTATTCATTCCATCGGGCGGATCGAAATGGGTCGTAGAGGCACCTTATATTCTTCAGACCGCCAATATGCATCACGTAAACTTGGGATGGGTAACCCAGATATATAATGCTGCGGAAGCGGTGCCCAACCTGTTGAATCCTTTCTGGATGCTGCCCCTTCTGGGTCTGCTGCACGTAAAGGCAAGGGACCTGGTCGGCTATTCGGTTTTGCAGATGTTCGTTCACATTCCACTCGTTTTCTTTTTATGCTGGCTCTTCGCTCAACTCATACCTTACATCCCTCCGTTGAAATAGGACCTCATAACGGGCGCCGCTTCCATTCGGCGCCCGGTTTTCTATCGGACCAGCCAGGGGCGTGGGGAAATATTCTAGAAAGACGCCGAGAAGACGTATAATAAGCGGACACATGATAAAGATAACGGATCATATTTCCATTCCCGAAGACGAACTAAGCTTCACGGCATCCCTTAGCGGCGGGCCGGGCGGGCAGAATGTCAACAAAGTGAGTAGCCGTGTAACGCTTTGGTTCGACGTGGTGAACTCCCCTGCCCTCTCTCCGGAACAGAAAGAACTCGTTTCGCGCCGGCTTGAGAATCGTATTGGGAAAGACGGAGTAATGAGGGTCATATCTCAGCAGACCCGCAGTCAGGCGGAGAATAAGGAACTGGCAGTAGAGCGCTTCGCTGAGCTTCTCCGGGAGGCATTGAAGCAGGTACCGATAAGGAAGAAGACACGTGTCAGCAAGGGTGCGAAGCTCAGACGTCTGGAGGAGAAAAAGCAGCGCGGCAGTCTGAAGCAGGAGAGGTCGAAAAGAGTACCGGTTGAGGATTAGGCGAAAGATACCTTGACAACTCGACACATAATGACATTCCCGAAAGGAAATCAAACGTGGTCTTAAAATATGGGGACACACCAATCAGCGGTTTCCGCGACCTTATTAGCTCCTACTCTCTGGGAGAATTCGATTCACCATTCAGGTCTACGGTTCCTCATCTTTCGTTTTGGCGTAAACCCAAGGAACGAATAATCTCTTTCTGCCAGTTAATCGGCATCGCTCCCCCAAGTCATTTCCGGGCAAGCTTCGAATTCCAAGTTGCACCCGTGCTCGGCAGAGGAAAGCCTTCACATACCGACTTGATGCTCGAATGGGAATCCCAAGCGGTCGCCATAGAGGCCAAATACACGGAACCTGCTTACCCTAAGGTCAGGCAATGGCTTCAAGCAGGCAACTCAGTGAACCGGCGCCACGTTCTTGAGGGGTGGCTTGATCTCATCAAGAATGCGACGGATAAGAAGTTGATATCGAGCGATGTGTTAAACATCTCCTATCAAGTTATTCATAGGGTTGCCTCCGCTTGTTCCAGAGAGGCTAATAC
The DNA here is from genome assembly GCA_963795045.1 of uncultured delta proteobacterium. Taxonomy (GTDB): domain Bacteria; phylum Desulfobacterota; class Syntrophobacteria; order Syntrophobacterales; family Syntrophobacteraceae; genus SbD1. The sequence goes on from CAWCGB010000001.1 coordinate 141,957, forward strand.
ACGGAATGTTGTGTACCTTGTTTTCGATGGAACACCGAAAATGCAGGACTATTACTCAGTTCATCTGAATTTATTGAAATCGTTGTTGCCCCAAACTTGCACCCTCGCGTTCGCTCTGGTTAACATTCAAATCCGCCCCAAGCCGGCGTACCTGGTTCTCAAAGAACTATGGGAAAGCGGACAGAGAGGACTCCATGACTTGGTGATTGACGGACTGATCGGCGATACCTTGATGGAATTTGAAAAACCTCAACTGGTAAGTAGGATGTGACAGTCTAAATTCAGCCAAGCTCTGAAACCTAACTGTCACGGATTAAGCACAGGCCGGACCCCTATTAAATAGTCTATAACGTTAACAAGGTATCCAGCCGCATGAACTTGTGGTTCGACCTGGTGAACTCCCCCAGCCTCTCCTCGGAGCAGAAAGAATTAATCCAGGGTCCTATCGCCACCAGCATCGGCAAGAATGGCGTTCTTCGCGTGATATCGCAGCAGACCCTCAGTCAGTTAGAAGATAGCGAGCTGGCAGTAGAGCACTTCGCAGAACTGCTGCGGGATGTGCTAGAGCAGGTCCCGATAAGGAAGAAGACACGAGTGAGCAAGGGGGCTAAGCTCCGTCGGTTGGAGGGGAAGAAGCAGCGGAGCTTATTGAAAAACGAGAGGTCGAAAAAAGTCCCGGTCGAGGATTAAAGAATTACCGTTCACGTTGCACCCTACACATATTGCTTCGCCGTTACACCCTCACAAGCTTAACCATTAATAAGTAGGATAAAATCAATACCAATCCGTTGCCAATTCAGAAGCGATTGAACACCGAACGCTCATTTTCCCAGCGTTTCCATTGTGCCACTCCTTTAAAACCAAGCCAGGCTCCAATGAAAGTCCAGTGTTCCGTGGCCATCAGCACAGGGAAAGCTGCGAATTCCAATAGCCCTAAGAAAAATGGGAATAAATAATCGTTGTCATCCGGTTGTCGGACCCCGTATCCTCGAAAGACTGTCCAAAAACCAGATAGCAGAGGTTCCGAATGACGAAAGTGCAGCTCCATAGCGGTCATGAAGCATGAGACTATTCTGACAATCAGTGACCCCACAATACATAAAAGGACATAATTTGAGGGTTCCCATATAGACCAACCATGAGCCAAGCTGAAGGCCTGTTCATTCACTCTCACTCTCCTATCTGATTCCGGATATCCGGTTCTACCAACTGATCAATCTGATCAATTCATCAACCCATCAAAAAGTATCAAACATCTATTTTCAACTATGCAGCAGACTCCTCCAGTGAGTACGGCTGTATAAGGACTTCCGCTGGTATTCCCAACCCCCTGTGAATCTTTCGAATCATGCCGATAGTGAGTGGGCGCTTCCGATTTAAGACCTCGGAAACACGAGCGCGGCTTCCGATGAATGGTACAAGATCACGGCGGGAGAGGCCGCGGCTTTCAACGTAGTATAGGATAGCTTCAACTGGGTCTGGAAGAGGAATCGAGTAATGTTTCTCTTCGAAGGCTTCAATAAGGGTGGCCAATACCTCCAGCCGGTCCCCTTCAGGAGAGTCAGGCGCAGCATTAAAAAGTTGTTCAGCCTCTTTCAACGCAGCGTTATAATCGTTTTCCGTTTTTATAGGTCGAATGTCCATACTTTGGAACTCCGGTCAGACGGTGACAGCATCAATGTGGTCATATTCTCGATGGGTACCCAAAAATCGAATATAGACTATCCCGAAATCGTACTGAACGGCAGCTACGAGCCGGTAAGTATTGCCTTTGATGTTGAAAACCACTCGGTTGTTGGCCAAGAAGCTGGCATGCCGGTAATCTCTCTTGATATCCGAGGGAGATCTCCACTTAGCATGCTTCACATCAGCGTGCCAGGCCAGCAGCGGTTGTTCCGCATCGGGGTGCGCTTCCCAAAAGTCTCTTAGCATCTTTCGAGAGATGATCCGCATATGAGCAATTTACTACGCTCCCGTACTGGGATCAAGATTCTTTCGTGATGCGTCCGCAATTAATCAATGTTGGTCCAAATCGGCTCCCATCGCCGAGTTAAATTACTTAAAATGTTAACAAGGTCAGCAGCCGTGTGACTCTCTGGTTTGACGTGGTGAACTCACCGAGTTTATCGCACGAGCAGAAGGAATTGGTCTTACGCCACCTTGCAAACCGCGTCGGCAAGGACGGAGTAATGAGGGTCATATCTCAGCAGACCCGCAGTCAGGCAGAAAATAAGGAACTAGCCATAGAGCACTTCGCTGAACTACTCCGGGATGCATTAAAGCAAACCCCGATAAGAAGAAAGACACGAGTGAGCAAGGGGGCGAAACTCCGCCGGCTGAAGGAGAAGAAGCAGCAAGGTATTTTGAAAAGAGAGAGGTCGAAAAGGGTCCCCATCGAGGATTAGGCGAGAGGTAGTCGTCGCCCGCTCAATGAGACATGCAAAACCATTTCGCTCTAAGCTACCCTTTTGCGTTAAAATCTTGGCAAGAAAGGATGGATTAGCATGTCATCTAAAGGGACCCAGGTCCTTAAAGAGGCATTGTCGCTTCCCCCTGCCGAGCGGGCAGATATCGCAGAGCGTCTCCTGTCGAGCCTGGACAGGCCATCTCAAGAGGGAATAGATGCGTTGTGGGGAAAAGAGGCGGAAGAGCGCCTGGATGCATTCGATCGTGGCGAAATCCAGGCCGTTCCCGCCAAACAGGTTTTTGAGCAGGTGGACAAGAAGCCCCGATGAACGAACTGATGAAAGGGCAAATATCTTAAAAGGGACAAATTAGACACGGATTGACACGGATAAGAACTGATGAAAGCGCAAATATCTTATTTTCCAAATAGAGGTGATTTTCGGGCCGGATCGCAACCGATTTAAGAACAGCCGGTGCATACGCCGTTCAGACCTTAAGGTTTAGAGTCCAGTGCAGGTTGCCGCGCGGTCCTGCCCCATTCGGCGAAGGACCAAAAAGGCTTTATAACCAGAGAGGTGGTTGCGCAGTTGGCATGCAGATTGGCTACCGTCCGAATAGGATCGGTGATCGGGTCGATTGCGAGAAGCAGGACGATTGCCGGCCCTACAGGCAATCCCAGGGGGTCGAACAAGATAGATATCATTGAAATAGTGACCAGCCCCGGCGCCCCGGCGCCGGCCATTCCAGCGACTACCGCCCCTATCAGGATGATCGCACACTGTTGGAAACCGATAGGCATTCCATAGAACTGTGAAAAGAAAACCGCTGCCAGGGTGAAGTTCATTACTCCAGCGCAACGGCAAAGCGTTACGCTGAGCGGGACAATCAGGTTCACCTGCTCCTGGTCCAGTCCGAGCCCTTCGTGCAGCCCGCGGAGGGCTGCAGGCATGGCAGCAAGACTGCTTCGAGTTCCAAAACCTATGATGAGAGTTTCACGAACCGCTTTGAACGGCCTAAGAGCCGAGCCTCGGGTGGATATCCACAAAATGGCGGCGCTCAAGGCGCAAATCAGGAAGGACCCAAGGTATACGGCCGAAATGAATCGCAACATGGCCAGCATGACCTGGGACCCCACCCGGGAAATCTGGTCGGCAAGCAGACAGCACAGGCCAAAAGGCAATCCATACATGGCCCACTCTGTTATTTTTGCGAATGCCTTGAAAATCGCCGAGAAGAACGAGAGAATACTATCGCACAGGGCGGGCGGGATGAACGCGGTCGCCAGGCCAAGGATTATGGAGAAAAAAAGTATCTTAAGAGTGCGTCCCTCACTGAGGGCAGCGAATACATTAGTCGGGACCAATTCAGCCATAAAGTCGCCCAGTCCCTTTGCGGATTTTCCCGAATTCCCGGATACGGATATTTCGGATTCCACCGCAAAAGTGGAGTCTTGCCCCAACTCGGAAGCTGTCAGCATCCTCCCCAGAGTTGCTCTTGTCTGGTTATCCAGTCCCGAACCGATTCCTCCGACCAGACCAATGGTAATGCCCAGGGCGCTCGAAATGAAAAGGGTAATAATAAACATAGAACCCATGCGCGCCAGGAGCTTATTGGACGCTTGCGATCTGAGCAAGTGGCCAAAGCTGGATGTAATAGCTCCAAGCATTATGGGCATAACGCACATCTGGAGGAAAGACAGATAGAGGTTGCCTGCCGGGGCCAACCGCGCGGCGAGGTTTCGGTCAAAAAACCCTATCGCCGTCCCCAGAACCATGCCTGCGAGTACCGCCTTGGAACTCAAAAGCCATTTAAGACGACTGCTATCGGGCAAGATCAAGGACTCCTCATAATAAAGGATACGCCGGCCTGCTTCAAAACCGTCATCCGGGGCTGGGCATAAAGCTTTGCGAGTAATCTTTCAGTATGCCTTCCACGGTTAACTTCCCGCCCAATGAATCAAGGTAGAGATTGACCCATGAAAGGAAGTTGGCGCTGTCCCACGGCACTGCTATTGCGATGGGATCGGACGTGTCTTTCAAGACCACAGTCTGAAGGTTTAAGGCAACTTCAGGCTTTGCCGCAATGAGTTTTCTGACCTCTACTTCATCATGGAATACTGCTAATACCTCACCTTTCATTACCGCATCCACAGCATCTTCCCATTCCGGATATTCGCGGATGAGCGCGCGTGGGAAACGCTCCCTCGCGGAGGCCGAGTGTGAGGTCCCCCGCTGGACCCCGATTACCGTATCAGGAACCTGGAGTATGTCCATGATCCCCGAACCATGCTTTTGCCGGGCCGCCGCGACACGATTTATCAGCAAACCCTGGTGCAGAATAATGTAAGGTTTTGAAAAAGACACACGCCTGGCGCGCTCAAGTGTGCAACTCAACGAACCTATTCCCATATCCGCCTCGTGGCGGGCGACAGTATCCACTACTTCGTTGAATGTCGCAGGATGGCAGTTGAACTCGACTTTCACTCCCAATTTGGCGGCTATCTCCCCAGCTAAACGGATATCAACTCCGTACAACCCGCCCTCTGAATCGCGCATGAAAAATGGCGCCGTATCCTGATGGTATATTGCCACAATCAGCTTGCCCCGATCGATTATTTTGCGGATATCGGGGGGATAGTCCTGGGCGACCGTTATCTTGCTGAAAGCGCCGAGCAGGATGGTGACGGCCATAAAATACCTGACATATTTGATCATCCGGCGCGCTTTCAATTGACGGCTCTCTTTAGTAAACAGGGAAATTCAACATGCGCTTCTAGCCGCTCAGGAACCGGACACACAAGAAAATGCCCAGTTTGAATCAATGCTCATTTTCTCAGCCGACTCCTGTCCTGCAGCTTGTCTCATTCTTGTGATATAGTCGGAAAGACCGGATCGATACTTAAGAGCAAATGGAATGCAAGCCTAACTCTAACGGAAACTAATTGAGCCTGATAATCTCCCGGCACTTTTATGCCCGGACGACTACCAGGCTATGCGGTGGAATTTAAACGGGCCGCAGAGAAGGCGGAGATCTGGTCATGGAGGGCGGACCGGCCAAGATGACTGTTATGTGAGAAATCGCTGATCAAGGAGTGGACAGATGCGTCGGATATCGCTTTCGCATACGCTGGTCATAACGTTACTCGCTCTTCTCGGCTGGGCTCTCTGTGCTGCCACCATGGGAATCGGAATGGCGATTGCCAGCCTGCAGACAGCGCTCGTAGTTCACGCCGCAGCAGCCCCGCTGATCTTTGCCGCTATTTCTGCGGTTTACTTCGGTCGCTGTTCGTACATGAATCCCCTTGCAATCGCCGCAGCGTTCGTCGCGATTGTGGTGCTAATGGACGTCATTGTGGTTGCTATGCTCGTCCAGCACAGCTTCGAGATGTTCACGAGTTTCGTCGGTACGTGGCTCCCTCTAGTTTTAATCTTTGGCTCGACTTACCTGACAGGCGCCATCGTGCGTGCCAGAGTGGGTGGAGCAAGCGCCTGAACTTGGCACTGCGATGGCGAAAAACGCCGATGTAACCACCTTGCGCTGCATAACAGCGGGGCAAGATGAGAGCCGCTTTCGGCCGGCAGTCTATCCGACCAACATTGCTTACTGACATGGAGGGCACTGTCGATTACCGGGAGGCATTTTCCGGGTTCGCCGGGAACGAGAGACGAGTGGCCGTTAGAGCATACAGGTTCGGTATTCCTCGCCGTCATATTTCCAATATGGGAAACGGCCGTCGTCCTATTGGCAGGGAAAATGCCAGGAAGCTGGCACTGGCTCTAAATGCTGATTACAGGATGTTTCTGTAGATCGGCAGCCTCAATCTCGGCCTCCTTAGGCGAGTCCGTTCCACGGGGTTCGGGCAAGAGGCGCATAGCCCTTTCCCTGGGCCAGGACATCCAAAGGGATGAGACCTAAAGGGGCCAATTCCGGGTGGAACTTGTCCCGGCTATCGACCAGGTCGATCACCAGCACGTAACGGTGACAACTGCGGCAGCCGTGAATACGCTCATGCACCCGGCCCTCGGCCGTGAGCACCTCGAGCTGTTCGTGGTCTTTCTGGCCGCAGGACGGACAGACGAGCCGTACAAACCGCCAGACGTGCCCGCAAAGTGAGCAATGGAGCCACAGCCTGCCGGCCTTGGATATGAGAAATTCCGAAGGATCGCGTTTTTCTTTCAATAGACCGAAGTCCGGTCCAGCGCCGCACACGGGGCAATAGCCTTTGCACCACAGATCATCGTCGGCCAGGTGCCCCAAGTGTTCGGCGGCCTGGCGAAGACAGGGTTTTACGACCTCCAGGACGATAAAGGACAAGGCCCCCGCCGGAATACCGATCTGGTCCGCCGTCGATTGGAGCGCTGGCAGGTCTTCTGCGAGGGCGGCTTCCAGAATCTGAGCGCCGAGCTTCGGCTGTGTCGCCAAGGCCGAGCGCAGGGCTATCACGTACGCTCCGATGTGCGGAAACAATCTCTCGATCACCGGCAGGAGCTTCTGCGCCGCATCGACGAAGCAGCCATGCAAGCCGGACATTTCACGGCCGGCCAGAAGGGGTTCGCCCGCACCGAAGGCCGCTTCGTCGAAAACCTTGATACCGGGCCAGCCGCCGGTAGCGATCTTCAGGCCCTGCCGCTCACGGGCAAGTTCGGCGAAAGCTTTGACGATATCCTCCATCCCCGGGACCCTGGCGCAGACTTCCGCGACGGCGGTCTCGATGTCTACCGTTAAATTCTCGGCGACCGCGTTCGGGATCACGTTTTCGCGGCTCCTTTCTTCTTTTGTTGTTGACGCCAGCGGCCCCCGAAACCCTTGGGCCGCTTCATCGGGAACCGGTCCACGCGCCTCGTGTGTGCCGGCGCATGCGACCCGCGGGCATCGTTTCTTCTACCCGGCTATGCGCCGGAGCGGCGAGACCAGATTGGCCAGAAGGTCCCTGCGGCTCAAGTCCCCCGCAGGACGCTCCGCATGTTTAGGCAGCGCCTTGTTCGGGTGGGTGATGAGGAAAATCGCACCAACGTCGTTCGGGTTCACTAGCTGGGCCTTAGGATACGATATTTTCACACCCTTGAGCCTCTCCTGCGCGAGAGCGAGAATATCAGCTCGTTCGCCGAAGTTCATGGTCCCCGTGCAGCATGTCTTGACGCAGGCCGGCAATAAATTCGCCTGGAGCCGGTCGATGCACATGTCGCACTTGGTCAGGAGACCAGTCTGCTCGTTACGCCTCGGGACGTTGTACGGGCAGGCCTCCCGGACCTCCTTGCACTGATCGGCGGTCAGCTTTCCGGTTTTTTCCGTGTAGAGGACCGCCCCGGTTTTTTTGTCCACAACGATGGCGCCGGTAACATAAGAGTCGGCTGCGCCCTTGCAGGCAGGGTCCACGCAGTGGCGGCACTGGTCCGGAAAGAAAATCCAGTGCACTTTGCCGTCGATCTTTTCCTCCCTGAACCGCACGAGCTTGTAGTTGCAGGGATTGAGGTCCGGCGGGTTCTGATGGGTTCCCAGTTGCCTCGTGCGTACTGCGGGCAGGCCATGCCATTCCTTACAGGCCACCTGGCAGCCTCGGCAGGCCGTGCAGCGGGAGGTGTCTATGAAAAATGCCTTTGGCATATGCAGTCTCCCTGTTCCATGCCGGCCGGGTTGGCGATCTGCCCCCCCAGCCGGTAACGGGTTTAGACGAAGAGTTCCGTGATCTTGCCGGCCTTGTAGATGTTCACCAGGCTGGCCTTGTACTCGGGGATCGTGACGTTTGGGTCTGCAACCGACGGCAGCAGCCGGTTCGTAGCGTCGCCCACCCCGGGAGTCGTCCAGCCGAAGCAGACCGGCATGCCTACGAGATGTACCGTCTTTCCCTGCACTTTGAAGGGTGTTATGCGGATCGTGACCATGGCGATGGCCTCCACTTTGCCCCGCGCGCTCTCGACCACGACCGGGTCGCCGTTCGTGATGCCTTTGACCTTGGCCAGCTCCGGGCTCATCTCTATATAAAGCTGCGGTTCGGCTTCGAGCAGGGCCGGCGTGTTGCGGGTGTCGCCGCCGCCGCACCAGTGCTCGGTAACCCCATAGGTCGTGAGAACGATGGGGAAGCGCGGGTCGGCGGGCTTGGCCAGGAGATCCACGTCGCTTACGGCCATCTTCAGGCAAGGGTTGTGCATCTGCTTCGAGAAGGGATGCGAATTGACGGGGGTTTCGGCCGGCTCGTAGTGCTCCGGGAAAGGCCCGTCAACGCGGCCGGGTCCGTAGAGCTGACCGTGGCCCTCCGTCAGCATGATGAAAGGATATTTTCCTTCCGGCGTGGCCATGGGAGGCCAGGGTCCATCGGGGACGTCGCCGACCCACTTGCCGTCCTCCCAGGCGATGACCGTTTTTTCAGGATTGTAGGGCTTGCCGTTGGGGTCAACCGAAGCCCGGTTGTAAAGAATGCGACGGTTGACCGGCCAGGCCCACGAGAAATTGGGAAAAAGTCCGAGCTTGGCTTGCATCGGGGTCTGGGCGAGGTCCCGGCGCTTGGACTGGTTGCCCGTCGGGCCGTAGCAGCCGCAGTAGAGCCAGTTGAGGCTCACCGTGGAGCCATCGTCCTGGAGGAAGGCGAAGCCCGCCACCTGGTCACCCGTCTTATACTGCTTGTCCTTGATCGTGAGATCACGGGTGTACCAGCCGTTGATTTTTTTCGCCATCAAGTCGGGGTCGTAAGTTTCCGGCCACTCCATCTTTAAGATGGGGTCGGGCAAGGCCCCGCTCTCCTTCTTGTATAGGTCACGCACACGCTTGAATATATCCACGACCATCGCGCCCATCGATTTGCTCTGGCCCATGGGATCGATGCCCTTGTAGTGCCACATATGCCAGCGGCCGCTGTTGGAGATGGTGCCGTCCTTTTCGCCGCGCTGGCACGAGGGCAGGAGAAACACTTCGGTCTTGATCTTTTTGGGATCGACACCGGGGCGGCGCCAGAAGTCGCTCGTCTCACTGTGGTGGATCTCGCCGACGACCAGCCATTCGAGGTTCTCCAGGCCCTTGCGCACCTTGTTGCTGTTAGGCATGCTCTGGGCCGGGTTGTGGCCGAAGACGAACCCGCCCTTGACCTGCCCCTTGTAAATCCGGTCGACCAGAAAAAGGCTCGCGTAGTCCACACCCGGATCCACCTTGGGCAGCCAGCCGTAACCGAAGCCGTTGTCGCTCGTTGCGGCCTCGCCCATCCAACCCTTGAGAAGGCTGACCATGTACTTGGGCCGGTTGCTCCCCCAGTTGGCGCTCTTGGGGTCGCCGGTCTTGGGCGTGTTGGCTTTCAGGTAGTCCTGCAACGTCGGCCAATCGGCTCTGGGCACGGGCATGTAGCCAGGCAGGCTGTCCCAGAGGATGCAATGATCCGTGGACCCCTGGACGTTGGGCTCTCCGCGCAGGGCGTTGATGCCTCCGCCTGCCACCCCGATATTGCCCAGCAGCAACTGGACGATGGTCGAAAGGCGGATTATTTGCACGCCCACGCTGTGCTGCGTCCAACCCACCGCGTACATTATTGTCCCCGCCTTGTCCCGGGCGCCCGTGGCGGCGAAGATCTCATAGACCTTGAGCAGGTTTTCCTTCGAAACGCCGGTGATGGCGGAAACCTTTTCGAGGGTGTAGCGGCTGTAATGCTGCTTCATCAGTTGGAACACCGAGCGGGGGTGCTGGAGTGCCCTGTCGCGCTTGGGGACCGAGTTTTCGTCCAACTCAAAGGCCCATTTCTTTTGGTCGTACTTTTTGCTCGCTGTGTCATAACCGGAGAACAGGCCGTTCTTGAAATCGTATCCCTCACCCACGATAAAGGCGGCGTTGGTGTACTCCGTTACGTATTCCTTGTTGAACTTCTCCTTTTCTAGAATGTAGCGAACCATGCCCGCCAGGAACGGGATGTCCGTACCGCTGCGCAGTGGGACGTGCATATCGCTTCTGGCCGAGGTGCGGGAAAACTTGGGATCGACGTGCATGACCGTTGCCCCGGCATCCCGGGCCTTGAGCACCCATTTAAACGAAATCGGATGATGCTCCGCGGCGTTGCTGCCCATGATGAGGATAGCGTTTGCATTTTTGATGTCGATCCAATGGTTGGTCATGGCGCCGCGTCCGAACGACTCTCCCAGAGCCGCTACCGTGGCGCTGTGTCAGACGCGGGCCTGGTGATCCATGTGGACCACCCCGAGCCCCCGGAGCATTTGGTGCGACAGAGCGCACTCCTCGTTGTCCATCTGGGAGGTGCCGAGTTGGAAGATGCTTTCCACGCGGTTGACCTGCTGGCCCTTGTCGTTTGTGAGAATGAAATCCTTGTCACGGGTGTCCTTGACTCGCCTGGCGATGCGGTCCAGGACGAAATCCCAGTCCTTTTCCTCCCAACGGTCGCTTTCCGGGGCCCGGTAGAGGGGCTTCTGCAATCGGTGCTCGTTGTAGTGCATGGACAGGAATGCCGAGCCCTTGCAGCAAAGCGATCCTTCGCTCACCGGATAGTCCGGATCGCCTTCGGAGCTTACCATCCGGCCGTCCTTAATGGACATGATGATGTTGCAGCCGCAGGAGCAAAATCCGCAAATGGAGAGGACCTCCTTGGCCCCCTCGATCTTGAGAGCCGAGGCGTAAGCCTTGACGGGCTTGAGGTCGAACCCCAGGTCCGACAGGCCCAGACAGGCTAAACCCGTACCCGTCAGCTTGATGAACCCTCTTCGTGAAACGTGCATAGACCCTTCCTTTCCAGCGAATGTTCCACCACCACGAGACTGTCTCAAAAATAGTGTTGAGAGCCGTTTCTGCTAATATGACTCCTGCAGTGGGAAAGACGTCCAAATCCTTCGACCGAAGACAAATGCCGCTGCTCCCGCCCCCGTTATCGGAGTTGGTTCCCCGGGACACTGGTGTTCCCACTTCCCGCCAGATTGAGAACCGGACCCACGGTAATGTTGCTTTGCGGGTGATTGCGGAAAACAGACGTCCCGGTCATGAATCCGTCCGTGATTTCAGGAAGTGTAACTTCGAAGCTCTTGCCGGCCTTCTTTGGCAGAACCTGAGGCTACGCCTGGAGCAGGTCTTATAGAACTTAGCCATGTAGCTCTAACCCGGGGCAAAGGTTAAAGCCAACACCTCGAAGCACAAGGCTATGAGCTACGGGAGGATGAAAAGGAAAAAAGAGGAGCTTGAAAAAGAGTCGAAGGTCTTATCAAAACCGCCTGGACCTGGGACAAAGAAGGGGAAACCATCACTGCAGTTTGCTGCCGGGAACCCGCACACGAACACTCGTTATCAAGGAATCGATGCCACATCGTCACACGTTGTCCGGACGCTGTTATACATTATGTCCATTTAGACACAGCTAATGGGGGTGTCAACAACTTTTTGTCGCTAACCTCGAAACGGCAACCGGTGAGCGGCAGGCTTTGTTGCAATGCAATAATTGGGACGAGTCCTATTCATGCGGGGGCAAGTCAACACCGGAACGTCTTTCCCGTATGATCCGGGCAGCACACAAGGCAATTTCACCGGCCGCTTCAGAAGGGCGCTTCGCCAGCATATGAATCCCGCAGATTGCGCTCGTTTTTGAATGATCCATATCCGGAGCCCAGCGCGATTGTCCATTGGCGTCGCGGCCATAGGTAAGGTATGCGGAAAGGGTGTTAAGACCTGTTCCCGGCCGCTCTCCAATGAGATGTATGATCAGCTCGGCATCGAGCAACCCTCCTATCTGATATCCCGCACGCACCCTGCCGTTTTTGACGACTATGTCAACCTCCCCGGCGTGGCATCCTCTCTCACCCAGCATGCTTTTGAGCTGTGGGAGTAATTGGCGAAGGTTATCGTTGACTGCATTGGCGTTGAGTCCGTCAGAGATTACGATCTGAATTCCCCGGCGGCGCGATTTCGCATAAAGCCGGGCAAGCCGGGCCTCATCCTCACGGCGAAGGAATTCACCATCCTGCGGATGCGTGATGTAATCGTCCCGGGACTTGGCTCTGGTCCGGACACGCAGGTTTTTGGGCGATGAATCCCTTAGCACTGAATCGTCTATAGTGGCATAAAGAGCCAGCCGGGCCTGTTCGAAGATTCTTCTGATGCGCGAGTCGGCATCTCCGGGCTGGGCATAGTCCCGATAATCGTCGTAGCCCAGATCGAGACCCCGCTCGCGGAGCTTTGCCAGCTTCCTGACCCCTTCGGTCCGCAAAGCTTCAGATCCCCGTTTGTCGCCTCCTCCGCTCAAATACGCACTGTAGAGATCCTCCGCGCGCGGTCTTGCAGGAAGTAATCCCCCATACCGGTCCATCACGCCCAGTTCCATAAACCTGGCCTTCATTGCAGTGGTTATGCGCTTCTTTGTTTTGTCACGGATGCGGGGGTGTTCAAGAAAAGAGGTAGTCAGGTATCCAAGCATGGGATCGGCATTGCCGGCCACGGCCATCAGGTATGCCGGCGCGGCCAGAACGGCAATCTCCAGGGTGAGCTGACGGAGCGTATCCGGATCGATGCCCATATGAAAGGTGGAACACACGTCCAGCCCCATGGTGAGTCCATGCAGCTTCGCCATCACCGCGTCTTCCAGGCATGCCCGCAGAAGCTGATCGGGAGTGCGGAAAACTTCCGGTCCGATAAACCCGGCCACATCGTTAACGATCGTCCACGAACCGGTTTGCTGCTGTATGTACCTTGCCAGCCCGTAGTTACGGGATTCCAGGGTCACCATGTCCACGCCTTCATCGGCATGATTAGTAAGGGCCGACCCCTGGCCGGTTTCAAAGTAGAGCCCATCGAATCTTTTTGACAGGTCAAGCAATCCATCAACATCGATTCCGAGCATTCCCTTGAGTCCCTTTGAGGTACCGGCCAGACTCTGAAAGCCTACATCCACCCGCGTGCGCACACGCGCGGCAGCTTGTTTGAGCATATCGGATAGGACGCAGTAGCGGGTTGGAAGCGCCAGTCTCTCCTTCACGCTCTGAAGGAGTTTCTCGAGGTGTATGATCGTTTCGATGTCATTGCTTGCGGGATTGATCCCCAGTATCACGTCGCCGCAGCCATATGACAATCCCTCGAGAATGGAAAAGAGTATTTCGTCCGGGTCGTCGCCCGGACTGTTTGGCTGAATGCGGGAGCCGAAATGCCCGGGTGAGCCGATGGAAATTCCATCGCCCGGGAGAGGTTTGAAAATAGCACGGGCGACTGTGGAAAGCTCATCGTTGCTCATAACTTTTACAACGGATGCAATCTGCTCGCTCGAAAGTCCGTCGCCGTAACGGTTCACCCACTCGCTCGCATTCCCGCCCAGCAGGATTTGTCTCAGGTCGTTTATCGTCAAACCGGCTATACCGGCTGAAAGCTGGACATTTAGAGATTTTTCCAGGGTCTCGCTGACGGCATCCTCTACGACTTTCACCCTGGAGATATCTCCCAGCAGCAACCCTGAAAGCGCACTCCTTGCCTCTTTGCGCTCGATTTCGTCCCGGCAGCCTCCGACAAGGAGGTCGCCCTCTTTGAACTCATTTGCCTTGACAAGAACTTCGAGCAGATTCTCTCTATTCATGGCAGATTCATTCCGTAATTTCAGGAGAAAATTTGTCTGAGATAATGACAGATGGGAGTTACCGTAACGTCATTTGGGTACATTCAGCCAACTCTCCGCCCGGGCAGAATACGAGATTTCGAGTTCGGCAGGGACGCGCCGCTTGAAAAAGTCATGAGCAAATGCAGAAGCTCACTATTCGCCATACATCTCTGTTATGATCCTTCGCAATTGGGAGGCTTGCGAGGCGGGCAATTGATCAATTCTGTCTCTCAAACGCTTCTTGCTGATGGTTCGTATTTGATCAACAGCTATTTCAGCCGCTTTTCCCGCACAGGTTATCTGCAAGCGCGAGCGCCACTTGGGATGAAGCGTTGAGGTTAAAGGGCAGATGACTATCGTTTCCAGGTATTGGTTCATAACGTCCTGACTGACAATGACGACAGGACGAACCTTGCTGATCTCACTGCCTATGGTGGGATTCAAGTCGGCGAAATAGATTGTGTATCTCTTAGGATTCAACGCCGCCTTCCTCCAAGCCATCCAGAAGTGTAACATCCAAATCCGCCCAGTCTTCGCCTTCTTCGGCCATTGCCCTGAAAGTCTCTTCCCATGACAGTTTGTCTTCTCGTTTTTTTCTCAATAGAATGCCTTGACCGGTTTCTTCGAGCACCAGGGAGTCCGAGAAACCATATTTTTGCAGGAGAGATTTAGGGATACGAACACCTTGAGAGTTGCCAACCGGCACCAATTTAACGTCTCTTGTGCGAAGCTGCTTTTCCATATCGGCACCATTTTCTTGGAGTAAGACATACGTAATCACAGTAATTACATTATAACATATCAAGTCAAAAAACAAGAACGTTCCTTTCGGCTCCCATTATTTGAAAGTGGTTCTTTCCTTGTATCCCGCCGAAGGCTCCGAACTGTTTCTATGCCTCTAAGGGATATCAGCCATGTATCATGCACTGCAACAGGAAGAACAATGCTTATGATTTGATTGACCGGGCGGTGAATCTCAGGGCACGATTTTAAGCGATGCCCTGCCCTACTCAAAATGGAGAAAGATGACTATGAACCTCAAGCTCGACGGTAAACTTTCGCTTGTTTCCGGCAGTACAGCCGGTATTGGCTACGCAATTGCGGCGGCCCTTGCACGCGAAGGCGCTCGCGTCATTGTCAACGGCCGCTCACAGGCGTCCGTCGATAATGCCGTATCAACTATTAAGTCCGATACAGGCGGCAAGGTATTTGCCTTTGCCGGTGACCTCAGCACCGATGCGGCGGCCCATCAGGTTGCCAGGCAGTTCCCCGACGTTGAAATCCTCGTAAATAACCTTGGTATTTATGAGAGCAAACCGTTCGAGGACATTCCCGACGAAGACTGGCGGCGCTTTTTTGAAGTAAATGTTCTCAGCGGCGTGCGTCTTTCCCGCCTGTATCTAAGCGGTATGAGATCCAGGAACTGGGGCCGCATCATCTTTATCTCCAGCGAAAGCGGTGTCCAGATTCCGGCTGACATGATTCATTACGGGATGACCAAGACCGCGGTACTGGCCGTCGCGCGCGGCCTCGCTGAAGCGGTTGCCGGGACCGGCATCACTGTGAACAGTGTCCTGCCGGGGCCGACCAAATCCCCTGGCGTCATTGAATTCGTGGGCTCACGCGCAAAATCGGAGGGCAAGACATTTGACAATTTCGAGAAGGAGTTTTTCGAAAAAGTTCGGCCCACGTCACTGATCAAACGCTTTGCCGCTCCGGAGGAGGTCGCTTCGCTGGTTGCCTATATAGCCAGTCCGCTCGCATCCGCGACAACCGGCGCCGCTTTGCGCGTGGACGGAGGAGTGGTGAAGAGCGCATTTTAGCGGTCTAAGGTTTTGATCTGCAACGGCAAACAGGGTACCGGACCGCCGGAAAAATACCCTTGTCATTGGATTGATTCCACGTTGAACACATAAGAATTGTGCCCCTTTTTAAAGAAGAGATCTGCCAAATGCGGACGTCCACAAAACGAATTCTTTCAGTCCTGGGAATCGCTGTTGTCCTTTCCATCGTGGTCTTTGGCTATTACCTTTGGAAGACCGCGCTCGTTGTATCCGGTTTCAAGGCCAAGTGTCTATGCTCGGATGTCTTCGTCTCCGGCCGTGACCCGGCGTCGGTGCTGGCCGAGGACTTAGAGCCGGTCGGGGCGCTATATCCTCTGCGCTTTGACGATGCCGGAATCGACTATGCGAGACGGACCGTCACAGCTTCCTTCTGGGGTTTTGCCGAACGGAAGGCGATCTTCCGCGATGGGCTCGGATGTACCCTGGCGATAGGAACCACGGAGGAGAAACTTAGATCTGAGACTATCCCCGTATTCACTACAGACACTCACGGGGATGGAAACGGAATCTGGCCTGATGGCGAGAAGGTGGATACCGCAAACCTGCCGCCCGCCGTTGATGGCAAAAAGCTGAACGAGGCGGTCGAATGGGCCTTCCGGGAATCCGACCCCGCCCATCCACGTAGAACAAGGGCTGTGGTGGTCGTCTATGACGGCAAAATAGTGGCTGAACGATATGCTCCCGGTTTTAGCGTCAATACGCCGTTGCCGGGCTGGTCGATGACCAAATCCGTTTTCGCCGCGCTGACGGGCATCCTCGTAGATGAGGGAAAGATTTCTCTTAAATCCAAGGGCCTTTTGCCTCAGTGGCATGACGGGCAAGATCCCCGCATGTCCATCACGCTTGATGATCTTCTCCGCATGAGCAGCGGCCTGGCTTTCAATGAAGCTTATTCGTCTCCGCTCACCGACGTGGCGGTGATGCTCTTTGGGACCAGCGATATGGCTTTATTTGCTGCGGACAAGCCCCTGGCTGTTGCTCCGGCAGTCAAATGGCACTATTCGACCGGCAATACGAACATTCTTTCAGAAGTCATACGGAATACGTTCGGCAGCGCGCAGACGGACTACCTCGAATTTCCCCGCCGAGCGCTGTTTGACCCCATCGGGATGAAAAGCGCGGTCGTGGAACCGGATACTTCAGGGACACTGGTGGCTTCGTCTTTCATGTTCGCAACCGCCAGGGACTGGGCCAGGTTCGGCCTTCTCTGTCTAAGGGACGGCATGTGGGGGAAGCAACGGATTCTTCCCGAAGGCTGGATGAAATACTCCACAACTCCGGCCCCGGCTTCCATTCACAAAGAATACGGGGCAGGCTTTTGGCTGTATCTTCCCCGCGAGTTCAGAAGCGGTGAGGAACCATGTCCCCGCATTCCCCGCGACACGTATCATGCAGTTGGATACGATGGTCAATTCGTCACCGTTATTCCTTCCCGGAATCTTGTGATTGTCCGCCTCGGGCTGACACATACATATGAAGTATGGGTATGGGACCAGGAAGAACTCATTGAACGAATATCAGATGCACTGCGCGGCGAGCGGAGTGCGGTGTGCGGTGATCAGTGAGCACACTATCAGCAGCTTTTAGTGAATTTAACCCTTATAATTTTAGTTAATTAGATTAACAATAGCCAAAAATCAGGGCAATTTCGGACTATTCATTTCGATCAACTCACCATAATATTGGCTTTTTGATAGTTGTGACCGGAACGCTTTCAAGAACTTTTTCTTCCCCGGTACGCCTTTGGCCCACGCCTTATCAAAGAACTCCCATGCAAAACCCAAATGTCCACTGTAGATTAGATCGAGCATTTCACTCCAAAGATCTACAGGAGGCTTACCCTCCTTCCACTTTGCATTCGTCAGGACACTATGAACCTTGCTTTCAATTTCCTCTGCGGAAGGCGATGGTTTTCTCATCAGGTCCCTTGCCAGATGATATTTATCATTATCAAAGCGAAGGATCACCTTGGGAGCAGGAGATCCGGCAAAGCTACTGTTCCAGTATGCAAATGTCCAATCAGCGGTAACGAACTCCAGTAGACCATCACTATCCAGGTCGGCAAAGTGGGACAAATCACCGTCACCGGCATCCAGCTTGTCGACCAGACGGAAACTCTTTCCTAGCTCAAAGATATAGAAATTAAAGCAGCAGTGCGCACCGCCTGACCATTCCGTAACCACCATATTTGGAAAGCCTCTCCCAGTGATGTCCTTGCCGATCTTGATCATCTCATTATTGAATTCGGGTTCGTTCTTATACATATATCCTAAATAGACCTTGAATGCCTTCAGATGATAGACCTCATGACCATCCTGGAGCACGATGAGATATTGGTTATCTTTATATATACTTGAGTATACTCGTACAATATAGTCCGCGTATAACTCCTCATCTTCAAGAATTGGGTAGTCTTTCGATGGTGAACCCACCTGCGAACCGTTGGGAACCCGTTTATTGGCCTTCTCAGGAAATCCCTGATTTTCTGATGCAGAATACGCTAGAGAGGTCGGGAAGAAGGATGGTGGCGTGAAGAGAATAAAAAAAGAGGAGAACACTAACGCAAATACCAGGTTCACTGCTTAGATGCTCCTTATCTGAGTCTATAAAGCTCTATATTATATCACCTAATAACCCTAACCACCGCCCTAACGTCTTTTTTATCTCTGCTTAACCTTAACTTCGACCGTCATATTTGGCTTAAGCGCCGTTGGCTCCAGCAGTCCTACTTTTACCTGGACGACCTTCATATCGACGTTCTTTGTCTGATCATTGGGGCGAACTTTTCGGGCCCCGGCATAATCCGAGATCTCCTCTATTTTTCCCGGAAAGCACTTTCCAGCAAACGCATCCGCCCGCACCTCCACGGGATCGCCAACTTGAAGCGCGCCTATGTCGCTTTCGTCCACCTCCGCATTGACCCAGAGCCGGCCTATATCGGCGATGACGGCAAGCGCTCTTTCCTTCGTTGCGGATTCTCCCCGATCTAAATACTTGCGGATGATTTTTCCGGAAATGGGAGCGATTATCCGCGTTTTTTCCAAAAGACTTTTCTGAAATTCCACCGAAGCTTCAGCCTGCGCCACGACATCTTCCTGGAGCTTTATGGTCTCCGCTTTGGGGCCTTTTTCCAGGGCGGTTTTTTCTTCGGCTGCTTTGGTTACCTTCGCTCTGGCATTTTTTTCGTGATTTTCCTTTTCATCGAGCACTTGCTTCGATATGGCCCCCTCTTTATAGAGCGCCCGGTATCGCCGAACGCATGCCTGCTCGAATTCGAGGTCGGCGCGAGCTGCTTCCAAAACCGCCGCTGCGCTCTTTATTTCTTCCACCCGCGCACCTGAGACTATTTCTTTCAGCCTCGATTGTTCAACTGCAAGGCCGGCCTCCACCTCTGCGAGCCTGGCCCGAATATCCCCGTTTGCCATAACGGCGATCACGTCGCCCCTGTTCACCCGGTCGCCTTCCTTCACCGGAAACTCAGCGATCCTTCCTTCCAATTCGCTTCCTATCTCCACCTCGAATCCGGGCCTGACTTCCACTTTGCCTTCGGCCGAAACATACCTCTCCACATCGACGGCAGATGCTTTGTTTTCACCAGCCGGCTTCCAAAGCAACAGCGCTGCGATCAAAGCCGCCGGGATCAGGCATACGAGAAGCCCTTTCTTCTTCATCATATCTTGATTCTTCCGTCCTCAAGAACTACCGTTCTGTCCGCGACGGCCTCGGCTTTGGCGTCATGACTGACCACGACAACAGCCCTTCCGAACTCTTTCGCGTATTGCTTCAGAAGGCCCAGTAATTCCATTCCGCGCTTGGAATCCAGATTTGCCGTAGGTTCATCGGCCAGAATGATCGGCGGATCGCCCACCATGGCCCTTGCAAAGGCAACCCGCTGCTTCTGCCCTCCGCTGAGATCACCGGGGTAGAAATGTATGCGGTCGCTCAGGCCGACCCGATCAAGCAATTTGTGCGCCTCGGGCCGTATCTTTTCCCTTTTCCAGTGCTTGAGTCTCAGGCAGATCTCGATGTTCTCCCGGGCCGTAAGGGACGGGAACAGGTTAAATGCCTGGAAGATGAAGCCGAAATAGCGCTTGCGTATTTTCGGAAGCTCGTCTTCGAGCAGATTGCTCACAACTTCTCCGTCCACCTTGATTTCTCCCTTCGTCGGATGCAGTATGCATCCCATCATGGAAAGGAGAGTAGTCTTTCCGGAACCGGAAGGTCCCATGAGCAGCAGGACTTCGCCCTTTCGCAGGTCGAGTGTCACCGAATCCACCGCGGTCACATCCACGCGGCCTTCATGATAGACCTTTGTCACATCCGTCATTTCGAGGATCTTGCCCATGCTAGCCCCTGAATACCATGGCAGGGTCAAGGGTCCTTATCTTTCTCACCGAAAAAATGGCCGAAGAAATACAGGTCAGACAAATTATGATAAATGCCGAAATTAGGAGCCAAACGCTAAGATTGATTGGGACCCCCATCTTTTCGATCATGCCCTGCGCCGCGACCATGAGTGTTGCGCCGGCGGCATATCCGGCTACAGCGCTCATGCCGGCCTGAGCGAAAATCGTTTTGTAGATGTCCTCGTTTGTAGCGCCCATAGCCTTGAGAGTGCCGTACTCTTTCAAGTATTGCATGGTGTTGGCGTAAATGGTCTGGCCTACTATGGCGCCTCCGATCATGAGGCCCAGGAGCGCGGTGAGAAAAAAGCTCATTCCCACGCCGGTTTGAATTGTCCAGTATTCCACAGTCCTGTAAATAAAGCCGTCCCTGGTCAGTACGTCGTTGTCTTTCATGGACTGGGCCAAAAGGGCTGCAACTTCTCCTCTTTTGTTCCTGTCCCTGAGCTTTGCCACGATGTACGTCGTTTCGCCCGGATGGATAAGTCCGTTCGACAGATGCTGCAATTGATCGTGGGCCATGAAGATAATCGGGGCCGTGGTAAAACTCCTTATTCCCTGCGAAAGGCCGACGAGTCTAAACCGTTTTCCGCTAAGCTCCCACAGAGTACCGGTTTTCAGATTGCCGACCCTTTTTTCCGATGTCCTGTCCATGATAATGTAACGCCCGCCTTTTACGTCGGCCGGACGGCCTTCGACCATGCCCCATGGGGCGCCCACGTTTGTGTCCGGATTGAATCCTATGATCTGCACCTGCTCCAGGCCGCCGTTTGCAATCTTCAGGAACCCCCAGGTCACTATGATCTTTTCAGCCCACAGGACTTCGGGAACAGCCCGCACCTTGTTGATTCTCTCCTCCGGAATCGGATTGGCAAAATCGAAGTTTCGGATATTTTTCGGAGCTGCCCAGATGTCCGCATCCGTATTCGTGATAACTGCCGTAGCATTGCGGACCATTCCCAGGTAAATGCCGACCTGCGTCAAGACAAGAATACTGGCGAATACTATTCCCACAATCGTGAGGGCCAGGCGCACCTTCTCGTGGAGCAACGTCTTCCAGGCCAGCCAGAACATCAGGTGGCTCTCCGCAAACCATTCAAAGCCAGGTCGAGGCTCTCCCGCAGGATTTCCTCGATCTCCATTCCAAGGATTTCTTCACGGTATATAGAATCCTGCTCACAGCTCATAAGGATTCCATTGATGGCGGACCAGAGGATATTGGCAACGGCCCAGGCGTTAACAGTTCTGAAAAGGCCGCTCTCGATGCCTTTTTCCACAATCTCGCTCACGGTCCGGAGGCAATCCCTGGCCGTATCCGTGCATTCCCTGAGCAGCTTATCGGACGCAAGTTCCCTGACGTCGGGTTGAGAACTCAAAAACATGATCCTGAAGTACTTGCGATTTTTCCTGTAGAAGGCAAAGTAGGTTTGCAGCACATGAAACAGAAGCTCGTCACTTTGCAGCGGCAGAGCGGCGGTCTTTGCAAGTTCTTTTTTTAAAAGGCCCAGACCTTCGCCCATTATGGAAATGTAGAGCTCTTCCTTGCACCTGAAGTAGAGATAGATCGTACCTTTGGCCAAACCGCACCTACCGGCGATCTCATCAATTGTGGATGCCTTGAAGCCTTTCTTGAAAAAGACCTCTCTTGCGGCTTTGAGGATGGATTTCCTTCGTTCGGCCTGTTCTTTTTGGCGCCGAAGGGCGGTAGGTGTTTGGCCATTATTCATAATATGACCTTCAGTCAGTAAGTATCTGCCACTATAGCCAGGGGCCAGAGTTTGTCAAGACATTTGCTCACATCCCTCTCGGGACTCCCCGAAACCATGAAAAGAACCGGCGCTGCGAACGTGCAAACTCATACCTGTGTCTTCTGATTTATCCGTGTTCATCCGTGGTTCGAGCCTTTCTATGCGCTCTGTGCGTTCTTTGAAGATCGACCCCGGCCCCTCGAAGCAGTCCACCGGGTTTTTCAAATTATCCAACGCTCTGCGCTCTCTGCGTCTCTGCGGTGGAGTCTTTTCGAGTCTGTGTCTTCTGATTTATCCGCGTTCATCCGTGTTCATCCGTGGTTCCAGCCTTTCTCTGTGTTTCTCCGTGTCCTCCGTGTCTCTGTGGTGAAGTCTTTTCAAGTTATTAAAGTCCTGCGGCAGAATAGCCGAATGCAATAGCGTGCTTGAGTGCAGGTTATCATATCGTGTCCTGAAAACACTATACAGGGGGCCGGTTAGTGGGAAACGACAACGCAGTTTTTCTTGAAATGATAGAGTGGTTCGATGAATCCGGCGCTGAGATCGTGCACAGGATTCCGGAACAGGGCTCCGGCGACATAAAGTACGGCGCTCAGCTTATCGTGCGGGAAAGCCAGTCGGCTGTGTTCTTTTATAACGGGAAAGCCCATGATGTGTTCGGTCCCGGGCGCCATACGCTCACGACGGCCAACATCCCCATTTTGACAAGGCTTGCAAGTTTGCCTTGGGGATTCACTAGTCCGCTCAGAGCCGAAATTTATTTCGCGAACATGAAAGAGTTTATCGACCTGAAATGGGGAACGCGGGACCCGGTTGCGTTCCGTGATTCGCAACTCGGGCTGGTCAGGCTGAGGGCATTCGGTATTCTCAACCTCCGCGTGGTGCAGCCGGTTCTTTTCATCAACTCTCTTGTCGGCACACAGGGGATTTACAGCACTGAAGAAATCCGGGAATATCTGAACAAGGTCGTTGTATCCCGCTTCAACGACTACTTGGGCGCAAATATGGATTCTATCCTGTCGCTTCCCGGGAAATACGACGAAATGTCAACGGGGCTCAAAAAGCTCCTGGATGAAGATTTCAATCATTTCGGACTCGCTCTTTCACATGTATACATTAATTCCATAACCCCGCCTCCCGAGGTCCAGACGGCGATTGACGATCACAGCCGCCTGGCCGTTCTCGGCGATCTGGACAGGTTTGTTAAAATGAAGGCTGCGATGGCCATCGAGAAATCGGCCCAGGCACAGCCCGGCGCCGCTACAGGACTGGGCATGGGAATAGCGATGATGATGCCGGGCATTTTTTCGGACGCTTTGAAGACAACAGCCAACGCCGGAGCGTCGGTTCATATGGAATGCCCCGCTTGCAAGCATTCCATTCCGAACGATTCCAGATTTTGCCCTTACTGCGGCAATCATTTGATCGTCATAGAAAAGTGCTCGCATTGCCATGCAGACATTCCGCCCAACGCCAAATTCTGCCCCCGGTGCGGGGCCGCGACCGCGGAGACAAAGCAGCCGGTGAAATGTCCCCACTGCGGAACCGATAACCTGCCGGACTCTATGTACTGTAATAACTGTGGCGACAAACTCTAGCAATCAGAGCTGGCAGATAGAACACCCTTGCCCCCAGTGCGGCGCTCCGGTCGTATTGGAGGAATCGGACCGTATTTTCCAATGCGCATACTGCCGAAACCGCCTCTACATCGCGCCGAGGGAACATTTCAAATATTTTTTCACCCCAAAAGAAAGCACTGCGGACCTTTTCTTTCTTCCTTACTGGAGGTTCCGGGGCATGGAGTTTTCTTTCGATGCGCTGAGTATCGAGAGCAAAATAATTGACACTAATATCCTGGCGCTCAAGCCGGGTTCTGCGCCTATTTCGCTCGGAATGAGGCCCCAGGTGCTGAAGCTCCGCTACGTCGCCCCCGGGATTACAGGCAATTTCCTCGAGCCGCAGTTTCCATTCAGAAGACACGTCAATTGCGGCCCCGAAAATGACAGATCTCCGGTTAAACATCTTTCGCCGGGAATCGAACCCTTCTTCGTTGGCGAAACGGAAAGCCTGATCTACTCCCCCTTTTCGATCCACGGTAATGTGCTCGTTGACGCGATCCTGCAGAGTCCTGTCGGCCATGCAGGCGGGGGCCCGGTGGAACTGCCGGCCGAACGCAGCGACCCTGAGGACCAGCTCTCGTTTCTTCCAATGATGTGCCCTACCTGCGGATGGGATCTGGAAGGCGAAAAGAACAGCCTCGTTCTTCTTTGCCGGAACTGCGCCGTCGCCTGGCAGTCCGGCGGATCGGGTTTCGAAAAAGTGAACTTCACTTTTCCTGCGGCTAATAACGGAGGAGATGCCGCCGTATACCTGCCTTTCTGGCGGCTCGATGCGAACGTGACTGGGTTGCAGTTGAGGTCGTACGCCGACCTGATGCGGCTGGCTAACCATCCCGGGATGATCCCCGGTGCGTGGGAACAAAAGCAGCCGCTTTTCTGGGTCCCGGCATTCAAAGTGCAGCCCCACCTTTTTCAGCGCCTTTCAACAAGCCTGACTACTCTTCAACCGGAACCGGTGCCCAACACGGCGCCGCCCAAATCGGGAATACTTCCGGTAACGATTCCCGCCGGCAAGGCCTTGGAGAGTTTGAAAGTCCTCCTCGCCTCATTGGTTGTCCCCAAGAAATCTATTTTCCCCCTCCTGCCGGCCCTATCTTTTTCGATGAACGATCAAATGCTTGTCTACCTGCGCTTCTCTCCGAGAGGTTCAGAGCTGATCCAGGAGGATTTTAACCTGAGCGTACAGGCAAGTGCGGTATCCTGGGGGCAGTTGATTTGAATGTCGGCCGTTGTGATAACAGTGTGACTTAATTGCATTCATGGGACGGCAGAAGAAGTTTTCGACCCTTATTGTCATATTGACAAAATGACATAATTTGCCACGGTAAGCGAAAGGCCCCACATGGAGGCTTCCGCTGCATGTCAGACCTATATATATGATATTGTGAACTTACATCACAAGCGACAAATTGTGGGCTGCCAGAAGACAACCCAACAAGGTTTAGATACTTGTAATGAACATGTTAACAATTTTCGTTTAGTAGCAGTGTATGGATTTATTGATCGGTTATTCTTAATCCACTTTACAAATAGAAGTAGTTTTTAACTTTCCAGAAATGACACGCAAGTGCGCGGCGAATGATTGGATAATAGGCGGTGCAACATGGAATAGAATGACAGATTAATTTAGTAATCCTGCTGGTTTGTTTGCTTATGGACAAGACCAAGTTTAACTCCATCCAAAACAAATTTATTACGCTCTACAAAGGGCTCAAGCGTCGGAGCCAAGGTGAACTTAACGTATTCGAGCTGGATAGGTGCCCAATCATCATCGAACATAATTAATCTACTTTGCACTATTTCCTTCGGAAGGGGCTTTGGAAAGATGTGTCCAGAGCAAGACCGAAAAGCACGGTATTCAACATCGGACGCCGGAAGAATCAAAAGGAGCTTTCTTGCTGGAACTCGAGAAATAATCTGTTCCATTTCCCATTGCAGTCCTTCTGAGTCCCCTGCCTCTAATACTATTGCGGCGCAACGATCAAGAAAATTTAGAACAGTGGATTGCCATTCATCATCTGCTACATACATTTTGGCCGCTCCCAAATCCATATTTTCAAATGTTTCTCCAGGACGGCCTATCGCAATATATGGACCTATTCTTGATAAAAAAGATGCAAATACTAGCTGTTCGTCAAATACAGAACGGTTAGCGCGCAGAACATCTGTACGGAGATAATTTTTCAATAGGGAGAAATCAGACCTACTTGATCCGGTATGCATATAAAGAGAGCGATTGAGAAATTTAGGAATATACGAGAGTCGTCCATTCACCGTTGCACCCAACTGCTCTTTTTTGAAGGAACGGAGATAGAGTATTGGCGGACGTGGGTCTTTCTCCATAAGTTCCAGGGCTGATTGCTTGATGAAGTATCGCCGGTGATCGAGACGCTCTTTAGCTATTGGAGTCAGAGCTCCAATCCTCCTTACTGAAATGACAATAGTTGAGCATAACACTAAAACACCTAGATACCATAGAACGCGAGAATAATATATTAATGAAAAAATGCCAAAGGCCGGAAGGATTAACCGTAGCGAGACAATAACAGATATGGCATTAAGTAGGTATTGTATAAGGTTGAAATAGCGAGATAGGCTGCGAAACCACTCGATAGGCATAGATGTCACAGCTACCAATCTACGAATTGTTAGCGAGCCGTAAACATTAGCCAAAAATAGTACAAGCGTAATCGTTATCTTCAATATTATCGATGATTCTCTTAGAAGTGGGCTAATTTCAGGCGTTTTTGGCACCAACCACCAATATTCTAAAAACGTGTTGCCTATTGAAATGCCAAACGCAACCAATATTATGTAGAAGATGTTTACCATATTCAGAATCCTTAGCTTATGCGCGTATTATCCTGAATCGCTAAAAACAGATCATCTATCTAGTTTCGCTCCGTTAACTGCACCAGAGTACGCTTGCCTAATTCTCGTCATTCCTCATTTCTAAACATCAGCTTGGAAGGAAAACACATTCCGGGCCGAAGCATTGCGAGAGCCAACCTAGCACGCTACTGAAAGAAAGCCAGTCCAGCACCCAGCGACTTTTTCTCAAACCCTGCGGCGAATCGTTCCTTGATAATATGTGAAACAAGCGGTCACCCATTAAAAGGCGCCGGTCAAGAGGAAAAACTCCCCCCTGCAAGAAAAACAGATTTTTCCCCTGCTGATCACAACAGCCGGCAACACCCCAACCACTCCCGCAGTTTCTTTGGTTTTGGAGTCAGCCCTCGCTGCACCAGTCACCCATCAGGCTCAATGCCGTTTTCGAGTTGCCTGGAAAACGGCCCTTCCCGCCCGAGGCGGGCCAGAAAATCTTCGGTTCCATGCCATGTCCAAATGATTGGTCAGCTCTCATGGTTATTAACCACCCCTTGACTGGCTCATGGCATGGGCAGCAAAGATATTGACGACTCTATAGGTGCTGGGTGGAACGGCTTTCCAATCAGCCCTTGTGGTTTTGCCAACCCCTTTTCAGGTTGCCGTTCCAGCCAGTTCGTTATGACCGCATGATTTTATGCTCCATCCCTTGAGTTGTGTCGTCCAAGTTGGATAAACCGTGTGTATCAAGTTCCGTTAATTCGATCATGCGTCTTGGCTGTACAGTTTTTCGTTTTTAAAAACTGTACTAAACAGCAAACTGAGCGGAGAGCCACCGGAGTCGCGGAGGGGCGCCGAGAATGGGTCTGACCGTGACTCGTCGGAGGCGGTCCGTAGCGGCTCCGGTGGCGCGGAGCGGCCGGGTGAACGACATGACCGCAGGTTCCGGTTTTTCATTTTGGAAGTTCCTGTTCGAGTAAGCACTGGCGCCACCAGTGCGATCCGTCTGGACACTATCAGCTCGCAAATAGTTTCTCAGGCATAAATGG
This sequence comes from uncultured delta proteobacterium, assembly GCA_963795045.1. GTDB lineage: Bacteria > Desulfobacterota > Syntrophobacteria > Syntrophobacterales > Syntrophobacteraceae > SbD1. The sequence goes on from CAWCGB010000001.1 coordinate 169,406, forward strand.
AGTATCTTCCTTCATGATGCAATAGGCTGCCCTGGCCAGTTTGTGTGCAAGAGCCTGATGGGCGACCATGAAATTAGTCTTCTGCATCTTGCGGTTGTAATAGCTCCTGCATAGGGTGTTGTAGCGTCTTGCCAGTTCGGCTGCTTCCGAAAAAGCCCACGCGAGATACTTATTGCCGTTCTTTTTGTTCCCTTTCCCTTTTGCCTTATCGTTGCTGGTCCACTTGGATCCTACTTTGCGGCAGTAGGACACGTAGTCTCCCACCTTGGGAAAGCGGCTGATCGGGCCTGTCTCCAACATGATGGTAAGGGCCAGGACTCTTCCGATACCGGGAATCGTCAGAAGATGACGATACTGGTCCTTAAGCTGCACCCTTTCTTCAACCATTGATTCAACCGCCCAGATCTTTCGAGTGAAAAAATCTATTGTCTCCTTGCTGACCAGGCCGGCCATCGCCAGATCATCATTTGATTCAAGCATTGGGATGACGACGTTTTCTTTGAGCCTTTTGGCATCGTTAACGCTTAGGCGAACACCGCAGTTTCTGGCCACTATATTTTGCAGGCTCAGAATAAGTGAGGTCCTCAGCCTTACGAGATGTCCCCTTTTTCTCAAAAGATCCCGTATGGGCCGTTCCTCTTTGGGATAGATGTATCCCTCGGGCAGAATGTGAAGCCTGAGCATCTCAGCAAGCCAGAAAGCGTCATGTTTATCATCGGAGTGCTTTACCCGGAGTATTTCTGTATGGCGCAAGGGTTGGCCAGATGGACCCGATAGCCCGCCTCACTCAGCAAGTCCACAAGCCAGTACCAGTTGAAGGTGGATTCAACCACAACTCCGGTCATCTCTTCCTTGAAACTCCCAAGTATCGAAAGGATAATCTCGGCCTCATTGGGAATCTTTTTCTTAAACACTCTCTTCCCGTTTGCGTCGATAACAGCCACAAAGTTGTTGCTTGCATGAAGATCTACACCTGCATACAATTGCATATGGCACCTCCTCGTTAAAGTTCGCAGCTTTGATTCCATTACAGGATAATGCACTCCTGGCATGGAGGGAGGTGCCTTTTATATGATTATCAGCCCTTGAAAAAGGAATATTCCGCCTCAAACCCTTTTATCTGCTTGCGTAAATATTTGTCAGATTCCAATCCTTTCGATACGGTCGCAACTATCTTGGCTATGGCGGAATAGCTCAAGCTTCCAAACAACTGCACTATTTCCTGGTTTGATGCGCACGTGTACCTCTTGATCAGGTAAACGCACGCCTTCCTCGGTTCACTGCGCCGGTTTTGCATTATCTCTTCCCGTGTGACACCAAAATGATTACAGCACGCCGAGATAATCTCCTATCCCTTGCTGGTTGCCGCTTCTGGTTGCCGTTTCTCGTTGCCGCTTCTCGCTTCTCGCTTCGCGCTTCCCGCTTCCCGCTCGCTTCACCTTTCGGGCGGTTCGTCTTCGCAGTTCTTTATGTTTGCAAAAACAGGCCTGAGAAATTCGCAAAAGCCCGGGAGCTTCACGGCGAAAATCGAAGCCCCCGCCAGGCACAAAACAGCCCCCAAAACCAGCGTTTCCTCGATCCCTATATGTCCGGCAAGGCTTCCGGCAAGCAGGCTTCCAAAGGGCATTAAGGCCATAAATGACATTGTGTACAGACTCATCACGCGGCCACGTTTGTCCTCGTCCACTATAGTCTGGATGATCGTGTTACTCGAGGCTATGTGACAGGTCATCGAAAAACCGGCAATGAAAAGGAAAAAGAGGCACAACATAAAGCGGCCTGAGAGCGCAAATGCCGCAATACACATCGCGCAGGCCGCGGCAGCGGCCGGAATCAGCCTTATAAGCCCATCCGCGCTCTTGCGGGAAGCGAGATACAAGGTGGCGCAAAGCGCTCCTATGCCCTCTGCGGATATCAGGAACCCGAAAGTATGCCCCCCTCCATGCAGAACATCCTTTACGTATGCGGGCATCAGCACCGCATAGGGAGCACCGGCTACGCTGAAGACGCAAATGAGAGCGAGAATGCCGAAAATCGGCTTGAAATTGAACACATACTCGATTTCTTCCCGGAATTCGTTCCACAAAGGACCATTTTGTCTCTTCTTCTGCTTGCCGGCCACATTGATGGCTAGAAGAGCTGCAAGCACCGCCAGGTAACTAACCGCGTTTAGAAGAAAACAGACACCCTCTCCCACAGTGTAGATGAGAATTCCCGCAACCGAGGGTCCGATGATGCGCGCGCCGTTGACAAGTGCCGAGTTCAAAGGGATAGCGTCTGCGAGGTCCTCTTTCTTTTCGACCAAATCGACTACGAACGCCTGCCGTACCGGATTATCCAAAGCATTCAACGCTCCGATAAAGACGCTGAGAACGATGATGTGCCATGCTGCGATAGTCCCGGTCAAAACCAGGACTGCGAGAACGAGCGCCTGGACCATCGACAGCCCCTGCGTCAAGAACAGCAAACGCTTGCGGTCGAACCTGTCGGCTGCGATGCCGGTGAGCGGACCGAGAAAGAGTGTAGGGATCTGGTTGGAAAAGGCTACGGCGCCGAGCAGGACAGTCGAACCGGTAAGACGATAAGCGAGCCAGCCAAGGGCTGCATATTGCGTCCAGGTTCCAATGAGGGAGACGCATTGCGCCATGGAAAACAACCGGTAGTTTCTCGATCCGAGCGCCCTGAACATGAACTTAAACCCGGACGCCTTCACGCCGGCGCTTTTAGCCACGGTAAACCCTGCTTCCACTTGTGAACCTCTTTCCAGGCAATATTCGATGACGCCTCAACATTAAAGGGCACGGACCAACGACTCAGGGCCCCAACGTAATGTCTCACTTCCCAGCCCCGTCTATTTACTCAAAAGGCTCTTAGTTTCACCGATCCGATCATCCGCGGTCCGGTCCTCCCCCGATCATCTTAATCGGCATCGGTTCGCCCCGGCCTGAAAATTTTTTCCGTTGCTGCTTTTGTGCGTTGTAAAACCAACAACGGCACTGCGCGCTTTGTGATTTCAGTCTGACTCTATTTCGATGAAATTGCAGCAATCCCGGCCGGCCCAAACGGCGCCGGCCGGGATTGGAATTACTCAATACTACTGAGATACTTCCGATCACCGGCATGGTAAGTAGTTGAAATTACTGGAGCAGAATTTCATTTTCAGGGCTATTTTCCCATTCTAAGGGAAAATATAATGCCCCGAGACTCTATGCGGGCATTTTCGGCTGCCAAAGCGCAAAGGCCGCGCCGGTCGGATCGAGCAGCATGCTGAACGACCCCATGCCCGGAATTTCGGTGACATCGGCGAGCACCGAGGCGCCAAGGGATTTGGCCTTCTCGGTAGAGGCTGCAATGTCCTCCACCAGGACGTACGGCACCCATTGAGGCAGCGCATCCGGCATGGGGCTCTTCATCATGCCTCCCCCCGTGCCTTCTCCCACGTTGATGATCGTATAGTCCATGTCCGGAACATCTTCGTACTTCCAGTCAAACATATCCTTGTAGAACTTCTTTGCCTTCTCCGGGTCCTGCGTATGCAACTCAATATGCACAAACGGGTTCGCCATGCGTTTTCTCCTTCCAAAACATATGGTTATCTGTGTGCGATCTCCTGTCAAGTGAAACGGGGGAGATCTGGTGCGATTAAAAGTGACACATGCTGTAGGCGGGGTGCCAACCCTACCTGTTCCGGAGGTCATCCCGCGTATAACTTTTAATCGCGCCCTGGGGATATCCAACAACCATGGTCAAGGATTTGGCGAAAGGAGGCTTTGAGATCTCAGGCAATCGCTAAGTATCATCACAACCGTCCGGTTAAATTTGGATCTGTGACTGCAACTGATTGATTTATTCAGTCTTTGAGACAATCACTCGTTTGAACGCGGACAAGCACCTAACGGTAGTCAGCAGTGAAAAATAATATCCCAATCCCTTAAGAATCTGGACAAGTCTGTCTGTCATCGAACAGTCAGCTTTTAGTGAGGTCCGACTCGGAACGCAAAATGGCAAAAGTGAAAAGGCAAAAAGGTAATTAACCGCGGGTCGCGGGGAACAGTTGAACGGCCATTGGACACAGTCAACGTTACAGAGGCCATTTGGGGGTCGAAAACCACAGTTTAAGACTCTGAAGCAAGCAATACGGACCACTCTTTCCGCACGCAGCCGCACTTTAGCTTGGTCCGACCCGATGCCTTGGGTGAGTCGTAATCCCGGGAGGAAATTTCCAGCCTACCCGAATGCAGACCAACCTGTCACTTCGTAACGCGTATACTCACAGTCTTGGAACTGGTTCCCCCCGGCCCATGCACAGTAAGCTTTGCCATGTGGGTGCCGGCCTTCCTGTAGGTATGGTTCGGACTCCGGGTTTTACTCGTGCTGCCGTCTCCAAAGTTCCAGAGCCATTTTGTGATGTCTCCGACAGATCTATTGGTGAAATGCACTTTCAAGGGTGCCTTGCCACTGGTAGCACTCGCAGTAAAAAGAGCTGCAAATACAGGTGTATATGTCCCGATTCCGGAAGCGGTCTGCCCGTTCGTGATGTTTACCGTCTGACCGAATGGCATGCTCCAGCCTGTGATATTACTGAAAGCCACCGTGTGCGATCCTGCCGTGATTCCTGAAACGGTTGTCCCGCTCGCTTGCCAGCCTCCCCCGTCTACGCTCCACATCGCGCCTGCGGTCACAGCATCAGCGGGGCTGATCGTGACCGCGAGGGAGCCGGTCTGTTGCACATATACGCCGCTAAGGGAGGCGGTTGCTCCGTTCGAGATGTTTGGCGTCTGGCTGGATGGTACGGTCCAGCCAGCGATATTATAGAAAGCCACCGTGTGCGATCCGACTGTGATCCCTGAAACGGTTGTACCGCTCGCTTGCCAGCCTCCCCCGTCCACGTTCCACATCGCGCCTGCCGTCACGGCGCCGGCCGGGCTGATCGCGACTGTCAGAGAGCCGGTCTGTTGCACGTAGGTACCGCTAAGAGAGGTGGTTGTCCCGTTCGAGATGTTGAACGTTTGGCTGGAGGGCGTGGTCCAGCCCTGCACGTTGTTAAAGCCGATAGTGTGCATACTCACGCTCAGATTCGGCACAACCGCACAGCTAACATACCAGGTGCTTCCTCCGTCCACGTTCCACATCGCTCCGGCATTCACTGCGGCGTACGGGCCGATCGTAACCGTCAGGGAACCGCTCTGTGGTATCTGCACATAGCTGCCTCCAAGAGAGGTGGTTTGCCAATCCGAGATGTTTGCCGTCTGGCTGGGAGGCGTAGTCCAGCCTGCGATATTATTGAAAGCCACCGTGTGCGATCCGACTGTGATTCCTGAAACGGTTGTCCCGCTCGTCTGCCAGCTTCCCCCGTCCACGTTCCACATCGCGCCCGCATTCACCGCAGAGGAGGGGCCGATCGTGACTGTCAGAGAGCCGCTCTGCACGTACACGTAGGCCGCCCCCTGGTTCGTATTGGCGCCAACCGTAGTATTGTATGCCCCGACAAGGGCGGTGTCGCCGTCACCGCTGAGTGACACTGACCAGCCAAACACATCTTGTGCCGCACCGTCCGAGGCGGTGAGCTTTTGCTGCTGGCTCCAGGCCCCGCCGCTTAAAACAAATACATAGGCCGCCCCCTGGCCCGAATTGGCGCCAACCGTAGCACCGGGTGCCCCGATGAGGGCGGTGTTGCCGTCAGTGCTAAGCGACACTGAGCAGCCAAGAAGAGCACCTGTGGCAGCATCCGAGGCTGTGAGCTTTTGCTGCTGGCTCCAGGTCCCGCCGCTTAAAACAAATACATAGGCCGCCCCCTGGTAGATATTGGCGCCAACCGTGGCCCCCGACGCCCCGATCAGGGCGGTGCTACCGTCAGCGCTAAGCGACACTGACCAGCCAAACTGATCTACCACTCCACCATCCGAGGCTGTGAGCTTTTCCTGCTCGCTCCAGGTCCCTTCGCTTAAAACAAATACATAGGCGGCCCCCTGGTAGGCATTCGCGCCGGCCGTAACATCGTACGCCCCGATCAGGGCAGTGTTGCCGTCAGCGCTAATCGACACTGAATACCCAAAGTGATCACCTGCCGCACCATCGGAGGCTGTGAGCTTTTGCTGCTGGCTCCAGGCCCCGTCGCTTAAAACAAATACATAGGCGGCCCCCTGGTAGGCATTCGCGCCGACCGTAGCATCGTACGCCCCGATGAGGGCGGTGTTGCCGTCAGTGCTAAGCGACACTGAGTTGCCAAACCAATCATATGCCGTACCACCGGAGGCGGTGAGCTTTTGCTGCTGGCTCCAGGTCCCGCTGCTCAAAACAAATACATAGGCCGCTCCCGCCCCCCCAATATAAGCCCCGATGAGGGCGGTGCTGCCGTCAGCGCTAAGGGATACTGAATGGCCAAACTGATTATATGCCAAACCATCCGAGGCTGTGAGCTTTTGCTGCTGGCTCCAGGTCCCGCCGTTTCTAACAAATACATAGGCGGCCCCCTGGTAATAATTGGAGCCTACCGTAGCAAGGTCGGCCCCGATCAGGGCGGTGTTGCCATCACCGCTAAGTGAAACTGAAAAGCCAAAGGTATCATTAGCCGCACCATCGGAGGCCGTGAGCTTTTGCTGCTGGATAAAGGGATCGATCACCACCGGATATGTTGCTTCACGGTCGTCCACCCGGAGCAGTATGGCGTCCCCGCGCTGCTCAAGCCAGGTGCGAAGGCCCTTTCCCGAAGCGTCACGGGCGCTGAGGCCGCTAAAGCGCAGGACCGGTTCGTCCGCAAAATTCGATACCACGGCCGCGCTTTGCTCCTCGACCTGGACCCGCGCCTCCCCCGACCAGGCCAAACGCACAGTAAGGGCGCCTCCTGAAGAAGTCCCCTTAGGCGGAGACAGCACAGTAAATCCCTGCTCGATCCCCAGTGGACCATTTACGTACCACTCGGTCAAACCGCTCCGATGGTATTCCACGCGATGCTCGTTCGCCTGTGGGACCGCACGTCCCGCAGATACGAGTTCTTCGCCGTAGCCCCAGGCTTCCAGCCGTAACCCCCAGGTCAGTTTTCCAGCTTGAATGGCAAGGCCGCCCTGGCTCCACTTGGCCTCGAACTGCTGCTCAGCGTTCACTCCACGGCAGTTATCGCCCGCCTGCTCCACATGGTACGACCGGTCGTCCAGCCCTAGCGCACCGGAAACAGCTCCCTGCATCTCTTGCCGCAGGTCCCTCAGACTGGATGGACTCGCTTGAGCCGCAGTCGCCAGGGCCAACACACCCGCAGCGAAAGAAATTGCAAGAGCCAATCGCGTAAAAGTCCGCAGCATGGCAGGAAACCTTTTAGAACATGCGTTCCAAAACGCGATGCCGATAACCAATTCGCGCACGAATCCCTTATCTATTCTCACGTTTTCGCACCTTTCATTCCGGCCTGAATAATGCGCTCTGGAACCCGGTGTTACTGATCCTTGGCAAAACCACGTAGATATAAATCCGCACCCCTGTTTTTGATCGATCAGGTAGCGCGCCGTTTTCGCGAAGAAGCAATGAATATACCAACATGGCGTTTGTTCCTATAGAGATCCAAAACCTTGTTATTTTGCGCCATTGACAGGAGTTTAAGGAATAGCGCCCCTCAAAACCAAAATATTAAATACATTCGAATAGATAGTTTAGTGAAAATGTCAGACCCTACCGGGTAAAATTTCTATTGACAATTTACGCTACAATTACATAGGCTTACCCGCAAACGTGCTCATAACAGGCTGACTTCATTGGTTTTATTGGAATACCTCAGAGGGGTTTTACACTTCGCTGCGCTCTAATATTCTGTTTTCAATGCTTTTTCACGATATTTTGCACGAGATTCCTTAAATTCCTGATTGAAGGGGATAGCCGGGACATAGGGATGTAAGAGTTTCTCTGTCAAAATGACGAAGTTTGTCACTGATGTGACTAAATCCGCTCTATTTGGATCGTCTGTGCGCTAGGCATTTTCGTTAATGCTCGCCGAGTAGTTTACTTGGTGTGAAAGTGTGAAAAGGGTTGAAAGTGTGAAAAGGGTCGTACCAAGACAATTTTCTGGGCTATTTTCCCATTCTAAGGGAAAATATAACTAATATAGTAGATTGTTACCCACCCACCAGGAAGAGATCTAAAACTTACTCTCTCGGCAAAAAAGTTGCGGAAAGGTCACAAAAGAGCCACATCGAGAATCAGGCGAAAGATGCCCCGAGACCCTATGCGGGCATCTTCGGTTGCCAGAGCGCAAACGCCGCGCCGGTTGGATCTACGAGCATGCTGAAACTTCCCATGCCTGGAATTTCGGTGACATCGGCGAGGACCGTGGCGCCAAGCGATTTGGCCTTCTCTGTAGAGGCTGAAATGTCGTCCACCAGGACGTAGGGCACCCATTGAGGCAGCGCATCCGGCATGGGGCTCTTCATCATGCCTCCCCCCGTGCCCTCTCCCACATTGATGATCGTATAGTCCATGTCCGGCACATCTTCGTACTTCCAGTCAAACAATTCCCTGTAGAACTTCTTTGCCCTCTCCGGGTCCTGCGTATGCAACTCAATATGCACAAACGGGTTCGCCATGGCTTTCCTCCTCTTGCAATATAATCTCATCTGTGGGTGATCTCCTGTTAAGTTGAACGCGGGAGATCCCAGGGGTACCTTATTCTGAGGTGATCCTACCGTAATGTCGTCCAGTTAGGATTGGTTCTGATCAAACATTCGATTGCAATCATCTCTGCGGCCTCTGCATCCTCTGCGTATCCCCGAATCAACCGCACAGACGTTCGATAATTCCAAAAATCCGGTCGCCTGCTTCGGGGGGCTAGGGTCCATCTTTAGAGAGCGCGGAGAAAAGCAATCGGGATGAAAACGCAAAAGCAAAGAACTGAGTCTTGAATTCTGCTTAAAAATTCACAGCATTGGCAGCAGAGAGGGCTGAGATCGCAGAGAAAACAGTTCATGTTCTTTTCTCTGTACTACTAAGGCGCAAATTCTTGAAATTTTGGCAAGCATACGGGCTAATCGGTTATTGTTTCTCCGCGTTTTCCTCAGCGATCTCTGCGTCTCTCAAGATCAACCGCGCCCCGCGTGCGCATCGCAGGATTTTTTGAGTTATCGATCGGTGATAGCTTTTAGTCTTTTGGTTGCGGCCGTAAGGCTGCGCTGTGTCCTCGGCGCCTCGGCGGTAGAACAAATTTTCGTGTTCTACGTGGTCATAGAACTGTGCCCATATCACACTGTGGCCCCAATATGCTTAACTTAACAGTATTGGGCCCAAACAGACCTCCGGAGGAGTTTATGAAACGGGCACTCAACTGCAACCCCATAGCTTTGTCAGTAGTGCTACTCACGGTTCTGACACTTGCGCCGGTCGCGGGTTTTTCGTATGACTGGCCGCAGTTCAACGGCAATCCACAACATAGCGGGAACAACACCGGCGAGACGATCATCAAAAGGGGCAATGTGGACCGGCTCCGCAAGCTGTTCCAGGTCACTCTGCCCAGCGTTGCGGACGGATCGCCGGTTTACCTCAGTTCTGTCACGACACCGAATGGTCTGGAGGACCTTATCTTTGTTACCACCAAAGCCGGGCATATCATCGCCCTGGATGCAGAAACCGGCGCTCAGGTATGGAGCCGTCAGAACCCGGCCGGGGCCTGCCGCATCAATAACGGCATTCCAGCCTGCTATACAACGTCCTCTCCGGCAATCGACCCTGATCGCGAGTTTGTATACAGTTACGGGCTGGACGGTTTCGTCCACAAATACCTCGTGGGGGACGGTACGGAAATTACCGGGAATGGATGGCCGCAGCTCACTTCATTGAAGCCCTTTGATGAGAAAGGCTCGTCGGCTTTGACCATAGCCGTGGCCGGGAACGGTATTACCTATCTCTATGTAACCAATGGAGGGTACCCGGGCGACGCCGGTGATTACCAGGGACACGTGACGGCCGTTAATCTCACCGATGGTTCCCAGGAAGTCTTTAACGCCGACTGCAGCGACCAGGCTGTCCATTTCGTCGAAACACCCGGGACTCCTGACTGTGCTGACGTGCAATCTGCCATCTGGGCACGAGCCGGTGTCGTGTACTACGCTATAACGGACAAAATTTATATGGCGACCGGCAACGGGACCTTTTCTCCGGCGGACTTCGCCTGGGGGGATACCGTCTTCGCCCTCAATCCCGCAGGGACGGGGGTAAACGGTGGACCGTTAGACAGCTACACGCCGTCTACTTTCCTGCAGTTACAGCTCACCGATGGTGACCTGGGCAGCACGGCTCCAGCAATTCTGCCGGCCCCGGCCAGAAGCAGAGTCCGCAATCTGGCCGTCCAGAGCGGAAAAGACCAGCTATTACGGCTGCTCAATCTTGATGATTTGAGCGGACAGGGTGGGACGGGACATGTTGGCGGAGAGATCGGTCGCACGATTCCGGTACCTCAAGGCGGGGAGGTTCTTACCACACCAGCCGTCTGGGTCCAGCGGAACACCACATGGGTTTTTATTGCCAACGGCAACGGCATTTCGGGGCTGAAGCTGGTAGTCGACAGGGCGGGAAACCCTAGCCTGAAGCGAGTATGGCTTAGACGGAACGGAGGCACATCACCGATAGTGGCTAACGGGATACTGTTCTATATAGGCAGTGGATTTGTCCGTGCTCTCAACCCCGCAACCGGACAACAGCTCTGGCGTGACGCGCTCGCCGGTGGAATTCACTGGGAGAGCCCAATTGTCGCAAACGGCAACCTCTATTTCACGGATGAAAACGCAAATCTTATCGCGTACAACTTAACACATAGGCGAAAATAGCGGGTCTTCCGGTCCCACGCTCACTGTTTGCTAACGCTGGTCTCCTCCTTCTCCTCTTTCTTCGCGGCTTCGCGGCTTCGCGTGAGAAATATTGAGGGCGCTCGGCTTTTGCCGGACGAACCTTCACTGTCAGGTTAAATGAACGATTTCGAGATTTCCCCATTTCTCCTTCAGGTACTCGGCGACGAGGCGGCGGTGGCAATGATCGGGTGTATCCTCGCTGCACAGAAGGCATGCAAGGTGGGCTTCCTTTTTCGATAGCAGCTTTTCTATCCTCCGCTCAGAGATAAGCTTCACCAATCGCTCTTCGTACGTGCCCCAATCTTGACCTTTTTTCCCTCGGTACTCGGCCAGAATTTCCTCCGTCGGCGCCATTTCAGCCATACACACATAGTCGATCCCGCATATTGCCTTGAGAAAAAATCGAAGGTCGTCACGTTTTGCGAACCCCGCGAGCTGAGACGAGTTGTTCAGCCGAACATCTATTACCCTGCGAACCCCCGCATCGCCAAGCAGTCCAAAGAAAATCTCTGCGGTTTTTTTAGTAAATCCGATTGTGAAAAGCTTTAACTTCTCCATGAATCTCCTTCTTCCGTCTCTTCAAGCTTCCGCTCTCCATCGTCACGGACAAAAGCAATTCTGTCGCTCTGGGTATCGTAAGCCCGCTGGATCAGGTCCTCCGGACTTTCGAACAGCCGAAGCTGGGGCAGCTTGAGTTCGATCAACATGCGCTGTTCGGACTGGCGGAGACCTTCAAGGCTTCCGGTCTCCAGAATGTGATTTATTTCAATAGCTTCTTTGCGCAGTGCCCTGCAAATCAAAATCATTCGGTGGCAGTTGATCGGGTCCTTTTCGGCACACATCATTGCGATTCGGTATGTTTTCATTCCGGCGCTCAGCCTCTCGAGGCCGCTCCGGAAATTTCGTGTCGCCCCAAGCCTCGAGTACTGCACTTTCCCGTCGACATAGCAGGAAGGGTCTTCACTGCGCGGCCCCAGCTCATTTCCCAGAAAGACATATGCGATGCCCCTCTGCTTCAGCGCAGTTTGCAGGAGTTCGCGATTAAACTGGGGATTGTACTGGCTGTAGGGACTTGAACGGACATCACAAACTGCCGTGATGCCGTTCATTTCGAGCAAATCGAGAAATCGGCCTATTTCATGGTTGGAATGCCCTATGGTGAATAGTTTATCCATTGGAAGACTCGCAGATTGAGGCTGGGACAGTGATTATTGCCGCGACAAGCTTGTAGCAAAAACCGTCGAAAGGCTCGCTCATACTCACCGTGAGGTAGTTTTCGGAATCCTCTAACGGGTATCTGCCGATATCCATCTGCATGTATCGGCTCTCAATTACAGGATCGGTTACTACAAGGCGGTAGTTTACCCCGTGATAGCTAAACTCGCACCAGGTTCTTTGAAGGCCCCTTGCGTCTTCCCCCACAACAATGCACAGCCGCTCGACAGTAATGAACAATAGGGTTGAAGCAAGATTCTTGTCCGCCAGATGGAGAGGGATACGATCATTGATGCCGCCGGCGCTGCTGAAGCCGTTTATCCACAAATGCTCGGGCTCATCGCACAGACGCCGCAAAATGGATGGAGACACTTTCCCCTCCCAAAGCCAAAGCGTATCGCCGGCAAACCGGTTCTCCGACTGGTACCTGTGGGCAGCCCCCTCCGCCGTGTAGAGAGCGATTAGATCGAGCAGTTCCGGGGGTCTGCCGTTCTGCATCGTGATCTCTTTCATCGTAAGCTCCCCCGTCCTCGATCCGCTGACCACTCTGATCCACCCTCCAATCCCGTCCGGCAGCAACTCCTTTCCGGCAATACACCGGCCGGAGTACTTGCGGGAATTAGCCAGGCAGATAATCTTTCGAAGCTGCGCCCTGCCCTCAGGTACAACCTGCGACGCAGCATCCAGGGCATGCAAAGCCAGGTAATACATGCCGATTATTCGCAGTTGATCGTAAGGCACATCTCCGTCCAGCGCATCGAAAACCGGCTTCAGCAAGTCGCCGCCCAGTTCGCCAAAAGCTCTCATTGCGCGCTCCATCCGGGGTTTCGAAACCATGATAAGAGGCAAGAAGCCTTCGGCCCGGAGCGCTCCACCATCTTTTAAGTTGTGCCAAAGATAACGAAGTACTCTCTCTTGTTTGATGTTGAACTCTTCGGACAAGCTCTCAACTGACTGCCCCGAGTTAAAGGCCTGAGCTATCAATGCCTGCCGAATGCTTCGAACAGGACCGCGGTCTTTCCGCTCCGATAGCGGGTACGGGGAGCGCGGCCTTTCTCCTATCCCGCGTGGCTCGCAGTATTCCCTGATTTGACCGATAAAAACGGCCCCGTATTTATCGAGCTTCGCCGCGCCGATGCCGCTTACCTTGAGCATGCTGTCCGGGGATTGAGGAAAGAATGTAGACATTTCGGCAAGCGTGCGGTCGGAGAATATGACAAAAGGCGGAATTCCCGCTGCGTCTGCAAGTTTCTTTCTCTTTTCCCGAAGCAGTTCAAAAAGCGCCCGGTCATGGGAAATCCTGTCATCGTGAAGCGGCGAGGCATCTTCCTCCTTACCCTTTTCATCGGTGCAGATATCCAATATTCCGAAAAAGCTCTCCCTGCCCTTCAATACTTCCCAGGCGTTGGCCCTGAGGCTTAGGCAGCCCACGTCCAGGTTCTGAATCACCAGGCCCTTGTGAATTAACTGTCTGGCAATCTGTTGCCACTGTTTTTTGGAGTATTCCAGTCCGATCCCGTATGTAGTAAGTGTTTCATGACCGAATTTGAGCACCCTGGCCGATTTTGAACCGCGCAGAACGTCAATTATGTGGTTGGCGCCGAAGCGTTCACCGGTCCGTTTAATACAGGAAAGAAATTTCTGCGCGGGAATGGTTAAATCCGCCGTTTCCCGGTCGTCTGCCAGGCAGTTGTCGCACATTCCGCAACGCTCACCGGAATAAGTCTCACCAAAATAGCCCAGAAGCGGAATTCGCCGGCAGACGTCCGATTCGGCAAACTGAATTATCGATCTTATCTGAGACCAGGCTGACCGTTTTTCGAGGCCCTCTTTATTGTTGATAAAAAGTTTAATTTTTTGGATATCCCCATGTGAGAAAAGAAGAAGACACTCAGCTCTCATGCCGTCCCTGCCGGCCCGGCCGATCTCCTGGTAATAGCTCTCAATGCTTCTCGGCAGGTCATGATGCAGCACAAAACGAACGTTCGACTTGTTGATCCCCATGCCGAAGGCGATAGTAGCAACAATGATCCGCGCCTCATCTCTGACAAAAAGGTCCTGGTTGCGCTCACGCTCCGCTTCGGTCAAACCTGCGTGATACGGCAGGGCGGACAACCCTTCGGAGACCAGAGCGGCACACAACTCATCGACCTGCTTTCGGGCGAGGCAATAAATTATGCCCGATTCGGTCGGAAACCTGCTCAGAAAGTCCCTCACCTGGCGCAATGGGTTCTCTTTGTGCTCGACCCTGATGAATAGATTTTCCCGGTCGAACCCCGCTACGAAGCCGCTTGAATCTTCAAAGCGCAGGCAGTCGATAATGTCTGCCCTCACCTTTTGGGTCGCGGTGGCCGTGAGGGCAATGCAGACTGCATCCGGAAGGCGCTCCCGCACCCGGACCAACTGGCGATACTCGGGCCTGAAGTCCGGCCCCCATTCCGAGATGCAGTGTGCTTCATCTATGGCAATGCAGGAAACTGAAATCGAGCAGAGCAGGTTCAGAATACCAGGCTTCAGGAGAGTCTCCGGGGCGACATAGAGTAGTTTAGCCTCCCCGCGCCTCAGTCTTTCTACATTTCGCCGATATACATGGGAGGCAAGCGAGCTGTTCAGCAACACAACCGGAACTCCCAGCTCGGTCAACTGCTCCATCTGGTCCTTCATGAGAGAGATAAGGGGAGAAACGACAACCGTAAGTCCGTCGAAGATGAGGGCAGGAATCTGATAGCATAACGATTTGCCGCCTCCGGTGGGCATTACGGCAAGAGTGTCCTTTCCGGAAAGGACATTTTCAATCACATCCTGTTGGAGCGAAATGAACCCCTCATAGCCGAAGACGGTTTTGAGGATGTTTTTAGCTCGTTCGATCATAGTTCACCGAAGGAATGCTGTGGTGCAAATCCTCATGCAACCAAAACCACATGTGGTCAAACAGTTAAATATTAACCGCAGCTTCATCGATCACCTATAATTCATTTCTCAAACTCTTAACAGGTCCGCTTCTGCCGTTGTGGTGCGCCAGGCATCATATATCAGGTGGATAAGGCTGAAAAGAGGACTTTTTGATAGAAATGAAGCCGCCCCACCCCTCAAAAGACACTTCTCACCAGCGCTAAGGCTGGACTGAACCGTCAAGGCTGTTCGGGCATGAAAAGCTTCTAAACTCCAGGTTCCGGCTTTCGCCTCCATGACTGATATGGCGTCTTTTTTCATCACTTCTTTTTCGCGCTTTAAGAATGAAATGAACTAATCCAATTTGCACATTTAAAAAATAACGAGTATCCTTTCTCATTATTATTCTTCAAATCATTATTATTTGTTTAAAATAGTTTGCTATTTCAAAATCAGTCGCTATAATCAAGATCAATTTTAGAGTTTCTCGACGGTCATAAATTGAAATTTGGGTTTTCAGACCTGCCGTCTAACTCCATCGATCACTAACCCCCTGCACTTAGCATATCATTTCTTTGCACAGCATACCGGTTGGCGACGATGATTATGTGCCGGCCGCACTGTGTGCCCTGCTGCGAACTCATTGGTTCGGTACTGCTGAAGTTTATCTCTAACTGGTTTCTGTTTCGAGGGCTGGCTGCCTCTAGGATCTACCGCAGCTTCAGGCCTGCCTCCTTTGCCGAGCCGTATGGTTCGATCAGAAACATTGAGGATTACTACAAATTATGTCGTTTGAACAGTTGCAACTCGCTCCACCCATTCTCAAAGCTTTGGCCAAGTGCGGCCACGAACATCCTACCCCCGTCCAGGAGCAAGCTATTCCCAAGGCACTTTCAGGCAGGGACCTGATAGCTTCTGCAAATACGGGCACCGGCAAAACGGCGGCTTTCGTCTTGCCGGCCCTCCAGAGACTCTTTGTCGATCCCGCTAAGAAAGGCTTGCGCGTCCTGATTCTTACGCCCACCCGTGAACTGGCCGACCAGATCGGTAAGGAGGCTCGCACCTACGGAAGATACATGAACAACGTTCACAGCGTCGCCATATACGGCGGAATGCCGTTCCGGGATCAGATAAGGGCGCTGGCCCAGTCGCCGGATATAATCATCGCGACCCCCGGCAGGCTTATCGATCACATCTGGCGTGGCCGGATAAATTTGTCGAATGTCGAACTGTTCGTCCTGGACGAAGCCGACCGCATGCTTGACATGGGTTTCATAGATGACGTGGAGTTCGTATCGGACGCCATGCCGGAGGGATGCCAGACCCTGCTGTTCGCCGCTACTATGGATGAGGCAACCAGCAGGCTGGGGGCAAAATTCATGAAAGACCCGGACCGGGTCGAAGTGGCCCAGGGTAAAAGAACTCACGATAAAATCGAGCAGCGGCTGCATATCGCCGACAGCCTCCAGCACAAAAACCGCCTTCTGAGGCATCTCTGCTCTGTCGAAGAACTGAAGAGGGCCATTGTATTTTCCGCGACCAAAAGGGACGCTGAGAGCCTGGCCCGCGACCTCAGGACAGAAGGTTTCGGATGTGCCGCCCTTCACGGCGACATGACGCAGCCCGCCCGCAATCGTACCATGGATAGCATGCGGCGGGGCAAGATAAGGATACTGGTGGCAACGGACGTGGCAGCGCGCGGAATAGACATAACAGGCGTCAGCCATATTATAAATTTCGACCTGCCCCGATCGGCCGAAGACTACGTAAACCGCATCGGGCGAACCGGGCGCGCCTCGGCATCAGGGGTTGCAATTTCGCTTGTATCTCGCGCTGACCTGCCCTACCTGGACCGTATCGAAAGCTACATAGGACAAAACCTGGTCGTTCACGTTATTCCCGGCCTCGAGCCTTCTCAGGGATTCATCAACGCCGCAAAATCCAAAGCGGCCCCGCGCAATGGTGGTGGAAGACCGCCGTTTCGTGGAAAAACGGGGCGCCCCACCAACCACGGGTATAAGGGGCATTCGAGGGATTCCGGCGCCAGGGCTAAATAGCCGGCCTCAATCGTCATCATTGAGATGGGAATCAAAACGCCTGTGTTAAATCAGGCGGGAGTTCCCTGTAGTCTGTAACATAAACACACCTTCACATAGTAACTCTTCCCTCTTACTCGAAGCAGATCGGGTAGGAGGGTGAGTCGCCTCCCCCATCCTCTCTCACCACCTGGCGCACGAAATTCCGGAGGATCTCAGGAACCTGTTAGGCTACGTTCTCCTTGGCGGGCCAAACCCGAATATTAACCAGGCGCGATGAGTTCCTGATGGAATTATTCAATAAAAATGAGGCATAATAGTCCGGGATGTTTCCATCTGCCGGTGGTCGCAACCAAGTGCAGATCGGGGGTCTTCATGGCATTCGCAGTTCAATCTAAATCAAAGGCGGTAAGCTTATGAATGTTTATCAGGAGTTTTTGAATCGCCGGGACTGCATCCTGCTGCTGGTGGATATTCAGAAGGTGTTGCTGGACCTTTGCGTCGACCCGGACCGCACTGTCTTCAATGCCGCCGCTCTCATCGAGGCCGCCGAGCTTTTTGAGATTCCCGTCCTGTGCTCGGTCCAGAATTCCGAGAACCTTGGCGGGTTCCTGCCGGAGCTGACTAATAAGATTTCACAGCCCAAAATATGGGATAAATTGCAATTCAACTGTTTTGAAAGCGAAAATATCGCCCGGGCAATTGCTGAAACAGGCCGCAAGACCTTGCTCCTGGCGGGTATGGAAGGGCATGTGTGCATCTTCCACACCGGCGCCGGCGCATTGCGTCTCGGGTATCGCGTTCACATCGCTCACGACGCAGTGACATCGAGGAGCGCCTCTGACAAGCAAATCGGCATGCAACGCCTCGACAGGGCCGGCGCGGTCATCAGTTCCACGGAGATGATCATTTTCGAATTGCTCAACCGGGCCGGCACCAGGGAATTCCGGGAGATGCTGCCCCTGCTCAAGAAATTTCAGTCAAGTTGAAATCGGCTGCATTACCCGGCAGGGTTTTCCCGCCTGCAAAACTCCCATTTGCTGCCGGCCGGAGTGTCGATAACGCGAATGCCGCACTTTAGCAGTTCGTGCCTGATTCTGTCCGAGTCGGACCAGTTTTTTTGTCTTCGCGCAATTTCGCGATCCTGAATCAGTTTCTCCTCGGCCGGACTGAGCAGGCGCGAACTCAAGTCGAAAAATCCCAGAATGGAGTTGGCCCTGTGGAATGTTTCCAGGATCTGCTGTTTTTGTGAGCGCCCTACCCCGGCTTTATCGATTGTCGGATTTGCCTGACGAATGAAGCGGAATATGGAGGCAAGAGCACGCGGAACGTTCAGGTCGTCCTCGAGCGAGTCGAGAAATTCCTGATCGAGCCGGCAGATCATCTTCGAGAGTTGCTCGTTATCATCAAGCGATTCGCCGGAGGCCCGCACCTTCACTATGAGTTCGTCGATGCGCCTCAGTCCGTGGACAGCGTTGGAGATATTCTCCGAAGTAGCCTGGATCGGCTTTCGATAGTGAGTGCTAAGCAGCCAGTATCTTACCTCGCGCGCCGAGTATCCCATTTCGAAAAGATCACGCACGGGCTTGCTCTCGTCCACCCGGTCGGTCCCTTTCCCCTTCTTAGCCGACCAGACACGTTCCGCTATCATCCAGATATTGGCGAAGGGTTTGCCGGTAAGAGCTTCCCCGATTTCCCTCACGTTTTCCAGGTGTGGGAAAAGGAAATCCATGCTGCTGACCACGATGTCTATCTGCGGCCCGAGATCGTGAATGGCTGCGGAAGCCGCTGATATGTGCCACGTCGGAATGACGTTTCCCCAATCGGTTTTAACGTACGCGCCCGTTTTGAGCTCCGACAGGGTTGCTCGCTTGAGCAGCGCGAAATCCCTCGGATTGAGCTTCTCGTAGGTGCTGAGATCGACGCTCTTGCCGGTGCGAACCTTTTTGGGATCGATCCCGGAGAGCCTCCCGTAGCTCTCGCTCTTGGAGAGGTCGAAATACACCGACCGCAGTTTGTCGTAGGCAAGCTCTTTCGAGATCAGGTTGCGGGTAAAATCTATTATCGTGTCCAGATGTTCTGTCGTACGCGGGTACCGGTAGGCCCTGTTTATTCCGAGCGAATCCAGATCGCTGAGAAAGGATTCGAATCGATGCTGCGTGTAAGGTCCGAGGCACATTCCGGCGGAAATCGAGCTGTTTATCGTGCGGCTGTCGAAATCCGGAATGAGAACGACCTCATCGACCGAAAAGTTTTTTGCCTGAAAAAACCTGGACAGGAGGTCGGAAAGCAAAAATCTCCGTGCATCTCCGATCGAAAGAGACTGATCCAGGGGAGGCCCGGTAACGCAAATACGCGCCTTTCCTTCCTTGACCGGCTTGAATTCCACCTTCTGCCGCTCCAGAAGATTGTAGAACCTGAAGTCAGATTCCACCATTGTCGTAAACAGGTTTGTGCTGAGATAGCGGTCTCCCCCGTCCGGCAGGAGGGCAACCAGCACGCCTTCCTTCATGCCCTCGGCTATCTGCATGCCGCCGGCCATCGCCGCCCCCGAGCTCATGCCGACAAATATCCCCTCTTCCCTTGCCAGTCTACGGGCTGCCTCGAAAGCATCCTCGTCCTTCACATTGATAATCTCGTCCAGGGCATGCCGGTCGAAAATCCCGGGCACATAGGATTCCTTCATATTCTTGAGGCCCTGGACTTTGTGTCCCGGAAGAGGCTCGACGGCAACAACCTTGATGGCCGGATTTCTTTCCTTCATGGCCTTGAGAATCCCCATGGCCGTCCCGGTCGTGCCGAGTGTTGCGACAACGACGCTTACCTTGCCCTCCGTTTGTTCATAGATCTCCGGTCCTGTTCCGTAATAATGAGCGGCAGGGTTGGCCGGGTTATTGAACTGGTCCGGCAAAAAATACCGGTCGGGGTTTTCCCTGACAAGATTGTAAGCCTCTTCGATCGATCCGTCTGTCCCCAACGCACCGGGGGTGAGCAGGAGTTCCGCACCCAGTGCCTTGAGAATTTTCTGCCTCTCCATGCTTGCGGTCTCAGGCATGGTAAACAGGACGCGATAACCCTTCACAGCGGCAACCATTGCCAGCCCGATTCCGGTATTGCCGCTCGTTGCCTCGATAATGATCTTTCCGGCATGGAGCGATCCATCGCGCTCCGCCGCTTCGATCATTGAAAGGGCCGCCCTGTCCTTCACAGAACCCGCCGGGTTTTTCGCCTCTAATTTCACGTAAAACGTGACGTCCGGGTTAGGGTTCATCCGGTTGATACGAATGAGCGGGGTATTGCCGATGCATTCCAAGATACTGGGGAAGACGTTTTTACATTTCACTTTTTACATCCTGCGCGCTGTTGTCGGATCGATCATAATTTGGCGACTTTAGAGCGAGAAAGTTCTATTATATAGCTCCTAATTAAGATCAAAGCTAGTTTCTGTTTCGCCGGATCAGCATATCGCCGGCACAAAAGTGCGTTAAGCCACCCCGATCGGACCTGGGTTTAATCAAAATGACCAATCATGACCTCCAGAACAGGGTGCTCGTCCTTCTCGAAGACGGCTATACGGTTTTGGCCGAATCCGAGAGGTTCGTCCACCAGATACAGCGGCAATTTCGATTACGCCGAATAGAAGAGGGAAAATCCGGGTGGGATACTGCGAAGATTTACACTCTCAACCGTTGGATGGAGAACTTTTGGACGGAGCTCTGGCCCGAGGACTTGCCGGCCTCATCCCTCTTTTTGAGGTGGAAGTATCTGAAAGAGTCTCTGGATGATATACCCCCTCCCGAACCGCTGACCGCTGACGTCGAACTGATTCGTTTGCTGGATGAGAGCTTCGAGCAGTGTTTGAGGTATGCGATAGACCCGGCAGGAGGCGAAGACGTAAACCGGCTGATCGGATGGAGGCGCCAGGTCTGGCGCTCTTTTGACGACAGGCTCGCCAGGAGCGGACTCTTCCACCCTGCGCGGCTGCCCCTGAAGATTTCGGCAAAGCTGCATGAAGGGGCGAAGTGCGCCAAAATGGCTTTCGTTGGCTTTGAATTTGCGGGCCACTGGGAAAAATACCTTATAGAGGAGCTGCAAAAAAAATCGGGAGCTTTATTTTTCGCCCTGCCGGCCGGCGATGCTCAACCGGAGCTCCTGGTTTACTCCGATCCGGAGCAGGAAATCACTGGACTCATGGAAAACCTGGTGATGGAGGCCGGGAGATGTCCGCCCCACGAAATCGCGGTCGTGCTCTGCGATTCCCAATTGTACAGCCCGGCTATTTCGAACAGGCTCCAGGATATACTCGGAGAGCCTCTCCGAGGAGATCGGGCAGCCTACAATCTTTGTCCGGACCGGGACCTCTCCAGCCACGCGCTCTACAATGCCGCATTCCTCCCGGTCCGCTGCGCCCTGGGCGGCGAGAAGCGTAGCGACCTCTTCGCTTTTCTGCGCTCTCCATACTACCGCGTATTCTCTAGATGGAGCCGGCGCCTGAGCCTTTGGGACAGGATCTGGCGTGAAAACGGTATCGAAAGCGGAACGGACGCTCTGCTTGAATCCGTTTGCGATTCTACGGAAGAAATCTTTCCCGGTGCATGCAGCGCGATCGGGGCATCGATAGCTCCCTTTCTGGACAGGGGCCTGGCATCGGTTTCAAACTGGACCGGGATCTTGCGCCGCATCTGGACGGACCTGGAGTTTCCGGTGCTCGCTAACGAACTGGACCGGATTACGTGGGACAATCTTGTTCAATTGATCTCCGAATTCGAAAAGGCCTTCGGAGAAACCCGCGTGAGCGCCCATGATTTTTCCGATCTGCTGACCGCATCGGCAGGGCGCACGCCCGTTCAAAAGAGCGGGGTCGAAGACGCCGGAATTCAGATTCTAAGCATGCTGGATGCCAGAGGGCTTTGTTTTCGCAAGATGTTCGTTCCCGGATTGATTTCCGGATCTTTCCCGCAGTCCGTGAGGTCCCTTCCCCTGCTTAGCTCTTCGGAACGAAAAAAAGTGCTTGGCGGAACAATTGAGAGCCAGTTTGCATTTGCCCGGCACATATATGCGAATTTCCGCGCCGCCGCTCCACAAATTGTTCTGAGCCGTCCCGCGATTTCCAAAGAAGGTCAACTCTGCCTCCCGTCGGCGTTCTGGACGGACGAGGGAGAAAAAAAGATCGACCCGGTGATACCCTGGAAGCACAGGCTTCCGGCGATGCAGCGGGCCCGGTGGGTGCAGCAGAGCGCTCTGGGGATCGAGCGTTCCGCTTCGATAGAGGGCGCAAAAGCTTTTTGCCTGCACGGCCGATCTGATTTCCAAGTACAACCGCTCGCTTTTGCCGCTCAGATTTCAGTCAGCGAACTGCAATCAGCGCTCCTCTGTCCGACCCGCTATTTTTTCCGCCATGTTCTTGGCCTGGAACCACTTGTCGAATTCGAACCCGGAGTTCAACCGCTGGAGCGCGGGAAGAGAATTCATTCGATCCTGGCCTGTTTCGTTTTACGTGCAATTGAAAAACTCAAAGAAACGCACCCGAATTTCGAGGATTTGGCCGGGCTTTTGAGAGAAACGATAACCGAGGCTCTGCGGCCTTGTCAGTCCGAAGCGGTATGGCAAGTCGAACTGGAGCGGCTGACGGGAAAGCCCGGCTCCCCCGGTCTTTTGCTGAAGTGGCTCGAGAGCGAATGGGAGAGGATGCTGGGCGGCTGGTCCTGGACGGCCGTTGAACTGCCATTCGACGGCCTGCAATTAGAAGGCTGCGCGGTCCGCCTGAAGGGACGGCTCGACAGGATCGATTCGCATCCCCAACTGGGCCTGATATGCTGGGATTACAAGACCGGCAGGATTCCCGGCAAGACCGAGGTACTGGATGAAAATGAGCAGCCACAGCTCAAGGCATATCTTCTCGCCCTGTCACGAGGAAATGTCGCTGTCGCGCCGAAGGCCGGCGATGGCTGCGGGGCCGGCTACATAGAGCTTAGATCGCCTGCGGACATGAGACACCAGATAATGTTCGACCCTGGCGAGCAACACGGCCCCTTCCTGAAAGAGTGGGAAAAAACAGTCAGTGCCTCGCTGAACTCCATCTTTGCCGGAAATATCTCACCCCGCTGGCTTAAAGATGATCGGCCATGCGAAGAAAGGTGCGAATATAAAGATATTTGCGGGTCTCCCTGAAAGCGCAGATCCGGACTTTCAGGTCCTCTTGCCGGTCCTTATATATCAATTGTATAAACCGAGACTCAGGAGGCTAAAATGATAAAAATAATCGTGACTCTCCTTTGCGCCCTGCCCGTCGTGCTGATAATCGGCTCCCCGCATGCGGACGCATTTCAACTTTCTTCTGCCGCCTTCGCGGATCGAAGCCCCATTCCCGTCAAATATGCACGTCCTGCCGCCGGAGGGCGCAATGTTTCCATCCCGTTGAAATGGTCTGGCGCGCCCGAAGGGACCAAATCATTCGCTCTTTGCATTGTGGATCACCACCCTGTTGCAAGAAAATGGGTACACTGGCTGGTGATAAATATACCGCCGGAAGTAACCTCCCTTGCTGAAGGCGCATCGGGTAAAAATATGCCGCATGGCGCGCTTGAAATGAAAAATTCATTCGGCGACATGGGCTACGGGGGACCGCAGCCCCCGGGAGGCACAGGCTCGCACCAGTACGTTGTAACCGTGTTCGCACTCAACGTCCCCGCGCTGGACATTAAACCCGGCACAACCCTCTCCGACTTCCAGAACGCCATAAGGGGAAAGGTGCTTAGGGAGGCCTCGATCACGGGTCTTTTTGAGCAGTAAAAGTGCACTGATTTTTTGGAGATGAAGAATCTTGTCGATTGTAAGTCCGGAATTCCGCAGGTTGGGCAAATACCGGACGTTGACGGGAACCGTCGCACGAGCGCGGTGATTGATTGACACCGCAAGGCAGGAAAACCTGAAAAAACCCTTTCCGGACCGAAACCAGCTATAGCAGCTTCTCTATCGAGCTCAGCAGCTTGTCCCAGCTCAAGGGTTTTGCGAGCATCAAATCCACGCCCCGGCTGGCGAGATCTATGTCTTCATATTGCGCACCCCATCCGGTTATCATCACTACCGGTGTTTTGGGGTTTTTTGCCTTTGCACGCTTAGCTACTTCCCAACCGCTTACAACAGGCATTCCCAGGTCGGTCAAAACCAGATCGAAATGGCTTGAATCTATCAGCTCCAGGGCCTTTTCACCGTCGCTCATCGCCACAACGCGGTGCCCCTTGAGCCGCAGCATGTCCCGGAGCAGGTTCAGGATTTCCGGTTCGTCTTCGACCAACAGAAGGCGATAGGAACTTGTACCTTCGCCGGTTTTGGAGACTGCATTCGTCTTTACTGCTTCCGCCCTGGCGAGCTTAATGGTGAAAGTGGTGCCTTTGCCCGACTTGCTTTTCACCTGTATGTCGCCTCCATAACGGCCGATGAGGCTCCACGAGACGCTCAATCCCAGCCCGGAGTTTCCGATCCCCTTTGTAGTAAAAAACGGATCGAAAATCCTCTCTGCGACATCTTTGCTCATCCCGATGCCGGTGTCGCTGACATCGAGAAAAACCAGCTCGCCCTGGCACCATGACCGGAAGTTGACTATCCCTCCCTGGGGCATTGCGTCGATGGCATTGAGAAGAAGATTGGTAAGGACCTCTCTCAGGTCGGAGGCATTGATCGCAGCAAGGCAGTTCGGAGCGAGATCCATCTTGATGTCTATCGTGCGGCCTGACCTTTCCATGAGGTTTTTCCAGCGCGGCCTGGTAAGTTCGACAACGTCTTTGACCGCTTCTTCAACATCGATGGTTGATGCGATCGCTTTGGGGTCCCGTTCCCTCTCAGTGAACCTCTGGAGCCGCCTGACGGTATTTGAGCCGTCATAGACCGCTTTTTCTATATTCTGAAGCCTTCGCCGAATTTCCTCGTCTTCAATTTGCGGCAAAATGAGCTGAATGTGTCCGAGAATCGCCATCAGAAGATTGTTGAAATCATGCGAGACGCCTCCAGCCATAGTACCGAGCGCCGCAAGCTTCTCGGATTGGATAATTTTGTCGGAAAAGGCTTTTTTTCTGGTAATGTCTTCTATAACGAGAAGGTAGCCTACCGACCGGCCCTCCTCCTGGAGCCGGACGAGATTAATATCAGCCAGATAAGTCTCACCGCATGAGTTCATCAGATTCACATCTGTTTTTTCCACCTGCCCCGCATCCGATTCCGATGCCCTGGCCAGGAGCTTTCCGAAAATGGCCGAGTCCTGGAAAAGGACGGCCGGCGAGCGACCCGTAATGTCAGGCAGGTTTTCGCCCTGCATTTTCAGAATGCTCCGGTTGATTCGTACTATCCTGCCTTCCATATCCAGGATGCAGATCCCCTGGGGAATGAAATCGAGGATAAGGTCGGAGATGTGACTGGCCCTGGAATCCGGATTCACCGATGTCGAAGTCTCGAGTCCGGCCGGATGGCCGACCTCGCCGGCATCCCTGGCGTACTGCATGCCGACCGTGAGATGCCCGATAATCTTGCCGATTATCTCCCAGTTTCGCCTGATCTGGTCAGTGAATTTCTGAGGACGATATGCGCTGAGGTTAAGCACGCCCAAGTTGAGAATAGGAACACAGGCGAGCGAAACAGGCGTTACAACTGCATCTGGTATTTCAGGGATTGGATGCTCAGCCGTATTTTCAATGAAAACAGATTCCCCGGAAGAAAATACGAGCCCTGCAATGCTTTGACCGGCTCCAAAGCGCAGATTTTGCCTGTAGCGGCGGGAAGCCACCTCGAGTTGATCGTCCAAACCGTATGCGGCGACCAGCGAAAGCCTGCTGGTAAGCTGATTCCAGAAAAGAATCGAACAGTTCTCAAAGCAGGTTTCTTCTATTATGATCCGGACGAAATGCTGGCATGCCGTGGCTTCTTCCTGGTCATGGGACACTGCCTCCGCAAAGCGCTGAATCATGGCCAGAGAATGGCCTGTTTCATCGCTCTGCCCCTTTGCCCCAAGGAGGCCCATTTTCAATAAATCATTAGCCAACTGGTCCATCCTCTTTCCTCTTTATCTGAGCAGATTCCATAGCTGGTCAACTTCAGGCCAGATATTTTGCATACTCTCCTGAATTTCCAGCCACTCATCCTCGCAAATGTAGAGTTCCCGGCAATGAGAGAGTGTGAACTCGTCATTTACCAGTTCAGGGTACTCACGTGAATGGCTGAGAACATTGACCAGATGCATCAACCTGACCTCCGTCTTGAAAGACTTACTCATTTCCGGAGAATGATGGAACTCGATCACTGCCTTGAATGATTCAGGAAAAGCCCACCTCGACGCCAGGTACTTGCCAAGCTGAGTATGCGCCAGGCCATACTGCATTTCAACGCACCAGGGGGGAATATTCCTTCTTGCTGCGGTTTCAAAAATAGCAACGAACTGCTCGTTGAAGTACATCGCCATCACGATCCAGCCAAGGTCGTGAATCAAGCCGAGCACAGCCGCTTCGTCCTGGTTCATCCAGGGGCGCCTCTTGGTTATCTCGGCAGCGATTTTAGAACTGGCAAACGAATGTTTCCAGAGCATTTCCCGGTGAACCGGACTGACTACGCGCCCATTCGAAAGCAGATTCATCAGCAGGGTGCAAATGCAGATCGCCTTTACCTGGTTAACCCCTATAATCGCTATTGCTTTTGAAAGTGTCTTTACTTTTCCCCGGTATCCATAATAGGCGGTATTTCCAACCATCACCACCTTGGCCGCCAGCGACGGGTCGTAGCCGATGATGCTTTCGAGCTCCCCGGGCGTATCAATTTCCGAGTGAATTATTTCAATCAGCCTTTTAATGGACTGAGGCAAAGCGGGAAGCTCTTCGATTTGGGCAATCTGGTATCGAATTTCGCTCTCATCTAACGGATTGCTGGCCATTCCCCCACCCTTCGCCCAAATCGAAATTCCCCGGAGCGCAGTGCCATCTGAGCTAGGCTTATACCATGAACAAGCTTTGCCTGTAATCAAGAATAAAACAATCTGTTACAAGTGCGGTTTTTTATCCTGTGCCACAATGGACAGAGAGAGATCCGCACGTACAAAATTCAGACAGTGCAGCAAGGCCGCTGTCCTCCTCTAAAGTACATAACGGCAGGCAGCCCCAAAGAATTAAAGATTTTCACGTTTAGTTCCCGAGAATTAAGGATTTTCATTATTAATTCCCGGTAATCATGAATTCGGGTTAGTGTTAACTCAGTCAGCGGGGGGTCACAGAAAATATACATGCTCCGGCTTGACGATTCGCTGCGACCTGCCTACCTCAATATAGAATAAGGGATAATTTGAATTGAGCCGTTTAAGTTGAGGAGATCAATATGGAAGAAGGTCACGAACATACTCACGAACATGAACACGAACACGTCCACTCTCACGAACATTTGCATGGCGGCACAAAACACTCTCACGAACACCGGCATGAACACGAACATGCTCACGACCACAAGCATGAGCATGCAAAGGGACATGCAGGTCATTCCCACGAGGGCGAGCATGGAGACCACGATCATGAGCACCATGGTCATGAGAAGAGTCAGGATGAACATTCGCATAAGCACTAGCAACGTGTTCAGGGGTGCGCTCGCGGACGCATAAAACCACTGCGAACAAAGTACCTTGCCGGGCGCCCCCCTGGATTCTCCGCAGGGCGAATCGCACATAATTATAAACACGTCCCTCGCTGTATCTTTTTGTATTTTTCGTCTCCAGAGTATATACTCTTGGAGTTTAGGCTCTGTTCTGCGCCGCACAACTTTGGCAAAACCGATTAACGCCGGAGGTATCATGGAAGAAAGATTTATCCTGGAAAAGGACAATGTCGTTTTTGACAGGCAAACCGGTCTTATGTGGCAGCGAAGCGCATGTACCGACAGGATCGTCTGGAAAGGCGGCTTTGAATGTATTGATAAGCTCAACACTGAGAGTTTTGCGGGATACAACGACTGGCGTTATCCCACCCAAGATGAACTGGCCACCCTCATTCTGGCCGAAGAGAACCGCATCAGCGGCCTCTACATCGATCCCATATTCGAAAAACAACGCAATTGCTGGTCCTCGACACAGTCTGAAGGTCATCAGGCATGTTATGCCGATTTTTATTACGGCGGCATGTATCTGGTAGAGGAAAACTATGCCAACTTTTTCGTGCGCGCGGTTCGCACCCGGAACGGCGATTGATTCACGACGGCTTTGGTACGGACAACACCCGGGAAGATATACCCTGTACCCCTCGTTTCCGTTCATGTGAAAAGCTCGGCGTCCTACTCTACCAGCCCGAAATACCGCAAAACACCGGGAACATTGCGCGGACCTGTGCGGCTACCCACACGCCTCTTTACCTGGTCGGTCCGCTTGGTTTTCGACTTACGGACAAGCTGCTCAAGCGGGCTGGCCTTGATTACTGGCCGCATGTCCGAATGAAGCTCTATGCCGATTTCGATGCCGCACATTCCGATGTGCGCCACTCACGCCTGGTGTACTTCTCGGCCCGCGCCCCCAGGTTGTATTATGATTTCTCTTTTTGTACCGGAGACTGCCTCGTGTTCGGGCCTGAAACAAGAGGCCTGCCCGAAGAATTGCTTGCTTCCTACCCTGGAGATGTGGTAAAAGTACCAATTGATAGGATCAGAGTTCGAAGTTTGAACCTTGCGACTACTGTAGGAATTGCTCTTTTTGAAGCTTTGCGTCAATTGAGCCACTAAAAGAATTTCACGCTGACGGCTCTTGTACCGGCACCGGAAGATCCGGCGCCAACTTTCGATTCCTAGACCTGTTCCTCCATCTCATTCTCGACTGGAATCTTCATGATGCGAACCGATGAAATCAAGTCCAGGATGTATGAGCTTTGCCCTGAGATTCAGATATTGGGTATTCACCCCGTCGTGCTGCAAAAAGGTGATCGCTACTGAATCCTGCTTTTCGAAAGCAGGGACTGCTTAAAACAAGACCCACCCCTTAGTTCTTGTGTCTTTGTTCAGAGCGAGCAAAGCGATTCCTGCCAATTCAATCCCACATGGGAGCCGGAGCTGCGCCGCGCCCTGTCGATAGCCAAACGCAAAATGAGCGGCCATGTTCCAGGAGTTATCCCGGGGAGATTTTCGACCCGAATTTCGGGAGATGGCTCACATGGAAAGTGTCGATTGGAAGGGCGCCAAATGGAAGGCATATCACATTAGCCTCTCCATTCCGGAATTGCTGACGGTCCTGAAGGGCTATGGCCCCATGGAGGTTCTCCAGTTTGAGGTCCCGGGCCGATTCAAGGGACAGATGAGCCTCTGCCTTACCGACGATGGCAGCAAGGAGATAACGCTCTATCATCTGGAGGTCTTGGGCGAACGGCGGCAGGGCATGGGCAGAGAAGCTCTCCGGTGGCTCAGAGAGATATTCAAAGGTGAGATCTTTCTTGAATTTCCTGATTCGCCCGACCCGGAGATCGGATTTCACCCCACCATGCCGTTCTGGTTTCAGATGTACCGTGAAGGG
Organism: uncultured delta proteobacterium; assembly: GCA_963795045.1. Taxonomy (GTDB): domain Bacteria; phylum Desulfobacterota; class Syntrophobacteria; order Syntrophobacterales; family Syntrophobacteraceae; genus SbD1. The sequence goes on from CAWCGB010000001.1 coordinate 198,889, forward strand.
CTGATCGACGCCCTGGATTGTGAAAACTTTTATCTGGGTCCCCAGGCAACAAGCGAGCAGATTGAGCAGGTCCAGGGACATATCGAATCAGTCCTTGGCATCACGCTGGAAGTTCTTTAGGGTTTATCAGCGCCTATCGGGTTGGGGCGCCTCTAATTCCGCATGTCTCACGAACGCTGCCCTTTCTGCCCCTGTTGGTTTCACCCGCCGTTTGTTTATTATAATCACCCCTAAAACGATGTTCGCCAAACCCGCCCGGATGCTGGTGTTCCAGCAAGATTCCGTTACATATCCGACATGGCTTCTCCAGGAGCTTAAGTCTTGCGGTCTTCCGTCTGACCGAGGTCCTTTTCCCACTCGCCATCATTGCATAACAGCTTTGCACCCGTTGACTCAAGCGCAGAACCATGCCTGTAACATTTTCTCATGTAGACGCAATCTTTTTTCATGCCGCATTCCTCTCTTTAAGTAAGTGTTTGTAATAATTAACTTTTGATAAGCATCCCGGGCCAAAAACGAAAGCCTCGAAGAAGAAACCGCCCAACCGGTATTCAAGGCCGAGCGCGCCCGCTTAAGTCTTTGCGAAGTACTGTCTACCTCATTTTTTCTATCCGGGAATCGGCACTGGACAAGCAATTATTGAATGCATACAATCCGGCCGTGTAGAGTGCTAACTTCAAGGAGACAATAGAGACACATGCAGACGAATCCTTTTTCCGAAAGACTCGATCGTTTCCGTAGTCTCATGCTGCAGCAGGAACTGGACACTTTTCTCGTTGCTGTCCCTGAGAACCGCTATTACCTCAGCGGGTTCGAAGCCGAGGACCTTTTGTTGACCGAAAGCTCCGGGTGCCTCCTCATTACCAGGACTGAGAAATACCTGCTGACCGACCCACGATATGAAGAGGCCGCAAGGCGGGAGGCCCGGGATTTCAAGTTTGCGATTTATTCCACAGGACTCAGACAGCTATTGCCAGACCTGCTTTTGGAGCTCAAGTCCGAAAGGCTGGGAGTGGAGGCGCATTTCCTTACGCTCAAGAAGTTCAAAGAGGTGGAGGAGGCCCTCTCCAAAGCCAGGCCCACGGCGAAGATTATCGCTACTGAAGACCTTGTTGAGCGGCTCAGGATTGTAAAAGACGATACTGAAATCGAGAAGATCGTAAAATCCATAAGGCTTACTGAAAGGGCGCTCCAAGCGGTTTGGAACGCACTCGCCCCTGGCAGGACGGAAATAGAAATGGCATGGCTCATTGAAAAGACAATCCGAGAAAATGGTGGCCAGGCGGTTTCATTTCCACCCATTGTCGCTGCCGGCCCAAATGCCGCCCTTCCGCATGCGGTCCCGACTGACAGGCTAATCGACGCCGGCGAGTCCGTAATCCTCGACCTCGGCTCCAAACTGGAGGGCTACTGCTCGGATATGACCCGGACATGGATTGCAGGCGCTCCGGACCCCAAACTCAAGGAAATATACAAAATAGTCCGCGAAGCTCAGCTTGCAGCGCAGGATAAAATTCGCGCAGGGGTAGATTCGATTCTGGTCGATTCGGCGGCCCGAGATCTCATCGCAGATGCTGGATACGGCGACAGATTCGGCCACGGGCTGGGACATGGAGTTGGACTTGCGGTCCACGAAAAGCCGGGCCTCAGAAAAGTGGACCCCACACAGCTCGAAGAGAATATGATCGTGACGGTGGAACCAGGAATCTACCTGCCCGGATTCGGAGGAGTGCGGCTCGAAAACATGGTTCGGGTGACAGGAACCGGGTGCGAGCTTCTAACCAGAGAAGAACTGTTCTACCCTTGGTAAGCTGCTACGGGACCCCGGGGATTTAAATCGTTTCGAACGAACCGTTCTTGAGGGAAAGGATAATACGATTTGTCCTCTCCTCTACTTCAGGGATCATCTCGGCGAGTGCCTTAAGCGAGGTCAATATCTTTTTGGTCTGCTGTTTATGGGGTATTTTCAGTTCAGGATGGTCCAGGAACTTAAGAATTTGCTCGAGTGTAGTCAGTTTGTCTACGGTGAAATCGACATAGGCGAGCTTGGGCCAGATCGACCTGAGATCATCGGGCAGATGCTCGACTTTGCAAAGCAGATCCTCGTTAGTCCCCAGCCACATCGCTTCTTTCAGGCGGCCGAGAAGCGACAGTATCTCTTCGCGGCTTGCCTCCCACGCGTCGCTTTCCACCATCAGTTGTTGCCATTTGGGCCGGATCTTGTTGTCCACCCATTTTTCTCCGAGGCCGGGCATGAGCGGCAAGCAGGCAAGTTCGCTCTGTTCGGCGATAAGCTTTTCGCAAAGCAGGGCCAGCTTGGTTGATCCCTCTTCCGCAGGCTGGTTCGACACAATGAGCTGACTCAGTTTCTCCAATATGCCGCTCTTGGTCTCGATGTCCGGGCAAGCCAGAGCGATCTGCGACTCCCACTGCTCCCTCAGAAAACTTATCTCGGCATTTATCGCCGAGAAGATGAACCCAAGCTTGATAAGCGTATTCCTCAGCTCGTGGGCCAGAACATTGCAGCTCTGGAGGCGCTGGCGCGCAAGCTCTTTCTGCGCATCGGAAAGAGTTTCACGGATGTGGAGTGAGAGCAGTTGGGTACCAAGCGTGCGAGAAAGCTTCTTGATGACCTTGGTGGAGTGGTCTCCTCTATTTATCATGCCTTTCTTGAAGTGAATCTTTATTACGGCAACGACTAAATCATCACAGTCTTTCCAAATCGGATTTTGGCGCCAATCTACAGGATATTCAGGTTCGCCGGTCTGGTCCCCGTACAGATAGGATTTCCTAATCAGAACGGGTTCCATGTGATGGTAGTCTTCGACTTCGTCATTAAGCTGTTTTCGCACGCTGCGCCGATCCTCCTGAGGGTCGTCTGCGGTCCAGCTTTTGCCCTTCTCGACGCACCAGGCCATTGCCTCCAGCGGGCGACCCGGCATGTCTTTATAGTCATCCCAGCACTTTCCGGGAGAATTGTAGTCCGAATATTCCTCGAGGCCCCATAAGATTTCCCCAGCAGCTTCATCACGAACGCCGGATGTAACTCGAATCGTACGCAGCTCGGGCATTGGGCCGATTCTGTAGATTGTTCCCTTTGTCGCCTCGGACAGGCAAAGGAGGATGGTTTCAATCATATCCTTGCATGTTCGCTCAAGGATATCATCGTTTATGATCATTCAGCAGCCCCTGTGTAGACCTCCTAATTGACTAAAATCTTGTATCCCGAAACACGCATAGGGTCAACAGCCATTTTCCAAGCCCACAAAAGCCCGTACGACTTTTATATGAACTCTTGACCACATTATTTTGAGGAAGGACCGCTCATTTGCCATCGGCGCGCAAAAAGCGTAGAATCCGGAGCTTCACAACTCCTTTGAGAAAGGGAAAAGTATGTGGTTTTACACAAAGGCTCTATCGTTGGCGCTGGCGTTAGTCTTCATATTCCATTCGTTCTGCCTGGCAGCGCCGGGTCCCCAAAAAGGGAAAAATGAGGCCAGGATACTCTGGGCTTTCGGAGCAATCCGCGCCTCGTCTAATCCTGCGAAGGTCGAACCGGTGAGCAATCAAATGGTCCTGAAGTCCGGGGATAAGCTCAAGATGATGATCCAGATCAGGAAAAAATGCTTCGTCTACCTGATCCACAAGGACTCGCAGGGGAATTTTGCCATGCTCTTCCCGTACAGTCTGAAGCAATTCGATACAGACTACCAGACTGCCCGCAACTACTATTCGCCCAAAGGAAAAGAATGGTTCCAACTCGACAACAGGCCCGGCAATGAGACATTCTATCTTATCGCCTCAGACCAGCGTCTGCTCGATATCGAATATACATACCAGAAGTATGCCTCTTCCGAAGAGTCCAAGAAGCAGGACCTCGCCGGACAGATACTCTCACAACTCGAAGAGATCACGGGAAGTCACCTGGCATCATCCGGGGAAGAGGAAATACTGGCGAGCAACCAGCCCGCACTGAGGGGATTCGAAAGGGCGACCGGCGCAGACCCTACGGATGTAGCGCAACTGGCCACGGAGATTTCATTCGACAATATTTATTCCAAAACATTCGTGGTCGACCACAGGTAGGCGCGCTCGCGAGTCGGGGGATCTCAAAAACCCCGGAGACAGCGGCATCGCAGACTTGTGTCGAAAAGCTGAGCCCCGGAGTTTTGGTTCGGCAGAAATAAATCACAGTTTCAATGAGACTGTTACTGATCCCGGGCTTTCGTGATCAAAATGCGAGGTGAAACCAAGTGTTTCGGCAAGCCTCAACATTGCTTTGTTCTCGTTCAGCACGTTCCCGAAGATCTCCTTGATGCCTCGGCTGCGGGCATATGCTATTATGCGCTGCATGAGCATCCGCCCGACCCCTTTGCCGCCTATGTCACGACGCACCAGGATTGAAAACTCACCTCGTTCATTATCGGGGTCGCAGAGAAGCTGCACATGTGCGCAGAGTTCCTGTTCACGTGCATCTGCAGGTGCGGCAACCACCAGAGCCATTTCCCGGTCATAGTCGATTTGTGTCAGCCTCGCCGCCTGGCTATGTGAGAGCGTCCTCATGGAATGCAGAAAACGCATGCGAATTTCATCAGCCGAAAGACCTGAAAAAAGTGTTCGAAAAACCGGCTCATCCTCCGGTCGTATTGGCCGTATCTGGAAAGTTCTGCCGTCAGGCAATATCACAGATGTCTCCAGCTCTTTCGGGTATGGGCGAATGGCCAGGCGCTCACCGGCGGGGGCTCTGTTTTTGACTGCTCTTATCCGTGTATCCATTGCCAAAACACCATCCGGGCCCAGCAGTGAATGTATTCTCAACTCTGCAATCTCATCTATGTCGATGATGATCTGCGATACCTTCACCAGAGTGAGCGCAAGACTTTCCATGTTCACGCCTCTCACGCTTCCCCGACTGTGAAACCTGCTTACGATCAGGGCTCGGGCAATGAGTTCTTTCCCCAAAGACAGACTAAGCGGCGGAAGGGCGAATACCCTCGTATGGGAGAATTCCGTATCCGGGACACCAAAACCGAACCGGATCACCGGACCGAACTGAAGATCATCAAAGGCTTCTATCATCAGGTCGTCAACTTCGGATCGGCGTAAAACCGGCTCTTCTGAAGCCGTTATGGACGGCTCATTGTTGCTATCGGGGCACGGGAACGTCCATGTCTTGAATGGAGCCGTCGGGATGGTATAGGCATCAAGGACGGCACAGGCCTCGCTTGCTGTAAGCCATCCTCGTCCTTCTGCCAGCGCTTGATCGATTGCATGCCTGGCTTTCGGCGTGTCGGGAGTAAAAGACTCCGGGATGCTTGGCGGAGTCTCCATCAACATTTCCTGATTTTGCTGATATTTAATCACCTGCATGAAAGCACGTACTGCTTGAGCCGGGGTTTCGTATGTGGGGATGAGATTTTCCGCAAACAAACGGCGCGGCTCTACCGCGCCGGCCCCTCCCAACCAACTCGTCAACACTACAGGCTTTTTGCTCTCATGACTCTTGATTGTATCTATGACTGCCAGAGCCACTTCTTTGCCGCTCGCAACGGCATAGGGAGAGTTTAATACAAGAATCCCATCGGCGGCTTTATCCTTGAGAAGGATTTGCAGTGAATTTGCGTAGCGGCCGGCAGGTGCATCGCTGCGGATGTCAACGGGATTGCGGTGAGACCAGATTTTTGGAAGAACGGCGTTCAGGCCGGATACCGTGCTGGAGGACAGTTTGGCAAGATGTCCACCTTCATCCATCAGTGCATCGGCGGCAAGTACGCCAACTCCGCCGCCGTTGGTCAGAATGACAAGCTTATCTCCTCTTAGGGACCTTGGCATCCTGGCGAGAGCCTCAACAGCACTGAAGAGCGCCTGAATATCGTGCACTCGCAGCATCCCGGCGCGACGGAAAGCGGCGTCATAGACGGCATCGATTCCCGTCACCATCCCGGTGTGTGTTGCAGCAGCCTCCGCAGCTTCCTTATGTCTGCCGCCTTTGAATACAATCACCGGTTTCATCCGCGCAGCGGCCCGTGCCGCCGACATAAACTTGCGCGCATTGGTGACCACTTCCAGGTACAGAAGGATGGCCTGGGAGGTCAGATCGGTTGATAAATAATCCAGCATATCGCCGAAATCCACGTCAGCCATGCTGCCGAGTGAAATCACATGTGAAAATCCGATATTTTGCGATGTTGCCCAGTCTAAGACTGCAGTTTGCAGCGCCCCGGACTGTGAGATGAAAGCAATGTCGCCCGCAATGGGTGAAATGTGTGCCATACTGGCATTGAGGCAGGAGCCCGGCACCATGATGCCGAGACAGTTGGGACCGACGATCCTGAGGGAATGAAGCTGCGCAGCATTCAGCATAGCGTGGCGGAGTTCCAGACCGCCTTGTAAACCGCCTTCTCCTAAACCCGCAGTAATGACTACAGCGGCCTTCGTCCCGCAAGCTCCGACTTCGGCTATGACTTCGGGCACCGAATCCGGGGGGATTGCAATCACTGCCAGATCCGGAGACTTTGGAAGAGAGGCGACATTTGGATAGGTTGTCAATCCGTTCATGGTCCGGTGCTTTGGGTTGACGAGAAAAACATCGCCCTTAAACCCTGCCGCAAGAATGTTTTTCAAGATTACGGCGCCAACTGAATTGGGCCTTGTACTAGCTCCGATCAGCGCAACCGAGGAGGGTTTCAAAAACAATTCCAGATTTCTAATGCTCATAGCTTCCCTCTCAACGCTTCAAGAGTGATCTGTTCCCGGCTTTTTCTCTTCACCGCGGCGCTTTGTGGAAAGAAGAATCCAGCAGGCGAGACGAAAGCTATTTCTTTGTGAGCAATGATAAAATAGTTGGAAGTCGTGAAAGGAGCGCTAGAGGTATTCGATTCTCGATTTCAGATACATTATTCTCTGTAATAACTTCAATTTCAGGCGCCGAATCGACGGATGCTTGGAGTATCCTGCCATAATCCGCCTTGCGATCAAAGACTTTTTCCCCTTTATGGCACAAATGTGCAAGCCATCGATCAGCCGGTCGCCTTTTGCGATCTACGTTACTCTAAATGATTCGGACAAATCTGTCCGCGCCATGGGGTCTCCGGGCATATCCGTTACGTTCTTCTCAGGAAGTCCTGCCGGGAGGCAAAACCTGTCCCCGCGCCTCATTCGTGCCGTCGTGATTCAATAAAGCTGCATAGCCCAGCAGTTCCGAATGAATGCCTGCGATAGAACCCAGCTTTTCGCTAAGCTCTCCCAAGCTCTTTTCGACGTTGTCTTTCCCCGCCTGGTGAAGGGCCAGGGCTTTTTGAAAAGAGATGCGGATTCCCGCCAGCGTAAGATCGATCTTTTCATTCAAAGAGTTCTGGAAATCCTTCATTGTCCTGGTTACACGATTGACCAAGTCATAGCGCACCCTTCCGCAGTGCCGGTCAAGGAGTTCCGCAACCGCCTCCTTCATGCTCTTTAAAATCATTTTCCTGGCAATGAACGAAGGTAAAGCCGAGGTAACAGCAAGCTGGACCAATTCGAGCCCCACGGGATCGTCCTTCAGCATGAAATAAAAATCGCTCTTCTTGCTCAGGCCCTCCACCGAAGTAAAAGGCTTCAATTTCAACTCGAAAATGTCACTGGTCAGAGTCAAAATCCGCTCGATGATTTCGTTTATCTTGCCCGCAAATTCCCCATGTGCATCCTCGAGCCGGGAGGAAATCTTTTCTGCAAGCTGCAGTCGCCATGGATTGAACGTCTCTCGAATTCTGTCGAAAACAAATCGTTCAAGCTGTTCCCGGAAACCACCCGCTCCCCTTTTCACCAACCTCAGGTATTCTTCTTCAAGCTCCCTTTGGAGCGCAGGCGATTTTTCCCTCTTGAATCCGGATATTTCTTCGTCCAACTCTGAAAGGATCTTGCTCAAATGGCCCTTGAGCAAAAATTGATTGTTCTCACGGTCCTTCTCGATGCCTTTCATTTCCTGCTCGAAACGCTCGATCTTTGTCTTGAGATCCTTAAGCGGGAGCTTGATGGCTTCCTGTTCGAGTTGAAAGGAGATGGTCTCGTCCGAGATCAATTTCAACAAATTGTTCACGACCGATTGCAGAAATACCCTGCCTTTTTCACGGGCCAGGAAGTCCAGAAGTTGTCTTTCAAATTCAGGAAGGAGGCTGCGCTCCAGGAGAAGATCGTCCCCGGCCTTTTTCCCTTCAAGCGCCCATCGCGCCGACAGAGGATAGATCCTGACTTTCCCCTGCCCGACTTCTTCTTCGATGACACGGACCGTAAATTCCAAAGATTCTTTTAGGTCGCTGTCGCTTACCTGATCGACTTTGTTGAGAACGAAGAAAACCTTATCAACAAACTCTCGAACGTCCTTTAAAAACTGGTGCTCGCTTTTGGAAAGCGGCGGGTCAACAGAGACGACAAAGATTCCCGCATCGACATACGGCAGGTAGGCATAAGCCGCCTCCGTATTGTGGCTATAGATCGAGCCCGCACCCGGAGTGTCGATGATGCGGACGCCGCCTTTCAGGTATTGCGAAGGGTAAAAGACCGTGACTTCTTTCACTCCCTTCTTGTTTTGAGGATTTTCCCTCTCCGTTATAAAGGCCGCAAGACCGGTAAGATCGATTTGTTCTACACGGTCGTTCATATAGTCCACTTCGACTTTCAGCTTTGGACCATAGCGAAGGATTGTGACAACCGAGGTAAGCGGCACGATAGCGGTCGGTAAAATATTCTCCCCCAAAAGAGCATTGATGAAAGTCGATTTACCCCGTTTGAACTGACCGAGGACTACAAGGTTAAAAGCTTCCTCTTCGAGTTTGGTCCTGGTTTCACCCAGGGATTTCGAGGTGACCTCGCGCACGGTCCCTTCAAGTTGCGTGAGAATACCAAACAGAACGTCTCTGAGTTGCGCATAATCGAACATGAAGCTACCTCCCCGGGGACTGAATCACGCCATTACTCGCGGCCGGCCGATCTCAAAAAAAAACTTCCGCCTTCAATACAAAAGCAGAAGTCATCATCCCTCGAAAGGGCAGTTATGGTGGAACTTCATCACCATTTAGCTTTGGTAAATATAAGTTCCAATACAGGTTCGCGTCAATCGTGCAGTGCATGACCGCCGTGAAACGGAAACAGAAAAAGTGGATACGCTACCCGTTTACAATAGCTTCCCACCCATTTCGGCCACTTTCGAACGTTCTCCTTTGACCAGAACCACGTGGCCGGATATCTCCTCGTTCTTGATCCTCTCGACCAGGTAGGTCAATCCATTGCTGCTGGCATCGAGATAGGGATGGTCGATCTGCTCGGGGTCCCCCGTAAGGACAATTTTTGTATCCTCTCCAACCCGGGTGATGAGCGTCTTGATCATGTGAGGAGACATGTTCTGGGCCTCATCGCAAATTATGAACTGCCGTGGGATGCTGCGCCCTCGGATATAGGTGAGCGCCTCCAGATCGACCATTCCCTTCCGGGTAAGGTCCTGAAGCACTTCGTAAGGCTCCGAGCAGTTTCTGAAAAGGAATTCGAGATTGTCATAGATCGGCTGCATCCAGGGCCGAAGCTTCTCTTCCTTCGTTCCCGGTAAAAACCCGATGTCGTCACCCATGGGAATTACAGGACGTGTTATCAGAAGCCTGCTGTAAGCGTTTTCCTCGAGTACTTTTTCAAGCCCGACCGCAAGGGCCAGCAACGTTTTTCCCGTTCCGGCGCGACCAACCAGGGTAACGACTTTTACCTGATCGTTCAAAAGAAGTTCGAACGCGAATTTCTGTTCCTTGTTCAACGCCCTTATCCCCCAGCAGTTCGCCTCACCATATACAAGGGGCACAAGCGAACCCTGGTAGTGGCGAGCAAGCGCAGACTGGGAGGGATTTTCGCTGGATTTCAGGAGCATGAACTGGTTGGGAAGAGCAGGATGAGCGTTGTGGTTGAGCTTGCCTTCCTTGTAGAACCTGTCGAGTTCCTGGGCTGACAGATATACCTCGCCGACGCCTGTGTAGAGTTGCTCGTAATCGACCTTGTCGTTGTAGAAATCCTCGGCTCGCAGACCGAGCACGTCGGCTTTAATCCGCAGATTCAGGTCTTTCGTCACAAGCGTGACCGGTTCGCTTCCCGAAACGCTCAGATTGTAGGCAACCGCGAGAATCCGGTTGTCATATTTTTCCGGATCAAGTCCCTTCGGGAAATCCACCAGGCCCGCATGATTGAGCTCGATAGTCAACCGCCCCCCCTGGGGCAGGTCAACACCTTCGGACAGCCTGTTCGATTCCCTGAGCGCGTCCAGCTCCCTTGAAACAACTCTGGCGTTTCTCCCTATTTCATCCTGTCTTTTCTTCTGATTGTCTATTTCTTCGATTACCGCAAAAGGTACCACGACGTTGTTGTCTTCAAACGCGAAAAGTGCGTTCGGATTGTGCAGCAAAACGTTTGTATCGATCACATAGGTCTTACGCATCAGAACTCTCCAGGACCTTTTTTAGGACCTCCTACAGCTCACTCTAAAACCTGCCCCACAGGCGCAATCGGGCCTTGGACGGCGGTTCAAATTATAAAGCGAGCGGAAGGGGAATCATCTTTCCAGAATGTAAACTTTTTTCGGGTAAAAATGGAAGGAGAATTAAACGAACTTGAGCCTCGAAAATCTCTGTCGCGAAATCGTAACATTTACATTGCTCGAAGTGGTCGATCGCCGACCGGCTCTGTGGGAATCATACACGAAATTGCTTTGGAGCAAAACGGCCGGGAACCCGCGGTGCGCGTGCCCGGCCGTTTGCGTAGAATACGAATTTCTTATTTTTTACCTTCTTTGCTGCATATCCCTGACTTCTTGAACCAGGTCCTTGCCGTCGGGTCCAAGGATACAGCTATAGGGCAGGTCGCAGGCGCCGCTCCAGAATCCGTGCTTGCGGTCCTTTCCAAAATTCATGAGAAAGACGTCAGCCGAGCCGTATGCCTCGGTCAATACTTGCGTAAGGGCCTTCTTCTCATCTCCAAGCTGTTCGCATTTTTCGAAAAGCTTCACCATGAGCTGATGATTTGGGTGCTCATGATTGCCCTGGACAAAATAGATCCAGAAAGGCATCGCCATATCTTCTGCTTCATACAGACCCAGCTTGCAATCTTTGAAGATCGTGTCCACCTTGCAGGTTCGGCTCACCCTTCCCCACACATAGACCTCGGCCCACGCGGCGGTGCCCTCCGTAAACCACATATATGGTTCTCGCGGTTTCCACCTGGTTTTATACCCGTATGCGTACTGCATTTTATGGAATAGTTCGTGGGCTGAAGTCGGCTGCCGGATACCGCTGTTATGTACCCAGGCAGACGCATTGAATTGAATCGGCCCGTTTGGAGGATCGGCAACCCCGTAGCAGTCGATATCTCGAAAAACTACCTCTATTTTGTCCCGACCAGGAGCCGTATAAGGTTTTCTTCCAAACAGCGCCGTATATTTCTCCCAGGCTACCTCGAGATATTCCCCCGTGTCCTTGATAATCTGAGGATCGCTGATATTGTCATACGAGTCCCTGCTCCTGTTTGTCCATTTGAGGACGAAGTGGTCGGTTTCATAACTGTTCTCAAAGGAAGGCATGGGATCGTCGATCGTGTGATTCTGAGCGAACACAGCGTGTGTGGGGGCAAAACCCGTCCACACGGCCATACTCATCGCTGCGGCAAAGAAAAATGTCCAAAAAAACTTCGGAAGCTTCATAGCTTGCGGCTCCTTCGGGATATCACTTAATAACATAAGAATTTTAAACGTGGAGAATTTTAAACATAGGCACAAAGAATGGCAATTAAAATATTGCTAAAATACAGCATGTTAGGATAATTATAATATTAGTTAGCGAAAGATAACTAATGTATTATGATACAGCCTCTTGGTTTGCAAATAGGTACAGCGGCTCACTGGCGTCAGGGAGCCGATGTTGCAGCGCAAAGGGTTATTTCAAGGTTGGATTTCGAGGATTTCGATGTTCCGGATGCCTTTGGGCGCCTGAACTTTTACTTCATCTCCCTCTTCGCGGCCGATGAGGGCTTTGCCGATAGGAGATGTAATGGATATTGTTCCCTCCTGAACGTCGGCCTCATACGGACCGACCAGTCGATATGAACTGACCTCTCCCGTTTCGAGGTCTTCCACGATCACTTTGCATCCAAAGATGACTTTTCCGTCCACATCCTGAGGCAAATCAACTATTTCTGAGTCCCGGATCTTTCCGTTCAGTTCCTGGATCTTGCCTTCTATTATGCCCTGTTGTTGTTTCGCAGCCTCGAACTCGGCGTTTTCCGAAATGTCCCCGTGGCCGCGAGCTTCCTCTATCGCCTTAATATTTGAGGGGCGATCTACTTTTTGAAGGCGCTTCAATTCACTCTTAAGCTTCTCGTATCCCGTCTTGGTGATTGGGACTCTCGGCATTACTACTCCTTTCAAAATAAATATGCGGCCCCGTCAAAACCAGCCGCTGTCAACCGGCTGATATGGAACCGCAAGGATTATCCGGCTCTTGGCCAACTCTTGCGTATTTTAAAACAAAAATGAAAAAAACTTCATCAAAAAGTGCGATGAAAATGCGAGGCCGGCAAGGTATACTTATACCAGCTCTCATTTTTTCACTATCACCTATTTTGAATTACCCTCTAGGGCCAGTCTCGTGATAAAGTAAGTGGTTAAAAACTTGGAAGCTGCCGCATGGCGCCAGCTTTTCCTCAACAGCTACTGAACACGGCGATTGAAGTGGTCCTCCAGGACCTTGTGAGGAACCCCTATGGGCTTTAACCGGAAAGACCTTCTGGGCATTCGCGACCTGGAGGTCGCCGAAATCGAATACATCCTGAATTTATCCCAATCTTTCAAGGAAATCAATGAGCGGGCCATCAAAAAGGTGCCTACCCTGAGAGGCAAAACGATCATTCATCTTTTCTACGAACCGAGCACCCGAACGCGGACTTCCTTCGATATAGCTGCAAAACGACTGAGCGCTGACACCTATTCGGTATCGGCTTCAACCAGTTCGGTGGTCAAGGGCGAGACCTTATTGGATACCATCAAAAATCTGGAGGCCATGAGGCCTGACGTGTTCGTAATACGGCACTCCGCATCCGGCGCACCGCAGATGCTTGCCAGGCGCACGACGGCGTCGGTCATCAACGCGGGGGACGGGATGCACGAACACCCTTCCCAGGCCCTGCTCGACATGCTGACCATCCTTGAGAACAAAGGCAGGCTGGACGGCCTGAACGTCGTCATAGTCGGGGACATATTCCATAGCAGGGTAGCGCGTTCCAATATCTGGGGCCTCACAAAAATGGGGTCCAGAGTAGTGGTGTGCGGCCCCGCCACACTGATTCCCCTCAACATCGACACTATGGGTGTTCAAGTGTCAAACCGGTTGGAACAATGCATACCTGATGCTGACGTTATAATGGTTCTCCGCCTTCAAAAGGAAAGACAGCAGCAGATGTTGTTGCCTTCACTGCGCGAGTATGCGACCTGTTACGGTATAAACGCTGAAAGGCTAAAGACGGCAAAAAAAGACGTTTTGATTATGCACCCGGGTCCGATGAACCGTGGGGTCGAAATCAGCCCTGAAGTCGCCGACGGCCCCTATTCGGTCATCCTGAAACAGGTTACAAACGGTGTTGCCGTGAGGATGGCGCTGCTCTATCTGCTCGCGCAACGATAGTTTATCCGCTCCCTCTATCCGGCTTTTTGCCTCTCCCCGGAGTTATAATGGAAGTGAACAGGAATTTAGTCAATCTCGTCTTGCGAAACGGCAGGGTGATCGATCCTGCCATGGGATTGGACGCTGTTGCGGACGTTCTCGTCGAGAACGGAATCATAGTCGAAATTAGCCCGCACATCGAAATTGGCTCTGACAAGCTCAATCAATTGGAACAAATTGATGCGAACGGCAAATGGATTGTTCCGGGCCTCATCGATATGCATGTCCATCTGCGGGAACCGGGGGAAGAATACAAAGAGACCGTCGCCTCGGGAACGCTGGCCGCAGCGGCAGGAGGGTTCACTTCGGTTGCCTGTATGCCTAACACACACCCGGTAAACGACTCCGCCGCAGTAACCCAGTATATCCTGGAGAAGGCCAGGGATGACGGATCCTGCCGGGTATTCCCCGTGGGAGCCATAAGCGTGGGGCTCGAGGGCAGGAATCTGTCTGAATACGGTGAACTGCGCGCCGCCGGCGTTGTAGCCGTATCCGACGATGGCCGGCCCGTCATGAACAGCATGCTTATGAGGCGTGCGCTGGAGTATGCTAAAACATTCGACCTGCTGGTCGTAAGTCACTGCGAAGACCTGGACATTTGCGGCGCAGGTCTGATGAATGAGGGGCCCGTATCGACAAAACTTGGCATGAGGGGCATTCCAAGGGCGGCTGAAGAGATTATGGTGGCCCGCGACATTCTTCTCGCCGATCTTACCGGGAGCAGGCTTCATTTAGCTCATATCAGCACTGCCGGGTCTGTAGCGCTGATACGCGATGCCAAAAGGCGGGGGATTCCCGTCAGCGCGGAGACCGCGCCACATTATCTTACTCTAACCGAGGAACTGATTTCGACCTTCGACACGGTCTACAAAGTCAATCCACCGCTCAGAAGCTCCGAGGACGTCGAAGCAGTCAAGGCCGGACTTGCCGATGGGACCATCGATGTAATCGCTTCGGATCATGCGCCGCACAGCTCGGTTGAGAAGGACGTGGAATTCGAATACGCAGCAAATGGAATGATCGGATTGGAATCGACCCTGCCTCTCATTTTGCGGATCATGCGAGAAGGCGTCCTTACTCCAATGGAAGCAGTCGCAAAGCTATCATGCAACCCCGCCCGGGTCCTTGCAATCCCCTTCGGCGCCCTGCACAAAGGTAAGGCTGCCGATTTGACTCTTATAGATCCTGAGGTAAAGTATACAATTGATGTAAACCGATTCAAATCGAAGAGCAGGAACTGCCCCTTTGACGGCATGGAAGTTCAGGGCAAAGCGGTTATGACGCTTGTCGGAGGCAGGGTGGTTTTTTTCGGTTCATAATATTATTTCCATAATTAGGATGTCCCAGGATATGAGTCCCCCAAAAATTCTTGTCGTTGACGATGAAAGGAGCATGCGGGAGCTCCTCGAAATCCTGCTGCTAAAGCACGGCTACGACGTCCAGTGCGCGCAAAGCGGCGTTGAAGCTCTGAACGTTATCCAGGACCAACTGTTCGACCTTGTCATAACAGATATTCGAATGCATCCTGTAAACGGCCTTGAGGTCCTGAAGAAATGCAAGACGATCTCCCCCCGGACCACTGTGATAATGATTTCCGCTTACGCCAGCACTGAACTCGCCGTAGAAGCCATGAACGAAGGCGCCTACGATTACTTCCCCAAGCCGTTCAACAATGAAGAAATCCTCGCGGTGATTTCCAATGCCCTCCGTAACAGGGGCGATGATCAAAATCTGCTTAAGCCCCAGGAAGGTCCCCTGTATTTCGGCTGCCTTATCGGAGAAAGCCCTCCGATGCACAAGGTTTATGAAAGTATTCAGCGCATAGCAAAGACCAGCAGCAACGTCGTGATCACGGGTGAGAGCGGCACAGGCAAAGAACTCGTGGCCAAAGCGATCCACCGCCAGAGCGCAAGGCGGGACCAACCTCTGATAATAGTCAACTGCGGGGGCGTCCCGGAAAACCTGGTCGAAAGCGAGCTTTTCGGCTACAAGAAAGGAGCTTTCACCGGCGCTGCGGCAAACAAGATAGGGCTCGTCGAGGCCGCCCTGGGCGGCACTCTGTTCCTCGATGAAATCGGAGAACTTTCTCCCCTCCTCCAGGTGAAGCTTCTCAGGCTGGTCCAGGAAAAAACTATAAGAATGATCGGCGGGACCGAGGACATTGCGGTTGACGTCCGGATCATTTCGGCCACCAACCGTGACCTCGAACGCATGGTAATGGACAAGACTTTTCGCGAGGACCTCTATTATCGGCTCAACGTGCTCCCCGTCCGCATCCCGCCTTTGAGAGAACGCCGGGGGGACATTCCTCTGCTCGCCCAGTACTTCCTCTCGAAATTCACAAAGGATTTCGGCAAGGATATCCACAAAATATCTTCCTACGCCTTGGATATCCTTTGCAATTATGAATTCCCGGGGAACGTGCGCGAGTTGGAACACATAATCGAACGAGGCGTGGCGATGGAATCCTCCAGGATCATCCTGCCGGACTCTCTTACGCTTTCGCTGCACCGTCGAAAAGAGCAGGAACAGGCCGCCTCTTCCACTGTTTCGGAAATTCCAATCGCGGGATTCGACCTTGACCAGCACATGGCCGAAATCGAAAAACGACTGCTTCAACAGGCTCTGCAGCAGACAGGCGGAGTAAAACTCAAAGCCGCTCAACTGCTCGGGATCACATTCCGCTCCTTCCGTTACAGGCTGCTGAAATATGGACTCGCCACCGAGGACGAATTGAAGGCGCAGGGGGAGTAGATTCAACTCACGCGAGAAGAGATAAAATTATTGTATAAGACAGGGCTGAGGCAAGGCTCAAAACCGAAACGGTTGCTGCGGCCAGTTCCGGGTCCCCCCCAAGCTCGGCTGCCATCACATACGATATGGTAGCGGGAGGAGAGGCCAGCAGGATTACGCAAGGCAGAACAAGCGGACCCGGCACTTTGCTCACGACCAACAAAAAATAGCCGGCAAGCGGCAACGCGAGAAGTTTAAGGGTCCCTATGGCGACTATTTCCTTTACCATCGACTTCATAGCGCCAAACGAGAGGGTGGAGCCTATCAGGAGCAAAGCGGTGGGAAGCGCCATCCCCGCGAGGATATCGAGCCCTTTTTGCAGGGGACCGGGAATTTTCAGGCCGAGCGCCGTATAGACGATCGCGACTCCAACGGTCACTATGATCGGGTTTCGCACGATATTTTTCAAAACGGCCCTCCATCTTCGCCCGTTTACCTCCACCTCGGGGCTGTAGCGGGTAAGCGCCCATACGGCAAGAAGATTCTGGCCGACTATCAGGAAACTGCTCAGGATCGCCATGCGGGCGAAGCTCGATTCCCCAAGTGCATAGTAAGCAATGGCATAGGCCATGTATCCGATATTTCCATGGATGCTGCCCTGGAGAAAAGTCCCGCGCCGGCTCTCTTTGACCGAAAGAGCGTGCACCACCCCGATACTTGCAAGGAGCACGATACAGATAGAACAAATAGAGCAGATTACAGCCGCCAGGTTGAAATTCTCGCTGAAAGGCGCCTTGGAGATCTCACTGAGAAGCATTGCCGGAATTCCGATATTGAACACGATCAGGTTGGCCTTCCCGGCAAATTGGGCATCGATGACATCTTTACGCTTGAGTATGAATCCAAGCAGGATGATGCTGAAGATGGGCAGAATCGTGTTGAAAAGAATATTTATCAAATGATGTAATCCGGTCGAGCTTGAGTTAAATTGGAAAAAAGCTTTCGGGGCTGTTTCCCGAAAAATTCGACGTATTATAATTCAGAAGTCTCATGCCGAAAGAATGGTTTGTTCGCGAAGGGCAAAGTATGGAAAAAACCTTGACCTTTCAATAGAGTTCCAATAAACGGGACTGCATCCGAAAATTGCCGAAGAAAGAGAGATCGAATAATGCCGAAAAAAGATATGAATGGCGACCAGATGATGGATGACTTTGAAGAGGAGTCGGGACTTGAGTTCGAGCAAACCGATGAGCTTGATTTCGCCGGCGACGAAGATCTTTTGCTCGAAGAAGGCGATGAAGACGAAGACATGCTTCCATCGGTCCTCTATAAAGGGATCACGAAGCCAAAAACCGACGAGGACTGGCGGCAATTGTTACTCGATGCCAGCAGGGAGGGTGTCCCGGCCTACAAGATCTCAGACAGCTACAGGGAAGGCGCCCTGTTGCTGCACACGGACTTCGGGCTTGGCGTAGTAACCAAGGTCATCTCCCCCCGGAAGATGGAAGTCATATTCGAAACCAGCAAGAAACTGATGGCTATGAATATAGTCCCTCGGAGCCAGGCGGCCTGAGCGATCAACGCTGCGCCTCAAGTGCGGGAACCAGCCACTTCTGCACCTGCTCCAGCAGAAACGGGTAAACCAGAGGCGCGCCTCCTACGACGTTGCCGTTAAACAGGTGATTGTCCTCGCCATTGAAATCGCTGACCATGCCGCCGGCCTCCGTGATAAGGAGCGCGCCGGCGGCTATGTCCCAGGCCTTAAGGCCGATTTCCCAGAATCCATCCACTCGTCCCGCAGCCAGGTATGCCAGATCCAGCGCTGCCGAACCCGCCCTCCTGACATCGCTTACTCGCAGGCAGATTGATCTGAAAGCCTTCAGGTAATCATCCATGTAATTTCTTTTCCTGAATGGAAATCCGGTCGCAACCAGCGCCCTGTCAAGCTCCACTTTTTCACGCATCTCAAGTCTTGATCCGTTCAGCCAGGCCCCTGCTCCCTTTCTTGCTGAAAAAAGCTCGCCCCTGACAGGGTCCAGCACAAATCCCAAAACAGGTTTCCTTTCAAAGCACACCGCAATGGAAACGGCGACAAACGGAAAGCCGTGGATGAAATTGGTGGTCCCGTCTACCGGGTCTATTACCCAGGTGTACCCCGGCTGCAATCCATCATTTTCCGATTCTTCGGCCATGATGTGGTGGTCGGGAAAATTGTCGCGGACCGCTTCGACGATCAGCCGCTCGCATCTTTTGTCGATCTCCGTCACATAATCGGAGGGCCCCTTGCTGTGGACCCATGAACCGGCTACATGTCCGATGTGCTGCCTGATCAGCTCTCCCGCCTCGATGATGATCTTTCGCGCTACTGCTTCGATTTTGTCTTGCATATCGTTCCTCTGAAAGTTCCGGACCTCTTTACCGGCTTGCCAGTGAAGCCGAAATTGGGTACAACATGCTGGAAACTTGAAGACATTCACCCTCTTGCATCGCACCCTGCCCAAACTCGAATGGAGTGCTCCTCAACCTTGATTATAGACGTTCATACTCATATTTTCCCCCCCGATATCATTCGGGAACGGGACCTGTTTCTTGGCGGAGAACCCGAATTCCGGATCCTGTACGGCCCCGCTGACTCGAAGATGGCCTCCGCTGAAAAGCTTATCGAGTCAATGGATGAAAACGGGATAAACCTCTCAGTGGTATTCGGGTTTCCCTGGCGAAACGCTGAACTGCTTGCGCGTCACAATGATTATGTGCTCGATGCCGCCGCAAGATTTCCCGACCGTCTCCTGCCGCTGGCCTGTCTTGACCTTTTCTCGCAAAAGTGCGTCGAGGAAGCCGAAAAGCTGAGCCTCGACGGTGCTCGCGGTTTCGGAGAGCTCGCAGTTTACACTGCCGGGGGGAATATGGGCCGTGTTCTCGATAATTTCAAGGAAATAGGCGCTCTTTGCCGTGAAAAAGACCTCGTGCTCCTCGCCCACGCAAACGAACCCGTCGGACACGAGTATCCGGGGAAAGCTCCATTCGGCCTTGATCTTTATTACGATATGGCAAAGGCCGCCGCAGGAGCAACTCTGATCCTTGCACACTGGGGAGGCGGCCTGCTGTTCTTTGAACTCCTGAAGAAACAGGTCCCCTCGCTTCTTGCCAATGTTTACTACGATACTGCGGCTTCCCCCTTCTTGTACAAAAATGAGATTTACAGAATCGGAGCTCAGGTTGCCGGGGCCGGTAAGATTCTTCTGGGCAGCGATTACCCCCTGATTTCTCCGAAGCGTTATTTTTCCGAAATGAAGCAATCCGGTCTCTCCGGCCCGGAGATTGATGCCATCTCGGGAGAAAATGCCGCGCGTATCTTCCGCATAGAGCAAGGAAAAGTTCAAAACTGAAACCACTATATTGACTGCCGTGAAAACCATTCAATTCAATCTGGTCCCAACCGCCCCGTTTCAGCTCGGCCTGACGGCCTGGGTACTTCGGCGCACAGCGGCAAACAGGATCGATTACTGGAATGGAAAAACATACCGGCGGGTAATGACTCTCGATTCCCAAACCGTTCTGATGAGTGTAGAACAAATGACGCCTCCGGCCCAACCCGAGTTGGAGGTAACCCTTACCTGCGAACACCCATCGCATAAAACCGTGCTGGAAGCCGAGTCCGCGCTCGTCCGCATACTCGGTTTGAACATCGACCTGGGCGGCTTTTACTCTATGGCTGTGGCCGACGCGGACCTGGGGCCCCTTGTGGAACGGTTCAAGGGAGTAAAGCCGACGCGGTTTCCTACGCTCTTCGAGTCCATTGCAAACGCCATAGTCTTTCAGCAGCTTTCACTTAATTCCGCCATGAGCATTCTCAATCGGCTGGCCGAATCCTACGGCGTCCCATTCGATTGCGGTGAAAACGCCTGCCCTGTTTTCCCTGAAGCCCGTTCACTTGCACGGCTCCAGGCCGAACAGGCAAAAACCGCCGGCGTTTCGGCAAACAAGGCCAGGGCGCTTGTTGAAGGCGCCCGGACCATCATTGAGCGAAATCTGTCCATTGACGATTTTGAGAAAATGGATAACGAGTCGGCTTTTGCCGAGCTTGTGAAGTTTCGGGGCATAGGCAGGTGGAGCGCCGATTATGTTCTTCTGAGAGGCCTTGGCAGGTTGGACGTGTTCCCGAGGGGAGATATCGGAGCTCGAGCAGGTCTCAATCGCTGGCTGAGACCCGGCGATAAGCTCTCGGATTCCGAGCTGGAAGATAAAATGTCAAGATGGCGCGGCTATGCGGGCCTTGTCTATTTTCACCTTCTGCTTCGAAGGCTCGAAGAAAAGGGCTTCATTGCATGAGCTGCCGGAAGGTGATCTAACGAACACTCGCTGACCTGCTGGGGCCGTGGTGTCCGGCACGTCGCTGACCTACCCTTCTCAGGCGGAGCACACCTGATTCATGGAGCCAAATACAATGAGAATTTTCATCTGGCGCCACAGCAAGTTTCTTTCGAGCTGGTCGATGTTCGACGAACCGCACGTCTATCGAGACAATTATCTAAAGGCCGAAATAGCCGTCCTGGCCCAATCCCCGGAAGAGGCCCTTGCTCTGATCGAGAAAGACGGCCGATGGAACATCCACGAACTCCAGCGCATCGAGCCGAAAATCGTGGAATTGGACAGTCCGGCGATCATAAGCGAGTCTGTACATTTCGGCTGAAAGCCTCGACCCTCCGTCATTTGCGCGGCTGACCTCCCGATCGCAAAAAAAAGCCGGAGCTTTTTGAGCTCCGGCTCATTCTCAGGCAAGCACGCTTACATCTTTTTAACTTGAGAAGCTTGAGGCCCTTTGGCGCCCTGTTCTTCCACAAAACTGACCCGCTCGCCCTCAGCCAGGGATTTGAATCCGGATGACTCGATGGCACTGAAGTGAACGAACACGTCGTGTCCGGCGTCAGTTTCGATAAACCCATAGCCCTTGCTGTCGTTAAACCATTTCACTTTACCTTCCGCCATTTCGACTGCTCCTCAAAAAATTTGTGCTTTGCATAAGGTTGCGGCACTTCGAACTTACCTTGAAACCGCTCCCTTTGCGCAGGCGAAAGACCGATCTCCAAGGAATTCAAAATATCGAACCGACTTTTGGAAGGTATCAGGGTAGCATCATATTCTGAGAAATACAACAAGTTCTGAATCTCTTGATGAAAACACTTCGTCTCCATCCTCTTAGAGTATCAGACTTTCTGCACTACAGGCACATTTCCTCCTTAAATCAAAGTAATCGGCCCTTACAACTTCGAGTGAAACATCTACTCAATAAACCTGATGATCGGAATAGCTTTGAGCGAAAGGCCCGGATCGGATGCAAGCTCATTCAGTTCCTTCCTGAATAGCCCGGCAGATTGAAGAAGGTGGGCCACATCGACCCCCATGCATTCGGGAGCGAAAGGGCTCAGAAGCTCCATGCCCGAGGAGACAAGTCTCATGGCCCCTTTCAGATTGGAGCGCTTCGCATGGTAGAGGGCGACGCCTATCTGTAAAATGCCTTTGTAGAGGTCCCGTATTTTCCCCTGTTCATGCATCCAGATTTCTTCAAGCGTTTCATGACACTCGTAGTAATCTCCCCGATTGAACTGCCCGATGCCTTCGAGGAGCTTTGAAAATGGTTTTTTCCTGCAATCATTCTCCATTCCGGTCCTTTCACGAAAAACACGGAAAAGCTTTCACCGCGGTAAAAGCTATTTGTCTCCGCGTCCTCCGCGCTCTCTGCGGTGAAGGCTATTTGTCTATGCGTCCTCCGCGCGCTCTGCGGTGAAAGCTATTTGTCTTTGCGTCCTCCGCGCTCTCTGCGGTGAAAGCTATTTGTCTTTGCCCGAGTGTGCTACTCGCGCAAGGGCTTTTTGTGCTTGATAAATGTGCCGTTACGGTACTCGTCGAAGGCGATGCGCAGTTCCTCCTGCGTGTTCATGACGATGGGACCATACCAGGCAATCGGTTCGCCGATGGGTCTGCCCGAAACGAGCAGGAACCGCAGCAGACTATCTTTAGCGCTTACTGAGACTTTTTCTCCGTCCCCATAGAGAATAAGGGTCCCATCACTGCAGATGCATTCACGGTCAAGGTCGAAGTAGTTCTTGCCGACCACTTCATGGCCGAACGAATCCTGTTCGTCGTCGAAGTAGCCCTTCCCTGCGATCACATATGCAAAAGCGGCATGGCCTCGTTTGATCGGGTGAATGAAAGTGGAACCCGACGGTACGGAGACATCCAGGTACTCGGGGTCGATCACGATATCGCGCACAGGACCGCTGACGCCGTTCACTTCCCCGCAGATTATTTTGACCTTTACGCCTCCATCCAGTGAAGTCTCCGGTATCTGCGCACTCCGTACGTCACGATAGCGGGGCTCCATCATCTTCATGGACGCGGGAAGATTTGCCCAGAGCTGAAATCCGCCCATGCGCCCCGATTTGTCTCCCTTGGGCATCTCCTGATGGATTATGCCGCTTCCGGCGGTCATCCACTGTACGTCTCCAACCGAGATGTCTCCCTTATTCCCCATGCTGTCCCCATGCTCCACGTCCCCTTCGATCACGTACGTGATGGTCTCTATGCCGCGATGCGGATGCCAGGGAAAACCGGGGAGGAATTTTGCGGGATCGTCCGAGCGGAAGTCATCCAGCATTAGAAAAGGATCGAACTGAGGGACCTGGTAGTAGCCGAAAGCTCTATTGAGGTGAACGCCCGCTCCTTCAATGGTGGGCTTGCTTTTGGAGACCTTCTTGATCTTTCTGGTGCCACTCATTGCTAATCCTCCTAAATGGATGTTCGCTGTTTTTCTTCCAGGCTGTATCAAACTCCAGTTCTTTAAGACCCATTCAAGGCCCTGTCCACTCCGAGAGGTGAAATCTGATGGACACGGCCCACACCGTGCCGGGTTCGCATGATTATTCCCGGAAGGAGCATGGCGATTTGTGGCCCAACGTCTGGACGAGCGTTGTGGACGTGGACAACCTGGTATTTTACCTCAAGTTGGCGAATTACCCGAACATCATCTGGGTGGACTTGAAGAATATAAACTTCGAGACCCTTACTCAGACCGGCACTCTCGATCCCAAAGACTTCGGACTCTACGGCGAGGTGAGTGGTCAATTCATTTGGAATTAATCATGCGAGGGTGAATCATTAAGACCACGGCGCAGCATAGCCGCAACTAAAAAAGACGCTTATTGGCTCGGATTTTGGACCAGGATCGAGTGGCGGCGTATGGATTAGTCAACTTAACCTTCCAATGGAGCGCCACTCCAAAAAACTAATCTGAAAATATATTAGTGATGTTTCCAACATCCGGGGACTGCACAGATATTCGTTTTTCCGTCGTGATTTGCATTGGAAAAGTGAGATCTGACATATCAATAATCCGCTTGTTGGAATTTTGTGATGATGTGTAAGTAATTATTTTATTTTTCATGTCATAAACTATAGACCATTGAGTCGTAATTCGGTGCTTGCCTCCAGCAGTAACAGGGCTATTTAAAGTACTGATCCGATCTAACAACGTAAACCCCGAATCGATAGTAACCTGTCCTGAATCCTGCAGCCTGACAAGCGAATCACACGCTAACACATAGCGCATTAGACTCGTTTCCTCAGTAAAAGAGATACCCTTGGGAATATCTTGAGTACCGCCAAAACCTTTGAATTTTATCAAAGCAGCGTTGCTAGC
This sequence comes from uncultured delta proteobacterium, assembly GCA_963795045.1. Lineage (GTDB taxonomy): Bacteria > Desulfobacterota > Syntrophobacteria > Syntrophobacterales > Syntrophobacteraceae > SbD1. Next base: position 223,042 of record CAWCGB010000001.1, read on the forward strand.
ATTCAGAAAATTGTTTGTCATTACATTATGGGAAGGTGATACTTTGACGTTCCTGCGTCCGTTAGGGTACTCTAAGATGGCAGTTTTACCGGAACTGTCTGCTATAAAATAATGCAAATCTAATGACATATCGAGTGACTTAAATAATGCAAAGCCTTCTACAGTTACTTTATTAAACTGCGCTAGAGCTTCATCTACATTTGCACAATTATCCAATAACATTTGAACAACTTCCGCCGATGTCAACCATGGCTTATTATTATCAAGAGGATATTTGACGCGTGGAGGTCCTGTTACCCAAAGTTCTGCAGCATACAGTCCTTTTTCATTCAGTCCGCAACCCGGAACATTTTTTACTCCCAAAAGAGGAACGTCTTCAATCAAATTGAAAGAAATACTCCCATATTTGGAAGTCCATTCATAGGGATTGAGTAAAATTAATTGAGCCTTTCTTTTAATACCGGGATAGTTTTTAACGACATCTCCATCAGGTGTCTTCCAATCCATAGTACGGGCAATTATCATATTGCCATTCCCGTTTAATACGGCCAGAGAACATGCTGCTGCCTCTGTAGTAATAAATGACATGCCTACCAACAGGCATAAAAACGCTTTGCAAAATATCTTAAGCATAACTGGCCCCTGTTAGCTATTTTATTGGTGGTACAAACCGGAATCATAAACCTTCAAAAATGCATGTGCCAATAAAGAACCTACTTTTGGGGCTCGGGGGTTACGTCAATGTAGGGCGTGCCGCCATAGATTTCAATAGTTTGGACAGGAGCTCCTTCCGAGAAATCAAGTTTCTTCAGATCAATGCCCCGTAGATTTGGGTTCTCGTAGGTTCGATAATAGAAATGCAGGTTTTTGTGGTCGAAAAGGGTGTGCCAGGGAGTGAATTGTATCTGAGTGTTCCACACTTGAGGTCCGTACGGGATATCCACTGTATTGATAATGTGAATGCCCAGATTGAGGGCCTCGTCGGAGTCCTTGGGAGGACTGGAGAGGGACTTCAATGCCGATGTTCTTACAAAGCGGCCAGCGCTGCTATAGTCTCCGGGAAGTCCCTTCAAGTCGGAGCCCAAAGACCCTTTTATCTCATTGGAGTAAAAACAACGTAAATTATCAAGATGCCACCCAAGGTTCGGTTCATTTGTGAGAACTCCGTTGCTACGGTTGTCCCAGATTTTCAACTGGCCGTCGACATACTCCACTACGACCGAGTTGCCACCCGCATCAGTCACGGGCCAGTGGAGAGGAGGAGTCTGCCCATTGTTAAAGTCCTCCAGCGAGACTCCCGTCAGCTTCACCCGGGACAGGCCCTTTTGCAACTCATCGACCGTGGCGAAGTTTCCTGCTACCCAGGCAACGAAGTGCCGGATATCTACGACGGAATCGCCACGATTGACCTTCGGATACTTTTCCTCATCGGCCCACAGGGTGGTAATATAGAGTCCCTTTTCGTTACCGGCGTCACACAGAGCCTGTTTATCGCCCAACACCGAAACGGCCACGACCCCGTACTTTGATTTCCATCGCAGACCCTTTGTGCTCTTCGGAGCCTCAACAGTGTATTGGGTCCCTCGTGGGATTATTTGCAGTTGCGCTCCAAGCCTGTTGTAGAATTCCTGGGCTCGGACAGATACGACGGTACCATCTTCGGCTTTTAAAAAAAAGTAAGTGCAGGATTGCGCCGGGACCGTCAACCCCAGCAAAAGAGCGAACAATCCAACCATTACGAACAAATTTCGACTCATAGTGTTCTCCTTACCTTCCGTTGCAGGAAAAATACGTCAACGGCTAAAGAAACTGGATCGGATCGGGCTCTTTCTGTCTACTTCCGTCTTCGGGAATCCGCGCCGGTTGTGTCATCGTAAAAGCATTCGGTTAAGAAAACGAATCGCATAAGAGCAATTGTCAATTTTTCCGAGGTAGTAGAAGGGGAGGACTCTTTTGAACACACTGCTGCGATGGTGTTATCGCCATCCTTGCGGGGTTACTTACCGTCGGCCCGCCCGTGCGGCGTTCCCTGGATGAACCGTATGCAATGATGCAGGTCATAACGCATTGCTGGATCAGTCGAGTTCCTCCAGGTGGGGCTTTCAAGAATACTTGCTGACACTCTGTGGGTCTTCGGGTAAACGCATGCCCGGACATCTCGCACGCGAAGCCGCGAAGTCGCGAAGATGTGGAAGAATGTTAAATCGCCACCGGGAAGTTACCAATGCACTTGCGGGAGGGTCTCACTTCAAACTTCACTTTACATGCTCCCTGCTCGCCACCGCTGTTCATCTTCTTCTATTTTCGCGGCTTCGCGGCTTCGCGTGAGAAATATGCAAGCACGCCCCAGGCAGGCGCATCAGGGCATCCGCTTGCTGCGGTCTTTCTCTTTCTTCCATTTGTACCAGATTATCTCGTTGCTTCCGTGAGGGTAGATCAGCCTTTTCACTTTGCGGTACGGTGTTCCCACGTAGCGGCTGATCGCTTCGTTAAAAGGAGTGCGCGTCGCAAGGAGAAGTTCTTCCTCTGTCATGAGGTGCGGCTGGAAATGTCTTTTGTGTTTGTAGAGGTGATAGATATCTTCCCGGATAAGATTCTTGAAAATCCAATCGACTATCCGTCCCGGAAGCCCGTTTCTTTTCCTGATTAAAAAGCATATCTGAAAGTCGATGAGATACGGCTGCATGTCATCGCCGAGAATTATGTTTCCACGCTTGTTCATGTCCAGGTAAAAGATGCGCCTTTCATGGACCTGAGAAATAATGGCCGCCAATTTGGCGAAAAAGTCATCAGGCAGCGTGCCGCCCTTCTCCAGTTCGTGCAGCGTCTTTCCTTCGATGTACCTGTGGAAATAGCCCCTCCTGCCGAACCGGGGACCCAGATCGGGAATTCCTTCGATACCCTCCAGCCTTTTGTATATCCCGTATTCGCGCCACGAAAAGAACATGGCGAGGGGCCTGAGGAGGGTGCCCAGCACGAAGCGAAAGTCTGAAAGCTTCAGCACGTACCGCACATCGGACTGATTTTTGTAGAGCACATTCACCGAGAAGAAATCATCCTTCAGGATTTTCTCGAAATGGTAAGTCTCGCCTTTTATAATAATTTTTTCAGGATACCCGCGCATGTTCCCACCTGTTCAAACCGGCAGTTCTTTCACCGGCACTGAAAATTACTCCGGGGACCAATGTGGCCTTCCAGCCTGTCCGGAAATCAAGCCCCCCTACCATCTCACCACCCTGACATCAGGAAGCGAGCGGCCCAGGAAACGCTCCCCTATCGACTGGAACCGGAGTGGCACGTCCGATACGTAGAAGCGGTATTCGGGGCCGGTTCTCTGAGGGTTTTGCAGATCCATCCGCGCGAGGGTCCGGGCGGTCTCTTCGGCCATCGCCTCGGCCGAGTCGACGAGCAGGATTTCGGGGCCCACCAACTCCTGGAGCATAGGTTTGAGCAGCGGATAATGAGTGCAGCCGAGGACCAGTGTATCGATTCCATGGCAGGTCACCGGCTTGAGATATTCCACCGCAGTGAGGCGCGTTACGGGATGGTCCAGCCAACCCTCTTCGACCAGCGGCACAAAAAGTGGACAGGCCTGGGAGTATATCCTGACGGCGGGATCGAGCTGGTGGATGGCCCTGGCATATGCGTTGCTGTTAATCGTTGCGGGCGTGCCGATCACTCCGATGTACTTTCTGCGAGTCGCGGAAATAGCGGCGGAGGCCCCCGCTTCGATGACGTTGAGAACCGGCACGGACGAAAGGTCCGTTATCACTTCCCTTGCCACCGCTGCCATCGTGTTGCATGCAACGATAAGGATTTTTACGCCGCTTTTTAGAAGAAAATCCGTAATTTCGCACGCAAACCGGCAGATCGTCTCGACCGATTTAACCCCGTAAGGGACACGGGCCGTGTCGCCAAAATAGATGATATTCTCGAACGGAAGCCTCTCCATCAAGGCGCGGACCACCGTCAGTCCGCCGACTCCGGAATCGAATACCCCGATCGGGTTTTGAACATCCTGCTTCATCTTTCCGGGTAATACTCCTAAGGCCACGAAATCAGACGAGAATTAAGGATTATGGGCACGGCCGCCTGATTTATTCGAACGCCATACCACATTCCCTATTACCGCCAATGCCTCTTCGGCGGCAAGCTCTTTTTGCTCAAGCTTAACCTCATCGGACATGAATTAAGGGCTTCCACCAATCGCGTACTTGGACAATTCGCACGCGAAGCCTCGAAGGAAAGCAGAATCCACCACAGAGGCACCGAGAACACAGAGAAAAACTAAAATTTGCATCATATGGCGATAGAACCGAAAGGAATTAGTCCGTTACGGCGGCGGTCGCGTCAGGACTGCTTGTTTTTTGAAGCTCTTTTCCCACTTTTTGCTTTTCTCTGTGTTTCTCTGTGTTCTCTGTGCCTCTGTGGTGAATCTCTTTCTTTCCTTCGCGGCTTCGCGTGCAAACTGTCCTCATACGCTCTTGCCTGAAAACCCTCACTTTTCAAAATCAACGATAAATCTACTGTCCCAAACCTCTTTTAATTTCGCCACCACCTTCTGATGCGCCGGGTGAACCTGATAGCGCTGCATGGCTTCAAGATTTTCAAACTCCGAAACCAGAGCGAAATCGTATGACCTCTCCGAGCGCAGCACGTCCCTGCCGAACTGGAATTCCCTTATCTCGGGGATGATGTCCGGAAGTTCCCCGAGACCCTTTTCTATTTCGGCTATTGCAGATTCAGGGACGTCTTTTTTGAATTTGACAAAAACCACGTGCTTCAGCATACCTGCACCTCCATTTGTAATTTGGAAAATAAATCCTGAAGATTCCTGGGCCCGAAAGATCAGAGTTTCGTAATGGGTTGCCGCAGAATAGTCTTCATCTTTTCGGGACTGGTGCGGCGCGGATCACTCATATAGATCTCATGGTGCTTTCCACGAAGACCGTATCCCTGGTCACCAATGAATTTATGCATCGCGGCGATCCTTGGACCCTCGTCACAGTAGGGGCCGATGTGCAGCGTCTGCACGCAAAGACCCTCTGAGTATGTCTCCACCCGAATCCCGCTCCAGAGGCCTTTTTTCCCTTTTTCTTTCAACTGCCCGATTGCCGAAGTCAACATCTGCATGTCGATCTGCGGCGGCTGCGCGAGCATGAGTGTCCAGAGCCACAGGTCCCGGTTCTCAGCATCAAAGCCTTCCATTCCACTACACCACCACAGACCGCTCAGGGGAGGAATCGAATATTCCGGTCCCGATCCCGCCTTTTTGCGGGAGAATTTTATTGTATATGCTACGCTGTAGAGAGTTTCGACGGCGCTCTGGAATGCAGGGTTGTTTTGAGGATCGCCTGCCCCGTCTACCATGAGGTTCGGCATTGAAGGGACTTCAACGTAAGTGAAGCCATCCGCGGGCGCTTTATACAATTCTTTAAAATCCTTCTTGAAATCGATCTTCTGCATGACGGTCCCTTCCGAGCCACGCTCACGCGATTGATTGGCAGGTTCCAGTCCGGGCGGCAGGACCCCTGGCCATAAAAATAAGAGAAAAAAGTTCAAACCTATACATCTTTATCTTGTATCCCGTTGCCGTTCAACCGGAATTGATACGGCCGGAACATGAGAGATTGCCGGATTGTTGTGAATATTTTCGCGCATATTGTTATCCGGGAGTGCATCAAAGTTGATATTTACTAGCCGATTTGCCGCCTCTTTTTCTCTTGACAAGAGTCTGTATAAGCGTTTAAGTGGTTGCACAGTCAGACAAAGTCGCCTTCGACCAAAGCAGATAGTGTTAAGTTTATCACGAGCGGGAACTGCTCTCAAAATGCATAAAGAGCACAATACCTGCGAAATCGTTTTATTCATTCAGGGGAATGCCGAGGCTGTCCTATGAATCAAGAGAAAAGTGGATCTTCCGGAAACAAGGCGCTGGGGGTGGTTTTATTTCTGCTGGGCTTTATCGGCGCCATGGTCGTCGGCTGGGTCGTTTTTCCCAATCTGCTCTATTCTCAAAAGGCCCAACCAATTAATTTCAGCCATGTCGCGCACCAGAGCGAGGATTGCGAATCCTGCCACAGCCTGCGCGGAGATGGCACCTATAGTGGAATCCCAAAGCTCGAAAGATGCAAGGAATGCCATGAGTCGGCCCAGGGGAGCAGCGACGCGGAGGCCAGGTTTATAAGCGACTATGTGGAGAAAAACCGCGAAGTGCCGTGGAAGGTCTATGCCTGGCAGCCCGATAACGTCTATTTCTCCCATGCTCCGCATAAGGGACAGGGGCTCGAGTGCAAGCGCTGTCACATGGACGTCTCCAAGGAGGAGAAGCTCCCCCCTTTCAGGGAGAACCCGATTACCGGATACAGCATATCAACCATGAAAATGGTCGAGTGTGAAAAGTGTCATGCGGAGAAGGGCGCTTCGAACAGTTGCGAAATCTGTCATAAATAATGTGAGCCGTTAAGAACTGATTTCAACAGCTCTTATGACTCTGGATAATAACCGGCATTATTGGCTTTCATGAGAGGGTAAATGGAATGAATTTTGGTCGGAGAGCTTTCTTACAATTCGCTGCTGGCGCAGTAGGTGGCACGTTGCTCTCACCCATGCCATGGCAATTGGCAGGCGACTCTGCAAGATGGTCCCAGAACTGGTCATGGCGTCCTTCCCCCGAACGCGGCGAGATCACCAAGGTACCCGGTGCATGCACGTTGTGCGAAGGAGGCTGCGCTATACAGGCGCACCTGGTAAACGGAAACAGGGCCATTTTCATCGAGGGAAACCCGGCAAATCCGCTGACTCGAGGCGGCATTTGCGCCCTGGGGGCTTCAGGCCTGCAGTTCCTTTACGCTCCTTACCGCATTGCACAACCCTTGAAGCAGACGAAAAGCCGTGGAGACACGTCCGGCTTTCAGCCCGTCTCATGGGATGACGCCCTGGCCGACCTTGCGAAAAAGCTGGGCAAGCTGCGCTCTGAGGGCAAATCGCATGGGGTCGCATGCATCACTTCTCACAGACCCGGCAGCATGGATGATCTGTGGCTTCAGTTTTTCACGGCATATGGTTCTCCCAATCTGTTCAGGATGCCGTCGGCGGCCGATGGTCTCAGGTTGGCTGCTGAGCTGACGACAGGCAAGGCATTGCCCTTCGCCTTCTCGCTCGGAAACGCCGAATACATACTGAGCTTCGGGGCGAATCTGTTCGAAGGCGCCGGCGCAACGAGCCTGGTGTTTCCCGCCATGCGCCAAGGGACCCCGGGGACGAAGACCCCGGTAAAACTCGTTCAAGTCGAGTCTCGCTGCTCTGCTACCGCTTCGAAGGCGGACCGGTTCCTTGCTGTTGCGCCCGGGACCGAAGCCATGCTTGCGATGGGAATAGCTCACCTGATGGTAAGCAGCGGTGGCTATGATGCCGATTTCGTGAAGAACAACGTCTTCGGTTTCGAGGACTGGACCGACGCCTCGGGAAAGAAACGCCAGGGGTTCAGGAACTTGGTGACCTCAGCCGCATACTCTCCCGAAGAGGTCGCCAAATCGACCGGCCTTGAAGCAGCTACAATCCGTGAGATAGCCGGGGAATTCGCCGCGCGGCCAAAAGCCGTTGCAGTCTGGGCAATCGGCCAGCCCTACAACACGAACGGCGCCTATCACCAACTCGTATTCACGGCCCTGAACGCTCTTAAAGGCAACCTGAAGCCCGACGGGCTGGTGAGCCTCACCCCGGCCGTTCCGCTCGCAAGCCTTCCTGCAGTACAGAAGGACGCCGCATCCGAATCTCTCCAGGTGCGGCTGGATCTGGCAAAATCCGGACCTCTGCCGTTTCGGCAAAACGGCCTTTACGGGTTTCTCGACAGCGTCTCCACCGGACCGAAATACCCGATCGAGATACTGATGGTCCATGAGGCCAACCCGTCCTACAGCCTCGCTGAAAACAAGCTTTTCCAGGCAGCCCTGGCAAAAGTGGCGACGCTGGTTTCGTTTTCCTCTTACATGGACGAAACCTCGGCCCAGGCCGATCTTATTCTGCCCAACCACACGGCTTTCGAACGCTGGGATGACATCGTGGGCATTCCAGGTGCGTCTTTCGGGTACTATGCGCTCGGTGCGCCCGTCATTAAACCGCTGCTCGACACCCGGCACACCGGAGACGTCCTCTTTGCGCTTGCAGGTGGTATCGCAGGCCCGGTCAAAGCTTCCATCCCCTGGAAGAGCTATGAAGAATACCTCAAATTCAGGGTGGACGGCCTTGCCCAAACGCAGAAAGGAGCGGTCGCCCAGAAGCCGGATGTCCCGATCGTCAAGCTTTCCGCCGGTGAACCCGTTCAGCCGAATTTCTCCAATGGCGCAGACCTCTGGAAAAAGCTCAAAGCCGGATCATGCTGGTATGACACGCCTGAGGCGATTGGCGGTTTCGAGACCGCTTCGGGCAAACTGGAGCTTGCATACCAGTCAGTCGGCCAAAGGGGGGGCACTGGCGCCGACGATAAATATTATCTTCCGCACTTTGAAAATATAAATCCGTCGGGAACCGAGAGCGACTTCCCGCTGCTGCTGGTTGTCTTCAAGCCTTCTTTTACCACCGGCGGCTATGTTCCAACTCCGCCTTTTATGAATAAACTCATTCCCGATTCCATTCTGAAGGGTGAGGAAGTGTTCGTTGAATTGCATCCCGATACGGCGGCCAAATTCGCCTTTTCCCAGGGCGACCGCGTCTTCCTTAAAACAAGTCAAGGGGAGGCGGCCGTGCGGATAAATATTTCCCCGGTGGCTCACCCGGGGGTGGTTTACCTCCCCGATGGGCTGGGGCACAGTGCCTATGACCAGTACATTCAGAACAAGGGAACAAATGCGAACAGTTTGATGGAAGTCCAACTGGACCCCGTGAGCGGCATGGGGACCGTGTGGGCTTGCTGCGCTCAACTGCGTCACGTGTAAGGGGGTAATCTGTGAGCGAAAAAGGACATGCGCAAGAAAGACATGAAGGCGGTGTTCGTTTTGGGATGGTGATCGACCTGGACAAGTGTACAGGCTGCGGCGCATGCAACGTTGCATGTCAGGCTGAAAACAATATATCTTTCAGGCCCGACGAATCGAATAAACTGCGCTCCATGAACTGGATGCAAATATTTACTCTAAACAACGGCGGGAACTACCCTGACTACAGGCAGGCGTCTCTGCCTCGCCCCTGCATGCATTGCGACTCGCCCCACCACGCCCCCTGCACTTTCGTCTGCCCTGTAAATGCGACAACACGGGACGAGAATAACGGGATCGTCACTCACATCTATCCACGCTGCATCGGATGCAGGTACTGTATCGTTGCCTGCCCGTATCATGCGAGGAGTTTCAACTGGTGGGACCCCAAATGGCCGGGGCCGATGGAAAACATGCTGAGTCCGGAGGTTAGCACAAGGATGCGCGGAGTGGTCGAGAAGTGCACCCTGTGCAGCCAGAGGCTTCTCAAGGCTCGCTCAAAAGCCTACGCCGACGGCACGGACCCTGACAAGGCCACCTATACGACCGCCTGCGCCGATGCCTGCCCGGCGAGGGCCATAGTCTTCGGCAACCTGAGGGACCCGCACTCGGAGGTTGCAAAGCTTTCAAAGGACCCGAACGCTTTCCGGCTGCTGGAAAAGCTCCATACCGACCCCAAGGTTTACTATATCAGCACTCGGGACTGGATAAGGAAGCTTTCAGATAATGCTGTTTCACAGAAATCATAGGATAGAGAATCAGCCCAAATCTGATTTGTTTGGCTACAAGGGGTAAAGAATGGATAGAGCATTGATTCCAGAAGGATTGAAGCGTTGCCCGCTTCCGCTTTTCGGGCTCTGGGTACTGATTCTGCTTGCAATTATCGGCTGGGGCGTACTGGCCGGCGGCGTGGTGCTTCTGAAGGCCATGAATGTTACCGGGCTCAATGACTATTTTGGCTTCGGCGCCTACATTACCGCAGACCTCGCCATTATCGCGCTGGGCGCCGGGGCGTTCTTTTCCGGCTTCCTTTATTACGGGTTGTCCCGTTTCTTCCCTGCTTTCAAGGAACTCGGAAAGGTAATAAATCTTGCTGTCGTCGTGGGGTTTGTCTGCTATACCGGGGCGCTCGCGATCCTTCTGCTCGAAATAGGACAGCCGCTGCGGGGCTGGTTCGGATACTGGCACGCAAACGTCCACTCGATGCTGACGGAAGTTATCTTCTGCATCAGTTGTTACGCGATTGTCCTGATCATCGAATATGTTCCGATAATCCTCGAGAACCGCAAACTGAGCGAAGATAGGTCTCTCAGGGTGTTCGGACACAGCCTTCACGACGTCATGGCGATTTTCGCCCTCACCGGCACATTCCTTAGCTTTTTCCACCAGGGATCTCTGGGCGGCGTCGCCGGAGTTCTTTTCGCCAGGCCTTACGTGTACAGGACCGGGCTTTTTATCTGGCCCTGGACCTTCTTCCTTTTCATTCTCTCAGCTATAGCATCGGGGCCCGCTTTCACAGCCCTTATATGCAGGGCCCTCGAAAAGGTCTCCCGAAAAAAACTGGTGGACCGCAGCCTTTATGAACTGATCGGTAAGGTCGAAGCCGTGCTGTTGAGCGTCTACATGGTGCTCAAGATTGCCGATACCGCGTACTGGGCTTTCGTGCAGTCGCCCCGGTTCGGTTTGACCCTGGGTGATTTTTACTGGGGCCCATACGGAATCTGGCTGCTGATCGCCGAGATCGGTGTCTGCGGCGTTCTTCCGGCCCTTATCCTTTTATCCCCCGCGGGCAGAAAGAGCAATTTCCTGCTTTTCGGAGCCTTTCTGCTGGACATTATCGGCGTGTCGCTCAATCGCTTCGCGATGACTATTCCGGCCATCGCCCAACCCGTGATGCCTTTTGACAAGTGGCAGGTCTATATTCCTACCATGTACGAAGTTGCGCCTGTTCTTGCGATGCTCGCATACTGCATTCTGATAATTTCACTTTCCTACAGGTACCTGCCCCTTTTCCCACGGGAAAGAGAACTCAACCGGGTTTAGGTCCGCCTGGCGGGCTGCGCGCCAAGCAGCCCGCCGGCTCTTTTCGAAACACTGTCGGCTCCCGTTTTGCCTTTGTCCCGTCTTGTTCCTGTTAATCCTGTAAATCCTGTCAAAGGTCTTCGTCGTATCAGGTTTTAAAACAAAAAGCCCTCGCAAGGTTTTTCCCTTGGGGGGGCTTTTTTTCGGTCCAACCGGCAAACGTGCTCCTCCGATATTTTTCACGCGAAGCCGCGAAGGAAAGAAAAAGACTCACCGATCGACAACTCTCAAAATCCTGCGATTCATTCGCGGGGCTGCGGTTGATCTTGAGAGTCGTTCGACAATTCCAAAAATCCAGTGGCCTACTTCGAGGGGCTGGGGTCGATCTTTGGAAAGCACGGAGGAAAGCAAAAAGTGGGAAAAAAGCTTAAAAAAACAAGCAGACCCGGACGCGACCGCCGCCGTAGCGGACTCATTCCTTTTGGTTCTATCGCCATATGACGGAAATTTTAGTTTTTCTCTGTGTTTCTCTGTGTTCTCTGTGCCTCTGTGGTGGATTCTGCTTTCCTTCGCGGCTTCGCGTGCAAACCGTTTAGATATGCGTCTGCAGGATGACCCTTTTTCCGTTGCCCTGACTGCGTCCGGGTATTTTTGTTTGACTCTCTGCATCGCGCAATGTTAGCCTTCTTAACCTTGTGACCCCGGCGCGAAGAGTGCGGTCGTCGCCGGAGATTATTAAAGAAATGGCAATTGGAACTGCATATGGCGCAAAGTTTGTCTCTTTCCGGCTTTTTTGAAGACGGTAAATATCCAAAGCTGGTATTGGCCGTAGGGGCGATCCTGCTCATTTTACTGGAGATGGGAATTTTTGTTGCGGTCAACAACCAATCAGGCCTTAAAGCCCGGGTCTCAATGGTGGACTCCAGCGGGAGAAAAGTCTACGAAAGCCCCGGCGGCTCCTTGAGCGCCTATGAAAAGATGGTGTTCGAGAATAACTTTGGTCCTCTTCGAGACTACACTACTCAGATCGAATCGGAAGTGGTCCCATTCAACTTCCGAGCCTGGATTCTGCTGTCCGTTGGACTGCCTCTTGGCCTCATCCTGTTGCTCTTTTTCATGGCGCAGGTCTGGCTCATCCTTCTCAACGGCAGCCCTAAGGAGGGACCTTCCGAGCAGACAGAGCTGGGCAAAACCCATTTCGCTTCGTTCCTGAGCGTCTCGAAGAACTTCTCCGTTCTCGGCGTCGGGTTCCTGATTGCTATCTCCATGCTTATTATGTGGTTAATACCGTCAATTCTCGGCGATTTGGCGCAGTCCCTTTTCAATGCGGTAAAGGAATATCCGTGGTTCTTTATGGGGGTGTCCGGTTTCGTCGGAGGATTGCTCGTCTGGGTAATTTACCTGCGGTACAGGCTGTCAAAGCTGATGCTTACTAATCAGGCGGAGATCGAGAAGTACCGGATAGAAAAACAGCTTCTCGGCCAAAATCCCGTCCCGCACCTGCTTACCGGCCGTTCCGATGCAGACGAAAACCGGGCAAGGCTCGTGCAACCAGGGGAACATTGAAAACATGTGGTTCCGTCGCTCGTCCAAAAGTAAAAAAGAAGAGCATGAACCCGAAGCGGCCAAACGCGGGCAAGACTCCCCGGCCACGATCGATCAGGGCGTCTATTACCTCTACTTGATCATCGGGCTCCAGATTCTATTCGTTTTTGGGATCATGGGGGTGATCATGTTTATCGGCAAGGTCATCTCCACCCCCGGGTGGGTCTTCATGGTTATGTTTCTGCTCTTTGCGGGAAGCATAGTTTATATATACAGAAAAGCAAAAAGGAAGCTCAAAAGATTCAGTGAAGCATTTAATGCAACGGACAAAAATTACGAAATCAGCATAATGGGCGGAATGCTCACCCTGAGAGTGGAACAGAACCCGAACGCCCCGAAGCTTCTCGATGCCCCCCCTTCTGCCTGTCCCGGACCGATTATCGATGCCGAAACGACAGAGCCTGCCCCTGATCAGAAGCTGGCTCATCTGTCTTGAACGGCACGGTTGAAAGAAACTCTTCCGCGGGATTTTTCTTTACTACGGTATCCTTTAGCCAGTGGTAATCCTTGCCGGGGTGGTCCACATTGAAGTGAAGCCCCCTGCTCTCATGTCTCTGAACGGCGCATCGTATGATGAGTTCGGCCACCAGGGCAAGCCCCTGAAGTTCTACAATGTCGCTGTTCACCGGGATTTTTGGCATGTGCTCCTTTAATTCCATCCTTATCTGGACGATGTGGTTCAATGCCAGGGCAAGCCGCTTGTCCGTCCTCACGATGCCTACATAGTTCCACATTAGCCGCCTGATGAAATCCCAGTTGTGGGCAATAAGCACCATCTCGTTGTTTCCGGAGCTCTGATCGGCCACTTTCGCCGAGCAGTCGGGAACGTCGGGCAGGTTGCGGTTTCGCCAGGACCCGATCTGCCTGGTGCAATCTTCGGCCGCTGCGTGAGCGAAAACCATGGCCTCGAGAAGCGAATTGCTGGCAAGGCGGTTTGCTCCGTGCAGCCCCGTGCAGGCGCACTCGCCAAGGGCATAAAGGTTCCGGATCGTGGTCTGCCCCGATGAGTCCGTGATGATCCCTCCACACATATAATGAGCGGCTGGGACTACCGGAATCGGGTCTTGGGTGATATCGATGCCCAGAGACAGACATCTGCCGTAGATGTTGGGAAAACGCTCCTTGAGGAACCCGGCATCCAGGTGGCTGACGTCGAGGAAAACGCAGTCATCCCCCGTCGTCTTCATTTCCGTATCTATGGCTCGCGCAACGACATCGCGAAAGGCCAGATCTTTCAACGGATGATATTTCTCCATGAAAGCCCGGCCACGGCGGTCTATGAGTCTTCCCCCTTCGCCTCGGACCGCTTCGGAGATAAGAAAGTTTTTCGCCGCCGGATGGTAAAGGCACGTTGGATGAAATTGAACGAATTCCAGGTTCGCAAGCTCAGCGCCTGCCTTGTAGGCTATGGCGAGCCCGTCTCCGGTGGCGACGTCCGGATTGCTGGTATAGAGATAGACTTTGCCGGCCCCGCCCGTGCACAGCAGCACGGCGTTCGCCGCAAACGTGTGGACCTGGTCTGCGGCTGTGTCGAGGACGTAGGCGCCCCGGCAAATGTCCTGCTGGTAGAGGTTGAAAGAACCGGTTTTCATGGAATGATGCTGGATTATGAGATCCAGCACCATGTGGTGTTCGAAAATGGTGATATTCGGGTTTGATTCCACGACGCCCATCAAGACCTTTTCAACGGCCTTGCCCGTCATGTCCTGCGCGTGAAGAATCCGGTTTCTGCTGTGCCCCCCTTCTCTTCCCAGATCGAAGCTATTCTCGGTACGGTTGAACGGGACCCCCATTTCCACAAGGTCCCGAATCCGCTCCGGGCCGGTTCTTACGACGAGATTCACTATTTCAGGATGACACAGCCCGTCTCCTGCATCCAGGGTATCCTGGACGTGAAGGCCGAAAGAATCGTCCTTCCCGAAAACGGATGCTATTCCACCCTGGGCGTAGTTCGTGCTGGTTTCAAGCCTTTCTTTTTTTGTTACAATTGCGACCGATCCACTGCGGGCTGCTTTCAGGGCGAATGTGAGACCAGCGATTCCGCTGCCGATGACGAGATAATCGAATTGATTTTTCATTGCGGATTCCCGATACTGAGGTCGAAGTTAGGATGTCGGATATCGGAACTTCGGAGTTCTGACGTCTGCCATCCGACTTCCCTTTTGATCCGGCGCGTTCATTAATTCTTTGTATTTATTCATCATTACTATGACAATTAATCTGCGGCAAGTAAAGTTTGAATCCGAAGACGCGTCCCTGGACAGTTTGCACGCGAAGCCGCGAAGCAGAAGAAGCAGGTTAAATGCGTTACAGAGAAATTGCGTAGGCAGTAGCTGGAGGCCGCTTCGCTCCAAATGTGAAGGGTGAGGTTAGAAGGGTGAAGATTTCGTTCTTCGCACTTCAAACTTCTTTTTCCCGCTCCCTACTCGCTGCCGCTATTCTTCCCCTTCTTTTTTTCGCGTCTTCGCGGCTTCGCGTGAAAGAATATAGGAGATACTCGTTTGCCGAATGGAACTGCATATATGCAAAAAGACATTGATAACGGCGCTCGTGAAGCATTTATCGCCGGCGCCCGCGATCTCAAAGTAATAGCGCTCGATTGTGACGGGGTTCTTTTCGATTCACGAGAGGCCAATACCCACTTCTACACCCATATCATGGGCGTTATCGGACGGCCTCCCATAAGAGCGGACCAGGAGCAATACGTACACATGCACCCTGTCCGCGAGTCTCTCCTTTACCTGACAGGGGGTGAGGGCCGGGATTTCGACCGCGCCTTCGAATACTTCAAAACTATCGATTTCGGCCCGTTCAACAACTACCTCCGACGCGAACCGGGGATCGTCTCTTTCCTCAAGCTGGCCCAGAAGCATTTCCGGACCGCCCTGGCGACAAACCGCACCATTTCCACCCTCGAGCTTCTCAAACAGTTCAACCTGAGGGAATATTTCGACCTCGTGCTTAGCGCCTCCGACGTCCGAAACCCCAAGCCCCATCCCGAAATTATGGAAAGAATATTCGACGCATTCAAGGTCTTGCCGAACCACGTCCTCTATATAGGCGATTCCAGCGTGGACGAGGCGCTTGCGCTGGCCACCGGGGTCCGTTTTGTGAGTTACAAGAACCCTTCCCTGAAGGCCGCGCTGCATATCAATCACTTTCAGGAACTCCATTGCCTCTTCCCCGAACATGCGACCAAATGCGTTTAAATCCACCACAGAGCCACAGAGGACACAGAGGAGGAACAGTTGAACGAACAGACACAACTAACACAGAAGACTCAAGTCCCGTCTCCGTCGTCCGGCATCCGTCTTCCGTTTAGAAGCCAGGTACCTGTTTTGCGTCCGGTCTTTCCCACATGCCCGTGTCTTTCCTCTGAGATCTCTGTGTCTCTGTGGTGAACGTTTGCATGAATTCTCCCGCCCGCCCGCGAGCCCGTAGGATGGGTGGAGCGAAGCGCAACCCATCACGCCTTTTCGTAGCAGAGACACAGAGGAGGAACAGTTGAACGAACAGACACAACTGATACAGATTTTGCATCCGGGTTTTCCCACATCCCTCTTTCTTTTCTCTGTGTTCTCTGTGTCTCTGTGGTGAACGCTTTCATAAATTCTCCCGCCCACCCGCCTGCGAGGCGAACCGGGCTGGTCCTGCTCGGTACGGTTCACTCCGACCCGAAGGGGTTTTCGAGGACCCGCGCATTCCTTGAAGGATACGCTCCGGACCTCATAATGGTCGAAATCAGCCCTTTTGCCTTAAAATTCAGAAAAGAGCGCTCATCCGAACTGCGAAAGGCATTTCTCGAACGCCTTCACATCGCAGCCCGGAAGCTGAAAATTGAGTTCGCCGCCGCGCTCAAGCACGTGCAGATAGCCTCGATTCTTTGTCAGATCGGCATTCCATATGAGTACAGGGCCTCCGCCGCATACGCAAAGAAAACCGGCGCCGATCTGATTGCGGTGGATTATTCCGAGTTCAGCCGCGAATGGATCGAGACCTGGCCGGAGCTGACTTCAGCCGCTAACATAGAGCGGCTTTTGGAGCTGGAAAGCGCCGCGCCGCCGGTTGCCTCCCTCTATGCCCGGGCCGCGCGAAGGATAGCCGGAGGGCCTTTGCTTCCCGAAACCCTGCCCGGCGGCGATGCACACGGCTGGCAGGAGCGTGAACGATACATGGCCGCCGAAATCGCCTCGGCCCTGGAACGATTGAGTCCCGGGCGGCCCCTCTTTATCGGCGGCTGCTGGCATCTTTCATGCCAGGGAAGCGTTAAAACGCTGCGCGAACTTCTCGGAATCGGCGCGGAGTCCTGCCGGCTGCTCGACCGGAAAGCTATGGGTGAGTGGGTGAAAGAGTGAGTGGGTAAGACCTCAACGGAAACGCTCTGTTTCTTCCTTCCATGAGTCTTTTTTTGAACCAGCCTTACTTTTATTGTGGTACTTTTTTAAAAACTATTCGCAATTGACTAATGTTGCAGTGAGTTTTGATGAGGAGATGTGCATGGTACACTTTGACCGTATCACCCAACAGCCCGATGTGATGGGCGGCAAGGCGTGCATTCGTGGTATGCGGGTCACAGTGGGGATGATCGTCGGACACATAGGCGCGGGTCACAGCATCGAGGAAATCCTCGCAGACTACCCCTATCTGGAACGCGAGGACATCATGCAGGCACTGCGCTACGCGGCGTGGCGGGCTGCAGAGCGCGAAGTCGAGTTGTCCAAGGCATGAAGTAAAGCTACTGGCCTCCTCACCTATTCACCCACTCACTCAGCTTTAGCTCGGGAAATCAGCGACACCTGGGCGACAAGACAGATCGAGAATCAGTATCGACGATTCAAAAGCTATTTCAGAACTCGGAGGAAATCTTATACCTAAGGAGTTTCTTTGGGGTGTCGCTCATTCCAGCAAAATCGCATTGAGCTTTGCTTCCCATTCATCCTCTGATAGGACCTCAAAGCGTAGAATCTTATCCCTCATTGCAGGGCCAAGTTGATTCCACTTCTTCGATTTTGCCTGTTTGGTACAAATATCAAATACTTTTCTGATGTAATCTGTTTTCGCGTTGTCTTTCAGGTGAAGTCCCTTAGTTTCCACTACGTACACGCGCTCGTAATCAGTAGGTGCGTCCTTGGTGGCAGAAGTGAAGATGAAATCAGGATATATACGATGCTGCCTCCAGCCTTGGATACAGTAGTCATGGCGGGCGCGATTACGGAACCAAAAGAAGAGACGGCTTTGGTTTTCGAGATACCAGGCTACAGCTTTTTCAGTGTCGTTGAATTCTTCTTCCGGGGTGAATGTGAAAAGGCTCAGTTGGAGCGGGGTGCCGTCTTTTCGGTTAAGCGTCCTTGCCGATGCCTTGACTGCAATTGATTTTGGCAAGGTCCAGTCGAAGTTGTTTCCGATGATTAAAAAGCGAAGTTCATCACTCTTCAGCATGGACTGGAAGACCTGCTCGGCCAAACGATCTTTTTCACATTCGAGCTGTTTTCGCAATTCTTCGATCAGGAAAACGAAATTGTTGGCTATCAACTGCTCATTATGCTCCGGGTCGTTGCTATTATCTCTAAAATGGGCCAGCACTTGTCTTGAAAACTCGTGTGCCTGCCAGGGATTTGGAACGACGTCGCAGAGCTGCCGAGTCATGAAAACCGGGTCTAACTTGATGCCGCTCTCTTCAATTCGGTGAAAGCCTTTGGTTTGAACTGGCCGGCCCTTATCATCCGTAAGAGTTATTCCGATCTCTACGTCTTTTTTGTCGTACATTGAGAGTGTCAAGGAGAGAACCGGCTTTAGATCGACTTTTCCCCATGGAATTCGAGAGGCTATGTCCATTTGATAGCTAACAGGGCGCCATCCCCTGCCGCTCCTGATCATGAAAACGGGAAGAATGGTCCGGCCGGCAGCTTGCCGAAATCTTTCCTGGACGTCGAAGCACCTATCCTCACCTCCGCTTTCGTCCTGGTCTTGAACGGTTACCACGTGGCGGCGAAGATCGCCCAAACCTTCCTGTTCAAACCCTGACTTGATACTGTCCAGCAGTTCCTGCCCGCGCTGTTGAAAGCAGAAAACATAGCTCTCATCCAACTCGCGAATGCGCGTCTTACGAGCATAAGGCTGTCGAAGTATGCGGCCCACAAGTTGGGTCAGAGCGTTTTTAGATGCCGGATTGGTCAAAATCACAAGCACATAAGCAAAAGGGCAGTCCCAACCCTCTTGTAAGGCCTGTTTGGTGATAATATACCTGATATTGCAGTCCCGAGCCAGAAGCCCCCCTGAGTCGTCAACTTCCTTTAGCTCGTCTTTCTCGCTGGTCTTGATCGCAATTTGATCGCTTGATATGCCGATGGTTCTGATTAAGTGCTCCCGCACTTGTTCAGAGTGAATCCATTTCCCGCCTTGCTGTTCCCTCCCGGTGCGTTCGACCTGAATGAGACAAACCGGTCGAATATAGCTGCCTGTATTCGCTTCGAATTCCCTGGCTCTTTCTTCAAGCACATTTCGTTTGTTTATTGCTGCAATGAGCGTGTCTTTCCAATCCGGACTGGCTTTATTCACAACATGAAGATCGAGTTTAATCATATCTTCTCGATGCAATTCCCGGCCGGTAATATCGACGAGCACATTACTTTGAGTCGGTGTGGCCGACAGCTCCACTATGAAACACGGGTTGAAACCTCGAAGGGTATCCTGAGCGCCTTTGCTGTATGCCTTGTGCCCCTCGTCCAGTATTATCGCCGGGGAAAGCACTCTGAGTGTATTGCCCAGAGAAGTCTTAATCTGCTTCCCCCAAAAAACGCTCTCCTTTTCATAGGTATCAAGATTCGGGTAATTTTTGAGGACTGCTTCCTGAGCCTTGATGTCATCCTCGCCGGGGAAAAAATCCTGAAACCCGCCGCTGTCCTTGAAGACCCTCAGCACCTCCTTCGTCTGGCGATTAGCGGACGGAAGCATGAGCATCAGAACAACAAGATTCTCCTGAATATCTTGGGGTGAAAACCGGTCGGTCTTTTCCTTAATGAGGGTATGCCCCCCGCTGGCAATATCGAGATGCTGACGATAAGGATGGTCCCGATCCTTCAAGCTCTGGATCGTTTGCCTGTAAATCTGCGTAGTGGGTACAATCCACAGGACAAGGCCTGTCCTGCGATTCAAGTAGACCATGTTAACAAGGTCGATAGTTTTTACAGCCAGCAGGGTTTTTCCGCCTCCGGTGGGGATTTTGAGGCAGAATGTTGGCAGTGGTTGCCCAAGCCCATTCTTGGCTGGCATAAAAGGCCTCTGGATTTGTGCCTTCTCCCAAGCCTTGGACGGAAAATCAATCTCCAACTCGAGATTCTCTTCGGCCTTCTTTCTCCACGCCGCAAGATGTTCGAGGTAGCCCCTTATTTCCGTTAAAGCTCTCTGCTGGTATTCCTTAAGCTGCATGGGTCACCGCGCAAGCTCGTAAATTTCAAAGGGGAGCTGTGCAAAATCAATCTTATATGAATCCAGGTGCTCCTGGTCGAGATACTTTGTCGGCGCAAAAACCAGCCTGCGTTTGCCTTCCTTTAGCGGTGGAAGATTCATTGCCATTTCGAGTGTCAGCGCTAAATTTCTTAACTTTAGGACTTGCGGCTCATAAAAAAGATACACTTGGTATTGCCTGCTTTCGCCAATGAAACTCTTCTCTTTGTCAACAACTCCCTCGTTGAATTCTTCTCCGGTGGCTGTGTAGAAGACGTACCGGGCAAGCTCGCTATATTTTGGAAGGTTCTCTCCATCAAGAATGTTTTCAAGCTCAAGCGGGTTGCCGATTTCAAAGTAGCTAAACGATCCATCCAAGCCGTTTTTCAGGCTTTCACCTTTGGCAGTTGAAACTCCCTTCACTACTCGGCGTATCCGTTCAGCGGTAACGGAATCAGCGTATTCCTCGCATTCAATCAAGATGAAACGCCGACTGCCTCCATCCTCGGCGTTCTGCTTCAGCACAGCATGGGCAGTGGTGCCTGAGCCTGCAAAGGCATCCAGCACCAAAGAATCCTCCTTCGCCCCCACTCTAAGTATTCTTTCGAGGAGCTTGGAGGGTTTCAGGGTTGTGAAAGTTTGAAAATCCTCGCCAAAGATGGCTAACAGTTCCTTCTTGGCTTCTTGAGTGTGGCCGACCTCCTTATAGGTCCAAATTGTCTCTGGGACTAGACCTTGTTTGACTTCAGAGAGGAATCGCTTAATCGCGGGAACCTGATTTTTATCTATTCCCCACCAAATGCGCTTATCTGTGTCAAGTTGCCAGAATTTCTCTTCTGAATAGCGCCAGTAATTGCCTGGGGGTGGCCCTTTTATTATGCGTCCGCCCGGGCATCTTATGCTGTAGATTCCCTTGCTGTAGGGATTCCTGGCTGACAAGTCACTCGGCTTCCAGGGGCCTCTGCGATCGTTATCAGGATTCTCATACCTTGCATTTGCTTCTTCTGTACGCGGCAGAAGGCCTAGGACGAAGCTCTCCTTGTTTTTAGCATAAACAACTACGTAATCGTGGTTCTCGGAGAAGAACTTCGCAGAACTCTTGGGAGAATAGACCTTTTCCCAAATGATTGTCGCTATGAAGTTCTCTTCACCAAAAAGCTCATCCATCAACATGCGAAGATGCTGGACCTCATTGTCATCGATGGATATGAATATAGCCCCTTCCTGCGCCATCAGTTCACGGATCAACTTCAGCCGGGGCATCATCATGCAGAGCCATTTGTCGTGCCGCGTCAAATCCTCACGGTCAACGACTCTTCCAAGCCATTCCTGCATCATTGGTGAGTTTACGTTATCGTTGTATATCCAGTTTTCATTGCCGGTATTGTAAGGAGGATCGATGTAAACACAATCGACTTTTCCAGCAAACATCGGGAGGAGGGATTTGAGTGCTTTCAGGTTATCGCCATGGATAATCAAGTTATCGTGAAGGCTCACATTTTCGGTCAGGCTCTTGCCTTTCACCGGGACGAACTCGTGGTATTTGACAAGCAGGTGATGATTCTGGACGAAAGTCTTTCCCTTGAATTGAAGCTGTGCCATCAATCGCCTCTCGTTTAGGGTGATACTAAATCATACAATACACCAGAGGGATTTCGCCGGCTCCTGGGATTTTTTTAAGATGCTCGTATCCTTCCAATGGACACAGTTGCCTCCCTCCAGGCCCGAGCCAGACTTCACTCGGAGTGGCACACAATCGATGACCAAGAGATTCTCTCGGAGGGATGGTGCAAAAATACCAGAGACAGCGGATGAATACCAGCGCGAAGAAAAATAATCGTGGGGGATGCAGCGTCTACCCAATACGGGGGCGCCAAGGCGTCAACGCAGCGACGCAGAGTGTAGTTGGATGCAAATTTCTCCGCAGCTCTGGTCTGCTAGCCAAGCCAACAGAGATTTGCGGAATTTCCGGGCGGAATAGAAGGTCAGCCCCCTCATGTGCGTTAAGCATCTGCGCGTTCCATTATCTCATGCAGTTTGATCTCCCAGTATCGATAACTTCATTCATTGACTGGCAAATATGTGCTATCCTCTACAAATCACATAAGCGGCCAATCAGTTCGGCGCGATAGCGCGTGAAGGCTAAGCAAAGGAAGTATTATGGCAAAACATGACCAAGTGCCGAAATATCATGAATTAATGAATCCCCTTCTCAAAGCTCTTCATGTCCTGGGGGGCTCAGGTTCAATCGAAGAAATATTATCCAAGGTTTCCGACTCACTCGATTTATCTGAAGACGTTCTTGCTATACCGCACAATCCCGACAAAAGCAGCCTGACGGAACTCGAATACCGTCTCGCATGGGCTCGCACATACCTGAAGAAATACGGAATAATCGATAATTCCGAACGCGGCGTCTGGGCCATTGTTCCTGAGAAAAGGGAGGTCACAGCCGTCAAACCTCAACATGTCGTAAAAACAGTGCGCGAAATGACTCGGAAGGAACGTGAAGGGCAACGGACCCCGGCACAACCCGAAGAAGAACTCCCGGAAGAAGCTGAAACATGGCGTAGTAAGCTCCACCACGTTCTTACCAAGGAGCTGTCGGCAGACGCATTCGAGCGGTTGGTGAAACGAATGTTGAGGGAATCCGGGTTTATTCAGGTGGAAGTAACCGGGAGAACTGGCGACGGCGGGATTGATGGAAAGGGCATCGTTAAAGTTGGCGGTCTCCTCAGCTTTCATGTCCTATTCCAATGCAAGAAATATCAGGGCTCTGTTTCACCGGGAGCAATCCGCGATTTCCGGGGTGCTCTTGTCGGCAGGGCTGATAAGGGCCTCTTTGTCACCACGGGCACTTTCACGCGGGACGCCATCCGTGAAGCAACACGAGACGGTGCCCCACCAATCGACCTCATTGATGGTGACCAGCTTGCCGAAAAGCTGAAAGAACTGCGCCTCGGAATTAAGACGATCATGGTTGAAAGTGTCGATATTGATCATGAATGGTTCAGAAATATCTGAACGACGCTGCCCACTCAAGATTTGCTATGATGCTGAACGAGTAAATACATGCAGGACATCAACCACGGTGGTCATCGCCCAAACCTGAAACCACCTATAAGAGTGTTCGTTCCCTGACACACTGCACACTTATCCAGGACAGCGATTTCACATCCGGGAGGGCAATCCCGGTCATGCTCCCGGCGTTGAGTTCAGTGGAGACTCCCTCGAGAATAGTGATAAGCCCGTACAACTCTTGCACTATATGGAGCAAATTCACCCGGCGAAGGTATTGGATGGGCGAGGTGTTGCAGATCACCTCAGGCATTCTGAAAGTCACTCATCTCATAAGCAGATAGCCTATGAAAAGAGTTCAAAGGTTGGAATGGGAAATCAAGGAATTTGCTCCGAGCGAAGTTGCAGCCTTCCGGCAATGGTTTCAAGACTATGATGCCGCTCAGTGGGACAAACAGATTGCAGAGGATGCCATCGCCGGCAAATTTCATCAACTCGCAGAAAAAGCCCTTGAAGATCACAAAGCGGGAAGGACAAGTGAGACTTGAGGCATTTTTCAGCATGAATCCTTGATGATAATACTTAACGACTATCTCCTAACATGACGAAAGTAATTAGAATACTGCATTAAGGAATTGAGCTCTTAATCCCTCAATCCCCGAATTGCTTCAATTCCTAAATCAAAAATCCCAAAACCCGACCATTTCCTGCCAAATCGTGCCATTTCTTGCAAAACATTTACCACGGAGCCACAGAGAAAGCCGCTTGAATGAACAGACAAAACTGAAAGCCAGGTTCTGGTTTACCCCCGGTTATTTCTGCACGACCCGTTTTCTTTCCTCTGTGTACTCTGTGGCTCTGTGGTGAAATTGGTTTTAAGCGGGGACCGCGCAGTTTGCATTTGTCGGTCAAATATGTTAGCATTTCAAACTGGAATGCCGGAAATATCTCTTGGTCGTGCTAGACGGGGAGCTAGCGGTGCCCTGTAGCCCGAGATCCGCTTCAGCGGGGTTGAATCCCCTTTTGAAGGGCCTGGAGCTGAGCTGGCTGTATCTAATTCCGGTACCGGTTGGACACCACGCAACAGACGAGCACGAACCCCGTCAGGTCCGGAAGGAAGCAGCGGTAAGTGCCCCCGGCTGTGTCGCGGTCAAATCTGACCTGGTTGCCGGAAGGTGTGCGGTCTGTCTTGGCCAGTCCGACGAAGGGTGCACGGCCAAGTCCTTTTTCCCGGATATGTCTTCACTTTTTGAAATCCCGCCTTAAATTCTCCGTGGCCACGGCAATATAGCATAATAAAACCATCTACTCATGGAGGGTCCTTATGAAAGCGTCTTTGGTGGGCGTCTTTGCGCTCTTTTTCGCCGCCTCGATGTTCTGCATCCCCGCAGTTTACCCCCAGCAGGGAACGCCTGCTTTCTCGGATGTCAACCAGATATTTCAGACCCGGTGCGTCAAGTGCCACAGCGGGACACGTCCCCCCGAAGGCCTGCGTCTGGATAGTTACAAAGACGCAATGGCCGGGTCTAAAGACATGCAGATTATAGTCAAGGGCGAACCCGGCAAAAGCGAACTCGTGAAGAGGATCAAAGGAACTTCAAAGCCCCGCATGCCTAAAGACGGTCCTCCCTGGCTCCCTGAAAAGGAGATTACTTTGATTGAAAATTGGATCTCCGCCGGCGCGCCGCAATGATAATTTTAAGTATGTGTTCACCACGAAGAGCACGAAGATAAAATCACCTTGCGGGTGGGTGGGCTGTCGAGATCCACGGATAAGGTCCGGGTAAGGCTTGGCAGGCTCTGGCTGTGGCCCGGCCGCCTTCACCCCGTTGCGCTCCCTCTTCGTGTTCTTCGTGGTGAATAAAATTATCCCCAACAGTGCGGTGAACGGTTACATTGTTTATTTGCTATCATAAAAGAGGACCAAATGAGATTACACTTCATTCAGCACGTGCCTTTCGAAGGAATAGCCAATATTCAGGGTTGGGCCGAAAACCAGGGCTGCCGGATATCCGGGACACATCTCTACAGGCTGGAAAAGCTCCCCGGGCTCGATGAACTGGACTGGCTGG
Source organism: uncultured delta proteobacterium (assembly GCA_963795045.1). Lineage (GTDB taxonomy): Bacteria > Desulfobacterota > Syntrophobacteria > Syntrophobacterales > Syntrophobacteraceae > SbD1. The sequence continues at coordinate 248,180 of CAWCGB010000001.1, forward strand.
TAGTTATGGGAGGCCCCATGAACATATACGAGGACAACGAATATCCCTGGCTTTCCGCTGAAAAAAAGTTCATCGGGGCAGCTATAGAAAAGGGCAAAATCGTACTTGGTATTTGTCTGGGTGCGCAGTTGATCGCGGACGTCCTCGGAGGGCAGGTCGTGCGCAACAAGTACAAGGAAATCGGCTGGTTCCCGGTCAGTCTGAGGGCCGAAGGGCTTGCGTCTGTGCCTTTCCGCGGCTTCCCGGACGAATTCCCGGCGCTTCACTGGCACGGCGATACCTTCTCTCTGCCCCCCGGGGCGGTCATGCTTGCCGAAAGCGAAGCCTGCCCGGCCCAGGCATTCTCATCCAATGGCGGACGGGTGCTCGCCCTTCAGTTTCACCTGGAATCATCGGTCGACAGCGTACGCGCGCTGATTCAAAACTGTTCCGATGAACTTGTCGATGGTGAATACATCCAGAGTGCGGACGACATATTGGGAAAAAAGGAGAATTTTTCGAGCATCCACAGCTCGATGCGCCGGTTGCTCGAAAATATGAAGAATGCTTTTTAGACGTGAAGCCGGCATCACGCGAAGACGCGAAATCACGAAGAAGAGCAGAGATACAGTCCGGACCGCAGCTCAGGTTAATTGCGTTACGAGAGGTTGCGCAGTCAGTAGCGGGAACCGAGGAGCCTGACCACAAAGAAAGCAACCTCCCCACTCGCTGCCGCTTTTCTCATCCTTCTCCTTCTTCGCGGCTTCGCGGCTTCGCGTGCAGACTATCCTCATACGCTCTTGCCGGAGACGCGAAAATAAGAAGAAGTCCCGATGAGACATGAACAACTGCTTCGAAAAGACTTGATGGGGCCTACCATAATCCGCAGGTCATGAACTTAGAGGGCTTGTCCGTAAATAAAACCTTTGCGCTCGCATCCGCAATGCCTGAAACGCTTATTTACGGACAAGCCCTTATTTTATTTTCATACATACCGCGCTGCGTGAGGTGCTAAGCTTTAGCCGCGCTGACCGCCGCCGGGCCGTTATAGTAGAAATTCTTTTGCAGCGCCTGCCGCAATTCGCCCCTGAGGTCCGGATGAGCGATATTGATGAGCTCGTCAGCACGCTGTCTCCTGGATTTGTATCTAAGGTCCGCGATTCCATACTCCGTCACTACGTAGTGAGCATACGACCGGGGGACGGTAATAGGAGAACCGGGAGGCATCTCAGGAACAATAGAGGAAACCAGGCTCCCGTCTTTGGCGGTCCTCGACGAGGACATGACCGTGATAGCGCGGCCGCCCTTGGAGTGGAACGCGCCGAACTGAAAATCGAGCTGCCCGCCGGAGCCGCTCACCATCCGGTGGCCGAGGCCCTCCGAGTTTATCTGACCGCTCAGGTCTATCATCAGGGCCATGTTGATGGCCACCAGGTTGGGAAATTGCGCGGCGAAAGCGGGGTTGTTGGTGTATCCGACCGGATAGAGCTGGCACATCGGGTTCATGTTGACGAAATCATACATGCTCTGATCGCCCGCGCAGAAGGTTGCGACCGTAATGCCCTTGTGGAAAGGCTTCCTCTCGTTAGTGACGATGCCCTTTTCCACAAGTTGAGGCAACCCGATGGGAAACATCTCGGTATGGATTCCGATGTCGTGTTTGCCTTCCATTCCGGCCACCACGGCCTCGGGAATAGATCCTATTCCCATCTGGACGGTGTCCCCGTCCTTGATCAGCTCCAGGACGTATTCTCCGATTTTCTTGTCGCGGTCGCCGGGAACAGGCCTGTTCAACTTGGGAATTGGCTGCGAGTTCTCGAAGAAAACATCGAATTCTGTGACGTGCAGCCAGTTGTCGCCCAATACTACCGGCATCTGGTCATTGACCTCGCCGATGGTAAGGCGCTGTTTTCCGGAGGCCCGGCCGTCCCGGATGGCCTGCATGGTGTAGAAGTTGGTCAGCCCGAGGTTTACCCACCCCTGGTCGTTCGGGGGGGCCACCTGGCAAACGAAGACGTCGGACCACCTCCCGTAACGGTCTCCGAGATCGTGGCTTTGCTCTATGTAAAAATCCGGCAGACGGGTTTCGATCAGCTTGCGGGCAAGAGGCATCCCGAAGCTCGGATCGAAGTTGATGTGGCCCCGGAGCTTCATCATGAGTTCGACATCATAAAGCTTGGTTGGGCGGACCTGCACGCAATCGGAGATGATGACGTCGCGCAGTTCTTCCCAACGGTCCAGGATAGCGTGATAGAAATCGGGCGAGCAGGCGCCGATTCCAAGCGCAATTCCCACAAATTCACCGGATTTGATCTTCTTGGCAGCATCTTCCAGGGAAACGAGTCTTTTCTTGTACTCTTCTTTCCAATCCATGAAAATCTCCTGATGTGTTTGGTTTAACGATGATCAGCTCTCGGAACAGGCAGGGTCCAAAATGATGCGCTATCTCAATAGCTCTCAATGCGCCTGAACTTGTTTCCAACCGGATTCGAGCTGCTTCAGCAGGAATCTTTCTATCTTGCCGCCCTTTCCGGATGCCCATTGAGCCGGCATTGCACAAGCATCGGTTTTCGAATTCACGGCGGTCTCTAAAGTGTCATTCGGCGGGATGGTAAGCATAACCGCACATACTGTTTTTTGCAACCGGAGGTTGCCGGGGGCCGCGTTGAAGCAGCGGCCTATGCGCCAGGCTAACCGTGGATATCCAGCGCAATCTGTAAAGCTTGGTTTAGAGCTGTAAGCTTCATGGGCGGGAGAGTACCAATGAAGTTGGTCAGCATGGTCTTAGGCAAACTCACCAACTCATCGCAGTGAACACTGCTCTCATGCTTCAGGCCCTCGTCCGGACCGATTGGCACTTGGGTTGCCAGGCTGTCGTACGCGGTGTATATCGGGGCACAGATCACCGTTGAAAATCGCGAGTCGATCAACACCTGACGGCTCACGATCACGAATACGCGGTATTTCTTCGGATCGCGCACGGAGGGGTGGGATACGCGGTAAAGTTCACCCCGTTTCATAAGGGCGCCTGATATTCAAGCACATCGTTGGCTTCCCGATTAAGGAAATCTGCGCGCCGGTTGATGATTTCGAGGTCGCGAGCGTTCTGTTCATTCCGAATCTGTTGCTCGATAAAAGCCCACACCGCAACTTCGATGAAGTCGGAGCGCGTCTTCCTGTGCTGCTTGGCGCGTTTATCAACGGCTTCGATCAACTTATCCGAAAGGGTGATAGATGTCTTGACTTTCATACTACCAATTTACTCCTCTCCTGCCGCTCCGTCAATCGTGCAATCTCGAAGCCTAAAGAGGTTGCAATCTCCGCGCGGTTCTCGTTTCTGTTCAGCAGAACAGCTCTCTTCAGATCGACTCCGGCTAAAACTCCCTGATTTCTAAATTCATTCCATGTACGGCAGCAAAGCCTGGCCGGTCAGCGAAATTTTGCCCGCTGCAATTATTTCCTCCGGCGCGCCCTGCGCGACTATCTGGCCGCCTTCCTCCCCGCTGCCCGGACCCAGATCGATCACGTAATCACCGGCCCAGATAAAATCCGTATTGTGCTCGATAACCACCACCGTATGGCCGTGATCGGTAAGCGCCCTCAGAACATCGAGCAGGCGCTTTATATCGGCCCGGTGCAATCCCGTTGTAGGTTCATCGAGAATATACAGTGTCGGGCTCGGGCTGTTGCCCAGTTCCCCGGCAAGCTTGATTCGCTGTGCCTCGCCCCCTGAGAGCGTCGGACTTGGCTGGCCCAGTTTGAGATACCCGAGCCCGAGATTGCCCAGGATTTTCAACTGGCGCGAAATGCGCGAAATCGGAGAAAAAACTTGAACGGCTTCCTCCACTGACATCGCCAAAACGTCTGCAATGTTTTGGCCCCTGTATTTGATCTCGAGAGTCTCCGCATTGAAGCGGCTGCCCGCGCACGATTCGCATGGAACGAAGACATCCGGCAGAAAATTCATTTCCACCTTGCTCTGCCCCTGCCCTTTGCACTCCTCGCAACGGCCCCCTCTTACGTTGAACGAAAACCTTCCGGGTCCGAACCCGCGCGCCCTCGATTCGGGCAGCAGGGCAAAAAGCTTTCGGATTTCGTCCCACACGCCGATATATGTGGCCGGAATGGACCTCGGGGTCCGCCCGATAGGGTTGTGGTCAACCTCGAGCACCCGGTGAATTCTTTCGAACCCGGCCATTGTCTCGTAATAGCGGTTGCCCCCTTCCCCGTAGCCCCGCCTCAGCGCCGCGACAAGCCCTCGGTGAACGATCTCGTTAACCAGCGTGCTCTTTCCCGCCCCTGATACTCCAGTGACCGTGACCAAAAGCCCAAGCGGAATCCTTACGTCGATTCCCTTGAGGTTTCTAGCCCTGGCGCCGGTGAACTCGAGCCAGCCGAATTCTCCAGCCCTCTTTCGGGCCGGAATGGAATAGAGCTCGTCAAGGTCCTTTCCGAACCATTGACCTGTGAGGGTCCCGCGCCTTTTCACGAGATGCTTGAAGCTGCCCATTGCGACCACTTTGCCGCCGTTGCTCCCAGCCCCCGGGCCCAGTTCTACGAGTAAGTCGGCCTTTCTCATCGTCTCCTGATCATGCTCGACGATAACAACCGAGTTTCCTTTGTCCCGCAGTTTTGCCAGGCTCTCCAGAAGCTTTCGGTTATCGGCGGGATGCAGACCGATGGTAGGTTCATCGAGAATGTAGCACACGCCGCGAAGATTTGAGCCAAGCTGAGCGGCGAGCCTGATTCTCTGGGTTTCACCGCCTGAGAGCGTATCGCCTGACCTGTCCAGGGACAGGTAATCCAGCCCCACTTTCCCGAGGAACGCGAGCCTCGCCTTGATTTCCCTGGAAACAGGCCCGGCAATCGGGGCCTCCTCCGGGGTGAAGCGAAACTTTTTCCAGATATCACGAAGCTCGGATACTCTGAGTGCGCTCATGGCGCCGATAGTGAGTTCCCGGAAATAGACCGACCTCGCCTGCTCGTTCAGCCGGCTCCCTGCGCACTCAGGACAGGGCTGATCGTCGTATATGTGCTGGATCCCTTTCCAAGCCTCATTTTCTTCGCTGACGTCACCCAGAATTTGCAAAATTCCGGGAAACTTTCCTTTCCTGCCGTGCAGAATCGATTCCCACGCCGCATCACCGACAGTGGAACCCGATTTCTCGAGGGCGACCCCCAATTCATTGATCCAGAGGCGCCCCAATTTTTCTGCTTCGCGCTTCGCACCGCGCCACACGGTCGCCCGGAGAAAATTGAGCAGCCCGTCTTTAAGGGACGTTTCCGGGTCGCCGCGAAGCCGCTGCGAATTGATCTGCTTTACCCTTCCGATTCCAGCGCACGCCGGGCATAGCCCCTGCCTGCTGTTGAAGGAAAAAAGCCTGGGGTCGAGCGGCGCAAACCCGCGGTCGCATGCCGGACAATAGAGATGGCGGCTGAAGACCTTTATTTCTCCCTCGGACGAAGCGAGATAAAGAATGCCTCCACCCATCGCCAGCCCTCGGCGAACCGAGTCGAGCAGTTCATCGAGGGTTATCCCCCCACGCTCGAGCCCCGGCAACAGCGCCTCGATATCGTGCTCGCGGCGCCTCGCAAGTTCAGGTATCGGGTCCACCGGCATAAACTTCCCGTCAACCCTTGCCTGCTCGAACCCCAGTCGGCGGAGACGGGCGAAAAGGTCCCGGTATATCCCTTTGCGCCCGTGTACAAGCGGCGCCAGAAGCCTGACGGGACCGCTGCCGGTTTCCTGCCGGATTCGGGATAAAATATCGTCGATCGTAAGGGTTTCCAGGTCCCTGCCGCAACCCGGACAGTGCTGCCTCCCCAGTTTGGCATACAGCAGCCGGAGCAGATGATAAGTTTCGGTGATCGTTCCTACCGTGGACTTTCTGCCGAACTGGCTGGTCCTCTGTTCGATGGCAATGGTGGGCGGCAGCCCGACGATCTGGTCCACGTCCGGTCTTTCCATTATCTTGAAATATTGACGGACGTAGGATGAAAGGCACTCGAGGTATCGGCGCTGACCTTCGGCAAACAGCACGTCAAAGGCCAGAGTGGATTTTCCCGAACCGCTCAGGCCTGTCAAAACGCTCATCTTTTGGAGCGGAAGCCGGATTTCTTCGACTTCCAGGTTGTGCTCGCGCGCTCCGCGTATAAGAATCTCGTGTGGCCGGGCGCGCAGGGCGGAATCTGTCAAATTCGCTTTGACCGCTGCCTTTTCGGCGGTTCTGCCTCGCGGACCGTGGGAATTCAGGGGCGTTGCAACGCAACCGGAAAATCCATCCTGAGGTTCCGCTGCCTCCAGGAGTTCGCTCTCGTCTCCGAAAAAACGCGCCGCCTCGGCCAGGCGCTCTCCGAGGTAGCGGCCTGTTATGCTCGCGGCGCACTCGGACACAGTTTCAGGCGTGCCCTCGATTACTATCTTTCCGCCTCTTTCTCCGCCTTCCGGACCAAGGTCTATTATCCAGTCACATGCAGCCAGAAGGTCCAGATTGTGCTCCACGGTCAGGACCGTATTGCCTTTTTCAACCAGTTTGCGCAGCACGTGGATCAGCTTTGAAATATCATCGGGATGAAGGCCGGTCGTGGGCTCATCCAGTATGAAGAGCTTGTCGCCCCCTGACGGCCCGCTGTATAGATGGCGAACGAGCTTCAGTCTCTGCGCCTCTCCGCCTGAAATCGTACTGAGCGGCTGGCCCATGCGGATGTAGTCGAGACCCATTGTAATTACGGATTCAAGCGCCTCTGCAAGCGGCCGGTTTTCAGGGAAACGCTCAAGAATCTCCCGCGCGCTCATCTCCAGCATATCGCCTATAGAGATTCCCCGCAGCTTGATATCGAGCACCTCTTCCTTGAACCTCCTGCCTCCGCACTGGGCACAGCGCACAAAGACGTCGGCCAGAAACTGCATTTCTACGCGCTCGAATCCATCTCCGTTACATGTTTCGCACCTTCCTCCCGGCACGTTGAATGAAAAGTGCCTGGCCGAAAAACCTTTCGCTATCGCCTCGGGCGTGGCCGCGAGCATCTTGCGCAACGGGTCGAGCGCATGGGTGTAAGTCAGCAGGTTCGCCCTGGGAGTGCGGCCGACAGGCTGCTGGTCAACCAGAATGATTTCGGCGATGTTTTCGGCCCCCGCGATTTCGTCGTGCAAACCCGGAGCTTCCGCCGCCCTGCCCTTCTTCCTGAGCCACCCGTGGTAAAGGGTCTTTTCGACCAGTGTGCTCTTCCCCGAACCGGAAACACCGCTTACCCCCACCAGAAGGCCCAGCGGAATCGTCACGTCGATTGCCTTCAGGTTGTTCTCACGCGCGCCCAGGACCGTTAGCTTTTTCCACGGATGAGGCGGACGGCGGCTCATCCCATGCGGTAATACCGATTTTCGTCCACAGAGATACGCCCCCGTGAGACTGTCCGGCGACCGCACGAGCTCGCTTGGCGCTCCCTGAAAGACGACGTTACCCCCCTTTTCTCCTCCGCCCGGCCCCATATCGATGACTTCGTCACAGAACCGGATCATTCCCGGATCGTGCTCGACCATCACAACGGAGTTTCCCATCGTCACTAGCCTGCTCAACTGGTCCATCAGTCTCTTCTGGTCGCGTGCGTGAAGCCCGACGCTGGGTTCGTCCAGAACGTAGAGCACGTTGACCAGCGAAGAGCCGAGGGCGCGGGTAAGGTGTACCCTCTGCACTTCTCCGCCCGACAGCGTTCTCGACTGCCTGTCGAGTGTAAGATAGTGCAGCCCGACGGCCATCAGGAACTGGACCCTGCTCCTGATTTCAGAAATCAGCATTGACGCGGCCGGGTCCTGTGAGATCTCTGGCCATTCATCGCCAAAGAACCCGCTGAGCTTTTCAATGCTCGAGGATGCGATCTGGGCTATGCTTTGCCCCCGCAGCCGGTACAGAAGAGTCGCGGGCTGGAAGCGCGAGCCCCCGCAGGCGTCACAGGAAACGTAGGCCCGGTATCGCGACAGGTAAACCCGCACGTGCATTTTGTATGTCTTTGTTTCGAGCCACTCGAAGAACCCTTTTATCCCGTAGTAGCTCTTTGTACCGTCTATGATCTTGCGGCGGGCGGACTCATCGATACTATCAAACGCAATGTCTACGGGGATTTTCTCTTTTTTGCAGAAATCAAGAAGTTCAAAATATTCATCCCGGTCCGTCCCGAAGGGTTTCACGGCGCCATTTCTTATGGTCAGGCTCTGGTCCGGAATGACGAGGTCGATATCCACTCCGATCGTCCTGCCGAAACCGCGGCATTTGGGGCATGCGCCTATGGGGCTGTTAAAGGAGAAAAGGTTCGGATTAGGAGGAGGAATCGGGGAGGCCCCCGTGCAATCGGCGCACGAGAGTTCGGAGCTGAACCTTCTGATTCGGTCCGGCATCACGACCACCGCCATCCGGCCCTCTCCCATTGTGTGGGCAGTCGAGATGGAATCGTATACCCGGTTGCGGGCGGCTTTCCCCCAGAGCAGCCGGTCAACGATTATCAGAAGCTCCCGCCCGCGAAGCCTGGCGGATTCCGGCTCGGTTAGAGCGTCCAGATCCACGACCGCCCCGTCGGCAAATATTCTCAGAAAGCCCTGCGATACGAGCCTGGTCCTCCACTGCCCCTCCGGGTCCGCCCGGAACGGAAAGCATATGAGTACCCGGTCTTCTCCGGAAAGGCCGCCGAGTTTGCCGTAAATCGTCTCGGGCGTATCCCTGGTCACCGGATTGCCGCACGACGGGCAGTGCGGCACTGCAAGCCTTGCAAAAAGCAGCTTCAGGTAGTCGTTTATTTCGGTTATCGTCCCGACCGTGGAGCGGGAACTCCGAACGGCGGTCCCGGATTCTATCGCAATGCTCGGGGGAATGCCTTCGATCAGGTCGGCTTCGGGCGGGTCCATCCGCTCCAGGAACTGGCGCGCATAAGGCGAGAAAGTCTCGATGTACCTGCGCTGCCCTTCGGCGTACAGCGTATGGAGGGCAAGGCTCGACTTGCCCGAACCGCTGACGCCCGTAAGCGCGATCAGCTTGTTTAACGGAACGTCCAGATCCAGGTTTTTCAGATTATGCTGGCGAACGCCTCGAAGGCGGATAACGTCATAGTCCAATTACGGGGCTCCGAATAAAACTGGAATTAAAAAAAGGAGGGCTGGTTCCTCCTCTCTTTTGCGCTTTTCACCCACTCGGGCAATTTAATCTCTTGATATTGATCCTGCAATTAATTAACAATCCACAGTTTGGCATTGTAACGTATTATAACTCCAATGTGCGGCGTTTCGGTATTTCTTTAATAGTCTCTGTTGGGAGGATGATCCGGAAGCGGACCATCCGGCCCGGAAAGTATCAAATGAACGATCTCACCCCCATGATGCGGCAGTACCTCGAGATAAAATCGAAGTACCCGGAGTCGCTTCTATTCTACCGGATGGGGGACTTCTACGAGATGTTCATGGAAGATGCGGTAACAGCTTCCAGGGTGCTCGATATTGCGCTCACATCGAGGGACAGGCAGGCGGAAAATCCAGTCCCGATGTGCGGGGTCCCCTATCACGCGGCGGAAAGCTACATAGCGAAGCTGGTTGCCGCAGGGTACAAAATCGCAATTTGCGATCAGGTCGAGGACCCTAAGAAGGCCAAAGGCCTCGTGCGCCGCGAGGTAACCCGGGTCCTCACACCGGGGCTTATCGTCGACAATCAGAATCTTACCTCCAACCAGCCCAATTACCTGGCTGCCGTTTCCGAGCCGGGCCGCGGCAAACCGATCGGCCTCGCCAGCCTGGACATTTCGACCGCCGAATTCAGGGTAACGGAACTGGACTCCGAGGAAGGCCTCCTTGAAGAGTTGTTCAGGATAAATCCCAAAGAGATTCTCTTGCCGGATGAGTTCAGCCCTGAATGGACAAAGTCCGTGCAAAACAGGATCGATACGGCCATAACGCATATCGAGGAGGTCCATTTCGACAAACGCCGGGCGTTGGAAAGGCTTACCTCCCATTTCCGGGTGCACTCGCTGGAGGGTTTTGGAATCAACGAAATGGATTCGGCAATTCAGGCTGCCGGAGCGGTACTCGCCTACGTCCACGAAAACCTTTTCGGCTCCTGCGAGCACGTCAAAAAAGTCATACCCTACAGCCGCTCCGAGTTTATGGCCCTCGACGAGGCTACCGTCAGAAACCTCGAAATATTTTACTCGGCCAGCTTTCAGGGGAGAAAAGGCTCTCTCATTGATGTGGTCGATCAAACTCGCACGGCGATGGGCGGCCGAAGGCTCCAGCAGTGGCTCCGATACCCGCTGCTCGATCTTGGGGAGATAAAAGGGAGGCAGGACGCTATCTCGGAGCTGGTGGCGCAAAGCGATGTAAGGGCAGCTCTACTGGTTGCGCTCGAAGGCATAAACGACATCGAGAGGCTCAACGGAAGAAACAGCACCGGCGTTTCTTCCCCCAGAGATCTTATCGGTCTCAAGAAATCCTTCCAGGCATTGCCCGGCTTGGGCCTGACGATCTCGGGCCGCCAGAGCGCTCTTTTGGCCGGCATTTTTTCCGAATGGGACAACCTTGACGAGCTTACGGCCCATCTTGAAGCAGCTCTGTGCGACCCCCCTCCGGCAACCCTTTCCAATGGCGGGGCGATAAATTCCGGTTTTCATCCCGAACTCGACCGCTACATCCGGCTCAGCCGAGACGCAAAAGGGTGGATGGCCGACTATGAGACCCTCCAGCGCAAGGAAACGGGCATAACTTCTCTCAAGGTCCGATTCAACAAGGTTTTCGGCTATTATATCGAGATCTCCCGCTCCAACCTTTCTTCGGTACCCCAGAACTATTTCCGTAAGCAAACGCTCGTAAACGCCGAACGCTACATTACCGAGGAGCTTAAAGAATTTGAAGTCCAGGTCCTGGAGGCGGACGAAAAGCGGCTCGCACTCGAAGAGCAGCTTTTCCTGGAGCTGCGCCGGGCCGTCTCTCGCGAGAGCGCGCGAATACAGAAGATCGCGGAAATAATCTCGGTCCTCGACTGTATAAGTTCTCTCGCGGAGGTTGCCGCTAAATTCGATTACTGCAGACCCGTGGTCGATACGGGAGATTCCATCCATATCCGGGACGGAAGACATCCCGTTATCGAGCGGTTTTTGCCCGAGGGCGGCTTTGTCCCGAACGATCTGGAACTCAACCAGGAAAGCCAGCAGGTGCTTATCGTAACCGGCCCGAACATGGCCGGGAAATCCACTATCCTCAGGCAAGCCGCCCTGATCGTGTTCCTGGCCCAGATCGGCTCCTTCGTTCCGGCTCGCGAAGCACACATCGGCATCGTGGACCGCATTTTCACTCGTGTCGGGGCGTCTGACGATCTCGCGCGCGGCCGCTCCACTTTCATGGTCGAAATGCAGGAGACCGCAAACATTCTGCACCAGGCGACACCTCAAAGTCTTATAATACTGGATGAAATAGGAAGAGGGACCAGCACTTTCGACGGCATGAGCATCGCCTGGGCTGTTGCCGAATTCCTGCATGACCTGGGGGGCAAGGGAGTGAAGACCCTTTTTGCCACTCACTATCACGAGCTGACTGAACTTGCCCGGAACCGGACGAGAGTCAAGAACTTCAATGTAGCGATCAGGGAATGGCGGCAGGAGATACTTTTCTTTCATAAACTGACTCCCGGCAGTTCGAGCAAGAGCTATGGGATCCAGGTCTCCAGGCTTGCCGGCCTGCCCGATGAGATCACGGACCGCGCCAGGGAAATTCTGGCTCAGCTTGAGGGAGGCGCTTCCACCGGGCAAACTGGCGGACCTGGACTTAAGGCCAGGCAATATCCTTCAACGAAAGCAGTCGAATCAGGCATGCAGCTTACGCTTTTCCACAAGGACCAGGACTGGGTGCAGAGCAGGATTCTCGAGCTTGATCCGGATACAATGACTCCGCTTTCCGCCCTCCAGACGCTGCACTCGCTCAAGGAGGAGATCCTTCGCAGGGATGGGGGCGCTTCCGGGGAGAAGGGGCGCAGGCCTGCTTTGTCCAGGAAAGGCCGTCAGCCACTCAGTCAATAAGGCGCGATTGCGCCAATAGAAACGGATATTTCATGGAGATTTTTTCATGAGCCGGCATGAGGGCCTGGAAATTGCGCCCGGCGGCGTGTTTGAATTTTACGAATCCAAGGAAATCCTTTGCGGTGTCGTGCTGTCAGTAAAGGACAGCCGTTTCAATGCAATCTCCGAGCGCAACCGCGAGGTGAGCCTTACCCTTTCGAGGATGGTCCATCACGGCAGGACGTCCCTTGACCTCAAACTGGGCCGTGACGAACTCGTGCAAAGACTGTCGTCGATCTCCGAGGTTCGAAAGGCCATCATGGCCCGGATCGATATCGAGGCAATCTGGTCCCTGCTCGAATCCGAACAGACCGGCTATAGCGCGGAAGAAATCGCCGAGTTCATATTCAGTACCCCGACTTCCGATGATGAGTCCGCCGCTGTGAACCGCATGCTGCTGACGGACAGGCTATATTTTCAGGCGAAGGACTCCAGGTTCTGGGCACGCTCCGCTGAAAACGTCGATTCGTGCCGCATCGAATTGCAAAAGGAAGCTGAGAGGGAACGCAAGCTTGCGGAAGGGGCAAGGTGGGTCGGAGCTGTAAACGCACGAAAGCAGAATGTTCCCCACATTGAATTCCGTGAAGAACTCATACAGGAACTCAAAGACTTTGCTCTTTTCGGGCAGGATGCGAAAGAAAGCGGTTTCGTCAAGGAGCTTCTCAAGCTGGCCGCTGTTCCTCCGATTCCCCAGTCCGCTTTCCGGATTCTCGTACGGCTGGGCATATGGCGCGAAGACGAAAACCTCATGCTGCACGAGCACGGAATTTCCACCGAGTTTCCACCCGATGCCATGAAGCAGGCTGAACTCATCAGCGAGTCGAGTAGCACCGGAGCAGCAAGAAATGAACGAGAGGACCTCACTGACCTGGATGTCTTCACGGTCGACAGCCCGCTCACCAGGGACTACGACGATGCGCTCAGCGTGCGTGAGCTGGGAAGCGGACTTTTCGAGGTAGGGATACACATCGCGGACGCCGCAGAACTCGTGCCCCGGGGCACCCCGCTGGATCGCGAGGCGGAGACGAGGGCAAGTTCCATATACCTGCCGGATGAACGCGTGTCGATGCTGCCCCCATGCCTTTCGGAAGGGATACTGTGCCTGAAAGCGGGGCAGGACCGCCTTGCGCTTAGTTTTCTCATTACGATCGATTCAGAGGCCAATATCTCCGAGACGAGGATTTGCCAAAGTGTAGTCAGGATTCGAAGGCAGCTCACCTACCGGGACGTAAACGAAAGGCTTGATCTGGACGGCAACCTCAAAGCCCTCTATGAGCTTGCCGTGAAGCTCCGGCAGAAACGGCTCGACCAGGGCGCCGTCATTCTTCCTATCCCCGAGATCCAGGTTTATGTGAACAGCGCGGGGATGATACAGATTGCCAACTATGACAAGGAAAGCCCGAGCCAGATACTGGTTTCGGAATGGATGATCGAGGCAAATGCGGCGGCGGCGGCCTATCTTGCCCAAAAACATATACCCGCCCTTTATCGAAGTCAGGCGGAATGCAGACCTGAAACAGAGTTCGTCCAGAGCGAGCACGAACTCTTTCGAGTTTATCGCCAAAGGCGCCTCTTTTCGCGGGCGGAACTGGCCACCGAGCCAAAACCGCACTGCAGTCTCGCAATTGCTTATTACACGACGGTAACCTCACCCATCCGGCGCTATTCGGACCTCGTGGTTCAGCGCCAATTGAAACATGCGCTGGCAACCGGCGCCGAACTATACACCAAACAGCAACTCGACGAGTTGATAGGGCCGCTTTCCGCAGCCCAGGGAAGAGTTTTCACCATTCAGCGCAAATGGACCAAGTACTGGATTCTCAAGTACATAGAGCAGGAAGACATAGAGAACCTTAACGTCCTGGTGCTGGACAAGAATGCGCGCTACGCACACCTGCTGATCCCGGACTTCCTGCTCGAAGCCAACGCCCCGGTCCCCGAGAACGCCAAATTCAACCAGGGCGACAGGGTAAGGATTCACATAGAAAAGGCGCTTCCACGCGAGGATGTGCTAAAGATACAGATCCTGGATACTCCCCCCAGATGACTTGAGCCCATCCGGCAATAGTTTTTCAATGCCTGCCGACGGAAACTCCACTTAAACAGTGGGTAGAAGCTGAATTGCCCAAAGCTTACAAAAAGACCCCCGTGCCGAGTGACACGGGGGTCTGCATATTGGGTTTCAAAAATATCAATACATCTCAGGCTTCGAATGTGTAGCCGACTTCACCATGCTGAGTCAGATCGAGGCCTATCGATTCATCCTCTTCGCTTACCCTCAGGCCCATGATCGCATCGAGGACTTTGAGAATGATGAACGTGACCACGAAAGAGTAAACCCAGGCGGCGAGAACTGACAGCGCCTGAATTCCAACCTGGCCGGCGTTCCCGAAGAAGAGACCGTCTCCACCGGCTGCATTGATAAGCTTTGAAGCAAAGAACCCGGTAAACAATGCGCCCAGAGTTCCACCAACCCCGTGAACGCCTATCACGTCCAGTGCATCATCATAACCGAACTTCGGTTTGAGGCTCACCGCTCCGTAGCAGACCGCACCTGCAAAAATCCCGAGAAGGAGCGCCGGGAGCGGACCAATATAGCCGGATGCCGGCGTAATGGCAACAAGTCCGGCAACCGCACCGGAGGCTGCGCCAAGAGCGGTCGGTTTGCCCCTGTGGATCCATTCCGTGACCATCCAGGATATGGCCGCGGTACCGGTTGCGATGTGTGTGACCACAAAAGCCGAAGTCGCGAGCGCACCCGAAGCTACTGCGCTGCCCGCGTTGAACCCGAACCACCCAAACCACAGCAGGCTGGCCCCGAGTAATGTCAGGGTCAGATTGTGCGGGGCCATAACTTCAACCTGGTAGCCTTTTCTTTTACCCAGGACCAGTACGCACGCCAGCGCGGAAACACCGGAACTGATATGAACCACAAGACCTCCGGCAAAATCGAGGGCTCCCATCTCTTTCAACCAACCCCCAGTGCCCCATACCCAGTGAGCGAGCGGATCATATACAAGGAATGCCCAGAGAGTGATGAACACGCAGTAAGTGCTGAACTTGATTCTTTCTGCGATGGCCCCTGAAATAAGAGCGGGGGTTATTATGGCAAACATCATTTGAAATATCATATATGCCTGATGGGGTACGGTGGGGCCATAGTCGGCGTTTGGCTCGAATCCCACACTTTTTAGACCCGCCCAGTCAAGATTTCCGATAAAGTGCCCGATGTCCGGGCCAAACGACAGACTGTAGCCGAGAATCACCCATTGAATCGTTATGATGCCCATTGCGACAAAACTGTGCATAAATGTTCCAAGGACGTTCTTACGCCGAACCATGCCACCGTAGAACAGGGCGAGGCCAGGGGTCATCAGCAGAACGAGGGCCGAAGAAGTAAGGAGCCACGCCGTATCCCCCGTATCGACTTTCGCAGCGGGAGCCTCCGCCGGAGCTGGAGCAGTCTGGGTCGCCTGCGCCAGATGTATCGGAGCACCCTTTTCTTCGGCAAAAGTAGCGCCGGCAAGTACAAGTAAAGGAAGAAAAATAAGAACTAAAGCCGCCAACAATTTCAGTTTCTTCATATCACTGCCCTCCGTACCTCTAAGCGAGTTGAGAGAAAAAGTCGTTTTTGCCCGGGAGTCTTTAAAACGCTAAAGCGCTTCGGGACCGGTTTCTTTGGTCCTGATGCGCATTACATCCGTTACAGGCGATACAAAGATCTTCCCATCCCCGATCTTCCCGGTATAGGCTGCCTTTTGTATTGCTTCCATGGCCTTGCCGACCAACTCATCCGGCACCACGGTCAAGATCAGCAGCTTCGGGACGAAATTCACCGTGTATTCGGCTCCCCTGTAAAGTTCCACGTGCCCTTTCTGACGCCCGAATCCCTTCACCTCGCTGACCGTCATTCCCTGGATACCGAGCGCTATCAGGGCTTCCTGCACTTCGGTAAGCCGGAAAGGTTTTATTATTGCTTCAATTTTGGTCATCTTCCTACCTCCGCCTTTTTTTGGATTTCGATTAGTGTCTGTCCTGCAATCGTTTTCAGCCTTCCAGCACGTCAGGGCTATTGAGCCGGCCGAACCACCGAAGGTAGTCCAAAGCACATGCCAAAACCTGGCTACGATATTGAACATGTTCGCTAAGTAGCCGAAAATCTGGGATTAAAATCTTACGGGTTGGGATCGGAGCGGCTGTTTTGGGGTCATATAGCAATACACAATTGTATCGCAATCAATCAAAGGCACAATTTTGAAACGTTTTTGTAAAAACTGCTGGAAAACCGGGGAAAAAAGTCCGATCCAAAATGCATTGGAGGTCTGCCAGGACAAATGAGAGTCCTGATTTCCACAATTATGGCGATCCAGGAACAATTCTGTAGAAAACGGAGGGCCACGTTGTGTCGAGTAGGGAGGTAATAAAGCAGAAAGACGAAGGCTCGGTGACCGCTCTCAGCAGCGCCTGCCGTAGCAGCGGAATATCTTTTGTTCAAAAATGTATCGAGTGGGTTCTCAAAAAGAAACTGGAACGTAAAAGAAACGAAAACCGCGCCGCGAACTCTCGCTTGTCATTCAGAGAAAGAACCCCCCCGGAGCGGGATGCGCCCGGGCCAACTGCCAGGCCGGCGTTCACCTGGTAAGTTGCCTTTGTGACACATCCTCGGAAGCCGCAATCCCTGGTTGCTCTCCTGAAATTACGGGCTGAAAGGCACAGGACCAGGGCGCCAGCCCCGGACCCGATTTCGGGGTTCGCCCCGGCGCCCCGGCGAGAGCCGGGTGAGACTCGCGGAAAATCGAGTAGCCTATAAGACCTCACACTCGATTAAAGAGCCTCGCTCCCGGTTTCTTTCGTACGAATCCTTATAGCTTCGTCGACCTTCGAAATGAATATCTTTCCGTCTCCGATTTTACCGGTAAAAGCCGCTTTTTGTATCGCGTCTACAGCCTTTTCGGCCAGATCGTCGGGAAGAACAGTCATGATGAAGAGTTTGGGAACGAATTTTACAGTGTACTCAGCGCCCCTGTAGAGTTCCACATGCCCCTTTTGCCGACCGAAGCCCTTGACCTCGCTGACTGTCATTCCCTGAATACCCAGGGCGGTAAGAGCCTCCTGAACCTCGGTAAGCCTGAATGGTTTTATGATTGCTTCGATTTTTGTCATCTACCTGCCTCCCCCTCCCTTTTGGGATTAAGGTTTACGTCCTTATACTAAATACTAAACCGTTGAATTTACATGTTAAATACTCATGGCCGGGAACTCAATCGGCAGTTTCTATATCCTAATTAGGTACAGAATTGCACTCTCTCCATATTTATCTGACGATATAGATTCATATTTGTAGAAAATTTCGCGCTAACGATACCATAAGCCGCCATCTGGTGCCACTTTTGTTTTCTATACGGGCAAACCTGTGATACAAATACGCACTTTCGGAGCATCGCCGCTCCGCTGCGGGGACATCGAAGAATAATATGGAACACAAGTGTCTATGCGTGACGCTCAACTTTGAGCGAAGATACAAACTTGTCCGGATATTTACAGTACACTCAGCTCCTCGACATGAAAATGTCTTTAATATCAAACACTTGATTTGGAGCCACTCCCAGGAACGCGGCTTGCGCTTGGATGCAAGCTTAAAACCCTTCTGATTATTGGGAACTTTCAACACAACCCGGAAAGGCTTGGTGCGCAATGGCTTTCAAGTTAGGGAAGAGCTCAGTTTTGCTGACATTGATTATGACAATAACCTTTTTGCTGTTGTGGGCAGGCAGAAGCCCGGCATTGGCAGCCGAGCCGGCCGTGATGAATCCGGCAGACACCGCCTGGGTACTCACATCAGCGGCCCTCGTCATGGTGATGCTGCCGGGCCTTGCCCTTTTTTACGGGGGCATGGTTCAGCGCAAGAATGTACTCAGCTCTCTCATGCACTCTTTCGTTGCGCTCGGTATTCTTGGACTACAGTGGATCGTCATAGGATACTCACTTTCGTTTACCACCGGGAACTGGTTTATCGGGGACCTCAGCCAGTTCATGCTCATGGGAACAGACGTCAATTCGCTCAGGGACACAATCCCTACATACGCTTTCGTCATGTTTCAGGGAATGTTTGCCATAATCACTCCAGCACTGATCAGCGGCGCAATAGCCGAGCGAATGACGTTCAAATCCTACGTGATTTTTCTCATACTCTGGTCCCTTATTGTCTACTATCCCCTTGCTCACTGGGTATGGGGAGGGGGCTGGTTTCAATCGATGGGGGGCCTTGATTTTGCCGGGGGACTGGTCGTGCATCTCTCAGCCGGAATTTCAGCCCTTTCAATTGCCGTTGTGATCGGGAAACGCAGCGGATATCCCGGCGAGATGTTTGTCCCGCATAATCTTACGATGACTCTGCTGGGTGTTGGGCTCCTCTGGTTCGGCTGGTTCGGCTTCAACGCCGGAAGTGCTCTTGCAGCAAACGCAACAGCGGCCCTGGCTTTTACCGCTACGATGACGGCCGCCGCGGCCGGGTCGTGCTCGTGGATGGCCATGGAATGGTTGACCGTAAAAAGACCCAGCGCCCTTGGATTTGCTTCTGGAATCGTGGCCGGCCTGGGTGCGGTGACCCCGGCTTCCGGGTTTGTAACCCCTGGATGGGCCATGGTCATCGGACTTGTCTCCGGGGTGATCTGCTATTACGGCGTCCGGATGAAGTTCAGCCTCGATTACGATGACTCTCTTGACGTAGTGGGGGTCCACGGGGTCGGCGGCATGTGGGGAACTCTGGCAACCGGCCTTTTCGCCACCGCAGGCGCGACCGGCCTGATAGGGGGCAACTTCAAGCAGTTGGGAATACAGGCAGTCGGAGTTATTTCAGTGGCCCTTTACTGCCTGGTAGCGACCTACCTGATCGCCCGTTTGCTCGAAAAGACAATCGGTTTAAGAGTGGGCGCAGAAGAAGAATTATCGGGTCTCGACAAAGAAATTCATGGGGAGGTCGGCTACAGCATCTAACCTGTTTTGGCTTTCGATTTAACCAGAGGACGCCGGACTTTCCCTGCCGGCGTCTTCACATTCTTTCAGCAACTGAATTTCCAGAAGAACTTTCTGCTAACACATTGATCTCAAGCTGATATCATCCATTTTGAGGATGCAGAATACCCATTTCATACCACCAAGAATCCCCCTTGTAATCCCCATACACCTTGTGATATCAACAAATCATCAGGTAGCACTGTCATAAATCCTGATTTGAAAAGGCGCTGATGCCCCAAAGGCAGGCGCCTTTTTTTATCCGTCATCCACAGAATGCGTAAAACTAAAAACCCCTTCCTAATCGGAAAGGGTCAGCGTCTCATTGAGGTGTTTCCCCGGAGGCCAGTAACCTAAGCCGCGCCTACGGCGCTCTCTTTTGCACTCATCGAGCTAAGCAAATACGCCTCTATGAAATCATCCAGTTCGCCGTCGAGAACGCTTTCGACATTCCCTTTTTCGACGTTGGTGCGGTGGTCCTTCACCAGCCTGTAGGGCTGCATGACGTAGGACCTGATCTGGTTGCCCCATGCGATTTCATCGAGGTTGTCGTGGGTTTCCTGCATTTTGACCTTTTGAGCGCGTCTTTCGCGCTCATAGAGTCTGGCCTTGAGGATTTTAAGGGCTATATCGCGGTTTCTGTGCTGGGATTTCTCATTCTGGCACTGCACCACGATGCCCGTAGGCATGTGGGTTATGCGCACGGCGGAGCTCGTCTTGTTTACATGCTGCCCCCCTGCCCCACTGGCTCGGTACGTATCGACGCGCAGATCGGACTGCTTGATCTCGACCTCTATTTTGTCGTCGATCTCGGGAAAGACCAGTACTGCCGCAAAGGAAGTGTGCCTGCGGCCGCTGGCATCGAAAGGAGATATTCTCACCAGCCTGTGCACGCCGGATTCAGCCTTCAACATCCCGTTGGCGTAAGGACCCGAAGCAGTAAAAGTGACGTTTTTTATGCCTGCCTCTTCCCCCTCCAGCAGGTCAATCATTTCGACCTTGAAGTTCTTCCTCTCGCACCAGCGCAGGTACATCCTGAGGAGCATTTCAGTCCAGTCCTGGGCTTCAGTGCCGCCGGCCCCTGCGTTTATACTGACGATGGCATTTTTGTCATCGTTTTCATCGCTGAGCATCTGCCGCAATTCAAGCTCTCTATATTTGTTCTGAAGCTCACTCAGCTTACGCTTGACTTCCTGCAGATTATGTTCGTCCTGCTCCTCGACGGCCATTTCGAACAGCAGATCGTTATCCTCCAGCTCGGCAGCAAGATTGCGCCAGGTCTGTATCATTTCATTCAGCTCGGAGCGCTCTTTCGAAACATCGCGGCTGACCTCAGGGCTTTCCCAGAAGTCTTGTTTTGCCATCAGCTTTTCCAGCTCAGTCGAACGCCTCTCTTTGCCGGCGATGTCAAAGATATCCTCCAAGGGTCTGAATTTTTTGAGACAGGTCTTTGAGCGAATTTTTCAACTCGGAAACATCCATGTTCATCGGGGTATCCTCTTAGAGATTTTCGAATAAATTACATTATATAAAAAAGCGCAAAACGACGCAAAAACACAAAACCAGGCAAATAGATCACCATATTTAGCATAGAATGAAAGATAAGGCATCGGGTGAACGCTGCACGTCAGGAAACCGCCCGTATTCAAAGCAATCCTTCCGCATTCCCGCCCGGTGGCATCGAATGCCGCGCTTATTCCAGTGTTTGCAGCCCGCACCAGTGGGACCCGAAACTCGATGGCGCGCCAGCGCGAGATCTCCAGGTGCTGATAAGGACCACCCGTATCACCGTACCAGGCGTCATTCGTGATGTTCATGAGGATCTGGGCGCCACGCCTGACGGATTCACGGGCAATCTGCGGGAAGATAGCCTCGTAGCATACCAGGACCCCGAGTGGAGTTTTACCAAAAATGAGAGGCGCTGGATCTGTCCCGGGAATAAAATCCATGGAGCCGCCCTCAGTCGCAATCTGGCGGACGAAAAACAATAGATCGGAATAGGGAATATATTCTCCGAACGGTACCAGATGCTGCTTGGCATAAGCCCCCTGGAGCGCGGCGTGTTCATCGAGAAGATAAGCCCTGTTCAGCAAACGCGGCTTGCCTTCCAGCAGGCGCACACCGATGCTCCCGAAAAGCAGCGGTTTTCCCGTCTGCCTCACAATACGGTCAACCTTCCGGCTCGAATTCTCATCCAGCCCGTAGAAAAAAGGCATAGCGGATTCCGGCCACACGAGAATGTCTGGAACCGGGGCCTTTTTGACTGAATCCATGCTGAGAAGCCCGTACCTGTCGATAGTTTCAGACTCGAACGCCGGGTCCCACTTTTGATTCTGGGCAATATTTCCCTGAATAATCCCCACATTCAGCAAAGGGGCCTGGTTTTGCAGGGCGCTGATCATTCCGGTACGCCAAGAACCGTACAGCAACGCGCAAACGATGCAGACGGTCAGGACCGCGAACCCCGATCTGCGGAAAAAATTTCTGATAAATCCGGCAATGACCGTATTGCCAAGTACTACGAGCCAGCTCAGCCCGTAGACGCCGGTTATGTCCGCGATCTGTATGAGCCGGTTTAGAGGTGTCTGCGTATACCCCAGATTTGCCCACGGGAATCCTGAAATTACGTGTGCCCGGACCCATTCGAGGAGTACCCATGCGAACGGCAGCCCAAAAACGTAGAGTACGGGCATGTTTTCCCATCTTTGCGCGAACAGAGCGAACACAGCGGGATAGACTGCCATTACGCAGCAAAGCAGAAGAAGAATAAGAAAAGAAACCGCAGGCGAAAAACCACCATAGTGAAAAATAGCATGAAATATCCAGAAAAGGCAGGTCACACTATGCACCACCCCACAGGCATAACCCAGCGCAAAAGCCTGCTTACCGTTTTTGCCCCGAATCGCATAAAGCAGCGGTACGAAAGCCACCCATGCCAGATAGAACATCGCGGGTTTGGGAAACCCTGCCGTAAGCAATAATCCACTCAGGATCGACAGCAATATCGCGCCCATAGAATTATATTAGCTCGAATTTAGAGTATAGGGGGATAAAGGAGGAAACACAGCGGTGACGTATACGGTCACTTTCTCCGGGCTCCGTGAGGTTACTTGTCCGGCTCTTCTCCGGAAGGATCCTCCGGGACTTCCTTGCCCAGCTTACGGATGCGCACCCGATCTATCTTCCTGCTCGTTGCGGCTTCGATCAATATCTCGATATCGTTATAGATGATTTTTTCGTTCACTTCGGGCACTTTGCCGATAAGGCTTATAATAAATCCGCCAACAGACTCGAAGTCCCCTTCCGGCAACTCGATATGAAGATAATCCTCGAGTTTATCGACATCCAGGCGCGCATTGACACCAATGGAACCGTCTTCATGCTCGATGATAAGTTTCTGTTCGTCATCGTATTCATCCATTATTTCGCCGATAATCTCCTCGATTATATCCTCCAGAGTGAGAATGCCGGCTGTTCCGCCGTATTCGTCAATAACGACGGCCATGTGAGACTTATTGTCTCTTAAATCTTTGAGGACTTCGCTGATTTTCTTGGTCTCGGGTATGAAATACGGAGAACGCATTATCTCGCTGATCGCTATATCCTCTGTACCCCAGAATGGAAGAAGGTCTTTAGCATGCAGCGTCCCGACGATGTTGTCGATATTATCCTGGTAGATCGGAATCCTGGAATGTCCGCTCTCGATTATGATCCTGATCATTTCGGCGAGTTTGGTCGCAGATTCAGCGTAAACCGTATCTGTACGCGGGACCATGATCTCTCGGGCTATCGTGTCGCGAAAGGAAAATATCCCCTGGATCATTTCCCCTTCGTCCTCGGAGATCAGCCCCCTCTGCTCCCCTTCGTCAATAATCTGCTGTATCTCTTTTTCGACGTCGTCGGCGTCCTGGACACCGGCAAGCCGTCGGAAGCACATTCGGAGCCAATTCTGGATTCCTTTGGCTGACTGCTCTTCCAATTCTCAATCACTCTCTTTCGCGTAAGCAACTGTATTCAGTTATAAAATTACACCCAACAGGGCCTCGATTGCACCTTTAACGTACTAATTTAACAAGTAGGCTCTGCCTTGTCCATGAAAATTTGGAACCGGAAAGGCAACCCTGCCTTGATAAGACCTGCCGTTTATGGTTTTATTAAGAGTTAACATTCCGGCATCAACACCCAAACTGCACGAAGGCTATATCAGTGACCGACACGATACGCAGGTTTCCCGCAGAGTGGGAAGAGCAGGACGCAGTGCTGATGGCATGGCCCCACGAAGGGACCGATTGGGCCCCTGACCTCCATGCGGTGCAAGGCGTAACAATCGATATCGCAAAGGAAATTACCCGCTTCGAACCGCTGCTTATGGCAGCACCTGATATCCGGGACGCACGGAGAGCGATGGCCGAGGCCGGGTTGGCTCTGGACCGGGTCCGGTTCTATGAGGTCGAAACCAATGACACCTGGGCAAGGGATTTTGGTCCCATCTCTGTTTTGGAAGGAGAGAAGCCGGTGATGCTGGATTTTGGCTTCAATGGCTGGGGACTTAAGTTTCCTGCTGACCTGGACAATCTGATAACCCGAAAGCTCGGCGCTTCCGGCGCATTCGGCAAAACGGCCATGGAGACCATGGGCTTCATCCTCGAGGGCGGGAGTATCGAAAGCGACGGCCGGGGCAGCGTTCTAACGACCTCCAATTGTCTGCTCAGCCCCAACCGTAATCCGCACCTTTCCCGCAGAGGCGTTGAGGCCTTTCTGGGTCAAGCGCTGGGAGCCCAACGGATCATGTGGATCGAAAACGGTCATCTGGCCGGAGATGATACCGATTCGCATGTGGACACCCTGGCGCGGTTCTGCCCCGATGACACCATCGTCTACACGGCGTGTGACGACCCAACGGACGAGCACTACGGTCCCCTTGAAGCAATGGCCGCCGAGCTGAGGTCATTCAGGACCCCGGAGGGCCGGCCTTATCGGCTGCTTGCTCTCCCCTGGCCCGAGCCTTCCTACGATGAAGAGGACCAGAGGATTCCGGCGACGTATGCGAACTTCCTCGTCATAAACGGATCGGTATTGGTGCCGATGTATGGGACCCCAAAGGACCGCACCGCCATCGAGGTCATCCGGCAGGCTTTTCCCGAACGCATGGTAACAGGCGTTTATTGCCAGCCCCTTCTGACCGGCCACGGGTCGCTCCATTGCATCACTATGCAGATACCCAAAGGAGTCCTGGAATGAAAAAGCTCATCGTTGGGCTCGTCCAGCACAGTTGCACGGAGGACCGGGAAGCCAACATGCAAAAAAGTGTTAATGGCATCCGGGAAGCCGTATTGAGGGGGGCCGAACTGATCGTGCTTCAGGAATTGCATCTTGGGCCTTATTTTTGTCAGACCGAGAACCCCGCTCGCTTCGACCTGGCCGAGCCCATTCCCGGCCCTGCCACTGATGCATTCGGCACCCTGGCCCGGGAGTTGAACGTAGTGATCGTTGCTTCCATCTTCGAGCGGCGCGCTTCGGGTTTGTATCACAATACGGCTGCAGTTCTTGACAGAGATGGCACGCTCGCCGGCAAGTACCGCAAAATGCATATCCCCGACGACCCCGGCTATTATGAGAAGTACTATTTCACGCCTGGCGACCTGGGGTTTCGCCCCATTACAACATCGATCGGCAGGCTGGGAGTGTTGGTCTGCTGGGACCAGTGGTATCCGGAAGCTGCGCGGCTGATGGCTCTTTGCGGGGCCGAACTGCTCGTCTATCCGACAGCTATAGGCTGGGAGCCGGAAGCATCCGAGGCGGAGCGGGCGCTTGCGCTGGATGCCTGGACAACCATTCAGCGCTCCCATGCAATCGCCAATGCGCTGCCGCTCGTCAGCGCAAACCGAGTCGGGTTCGAGCCCGTTCCAGGAGACGCCGGTCAAGGCCAAATATTCTGGGGCAACAGCTTAATAGTCGGCCCCCGAGGCGAATTTCTGGCGAAGGCAAGCCATGACGCCGATGAAGTACTTACCGCAGAAATCGACCTGGAGAGCACCGAAGTGATCCGCCGCAACTGGCCTTTCCTCAGAGACCGTCGAATTGATGCCTATGAGGATTTGATGCGCCGCTACGGGGATTAGCGAATCTCATGTTATTCAACGGCCGCAGCCGGCCCGACTTCTCCGAACCACTTGCACAGATGCATCCTGATGAATGAAAAATGGGGTCCCAGGCCGTCAAGAGACCTGTACCCCATTTCGTTTCTTATTGCTTGCAAAAGTATTTTCTTATCTTGACCGCTGCTTCAGCATCCGATCCATTCTGACCACCTGGGTGGATTCACGAATCGTATTAGGAAATTCCTGTCCCCTGTCCAGAACCTTGATCTCATGTTTCTGAATTTTAAAATAACTCTTTATGGTCTCGACCGCCAAGTCGGTGTCGAAAGGTTTACACGAAAACATGTCTATGCTCATATACTGCTTATCCGGAAATGTATGAATACTGATATGGCTTTCAGCAATCAGCACAAAACCCGATACCCCCCAGTCCTCCGGAACGGCTCCCGAATACCGGAAAACGTAAGGCGGCATGATTTTGGTCATATCCATTTGAGGAGGATACTTATCGAGGAAATTATAGATCAGATTAATGTCTTGCAGTGCAGCACGGTCACAGCCGTAACCATCCAGAATCAAATGGACACCAAAACCGAATTCAGGCTTGCCCATGGCAGTCACCTCCTGTCGTGAGAACCTAGCGTCCTCTGTACAAATATTAGATTTCTATTTGCCGCCCGATAGAGATGCTACCGTGAGCCTCCCAAAAACGCTACAGGCCCTCGCGCTTTCGGCCATCTGATGATGGACTCACTGCAAGGAATCAGGGCGGACTTAATGCCACATCATAAAGTGGTCTCACAAATGGGTTAACCTAAAAAAGTGTCACCGGCCAATCTGCCCTGTAACTCCAAACGCAAACAGATTTCCAGTGACGCCGACTAAGCCCAGCAATTTTCATCGGTTACCGCAGAGATCCTTTGTGCTCAGCGGTCAGCCCTATATAAAGTACCCACTATAGGGTGTCAAGATTAATTTTAAGCAGCATAATTTTAAACACAAATGCCAAAAAGGATCTGTCCCCAAAAAGATAGCGAGCCCTGGAGCGGTTCAGCAGCTAAACACCTTCGCCCCGCGAGCATTCATCGACGTAAACCCGGTTTTTGCCCAAATGCTTCTTCGCGGTATAGAGGGCGGTGTCGGCCCGCTGTATCATATCCTGAATGTCCTGCTCGATTGTCCCGGACTTTTGGACAAACCTGGCGATCCCTATCGAAAGGCTGGTTGGCTCGAATTTGAAACTGTTAAACTTGTCGCATATTCGCTGGGCGACACTCAGCACCTGCACTGCCGGCAGGTGCGGCAGCAGCATTACGAACTCATCGCCGCCGTAGCGGAAAACGCTGTCAACGTTTTCACGAATCGAATTCGCCAGGAGGCTCGCAGTTTCGATGAGCAGCGCATCGCCTGCCGGATGGCCATAAAGGTCGTTGTATTTTTTGAAATTGTCCACGTCCATAAAAAACAGGTAGAGGGTGTGCTGGTATCGAATTGTTCTGAAAGCTTCCTTTCGAGCGTTTTCTTCGAAAGAACGACGATTTTGAAGACTTGTCAAAGGATCGCGGATCGCCAGTTTTGAAAGCTGCTCTCTTAGTCCTCTCTCCCGGATCAGCCTGTTCAGCTTGGCCTCGAGTTCGTTTAGCGTAAAAGGTTTTGTAATAAAATCCGCAGCCCCGGCATCAACTACCTCCGTGTACCTGTATCTGATTAAATGGCCCGTAATGGCTATTATGTCGATTTCGGCATGATTGCGGACTATGTACTCGATAAGCTGCATCCCATCCATCCGAGGCATATCCATATCCGTAACCACAATGGTGAACTGGCCGTCCGTTATCTTTTCGACCGCTTCGACGCCGTCATGGGCGATGTCCACCTTGTGACCCAGACCTATCAAAGCCTCCGAGATAATTTCGCAGACCTGGGGCTCATCATCCACCACCAGGATGTTCTGCAAAATTATAGCCGATTGCTTTTCAGGCATCATCAACCACCTCTGCGGGATGGAAAAAACGAATCGGTAAAATCACCTTCCATCGCAGGACCGCTCGGCAAATCACCTTGACTCGCCCATAAATAAGACCTATAGGCATCTTCTGTACAGCCGTGCTAAGTTAGAGCAACCGAAGGATTTTGACAAATTATTTTATTCTATCGGAAGGTCAAGGCTGTACCGTTAGCATTTCGGAGGACCACAATGCGTCATGTCGCAATAATTTATAAACGCACGCGCCCTGAAGCCGCCCAGCTCGCCGGGGATCTCAAACAATGGTTCGAAAAGCGCAACATAGATGTTTTTCTTCAGGAGAACATCGATAACACGGGGGTAAGCTGCGGTTATAAGAAAATAGATATACCGGATTCAGTCGAAACGATCGTCGTGGTCGGTGGAGACGGGACCTTCTTGAGCGTTGCGCGTTTTATCGAACACAGGCCTATTCCGGTCATCGGCATCAATTTGGGAGGCCTCGGTTTTCTTACGGAAATAAACGCCGACTCCTGCTTTGTCGAACTCGAGAAAATCCTCGCAGGGGATTTCGAAATCGAAGAACGAATGCGATTGCGGGTATCGGTAAGGCGTGAAGGCAGAGAGATTTTGAGCCACCGCGTTCTGAACGACGCTGTTATAAATAAAGGGGCGCTTGCCCGCATAATCGACCTGCACACAACTATCGACGGTCATTTTCTGACTCATTACCGTGGTGACGGGCTGATTATCTGCACCCCCACAGGCTCGACTGCCTACAACATCTCCGCAGGAGGGCCGATCATTTTCCCGACCGCGCAGGCCATCACCATAACTCCCATCTGCCCTTTCACGCTCACCAATCGGCCGATCATACTTCCGGCTCACGTGACTGTCATGGTCGAAATTGCCGAACCCGCAACAGACGTAACACTGACCTGCGACGGACAGGTAGGATGCCTGCTCCAGGATATCGACCAGATATCCATTACGGCCGCCGCCACTTCGCTGCGAATCATAAAGGCCCCGGACGTCGATCATTTTGAGATCTTGAGATCGAAGCTCAAGTGGGGCCAGGCGTAGGGTGAAGAGTAAAAACCGAGATGGATCGACCTCGACGGAACACGCAGGAGCCAACGTTTGCGTTTGCCCGGCGGGCGGTTTTTTAAGATTTGAAGGTAATTGCCTTTATCGTCGTATCTTTTGCAATCTTGAAGGTTGAGTAAAACTCCAGGACCGCTCTTCCATCTTCGTCGAAAACAGTCGCCTTCCCCTTGAGCCGCCGGCCTTCACGGCTGACCACCCCTGCCTTTGCAGTCACGATGCCCTTTTTTACCGGAAGAAGAAATCGGGACTCAAGTTCAATGGTTGCAAAATGCGATTGAGGAACAATTATGCTCTTTATCGCCATGACGACCGAAGTGTCGGCCAGGCTAACCAGCGCACCGCCATGCATCAGTCCCCCACCCTGGGCGTATTCGATGAAAAAGGGCATCCTAAGGGTCGCCCTGCCCTCGCAAGCCTCAACTATAGTCATATTCAAAAGCCGCTCAAACGGAGCGCAGCTTATCCATTGTTCCATTTCGAAGTGGTGGGGCCCGGTCCCGGGCGGCGCTTTTTCTTCCAATCCCTTCTCCGTTTTAAACTCAGTTCCTCACTAGACCGGGATTACACCGTGAATGCAGCAGTGTGCGCCCGCGCGCTGAACGATCAACGCCTCCGGCAATCAACTATAGATAGACATGCTCTTTGTGCTTGCGCTGAAAACATCCCTGTTTACAATCACGTTCACGCAGGCCGGCCTGCAGGAAGATCTGGCCCGCTCCAAAGCCGCACGAATTCCGGAGGGCTCGACAACATGTTCTCCGTACCCGCCCATGGCCTCGACTACCCGGTCATATCTAAGGTGAGTCAAAATACTTGCCAGGTTTCCCCTCTCGGGACCATACCTTGCGAGTTGAGCGAACCGCACCTGGTTCCAGGCGGCGTTGTTTGCGACAATCCCAACCATGGGTAGATTATGGCGGATGAGCGTATCATAATCAAAACCGGTACATCCGAAGGCCCCATCGCCAAAAAGTGCGACTACCTCGGTTGCGGGAAAGGCCGTTTTGGCTGCAATGGCAAAAGGCGTACCGACTCCAAGCGTACCCAGGGGTCCGGGGTCGAGCCATTTGCCCGGCTTTCGCGTCCTGATCACGTTGGCCGAAATGGTCACCACATCCCCTCCATCAGCAATGAAAATGGAATCCTCGCTCAAAAAATCGTTTATCTCACGAGCAAGTCTGAGGGGATGAATGGGAACTTCATCGGACATCGAAAATTCCCTTTCCTGCTCGAGAATCTCATTCTCAATGGCCTGAAGTTCCCGACGCCAGGCGAAGCGGTCACCTCCGGTGCGAACTGCCCCTGTGAGATCATCGAGCGCCGAAGCGATGTCCGCATGGATTGGGACATCAACGGACCGGTTATGACATAGTTCGCAGTAATCCAGGTCGATCTGGATGATCTTCGCTCCGGAGGCGATACGGTTCCCGTAGCCAAGCCGGAAATCAAAAGGCGTCCCGATGATCATGACCACGTCCGCCCGGCTCAGAGCATGCCGCCGCGATCTGCTGAAGAGCAACTGCGAATCCGCAGCAACAGCACCCCTTGCCGCGCCATTTAGATATATCGGAATTTGCGTCTTCTCAACCAGCGCATTCAGGGCCTCCACTGCACGGCAGAACCATACCTGCGTGCCGGCGAGAATCGCAGGCCTATCGGCCTTATCGAGCAGTTCGGCCGCCGTTTCGATATCCCTCGAATCCGGCCGCATCCCCCCCTTTGCCCTGTACCCGACGGGAATCTGCACGTCGGCCTCCTCAAATTCCTTATTGAGTACATCGTTGGGTATTTCAAGAAACGATGGCCCGGGACGGTCGCTGTACGCATGTCGAAGAGCAGTGGCCATGTACTCTGCGATGCGCTCGGTTTCGAAGACCGTCGCCGAAAACTTCGTAATCGGCTTCATTATTTCCACGTGATTCAATTCCTGCAAGCCACCTTTGAGCAGACTATTAAGAGGCGCCTGTCCACCGATCAGAAGCATCGGGACCTGTGCCCGAAAGGCGTTTGCAACTCCCGTAACCGCATCGGTCACCCCCGGCCCGGCGGTTACTACTGCGATGCCGGGAAATCCCGTGAGACGTGTCCAGGCATCGGCCGCATGAGCAGCCGTCTGTTCATGCCTGACGTCGACTATCTGAATCCCTTCCTCGGCGCATCCGTTGTAGATGTCCATGACGTGCCCGCCGGACAGAGTGAAGATCGCGCCGATTCCTTCTGCTTTCGCGAATTTTGCCACAAGACGACCGCCGGTAATTTTGGCCATCAGTTGCTCCTTTTCAGAGGGGTGGGCTGGACGCAAAAAAATGTCGGACATCACTTCCTGGGGAAACTATCTGTTCCTGCTCAGTATCTGAACCGCATTTTTGATGCCTGCCAGAGACAAATCTTCCATCGGAAAAATGCGGGCAATCTGATTTATCGTGACACTTTCCTGCAACCAGCGCTCCTTTGGAATTGGATTCAGCCAGACACTGGCGTGAAACGCCGTCCTGAGATCTTTCAGCCATTCCCGGCCGGGTCTTCGATCCACTGTCTGGATATAGAGAGATCCGTTTGCGGCCATCAACTCGAATGGGGCCATATTAGCGTCCCCGATTATTATGAGGTGCGTATCTCTTCCCTGAGCGATAAGGACTTCCCACGGTATCGCCCGCGTTCTCCTCTGGTCCTGGTAAACGGCCCCGTACAGGCAGTTGTGAAAATAATAGTACTTAAGGTCCTTAAAATGATCGCGGATTTTTCCGAATACCGACTTCACAAGCTCGACATAGGGAACCATCGAATAGCCGCCATTGTCCAGCAGAACGATCAGCTTCAGCCGGTCACGCAACTCCCTGGCAAACACCAGTTCGATTTCGCCTCCCTGTTTTGCGGTCCTGGCGATTGTCTCGTCAACATCCAACTCGGTTTCCGGTCCCGTACGCTTCAAGTTCTTCAGCAGACCCAGAACTTGACGAACGTTTTCCCTGGTCAGAAGGGATTTCTCGCTGTAATTGACGTAGCTCCTCTTATCGATCACCTTCTGGGCCGTACCATGAATACCCCGGCCATAGACCCGCATCCCTCCCCCGGCCTTCCCCCCGTGGCCAAACGGGGACCGTCCCCTGGTCCCAATCCAGGTATTCCCTCCCGCATGCTCTCCTCTTTGCTCCAAAAGCGTTTCCCAGAACCGCTTGAGCAGCTCCTCGCTCCCGTATTCCCGCAGTTCCTCAGCAGTAATGACTCCTTTTTCAATCTGCTCACGAAGCCATTCGCGGAAAGGCTTGCCCGCAAACGCCTCTTCCCAGTCGGGCATTTGCCATGAGACTTTCCCAAGAAAAAATCGGCCAAAAACCCGCTCGAAGGCGTCATAGTGTTCGACATGCTTGATAAAAACAAGGCGGGTGAGCAGGAAGAGACTGTCGAGGTCCGGCGCCAGGCCTTTTTGCAGCCCCCGGTAAAACTCCAGAATATATTGGACGCTTATGGGAATTTCCGCTTCGCGCAACTGTTGGATAAAATAGAGCATCAGCGGCAACCCTTTGGGTGGACAGGAATCTGGCGCTACGGCGCCGGTGAACGAGAGATCATCAGAATTGTGTCTTTTGGTTTACACCCTTGTACCTCAACAGATCCTGTGACCGTTTTAGAAGCGTTCCGATATGCTGAACCGCATTCCCTGCGCCGGGTCCCTTCGTACCACTGGAACGAATGGCGCCGATCCAGTCAAGCAGTTCCGCTGTGGCAGGCGGCTTTTCGAACCCATGTTCCCGCAGTCGATAAAATTCCGTAAGACATGCTTCAAGGAGCTGTCCCGGTATGTCGGGGAAATGCATTCGCACGATGATCGAAATCTCTTCGGGGCCGGGGAAGGGAATGTAGTGGCAGAAGCAGCGGCGTAGAAAGGGGTCGGATAGCTCCCGTTTGGCGTTGCTCGTAATGACTATGATAGGCTTATGGCGCGCCGCCACCTTGTGATTGATTTCCCTGATGACAAACGAACCATCCTCCAGAACATCCAGGAGGTTGTCCTGAGTGTCCGAATCTGTCTTGTCGATCTCATCGAGCAGAAGCACTCTCCTGTCATCCGCAAGAAACGCTCTGCCGATCGGTCCAAAGCGAAGGTAATCCCAGATCTCGTTTACGTTCCGGCCCGATTCCCCGCTTCCAAACCGCGAATCATTGAGCCTCAGCACAGTATCATAGACGTAGCACAGTTCCTCGCCTTTGAAAGTGGACTTGCACCGGGCTTCTTCCATTTGAAGTCCAAGCGCGCGGGCGATTTCGAAGGCAAGCCGTGTCTTCCCCGTTCCCGCTTCGCCCATCAGGAGCAAAGGTTTTTCCATCGAGATGGAAATATTTACTATCTCGCCAAGTTCAGGGCTCAGGTAATAGCGCTCGGTACCTTCGAACTTCATATACACCTCTCTCCGTAGTGCAGGAATATCCAGGACCTTTGGATATAAAATGAACTGAGTGCATCGAAAAATGGTCATCGGCAAGCCAATAGATAGCAACTATGAAGAGATCAGGCAAGATTTTCGAGAAGCGGAAAAGCAATTTGCGGCAGCAAGAGCGCCGCCCCCCCATGCGGAACTGGACATCCTGAGTGCATTGCGGAACCGGTTGCACGAACTTAGGTTATTGCTCGTTACGAACAGCTTCACCCGGCAGGGCATGGAGATTACTTTCAAAATCAATTACTCGGGGGAATAGCGATGCCGGTCCGCACCCGCGCCGCCGTGGTGAGCCAACCCGGTGGATCTTTCCTGTTTCAGGATGTTGAACTCGACGGCCCACGGCAGGGAGAAGTCCTGGTGCGAATGGTCGCGTGCGGCATTTGCCATACCGATATTGCCGCCCGCGACGGACTGTTTGGCCTGAGTTTTCCGTCGGTATTGGGTCATGAAGGCGCTGGGATCGTTGAAAGCGTTGGGTCTGAGGTCACTCGTGTCCGCCCCGGGGAACGTGTCGCCATCTCCTTTGCTTCCTGCGGGAAATGCTCCAATTGTCTCGCGGGCCATCCCGCCCATTGCGCCGCTTTTGACGAACTGAATTTCGGCAGCGCAAGGCCGGACGGCTCCTCAGCTATTCATGATGCCGGCGGAGCATCGGTGGGCTGCTTTTTTTTCGGTCAATCCTCCTTTGCTTACCGGGCGCTGGCGCACGAGCGCAACCTTGTTTCCGTGGATGCCGTTGATGATGACGAACTTGCCATGTTTGCGCCCCTGGGATGCGGCGTACAGGCTGGGGCGGCTACTGTGCTGAACGAGCTCAAGCCTGGGCGGGGTGAGTCTTTCGTGGTTTTCGGCGCGGGAACGGTTGGCTTGTCCGCGCTGATGGCGGCCCGCATGGCAGGCGCCGGGCCCGTCATAGCCGTCGACAAAGTGGCGTCGCGTCTGGAATTGGCAACGGAGCTTGGAGCCACTCACGTTCTAAACGCCGGCAAGGAGGAAATTGGTTCCAGACTAAGAGAACTTGCCGGACCTGTCGATCATGTGGTCGAAACAACGGGCGTTTCGCGTTTAATCGACCAGGCGATAAGGTCTCTCGGTCCTTTTGGAAAAATGTCCATGCTCGGCGTAACTCATGAAGACCCGCGCGAGCGGGTTACCCCCCGATCTCCGGGTCCGAACCAGAGAGTCTTTTACAGTATTGCGGGCGACAGCGATCCGCAACAATTCATTCCGTATATGATCAGGTGTTACAGAGAAGAGAAATTCCCTTTCAACAAACTGATACGGGAATATCCGGCTTCGGAAATAAACGAGGCAGTGAGGGATTCTCTTGATGGAGCTACAATCAAGCCCCTGCTCCGGTTCTGAATATTCACCCGCGCCTGGCGTGTGCAGATAGTCTCTTTAAGCAAACCACCGGTCTCGAATGGAAGGAACCTTTAAGGACAAATTACCGGAAACTCCGATGTAACCGGCACGGCAGAGGTATTCCGATCAGGTGGAGGAGGCCTACTTGCGCCCGACCGCGGCGACCCTGATTCCGGCGCCGTCCAGGGATTCCCGGATGGTTTTGGCCAGTTCCCAGGCGCCCGGCGTATCGCCGTGCACGCAGAGTGTGTCTGCGTTAAGCGATATATCGTCGCCTTCGATACTCACCATTATGCCTGTCTTGACAAGCTTCAGTACACGTTCCCGGACCTTTCGCTGATCGTGTATAACAGCTCCCGGCATTTTTCGGGGGGCGAGCCGGCCGTCGCGGGTATAGGCCCGGTCGGCAAATGCCTCCTGGACAACCCTTACCCCCTCCGCCCGCGCCATTTCGACAATCATCGATCCGGCGAGGACAAAGAGGACCAGATCCGGATCAAAAGATTTCACCGCCTCGATAATCTCGGCTGCAGCCCGCTCGTTCTTAGCAGCGTGGTTATAGAGCGCTCCATGGGGCTTTACGTGCTGCAGTTCCAGGCCGCATGCCCCGGCCATGGCTGCAATTGCACCGATCTGGTAGAGGACGTAGTTTTTTATCTCTCCGGCAGAGGTCTCGAGGGCGCGCCTGCCGAAGCCGAGAAGATCGGGATAGCCTGGATGGGCCCCCACTGCGACGCGGTGCGATTTGGCGAGCTGCAATGTCCTCGCCATCACCATCGGATCTCCGGCATGAAATCCGCAAGCGATGTTAGCTGAAGTTACATAGCGGATCATCTTTTCATCCTCGCCGATTTTATATGCCCCGAAACCCTCTCCCATGTCGCAGTTGATATCGATTTTCACGGCTTCCAATCTCCTTTCTATGCACCGGAGCGCGCGAGATGCGCTTTCGCGCCTGCTCTCAATATCCGCGCTCCGTTTACCCTTCAGCAAGACTCTCGTTCAGGATGTCGGTTATGAACATGTGCCCTGGAGCGTGTGTAATGCACAAATCAAGGCCGGCGGAGAGCGCCGCCAGCGAAGAAGTCACCCCGCATGCCCAAAAGACCGGGGTTTCTCCCTCCTTAATGGTGACCGGGTCGCCGAAATCCGGGTTGTTCAGGTCGGCTATGCCGAGTGCCTTCGGGTTTCCGATGTGCACCGGCGCACCGTGAGCGGATGCGTAGCGGCCTGTCACCCGGACGGCACGGCTGACGAGCCCGTCGGGAATGGGCCTCATACTGACTACCAGCGGCGCCGAGAACGGTCCGGCCGGAATGCATTTCCTGTTGGTAATATACATCGAGACGTTTTTCCCTTCCTCGACGTTGCGTACCGGGACGCATGCCATGCTGAGCGCATGCTCGAAGGTGAAGCTGCACCCCAGGAGAAAACTTACCATGCTCTGGTTGAAATAATCAGAAATTTCCGGGACCTCCGCCGACATGTTCCCTTTCTTCCAAGCTCGGTAGAGCGGAATATCCGTCGTTATGTCAGCCAATGGAGCAGTGATGCGCGGTTCGCGTTCACCCGCATCGAGCACTTCGAGAACCGGGCAAGGCTTGGGATTTCTCTGGCAGAAAAGAAGGAATTCGAAAGCGTATTTGCGGTCGAGCATTACCAGGTTAGCCTGGGCGTACGCGGCAGCAAGCCCGGACGTAGGGCGCAACCATTGACCGGCCCTTATCCTGCTCCTGATTTCGCGCGGGTTATCGCTGTTCATCGCAAAAGACTCCTGATGAGATTTTCGTTCCTGAGATATATCTCGCGTGCCTGCCAGAGACTGATTTCTTCGAACCTTACACGGTCGCCCGGGGCAAGCTGTGCGACCAGCGGCAAGTCCGTAGAAATTACGGTAGCGATCTTTACGTATCCGCCTGTAGTCTGGCAGTCGGCGGCAAGGATAGTGGGCTTCAGATTACCGTGCACCTGTACCGCTCCGGGGCATGTGCCGTCTGATATGATATCGGCCCCGCCGATAAGCTCCAGGAGCGGGCCGGCAAAAACGATTCCCATCCTGTCGGCGCGGGAGGTGACCTCATAGGACTCGGAAAAGAAAGTAGATTTACCCACTTCCGAGACACGTTCCTCCTGTGGTCCGGGAATGGCCCTCAAGACCGGCTGAGCTGAGTAATGCGGAATCAGCTCTACCGGCGCCGGGGTTGGCCTGGCTTTCCCGATCATGGAGCCGACAGGCAGCTCATCGCCCGCGTGGAGACAGCGTCCTTCGAGTCCGCCGAAGCCGCCCCGCAGATAGGTGGACCGGCTCCCCATTACAGGCGGGAGATCGATTCCCCCCGAGATGGCGAGGTAAACCCGAAGCCCTCCACCTGGAGAAAATCCCCGTACCGGTCTTATAACCTCGATCGTCAACAGGTCGCCCTGTTTCGCCTGGTGGGCATGCCAGCATGCAACAGGCTTTCCGTTCAGGTATGCTCCAGGCGCCGCGCCGCTTAGTGCGAAGCTTGCATTGCAGCGAAACTCCGCCCGGAAACCGCCCATGGTGATCTCGACCCCAGCCCGGGCATCGTCGTTTCCTACAAGTAAATTCCCGACTCTAAGCGCCTGCAGGTCCATTGCCCCGGACAGGGGCACGCCCAAACCCCTGAAACCGAAACGGCCCCGGTCCTGAACTGTTGCGAGCGGTCCCGGCTCAAGGATTCGAATGCTTCTCAAAATCATCTCCCGAAATAGGCACAAACCGGACAAAATCGCCCGCCTCAAGAAGAAAGGGTGATTCACGCGCCAGATCAAAGAGCTTCAGGGGGGTCCTGCCGATAAGCTGCCACCCCCCGGGGCTTTCGATAGGGTAAATGCCCGTCTGCTGATCGGCAATTCCAATGCTCCCTGAGGGAACTCTTTTCCGGGGCTCGCTTTTTCGCCGCGTATGGAGTCTCTCGTCAAGCCCTCCCAGATATGCAAATCCCGGAGTGAACCCGATCATATAGACCCGGTAAAGAGGCGCGCAGTGCAAGCGAATAACATCATCGACGGTGAGGCTATGAAAGGAGGCAACCTCTTCCAGGTCCGGCCCGAACTCGCCCCCGTAGCACACCGGAACTTCCTTGACCTCGGCAGTCTCATCGGCGTGCCTGGAAAGTGACGGGAGATGCTCCTCGATGATCCCGGCAAGCCGCTCATATGAGCATACCCATGGATCGTATTGAACAAAAAGGGACCTGTAGGTGGGATTGAGGTCGGTAATTCCAGGATAGTTGCCGGACTTCAAAAGTGTGTAAAGCCGCCGCACGATGGCGTTTGTTCCAGGATCGATCTTGTCGCCGAATTCGACGCTGATCCCCGTATCGCCACAAATAAGTATTCTGGGTTTTGAGTGCATCTGATTATTTAATGGTTCCTAGGGTTGAACGCGCCGGTTCCTTATCTTTACAGCCCGAGAAACGCTTTGCGCACCACCTCGCTGCACAGCAGATCGCTTCCGGTCCCCTGCTCGACGATCATGCCCGACCGGAGCACGTACCCACGGTCGCCGATCTCCAGGCTCTCGCGCACATTCTGTTCGACCAGCAAAATCGTGAGCCCGCGCCGTTTCAGCTCGACTATGGTTTCGAACAGCTCGTCCACCAACATCGGCGAAAGACCGAGCGAAGGTTCGTCGAGCATGAGAATCCGGGGATCGCTCATAAGTCCGCGCCCGATAGCCAGCATCTGCTGCTCTCCGCCGGAAAGAGTAGCGGCAGCCTGGCTTCTGCGCTCCTTAAGGCGCGGGAAAAGCGCATAAACCGATTCCAGGTTTTCAACCGCGCCTCCGCGCGCCCTCGGCGAGTATGCCCCGAGAAGCAGGTTCTCTTCGACGCTCAAAGGCCTGAAGAGCATTCTTTCTTCAGGGACATATATAGCGCCCATCTGGACGATTGCCTCGGTCCTGGTCCCATTGATCTGCTTGCCGTCAAACGATATGCTTCCTGAATAAACCGGCAGGGCGCCCATTACGGCCCTCAGAATGGTTGATTTTCCAGCCCCATTGGAACCCACCATGCAAACCGTCTCCCCCGGGAATACATTGAACGAAACCCCGTGGATAACGGGAACACCGGAGTAGCGTACCCGGATATCTTTTATCTCGAGGAGTGGGGGCATTTCTTCATTCTCTCGGAGTATTCACGGGCGTATTTTTCGCCAAGGTAAGCCTTGATGACATCCGGTGTCGCCAGGACACTCTCCGGTTCGCCTTCGGCAATTTTCCGGCCGTAATCCAGTACGATGACGCGCCGGCAAAGTTTTGTCACCATTTCCATCATATGTTCTATAAGAATCACCGTGACGCCCATGTCCGTGTTGATAAACCGGATCAGAGAGCAGATTTCCTCGACCTCCTGCGGCACCAGCCCAGCCGCGACTTCATCGAGCAAAAGAGTTTTGGGATGGGTACCCATTGCTGTGGCCATCACCACGCGCTTCTGGGCGGCAATCGGGAGCTCGTTCAAAAGATTATTCGCGAGCCGGGAGATCTGAAACGCTTTTAGAATGTCATCAGCATGGCTGGAAGCCCTGGAACGCGAGCGGGTTCTCATAAAACAGCCCACCATCACGTTTTCTTTAACGGTGAGGTCACCTGAGGCGGCATATACCTGGAAAGTCCTTGCCAAGCCCATCCTGGCTATTTCGTGGGACCTGAGCCCCGTGATGTCCTTTCCATCGAACATGATGCATCCGGCTTCCGTCCGGTGGACGCCCGTTATACAGTTGAACAGGGTCGTCTTCCCTGCCCCGTTTGGCCCTATTACACTGAGCAGCTCGCCTGTAGCCACCTCAAAAGAGATGCCGTCATTTGCGACAAGCCCTCCGAAGCGTTTCGTAAGATTTCGGACCTCCAGCATGGGTGTCATGCCCCGACCCTCCGCCTCACCCGTCCCACGATGCCCCAGATTCCCCGGGGCTCAAAGGCGGAAATCAGCATGATCACCGCCGCATAAACTATCAGATCGATACCGACCAGGCCCGAGCGCGCGCCAAGCAACTCCTTGAGGTAGCTCTTCATGGGGATCATGATTGCAGCTCCGATTATCGGCCCCCAGAGGGACCCGGCTCCTCCGAGCATCGCCATGAGAGCTATGAGAATCGAAATATCGAGGCTCATCGTGTCCTCGGGCTCGATATTCTTGATGTAGCACGCGTGAAAAGATCCGACGGCGCTTACAAAAGATACCGCGACAGCGTAAGTCTTGATCTTGGCCCACCGAACGTTGATCCCGAGTGAGCGGGCAACCTCATCGTTATCCTTGATGGCGCGCAACTGATAACCCAGCCGTGAACGCCTGAATCCGTTTACTATCAGTACTGCGATGAGGAAAAAGCAAAAAATAAGATAGTAGTAATATGTGTCATTTAGAAAGATCAGGTGGAGGAAATCGGGGGATTTGAACCTGGTAACCGGGATCTCCAGACCCCTGGAGGCCCCGACAAATTTCCAGGCCTCGAAAAGGTCCTTTAGAACCAGTGAAGTGGCGATGCTCGCGATGGCAAAATAGTGTCCCCGCAGCCGAAAAAGGGGGTAGCCGATAATAAAAGACCAGCACACGGCGATGCAGACCCCTACCGGCATCGAGACCCAAAACGGAGCGTCCCAGCGAATCATCATAATAGAGGTGGTGTATGCCCCGATCCCGAGGAACTGGGCCTGCCCGAGATCGACCTGGCCCCCATAGCCGCCTATTGTGTTCCAACCCATGCTGTAAAGGGAAAAGATGAAAAATTGGATCATGGTGGACATTGCGAACGAGGAGTGCGGAAAAGCCGGAAAGGCCGCCATAACCAGGCAGACCAAGGCTGCAACGATCAGCTCGGACCGGGGCAGGTCCGAAAAATCAAACGCGGTTTTCAGCGCTTCCAACCGAACAACCCCCTGGGGCGAACCAGCATGATGATGAAATAGGCCAGATAGACCAGTGTATACTTGAACGGAGTCATTGAAACGCCGGTCATCCACCGGCTGCCCGTAAGGTTGCAGAAAAAATCCCACAGACCCGGGACCTCCGTTATCATCCCTATCATAATACCCGCAACCAAAGCGCCCGGAACGCTTCCAAATCCACCCAGGGCTACCGTGGCAAAAGCTATCATAACGAAAAGCAGCCCGACAAAGGGGGTTACCGACCAGAAATTGACCAGCAGCGACCCGGCAACCGTTGCCGTCGCTCCTCCGATGGCCCAGGCCAGCGTGTTCATTCGCTCCGTTGGTATTCCCATGTAGCGGGCGCCTTGCGCGTTTAGCGCAGTAGCCAGCATGGCTTTGCCTGTGCGGGTCCTGTTCATGAGCAGCCATACGGCGGAAAAGGCAATGATCGAAAAAATAGAGGCCGCCAGCTTTGTCGCCGGGAAAATCATGCCCATGCCAAAATCCAAAACCCGGTCGACCAGAATTCCCGATGAAATTGTCCGGTCCTCCGAGCCGAACGCGAAAAGGGCGATGTTTCGCAGGAGAAGCATGAGGCCGAAGGTCCCGAGGAGCTGAGCGGCCATCGGCCCTCTTAGCAGAAATCGAACAAAGCCCT
Organism: uncultured delta proteobacterium; assembly: GCA_963795045.1. GTDB lineage: Bacteria > Desulfobacterota > Syntrophobacteria > Syntrophobacterales > Syntrophobacteraceae > SbD1. Next base: position 288,792 of record CAWCGB010000001.1, read on the forward strand.
TGTAACAGACTATTCCAAGGATCATGCCTACTCCGGCCGAAAGAGGCAGGGTAAGCAGAGGATCGATTTTAAAAGCCTCAGAGGCGAACAGGGTCGTGTACATCCCCAGCATCAGGAACTCCCCATGGGCAAAATTCACGATGTCCATCATCCCGAAGATGATAGTCAGGCCAAGTGCGACCAGTGCGAATATCGCCCCGATCAGGAGCCCGGATGTAATCGATCCCAAAAGGATTTCCATCTGCGATCAGAATCCCTTTATCGGATAAATCATATCGGCGGTCGCCAGATCGAACGGGTAAACGATTTCCAGAGCTATTTCCCCGGATTTGTCTTTCTGGAACTGCCCGATTATACCCGAGCCGAGTTCGTTTTGTCCGAGGTCCGGTCCGCTTGTGGCAAACTTGATACCCTTCCAGGGAACGACCAACTGATCGCCGGGAATGTTTATCGAATTGGCAGACTTTTGAATATCTTCAGGCTTTGTCGAGCCGGCTTTCTGGAGCACCTCGGCCCAGGTCTGGATCCCGGTGAATGCCCTCGCCGAGGCGCCGCTCAGCTCGTGCCCGAAGCGCTGCTTGTATAAACTGTTTACCTGGCCGGCTACCGGCTTTACCTCCGCAATCTTCGGGGCGAAGACCGTACGGGTGAGTATTCCGATCACATCGTCTCCAAGGCCTGAGCGGAATTCGGGGGCTTCGAACCCGGCATCCTGGCCCCAGATGATCCTGGCCCTGGCCTTTTGCGACTTGAGCGTCTTAACCATCAGGATAGCGTCCGACGTATATGAGGCGAAGAGCATGACGTCGGGTTTTGCCGCCTGGAGCGATCGCACCTCGCTGGAGAGATCGACCGACTTGGGGGCATAAAGGATCGATTTCAAGACCTCGAAACCGTATTGCTTCGCAAACATATCGATCGTCTCGGAGACCTGGGACCCGAATTCAGTTTTCTCGCAGGCGGACGCCAGCCTAGTGAGCTGAGCCTTGGGCACGGCGGCAACTCCCTTTACCTTGCCTTCGGTAAGCCCTTTGAGAAGCTCGAAAAGGTCCCTCGTGAAAGTGACGTCATGAGGGGTGGTGCGCCAGAACCACTTGAAATCGCGTTGCGTAAGAGCAGGCGAAGTGGACGAGTCATTTATCATGGGAATGCCGTACTGCTCGCAAACTGCGCTCACGGTCTTTGTCACCGCGCTGTTATAGCAGCCAAGGATACCGGCTACTTTGTCATCCAGGATAAGCTTTTTTGCAAGATCGGCCCCCAGGGTGGGATTGCCTTCGTGGTCCTTGAAAATCAACTCGATCTTGGCGCCTTTGAGCGAAGTTATGCCGCCTCTCTTAGCCATGTCCATATCAACAGGCATTACATTATTTGCAATTTCAACCGCCAGTTCTGCCCCTGCCCGCAACTCCCTGCCTTCGGCTGCGGCGCCCCCCGTCAATGGATAAAGGACTCCGATTTTTACTGTTTCCGCAGCCTGAATGCCGGCCGCGCACAGAGTTGCCAGGAGAATCAGCAGTATCCCCGCAATAACAGGGCGCCAGTTCATAGAAGTCCCCCTTTTTTGAGCATCCGGTTATCAATATACGTGGAATTGGACCAGGAACAAAGAATAGGAATTTGAACTATTTGTCAAGCCTGTCCAGTCTATCCCCGAAGCACGGGGAGCGCAAGCTTGAAAGCCTTAATCCGGATGTGGGTTTTTGCAGTTCGATCCTTTGAACTGACTGCACAAAAGTGTTTAAGAGCCCTCGGAACAATTGTATTATGCTGCCTGGTTTGAAGTATTCATTACCATCTGGTTTTCCCCACGGAGGTTACAAATGCTGGTCAAGAATTGGATGAGCAGGAATGTAATTACCATTGGAGAAGAGGATTCGATGCAGCAGGCGGCGACTCTCATGAGGGAGCATCGGATCAGAATGCTCCCCGTTATGGGAAAGGGCAAACTGGTTGGAGTTGTATCGGATACCGACCTGAAGCGAGCCTCGGCCTCCGACGCCACCATGCTTGATATACATGAACTGCTCTATCTTATATCAAAAATAAAAATCCGTGACATCATGACCAGGGGCCCCATAACGGTACCGGACGATTATACCGTTGAGGAAGCAGCCCAATTACTCATGGAACGCAATATTTCAGGAGTCCCGGTAGTTGACTGCGGTGGAAAGCTCGTAGGAATCATAACCAGGAACGATCTTTTCAAAATACTGATCAGCCTCAGCGGACTTGGCAAGAAAGGGGTTCAGTTCGCCTTCCTGACTGATGATAAACCCGGCGCTATCAAGCATCTCGCCGATGTGATCCGCAATCATGAGGGGAGGATAGCGAGTATATTGAGCACCGATGAATATGCTCCGGAAGGAAAGCGCATCGTATACTTCAGAATATATGATATCGATCGATCCATTATGCCGGATTTGATCCGGGAACTCAGGGAAAAGGACACTCTCATTTACCTGGTCGATCATCGGGATAATAAGAGACAGATATTCCTGGACATGAAGGCATAACTCAGAGCAGTTATCCTCATGGAAATAACCTGCGCTGTAAGTGAATTGTCTGGAGATTATCCTGCGTTAAGCGGCTTTCCGATAGGCCATGCAATGCCGGCCCTCAACGGTCAGCATCCGTCCCGCCTATGGCCTTTCTGCGAATGAGAAGATATTTTTCCATTTCAGGGATGAACGTATCCGGATCGATCGGCTTTTCGATGTAGCCGGTACAACCAGCCTCGATGCTCTTTTCACGATCACCAACCATGGCGTAGGAGGTGACCGCAATGATGGGCACATCGGCAAATGCTGATTCAGACCTGAAGCGGCTGGCAACGGCATAGCCGTCCATTTCCGGAAGTTGAATGTCCAGAAGAATTAAGTCCGGATTGGTTTTCGTGGCTATTTCGATGGCGGTCAAACCATCTCTGGCCTGGATCACATCATACCCATGATGTTTCAGAAGGAATGTTATCAAGTAGAGGTTTTGCTCGTTATCTTCAATAACCAATACCTTGGGCTTCATGCGGTTGTCCTCGCTAATGGTAATGTGAAGGTGAACGTGCTTCCTTTTTGTTCTCCTTCGCTTGTTGCCCAGATCTCTCCGCCCAGCATCTCAACCAGTCGCCTGCAAATGGAAAGTCCCAAGCCGGTTCCTTCATAGTTGCGGGCCGCCCCGGTGTCGATTTGTCTGAACATCTCGAACAAAGTAGTTATATTCTGGGCGCTTATCCCGATACCTGTATCGGTGATCGAGGTAATGAGCCGCATTCCATCCACCTTGCTCTTGATTCGCACTTCCCCGCGGTCCGTGAACTTGATCGCATTATTGACAAGGTTGATAAGAATCTGTTCCACTCGACGACGGTCACTTACTATATCACGCACTTCGGGATCGATATCTACGACGAGCTTCAACCCTTTCTTTTCCGCCATGGGCCGGATGATCTGAAGAACACTCTTGAAAGACTCGCACAGATCGTATTGCTCGATGGCAAGACTCAACTGTCCAGCTTCAATTTTGGATATGTCCAGAACATCATTGATGAGCTGCAATAGATGGCGGGCACTTTTTTGTATCATGCCCATCTGCTTTGTCTGCTCTTCATTGAGCGGTCCCGCCAACTCTTGGAGCAGTATGCCGGTAAAGCCAATAATAGAGTTTAGAGGTGTACGGAGTTCATGAGACATGGAGGCGAGAAAGGCGGATTTGATCCGGTCGGCCGATTCGGCGAGTTCTTTGGCTCGCAATATTTCCAGCTCTGCCTCCTTTTGACGGGTCATATCCGTGATGAGCTCGGCGATATATTTCGGATTACCCCCATCATCGCGGATCAGGAAGAGATCGACGAGCGCGGGAATTTGACGGCCATCCCTGGTGATCACAGTCATTTCACCGTTCCAATCGCCGCGATTGAAGAGAACAGGGACGATTTCTTTCCGCAGCCATTGAAGCTGCTCCATCGTAGGGTAATCCATGAAGTTTCTGTCTTGCTCGGGAGTCCATTCGGTTTCGCCGAGCATGTTCAGAAGCGCTGCGTTCATGTAGAAGATCCGGCCCCAGAGATCACCCAGGGCCAAACCTTCGCCTGCATTATCAGCGAACTTTCGAAAAATCTGCAACTGCATTTCAGCGCGTTTGAGTTCAGTGATATCGTTCCCGATGCACAAGACTCCGGTAAGCCGGCCCGACTGATCATAGACCGGCTTGTTCGTCCACGCGATCCAGACGCGCTCGCCGGTACGGCGTATATTCTCGTTTTCGTTCCTCTCGTATCTTTCAGGATGCGCGGCCAGGTCCCCAATCATTTGAACCAGGTCCCGTCCTCCCGTCTCAGCTTCGGGAACGATGGTTCCGATAACGCTGCGGCCGAGCAATTCTCGTTCCTCATAGCCGAAAAACTTCTGAGCGAACTCGTTGAAAAAGGTCACTTTGCCAAGTACATCCATTCTGAGAATGATGCTGTTGGCGTTTTCCACCAATTCCCGATATTTCTGTTCACTATGGCGCAATGACTCCCGGGCAACCTCGCGGTCCTGGATTTCCTTCTGCAACTGGGCAGTCCGTTCGACTACCCTGTCCTCCAATTCCGCGCGCGCGCGCTCCAGGCCGGCGACGGCTTCAGCCCGTTCTTTTCGGGCACGCAGCGCCATGATGCCGTGGGCGAGGTTCTTTCCCAGCTCTTCCAGAAGCCCTACCTCCGCTTCATCGAAAGCGTTCGTTTCGGCGGCATAAATAGCCAGGGCGCCAAAGCTGGCGCCCTCACCCCTGAGGGGCACGGAAATGACTGAACCGAAGTTGAGCTTACGGAAAAATTCATACCACGGTGCAAAATTCGGATTGTTGAGGATATCACGGGCTATGCAAGGCTTGCCCGAGCGGATGGAAGGGCCGACGCTGCCGTGCCCATACTCGTCGTCCGCCCAACTGATGTGTAATTGTTCCAAAAGGCCTGCGCCGGGACCAGCATAGGCAACCACGCGCACGGTGCGAGCTTCATCTTGCTCGGCATATCCCACCCAGGCAAGGTAGTAGCCGGCCGGACCCACGGCGATGTGGCACACGTCCTCCAACAGAGTCTGTTCCTCCGTGGCACGGACCACGGCCGCATTGCAGTCCGACAACAGCCGTAACGCGCGATTAGTCTGGCGCAGGGTTTCCTCCCTGGCCTTTTGCCAGGTGAGATCGCTGACGATATGGACCGCGCCGGTCAGATTGCCCGAAACATCGGTCAGAGGCTCAGCCCTTACACTGAACCATCTCTCACCCAGCTTTATCACTTCGTTTTCGCGTCGATGGCTTTCATGCATCCTGCTGACCGGGCATCCCGGAATTGGAGCATCCGCATGATGCATGAGTTCATAACAATTCCGGCCGATGATCTCATCAAGGGGTAAGCCGATGATCCTTCCCGTTGCCTCATTGCACCGTATAATCCTATGTTCCCCGTCAAGAATAAAAATGCCGTCATCTATAGAGTCAAAGGTGGTTTGCCACATCTGCAGCGCTGCACTCGGATCCTCTTCCGCCTTGCGGGTTTTTGAATCCATTGCCTCGTTACGTTGCTTCTTGGTCCAGTCCCCGTCATGCATCCGAATTCTCCAGAACGCAGCGACATTTTCCAATTCGTTTTGGAGCGGCTCAGACCCTCACAGCTGTCTCATCAAGGACTTTTCGAACCACCACTGCAAGATCTCTCAGGGTGACGGGTTTCATGAGAAACCCCTTGATCCCGAGTTTCTCGATCCTCTCGGGACCGATATGTTCGCTGAAGCCCGTGCAGATTATTATGGGCAGTTCCGGCTTCAACCGGAGAAGTTCTCTTGCAAACCCAAGGCCGGTCATGCTCGGCATGGTCATGTCGGTGATCACGAGTTCGAAGGGTTGCTCCCCCGGTTGATTAAGAAATGCCTCCAGGGCCTCCGGACTGCTCGTGCAGCAGAATGTTTCATATCCAAGGCTTTCGAGCATATGTCCCATTGCCGCAGCCAGCCCCGCTTCGTCGTCTACGACCAGGATACGTTCCTGCCCTCGGGCAAGGGAGGGTTCTACAACCTCCGAAGAGCCCTTGCTTTCGGCTGCAGGAAGCAGCACTTTAAAGGTCGTCCCTTTACCCCGTTTGCTCTCGACTTCAATTACCCCTCCGTGACTCTTCACGATGCCGTGAACGACTGCAAGCCCCAATCCCGTCCCAACGCCTGCTTTCTTCGTTGTAAAGAATGGGTCGAAAATGCGCTCCATGATGGCCGGATCGATCCCATGCCCGGTGTCCTTGACGGTTAACTGCACGTGAAGGCCCCCCTGGAGGTTAGAATAACGATCGCCAACCTTCGGCTCCAGGAAGACATCGTCCAACGTGACCTCTAGAATCCCCCCCTGATTATCTATGGCATGAACGGAGTTGGTGCACAGATTCATCAGGATCTGATGAATCTGCGTGGGGTCTCCAAGCACTGTCGAACGACTGCTGATGTCCAGCTTGATCTCTATGGTGCTGGGAATGGTCGCCCTCAGCATCTTCAAGGCTTCCTTGAAGATGAGACTCACCTGCACCGGCCTCTTCTCCTTCTCGCCTTGACGGCTGAAGGCCAGGATCTGCTGGACAAGGTCCTTCGCCCGATTGGCGGCTTTGAGCACCTCGCCTAACTGGTCTTTAGCCCGGAGGTTGTCAGGCATCGACCAGCTTGCCAGCTCAGTGTATCCAACTATAATCCCGAGGATGTTATTGAAATCGTGGGCGATGCCCCCCGCCAGGGTCCCCAGAGCTTCCATCTTCTGGGCCTGGCGCAATTGAGTTTCGGCGCCTCGCCGTTCTTCTTCCGCCCGCCTGAGTTTGGTAATGTCGAGCACAGAGCCGATGATACCGGCGAGTCTGCCGTCAGGACTGAAGAACGTGGCTTTGTGAAAGATGACATCATGCCTCAGACCGTCGGCGGACTGAATTGCAGCCTCATAGCTCTGAGTTCCGGGATTGTTCAAAAGCTCCCGGTCCGCAGTTTCATACCGCTCAGCCAGGTCTCTGGGAGAGATGTCATAGACGGTTTTCCCGATGACGTCCTCCCTCGAAACACCGTAAAACTGCTCGAAGGCCCGGTTGCATCCCATGTACCGGCCTCCGGCATCCTTGTAGAAGACAGGGTGGGGCATGGCATCCATGATAGTTTGCAGGAAGGAGACATTCTCGCAAAGTTTTTCCTCCGCACACTTGCGCTCCGTGATATCCATGACGACGCCCGACATCCGAACGGGTTGATCCGCTGCATCGTAAAAGAACCGCCCCTGACCTGTTATCCAATGTTCCGAACCGTCAGGCCACTTGACGCGAAACTCGTGCCGAAAAAGGCAGCGTTGCGCTCGGGCTTGAGCCACCTTCCTTTCCAGTTGGACCAGGTCATCAGGGTGGATCAAATTCCGAAAACCCTCATAGCTGTAGTCAAATTCCTCGGGCTTCAGCCCAAAGAGCCGCGCATAGCCCTCGGACCACACAATCTCACCGCTTGTCAGGTCCCAGTCCCACGTGCCCATTTCACCGGCGTCAAGGGCCAGCAGCAAACGTTCTTCACTTCGCTGAGCGCGTAGCGTCGCCCTCTCCGCTTCCAGCAGTTTGTTTTCGAGTTTGCGTACAAGGACTTCGGTGTATTTTTCAAGCAGCAGCTCTTCGGAAGCTGCGGGTTCGGATGGGGGCTGCAGTTCGTTGGCCTCTGCCTGCTCCAGGACTTCTCTGATCCGGGCGATGAACACTTCGGGCTCGGCGGGCTTAATTATGAAGGCGTCAGCACCCAGGTCAAGGGCCAGGCGTTCGTCTTTGGGTTCGGTGTAGGTCGCGGTATAGACCACAAACGGAATGCACTTCAAACGTTCGTCCGCCTTCCACAACCTCAGGAGTGTGAAGCCGTCCATAACGGGCATGAGCAAGTCCGAAATGATCAGACCCGGTGGTTCCTGGTGAGCTTTGAGGAGAGCTTCGGCGCCATGCCGTGCCGTGGTCACCTTATAGCCGTTGCCTGCCAGCAGAGCCTGCAACAGATAAAGGTTCTCCTCCTTGTCGTCTACTACCAAAAGCCGGATCATTAAACGCCTCCCTTCTTCGACGACTTCAAGTGAAATACTGACTCCAGGCAGACGGGTCTACCGGTTGATCAGTTTCCAGAAATGCCATGGAAATCGGCAGCCAGGATTCTCTCTGTCAATAGCACTGGAAGATGTCCGGTCGAGACCCTCCTTCCTGGGAAAACCCTGCGCCACGGCGATTTTCACCAGCACAGGGTTCAGATCTGTCGAGATCGAAATTGTGAGCTTTCAGGAAGTAGAGGTCTGTACTTTGGGGCCAAACGTGTGAGAGTGGAACGGGGCTGAGGCAAGAAAAGAGCAATCCCGGTACTGCTACGGCGAATGAGAGTGAACGCATGCGATTATTCACAGCATCCTCCTGATTGCGCCGTTAATGGCAATTGCGGTGTGGTGTGGTCGGGCCGTTTTTGCCGATGCAGCTTTGGAACTGTTGAGGGTTGCTCTGCAGAAAATTTGCCAACGAGCATCCCATTAGTATACGAATTGATAAGTTATTATTACAATATCAACAATTTGAATGCAACCCCAAAGTTGGCATGGGATTCTCTCCTACCATACTGGAGTTCGGGTCAGGTGTGCACTGAAGAGATAGATGTCTTGCGGGGAAGGATTATGCACGGCTCGGAACGAATGCTCTGAGACTGTTTAAGCTTTTGCACCTGACTCTGGAAGATTTCTTATCGCTCCGGCGGCAAACGAAAATGCGCCCGGTATGACCTCTATTTCGACCGGGGACTTCCCGATAAGCTCGCCATCGGCTTCGATCCATGCAGGTGGGGTCGAGTCGAGACTGACCCTGGTTGCTCGGGCCCTTTTGACATGCGGACTCCTCTGAAGCGCCCCAAAATACGAAAGAAAGACCATGGACAGCAACCCGGGAAATCCGACCGGCTCGACCCAGACCAGCTCGAATTGATTCGAGGCTGGAGACGCGGCCGGCGCAATTTCAATCCTTTTGCCAAACCAGCATCCGAGTGCCGCCCCCAGGAAGATCGCATTTGTATTAAAAGAGGACCCGTTCAGGCTTCCACTCATAGCGTGAGATTTCAAGCCGCGAAAAGCTCTTAAAGCGCTCACTGCGTACGCCGTCCAACCGGCACGCCCATATCGCCTGGTCTGGAACCTGCGAACGACTTCAGCATCAAAACCCAATCCCAGGACCATTGCAAAAACCCTTTCCCGCACTCCCTGTGCGGCCTGAGTGCGGAAAAGGCCGAGGCTGACCCTGGTGGTAGATGGGCTCACGGCGGCGCGCAGCCTCTCGATCCGGCTTGCGCCCCCCTCGAAGTTTCTGATGTAGTCGCATCCGGTGCCGAATGGCACCATACCGACACTGGGCAACTCCCCATTCCTCTCTCGCCACAACCCGTTCAAAACCTCAGACAGAGTGCCGTCTCCGCCCACCGCAATAACCCGGTCGTATCCGGAGAGCCTCGCTGAGGCTGCAAGGAGTTCGGAATGCCCATGATACTGGCTCCAGAAGGTCTCCACTCCTGCTGCTTCCGGACCGAGGGAACTCAGCAGAGCAGGCCAATCTTTACCGGTCGTTTTCCACCCGGAAACAGGATTTACTATGGCGGCTACCTTCATGTCTTAAAAGACTCTTCTCCGTATACCTGACATAATCCGGTCCTTTCCCCACGCTCCGCGGGGCGTTTACCGGAAGCTCAGCAGTGCGCTACCTTTCCTCGGGCCGGATATCATTTGCCTGCGGCAGCCTTGATGTTTTTGAAATGCTCTCTTCCCGATTGGAGGATAACAGTGTCGATATATTGCTCCACGGTCATGTTGCTCCCTATGAGACTACTTCCTCGTTAAGTGAATTCAGGCGATCCGCTAACTTTTTCGACCTGCTGCTCATGGGTTTTCTCCTTGATATTCAGGATAACCGCTCATCCTGTCTATTATATTGTAAGTACGTGCATTCCTTCATGGACATGATCAGCAGTCAAGGGACCTGTTTCATATATTGTTTTTCCGCATGGGGATCGAAATGCAGAGGAGCAAAGACGTGGATAATGATGCCGAAAAGCTAACTACAACCGCGAGCTTGTTTCCAACGTGCAGCATCCGGGCTGACAAAACCCCAAACCCGCGGCATGCTCTAACCTTGTGCTAATAATATCGGATGGTAGGGCCGATGTGGAAGGCGGAGATACCACCCGATATTGCTTTTCTTGATGCTTATTTATTTTCCCTTCAGCATCCAGGACTTCCGGGTGGAACAGATGAACTCAAAAGTTGAACGTCGGCTCAGCTTTGTTGAGTTCTCTTCCTTTCTTCAACGTACCATCGCATGGTTTCTTCCATGCCCTTGGCTACACTGTACATGGGAGCGAAGCCGAGCAATTCCCCCGCCCGTGAAATATCCGCAAGAGAGTGCAGAACGTCGCCTTTCCGAAACGGCCCATATTTCGGCTCTAGGCCCTCCACCTCAGGCATGTGGGAGCAAAGGGATCTCTTTATTAACACGAACAACTGGTTGAGAGTCGTACGGTCTCCGCAGGCGATATTGTATACCTTATTTAGAGCTTCGGGACGGTTCGATACGGCGGCCAGTATATTTGCCTGAACCACGTCCTGAATGTAGCAGAAATCCCGGCTGATCTGGCCATCGCCATTGATGACGGGGATTTCCATATTGACGAGGGCATTTATCCAGCACGGAATCACGGCCGCGTATGCACCTTTTGGGTCTTGTCGCTTTCCGAATACATTGAAATATCTCAGCCCGATCCAGCCGAAATCGTATACTTTTGAAAAAACTCCCGCATAAATTTCGTTTACCAGCTTCGAAGCTGCATAGGGCGACAGTACTTCTCCAATTTCCCCTTCCACTTTCGGCAGTTTCTCGCTGTCACCATAAACAGAAGATGAGCTTGCGAACACGAACCTTTTTACTCGCGCTTGCATCCCGGCCACGAGCATTTGAAGGAAGCCGTCCACGTTGCACTCGTTGGTCGTGATCGGATCGTCTATGGATCTCGGCACGCTGCCAAGGGCAGCCTGGTGTAGAATATAGTCTACTCCCGAGCAAGCCTTGCGGCAGTCTTCCGGATCGCGGATATCTCCGCGGATGAATTCGAATTTGGCCCACTTCTCAGCACCCACGGTTCTCTTCACGTCTTCGAGGTTATGAGAGTAGCCCGTAAGGAGATTGTCAATTCCAACCACCTGCTGATCGACTTCGAGTAGAGCTTCGAGGAGGTTGGACCCGATAAATCCGGCAACCCCGGTGACAAGCCACCTTTTAGGCTCTTTTACGAGTTCGGCCCTGATATTGTCGAATATGCTCACAATTCATGACTCCCGGGTTGATTGGTTAATCTGACATGCCAAGGCCGAACTATTGAGCCTGGAATCAAGATGCCTGACCATATCGGCCCTTATAAGTCGTGCCCGAGCCAAAAACAACTCCTGCCATGTAAACGTTTTCAGTGCTTTTCCTAAGGGATTGGCATGGGCGATTTCACATGCGTGGTTCAATGCCGCACGGCCGGCGCCGGCGAAAGACGGTTTGCACCAGGTTCGAACTGATCGCAGCATCGGTTAGCCGCAAGGTAAAGGTCATGGAGAATACATATGCCGTCTTCACTGCGCACCGAACCGTGCGCGGAACTCAGCACGGTAAGCCCTTTATACACAGATTCCAGATATTGCGGAGAATTTCGAAAATATCTACATTGATAACATTGCGGTTTATTTCCTGTGCTGCTCACGATTGTCTCCTGAATTCAGCCGGTTCCCTTTCCATGCCTGAGCCCGAATCATCATTTCAAGGCGGCAGCGTCGGCATCCGAACTGCCGACCCTGCCGCCGATTCGCAACGAAAGCGCAACTATTGGGCGAGGTGCGTCCAGTAGGAGGCAAACACGATAGCCGACAAAATGAAGCCCAGCACCACATTGACCACCGCTCCACAACTGAAGGCCCAGAAGGGTTTGGCGCCGGTGGCCGCCAATTCTTTGAAACGTGTGGTCAGTCCAATGCTGAAAAAGCAGAAGATAAATGCCCAGGTACGCAGCGCCGTAATGGGGCCGACCAATTGCGGTTTAACGATTTTATTGTAATCGGCGAAGGAGAACTGGGCGGCAACGATGGTCATAAAAATGGATGCCACGATAAACCCGATGACGAATTTTGGAAAACGCCACCAGATTTCAGCAGCTTGAGGCTTGGACCCGGGCTTTACTTCCCACTTGGTCGTGGCGACAATGGCCAGGATAAACGCCCAAATACCGATCCAGATATCCCGCCCGACCACTTTCATCAGAGTGAACCCCCAGACTGCCGAATCCGGGGCTCCCGGAATACCGGGTACGTGGCGGGCCACGTCGCTGTACGCCTGGGCCGCTGCCAGTCCAGCCGCATCCGCGAATTCCGAGGTACCGATCCAGGCCCCGGCAATGCCGGTGTCCAGGTGCAAGGCACGCGAAACCAGGGGCAGGAAGAATATCATTGCTATGGCCCACAGGATAACCATGGTGATGGCGATGGGCGCGTGCTCCTTTTTAGCTCCCACCGCACCGGCGATGGCAATGGAGCCGGAGACCCCGCACACCGCGCCGCCCGCGCCCAAAGTGGCGCACAGCCGGCGGTCGAGCCCCAGCTTTCGGCCGACGTAATAGATCACCAAAAATGTCGTGATGGAAACGATGGAAGCCTGAATGATCGCCACAGGCCCTGCCCAGATGATCAAAGTGAAGGGCAGTGTTGCGCCGAGCAGTACAATACCGGTCTTGATGTAATATTCGACCCGAAAGCCGGCATCCATCCAGCGCGGCAATCCAATCAGGTTGGCGATCAACATGCCCGATACCAAGGCAACCAGGGGCGGTTCCAGATTATAGTCATGCGCCTGGTCCCAGGCCCCGACCATAAAGATGATGATCGAAACTATATAAATGAACAGAAATGAAGGTAAGAATTCAGAGAGTTTAAAACCCAACGCTCGCAGGCTGATACTGAAAATCACCCCCCACATGATAAACTGGGCGACATATTGACCGATGTGCCCGGAGAAATCACCCCACAACTGGGCAAAGGTAGACCATTTGGCTGGTTGTACAGCGATCCATTTGAAGTTGGAGCCGCCGGCAAAAAACAGGAATCCTACTACCACAATGCCCAACCCAAGCCAGATAGCCCACCAGTCCTCCTTTTGATACAGCTCCTTCCAACCCATGCGACCGGGCTCCGGAACATCCACTGTGGAATTTGTTTGGTTCCTCGCCATACATTCTCCTTTTCTCTCTGCATGACCGAAGGCTACCGGCAATGAGCCGTGAAACGCAGCTCAAAGCCTGCTGCGGCCCAGGATTGTGTCCTCTCAGGTCATGAATGTTGAATGATAAAATGGACAGCGTGCGACGCACAACCCCCCCCCACTTTTTGAGCCGAAGATCCGGTGCGAAAAAACATTCAAACCTGTCCCCGCCTTAGGTGACCCGCCCCGCCCCGTAATACGGGGCAGGCGGCACGGACTACGACACAACAGCATTTACCACGGATATTATCCGCGGGTGTTGGATCTGCTTCGCTCCCTCTTTGTGCAGGACCGAGCGCCTCTCGGAGAGCCGGGGATGTGAAAAACGCGCGAAACAGGAGCATAGCTGAATGGATTTCATTTTCTTTACTTTAGAGGACGGCGTTTGAAGTATTAGGGCCAACAGGACCTATCGAACATTCAAACATGTTATGTCACTTAAAGTATCACTATGTATGATTACAGTATTCTTTGGCAGAGTCAAACGGATTGTGTAGATTCTTTAGTGCTCGATAAGCTTCCCAACCTGCAGGTTTGGCCGCATTTTTCCCAACGGCATTCGACCGGCGGATTTCAGTTCCATTTCCAAAACGATGGAGGCGAGGACGACGCGGCAGGAACTCCCAGCGGGCAAGATATGCATTGGCGCTGCTCTACGTTTGAATTCCCCGTTGAGACTTTCGATTTCGATCACGCAGGCGGTTCAATTGAATCGGCCGGCGGCCGATGAAGAAGCATCGTTGACGGAACGCAGGTCCGAGCCTCGATGGAGTTTCCGGACGGTCATAAACCCTGTAACAGTCAATCTCCGAACGAAAGATGATATGCGATAGAATCGAGCTTGATCGTAAAATCTACATTTTCTACATGACAGCAGTCGGGAACTTGAATCTGCACGGGAGCAAAGTTGAGAATTCCATTTATTCCGGCCAGCACCAGTTGATTGGCAACGCTTTGGGCCTCGTTGGCAGGAGTGGCAATAATGCCGACATGAACTTCACGCTCTTTTACGACATCTTCCAGTTCGCTGACATGATTAATGACAAGTCCGTTGGGAAGTCTTTTCCCAACCTTCTGTGGATCGCTATCGAAAGCCGCCGTAAAGACGTAGCCGTGTTTTATGAAGTTCCCATGACGCATGAGAGCCGATCCAAGGTTGCCAAGTCCCACCATTGCGAGGTTCCACGGGCGGTTTAAGCCGAGGATGTCCTTGATCTGATTTGCAAGGTCGTTTACCCTGTATCCGACCCCCCTGACTCCAAATTCTCCAAAGTAGGCCAGATCTTTTCGGATCTGGGCCGGATTTACACCACACTGCTTTGCCAGGCGCTCAGAGGATATGACGTCTATGTCGCCATCAAGTAGATCCATGAGGTTGCGCATGTAAATTGAAAGCCTGACGATCGTCGCCATAGGGATTTTGGCAAATTTCATTTTGTAACCTCAGATGCAAAAATAAGGGGCGGCAGCCACTAATTATGTGATATTATTCACATTACAGCCCAAAAAAAGGGTCTGCCGCGCAGGAACCGGCAGAGGGCAACCGGTCAAGCCACTTGCCCTCTGCCAAATCCGAATTTCTTAAAGCTCTACTTGGACAGACCTACAAAAGTAGCAATCGACGAAGATATCGGGTTGGCGTAGATCAGGATCAACGCGACAACGAGCGCGTAAATCGACAGAGACTCGATCATGGCCAGACCGATCAGCATGGTAACTGTTACTTTACCTGAGGACTCGGGATTGCGTGCGATACCCTCGACAGCGCCTCTGACCGCCATACCCTGGCCGATGCCGCATCCGTGGGCCGCAATGGCTATTGCCAAGCCGGCTGCGATGGCGGAATAGACGAAAAACTGAACCGCCGATGATTTCGCGTCGCCATCAGCGGCGAAAGCTGCACAGGAAAGACCCAGTACCAATAGTGTAGTAAATAACCCAATTTTCTTCATGAAACAAATCCTCCTGGTTTTGGTTGAATGAATAACGGATATGCGAACGTGGCCTTCCTTCCTCGTTAACGCCTGTTTAGTGTGCGTGCTCTATTGAGCCGGCAAAGTACATCATCGAAAGCACGCAGAAAATGAAAGCCTGGATAAGGCCCGTAAAAAGCCCCAGAACCATCATTGGCAGAGGCGCGAGATAGAGCCCCGCCAGGAAAAAGAGGATTCCCAGAACCAGTTCCTCCCCGAATACGTTTCCGAAAAGACGGATCGACAGACTCAGGACCCTTGCGAAGTGTCCGATCAGCTCGATGATAAAGATAAGCGGTGCGAGCCACCACACGGGCCCCATGAAATGCTTGATGTATTTGACGCCGTGGAATTTGACCCCCAGCACGTGGGTCATGACCACCACAATCACCGCGCATGCAAGCGTGGTATTGATATTGGCGGTCGGGGAGTAAAACCCCGGGATCATTCCCAGGTAGTTGCAGCAGAGAATGAAAAAGCCGAGGCTCGCGATAAGTGGAAACATGAAGCGGCCTTCTTCTCCGGTAATCCCGATCATGAATTCTTCGAGGCCCGTAATGACCATTTCGAAAAAATTCTGTCCGCCCTGGGGGACCATCTTGAGGCTGCGGACGGCAAGAGCGCTCAAAATCACCAGCACCAACATGATCAGCCATGTGTAAGTAACGTGAGGTTGCAGCAAATTGTCTGTTAAGCTTCCGGTAAAAAAGCCCTGAGGTAGTTCCGGTACATGTATACCCAGCTTTTCTAGAAGAAGGTTTATGAAAAGGATAGGATGTTCCATAAGCTTAACTCTCTCCCTTTTTCATCATAATAAATTCAAATACCCCAACCATGACGATACTTAGAACCATAATGGAAAGGCCGACCAGAAACGGAATGGGGCTGGCCAATCGCAGATACAACACAAAAAAGATTAAAAGAAGGGTCGCCACATATCGAATGTAATAGCCGGTAAACATGCCCGCTCTGCGGGGGAGTTTACCGGGGTTCTGTAAGACCCGTCTGAGTTGCCTCTTGAGAACCTGGAAGCTTAGAATCACGATACCGCCGCCCATAAGAATATCCAACGCGATTTTCCGTGAAAACCAGACCAGTGCGGCAAAAGTAAAAACGAACAGCAAAATCGCGGAAACCACTTCAATTCGCAGGAGGAGCGTTTCGCTCTCGACACATTCCCTCACTATTTCTTCCGATCCTTGTCCTCTTCCTGTTGCTGTTTTGCGAAACGATAGTAATTAAGGCCCCCCGCGACTATTCCAAAGATCAGAAATACTATTGTCAGATATGGAAAAGTCCCCAACTTCGAGTCCAGGAAAACTCCAAACCCGATCCCGATAAAGGGTGCAAAGGCCACCTGATACCCGATGGTGCTGGCCATAATGGCCTGCATGAGCGTTTTCTTGTCTTCTTTTTTCATTGCATTTTCGTATAAATGTTCACGAGCGTACCTACCACACAAGCCTATTTCAGTCAAACCATTTTCTATTTCAGTCCATATTTTGCCCGACGACCTTCAGAGCCTCGAACGCAGCCTCGATCGTGAGGTCAAGATCTTCCTTTTCATGGGCCGCGCTGACAAAAAAGGCCTCGAACTGGGAGGGGGCAAGGTAGACGCCCCTCTTGAGCATTTCACGGAAAAACACACCGTAAGCTTTGGTGTCGGATTTCGCCGCGCTTTCCAGATCGAAAACAGGTTCTTTCGTAAAAAACCCGCACCCAAGTGAGGCTATTCTGTTGAGCCTCACGGAAACACCGGCTGCGCCGGCTGCTTGCTCCAGCCCCGAGCACAGATAGGCATTCTGTTTTTCAATTTGTTCGTAAATCCCGCCGCGGCTGAGCACGTTGAGCACCGACAACCCGGCGCTCATAGCCAGCGGGTTTCCGGAAAGAGTTCCGGCCTGGTAAACATCGCCGCTGGGGGCCACGCGCTCCATTATCTCTTTCTTACCTCCATAAGCGCCCACGGGGAGACCGCCCCCTATTATTTTCCCAAGGCAGGTAAGATCGGGCCGTATCCCGAAAAACTGCTGTGCTCCTCCGGGGGCTAACCTAAAGCCGGTAATAACTTCATCAAAGATAAGCAGCGATCCGTATTCAGTGCAAATCCGCCTCAATCCCTCAAGGTACCCCGCTTTGGGCGGCACGACTCCCATATTCGCCGCAACCGGCTCAATAATGATCGCTGCAACCTCTTTGCCCGCTTGCCCCATGACTTCCCGCACCGTATCCAGGTCATTGTAAGGCAGCGATAAGGTGTGCTGGACGATTTCCTCAGGGACCCCCGGAGTTCCCGGAATACCGAAGGTCACGAGGCCGGAGCCGGACTTTACGAGAAGCGAGTCTGCATGTCCGTGATAGCAGCCGTTGAATTTTATTATCTTTTTTCGCCCTGTATATCCCCTGGCAAGCCTGACGGCGCTCATGGCCGCCTCGGTCCCCGAATTCACCATCCTGACCATTTCTATGGACGGGACCATCTCGACCACTTTCCTGGCCATCTCTATTTCGATTCGTGTGGGAATCCCATACGAAGTGCCCCTGGCGGCGACATCCCTGAGGGCCGCCACTACTTCCGGATGCGAATGGCCAAGAATGAGCGGTCCCCATGATCCCACATAGTCGATGTAGACATTGCCGTCTTCGTCCGTAATCCGGCACCCGTCGGCCTTTTTTATGAAAATGGGGTCGAAGCCCACTGCCCTGCCGGACCTGACAGGGCTGTTCACGCCTCCCGGCATCAATTCGCAGGCTTCCCTGTACAGCTCGTTTGAGACATTCCACTTCATTGGCTTATGCCTCCCTATTTGCAGAATTACTCACTCTCCAACAGGGCAATGTCGTAATTTTCGATATGGAGGTTCGCGTCCGCTTTTACTGAGACAAGAGCATGCATTCTCTCTTCGACCCGTTCCAGGGCCGCCCGTTCTTCGTCGCAAAACATGGCGGCAACTTCCGGATGCGCCATAACAAGGACATTCCTGCCGTAAAAATCTCTTCTCTGCCGCTCCAGCTCTCTCAAAACCTCATAACATACTGTCTGCTTGGATTTGAGGTATCCTTCTCCGTCGCAATAAGAGCAGGGCTCGCACAGCACCTGTCCGATGCTCTCCTTGGTCCGCTTTCTCGTCATTTCGATCAGACCGAGCTCAGACATATGCAGGATGTTGGACTTACTTTTGTCCTTGTAGGTGGCGTCCCGCAGGGCATTCCAAACCTTCTCCCGGTTGGCTTCCTTCTCCATATCGATAAAATCGATTATTATGATTCCGCCAAGGTTTCGAAGCCTCAACTGGTAAGCAATCTCTTTTACGGCTTCCAGGTTCGTCTTCAGGATTGTCTCTTCCAGATTGCGCTTGCCGACATATCTGCCCGTGTTGACGTCTATGGCTGTGAGCGCCTCCGTAGATTCGATCACTATATATCCACCTGACTTGAGCCAGATTTTCTTGCTCAAAGCCCTCTGGATTTCCATTTCGATTCCATATGAGTCGAAAATAGGTTCATCGCCTTCATACAGCTCCACCTCATTTTGCAGTGAGGGCATGAAGGTCTCGGTAAAATTCAAAATTTTTCGGTACTCGGCCTCCGAGTCGATTACGAGCCTGTCGACTTCCTTGGTGAAAAGATCGCGAACCGCACGAAGCGTTATATCAAGCTCCTGATAGATCAGCGAAGGCACAGGAGCGTTTTCGGACTTGCGCTGAATGCTCTGCCAGAGTTTGACTACGAAATCGGACTCCGACTGGAGTTTCTCTCTTTCTGCTCCCTCAGCGACGGTGCGGACGATAAAACCGCAGTAAGGCGGTTTTATTTCACACATTATCTCGCGGAGGCGCTTTCGCTCGCTTTCATCCTCGATTCTGCGCGAAACGCCCACATGGTCCATCGTCGGCATGAAAACAAGGTTTCTGCCAGGCAGTGTTATATGAGTAGTTATTCTGGCCCCCTTGCTACCGATAGGCTCCTTGGCCACTTGCACGAGGATGTCCTGTCCCTCCTGAAGCCGGTCCTCTATGGGAATGCCGTTATAGCTCTGGCGAAAATTGAGTCCACCATATTCCGGGCCGCCATTTTCCGCATCCTCATCTTGCTTTTCATCCCCGGATTCGTGTTCGCAGGACGACAGGAGGGCCTGCTCGACATCGCCCATGGGCCGATAAATATCGCTCACATATAAAAACGCGGCTTTATCGAGATTGATGTCCACGAAGGCCGCCTGCATGCCCGGCAAGACCCTCACGACTCGTCCCCTGTAAACGTTTCCGGCTATCCCCCGGTCCGAACTCCTCTCAACGTAGAGCTCGGCGACCTGCCCGTTTTCAACCAGCGCCACACGGGTTTCAAAAGCATTGCTGTTAATTATGAGTTCGGCGGACATTGTCGTTCCCTTCCCGGGCTTCCAGGCGGTATGAAGCGATCTTGCAGATCAGGCAGTTCTCCAGGCTCTGGGCTTGAGCACCCGCCAGATTCTGAAGAATCGCCATAGGCCTGAAGCACAAACCCGGTGTTTCGTAAATATCCAATTCCAGGGAGTTTTCTCCGGCTTTTCGCATATCGAGAAGAATCTGCCCGAGGCGTGATGTTGCCTGGCCCCTCTTGGTCTTCTTGGTGAGCACGTTGTCTTCGCACTTTGGCCACGCCTCCATGAGATTTCGCAAAACGAATGGATTCAACCCGGAGACATAGTAAACAGCCCTGCATGGATAGCCGAAATCCGGTTTTTTATCGATCCGGCTCACCGCGCTGATTTTGATCACATCATTGAAATGCTGGTTCAACCGTTCGCGAATCAGCACAGTGTCGATATTTTCGCTCAGCGCAACGTAAGCCTCGGCAATGATGGTCTCCATTCCGAGCGGCAGGGCCTCACCGAATGAAATCTTGAGATGCGGATGATGGCCTTTTGTGAAAGCGGCCGGAAGACCTGCCCGCCTTATGGCCCTCTCGAAGGCCGTAGCCATCTCCAGTTGCCCGAAAAAACGAGTTTTCCCCAGCCTTGAATAAATCACTCTGTAGAGAAATTCCCTATCTGCGGTAGACTCGCCCCGGGTGTTCCGCGACTCCTCCGATTTCAATTCCCCGACAGGTTCTGCATGGATAAGAGGAGAAATTGTCTTGTGATCGCAAACGCCGCACACCCCGCATCCGCCCTGCCGGCAGTCAGGGGTGGACTCTTCCTCTGTTGCCTTTTTGAATTCATTCCATAGATATTCCCGCGAAACACCCGCTGAAAGATGGTCCCAGGGAAGGATTTCGTCACGGTCCCTGCAGCGTTCGGCATAGAAAGCGGCACTAAGTCCTGTTTCAGCAAGAGCGCGGTACCACAGGTCTTCCCTGAAACGGTCGCTCCAGCCGTCAAACCTTGCTCCCAACTCCCATGCACGTTTGAGCGCAGCCCCGAGCTGCCTGCTGCCCCGTGCAAATACCCCCTCGAAAATGCTATTGCCGGGCATATTCCACTTCAGCCTCAGACCGGGCTTCCTCAGCCGCTCCTTAAACATTCGGAGGCAGTCTTCAATCTGTGCCTGCGGCATCTGGGACGACCACTGAAACGGCGTCATGGGTTTGGGAACGAAAGTGGATATTGAAATATTTACGGAAGATCTCGTCTTCTTCCCTTTTTCCCACACCCTGAGGCACAGGTCCACAATGGCGTCCCGGTCGGCTTCGGACTCACCGGGCAGACCCATCATGAAGTAGAGTTTTATGAGCTTCCAGCCCAATTCGAAAGCGCCTTCAGCCGCACTTAGCAGGTCCTCGTCCCGTATTCCCTTGTTTATAATGCGCCTGAGACGCTCGCTGCCGGCTTCGGGGGCCAGGGTAAACCCGGTCTTGCGAACCTTTTTGATGTGCTCCATCAGTTCGGGAGTCAGTGTGCCAACGCGCATCGAAGGGAAAGAGACGGCAACTTTGCCGGGTTCGAGTTCCTTTACCAGCGCACCCAGCAAATCCTGTATCTGGCAATAATCCCCGGTACTGAAGGAGAGCAGCGAAATGTCTTCAAAACCGCTCGAAGCAAGCGCCTTTTTTGCCGCTTCGAGCACATAGGAAGGATGACGTTCCCTGACGGGCCGGTAGATGTAGCTCGCCTGGCAAAAACGGCAGCCGCGTGTGCAGCCCCGCGCAATTTCGATCCTCAGCCGGTTGTGAACGATATCGATTAAGGGCACCAGCGGTTTTTCAGGAATTGGGCAGCTTCGGTCGAGGTCGGAGACCACTCTCTTTCTGACATGAGTGTAGTCTGCAAACCGCGGAACGACGGCTGATATGATACCGTCTGCGCCGTAAGAGACATCGAAAAAGGAGGGGATATAAACTCCGCCAATCTTTCTGATCTCGAGGAGAAAATCCTCCCTGGACCTGTTGACGCTTCGCTTCCAATCCCTGTAGACATCGATGATTTCAGGAAGAACCTCTTCGGCTTCGCCCAGAACGAAAAAATCGAAAAAATCAGCCAGAGGCTCGGGATTGAAGGCACAGGGCCCCCCGCCTATGACAAAAGGATGCGCGCTGGTCCTTTGACCGGCGTGAAGCGGAATGTGGGCAAGATCGAGCATAGTGAGAATGTTTGAGTAGCTGAGTTCGTACTGAAGGCTTACGCCCAGGAAGTCGAACTCCGCAAGAGCTCGCTCGCTTTCTATCGCTCTCAGCGGCTCACCGGCGCTCCTCAGTTTTTCTTCGTAATCGGGCCACGGCGCATAGACCCTGTCCGCCATCACTCCCGGGGTCTGGTTCAACTGATGATAAAGCAACTGGAGTCCCAGATGGCTCAACCCAATCTCATAGACATCCGGAAATGCAAGAGCGAAGCGGACAGAGGCGCTATCGAAGCTCTTGCAGTAAGCGTTTAGTTCGAGTCCTATATAGCGGCCGGGTTTTTCTACACCATTTAGATGCGAATCGAACATTATCTGTGCTATATCCTTTTCACGAGCGGACAGGTCAGCCCGGGGCCGACATACCTCGCTGCGCGCAGTTTAACCGGTTTCTCGTCCGGATTCTTTGACATCAGAATTGTTCCGGCGGCAGAAAATCCTTTTCAGCATCGAAAACTGCCGGAGCTTAATCCACCGGTCCCGTATGGACCGGCTGGACATCCTATAGATTTCATATATCGTCTAAAACAAGATCTCGGGAATCTTTTTAGAACCTTCATTTATACTTATCCGAGGGATAAAGAGTCAACAGAAAAGCGGGGAAGGCATTTCGCAACTCAACTTCACCGGCTTGAACCCACAAATCGCCGCTTTATATGGACAATTTCCCTTGCATTATTCAGATGCCGGTGCTATCTTCAGCTTTCGGTTTACCTTGACAGAAAATGTTGTCTGAGACTCAATTTTCGAAAGTTGCAGGAAAATTTTCATACCTAATCGCGAACCAATCGAAGGAGGAGGTAGAACATGAAGGTTTTTGCGGGTGGTGTTGCCGCGGCGTTTCTCGGTTTTTTGGGCATCTTGATCTGGTACAAGGAAGTTTTCGCCGTCATCGGAGGCGCGATTCCCCTTATCCTGCTGTTGGGCGGGCTGATGGCCGCATATCTGGGCTACGATGAGGTGAAAGATAAACTCCCGTTCGCGAAGGCCGGGGAAGCCACGGAACCCACAAGCGATGCCAGACTGAAAGAGGAAGCCGAAAGATACAAGCAGGAAGTCGAAAGACTCAAAAGCGAGCTGGACAAGTCCAAGACCAGCTAGAAGCTTTGCTTTTCCGGATAACAAAGGCCGCCTCCATCCAAGGAGGGCGGCCTTTTGTTTTTGGCGTCCGGCAGGGTTTCAACTCACGGGTGAGCTTCGGTCCAGTTGGCCCCCCAGCCGATCTCTACCTTCAGCGGCACATTCAGGACCTGAACCGCTTCCATTTTCCGCCGGATGAGATCGTCAGCCGGCTCCCTTTCCTGGCTGGGGACCTCGAAAAGCAGCTCATCATGAACCTGAAGAAGCATTTTTGCCCCCAGCTTCTCCTTTTTGATCTCCAGATTGATATCTATCATAGCCTTCTTGATCAGGTCAGCCGAGGTGCCCTGAATCGGCGTGTTGATAGCCAGGCGTTCACCCAACTGGCGTATGGTAAAGTTGCGGCTCTGAAGCTCGGGTATGGCGCGCCTGCGCCCTAGAAGAGTTTCAGCATACCCGAGGTCGCGAGCCTTGCGGACAACTTCATCGATGAACCGCCGCACGCCGCTGTAGCGTTCAAAATACCTGTCGATAGCCGCCTTCGCCGTTTTCGTGCTGATGCGCAGCCGCTGAGACAGGCCGAAAGGGCTCATACCGTAGGCAATACCGAAGTTTATCATTTTGGCCTGCCTGCGCATCTCGGAGCTGACCTGCGTCACTTCGACGCCAAATATCTCGGCGGCGGTCCTTCGGTGCACGTCCTCATCAACCCTGAAGGCCTCTATGAGGCTTTCGTCACCGCTGTAATGGGCAAGCACGCGCAGTTCGATCTGCGAATAATCAGCGGACATAAGGATATACCCGGGCGCAGCTATGAAGGCTTGACGAATTCGCCTGCCCTCGTCGCTGCGGATCGGAATGTTCTGAAGGTTGGGGTTCGAGCTGCTCAGGCGTCCCGTTGCAGTCACAGCCTGATTGAAAGAGGTATGGATGCGGCCGGTATCCGGACGAACCAACCTGGGCAAAGCGTCTGCATAGGTACCTTTCAGCTTTGAGATCGTGCGGTAGCTGAGCACCTGCTCGGCGACCGGATGCTCCAGGGAAATCTCTTCCAGAACGCTCGTGTCGGTCGATGGGCCGCTTTTGGTCTTCTTAACCACTCGGAGTCCGAGTTTATCGAAAAGGATGTACCCCAACTGTTTAGGGGACTGGATATTGAACTCCTCGCCGGCCAACTGGTAGATAAGCGCGGCTTTCTGATCCAGCGCTTTCTCGAACTCGATCGAAAGCTCCTCCAGCTTTTCCGAATCGACCAGTATTCCCCTGTACTCCATGCGCGCAAGCACTTCGGTAAGCGGGAGCTCGATTGATTCATAAAGCTCCATCAGCTTGTTTTCATCAAGTTTGCGGCGCAAAACCGGGACCAGGCGCCAGCAGGTCTCGACGTCACCGCACGCGTAACAGGTGGCCGTATCAAAGTCGATTTCGGCAAAACTCACCTGGCTTTTACCTCTGCCGGTGATCTCCTCATACGAGCTTATCGCCTCGCCCAGGTGCTCGGCGCTGATACGCTCGAGCCCGTGTGTCTGTCCTCCGGGGTCGAGCAGATAGCTTGCTATCATGGTATCGAAAACCATTGCTTCGAGCTCGATTCCGTACCTCTTGAGCACTGTCCATTGAAACTTGAGGTTGTGCCCGGCCTTGGCGGGCGTTTTGGCGCTCAGGACCGGCTCGAGTCCCTGGAGCGCTTCGGCCGCAGTGAGCTGGATGCCGCCTTCGGGGGAGTGACCGACGGGAATGTACCAGGCAAGGTTATCATCCCAGCAGAGCGCTATTGAAACGAGATCGGCGTTCATGGCGTCCTGAGAAGTGGTCTCGGTCTCTATTGATATCAGCGATTTTGTCTGCGCGATTCCGACCAGTTCGGCCAACTCTTCGCGGGTCCGGATTACCCGGTCGACCCTTGTGCCCTGCTTCGGGCCGGGAGGCTTCACTTCGTCCGGCTCCGCCCATTCCCGCTTAAGCATATCGAGAATTGTTCTGAACTCGAGTTCTTCACACAGGCTGAACATTTCACGCCGCATGGGAGGCGCGGGCTCAAACTCCTCCAGGCCCTTATGTATCACGACATCGAGCTTCAGGGAGACCAACTCGCGCGAGAGATAGGCGCTCTGCCTGTCTGCGATCAGCTTCTTTCGCACCGAGTCGGGAGATATCTCGTCGATGTGGGAGTAAATTTCGTCGAGCGAAGCCCATCGCTGGAGCAGTTGGCTTGCAGTCTTGTCCCCTACCCCTTTGACGCCCGGAATATTATCCGTTGTATCGCCAACCAGCGCGAGGTAATCAACCATTTGCCCCGGGCCCACTCCGAACCGTTCCCGAACGACTTTCTCCGTAAAAAGCCGGTCGTTTTGGGGGTCCCATTGCCTTACCACGGGGTCCTGAATAAGCTGGTGAAGGTCCTTGTCCGACGAAACCACCACTACCTCCAGGCCGCGCGCCGAAGCCCAGTGGGTGAGCGTGGCAATCAGATCGTCGGCTTCATAGCCTTCGAGCTCCATTTGAGGTACTCCGAAGTATTGCACCGCTTTCTTGATGTACGGTATTTGCGGCCCCAGTTCCTCCGGAGTGGCCTGGCGAGTAGCCTTATAGGCATCGGACAAATCATGCCGGAAATTTCGCCCCGGCGCGTCGAAAACCACGCAGATATAGTCGGGCTTGCGCTCCCGGACCACTTTCAGCAGCATCGTGATAAACCCGTAAACGGCCTGGGTCGCCATTCCTTTCGAGTTGGTAAGCCGCCGGATCGCGTAGAAAGCCCTATAGATGTATGAGCTTCCGTCAATTATGAAAAACGTTTTCCCTTCGCCCCTTATCTGCTGGTTCATTCGTCTCTTTCCATCTGAGAAAGGCGTCTCACTCGTCGTGCCCCAGGGCAGGACCGCGCTTGCCCCTTACCGGAAGTCCGGGCGGCAGGTATTCGAGATTGACGTTGCTCATTGCGTGGTAAATATTGCCCCGGACTTTTGAATTCTTCCTGAAAAGACCGTCGAGCATATCGCGGATTTCCATCCTTTTGTTCTTCAAGGCCGAAGGACACTTTGACGGCAGGATCGGCAAACCAAGGTTCTTGCAAACCTTTAGTATGCTCTTCGCCGGCACCAGCGCAAGAGGACGTATGAGGGTTATTTCGCCGCCGAAAAACTCCTGTTTCGGGACCATGCCCGCAACCTGCGCTCCGTAGCATATATTTATGAAAAAGGTTTCAATCATGTCGTCCTGGTTATGGCCCAGCGCGATCTTCGGGCAGCCCAGCTCGCGCGCTTTCCCGAAAAGCACGGACCGCCTCAGCCGCGCGCAAAGAAAGCATGGGTTTTCGCGATTCTCCGGCCCGTGCGCCTTGGGACCGTGATCGGTCCGGATGATTTCATACCTGAATCCCTCTTGTGTGAAAAATGCCTCCAACCGGTCCGCCGATTCGGCATCGAACCCGGGATCCACATGGACGGCGATGAGCTCGTAGCTGATCGGGATGCGCCGAAGCCTCTCGCGAAGCATCCACAGAAGGAGCATGCTGTCCTTTCCTCCCGAGACCCCTACGGCGATTCTGTCCCCGTTTTCTATAAGACCGTAATGGTGAATACCCTTTCCGAGCAGCCTCCGAACTTCCTGATCCACAAAGGCCATAGCTATCGCCTGCTTCCCCTTCCAAATTTTCCCACGCCCGGCGCAATTTGCTCAGCCAATATGAAGACATGGGACTTTCAAATTTTCTATGTTAACCGATTTTGCCTTTGATTGCAGTGGATATTGCGGGCGGTGGGACCGCCGGCCAGGGTTTCAACGGTCCGCAACGTAGAAGATTGCTCCAATACCTCGGATACATGCTTAAAACTCTTCGGACTTCGCCAGGGCAGATTCACCGTGCAG
Source organism: uncultured delta proteobacterium (assembly GCA_963795045.1). Classification (GTDB taxonomy): domain Bacteria; phylum Desulfobacterota; class Syntrophobacteria; order Syntrophobacterales; family Syntrophobacteraceae; genus SbD1. The sequence goes on from CAWCGB010000001.1 coordinate 315,650, forward strand.
ACAAACGTTTCCGGGTGTCGTTTCTGGGTTGACTCAGGCAAGCCCCTTTGGTATCATATTTTTTTCCTGGAAGCGCCCGTAGCTCAGGTGGATAGAGCGTCGGACTTCGAATCCGCAGGCCGCAGGTTCGAATCCTGCCGGGCGTACCAGTGAGAATTGCATTCGGGCCGCTAGCTCAACGGTAGAGCAGCTGACTCTTAATCAGGAGGTTCGGGGTTCGAGACCCTGGCGGCCCATCAACAAAATCAAGGGGTTACGGTTACAAGACCGTAGCCCTTTTCTTTTGCGTGGGAAGCCGTGTGAGAATCTGTGTGAGAATTTCTTCGAGCAAGCTCGTAAGTTGTCATCGCACTTCTCGCAGCCCCAGTGACACTATGCAGGTAAATCTCCGTGGTTGCCCGGTTTTCGTGTCCTAAGATCTCCTGAATTGCAACTATAGGTACATTGTTATTTTCCATAATAGATGCGCCCGAGTGTCGCAGTGCGTGAAACCGAAAGTACTTCACCCCAGCCTTCGAGGTAGAATGTTCAACGACAATTATTTATCCATGCCGCTGCACAATACCCTGTATGATGCATTTAATCGCCAGCATCACAATGCAATGGACGGGATTGTAAATGATACGGTGCTGGATCACCCGGAGCGGATCAGAATCTACCCGATCCAGATCAAGTCCGAAGACGACTTGGTGAGGGAGATTGCCCGGATAGCAAACCTCTCGATGAAATTGGGCTATCAGCTCGAGAAAGAGAATCGGATGCTGAGTAAGGAGGAAGCTTACGTGCAGCTTGGGCACAGTGCGTCGTTGCTGAAGGCCATTTTGGAGTATGCCAAGTAGAGGGATTTCCAGTCGGTGGGATTTTGGCTAAGTAAGACAAGAAGAAGAATTATCGACATACAACCATCTGATATTGTCTCGCAAATTGGTCAAGAAGGAGAACGGTTTTGCTAAACCCAAACCCTGAATATATTCGTGAATTAATTGAAGTCCTCAACGCAAGCCCCTTTCCAGATCACATGTCGATGCGGCTTTCCGAGGTAGCGCTGGACAAAGCTGTGCTCGAACTTAAGATCGGTCGTTGCCATCTCCAGCCTTTCGGTAATGTTCACGGAGGTGTGCTCGCCACGATGATCGATTCGGCGACGTTCTGGGCGGCTTTCATGAGAATTCCCGAAGAATCGGGCCTGGTGAATATCGATCTGAAACTGAATTACTTGAAACCGGTCAAAGACGGCGTGTTGATAGCGGAAGGCTGCACAATCCATTCGGGCAATTTAATCAGTTATGCCGAAGCAACTGTATATAATGAATCTCTGCAGACGGTCGCCCATGGAACTTCGACACTGGTTACGCTGCAAGGGAAGGGGCTGAAATTGCATTCCCGCAAATTTCTGGATTCATAACTGGGCGGAAAGGCTTTACAGAACTCAAAAGGAGAAGCGTGAGTTACATCGAAGAGAATCTGATTCCTGGTGAAAATATACTGTATCAATGCAGATTGCATTGGGTGGTCCTATTCATTTGGCCCATGATTTGGCTTATTGTCGGAATAATTGTGTTTCTAAAGGGTGGTCAATGGGCCTTAGCCGGTGGTTCCATATTGATCGCCATAGCGGTATCCAAAGCGATCGAGTCTTCCATTACGTATTTCACTTCAGAGTTTGGGGTGACAAACTACAGAGTAATAGCAAAGGTTGGCTTTATCCGCAGAAAATCGCTTGAAGTCCTTCTGATTAAGATTGAGAGTATTCTGGTGAATCAAACTGTTCTGGGCAGAATCCTGGGATATGGGTCTATTACGATCAGCGGAACCGGAGGCACACACGACCTATTTCCTTACATATCAAACCCTTTTAAGTTCAAGTTAAAAATACAGGAACAGATTGTGAACGCCCAATCGCACTCCCGGTAAAAGATCGGGAATTCTCATTTGGGCTTCTTTCGGAAAAATTATTCTGTCCCTGCGTGAGCATTTCTTCTCCTGAACTAGATGTGTCTTCGAAAATGGTTGCATTCACGCACTAACCTATTAGAATCATGATGCTCTGTGACCTTACAGTGTTCATGATGGCTATTATGGCAAAAAGGAGCAGAACAATGAGCCAGCAGAAAAATATCACCACCAACGCTGGCGTTGAAAGGGGGTTTACATGGAAATACCCACATACGTGACGGTTGAAGAGGTCCAACGGATTTGCGCGCTCCTGAACATAAGGGATTGGACGACACGGGGTGATTCTGCAGTTCTCCCCGAAGAGGCTCGTGTCATCCTATCCGAGGTAAACACGGAGGGAATGAATATTGATGTCGAGAGCTTTAGGAGAGGCCTCGAAGTCGAACTGGAGCATGGAGTACGGTTCAAAGATGCTAATGTGACGAATAACCATCCCCTTCTGACCGGCAAGATCGTTCTGGCTCATCTCAAGGAGACTATGGATTATTATGAGCGGCTGGAAGTGGCGGAACTGGAGGGAGACCTGCTCAAAGCTGCAGTGGCTAAAAACTCGGCAAAAGTTGAGTCACTCTATAGGAAGTTGCTCGCTGCAAAGCTTGACCTTGCCAAGGTGGAGTCCGGAAAACTGAACTCCTGAAGTCCCTAGTCTGTCTTTGATTGCGGGGCGGGAGCACACTCGATCTCGGATCAAACAAACCGAAGACGAGAGATGCGAGAATGCATGCTTGTGATGTGACGCTTTGCCCTTTAAGTACCTGTATCCACAGCTAAAGGATTGCCAATGCCAAAAAAACTCATCGTGATCGCATCAGAGATTGTCCAAACCCAAGTATCCAAAACCTCCATGACATCAACCGACATAGCCTCATCTCTTCGACAGATTTTCGGTACGCTCCATGAACTGCAAAGGGCTGAGTCCGGTGAGATTGAGCTACCTAAAACGCAAGAATCGCCGGCGTCCCACGCACTCACACCGCAAGATTCTATCCAAAACGACAAAGTAATCTGTCTCGAATGCGGAAAAGAGATGATACAGCTCACGGTGAGGCATTTGTCGTCGCATGGGATGAGCCAGAAAGAGTACAGAAAGAAATACGGCTTCACAATGCGGACTCCCTTGGCTGCAAAGTCATTGACCAAAGCCAGAAGCAAGTCAGCGAAAAAGAGAGGGTTACCAGAGAATCTGAAGAAAGCGATTGACGCCAGAAGGCTGGCGAAGACTGAAATTGCCACTCAAGCTCCAACTGAGACAGTGACAGCCGCCAAACAGAAACCAATGCTCACGCCTGAGAATTCGATTCAGAATGACAAAGTAATCTGTCTCGAGTGTGGGGCAGAGATGAAACAACTCACATCGAAGCATCTGGTCAGTCACGGAATGGACCAAAAGGAATACAGGCACAAATATGGATTTTCGCTGAAAACACCCCTTGCCGCCAGGTCGTTAGTCGAAGCCATGAGCAAAACGGCTAAAAAGAGAGGATTGCCTGACAATCTGAAAAAAGCGATGGAGGCGAGAAGGCAGGCAAAAGTTGAGGCTCAAACACCTCCTGAATCGAATGGTCCAGGAGCTCAGAGAGTAAAGAAAGTTAAGAAGGCGTTTAACCCGAAGAAGATGTCATGATTATTCATAATGTAATGCCTGCGCCATTTTTTCAAATTGTGAACTGTCTGCACCAAAGCAGGAACAACGCTCTGGCAGTCAGTGAAACGGAATTATAGAAAGCCAAAAAAATGAGCTTTTTCCTATGTAGGCTTATTCCGCCAAGACCGACCTTTGCCCAGGATATGACAGAAGCTGAGACCAAGGTGATGCAGGAACATGTCTCATACTGGACAGATTTGGCCAATAAAGGAATCGCCATTGCATTTGGTCCAGTGGCAGATCCCAAAGGTGCGTGGGGTGTTGGGATTCTCGAAGTGGAAAGCGAATCCGATATTCAGAGCATCAGCGGGAATGATCCAGCCCTCAAATCCGGTATTGGCTGTAAATTCGAAAGCTACCTCATGCCTCAAATTGTACTGGGGAAAAGAGTGAGGGCGACTTAACCATGCTCCATATGTTCGTCCACAATCGAGTTGCCGATTTCTCAGAGTGGAAACGTATCTTCTATTCTCATGCTGAAGCTCACAGCGAAGCCGGCTTGCGGCTGATTCACTTGTGGCAAAGCATTGATGACGAAAACAATGTATTCTTTCTCTTCGAGGTAGCGGATATTGAGAAGGCCAGAGCATTTGTAGCTGCCCCAGAAGGAAAGGAAGCAGGCAAGGCTGCTGGGGTCATTGAAGGAGAGATTCATTTTTTGAGTGTCACAGAGGAAAACTTGTGAAGCTGAGTACGTCTGCTCAAGGAGGCAAATGCGATGAGTGATCCGACCATGTTAGACAAGACCTTCCAAATCATTATGAAACGAATGGTGGATACCGGTCAGGCTCCGCACTACACCGAAATTGCCGGCGAGTTAGGCCTTAGCATGGAAGAGGGCCGTAAGGCCGTACACGACCTGTTTGCAGCAGGGATTCCAGGATGGCTGTTTCCCGATACAAGTTTGATTGCCTCTTTTGCGCCCTTCAATAACCTACCCACTCAGTACAAAATCACAGTAGACGGTCAGCAGAAGTGGTTCGGCCAGTGAGGCTTTGAATCACTGGCGGTCTGCTGGCTATTTCCAAGCAAAACGGTTCGTATCGATTGTCCATGTCTTGACTGTGGACTCCCCATTACTGTAGAAATTCGAGATGGACGCATACTCCATGCCGATCCACAAGGCATTATAGCCTATGTGGCCGTTCCTTTTTACCAATGGTGGGACAACCTCCCGTTTGCCTGAAGCACAATGAATCTCTTCCGGTCGGAAGATCATATCCATAGTTGGGCACAATTCAAAAAAGGTACTGATGAAGGGATAATACCTCTTGCCGATTTGGTGAAACTCTTCTCGGTGACTTATTTCCGCAAGCGTCTCGACCCAGATTATGTGTCTCGAAGTCGAGAATACAGGCAGGAATTGGTCGCAACGCTCGTCGAAATAGGTAAAACCGGCCAGTTCTGGCGTAGAGCTAAATAAGGAAAAGAGAGACGATTCTATCCGTTGACTTCCTGTTGAACTGGAGGCCGTTTATGTAAATACGCAAGAGATAATCCTGCAACAATGATCGGGAAGATCATGGTCTGGCACGGAAAATGGTGCTCGGCATGGAAGACCCAGCAGGAGATTGAGCGTGAACGGCAGCAAGAGGCAAAGAGGAAGAGTAATTCACGGAAGGTGTTCATGAAGAAAAGATGAAAATCTATTTTGCAGGGCCACTTTTCTCGGTAGCTGAACGGGATTGGATTCGCTCCACTATCGATAAGATCGAAGCCCTTGCAGCTCAGCATGGAAAGAAGATCGAGATCATCTTCCCTTACGACTTGATCACCCAGGAAGAAATCGACCGCCTTGGCGAACATGCCAAAATAGAGATCTTCTCCCGCTGTAAATCCCATCTCGATGATGCCGATATTGTAATTGCTCTTCTCGACGGCCCTCAGGTCGATGATGGCACAGCTTGGGAGATAGGGTATTTTCACGGCAAAAAATCACCCGAACAGAAAATTATCGGTATCCGGACTGATTTCCGCAGAGCTGGGGAAAGCGAAGGCGCGGCAGTGAATGCGATGATTGAGTTGTCGAGTAACTGAATCGTGAGGTGCACAAAGGGGCATCTGGCAACGGCTTCTCGTCTCTTCTGATTTATCCGGGAAAGAAAATCCTTGACAGTCTCCCTTGTTTGTGTTCTAATTCAAATCAAGAGCCCCAAGAGGTCGGAGTCAGAAGCCCGGTAAAATGCTCGGCGGAGATACTCAACGGAAAGAAGAAAGTGCAAGACTTTCTTCGGGGAAGTTGAGAAAAGAAGCCGAGATGAGCCAAAGATGGTGAAGTCGGGCATCTACAATGGTCACTCGGGGCTCAGCCTTTTTTGAAGCTCACCCCTTTCCTGCCTCTCATTCAGCGCTTTTGTCCCTCTTCGCAGACGTCAATGTAAGCGCCCACCCACCTTGCGGAAAGGTCTGGATTGATGGCCACTACAACAAACACGGGAAATGGATTGAGGCTCACTGGAAACATGAGCACTGGGTCCCGGGCCATCCCATTCGCCAAGGGGAATGGATTCCCGGGCAGTGTCGCTAATTTTATTTCAGACCTCTGGTTCTCTTTCCGACAATATCACTGAGGTTTCATTCTCTTCCTCCGAGAGCCGTGAGTAGGGCCATTGTGGCATCTTCCTTCGAGAGCCGTGAGTAGGGCCATTGTGGCATCTTCCTCCTCGGCTCTCACCATTTTAGCGAATTAATCAAGATGCAGTGGGAGCGCAGTCCGACCGAAACCGGGCAGTTCGAATTCGAACTTCTGCATCCCTCAGTAAACCTCCCCATTCATTGCAGCTCGCAGAACACCAGAGCACTTGCATGCATATTTGACAGTTTTCAACCGGGCATCATGAAGATTTGGTGGCACTTTTCGAATTGACCCTTTATCCTTGCTTATGAAAAATAGGTAATGCGCTACTTTTACCATGCCGATAAAAAATTGGGTAAAAAGTCTTCTTTCTAATTGAGGTGGCGGACATAATGCTGGCAGATTTAGTTCTGAAAAACAGAAGCTACAGGCGGTTTTATCAGAAACACAGCATTGATTCGAAAACTCTGAAAGATCTCGTGAACCTAGCTAGACTATCAGCGTCCGGCGGCAATGTTCAACCGCTCAAGTACATTCTCTCCTGTGATCCTCAAAAGAACGCCTTGATCTTTCCCCACCTCACCTGGGCTGCTTTTCTGAAAAATTGGCCAGGGCCAGATGATGGGGAGAGACCTTCGGCTTACATCATCATCCTGGGGGACAATGAGATAAGCCAATCTTTTGGCTGTGATCACGGGATAGCCGCTCAGACCATACTTCTCGGTGCCTCTGAAAGTGGTCTTGGCGGATGCATCATCGGCACAATACAGAGAGAAAATTTAAGGGCAGCTTTAGAAATACCGCCCCGCTTCGATATCTTGCTTGTTTTGGCTCTGGGCAAGCCAAAGGAGAGAGTAATGATCGAAAGGGTCGATGCCTCTGGCAATACCACGTATTGGCGTGATAATGAAGGGGTACATCACGTCCCTAAGCGATCCTTAGAGGACACTATTATTGAGTAACTGAGAGCACTCCGTTGATTACTCGTCTATCGCACAGTCTCTTCGCCCGAAGGCTGAAAAACCAAACCAGGCCCTTGAAAAAATTACACCACGGGCAAGGCGAACAGTGAATGGAGGAAACTCTTCTACAATGGATTTCTCAGTATGGGTACCTGGCCATCTTTTTTCTGTTGATGCTCGGAATCGTTGGGTTGCCTATACCCGATGAAGTTTTGCTGACGTTTTCAGGATATCTCGTTTTTAAGGGACAGTTAGCCTTGGCACCCACCATGGCTTCAGCATTTTTGGGCAGTATCTGCGGCGTCTCTGTCTCTTACAGTATCGGTCGCACCGGTGGCTCGTTTCTTGTCAGAAAGTTCGGTAGCTGGTTTCATGTTACGCATGAAAAAATCGACTGGGTACATAAATGGCTTGAACAGGAAGGGAAATGGGGGCTTCTTATCGGGTATTTCATTCCCGGCGTAAGGCATCTGAGCGCTCTAGTGGCTGGAACATCGCTACTGAGGTATCCCGTGTTTGCCACATATGCGTACACGGGTGGCTTGCTCTGGTCTTCGACTTTCATTTTGACAGGCTTTTTTCTTGGAAAAGAATGGATCAAAATTTCGGCATCAATCCATCGATGGGTGCTTATTACAGTCACTGTAGGTGGCTGCATACTTCTGGTCTACTACCTGTGGCAACGAAAGGTTCACAAGAATGATAGATAGGGGGACAAATAGCTTCCACGAACCCTCTGTCGATGAAGCTTATATTTTGATTGTGGTTCTCGACGGTTCTCAGGTTGATGATGGCACTGCATGGGAGAACGGCTACTTCTACAAGGGAAAATCCGCTGGGGCAAAGATTATAGGGATCAGAACCGATTTCCGCAGGGCTGGAGGGAGTGAAGGAGCGGTAGTGAACGCTATTGATCGAGGGGTCGTGTGATAAAATTGTGAGGACACGAGAGGAGCTTTTGAAAGCCATAACAGATCTGCTTGCCGCATTGTGAACTGTTAGTTTTATTTCAGGATGAACGGGAACTCTCATGAAACTTCATGGTGCACCTGAAGTTTCGTTCTCGTTCAAACCCTGTCCTGGGACGGGGCGACGGCGCTGGATTCTGGCTGGAATTGCCGCCCTGATTTTGCTCTGGATTGTTTCTTGAACGGACCTCAGGATCTGAGGTCATTAAAAAAGTAATCGATGTATTGATACAAAGCGTTCGTCACAATCGGGTGAGCGCCTGGATAGCGATCCATGACCCACAGGGCGGAGCCAAGGCCGGTCAAATAGTGCGGATTATAGTTTCCTTGATACAGGTCACAGATTGCTTTGATAAGGTACCGTCCTATGAGTGGGCGTGAGGCTTCGGAATCGAGCATCGCACACAACACGCCAACTATATAGCCGGTATCTAAATCTGAAAAACTCGTATAAAAAGAAGAATAATCTTCAGGTATTCTTGCCTGAGCGCTGTCATGAGATATCCGTTCAACCTGCTTGTCACCCATGAATGCAATCCATGACTGGACTAGGTGATTGTGCTCATCAGCGCTGAAAAAGCGGCGCACCCTCTCTATCGCATATAAGGTGATCGTATGGTGCAGATTGACGATTCCGCAGCCGCTTGTAGCCCTCAGTAGATGATGGTCGATCTCTTCTTCGGAAACCGGCGCTTTCTGCAGCAGAGGCGAAATATTAAATCGGCCCTTGTGAAAGTAGTCGGCGAGCAGGGCAAATGCGGGCCATTGATCCTGGCGAGCTCGCTCAATTGTTTCCAGGAGGATGAAAGCCGTACACGAGATGGAATGACCCAGGGATTTATCGAGATACTTGCTGCCGAGCAGTAATAATCGTCTGATGAATTCGTCGGCTCCATTTTGAACATAAAATGTTGCCATAAGCGCCGCGATTTCTCCCGGATCTGCTCCAGCTATTGCTGATTCGATTTCCTTGAAAGTGACGTGCGCTGTCCGAATTTCCGTGTCGGGGACCTTCGCCAACTTTGGACGTCTTGCGTATTCCTGGATTTCAAGAGATACAAGGTCGGGGATGTCCTCCTTGTGGATACGTGGCAAAAATTCCTTGTTTATGCTGTACATCTTGGGAAGATGTGGATTGATGAAAGGTGGATTGAGCACTCTCTGAACAACAGGGAAAAGTTCGATATGAATCATTGACCGCATCCCCTTTGCCCGTGTCGGCGAGTTCCAGGTCAACAAAGAACGCCCCGGAAGGGTCCTGCCCTGTTGCAGTAATTTTGCCGCTGATCTTAGGTTTTCCCGGTGTGGGCGCCTCAATGGACGTCAGAGCCAGATTTATCGCCGACCCCGGCGCAACGGGCGACCCAGCCGTCGGATTCTGCGATATGACGATTGCCCCAACCGGGACCGTTTCTCCAGGAAATAGTTCGCCACCAGTCACCGTGCCGACAATAAGTCGCGCTCCATCGATAGTGGTAGTGGCCGCCGCCAGCGTTTCGCCGACTACGTTCGGTACTGACACAGACACTGACACAAACGCGTTAATTGTAATGCTGGTCGAAACCGATGAAGCCAGATTGGTCCCGTCACCGGCAACGGAGGTTTTCAATGTGCCCGGACCGGCCGGCTGGTTCACGCCGGCAATGCTGCAACTGGCCTTGCCTGTGCCGTCGGTTGTTCCACTGCAGGTCTGTGCACCTATGCCGCTTCCGAGAGTGAAAGTGATAATCTCCCCGGAAATCGGCGAATTACCCTGGGCATTGGATAGCACAGCAGAGAGGTTGGCGGCATTGCTGTTTGTGAACGTGGTCGGGCCGTTATAGCTAAGCGTTGTAGCAAATCCGCTGACAGTGAATCCCTTCGAGTCAGAAGCGGGCAGGTAAGGAAAGGTTTGGGTAAAATTCGCTGTGAGAGTGCCAATCCCGCCAACCGTAGGAGTAACAACGCAAGATGCTATGCCGTTTACATCCGTAGTGCCAAAACAGATATCGCCGCCGAGAGTCAAGACGACGGATTCACCGGCAAGCGGCGCCGCAGGTATTTTACAGGACACTCGGTAGTGAAGGAATATTAAAGATAAATATAAACCTGCCGAATAATAGCTTCAGTCATTGCTTGAAAAGAATGGTTCCTGACCGATTTAGGCTAAGTGAGGATTCGAACGATGAAAAAGACTCTATTCCGATTCCTGATGAGCGGCATTTCCACAAGCCTGCTGTTGTGCTTCGCGGCGGCGGTATGCCATGCCGTTCAAATTGAGGAGATCAAACAAAGAGGCGCCCTTATTCACCTCGGGGTGCCTTACGCTAACTTCGTCACGGGCAGCGGAGACGGTCTGGACGTCGAGTTGATTAAGCTTTTCGCCCGGCACCTTGGGGTGGAGTATCAGTACGTGGAAACCTCCTGGACTGATGCGATCGGAGACCTTTGCGGCAAGGAAGCCACGGCGGAGAGTGAAAGGAGGCAAGCAAGGGGTGATGTGATTGCCAACGGATTCACCGTCATTGCGAAGCGTGAAAAGATGGTGGATTTTTCGATCCCGACTTTCCCCACCCAAGTCTGGTTGATTGCTCGAAGTGACTCACCCATCAAGCCGATCACTCCCGGCGACAGCATTGAAAAAGACATCCAGATGGTAAGGAGCATGCTCGGTGGCCATGAGGTGCTTGTATTGAAGAATACATGCCTTGATCCGGACCTCCATAATCTGGAAGCCACGGGGGCAAGGGTGAGATGCTTTCCCGGATCGCTCAATGACTTGGCGCCTGCCGTAATAAACGGCGAGGCCGAGACTACTATCCTGGACGTGCCCGACGCATTTATCGCCATGGAAAAATGGCCCGGCAAAATCAAGATCATCGGGCCGATATCTAAGGCACAGGTTATGGGCTGCGCCTTTGCGAAGTCTTCCATCGAGCTGCGCGAAGCTTTTAACCTGTTTTTCGAGCAATGCAAAAGGGATGGCACCTACATGCGGCTGGTCGCCAAGTATTACCCAAGGGCGTCCCACTATTTTCCGGAGTTCTTCCGACAGGCTCAAGACAGGTGATTCCCGCGCGCACAAAGGAAAACGGACATGCTGCGCTCGTTGCCCACCCAGAAGAAGTGGAATTTCGTAACCGCTCTTATTGGTATTGCACTGATTGGTTGTATCTGTTTTCTGCTCATTTCCAATTACCGGTCTCAAGTCCAACTGCAAAAGCACGCAATGGAACAACTGGCCCATGATGCGGAAAGACGTGCGACAGCAGTAGGCTACTTCTACTCCGAACGACGAAACGACATTAAAAACCTACTTGAACACCGTGCCATTTCCGCGTTCTTCGAGAATAAAGCCCTCGGTATGTCCCTCAAATATGGACTTTCGGAAAGCCTGTTCGCCATATCGGAGCTTTTAGACCACTTTATGGAGGAAAGAAAGCTCGGTGAAGACAAAATCTACACCAGACTTGCCTTTGTTGAAAACACCGGGGCCGTTCTTGTTGATCGACCCTCGAAGGGAGCCTCCGAAAGGACACCCATAGACGTCGAGGCATTCTTTGATAAAAACCAGCCTGTTTCCCCAATCATCAGCCGTGAAGAAGACCGGGAGTTGCTGGCAATAGTTTCCGAACCGTATTTCTACAAGGGAAAGCACGTTGCACAGCTTATCGCATGGGTTTCGATAGAACCTGTCTATCAGAAGCTCATTCAAGTGCAAAGCACCTCTTTGGGGCGCTCCGTCGAGATTTTCTCCGAACAGGGCAAACTTCTTCATCACCGCGTTCCGTTTGAAAACGAACCCGCCCCTTGTTTTCCATCCGCATTGGAGACGGCAGTCCCGGGCGTAGAATTTCGCTTCGCCTGCGTCCGCCCCGATGAGCCCCCGGTTGCCATGATCGCCATTCGCACCGATATCCCCGATACGCCCTTCTTCCTGATTTCCAGTGAACCCATTGATGAAATCTCCGGACGATTGCCCCCGGTGCACCTGCTTGTAATGATTGCTCTCCTCTTATTTGCCATTTTGTGCGCCATGGCTTTTGTCCTGTGGATCAACACCCGCAACCTCGTTTTGCATGCAAGACTCGAGGAAGCGTCCAAGACACGTGAATTAGTCGAGACGAAGAACCAGCAACTTGAGCAGGAGATTGCAGAACGAGAAAAGGCAGAGGAGGCGCTAAAGGAGAAAACCAGATTAAACGAGATGATCGTGAGCGGTCTACCTTATCCCGCGATGGTAGTAGACGGGGATAGAAAGGTGCTTACGGCCAGTATTCTCGCCCAGAAATACGGCGCGAAGGTCGGCGGCTACTGTTGGCGGGATGTTCTGAAATGTGAACACATTCCGGAAGAACACAAGGCATACATGAACGAGCACAACGGCAACATTCCTTCGGGCGGGACCATGTGCAGCTTTTGCCTTGCCGACAAAGCACTCTCGGAAGGAAAACCGGCCAATGCGCCCGAGTTAAGCGCTCTTGGGAGAATCTGGGATGTTTCGTGGGTACCTGTCGATGACGATACCTGCATGTGTATTTCGATGGATATAACCGAAAAAAAAGCGACCCAGGATTTAAGGCTTGCTAAAGAGGCCGCCGAGGCTTCGGCGCAGGCCAAGAGCGAGTTTCTGGCCAATATGAGCCATGAGATCCGGACCCCGATGAGCGGAATTCTCGGGATGGCGGAATTGCTGCTCGGAACTGATCTCAACGATCATCAGCGCAACCTTGCAGAAACTGTCTCGAGGTCCGGCGAAGCACTTCTTCACGTACTCAACGATATTCTTGATTTCTCGAAAATTGAAGCGGGCAAGCTCGAACTGGACCCTGTAGACTTCAACCTGCATGAGTCGGTAGAGGACGTGGCAGAACTGCTCGCCGAGGAGGCCCACGAGAAAGGTATCGAGTTGATCTGCAGGGTGCAGGACAACGTACCAATGGCCTTGAATGGCGACCCCGGGCGCCTGCGGCAGATACTGACCAATCTACTGGGCAATGCCGTTAAGTTTACCGAAAAAGGCCATGTATTTGTGGGCGTATCGTTGATCGAGGAAAATCACGGGACAGTCCTTTTGGGCTTCGATGTAAGCGACACCGGGATAGGGATAGCTCCCGAGGCGCAGATGGGCATATTCGATGCCTTCTCCCAGGCCGACTGCTCCACGACCCGCAAGTATGGCGGCACGGGCCTCGGGTTGGCCATTTCCAAGCACCTCTCAGCGCTTATGGGAGGGGACATCAGTGTAGAGAGCAGGCCGGGAGCAGGAAGCACATTCCGGTTTACCGCGTGTCTCAAGAAACAAGCTAAAGCCTTCCGGCCGGCATGGACCGACAATAACGGTCTATACGGCCTCCGTGTGTTGATTGCTGACGACAACGAATTGACCAGGACCATTTTGAATCAGTATGTCGCCTCTTGGGGAATTTTCTGCGGTATGGCGGAAAACGGGGTGCAAGCACTTGAAATGCTCATCGATGCCTCGGAAAGTGGTAAACCTTACGATGCGGCCGTACTTGATATGACGTTGCCCTTCATAAGCGGCACAGTCCTGGTCCGAATTATCCACAACGATCCCCGCATCGCGGCGGTACGTCTAATTATGTTGAGTTCCAGGGGCGAGCGCCTCGAGCTCGAAAATGCTCTGAAAGAAAGGACACCGGCTTTTCTGACTAAGCCGATTCGTCAATCCCAACTGTATGATCAACTTTTGGCCGTTACTGGCGCCTCACGCCGGAGAGGCGGTCATCCGGCGAGCACTCCCTCTCGGGAAAGTACCGGAAAGCCCACCAAAAGCCGCATCCTTCTGGCTGAAGACAACCCGGTGAACCAGGAAGTCGTGCGGTTAATGCTTGCCGACATGGGTTGTCACGTCGATGTGGTGAGTAACGGAGTCCAGGTCATCGAAGCGCTTTCGAAATCTGATACGGCCTACGACCTTATACTGATGGATTGCCAGATGCCGGGGATGGACGGCTACGAAGCCACACAGCGCATCAGGGAAGCCGAGGGCAGGGACAGGCTGCGAACACAATCCCGAATCCGCATCCCGATTATAGCTCTCACCGCCTATGCAATGAAGGGTGACTACGACATGTGCCTTGCCGCGGGGATGGATGATTACCTGAGTAAACCCTTCAAAGGAAACCAGTTGGCTGAAGTTTTGGAACGCTGGCTGCCCCGGAATCCAGCCGGAACGGTTCGGGAGGTGGATGTGAATGGCCCGGAACGGCCCTGCGAGTCCACCTTGGCACTAAACTCTTCACGCGCGGCGCCGGTCGATCTCAAGGCGCTGGACAATATCAGGCAGATTCAAAAGGAAGGTGCAGAGGATGTGCTCGCAAAGGTGATCCACCTCTATCTGGATAGCTCCTCAAAATACCTGGAACAAATGCGCGAAGCTGTTTGCGCATCTGACGCCGCGGCAATGAGTAGAGCGGCACACACGTTAAAATCAAGCAGCGGGAATCTGGGCGCCCTGCATTTGGTCGGACTTTGCGTGAAACTCGAAGAAATGGGCCGCGCTGCTTCAACTAAAGGCGCTGTGACAGTCTTAAATGAAATTGAGGCGGAATATGCACGGGTGCGAGAATCTTTAGTCAGTGAACACCGTCCTCAGGACCTGGGACGCCTGTAATAGGAAATACACTGGTACAGATGCTCTCAGTACTAAAATCGACCTCGAACGGGCAATCCGCGTTGCGAAAACTTTCGAAAAACGGGTCATTTACCGGATACTTAAAAGATTGATTGAGAAATTGGGGAAGATTGAGATGCAGCGATTTAAGCTTTCCACGAAGATGATATCATTGGGGCTGGTCTGTATTATCTGCGTTACACTGGTTCTTGTCTGGGTTTATTTTAAAATCTCAACGATAATATACTGTTGATCGGAAAAGGACGGGCTTCGAAATGGTCGCAAGTCTTCTGTGATCTTACTGTCCCCGCCACCGGTTGGTTCGGAGCGCATCTGCGGAACATTTGACTACGAAGACATAATCAAGAAGCCCCACTTGATCTAGGCAACATAGAGTTGATTGCGACTGGCCTTTCCATGAATTTCCTAAACTGTCACACACCACTCCCCATGCAGTTGTCAGCCCGTTTCCCCTGAAAATGAGGCAACAGTAGCCGGCGCAGGGAAAACCGAATCCAGAATCAGGAGATTCCAGGAAATCGACCCGTAAATAGCCCTGACAGCATGACCTTGACAGTGTCCAGGACGGGTACTATCCAAGACAGCAAGAAACAATTTTATAATCTCACCTTTACTATTCCCGGCGTTTCGTGAAACCCAACAAGGAGGAGGCTATGTTTGAACAGATTTTCTCCAGATCCCAGGAACTGATAGCCCTTTACGGGCTGAATGTAGTTGGGGCCATACTCATTCTGTTGATTGGACGTTGGGCTGCGAAGATTGTTCGCAAGGTCGCCCGGAATGTAATGGTGAGAGCGAAGGTGGACACGACCCTCGTTTCTTTTGTTGCGAGCCTGGCCTATGTAGCCTTGATGGCTTTCATAATCCTGGCCGCTCTGGGGCAACTGGGCATTCAGACTACCTCCTTCATAGCTGTCCTGGGTGCGGCAGGATTGGCTGTCGGCCTGGCCCTTCAAGGTTCCCTCTCGAACTTTGCCGCAGGCGTATTAATGATCGTTTTCAAACCCTTTAAAGTCGGTGAATTCATCGAAGCCGGAGGAGCCAGCGGGATCGTCGAGAAAATCGAGATTTTCACCACGACTCTGAAGAGTCTTGACAATAAGATCATCATCATTCCGAATTCGAAGGTAGGCGGGGGTAATATCATCAATTACAGTTCAGAGCCGACTCGCCTTGTGGATCTCCAGGTGGTATTCAATTACAAGGATGATTTTGCAAAAATCGAGAAACTTCTTCAAGAGATTCTGGACAGCGACGAACGAATCCTGAAAGATCCGGCCCCGGCTATCGGTATCGCCAAGTTTACCGAAACCAGCGTGAGAATTGCGGTGCGGCCGTGGGTGAAAACCGCTGACTATGACGCCGTGGCAGGCCAGATCCTAAGAAAAGTCAAAGAGTTGTTTGACAGCAAAAAGGTGCTGCCTCCCCTCGGGGATCAACTCGTCTTCTTGGAAAGACAAGAAGCTTAATGAGTTGAAAATGAAACTGCCGGTTCTTAGGGTCCGCCCGGCCCCTTTGTCCGTCCTGATCTAGGAATTTGTAGGCTTCATACCCGCCCGGAACGCTTCTCAACAACGCAGTAAAGCCCCTCGCCCGCTTTTGCCGGTTCATAACAAAGATTATCCGAGAGGCACCTTGCCTTACCGGTGTCTCCTGACCTCCAGCGGTTGACCAGATCGGGCTCCCTGATTAAAGGACGCGACAAGGAAACGTAGTCTGCGATCCCTTCCTTTACGATTCGTTCCGCCACCGCATAGGAGCGAATCCCGCCAACCAGCATTAGAGGGACCCTGACCTCTTGCTTGAATTTCCTAGCCGCTTCCAGGTAGTAGGCTTCCATATTCTCGGTATCGAGCCTTCCGAGCCTTACCGGCGCATAGTCGCCCGAAAATCTGGTCCCGCCGCTTAGCTCAATGGCGTCGATACCGGCGCTCTCCAGAATTGAGGCAACTTCCAGCATCTCTTCCACGGTAAGTCCCCCTGTGACGAAGTCTTCCGAGTTCATCTTGACCATCACGGGAAACCTGTCCCCGACTTTACCCCTGATATTATGTGCGACTTCCACGAGGAGTCTTGCCCGGTTTTCGACGCTTCCGCCATATCGATCAATTCTCCTGTTAAAAAACGGCGAGAGAAACTCACTCAGCAAATGGCCGTGGGCAGCGTGTATCTGGACTCCATCGAATCCTGCCTCCTGAGCTCGGGCCGCAGCCTTGCCGAAAGCTTCCGCAACCATTCGCAAATCATCACTGGTCATCTCACGGCAATTCGGCATACCTTCACCCTTCATGCTCGACGGCCCCAAGGGCGTTCGCCCTGTGAGATCCGGGTCGGCAAGGCATCCTCCATGAGCCAGTTGGACAGCGATCTTACCACCTGCATCATGCACGGCTTCAGCCATGGCGGTGAGTTCCGGGACAAGTTTGTCGCTGTAAATACCAAGCTGCCAGGGTCTGGCCTTGTCTTCCCTGCTAAGATATGCATGGCTTGTAATGATCAGTCCCACTCCGCCTTTTGCAAGTCTAACCATGAGATCGGTAAGCTTTGGGGAGCATGAGCCATCATCATTTGCCATTCCCTCCCATGTGGCCGAACGGACGAATCGGTTAGTCAAGGACATGCTTTTTATCGTTGTAGTTTCAAAGAGCATCGGCATATCTTCCCTCCACAATGTGATCGCCGGCTTTAAAGGCCTCCATTTTGTCCTCTTTTACATGGACGAAAACATGCACGATGAACATTGTACCCTCCTTACGTCAGGAACTTTCGCGTCCGATGCATGGCAGGCATAACTTAAGCGCTGGCGGACCGCAAGAAAAGCCGGGCTCCAATGAATGACGGGATTGCATGGGAAATTGGCTATTTCTACGCAAGAACTTGATTCAGCAGGGGGCAATCGACTGATCGGGAGGCCTGTTGTGCCCCCCGATCTGGTTTCGAACTAAGCCTGAGTAGGGCGTCATATCATTGTGGACGCGCTTTATTGAGCATGGCGATTGGCTTGACCATGCTCAAAATGTGCCTGTGGACTGTTTCAATAGTGTTGCCTTGGACCCCCAGCATCAAGTGGCAGGGATCTATGGCCGATTTAAGGCGGCATCCCAGTCCGAGGAATGTAACGTTAGCCATACCGGTGAGCAACGGAAGCACCGTTATATCCGCGCAGCCACCCAATGCTCCCCCTGATTGAGGTAGTTCCATCCTGCCCCCTTTCTCGTAATTAACTGCGTATAGCAGCCACATAACCTGTTCACTATTTGCAGTAAATACAATTACCTGTGGAGTTTCCTCAAAAGAGGAAAGCGGTGCGATCAGAGCAGCCCGTGTCATCCCCTTTTCGAGATAAGTGGACTTGAGAATTGTTTCCGAGGCAGCTTCTTCGGAGGCAAAGAGTCCCACTCCATATTTCTCCAAAACACCATCGTCAAGGTAACTCTCCATTTCGTCTTCGAACCCCAGTATGGAGGTGCCGAGCTTGCAGCCCATCTGCTCTTTGTTGACGAGGAAGGTTTTCCCTTTCCCTGCCAGCGCAAGACCTTGACAGTAGCTTTTCAGTTCCCCCTGAAAAGATGGGACTCCCGACGGCAATGAATCTCCTTGTTTGTACAGAGACACCCCCACTGGTTCGTACTCTAGAGCCAGATGCTTTCTCAAATCCAAAGAAATGTTTTCGAAATGGTGCATTTTTTTGCTCCTTACAGCACTTTGAGACGCCACCCTTCTGGAGGGGAATCAGGGGTCACTGCTCCGGGGGAAGGGCGGCAAATTAGAGACAAAGTAGAATTGAGGAGGGCGCCGGCGATTCCGGAACGCCCAAAATCTCAAGGATCGCTTAGTTTTGGATATAGTATACGAGCAAATGCAAAGAAGTAAAAGAATTTCACAAGCGAGAAAGCGATGTACGAATACGCAGTCAAGAATCACACACCGCCCCGAATTTGGGAAGACTCTTTGCCACCCGAGAAGGCGCTAAACTATGAAAATCCATTTTGCAGGCCCGCTATTCCCGGAGGCTGAGAGAGACTGGATCCGCTCTACCGTCAATAAGATCGAATCCTTTGCTGCTCAGCGTGGAACGAAGATCGAAATTATCTTCCCATACTATCTAATCACCCAGGTAGAGATCGACCGTCTTGGCGAACATGCCAAAGTAGAGATTTTCTCCCTCCAGGCAGTTTTTCATCTCCGTGAACCTGTGCTCAGTGCCCGCTTGCCGCGCCTGTAGGAAATTTCGAGCAGGCTGCCCACGGTCGCGGGTATGCATACAATGATGATCCCACCCACCAAAACCTGAAGAATATTTCCATTCTTGTTTTGAGCTTCAGCGCCCAAATAAGCAATTACCAGGAACAAAAAGGAAGCGCCAAGAAGCAAACGGCTGATAACGGCTTTCCAAACGTGGCTGGAAACCTGTTTGGGAAAGACAATATTACGGGGATGCTCAAGAAAGGCAACCTGTACATTGCTGATGACGCCTTCCGCTGCTGTACCCGGCTCGGCGCGGTTGAGCGATAATTGCCGGCCCTTTTTGAGCACCGCCATTCCAATCCATGCGACTGCCACCATCATGGGCAACAGCAGCATTACGAGGCTGGAACGAGACAGGCACAGCATATCGTAGAGTCCATGAACAAAATACACCCATCCGAAACCAGTGAGAAGAAGGGGCAGCTTTTTGCCTGTGGCAAACTTGGCTTTACCTACATAATAACCCATCACGACACCAGCAAAGCAGTGCAGGGGGATAGAGCTTAGGGCACGCATCAATCCCACCAGCAATCCTTTGCTTAGCACAAAAAAGATGTTTTCAAGTAAAGCAAAACCCAGGGCACTGGCTCCGGTGTACACGATACCGTCGTTTTCCTCATTGAATTCAGGCCGGTTCCAGGCGAACAGCATTACGGGCAACAACTTGCATAATTCTTCTATGGGTGCTGCACTTAGGAAGGATTGAAAAAATGCGTTCTTCAACCCCGCTGCCTTCATGAATGGCAGCCCTTCTACCGCCGACTCAATCAATGCTGCCGGGATAACTGAAATTGCACCCATCACCAGTATTTTCAACACTAGACCCAGTGGTTCGCGCTCGTTTCGATCCATGTAGAGAATGAGATGCATCAACAAGGCGCACGGTAACAAGGCGAGAACGAGCTGTAGAAATGCATGCATGGTCCTGCTCCTTGATTATGCTGATCCCGGGATACTCCGTGGGAACAGCTTCGATCCAGAGATATTTACAGCCTCAAGTTGCGAGATTGATCCACGGCGGAACCCCGTGTTTTTATGCCGGACTGCCATCGGGTCAGTTTCCGAGAGCGTTTACGACTTTTTTAGTCGCTGCGTCGCCTCATCATCGGACAATAGGCATTCTGGTGCTTTCCGGCATGAAGAATCCAGAATAATAAAGAATGGAAGTTTTTCACAGGCATTAGTGAGAGTCACGGACCGCTCCACCAAAATGAGGGTAAATCTTTATAAATCTCGGCAAATTCAATGGGAGTTTGTGGGGAAGGAAGATATGTACCGCACTGGGTCTCTGGAAGCAAGAAGAGAGCAAGCCGTCCGTGGCCTGAGGAAAATCGGGAGGTTTATTTTTTAGAATCGCAAGAAAAATTTTGTGGCTTGTTTCGATTTCTTCCCCCGGTCAACGACCCACCTGGGGAAATACCCTGCACTCATGAGCAGCCATCCTGAATTTTTGCTCTGTTCGACCCAATGAGACGTATCATCAGGACACTCAAATTCAAAGTCCTGACACTCGGAGCAAGAGAAGCCCTGCCATCCCTCCGAGAGGCAAATCTCAAGGCATTCCGAGTAGCGGGAGCACAAAACCCGTCTTTCTACATCACTTGGTCGATTTACCGTCTGGGCCGGTATAGGATTCAACATAAGACCCCTCCACAATGCCCTGCTACTTATTATTTCGGCAGAGGTCGTCTTATTATTAAGTTAAAATTTTGGGTTCAGATGAATGGCAAATGAGGGATGAAGGAAGATACCGCACAGGCTGTCCAGGGGCAAGGATAGAGCAGCCAGGGATGGACTGAATGCCTCCATGCAAAGCTCCCGGGAACCTTGCTCCATGAGTGCCCAGATTGCCGAGTTCGGTGTGCGTCTTATCTTGACTGAGTCGGGTGAGTATTCTAAGCTACCACATCCTGTCAAGCGGTTTTGAGTTAGAGTCTACAACGTTCTGCCTGCTTTATTCCTTTTTTTGCAACCGGAGTTCATGAATGAAGAATTTGTTAACTTTCGGGATTGTCGTTTGTTTTTTTCTAGTTCCCTTTGGTTGTGCACATGCTGCCGAGAGTCCAGGCAGCGTACCTGAACATCATGAGGCTGCTGCGGCACAAACAACTGGAACGCCGACAGTGGAACTTTCAGAGACGACCTTCGATTTCGGATTAGTAAGTGAAGGACACGACTACCTTCATGCTTTCAAGATCAGGAATACAGGAACCGGGGTTTTGGAAATAAGAAAAATCTTCCTTGGGTGAGGAACCGCGGTGACCGGTATTGACTGGTCAATTCCTCCGGGAGGGGAAGGAAAAATATCAATTCGACTTTACCCATTATCGTGTCATGGGAATACTAAAAAAGAAGCACTTGTATTTTGCAACGATCCTCAAAATCCGTACTTTAAATTGATAGTCCAAGGTCGAGATCGTTAATTCAACGCTCGTGATTTAACATACGAGTTACACCGACGAGTCACAATATTTCTGTACGTGAAATCGATTTAGAAGAACCGTGTGCGACGAAGAGAGCACGTTGGCTTTTCCGCTCATCGACTCGACGACAATCTTTACTACAGCCGTTTTCTCGATGTTCTGATCTTTTATTGGGGAAAAGGGTTGATTTGCAGGCACGAACTTTTGCACCAATTTTTCCAGAATTCTCATCTTCTCAGTCGGCCCCTCCACGAATTCAGCTCTTCCAAAACAAACGACGCTTTTGTAGATCTGACTAATCCCGCAGCCCTGTTCAAAAATAACCTGAGGCCCGACATCGTCCACCAGAAAGCACACGCGCGAATCGGCCCGAAGCGCCTCCATCTTTCGGCCCGCCTGTCCACTATGGAAGTAAATATTGCCTTCAAGAAACAAGTAGTTCACTGCAACGACGTACGGACCATCCTCGGTCGTGACAGCCAATCGGCCCACCGGCATGGTTTCCAGCAGGAGTTCCATCTCCCGTACGGTTTTTATTGTCCGCTCCTTACGCCGGGGTTCAGTTCTCATGCTTATTCTCCGTGTCAGCCCAACAAGTTATTGCAGGGTCTCCGCATATCGCAGCAAGGTGGAAAATTCTGTGATTTTTCAACTCGATAATACAACATCGCGTCGACTATCCGAAATGAATCTTCCCGCCGATTGACATCAGCGCCAGCGATCAATGAGATCGGCTCCTTCCACGAGCCGAAAAGATCACAATTCTGTTCCTTCTAGCCTCGCCGCCCAGGATCGTTACTCATATAGCGGCGGCGCCAAAACGGATGCTCATAATAGCAGATTTTTTTGATGATTGTGAATTCAAGGCATGCGGCCACGTCAAGCCGGCTGTTTGGTCAAACCCCGTCTGAGAGGATCTTTGCAATAGCTCCTTTAACCTTCCAGTACTCGGCCTCCACTTCCAACCTCAATTCGGGGCTCAATCCGTCAGAGCCTTGGCATGCGGTCTCCATCTTCCTGCAAAGCTCAGCCAGTTGCAACGCCCCGATATTAGCGCTGGAGGATTTCAGACTGTGAGCCAGCCTCACCACTTCTTCACGCTCGCCATCCAAGTGGAATTGTTTAAAAAGACCGTCGGAATAATTAATGAACGAATTCAAAATCTTTCTAAGCAGTTCCGTATCGCCTGTTTGCCCCCCGAGCTTGACGATGCCTTTCAGGACCTCTCGATCGATTATCTCGCCATCCCCATTGCCATCGGGAACGCCACCAGGTTCAGGAGAGCTTGTGCTCAGGCGGTCGGCCCCCGTTTCACTGATTTCCGCCAGGGGGCCGGGCTTATCATGCTTGCTGAGAACCCAGCGGTCAAGGGCTGCCTTCATTTGACCCAGAGTAAAGGGTTTAGACAGATAGTCGTCCATTCCGGCAGCCAGGCATTGTTCCTGAGATCCCTTCATAGCATGTGCGGTGAGAGCAACAACTGGTGTCCGGGATGCTGCCCTCGTCTCGAACTCTCTTTTTCGAAACTGCCTTGCCGCCTCATACCCATCCATCTCGGGCATCTGGCAGTCCATTAGAACAAGACCGTAATTCGTACGGGAGAGCGCCTGGAGCGCCTGATGACCGTTTGAGACAACGTCAATGCGCTTGCATCCGAGTTTCTGGAGCATGGCCGTGCATACCTGCTGGTTGGTGGGATTATCCTCCGCCAGCAGAATCGGCGTAAATTCAGGTGAGACCGCCGCAGGGTCGACAGGAACATCTTCTTTTATGTCCCGACAACCCCGCATCGAGTCCACAATGGCGTTATAGAGCTGAGACAAGCGGGCCGGTTTCGTGAGATAAGCTGCAACACCAGGATGTCGCGATCCTTCGGCAACTCCACTGAGCATAATCAGGACGACCGATGCAAGCGACGGGTCCTCTTTTATTTTAGTTGCAAGTTCAAGCCCATCCATGCCCGGCATCATCATGTCCAGAATGGCTAAATCATAGGCGTTTCCACTATCGGCCGCATCGCGCAACATTTTCAGGGCCTGCTCTCCACCTTCCGCACAATCGTTTGACATTTTCCATGAATCGAGTTGCCCATGAAGGACTGCGCGGTTTGTTTCATTATCATCTACGACGAGCACGCGCAAATTATGTGGCTTTGAGGATAGAGCAGCCTTTCGGGCGGATTTGCCGGGGTGCTGTTTCTTCAATCTGACGGTGAAGCGAAAAGTGCTTCCTTTACCCGGGTTGCTTTCGACCTCGATATGGCCTCCCATCATTTCACAAAGCTGTCTGGATATTGAGAGCCCGAGGCCGGTGCCGCCAAACCTGCGATTCATGGATTGGTCCGACTGAGAAAATGCCTCAAAGATTTTCGACTGAGCTTCCAAGGGAATTCCAATCCCTGTATCCTTTACTTCAAAACCTACAAGTATGCTGTCCTTGGCCTCCTCTCGAAGAAAAGCGCGCACAAGGATCTCGCCCTGTTCGGTGAATTTGATCGCATTGCCGATAAGATTGGTGAGCACCTGGCGAAGCCTGCCCCGATCGCCTGTCACCCCGGCCGTGATATCGTCCTCGATCTGATATATGAATTCGAGTCCCTTTCTGTGCGCGTTAACAGCGATGAGTTCCATTAATTCTTCCACGTGATCCCGCAAATCGAAATTGAGATCTTCGAGCTCAAGCTTGCCTGCTTCTATCTTGGAGAAGTCGAGAATATCATTCAATACCCTGAGAAGCGACTCCCCGGACCGGAAGACCGTTTCAGCAAGCTTGCGCTGCTGCGCGTCAAGTTCCGTTCCCAACAGCAGTTCAGCCATTCCGAGCACCCCATTCATGGGGGTACGGATCTCATGACTCATATTCGCAAGGAATTGGGATTTCGCGCGATTTGCAGCAATTGCCCTGGCCGCCATTTCTTTTTCGGTGACGTCTTCATGGGAGCCGAGAACGCCTATAAAATTCCCTTTCGAATCAAACATGGGAATCCGCCTGGTCTCGAAGAACAGGGCGCCGGATTCTCGCTCCAGCGTCCGGTGCAGGGGCGCAAGTGACTTAACCACCTCCCTGTCCCACTCATGAAACAAGCGCGCCTCATCATCCGGCCACGCTAATTGTTCGTCGGTTTTGCCAATGACATCGGATATTACTTCGCACCCGGCTTCCCGGGCGAAGTTCTGATTGCATCCAAGATAGCGCAGGTCGGGGCCTTTCCAGAAAATAGAATGTGGAAAGCTCTCGATGACCCTCTTCAGCATTTCCCTTGAACGCTGCAGAGCTTCTGCAGCTTTTTCCCTGTCACTGATTTCTCCCCTGAGCCTTTCCGTCAACAGGGTGAGTTGCTCCCGTCGCCTGTGCTCGAGCGCCGCCAACGTCTCGAGCATCTTCGGCACCGCCACAATTCCGACTAGCGAGCTATTATGCGTTACGATGACGTGATCGAATATCTTTGCTTTCTCGCGTTGCATCGCAAGGCTGGCGGCAACCTCAAGGGGGGTGCCCGCTTCGATGTTGAGCGGGTATTTATCCATGACCTGTGAGATCGGCTTCGGATAAAAAAGGGCAACCCCGAACTGCTTACTCAACATCCTGTCCAGATGGAGACTGCTGACCAGGCCAATAGGTTTTTCGTCGCGGGCTACCACAAGAGCCTTTATCGGCTCATCAACCCCGAGCATCTCCTTCGCCTCGCGAATCAGCGTCTCCGGCGCGACGCACACGGCAGGCTCAACAAGTTCATCTATGCAGATGGAGCGCCCTCTGGAGGCCAACTCGTGAATTGCGCTGGAGGCCTGAAAAACCAGAGGCTCATTCATTTTCGAATCCAGTTTGCCGCAAGCGGCAGATATGGAGCGCATAATCATAATCCTGCCAAATTCCCTGTTCGCTTTCTCTAACAAATGACCCGATATGTACAATGTATATTCGGCGAAAAACAGATTATGTTGATCTCAGCCATGTTACGTTCTCGTTACTTTTTGCGTGGTACCGGGCCTTTTGGGTTCGACGCATAAAAGGGAAAAGAAACATCCTGCAACTTGGGAATCGGAAGTGGTTTCATCGAAGAATAGTGATTTATGTCTTATTTAGTAGGTAAGGAATGAAAATTCCTAAATTGACCATTGACACACCCCTTCAGAACTTTTAGCCTTTAACCTGGCTCAGTTACACGACCGGACTGCCATTCCTCCGCCGTGCTGGGGTGCATCAGAATCGACCGGGCAACTAATTGAAACGAGGAGAAGATATGGCTTTTTTTGATAGCGGACTCAAAATTGGGACTCCCATTTTGCTTGGCATCGGGGTACTGATTCTTGCTCCGGTGATCGCTCCCGTTGTCGGAGCGGTCGTAAAGCCTTTGGCGAAAGCAACGATCAAAACCGGGCTCAGCCTCGTTGAAAAGGGAAGAGAGATGATGTCGGAGGCAGCGGAGGCATTCGAAGATATTACCGCCGAAGTTAAAGCAGAGCTGATAGCCGAGCGGGCAGGCACTGCTGCGAATCCGCCTGAATAAAAGGTCTCCTGAAAAACCGGCCGGGCGCCTGGACGATCGAAAGGCGGAAGGGCGTTTTGCTGAAAACGCCCCCTTTAAAGAATGCAACGGAGTGCGGATTTAATTCGATCATCCGGGGAAAATCATTCTATAGCCGATCACTACGAAAGCCAAATCCCAAACCCAGTTTTGGAGGCGCCATACTATGCCTGCCCAGGATTTAGTCTCCCGGCAAAGCATCCTCGCCGATCAGTTTTTCTACTTTTTTCTTCGCCTTCGCAAGAGCCGTATCCGAGCGGTAGTAGCAGCAGTTAACAGCAGTTATCCTGAAGAGACTGCCGAGCAAAAGGCGCGGCGGCTTATTGAAGCCCAAACGCCTCTCTCATTTCTGGGCGGGACCCTCGTTCATCTTCCGATGCTGGTTCCCGGACTTGGCCAGGCATTCCGGTTCCTGGGCTTTGTGGGAGGAACTTCGGTCATCACTCGCATGCACCTCTACCTCATCCTGGAGATCGCGCTCCTCTACGGCATGGATATCGATGATGAGGCGCGCGTTCCCGAGATGCTTGCGGTGGTTGCCGCCACCGGTCTCGCAACCGGAGTTCCGTTGATCGCAAGTGTTCTCGACATCACCCCGCTATTTTCCCTGCCTGTGGGGGGAATAACGGCTTACGCCGCGGCCCGGATGATCGGCGATGAAGCGATCCGCCTTTATTCTGCGCCTGCTAAAGAATTAATCCCGGCTCCATCAACATAGAAGTGCTAACACTTTGCCGCATGCCGTTCGATTTGCATGCAAGCACGCTTTGCACCCCGATCCTGCACCGCCGGATATTGCCTCCGGAGTACGCACAGCATATCTGTAACACAATTGTCACAATCTTGAACGGCGCCCGTCACATTGCTAGTGCATATTGCAGTGGATGCTATCAAGTAGATTCGATGACTCTGACGTGAGATATACAAGTGCCAAAAAACAGGAAGCAAGATCGGATTGATGGTGGACCGGCAGCCGGGCCACCGCCCTTTACCGGTCCCCAAACATATGTGAATCCAGTGCGGCATTCAAAGCAATCACCCAGGCAATGCCCTCGATGTAATTCAGAGGCATTTTACAAATATGGAAAGACAAGACATGGAAAACAGCGCTTCCGCTGTCTTTTGTGTGGACGGCAATTCGGGGATACGGCAAGGGTTGAATTAAAAAACCGGCCCCTATGCCGCATATGCGGGCAGAAGATGCATGTATACAAAAGAGATGCTGGAATCATAAGGTTCAGATGTTCCGGTTATCCGGTGTGCAGGAGTTTTGAATCAAGACCCCATTGACAAAATGGATGAATAATCGGGCACCTGACTCCTCCCCTCAGTTTTTGAATCCCTCGGTCTTTCAATTCCCCAGTAGGCAGGTAATGAATAATAAGAGTGACAAAAAAGATTAAAGTCTTACGTTAGGGGTTGGGCCAGGGATTGGCGCCATAATGAGGACCGTATCGCGGAACTCCCGCCATCCCGGTGCATGGCTGTTCCCTGGGGGGTTTTGCGGCCATTTTGCCGGCACCGAGAAGTCTCAGTAAACACAGCCGCTTCGTTCTCTTTCTGAAAGGATGGTGTGAGATGGCAGAAAAAAAAACCGAACAACCAAAAAAGAAGGAACAAGAGGAAATGAGTCCTGTAGAAAAGAGCAATGAAGGAACACCCCGGACAAACATCAAGGCGACGGTCGGTGAGGCGGGGGCCACTGTAAAAGAGGGTGTCCTCAGCGGCCTTAAGGGAATCAACGAAATCGAAACCCAGATTGTCACCCTGGTAAGGAACACCGTTTCCGATGCCCTCAAGGCTACGGGTTCGGTGGCCGATGAAACCGTCAACGTGACAAGGTCCGTGTTGCAAGGGACCTTCAAAGCGGCAGAGGAGGTTGGGACAGGGCTTTTGCTGAGTTCCAAGAGTGTGGCAAAAGGGATTGTCATGGGCGTGAGCGATGTGGGTGGTGATGTGCTGGGCGTTGCCAAACAGGTTATCAGGGGGACAGTCAAGGGGGCTGCCGAGATTGGAGCCGACGTGGGACAGGTCGCCCGCAGGACGGTGGACGGAATCATTGAAGCGGCAAAAGAGACAGGCGCAAATGCCGAAGAGATGGCAAAGGTAACCGTGAATGGAGCGATCGAAGCAGCGGGAAGCATTGGCAATACGGCTGTTAAAGCTGTCAAGGATGTGCTGGTGAACGTTGTGGAAGGTGTGAAGGACGTTGCGGGGACTGCTCTTCCAAAATCAAGTCCGCGGCATTAGGTCACTGCCGGTACAGGATAAGGCTGGTTTCCGTTCGTGGGTTCGGTAATAAATGGCAAGAGGAGCGACGGGCACGCTCAAGCCTGCAACTCCCGGCGCTTTCAGTCGTGTTTTGCAATCGGGGCTAAGAACGCAGCCCATGCGTTGGATGGAATAATCAGCAGCATGTTCTTAGCTTACTAATAGTTTTTATCACCAAATGGGTAGAATCGTGGGACTGGAGAATCTCGGCTCGGTATCATTCAACTGGAATTGGCTTTCTGCTCTTTTCAGCGTCATCATTATCAACCTGGTCCGATCAGTAGACAACGCGATGGTCGTCGCCGTGGCCCTGAGGACTCTCCCGAGGCGTCTGCGCTTGAGTGCCCTATCGATTGGCGCCTGCATTACCATTGTATTGAGCGTCTTGCTTACTTACTTTGTCTGCAAGCTTCTGGAGCACAGCTTCGTCAGCCTTGTGGGCGGCGCGATAGTCCTCTACCTGGCGGTGGCTCTTCTCGTTTTAAGAACAGGCGCAACATCCGTTGATGAAGGGATAACCAATATCAGCCAGGCTGTAAAAATTCTCGTAATTGCCAACATCACCATGTCTTTGGACAATATGCTGGCTGTTGCGGGCGCAGCGCAGGGCAACTTTTTCCTGCTCTTCATCGGACTTGGCGTGAGCATTCCCGTCGTATTTTTTGCCAGCAATGTTCTCTGCCTGGTCATTGAAAGATATCCGATTCTCAATTACGTTGGTTGTGCAGTCCTTGCGAAGGTAGGGGCGGATATGATCCTTACCGACCCCTTCGTTGTGAGCGCGCTGGCCCCCAGCAGGGTTTTCAGTATTTCGGCTCAGATCATAGCCATAGTGGTTGTCATTGCTTGCGGCCATTTCTGGATGAAAATCGCCGGCGGAAATAATGGAATGATGCGGGGGCAGCGAAGCTTCCAACCTCCGACTTCCCGTATCAGTTGATCATCCCAAACACTGCAACAGCCATTGTGTCACCCGGCGATAGTCCTCAGCCCCGTTTGAACCGGGCGCGTACAGGGTTACAGGCTTTCCCTGAGCGGGCGCCTCCGCCAACGCAACGTTCTCACGGACAAATGGAGCCATCCTGCCGGGGAATCGCCTCTCCAAATCAACCATAGTTTCTCTATGTACTCTACGCCTCGGGTTGGCGCGGCACGCGATTACGCCCAGAATCTCGGGATGGTGGTTTTCCCGACGCATCGAATCAAGCGTCTCGATCAATTGATCCAGGCCGTTCAGTGCAAGCCGATTGGCTTCAAACGGAATGACTACATGCTGACTGACCCGAAGAGCGCTCATAGTGAGAATGCCGGGACCTGGCGGGCAATCGATTATGACCAGATCCCAATCGCCTTGAGTGCGCGCAAGACAGCGGGCGAAGAGTTCCGCGCCGAGTGCTCCGCTGAACCTTTGCGCAGCCTCTGAAAGCGCGGGACCGGAGGCTATAAGATCAACCCCTCTCACTACTGTTGGGAGCACGGGCGCCGCAACGCTTCTTTCCAGGGCCTGCAAGAACCCCATGCCTTTGTCCATGACCCCGAAATGCAGGCTGGCGCTTCCCTGGGGGTCAATATCAATGACCAATACCCGCTTACCCATTTCTCCCAGGACCGATGCAATGTTCACTACCGAGGTGGTTTTCCCGACTCCGCCTTTATGGTTAGCGAAAGCAATAACCGGCTTCATACTTTTGACTCCTGACAAAGTGGAAAATGGAGGTTCGCTGTTCAATCAAGATTAATCTATTATTGCATGCATCTTTGCAACAAACTTTTCATCCCCCGGCATAAGGATTGCTTAATAATCCAGAGGGAAACTTCCTATTTTCCATGAGCGCAGTTTTCGACAAGGACTTCTGGTAAATGAAAACCTGTCCCGTCTCCAGTACAGACCTGCCGGACGTTCCCGCATCCGGGACTTCCGTGCCTCCTGCAAATGGGAGTCAAAGTTTTGACAATGCCCTCAATGCAGCTACTTTGGAGCATTCAGGTCCTGTATCAGAGCCGCAATCGGTGTCGGGCCCCAGCTCTGTACCTTTCCTAAAGCCCCCTACCCTTTCATTTGCCGAATCTTTGGGTGCGCCTCCGCCGTCACAATCGGATGTCGCGGCTGCTTACCAGAGGCAGGTAAAGCCCTCTGCTGAACCCGCTCCTCTAAGCGGGTTTCAAAAGTATAAAGACGACCAGCTCCTTCGCAATC
This sequence comes from uncultured delta proteobacterium, assembly GCA_963795045.1. Lineage (GTDB taxonomy): Bacteria > Desulfobacterota > Syntrophobacteria > Syntrophobacterales > Syntrophobacteraceae > SbD1. The sequence goes on from CAWCGB010000001.1 coordinate 346,060, forward strand.
CAGGAGGGCGCCACTATTATCTGGACAAAAAGCAGGTCGACGAGAATTCTCATAAGGAATCCCATCTTCAGTTGCTTCAAAAGGATATTTCCGACACCTTCGGAAATATAAAGAATTTTTTCGGTAATATGTTTCTGGGTACCACCGTTCTTTACAGGAACGAACAAAACGAAATCAAGGAAGGACATCAGAGGGGGCTGCTCCGAACCGCGGCTGATTTTTGCAAAGACCTGGGGAGCGCTTTGAGTTTCGGCGCATATCATCCGGGCTCCGCAGAGGCCCCGCAGGGTTTCAAAAATCGGCTGCTATATTCCGCATCCAAACTTAAAGACGCCTTTATAGGGGACATCATGGAAGGGGTCCCTGCGAGCGTGAACCACATGGGCAAGAACCTGATCCTGTCCGGATGGCACCTTTTGGAAGTCGTGCCCGATGCGGCGACAGGTGGTTTCGAGCCAGGCCAAAAGCTCACTACAAGCATTTTCGACAACGGTCACGTCGCAATCGAATACCTCACGGACGTCATTCCCTCAGGCGATGCCTGGCTGAGAGTACACGCAGCGAACTTGAAAGAATTCAAGCTTCCGGTCCTCTACAATCTCAAGATGCCCGAACATTTCACCGGGGACACACGATGGGAGCACGTGAGAAACACCCCGTACCGGAAGTCCATAGAGACCGTGGGCGTTCTTCTGGCAGATGCACTCACCATAGTTCTCCTAGGACAGACAGGCTGCTCAAGTAACAGGCGCCATCAAATCGAGGATTAGTCAGGTCTAATCGCAGAGGCCTTCTCGCATATCGGGGCGCGGTAGGCTGAAAGCGAATGGCCAGAGCAGCTATTTATATCCTTACGGAGATTTCTCGCGCGCTCCAGCGCCTCGTGCATGAGTCGATAGAATCCCCCGTGAACGGGGTCGTCCATCATCTCCGGGGTTACCGGAGTTTCTGCGGACGGTTCTCCCCTGGCCGCCCTGAGGCGCGATTCCTCAAGGGCTTCCAGAAAGCTTCCCCAGCCGTTCACGGAAATTCCGGCTTCGAGATCGCTGACTCTCTTTTCAATAGACGGCATTTGTTTTTCCTTTCCCCAAGCGGGCTTCGAGCCGTTCAACGCGTTCCATCAAGCCCAGGCGTTCATCAATTTTCAAAGTGAGCTCAAGGGTTGCTCTTGCGGCCGTGACCCGGCTTGCAGCAGCAGCCTCACCGTCCGCCATAACCGAAGCCAGGGTCTCAGTCGCCACACTGCAAATCTGTTTCAGCCGCCTTAGAGCTACTTCCATAAGCTGTGAACTGCTCGTGCGATACTCTGACTGGAAATGCTCGTCTTCGCGGAGCCAACGGAAAATAGTGGTGCTGGATACCCCGGCCAGCTCCGCAGCCTCCTCCACCGATCTGCTGCAGAGCATGGCGCTCAGGGCGCGTGTCTTCCTGCTCTCAAGTCCCTGGCCAGACATTCGATCCCCCTTCGTGTGTGAAGTGACGATACACGATGACATGAAATGGTCCATTTGGGTCCGGTTTCCGGATTTTTTCGGTTAGAGGTCTACCGCAGAAAACGCAGGGAGTGAAATTCTCAGTGAGAATCTCACCCTTATCACTTTGCCATCCAGCCTTCACGGTAGGCCTCCGCACAACCACGCGATATGCAAGATTATGATATCGCGGCCTGGATTTTTTTGCCAAACGGCAGCCGGAAGCGGCAACGAGAACCGGCAACCAGAAGCGGTAACCAGAAGCGGCAAAATGCAGGAGAAGAATTCAGGTGAACTGGTGAGTGGACACTCGCTGGACTTGGAGATTTATGCGTAACGGGGATTGATCCTCCGATACTATGTAAGCCATTAAGATCCCACTTAGTCCCCTTTTATAAATCAGGAAGCAGAACCTGGCCCTGGGCGCACGCTTAAGCCAGCGCTCGCGTCGCTCTGCAGTTTCACCGCGGTGGCAGGGAAGTTGCAATTCCATGCGCCGAATAGATTTTCTCCAGGGATGGGGCCTCGCAGACTGAGGCTCAGAGCGGTAGAAGATCTGAGGGATATCAGCGCGTCCGAGGTTTTCAAAACCATGCGACAGTTTTTTGACACAAACAGAAGAAACGAGGGGTTGCTTTTCCAACGGTTCGAGGAGCGTCATCCCTTTTTGACACTTAGCTACAAAGATTTTACGAAAAGTTGAATGTGAAAAAACCAGAGCAGGTTCCCGGTCTCCTTCCACATCGAGACCAGCAATATCCCCACTTCCGACTCACTCTCGTGTAATCGAGTTGGCGGAGCTGTATGAAAAGAAACAAGACTTTTGCACAAGCCCTGGCCGATTCGAAATCTCAAAAGCGACCTGTTGAACTCACTTTGAGATCAGTCCCGAAAAGATACATCAGTTCACGAAGCAAACAGAGCGTTCTTTCGGTTATCGGTTAAAGGATGAGAGACATTTATTCGGGCAAAATACATTAAGGGGATTAAATGGTGCAAAACGAGTCCGAAAAATTAAACTTGACGTACTTACCCGCTCCCATACCTAAGGATAATTTTCAGCAACTGTCCCAGTATGTAAAGGAGCCGATCCCGGAATTCGACGATGCGGCTGATATCCGGGACTATCTGGAAATCATACTCAGGCGGAAATGGCTTATCCTGATTATTCTCCTGATCTCTGTAGCTACAACCTTTATCGTAAGCCTGACGATGAAGCCTCAATACAAGGCCAATGGCAAAATTGAACTGACGATCCAATCACCGCGAGTCACTAAATTTGAAGACATGGCGATGCTGGGGACTCAAATCCAGACACGCGAATTCATGCAGACCCAATTGAAGCTGTTGAAAAGCGAGACACTCGGGGACCGCGTTATCGATAAGCTTCAACTGGAGCATAATCCCGCATTAACGCCTGCGCCGGACTGGGCAATCACGAAACTCATGAGATCTGTAACCGTCAGCGTCGCGGACTTTTATGAAGGCTTATTTCATTCCACAGGTTCAACCGACCCCATGCAGGGAGGCGACCCCAAGCTTCCGGAATTGAAGCTCCGGAAAAAAATCGAGGACAAATTCGCCAAAAGCCTCGACGTGCAGCCCGAACGCGACACTACAATTTTCTCCCTTGCGTTCTCATCTACAGATCCGTCGCTTTCCCGCGAAGTGATCAATACGCTGATTCAGGAATATATAACCTGGCAGGTCGACAAGAAAATCGACGCGACTATCGCCGCCAAACAGCGTTTGGAAAAGCAGATCGAGCTGGCCAGGATCCAACTCGAAAAGGCGGAAACAAACCTCAACGATTTCTCCCGCAAGGCAGGGATTGTCTCCCTTAATGCCAATCAGAACCTCATTTATTCTCAGCTCGAAGAGGCAAACAAAGCCTATTCCTCTATCCAGACGGAACGCATGAACAAAGAAGCCCTGTACGATCAATCAAAACAGGGCGGCAACTCGCTTCCCGCTATGCTTGAAAGCCCGCTGATTCAAAGGCTCCGCGAGAGTTACGTCACTGCCGCCGCCGACTACAAACAGGGAAGCGCCACTTTCAAAGACGACTATCCAGCCCTTCAAAATCTAAAAGCAAAAATGCAGGATATAGAGAATCAGATCAAGACCGAGGAGAATCGCATTCTGGAATCCATCAGGAACGATTACCTCGCGGCAACAATGAAAGAAGAGGCGCTGAAGAAGGATACCGAGGAGAAAAAACTCCTTGCAATCGCTCTCAATGACCAGTCGACTCAGTACAAGATACTCGAACGTGAGGTCGAGACAAGCAAACAGATTCACCAGAGTCTTTTGGAAAGAAGCAAGGAAATTGATGCAAAGGTCGGAACAGAACTTGGGAACATCCAGGTTGTGGATTATGCCAAACTGCCGTTAAAACCATATTCGCCGAATATTCCTCGAAACATTCTTCTTGCTGCCTTAGCCGGGGTGGTGCTTGGGCTCGGGTTGGCTTTCTTTCTGGAGTATCTGGATAACACAATCAAGAGGATCGAGGAGCTATCAGATCGTTTTCACCTGCCGGTCCTGGGGGTTGTTCCAGTGGTCGAGGCCGACGAAGCCGTCAAAATCGGCAGTCTTGTCCGGCTAAACCCAACAGCCGGTTTTTCGGAGTCTATCAGGACCGCGAAAGTCTCCATTCAACTCTCAAGTTCGATGGACCGTCCTCCCAAGCTGCTTTTTATAACCAGCACCAATGCCGCTGAAGGAAAGAGCACTATTGCCGTAAACCTTGCCCAGGCTTTCGCCTCCGACGAAAAGGTGCTGATAATCGATGCAGACCTTCGCAAACCAAACCTCCACAGGCTCATGGGTAAAAACGGCAACGGCAATGGCAACGGAGCCTCAATCGCTAGAAAAATAGGTCTGAGCAATTACCTGACCGGCACAGGCACAAAGTTTATCCAGGAAAGCGGGATGCCTAATCTGAGAGTGGTCTATGCGGGTCCGATCCCCCCAAACCCATCCGAACTGCTTTCATCGAACCGGATGCGGCAGTTCCTGGCCGCAGTCTATGCACACTATGACCGCATAATCATAGATGGACCGCCGGCCATGGGTTTTGCCGATGCCCTGATCCTAGGTCACTACGCGGACGGTGTGATCCTTGTAAGTGTAATGGGCCAAACCCATCGCGAGGCACTGCGGGTTTTCCGCAGAAATCTCGAGAACGTGGGGGGCCGCATGATCGGCACAATCGTAAATAAACTGAATCAAGGCAGCCTTTACGGGGGCTACTACAAATATTACCGGTATTACAGCTACCAGACGGCTTACCGGCAGCCCAACACCCCTGATCTGCTTTCGAGCGTGGAGCGCCTGGACACCGTGGAAAACCTGAGCGAGCAACATCCAAGCTGATTATTCAGGAAGACAAAAGCCATGAATAAACACAGCAACATTTATGTGGACGGCCACAGCGGGCTGGCGGGCTCAGCAATGGTGCGCAAACTGCGGGTTCTAACGCAGCGTTGGGGTTACTTGATCAAATCAGTTCTTATCGGCGAACAGGTGCTCGCACAACTCAAAAACCGCAGCCTTTACTTAATGCTCCTGATCGAAGCCTCCATCTTCGCAATGGCTTACACTGGAGCGTATCTCCTTCGCTTCGAGTTCGCGATCTCACCCCGAAACCTCGGCCAGATCATGCTCGTGCTCCCATGGCTCATCCCGTTGAAGCTTGCCGTCTTTTCTGCTTTCGGGCTTTACAAGGGGATGTGGCGCTACTCGAGCCTGCACGACTTCTGGCGCCTTGCCGAGGGGTGCTGCCTATCCACGCTGTTGGTCGTCGAGACCGTATTCTTCGTCTATGGTTTTACCGGCTTCTCCCGCGCGGTTTTTCTCCTTGACGGACTCCTCGCCTTCGTCATGACAGGTGGAGTCCGGATGGCAATCCGCACCTACTACGCATCCAAAAACAGCTCCAAAGGGGAGCGTGTCTGGCACCTGCCACGGTTTAGACTCAAATCACGCGACCGCAAGCACATCCTCATCATCGGGGCCGGACGATCCGGCGAGAGGATACTGCGCGAAATATTCGATAATCCCACTATTGATTATAAGGTCGTTGGCTTTCTCGATGACGATCCCGGGAAAATAGGCAGAGCCCTGCATGGGGTGCCTGTTTTGGGCTCGGTGGATCTTCTCCCGGAAGTTCACAGAAAGCATGGGGTTGACCAAGTATTCATTTCGACCCCTTCGGCCTCAGGCAAGGAAATGCGCAGAATAATCGATGTATGTGAGAGGTGCAGGGTTAGATTTAAAACCCTTCCCGGGATAGGCCAGATATTGGATGGCCAGGTAAGCATGAAAGCACTACGCGACGTCGATTATGAGGACCTTCTGAGACGCCCTCCCGTTCATCAGGATACGGCATGCATTCTGGATTACGTCAAAAGCCGTACGATCATGGTGACTGGGGCCGGGGGCTCTATTGGCTCCGAGCTATGCCGCCAACTGATTCGGTTTGACCCGGAGAGGATCATCCTGGTCGATGCCGGGGAAGCGAACCTTTACAGCATCCAGATGGAGCTGCGTCACCAACTAAACTTCGATGCCTTTCACGCAATCCTGGCCAGTGTTCAGAACCAGCGGCTCATGGAGGAAGTTTTCAGGAACTATCGCCCCGATGTCGTTTTCCACGCAGCAGCCTACAAGCATGTTCCGATACTTGAGAGAAACCCGTGGGAGGCAGTCTTCAACAACGTTCTCGCTAGTCAAGTCCTGATGAAGTTGGCTGAGAAGTATAAGGCCGAGAGTTTCGTTCTGGTTTCGACTGACAAGGCAGTGCGTCCTACTAACGTTATGGGTACGAGCAAGCGACTTGCGGAGCTGATTTTGCAGTCAATGCAGAACGGCTCTACGCGCTTCATGGCCGTGAGGTTAGGAAATGTTCTGGCATCCTACGGGTCCGTGGTGCCTCTTTTCCGAAAGCAGATCGAGCTGGGTGGACCGGTTACCGTGACCCACCCCGAAATAACCCGCTACTTCATGACTATAACTGAAGCGGCCCAGCTCATACTACAGGCAGGAGCCATAGGGAATGGCGGAGAACTTTTCGTACTCGAAATGGGCACGCCTGTAAAGATCGCGGATATGGCATCCGATCTCATTCGCCTCTCCGGCAAAGAACCCGGAAGAGACATAGAAGTCATTTTCACCGGCCTGCGCCCTGGCGAGAAGCTCTATGAAGAGCTTATCACCGGAGGAGAGGATGTCCACCGCACAAGCCACGAAAAAATCATGACGTTAAAGTATAACGGCCGCTGGAACTGGGCCGGCCTAAGTTCCCAGGATAATTTCCGCAACTGGCTCGACAAGGGGATTAAGGAGCTTTACCGCACAGCGAAAAGTCATGACGCATCCGCCATCAGGCAAAAGCTCAAAGAACTCGTGCCGGAGTACATGCCGCAAGAATCAGATTGCGTACTAAAAGGTGTGAAGTTGAGCAAAACGATCTCAAACTTCCAAGCCGATCTGGCAAATATCGATACACGTTCCGTTAGACAACCCATCACCATAGATACTGGTATCGCGCTTCTTCAAAATAGTGTTGTTGCCAATCACGAATAACGAAATACACGATATCCCCGCGGAACAATACAGAAACCAGTCCAAAATACGCGAACATTTCTTATTCTGTATCGACAATTAATTTCAACTACTCCATCGGCTTTTGACGCCTTTCATAGTGCATGACATTGGGATGCTCTCACTGCGCAGAGACCGCTTTGCTTACCCGCCTGCGCCCATCCATTCCAATCCTGCGTCATTTTCGAATTTAAGAAGTAGAATAGCTTTCGCGAGAATTCGGAATGTCTAATTTCAAAACTAACATCCTCTCAGTATACAGTGTAAATATAGTAAATGGTGTTTTGGGTATCGTATTTATCCCACTAAGCCTAAAGTTATTCGGAGCAGATGGATATGGTCTCTACTCGGTGTATGTGGCGCTTGCATCTCTCATAGGACTAGCTGATATAGGGATATCCAAAAATCTTCAGCGTTTGCTAGCTTCAGAACGTGATATTAGCACACAGCGTGTACATTTACAAAATACCTTTGCAATATATATTGTACAGTCGTGCCTTCTAGCCTGCTTTTTGCCTGGCTTAATGGTAGCACTTCCTATATATGTATTTCCAGTAGCGACCCGAACGCTCGTCACTTTACGATGGATTATGTTCTTTGCGGTATTCGAATACATAATTGCCATCCCAACTGTAATGATGCAAACATTTTGTATAGCCAATGAGCGATTCGATCGCTATTCAGCATTTACCCTCGTGTCTGGCGTAACGCGGTACATTTTAATGTTTTTTGGATTGTTCGCATTTCGATCACCTATTATAGTTATCGGCTTAATCGTCAGTAGACGATTCATAGATGTTGTTATCGCCAAAAGGGTGATGCTATCAATGCCCCATGGAGTTTGGCATCCTAACTTCTCGTACCATGGATTTAAAACAATACTCACTAATTCAGTGGGGCTTTCACTAGGTCAGGCATTACAGACAACGATAATTTCCGTAGGTACTCTGCTGGTGAATAATTTCTTCGGTTTAGAGGCCCTAGGCAAATATCGCGCTGCTTTCGACCTAACCAGCAAAATTTGGTTCATCTCCAATGGAGTGGGCCTTGTTGCCTTTCCAGGATTTGTAAAAACCATTACAATTCCGAAAAGGAAAGAACAATTCTATTCAAAGCTTTACTGTTTTATGAACGTATCATGGGAAGGATTCAATCTGGTAAGCATCATAGGAACTATGTTGGCTTCATTCGTATTAGGATTTCTGCATATTCACGACAGCCAAATCATGGGCTTATTTGTCATCTTATTATTACCGCTCTGTTTGAATGCTCACGCAAACCTGAGTTATGAATTACTACAGGCGGACAGGCGGTATATATCACTTTCATTTGTAGGCGTCCTATCCCTAACCATACTCTTATTATCCTTTTACAGCCTGCAGCGTACATATGGTATTTATGCAATCGGATGGGCGTGGATGCTTAGCCAGATTGGTTATTCGATGGCATCTGATCTTGTAGTCCTATCGGCATTCAACTTCCACCGGACACATATAATAAAAATAACGATAATTAAAACAGCAATTTTAATGGTTTCACTATTAATGCTTGCCATATATTTAGGCGTTTTATCGAATAAACTAAGGTTCCTGCCGCTTATCGGCGCATCAATCTTTTTTCTTTTCTCACTTAATGAGCTTAAATCGACTCTACAACGCCCAGGAACAAACGTTAGATGCTTGACATCTCAGTTATAACTCCTACTTTCAATAGGGCACACTTGTTGCCAAGGGTATGGAAGAGCCTTACTCGTCAGGCAGCACAGTTCGAATGGATTGTGATCGATGATGGATCTATGGACGATACCATGGCAGTCATCAAATCTTTCAATGATGATAGAATAAGATATACCGCTCTTGAAAAGAATAGAGGAGTTAACGCTGCTCGTAATGCTGGACTTCAGCTAGCTGCGGGTCGTTATGTAACTTTTCTGGATAGCGATGATGAGTTGTATCCAGAGGGCCTTCGATGTATGGTCGAAACTATGAGTGCGGCACATTATTCCATAGGGGTTGCCTCGTTTCCTTGTGTTGTCGCAAAGACCCACAAGAAGATATGCGAGTTAATCGATCGTAAGGTGCTGGATGAGTATAGCATTCTATGTGAGAATGCCTTGCGTGGCGGGGACACGATATTAGTTTATCGAAGGGAAGTTTTCAACACTTTTCGTCTGCCAGAAGCATTTCGAGGTTGTGAACACATTTTTGTTTATGAAGTTTCAAAGAGATGGAAATTTCTTCTGATTAATAAGCCCCTAAGTATCATTCATCGCCAATCGGATAATTTATCGAATTCGAATAGCTTGATTGAACGTTCATTTGATATTGCCAGGTCCTTCGAAGTTATCCTCGCAAATCACTCAGAACTTCTGAATAAACACCCAAATGTACAGTTCAACTTGCTCAAACGCTCCCTCTACCGCTATGGTATAGCTGGTTCGAGAGCTGACATGCTGAGAATTTATCGTAAAATAGCGCAACGACAATCCTTCAGAAATACTCTTTTCGCTACTTTACTTTTGCTTTATTGCTTTCTATGTCCAGTATATTTTGAAAGATGGCGAGTAAACCGACTAAACCTCACGTTTACCGGATAACTACGATGATATATGTCGCTCTATTTGTTCATTTATGCCTGGTATGGATCAATTATTATATTAGTAAATCACTCTTGTATCCACCTACTGCCTTTGCCTCTTTATGGTCCGTACTGCTATTATTGTTGATCATGTCCGGAAGTTTTTTTTATCCAATTTCTGCATTTACATCGCTCATATTCGTGCTCGGCTCACTATCATTCAGTGCGGGCGGTTTTTTCACTCGTACACGCAAATGTTGTACGACCTGCGTTAACTCTACGAGCAAATGGACAAGGGGACTCTTCAATGCCTGCATCCTTCTTCTCATTATTATGTTTCCATTCTTTTTGAAACAGCTACAACATTTGAATGCTCTATCCGGATTTCAAGACTTCATGGCTGGGGTCAGGTATCAAACATCGACTGGCATAAGGGAATACGACAGCCTTGGCTTTTATAGCTATCTAACTAAGTTTGGATCCTTATGTGCATTAGGGGCCTTTCTTCAATGTACAAGTTCTGGATACTCAAAAGTCAAGACATTCCTCCTTTTCGCTATCACCTTTTCATACGGATTAGCAACTGGAGGCAGAACTGCACCCCTAACATTACTGCTGAGTTTGGGGTGCATGCATGTACTAACCAGTAAGCTAACGATAAGAACAACGATTACAATTGCAACTATATTTCTTCTGTTATTTTCCGTTCCAGCCGTGCTTCTTCAGAAAGGCATAAGTAACAAGGATACTTTTTCTGAAAACGCTCTGAGTTTGAACCAAAATATTCAGCTTTATACGTTAAGCGGTTTAGTCGCCTTCGATCAGGCTGTTTCGGGTGGTGGAGCACGATCGGAAGGTAGGCTCTTCCTTTTTGTCAATAATTTGCTAGGCGCATTCGGGTTTGATTCGAAGGCTATGTCTCCGGTTCTCGAGTATTCCTCCACGCCCCAATTGACTAACGTTTATACAATTTACTACTTGTACTATTCAGATTTGGGTCTTCTAGGCCTAATGATAGTCATGTTTATCTTAGGTTGTTTAATGTGCTTGCTCTATCGTCTTGCTGTATTAGGAGATCACAGATACATTCTGTTGTACAGCTTTGGATTCTCTTGCCTAATGACGTCGTCAAATGGTGAGGCTTTCATCACATGCCTAAGCAATTGGATACAAACTGCTGTCTTTGCATTTTTTCTGTACCAGCCTCCTTCGCTGATTTTCGGCAAAGTTCGCCCATCCAAAGTCTTGAAATTTCTGTTTCCAGCTCTCGGAAAGAATAGTGCAGTCATATTTCCACGAGGCGAGAGACGCCGAAATGGCCTACAAGGGTTAGAAATTACGAATCACAATAGTGCTTAATGTTTTCAAAAGGAATGTACTTGCCTAATATCCAGGTAACAATAAGTGTAATTATCGTCAATTGGAACGCGGGTCGCCGGTTGCGTGATTGCATTTTATCTATTGGGCTTGTGAAGCACAACGGTTTTACCCTTTCCGAGGTGGTCGTTGTTGATAATGCCTCTACGGATGATTCACTGAACTGCATTGACGAACTAAAGGTGCCGGTCACAATTATTCACAACATCGAAAACAGGGGATTTGCCGCCGCCTGCAATCAGGGCGCGGCAGTGGCGGCCTCAAGTGAATATCTCCTGTTTCTCAATCCAGATACACTACTTTATCAGAACTCACTTTCCCTCCCTATTGCGTTCATGGAACGAGAGGAAAACTCCATGATCGGAATATGTGGTGTCAATCTTATCGATAAGCATGGACTTTCCACAACTTCTTGCGCGCGGTTTCCGTCGGTCAGGACTTATATAGGCGAAGCAACTGGCCTTTCCAAACTGCTTCCCACTACGTTCCCTCCGCGTCTAATGGATGCCTTTGAGTTTAAGAGTAGCGGTGTAGTAGACCAGATCATCGGCGCCTTTTTCATGATCCGAGGCGAGTTGTTCAGAACTCTAAAAGGTTTCGACGAACGTTTTTTTGTGTATTTTGAAGAAGTGGATTTGTCACTGCGTGCAAAGAAGCTTGGTTATGGATCGTATCTGTTGACCGAGGTAGCTGCCTATCATGAGGGTGGGGGATGCTCCAGTTCTGTAAAAGCGACACGTCTGTTTTATTCTTTGCGAAGCCGCCTGCAGTACGGATCGAAGCATTTGTCAGCGCAAGGCAATTTAGCCTTAATTATCATTACCATCTTTTTGGAATTTGGATCAAGAATCATCTCTGCACTGCTCGTGCGCCGATTTTGTCAGCTTAAAGTAACTATACGCGCGTATCAGAAATTATTTATGCACTTCCTATTAGGTAGAGAAATGAATGGCAATTAATGATAAGAATAATGTACTTCATCAATTGGAATCGACAAATCATATAATTCTTGAGCTGGGCTGTGGGATGAACAAACGTCATTTACATGCCATTAGTATCGACGCGCTTGATTATCCATGTGTTGATATTGTTGGTGATATTTATGATGTCTTGTCTCACTTTCCAGCTAGCTCTGTAGATGAGGTATATGGCTACCATTTTGTAGAACATGTTGAGAATCTGAACCGACTACTGGCCGAATTGGCCAGAATCGTCAGAATCGGTGGTGTAGTAGAATTTGTTGCACCACATTTTTCTAATCCCTATTTTTTCTCTGATCCGACACACCGTTGTTTTTTTGGTCTTTATACGTTCAGCTACTTTTCGATTCGACAGCCTTTTCAACGCAAGGTCCCAACATACCAAGAGAATCTTCGATTTCAATTAGATCAGGTAAATCTACGATTCAAATCATCTCCCCCATTCATCTTTCGTCACGCATTTAAGAAATTAATCGGTTCGATTTTTAATTCTTGCGATTATATGAAGGAACTATACGAAGAAAACTTCTGCTACTTATTTCCTTGTTACGAGGTTCAGTACAAGTTAAGACGTATGGACCTTCCTAAATAGGTTAATTTGATGGGACGTGAGTGAGACTTAAATGAAGAAAAGACTTCTGATCCTTACGCGTTACGACTCGCTTGGTGCAAGTTCGCGTATGCGTGCACTCCTTTACTGCCCAGCGTTGGAAGCGGCCGGATTCGAAGTGTCAGTGCGTCCATTATTTGGCAATCAGTACCTGCGGAAACTTTACAGAGACAAACGAAGGTCCTCAATCGCCGTCATAGCCAGCTACTTTAGGCGCTTCCTGGATTTGCGTCATTCAGTTGATTTTGATCTGCTTTGGGTGGAAAAAGAGCTGTTTCCATACCTTCCTGCGTGGTTCGAGACTCGATTGTTGTCGGCTCAAACGCCCTATGTAGTCGATTATGATGACGCCGTTTTCCACAATTATGATATGCACTCATCAACCATTGTGCGTAAGATTCTAGAACGGAAATTTGAACCACTTTTGCGCGGCGCCTCTGTTATTATGGCAGGGAATCGCTACCTCGCCGAATGGGCTATGGCCTCCGGGGCGCGCCATGTGGAAATAATTCCGACAGTTGTCGATCTCGCCCAGTACCCGTACATGCCTCGACCTGACAATTCGAACAATAAGGAATTACGCATCGTCTGGATCGGGAGCCCCTCGACAAGCAAGTATCTCGAAATCACCCGGGAACCTCTCCAGGCTGCTGCTGCAGTGCATCATTTACAATTTGTGACAATCGGTGCGGACAAACTTAATAACTGGTCAATACCAGCAAAGCAATTAGGATGGGACGAGCATTTAGAGTCCCAAATGATTAGTTCATGTGATGTAGGCATCATGCCCCTGCAGTCCGGCCTATGGGAATTCGGCAAATGCGGATATAAACTAATTCAATACATGGCGTGTGGATTGCCTGTAATCGCATCACCAGTAGGTGCGAATGTAGATATTGTGAACAACAGCGGCGCGGGCTTTTTGGCATCGAGTATGCCGGAATGGGTGGACGCTTTTGATCGCTTGGCCTGCGACTCCGCCCTACGTCGGCAGATGGGAACAAACGGCAGGAGGGCGGTCGAAATCCATTATAGCCTTCAATCTACTGCACCTCGGGTTGTTGCTCTCTTGCGTGATGCCATTAGCTTACGAAAGTAATGCATTATTATTCCTTGCAATGTGCAAACGATGAGCGATCCTTTGGGGCTGTTTCTTATTGGTAAGTTTGACAGTTCTTGTGCCCGCTTTTCTGTTTTTTCCACGATCAGATATACCGGTAAAGGAAGCTTTTTATTAGAAATCCGATATGTTACAGGTGAATTTATCCTCATTTTCAGACATATTAATCCCTTTTCGCACGTTATCCGCTATCGTCCGAATGTCCTTCAAGGAGGAAGAGTGGCAGAGAACGAGGAACTGACCGCAAACCTGAAACTGGTCCACATCTTTACCGTACCCATATCCCTCATTTTTGTTAGGGGGCAGGCAGCATACATGAAATCCCGAGGCTTTAGCGTGGATGTGATTTCGTCACCGGGCAGGGAACTCGATGCTTTTGCGATGCAGGAAGGTGCAACACCGTATGCTGTTGAAATGACCAGGAGCATTAAGCCGCTGCGCGATTTGCCGGCTTTATTCCGTCTGTGGCGCATCTTCCGCAGTGTCCGTCCACGAATCGTACACGCGCACACTCCCAAGGGTGGTCTACTAGGCACTATAGCCGCTTTTCTCGCGGGTGTGCCGGTGCGTATATACCACATTCATGGACTTCGATTTCTGACGGCAGAAGGACTCAAACGATCGCTGCTTCGGTGGACGGAATGGATTTCCTGCTCTCTGGCTCATCAAGTATTCTGCGTAAGTCCTTCAGTGCGTGAGGTTGCCATTACGGAGGGAATCTGCAAAGCTGAGAAGGTAAAAGTCATCTTGAGAGGCAGCAGCAATGGAGTCAATGCCGCAGGCGATTTCAGCCCCGAACGGTTTGGAAGCAAGGACCGCGCTAAGCTGAGAGAGCGATATGGCATCTCGGCGGATGCACAGGTTTTGGGTTTTGTGGGAAGAATCGTGCGGGACAAAGGGATAGTGGAGTTGGCCGAGTCATGGAGACAATTGCGCGAAGCATTCCCTAGCCTGCATCTGTTGATCGTTGGCGATTTTGAGTCTCAAGATCCGGTGCCGGCCGATGTAGAGCAGATGCTTCGAAGCGACCCGAACATTCACCTCGCGGGGCGCGTAGATGAGACTTGCTCCTTCTTTGCAGCAATGGATGTCGTTATATTGCCGACCTACAGAGAGGGGCTTCCGGTGGTCCCCCTGGAGGCGGCCGCAATGGAACTGCCGGTTGTCGCAACCAGGATCCCCGGGTGTACCGATGCCGTTATGGACGGCGTCACCGGCACCTTGGTCCCGGTGCACGACGCAGGCGGACTCACGGAGGCTGTGCGTAAGTATCTGGAATGTCCCGAGTTGCGTACAAGGCATGGCAGGGCGGGACGAGGACGCATCCTGCGTGACTTTCACCCCGAGGACGTGTGGAGAGAGATATATAACGAATATGTGGGACTTCTGCATGAGCGTCGTCAAATACGCACAGCCTTACAGGAGGCCTTCTCTTGCGCCGAGGAGAGGGGCCAATGACGGCCCTGCCGGAACGGTGCGCTCACGTTCCGCCGCGATCTTTCGTGTTGGAGTTCTCTAGTATTGGAGATGGTTCGGAGCCGCCGTATCATGCAACCTCCATTGAAGGAGCGTTTAGTTCCATGCCCGATTCTCAGAAAACTTTTTATAATATCTCGCAGCGTTCGCTGGATATAGCGTTATCGGTTTTTCTATTGCTGATATTGGGGCCTTTACTGCTTCTCCTGGCTCTCCTGGTATACATTCGGTTTGGCTCGCCGGTTTTTTACCGCCAGACTCGGCCAGGCCTCCATGGCAAGCCGTTTCAAATTTACAAGTTCCGCACCATGACCAACGGTCGAGACCGTGCGGGAAACCTTCTGCCGGACGAGGAGCGGATAACGAGCTTTGGTCAGATTCTAAGGCGCTGCAGCCTGGATGAGTTGCCGGAAATTATCAACGTCTTAAGAGGCGAGATGAGTATCGTAGGGCCGCGTCCATTACTCATGCAGTACTTGGGCAGATATTCGCCGGAGCAGATACGCCGGCATAACACTAAGCCCGGCATAACGGGTTGGGCCCAAATTAGCGGTCGGAATGCCCTGGAATGGGAAGAGAAGTTCAGGCTGGACGTCTGGTACGTGGATAATCAGTCATTCTGGCTGGATTTGAAAATAATCGCCATAACTATCTTGAAAGTTCTTAAGTGTGAGGGAATAAGCTACCCGGGCCGGGCAACGATGGAAGAGTTTAAGGGGAATTCCTGAATGGCAAAAGGAACAAGTTTCATTTAGAAGATGAGTTGAACCGATCTTTATCTGCAGATTCTCGCAGAGTTATCTTCGAAGGACAAAAGTTGAATCCATCCTCCAACTCAGAGCATAATGCTCCAAACTCTAAACTGATTTTAATAATCGGAGCCGGCGGCCACGGGCAGGTAGTTGCAGATATTCTGTTGCGTATGATGGATGCAAGGATGGGTGTAGTGCCCATGGGCTTTCTTGATGATCGCCGAAACCTGCGGGGGCAATCGCTGCTCGGCATACCTGTTCTGGGCGAAATAGGCGACCGAAATAATATTCAGCATGATGCAAGTATCGTTGCGATAGGTGCAAATGAAAATCGCAAAGAAATCTGCCTGTTACTACAAAAGGAAAACCGATCTCTTGCACTTGCCCGGCACCCCGGGTCGATTATAGCTCCAGATGTACGCACAGCCGCCGGGAGCATGATTTGTGCCGGATCTATCGTCAATACAGGCTCCATAATCGGTGAAGCCGTTATCCTGAATACGGGGAGCACCGTGGACCACCACAATGAAATCGGGAACTATGTGCATATCGCACCGGGCGCGCATTTGGGAGGGGAAGTTGTGGTTGGTGAAGGCGCTTTAATAGGAATTGGAGCCACAGTCATGCCACAAAGGCGGATCGGCGCCTGGAGTATTGTAGGGGCTGGGGCCTTGGTTCACCAGGACGTTCCGGATCGGTCCGTGGTCGCTGGAGTGCCGGCAAAAGTAATACGACGCCTTTGAATTCTGGTATTGCAGGCCGTTGACTTCATAATCCTGTTAATCCTGTTCGGAAGCTTTTACGTTATTGCAGAGTTAATTACGGAATACCAGACACTAAAAACGAAATTCCGAAAAGAGATTACAAATTGCCAAAAGGTTCACCTCATAACCGCGTCTTCCTTTCGCCCCCCCACATGAGCGGTGAAGAGATGTGCTTCATTCGAGAAGCATTCGAGAGTAACTACGTCGCCCCGCTGGGGCCTCAGGTAGACGGTTTCGAACGGGAATTTTGCGAAAGGACAGGTTTTCCGTACGCCATTGCCCTGACAAGCGGTACGGCAGCAATGCACCTTGCATTGCGTATTCTCGGTGTAGGGCCCGGCGATGAGGTTTTTGCCTCCACTTTGACGTTCATAGGAAGCATCAGTCCGATCATATTTCAGGGGGGTACTCCGGTATTTATAGATTCGGATCTTTCCACGTGGAATATGGATCCGGACCTGCTTGCCGTAGAGCTTGAAACATGTTACCGGCGCGGATCTCTTCCGAAAGCCGTTGTCCCAACCGATCTTTACGGTCAAAGCGCTGACTTGGACCGTATCCTTCAAATCTGTGCACTATATGGTGTCCCTGTAGTTGTCGATGCCGCCGAGTCTTTAGGAGCTGAATACAGGAAGAGCGGCAACTCGCAAATACCGGCAGAGCAAGACAGATACAGGTATGTACATGCGGGAACAGGCGGAAAGGCAGCGGTATTTTCTTTCAATGGCAATAAGATCATTACCTCTTCAGGTGGAGGGATGCTGGTCTCGGACGATCGCCACCTGATCGAACAGGCCCGTTTCCTGTCGCAGCAGGCACGCGATCCCGCGCCTCATTATGAACACTCTCAAATCGGTTATAATTACAGAATGAGCAACATTGTTGCGGCAGTGGGAAGAGGCCAGCTCAGGGTGCTCGATCAGCGGGTCGAACAGAAGCGAAAGATCCATAGCTATTACAAAGAGGCTCTGAGTGGTCTTGCGGGCATTGAATTCATGCCGGAGTCACTCCACGGGAGATCTACCCGTTGGCTAACTGTGATTTTGATTGACCCGGACGAGTTCGGTGCAGACCGAGAGAGTGTCCGTCTTGCGCTGGAGGAAGATAATATCGAGTCCCGGCCCCTATGGAAGCCCATGCATCTGCAGCCGGTCTTCAGTACAGAGGGACCAACGGTCACCGGGCAAGGGGAAAGGCAATTAAAAGCTGAATGCGCGGGCAGTTCCGGCAACAGGCCCTATAAGATCCGTGTTGCAGGTGGCGAGGTAAGCGAGTATTTATTTGAAAGGGGCTTATGCCTGCCTTCCGGTACACAAATGAATGAGCAAGACCTCGATAGAATCGTTAGAATCATCAAAAATCTGCATGGCCGCTGAAGCGCCGGAAAGCGGAATGGCTGAGATTAATTTATAGGCTTCTGAATTTTATGTATCGGGTTTTTGGACTTCGCCTTTCACGAGGTGCTACATTGAATACGGAAAATAAGATAGCTCACATGCATTCTGCAAGGCCCTGCCCCATTTGCAAGATTGGGGAGCTTCAGCGCATAAAACGCAAAGGATTGGCAGTTTGGGTTCCGCGTTCCAGGCGCTACCAATGCACGAAATGCCGCGTCAAGTTCTTGACTGTGCTGGATCTTTTCACTTTTCGAGTAAGGAAAGCTCCCGGCAAAAAGGAGCTTGCAGTTACAACCCTTGCCATAATTGCAACCATTTACCTTTCATACAAATTGGTTATTGCAATGTACACGGAATAAGAGATTCGGAGCTTCAGGCGCCAACATTTGATGAATACCTCATGTTTCATGCATTCAGCAAAAATAAAGAAGTATGATGGAAAACCCGAAAAGATCCTGGTCTATTTTCCCATAATCGCTTTGCCAATGTTTGCCGGCGGGTCGATGCCGTGGTTGTGGAGTGGTGTGGCCGGAATTTTCGGGCTGATTTTCGCTTTATCTCTGTTGGTGTCGAAGGACTTCATTTCATTAAAGGACGCCATAAGGGACGTAAGAAAGCCGCTGTTCCTGCTGCTCCCGATTCTTGCGTATCCTTTTGTGCAGATAATTCCACTTCCGCTGCCCCTCATATCGGTTCTCAGCCCGCAACGGGCCGTATGGCTGCAAAGGTCGATGGAAGTAACCGGCGTGTCCCGCTGGGGTGCGAGCCTTTCTTACGTGCCGCTCGATACTTTCATGAGCGGATTGTGGATTCTGACCCTCGCCCTTTTTGCTTTTGTTCTCCACCGTTCGATGCGCGACGGGATAATAGAGCCGGGCAAACTTTTAATCGTTCTTTTCATAATCGCCGGTTTCGAAGCACTCTATGGGATATTTCAGGTACTGGTCTCTTCAACGGCACATGGATTTTCCGACGTCGCCCATGGGACTTTTGTAAACCGCGATCATTATGCCGCTTTTCTCGGGATGATCTGGCCTTTGCAACTCGTTTGGCTATGGAGACTGGGCGCTAAAAACAACAAGAACCCGGTTTCTTTTCACGAAAAAGAGAGCCTGCGGAAAAGCCGGGAAAAGCAGTTCTTTTTTATTTTTCTCACCGGGTTCGTGCTTTTGGGTCTCATTTTCTCCGGATCGCGAGGTGGAATAATCAGCCTGGGCATAGGCACGACTGTCCTGGCTTATCTTGGAAGAAAGCGCAGCAGGTCTATAGTCCCTCTTCTTATAGGATGCTGGGTAATAATTCTGGCCTACGGTTCGATCATCGGTTTCGAAGGGATTCTCAAACGTTTTGCGGAAATTGAACACGACGCCCCTGCCAGATTCACAATCTGGCAATTCACCTTGAACCTTCTTCGTGACCATTGGTTAACAGGGACCGGGGCCGGGACATACCAGCCGGTTATCTTTCTTTACCAGGTATTCGATACCGATGTACTCCAGGTTGGCGCTGCGCATTGCGATTATCTGCAAATCGCCTCGGAATGGGGTTTGCCGTTCGGTTTACTTATCTTTTCCCTGGTTTGGGGCTACTGGTGGGTTACGGCTGCAGGGGCGGCGAAAAAAACCGCCGGAGCGCAAAGATCGCTCGAAAGTGATGAGAAGCTCATTCGCGTTGGGGCACTCGCCGGAAGCGCAGCTTTCCTCTCACATATATGGGTGGATTTCAACTGGCAAATCCCGGCAAACCAATTGTACTTCGTAATACTCTTAGTCCTGATGAGCTGGAAGGGAGCGGGAAGCGAGGTGCGTGGAGCGAGAAGCGGGAAGCAGGTAGCAGGTAGGGAGCAAGAATGAAGACAGCGGCAAAAACGTTTCAGGACTTGGAGGTCTGGAAGAATTCTCATGCCTTCGTGCTTGACGTCTATCGCCTGACAGCGACCTTCCCGACGGATGAGCGATTCGGCATGGTCATCCAATTCCGGCGAATATTGCCGAGGGGGTTCGAAAATACACGGCGCCTGATAAAGCGCGTTTCTTTAATACTGCCGAAGGATCACTTGAGGAATGCCGGTATTATTGCATCTTGGCCCAGGATCTCGGGTACGGCAATACAATCAATCTTCAAGAGGCGTTGGATAGGATCTCAGGGCAACTGGCAGCCTACATTCACCGGCTTCGTGAGTCTTGATTCTCGCTTCCCGCTCCCTGCTCCCTTCCCACTTCTCCCTTCAAAGCTATTTTTCCCTTAGTTCCACCGAGTCAAGCCAATAGTCTCCTGAAATCTTGTTGTCCATTTTGAGGCTCTCATCCCTGCGGGCACTCAGAACAATGGCTTCACATCCGGCGGGAACAATAAACTCGATTTTATCCTCCTTCCATGGGGAATCGCCAAGGACCTGTTCGCTCGTGGTTTTGAATTCGTTTTTGTACCCGCTGACCGTCAGGAATACGCCCCGGTCGGTGGTAAGATTGCTGCTCTTTCGGACATACGACAAAGTGTAAGCAGCCCCTGGGTTTACGGGGACTATTTGATACACAAGCAAGGAATTAATATTGCCGGTTCCTTTGAAACGGACATGCAGACACGAGTTGCCCGAGAAAGCCGACCCGGTTGTGCGCTCTACGATAAAATCCGGACTGCTTTGAAATCTCCAGCCAAAAGCCGTGTTCAGAGGCTCTGCCTCAAATCCGCCATCGTCGATGAGGGAGATGTCATTTTTTCTCCAGAGATGCCAAACGCTCTTGGCCTCTTTTAGCCGGTCATTGGAAATCAGGAAATCGCAGAACCGAAGCTGGTCCTTTTCTTCCAGGGGGGTACCTTTTTTTTCCATAGTTTTGAAGAGAGCGAGCGCGGCATCGGGTTGTTTCGACTCCATGAGTTCGATTAAAAATGCCTGGTAGTTGCAGGTGAAAACGTGGGGCACAACCTCTTCCCATCCTCCCCAAAACCGTGAACTCAGCCAACTGGCCTCTTTTATATAATGAGGGATGTAGGAAAGGATAAAGTTGTAGCATTTCTCAAAATAAAGCTCATCGTGAAGATCGTAGGCAAAGAGCAGCTCCTGCCATTTCCAGGTGCTGATTGAATCAATAGCCGGGCCAATGATGCCCAGGGTCTTGCGGGCTTCCTGCTTATTTTGGTTTGCGATCTGGACCCGGGCCAGTCCAATCCAGGCATCTACAAGGGATGGTTCGGCCGAAATCGCCTTTTTGTAGGACTCTGCTGCTCCGGAGGGGTCGAGCGCGAGGTACCTGGAATGCCCGTTCAAAACCTGAGCTTCCGGGAAAAAGCCGGCGGAAAAGTCTCCGAGGCCGGCCGGGTTCTTTCCTGAAATTCTATAAGTACATATCGAGTACCATAGCAGGCAGCCTGACAGTACCGTCAAAAAAATCGCAAAAGCTATCCTTGTGCGCAAGGCCAATAATGATCCTTTAATCGTTAGGATGAAGCAGGACGCCTGTCATTTTAGAACAAAAAGCAAATTCATTTCAAGTCATTGAATTTCCGGACCGATTTATTGAAAACCAATCACTCGCGAATTTTGTGTCGGCTTGGCATCTTTTTAGCATGTACCGTACTTTAGAATTACCCTACAGGAGAGAAGCAATGAGGCAGAACCGACTCGTGGTGCAGATTTTAGTGACGCTCTTCATAGTGTCCTGCCTTGGGACTGCCGGAGCGGCAGAGTCCGTAATGACGGTACTTCCCAAAGGCGTGGTGAAAGTCACGGAAACAAACGGTCAGGTGGTCAACCTGACGACAAATTTCCCGCTGAAGGAAGGCTCTGTCATGGAGGTCAGCGGCGGACCGGCCACTGTTCAGGGGGCAAATTTCAGCATCATAGCTCAGGATAAGGCCAGGTTGTCATTAAACAATGCGGGTGGCAAATGGGTGGTCACCATCCATTCCGGCAAGGTGAATTACTTGCTGCATTCAGACGCCATGGTAAAATTCGTACACGCCGACGCCGTATATGATTGTCAGAAAATTGTTCCTGCGACGCCAGGGGGAAGCGTGCAAGGCAGCGCTGCCGTAGCCGGCGATAAACTCGTATTTACAAATACCGCAGGTGAATTGGTCTACGGGCCGAGTTTGGCCGGAGTTGACGCAGCGCCAGTTGTGGTGGATGACCCTCCCGTTGCTGCCGGAGGAGCCACGGCGGCTGCGGTCGGGGTAACCTCCGGAGTTGTCGCCGCCACGGCCGGAACGGCGCTGGGACTTTCCTCAGGCAATCATACGCAGAGCGGACAATAGCTATTGTTAGACTTTGAATGCACATGGAGGGTAGCGTCTTTGAATCTAATGCGCCATAGTTCAACTCCGGGGGGATCGGCAATGAAATCGTATGCCAGGTATTTTAATCTCTGTTGGGCCATTGTGTTTTTGGCCGGGTTCATGTGCGGGTGCGGTGTCCGCAGCGGACCTGAACCCAATGCAAAACTCGAAGACGTGGTGGCACAGGAAAGCGGCTCAAGGCAGGAAGTAAAAGCAATAAACGAGAGGCTTTTCGCTTCCGTAAAAAGCGCGCCCACTCTCAAGGACTATGTGGTTGGCGAAGGGGACCTGCTCCAGGTATCCGTCTTTGAAGCCCAGGACCTCAAGGCCGAAGCAAGAGTCGGCGCCCGCGGCTCCATATCTCTACCCCTCGTCGGGTCCGTCGAAGTCAAGGGTCTTACAACGCGTGAGGCGGAACAAAAAATAGAAGAGCTCTATAAAGCCAGATATTTGCGGAACCCTCATGTGAGCATTTTTGTGAAAGAACAGGTGTCCGGCAAAATTATACTAATGGGAGCATTTAAAAAGACGGGGACTTTTCCATATCTCAGTCGTCAAAACCTGTTTGAAGCCATGGCCCTTGGCGAAGGTCTTGCCGATACGGCAGGCAAAATGGTCCAGGTTCGCCGGGGAAGCAGAGATTCCGATCGGCCCGGCACAATCCTTATCGATCTCGATGAGTTGGCCAGGGGGGGTGGAGAAGAACTTAATATCGAAATCAAAAGCGGGGACGTGATCTATGTTCCTGAAGCCGGAATGATTTACGTGGACGGGGCGGTACGAAAGCCCGGAAATTATCCGATAAAGAAGAGGATGAATATACCCGAAGCCATTGTCGCCGCGGGAGGTTTCGCCCCGTATGCGGAAGAAGACGCCATCAAGCTGGTCAGGAACAAGGGAAACGGAAAGCCTGACGTCGTTCAGTTAAGCTTTAAAGACCTTCAGCAGCAAAGCTCCAGCAGCACCATTGAGGTTAAGGATAGAGATATAATCTTTGTCGAAACCAATAGAGCCGAAGCGGTTATATACGGGCTGCAAATAACCGGACTTGGCGGAATCGTTGGAGTAGGCTATCGGCCGCCTTCTACACAGTAGCAGCGGGCGCCCTGTTCACCGCGGGGTGCGCAGAGAACGCAGACAAGAATAAAGGAATTGCAAATTGAGGGATTCAGGGATTAGTTCTGAATCCCTCAATTTTTATCCTTTTCTGTTATTAGGTGAAATTCTCCTGCGTTCCTGCAAATCCCGCCTCGAAAAGAGAGTCTTTCACGCGGGGACGCGTTTTTTGACGTAGAAAAACGCGAAGAAGTCCTGATGAGTTGCTGTCTTAGAAAGCTCTTCTCCGCGTCCCGGGATCGGTGGAACCGCAAATCTGCAATCTCTCAGAATCCCTAAATTCCCAAATCCCTAAATCCCTAAATTCCCAAATCCCTAATTCATAGCCTCGAAATTACATCGGCTATTTCCACCGAAGACAAATCCTGTTAAATTCCGGCCACGAATTATTCTATTACTCGTGAGAAATAATGATCCGATTCGAAAACCTCCGGAAGAACTACAAACAGGTGGAAGCCCTCAAGGGCATCAGCCTCAGGGTTTGTGAGGGTGAGTTATTTGCATACCTGGGGCCGAATGGTTCGGGCAAGACTACGACTATCAAAATACTTACCGGGCTTGCAGTCCCTTCTGCGGGCGACGCGTGGCTGCACGGGTTTCACACAGAGAAGGAAAGCCTGCAGGCCAAACGCCAATGCGGCATTGTACCGCAGAACATCAATCTCGACAACGAACTGACCGTGGGCGAGAACCTGCACCTGCACGGAAAACTCTTCCTGATGCCGCGAAAAGAGCGCGTGCAGCGCATCCGCGAACTCCTGGAGTACGTGGAAATGGCAGACAGGGTGGACAGCCCGATAAAGGCCCTCTCCGGGGGAATGAAAAGAAGGGTCATGATCGCCAGGGCGCTTATGCACTCTCCGAAGATACTATTTCTCGATGAACCTACAGCGGGTCTCGATCCCGCGATCAGGCGCCGCATATGGTCTCTTATCAAAAAGATCCAGCAGAGCGGGACGACCATCTTTCTCACCACCCACTACATAGAAGAGGCCGAGTTCCTGGCCGACCGTGTCGCTTTCCTTGACGAAGGCAGGATAGTAGCCCTGGACACCACTCAGAATCTGATGGCGGCCCTGGGGGCATGGGCTTTGGACCGCGTCGCAAACGGGGGCCTTGAGACCATCTACTTCCGGGACATAGACGAGGCGAACAGGCACATCGCTACGCATCAGGGCAGCCTTTCTCTCAGGCGGGTTAATCTCGAGGACGTTTTCATTTCCCTTACCGGAAAAAAGGTTATGGCATGAGGGCCATGCTCGCAATCTATGAACGCGAAATTCTCATCCTGCGCAAGAGGTTTTTCAGGCAACTGGCCTCCATGTCGGTGAGCCCTCTACTTTATCTGATCGCTTTTGGACTGGGGATGGGACGCGACGTAAGGGTGGAGGGGCATTCCTACCTGCAATTCCTGATTCCGGGTCTTGTGGCAATGAACAGCATGATGCAGGCTTTCGCCATAGCGAGCGAGATAAACATTGCAAGGTTCTATTGGCATATATTCGAGGAGTTTCAGGCGGCGCCAATCAGTAATATATCTTACGTCACCGGAGAGGTGCTGGCGGGAATAACCAGGGCGCTTTTTTCGGTCCTGTTGATCCTTTTGATAGCGGCCCTGTCCGGTGTAGTTCTGTCTTACAACTTTTATTTCTGGTTAGCCGTGGCGTTGAACAGCTTCGTTTTCGCATCACTGGCCGTCGGGCTCGCGATGCTCGTAAAATCGCATTCCGACCAGGCGCTTCTCACCAACTTCTTCATTACTCCAATGGCTTTTTTGGGCGGGACTTTCTTTCCAGTGGACAGAATGCCAACATGGGTGCAGTACATCCTGCATTTTCTGCCCCTTACCCATGCCTCCAAAGCAATTCGAGCGGCTGCCTTCGGCCAGCCGCCCGATTTTTCATCCTATCTGATTCTCGCTTCGCTTGGAGCCGTTCTTTTCGTCCTTGCCTACCATTGGGTTTACCGCGCTCGCGACTGAGACCTCAGCGGCAGTTCAAACCCGTCTGAGAATCTACAGGCCGGAACCGATCCCCACGCCCCGCCGGATTTATCCCATCAGAATGTGTCTTTTCCAGAAAACAAGCACGCCGTCTTTTCCGAAATTCGCCTGCACGAGTTCCCACCCCTGCAGACCTCCTTCGTTTAGCAGATGTTCCATTTTCTTTATCTGTTCGGAGGTGACCACTTCCATATTGCAGCTTCCCTCGCGAGAACAAAACCAGATCATTTCTCGAAAAGCATCAGCCGGGTGGATGGTAACCCTATATTCAAAAGAATCCATTTTGCTCTCCTGGCAGTCATCCAAACGCAAGCAGGGTACAATTATATCATCTCGACCAATTTCCTCAAGGCAGCCACATTATGAAATAAAAATCAGGGAAGCAGCCAACAGGGACAGGCTCGCTTCTCCCGGCCGCTACCGGGATATCGCTCCTGGAGAATAATGCTCTCGAAAGGCAATTCAAAGGTAAGGGTGAGGGTAAGGGTATGGAGTTGTCGGCTCTCCTTGATCTTCGTTTATCCCTTTGCCCTCCTTTTCATAGCATTGGCATGAGGGGTGACTTTTACATTCTTCTTTTTTGCAACTGTCCTGGTCTCTTCTTTTTTCGATCTGGCCGATTTCGCGTTGCTATTCCGGCCGGTTTTGGCTATGGCGCCAGCGGTTTTTCGACTCTCGGACTTTTTGCCTGAGGCCACCCTGACAGGTTTGTTCCTGGATGAAACGCGCCGGGAAGGAGTTTTGCCGTTCTTGACCGTCGATTTCTTATCTGCCGTCTTTATTCGCTTCTTTTCATTGGGATTGAGCTTTTTCGAGGCGAGCCGGTTTTTGTTGCCGCGTGCGTGCGGCGTAGTTTCTTTTCCAGCCCTTTTCACCCGCTCTCTTCGAGTCCGGCTCAACTTGCCGCCCACTTTCGCGGACGCGAGCGCAACGCTTCCAAGCTCATTATAAGGGGCGCCGGTTTCGCGGAACCCGGTCTCAATCAGCCTCTCAGCTTCAGAGCATCTGATCCAGGGATTTCTCGCCCCCATTACAACAGCGAGCACCCTGGTACCACTGCGCTTGGCGGTTGCCGATATGTTATAGCCCGATGCGCAGACAAAACCTGTCTTGAGGCCGTCAACTCCGGGGCACTTCCCGAGAAGCCTGTTGGCGTTGTGATGCGAGTGTGTACCATAAGTGTATGACTGCATCGAGTGTATAAGCAGAGATTCGGGGAACTTCCGAAGGTAGGCGACTGAAAGTCTTGCTATATCGCGCGCCGTTGTAACCTGCCCCGGGGCAGGAAGACCGTTGGGCGTCATAAACTGGGATCTGGTCATTCCAAGTTCACGGGCTTTTACATTCATCCTTTTAACAAATCGTTCCACGCTGCCGCTGACGTGTTCCGCTGCGGCGACACAGGCGTCATTACCTGAAACCACAGCGATTCCCTTGACGATTTCCTCCAGCGGGACGTACGTACCCGCTTTTAGCCCCATTCTGGAACCGCCCGTGGCGGCGGCGCGCCTGCTGACTTCGACTTTATCGGAAAGGCGAACCTGCCCTTGTTTAATGGCTTCAAAAATCAAATACAGGGTCAAGATCTTGGTAATTGACGCGGGTGCAATGAGATAGTCGGCATTTTGCTCGAAAAGAACGCTGCCGCTTTCCATGTCCAGCAGAATAGCCGAACGCGCATTTACATGTTGATTTACATTAGCATATGAGGTTTGGTGAAAAAGTAAACAAAGAGAAAAAAGAAGGAGAACGCATCCGAACTTCCTTTTGCGTCGCATCAAGTACTCTCCTCTTTTGATTGTCTCGATTTCGCGAACGAGACTGGTGAAACATTTCATGGTCGGACTTTTGAGACGCCGGCCACCCAGCCCTTCCACAGAACCAAAGTATGAGTATCTATGGAGATATAGAAGCTATTTGTCAACTTAAATCATTCGATTTTCTTTCTAAAAACGGCAGCAACGATGAATTTTAGCTCGGAAAAGTATTTTTTGCAAAGAGGACCGCTCTTTTGATATATACTTCGCCAGCCTGGTATCCTGATGTTTTTCAAAAACTGGAGTGAAAGGGGATCGCGAGATGTTCGGCCGGATGATGGATTTTCTGTCCAAAGACATGGCAATGGACCTTGGTACTGCCAATACCCTCATATATGTCAAAGGAAAAGGTGTCGTTCTGGATGAGCCATCCATGGTGGCCGTAGAGAAGGAGTCCGGCAAGGTGATAGCCATCGGGCGGGAAGCAAAGAACCTGTCCGGCCGCCGCACCAAGGGGACAATTGTAACCAGGCCCATGCGGGACGGAGTTATTCACGATTTTGAAACAGCCTCGTTCATGGTCCGCTCATTTCTTGGCAAAGTATTCAGGAGACTCCCCCTCTCCAGGCCCAAGCTCGTTGTAGCCGTCCCGGTGGGAATCACCTCGGTCGAGAAGCGTGCGGTAATAGAAGCCGCCGATATGGCGGGCGCAGGCAAGGTGTTCCTTATCGATGAGCCGATGGCCGCCGCAATCGGGGCAGGTCTTCCCATTGATCAGCCCTCCGGACAAATGGTTGTTGACATTGGCGGGGGAACAACGGAAGTAGCCATCATTTCACAATTCGCTGTCTCCTGCAGCGAGTCGCTCAGGGTGGCGGGCGATGAGGCCAACGAAGCCATCTGCGAGTTTGTCAGGCAGCAACACGGCATGGCTATAAGCGAAATGATGGCCGAAGTGATCAAAATGAAAATAGGTTCGGCAGTTCCACTCAAAAGAACCCTCGAGATAAAGCTCCGGGGAAAAGACCTCGTGAGCGGCATGCCCAAGATCATCACCATAACTGATGCCGATATCAGGTTGGCCATGAAGGAGCCCACACAGGCAATAATTGAAGCTGTTCGGCGTGTTTTGGAAAAAGCCTCGCCGGACCTGGCTTCAGATATAGCCGAGAATGGCATTTGGCTTGCCGGCGGTGGTTCTCTTCTGAAAGGACTTCGAGCACTGATTCACCAGGCTGTGGGACTCGATGTGGAAAAATCCGAAGACCCGCTTCGAGCAGTAATCCGCGGGGCCGGTTCGGTTACGGAACATTTTGATTACTACCGTGACGTTTTCCTGAACTGATTTCACGGACCCGCCTGCCTTTTTCTCATGAGCCGCGCCTTAAATACCTGCGGCTTTTTCTGATCAAATGCACTGCGCACTCTATTTGCCTCCAAATACACTGAAGAAATACCCTTTCCTGTCCGATTTATAATTCATGCTCTATCGAAACTCTCCAAAGAAGGTGAGCTGTGCGATGATAGTCCACATGGTAGCCTCCGGTTCCTACAAGATCAGCAGGAAGAAACTGGAGATCATGCAGGCCTTCCTGGGAAGTTGCGTTGGTGTCACTCTATGTGACCGCGAGGCCGGAATCGGTGGTCTCATCCACCTTCTCCTCCCTGAACCGCCCAGCATAGACCTTTCCTGGTACCCGGAGGCAAGCGCTGCTACCGGTATGCCCATTTTCATCGACGAGCTTTGCCGGCAAGGGGCCAGAAAGGAAAGATTGCAGGCCTGCGTTGCAGGAGGCGCCCTCATCGACCCGATCTCACAGGCAGATCTGACGCTCGACATCGGCGGGCGCACGGCGGAAATGGTGCAGTATATCCTGCACAACGAAAAAATCCCGATCGTGCAGATCGAAATAGGCGGGTGTTTCGCTTACTCCATGAGTCTTAATCTCTCGACCTGGCAGACGAACATCGAACCCTTCATCATTCCCGCCGCGAAGGGTGCTGCCGATACTCATCGCCAGCCAACGTCCGAGCAACTCAATGAAGTGATCGAAAATCTGATTCCCGTTCCTCAGATAGCCCTTAAGATCATCCGTATGATCAGCGATGAGGCTTCCAGCTTCCGGGAGGTTTCGCTGCAAGTCCTTCAGGACCAGGTCCTGAGCGCAAGAATCATAAGAATGTGCAACTCGGTTTCCATCAACCACGGTATGAAAGTTGATTCGATAGACAAGGCATTGCTCAGGATCGGGGAGAAGAACCTGATACTCCTGGCCCTTGCCTCCTCCATGGAAAACTTTATCTCTCAGGCATGCCGCGGATATTCCCTATGTAAGGGTGGCATCTTTCATCATGCCTTGCGCACTGCCCGCACCAGCAGCAAGCTGGCAGAACTCACCGGAAAGGCCCACCCCGACCTCGCATACACGGCCGGCCTCCTGCATGACATCGGCAAGGTGATTCTTGACCAGTACATGCACAGCTCCTACCCGCTCTTTTATCGACAACTTCAAATAAAGGGCAATGATCTGGCGGTCGCTGAGAAAACACTCTTTGGCTTAGCTCATACTGAGGCTGGACAGTTGCTGGCCCTCCGGTGGGGTTTGCCGGAGTGCATAACCGAAACCGTGCTCCATCATCATGATCCGGATAAAGCCAACGGAAACCGGCTTCTGGCGCACCTGGTATACGTCGCTGATCTTATGAACTGCCGTTTCGTTGTTGGTGAGTTTGTCAATAAGACGGACAGCTCGCACCTGCGCTCAAGCCTGGACGTGCTTGAATTCAAAGTCGGGAATTTGCCGTTGCTGCTCGAAGGCGCCAGCTTCATGACCTTTGACACACCGTCTAACGGCGGGACCTGATCGAAAACCCCTCCCAAAAGTTACCAGGCATAAACGCAATACCGGAAATCAGAGATTCGAGTGGTCCGGCGTTTTGAGCGGCTCTATCGAGGCGCCGCTGCGCAGCCGGAGGCCGGAGATTTTCACATAAGAAACCTTGAGGTTGCGCAGAATCAAAACATTTAATGATTATAATATGAAGAACAGCAAATCTTTTGAGGGAGGAACTCGTGACTATCAGAGGATATGATGCTATTAGTGCGGCTAAAGAGCTGAAACTGCCGCTCGGAAAATATAGTGAGGAATTCCACCGGGGGTTCAGGCTCGATCTAACGGTCGAAGAGGCCTACCGGCTGGCAGGTCAGGACCAAAACCTTATTTTTATCGAGCTGGATATTCCGAACCTTTCGTTCGAACAGCTCCTGAAGCTATCGGCAGCGTTGGGCGCCGAGCCGGGAAAGAGCTGTATCCAGGTCAAAGACAAATTCGAACTCGAGGGAGACGACGACAGGGCTGACATATTCGATGCCATCGCCAAGAGATGGTCTGAATTGAAATCGAAATCTCATTGAAAGCGAGGCGCCCGGCTAAGGTGTGTGTTCGACGCACTCCCGCAGCCAGATAGCGAACTGCGCAGAAAGGCGTCGCAGCGGCCCGGAAATGGCTCTGATCGAGTTCATTACGGTAAGTTGCCTCTATGTAATCGTCACGGATAGAATACGCGTGGAAAGTGATCTTTCTGCGTCGCGCTGATCTGCGCGGTTTGCCGCCCCGCAATTGCCTCTACCGGCGGATATCATTGAGCAAAGGCGCGAGAAGCCTTGGATGCTGCTTTGCCGTTGAATCTTGCGGCATCAATCACGAATCTCTCGTGTGATCCCTCCGAGATTTTGTCGATCCCATCATCAGCCGCAAGAGAAAAGGTGAGCTTTCGACCATCCACTTTTTCGAGTTTTCCTTTTACTGTTACCGTAAACCCGGGCGGAGTCGCCGCAATGTGAGTCACATTTATGGCGACTCCTACGGTCTGCTCGCCGGGCCAATCGATGTATGGGTTGATCGCCTGAATGCAGGCCCACTCGAACAGCCCGACCATGAAGCCCGTCGCAAAGACCCGAGGCATCAACTGAAACTCGGGAGATTCGGGATAAATGTATGGCACTGTCTTTTCCTCAGGGATACGGAAGCTAAAGTCGAAAGTAAGTCCTGGCTTTAGTGTATCTTTCACTTTGTATCTCCTCATCCCAGGCTGGGTTGCCCGCAAATTCCGACTCCCCGCCTTCGGCGTGACCGGGCCGGAAAACCTGAAAAACCGGGCAACAATAATGCAGGTCTGCTTCCGGACAACCTTCTTGACGTTGTGCCGGAGCATATGATATGGATTGATAATAAGTCAAAGTAATTGTTTTTATACTTACCATTAGTGCTGCTTATTATGGAATGGCAACAGATCATAGGCTTCTACAATGTGGTGAAATTGCAAAGTTTCACCAAAGCGGCAGAGGCGACATTTCGAACTCAGTCTGCGTTGAGCCAGCAGATCAAGGCTCTTGAGAAGGAATTCGATTGTCAGCTTCTTGAGCGAGTGGGCAAACGCAATCTTAGGCTCACTGTGGAGGGGGAGAGCTTTTTGAGCTTCGCAGAACTGGTGCTGCGGGGCAGCGAGGATCTAAAGGAAAACCTGGAGGCAATCAAGGGAAATAAGCGAGGGCAGTTAAAGATTGCCGCCCCCTTTACGACGCTTTACCATCTATTCCCCGAGGTAGTGAAGCAGTACGCAAGCCGGTTTCCAGAGGTAGAACTGACCTTGCTCGATCGGCCGCAGCATATGGTGATCGACCTTGTTCGAAGAGGAGATATCGACTTTGGTTTCACTCTCGAGGAGGCCGTCCCGAAGAGCCTGTTGGCTGTGCGCTGGAAACAGGTCGAAACCGTCATAATAGTTCCCGAGGGACATCCCTTGTGTGCTTTGAGACGAGTCAGCCTGAAACAACTCGCTAAATACCCTCTCATTTTGCCTCCCAGGCATTTTCAGCATGCCGGCCGCATGCTTCTGGAAAGAGAGTTTCAGAAAATCGGGCTCGATTACCGCATCATTATGGAGTCTTCGAACATAGAACTAAGTTCGATTTATGTCGAATTGGGTCTCGGCGTGTCGTGCGGCTCCATTATAAGAAATCTTCCAAAATTGCGGAGGCGAAAGCTCCAATTTCTGTCGCTCGGGCATCTGTTCGGACCTGGCCATATCGCATTGGTTATGAGAAGAGACAAGGTGATGGCCCTGTATAAACAGGTGTTCATTAAATTGCTTTTTGGAGAGCGAAGTGTCCAGGCAAGAGTTTACAATAGAGAGGCCGATTAGATTAATATGGGCGGGGATCGCAGATTCCGTGAGAAAGTAACAAACTCGACATAAAAATGTAATGAAAGCCGGTTGTAATAGGCTCTTAGAATACCCTATCGGGAAGGGGCGCATGGAATCGGACTGAACGATCCGGTCAACTTAAATCCTCTCCCCAGTGGATTTTAGATTTTTAACGCGCCTCTTCTCCCTCCTCCTTTGGTACTACGCTTACCTCAACCTTGGCTTGAGCAGCGCTTGTCGTTGCCCTGCCGATTTGCCTCCCCCCTGCGAGGAAGATAAAAAACCACAGCAGCAGCGTAATGGCTGTTGTCAGAGCGGCCAGCACCGGTATGAGGTATCCGCGTATCTGCAGGACAAAGGTCCCGAAGCTGCCCACCGCCATTTGTAAATCCTCGGGCGGGACAGGCGCGCCCGGTCCCATCAAAGGCGAAACCCATACATTCAATGCTTCGAGGATTCTGTCCGCCATAAGGAATATGACCGCGGCAAAAGCCAGGTTAAAGAGGAAGCATAAACAGAAGGACTGAATTGCCCAGGCCATTTTGGACTTCATTCGTGCTCCGGTAAGTCATTTGACTTTCTACGATTGAGGCTTCGCAGCATCTGTTCGGCGACAATGAGCGCCTTGTTCTGCAGATCCTTTCCGATGCAACCCTTCCGTGTAAGTACCTCGAGTTTTTCGCGGTCTATGGCGAAGGCGATTTCACCAGTCCTTCGGATCACGTCCACTTCGAGGTCAATGTATCTTGCCCCGTAGGGATAAAGCTCTGTGGGCGTATTTATGTTGAAGTATTCGCCTATTCGAAGATGTTCTTTAGAGAAGTAGGTGTGTCTTACGTACCATTCCCCTTCCTTGATTTCAGTGATGCAGTAGTCGCCCTTCCGGATGGGCAGATCCAACCCGTCATAGCGGCCCTTCGAGAAACTGCGTTTGAAAACTATCTTATTGTCGGCCACGGACTGAAGTATCCCTTCCCTCGGACGCATTGCTTTGCCGGATGCCCTTATGTGTTCGAGCCTGACCCGGCCCTCTTTGATTAACGGGTCGAGAATGGCTTCTCTGAGAAGACTCTTTTCCAGGTCCGCCCTGTCTCCGGGATGCCGTGCAAGTTCGGTTTCCGCTGATTCGAGGAGCTCCGGGTTTATGATCTTTAATCTATGATGATTCTTAAGAGTCGGGACCACGCCGGCCCGAATCAAGTCCAGTTTTTCCTTGGCCCCTCCCGGCAGCTCCAGATTTGCGATAACGACCGGTTCGCTGTCAT
The DNA here is from genome assembly GCA_963795045.1 of uncultured delta proteobacterium. Taxonomy (GTDB): domain Bacteria; phylum Desulfobacterota; class Syntrophobacteria; order Syntrophobacterales; family Syntrophobacteraceae; genus SbD1. The sequence continues at coordinate 379,815 of CAWCGB010000001.1, forward strand.
CTGTTGGGAGAAAACTGACTATGACGGCGTCCAGAAGCGATCCCTGCATATGAACCAGCAGCTCACACAGATAGTCAGCCTCTCCCCTGACCTCGATCCCCTGGAGATCGTCCCTGTCCCGAATCAGAATTTCATATTCCCCATCATCGTGGGAGTCCATATGAAACCGTCCTCTGATTCTTTCGGAAGGCTCGACGACCTGGAACCCGTAATCGAGTGCCAGTTTTGTGAGCGCCGTACTGTAAATTCCTCGGATCTTGATGCGGGGTAACATCCCGAATCTCCCTTCACTTTAGAACTAGATCCAACCGCTCGACTCATATGAGGTTATATTGATTATTTTCGAAAAAAGCCGATTCCGTCAATGGAAATCAGATTTTCCTTAAATTCCGTCCTAGCCCCAAGGATTTTCTCGATAAGCCAGAGGTTGGATGCCATATGATCAGTAAGCCATGGTACGATATAGCGGCTTCGGCCGCTCGCCAGGCCGGCGAATAAAATCAACTGGTCGGCCGCGAACCTGTCCACGGTGGCTCCGGTTGAAATGCCGGTCAAAAGGTCTTCCACTGCACTCCGCGCTATCGACTCCGAGCTGCGGCCGCGCTTTCCAGCCATGTCTGATCCAAGCAGGCAGCCGCCTTCGGTTTCAGCCCACAGCAGCAAGGCCGCCCCCTTCTGGTCGGCAGTGGTGTCCTCTATAGTGTCGATTTCAGGACTGCAGCCTTTTTGTGCGAGCAGCTCGCGGCTCTTCTCAGCCATGCGCCTGGCCACCGATTGGCTTGCGAGATGCGAGGCAAGCGCTATGCCGTGAATCCTGCGAATTTGCCCTCTTTGTGTCTTTTCAAAGGCATTCAGAGGGGCCTTGACCGATTCGACCGACACGCTCAGCTCGCCATTTCCCTTTGGCACATATCCCGGGCGGATCATTTTCAGGCCTATCTTCGCACCCATCTGCCCCAAAAGCGGCAGGAGGACTTTGTCCATATACAATGCCGTTGGCGCAAAATCCTGAAACAGGCCTCCCCTTATTGTAAAATTAGTTCGCGCTCCCGTAAAAAGAGCCAGTGGAATCAGGGTAAAAGCCAACATAGTGGCCGAGCCCGCCGTTCCGATGTCCCAATCGAAAACACCTGCCTTCAAGCTCCCCCCGGGATAGTAAGTTATTTCCCTGGAGCCGACCTTGCCTCCCTCCAACTGCCCGGACGAAAGCTGTGCACAGGCCTTGACGGCCAAAAGGTGCTGAGGCCGCAGCCCCGGCTTGTCGCGCTTTTCTCTGATCCGGACCATCCGCATCGGCTGGTTCGTAAGCGAGCAGAGCGCAACCGCAAATCTTACCAGAGTACCGCTTCCAGATTTTTCGGCGCCGTCGATTTCGATCAACGCAGTTTCCACCGAGTTGAAATATCGCTGGTCATTACCCCCCCGCTTACCTGTCAATACCATAAATAAACATCTTTCCCACGATTGAAAGGCTGTACGCAGTCCTCAAAAGTCCGGATTTCATTTTTGACTATTTGGACTTGATAACTATTTTTCAAAATAGATCGATTATCCGGCTGTTTCGTTTTTTTGGTGCCCGTTGAGTACTTTATTAACCTGTTCCAAAAGGAGATTGGGATGATTCATTCGAATTCGAAATTGTTGTTTCTGGCGTTCATGATTGTGGTTTTTTCAGCATCTTTTGCCGGCGGGACCAGCGGATTTACCGTTGTCGGCAAGGATCACGTAAAACAAGAGTTAGCTAATCCGGACGTGATCGTAATTGACGTGCGAACCCCCAGTAGCTGGGATTCCAGCCCGTGGAAAGTACAGGGGGCGAAGCGGGAGTCGCCTGCCCAGGTCAATGAGTGGATTGCGAAGTATCCGAAGGATAAGACAATCGTCTTATACTGCGCCTGACCCAACGAGGCCACAAGCGCCCGTGTGGCGTCCCAGCTCGCAAGTGCAGGATTCAAGAAACTCGAAGTACTCAAGGGTGGGTGGAATGAATGGTATGAAAGCAAGTACCCGGTAGATAAGAAATAGCCTTTTAACCCACGGTCATGCCCAGCCTGCCTCGCGTAAGGCTGCAGAAACCTTCATGGTCGCGTCCGAAATCGATCCCCATTTCCGCAACGGCTATTGCGTTTCTGTAAGGTAGAGGTATGCGGATTGCATCCTTGGCAGTGGTTATGATGACTTCGGCGCCGTATTTGGACGCGGAGCCGAAGATCTTCGAAAAATCACCCGTCGTATATCTGTGATGGTCCGGGAAGCTCAACGAATCGCAAATCTTTAGCCCGGCCTTTCCGAGGTCATTGAAAAAACCCTCGGGCCGGGCAATCCCTGAAAAAATAACGGCCTTGCGATCCAAAAGTGAACTGAGCGGAAGAAGAGGTTCGCCTTTTGTCAGGCTGATTCCTCTCAGGGTATGCCTGCAGGCAAAAACAGGTATTCCGGGAAAAAGTCCCCGGAGCCTGTCTCCCAGCGGCGCCGCATCGTTATCTTTGCCTGCGTGAGTAATCACGAGAGCATCGGCCCTTTCAAGATTTGAAGGGGGTTCGCGCAGGGGGCCGGCCGGAAGGACAAATCCGTTTCCGAAAGCGTTGCGGCAGTCGAGCAGAACGATATCCAGGTCGCGACAGAGTCCAAGATGCTGGAAGCCGTCATCGAGCACAAGCACGTCCACTCCGCCTCGCTCCAAAGCGGCCATGCCCGATGCCGCCCGGTTTCTCCCAACCCAGACCGGCACCGATGGCAGGCGTTCCGATATCATTACGGGTTCATCGCCGAAAAGACCGGAGATTTCGGCCGGGTTATCGAGAGAGGGTACAAGCCCCGGGCTGCGTCCTTTTCTTCCGTATCCCCGGGACAAAACGGCGGGATGAAGCCCGATTTCCAGGAGAAACTCGCAGATCCAAATCGTAAGCGGTGACTTTCCTGTCCCTCCAACGGAGAGATTCCCAATGCTGATGACCGGGGCCGCCAGCTTAACCCGCTTTCTCAGGCGGCTTGTCTGATCTTTTTGCAGGCCCTTTTCATACAAGCTGGAAGCAGCCCGAAGGAGCGCCGGGGGACCTTCTGAAAAGTCAGATCGTGAAGCGGCGCCCGAAGGTGAGATATCGACAGGATACCAGGCCTTAAGGATTCGCCGGTTTACCGCTTCGTTCAGCGTTGCACTCAAATCGGAGATAATCTTCATAAATACGGGTTATCTTTTCGCACCTTTGGCGGTATGCTCCCCTGCCTTTGCCTCAGACCGCATTTGGGCCGCCTGTTCCCTGATCTCGGTAAGGCCCGTCTGCATTGCGCTCAAGCCATACCAGAAGGAATAATCCGGATTGAAGTGGAATGCCCCCTGGAATGCTCTCATCCTGTATTCATGAAACATTCTGAAAAGTTTTTGCTCAATGACCGTGGGCGCGTTATCCAGGGCCAGCAGATCGGGGAAAGCGTAAGAGTAGTTTTCCGGCTTTTTCAGTATACCATCCGCATAAAGAGCGGCCACTATGCGTATTGCTTCGGCCATCGCGGCGTCTGCCTCCCGGATCATCTCGTCGCCTTTCCCAAGTTCCACGCGTGCGAAATTTATCGAGTGACAGTCATTGCATAACTTGACGGCTTTATCCCGTTCAGCCTGCCAATCTTCTTCGGTAAACCTGATCATGTTATAGGTCTCAACAGCCGCCAGTCTCGGAGTTGGCTTTCCGGTGGGGTCGAAAACTCCGAGTGCCTGCAGGATAGCGGCTCGGTCCCTTGCCCATTTGGCGTCTTGAGGATAAGGCAGGCGCAAAGCAAGATATCCCCAGGCGGTCACGTTGGCATGGTTTCCATCCTTGAAGTGACAACTCTGACAGGTGGGAGCCGCGGCATCTTCCGGGAGGATTCTGCTCTGTTTGAGCAAAAACCGCACCCCGTGCTTGGATGACGAATACACTTCCCACTGTGGATGATCCACTCCCATATGGCAGGTCCTGCACGCCTGCGGAGACCTGGCTTCATCGGCCGAGAAAAGATGCCTCGTATGGCACACGTCGCACGAACTCGCCCCAAAACCCGCCCCTTTCTCCACAAGGTCTTTGACTTCTCCTTCGGTTTTCAGGCCAACTCGATGGCAGGAGGCGCAACCTTTGAGCCCCTCGACCTGAGCCATCGGCTGCCAGTGAAGAGTGGGCATGGCTTTCATAGCGCCCCAGGCCAGGGCGTGCTTTCCCTTGCTGAACTGCTCAACCTGGAGAGCATGACACTTTGCGCAGACTTCCGGACCCGGGAGCCTGGCTTTGGCAACATCGGTCATGGAATTGTGCCCGTCGCCATGGCAGGCGGCACAGCCGACTTCATTGGCGCTATGTTTGCTCAACTGCCAGTCCACCACGATACCGGGATTGATGCGGATATGGCATTCAGCGCACGGGTCATTTACAGGCGCAGCCTGCTGAACCGGTTCCTCTACAGGGCTTTTTTCCTGTGCCTCCTGCGAACACACTGTCCGCAGGCCGAAAGAAATTAAAATAATAACCGGGAAAAACAATAGAAGAAGCTGCCGCATTAACGCCTCCACCTGGCGGAGCGAAGAGTCCCCTGCTGCACTCCGATCGGCCCTGCGAAAATAAATGTCCAGTGGTGTTATCCGTCCATGTACCGCCCTGCCCTTATCGGGAGGTTTATACCACAAGCTCTGATGTTTCAACAGAATTGCCCAACTCGCCGTGAGGAGACGAATGCGATCTATTCGAAGGATTCTCAGTATGGTATCCTTAAACACATTTTTCTTTTCGGAGGTACTTTTCGTTTGAAATCATCGAATACGGGCTCTGCCCTGGGTTTGCCCCCTGATTCCAATTCTGACTCCATCGGGTTCGGGATGCCGGCGACAGCTTTTGAAGAGCTCTACAGGCATTTTAACCGGTTCGAGCATATCCACCCGGATCCTCTTGAGTTCGTCTATCTCTATGATAATAAACCCGACAGGGAACTGAGCGGATTCATCGCCTCGGCGCTGGCATACGGCAGGGTGCAGCAGATCCTCCGGAGCGTTAACACAGTTCTTGATGTCATGGGCCCAAGCCCTTCCGTTTTTCTGCTTGGAGAATCTCGTGCCGGCATCAGAAAAGCGTTTCGTTTCTTCAAGCACCGCTTCACCACGGGCGGGACACTATCCAACCTGCTGGAAGGTCTCAAAAAACTGATCCTGGAATATGGGAGCCTGGAGTCCTGTTTTCTTGCCGGGTTCAGTCAAAATGACAGCAATATTCTTCCGGCTCTTACCGCATTTGTAAAAAAAATTGAAACCGCGGGTGGACGAACGATGCCGATGTTTTTACCTTCACCTGATGGGGGCAGCGCATGCAAGAGGCTGAACCTTTTTTTGCGGTGGATGGTGAGAAGTGACGATGTCGATCCGGGAGTCTGGCAAGGCATTCCAGCGTCTCACTTGATAGTCCCGCTTGACACTCACATGCACAGGATAGCCGGGACCATGGGACTCACGTCACGAAAACAGGCCGACATGCGATGCGCCATAGAGATCACGGAGGCTTTCAGCGCGATCCGCCCGGCGGACCCGGTGCGCTATGACTTTGCCCTTACCAGGCTGGGCATAAAAAGCGGGACGCCGCCGCCGAACTTTTCCGCTTCGCTATTGTCTATTGGAGGGTGAAGATGAAAAATCACGACGTAAAACTTTACGCTCTGAGTACATGCATCCACTGTAGAGATGCAGTTGAATTCCTCGACAAATGCGGCGTCGATTATGATTGTGTCCACGTCGATAATCTCGATGGTGACGAGAAGCGGCAGATACTGGACGAAATCAGGAAAACCAATCCTGCGTGTGCCTTCCCGATGATCATGATCGGCGGCAAAGTCATTATCGGATTCAAAAGAGAAGAGATAAAGGAGGCGCTGAACCTTTAATGAACGTCGATCAACTCTACGAGTTCCTGCAAAAAACGCAGGAACCTAAAGGTTATTTATTCAATAAGGATAAGCCCAGGGTTTTCAATCTCCTGCAAGGTTTACTGGAAAACAGGAGCAGGTACGGGTATATGTGCTGCCCGTGCAGGCTGGCCTCGAACGACCGCGACTGGGACCGCGATATAATCTGCCCTTGCGCTTACAGGGAGCAGGATGTTGCGGAGTTCGGGAGCTGTTACTGTGCTCTCTATGTTTCAACAGAGTGGAATGAGGGGACAAGCCCGCATTCCTATGTTCCTGAAAGGCGGCCGCCGGAAAAAGTTTTCGGGAAACTCTAAGAAGTTTGTCCGTTTGGCCGGCGACAATCCCAATCGGATATATCCTGCAGGTTGTTATTGAGCGTAAGCTCTCGAGATTGCCTATCCGCACGCCCACCGTGTGCCGGGCTAAAAGCCTGCTGAACACTTGCCTTCCTTACCTTTTCCTCGCACGTTTCACCCACTTCAAGCATCCTCGATAGGATGTCGGCCATTAATTCATGGTCTTTACCTCCATTAACACTTGTGTGAAAGGTGAACACTCAATAGACTAGGCCGAAGACAGAGTTGCCGCCGTCATCGCGGTGATTCTTGAGGGTGCGACAACAGAGAAAAGGAGGTCCAAATAATGACCGGGACCGGGGGAGACCTCGCGGGACGTGGAGTTTCTTTCTGTTCTGTGCACACGCTTAACTGCTTTTTCGCACTCTGCGCGCTCGCGGTCATGTGCAATCTGATGGGGTGCGCCCCCCATGACTCGAATCAGGTGCAGGGCTATGTGGAGGGGGAGTATGTATATGTTGCCTCACCGCTCTCAGGCACACTCGAATCATTATGTGTGCAGCGCGGTATGAATGTGAAAGAGGGAGATCCGCTCTTTGCCCTGGACAGCACGGCGGAAAAAGCGCGCCGGGAAGAAGCGGACCGCCGGGTTTTGCAGGCGAAGGCAAGCCTGGAGGATGCAAAAAAGGGCAAACGTCCATCGGAAATCGAATCCCTCAAGGCGCAGGTGAAGCAGGCGCAGGCGGCACTGGCTCTTTCGGAAAAAGATCTCGCCCGCCAGCGGCATCTGTTTACGGGCGGAGCCGCTCCAGCCCAGGCTCTGGATCGAGCGTTGTCGACAAATGATCAGAACCGGAATCGGGTATCGCAGTTGGAGGCCGATATAATGACGGCGCAGCTTGGCTCGCGCAGCGATCAGATTTCGGCTGCCGATGCCGCCCTCAAGGCACAGGAAGCTGTACTGGCGAAGGCGCAATGGGACTTATCACAAAAGAGCCAGTCTGCTCCTCAAGGCGGCCTGGTCTTTGACACCCTTTACCGGACGGGGGAATGGGTGCCGGCTGGCCGTCCAGTCGTTGCTTTGTTGCCTCCACAGAATATAAAGATCCGTGCTTTTGTCCCGGAGCCCAGGATCGGCACAATTCAGCCCGGCGATAATATCCGGGTCCTGGTGGACGGCGTGGGCGAGCCGCTTACCGGGAAGGTGAGCTTCATTTCGCCCAAAGCGGAATACACTCCGCCGGTCATTTACAGCAGAGAAGCCCGCAGTAAGCTGGTGGTCATGATCGAGGCCGTTTTCGACCCAGAGATCGCGAAAAATCTTCACCCGGGCCAACCTGTGGATGTTCAGTTCGGTTTGTGATCCATGCCTGACGATCTTGTCATCGATGTTGCGGAAATGACCAAACGGTTTGGCCTGCGGACGGTCGTAAACAATGTCAACCTACAGGTCCGCAAAGGCGAAGTCTGCGGTTTTCTAGGCCCGAACGGCAGTGGGAAAACTACATTCATCCGCATGCTGTGCGGACTGCTCCGGCCGGATGCGGGGAGCGGCACGTGCCTCGGCTACAACGTGATCACCGAAAGTGAAGCTATCAAAACCGGTGTCGGGTACATGACTCAGCGGTTCAGCTTCTACGAAGACTTGACGATTTCGGAAAACCTTGATTTCGTCGCTCGCATGTATTCAGTCAGAAACCGGCGCGAAGCAGTGCAGGAAAGCCTTAAACAGCTCGGACTCTCAGGACGTCGCCGCCAGCTTGCCGGGGAACTCTCCGGCGGATGGAAGCAGCGCCTTGCCCTGGCGGCTTGTTTGATCCACAAGCCGAAACTGCTTTTGCTCGATGAACCTACAGCAGGCGTGGACCCGCAGGCTCGCCGCGATTTCTGGGGACAAATCCATGAGCTTGCCGGGCAGGGACTGACCTTTCTGATTTCTACTCATTACATGGATGAGGCCGAGCGCTGCCATCGGCTTGCCTATATTTTGGATGGGATTCTGCTCGCCCATGGCACCGTTGCTGAAGTCATTGCGGGGACGAATTTGACGACCTGGGAGGCCAGGGGATCGAATCTGCTGGAACTGGCCGAAGTGCTCCGCAATCATCCTGCTGTAGAGCAGGCTGTCCCCTTCGGCAGCCTGCTCCATATCGGCGGGGCTGACGCCGGAGCGCTCGAAGAAGCAATCGCCCCTTACCAAACGGGACAATATGAATGGCGCCGCATCGATCCAGGGCTGGAAGACATTTTCATACATCTGATGGTAAAGTCGAAGGGCAATATTGAGCAATGAGATATTTCGCCTTGCAAAAAAGGGCCGGATTTTCCATAGCCCGCTTTTGGGCCATCGCGGTTAAAGAGTTCGTCCAGATGCGACGGGACCGGTTGACTTTCCTCATGACGATCGGAATCCCGCTGCTTCAGCTTGTCCTCTTCGGCTACGCCATCAATTCGGACCCCAAGCACCTGCCTGCTGCGGTGCTCCTGGCAGATAACGGTCCGCAAGGCCGCACTTTGCTCCATGCGATCCAAAACTCATCCTATCTTGATTTGGTCCGGCTGCTGCACTCTGAACGTGAGGCGAATGAAGTACTCGATCGCGGCGAAGTTCAGTTCGTCATCAATATCCCCGAGAATTTCACACGCGATCTGCTAAGGGGCGACAGGCCAGCCATCCTCGTCGAAGCGGATGCGACCGATCCGGCCGCCACCAGCAACGCCATAGGGTCATTGCGCACTCTTCTCAACGCCGCCTTGGAAAACGATCTCAAAGGGCCGCTCGAATTTCTGTCAGGCCCACAAGGTCCCGTCGATCTGCGTATCCACTCTCGTTACAACCCTGAAGCCATTACACAGTATAACATCGTGCCTGGCCTGATGGGCGTCGTGCTTCAAATGACAATGACCGTGATAACCGGGTTGGCGATTACCCGCGAACGAGAACGGGGCACCATGGAAAACCTGCTTTCAATGCCTACGCGTCCGATCGAGGTCATGGCGGGGAAAATAATTCCTTATATTTTGGTGGGCTACATCCAGGTGTTCCTTATCCTGTCCGCCGCCTACTTCCTTTTTGAGATTCCGATGGCCGGCAACCTCGCTCTGCTCCTATTCGTGGACCTGATATTCATCATCGCTACCCTGGCTGTAGGCATCACATTCTCAACTCTGGCCAAAAACCAGCTCCAGGCAGTGCAGATGGGCTATTTATTCTTCCTGCCGTCGCTCCTGCTTTCAGGGTTCATGTTTCCTTTTCGTGGAATGCCGCGCTGGGCACAGATGATCGGCGAATTGTTTCCACTGACCCATTTTCTGCGCATCGTCCGGGGCATCCTGCTTAAGGGCAACGGCCTTACTGACATAATCCCGCAGCTCTGGCAAATCGCGCTCTTCATAGTAGTCGCTATGACGGTCGCCGTGAAGCGTTACCGCAGGACCCTTGACTGAGTCACCTCTGCCGAATCCCGAGCCTGATGATTTCAAATCCATGACAGAAAACGTCCCACAATTTATGTGGTTTGGTTCTCTTTACAATTGGATTTCCAGTAAGCATATTGGGGGAAGATTTTACCTGGGACTTTTCAAATCGGCGCATATCTGTATCCTCCATCAAAGGAGCGCTCCAAATGGAGAAGAAATTGCTCGAGTTGGCGGTCGAAATCGTACATGCTCAAGCTTCCATGAGCAAAATGACGGGTGAAGATATCGAGCAGGCGCTTGTAAGAGTCTACAATGCGCTTCAAAATATGAGGCTCGCCGAAGAGGAAGGGCGATCCATCCTGGTGGAAGACCAGGTATTCCAGGATTCTGACGCTCCAGTTGCGGTAGATGCGCACTCATCCATTCAGGAAGACAAGGTTACCTGCATGGAGTGCAAGGCTGAGTTCCGGCAGCTTACGGCAAACCATCTTCGCATCCATCACCTCACCCCGAGGGAATACAAGAAGAAATGGGGATTTCCCCTCAAACAACCACTTTCAGCCAGAATGCTGACTAGGCTCCGCAGCCGCTCGGCCAAGAAACGCGGGCTACCGGAAAAGCTTAGAATCTATCTCGATCAGAAACGGGAAAACAAGACATCCACCCAGGAATTCTCAACCGGTGGACCATCTCCTGGTAGAAGATCATTTCATGGTACTGTATGAGCAGCAGCTATACACCCGGTGTATAGATGACCGCAAAGTTAACGTCTAAAGTTCACCTGAAGAGAAATAAAAGAGGATTACCTCGTTTTAGCTACTTGAGTGTCAAAAGCCTTATATCTTCGAGCTGCTAACCAGTCTGCTGCGTAATGAGTTTCTCTCCCTGAAATACAGTATTTCCCCCATTGAAGATTCCATAGCGCGATATAAAATGGCGACATTCAATTTGTCTTTTGGCTTTGACCTAGTTGACCGGTTTTTGAAGTCGTTAGCGTGACACTTTTCAAAAGCAGAGCGTGACTGATTGAGATGAGAAACTCCGTAATTTTTTCAACTGGGAGCCATCTACCCGAGTCGGTCGTGCCAAATGAGGAACTGGCCCAATTCCCATCCTCTTCCCTAAAGCTCATAGCTCAAAAGACCGGGGTTTTTTCCAGAAGAATCGCTCCGGAAGATCAATGCACCTCTGATTTGGCCATCAAAGCCGCTCGAAGCTGCCTGGAAAAAGCCGATTTTCCGGCTGAGAGCATCCAGGGGATAGTGCTTTCCACATCGTCCCCTGACCGCATGCAGCCGGCGACTGCCACTCGGGTTCAACATGAGTTGGGGGCAACCAACGCTTTTGCTTTCGACATCAATTCGGTTTGCTCCGGAAGCACTTTCGGAATTTGTATGGCCGATGCCTTGATCAAATCCGGGAAATTCGAGAACATTCTCTTCATAGCATCAGAGATGTACTCGAAGATACTTTACAAAAAGGATTTCGGCACCTTCCCGCTTTTCGGAGACGGCGCCGGAGCAATCCTTTTCCGTGCCGGAAACTCGGACCGGGGCGTCTATCATTCATGCCTCAGGACCGATGGGAGCAAAAGCAACGCAATCTGCGTTCCTGCAGGCGGCACCATGCTGCCCTTCGAAAAAGCGAGCAGTCCCCGAATGGCCTATTTCAAGATGAACGGAAGCACTGTATTTGAGTTCGCCGCTAAACAGGGGACGCAAATCATCATGGAACTGCTGGAGGAAGCCGGCGCCGCATTAAAGGACGTCGACTGGTTCATAGTTCACCAGGCTAATATTAACATTATCGAGGCGATCGTTTCGGGCTTAGGCGTTTCGAAAGAGAAGTTCATTGTCAATCTCGACAGGTATGGAAACACTGCGAGCGCTTCGGTCTTAGTTGCGCTGGATGAGGCAATTTCAAGCAATACGATTCGCAAAGGCGAGCTTGTCGTTACATCTGCCTTTGGCGGCGGTTTGTCCTGGGGAGCGAATCTGATTCGGATCTAGGGTTTATTACCAACTCGTACATTTTCAAAAGAAGGAGGCAACTGCCATGTTAGAAGCTCTTCAAACAATAAGAGAAGGCATTCCGAGTCTTTTCCCTGACGCGATGGGTTTTCCGATTGAACCGGAGACTCTGCTGAACCACATTCCGGAATGGGATTCGATGTCATCGGTCAATTTCAAAGTCTTCCTGGAAGAAACATTCGGGGTGAAGATTCCCGATGATCTGCTGGAAGGAGGATCGACTGTGGGTGAGGTAATAACCTTCATCAGAAGGGCGGACTAATGAATTCATCGAGCATGCCCTCCGATCCTTTTGGAATTGCAAGTTCGCTTTTCAAAATCCACCAGTCCTGGATGTTCAATGGCGCGGAGTTGCTCAGCATCACGTCTAAGTTGAGCGCGAGCATCCATGCCGCCGCCGCTGAGCAGCTAACCTCAGCGCTACCTGAAGACCGCGGTGTGAAGGGCAAGCCCGAAAAGCCGGAAGATGCCCTGTTGGACGCGGTAAAAAACAATTCCAAGCTGGCCAATAAGCTCTACAGCGCTTACGCAAGCTGGCTTAGAGACTACGTCGCCAAAGCCCCGGAGATCCCGGAACACGAAAGGCGGCGGTCCATATTCTGGGTCAATCAGCTCATTAACGCGATCTCTCCGGCAAACTTTTTCTGGACAAACCCCTCTGTCGTTCAGAAGTTTATGCGGACAAAAGGGGAGAGCACGTTGAACGGATACGAGAACTGGCTCGAGGACATCCAGCGCGGGGACAACCTGATAAAAATTGCCGATACCGGCGCATTCAAAGTCGGGCAGAATATTGCCACAACCCCGGGCTCTGTGGTCTTCAGAAACAGGCTTATGGAGCTAATCCAGTACTCGCCAAGGACCGAGACCACTTTCTCGATCCCCGTCGTTTTCATTCAGCCGTGGGTAAACAAATACTACATCCTTGATCTGACCGAAGAAAAAAGCCTCGTGGCACATCTGCTCAATCAGGGCTTTACGGTGTTCATAACGAGCTGGAAGAATCCTTCCCCGGAGATGCGCAACGTAACTTTTGAGGACTATATGCTTCAGGGGGCGCTGAAAGCTGTCCAAGTAGCCAGGGAAATCTGCAAAGTAAAGCAGGTTCATGCCGCAGGCTATTGCATTGGCGGAACCGTTCTGACCGCTTTGATGGCTTATCTCAACCGGGGTCCCAAAGGTGTTTCGATGCCGATCCGGGACTTTACGCTTTTTGCCTCCCTGGTTGATTACTCTTCTCCCGGCGAACTGGAAGTCTATGTCACCGAAGAGATCGTCAGGATGATCGAAGAAATGACCGAAAAGGAAGGATACCTCGACAAAAAGTACATGTCGGCGGCTTTCCGTATGCTGCGCTCCAATAATCTTATATGGCGTTACTATGTCCATAACTACCTTCAAGGTGAGGAGCCTCCCAAATCCGAATTTCTCTACTGGAACAGCGATTCAACCCGGCTGCCTGCGGCAATGTGTTCTTATTATCTTCGTGAATTCTATCTAGGCAACAACCTGGTCGAAGAGGACAAGGTGGTGCTCGGCAATCGCCCCATTGACCTGGCGCGCATCCGGCAGCCACTTTATATGGTAGGAACTGAACAGGATCATATCTGTCCGTGGAAAGAGGCCTTCAAGACATGCAACCTGGTTCGTGGCCCAAAACGATTCGCGCTTTCGGATGAAGGACATATCACCGGAATCGTGAATCCGCCATCTACACGCTCCCGGAGAAAATACTGGATCAGTGACATTACACAGGCGCTCACTGCGGATGAATGGTTATCGAGCCAACAGGAACAACAGGGGTCATGGTGGATGGACTGGGTCGCATGGTTATCGGAAAAATCGGATTCCAGAATCGAACCTCCCGGAATGGGCAATGACAAGTATCACCCCCTTGAGAAAGCCCCCGGAAGTTACGTAATGGAACAATAGGCCAAAACGATAGGCCGGGAATAGTACTCTTTAGGCAGTATTTAAGGGAGGCAGGTCATGTACGAACACTCAGCAATGGCGAAACAGATGATCGATCTGCAAAGGATGAGCTTTGAAGGCGTGATCAACAACATGATTATGTTCTGGGACCAGACCGGAAGCGTCTTCAATTCGTTTCTGGATAAGGCTGTATGGGTCCCTGAGGAAGGAAAGAAGACATTCCGTGAATGGATAGAAAGCAACAAGAAGGGTTGCGAAACTCTCAAGAACGCTGTGAACAGCGGCTACGACAACCTGGGAAAGTATTTGGAAAAACAGACCTGACAGGCCCGGCTTGAGCAGTTCCTGCCAGGGCCGGACTATTCCTTTTGTGAGCTGTCTGCATCCCGTGATGTCGCAGTATCTCCGCGATTGCTCACAAAGGGGGGCTACCAACTACAATCAACCCTCCAACGATGTTCTCCAAGCCCGGCAAGGTGCGCCTTACGCACGACCTTCAGGAACACCCCGATCAAGAGGCAGGCCCTTTAGTGTTGCATTCTTGGAGCCGTCATTATAGTAAATGTCCTGGATTCAAGGCCAGTAACGTTCAACTGAGACTTGGTATTGGAGATTGATAAGGTATGTTGGAAATCACCAATTCAGTTGCGGTAATTACCGGAGGCAGTGGGGGAATTGGGCTCGCGCTGGCCAGATACTGGGCCGGCAATGGCGGCAAGGTGCTCCTGGCTGATGTGGCGGAATCCCTTCTCGCCCCTGCCGAAGCCGAATTAAGAGAAATGAATGCGGACGTTCGGACAATTGTGTGCGATGTCACAAATGAGAATGACTGCTCCATGATGGCCGACTTCGCCATTGAAAAGTTCGGCCGGATCAACCTTGTGGCTCCTTTTGCCGGAATAATCAAAGACGGGCTGATGGTTTCTCCGGACATGGCCACAGGCAAAGTCACCAGGAAAATGACCCTCGCCCAGTTCGAGTCTGTAATCAAAATAAACCTCACGGGAGTTTTCCTCACGGTGAGGGAATGCGCCGAGCGCATGGTAAATAACAACTGCAAAGGCTTGATCTGCCTGATATCTTCTACCGGGTCGCTCGGAACGGCGGGCCAGATCAATTATTCTTCCTCCAAGGCCGCAATGTCTGTATTCCCGAAAGTGCTTACCGCAGAATTTTTCCGCCGAGGACTGGCCGACAAAATCCGTTGCGTAGCGGTTGCTCCTGGATATGTGGGAACACCAATGGTCAAAAAGATAAGCCCGGCAGTGCTGGATAAAATAGTCGAGCAGGTCCCGATCAACCGTTTGATCGAACCGGAGGAAGTTGCTTCACTGGTGGGGGAACTCTATCGGAACGAAGCGATGGCAGGAGAGGTCTACTTCATACATGGCGGACTGCGCCTTGGATCGAAAGGCTAGTGTCCTGAGTCATTAATCAGTTGCCTGATTCAGGGTGGGCAAAAGCAGAGCGTTGCCCACCACTGATTGGTGGGCACATAAAGCGTGCCCACCCTGCGAAAATTTACGAAACGAACCTTTGACTCAGGACACTAGCTGAGTCTCGACCGGCCGGAACACAGCCCCGCGTTCAAGGGCGCGGGGCTGTGCGAAAACCCTCGAAAGAGTCCCGCTTACAACGTGCGCGGGTTTTCAAGATTACCATCTAATCTCTTTAATATTGAGTGATGCAACGAAAAAATCCACCTTATCCCCTCTTTAATCCCATTTAGTTCTTTTTTCAAAGCCTTACGGCCAAAAATCGCTAAAAATTGACATTGATTCGACATGTTGGTATCATCGCCACGTTTTCTCGATCAGACCAGGCGAGCCTTCTTCATCTCACTTTTTCTTCACGCTGACTTGAGCAAATACCGATTTTACAATTATCTGCATCGAGAAGACCGGGCACGGGAGGGTGCCCTGGATGGTAAACTGCTGGGGGGCAGTCAACCTTTCTACATCCCATGTAGAACACCGGGGGAATGGGGGAAAAATGCAAAACTACTTTAGCGCGCCTTTCGAAATGTTTAACACAGCGGCTCATTTTATGGGCAGGTCCATGAAAGTCGCCCCAAAACTAGGCCGCGCCGCGTTCGCACAAGCAAAAACAGCCCAGGATTATTGGTACGGAATGTTCAAATACGTCGACGCCTTTATGGGGCCGTCCGTAAATGCTCTAAATGCTTTCGTGAACGCCGAAAAAGTCAACCTCGTCGAAAAGTCTCCCTCTGAGAATTTGAAAGACTACAGTGAATTATTCAACCTGAACCTGCGGCTTGCGAGCACAGCGATGGCCGGAAGCCTGAGAGCCATGAACGCGTTTTTTTATAGCAAGCTCAGCGAAGGTCTTCTTGCCTATATCGATACGCTCACAGATGACGACAGCTTTGGAGATTTTTCCCGCAGACTCGAAGAAACGCTCAAGGTAGCCGTTCATGAATACCCTGTGGCCATAGAGGAGATCAAAGCAGAATACGGCTTTCACCTGGATAGTCCCGCATATGTGAAGGTGGCCGAAACCGATCGTTTCGGCCTGTATCAGGTCCTTCCTGCCGAAAAGGATATAACTGCCAGGAGCAAGCCTATCCTGATCATTCCCCCCTATGTCCTGGGGGCCAACATTCTGGCCTTTTTGCCGGGGGAGCAAAGGAGTTACGTTCACTGCTACGCGAATCAGGGAATACCGACCTACATTCGCATAATTAAAGATATACATACCAATCCGGCGGTCCAGACAATGACCGGAGAAGATGACGCTCTCGATTTGCGATTCTTCTGCCGGGAACTCGTGGCAAGACATAACAGGCCGGTCACCCTGAATGGCTTCTGCCAGGGCGGCTACCATGCTCTGGCCGCGCTTCTCGCCGGGGAACTAGACGACCTCGTGGATGCTTTGATTACCTGCGCCACCCCGGTGGACGGGAGCCGGAGCAAAACCCTGGCGGAGTACATGATGAGCCTGCCACCCAGGTTCAGAGACATAAAGTACTCTTGTAAAGTGCTTCCGAACGGAAACACGGTGATCGATGGCCGGATCCTGGGTTGGGTTTACAAGCTGCGAAAACTTGAGGCCGAGTCGCCTATCGCCTCATTTCATCGCGATATCAGCATGTTTGACAGCCAGAACGGCCAGCGGAAGAAAATCAGCAAGACCGCAGCGGCTGTCAATCACTGGCTGACACATGATCAGCAGGACATCCCGTTGGGCGTTACGAAAATGAGCTTTGATTCCTACTCGATTCCAATCGACGCGGAAGGAACTCTGCCGGTGACCCTTTTCGGCAGAAAGCTCAATTTGAAGCGGCTGGAAGAAAAGAAAGTCCCCTGGCTTATCTGTATTGCCGAAAGCGATGACATCGTCGAAAAGGATGCTTCCCTTGCTGCTCTGGACTATATCGACGCTGAAGTCTGCGTATTTCCGAAGGGCCATGCGTCCCTTGCAACCTCGTGGTCCGTTCCGACGTCCGAATGTGCCCTTCACCTTCGGTTTTGCGTGCCGAGCCTGTCTGCTCCGGGGCAGGACAAAATGTGCAGAGGCCCGGTCTGTTTCCAGATAGATATGGATACGAGTTCGACAATCAAAGCCACCGGCCCTTTTAGCGAGCTAATAGCAAAACAGAAGGAAGAAGAGCAAGTCCCTGAATCACTTGTTGCAATCCCCGATCATGCGCGCGCTGTGGGCGAGGAGGAAAAAATCGGGAAGGCGTCGCGCAAGCGCCCGCTTGCCTTGGTTCTGCCTGCCGCGAAAGCTGCAAAGAAGGCAAAACCCGGCCAGAGTGCGCCAACGCGGCGTCCATCCGGGAAATCGGCATCGTCCAAAAATAAACTTCCTTGAGCCCTTTTAAATAACAGTCTCAATCCCGCAAAAAACGCCCCCGTACCGGTGCTGGAACGGTACGGGGGTCTTTCGATACGCATTGATGGTCTGTTATAGAATTACTCGGCGGGACTCGGGGGCTTGCTGGCTTGTGAATCCACTTTCTTCAGAAGTTCTTCGAGCTTTTCCCTGAGTTTGCTCATTTCATCGGATAGTTCGTCAACTCCCCTCTCCTGAGGCTTTGGAGCCGCTTTCGCAGAAGGACCGTACACCTGCCGCCTGAGCTGACAGTATTGCTCGTAAGCATCCGCCGTTTCATGTAACAATTGAGCGTAACTCGACGACTTGAGCAACTCCAGGTAGGAACTCTCGAGGACGGAAAGCCAGACGCCCGAAGCCTCCTCATAATTTTGAGGGAATCTCCCATCGCTTCCCGACACCCCCAGCTTTTTCACCATGGCTTTGGATGCTTTGTCCATTGGCAGACAGAGCCGGTAAAGAAGCTCGCTCATCTTTGCGGAAAAAGCGGCGTACTTTGCAACAATCTCCCGGGAAGAGCCACTCGCAGCGCCAGCCTCAACTGTCGGGATCATACCGAGAAGCTTCCTGAAGGAGTCAAGCCAGATCGACGGCGCCTGGCTCAAAAATTCCACATCATTGGGTGTTGAGGCACCTTCTTGAGCCCCGTCAATCCATCTCTTCTGGAGTTCAAGATATCCCTCAAACCCCGTTTGCATCAGGTTCGACATAAGCTCAGAGAGTGAATCGGCCTCCCCGACGCCGAATTTCTTATCCACGGTGAAACCTGCAAAGGAATCGGCTATCGCCTCAGCCATCTTCTGAGGCAGCAGCCATTGACTTTTCCCTCTATCCAACTGCATAAACCAGGTGAAAGGACTACCGGCAGGCGTAGCGCATTTCGACCACATATTGAGCGTCAGTTTGTTCCAGAAATCAAGTACCGGGTTGTCCATAAATTCCAAATTCCTTTCAGGTATCCCGCCTTTGCTGTTACTGCCGCAGTTCCAATTCTGACAAGGCCCACGGCGGCACCTGTTCTTGTGACATGTAGCTCGCCCTGGCCCAGTAATGATCCGGCGCGCTCAACCTGATGAATTTCACTTCATCCCCGTTAACCAGAGCGAAATAGCTGATCTTGGGTCCATGCTGTTCCTTTTCATGACCCAGCCCTACAATCCTGCCCTCTTTCGGCACCAGGCGCCGCACCGATTCACACGGGGCGGTGCATGCCTCTACGTGTTCACAGTTCTTACACCCTCCAAAAACTCCCAGCACCTGAATATCGAAAATGTCATTGTCGGGATTATTGAGTTCCCATCCGCAGAGCTCATCTCCTTTGGGGTCCATGATCTTTCCTTTCCTGCAGGTCATTTCTGGTGGAAAAATGCACGTGGTCTTAACGGGCCGGCGATCTCAACGGCGGATCGGACAGCCATATGCTTTTGGCTCAAAGCGGAAGCAGGCCTGTTC
Source organism: uncultured delta proteobacterium (assembly GCA_963795045.1). Taxonomy (GTDB): domain Bacteria; phylum Desulfobacterota; class Syntrophobacteria; order Syntrophobacterales; family Syntrophobacteraceae; genus SbD1. Next base: position 398,719 of record CAWCGB010000001.1, read on the forward strand.
CCTGCGTCAGGCTCCCGCGCAATATTATGGCAAGACTACCCAATGGTACCAATTATGAATCATTTACGTCAGACTGAAATAGGCGAAACACATTATTTTTAGGGTACGAAAACAGTAGAGCACCGTATATTTAACTGTAGATTTAATTATCGAAAGGGTGCGTCGCAAGATGCCGCCGGCTTTCCCCTCCCATATTTGCTTTAAGCCAAAGATGACTGCTCGAAAAAAACGTTGAGAGGGCAGGGATCGCATAACGGTTTTTTACGGCAGTAAAGATGGCCGGTGCGAACCAGCAGAGCATGAAATTCCTGGAAAAGCGGGACATCGGGCTCCAGTGCTCCCATGAAATAGTCCCGCAGTTCCTCATATGAAATGGATTCCTCCACCCATCCGTGTCTATGTAAAATCCTGTAGGTATATGCATCTACGACAAACGATGCTTTAAAAGCGGCATACAGTGCGATACTGTCGGCAGTTTCCGGTCCGATGCCCCTGATTCCAAGGAGATCGATCCGCAGGGCTTCCATATCCTGGATCAGAAGCTCTTCGAGAGACCCGCCCCATTTGGTCATGACATGATTGCAGAACGATTTTATCTTCTTGGCTTTTTCGTTATAGAATCCGGAGGAGCGTATGAGGATTGCAAGCTCCCGGGCGCTAAGCCCGCAGACGGAATCGAACCTTAAAAGATCATACCGGCGCAGGTTGCCGATTGCCGTGGCCACATTTTTCCAAGCGGTATTCTGTGTGAGGATAGCGCCCAGTATGACCTCAAACGGGGTCTCGGCCGGCCACCATCGCTGGGGGCCAAAAACGGCTAGAAGCCGGTCATATATTTTTTGCAGTAACTCCTTTCTGCTTGCGTTCAATTCAGTCCGACCCCCGCTAGCGCCGTCCGGCATTTCTCGCAGGCGCCGCTTTTCAGGTTCTGTTTCCTTGTGGAATATCCGATTCGACTGATCAGCAGGGTCCCGCAGGAGTGGCAGTATGTATTCTCGCCGTTGTCTCCGGGCACATTCCCAGTATAAACGTAACGAAGACCGGCTTCCAGACCTATTTGCCTTGCCCTCCTGATCGTTTCGACCGGCGTAGGCCCTTTATCGGTCAGACGATATGCCGGGTGAAAACGGCTGACGTGCCAGGGGGTATCCGGCCCCAGACCTACCAGAAATCGCGCCAGTTCCTTCAGCTCAGCTTCGCTGTCGTTCAAGCCGGGGATGAGCAGCGTGGTGACCTCAAGCCAAACACCCTTACGCTTGATGCCCTCAAGGGTCATGAGAACGGGCTTGAGGCGGGCGCCGCACTGCTCCCGGTAGAATCTGTCGCTAAAGGACTTGAGGTCCACATTGGCGGCCCCCAGCAAAGGAGCTGCCGCCTCCAGCGCCTCTTTGGTCATGTATCCATTGGTTACGAAAATGTTTGCAAGTCCGTGCTCCTTTGCCAGAGCAGCTACGTCGAGAGCATACTCCATAAATATGGTCGGCTCCGTGTAAGTATAGGAGATCGTAGCGCACCCTTCTTTTTTGGCGAGGTCGACGATTTTTTCAGCAGGGACGCTTTGCCCGTAAATCCCTCCGTAGATGTGGGGAGACTGCGATATGTCGGCGTTCTGACAGAACAGGCATTCGAAATTGCACCCGGCCGTAGCGATCGAATAGCTGGTTGTGCCGGGAAAGAAATGAAACAGCGGTTTTTTTTCGACAGGATCGACATGCTGGGCGATCACTTTCCCGTAAACCAGGCTCCAGAGCTTTCCATCCCTGTTTTGGCGGACGCCGCATTTTCCCGTCTCGTTCGGCTCGATATTGCAGTGCTGGGAGCACAGAAAGCAGTGCAGCCGGTTTTCGTCCAGCCGCCTGTACAGCATAGCCTCTTTCATGGCCGCCCTTTCGATATTGAGTGAGATTTTCTGGGAACCCGGAAAATCGGGGCGGATTTTTTCCGGTCACCAATTAAAGTGTTTTTCAGTCACTGTTGCGTCTAACAGCGCCGGCGCCTTCTGACGCGCGCCAGCAGCCCAGAGACTGCATGGAAACTTTCGCTCCGGCGGGGATTTCATCGAAAACCGGCGTCTGCAATGTGCGAATACGACACCGCATATCAATCCGCATCGCGATGAAATGTCCGAAAGGATGGCGTTGCAGCAGAGGAATTCTCTCCAGAAGGTGAAAGTAGCGCAGAAACGGCAGGGGCAAGGAAAAGCAGGTCCGCCATTCAATCGGGACGGCTCCGGAAAGAATCCTGCCGCTCATGCTGCGAAGCTGAAAAATGCTGAGGAACCTGGCGCGGCTGTAAACCGAATCTTTCCAAAGACTTTCCAGGCAGGTGTGGACTCGACCCATCGAATACTTATTGAACACACCGAGCAACACGTTCCGGCGCGCCACTCGGAAGGCTTCCTTAAGAGCCAGAAACGGATCGTCGACAAATTCCAGGGCGCTTATCAGCGCCACGGTATCGAATTCGTTGTCCTCGTAGGGCAGGTTTTCGGCAAATCCTTGCTCCAGCATGGCTTTGGGGCCAACCCGCCTTCGCGCCAGCTCAAGGCTCGAGCTTGAAGGCTCGATCCCTGCCACCATATGCCCCTGCGACATGAACCATTCCAGAAAAATACCGCTCCCGCAACCCACTTCCAGAACACGCTGCGGGGAAACGGGCATCCAGACCCTTTTGAAAAGTTCTTTTTCCAACGCCAGCACCCTTTGCCCCTGCTGGGAGCTAAACCACTTCTCGTGCTGCTCGGCGTCAGTTAAGCTGAAAACGTAGCCCACGTCAAACCCTTGCAAAAGCAGAAACTGTTTCTATTCATTCAATAAAACAGCCCCGCGGGAACCGGAGGTGACTAGACGGGCGTATCTGGCCAGACATCCGCTCTTTATTCTCGGCTCATGCGGCTTCCATTTTTTCCTGCGAACTGCCAGCAGCGCATCGTCCACCAGCAGTTCCAGTTTCTTATTCGGGATATCCAAAAGGATTTCATCACCCTCTTCGATGAACGCAATCGGACCGCCAACAGCCGCCTCAGGAGAAATATGTCCTATGGCCGCCCCCTGCGTGCCTCCGCTAAACCGGCCATCCGTTATGAGAGCCACTTCGCTTCCGAGCCCCCGCCCTATGATCGCAGCGGTCGGAGTCAGCATCTCCTGCATTCCCGGGCCCCCTTTAGGGCCTTCGTAACGGATAACCACCACATCGCCCGATATGATGCGTCCGTCCAGAATGGCGTCAGCCGCATCGGACTCGCTTTCGAAAACCCGCGCCCTGCCCTTCCTCGTAAGCATCTCAGGGGCCACTGCGGACTGCTTGACCACAGCCCCTTCGGGCGCAATGTTCCCGTAGAGGATAGCAATGCCTCCCTCATTATGATAAGGATTTTCGAGCGGCCGGATGACCTCCGGCCGAAGAACTCGAGCGTCTTTCAGGTTCTCGCCTACGGATTTTCCCGTAACGGTAAGAGAGGCGGGATGTATCAGCTCGCGTCGCGAAAGCTCTTTCATCACCGCCTGCACCCCGCCTGCCGAGTTGAGGTCTTCGAGAAAATGAGCTCCCCCGGGTCGCAAGCTGCACAGGTGCGGCGTGCGGGCGCTGATCGCGTTGAAAACGCCCAGATCGAGACTGATTCCGGCTTCATGCGCGATTGCCGGAACGTGAAGGACCGTGTTTGTAGAACAGCCAAGCGCCATGTCCACCGCTATTGCGTTTTCGAAGGCTTCCCTGGTTGCAATGTCACGCGGTTTGACGTCCCGTGCAACCAGGTCCATTATCCGCATCCCGGCTTCTTTGGCCAGGCGCACTCTGGCGCTGGTTACCGCCGGAACAGTTCCGTTACCCGGCAACGCGAACCCCAGGGCTTCAGCCAGGCAGTTCATCGAATTCGCTGTAAACATGCCGGCGCACGACCCACATCCCGGACAGGCATTGTCTTCCAGCTCTTCCAGTTCACCCATGGTTATCTGGCCCGCTTTTATCGCACCCACGCCTTCAAAAACCGATATGAGATCGACCGGCTTCCCACCCACGTGACCGGCGAGCATTGGACCGCCGCTTATGAGAATCGCCGGAATGTTAAGCCTCAAAGCCGCCATCATCATTCCGGGTATGATCTTGTCGCAGTTTGGAATCAATACCAGACCGTCAAAAGGATGGGCCATCGCCATTATTTCCACGGAATCGGCTATCAACTCGCGGCTGGCCAGGGAGTAGCGCATCCCCGCGTGGTTCATGGCGATGCCGTCGCAAACTCCTATGGTGTTGAACTCGATTGGAGTTCCGCCGCTCAGCCGGATGCCGGTCTTGACCCCTTCAGCTATCTTGTCCAGGTGAATGTGCCCCGGAATGATTTCGTTGGCAGAGTTGACGACACCGATGAGAGGCCGGTCTATCTCCGATTGAGTGTAGCCCATAGCTTTGAAAAGTGAGCGATGAGGGGCCTTCTCAACACCCTTTTTCATTAAATCGCTTCGCATCCCGTTACCCCCCTGAGGAATTTATCTGGCCAAAGTCCAAACATATAATAATTACAATATTTTTGGTGACATTGGAAGCAAAAACGCCGAAGTTGCAATGTCACAAAGTTGACAAAGGATTGTACAACTTATATAATTTTTGCAATTACAGGTGATTTTGTATCATATGGCACAAATAGCAGGCGCTCAGGTAATGGAAAAAGATGTCCGAAAACCTCTCTACCCCATAGGTGTAGTGGCCGAGCTGATCGGGATACATCCAAGGACCCTGCGTTCTTACGAACAGCAAGGTCTTATAAATCCATCAAGGCGAAGCGGTAAAAGATTTTACTCGGATAACGAACTTCAATGGCTCAAATGCCTCCGAAAGCTACTGAACGATGATGGCCTCAATATTGCCGGAGTAAAAAAGCTCCTGACCGTGGCGCCCTGCTGGTCCATTCGCAACTGCCCCGAAGAAAAGCGCAAAAGCTGTCCGGCGGTCCTCGATATTCCCCTGCCCTGCTGGGAAATAAAAGGCCGCTGCTGCGCCAGGCAAGACCCCTGTGCAGTGTGCGAGGTGTATACAGGCAAAATGAATCTGGCAATGAAGATGGCAGATTCGGAAGATCCGGCCAAAATCGCGAACCATCCAACTCATTTTCCCGACCTCCCATGAGCTATATATTCGGCCCGGTGCCATCACGGCGGCTTGGACGATCTCTTGGGATCGATGTTATCCCGCCTAAGACATGTTCTTTCGATTGCATTTACTGCGAATCGGGACCTACTACCTGTCTGAGCGTGAGAAGAGAGGATTTCGCCGACCCTTCGACAGTGCTCGCTGAATTGAGCGCCTTCTTGCGCCTGCATCCGAACGCAACGGACGTCCTGACTTTCTCGAGTGGTGGTGAACCAACGCTTTACCTGGGCCTCGGAGAGTTGATTGCAGAGATAAAAAAAGCTTACCCCGGGTTTCCTTTGATAGTGCTCACAAACGGATCTCTTTTGTGGGACCCGGAGGTAAGGCGTTCGCTTTTGAAAGCCGACCGGGTCGTTCCATCCCTGGATGCGGTCACCCCTTCTGTTTTCCGCCAGATAAACAGGCCTCATCCATCTCTCGAACCCGGACAGATAATAGAGGGAATCCGTGCGTTTCGGGAGGAGTATAAAGGACAGTTGCACGTTGAAATAGCGCTGGTCTCCGGGGTCAACGACAGCACTGGAGAGCTTTCGGCTCTGGCGCGGACCATAGAGCCTCTAAGGCCGGATAAGATCGAACTGAATACTGTCATCCGCCCTCCCGCGCGTGCGGGAACCCGGGGTCTCACTGATGCGCAGATGGTTCGTGCAGCTTCTTTTTTCGGTGCGCTCAAGACGGAAATAGTGGGCGTATTCGCTTCCGATACACAAGACTGCAGCACTGACGAGATAGACACCCGCATAGTTGAGACGGTGGAAAGGCGGCCCTGCACGATAGCTGAGCTGGCCGCCTCTCTCGGGGTCTCTGAAAGAAGAGTGGAACTGGAATCAAGAAGGCTTCAGCAAGAAGGAAAGGTGCGCACGCTTAACTTTGGCGGAAAACTGTTTCTCTGCCCCGGGAAATGAGCGAACGTCCCGCTTACATCCTCACATCCCCTCTGGGAGCAGGCGGAGCTGCAAGTATTTCTGTAGGATGTTCCGGCAGCGTCCTGGCTGTCATTGTGTGAGCAAAAAGCTTGCGGGCCATGTCCTTTATCTGATTTGCGCTTACAGCCTTGACAAGGTCCGGATAGTGCCGGCTGTAGTCCCACCCAAGCCCCAGCACTTCATTTAACGCCGCATCGGAGGCTTGGCCGCTGAGCGTCTCTCTGCCGAGCTTCAGTTGTACCAACAGGGTCTCCTTGGCTTTTTCGAGTTCCTCGTCCGGGACCAGCTCATTTGCCAGCCGTTTGAGATTTTGCTTGATTACTTCTTCCACCTTGGGCAGGTTCGCCATGGTGGTCTGGGTGATGACCCCGAAATAACCGGCGTTCTCTCCATAGAACGGGAATGTGCTCACAGTGTAGACCAGGTTCTGGTCTCCCCCGCGAAGAGAGTCGAATATCCTGCCGGCCGGAGAACCTCCCCCTGACAGCACAGAGGTAAGCACATCGAGCACGGGTCTTTCGGGGTTGTTGATGCCCAGTCCGTTTGAGCCGATAAAAAGTCCCGCGCTGTTCTTTTCGTTCTTTATCTCTACCGTGCGATTATCAGTGATTTGATGAGTCTCATCGAGCGCCTGATTTTCAACCGGTACGCCGCTCCATTTTGCGAATTTCTCCTGTACGAGATCTCCGGCTTTTTTCGGATCTATATCGCCATAGACCGCAAGTACGGAATGTGTCGGATTCACCATTTTGTGGTAGAAGGAAACAATGTCATCACGAGTAAACGCCCCGACGGACGCCGGCGTTCCCAGCTTGTCGTTCACATAGGAAGTTTTCTGGAAATAGTTCTTCTTGAACAGACGCATGACCTCGACCTGCCAGCTTTCATCGGACCTTTTTATCGCAATCAGTGTGTCCTGCCTCAGCTTTTCAATCTCGTCCTGTGGAAACTGGGCGTTCTGGACGATATCGGCCAGAAGGTCAAGTGCCCAGTCGAAGTCTTCTTTCAGCACCTTAATGGACACATGATAGGTGTTATTATCGGATCGAGAGCCAATTTCGCCGCCGGCATCCTCCACCTTTCCCAGCAAAGCGAGTTTAGAAAGAGACTTCGTCCCGGCGGTCAACATCCCGGCCGTGAATGACGCGATCCCGGGATGGTCCAGGCTTTCCAATGAAAGCCCGCCTGCCCCGTAAAGTTCAATGGTTACAACAGGAAGGTTGGAGTCCTGCTTTATGAGAGTCTTCAACCCATTGTTCATCCGGCTGAATTCAACCGGACTGTTGTTAGGGGGCGGACATGAGGCAGCCACGCCCTGGGCCTCGGCTGACGACGGCTTTATGACCGCAACGTTCATGCGGTCTCGCACCAGATATCTCTGAGCGACTGCCCGCACCTCTTCCGCCGTTACCGCGCGGAGTCCTGCGACGTATGCGTCGTCCCAATAAGGATTCCCCGAGAGCATATAAGACGAAGCAAGTGATGAGGCTACGGCTGAGACCGACTCTTTCTCGAAAACATGGTGGGCTACAGCCGTTTTTTTAGCCCTGTCCAGTTCAGCCGGGCTTACCAGAGTTTTCCTGAAGCCCTCTATTTCGTCCTGAATGTCTTTCAGAGCCGAGGGCCACTGTGAAGGAGAAAGGGACACAGAGATAATAAACTGGCCGCGGACAAAGGCAGGCGTCCAGTTCGAAGCCCCGATGCTGAAGACCTTGTTCTGGTCCTCCTTCAAACGGCAGTGTAAACGGCAGGTCTCTCCCTCGCCCATCACGTGCGCCAGAACATCAAGGGCATAGAGGTCTTTTTCGTAAGCATTTACCGATGGAAATCCGATCATTGCCTGGACCAGCCTGACGATCGGAACTTCTTTTTCCTCCCACCTGACTCCGTCCTGCACAGGCTCTTCCGGCAGGACCACCGGATCGGAAATTCTGGGGAGAAAGTTGGTGGTCTTTTCCGCAACAAACTGCAGGACCTCGGAGGCCTGGACATTCCCTGAGAGCGCCACTACAACGTTTTCGGGCTGGTAGCGCTGCTGATAATAGTCCAGAAGGGCCTCCCTGTTCTGCTGAACGAAAACCTCTTCATACCCGATTACCGGATATCGAACCGGATTCTTTTGGTATGCAGTCTGGACGAACAGCTTCCACAATTCCGTATTAGGGTTGCTCTCGCCCATTTTCATTTCCTGCTGGATTACCTTCTTTTCCCTGGCAACCTCTCCAGGGTCAATAACGTTTTCAGATACATAAGAAAGCAGGAGGTCGAGGGCATCACGCCAGTGGCCGGCGCCCGTATTTATGTAGTACACCGTTCTATCGAAGCTGGTGTAGGCATTCGTTGTACCTCCCATTGCCCGAATCCGGTCCTTGGCCTGTTCTTCGGTAAAAGACCTGGTAGTTCCACCTGCCACTACGTGCTCAAGATAATGGGAAAGTCCGGCCTTCATGTATTTTCCCTCAAGGGCGGACCCTGCGCGAACGAATACCTGGGCGGAAACAATTTCGGCAGAGGGTTGCTGATGAACGAGCAGTGTGAGGCCGTTTTTCAGCACGACAAAAAGATCATCCGGCTTCGAAGCTATCGTGCGCTGGACGAACGGCCGCGACTCAGGCGAAATAAGCGGACATTGGTTGTCTTCCTCAGCGACTGCGGCAAGGGTAAACACGACGCAGACAGCCATTGCGAGAAAGCATATGAGAGCTATCTTTTTCAGCATCAAAATATTCCTTTCAGGATGTTTTTCCTATCGGATCGGATCAAGAACGGTTACGTAATTTTAATAGGCCGGTCAATAGCATTTCAAAAGGATTTACGCGGGCCGGCGCAAATCCGGATGTTGCCGTGAGAAATCGAGAGTAAACGAAATGGAAACATATGGAAACGTCCTGCCCGGTGTTTCCGGATGAACCAGAACTTAGAACCTGTTGGATTCGATCAGGCGCGAAATGTGCCGGTACCTGTTGGTCACGCCTTCGGCAGACGGCCATGAAAGCGGGGGACGGGCCAGTTCAATCAATTGCCAGCCCTGGCGGGTTAAGCCTATTTCCACCGCAATATCGTTAAGTTGCACATCTCGAAACAATTTCTCCATATAGGCGATAACCTCACCGCTGAGAAATTTCGGAAATCCCCCCTTGTCCACAGGGTGGTTCGCCGAGATCCCGGCGCATTCGTAATTTATGAAAATGAGCAGGAAACGCTTCTCGTAGTCCAACACCTCCCGGATAATGAGAGGGTTATAAATTTCAGACACGGCCTGCAGATCACGGCTGTTCGAGACCAGCCGAGCCTTGCCTATCATATCCGGACCCATGGCGTAAACCGGAAAAGGAAAATCATCAGGGATCGAACTTTTCTGGCGGCCGTAATAGATGCGCGTGAGGGGATGAGGGCACTTGAGAACCTGATACAGCGCCTCCTGTATAAGCCTGGATTTTTGGACACTGTAGGCAAAAGCACTGGGAAACGTCTTTTTCCCGGCAGCTTCCAAAATCCTGACAAAGCGTGGAGTGGGAAAGAGAATCAGGCGTGCAGAAAGCAGTATTTCCCTCTGCCATGGGTTATAGTCTCCCATGGAGGCTCGAACTCCAAGAGTTATGAGTCTCGGGCAGGAGCGCAGGAATGGAGCGATGGCAACCAGCTTTTCGCCCATGGGATTTTATCTGGTAAGTCCGGGCTCTGGATTTTCCGTCTGGCCGCTGAGCAACAAGTCCGGGTGAACGCCGTAACTGTAGCTTCGCATGCGAAAGTAATTGTCGAGAATTCCCACCCTGGAATCAACGTAATCATAGATGGTGAGCCTGCAGTCGGCCGGGTCCCCATCCTGGCACATGTCCCGCATGGCGTTGGAAAGGTTTTTCTGGAAATAGACCGGGACAGCCAGAAAAACCACGTGGGATTTCAGGGTGTGCGAGCAGTTGGGCAAGAAGCGGGGAGAAATGAGCATAACCCTGGCTTGAGAAGCTGCAACCGGCAGAACATTGTTATTACTGCCTTCATCACTGTTGACGATTTTGGGATTAGCGCAAAACTGATTATATGAAAAGGACTTTATACCGCGCTGGCTCAACTCAGCGCTCAGTGCGTCGTCCTGGTCATCTCCTCCGGAAAGTACAAGGACCCGCTCTTCTCCTTTACGAAGCTCCGTTTCCACATCATCCGCGATTTTGCGGTTTCTTACAGAGTCGAGCATGAGGTCCCTGAGCATCGCCGGGTAATCGGCCCTGGAATTGTAGGGGTAGCTAAAATCCGTTGGACGGGCTATTACGTTCCCGGTAACAACTCCGCGTCCTTCGCGGGCGTCTTTTTCATTAATCGTATAGGCCACATCGCCCAGATAAAAATGGATGAGCTTTAAGAGCCGGTCTTTACGCTGAACGGTATTGGATAAACCCAGTACGAAGCGGCAGTCGAAATTGGGGATGAGGCCGGTAAGCACCTTCGATGGGGAGCGCTGAGATTCGTCGAAGATTATGTATCCTATCTTGTCGTAAATTTTTCTCCAATATCGCATGATTTCGCCGGTATGGCCGATCGTGATCTGCTTGCCGACTTCGTGCGTCCCACCGGTAAAGATGCCCACCTCTGAGCTTGGGATCTGGAGAAAGCTTTCAATCTTTCTCAGCCAGCCGTCGAGAAGGTCTATTTTAGGGATTATGATAAGAGTGGGCTGTCGTCTCTGAGAGATTGTGTAGAGGGCGATAACCGTCTTGCCGCTCTTGTGGCCGCCGACCATTGTAGCGCAATCGTGCTCCAGCACCGCTTCGGCCGCATCCTGCTGATAGGGCTTCAGTTCGCCATGGAACTCGATCGGAATCGGGTCGAAGTACCGCCTCCGGTCGATCATTCGGATTGGCACCTGGTATCTTTTGCAGAGTTCGGTAAACTGGTCCAGGAAACCCCTCGGAATGAGATAACTTCGGCCCTTCTGCTTCAGACAGCTTATCTGGGCCGGGATGTTGCCGATCCATTCGCCGCGGTTATGCCGCATCTCGTAGTCAGGATTGGTAAAAATAAGGCGTTCGTGCAGCTTCCTATCGAGCATCGGAGGCAGCCCGTCAACAGGGACTTTGATCCACTCGGAAAGCAAGATATTGATATTCTTTACGAACATTTTTACAACCCCGTGCCGGCGGAGTGGGGGCCAACAGACCAGTCCGACTATCGGTCCGCATGAAATGGGCACAATGCCGCCCGCTCCGCGAAACATCGCCACCGGCAACTTGCCGCGAACCGATGTAACTTTCCCGGTAATTGAGATGCCGTCAGAACTCTTCAGATCCAACAAAAGATTGGGCAATCAAGATTATACCGCAACCCTGCTGGAAGTGTTATAACGTTTGCAATTATCCCCTAAAAGGAGCACTGCATGAAAAATCATTCCCCGCACCTGCGGATTATAGGGCAACTCGCTCAAGAATACGACCAAAAATATCGAGAATTAGAAAAACTGATCTCCGAAATCCCGCAGGAAAATATCCTACCTCAGATGAGGGCGCTTGCCGAGCGCACTACAGACCGTTTTCGTTCCGCTCAGATAGCTTTGATCTCGATACCCGAATTATTTGATGGAGAAGAAGGGGAAGGGGCACTACAGGCAGTAACGGCGCTGTGCCGCGCTTTCGATGAGATGCGCATCCTTTTTCATTTTCTTTTCGAAAACTCTCCTCAGGGCCACGATCAGGTCTGACTGCACTTTCGAGAGGCTACTGAAATTCTTCGCGAATCAGACCTTTCTTAATGACATAGTACAATTCGCCCTGTTGCTTCATCGGACCGGCAATTCTTTCCGCGGCATCACCGGTGCCGCAGAAAAGATCTATGCGCCCCGGCCCTTTGATTGCCCCCCCGGCGTCCTGATTGAGTACCCATCTGCCAAATCGCTCCCAGCTCCGGATTTCCCCGGAGGAATCATAAACCGGTTTTTCGCTGACCAGGAACGCCAAGGCGCCGGGGGGGTGGAACCTGCGATCGGCCGCTATCGATCTGCCGGCCGTAAGGACAGTGTCAAGGCTGCCAACCGGTCCTTGCGAGAGCCATTTAAAGAAGACGTAGCTCTCGTTTTTCCACATAATCTCATCCTGCCCCTCCGGGTGAGACCGCAGGTAATTGCGTATCGCCTGAAGCGACATTTCCTCGCGTGAAACGGCCCCTCTCTCGATAAGCTCTTTGCCGATGCTGTAATATGGCCGGCCGTTGGCTCCTGCGTATCCCACCCGCACTTGCCGGCCATCAGAGCTGAGCCTGACCACACCAGAGCCCTGGACGTGCAGAAAGAAACAGTCAACCGGGTCCTTCAACCACACAAGAGGCTTAGCCAGGGGCGCAACCGATTGCGCTCCGGGTTTTTCCAGGACCTTTTTACCGTCTATTTCCGAGCGTGAATAGTAGGGGACGAAATACTTTCCTTGCAAACGGCCTACCAGCCGTTCTCCATGGAATTTATCGGGGTCGAAACGGCCCAGCTCGATCACGAGAAGATCAGATGGAACGGGGTAAACAGGGCATCGGAATTCAGCTCCCGGTTCGAGGTTTCCCTCCACCACCGGTTCATAATACCCCGTTACGAACATTCTCCCGGAGTTGTCCGGCGGGACGATCCGGAAGATGTCGAAATTCTTCCAAAGCACTTCCGCAGTAATCGGGCCGGAATCCGCGAGAGCGGCAAAATGCTCGATGGACTCCATGAAAACCTTTGACGGTATGCTCAGATTGCCCAGTGAGACAGGCTTTTCTCGAGAGTTTTTCGCATACCACGACAGACTCTTCTCTATGGCCAACCGAAGGGAGCCGACGGACCCGTCGTCTTGAAAATCCGGAAGCTGAGCCGGGGAGGAAACCCGTTCAAGAAGGGGCCGTTCCGCAGGTTGCTGAGGTGTCGGAGGAGGTTTTGAGGGACAGCCGGTCAGGAGAAGAAGGCACATGAGCCAGAAAATTGCAGCCCTTCTCTCGATGCTCATATGCCTTCAAGTCCCGCCGAAAAAACTCTTTGCCTTAAGTGCCCATCTCCCACGAGTGCAGGTAGGCGTCCTGTTCCGAGGTGAGCGAATCTATCCTGACTCCCATGCTGGCGAGTTTGAGGCGGGCGATTTCCCGGTCGATATCCAACGGTACCCCATAGACCTGTTTTTTCAGGGAGGCATGATTCTTGGCCATATACTCCGAACACAGAGCCTGGTTCGCGAAACTCATGTCCATAACGCTCGAAGGATGTCCCTCCGCGGCAGCCAGGTTGATAAGGCGGCCTTCGCCAAGCACGTAAATCCTTTTATCCTTCTGCAGACTGAATTCTTCGACAAAATCGCGGATGCTGCGAACCGATGAGGCCATTTTACGGAGAGCATCCAGATCGATCTCCACGTTGAAATGGCCTGAGTTGCATACGATAGCTCCGTCTTTCATCATTTCGAAATGTTCTTTGCGAAGCACGTGGATGTCGCCGGTCAGAGTGCAAAAAAAGTCGCCAATCGGCGCGGCCTTTTCCATGGACATAACCTGATAGCCGTCCATAACGGCCTCCAGAGCACGGAGCGGGTCCACCTCGGTCACAATCACCTTGGCGCCCATTCCGGAGGCGCGCATCGCAACACCACGCCCACACCACCCGTATCCGCTCACAACGAAATTGGACCCGGCCAGCAATCGGTTTGTAGCCCGGATTATTCCGTCCAGAGTGCTTTGCCCTGTCCCATAGCGGTTATCGAAGAGGTGCTTGGTGTCCGCGTCGTTTACCGCGACAATGGGGTACTGAAGGATCCCCTTCTCTGCCATGCTGCGAAGCCGGATAACTCCGGTGGTCGTCTCTTCGGTACCGCCGATTACGTTGCAAAGAAGCTCTTTGCGCTCGGAATGAAGAATGCCCACGAGGTCCGCCCCGTCGTCCATCGTGACCTGCGGGTTGTGTTCAAGCGCATTGTGAATGTGGCGGTAGTAAGTTTCCTTGTCCTCGCCCTTGATCGCAAAAACAGGAATTCCTTCGGAAACCGCGAGAAAGGCCGCCACATCGTCCTGGGTGCTCAAGGGATTCGATGCGCAAATGCGCAGATCGGCGCCTGCCGCCTTGAGTGTCTGTGCAAGGGCAGCCGTTTCAGTCGTAACATGGAGGCACGCGGCCATTCGTATTCCGGCCAGGGGCTTTTCGGAAGCGAACCTTTTCTGAATCGACCGCAGAACAGGCATGGACTGCGCAGCCCATTCCACTCTCAGGCCCCCCTTTTCGGCAAGCCCCTTATCCTTGACATCAAAATTCATTCATTCTCCTCGTTCAACAACAGCTCGGAAAAAGAGCATGAAAAAGCCGGGGGCGCCTCCGGTAAGGCAAAACCCTCGGCGGATCAGACAAAGTTTTAGCCTTTCTTGCTGCAGACCCCGTTGAGTCCCGCTTTATCGCGCATGGTCTCGGCCATGTCGGTTTTCTCCCAGGTAAAATCGGGATCTTCTCTTCCAAAATGCCCCCCGCAGGCGGTCTTCCTGAATATCGGCCTGGCAAGCTTCAGGTACTTTATCATGTTCGATGGTTTGAAGCTGAACAGTTCCAGGACAATTTCCTGAATCTTTTCGTCCGAAATGCGCCCTGTACCGAAGGTGTCGATCATGAGCGAAACAGGTTCAGCCACACCGATACTGTAGGCAACCTGAACCTCGACCCGGTCAGCAAGCTCGGCGGAAACGATGTTTTTAGCCACATACCTTGCCATATAGGAGGCCGTTCTGTCGACTTTCGACGGGTCTTTTCCGGAGAAGCCGCCTCCGCCATGGCTGCCCTGCCCCCCGTAGGTATCCGCGATGATTTTTCTTCCTGTAAGACCGCAGTCTCCCATCGGGCCGCCGACCACAAACCGCCCTGTGGTATTGATGTAGTACTTGGTTTTGGAATCGAGCAATTCCGCAGGGATTACTTTCCTTATGACTTCTTCTATGATCGCCTCGCGCAAAGTGGAGTAAGTCACTTGAGGCGTGTGCTGCGCAGCGACAACTACGGTGTCCACTCTTTTTGGTTTGTGATCGTAATATTCGACGGTCACCTGGCTTTTTCCATCAGGACGAAGGAAATCCAATACACCGTTTTTGCGGACCTCGGCAAGTTTCCGGGAAATTCGATGAGCATAGTAGATCGGCATTGGCATGAGCACCGGCGTTTCGTTGCAGGCAAAGCCAAACATCAGCCCCTGATCTCCCGCGCCCTGCTCTTCGAAGAGCCCCTCGCCAGCGTTAACGCCCATTGCGATATCCGGCGACTGCTTATCAATGCTGGTAATCACCGAACAGGTTTCCCAGTCAAAACCCATGGTGGAATCGTTGTACCCGATATCCTTTATGGTGTCCCTGACAATATGGGGAATATCGACATATGTGGAGGTCGTAATCTCGCCGGCGACAAAAGCAAGCCCTGTGGTGACAAGGGTTTCACAGGCGACACGCGCTGTTTTGTCTTCCACTATGATTGCATCCAGAACAGCGTCAGAGATTTGGTCGGCCACCTTGTCAGGATGCCCCTCTGTCACCGATTCGGACGTGAACAAATAACTCCTCATTGACATTGAAAAATCTCCTCTTTCAGGAAAGACAATTCAACCGGGACACGCCCGGCTGCCACAGCTCAAATATCGCCTATTCAACTACTATTTAACTACCGCCAGATCCATTGTAGACTTGTCGAGGCATTTTCTGTTTCTCGAATCCACAAGCACCACTTTAGGTTCGTGGCCTGCGATTTCAGCTTCATCATAACTCGAATAGGTCGCAATTATTATCAGGTCGCCAGGCGCTCCCATCCGGGCGGCCGCTCCGTTCAGGCAGATATCCCCCTGCCCGGCGGCACCGGCAATAGCGTACGTATCGAATCGGGCACCGTTGTTGATATTGTAAACCTTTATCTGCTCGTAGGGCAGTATATCGGCCGCCTCCATCAGATCGGCGTCTATCGTCAGACTGCCCTCATAATTGAGATCGGCGTCGGTTATACGGGCTCGATGGATTTTAGACTTTAAAAGGGTCCTTCGCATGACTTTCCTCCTGGCGTATATCGCTTGAGATCAACTGGAAGCGGATAAAACTCAGAAGCGGAATTTGGCAGGCAGACATACAGCGCCCGGGAGCCTCTTGTCAGGAGGATCGCCATAGAGCTAGCTTTTAACCATTTCTGCGCCTGCTGCATCTCGCCCAAAACCTCGATGATGCGCATCGTGTTCCTTCCATCTGTAAACCACAGAGCCTCCAGGCCTCAGCCCGAACGGTCAGACGCCTGGTTCGATACTGTCCCGGTCTCATGGGATCCGGGCGGAAACGCAAACTATCTATTACTATCAAAAAGAATCATTATCAGTCAAGTTTTATGACGGCAGATCGCAATAAGATCTTTAATCGATAATTGCCGACGGATAATCTATAGGCCGGGACGCACAACCATCGATCCGCGTTCCGCGAAATATTTCCCTTCCCTCCATCGTGATCTCACTTTATACTCCGTCGGGAAATTTGGGAAAACATTGTTTGCACAGCCAAAAGGATTTGAGTTTATGGGATTGAATGAAACCAAATAGGCCAAAAGAGCATCCTCCGGGAAGCTGGATAATCTTTTCCTATTTTTCGAACATAGACGGCAAGGCAAGCTCGCAGCACATCGATGATCGAATTCCTCATCTCGCATCGCTCGGAGTAAAACCCTTCATAGTTTCCAGCATCTGCGGAGACCGAACAAGCAATGTCGCCCACTACAGGGTCCCGTCCGTTGCACCTTCAGGAGTGCGCTTCGAGCTCAGGTATATCAAAAGAAGAAACAAAATTCTCAGATGCGCGGCCATTCCCCTGCTGGCGGCAATCCTCCCGCTCTACCTCATCGAAAAAGCAATTATCAATCTCGAAAGCGAATGGTCATGGTTTCCGCTGGCTTTCCTGCGCGGGCTGCTGTTGCACAGGAAATTTCATTTCGAGCTGATCTATTCGACGGGCGGGCCGGCAAGCGCTCACCTTGCGGCGGGTCTTTTGGCCCGTTGCATAAAGATACCCTGGATCGCGGAACTTCAAGACCCGATAGTGTTCAAGGACTGGACGAGGAGCAAAACCGCCCTGAGGATCAACTCGAGGCTGGAGAGGTTCATTCTCGAGAACGCCTCCTCGGTCGTTTTCCTGACAGAAGGCGCAAGGGAAATGGCAGTCCGCAGGACCGCAGCCGACGCCGCCAAAACCCATGTAATCTATCCAGGCGCCTGCGCGGTTGTCGAGCCGAAAACTATCCACCGGAAAGGGAATTTTTGCCGTTTCGCCCATTTCGGCTCCTTTGGAGGCTCGCGCAATCCACGGACATTTATGGAAGGACTTCAAACAGTGCTCGATCAAAAACCCGATTTGATCGAGAAAGTGCGATTCGACCTCTACGGCACGCTGGACAGCTTATCCGGCAAACTCATTGCTACGTTCAAGTATCGCGAAGTCATCACTGATTTCGGGAAAGTTTCCAGGTTGGATGCACTCAGGGAAATGAGAAAAAGCGACGCCCTGGTATTGATTCAAAATCTGGACGACCTCTCCTATGAGACAATCCCATCGAAGGTTTACGAATATTTCCAGGCGGACAGGCCCATCTTGGGGATCGTTTACAAAAACCCTCATTTGAAAAAAATGCTTCTCGAACAGGGGCATTTCGCCGCCGAAGCCGATTCCCCCGCTGAGATCAGCGTACAGATTACTCAGATCCTGGAACGATGGGGCAGAGGTGATTGGGATGGGCGAAGCTTCCCGGATTCTCCTTACACGGTTTCGGACGCGGCAGAAAAGCTCCTGGCCATATCTCGCGGCAAGACCCGGGGGGCGGAGGCAGCCCTTTGCCGGGGTTAATCGCATTCCCTGAAGTACTCATAAAACAAAGGGTCGGATAGAATAGAAGCAAAAACCTTCTCTGAGGCAGTCACATTTTCCTTTTCGATTCTTGCCAGGGGCCGGCCCCGGAATCTTTTCGGGATGGCTTTGCGAACCCAGCGGGGGAGGCGTCCGGACCCTTTGGCGCTCAATTCCGCCAGATCAGCCCTGGATACCGGTTGTCTGAAACCTGCTCCGTGATGATATATAAGGTCTTCATAAAGTCCGAACCACAGAGGATGGAGATCGCGCCTGTTGCTCCTTAGCATGGGATACCAGTCGATCTTTTTTTCATTGAGAATTTTCAGCAGGTTTCCACCGACGTCGGTAACATTTTCACCCCTCGTGTTTTTCCAGCCGAATCCATCTTTCCAATCTCCATCTATTTCTTTCCAGAACTTGATGGTAGTCACGCAAAACGATGGATGCGGTTGAATGTCTCCGTCATTTTCTCTTCGAAGTATGGCGACGAGCGGGTACTCATTCAATTTTGAGCGCGCAAACTGCAGAACATCTCCCACCGGGAACGCATCTCCATCGATAAAGATCAATAGATCGTCGCCATGTTCGGCGTTAAATGCAGCCATGTCAGCCAGAAGATTGAGCTTGATTGCATGAGACCGGATCGGCTCTGATGATGAATAAAAAAACTTGGAGCGGTGGTCGCGTTCCAAACCGTTTAGAAACGCATAAATCTTGAATGGATGAGTTACATTAGCGTTCAAATATTTTAGCTGAATATCGATCCAACGGTCATCCTGCCAGTGAACTGTTGCAATGTGTATCATCATACCATAACTCTACTCTGTTTCGAAAACGCAGTGTTTCACGCGAAGACGCGGAGAAATCCCGAAGGGACATAAATAACTCTTACGAAAAGACTCTACGGGCTTGATGGGTTGCGCTTCGCTCCACCCATCCTTGCTACGGGGCTGATCCACCCTACAGGCTCAGCCCGCCCTACGGGCCGTTGCGACGTGCATCATCATAACTCTGCTTTCACCAATGGATTACGGCTCAGGCCCTCGCGAGGTGAACGCCATCCATAATACCTCGTTGAATCAAGAAATCCAGGATCCGGCGCGCGTTTTCCTCCTCCGAGTTTGCGACTGTATCCAGCGTGATCTCCGGCTGGAACGGGGGTTCGTAGGGATCGTCAATCCCCGTAAAACCTTTCAGGACCCCCTGACGCGCTTTAGCATACAGCCCCTTTGGGTCCCGCTGCTCGCAGACCTCTATGGGAGTATCGACATAGACCTCGATGAAGCGGCCTACTTCCATCATATGGCGCACCTCATCGCGGATCGCCAAATAGGGGCTGATCGCCGCACATACAACAAAGCCGCCATGACGCACGATCTCAGAAGCCACGTAACCGATCCGCCGTATGTTCACGTCACGGTCCTCTTTGCTGAATCCCAGTCCTTTGGACAGATGAGTGCGAACCACATCACCATCGAGCATCGTCACCCTGCGGCCCTGCTCAAGGACCAGGCGCACCAGCGACTCGGCAGTGGTGGATTTTCCGGAGGCGCTCAGGCCCGTAAACCAGATACATACCCCTCGAACATATTGTCGATCAAGATTCACAGATTCCATACGATCCATCCCCAGTAGATTAGCGGCAAATTGGACGTTTATCCCGATTCAGCAACTCGCGGTGACCTGCCTGGCAGCAGATTCGATCGGGGGCGGAGACTTCAGGGAATCTCATTCACTCATTTTTGTTAATTTATCAAGTTTTTTCTCTTCGGATGATCCTACGCGACGTTGGCGTCCCTTGACAGGACCGGATTGTGAAATCGATGCCGGGGTGTCAAGGTTGACGTTCATGTCAGTTCTTGTCAGAATAACCGGACAAGCCGGATCTAAAGTGTGCTTCGGCGCCTGTGCGCAGTCGACCGGTTCGTTTTTCAGGTGAAGACCGCTTGCATGATCGCCGGTTGTGAGGTATGCAAGGGGGTTGCCGGACGTATTTAACCACCCGCAACGAAGATCAGCACATATCAACACGAATAGCCGACATAGTCGGGTAGTAAGGCATCGAGGAGATACCATGTCCAGACATCATGTCATCATCTCAGGCACCGGACGCGCAGGCACGACATTCCTGGTCCAGTTGCTTACCGCACTTAAATTGGACACCGGCTACTACAATCCCACGTCGTTCATAGCCCCGAAACGCTGGAACGGGCGTTTGAATCTAAAGAGAAAGGTCGACCCTAAGTGCAACGCCGGATTGGAGTTGGATATCAGGCAAGCGGATGCGCCCTACATCATAAAAAGCCCGTTTCTGTGCGATGACCTGGACGAACTTGTACAAGGAGATGAGATCGTCATCGACCATGCGATAATCCCGATGCGTGACTTATACTCAGCCGCCGAGAGCCGAAGGGCGGTGGACAGGGATACGCGCACCGCCCCCGATGAGAAGGTGGCCGGGGGCCTTATGAACACAAAGGCGCCTGAAGAACAGGAGTCCACTCTCGCCCGAATGCTCCACAACCTGTTTTTCGTGATTGCCAAGCATGACATCCCTGTCACCCTGCTTCATTTCCCTCGGCTGGTCCACGACCCGGAGTACCTTTACAAGAAGCTCTGTTTCCTTTTTCCCGACATGGGCTACGACGCTTTTCTGCAGTGCTTCCTGGAGATGAGCAGACCGGAGCTGGTGCATGACTTCAAGGCAAATTTGCATGCTGGGTCTTCGGGGATGCGAGAGGACGCGCCAGGGGAAGAACCGCCTGCAGACGCGTTGGGGCATACCCCCGACCCCGTTTTACCTGCGGCGGCCAAAGACGATGAACCCGGGTTGCTGCGAAAAATGACGCGATGGATGGGATCAAAAGGGGAAGGCAGCCCGGGATTAGGCAAAAAGAGCTGGCAAAAACCCTGAAACATTAGAAACATTTAGTGAGCAATCGATTTTCAGTGCCCATTTCGGAGGCTTTAGCGGGCGATGTCCTTCAGTTCTCCTGTTTTTCTTTTTATTTTTTTGCCCTTGACGCTTTTGATTTACCAGCTCACGCCGCGCAAGGCGAAAAACTTCCTGCTCCTTGCGGCAAGCGTCTTTTTTTATTTGTGGGGTGACGCCGGTTCCCTATGGGTTCTAGCTTTCTCGACGTTGGTCAACTATGCGCTGGGGCTCACCTTGCAGAACGCGCGGACTGAGACGTCGAGGAAGATGTTCCTCACTGCGGCTGCAACCTTCAATGTGGCGCTCTTGTTCTACTATAAGAGGTTATTCAACCCCGTCCTCAAATTCATTGTGGCCAAATGCGCCGCACTTGGAATATTCGGCCCGGATGTTTTCAATCCCGCCCACATCCCCTTTCCCCTTGGCGTCTCTTTTTTCACATTGGCGGCTATAGCCTATCACGTAGACATCTACAGAAATAAGACCGTTGCGGAGAGAAACGCGATCGATTTCGGGTTGTACATGTCCCATTTCGCGAAGATCGTGGCCGGTCCCATCGTGCGCTACACGGACATTTCTGCGGAACTTGGAGCGAGGGCGATAACCCTTGAGAGCTTCTCCTACGGGGTCCGCCGATTTGCGGTGGGGCTTGCCAAGAAAGTGCTGGTGGCAACCCCTGCATCCCAGTTTGCCAATGAGGCTTTCAAAGGTGTGAGCGGGCTCGACATGCCCACGGCATGGCTAGGAATAGTCTGTTACACTATTCAAATTTACTTCGACTTTTCCGGGTACTCGGACATGGCCATAGGCATAGGGCGCATGTTCGGGTTCACCTTCATGGAAAACTTCAACTATCCCTACATCTCGCGATCCATCCGGGAATTCTGGAGGCGCTGGCACATATCTCTATCAACGTGGCTCAGGGACTACCTTTACATACCACTCGGGGGCAGCAGGATCTCAAATCATAGAACGAGATTCAATATTATCGTGGTCTTTTTGCTTTGCGGCCTGTGGCACGGGACCCAGTGGCACTACGTCATATGGGGGGGCTATTACGGGGTCTTCCTGGCCCTGGAGAGGGGACCTGTGGGGCGAGTACTGGAAGGCGCATGGAAGCCCCTGAGGCACCTTTACGCGATTCTTGTCGTGATGATCGGCTGGGTCTTCTTCCGGGCGGAAAACCTCCATGTCGCCATGTCCTATCTGTGGGCCATGTGCTCGTTTTCCCTGCACTCTTTCGATTACTATTATATGAGTTTTGTCAGCAGTCAACTGTTGTTGGCCCTCATAGTCGGGGTCGTCGGGTCGGCTCCTCTTCCCGCCCTGGAAAAACGGTTGCGCGGATGGGTGAGAGCGCGAGACAACCGCAGGCTGACGGGCCTCTTTGAGCTGAATTGCTCCATTGCAGTCGTGGTGTTTACGATCTTTCTCCTGGTGGCGTCGGTCATGCAAATCGCTGTCTCTACTTTTACTCCATTCATCTATGGGAAGTTTTAATGCCGAAGCCGAGTTCCATGGACTTGACACAGATCGGGAAACTTGCGCAGGTTGCAATCTGCCTCTCTTTCTTTCTTGTGTTGATTGTACCTCACGTTATGGAGCTTTCCGGCAGAGGGGGCAATACGGCTTCGATAGAGAAACGCGAGATTGCGAAAGCGCCCGATCCCGGCCTCATTTACAGCTCGTTTTCGGAATGGGCCCGTCAGTTCGAGAGATATTACGGCGACTCGTTCGGGCTCCGGGACAGGCTCATTGTGTGGAATGGGCTCCTGCGACTGCGCGCCTTCGACGATGTTCACTCAAGCATGAAGGTAACGGTCGGGCGGGAGGGATGGCTTTTCTACGCAAGCGAGAATGTCCTGGAAGATTATATGAACGTGATTCCCTTCACATCCGAAGACCTGGAGAAGATGGGCAGGGTCCTCGATGAGCGGCGTGCCTGGCTCGAAGGGAAAGGCATAAAGCTTTTCATACTTGTTGCTCCCAACAAGCACACCATTTACAGCGAATATCTTCCCCGGTACATCCATAAATTAGGGAAGGAATCGCGCCTGGACCAGGCAAAAACTTATCTCGAACGCTACTATCCGAAGCTGGAATTCCTGGACGCGCGTGAAATCCTTTCCAATGCAAAGCGGACACAGCGCCTCTATTACAAAACCGACACCCATTGGAACGCTTATGGGGCTTTCATCACATATGGGGAACTCATGAAGCGGATCGGCCTCCATTTCCCCGCCGTAAAAAGGCATTCTCTGGATGACTTCACTCTCCAAGTTCAAGAATTCAAGGGCGGGGGCCTTGCGCGCATGCTTTCTCTAAGCGATCGCCTCGCGGAAGAGACGGTCAAACTTGTCCCGAAGTTCGACCGCAGGGCCCAGGATGTTTCGTCCCCGCCTGCCAATTCAGCGCCGGCGAGAGGCGCCATCAGCATCACGGAGGTTGACGACCCGCACCTCCCCACGGCAGTAATATTCCATGATTCCTTCACTGTTGCCCTCAAGCCGTTCCTCTCCGAGAGTTTCAGAAGAAGCGTGTTCGCCTGGACATCGGATTTCGTGCCGGAGCTCGTAGAGCGTGAAAAGCCGGACATCGTCATTATCGAATGCGTGGAGCGCTATATCCATGTGCTTTCAGAAGAAAACTCTCCTGAAGTAAGGGCGGCGGCGCTCAGTGGATCGCGATGACGGTCCGGAGATGGGAGCCGAAATGACGGCTGTTCAACCTGGCTATTAAATAGCGGATTTACAGCGGGCGGAAGAGTGCTCGTTTTCCCTGCATACTGTTCGATTATTAATATATGAGTCTGTCAGCAGTCAACTGTTGTTGGCCCTCATAGTCCGGGGCGCCGGGTCGGGGCCTCTTTCCATTATGGGAGAACGGTTTCGCGGCTGGGTGGAAGCGCGAAACAACAGCCGGTTGACTCGCCTCCTCGAGCTGAATTGCTCCATTGCGGTCGTGGTGTTTACGATCATTCTGCTGGTGGCGCCGGTCATGCAAATCGCCGTCTCCACTTTTCTCCATTCATCTATGGGAAGTTCCAAGCTCAATGGACTTGACAAAGATTGGTAAATCCGCACAGGTTGCAATCTGCCTCTGTTTCCTTCTTTTGGTGATTGTACCTCATGTTATGGAGCTTGCCGGCAGAAGTGGCAGTACGGCTTCCAAAGAGAAACGCGAGATTGCGAAAGCGCCCGAACCCAGCCTCATTTTCAGCTCGTTTCCGGAATACGTCCGACAGTTCGAGAGATACTACGGCGACTCGTTCGGGTTTCGGGACAGGCTCATCCTATGGAATGGGCTGCTGAGACTGAACACCTTCGACGATTCGCACACAATCATGCAGGTGAGGCTCGGGCGGGAGGGATGGCTCTTCTATACAGAAGAAAGGGCCCTGGATGATTACATCAACGTGATTCCATTCAAATCCGAAGACCTGGAGAAAATGGGCAGGGTCCTCGAAGAGCGGCGCGCCTGGCTCGAAGGGAAAGGCATAAAGTTTTTCATACTTGTCGCTCCCAACAAGCCGACCGTGTATAGCGAATACCTCCCCCGGTACATCCATAAAATAGGGAAGGAATCGCGCCTGGACCAGGTAAAGGCTTATCTTGAATGCTACTATCCGAAGCTGGAATTCGTGGATGTGCGCGAGGCCCTTTCTAAGGCAAAACGAACTCAGCGCCTCTATTACAAAACCGACACTCATTGGAACGATTATGGGGCCTTCATCGCGTACCGGGAACTCATAGAGCGGATCGCCCTCCAATTCCCCACCGTAAAAAAGCTTTCCCTAGATGACTTCACGGTCAATATTCAAAGATTCAAGGACGGGTACGAAGCAGCCGTGCTTTCTCTGGGCGATTACTTCACGGACGAGCAAATCATGCTTGTCCCTAAGTTCACTCCCAGGGCTCGGGATCTTTCGCCTCCACTTGCCAATTCAGCGGAGGGGAGACGCGATACGATCATTATGGAGGTTGACGATCCGCACCTCCCTAAGGCAGTGGTATTCCGCGACTCATTCTCTGAGTCCCTAATTCCGTTCCTCTCCGAGAGTTTCAGAAGAAGCGTATTCGTTTGGAAATTCGAGTTCACCCCGGAGCTTATAGAGCGTGAAAAGCCGGACATCGTCATTGTCGAATGTGTGGAGCGCTACATCCATTGGCTCGCAAAGGAAAACCCTCCTGAGGTGAGGGCTGCGCTCCCTGGTCCGCGGTGATGGTCCGGAGATGGGAGCCCAAATCATGGCTGTTCAACCTGGCTATGAAAAGGCTGATTCACAACGGGTCGAAGCCGGTTGGGTATGTGTGATAACCTTATAGCCATCATGGCAGGTTGTCCTACCATCAATGGCCGAGTCCTGTTTCTGGGCGACATGGGGTGTAACTCTTAACCGGCGGCACTCTTTGACAAAACCTTTGGTGTCATAAGCTTTATCGCCTCCTACCGTGGCCCCACTTCCTCCGGTGGACTGCCTGAGCATCTCTGCTGCCGCTTCCCTTTCGCATGTCCCTGTGGCTTGGGTGACACAGGCCCGCTCGCTTCGTACGGAGTAGAGAATCTGCAATAGAAGCGCCTTGAGGAGTCGTTCCGGCGCAATGGATGGGCGTCCAAGGCATGAGTACATCTTGTCATTATTACATTGCTTGTGCTCCGAAACTTATGTCAGGGAGGCAAACGAATCAGTTGCACAGGCTGATTCATTTACCTTTGCAACTGCCGTTAACATTGCGATTAATAGCATCTGATAAAGCTTCAAACACTCTGACTTGCTGTTCATCCGAAATACCCATCCATAAGGGTAAGCGAATCAGGCGTGCAGAAGAGGAATCCGTAACCCGCATCTCTCCAACTGTCCTGCCGTAGCGCAAGCCGGCGGGGGATGAATGCAGAGGAATATAATGAAAAACAGCCGTGATGCCCTTGCCTTGCAATTCTTGGATGACTTCCTTCCGATCAATTGCCGGTGCCAAGAGGACATAATACATATGCGCGTTGTGTTGGCATTCAACAGGTACAATAGGCCGCCGTAGATATCCTCCGGATTCAAGGGGTTCGAGAAGATCATTGTAGCGCTTCCACGCTGCCAGGCGCACTGCGTTGATATGCTCAGCCTCCTCTAGTTGCGCCCAAAGGAAAGCGGCGATTAATTCCCCCGGAAGGTAGGATGACCCGATATCCTGCCACGTGTATTTATCGACCTCTCCACGGCAGAAACGGCTGCGGTCGGTCCCCTTTTCCCTAAAAATTTCGGCCCTTGAGATGAACTCGGGGCTGTTGAGCAGAAGCGCCCCGCCCTCGCCAGAAATCAGGTTCTTGGTTTCATGAAAGCTATATGCTCCAAGGTCCCCGATGCTTCCCAGGGCTCGCCCTTTGTAGGTGGCCATCACACCGTGAGCCGCGTCCTCGACGACTCTCAGACCGCGTCTTGCGCCGATTTGCACTATAGCGTCCATCTCACAGGAAACTCCGGCATAATGGACCGGAACAATCGCCCGCGTCCTGGGCGAAATCGCCTGCTCGATCAAACCCTCGTTGAGGTTGAGCGTATCTTCCCGGATGTCCACGAAAACAGGGATGGCTCCCCTCAGCACGAACGCATTGGCCGTGGATACGAAGGTATAGGAGGGCATGATGACCTCATCGCCTGGTTTTAAATCCAGGAGCAAGGCGGCGATTTCCAGGGCGGCGGTACAGGAATGAGTCAACAGTGTGCGGGGGGAACCCGTTTTTTCCTCGAACCACTTCTGGCAGATCTTTGTAAAAGGGCCATCACCGGCCAGGCAGCCTTTGAAATGGGCTTCCGCGATATAATAGAGTTCCTTGCCGGTCATGTGGGGCCAGTTGAAGGGGATTTCGTCTTTCTTGGCCATCTTCAACACTCTTCTTTCACAGGTACTTGCGGTCGCTAAACGAATTTTCCAAAAGTGAATATCAGAATCGGAGCTGAAGGTATACCGAAGATGATCTCATCGCGCGCGCCGCGCCGCATGAAAACGAAATTCCCTTTGATAAAGAACAGACATGGCGACCTTGGGATCAAGCCCCCAAGAAGTTAGCAGCAAATAAATGAGATAGCCAAGCAGGTTGTTGAGTACGCCCACGACACCATACCTGATGACTTGGCGAAATCCGGGGATTTTGCCATCAATGTCTTCATCTCTGTCTGTCAATGAGGGCTCGGAGTCGCTCCCGATCTACTTTACCATTCGGATTCTTGGGCAGTTCAACCTTGACCACAAGACTGCTGGGAATCATATATGCCGGGAGGAGATTGGCCAACTCGGCTAACAGGACTTTCTCATCCACATCAGCAGAACTCGCAACGAAACCAATAAGTTTCCCGTAGGCTGCATTTGTTCTTTGATAAATCACGGCGGCTTGATTTATCTGGGGAAGTTTTACAAGGGCGTGCTCGATCTCCTCTAATTCGATACGGTAGCCCATGTGCTTCACCTGGTTGTCCTTGCGTCCTACGAAATGAAGAACCCCTTGGACCTCCCTTACTAGATCGCCCGTTCGGTACATACGCTTCATGAAACGCCGGGGCTCAGACAGGGTAAAGAAGGATGCAGCACTGCGTTCCAGATCGTTAAAATAACCGGCTGCCACGTTGGGGCCGATGAGACAAAGCTCCCCAGTTTCGGTGTCCCGATTCTGATCGTCAAGGATACGGTAGTCGAAATTTTGGTTCAAATGACCCAGGGGCGGCAGTCCGTCCATTTCTTTGAAGTCATCATCACTCAAGCTGTATGCACTGCAGATGCAGGTGCATTCGGTAGGACCATAAACGTTTACCAGCGTTGCCTGCCCGGAAAACAAGTCATACAGTTTCTTCAACTCGGCTTTTGGATAGCCTTCCCCCCCGAAGACGATACAGCGAAGCATCGGCAATGCCTCGGGAATCATTGCCTTCATAGCTATAAGATAGATCAAAAGTGATGGCACAGAAAACCATATGCTGCACTGCATCTTTCCTACATGGGTGACCAATTCATACGGGCTGCTCATCAGTTCTCTATAGGCAGGGCTGAGCGAAGCTCCAGAGAATAACCCGACATAAAAATCGAAAACAGAATTATCGAAATACATGGGACTCAAGTTAGCGAAATTATCCTGATCGCTGATCGCGAAATACTGCTGGCCCCACGAAATAAAATGCAGCACGTTCTGATGTGTGACCGCAACTCCCTTTGGTATTCCTGTGGACCCGGACGTGAACATCACATAGGCGATCGAGGCGCCATCCACCTGCTGCATAAGGCGCTGCTGTACCTCGCGATCAACTCGTGAAACTTCCGGAAGCGCATCAGGTTCGAGGGCCATGGCCCGGCAATTATTCTTCCGAGCCAAATCCTGAATGTCCTGCGTATACATGGGATCATCGTAAAATAATAATGTTGCCCCGCTAACCTCCAAAATATGTGAGTTGCGGGCCAACGGGGAAGCGACATCGATGTTCACATATGCGACCCCCAGCCGCATGGCTGCGAGCATTAGTGCATAAGACAGAGGACGCTTGTTGTTGCCGATAGCTATCACGTCACCAGTGTGGAGTCCATTGGCAAGCAAAAGCAAAGCTAAACTATCAACCCACTGTGACAGGTCAGAGTAACTGTATTGATGCTCCGGATAACGCAGAGCTGGCCGTTGAGCATAGACAGCCGCCACTTCTGTAAACAACAGGCCTAAATTGTAAAAATGTTTGCTCATAACCTTTAGTGTACCTTTCTTTTCCAGCTATTTACCGATGGTAAAAAAAGGATATGGCGTTTGGGAGGCCGCAAAACCAACCGACTTACAAAGCTTCATGGACCCTAGATTATTAGTAAAACAGTCCCAAAGAGGGCGCAACGACAAACCAAAACAGCGATTAACAAACTTCGTTACAGCAAGTTTGGCCAGTCCTAAAGTTCTGTACTCTTCCAAAGTTACCACATCAATTTCAACGCAATGATCGGCTTCAGCCGCTGAATAACATATTGATGCAGGTTCATTGTCATAAAAAGCAACAATTGCATTCGACCTTTGAATAAACTCGGCAGGACTTCTCCAAAACCTCCCGACAACACCAAACTTCTTTTCGATTAATGAAATATTATTTGCATCAACCCTTCCCAGAGATAATTGCTTCTCCTGATCATTTTCAGCTCCATATTGATATGACAAATCATCAATATTAATGGTGAAACGTTGTCTATATGAACAAAGCGATTCATACGCAGGGAATTTAAGAAACTCAGGCACGCAGGGAGCATATAGACGAATCTTGCTTGGACCAAAACGCTTATCAATCAACAGGTAACGCTCCAGTTCCTGCTCAAAGCTCTTAACGGATTCTCCGAAAACCTGCGAAAATCCAAAAGCATGCTCAACGTATACTTCCGACGGAGATGCGGGATCGTTGACGTAGACCACACCATCCTGTTCGTCCAGCAAGACAGCAGCAATCAAAGGAAAGAAGAAGTCCCTCGTCAGGTAAAGCTTATACATTTCATCGTAACTGCCATTTTCCAACTTAATCATTTTATATTGTCAAGCCCCCATCGATATTTAACACGACGCCATTCATGAAATCATTGGTTATGACCGAAGCTACCGCTTGCGCCACCTCTTCGGCGCGCCCAAGGCGACGTAATGGCGTATTGGATTGAATGTGCTTTACTATCGATTCGTTCAGCGCATTACGAGTCGAAACGGTGTCTATGAATCCAGGGGCTACGGCGTTGCACCGTATTCCCAGCCGCCCAAGCTCCTTGGACCACGTCACGGTCATGGCGTTGACTCCGGCTTTTGCGGCTGAATAAGCCGTCTGCCCTTCGTTGCCGCAAGCACTAATCGAACTTATGCTGACAATCACGCCTTTGGTTCGGCGCATCACCATTTGTTCAATCACAGCCGAACTCATGATGAAAACGGAATCGAGATTTGCGGTGATGGATTTACGAAATCGGTCGTAATCATGCATCATCCCCGACGAGTTCATAATGTTGACCATAGGCTCGCTATAGATAACCCCAACGTTATTGACCAAGACATCGATGCGCCCATGTCGCTCTACAGCCGCCTTGACCATTGCTTTCGCATCGTCCGGCCTAGTAACATCGAGGACGTATCGTTCCAATGTCTCAGGTAATGCAGCAGAAGCCTCGGCATCAAGGTCGGCCACCATTACAAGCGCGCCTTTCTCTTCGAGGTAGGTGGAAATGGCGAGGCCCAACCCTTTGGCGCCACCAGTGACCAGAACTACCGCACCCTTAAGCTCCAAGGTCAACTCCTTTGCTTGTGAGTACATCAGCAATGTTCGCGACAGAGTTCATCCTGATGATGTCGGTGATTTCCAAGGCAATGCTGAACTCTCTTTCAAGAGACATCACAAGATCCATTTGCTTCAGAGAATCCCAACTCCCAACATCTTTTTTACTCAATTCAGGAACGATCTGATCGGCTCGCAGTCCGAACACATCGGCCAGAACAGAAACTAAATGCTTATTCATTATTAAATCCCGAAATATTTCACGTAATCCTGCGAAGGGTAGCGGAGTTCCTCTCCCGATCTGGCCAAATGGACACTGGAAGCTTTTGTGTTTTTGGTAATCAAGACGCCCGCGCCTATGATGCAGTACTCACCCACCACCATTTTGTTAACGATTGTGGCGTTAACCCCTATGAAAGCATTGCGTTCAATCCGAGCCTGTCCGGAAATAACGGCACCAGACGCAATCCAGCAATTTTCAGCGACGCTCGAATCGTGCGCCAGGATTACATTTGCCCAAACCATACTGTTGGCACTCAATCGAACGTGCGGCTCTATTACTGCTGCAGGAAGTACAATACAGCCTTCACCCAACGGGTGTTCAGTGTAGACTTTAGCATCGGGGTGAACATAGGTCTCAATTCGATAGCCCAGTCCTTTAAGGCGGTGGAACATGGATTCACGACTACGATTGATGTCGTCGTATCCCATAGCCATAATCACTGCACAATCTTGTGGGCTATGTACCTCGCTAAGACGTGAGAAAGCGATGGTATCAAGACCCTTTATCCCGCCGCTCTCCATAAAATCATCGTCCACAGTCGATCCAATTACCTGATATCTATTATCCTGAGCGAGATAGCAGTTAAGTACGTTAGCTGTAATAGCGTTACCGGCGAGAATAATCTTTTTCATAGGTCATTTTCCAGTACAGCTAATCCGAATCCGGTTTTTCCATACCCGTTACCGTTATAGAGCATATAGAACCGCCCGCGATGCTCAAAGATATATGGATAACAGATCATTTCGCTGTCCCATCCTTCAGAAGAGACGTCAATGCCTGCCAAAGCATCATTGCGATCCCACTTCAAGCCGTCACGTGAAGAAGCAAAACCAATCCGATAAGTTGAAATATCTTTTGTGGCACGGTGGGCAAACCACATGAAATAGGTGCCGCCACTACAATAAACGCTAGGACGGCCAAAGGCATACTCATACTCGTCCGCAAAAGGAACACAGAGTCCAGGGTCACAAACCCAGTCAACACCGTTGTTGGATTGGGCATGATGTATACCATAATGATGGTGCCATCCCTGTTCTGTCTTCTCCCATTTAACCCCTGAGTTGTACCATGTATGCCAAACATCACCAGTTATGTGAAACGCCGTAGCTGCAGCGAATAGCGGATTGTTTTTATCCCGACCGAGAACCGGACCTAAAAACTCCTTCCTCAATATCAGCTTGGAAGTGTCTAGTGTCGCCCTGCCTGTATCGCAAATCCATAAGCCTTCTGGAAGATTCTGCCAGCCAACGTAGTACAAATAATGCTCGTCGTTATACGTAACAAAGCATACACTGATTACGCCATCGCAATCAAAGTATCCCGGTTCGCCAGGAGCCAAAGCCATTTTTGGCGCTCCTGTCAGCAGCATGCGACCATCTGCAATCGTCGCGTATGACAAAAAAATATGAGACCGTTGTTTTAAATCGCGGCACGTGAACGCCACAACAAAGACGTCATCCTTCAAATGTATTGCACAAGGATGTGACCCATGAGTGAAACCTGGCATATTTGGTTCAAAAACCAACCCAGCCTTTCCCCATGTAAATGGTTTTCCACTTTTCAGGTGTTCCTTCATCCTCTCTCCAAAAATAATCAATCATTTTAGAGACCACGACAAATTACATGCAGCCTCTTCCAAGCAAACGTTCTAAATACGCAACCCTACTAATTCCTTCTTTCTCTGCTTCTGCATAAATCCGCTCTCTTAAGGAAGGGTCTATCCCCTCGAGCTGCCCGAAATAGCGTGAACGAATACTCCCTCCTCGCTTCCCAATATGCGGAACGTCGATATTAATGTGGGGTAGAGTATCTGAGACTGTAAATTCAATGACATAAAAGCAATTACTCAACTCCCACGACAAATTGACAGATCTTGCAGTGTCAGGCAGAAGAGATAATGGGGCATCATGTACATACAGTGGATTATTCTTGATAAGCATTTTTCCCAGTTCTGTCGGCTTTAACCACGGAGCGACTCCCTCATCACTGATTACTATCCGCCCCCCCGGCTTTACTACTCTGTCCATTTCGGAAATCCCTTTTCGAATATTCCGGAATAGATTTAGTCCTCCAAAATGATACGCCGCATCGAATGCGTTTCTATCAAATGGTAGATTCGTGGCGTCACTGAGGGAGAAGTATATTTCTACCCCCAAAGTATGTTGCTGGGAGCCATATCGGGCTACACCGGCCATCAACATCTGTTTAGATATATCTTGTGCGTATATGACGCCCGCACCTTCCAGACCTTCTACCAAAAAGGGCAAATCATTGCCTGCGCCCGCGCCCGTAACAAGAACAGTCGCACCCTTGGATAAATGTAGCCTCGAGACCAAGCTCTTTCTCAAGCTGGGTTCATCTGTTTCGAACGTATCGAATACCCAACGAAGAGCATTGTCGTGGATATTGGCAGCATTTTCCAGCACATAGTCGTTGGTATCTTCGGCCTCGCATGCAAAGAGAGGCACTTTCGTCCCCGGAATATACGGGAAAACATGTCCATTCACACAGCGCAAACCATCATCACACTCCAAAAGAAGGGCATGGTCACAAACAGCTTCAGAGCAACAATAGTGCACGTTTCTTTTCATGCATCAACCTTTTTGACAAACAATCCAAAATACTCGTTCAAAAATTCCGTAGTAGTCGTTATCGGCATAACCGAAGGAAAAGTTCTTAAATAATGGCGAGAAGTATTGTTCGATGTCCTTCGTTGTAGCAAAAGCATGGAGCCGATAGCCATTACGATTGTTGTATGGATCATTCATGACGAGCAAGGATCCGTCAGTAAGCTCTTTGGCACCATCGAATATATACGATGATTTGTTTGCTACCGACGCGATCAGGAATCCATCCTTTCTTAGCACCCTGGAATATTCTTTCAGGTTATCACGGAAGGCCTGACCTTCATCGCAGTAATAACAGCAGTGGCAAGCCAAAATATAATCAAATTGTCCCTCCTCAAAGGGAATGCTGCTATTTCTCCCCACTCGCAAGTCTGGGTTATGTCCGAGTTTTGATAGCCGTGTACGTGTCTGATCCACAATCCCTTGTGTAATTTCGATTCCGCTTACAGTTAATCCACAATCACACAGAAAAGCCGTATTTCGTCCATCACCAAACCCAACATCCAGAATTGTATTTCCAGATGTAGGTTTCTTTAAATTAAGATGTGGATAATTCGCCAAAAAAGTCCTCACTACGAACTCGGTAGGATAGACCTTTAAGTTAGTCCTTTCGGTATAATGACGCTCGTAATTTGAATTAATGTTATTATTCATATTTTCCATATATACGCCTGATAATTACATACGGCCGTTGTTTTGTCTCAGTGAATATTTTGGCAAGATAAATGCCAATTATTCCAATAAACGAAATAATCATACCGCCCAGTAGCCAAACCGAAACCATGAGTGATGTCCAACCAGCAACCGACTGTGATCTAACAAGACGATTAACAACTAAAATAGACGCGCATAAAAGAGCGCTGCAAAATACAGAAACACCACAAACGAATATCAATTTAAGTGGGACTTCACTAAATGACGTTATAACATTTATCAAATGACCTAACTTCTTTGACATGCCATAAGTTGTGCTGCTCGTCGAATGTTTTGTGATAATCTGCTCGCTTTGTTTAAATCCCGTAATAACCCATAGGCACGACATAACTGTCTCCGACTCTCTATGGCTTAAAAGAGCGTTAACGTAGCGTCGTGTCATTAATCTTGTCGTAATAATATTTTTTGGATGATCGATATTTAACAACCAATTGAGGCTAGCGTAGTATAAATAACCGCTCCATCTTTCAAACCATCCGCCCTTACGCTCTTTCTGTACCCCATAGACTACGTCAGATTTATCGGCGGTCATTTGCTCTGAAAAACTTGTTAGCCACTCTGGCTCTTCTTCTAAATCACTATCTATAAGAAAAACTGTCTCTCCACTAGAGTGTTCGAGCCCAGCCCTGATTGCCTTATGATGGCCAAAGTTACGTGAAAGGTCGACTACGACAACATGGCTGTCCCTCTCGGTGAGTTGCACGGCAATGTCGAGACTGTTGTCGGGTGATCCGTCGTTCACCAGAACGATTTCGTAATCGTCTTGCACGAGTTGTTTTGCAGCAGCACTTGCGCGCTGATAGAACTCGGTGATATACGGCGCGGATTGATAGAGTGTTGCAACAATAGAAAGCCTCATGAGCGTACGTTCCTCATGTAACGATGCGAGTCTTTGCCGCAGTTGAATAACAAGTCGAGAATGGTAACCTCGTGAGCGAATTCGCCCCAAAGCTGAGGGTATTCCGGGTAACCATCGTAGTCAAACCAGGTCAGCCTAACTCCACTTTCCGCGAATATAGATTCATCGATATATTTTTTTGCGGAAGGACCTGAAATGTATTCATCGCCCCCAGCCTGCACACATAAATCAACTAACCTTTCTGTTTTGCCTTCACACAATCTGTACTCCCAAGAGTTGGATATTTGGGTCTTTATGCCGAGCTGACCACACACCCAGTTGATAAACACCCGGTTTAGCTGCGATAAATAGGTATGTTCAGTTTCCATGAATAGCGGTCCAAGGGTTTCCGCCATTTTGTGAAAGTAGGGAGCCCTACAGTAGTTGTGGCAGAGAGCCTTCCAGTGTGATTCGGCCCAATCATTGCCATCGACTTCGGTTTCCCGGATGCTTTGGAGGTATTTGCCCTTGACCTTTACGGGAACGGTCAACCATTGCAATCCATTCGGTGTTTTTATCCTGTTGCGGTTGCGCCAGTCGCGGCGAGTATATTGCACCTCATCGTAAAGAATAAACTCGTCGACCGCAGCTATGAGGTCAAAATAGCCCTTCCAAGGAATATAATTGGACTGCAAAATAGCGATCTTTTTCATGGCGCGACCGGCTTGCTCCTGTAAACATATAACTGTATTGCCTCGAGAGGTTCCTCCACTGGCTCGAAGTTCTGCTGGATGCACCTGTAGATCGAAGGATGGGTATTTTCAAAACGCAGATCATCGCGTGAGTTCAGAGCATGGTCGTTAATAACGCCAAATTTGGGGGCCGCCTCACTGATTCGCTTGATTTCCGTTTGCTGAAATGCTTCGCTTCCCGGAAATACGGAAAAGATTTCCCACATGGGCGACTTGCGCTCAAAGACTGCGTAAGAGGCTGGCCAGAAAGGCGCAACCAGAAACTTGCGGATAAGGCCGCCAACGCCGATCTCCAGAATAGACATGCCGCTAGATTGTACGGCGGCCAGTTTGAGCAGTGTTTTCCAACCTGTTCCAAGCAATATGCAAATTGCAGCCAACGCCAGAGCTTGCAGATGCAACTTGTCCATGAGACAAAAACCCCTCGATTCTCTGGTCAAATTTCGGGCAGGCAGCATCCGGCGGTCTGCCGCTTCAAGTTCATGTTCATCTACCATTTCCAGGGACGGTTGGCAAGTATGTGGTTACAGCAGGTTACAGCAAGATTCCAGGATGCGCCCTTTGCAGAAGGGTGGCTTATGGTGATCCAGCCCAAGACGCTGCGCAATAATCTGAAGAATTTATTTGTCGACTCGGAGGGCTTGACCTCGATCGAGGATGAGGCTTCGCGCCTGGGCGGCTCCTGTCTGGAACTACCGGATATCCAATGATGCCTACAGGTGGTGAGGCACTCATACGGAGTTGCGTTCAAGCCGGGTGCTACGGGAGGGCATACAGCGCTACGCTCCCCCTCCCCTACGAAAGAACCGCGCGACAATGCCGCAGGGGCGCGGGTTTATCCCCGCCCTGCCTCTTGTGAAACTTGAAGGGACAATGAACGCCCCTAAGCAGCTAATGGTTCGATTTTATAGCCCATTTGCTTAAGAGTTCTGGCATACGTTGCCAAACGACGCTCGGTAAAACGGGCCTCGTAGACATCGGAGCCTGTGTCAACATATGCTTGGCCATAACGGATCAACCGATAAACCAGTTGGGCCAACTTGCGGGCCGTCGCAAAAACGGCGACCGACTTGCCTTTGCGTCTCGAGATGCGGCGATAGTAGGCTCCAAGTGCCGTTTTCGAATTGCGCAAACTTGTTGCGGCCATGCGCAATGCATTGCACACCCGCGTGGAGGTGACAGCCCGGAACTTGCCTGGGACCTTTTTGCCTGCGCTGATCGAGATATTTGGCGCTAGACGCAAGTACGAAACGAAGTGGCCTTCATCTGGGAATACAGACAGGTCGGGACCTAACTCACTCATGATAACGGCGGCGGTATCAACACCAATGCCGTCAATTGTAGTGAGATCAAAGCCCGACATGCGATAAAGGGCCTGGCGCATTGGCTCCTGACCCAGCTTGGAAAATTTAGTCGCTTTGGCTCTGGATGCCGGAGGCGGTGCCGATGAATCCTTTGAGTCAGGAGGTTGCAAGGAGTTGACGTACTTGAGGATCTCGGCATCATAGTCGGCGATGACGCCACATAGCTGATCATAAACCTTTAGGGCTTGACCAAGGTTGAACAGGTGCTCAAGGCGCCAGTTACCGGTGAGCTCCTCGGCGATCCTGTCTTCCGATTTCTGGCATCGGCAATCACGCAAACTCGCCAGGGCACGAGGGTCCCGTTCACCGCTTATAATGGCACGGATAATTGCCATGCCGGTAAGGCCTGTAATATCCGAAACGGCGTGATGCACGCAAATGTTCATCTGGTCGAGGCTCTTTTGCATCCGTCGGACCCAGTCGGAACGCAGGTCTACAATTGTATTGCGCTCACGTATGAGAGCTCGCAGGCAACAGATGTCCTCGCCTGGTCGGAAA
Organism: uncultured delta proteobacterium; assembly: GCA_963795045.1. Classification (GTDB taxonomy): domain Bacteria; phylum Desulfobacterota; class Syntrophobacteria; order Syntrophobacterales; family Syntrophobacteraceae; genus SbD1. Next base: position 435,904 of record CAWCGB010000001.1, read on the forward strand.
GACCCCCGGAGCAATCCGCAGGCGTGCAGTAATTGAATCCACTGGCAATCGATCATGTCGGTTTTGCGGCCCGGAACATGACTAATCTGGCGAGCATTGACCAGTTGGACGTCGAAGCCGCGGCTATCGAGGATTTCAAATAGGGGGATCCAGTATACTCCGGTGCTTTCCATGGCGACAGTAGCGATCTTCTGCTGCTCAAGCCATCCGGCGAGGCGCAACAGTTCCGGGGTTGTGGTTCCAAAATGCTTTACGTTAGGGGAACCGTCCGGTAAAGGTGGACCGGCCACGCAGTGCTCGCGTGAGCCCAGATCGATACCGGCTGCATTGGGTTGAATTGGGTTCAAAGAGTGTGGCTGCCCTTTGCGGCCTTTGCCTGGTGCATTCTTACGCTTCTGGGCCATCGTTGTCAGTCTCCTTTAATAGGGTATGGGAACGACAGCCCGGGGTGGCCTTTGTAAATATTCTCTTGTGGGAGAGTGCATAAGCCTCATCAGTGTTCAAAAAGCGGCCCGGGGCCATGCTTGAACAGGGGCATCGAGCTCCAGTGATCGAGGGACCTTGGCTGCTGCCGCGCCCGAGCTTGTTCTTTTAGAATGATGCATCCGGCAGGGCAAGGTCCAAGTTTCATTCTCGTTCAAACCGCGTCCGAGGACGGGGCGGCCTTGCTTGAACGCAACTTAGTATAAGCTGCTGCACAAGCAGGTCGAAATCAGAAACTTCCATATCGCTGCCTATATATTCAGGCTGGCGTTGAGCACAATATACACATCGCAGATTACAACGGCCCGTCAGTTCAAGATGGAAAATATGGGTTTCCGTGCTCGCCAGTAGATCGATCTCTGACTGATCCGTACTGGGTTCGGCTGAGCCGCGATGGGCTCGGCTCAGCTTTCTGATTTGGATATCTGAGTTTCATCGGAACAAGTTCGGCGCAGAAATCGCCGAAGTATTGACAGACCAAGCATAAAATCTACCTCCCACGCTTACATGAGACGGAGCAAGAGCAGAGAATAGGTCGATTCGAATACAGATAATCGGTCGATTGAACACTATCTTTGCATACCACAGGCTCTCCTTATCCCTGAAGCTGCTGAGTACCATATCAGCTTACAACCGAGCTTCACAGGGCGATCTTTGTATTTAGAATACAGACGGTCTGTATGATACGAAAGCCACGGCAGCTCAGCGTACGCAGCGCCGGATGGATTTTGAAGCCTTACTGAACCTTTTGAATTAGACTTAATGGTTTTCCGCTCCATACGGCAAATTCCTTGCGTTAGAAAAGAATCTGCAACTTCCATCTCGTAGTCCACCTCTTCGATCCATTCTCTATAGGTGTATAGGTCCCCCAGAAAATTCCCAGATATAGTGGCGAAAATTTTGTAAATCGCCGATCTTATCTCACCTCGCCCATCGTCCGGCGAATGAGAATTACTCAGAACATAATCGGTGAGGTGCGAAACCCCCGCTACCAGGTCATTCATTATATAATTGCCCTTGACCTTGCAAGCAGACATTATATCCTGATGCCCGCCAAGAATATTTCGCAGCAATTTCTCAATATTTTCTTCGTCGGTGTCCCGGACTGCCGCCCTGTGAGTTCGTTTAATCGAAAAGTCACCTCGTTGGATGGTCTCCTTGAGAGATGTCTGTATGAAGGTCAATATTTTCCCAACCGAGTTTTCAACGGCGGATACTTCACCCAGGATACCGCGTAAGATATTGTAAGCACTGCATATCGATTCCATCAGGGGGCCAAAGCCGAGTCCTCTGATGTGAGCGGGAGGGCTGATGTGAAGCACCTGGAACCTGGACCCGACCCCGACATAGTTCCGTTTCATAAAATAATCAGGCGTCCTCATATGCCAGTGGTATACGCCTGTTGAAACAAGGTGTCCTATCTGCTTCCGGTTCTTCAGCAGGCGAACGCCGTATTCCATATCTTCCGCGTTTGCGAGCGGAGCGAAGTGCATCATACTGAAGAAGCTTCGCCTCACACACGAGCAGACGTTGTCGAAAGAACTGATATGCTGCAGAGTGAATGGCCTCAGCATGTGCAGATCTCGATCGGCATAATTATCCGGTAAGATGGAAATGCAGTCGGACTGATAGCCAAGCACCGAATTATGCCGGACGTTTTCGAAACGGCTGTACAGGTCGGCACTATCGTTTACTAATTGGCGCACTGAAAGAGCGTCCATCCTTGGGTTGGCCAGAAATGAGGATATAATTGCGTGCAGCCAATATTCGTTTTTCGGAAGCGCATCCTGGACGGTGAAGAGCAGAAAATCCCCCGTTGCATGCTCAAGGGCCATGTTGCGGGTGCCGCCATGGCAGAACTCGCATTGAGGAATATTTACAACCTTTGCCCCGTACCGTTCTGCCACATGGGGTGAGCCATCCGTGGAACCGGAATCAATTATGAGGACCTCGGGCGGGGTTATCTTTTTCTGCGAACGGATGCTCTGGAGGAGAGCCTCCAACCGGCTTCCGCCGTTGTAAACCGGAATGACCACGGTCACTGTTGCATCGATGTCGATGGAAGGGCCCGGGTTCAGAGGGGCAAGCATGCTGCTCAGATCCGGTTCCTTGAAGGTCTCGCTCCTTTCCGGCAATATCGGGCGTGCTTGTGCATCTTGCGCCGGATGATTGATTTGCTGCTTCTTCCTGGAACCAAAAAAGGGGATACGTCCTAAGGTAGGGACCTTTAAAATTTTCTGGGAGCTCTGCAGCGGTTTTGCATTTGTTTCCCCCCGATGAGCAGCTTGCCCCTTCAGCCTGTCACTGTGGAAACGCATATGCTTCAGGATTTCACCCGCGCAGTAGATTCCGTGATACGCCAGTTGGAGCAATTCCGCGTGTCTCTTGATTTCCTCCGAGTGTTTCTTGATTTCCGCATTGTAATAGGCCGTGGAAGCTCCGGATTCATGAAAGTAGGTCCTTGCGAGAGGCTGGGCCGTTCCATCGGAGGCAACAGCAATATAGTAAAGCGGGTCTGTGCCGTGGTCCGAGGAGAACTCCAACTTCCCGTCCCCACACACGCCCCTGTATGAAACAGTCGACTCGAGACCTTCGTTGGCAAGTGGATGGATATCAGATACTACATACGAGTTCTGGCCCAGGAGGGTGACATTTTTGAACCGAGAGGCAATCAGGTCCGTGAATTCGGGCAGATCCATTTCCCTCAAGTGGTATGGGTTCTCGTTCGGGTGAGTAGATAGAGATCCGTTGGGTGTGGAAATCAACAGCACACCGTCCTGCTTAAGGACCTTCTTGATTTGGGCCAGGCAATCCACTTGCGCGGCTTCAGGGATGTGTTCGATCAGTTCGAAACAGACCACCATATCGAAAGATTTTTCAGGAAATGGAAGAGATCCCGAATGCCCGGCCACATAGCTCAGATTTTCGGCAACATACCTTGATCTGGCCTTGGAGATCGTTTCGCCGCCTACATCCATCCCCACTACCTCACTGGCAGACCTCGAAATAATCCAGGTACCGTAACCTTCCCCGCAGCCCAGATCCAGGACGCGTTTTCCGGCGGTAAACCGCGAAGCCATGACATATCTGTGGAAATGCTCCTGCCTTATGGCCGGTTCCGGCAGCTCAGGAGAAAATCTTTCCACGTGGACTTCGCTAGAAGGACTGCTGTTCATAATTCGCTCTCCTCGGAATTGACAGTATGTATCAGCCAGTTTTTCGAAACCGGCCTTTCTCATCCATTAATGTTCCTGGTGCTATATGACGCTGGTGCTATATGACGAAGGAATCTTCTATGATCAACGCATTCACGAAGTCATAATCGATCCCTTTGACCTTCGGTATTCGCGCGCCTCTGTCACCGAGCTGTTCGGCCTGCTCGTCCAGCAGGATCAGACCGTTCTCCTTGTAATATCCGTAAAGTTTGCTGCCGGGGATCGGGGTGTAGGTGGCGGGGGAAAAGTGCACCGGCCGAGCGCGCAGCACTCCCTCGACTGTCATGAAGTCATCTTCCTTGTGGTAACCGGTATCGGTCCTTACCCCAAGAATGTAGTTTGCCCAGATTTTTACGCCGTGCTTATGCAGGATCTCGGCAGCACGATGATTTTGTTCGGCGGTAACCATCTTCTTGAACCACTTCAGAACGCGCGGACTGAAGGATTCGAATCCCACGATCAGCATTTCCAGCCCAGCTTGTGCCATTTCACCGATCAGCTCGTCGTGGCGGCAAATTATGTCCGCCCTGGATGAGGTGACCCATCTGAGGCCATATTTTACCATTCCGGTATCATGAAGGGCCTTTATGAATTCGCGCACCCAGTCGCCGTTTCCCAGGATGAACTGGTCATCGTGGAACCAGAGCGATTTGATGCCGAACTTAGAAATAAGCATTTCCATCTCAGCGATTACATTGGAGACGCTCCTACCGCGTATGTAGCTTGTCCTTTTCCCTTCGGGAGATACCTTGGTATACAGTTGATGTTCCCCAGGGCCGCAACAGAAGGTGCAACTGTATGGGCAGCCGCGCGTGTTGATCATCTCGGCCAACGGGAGCGGGAACCTGTAGTTCTGCAGTCCGATGGGGTCGATCCTGGTCCTTGTTTCGAAATCGGGCCAAATCTCCCGCACAGGGAAGGGAATTTTGTCCAGATCAGGTGTTTCTCCCCAAAAGGACCTGGGAAATTTCTCCGGCGTCTCCACCAACTGGGGAAAACTTATCTCCCCCTCGCCCATAATGACGTAGTCGAATACTCCCTTGCCGAGGCATTCATCGGGAAACATGGTCGCATGAATGCCTCCTATGGCTGTCCGTATTCCGGGCACGGTTGATTTTGCCAGGTCAGCCGCTTTTTCTGCCACCGCCGCTTCCACGGAATGAACCGAAATGCCAACCCAATCGGGGCTGAAATCACTGAGTATCCGGATATAGTCTCCCCAGCCGGCCAGTGTTCGCAGGTCGGCGAGCTTCACCTCATGTCCCCTGCCCATCAGTGCGCCTGCCAGATATGCAAGGCCCAGGCGGATAAAGTTGTTGTCAGGTGATGGAGGCGTTAATGGAGCATTCCACGAACTGTATCCTAATGCCGGGTTGACGAGCAATACCTTTGCCATAGTTATCCTTGCTATTAGTTAATGATTTTCCATTCACCCGCACGGGCACTCACACCCAAAGCGGCGTAACCTCGATGGCGATCGCTTTCAGGCTTGAAGTCGCGATTTTTGTGATTGTAGCCGTAGGCTCGTGTCAGAGTCAATTTCTAAAGTGGTCCATTGCCTTCTTCACGGCGGGTCCCCGTTCCAGGAAGATTCTATTTTTAATTTGGCCCAAAAACCTTGCCATATGCCAATCAATAACGCAAGTAGAGTGTCAAGGGAACCGGTTTTTTTCAGGATATATCTCCATCCCCGCCGTTCAAAGCTCCTACGCCAGGAATGCGTATAACTTGCGTATTCCAGCCGGAGATCGTATACTTTTTCAGTCTCAGGGGCGCAACGGAAGTTTTTTCAGGCAGAAATTTAATTATAATGTTCGACTTGGGCGCAATGCGCTGAAGTTGGTACATTATTCCGAATCAATCAGAAGGGGCAACACATGCAATGCGGTGTATGCGGTAATTGCAGTTTCGTAAGCCGAGCGATCCTTTGGGACAGTCTTATCTCTGATTGGCAAATCTCCCGCGCAGAGGCCGATTACATTGATCGTCAGCAGGGTGAGTCCTGCGACTCTTGCGGTGCAAACTTGCGTTCGATCGCACTAGCGAACGCCATACGGGCCGCTATTGGCACCAGCGCACTTTTGCGCGACCTGCCGGATTCATCCATCGGGAGGGAGCTCTCGATCCTGGAGATAAATGAAGCCGGTACACTGACACCCATCCTGAGACAGTTTGACCGGTATACCTTTGGCGCATATCCGCAAGTCAATATGCACGACATGCCGTACAGCGATAATTCGTTTGACATCGTGGTTCATTCGGACACCCTTGAGCACGTTAAGAACCCCGTGCATGCATTGAGCGAATGCCGTCGCGTTCTAAAATCTGGTGGGACATTATGTTTCACAGTCCCATTGATTGTCGGACGTCTCACGCGAAACCGGGAGGGCTTACCAAAGAGTTTTCACGGCAACCCCGAAATGTTGGCGGACGATATGATCGTCCAAACCGAATTTGGCGCCGACGCGTGGACATGCGTGATGGAAGCTGGATTCACCGATGTCTCTATGCATGCCATTGAGTATCCCGCGGCCATCTCATTCGCTGCTCGCAACGGCTGGCTCACTAAGGATCTAAACGCCGGTTCCGATAAGTAGTCGAACTATAGAATTAACTTTTCCTGACCGACTCCATCTTCCTATATTTATGATGGGGGCCGCTTGAAAGGCGGCGTCAGGGGCACATGCCCTGGCGATCGAGGCCTGAATTAAGCAGCCTCACCTGAGACGCCCTGCCGGTCCGGTATGATAGCATCATTTTCGCCTGCCCCTCTTGACCCTGACAGGCTGCAAGCCGGCTATAAAACTTCGCGGATGGAGATGCGCACTGAAACCGCAAAACCGGCGCCACTGTGATACTTCTTGTATGTTCGATTGGGAAATCGTATAATTCTAAGAGTCTCACGATCGCAGCGAAAGTTTTTCGGGAAAAAATCCGATCCCAACGAGCAGTTTGGATGCGGAGCACAAAAGCTGATGGATTATTCCAGTTGAGAACAAGATCCCAGTTATAAGGAAGGCAAAGTGAAATGAAATGCCAAAGCAGAGGGGCACATGCTTACTTCGCCTGATAATTCCGCCGAATTTCCCCAATCTGTTTTGGTTGATCTCTCAGCATCATGCAACTCGAAATGTACGATGTGCCCGACTCAACTCAACCCTCTACGGAAGAAGATGATTGATTCACGGCTTTTTGAGTCAATAGTCGAGCAGGCATCTGAGTTTCCTGTTAGCCCGGGCTTGTTCCACATCGGCGTCCACGGGGAACCGCTATTGGACCAAAGGCTGGCCGAAAAGGTGGCACTCTGTACTTCGCGGGGAATCAAAACCGTCACAATCGCGACAAATGGGTCCCTGCTAACGGCTCTGCGTGCCCGAGAGTTGCTCGAAGCGCGCCCACACACCATAATAGTTTCTCTTGAGTCGATGGACTCGGCATTATTTGAGTCGATACGCAAAGGTTTGCGCCACGAAGTTATAGTGGAAAATCTCAAATCGCTGCTTGCAATTCGCAATGAAGTTAATTCGTCCACACGAATAGCAGTGCGCTTTGTTCTTTCGCCACGCAATGAGCATGAACTACAGTCTTTCAAGGAATATTGGTCTCCGTACCTAAACAGCGGGAAGGAGGATTATTTTTCAATTGATCCAATGCATAATTGGGGATGTGGCGATCCGACGAGATTCCACGGAAGCTCCCCATGTCCTCACGTCGCTTGCACGACCATTCTGAGCGACGGAAACGTCGTGTTTTGCTGCTTAGACCATGAGGCGGTACATCTGCTCGGAAACCTCGGCGATCAGCCGCTGGTCGAAATCTTCAACTCTGAGAAAGCTCGTAGGATAAGGGCCATTCATCTTGCCGGCCAGAGACACACCATGAAGAAGTGCATGACCTGCGATGCGGCTGAACTGTGGCTCATTAACCCTGTTCACCTAATCAACAATGATCCCGTAGCAAGTGAATCGGTGGCCAAGAAACAGGCGAAAAGAGGATTCTTCAAAAGGCTATTTGGCTAAACAGAGGCCGGCGAATTGGGGTCCATTGCCCAATTTCCAATACCAATACCGTGCAGCTCTCAAAAAAGCAGGAATAGATGATTTCACCTTCCATGATCTTCGACACTGCGCCCTTAATAACCTGCGTCTTGCAGGAAACGACTGCTTCAGGATTATGGCCGTATCCGGGCACAGGACAGTGAGCGTCTTCAAGCGATATAACATTGTCACAGAGGAAGAACTTGGCCGCATAAAATGGCTTTAAAGCTCCTATGCCATGAATACATAAAAGAAGGGGCAGCGCTGTCCATCTGCGTATGGAGTTCCAAATTTCTTGACTCTGGGATCAACTTTAGACTATCCTCGCACCCGTTGGCGTCCCCGCACATTGAAATGCAACGGCTATCGCCACAAAACGCAACGATGAGAATAGGGTGCCCCTTTGCGTTAGATCGGCAGAAGAAGCAATCCAATCGATGTTGATTGGTCAAAGAAAATGTGAATTTCGAGAACGTTCTTGTTTATCTCTGTAATTTCCTAATACAATCGGTGTCTATACAAAATAATGATGAATGCAAGAATACCGCTCAACTCTTCATATGGTCTTCAAATTCTAATTGCCCCCCTCAAGAAAGGACCCTTCGTTACTTTCAATTTGGTTGTTATTTCGTTCATCCTGGCCATGATCTGGCTTGGTAACGGCAAAATGACTATGGGACTCATTTTGTTTTCTACACTGGTTAGCACAGTTTTGACAAAAACAGGGGAGTTGACTTTACAAGCCAGTCGATTGACAACAATCAAGGCATGGTTGCCAACGGCGTTTGTAGTTGGGTTTGCTGCTATTTCCCTACCGATGATGGCATTGACTTTGATTTGCAACATATCGGCCTTGACGGCATTTGTGATAAGCGCTTTGTCAGTATTGAGCTTAACTATTTACAGTTCCAGAAAGGCCGCCACAAGTTCTTCGACTAATTGGACCGACACGGCTATCGCCCTCGTCCTTGCAATAACAATCGGACTTCTTGCCAAAAATATCGTATCAAGCCCTGTGACATTGCAAAACACGGGCGAGCTACCCGTTTGGAGCGATTATTTTTTACATGGGGTAATCATAGCGTCTTTTGGCAGCCCTTTTGCCGCCGGTGTTGATATGGAACTGGCCGGGGCAAGTCGTGGTTTTTACCACTATGCTCCTTTCATGATTCCGGCTGCATTCCAGACGGTTTCCGGTATGTCAGGTCTAGCTCTTTCTACGTCGTTTCTTTTGCCATTGGGTCTTCTAATCGCTGCCTTCGGGAGCTATGCATTTGCTGTGGAGCTAGGGGGGCGAGTTGGCGGCTTACTCGCTTTAACCGCAATCATTTGCATTCCTGCGTACTCAGTTTTTATTCAATCCGGGTGGTTTGATTTCCATTGGCTTTTATTTACAGCCCCAGGCTCAGGATATGCCATTGGAGTCTCGGCAGTTGTGTGTGCCTTCACGGTTACTTATTTGAATGGGAATGGCAGCAGCAGTCTACTGTGGTTCACAATATTATTGCTATTTTCAGTCGTTTTAATACGGGTGCATATGTTCATGCTGCTTGCTCCTGCTATTATAACCGTGCTATTGATACACCGCTGGCATATAAATATTCGATTTATAATAGTGTCAATGGTTACCTTAACAATAATTATTGTATTGTCTCTTCACTTTTCAACTCACTTGCATTCTCGCTGGGTGGAGATCTCTAATCCATATGAATATCTGAATAATTCTTTGCTTTTGGACTCGCTATTTTACGGCCAAAAAATAAGATTTTTTAAATACCCTCTCCCGACCGTTTTCTTTCAATTATTGCTTGTTTGCGCGGCAGTATTGGGTGTTTATTTGATTCTGTATCCATTATTTTTTCGGCTCAGTGTGCGCCGATTTGGATTTCATACAGCAGATGCGCTTCCGTTACTTCTGCTTATGACTTTTATCGACCTCATGCTTTTTGCACCGATCGCCGCCAACGGCGATTTTACGGAATACAAACATCGCCACTTCCCTTTGCTTTATGTGATCATCGCGATTTACACGATTACCTACGCATGTAACCTTGCGACCAATTATTTATCTAATAGAAATCGATTCAGACGGTGGGTCTATGTATTGGTGATATGTGTTTTTACAGTAACCATCCGATTGAACTGGATCTCAGATCCGGGGCGTCCAAATGTTCGTGCCATGCCTTGGGCTGAAGGGTATTACAATCAACCAGTTGAACCTGGCCTGTTGGAATCTGCCAAATACATTCAAACACATGCCAGATTCGGGGATGTGCTTGCAATGGATGTCTCCTCACTTGGCAGTCCTGTAAAAACCACCCCAATTATTGATGAGGTTATTTCGTTGAGTGGTGTGCCGGCATTTATTGCACGCCCTGACATTATGATGAAAGGCTCACAAAGCGTTCGAAAAATTGTATCCAAACGTCTAGATGTACTGCAGGAGTTGTCGTCAATGAATAACTGGCCCGATGCACGAAAATTTCTGCAAACCAATGGGATTCGGTGGTTTTTGGTGCCAAGTGGAGAAAAACCCAAGTGGGACTCTTGTCTTAAAAATATTGCATTTTCAAGCAATGGCCTGTCTGTTTACGATGCCGATATTTCATAGCAGTGTTGCATCGCATATATTGGGTTGTACTCAGCGACAAGCGGATTCCCAGTATATGTCCGCTTGAATGGGTGCGCATAGGTTTCGTTGTACCGCTTGATGTAATGTCACCCATTCTCCTTTGGAGTGCCGGACGGCGCTCATTAGCACATCACGAGCAAGGATACTGAACCAGATTGAAATCTGGTTCAACCAGGAAGCCTCCGGAGAAGGTCGATGCATTTATTCGTACTGGAGCAATTCAGGCTGTTCAAGTGTAGGTCTTGTCGAGAGCACGTGCATCGAGCCTCGAATCCGATAGCATCAACCACAGCTTCTATTATAAATGAAATCCTTAAATTGATCTTCGATCAAGGCGCAGCGCAGCCGGCCGCCAGGAAATCCCTCAGCCAGTCTGCGGTATCCTGCAGGCCTGCCTGCCAGGCGACCTTGGGAAACCAATTCATTTCCTGCTTGATCAGGCCTATGTCCAGGACATTCGTCGGCACGTCGGCGGGCCTCGCTTCCCGATAAACCCGAGGGGCTATAGTGTTCCGGAACATGCGTTCAATGTCGGTTGCAACCTGGTTGATACTCCTGCCAATTCCGGAGCCAACATTGAACACTCTGACCGTGCCCTCATAGAAAATCGAGGCGATCATCGCCTCGACCACGTCGTCTATATGGACGAAATCGCGTACGGCAGCACCGGTTCCCCAGACCTCGAGAGGCGAGCCGTTCAGCGCATTAATCATCATTGCAGCGATGACGCCTTGTTTCTTGGTCGGCACCTGGTAGCGGCCATAAGGATTTGCGATGCGAAGGACCATGTAGTCCAGGTTGTGCAGGTGCTTGTACAACGAGAGATACTTCTCGATGGCGAGCCTGCTGATGCCATACGCGCTGATCGGCTGAGTGGGATGGTCCTCTCCGATCGGCGCAGATCGCGGCACACCGTAGACGGTGCCCCCCGAGGAGGAGAATATGACCCGCCTGACACCCGACTCCCGGCAGATGTCCAGCATTTTGAGAGTATTTACGGCGCCGGCGTTAAGGTCGGCAATCGGGTCCTTGTTCGAACTCGCAGGCGTGCTGGCGCCGATCAGATGGAAAACAATACTATTGCCCTCAATCGCCCGAGCGACTGCCGACGGGTCATCGAACAAACCATTCATCCAGGTCACGCAATCGTGAGCCGCGGCCGTTATCCGCAATCGGCCGAAAGCCTGGACCCTGGCGCCGCTCCTGGCGAGAGCCAGGCAGAGATTTGTGCCCATAAAGCCCCCCCCACCCAGCACGACGCAGCGGAGACCCTTGATATCATCGGCGCAACCGGTCATCGGGTAACTCCAGGCACGTAAGTTCCCGCTATTTCAAAACCTCGATGTTGCGCCACAACCGGAAACAGCCGCTCTATCGCGTGTAGAATCGTACCATCGATAGGAACAGGCTCCGGGGGATAATCATTCCAGCCAAGATCGAGATCAAGCAACGGCGCTATGGCATCAGTCCGAGCCCAGAACATTGTTCCCATCGGGAAGAAGAAATGTTCGGGCAAATCGGCTGCGATACCCATACGCTCAAGAAGGACTTCGGCGGCAGAACGATTGAGGGTCCATCCCCAGATGTTGGGATCACAGGGAAAGACGAGACCCAATTTCGGATTGCGGGCAAAGCGGTCGAGAATCAAGTCCATCATCGTATGTTTGCCGCCCAGCAGGTTCTCGACGCAGAAAGTTCGCCAGGCCGAACCAACGGATCGCCTGGCCGCACCAACTGAATTATAGCTCCATGAGCTGCGTTTGGCATGCAGGTGACCCACGATCTCATAGTCCTCGATCAACCGGCGCCCGAGCAGAGTCAGAAGTGGACCGACATCCCTGCCTCTATTGGGCGCGACCACGATGTCCTTGATGGTTACACAAAGCTTGTCAGCTATCTCAGCGACCTTATGGAGCCCCTCCTCACTCGACACGGTGAAAAAGACGTCTGGGCGGATTCGATTGGCCATGAGTGGTCGGAGCATTTCCGATGTCAGGTCGGGGTAGTGGATATGTAGATGGAGAGCTGTGCGTGAACCCGGCGGATTGTGAACCGGCGTCGGATGCTCGGGTCTGATAATGTCGAGGATCCAGGGCCCTTGCGGTTGTCCATTGCGAAGATAATGCGCAAATGCATTGACGAAGGGCGGAGCATTGAGTTCGGGATTCGCATTGCGGTATATTCCCGGGTGAAAGCCGGGAAAGGGGCAACGGAGATCCCCACAGCCTGTACTTTCGTGGATGAAGTTCCTAACATGGTTGTCTTTTGGCCCGGAAAAACCAGGAGGAACAGCGTACTCCACTATGAGAGCGTCGCTCCGGCCGATGGTCGCAAAATCAACTTCCTCTTGCATCCTTATGCGGGCGGCCTCTTCAGCAACTTCCTCGAGACGCGCGGCGTAGCGGTCCATATCGAAGGCGGAAATCGCCAAGTCGCGGATCGCGGCCTTTGTCTCCTGATAAGTGCGATTGTCAACGCTCAATTGCTCAATGACCTCGGCTGCGGATGTTGCATCAGCGTATGGCACAACCAAACGCTTGAGGCCGGCATGATTTGACAGCATCTCGGCCACTCCTGAGCCGTTCTCAAAACAGACAACAGGCAGGCCCGCCAACATTGCGTCGATGGCTACGTTTGGAAACGGATCGAGCCGGGAACTGAGCAGGAAAATGTCAGCCATGGCATAAACAGGCTCAAGGGAGTTCACCTCCCCAAGAAATGTCATGGTCTCCTGAAGGCCGCTGCAATTGACCTGCGCAGCCAGTAAGCGGGGGTACTGGAAGCGGGGGCCGGGATCTTCTATCTCCTTACCGACCCACACAAAGCGGAATCGGCGTGAAGGCAAGCGTCTCTGCAGAGCAGCCGCGACCGAGATGAACAGATCGACGCCTTTACGTAAATCGACGGCGCCGCAACCGATTACGACGACCCGGTCGTCGTCCGCCCCGAGCGGTCGCATAACTTCAGCTATGCGTTTTTCCTCATTATCTGCGGTTTCGCCGTCCAGCCACTCACGGGGGATTCGCGATGGGCCCTGAGTGATGATGTTAGCCGGACGGCCAGCCAGCGGCGGAAAAACAGAGACCGCGTCTTCCCAAACCCGCCGGGCCGGAAAGACCATCTGACCGGCGGATGCGGCAACTTTGGACATGTCAAGCCGCAGCAAGGAGACGAACTCGTGCACAAGCAGGACGGAAGGAACTCCTGCTTTAGAAAGTGGGACAAGCGCCTCACGCGACACAATACTGTTGACGATGGCGAAGGCGGGCGCGAACCTGCGGCAAGCGTTGAGGATGGGTTTGTGGATGTCACGCGTTAGCCGATACTTTATTGAAAAGGGTCCGATCGTAACCGATGAGACGTTTCTGAACGCGTTCTCCATGCCGCCTGGTCCTAAAAGAACGGTAATGACGTTGTAGCGCGCCGCGAACTTTTCCAGCAGATTGAAGCCAAGTATGGGTGCTCCACTTTGGGACGCTTCATGGCAAACGAGCAACATCGTCTTTTTGGACGGGTCGAAGGTCCGTATCGAGGGGCGCCCGGCTAGTTGCCTCCAGAAGAGCTTTCGGAAAGGCCTTACAATTTTGTAGAGTGGATATAGTAGAAAGAATTGACGAACACCATATTTATTACCAATTATTTGCAGCGCCTGATGCCTCTTAATATTTCCCCTCTTATATTTTTTCCATACTTGATAGACATCGTCATAATGCTTCCAGTTGATACTCAGCGCCATGAATCCTCCCAATCCAAAGTCAAACAGTCGCGCGGCTCCATCCGACTCGGGCTTCGCCTTGTCAAAAATTTTCTATATATCATACAGTCTGTATAAAGCGGCAAGTATACCCTGGTTCTTTCAGCGCAAGAAGCTGCCGAGTCTTCCTGTTCATTTCAGATAACGACCTCGCGGAGCGTCGAGCGATTCAGGTTATTTCAGGTTATAACCATATCCGCTGAGAAGTTCCTTCAGCCTTCCAAGGCTCCGATTAAAGGCCCAGCACTTAAATACCCCACGCGGCATCTGGGACTCTATCGCCATGATACGGTTGGATATCCTGTATTGCAGGCCGGGACTCAAATTACCTCCTGAATGGCGGGCCTGAAGGCCCACCCGGTCCCGGGCCACATCGCCCAAATAGCCTTCGATCACCCTCAATTGACGCTGCCTGGGATGGGTCCGTTCGAGGCGACAGGAGTATTTGGTTTCCAGTTTCCTGCAGTTTTCCTTCATCATTTTCCGGGTCTCATTTCCGATTCGGTCGAATGAGCCCCCTCCCCTGTGATAGACAAATACGTCTTCCGCGCATACCAGCTTATACCCCGCATGGCGCGTGCGCATGCAATAATCGTCATCTTCGTAAAAGCCGAGCCCGAAGTCCTCATCGAGCATCCCGACCCGGTCTAAAACATCGCGGCGCAGGGCCACACAGAAAAACGACAACATCTCGGTTTCGAATCTTCCTCCCCGGCTGTTTGAAACCCAGGCGAGCCCCTCTTCGATGATCTCTTCGAGTGTAATACCCCTGGTGAAAATCCTTTGCTCGTTTCCCACCGAGTTGGAAACCGGTCCTGCCAGCCCGATCGTCGGATCTTGCGCCGGCAGAGCCGTCAGGGCCTCGATCCACTTCTTCGTTACTATGCAGTCGCTGTTCAGAAGAATCAAAAACGAGCCCGAGGCAATTTTGAGTCCGTCATTGTTGCCGCCGGCAAACCCCCTGTTCGATTTGTTGAAAACGCACCTGAGCCGGGGTTCCCGCTCCATCATGTTTGCAAGGTAAGCAGGTGTTTGATCGGACGAGTCGTTGTCCACAACTATGACTTCGAAATCGCTTCGGGCGCCGTTTCTGAAAATGCTCTCCAGGCAGGGCGCCGTATTTTCGAGAAGTCCGTTATGGCTGACTATTATTATGCTTGTCTCAGGCATCGACGTTTCAATAGGGAATCAAGGAAATTTACGAATATATGAATTGTGGTATTCAATCCCGCAATCCCTCCTAAGATAGACAATAAACAAGGAACCAAGCCACCTTAAGAAACATATAAAAAGCCGCTACGCGCACATTAGTGCGCTATGCGGCATAGCCCGCGCCGAACCACACTGGACTGCGTTTTTCAGTCGCGGCGGGCCGGCGGGGGGTGGCTTTGATAGAGTTCATCCATGAGGCTCACAAGACTCTTCCCCCAGGGAGGAGGCGCTATTCCAAAACTCGCCACGATCTTGCTGCAATCGAGCGCGGAGTACATGGGCCTGACCGCAACGGTCGGATACGAACTGCTCGGCACGGGCGACACCCTGGCAATCCGCAATGGTTCCCTTCGCCTCGCCTCATCCAGAATGGCCACGGCAAATTCATACCAGGTTGTGACGCCTTCCCCGCAGAAATGAAAGGTCCCGCGGGGCGCCTCGTCCGAACCGAAGAGGGCGCGCTCAGCAATACGGACCAGGCATCCGGCAAGGTCAGAAGACCATGTCGGACATCCGTACTGGTCAGATACCACCTTTAATTCTTCCCGTTCCCTGCCCAGCCTGAGCATCGTCTTTACGAAATTCAGGCCCACTGAGCCATAAAGCCATGAAGTCCGCACTATTACGTGCCCGGCAAGCCGGGACCGGATAGCCTCTTCTCCTTCCCACTTGCTTTTGCCATAAACACCCAAGGGATCGGCGGCGTCTTCTTCTTTATAGGGGCGGTCGGATTCACCGTTAAAAACGTAATCCGTGGAAATATGAATGAGCGGTATTCCCAGCCTCTTACACTCGCCGGCGAGATTGGCCGGACCATCCCGGTTAATCGCAAAGGCGGCATCAGGTTCTGATTCGGCTTTATCAACGGCGGTATAGGCCGCGCAGTTTATGAGGAGGCGCGGAGCACGGATTCGACTCAGAACCGAATGAACGCTTTCCCGTTTTGTTATATCGATCACCGTGCTGTCCAGAGCGGCAACGGTGAGACCTGCATTTTCCAGGGACTCTACAACTTCACTTCCGAGCATCCCGCGTCTACCGACGACCACGATATTACAATTCTCGACACCCTCAGTGGTCATCTTCCAGAATCCCGAGCAGATACTGTCCGTACCCCGTCTTTTTGAGGGGTTCCGCAAGAGCGCGCAATTGAACGGCATCGATGTATTTCATTCGGTATGCAATTTCTTCGATACAGGCGATCTTCAAATTCTGGCGCTTTTCGATGGTTTCAATGAAGCAGCCTGCATCGATCAGGGATTCGTGAGTCCCCATGTCCAGCCATGCAAAGCCCCTCCCCAGCACTTCCACCCTGAGTTTGCCCCGCGCCTGATATTCGTTGTTTACATCGGTTATTTCCAACTCGCCCCTGGCGGAGGGCTTGAGCCTTAAGGCTATCTCCACAACATCTTTATCGTAGAAATAGATTCCCGGGACAGCGTAATTGGACTTGGGTCGAGCCGGTTTTTCCTCCAGGCTCAAAACTTTGCCCGACTTGTCGAACTCGACCACCCCATAATTCTCCGGGTCGCTAACCCGGTAGCAGAAAACAAGCCCCCCTGATTCCATTTTTGTCGATCTGCTCAGGGTCTGCTGCAAACCCTGTCCATAGAAAACGTTGTCGCCCAGTATCAGGCATACGCGGCTATCTCCGATAAACTCTCTGCCGATAATGAAGGCCTGGGCAAGTCCATCAGGGCTGGGCTGTTCCGCGTAGGAGAATCTCACGCCCAGTTGCGACCCATCGCCGAACATAACCTCGAACCTCGGCAGGTCGACCGGTGTCGAAATGATGAGAATATCCCGGATGCCTGCCAGCATAAGAATCGAAAGGGGGTAGTAGATCATCGGCTTGTCGTAGACCGGCAGAAGCTGCTTGCAAACCGCTTTGGTCAATGGATAGAGCCTGGTCCCGCTGCCTCCGGCAAGGATAATCCCCTTCCATTTCCCGGAAGCGGAAGCATTCTGCGGGCGATTGTCCCCGGATTCGCCGAAAGGCATCGAAGAGCTCATAAAAACACCTCAATAAGTAAGCAGCGGGAGGTGAGCGGCGGACCTGCTCATCATTCGCCGTCGTTTTCCTGTAAATCAGCCTCTCGAAAAAGACTGCCTCGCGCATCCTTTTCGGAAATGATCCGCTCTCCTTCCAGAGGCCAGTCTATAGCCAGATCCGGGTCATCCCATCTTATACATTTTTCATGTTCCGGAGCATAAAAATCGCTTGCTTTATAAAGCACTTCAGCCGTATCGGAAAGCGTCAGAAAACCGTGGCCGAAACCGATGGGGATATAGATTTGGAGCTTATTCGACGCTGAAAGGTTCAAACCGAACCAACGACCAAAAGTCGGTGAGGATCTCCTGAGGTCCACAGCCACGTCGAATATCTCTCCGGAAACGACCCGAACCAGCTTCGCCTGAGGGTTTCTCACCTGATAATGGATGCCTCTCAGAGTACCACGGCGGGACTTGGAATGATTGTCCTGCACGAACTGGTTCTTGACTCCAAGCTCGCTCATCGTGTTCTTATTGTAGCTTTCGAAAAAAAATCCCCTGTCGTCAACAAAGACACGGGGTTCCAAGACAATGATCCCCTGGATATGCACAGAAGAAGCTCTCACTTTTTACCTCTGCTCAGTAGTTCCAACAGGCAGCATCACGGTCTTAGTGAACTCAGTTCTTCATCCTCCGGGAATACAGAGGAATCCGGTCTAGACGGCTTTGGCGGCCACATAACCATCGTTGTGAGGCATGCCGACCTCGAGTTGTGAAAACTGGAGTTCATAAAGATGGCGGTATTCGCCTCCAGAATTTAAAAGCTCCTCGTGATGGCCCTCTTCCAATATCTCTCCGCCAGCAAGCACAAGTATACGGTCGGCGCTCCTGATGGTAGAAAGACGATGGGCTATAACAAAAGTGGTTCTTCCAGCCATCAGGGTTTCCAGGGCGTTTTGCACCTCATATTCCGATTCGCTGTCCAGAGACGAGGTAGCTTCGTCGAGGATGAGAATTGGGGCATTCTTCAACAGGGCCCTGGCTATGCAGATTCGCTGCCGCTCTCCGCCGGAAAGCCGTGCCCCCATTTCACCTACGGAAGTGTCGAAACCCTGCGGCATTTTCATTATGAAGTCGTAAGCATTTGCTGCTTTTGCCGCCGCAATTATGTCTTCTTCCGGCCTGGTTATATCACCGTACGCAATGTTATTTCGGAAAGTATCATTGAAGAGAATAGACTGCTGAGTCACTATGCCGATCTGCGCCCGCAAAGAAGATAAGGTGACCTCGCGGGTATCGACGCCGTCTATGAAAATTACCCCATCGCTGACTTCATAAAAACGGGGGAGGAGGTTGACAAGGGTCGTCTTTCCTGCGCCGCTCATACCAACCAAAGCGACAACCTCTCCCGCCTTCGCCTTGATGTTGATATTCTTAAGCACCAAATTCCCACCATAGGAGAAACCGACATTACGAAATTCGATGCTGCGTTCTATCGGAGGCAAGATCCGAGATCCTTCCTCATTGAGAGTCTCCTGCGGGATTTCCATTATATCGAAAATCCTTTCGGCTGCCACAACTCCGAGGGGTAGCATCGTGATCGTGCTGTTCAACCTCTTCACCGGTTCATAGAGCATGAGCAAGGCTGCTATGAAGGAGAAGAAGTTTCCTGGAGTGGTCTTTCCATGGATGACGCACCATCCGCCGTACCACACGGTGAAAACGATGATCACACCTCCCAGGAATTCCATAATAGGCGACGAAAGAGATGAAACAGCCACTATTTTCGTAGCAAGATCGAAGTTTTTGTCGTTTATCTCTTTAAAACGCTTTTTTTCGTAATTTTCCATCCCAAAGGCCTTCACAATGCGAATGCCTCCGAGGGTCTCGTGCAGACTAATGGTAATTTGGGCGATGGACATCTGGCCACTGGCTGCAATTTTGCGGAGCGCCCTACTGAGCCAGACAATCGGGTAGAAACCTATAGGGAGGATTATCACAGCAATCATGGCAAGTTTCCAGTCGCGGCTGAAAATGACCGCAACTAAACCTATTATGCTGAAACTATCCCGCATGACGCCGGCAACGGCACTAGTGGCAGTAGACTGGAGAAAGGCGACATCGTTCAAGATCCGGGACATAAGGTCGCCGGTCGCGCGCGAGTCAAAAAACGATAAGGGCAGAAGCTGGATATGATTGTACAGTCTCCTGCGCAGATCGGTGATCATCTGCTGGCCCACGTAGGCCGACAGGTAGGCGTTTCCCCAAAGACACACGCCTTTGGTGGTGACGAGCACCAGCACCGCAAGCGGCAGGATCTTGAGCATGGTCTCATTCTTGTTCACGAATATGCCGTCGAGAACCGGTTTAATCAGGTATGCCGCGCCAGCCGTGGCAAAGCCGACCCCCATCATACAGAGGATCGCCAATACGAGCCTTTTCCAATAGGGCTTTACCAGGTCAAACAACCGCTTGTACGCCGTTCTGCTTATCAATCCTGAAATTCCTCCCTTCGGATAATCGGATAATCGGATAATCAGTATTAGATTTAGTGCGCAATATAAGGCAAAAACCTAATTTTAGGAAGTGAAAAGCATCCAATTAGCTCGCCGCATCGAAAACGGGGTGTTGTTTCAACACGATGGGGCGGCAACAAGGCAGCCGTCCAGGGGAAGATAGACTCTAAAGCGCTGACCATTCAATATTCATTGTGAAACCCGGTATCGGTCCTTTCACTCTCCCCCACTCACCGCATTTTGCCGCTTCTATTACCGCTTTTCGTTGCGTTTTGCAGAGCCAAATCATTCTTTCCATAATATTGCCGGGGTGTAGCGAAATGGCCCGAATTTCGAATTCGCCACATTTTTCGCTGTTTTGCCAGAGAATGAAATCCCCACCTATCAATGAGTTATATCGCCGCCACTGCAGGATTTTGGGATTTTGAAGGCAGAACATTGATTTTATACGGTCCAATTTAGCATTTTGGACCGAAACTGACAATATCCGGCTGTCTTGTCGAAAGGCGCAGAAAAAGTTCCGCTTTGACCCGCAGGAAGAAGTCGTGGGATCGTCCGGCTATGCCAAGCGAATCCCGCACCAGTCGTGAATAATTTGTGGCATGTCGGTCAAACTCATTCATTGCGCTCTGCGGCCCCGGAAGGAAAAAGATCCTACGTTATGGCATTACGGTTATTCAGGCAAGCAAGTACTGGGCGGGGAGCGGGGAGCTGAAAAAGGCCATCGAGGATTCCATGGCTTGACAATCGGGATATGAGCACGCACAATGAGCGCCGCGAATTTGTCCCGTTGAAACGGGAAAGCTGATTTACCCCTGCCAGCCTATGGTTCCGGGCTTCTGCCGGCGCGCCCGCTTGCGCGTGGCGCACTTTTCGTAGAGGATAACTTTTTGCGTGATCTAAAGGATTATTCCAAAAGGGAATGGTTCAGGCTAAAACCGTTGGACCACTTCCTGATAGACTTTTGCAACGATGGTCTTCAGTATGCCTTCCGCGCCTGCCGGCCAAGAGCCCTGCCGCGGTTCCTGCAAGGCGCCGGGCATCTCGAGGGGCGCAATATCGGGATTGTCGTAGCCTATGAGCAGCCCTGGACCCTGGATTGGCTGCTGAGGATGGCCACCCGCCATTTGTCCGATACAACTTTGCTCGTCTTCGACAATTCTCGCCGGGCCGAGGCACGCCAGGATATTGAACGAGTTTGCAGGGACGCAGGCGCAGCATATCTGGGTTTACCGCCCAACCCGACAAGACACCCCAACCGGTCGCACGGCATGGCGATGACCTGGATATTTCATAACGTCGTACGGAAAATAAGGCCGCGCAATTTCACCTTTATCGATCATGACCTTATCCCGCTGGAAAGAATCGAACTGGGTGGACTTGTAGGCGATCAGCCGTTCTATGGGTTAGCGCGTGTCAGAAAATGGGGTTGGTCGCTCTGGGCCGGATACTGCTCTTATGATTTCTCCACGGTGCATCATCTCCCTTTGAACTTTCTGAATGATTTTTCCAGAGAACTGGACACCGGCGGGCGCAACTGGTCCTGCCTTTACAGAAACTTCGATCGCGCGCTCATGCATTTCGGCTCGATGAGACCGATTACGGTCCCCGATCCCCTGCATGGCACTCCCAGGAAAATATCTGTTGTGGACGACAGTTGGATTCATCTGGGGGGAGCGGGCTACAGCACCAGCCTTCCTGCAATGAGAGACTTTTACGAGCGCCTGGCCAAGGCTGCCGACGAAGGTGCAACGTTAACGACGTTGGCCGCAAATACAGGCGATCCGTCATAACAACAAACATCTTCCTGTCTCCCCCCGGCATGCTCTCATAATGTACCTGCAAAGACCTGTCCGCATTAACCTATAGGACCGGATGGAACCGGCACCAGCGGGCATGGACGAGAATTTCAGTTTGACAGGCAAAGAAATCCAGGCCTAAACTGTGTCTAATCCGGTACGGCAACAACTCGATCTTTCTTTGATTCAGGGCCGTTCGAGCCGCCGTTTGAATGATTGCGTTCGAGCGCAGGGACCGAGGCGATACGACCGATGCACTACAGGAATACGGCCCATTCGCGATCGATGGCTGGCGTCTCTGCTCTCATCCCACGTCACCTCGAAGGCCGGAACCGTCCCGGGCGGCAATTGCCCGTGGGGATGCCACCGGGCTCTACGGGTAGAACTTGTTGCGTCTTGGCGCTCCAGCCGGGAAAAGCTGATTATTGCGCATGCGTTGGCTTGGAATTTAACCGTTGAGTTTGTACAGTCTCGTTTTGGAAGGAGAAAATGCCGCTCATCACCAGCCGATTGATTGAATTCGCGACACCCTGGTTCGAGGTGGTCGCCAAGAGAATGAATGGCGACGATTCCCCTTACTACTCGCTACGCATGCCTGACTGCGTTTCCGTCATCGCACTGACAGCCGAGAAACAAGTCGTGCTGGTGCGCCAGTACCGCCCTGCAGTGGAGCGATACACGCTTGAGCTGCCGGGCGGACACGTCGAAGCAGACGAAACTCCGGAGCAATCGGCGCGCCGGGAGCTAGCAGAGGAAACAGGCTACCACGCAGAGAGTATGGAACTACTTGGCGCTTTGCTGACTGACGCGGGCCGCCATGAAAACAGATTGTGGTGCTATCTCGCAAAGGCAGTGCTGCCTCCAGACGGCGTCCGGGAGCCGGAACCTGGAATTGAAACCGTCCTGGTTCATCGGCATGCCTTACTCGATCTGATCTGCAGAGGTGAATACAATCACTCACCGGATCTGTCCGCCCTCCTGCTGGCCCTTGCCAGGCATGGGCAGGAACTACTATCGGATTTCAAATCAGGCAAAAAGGGTTAAGCTGCGTCGATGACAACAGACTATAAGAAGGACAAGCTTGCAGGGCCGGCTTTTTTCCGGCCATGCGGCAGTGGATGAATACGATTTAAACTTTGGCGGAGGAGCCGCAGTTAGACTGGGGGAAGGCCCCTTTACTGGCTTCGAATCACGAAAAAGACGCCCGAACAAATAAGCAGCACTCCGAATATCCTGCTGAGGTTCACCGGTTCGTCAAAAAGAAAGCGGCCAACAAAGAGGGTCGCCACATAGGTCACGCTCACCAACGGGAATGCTACGCTGATGTCAAGTTTCGACAAAACCTGGAGCCAAAGGATTGCGCTTACGCCGTAAAGAGCAAATCCGAGAACAATGTAAGGGACTTCTATAAACTTGCGAAGCAAACCGCCAACGCCGATCTCCAGGATAGACATGCCGCCGGATCGTACGATGGCCAGCTTGAGCAGCGTTTGTCCGCCTAGTCCCAGCAGTATACAAAATGCGGCCAGCAGGAGAGCTTGCAGATTCAACTTGTCCATGAGACAAAAACTCCTCGATTCTCTGAGCAAATTTTGGGCAGGCAGCATCCAGCGGCCTCCCGCTTCAAATTCACGATTCATCTACCATTTCCGGGAACGATTGGCAAGTGTGGTTACCGCCGGGTTCCGGGATGCGCCCTGACCGTACCCTTGCGGCAGGCCAATCGGAATGGTTTTAACATTTTCGATATTCATGTTAGGCTTTGTGTCAGTGACAATGATTGGCACTCAAAGATTCTGACTGAATATTGGATGCATAATGCGTAAAATTCTCAGCATATTCGGAACCCGGCCGGAAGCCATAAAGATGGCGCCGGTCATAAAGGAACTGGAGAGGCACCCGGATGATTTCGTCAGCATTGTCTGTGTTACGGCGCAGCACCGTGAAATGCTCGATCAGGTCCTTTCGGCATTCAAAATAAATCCGGATTACGATCTCGACATCATGAAGTCCGGGCAGGACCTTTTCCAGATATCGTGCGCAGTATTGACCGGCTTGCGGAGCGTGCTCGAAGAGACCCGGCCCGACCTGGTGCTGGTGCACGGCGATACCACGACCACCATGACCGCGGCCCTTGCTTCTTTTTATTTCGGCACGAAGGTCGGCCATGTCGAGGCGGGCCTGCGGACTCGAGACAAACTTGCCCCCTACCCCGAGGAGATGAATCGGCGGGTTGCCGGAGCCATTGCGGACCTGCATTTTGCGCCCACTCCCGGAGCGCGCCAAAACCTCATCGAAGAAGCGGTAGACCCTAAAACCATTCACGTTACAGGCAATACGGTCGTTGACGCCCTGTTTGCCGCACTCGCCATAATAAAGGAAGACCCAGGGCTCCAGGATCGTTTCGCCGCTGAATTCTCCTATCTTGATCCCGAAAAGAAACTGATCCTTGTAACTGGTCACCGGCGGGAAAATTTCGGAGAAAGGTTTGAAAACATTTGCCACGCACTTGCACAGGTTGCAGAAAACCGGCCCGATGTTCAGATCCTCTATCCGGTCCACCTCAATCCCAACGTCCAGGAACCGGCCCACAAAATTCTGAAAAATGCTGAGGGCGCCAACATATTTCTGATCGACCCGGTCGAATACCTCGCTTTCGTTTATCTGATGAACCGTTCATATATGATCGTCACCGATTCGGGAGGCATCCAGGAGGAAGCCCCTTCACTCGGGAAACCCGTTCTCGTCATGAGGGATGTCACCGAAAGACCGGAAGGCGTGCGGGCGGGGGTTGTCAAGGTTGTCGGAACGCGGGCCGCTCTGATTCGTTCGTCTATCGATCTACTACTGTCTGACGAATCCAAATATAAAGAAATGACATCGGCCTGCAATCCTTACGGCGACGGCAAGGCCGCCGAAAGGATCGCCAGGATAATTCTTTCGGGCTCGTAACGCCCGGGTCCCCAGTCCTGTGAGGTTGCCGCTCAGTTGTCTATTTGGCCAGCGCCCATTTGCCATCCTTTACCACGACCATTTCCAGGTCGTCCTTGCTGAGGCCGTTGTGATCCTGCGGCGACATATTGAAAACTCCGTGCATCCCCACGAAACCCTTCGTTTGCTCGATATGGTCCCTGATTTTAGCCGGATCCGGCCCAACCGCCCTGAGTGCTGAGACCGCCAGGTTCATCGCATCCCAGGCATGACCGCCAAAAGAAGAGACAGGCTCCTTGAATCGCGCCTCATAAGCCTTCGTGTACTCCATTATCACTTTCTTCTGCGGCTGATTATCCGGCAGCAGATCGCCCACATTGACCCTTGCCAGAGGAAGCAGGACCCCTTCAGCAGCCTTGCCCGCAAGTTCCAGGTTCTTCATGTTCCCAAACCCGTGGCTCTGGTAGAGAGGTATGGAATCCATGCCCAGGTCCCGCCAGCTCTTGATCGCCAAAACCTGGGTCGGACCGATGGACCAGTTTACGATAGCCTGGGGCTGTGTAGACCGGATCTTGGTCATCTGCGCCGAAAGGTCCGTGTCCTGCGGCCCGAATCTTTCGTCTGCAACAATGGTTATGCCTTCCAGGGGGGCCAGCCTCAGGAACTCCTCCCGGGCGCTCGCCCCAAACCCGGTGGAATCTGTCATTATAGCTATCTTCCTTATGCCATGGGCTTTCATGTAATCGAACATTTTCTCAACCACGTGGGAGTCGGACCCGGCTACCTTGAAAACCCATTTGCGGTTCTCGACCGGGGTGACGATCTTGTAGCTGGAAGCACACGAGATGAGCGGCACCTGCGATTCTTCAGCAACGCCCGCTACCGCCAGTGATTCACCACTACGCGAAGGCCCGATTATTACAGGCACATCATCTTTCTTTATGAGTCTCTTTACTACCAGATTGCACTTGGTGGCGTCGCTTTCATCATCGAGTATGACCACCTCGAGCGGGTGCCCGTTTATGCCCCCCTGCCCATTTATCTGCTCGACGATCATCTCCACCGTCTTTTTTTCGGGATCACCCAGGAAAGAACCGACTCCGGTGATCGAGAAAACCGCTCCGATCTTGTAGGGCTCTTTTTGCGAATGAGCCTTTGGCCCGGCAAAGTGCAGCACCATGGTGACTACAAGCCCGATTATCCCAAAGCCGACTAAAACTCTTGCTTTCATTTGGCCGCTCCTTTGCCCTGAACCTCATTTGAATAATAAAAGAAAGCCACGCTAAGTTAAAAACCACGGCCCCGGAAATAAAAAGCCGCGGGCAGTGCGCAATAGCGCTCTGCCCACGGCCCGATGAAGGCACGCTTATACACCTACCGGGACAGACCGCCCAAAATAGGTGCAGCAGCAACAGAGTCCGAAGTTGAAATCATCCATATTCATCAATGGGAAGCGCGGTTTGCAAACTTATAGAAAAAGGTCCCGCTCCATGTCAAGAAAAATGCGCCGACCCTCGCCCGGGACGCAATCGCAAGGAGGAAAATTATTCGCATCCCGGGGAGCAAGTGCACTGTAGAATTTTATCCAATTTTTCCAAAACTCGTTTACAATCAGCGGGGTTGATTGAAGGCTCCAAATATCCGGACAGAACGACTGACAGATCATCCGTTATTGCAGCGGAGGTGTACGGTTAATGCGCGAAAAACACAAAATCCTGATTGTTGACGACGAAACTCCCTTCCGTTCCGCATTGCGCCGGCTCCTGGGAAAGACTCATATCATCCTCGAAGCGGATACTGGAGAAGTTGGGATCGCGCTTGCCGAACGCGAAGAACCCGACCTGGTCCTTCTCGATATCGGGCTCCCCGACGGAAGCGGCCTCGAACTGCTGCCCCGCCTCAAGGAATTGCGCCCTTCACCCACGGTGGTCATGATAACCGCATACGAGCGGGTGAAAGACGTCGTTATGGCAATAAAGCGCGGTGCTTTCGACTACCTGGTCAAGCCGGTCGACCTCGATGAATTCGAGCTGACTATCCAGAATGCGCTCGAACACGCCGGTCTGAAGAACGAGGTTACCCGGCTTCGTCAGGAAGTTAAGAGGCTCCAGGGGATCGGCAGGCTTATAGGCAAGGATCATATATTCCTGGAAGCGCAGATGCTCGCCATAAAAAGCGCGCAGAGCCGTGACGCTGGTGTTCTGATTCAGGGCGAGAGCGGGGCGGGAAAAGAACTCTTTGCCCGGCTCATTCATTCCAGGAGCCCTCGCACTGCATATCCGTTCGTGGCGCTCAACTGCGCGGCTTTCTCAACCGAGATCATAGAGAGCGAGCTTTTCGGGTATGAAAGGGGAGCTTTCACGGGCGCCAAACAGGAAGGCAAAGAAGGATTGCTCCAGGTTGCGGACGGCGGGACCCTTTTTTTGGATGAAATCGTGGACCTGCACCATGAGATCCAGGCAAAACTGCTTCGGGTAATGGAGGAAAGGGAATTCTTCCCCGTGGGGGGGACGCGGAAAAAGACGGTGGACATTCGAATCGTCTCAGCCTGTAACCAGGACCTCTGGCATGTGGCCGAGCAGGGCGGCTTCCGTAAGGATCTCTACTTCAGGCTCGCAACGATCAAAATCAACTTGCCCCCTTTGCGCGAGCGGCGTGAGGATATCATGCAACTTGCCCGCGTATTTATGGAGGAGTTCAACGACAAGTACGGCAAGAAGTTTCGCGGCTTCAACCCCAAGGCCGAACAACTTCTGCTTAACCATTCGTGGCCGGGCAATATACGCGAATTGCGCAACAGTATCGAACGGGTAGTCCTTCTGGAAAATGACGACATGATCGTGGGGCGTCATCTTCACTTTCTCGACCCTGACCGGGTCGAACCAAACGCCTTTCAGCAGGAAAAATTCAGCATCGTGCTGCCGGACGGAGGCATAGGTCTCGAAGAGATAGAAAAGGAAGTCATCCTTCAGGCGTTCGAAAAATGCGGCGCCAATAAATCCAAAACAGCGCGATTTCTCCAGCTTCCGCGCCACGTACTTCTCTATCGCTTCAAGAAATATGGCATAGAGGTTTGAACAAAATGCTCCATTACCCCCGAGTCGTGAACAATATTCGACACATTGGAAGCAATCCAATGAATTTATTGGCTTTTACTGACCGGCTCCCACACCGGCAAAAACCATTCAAAAGAATCCGTGTAGAATAATGTTCAAAAGTATCCCGCCCAAAAAAGAGAGATCCCCTGTAATCGCGCATTGGGCCACGATCCGCTGATTGCGCTGTCCTGGCACGCTAATTGCCTCTTGAAGACAGCGGAGGCGAATGTGCGTGCTGAAAATCTTGTGCTCCTTGTCGAAGACGACGCTTCGTTAAGACGCTCTTTGGAAAAATTCCTGGATAGAGCCGGATATGCGTTTGACAGTTGCTCAACAGCCGGTCAAGCCCTTAATCTTGCTCGAAAAGTTCCTCCTCATGTTGTGATTCTCGAATATCATCTTCCGGATGCGAATGGCCCCACTCTTATTGAAAAGCTCAAGCTCATTGCTCCCGATACCGTTGCGATTGTTCTTTCTGAATACGATTTCCAAGCTATAGCTGAAGATCTGGATCGAGTGCGAATCGAAACGTTCCTGAAGAAGCCCTTTGACCTCGTTGATTTTGAATCTGCTTTGCACTCTGCGTACACAAGGCCGGCGAATTCCGGGAATGGTGAATGGCTGCCGGAAAGTGAACTCAAAGGCGTGCCCGTCTCCACATTTGTACAGGGAACTCTCAGAAACCATACTTGAAAGTGACATGTTAATCGCGTTGAAGCTCAAACTTACAGTGAAAGGTGGACGCTGAAACACAAAGCTCAAGCTGATCCGACCAAGCTCCAGTTCATGCTCGCGCTCTTAAATTGATCTCCATGCTGCTCGAACGGATGCTGAAATTCCTATGGCCAAGTTGATTCGAATGTTCGATCCGCAATCCCGTTGGTGGTGAAAGGTCTTGCATCTTCACAAGGTTCTGTGAGTCATCCCCTGTTTTAAAAGGCCATAAGGCAACTCCTTATGGCCTTTTTTTTTCGGGCTTATGGCCAACTAACGCCTCGCTTTTAGACTATCCTGCCAGTGAAACCCACTTTGACGGAGTCTACGGCATAAAACCCAGGATTTTCCTCAGGGCTTGCCTTTTTGAATAAACTTGTGCGATATTACCCGAGTCTTGCATTTTACCCTACACAGGAGTCTTGAATGGAACAACGAAAGCTAAAGATCATTGAACAGATGGAAGAAAAAGGGATGAGCGTTTCTGCCGCCGCCGAAGCGATTTCCTTTGATCCCATGATTCTGGGCCTCTATCTTGTAAAGGACGCATACCCCGTACCGAAGAGGATTCTGGACAAGCTAGAGGGGACGCTGGCGAACTGATTTCCCGCTCATGGTTTTATCCCGGACCCGCAGCATCGCTTGTTTGTGATTCCCGCTGGAGTGTAACCATGAGTATAAAGATGCCTTTGAAATTTACCGGCAGCTACAAGGTAGTTACCCGTCTTGGTGGAGCGCAGAAGCAGGAGTTTTGCCAGAAGCTTTCCATGACCCCCTTGTCCGGGCACGAGCAGGACACCTCCGGCGAAGAAAATCAGCCGAGATATCTGGTAACCTATTTCTGTTTTGGCTGCAGGAGAGTTCTGGAAGGCAGGCTCAAGGAGAATCGGGAAGACAAAGTTGTCTTTCAGGTCGACGACCGCGAATTCGAGTTCTGCCCGTCCGCGGGAGGTCGTTGAAATTTGGCCTCGACCGCCGCAGTCTGGCTTCTCCCCGTATGGCTGCTTTTCTTCTATTAAAACTCAGCCTGAAGATACTGATGCAAATCGCACAATGATGCCGCAATATGCATCATCATTGTAACATGCGGATATTTAAAGGTATTTGCAGGCAACAAGCGATACTGAATAAATAATGGCGCAATATGCGCCTTTTTTTATTATACCTCATCCTGGTCCTAACAGCGGCACTTCGACGATTTATCGAGAACATCTCCTTTAATTTCAAACTGTTACATAATACTCGGGGCGACAGAGGCCGGTTGGCTCAAATCCTGCTCTATTCCAATGCAAACAGAATTGAATGAGTTCGGCAGGTAGTTTTTTTCAAGGCCGTTTCCTCGACACTTGGACCAGAAGGAGGAAGTTCATGGACACAAAAGATCGTAAGAAGACAGCGCAACCGGTGATCTTTTCGGTGGAAAACGACCAGTGCGTCTGGAGTCGCGCCGGGGTGATAAAGACAACCAAGTGCATCAATGCGTTCGACTGCCTGGGCTGCTCCCTCGACCAGCGTGTTCTGACCAGTTTCGATGAACAGCGAAAATCGAACGGGCTGGCTGACAGCCGGCCGCCGAGAATGGTGTTGATGATGAGAAAGGGCAAGTGCCGCCATATGCTCAGCGGCCGTATTCCTTACGGATCGTGCTCGTATGCCTATAACTGTGTAAAGTGTCCCTTCGACCAGATGATCGAGGACACCAGCTACCTGCCCAATCTCAGGCGTCCGGAAGTCGAAAAAGCATCCGGCTTCGACATTGCCCGAAATTACTATTATCATCATGGCCATGCATGGGCCCGCGTCGAATACGGCGGCCGGGTGCGTGTGGGCATCGACGATTTTGCTCTCAGGCTTTTGGGGCCCCAGGATGAGATAGAGATGCCCGGTCTCGGATCAACAGTGGGACAGAGCCGTCCTGCTGCGGTGTTGAAGCGCTCCGGCAAGGAGGCTGCGACCCTGTGCCCCGTGGACGGGGTGGTGGTGGCAACCAACCACAACATTCTGAAAAGAGCCACTACCGCAAATGATGCCCCATACGCAGAAGGGTGGCTTATGGTGATTCAGCCCAAGACCCTGCGCAATAATCTGAAGAATTTGTTTTTCGACTCGGAGGGCCTGACCTGGATCGACGATGAGGCTTCGCGCCTGAGCGGGCTCCTGTCGGGCATAGCAGGATATCCAATGATGCCCACAGGTGGTGAGGCCATCAAGGATATTTACGGAACTGTTCCGGAGATAGGGTGGAATCGGCTGGTGGATGAATTCCTGAAATAGGTGAATGGGTGAGTAGGTGAATTGGTGAATGGGTGGATGGGCCTGCGATCAGTCGGCTTATCAGTGGATACTCACTCGTGAATAGGTGAATGGGTGAGTGGGTGAATAGGTGAATAGGTCGGCGATCGGTTCGGCTTGTCAGTGGATACTCACTCCAAGGGCTAGTCCCATGACGGGGATTAGCCCTTGTCTTTTGTGTGAAAGCCGGGGCAGAACTTGACGCACACAACTGCCGGGGACGATTCCCGCCGTCTCAGATATCTCCGAAAATATGCCTCAGGCTTCGGGAGATTTCATACCCGCACGCGGTGCAAAATCTCGATGGCAGGCGATCGAGTTTCTCAAGGTTGCTCGAAAAGGCCATAAGGCAATCCGGGGTCCGGCAATGCCCGACCCCGAGAAGATGCCCGGTTTCGTGAAGGCCGATTTTGGCGGCCCGCAGGTACGTTCGAGCCGAATCCTTGTCCCGGAGCCGGTGAAGCGAGATTACGGCCGCCCTGCCTCCAAGTTGAGATTCGCCGAACACGAATTGGAGAATCGGAGTGCACAGGTCGCACGGAACGATCCCGAGCTTAAATCTTGCTCCATCGGCGATCGCTTCGAGCGTCTTGAGGATTTTACCTGCAGCATATTGGCTTCGCAGGGGAAGGTAGGCGTACTCGGGATCAGGCAGCGCCGGCAGGATAGCGGCGTCGAGGCCTATCAAGGTCTGCAGGTTTGCCGCAACGACCGAGACCGCAACGGCATCCACCCCCCCGAGCGGGATAATATCCAGATGGCTTTCTTCGGACTTCCCGGGAAGATTGCGCACCAATTGCCGTTATCCCCAATTGAACGGGAGCCCCCGGATAATTCATGCGGGCGCTTCCGTGAGAAAAGATTCCGACCCTCACAGAGGGCAAAGTTCGACTCAGGAGCGGTCGAGTTGATACCGCTTCATTTTCCGCATCAGCGTGCTCCGGTCGATTCCCAGCCGCCTGGATGCCCGGACGATATTCCCGTTGCAGGACTCCAGCGCAGCTTTTATCTGGTTGATTTCGAGTTCCCGCAGCGTCATCGTCCCCATAGAACATGCAGCGGCCCGTGGGTTCACGAAGGTCAGTTCTTCGGCGCCGATCATCCTGCCCTTGGCGATGACAACGGCCCGTTCGACCACGTTGCGAAGCTCCCGGATATTGCCGGGCCAATGGTAGGAAGTCAATAAGTCCAGAGCCTTCTTGGTAAAACCTCCCAGGGATTTTCCCGTTTCCTCGATGTATCGTTTGAGAAAGTGATTGGCGAGTACGGGGATGTCATCCAATCGCTCGTTCAAAGGCGGAACGTCAATGCCGATCACGTTGATACGATAGTAAAAGTCGTCCCTGAATTGATTTTCCTTTATCAGAGTGGGCAAGTCGCGGTGGGTGGCGCTGATGAGCCGGAAATCAGACTCAATGGGCTGGCTCCCCCCCAACCTCAGGAAACTTTTCTCTTCAAGCACCCGGAGCAGGCTCACCTGCATTCTTGGGGAAATCTCGCCAACTTCATCGAGGAAAAGCGTGCCGTTGTGAGCCATCTCCAAACGGCCCCGCCTGGCTTTGACAGCGCCGGTAAAAGCCCCCCTTTCGTGGCCGAACAATTCGCTTTCCAGGAGAGACTCGGATAATGAGCCGCAATTGACTGCCAGAAAAGGACCGCAGGACCGATCGCTTCTAAAGTGAATGGCCCTTGCGACCATGTCCTTACCAACACCGGTTTCTCCGGTAATCAAAATCGGGGCTGACGAAAGGGCTACTTCCTCGATCTTGGCGAAAATGGCCCTCATAGGTTCGGAGTGGACGATAAAGACTTCGAAAAAGCCCTCCTGACGATCGTTCAACAGCTCCTTGAGGGCGATGTTTTCTTCACGCAGTGCCTTGTTTGCAAGAATGCGCTCCATAAACAGCGACAGCTCATCAGGATCGAAAGGCTTGCAGAAATAGTCCGTTGCCCCGCTCTTCATGGCGTCGACAGCCGTCTGTATGGTTCCATGTGCAGTCATCATGACTGCTACGGCATTCGGCTGGCGCTCCTTCAACCGGGAAAGGAACTCGATTCCATCCATACCGGGCATCTTGATATCCACAAGATAGATGTCGGCGGGCGAATCCTCGACAAGTTTCAGCGCCGCCTCGCCGGACAATGCCGTTTCAACCTGATAGCCATCCCTGACAAACCAAGCCTGGAGGGATTCGCAGATCGTCTCTTCATCGTCCACAACCATGATACGTGTCGAAAACTTCATACCGTGGCTCATCCTCCCTCCCTAAGTGAACATGATTCCCCGGCCTGTGACTGTTCCCGGTCGAACGCATGGGAAGCCTTGTCCTGAGGGTACCCGTTTTCACTGCAGTTCACCGGGTTTCGAGGCAGCTTGATTCTGAAAGTCGATCCTTTGCCCGGCTCGCTTTCGACCTCCACGGTACCATGGTGTTCGCGTATGATGCCGTAGACCATTGCCAATCCGAGGCCGTTGCCCCTCCCATCGGTTTTGGTGGAGTAAAAGGGTTCGAAAATCCGCGGCAGGTCGTGAGGCTCGATCCCACACCCTGTGTCAGTGACCGCCAGGCAGATAATGTCGGCGCTCTGATCGATTTCGCCGGAGATGGTTAAAGTCCCTCCGTTCGGCATTGCGTCAATAGCGTTGAATATCAGGTTGAGGAGGCACTGTTGAATCTGGGCATGATCTCCGCACGCCGTGAACGGACCGGACGGAAAATGCACCTCGCAGCGTATATTGGCAACTTCGAACTGATGCTCCGTCAGAAGCAGAATGGTATCGACCAGCTCGGAAATAATTATGGACTTTGCTTCCAAACTTTTAGGCCGGGCGAACGTGAGGAGGCTTTTGACAATAGACCCGCAACGCATCGCTTCCCGAAAAGAAAGGTCCAGATATCGGGCCACATTTGACATATCGGCGTCGGGGAGATCCAAGTCTTTAGACTGCAGGATGTTTCGGACCAGTTTGTTGAATGTCACGATACTGGTAATAGGGTTGTTGATCTCGTGGCAAACCGAAGCAACCAGGCGCCCCAGTGAACTGAGCCTGTCTTCCTGAGCCAAACGGGCGAAATCCTTTTTGAGCGCTCTGGTGCGCTCTTCGATCTTTTTGCCCAGTTCCTTGGTTATATCCCGGATCGTGAGCACGAACTGGGCGATCTCCCCATGCCGGTCGAGAATCGGGTAGGCGGTAACCTGTCGAAGCTGTAAGGTATTGTTCTGGCCGTGGATTTCATATACCGCACGGGCCGGCTTACTTGTTTTCAGAGCTTCGCTGGCAACACAGATCGTAGATTGGAACCGGCACGGATTTGATTTACGGTACAGCACCTCATAGCAATGTTTACCAATGATGTTGTCCTTGTTTGCACTGCCGGTGATCTGGGACGACTGGTTGCAGTCTATGATACGGAACTTCCTGTTTATTACAAGAACGCCATCCGGCGAAGCTTCCAACAGGGTGGAGGCCAGTGGATTGGTCGCGTAGCCCTTTGCCATTTCAATCAACCGCATGGAAGCCTGGCGGTCGAGTACACCCACGTTGGATCCTTTCCGGCTGATAATGTCGGAAAGAACGCGCTCGTCGCCGGTGCACTCCAGGATCAGGTCGAGGCCGTCCACCGTCAAAAGACCCAGATGATCATCAAATATCTGTAACCCCGAGTCTTTGACGCATTTATAGCGCGAGACCGATTTCTGAACGGCGGCAACCGCCACCAGGTGCAGGCCGGACGATTGAATGGCAGGGAGATTTTTCATAATAGTTTGAAGGCAGGACCCGGTGAGCACCATGCCGATATTGAGCTGTGGGCATCTGGAGGAAGTTGAAGAATTCATCGGGTCTCCTTTTTGGCCGTTCATGCCCTCAGATGGTGGAGCGGAGAAGGTTCACGGGTTAATAGCCCGGGAACTTCCATTAAACTGGATCAAGCTCCCTGAAGCGAATTGAGAAGCGTATTGATTATGGACTCGATGGGGAGGGTTTCTTGAATGATATAGTATTTTTCGTATAGGTCAATACTCGTCAGGGATTGCCGCCATGGGAGAGCGGAGTTCAGGGGGGAGGCTTGAGAACAGGTTGACTCGGCTTTTGTAATTTTAGATACAGGTCTTTTCTATTTTTAACCTAACAAAAGACCTGAAGACGGTGTCCGTCTTCAGGTCTTTTGTCGAATGAATCAGGTTGGGAATTAGTTTCCCGGCCACCTTTTAACGATTTCGCCGTTTGGGCCGTTTACGATCACTGAGAACACATTATTGCCATCCAGGCAATGGGTTGCGCAGGAAATTCAAGGGTCATAGGCGCGTACGGCCATTTCAATCCTATTCAGGATTCCCTCCGTTACCTCCCCGTTTTTGATGAGCGCTTTAGCGGCCTGGTTCACGCTTATATTCATCGGACCAAGGTTATGGGTGGTTCCAACGATCAGATTGGCCCTGCTGATGAGACCGTTGTCGTCAGTCGAGTAATCGTGGATCAAGGTCCCACGCGGGGCCTCCAGGCACCCTACCCCCCTGCCCGCTTTCGGTTCGACCGGGGCACGCACATCCGTGTCGGTTATCGATTTATCCTCCAAAAGTTCGATTGCGTGCTCGTAAGCATAAACGTCCTCGATCAACCGCGCCCAGTGGTATAGCAGGGTGAGCTGAGCCGGCCTCCCGAAAAGCTTTCGGAACTCCTCGAGTTCGGCCTGCGCGCGCGGCGTCGGAATGCTGTCGCAAACATTTATTCTCGCGAGGCAGTTTGCCCGGTAGATCCCCTTGAGATTGTCGAGATCCATCGAGAAGCCTTCGTTCCAGAATTTCGCATACGGGATTTTGCCGTAAGAGAAAGGCACAACCGCTTCGCCGAGGTAGTCCACATAGTCCTGGGTGTCGAAATCGGTGTAAGTCCCGTCAGGCTTCATCATCCTGAGCTTGCCGTCGAAGAGGTTCAACTGCCCCTTGTCGCCGACGGTGCCGAGGAACCCGGCGGTAAACACCCCGAGGACTTTCACAACGTCGAGGTATTTGGGGAAGACCTCCTTTTTGGCGAAGTCGAGCGTGAATGTCGAGAACTCGAGCAGTTCCTTGAGCTGTTCAAGCCACTCTTTTCTCTCCGATTCGAGCATCGGCCTGCAGAAGCCCCCGACAACGCCTGCATGCGGGTGAATGGCTTTGCCGCCTAGCTTCTCCAGGATCATCTTGGTCTTAAACCGGGCCTGCACCGCCTTTGTAGCCAACTCGGGCGCAGCCTTCACAACCCCGATGACATTGCGCACGCCGTAATCGGCATCGGGTCCCATCACAAAATCCGGAGCCGCCAGGAAGTAGAAGTTGAGCAGCTTGTCTTCGGCGTGCGAGACCGTCGTCGCAAATTCACGCAGCTTGTTTCCGGCCGGCGTAGGTGTAACGCCGAAGCAGCGGTCAACGGCCTTGTTGGAAGCCATATGATGGTGCCATGGGCAGATTCCGCAGATGCGATTGACTATCCGCGGCACCTCTTCGGCCGGTTTTCCTTCGAGGAACTTTTCAAACCCTCTCAGGGACATGTAATGGACCTTGCTGTCCGCAACGTTGCCGTTATCGTCCAGATTGATCTCAATCGAGGCATGTCCCTCGATACGGGTTATAGGCGCAACGTGGATAGTGCGGGCCATACTGTGGTTCTCCTTCCGGTGGCCGGGGTCACTTGAAATCCCCCGAACCCCCTTGAAAAAAGGGGGAGTTATCTCCTCCCGCCCCAAAAACGGCTGGAGCTGAATCTATTTACGCACAGGCTGCGCAACCGGCCGCAAGAGGCCGTGCGAACCGGAAAACCTCAAAAGTGAAGCGTAATCGGGCAGCGAATCCAGGTCGATCCCATTTGAGGCCAGTGCATTGAGCATCTGAAGAAGCTGATTTCCATCCTGCCGGACCGGACCGTAGCATCCCCTGCAGGGGACCCTCACCTTGATGCATCGCGGTTCGAGCCCGTCGCCGCCGCAGCCGGCCTTCGTCACCGATCCCATGCAAAGGAAACCCTGCTCCAGCAGGCACCGCATCTTGTCGAGCGGTTCATCCTGAGACAGGTATTCAGGGGCCTGGAGGAATCGGCGCAACTTTTTCACCTGCCCTTTGCCTTCTCGCCTGGTGGGACAGAAATCGCAGACGCTCTTGTCCGGCAACGCCGCGGGACTGCCTGTGAGAAGCCCGGCCAGGGCAGCGAAGACCTGGTCCGGGTGTGGAGCGCATCCGGGCAGGTAGACGTCCACCTTGATTTTTTCGTCCAGCGCGTAAACCGTATCCAGAAGGGGTGGAATTCCATCTTTGGGCCGAGGCTGGTCTTTATCGGTCGTCTCCGTCGAGTAATAGCGCTCGAAGATACTCTCATTAGAGTAGGAATTGGCAAGAGCGGGAATACCACCGTGGGTCGCGCAGGTGCCCAGAGCTATAATGAGATTGCATTTCTTGCGCATCTCCTCGGCCACTTCGAGATGTTCCTCGTTGCGGATGCTGCCGGTAATTATGCCGACGTCGGCTTCGGGGATATCGATGTGCTTTCCGTCTCCGAGTTGGCCATAGTACTTGTGGTCCAAAAGCACGGGGATATGGACGAATTCAACAAGTTCGAGCACCTTCAAAATTCGCTCGCCCAGATCCACTATGGATATTTCGCATCCGGAACACGCATTCAGCCATTCTTCCGCCACTTTTGCCGCCATAAAATCTTACCTCGCCATATTCGCGGTGATCACAAAACAATATCGCTCTCAGATGTCCGCGCTGAGAGCGCGGACCATCCTTGTCAGGCGTTGACCGCAGCCTTTTGCTCCCGCAGCGGATTTGGCCCCAGTGCCTTTATGTCATGTACGAACCGGGTTACCGCCTCGACAAAGCGCGGGGCCTCAGCGGAAGATACCCATTCCATTCGGAACCGGTTCGGGTCGATCCCGCAGTTTGCGAGCACTACCTTGATCGCCATGTCTCTCGTGTTTGCCTTTTGATTACCTTCCAGGTAATGGCATTCACCGAGGTGTCAACCAACGCCAAGTACGCCGTCGGCCCCCCTTGAAAGGGCGTGAACGACGATTTCCGGGTCGATCATTCCGGAGCACATCACCCTGACTACACGAAGATTGGGTGGATACTGCAATCGACTGACCCCAGCCAGGTCAGCAGCGGCGAAAGCTCACCAGGTGCACAGAAATCCTACGATGACCGGTTGATAATCATCAGACATCGAGGAACTCCTTTCTAGGAATTTGGTTCGTGAGGTTAGATCTCAAGCAGCGCATCCACCTGGGCCATTATCTGGGCCGGGGTGAAGCCGTGGACGAGTATTCCGCCCTTGGGACACGTAGCCCCGCATACGCCGCATCCCTTACACAGAATGCTGTCGGTTTTCACCCTTTTTTGAACACGTCCGTCCTGCTCGTACTCTTCGATCGTGATTGCATGATAGGGACAGACATCAAGACAGAGCCCGCAACCATCGCACCTGTCGGTTACGTAGGAGACCAGAGCACTAAATATCAGCTTGTCTTTGGCAAGGATCGTGTTTGCCCTTGCCCCTGCGCCAAGTCCCTGGGCCTGGGCTTCCCGAACCGTAGCCGGATATCTGGCCGTTCCGGCCAGGAAAATACCGTCGGTTGCAAAATCCAGGGGCCGCAGCTTGGCGTGGGCCTCCATGAAGAAATTATTTCCGTCAACGGGGATGCGCATGAGATTGGCTATTGCCGCTGAATCAGCGGGCGCAACCAGCGGGGTGGAAAGCACCACCAGGTCGCAGGGAATTTCGATGGTCATCCCGGTAAGAGGCTGATAAAGCTCTACAGCGCCATCCTTTACGACCGGGGGAACAGCCGCATCGTAGATATCGTATTTTACCCCCGCCCCGCGGGTATCCCAGAGCAGTTTCTCGTTTTCCGTCCCATACATCTGTATGTCGCGATAAAGAATATGCACATGCGCATCAGGATCAAGAGATTTGATATATGATGCATTTTTGACCGCAGTAAGACAGCATATCCGGGAACAGTAGGTTCTCTCGGGACCACGGGCCCCAACGCACTGAATCATGACGATGTTCTTAGCACCCAGCGGCGCGCCGCTTCGAAGCGTTTCCTCCAGTTCGATCTGGGTAATGACTTTTTTGCCGCCATATCCGAACATACCTACAGGCTTGAACGGGACCGCGCCGGTCGCAACCACTATCGATCCGACGGTCTCTTTGATTTCATCCCCGTTCGTGCCTTTAAGGCTGACTTCATAGTTTCCCACAACACCGCTCACACCCGTCAGTTCGGTCTGGAGGAGAATGCGGATATTGGAAGAACTATTCACCACTGCCACCATATCGGCAAGGACGTCCGCAGCAGCCTCGTTCGATGGTCCAATCCTGTTCAGACGGCGCAGAAGCCCGCCGAGCTCGGCTTCTCTCTCGACCAGTAATACTTCAACTCCCATATCGCCCAGCGCCCAAGCAGCACCCAGCCCCGCGACGCCGCCGCCCAGCACCATGGCTTTTCTTACCAGTGAGGACTCGATATCTTCCTGAGGGTCCAGCAACGCAGCCTTGGCGACCGCCATGCGGATGAGGTCCATCGCCTTCACCTGGGCGGCATCGCGCTCCTGCATGTGCACCCAGGAACACTGGTCCCGGATGTTGGCCATCTCGAACAGGTACTGATTCAGGCCGGCTTCTGCGCAGGCGCTCTTGAAAAGCGGCATGTGGGTCCTTGGAGAACAGGACGAAACCACGACCCTGGTGAGCCCCTGTTCCTTTATGGCCGTCTGAATTTCGGCTATTCCCGATTCAGAACAGGTGTAGAGATTATTCTTGGCGTACACAACGTTTGGCAGTGTGGCCGCGTATTTCGTCAGCGCTTCACAGTCCAGGTAGCCCGCAATGTTGGAGCCGCAATGGCAGACAAACACACCTATCCGCGCTTCGCTCAAGTTCTGGCTTCCGCCGTTTCCACTCATTTGCTCTTTCTCCTTCAGGATACGAGGCGCATTGCCTCAGGACCTGACAGGGCCTGGGCCGCTCTTGCGGCGGCGCTGCTTGCCTGCGCTACCGATTCCGGAATATCCATTGGACCCTGAGCACACCCGCATGTGAACACCCCCGGCCGGGAGGTATCCAGCGCGGGGACCGTTTTCGTTTCATAAAAACCAAACTCGTTGAGCGGTATGCCGAGAAGCTCGGAAAACTTCATGGCCGCCGGGCTGGGTTCGCAGGCGGTGGACAGGATTACAAGGTCCACCTCGAGGTTGTGGACTTCACGCGTCTTGGTGTCCTCATACCAGAGAATCGGGTTGTGAGCAGCGTTTTGGGTTACCTCCGCGATCCTGCTGCGGACGAATTTTATTCCCGCTTCACTAGCTCCCCGGTTGCGGTATTCCTCAAAATTTTTCCCGACAGCGCGAATGTCCATCCCGAAGATATAGACCTCCCCATCGGGGTCGTGTTCGCGGGCGATGATCGCCTCCTTGACGGCGTGCATGCAGCAGAAGCTCGAGCAGTGTTTGTTGAACCGCTTGTCGCGAGACCCCACGCACTGGATAAAGGCGAGCCGGTGAGCCGTTTCCATTGACTCGACTTTTTCTTTCGTCTTTTCGAGGTTCTTCTTCAGCGGCAGGTAGGCGTTGTACTGTTGGGCCCATTGATCGTAATGATCGCCCGCAAGCTCGCCAGTATTGTACTTGCCGCTGAACTCGTCCGAGGTCATGCTGAAAGTCTTCTCGAACTTCTCGAGTTCTCGCAGAGACTTCTGGACGCTCTTTTCCAGGTCGGGCAGCGTTGCCTGGACGGCAAGGTCCGAAGGCCGATAGACATGGCCGTGAGTCGGACCGCTTGCGGAAAGAAACCGCTCGAACTCGAGGGCCGTAACCACGTTGGGATGCCGCCCGTACCCATATTCCGGGACTTTTCGGGCATCGAACAGCTCATAGCCCGTCGCCAGGATGATCGCTCCCGCCTCCACGTCGATGATCTGATCTTCCTGCTTGTAGTCGATAGCGCCGGCCTGGCAAATCTTGGAGCACAAGCCGCATTTTTTGCCCGGCTGGAAGTTCCGGCATTTGGTTGCGTCAATGGTGTAGGCGGATGGAATGCCCTGCGCGAAGTATTTGTATATGGACTTGGCTTTGCCCAACCCCATATTATACGCGTCGGACACAACCGTCGGACACTTCTCCGCGCAGCTCCCGCAACCGGTGCACTTGTTTTCGTCCACGTACCGGGCTTTTTTTCGCACGGTGACGCGGAAGTTGCCCAACTCCCCTTCCACACCTTCCACTTCCGAGTACGCCAAGAGCCGAATTCTGGGATGCCGACCGACATCCATCAATTTTGGAGCCAGAATTCAGAGGGCGCAGTCGTTGGTTGGAAATGTTTTGTCAAGCTGAGCCATTTTCCCGCCAATAGTGGGCAACCGTTCAACAAGATGAACCTGGAACCCCATTTCGGCAAGATCCAGGGAGGCCTGCATACCTGCAATTCCCCCGCCAATCACAAGGACATCCCGATTCACGAACGTGATCTCCTTCATCGCTGGGTTTCACTCAAATGGATCTACCCAACCCTGGCTGTTACTTTATTCGATGTGGTCCAAAAGAAACGAATACAAGTCATCTATTCTCAGAGTAATGTCCGTATTCTGCTCGGCACACGTGAGGTGAATCCTGCACTTGGGGCATGCGGTAATCAGAGTGGAAGCCCCTGTGCCGATAGCCTCCTGAAGACGCTCGATCTGCATGGTCTTCGAGCAGTTGGAGCACTCAATCCAGGCGCTCGTGCCGCAGCACACCGAGTTTTCGCGGTTCATTCCCATTTCTTCGAGCCGCACTCCGGGAATCAGGTTTAGAAGCTCCCTGGGCGGATCGTAAATGCCTGCTTTTCTGCCTAACCTGCACGGGTCCTGATAGGTAACCACCCCATCCCCGTTTTCGGCGGGCTTAAAGGTCAAACCCGCTCCGGGCAGCTCTCGAGCCAGGAACTCGGAGATATGGATTACCTCAAAAGGCAACGTACCAAAGTACTTGGGAATTTCAGTCTTGAAGGTCGTGTATCCCTCCGGACAGCTAAATATGACACTTTTAGCGCTCGAACCGGCGATCATCTCGAGATTGCGCGCCGCCAGCTTGCGAAACGTCGCCTGATCGCCGCCCCAGAGAGCATCATGTCCGCAGCAGCGTTCGTCGTCGCTCATAACCGGCTCGATGCCCATCCGGTTTAAAAGCTTCAGGACGTTTCCGGCAGTCTCCAGTGAGGTGGACCCGTATTTCAGGGAAGCATCGAAATACGGGGCGCACCCGACAAAGTAAAAGACGTCTCCAGCCGCCTGGAACCTGCCGACTTCTTTTGCCCAATCGGTGCGCTGCTGCGAGATATTCCTGGTCTGCAGCGCCGCAATCGCCTGCAACGTGCCGTGATGGCTGCGCTGCGGAAGATTTCCCTCCTTGCGTGCAAGCTCGCGATACCCGCGGGCGAACTCCGGAAAGTCGATCTGCACGGGGCAGCGGGAACTGCACCTGGCACATGTGAGACACGCCCAGAGTTCTCGCCCCTGCAGGACCGTTTCATCCCGATCCATCAGCGCCCGCTTGATCATCTGCCGTGGAGAGAAAGTGGGCAGCACCCTGCTTATGGGACAACTTCCAGTGCAGACGCCACATTCCATGCAATAATCGATCTGTTCCTTACTGATTTTCATCTCGTCTCCGCTAAACAGCGACAACCTCTGCATCAGCCTTTTCTGCCAGAGGATTCCTGCCCATCTCTTTCAACAACTGCGTGAAGGACCGGACCTCATCGGCGAAGATGTTCCCTTCTGAAGCGGAAATCCACTTAAGCCGGAGATAACGTTCGTCTGTTCCAAGAAGCCTCAGAATTTTGTGGGTCTCTTCGATCACTTTCAGGCACTTTTCATTACCTCCCAGGTAATGGCAGTCACCGATGTGTCAGCCTGAGACCATCACTCCGTCAGCGCCCGCTTCAAACGCATCCAGCAGAAAACCGTGATTCATTCTCCCGGAGCACATAAGCCGGATGAGACGAACGTTCGTCGGATACTGCATCCTGGCGACTCCCGCAAGGTCCGCCCCGGCATACGCACACCAGTTACACAAAAAGGCGACTATCCTGGGTTCGAATTTATCAGACATGGAATTTCCTAGCTGTTAGCTGTTAGCTATAGCCGGTAGCCCAAGAAGCTAAAGGCTGACCACTAATCGCTGAATGCTTTGATCACAGCCTCTATTTGCCCGTCGCGGTAATGCGCAAGCGAGGCCGCCCCTGTCGGACAGGCAGCGTTACAGGCGCCGCAACCCGTGCAAAGCGCCTGCGTGACAGCGGCCTGCTTCCTCCCACCCTCCACCTCAGTGACTTTTATAGCGTCGAAAAGGCAAGTCTGCTCGCACTCTCCGCATGCACGGCAAAGGGTGGCGTCTACCTGCGTGATAACACCTTCGGCCACGATCTCTTTTTGAGACAGAATCGTCATGGCTCGAGACACTGCGCCCCGTGCCTGGGCGATGGATTCATTGGCAAACTTCGGGCCCTGCGCAAGTCCGCAGAGGAAGAAGCCGGCTGTGGCGAAATCGAGCGGCCGCAATTTAAGGTGTGCTTCCAGGAAGAACCCGTCCTGATCCAGGGGCAGGCGAAGGGTCTCGCCGAGCTTCCTGGTGTCCTCGCTCGGGCGAATCGCGGCGCTTAGAACCAGGAGGTCCGTTGTTAGATTGATCTTGCGCTGGAGCTGAGAGTCGAAAAGGGATACCTCGATTCCTGCGCCGTTCGCTTTGACCTCGGGCTTCTGGTTTTCATCAAAGCGGAAAAAGCGGACCCCCTGTCGCCTGGCTTCCTGATAGTTAAGTTCCTTGAATCCAAAAGTCCTGATATCCCGGTAGAGCACGGAAATATTGACCGAAGGGTTTATCTCCTTCAGTTTCAGGCTGTTCTTGACGGCAGCGGTACAGCACACCCTGCTGCAATAGGAGTTGTCCGGCTCACGCGAGCCAACGCACTGGATCATAGTGACGTTTCGCCAGTCGCGCGCCGAGGCAGGATCGGTGGCAAGGAGCAGCTCAAATTCTTTCTGCGTTACAACTCTGGCGTTCTGGCCGTACAGGTACTCGGCAGGCTTGTATTCCTGGCCTCCAGTGGCGACTATCGCCACGCCGTGAGAAACCTCCACCTCATTGCCGCCTGCGCTGATCGTGGTCGAAAAGTTCCCGCATGACCCTTTGACACCAACGACTTCAGCTTCCTTGTAAATCTTTATGAGCTCGTTGGACTCGACCGTTTTAACCAGCTCATCCAGGTACTTCTTCGGTTCACCGCCGTCCTCGGTATAAAACAGCTTTCTTGCATTCCCGCCAAGCTCTGCGGTCTTTTCGACCAGCACGGCGGGAAAACCCTGTTCGGCAACGGACAGAGCCGCTGTCAACCCGGCGAGACCACCACCTATGACAAGCGCTTTCTGCACGACCTCATAGGAGAAATCGTAGAGCGGTTCCAGCAGGCTCGCCCTGGATACGGCCATGCGTACCAGGTCTTTTGCTTTTTCGGTTGCAAGTTCATGCTCCCCTTGATGAACCCATGAATCTTGCTCGCGGATATTTGCAAACTCGAAAAGGTATTGATTCAAACCGGCTTCCCTGAGCGTATTTCGGAAAAGCGGCTCATGGGTGCGCG
Organism: uncultured delta proteobacterium; assembly: GCA_963795045.1. Classification (GTDB taxonomy): domain Bacteria; phylum Desulfobacterota; class Syntrophobacteria; order Syntrophobacterales; family Syntrophobacteraceae; genus SbD1. The sequence continues at coordinate 480,239 of CAWCGB010000001.1, forward strand.
GCGTGCAGGATGCAACGACAAACCGGTTGAGTTTGTATTCGTCGATCGCCCGCTTGATCTCTTTTTGCTGGTCGGTCGAACAGGCGAACATCGGGCTCATGGCATATTCCACACCCGGAAGCGATTTTGCGTATTCCGCAACCGCCTCGGTATCCACAACACCGGCGATGTTTATGCCGCAGTGACAGACAAAAACACCGATCCGAGGCTTCTCGCCCCTGATATCGCGCTCTTCGTACTGGGGCGGCGGTTCGATCAGAGAACCTCTCGCATCCGCGAGCAGCGAAGTTGCGCAGGCTGCGGCGCTGCTGCCCTGCTGAACGGAATCGGGAATATCCTTGGGACCCTGGGCGGCGCCGCAGACGAAGACTCCAGGCTGCGAGGTGGCAACCACATCCATCGGATCGGTCTTTGTAAAACCGTAAGGATTCAAATCCACACCCAGACGCTTCGCCAGTTCGGCTGTGGACGGATGTGCGCAAAGACCGACCGACAACACGAGCATGTCGAATTCTTCCTCGCGCATAACATTGTCCGCATCCGAATAATTAATCAGCAGCTTGTCGGTACCCGGCACCGGCACGACCCTTGAAATCATCGAACGGACATACCTGACTTTCGTTTCATCACGGGCGCGCTCGTAGAAGCGGTCAAAGCCCTTGCCCTGTGCGCGCATATCTATATAGAAAATAGTGGTGTCGATGTCTGCCTCGTGCTCCTTTGTGACCATCGCCTGCTTGGTCGCATACATACAGCACACATAAGAGCAGTAATCCTGGCCGATTGAACTGTCGCGCGACCCGACGCACTGAATCCAGGCTATCCGATTGGGTTTGTTTCCGTCGGAAAGCCGCTGTATGTGCCCCCCGAATGGACCGGCTGCAGACAGAATGCGCTCGTATTCCAGACTGGTCACCACGTTTGGCCACCTGCCGTAGCCGTATTCGGGTTTGCGATTCGGATCGAACGGAGTAAAACCAGGCGAGAAGATGATTGCGCCAGTCTTGATCTCCTCGATCTCAGGCGCCATATTGTGGTCGATAGCGGAGGCGAGACACGCCTTCTCGCACATCTTGCACTCACAGCAGGTCATGCAGTTGAGGCACTTGGAGGCTTCGGCCCTGGCCTGCTCCTCGGTGATGCCCTGCTCGACCTCGGCAAAGCCGTTCTTCCTCTCCGCCATGGAGATCACTGACTGATGGGCGCGGTCCTGTTTTTCAATGTCCAGGGGAATTGGAGCGAAGTTCTCCTGGGGCATCTCGAGCTTGCTGCGTCCCACCGCCATATCCTCACCCTTCAGATAGCGGGATATGGAAACAGCGGCCTCCCGGCCGGCTGCGACGGCGCCAATGGCAACCCATGGCCCGGACTGCGCATCGCCGCCTGCGAACACGCCCTCACGGCTGGTCTGATACGTTATATCGTCTACCGAAATCGTTCCGAAACGGCTGATGTTGAGTTTCTCGGATTCTGCCAGGAAGTTACTCTCAGGGGTCTGACCGATAGCCGGAACAATGATGTCGCATTCTTCAGTAAATTCGCTTCCGGGAACGGGAACCGGCCTTCGCCTGCCTGAGGAATCGGGCTCGCCAAGCTCCATCCGGATACATTGAATTCCGATAACCTTTTTGTCTTTAGTAAGAACCTGCTGAGGCGCAGTGAGATACCTGATTTCGATTCCTTCGCTCAGCGCATCTTCTATTTCGTTTTCACGGGCAGGCATCTCTTTGCGGGTACGCCGGTAGAAAATGCTGACCTTCCCTGCGCCCGTTCTCACCGCACAACGCGCTGCATCTATCGCAACGTCACCGCCTCCGACGATGACAACTCGTTTGTCTTTTAAACCGGGCATGTTGCAAAGATTGACATTGCGCAGGAACTCGACGCCGTGCATGACCCCCGAGGCGTCCTCGGCGGGGATATTGAGCTTGAGGCTCTGGTGGGCCCCTATCCCCAGATAGACAGCCCTGTATCCTTGCCCGAACAGTTCATCTATCGTGAAATCCCGGCCAAGAGCGGTATTATATTCTATCTCGACTCCCAACCTTGTTATGGCCCCTATTTCCTTGTCCAATACCTCGGGCGGCAGACGGTAGTCGGGAATACCAACGCGCAGCATGCCCCCCGCAACGGAAAGGGACTCATAAATCGTTACATCATATCCATCAAGGGCCAGGAAGTATGCGGCGGTCAATCCGGCAGGCCCCGAGCCGATGATGGCGACTTTTTCATTCTTTTTTTCTATTTCAGGAAGAGGCAGTTTCTCCAGATCGACAGTGTCTGCGACAAAACGCTTGAGAGCGCATATCGAAACAGGTTCATCCACCTGGCCGCGCCGGCAGGCGGTTTCGCAGGGATGCGGGCAGATTCGGCCCAGTACGCCAGGCAGCGGAAGGTTCCTCATGATGACCTGCATCGCGTCCTCGTACCGGCCCTTCGCGATCAGGGTCACGTAGGCGTGGGCGTTAACCTGCCCCGGGCACGCGTTGGCACATGGAGACTTGTCCAGCTTGTCTATGGTAAAGGCCGCCGGAATTGCCTGAGGATAGTTCCGGTAGATAGCCTTGCGCTCGTTCAGGCCCATGTTGAAATTTGCCGGCAGATCAATGGGGCAAACGTTGGAGCATTCGCCGCAGCCGGTACACTTGTCTACCAGGACATACCTCGGATGGCGCTTAACGGTAAGAGTGAAATCTCCCGGCACGCCTTCGAGCTTTTCCACGGTGGTCCGGGTAAGGATCTCTATGTTGCGCTGACTGGCAAGCTCCACCAGTTTAGGCCCCATCATACAGGACGAACAGTCGTTTGTCGGAAAAGTCTTGTCCAATTGCGCCATAACTCCGCCGACGTTAGGCTGCTCTTCGATCAGGTACACTTTGAATCCGGAGTTGGCGATATCCAGAGCGCTCTGGATGCCTGCTATCCCGCCTCCCAAAACGGTAACTGCGCCGGTCTTCTGTGCCTGCCGCATTTCCTTTACCTTCTTTTTGGATATAAGGGTAGTCAACCTTCCTGATATTTGTCACCGTCCCCTAGCGAAATCAGCACGGGAGATCTACACACCGTCCCTATACCAGCCCTTTTCGCCGGAGCAGAGGAATCGGATCGATAAAGTGCCGGGAGAGCCATCCCGGAGCTTGCGTCAAACCGCATGCAAGCCCTATGAGCTCCGTAAAATACAGTATGGGGAGCCCGTAGTATCTCCCGGTTTCAGCTTCGATCCGCTCCTGATACATATCAAGATTTCCCTGACACATCTGGCAGGAAACCACGACAGCCTCGGCCCCGACCCGCTTGGCCATATCGAGCAGTTTCCCGACCATTTTGACGCCCATGTCAGGCATGGAGATCATCAGGCTCGCCCCGCAACAATCAGTCTTGTAGGGCCAGTCGACAGGGCTTGCGCCCAAAGTTTTCACGATCTTGTCGATACTTTGGGGATTCTCGTAATCGGCGGCCCCGGTTATTTCAGGCGGCCGGCTCGCCATACAGCCGTAATAAGAGACGACCTTGATCCCTTTGAGCTGCTTTTTGACGCCAGAGGCAAGCTTCTGGAGATTGTCATCGGCTGCAAAGAAGTTGGCGAGGTCCCATATTTTAGGGACATCCGAATCCAGGGTGGTTTCAAACCTGTGGCTATTGTCCTTAAGCTCGTGCACTGCGGTCTTGAGGCGGTTGAAACAAAGCGGGCAAGGCACCAGCATGTCTGGATTATCGAGTGTTTGCGCAAGTCTTAGATTGCGGCTCGGCAGATCGATGCTCGCCCTGTGATTTATGCTGTGGGCAGCAGTCGCCCCACAGCAGTTCCAGTCGGGGATCTGCTGCAATTCGATATCCATGCGCCCGCAAACTGACTCGATAGAATCGGCGTAATCCCGCGCGGTACCTTCAAGAGAACAACCAGGGTAGTAGGTTACCTTCATTGTCCGGTTCCTGTCTGATTAGGATGAGCGCAGAATAGCGCTGACTTCTGCTTTTCCCTTGATTACCTTGGGCAACGGGGCCAGACGTCCCTTTTTGAAAAGCTTGATGCCCTGCTTGAGCTCATTGCGCATCTCGCCTGATTTGAGCTTGCTTCCCACCTGTCCGCTCTTCATCCAGTAGGCGGGGAGCAGACCGCCCTCAAAGATCCTGCCCGTTAGCTTCAAGTTCTCGAGGAAAGTCTGATGCAATGCCTTGACCGTGGGTTGGGCCGGACGGACATCGGCTCTTACGGCCAACTCCTTGAAATAGTCCATCAACTCGGCTATCCGAACCCCGTTGGGACACCGGGTGCTGCACGTCTCGCAGGAAGCGCATACCCAGATCGTGCGCGATTGAAGCACCTCGGCTGTCTGCCCAAGAATTGCCAGCCGGATGATCTGGTCGGGAAAAAGGTCCATCGCGAAGCTTGCAGGGCAGCCGTTGGTACATTTGCGGCACTGAAAACATTCCGCCGCATTGAACGGTCCAGCGGCTTCGGCCCTTTGGAGAAAACTGAAATCAGGTGTCAAAATTTGCTGCTGCATGATGTCAAGAGGTCTCCGATTAACTGGAATGCAGAGAAATACCCCTGTGCCATGATTCGCCCCTGCTCTCAGGGCAAAAACGCAGTGAACGTTCACTTATCGAAAGGTCTGTAAATCTGGCGTTATTTTGATTAGATATTTTTGAAGTGAGAAGGGAAAACTGCTGGCTTCGGGAAGAAACCCGAGACCCGGCAAATAGAGCCGGAGACATGAATGCCAAACAGGAGACTCTGCGCATGATACACCGTAAGAAGCAAGAGAGAGTTAAATTACCAGTATTCACTTCAGCGGAGAACGGTAATGCCTTGCCAGCCCTGTTATCTCTAAGTTCGTCTTTTTTACCGGATGCCGATATTTTTTTAGCATAAAAGAATAACGATTGCAAACATTTTTGAAACACTGCGTTATTACTGGCATCTTATGGAAATTACGGAGCAATTGTGCTTTCGGACGATAGCGGGGCTCAATTGTGAAAACTTTATTTTTCACACTTTATCCCATGGGACTATGCCAAATGTGAAACAGGACCGTGTTCCATGTACCACAATAAAAGATTGCGGCATACCGGGCACATCACGGCCAGTTTTGCGTCTGCGCGCTGGAGCTTTTTAGAGAAGCTCATCACGCAGGCAGGGTCAGAGCAGTGCCCGATCCCGAAGGTATGCCCGAGTTCATGCACGGCTTCTTTTTCCATCCTTTCCACAACAGACGGACACCCCGGCTGCACCTGCCCCTCAGAAAGCGTTTGTAGCCGGAAACTGGATATGACGGCGCATTTTCCTCCGAACTGCGCCTCGCCAAAGACAAATGAGAAAATCGGGTTAAACAGATCGACAACCGTGATGCCCAGGACCTTGAGGACCTGTGGAGGGCAGACGTCCAGTAATTTTTTCAAAATAAGGTTGGAATTGTATTGATGGCGAACGGCGTCCCGTGCGTAATCGGGCAAACCCTGATTCTCCAGGACTATTGCCTCGATTTCGAACTGCTTTTCTATGCACTCAGCTATTTTTCCCAGATCACTCGGGTCTAAGGGCCCCATCGGAACCATATAGATTATACCGGGCTGCAAGCTCATATCGGCAACCGTTACGTCCGGGCCAGTCCGAATTTTTGTATTTTCTTGTGCAGGGTAGTTCTGTCGATGTCCAGTACCTTGGCTGCTTTGGATACATTCCAGTTATGGATTTCGAGCATCTTGCCGATATGCGCCTTTTCCACTTCCTCCAGCGCACGCGGCAGGTCTCCCGGGACCGGCTGAGCGCGTTCGAAAAACGGCAGGCTCCTGGCCATTATCTCCGGCCCCTGGCCGATCACAATGGCCCTTTCGATCACGTTTTCGAGTTCTCGCACATTTCCGGGCCACTGATAGCTCAACATAAGCTCCATTGCCTTGCGCTCGATCCGGTTGAATTTCTTCGAGAATTCGAGATTGTATTTTTCCATGAAATGCTCTGCCAGGAGCGGAATGTCGTCTTTTCGCCCGCGCAAAGGCGGAAGATTGATATTGACTACGTTCAGCCGGTAATAGAGATCGCTACGAAATTCTGAAGTATCCACCAGATGGACGAGGTCCCGGTTTGTCGCTGTTATCAGACGCACGTCCACATCGATCGAGTCGGTTGCGCCAAGGCGGCTGAAGCTCCTTTCCTCGAGGACCCTCAGCAGTTTTACCTGTGATTTCATGGAAACATCGCCGATTTCATCAAGGAAGAGCGTTCCGCCGTGGGCGAGTTCGAACCGGCCCTTCTTGGAGTGATCCGCCCCCGTGAAGGCGCCTTTTTCGAATCCGAAGAGTTCGCTTTCGAGCAAGGTTTCGGGTAAAGCGCTGCAGCTTACGGAGATGAACGGACCGTAGCGCCGCGAACTGGTGGCGTGTACGGCGCGAGCAACCAGTTCCTTTCCGGTGCCGGTTTCCCCGGTGATCAGAACAGTTGCGCTCGTATCGCCAACCGTCCGGATCAACTCGAACACCTTTTGCATTGCCGGGCTCTTGCCAATGATGTTCTCATACTTATGCCGTTCGTTTAATTGCTTGCGCAGCAGCAGGTTTTCAGTGATCAATTGCCGCCGCTCGATTATTTTTCGCAGATTCATACTGAGTTCTTCAACATCAAGGGGCTTGATCATATAATCATATGCCCCCTCCTTCATGGCTTGCACCGAGTTGGAGACCGAGGCATAAGCGGTCATCATGAGCACCAGGGTCCCGGGGGCGATTTCCTTTATCTGGTGGAGCACCTCGATTCCGTCCATACCAGGCATTTTGTAATCCAGAAGAACGATGTCCCAGGTCTCCTGTTTGAGTGACTCTATTGCGCTTGGACCATCATTTACCGTTTTGACGAAATAGTTTTCTTCTTTGAGCCAATTTGCAAGAGATATACAGACCATCGGCTCATCGTCGACAACGAGAATCCTGGCGTTTTCCTTCATCTGTCAGTCTTTCCTCTTTAACATCGAGATTTGAGGATAAGAGAGTTTTGAGTTTTCAGTTCTTACTCAAAACTAAAAACCGTTCCGCAAAAACAGTCTTTCACGCGCAGCCGCGAAGAACGCGAAGAAGACCCAAAGGGACATGAGTAACTCTTACGAAACGTTTCGCTGGGCTTCTCTGCGCTTAGCCACCCTACGGGCCTCCACCCATCCTGCGGGTCTTCGGGTCCTTTCATGGTTTCACGGTGTCCCCAAGGGACATGAGGCGCCGCTAGAAATCAAGAACCGTTGAGTTCGCAGTGGACCGTAACTTCCAACATCGATTCATCATTCCTGCATAGAACACGTGCCGGAGACCTCGGCAGCGAACCCGATAGTGAAACAGGTCCCCTTCCCCACCTCGCTTTGAACCCGGATCTGCCCTCCATGTTTCGAAATAATGCCGTAGGCGACTGAAAGTCCAAGTCCTACCCCGCTCTTTTCCGTTTTGGTCGAGAAGAAAGGTTCGAAAATCCTGTCGAGGTTTTCCTGCAGGATGCCGACACCTGTATCGCTTATGGATACCTCGACCACATTTTTCCCGGCCTCGCACAAATCCAGGCATTGAGACTGTGCAATAAAGCTGGTGGCAACGCTCAGCACGCCGCCTTCAGGCATGGCTTCAATCGCATTCCAAAGGATGTTTATGAAAGCCTGCTGCAGACGATTGAAATCGCATTGAATCAAGGGCACCTCCGGGGAGTAGGAGGTCTCGATCTTGATATTTCCCATTTCCGCCCTGTGCGTGAGCACCTTGAGCGATTTGTTCAAAATCTCATGGACATCGTGTTCTTCTATGCGGACGTCAGTTGTCCGGGAGAAATTCAGGAGGTTTCTCGCAATATCCGCACAACGCCCTGCCTCGCTATTCACGAACCGAATGTAGTCTTGAAGCTCCCCGACCCGTTCGAGAGGAAAAGGCTTCTGCTGCATGATTTTTTCAATCAGTTTATTGAACGTCATGACGCTGGTGAGCGGATTATTGATTTCGTGGGCCAACTCGGCGGAAAGCTTCCCGATGGCCGCAAGCCTTTGAGAGAGAAACAGCGACTCTTCCAACTTCTTTCTGGCAGTAATGTCCCTCACGAAACCGACCGTTGAGTAAGTCCCGCGATATAATGAAAGAGCACCCATGACGAAGACTGTCACAGAGCTCCCATTTTTTCGCAGCAGTTTGATTTCGTTTACCTCTCTCATCGACTCACCTTTGAGCCGCCGCCTATAGCGGTCCATTGAAGGCTCGACAAAGTCCGGCTGAATTACTTCGGCCAGGGTCATTTCAACGAGTTCTTCAGCCGTGTAGCCGGTAATATGACAGAATGCGGCGTTTGCAAAACGAAACTGCGCTTCGCGCCCTCCCATTTCCGCCACAATGAAAATACCGAGTTCGGCCATATTGGCGGCTTTAGAAATTGCGCGAACCTGATGGGCAAACCCCCTTAATTTGCCCTCTGTCTTTTTCTGCCTGCTTATGTCCCTGAATTGGCTGATTCTTACTTTAGAGCCACTGGTAGTGATTACCGGCAGACTGCGCACCTCATATATTTTATCCGATCCCGCCAGGCGGCCCTCGTTGTGGAAAAAACAGGCTATCCAGTTATCGGCCAGATCTGAGGGAATGCTGCAGCATCCTTCCCGATTGAAAAGAGCCCGGTAACATATCTGCCCCACCCTGTCCCCGACGGCCTCGATCATCGGTCTATTCATGAACTTGATACGGTAGTCGTCTCCAATAACACAAAGGGGATCTTCCAGGGCGTCTGCAAGAGAGGCGAAATAATCCCAGTCGTATCTGAGTTCAAGCTGGGTAGCCTTGAGAGCGGATATGTCGCTGATGACCCCTCTTATACGTGCAGGCCGCCCCGACGAATCTTCACCAATCGGGCCCCTCATCCAGAGCCAGGCGGTTTTGCCCGCGCCCGTATTTATTCTAAACTCGGCAGAGCAATAGCGGTCCTGAGCAAATCCGGCGTTGACCTGTTTCACAAGATATCGCTGGTCCATATCGTGAACTATATCCAGCAAACTTTTCCGGCAGGCCAGGAAGTCTTGAGCATCATAACCGGTAAGGGAGACGAAGTTGGCGTCCAACAAATGGAAATGCCATTCAAAATCGAGTTCAAAACGGGTGAGATCGCGGATTTGGAATGTATCGGGAAGGGGTTCTTCTGCACATCCTGAAGAAGTTAAAACAACCTGTCTGCTCATAGCTGCTCCTGCCGGATACGAACGCGAATCGGAAAGGACCGGTTGCAACTTTTGTTACAATATCATTGTCGTGATGAATTTCCTAGAAGCTTATAAGACACTCTTTCCTTCCTTCGGGGGAAGCGGAATAAAGCGGTGTTGCATCGACTTCACGGGTCGAAAAGAGACCGGACTCCGGCGCCCGTGTCCCTGATCCCGTATCGAGTCCCGTGGACCGGGACCCGATCACGGCTTGATCCGGGTCCGGGGCTGGATTGACAGGCCCCGATCCCGGCCTCGCCGGCAGTGAGTATTTGCGCAGATATCAACTCGGTCATTTACATGAGAGTCAAAAACACTTAAACAGGGTGTTTAATTGGTCTTTATATTATGTAAGAAAGGCAACTATTTATGGCGGTAATTGCAATCGTTGGAAGACCCAACGTCGGTAAATCCACCCTTTTCAACAGGATCACCAGGAGCAGGCAGGCCCTTGTCGATGACCTGCCCGGAGTCACCAGGGACAGGAATTATGCGTCTGCCACCTGGGACGAAAAAAGCTTCACCGTTGTGGATACAGGGGGGTTCATAAGCAAGGACGAGGCCCTGTTCGACCACGCCACCCGGGAGCAGATATTTCATGCCCTCGAGGAAGCCGACATACTTCTTTTCGTTGGAGACGGCAAAACGGGGCTGCATCCCGAAGACTCCGCACTATTCAACTCTCTCCGCCGTACCTCCAAGCCCATTTTTTTTTCAGTAAACAAAATTGACGGGCCGGAGCAGCGGGGAAATCTGACCGATTTTTACGCCCTCGGGGTCCAGGACATCTACCCGATCAGTTCCGCGCACGGGTTCGGGGTGGGAGACCTTCTCTCGGATATGGTCGAGCTTATACCTGAATCACCCGGCCTGGAGGAAGGTGAAGAAGACGAGGTTTCCGAAATACGCATTAGCGTTCTGGGGCGCCCCAACGTTGGAAAATCAACCCTGGTAAACCGGATTCTGGGCGCTCCGCGCGTCATCGTGAGCCCAATTCCAGGAACAACGCGCGATGCGGTAGACACCCTCTTCGAGCGCGACACTCAAAAATATCTGCTGATAGATACGGCAGGCATAAGGAAAAAGGGAAAGACGTGGGAAAAGCTCGAGAAGATCAGCATCATCAAGGCGGTGCAAAGCATCGATAAAAGCCATGTCTGCATCCTGTTGATAGACGCCTCGGAGGGCGTGGCCGATCAGGACCTTCACATTGCGGGCTATATCCAGGAACGTTATCGCGCATGCATCGTCGGGGTAAACAAATGGGACGAGTTCAGTCCGGACCCCAAGACCAGGAAAAACTTTCTTGAAGATCTGAAGTGGCGTTTTCGTTTCATGCCCTTCGCCCCGGTCCTGACCTTTTCCGCACTAACCGGCAAAGGCGTGCAGAAATTGATCCCGACGGTCCGCGCGGTTTTCGGGCAATACGGCAGCCGGGTCTCAACAGGCATTCTCAACAGGGGGATCCAGGATGCTGTCAGCGCACACGAACCGCCGATAGTCAGAGGCCGGCGGCTCAAGTTTTTTTACGGAACACAGGCCGGAACCCGCCCGCCAATGTTCGTTCTCTTTTGCAATTACCCCGACGGTATCCACTTTTCCTACGAACGCTTCCTTCTCAACAGGTTCAGGGAAACATTCGGCCTGGACAAAACACCCATCCGGCTCGTATTCCGCGGCCGGAAACAGAGGGACAATGAATAACCCCGCAGTGGGCACGAGCACAGGCGTGGTGGGCGAGGCTCATGATTTGACTGTTCGCGGCAGGAATTTGTAAAAGGAAAATCAGCAACGCGGGTTGCCGTGGGTGATCTCAGGCTTTAGAGAGTCCGGGCTCAAGAGAATTGTTCAATTTTCCAACGAACGCTGACCGTTGTTCCCGCTCCCCGTAAGGACTCAATCCAGAATTGTCCTCCTGAGAGATCAGCCCGCTCGCGCATGGATGTCAGGCCGAATCTGGCGCACTGCCCTTTTGAGACAACCGAAGACTGATCGAAGCCGACCCCGTCGTCGATTATGCGCAATTCCATCCAGTCACGTTCTAGCGAAAGGCTCAATGATATTTTCCGGGCCTGGCTGTGCTTTGCCGAATTGTTCATCGATTCCTGGATGATTCTGAATATGATGATTTTCAGGTGTTCCGGCACCTGCGTCTCTTCGAGCTTTACCTCTTTTTCGACCCGGATATCGGTATAAACTGCCTCAAACCTTCTGCAAAACCAGTTTAAGGTGGCAATTATTCCGAGATCGTCGAGTAATGACGGCCGAAGATCCGTGATGATCCGCCGAGTCTCGTCAATCGCCTGTTCCACTGCCCTTGACAGGGCCATGAAAGCGTCCCGGGTTCGCGGGTTTTTCTTGAGCTGCGCCGCCGTGTTCTCCAGGCTGAACTTGACGGCGCTGAGCGATGACCCTATGCTGTCGTGCATCTCCCTTGCGATTCTTTTGCGCTCCTCTTCCTGCGCGCGAAGGAGCTGTGACGCCAGAAGTCTCAGCTCTTCCCGCGATTCTTTCAGTTCAATCAGGGTTAGCGCAAGCTCCCGAGTCCGCTGATGAACGCGCAGTTCGAGATTGTCATGGGCGATTCTGAGTTCTTCCCGAATGCGCTTCAACTCGCTTATATCTCTCCAGGCGGCAACAGCACCCGTCACATTTCCGAAAGTATCCTTAATGGGACCGGCGCTCAGAAGTACTGCAATTTCACCTTCATTGTGATGTCTTGCCATAGTTTGTTCGAGGTTCGACGAGATCTTTCCGTGCAGTGCGGCTTCCTTGATCGGCTCCAGCAAACCGGACCCGTCAGGCAACTCGGCGAGGGCCAAATCAAGATTGGTAAGGGGGTCCCTGCGTTTTCCACCGAAGGGGCCGACCATGTCGAGAGCGTACCTGCTAAGAGCCTGCACCTGGAGCTTCGGGGAATCGACAACGGCGATCCCCTCCGGAATGTATTCGAGCAGAGCTTCCAGAATCGCCTGCCGCCGTTCGGCTTCGTTTGCCCGCCTCTCGGCGTCTGCACGGGCTTCAGCGTGCTGAATGGTTCGCTGCCTGACCAACTCCTCCAGATTGCTCCTGTGCTGCTTCAGCTCCTCCTCTATATGCTTGGCCATCAGGGAGTAGCGGATCGAGCGTTCCAGGACTTGAGGCGTCAATTCGCCCTTGACGAGATAATCAGACGCTCCCGCCTCCATGGCTTTCAGATCGATAGAATAGTTCCCGTGGGCCGTGAGGAAGATGATAGGGGCCTTGCAGCCTCTCGCAACAGCATCTTTCTGCAGTTCGAGGCCGTTATGCGCCCCCATAAGGTAATCAAGAAGGTAGACGTCGTGCTCCTGCCTGGACATTGCCTCCAGACCAGCCTCATAAGACTGGACCCAATCCAGACTGAATCTGGCGTTCTCGGCAAGCATATCGGAAACTATGAGGAAATCTTCCTCGTCATCATCGATCAACAGTACTCGAACATGGTCTGTCATCCGGGTCCCTGCCTCATAGGTCTTCGATCTAAAGCCGTATGCCATATTAAATCCGTTCAAGTTGCCGGGTAAAGTCCAAACTCTGGGAGTCCCGATCATTGGGAGAAAAATCGACAAGCGGAGATAGACGGCTCAAGTTATATCTATAGCCGAACCGATTTCTGATTGCAATCCGTTACCCATCTAAATGCACCGGCCCCCTGGAGCCTCACCCGAGATGCAAATGACTCTGAGCAGCTCTTGTGGTCGAAGGGGGCTTGTTCCTTCGTTCAGCCCGAGTCTTATGATAATAAGAAAGGCTACTCAAACAGGTAAAACTCATAAAAATGGTGGACGGGTCCTTGTCCCAAGCCCAGAGGCAGTCCCCTGGCGATAGCACCTGCTACGTAGGTTTTAGCCTTTCCCACAGCGTCTTCTACCGATAATCCACGCGCGAGAAACGCCGCGATGGCTGAAGCGAAGGTGCAGCCCGTACCATGAGTATGGGGCGTCTGATAGCGGACGCCGGCGTATTCACGAAAATTGCGCCCGTCCCAGAGCAGGTCCATCGGGCTACCAGGCAAGTGGCCTCCTTTTACGATCACGTATTTCGGCCCGAACCCCCTTAGCTTTACGGCCGCGCGCTTCATATCTTCTTCGCACTCAATCCGTACACCCGAGAGGACCTCCGCCTCATGGAGGTTCGGCGTGATTATCAGGACTATCGGGAAAAGTTGAGAAACAAGAGCTTCAATCGCGTCTGCCTTCAGGAGGCTGTCTCCGCTTTTTGCGGCCATTACGGGATCAACGACCACCTTTTCGAGCTTGAGTTCTTTCAGATCAGAGGAGACCCTCGATATAACAGAGGCATTTGAGAGCATCCCCGTTTTCACGGCATCAACCCCTATGTCCAGAACCACGGAGCGAATCTGTGATGAGACGAAATCAGGGTCTACTTCAACTATTCCATTTACTCCCCGTGTGTTTTGAGAGGTCAGGGCCGCTATAGCGCTCATGCCGTAAACACCCAGGGCTGCAAACGTCTTCAGGTCGGCCTGAATGCCGGCCCCGCCGCTCGAATCAGAACCCGCTATCGTGAGTGCCCTGGGTATTTTCATCGTTTTTCCCAAAATCGGAATCTTTCCTCATTTGTTTTCCGCGAAATGGTCCCATCCTTTTGCGGACGTGGCAATCCGCTTTCCATCGGCAAGAAGGAGCCACAGCGCACCGGTTTCGGCGGTAATCTTTCCAATTTGCGCACATGAAGTCCCGGTCTCATCCAGTAACATTTTTTGGAGACCGGGAACAGATTCGGGGCCGGCCGTAAACAAGAGTTCGTAGTCTTCCCCTCCCGACAGGACCCATTCCAGCGAATCCGCACCCGCCAACCTGGCCGTCCCGGTAACCTCCGGGCTTACCGGAAGGCTTGCGACCTCGATTTCGGCTCCCTTACCGCTGGATCTGCAAATGTGACCGAGATCGGCGATCAAGCCATCGCTTACGTCTATCATGGCATTGACCCGGCCGGACCTCGCGAGAAGCCGTCCTTCGGCAAGGCGCGGCTGTGGACAAAGATGTCTTTCGAGCAGCTTCCGCCTGCTCTCGGAATTCAGCGCAAGCTCCGGCCTCCTGATTAATTCCAACCCCGCTCTGGACTCACCGGGCGAGCCTGTCAGAAGTATCGCGTCCCCCGCTTTCGCCGTACTCCTCAGTATGAGCCGCTCCGGGGCGACAGCCCCCAGGAGCGTTAAGTCCAGTACGATGCCGGGTTTCATGAGGCTCAGATTTCCACCCACGATGGATGCGCCTGCGAGCGAGGCCTGTTCCCGCATGCCTCGATACAACTCCTCGACATAGTCGACCTCGGTATCTCCCGGAATTGCCAGCGAGACGAGCGCCCAACGCGGGGCACCTCCCATTGCGGCTATATCGCTCACATTTATCGCCACGACTTTGCGCCCAAGTTGGTACGGGGTCATGGCATTGCGCGTAAAATGAACGCCCTCGACCTGAATATCGCATGTGGCCAGAAGGTATTCCGGCCCCGAGGTATCGAGAACGGCCACATCGTCCCCTATCCCGATGACCACTCCCGGCGCCCGCTCCGCAAGCATGGCCGATATGCGCCCGATCAGCCCGAATTCTCCGATTTGCCCGACTCGCACACTATTTCTCCTGAGTTTGCGGCAACAACTATACCGCATGATAAGAAAGCGCCCTATTCTTTTTTAGGATAAGCTCCGCAGCCGAAGTGAATTTCCCTCAGGCTCGCAGGACTTTTTTGCCGGTCACTGCAACTCTGCGCCATAAACTCTCCCCGGACTCGAATTCACTGGACATCAAAATGTTAGCACAATAGATTCCCCAAACGGATTCAACCGCTGCGTTCATCGTTTGAATTCTCTCTACAGCCCCAATATATTATCCAAGTTTTTCGTCGATAAGGAGGTCAAGTGGATTTCCTGGTATTCAAATTTCCAGTCTCCCAGGTTGAAACCTCGATTTTCATTCCACCGCTTGTCTCTTTCTGCGTTTCCGTTTTTACATCCATGGCAGGCATATCCGGCGCTTTTCTGCTGCTTCCATTCCAGGTCAGTTTTCTCAATTTTACTACACCATCGGTCAGCGCGACCAATTTCGTCTACAATATCGTGGCCATCCCCAGCGGAGTGTACCGTTATGTGCGTGAGGGCAGAATGGTATGGCCTCTAACCCTGATGGTCTTCATAGGCACCATCCCGGGCGTTTTCATCGGTTATTATCTGCGCGTCCTCTATATGCCCAATCCGCGCGATTTCAAGCTTTTTGTCGGATGCGTGTTGCTCTACATCGGCCTGCGCCTCCTCTACGAGATGACTCCGAGGTCGCAACGGCGCCAAAAAGAAATGAAGGCCATGGAGGACAAATTCAACCAGCAGATGAAAAAGCCAAAGGAACAGCGGAGCGGCAAGATATCTGCGGGCATCCCGGCAGATGCAGTTGTAAAGACGATTTCAGTCTCTTTGCGCAAGGTAGAGTACGAATTCTGGGGCCAGCGCTTTTCTTTTAACACCATTGGCATGTTCCTGCTGACCTTTACCGTCGGAATAGTCGGGGGAACCTACGGGATAGGCGGGGGAGCGATTATCGCTCCGTTCTGCGTGGCCGTCTTTCACCTGCCGATTTATACGGTCGCGGGTGCTGCGCTCATGGGCACATTTATTACCTCCATTGCCGGCGTTTTCTTCTACAGTATGATACCGGTCGTTACGGGGCTGCCGACAGGGCCGGACTGGCACCTGGGAGCGCTGTTTGGTTTCGGAGGCTTCTTTGGAATGTACGCGGGCGCCCGGCTTCAAAAATACGTTCCTCAAAAATTTATAAAGCTGATGCTGGGTATTCTCATCACCTTCGTTGCGATCGGCTATGTCTGGCAATATCGGCAGTAAAGACGGCCGTTTCAGGTGCACGAGATTTTGCCGTCGCGGTTATTGACTATCGAGCCCTCCCATGAGATAGTTTGCGAATAAAAGCATGGGTCTTTAGCAACAGACAATCAGCAATCGCGTTGTTTGTCCCGCAACGTCAAATAAGCCTCTGTGGGTAGTTTTTTTTCGAGGAGAACGAAATGAAGAAGTCAGGGTTAATTGCTTCTATCCTGGTAATTTCCGTATTATTGGCCGGTTTCGGCTTATACGTAAGCGCAGCCGACAACCCGCCCCCAAAAGCTGCCGGACGGGACGCCGCCTCATCCGCTCCCAAGGATGAGACAAAACTGCAGAATGCCGCAATGGTGAACGGGAAGCCCATACCGATGTCGGAATATGAGGCGGGGCTCGATCAACTCAATCGGCAGATCAACATGACGGGCCGCCAGCCTGACGAAAAAGAAATGCCGACTTTAAAACACAGAATACTTGATAACCTGATTGCCCGCGAACTCCTGAAACAGGAAATCCAAAAAAAGGGGATCAAGGTTGATCAGTCCGAGGTGAATGCTCAACTGG
Organism: uncultured delta proteobacterium; assembly: GCA_963795045.1. Classification (GTDB taxonomy): domain Bacteria; phylum Desulfobacterota; class Syntrophobacteria; order Syntrophobacterales; family Syntrophobacteraceae; genus SbD1. The sequence continues at coordinate 496,889 of CAWCGB010000001.1, forward strand.
CCACCGTGAAGAAGAGCACCTCGCCTGAAGACTTCGCAAACTCGCTCAAGCAGATGAATATGACCGAAGAGGCGCTGAAGGAACACTTCGCCTCACAACTGGCCATAAAGAAACTCATAGAAATGGAACTCGCACCGAAGGTGGCTGTGACCCAGGAAGAGGTGAAGGCTTTCTATGACAGCAACCCCGACGTATTTAAAACCCCCGAAATGGTCCGGGCGAGCCACATCCTCGTAAAAGTGGATGAAAAGGCCAGTCCTGAGGAAAAGGCCAAAGCGCTGGAAAAGATCAAAGGCATTCAGAAACGAATTCAGGCCGGCGAGGATTTCGCCGAGGTGGCAAAAGAAGTTTCCGATTGTCCCAGCAAGGCAAATGGCGGCGATCTCAACTTTTTCCAGAAGGGCCAGATGGTGGGGCCATTCGAAAACGCAGCCTTTTCCATGAAACCGGGGGAGACCAGCGATATAGTGGAAACCGAGTTCGGCTATCACATCATAAAACTGACCGATAAGAAAGCACCGGGAACGATGTCCTTCGATGAAGTAAAGCCCCGGATAGAACAACATTTGAAAAGCGAAAAAATGTCTCAGGAGTATCCTAAGTACATAGAATCACTAAAATCCAAAGCCAAAATAGAGATTTTGGTGAATTAGCGCGTTTTCAAGTGTTTCGCGAAATGAAAACCCCCCTCCCGACTGGGGGTTTTTCATTTCGCGATTAAATCCATCCGGTTGCAGACTCGTTTTCCAGCTCAACCAAACCTTGCCGGACCTGCGCTTATCTTCGTTCTTCCATTTCGTTTAGCTATTTAGTAAACTCTGCGCAGATGTCCATGAAGTATTTCGGGCGCAATTTAAGCGGCGCCGCATTCTAAGTGTGAGTCTTCGGTTTTTTAAGGTGACGGGGCGGGCTTAATCGGCCTATTTGCTGTTTCAATCGAAAACGCGGACGGCGAGTTCATGATAATTCGGTTTACAAACGCGGACCGTCAGCAGATGAAACTCCTCGGCATCAGCACGGCCAGGACCTCCGAACAGCTTGACGTATTCAAGCGCTCCGACTTCTTTGTCCGCCTCAAAAGAACCTGCACCCTTGGAGACGGCGTCAGAAAGATCGATACCGCCGATTTAGCGAAGTGTATCGACATGCACGCCTCTGCCGCCCGGCAGGGCAGGTTTATGAAATTCGTCCCGGCATCGGGGGCGGCCACCCGGATGTTCCAGTCTCTTCTCCAGATTTTCTACCTTCCTCAATACCTTGAAAGAGATTATCTGCAAAAGAAAGTGGACCAGGAAGTTGCAATCGCGTGCGACTTCAAGCGTTTTATCAATGAAATCGATAAATTCGCTTTCGTGCACAGCCTGAGGCAGGTCCTGGCGTCCGACGGATACCTTCTGGATGAGATAATACGCTGCGGCCATTTCAGAATTCTGCTCGAATACCTTTTGACAGAAGCGGGACTGGCCTACGGCAGTCTGCCCAAAGCCCTGCTCTTTTTTCACTCCTACCCCGAAGAACACAGGACTGCCTTCGAGGAACAGCTTGCCGAGTCGGTAATGTACCTGGGGGCCGACAGCGGCAATTGCAGGCTGCATTTCACTATTTCGGAGGAGCACCACGAAGGATTCCAGCGGCTCACGGAAGAAGTCTGCCGGCGTTACTCCGATCGTTACCATACCGCTTTCGATGTCTCCTTTTCCTTTCAGAAATCTTCGACAAATACAATAGCCGCTGATATGAACGGACTTCCCTTTCGAGACAGGTTCGGACGGCTTCACTTCAGACCTGCCGGACACGGCGCTCTGATCGAGAATTTAGACGACATCCAGGCCGACCTCGTCTACATCAAGAATGTGGACAACGTGGTTCCCGATAGGCTCAAGGAATCGGTTTGTTTCTGGAAAAAGGCGCTGGGCGGCTATCTGGTCTCAATTGAGAAAACAGTTCATTCACTTCTGCGCGGGCTTAACGGTCCGGATTGCAGCCAGGCTATCCAGGAGGCTGCCTTATTCGCAACGAATGAACTTCTATTGAGACTTCCTGCCGGATTTGAAACATGGCCTCAGGACAAGAAGCGAACTTTTCTGTTCAAATTGCTGGACAGGCCGATCCGGGTGTGCGGGGTGGTCCCGAACGCGGGCGAACCCGGAGGCGCTCCTTTCTGGGTCGAGGGCGAAGATGGGGAACTATCCATCCAGATCGTCGAAAAGGCGCAGATTGATTTGAATAACCTCGAACAGAGCGCCATATGGATTTCATCCACTCATTTCAACCCCGTCGATATCGTATGCAGTGTAAGGGATTATGAAGGAAGGCCATACAATCTCAGAGAATTTGTCGATTCCAAGGCAGTCATAATCACCAGGAAGTCAATAGACGGAAGCGACATCCAGGCCCTCGAACTTCCCGGACTCTGGAACGGAAGCATGGCTCACTGGATAACGGTGTTTATAGAAGTCCCACCGGCTACATTCAACCCGGTCAAAACGGTCTACGACCTGCTCCGCCCTGAGCATCAGCCCGAAATCGGCGTGCGAAGCGGCGCCAGCCCCGGCATAATTCAGTAGACTTCATCCCTCCCCACCTCGCTTCTCTCATAACGTCCATAAGTTTGCTTTGTGACACCGGCCCCTCCCTGCTGCGCACTTTTTTGTGCATCGCATGTCATTATCTTGACTGAAACGCACAGGACCGGGCACGGATATCCCTGCTTTACCATAGGTGCATGCAGGGCCACGATGAATATGGCAATCCCTGGCAAATTTCTTGCTACTGTTTTTGCTGATCAGGCATTTCAGCTCCGGATCTACTATCGGCAGCCATTGGGTTCGAGTGCGCTCGAGTGGAGAAAAGGGCTTTAAGATTCGTGTTTCTCAGGGAAAAAGGAGTTCACAGGTGCCCATTCATGCAGTTGTAACAGGAGGCGCAGGTTATCTGGGATCAATTCTATGCGAGCACCTGCTGGCAGAGGGCTACAGGGTTACCGCCGTGGATAACCTGACTTTGGGCCAGCCCAGTCTTTTCCACCTTTGTGGCAATCCCAACTTTGACTTTGCCTTAGGTGACGTTCGTGACAGGGGACTAATGGTGCGGCTGATCAAGGATGCCGACGTGATCATCCCGCTGGCGGCGATGGTCGGCGCGACGGCGTGCAGCCGCAATCCATGGGACACAAAGTCGGTGAACCTCGACGCAATAAAAATGCTCAATGAAATCCGCAGCCCGCAGCAACTCGTCATTTTTCCGACAACCAGCAGCGGGTACGGCATACGGTCGGGGGACATTGCCTGTACCGAAGAAACGCCCCTCGAACCCATCTCGCTCTATGGACAGACCAAGGTGCACGCCGAACGGGTGCTGTTGGATTCGCCCAATGCGATAACTCTTCGTCTGGCAACCGTTTTCGGCATATCACCGCGCATGCGCATCGATCTGCTGGTAAACTATTTTACCTACGCCGCGCTGAAGGACGGCTACATAGTCATATTCAAGAAGGATTTCAAGCGAGACTACATCCACATCCGCGACGCGGCCGACTGCTTTGTCCATTGCATCAAAAACGCCGACGGCATGACCGGCCGTACTTTCAACGCAGGACTCGATGCCGCCAATCTGTCCAAAGAGGAGTTGGCCCTCAGAATCAAGGAACACCTTCCTAACTTTTATATCCACTTTGGCGAGGACTGCCCCGACCCGGACAAACGCAACTATATCGTGTCGAACCAGCGCCTTCGGGAGGCGGGTTTCGAAGCCAAACGGTCACTCGATGAAGGCATTCGCGAACTTTTGAAGGGCTACAGCATGCTGGGACGGGGTCAATTTAATAACAATTAGCGCAGGCAGGATTGGATATTCGGACATTTTGCCGGTCAACCGGCGAGCGCCTCTTCCGATGGCGGCAATCCTGGCGGAAGCAAAGCCGCCCGGCACAGATCATGCCTAACCGGCCACCCGAAAGTCCTGGCTGAAGCCGGGATGCGAGGCTTCCTTTCTCATCGCCCGGCTTGCCGATTCCGGTTTGAGACCTGTCATATTATTGACCGGGTACGTGGGCGGCCGGGGCAGCGCGTTGATCCATATCGAAGTTTATGAACTACTCTTTCGGATGACGGGTTCTTTAGCGAGCATCTGAATTCGAGCCATCAGCTTTTCGGCTGCATGTTCCCATCCGTAATGGGACCTGACATGTTCCGAAACTCTCACGGCTCTTTCTTTGGCCGCGCTGTTCTTTTCAAAGACTTCCCGCATATGTGCCTGGAGCACATTTATATCCGGCTCCAATACCCAACCGGCCCCACCTGCCAACTCGATGTCTTTCGGCTTGAATTCCCTGCGCCTGGACGGGATCGTAAACACCTGGTCCGGCGAGCAGAAATCGTCCGTCGAGCCCCCGGCGGTAGCGATTACGGGAACACCGCACGCCATGGCCTCCAGAACGGGCAGGCCAAATCCTTCCGCGCGGTACGGATGGACCAGGCAGTCACAGGCGGTGTAAAATCCCGGAAGTTCTCCGGGTTCCAGCACAGTCTGCATATGCAAAATTTCCGGGGCGTTCGGATCTTTCTGTATTTCCCGGATTATTCTACCCACGCCCTGATCGATATAGAATTGCTGTTGCGGCAGATCCTTTACGATCAGAACGACATCATCGCGACTGCTGAATGCGCCCCTGTAAGCATCGAGAAGAAGATCGACACCCTTTCGCCAGAGTCCGCCCCCGACGAATAAGAACTTGAACTTTTTCGATGATTCCATGGAGCGCTTCTGAGCTTCAGGATGAAATTGGTCGACGTTCACCCCCAGTGGTATGACATGCACGCGATCTGACGGGATGCCGCTGGCAATGTATGTTTTCAGAACATGCCGGCTGTTTACCCATAGCTCGTCCACCAGATTCGCCATTGGTTCAATCCAGCTTGCAGGCAGCCTGCCGTATTCCCATGGCTGCATGATCACCCAGTGACCCTGCCCCGGCGGGTTGAAATCGGGCGGCCACTGTTGTCTGAAATGAACATCGGCTTTGCCGGAAAGAGGCTTATTGGTCCTTTGAACGATCTTTTCGAAACGCGGATCGGCGTTGGGTTCGATATTGTCCTTTTCAAAGGGGATAATCGAGACCTCGAAGCCGGCATCGATCAACTGGAGGCAGTACTCCCTGTTAACCAGGGCAAGCGAATGAGAAACGAACTGCGATCCTTCCCAGGCTATCCTCGCTGTCGACTTTACGGCAGTTGCCTTTATCTGCGATCTCTTATATTCCCATCCCGAATTAATCGCCCGGATCGCCATGGGGATAGTAGCGGCGGGACCCAGCGGGTGCGAGACATCGGGAGCCAGAGCATGTCGTTCATCCGGTGTCATATCATAGGCGGTGCGCATGGCGAGGCGGACGTCTTTTACATGGAGCTGCGGCATGAACGCACTCTTATGGTGAGGCTGATATAAAAGCATCTCCTGAGTCAGTTGGGACTTCGCATGTGGATCCACAGCTATGCACACCCCGACCCTGCCAAGTCCCAGCCCATCGGGGATGATTACCATTCGCTGTCTTACCCGCGCCTCGCTGATTGGAGATGTCGAGGCGGTATCAGTGGAAATATATACATTACAGCTATCGATTAAATGAACAATCCCGATTCGTGTTCCCAGGTTTTCATCAATGATAATCTTTGCCCCCGAACCGGTCCTGTGGCGCAGGGAGTTGACAAGATTACGAAGGTCCTGCATGGGCTGGCCGGGAATAGGGTGCCATGAAGGATAGTTGACCTTAAGATAAAGTTCGACACTTTCGTTTCCCTTGAATTCTTCAAGATAAGCCTCGATTAGGGTATCCCACCGGCGCCTGGGCTGAAACATTGCAATAGACAGAAAGCGGAAAGGCTTTTCCGGAGTAGCCGGCTCGGGCGTTGGCGGCGGCACAAAAGGATTTTCCAGCCACGGATGGGGCCAATAGACTAACTGGATTTTCTCGGGCGGCAGCCCGGCGGATATAAAAGCTTCACGCTCTTTGTCCACCATCAGCCAGACCTGGTCCATTTCATTGCACACCTCAATCCATTCTGCGGGAGGCAAGTTGCCCTGCTCACTGCTGTCAAAGGTGGTGGCTATAATGCGCAGATTCGGTCGAGGCAGCTCCAAATCAAGCCAAATTCGCTGCGGAAGGTGCGAGACAATAGCGGTAATCGGCGGGATAAGGGGCGTTGCTTCAAGGGATTTAAAGAGAGCGAGGTCGCAATCATCTATGCCGGGATCCATCTCTTTGTTGGATAAGACCCTGATACGCACACCAGCTTTATGCAGAGCGGCAACAGCAGCCCTCGCTCCGACTCCATAGCCGCTCCGATTATAAAATGGAGCTATCCAGACTATCGTTCCAGGCAAAAGCCCAGCCTGTTCGTCCACTATGTTCATTCTCCTGTCTTCACCTGACTCTGTTCAGGCTGCAGAGAGCCTGCGGTCACGCCGCTGCATAGAGCACCGTTTCTCCGGTAAGGCTCGTGTAGTTCCTCAGATATAGGCGATAGCCAACCCCCAGGCCATGGAGATAGAGTGGTATTTCCCACAGATGACTGGGAGAATGGTAAACGCAGATAGCCAGATCCGGGCGATTCGCCTGTATAGTCTTTTCTGCGCCTTTAAGCGCTTCAAGCTCCGCGCCTTCGATATCCATACTGATAAAAGTCGGGTGAAAGCCCGGAAGGACATGATCTATCGAAACACATTGAATGCGGGCCTCCCCCGATACCAGGATTCTTGATCCGAAACTTGTATCGGAGTATGTGAACGGTTCGATTGCCTCATGACTGTAAACAGCACAAGGGATGGCGGTCACGCGCCCGGCAATCTGCTCCTGATGCCTTGACAGGTATTTCGCCATCAATCTGAACTGATTGGGGTCCGGTTCGAAGCACACTAGTTCATCGACTTTGCCCACCTGACCCAATACCCTTGCCATCTCCCCGACGCTTACCCCACAGTAGATGAAACGCGAATAGTTACGGGTAAGTGGAATGGTTTTGGGGGTGTACTGTTCATTTCTGTCACACATAGGAATAGAAACAGGTTTACGCTGCAGATGGGTCTGTAGACACCGAACATAGATTTCCCTGCTGTGATCGTCCGCAAAGATATCCAGGCAGGATTCGATCCGTTCTCTTTGATTTACGTAATATCGATAACCGCTTTCCTCCAGTTCCTGCGGCAAGCGAAAGGGATTGTGTATCTCATAGATATCCATCAGGGAAATGATACGGCGAAAACCCAGACGGCGTAGAGTCTTGACAACTTCGTCAAAGTAAGTTTGTTTGCCGAGGCACACGACCACCAGCCCATTCTGCTTTTCTTCAGCGGCAGGCTGATATTCGAGAGGAGAAAAAGCCGGTATACCTTCGAATGTGTCGCCATGGCTGAATTTCCGATCCAGCACCACAGACGGAATGTATCCGTACCGGCGCATGACAATCTCTTTGAAGTAATGAAAAGACTCACCGGCTCCATAGACAATAATCTTGCGGCCTTCGAATGCCTTGTGTATGTAAAAGGCATCATCCGGGAACTCGCCATATGCAAACATGCGGGAGAGAGTAGCTTTGTGTTCACCAATCAATGTTCGTTTCTTTCTGCAAAATGAATATCAGGTTATCCATATAAGTACCAGCATGCCGTGATGATTGCAGACCACCTCGCGGTTCAGTCACATCACGGGATGGCAAAAAGCGTCGTTTCTCCAAAATTACTGCTGAAATGTCCGAAATATACTTTGTAGCTTTGGTACCCATTACGGCTTCATTTCGAAATTCCCCAAATGCGGCAGGAAGAAAATCGGCCTCTTCATAAGACCTGGATCGCCTGGTGATTTCTCGAAGAACTTCCGGCACCGCTTCTTCCTTATGAGGGAATTGCAAATAGCACCATATCAAAAAGCGTATATCCATAGTGCCGCAGATAAAGCTTATAGGCTGGGTACAGGCTGTGTATCAACAGTGGCAGTTGATAAATATCGCTGTGTTTGTGATATGCACTAATGGCCAGCTTAGGCCGGCATCGCCTGATCGTATTGGCTGCCCCTTGCATCGTCTCCATTTCCGCCCCTTCGATATCCAGTTTAATGAAGGTAATTTCTTCATCCGGAAACTGTTCGTCAATGCTGATCGTTTGTACTTCAACCTTGTTGGCGCAAGTATCAGCAGCCTTGGAACTGCAGGCTTCCAGGAGTGCGGCCGGGTCGCATTGTCCTGCACTCAGCAAGGTCAGGGTCGCAGTATGAGACCATAATCCACGCTGGATGCAGGTAGTATTAGGTAAGTGTGCGGTATTCTGCTCTAAGACACTGAAGTTCCCGGAATCGGGCTCGAAGCAATATATCCGTTTATACGTCAGTTTTTTCTTCTCGCAGGTTTTTGCGAAAGTGGCAGCAGATAATCCGTTAAACGAGCCGCCATCCACAAGGGTTTCGCCTTCTTTTAAGCAAACGATATCATTGTTGAAGTAACCATAGTCCTCCGGGGATACATAGAAGGGAAAGGAATCTCGCTCCTTTTCGTTCAATTCAGAATAATCAACGATGTATTTTGAGAACTGCGAAAAATCCATTCTTGACGTAAAGAGTGACAAGCGTCCAACAAACAGGTCCTTCGATCTTTGATCGGCGAGAAGATTATATGCCGCCGTCAATTCCTCCCGATTATTTTGGAGATCTTTGATTGCCAAGGAATGCTCAGGATTGTTTGTATAATAGGCACAGTGTTGATAATACCCTAGTAATTCCGGGTTGCTGATCGAGGAAATAGATATGATCCTGTCCGCTGAAAAGCCATGGTCCAACAACTGCTGACGGATTTCAGCCGCATATTTGCATGATGCAACGACAATCAGGTGATCGTGGTGTGTCTGTTTCAATTCAGCAAATGAAATGACGGGAATCCCGAAATGCCAACTGCCGATCTGGGAAGGATTATTGTCACAAAAGCAAACCGGCTGCACCCCATGTAACTGCAGTAACTGGCAAAGGTCTTTACCCACCGCACCGGTGCCAAACAGTACAATCGGGATTGTTCCGTTTATGGCGGCATGCAAATAATGTCCAAAGAGTCTATCGATGGTATCCTCTATTTCACGGGATTTTGATATTGCGGAAATTCTAGCTAAAATGTCATTCACGATTTTCTTCTCCTTGGATGGAAAATGATCGGCATCCTGGGCGATGATCGGAAGAGCCCCATGGACTCGCTTCCGGCCTGCCGCGTTTGGCTGAGTTCGCACCAGGCAACCCGCTCGCGTCAATTCCCGGTTTACCCGCTTCACCATGTCCCCGGCTGTCCAGAGAAAGAAAGCCGGCGACAAAATTCGTCGAGGCGTCCCTATGGGGCAACATATATCACTCCGCTTATACCCTTTTCCCGAAGCCATGAGGCATGTTGACGCAACACGCGACCCGCCCGCCCGACGAAGCCGTCAGGCGCGGTGTCAGCCAACAGTTCGAGGTACTCAGGTTGAGCGGGATTGAAGATTGCAGCAAGGTGAGCAGCGGAAAAGGCCCGGTCTCGGTTCCCACGCATGCGCAAGATTTTGCCGATTAAGTACAAGCTTCTATCATGAAAAGGGAAACGGTGAAGGTTGTGCCGACAGATTCGTTCGGCTTGATCAATATCGCCAATTTCAACAAACTCACCCGCCAGAATCGTTTGTTCCTCTAACTCGTTTATCTCAACCGATCTCTTAAAGAGCGGCGGAGCAAATCTTCTGTAGCATTCACGGCATGCAAGGAAGAAAGTAGTGTTACCGTTATAGGGAAGAGCAACGTTACGATATTCCGAAGCAGCCCCGCAATGCGGACACACGGCAGTGAGTCGATAGAGTCCGCCGTGAAAGATGCTGCGTTCCGTATCCAACGAGTACTCTGTTATTCGGCAATAGAGGCGAATAAGATTACAAAGTTGAACACGTACACGCAAGGCAGCGAACTCTTCGTCGCTCATACTGCTGGCATTAACCACCGGACATCCCGCGTTGATGAAGCCGAGCGGGTTCTTTATTATCCCTTTCTCAACGGCTGTGGCGTACATTTCCGAGCGAGGATAGAGCGCAAGCATCGTGAGGTTAACACTCAAATGAAGGTTATTTTCCCACCAGATCAACGTTTCTTCCGCTGTTTCAATCGTTTCGACCTGGTCTCCGAAGATAAGGTTTCCCTGCATGTCCAACCGCGCTTCATAGGCCCGTTGGAGGGTGTGCGCCGCCACCTCGGCCTTGTTGTGCTTCTTCATACTTTTTAATACTTTATCATTCATACTCTCAATGCCATACGACATGCCTACACAGCCGGCCTCCCTCATAATTGCGAGCCGGTTGCTATTGAACATATTGATATGGCTCTGGCACCACCACTTTAGCCCGTAAGGCCTGATACGTTCGCAAAACTCTATCGCGCGGCTGGTTTCAGGGCAGAAAACCTCGTCCAAAATCACGATAAAATTTGCCTTATATTTCTTGACGTGCAAATCCATTTCAGCAAAAACGTCGTCTAAGGAACGCTCAGTATACCGTCGTCCGCTCGTATGAAAACAGAACGTGCAGTTATATGGGCAAGCGCGGGAAGTGATTAAAGGAATCATGCGGGGACGATCGAGTACACTTGCCGCGAATACGCTAAAATCAGCAATGTTCTGGTACTCACTAATGGTATGCTCGTAGTCGAATCCTTCAAGATCGGGCCACGGATACTCGTCAAGATTTTTGCACGGTTTTCGCTTTTGAGTACGAACGATCACCCCCGCGCGATCTCTATAGATAAGGCCGGTGACACCGGCAAGGTCGTTGGCGGAGCCGGTCGACAAGACCTTCAACAGTTCGTTGACAGTCAGCTCCCCTTCTCCAATAACGCCTATATCCGCGCCTGTATAGTTCATGAATAATTCAGGTTCAGCAGTTACTCCAGTTCCACCGGCGAGTCTTACGACCCGTGGGTTGACTTTCCTCGCCATGACGAAGACTGCCCGCGCAAATTCCAGATAGAGGTACATTCCGCCGGTAGCAACAATGTCCGGGTCATAAAGACACATGGCCTGGCGGATTAAAGACTCCATGTCATCTGAATGGTGGTTCAGGTTGAGCCAGTATACATCGTGTCCGTCCCGTTTCATCTGCGCCGAAATGTACGCCAATCCAAGCGGAACCGGGATTACTCTCAGTTCCGTTACTTTCGGTGCGACTATCAGAACGCGCATGGTATATATCCTTACATTTATAGTGGATCAAAGTGTGGCGAACAAATCCGTGTCACACAGATGATACGTGTTATGACGCAGGTACAGTCTGTAGTCGGGGCATATTCGGTGCACTAAGAGCGGAATCTCAAAGATTGATTCCAAAGCATGGTAGGCACCGAGAGCGAGTTTGGGTTTGTGTTGCGCAATTATGCCTGCAGCACCCCGGATTGCTTCAGGAATAACGTTGCCGCCGGGGTCCATCTTGACAAAAGTAACCCTTTCTCCCTGTAGACACTCGTCCAGACTGACGACCTCAATCTCGATATCGCCCGAATGGTCGATGGTGCCGGCCTGGTCATGAATGGCATTCCCGGAAGACTTGAAACGCAGCACCCCGGACTGTGACCATACTCCCGACGGATGGCAGACGACATTTTTGTAGTTGGCCGTGTTTTTCAGCAACGCCTGGTAGCAATGAGGGTCTGGTTCGAAAGCATAGATTCTCGAGTAATCCACTCGATTTTTCCTGCATGCCTCTACGAAGGTATAAACCGTATCCCCATCATAGGCCCCCACATCGATATATACCTCGTCAGGCGAAAGGGAGATAACGTCGTTATTGAAATAGTAATAATCCTCCGGGGTCCCGTCGTAATTCCCGTAACCAAACTCAAGCACCGGTTGGCTGTAAGATTGGACAAAATTCCTGAATAACTCGAAATTGCCGTCGGACGCCATCAGCGCCAGCTTGGAGACAAAGAGACCCTGTGAGTGCTTATCAGCGAACAAGTCGTAAGCCTCCAAAAGGGATTGCTCATGTTCCAGTAAAGTATCCATCACAGTCCGTGTGCCGCACTGTTGTTTATAGCCGGCAAACAGGCACTGGGTGCCAATCATGGAATACATGAAGACTATTGGCGCAGAGACATCGGACACTTTACAGAGAACTCGGTCCCTGCTGAACCCATTTTTTAACAATTGATTCGTCATCGGACCTATATATTTGTGTGAGGCGATAACAATCAGGCTGTTTTGAAATGATTCCTTCAATTCCTGAAAAGTGATCACAGGAATGCCGCAGTAAATGCTTCCTTTTCTGGAATCGTTATTGTCGCAAAAACAAACCGGGTATACCCCATGAGTGTGCAGGGTCGAACACAGTTCTTCTCCCAAACCTCCTGCACCAAACAAAACAACCGGTACCCCCTGTAAGGCATCCTGCTTATGTCCGCCGAACAGGACATCTAAAAATCCCTGCTTTTCCCTGGCGGAGTCTATGCATTCAACGATCTGCTTTGAAACACTGTTCATCGTCAACCTTTGCGTGGCCTAATAAGTCTGTAGGAGATAAATAAATTGTGCTTTTCTAATTCGTCCTTATTTACATCTGCCTCAAGATCGGTACAATTCCATCTTTGCTTATATCAAATGCCGGTATCAGGATCTGTTCCACAGAGTGGTAGTTCCCCCGGAGGGTGACATGAATCTCGTCCTTCCGACTCAAAGCGGTAATCACGACAGCTTTGATGTCGTTCTGCAAAATGACATCCGGCGAGTAAATTTTTTTCCCGCAAACTATCATCCCTTGTTGAGATGGGTTCGCATCAACGAGCAGGAACCGTTCCGAAGTAAGCGCTTCATACTTTTGAATAAGTTTGTAATAAATCCCCCCCGCTCCCCACAGCGCAATGACCGGCTCATTCGGCAGCAGGGCAGAGAACGCGTCATGCAGGTGCAATGCATTTTGAAAAGGATCGATGAAGTTTACCAGGCCACAGGACGGACACTGCGTTTCCATGCCAAACCAGAACGGCACCCTGATTTTGCTCTGAGTTCCGCACTTGCGGCAGTCGAATTCGATTTCGCATTCGCCGTTCGGCTGGACTGACTCGATCCGGAACGATCCGGCCGGCACATGAGGGTGCAACCGCAGTTCGGTGATCAGGGATACGAGATCCTGGTATTCGGCGCCGGTGAGCTTGGAAACATTTACAAGCGGGCAGCCATCCCGGAGAAACTGCTCCTGATCTTTGATGATGCCGGCATTGCAGGCGTGCTTGTACAGGAATGACCCGGGAAATACCGAGATCATGGCAAGATTCAAATAATGCATGTCGTTATGCTGACGCCAAAAGCTTAATGTATTGGCCACGGTTTCCTTGCTCTCGTTGATGTCGCCAAAAATAAACCCTCCTTCTATCATCAAATTCGCATCGTAGGTCAGCTTCAACGCATGGGTGATCTGGCTGACTGTGATTCCTTTCCGCATACTTTTGAGAATGGAATTGTCAGCACTCTCAAGTCCGAAAATTATTTTGACGCAACCTGCTGTCTTCATCAGTTGCAGCATTTCTGCATCAACATCGCAGACACGAAGACAGCAACTCCACGATATATGGTAATTCTTGATTCTATTGCAGAAATTCACCACTCTTTTCCTGGTGATCGCGAAAAGCTCACTGCTTAGTCCGATGCATTTCACTTGATAATGTTCTACTTGAAAATCGATTTCCTTAAAAATATCATCAAAAGAGCGCTGGCGATATTTTTCTCCCGTTGGATGAAAGCAGAATGTACAACGAAATGGACAGGACCTGTCGGTCAACACAAGTCCGGCACCGGACAAGCGCACCCACTGTCCGTAATCAAAGCCGTCAAAGTCCGGGAATGGGATGCTGTCGATATCTGCAATTTCACTTCGAGGTGGTGTGATAACCAAGCCATTACCGCCATCTTTATAAATCAGACCCGGTATATCGGCATATGTCTGTCCGCCATCCAATGCACGGGCCAGTTCACATATTGTGATCTCCCCTTCGCCGATCACTCCGATATCGGCGTCAAGGACCCGCATGGCGGTCCGGGGGTCCGAACTGATTATCCCCCCACCTACCACGGTGATGATTTGAGGATTGATTCTGCGGGCCGTATCGATGACCTCTTTCAGCTTATGGAAATCGCGGCTGAGCCCGCCAGTACAGACGACATCGATATCATGGTCTGTCAGCAGTTTCTCCAAAATGGAAAAGGTGTCTCCCTCCAGATAATCGAGGTTGGCGGTGAAGACATGGAATCCACCCTTTTTCAGACTTGCCGATACATATGCTAATCCAATCGGGAAAATGTTGAAGTGTTCAATCGATCCGAGGCTTTTGGGCATGACCAGTAAATAATTCATGGCATAGTCTCTTTGCATTCGTTCGGCTGAAAAGGTTGCAAAATCGGCACAATCCCATCGCCGGTAATGGTAAATGAGGGGATCAGGATGTTTTCCACCAATGGATAACTGTTGTGCAGGGTTTCGCGGATTTCGTTTTTCCGGCTCAACGCCATGATGATTACCGTCCGTATGCCGTTGCGTGCAATTACATCAGGGGGATGAACGATCTTTTTGCAGATTTTCAACCCATGTAGCTCGGCATTCGAGTCCACCAGCAGAAATCTTTTCCCGGCCAACCCACTGTACCGGTTAATGAGCTTGTAGTAGTTGCCGCCCGCGCCCCACATTGCAATGGCGGAATCAGCGGGCAGATCGGCAAGGAATGCATCCTGTCGGCAGGATGCTCCCTGAAAGGCATCGACTTCGTTCTTGCTTCCGCACGATGAACAATGGCAGGTCTCGGTAAACCAGAACCATGCACCGGTGAGATTTCTGGTTCCGCATTTTCTGCATATATATTCAATCGAGCAATTCCCATCCTCCTGCATCTCCATGATCTGCAGCGATTCAGCAGGTACGTGAGGATGCATCCGCAATTCGGCAATCAAGGAAGTGAGTTCATGAAATTCAGCACTGCTCAATTTGGATACATTGATAATGGGGCAGCCGTCCCGGAGAAATTGTTCCTTGTCGGTGATGATGCCCTTCTGACATGCGTATTTGTATAAATAGGTGCCAGGATAGGTTTGAATCAGGTTCAGGTTGATATGCGTCTTCGTGTTGTATTGCCACCAGAATTTCATCGTATTTGCAACAGTTTCCGCAGTTTCATTGATATCGCCAAAGATGAAATTGGAGGCTTCCGTGGAGATGCCTGCATCGTAGTTCAAATCGAGAGCGCGCTTGATCTGTTCAACAGTGATCCCCTTGCGCATACTCTTAAGGATTGTGTTGTCTGCGCTTTCCAGTCCATAGCACACCAGGTTGCATCCGGATTCCCTCATTTTTCTCAGCAGATCTGCATCTACGTCAGAGACACGCAGACAACAAGCCCAGGTCATATTATATTTTTTAATTCTATCGCAAAATTCTAATACCCTTTGTTTGGTAGTCGCAAATAGTTCACTGGTCAATCCAACACTTTTTAGTTGATAGTGTTGCATCTGATAGTCGATTTCCTTGAAAATATTATCAAGAGAACGCTGACGATATTTTTCGCCGGTCGGGTGAAAGCAGAATGTACAGTGAAATGGACAAGATCGGTCGGACAACAATACGCCCGCCCCGCCGAAAAACTTCACCCACTGTGCGTAATTAAATCCATCAAAATCAGGAAACGCAATACTGTCCAGATCGGCGATTTCTTTTCGCGGCGTTGTCCTGATCAACGCATCGGCGTCGCGGTAAATCAGTCCCGGGACATTTCCATATGTTTCTCCGTTGTCCAGAGCATTGGCCAATTCACACATGGTGTGTTCTCCTTCGCCGATCACTCCGATATCAGCGTCAAGGACACGCATCGCCGTTTCCGGGTCGGAACTGATGATACCTCCGCCAACCACGGTGATGATTTTCGGGTTGATCTTTCTGGCAATGTCGATCACTTCCCTGATTTTGTGGCAGTCAAGGCTGAGGCCCCCGGTGCACACGACATCGATGTGGTTGGCCAACATCAATTCCCGCAAAATGGAATAGTTGTCTCCTTCGGGAAAATCGAGATTTGCGGTAAAAGCGCGATATCCGGCCTGCTTTAGCGCAGCCGAGACATAGGCGATGCCCAGAGGAAATATAATTGACGTCGTGCTTGCGCCTGTGGATAATTTTTTGGGCATGACAAGCAAGTAATTCATAATGTTTCCTTTATAGGACTACCGTGAGGATTGGCTCCGTAAAACGTGATGCCTTCCCCATCTGTTTTGGTTACATCATCCACCGTGGGTCTCCGTGCCGCTCCCTGGCTTATTGCCACTCAATCAGTTTCTGCCGCTTTCCTTCTCGAACTATTCGATATGTGCGCCGCCGGACGGTTCATCCAAGCTCGGCGATCTGGACGCCAACCGGTGCATTGCGCGCAATTGCGTGCAGTATGTCAAGCCGATGCTTTTCCGGTGGCGCTACAAGAACTACGTCCACCCCCATGGAGGGGATTGCTTCATAGCTGTAGATGGTCCGTCCGTCGATCGATTTTCCTTGCTGAATGGGATTTCGATCTATGAACCCAATCCAGTCGGCCCGCTGAATCTCGGGATCGGAAAGCAGTTCCCGGGTGAGAGGACACGCCGGCGCCAACAGGATACGTTTTCCGGCTAGAGACCATCCTTCCGATAAACCACCGTTTCTTCTCAGTTCCAGGGGAGTGATTGAAAACTTGTCGGGCTCTATTTCCACAAGAGGCTCCCTGCTTCTGAAGTCCCCGAAAATCAGGTCGGGAACGCCCGGAGGCGTCACGGAACTCTGTCTCTCGATGGCAGAAAGAACTCGATTCATAATATCCCTGCCTTCCTGACTGACTGTTGCTATGGCCTCTTTGAAGTAGTGAAAGGCTTCGATCCCGTGCTTCTTCAGAAGCAAGAATAATTTTGCATAGGCCTCAATTTGTTTAGAGTAGTCGTAATTCGGCAGATGCAGATACATAGGGGCGAAGTCAAAGGTAAGCCACACTTTTTGGGGACGAAGCGCCAGCATAGCATAGGCGAAACCAGCGATATCATCATCGCCGCAATTGGACTCACAGAAGATGTACTTGGCAGCCAGCATGCCCTTGCCCTTGCTTCCCGCGACGGCATAACGGCTCAGATTCTCCAGGACCTGCAGGTACCGATCCCTGCCTCGCAACGCTTTAAACGTAGATGGCGTGCCGGCATCCAGAGAGGTTATTCCCCAATATATCGAACCATCCGCAAGGCCATCGTAGATTGCCTGATGGAATCGGACCGCGTTGGTGAACATCAACACCCGGATACGGCGGGTACGAAAAAATTCCAGGTATTCATCCAGATTATCTAACAACGTGGGCTCGCCGCCCGCAAAATCGACATGCGCATTCCACTCGACATCATCGGGCGAAAACAGTTTCAGAACAGCCAGGGCGTCGTATTGAGGTGAAAAGTACATATCATCACGAGTATAAGCACAGTAGGTGCAGCGCAGATTACAAATGCTGTAATGTTGCAGGTCGATATGCCCCAAGCGGGAGAAGGATATGTCACCGTAGCGTTTGTGCTCAACCATGAGGCAGCGCTTGCAGTCCATATCGCTGTAGTCATCGTTGAGCATCCGGATATATTCTTTCCTTTTCTCGACAACAATATCCCTGGTTATTGCACTTTGAGCGAGATCTTTGGCGCTGCAGAACAACGGCGGCATCAAGGCACCCCGAGTGCAAGCGCGGAGGCCCTGTACACTCAGATTCAATCCGCTCTCCAGCTTACAGCAACTCTTTACGATGTCGTCATCGCGGAATGGTTCGTGGTGCATCATTCAGTCCTCTTGGTCATAATAGAATCTTGCCCTGGCCATCGCCGCCGATAAGCTCAGCCCCGCATAATCCTGGGCAATGAACCAGCGGCCGTTGATGTCTGCATCCATCAATGCGCCCAAAAGAGCACCGGGGATCACGCTTTCTACACAGTGTGGAGCGTTGGGGCCTCCCATATCCGAACGAACATAGCCGGGACAGACGAGGGACATCATCACCCCGGTTCCCTGCAGGCCGGGCGCCATATCATGGACGAATTTGCTCAGGGCTGCCTTACTGCAGGCATACGCCATCTCGCCAGGTCTCCCCTGGATGGTGCTGGAAATGTTGATCACCCGGCCGAACCCGCGCTTTATCATGGGGGGGATCAGACGGTAGCAGATGTGGATCGGCGCAACAGTGTTAACGACGTAGTGTTTCAGATAATCCTCCGAGGATGTGTTCCAGGGATCGGGGCCACAGGGCAGCGAGATGGCCGCATTGTTGAAAACGATATCGATCGGCGGGAAAAGATGACCGAGATTTTCGAGCATCTCCTCGAGTTCAGCCAAATTGCCCAGTTCGGCGGCAATAGGCTTAACCTGTACTCCGAAGGCAGAGCATTCATCTACCAGTTCTTTGGTGTGCTCAACCCGGCGGCTGTGGACAATGATATTTGAACCCAATCCGGCCATTGCCAAAGCAATTTGACGGCCGATACCGCGGGAAGCGCCGGTTACCAGCGTCCATTTACCCCGGACCAGGTTTTCAGGAGGTTCTTCGCCGCATGCCAATTGTTTAATCCCAAGCCCCTTAATACTGTGAACAACATCATAGCCCCGGTCAAAACAGGCGACGGAGATGTTCCTCAGCCCCATTTTGAAAAGCTGTCTATACACGTCTTCGTATTTTCTTATGGTGATGACAACGGTGGCGTTTTCACCCAATTCGCTCAATTCAGCAGGTGAGAGGCATCTTTTCCCGAAGAACTTACGACCCCATTTCTCCGATGCATTATCGCAAACAAAATCCGGTTCACGGCCGAGCGACAGCACCAGTTGCCTATAGCAATCCTGAAAGAGAACACCGAGGCCAAACAAGCATATGTATTGTGTGTCGTTTAGTCTGTTTCCGCAGTTTTCCATGGATCAATCCAGCCTGATTACCCTGTTGACTCTACTTTCACCTTTGTCGAGTCTGGAAATTATCATTCTGCCTCGGCGTTGCCCCCTTCACGGGGTGGACGGCGGGAACGCCTTGCCATCCTGGTATATGGGAGTGCACCCAGGCGGTGGATCGTACGAAATGCTTCGTGCCGCCAGATTGTCGGAACTCCGTAACCGTTCAAGAATGCTTGACTTCCGTGGCGCATCCGCCATCCAGTATTCCTCAAGTTGCTTCCACATTGGATCCTCGGCCAGTTGGGAATTGAAGGCCACTGCCAGATGGAAATACCTCAGAGCAGCCTTTTCATCCCTTGCCAGCAATGAACGCACGCTGTAACGAACGGCCAAACCCGCCAACTTATCAATTGATTGGGGAAGGCGATCGGTTACTTTTGTCAGGTTCCGGACTGCAGCGAGATCGGCAAATTGGTGGTTCAATACATACAACCCGATCACCGGCAGCAGGTTAGTGTCCGCCTGATTGGTGTCGCTCTGCGAATGAAGGCGGTGCAGCAGCAAAGGTTCTTTTATATATGCGATGTCAAAATCAACGCTGATATTAAAGTCAAGAATGCGGGTCCCGTAATATCTGGAAACGAGGGCTCCTGTCGCGGTTCTGGCATCGACTATACTATTGCGGTACATGATCTGCGATACGCTGGGATTTACCCCGGCCATCATATAGACAGCGGCCTGTTCTTCCCCCGGAATGATACAGGATTGGTTGTAAAAAGGCGGTTCCTCAGTTCGCCGGCCATGCACATCGATGATGGTCCTGTTGACCATGGCGAACCCCGCGTTGGGATGCGCTTCCAGAGCGCAGACGCAGCGCTCTACATACTCGGGTTCGAGAACATCATCGGAGCAGAAATTAACAAAGTATTCCCCCTGCATGTTTCTTCGACAATTAGCAAAATTTGCATCCGGTCCGAAATTCTTCCGGTTTCGTGACAAATACATCTTTTCGGGATACTTCCGTGCAAATTCCAGGGCAATGTCCCAGGAATTATCCGTTGAAGCGTTGTCGGAAAAGCACAATTCGATATTTTCATATGTTTGAGAGAAGATGCTTTCCAGGCATTGCCGAAGATAACGACCGTAATTGTAATTGTAGCAAAGTATGCTGACGAGTGGCCTGTTCAGTAAGTTGGGGGGAGGCACACGTCTATTGGCGACCCGGCGCACCAGGTTAAATTCTGCATGTGGATCCGAAATCATAGCCTGAACACAGCTTTTTATATATTCCGGCAAGAATGCCTGATCGTTTTTAAGGAGAGCACAATATCTGCCCTTAGCCATCGGCTCGTAGAGGAATTCATTAGTTTGTGGACCAAAGACTCTTCTGTTACGGTTGACCGTAATTCTCCTGGGGTATCTACTCAGGAATTCCAGCGCTATATCCCAGGAGCCATCCCTGGTGGCGTCGTCAATCAGGACGACCTCAAAGTTTTTGAGAATGTCCTGATGAAAGATGCTGTCCAGGCATTGTGTGAGATACCGTCCCTCGTAGTTGTAGACAAGGATGCTGACCAAGGGATCGTTCGGGTCGTTTTGTATAGGGTCTGTATTCATCTTGCCTTAGCGATTCCTTTCATACCTTCGGTTTTTTGAACCAGAATGTACCCGGCCTCGTCCTTCAGGGTGTCCATGGAACTGAATTGCGCTAGATAGCCGATCTGAGAGGCGCGATTGCAGGTCGAGTAGTAATTGCTTTTTGCGCCGGTTGCGCTGGGGCTCTCCGAAAAGCTTCGTCTTTGATACTTCAAGCCATATGCCGAAGTGAAATAATCGAGAATCTCCTGCTTTGCCACCGGACGGGAACTACTGACATCGATAGCCTGGTTTATCCTGCCGGCATGGACGCACTTGACGATCATCGAAAAAAGGTCTTCGGGGTGGAGGTAGTCACGAACAATGTCAGTGCAGTCCGTAACAAGCACTTTATTGTCCAGGATGGCCTCCATGACATCCGTTATGAAATAGCCGTCAGTCAGATTTATATACCTGCTGAAATAGGAAAAAATCCGCAGATCGATGATTCTGAGGTTGAGATGGGCCCGGTGTTTCGCCTCGGCATTGATCCGAACGATCCCATAATAATCCTCCGGAGCCACATGATTCACCTGGATGCTATTGGCGCAGAATTGGTCCGCCGGGGTCGAAAATCCCTTGCCATACACGGCCCCGCTGCTGAAACTGATATAGAGCGCATCCGGATTCTTGTCCTTCAGATAGCCTACGGCCAGATTGTCAAACTCTTCGGTTACCGTAAAATACCTCGTGAAATCGCAATCATGTTTATTGCGTGTTTCGACTCCCACACAATTGATGACGACATCGTATGAAAACGATGGAAAATCCCGATAATCCGTGCAAATAGTGTGATTGCCCTTTCCCGGCCCGCCGATTGCGTCCAGAAAATGTTCAACTTTATCCCCGGATCGCGAGAAGAGATACATGTGGTCATCGCCCCGGCGGAGGAACCTGTCGATCAGGCCTTTGCCGATATGAGACGTGGCGCCCATAATGACAATGTTCATCGGTACACACCTCTCAAACGTTCCGCAGCATCCTGCAAGTCATCCTCAGGAAACGATCTATACTGGATAAAATTGCATCGCGCACAAACATCGTTCGCTCTATCCCGGCCATTGAGCATCGCAAGCCGAAAGCTGCGATAGCCTTCCCCATTCCAAATCTGTTGTATTGTCTGATGATTGGCATCGCCCATGATCGCCGGATAGGAAATCTGGTAGCAGGGCACAACCTTTCCATCAGGATTTATCTGCATCGTAAAAAAGGGCTGCGGACAGACTTGAATGGGCGCGACGGGCAGGCCAAATTGGGTCGTTCCGGGACCGGGGTTATCCAACACTTTTTCGTAGTCAACCCCGGGCATGATCGGCACGGCGTTTTCAACAGCCATAGAATCGCAGATATCGCCGAAGATCTCATAGAACTTCTGTTCCGTATCCGTTTCATCCAGGGCATAGTCAACTATCTTGATATAGACATGCGTATCGGTTTTCTGCTTGTAAAAATACTCGATGTTCCTGACGAGATTCTCGAAATCGATATCCACCTTGCTGATTCGACGATATTTTTCTTTGGATATTCCCTGCAGGGATATAACCATGCGCGAGAGCCCGGCGGCGATCAGGGCGTCGGACATCTGCCTTGTCAACAGCGAACCGTTCGTCAAGAGTTCAACCCGGAGGGCGACGTTCCCGGCGACCGCATAGGCGATCATATCCGCAATGTTTTTGTGCAGGAGGGGCTCCCCCATTCCGACAAAGCGCAACACCTTGAGCCGGTCATCGAATAGGGCCAGTTCATCGATGCATTTCTTGTACAGATCGTATTTCATGACCGGCCAGTCGGAGACAAACCCGCGTTCCTGCCGGGGAACGGCGTGGAAGCAATACTCACATGTAAAATTGCATGCATAGATTGGAAAAATCTGCACCACAAAAGGAGTCTTCAGAGGGAGGACATCCGCCAAACGGGTCCTTGCGCCACCTGGAGCGCCGGAAATTATTTTTGCCTTCATGTATCTAGCATCCCTCAGATTTGCGGGTCCGAAGCGACAAATTGAATGGCGATCGTGTTTCGTCCTCTTCCGTAAAGACTTCATAATATGGAACCGGCTGCGGCTTGTTATAGACTCGGCCGGCGATATACTTGTCGATGAAGTGTCGATCATGCGCGATGGAACAGACATCGACGTGTTCACCGAACCATTTTATATTCAAACCCCTTTGAATGATTTCCCGCAGCGGTTCCTTGAAAATATTGCCAAGCGAAATAAAAATATACTGGCAGGGCAAAACATCGCCGTATTGCGTAACACACACCATCCCCTTTACAGCGGTGCACCCCAGGTCGAGTCCGTAAGCCGGCGTCAAATGGCTGAAAATTTTGTGCTTTGTTTCCAATTGCTTCACATATTGAAGGTCTTCCGGATCGACCAGCATGTCATATTTGCCCTGCCATGCACCCACGGGCTTTGCGAAGGTCAGGAAAACACCAAGGTCCTTATCGTTGAAATACTTGATGAACTCGATGAATTCAGCGGAATGCAACCGCTGCTTCGTGACGACGGTACTTACAAAAACAGCCAGTCCGGCTTTGCGTGAGGCTTCGACCGCCTGGAGCGCCCTTGCGTGGGCCCCCTTTCGCTGGCGGAAATGATCGTGTTCTTCGGCATTCAGGCTGTCGACACTGACTTGAATCCGGTCCACGCCGAGGGCCTTAAGGTGCTTTGCACGGTTATCGTCCAGGAGCCAACCATTAGTCACAGAGTTGACATAGAACTTTTGCGGGTCAATCGCCTTGACCATCTCATCGTAGTCCGTATTGACAAAAGGCTCTCCGCCATTGATCTCGAAACGGGCGAGCCCCATTTCATCAGCTTGTCGAGCTAACTCTTTGACTGCTTCCGGCGTCATCTTGCGCCGCTTTCCATTACCCTGCTGCTGTAGACCCTTAATGGAACAATGCCGGCAAGTCATATTGCAGGCATAATTGTATTGAAGCTGAATGATCGCGATGCTCTCGCCGCGTCGGACCTTTTCGTCAAAGCGCAGAATTTTTTCGTAAACGGCCGGTTTCTCTTTCCGGAGAAGACTTCTTTTGCTTTCCTCATCTTTGGAATTAACAGTTTGCATAATCTCAAATGCCTCCTTCCGGCATGAACCAAGATCCTTTTTTGAATCCCTTGCACCTATAACCATGCAAATGAGGCGGATTAGAGCAACCGGGCATAGCTTGGAGCGCCTTCACCCCGAAATATCGTCGATATATTTCCTGTAGACTTCCTGAACATTGAGCAGGTTTGCCGGGCAGCGATCATGCCACACGAGATATCCTGCATCTTTCAGGGACAGCCCTTCGTTTCGCGGTTTGAATGTGCCGGGAACAAAGCATTTGTACAAAAGCGATACGAAATGACCGCGAACTTCATGCTCCTCATGAATAATCTGGTGAAGGGCAATCGGCGCGGGGTCGAATCGGACGATAGTCCCGATTTCGGTTTCGGCCACTTTTTCTACCCTCGTTTCCAGCCTTTCCTTGAACCGTACGATGCCACCCGGGACATGCCAACCTATCCCGGCATACTGGTCGTTTCTCCACGACAATAGCGTCCGCCCGTTCTCATCTTTAATCAGCAAATCGACATTCACGAGCGGAGTCGTTCGGCTGATGTAATAGAACACACTGTCCGGCAAACCCAACGAGGGCTCCGGAACCGCCTCGACAAGAGCTGCGATGGCAGCGCAAGTGTCGAAATGGTCAACCTGTCCGGTCATGGCCGCCCACCCGAATTCGAGTCGAGAACTCGCGCATTTTGAACCCTATGGCTCATAGCAATGGTGTGCCGCCCTCCCGGGAATACAGATTGCTTCATGTAGAAAGGCTCCTCACATTAATTTGGTCTTGAAACGGTTGCCTATCCGCTATCCGGCTGAAAACGATAAATTCCATCGGACTCTTAAAGTGTACCTAAATGAAACTGATTCGCGTAATTTCTCCACAACTCCGATTCTTCAATGATCTCTTCATACTTAGCCTTATATGTCTGATACTTTTGATCGTTGTTCATCATATTGTAACATTTGGCAGCGAAGTAATAGGCAAACGCATGATCATTCTTTATTCTTATGGTATTCTCGAATCCCTTCAACGCCGCGCCATAGTTTCCCAGTCTACAGTCACTGTTTCCAACGAAATTAAGCTCAAGATTCAGAGAATACGCTTTTTCCTGTATATATTCTGCAGTGAAATCTTCTGTCTCTACGACTGCCCTTTTGAAATCACAGCCGATATAATTTCCTTTTAGATATTTCTTTTGGACACATATATCAAGCATTTCGCTTCCTACAAGAGGAGTAGCGACATAGATTCGGAACCAAGTCGCATCTAATGTTCTTAAAAATGCTCGAGTATCTTCAATATCCTGTTTAGTTTCACCCGGAAGACCTATGATAATATTAGCATCAGTATCTATCCCTAATTCACGGCAGTCATCAATAACACGTTTTACAATTGTTAAATTGAGTGGTTTATGTATAATGTCTTTTAAAACGCGATCGCTACCAGATTCCACCGGTAGAACCAGTTCATTAATGCCTGCATTTTTGATTGATTCAAGCATTTTTCTATCTAACGCATAAAGAGGTATTCCACTTTGAAAAAATATCTTCATGTCTAAATCTTTAGCTATATTTATAATCTTCAAGGCCCTGTCTTTATCTGCCATGAAGTTATCATCTTGAATGCATATTAATTTAGCTCCATATTGTTGCTTAATCTGTCTCAGATCATCTCCAACTCGCTCTACGCTATGATACCGCATCCTCCTGCCATGTACTGTATGCGACGCGCAGTAACAGCAGCGATGAGTGCAGCCTCTCGATGTTGCAATATGAAATAATGAACTGCTTTGTTTGAAGGCGACAATTGTATTAATAGTAGGACTTAAGCTGTATTCTTCAGTATTAATAATTTGATAGTCATAAAATGGTATTTCGTCCAAATTTGAAATGAATTCGTGCTGATATCCCTGTTGATTGCTTACTTTCTCTCTTGTAATCCATGACGGATGAATCGCAAAAAGTTCTTTTTTATCTGCGGCTTCCACAAGTTTCAGTAGCGGTATTTCGCCTTCTCCATAACAAAGAGCATCAAAGCATTCGCTATCTCTAAATATTTCTTCATACATGTTAGTTGGCACACCACCACCGGCTGTTATCACAGCATTCGGATATATGCTCTTGGCTACTTGTGCAACATCCAGCATATTGGTGTACGCAGGTGTAAATAGCGTAGATATACCGACTATGCTTGGATTGAAATCAACCCATTCTTTTTTTGAAAGAATGAGTTGAAACAACTCAACAAATGAATGGTATTCAAAATTATCCATCTTATTTAAAATTATATTGAAATCTACAAGACGTATTTCTATCTCTTTATGTTTCTTTAGGTAGGAACTTAAGGAGAGCAGGCCTATGGGCATATCGGTCACAACACTGCCATAATTACCTGATTTTTTAGTCACTATTCGCTCATTAAAAGCGGGGCTGACATAATTTGAATAACTTATGTATGGTGGGACTATAAACAGAATTTTATCCATCGTGCTATTTCTCTGCTCTCTGTACGACATTCGCTATATGGGGCCTGCGGGGAGGCCGGGTTGCCATAAGTCATTGCAGGAGTTTCGAGCTGCAATGACTTATTCATCCAAAGTATGCGCAGGAAAGATGAATCCTGCTGCATGTTGCAAGGCGCTTGCCTTCCGGCGGAGCGGCCTTCAAGCTTCTGTGCTTATCGTTTTATCGCAACCTGCATATTCGCAGCAAATTCCTCCCGGTCTAAAAACGGCCACATATCTTCCATCGGCAGGGAAGATATCGTCCCGTCTTCCCTCTTTACCGAAGAAACTCTGGGGGCCGTCGACTGGTTTGGTGAAATCATCACTTCGCAAACCAGGGGTCCTTCCGCCTGCAGGATTTCCCTGATGCGTTCCCTGATATTCTGATGGTTGTCCATACTTGCAACCTTCAAGCCAAACGCCTCAGCCACTCTCGTTATATTTGCCAGGGTCATGCCGCTTTCTTCGCTGCTGCCGACAAAAAAGCCGTCGAAGTAGTTTTTCTGAGTAGCCTGAATAGAGCCGTATCCTTTATTGTTCAGGATGAAGAACTTGATAGGGAGATTAAGGCGCTTTACGGTCTCCAATTCCTGGATATTCATCTGGAATCCCCCGTCTCCGTCCACGCATACAGTACGTTTTCGACCGCTTGCAAGGCAGGCCCCAATGCTCGCCGAAATTCCAAATCCCATGGAACCAAGCCCCTGGGTATTAAGAATCCGCATGCCGCGCTTAACTCGAAACGCCTGCATCGTTACTTCGCTGCATGTCCCGGAACTGCCCGGAACGAGCAAGTCTTCCCCGCTCATCTCATCTGAGAGCACATCAACGAGGACGTACGTGCTCACACCCTCGCGTTCTTTCCAATACTCGGGCAGGATGACGGGATATCGGGCTTTCCAGTCCCTGCACCGTCCCCACCAGGCTGACCGTTCGCGGCGCGCGACCGTGTCTGCCTGTCGTATGAATTCCCGAACAACAGCTTTTACGTCGCTGTAAATCGGAACATTGATCTCCATATCCATTTTCCGAATTTCGGCTGGATCGATGTCGACAATGACCTTAGCTGCAGCCGGGGCAAAATTGCGATGGTTGTAGGCCGTCTGCCCCAGGTCGAGGCGAGCCCCCAGCACGAGCAACCAGTCGCAATTCTGCTGTGCGAAATTAGCCGCCCGCTGGCCCACTGAGCCGGGTCTACCGATATAGGAAAGATGATCGTCGGGAAGAATATCGGCCGCTTTCCAGGTGGTGAGGACCGGCACGCGTAGAGCATCCAGCAGGGACTCGAATTCATCGAGAGCTTTCCCGAGCCTGACGCCGTTTCCTACCAGCATGACAGGTCTTTCCGACCGATTGAGAAGTTCTATGGCGGTGCCCACCTGTTTTTCAAGCTGCTTGCGGTCCCCCGGATGGGCCTGCTCCGCGTATCCATTCAGCTTGCTTTCATCGATAACGGCCGATTGCACATCCAGCGGGATGTCGATCCATACCGGTCCGGGCCGGCCGCTTCCGGCAAGGTGCAAGGCCTTGTCGATATGATATCTTATTGAAAGAGGGTCGGTGACGGTCACCGCGTATTTGGTAATGGATTCCACTATCCGGACGATATCGAGCTCCTGGAATCCCATCTGCCTGACCCCTCTATCGCCGATGAGGTCCGCGCGTTTGACCTGGCCCGAGATAAACAGGCAGGGAGTCGAATCAAGCCACGCACCGGCCAAACCCGTAATGGCGTTGGTGCCCCCCGGCCCCGTAGTCACCAGGGCGACTCCCAGATTGTTCGTATACTGGCCGTAAGCATCAGCGGCGATGGAACAGGCCTGCTCATGGAGATTGCACACGTATTCGATTTCAGAACACCGGCCCAACGAGTCCACCAGGTGCATGCTGCCGCCGCCGGCAAGAAGAAAAACATGCTTTACGCCCGCTTCGGCAATTCGTTGTGCGACATAATTGGAGAGCTTCATCATATCAAGTCAAATCCTTGACCTCTCACCAACGAAACAGTGGTGATATGTCCAGACCATTATAGTTGGACCCTATTATGCTGCCGATGATTTTTAGCTTCTCTTCATTCATCTTTACAGCGGCTTCAACTGTTGGGCCATTTTCACCATAAAACGAATATAATGTTGATACGTATTCACTTAGACTGAATAAGTGCCCCAGATAGTAAAAACACTCACCATCATCGAACTTTATACCTAACGCATTTCTAATTGCACTAGATATAGGCATTTCGTCATGCAACATGAATTCTCGTTTCGGGGCAATAACCTTGTCATATATTTCCAAACTTACTAATAACATATTTACAATAAATGTGTATAACACATTGGACGGATGCCACCTATTTAACATTAATTTCTCATCCATATATTTATGTCGAAAAAGATAGCTCACATTGGCGCCAATATGTAATACTTTTTCTATATTTTCCAGTCTTTTTAATGCAATATCATAAATGGATTTATACAACGTAGCATGAGATTCATCCCTGTAAAACTCACTACATAAATTAATTGCTTTGTCTCTGCTATATCCATTAATAAAACACCATAAAACAATACCACATTGGGCATCAGGAGCGAAAGCCTTGTCTGTACGTATAGGTATTCTTGTGGAAAAGGGAGCGAAACCAATGAAGTCTACATTTGGAAAGATTATTATTGGTATCTTTCGAGCACTATTATTAAACTCCATTAACTCGGAGGTACTGGCCATGCCGAATTTAGGATCGAAAATAGGCTGCGTAAGTATGATATCTGCCTCATTGTATTGACTCGGAAAATTGCTGACATTGTCCATGTTCCATGTATGTACCGGCGCCAGGTCGACTATCGTGTATGATCGGTTAAAGCTATCCACTGATCGCAAGAGAAACTTAATCGGGCCTTGCTGGCAATTTCCAATGATCACACACTTTTTCATCAACTTTCCTTTTGGAACCGGATGACGACCGTTACCCAGCATTGCCCTTACCATCTCCGGCAACAGTCGCCTCGATACTGCCTCAGGACATTGTCCTGGCTCAGACGGCTTCAAGAGTCATTTGGGTTATTATCTCGAGCGTTTCTTTAATCGTCATTACAGAACGATTCCACGGCCGGGGAAAGAGCACGGCCCGGATGCCGAGCGAAGCCGCCCCGGCAACATTTTCCTCGCTGTCATCCACCAGGATGTCCGCTTTACCCCACCATCTGAGAAAATCCGATTTGGCGCCGTGGTACCGGGCTGCTTCGATTCCGGGTCGTGGAGAAGGGACCACGTTAAAGGATCGAATCCAGCGGCCGAAATTTCGCATCACCCATTCGGCGCAAACAGGGCTTGCGCTCAGCGGCGCAGCCGTGAGAGCCACGTTATGGCAACTTTCGCCGTAGCGGCAAAACCACTCGAATGTGTCGGCAACCGGCGGCATATTTTCACCCATTTCGGAGAGCCGGAACTTGTCCAGGGATTCCAGGTATTCCATGCGGCCGATTCTGATAAGTTCATGCGGAGGATTGCTCGTGAGCCGGTCGTATGTGATGTAGCGAGTGCCGTTCAAAGCCGAGTAATCCTCAAACCATGCTCTCATAAGATCGTTCAATACGTCGTCCACATCCCAAACGATTGTTTTCATTAATTAAACCAATACGTCAGCAAGGTCTTGCGATTCTCGTTCTCCATAATCGCCGGATCGAGATAATATGAATCATTGGTGTAGTGCGTCGAGGATATCTCCTCGATGATAGATCCGTTCTCACTGCCAAAATAATGACGCACTCCCGGCTCCACCGTCATCGTGTCACCTGTTTTCAATCGCTTGCCCACTCCATCCAATTCGATATCGATGTCGCCGAAAAGGACATGAAAGGTTTCTTCCTTCTGTTTATGGTATTGGGTGGGATGCTTCTGGCCCGGGAGGAGAACGATCAGCTTCTTGCAGTACATGCGATTCACGACGGTCATCATGGTCAGGCCGAATTCGTGGAATCTGTCGATCCCATAGTGATGGGAGATTTCCAGGTCAACCTGCGATGGGACCGGTATGCTGCTCCTGTGCAGAAGCGCTTTCACTTCCTGCACTATGTTATAAACTTTTTCCTGAAAGTTTCGGATGACCACATTTGAGGCCAGAAGAGGCGCATTGGCCTCGATGTCCTCGCTCGCGTGCAGTCGCGAATATTTTGAAAGATCGTTGGCGGTAATATGGCCGTCCAGGGTCGGAATGGCTGCGAATACATCATTATGGGGGATTCTCTCCCCCTTCTTGAATGCACGCCTTGCAAACAGCCCCCTCTGAAGTGAGCGCAGGCTCGCCAATTCCTCTTTGCTGAATTGCGCGCGTTTATCGAGATCGCCGCACAGCTCGAATGCGGCCTGCGCCGAGCGCAGCCATCTCTGAGCCTGTTCGGGATTGGCCGAATAATCGTTTAGGCGGATCTGGCCGTCAGGGACGCCGACATGCTTTTCAAAAATGGTAACCCCCTTCCCTACGGCAACCTTAACTGCTTCGACGTTTTCGGGGTCTTCATGGGTGGAATATCCGATCCTGACCTGAGGGTAGCGCGCTTTGAGAATATCGATCTGGTTCAACTGGGACCGTGCGGCGGGAGTCGGATACTGCGCCACGCAATGCATGATCGCGAAGTCCTTCTTTCTGTGCTCGAAAAAACTGACTACCTTATCGATATCGTGAAGGGCGATGCCTGCGGTGGAGGCGATGATCGGCTTATTGGCCTGGACTATCCTTTCAAGAAGCGGCCAGTCAGTAAAAGAACAGCTCGCCACCTTGATAATATCGAAGTCGTGTTCCTCGATCAGGTCGACGGATGCTTCGTCGAATGGAGTGCAGACTGTCACAAAACCCTGCGCCTTCATTTCATCCCGGAGCATCTTATACTGGTCGGGGCTCAGGCGGGTTTCTGAAAAGCGCTTCACATACTTGAAATCCATCCTGCCTTTGTAGTCCGGGTGTATGAATGTATCGAGCTGGCGGTACTGCAGCTTGAATCCGAAGTTGAATCCAAATTCCTTCGATATCTCGCCGAACTCACGAATTACCTTGAGACCGTGCTCCGGCAATCCCATGTGGTTATTAGCCATCTCAAATATGAAGAAGGGTTCCAGGGAATTTAGTGTAAGCATTGGTTCCTCCCGGACTGGCCAGGCTAAAGTTACTGGCGTCAAGCGAGAATTTTCGGTATTCGATGGAATACGTCCAGCACGTAATCAATCATAGGCGGAGATATGCCGGGATAGATACCGATCCAGAATGTCTGGTTCATCACGGTATCCGACACTCTCAGCTCCCCTGCAGTTCGATAAGGCTTACCATGGTATGCGGGCTGGCGAATCAGGTTGCCTCCAAAAAGAAGACGCGTCGCGATCTTGTGTTCTTCTAGACAGCCCACCACGGCATTGCGGCTGAATGGCGCTCCATCCCTGACTGTTATGGGGAATCCGAACCAGCTTGGTATGCTGCCGGCGGTTGCTTGCGGCATTATAAAGAACTCACTCAGATCGCTCAGGCCTTCATGGAGGGTTTCGAAATTTTTGCGGCGAATCTCGGTGAACGCAGGCAATTTTTTCATCTGTGAAACACCCACCGCAGCCTGCATATCGGTAGCTTTGAGGTTGTAGCCGATATGGGAATAACAATACTTATGGTCATAGCCGAACGGCAGGTCTCCCAGCTTCCAGTCAAACCGCTTCCTGCACGAATTGTCTTCACCCGGTCCGCACCGGCAATCGCGCCCCCAGTCCCGGAAAGACTCGACAAGGACCTTTAGCTCCTGTCGTTGGACCGAAACACATCCTCCCTCGCCCATGGTGATATGATGCGCGGGGTAGAAGCTGAAAGTGGAAAGATCTCCGAACGTGCCGACCTTCCGGTTCTTATAGATAGATCCTAAAGCATCGCAGCAGTCCTCAATGAGCCAGAGTTGCCGGCTCCTGACAAACTCCAGCACTTTGTCCAGGTCGAATGGATTGCCGAGTGTATGGGCCAGCATTACTGCCTTCGTTCGGCCCGAGTACGCCTGCTCCAGTTGCGTGGTATCTATATTGTACGTGGGAAGGCTTACATCGACAAAAACCGGGACCATTCCGTTCTGGATAATAGGATTAACCGTGGTGGGGAAACCCGCTGCCAGGGTAATCACTTCATCGCCCGCCTTCAAAGCGCGCGCTCCCAGTTTAGGAGAGGTTAGACTCGATAAGGCCAACAGATTGGCGGATGATCCGGAATTGACCAGGATAGCGTATTTCGAGCCCAGAAAATTGACCATTTCCTGTTCGAAATCGCGGGCAAAACGTCCCGTTGTCAGCCAGAAGTCGAGAGAGGCGTCCACAAGGTGCTGAATATCCTCCGCGTCGAAGGTCCTTCCGGACACCGGTACCGGACTCTTTTCAGGCACAAAGCCGGAGGGCGGATATGCAGCATCGTAATATTCGGCAACCAGATCCAGGATTTTGTTGCGCAACACCTCGCTCTTATTGCCCATCGAAATATTCCCTGTACCAATCGATTGTTTTGCGCAGCCCGTCTTCCAGCTCGTATTGGGGTTTCCATCCCAGCTCTCCGCGTGCTCTTGCCGCGCTCAGATACTGGTTGCGGATCTCGTTTTGGGCCTCATTTCGGACATCAGGCAAAAGCTTTGAGCCCATCAGGTCAAGTATTCGGCGTACGAGGTCAAGGGCAGTGATTTGTAGCTCGTTGGAGAAGTTGAAGGCCCTTCCGCTCAGGCGAGGACGCTCGGCGAGCTTTTCAGCCAAAAGCATGTAGGCTGCCGCTCCATCTTCCACGTAGAGATAATCCCGAACAAAAGACCCGTCCGAACGGATAACGGGGGATTGTCCGGAACAGACCGACCGGATCGTTCCGGGAACAATCCGGTTCCAATTAAGGTCCCCGCCTCCGAAAAAATTCCCGCAGCGTGTGATTGCGACCGGAAGTCCATAGGATATGGCATAAGACTGTGCGATGAGGTCTGCGCAGGATTTACTCACGTCGTATGGATGACAGCCCTGCAGAGCAATCTCCTCATGATAAGGCAATTGCGCGTGATTACCGTAGGCTTTATCCGATGATGCAAGGACGATTTGCTTGACCGCCGGACTGCGTCTGCAAGCCTCCAGGAGAATCCATGTTCCCTGGATGTTGCTTTCAAATGTGGAGATCGGGTTCCTGTTGGCAACGGCCACAATCGCCTGGGCCGCCAGGTGGAAAACAGTATCGATCGCGTACTCTCCCAGAGCACGCTCCATGCACTCCTGATCTCTCAGGTCGCCTCGAACCACTTTCACCCGCTCCAGAACGCCGGATCGCACCGCCTCGCTCTGAGGCACCCAATCACGAACATAACAGACTACGTCAGCCCCCGATTCGAAGAGACGACGGACCAGCCAACTGCCCAGAAACCCGGTTGCGCCTGTTATCAATACGGGACGGTTCTTCCAAAAGGACTGGTTCAAGCGTGTACCCTCCATGGAATGTTCCCCGAAGCCCACATATTTTCCAGCAGGTGTACATCTCTCAGTGTGTCCATACATTGCCAGAAATCATTGTGGCGGTAAGCCATAAGCTGATTTTCCCTGGTAAGCCGCTCCATCGGAGTAGATTCAAAAGATGTATCGTCGCTATCTATATAATTGACAATTTCAGGCTCGAGCACAAAGAAACCGCCGTTTATCCATCCCTCTCCGGTTTGCGGCTTCTCGGCAAAAACCGATACCATCTCGCCGTCAAAGGTTAGATCACCGAAGCGGGCGGGCGGGCGAACAGCGGTAATTGTGGCGATTTTTTTCTGGCTTCGGTGGAATTCAACGAGTTTATGCATATTCACATTCGAGACGCCGTCGCCGTAAGTCAGCAGAAAGGGCTCCCTCCCGATGTACTGGGAAATCCTCTTTACTCGTCCACCCGTTTGCGTCTTGACTCCCGTATCCAGCAGATGGATCGTCCAGTCCTCGGAATGTCCGTTGTGCACCATCAAGTCCCCCGTGGAGAGCCTAACTGTCAGGTTGCACGTTCTTTTCCGGTAGTTGATGAAGTAGTCCTTTATGAGCTCTCCCTTATACCCGAGGGCTATTACGAACTCAGTGAACCCATAATCGGCAAAGGAGCGCATAATGTGCCAGAGCAGCGGTTTCCCACCAATTTCAACCATGGGCTTGGGTTTGACGACTGTTTCTTCGGAAAGACGGGTGCCCAACCCTCCTGCCAAAATTCCAACCTTCATCTCTTACCCCCTTTTTCAAAAATCTGACACTGATAGCAGGGCACTGCATGTTTTTGTTGCTATGGGCCTCCTACAAGCTCCACAGCCCGTCCGAGAGCCGGGAATAACATCCGGGCCGGCTTTCAACTACCAGTTAAGCAAATACCCTGCCAACGAAAGACTCTGTTGCCGGGGGCGTGTCTGAACAGGTGCGGAGGCAGAATTTGGAGGAAGCTGCGTTGCATTGTCTAGAGAGACGATGACGCACCTATGGCGTCGAAATCTCGTATAGACCCTGGTCGAGTTTAATCACAAGCTCCATAGGGAAAAGTTGGACTGCACAGAGAGTTGTCCTCAGAACTCGGAATTGGATTGAGCCGATGAGCTATCAACTGCCGGACATTGTGGTATGTCCTGAAATTGCAAAAACCGGTTCCCTTGAAACACCACTTGCGTTTTCTATTCCTGTATGGGAAAGTTTTATGACCTTGAAGGTGTCCCGGGAGGTTTTCAGGGTCTTAGACGAACCCCAAATGCCCTTCGTGATTCGTTGGCGATCAGGTTGATGCATTATTCGGATGGAGAATATATGAAAACATTGATACTTGCTATCACACTTTTGTTATGTATGTCGCCTCTTGCGGCTGAGGCCGTGACCGCTCGGGCTGACGTCACGGATGCCGCCAAAGTCGGCCTGAAACACTTCCTGGATCTCATACCGGCGGGCTCCAGGCAGGAGTATGGTTTCTCCGAAACCGGGTCACTCGACAAGGCCTATCTCGGCGACCCTTTCAATCTTCATATCATAACTCCGGATGCCCTGTTCAGCTACAGTGAAGGGGTCCCCGTGGCCTCGATCCTGACCCCGATCGACCAGTGGTATTTCCCAGTCATGATGGGAAATCAAATCAGGTGCTTCCTGGTCGTCGACCGCATGGACGGGCAATGGGAGGCCGTTTCGCTCGGATATGTCACTCTGGCCAAGTTTATGAATCAGATCAGGCTGAACTGGCCTGCGGAGAAGGGGTACAATCCGGTTCTAATAGCGGTTTTCCAGGCAAAGAAGTATCTGGTGTCGATCCCCGAGGCGGGTGAATTGTTGCTGCCGGTCTCCCCGGCACAGACCGCCTCAGGATCGGGGCAGGCCGTGTCCGGAGCAAACCAGGCCGCCGGCATTCTTGAAAGTTTGAAACCCACGGTCACGGAGGCGATAAAGCAGCGATGATCACGAAGACAAAACCCCGCATGAGTACATGTCTGGCGGCGTGCCTGCTGGCCGGCCTCCTTTGTGCCGATGTAGCTTTCGCCACCGTATTGACTGTCCCACAAGAGTGGCAGGAGCAGGACCAGTGGTGTTGGGCCGCGACCTCCCAGGCTATCCTTCAATTCTACGGCGTCTCAAAGATCCAGACCCAGATAGCCGCGTACGGGACCCCCGGGAGTGCCGACACCTGGAATTACCTATACGGCGTCGAGTCCGATCCGCCTCCGATGCGCTATGGCGTCGATTATATCCTCAATTATTTCGCTGGACTGACTGCTAGCGGCCACGGCGTTGCTCTGTCAGAAGCTGCCGTGACGAAGCAGATAAATTCATTGCGGCCGGTTGGCATCCGTTGGGGATGGGACACTGGAGGCGGCCATATTCTGGCGATCAAGGGCATCACGGGAAAAACTGTTTACCTGATGGACCCCTGGAATGGCGACGCCGAAATGGCCTCGTATAATTGGGTCGTAAGAAGCGCCAGCGATGGACATACTTGGACGGATTCCCTCACTATCTCCAACGCTCCCCGGAGCAGCATAGCCACCATAAACGGTCAGACCTGGTATTCCTGCACTACCACTATGGCGGCGCTTGGCGCTAACATTGTCTCCGATGGAGCAACCGTCCCCACAGCATCCGGTGTTGCCTACAGCAAGAATATCAATCCGACCGTCAGCGGGACGAAGAAAGCAACAGCCCCGACGGTTACCACTGGAACATTCTCAGTCAACGTCACCGGCCTTGCCTCCAATACCGTCTATCATTTCCGGGGCTATGCGACTAACAGAGCAGGAACAGCCTATACAGCCGCTTCAATCTTTACCACCCTACCCGGTGCACCGAAGGCCACAACCGCAACCCTTATAACTGCCAACAGCTTTACTGCTCACTGGAAAGCTCCGTCGGGTAACGCGCAGGTCGACGAGTACTATCTCTTGGTCGCTACAGACGCTGCCTTTACCAATTTGATCTACCAAGGTAGTGTATCCGGCACAAGCCTTGCCGTAACCGTGCCGGGTGAAGGGAAATATTACTACAAAGTCGAGGCGCATAACGCTGTGGGATGGGGCACCGCCTACTCCCGGACAATTGACGTAGTCGTCCACTAAGCGTAGTCGGCGGGATTTATTGATTGAAACCTGAATTTAAAAGGGCAGCGGCCGCGTCATATAGTGTTTCATAAAACCCATTTAAAGCTGATGATTGACTGGGTAGCCCGGTTCCCAACACTGCATAATATTTGAAGGTAATCCTCGAAGAGGTTAAATTTCATGATGCAAGCCTCATAAATCTTTGTAATGCCGGGATGGGGGCGATTATAGGACAGTAGACGGGAGAGGAAGCGGCAGAGGGCTCCTTGAGGTTACGCCATCAAATTGCAGAGATGGTTACTCATCGAAATTAAGGAGAGGCATAAATCCCTAAAAAACAATGCACTAAACCACCGATTTCAAGGGTATCCCGGATCGATCTCTTATCCTCATCAGCGCACCGCGCGCTTCCGCCCAAACCCTTCTGCTCGAATATGAATAACTTCTATCCGTGGTCATCCGTGATATCCGTGGTTTAAATCCCTAAAAGACAGTGCAGGAAACTACAGATTTCACCAGTATCCCGGATCGATCTCTTATCCTCATCAGCGCACCGATCGCTTCCGCCCAAATCTTTCTGCTAGAATATAAATCACTTTCATCCGTGGTCATCCGAGCCATCCGTGGTATTTGTTCAAGGATTACGGGTAAAAGATTGGATGGGATTTGCGGAAGTCTACAGAATGCCTCTGCGGGTGGGCAGATACGAACCTGGGGCAAGCAGGGTCGATCGGGAGGCACTGATCAATGCCGTGCTCGCTTGGCTCAGATGCCGCCGGAACCGTTCAAAAGTCCACTGAAATCGAGTTCATCGAAGCCCAGAAAGGGGCTTCCCAAGACCGCCGGGGCCGAAGAGTATAACTATTATTGGGGGACTTGATCTGCCAATTAATCTTCATGCCCAGGACCTAATTTCCTCATTTCAATCTGGAAGCAACCCGGGCAGAGGCCATGGGAGAAGTCAATTCCCATATGTTTATGAAAGTAAGACTCGACTTTCATCCAGTAATCGTTGTCATTGCGCACTTTTCCGCAGACTGCACAGATGGGAATAATGTCTCGGAGTTCAATTATTTCACTAATGTCTTCGATAATCAGGAGTACGAGGCGAGTCTTTTGATAGAGGAACTGCCCCGCTGATATCAGAGAATGTATTTGCGTAACCTTTTCATTCCTAATAAGTTCCATCTCATGGCGACGGCGAACAACCTTGTCTCCGTTGAATGCTTCGCTTACAGAATTTCGCATCACGCAGTCGGAGCAAATCGGACCATGGCCGCAACCATTGGGCACATCGCTCGCATGAAGACAATGCAAAACTTCTCCGCCACGCGTTTTGAGGACCGCTGCCCCTTCGGCTCCTACAAATTCGGCTGCGGCGCGGTTGAATTCTATGATTCGTATATCTTCATCCACGATCAAGACAATTGACGGGATTATATCGAAGACAACTCTAAAAATATCGTTTGAATAGGCTTCATCGATCACCATTTGTCGTCCTCCGCGGTTGCCGCACGTGTTCCCATTGTTTTGTTTGCCATAAAAGCGATGGTGACCTGCAAACCGAATCCAGCATTCGTAATGATTTCAGTGTTCGTGCTCCCTCAGATTGTTTAGGTACTTTCGTTTTCCGGACACTTTTTTGGGCTTCCTGCGTGTCCATCTCCCCTGTAGCTGTAAAACTAAGGTTTAACAAGAATCGTTTTTCTTGCTCTTTTGAATTCCAGTAATAAGAGAGGGAGAAACGGTTTTTCGTCAGGATCAGGCTGAAAAAAACCGAACAAGGAGCCGGTCGCAAATTCATACCATCGTTTTGAGAAAAAGTTTGTTTGACGTACCTTGCCAGATTGCACCTTAAGGCTAATACTCTAATTGTCCAGGAGACGACGGATATTTTCCTCCGGGTGCACAGCGCCTTGCCGGGGCAATTCAACAGCCCGCCGACCGGAAACCGCCG
Organism: uncultured delta proteobacterium; assembly: GCA_963795045.1. Classification (GTDB taxonomy): domain Bacteria; phylum Desulfobacterota; class Syntrophobacteria; order Syntrophobacterales; family Syntrophobacteraceae; genus SbD1. The sequence goes on from CAWCGB010000001.1 coordinate 535,554, forward strand.
GCGGGCCTTCGGGAAGATGCTGTTAAAAATCATTCAGGTCTGCTTCGTGCAAGGGAAACACTTTTTCCGGATTAGACGCGCTTCCCGGATGCTTTACTGTGAATGCTTTGAGTGCGCCGTTGCCTTTGGTCCCAGATTTTTGATGAGCACCTTTGACGCGGAGAAGACCATGGGGCGCGGCCACGGCGCTTTTGGTCTTTCGGGCTTCGCCGTTTGCGGCTGTCGCATGTACTGCTTGGCGTGTGCCGTCCAGGCCGCCGCCGATAAGTCCTGCGAGCTGCATGACAAACGCGTTCATCTGTTCGGCCTGGGCGTTCATTTCTTCCGCTGCGGCAGCCGACTCCTCCGCGTTGGCGGAGTTTTGCTGGACCACCTTGTCCATCTCGCTTATGGCCTTGTTAATCTGCTCTATGCCCTGCGCCTGTTCCGTGGATGCGGCTGTGATTTCACCCACCAGCTCGCCCATCTTTGCCGAGCTGGAGGCCACCTCTGAGAACTCTCCGCCTGTCTTCTGGACCAGATCGTAACCCTCCTTGATTCTCTTTATGGCATCCTCGATGAGCTTGGCGGTATTTTTGGCCGCTTCCGCCGCGCGCATGGCGAGATTTCTCACTTCGTCGGCCACGACGGCGAACCCGGCCCCCGCTTCTCCAGCGCGCGCGGCCTCGACGGCAGCGTTGAGGGCCAGCAGGTTGGTCTGGAATGCGATTTCGTCGATTGTTTTGATGATTTTTGAAGTCTCTTCACTGGATCTCGAGATTTCAGTCATCGAGACAGTGAGCCGGGCCATTGAGTCGTTTGCGCGGGAAACCACCTGCCGGGTGTTCGTCATGAGACTGTTGGCCTGACTCGCATGCTCTGCGTTCCGCCTGGTCATCGAGGACATTTGTTCGAGAGACGAGGAAGTCTCTTCTATCGACGCCGCCTGCTCCGATGCCCCTTCGGCCAGTTGCTGGCTGGTTGATGAGAGTTGGCCGGAAGCCGCTGCGACCTCTCCAGCCCCTTCCGATAGGCCCTTGATAATGCGGACTATTGGTCGAGTGATGGAAATGCTGAAAAAGACACCAAGCGCGAGCGCGATTGCGGCGCCCAGGACCATGCCCGCCAGTGATATGAGCTTGGATCGGTGTGCTTGAGCCAGAGCGGGCTTTGAGAACTCATCTGCAACCCTCACATTCAATTCTATCATATCACCAAGAAGGTTTTGCGCAAGATTATAAGACTCTCTTGCTTTGCCATTAGAGTAGGCGAAAGATTCCTCGCGATTCCCACTCTTTAGAATTTCAATCACCCTTTGGTGATCCTTTTTCCAGGCATCCCAGGCTGGTTTGAAATTATTCCAAATACCTTCCTCCTCTTTTGTTTGTGGTAATGGCTCATAAATTTTCCAGCCATTTTCAGCATCCTTAAACTTTTCTTCGATTCTTATGTATTGGTGCCCCCTTTCTTTTTCATCCCCAAAAAACTCCGGAATTAGCAATGATCGTTCAGCACGTTGTATGGCCGTTAGCGCCTCATTCATCATCTCAAGTCCAAGGACGCTGGGCAATCGATTGGTTGCAACTTCCGTTAAAGCTTCATTGGTGTGAGACACACCTCTCCAGCCTAAAACGCCTACTATCAGGGTGATCAAGGCTACAATCATAAAACCGCAAATCAATCTTACGCTCAATTTCATTTTCTTCATGACTTCCCCCTTTTCTCAACTTACTTTGAAGCTCCAAAATACTATTAAGCTACATCCGCCAAGTCATTGCACTTCCTCGATTATGGGCGGTACTCTTTCTCTGATTCGTTGCTGCAAAGGCGTAAGCTCGCCATCTATGGTGAGGCTCCACACGGCAGGTGCGACGAAGGTCGGTGGTTCATTCAGGAGTTCCAGCGGGTGTGACTCAAAAATCTTTCCTGCCTGGGCGTGTATGCCTCGTCCGATCGCTCCGGCGATCTCGCACACGTTATCGGTAGCTTCTTCGTTTTGCATCCCGGGGCAAGGATTACCAAAGGGTCTCATATGGATCACCTCCTTCGATTTGATCGCCCGCCCTATGGTGCGAGTTTTCTCGTGCGCGTTTCCGTGGGTCTTGAGGGGGGAGGCCTTTTGAGTGCTTTCTCAGTATCTTCTCCAGTACGGCTGCAATGATATTGGGGGTGCTGTCCGCATAGGCAAGAAATCGGGGCCGGATCAGATGGGCTTTGCCCAGAGTATCCTCTTCCCTGTCAGGTAGTATGAGAATTGTCGGAAGATCGATGAGGCGTTCTCCCAGCTTGAGTAGGTCCTGCAATTCTCCCCGTGTGGAAAGGTTCACCACCGCGATATCGAGGTCTAAGAGAGGCTGGCGAAGTCTTCCGGCCAGAGCTTCGACGCTACGGTAGACCACCAGGGGCTCCGGATCAATTACCGCTCCAATGATCCCCTGAACTCGTTGCGATGAGTCGTCAGAGACGGTGGAGAAAAACATGATCGACATTCCGTTACCTCTTAGAGACTTTCAGTAGCGTGTTGATCCTAAAGCCTGCAAATTCCCGTCGGGGATGTCTAGGGCGGTTGACTTTTCCAAACAGGTTTGCCGGTACTTGCATGCATATTGGTCGCAAAAGACGGAAGCCCTGCCGAAGCAATCGAAATTACCCTCCTGGAGCTGTCTCTTGCGATACAAGGGAGTCAACGCATCCTTCAAACAACGCGCGCAAAGCCCGTGGGAGTACCCCTCAAGCTCCGGTTCGCCCTCACCCCAGGTTGCCCTGCACCTGAAACACTGATACTTCATGAGCATCCCCCAGCGGAACAGAAGGTGTCCGCATCTTGTCGGTTGCAATGCTTGCTTTCAAAATCCCTGCCGCTGCCCTTGCGGCCTGAACAGGAACCCTTCAGCGCGCGCAGGGGCTGTGACTTGTCTAAAACAATTGCCGTGCCAAGAGTGGCTGGGACAAATTAGTGTTGGATTTTAATTACTTATGTTGGGATTAGGTATGGCGGGGCTTTTGGGAGTCTCGTCCGGGAATACTCATTTCAGAGACAGAAGGATTGCTAGTGGTGACTGACGCCGGGGGTTTTGCGGTTGTGTTGAAAAACGATACAAGTCTCGTATTATGAGACTTCACCCAATGTTTTCTCCCTGGTCACTCCATGCTTACGCAGCAGATTGTAGAGCCGGGGCTTTGACAAACCGGAAATCTTACATGCCTGCTTGATGTCCCATCTGGTGGATTTCATCAGATTCTGGAGATAACGATGCTCTGTGGCTTCAATGGCGGACTGCCGTTCAGCTTTGAATTTGTCAAGGATGAGGGGAGTTTTCTCAATTCCTTTCTTCCCGAGAAGGCTGCCTCGCGCCAAATGGATACGTATATTCGCTGGAAGATGCTGTTGAAATAACAGTGGGCCGTCGCCCGCTGCCGCCACGGCGCTCTCCATGGCATGTTTGAGCTCGCGGACATTTCCCGGCCAACTATATTCCATGAGGTAGTCGATGAATTCCGGCGTAAAACCCTTCATCCCGATGCGGCGGCGCTCGCAAAGCTGAGCGACGAAATGCACCACCAGGTCATTGATGTCTTCCGGGCGCTCCCGCAAGGGGGGTAAGTCGATGCTAATGGAGCGAAGCCTAAAGAGTAAGTCTTTACGAAAGCCTCCGGCCTTAACCATCTCATCGAGGTTGCGGTTTGTTGCAGCCACGAGCCTGAAATCACTCTTTAGCTCCTTTTTACTTCCCACTGGGCGAAAAGCGCGTTCCTGGATGACTCGCAAGAAAGCTTTTTGGATTGAAAGGGGAAGCTCCCCCACCTCATCAAGGAAAAGCGTGCCTCCATCGGCCTGGCTGACCAACCCGGTCTGGAACCTGTCCGCGCCAGTGAACGCCCCTTTTTCGTGCCCGAACAGGACACTCTCCACGATTGTGGAAGGAAGTGCGCCACAGTCAACAGTCACGAAGTTTCCTCGAAATCGGGCGCTGTTACAGTGGATGGCATGAGAAAAGATCTCTTTGCCGGTTCCGGTTTCCCCGGCGATAAGAACGTTGGCGTCGCTGACAGTTGCCTGGGCAACGATTTCAATACATGATTTGATTTTCCGGCTATTTCCGATGATGCCTTCCAGAATCATAGGCATGGGCTTCCGCCTGCTGCACTTGATCTCCCTGTACTGGAGTGCCCGAAGCAGAGGCAAACTGATCGCGCTAAGAGAGAGGGGCTTTTCAATGTAGTCCCATGCGCCGTTGCGAATCGCAAGCTCGGCTCCGTCAGGGTCTCCCGCGCCTGTAATGATGATGATCTCTGGAGGAAACTCAGTTTCCCTCATCTTCTCGATTGCCTGCAAACCGTTTCCATCCGGCAGCACGACATCCAGAAATATGAGATCGAAGCGTGCCGATTGGAATTTCTCCAGACCGATCGAAAGAGTGGGGGCCGATTGGACCCGGTGCCCCATATCTCTTACCGCTGCGGAGAGCATTCCGGAGATTTCCTGGTCGTCATCGATGATGAGGATATCGGCCATGTCTATAAGGCTTCCTTCTCGTCCTCTTAGCGAGGGAGTTCTCGATTAGCTTTTCGCCGTAACGGCGGCAAGAGCAAATTCTTCATGGCGAAAGGCGCCGCTCGTCCATGACCTAAGCGGGGCGCCTACTTCTGTCTCAGACTGCGCTTGATCGCTTGCGCCATGATGTGCTGCAATATCGGTTTGTAGACAAGCTCTTGAAAGCCGAGTTCGGCGATGCTCTGGCCATCGAGCAATTCAGTATAGCCGGTGCAAAGGATTATGGGCGTGTCCGCCCTAATTTGCCGAATCTGCTTTGCCAAGTCAACCCCGGTCATCCGAGGCATGGTGAGGTCTGTTACGACCAAGTCGAACTGGTCCGGCCCGGAGCGGAAAACTTCCAAGGCATCCAGGCTGCTGGTCCTGGTCACAACGCGGTAGCCGAGGCCTTCAAGCACCGCCCGTCCCACTTCCACCAGGGGTTCTTCGTCATCGACAAATAGAATGCAACCCCTCCCCGCTGGTGCGTCTTTTGACTCTGCGCGGTATTCCGGGGCAGCGGAAACCGCCACAGGGAAGAACAAACAAAACTGAGACCCCTCTCCGGGCTTACTCTGAACGGTAATCGCTCCGCCGCAGTTCTCCACTATCCCGTGGACTACAGCCAGACCCATTCCTGTCCCTTCATCTCTTGGTTTGGTCGTGAAGAAGGGATCGAAAATCCGCTGCAATGTCTCTTCGTTCATGCCATGGCCTGTATCGCTCACTTTCAGGCGGAGATACGCTCCCGGTCCAAGTTGAAGTGGGAGCGCGCGGTGGGGTTCGCTAAGCTCCACCTCGGACAGCTCCACATCCAGGATTCCCCCGCGCTCGCGCATAGCGTGCGCCGCATTGGCGCACAGGTTCATAATCACCTGGTGTATCTGGGTGGGGTCTGCAATGACCATGTGATGGGAAGAGGTGGTGATCTTTGGGCGAATCTCGATGGTTGTCGGCAGAGACGCCCGAAGCAATTTGAGGGCTTCTTTGATAATGGGGTCCATCAGGACAGGCCTGTGCTCTTCTTCGGTTTGCCGACTGAAGGTAAGGATCTGCTTGACCAGATCCGCAGCCCTCGCCGCCCCTTTCAGGACCTGCTGCAGGTAAGAATGCTGAAGGCTTTCTTCAGGGGTCTTATTAATCGCCATTTCCGTGTAGCCAATTATGGCGGATAGGATGTTATTGAAATCGTGGGCGATGCCCCCGGCCAGAGTGCCGATGGCCTCCATTTTCTGGGCCTGGCGTATCTTGGCCTCGAAGCGCCGGTGTGCGTCCTCGGCGACTTTGCGGCTGGTGATGTCGGTAACAAAGGCGATATATTGATCGAGGCTTCCGGAGTCATCGAAAATGCCGTGCACCACCAGTTGGACGGGAACGCGCGAACCGTCTTTCCTTATATATTCTTTTTCGTACGTCACCGTCTTTCGGGTACGCTCGAGTTCGGCCAGGCAGGCTTGTTCATTTTCCCTCCATTCCGGAGGAGTGATAAGATTGCTCCAGTCGATGGCCTTGAGTTCTTCGGCGGAATAGCCGGTGATATCGATCATAGCCGTGTTCAATGGCACTATGGCCCCATCCGGATGACCGATCTTGATACCGACCGAAGCGCTGCGAATGATGTCCCCAAGAAATTGCTCCCGCTTGAGGCTCTCCTTCAGTTTCTGCTCCGCCCGTTTGCTCTCGACGATATCCCATGAAAGGTCGCCTATTTGCGATACTATCTCTATATCGCTCTGGTTGTAGTCGGCAGCTTTGTTGCCAACGCCGATTATCGCCTTTATGAGGTTGCCTCTGAAAATCGGGACGACGACTTCTCTTACCACTGGTGCATGCCCCTCGGGCATTCCTTTTCGATGAGGCAAAGAAGCGTAATCATTGTGAATAACAGGACCGCGTTCGTGCAGGCAATCCGCCCACGCGCCCGCTTGAGCGACGTCCCAATGGTTGCCTTTTCCCACCGCCGTACACATGTTTTTCAGTGTATTGGTGGACCAGCTCTGCAATGAGAGCGTTTCTTGATCAGGATCGAGAAAATGATAAAAGCCAATCGAGCTTCCGGTTAACGCCTCGATTTCATCCAATGTTGCGGTGAGCAATTCATCCATCGAGTGTGAACCGGCAAATTCCAGCAGACGAAGGCGTGCCTGCATTATGTTCTCAGCCAACTTACGCCCAGTGATATCCAGGGCCGTGAAAGTAAAACCAGCTGAAATATCGCGTGGATCGAGAGGGGCTGAGCTAAGGAGCACGTTGATTACGGTCCCGTCCCTGCGCCGCCATCGAGTCTCGACAGCACCTGCGCCCTGCTCGGAAATCCGCCTGTGGTGATCCCGGTCAACCCAATGGTATTCCTCTTCCGTTGGATACAAAAGCCGGGCGCTGCAATGGAGCAGTTCCTGCCGCGAATACCCCGTCATGTCGCAAAGACTCTCGTTGGCATCAAGGATTACCCCATCGATTGCAACGCCTATTCCTGTTGGAGCGGTGCCCAGGATGCTCTTTAGCTTTGCTTCGTTCTTTTGCAGGGCTTCCTCGGCTTGCCTGCGCCTGTGCTCTTCACGGTCTCTTTGCAGCCTTGCGTTAAGGACGGGCGAAATATTGTTTGCTATGCTTTCGAATAAATCTTTGTCCGCGTCTGTATAGCCTCGTTCTTTGTTGGCGACCGAAATCAGTCCGATGGCCTCCTTTCCATAAACAATCGGCGCAGTGAGAAAGGCGTCAATGTGTATGTGGCCTTGCGGCGTTTGGAAAGGCCCATGAGAACAGAAAGCCCTCTTGTCCCTGATTGCCCTTCCCCATAGGCTTGCACCCCATGTGTCGGGCGAAAAAGAAATGGACTTATCAGTGACCTGGCACTCACCCCAGACACCTCTGGTCAGACTTGGAAGGACCAGGTCTCCATTGTCCGCTATGAAGCCGAACACGCCGAACCTGCTTTCCATTGCATCCAGAACGACGGACAGGACCCCTCCATACACCTCTTCATCAGAGACGGTGAGGAAGACACCCAATATCCGATTCAGGATGGTCTTTTCCCGTTCGGACTGCCGCAGTGCATCTTCGGCTCGCTTGCGCTCTCGCCGGTCCTCGGCTTCGTGCAACGCGCGTTTGATCGCCGGCACGAGACGCGAAAGCCTCTGCTTGAGCACATAATCAGTCGCGCCTTTGGTCAGTCCTTCGACTGCCGCGTCCTCGCCCATGGTCCCGGAAACGAAAATGAAGGGGACATCGAGACCCAGCTCCTGCACCAGTCGCAGAGCGGATATCCCATCGTACATAGGAAGAGAATAATCCGCCAGGATGATGCCATATTCACTCTGGCATAACGCCTCACGGAATTCTTCACAGGTCTGAACGCGCGTGATCCGACAAGCCATGCCGGCTGGCTCCAGCATTGCTTCAACGAGTTCAGCGTCAGTAGCGTTATCTTCCAGGTGCAGAATACGGATTGACTGATTCATCTCATACCTTTCCTTTCACCCCACAAAACCAGAGCGCCCGGATCATTGTCTTCTCACACTGCCCGGCACCGGTTCGTTGATCAGGGCCCAAAAGACCCCGATTCCCTTGATGGCTTCGACGAATTCCGTGAATCGTACCGGTTTCACGACGTAAGCGTTGGCTCCAAGCCTGTAGGCTTCCTCCAGGTCACGGGATTCGCGCGAAGAGGTCAGGATGACCACGGGAACAAAACGCATTTGCTCATCCGATTTGAGCTGCCTCAAGACCTGGACTCCGTCAAGCTTTGGCATCTTGAGATCGAGCAGGATCACGACAGGGTTCCCTTCGGGGCGCAGAACAAACTCCCCCCTGCGGTACAGATAATCCAGAGCCTCCACGCCGTCGCGCGCGACCATAATTTCGTTGGAAAGGTTGTATTCGCTCAGTGCGGTTAGGGTCAACTCGATGTCTTTCGGATCATCTTCGACCAGAAGAATGCCCTTGAGAGTTTCCATAGTCACACTCCCCGAATCAGTTATGGAAGGGAAAAGTAAAAAGTGGCGCCATGGCCGATTTTACCTTCCGCCCAACTGCGCCCGCCATGCCGGTTTATGATACGGCAAACGTTTGCAAGTCCAATCCCCGTGCCTTCAAACTCATCAGCCCGGTGCAGACGCTGAAAGACTCCAAAGAGTTTGTCGGCATAATCCATATTAAAGCCTACGCCGTTATCGCGGATGAATACGATGGTCTCCGTTCCCCGGCCTGGTGTACAGCCAATTTCGATTTCCGCCTGCTCACGCGGCCGGGTAAACTTCAATGCATTGGAGATCAGATTGACCAGCACAATCCGCAACATGGATCGATCACCCGTGACCACGGGAAGGTCGGCAACATGCCAACGGATGGCTCGTCCTCCGGCCTCCTGCTCAATTTCCCGGATGACCTCCTCTGCCAGAGATCCAAGATCAACTTTCATTTTGGACATCTCGTAACGTCCCATGCGAGAGAAAGAGAGGAGGTCGTCAATCAACGTTCCCATTCGCCTTGTCGAGTCAGAGATGGTTGTCATATAGTGCCGGCTAAGCTCGTCGAGCGCGGTTGCCGTTCTCTTTTGGAGCAACTCAAGAAACCCATCGATGTGGCGCAACGGCGCTCGCAGGTCGTGCGAGACCGAGTGAGCAAACGCCTCGAGTTCTTTGTTGACCGCTTCCAGTTGGGCGGTGCGGTCAAAGACACGTTGTTCGAGTTCTTGATTGAGTATGAGGATTTCTTCTTCCGCCCGTTTGCGCTCGGTGATGTTGGTCACCATCCCAAAGCTACCCTGGAAACGATGCTCATCGTCGAAGACCGCCGTACTGGAAATGAGTGTCCACACTGTCTCCCCGCCTTTGCGGCGGAAACGGCGTTCGTAATGTTCCGACAGTCCCTGGCGACGGTTCTTCATTTTTCTGAGATGATCGTGCACATCCTCCTCGAACATGAAGTCGGTCATTGGCCGGCCGATCATATCCTCGGCAGAATAGCCGAGTATTTCGGCCGTCGTGGCGTTGACTAAGCTGATCATGGCGTCCGGCCCGAGTACACAGATCCCCTCCGTGGCCGTGTCCACAATCCGGCGGTACTTTGCCTCGCTTTCCCGTAGCGCCTCTTCCGCTCGCTTGCGCTCGGTAAGGTCGTGGCCGACAGCCAGCACACTGACTACTTTCCCATACCGGTCATATTCCGGCACTATCGCATACTCCAGAACAAGTCTCACTCCATGTGCATTCACCCACTCAAACTCTATTGTCTGCGGAATCCCGGTATTCAGTACTTCCAGTAGTTTTGCCCCATACTCGGGGTGGACAGGATTGGGGACTCTGGGAATATCAGCCGCAGGCACATTGACGACGTCCCAGGCAGACAGACCGCTGGCTTTTTCCCAGGCGGGGTTCACATAAATCCGGCGCAGGTCTGTGTCGTAACGGACGAGCAGCGCTGGGATATTCTCCAACAGGGTACGGTACTCCTGCTCCCGTACAGTCATAGCCTGGGCCGCCATCTTGCTCTCGACGATATCCCATGAAAGGTCGCCTATTTGCGATACTATCTCTATATCACTGTCGTTATAGTGAGTGGGTTTGTTACCGACTCCAATGATTGCCTTTATCAGGCCACCTCTGAAAATCGGAACAACAAGTTCTCTAACCACCGGCGCGTGACCCTCCGGCATCCCTTTGCGGTGAGGCAAAGAAGGATAATCGTTGTGAATGACGGGATGACGTGCATGTACACAGTCCACCCACACACCCGCCCGGGCAATATCATAATGACTGTCTTTTCCCGCTGCCGTGCACAGGGTCTTCAGAGTATTGGTCGACCAGTTCTGCAATGAGAGAGTTTTTTGATCTGATTCGAGGAAATGATAGAAACCAATTGTACTTCCAGTCAGTGCTTCAATTTCATCCAATGTTGCAGTAAGCAATTGGTCCGTCGAGTGCGAATTAGCGAATTCCAACAAACGAAGGCGCGCCTGCATAATATTCTCCGCCCGTTTGCGCTCGATGCGGCCGCGCAGTGCAGTTATTCCGAACGCCAGATCGGCCGCCAGTTCTTCCAGGAGCCGTCTCTCGTCCGTGGTGAAGGCATTCGGCTCTGTGGAATAGATACTGAGAACGCCGAACGTGTTTGCGGTTTCGTCCTCGAGTGGCAAAGCGATAATGGTGCGATAGCCTCTCTGCAAGGCACTGTTCCGCCAAGGGGCGGCTTGGGGGTCAGTGGCGGGGTCCACAGAGGAGATCTCTCCGCACCGGATGGCGCGTCCGCCTGGGCCGCGCCCTCGTTCCGTGTCGGCCCAGGTGAGCATGACTTGTTTGAGATACCCATCCTCCGCCCCCGCCCACGCTACCGGTCGCACAGTCTTTGCGTCATCGTTTTCGGCATATCCCACCCAGGCCATGCGGTAGCCCGCCTCCTCGCAAACGATACGGCAGATGTCGTTGAGCAGGGTCTGCTCATCCTCAGCCCGAATCAGGGTCTGGTTACAACTGCTGATGGCTCGCAGTTCACGATTCAAACGGCATAGTGCCTCCTCCGCCAGCTTGCGCTCGGTCATATCTTGGGCAAGCACCGCAACACCGATGACTTCTCCTGTTTCAGTCTTGATGGGGCTGTGTGCCACTTGAAAATATTGCCGCGACCGAAGTTCTTCCCCCGAATAGGCTTCCTCCACCAGTTGCTCTCCCGCCAACGCTCGATCAAGGTTGCGCCTGGCGGCCTCCCGATCCTCCGGCACGGTCATATAGTCCAACAGACTTTGGCCAGTTTCTATCTCCGCACCGTAGAGCGCCTGCATGACGGCGGCATGTCTCTTGTTGTAACTTGTGTAACAGTATTGACGGTCTATAGAAAAGATGAGTGCATTGGCGCTGTTAATGATGCTGCGTAAAGTGGAATACTGTTTCCTCAACTTCTCTTCAGCAGTTTTTCTTTTCGTCAACTCTATCTTCAAGGTAACCATCCATATAAGTGCAATTAGAAACAATACAAATAACATGCTTATAGTTACATTGTACATAGTTTGTGCGATCTGCTCTTGAGTGTAGAAAACACCCTCTTTCGATTTCCATTTCTCTATAATATGCTGGTAGGTCCCGTCAGCTTTAATAATTTGCAGCGCATTATTGATTGCATTAAGCAGTTTTGTATTTCCTTTTTTTACAGCGAATGAAGAGTAGGAAAATGCGATAGGCTCGTCGATTACCTTGATGTTTCGAATATTATTTTCGGCAAGTACATACGATCCTACTCGGTAGTCTACCACAATAGCATCAATAGTGTTTTCATTCAGCAGCTTAAATCCTTCAAGAAAACTGGTAATGATTGTTAATTGAATTTGAGGGATTTCTTCTAAAAGCTGCTGGGGCAGGCCTCCCGATTCGACTCCAACCCGCAAACCGCGAAGACTTGAGAGTCCTGAAATACCCATTTTATTTGTACGGGTAAAAATTGAAAATTGTGATTCAAGTAATGAATCTGAAAAATCATAAATTTCATTGCGATCTTCACTCTGGTTAATTTGAATCAGAGCATCTGCTTCCCCTCGGGCTACAAGCGCCTGTGCTTCTAACCAATCCATGGCTTTGATTTCAATAGGTTGTGGTATATGTTTTGCGAGCGCATGTACTATATCAACAGCAACTCCTGATGGTGTAGTATCATCGAGGTAGACTACCGGAGCTATATTCTTATTGCCTAGAAAAAGAAGTTTAGCATCATTAGATTCTTCAGCAAAAGAGTTGGAGAGAGTAAGCAAATTAATCAATATGCCAAAAAGAATAGAAAGTGGCAATTTGCTTTGAAATAGGAATTTCTGTATCCCTATATTCATCTTCTTCTCTCCTTATTGCCCTTTATGGGAAGACAGGAGGTAAAGCTTCGTCCCGATTCATGACGATGACGGTCTTTCCTTTTGGTGCCTCGATCGATGGAATTTGTGGCGCCCCCTTGCGCATGAAGATGGCATCAAAGGCCATAGCATGCGGAGCTGAAAAGTCAAAATATTTGCTCTCGTTCGCTGGATGAGGTCAGGACTACGATAGGAACACAAGCATCCTCGGGTACATAGGGAATACGAGATTCGAAGGAATAATGTGCGGACGGGTGCCCGAGGCGAGGTATTGAGCCATGTAGCCCAGAAGTCCCTCCTCATTCCCCACGAGTATGAGTTGGACGAAAAACCCCGCTTCCTATAAGCATTATCTTAAAAAATGCTCGCGCGTCTCCATTATCTGCCGAAAGGAAAAGATGTCTGAGACTGGCCGGTAAAACCCGGAGGAGTTCCGTTTTCAAGCCGATGTGTACTTGAAATCTCATGCTCCAGTGTAAAGTTTCTATATTGCAATGTCAACTCATTGTTCGACACTCATTTATCCGAAATAATACATAATACAGGCAAAACGCATGACGAGCTATACCGAAAGTTTCTCGTTTGTGGTTTAAGTTAACATAAAAGCGAGTCCTACAGGGGCGACTCGCGCTCTTCAACTGCCCCTCTTTCGCCGAGATGCTTGGATTCGATCAGTTCCTCCCTGTATTCCACACCGTATATGAACAGCATGATCATGGCGAAACTGAGGATGAGCGGTCCATATAGGATGCCTTGCAGCCCAAAATACTGGACCCCGCCAAGTATTGCCAGGAAGATGTAGAAGGGGGACATCTTGGATTTGCCCTTCATAAGCAAGGGACGGACTAAATTGTCGATGATTCCGCTCGCCACAATAGACCATATGGCCAGGAAAACGACTGATTTGATCTCGCCCATCAAGACGAGATAAAGCGCGATTGGGACCCATACGAGATAAGTACCTACAAGCGGGATGAGGGAAGCAAGCGCAGTCATGGTCCCCCAGAAAAGACCCGGGAAACCCAGCATGGCGTAAGCCACGCCCGCCGCCAGTCCCTGGCATATCGCCGTAAGAAATGTTCCGAGAAGAACAGATTTGGTGACAACCCTGATTCCGTTGATAATCCGGTCTTCCTGCTCAGCCCTGAGAGGTATGTAATACCGGATGTTGTTCACCATTTCCCTGCCATCCCGCACCAGGTAGAAAGCAATGAAAATCATAATGAAGAAATGCGCAACCAGGCTCGCCACATTGCTCAGAATGGAGGCGACTTTCCCGAGCAGAAACTGCCCTATGGTCCTGCTGAGATAAAGTATATCGTTGGATATATCCGCCTTGCTCACCACGAAAAAAGGAAACCGTTCCTGCATTTTGACAAGAAAATCGTTGATCCTGGGGTCCTGGGCCAGTTGCTGTAATTTGCCTTCCCGCAGCCAGTCGTTGGTCCTGTTTACCGTATCGAGTCCCTGCGTCACCAGGGTGGAAGTGAAAACAAAAACGGGGATTGCTATCACGAAAGTTATTATGAGTACGATTATCAGGGCTGCCAGGTTTTTTCGTCCCTTGAGGTGCCGCTCCAGGTAAACCTGCAGGGGATGGAAAATGGAGGCCAGGACAATTGCCAGGACGAGTGTATCGATGAATGGAAAGAGAATAAGATACGCAAGGTAAAAGGAAACAGCGAGAACGCCAAGCAGAAATGTCCTGTAGCCCTTTAGTCGCCTGGCTCTCAGTTGTTCGATATCTGAATCGGCCACTAATCGGCTCCTGTAATCACTCTGATGGTTTCTGCGGCGCACCGGGCGCCTTCTGGCGCAGCTTATGCCCGCTTTTTGTGTTCTCGCCCAGTTCGCGATAGAGATCCGATTCGAACAAATAGACTTCCTTCAGCTTGGCAGGCTGTTTCTGGTAGAGAAGCTCGGCCTTTTTGGCGAATTCAAGGGCCTTGCGTTTTTCTCCTTTTTGTTTCCATGCCCTGGCAAGGAGAATAAAAGCCTCGCCGTTGCCTGCGTCTATTCGGATAGCCTGTTCGAGCGTGCGGATCGCGGCGTCCGGTTTTCCTCTCTCCAATTGTCCCCTGGCCTGAACGACCTGTTGCATGGACGCCTGCCTCTGAGGCGATTTGGCCGCTTCCTCGTTCTTCGGTCTTTCCTGCTGTTTCTTCTTTGCAGGTACAGGCGCAGGCGCAGGAGCAGGAGCAGGAGCTGAGACAGCCGCCTCCTCCCGGCTCTTGAGTTCCGGGGTTTTAGAGACGGACGGGGCCTCCTGAACGGGAGGCGCAACCGGCTGCGGCGCTCCGTAAGTAGGCGGCGCGGGAGGCATATAGACCTGCTTTCGCTCGCACCCCAAAAGAGCGATCCCGACTACCAGGGCAAGAGCCAGGCCCTGAACGCGCCAACCAGCGGTTGCCGTTGTACGAGCGGCTCGAACTGATGTTCTTATGGCCGCACCCTCTGCTGTGCTTTCTCCGGCTGGAGGATTGCAATCTTTCGGCAAAGGGTGAGAAAGTTTTTCAACTATGAAAGCAATGATTGCAGGCATCCTCTCCTGGTCCGTGGTTCGCTTCGCTGTCGGCTTGATGTGCATCGGACTTCAATGCCCCTGCATTTTATTACCTGTTATGAATAGTGCAATAACCATTCGATCTGCGTTCCGACAAAAAATACTCTGGCTTTTGCTCCCTGCAGCGGGCGGTCGCTAATTGGCCGGAATCTGAGCAGATTGTTTCCTCAACGACTCCGGGCGGTGTGTCGAACTCCCGAGGCTGTATCCACGGGCGCACCTGGCTCATAAACCGTGCCCAAATTCTTGCCGCACCCTGCGCTCCCGTAAGACCTGTTGGCCTGTTGTCGTCATATCCCACCCAGACCAGGGCCAGCATATCCGTCGTATACCCGACGAACCATGAATCCCGGAACTCGCTTGAGGTGCCTGTCTTGCCGGCACACGTGAAGTCAATGCCGTGCCGTCTCAACAATTTGGCCGTACCTCTTTCGACTACCCCCTCGAGAAGGCTGGTTATGAGAAAGGCTTTTGCGGGCGAGGTCACGGATGAAAAATCAATGGTCTGCCGCTCCCGAACGTCTCCATTATCGGCCACAACCTCTTTCAGGCTGAGCAGAAACGGCTTTTGCCCGTCATTTGCAAGAACCGCATATGCCCTGGCCAGCTCAATCGGGGTCAGTTCGAACGATCCAAGCGCGAGCGAAGGCACAGGTTCCAGCGGTGATTCTATCCCAAACCTCCTGAGAGTACCGATTATCTCACTCAGGCCGGTTTCCACGGCGAGGTTTACCGTTGCGGCATTGAGCGACTGCTCCAGGGCGTCACGGAAACAGACCCGCCCGCGATATCTGCCGTCGTTGTTTCTGGGGGTCCAGGTGACGCCATTAAGCTCGTAGGGCACCGGCAGATCGGAAAGCCAGTCGGAGAGTCTAAACCGGTCGAGCGCCGTAAGATAGATGAAGGGTTTCAGTGCGGACCCGGGCTGGCGGCGACTGCTGACAGCCCTGTTGAAGCTGCTTTCGCCGTAGTCTCTTCCCCCGACCAGGGCGTAGATTTCTCCTGTCTTGGGCTGTAGAGCTATTAAAACCGCCTGGAGACGCTTCGAGGGCACGGACACATCCGAAGCGAGGTCCTCCTCGCCGCTCTCCCTCTCGATTTCAGCAAGGCCTTCCTGAATTGCTGTTTGGGCCGCGGCGGCCATCTCCGGCTGGAGAGTAGTGTAGATGCTCAATCCCTCCGAAGCCAGCGACTCTGGAGCATACAGTTCCTGCGCCTGCTTGCGGACATAGTCCAGAAAATAAGGGGCTATGCTGGAGGCAGCGGGCGCCGAAGCCACTCTTAAAACTTCCAGACGCGCTGCGTCATAGTCGGCCGGCGAAATTTTCCTGAGCGCGAGCATCCGTTTCAATACGAGGTTCCTGCGCTCGAGGGCGGCCGGATGGTTTGTCAGCGGGGAATAGCTGTTGGGGCCCATTATCATCCCGGCCAGGGTAGCGGACTCCGAAAGGGTCAGGTCCTCCACGTTACGCCCGAGATAATACCTGGAGGCCTCGCCTATTCCGTGGATGGCGACGCTGCCTCTCCTGCCCATGTAGATTTCGTTGAAATACATCTCCAGTATTTCATCTTTTCCGTAAAGGGCCTCCAGGATAAAAGACATCGAGAGTTCGAGCACTTTCCTGCGAAAGCTGCGCTCGGGTTCCAGGAAGTAGTTTTTTACGAGCTGTTGGGTGATCGTAGAGCCGCCCTGGACAACCCTGCCGGCTCTAAAATCGGCGAGCATCGCCCGAACTACCCCGACTAAATCGATCCCGCTGTGTTCGTAGAACCGGTGGTCCTCGATTGCCACAACGGCGTCAATCAGGTGCTGCGGAACTTGCCGAATATTGATGAGCATCCTGCTTTCCCGCTCGGGCCCATACAGGCGCGCTATTTCCAAGGGTTCCAGCTCGAGAAACTGAATCTGTTGCTTTGGGCCGCGTATGTCCGCGACCCGGTTTTGCTGAAAACTGAATTCGACGATCTGTGAGGGAAGAAACACACCCGGAAATTGAAAATCCCTCAGGTGAGCGACCAGCGTGTTGCCGGTAACCTTAAACTCACCAGCCAGCACCGGGGCTTTTGAAGCTTCTTTATAGCGGCGCTCTTCGAGCATGTGCCGGAGCTGCCCGAGCGAGAGGGCCTGGCCGCAATAGACCGGGACCGTCGCGGAAAAGACTCGCGCAGGAATGCTCCACCTTCTTGAGGAAAATCGGTTTTTGACCTCTTTATAAAGATAAAATGAAAAGCTTGCGGCAAAAAGGCCGGATAGAAGCAGGAATAGCAGAATACCCCAAACTATGTATCTGCGCCGCTTTGGTTTGTTAAAAAGATTCATGGTGGAGGAATCTCGATCCACAGGTTTAGATAGACGGCGCGAATCTCAACGCCTAACCGGATATGCTAATCTTTTCTGTCGAACCTGACAACGCATTCCAGGTGCGGAGTATGTGGAAAAAGATCTATTGGCTGTACTTCCTTTATGTCGTATGCCCCGAGAAGAAGGGCGGCATCCCTGGCCAGACTGGCCGGATTGCAGGAGACAGCGATAATTCGCCTCGGCAGGCTTTCCAGAAGAGCCTGCGTCACTTTCGGATGCATCCCCGCCCTGGGAGGATCTACTATGACAACATCCGGACGCCCCATCTGCGAAACCTTCCTGATTACATCCTTCAAATCGCCGGCCAGAAAAGAACAATTATCGATATTATTGATTCGGCAATTCTCGCGCGCATCATGGACAGCCTCTTCGAGAAGCTCGATGCCGACAACTTCTTTTACGCGCGAGGCGATATATAGTCCTATACTTCCTGTTCCGCAATACAGGTCCCAGACTTTTTCGGCGCCCTCGAATGCGGCAAGCCGGCTGACCGTTTCATACAGCTTTTCCGCCCCGGGAGTATTGGTTTGAAAGAAAGAGTGTGCAGATATCTGGAAGCGCAGACTTCCGAGCCTTTCTTCGATAAACCCCGGCCCGAAGAGAACGCGGCTCGAATCTGCGATGGCGACCTGAGATTTTTTGTCATTTATTGAATGGATCAGAGTAGCGATTCCGGTGAATTTCGACCGAAGCTGATTTGCAAGCTGCTCTACACTGGGGCCGGCGTCAGGATTTGCGGATGTGATCAGGTGCACCAGTATCTGGCCGGTACGCTTAGCCTCTCTTACGACCAGAAAACGCCAAAAACCCTGGTGAGTACGGATGTTGTACGCCGGTAGGCCGCTTTTCACCGCCCATTGACGGACCTCCCTCAGAATTGCGGAGGACTCATCCGACTGGAGAACGCAACTGTCGACATTGCATACCTTATCGAAGAGCCCCCTTACATGCAGGCCAAGCGCAAACAAAGACTCCCGGGTGAATTCCCGGTCCAGTTCTTCGGCAAGGAGCCAGCGCCTGTCCGAAAAGGTAAACTCCATCTTGTTTCTGTAATGCAGAATCTCAGGGGAAGCAATGATCGGCCGGACTTCGGTTTCACCTGCTCCCGCAATATGCCCGAGGCACTCTATTACGTGAGTCCTTTTCCAGAAAAGCTGTGCCTCGTAAGAAATATCCTGCCACTGGCACCCTCCGCAAATTCCAAAATGCGGGCAGACTGGAGGCCGATAGTCGGGCGATTGGGAAAGCGTCTCGATCACCCTAGCCTCGGCGTAGTTTCGTTTTTTCCTCGTTATTCGAGCTTTCACCGTTTGCCCGGGAACAGCATGGTCCAGGAAGACCACGAACCCATCCACCTTGGCTACGGCTTTTCCTCCAAACGCGAGCTTTTCAATCTGAAGCTCGATATCAGTTCCTTTGATTATCTTTTCCATTGGGGCCATTTTATCCTGAAGCGAATCAAAAAGGAAACGAATCACCGGTCTTGAAGTCTTCGTGCCGGCAAGGAAGCAGTGAAGCGGTCGTGGTTTTAAGCTGTTACGTTTACCCGTATCTAATTCCATATCTATGTGCGGCTGCGGGTAACCCGAGCTTGACCCGCTGTACGAATTTGGGATATTCTCCCTGGTCTTCCAAAATATTTTCTCAAAGGAGCGCCAGGGCGTGATTGCCATACTCGACTATAAAGCAGGGAATCTGACCAGCGTCAAGAGGGCGTTGGACTATCTTGGATTTCCATGCAGCATCACCAACTCGCACGATGAAATCCGCAAGGCGGACAGAGTGGTCTTCCCTGGGGTCGGAGCGGCCGGAAGATCGATGGAGAGCCTGGGGGAGCTGGGTCTTGATAAGCTGATTCGAGAACTCTTCGACGATCGAGTACCCATACTGGGCATTTGTGTCGGTCTTCAGGTACTCTTTGACTTCAGCCAGGAAAACCAGACCCGCTGTCTCGGAATTCTTCCGGGTGAAGTGCTGAGATTTTCCGGAAAGATATCTTCACAAACCGGTGATTTTCTGAAGATTCCGCATATGGGCTGGAATGCCGTGGCATTTAAACAGGATCATCCGGTTTTTCGAGACATCCCTGAGGGAAGCGAGTTTTATTTCGTCCACAGCTACTACCCGCAGCCGGCAAACGAGCAACTGGCTGTCGGGATAACCGAATATGGCATAGCATTCACATCCGCCGTGGCCTTCCGAAATCTTGTCGCTGTTCAATTCCACCCCGAGAAGAGCGGCAAACCTGGATTACGGCTCCTTGATAATTTCTGCCGATGGAACGGCGTTTAATAAAACGGGGAATTCCATGCTCAGCAAACGCATAATACCCTGCCTCGATGTCAGGGACGGCAAGACCACTAAGGGAATCAAATTCAAGGACAACATCGATATAGGCGACCCGGTGGAAATGGGCCGTTTCTATTACGAACAGGGCGCCGATGAAATCGTGTTCTACGACATTACGGCTTCGAGTGAACGCCGCCCTATTATGCTCGATGTAGTCCGGCGGGTGGCGGAGACGATATTTATTCCATTTTCTGTCGGGGGCGGGATTCGCACGATCGAGGACATGCGCGACGTTCTGCTTGCCGGGGCCGAAAAAGTCAGCGTAAACTCCGCCGCGGTGCTAGACCCGGACATCATCCGCCAGGGGGCGGAAGCCTTCGGCAACCAGTGTATTGTCCTGGGAATGGACGTAAAGAAGGTCGAGATTTCAGAGAAGATTCCCTCGGGATACGAGATGGTCATAAACGGCGGGCGAACCCGCATGGGGATTGATGCGTTGTGGTGGGCCAAAGAGGCCGAAAGGCTCGGCGCGGGCGAAATTTGCCTCAACTCGATAGACGCCGACGGAACCCAGACCGGTTATGAACTTGAACTGACGCGGCTGATTTCGACCAGCGTCAGGATTCCGGTTATCGCATCCGGAGGCGCAGGAGAACCACGGCACCTCCTGGAGGTGTTGGACCAGGGCCGCGCCGATGCAGCGCTGATCGCCTCGATGGTTCACTACGGGACCTATACTATCGAAGGGATAAAGGGTTTTCTATCTGAAAACGGTGTAAGAGTGCGCCGTTTCTGGTAGGCAATGCGAATCAAAATGAGAAGCTTTCTTCCCCCCTGCCCTCCTACCGCCAACTTCCTGCTTCCTTAACGAAACCGGGGAAGCGAATCGATTCCGCTTCCCCGGTGAGGCTCTCGCACTAATCACGGAAGGACGCTTCTATTTGGCGCCCCATCGTTATTTCATGGTCTTGGTGGAAAGAGCCGAGGCGAAAGCATCTTTAGCTATCGCGCCCATTTCTCCCAGGTTTTCCACCACTGTTATTCCAGCTTCGCGCATGGCCTTGATCTTGCCCTGAGCCGTTCCGCTGGAGCCGCTGATGATTGCTCCGGCATGGCCCATGCGCCGTCCCGGAGGAGCAGTCAGACCCGCTATGAAGCCGATTACCGGCTTGGTCACGTTCTTCTTGATGAAGTCAGCGGCCTCTTCCTCCGCCGATCCGCCGATCTCACCCACCATGATGATGGCGCGGGTTTCGGGATCTGCCTGGAAGGCCGAAAGACAGTCGATGAAGTTGGTGCCGTTTACCGGGTCTCCCCCGATGCCGATTACGGTGCTCTGACCCATTCCAAATTGTTGGATCTGATGTACCGCTTCATAGGTGAGGGTCCCGGAGCGGGATACGATCCCAACGTTGCCGGGCGAGTGGATATGTCCCGGCTGAATGCCGATCTTGCACTGGCCCGGAGTGATGATGCCGGGGCAGTTGGGACCGATCAGCCGGCTGTCGCTCACCTTGAGGTAGTTTTTCACCTTCAGCATATCCATTACAGGAATGCCTTCGGTGATTGCAACGATCAGCGGCAATCCGGCGTCTATGGATTCCAGTATGGCGTCGGCGCAAAAAGCAGGCGGCACAAAAACCATCGCGGCGTTGGCGCCCGTTTCCTTGACAGCTTTCGCCACCGTGTTGAAAACCGGGATTCCTTCAACGCTCTGACCGCCCTTGCCCGGGGTTACGCCGGCAACTACGTTGGTTCCGTAGTTCTTGCAGTTAAGTGTATGGAACTGGCCTTCGCGGCCCGTAATGCCCTGAACCACAAGTCTTGTATTCCGATCCACCCAAATGCTCATGATATCCTCCTATCCCTTCGCAATCGCTGCAATTTTTTGGGCGGCGTCTGAAACGTCTTTTGCCGTTATAAGATTGAGCCCGGATTCACCGAGGATCTTCCGGCCCTCCTCGACATTGGTCCCTTCCATCCGAATGACTACAGGGATTTTGATGCCTACTTTCTTTGCCGCTTCGACAACACCGTTAGCCAGTCTGTCGCACCGCAGGATACCGCCGAAAATATTAATGAGCACACCCTTGACCGTCGGGTCCGCCAGAATGATCCGGAACCCGTTTTCTACCTGTTCGGCGCTCGCACCGCCGCCGACGTCGAGAAAGTTGGCCGGCGCCGCGCCCGCCTGCTGAATGAGGTCCATCGTCGCCATGGCCAGGCCTGCGCCGTTTACCATGTTGCCGATATTTCCGCTGGGCATCTTGATGTAGTTGAGCTCGTACTTGGACGCTTCGACCTCGGCGGGGTCTTCTTCGTCCAGGTCCCGGTATTCCAGGATGTCCTTGTGCCGGTAGAGCGCGTTGTCGTCAAAATTGATCTTGCCGTCCAGGGCTATCACCCTGCCGTCGTTGGTCAGGACCAGGGGATTGATCTCCACGAGCGAGCAGTCACATTCCACACAAAGCTTGTAGAGCTTTGTGGCCATAGAGGTAAACTGCTTTACCAGGTCGCCCGTCAGATTAAGCCCGAAGGCCAGTTCGTTTGCATGAAATCCCTTCATGCCAAGCAGCGGGTCTATATAGACCTTGATAATCTTGTCAGGCGTTTTGGCCGCGACTTCCTCGATGTCCATGCCTCCCGCCTCGCTCGCCATGAAGACGATCTTCGCCGTCCCTCTGTCGGGGAGCACGCTGAGGTAGAGTTCTTTTTCAATTGGAAGACCTTCTTCGATCAGCAGCTTCTTGACCACCTTACCTTCAGGACCAGTCTGGTGGGTTACCAGGGTCATGCCAAGAATGCTGGATGCGTATTGGTCTACTTCGGCTGCGTTCTTGGCCAGCTTTACGCCGCCGCCTTTACCGCGCCCGCCCGCGTGGATCTGGGCTTTTACCACGACCGGAAAAGTCCCCAGCTCCGCTCCGATTTGCTTGGCTTCCTCTGTGCTGAAGGCCGCTTTCCCTCGCGGGATAAGGACTCCGTACTTTTGGAACAGTTGTTTGGCTTGAAACTCATGAATTTTCATTTTTCTCCTCGCTATCCCGGAACAACTTCATGATGTGCAGACCGCGTCTCACCAACGAGAGCCACTAATCCAATATCTGCTGAGAGTCTGTCTATACCTAAATGAAAGTTCTCACAATGTCAAACAATTGTTTATGGGTTTTTGTGCCTCAATTGCGTCTTGCCAGGAAGCTTTATCCCGGAATATAAAGGGTAAAATTATTTATTTCTCTTAAAATCGCTGGAAAGGAACCCGGCCGGAGATGGAATACGAACCGGTAATAGGACTCGAGATTCACGCCCAGCTCAAAACTGAGAGCAAAATCTTCTGCGGATGTTCGACAAAATTCGGCGGAAGCCCCAACACCCATACCTGCCCGGTATGCCTGGGGATGCCGGGGGTGCTGCCGGTGTTGAACCGCAAAGTTGTCGAATACACTCTCAGGATGGCGCTGGCCACCCACTGCTCTATTGCGCCGCTTGGCCGCTTTGCCCGGAAGAACTACTTCTACCCGGACCTTCCCAAGGGGTACCAGATTTCACAATACGAGCTTCCCCTTGCCCGCGACGGCTGGGTGGACATTGAAACCTCCCGTGGTCTCAAGCGGATCAGGATAAACCGGATACATATGGAAGAAGATGCCGGCAAGCTCATTCATGACGAATACCAGCCTGTCAGCTATGTCGATTTCAACAGGACCGGGGTGCCCCTCATCGAGATCGTGAGCGAGCCGGATATAACCTCATCCGAAGAGGCTGCGACCTACCTGAAAAACCTGCGGGAAATTCTGCGCTACCTCGAGATCTGCGACGGCAACATGGAGGAAGGCAGCTTGAGGTGCGACGCGAATATCTCGCTTCGGCCTGCGGGAACGAGCGGCCTTGGGGTCAAGACCGAACTCAAGAACATGAACTCGTTCAAAAACGTCCAGAAAGCCCTGGAATTTGAAATGCGAAGGCAAAAAGTCATGCTGGAGCGCGGAGAACCGGTCGTTCAGGAAAGCAGGCTCTGGGATGCCGGCCGGAATGTAACCCTCAGTATGCGCAGCAAGGAAGAGGCCCACGATTATCGCTATTTTCCCGACCCCGACCTGGTTCCGTTGGTGGTGAGCGGGGATTGGATCGATGAGGTGCGCAACAGCCTGCCCGAACTCCCCGACGCAAAGCGGGAGCGATTCATCAGGGACTACGCCCTGCCTTCCTATGACGCGCAGGTGCTGACATCCTCCAAGGCCCTTGCAGCCTACTTTGAGGAGGCACTCAAAGGGTTTGCTCAGCCCAAGGCGCTCAGCAACTGGATAATGTCCGAGCTTTTGCGCGAGCTTAACCGCGATGACCGTGAAATGGAAGACTGCCCGGTATCTCCGGGAGACTTGGCAGAGCTTTTGAACCTTCTCGATTCCGGAGTAATCAGCGGCAAAATCGCCAAGGGGGTTTTCGAGCAGATGTATGCGAGCGGCAAGTCCGCCCGGCATATCGTAGAAGAAGAAGGACTTGTCCAGGTAAGGGATGAGTCTGAAATCGAGTTTGCAATTGACCAGGCCCTTTCTGAAAATCCTAAGGAGGTGGAGCTGTTCCGAGCAGGTAAAGACAAGCTCTTCGGCTTTTTCGTCGGTCAGGTCATGCGGAAGACGAAAGGAAAGGCAAATCCGCAGATCGTGAATGAAATTCTAAGGAAAAAACTTGCTGAATAAGGTATACTGCCTGACTAGCCGGAAGGCTGAAGAGGGGCTGCAAGGCTGCGTTGCTCTTAGTAACTTTCAAGCCGTTTGGCTTCCGTCCTGTTATTCACTACCGTAAAAAATCTTCAGGAGCTTTTAATGCCGGATCAATGGTTACCACCGATCTGCTGGGATGGTGATGCCGTGTCGATACTCGATCAGAGAATATTGCCGCATCAGGAAAAATTCCTTCGCTGTACCAGCGCCGAACAGGTTATCAGCGCGATAAAGACAATGGCTATTCGAGGAGCCCCCGCCGTGGGAGTTGCCGGAGCGCTCGCCCTGGTTTTGGGCGCCAGGTCTATCCGCACCGGCGATCCAAGAGAATTCAGGCGTAAATTCTCCCGGATCTGCCAAAAGGTAAGAGAAGCGCGTCCGACCGGGGCAAACCTGGGTTGGGCTGTCGAAAGGGTGTATTCCATCGTAGTGGAAAACCCACAGGCGGATATTGCCGAACTTCAGCAACTAATCAGGACCGAGGCCGATACCATTCTGTCCGACGACGTCGCCGTAAATCTGCAGATCGGAAAATGGGGACGCGAGGTTGTGCCCAAAGGGGCCAGGATCCTCACCTATTGCAACGCCGGGGCGCTTGCGACCGCCGATTACGGGACAGCAGTGGGGGTAATCCGGGCGGCTTTCGAAGCAGACCCTGCAATCAGCGTTTTCTCCTGTGAAACCAGGCCCTTCCTCCAGGGCGCAAGGCTTACCGTATATGAGCTGATGCGGGCGGGAATTCCGGTCACTCTCGTTACTGACAATTCTGTGGGTAGCATGATGAGTCAGGGCATGATCGATCTTGCGGTGGTGGGCGCGGACAGGATTGCGGCCAACGGCGATACGGCCAACAAGATCGGCACCTACATGGTCGCCGTGCTTGCCAAGACCCACGATATTCCCTTCTATATCGCCGCGCCGCGCTCGACCATAGATCCGGGACTGCAGGGCGGAGACGAAATCCCTATCGAGCAAAGGGACCCGAAGGAGGTGACGCATTTTTGCGGAAAACAGGTGGCCGCTGACGGCGTGAGGGCCCTAAACCCCGCATTCGATGTCACACCGAACAAGTACATTTCCGGAATAATCACCGAAGTGGGCGTGCTGAGAAAGCCCTTTGCCAAGGCCATACGCAAGGCGCTACAGACCTGATCTCAAGTTCGTGAATACATATAGTCGCGTCTCGTCGGAAAATCGTTATTCAGACCATTTGAAAAAAGTATCTGGTACACCCTCGTGCCGTTGTATTTGAAGCCCGCCGACGCCGCGTTCAAATATAGCCTCCACATCCTGACGAACCGTTGGTCGAACATCTCTTCTATCTTGCTGACGTTTTTTTCGAAATTAGCTATCCAGCAGTCGAGTGTCTTGCCGTAGTGCAGCCGGAGCCCCTCGACATCCAGGACGCACAGGCCCGCCCGGCCCATCTCGCGCACGGTTTCCGGCAGGCTCGGGACGTAGCCGCCAGGAAAAATATAGCGTACCATCCATGCGTCAGTTGCTGACTCCAAATCTTTTGAGATCGTATGCAGCAGGCCGATCCCGCCTTTTTTCAGCAGCTCGGCCACCTTTCTCATGTAGACTGGAATAAATATTTTCCCAACGTGCTCGAACATTCCCATGGATACAAACTTGTCGAACTTACCTCTAATCTCACGGTAGTCCTGCAGCTTCACCTCGATGCGGTCACCGAGTCCCAGCTCTTCTATCCTCCGGCTCGCATATTGATACTGGTTACTCGAAATCGTTATCCCTGCCCCTTTTAAACCGTATTTGCGCGCAGAGTGCAGGAGCATCCCGCCCCAACCGCATCCGATGTCGACCAGCGTGTCCTCACCGCTAAGCATGAGTTTGCGGGCAATGTGGTCATACTTGTTGCGCTGGGCCTGATCGAGTGAATCATCCTCATTTTCGAAATAGCCGCAGGAATATGTGAGGCTCTCGTCCAGGAAGAGAGAGAAGAATTCTGAAGTGAGATCATAATGATGAGCTATATTCTCACGGGACTTGCGCACCGTGTCGATGGTTCGAATATAGGAGGGAAGAAGCCTGATTTTTTGAAGCAGCGAGAAGTTTTTTTCGTCAAACTGAACGATCAGGCCCAGCCGCAGAAGTTCCTGAAGATCGCCCTCAACTTCGAGGTCCCCTGAGACATATGATTCGCCAAAACCGAGAAATCCTTTACTGAACATCTCCCCTGGAACTCTGGCAGATTTGATAATAAGGGTCGTTTTCGGTCTGTCGCCGTACTGTATGGCTTCTCCATCCCATAGTTCAAAAGAGAATGCAGCGGCAGGGTCGGCACGGTTCATTGCGGCGGCGAGATCCCTGATCGCTTTTTTCATTGCCGGACGCCTCCTTTCGGATCAATCCATCGAGGACCCTGACGGCCACTCGGGCCGCTACAGTTGAGCTGCAGTATTTTTCGTACGCCATTGACCTAAGTCAATACTAAAAATAAGAAATATGTATAAAATTGAATATACTATGAAAATGAGCCAGGTAAGAAGATTAAATAATGAAGACATGGAAGTGAAAGACTATGATCTGGACCGAAGACGCGGAAAAGGCTGTGGGAAGAGTCCCTTTCTTTGTGCGTGGAAAAGTGCGGCGTGAAGTCGAAAAAGAAGCCGCCGGGCAGGGTTCGAGCCGGGTGCTGCTCAGGCATGTGCAGAACTGCCGTGAAAAGTTTTTGTCCGGGAAGGCCCTTGAACCAAAAGGGTTCCAGATAGAAACATGCTTTGGCTCTGGTGGCTGCGAAAACCGCGCGGTTGAAAGCGAGTCCCTAGTGGATGAACTCGAACGTCTGATCGTGGGGAGAAATATCGCCGGCTTTCTAAAAGAGAGGGTCAAAGGCCCTCTAAAGATGCACCATGAATTCCGCATCTGCGTTGCGGACTGCCCTAACGCATGTTCGCGGCCTCAAATCGTCGATATCGGCATTATTGGAGCGCTGCGTCCGCGGGTTATGGATCAATCCTGCTCGGGCTGCGGAGCTTGCGTCTCCTCGTGCATTGAAAGCGCCATCCAGGAAAAGCCCGGAGCGAATGCCCCCGTAATCGACAGGAGTAAATGCGTAATGTGCGGAAAATGCGTCAGTGCCTGCCCCTCGGGTGCAATAGAGGAAGCTGAAAAGGGCTGGCGCATCATGGTCGGGGGCAAGCTTGGCCGGCATCCGCAATTGGGAAAAGAATTGGAAGGGATCCACTCCAAAGAGGAGGTTCTGGCCATAGTTGAGCGCTGCCTGGATGTCTATTTCGCTCACAACATCGCGGGCGAGCGCTTCGGAGCGATTCTAAACCGAATCGGGTATGATCTTTTCTCTCTGTAATTTGCCGCCCCGCAAGGCCGGCGAAGGACCATTTCAGGATGGCCTGATACTTCGGAGGAAAAATCCGGCTTCGGCTATCTGATTTTCCTTGCGGGCCTGGTTGTCTGTTCCAGTTCTTCGTCCATCCAGTCCATGGGCCGCTCGCCGGCATCTTCAGACGGACTTTGCGGAAATCCCCGAATGTGTTCGAACTCGTGTCGAATGAAGAGCACGAGCGGAATGGCTAAGATTAGACCCGGAACCCCAAGCAGCACCTCACAGCAAATCAGCGCGCCCAGAGAAATGGCCATCGGAAGGTGGACGATTCCGCCGATCACCCTCGAATTGAGGATGTACTCGAGTTTATGCACGCCTACCAGCATGAACAGGCAGACCACCGTTCCCCACATTCCTGTAGACGCGAACGCATTGATCGTCAAAATACTGTTCGACATCAGATTTCCCACAACCGGGAAAAGTCCGCAGAAGAAAACCACAAAAATCATCAGAAACGGATGATGGAGCTTGAGAGCAAAAATGACAATCGTTGAAATGACGGTGTTGATGAGAGCGATAATCACCTGCCCTCCCATGACCCGCCGGAAATAGATGTAGAATATTCTCAACCTCATCTGCATGAATTTGAACACAAAGGTCATAAGACTGTTGGGATTCCGGGTAAATGCCTGCTCGACCTTTTCGGACTCGAAATAGAAAAAGAGGTTGATTGCCAGCGCAAAGACGAACTCGATGAACCCCTTATAGAGCGGGGTCAAACTGTTGGCCATGAATTGTAAAATACCGCTGCTCGCCTTTAGAATCGAGCCTTTCAGTGCATCGGGATCGACATACTCCGAGAGGTTCCATCTTTGGCCTGCCGCTTTGAGTTCTTGTACAACCCGGGCCTGAAGCTGTGTCGACAGCTCGGGAAAATTCTTAAGCATCATGGGAATGATTTTAGAAGTAATTAATATGATGACCAAAATGACCAGGATGTAGAGGACCGAAAAGAGCAAAGCCTTTGGCACGAACGGGACGACCCGGTGGACGTCTCGCGTCATGAAATCGGATATGAAGAAAAGGAAAAGAAAAGATATTGCGAAAACAATGAGGTGAGATACCGCGAAAGTCACGGCAAAACCGATAAGAAAAGCATAACCGATTAGATAAGGATGGTTTTCAACCAGTGTGTTAGGCTGATTTTCCCACTTTACTTCGAGACCGGACTGATTGCGGACGCAGTCGACTGCTTCGTCCAGCTTGTGCTTTGCACACCCATCCTCTTTCATGCCGATTGGCCCCTTTGCTTGTGCATTCGATGGATTATCCAGGATACTACCCTATCGCGCTCCAAATCGGCAACAGATAAACCGGTCGGACAGTCTGCGGCCGACGGAAATAGATGCAATGGTCTTATCGACATCTTCAAATTCTTTCTTAAAACTGATTATTGACAACCCAAACCTAATCAGATATTGGATAAGGGTCAATTTCATCGATATTTGAGGGTATTATGCCCAGCCGGTTGCTTTACTTCAGCCTCTTTTTGGCGGGTTCTCATCTCGAAAGCCCGACAGTGGGAAAAAGAAGAAGCGACCTGAACTGAACTCGAAATAATAGCCATGGGCGGGCGGAAATGCCCGAGTCCATGGCTTCCATGTTTAAGAGGCTGTGGATTCTGACAATCCACAGCTTTTTTTGTCACAGCTTCAGAGTACCGCCTTTGGAGCATTCTCAGCAGCAAATAGGAGTTCGGGGAATGATCTACAATATAGAATTCGAAACACTGCCCAGGGAAGCGCTGGAGGCCATCCAGCTCCGCCGCCTCAGAGAAACGGTCGAAAGGGTTTACGCTACGGTCCCATTCTATCGCCGCAAGTTCGATGAGGCCGGTGTCGTACCATCTGAGATCAGGAGGCTGGAGGATATCAGGCGGCTTCCCTTCACCACCAAACAGGACCTGCGGGACAACTATCCTTACGGGATGTTTGCGGTCCCGATGGATAACGTAGTTCGAATTCACGCCTCCTCAGGGACGACCGGTAAACCTACTGTGGTGGGGTACACTGCCCGGGATATCCAGACATGGTCCGAGTTGATGGCTCGATCGCTTGCAGCCGGGGGAGCAACCCGGGGCGACATCATTCATAACGCTTACGGCTACGGCCTGTTCACGGGTGGACTCGGAGTACACTACGGGGCTGAAAAACTGGGCGCATCGGTCATTCCTATCTCAGGGGGAAATACCAAGCGCCAGATTCTCATTATGAAGGATTTCGCTCCGACGATCCTGACCTGCACTCCTTCATATGCCCTTCATCTGGCGGAAGTGGCCGCGGAGATGGGAGTTGATTTCAGCAGTCTCAGATTCAAGTCGGGTATTTTCGGCGCCGAACCGTGGTCGGAGGCGATGAGGACGGAAATTGAATCAAAACTTCACTTGAACGCCATAGACATATACGGTTTGAGCGAGGTCATCGGTCCGGGCGTCTCCGTCGAATGCCTGGAAGCCAAAAAGGGGCTGCACATCTGCGAGGATCATTTCATACCGGAGATAATCAATCCAAGGACGGGCGAGGCAATCCCCAACGGTGATCAAGGTGAACTGGTATTTACCTCGATCACCAAAGAGGCTTTCCCGATCATCCGCTATCGAACGCGTGACGTGACTTCGCTTAACCGCGAACCCTGCATCTGCGGCCGTACCCATGTGCGCATGCAAAAGGTAAGCGGCCGAACCGACGACATGCTCATCATCCGCGGAGTGAATGTTTTTCCATCGCAGATCGAGAGCGTTCTGATGGAAATGAAGGAGGTAGAACCTCACTATCAGATCGTGGTTGACCGCGTGGATAACCTGGACACCATGACGGTCATGGTCGAGGTTGGCGAGTCCTTTTTCTCGGATGAGGTCCGTGTTTTACAAAGTATAGAAAAGAAGCTTGCCAAGGACATCAAAGAGTTCCTCGGAGTCTCAGCCAAAGTCCAACTGGTGGAACCCAAGACAATAGCCCGAAGCGAGGGCAAGGCCCAGCGAGTCATCGACAATCGGAAGATCTAGCTCAAGCGTTTACAAAGGAGGATGTCTATGGATCATGTGGAACAGATTTCCGTTTTTCTGGAAAACAAGGCAGGGAGGCTTGCGGAGGTAACCAGGATTCTGAGCGAGGCCAATATCAACATTCGTGCACTCTCACTCGCGGATACGTCCGACTTCGGCATTCTTCGCCTGATTGTAAACGACAACAACAGGGCAAAGGAAGAACTCAAAAAAGGCGGCTTTACGGTTGGCAAAACCGACGTGGTCGCAGTCGAGGTCCAGGACCAGCCGGGTGGACTTCATCATATCCTGCGCGTTCTCCAGAAGGCCAACGTCAATGTGGAATACATGTACGCATTCGTCCAGCAAAGCGGCTCCAATGCAGTGCTCATATTCCGCTTCGACAATCTCGATGAAGCCGTCAGGATACTGAAGGAGAATAAAGTACAGGTCATACAGGGCGAGAAGCTCTACGCAATGTGAACGCATTCCGGTACCCGCCCGGTGCGAGCGTGCCCCGGGAGGAGTAAATGAAGCATCCAGGGATTTGGGCGGATGGCGCACCGGCGCCTGCATCCATAATTGCGTCACTGGTTTTGCCGGCCTTGAGCTGGAGCCGGAAACCCTGCCCTACAGGCGCAACCTCCTGGATAATCGGCGCCGGCTCAATGCAAGCCGAGTTTCACAAGGCCCGCACTATCAGGCTGTAAACGGGCATTGGGCCGGCTCCCGCTTGCACGCGGTGCAACGCTCCCTTGCTTCGCCTCGCGGGACTTTGGCGCAGATTTCGTCGGGAATCTCGATGCTAAACGCCGACATCAGCTTCTCCACGCCGCCGTAGCATTTCGGACATGTCAGCGGTTCCTCTTCACCCAAAACCAATTGTTCAAAGGTGTTGCCACATTTCGTGCATTTATATTCATATGAGAGGCATTGTTTGTCTTCCTTACCTTTCTTGTTTCGTTTTGCTATTTTTATTAGTAAGCATTCTCGCGATTAGATTCAAACGACCGGTTTGGACGACGAAGAATCCGGATCGCAACGAGATGGCAACAAGTTAACATCGATGTTTTTTTGGACACCCGGGGCCCCCACAATGATCGTGTCCGCTAACCAGCCGTATTTCCTACCTTTTCCAGGCTTTTTCCATAAGGCTCATCTTTCCGACGTCCTGGTGATCCTGGACAGCGTCCAGTTTCCTCGAAGGACCACCTGGATAAGCAGGAATCGCCTCAAAGACAGCCAGGGAACTCTATGGATGACCGTACCGGTCTGGAAAAAAGGCCTCGGTTTGCAAAAAATAAATGACGTCAGGATATGCTATGACTTCCGCTGGACAAGGAAGCACCTAGCGAGCATGAAGGTTGCTTATGCAAACGCTCCTTACTTTCCGGACCACCTGCAGTTCGTGGAAGAGCTGTTTTCATCGAGGTTTGAAAGGCTGACGGAGCTCAACCTGAAGGTCATAAGATATCTTTTGAACGAGCTTCAAATCCGGACTGAGGTCGTCCTGCTGTCCGAACTGGGAGTTGAGGCAAAAGGCGGGTTTCTCCCGATTGAAATATGCAGAAAAATAGGCGGCACCCGGTTTCTGACTCAAGATTCGGCTGGAAAATATCTCTATTTGGACCTTTTCACTCAAGCGGGCATACAACTGGAGCACTTCAAGGTCAAGTCCCCCGTCTATCCGCAACTCTGGGGAGATTTTATTCCGGACCTCTCGACATTGGATCTCGTCTTCAACTGCGGGCCAAAGGCACGGGACATATTGATTCCCTGAGTTCAGCCGGGCATGCGCATGGTGGACGGCGGCCCTGCAACCGGTACGCAGCCGGCCGTCTCGAATCCCGAAAAATCAATAATCCTTGCAAATTACCTTTGCGAATCTTAACACAACTAAAGAAGAGATTCCTGGTATCCGGGATTGATACCGAGTTGCGTTCAAGACCGGGCGGGGATAAACCCCGCCCCTACAGCATTATCGCACGGTTCTTCGTAGGGGAGGGCTTTATGCCCTCCCGTAGAACTCGATTTGAACGCAACTCGGTATGGAAGGAGACGTACGTTCGTCGAGGAACAATTGAAAAAAATCCTTATCAAGCCTGAGCAGTTACCGGCGCAAGGCGGGCTGAGAATCGCTCTGATTTACGCGGCCGTTGGAGCACTGTGGATCATTTTCTCCGACCTGGCCGTGGATTGGATTTTTGGCCGGTCCGGTACAACGTTCATTGCTCAAACCGTGAAAGGCTGGTTTTTCGTCTGCGGTTCCGCCCTGCTCGTCTATCTGCTCACCAGCAGGGAGATAGCTTCCATCAAAGAGTCTGAAAAAGACCTGCTGGACAGCCAGCGGGTCCTGGCCACTCTATTCGAGAACCTTCCGGGGATGGTTTACCGCTGCGGCTGCGATGTAGAGTGCCTTCTCGATTTCGTAAGCCCTCGAGCAGCAGACCTGACCGGGTACTCTATTTCGGAACTGAGTCATAAACGAAAGCTCAGCGACCTGGTTGCGCCGGAAGACCGTGAGATGGTCAGGTCCAAAACCGAGGAGGCTTTGGCCAACAAGCGCCCCTTCAAGCTGATCTACAGAATGCGCACGGCCGACGGCCGGATCAAATGGGTATGGGAGCATGGCCTGGGTGTTTACTCGAAAAAGGGCGAATTAATCGGAATAGAAGGTTTCATTGCCGATATTTCCGCGCGCAAGCGCATCGAAGAGGCGCTGAAAAGATCGGAGGAAGTCTACAAAGCCCTTGTGGAAGGGACCTCAGACGCCATCTTCATGGTTGACAGAGACCGCAATATAGTTTCCGTCAATCAAGCTTTTCTGGACCTTTTCGGCTTTTCGAAAGAAGAAATCATCGGGCAGAGCATCAGGATCATGCACACTTCGGACGAAAGCTTCACCGATTTCGGCAAACTGGCCAACTCCGCCTTTGAACATGGACCCCTCAGGGTGGAATGGGAGTTGAGGAAAAAAGACGGAACGGTTTTTCCCGTAGAGGGGACCTTTTCGGTCATCGAGGGTCCCGAGGGCGCAGTCGGGGGTCATGTAGGAATCATAAGGGACATATCCGAGCGCAGGAAAGCGGACCAGGAGTTGTGGGAATACCGGGAACACCTCGAAGAGATGGTGCATGAGCGCACCCGTGAACTCGAGGAGGCGCAAATTGCGCTCGTGCAAAAAGAGAAGCTCAAGACCCTGGGCACCATAGCCGCAGAAGTCGCTCACGAGATCAGGAACCCGCTTGTTTCAATAGGCGGCTTTGCGCGGCGCTTGCAAAAGAAATATCCCGACTCTGCCGAGGCAGATATTATTCTGCACGAAACCGCACGCCTCGAAACGATGCTCAACCGGCTGCAGGATTATCTTCGCCCGGTGAACATGAAACCACGTGAAAGCCACGTCAATGCGATTCTCTCCGATTCGGTCCGCCTGCTCGCTCCGGAGCTGGAAAAGGATGCAGTAATAGTCAACCTCGACCTCTATCCCGCTCTTCCGACCGCTCACGTCGACCCGGCCATCCTCACGCAGGTTTTCGTCGCATTGATTCGAAACGCCGTTGAAATGATGGACATGGAAAAGGAAATAACCGTCAAGACCTATTTCGGCGAGCACAACATATATGTGGACATGGTCAGCCCGGTCGCCGGGAAAAAATCAAGGGACCCCGAACTCATGCTTCTGCCGTTCGAGGAGGGTGGAGAGAGAACCGGGATTTCTTCGACGTTCAGGCTTCTCAAGGGAATGGGAGGCGCGCTTTCGTTTTCAGAGCACGACTCAAAAGCCATATTCACAGTATCGCTCGTCAAATGCCAGGACCCCTCACACGGCGAAACAGTTCAGGAACAGCACGCCAGTTGATCCAGGCTGTAAAAAGGCGCATGCTGTGACTATCAGCATCTCCATGGAGGCACATGGGACCAGTTTTTGATATCCGGAATGCCTTTTAACGACAGGTACAGGAGCTTCAACATGGATTTCAGAATACCGGAAGAATTCGATGAAAGCCTCAAGAGCTTTAAGCTGTTCCTGACCGAACGGCTGACCCCCAACCTTTCCAAGTGGTACGCAGAAAAGGAGATCCCCCGCGAATTTTTCCGGGAACTCGGCGCCGGGGGCTGGCTGGGACTGGAACAAGACGGGGACGGATATCGAGAGCAGCAGTCGCTCAAACAGGCCATGCTGCAGGAACATCTGGGGACAATTTCGCCGGGCGTTGGGGTGGCGGTCCTGGTCCATGTTTCACTCGGCACAAAAGGGATAATACTTTTCGGAAACCCCGGCCAGAAAAGTCATTACCTTCCCTCCGCCGCCCGGGGAGAAACCCTGATTTGTGTGGGCAATACCGAGCCAAGCGCCGGAAGCGACGTCTCGGGGGTAGCCACCACGGCGAAAAAGGTGGAGGGAGGATGGCGGCTCAATGGAGTAAAATCCTTTGTGACTAACGGCTACATAAGCGACCTTGCACTCATTACGGCGGTCTCGGACCCGGATGCGCCCCGCAACAGCCGGATTTCCATGTTCCTCGTCGACCTGAGCGCGCAGGGAGTCACGCGCAGCAGGCTGCATAAGGAAGTCTGGATCCCGTCGGACCTGACGCGCATTCAGCTCCAGGACGTATTCGTGCCTGATGCCAACCTCATCGGCGAGCGTTGCCGAGGACTTCAGCAGGTACTCGAGATATTCACCAACAGCCGCATCACTATCAGCGCTCTCACTTTGGGCACCGCTGCCGGGGCGTTCCAACAGGGCATCGAACACGCGAAAAAAAGACATATTTTCGGCCAGAGGGTAATCGATTTTCAGTCGAAATCATTTGAGGCAGCCGATTTTTACAGCAGAATGGAAGCCGTACGGCTAACGCTATGGAAAACGTGCTGGGAAAAGGACGAGGGGATCGATTTCCGGCTGGGGGCCTCAATAGCCAAATACCTTTCCGTCGATCTTGCAAGGGCAGTCGGGACATGGGCAGCGGACCTGTTCGGGGCGGCTTCGGTCGTCTTCGAGCACCCGATCCACAAATACCCCATGGACGCCTGGGCTTCATCCCTGGGGGAAGGGACCCAGGACGTCCAGAAACTGATCATCTTCAGGGAATTTATGAAGCGCAGCGGGTGATTCACCACAGAGACACAGAGAACACTGAGAAAACACTGAGAAATAATGACGCCTTAACCCGTGTGCTTGCCAAAATTTCAAGAATTTGCATGCGAGCAGTGCAGAGCAGCCTCGGGCCGCAAGCAAAAAACTAAAAAGCGATTCACCACAGAGACACAGAGAACACTGAGAAAACACTGAGAAATAATAACGCCTTAACCGTGTGCTTGCCAAAATTTCAAGAATTTGCATGTGAGCAGTGCAGAGCAGCCACGGGCCGCAAGCAAAAAACTAAAAAGCGATTCACCACAGAGACACAGAGAACACTGAGAAATAATGACGCCTTAACCGTGTGCCTGCCAAAATTTCAAGAATTTGCATGTGAGCAGTGCAGAGCAGCCACGGGCCGCAAGCAAAAAACTAAAAAGCGATTCACCACAGAGGCACAGAGAAAACTGAGAAAACACTGAGAAACAATGACGCCTTAACCGTGTGCTTGCCAAAATTTCAAGAATTTGCATGCGAGCGATGAAGAGACGATCACCGTCGAACGTTTGATCTGAACCAGAATCCTAATTGGACGACATCAAGGTGGAATCACCTCAGAATTGAGTACCCTCTGCCGGGTACTTGACTCGGGTTGCAGGATAATCGATACTTGCCTGCTGGATGCTTTGGACAGCTCCAGACCAAATTACGAGGAGAAACGGAAGGAAAAGAATGAACGGAAAAAAATGGGCATTGTGTCTGTGCGTTATGGCCCTGTTCGCCGGTTTATTTGCTCCATCAGCCAAAGCCGACCTTTATTTTGAATCAGAAAACGTCACCACCAATATGCCTAACCAGCCGAACGGAACCGCGATCCAGAAGAACTATTTCACCTCCAACCGGTCACGAATCGAGATGGGCAACGGCAAGGTCTTCATCCTGGACTACAATACCATGAAGATGTTTTCTCTCGATTCCAAGGCCAAGACCTATACCGTACTGAACTTAGGTGATGTGCCCGGGATCGCGGCGGACATGCCCGCCGCCAATAAGCAGAAAATGGCCGAGATGATGGGCGCCATGCTGGCAATCCACGTTACTCCGACAGATCAATTCAAAACCATCGAGGGCTATCAATGCCGCAAATACACCGCAAATCTCGCGGTGATAAACGGAGAATACTGGGTTTCCAAGGATGTGAAAGGCTACAAGGAACTGAAAGCCTTGGGCGCTAAATTCGGGGCCATCACCGAGCGCAACCCCATGCTGAGGCAGATCAACATCGCAGGCATGGTTGAAAAGCTGGACGGCTTCCCGGTTTACGCCGTCAATCATGTGATGGGCGGAACAGTTGAGAGCACTCTCAAGAAAATCGAGCAGAAGACCCTGGACCCCGGGTTGTTCGTTATCCCTAAAGATTATGCCCTGAAGAAGAAGAAATGAGGGGAGAGCGGGTGAATGGGTGAATGGGTGAATAGGTGAGTGGGTGAGTGGGTGAATGGGATAAGGGCGGGTGAATGGGGTGGCTTCAAGCGAAGAACGCCGCCGTGGAAGGCGGCGCTACCGGTATCAGAGGGGATTTTCCCAGATTTCCCCCGCATATGCTTCCAGCGTTGCGGGATCGCATCCGCCAATGTAAGTCCACGCCGAGGTTTGCAGGCCGCCGGGAAGCGTTATGTACACCAGCGCCCTTACATAGGTTGACGCCAGCCCGGGCCGGAACTCCTCCAGGCTGTCCAGCAGCGGCAATCTCGTTCGGGGATCGTCAAATATCAGCAACTCTCCCCGAACCTTCCCCCACACGGGACCGCCGGGGGGTGATGCTGAAATCACGGTCCCGTTGCTTCTCAAAAGAGATTCGAATCTTTCCTGTGCTTCCATGTCAGCAGCGGCATCCGCCGTCCCAAAAACGAGGATATCCTCATCGGGGACAGTCATCGCCGGGATTTCGGCAGTGAGCCTGAAGAGCCTTCCCCGGAGCCATGCCGGGTAGATCCGCAGCACGCCTGCGCAGTACTGACGATGGTTCGGGAATCCCTTTTTCAGGGTCCCGTAAACAAAAATACGGAGTTTGGATTTCATTTCAGGTCCAGGCAAGGTCATGCCGGTGGACAATTAAATCCGACGGATGTAAAACAGAAAGCGCCATATTCGAGGATTCGTCAAAGGCAAAAAACAAGGGCGCCCGAAAGCGCCCCGGCTTTAACTCAGGGGGCCCGCCTGGCCGACCGTTTGGTAAACCTGCGGGGTGGTCTTGGCCGAAGAAAATCCACTCTGATGTATTCATGCTTGTTTACGAACGAGACGAATACCCGGTCTATGTTGAGCTCTTTTTGCACTACAGCCCTTATGAGGGCAGGGTCGGAATACTTGCTTATTCCGTGTTTGCGGTAATCGTCAGTTTTAATGTAAAGGGACATCGGGCAACCCCCTCCGCTGGCCGAGATTTCGGAGACCTGGAAATATCGCCGGGCAGATTTCAGACCGTCATAAATAACTCCCAGGCCGAAAAGCTTTACGAAGCCCTTATCTGTCCTGGTTTTCTCCCCCCGGCTTCCAATTAGCAAGTCCCGGGGGTTCGTCAAAAAGAACCTGAATTTACCGTTTTCAATTATACTGTATTTCTCACCCTATTGTCAGCTTTTTACAAATGGAAAATCAGAATTCACACAAAAATATAAGCGGTAAACTCCAGGGCCTGGTCGAAAGGATAACCTTCACCAGCGAAGAGGACGGCTACAGCGTGATCAAAGTCCGGGCCCCCGGTCACAGGGACCTTGTCACCGCAGTCGGAAACTTCATCTCCCTGTGCCCCGGCGAAACGCTCCTCATGGAAGGGACATGGAGCACTCATGCGCGTTTCGGCAAACAGTTCCGGGTACATCGCTACGAGACGACCGCGCCGTCAACGGTTCAGGGAATCAAAAAATACCTCGCATCAGGCCTTATACGCGGCATCGGGCCCAAAATGGCCGACCGCATAGTGAAGCGTTTTGCCGAAAAAACCCTGGACATCATCGAAAACCGGATCGAGCGCCTGCTGGAAATAGACGGCATCGGCAAGTACCGCATCGGGCAGATACGAAAGGCATGGGAGGAGCAAAAAGAGATCCGCGAACTGATGATCTTTTTGCGCGCCAACGAGGCGAGCGCCGCGCTTGCCGCCCGGATTTTCAAAAAATACGGCCGGGATTCCGTCGATATTGTCAGGGAAAATCCTTACCGTCTCGCAATGGAAATCACAGGAGTAGGGTTCCTCACCGCGGACAGGCTCGCAGGAAATCTTGGATTTGCGGCCGATTCTCCGTTGAGAGCCGAGGCCGGCATCCTTTTCGTGATGCACGAGGCCGCCGAAGAGGGACACGTTTGCATGCCCCGTTCCTTATTGATGGAGCGGTGCCGCAAAACGCTCGAAGTTGAAACGCAAGTCCTGGAAGAAGCACTGCCGCGCCTGAAAGGTGACTCCCGCATAAAAGAGGAAATGCTTGGCCCTTCGGCTTCCGAGAAATTCGGAGATGACCGGGCGATCTACCTGCGCCCCCTGCATGTTTCAGAAACCGGAGCCGCAGGGCGATTCACCACGATCCAGCGCTACAGGAGGCTACAGACCCGCATAGATTCGCAAGCCGCTCTAAACTGGGTCCGCGGGCGCCTGGACTTTTCTCTCGCTCCTCTTCAGGAAGAAGCGGTCAGGCTCGCCCTCAGCGAAAAAGTCCTGGTAATAACCGGGGGACCCGGGACCGGCAAGACCGCCCTGGTCCGAGCCATTCTCGCCATATACGAACACATCGGCGCCCGCGTCAGCCTTGCCGCCCCTACCGGCCGCGCCGCCAAGAGGCTCTCCGAGACGACCGGGCACCCTGCGAAGACCATTCACAGGCTTCTCGAATTCAGCCCCCACATCGGCGGGTTCCAGCGAAACGAGCAAAAACCGCTTGCCGCCGACCTTGTAATCGTGGATGAATCTTCCATGATGGACATAGTGATCGCCAACCATCTGCTGAAAGCGGTCCCGTCCCGGGCCGTTCTCGTCCTGGTGGGCGACGTCGACCAACTCCCCTCCGTGGGTCCCGGAAACGTACTGGGCGATATAATCGATTCGGGCAAATTCCCGGTTATTCGTTTGACGGAGATATTCCGGCAGGCGAGCCAGAGCCGGATAATTACAAACGCACACCTCATCCGGCAGGGGGCCTTCCCCGATCTGCGGGCCGAAAGCGGCCAGAAAGCGGATTTCTATTTCATCGGCAGAGAAGACCCGCAAGAGGCGTTGAACACGATAGTCCAGCTTTGCACTGAAAGGATCCCCCGCCGTTTCGGGTTCGATCCCATGGAGGAGGTCCAGGTGCTCAGCCCGATGCACCGTGGGGAGGCCGGCGCGCAAAACCTCAATCTTGCCCTTCAGGCCGCCCTCAATCCCAGTGGAATAACGCTCGATACGGCAGGACGCACTTTCCGCGTAAACGATAAAGTGATGCAGATAAGGAACAACTACGACAAGGACGTTTTCAATGGAGATATCGGCAGAATCCGCAGGATCGACCATGAAGAGGGGGAAATCCGGGTTGAATTCGACGGCCGGAGCGTAAAATACGATTTCTCCGAGATCGAGGAACTCGTTCACGCTTACGCCATAAGCATTCATAAGTCACAGGGGAGCGAATACCCTGCCGTGGTGTTCCCCGTTCTTACCCAGCATTTCATGATGCTACAGCGCAACCTGCTCTACACGGCGGTGACCAGGGCCAGAAAATTGGTTGTCATAGTGGGTTCGAAGAAAGCTCTCTCCATCGCCATCAGGAACAACCGCATACAGTCCCGGTTCACCCTTCTCAAAGAACGGCTTGCATCAAGCCTGTAGTGATGCCGGCCACTCCCGTATCATGGGTAAGTGTTCTTGTATTTATTCTGTAAAATTGATAAGTATCACACCGCAAAGTCCGGAGATCGAGCGGAACGGCCGAGGGTGCGAACGTGCGTTCGCCTCGCGGGCGAAAAACGCCGCCGTGGAAGGCGGCGCTACTACCGGGTTTCCGGACGGAAACCCTCTCGGTTTATTTTCGGCCTGCGGGCCGGTTTATCAACTCTTACGAAGGTCATCTTATGAAGATAGCAATCATCGGGACGGGGTACGTCGGGCTGGTGAGCGGAGCATGCTTTGCGGAATTCGGGCATGAGGTCACCTGCATAGATTATGATAAATCTAAAATCGCGCAACTCGTGGACGGGCAAATTCCGATTTACGAGCCGGGCCTGGAAGCGTTGGTAAAAAAGAACTCGCAAGCAGGGCGCCTCATCTTCTCAACCGAATACAGCCCCGGGATCCCCGATGCGCAAGTCATATTCATCGCCGTCGGGACCCCGGCTTCCCGGCGAGGCGACGGCTACGCCGATCTTTCATACCTCTACGAAGCCGCGCGCCAGATAGCGCCCTTTTTCCGCGATTACACGGTCGTGGTAAACAAGAGCACCGTCCCGGTGGGTACGGCGGCACAGGTCAAAAGGATCATCTCCGAAACCAATCCTGAAGCCAATTTCGATGTGGCCAGCAACCCGGAGTTCCTTCGGGAGGGGGCCGCGATCAACGATTTCATGCGTCCCGACCGGGTCGTTCTCGGACTTGATTCAAAAAAAGCCGAAGAGGTGCTCCAATCCGTCTACAGGCCGCTCTATCTGCTCGAAACCCCCTTCGTCATAACCACGATCGAAACGGCGGAGCTTACGAAATATGCGGCCAACGGATTCCTGGCCACCAAGATCAGTTTCATAAACGAGATAGCGAACCTGTGCGAGGAAATCGGGGGCAACGTTCAGGACGTAGCCAGGGGGATGGGCCTTGACGGAAGAATAGGGAAAAAATTCCTGCACGCCGGACCCGGTTATGGCGGCTCGTGCTTTCCGAAAGACGCCCAGGCCCTGCTCAGAATAGCACAGGAAAACGGGGTCGCGTGCCGGATTATCGAGGCGGTAATCGAGGTCAATGCCGCACAGAAGGCGCGCATGACACGCAAGATCCGGCAAGCGCTGGGCGGAGACGAAGGCGGGAAAACCGTCGCCGTGCTTGGCCTCGCCTTCAAGCCCGAAACGGACGATATAAGGGACGCTCCGTCCCTGACCATCATCTCCAAACTGGTCGAGCACGGCGCGTTGGTCCGCGCCCACGATCCCCAGGCGATGGCCGAGGCGGCCAAGCTCCTGGCCGGCGTAAAATTCTGCTCGAACCCGTACGAAGCCTGCCAGGACGCCGATGCCGTGGTGCTCATGACAGAATGGAACGAATACCGGGCACTCGACCTGCTTCGCATAAAAAGCGTTCTCAAGGCCCCCGTGTTCGTCGATCTGCGCAACGTTTACAGACCCGGCGCAATGAAGCAGCTCGGATTCAGCTACTTCAGCGTGGGGAGAAGCCCGGTCAATGGCCGCAACTCACGAGTATAAATTCGCAGCCGTCCTGTTCTGTTTGTTTGCGTTTCTTTTTTTTGAAATAGACCTGCCGCAAACCCCGTCCGCTGCGGGCGGGGTTTTGTGCATCAAATCCGCCCAGGCCCGGGAAGCCGAAACAGCGGCCCCATCCCTCCCCCAGTTCGGTCCCATTCATTTCTTCAAAGTCAGAATCGTCAAAAAATATCCCCACGACCCCGAGGCGTATACTCAGGGGCTGCTATACGCTAAAGGCTTTCTCTACGAAAGCACGGGCCTGCACGGCAAGTCGAGCCTGCGGAAGGTCGAACTGGAAACCGGGCGCATAGTGAAGAAATACGATCTGCCCTCACAGTATTTCGGAGAGGGGCTGACCCTTTGGGGCGGGTCTCTCATCCAACTCACATGGAAGTCCGAAACAGGTTTTGTGTATAACGCGAAGAGCTTTAAGGTCGAGCGCGAATTCTGCTATTCCGGGGAGGGCTGGGGGCTGACGAACGACGGGAAAAGCCTCGTAATGAGCAACGGGACCGACGAGCTTATATTCCTGGACCCCGCCAAACTGGTCAAGAAGCGTTCGCTGCAGGTTCTGGACAGGGGCCGGCCGCTCCGCTCCTTAAACGAGCTCGAGTACATAAAGGGGGAAATCTTCGCCAACATCTGGCACGAGGACCTGGTGGCAAGGATATCTCCGAAAACAGGTGAAGTCACCGGCTGGATAGACATGTCGGATTTGAGGAAGGAACTGCCCCCCGGAAGCAACGCCGACGTCCTGAACGGGATCGCCTTCGATGCTCAAAATAACAGGATTTTCGTTACCGGCAAGCTCTGGCCTCTTCTTTTCGAAGTCGAAATAATCGAATCTCAATAGTTTCGGCGGTTTCCGACCCGGGTTCTTTGACGCCCTGGCGATCCGGTTTTCAGCGGCCGGATGGACGGAAAAGGGGCCAAGAACCGCTAGTGTCCTGAGTCATTAATCAGTTGCCAAATTCAGGGTAGGGCAAAAGCAGAGCGTTGCCCACCACCGATTGGTGGGCACATAAAGCGTGCCCACCCTACGAAAATTTACGAAACGA
This sequence comes from uncultured delta proteobacterium, assembly GCA_963795045.1. GTDB lineage: Bacteria > Desulfobacterota > Syntrophobacteria > Syntrophobacterales > Syntrophobacteraceae > SbD1. The sequence goes on from CAWCGB010000001.1 coordinate 578,768, forward strand.
ACCTTTGACTCAGGACACTAGTCTCGCGCATGCGCCTTGGTAATGGGGCCAAACCCGTCATCGGCCACCTTCCAGACCTTTTCCTTTGGCATAAAGAACCATTTCTGGGAGATCGTGAGGGTCAGCACGGTCGGCGATGCGACGCGCCAGTATTGGAAATAGATAATTGCAGTGCCCTTATGGCCCTTTTCTTCCGGCGTCACTTCCCTTATCTGGTAATCGATGATCCGGATCTTGCCTTTAAACCTGTCCGCCTCGGTCCAGAACAGCTCTTTTTTATCGGCAGGCACGAAAGCGGCCGCCTCTGAGTAATCCTCCCACCTGATGGCGCTGTTGTAAGCTTCAACCGAGGCCTTCAGCGCTTCCATCAGTTTCTTCTCGTCGTGCGTCCCTGTCGAAGCACAGGATGCAGGGACCAGCGCCAAAAGCAGGACAAAAAAGATCCAAAGTTTTCTCGGGGTGATTTTTCCGGTTTGTGCCATAATCTCTCCTGAAATAATCAAAAGCTGCAAAGCCATCGGAATATTACGGTATTGTCATACAGAAAATTCCTGCGATCAAGCTAATTCACTTTTTCCTTTTTCCACTCAAAAATAACGCCCCGGAAGTTCATTTCTGTGTTATTCGGTCCTTTAATCGGTTAGAATAGAGGCACCTGAAACCATTCCCACACAGAGCGAATTCAATGCCCCAATACGTCTGGTGCAAAAATGACGAGTGCAGGATCCCTGCATTCCGATGCATCCTGTGCCGGTTGGACTGCTATGAAGTACGCGGCCGGGCCAGAGATGGTGAAATAAACGAAGTCTTCGATGTATTGAAAAATTCCGGAAGATTCAAGGAGCTTTTTGTCATGAAGCGCAAAGACAACGCCGAAGCGATGCAGAGCCAGCTTTCTTTTGTGGAACGGACCGGGAAAGAGGAGACCATGGAAAAAGCCGAAAACGAAAACGGCAACAACGTCTTTCTTCTGGAAAACGGCAGGATCGCGCCATTTTCTTCCGATGAATTTACGGCTTCCACCCTTTACCAGGCCGTCGATTCCTTCAGTGTCGAGTGCAGGCTGGTTCGGCCGGAGGAGCCGGGGAGCATGGTCTTCGAAGGCAAGAAGCCGTCCCGAAAAACCGTGCCGATCGTCGTCAATAAAGACGGAGAATGCGTGCTTTTGAATTCCTGGGACGAACTGGAATCAGAGCCGTCCAGGCTTGCCAACGCTCAAGAGGTCCTGGGCGCATTGCCGGTAAAGCAGGTTTTCGTCCTCAAGAGGAAGCAGTGAGCAGTGAGCAGTGAGCAGTGAACAGTGAGCGGTGGGCAGTGAGCAGTGAACAGTGAACAGTGAACAGTGAACAGTGAACAGTGAACAGTGAGCGGTGGGCGGTGGGCGGTGAGCAGGAATTTTTTTGGTTCTCGCTTCTCGTTTTACGACAAGGAGCAATTCACCCTTCACCCTTCACCCCTTCACTATCACCGGTTCGCCATGCCCGGAGTTGCAGGTCCATCCGCCAACGCCGCACCTGGTAAGCGCAAGCCGGGGTTAGAACCCTGTCGTTAAAAACACCCGCCAAATGTTTCCAATCTCCGAATACCCTACCAAAAAAGACGAAAAGCGATTCACCACAGAGACACAGAGAGCACAGAGAAAAACGCGGAGAACTGTTTCGAAAAAGAGCTTTGACAGGATTTACAGGATTAACAGGAAAACAGCGAGGGACATGGTTAATGCCTGGTGACGGTTTCGCGGGTTTCCGCGGGCCGGCATTCGGATTTGGGCGGCTATCGCACCCAATGCCTGCTTTCGTTCCCGGCATGGATATCCGCTTTGCAACTTTGGCGTTTCACCGGATATGTTCTTTACTTTTCAGCATCCGGCATTAGAAGAGAAAATGGTTTGCGTTATTGCGGCGGTACGAACAACACCGCACCATCGGGAGAAAAACGCCGCCGTGGAAGGCGGCGCTACCGTGTTGACGCCACGAGTGGGTGTTTCCTCGAAATGAGGCGGTACGAACGACGCCGCGATGGAAGGCGGGGATACCGGCAGTTATTATAATAAAGAAAAGACCATGAACATCGATGTATTCTCTTCTCTGATCTTCGTTGGTTCCCTGACCGCAGGCTTCCTGGGGGCACTAACCGGACTTGGCGGCGGGGTTGTGATCGTCCCGCTGCTCACCCTGGTTTTCGGGGTGGATATCCGTTATGCAATCGGGGCTTCGCTTGTTTCGGTCATAGCGACATCGTCCAGCGCAGCCGCAGCCTATGTCAAAGAGGGCTTCTCCAACATCCGGCTAGGAATGTTTCTTGAGATGGCCACCACTTTCGGGGCGCTCATCGGCGCAGGCGTTGCCGGCATGATATCCGCCAAGATGATAGCAGTGATATTCGGAATCGTTCTTATCTATTCCGCCTATCTTTCCGGCCGAGGGCACACATCCTCTACCGCTGAGGATTCTCCCGACTTTCTTGCAAATTCTCTGCACCTTGACAGCTCCTATCCAAGTCTGCATGGAATCGTTCCTTATCATGTGCATGCCATACCCACCGGATTCAGCCTGATGTTTTTAGCCGGAGCTTTATCCGGATTGCTCGGAATCGGCTCGGGCTCCGTGAAGGTGTTGGCGATGGACCAGGCCATGCACGTTCCCTTCAAGGTTTCCACTACCACCAGCAACTTTATGATTGGCGTAACAGCCGCTGCAAGCGCCGGGATTTATCTCAATCGAGGTTACATCGATCCGGGACTGGCCATGCCGGTCATGCTTGGAGTCGTCCTGGGATCGCTTCTGGGCACGCGGGTCCTTGTCACTTCCAAGACCCGTCTGCTTCGAATCGTTTTTTCAGGCGTCATTCTGATCCTTGGTTTGGAAATGATCTATAGCGGCATAGTGGGATGGCTGTAGAGATGAATGATAAAAGAACTGTGATTTCGGATGCAAGGATCGATGAAATCATCGGAAACCTGCTCCGGGCCGGAATGATAGTTTCCTCCTTGATAGTCCTGATCGGCGGGGGTCTTTACCTTGCCAGGCATGGGACAGAAGTGCCCAACTATCATATTTTCCATGGCGAACCCTCGGACCTGCGCAGCATTCCGGGAATCATGAAGGATCTATCCACCTTTTCAAGCCGGGGAGTGATTCAATTCGGCCTGCTCGTGCTGATTGCAACCCCGGTCATGAGGGTCCTTTTTACCGTGATTTCCTTCATGATTCAGAGAGACCGGGTTTACGTCGGCGTGACCCTTATCGTCCTGGCAGTGCTCATCTTCAGCCTGGCCGGCGGCGCCCGGTGAGGGTGAAGGGTGAATAGTGAATGGTGAATAGTGAATAGTGAATAGTGAATAGTGAAGGGGTGAATAGGTGAATGGGTGAATAGGTTAGAGAAAGCAGGTTAAACGTATTACCGGGAAGTTGTGCAGGCGCCAACGGGAGGTCGCCTCGCTCTAAACGTGAAGGGGCAAGCTAGAAGTGCAAAATTTTCACCCACTCACCCACTCGCCCACTCACCCGCCCTTATCCCATTCACCCATTCACCTATTCACCCGCATTGGCGCTATTCTTGAGGTATCCCGATAGAAATCCAGCTTTATTTAGTGTATGTTCTCCGGGCAACGGGCTGTTTCAGTCCGCTTTAGACCAGCCGTACGCGGGGGGCTGCCCGAGGATGTATGCCACACAGAGTCCAAAACCATTGATCATGAAGCTCAACCCGGCTCAAATCAGCCCGGAGGCTATTCGGGACGCTGCGTCCGTTTTCAGGCCGGGGGAGAATAAGGCAACCGGCGATTGGAATGAAATTGCGGCGCTTCGGGATGCTGCGTCGATTTTAAGGTCGGGGGGCCTGGTTGTTTATCCAACTGAGACATTTTATGCGCTTGGGGCCATGCCGGAGATTGCCAAAGCGGTGGAAATGGTTTTTGAAAAAAAAGGCAGGGATTTTACAAAACCCCTGCCGCTCATTGCGTCGGACCGGGAGGCCGTTCTGAGCGCGGCATCCGAGTGGCCCGAATCAGCGGAGGCCCTGGCGCGCGTTTTCTGGCCCGGTCCTCTTACCATCGTCATCCAGGCATCAGCGTCTCTTCCCCCTGTTTTGCATGCGGGAACGGGCAAAATCGCCATTCGCGTTTCTTCTCATCCCGTTGCATCACTCCTTGCCCGGGCCGCGGGAGGCCTCATCGTTTCAACCAGCGCAAACCGGGCGGGAGAACTTCCCCCGAGCAGTCCCGGCGCCATCGCCCGGGAGTTGCTCCAGTCCGTTGACGCTTTCATCGATAGTGGGGATTTGCCGGGCGGTTTGCCTTCCAGTATTGTAGATGTTACCGTTCGCCCGGCTGTGTTGATAAGGACAGGCAAGATCGGCCGGGAGGAGATTCGGCGCGCGCTTGAGGATGGGTGAATGGGTGAGTGGTGAATAGTGAGTGGTGAATAGTGAATAGTGAGTGGTGGATGGTGAGTGGGTGAGTGGGTGAATAGGTGAATCAAAGTCCTGGAAGAATCGAGAAGTGCACATTTTAATTCCAGTTTCGGTATTATTTCTGATCCTGATATGCGCTTTCGCAGCCTCCCGCCGCTGGAAAAGGCTGGAGGAGGGCAACACGCGCGTCGTGCTTTCAGGCGGCGGAACGGGCGGCCATGTCAACCCGGCCCTGGCTATCGCCGAGGGTTTGAAGTCGCGTGAGCCCGAAACCCGCTTTCTTTACATCGGCGTCAGAAACAGGGCCGAAAGCGTCATCGTGAACAAAGCGGGATATGAGCTTCGTTTTGTCCGTTCCGAGGGGTATCCCGGCATCAGCCTCTCTTTTCGCACTTTCCGGTTTCTTTTCAATCTGAGCATCGGGGTCGCTCAATCGATCATCATTCTGATCTCGTTTGCTCCAAAGTGGATAATTGCGACGGGCGGATATGTCAGCGCGCCTGTAATCATCGCCGCCGTTTTATTGAAAAAGCTGAAAATTGCGCGGATAAAGATTTTTCTGCACGAGCAGAACAGCATTCCAGGCCAATTGAATGGACTCATGGGGAGATGGGTTGACAAGGTCATGCTCACATTCCCGCAGACCCTGTCTTTTTTCCCGAACGCAACGGTCGTGGGCTATCCAATACGCCACTCGATAGTGCCGATCCCTCCCGAGCAGGCAAGGGAAAGACTTTCCTTCAAAATCCCGGAGGGCCGGCAGGTCATATTCGCCTTTGGAGGCTCCCAGGGAGCGCGCACGATAAACCGCGCGATCATCGATGCGCTTCCTTTCCTTTTACCGCACAAACACAAGCTGTTCATAGTACACGGCAGCGGTCTCGCCAGCACTTCCGATTACGATGCGGCGGCGGATACCCAAAAGCGGATCGAAAAAGTTCTATCTCCCGAACAACGGGCTTTGCTGGACGAGTTCTATTACCGGCAGGACTACTTTCACAATATCGCCGTGATTTATTCGGTAAGTTCCCTGATAGTCTGCAGAAGCGGGGCGGGAAGCCTGAACGAGATATCCCGCATCGGCAAACCCGTTCTGTTGATCCCGAAGGTCAACCTTCCGGGCGATCACCAGGTCATGAACGCCAGGGTGATGAAAAGCGCCGGGGCCGCCGAGATACTTTTTGAAGATACCGTCATGGAGAACTCGGGGCTGCTGGAGAAGCTGGACGGGCAGGTTCTGGCTGAAAAAATATTAGACCTGATCGAAAACCCGGACCGTCTGCAGCAGATGGCCGAGTACAGCAGGGACTTTCTCAGGCGAAAATCCATCGAGCGGATAGTCAGCGAAATCCATGGCGATAACCGCTTCGCGGACGGCAACGGCCGCCAGGAGACGCCCTTAAGAGACCTGGCCGGAAACCCCCGGCTCCTGCAGATGCTTTCCAAAGCCTACAGCCGTTCCAGGAACAGCTTCGACCCCGCTGCCGAGGTGGGCGACCCGGACGATCTGGCTTACTATCGTCACAGGGCGGCGGGACTGCTCAGCCACAAGCCCTGGCAGGACCGCAACCTGGGAGTTAAGCTGATCGGCCTTACCAGGTACACGGAAAAAATCCCGACCCTGCTTAAAATGCTCTCCGACAGGACCCCGGTCAGCCGGGTGAAAAGACTCTTCGGAGGAGATTTCCAGCAAGTCGGGTTTATACGTAGAAACATCGTCCACGCCATCGAGATCATGGACCATTTCGACCCTGACGTGGAACGGCATCTGATCGAGGCCATGGATGACCCTTATTTTGAAGTACGCGCCCAGGCCTGCCGCACCGCCGCTCATTTTGGCCCATTTCTCGCGGGAAACCGGGAATGCGTAAACCGGATTCTCCACCTCCTCGAAGACGATTGCTTCGAGGTATTGATCGAGGCTGCGAAGGCATTAGGCGAGACCGGAACGAACTGGAAAGCCGCCGAGACGCTCCTTTCCATGAATGAATCTCATTACTGGCAGGTGCGTAACGCGGCCCTGCACGGATTGAAGCGAATGATCGAACGCGGGGTGCTCGAACCCAGCGAAGAACTGCTCACCATGACTTCCTCATTCATCCTGACCTCAACGGACTTCAGGCCTCATTTCCAGATAAAGGAAACATACACGGCGCTCTGCAAGCGATCGAAAGACAACGACAAATCCGAGGCCTTACCACCGGGCGCACCCGCTCCTTCATACAAGGCCGCCAGGAAAACACCATGATTTACGAAATCTGCAACTTTCTTATCTCGCTCTCAGACGGTTTTTCATTCTTCCGGCTGGTGAACTACATCAGCTTCAGGGCCATAATGTCGGCGCTTACGGCAGTCATCCTGGTCTTCCTTTTCAGCAGGCGTTTCATCCTGTTCGTCCACAGGCAGTGCTTCCTGGACCAGGTACGCGAAACCGGGGTCCATTCGGCATTCGACAAGAGCGGCACCCCTACGATGGGCGGAGTTCTCATAATCGGCGCCGTTCTGGCTTCGGTGGCCCTCTGGGGAAACTGGCGCAGCCCGTTTATGCTCTGCTCGGTTACCGGGATGGTTTGGTTCGGGCTGCTCGGACTATGGGACGACGTGACCAAGGTGCGGTTGAAAAGCGGAGACAGGGGACTTTCGGAACGCACGAAGTTATTTCTGCAGGGTCTTTTCAGCCTTGTTTTCGCCTGGATTTGCGTCGGGCCTTACGCGCCCCTTGGAAGCGCGCTTGCCACCAAGGTCTTTATTCCATTTTACAAATACCCGCTCATCGACATTGGACCATGGCTCTACGGGCTGTTTATATTCCTGTTCGTGATCTTCGTTTCAAACGCCGTGAACATAACCGACGGACTCGACGGGCTCGCCATTACGCCCTCGATTTTCGTAGTGGTAGTCCTTGGCATCTTCGCCTATGTGGAGGGCAACCACATTTATTCAAGCTATCTCTACTATCCATTTTTGCGCGGGGCCGGCGAACTGACGATCTTTGGGGCAGCATTCATCGGGGCGGGCCTCGGCTTTTTGTGGTACAATGCCTACCCAGCCCAGATTTTTATGGGGGATACCGGATCGCTTGCCATAGGCGGCACGATGGCTGTCTTGTCGGTCCTGCTGAAGCAGGAAATGCTCTTTCCCCTGCTGGGCGCTTTGTTCATCACCGAAGCCATCAGCAGCCAGATCCAGGACAAAATAGGCGTAAAGTGGATCGGGCGGCGGATTTTTTTCCGGGCCCCTCTGCACCATAACTTACAGCACAAGGGCATTGCTGAAACCAAGGTCGTCATCCGCCTGTGGATCGTTGCGGGTATTCTTGCTCTCCTTTCTCTTGCGACTCTCAAGCTGCGGTAATTTGTGCGGATCGATTCACAATGCAGCTTTTTGCCCTGAGAATCATTACCATAAGCCATATCCGGCTGTCTCGAAAAGACTTGATGGGTTGCGCTTCGCTCCACCCATCCTACGGGTTTGCGGGTCTTTTCATGGTTTCAGGGTGTCCCGGAGGGACGTGAATAACTGTCTCGAAAAGACAGCCTTTCACGCGAAGACGCGAAGACGCGAAAAAGACTGAAAAAGACCCGATGAAACATGGAAAACTGTCTCGAAAAGTTCTGGTGGGCTTCGCTCCGCTTAGCCCACCCTACACGCCTTTTCATGGTTTCAGGGTGTCCCGAGGGACGTGAAAAGCTGGATTGAATTGGAGAAGAGTGAAAAATGAGCACCACGGCCTTTCGCGTCGTAAGCGACGCTCTGAGGAACTGCTGTTCGGGCCTCAGGTCATACCTGTTTACCCGTTTGCACTTCGATCCAAACCGGACAAGCGCTTCAGCGAACGGTATCGATCACGACCTGTCGGACAAGATCACATTTTTCGCCTGGCAGCGCAATCATATGGCAAACGAGCGGACATTTCTTTCATGGTGCCGGACCGGGATTTCACTGATCGGATTCGGTTTCATTATCGAGCGTTTCGATATTCTAATCCGTGAAATGAGATTTGCCGCAATCCCGGGCCTGCAAGAACATCTTAAACTTGTGCCCAGCACCCACTATATGGGCATGGTTGCCCTGGGCCTGGGGGTGGTGATCATAGTCCTTGCAGGCTGGCGCTTCTATTACATCCGCAGGCATATAAACAGGGGAGATCCTGTCTTTTCAGTGGTGCCGGACACCTTCCTGTTGACCTCGATTCTGCTCATGGTGGGGTCCGCGTTCGTCTTTTTTGCTTTTTATTTTTAGGGGCCCGAAAAGACCGGGGTTCACGCGAAGGCGCGAAGACGCTAAAGAGACTGGCGGGGTCCGATGAAACATGAATAACTGTACCGAAAAGACCTGATGGGTTGCGCTTCGCTCCACCCATCCTACGGCTCACGGGTCTTTTCATGGTTTCAGGGTGTCCCATGGGGACGTGAGTTGGTGTGAGATCTAGAGCAGGATAAAGGGGCGGGCCATGAACATTCTTATCGTTGGAGCGGGGGCGATGGGCAGCCTGTTGGGAGCGCGGTTCTCTAAGTCGAGCGCATCCGTTTCGCTTTTCAGCACCAATCGAAAACACATGGAGGCTATCCGGCGGGACGGGCTCACTATCGAGGAACTTGACGGAACGGCCCGCAACTATCGGCTTACGACTTATTACGACCCTGACGAACTACCCCGGAACCCCGATCTCGCGCTCGTCATGGTAAAGACATACGATACGCAGAACGCCATGTCGCTCGTGCATGGCATCTGTTCGCCCTCAACGATTTTTCTCACCCTCCAGAACGGAATAGGCAACTGGGAACGCATAGCCGAGATTTCAGGCCCGGAGGCCGTGCTTGCAGGCAGCACCGCCCAGGGTGCAACCCTTCTCGGGCCCGGCGCGATACGCCACGGCGGCAACGGACCCACCTACATCGGGGAGCCCGACGGACCCATATCGGAGCGGGTCGGGAGCATAGTTGAGATATTCCGGGAATCCGGACTCAAGACCGAGCCGAGCGATGACGTCAAGCGGCTCATCTGGGAAAAACTCATCGTAAACGTCGGGATAAACGCCATCACCGGACTGACCGGCATCCGCAACGGCTTCATTGCGGAGATGCAGGAGGCAACGGAGCTGTGCAGCGCCGCCGTCGAGGAAGCCGTAGCGGTCGCCAGGGCGAAAGGTTTTCCGATCGGTTTCGACATGGTCCAGCGCGTAATCGGAGTCGCAAAGGCTACGGCCCGGAATCGCTCATCCATGGGGCAGGACGTCGATAAGAAACAGAGGACCGAAATCGACGCAATAAACGGCGCAGTGGTTCGCTTCGGGAAGGAAGCGGGAATTGCGACACCTGTCAACCAGACGCTCACATCGCTTATCAAGGTGCTCGAAGCGCAAAATAGCGTGGGAAGGGGTGAATAGGTGAGTGGGTGAATAGGTGAATGGGATAAGGGCGGGTGAGTGGGTAAATGCAGTGAGCAGTGAGCAGTGAGCAGCTAGAATTATTTTCACCTTTCCAGCCTCACCATTCACATTTGCAGCGAGGCGATCTGCCGCTGGCGCCTGCGCAACTTCCCGGTAACACGTTTAACCTGCTTTCTCTAACCCATTCACCTACTCACCCACTCACCCATTCACCCGTTATCACTTGCGCTGAACTCCCGATAATATATAATCAGGTTAATTTTACGTATGGATTTCGGCTTTTTGCCGGACTTTCCCGGCATCAACCTACCGGGCAGGCGCTATGCCGCCCGAGTCAAAAGGAGAGAGCCAAAATGAGCAAGAAAGTAACCGTTCCCGAGATCATGGCATCGAAGGGCCAGCGCAGAGTGAGCGAGCTGACCGCATACGACTACCCTACCGCTCTGTGGGCGGACAAGAGTGGAGTCGATATGCTGCTCGTCGGCGATTCTCTTGCGATGGTCGTTCTGGGCCAGGAGGACACTCTTTCAGTAGGGATGACGGAGATGCTCCATCACACCCTGGCGGTCAGCAGGGGGGCAAAACGGGCCCTGGTAATCGGCGATATGCCCTTCATGTCCTACCAGGCGAGCGTGGAACAGGCGCTCATCAATGCGGGCCGTTTTATGAAGGAAGCCAGGGCGAGCGCCGTAAAACTGGAGGGGGGAGCAAGGGTCGTCCCGCAGGTCAGGGCAATGGTGGAGGCCGGGATTCCGGTTCAGGGGCATCTTGGTCTTACTCCTCAGAGCGCTGCGCAATTCGGAGGTTTCAAGGTGCAGGGGAAAACCGCCGAAGCAGCCAAAGTGCTGATCGAAGACGCACAGGCGCTGGCTGACGCCGGATGCTTCAGCATAGTCCTCGAGGCCGTTCCTTCCTCGATCGCAGAGATGATTACCGAAGCCGTGCCGATACCCACCATAGGCATCGGCGCGGGAGCGTCATGCGATGGGCAGGTGCTCGTGATTCACGATGTTCTGGGCCTTTTCGACAGGTTTGTGCCCCGCTTCGTAAAGCGCTACGCCAAACTTGACGAGATCATTATAGAAGCCCTTGTCAAATACAGGGAAGAGGTGGAACAGGGGATTTTCCCCGGACCGGAGCATGGGTTCATGATTGACGAAAAAGAAGTCCAGAAGATGGGAAAGGGCTAGAAATATACCAGGATCGGAAGGATACCAGGAGCGGGAGTTTTCCGGCTGCGATACCGTAGAACCGGGAGGCTTCCGCTCTTTTTTGCAAAACCGCTGTTCCCGAATACATTCTTTCCTCTTCGTAATTACAGTTTATACCTGAGTTGAAAAACCGGTTCCGCCGCTTAAATTAGAGTCGATTGCCTCACCATTAATACCCCTTAGTCTCCTCTTTTTTTCACCTGAGAGCCGGGCCCCCCACCTGGCTCTCTTTATTTATGGCATTTAGCAGGACCAATGATTAAGAACCGGATTTAAATCATCTGATACCACGCTGCCTTAAAAGCGCAGTTTCAATGCCTTGCGGGCAGGCGGGCAGGCTGTCGAGATCGAAAAGGGGACATCATGAAGGCTATTTTCACAATCATCGTCTTCCTGGCTGTGGTGGCGGCTGCAGGCGCCGTTTTTGTCTGGTTCGGGTTCTTTAACGTCTCAGCCCGTGTCCCACACTGGGACATCACCACTGAAGCAATTGAAATCGTGCGGGACCGGTCGATTATCGTAAACAGCCGGGACGTGAAAACACCTCCCATGGCGGACCCTGCGCTCGTGCCGAAAGGGATGGCTTTATACCGGGAGACGTGCATCCATTGCCACGGGGGCCCGGGGGGTTCGGCCGATCCCTTTGCCCAGGGCCTCTACCCGGCACCGGCGGACCTGCTTTCGGGGTCCATACAGGACGAATGGAAAGACGCGCAACTGTACTGGATCGTGGAAAACGGCCTCAAACTGACCGGAATGCCCGCCTTCGGGTCGAATTACGAGAAAGATGAAATAGCGGCCGTTATAGCTTTTGTCCGGCAGTTGCCCGAAAAGCGGGCGAGCAGGTGATAAGGGCGGGTGAGTGGGTGAGTGGGTGAGTGGGTGAATGGGGAAAGGGTGAAGAGTGAAGGGTGAAGGGTGAAAATTTCACACTTCTAACTTCACCCTTCACCCTTGAGGCTGGGCCGGCTACTTTTCCCGTTTGACGCTTTCGATAATCACCTGTTTTACAGGCACATCCTGAGGCCCGGTCTGAACGCTCTTTATCTTATCCACGACGTCCATCCCGCTTATGACCTTGCCGAACACCGCGTACCCGAAACCGCCGGGGGAATTGTCCTTGTGGTTAAGAAACGCGTTGTCCACGACATTTATGAAAAACTGCGCGGTCGCGCTGTCAACGATCCCCGTTCTGGCCATTGCAATAGTCCCGCGATCGTTTTTGACATCTTCGGCCGCTTCATTTTTGACAGGGGCATGGGTTGGCTTCTGTTTCATATCCTGCGTAAACCCGCCTCCCTGGATCATGAAATTGCCAATAACCCGATGGAAGATCGTACCGTCATAGAACCCCTCATCCACGTACGCCAGGAAGTTTTTCACCGTTTCAGGGGCTTTGTCCGGCCAGAGTTCGACCTTGATCACGCCCTCGGACGTTTTCATCACAACTACCGGATTTGCAGCCTGCGGCTTTTGTTCAGCGCCCGCCGCCAGGGAAAAGCCATGCACCATGAGCACACTGCATGCGATCAGGGCAATCAACAAAACGTTATTAACGTGAACCATTTTTTACTCCTTCAGATAAATGTTAATCATCTACCGGCGACGGGTCCGAGGTCCCCAACCGGCGTCCACCCCGCAAACGGGCCACCCGCCACGGTCAATTCCATCCCGGCGGCTGAAATTGACATTAAAGCCACACTCCTGCATATTCAAATTATTGCAGGGAAAGAAATTGCGACGATCAAGCCGGATGAATCTAATGACAAAAGAGCGGAGCACAAGAGGCAGGGATGCCGATTATCCCGGGGCCGCCGCGCAGCGCTTCAACCCCGGTGACCGGATTGCCGAAATCCGGCCGTTCGGGGCCGGCAACGTAAACGACACGTTCCTTGTCTCCGGCGGCTCCAACCGGGAAAATCGCTTTATCCTGCAGCGCATAAACGGCCGCGTTTTTTACAGGCCGGAATTAATCATGCAAAACCTGCGCGTCTTTTGCGAACACGTCTCAAAGCGCCTCGCGCGCAATCCGATTCCCGGGCGCAGATGGGAAACGCCGCGCGTTCTGCTCACATCAGATTCCAACGATCACTGGATCGATCCGGGCGGTTCTTTCTGGCGCGCCATAACTTTTATCGAGGACTGCGAATCATTTGATTCCGTCGTCAGCCTCGGCCATGCAACCGAGGTCGGGGTTGCAGTCGGGCTTTTCCACACGCTCGTAAGCGACCTGCCCGTGGAGAAGCTTACGGATACGCTCGAAGGCTTCCACATCACCCCGCTCTACGTGCGGCGCTACCGGGAGGTCCTCGAAAAAAACGGCGCGCCCGCATCCCCTCATACCACTTATTGCATTGATTTCATAGACAGACGAAAGGCGTTCGCCTCCGTTCTGGAAGATGCCAAAGCGGACGGCAGGCTGCCGCTCCGGGTAATACACGGCGATCCTAAAGTGGGCAACGTAATGATCGATACGAAGACAGGGCTGGCCGTAAGCATCGTGGACCTGGATACCGTAAAGCCGGGCCTTCTCCACTATGATATCGGCGACTGTCTCCGTTCGTGCTGCAATCCCCTTGGAGAAGACCCCGGCGCACCCGGTGAAGTCAGGTTCGAGCCTGAACTCTGCCGTGCCCTTCTGCGGGGCTATTTTTCGGTCGCCAAAGGCTTTCTCACCGGAAACGATTTCGAATTCATATACGATTCGATTCGCCTGATAGCCTATGAACTCGGGGTCAGGTTTTTTTCCGACTACCTCGAAGACGATGTCTATTTCAAGGTCAAGGACCGCGAGCAGAACCTGAGAAGAGCGCTGGTGCAGTTTCGCCTTGTCGAAAGCATCGAGTCGCAGGACGGGGATTTACGCGCCGTTATAAGGGATGCAAAATGAGCTGCATGGACTTTCGTCTTCATCCTTTTGCCGAAGTACCCTTCGGAGACGGCCGAGCGTCTTTAGCCCCGGAGATAACGGGAAAAATCGCACGCCGGGATAATTCTTCGCTATGCCTTGATTTTCTTGTTGCGGGTGCAACAGCGAAAATCGACATTCCAGCGCAAGCCGGCCTGCCGTTGAGAAAAGATTCACTCTGGGAAGAGACTTGTTTCGAAATGTTCGTTGCCGCAAAAGGTTCGAGCCGATACTGGGAATTCAACATGTCGCCTTCCGGCCACTGGAATGTTTACCGGTTCAGCGCATACAGGGAAGGCATGCGCGAGGAAACCGGTTTTGAATCGCTTCCTTTTTCAACGAGCCGCGCGGATGATTTGTTTATCCTGTCACTGGAGATCGAACCGGCAAGATTCATCGAGGGTGTGCGGCAAGTTGTTGTTGGGGTGTGCGCGATTATAAGAGGGAAAGACGGCGGAACATCTTTCTGGGCTTTAAAGCATTGCGGGTCGAAGCCGGATTTTCATGAGAGGGAGAGTTTTGTGATCGAAGTGTAGAGGTGAAACGTGGAGCGGACAAAATGCATCGCTGGGCTTCGCAGTCGATTGGAGGAGAAGTTTTTGTTCCGGAGGACGCTGCGGGCGGGCGTGTAGGTGGTAAAGGTGAATTGAGTACTCTTGAGGTGATGGAGTGTCAACTAAGTTCCGATAGGTAAAGTCCTACAGCCCGTCATTCCGGCGAAAGCCCGAATCCAATGTCTTTTCATTTGGGTAACAGGACTGAATCTGGCTTTCGCGGGGGTGACGATCCACTGCAACGCGTCAAAACTTTCTTGACAATGCAGTAGTAGTACCGGCAGAATTCTCATGTTACGTGTCCTATTTTGAAAGGAGCAATCCAGGTATGGCTATCACGATATTTTACTCGTGGCAAAGTGATATTCCAGCGAGGGTCAACAAGAACTTTATCGAGGATGCTCTTGTAAAAGCAATCAAGAAGCTCGGAAACGTCATGGAAATACAAGAGGCATTGCGCGATGAGGCCATAGAATTAGACAAAGATACGAAGAGCATACCTGGTACACCGCCTATTGTTGAGGTAATATTCAATAAAATTTCAGAGTGTGGTGTTTTTGTTCCCAACCTTACATTTGTTGGTAAATCAGCTTCTGACCGTCTAATTCCGAATCCAAATGTATTAGTGGAATACGGCTGGGCTTTAAGAGCTCTGTCCTACTCAAGGATTGTGCCGGTAATGAATTCTGCATTCGGTGAACCTAGGGCTGTGAATATGCCATTTGATATGCGCCATTTAAGAAATCCTATCACGTACTACCTTGATGATGCGGCAGATTACGAGGAGAGGTCGAGAATCAAGGCCAATTTGGTAAAGGACCTTTGCACCGCTTTTGAAACAATAATAAGAAGTGGAATCTTAAACCAACCGGCTGAAGTTCAAAAGGAATTTGATGGCACGCCGATTACTTCCAATCCTTCCACATTCCTTCAGCCCGGAGAAACATTTCTGGATAACCGTCTTTTTCGACCCGGCACAAAAGAACTTATTATACCAGACGTCCAACGACTTTTCCTTCGTTTGATCCCTCGGACTCCTGCGAACAGCATCAATTCAAGCAAAACCGCACTGGATTTTGCTCGTTCTGGGGGCTTGGTCGCTATGGGCGAACAAGCTAGTGGATGGTCCTACGGCAGAAACAAATATGGCGCTTACGCATGTTCTGAGGAGAACGGGAAAATCACCGGTCTCACCCAGCTATTCAAGAGTGGCGAGCTGTGGGGTATTGATACAGAATGTATAGAGAAGAATGGGTTAATGGAACGAGCGAAGGTGGAATTCGGTTTTTTCCCATGTTTTTCTTTCGAAAGGACTTTCGTCTGGACGCTCGCTAATTACCTAAAATTCGTTCGTGACACGCTTAACTTGCCTCTACCGTTAAAGTTCGTCGCAGGAGCCACAGATGTCATTGGATATCGAATGACATCTCCTTCTGGGATGAGCTTTGGTTACAAAAAATTCGGTGGCAACGTGGTAGAAGCCAATATTATCTTCAATGGAATGATTCGTGATTATTCGGAAGAGCCATCTGTCATCCTTCGTCCGTTTTTTGAGCATGTTTGGGAAGAATGCGGGTTAGAACGCCCGGATAGAGACATTTTGTCTTAGTTTTCAGGCCTGGAGTTGCTCCCTTAATCCGAACATCTCTGTTTGTACGTGGCAAAATAGATGATTGACTCCGGAATGATCTGAATAGTACCTCTCAAGCTTTCTATATATGGATCATATGCGAACTGAGCTCCGGTACCTGTCAATTTTGACGGCTGAACGAAAGTCGTGGTGCTCGTGGCCGCTATATTCCTGATATCAACTGCTTTCGACCTTATGGTATGATGAAAGCAGGAGCTATGGTAAGAGACGCAATCGAGTTGAAGGCAAAGGGAGCTGTGACTTGGGTGTAAAAGACATTTTAGAATCGAAACGTGAAGGCATCCTTCGTATTGCTGCCAAGTACGGAGCAAGCAATGTGAGGGTGTTTGGTTCGGTGGCGCGCGGAGAGGCTGGGGCGGAGAGTGATGTGGATTTGCTCATCGATCTTGAACCGGGGAGGAGCCTCCTGGACCATGTAGCACTGCTCCAGGATTTAGAAGACATCCTTTCCCTGAAAGTGGATGTCGTCAATGAGAAGGCCCTGCATCACTGCATCAGGGATCGAGTGCTCCGGGAGGCTACCCCGCTGTGAAGGATCCCCTTCTCTATATCATACACGCAACTCAGGATAAGAATTCCCGTATCTTGAACTAAAAAGATGCCAAGCGAAAAAAAATCCGCCGATCCGGCAAATAACCTCCCTAAGCTCAGGGAGGGCCTCCTTTCGTGGTTTGACGCCAACCGCCGCAAGCTTCCGTGGCGTGTGAGCTATTCTCCCTACCAGGTCTGGATCTCCGAAATCATGCTCCAGCAGACCCAGGTAAAGACCATGCTGCCCTTTTTTCATCGCTGGATGGCGCGCTTTCCCGATGCTGCATCGATTGCGAAAGCTCCCGAGGACGAGATACTGCGGTTCTGGGAGGGGCTTGGCTACTATGCCCGCGCAAGGAATATCCGGAAAGCGGCGCAGATGATGGTTGCCGAATATGGCGGCGAGGTCCCGGGCGATTTTGATTCGGTCCGAAAACTGCCCGGGATCGGACTCTACACGGCGGGCGCGATCATGAGCGTCGCCTTCAATGCCGATTATCCCGCCCCTGACGCTAATGCGGGGCGGATTTTGGCCCGGGTTTTCGATATCGCGCACCCATCCGGCTCGAAAGAGTTTGCCGAAACTGTCTGGCGCGTCGCCTCGAACATCCTGCCCCCCGGGAGGGCGCGGGATTTCAACCAGGCGCTCATGGATCTTGGCTCCATCGTCTGCCTGTCCAACGAACCCTCGTGCGCCAAATGCCCCCTATCCTGCTGCTGCGCCGCTTTCCGGAAGGGACTCATCGCGGACCGGCCCGTAAAGGCCCGCAAGAAAACGACTGCGCAGATCGTCCGGGCGGCCGCCGTTATGGCTTCGGATGGCAGGGTCCTTATTCGAAAAAGGCCGGAGACCGGTCTCATGCCCAACTTATGGGAACTACCGGGCGGTGAGGTCCCGGAGGGCAAGTCCCCGGAACAGGCGCTTCGGCAACTATGGCTCGATGAACTCGGCATCCGATTGGGGCCGATAGAGAGCCTGTGCGTAATAAAGCACTCCCACACATCATTTCGCGTGACCCTTCATGCATTTTGGTGCGGCGGCTATCACCCCGCCCCCGGCAGGGCTAACAAGGCTGCGCAGCTTCGGTGGGCATCGATGAATGAACTGGAAAAACTCGCCTTTTCTTCCGCCCATCGCAGGATTATCCGAGTCGCCCTCGAAAGACTCAAACCAGATAAGAATGAATGATTGTTTTTCAGTCCTGGTGCGGGTAGCTGCTATATGCTTTCGACATTATGGTATGATGAAAGCAGGAACATGGTGAAAGCCGAAATTGAGTTGAAGGCAAAGGGAGCTGTGCTTTGGGCGTAAAAGACATTTTAAAATCCAAAGGTGAAGACATCCTTTCCCTGAAAGTGGACGCCGTCAATGAGAAGGCCCTGCATTACTGCATCAGGGATCGAGTGCTCAGCGAGGCTATCCGGCTATGACAAAACTTGATCCGCCTCCAGTCTTAGATTATGCCCGAGTTCTCGCCTATGCGGTAGTCGATGAATCAGTAATCTACTCGGAGCGAGGCTGCCTTTTTGTTGATGGCAAATTACCTGGCCCAGTTCCACGATTAGCTATTTGCCAAAAGCTCGGAGAGTCCGAAATAATGGTTTTCCACTGTGACAATGAATGGAACGTGCTGGGGGCTGCTGGACGGCATTCCTCGCTACAGGATGCGAAAACTGCGGTTGAACGTACTTATCAAGGTCTTTCTAATAAATGGGTCGATACTTCGGTCACAGAGGAAGAAGCAAGGGAGTTTCTAGAACTGGAGTTTTCGGGAGAGAAATGTTCTTTCTGCGGTCGATGGCCAAGCCACGTTGAACAGATGATCTCTAAAGGAAATCTGCGAATCTGTAATAAGTGCGTCGGAGAATTTTACAAAATCGTTCACAACGAGTGATATGACATAACAAGGCGAATGCAGCAATCACGCGTTTCCAATCCGGCGGCGCTTCCCCGGGACCATTGCCGGCGTGCTGCTTAGTTGTAAGTTGGCCTTCGTGAGAGGTATCCCGTTTGCTGATGAGATCCTCAAAGAGGACTATGCTGCGGACCTTGAGGCAAATGACGACAAAGGATCGAAAGATGTTTGCCCAAAGTGCGGGTCGCCTTCTATCTCATTTGGGTTTGCGATTACTTGGGGCGGGAATTGAATCGATATCCCGCCCCATATTCCGACCGCTCCCGGATTTTTCAGGCCGTTTTTGCTTTCGGGGCCGCGGCCTGCCCACCCTTGCCAAAGAGCCAATACACCCATATCTGGTAGGCAATTACTATGGGCACGAAGACCAGGGCCACGGCGAGCATTATTTTCAACGTCAGGGGACTCGACGATGAGTTGAAAGCGGTCAGGCTGAACGCCGGATCGATGCTTGATATAAGCAGATTCGGATACATTCCGGTTACCCCGAAAAGGGTGACCATGACGATGAAAACCGCAGAGGAGAACCAGGCTTTGAGCCATTGCGCCTGCCGGATGAAAAACACTATCCCGAACAGGGCGCAGACAGCCAGAAGCGGAAGAACGAACAGGACCGGCGCTTTCAGGTAATTGCCGTACAAATCGGTCGAGACATAGGTAGCCGCCAGGAACACGACCGCCACCACCGCAAGCGCGAACCAGAGTTTGCCCGCGAGTTGTCCGGCCCGCTGCTTGATATCCCCTTCAGACTTGATCGCCAGCCAAAGAGAGCCGTGCACCAGAAAGATCAGTACGAAGAAAATACCCCCCGCAAGTCCGTAGGGGTTCAGCAGGGAGAAAAGCGTCCCCTGATAGACCCCGGCCTGATCGATCAAAATGCCGCGAAACAGATTGGCGAAAGCCACGCCGAACAGCAATGCCGGACCGAAGTTTCCGATCCACAACAGGGCGTCCCAGAATCTTTTCCAGCCGCCCGATGAGAATTTCGACCTGAACTCCATCGCCACTCCGCGCACTATGAGGCAGAAAAGGATGAGGAGCAGGGCCGAGTAGAGGCTGCTGAACATGACTGCGTAGGTTTTCGGGAACGCGGCGAACGTAACTCCGCCGGCCGTTATCAGCCAGACTTCGTTGCCGTTCCAGAAAGGTCCCATGCTGTTGTAGACGGTGCGTTTGTCGTTTTCGTTTTTCGCGATAAAGGGCGCCAGAGTTCCAATCCCGAGATCGAAGCCATCGAGGACGAAATAGACGGCCCACAGAATTCCCCAGAGAGCAAACCAGATCGTCTCAAGCATATCCCACCTCCTCTTCGTCCGCACCAGGCAGGGTCTCATCCACCGGCCCTTTCCTCGCATGGCTCCATATCAGGTAATAAGCCACCATTCCCAGAAAAGAATAGACGAGCACGAATGCGACAAGCGATATGCCAACCTGCGATGCCGCGATCGGAGATACCGCATCCGAGGTCTTCATCACTCCGTAAACCACCCAGGGCTGCCGCCCGATTTCGGCGAGCATCCATCCCAATTCAGTTGCCACCCAGGGCAGTGGAATGGAATAGACAAAGACCTTGAGCAGCGCCGGGTGATCCTCGATCGTGTTGCGCCTGAGATAGCCGATGATTGCCATCAAGAGGAAAAAGAACCCGAGCGTCAACATGACCCTGAAGGAAATAAAGGAGATCATTACCGGGGGCCTTTCCGAAGGTGGAAAGGATTTCAGGCCCTTCACCTGCGCCGAGAAATCGTGGTACGCCAGCATGCTCAGAGCGCCGGGCATTGCGCCGAATTCGACCGTGTTACGCTCGTTAGCCGGGTCGGGAGTAACGAAAAGATACTGCGGGGCACCGTTCCGGGTCTCCCACAGCGACTCCATGGCCGCAAGCTTGGCCGGTTGCGCCTTAGCGACCTCACCGCCGTGCATGTGGCCCTGCACCACCTCGACGACCGAAAATATCAGGGCGAATGCGACTCCCAGCCTGAACGATTTTTTGAAAAACGAAACGTTCTGTTTCCTGAGCAGATGCCAGGCGCTGATCCCCATCACGAAAAAGGCTGAAAGGATGTAGGCTGCTGAAAGCGTATGTACGATGGTATGCCATGCAAAGGGCTGGAAAATGATATCAAGGAGATTGTCCAGCTCGGCCCTGCCGTTCCGGAGGACAAAGCCCACCGGGTGCTGCATCCATGCGTTGGCGATCAGAATCCAGAGCGCTGAAACATTCGAAGCGATCGCCACCAGCCACATGGTTACCGCGTGCGCCTTAGGCGAGAGCCGTTTCCAGCCGAAAGCCCATACGGCGATAAAAGTGGATTCCAGAAAGAAGGCCACCGTTGCTTCGATTGCCAGCAGCGAGCCGAAGATGTCGCCAACGTATTGCGAGTAGCGCGACCAGTTTGTCCCGAACTGGAACTCGAGAGTTATGCCCGTAACCACCCCGATGGCGAAATTGATCAAGAATATCCTGCCCCAGAAACGGACGATTTTTTTGTACTCTTCGTTTCCGGTCCGCACGTAGGTGGTCTCCATTATCGCGAGCAGGACGGAAAGCCCGAGTGTAAGCGGAACGAACAGGAAATGAAAAAATGTCGCCGCAGCAAACTGGAGTCTGGATAGCATAAGGACGTCCATACGCTTACTCCTTCAGGATGAAAGGTTTGTTGATTTCGGCCCCGCGCAAAACGCCCCCCCGAAAAGGCGGACGCCCACGCGTCCGGGCGCCGATAAGTGCTGTAACGATAAAATAACGTTGGAAAAGTTTTGGAAGGCTGCGCTTCGCCCACCCTGCGGGGAGGAAAGTCTTTCCTTTAAGACTTACTCTCCCAGAGGCCATGGAGTGTGCAGTACTCTCTTACCCTTAACGGCTGCGAGTTAACCGGAAACCGGGCTTCGGGCCTTGCGCCCGGGACCGGATAACGCCGATAGACGGTGTCCCCGTCCAAGATTTCGATCCACTCGATAAAATGCTTATCCTCCATGGGATGCGCAATACTTCCCACGCTAACTTTTTACTTCGCATACAAAAACTGCGGCCTTCTGAGCCATTTTCGGTCCCTCCTCTTTTATTGTGAGATTCAGATTCATCCGGCAAATGACTGCATCCGATATTTTCCGCGCGAAGACGCGAAGACGCGAAAAAAGAGAAGGCTGAGAACAGAGGTAGCAAGCAGCAGGGAGACGGCTTTCTTTGAGCTTCGGCTCCCCGGTTCCCGCTACTGCCTGCGCAATTTATCGGTATCGCATTTAAACTTCTTCCTCTTCTTCGCGTTCTTCGATGTCAAAAAACGCGGCTTCGCGTGCGAACTGTCCAAGTACGCGAAGGAGGCAAGGCGGATTTTGAACGCAACCTGGTCTTAATCCACCCTGGAGAAAGCCTTGGCGGCCGATCCGCAAACTGGGCAGTCCGAAGGCGCCTCACCCGCACAGGTGTACCCGCAAACCGAACAGACGTGGTAATCAGTCTCTTTGAGGGCCCCCATCTGGGCGAGCGCCTGCTGATAAAGCGACGCATGCTCGATCTCGACGGCATTGGCGTAAGTGAAGCTCTTCAGGGCGGCCTTGTGCTCTTCTTCCTCAGCTTTTTGAATCATCGGCGGATACATTTCCGTAAATTCAAACCTTTCACCCGCAATGGCCGCAGTGAGGTTTTCCGCCGTAGTACCGATACGGCCCAGGGCCCGGAGGTGAGCGAGGGCATGAACGGTCTCGGCCTCGGCGGCGGCCCGAAAAAGCCTGGCTACCTGAGAGTAGCCTTCCTTTTCCGCCTGTTTTGCAAAGGCAAGATATCTGCGGTTCGCCTGTGACTCGCCCGCGAAGGCCTGGAGCAGGTTCATCTCTGTTTGACTGCTGTTCTTCTGTTGCATTTCGGATCTCCTGATTAAAATTCGATTCGGTTCAAGATCGGCCGGACTTCACGTCGGCGGCTTTGCCTTTGGCAGATCTTTTTTCTTCGGGCCACATGCCCTTCCTGATATGTTCTTCCTTCTCCTGTTCGGCGACTTTTCTAATCTTGTATGCCGAGTCCCTCAAAAACCCGTACAGCACCCCGCAACCGACGTCCTGCCTTGCCCCGTCGCCCAGATCGGCAAGTTCGACCATCATTTCGGTCAACCGGAGTGTCCTTCTCAGCATTTCATTGCATGTCTTCATCATTATCCCCCGAAAGCCATGTTGGTATTCTGTTATGGCAACGAGCGTACCAACTCCGAGCACATGCAAGAACAAATGAATTATTGTGTGATTTCGCAGGCTTAAGGGGTTAAGAATTTACCGAAGAGAAGGCCGCGATGAAAGATGAGACACTTGTGAGACAGTGGCAGCGAGTGCAATTTCAACTGAAAATCAAGGAATTAAAAGGAAACGGGCAGCGGATGGGGCTTGAATGTGTCTCAGGATACAACTTGAGACACATTTGTATCATGAGACAGGTTCTTGAGATTGTTGGCAGTGGGTCAGTTTGAAGTTCCAGTTTCGACCCCTTGCGGACGTTCCCTCAGTCGCCAATCGAACGAATAACTCTCGCCGGATTTCCTCCGACAAGAGTATTCGGGGGAACGTCCCTGGTGACTACCGAACCCGCCGCGACGACCGAATTCTCACCCACGGTTACGCCACCGACAATGGTCGCGCCGGCTGCGATCCATACGTTCCTCTCAATCACGATGGGCTTTCCGACTACGCAGGCGCGCCGCTGGGATGGTGCAACCGGATGGCCTTCCGTGATGATACTCACGTTCGGCCCGATCATTACGTCATCGCCAATGCTAATCTCGGCAAGGTCATATAGAGTGCAGTTCTGATTGATGAAGACGCGATGGCCGACGCGGATTTCGAGACCATAGGCCGTGTAGAACGGCGGAATGAGTCGAAAGCGGTCATCGACCTTCCTGCCAGTCAGCTCGCTAAATAAGGCTCGGATTTCATCTGCATCGTCGAACGTCAATCGGTTGATAGCGGGGGTGATCGCCATCGCCCGCTTGGTATTCGCGAAGAAGGCATCCGCCTCCGGCGTTCCCATGTGAATTATCTTGGTGCCGTCGTCATTCGACATTCGTTATTTTCCTCGGGTTGGGGTTGAGCGTGCGTTTCGGCGCACGAAGACCGCGCGGAAATTCGCTGAGTGTAGCCCCAAGGCGGAAGGGCCGGAATCCGGCCAGAGCGGCAACTCAAAATGACACACTACCAGATTGTTTTTCGAAAAAACGGTAAAGAGTTGCGCGCCCTACTCCGAGCAGCTTCGCCGCTTTAGACCTGTTGCCTCCGGCCTCCTGCATGGCCGATGCGACCGACTCGGGCGTGAGCCGGCACTCCGGCCCCGGCTTCACGCTCGTGCAGGTCATCTGCCGGATTTCGAGCGGAAGGTGCTCGGCTTCGATATTGAGGCCCCGTGACTTGACCAGGGCAAAGTGGATGGCGTTTTGCAATTCGCGTACGTTTCCCGGCCAACTGTAGTCCATCATCAGCGAAAGGGCGTCGTCCGAAAGCCGGGCGGCCTTGTGTCCCTGTTCGGCGGCCTGCTTGAGGCAATGGGAGCAAAGGAGCGGTATGTCGTTTTTGCGCTCGCGAAGCGCCGGGATGCGAATCGGGACCACGCTCAGGCGGTAATAAAGGTCTTCCCGGAAATTCTGCCGTTCCATCTCCCGGCGAAGGTCCTTGTTAGTGGCGCTTATAATGCGGACATTAACGGAAATCGTCCTCTCGCCGCCGACCCTTTCGAACGTGCCCGACTGGAGCACGCGCAGGAGCTTCACCTGCATGTGCCTGGGAAGCTCGGACACCTCATCGAGGAAAAGGGTGCCTCCGTCAGCAAGTTCGAATCGGCCCTTTTTGTCCCGAATCGCCCCCGAAAAGGCGCCTTTCACATGGCCGAAAATTTCGCTCTCCAGCAGTCCTTCGGGCAGGGCCCCGCAATTAACCGGCACGAACGGACCGCCCGCCCTGGGGCTTTCGTTGTGAATGGCGGCGGCAACCAGCTCTTTTCCAGTCCCTGTCTCCCCGGTAATGTGTACGGGATAATCAGCCACGGCAAGATTTCTGATCTGTTCGTATACGTCGAGCATCTTGCGGTCCGAGCCGACAATTCCTGAAAAACTCGTAAGCTCACCCAGCCTGATCCGGAGGTTGAGCATCTCGGTTACGTCGTGGAAAGCGGCAAGAACGCCGACAAAGGAGCCCGCCTCATCGTACATGCCGGTTACCGACATTTCGATCTGGCGCGTATCGCCACTCCGGGTGGCAGCGTTTATAGTGTAGGCGTGATGTCCCAGCCCGCCTGCGGGCTGGCCGCAAAAGGAACATTTGTTCCCGCAGAAAGGAGATCCGAATACGAGGTGGCAATCCCTGCCCAGCACTTCTTCGCGCGAATACCCTGTGATCTTTTCGGCCGCCCGGTTGAAAAACAGGATCCGCCGATCGAGGTCATGGGCAATTATGCCCTCCAACATGTTATCCAGCACGTTCAGAAGGTTTTTTTGCTGAGCGACAAGGATTTCGAGTGTCACGCCCGTCATAATACTCCTTGTGAATACTGAAGCGAGAAGCGGGAAGATTTTGCTCCCTGCTCACCGATCACTGTTCACTGCTTCTTGCTTCTTGCTCCTTGCTCCCCGCTTCCTGCTCCTTGCGTAGCGATAGAACCGAAAGTAACTATTGCTTTTTCTGTTCACTGTTCACTGTTCACTGCTTCCTGCTTCTTGCTTCCCGCTTCCCGCTTTACTTTCCCTTCGCGCCTGCGGCCATTTCAGCCAGTGACTGATCCAGACGTTTAGCGGCTTCGTATCGTATCGTCACCTCGCGGGGAGCGCCTTTTCTTTCCATCCAGACAGTTACAGGGTTTGTAGTTTCAGAGGGTAGCCTGTCCCATGTAAGAGAACTTTTCTCCCCAAAGGCATCCACGAACTCAACCCGGCTGGGCGCCGCTTCGGGCGGATTGGAAGCAGGTTCCACCGCATCGATGTATTCGGCATTTTGCATCTCTGACAGGAAGACCCTGAGCGGCCTCGGATTTTCGATAGCCCTGGGACCGGCATTGCCTTCCTTTGTCCCCCACTTGTTCTGGTCCATCCAGACCAGGTTCCCGCTCCCGCTCTCCGTCTTCCACGTAATCTCCCTTATGTCCGCAGCATCGGCCGAGATAAGGGAACGGTCGGCAAGTGAATCGGCCGACTTTGGAATGGCGCTCAGGATATGGGTGGAAATGCGGACCGGGCCTTCGATTTCGGATGAGGCGGCGACCGCCTGCTTCTTTGCCTGGTCGGGATCGGCTACCTTCAACTCGGATGTCTGCCCGTCCTTTAACGTCAGCTTGACATCCACCAGCGCACCGGACGGCATCGCATCTTTTTCGGTTTTTTCCTCGAAGTCGACGGCCCGCAGCCAATGCAATTCATCGAGGAGGTTACCGACCTTCCTGGCCCTGATCCGGACATCGGGCTTGTTTGCGGATTTCCACTCCTTTGCCTCACCCTGCCTGTCGAGGCTGAATTCTTCCCCGCTCCGCCATTTCACATCCACAGTGCCGACCTGGTCGGGCTGCCATGTGAAAAGTTCCTTCTTCCGCAGATCTTTCAGGTTCTTGTTCAGAGTTTCATAAGTCAAATTGGAGATCATGAAAACGTCCCCGCCCTCCCCTGCCGTGGCGTATCGCGAGGTCTCAGCAGGGTTTCTCCCTCCCACCTTGAGTTCCAGCCAGCCGCTGCCTGCCAGCAGACGGACCACCAAAGAGGGTTTATCAAGCCCGAAAGCTTGCAGGTTATCGGAGGACTTCCCGATTTTGCGCTCCTGCTCAATATTTTGAAGCGCCGAAAAAAAGTCGGAAAATGCCGACGTGTCGATATCCGAGGAAACCGGCTGAGAAATTCTCCACCTCTCCCCTTTTTCAAGGTGAACCCCCTTGGCATCCGGGAACCTGAGTTCGATTTCCTTAACTGACAGAGCGTCGAAGGTGAAAACACGTTTAGATTGCTTTTCCTGCCTCTCGGCTTCTTTTTGTTTCTGCTCCGTCAGCAGGTAGATCGCGCCTATCAGCAGCAGAACCAGGAGGTATATGGCAGTATTCCGCCATTTCATCTCTGCGACCTCCTGACCCTGTAGGCAGCGATCCCGGAAATCAGGACAGCAATCGGAACTATTATGACGATCCACAGGATCGCCATCCTCTGGGAGCCGGTGAGCAGCAGGGGTTTGTGGGTGTTCGGCCTTTCAAAGGTTATCAGGTTTGCCTCGTCGGCGAGGAAGTTGACCGTGTTGAGAAAAAGGTCACCGTTTCCATACTGATTGAAGTACGGATTGGATACGAACTGGGAGTTGCCCGCAACAACAAGTATGCCGTCTTTGCCGTGGTCTTTATCCTCTTTTTGTCCCGTGTCGGGCTTTTTCTGCTGTCCCGATATCGTGGCGAGCACCATCAGAGGGACCGGCCCGGGCAAGTCCATATTTTTATCGAAGACAGCTTTACCCTCCTGGAGCATGGCCAGGTTGCGCTCAGCCCATGCGTTTGGAGAAGTGGATGCAAGCACCAGCAAATCGATCCCCTCGGGCGGCTTCTCCGATGGGACCACGGACCTGGCGTCGGGGAAGAAAGTGGGCTGGGCAAAATTTTCGGTAATCTTGTGGTTTCCATATTCCATTATGACAGGCACTCGTTCGCTGGCTCCGAACAAACGGCTGAGGCGGTCGATTACCACGTCCTGGCCGATTTCAATCCCGTAGCCTTTCAGAAAATCCTGCATCCCGGTATGCGTGAGGGGATCGATCATCAGCATTACCTTGCCTCCACGGGCCAGGAAGTTTTTGATCGCCTGCTGTTCTCTTTCGGGAATTTGCTTCTGGGGTCCCGCTATTATCACCGCAGCCGCATCGGCCGGTATATCTTCCTGCTGGAGCAGATTAAACTCCGCTATCACGTAGGAATTTTTTTCGAGGGCCGATTTCGCGATCGAATAGCTGTCCCTTGCATCGGACGAAAAAGAATGCTCTCCATGGCCGGTCAGGAAGTAAACCTTTTTTTGCTCTTTATGGGTTAGTTTCAGGAGCGCGTTGGTGATGTTTTCTTCGTCCGCGGTCTGCACTGCCTGTTTTTTGTCATATCCTTCCAGAACAATGGTCCCGTAAGTCTTGATTTCGTACTTACGCGTGATTTCCGGTTGCGAGTCGGGATCTATGAACTCGTATTTGATGTTCTTGTTGTAGTAGCAGTAAGTATCCAGAAGGTCCTTCGTCTTATCCTTGGTTTGGGCGCTGGGACCGCTGGCCGAAATAAAGACTTTGACCTCTATCGGCTTGTCTATCTGGTTGAGAATATTGCGGGTCTGTCCCGAAAGGCTGAAGGACCGGGTCTCTGTAAGGTCCATCCGTAAGGGCTTGCGTTCGGCTATAAGAACGATCAGTACAAGGATGGCCAGGAAGATGACAGTTGAAACTATGGAATTTGCACCGTAAGCCCATTTGGGGCTGCGTTTGTTTTTTTCCGGCATTTTCATGCCTCCGTTCTTTGTGACTGTTATATAAAGAAACCGGGCTAACCTCTCCAGCGGTACGAACTCATCTGCCTGAGGGTCAGGAAAAGAAAAAAGACCGTGAAAACCAGGTAGAAAAGGATATCCCTGGAATCGACCAGGCCCTTGGACAGTCCCTCGAAATGTTTGGATACCGACAAATATTCCAGAACGCTTCCCCACACCGGACCCGCCCATGATTTTGCCCCGCCTGTGAACCAGAGCACCAGCAGCACGCCAAACGAAATAACGGCCGCGATAATCTGGTTGCGCGTAAGCGTCGAGGCGAATGTGCCCAGCGAGAGGAAAGAGCATCCGAGCAGAAACATTCCCGCGTATCCGGATAAAATGACCTTCCAGGCCGGCGTCGAAATAAGCGCCACCGCGATGACACCCGGAAGGGTTGCTGCGAGCAAAACGGTCAATGCGGTCAGGCAGGCGGCAAATTTGCCGGCTACGGCCGCGGCATCGGTCACAGGATAGGTGAACAGCAGTTCGATTGTGCCGCTTTTGCGTTCTTCCGCGTACAGCCTCATAGTTAAGAGGGGAGCAATAAAAAGCATGACTACACTGAGGTTCCCCAAAAAGTAGCGCAGGAGCAGCTCCATCATGCTGAACTCTCCCATCAACTCGGGGTGTTCCGCCACCTGAAAGCTGACCATCACCAGTTGGGCCAAAAGGAGCTCAAAGAAAATGCCCGAAATCACGAGGAAAATAAAACCCACTACGTAAAAAATGGGGGACATGAACATCCCGTAAAGCTCTTTTCTAAAAACAGGCCAAAAACCTTTCATTGTTCGGTTCCCTCCCCGGAAGGCTCTTCGGTTACCAGTTGCATGAATATATCCTCGAGGCTGAGTTGGATCTTGCTCAACTCAAGCAAGCCGCATCCCTTCTCCACCGCCATGGAGGCGATCCGGGGGCGCATGTCCACGGACGGGTCGGTCTCTATCACGAACCTGCTGGTCCCGTTGCTTTCGACCGTAACTTTCTCCACCCCGGCCATATTTTCAATTTCCTGCAGAAGCGCCTGCCCCGGACCGCTCACTTCCAGAACAATTTTGATAGTTTTCTGAAGCTGGCTTGTAAGGTTGGCCGTACTGTCCGTAGCCACGATCTCGCCTTTGTTGATAATGATCACCCGCTGGCAAAGCTGGGCGATTTCGGGCAGAATGTGGCTGCTCAAAAGGATGGTCCGCTCTTCGCGCAGGTCCTTTATCAGGCGTCTTATTTCGATTATCTGTGACGGATCGAGGCCAATCGTAGGCTCGTCGAGAATCAGTACGCTGGGGTTGTTCAAAAGCGCCTGGGCAAGTCCGACCCTCTGACGAAAACCCTTCGAGAGATTGCGGATAATCCTGTTCGAATTCTTTTCGAGTCCGCACGCCGAAATGACCCGGCTGATTTCCGCGCTTACTCTTTTTGCCTCAACTCCCTTGGCGCTCGCCGCGAAACGAAGAAACCGGTTCACGGTAAGGTCTTTGTAGAGAGGAACGCTCTCAGGCAGGTAGCCGATTTTTTGCCTGATCTGGAGGGAATTCTCCATAACGTCCAGGCCCTCTACCGTGGCCGTCCCCGACGATGGAGGCATATAGCAGGTGAGAATGCGAATGGTGGTCGATTTGCCGGCCCCGTTGGGGCCGAGGAAGCCGACTACTTCACCCTTTTCGATTTGAAACGAAACATTTCTTACGGCCCCGACAGGGCCATAGAACTTTGTCAGTCCTTCGACTTCGATCATTTCAGGTCCTCGCTTTGCAGCAATAATTCAAAAACAGCGCCGGCCCGAAAATAGAGGCCGGCTTTTGTGCCTATTTCAACTCTTGGCCGGTGTTTCGTCAACTAATTTCAGGTCCATCCGGCAAACGAGTACTTCCAATATTTTTCACGCGAAGACGCGAAGACGCGAAGAAAGAGAGGCAGTAGAACAATGGCAGAGAGCAGGGAGACGGCTTTCCCGGCGTTTCGGCTCCCCGGTTTCAGCTACTGCCTGCGCAACTTCCCGGCAACCCATTTAACCTACTTCCTCTCCTTCGCGTTCTTCGACGTCAAAAAACGCGGCTTCGCGTGCAACTGAAACGGGCAGGGTGCAACGCCCATCCTCCGGATTGAATCCCCACCGAGTCCCCGGCAGGCCCCGGAAGCGGTCCCGCCTCCTCTTTTACTTGTGTTGACTGGATTTATTCAGGGTTTCACGGGGTTACGGAATGACAATCCGGGGCTGAATGTCCCGGACAGTTCTAGTCCCCAGGGAGGCTGCGCAGGCCTGACACAAGTACTCGTGCAACTCGCCGTTTGGAAGGACGAGTAATAATCTGCTCCGAACCGGCATAGCTCTCTTACACCTGGGGCAATAAAGAGCCGATGCCCTGAATTCTTCAAACTGTTTTTGAGTGGCCGCAGGCGTCACGCTCGAACCCCCAAACCCGTGCTAAGAAGAACCGACTCCGGGCCGAGCGTCCGTCATCGTGTCCTTAGTATTGTGTTTGCGCCGGTTCCAGGGCCACTTCTTACCCTTGTGCTCGCCTTTGGCCTTCTCTAACTCCATAAACTCATTCAGAAGCTCTTCCTGGCGCGGCGTAATGTCCTTCGGGATTCTCACCTCGATCTCGACGAAAAGGTCGCCTCGGCCGTATCCCCTCAATTTGGGGACCCCTTCCCCCGGGAAACGCACAACGGCCCCCGGCTGAGTTCCGGGCAGAATCGGGATGGGTTTCTCTCCATTCAAAGTGGGTATCTCAACAGTGTCGCCGAGGATGGCCTGCATGAAAGAGATGGGGATCTTGGTGTAGAGATTGTCGCCGTCGCGCTCGATGTGAGGATGGGGCGCTACTTCGATCTTGACGTAAAGGTCGCCCGCAGGGCCGCCTCGATAGCCGCTTTCACCTTCTCCCCTCAACCTTAGCCGCGTCCCCGAATCGACTCCCGCAGGCACTTTGACCAGAACACGCTTCCTGTTTCTCATTCGCCCCTGGCCCTGGCATTGCCTGCACGGAGAGACGAGCACCTTTCCAGTACCCTGGCACCGTGCGCAACTCGTACTAATCCGGAAAAATCCCTGCGCCTGAACCACCTGTCCCGCACCCTGACAGGCCGGGCACGTGGTTTCCCTGGTCCCCGGCTCGGCCCCGCTGCCGTTACAGTGGGAGCACAGGGCGAAGGTGTCTATTTCCGTTTCCTTTTCAGTTCCGGAAACAGCCTCTTCAAAGCTGAGATCAAGGGTAAAGAGCAGATCGTCACCCGGCCTTGCCGCTGTTCGCTGGCGTGTCTGCCCGCCAAAGCCGCCGAATGAAAAGAAATCCTGGAAAATATCTCCAAACGAGCTGAAAATGTCCTCAAAACCGCTGAACCCGTTGAACCCGGACCCCCTCAACCCTTCATGACCGTATGCGTCATAGAGGCGCCTCTTTTGAGGGTCGTGCAAAACCTCGTAAGCCTCAGCGGCTTCCTTGAACTTTTCCTCGGCTTCTTTATTCCCCGGATTACGGTCAGGATGGAATTTGAGCGCGAGCTGCCGGTAAGATTTCTTGATCTCTTCTTCAGCCGATTGCCGCGGCACACCCAAAATGTCGTAATAATCTCTTTTCCCCATCTAGACCGGTTTCCTCCTGAAGTCCTTAACGACTTTATACAGGGAATACATTATTTAGGCTGGCGATTAATTCGTAAACACGAAATCCGCCCTTGTCAAGCACGAACGGGTTTTGGACGGGACCGGGAAGCGAGTCGCGGCATACATCCTGTGGCCCCTCAGGGCGTTTGTTTCTCTAGAGATTCGGCGATTTCGGCCGTTTCCAAGCCGCCCTTCTTGAACGCCTCCCGGGCAAATGCATCTTTGCCCAGTTCGGCGGCCCTTTTCCCAAGAGAGATCCATTCATCGGCAGGAGCCTGGCGGCCAAGCGCCTTCATTATCCTCGCGTAATTAAAGGCGTCACCTTCCCTGAGCGACAAAGAGAGCAGATTTTCCAGGGCTTCTGAGGAACTGGCCTTTTCATAGAAATCAATCGCGTCGTTTATCAGCCCCCCCTCTTCATACAGCCTTCCCCACTTGAGAAGCTGGTCGACAGAGACTGCTGAACGATTGAGCATGTCGCGTTTTTCAAGACAAGTAAGCAAACCCGAATTTCCCAATCTACACTCCCCCGTTGGGATTCTCACTATTCTTCCTGGGGACCCTCCGGCGGCTGGTCTTCCTCGAATGTCCGATCCGTGCCTTCGTATTCGATAGCCGGTCCGAATGAAGTGGCTTCCTCCAAAATATCCCGGATTTCCGCTCTCTCTATTTCCGCCTCCGGCAGTGCAGGCGGGGCCTCAACAGGCGCCGGTTCTTCAATACGACCGATGTTCTCCGTGTTTATTTTATCTGACGCAATCTCCCGCAGGGCCAGAACGACTTCCTTGTTACCCTTGACGTTTTCCAGCACCGCAGGCGCACCGTGGCGCAACTGCAGCACGCGACGGACTGCAAGGTGTACCAGAGCAAAGCGGTTGTCCACATTCTTGAGACAATCCTCTACCGTCACTCGAGCCATCAGCAAACTCCCCTCTTTTTTTTGCCTTCCGGAACAGTAAAAATAAAAAGAGAGGCCGTCCGAAGCCGTAATGAAAAATGTAACCGGCCGGACAGCCTGAATTTTCAAACATTCAATCGATACTTATAAACCCGCCAGGAAGAGTTGGCAACTCAAAAATCCGGACAGCATCTCCGCCGCCATTTGAACGAGGTAGCAGATTTATTTCAGCAATCAGACTCACATTCAATTAGGGCCGGCGCTTGTCCGAGATCCAGCGGGGCGTGGGAGGGAAGTCATTTCCCGCCCCGCGCAGCATCGAGTCCGACAATTACCCGTTCAGCAGCTCCGAGCGCAATCTCGTATCACTGCTGGATTTTCACCGGTCCGATTTCCTTTTCTTCTTCCCGAGTAAGTTCCATACCCTCATGCCGGGCAAAAGCAGGCGGCAGCCTGTCCGAGTAGATATCGCCGCCGCCGCCAAGGAAGTCGGCGTAATTCTCGATATCGAGGAAGCTCATCCACAACGGTCTTTTCTGCCTTCTGAGCTCTGTTATATTCAGTTCCTGCTCTTTGAGGTCAATCTGCATCGTGAAGTCCCCACAGTCTTTCTTGTTGTGACGAACAAAAGCTTCAGTTTAAACAGATGGCTAGCCACTAAACGCCACCAGCTAGTCGCTAAGAACTATTCTCCTAACGACAAGAAGATAAGCACGCGGGGGGTGCAGGTCGAGGGGCAGGATTTCCGCCCCTCGACACGCGGCTGCCGGACCGCTATTTCGAGGCCTGGCGCCCTACGACGATGCGTCCCTTCATCCCCAGGGTCGTGTGAAAATGCTTGTTGCAGTAAAATTTGTAGACCCCCGGGTCAGGCAATTCGACGTTGATTATGACAGTGCCGCGGGAACTGATGTCTCTGCTCTTCACTACCTTGCCGCGAGGGTCCTTCAGCGTAAAGTTGTGCACCGAGCCTGAGGCATTTTTTATTTCGATGGCCAGCAGACCCGGTTTTTCCACCCTGATTTCATTCGGCGAGAACCTATAGCTGCGGGCTTCGATGGCGATCATGCTCCCCCCGCTGCTCATCGGCGCGGCGGTTTTGACGGTCCTGCCGGCACATCCCGCAATTGCTGCAATCACAACCAGAATGGCAAATACCGATTTCTTCGAATTCAGACTCATAATTTGACTCCGTGTTGGGTAGGAACACGACGGCCGCGTTCGCGCCGGCTCATCTGCCGGCGCGAACGGCCGGTTTTATGATCTAAACTAACTACTAACTGCCTGCAATCGAAAATTTTCCCGCCATTTTTATAACCTGAGCAATGGCGATCTCCCTTGCCTTCCCTTACCCCATATGGAAACAACTGCCAACCAGGAAAGCCCGGGAGAAGGGGTTCTCAGGCGCTCAATCAGGGCTTCACGTCTGCCGTTGCCGCTTTTTAGTTAAGGTCCTATATGCAAATCATATGTTGAAAAGTCGCAAAATTCATCTTTTAGCAAGATATAGAGAGTTTCCACTTTCATTTACCCTAACACGCCACTTTGATTGCGGGGCCATCTGAACGAACAATATTTTCAACCCTCGACCACCAATTACCCCAAAAGCAGAGCACCTTTCTCTTATTTACTAGGGGCCTTATATTCTTTTTCGTGCAGGCGGCGGCAGCTCGACTCTTTCGAAACAGCGCGAAAGTCAGGTCGAATCCTCTCTCTCGATCCGGCAGGACTCAACTGTGAATTCAGGATAAAGACGCGACCAGTAAAATGATGGTATCGTTTGCGGCGTCCCACAGGTAGGTTAAGAAAACGAATCCAACCAAGGCGTTGAATGAGCAGCGAATTGTCCTTTCCCTGTACGCCAGCAGGTATTCCCTCCTCACAATGGAATAGCCGAAGCAGATAGAAGTAAATACCGCCAATTGGACGAAGACGTACGCGAAATCATGCTGAAGAAGAAATCTTGTCAGGGGATTTCTCTCGTAGAGCAGGCAAGCGTATCTATCAAGTGCATACCAGGTGATGAAAATCGCGATAATTTTAAATACCAGGGCGAAACAGAACAGGTTATCCTGGATTGCAGTTTTATTTTTCATCCGGTCACCCTTCGAAACCAGGTTGTGGGCTCCGCATTGGGAATCGGTTGTTCCATCATTTAACTTGAATGCGAATAGCCCGGTTCCTGCTCCACTTAGGGACAGCATTGGCCAATTTCTCAAAACCGGGCTATCTCTTGGGAGTAGAGTGAGTCTTCTTAGGTCGGCAAGAAGTGAGCAGGCGATTTGGCTTTTTGAGGGAACTGTTTAGTTTTCTCCCCACTGATGGTGGTTTTTCGCCTGATCTCCTGCAACACGATGGAGCGGGAATGGGGTCATCAACTCTGAAGACAGTGGTGTCCCATGAAACTGCCAAAACCGATTCCGTTAGATTTCGCTTGCCCTTTTCATTAGGACATTGGATTATTCGATTAAACATCCCAAGAACTTCTTCGAGCAGAATACAACCCGAAAATGCCGTTAGGTGTGCATAGCGCGCAACTTATGCGTTATTGCGGCTAAAAAACAAGGGGTCAGGATGTACCTCGACTTCTTCAAATTCAGAAGAAATCCTTTCCACATCACTCCTGATCCAGATTTTCTTTTTTTGAGTCCGAGTCACCAGGATGCCTACACTTCAATCTTCTGGGGAATCCAACAGCGGAAGGGATTAGTCGCTGTTACAGGGGAGGTCGGGGTAGGGAAAACGACGATTCTGAGGTCATATTTGGAGGGAGCCGACCCGGAAATAATCAAGACCGTATATATATTCCATGCGGCGCTTTCTTTCGGCAAACTGATGAAGCAGATCGTTTCGGAACTTGGTATTCCGGCTGTCGGTGAGGACCTCCCGGACCTCATTGACAGAGTCTTCCTTTATCTTGTCGACGCATACAAAAACGACCGCAGGGTTGTGCTGATAATCGATGAGGCGCAGAACTTGCCGGTCGAGACTCTTGAGCGTCTCCTAATGTTGTCAAATAGGGATAGCTCGCAGGAGAAGCTGCTACAAATAATACTCGTGGGCCAACTGGAGTTCGAGAACAAGCTGAATCTGCCTGAATTGAGACAGCTCAAGCAGGAAATAGCGATTAGTACTCGCATTAAAACCCTTACGCCTGATGAGAGCCTTGCTTATATCCAGCATAGGTTGATGATAGCGTCCTCATTCTACAACCCGGTTTTTACAAAAGCCGCTCTGAAGCGCATCATCAAAGAGGCTAATGGAGTCCCACGGATCATCAATGTCTTGTGTGACAATGCGCTTATCACAGCTTTCGGGTATCAGCGCAAGCCCGTGGATGCCAAAATCATCGAAGAGGTGATCAAGGATTTACGAGGCGGACCACCGGAACCTTTATTCAATTGGAGAATTGTTTGGGTCCCGGCCCTGGTTGTGTTTTGGGGACTGGTCGTGGTCGCCTCGGTGACCCTTTTGAAGACTAAAGAAATTTCACTCGTCAGGAAAGAAATCCTTAGTTCAAAAGTTCTCAGGATCGCACCTGTGCCTGAGCTGGTTAAGGAACCCGCAGTCAAGTCCCCAGTTGGGAGTGCGCCAAAGGCAGAAACAGAGCCATTCATTCCTGAGGCTCCCGCAAGCGGCAGTGACAAAAGTGTTGCCGAGATAGTGCCGCCCGCCTCGGTCCAGTTGGAGATTACAGGAGAAGCTCAGGCGCCTGCGACCGAAAACGCCACGGTCCCCAACGATGGCGATACGCCGGCTCAGGGAGGCACGGCTGAGGGCCCTAAATTGCGATCCTATCGATACATAGTCCAGCTTGGCTCATTTATGGACAAGGAGAAGGCCGAGGAGATAAAAGCCCGCCTCAAGGGAAACGGCTACAGCGCAGTCGTCAAAACCCGCAAGCACCTGGTGCTCGGAAAGATTTTCGTCATTCAGCTTCAACCGGTCAACAGCTTTTCCAGAGCCACCAAATTGATGGCCCAATTAAGAGACGAATTCGAGGGCGAGCCGGAGATCATTAAAGTGCCATCGCGATAGCCGGCAGCGGGAAGCAGAAAGCGAGAAGCAGGAATAACAGGCAGAGAATTCACCCACTATTCTCAGGGGTCAATCATCATTTTATTACGCTCCGCCCGGCTACCTCTTCTGGGAGCCGCGCACCTTCATTTCTTCAGGAGGGCTTGGGTGCATGGGGTTCGGACTTCCGCCGTCACCCGGTGTGGAATAACCACCCGGAAACCACCCCGATTGTTTCAGACAAGGAAAAGCCTACGGGGAAAATCACATGATATTCCTGATCCACACCCATCCTGACCCATCCTACGTGGTTTCAATCATGGAATATCCCTCTTAGGGATGCGCAGCCCGCCGGACATTGATCGGGTACCGGTCCTGAAATCAATGTCCTGAAATCAATTGACTGCAGGCATGTCCTTGCTATTCTGCTTTAAACTCAGGGTATGAAGCCCGGAAGGTTTTTCTAAAATATCTCACCCATATTCTGGCACAAGAAGGCCAAATGCTCATGGAGAGCGGTTTGGCCTTTTTTATATTGTGAACTGGAAGCTGTATCGCGCTCATATTTGCGGCACGACACTTAAGGAGCACGAATATGCATACCGCCGACGCTTTGATCTCACCGGCTGTTGGCGGCACGATGTGGGCTGCAGCGGCTGGGCTAACAGTCAATAGCGCCCGGCAACTCAAGAAAGAAATGGATGAGCGCAAAATCCCTCTCATGGGAGTTTCGGGCGCTTTGGTTTTTGCCGCCCGGATGGTCAGTTTCACCATACCCGGAACAGGTTCAAGCGGCCGTTTTGGAGGAGGACTGCTTCCTGCCATCCTGCTTGGACCGCACGCAGCCTTTCTCGGGTTGAAATCGGCCCGACCCTTTTTAACCACCCATTCACCCCTTCCTACACGTTTTTTCCGCATCTCTTCAACGCTTTACGCTTCGCTCCAGTCTTCGAGCACCAGTCCCGGCACCCGCTCAAATTCTTTTTTGTTGTTTGTCACCAATATCAGGCCTGACGCCCTGGCTTGACCGGCAATCATCATATCGTAAGGTCCAATGGGCTGACCCGAACGATAAAGCGCGGCCCGTATCTGTCCGAAATGATATGCGGCTTTGTCGTCAAAGGGCAGCACCTCAAGCCGGGCGACCATGGCCTCGATGTCCGCCAGATTCCGTTCCACCTGTTGAGAATGTTCCGCCCCAAACACCAATTCCCCCAAGGTTACAGCGGAAATGCACATCCGGCCGTGATGATTCTGAAAGCGCCTTTTCACCTGCTGAGGACGGTTTTTCAAAGTGTAGATGATAATATTGGTGTCCAGCAGGTATTTCAGCATTCCATGGCCTCCCGTCGTCGGTCTTCCGGTTGCTTTCGCTCTATCATGAAATCACCGGAAACCCCCGGTGCATTGAACCACTCATCCCAAGATTGGCCCACAGGAACAATCAAGCGTTTGTTGCCAACCGCAGTGATTTCTACATCCTTCACGGATTCCGGAAAGGCAACTTCCTTGGGCAGGCGAACAGCCTGACTCCGGTTGCTTTTAAAAATTCTAGTTTTCACGCAAGCCACAACCCACCCCCTTAGTAGATGTTATTGTTCTCGAAAATATTATAAAATTAATGAAGGATATGTCAATGGGATATACAGTTAATGGCCTCATTTTCGGTGAGCGCCAT
Source organism: uncultured delta proteobacterium (assembly GCA_963795045.1). Taxonomy (GTDB): domain Bacteria; phylum Desulfobacterota; class Syntrophobacteria; order Syntrophobacterales; family Syntrophobacteraceae; genus SbD1. The sequence continues at coordinate 617,044 of CAWCGB010000001.1, forward strand.
GGGCCTGCGGGTACCATGAAGTTCTTTTCTTCGGGCGCAATCGGCCGAGTTTTCAGTGTGGATTTCACCCCCTGAACCCTCCCACATGGTCTCGATCATGTAAGAACCCACGGAAGAGCACCCGATCCTCCTGATCCACACCCAGCCTGACCCGTCCTACGTGGTCTCAACCATCGAATACCCTTTAGGCAGGTGAAACTGTCAACATAGCTCTCCTCCTCGTTCGAAAGAAATAGGGCGCCAAAATCTTCACCGTTTTCGAATCACTTGTTTACCGAATCGCCGCAAACCGGACTCTTTCCAAATTGGCAAGAGCTTTCTTGCCGCCTCGTTTTTTCAGGGCGGCTGGGAATAGAGCACAACGCAGATGTCGGACGGGTAACCCCTGCACATTCTTTGCGGGTAAATGGCTGATGTCACTAACGATTATAGGCTGTCTCAACTGAGCAGCAATCAGTAACCGTAACCTTAAATACTTGTAAAGGTTGGGTCCCCTGCGGCCCCGGTATTGAACCACTGCTAAACACCCAATGCATGACGGAGCAAAGATCATTATAATTGGAGCGGAAGCAATGGAAAAATCAAAATTTCGCACTCACAATATCACTTCAGGGTCCGAATCATGGAAAAAGGCATACGCATTGCCGACCTGTTTGGAAATGAGCAGGATTACATCGGCAAAAAGGCTCTTGTACAGGGTTGGGTCAGGACAAAGCGCGACTCCAAGGCCGGTATAAGTTTTATCGAACTAAACGACGGTTCCTCTTTAAAAAGCCTCCAGGTGGTGGCAGAACTGGACTCCCCGTCTTACGGCGAAGCCCTTCAGACGATCACGACCGGGAGCGCCATCCTGGCGGAAGGAATCGTGTCGGCCTCGCCGGGGAAAGGGCAGAGCGTCGAACTCAAGGCCGAACGAATCCACCTGTACGGCTGGGCCGACCCGGCGCGCTATCCTCTCCAGAAAAAGCGGCACTCCTTCGAGTACCTCCGCCAGATTGCCCACCTCAGGCCCAGGACAAACACGATAGGGGCTGCAGCAAGGGTGCGAAACCGGCTGAGCTTCGCGATTCACCAGTTCTTCCAGGACCGGGGTTTTCACTATGTTCATACGCCCATAATTACCGCCAGCGACTGTGAAGGAGCGGGGGAGATCTTCCGTGTAACCACGCTCGACCCGGCGCACCCCGGCCCGGCGCAACACGACGACCCGTATCGGGACGACTTTTTCGCAAAGCCGGCCTATCTCACCGTGAGCGGTCAGCTCCAAGCCGAGATTTACGCCCTGGCGCTCGGAAAAGTATACACATTCGGCCCCACTTTCAGGGCGGAGAATTCGAATACCAGCCGGCACCTTGCCGAGTTCTGGATGGTTGAGCCCGAGATGGCTTTCCACGACCTGGAGGACGACCTGGATCTTGCCCAGGCTTTCATCAGGCAACTGGTCACAGTGGCCCTCAACGACTGCTCGGAGGACCTGGAATTTTTCGCCCGTTTCATAGAACCGGAATTGATGGGCCGCCTCCAGACCGTTGCCGAATTTGCCTTCGAGGTGATTACCTATACCGAAGCAGTAGATATACTCACGAAATCGGCAGAACAATTCACGTTCCCCGTCGAGTGGGGAAATGACCTCCAGGCCGAGCACGAGCGCTATCTTACCGAGAAAGTTTTTAAAAAGCCGGTCGGGATCGTAAACTTCCCCAGATCTCTCAAACCTTTCTACATGCGCGTCAACGACGACGAAAAAACAGTGGCGGCCATGGACATACTGGTTCCGGGAACCGGCGAGATAATCGGCGGGGCACAAAGGGAGGAACGCCTTGAAATGCTGCTCGACCAGATGCGTCTCAAGGGGATTTCGACCGACGACTACCGATGGTACATCGAACTCCGGGAGTTCGGGTCGGTCCCCCACTCCGGATTCGGCCTGGGACTCGAGCGCCTGGTCCAGTTCGTTACCGGGATCCCCAACATCCGCGAGGTCATCCCCTTCCCCAGAACACCGGGACATGCGGAGTTCTAGTGCTCAGCGGAAAAGCCGCTTGAGCGGGAGAACATTGTGATTTTCGGTCAACCGGCTCCCGGAATAACTTTGGACGTGAAATCCGAACGAAACTGTGCCAAAGTAGCTTCGATCCATCTTATCGCTGTTCTGCTCCAATCGATCCTTAAACCTTATCAGGAGTGCAACATGACGACAAAGCAGCCCCAAAAAGCGGTGGACTGGGTAGAGCGGGCCAAGGCATTTTACGCTTCAACCGGCAAAGAAATCGCCCTGGCCGAGTTTACGAACCCGAGAGGACAGTTCATTCAGAATCAGCAGTATATCTTCGTTCTGGACCTGAACGGACTAATGCTGGCGCATGGTATGAACCAGTTGTTCGTCGGCAAGAATTTTATTGAAGTCAAGGACACTGAAGGCAAGAAGTTCATCCGGGAGATCGTCGATATAGCCAGGGAAAAAGGGTCCGGGTGGACAGAATATAACTGGTCCGATCCGCTTGCCAAGAAATCTCTGCTCAAAACAGTCTATTTCGAAAAAGTCGACGACATGATCCTCTGTTGCGGTACATACAGGGCAACCCCGGACGCCTCGGAGCTCGAACTTCTCTAACCTGTCACTAGCTGCCGCACCTGCCGGTTAACCAATTCCAAATGCGCTCCTATTCCGGCCCGGAGTCTCTAAGCAGCTCCGGGCACGGTATATCGCGGTTTAGCGGACGCAAATTTTTCGGGCTGCCGCGAATAGGAATAACGCCGTCGTGGAAGGCGGCGCTACCATAGATCCAATTCGTACTGGTGCATGCCCCCCTGTTTCCCGCTCTTTACTCGCGGGCAGTCCAATGCTTAAAGTATTGATAATACAAGCGTATTTTCATTACTGGAGGATCGGCATGAACGCAAGGATTGGACTTGCAGTTGTATTGACGTTGTTTGCGGGCCTATACTGGTTCAATGGGACCGCTTACTCCCAGGATGACTACTATACCTGTTACACCCCGGACGGCACCTATTTTGAGTCCGCTATGCCGTGCTATAACTCTTACGACTACGACTACGACTACCCCGGCTACGGATATTACTACGGCCCGGACATAGAATTAGGATTTGGTCCCAACCGCAACCAAAGGGACCGCGACCGCGATAGAGACTTTGGCGGCGGCGGGCATGAAGGCGGCGGCGCGGGCGGTTTTCATGAAGGCGGTGGTTCGATGCACGGCGGCGGTGGGGGCGGTTCTCACGGTGGAGGCGGACACGGCCGTTAAGGCCAAATCTCACGGTGCCGCAGGCGGGAATCAAACGATTATCCGTGCGGTGGTGTATTGACAAATCGAAGCAAATGGTTGGTTTTGCGGACCAACTGCATCCTTAATAAACCTTTTGCTGCCAAGTATCATTCCGCCATAGACTTTCCGGAGCGGGTTTTCCAGTTCATCCCCCGGAGCATTTTCAACAAAATCCCGGTAGCACCGCGCAGCTTCACTCCTTTCCCCTGATGACATCCCAAGGATAGTGTCCGGGCTGACAATACCCTCCGGGACCCTTGTTACATAAGACCGATAGGTGCTATGGACGTACTCTTCCGGTTTCATCACCATCTTTGCTCGAACTGGATTGAGATGCACGGCGACCGATCCAGCGATTGGTTTGACCGGTTATGGCGGTAACTTCCAGAGCAAAGGCATTAATTTCACTTAACCCAATATTCTCACTTACATTTTTCTTTTGTTCTTTTGCCATTTTTTAACGACCAGCAATTGCTTTGCTTGTATACATTTCCATCATATTTATACAACACAAACGCACCGTCCCCATACCCCCAAAGAGAAGTACAAGAAATATCTTTATATCCATTCGTTATGTTTTTCTCTAAATTAATTTCAGCGCAGCTTGCATCATCAAGAAGAAGTCGATAATTATCGCCTTTCTTTTCATAGACCCAGTGACTGCTATTTCTACCAGTAGCTCCGCGAAATTCCGTCATTAAAACTTCAACTATTAGATATGTTGAGCCATTCTTACTAAGTTCCACTGTGTCAACTGATATTGATTTCATTGCCTCAGTATAGAGCGTCCTCTCTTTAAGAAGATCCATAACCCAGCTATCATCTTCCTGAAGTTTATTGAGTATATCGTGTTTCTCTTTTTGTGACAAATCATACTGGCTAGTACCAGATTTTATATTTTTTGCCATGGCGCTAGAAAGCAAGACGATGGATAAAAGTGAAATAATTGATATAACTTTCCTAACCATGAATCCTCCCTGTACTTGTCATGAGATTCAAATAAAAGTAACGCATAATGTGCATTATGACAGGTGTTTTAACGGTCAATGAACTGTTTTATTAACCGCGGGAAGTATGGGTAGAGTAGAGGGCAAGCAACGCCTGCCCTCTACTCTACCCCTGATTTCAGAAGTTATCAAAACCACCCACGACGCCAACAGATAAACAGCCCTTATACCGGGAGTCGTAATCTCGGGCAGAAATTTCCCGCCTGTCCGAGTTCAGACCTTTCTGTCACTTTTCCACTCGTATACTCCCGGTCTTGGAACTACCTCCCCCCGGCCCATACACAGTGAGTTTTGGCTTGTAGGTCCTGGGGCTGTAGTAGGTGTGGTCCGGGCTCCCATCCGTGCTCGTCGTGCCGTCTCCGAAGTTCCACAGCCAACTCGTGATGACACCGGTGGATACATTCGTAAAATTCACCGTCAGCGGAAAATCCCCGGACCTGGGCGTGGCAGAAAAGTTTGCTTTGGGAGCAGCGTAAGCCGTGATGAGCCTAAGTTGAGTACAAGTGAACGTTCCCATGGCTCCCGTCATGGTAAGTGTCACCGTGTAAGTACCGGCCTTTTTATAAGTATGGTTAGGATTCCAGATTTTACTTGTTCCGCCGTCTCCAAAGTTCCAGAGACATTTCGTGAAGCTTCCGACAGAACTGTTGGCAAAATGTACTTTCAGGGGGGCCTTACCGTGAGTGGGCTCGGCGGTAAAGGATGCAACCGGACCCGGCGGGCTTGGCGGGGTTAAGCCCCATGTCCCAGGGGTGCTTTGATTGATGCCGTAAGTTTCGGGATTCGTCACAATGTCAACTTCGTCATCGTAATCTGAGTTGGTCTCAATAAGTGTAGTCCTCCCATTAAGTATCTCATCGACATAAATATTCCAGTATACAATTTGCCCGTTAATGAAATCGACCTCGCAATAGTCACTTTCGTAAGCAGGGTTCAACTCATCACTAACAGTGCGGGTTATTGTGGTGCCAGCGGCTGACACTGTAAACGAAACAACTCCAGTCGAGCTACCGTCAAGATAAAGCACGACTGCGCCGGTGAAGTCCGATGTAACTGTACTGTCGAATGTCACGGCCGCCGTTACGTTGCCTGTAGCACACTTGAAGGCTTGAGGAGAGCAGAAAGATGGGTCGAATGGCTTGCCCGTGTAATATAAGGTAGTGTCTGCATGGGCTTGAGTTACCAATCCTGTCGCAAGGGTAGCGAGTGTGATGGTCACAGCAACAGCCCATTTTGAGATGTTCGTGCACCTAAAACTTCCAGTTCGCTTCCTACCTCGTAAAATCAGCTTCACTGTTTTTATGATGGTCATAAAATAGCTCCAATCGATGCGCTTCAACTGATGGATTGAACGAATAAATATGAGACCGCTTGATTGTTTTTACGGAGCAAGGCAACCGGCTATCTCTCAGGAGACCCGTGATTTTCCGTCCCAGCCTCACGACAGGTTAGCTTTGGCTTGTTCCTTTGAAACCCTTTATGAGCAATTTAGCCTGTAATCGACAAGGCATTGATATGCAAGGAGGATTTTACTGGGTAGGAATTGGGTATTTTATATGGACGACACCAAGAATGTGCTCTCGTTTTTCGATAATTGGCCTTGATAATTGAACAATTATTTGTGGAGCATTATTCGTTAACTTCGCGAAAATCTCTCATTGGGGGGCCTTAAGAAATACATTGGCCAGTTGAGCGCAAAAAGACAAACGGCCCTCTGCGGCAACACAGGTTGTTTGTTTTTTTTGCCCAGTTTTGGAGGTGTCGGCCGGCCCGCAACGTTTGACGCGGCGCGGCGGCGGGTTTCTGATTCGGGACAATTTACGGTCTTTTGTCTAGTTTTCCCTTCCCGCATAAAACACGCCGTGTTATCGAAAAAAATAGTTTGACAAGTTAATTTAATGTATTTTGGCAGTGATTTTTTAAGCTGACTCGTTCAAATTGAAGGTGCAGCTATGTCTGAATAGGCAATATGTGATTTAAACAATTTAAACAAAAGGAATAAAGATGGATTATCTCCGAACTATTCGTTTGTCTCGACCCTTCATTTTAGTTCTTGCCCTATTGCTGTGCCTGCCCGCGTTATCGAATTGTGGGGAAAGTGACAAACCAAGGGGCACCAATGCTACGTCCCCGGAGGCGACTGGTGTGCAAACCACAGTGATCAAACCATCCCTGACGGAGGGTGGCGTGGCATATGTTCGAATCAAAGAGTTTGACTCCGAACCGATGAAGGTCGCTAAGCCTCAAGGGATGGCGCAAAAGTTTAAGTTCGCTGATACTGTGAAACTAGCAGTCAAGTGGGGTGGACAGTCCAGGTATCCCAATTATTGGTTGGTTTCAGACGGCAAGGATGGTCCACAGTCATGGATTCCCGAATACCTACTTACACCGTCCGCTGCGGAAATCGACATGCTGCGAAACAAGAATCGCATTCCAGAATCGATGACATTTATATATGATCAGGTCGGCGATGGAGGCAAATCCGAAACGCTACAACATGGAAAGGTTCGGTTGCCGGGTACCCCAATCGTTGCCATGCTCACTGGAGGGGGAGTTCAAGTAACGGATCAAGGAAGCTCACAAGTCGCATTCCGAGGCAATGCCGTCGTATTCGACGAGTCAGTATTCAAACAACCCGCGTGGGCCTCTGGTCCTATTGTCTTCTCCGATGGCACCAACAAGTTCGAAATGGCTGCAGGAAAAATATTTTACTGCACTGACGGCACTGGTGCTGGCAAATTTGACCATCTTGATCTGCCAGCTAAATGAGCTTTATGATTTAAACTTGATGGATTCAAGGTGGAGTCGGTCAACGACTCCACTTTTTTTGACAGCTAATAATTAAACAAATTTGGCATCAAACCGTTTAATCTTGCAGGTGACGTTCAGCCAGCAAAGCAAGGATGGTCGTCATAACTTCTTCTAAGAAACACCTTGCGCGGATTCGACGGGAACCAGCTTGAAACCGAGGGCCTTAGCTGGAAAGAAAGTCTCGCCTTGAGACGGGTTGCGTGTTTTTGGTCCTGTTCTGCGAAGACCGTTCCGTCGAAGTGATGCAATTTATCATTTCTCCCAAATAGTGACATCCATCTCAACCGGAATTCTGACAAAATAAGCCTCCCTGCCATTCCATCATCTTGCTTCTTGCAAAATTGATCGATTTCAACTACCGCTATTTAGATGACGATGAGTAGTGGTGTCTGCTGAAAATCCGAAGGAGAATGTCATGAACCCAATCATTGCTGCTGCCCCTCTGCTGTTGGTTTTTCTGCTCTCTACTCCAGCCTCCGGATCAATAGATGAGGGAACTTACACTCAGGCCGAGGAACTCGCCCAATCCCAAAATGCTTTCGCAACCGACCTCTACGCTCAACTTCACCAGCATCCTGGTAACTTATTCTTTTCGCCTCAATGCATCGCCACCGCCCTAAGCATGACTTTTATCGGCGCCAAAGGGGATACCTCTACTGAGATGGCCAAAGTGCTGCACCTTCAGGACCTCCGTTCCGACAATCAAAATACAACGCTTACGTTGCGAAGTCTGGTGCTGGAGGCATACGCAAAGCAACGGAAGCTTCTCAATGAACCACTGCAGGATGGTCTGGAACTCCATCTAGCAAACGGTCTTTGGGTTAAGGCCAATTACCCGCTCAATTCGGAGTTTATCAAGGCCATTACGGAGAGTTTCAAGGGCAGTATTGAACCGGTCGATTTCAGCAACGGGCCTGCTGCCCGAAATAAGATCAATAGATGGGTCTCCGATCAGACAAGCGATAAGATCCAGAACCTGATCGGACCCAATGCTATCACGCCCGATACTCGCCTGGTGCTGACCAACGCTATCTATTTCAAAGCCGCCTGGGAGACGCAGTTCAGGAAAGAAGCAAGTAGCCAGGAGAAGTTTCACGTTTCTCGCAATAAAGACGTCGATGCCAAAATGATGAAGCAGACGCATTTTTTTGGCCTGGCCGAACTTGATGGTTTCAAGCTCCTCGTCATGCCATACAAAGGTGGTGAGGCATCCATGCTTGTCCTGCTGCCGGATAAGATGGACGGATTGGCGGACCTGGAGAGGTCCTTCAACGCTGAAAACCTGGCTTCCTGGCTGGAAAAAAGCAGGTCTGTCCGAGTGGCATTGTCACTTCCAAAGTTCAAGAACACCAGCGCGCTAGACCTCAATAACACTTTGATTACCTTGGGCATGAAGAAGGCTTTCATTGTCGGTCAGGCTGACTTCACCGGTATTGCCAATGTGCCCGCTGAGCCACTCTACATTGGGCTGGTGATGCACAAGGCGTTCGTAGACGTCAACGAAGAGGGAACCGAAGCCGCTGCGGCTACGGCTGTTAATATTCGAGCCGGAGCGGCCATGCGGTCGGCCGAACCTTTTCCATTCGTGGCTGATCATCCTTTTGTCTACATCATTCGGTCCAACCGCACCGGTGACATTCTCTTCATGGGGCGGCTGACCGATCCAACCGAGCATGGCGAGTAGTAGGGCCGCTTGGGCGAAATGCGTTCGTGACAGGGGTCTGTATCACATTTGTGTTCATTGAACGGTAAAGTGGGAATATGCCCTCGATTTTAGGGGTGAAGTGGGAATTGTTTCATTTTGAAATACCGTCAAGGGTAGGCAAGTCGGGGGCTTGTGTGATTAGATAACCCCCGATCAGCCGTGCGGGGGTTAGTTAGAGCAGACCCCCCCGATCCCCCTACCTTCGACGGCATTTCAAAATGAAACAATTCCCACTTTGATCCTATAAACAGGGGTCTATTCCCACTTTTAATCATAATGGCTTCTGTAGCCGTTTGGCATGATTGTTGATTAGAGAATCAACCTCACTCTATTTCAAAGCCAGAAGTTTAGCATGAATACTCCAGGCACTCGATCAACCATCCAGGAAGCTCCGGCCACTCGATCATTCTCACGGGGTCCGGCCTACCGATCATCCAGGAAGGTTCAGGCACTCTAACCCGGTCATTGCCAGCTACCTCGATGACGATCATCTCCGGGCACTCGATCAACCATCCAGGAAGCTCCGGCCACTGGATCATTCTCACGGGGTCCGGCCTACCGATCATCCAGGAAGGTTCAGGCACTCTAACCCGGTCATTGCCAGCTACCTCGATGACGATCATCTCCGGGCACTCGATCAACCATCCAGGAAGCTCCGGCCACTCGATCATTCTCAAGGCGTCCGGCCTACCGATCATCCAGGAAGGTTCAGGCACTCTAACCCGGTCATTGCCAGCTACCTCGATGACGATCATCTCCGGGCACTCGATCAACCATCCAGGAAGCTCCGGCCACTCGATCATTCTCACGGGGTCCGGCCTACCGATCATCCAGGAAGGTTCAGGCACTCTAACCCGGTCATTGCCAGCTACCTCGATGACGATCATCTCCGGGCACTCGATCAACCATCCAGGAAGCTCCGGCCACTGGATCATTCTCACGGGGTCCGGCCTACCGATCATCCAGGAAGGTCCAGGCACTCTAACCCGGTCATCGCCAGCTACCTCGATGACGATCATCTCCGGGCACTCGATCAACCATCAGGAATACTCCGGCCACTCGATCATTCTCACGGGGTCCGGCCTACCGATCATCCAGGAAGGTCCAGGCACTCTAACCCGGTCATTGCCAGCTACGTCGATGACGATCATCTTCGGGCACTCGATCAACCATCCAGGAAGCTCCGGCCACTCGATCATTCTCACGGGGTCCGGCCTACCGATCATCCAGGAAGGTCCAGGCACTCTAACCCGGTCATTGCCAGCTACTTGAACACGATCAGGCAAGGTCAAGCTTCCGTTCAACGGACTACAATAAAGCTTCCGAGTCTTGCGGCATATAAGGCAATGTGATTGCAGGCGTTTTCCGTTTCTCCGGGGTTCCCGGATTCTTCAGTTTAAGCGATAGCGAAAGCAGGGGAAGGGCTGCTTGGATTTCCGTTTTGGTTTTTGTTTTCTTCGACCCATCCGATATTGAAAGCCGGGGAAGGGGCGGTTCTGTTTGGGCTTCCGTTTCCGTTTCCATGAGAGCATCCGGGGATGAATTTAGGGGAAGGGTTGTTTGGGTTTCCGTTTTCTTGTTCGTATTCAAGTGTTTCAGGTTGTGGTCAGGGTGATCGTGTTTGATGGGGGTTTTGAAATGGCGTGCGAATTCTTTCCCTGTCCTGTTTATGTCCAGGTCCACGCTTTTGACCAGGGGAGATTAACAGGGTCGATCACCGACATGGAATCCGTATCGTAAAAAGCAAAGTTTCCGTTAAGAAGCCCATCATTGAATTTATCCAATTTTAACCTTAAAGGCTTCTTTACTGTTCTTTTTTTCCATTTGTGTGTTGCAGTTAGGACAAAGCCATTGATACTTCCCGGCAATTGTCACCTTATAGTGTTTTCTCCTAAATGGTGATCCACACACATCACATTTACTTGGTTTTTTCACGATTCTATAGATGAAATAGAAAGCACATATTGCCAGGATGATCCAAACCATGATTACCTCCACCAATAGGTAATTCAACCGTGCTCTTTTGTTTTCCATTCTCTTTGTCGAGTCACGTTAGGATGATACTACTTATTTCCATATTGCTGAATTCCTATTTCAAATGAAGTGGCATCCAATCGAAGCATCGTCTGTAATGTGACGTTATTCCTATTGGATTTGACTAGCTTTAGAAATAATGGTTAGCTGTTCTGCTTGTTCAGTTTGATACGTTTTTTCCAGACGATTAAGCACATCTACTACTGCCTTGCACTTGGCTCTAAACGCTTCGCCAGGATCATGTAATTTGTGACAGGCATCATTCACCATTTCATCTTGTGCAGGACAATTATGCGTTGCTTGTGCTAGTTCTTCCAAAATCGGCATAATATTCGTTCGATAACTGTCCTTAACGTACTGTACCTCAGAATAGATGTGATTAGTGTCAGCCACACCTTTATTCATAGCTGCAATGACTTGATTGCGTAAATTTCCGTTATTATAGCCTGGTAGTCTTTGAACTCTTTCAAGATAAGAACGGGCTTTTGACATTATGGCGTGATATTGTGCCTCTTTTTGGAGCAGATATTCGAGTGCTTTATCAATTCGCTTATTTTTGTCTTGCATGCTTTGAATAAGTTCGTTTGCTTTTCCAATAAAGTCGCGTTTTTGTTGTTCAATCCTTTCACGTGCTTCAGTAGCAGATTTTTCCGCGTCTAGCCGCATTCGGAAATCGTTAATCTCGTTTGCTTTTTTGTTCAAAATGGCAACCTGACTGCGAAACTCAGCCTCATCGGATTTAAGGAGATTGAGGGTTAGGTTGCTTCCATTACCGCCGCCGGTAATATGGAGCATGCCTCCTTGAATGGTACCGGAGACCACAATGTTCCCCGTAAGAAACCCGTTCGGATTGATTGTGACCGCGACTGTTTGCCCGTCTGTCGCTCCAACGATAGCGGCGTTCATATCGTCAATCTTGCCGTTTGGCTGCAAGACAACTTGCTCGTAGCGGCCAGTCAGATTCCCGTCATTAGTCTGCACGATTTGGATGAGAACTGCGATGTTATCGCCCTTCCCGACATAGGTGCCCGATATACCATTGGCCAAAGCTGACGTGCCCGTGACTATCAGAACAAACAGGATTAGCCAGAAGAGAAGACTATTTTGGTGGGGCAAGCTCTTCATGGTAGGGCTTCTTATTACTTCTGCCAAAGTTGTGAAATTCAACAAAAGCATAAAAATTCCAGTCATCGCCGGGCAGTTTAGCAAGGGCGAACTCATGCGTCAAAGTCTTTTTATCATAATCGAGATAAAGAGCGGGTTTACCTCAACGTTTCAAAAAATCGCTTTAAAAAAAAAGCAGCCCTTGCCAATAATTCGGTTCTTTTTACTTAGCAGTATCCCGGAATCACAATCCGCAACAATACCGTAAATTCATCTGAGCCTATTGAAATTACTCAAAAACAAACTGTCAGGGTAAACCAAGTCAGCTTCAGGTAGGATTCTTTCCAATAATAGCTTTCGTTTGGCAAGGGATTTCTTGTAGTACATCGTCATCGGGGCCATGAAATAAATTGTTTTTGAATCGTTCCCAATCTCGCATAACCACAGGGTCAACGTGTTTCTCCATTAACGTGTTCCCCCTTTCCCATAGCATTTCCATGCTACAACACTATTCATAAACCACTTTCCGTCTTTTTTAATGACCGAACCTTTCGGGAATATTCCCGCTTCGATATTCTCCATGACATCCTCGACTCTCACCTTATAGTGAAAGCTTACGGGTTCAATTGGCATTAACTCGCCCGAAAATGGTTTTCTTTCTTTACTGTATTCTTTCGGGTATTTGCCTTCAATCCGGATAATTTTCCCCTGTTCTCTGGCCTTCTTGTAAACTTCAGACGGTTGGGGAAAAATATACAGGTCAAACGCCAATTGGTTATATTTCTTATAGATCGTGTAAACACATCCGCAATGCAATTCGACCTGGATATTTGGATGACTATTTTTAATTTCCCGCACAACCCATATTTCCTTAATGTCATCTACTTCGAAGGGAACTTTCGATTTAGCTTTGTCAGGTGAACCGAAGTCCATACCGATGATTTTTAGTTTGGGAATTTGTTTTGCTTTTTCATCATCCCGGCTTTTTCGAAGACGTTCATTTTCCCTTTTCACATATGCTGTTACCTCTGGCGTCCTATACACTAATTCAGTTTGGTACATGCGAAAAATGAATTCAAAGAACCTACTTCGGAAGGCCGCCATAGTGCCATTATCTAATTGTGCTTGCATTTTGCTAAGTCGGGATATCGGATAAGGATCATTTCTGAAATGCTTTGGTCCTGGTTCCCTGCCGTCAGTGAAATGGATACCTTCACGTTTGCCTTGGACGATCATTTTAATTCGAAAGTCCGGAGACGGAAAATATCTGCCGGAAAGCAAATCTTTGAGATACGGCAACGTAGTGCCTACTTTTTCCGCAAAGTCTTTCTGCGTGATACCCTTTTCTTTTAAGCCTTTATTTAACTCATACCTTTGATTTTCCCAGTCAAACGTCTCCAGGTCAATCTCTGCATAGTTGCATTGCTCTTCGATGTGCGAACGGATAAAGTCATCTTTGGAGCGAACAGACAGTAACACTCCTATTAATACATCGCTCGACTCTAAGCCCAAATCCTGAGCAGCCTCATCAACTGAATAAATGCCGGTTTTGCGGATCATTGCCGGGAAACGCTTCATAAGCTCTTTGACAACAGCTTCTTTATCCCAATCATTGAGGGAATCGGATTTAATGCCTACCTTCCTCAGATATTTGATTATCTCAACCTCACGAAGAGCATTATAAGTTTCGAGAGCTTGCTTTCTTAATTGGCGATAAGTCCTTTTCGAAACACGCTGGTATATTTTGATCGCATCCAGCATTTCTTCCGGTAAAATAGCCTGTTCCTCTTCATCCTGAATGGTCTCAGCTTCCTTGCCGATATGGATTATGGATTTTACCTGTAAATCAGTGGGCTTGAGCAAACCCTTTGTCTTGGGGTTGCAAATGTTGCCGTCGAGATCATCGTATTTTGATTCAGGATGATCGGAATATCCCTCGATAAAATCGAAGATAGTTTTAACTACAATTAACCCGCTTGTATCCGTCAGATCATCGGATTGTTTGTACCATTTCCGCATGCTTTTAATTCGTCGTTTGAACTCACTTTCGTATTCAACATTTTTGAGACCGGGATAATACAGCTCCATATCTTCTGTGACTTTTTGATCTATTTCCACCAATCGTTTTTCTTCCTCTTTTTTAATCCATTGCAGGCTACGATTATTGGATAAAATCAGTTTGCCTCGAAGTGACTGTTTGCTTAGTTTCTCGATAAAAGGGAATTCTGCCCAATTTGGAATTTCCTTTTTTCCTCTAAATGGAGAGATTGGGAATATATGACGGTTTGCAAAACAAGTTCTCGAATAATCACAAGCCGTTTGATTGTTGCATTTGCTATTCCCTATCTTTTCATATTTTTCACAATAGAATTCCTGTACGGTATTATTACCTAGATTTAAAAGTCCATGTTCAGGATGGACAGTTAATATAAAATTGAAGGGTTTTATTTGCTGGGAATACAAAATATCCAAATCTGGGTTAAGCAGCTTGTAAATAGACGGCTTCGATATTGACAGTTGTGCAAAAGCCGGAAAGTCATGAAACCAATGAGGCTCTGTATATGATAAATTGTACTCGATGGATAAGTGGTATTTCCAAGCCTCATTAACCCAATCGGTCCTTTTCTCGCTCTCTATTGGGGAAAGTAGGTGGCCTAATCCGTGGTCGGATTTTTTCCGGATTACAATTTGCTGATGACCCTGCACGTCAGGGATGACGTTGTACATGACGTATCGTTTAGCGGAAATCATGTAGCAATAAAGCGGAAAGTAATCGCCCGACGTGAGATTTCCACCGTCCTCGTTTTTTGTCCAATCCTTTCGCACCCAATTACAATCCTCAGCTTCGAGCAGGCTTGCATTTTCCCCAACGAGCTTCCGGTCATAAGGAACAAGAGCTTTGAATTTTTCAATGACATCCTGACCGATTTTTTCCGGATTATCGTTTTCAAGGTCGGCTATGCTCATCGAGTCCGTATCGCAAAAGGCGAAAGTGCCGCCCTGGTCCTCTACGCTATTTTGCATCATGGCGAGGATAAGCCTTGCCGCTCCAGTAATCATGACGGCTATCAGAGGATTATAGAATTTCCCATGTTCCTCGTATTCTTTATCCTCTTTGGGCGTAATGCGGCTTAGACCAAAATACTCGACGCGGCCTTCATTTTCCAATTCCACCCTGTTTAGTTCGATGAATACGCCATAGCTCGTACTGTTCGCCAAAATCTTGAGAAACGTCTGCATGGCGTCTATTTCAGGGTCTTTCGTCCGCTTGGCTTCTTTTTTGATTGGAATCCGCATCTCGATTACGTTTTTGAAAAAATTATCCCTCGGGTCAACATTAACCTGTCCGCGAAGTTTAACAGGCTTTAACCCATCCTGCTTCCCCTTGCTTGGCTTTATTCGGTACGCCTTTAGAATTTCAGGGGTCTTGCCGGTCAGAATTTTGGCAGCTACTACGTCCGCCAATGTGAACCACAAGCCTTCGGTCCCTTCGGCTTTTAAGACGTTATCGGGAACCGTCAGGTGATTCAGGCCGATCTGGTAGCCGGTATCTTTCGAGTAATCCCCCCGGACGGGCAACAAATCTCCGTCAGGCTTTATGAGGACCAGGCCGGGAATTTGCTTCCAAATTTGCTGTTCAAAAAGACGGTCTATTGTCAGTCCGTCAACTAATGAGCGGACCTCTTCCGTTGCATCCTCGACATGTAGTTTTTTGGCTATTACCCAGTCCCAAAGTCCCTGAAGAGTAAAGACAGAGGGGTACATCGAGGTAATGTCAGTATGGTACACTTTGACGGGCCTACAGCGATAATGACATTCGCTTCTTCCGCCGAAGTAAGCGGTCATGGCGTAACCCATTATTTCAGACGGAAAATCAGGTTGCCGCTCTTCAAAGGGCTGCAACCCCATTGCCCGGTAATACGCCTTGCCGATCGAAGCCGGGGAGTAAGCCTTTCCCGCCTCAAGGGACTTGCCGTCATAAGCAACGATGGGGTGCTTGTCGAATTCCGCTTTAACCGCACAGTACAAGCTCCACGTGGCCCACATGTCATCTTTATTGTAGTTCAGGTAATCAAGGGTAATTACTCCGTGTTCATTGGGCTTTGTTTTTCTGAACTCGCAGCGAAACACGCCACAAGCAGATTCAAGAGAATGGGACTCATTTGTCAGAGCGAAGACGAGGGTCTTAAGGTCGAGAAATCGGCCCTTAAAACTGTTGTGGTATGAACCGTGAAACTCGACAAAAGCCTTTTTACTGTCAATGGGTTTTACCATAATACGCGGTTTGTGACTGTTATCGGAGAAAAAGAATTCGAACTTATCCTTGTTCTTGTCTTTGTCGCGGGTCTTTACGGCAATAGCAAGCCTGGAAAGGTCGAAGGGCAGGTTAAAACAGACAAGCAGAGTGCCACGTTCC
The DNA here is from genome assembly GCA_963795045.1 of uncultured delta proteobacterium. Taxonomy (GTDB): domain Bacteria; phylum Desulfobacterota; class Syntrophobacteria; order Syntrophobacterales; family Syntrophobacteraceae; genus SbD1. Next base: position 633,409 of record CAWCGB010000001.1, read on the forward strand.
CAAATCTCCGGGACAAATACTTTGTCGATGAACTCCGTCCGGGAGAGCAGGGTTAAGGCGTTATCGTTCGCGTATTGCTCCAAAGTCTCCAGGTCTTTAGCGGGCAGGTCGTTTGCATGAAAAAGGTATTTCCTCTTTGGTTCCTTTTCGGTACGGGCTTGCTCTTTTCCCTCGAAAATCCAAGCCTGCCCGAAGTTCAAGTTTTGAAGTTCATCGACTCCGGTTTCCGTGTCGAGAATCATCACACGTTTGCCGTATGCAGGAAGGGACTTTTCGCTTTTCTTTTTATCTTTCTTCTTGCCAGAACTCTCAGGCTTAGCTTTTGCCGGGGTACACTTCGTATGTGCTCTAACAGCTATTTGAATGTCTCTCATAATCTGGTCCTTCTTATTAACAAGGTTTAACTGCCCGAAAACCTAAGCGGAAGCGAAAGCAGCAACAGCGGTGGTTTCGCTTGTGGTTTCGCCTTCGGGGAGCTTTGGTTGCTCTTTTTTAGCGGGATTTATCCGCCGATTTATTTCCCAAAGAAAAAGCGGATATTTCTCACTCGATAAGTTCACATAGCAAAGCAAGCCTCTTTTGCGTCCAGGGAAGAAACTCGCCGAATGAATACTGCAATCTCAATCTGTCGGATATTTCCTTAAGAACCGTCAGCAATGCAATGACGTGAGACCGTTCTTTAGTCTGGAATTTCTCCGCCCAATAAATTTGAGCAAAAGGCAGTTTCGCGAAACAATTTTGACAGAGTATTATTTTGCCGCCCATTAACCTCATTGTCCGACGTTGGAATCGGGTTAGCTTCTTTGGGCGTTTATCAGTCAAAACCCTGATATCCGTTTCCCGGCAGATTTTACATTCAGGACTCTCGCAGCCAAGCCGGACCATTTTACGTTGCAGGGTTTTGGCTAGAGCATCCGCCCGCTCATTAAACTCGTATATCGCTTCCAAGTTTCTTTGTTGCTGAGTAATGAAAGGAGTAACAGACGGGTCAGCAGGGTATAGACTTGTCAGACGGTTGAATATGCCAAGCCAAATTGCGGAACATCTATCATCAAAGCTACGGTCCTTTTTTCTCACGTTCTCGGGATAGTAGCCCTGGTCAAAGGAAGCTTTTTGGTGACAGTTTTTACAGAGAAGCTCTGTGAATCCCTCATGACAGCCCGGCCCATGGTGAAGCTCAAGTAAGCATCCTTCCACAAGCTCGATTTCACCGCATCTCTCGCATTTCCGGTTATGAGAACTCAGCATTTTCGACACCCCTTATTTTGTTGTGCATGAGCTTGCATGAAATCCTTCACGATCTTCAAGCATTCAGGGCAAAGCAACCCGCAATATTTTTCAGAATCAAATTCGATAAGAGCAGGCTGTCTCCCGATATCCTGGTTCCCGCATAAATCACATGCAAGAAAGTGAACCCCTGAATCTACAATTGGATTGTGTCTTGAAAGCATAATGTTAAGAGCCGATTTCCAATTGGCGGACGATTGCTTTGATTGTGCCGCATGCTTTAGCCGTTTCTCTCTGCGAAGTCGTTTCTTGCGACTTCGATTTAGAATTGTTGGATGCTCTAAAATTTTGCCCATGTGAATTTACCCTCCCGTTTTAAGCAGCCCGGCTGCTAAGACTTATTTCGTCCCCACTAGGAAGTTGTTCTGCCTTGTCCAATCTATATAAAGTCTCGAAGTCAGTTATGAACTCTTTCTTCGTGCCGTCCGCAAGAACGTAGCTTTTACCGACGAATGGCTTCAACGCGTCTGTGTCACCCTTCCTGGCTTTCTTGAGGGCGTTTTCGTATTTTCCCCACTTCGACACTTCCAGCTTATTTTTAAGGTCTATAGCTTCAATCTTCCCTTTTTCATCAAAGATGCCTTTCACATGTACTGGCTTTCCATGGCCACGGATAGTGTTCAAGTCCCAATCCGCATGACCCTGTTCGATAGCTCTCATCACGCGTTTGCCTGTGCTGGAATTTGCATCGAAACCCGATCTGTTCATACTATCCAGAATAGTCCGATAACGTGTACCGAAACGGTCAATTGACTTTTTCTGTCCTAATCTATGGTCGATTTGCCTTTGAGCCTCTAACTTATATTGCTCTACATCCGCTTGAGAGTATTTTCTCTTTTTCATCTTAGATGTCCCCTCCCTTATAAGTTACCTTTAATAGTTGACAGTCATTTGAAAACTTGCTATAAACAAAAACGTCCGAAGGGCATTAAAAAGCCCTAAACATCACATGGATAGGCAAAGCCAGCCTGTTCAAACCCTTTGAGAAATCCGCCCTGATCGTTCCTGCTAAAGATTGAATCAGAGCGGATTTTCTTTTTTTCTTAGATACTCTCCTTTGTTCTATGTGATTTTCAAAGAACGAGGTTCACGGATCACGGTCCTGACCTGATGACCGTTTCTTTCCTCAGCAAATCGCTCGAATCCCCATTCGAAAAATTCCCGAAATAAGCAACCGGGTAGGAGCTTATACTTCCTGGGGAGTTCGATTCTGCGCACGCATAACCCGCCGCCCTTCTGAACAGCTTCTGATGAAGCCTGAACCTTCTCCTTTTTCGCCATGTCGAACACTCCTTAAGTTCTAGTTCTCATTGTTTTGATCGTGCATTGACTTCACTTTAGCACTCGACCATTTTGCAACTCGCCGCTTTCGGTCGCCGATAGGAATGCTGATGAGTCTATTTAGTTGGTTTTCCGCAGACTTACAAAATATGAAGGAAAATTGCACTTTTTTTTCGTGTGCAATTTCGGCATCTTATAGGTAACTAGCTGAAACAGCTAAAGAAGAAATTTATTGAATGTCGTGACTAAAGTTACTAGAGTGCTTAGTGTAAGACAAAATCTCATGATCTAAATGTTAAAGGGAAATCCAAAATGAAGAAATTCGCAGTGTTTAGAAACCGCAGCAATTCTGTCAATCAACCCATGACTCAGCGGCTTATGGTATGGTCCGGCGAAGCCAAAGATGAGGATGATGCAAAGCTCCGTGCTCGACGTGGGGGTGTTAAGTGCATCAATAATCAGTATCTCGATGCTATTCCAGTTGAGCAACTCGAAGCAGAGGATTATGTGGAATACCATGATGCTCAGGATACCGTTAGTCTCCAATCATTCCGCCTGCCCGCGAAACTCCATAGCCGAATGAAATTAGCAGCGGCTACTGAGGGAAAAAGTCTCAAGGAGTGGCGGATTGAGGCCTATGAAGAAAAGCTCCAAAGATGCTAAGCCGTCTCGCAGGACTGAAAACTTCCTGCTATCCAGGACTTCAATCCGGGACTGCTTAAGGAAAAGGGAAGAGGATTAATCTATGGAAACGAGACTGGAAATAGCTGAATACGTCAAAGAGCAGACTGACCGAGAAGAACTCCAAGAAAGCACTATCGAAGATTGGCATAAGAATGGGCTTATACCACGTCCCAATTCAAAAGGTGAATATCGTGATGGCACAAAAGAACAAGCTGTAGTTGCCTCGAAGCTACTTCAAAAGCGTAAAGACATGAAATGGGCTTTGATGGAAATGTGGTTAGCCGGATGGATCAATGATTTCAATGGACTAGAAAACGTTAAACATTTATTACGATCTACTTTCAATGAACATAAAAAACCAATTGAGCAGCTTGCATCGTATACCGATGAACCGGGTACTCCGCTCGATAATCTTAAAAATGGAGAAAGACCAAAACTATCTATTAAAGATGCAAATACAGGAACAACTCACGATCCTGATGTTTTAGATGTTGTCCTAAGTATAGCTAGTAATATATTGAATAATAATCCAAATATTGATAACGAATGTTCCTATACAATTGATGATTTCCATGATCGCTACCGAGAAGATGCTGAGAATGAACGTCTCGCTGATCGTACCTATGAGTTAACTGATGATGATGAAATCGTATCGGTAATTGAGGGGCGGAAAGAGAATAGTTTGATTGATGAATTCATTTCAATATCAGGGATGAATCCTGCAATGGTTCCTTCCGATTTACTGTCATCGTTAGCCAGTACTGTCAATGCAAAAGCCCTAATTAAAACGGTAAAGGAGTTAACCGGTGGCGATTTGGAGTTACTTCGATGGCAAATAAACGGCTTACGTCTTATGCTACAAAATGATCCAATTAATACCGGACGTGTACTTACAAATAGGTATTATCTGGATTGGGTAAAAAAATATTTATATGAGCCAACGTCTTTAGAATTCGTAGTGTTGGCTATTTATCTTCTTCGTGCAAAGCACAAAGAAATAACAGAAATCGGCATAGTTACCATCTCTGAACCACAATCTGAAAAAGCAAAAACCACCAAATCAAATCCAGTCAAGAAACATCAATCCAATCGTCACAGTCCTTCGAAAGCGAAAAGATAGGAGTTCAAAATGTATTCCCCTGTAAAACGAATAGTAGTGATGAGCGGAAATGTTGATATACGGGCATCAGGCGGCAGGCTGAGACTTCAACATGGCTTTGCGTTCGGCGGTAAAGTCACAGAAGAATGGCTTAGCCGTGGAACTTGTGACGTTGACCATATCGTCATTCTCGGAAAATCCGGAAGCATCACCCTGGACGCTATTCAATGGACGATGGACATGGAAATAATCGTCAGCATGCTCGACTATCAGGGGAATCTTGTTACAGACATGCTCCCGACTGAGCATATAAGTCCGATTGTGAAGCAGCGGCAGGCACTCGCAAGCCCGGAATTGCAACGCAAACTCACACTCGGACTGTTACAGGAAAAATTAGGTGGGCAGTTGGAAACGTTGAAGAGCTTGAAAATGAAAGGACTCGATGGAAGTCCGCTAACGGTTGGTGCAAAGCGGTCTATTGAACTCGGCATTCACTATCTTAGGGGCTTCCAACGTGATCTCTCAAAGTGTGAAAATCCAGACCAAATGATGACGGTTGAAGCACAAGCAGCAATGTCTTATTGGGGGGCTTTCGAGGGTATCCCTCTTAAATGGAAGGTCTCGGCTGCAAAGCCGATTCCAGAACATTGGTTGTCGATTGGAACAAGGGTGAGTCCAAAAACCTGCCGGAACGGTCGGTTTGCGATAAGACCCTTCCATGCCTGTCTGAATTACCTTTACGGTTGTCTCGAAAGCAGGGTTAAGCGGTATTGCATAGCCTACCGGCTCGACATGGATTTTCCCGTTCTCCATGGGAATTCTCGCATGAATCGAAGCAGTCTTATCTACGACCTCATGGAACCTATCCGCCCATCCGTTGACCGGCTGCTTTATCAATTCATGGCAAAAACTGCCCTTCGGGTATCAGACTTTTTCGAGACCCGGCAGGGCGTCTGTAAGGTCATGCCGGAACTTGCTTCGAAGATCATTCCTTTGGTCCGTTCGCTGGACTCTGAGATTAACCGGGTCGTCAAAGAGTTTGCAAGCAACTTCAAGCCCCGGCGTTTAGAAGTTTATCCAAACTATGAAGAACAGCCTTTGAAGACTGCAAAGGACTCCAAAACAGAGCTTCCCCTGTTTCCGTTGCCGGATGAATCCATGGAAATGGAAACCCTGGAAATGCCGGAAAAGGAATTGACAGCGATGTCCTGAGATTTAAAAGCTGTAATGTTTAGCCGGATACTCGATCTTGACCATGCAAGAAAGGTCTTGACCCGAAAGTTTTCGCTCAATAAACTGCTTGGCGATACCGTACTTATTATGCTTTGGTGCAAATGTCTGAAAAACAGGGAAAGATTTTCCCATGAAAGGGAAGAAAAAATGGAATGGATTCTTTTCATAATTACTTTTTCCGTTCAGACTCACGCTCAAATAGTTACAACACAAACTTTTCGTGATCGACCTGCCTGTGAACAAGCTGTTAAAGAGTTGGCTTCTAGACATATTGATGCTTATTGTATGCCGAACGAGACATTCCCGCACAAGAAATAAAAACAACAGGAGTTTTTAGAGAGGATTTGCAAGGTAATTCCTTATTCAGCTTCGGATATAATTATAACAAACAATTTCAATGTATACCAAAAGTCCGTATGTGTCCTACTTCGCGTCCCACTTCATGTCGGAAAGTCGGACGCCATCATGCAGCGAATTTGACTGACAGGGGAGATGAAATGAAACGCTATTTAATAACTATCCTGATATCTCTTTTACCTTCTCTCTGTTTTGGCGGGTGGCTATATGGTGAAAAGGCTGATTCCATGCGAAACAAGACTGTTTATTTTGCTGCAGTTAAAAGTGATACTCTATTGCAATTTAGTTTCCCATACCAGGGCGGAGCGTCAGCTTCCCTTCATCTTCGCAAAAATGCCGGTGAAAAAACTGATGTTTACGTTGAAGTAGATAAGGGCCAGTTTGTTACCCCTTTAATTCATGCCAAGTTCGATGATGGGCCAATCCTGACATATCGTATCGTTTATCCGACCGATGGTAGCACCAATGTGGTATTTCTTTCCCCCAGTGAGACGTTCATCCAAAATCTTCGCAAGTCCAAGCGTCTCATGATGGAAATTACCTTTTACAATGAAGGCTCTCATCAACTAGCGTTTGATATAGTCGGCTTAAATTGGAAATAAATTATTTGATCCACGAGAATCGCCCGACGTGCAAAGCTAATTAAATCCGAGGCCGTCAAATGCTGCTGCAGAGAGAGATTTTAGCATTTTCGCCAGGCCAATATTTCCAGGATAACTTGTCAAAACTCACTCCATTTTTTTTCAAATTTCGGAATTACGAATTGCTCTCCAATTTTTTGCCACAAATCTCCCATCGTTCAACCCTCCTCAACCTTTTTCCAGGATAACTTGTGAAAGCATAATAATCTCCCCTGGTCAAAAGCGTGGACCTGGACATAAACAGGACAGGGAAAGAATTCGCACGCCATTTCAAAACCCCCATCAAACACGATCACCCTGACCACAACCTGAAACACTTGAATACGAACAAGAAAACGGAAACCCAAACAACCCTTCCCCTAAATTCATCCCCGGATGCTCTCATGGAAACGGAAACGGAAGCCCAAACAGAACCGCCCCTTCCCCGGCTTTCAATATCGGATGGGTCGAAGAAAACAAAAACCAAAACGGAAATCCAAGCAGCCCTTCCCCTGCTTTCGCTATCGCTTAAACTGAAGAATCCGGGAACCCCGGAGAAACGGAAAACGCCTGCAATCACATTGCCTTATATGCCGCAAGACTCGGAAGCTTTATTGTAGTCCGTTGAACGGAAGCTTGACCTTGCCTGATCGTGTTCAAGTAGCTGGCAATGACCGGGTTAGAGTGCCTGGACCTTCCTGGATGATCGGTAGGCCGGACCCCGTGAGAATGATCGAGTGGCCGGAGCTTCCTGGATGGTTGATCGAGTGCCCGAAGATGATCGTCATCGACGTAGCTGGCAATGACCGGGTTAGAGTGCCTGGACCTTCCTGGATGATCGGTAGGCCGGACCCCGTGAGAATGATCGAGTGGCCGGAGTATTCCTGATGGTTGATCGAGTGCCCGGAGATGATCGTCATCGAGGTAGCTGGCGATGACCGGGTTAGAGTGCCTGGACCTTCCTGGATGATCGGTAGGCCGGACCCCGTGAGAATGATCCAGTGGCCGGAGCTTCCTGGATGGTTGATCGAGTGCCCGGAGATGATCGTCATCGAGGTAGCTGGCAATGACCGGGTTAGAGTGCCTGAACCTTCCTGGATGATCGGTAGGCCGGACCCCGTGAGAATGATCGAGTGGCCGGAGCTTCCTGGATGGTTGATCGAGTGCCCGGAGATGATCGTCATCGAGGTAGCTGGCAATGACCGGGTTAGAGTGCCTGAACCTTCCTGGATGATCGGTAGGCCGGACGCCTTGAGAATGATCGAGTGGCCGGAGCTTCCTGGATGGTTGATCGAGTGCCCGGAGATGATCGTCATCGAGGTAGCTGGCAATGACCGGGTTAGAGTGCCTGAACCTTCCTGGATGATCGGTAGGCCGGACCCCGTGAGAATGATCCAGTGGCCGGAGCTTCCTGGATGGTTGATCGAGTGCCCGGAGATGATCGTCATCGAGGTAGCTGGCAATGACCGGGTTAGAGTGCCTGAACCTTCCTGGATGATCGGTAGGCCGGACCCCGTGAGAATGATCGAGTGGCCGGAGCTTCCTGGATGGTTGATCGAGTGCCTGGAGTATTCATGCTAAACTTCTGGCTTTGAAATAGAGTGAGGTTGATTCTCTAATCAACAATCATGCCAAACGGCTACAGAAGCCATTATGATTAAAAGTGGGAATAGACCCCTGTTTATAGGATCAAAGTGGGAATTGTTTCATTTTGAAATGCCGTCGAAGGTAGGGGGATCGGGGGGGTCTGCTCTAACTAACCCCCCGATCAGCCGTGCGGTAGAATCTTGACAAATCGAATCAAATGGTTAATTTGCGGACCAACTGAGAATAAGAATCAACAAATAGCTGTTACTATCAGGAGGAGAATGGTCATGGCTCGCAAAATAATCAGGAAAAATGAGCGTGGAAAGCAACAGAAAGTGGAATTGACGCCCGATGAGATTATCGACCTTCTAACGGGAGGCTGCGATAATCAGGGAATGTCTTGATATCCCTGTCAGGGCAATTTGATAAAAAGCCGCAGGTTTACCGCCTGATTGCTCACAAAGTCCCCGCACATTGCACGGGGACTTTTCTTTTCCGGGAGCGGCTCGAGTTCGAAAGGGGACCTCAAACCCGGCCCCGGCTGAACCGGCTGAAACATACGCCTCTTGCGCTTTGCGCCCGGATAGCAAGTATCCGGCTACCCGATACTACATCCCTTCGCGTTTTTCGACGACAGAAGACGCGCGACAACTAAAAAATCCGAAAACCCGACCAAATCAGACCAATTCAGACCATTTCATTTCATCGGGAAGAATTTCGGTTCATCCGGCAAATGAGTACCTCCAATATTCTTCACGTTATCCCGGTTCGACGACGTCATTTCCGCGAAGGCGGGAACAAAGAACTGTTTTGCCACGCCCAGCCACCCCTCCTGGATTCCCGCCTTCGCGGGAATGACGTTTTTACAATCCCTTTCCTCGCCCGTAAATTGTCCGGGTACGCGTTTGCCGGAAGACCCAGAAATTCAAGAGAGCAAGTGCTCGTTGCCGAGGCGAACGCGGGTGAGGCCGGCATGTTTTGCGGCTTCCAGGCACGCATTTGCCTGAGCGGCGGAGGTAGTTGGCGAGTCATCCATAAGGAATTGCGGCGCAAAAGCCAGGAGCGCATAAGGTATATCGGGATTTATGCCTGCAATAAAGCGGGCAATCCCGTACACTTCATCCTCGTTGATATATCCCGGAATCAGAGGGGTGCTGGCTACCAGCGCCGGCGGATATAGCCGCACTGAAGACCACTGGGCGACCCTGGCGAAATTGTCCAGTATCTTCGAGTTATCGCATCCGCAAAGGGCGCGGTGAATTCCGGGGCTCCAGGCTTTCAGATCGATTTTGACGCACCCGCCGGACTGCAGGGACAGCCTGGTCATCTGCTTCAGCCTGGAAGGGTCGGCGGTGCCGTTCGTCTCCCAGCAGATTCGAAGGATTCTGTCATTATTTGTCTTTAGAAGCTCCCGGGTGAGGCGAATCGCGAACGGGAGTTGCGGACCGGGGTCACCGCCGAAAAAACTGATGCAGCTCGTAGTATCGGTTACTGCCTTTTCCAGGGTCTCGACGTTCGACCACTTAGGTGACAGATGGGATTTCCTCATGGACCAGTTTTGGCAATAGAGGCAATTGATATTGCAGGCTTCAAAAAAAACGGCCAGATTGTAGAAACCCACTTCCGGACCGCAGTCGTGGGCGAAGCGGGGATGGCCCGAGCCTGTGCCGCCGGCGCATACCCAGTCGGCAACGCAGTTCGTCGGCAGGGGATCATAGTAATAGGAGACAAGAGCGCGTGAGCGGCCATCGGTTCGCATGCTCGACTTACTCCCGCTCCTTACCCCGCAGTACCCTTTCTGGGTCTTTCCCGGCTTGCAGCGCATAAAACAGAGTTTGCATTCGATTCCGTCCGGATTGGCCGCGGGACGGGTGGGCAGACCGAACATCTCCCTGGATTCGGCGTGAACCAGTTCGATCCGGTCCCTGCTCCGGTCCGGATAATCCCGGACGCAGGACGGGCAAATCCCTATGCAGGTGGCAATGCCGTCCAGGACATTGTCGCACAGAAGGCATTTAGCCCCTTTTTGGGGTGATATGGATTTCGGTCTCAAAAGCATCGATTGTTCCAAAAATGCGTCTTTCACGCGAAAAAGCGTTTCTTGACGTAAAAGAACGCGAAAAAGTCCCAAAAGGGGACATGAATAACTGTTTCGAAAAGACAGTCTTTCACGCGAAGACGCGAAGACGCGAAAAAGACTGAAAAGGCCCGATGAAACATGAAAAACTGTTCCGAAAAGACTTGATGGGTTGCGCTTCCGCTCCAGCCATCCTACGGGTCTACGAGTCTTCGCCTGCACCCATCCGACGGATTCAGTCTCTCAGCAGATACGCGGGAGCTGTTCGCCCCGAAGCATGTCCACTATGCGGTGCCCTCCAATCCGGGTCCGTAGAAAGACCCTTCCCGGGTCTTCCGGGACGATCTCCCCTATGCGGCATGAACCTCGTCCAAGCGGATGGGACTTCATTGCCGAAAGCACGGCGTCTGCGCCCTGCGCGGGAACAATGGCCAGGACCTTTCCCTCATTTGCCACATAAAGCGGATCGAGTCCCAGCACTTCACACGCGCCCAGGACGTCCTCCCGAATGGGAAGCGCCTCCTCGAACAGCCTGATGCCCACGCCGGACTGCTCGGCTATTTCGTTGAGGGTCGTCGCCACACCGCCCCTGGTCGGATCGCGAAGGACATGTATTCCGGCGAAAGCGCCCAGCATCACTCCAACCAGCCCGTTAAGGGCGGATGCGTCACTTTTGATCTCGTTTTCGAATGCAAGGCCTTCCCGTTTGCAAAGTACCGCCATGCCGTGGTCGCCTATCGTGCCGTTGATGAGCACAACGTCGCCCGGCCGGGCGTATTGGCCGCTTATATCGACCCCGGGCGGAACGATCCCGATTCCGGACGTATTGATGAACAGCTTGTCGGCTTTTCCTCTCGGCACCACCTTGGTATCGCCCGCAATCACCAGCACGCCGGCCTCGCGGGCCGCTTCGGCCATCGAAGCAACAATCTTTTTCAGATCGTCGAAGGCAAGCCCCTCTTCCAGGATGAAGCCGGCCGTAATGTAGAGCGGAACAGCGCCACGCATGGCGAGATCGTTTACCGTTCCGTGCACGGCAAGGCTCCCTATGTTTCCACCAGGGAAAAAAATGGGATCGACCACGTAGGAATCCGTGGTCATGGCCATACGGCCGTCCAGGGTTTCGAAAACGGCGCTGTCGTTTCTTTCGTCGAGCAGCGGGTTATTAAAGGCGCTCATGAAAAGGGTGTCGATAAGCTCGTGCATGGCGCGCCCGCCGCTTCCCTGGTCAAGCTGGATGAGTCCCGGGTCCATTGCTCTTATCCCCTGGTGTATTTTGAGATTGCGGACCGGTTTCCGATTATCCGCTATGATATCTGTAATAAGCCCCGCAGGTCCCCTCGCCGGACACCATGCACGGCCCTTTGGGGTCCTGCGGCGTGCAGACTTTCCGGAAAAGGCCGCATTCGGGCGGCGTCATGATTCCACGAAGGACCTCTCCGCACCTGCACCCCGGATGCTCTTTAACCTTGATCTCAGGCATCGAGAATCTGTGGGTCGCGTCGAACTTCTTCCACTCCGGACGAAACCCGAGTCCGCTTTTCGCGATAACCCCGATTCCGCGCCACGTTGAGTCCTCAGGTTCGAAAAACTCGTCTATGAGTTTGAGCGCCGCTGAGTTTCCTTCCCATGTAACAGCGCGGCGGTACGGGTTTTCAACAGCAGCCCGCCCGCTTTCGACCTGGTCTACAAGCATCGAGACGCCCTGCAGAATGTCCAGGGGTTCGAAGCCTGTGATAACGCACGGCACCCTGTATTTGTCCACGACTTCCTGATATGCGCGGGCGCCGATTATTATACTGACATGACCCGGGCATAAAAAGCCGTCCAGATTAACCTCCTGCGCATCGAGCAGCGCTCTCATAGCGGGTGGAAGCAGCTTGTGGGCTGAGAAGACCGAAAAATTATCCACCCCCAGCTTCGCAGCCTGCTGGACCGCAGCGGCGATGGTCGGCGCGGTGGTTTCAAACCCTATGCCTATGAATACGACCTGGCGGTCCGGGTTCTCGCGGGCGATCTGAAGCGCGTCCAGGGTGGCATAAACGATCCGGACGTCGGCCCCTTTGCTCCTCTCGATATTGAGCGATGAGTACGAACCGGGCACCCGCACCAGGTCTCCGAAAGTAGTCGTAATGACGCCGGGTTGCCCGGCAAGCCATATTGCTCTGTCTATATCTTCGTTTGCCGTAACGCAAACAGGGCATCCGGGACCGCTTATAAGCTTAATCTGCGGGGGCAGAAGCTCTCGCAGGCCGGACCTGAAAATGGAGACCGTGTGCGTGCCGCAGATCTCCATGAGCCGGACCTCACCCTTCGAGAAAGACCTGTGCCGAAGGCCTTCGATAAGGCTCTTTGCAAGCTCAGGGTCCCTGTACTCATCAAGGTATTTCATCTGCAACGGCTCCTTGAACGGTTCACGGCCACATATCCCGTGCGAAAAGATATGGGAAGGGGTAAAGACAATATTTTTCAAACCACATCGTTCTCAGCGTCCTGCTCCCGCCATGATCTTCCGGGCGCCGATCCACGCCTGGCCAAGGGAAATGCACGCGTCGTTTGCCGGGACCTCGATATGGCTGTAGACCTCGAGCCCCATCTTGAGGAGATCTCTTTCCAATCGCTCCGAAAGATAGGTGTTTTGAAAAACTCCACCGCTAAGAGCGATCCGGTTGAGGCCCGTTTTTCCGGCCGCAATCATTGCCGCTTCGCCCAGAGTGCGAATTACGCCATTGTGGAAGCGAGCGGCCATCCTGCCCGCCGGGACCCCGCGTCTCACATCTTCGATCAACGCCTCTATTATCGGGAACTGGTCAATCAGGATGGGACCTGGACCGCTTTCCAACCTGCCTTCATAATATCCGTCATCGGGCTCAATCGCCTGTTCCAGTTCGATTGCCGCCTGCCCTTCGTAATTTACCGACCGGCGTATACCGCAAAGAGCGGCTGCGGCGTCGAAAAGCCGGCCGCACGAGGACGTTAGCGGAGAATTGAACCGCCGCGAAAGCATCTGCAAAACTATTTTTGCGTCCGGGTTCGGCCAGGCAGCCAAAAAATCCGCAAACCTGTGCTCTACGCCCTCCGGGTCTATGCTCCACAGATAACTCAGGGCCGTACGCCAGGGTTCTTTTATGGCCCTGGCGCTCCCGGGCAGAAGGACCTGCCTGAAATGGCCAAGCCTCTCAAATCCGAGATCGTCCACCCGAAGGAGTTCGCCGCCCCAGATCGTTTCGTCCGTGCCAAAACCGGTCCCGTCGAGCGCTAGGCCGATCACGGCGCCCTCGAGCCCGCGCTCCGCCATTACCGCCGCAATGTGCGCGTGATGGTGCTGGACGGCCTCTGTGGGCAGATCCACCTGTTTCATCGCCCATTGGGTGTTGAGGTAGTCAGGATGCAAATCATGAACGATAAGTTGGGGCTTGATCTCCAGGATGCGCTCCAGGTGGGCGATGGCATGCTCGAATGAGCGCAGTGTCTCCAGATTTTCCAGGTCCCCGATATGCTGGCTGACAAAAGCTTCATTCCCGCGCGTAAGGCAGACTGTGTTCTTGAGTTCCGCCCCGGTACCGAGCACGGGAGGAACGGAGCCGCGCAGGAAAACCGGCAGCGGCGCATATCCCCTGGCGCGGCGCATCGGGCGGGGTTTGCCTGCGAGTATCCTGCTCACCGAGTCATCGCACCGCATGTAAATCTCGCGGTCGTGAAAGAGGAAGTAATCGGCAATTCCGCTCAGACGCGACCGGGCCTCCGCGCCGGCCATAACGATGGGTTCATCGCTCTGGTTGCCGCTGGTCATTACCAGCGCACGGTATGGAGCGTTCTCAAAAAGGAGAAAATGGAGTGGCGTATAAGGTAAAAAGACGCCCAGGTACCTGTTCTTCGGCGCGACGCTCTCGGCGATTGCGGGGCCGGTTTCATCCGAGCGCCTCGCCAGGAGCACGATGGGCCTGGCAGGGCTTTTCAGCAGGTCTTCTTCCTCGCCGTTCAGGCGACAATAGCGCCTTATGTCGTCGAGCGCCGGGAACATTACCGCGAAGGGCTTTTCCTCACGTATTTTGCGGCTTCTGAGCCGGCTCACAGCCGCTTCATCGGTTGCCTTTACCGCTAAATGGAACCCGCCGAGCCCCTTGATTGCTACAATGGAGCCTGCGTCGAGCAGCGCCGCCGTTTTTACAAGAGCTTCATCCCGGGCGGCGACCCTGTTTCCCTGCGCATCTTCGAGCCATACCTGAGGGCCGCATTCCCAGCAGGCGTTCGGCTGCGCATGAAAGCGCCTGTCAAGGGGGTCGTTATACTCACGCCGGCATTCCGGGCACATTTCGAAATGCGCCATGGTCGTCTTGTCCCGGTCGTATGGTATGTCCTTTATTATCGTGTAGCGCGGGCCGCAGTTGGTGCAGTTGATGAAAGGATAGCGAAACCTTCTGTCCAGCGGATCGAGAAGCTCGCCCAGACAATCGGCGCATGTGCAGGCGTCGGGGGAAATGAGGGTTGAGCGCGACTGAAGCTCCCGGCTGCCGATTATCTTGAAACCTTCGAGTTGCCGGTATGGCAGGTCGGTTGTTTCAATCGTGACTATTCTTGCCAGAGGAGGAGGCTCGCTGGAAATCGACCCGATAAAATCCCCGACCGATTGCGCCGGACCGGCCACTTCGATTTCCACTCCGTCCGACTGGTTTCGGACCCAGCCGTTCAGCCCGCAGCGGCCTGCCAACTGGAAGATAAAAGGCCGAAAGCCAACGCCCTGAACGATGCCCCGGACCTTCACCAGAACGCGGCGCCCCGCTTCCTCTCCCGGGGCCGATTCAGCCTGTAGAAGGCGTGTTTCTCCGGCTGAGGATTTCACTATCAGTGTTTGCCCGCGCGGAGTTTTCGGTGCTTGCCCACCTTCTCCTCGATCCAGGAGAGCCAGGGAGCGAAACCTTCTCCGGTCCTGCATGAAATTTCAAAAATCTTTCCCACGGGGTTCAATTGCCCCACCCTTTCCCGAATTTTTGTCATGTCACAGTCGGTGTAAGGCAGCAGGTCGATTTTGTTCACCAGGACGACGGAACAAATCTGGAACATGAGCGGGTATTTAATCGGCTTGTCGTCCCCTTCGGCAACGCTCAGAATCATGATCTTTTCATGCTCGCCCAGGTTGAATTCGGCCGGGCACACGAGGTTTCCAACGTTTTCGATTATGAGCAGATCGACGCCGGAGAGATCGAGCGAGTCAAGCGCGATCTGAATCATGTTGCCGTCGAGATGACATCCCCCATCGGTATTGATCTGGACTGCCTGGACGCCTTTTTTCTGTATGCGTTCGGCGTCATAAGACGACTGGAGGTCGCCTTCGATGACCGCGATTCCGATGCCGGGGAGGAGCGCTTCGATGGTTTTCTCCAAAAGTGAGGTTTTCCCCGCGCCCGGCGAACTCATGAGGTTCACCACGAAAATTCCCGCGTCGTCGAACCTCCTCCGGTTCTCAGCCGCAAGCCGCTCGTTGGCCTGAAGAATGTTGCGAACAACAGGGACTTTAATTTCCGCCATCTTCTTCTCCCTCACCCTCTATGCTCATCACGGAAAGCTCCCGCCCGCTGAGCAGCTCCAAAGCCGGCTCACCGCACCGGGGGCATAGAAATACCTGGTCTCGAACCTCAAAAGAAGAATCACACACGTCACATCGAGCCACAATGCCAACGGTTTCGATCTCGATCAGCGCCCCGGATGCAATAGTATCGCGGCTCACCATCTCGAAGCAGAACGTAAGCGACTCCGGAACCACGGCCGCAAATTCGCCTATCTGAAGTTTAATCTTATTTACGCGCTCCAGCCCGTGTTTTCTAGACTCATCGACGACGATCTCGAGCAGGCTTTCGGCAATGGAGAGTTCGTGCAAACTGCGCCTTCCCAATTTATTCTGGAAACTGTGCTGTTGTTCCGGATAGATAGTTTTTGCCCCAACCGTTGCCATTTAACATACGACCCTGAGCGGGTCAATAGATGCCGGGGCAGATGACAAGAAAGGGCGGGTGAAAGGGGCTGCAAATATCACGATCGCGCGAGCGGGAGCATCTTAGATATTCATCCTTAATTGGGTAGTGGGCGCCTTTGCCGAGGAACCGAATTAGATTTGTAATAAAATTGTCACACTTTCGTGATGAACGATCGCATTGCCATGTGTTAATAGCTATGTCGTGCAAACGTTAGATCACGTCATTCCGATA
The DNA here is from genome assembly GCA_963795045.1 of uncultured delta proteobacterium. Taxonomy (GTDB): domain Bacteria; phylum Desulfobacterota; class Syntrophobacteria; order Syntrophobacterales; family Syntrophobacteraceae; genus SbD1. Next base: position 649,840 of record CAWCGB010000001.1, read on the forward strand.
TGACAGCTTCACTGCAGTGAGAGCCACCTATTGAATTTACGTTCCAAGGTTAAAAAAACCAAACCTTCGTGGGATATGGGGACGAAAAACCACGTGTCCCTTCTTTTCAAGCTGCTGCATTTCAGAGATAGCCGATTTGCCTTTCTGCTGAGGTCTGAGGGCTCACTTTTTCCAGCCTGCTGTAGCGGGGACGGAGGAGATCTCTTCGCGCGCCAGCGTTGGTGAAATCACACCGCGAAAAACTTTCGCTGCACTTTGCTGACCTTGTTTCAAAAGTCAAGGGACCAGGAAGCCCGGAATTTGAACGGACAAGTCCGTTCCTTCCGGCTTTTTTTATTCGTAAATGGGAGAAGTAGAAGGAAAGACAGGTCGACGCCGTGGCTGCGGCAGATTGAGTAACGGGTCGGTTTTCTTTGAACGCTTTTGACTTGATTTTCATAAGGAGGAGGGTGATATGGAACGGAAAAATGAAATTGGTACAAAACATTGTCTTAAACGATCAAATTGGGCTACCCTCCTTCAAATCGGACTTATGCTCAGCATGCTTTGCATGGCAGGTGCACCACCGATGGAAGCTGCATCGACTTACATAAGCCAGATAGCCTGTAACTATTCATACTCCCCGTTTGGTGAACCTCAAGCGCTAGCTCTCAGGAGTGACGGCACGGTGTGGCAGTGGGAATTGTTGCTACCGGTGCAACCCCCCTACAAATTAGCAGTCTGTCAAATATCATCGCAATCGGCACCATGGAGGGTTATTCCTACCACTCACTGGCCCTCAGGAGTGACGGCACGGTTTGGGCGTGGGGAACGAACTATTATGGCCAGCTTGGAAATGGTACAACAGTTTCCAGCAGCGAGCCCGTACAAGTAAGCGGCCTGTCGAATGTCGTTGCCGTGGCTACGAGAGCATATCACTCACTGGCCCTCAGGAGTGACGGCACAGTATGGGCGTGGGGATCGAACTGGTATGGCGAGCTCGGAAATGGCACGAGTCTGCCATTCCCAGATGTTGGCAGTAATGTACCAGTGCAGGTTATTGGCCTCTCCAGCGTTGTCGCCATAGCTGCGGGAAACGGTCACTCAGTGGCTCTGCTGAAGAATGGCTCGATCTACACGTGGGGCAATAATTTTTTTGGTGAATTAGGCTGGGGCACTATTGGCGGCAATACCACCCGACCGGCAGTGGTCCCCGGCTTCTCGAACGCAGTCGCCATAGCTACAGGAGACGGTCACACGCTGGCCATCAAGAGCGACGGCACGGTCTGGGCATGGGGATACAACGGATGCGGGCAGTTGGGCAGCAACGGCACAACCAACAGCGGCGTGCCCCTGGAGGTTCCGGGCCTGTCAAATGCCATCGCGATAACGGGTGGAGGCCCCTCAGGCGCTGGCGCGGTGACCTCAATGGCTCTGACAAGCAACGGCACGGTCCTGGACTGGGGACTTGATGCTATTGGACTCGGCAGCTTGTCCAATATTGTTGCCATTGCTGGTGGAGGCGATGGGTCGCTGGCCGTGAGAAGCGATAATACCGTTTGGCAGTGGGGCATGAGCAATTCATCGCTTTATGCGCCCGTGCAGGTGGCGGTTCCCGCGCCGCCCTACTTCCAGATCGTGACGAACGGCATAGGACCGGGTACGATCACGCCTAGTTCAAGCACGGTCTATGAAGGTCTCAGCGCCACCTTCACGATTACGCCTGCGGCCGGCAATACCTTGCAGAGCTTGAATGATAACGGAACGGACGTAACCCAAGGTATCACATGGAACGCCAACGAGACCGTCTACACATATACGATATCCCATGTTATGTCCAATCGCACAATACAAGCCACGTTTGGGGTGCCTTTTGAGCTTAGTTCCAGCAGCGCCGGAAACGGTACAATTACTTCAAGTTCAAGCTCAGCCGATTATGGTAGCAGTATTACCTTTACGATCACACCCGCCGCGAAGTATGCATTGGCGACCTTAACTGATGACGGGGTGGACGTGACCGGCGCCGCTGTGTGGAACGCCAGCCAAGGAGTTTACCTGTATACCATATCTGATGTTACATCGAATCATACGGTAGGGGCTACCTTTAGCCTTGGTACACCCGGTGGTACAGCCTCCCCAGTTCCGGCGCTTTCAACACCCATGACGGCTCTGTTAATATTCGGATTGGCTGGAATTTTATGGCTACGTGGCAAGAAGAGGCAAAACCAGAGACCAACATCCTGACGGACCAATAGATCAAAGAGATCGAAATCAATTAAATGCGCGGTACCAAGGGCAAACAGAGAAGTGATTATCCAGTCGGAAGGCCCAAACATTGGAAGATTTGGCTGCTTCTCGCGATCACCGTGCTCTCCTATACTTCCGCTTTGAACTGCGGTTATATATGGGATGACGACTCTTACGTAACCGAGAATAGAAATCTGACATCGGTCGATGGACTGGTGCGCATATGGACGCAGCCGCTTGCCAGCCCGCAGTACTATCCCCTCGTGTTTACGACTTTCTGGCTGGAGCGCCAGGGGTGGGGGTTAAATCCTTTCGGCTATCATCTCGTTAACGTCTTGCTTCACGCGTGCGTGGCTGGCCTCCTTTATTATCTGCTTCTCTGCCTGGAGATCCCGGGAGCGTGGCTTGCCGCGCTCGTATTCGCGGTGCATCCAGTTAACGTAGAAACCACGGCTTGGATTACAGAGCGCAAGAATCTGCTCTCGGGCTTCTTTTATATGCTTTCAGCCATCGCCCTCTTCCGCTTTTACGGGGTCGGCAGGCAGCCTGCCTGCTCGCCTGACAAGCGTCCGCTCTACTATTGCGTTGGGCTGTTCCTGTTCGTATGCGCACTCCTTTCCAAGACGGTAACCTGTACGCTGCCTGTCGCCTTGCTCATTGTGCTGTGGTGGAAGCGGGGGCGGATTGCGACGTGGGATGCGCTGAGCCTGATGCCGCTTTTTGCCGTCGGAGCGGCAATGGGACTTGTGACCGCATGGCTGGAACGAACCCACGTCGGCGCGCGCGGCGCGGACTGGGACCTCGGTTTTGGCTACCGCGTTCTCGTTGCAGGCAGGGCTCTTTGCTTCTACGCGTGGAAGCTGTTGTGGCCGGTCAATCTGAGCTTTAATTACGAGCATTGGATGATAGACGGTACAATCTGGTGGCAGTATCTTTACCCGCTCGCCGCCGCATCTGTTTTCATTGCGCTCTGGATGGCCCACGGTCGCATCGGGCGTGGTCCAGTCGCTGCTGCACTCTTTTTTGGCGCTTCCCTTTTCCCGGCCCTGGGCTTCTTCAATGTTTTCCCCTTCCGCTATTCTTATGTGGCCGACCATTTTCAATATCTCGCCTGCATCGGCCCCATAACCTTGTTCGTCTCGGCCTCGGTCCGCTATGTTTTGGAGCGTCACCAGAAACGGCTCAGGCTCTTCACAGCGGCGGCGGTCCTGGTCGTGTGCCTCTTTGCAGCAAAGACATGGAGCCAGGGGAATATGTATGCTGACGCCTCGACGCTGTGGAACGTGACTCTCAGGAATAATCCGAGCTCGTTTTTGGCCCATAACAACTTCGGCACGATTCTCTTGAAGCAGGGTAAAGACCAGGAGGCGATGGAGCATTTTGCCGAGGCTATCAGGCTCCGCCCTGACCTTGAAAATGCCCACACCAACATGGGCACTGCGCTTGAGGCGTTGGGGAAATACGAAGAGGCCATAGAAGAGTGCCGTAAGGAGCTCATGCTCAACCCACGTTCTTGGAAGGCCCTTCTGCTTAGAGGTATCGCTTACGCTAAACTTGGCAACAATGAGCAGGCGATTAAGGACTATGATAGAGCCGCCGGGATAAATCCTGAGAATGCAGATGTTTATTATAACCGAGGCAGCGCCTACGCTAAACTCGGCAATAACAGTCAGGCTATCTCAGATTATGACAGGGCCATCAAAGTAAAGCCTGGGTATGCCTATGCTTATTATGATCGAGGCACTACATATTTTGAACTCGGTGATTACACGCAGGCGATTTCAGATTATGACAGGGCTATCGAGATCAGCCCGAAACTGGCGGAGGCATATAGTAACCGAGGTCTCGTCTATGCCAAACTCGGCAGCTACACACAGGCGATTTCGGACTATAACAGTGCCATCGAGATTCATCCCGACTCTGGTAATATATATTATAACCGGGCTGTCGCCCATGTTGCACTCGGCCACAACAACCAGGCTATCGAGGACCTAAAAGCAGCGGCAAGGCTTAACTGTGCAGATGCACAAGACTCTTTGAGAGTCATGGGGATAAGCTGGTGAGTTGAATTGGCCGAGGGCGCGTCAGTCCGTGGTCTCGCGGGAGCATCCCGGAGGCGGTCGCTGTGATTTTGATAATCTAAAATTCACTCACCATGAGACGAAATAAGCGGTGAAAAACCACACCCCCCAGATGCCTTCTGGTAAGACGAACGGAGAAATCATTTGTGTGTAGCGGAACGTTAGCACTGTCCCTTTGTGCTAGGAAACCCTTGCAGCCTTCGAAAGCCTAAACGGAAAGATAGTCCAACAATACACACTGAGGAACCGATTTTCGGCTGGAGGTCAGAGATCCGATTCAGCACAATTTAGAGGTTGTATAGACTCGAATCGGACCAGCTGCGTCCCATTTTAAAACCTCCTGATGCCCTATTCCACAGGTTATTTGCAACCGGCCAATTTCCGCCATTACCACCATCACCCTTAATCGAGATATCAGATTTCCGGGCTTCCGGTATACAATCCGCTGTGATAGAATATATGTTTGGCTTTCGCGTGAGCAGCGGTGGCCTGCTTGTGACATTGGGCCGAGTGATAATATAAATTGCCACCTGATCATGATGAGCAGGGAAATCTCAATATCCCTGCATTTTTAATAGAATCAGACACCGGAGACCCAGATGGATTACAAAGCTACGCTAAACCTGCCCCAGACCGATTTTCCAATGAAAGCAAACCTTTCGGTCAGGGAGCCCGAGATCCTTAAGATGTGGGATGAAATGGGTCTTTACGAGCGCCTTCGCGAGATCGGCAAAGGCCGCCCCCGATATATTCTCCACGACGGACCACCCTACGCCAACGGCCACATCCACCTGGGAACCGCTTTGAATAAAATCCTGAAGGATGTGATCGTAAAATCGCGACAGATGAGCGCAATGGATGCCGTATACGTTCCGGGCTGGGACTGCCACGGTCTCCCGATCGAGCACCAGGTGGACAAGGAGCTGGGGAAAAAGAAGGAGACGATGTCTCTTCCCGAAATTCGCGGGCACTGCAGGCGTTACGCCGAGAAATTCATCGACATTCAGCGGGAAGAGTTCAAAAGACTGGGAGTGACAGGCCGGTGGAGCAATCCCTACCTGACTATGTCCTACGATTATGAGGCGACCATCGCGCGCGAACTCGGCCGGTTTTTCCAGAACGGAAGCGTGATCCGCAGCAAGAAGCCCATCTACTGGTGCACAAGCTGTATGACCGCCCTGGCGGAAGCCGAAGTTGAGTACCACGACCACAAGTCACCGTCCATTTACGTCAAATTCCCCCTCACGGCCGAGAGCCAGGCGAAATTCCCCGAGCTTTCGGGGAAGCAGGCTTACGTCCTGATCTGGACGACGACTCCATGGACCCTTCCGGCGAACCTTGCCATTGCGCTGCATCCCGATTTTACATACGCCGCAGCCGGCGTTGACGGCGAAATCTGGATCATGGCCCGGGGCCTTCTCGAAAACGTCATGGAAACCATGGGCGTGCGCGACTACAAGGTAATCCGCACTTTCGAGGCCGGGGAGCTTAGAGGCCTGAAAGCCCGCCACCCGTTCGCCGACCGCGATTCGGTGATAGTCCTCGGGACTCATGTGACCCTGGAAGCTGGAACCGGCGCAGTCCACACCGCCCCCGGCCACGGGCGCGAAGACTACGAGACGGCGCTGGAGTACGGCCTCGACGTCTATTCTCCCGTGGACGACCGGGGACGGTTCACAGATGACGTGCAGTTCTTTGCGGGGCAGTTCGTCTTCGACGCGAACAAATCCGTGATCGCCAAGCTCAAAGAGGAAGGCAAACTGCTGCTGGAAGCCGACATCGTACACAGCTATCCCCACTGTTGGCGCTGCAAAAACCCGGTCATCTTCCGCGCCACACCGCAGTGGTTCATCTCGATGGAGAAAAACGACCTGCGCCGCAACGCCCTCGACTGCATCGACCGGGTGCAGTGGATTCCGGGCTGGGGGCGGGAGCGCATCCACAACATGGTCGCCAACAGGCCTGACTGGTGCATATCCAGGCAGCGCTCCTGGGGCGTGCCGATAACCGTATTCCGGTGCACGGAATGCGGGACCTATATCAGCTCACAGGAAGTCTTCGATCACGTTGTGGCCATGTTCGAAAAAGAAGGCGCGGACGCCTGGTTTTCGCACCCGATCGAGGACCTTTTGCCGGCCGGGTTTGCATGCCCCGGATGCGGCGGCAAAAAAGTCGAACAGGAGATGGACATCCTGGACGTCTGGTTCGATTCAGGGACCTCCTTTGCGGCCGTCCTGGAGCGTCAGCCCGAACTGGGGCTGCCCGCAGACCTGTACCTGGAGGGCAGCGATCAACACCGTGGATGGTTTCATTCCTCGCTTCTTGCGGCGGTCGGGACCAGGGGGGCCGCTCCTTACAAGACCGTGCTAACCCACGGCTTCGTCGTTGACGGCCAGGGATACAAGATGTCCAAATCGCTCGGAAACGTCATAGCCCCCGAGGAAATCATCCGCCAGTACGGGGCCGAGATACTCCGCCTTTGGGTTTCCGCCGAAGACTACCGGGACGACATCCGCATTTCCCAGGACATTCTGAAAAGGTTGAGCGAAGCGTACCGCAGAATCCGAAACACATGCAGGTTCCTGCTGGGCAACCTGTACGATTTCAATCCGGCGACCGATTCGGTACCATACGGGCAAATGGAGGAACTCGACCGGTTCGCTTTATACCAGCTCCAGGACCTCATCGAAAAAGTCCTCCAGGGATACGAGCGGTTCGAGTTCCACCGCGTCTACCACGCCCTGCACAACTATTGCGTTGTGGATTTGAGCTCGTTTTACCTCGATATACTCAAAGACCGCCTCTATACATCTCCGACCACCGGCGTGGCCAGGCGCTCGGCACAGACGGTGATTCACGCCATCCTCCAGTCCATTGTCCAGTTGATGGCCCCGATCCTCTCATTTACCGCCGAGGAAGTCTGGCTTCACATTCCACACCGCCCCGGCGGGCCGTCGGTGCATATGGAGTCTTTTCCGGCAATCGATCCCAACCTCAGGGACGAAGCGCTCAATGCCCGGTGGGAGAAAATCCTGGCGGTAAGAAACGAGGTCCTTCGCACCCTGGAGGCGGCCCGTCGCGACAAGGTAATCGGGCACCCGCTGGACGCCAGAGTGCGCCTGGCCCTTCCACCCGAACTCGAGAAAGAGTTCGCGGGCCAGGAGGAGCTTTTAAGGACCGTTTTCATCGTGTCCCAGGTGACGATCGTGCCCGAATCAGCCCTGGGCGCACCGATAGAAGCAGTTGAACTGCCCGGCTTGAAAATCCAGGTCGAGACGGCTTCGGGTGAAAAATGCGAACGGTGCTGGGTCCGCTCCGAGAAGGTGGGACAGTTCCCCGATCAACCCAAGATATGCGACCGCTGCTATTCAGTGGTCGGATAAGGGCGGTGGGACCTGCGCCGCGGGCGGGCTGCAAAAGCGGTCACGCGAAGACGCGAAGACACGAAGAGGGGCCAGAGGGACATGAATTACTGCTCTTACTAAAAGATGCTATGACTCGAAAAAAACCTTTGACAGGATTTACAGGATTAAACGGAAAAACCATGGCGATGGTGGTTCGGACATAAAGATCCTTTTGCGTGATATGAAGAACGCCGCCGTGGAAGGCGGCGCTACCATGGGGAGATGAATGTCGTTGCTGGAGTCCATAAAATGAGCAGATTCCTGCTTCTGGACGTAGGCGCCGGAACATTGGACGTTCTTTTTTACGATGATCTGCCGGGTCTGCATTACAAGGCTGTAGTGAGGTCCCCGGTTCTTTACCTGGCCGAACGGGCGGCCGGCATCGCCGGAAACCTTCTCATAACCGGCGTCGAAATGGGCGGCGGCGCTCTGCTGGATGTCCTTTCACGGCAGGCCCAAAAAGCCGAAGTTGTGATTACCGCCTCGGCTGCTCGAACCCTTAGCCACAACCCCGAGCGCATCCGCAAAGCGGGCCTCGCAATAATCGAAGATTCCCAAGCCGCAGCAGTTGCCGAGTCAGGCGATTTTACGTCCCTGACACTGTCTGATTTCCCTCGTGAACATCTGGAAAGGATGGTAGCGGATTTCGGCGTGCCTTTCGAATTCGATGTCGTCGGCGTGTGTGCTCAAGACCATGGCGTGCCTCCGGCAGGAAAATCCCATCTGGACTTTCGCCATGAGATATTCAAAGCAGCCCTCGAACGTGCGCCATGGCCGGATGCATTGCTTTACGAAAGAGGAGAGGTCCCCGGCTTTTTGAACCGCCTGAGATCGATTGCCGAAACAGCCTCAGCTCTTCCCACCAGGGAAGTTTATGTCATGGACAGCGGCATGGCGGCCATAATCGGCGCATCCCTGGACTTTCAGTTGAGGGGGAAAAGAAAATTCATCGTCCTCGATATAGCCACATCGCATACGGTCTGTGCAGCCATTGACGGCGGTGAAATTGCCGGCTTTGTCGAGTACCATACGCGGGACCTCAGCCTGGAGAAACTGGAGTCACTTCTGGTAGACCTGGCGGAAGGCAGGCTGCTCCACCGGCAAGTGCTGGCTGACGGTGGTCATGGGGCATATATCAGGAAAGCTTGCGGGTTCGATGCCGTAGAGCTTGTAGTAGCGACCGGTCCAAAGCGGCGGCTGGTGGAGAATTCCAAGCTGCCGATCACATTCGGCGCCCCGCTTGGAGACAATATGATGACCGGAACAGCGGGATTGCTCGAAGCGATCAAGAGGCGCAAAGGGCTCGATTTTTCTATTTACCTGTAAAGCTCGAGAAAATGCAGATCCTGCAGATCCACACGGAACGGTTGTAACGCCCGCCCCGGATCCACTTTACTCTTGGGGTTTCGTTTTCGGCAATATTTTACCATGAACCGATTTTCGGCTGCCAAACGGCAACGGCTTCGCCGTGACTCGTGAATGGTGAATCGTGGCTAGTAAGAACCAAGCTCTGCAATCCCTTTTACTCCTGCGATTTCGTTTTCGCCAATATTGCACTATGAACGAATCTTGGGTCGCGGTGACGTGGTAAATAGCTCCTTCGTATTCTATCCGCAACTGGTCTCGCCATTTCTTTCCTCCGACATGTTTTGCGGATAGTCTATATCATAATTTTCCTATTTCAGGCCCTGACCGAAGCCTTTTAATGGGTGACCCCTTGGTTTCACATTGAACGCAAGGTAGTATTACATGGTTGTGACGTATGCGGGTTCCCGCGCGCAATGGATAAGTGGGGTGTCGGATTCAGACCTAATTGCTTTTGATTGGACGAGAGATATAGCACGGAAGAAACCCCGAGTTCAAGGATAGAAAAGGCAGCGGCTTAATTGAGACTAGCCTTTCAAGTAGCATCAATTCTGTGCGTCTTTTTCCTGAACGTTGTCCCTGTGGGCCAAGAGTTGCACGGACCGCTTCCAACTGCCGGCTGTCCGGCCGCACGACCCTCAGCGAGCGCTGTCGCACACGCTATCGGACTTTCCGTGGCTTACCTCGAACGCTCATGCCAATCAGATGGCCGGTTCGTTTATCTGATCGATCCGCGCACCGGCAGGGAGTCCGGTGCATACAACGTGATCCGTCATGCCGGCGCGATCTATAGCCTGGCATTATTCAACCGTTTGCACCCGGACAAGAATGCACTCGCCGCAATGGTGCGCGCGGGAAACTTTCTGCTCAAAAACTATCTGCGTGACGACCCCAGCGGTCACATGCGCATTGTGTGGCCAGCGCCGCTTGGGACCGAGCCGGCCGATCACGCCTCGTTAGGCGCCACGGGGCTCGGGCTGGTGGCCCTGAGCGAAATCGAACGAGCAAGTCCGAATACGATTCCATACTCGGGTCTGGAGGGCATGGCACGCTTCCTTGTCTTCCAGCAAAGAAGGGACGGGAGCTTTCTTACCGAATACCGGGTGAATTCAGGCCCCGCTGAGGGACAAAGCAAGCTGGCGAACCTTTACTATCCGGGCGAAGCTATTCTAGGCCTGCTCACCCTCTACGAGGTGGACCATCAGAAGCAATGGTTGGTTGCGGCCGGAAAGGGATTGGCATATTTGGCTAAAAGCCGCGTCGGGCTGCAGACAGTCCCCCCCGATCATTGGGCGCTGATCGCCACGGCAAAGTTTCTGCCTCGCTACGAGCAAAGCGAGTGCCCCGCCACGTGCCAGGAATTGCAGCATCATACGATTCAAGTTGCAAATGCCTTTCTGGAACGCCTGGCGACCGGTACGACCACAGATCCGATTTTGGATGGAAGCGTGGATGGTGGAGGCCGCACCGCCCCAACGGCTACTTCCCTTGAGGGACTTTTGGCGGCTTTAGAGTCGGCGCCTAATGCTGAGTATCCTGCTGAACTGATCGGCGCCATGAGGAAAACTATCTGCAGCGCTATGGACTTTCTGTTGAGAGCGCAAATCCAATGCGGTTCGTATGCCGGCGGCGTGCCCGGACGCGTCATCGGCAGCGGCGGGCGATCCATACCAGGCGACGCCAATGCTGGGAATATCCGCATTGACTATGTACAACATGCATTGTGCGCTTTTCTGCGGTACGAAAACCTGTTTCCAGCAGAGCGCATATCGGCACCGAAGGGGAGCCAGTTTCGTTGAAGGATTTTGTAACTGCCGGGCGTCCGAGCTCACTGAGGTCGTTTTTCGGGGCGAGGAGCGATGAGCCTTGGAACATGTGGAATCTTTCTTCCCAGGAATGCATTAATTAACCGCGAGTGTCAGCTCCCGAATGATTTTACATAAAGGAGCATCTCTGGAAAGAATGTTTCTCCGGAAGATCTTTTGCCCCTGACCGAAGTCTTCGAACTGGTAAACCGATGGTTTCACGTTTCACTATTAACTGTGCCGCTTCTTCAAAATCATTTCCAATCTTCCCATGTGTCTGTAAATTAGCCACTCACCATCAGTTTTCGATGGCTTGCGGTCACTGGGGGCCAAGTCGGACCCCATACGACATACAAAGTAATCCTCTTTATGGCGTCGTAGCTAAAGATAATCCGGCTGCCGTTGTCGCCGGTCTGGCTTGTGAGATTTCCATTCGGATCATAGCCGTACGTCCAGGACCCCATGTCCCAGCGGCGATGTTTGTTCTTCTTGAAACCCAAGTTCGACAGACCACCCCAATAATTGCTTCAATACTTTCTCCAAGCAATTGAATTTGTTTGCCCCAGTTTTCGAAAATCCAAAATCTATGTAGTACGAAAATATCGAAAATAGTTGTTGTATATTACAATTGTAGTGGTGTATTATCTTCATATAATGTACATACGACTAAGTACCAAGCGGTCCGAGGGGGCGACCTACCAGTACCTTCAGTTGTGTGAGTCCTTCCGCAACGACAGGGGAGAACCTCGCACCAGGGTCGTTGCCAATTTCGGCCGGGCGGATAAGCTTGATGCAAAAAAGATCGATCAAACGATTACCGCACTGCTGAAGTATGCTTCAAATCCGGCGCTTGTCCGCCAGCCAGCAGAAACCGAATACGGCAGGGTCAGGGACTATGGGAACATCCTGGCCCTTGAGCATCTCTGGGACCGGCTGCTGGTCGGGCAAACGATCACCGCAAATCTCAAGGGAAACAAAGTCGAGTTCAGCGTGGCCGACATGGTGAAGGTAATGGTCCTAAACCGCGCCTGTGATCCGCACTCCAAACTCGGCGTGATGCGATGGCTCGGCACCGTCCACATTCCGGGACTTAAATCAGATGAGGTCGATTACCAGCATCTTCTCCGGGCAATGGACTATTTGGTCGAGGCAAAGGAGCCTGTTGAAAAGCAACTTTTCAACCATCTGGTTACGATCTTTTCTCCCAAGGTAGACCTCGTTTTCTACGATCTAACATCGTCGTATTTTGAAGGAGAAGGACCGGAGATCGCCTCGTTTGGCTACTCCAGAGACCAGCGCCCGGACAGGAAACAGATCGTTTTGGCTCTGGTAGTAACTCGTGAAGGACTTCCGATCACCCATGAGGTGCTTGCCGGCAACACACCCGATGTAACAACCCTCAAGGAAACCGTCGAGAAGCTTTCCCGAAAGTTCAACATCGGGAAGACTATCTTTGTTTGTGATCGCGGACTTATAAGCGAAGACAATCTTGAAAAGCTCGATGAATTCCACTTTCCCTACATCATTGCCCTAAAACCCAGGGGGAACAATGAGGCCAAGGGTCTCTACCAGAAGAATCTTTCCGGCTTTCTGGAAGATGCGACGCTTGGCGACCTTCGCATAAAGGAAAAGCGGCAAAACGGGTTTCGCTACATCCTCTGCCACAATCCCGAGGTAGCAGAGAAAAAGAAGATAAAGCGGGAGCACTACTACGCGAAAATCAGAGCAGAGGCCCAAAAACTGGAAAAGCAGTTCCAGAGGGGCCGCCTTAAGGACCTCGATCTGCACCACAGGGTCAGCGAATCAATCGAAAAATACCACATGAGCAGATATCTTGATCCGAAGATCGAGAATGGCAAGCTGATCCTCTACATTCATCCCGAAGTCTGGGAGCAGGAAACCTTTTTGGCGGGAAAGTTTTTCCTTAAGACCAACATAGACGAAAAGGAGCTTCCTGCCCCGGAGGTGGTTCGGTCTTACAAGCAACTGCAACAGGTGGAGCGGGCCTTCCGAGAGTTAAAGGACTTCCTGAAAATACGGCCGATCTTCCACTACACCGATTCCCGAGTAAGAGCCCACGTCTTCGTCTGCGTCCTGTCCTACCTTCTTGAGCAGTTGATCGGGCTTCAGCTAAAGCGGGCGTCCAAAACCCTTTCAGCCAGGCGGGCTCTTTTTCTTCTCTCGCAACTGAAAAGTATCGAATGCAAAGCAAACGGCAGGAGCTTAATTGTGACCAATCAGATCGATCCGGAGATAGCGAGCCTTCTTGAAGCGCTTGGAATTCGAAAACCAGAAACAATCCTTAAATAATATGTGGTTACCTCATTTGTAGTCACGAAAGCCAAAATTTAATCATGGAAATACAGCAACTTACGAGGCTGCTGTTAAAGTCGGGTTGAAAGGGAATCATAGCTTGCCGAGGTCAGATTATTTTCCGGATCGGTAATAGACACGAGGTTTGCAAGCGGATCATAATTGATACGATGTTGAAAATTGGGCGTTGGCATCGGGATATTGCGTTACGTTGCCAAGCTGCCCGAGAGGCGCATGCTTTGAGGTGGAGAACATCGGAAAGCCGTGTGCGGGAAAACCGCACGCACGGTTTGACGGGGGAAGGCAAACAACGCCTGCTCTCTACTCTACCTCGGTTTCATGCATTTTCGTGGAGTTTTCCCTATTTCAAGCCTTGTCCCGCTGATTTTTTATTTTCCTTACTTTCATTTCTTTTCAAGTGCTCATAAAATGCCTTATTTTCTTTCAAAAGACGTAGTCCTCTTTCTTTTACTTCAGTTACCGATGGATCACCGATAGAATTCAAAATCGCAATCCTATTTTCCACCATTGATATTCGCACATCGATATCACTATCTACCACTAGATCAAGTGGAAGTAGAGTCAAAAGAAACTTTAGCTCTAAATCTTGAATAGCTTTCTCTCTGATCGTCTACAAAAAAACAAGGGGCCGCATCTCAAAAAGGGCTCCCGCACTTCGAAAAAAATCCTCGCCGTCCGCTGCGCCGAAACACTTAGACACGGCTAATGCAGCCCGGAGCGCGGACGGATTGCCATCGCGAATAAGCTCAAACAGTAAATACTCCTGCTCCTCAGAGGGCTTAGTGCTCGAGCCACATGGTTCCCGGCTCGCCGCAACAGTCTTTTCCAGCGCAGCGCTCGCCTTTTCGTCGGGGATCCGCAGATATTCATCCGAGAATGAATTAGAATGGGCGTGGACGTAAGACCCAAATACAAGCAATGCAAATAAAGCCATACTCCATAATGTGGCCTGTTTCATTGGAGCCCTTGGTCGGTCTTCGTTTAGCAGATTGGAGAGCCCTTTAGCGGCCTGGAGTACGATCCTTGCGCCGGTCACCGGGAAGTACCTCTGCGTCGATTAACAGAACCTGGAGACTTCGTAACTAATCTTGTCGACTTTCTCTAGTCATTAGTTGTGGCTTTGCCAGCTCACTTCCATTCACTGACCCATCCACTCGTTAATGGCCGATGCCCTTTTTTTCATCGATTCGAGATCTTCGCAATTCCATCTCGTTGATAGCATCCAATGCTTTTTTAGCTCGCTTCTCAATCAACGAACACAGCTTTTCTGAACTCGCTGTGCATGCGTTTCCTGCGCTGTAATAAATCTTTTCCAGGTCGTACGAATTAGCTATGGAATTTATGTGCCTTAGTACGAATTTCAAGAAATCTTTATCGGTCCCAGTGAGTGCAGCTAGCTCATCTAACGATTTCCAACTGCTCGACAGCATCTTGGTAACTGAATCAGAATATCCCTCCGAGACGGCACCGTGAAAATCGCATTGGACATATCTCTTATAGGAACCATAAATATCTTGCCAGCTTTTCAGATCGCCTGGCGCTTCCATTGCTTCGGATTCCGAGCATCCCTTTGACATAGCAAGCAAACGGTCAGTAACTTTGATGAACGACGAACATAACTCGGGACAGTCTTTAGGACAATTGTGATGCGATTCATACGAAATGCTTAGCACATCATGGATATCATACGTATAACGTATATTATCAATTACAAATCGGATGAACTCTTTGTCATCTATAGCATTTACTTGTTTAAGGGACGACCAGTCATTTGCCAGCAATTGAGTAATTGCATCCGAAAAACCCTGAACGATACCTTCATTACGACAATGTTGATATTTCAAGTAAAACGAATGAATATCTTGCCAATTGTCGATGAAAGCAATATCATCGTATTTAGCAGCAGAGCAATCTATCGTACCTGCGATTGACACGTTTCTGTAAGCAAAGAAAAACATTACAAGAAATGACATAAAATATCGTGGCAGCATTTTAAAATCCCCTTACTGCTGTCGGATGAAGTTGGACGTTAATCAAATTAACTTGTCTCGCACGCCAGCTAAATTGGATCTGTGAATTCGAATTAAATCAAACTTCCTTAAGGCTTTGTCCTGACCCGTATCGCCCATCCCAATATTCCCTGATGGAAGGCACAAAAGTCCGTGCCCTCCATCCAGGAAGCGAAAGCGGACTGATAAGTCTATCCGTCAGGCCTCAGGTGCAACTACCTGGAGCACTAAGAATCATCGTCGTCGTCGTCATCACCGTTAGGCGGCGGCGGTGGAGGCGGTGGCGGTGAAGGCGGCGGGCCGCCGCCGCTAATAGGGGACATATATAATTGCTCCCAATATCCGTACGGACCTGGTAAGAAGCTGTTATTAGGATCCGCTGAGCTACTATAGTTCTCTATCGTAATAGTTTTTAAAGGGTCGGAAGAATTGGTATCAACGATCGTACCCATAGCATCGTCAGTCGTTCGCACGCAACCATCGGTGCAGTGGTCAACGCCTCCGTCGTCCTCTCGGCCCGAGTGGACTCCAACAGCCGTGAAGATCGGAGGATTGAAATAGAAAATACCGTAAGATCCAACCCAACTGTCTGGATTGCTGGCCTCGGCGTGGTCATTATATCCTACGATATTGTAAGTCCCCTCAGGCAATGGGTTAGGGCGATCAGGATTCGAAGAGGGGCAACGCTGGTCATTTGCATCAAAAGAGCCAAGCAAGCCCCCACTTTTAGAGTACAGTTGCAGAGTTCCCGTACTCCCATCAGAAGTCCTGAAATAAATAAGGTAGGATAATCCAGAAGGGTCAATAAATTTCAAAGGGTTGTTCGCTGCATACATATAAGCGTCTATACCCAATGCACCATAGATGATCGCGATGGTACCGCCCATGCCTGCATTTTTCGGCATCGAACCGACGCCTGATGACGGGTACACGGGCGGCGAACTGGGAAGATATTCATGTACGCTTAGCCGAGCTGAGGTCCCCGGGTCAAAGGAGGACTGCACCATTGGATCGGGTGTGATAAACCTTCCGAGCACAGGATCGTAGTAGCGGGCTTTATAGTAATAGATGCCTGTTTCGGAATCGCTCTCCTGGCCGGTGAATTTGTAGTGAAGATCGATGCTGCCTGTCTTGATCCAGTCCTCGCCATAGGGATAGAAAAAGTTAGTCTCTGCAAGGTTTCCAAGGCTGTCCGTCGCAACGTTCAAGCCGCCAAGGAGGTCGGGGTGATAGTAATAGGTACCCGATGTGCTTTTGGATGCGATCCTTTTACTTCCTGCAAAAATGTTCTTAATGCAGGTTCCGTTCGTACATTCGTATAGATTATTAAAGTAGGTGGTGGTCGAAGAGGGTGTGCCGCCGTTCTTAACCACCCTCATCCCCTTGTAGTTATAGAGATAAGAGTAGCTTCCTGCCTGCACCAGCCTGTTTTCCTGGTCGTAAGTCATGGCGGTGCCGTTCCTGTTCGTCATGTTGCCGTTCAAGTCATAGCCGTAAGTGTTCCCTGCCGCGGTCACAGCGTGGGGATGCGGCCCGGTGTACGAGTATGGGCCTACCATGGAATTATACTCGATGTTGCCGGAGGGAGAGTACTGAAAAGAGATTTGACCGTTTTGACCGTAGCTCTGATCTGTGGAGGTTGCCGATGTCAACCTGCTCAGACCATCGTAGACAAACGTTTCCGTTCCTGTTGAGTTCGGTGTCCCATCGGCGATTGACAGTATATTGCCATCTCCATCGTATGAGTAAGTAAGATTTTGAACCTGGGTATTACCGCCGGCCGGCGAGGTGGTCGTAATCATGCTGTGCAGCCTACTGTCAGTCGCGATATTATAGGTGAGAGAGGTCGTCACCCCGTTTCCGTAGGCAATGCCCTGGGGCTGACTAAGGCCCGTAAAGTTGGTGAAAGCGGCATAACTTACGGAACCCGGGCCTGTTACGCCGGAGATATTCCCGCCGGTGTCGTAAGCATAGTTCACCTGGTCGCTGTCAGGATAGGTTATTTGAGTGATTCTGCCGAGGTCGTCATAGAGGTTATTAAGAATGTATTGATTGCCGTTTGCGGTGCTGGTTCGATTGAGCACCCTGCCGTCCCGGTCGTAGCTAAAGGAGGTCGACCCCGAGGCGTCCGTAGCAGTTGTAAGGCGCCCTATTCCGTTTAGGAATCCGGTTCCGGTCTGATCGTAGGTGTACATGATGTCGGGGCCCGGCTGCACGCCCTGTCCCGCCGTCTGCAGATGCTTCAGGGTAATCCTGTTCACGGCGTCGTAGCTAAAGAAAATCAGGCTGCCGTTAGCATCTGTCTGGCTTGTGAGATTTCCGTTGGAATCATAGCCATATTGCCACGAGCCCATGTCGGGGGCAATCATGGCAGTCCTTCTCGAAAGCGAATCGTAGGTTACCGATGTCCGATTATTTTCCGGATCGGTAATGGACAGGAGGTTTCCTATAGGGTCGTACTGGTAGAGAGTAGAAAATTGCGTGTTGGCATCGGGATACTGCGTTACGGTCACGAGCTGCCCGAAGGCGTCCCGCACCTCAGTCCGCTGGTGGCTGGCGGGATCGATGTAATTGGTCGTTCCCTGGGCATAGGTGATGCTGGAGGAAGTCTGGTCCGGATTAACCTGCGTGAGGAGCCTCCCCAAGGCATCGTAGGTGTACTGGGTCCATTTTTCGGTTTCAGTGCCGGACAGGAACGGATACGATTTCTGCCCGACCCGGCCGTTTGCGTCATACTTGGTATCGACGTGGACGCTTCCGCCGTTGGGGCCGTCCGAGTATTGGCTTATTACTCTTCCAAGCCCGTCAAAATACATCGACTTGGAGTAAATGCTCAATGTGCCGCTCGTGACCCTCGATGCAAGTGTTATGTTCTGCTGCCCGGTCCCTTTTCCGTAATTGTTATAGGAATACGCTTTTGTGGGATAGCTCGCGCTGTCGTTTGGCTTTTCGACGACGTTAAGGAGCCTTCCGAAGACATCATAGCAGTAGTCGGTTTCGATGTTGTTGTCGAGATCCGTTTTCGAGACCGGTTTGCCGAACAGGTAGCCGTCGCTGAATGATTGGCCGTTACAGGGGGTCGAGCTGTAATAAGCTGTCTGGGTGCTGTGCCCCACCGGATCGGTTACGGTTTGCGGAAGAGTCTGGGTAGAGTCGTAGGTGATTGTTGCAGGCGCATTCTGATTGGGGTCTGTTTGCGTCAGGAGATTTCCATATGTAGTATCGTATGTATAGTGGATGGTCGGATCCACCCCGGCCGTGCAATTACTAAAATTGAAAGGCTTGCTCGCGCTATAGCAGAAGGTTTTGGAGGTCGGGCGGTTGCTCAAGGGGTTAGTCTGGGAGCTATAAGCTAACATTGTTTGAGAAAGCGGAGTCCCGTCACCGCTGGTGGTAGTTATCTGAGAGGGCCTTGCCAGAAGCCAGTGTGTCAGATCATTTGCGTATGTTATCCGATCGATGCGCTGACCGCCTGCCGGGGTAGGCAGATTAACGTCTCCCTGCCGGGTCCTTGAGAGCATGTTTCCGTAGGAAGCGTCATAAGTAATGGCCGTACCGATCTTTTGCGGCGTGTTGGCATTTGCGTCATAATGAATTTCATAAGCTTGGTACGCGGCAGGGAAATGTGTGTTCGTGTAGGATACTCCGGACGAGCTGCTGCCAGGTATGTCGTAATATGAATATTGCCATTCTTTGTACACTTTGCTCAAATCCGGACTGTATAAGGTCTTGTCTGTCAACAGCCCTTTCCCGACATCGTCCTGGAGAAAGCTGGTGCTGATCGCCGAATCGGGCAGATATTGCCTTGAGTAGCCAAATCCTCGAAATTCCCTGCTTAAATAGCTGTAATATCCTGAGCTGAAAATCCACGTCGTCGGGATTGTGTTTCCGTTGCCGTCGTATGAGGTCAGGTTTAAAGGCGTTTGGACGGCATATGGGAGGTACCTGTCGGGGTAGACCCACGACGGCCTGTAGACCATCGAGTACGATCCGCCAACGCCGGTGGTGGCGCTGCCCATAAGGTCAGAGGCGGTGGGCGCGCCAGTTGAGGGATTGACGATAGGCGGCATGACATCGAACTGATGCTTGCCGCCTGCTGAGGCATCGTATATGAATTGCGATAGTCCCCAGCCGTTCAGGTCTGCCACTTGAAACGTTCCGCCGGTGGCATATGGGTACACCCTCGCAGTGCGAAACCGTCTGGGACCTGCGAAGCTGGAGCCGGTATTTGTTAGGACCATCACGCCGGTGTAGGCGCCGCCTGTGCACATAGTCGAGTCGTAGACTATATCGGGTAGACCATCTCCGTTTACGTCGGCCAGGACAAAACCGGGGTTGGGACAATAGCCGTTTCGTGTTCCCCATATGGCGCTTGTGCCGTCAGCAGCAAACCCGGCCCAGGTGTTAAGAAGCACCCTGAAAGTCCCATCCACTGTATTCAAATACACGATATCGGGCAGGCCGTCCCCATTTACGTCCACAAGATAGAAGGGGGCGCTCGGCTGGCTGATCCACCCCCGAAGGGTCTGGGGATGAAAGGCATTCCCAAGACTCACCATTACGTTAATATAGCCTGAGGTGTCGGCGTATACCAGGTCCGCCATGCCGTCACCGTTTACGTCGGCCATTTTAAATGGCGTAGTGGACGTCCGCGTCCACCACACGGTATCCGG
This sequence comes from uncultured delta proteobacterium, assembly GCA_963795045.1. GTDB lineage: Bacteria > Desulfobacterota > Syntrophobacteria > Syntrophobacterales > Syntrophobacteraceae > SbD1. Next base: position 669,737 of record CAWCGB010000001.1, read on the forward strand.
GCCAAAAGTTCCATTGCCGTTATTTAAGAGCACATGGATCTCGGTGCCGCCTTGAATAGGCGTGTCGTATATAAAGTCAGGCAAGCCGTCGCCGTTTACGTCAGCCATCCTTGCATGGCCCGCTGCATTGCAGATGGCTTTATTGAGGGCCCCAAGTACGTTGTCAACGGGTGCTGCCCAGCTTATCGTGATACTGTGGATGTGATACGTGGTGTCTATATAGACTATGTCCGGGCTGCCGTGCCCCAGATCGGCCAACCAAAAGCTCTTGTAGTTACTGTTATATGGTGCGGTCCGCACCGCAACCAGCGCGTTCGAACCCGCAGTATTGATCCAAATATCTGCTCTAGACCCATTGACATTGTCGTCAAAAACCACGGCATTGGCTGAAGGGGGTCGTGTTAGTACCGCCCAGGCGATCGGAGTCGTAGCGGCTTCTCCGGTATTGCTAAAGGGGTACTCGGTGCCAAAGAAGTTTCCGCTGCTCTGATAGGAGAACGCATTGTCAGGCAATGCGCTGCGAGTGCTTATCCCGTCGCTTCCATACTGAGTCACATTTTGCAGGAGCGGCCGGAAGGTATCGCCGCTGTAGGTGTAATTGAGATTGTAATTTCTGACAAGCTGCCATTGTCCGGCGACCAGGGTCTTGACGGAGATTGAAGTCAAGAAAGACGCCGTATTCACCATCCCCAGGCTGGCATATGATGTTGCAATGCCGCCCTGTATGGGTGAGAGATTAAAAGATACTTTGTTTGTGGCACTCAGTGCTCCGTTCCCGGTATAGTCTATTTCCTGCAGATAGACCTCGCCGTTGGCGGTATCCGTGTAGTATTCCAGGGTCATATAGTTTTCGTTTATGTCTTGAACTTTATCCAGAAACCACTTGAATGTGCCGTAGCTATTTGTCTGCCTGGAGGCAGCGGCGCTGCCGTAATACCGAACGGTGCCCTGCCTGTCTGTTACCTCCCAGCCTCCGGTAAGCGAGTTGAAGTAATACTTGGAAAAGTCGCTTTCGATTTTCTTGCCATAGGTTTGTGCGCCCCAACTGGACGACCGGTCCACTAGTTCCTGTGAGGCCCCGTTTGAAGACACGAAAAAATCCGATTTTTCGTAGTTGTTTCCGCAGGTAGAGGGATTGGCGGGGTTGCAGGCATAATTTGCGCCGTACTTGGTGGACCTTTGAATGAATCCCATAGAGAGGTCCCAGCCCACGCCGACCCAGCCGTTGCTCTTATAACTATTGTAGTTAAGAGAGAGGTTGGGTTGGATTCCGCCGCGCCCTTGTGGGACTTCGATGGGAATCTTATAGGTAGCCGCCCCTATGAAGGACGAAACGTCGGGCGAGAGAACTTGCGGCAGGTAAATGAAATTCTGGTCAAAATCATCATCTGCGTTTGCAGTTGCGTTGAGCACTATCGTCAGCAAGAGAGCCATGAACAAATAGATCAGCGCCTGAAACCTTTTGCCGGACATCTTCGAAAGCCCCTCCCGTCGTTTGAGACCCGGAATTCTGTCTTCGCGATCTTCACCTCGCCCAAAGCTTTCTCCTTCGCGGGTGCGTTCATTTACCCGGAAAGCGCAAGCCTCGACCCCGATCATAAACGTGAGTTTCGGCACGCTTTGAAAACAGTGAAGGAATGGGTTTAAAGGCTGAAAAAGGCGCCCCAAATCAGCTCATTTGTGGTTGACACCCGCTGCGGACACAGAAAACCTGTGGCTCCATTCGTCGATGCCGTCCTTATTGGATATCCAGATTCCGCTGGCGCCCGCAGTCTTTCGTGCAGGAAATCCCGCGGTCCGGATCAGTTTCAGGATAAGGCCCTCGGACAAGCTCGTATAGTTGGCGATTTCTTTGATACTGGTAAGTATCTTCCTACCGCTCATGCAACTCTCTCCCCGCGTCAATGAATTTACTACAGCTATCCAACCTGCCCTCGATCGATCCTCGGTAAGATTCTCCCCATACGCACAGGGATTTTATCAGAAAGCGGTTTCAAAAATGTTACAATCTTAGGGATTTAATGAGGAGATTTGCAGAAAGCAGCTATTATTTTTTTATTTTTTGAGGGCCGGATAATGTGCAGTTCAGGGATTTTTTGACAAAAACGCTTGAATAAACATCGGAAGTGCGCCAAGTTTGCGAATCGACACAAGTTTATGAAACAGCTTGATTTATTCCTTAAGAAGTGTTAATGTTTAATTGTTCTGTTCTCTCGGATCCCCACGCGGTCCTCTTGATGAGGATTCCGTTTGTTGGGGCAAGCGCCGGGAACCGGACGGCGGTCTTTCGGCGAGTGTTCGGTGGAGCAGGAGTGGCATTAACACTTTTTCGGAGGTATGAATTGGAACTACCTACCAAGGCCCCTCAGCCGACACGGGTTTGAGGGGCCTTAATTTTTGCCTTCTTCGAATGATTTTCAATAGTCAGCCTACGCGCCAAAACCAGATAAAGACCCACTCGATCTTTTCAGTAAGCTTAACGCGGAGCGGAATTTGCGCCTGCCGAATCTATCGAACACCTGGTAAAATCAATCTCCCTACCACATTTACTGCAAGAATGTTTTTCTTTGAACTCATCCGAGAAAATTTCTTTCTCATGGCCGCATTCCGGGCACCTGCAAGAAAAAGACTGCAGGTTCTTGAACTGCTCGAATCCTGGACAGTGTTGTGGTGTAGTCATTTCTCAAATCCTCCGGCAAATGACTCCATGGTAGTCAGGAAAAAGTTCTCAGGCCAAACCGAAACCCATTCTGCCAAGTCTTCTGAGGGTAGCCCCGGCTTCATCGACGGTCGCCCCCAGCTTCCATGGCTCCATGAACCCACAGAGCATCAGTTTCCAGCCTTCCTCATCGTGAAATATGTCGGTATCATCTTCGCAACTGATACCACACCCTTCCTCACCCAATATTTCAAGCAGCGTCTGCCTGATCTTCCGTTGGTCATCCATATAGAATCCCCTTGATTCAAGTATATGAGAACACTAATTATATGTAATTATGATTTTTGGTCGAGCAATGTGCTTACAGGCTCCAAACACACTGAGGTTTGGTTGCATCAATGCCACATTGCGGGAGGGGGAGAGAAAATCTCAGCGGCTGCAAAAAATAGACTGCGCACTATTTTTGCGTGCGTTCATATTTCCGCATCGGATTTTATCTTGGCAAAGCGGGTTGTTTTCCGGAGTTTCCGCTCTTCTGCTTCCTCGATGTCGTCGATTGTGAAGTGTATCTTTCCGCATTCCGGGCAGGCAGCGTTTACGGTTTCCCCGAACGAGCGCTCCTTTATCTGGTCGACAGTCATGTGGCCGATATAGCCGCACTTGGTATCGATTCGTTCAGCTCGAACATTCGGCCTGTTGTCCTTTTTATCATTTTCCATTTTCGCGCACAGCTCCAGCAATGAGATTTCCGTTTGAGTCCGAGACGGTTACTTCGATTGTCCTACCGCCATCCAGGCGGTGCGTAGCGCAGGAGATTCAGGGGTCGTAGGCGCGCATGGCCATTTCGATCCGGTTAAGCGCCTCTTCGGTCACATGGCCGTCTTTTATAGTGTCCCGCGCCACGCGGTTTACGCTCATATTGATCGGCGCCAGATTGTGGGTCGTCCCAACGATCAGGTTAGCCCGGGTAATGAATCCGTTTTCATCGGTCGAGTAGTCGTGGATCAGCGTTCCGCGCGGGGCTTCGACACAGCCCACTCCGCGGCCTGCTTTGGGCGTCGCTTCGCTTCGAATATACTGGTCGGTTATTCGCGGGTCTTCGAGGAGCTCGATGACCTTCTCGCAGGCGTACAACAGCTCGATCAGGCGCGCCCAGTGGTAGAGCATGGTTGACTGCGCGGGCCGCCCGAAGAGCGACCGAAATTCGAGCAACTCGGCCTGGGCGAGAGGAGTTGGAATAAAATCAGCCACGTTGATCCTGGCCAGGCAATTCGTCCTGTAAATGCCGCGCGGGGCGTCGAGATCCATCGAAAATCCCTCGCCCCAGCCCCGCGCATAGGGAAATTTCGCGTACGTCCATGGTTCGATGTGCTCCCCTATGAAATCGGCGTATTCCCGGCTCGAAAATTCCTGAAAGGACCCGTCCGGACGCATAAGCCGCAGAATTCCATCACTTAACAAGAAGCCGCCGTCTTCCAGGTTGACCATACCGAGGAAGCCAGTATTGATTTCGCCAAGCTGCATGAACTCGGCATTGAACCGTGGAAAAACGCGGTCCTTGGCGAAATCGAGGGCGAATCTCGCAAATTCGAGCTGCTCGACGGCGCCGGCGTGCAACTCGTCTCTTTCGCGGCGGCTCATCGGCTTTGAAAAGCCCCCGGGCACAATCGCATCGGGATGAATCGACCTGCCGGCGAACTTCTCGAGCATCATCTGAGCCCGGTACCGCATCCCGATAACTCTTTTAGCAAGCTCGGGCGCCTGGCGGGCGATTCCCATGATGTTCCTGGTTTCGTACTGGTGCGAATCGACGAGAAAATCGGGACCCGCCAGAAAAAAGAAATGCAGCACCTTGTCGCTGATATGCGCAAGGACCTGGGCAAGCTCGCGCAGCAGGCGTCCGGCCGGGGGAACCGCTATGCCAAAGCACCCGTCAACGGCCTTGTTTGCGGCAAGATGGTGCTGCCAGGGGCAAATTCCGCAGATGCGGGTGACAATCCCCGGGACTTCTTCGGCCGCGCGGCCCTCGATAAATTTTTCGAACCCCCGCATCGACATTATATGCACGCGGGCCTCAGCCACATTGCCGCTCTCGTCCAGGCTGACACCTATCCTGGCGTGACCTTCGATCCTGGTCACCGGCTCAATCGTTATCTCTCTTACGGAAGCGCACCTGGATTCCGCAATTGTTTCGCGCATAAAAACCCTTTTCCTTTGCCCGATGCGGCCAAATCCGACCCACACCGGAAATTATTCAATCAGGCTTTGACGAAGCGCCAGTTCAGCCTGCCGTGCGCTCCTGAAAACCGAAGCGACGAAAGCCTGTCAGGCAGGTTCTTCGTATCGATTCCGTTGCTGGCAAGCGCGTTCAGGATATCCATGAGCTGATTGCCGCCCTTACGCACGGGCCCGTGGCAGCCCCGGCACGGCACCCGCACGTCTATGCAGCGCGGCGGGCCTCCGTTTGTCCCGGCGCACCCGGCCAAAGTCACCGGCCCCATGCAGAGATATCCCTGTTCGAGGAGGCAGCGCATCTCGGAAACCGGACCGTCAGGCTGGTACCGGACATTTCGAACGAACCTTCGAATCTTGTTGATCGAACCTTTCCCCTCGCGCCTCGCCGGGCAGGAATCGCAAACGCTTAGCAGAGGCAATTCAAGGGATTTGCCCTCGACTATTGCTTCCAGGGCCATGGTGATACAGTCGGGATGAGGCGGGCAACCCGGAAGAATAAAGTCCACGGCAATCTTTTCGTCCAGTGCAAAAGTCCGTTCAAGGAAGGACGGAACCACCTGCGAGGGATTGAGAGACGAGTCAGTGGCCTCGGCGGTACGGTAATAGCGGCGGAAAAGGTCCCCGTCTTCGAAAAGATTCATCATGGCAGGGATACCGCCGTAAGCTGCGCATGTTCCGAACGCTATGATGATGTCGCACTGGCGGCGCATCTCTTCGGCAATTCTCAAATGCTGCTCATTTCTGATGCCGCCGCTGATCAGTCCCACGCCCGCCTTTGGAATATGGATGCCGAAGGGGTCTCCGTCAGAGCCGAGATACTTGTGGTCCATCAGAATGGGCATGTGGAGGATTTCGAATTTGTCGAGCAGGCTAAGGGACCCGCCTCCCGTATTCAAGAGAGACATTTCGCATCCCGAACAGCCGCTCAAAGCCTCGGAGCACAGTTTTACGGACATCGGATCACTCGCTTTTCGAACCAATCAAAACGTTTTTGCGGTAGCGGGAAGGCCCGATCGACCTGAGGGCCTCGTCGGTTTCCCGCACTATGGCTGCGAAGCGTTCGGCTTCGGCTGAGGAACACCACACAAGCCTGAAACGTTCCGGCTCCAATCCCATGAGGGACATCACCTCTTCAATCACAACGGACCTCATTTGCGCCTTCTGATTGCCGTCCTGGTAATGACATTCCCCCAGATGGCAGCCCATCAGCAAAACGCCGTCCGCACCGCACTCAAAGGCCTCGGTAACCAGGCTCGGATGCACCATCCCGGAGCACATTACCCGGATGATCCGCAAATTTGCGGGATACTGGGCGCGCGCAGTGCCCGCAAGATCGGCCGCCGCGTATGCACACCAGTTGCACGTGAAGGCCAGAATCTTCGGTTCGAATCCCGGATGAACGTCAGACAGGCCCATCGCCTTCATTTCGAATTGAGTTTCACGCGTATTTACGTCTTCGTAAACCATTTCCAAATTCCTGAGTCTCCGAATCAAGCGCCGCCCGCACCTGAGCGGAAAGCTGGCTGTTGGAAAAACCCGTTACGCCGATTCCTTCTTTAGGACATGTGGCCTGACAGGTACCGCAGCCTTTGCATTTGGCCGGCCTGACCACGACCTTCTGTTTGCCGGTTTCCTCCTCGCCATGCGTATCTTCCCATTCTACAGCCAATGCACCGTAGGGACACACATCCACGCAAAGGGCGCAGGAATCGCACCTCAGTTCGTCGATCCTCGCCTTCACCTGATCGAGGTCCACCCAGCGGCTCGACAGCACCGTCACAGCGCGGGAGACCGCCGCTAGCGCCTGGGCGATGGATTCTTCGACCGGTTTGGGGTAGTGCGCCAGGCCGGCAAGAAAAATGCCGTCGGTAGCGAAATCGACCGGCCGCAACTTTACATGTGCTTCGAGCAAAAAGCCGTCCATATCGACCGGGAGCTTGTACAGCTTGGCAAGCTCCCTGGTGTCGGCATTGGGGATAATCGCAGTTGCGAGCGTGACCACATCGGCAGGGATGGCGAAGGGTTCACGAAGTACGTGGTCCCAAGCTATCACCTCGATTTTGTCCTCGTTAACCACCACATTTGGTTTCTGACGCCCTTCGTGGTTGATGAAAATAACACCGAGCTCACGCGCCCGGCGATAGAGATTCTCTCTGAGTCCGTATGTCCTTACGTCCCTGTGAAGAATGAAAACCCGCCTTTCCGGGTTCTCTTCCTTGAGCGAAATTGCGGACTGGATCGAATGCGTGCAGCAGACCCGGGAACAATAATTGCGCTCGGGCTCCCTCGAGCCGACACACTGGATGAACACGAAGTTGCGGCCTTTTTTTATCCGTTCGTCTCCAACCGCATGCAGTTTGTCGAATTCGAGCGAGGTGAAAATATTCTGAGAAAGCCCGTAGCCATATTCGTCGGGCTTGAAAGGCTGCCCGCCCGTGGCAAGTATGGTCGCTCCGTGATCTACGGTTGTGGTGCCGGTCGGCCTCTGAATCGTTGAGCGAAAGCTGCCGACATATCCTTCCGCATGTGTGACGACCGATTTGAGATGTACAGTTATAAGGCTGTGATCCCGCACCCTGGCGGCGAGCATTTCCATGTGGGAAGGGATGTCCTCGCCTTTCCAGGTCCTGAAGAGATGGCGCGCGATCCCGCCCAGTTGGAAAGCCTTTTCCACCAGGTGCACCGGAAAACCTTGCTCGGCAAGCGCCAGGGCTGCCGTCATGCCGGCCAGACCGCCACCTATCACGAGCGCCTGGGGAGTAATCCGCACTGAGACCGGCGGCACCGGCTTTAACAGGGCCGCTTTCGCCACAGCCATCCGCACAAGGTCTTTAGCCTTGCGGGTGGCCTGCTCGGGTTGAGCCGCATGCACCCAGGCAAGCTGGTTGCGGATATTGGCCATCTCAAAGAGGCATTCGTTCAGCCCGGATGCCCTCAGTGTCTCCCGGAAAAGCGGTTCATGGGTCCGGGGCGTACATGCGGCGACCACCACTCTATTGAGATTTTCCTCCAGTATGCGCCTGCGGATCAGGTCCTGGGAGTCCTGGGAACAGGCAAAAAGGGTCTTCTCCACAAAAACGACGTTCGCAAGCGATTGGGCATACCGCGCCACATCGTGTACGTTGACTACCTCAGCAATGTTTGACCCGCACTTGCAGACGAAGACACCTATCCGAGGCTCTTCTGAAGATAAAGTCGAGCGTTCAGGCGGAAACTGCTTCTGCCTGGACAGGCTGTAACGTACGTCTGAGAGCCCGACGGCTGCCGCAGTCGCCGCGGCCGATGCCTCTATGACCGACAGAGGAATATCCATCGGACCTACAAAGGCCCCGCACGCGAAGATTCCGGGCCTTGAAGTGGAAACGGGCGAAAGACAGGAGGTTTCCGCAAAGCCTTCGGGGTTCAGCGCGACTCCGGCCCTATTGGCGAGGGCTGCAGCCTCAAGGGGCGGTTCCATCCCGATAGACAGGACCACGAGGTCGAAATTATCGCTTGCCTGCTTTCCATTTTCAGTAATGAAGCGCAGGTTGATGTCCTCCCCGGAGTCCCCGGGTTCGACCGCATGGATGCGGCACCTCTGAAAACTGATTCCTCTCGCTTTTGCCCTGTCGAGGAAACGCTCAAAGTCTTTTCCATGCGTCCGCAGGTCCATATGGAAAATGCTGACCTGCAGAGACCTGTTGTGGTCCGTTGCAAGTATCGCCTGCTTGATGGCGTACATGCAGCAGACGGCCGAGCAGTAGCCCCTGGGAATTTCATTGTTATCCCTGCTGCCGATGCACTGGAGGAAAGCCATTTTCATCACCGGCTTACCGTCTGAGGGCCGCAACAGGCGCCCGTCGGTGGGGCCGGCCACCGCGAGATAGCGCTCCAGCTCCATTGCCGTAATGACATTGGGAAACCGTCCGTACCCCCACGCGGAGAGTCCGGAAGGATCAAACGGGCGGTATCCGGGCGAAAGAATTATCGATCCGACTTTTACCGAAATTTCTCTTTCAAAGTCATCGAAGCGGATGGCGCCGCACGGACATGCCTTTTCGCACTCCCTGCACCTGCCGCCCCTCATCTTGTTGCAGACTACCGGATCGATCTGGTACTTGAGTGGAACAGCCTGAGGATACTTTACGAAGATCGCCTTGCGGGTATTTATCTTCTGGTTGAATTCATCCCTTGTCTCACGGGGACACTTTTCCGCACACTTGCCGCATGCTATGCATTTTTCCACATCCACATACCGGGGATGCTGGCGCAGATGCGCGGTGAAATTGCCCAACTCGCCCTCGACCCGGTCGAGCTGCGTCATTGTCATCAGTTGAATGTTCAAGTGCCGACCGCACTCGACCAGCTTGGGCGACAGAATTCACATCGCGCAGTCGGTAGTCGGAAAAGTTTTGTCCACCTGGGCCATGGAACCGCCTATTGCACCGGTCCGCTCGACCAGGTAGACGTAATAGCCGCTGTTTGCCAGATCCAGCGATGCCTGAATTCCGGCAATACCGCCCCCAACGACCATCACGCTTCCTATTTTGTTTTCGAAATCAACCATCCATCAACACTCCCAAAGCTATGTGCCGCTCCCATGGTTTCCAGGCAGCACAAGGCAATCGGCCACCAACTCCCAGATGTATTTCACATCCACCTTGAGGTCGTACTCCCTGCAAAGGCTTTTCATTATCTGGTCCCGACAGTTGTGGCAGGCTGTAATTACCAGGTCCGCCCTGGAACTCTCGATCTGGCGCGCCTTAAAACGGCCGTGAAAGACCCGTTCCTCCTTGAAGGGCATGGCCCACCCGCCGCCTCCGGCCCCGCAGCAGAAGTTGTCGGCGCCCGTCGGGTAAATATCGACGAAGTTCGGAACGCATTTTTTTATGATGGTCCGAGCCTCTTCAAAGTAACCGTGGCCGAACATCTTGAGAGACTTGCGCCCGTAGTGGCACGGATCGGTATAGGTGGTAAGCTTTTTGTGGCGCGAAGGATCGATAGTAATGCGTCCTTCCTTGATATAGCTCATCAGCAGGTCGAAAATAGTCGTCACTCTGAAATTCTTTGTGTCCTCTTTAAACCACTTGTCCAACCCGTACCGGGTTGCATAGTAGGAATGCCCTCAATCGGGCAGCAGAAGCGTTTTGCACTCCAGCGCGTACATGTTCTCCACTATATGGCCAACAATTGTCCGCAGAGAATCGTCATCGCCCGTAAAAAGCCCCCAGTTCACCCCCTCCCAGTTGTGCGAGGGAATCGTCCAGGACTCGCCGGCAGCGTAAAATATCTTCCACCAGTATTTCATGTCGTCAGGCTCGGCGAAGGGCTCCTTGGAATTGACCGTCACGAGCAGGTTCGCCCCCTTTCTGTCTATAGGGGAGGTAAAATCGGGACATCCCTCCTCGGTCATTTCTTTCGACAGCTCTTCGACAATCGCGATGAAATCATCCCCGGGAATGCCCAGGTTGTTTCCCCTCTCGAGGCACATCAAAACGCCCTTGTGCAGCGGACCCGGGACCCTCGATCTCTCCCGAAGCCCCCTCAGCCGATGAACCAGTGCGACTATTTCAACATTCTGCGGGCAGGCCCTTTCGCATTTGCCGCACATGGTGCACTTCCAGGGCCATTGCGAGGCAAGGACGTCCTCTTCAAGACCCAGCACGGCCATGCGCACCATCTTACGGGGGTCCATGCCGTCAACGCCTGATACCGGGCATGCGCTGGCGCAACTCCCGCATGTCATGCAGACATCACCCCAGGAAGGTCCATCGAGCAGCCTGCCCGTTGGGATCCCAACCTGGCGCACGTTTTGCTCATGCAATCCCATTTCCCTGCTCATGAGCGGTGCCCCGGGGACATGCTTGAGCTTAAGAGCCAAACGGTCTATCCCAAATTCCCGGCAAATTCTGCTGAAATCAGCCTCGGAGACCAGGTATCGCTTTCCGGCCAGGCTGCGCCCGGGAAGCTTCCCGCTCCTGATCCAGTTGCGGATCGTGTTCCTGTGCACTCCAAGCTGATCGGCGAGTTGGCCAATTCGGACGACTATCACGACAACTCCTCAATCTGACGAAGCAGCCATTCACAAGCGGCCGGAACAGCCGCATTGACGGAATCCGAAAGACCCTGCCGGATTTCGTCGGGCATTCTCTCCGCCTGCACTGCCAGCACCCGTACCTTAACCCCTGCCCCATCCTGAAGATCGTTCAGCAGGTTGACCGAAGGAAACATATGCAGCGAAAAATCATTGACCTTCTTTAACGGGATCTGGCTGACATCTATTTCAAATATCTCGCCGGGGCGTTTTCCCGATTCGAAAACCGCGTCCACTATAAAAATCACTTTGGGCTTGTCAGGCATGAGCACGAGATCGAAAAGAATCTCACGGGCGCTCGTGCCCACGTCAAAAGCGGCCACCTCACCCGGCAGATCGAAATTAGCGAGCAGGTGCTCGATTACCGCAGGCCCGAAACCGTCGTCCCCAATGAGAACGTTTCCGCAGCCGAATACGAGAACAGGTTTGGTAAAAAGGTCCTGGATTGTGCTCATCTTAGTTCCCATCCGGTTTTTCGGCGCCTCTTCCTAATTTCGTCCTGCGATTTCACGATCGCACATGTGCACAATGTGCATTTTTTGTCACATATGCCGCAAATCGGCAAGAGTCAAGCTTTTTCCTTCACAAATAACGACTAATAAGAAAAACTCATTGATTTCAAAAACTTCTGATTAGCGCAAAAACGAAATCAAAGAGTTGCCGCCTTTACGGATAAAAAGTTCTTTGTGCATAGCTGGACGAGTTGTCCACCTTTAGAGATTCAGATACCTGTAACATTCATCTTTTCTTATGAGGCAAATCCCAATGCTGCGGGCATGGGAGAAATTCTTCTTAAACAAGTTGTACCGCATATTCCCGCAGCCATGGTTGCTTTGGCTCGCAGAAATCTTATATTATGTGCGAACGACTTATTAGTTCACTGCAACCATGGAGAATTAATAATGAATAAAAAACTCACCCACTTTGTTATGGCACTATTCGTCGCAGTGTTAACCTGCGCTATCGAAGGGCAGTTCCAATGCGAGACATCGGGCGCGCGCCCCCTCGGGAGCGGTACCATTCAACCACTGTCATCCACTCCCGGGTATGACCCTTACGAGCCGAGTCCGAGACGGAATCTCGATATCGACGAACAGATCCAGGGAACAAGAAGCGCCCCGGCCCCCGGTATCGGCCTGATGCAGACATGGGGCTTTTAGTGCGTTTGCGGAGTGGAGAGCACCGAGACTCTTTATTTTTCTATCCAGCCTCCCGGCATGGCGTCGCGGAGTTACGCATGCAAACACATTGGATCGGGGAGTAACCGCCGGCCCCGATTTCGGGGGCGGCGACAGTAGAGTTCTTTCCAGCAAGGAATTTGACATGGGCTTCGAAGAGATTAAAGCTGAAATTATGAATATGGATGCAAACGACCGAAGGCGCCTGATCGTGGAAGTGGTTCCGCAGATCTGGGAGAGCGCATGTGAGGACCCGGCATGCGCTCTCAAATTGAAGCAACTGGTGGATACGGACATTGTGCGGCCGTACGACGAAATGTTCATGGGCGGCATCTGATCAGATCATATTCTTACTAGATCGCGCGGATAGTTGGTAAAAAGCTCGTTTTCGCTCTCGCCCACATGAATAATGTCCGTAATTCTGGGTCCCCCAATGCCTTTGCGGTAAATTGTCGGAAGAAGCAGGTCTATAACCATGTCTGCTTCTATGATTTCGGGCCGGCCACGCCCGATGACGGGATAGAATTCCGACTGGCGAAGTCCGACCCCGTAGCCTACCGACTCAAGGTAGGATTTACCGAATCCCGCTTCTTCTATTACATCACGGGCGGCGGCGTCCACCTCACCCGCCGTTGCACCGGGTTTCAAAGCTGCTTCGGCCCGTTGGAGCGCGCGCAGGAGCAGAGCATGAACATCGGCCTGCCCTTTTGGTATAGCGCCAACGGCGGCAGTCCGCGCCATTTTAGCGCAGTATCCTTCGCACGTCGCCCCAAGGTGCACCACAACCACTTCACCTTCCTCGATTCGTTTTGAGCTTGCGGTCGGGTGCGCAAGCAAGGTTCGCTCTCCCGAAACCACCTGGGGGCGAAAGGACGAACCTCCGGAACCGGCCCGGAGCATTGCGTATTCGGCTTCGGCGAGAACGTCGAGTTCGGCGGCCCCGGGCCGCACCGCTTTCATGGCAGCATCCATTCCTTTGCAGACCGCCTCGGAAGCTCGCCGGATCAACTCCAGCTCTTCGGGTTCCTTTACCGAACGCAGCCTGTAGAAGAGATCGCCCACCCCGATGAAATCGGCCTCGCAAAAGGCAGCCCGCAAAGCATCATAGACGGCGAAATCCACGAAATATCTTTCGAAACCTATTCGCGGGTCTTTGTAGCCGAAAGAGCGGGCATAATCGCAAATCGCAGGCCCGATGGTCTGACGGGGAAAAAAATAGGCATGGGTCGTCAGACCTGAATGCTCGCGAACATAATCGGCATCGAGCCACAGGGCGATAGCGCATGCCTCGCCCTCCTTCGGAATGAGAAGGGCCAGACACTCAATCTGGCTGACACCGGTAAAATAAATGAGATTTTCCCTGTTGCTCACAACCAGGATATCGAGACCAGAAAGGGCCATGGCCCTCTGAGCCCCGGCTATTCGACCTGCAAATCGGACCGGCATTTTTCTCCCTCACGTGCTGTTGACGAACCCCTCTATCTCATACCGAGCTGCTCACGGATGGTGAGATAAGAGCCGATATCATTTTGCCGCGGCGATCACCCCAGTTGCCACAACCCTTCCGTTCGCAAGTCTGAAATCCGGGAATTCCAAAACCAGAGAGATCAGCACTCCAAATACGATAGCCCAGAAAGGAGCGCCGATGTCAAAAATTGAGAGGTTGGTAACTGCTACAAAGAAAGCAACCGTGGCTCCGTATCTGAACTTTGCGGCAAAAGCACCTCGGAATGCGCTAACAAATACGTCGAACATTGCTAAACCGGCCAGAACCGCCGTGAATTCTCTGGGGACCATATTTACCGAATCGACCGCGACTTTTGCCAGTAGTGCGAAAACAAACCAGAAAACGCCGGTATAGAAAGCAGATACATACCGCAGTTCGCGTTTTTCATTAGCTGCTGGGCTAGAGCATATAGCAGTGCTCGGACCGGCGGTCACCGCACAGTGCGCACCCATTACAGCGTTCGTAAACGCTCCTATGCTCGGGATGAAATAGATAGCGTTGATCGGCGGATCGTATTCTTCGGCAAGAAGCGCCCCGACGGCCTGGATATTCTGCACCCCAATCACCAGGAAAAAGAGAGGCAGGCTGATGTCTATTATGGCCCGCAAGGAGAATTCCGGCATCACGAACACAGGTTTGGCGATCTCCATGTTCAGATTGATAGCCCTTATTTTTCCATTTATGATCAGGAGGATGATCCCTACGACAATGGAAAGAACAATTGGGGGCACTTTTTGCGCAAAACGCTTGAACGCCATAGCCCCGAAAAAGACCACGAGCATGATTCCATAGATTCCGGGCTGTTCAATTGAGGCTTTGAAAAGGCTCACCCCGAAACTGAAAAGCACGCCCCCGATCATGCCGAGCATTATGGGCACGGGAATATTGTCGACAACCTTTTTGATAAGGCCTGTCACCGTAAGGATAAGAGCGAGCAGCCCAACCACGATGTATGCGCCGACTGCCTGGGGGAGTGTGAAATGGGGCAGAAGCTTCCCTAGAAGCACCGCCCCCGGGATGCTGTATGCTATCACGACAGGAACCCTGTAGCGCAGCGCGACGAATATGGTGGCAAGTCCGCCGAAACCGTACAAAGCGAGAAGCCATGACACGGCTTGCGGATCGGTCAGACCGCCGGATGTCGCGGCGTTCATGACTATCAAGCCCGGTCCCATGGCGCCAAAAAGCGTCACGACAAAGCCCGTGCCTACTCCTGCCAGATTTGTGTCCTTGAGGAGTTGTTTGAAGCTCGGCCACAATGGGTAACCTTTTTCCATAACGGGCATACAATCCTCCACAGTGAACTGACGAGATAGCGTAATCAAAAGGATTCTAAAAACCCGGCTTCCTCCTGCCTGCTTGCAATTCGAGGGGCGAAATGCCCCCCGGATCGCGAAAAAAGATCACGCGGTCATCTTCGCAATCCCCACGCCACGCTGCCTCAGCCATTTCGGAATAAGCTCTTCCTCCACGCGCCGATTTACTTCAGGGGCTTTGGCGAGCAGAAAATCCCGAAGCGGCTGGCTCAAGTTGATTCCACCCGGCGCGCCGTCGAAAACGAGCACCTTTTCGGCTCCCGTAATGTTTCGGGCGAAGTCCATGGCCGATTCGGTCGATTCCGATGAAACCGCATGTTTCATATAATTGAGGTTTTGAGGATCGCGGTTGAAGAGGTCCGCCTGCTGCTGTCCGACAACCACAGTCGGGATATGCTCGCTGAAAAAAGCGCTTGGATAGCCTGTCCAGGCGTAGCTGTGCACGCACATTTTTATTGCTTTGTTCAGCCTTGGGATATCCGGAAGGAGCGGGAAACCCTTCCTCCCATAGAACGCTTCGGTATACCAGGTATATGCGGGCAGGGGCGATTCGAGATCGAACAAATCGGTGTTGGCGCCCGCAAAGTTGGCGTAGACGACCCCGGCTGCGAAGACATAAACCACGGGGGCCGGGAAATCGAGAGCTACAATGCATTCGTCTATTTCGCCGAACAGGGTCATCATTTTACCGTAGTAGCGGCACCCGACTTCGGTGACCCGTTCATTGAGACGGTACAGGTCGTTATCGGCATCAACTCCCAGGATGCCGTGCGGGACAACGGTCAGGAAACAGGCGAAGGCGAACTTGTCCTGAACGAAGGGGGAATCGAAAATCGCCCGGGCGGTGAAGTTGGCGGCCCGCGGCCCGAGATTCTGATGGTAGGTGGAACGGGTCTCGATTCGGGCATAAGACATGCCAAACGGTTTTACAGCTCTGTCTACCATGCGGTGGAAGTGGACCTCGCGCACGTCGCTGTTATGGGCGTGAATGATCCAGTCCGCGTCGTAAATTTTTTTTATTCCGTAAAGAGTCCCGATTTCGGTCTCTATCGCGACTCCTTCGTCCACAGGAGCAACGCCCCGGGCTTTGCCGTTGAAGTACTCATCCAGCTTGTAAGCCCGGATGTACTCCTCCGTTTCCCGAAATCGCAGGCCGACCCCGGCTCGCAGACGTATGTTCTTGCAGCCGGTACGCTCCTCGACAACATCGCGGATTGTCTTCAGCATCTCCGCATAGGGATGGCCGCCAAGCAGCGTAAAGCCATGGTGAGAAGAGAGGATATTGACCTTGTGCTCCGGCTTTATCCGGCTCATGTCCACATTTTGGAGCGCCTCTTCGGTGCGCCTACGAATCGCGACTATGCCCTCGTCTCCGGGATAAATCACCGGAGGCAGGTCCGGAAAGAGTTCGCGCAAGGTAACGGAGGTCATTCCCGGGAGTTCACTGACCCTGGTCTTTACCAGGGAAGGATCGATACCATACATGGACTGCCGGGGTTTAATGGGTGCAATCGGGGGTCGCATATCTCACTACTCCTTTCCCTGAAGCGGTGCGTTCACCACACGGTTGAGAAGCTCGATGTCCTCGTCAAAATAGAACCCACGGGATGCATACTTCTGTTTCACATGTTCGGGAATTTCCCACGCCGTCACAGTGCGGCCATACCATTGCCAGCCGCCGGGGACGGGGACGGGCTGGATTCCCGCCGCCTCGAGCAGCCGAAGAATCGGTTGGATGCATTCCACTTTGCACCCCGTCCGCATACCCGTCATATAGGAGATATCGTCAGGTGTCTTTGCTCCGAGCAAAATAGCGCCGGCAACTTCATCGGCACGCGTGGCAGTGCAGTAGCAGACGACCTGTTCCGGGTGGAACCGCGCTTTGCGGCACAGTTCGCTGATCTTGTCATAATCAAGACCTTCCAGGTCCACCCTGGCCATCACGGGCTCGGGGCGATCAGCCATCGCAATGGCGTACTCCGGGCACCGCTGCTCACAGTCCGCACAACCTCTGCAGCGATCAAGATCGACCACAGCCAGTTTTTCTTCCATCTTCATTGCGAGCACCGGACACACTCGCACGCATGTCTTGCACCCCTTACACTTTTCCGTGTCCACTACGGGCATCAGGGTAACCAGCTTCATTTTTCGATACCTCCCTTTGTTGCGAGAGTTCGTAAGCAACACTGATGATCATATCCTCCTGGCCTCCCACCATTTCCCTGCGGCCCAACTCCACGAGGATGTCCCTGGGATTGAGGCCGTACTTTTCCGCAGCCCGATAGGTGTGCAGGAGGAAACTCGAGTAAACGCCCGAATAGCCAAGCATCAAAGATGCATTCCTGATCTCCTGGGGCCTATGCATCAAAGGTCCCACAATGTCTTCCGCAACATCCATGACTGCAAAGAAATCGATATCAGTCTTATAACCGGCTCTTTGCAGAACTCCGACGAGCACTTCGAGCTGAGCATTCCCGGCGCCCGCCCCTATTCCGCGGCATGTTCCGTCCAGAAATGAGGCCCCGCATTCGGCCGCTGCAAGACTGTTTGCAAC
This sequence comes from uncultured delta proteobacterium, assembly GCA_963795045.1. GTDB lineage: Bacteria > Desulfobacterota > Syntrophobacteria > Syntrophobacterales > Syntrophobacteraceae > SbD1. The sequence goes on from CAWCGB010000001.1 coordinate 687,259, forward strand.
GGCAAGCCCCAGGTTGGCATGTGCATGAAAGCCCACGGGAATGGAAAGGGCATTCACCACCGCATCGACCCTCGCCCTGACATCCTCCGGAAGCATCGCACCCGCCGAATCCGCCAGGTAGACGGCATCGGCCCCGTAGGATTCAAAAAGCTTCGCCTGCTCCACGATTGCCTCGGGTGGGCGCCTGTGAACCATCATGAGAAATCCGAAAGCGGTCATTCCCATCTTTTTTGCCAACCCGATGTGCTGCTCGGCAATGTCAGCTTCGGTTACGTGCGTTGCCACCCGAACCGCTTTGGCGCCGCAGCCGAGGGCCATTTCGAGGTCCTCCTGAGTTCCGATACCCGGGAGCAGCAATACGGTTAATGAGCCCCGGCTTATGGCGGCGGATGCAGCCCTGAGCATTTCCTCATCCGTGAGCCTGGACCGGCCGTAATTGATGGAAGACCCTCCGAGGCCATCGCCGTGAGAAACCTCGATGAACTGGACCCCGGCCTTGTCCAGTCCCGCCGCAACGGCCGCGATCTCCCGTCCTGTAAACTGATGGCTCACGGCATGGCTGCCGTCCCTCAGGCTCGAATCCACCAGCCGGATACTTTGTTTTGCTTTCGACATCGATCACCTCCCCTGCATTCGGGCAGCAATGGCTTCGCCAACCCCGGCCGCCGCCGCAGTCATGATGTCGAGGTTCCCGGCATATTTGGGTAAAAAATCCCCCGCCCCCTCAACTTCTATGATCGTCGTAACCTTGTGATCCTCGATTACAGGGGGCACCCTCAGCCGATAACCGGGGACATATTTTTGTATAGCCGCCAACATGTCTTCAACCGATTCCCGAATTGCCTTCTCGTCGGGGTTTTCAACCTCGACGAAGACGGTGTCGGTCATCAGCAGCGGAGGGTCGGCCGGGTTCAAAACGATGATAGCCTTGCCCCTCTTTGCGCCTCCGACGACACAGAGCGCCCTGGCGGTCGTACGGGTAAACTCGTCGATGTTCTGGCGGGTCCCGGGTCCGGCGCTCTTGCTCGAAATGCAGGCCACGATCTCGGCATAACGTACTCCGGCCACCCGATGGATTGCGTAGACGATGGGAACTGTCGCCTGTCCCCCGCAAGTCACCATGTTCAGGTTCGGAGCATCGGCCAGATCATCTATATTTACGGCCGGCACCACATAAGGGCCGATCGCCGCCGGAGTGAGATCGACCGCTACTTTTCCCGCCTCTTCGAGCAGCGGAGCGTGCTCCATGTGGGGCTTCGCACCGGTGGAATCGAATACGATCCGGATTTGGGGATCGTCGAGGATAGGGCGTATTCCTTCCGTCGTTGTACGGATTCCCAGAGATTTCGCCCTGCGGATTCCGGGGGAATCCACAATGCCGGCCATCATCTCCATCTTGAGACGGCGGCTTCTCATGATCTTGTACATGAGGTCGCTTCCGATGTTTCCCGGCCCCAGAATCGCCACTTTTATCTTATCCATTTCTTCTCTATTTCCTTTTACAACGCAGCCTTACACGAATCGCACACCTACCGTTCCAAGTCCATGGAAAGAGATCAGAAAGCTGTCTCCCGCCCTTGCATCGACGGCTGCGGTAAGAGCGCCGGACAGGATTATCTCGCCTTCCTCCAGGGCGATCCCGAACCGGCCAAGTTTGTTGGCAAGCCATGCCACCGAGGAGGCAGGATGCCCCATCACGGCAGCACCTGCACCAGTATTGACTACTTCGCCATTTTTTTCGAAGACCATTCCCAGCAGCCGCAGATCGACTTCTTCGAGGCAAACGAGCCGCGACCCTACGACAAACCTGGCGCTCGACGCATTATCTGCAATCGTATCGGGCAGTTTTATCTTCCAGTCGCGAACCCTGCTGTCAACAATCTCGATGGAGGCCATTACCCCCTGGGTTGCCCTCAAGACATCGGCAATGGTCACGCCGGGGCCTTTGAGCCTCTTACTAAGCACAAATGCGACCTCCCCTTCGACCTTGGGCAGCAGCAGTTCACTGCACGAAATCGGTTCTCCTTCGCGCACCATCATATGGTCGAATAGATGCCCGTAATCGGGCTCATCCACACCGATCAGCTTCTGCATGGCAACGGAGGTAAGCCCGATCTTCTTACCTACCACCTTTCGCAAATCCCTCTCGCGCCGAATTGCGACCCCTTCGAGCTGAATGGCATAAGCCTTCTCGGGCGTGAGACCCGGGTAGGTCATCGTGAGGGGATCAACCGGGGTTGCGTTCTTTTCGGCAAGGTAAAGTCCTTCCGCAACGGCTTTGGTATCAACCATGCGCACTGCCTCCTCCCATGTGATTCAGCCAACGATCCCTGATAACGGAAGCTATAGATTCGGCCAAAGCCGCATCGTCCAAACCTGCATCGAGGCCCTCGATCAGGGCCCGGCTGCCAAGACACACTTCGGCGTGAGGACCGGGAAGCGAAACTATCCTGCATATTCCGACCCGGCCGACAGCTATGCGAACGCCATCTTTGTGATGACGCTTCATGTCGGGAGTAAATTTGAGTATCCATGGCGTGAAGGCGCCGGGATCGAGCTTCAGCACCGCCTCGATGCTGTGGTCCTTGCTCTCGGCCCCTACTCCTCCCGTGGTGATGATGAGACCGAAGCCTCGCATCATGGCGCCATCCAGCGCCGAGACTGCGGCGGAGACGCTGTCTTCGATAATACCACCAAACTCCGCCTTGAATCCCGCGTCTGTAAGCGCCCGGACAAGATAGGGAGAGTTTGTGTCCTCGATCTTTCCCGCAATCACTTCTGCACCTGATGAAAACACACAGGCGCGCTTGCTGACGGCGCGAGCCACGGCCTGACCGGTTTCGGCAGACCTTGAAACCACCTCGACAGCGGCCTTCGGATCAAGCGCAATCAATCCAAGAACCCCTTCGGAATGAACGGATGCCCGTGGGTGAAGGCTTATACCCGGGACCGCGGCCAAGCGTCCGAGAAGCTCCCCGGCCTTTCCGGCAACCGATTCGGCAGGGATATTCTTTTTGAGGACATCGAAAGCGATGAAGCCGGGCTGTACGTCCACAACCATAATCTCTCCAGGCTCGAAGCCGAGGGCTTCAGCCGCAGCCGCAGCCGTGTCGTCCAGGTTGGCGCTTTTCAGCTCGGCCCCTTCGACCCAGAAAGTGGTTTTCTCAAGAAGATTCCATTCCATTAATCTTGTCTCTCATAAAAGAGGCGCGAAGTCAGCGTCACTTCAGTCCGTGTGCCGCTGATCGAGCCGTTTTGAAACGTCGAGCCGGAAATCGAGAATAGGCGCGTCTATGATTGCCCTTCCGATATCGATTATGTCCGCACCGCCCCTGACTACTTCTTCCAGTATCTCCGAGGTGACACCACCTCCAAAAGCTATTTTCACCTCCTGCCTGAAACCATGCCGGTTTGCGGCATCGACCACATCGAGAAGGTCCTCTACATTTCCGGTATCCACCATGAGCACGCGGGCCCCGGCATTGCAGGCCGCCGCAGCTTCCCCGGCAATCGGGCCGGTCTCGCCGCGAATTTGCACTGCAACAACCCATCCGTTCATCGAATGCGCTCTGGCGACAACTTCAGCTACTCCCTCGAACATCCGGACGAAGTTTTTATCGAGGTACACAAAGGGTTCATCGAGCAGCCGCATACCGGCGCCGCCGACCGCGATGGCCTCCCGAAGCGGTTTGCGTATTTCAGGGGCCACTTTCTTCCAGGCGCCACAAACGATCCGCGCCCTTCCCCGCGCCAGGGCGGCAAAGCGGGACGCGGCTGTGGCCACTCCGGACGGCTTGCCGACGCACCCGAGCAGTTCTTCTTCTGCGCGCGCGATCTGTTCAGCCGTTCCCTGAATGCTCAGAACACAGGTCCCGGGTTTGAGGTCCGAACCGTCGGGAAGATGGCTAAGAAGTGAGAGGCCAAGGCCGGATGCGCGGTTGATGGCGATTGCCGTACCGGCGAGAATGCCCGATTCGGCTGCGGTGAGACAGGCGTCGAAGATTTGCCCGTTGAGGGGCTCCAGTAGGTAGGCCCTTACATTCATGGCTCTATTCCGTAATGTCGAACGGTGTTCGGCTTTTTAGAACCAGCGCGTACCGTACCACCCGCCGCTGGCGGCGTCAAGAAAAATTTCCGGGTATTTCAACCTCCCGGCCAGTGCAGTGAACCACTCGTGGCCGACGGCTTCGAGCTATGAGCGGTATCCCAGGCCGGCCGATATTTCTTCCGCCGTTTCCGTGACGCTGCGTATGGCTTGTTCGAACCGCTCACCCCTGAGACGCGACACCGGACCGGAAAGACTTATCGCGGACATCACCCTGCCGGTCTGGTCTCTGATAGGAGCAGCCACACACCGGAGACTGTCCATTATCTCCTCATTGTCGATGGCAAAACCCTGCATCCTGATCCTGGTCAATTCATCTTCGAGGGTTTCCACGTCGGTCAGCGTGTTTTTGGTAAATCGCGGAAGGCCTTTTTTGTCAATTAGTTCAGTTCTTTCCTCAGGGGAAAGGTGCGCCATGAGCACCTTTCCAACCCCGGTACAATGGGCAGGCAGCCGCATTCCGACCTGTGAGACGATCCGCAGAGACTCACCCGATTCCCGCTTGTCGATGTAGAGGACTTCGAGTTGGTCGAGTACGGCCAGATGGACTGTCTCGAACAGTCGCTCAAGAAGTTTTTGGATATGCGGGGCCGCAACCTTGCGTACTTCCCAGCCCTGGGCGACAATGTGGCCTATTTCAAAAAACCGGATGCCAAGCCTGTATTTGCCTGTGAATGTGCTTTGCTCGATATAGCCAAAATCTTTGAGAGTCGACACCAGTCCATGGACCGTACTTTTAGCCAGCGACAGCCGGGTCGCGATTTCATTGAGTGCAAGCTCGCCGCGAGCTTCGGCAAGGGCATCGACAATAGTGAGCGCACGGGCAACTGATTGAATTTTGGATTCCGACTCCACTGAAATCCTCCTTTGATTCGACGATACCGTACGACATTTCCTAATGCCGAACAATGTCTAGCACGGCCGACACGACGCGTCAAGAGAAAACAAGGCACGGAGCCGCGCCGATCTAATTACAGACAGCAGCAGGAAGAGACGGGGCACATCTCAAAGGGACGGCACGAACGAGTGCCGCCCCTTTGCGACAGGCTCCCTCATAGCGAAGGTTTTTCAACGGTGCGGGTGGCCGTTCCAAGAGAAAAAATCCGCAAGTTTTTCAGTGACCGTTAAACATCGAGTACAGTGTAGCGGCCGTACGGCACAAAAGCCACCCTGGCGGCCGCCCCTTGCCGTTTGAGCGCCTCGTCGAAAGCCTCCTGCAGGGAGTCGGTCGCTTTGAGGCCCACGGACCGGCACATCTCGAGGTTCTCTTTGTTGGTGACTATCACCACCTCCTTGCGGGTCATCACCTCATAGATCTTCCACCATATACAGCCGGCCCAGAGTTCCCGATCCTTGGAGTAGAAAGCTTTCAAGGCCTTAGCCATATTGTCGGCTGAAGGAGGCATGTATTCCTGCATCAGGTCCATCAGGGCGAAGCCGGGCCACCCGCCGTAACCGGGGCAAGGGGTTGTCTGAATAATGGTGCCTCCGTCTTTGCAGATAGGGTCACAGTTTACAACCGCCCAACCGGTGTGAAAGAAAAGATGGTTTGTGGGAGCACTGGAGCCCGTGATCACGATGTCGGCCGGGGCGCCCGCAAACTCCGCCGCGTCGAAGCGGTAGGTTTGTTCGTAAGCCCGTATAGAGGCCAGGTGGGCTTCAATAAAATCCCCGGCGCCGACATAAGTCACTTCAAAACCGTTGTTGACGATTGCAAAGACCCCCATATCGATGCCAACCATAGAAACGGCCTCATACTTGTCTTCCTGCATGTGGCATTCGTTATTTCCGGGGCGGCAATCGCCGGGCAGGGAGAACATGTGGTTCATCTCTATGGTTTCGTTGCCCGATACGGCCGGAATCACCATACCGGAACCGCCATATCCCCACAAAGTTGCCTGAGTGGTGGCTATGCTGATACGGACATCCGCTTCGGCAACCGCCTTGAGCACAAACAAAGGCACGCCTCGCGATGTTATGCCCAGATAGGTATAATCCTCAGGTTTGCTTACATCGTTGCAGATGACAGGAATGCCGCTGCCCAGAATGCCTTTGCCAAGTTTATGTTCGATTTCCTCAGGAGTGAGGGCCGGTACTTTGCCGCAGCCTATGACGATGGTCGGCGTCCCTCCGGCTTTCCGCACGGTTTCGAGGATCGGCGGGAGCATCAGGTCGGCGGGAGCGGCCCGGAATTGGTTTTCTGTGATGATGGCGACTTTGTCCCCTTTTCGAATCATCCGGGAGAGGGGTTTGCTGTCCAGCGGGTGTTCGATCGCGTAAGCAGTGGCCGAGGTCACGTCGGCCAGGGCGACGGGCTCTTCCGGTTCAAATAACGCGATCATGTTTTGCTCCGGAATTTCCACATCCAGCAAAACGCCTACCTCTTCGGCTGTTTCAAAAGGGACTTGGATCTGGGACACTTTGCACCTCCTTTGTGAGTTAGACAGCGCTTACTTTTTGATCTCCGCATGATTGGAGAAGTGGGGAAAGTCCGGCTGAGATTTTACAACAGGCAAAAAGGGCTGTACAGGGGTGATTTCTATCGCTATCTACGAATTGACCTCCCGCCGATATAGTCGTATGCTTCCGGCCTCAAGATCGCCGGCCTCACCACGAAAAACCGCAAAACGGGCCGTGCGGGCAGTTCATTAACCAGGGTGCGGCACCATGTCTTTCAGCTTAACTTTTATCAAACCCTCTCGACGGATGTTGGAGAAAGGTATGCTTTCAAAAATCTGGCTATGGGCGATTCTTTTATCTTTGTTGCCAATCTTTTCGTTTGCAAACGATCAGAATAATTCTCAAGTACTGGAAGTATATGTCAAGTCAGGCATGGAAAAGCAGGTTGAAGAGCTTCCACCTGTGATCCAATCCCTTTTTGACCGGTCGGTCCCGGGAGACGATCAGGCACGGAAGCTGCCAAAAGAAATATTATCGGCCATGAGGGCATCGGTACCGGAGGCATATGCACCTGAGAAGCTGAAGAAAACTATACTTGCGGAACTCACCGGGAAGCTCACTGATCAAGACATTAAAGGGACCCTGCAGTGGCTTGATTCGCAGATCGGCAAGAAATGCACCCAACTCGAGGAAGAAGCGTCCACGCCGGAAGCGCTAGCCGAGATGCAGGAGTACGCTTCTCGTTTGCATAACTCACCCCCAACGGCTGAGCGTCTCAAAGTACTGCGGGAGTTCGATGCCGCAGCGAAGGTCACCGCAGACGCCGTGGAGATGGCAATCCATACTCAAGTTGCCGTCACCATGGCTCTCAGGGCTACACTCCCAACGGACCAGCAACAGCCGCTCGAGGAGATCTACCGTGAGATTGAAAAAACCAGGCCGGCTGTCGAGGCATCAGCGCGAACGCAAACGCTGATCGCCCAATTGTACGCATACAGAAGCCTGACGGACGCTGAAATTCAAACCTACACGGAATTCGCAAAGTCGCCTGCAGGGTCGAATTTCTATTCGGCATGCACGGCCGCACTTAACAAGGCGTATATCGAAGGCGCCACCAGGTGGGGTAAGCTTATCGGAGATGCGATGAAGGGACTGCAAAACAAAACCGAGGCGTAGGCTGGGTGAGGAGCACCGCAAAACGAGTTATCCACAGTTCTGCTATTTGACAAATTTTCTGAGGCCGGAAATCGGGGGCGCCTCCGCCCTCGTCCCGGTTCCCGATCTCGACAATATCCCGATGCCGTTTCTGTTGTTAACCAAAACGACCACACGGCAGGGTTGCATTCTTCCATTGTGCTATTGTCAAGGGATCTTGCCAATGTGGAGAACCCTGTTCAGGCCGTGATACATAACGACAATGAAATAGACGATTGTACGAGTCGCGAAGCGCATTCGTGTAATCGATATCATGAGCTAAGGCCAGGGAATAAGTGGAGTCGTCGTTCTTTGGCTATGGGGATTCAAAGGATAGTGCCGGAGGATATATGGCACTGATTGTGTTCAAGGGGAAAGGATAATTGAGGCAGGTGAGCAGAGAAATCGGGATAGGAGCAGAGAGCCGGGTGAGGTGTCGTCAGTGAAAGGAAAGTGGTTGGATTTCGAGACGCAGGTGTCTGTATGGCTCTGCGAGGAGCGGCTTGGAGTGGTGTTTTAGAGTTTAATGTGATGCTACGGCAGATCATGATGAATTCCATATTGGAGGTGATAGTGAATGCTGAGTACCGCTGAGTTTGAATCGGACAAGCCTTCCTTTGCCGCATTGTGGGCAGAGGGTGAGGTTGATACCGGTAAGATCTTCCATCATCTCCTGCCATGTTTTGCTCTCTTTGGAAATATCGGTCCTTTCAGGAGGGACCTCACCGGGTGCGGGTCCCTGGTTAATGATGAGAGTCCGTGCACTCTCAAGCTTTGTCTTGGCATTGCAAGGGGCCATGAGGCCGAAGTGTCTGATTTTGACAAACCTGGGCGGAAGAATGTGCAGGAGAAACCGGCGGATGAACTCCTGGGCATGGATAGTGACGAATCTGTGCCGGCCGGGGTTGCGGTTGTCTCTGGCCCGGAAAGTGACCAAATGGTCGTCAAGGCTTAGCAGGCGGTGATTGGAGATGGCCACCCGATGCGTATAACGGCTTAGGTAGTCGTAAGCTTTCTTTGAGCCGTGGAAGAGCCCCTTGCAGTAGACCACCCACTTCTTCCTTTTGAGTTTCCTTGTGAACCGGGCAAACTCGACTTTGCCTTCCAGACAGGGAGCATTTCCCTTAAGCCTTCCCCCCTGGTACACCTTTTCCAGGGCCTGCGCAAACTTGGCCCGGATGATCTTGGATAGCGCCCTTACAGGAAGAAGGAATCCGTTTGTGGCACTGATCCACCTGCTTCCATCCGGGCTCAGGCCGCCTCCGGTTGCAACGATGTGTAAGTGAGGATGGAAGTTTAAGTCCTGGTCCCACGTGTGCAAGACTGCCGTAAAGCCAACCTGGGCACGAAGACGCTCATAGCCGAGGGAAAACTCGAGAAGAGCCCGTGAGGCGCTCTCGAAGAGCAGATTAAATACAATCTTGCGGTTGAAAAGAGCCAATGCAATTACCTCATGAGGAAGAGTGACGACCATGTGGAAATAGCGTGTTGGAAGGAGCCGCTCTGTCCTCTCATTAAGCCATTTGGCCTGTTTGAGGCTCTGACACTTCGGGCAGTGGCGGTTGCGGCATGAGTTGTAGGAGATGGCCGTATAGCCGCAGCCTTCTTGGGCGCAAGAGTCCACATGGCCTCCCAGATGAGCGGTGCGGCAAGCCTCGATATCACTCATGGCTTTTTGCTGTTGTGGGCCGAGATGATGCGTTTGTCTGTAATCTTCACCATGGCGGTGGAAGATCCCGGCAACTTCAAGGCAGGGCCGTTCCATGATCCACCTCCCTTGTCAGGAGGAGGGCTGGATCATATCGAGAGGACTTACCAGTTTACCGACAAGCCGGTCCGTGATGTGGGTGTAGCGCAGAGTGGTTTTTATGGAACTGTGTCCAAGCAGGACCTGCAGGACGCGAATATCGGTTCCGGCCTCCATCAGGTGTGTTGCAAAGCAGTGGCGGAAGGTGTGCATGGTGATTTTTTTGGAGAAGGCGGCCTTGCCAATGATTTTTCTCAAGACGAGGCTCACGGTGTGGCGGGAGAGATGGGAGCCCGGTTTTTGTCCGGGGAAAAGGTATTCTCCCTTGGGGCGTTCCGCCTTGTAGTACTCGCGCAGGAGCGCCAGGAGGCTTTCCCCAAGGAACACATAGCGGTCCTTCTGCCCTTTTCCGGAACGGACGTGGATGGACATCCTAGTGGAATCGATATCCGAGATACGCAGGGCACAGACCTCGGAGATTCTCAGACCTGCCGCATAGGCCGTCGCGATGATGGCTCTGTATTTGACCGAGCGAACCTTTTCAAAGACGCTCAGGACCTCTTGAGGACTCAGAATAACCGGAAGCTTTATGGGTCGCTTCGGATGGGAGATATCCTTTACAGCCTCTGGCCGCTTGAGGGTAACGGTGTAGAGAAATTTGATTGCGCTGACGTAGGTGCCCTGAGTGAAGGGCGAGGCTTTCCGGACCCGAACGATATGGAGGAGAAACTCTCGGATCTCTTGCTCCCCCATCTCGTCCGGCGACCTCATGAAGTGCTTTACAAAATGGCCTGCGCACCTGAGATACATCTCCCGAGTATGACGGCTGTAAGCCTTTAGAATCAGGTCCTCTCGCATCCTGTCGTACAGCTTTCCCATAGTTTTCTCCTTTCGGGGCGGGTTAGGGTCCTTTGGAGGGAAAGCTAAGCTTAAGCAGGCGAGTATACGAGGTAAAAGGATTCCAGGTCGTTATCCCGGCAGATAGAAACCACTTCGAGGACCGGGGGAAGGAAACAAATTTGCAGGGCCGATTCCACGCGAAGCGTTTAGTTCATGATACCAATATGTTAATCAATCAACCGGCCCCCTCCATAACGCCACATAGGAGAGTTATGTTGATCATTGACACGATCTCATTAGCCTGAACAACGGGGCCACTCGGCTGGCGGAACAATCAGCTCGGCTCTCCGATGCGGTTAAATGATCAATTCTGCCCTAATTATCGCTATCCGGCCCAAAAAAATCTTAAAATCCGAACGAAATAGTGTTAACTTATCCAAGAGTGCTTCGACACTCAATGAGAAAGTGCACCTCTAATTCGAGGTGTTAGTGGAGCATGGGACTATCTTCGGACGTGCTATTATCGAAGGATATCGCAACAATGGCTAAATTACTTGGAGATGATGCGTACAAGGCTGCGAGAAGTCAGACGACGAAAAAGCTGGACGGTATGAGGGGTGCTTTCATCGCGATAGCGAAAGAGGGTTCAACAAACGTTCAGAGTTCGCGTTTCGCTAACGTTGGCAAATCAGTAGCGAAAAGAGCTTCCAAAACGAGAGCCGTTTGCACACATCGTACGAAGTGCACCCCATAGCATGCTTTGTGAGTTAAAGCGACGAAAATTTGCAACAAACCACTGAGATGTCACCTCCGTCATTCAAGCACATTCTGATGGGGTAACGGAAGATTGATCCGACTGAAAGATGAGAATGACCGGCGGAATGGTATAGATCTCTTATGGAACGCTCACCGCAGTTGTTAGGGTAGCCCAATTCCAGTTCCAGTAGAGGGTACAGCTGTATGGGCAGGGCCTTATATGTAAAGAGCGATTACGAACGTCTTGTGAAAACCGGCGAAGTCCCTCATCGAAGCGCATTTCGAAGGGATAATGGAAGGTTGATCCATTCCGCTGTATTTCGGCGACTTCAAGGCAAGACTCAGTTGTTCCCCAATTACGAATCGGATTTTTTCCGAAATCGTCTCACCCATTCCATTGAAGTTGCTCAGATCGCAAAAGGCATAACGGAATGGATCAACTCATCGGTTGGTTACTTTAAGCAGCATCCCATCGACAGGGATTTGGTGGAGACCGCTGCTCTAGCGCACGACTTGGGACATCCTCCATTCGGACATAATGGAGAAAAAGCTCTAGATGATTCGATGAAGCAGTACGGGGGATTCGAGGGGAATGCTCAAACATTGAGGATATTGACGAAACTAGAGAAAAAGACCACTCTCAATCAGTATTTCACTCCTGTGGAAAACGGGATCGACCGACGGAATGGGTTGAATCTCTGTTATCGAACACTCGCGGCAGTTCTTAAATATCACGAAGAAATTCCTTTGAATCGGGAGCAAGGTGACTCTCTCAAAAAAGGATACTATCACACGGAAAAAGACATTGTTGAAAAAATCAGGCGGAATGTTCTGCGCGGCAATTCGAACAAGCGGCTCAAGACGATTGAATGTCAAATAATGGACATTGCAGATGATATTTCCTACTCAACTTACGATTTGGAGGACGCTTTCAAGGGGGGATTCCTCAGCCCTTTAGGCATCCTTTCAAGCAAAGATGAATTAATCAATAAAGTTGCATACAGAGCTAATGTAAGCGAAAATGAGGTTCGTGTAATATTGGGGAAAACTTATGGACAGATATTCGATGGAAAAGGAATCAGAGAATTGATTCGTCTTGCAAGTGAAAGTGGAATAACCGATGAATTCGAAGTAACCCAATTTGTTGTACACAATGCTGGTATAGAAGCATTCGACCTCTCACAGAGGATATGTTCAAATGGTTACATCAGGACTAATCACACTTCCACCCTAGTTAATGAGATTATGGCTGGTGTCGAAGTAGGTGAGGTGGACGGTCAATTTCCTGCACTAACCGAAATAAAATTGAAGCCGGAAATCCGAAAAGAGGTTGAAGTACGGAAAAGGTACACCTATTGCGCCGTAATTGAATCTGCCAGGCTGAAGGTTACTGAATTCAGGGGGTACGACATAGTTAAGGAGATATTTGAAGCATTGATTGATGAAACGCGCAAGGGCTATAACTTACTGCCGGATGATTATCGAGAACTGTACGAGGGATTCCAAGACGAAGGTTTAAAAAAGAGAGTCATATGCGATTTCATCGCCGGGATGACTGATCGATATGCTGTAGAATTTTATGCTAGATTAAGATCAGAAAATCCACAGACGATTTTCAAACCGTTCTAAGTGTATGTTCATGAAGAAAGCCTTCAATTCAAGCGCATTAGCAAGAATCATAACTTCATTTGCGGTATGAACCAAGCCATCAAGGTCGTTCCCCCAGACCTGGATGCCGTGTTCCACACAGCTCCCAGGGCTTGGTGGATCATCAGCAAGCCAATAGTTGACATTTGTAATGCAACAGGGCTTGCCAAAGTTGAAATCCCACTTCAGCCCAGATGGCATATAACGAATATGATCTGAATTTATTAACCCCTGGAACTGGGAAGACTCATGTCCGAAGTGCTCTCCTCTCGCAAATGTTCCGTATGCAACCCTCTTGTGCTTCGCACCCGGATAGCACAGCTCTCCGCACCACCCGTCAACTAAAATCCGCCTGGAGAACTCTTGGTTATGTGGATCTTTCTAGATCTTCCAGCGGTCTTCTATTACGTCCAAGAACATCGTGCCAACCATACCCGCTTCCCTCTTTTTCTTAAGAAACGATTCCTCGAAATGGATCGCAAGAGAACAATATATCAGTGCGCTTCGGACGAGCTTGAATAACTTTATGGTTTTTCGATGCAGCTCACCTCGCCGGACTGATAAGCACAGTCGGTCCACGAAGAAATCAAGGGCACCGTGGCTCTCAAGCCACAGGAAGTCATCATGCACTTTTAGGTACTTATGTGCTATGTGATTCCTGATAACATTAAGTTCCTTTGCGTCTGGCTCGATAGAGTCCCTGAATCCCGCATCCTCCTCGTAGAAGTCCTTACTAAGCCAGAAAAGCCCTCGTAGCGGCCAGTTGCGAGACGACGAGAATTCATCTCGGAGTATACGGATCCTGCCGTCACTCGCGTACCAAATCTTCCTAAAGGAAATCAGCCGATCTGAAATGCCCAATTTAAAATAGTAGTTCAGCAGAAAAGCGATCTTGTCCAAAACGGCATAGGCCGCCAAGAACGCCATCTTCACCTTTTCTATGTTCAAAGAATAAACCGGATAGTCTAGCGTATTATAAAGCAATACGTCTCGATCAGAAAAATGAAACCTATTTTGCTCCTCAACAACCCCTTCAAACAACATGAATCTTGCGGCAATAAATTCCTGCTTGATTTGGTTGAATAGTCCATACAAATGGGGAGGCTCACCCACGGGCGTCACGATGGACGGAAGCGTGAGGACATCGGTGGCCGCTACAGTTTGTGTTCCAAGGTCATTGAGGGGATTGACAAAAAGGCGATTGCTCATCACCCATCTTCGATAGTTTCTCTCTCGACGACTCCTGCCCAAAGAAAACTCCGTGAGGCGGGCCTCCGTTTCAGCCGGCAAGATCGCGTCTATGCGTTTCAGAAGCTCCTTAAATTCTTCTGTGGCATTTCCCTCCAGCCGTTGTTGAAGCGCGTTCTCTATTGCAGTCCGGGCCTCCAACAGGAACAGAAATTGATGCCCGGAGTCGTAGAGCACACGGGCGTAGTGAAGCAATCCGTAGCCGCGATTACCGTTAGCCATACCGAAATCAGGGGCATGCTCCAGTACATCGTCCCAGAGTTCCACTGCCTCGGAGAAGCGGCCTATGTGATTCAGCGCATTTCCCAGATTCGTGGCGACCCGAAGACGAAGGTCGGTAGTATTGTCTGCATCGGACGCCTCGCGTAGCATCGAAATGGCGATTCGTAGGTGGATCAATTCCTGTTCTAAATCTTCGTCCTCCCACGGCATTTGTTGATGCGAGTGCTTGGAGGCAGCAATCGTCCGTAAGGCGGAGTGAGCATTGGCGACGAAGTAATGAATAAGCGAAAGATGAATGGTGTTGCTACAACCGGACAGCAGCTTCCGGCCAGCGTCCACTGCCTCGACAAGGTCCTTTTTGGATAGTGCATCTGCGCTTGTGTCTATCCACTCCCCCAGAGACGAAATTCGGCTATCGACGGAAACGCTCTCGTCAAAAACGCTGTCAGACATGGCATTCATCTATTGAATCCATCTTTCGGTGAGGATAATAAGGACCAGTGTGATTCTGGTGATCCTCTCATTTCGGATGATATCCAGAAAGTCAGCATTGCCCCCCTGTGTCAGGATAGTTGTCTCCGGGGTGATTTTTATACCATACTTGCGGGATTAGCTATGTCAATGCAAAAAATATTGGACGAATGAGAAGAACTTGACGGGTAAAGAGTTAAGAATAGCTCGCCACAGTACGTAAGAGATCGCCAAAAAGACCCTTCACTCAACTTCTACAGTACCGGAAAACTTATGTTGTAATTTCAACAACATAGACTAGCACTTGACTTTCTTGGCACTACATTCCCGCTCTTTGAAAACTGAATCAGATTTCACGGATGGTGGGAGGGATCGCCACGCCAACCGCTTGGAACACTTTCCCGCAGACGCCCTTGCACTGGCTCCGCACAGCCATGCGCTTTCCGTCTTCTTCGAGCACCGTTTCGGTAAGGGCTTTGAGGTTTTGTTTGATTTGCGCCCATTCAAAGCTGTGCCCTGCGGCCTCCAGGCGCCGATAGAGTTCCTTTTTGAGCATGAGGGCGAGGAAGCTGCAAAAGACATGGCCCCTTATGGTTTCATCCAGGCGATGGTAGACGGGCCGGGTTTCCAGAACTGATTTCATATCCCTGAATGTGTGTTCCACCTGCCATAATTCTTTGTATTTCAGCGCCACATTCTTGGCCGACAAGCGAGTATTGGTCCTCAGGACCCATTTGCCGTCGAACCTAGCTTCCTGTTCGACCTTTTTGCAGTCGATGGTCGCGCTGCCTTTTTCGATCTTGAGAAAGCGCCTGTAGCCTCTGTTTCCCACAAGGGATTTCGGGCCATGCTTTAGTTGTGCTTCAAGGGATGCCAGGATGGATTCTCGGTCGGCCGCGTCCTTTCTGGCCTGTTTGGAGTTAACGCAGACGATGTAGCGGCGGTTTTCCACCCAAACCTCTTGCACCTTCAAGGGCGAGGGGTCTTTGACACGGGTCCCTTCCGGAACGACTTCCTGGTAGTTTTCGGCGCGGCAGAGCACGTCGCGTTTTACTTCCAAGACGTTGCGCATGCGGGTGCCGAGGATGTATGGAACCTTGTTTTCCGGTTTTTCGAACTCCCGGATGGTTTCCTTACTTATCATTCCTCTGTCGGCCACGACGCAGAACTTTGAGACATTGAATCTATCCCGGATTCTCTCCACAACCGGAATCAGAGTCGTTACGTCGGTGGTGTTGCCGGGCCACATTTCACAACACAGAGGACGCCCGTTGTCATCGAGGACAACTCCGACCACCATTTGATTTAGATCCGGGCGATGATCTTTGCTGAAGCCCCGCTCGCCAATCGTTTCTCCTCCGGCTCCCTCGAAATAGAAGGACGTTGTATCGAAAAAGACGAGGTCCAACCCGGAATAGAGGTGACGGTTGGCCATGAAGAGCCGTTCCTCGGCGACATCCTTTGTGCATCGGGGAGTAAATGGAGTGGCGTTCTTTTGGTCGTAAGTCTCCTCCCCGAGAAAGGCCATGGCACGGTAGAGGTGATGAAGCTCGATCTCATCTGTCCCGTTTACGAAATAGTCCCTGCGCCACTTGTCGCAGAAGCGGTCCGAGCCGCTCGCCATAAGCCTGTGGAGCACGGTCAGGAAAAGCGCTCGCTCTACGTCGAAAAAGAAAAACCTCTCAGAAAGAAGCCCTTTGAGGACCTTTGGAATCCCCAGCTCTTTCCACAGCCGCTCGAAAATGAGAGCAGGCCCTATCTTTGTAGATTCGGCACTGATGTCGCTTCTACCTGAAAGGACAAGGAGGGCTTGTTCGGAAAAACGCGCCAGGGAGCGAACCAGGGTTTCGACTTCCCCCTTGGTGTGCATTTGATCGAGTCTGCCAAGGGTTGCGATAACACGCTGGTTTACCTTGGTACCTTCCCGGTGGTTTTCGACGATTTGGAGGTATTCGTACTTACCGGACTTTTTGGTTCGAGCAAACATGCTGAAGTCTCCCAATAGGACACTTCAACATTAGCGGACAATTGAGCAGCAAATCAACACAAAACAGCAGATTCTGTGGCACTACATTTTTGACCGTCAGAAAAAACGATCCAGCATCCACGCGGGTTTGCTGGTAATGACCGGATGGTCACTGTAGAAGAAAAGCTTCAAATCAAGGTCCATGGGCGGTTCAATATCTTGCCAAAAGGTGAAAGTCGTGCTTGGGCGGGCTAGCAGAACGGAAATGATCCGGATGTGTTGAGCTCGGAACTTTTAGACTGGTACCTTGTGGAATCCACTCACTCCTGAAGGTATTTCATTGGTTACTATGTGCTTGATAATTTAGTGAAAGTGGTCCAAATGTTTCGGCAATTCCATTTGGGATACTCACGGGCAAGGCATGACCGGGATATAACAAAAAAATGCAACAGCCACAAAACAATCCAGGGCATGTTGGCTGCGGCTATCTGTAACCTAAATTGAGCGATTCGTTACCTGGACCTTGTCATACCGGAGAAGGCCGAGGTATCGTCAGGTGAGCGGCCCAAGCTGGATTCCCGCTTAAAGCACGCGGGAATGACGATCGAACTGAAAGGGCAATCGCTCAGTTCAGGTGTAAGTTCAGCGTGCCGGGTGAGCACATTCGGTTGTGCTCACCATTGCATCAACTGAAGAAGACGATGGTCTCTGGAAAGCGTCGCTCACCCTGTCTGGCTCAGGGTCACGATTCGAAACAGACCAGCACTATGTCCGCAGCCTGATTCCGAAGTGGAATGAGCGCCTGGTAGGCTGCAGAAGCGTGCCATCCTGCAGCAGAGGCGGCGTCTGGAAACCGGATCACCACGGTATCGGTGTGCGGATGTTCCCCGGCGAACACTTCGGCCTTCCGGCCCCGAAAGATAACTTCGCCTCCCCATGGGGCCAGGGTGGGCGGCACTTTGCTGCGGTATTCATCCCATTTCCCGGGGTCCTTGACCGTGATATGACCGATTACGCAAGCGCTCATCTTCCTGCACCCTCCACATCGGGCCGGCAAGCCGGCCCTCTACTGCCTCAGCCTCTTCATATACTGACCCAGGGCCATCAGCGGGAAACAGTTCCGGTAATTATGATACCGTATGAAAAAATGCCCCGGGAACCCGGTGCCGGTGAACTCGATCTCATCCCAGGAGCCGTCAGGGCTTTGGTTTCTTAACAGGTACTGGATGCCTTTGCTGACCTCCGGCGATTTTTCTTCGTCCCCGGCCAGAAGGCCCATTATTGCCCAGGCTGTCTGCGATGCGGTGCTGGGACCCTGTCCGCGAAATTCAGGCCATTTATAGGAAGCGCACGTTTCACCCCAGCCCCCATCCGGATTCTGGTGGTCTTTGAGCCAGTGCATTGCCGCTCTGATACAGGGCGACTTCGGGTCCTCCCCTATCGAGATCAACCCGCGCAGAGCCGACCAGGTCCCATAAATGTAGTTAACTCCCCAGCGGCCCCACCAGCAGCCGTCCTTTTCCTGGAGTCCTTTGAGAAACCTGATACCGCGCGCCGCCGCCGGATGGCTGGAATCGTATCCGCAGCAGCCCATAACCTCAAGCACTCTGCCCGTCACGTCCGCCGTTGGAGGGTCCACCATCGCTTCGGTATCGGCAAACGGTATGCGGTTAAGGATATCCATACCGTTGTCTCTGTCAAACGCCGCCCAGCCGCCGTTTGAACTTTGCATGCCGAGGAGCCATTCCATCGCGCGCGATTTGCAGGCATTCAGCCCTTCGCATCTTTGCGGGCTGAAGCGATTCAACACGTTCAAAACAACAGCCGAATCGTCAACGTCCGGGTAGCGCGAGTTGGAAAACTCGAAGGCCCATCCACCCGGCGCGCAACGGGTCTTGACCTGCCAGTCGCCGCCTGTCAGTATCTGCTGAGAGATCAGCCATTGCGCCGTTTTCTCGAGGACCGGATGCTCGGGACTTACGCCCGAGTCGAGCAGCGCCATTGCGGTGAGGCCCGCATCCCAGACCGGGGATATACAGGACTGCATCCGCAGCCCATCCTCATCCTCAATGCAGAAATCCTCAATCGCCTTGAGCCCCTTTTTCATGACCTCGTGAGAAAGGGAATACCCCAGGTAATGCAGGGCAAGCAGCGAATAAACCATGGGAGGCTGAATGCCGCCCCAGTCGCCGGTCTCCTCCTGATGATCGATGATCCAGTCCCGCGCAGCCTTGATTGCCCAGCAGCGAAGCTTTTTTATCGGCCTTTTTTCGAGCCTTTTTGCAACGCGGTCGAAGACCCAGAAGAGCTTATTTATCCGGGAATCGAGTCTTTTGCCGTGTACCGGGACGCAAAGCTCTTGAATACACAGAGAATCGGGAAGTATGAATTTCGGCCGGATGCAGAGCACGACAGAAAGTGGTATCGCCGTGCCCCTGGCCCAACTGGAAAATTCGTAAAAACTGAAATAAAGCTCAGGCGGAAGGAGCACGAGTTCGACGGGCATCGAGGGAATTTTGCTCCACTCATACTGGTCGAACAAAGCAAGCCAGATTTTGGTGAAAACGCGGGAAGCTTCAATTCCGCCACGATCGAGAATGAAGGTCCTGGCTTTGGCAAGGGGTTCCGACTCGGGACTCTGCCCCAGGAGCTTAAGAGCGAAATAGGCTTCGATCGTGGTGCTGAGTTCGCCGCCATCGCCGTAATAAATACCCCACCCGCCGTTTTCGTTCTGGTGTCTGAGAAGATACCTGACAATGCCGCTCTGCTTGCCGCCAACTGGAATTCCCAGGAGGCGCCTGAGCATGACATATTCGCACGTAATGGTGACATTTGATTCCAGTTCGGCCCACCAGTAGCCCTCGGGGTACTGGACCCTGTAAAAATACTCGCAGGACTTCCGGATTGCCTCTTCTATCTGCGGGAACCATGAACTCCGGATGGTGGCCGGTCTGGGACGAGGCGAACCTGCCCGTTCGGTGGATTCTGCGGACTCCTGAGAACCCGCAATGCGTTCGCTCGCAGCCTTATCGTCAAGGTCACTGCGGACCTTCTCCCCCTCAACGGCCCGAGCCGTGACAGCGCGCTTGCTAAAAGGTTTCATGCTTCTCACCCGGCAACATATTTCTGCGATCCTCAAGCCCCAATCGGATGGCAGTTAATTTTCAGTCTAGCCCCTTGCCCCAACATCGAGCAGTTTCCGGATGGGCACTAATTAGCGGTAAATGCGCCACTTTGCAAGCAATTTGAAAGTGGACGATTCTGCTAAATAAACCGTTTCTGCGTATCCTTGAGATACTTTTCTTCGAGCAGTGCAGCTATTTTGTTGATTATATTACGACGAATGTCGAGTTCCACCGGCAGGTTCGGGTCCTGGTGCGCTTCATTTATGCGTGTCCCCACCACAAAATAGATAACGTCGCTATCGAGCAGAATCGATACGAGATCGGAGGCGGCATTGGACCTTGCCGTCTCGGGTTTTTGCCCGCTCTCGAGCATCTCCGCCACCTTACTGAGGGTGAGAGTACCTTCAGTTATCAGCTCTACTCCTTCCATCCTTGAAGACGGAGGAATTTCAGGATCGAGATTGTCCAGGTCCATTTCGATCTCTTCGTCGAGTTCGCGGCTGAGAATCTGGGCAGTTGTGCCCCCACAGATCACTTTTCGCCCGTTGAAAGACTTGACCACCGAGGCCAGTTCCTGGTCCCTGGTCTCCGAAAACGGCGGCCCGGTTACGAGCAGCAGCAAACGTGGATGACGCAGATATATCACGCCACTGGTAATATCATCCTTTGGTTCGAAGGAGTCGATCTGGCGCGCGTGCATCGCGATCTTTCTTGCCAACTGGCGCGCGGATATCCCCTTTTCCCAGCCAATCCACTGCTGCAGGTGCCTGATCACGTCCTTGACGCCCCACCCCAGAGGGTAGTCTTTAAGCCCCATGCCTGCCTGGCTTACGCCGTCGGAAAAATAGATCAGCCTGTCCCCTATATGGAAATCGAAATCGGAAATGTTGACTTCGCGCTCACTCCATTTCTTGAGCTGTATCCGAGACCTTGGCACATGGACGGATTCGACGCCCCGCAGCAGCACGTAATCGGGATTTCCGTGCTCTATTATTCGGGCATGCCCCGAGCTGTTGATATCGATTATGGTGAAAGTGGAGTAGCTGATCTTACGGACACTGCACACAGGCAGGGTCTCCATAATCACTTCTGCGGTCTCGGTTACATCGGCATAGTTGGAAGTGTATTTCAGGGCCATGGTAGCCGTGAGGTTCGCCAGGACACTGGCCTTTATACCGCTGCCCAGCCCGTCGGAAAGGCAGGTGATCACCCGGTTTTCTTCCTTGATCTTGTGGGTAAGCACCACGTCGCCGGTTACATATTGCCGGTACTTGTTGAACTGGCAGGAGTCTATATCGAGAAAGAAGTCCCGCGCGGTCTTAATCATTCAACCTCCGGAGTGGTTACGGACTGGATTATGGAATTGAGAATCACCTCTGATTCCGCCGCGTTTTCACCGAGCAGGTAAGCTATCTGCTGGACCGTCGCCAGGTTTTTTTTGATAACCTCCTGCGCCTTTTGAATCATGGCTTCCTTGTGAATGGTCGGCTTGGTGATGTCCTGAAAAATTCCGCACACGACCCTATGTTTCTCGATGGCGAAGATATCGATGTGGAGCACCGATTTTTTGTACCTCAGATCGCGATTGAGCATATCCTCGTCTTTTTCGAGCACCGTTTTGAACAGCGAATGGAACGGGGCGATCTCACGCAGAAGCACACCCTCCAGACCGGGCTTGATCCGGAACGCTTTCTCAACGTCCTGGCCAAGAATTCTGGCGAAATTGAGATTGCACTCTATCAGCCTGATCTCTTCATCGACCAGCACGATTGCACTGGGGACCTTCTCCATAAGGGCGTTCGTCTTCTTCTGGGCCAGTTTTCGCATATAGGCGGCACACATCACCTTTTCAGCCTTGCCGTCTATCAGCGCCTTTGCAAATTCGCGGCAATTGTCATAGCCGCAGCCGCCGCAATTCAGTTCGTCCTCGGTACTGTACTTGCCCAGCGACTGAAGGGCCTGCTTCATTATTTTGTCAGTGTATTCCTTAACCGGCACCGGATCGGGGGCGAATCCCACGATCCGTTGAGCTTCAACCGGGCTGGGCATCGCGGTGCCGGGATATTGAGCGTAGTCTATGATCTGGCAGCGCTTCCAGGCGGTAGCATTGCGCTGGCTGGCCTTGGGGCCGTTTACACATCCACCCTCGCAGGCCAGCAGCTCAAGGAAAACGGGGTGTGACAGGCGTATTTCATTCAGGCCGGAAATTGCCTTTTTTATGTTCCGGATTCCTGAAAAAACCATACAATCGGCTTCCATGATGCTGCAGTTTGCCTTGACCCCGGCCATCATCCCGCCGTCGACCGGATAGAGCGCCCCCTCCCTGGCGCTGTAAGGCACAAAACTCTCCGAGTCCCCCGAACCGCTTCCGAAAGAAAGTCCCTCATCAACCATCCAGCGTCTCATGTCTTCGAATGTGAGGGCAACATCCAGCAAGTTCGGATTAGCATCAGCCTCTCCCTTTTTGCCGATGCAGGGGCCGAAAAATATGATGCCTATCGAGGGGCCGTAAATGTCCCGCAGCATTTCGCAGTGCGCGAGGACCGGAGAGACGTGGGGCATCAGGCAGTTGACGTATTGCGGGAAGTATTTCCCGATGTAGTTGACTACAACGGGACATGCGGTAGAGATGATGACACGCGCAGACCTGTCCTGGAGCAGTCTTGCCGCGCTCAGGGAGACCCGTTCAGCGCCGAGCGCCGTCTCCGAAACGCCTTTGAAACCGAGCTGCTTCACGGCGTTGATAACGGCGGCCGCGGGAATATCGGGGAATTCGCTCACAAAAGAAGGCGCAAGCGACGCATAGACCTCTTCTTTCTCCTGAAGAAGACGGCGCGCGCGCTTCAGGTCGTCTCTAACATGCTTGGCGCCGTTCGGGCATATCTCGACGCAGTGACCGCACATGATGCACAGGTCCGGAATTACCGCGGCGCAGACATTTTCGACTTTGATCGCCTTGACCGGACACTCCCGGATGCATTTGAAGCAGTCCTGGCATTCGGTCCTTTCAGTGTAAATGGGGGTCTGAGCGTTCATCTCAGTTCTATTCCTGTCCTTTAAGGTGGTCATCGAGAATGAATTCCAGGCAATCGCAGGAACTCAGGCTGAAGACGTTTCCATCGACTGTTATGTTTGGACCGTCCTTGCACAGGCCCTCGCAAAGATGTCCTTTCAAAACGACCTTTCCGCAAAGTCCGTGCAGGTCGATGTATTCCCTGATCAGGACGATGTTCTTCTTGTTTCCCCTTGAAAAGCAGGAACTTCCCATGCAGATCGCCAGCTCGATGGGTTCTTTCGCATCACTCATGGCTACCCCTCCTGCCGTCAAGCTTCCACGTGGTTTCCGTTACGGACGAATACGAGTTAGTTTTCACGCCCCGCGAGCCGGGACTTCCGGTAAATCTCCAGCGCTGCGGGAAACGGCGCCAGCGCTCTTTCCATAATACCCAGGCTGTAGGCAATCACGAGCCCGTAGTTGGTGATCGCAACACCAGCCTGGCGGCAATGGAGTATTCGGCTCAGCATTTCCCTACGGTTCCACATGCAGGCGCCACAGTGGATTATGAGCCTGTAAGCCGAAAGATCCGAAGGAAAATCGTGTCCCCGGCAGTGATCGATTTCCAACTTTGCTCCCACGTATTGCGTCAACCAGCGCGGGATTTTCACCCGGCCGATATCCTCGGCGATTGGATGATGAGTACAGGCCTCGGCGATAAGCACCCGGTCTCCAGCCCTCAATTTTTCGACCTCAAACGCCCCTTCGACCTGCGTGAGCAGATCGCCCTTGAAGCGAGCAAGAAGAATCGAGAAGCTGGTCATCGGCACACCCTCAGGCGTATCGGCCGCAACTTTCAAAAAGGCCTGCGAGTCAGTAATCACCAGCCTGGGCGGACTTTTCAGCTTTTCAAATGCCCTGCGAAGCTCGCGCTCTTTTACCATCATGCAAATGGCGTCGCTATCGAGCAAGTCCCGTATGGTCTGCACCTGGGGCAAGATCAGACGGCCTTTGGGCGCTTCCTTATCTATCGGGATGACCAGTATAGCCACCTCTCCGGGTCCGACAAGGTCCCCGGCAATTACCGGATTGTCGATGAACTCGCCCGGAGCGCTGTCCAGCAGCGCTTGCCGCAGAGAAGCAATTCCCTCACCAGAAAGGGCGCTGACGCAAACCGTACGTATTTTTCGGTTGGAAAGCCCCTTTAGAAGGGCCGGGCCCGGCGCGCCCAGATCGCATTTATTGAAAACGACGAGTATTGGGATTCCGTGCGCCCCAAGCTCCTCGATGACCTTTTCTTCGAAATCGCTCCAGGTCGAAAAATCTGTTGCAAGCACACCGATGTCGGTCCTGTCGAACACCTGGCGAGTTTTTTCCATCCGCAGCTTTCCGAGCGCCCCTTCATCGTCTATGCCCGCCGTGTCTATGAAGAGCACGGGACCGAGCGGCAGAAGCTCCATCGGCTTTTCAACCGGGTCGGTAGTGGTTCCGGCAAATTCGGAGACTATTGCTACGCTCTGGCGCGTAATCGCGTTCAGAAGGCTCGATTTGCCCACGTTGCGGCGGCCGAAAATGCCTATATGAACGCGCATGCTCCGGGGTGCTTTCAGCATTTTGGACCTCCCGGATCTTTTGCCGCGCCCCCCAGGCTGCACACAGCCTCCGGACTTATAAGCTGCTCGAACTGTTCAGAGGTCAGCAGTTTTTCCCCAAGCACTATCTCCCGCACGCTCTTTTTCTCCATACGAGCGAGCCGGGCAATCCGGCACATCCGATCGTAGCCCAGCACAGGCAACAGGGCCGTTGCCGTCACTGTAGAAGCCTCAACGAATCTTTTGCATTGTTCCTCGTCGGCCTCGATCCCGGCGACACAATGCCGGCACAGAATATCGGAGGCGTTGGAAAGCAGGTCGATACTGTCGAGCAGGCATGCGGCCACAAGCGGCAGGAAGGGATTGAGTTCGAGGCTCCCCGAAGCACAGGCGAAAGTGAGCGATGCGTCCAGACCAAACACGAGCATTGCGGCCTGGCTTACCGCCTCAGGGATCACCGGGTTGACTTTCCCCGGCATTATCGAAGACCCCGCCTGGCGCTGGGGCAGGATAATCTCGGCAAAGCCGCTCTCGGGGCCGCTCGCCATGAGCCGCAGGTCCGTGCAGATTTTCAGCAGAGTCGAGGCGCAGGCCTTCAACATGCCCGACACTTCCACGAATACATCGGCGTTTTGCGTGTTATCGATAAGGTTTTCAGCGCGGGCAAAACCCATAGAAGTATTTGCCCGCAAAATATCCGTCACCGTGAATATGAAATCCCTGGGTGCAGACAGCCCCGTGCCGATCGCCGTGCCGCCAAGGTTGATTACACGCAGCCGCTCCTCGCACTTGTAAATCCGCCACCTGTCCCGGTTCAGAGCTTCGGCGTAGGCGCTCATCTCCCGTCCGAGGGTCGTGAGCACGGCGTCCTGAAGCTGGGTACGGCCAACCTTTACAACGTGGGCAAAACGCCTCTCGAGGACCTGAAACTCTTCCTGGAGCGATACGATCTTCGACTCCAACACTCGAAGCCGCCTGATCGCCGCGAGTTTCAAGGCCGTCGGGTAGGTATCGTTCGTTGACTGGTGAAGATTGATATCGTCGAGCGGGGATACCCTGCCGTAGCTGCCGCGTTTTTCACCCAAAACTTCCAGGGCGCGGTTGGCAAGCACCTCGTTGACATTCATGTTGACGCTCGTCCCGGCGCCCCCCTGAAGCAGGTCGACCAGGACATGTCCGGTAAGCAGGCCTTCCCCCATTTCGCGGCAGGCCCGTTCGATCGCGTCAGCCTTTTCGGGGTCCTCGCGCCATGAACCCAGCCTTCGATTGGTCTGAGCGCAAGCCAGCTTAACCTGTCCGAAGGCGCAGACCAGTTCCGGGTGAACAGGCCTGCCGGCAAGCGGAAAATTCTCAAGAGCGCGGAGCGTATGGATGCCGTAGAGCCTGTCTTCCTCTATAGCAAGCTCGCCGAGAAAATCGTTCTCCATTCTAAACGCCTCCGGCATCTAACAGTCCGCCTTTCCTACCAAATCTATGAGATCCCGGCTTTCGGCTCAAGGACCGCCGGGTAATTGCCGAACGTCAGACGTACACATCGCGTCCTCCCGCGCTTACCCGGTCGAGCATCCTGGAAGCCCTGGCCCGCTGTTGTTGCTCCATTCGATCGAGTTGTGCCGCTATGAGCTTTTCGCCAGTGAGCCTGGTATCGGGAGAGGCGTAATCGATCAGGTATTCGAGGAAGGTCGAAAGCGCGTTTGGATCGCAGCGCAACTTTATGGCGCCGGGCTTTGCAACCGCCATAAAATCCTGGCCCGTTCGCCCCAGCCTGTAGCATGCCGTGCAAAATGACGGGATGTACCCAAGATTTGCGAGATCGCGCACCACCTCGTCAAGGGACCGGTGGTCGCCAAGCTGGAATTGTGCCCCATGGTCATGCACGCCGTCCGCATATCCGCCGGGGTTGGTCCGGCTGCCTGCGGAAATCTGTGAGATCCCCAATTCTAAGGTTGACCGCCGAAGCTCAGCATTCTCGCGAGTTGACATGATCATGCCCGTATAGGGCACGGCCATTCTCAATATGGCGATTAATTTGAGAAAATCGATGTCGCTCACCGGGTATGGAGGATTTGAGGCGATCTGCGAGCCGACCGTGGGTTCCAGCCGGGGCACGCTTATCGTATGCGGTCCAACTCCGAACGAGGCCTCAAGATGTTCGACATGCCTGAGCAGGGCCAGAACCTCAAACTTCCAGTCGTACAGCCCGAAGAGCACGCCCATCCCCACATCGTCGATGCCCGCCCGCATAGCGCGATCAAATGCCCCGATGCGCCACGCATAATCACGTTTAGGGCCTGAGGGATGCATGAAGCTATAGGTTTCCGGGTGATAAGTCTCCTGGAAAAGCTGGTATGTTCCTATGCCTGCGGTTTTGAGCTCTCTGAACTCATCTATGGATAGAGGGGCCAGATTAACGTTTACGCGCCGGATCTCCCCCCTGCCGCTGCGAGTCTTGTAAACTGTTTCGATTGATCTGAGAATGTAGGAAAAACCCTCGTGCGGAAAGCTTTCACCGGCGATCAACAGAATGCGTTTGTGGCCCTGATCTACAAGGATTCCGACCTCAGATGCAATTTCTTCCTGAGTTAGAGCGCGCCGCCGGATCTCCTTGTTTTCGGAGCGAAATCCGCAGTAGAGACAATTATTCTTACAGAGGTTGGAAATATAAAGAGGTGCAAAAAGAACAATACGGGGACCGTAAATGGATTCCTTGACGGTTCGAGCTGTATGAAAAAGCTCCTCGATCAAATCGCGGGCGCTGACACAAATCAGAGCCTCCACGTCCTGCGAACCCAGCCCTTTGAGTTCAAGGGCTTTGGCCAGAATTTCCCTAATCCGCACGGGATCGTCTTTGAGATCAAGCGATTCCAGCCGCCGGGAAATTGCGGCATGGTCAATAACCTCTCCCGTTTGCTCTGGCTGACCCATCCTGGTGAACTTTCAATCGGAGAAGTCGAAAGGGAGCATTCCAGCCAGCTCCAGAGAAATTGTCGTAAAGATTATTCTAATCTTTTCTAGTTATTAATTCAATTGATCTTTTCGCCTCTCAAATAGACCGCTTTCACTTTTCCCAGTGAAGCCGGGAGACTGGAGGGCACTCCGTTTACAACTATGAAATTCGCAGGCATTCCCCTGCCGAGACGCCCAAGTTCGCGATCAAGACCAAGCAACCGGGCGCCTTCAGATGTCGCGCAGGCGACCGCCTCTTCGACAGAAAATCCCGCCTCCATCATGAGCTTCAATTCCTCGGCCAAAGCCTCGCCATGCCTGATCCCGAAACCGCCGGCGTCGGTCCCGGCCGCAAGCGCGACCCCAAGCTCAGCGGCCCGGCTCATCTGCTCCAGTTGAGCTTCCAGCATTCTGGCCGCCACCTCCGACTGGATAGTGCCTGCGGGCATGTGGGTGCGCATGGCTTTCATGGTAAACGCCGTCGGGACCCAGACAATCTGCCGGTCGGCCATCCTTTTCATATTTTCCTCGCCCATGAAGAAGCCATGTTCGATTGAATCACATCCAGCCTCGACCGCGACCTGCACCGGCAGCCTGCCGTTAGCGTGGACCATCACTTTTCGTCCGAGCTTTCGCGCGTCCTGAAACGCGGCCTCAAGCTCATCGCG
Organism: uncultured delta proteobacterium; assembly: GCA_963795045.1. Classification (GTDB taxonomy): domain Bacteria; phylum Desulfobacterota; class Syntrophobacteria; order Syntrophobacterales; family Syntrophobacteraceae; genus SbD1. The sequence continues at coordinate 715,181 of CAWCGB010000001.1, forward strand.
GTCGAATTGGGGCACGGTCTCCCGGCCGAATTCATTCAGACTGTTTATACCTGAGTTCATGATCTTTATGTGATCGACCACATCGCAGTTCGCTTTTATGCTTTCGGCAAGAGTTGAGCCGTTCTGGGGAACACGGGCTATTATCTTTCCATACCTGCCAGGCGCGCGCCACCCCCTCCCGGCGCATTTGACCTGCACGCGCGAGGCCCCGCCTTGTCTCACATACATGAGGGCGTGGCCGCCAATGTCCCCTCCATCTCTTACGGCCATGATTCCGAACGCAAGGACTTTCTCCAATCTTTCGCAAATGAGGGGACTGTTTTGAGCGAAATCATACTGAAGCTGTCGAAAACGAAGATTCTGGTCAGTTTTCCCGGACATGGTCAGATGAACATGACAGTCGATAAGACCGGGAAGGATGGTGCAGGAAGGATACTCATCAACGGCGAGACCCGAACATTTCAGTTCGGAAAGATTTACTTTTTCCAGGGACGAAATAAGGCCGTTTTCCACACGAATAAGGATATCCCGCGCAGCCGGAGTTCTCCCCGTCCCGTCAATGAACCAGCCGGCAAAATAGGAGGCCTGTTGCATGGATTACTCTCCTCGTACTCAGAAATCCCGCCTGTTGCGAACCCAAAAGCTAACCGGCAAGGCCGAAACGGCATAGACTTGAATTTTTAGAAACTGCTGACGACAACCACCTGGATGCACTATCCATTTGAGCGACGGATTCTGCGAAGTCAGGTGGTTATCTCACACTTTGAGTGATCAGATCACGCATCCACCCACTTGCTCCGCTCAATCATAAAGAAAACAACATCGCCGGCGATGGCGTTGCAGGTAATGGTTTCTACCGGGACATCAGTACCGACCGCCTTATAAAACTCGTGCCTAGTAGAGATCAGCCAGTCTCTATCTCTTAGGCGAGCATGCTGGTACAACAACAGCACGTCGCTGGGCTTCATTGCCCTCAGGACTGTTTGGATCTCTTTGTGAGTGACATGCTCATAACCGAAGCTCGCAGGAGCAATCCCCGTATCGGGGTCTAAGAACACGATAGCCGGGTCAATGTACTTCTTGATCTTGTCGGTCACCCCATTGAAATAGGCCTGCCGAAAGTCCTCTCGGGTCCGGAATGCACTACTCCACCGAAACTGATCCTTGTGGATGTCGATTTGCAAGTTCTCTTTTTCCGCCAGCCGTTGGATGTCATCGATGTCGCGAAAGTGCTGAATGACACCATTTGGCAGAGCTTCAGCGGTCCCGTTCATGCTCAGATCGTAATTCTGGCTCTCAGAACGATAGAAGGCGACTTGCAGCACAGTACGTATGGATCGTTTCTGAGCAAGGACACAGACGGTCCCCCATTTCACTAAATCGCGCTTGTCCCCGTACCACCAGTCACGCATGGGCAATCTCCTCCCACACCTCTCAGACCGCAGTATTTAGCCCTTATAACGGATTGAGAACTACACCTGACCCTGCACACCGCTCAACCCATGGGTTGGGCCGTGCCAGTTCATTCATCCATACACAAGACGACGTCCCCTAGGTTCAGGCACAGGGTCGCCAAACTCCCGAGCTGTGTCGATCCATAGCTGGATGGCCTCTTTGATGTTCTTGAGCGCCAATTCCTCAGTGTCGCCATGAGCGATGCAGCCGGGCAATTCCGGAGCTTCGGCCACAAATGCCTGGTCGTCATTGCTCCAGCAAATGATGATTTCATACTTTTCCATCTACAGATCACCTCCCAGTTTATACTTTAATATCACCGTCCGCACTTTGACGTACCTGATAAACCTTGGCTTCGCCATCATCTCGCTGCAAGTTGATCTTTTCCTCGATCCCCTCTTTCCTGAAGATGTGATGGCTCCCACGCTTACGCTCCACGAAACCCAATCGTAAGAGCAACCGGCGCAGGTCGTCAAACGCGATACTCGCGTCTGATGTACCCCTCAAGATTTGGAACAATGATGGCTGCCGTGGTGCACATCCCGAACATGGATTACAAATCATTTTTGTCTTTGGAAAGCGCCTATTTCGGAGCTTGGCGCCTGCCTGTTTCGCGGGAGTAGCGGTCCCGTCAATGAGCCAGCCGACAATAGGAGGCCTGTTGCATGGATTACTCTCCTCGTCCTCAGAAATCCCGCCTGCTGTGAAGATGGATTATAAATCATTTTTGCCTTTGAAAGACACGTATTCCGCGCTTCGCACCCGGGAGGCCCGATTAAACGATTGCATCGCGCAAACAGCACTTGATTTCCGATCTTAGCTTCGACCTGCGCGAAACAGTTCATTCAGCTTTCCTTATCGGCCGAACCAGCGCAGCGGGGACAGCTCTAAATTTTTTATTTCAAGAATCACGAACGAGTCTCCGATAAAAACAATGAGTCGGCAACAGGTCCGGGGAGTCTGCATTTATTTCGCTGCAATACCCCGTCAGTACTCTGCGCCGATGGTGAAAAAAAGATCGGGAAAAACAAACCGGAACAACTTGCGTGGAAGACTCTTCAAAGAGTCAACCGACATGCTGGAGAATGGCAGCGAAGAGCCACTGCTCCGGCAATCTAATGTTTTTTTAATGGAAGGGGATGGATGAATGAAGAAAGCAGCATTGGTTTTAGTGTGTTTTAGTTTCCTGTTTGTGTTTTGCCTCGCAATTTCGGTGGCTCAGGAGAAGGCCACCAAGGATGAGTGTGTAGCAAAGTGCAAAGAGGCTGCCGCAATGATCAAGGAAGTCGGGATCGAAGCAGCCTTGCCCAAGCTTCAGGACCCCAAAGGGCCGTTCGTTTGGAAAGACAGCTATGTATTCGTGCAGGATTTACAGGGCAAGATGCTTGCGCACCCGATTAATCCGAAACTGGTCGGAAGGTCTTTTAACGGCATGAAAGACTTGAACGGCAAAATGTTCAACAGCGAAATGAGTGAAATTGCTAAAAATGCGGGCGAAGGCTGGGTTACTTATATGTGGCCAAAACCAAACGAAACAACGCCGTCGGTCAAAAGTTCGTATGTCTACCGGGTGCCTGGCCAGGAGATCATGGTCGGGGCGGGGATTTACGAATAGTAGTGTTACTTGCCGGTGGGTTCCAATTCCATTCCGCACATATTACAGCGACCAATCCTCCGGTGTTTTATGAATAAGTTTTTCCTGTAACGCAATTCCACTCTCTCCTGTGGAAATCACGGGAAATACTGGATACCTGCCGACTGCCCCCGTAAGGCGCGCGAGTGTCCAGTATTGCAACCGCACTTCCGCGGCGGTGCCTGGTTGCACAGCGCTCACTCGGGGAGGAGCTAAGATGTCGATGATGAGGTGGTTCAAATCACTGAGTATTCGCAACAAAATTTTCATGCTGGTGATTCTCGGGGTTATCGGCGTAGCCAGCATCTCCGGATTTGCAAAATATTCCGCGATCAAAAAGAACACCTATATGCGCGTGCAACAGCAGAGTCAGACGATTGAAGCAGTTATGCTTCAAATCATGATGGCAGAGGAAATATTTATAAACTCGCTGGATTCAGCGGAGTTGTCCAGCCTGGCTGAATACAGGAAAAGACTCGGTGCGAGCCTCGCCGAGCTGAAGTCTTTCGATGTCGGCGCCGAGATTGCCAGCGACGCGGAGATCATGTCCCAGACGGAAGCGGAACATTCCCGTGTCTTTCAGATGATGTCGCAGGGCCTGAACGACATAAGCAAAGCCCAGGCTGGTCTTTTGGCCAATATCGCATCGGTCGGCACCCATCTGGAAAAGGTCCTCGCCGCCATAGAGACTGAAGAGGCCATGCTTTTGACTCAGGGCGATTCTCTACCCGCTGAGAAAAACGAATTGCGCAAAGAAATGAGCGACGTGTTGGTGCTTGGATCGGACAGGATGATGAATATCCAGAACCTGCTGCTTCACGGGGACAGTTCGCGATACCGTGAGGCCAGGCAGGGTATCGACAAGAAGCTGGAATTGAAAAAGAAAAACATTTCATTGACGGTACCCTCGATGAAAGATTTTGTTCAACCCTGGCAGGAATCCGTGCGGTTGCTGTCCGAAATTATCCGCATTGAAGACGCCGTTTTCGACCAATGGGGCAAGAATAAGGAACTGAAGAAGACACTGCAGCTTACAGGGGCACAGGTACAGCAGAAATCAAAAAGCATATCCGAATCTTCCAATGCAATCATCGAGAGCAACAACAGCGCTGCCGACCGGGTCAGCCTGGCCGTATCGCTGTGCGGTATTTTGATTCTGAGCGGCCTGGGCTTTGTAATATCAAGATCTATTAACAAGTCGTTGAAAAGATCCATCGAGGGGCTCATCGACGGGGCGGACCAGGTTAGCGTGGCGTCCGGCGAAGTCTCGTCGGCAAGCCAGCAACTCGCTGACGGGGCCTCCCAGCAGGCTGCGGCAATCGAAGAGACCTCCGCCTCTCTGGAAGAAATTTCTTCCATGACAAAACAAAACGCCGGCAATGCTTTCCAGGCCAACCAACTCATGACAGAAGCCCGGCGGGCCGTCGGACAAGCCAACAAGTCCATGAGCAATCTGACTTCTTCCATGAATCAGATATCCAAGGCAAGCCTGGAGACCCAGAAGATCGTCAAGACCATTGACGAGATCGCCTTCCAGACAAACCTCCTGGCCCTCAATGCGGCGGTCGAGGCGGCAAGGGCGGGCGAGTCCGGGGCCGGGTTTGCGGTCGTAGCAGATGAAGTGAGAAATCTTGCCATGCGGGCCGCCGAGGCTGCTGGAAACACGGCAAACCTTATCGAGGGAACGGTTAATACCGTCAAAGAAGGCTCGGATATGGTCGCCACCACCAACAGCGAATTTCATGAGGTTGAAGCCGCCGTTTCAAAATCCGGAGAACTGGTCGCGGAGATCGCCGCAGCTTCCAACGAGCAGGCCCAGGGAATCGAGCAAGTGAGCAAAGCTATTGCGGACCTTGATAAGGTTGTCCAAATGAATTCGGCAAACGCGGAGCAATCGGCTGCAGCTTCAGAGGAAATGAATGCTCAGGCGGAACAGGTGAAATCTTTCGTGGGCGACCTGAAGGCCATGGTTGGCGGCTCGAAGGGCAAGGGCAATGCCGGAAAACCGGTTGGCTTAAAAGCAGTGGTAAGCAAAAAAGACAAAACCCAAATTCCGGCCCTTGCGGCCAATGAGAAAAGATACAACAGAAACAGCCGCTTAAAGGCTACCCGAAAAGGACCGGAGCAGTTGATCCCTTTCGATGAGGGAGAATTAGCAGATTTCTAACCGCCATGACCGAGCGAGTGTAAAATAGAGCCGGAAGCAGCAGGGCACAAGCGAGCAAGCACACGGGAAGATTAAACCAGACCTTTTCCCCCCGCTGCAAGTGACCCCAAAGCTTTGCGGTCGAGCACCCTGATCCTTCGGCCCTCAACAGAGATGATCCCCTGCTGGGCCATTTTCGCCAGGATTCGAGAAAGCGTCTCCGGGATTGTCCCAAGCAGGCTTGCCAGTTGCGTCTTTGTTATATCGAGTTCGTGCGTTTGGCTGCTTCCGCCCCTTTCGCCCAGATAGATAAGGTATGCCGCAAGCCTTGCGGGAACTTCCTTGAGCGAGAGGTCCTCGATCAGGTGGGTGAACCTGCGCAGGCGCTGTGCAAGTATGCCCAGCAGGTTAAGAGCTATCGCAGGCTCCCTGCCTATCAGCTCTACAAAAGAGCTCTTCGGAAAAAACAGCGCCCGGCTGGGTTCAATGGCCTCCGCGTTGGCCGGGTAACTTCCTCCCGCAAAAACCGGGACTTCCCCGATAACCTCCCCGCCCCCGAATATGTGGAGAATTTGTTCTTTGCCCTCCAATGAGAGTTTATAGATTTTGAACTTCCCGGATATCACGAGGTAGAAACCTTTTGCCTCGCTCCCCTCGGAAAAAAGCTCCCGGCCTTTTTCATATTTCTGGTCCTGGCAAATTCGGGCCAACTCTTCAACCTGTTCGGCTGGAAGCCCGTTAAAAAGAGAGCTGTTCGAAATTTCATCGGCAATATCGACCATCATGTCCATTTCCCCCGGTGAGCGCTTCGCGGCGCGCTGGAAGTCGAATTCCGGCATTCGGCAGCCGGGCGCGGCGTGATTTTAACAGCGCGATAAGAAAAATCCAGAATTTTTGATCCAAGTCAAGGTTTGTTTTCGGCTCATGGATTAATTTGCCTCAAAAGCCGGATGCACGAGTTACAATTAATCAACTAATCAACTTTTTGAGACATGATCAGGAGAATGCGATGTTTTGTTATCAATGCGAACAGACGGCCAAGGGCCAAGGATGCGACAAAATCGGCGTTTGCGGCAAGCAGCCCGAGGTTTCAGATCTTCAGGATCTTCTTGTATACGCTTTACAGGGGCTTTCGCTTTTTGCCGTTGAGGCCCGAAGAATAGGAATTACAGATAAAGAAGTAAATGTTTTTACTTGCGAATCTCTTTTTTCGTCGCTAACGAACGTAAATTTCGATCAGAAATATTTTCTTGAAACGATCCGGCGCGCGGCAAAGATGCGCGAAAATCTCAAGGGCAAAATCGAGGCCGCCGGCGGGAAGACCGACTTCACGTCCCCTGCAGCCAGGTTCCAGCCTGCGGATACAACCGAGGGACTTCTTTCTCAGGCAGCCGGCGTTGGGTTGAAAGCCGATCCGGAGGAGGATGCCGACATCCGCTCGCTCAAGCACACCCTGCTTTTCGGGATAAAGGGAATCGCAGCCTATGCCGACCACGCCATGATTCTCGGCCAGCAGGATGACGCCGTTTACGCCTTCGTACATGAAGCTCTTGCATCGTTGACCAGGAAAGACATCGGGGTAAATGACCGGATCGGACTTGTCCTCAAATGCGGTGAAATCAACCTGCGGGCCATGGAGCTTCTTGACGCGGGCAACACGGGCGCCTACGGCCATCCCGTTCCGACACCCGTGCCGCTCGGGCACAAAAAAGGCAAGGCCATACTAATCTCCGGCCACGACCTGGTCGACATGGAAAACCTTCTCAAGCAGAGCGAAGGCAAGGGGATTTATGTCTATACCCACGGCGAGATGCTCCCGACTCACGGCTATCCCGGGTTGAAAAAGTATCCGCATTTTTATGGACATTTTGGAACAGCCTGGATGAATCAGCAAAAAGAGTTCCCGAATTTTCCAGGCGCAATTCTCATGACCACCAATTGTATCCAGAGGCCGGCCGCCGTATACGCGGACAACATTTTCACGAGCGGATGCGTGGGTTGGCCCGGGGCAGTTCACATAGAAAACCGGGACTTTAAACCCGTTATCGACAAGGCGCTGGCGATGCCCGGATTTGCCGAGGATTCCAACGGAAAGTCCGTAACGGTGGGTTTTGCCAGAAATACGGTTATGAGCGTTGCGGACAAGGTGATCGAGGCGGTGAAGGGTAAGAAAATCCGCCACTTTTTTCTTGTCGCCGGCTGCGACGGCGCAAAACCGGGCCGAAACTACTACACGGAATTCGTGGAAAAAGTACCAAAGGACTGCATGGTGCTGACGCTTGCCTGCGGCAAGTTCCGCTTTTTCGACAAAGACCTCGGGACAATCGAAGGGCTTCCGCGCCTTCTGGACGTCGGTCAGTGCAATGACGCGTACTCGGCGATACAGATCGCGGTTGCGCTTGCCAAGGCTTTCAACGTTGGAGTGAACGACCTGCCGCTCTCCATGATTCTTTCATGGTACGAACAAAAGGCAGTGGCCATCCTTCTGACCCTTTTCCACCTGGGGATCAAGAATATCAGGCTTGGTCCATCGCTCCCGGCCTTCGTCAGCCCCGGAGTTCTGGACGTACTCGTAAAGAATTTCGAGATCAAGGCGATCACCACGCCCGATGAAGACCTGAAGTCCATTTTAGGCTGATATAACGACCCGTGCGAACACTGCCCTCTGAAACGCAGGGAGAATCAGGAGCAAATCATGAAGTGCCCTGGTCAGGACAGCCGGTACTGGGGTCCGGAAGCGATTTATGAATCCAGTTGCCCCAACTGCGGCGGGCCCATTGAATTTTTCAAAGATGAGAGTTCGAGAAAGTGCCGTAAATGCGGCACAAAGATTCTCAATCCGAAAATGGATTTCGGCTGTGCCGCCTATTGCAGGTTTGCCGCTCAGTGCCTTGGGACCGATATGCCCCCGGAGCTTCTCGCAAAAAGGACGGATCTGCTCAAGGACCGCGTGGCGGCCGAAGTAAAGAAATTCCTTGGCAAAGACTTTAAACGGATCGGCCGAACACTGAAAGTGGTAGATTATGCAGCTAAGATTCAGCGATCCGAAGGGGGCGATCCAGCAATCGTCACCCTGGCCGCCTTTCTTTCGGCGGTCGCCGACGGGGCTTCGGCGGAACGGAACGTCAGCGCCCGGCGATTGTCCGCCGAAGAAATCACCGAGGCCCAATCCATTCTCCTGCGGGCCGGGGCTTCCGAAGAGTTGACCCGTGAAGTTCTCGCCATCTTGAACTCGCTTGGCGCCAAGAGGACGGCCGATGGAAACAATTTCAAGTGCGTCTACGACGCAATCCGCATTGCGGACCTTGCCGAGGCGCTCAAGGACCAGTTGCCTCAGGCCGGAAATTCGGCCACAGATGAATCTTTTCTTACCCGAACAGGTAAGAGCATGATGAAAGAAATTGTGGATCAAAGCTCTTTGGGATCCTGAAAAGTGCTTACTGAAAAGTGCTTAATTTTTAACTTTAAGATCGAACCTGTTTTCGATCCGGAGTGCGATCATGACAACGATGCGAAAAATAGTAGAAATCGACGAAGAACTCTGCGACGGTTGCGGAATGTGCGCAATAGCCTGCGCGGAGGGCGCCATTGCGATAGAGGACGGAAAAGCGCGCCTCATAAAGGAATCCTACTGTGACGGACTTGGCGCCTGCCTTTCCGGATGCCCGAAGGGCGCCGTTCGGGTAATCGAGCGGCCGGCCGAGGAATTCGATCCGGAAGCAGTTGAAGAGCACCTCGAACAACAGAGGCTCGCCCAGCGAAAACAAGTGGAGCACAGTGAATTCGCGTCGGCGTGCGCCTGTCCGTCCGCCCGAATCGAGACGTTCGTAAGAGGGCCGATTTCACAAAAGGACCAGGCGCCAAAAGAGCTTGACGAAAGCCAGTCAGAGCTTTCTCACTGGCCGATCCAGATAAGGCTCGTTCCACCGGGCGCGCCGTTTCTCAAAGGAGCCGACCTGTTGGTCGTGTCCGACTGTGCGCCGGTTGCATACCCGAATTTTCACCGCAAATTCGTGAAAGGGAAAACGGTCCTCCTCGGATGTCCCAAATTCGACAATGCCCAGGAGTACGTAAAGAAGTTCGCTGAAATTTTCCGCACCGCAGACATCCGAAGCGTAACGATCATAGATATGGAAGTCCCCTGTTGTTCCGCCATGCCCGCTATCGTTCAAAAAGGTTTACAGGAAGCTGGAAAGAGTATTACGATGGAGGAGGTTGTCATAAGCGTCCGCGGCGAGATTGTCAGGCGGAAAAAAGAAGCAGCGTAGCGCGCATAACACGAGGGAACACTCAGGATGTATGCAGGGACCTTCCCGATCATAACCGCAGAAGAGGCCGCTTCTCATATTCAAGACGGGGCGATGGTGGCGCTTAGCGGGTTTGCAAACGCAGGGACGGCAAAAGTCGTTCCACGGGCCATCGCTAGAAGGGCGCGAGAGATCCACTCCGCCGGGCAGTCTTACAAGATCCGGCTGCTTACCGGGTCGTCGAGCGGCAATGATATCGACGAGGAACTCGCGCAGGCTCAAGCCCTGTCATGGCGCGCTCCGTATCAGAGTGCTCCGGCGCTTCGCGCCCAGATCAACCGGCAGGAGGTGCAATACATCGACATGCACCTGTCGCATGCTCCCCAAACCCTGCTGGCAGGGTTTTTCGGAAAACTCGATTATGCGATTATAGAGGCGACCGATGTGACCAGGGACGGCAGAGTCTATCTCACCACCTCCATCGGTGCTTCTCCCACTTATCTCAAGTATGCAGATCGGGTCTTCATAGAGATAAACGACTATCACTCCAAGCGCCTGCCGGAAATGGCCGACATAGCCCTACTTTCTCCGCCCCCCCGTCTTGATCCGATTCCTATCTATGAACCGATGACCAAAATCGGTTACCCCTATGCGACTGTCGATCCCAAGAAGATCATAGGCATAATCGGATCCAACGAACCAGATCGCATCGAGCCGTTCGCCGTACTTGACTGGAAGGCCAAGAGCATTGCAGACAATGTGGTCCGGTTTCTTTTCGGAGAAATGATGAGCGGACGCATCCCTCCGGAATACCTTCCCTTCCAGGCGGGTGTGGGAAACCTTGCAAACAGCATCATGGCCGCACTGGGGAGCAACCCTTATATTCCGCCGTTCAGAATGTATTCGGTCACTTTCCAGGACTCGCTGGTCGAACTGATGGAAAAGGGGAAGCTGCTGGGAGCAAGCGCCAGCAGCCTGACTGTAACGGCAGAGACGCTCGAACGCATCTGTTCGAACATGGACTTTTTTGCTCCACGAATCGTGCTGCGTCCGCAGGAAATCTCAGATGACGCAGGAATTGTCCGCCGCCTCGGAGTTATAGCCATCAATCCTGCGATCGAGGTGGATATCTACGGCAACGTGAACTCGTCCCACCTTTTCGGGACCGACATAATGAACGGCATCGGCGGAAGCGGGGAATTTACCAGGAACAGTTATCTATCGATCATAGCGTGTCCATCTACAGTTCTGAACGGACGTATTTCGTGCATCGTGCCCATGAGCCCGCACATCGACAGCAATGAACACTCGGTGCAGGTCATTGTGACCGAACAGGGATTCGCGGACCTTCGCGGGGTAGGACCAATGCAGCGGACGAAAAGGATTATAGACAACTGCGCTCATCCGGCGTACCGCGACTACCTTCATGCTTATATCCGGGAATCCGACTGCGGACACATCAGGCACAATCTGCGTAAAGCATACGAACTTCACCGCAATTTCATAGAGCATGGCAAAATGCTGCCGGACCTCGCAGAAATCGTAGATCACGTTTAGGGCGTAGAGTGACGACATGTCCATCATCAAATCCTATCCGAAACTCAGTCCGGAAGAAGCCGCCTCCAATATCTTCAACGGTGCGACAGTGGCGTTCAGCGGGTTTACGAACGCGGGGGCGGCGAAGCTGATCCCCAGGGCCCTTGCGGAGCGCGCACGTGAACTCCACGCAATAGGAGCGCCTTTCAAGATAAGAGTCCTCAGCGGGGCCTCCAGCGGCGCGAGCATCGATGAACCCCTGGCCGGCCAGGAAGCCATCTCCTATCGAGCGCCCTACCAGAGCGGCCCCACTTTGCGAGCCCAAATCAACAAACAGGAAGTCGAATATGTCGACATGCACCTGTCCCACCTTCCGCAGACGGTGCTCGAAGGCTTCCAGGGGAAGATCAATTTCGCCGTTGTCGAAGCAACGGAGATCACCAGGGACGGCAGAGTCTACCTGACAACTTCGATCGGGGCTTCTCCCACCTACCTGAAGTATGCCGACCGGGTAATCATCGAGATAAACCGCTATCATTCCCCTCGGCTTCGCGAGATGACCGATATACTCATAATGCCGCCCCCTCCTCATCGCTTTCCGATCCCATTCCACAATCCGCTTACAAAGCTGGGCTACCCTTATTCGGTTGTGGACCCGCAAAAAGTGATAGCGGTGATCGAAAACGATGAACCTGACAATATCCCGGAATTCGGGGGAGGCGACGAGCGCAGCGAAAAAATAGCGGAGAATGTCACTCGGTTTCTGCTGGACGAAATGCTTGCGGGGAGAATTCCGCAGCACTTCCTGCCTCTTCAGGCAGGAGTTGGAAACGTAGCGAACGGAGTCATGGCCGCCCTGGCCACAAATCCCTATATCCCGCCATTTGAGATGTTTACCGAGGTCTTCCAGGACTCTCTGGTCGACTTGATGGAATCGGGCAGGCTCACGGCTGCGAGCACCACAAGTCTTACACTCACCGAGAAAACGCTCCGGCGCATCTACGACAATATGGATTTTTTCGCCCCCAGGATCGTTCTGCGCCCGCAAGAGCTGTCCAATCATCCCGGGGTCATCAGAAGGCTTGGCGTGATCTCGATGAACACCGCCCTCGAGGTCGATATTTACGGTAACGTCAATGCATCGCACGTCTACGGCACACAGATAATGAACGGAATCGGAGGCAGCGGCGAGTTCACCCGAAACGCATATATTTCGATTTACATGTGTCCGTCCATTGCAAAGGGAGGGAAGATCTCTACCATTGTTCCGATGTGCCCGCATATAGACAATAACGAACATTCGGTCCAGGTGGTCGTAACCGAGCAGGGGCTTGCCGACTTGCGAGGACTCGGGCCGATGCAGCGCGCCGAGAAAATAATAGAACACTGCGCCCACCCTGCGTATCGGGAATACCTGCGCAAATACGTTGAGAATTCACGGGTGGGCCACATACGGCACAACCTTGAGAAAGCCTTCGAGCTGCACATAAACCTGAAGGAAACCGGCTCCATGCTGCCGGACCTGGACATCTCCCAGACCAAGGCGGTCTAAGCGCGCCAGGAGGCGAAAAGTTCTTCGCTTCACATGAGCCGAGATTTGTCTCACATCGATTACTTCGGTTTCCCCCGTCCCCAGAGCGCCCTGCCCGGTTTTGCCCCCGTGTTCTCTCCATTTTCGATTACACGGACGCCGTTTACCAGCACATGTTTCACGCCGGTTGCGTACTGGTGCGGATTTTCATACGTTGCGCGGTCGGCTGTCGTTTCGGGGTCGAACACCACCAGGTCGGCGAAATACCCTTCTTTGACCAGACCCCGGCGGTCCAGACCCAGGTTGGCGGCAGGAAGACCCGTCAAGCGGCGGATAGCTTCCTGAAGAGAAATTACCTTTTCCTCACGCACATATTTTCCGAGAAGCCTGGCGAAGTTTCCATAGGCGCGCGGGTGTGTGGACTGTTTTAAAAACACGCCCTCGGCCGAGATCGAAACAGCATCGGAACCGAGCGAAACCCAGGGCAGGCGCAACTCTTTTTTGATGTTTTCTTCGCTCATGACGAATGTGGCTGCACGCGTGGCCGCTTTGTCTTCGGCAATCAGTTCGAGCATAGTTTCAACCTGGTCTTTTCCGCGAATCCGGGCGGCCTCTTCAAGGGTTTTGCCGGTGAGCGGGCGCAGGCTTTCGGCAGTAAAGCCGATCAATATCGTTTCAGGCATTGTGCCGCGGCTGCGCATCTCGGAGCCGATCTTCCGGCGCAGGGCGGGGTCGCGAAGCCTGTCGAGCAGCGCCTCGTCTCCGCCTTCGCGCGCCCAGGCGGGCAGCCTCGATGAGAGCCTGTTCGAACTTGCCGTATACAGATAAATGTCGGCGGTTATGCGCAGTCCATCCCTTCGAGCCCGTTCGATCATCGAAATTACGCGGTCGATCTTGTTCCAGTTGCTTTCCCCGCCTGCTTTAAGGTGATAAATCTCGGAGGCAATCCCGGCCTCGCGGCTTATGCGAAGGAGTTCATCAACCGCTTCGATGAGCCCTCCGCCCTCGTTTCGCACGTGAGAGATATACATTCCGCCATATTTAGCGGCAACGCGGCACATCGCGATAAGCTCATCGGTTGTCGCGAACATATCGGGCGCATAACCCAGTGAGGAGCCGACGCCCAGGGCCCCGGCCTCCATCTCGAGCCGGACCAGGTCACACATCCGCGCGATTTGAGCCGGGGTAGCCTTTTTATTTTCAAGGCCGATGACATTTTCGCGCACAGTCCCGGCACCCACGAATGAGCCGACGTTCGGGGATATTCCCCGCTTCTCCAGATAGCTCAGATATTCGCAGAGGCTAGTCCAGGCGATATCGAATTTGAGGTCACCCTGAGATGAAACTGTCCGGCGCTTCATCTCCTCGGTAAGCGGGCCCATTGATGCGCCTTCTCCGAAGATTTCGGTGGTAACCCCCTGCCTGATTTCGCTCTGGGAACGGCCATCAACTATAAGGGAGGCCGTCGACCAGGAAAGCATGTTGATAAAGCCGGGCGCAACGGCAAGACCCCTGGCGTCGATAACGTTTTCCGCCGATGCCCCGCTGAGGACGCCAACTGCGGCAATACGGTCCGCCTTTATGCCGACGTCGGCGTTGAACGGCGCACCGCCTGAGCCGTCATATATCGTTCCATTTTTTATGATTGTATCGAAGTCAAATGACCTCTCGCCGGATGCATGGAGGAGAACCGATGAAAAAATAATGATTGCTGCTGCGAGGACAATTCGCATACGAGTGTGTTCTCTATGCAGGACCCCACCCGTTTGCAGGGGGCTTGGTGAATTCTGTGCGCCGGGCTCCGGGTAACCGGCCGGTTTAGCCAACGCCGCTCTGTTACAGGGGGCCCTCCCCTTTCGCGGCGATAATTACCGGAAGTTTTTGCCTTACGATGGCGCTGAGCCTTTCTCTTACTTGCCTGTATGCTTCGATTTCGAGTCCAAAAGGGTCCCGGACGTAAGAGGAAATCAGTCTTCCGGAAAAGGAGGGCGGAATCAGCTCATCCACCTTAAATTCGGTAAGGTTTACCAGGTAGTCGATATCATCGAGCCGTACATCGGAAAGGCCTTTCGAATAAAGCCCGCCGGTCGGAACGCCGGCCTCGTTCAGCACCTCCAGCGTGAGGGGCGGAACATACCCCAGGGGGGCCAATCCCGCAGAGCAGGCTTCCATCCCGTCATTCCAGAAATGGCGCGCCAGAGCTTCGGCCATTATGCTCCGGCACGCATTTCCGTAGCAAAGGAAAAGCACTCTTGTCGCAGGCTTATCTGTCAGAGACGTATTATGATCCATTCTCCGGTTCCCGCTTGGGCACGAACTAAGCCGTAGCAGGCGCCTGCGACTGGCTCGACAGGTTCAAAGCCGCGCGTGCGACCTGCCGACCCAGTTCAACGCACCTGTCCAGGTCCTCTTTTTTGGGAGAATACTTAACCCTGACCCCATCGCCCACCAGGCCGATGTTCATTTCCCGCATGGCTTCCGACATCAGCTTTACAGCCTCGCCGCTCCATCCATAGGAGCCGAAGGCGGCGCCGACTTTGCCGAGCGGACGCAGGCCTTTCATGTAGCTGAGCAGGTCGGCCATCGCAGGCATCATGCCATTGTTTATGGTCGATGCGCCCAGAACAACGGCACACGAGTCGAGGACCTCAGTCATGATGTCGCTACGGTGACTGAACTTCAAATTGAAGATTTTGAAGTCAACGCCTCCCTCTTTCAACCCTTCTCCAATGGCATTGGCCATTTTTTCGGTTGCCTGCCACATCGTATCGTAGGCGATAATTGCCTTCTTGCCGCTCTCCTGCCTGCTCCACTTCTGATAGGCTCCGATTATTCCTTCGGGGTCCTTTCGCCAGATAAGGCCGTGGTCGGGAGCTATCATATCTATGTCCAGCCCCATTTCAACAACCTTTGCGAGCAGCTTCTGGACCAGAGGTGAAAAGAGCAGCAGGATATTTGCGTAGTACTTGCCCGCATGATGAAAGAGTTCCGCAGCATCGACTTCGTCGTCGAACCTCTGGCTGGTCGCCCAGTGCTGGCCGAAGCCGTCACTTGACATCAACAGCCTGTCTTCGGGTATATATGACATCATGCTGTCCGGCCAGTGCAGCATTCGAGTTTCGAGAAAATTGACCGTCTTTTTCCCCAGTTTGAGCGTCTGTCCCGATTCGACCACCTGGTACGGCCAATCCTCGCGATTGTAGTGGTCTATGAGGGCCTTTTTGCCCAAAGACGAGCAGACTACCTTCTCGGGCCTGACCAGATCCACAATGTCCGGCATACTGCCGGAGTGGTCCATCTCGACATGATTTACCACAAGGTAGTCGATCCGCCCGGGGTCGATTATCCTGCTTATGTTTTCGATCAGATCTTTTTTAAAGGGAATCTTGACTGTATCGAAGAGCGTGATTTTCTCGTCGATTACAAGATAGGCGTTATAAGTTGTCCCTTTCGGGGTGGAGTAACCGTGAAAGTCGCGAATATTCCAGTCGAGCGCGCCAACCCAGTAAACGTTTTTTTTAATTTCAACCGGTCCCATCGAAATCTCCCTTCCGAAATCTAATCAGTTTCCGCCAAAGAGTTCATAACATCACGAGGGTGCGAACATGCCGGGCAGTTTCCGAGGGCTTCCCCCTCAACAGGATGATAGTCATAATCAGAACCGGGCGCAATTTCAACCGAAGAGTCCGGCTTTTCCCCGGGGACGGCGTTATAATAAAATCTCCGGACGGAACTTTCGCGAGGCGTTCCGGTCAGGAAATCAGGAGATGATGTATATATGGAAAACGGTGAACCCATACGCGAATACAGCGAAGCAGAGATCAGGGAAGAGCACAAACGAATCAGGCATCTAAGGCGGCTGGTCGATTTCTCCATGGCTCTTATCGCACAGTCACCCATGTCTCCGGATGAAGCGCAGCAGATCGTTCAGGCGGTTCGGGGACAGGCAACGCGGCTTTTCCCGGGGAAAGAGGAAACTTTCGAACTCCTGTACACTCCACGTTTCAGGCGGCTTATTGCGGAAAAATTCGGCCTGCTGTAACATGCAGGTCCGTTGAAGATTGTCACGGTATATAATCCCCCCCCGCAATCCGCAGGCCGATAAGGGATGGAAGGGCCGTGGGGTGCAAATCGATTCCCGCTCGGCGATTTGTGGAAAATACGAATGAACGAAGCTGTCTTGAAATTACAACGGGAAGCGGAAAGAATCGCCTCGAAACTCCCTATTCCGGAATTTTACACGCGGTTCAAGGCCCCGATTGCCATTGCGAAAAAGCTCTTCTACAACAATCCCGGGGCTGTGCGTCTGCGCGAGATGATAGAGCCGGATTACCACGAAGAGCTGGGCCACGGCATCTTTCATTGCACTCGCGTCAGCATCGACTGCGCCGCCCTCATCCTTATCGAAACCGACGGCGACCGGCTGGAGCCGGTTGCGCTCGAACGGCTCATGTTGATCGGCATATATGCGGGCCTTCTCCACGATATCTGCCGGGATGAAGAAAACCACGCCGTGTGCGGGGCCAGGAAAGCAGAAAAGATACTGGGCGCCTTTAGCCTCAGCAAAGACGAAATTGCAGGCATAAGCGACGCCATAAGAAATCATGAGGCGTTCGTACCTGCGGTCGAACTCGACCACCAATGGGCTCAGCTCGTCAGCGACTGTCTCTACGACGCCGACAAGTTTCGCTGGGGGGCGGACACATTCACGCACACGCTATGGCGCATGATGGAGCACCAGGCACTAAGTCCCCGGGACCTCATCGATAAATTCCCATGGGGAATGTCTGGGACCGTTCGCATCGTTGAAACCTTCAGGACCCCTACCGGGCGGCAATACGGCCCTGAGATCGTCGAAACCGGAATGGAAATAGGCAAAGGAATCTATCGTTACCTGCTTCAGCATTACAGGGAAGCCGAAAGATGAAAAACGACACGATTACAGCGATAGAAGGTGTGCGGGTCGGCCATGCCCGGCTGGACGGGATCCCAAGCGGATGCACGGTTATTTTGCCGGACGAGGGGGCAGTGGCTGGTGTTGACATAAGGGGTGGAGCGCCGGGGACCTTTGGGACCGATACCCTGAACCCTCTTAATCTTGTCGAAAAAGTGAACGGACTTTTCTTCTCGGGGGGAAGCGCTTTCGGATTGAGCGCGGCCGATGGGGTGCGAAGATATCTAAAAGACAGCAATATCGGCTTTGACACGGGCCATGGGGTGGTCCCTATTGTCGCCGGCGCCATCATTTTTGACCTGGCGGTCAACAAGACGGGAGTCTATCCCGGTGCGGACCTTGCTTTCGAAGCCTGCCGGAACGCATCTTTCGAGCCTGTGGAAGAAGGCAGCGCCGGTTCCGGGCTGGGAGCGACGGTCGGAAAGCTATTCGGGTTCGAGCGCTGCATGAAGGGAGGCGTCGGGAGCAGCATTCTGCATGGGGCGTCAGGACTCAAAGTTGGTGCGCTCATGGTTGTGAACGCTTTCGGAGATATAGTCGATCCTGAAACCGGCATGAAAGTCGCCGGGGCCAGGAAAAGCCACGAGAGCCGCGAACTTGTCGAGACAGTCCCCGCGCTTATGAAAATGACCAGCTTCACAGGAGGGTTTCCTGGCGCAGAAAGCACCATCATCGGGGCAATTGCGACCAACGCCCTGTTGAATAAGGTCCAGTTGACCAAGGTAGCCCAGATGACACATGACGGTCTTGCCAGGACCGTCTACCCGGTTCACACGCAATATGACGGAGACGCCGTTTTCGCCCTGAGCTGCGGGACCCTTAAAGGCGCGGAAGTGAGCCTCATCGGCGCACTGGCCGTCATAGCCGCAGGCGAGGCGATCCTCCGGGCAGTTCGAAAAGCGAAAGGCCTCAGAGGGATACCGGCCGTCAGCGGGGTGAGCACGATTTAATCGTGCCCACAATCCCCTGGCAGCGCTGAGCTTTTGCCAACATAACCGAGCAGGATCAAATCTTGAAAAACGCCTTTGTATTTGCGCCGCATACCGGGCATACACCGGGAGCTTCCTTCTCTGCGGTGTAGCCGCAAATTTTGCAGATCCAGTAATCCTGCACCGGAAATTTGTCCGGATCGGCAAGCGCTTTCTTATAGAGTTGAGCGTGGACGGCTTCCACCTTGTTGGCGTACTCGAACCCGATTTCAGCCGACTTGTGCCCCTCCTCTTTCGCATGCGCTATCATTTCCGGATACATGTTCTTGAATTCATGCGTTTCGCCGGCAATCGCGTCCGCCAGATTTTCCTTGGTGCTCTTCACCCTGTCGGCGGTGCGCAGGTGTTTGATAGCATGAATGGTTTCGGCCTCGGCTATTGCCCGGAAAAGCTTTGCCACCCCGTGCAGAAACTCATCTTCAGCCCTCTGGCTATAGGCAAGATACCTTCGGTTTGCCTGAGATTCGCCTGCAAATGCATCCATCAGGTCCTTTTCTGTCTTGGACATCTCGTTACTCCCCAGCATGAGAAAATGGTGGAATCAAAAAACAGCGACGCGGCTCTATCGCCGCAACTCCGATGCCGGCGCCCTCCCCTTATTGAGTACCGCATGGGAGCAGGCGCATGCCGAAACAGGTTTACGATTGAGTTCTAAGAAAATAAGCAAGGGTTAACTCAAAGTCAAACGTACGCAACAACATAAATAATTGCGTATTATCGATGCAGCGTGCAGCTCAAATAGGCGATGCGCGCTGAATTTTTGGTTTGACCGCAAAAAAGAAACATGTAATCCTCATGGCTCTGATTCACTTTGAAGGCCTGTTCGGAAAATGCGCAAGGCAGTGCGCACGCCGCCTCTTTTGCTCCATCAAACCCGCATGCCTTCCAAACTCTCCGAATATTCCGATCCCGGAAAGGCGGCCATGCAATCGGCGGCTGTTCAGGCCTTTTCTCTTAGAGTCCTTTAACTATCCACAAATTCACATTTTCAGCCGGGAGGATTTAAGTTCATGAGTTCACCTTTTGAGCCAGGCATGAGCAGGGAATTGACAGTGATTTCCACCCAGGAAGATTCAGCCCGCCGTTTTTATCAAAATCTCCCCGACGTCTTCGCCACTCCATGCCTGGGCGGCCTGATGGAGCGAGTCTCGGCGGAGCTTATTAACGAGCGTCTCAACCCCGGAGAACAATCCGTCGGGATTTCGATGAATCTCAAGCACTCCGCCGCCACGCCCCTTGGCATGTCGATCCGGGTTAGAACGGAAGTCACCGCTGTCGAGGGACGAAAGCTCACCTTTAAGCTCGAGGCCTTCGACGAAGTGGAAAAGATCGGAGAAGCCACTCATGAGCGCTTTATAATCGTTGCCGACAAGTTCAACGCCAGGGTGGCCGAAAAGGCCAAAAAGAGCTAGAGGCGTTTGTCCAAAGGCTAACAGCGCAAAAATCTGCTTTGGGGATATCACCGTCACACGGGAGAGGGCCTCAATGTCGTCAAAACTCGGCTTCATATTCAATCCGGCAAGCATTGCCGTGATCGGTGCTTCGGACGATCCGCGAAAATATGGTCACGAAATATTGAAAAACCTGATCGAAGGCGGCTTTCCGGGCGTGATCCATCCGATAAACCCGAAGACTGAACGCATTCTTGGGATAAGCTGCCGTAAGAATGTCAAGGATATTCCCGATCCGGTGGACCTGGCTTTGGTGATAGTCCCGGCGAAAATAGTCGCCCAGGCGATCCAGGATTGCGGCGAGCATGGAATAAAGGGCGCGATCGTGATCTCGGGCGGATTCAGCGAGGCAGGTCCGGAAGGCGAGGAACTCCAGAAAAGGCTCGCCGAAGTTGCGGCTCAAAACGGAGTTCGCCTGGTCGGGCCGAACTGCCAGGGTGTAAACAATCCGTACCACCCCATGTGCGCCACATGGCCGCTTCTCACTCGAAAGGGCCGTGTTGCCGTCATCAGCCAGAGCGGTACCGTCGGAGCAGCGATGCTCGACTGGTTCCAGGAGGACGAACTTGGGGTCTCCGGTTTCGTGGGCCTTGGAAACCGCGCGGACATAAATGAAGTCGAATTCATCGAGCACTACGAATCAGACCCGAACACAAAAGTGATCGCATGCTATCTCGAAGGGATAAAAGAGCCGGAGCGATTTCGCAATACACTTGAAAAGGTAACCAAGCCGCTTGTCATGCTGAAATCGGGGCGCACGCCCAGGGGCCGGATAGCCGCCGAATCCCACACCAAGTCTCTGGCAGGGGCCGATGCGATTTATTCATCGCTTCTCGAGCGCTACGGCATATGCCGGGCTCAAACTTTCGAAGATCTCTATGATTTTTCAAAAGCCTTGGCCTACCTCAAACCGCCGTCAGGAAATAGAATCGTCTTTGTAACGACTTCCGGCGGAGCGGCCATTCTTGCGACCGACGCAGCCGAAACGGAGGGCCTCGACACCGCACCGCTTCCCCGCGAATTGTCGGATTCGCTCAAAGGGGTCGTCCCGGGCCACGCAATACGCTCGAACCCGCTCGACCTCACAGGGGACGCCACTTCAGCGATGTTCAAAGAAGCGATCGACATGGTTCGCCCCCATTTCGACACGGTTGGAGTTATCTTCGGCGATCCCATCCAGAATGCATCCGAGTCGGTGACTTCCGGCGAAAACGAGCTTGTCATATTCCTGGGCGGAGCTGACGTCGAAAGGTCGGAGAGGCTCAAGATGCAACGAAAGGGCATTCCCGTTTTCCCGACACCCGAGAGGGGCATCCGGGCGATCTCTCAACTTATCCCGGCCGTCAAAAAGGGGAAGAAGGCCGAATACACGCTTCCCGACGCCTCAGGACGCTCGCAGATGGATGCATGGGAGAGCTTTGAATTCCTCGAGTCCAAAGGCTTCGATTGCATCTTCACCCGTCCCGCTGCGAGTCCGGGCAAAGCGGTCCACCTTGCTCACAGGATTGGATTTCCTGTGGCCCTTAAAATCAATTCTCCGGATATCCTCCACAAGTCCGACTGGGGCGGCGTGCGCCTCAATATTCAATCGGCCGGGGAGTTGCGGGACGCCTACCGCAAAATGATGGAAGACGCCGGGCGTAAGTTCGCGGCAGCCCGAATTACCGGCGTCGTGGTGAGCGCAATGGCCTCCCCCGGGGTGGAACTACTTATAGGCATGAACCGGGACCCGCAGTTTGGCCCGGTAATCATGTTCGGACTCGGGGGAGTGTCCGTTGAACTCTTTCGGGACGTCTCGATAAGCCTTCTTCCGCTCACGCGCGACGAGGCTTGCGCAATGCTTGGCAAAATCAGGGGAGCGCCTCTGCTCAAGGGTTTTCGTGGGCGTCTCCCGATAGATGAGAATGCCCTTATCGACGGGCTTCTTCGAATAGCTGCTATTGCCGAAGAGCACCCTGAAATCGTCCAAATAGACCTGAACCCGGTGCTGGCCTACCCCGAGGGCATGCTGGTCGTGGACGCCAGAATTATTAAAGCCTAGCTGGTTCCATACCGGAATTTAGTGACTCCCAAAAGTCCCCTTCCGCATTGGCGTCGGTCTTCGGGCTTGCCTGCGCAGCCCATGTAGTGCGGGGCCCGGCAAAAATGATTATCTTAATCTCAAGATTGGATATTTGCCGGCCCGGAGCGGCCAGGGAGGACCCAAATGAAGAATATGAACGAAATAGCTGGGACAAGTTCCTGTACCTGCGAGGAGCGGGAATTTGCCCACCTCGAAAAGGTATGCCAAAAATCCTCATGCTTCATCTGCAAGAATGGGAATTGGGAAATCGACAATAAGGTCTTTGTACTATAACCGCAGTTCAATTAAATCCATTTTAGATGGCGATTGGAATCACTCACAGAGCAACACCGGCCTAAATCAAGCCGGAAGCAGAACAAGCTTCCGGCTTTTTTGTGATCGCTTGCGTTACTTTTGATTGTGCATTTTTCACGGATTCGAACATTTTTTTAGGTTCATTGTTCTTTTTCTTCACAAAATCGTAAAGAAATTTTAATCCTTGTCCGAATCAATGTTCAGCAAGCTCAGTAGAAATATATTCGATTTTTATTTTTGTGGCCTGATCGGGGGAAAAGACTTTTGCAAAGATTTGTTATTGAGAGTTCCAATTTCCGGTTCACATTGCAGTTATCCATAAAAGTGGGGCATGACTATGGACAATTCAGATCGGATACTCTTTCTAACTTTCTCATTAGCTCTGTTTTTGATGTTTTCGCTTTCGGGCTGGCAGACAGAAAAGGCACGGTGCGCCGAGCAGCCTAAGTACGTGGGGTCGGAGGGCTGCAAGGAATGCCATGCGGACGAGTATAGAACCTTCAAACAATTCAACAAGAAGGCCCATTCATTCCAGAGCATCATCCGCCTGAAAAAGGGACTGGAAGAAGCCGAACTGAAGAATTGCTACGAGTGCCACACCACGGGATACGGCAAGGAAGGCGGCTTCCGGTCCGAGCAGGAAACACCTGCGCTCAAAGACGCCGGCTGCGAGGTCTGTCACGGTCCTGGCAGTATTCATGCTGAAACGGGCGACCCTAAAGACATAAAAGGGAAGCTTACAGCCAAAGACTGCGAATTGTGCCACAACTCGGAGCGCATCGACGCATTCAAATACAAACCCCTCGTCTATGGGGGGGCACACTAATGAAAAAATTAAACCCGAGCCTCCAGACAAAAATCGTCCTGGGCATCGCCGCTCTCATCCTCCTGGCGCTCGCATCGATCATCAGCGTAAACGTTTTCTATCAGCAGAAGGAAATGAGACAACAATTCCAGAGCTCGACAAAGATTCTGACCGATGCGGTCTACAACGCCATTCTCTATCCTATGGCAATCGGCGACAGCAAGACCATCGAGCAGCAGATGGCGGAATTCCAAAAGAACAGCAGCAATGTCAAAGTCTATGTTTTTGGTTTTGATAAGCTCATCACCTATACTTCAGAACCAAACAAGGCCAATTCCGTATTATCCGAAAACATAGAATCGCAAAGCCTCATCCAGGGGATAAACGACATCCTCGCAACCGGAGCAACGCCCGAGTCCGGGTTTGACGAGCAACGGGATGGAGTACACTACCTTAGTCTTCTGCGTCCGCTGCAGAATGAAAAGCGCTGCCATCACTGCCACGGATCGAAGTGTTCGGTTCTGGGCGGCATCCTCGTGCAGCAGAACAGCGACAGCATGTTCACTGCTATTCAGGCGGTGCGCGACAAGAATATTATCATAGGACTTCTTGGTTGCTTGACGGTTGCCGGGGTGCTCATTTTAATGGTCTCAAGGCTCGTGAGCAGACCAATCCGCCAGGTGATTTCGGGTCTTAACGAAACAGTGCAAAACGCTTCGCTGGCCTCCGGCGGGGTGGCGTCCATCAGCCGGCAAATGGCGGACGGCACAGCCACCCAGGCGGCGGCAATCGAGCAGACATCCTCCTCGCTTGAAGAGATGTCTGCAATGACCAGGCAAAACGCTGCAAATGCAACTCAAGCGGACAAACTAATGCAGCATGTCCAGGAAATTACGTCAGGGGCCACTGACTCGATGGGCCGGCTGATGGAATTCATGAAGGAGATTTCAACTGCAAGCGACAAAACTCAAAAGATCATAAAAACCATTGACGAGATAGCTTTTCAGACCAATCTTCTGGCCCTTAACGCGGCAGTTGAAGCCGCACGCGCAGGAGAGGCGGGAGCCGGGTTCGCAGTTGTGGCCGACGAGGTTAGAAACCTTGCCATGCGTGCGGCGGAAGCCGCAAAGAGCACGGCGGCCCTGATCGAGGGCAATGTAAAGATGATTCTGACCGGCGCCGATGTGGCGAAAAACATGGGCAGCGAATTTCTGGAAGTGGCTTCAAGTGTCTCGAAAGCAGGCGATCTCATAAGGGAGATTTCGTCAGCATCTCAAGAACAAGCCCAGGGGGTTGAACAGATCAATCAGGCGGTTGGCGGGGTTGACAAAGTGGTCCAGGAAAACGCCTCAAACGCGGAGGAAGCCGCCGCCACCTCAAAACAATTGCAAGAACAGGCACGGCACATGATCGGTTTTGTAAACCGTTTGATGGCCCTCATCGAAGGGGACGCGGATGAAGCAGAGCCGGGCCGCCGCCGGCCGGTCGAGAAAAAGCCGTTTAAAAAATCTGCGACTCAGCCGCAGAATCAGCCAGATGCAGGCGTTCAGAAACACAAAGAAGCAAAAATGGACTCATCCGGGCATTTACCGGGGATTCCAGAGAGTTCAAGAGTTGCGAGTAAATCCGCCCCCCTTGTTAAAGGGGCTGGTATCCGCACATAGCGACATAGATAATAGCGAAATGCCCGGTTTCCGTCATTCAGGCGGAAACCGGACCAGGTCCGGCGTCCGCCGAAGTAACAGACAGTCGGGGTTTGCGCCGCCATCCCGAAATACAGATTGAGCCGCTGCCACGCAGGATGTCCCAGCCAAAGGCCGAATTATCTTCTGTTATGTTAGATTTTTTCATATCAAAAACATAAATATGATTACATTCTTCTCCGGGTTGCCGAACTGGTTATTCACTCAATGAGCCCGGAGGTGAAAATGATAACCCGACGCCCCCTTCTGTGGTGGGTTAAATCGAGCAATCTGAAGCTTCAGATACTGCTGCTGCTGATCATTCTGATTACAGTCGGGGCAAGAGTAGTCCCGCTCGAGATGCAGAAAAGGATCGTAAATGAAGCGATTCGACTGCGGCAAATCGACCTCCTGCTTCTTTATTGCGCCGCCTATATCTTTGCCGTTCTGACCGCCACCGGGCTGAAGTTTCTTATGAATCTCCTTCAAACCCGGATTGGACAACAGGCGCTGGCCAGGATGCGCAAAGAACTCCATTTGCACATCATCACGCTGCCTCTCGAGTTTTTCCAAAAATCGTCACCCGGAATGGTGGTATCGTCGCTTGTCACCGAACTTGCGACAGCAGGCGATTTCGTTGGCCAGGCGATAGCGGTGCCCATAGGCAACCTGCTCACCCTGCTCGCTTTTGCCGTCTACATGTTCTACCTGAACCCGCTTCTGGCCATCCTGAGCATATCAACATATCCTGTCGCGCTCCTGCTCATTCCCATCGTCCAGAGGAAATCAAACGACGCCAACAAGGCGCGCGTGGACAGCACCCGCGAGATGAGCAACCTGATCGATGAGACCGTCTCAGGCATCCACGAAATCCATGCAAATGCAAGCTATCGCGTCGAGGAACGCAAGTTTGGCAACATTGTGGATAATTTGTTCAAAATCCGGGTTTTGTGGATTGCATACAAGGGCGCAGCGAAGGTGCTGAATAATTTCTTTCAGAACCTGGGGCCTTTTATTCTCTTTCTAGTCGGGGGCTATCTTGCCATAAACGGCCGGTTCGACCTCGGCGCTCTTGTGGCCTTCCTGTCGGCTTACGAAAAGTTGTACGATCCGTGGAAGGAACTGATGGATTTTTACCAGCTTTATCAGGATGCGCGTGTAGGCTATACAAGAATCATGGAGTACTTCAACGCCGAACCGGAGTACGTAATCGAACCTGAAGGCCGCGCTCCATTAAATCTTCAAGGGGCTGTCAACGCGAGCCGGGTCTCCCTTGCAGTCGACGGCGACATCCAGTTGCTGAAGAGTGTCAGCCTGGATGTGAAACCGGGAGAGCGCGTTGCACTCGTGGGTTATTCGGGGAGCGGCAAGAGCACTCTTACGCGGTGCATGAGCCAGCTCTACGGGTACACTTCCGGCAGTCTCAAGCTCGATGAGCATGAGGTCTCGCAGCTCAGTAAAATGGATATTGCGGCAAACCTGGGTATAGTGTCACAAAACCCGTTCATTTTTCATGGAACCATCAGGGAGAACCTTCTCTATTCCTGGGAGGCCCTCCGAGCAAAAACCTCCGATACTTCCCCCGGCGAAGCACCTTCACCGGAAGTAATAATCGAGATGCTGCAAAGTGTAGGCATCCTTGCCGATATCATTAATTTCGGCTTGAACACGGTCCTTAGACCGGGAGAAGAAAAATCATTCGTCGAAAAGATTATCCTGGTCCGGCATAAGTTCCAGGAACATTTCGGAGACGTGCTGAGCGGCTACTTCGAATTTTTCGATCAGAAAAAATTCCTGAGGTTCTCGACAATTGCCGCAAACATCCTCATGGGAAGTCCCAACAGCCCAGAATTCAGCGCGGACAGGCTGGCCGCAAGTCCCTTCCTGGTCTCTGAGGCACAGCTAAGGAACTTACTGATTGAACTGGGAAGGAACCTTACCGTGAGCTCGATTGAGATCCTTGGGAAAATGCCGCCGGACGAAGTCTTTTTTCGGCAAACCCCTCTTCTTCCCGAAAGACTCGAGGAATACAAGGAGATATCCGCAAGGATCGACGGAATGCGACTGAACGCAATCGACACGGAAGACGTTCTTAAACTTCTGGATGTGGCCCTGCGCTTCATTCCGGGAAAACATAAGATCATCGGTATGCCCTCGGCGCTGGAGGGACTTGTCCTCAGGGCAAGAGAATCTTTCAGAGAGGAAATCATGGCCGAGCGTCCGGACGCGCTCAGCTTTTATGATATTTCCGAATACATTCATTCCCTTCCGATCCTGGACAATATTCTCTACGGAAAGCCCACCACCAATCACCCTCGGGCACAGGAGCGCATCAGGAAAAGTATCATGCAGTTTCTCGAAGAGGAGGACCTGCTCGGGCGAATCATCGAAATAGGACTGCACTTCCTTGTGGGCTCAAAAGGCGAAAGACTTTCCGGTGGCCAGAAGCAAAAGATCGCGATAGCCAGGGTGCTGCTCAAATCGCCCCGCATCCTGATCCTGGATGAGGCGACCTCGGCCCTCGATAATACTTCGCAGCAGCAGATTCAGGACCTGCTTGAATCCAGGTGGAAGGGAAAGTGCACTATAATCTCCGTCGCGCACCGCCTTGATACCGTTCGTGAGTTCGATCGTATTGCCGTAATGCGGGCGGGTAAAATAGTTGAAATCGGGAGTTATGACCAACTCATGAGCTGTGGAGGAATACTCTATGAACTCGTCCATGGAACGAAACCTCGCGTGCATTGAGTACAGGACCGCTATAGACCTGCTCATGCGCATACCGCTTTTTTCCGTAATACCCATCGAAGCCGTAAAGGTCCTGGCCTGTCTGGGCCAGACCGAGAGTTTTGCGGCAGGCGAGGCCGTTTTTCAGCAGGGCGAAACCGACGACCAGGCCTACTATATCCTGGAGGGCGAGGCGGAACTGCTCCTGCGTACCGAAGAAGGGGAACAGAAGATATGCGGCTTCGGACAGGGAGATTTTATCGGTGGATTATCGCTGTTTTCCAACATGGAACGGCTATTTTCCCTAAAGGCACAAACTGACCTCTGCTGCCTGGTGTTCTCGGCGGATGGTTTTCAAAAGATACTCAAGCAGTTCCCCGAAGCGGCCGCCGAGGTCCTGAGGGAAATAGCCTCACAGGTTTTTGAGTGGGAATACAGACTGCTGCACGGAGATGGTAAACTGTGCGCAAAATGCAGGAGCGCGGCGGGAGTTACTCTTTTATAGAAGAGCGGGCGAACAGGTAAAGGCCTGTTCACCCGCTTACTTTATTCATCAGCACGATTCCTTGAGCTTGCGCACCTCTTCGGTAAAGGCCGGGATGAACTTGAACAGGTCTTCCACTATCCCGTAATCAGCCTTGCTGAAAATGGGAGCGTCAGCGTCTTTATTGATCGCCACGATGTATTTTGAGTATCCCATACCCGCAAGGTGCTGAATTGCCCCCGAGATGCCGACCGCTATATAGAGGTTGGGGTTTACCACCTTTCCGGTCTGCCCTACCTGGTCTGAATGAGGACGCCAGCCCGAATCGACCGCTGCGCGCGAGGCGCCCACCGCCGCCCCCAGCACTCCGGCCAGTTCTTCCAGGATTACGTAGTTGGAAGCCTCTTTCATCCCCCTGCCGCCCGAGACGATGACTTCGGCCTCGGTCAGCTCCACTTTCCCGGAAACATCGAGGTCGTATTTGACAACCCGAGCGTGCGGAACCGGGACCGGCATGTCAATCTTTTCCAGCTCGGCTTTCCTGTTTTCGTCCACAACAAAGCATTGCATAATGTTGGGACGAATTGAGAGAAGCGGGGGAACCCCCTCGGCCCACTCGCACCAGGCAAAGCACTTGCCTGCAAAAAGCGGCCACTTGGCCGTTATCTTCCCGGCCTCGTCAACCTTGACCTCAATCACGTCCTGGAGCAGGGTGACGTTGATCCTCCCGCAGAGCCGCGCGCCGATATCACGGCCGTCAACCGAAGCCGGCAGAAGAACAGCAGCCGGCTGGGTCTTTTCTACCATATTCGCTATAATCGGAACGTAAGTTCCCGCCAGGTAGTGCTCCAGCGCGGGATCGTCCAGCACATAGACCTTATCGACCCCATAATTTCCCAGTTCGGCCGCCTTACCGGAAACGCCAGATCCGAGCGCGACAGCGATCAGCCCGGCCCCGAGCGCATCGGCTATACGCCTGCCTTCGCTTGCCACTTCATAGGTCACGCGGCGAAAATTCCCGTTCCGGAACTCGGTAACTATGAATACATTCTTTGCCATTGAGATAGCTCCTGTATCAGATGACCCTGGCTTCTTCACGCAGAAGTTTAACAAGCTCTTTTGCCTTTTCCCCGATATCCAGCCCCCCATCCACTATTTTCCCCGGCTTTCGCTGTGGAGGCAGTTCCATGGAGGTAATCCGGATTTTCGCTTTTTCGGGAACGAAATCCGCTGGATCCAATCCCAAGTCCGGAAGTTTTTTTATGGCCAGAGGTTTTTTCTTTGCTTTCATGATCCCCGGAAGGGAAGCGTATCGGGGATTCCATACGGCATGTGATCCGCCGAACGTAACCAATGCGGGCAGAGGGACCTCTATCGTCACTTTTCCACCCTCGATCGGCCGTTCTACGACCACGCTGGTGCCATCGCATTCCATCGAGACCGCCAGGGCCACATGAGGCCATCCGAGCTTTTGGGCAAGGATTGCGCCCCTTTGGCCCTGGTCATAATCAACCGACCTCGAACCGATCAAAATGATATCGGGATTTTTCTCCCTGGTGGCTGCGGCCAAAGCCTCGGTAACCTGGAGGAAGTCAGCGCCCTTCATATCGGTATCGTCTATGAGCACTGCTTCGTCAGCCCCCATGGCCAAAGCCGTCCTGAGGGCTTCAACAACTCTCTGCGCACCGTAGCTGATGACCGAGACCGTTCCGCCATGCTTTTCCTTAAGGCGCAGAGCGGCCTCGATAGCGAACTCATCGTAAGGATTGATAATCCACTTGATGTCCGATGTTACGATTTGACTTTTATCCGGGGCTAACCGGATAACGGTTTCGGTGTCCGGGGTCTGTTTTATAACAACCACAATATTCATAACGCATCCTCCATAAGATTTCGGCCTCCACTTTCGACCCGCGATACTATTTCCGCCTTCTATTCTAATAGTGAATTTTTTACCACACTATTTGGTGTCACTCAAGCTAAAGAAAACTTGACCCAAGTGCTTCGAGACCAGGGCAAGAAAACGAGCAGAGAAACAAAAAGGGCCCGCAGCAACAGGGGACAGCGGGTCCTTGGATTTCTACCACAGAAGTATTCCGGATTTAGGACATGGAACTCTTAAGCATTGCAGGCAAGAAGCAAACCGGCTCGCTCTTCTCATTCAAGGCAGGATCGATGGATACGTTCCAACTGGGGCGTGGCGCCCCTGAGAACTCTAGGATTGGGAATCGGCGTAATTCCCCTTACACCCCGGACAATACCCCTGGAGGACCACCTGCTGCCGAAGTACGTGGAATCCATTACGCTCGCCAACCCATACTTGCGGTTCCCCGACCTGGCATTCGGCATCCTGAATCGATTGACATTGCAGGCAGACCATGTGGTGATGGGTACCCGTCACCGCATCGTACCGGGCCACCTCCGTTATGGGATTCACCTTCTGAATAAGGCCGACCTCGTAGAACTTCTCGAGTGTCTTGTAAACGGTTCCCAGCGAAATCATCGGGAAGCGTTTCTTCACCTGCTGGTAAATCACCTCAGCACTCGGATGTTCTTTGGTGAAATACAGGGCCTGATAGATGGCCAACCTCTGGTAAGTTACCTGCAGGCCGTGATCCCTCAGGGTCGCAATGAAATCCTTGTCGTTCTTCCCCTCCATGATCTCTTTCCCCCTTCTATTGGAGCAGGACTGGGAGCAGATACAGAAAAACTCCAGTATAGGCTATATGTAAACCGTAATTTACGCAAGCAGAATCTTCTAATAATGTGTATTGCTAAGCAGTACTTTCCACATTAGAAGATAAATCCCTGAAACGCTTAAGAAAAACAAGCAGAATAGAAATGGCTGCCGGCGTTATTCCGGGTATTCTCGATACCTGTCCCACTGAAACCGGCTGCACGGCCCCGAGCTTCTGCCTGACCTCGTTTGACAGCCCCGGCACCCGATCGTAGGGGAAATCCCTCGGAATCCGGATTCCTTCTATCTGTTTGAACCTGTTCACCTCAGCTTCCTGCCGCCGAAGATAGCCTTCGTATTTGCACTCGATTTCGATCTGTTCCTTCGTTCTTTCAGAAAGCTCTCGCTCCGGCCCGCAAAGGGCCTCCACATCAGAATAGCTAAGTTCGGGTCTTTTGAGGAGCTTTTCCAGCGAAACCGGTTCATCGAGCGGATTCGAACCACGGCTGACAAGGATTTCACTTATCCGGGGAGATGGCCGCACAAATGTCTTCCGAAGCCTTTCCAGTTCGGCGCGCATTGCCTCACGCCGGTCCAGAAGCTCTTTGTAGACCGAATAGTCGTGAAGGCCTAGCCCGTACCCTTTCTCCAGAAGGCGCAAGTCCGCATTGTCCTCCCGCAGAAGAAGACGGTATTCAGAGCGTGAGGTGAAAATTCTGTATGGCTCACAGGTCCCTTTTGTGACCAGATCATCGATCATTACGGCAATGTAGGCATCCGAGCGGTCCAAGAGGAATGGAGGTCTTTTCTGGACCTTGAGGGCCGCGTTCAGGCCCGCCCACAATCCTTGCGCGGCCGCTTCCTCATAGCCGGAAGTACCGTTTATCTGGCCGGCCAGGAAAAGGCCATCGAGCGGCTTCGTCTCAAGTGTGGGATGCAGTTGTGTGGGCTGAATGAAATCATATTCGATCGCGTAGGCCGGCCGCATTACCTCAGCGTATTCCAGCCCCGGGATCGAGTGAATCAGATTAAGCTGAATCTCCAGCGGTAGTGAATTGCCCGTTCCGCTCGCATATATCTCCTCAGTATCAAGACCTTCAGGTTCGAGAATGATCTGATGAAAATCCTTGTGAGGAAACTTCATCACCTTGTCTTCCAGTGATGGGCAGTAGCGCGCGGAAACGCCTTGAATGGCCCCATTATAGAGCGGAGACTGATCGATATGGCGGCGAATAAGCTCGTGCGTGCGTGCGGCGGTGCGCCCGATGTAGCACGGCGCCTGCGGGAGCGGCAGATTTGACGTGAACAGCGAAAAAGGCCTCGGTTCAGGATCGCCGTGCTGTTCACGAAAGGAGCTGAAATCGATGCTCCGGCGGTTGATTCTGGCCGGGGTACCCGTTTTCATCCTGCCAAGGGTGAACCCGAGTTCCTTTATCTGGTCGGCAAGCGCGATTGACGGGAACTCGCCAGCCCTGCCCGACGGGACCCTGCTCTTCCCAATGTGGATAAGGCCGTGCAGAAAGGTCCCCGTTGCGACAACAACCACTGCGGATTCGTAGAAAACCCCGAACTGGTCGATTACTCCTGATACCCTTCCGTCCTCGATAATAAGCGATTCGACCAGGGACTGCTTTAATTCGAGATTGGACTGCAGCTCCAATCTGTGCTTCATTTCACTCCGATATCGGACTTTATCGTTCTGAGTCCGGGTACCGCGGACGGCAGGCCCCTTTTTTGTGTTGAGCACGCGGAACTGAATCGCGCTCAGGTCCGAGACCTTGGCCATCTCGCCCCCGAGCGCGTCGATTTCCCTCACCAGGTGGCCCTTGCCTATTCCGCCCACTGAAGGCGAACAGGGCATGTGCGCGACAGTATCCAAACTCATGGACAGCACCAGAGTCTTGCAGCCAAGCCGCGCGGAAGCAAGCGCCGCCTCACAGCCGGCATGACCCGCTCCGATCACTATTACATCGTATTTTCCAGCCATTCCAAACCGGACCTGAATTTCAGCTAGTCGAGGACCATGGGCGCCGGACCGCTCATTTTTCGAGCAATCCCTTGCCGGTGAAAACCATTATGTTACTGCCACCAATCTTGTATTCGGCGCAACTTGCGGCCGCGCCTTAGTATAATCCATTCTTGCCATTGTGCACTATTATCAGTGTCTAATAAACATTTTTTTCTTAGAGCACATTCTATAGCTATTTAGTAGTCATTAGAATTTTCGGTTGAGGTCAAGCCAAATGCCGGACCGATGCTATTACCGGTTACTCGCATCGAGCAGCTTCGTGATATTGAGGCCGATAATCGCACGTTCCTGTTCGCCGGTAAGCTTCAGGCCCAGAATCTTATGCAGCTCGGAGACCGGGTCTCCGAAGGGAAAATCGGACCCGAACAAGAGCCTCTCACAACCATAGCGCGAGATATAGTCACTGATGTCGCCTGCCGGGGCAAGGGCGGTATCAGCGTAAATGCCGGGCATTTCCCATATGCCGCGGCGGCGCAAGAGGTCATATCCGCCATTGAGCATTCCGCAGTGGGGAATGATCACTTTCACCCCCGGGGCAAGTTCGTTTATAAAATAGAGCGTATTTTCATATTCTTCTTCGAGGCAGACAGGCATGTTGCGCCTCCGGATTTCCTCGATTGCGGCGGCGCATTTCGGATCGTCATAGTTGTAGGACGGCTCGCCGGGGTGCCTGTGCCATTTGATTCCCTTGTGAGCGGCTGTCAACTGCTCGACGGCGAAGTCATTCCAGATGAAAAAATATGGATATACTTCGAACCCCGGTGTCCCGACCGAAAGCAGATACCCGTTCGATTCGGCCCTCGTGCGCCGCCATTCCCCCGTATCACTGAAATGTGGATCATACCTGTCGTAGATTTCAATGACAGGGGAAAACATCACCGCTCCTCCAATACCGCTGCCTCCGATGTGGGAAATATAGTCGTGAAGGTCCTGGGGCGGAAAGACGTCAAGGCGGCCGCAATGGGCGTGAGCATCGATTATATTGAAGGTCATGATATCTCCGGCAACATTTGCCCGCCCGTTCCTTCAACGCCTTACTGAAGGGCGGAGACCCGATTATATGCCAGGCACTTAACCCAGTGGCCCGGCGATATCTCCCGGAGTTCGGGCGGATTCTTTTCGCACTCCGGCTCCGTCTGAGGGCAGCGCGGCTGGAAAATACACGATTCCGGAAGCGCCTGCCCGGAAGGTTCCTTTGCCTGTTTCCAGTGTTTCTTTGCCTGGTTCGGGTCCAGCAGAGGTATTGCATCGAGCAGCGCCCGGGTGTAGGGATGGCTGGGATGAGTGAACAGCTCATCGGCTTCCGCGAGTTCGACGATTTGCCCGAGGTACATAACGGCAACCCGGTCGCTGACGTGACGCACAACCGAGAGATCATGCGAGATGAAAAGGTAGGTCAGGTTGAACTCCTGCTGCAGGTCCTGAAGCAGGTTGATCACCTGTGCCTGTATGGAAACGTCGAGGGCCGAAAGCGGCTCGTCGCAGATAACCAGTTCGGGGTGGAGAGCCAGAGCCCGCGCAATTCCGATCCTCTGGCGCTGCCCGCCGCTGAATTCATGTGGATAGCGGTTGATGTGCTCGGGCCGGAGCCCGACCACTTCCATGATTTGGCGCACCCTTTCCTTTCGCTCGGCAGGGGTCCCGATTTTATGTATGACCAGACCTTCACCGATAATCCGCCCCACCGTTTGCCGTGGGTTGAGCGAAGAGTACGGGTCCTGAAATATGATCTGCATGCGCCTCCTGAGCTGATGCAGGTTTTCGCCGTTCAGGGATGAAAGATCCTGTCCGTCGAATATGATCCGGCCATCGGTTGGAGGTTCAAGATCGAGAATCACCCTGCCAAGAGTGGATTTTCCGCATCCGCTCTCCCCCACGAGGCCAAGGGTTTCGCCCCGGGCGATCTCGAGATCGACTCCGTCCACGGCCTTGACAATTCCAACTTCGCGCCGGAAAAGCCCCATGGTTATGGGATAGTATTTCTTGACGTCTCTAATGCGTAGAAGTTCCGATTCCTGGGGCAAGCACAACTCCTAATAAAGCCAGCAGCGCACCGGGTGGCCTCCAGCCGGCGTGAGGAGCCCTGGTTCCTCCCGAAAGCAGCGGTCGAAAGACCAGGGGCACCTTGTATTGAATTTACACCCGGGCGGCAGCGCCAGCAAACTGGGAACTACTCCCGGGATCGGTTTGAGCCTTTCCCTGTCATTGCCGATCACGCGGCTGGGCATCGACCGCATAAGCCCCTGGGTGTAAGGATGGAGAGGGTTTTCGAAAAGCTCTCTTACACTGCCGTGCTCCACGACCCGGCCGGTGTACATCACAAGGACCTGCTCCGCCATTTCAGCTATCACCCCAAGATCATGGGTAATGAGTAAAATCGACATACCCTGCTTTTCGCGAAGATCGTCAAGAAGTGCAAGTATCTGGGCCTGGATAGTCACGTCGAGAGCGGTGGTGGGTTCGTCGGCGATGATGAGGCCGGGATTGCAGGCTATCGCCATTGCAACCATTACGCGCTGGCGCATGCCTCCGCTCATTTTATGCGGGTGGTCGAACATCCTGACTTCGGGTGATGGGATACCCACCCGGTGAAGAAGTTGGATTACCTCAAGGTAGGCATCTTTTCTCGAAATCGGCTTGTGCCGCAACAGCACTTCGGCAATCTGGTCCGAGATCCGGAAAACAGGGTTGAGAGAAGTCATGGGCTCCTGGAAAATCATCGAGATTTCGTTTCCCCGTATGGATTCCATCTCATTCTCCGGGATCGCAAGCAAGTCTTTTCCCCGAAACGAGATCTGTCCACCTGCTATTAACCCCGGGGGAGGAACAAGACGCAGAATGGAAAGGGCGGTCACGCTCTTGCCGCATCCGGACTCGCCGACAATTCCGAGCACCTGTTTTTCGAAAATTTTAAAGCTGACCGAATCTACCGCCCGTGAGACCCCAGCCTCGGTCAGAAAATATGTCTTCAAGTCTTTCACTTCGAGAAGAGCTGAATTCATCGGTCTCCATTGCCGGTTCACTTTTGATGAGGACGCTTGCGCCCCGTAACGATGTTCTCCCGGCCCCCACAGGGCCGGCCCCGGACCCTGGATCTAGTCCATGGCTGCCTTTGAGCAGGGGTAAGCATTGCGCACCTCGCAGAGCGTAAAGCTAAGTATACTTATCGCCGGCCGCTTTAACAAGTATTCGGGTCAAACGCAAAGACGGGCTTCAGGATGACGGGGACAGCAGCCGTGCACAAATCGTAACCAATGTGCGCAAAAATCGTAACCTTTCGCCTCGAGGCTTTGCCTGGTATCCATATTCAGTAACAATATCATCATATTAAGTAATGGTACGCTTATTGCCAAGGTTATCGTAGCTCACGGTTTTCGTTGAGCCCGAATATCGCCCTGGGGGGGAAATTATGAGAAACAGGATAAGCAATGCGGTGCCAGATATATCGGCCGAGGATGCCGAAATCCAACCAGATCTGATGGGGTTCGCAGATTCAGCCCTCCCGGAATTTGATCCGGGTGGCAGGTTTTTGCGGCCCGTCCCTGAACGGGAAGGCATAAACTCAAAGAAACCCAAAAATGCCAGGGACTTCCTCCGGCTTCCGAAGGAAAAACCTGTTCTGCGGCCACATTTCAAGAAATCCAAATCCAGCGGAATCGCCGAATTCTACCTCAATCCTCCGAAGCATATCGCGGTCCGGGAAGGCCTGCGGGCCTCGGTAAAAGGGAAATTCCTCTATGTCGGTGATGAGAAATTCTACATCCGTGGGGTAACCTACGGTCCTTTCAGGCCTGACGAGCAGGGCTGCGAATACAAAGATCCACAGACAGTCGACAGCGATTTCGCGCAAATGGCCGCTAGCGGCATAAATGCGGTCCGGACCTATACGGTACCGCCGAGGTGGCTTCTCCATGTAGCCCTGAAGCATAACCTGCGAGTCATGATAGGCCTGCCATGGGAAGAACACATAACTTTCCTGGACGATAAGAAACTGGCAAGAGACATCGAGCGCCGGGTGCGGGAGGGTGTAAAGGCCTGCGCGGGGCATGCCGCCGTGCTCTGCTTTACGATCGGCAACGAGATTCCCTCATCGATTGTCCGATGGCACGGGCGGCGAAGCATCCAGTCTTTCCTCGAACGCCTCTACAAAGCCGTAAAAGAGGTTGACCCTGAGGCCCTGGTAACTTACGTAAACTTTCCCACCACTGAATACCTGGAGCTTCCTTTCGTCGATTTCGTCTCTTTCAACGTCTATCTGGAGACCAGAGAGAAGCTGGAAGGATACCTTGCGCGCCTTCAGAACCTTGCGGGTGAAAAGCCGCTGGTTATGGCTGAAATTGGCCTGGACAGCATGAGAAACGGCCAGGACGCTCAGGCTTCTACGTTAGAGTGGCAGATCAGGTCAACTTTTGCGGCCGGGGGTGCAGGTATTTTCGTCTTTTCCTGGACCGATGAATGGCACAGGGGAGGCTTCGATATAGATGATTGGGGATTCGGCCTTACCGACCGGAACCGCAGCCCCAAGCTCTCGCTGGCCAGCGTCAGCAAGGCTTTCGCGCAAGTCCCCTTCCCCGCCGATCTTGCCTGGCCAAGCATCTCCGTTCTCGTTTGCACCTACAACGGAAAACGCACCATTCGCGACTGCCTGGAGGGCCTCAGAAAGGTCGATTATCCCAATTTCGAAGTAATCATTGTAAACGATGGTTCCACGGACGGTACTGAGTCGATAGCCAAAGAATACGGCTTCAGGGTGATTTCCATTCCGAACGGCGGCCTCAGCAACGCCCGAAATGTCGCAATGCGCGCCGCAAAGGGCGAAATAGTCGCTTATATCGATGACGACGCTGTTCCGGACCCGCAGTGGCTCACCTATCTTGCGGCGACTTTTCTTTCGACCGATCACGTTGGGGTTGGCGGCCCGAATATCCCTCCCGCCGATGACGGTCCCATAGCCGAATGCGTTGCAAACGCCCCGGGGGGACCAATACATGTCCTTCTGACCGATCAGGAGGCCGAGCACATCCCCGGCTGCAACATGGCGTTCCGCAAAGCCGCTTTGGAGGCTATCGGCGGTTTCGACGCCCAGTTCCGGATCGCCGGAGACGACGTCGATCTTTGCTGGCGGCTGCAGAAGCGGGGCTGGACACTTGGTTTCAATCCGGCCGCGATGGTGTGGCATCATCGCCGCAATTCCGTCAAAACCTACTGGAAACAGCAGTTGAACTACGGGAAGGCGGAAGGTTACCTGGAGCACAAATGGCCTGAGAAATACAATGCCGCCGGACATATCCCCTGGGCCGGAAGACTTTATTTTAAAGGTTTCGAACAGCTTTTCGGCTGCTTCCGGGGCAGAATTTATCAGGGTACATGGGGCAGCGCCCTGTTTCAGTCCATATATCAGCCCTCCTCCAGCTTTATGTGGTCTCTGCCTCTCATGCCCGAATGGAATGTGATAGTGGCGGCCCTTGCCTTGTTTTCGCTGCTGGGGATTGAGTGGACTCCCCTGCTGCTCTCTCTTCCTCTTTTCCTTGTGGCCGCGGCCCTGCCGATTGCACATGCGGTATCGTGCGCATCGAGGGTGCCTTTTCTCCAGTTCCCGGCGCAGCAGCGGCGCAAGCTCAAGGCCCTTACTGCCTGTCTGCATTTGATGCAGCCGCTGGCGCGCCTGATCGGAAGGATCAAACTCGGTTTGACCCCATGGCGCAAGTGCGGCGTCGCATCCGGCATCGCGCACCCCCTGCCCTGGCCGAAAACTTTTGCGATCTGGAGCCAACAGTGGCGCTCACCGATTGACTGGCTCGAATCGATCGAGGAAGGGGTAAAGGCCTTAAGGACAATGGTGCACAGAGGCGGCGACTTTGACGGCTGGGACCTCGAACTGCGCGGCGGTCTGCTCGGTTCGGTTCGTGTGCTTATGGCGGTGGAAGAGCACGGCGGCGGCAATCAGTTTATCCGTGTAAAGAGCTGGCCTCGCTGCACTCCGGCCGGGATATTCATGACACTGTTCTTCGCAGCCTTGGGGGCCGCTTCAGCCGCCGCTCACGCCTGGGTCGCCTGCGGGGTGCTGAATGCCATCGCACTCGTCTTGATGATGCGTGTCATGATCGAGTGCTCTTCGGCAATGTCCGCAGTGACCGCAGTGCTGGATCGTAAGGAATAGCCGGTTTTCATCCGGAAACTGCCCATAGATTCGTCCAGTGAATAGATCCCCCGTGCCCTTTTTTAAACGGCACGGGGGATTTACGTTTCCAGGGTTACCTCCGTCGATTCCGCCAATTATTCTCCATTCGTGACGCATTAACGGGTGCAAAAGGGGCAATTGTGCAAGAACCCTCGGACCTGGTCCGTCCGGTTCGACACCCGCCCGGTTCGACACCCGCCCGGTTCGAAATCGGCGGAAGATCATAAAATGGATTAGATGGGTGCGATCCACATGATCAGCCCATGAAGGTCGACAAATGTGACGGAAATGGATAGGTCAGTCGTGCTCTTGCGAGGTCAATATTCAGGAGAAGTGTTAACTTCGACAGTAGATACCTCCTACACAATGATGGATATACCATGGCATGAGGTGTCAAGTGCATGATCTCCGGCTCGCGATCATGCACTCCAGGTGAATTGTGTGGGCTTAATCTCCGCCTGACAATTTTCTTCTATAAAACGACCCTTCACTGCTCGCATTCTCTTCCCGTAAAGAGGAATGTTCTCTCGGATGCCCTGGTACACCGGTAACTTTGCCCCTTAACTTTCATTGCTGGCTTCATGACTGTAAGAGTTTACTCAGGACGAGGTTATCGCGTGGTTTTGCCTGGGTCTCTTTCAATTCTTGTATGATATCATATCCAAGTGATATTCTCCTTCGCCAAGCGCGGGATTGCTGCACTTCATCGTATAGCTGCTTTTTACCTCGCCGATGCCTGGGGCATACCACGCATAATATTCCACTGTTACCTCGGGGTTGGCGCCATAGGCCCCCAAGGTGACTTTGCCTCTGAAAGACACCTTTAACCTCATGCACCTTTCAAAAGTTCCCGCTGGAACGGTGACCACGTCATCCATCGTTTCAATAACGCAGGTGGCAGGGACGGACACTTTCTCCGTCAATCCATGCACCACCTGGGTATTGGTCCATGTCGCTCCGGCAAGAAGGGGGTACCTGAGTTCCCATTCATCATGCTCGGCGGGCTTTGGACTTCCGTCTTTAGGACCCTGACGGGCGACCTCCTTTAACCCCTGATCGTTTTGGAGGTTGAAGGTTTTGCTTGAAACAGGGTCTCCGTTCGCTTTCCAGAATGTGTCGATGGTGGTGTACACCTCGGCCCCGTTTAGACTTGTTTTAGGGCCTCTTACAAATTCCAACCTCCCTTCTGTTATTTTATCGCCTTGTTTCATGGATACGCTGGATTCTTGTGTGTAACCCTCACGAAAAACGGAGTACTCCCTGCCTGTGGAAAAGTCAAAGTCAGCCGGCACCCTTCGAACAGTAATTTTGTCGTTTGAATCGACCTTTTGATATTCGAAAATTTCTCCGGTGAGATTTACTATTCTGAAACCATGGCGCTTATAGGGATGCGCCGGATCCGCGGCAACTACTTTGTCACCTTTAAGAACGCCCGTGCGAATAGAGGAAAAAATATCTCCTTCAACACTCCAATTACCCACCGCTATCGTGTCTTGCTGCTTGCCCGAAACATCTGTCAGCCTGGAACGCGCTTCATATGTTCCATCGTCCTTCCACTGCATAATCCACATATTCCTGCCGCCCTTTTTAGTCGGCTGGTCGCCGAACCATCTACCAACCATCAGGGCCCGTTTGTCTTCCAGGGACAAACTCAAAGGAGGCTTCGCTTCATCAGCCGCGCCGCTTTGGATCGCGGTGGGCGGTGGCCCTGCAGCAGCAAGGGCGCGCTGCACCCGCTCCGAGGTCACGGGATGTGAGGAGATAAAGGCGAAGACTTGCGGCTGCTTTGTGTGCTTTTCCAGCCTCTCCATGAGTGAGGCAAAGTCTGCCGGAGAGTATCCTTTCCGCTTGAGCAACTCGAAGGCATATTCATCTGCCGCGGCTTCGAATTCGCGAGAGTATTTTGTCTGGGCCACCAGCACCGGAAGGCCGGCGACGGCAACGCCGAGCGATGCGGCATCGGAGGTCAACGCGGCGGCTGCAACTCCAATAACGCTGTTCTGCAGCAGACTCCTCAGGGTATGGCGAAGTTCCACATGTCCAAGCTCATGGGCCAGGATCGCCGTCACTTCTTCCGTGGTCGATGCGGCCTTCACCATGTCGTCCGTGATGACGATAATGCCGCCGGGAAGAGCAAAGGCGTTAGGGCCAAAGATTTTGCTCGAACGAAACTCGAGTAGGCAGTAATCTTTCGACGGCAAATCGAAGCAAAGCCGCCCAAAATTATCCGCAATCGTTTTCCTTGCCTCTGAGTTGAGGGTCGTCGGCTGAAGCCACTCTTTTGCATCCAGCCAACTCAGGGTTTGCCTGCCCAGTGGCTGTTCGGCCTGCATCGGAATGCGGGCGGCAATGTGCTTTGCGGCGGCAGGCAAGCCGAAGAAGTAACCGGCAAGCAGTGTTAAGTAGATGATCGCCACACTGGCCAGCGCTACGCCCCAACGCTCATCCAACCAGGCCACCGGACCTTCCGACGCGCTTTCCCGGGGCAGCGAATCCAAAAAAGCATTGTCTGCACACGCAAATTGCCCGCCATCCGGGAGGGTGATGAAACGCTCGGTCGAGCCGATACGAGGAGACACACTGAGACGCGAAATTTCATAGCGTTCGCAAACGGGTCCTGCGGTCAAGGCCGCTTCTCGGTCGAAAAAATCCATACTGGCCGTTGCGCTGACCGGGTGGCGGCCATCGAAGTAATGTCCTTCGAATGTAATCATAATGAAAAATCCAGGTCGAAGAGGTCTGCCGTTTCGACGCCCGCCGCTGCAACCGCGCTCAGGTCGCTCCCCTCAAATTCGGTGAGTTCCCCTTCCAGAAGCACGCGCATGGTGTCCGCGCGGTATTTCATCGTACGCATAACAGCCCAAGGGATCAGCAGCCCTAATGAGGCAATTATGCCCAGCGCATTGGTGACATAGAGTTTCAGCAGTTCCCTACAGCGCAGGGTGGACTCAAAGCGAACCGGCCCAAGGACACTGTGGTTCCAGACCAGATTGCCGCTGCGCGACCGAACATATGCGAACGCCACCACACATCCGCCGTAAAAAGGGACCATGAAAAGATAGGGGAAAAGCCAATTCTTGAGGCCGGACTTAGACAGTGCCCCAACGACTGTGCCCCATGAGATCAGTGCCGCCAGCACGATCAGGACCGCGAGTAGATAATACTTGAAGAATTGTCCGCCTTTGGCGGAGAAGGCCCCCGTCTTGCCGCCAAAGGAAGTATGTTCTATGATGAAGTTCTTGAATCGCCTCATCCACCATGGAAATAAGACAAGGAGGACCAGGACCGCAGCGCCTGTAATGCCCGCGACAACGGGCTTGGGAAACGATGCCCAGCCGTACATCATCCCGATGACTACGACAGGAACGCCAAGCAGGGCAGGAATGACGATCCAGCCATAAAGCACTTTCATGGCTTGCAGGTAGCGTCCGTCGAAATGAAACGTCATATTGCGGAAAGCCGAATAGCGGGCGTTAAAAGCCGCCGAGCGGATTATCACCCATGGCGCGGCAACCAGTCCCGCCCCCAGGACATAAGGCAGCAAAGAAGTGAAAAAATGGCCCGATATATAATAAACAAGAAAGCCTGCCGCCGCGATCAACCGGCCCTTGAGGATCTGAATGGGCCTGCCTAGATACTGAAACGGCGTGCCTCCCAAAGTGGTGTGGGAGTACGAATAGCGCTTCCTGCGAACCTTTGCCCACGCCGAAAAGATACCAAGGGTAAGGAGCGTGAGGCAAAGATTTACGATCCATATTCGAAAATACCCGCGTGCCGACCCACTGAACTCGATCGGCAGTTCCGGCGGCGGCTTCGGCGTTTGCGGGTCCTGCGATAAGGCTGAACCCACAGCCTCGGAGGTTTCCAACTGGCCGGATGGTATTGCCGCGGGAAGTTCCTGTTGAGGGGGTTGCGGGACATCGGCGGATTTTTGAGAATGGGGCGCAGATTTTGCGCGATAGATGAGATAAAACCAGATGCTGTTCACCAGGAACAATGTCACCGCTGCAATTATTCGCGTCTTGACCGGGGGATTTCCGCGCGCGATGCACCACGCGCAGGAATTTGCATCATATATAGCCGATAAAGGTATAAGGACGAGGGCCATTATGCGGGCCCATGGTTTCCGGAAGAAGATTCCACACCCTGCGACAACAAAAAGAATCGCGAAAATTATCTCCCTCGCATAGGCGCCGATCTTGAAGGCCAGGGCGTGAGCCTCGAATTCGGCAAAATGTGGACCTAA
The DNA here is from genome assembly GCA_963795045.1 of uncultured delta proteobacterium. Classification (GTDB taxonomy): domain Bacteria; phylum Desulfobacterota; class Syntrophobacteria; order Syntrophobacterales; family Syntrophobacteraceae; genus SbD1. The sequence continues at coordinate 758,331 of CAWCGB010000001.1, forward strand.
ACGGATAAGCGGCAACAATAACCCAACTATGCCTGAGACCACGAGGCAGGCAGCGGCGATTTTCAGGCTAAAACTGAGCTTCTTTTCTAAATTATGCGGGATCGAATCGGACATTACCAGCTCGCTTCATGGTCGGTTTGTTAACGACATCTGGCAACTGGTTACTGAACAACTTTCATCTCCACGCTTCACAAGGTGCAAGAAAAGCATGCGGAAAGAGTATTACGAACCACCACTCCCGCCCTTCCGATTCAGAAGCGAGTTATACCAGGCATTACCCTGAACTTGGCCCCATTGTCCAGACCAAAATCAGGAAGATAAGGGGGGGGTTCAGGTTCGAGGCAGAGCCATCGCTGACACACATATTACACGTGATAGGAGTTTCCCTGATTCTACTCGCTTATTCGATGGTATGAATATTCCATGGAGACGCGGCAGAGTAAAAAAACAAGTTAAAAGCGGCGCAATCTCACTAGATCTTGCCAAGCTCTAAAGAATGAGTTTGCGGCGATTCGCTAAACAAATGAATTCGCATACGGCGAAGATTTTCGCGTCTCATTTCCCAAGGAGGAGGAGGGCCGTGCGTAGCGTTCAGCCATCTATTCCAAGTAGTCCAACACTTGTCTGACTCTTGCCGCCAGGTCATCGCTGCCGAAAGGTTTCTGAATGAAGTTTACTCCTTCGTCCAGAATGCCTCGATGTGCTATCACGTCGGCGGTGTATCCCGACATATACAGGCACTTGAGATTTTGTCTGAGGGCGCTGAGCTGTTCTGCCAGCACCCGGCCGTTCATCTCCGGCATCACCACGTCGGTAATAAGCAGGTGGAGTTCCCCTGCATGCTCCCGGACGAGATTAATGGCCTGTACCGGAGTCTGTGCCGTAAGCACCGTATAGCCCAGGTGTTCGAGAATCGTTTTGCTGAGGTTCAGGATCGCTTCATCGTCCTCGACCACCAGGATGGTTTCCGTGCCCGTCGGGGGCTTGCCGGCCGTCTTCTCAGGGGAGTCCTGCGAGGCTTCAGCCTCGAACCGCGGCAGGTAGATTCTAAACGTGGCCCCTTTCCCCAGTTCGCTGGCAACATAAATAAAACCGTCGTTTTGTTTGACAATGCCGTAAACGGTGGACAATCCGAGCCCGGTTCCCTTGCCCAGTTCCTTGGTGGTAAAAAAAGGCTCGAAAATATTCTCGCGCACTTCCTCACTCATACCCACTCCGGTATCGCCCATGGTCAGCAGGACGTATTCACCGGGAATGAATTCGGGGGTCTCTACCCTGTCGGAATCATCGATCACAACGTTCTCGGTCCTCAGAGTGATCGCGCCCACTCCGGAAATGGCATCGCGGGCATTGACAACAAGATTGGCCAGAATCTGGTCCATCTGGGAGGGATCGATTTTGACTTTCCACAGATCGAGTTCCGGCACCCAGAACAGGTCGATATCCTCGCCGATGAGCCGCCTTAACATCTTCAGCGTTCCCGAGATCGTATCGTTCAAATCCAGTATCTTCGGATTGGCGGTCTGTTTGCGCGCAAAGGCCAGCAGTTGCCGGGTAAGGTCTGCTGAACGCAGGCCGGCTTTCAGGATCTCCTTGAGATTACGCTGGAGCTTGTCAGAGGCAGCGTCCTGTTCCAGGGCCATTTCCGCCCTGCCGATGATCACGCCCAGCATGTTGTTGAAATCGTGCGCCACACCACCGGCCAGCCGCCCTACCGATTCCATCTTCTGGGCTTGAAACAACTGTGCCTTCAGTTTCTCTTGTTCCTCCTCTGCACGCTTTCGCTCCGTGATGTCCAAAATAGTCCCCGTGCCTGCAGGCTCACCTTTATAAACGCTCATGGCCCCGTAAACCTCTACGGGGAATATTTGTCCGTTTTTCTTTAGCCCCCGGAAGGTGTGTTGAACGAATTGGACTTCGCCGGAGGTTCGCTTTCTGACCTGTTCTTCGACCGAGGCCAAGTCCTCCGCATAGACCAGGTTCTTGAAAGGCATGTCGTTCAGACATTCCTCGATAGTGTAGCCGAACATTTGGGCGAACTTGGCATTTACATATTTGAAGACTCCGTTCTGGAGGATATAGATGCCTGCAAGCGCCTGCTCTGCAAAGCTCTTGAACTGACTTTCAGTTTCAAGGAGCGCTGCCTCGGCCCGCTTCCGCTCCGTGATGTCGCGGGTTATCGAGAGGAGAACGTCTTCATGATCAATGCGTAATACACGAGCGGACATAAGCCCGATTATGATCCTGCCGTCCTTCCCACGGAACCTGGCTTCCAGATTTTCGACAAAACCTTCGCGCTCCAGGCCGGCGACAAGGCGTTGTCTGTCTTGAGGGTCGTCCCAAATATTGAGTTCAAGGGAAGTTTTTCCGATAACATCCTCGCGGGCATAACCCGTCATCTTGGTAAATCCATCATTGCTGTCGAGGTACATGCCGTCGTGAACACGATTGAGATTGATTGAATCGGGGCTGGTTTCAAAAGCCAGCCGAAACTTTTCCTCGCTCGCCCGCAGCGCCTCCTCGACATGCTTGCGAGCGGATTCGTTTTCCAGACTTTGAAGCGCGCGAGCCAAGTCCGCCGCCAGGTTGCTCAAAAGCTCCACCTCTTCCAGATCGAACGCATAAGGACGGTCGGCCTTGACCGTAAGGACGCCGAAGATGCGCTCCTCATGGATGATGGGTACGGAGGTGATGGAGGCTCTGCCAGCGGCCAGGACATAATCTTTCCAGGGGGCAAAACGCGGGTCTGTTGTGATGTCATCGAAGACTACGGCATGGCGTTCGCGCATTGCGATGCCCGCAGGCCCCTGTCCGGTGGGGCTCTCATCCCAGGTGATCTGAAAGCGTTCCAGGCAATCTGCGTCCACTCCCGAGTGGGCCACCGGCAAAAGCCGCTTGGAGTCAGCTTCCGGTTTCCCAATCCACACCGTTACGTAGCCTCGCGTTTGGACGAGGCTGTCACAGACCGCGCTCAATAGCCCAATCGGATCTTTTTCTCTGTTGATAAGGCTTCCAACGTCACGAATGGCGCGCAAGACATCGTTGAGATGGCATATTCGCTCATTGCTCTTCGCCAACGACTCCTCCGCCCGCTTGCGCTCGGTGATGTCCTCCACGACGCCAACGTGAAAGTCCTGCTCCTCGCCCGCAGCCCACAGGGGCGATACGGTGAGATTTACCCAAACCGTCTCCCCGCTCCGGTGGATGTATCGCTTTTCCATCGTATAGCTGCCGATTTCCCCTGCCGTCAGCCGGGCAGTATTCCTCAAGCTGGCCTCCAGGTCGTCAGGATGCGTAATGCTCTGAAAACCTCTGCCGAGCATCTCTTCCGGGGAGTAGCCTACGATATCGCAAAACTTCCTGTTGACCCTGGCAAAACAGCCGGTCCGGGACTCCACCTGCGCCACGCCAACCGCCGTATGCTCGAAAATCGACCGGAAGCGCATCTCACTTTCCTTGAGCGCGTCTTCGGCCCGCTTCCGTTCGCTGATATCCACGCATAGAGCAAGGATAACCGTGCCTTCTGCAGAAGGAATTGAAGTTGAATTCATCTCGACAGGAATGATATTGCCGCTCTTGTCTACGTAATCCATTCTCAGATGTCGTGTGAACTTCTTCTCTCTGCACTTCCTGACTTCTTCGGTGATCCTTTCCACGTCGTATGCCGCTGTCCATTCGGTCACACTTCTTCCCAATATCTCCTGCGAGCTATTATGCCCTGTCAACTTCGCGTAGTGCACATTGGCATCGATGACTTTTCCCTGCTGGTCAAAAATCGCGTATCCCGTCTCTGTGGTCTCTACCAATACACGATATTGCTCCTCGCTTTTGAGGAACGCCTCCTGGGATTCCTCAAGTCTTTTCACCCCACGGCTGACAAGATAATAGAGCAGCACGGCGGTCAACAGGACGTAGAGCCAACCCTTTATTGTCGCAATCTGCGTGAGACCTTGAGGCGTATCGGAAAAGACTGCAGCCATTCGATCTGAAAAGAATATCCATAATGCCCCCACCGCGGCGTAGATCGCGGCGATCTTGATAGAAAGCCTTTTCCGTTGACGGTTTTCTCGTGTTTCTTCCACCGTATTCATCTCGCCGATTCCTTTAGCCTCGATACCAGGCTTCCCGGAAGTGCCCCGAAGCCCCTGATCTTCTGAAATGACAGTTCGTTATCTAATAGTCTAAAACTGCCATTATAGCACCCCAAGAATTAGCGGTATATAAGCATAGGAAAGCTCCTGCCGAGATTGGCCGGAAAAACCTCTCCGGCTTTATGACATTCGCCGGATATGCCTTGGAAGGCTGACAAGCTCGACGCAGCCTGCTTGTCATGAATACTTGGTACGAGTGGGTGCAGGACTTCTATCTACGTTTAATTTTAATGTGTACCGCAAAGAAAAGTTGTCAAACAGCCTCGATGCATGTCAATAGAAGGATGACGACAGCAACCGGAATTGTCAACGGCCCTAAATTAAACATGACCGCCCGCAGGGAAAATAGATGGACCGAATCTGGTACAAACATTATGACCCGGAAGTCCCGTTCTCACGGGAATATCCTGAAACATGCCTGCCCCTGATTCTAGAGCAAAACGCCAAAAAGGTCCCCGATAGCATTGCGACCGAATTTTTCGGTGCAAGGCTTACCTACCGCCAATTATGGGACCATGTACTCCGGCTGGCGAACGGTCTCAAGCAGATGGGCGTGCGAGAGGGAACTAAAGTTGCCATAATGCTCCCGAATACTCCCCAGTGTGTGATAGCTTATTACGCGGCGCTCTGGCTGGGAGCGATCGTGATCATGACAAATCCGCTCTATGTGGAACGCGAGCTCATTCATCAGTGGACGGACTCGGATGCTGAATTCCTGTTTATTCTGGACCATCTCTATCCTAAAGCCGAAAAGGTCCTGTCCAAAACGGGAATCCGGACTACCATCGTGACGAGCGTGAAGGACTACCTTCCAGTCCCTCTCAGGTACCTCTATCCCCTGAAAGCTCACTTCAAAAAGCTGTTTACCTCTGTTCCCTGCGATGGAACCCATGTCCTCAGCCTGATGAAAGTAATGGCTCAACAGCGGCCCGATCCAATTCCATGCGCAGCGGCGCCAGACAACCTCGCCCTGCTCCAGTACACCGGCGGCACAACCGGGATCGCTAAAGGCGCGATGCTCACTCACAGAAACATTCTGTCAAACGTTATACAGATTGCGTCGTGGTTTCCCGACCTCAACTGCGGCAGGGAACGTTTTTTGTCCGTCCTGCCGTTTTTTCACGTGTTCGGCCTGACCGTCGGTCTCAATCTCTCGATCTACACCGGCTGCGCCATAACGGTTATGCCGCGCTTCGACACCGGGGAAGTGATCGAGGCCATAAGGAAGAAAAAACCGACGATCTTTCCGGGAGTCCCGACGATCTACACCGCGCTCATGGCTCACCCGAAAGTCGATTCTTTCGATCTCTCCTCGATCCGGTTCTGCGTCACCGGGTCTGCCCCAATGCCGGTCGAGGTCATGCGCCGATTCGAACAGAAAACGGGAAGCAAAATCGTCGAGGGGTACGGCCTCTCGGAAGCCAGCCCCGTAACACATGCAAACCCCATCCAGGGGACGCGCAAACCCGGATCGATCGGGATACCGCTGCCCGACACCGATTGCCGCATAGTGGATGCGGAAACCGGAACCAGGCAGATGCCCGTGGGCGAGATCGGGGAACTGATCGTTCGCGGACCGCAGGTCATGAAGGGTTACTGGAAAAATGAAAAGGACACCATGGATGCCCTTCGGGACGGATGGCTCTATACCGGAGACCTTGCGACCATGGACAGTTCCGGGTATTTCTTCATCGTGGACCGCAAAAAAGACCTGGTGATATCAGGCGGCTACAATATCTATCCACGCGAGATAGAGGAAGTTCTATACGAGCACCCCAAGGTGCTGGACGCGGCCGCGATCGGAGTCCCCCATCCGAGGAGAGGGGAGGCCATAAAGGTTTTCATTGTTTTAAAGGAAGGCGAAACTCTTGACCGGCAGGAAATCCTGGACTGGTGCGCGGAGAAGCTCGCAGCCTACAAGATCCCCAAAGAGGTCGAATTTCGGGATTCGCTGCCCAAGACCATCGTGGGCAAAGTGCTCCGGCGGGAGTTGCGTAAAACGGGGCCGGCCCCGCAACCTGATGCCTAAGTCGAATATTCAAACGTTCTTCCTATTGCATCCGCCCTTATATGGATAACTTATCAACCCTCAGCGCAAAACGAAAATGGCTCCTGTTCCAGGCAGCAGCAGATTTCTTTTTCCTTTTGAACAAATTCTACCCGAGAGCAGCCGCGATCGAGCTCGTGGGAAACCGGTACGCCCTGGATGCCCTGGAACGTATGGTGCTCAGCCGAGGGCTTTTCAGCCAGCAGGAAGCCCTCCGAAGGCTTCAAAAAAGGGAACCGGGACCTGGCTGGCAGATGAAATTACTGGTGGTTGACGGCCATAACGTTCAGATTACTCTCGAAAGCTTTTTAGAAGGCAGGCCGCTGCTCAAAGCAAACGACGGCGTGTTGCGGGACCTTGCCGGTCAGTCCTACCGGTTCCGCCTGACCGAAACGAGCAATATGGCCATGGACATGATGTTCAGGTTCTTCGAGGAATTTACACCACGCGAGGTCCTCTTCCTGTTCGACGAACCAATGAGCCGTAGCGGCGAGCTTGCCTCCATATACCGCGACAGGCTCATGAGAGCAGGGATTTCGGGGCGAGCGCTGGCAGTGCCGGTACCCGAGCGCGAATTTCCCTACGACATCTGCGTTGCCGCCAGCAGCGACAGGGCGGTCCTGGATTCTTCCTCCAGATGGATAGACCTCGCCTGCCTCATTATCGACTGCCTCGGCGCGCCCCGGATTACGGCCGATTTTTCAGGAATCATTCTTGCCAACTCTGCTAACAGGGGTCTGTTTGAAGATAACTGTGCCTTCTGGTAGACGTATGCCGCAGGGCGGACAAGGCAGAAGCCGGCAGAGGCTGACGCAAAAGGCAGCGGGCGGGCGGTGCCGGGAATTCATGGATAAATACTCCACGCTCCGCAATCTAGACAGCCTCCGATTTCCGTTTGTAAAACTACCCAACCTATGTTAGCAAAAATGTCCTCAGTGTGAACGCTCTACTTTAGAACGCATGCCAGCAGAAAGGACCAGCAAAGCTCATGGCTGAAATCGCCCCGTTCAGGGGATTGCGCTACAATCAGCAGATGATTCACGACCTTGCTCAAGTGGTTATTCCTCCTTACGATGTTATCTCTCCTGAAGAGCAGAAGGATTTTCACGAACGAAGTCCATATAATTTCATCCGCCTGGAACTGGGAATGACAACACCCGGTGACACCAGTGAGGATAATCCGCATACACGCGCTGAAGCCTGGATCAAGCAGTGGGAACGTGAGCGCATTCTCGTCCGCAACCCCGAGCCGTCCATTTACAGCTACGAACTGGATTACAGGGATGGCCCCGGATCGGCCAAAACCCGCACGGGCTTCATTTGCGCTTTACGGCTCGAGGATTTTTCCTCGGGGAAGGTACGCCCCCATGAGAAAACTTTCCAGGCAATAAAAGAAGAGCGCCTGGCACTCATGCTGGCCTGCAACGCGAACCTGAGCCCGGTATTCGCACTTTACCCGGATTCCGAAGAAAAGGTCCACAACGCGCTTGCTTCGGGCAGGGACGGCGCCCCGGCGATATCATTCACGGATTCAGCCGGTATGGCTCACAGGGTCTGGCCGGTAACCGAGCGGCCGATCCTGAATGAAGTCCGTGACCTCATGCTGGACAAGCCCATCTTCATCGCCGACGGCCACCATCGCTACGAAACCGCGCTGAACTACAGGAACATCTTCCGCGAACGCTATGGGACCGGAAATCCGCATGCCCCCTACGAGTTCGTAATGGTATACCTTACCGATATGAACGAATCGGGGCTCACCATTCTGCCTACTCACAGGCTCTTGAAAAATCTCGGCGCATGGGGCCCTGAGCAGTTTATCGAAAGGGCCAAAACCTGCTTCGATGTTGAGTGCTTCGAGATCGAAAATGACGGAGAACTAAGGTGGAAGGAAGCAATTGCTGCTGGAGGATCGAGGAGGGATACGACCATCGGTTTCTACTGCAGTGGGGCGGCGAGCGTCCATGTGCTCACGGCGAAGCGTAACGCAGTTTCATCTCTGCTCGCGCAGAAAGGCATAGCCGGACCACTGAGAACGCTGGATGTGGTCGTGCTTGACCAGGTATTGCTCAGGGACCTTGTCGGACTTTCCGACCAGGTCCTTGCAAACGAGCGCAACATCAGCTTCATGCATGATTTTGCGGAAGCTCTCGATGCTGTAAAATCGGGAAGATACGACGCCGGCTTTTTCATAAACAACACGCGAATCGAACAGGTCCGGGAAGTTGCGAGCGCCGGTCTGATAATGCCTCACAAGTCCACCTACTTCTATCCGAAGGTTATATCCGGGCTGGTGATAAACCCTCTTTCCCCCGACGAGGAAATTTTTTGACCTCGAAGACTCTCAAAGAAAAAGGGCGGCAAACCAGCGACACCCTTTTTGGCGGAAGACTCATCGTTTGCCAGGATGAAAAAGGATACCGTTTTTCTATAGACGCGGTCCTGCTGGCGGGTCTTACCCGTATAAGAAAAGAGGACCGGGTTATAGAGCTCGGGACAGGCTGCGGCGTGATACCGCTCGTGCTGGCTTATCGAAAAAAGACAGAGCGTGGAATCGTGGGAGTGGAGATTCAACCGGAGCTAGCCGAGCTTGCCGGAAAAAACGTCGATGCAAATGATTTCGGCGACCGCATAGAGATTTGCCAGATGGATTTCCGTGAGGTTTCATCCCGGTTTAAAGCCGGGAGCTTTGATCTGGCACTCAGCAACCCTCCATACAGAAAACCGGGGACCGGCCGGATAAACCCCGACAGGCAAAAGGCCCTTGCCCGCCACGAACTCAGCGCAAACATGGCCGACGTCCTTGGGGCTGCGGCGTATCTGCTCCGGCAGGGGGGGCGTGTCGCGCTGATCTACCCCGCAACCCGGCTTGCAAACCTGCTGCACACTGCTATCGACCACGGTTTCAGTCCCAAGCGACTGACGGTCATCTACTCATATCCGAGCGGTCCGAGCCGGCTTGTTCACCTTGAATGCCGCAAAGGCGGAGGTGAAGAACTCAAGGTCGAGCAGCCTTTTTACATTTACAGCGAAAGCGACCACTACTCGGATGCAATGCAAAAGTTTTATAATGACAGACTGCAATCGCTATGACAGCATTAGAGATCGGTAGTTTCCGATTTGAATTTTAGTGAGAGGGGGTTCCTCGAGTGGACCTGGGTCTTAAAGACAAAGTGGCCTTCGTGGCCGGCGCCAGTAAGGGACTGGGCAAAGCTGTCGCCATGGAACTGAGCAAAGAAGGCGCGAAGGTGGCGATCTGCGCCAGGGAGCACCCGGAGCTTCCGAAAGCGGTCGAAGAGATTCGCTCGCTGACCGGCGGGGAGGTAATCGGAATCGCCGCCGATCTGAGTATTTCCGAACAGGCCAGGGCTTTCATTCGCAGGGGCCTGGAGCATTTCGGGACCGTCGACATCCTGGTGAACAACGCAGGCGGCCCTCCCGACAGACAATTTCTCGATATAGACGAAGATTTGTGGAATTTTGCCTTCCGCCTGATTTTGCTCAGCACCATCACCATGACGCGCGAAGCTGTTCCTGCAATGATCAAGAAACGCTGGGGGCGGATCATAAACCTGACCTCCGTTGCTGTGAAGCAACCGATCGAGGGTCTGATTCTGTCCAACACGATCCGAATAGGCATTGTCGGACTTGCCAAGACACTCTCTAATGAACTCGCCCCGCATAACATCACAGTTAACAACATTTGCCCCGCTTACACCATAACCGATCGGGTACAGAAGCTCTCTGCCGAAATTGCCGGAAAAAAAGGCATTACGCCCGACGAAGTCATCGGTACATGGGAATCCCAGATAGCACTGCGCCGCATGGGAAGACCAGAGGAAATCGCCGCTCTGGCAGCTTTTCTCGCTTCCGAGCGGGCAGCCTTCATAACGGGTGATTCCATCCAGATTGACGGCGGATGGTACAAAGGGGTTATGTAGAGGAATAAATGATACTCAAACGCACAGCATATATACGTTCCGTCGGCCGCTTTCTTCCAGAACGCAGGCTGACCAATCACGATTTAGAGAAGATGGTGGATACCTCCGACGAGTGGATAGTAACCCGCACCGGAATCAGAGAGCGCCGGATTCTGCAACCGGGGCTCGGCAATTCACATATGGCCGTTCCGGCTGCTATGGAGTGCCTGGAAAGAGCCGGTGTGGATCCCGGGGACATAGACGCGATCCTTGTGGCCACGGTTACTCCCGATATGGTTTTTCCGGCTACCGCATGCCTGGTGGCAAGGGACATCGGGGCAAAAAACGCCTGGGGCTTCGACCTTAGCGCCGGATGCAGCGGGTTTCTCTACAGCATTTCAGTGGCCGCTCAGATGATCGAGTCCGGAAGGGTCAATAAAATACTGGTAATCGGCAGTGATGTGATGAGCACAATTATCGACTACACGGACAGGAATACCTGCATTGTTTTCGGAGACGGCGCCGGCGCCGTGCTTCTCGATTCGTGCACGGAAGAGGGATACGGCTTCCGTGATTTCATCCTGCGCGCCGACGGAACAGGGGAGCCCTACCTGCACATGAAAGCCGGCGGAAGCCGAAGGCCGGCGAGCCATGAAACCGTGGAGAAAAGGGAGCATTTCGCTTTTCAGGACGGCCGTAACGTCTTCAAGACAGCCGTCACCGAAATGTCTGACGTTGCCGCTCAAATTCTCGCGAAAAACGGTCTCACAGGCCGGGACGTCTCACTGTTTGTCCCTCACCAGGCAAACCTGCGCATCATTGAAGCCGCCGCAAGAAAAATGGGAATAGACAAAGAAAAGGTGGTCATAAATATCGACAAATATGGAAATACAACTTGCGCCACGCTTCCGCTCGCTCTCTATGAAGCGGCGGTGGAAAAAAAATATGCACTGAAAAAGGGCGACTATGTGGTAATGGCCGCCTTCGGAGCGGGCTACACCTGGGGCAGCGCACTGCTCAGATGGTGGGATTAACGCATACAACAAAAGTTGCAGGGAGCTGCAAGGCAAAAATGCCGGATTCTCAAAATCTTTCCGTCAAATCCAAGGTTTGGATCGAGGACGAAAACGGCCGGGTGGTCTTCGGAACGGGCCGCCTCAATATTTTGCAGGCCGTATCCAGACATGGTTCGATCCATGCCGCCGCCCAGGAACTTCAAATGAGCTATCGCGCCGTTTGGGGGAAAATCCGTGCGACCGAGAAAAGGTTGGGACAAAACCTCCTTGATAGAAAAACGGGAGGAGTGAGGGGAGGCGGCTCGGAACTGACCCCTTTAGCCAGAGGAATTATAGAGAGGTTCGAAAAACTCCAGGACCTTACAAGGGACTCCGCAGACGAGCTTTTCCGGGACTTGTTCTTTCCCACGCCGGAGGAAGAAAAACAAGAACCGGGCCCAAAGGGTAGACCCGGCTCAACAAAGGGATGAAAACTTAGCTTGCCCTTCTGATACAGCAAAAGACTCGTTATGTCAAGCATGATATAACGCCACGGGACTAAAAAATACCAGCAGTCCCCAAAAACTTCAGAAGCCGGCCGGGGACAATACTTCCATTGGGACAACAGGGTTGCGCCTATTTGCCTGCGTCTGGGAAGAACAGCGGTTGCCCGTATCTATCCTTCCCGAAATCACCTATGAGCTTTTGAGTTTCCGGCGAGGTCATGAAATCGACAAACGCTTTGGCGCCCTCGGCGTTGACTTTGCCGAATTTTTCCGGGTTTACTTCCATGACATGATAGATATTGAGCAAGGACGGGTCTCCTTCGCAGAGTATACTAAGCTTTGTATTAGGCTTTTCAGCAAGGTACGTTGCGCGGTCACTCAGCGTATAGCCCTTTTTCTCCGATGCCATAAGGAGAGTGGCGCCCATCCCCTGACCCAATTCCAGGTACCATTTGGCGCCTTTGGGGCTAAGTCCCGTTTTTCCCCAGAGCGCAAGCTCCATCTTATTAGTCCCTGAATCGTCGCCCCTGGAGACGAAGGGACCGTCGCCTTCAAAAATGGCCTTGAACGCTTCAACGGTGCTCTTGCCTTTAATCTTTGCAGGATCTTCGGCCGGACCTGCGATTATGAAATCGTTGTGCATCACCAGCCGGTAATTTCGGACGATCCCCGAGTCAACAAGCTTCTTTTCGGCCTGCTCGGCATGCGCAAGCAAGACGTCCGCTTCGCCTTTCTCGCCCATCGCCAGCGCTTGTCCGGTGCCGACCGCAATTGTTTTCACCCTGTAGCCGGTCTTCTTTTCAAATATCGGCACAAGATAGTCCAGGAGCCCCGAATCCACTGTCGACGTGGTAGTAGCCAAAATCAGGTCCCTGGTCTTCGGTCCCTGCGCCGAGGCCGTGCACGTGAGGACAAAAACGGAGACAGCGGTAATCAGCGATAGAACAAAGCATCTCTTTCTTCTCATGATCTGAGGTCCCTTTCGAAATCTGCAATGGGGTCCGGCACCAAGGCTAGCAAGGCTGAAGCGTTATGTCAAATCAGGGCCTGTAATAAAAAAAGGGTCCGGGAAGCGGACCCAAAGAATCTCAAAGGACAATCTGCCATAACTGAGGCGGTAGAAACTAGAACCCGGCCCTCTTAAGCAGCACCTCCCATTTCTCATCCACTTTCAGTTGGAAACCAGCCACCTGTTCAGGAGTGATTTTTTTGAAACGGCCCTGAAGAGCAATATACTCATCAATTGGCTTCTTTTTGCCGCTTTTGGCGATGCTCAGGCTCTTGCCGGTAAGTTTGACGCGGCCCTCCTCGATCTCATAGAGAGGAAAGATGCAGGATTCGACCATCATACGGCCGATTTTTACAGTATCTTTAGTAGGATACCACCACCCGGTCGGACAGGGTGCGGAGAGGTGGAAAAACCTTGTCCCTTCGATGTCTTTAGCCTTAAGGAACTTATCATAAACGTCACCCGGATAGGAGCACGACGCCGTGGCAAGGTAAGGAATGCTGTGTGCTTCCATTATCTGCATGAAGTCCTTCTTGGGTTGCGCCTTGGGAATCACCGGTGTGGTAGTGGTCACGGCGCCCACCGGGGTTGCGCTCGATCGCTGAACACCCGTATTCATATAAGCTTCGTTGTCGTAGCAAACATAGATGAAGTCGGTCCCGCGCTCTGCGGCGCCGCTAAGAGATTGGATTCCCATATCGAATGTCCCGCCGTCTCCGGCCATTGCCAGAACCTTCCAGTCCTCGCGCCCTGTGGCTTTGAGACCGGCTACCAATCCCGACGCAGTGGCAGCCGCGCTGGCGAAAGTCGTGTTGACAGTTGTCGCCGAGATCGGGGTTTTGGGATAGATCCCGTGCAGGATGGTTACGCAACTGGCCGGCACGGAAATGATCGTTTTTTGCCCGAGCGCCTTTAGAATAAACCTGTACGCGATGGTAACACCGCATCCGGCGCAGAGCCGGTTGCCCGGAAGGATGTATTCTTTTTCAGGGTAGTCGAGAATGGCTGTTTGCTCTGACATGGCCTGTTATCTTCCTTTTTTCGTTATTTAGACTCCGTAGCCGATCCATTGCGGTTTTCCCGGCAGTTTCCCGCTCTTTGCGGTTGCAATGGTTTCCCGCGCTGCATGGAGCAGATCGGCAGGGGAGATATCTTTCCCGCCAAGTCCTACGATGTAGTTGATGAGGCTCGGACAATCCCCGTTCCCCCCGTAAAGCGAAGCCTTCAGTTCGGTCATGAGGGGGCCTTCATATCCATAGCTGATTGCTTTCTCGAGGACCGCCGCCGCCTGCCTCCCCCGGACCGCCTCGACCAGTTCATTGGCAGGGAAAGGCCGGAAGACGCGAACACCCAGCACACCCGCCTTTACGCCCTCTTCTCTCAAAAAATCGGCTACTTCCGTAGCCTCGCTGGCAAGAGCTCCCATGGTGATGAAGAGAAAATCGGCATCATCGGCCCGGTAGCGGTAGAGCGGGTCCACGTAGGAACGGCCAAAGAGTTCACCAAACCCCCTGCCCGCTTCACTGATTATGGGAAGGGCTTCTTCGAGACTCTGCTGGAGCCGAAACCGGAAGCCCATGTAACCGGGCGAAAGCACCCCGTCCGGGTCGGCAATAGGGTCACTCATGACCACGGGATTTATACTCACGGGATTTTCAGCATCCAGCTTGTGGAAAGGGACATACTGCGGAAGGAACGAATCTACTTTTTCCTGCTCGGGTATTGTTACCGGCATAAGAGTATGTGAAAGCCGAAAGCCGTCGAAGCACACCATGCAGGGAATCAGAAGCTGCTCGGCAGCCTTGAATGCGACGATGGTTAGATCGAGGACTTCCTGATTGTTCATGCAGTAGAATTGCATCCAGCCGGTATCGCGTTGTGAAATGCTATCCTGGGTATCGTTCAGAATCGTCCAGGGCGCTCCGATTCCCCGGTTGGTAACCGGCATGACTATTGGAAGCCGCGCACCGGCGGCCCAGTGAAGTTGCTCATGCATGTAGGCAAGACCGTTTGAGGCGGTAGCGGTAAAAGCCCTCGCCCCCACGATGGACGCAGCTATACACACGCCCATTGCCGAGTGTTCGCTCTCGACGCGCACGAACTGCGCCTTTAAATCCCCCCTTTCCACGTACACGGACAGGGTTTCGGGTATCTTCGACTGAGGCGTGATCGGATAGGCGGCCACGACCTGAACGCGGCTCAATCTGGCAGCTTCGGCAGCGGCCTGAGCTCCGGTCAAAATCTGAGTCTGTTCCACAATTGCACTTCCTTTCTGAGATGACGCGAGGAGCAAATCAGGACCAGGCGGATAAAAGGGACGCATGCGCCCTGAAATTGCCCATACTCCCATAACGGATGGGCGCAGGAGAAGTCAAATAAAAACAGGAATGATTATACACTCAGATTTGGAAGAAAACATCAAGGAGCTGGTGAGAGCAAACCTCCGCCACGCAACTCGTGCTGGAGGCCGCTCTCACGAACCAGCAAAGAAGATTATTTCTTTTTGTTGTTCCTCTTGGAAGCCTTGAGAGGATTGACTCTCTGCTGACCTTGCTGCTCCGTCTTGTTGTGAGTCGCAAAATTGCAGACGCTGGCTTTCCATTTAATGGAAGGATTAGGATAGCTGGTGCAGAATGTTCCGGTCTCAAATTCCACCGTGCGCTGACATCCTTCGCACTTTTCCACGATCGGATGGCAGGTACCGCCGTTGTAGCCACATCCCGTTTTCGTCATGAAGGCGCATTCCGCTCCGGCCTTCATTGTTGAGCAAACCATGACAATCACCCCCTATTCTGATATTATTTATTGTTTCTCAAAATACTCTGAGAAAACGTCGCGAATAATAACCGGGAATTAATTAGTGTCAAGGCTTTTTGCATTTTTTTGTTCACTTTTAGTTGAATATTGAACCACATAAACCGATTTAATCAGTGTTCGGGGTGTATTCTATATTTTCGGAAGGATTAAACTTTGGCCAAGAAAATAGGCGAGTTGCTGGTCCAGGAAGGCCTTGTCACCATCGATCAGCTCAACCGCGCGCTCGAAGAACAGCAACAATCCGGAGACCGCATAGGGGAAGCCCTTGTAAAGCTCGGCATAGTCGGTGAAGATACCCTTCTTGAGTTTATAGCCAGGCAGTTCCACTGCCCCCAGGTGAACTTATCCAAACTCAATACCCCGAAAGAAGTCGCAGCGCTCATCCCTCTTGATATCATGCACAAGTACCAGGCCGTTCCCTTCGGGATTATGGGCAATACTCTCAACGTCGCCATGGCCGATCCGGGAAACCTGTTCGTTATAGATGACATCCGCTTTCTGACTCGAAAAAACATCCAGGTCCACGTCGCCTCCGATAACGTCATCAGGAAAGTCATCGGACAGACCTTCTCTGCTGACGAGTCCCTGGACGATGTTCTCGGAATGCTCAAGGAGGAAATCGATGTCGATATCGTCTCGTCAATGGAGGAGATGGACCTCTCTTCTCTGGAGGATGCGGCCGAACAGGCCCCCGTCGTAAAGCTCGTCAACCTTATTTTGATGGACGCAATACGAAAACAGGCAAGCGACATTCACCTGGAACCCTATGAGAAGAGCATGCGCGTCCGCTTCCGCATCGATGGCGTGCTTTATGAGGTCATGCGGCCGCCCTTGCATCTGAAGAACGCGCTTATATCACGCCTCAAAATAATGAGCCGCCTCGACATCGCCGAACGGCGGCTTCCTCAGGACGGACGCATAAAGCTAAGGGCCAAGGGGCGCGAGATGGACTTCCGGGTCTCGGTTATGCCCACCCTTTTTGGCGAAAAGGTCGTTCTGCGCCTTCTCGACAAAGGAAGCCTTCAGCTCGACATGACCAAGCTCGGGTTCGAAGAAATCCAGTACAAGAATTTCCGCGAGTCGATCTATATGCCTTTCGGGATGGTGCTCGTTACCGGACCGACAGGGAGCGGCAAGACCACGACTCTTTACAGCGCGCTTTCTGATCTCAACAAGGTCAGCCACAACATTTCGACAGCCGAAGACCCAATTGAATACAATCTCACCGGAATTAACCAGGTGCAGGTGCACGATACTATCGGACTGAGCTTCGCCGCCGCCCTGCGCTCGTTTTTGCGTCAGGACCCGGACATCATCATGGTCGGCGAGATCAGAGACTTCGAAACGGCGGAAATAGCAGTGAAAGCCGCCCTCACCGGACACCTCGTGCTGAGTACCCTCCACACCAACGATGCCCCCAGCACAATAAACCGGCTGCTCAATATGGGGGTCGAAGCCTTTCTCGTTGCATCAGCCGTTAACCTTGTCATCGCACAGAGGCTCGTTCGCCGGGTATGCAACGAGTGCAAAGTCGTCGAACTCGTCCCGCCTGAGACATTGCTCGAGCTGGGGATTTTGGACGAGGAACTGGGCAGCTTTGAATGCTTTCGCGGGACGGGATGCCCGGTTTGCAACGATACGGGATACCGTGGCCGAATTGCTCTGTACGAGGTCATGCCCCTGCACGATCAGATACGCGAACTCGTTCTGATGGGGGCCTCAGCGGCTGAAATAAAGAAGGAATCCATCCGCCTCGGGATGACCACGCTGCGACGCAGCGGATTGAATAAGCTAAAAGAGGGGGTTACCTCCGTAGAGGAGGTGATAAGGTCTTCGACCAAAGATTAGCTCATCGCGCAGTTCTCCTCAATGTGGGCAAAACCTGGCATTGGGCGACCCGCCTTATACTCAAAATTTCAAGATCCTACGTATCCGCCGCAAAGCTGTCAGGGTATTTGACTACCAGCGCCCCGACAGAGAGGATTGTGGAACAAAACTTGCTTCCACTGCCGTCGTTATCCCTGCTTTAATACTTTTTGACGCAACAGGAGTGCAACATGGCGGTATATGTATGGGCTGGTTTAGATCGCGCCGGGAAAAAACAAAGAGGAGAAATAGAGGCCGACAACCTCCCTCTGGCGCGCCAGATGGTGGTTCGAAAGGGAATAGCCTTAAAGGCCGTGCGACCGAAACCCAAGGCACTGTCGGACTATTTCCCCGCCAGGGCCGGCAATGTCAATGATAAGGACAAGGTAATATTCGTCCGGCAGTTTTCTACGATGATAGATGCCGGGCTCCCGCTCGTCCAATGCCTGGACATTCTCCAGGAACAGCAAAGCAATTCTAATTTCAAAAGAGTTATTCGACAGATCAAAAAGGACGTTGAGGAAGGCTCCACTTTGTCGGATGCGATCAAGAGGCATCCGAAGGTCTTTGACAACCTCTTTCACAGTCTTATTGCCGCTGGCGAGATCGGCGGCATCCTCGACGTTATCCTCAACAGGCTCGCCGCCTACATCGAAAAAATGGCCAAACTCAAGAAAAAGGTAAAGGGCGCACTTACCTACCCGGTGATTGTAGTGGCAATTGCCGTAATAGTGGTGGCGGTCATCCTTATATGGGTGATTCCGGTATTTGCCCAGCTTTTCCGGGACGCGGGTGTAAAGCTGCCGACAATGACGTTGGCTGTTATGAACATGAGCGATTTTACAAAGAGCTACTTTCACTGGATGATCCTTGGACTCATCGGCCTGATCTTTGCCTTGCGCCAGTTTCGCAAGACGCCCAGAGGGCGAAATATCTTCGATCGGCTGCTCCTGCGAGCGCCTGTCTTTGGCTTGCTGCTGCGCAAGATAGCCGTGGCACGTTTTACCAGGACCCTTGGCACGATGCTCTCAAGCGGTGTGCCGATTCTGGACGGCCTCGAGGTGGTTGCAGCAACTGCCGGAAATTCCGTAGTCGAGAAAGCCATCCGGGATGCGCGTCTTTCTATTTCCGAAGGCCGCCCGGTTGCGGAGCCGCTGTCTGAAACAGGCGTTTTTCCGCTTATGGTGACCCAGATGATAGCGGTAGGCGAGGCCACAGGCGCTCTCGACGCAATGCTTGGCAAGATTGCCGATTTTTATGACGAGGAAGTCGACTCAGCCGTCGGAGCTTTGACAGCGATGCTCGAACCGATGCTCATCCTTTTTCTCGGCGTGACTATAGGCGGCCTCCTGGTGGCAATGTATCTGCCGATTTTCCAATTGGCCGATGTGGTTGGAAGATAGAGAGGGCAATGACCCCGCTCACGCCAGGGCAGGATAGCAACTCCGATGACAGCCGGTTCAGAGGGAAACTTAAAAAGCTCCTTCTCTACCGGATGATTCTGGCTGTCTTTTTCCTCATCCTTACCCTCGCCGTCCAAAGCGGCAGGAACGCCGACCTTCTTTCGTCTCACTTTCATCCTCTCTATATTTTTTCGTGCATCCTGCTTCTCTTCACCATCCTCGGAGCGCTCAGCCTGGAACGTGTCCAGCGCCTCGTCTATTTTGCCTGGACCCAGATCCTTTTCGATCTGTGCGCCGTGACTGTCCTCGTCTATATGACGGGAGGCATTGAAAGCTCGTTCTCATTTCTCTACATGCTCGTGATAATAAGTTCAGCCCTGCTGCTTTACCGGCGCGGGAGCCTTCTTACCGCCTCGGCATGCACTCTGATTTACGGGCTTTTTCTCGACTTGCAGTACTTCGGGTGGATTTCTCCCCTTGCGCTCGTTTCGGGAACCGGGCAGCAGCGTGACAGCGGAACCTATTTTTTTACTATCCTTATGAATATGGCCGGCTTTTTCCTGGTAGGATTTCTTTCCGGATACCTCGCCGAGGAACTCCAAAGTTCCAGCCTACGGGTTCGAGAGCGCGAAAGAGACCTGAGCAAGCTTGCAACCCTTCATAAAAGCATCGTCCAGAGCATGACGAGCGGTCTGCTGACCATTGATCTCCATGGACGCATCGTATTTGCCAACAATGCCGCACAGGAAATTCTCGGCATAAAATCCAGCGAAATTGCCAAACTCACTTTGACGGAACTCTTTCCCTCTATTGACATCTCACAACTTCCTCGAAGCAACGGACCCGCCATTCGAAAATCGGCGATCCGAAAAGAGACCTCTTACACGCATCCAACAAGTCTGCAAATCACCATTGGCTTCTCGGCTTCGATCCTCCAGAACGAAAGCGGGGAGACTTTCGGCTGGACAATCATATTTATAGACCTCACCAAGCTAAAAGCAATCGAGGAACACATTCAGAGGATGGAACGGCTGGTCCTGGCCGGAAGATTTGCCGCCGAAATCGCCCATGAGATTAAGAACCCGCTTGCGGCAATGAGCGGCGCCATGCAGATGCTGCAGGGCGAAATGGGACACAATGCGCTTCACAAAAAGCTCATGGGAATCGTGCAACGCGAAATCGAGCGGATAAATGAGCTTGTAACTGAATTTCTCTGGATGACGAAAGGTTCTCCCAAATCAGCGCAGATCGAAGACGTCGCGCTGTGTTCCGTCATAGAGGAGATAATTGCCCTTCTTAAGGCGAAAAAACAGGTAACGACATCACATGCCATCAGGACGGATTTTCAAACCAGGCCATTGATCGCAATCGATCCCAACCATCTCCAGAGGGTGCTCTGGAACCTTTTTATCAATGCTCTGGAAGCCATGCCGGAAGGCGGGGACCTGTCGATCCTGGTCGATATCCAGGACGATTCGTTTGACAGCGGCGGCAAAATGGCCAGAGTCGACATCTGCGATACGGGATGCGGAATTGCAGATGACGCAATGAAAAGAATCTTCGACCCCTTCTTTACCACCAAGACAAATGGAACCGGGCTTGGGTTGAGCATCGTTTATCAACTGGTGGAGAAGGCCGGCGGCCGCATCGAGGTAAGCAAGCCCCAGTCGGGGACCGGGACAGTCTTCTCACTTTTTTTCCCACCGAGCGCGTCTTTTTCACTTGCCAAATGAATCCGCGATGATTAAAAGCACTCATCATAGGTGAGTGCTAACACAAAAGGGCGGGGCCTGCATGGCGATCCCTGCCCGAAACCATTTAATGCAAGCGAAAGGAGTTGTTATGAATCTCAGACCGCTCAACGATCGCGTCGTGGTCAAACGCATGGAAGAGGAGCACAAAACCGCGGGCGGCATCATCATCCCCGACACGGCGAAAGAAAAGCCCATCCAGGGAGAAGTACTCTCGGCCGGAAACGGCAGGATCATGGAAGACGGCTCCAGAAGAGCCCTCGACATCAAAAAGGGAGACCGCGTCCTTTTCGGCAAATACGCCGGGACAGAGATTACGGTCGAGGGCCAGGAAGTTCTAATCATGCGCGAAGACGACATTCTCGCGATTATCGAATAAATCTTTACCTCAAAATAAGCACATCTGGAGGAACAGGCTCATGGCAAAACAATTGATATATGATACCAAAGCGCGCGAGTTGCTGATGAACGGAGTGAACGCGCTCGCCGATGCAGTAAAGGTTACTCTTGGCCCCAAGGGCCGTAATGTGGTTATCGAGAAGAGTTTCGGCGGCCCCACCGTAACTAAGGATGGCGTTACGGTAGCCAAGGAAATCGAACTTGAGGACAAGTTCGAAAACATGGGAGCACAGATGGTAAAAGAAGTCGCAAGCAAGACCAGCGACGTCGCCGGTGACGGAACAACCACTGCAACCATTCTGGCTCAGTCCATCTACTTCGAAGGCTCGAAGCTGGTAACCGCCGGCCATAACCCAATGGCGATCAAGCGCGGCATTGAAAAGACGGTCCAGATGGTTATCGCCGAGCTGAAAAAAATCAGCAAACCCACCAAGGACCAGAAAGAGATAGCCCAGGTCGGCACCATTTCCGCCAATAACGATACGACCATCGGCAACATCATCGCCGAAGCCATGAACAAGGTGGGCAAAGAAGGCGTAATCACGGTGGAAGAAGCCAAGTCGATGGAAACCACCCTGGAGGTGGTCGAGGGGATGCAGTTTGACCGAGGATATATTTCCCCTTATTTCGTGACCGATCCTGAGAAAATGGAAGTGCTGCTCAACGAGCCGATGATTCTCGTAAACGAGAAAAAGATCAGCAGCATGAAGGACCTTCTGCCCGTACTCGAACAGATCGCCAAGATGGGCAAGCCGCTCCTGATTATCGCTGAAGACATTGAAGGCGAAGCGCTTGCAACGCTGGTAGTCAATAAGCTGCGTGGCACTCTCCAGGTCTGCGCGGTAAAGGCCCCGGGCTTCGGCGACAGGCGCAAGGCGATGCTCGAAGACATCGCCATCCTCACCGGCGCACAGGTAATCAGCGAGGAAAAGGGCATCAGGCTCGAAAATGTTACCTTGAACGACCTTGGCAGAGCCAAAACAATCCGCATCGACAAGGACAACACGACGATAGTTGACGGCGCCGGAGACCGCAAGACCCTCGAGGGCCGCGTGCGACAGATCCGCACCCAGATCGACGAAACGACCAGCGACTACGACCGCGAGAAGCTCCAGGAAAGACTTGCCAAGCTGGTCGGCGGCGTCGCGGTGATAAGCGTTGGCGCCGCAACTGAAACTGAAATGAAGGAAAAGAAGGCCAGAGTCGAAGACGCTCTGAACGCTACCCGCGCCGCAGTGGAAGAAGGCATAGTTCCCGGCGGCGGCGTGGCCTACCTGCGTTGCCTGCCGTCCCTGGAAAATGTTGACCTCGGCGGCGACGAGCAGCTCGGCTTGAAGATAATCCTGCGCGCCCTCGAAGAGCCTGCCCGCCAGATTGCGGCCAACGCCGGCGAAGAGGGTTCCGTAATAGTGCAGAAAATAAAGGAAAAATCCGGCGCCTTCGGCTTCAACGCCGAGACCGCCAAGTTCGAAGACCTGATCGAAGCGGGTGTAATCGATCCTACCAAGGTGACCCGCACGGCGCTGCTTAACGCGGCCAGTGTCTCGGCCCTCATGCTGACCACCGAATGCATGGTCGCCGAACTTCCGAAGGAAGACAAAGGCGCACCCGGCATGGGAGGCATGCCGCCCGGAGGAGGCATGTACTAAAGAGTGTCCGTCCGGATTTTTCGATAGAATGACAAGAGGCAGGCCAGGAGCGGCAATGAAGCCGCTCCTGGCTCCGCTCAAACCCCCGCTCCCTTCATGGGACCGGGGGTTTTTTGTGCATAGTTAAGATTTGCAAGGTGAAAATGAAATTGAATAATTATCTCAAGAATGGGATATAGTGGACTGTAAGCGATAATTTTCTTGGATCGAGGGGAGAAGCTTCCGGTTGAGAACTGCATTTGAAAGAGAATTGGAACAGCTTCAGGATGCACTTATCGACCTCGGAGTGATGGTCGAGCGCACGATAACCGACGCAGTCCATGGCCTCAGCAAGCGGGACATCGAAGCGGGCCGGCGTCTGATCGCAGCCGATGCCGAGATCAACCGGAGACGCTACTCAATCGAATCGGATACTCTTGTTCTCATAGCCAGACAGCAGCCGATGGCAAAGGACCTGAGAACCCTTGCGGCCATACTGGAAATTGCCACCGAATTGGAAAGGATCGGCGATTATTCGAAGGGGGTCGCAAGAATTTCGGTCCAACTCGGCTCAAAACCTCTCGTAAAGCCGCTGGTGGATATTCCTCGCATGGCCGTGCAGGCTTCGGACATGCTCCACCGGGCGCTTCTGTCCTTCATCGACAGAGACGTCGAGGCCGCGCGCTCGATCCCCCAGGAAGACCGGCATATGGATGAACTCTATGACCAGATATACCGGGAGCTGATCACTTACATCATCTCCGACCCCAGGAACATCGAAGGCGCCAGCCACCTGATGTGGGTCGCTCATAACCTCGAACGCTCAGCCGACCGCGTAGTAAATATCTGCGAGCGGGTAATCTTCACGGTGACAGGCGAGCTGATAGAATTTAACGATCTTACCAAAGAACCCGAAGACTGAGAAATTCCGGACGGCGTGTTTTCTGCCCCCATTTTCTGCCGAAACGATCACGTAGTTACAGTGTCTGTCTGCTTTTCCTTCTCATTGGTCCAGTATGGATGCACGAGATCCTCGAACACCGACAGGGCAGCTTCGGTCCCCTGTCCCATAGCGGTCACAATCTGTTTGTAGCCCCCTTCGACGTCTCCTGCGCAATATATTCCCGGAACATTGGTTCGGTGATTGGAGTCATGTTTTATGAAACCGTCAGGGTCAAGCTCGATCCCTAGAGGTTTTGCAAGATTCACGGAAGGCTCATATCCGACGGCGACAAAGACTCCCTGTACCGGAAACGGATAGATCAAACCGGTTCTGTTATTTCGCAGAATGACTTCATCCACCTTTTCCTTCCCTTTTATTTCCACGACTTCGGTGTCCCACAGGACCTCCATGTTGTTGGAGAAAATATTTTTGGCCAGATGATCCTGGGCCCTCAACTTGTTTCGTCTGTGCACCAGGGTAACATTCACATCTATGTTGTGGAGAAAGAGGGCTTCGGTCACGGCGCTATTGCCGCCCCCGACCACGATCAACTTCTTGCCCTTGAACAGCGGCCCGTCACAGGTTGCGCAGTAACTCACGCCCCGCCCCATGAAGTGCATCTCCCCGGGGACGCCAAGCTTCTTGTACTGGGCGCCCGTGGCGAGGATGATCGCTTTGGCAAGAAACTTTCTCCTGTTCGTCAGAACTTCTGCCGTTGGTCCCGGTTTAATGCTGACGACTTCCTCCCCCTGGAATATCTGCACATACTCAAGAGCGTGGCTAACCAGAATATCGACCAGCGTTTTTCCGGGCACCCGTGTAAAACCGGGATAATTCTCCACGACGGGTGTGGTTGCGACCTGCCCTCCGAGGGGCCCCCGCTCGATCACAGCGGTCTTCATCCCGCTGCGGACCGCGTAAATACCTGCCGCAAGGCCGGCCGGCCCCCCGCCCACGATAACAACGTCCGTTTCGATAACCTCGGCGTCCGTTTCAGGAATGAATACAGTCTGCTGCTCAAGCTTTCGAAGCGAGAGCGCAAACAGCTCCTCCGCCTGCGCTCCA
This sequence comes from uncultured delta proteobacterium, assembly GCA_963795045.1. Lineage (GTDB taxonomy): Bacteria > Desulfobacterota > Syntrophobacteria > Syntrophobacterales > Syntrophobacteraceae > SbD1. Next base: position 782,831 of record CAWCGB010000001.1, read on the forward strand.
TAGGCGATGAGGATATCGTTTGCAAACGTCTGCGGCACGCTGAATGCGGAATACCGATTGGCGGTCTCCTGGTTTGACTGAATGTCTATTATCTCGAGCGAGACCATGTCCGGCCTCTCAATTGCCGCCTTCACGGCATTGATCGCCTGATCGGGACAGTAGGGGCAGGTCGGGCTGACGAAAACCTTGATTTCCCTCTTCGAGCTAAGACTGCCGATGATCTTCCGGGACTGCTCACTCAGATTGGCAGTCTGAAACCCGAGCAGCAGGATCATTCCCACAAGGGTCCTGCCCTCTTCCCCGAAAGGGACCCCGAGATACCGGATTGAATATCGATCGGGGTCGAAAACCAGCGTTGGCGAGTTGTTCACATTCCGCTTCTTTGCTTCCGCCCCGTTGAGTTCAAACTCTTTCAAATCTATCTTATTTGAGATTCTATTGAAGGCCCTGAGCAGATCCCGCGCAGCCTGGTTCAGGACATCGTTATTGTCCTTTTCGGTAAAGAGCATAACCGGGACCTTATGAGGCATCGCGTCGAATGCGGCCCTGAGATTCGCTTCGACTTCGCTCCCCAACAACGAATCTTGCTGACTTTCTGGCTTTTTTTCCGGCATTTTTTCCCCTCTTTTTATTTTGATATGAGCGAATTTTCGAGTTTCTCACCCAATATAAGAGAACACACCCCATAGTACCACGGGCCCGGTCCAATTTTTGCCGTATCGGACTCCTGCGGCCGCGGGGCAAAGGAATACCAAGGCGCCTGCCCTTGCCCCGAGTCTGATCCGGAGTGATCCGCTCCGCCCGAGGGACCACCGGTGAGATTTTTCGCAGGTATTATTTACGCCACGTATAATGTGAGGCTTTTCGCTGAGGTCTCGAAAAATAGCCCCTTTTCAACGAGTCCATTTCTCAGGAAAATATAGAATCGAAAAAATCCTTCATGTATTTCCACGAGCTCTCATCGGCCGATTTTGAATAGGCGAGCGCCGCCAGGCCGTACTTTCCAGCCTCAGGGTTAGTAAAACCGTGCTTTGCCCCACCAAAGATCACCATCTGCCAGTCGAGGCCCGCCTGATTCATAGCTGCAATATAATCCTGAATCGCCTGGGGGGTTTCGAACTGATCGGCCGCGCCATGGCAGACCAGTATCCTGGCTTTGACGGCTTTGGCCTCATCCGGCGAAGGCTTTACCAACCCCCCATGGAAACTTACGATTCCCCTTAGCGGCGCGCCTGCATAAGCCAACTGCTGAACTGTAGATCCTCCGAAACAGTATCCAATTGCCGCGATCCGCGCTATGTCCGTTCTGGGGTCCGCTTTAAGGACTTCCAATCCGGCCGTTGCCCGCTTTCTCCACAGGTCGATGTTGCCCCTTACCTGCTGCGCCCACGCCGCAGCATCTTCCGGGTGTTCGGTGACTTTTCCTTTACCGTACATATCGACCGCGAAAGCCACATATCCCATACCGGCAAGTTGATCGGCCCTCCTTCGCGCGTAATCATTCAATCCCCACCATTCATGCACGAGCAAAATCCCGGGCCGTTTCCCCTGGATGGAATCGTCGTACGCGATATATCCTGACAAATCCACGTCCCCATCTCTGTAGGGGACCGTGGCGCCAATCACCTTCGCCTCAACCGTCGAGGCAAACCCGATCAGCAAGAGTGTAAAAAAGATCCAAAGACGCATTCCCGCCTCCTTTTTTGAGATTATACAAAGATGATAAATCGCGCTCCCCCGATAACAACCCGAGATCCACACCTTTGATTCACAACGATTTTTTTTGCGCATACCGCGTTCGATCAAAACTACCCTATTGCCCAGGGGCAAATACTCTTTCCACTGTATTGCAATCCGGATCAAAGCAGATGAAATAGGAGGAGCACGAGCCACCTTTTCAGAGAGGTTCGAACCGATGCCAAAGAGAAGAAAAACGATGGGATGGTGCGCGGTTATTGTTTTCTGGGTTGCGGGCGCTGCGCTTTTGTGGCGAATATGGAATTATCAAAAATCGCTTCCAGATCCAATTGGCTCCTATATCGAATTCTCCGTTATGTTTTTGGTTACTTTCTACGTTCTGGCGCTTTTGCCTATTAAGTCCTGCGTGGACTGGTTTTTGAGTCGCGGGGACCTCTCAACCCGATCTATCGGCAACGAAATGTAAACCCTCCATTTAGCTGTCGCCGCATGTTCGTGCCTGCCCTCCTCATTCCTCGTCCGACTTCTTTAAGGATATTCAATACTTACGGTTTCCGAAATTCCCGCATTTCCGCGTCCGCATCGGCGGCAAGTCGGAATTTTTGGCCCGGACCTTGCCCGTCCGGTAATCTTATGACACTATTACCCTCCAAGATGCGTTATCGCTGCTTAGCTTAAACAAAGGGCCGCTTTATGCGGTTTTGATTTATTTGTGAGGACCATTTCTTAATGACCCAGGCACAGACAGACCGCCCCGTTGAAAAAGAGGAACCTGAACCGCGTGAACTCTCGCCGCAGCAGGCTGAGACTAATTCTGTGGATCGGCGGCCCACCGCAGCCCCGGATTCGGGCTCCGCTCGATTTAAGCGCCTGGCCTGCCTCGACGCATTTCGCGGCCTTACAATAGCCCTGATGATAGTGGTGAACTCCCCCGGCGACTCCGGGAGCGTCTTTGCGCCTTTAAGCCATGCGGATTGGAACGGATGGACTTTTGCGGACACCGTTTTCCCGTCCTTCCTTTTCATAGTTGGAGTATCGCTGGTATATTCTTTTGCCAAGCAGCAGGAAGGCCGGATTGTGGTCCGGATTCTAAGGCGAACCATCATTTTGTTCGCACTTGGACTTTTTGTTAACGCCTTTCCGGCATTCGAACTCTCGACGCTTCGAATACCGGGAGTTTTGCAAAGAATCGCGCTCTGCTATTTTTTTACTTCGCTGATTGTCCTGCGAGCGGGTTTGAGAGGACGCATCCTGTGGCTTATCGGCCTGCTCGCTTCGTATTGGCTGATGATTCGGTTCATACCCGTCCCGGGGGTCGGGGCCGGTGTGCTCGAACCGGGACAAAATTTTGCCGCCTGGGTCGACTCGCATTTACTGAATGGGTACATGTGGTCGTATTATGACGGGGCATGGGACCCTGAAGGTATCGTGAGCACAATTCCCGCGATCGCTACCACGCTTTTCGGCGTGCTCGCGGGACAATGGCTCAGGTCTTCTTCGTCCGACCGCAGGAAAGTTATCGGCATGGTATGCGCCGGGCTGGTCCTGGTGATCGCAGGTTACATGCTGGATAGCTGGCTGCCGATAAACAAGAGCATCTGGACGAGCACTTTCAGCATATTCATGGCGGGGCTGGCTCTTGTTTTCCTGGCATTCTTTTATTGGACCATCGACATGGCGGATTATCCGCGATGGCCTAAACCGCTCATCATTCTCGGCTTGAATCCCATCACCATCTACGTACTGTCCATAGTCCTCGATACCACCCTGCGGTCCCTGAACCTGGCCGTATCCAGCGGGAAAGAGGCCGCCTGCCGATTCTACCTGTTCAAAATCTGCTACGTCCCCACTACTGAAGCGGAAATCGCATCTTTGCTTTACGCGCTCGTGATTCTCGCGTCCATGTTTCTTGTCGCATGGATTATGTGGCGAAAACGAATTTTCATAAGAATCTAGCATAGTCGCGCCGCCGTGGAAGACGGCGCTACCAGGGATATGCGATCGCGGCCTCAATATCCTAACCCGCATGATCGATCACCGCCTCAATACCCCGGCATTACCTGTACGTCCGCGTCCTTCTGCAGGATTTTCATATGGTCAGGATCTGAGACATCCACCAGGTTACACTCAATTACCAGGTCAGCCTCATTGCCGCATATCACGCATTCACATTCCTCGGTTACGGAACGCATTGCAAACCCCTTCAAGAGTTCGAGTCCAAAGTGGGATGTCCACGAACACAAAGTAAGTATCATTCATTCTACAATAAGCAGACGGCTGGAGAGAAACAATGCGCAGGGGGGAAGAGAAGCGCGGGAGAGATGCCCGCGCGCCTTTCATTTCTTTTTTGGTTCATCCGGCAAACGAGTACCTCCAATATTTTCACGCGACCCTTTATAATGGGCCCGGAGGCGTCATTCCCGAGGAGGCGGGAATCCAGTCTAAATGCAGATCGTGCTGTACAGATCTCTCCACTCAGGATTACTCTCCTCTATTAATCTCATCTTCCAGGCCCGTTCCCACTTCTTGAGCTGCTTTTCCCTTGTAATCGCAGACTCGGCAGTTTCGTGCGGCTCAAAATAGACAAGCATTTTAACGCCATATTTGCTGGTGAATCCTTCAGCCAGACCCTGTTTGTGATTCCACACTCTTTGCACCAGATTCGATGTTACGCCGATATACAGTGTGCCGTTTCGTCTGCTTGCCATGATGTAGACAAAGAACTGTTTTGCCACGCTGGACCGCTCTTTCTGGATTCCCGCCCCCCGACCAAACACTTCGAGGGCAGGCTTCGCGGGAATGACGTTTTTACAATCCCTTTCCTCGCCCGTAAATTGTCTTAGATGTAGACAAACAACTGTTTTGCCACGCTGGGCCGGTCTTTCTGGATTCCCGCCTTCGCGGGAATGACGAATGGAAGTTTTAGCCTGAGATAATTTAGTTGACGAAACACTAGTACTACTTTGTTAGATATTGTTGCATTTGCTCTGCATTAGCTGTAATCTCCTTCCCAAACCTATTTCCGGGAGGGGGAGATGGCGATTTTGCAGGCAGGTTTAGAGCCACTGGTTGATCTTGGACAATTCCTTGCGCCTTTTAGTCAGTTCTTGCGCCGCTCAGAGAGTCGGCATGCCCTCGAGCGCTACGCTACAGGGCTTCTGTCGGGCACAGAAAGAAAAACAGCCTCTGAACTGGGCAGGTCGTTGCCTGGAACTAACGGACAACGCCTCCAGGAATTTCTGACCCGTACCGAATGGGATTCTGGGCAGATGGATCAGCTTCGCGTTGAACATATGCGTAGCTACGCATGTGCTGGCAACGGGGTATTGATAATTGACGATACCGGCTTTGCCAAAAAAGGCGCCGCTTCCGTAGGTGTTGCCCGACAATACAGTGGGACATTGGGTAGGGTTGATAATTGCCAGGTTCTTGTAACCACTCATTATGTAGATCGCATCTTTGACTGGCCGGTGACAGCTCGCCTGTACCTGCCCGAGAGTTGGGCAAAGAACAAGGCGCGGCGACAAAAAGCCCACGTGCCTGAATCGGTATACTTTCAAACCAAGGGATCGATTGGTCTGGACTTGATTAATTGGTCCATTCAGGCGCAGGTTCCCTTCCGGGCGGTGGTGATCGATGCAGGCTATGGGGACCAACCGGTGTTGCTCGATGGTTTGGTTGCTCTTGGAATTGCCCATGTTGCTGCTGTGAGCTCTGCAACCCGATTCCGTTGTGCTAAGTCGGTTGACCAGGACCAAGGAGACCCACCTCCTCCGCCTTACAGCGGACGCGGTCAGCCCAGAAAGGCTCCTACCCTTAAAGAGCGCATTCCGGCCATCGAGGCCGGAGAAATCATTGAACGACTGCCCCCGGAGGCTTGGCAAAGGGTAGCTTGGAGGACGGGCACAAAGGGGCCTCTCGTAAAAGAGTTTGCTAGGATAGAAGTGTTTCGAAGTGGCCATCGGGGCGCTCACTTGCCAGTTCGAGGTTGGCTTTTGGGTGAGCGTCCCCTCTCCAAGCACGTCCGTAAAGAGGATCATAAATGCTATTTTGCTTGGAACCTGGATGGACTCAGCCTGGAAGAGTTGGTTGAGCTTGCGCATATCCGCTGGGTTATCGAGCGATTCTATCAGGATGCCAAAGGGGAATTGGGACTCGATCATTATGAAGGACGGCGTTGGACCGGCTTTCAGCGCCATGTTGCTCTGGTCATGCTGGCTCATTGTTATTTGACGCTGCGCCAAAGCTATGGTGCAGGCATTGTTGAGCGAGGGCCTCCACCAATGCGGCAGGGCCGAAAAGCTCCGTCCGTCGCCCCAGGGCGAGGTTTTCCCCCCAAAGGGCAGAAGAAGCATGGCCGCGCTACGCAGAGCGGTTCTTGAGGAACTTTTTCGGCAGGTCATTGTAGACTACTCTCGCATACGAGATAGGATTTAAATAACAAAGTAGTACTAGTGTCCTGAGTCATTAATCAGTTGCCTAATTCAGGGTCGGGTGGGCAAAAGCAGAGCGTTGCCCACCACTGATTGGTGGGCACATAAAGCCTGCCCACCCTACGAACTCTTAAGACGCGATATCGAGCGAATTTTGGACCAGCGAATTATGTCAAGAATTAACGATTCAGGACGCTAGAAACTTACCCGCCACTTCGTTCCTTCAGGGAAGTCTTCAAGCTGGATGCGTTTTGTCTCGAGTTCAAGCCGGATTCGGTCGGCTTCGGCAAAGTTTTTTTCCTGGCGGGCTTTATGGCGCAGGGCTATAAGATCGTTCAACTCCTGTTCGCTGACACCGGTCGTCTTCAGTTTGAGCCTTCTTTGCTGGTCCAAAAAGACCTCCGGCTCGAGCATCAGAAGGCCCATGGTGTTGCATTGTTTTGACATTGTCCCGGCCGCCATCCTGGCGAGATGCGCGGCAGGACCTTTCAGGTTCTTTCTTCCGAATGTATCCAGAAAGCGCTGGAGGTTTCTCTGGAGGGCGAAAATATAGCCTACCGCCTGGGCGGTGTTAAAATCGTTGTCCATAGCTTCGAGAAACAATGCGCGGAGCGACTCCGCCTTTTCGAACAGTTCCGCATCCTGCTGTTTCAGAACCTCGCCGGAATACTCGGTGCTTTGGGCGCCGGCGGCCCTTAGCTTCACCGCCTCAAGTGTGCCATAGAGGCGCTCAAGGCCGCGCTCGGCTTCCGCCACGGTTTCGTCGGAAAAATCTACGGGGCTTCTGTAATGTTTGCTGATGACGAACAGCCTCAACGATTCAGGGTGCACATCCTCCAACACGTCGCGTATGGTAAGAAAGTTTCCGAGCGACTTGGACATTTTCTCGTTATTTATGTTGACGAAGCCGTTGTGTATCCAATAGCGCACGAAAGGCTCGTCAAAAGCCATTTCGCTCTGCGCGATCTCGTTTTCGTGATGTGGAAAGACCAGGTCCTTTCCGCCTCCGTGCACGTCGATAGTCAGCCCCAGGTACCTGGACGCCATCGCCGAGCACTCGATGTGCCATCCCGGCCTTCCCGGCCCCCAGGGGCTTTCCCAGGACGGCTCTCCGGGCTTGCTTCCTTTCCACAGCACAAAGTCGAGCGGATTGATCTTGTTTTCGTCAACCTCGACCCTGGCGCCCGCAATCATGTCTTCCGTATCCCGTCCGGACAGTTTCCCGTAACCGGGGAACCGGTCCACCTTGAAATAGACATCGGTCCCGGCTTTGTACGCAGCGCCTTTTTCGACCAGCTTGCCGACGATTTCGATCATCTCGGCAATGTGCTCGGTCGCAAGCGGCTCAAGGGTCGGGCGCAAAAGACCCAATCGGTCCATGTCTTCGTAGAAGGCCCGGATATACCGGTCGGCTATAGCGCGATAGTCCTTCCCTTCCTCGGCCGCCCGCCGGATTATCTTATCGTCGATATCGGTAAAGTTGCGTACATAGGTAACCTGGTAGCCGAGACCCAACAGGTAGCGGTAAATCACGTCGAAGACAATGGCGGAGCGCGCGTGTCCTATATGGCACAGGTCATACACGGTGATTCCGCACACGTACATGCGTACCCTGCCCGGCTCCAGAGGAACGAATTCCTCCTTTTTCCCGGTCAGAGTGTTATAGACCTGCAATGCCATCGCTGGAAAATCTCCCCTCGTGCTCTTTTCGAAACGACCGAAAAATATTATTTATCATTTGCCCGATCTAATTAAAACTGTTTATGGAAGGCCCGAACCGCTCTCGTGTGACCCTGTCTTACGAAAAGAATTGATGGGTTGCGCTTCGCTCCACCCATCCTACAGATCTTAGCCCACCCGGGCAGATTCCTCGACAAGCGCCACCGCATATGCCGCTATCCCCTCCTCGCGGCCGGCAAATCCCAGAGTCTCCGTCGTTTTGGCTTTGACATTGACGTATTCGGGGTCCAGCCCGGTGTGGCTCGAAATCTTCTCGACCATTCGCTGGATGTAAGGAGAGAGCTTTGGCTTTTGAGCCACAACCGTGCTGTCTATATTTTTCAGCCGCACCCCCCGCCCCCTGAGAAGGGCCGCCGTCCTGTGCAAAAGCACCAGGCTGGATATGTCCTTGAATTCGTGACTGGTATCGGGAAAATGCGTGCCTATGTCGCCCAGCCCGGCCGCCCCGATCATCGCGTCACAGATGGCGTGCAGAAGAACGTCTGCATCCGAGTGGCCAAGCAGGCCCAGTTCATATGGAATTTCAATGCCGCCGAGGATCAGCGGGCGTCCCGCAACGAGTCTATGAACGTCATATCCGAACCCCACCCTCATCAGAGTTCCTCTTTTCCAATACCGCCGCCCAGAAACCATTGCGCCCACTGGAGGTCTTCCGGCGTTGTCACCTTTATGTTCGAACGCTCACCCAGCGCGATGGATACGTTGCCCCCCAGGCGTTCGACGAAAGACGCGTCATCGGTCCCGGTCCATCCGGCCTCGACCGCTTTTTCGTAAGCGGCCATGATGAGCTGCTTTCTGAAAACCTGCGGCGTCTGCACAAGCCAGATCTCATCTCTGTACAAAGTCTCCAGCACCAACCCGTCTCGAGCACGCTTTACGGTATCCGTAGAAGGAATGGCCGCTATGCATGCGCCCGTCGCCAGGGCGCCTTCCCATGCCGCCTTGATAAGGGCGGCAGACGCGAAAGGACGGACCCCGTCATGAATCATCACCCAGTCACAGTCGGCCGGCAGCTTCATAAGGCCGTTATAGACGCTGTCCCGCCGCTCGGCGCCTCCCGCCACAATTGAAACCTCCGGTGCGCTGCAACACCGTTGGCTGCTCCATGCCGAGACGATCTCACCGGCGGCCGGAATATATCCTTCGGGGACGACCAGGAAAATGTTCGATAGCAACGGCAGGCTTGAGAGTGCGGTCAAGGTGTGAGCCAGTATCGGTTTGCCGCCCAGGTGCAGGAACTGCTTGGGTTTGACGCTTCCCATCCTGGTCCCGCTTCCCGCAGCGGGCACAATGGCGCATGTTTTCGGCATGATTCCAAATAACCACAGGAGAAAAATAAAAGGGACCCGGAGCAGGGCATAAGCCGGGTTCTGTTCCCTGAACGCCCGAAGGCGCACAGGGCATGATCATTCCTCTAGCCCCGCCGTTACCGGCGGGATCAAGCGACCAACCCGAGAGCATCGGACGGGCAGCCCTCAAACGCTCTCCTATTCGGTCTTGCTCCGGGTGGGGTTTGCCTGGCTCCCGATGTCACCACCGGGACCGGTAAGCTCTTACCTCACCGTTTCACCCTTACCCCCCGCGCGAGCGCGAGAGGCGGTCTGCTTTCTGTTGCGCTTTCCTCCTCGTCACCGAGACTGGGAGTTACCCAGCACCCTGCCCTGCGGAGCCCGGACTTTCCTCCAGCCACGCCATCGTGGCCAGCGATCATTTGCCCTACTCCGGGATAAACTATTTTATACCGAATTGCGTTCAAGACCGGGCGGGGATAAACCCCGCCCCTACAGCATTATCGCACGGATCTTGTGTAAACCGGGCGGGGATTCTTCGACGACAAAAGAACCCCGCCTCCTACAGCATTGTCGCACGGATCTTGCGTAGGGGAGGGCTTTACGCCCTCCCGAGGCACTCGATTTGAACGCAACTCCGTATTAAACAAACCGGAGCACAAGTCCCCTTCACCTTTATTCTAGCAGATTTCATCCCTTATGCAAACGCCCTACGGCCTTCTCCAGGGGTACTCCGTTCCGACGTGATACAAAATCTTTCACCACAGAGACACAGAGAGCACAGAGAAAAGCAATAGGGATGAAAAGAAACAAAAGCGAAGAAACGAGCCTCCAATTCTGCTTGAAAATTCACAGCATCGGCCGCAGAGAAGGCTGAGAGCGCAGAGAAAACAGCTCATGTTCTTCTCTCTGCGCCTCTGCGGTAGAACAAATTTACCGTACGGCCTTCTCGGCAAGCATGGTGATTTCGTTCAGGACCTGTTCGAGCTGAAGACGGCACTCTTCCACTTTATCCGCCGAAGCCCCCCGCTCGATGCGAATCAAGGGGCCAAAAGACAAAGCTATTCTGGCGAAAGGCTTCGGCAGCAGGGTCCTGTCCCACGTTCGAAATCGCCAGCACCTGTCGGCGGCAACGCTGACCGGCATTATCGGACAGCCGGAATACATCGCTAAAAGCAGAAGCCCTTTTTGGGCAACCTGCGCGGGCCCTTGAGACCCGTCCGCGACAAACCCTCCTCCGGGACAACCCCGATAAGCGGAAATCATGCCCTTGAGCGCAGCAACCCCGCCCTTTCCCGGTGAGCCTCTGAAGGGAGAGTACCCGAGGCTTTTTACCAGCCTCGCGGCAAATTCTCCGTCGCGGCTGCGGCTGACTACCGTGAGGTAGCCATGATCGCGGAAAAAATAGAGGACTGTGGGATAGGAAAAATGCCAGAATGCGGCGATTCGAGGGTTGATCTCTCTCGCGGCCCGGTAATTTTCTTCCCCAACGATCTCGAACCGGCATGTCCTGTGAAGAAGTCTCATGACAGTAGCGGCAAGGGGCGGTAAAAATGGCATGGATTCCGCAATATTGACGCGTTTTGCCGGGTTTTCGTGTATATTTGAGCTCGCGGAGTTCATCAAATTCAGCACATTTTTTGATTGTTTACGGACCTTAAATGAGAGAGCGCAATATAGCACTTATTGGCTTTCGCGCAACGGGCAAAAGTACGGTCGGCAAAATTCTGGCCCGCAAGCTCGGCAGGCGGTTCCTTGACATGGACCAGCGACTCGCCTCCGAGGCCGGACGCAGCATTGCGGCCTGGGTAGAGCAAGAGGGCTGGGATTCCTTCAGAAGAGCCGAATCCGCCCTGCTGGAGCTTATCAGCTTGCAGAAGGACCTCGTGGTCGCAACCGGAGGCGGAGTCGTCCTCGATCCGCAAAGCCGAAGAGCGCTTCGGGAGAACTTTTTCACCGTCTGGCTCAAGGCCACGCCCGAAACAATTTACGCCCGACTGAGCTCGGACCCCGGATCACCCCTGACACGCCCTTCCCTCTCCGGACTGCCGATGAAGGAGGAGATCGAGAAAGTGCTCCGTCAGCGTGAGCCCCTCTACTCGGAAGTTGCCGGCATCGAGATCGATACCGAAGGAAAACAGACGGTCCGGATTGCCGATGAGATAGGAAAAGCAGTGAGCAGTGAGCAGTGAACAGTGAGCAGTGAGCAGGAAAAGCAGTGAGCAGTGAGCAGTGAACAGGAAAAGCGAAAGAAGATAATTCCTTTTGGTTCTATCGCTTCGCGAGGAGCAGGAAAAGCAGTGAGCTGGAAAAACAGTGAGCAGTGAGCAGTGAACAGGAAAAGCGAAAGAAGATAATTCCTTTTGGTTCTATCGCTTCGCGAGGAGCGGGAAAAACAGTGAGCAGGGAAAGCAGTGAACAGTGAGCAGTGAACAGTGAACAGTGAACAGGAAAAGCAAGAGAAGATAATTCCTCTCGGTTCTATCGCTTCGCGAGGAGCGGGAAAAGCAGTGAACAGTGAGCGGGGAGCAGAAAAAGCCCGGCCAGAATGAAAAGGCCTATGAGTCCCTCCCCTCGGTGCGGGGGAGGGGCCCAATATTTGAATTAGGATTATCAATGATTGAAGAATACATTATGACTGAAGCGGCTCAGATGCCTCCGACACATCCGGGAGCTGTTCTGAGGGAAGACGTCATTCCAGAAATGAATATTTCCGTAACCGAGTTTGCAAAAAGGATCGGGGTTTCACGGCAGATCCTTCACCGCATTCTTGCCGAAACCAGCAGCATCACGCCGGAGATGGCTCTCCGGATCGGCCGGTTCCTTGGGAATGGCCCTGGTTTGTGGCTTCGGATGCAGGAGGAGTTTGATTTGTGGCAAAGCGAACAGAAGTTGCGTGAAGTTCTCGAGGCCATTAAGCCCTTTTGCCAGCCCGGCCAGGATGAATCTTTTCGTGAAGGATCAGTTTAAAGTTTCAGATCATGCACGGTAAATTTGTTCTACCGCAGAGGCGTTCGATAATTCCAAAAATCCGGTGGCCCGCTTCGAGGGGCCAAGGTCAATCTTTAGAGGACGCAGGAAACAACAACTCGGATAGAGATCTTTGCAGAGCTTCAAGAAACTACATACTAGCAGCATAGAGCAAGACGCCAACCAAGAATGAAGGATTTTGCACTTCTCTGTGCTCTCTGTGTCTCTGTGGTGAAGGATTTTGCATTTCCGCAATTCTCGTATTCCAATCCGGAGGAGTCGCCATGGAATTCAAGGAGATTCTGTTCAAGGTTGACGGCGCCGTTGCCACAATGACACTCAATCGCCCCGACATCCGAAACGCTATTACCCATCCTGAGATCATCGCCGAAATCAAATCCGCCTGTGCCCGGGTCAACGAGCATATGGAGACCAAGGTGCTCATCGTAACGGCCGCAGATCCGGCATTTTGTTCGGGCGGAAACATCAAGGATATGAAAGAGCGAAAAGGGATGTTCCAGGGGGCCCCTGCCGAAGTTTTCGATAAATACAGGCAAAACATACAGGAAGCGCTCATGGCGGTCTACAATGTCGAGATACCGACCATAGCCGCGGTAAACGGATCGGCTGTCGGCGCAGGATGCGGCCTCGCCCTTATGTGCGATATGAGAGTGGCTTCAAAAGGTTCCACCTTCGGTCAGACCGTTGTAAGCGTCGGCCTCATTCCGGGCGACGGCAGCGCATGGAGCCTTCCACGGACGGTGGGAATGGCAAAGGCATGCGAACTTCTTTTCACCTCGGACATGATAGATGCCGAGACGGCCCTCTCCATCGGACTGGTAAACTATCTGGCCGATCACGATAAACTTCTGGACAAGGCAAATGAAATAGTTGCAGTGAGCAGTGAACAGTGAGCAGTGAGCAGTGAACAGTGAGCAGGAAGAGCAGTGAGCAGTGAACAGTGAGCAGTGAGCAGTGAACAGAAAAAGCGGCTGATTCGAAACGCTCAGTACGCCAATCTGGACCACGCAATGCAGGATGCCGCCGCTTTTCAATCACTGTGTCATTACACCGAGGACCATATGGAAGCGCTCTCTGCGATGTTCGAAAAGCGCAAACCGCAGTTTCTCGGAAAGTGATTTGATAAGCGTTTGCAGTGAAAGACGGCGCATGAAAGGAATAGCAGGGTTCGGGCTCGGGGGAAGGGCAATAAGAGGTCAGGGGGCGAGAAGGGCGCGCCGGCCATACAGGGCAAAAGCAAGGACAGTAAGCAGGTAGGGGGAATACTCAGATAAAGACGGCCACGCGAAATGATCGCGGCCGTGTTCAGATTTGGCGCATTGTAAAACCCGGATTTGCAGGTATCTTACCGGCCATACAAGGGTTGTACCCCAACGATAACGAGGTGGTAGCCGTCATTCAGGCTTTAACGCTCGCAGATTTTGAGAAATCAATGACATCAAAGGCGGATCACAAGATTTGGCAGGATGTTTACAAACCGAAGGTTGGTGGGCGAACGCTCTACGTGAAATTTACGCTCGATGCACAGCAAGCCCTGTTTCTGATTAGTTTCAAAGAGGCGTGACCATGGGAAAGAATCCAAGAAATTACCCCGACACAATACCAAGTCCGGAATCGGGACGTCCGATGAAGCGCGGCGAAAAATCCGTGTCGTTCAAGATCGAGGGGAAAACCTATACCTATTTGCAACCCGGCTGGTGGTGCTCGCTTTCCGATCCTGAGGACATGGAAGGGCAATTGGTCGATGAGGACAACCAGATTGCGGATATGGCGCGACGCACTGCGAAGGCTTTGGCCCACGGTGAAAAAGTGTTTGTGCCCGTAGTGATCCGCGCCATTCGCCAACGCTGCGGCCTGACACAACGCGAGGCTGGCCTGGTATTTGGCACGGGCGAGAAGGCGTTTGAAAAATATGAGAGCGGAGAGATTCAACCCTCGGCGCCTACCAAGCGACTACTTAAGTTAGCGATGGAACGGCCAGAGCTGTTCCGGTTGCCGGAGAACCGGCAAATAGCGGTTTTCCCTGATGATAATGGCGAACTTGTCCATGAAGTCTTGCGCGCCGCGCATATCGACCGGCTGTATTCCCCCCTGTTTGTCGAGGCGGAATCCAGTGAACAGTGAGCAGTGAACAGTGAGCGGTGAAGAGTGTAGAGTGAATGGTGAGGGAAAAAATTCCAAAAGAGACACGCAGAGACGAGCCGCAATCAAAGGGCGAAAATTATCTCACGCGGAGGCGCAGAGAAAACAGAGAAAAACAACCAACCACGGATAAAACTTGAACCACGGATGAACACGGATATACACGGATGAGAAAAGCAGAGAGTAGATTATTGCTTCAGGTCTCTGGTAATGATTCATCTTATGAAGTAGGACGACACCCAGAATCAGGTGATTTGAGTTACTGTGCCTCAAACGACGGTTGGGAATATGCTTTGCTGAGGTGAGGACGGCAATCCGGTTGACAACAAATCTCATCCAGCATGCCGGCCATGACATTCCTAACTCTTTAGCCAATTTCTATCCTTCTAGCTACCCTTCACATCCGTTGACAATTCCGATGCTACGCATGCAGCTCATTGCCCTTCGCCTTGCCGTGATGCTCGGGAATCTTTTTCAGGGCATCGCCTATTTCCTGCGCCGCAAGCCGCAACTCGTAGTTCTTCTGCAGGTTCATCCAGATATCCGGCCCCGTCCCAAACCACTTGCCGAGCCGTAAGGCCGTGTCGCCCGAAATGCCGCGCTTGCCGGCCATGATCTGCGTGAGCCGGTTCGTCGGCACGCCCAATTCTTTCGCAAGCTCGTTCGCGCTTATGTCGAGCGCCTCCAGTTCGTCGGCCAGATGCTCTCCTGGATGGATGAGAATTCGCGCCATGTTACACCTCCCAGCGATGGTCCACAATTTCCACATTAAGCGGTCCCGGTGAATCCTCCGGCCATTCAAAACAAATCCGCCATCGATCGCGCGGTGCGCCCATCCAGAGTTGAGGAAGAGCATCTCGAGCGGCCGATAAGCATTTCCCCTCGGGCTGAACGACAGTTGCTCATTTTACCCTTGGACAGGCCCATCGGCGGCGTCTCACTGCTTCTTACAACTCTTGAGCGCCTCCAGCACGGCGGCGATGACCTTACTCCAGCTTCCTCCGGAGGGCTGCCGGAAAAGGCGCATGCCTTTCGGATACCAGGGGGAATCCGTACGCTCGGTCAGCCAACGCCAATCGGTCAAATGGTCTGGAAGCAGGACCCAGCAGGGCTTCCCCAGCGCTCCCGCCAGATGGGCCACGGCGGTATCCACGCTGATCACCAGATCCAGACAAGTCATGATCGCGGCCGTATCGGCAAAGTCCCGCAGGGCACTGCCAAGGGGGAGCAAGCGAAGCCCGGCTGGCGGCCGTTGTGCATCTTCCTCCCCTTGCCCCTTCTGAAGGCTGACAAAATGTACTCCGGATACCGCTCCAAGAGGCGCCAGAACATCCAGGGACGGCAGGGATCGATCCTCATCGTTCTCGAAATTGGGATTGCCCTTCCAGACCAGGCCAATTCTAAATCCAGATGGCGGCAATAACGGCGACCATTTGGCCACCTTTGCGGGATCGGCCTTCAAATAGGGAATCGACGCCGGAATGTTATGCAGGCGGGTCTGACAGTAATAAGGCAGGCTCAGCGGGAGCGACCAGAAATCCCAGCCCGAGGCGGGCACGTCCTCCGGAAAAGAAAGCACCTCGTCGGCCCCGGACAAGCTCTCGAACAGAGTTCTCAGACCCGGGTGACAAGTCACCGAAATCCGCGACGCTCCCATTGCCTTCAGTACCGACGCGTAGCGGCAAAATTGAATCATGTCGCCTTGGCCGGCCTCAAAACCGATGATCAACGACTTGCCATGCAGCACCTCGCCACGCCAGCGAGGGAAGATGAAATGCTTGTCCAGGACGCTGGGCCGCTCCCGCCTTTCCAAGCAGCGCCAGCCTTCCTCGAAATGCCCTCGGCGGAGCAACACATAGCTCAGATTGAAGTGGGCCTTGGAATAACTATCGTCCAGTCCTATTGCCGTGCGATAACACCGCTCCGCCTCATCTTCCCGTTTCAAGCCCGCCAGCAGCACCCCCAGATTCGTCCAAGCGGCCGGCGAATCCGGCGCCAAGCGTAGAGACTGCCGATAAACCTGCTCCGCTTCGGCAAAGCGCTTTCGTTCCATAAGGAGTACACCCAGGTTCAAGTGAAGCTGGACATTATCGGGAAGCAGGGCAATGGCACGTCGATAATAATCTTCCGCTTCCACCACCGCCCCATTTTGTTTCCGCAGGAACCCCAAGTTAGCCAGTACTTCGCCGGAATTGGGGACCAGCGCAAGAGCTTGCCGGAAGCATTCCTCGGCCCCCTCGGCATTCCCCGCTTTCATAAGGCGATTGCCATCGAAGAACAAGGTTTGAGCTTGGGTACATTTCCGTATGCTTTCATCGATGAGCTTCTTGAACACAGGGACTCTTACCTCTTTTCACTCCGTTGTCGATGCGGATCGCGGCATTTCTCCCGGCGCCCGGATGCAATCAGCACGCGATATAGGAATCCGGGCCGCAACTGATTTTGACACCGGTCCCGGTTCCAACGCCGCTGCCATAACCTCAAAACCCGCGCGACCCGGACGGACCGGCCCGCTACCCGGCAATGCCGCCGCGCCGTCCAAATCCACTGTCGATATACGATCTATTATGCCTCCATTCAAGATTGTAATGAAGCGGTAAAATGAAGAGTTCCCCGGCGAGAGTTTGACATTCGTCCAAGCCGTGACAGCCTCGGCCATGTATGTCCAAAAATCGACAAGACCACCCGGGGTTTGTTCCCGGCCATTAGGATCTTCTGAGCGTTAGCGACAACGGCTCCGGCATGGAAGAAGGAGATCCTGGATCGAATTTTCGAGCCGTTTTTCACCACCAAGGGAGTGGAAAAAGGTACAGGTCCGGGGCTGGCAACGGTTTAGGTATTGTCAAGCAGAACAACGGTTTCATCAACGCCTTCAGACGGCCTTTTTATGTGCGGATGAGTGACAGTCCGCGCGCCGGCGTCAAAACCGAACAGGGGACCCCTGCCCCATTACGGCAAGGGGCTACGCCCTTTTGACCCCGCCGCTTATCCGGCCCGAAGGCTCGGGGAATGAATCCCGAATGGGTGTTGAGTGTCAATCGCATGTGTGAGGAGCAGGGGGCTGCTTTTTTCTTCAAGCAGTGGGGCGGGTGGATTGTCGATGGTAAAAAGGGAAGCAAGAAACTCAATGGGCGCGTACTGGATGGACGTACCCGGGATGCGGCACCCCGGCCAGCCGAGGCAGCCATATCGTGATGCAAGAGCGGCGGTCAGTTGTGCCCGTCAGCGAGTTCGAGTCATGAGAAGCACCTTCGACGCATGAGCGCTGCGGAGAAGCGGATACAGATGGCCGTCGTTAAAGGGCCGTTTCCCGGTCAAAAACAGCATTTTAAGGCTGTAGAGTGGCCAATTATGACCACCCTTTCTTTGACCAGCAGGGTTTTGACATGGCGACCCCGAATCGACCCGGTCTCGTTCAACTGATAACGAGGCGGAATTACCCAGCTGATCGTTTCTAGGTCCATGTCAGAATCTTTTGTGATAATTAGGTCATGCACATAGTCAGCATTCAGGAAAGGGTTATGGCCGCAGTAGCAATGGCAATTCTCCCACTGCACTTTATAAGGATTTTCCTTCGGTCGTGGGTCTTCCGGCAAATGAGTACCTGGGGTTTGTTTTTTTGCCCCGCAGGGCTGCATATAATAGCCCAGGGCCAGAGGAGCGCCACCCTGGGGTGACGCCAACAAGAACCAGTTCTTACCCTGCAGGGGTTGCATAGCCGACCTCTTACTGTTTAAGCGTAATCCTGAATATTCTTTTTATGTAACCCTTTCAGGGTATTATAAATAATTTGTGGTCCTATTCTCCCCAGGGTGGCGCCTGCTGACCCTGGGCTACCCTATATAGCCCTTTCAGGGCAAGAAACTCAAAAAGTCCCCACGAGGCAAGTTCACAACAGGCAGATGCTGTCCTTTCTCGTCTTGCAGGTACTCGTTTGCCGGATGAACCTCGGTCGTTTCGGCCAAGCCGCAAGCTCCGTGGGTGAATAACTGTGGATGGCATAGAGATACTCAACAATTTCACCGATTATCTGCCTCGACAAGCGGGGGCGAGGAATCGCGGCGACGCGATCCTCAACTGCGGCATGCTCGCCAATCCAGTCCCATGTAAGAAGCCATGCCTTTTGGCCCCGTTTCAAGCATTTTCCATCGTTCACAAGTTGGTAATTATGTAAATGTCACTCGTGATTCAAGAATTAGTGTGGCGGCTCAGTGCCACGGCTAAAGCTAACGGCGGTATTTTTTCTCTAAATCAATGGTCGTTGGCTTACTTCGCCGTGTTCGTTTACCGGCGTTATTGCTTCGAGCACCATCCACAAGAGAGTACACAAACCTCTATTGGACACCCTAATGTCATTTATCGCTCTCTCAAAATATTCGTTCAGTTCTTGCATTGCTTTTCCCTTTGCTTGGAGCACTGAGAACATGTTTACGCCAAGAAGCCCGTTCAAATATTCAACTATCTCGCCGCGTTTAATTTTTTCCTCCACCAAGTCAGCGGTAATCCCATCGTATTTTCCTGAGTCCAATGCGAACACAAGCCTTTTACCAATGGACACCAAATCCAGAATACTCACGTCCGAATTTTTCACGTTCTCTCCTTTTGATTCCAACATTCAACGAAAATAGTTTGTCGCGTCTGATTGCATCAAGACATATCAGGGTCCGCAAAAAACCTTCACTACTTATTTTCCATTCTTCGCCCCGCCTTGCGTTCATTAGCATCTTGCGGAGACACATCAAGGTATGTACGGATTCTGCTGCTGTTCGTGCATTATATGCTGCGAAGCCATAATGAGAAAGTTGATAATTTATGCAACAAATACAAATGCTTGCCTTGTACTACTCCACTTGATCTAACAACGTGTATTAGATACAAGTATATACACAAACATAGCTAATATTTATTTTCGAGAAGCTTGTTGACAGAACCCATATAAAACTCAAAATCCAAGTTTTCACTTATCCGGATTACGGCTATCGTGTGAAAAAAGTTGCTGCTACCAGTGCCAATTCCTTTTTCGTATCTTTGCAATCTAATTAGAATTAGGATATTCATTTTTATCTTAGATAACACATCCTTCAGTAGCTCTCCTGAGCACAAAAGGCGGGCACCCGAGCCCGATGGTTCATCATTATACCTGTTCGCATGTCCCCATGCTTCGGAACGTGCCGTGAGTTTGCCAGAGGGATTCTTCCAATCTCGCCCAAAGGGATCTTCGGATTTGAGAGAAAATCTCTCGTTAATCTTTCTTGTTAAGCGAGGGCGACGCATACTGCGATCCGAGGCAAGAGGGTCACCTTCATCAAGTCCGCTCTCTGAGGTGGGGCGGACGACCCAAGGAACATAACTTTTTTTCCTATCAAAATACCCTTCATCCTCGGATTGGCTATATGTCGGAAGCCATGCGGAAAAAGGCTCCTCCTGAATGAGTTCCTTTGCCAGTGCTTTTGCCGCCCTTGGTGCGACAAGCGCTGAACTTATGGAGACATCGATATCATCATGCGAACTCCAATGGCCTTCGACGACGATTTCCTTATCTATCTCCTGACTGATGCCCACCAAGTTCAGCAGCTTCTCTTTGGAGCCAGTTAAGACGAGTTCCTTCTCGCCCTTCTCCAGTAGATTGACCTGGACACTAAGGGGCACCCTGTCCATACCGTCTGCCAGCCACAAACCGTCATTTCGGGTGAGTAAGTTTCTACTGAGCCACTCTGTCCAGGGATCGTCATAATACGAATCATCTGTCACTGGATACTGTCTCAGAAGCCGTCCTGCCACAAGGAATAGAGCATGCCATCCAAGGTGCTGGCCATACGAATGATACCCAGTAGTCATTAATCCGGAATTTTTTCTGCCACTCCCCCGACCGCCTGTGTCATACATGCTGGTAACACTAGGATCAATATCATGGGCTACTTCGGCTATCAGATCCCTGATCTCCCAGCCTGGCCTCCCGAAAACATCACTCAGATTGTGAACATCGTGTTTATCAAAGTCGTAATCCAAATGGAACCCGTTTTTCGGACTCGGCACGCCCTTTGGTCTGCTCTGGTAGAAGGAATCACGCATCCCGCCCTTTGCCTTCTCTCTGAATCGCGGAAAGGGTGAA
Organism: uncultured delta proteobacterium; assembly: GCA_963795045.1. Classification (GTDB taxonomy): domain Bacteria; phylum Desulfobacterota; class Syntrophobacteria; order Syntrophobacterales; family Syntrophobacteraceae; genus SbD1. Next base: position 803,236 of record CAWCGB010000001.1, read on the forward strand.
ATGCTAATGCCTCTGATCTGCTTTTCCATTTCGGGTGAGAGATCCAGGTTCCCACTGTCGATACACGCAAGAACAGCCTGAGCGGCAAAGTGCCTCATAAGCACATGAGGAAAATCCTCGTCCAAAATGATTCCGACAAGCATTTCTTGATATCGAGCAATTTTCTTCGGGTAATCTATTGCAATTCTGGCTATTGCTATGAGAAGCCACAATCTCGCGTGCAGATAGTAGAAGGGCAATTCAGAGGCTTGGAATGGATAGGCTTCTTTTGTCGGGAATTTCGCCACCAGCCCGTCTATGACGTTCCATCTGTCAAATTTCGCAAAACACCTTAAGCTGTGCGCAGCTTCCCACCTGTCGGAAGCACTGGGGGAACCCAGCATCCGCCACACCAATCCCGATCCAATCTCAGTCGGATCGTTAGCTGGATAGAGTCCAGCCTTCCATTCACCATCAACGACATTGGAAGCCAGTTTGGCAGAATTGCTGTTTAACAGACGTTTTAACGCCGATCGCCCCTGGTCAACATCGGCTACGTTACAAATAAAGGACGCCAAGGCCAACCAAACTGATGCTGCCGTACTGGTTTCCGACCTGGCAAAAATTTTAATGAGCTCTACTGCCAAAAGTGACATTGGGAGCCCTGAAACATCTGATAGCTCCTTTATTAGATACCCCGAAAGTTGATTGTAGCTTACAAAGTCCTCCTCATGGAGCTGCAGAAGAGGTATCCCAAGAGCCTCAAGGGTCGACGCTAGACCTGCCGAGGTAGTTTGCCATTCATTTTTGCACTTCTTCAGCTCATCCAACTTGGTATAAAAGTGAAGATTTTCGAGGTTTGAAAGTACCTGTACGTACTGAGGCCTGCCCGAGAAAGGCACTTTATTGCGAAGTTCTTCGAAAAAGACTTTTTTTAGATCGTAGATGTACTGTATCTCATTCAGGGCATCTATGGCATGTCCCATGGAAATAGCATCTGTCGGATTAGTATTTTCCGCCAACTTCCTAAGTCTGGTTCTGTTCTGGCGTTCTATGACAGCTTTTCTACGAGGCGAAACGGGATCTCCTGTCCCATGGTAGTTCAGGTGGTCGTTGCGCTGTTCGCGCATTCTCCGGAAATGCTTATGCGCGGCTGAGAGATAGGCGGAGGTCTCGGACTCTTTGCCTAAAGCGTCTTCCGCAATGGAAGCCAACGTTTCGACAGTGCTGTCCATCGGTATCCCTGGGTTGTTGTTCTCGAACTGCTTTATCAATTCAGTTACCAATTCTCTTTTATTGGGATATTTCTTCTCGGCCATGGCCTTGGCCAGAGTCTCTGTGTTACAAGTCCACAGTTCGACAGGGTTGGACAGCCTCTGCAAGGCTAATGCCTCTTCAGGAGCTATCTTGTTGTCATTGATGAGAGCCGTAAGACAGGGCAATAATGTGTAATCCAGTGATACCTTGGATCGATCATCCCATCGGGCCAGTTTGGCCAGGGACTTGCAGCCGGATGTCCTTGAAAGACCTCTCGCAAATGCGAACCAGGGAAATTTTTCTTCCTCAAACGGCATATTGAGTTCGCATATATTTGTTAGAGTGTGAAAATCCTGTTCGGGAAGCTCATCTCCTTTAAGACACGCAGCGAACAGGAGGAGTTCATTGGCAAACTGGTAATCGCCGGAGCCAATAGCATCCATCTGCTCTAGCCCCACTTTGAAGTAGGCTGCCGCCTCTTCTCTGCTGGCTGGCAAAATGGCCCTGGCAAGTTGCGCATAGAAAGAAGCCCTGGTATCAATATTATACTCGGTTTCGATCAAAGACTTTGCAAGCACAGCCTGCTCCCCTGCGAGCAATTGCAGATGGCTTCTTTTGGCTAAGGTAGCCACCACTTCGATCAAGGTTGCAACGCTGGGTCCTTCCTGCTCGTGCAAATGTTCAATGAACATCCTGACAGATGCTGCTTTCAAATCTGCACGCGCCCAGAGAGCAAATACGGCGAACTTCAAGCCCATATGCTGGAAGAAACGGTCGAATTTCTCGGCAGTGTACGGATTAGGCTTTCTTCTTGCCTCTGCCCACGCTTCGAGCAGGTTCATAAACGCTTTGTCGCCTTCGTTATTGGGGGCGCCTAAAATCCGTCCAAATGCCCTGGTTAGTTTCAGCAAAGGCGCGAGCCGATCATTTATAAAACGTTCGGCATCATTCTTTAATTCGTAACTGATCGCTGGTTGCTGCTCTTTCGATTGTTCTTGTCTGGACTGGAAGAGTTTCGCAAGGAGCTTTTTTAGTTCATCTCCAATCCCGGCTTCGCCATCCACGTTTCCCAGACCAGAGGAGAGTTCATAGAGTTCTTTCGGAAGAAGGTCTCGCTCTCGGAGTTCGTTTCCATCGACAGCCGAACTTAGAGCGGCATGGGCCAGGAACAAGAAAACGTTCTCATCCGAATAGTGTCCCTGGAAGGACCAGATATTCGGCCTTTCGTGCGGCATTCGGCCGCATATCGCCAAGGCATCTTGACCAAGACCAAGTGACGCCGCTGTAACTGAGGCCTTCAGAAGGCCATCCTGGAGACGGTAATTCGTTTTCCCATAAAAGCTATCGTTCACTCCAATCTTCTCTTTTTTATTGCATGCGTTCGACAGCTTTTTGATTAGTTGGCTGCGTTCTGCACTATCCGCCGGCTCTAGAAAAGATACTGCAGCAGCTATAATCCCGATATCATCAGTCAGGTTGTTCCAAAAACCGCTCAGATTGCGGCCGGATAGGATAATTTGCGGTTGCGCCTGCTGTAGTAGGCTAAATAGATGCTCACAACACTCATACGCGAACCAATCTTTCCATCCTCGCATGAACCTAATCGCGTCTTTGGCGCGGTCTAGAATGACAAGGCAAAAGGGAATGGCTGCTATATCAAGTTGTTCAGGGTGGGCGCTATCAACACCAAACTTGTGGTCTTGCTGGCGGTAGTGCCAAATCCATTCACTGGCGAGGATCGTGTGTCTGTACGCATTGTCAATGTCATCGGACAAGGCATTGGCTATGGCTAGCCTGGCGTGCCTGGTTCCCGGCCACTTCGTGCGGGTTTCAAAAAGACGCCTCGTCGCATCGACGTCCTGTGCCGCAATCACCACGTCAGGACAATCCAGAATATAGTCAGCACCCCTCTGATCAACCGCTGCTATTGTCGAGAGTTCTACCAATAGATGCACTAACCGGTTGTAGTCCCGCTTATTCGCCGCATTCAATACTGCCGCCCTGAGCCGGGCATAGCGGATGTTTCGTTTCCCGACCGCACTCGTAATAGCATCCGGGAATGTTTCGTCGAAAGCGAGATTGAACAGTTCCTCTCCTTGGTCGAGCTTTTGCAGCAGACCCGGCAATGCCCGAGCGGCATAAACCGATTTGTCTTGCCGATTCAAAAGGTTCTTCACAACACGGCGTAACGAGGCCTCATCAGACCCAAATCGCTCACGGATTAAAGTTTCTGTCGGTTCATCTCGAAACATCAATCCGTACCTAGTACCATGTAACGCTTATAGTTGCGGATAAAGGCGCTTCAGCTTTATGCGCGCCTTGGCATTCGTGAACTGCCATTGAATCTTTGCTTGCCGGTTGTTCCGGTCATTTTCCCACGCGGCGATATGGCCACGCAATGTTTCTATATCGGGAATTCGCCGGTCCAGGCTCTGTCCGTTTAACGCGCTCAGCTCTATCTCCGCCATATTGAGCCAACTGCCGCGTTTTGGTGTGTAATGGATTTCCAGGCGTTCTGCCAAGCGTCGAGCCTCTTGAGGTTTAAACGTCTCGTAAAGAGAGGCAAGACAGTGTGTGTTCAGATTGTCCAGGACCAAGCGCACTTTCACTGCCTTTGGGTATCGCTTGACGAGCATGCCCTTGATCCACAACGCCCAGTCTTTCATGGTTCTATGCTGGGCGGCCTCCACGTGGCGCTTGCCCGTCAACGGTTCCACTTCAAGGAAAATCTGGGCAACACCATTGCGGACGTATTCGGCGTCCATCCGTTTGGGTCTTCCGGGCGCGCAAGCTATCGCCTCGTGCGCTTCCCCGATGAGTTGCTTACAGCTTTCATCCATACAGACCTGCGGATAATCGGGATCGTACGGCAAATGATAGACAGCGATGACATCTTCCATATTTGCTACGAACGCGGCGCTCCCCTCCGGCGGGATTTTCCAATACTTCCTGAGGTGAGGCTTAAGTTCGTTTTTTTAAGTATGCGCTGCACCGTCATATGCGAAACGCTTTGGGCCAGATGCAGCTCAACCGCTTTTTCAGCCAGAAGCCGTACAGTCCAGCGCCGTCGCCCCTCCGGTGATTCTGAGCATGCCAAGGCGATAACCCGCGCCTCGAAAGCCCCGTCAAAAATTACCTCGCGCGATGGCTGTTCCGGTTGCCTGCGCTCCAACGCTGCAGCTAATCCATCTTCTACGAAGCGCTTCTTAAGGTGCTCGATGGTGCGAGGCGTGACGCCCATGGCCTCAGCCGTATCCGCTACAGTCCACGCAGGCCCAAAAGGACCTGCATCGCACAGGAGCAAAGCGCGTGCGAAGAGAAATCGTTTCGCATTGGTCTTGCCCGTTTTCGTCAGCGCCTCAAGTCCCTGGCGCTCTTGTTCCGTCAAGGTTACTCGGTATCGTGGTGCCATGGCGAATCCCTCCTCCTGGAATTTGCCATGATTATACCGAATTATACGAATATTGCAATGTTACATGGTACTAGTCCACTCCAGCAACGGGGCTAGGTCTGCCGCGAAACTCTCTATGGCGCCAATGTCCCAACCATGCGCGCCGGCATATTCCTCAAGAGGCACTGGCGGAGGTAGAACGGAAAGTCCTGCAAGAAATGCGTCTGTGTCGCTCTTTCTGTAGCCACGTCTCGCCGCTTCCGATAGGGCCTTTTCAATACGCTCGATCAGTAAGTCATCCAATTCAATTTTCTTCTCGATTTCAGACTGATCGAGTAGCCCACGGTCACTGCTAACGAGGTGCTCCAGAATCCGGGCGTTTCCCCTCGATCTTGCCTGAGCTACCTGTATTTCCGCCTGAGTCACTTTAGACAGGCGATCCTTGAGATAGATCTCTGTTTCAGGACGACTGAATGGATGTAACTTGAATTCGTGGCAGGGGACACCTTTGGTGGAAATATCGATTCGATGCGAACGACATGATACAACCAGTTTCACTCCGCGAATTGGTCCTGCATGGTGCAAGCTCTCCAAGAGAAGCGTTGGAAACGATGGCTCTCCCATGTCTTTTGCATGCTGTGCGGCATTGTCTATCGCGTCAATAAGGATTATGAGCCCCTTCTCTTTGGAAGCAGTCGAGAGAGTCTCCATACACTGAGAAAGTCTTTGCCGAAAGGTTCTAAATAGGGAATCTGCTCTGTCGCTGCCGGGCAGCAATGGATCGCATAGACCTTGGCAGGCAAGAGTGTTCACCATATGAAGCAGACCGTTTCTCGGAAGGTGCCGTGAATCCTCCGGTGCGCGATAGGAACCACCGCCGAAGCAGTCGAAAAGCAGAACTGTATGTACTTCCGAGAGAGACTGAGCCAGGCTCTCCAGGAATACCGTTTTCCCGATTCCGCCTACAGCGTGAATAAGGAGCGGTCTGTCAATTGTGGGAATAAGGGAAATAACATTTCTGAGCTGTTCACGTTCAACTACTTTACCGACCTCTGGCAGACTGGCAGGACAAGGCAAGAGTTCATCTATATCCGATAGGTCGAGAGAAGCAAGGACATCAACGCGCATTATGACGTTTCGATTGTTACCAGCATGTCCCGCCTTGTCACGCACCATCTGCTTTAATGCACCGAGTCGCGCCCGCGCTAAAGGATCGGTCGTGGCTGACCAATTAACAAGCGATCTCGATAGGTCTCTTTTATAATCAGGCAGATTGCCTGCCAAGCCCGTGAGCAGACACTTACTGGCAAAATCAACTAAAGTTTCCCCTTTGAACTGGCACGCTGCTTTAAACTGGTCCGCCTGTTTCTTAACCTCACCCGATAAAGGCCGTCCTACAATAATTCCGGCTATAGCTTGCTCGAGTGCGGGGTATATGGGTCTATTCGTAATCAGTTCAAAATGAAGCTTCTCATTGACTTTCTTCTTCCCATACTGGCTCAGGTAATCCTTATAACCCGCAGCGAATTTATTGATGGTCTTCCTTGCGTGGCTTGCTCGGAACTCGTCATCACAGCTACTAATTGAATATTTGAATTGAATAATTTTCACGGTATCAGCTCTACGGAATGTCGAGCCTTTCCCGTAGTACAAAGTCAGATCGGCGACCTCGACAGTTGCTGATGAGGCCGTTGCCTGATCAGAAGGATCAAGACCTTCAACTGCAATCCCGATTAGATTATCTGTTGGAAGCAGAAGCTGCAGAGCTTTACGAGCAGTCCATGCCTCGTGAAACTCGTGCCCCTCCCTGGAGGCCCTTACCTTATCGATGGGAATTCTATTTCTCGGCATCTCATTCTTGCCATTCTGGGCAGTAAATTCTTGATAAACAGCATCGTCTCAAACCGGCAGAAAGTCAACCATCCTTGCCTTATGTTGATCGTGCCTTGTCTCAAAATATGAAATGCATTTGAAAACCGCGTTGCTGCGGGAGATGTCTCTATCCGGATTCCCACTTCCCATTACTCGAAGAGATCATAATTAGTCATCCCTGTTCTTCTCCCATGGCGGGTTGAATATATCGTATTCGGTTTGGGCGAATGCCGGCTCTCGTGAAGGAATGCTGAAGGGCAAACATAACATTGCTCCCAGCACATAGTAGAGCGCGGTTACTTCAGGCTGCTCGAGGATGTCTTCCGCGCTGTCCCATTCTTCAAGAACCCTTTGCAATGCGGCCTTAACCCTTGCGCACCCTCCCAAAAATACCGTCTTGCGCCCCGCAGACGTTCTTTGATCGAGTTCGGCATCGGCATAAGAAAAAAGCTGCGAGGCATCACCGGATTCCGATAACATCGGGGCGTTGATAAATTGTATTCCCGCTACATGTTTTTGTTCCTGCCTCAAGTTGAATTGATGCAGCGCAACGCGTTGGGCTACCGGAATAATGTTGGAATACCAGGTATCGACGATAGCGGCCAGTTCCGCGCATTTTGAGAGCATATCGTCGTTGGTCCTTTGTTCCGATTCCAGCAGGCCGTAAAAGACAGGGGGGCTGCAAGACCGCAGATTGCACGCTCGCTCTCCGACCAGGACCACAAAACCCGGCCTTCCTTTGTGAGGCCAGGCGGCGCCACCGCAGATGCGGCAATAGGAACGGGGATTCTCCGGATCGGACAAATCCAGCCAGTCCGAAGGGGCGCCTGCATTTGAGCAGTGAGCAGTGAGCTGTGAGCTGTGAGCTGTAAACAATGAACAGTGAGTAGTGCGCCGGCGCGTGAGTTTAGTAATGTCCATTTTTGCCTCTTCATGTTCAGTGTCCTGGGTCGGAAGACGAACTTTTGAGATGAAATCAGAGCTGGATTCCGGCCTAAAACGTGCCGGAATGACGGCCCTGGGCTCACCGGAGTTATGTAGCGAATTCCGGACCCCGGCTCAAAAGCCCTGCCGGGGTGACATGCGCATTTAAACTTTCAGTACTCAAATTATGTTGTGAACCTTTGACTCAGGACACTAGTGCATTGTCAACAAAGTTTTTATATGGTTGGATTTGGCGCTTCAACCAACCAGAAAGCTCTGGATTCCCGCCTTCGCGTGAATGACGAACAAAGGATTCAACCTAAGATAATTAAGTTGACGAAACACTAGCTCAAGTCGTTATTGGCGAACCTCCCGGCAGCCCCATACTGCCGGGCCATGGCCTCGTAGTTGAGAGCATGGCGGAAGTGATCCGGTCCCAACCGAACATAGACGTAGCGCTTCGAGCCGGTCTCCGCGTCCTCTTCCAGTTTCTTGGCCGTATTGGCGCAATGCTCCGCAAATTCCCGGATGATGTCACATTCGCGCGGCAGCGCTACCCTTGCGAACTGAATTTCAACGTGTGAGGCGTCCAGCGACTCCGTCCGGTTGCTATGGACGGTCAAGTCGCCATCGTTCCACTTGTAGCCGCTCTTCTGGTGCTCGGAGTAATAGGAGAGAAAAACCTTCCCCTTGTGCTTCCCGGCAAAGGCCCGGGCGTTTCTGGTTTCAGGCAGAGCATCCACCACGCAGCGGCTCACGTTGAAAACCTTCATGAGCCGGTCGAGTTCTTCCCATGCCTGGTACTCGCCCACATGGACGATCTTTCCGGCCCTGCCCCATTCGCGCTTCCCGATTACGGCATGAAGGAGCTTGCCCTGGTCGACTCCCATGCTGCAGGGCCCGGGATCGGAAGAAGCCATGCCCTCATCGCCGCAAAGCGCCAGGACCTCCTGAACGCTCAGCCGGTTTGTGGCTTCCACATAGGCCATGCCGAGTTTCAAGTTATAGAACTCGGTCAGGTTATTCGTGGTCCTGAACTGGTGGAGGATTTCGGCAGGGTCGACATAATGGCTGAAAAGCTGTGAGTAATGATAGCCGCGCTTCCCGGTCACGCCCGGATGTTTTGCAACCCATTCCCCAATCGAAGGGTCGAGCTCGGCCTTACACTTCCGGCAGGCCCGGATTACGCGCCCGTCGATCTCGAGAAGGCAGTCCGGAAAAGTTTCATCGAGGCAGGTGTATTCGCCGCACTTCAGACACTTCACATGCCAGAAACGCTGGTCGGTTTCCTGGAAGGCTTTATCGATACCATAGTCGGGCAACGTGGGGTTGCTTAGCTTCAGGACTTCACGGAACTCACTGTGGCTCATGCGTTCCATGGCCATATCGACTGCCGCCGGGCTCGCTTCGTCCATTTCATCGAAGACGAGGAAGTCCACGGGAATGGACTTGAGGCCCACGCGCGACTTCATGCCCCTGAGGTAGAGGAAGCAATTCCAGATCTGTTTGATATTGGCGGAATCGGTTTCCTGCAGCCAGCGGCCCAGGGTATCCGGGTTATCCTCGATCAGGGGGTCTATCCGGCCTTTGGCGAATTCGGTCACATCGGTCCTCGATGGAAAAAGATAGAGAATGCCCCGGAAGTTCCGGTACCGGGCCGCGTACATCGCCCTGAGCATAGCCTTCGTGGTAAGCCCCATCTGTGCCGCTTTGATCTCGACCACGTGAGGATGATTGTCGGCATAGGGGGCCATAAGGTATTCGTGCTTGTGAAAGGTGAACGGCCGGCCGTCGAGGATAACAGGCGTCTTTGCGGCCCAGGCCCCCAGTGATCCGTAAGCCTTTCCGTCATCCCGGCGAAACTTCTGCTCGATTGAGGTCAAGAGCTGAGCGAAGAGCATTTCTTTCCGTGAGCCGGCGTATGATTTCATCTCTTGCTTCCGTTGAAACACTTGCGATCACCTCCAATACTTCAGCCTGAAATTGCTGGACCGCCCGCATATCGAAAAGCGCCTGGAAGATTTCGAGTTGCAGCTTCAGTTGGCCCCGGATTTCCTGCATGGCCTTTAAAGCGAGTTCGCGCGGGTCCTTGAATCTGTACTCGGAGATTTCCTCTTCATGCCCCCGGACCTTGATTTTGCGGGCCTGAGATTCGAGTATCTGAAGAGCCGCGTCTTCGCCCCGGTTCCAGCGCATGAGCAGGTCGAGCAGCTCGTTGGCGTCCCGGTTGATCTTCTGCAACTGGTCCAACGCATTGATTTCGCGGTCAACGATCTTGTGGGCCGCCCGGAGGGCTACATTCCGGTTTATGGCGACCTTCAACGCCTTCAACCTTCTCGATACGGCCGCTTTGCATACTCCGATTTTACGCGCGGCTTCGGTAACGGTATCGCCGTTCCTGATTAATTGAAGCAATTGGTTGTCATCGATTCGGTTTTTCATGCGGTTCCTAAATGGGTGAATAGGTGAATAGGCAAAAAACAAATTCCTCTTTCGAACCACGGATGAACACGGATCGACTCGGATAAAAACCTTTGAATGGGTGAGTAGGCAAAAACATGCAAATTCCTTTTTCGAACCACGGATGAACACGGATACACACGGATAAAAACCTTTGAATGGGTGAATAGGTTAGTAGGTGAGTAGGCAAAAACATGCAAATTCCTTTTTCAAACCGCGGATAAACACCCTAATCCCGGATGGCGGAAGACGGAGGAAATTATACTTCAGTATTAGAAGTATTGTCAAACATAAAATGAAGTGGCAGGGGCAGTGATTGGTGAATAGTGAATGGTGAATGGGAAGTGCGGGTGAATAGGTGAGTGGGTGAATAGAAAAAAACCATGGGGACACCTCAGCCTATGGCAAAAAACCAGGTGAGTGGGTGAATAGGTGAGTGGGTGAGTAGGCGAAAAAACAAATTCTTCTTCGATAAGCTGAAATAGTTGAGAAGCGCCGGCGCGCATCGTCTTCGATATGCGTTAGGTGATGGAAAGCCGGTGGGCACGAAAAACCTGTGCCCACCCTACCGGGCTGGATTCCGGCCCAAGAGCCCTGCCGGAATGACGAGATGTGAGATTCTCCCAGACCGGCTACTTAATGTAGAGAGATCGTGATCAATCATCCCTGTTCTTCTCCCATAGCGGGTTGAATATGTCGTATTCGGTCAGGGCGAATGCCGGCTCTCGCGAAGGAATGCTGAAGGGCAAACAAAACATTGCTCCCAGCACATAGTAGAGCGCGGTTACTTCAGGCTGCTCGAGGATGTCTTCCGCGCTGTCCCATTCTTCAGGGACCCTTTGCAATGCAGCCTTAACCCTTGTGCACCCCCCCAAAAATACCGTCTTGCGACCCGCAGACTTCGAACCACGGATGGACGCGAATACGCACGGATAAAAATGCCAATAACTCTTGAGGTCTGCGAAAAGCTAAAAACAAATTCCTCAAGTTCGAACCACGGATGAAGGAGCGTAGCGCGGTGGATATACATGGATGAGAAAAGCAGAGAGTAGATTATTGCTTCAGGTCTCGGGTAATGATTCATCTTATGAAGTAGGACGACACCCAGAAATCAGGTGATCATTGGATGGCTGCCTTTTACAACGGCCGCAGGGTCTTAGAGATGGACAGGTAGAAAGTGATTCCCTTTTTGCCTCCCGGTTCAACCCACACTCTGCCGCCATGTTGTTCGGCTATTTCTTTTACTATAGCAAGGCCCAGGCCCGCACCTTCGACACCTCTGGATGTTTCGTCGCGTTGAAACAGCCCAAAAATCTTTTTCGAATCGGCCTGTTTAAGCCCCTTGCCATTGTCGCTTACTGAAAAAATGTGATGGCTTTCCGAGTCTTCGTATCCGATCGAAATCCAGGTGAGGCTCTCTCCGCCGTATTTCAGCGAGTTATCAATTAAATTCCTGAAGATTCTAAGAATTGAAAGCCTATCAGCCTCTATCTTCACTTCAGACTCGGGCGCAAGCAAATCGATCCGGCGAAAGCTAAGTTGCGCAGAGAATTCGTGTCTGAGGACCCGGAGAATCTCTGCAATGTTTATCGTTTCAATCAACGGAGCAGCCTCTTTAGTCGCTATGTAGATATTGATCTTTTCAACGAGTGCTGCAATATGCTCCGATACCTTAAGGATCTGGTCGCAATAGGCCCTGCCCTTTTCATCAAGAACATCCCTGGCGTGTTTGCTCAGTCGTGTTGTCAGTCCATAAACACCAATAGCCGGACTTTTGAGATCGTGTGCGACAGAGTAAGCAAAAAATTTCAACTTTTGTGAGCTCTCCTCTAACGCCTTCTCTGTTTTCTTTCGGTAAGTGATGTCGCGGTTACTCCCGCGGCGGCCCAGAAACAAACCCTTGTCATCAAACACCGGTTGACACAGGTGTCCAATCCACCTCGTTGTCCCGTTCCGATGAATAATGCGAAGTTCCAGCTCAGATGGTCCACTACTAATCTGATCCCGCTCAATATGGGCCTCAAACTGAGGCAGATCATGGGGGTGAATTATGTGGGAGAGCAACCTGGGGTCCGTTTCGAACTCACTCGCTGCATAGCCGGTGATTCTCAGGCACGACGGAGATGTGTATAGAAATCGTCCTTCGGGGCTCACCCAATACTCCCAGTCGTACGTGTTGTCTGCAACAATCCTGTACCTTGTCTCGGATGCTCTCAACGCATCCTCTGCCTGCCTGCGTTCCTCTACCCGCCTTTCCAGATCAAGATTGGCTTTCTTCAGCGATTCTTCAGCCTGCATTTGAGCTTTACGCAGCCTTAGCACCCCTATGCCATAGGATAGATTAGTGGATAGTTTCACGAGGAATTCCACTTCTTCCGTATCGAAAGCATCCGTTTCCGGGGAATAGATGGTAAGTGCTCCCAGTTTTCGTCCATCGAGAAGAAGAGGGAGACCTATGACTGAAGCATAGCCTCGCTTTGAAGCCTCTGCTTTCCAGGGTGAGAACCCCGCTTGACTGTCAACAGAACGAATGATGCCGGGAATCCCTGTGCGGATACAAGTGCCAGTGGGGCCTCTTCCCCTCTCGGCATCTTTCCAGGTGACCTTAACCGTCTCAAGATACCCTTTCTCATAGCCGTACTGAGCGACAGGTGTGACAGTTCGATCCCGGTCCTCTTCGGCATACCCCACCCAGGCCATCCTGTAACCACCCACATCCACCACAATGCGGCAGATCGCGTGCAGCAGCTCCGCCTCGTCTTCTATGTGAATCACTGCATGATTACACTCGCTCAGTGCCTGTATCACCCTTTTGGCCTTAATCAGCTCCTGTCTCTTCCTCTGCCGTTCCATAGAATTGCGGATGGAGCGCTCAAGAAGGGCGGTACTCAGCTTGCCTTTAGGAAGCCAGTCGTCTGCTCCCTTACTGATGGCTTCAAGATCCAGATCGCAGCCTCCCTCGCCGGTGAGAAAAACAATCGGGGTCCTAGTGCCACAGCTTACGGCCTCTTGCATCAGTTCCAGCCCATTTCGCTCCTTGATCCGGTAGTCCAGCAAGCAGACACCGTACTCACCGGAAAGGATTGCGTCCAGTGCAGCCCCGTAATCCGAAACCCACTTGAGGATGAATTCCGTGGAAGAGAGATCTGAGAGCAGACCCCGGACGACCATGTAGTCCTCCTCATCATCATCGATTAGAAGAACCCTTATGGGATGACTCGGCATATCACTTAGGCTCCATGAGAATCAGAGGTGTGCATCTTAGTAGATGGATTAGTGTTGTAAGGTATGAATTACTTTGCGAAATCGCAACCTGCAAAGATATTTTTACAAGGAGGGGTCCTGCAACCCAGTGCAAAAATCCTCTGGATACTTGACCGGTTGGGCCTTGGGAAAAGAGTTGGTGGGGCCCTTCAATGGTCCTGAGAACTTGCCAATGTGAGAAATCCCGATGTGGCCGGAGTGCACAACGAAGATGATTTTGATATGTTAACGCAAGTTGCTCAAAGAACGTCAAACGGCCGGAGTTGGCAAAGCGGCTGATTCGAAACGCTCAGTACGCCAATCCGGGCCACACAATGCAGGAAGCCGCAGCTTTTCGGAAAGTTCAGGACCCGGCGGGGATTCTTCGACGACAAAAGAACCCCGCCCCTAGAGCATTATCGCACGATTCTTCAGACAGGGCGGGGATTCTTCGACGACAAGAGAACCCCGCCCCTACGGGATTGTCGCACGGTTCTTCAGCGTTGCGTTCAAGACCGGGCGGGGATTCTTCGACGACAAACGACATCGACGCGCAGTTCTTGAGGCAGGGCGGGGATTCTTCGACGACAAGGGAACCCCGCCCCTACGGCATCATCGCACGGTTCTTGAGGCAGGGCGGGGATTCTTCGACGACAAGGGAACCCCGCCCCTACGGGATTGTCGCGCGGTTCTTCCGCGTTGTGTTCAAGACCGGGCGGGGATTCTTCGACGACAAGAGAACCCCGCCCCTAGAGCATTATCGCACGATTCTTCAGACAGGGCGGGGATAAACCCCGCCCCTACGGGATTGTCGCACGGTTCTTCAGCGTTGCGTTCAAGACCGGGCGGGGATTCTTCGACGACAAACGACATCGAGGCGCGGTTCTTGAGACAGGGCGGGGATTCTTCGACGACAAAAGAACCCCGCCCCTACGGGATTGTCGCACGATTCTTCAGCGTTGCGTTCAAGACCGGTCAGGGATTCTTCGACGACAAACGACATCGACGCGCGGTTCTTCCGCAAGGGGGGGCTTTATTGCCCGCCCGGAGATTTATCACCGCCTGTATCAGCTCCCGACAATTCCCTCCAATTGGGCCAGACAAGAGAACCGGACCATGGATAAGCGGAAGCGCAGGCAATGATCCCTGCGCGCACAGGATTCTCCCAAATGTAGAGTGCAACATCTCCTAATGATTCCGCTTCTCGGAGTGCATGGTCATAGAAGCTCCGCTGCCACAACACACGGCCGCGCTCCAACCGACGAGCCTCGGGCGTAAGCCTACCTTTGAATGCGCGAACAAAACCAACGACGTCTATGTCCTGCAAAAGGAAGTGAAAATGATCCGGCATTATGCACCATGAAAAAAGAGCCGCTTGCCGTGTCTTGACCATCTCAGGCAGAAGTTCCATCGCCGTGTTTGCGAGTTCCGGGTACAAGCCAAACCATGGATATCTTTGATAAGTCGTAATTGTTATGGAGAATGCATAACCTTGATGGTAGGCATCGCTTGAGAGCCGAATCCTTTTTCGCCTCGATAGATCCTCCATAGGCCCGGCCTCTTTCGGGCGGGGATTCTTCGACGACAAAATTCTTCGACGACAAAAAAACCCCGCCCCTACGACATGGACGCGCCGTTCTTGAGACAGGGCGGGGATAAACCCCGCCCCTACGAAATCGACGCACCGTTCTTGAGACAGGGCGGGGATAAACCCCGCCCCTACGGTTTGAGCAATCCTACTACGCCATTTAAGTTAGCGCGTACGGATATGTATGGCCGCTATCCCGTTTTTTCGAGTAAAACGGAGGCTATTCGCCTTGCGGTATGCCTCTGTGATGAAGCGAAATGCTGAGCGGCTTTCGTCATTTTTGCGATCTGATCTGCATCGCCGAGGGCATTTTTGAGGAAGTCTTCCAACTCCTTTTCACAGGAGACCCTCATTGCGCACCCCGCGTCCAGAAGCTCTCTTTCGATTTCACCGAAATTGAAAAAATGTGGTCCCCAACATGCGGGCCGCCCCTGGGCGACCGCTTCAAGGGGGTTATGCCCTCCGATTTCGGCAAAACTCCCGCCAAGAAAGGCGATATCGCAAATCGCGTATATCCTCGCAAGCTCGCCGAGGGTATCGAGAATATACACTTGTTTTCCGGCTGCAGTTTCCCCCTTCGAGCGCACACCGTAGTCAAAACCAAGGCTATGCGCCAGGGCCGCAATTGCGGCACCGCGCTGAATTTTTCTCGGGGCGATTATAAGAAGCAGGTTCGGAATCAGAGCGCTCAGGCGGTCCATGATGCGAAGCAGAATCTGCTCTTCGCCTTCATGTGTGCTGCCCGCCACCCACACGGGCCTGCCCGCTTCCACGCCGATGCCGGCCCTGATCGAAGCGATATCCGATTCCGGGACCCTGGACATGGATGACTCGAATTTGAGGTTCCCGGCCGCCATGACTGTTTGTGAAGGACAGCCCATGGAAATGAAACGCGCCCTGTCCAGCTCGGTCTGCGTAAAGATGAGGTCGAACCCGCTGAAAATGACTGCTGCGAGACGGCCCAGCCGGTAAAAGCTGCGGTACGAACGAGGCGACACTCTCCCGTTGACCAGCACTGCGGGAACGCCTTCCCGGTTTAGCCGCCAAAGAAGATTGGGCCAGAAATCGGTTTCTATCAGTACGAAAAACGAGGGTCTTACCCGCTTGAGCAGCCTGTCAACGGTCCACGGAAAATCGTGCGGCATGAAAAAAAAATTGTCCACCAGTCCCTTGAGCCTCTCCCTGGCAAGCGACATCCCCGTTTCGGTAGAGGTGGAAAAAATTATTTCGAGTGCCGGACGCATTTGCTTCAATTCAGCTATCAAGGCAATCGATGAGAGCGCCTCGCCCACCGAGAGAGCATGAATCCAGGCGCGGTCCGGGCCTGGCCCCAAAGGCGCCGGGAGCTTTCGCCCCATCCGGCTCAGGTAATTGTCCCTGTATTTGCCGTCGGTCCGGGACCTGCAAAAGTAATAAAAGTAGAGCGCCGGCCAGCTCAAGCACAGGGCTGCTTCGTAGGCAGTCCAGGCGGCTTGCCGCACAAACCTCACAGCGCGCTCCCCGCCGTATCCAGGGCGAGCCGCGCGACCCGGGCGGATATGCCCGGGGCGCCAAGCTGATCGCGAATGCGCCTCAGCTCAAGCCGTTGCTCGTCAAGAAGGGCCGGATTCATTAAAAGCTTGAGGGCGAGATCGGCCAATCGCGGTCCGGTAGGGTCCTCCCGCACAAATTCGGGGACTATTTCCCTGCCCGCGATCACATTGGGCAGCCCGGCGAATTTGGACCGAATGAGCAGTAAACCGATCTTCTTGCTGAGCCTGGAGACTTTGTAGGCTACTATCATGGGAGTTTCCAGAATCGCGGCTTCCAGGGTCACCGTGCCCGAAGCGGTCAAGATCAGGTCGCAGGCCTTGATTACTCTATAGGTGTCGTTGTGTACGAACTGCACCGGCAGCGACCATCGCGCGGCCCAGATCTCCATATCCCGGGTGTCCAGCGAAGATGCCACCGGAATTATGAACCTGGCGGCGGGGAGCGAGCGCGAGATGATTCGGGCGGCATCCATCAGGATGTCAAAAAGGAGCTTAATCTCGCTTCGCCGGCTACCGGGGAGCAACCCGACAAGAGGTCCGCTGAAATTGTGATAGAGCCGGTCGCATTGAGTTTTATCCGGTAAGTCGGCCATTATGTCCATCAGCGGGTGGCCGACGTAATCGACGTCCACACCGTGAGAGGCATAGAAGCCTTTCTCGAACGGCAGGATAACCGCTACCCTGTCCGCGAGCCTTCTGATCGTGTTTACGCGGCCTTCCCGCCAGGCCCAGATCTGGGGGCTGATATAGTATAAGACTTTGGCGCCGGCTTTTTTGGCAAACTTCGCAAAAAACAGATTGAAATCGGGAAAATCGATCAGTACGACCAGCGCCGGGCGGGTTGCGAGAATGTGGGACCGGATCTTTACCCAGGCGCCATATATCGCCCGGATATGAGCGGCGACTTCCGTGGCGCCCACAACCGAAAGGCTTCGATTATCGACGATGACCGAAACGCCTTCAGCTTGCATGTGAGGTCCCCCGAGGCAGGAGATGCGCGTTTGGGGGGCAATAGACCATATTGCGCGGGCAAGATGGGAACCATGCAGGTCCCCTGAAGCTTCCCCGGCGCTTATGAAGATTTCCAATTCCCGCTCTCCGGAAAAACCCGTTTAGCGCTCATTTGTTCCTCAATCCGGCGCGATATGTCGAGTGCAACGCCAAGAGCCTGGCGCCCCTGCTCCCCATCCACTTCAGGCACACCGCCGGTCCTGATAGAGTTCAGAAAAGCGCCGATCTCTTCCTCAAGGGAATCTTTCTCAATTATTTCGAATTCTTCCATCGAAAGCTGGGGATAGCCGTCCTCATCCGATTCGGCTTCCCTGTAAACGGCATAGGCGCGTTTCTTGGCATAGTCGACCGAAAAATAGCAATTCTCCTGGAAGATGCGCAGCTTCCTCATGTTCTTTATGGAAATTCGGCTTGCCGTGAGATTGGCTACGGCCCCGTTTGCAAACTCCATTCGAACGCTTGCAATGTCGGGAAGCGGACTGAGGGCGGAAACACCGGAAGCCTGGACGTCCTTGAGAGGGGCATTAATGATGTTGAGAACGATATCGATGTCGTGAATCATCAGGTCGAGTATTACGTCTACTTCCAGGCCTCTTTCATTAAAAAGACCGAGCCGATCTGCTTCGATGAACATTGGGTCGCGCAGGCACGGGCGAATGGCTGTAAATGCGGAGTTGAACCGCTCAAGATGACCGACCTGCAGGATTGCGCCGCTCTTTTTTGCCGTTGCGATAAGTTCGTCGGCTTCCTCCAGATTCTTCGTCATCGGTTTTTCGAGAAGAACGTGAATCCCGGCGGTGAGGAATTCCCTGGCTATAGCGAAGTGCTGGGGAGTGGGCGTAGCGATGCTGACCGCATCGACCTTTCCGATAAGTTCCCTGTAATCGGTCAAGGCCCGTGTCTTTACCTCTTCGGCCACCTGGCGCCCGCGTTGGCTGTCTATATCGACCAGAGCAACCAGATTGGCATCAGGCAGCCTGGCATATTTTTGAGCGTGAAAGCGCCCGAGGTAGCCGACTCCGATCACGGCTGTCCGCACTGCGCCGGGGCGAGGGCTGCGAACCAGGATGGCTTCCGGGGGTTGCTCTTCCGGATACACCCGGTTGCGCGACCCGTTCTGGTCGAAAAGACTTGATTCCAGGACCGCGAGTGCGTCCTTGTCCTGGTTTTCCTGAGATCGAAGTCCCTCATTTTGGACGAGTATCGAAATCCCGGCAGAATCAGCAAGGTCTATCATTTTGCCACGGTCGAATATCACCGTTTTGCCTGCTTCGAGAACCAGCACACGCGCATTGACCCTTTTCATCGTCTCTATGGTATCGGAACCGGCTGCAGGGACATCGAAACGCATGTCCTGCATAGGCTTGCTTACCTTGACGACCACCGCGCCTTCCCGGCAAAGACGGCCGCCGCGCATAATAGTGGCATCGGTGCCGTCTATTCCTTCAACGGCAAGCACAGTCTGGTTTTTCACTACGAGGCACTGCCCGATATCGAGTCTGCCGATCGCCTTGGCCAGAGCCCAGCCGAAAGCGATGTCCGCCTGCTCGCGGCGGTTCGGCTTTCTGCGTGTGAGTATTCCTTCGGGCGCAAGAAGTTCGGGCAGGAAAATGGTGGAAGGCTGGATGAGTATCCCTTCGGACTCAAGTTCTCTTGCCAGCGCCCTGAGAAGGGAGTCGTCCTTGGTATTTCTCAGTTTGCCAATAAACCGAACGAACCTCCAGTCCGGCCGGATTTTCGTATAAAAACGCGTCTTGTCTATAGCTCCAGCCATTGCGGCCTTGGTTATGCCGGCCTTCTTGAAAGTAGCTATCAGGCGGTTGAGTTGGCCGAGCTTAAGCATGTGGAATTCATCGACGTATCTGGAAAGAGAGGGATTGGTTTCGCCTTCGAAGCCGACCGCAAGGACCCGGACCGAAGCCTTTCGTGCCGCGTGAGCAAAAAGAAGCGGAAATTGCCCGCTGCCCGCAATAAGTCCTACTTCTTCGACCCTGCCCTCCGAACTCTGCGTATTTGCCAAAGACATTATCTGGCCAACCCTCGTTTGGAACTAAATGATACAAACTCTATAAGTCTTTCTACTTCGGGCAGCGGCTCTATATCCTCGCGAACTTTTTGAACCGCCGCCTTGATCGTCAGACCGGAGCGGAAGAACACCCTGTAACATTTCTTTATCGCCTGGACAGCTTCTTCGGAAAAGCCGTTGCGTTTGAGGCCGATGACGTTTACGCCGTAGAGTTTGGTCTGTTCGGCGCCCTTGGCCAGCATATAAGGGGCAATGTCCATGCGGACCCCTGTAAATCCTCCCGTGCAACTGTATTCTCCTATCCGCACGTGCTGATGAGCAGCAACTATCCCGCCGATCACCGCGCCCTCGCCCACTTCCACGTGACCTCCCAGGGTCGCCGCATTGGCCATCAAGACCCCGTTTCCAAGCTGGCAATCATGAGCGACATGCGCATAGGCCATAAGATAGACCCCATTGCCGACCCGGGTTGTTCCCTCACCTCTGGAAGTGCCACGGTGAATCGTAACATTTTCGCGTATTACATTGTTATTTCCAATAATTACCTTTGTTTCCTCGCCTGCGTATGTGAGGTCCTGCGGAGGAAGACCTATCGAAACAAAGGGATAAATAGTGTTATTTTCGCCTATTGTGGTTTTGCCGTCTATAACTACATGCGGCCCCACAACGGTCCCCGAATCGATAGTAACTCGAGGACCTATTATACTGTACGCCTCTATGGTGACATTTTCGGCAATTTCAGCCGTTGGGGACACTATTGCGGTCGGGTGAATCGGCATCTTTTCTCCACTGTTTTTGAAACAGGATCCTTGGCCGGGCGCAAACCTTTCTAGTCGCCTTTAGTCTTCCCTGAGTTTATATCCACATTTATCATCATTACGGCTTCGGCCACCAGTACATCATCCACAAAAGCTTCGGCCTTCAGTTTGAAAAAACCGCCGCGTTGTTTCTCAAGTTTGACTTTCATAACAAGCTGGTCTCCGGGCCGCACGGGTTTGCGGAAACGAACCTTTTCCAATCCGGCAAAATAAACCGCACTCTTGTCCTTATACTGAGGGAATACCTTGAGGGCAAGAATCCCGCCGGTCTGGGCCATGGCCTCCAGGATAAGAACGCCGGGCATAATCGGATTGCTGGGAAAATGTCCCTGAAAAAAGGGCTCGTTGACCGAAACGTTCTTGATCCCCACTATCGAATCGGAGGTGCATTCGACAATTCTTTCCACGAAGAGGAAAGGATAGCGGTGCGGAATAATTTCCTTAATCTGAATTATGTCCATCATCCTTTTTCAGTGCCTCCTCGATCTTCTGCACCCTGTCGCCCAGCCGTTTCAAGGCTTCCTTCAGCCTGGGCAGGCGCTGTACGTTAATGAAATTTCTGACAAACTCATCCTTGGGAAGACCGGGGGAGCCAATGATAAGCTGGTCGGGCTTGACGGAATGATGAATTCCACCTTTTGCACCGATTTGGACCCTGTCTCCAATCTCAAGGTGTCCCGCTATCCCGACCTGTCCGCCAAGGGCCACATTGTTTCCAATCCGGGTACTGCCTGAAATGCCGACCTGGGCGACGAGCAGGCTGTCTTCGCCAACCACGACGTTGTGCGCAATCATAACGAGATTGTCGATCTTTACGCCGCGCTTTATCCAGGTCCTGCCAAAAGTTGCCCGATCGATCGTGGTATTGGCGCCGATCTCAACGTCGTCGTCGATTTGCACTATGCCGGTCTGCGGGATTTTTACATGCCGGCCCTGCTCGTCCTGGGCATACCCGTAACCATCGGCGCCGATTACAGCCCCCGAATGGATAACGACCCGGTTGCCGATGATGCACCTGTCAAAAATGGTAGCCCTCGGGCGTACCAGACACATGCCACCGATCCGGACCGCTTTGCCTATGTAAGCCCCGGCCCCTATCTTCGACCCTGCGCCTATCTGCGAATGGTTTCCAATATGAGCGAACGGACCGGCTGAAACTCCTTCCCCTAACACTACACCCTCGCCGATAAAGGCCGTTGGATGTATTCCGGCATCCTCGTCCGAATCGGGCAGAAACAACTGGGCTGCTTTAGCAAAGGCCAGGTAGGGTTCTTTCACGATGAGAAGATTGAAGCTGAGTTCCCGGAATTCAGGCGACACGATCAGGGCGGAAGCCTTGCATCCGGAAACCTGATGACTATAGCGCGAACCAACCAGGAAGCTCAACTGCCCGGGGGCCGCGCTTTCCAGGGCCTCTATGCCGCTGACACGCAAGTCGGGGTCGCCCTTGACCTCTGCATCCAGAAGAGGGCTGAGTTCGCCCAGCGAAAAGGACCTTTTTCCCTCGTGATAATCGTTCACACAGGTTTCCATCTGGCAAAAGACCAGTTACAAAAGATTCACCACAGAGCCACAGAGACCACAGAGGAAAGCAAAAAGTGGGAAAAGAGCTTCAAAAAACCAGCAGGTCCCGACGCGACCGCCGCCGTAGCGGGTCTAATTTCCTTTTGATTCTATCTCCATAGGACGGAAAATTTAGTTTTTCTCCGTGCTCTCTAAAGATCGACCGCTACCCATCGAAGTAGGCCACTGGATTTTTGGAATTGTCGAACGCCTCTATGGTGGATTCTGCTTTCCCTTCGCGGCTTCGCGTGCAAACGGTCCAGGTACGCGTTTGCCGGAAGACCCAAAAATGAGGTCCCCCATCGTTGAAAGGGCGGGATCTGGTCCCGCCCTCTACAGGAAGTTGGCCCCGATAACGATCGAATCATTTAATGGGCGATTTGTCGAGCTCGGCGGAGATCCGTTTGGTCAGATCTTCTTTGTCATTACCTTCGTAATACAGAGCGCTCTTTTCAAAAATAAAGTCATACTTATCGTCTCTGCCGATCTTGGTCGCTATCTCAGTTACTCTCCTGAGAATGGGCGCCCTGGCTGCAGTTGCCTGTTCGTTGAATCTAGCAGTTGAGTCGGTGCGCAGCTTCTGCACCTCAGTGTACATTTCGGTTAATTCTTTCTCCTTGCGGGTCCTGGCTTTCTCATCCATTACGTCTCTTTTCTTTTCGTAATCATCCTTGGCGGTCGTAAATGCGCGCGCCTTCTCCTGCAGTTCTGCGCCGAGCCTTTCCTCTTCCTTTTTCATGTCTTCGAGAAACTTCTTGCCCGTCGCTGATTGAGTTATCGCCCCCTGAAGATCAAAATAACCGATCTTGACCCCACCTCCGGCTGCAAACGCGTTCACACAAAAGACCAGGGTGATGGCAGCCGCCACCGATACATTGCCTAAAAATTTCCTCATCTTCATATCTCTTCGACTCCTTAAAAGAAAGCTCCGGCAGAAAACTGCCACTGATAGGGCGTTTCGCCCGTACGGTGGTCAAGGACGTAACCCATCTCAATTCTGAGCGGTCCGAATGGTGAATTCCATCTAATGCCCGGACCAATGTCTTCCCTGAATTGGGAAGGATCGATCCCTTGACCTTCAGCAAATGCGTTACCTGCATCGAAGAATACCAGCCCCCGCACGCCATACTTTTCAAGAAGCGGGAACAGGAGTTCCGCATTCATAACCACATACTTGTCGCCACCATAAACCAGGCCCCGCGAATCGGTAGGTCCAACCTCGCCGAACTGCCAGCCGCGAAGTGAATTTATACCTCCGAGGAAATAGCGTTCATAGATTGGAAAGTTTTCCAGGCCTCCCGGGTATTCAAAGCCGATTTCACCACGCAAATGCCCGATGAATTTCCAAAAAAGCGGCTCATATATGCCGACATGGTACTCTTGTTTAAAAAGATTGTAATCGCCGCCGAGCGATCTAGAGGAGTACTCGAAATTGGCGCCGATGTACGTGCCTTTGGTGGGCAGAAAAGGATGATCGGTCGTATTTCGTTCGAAAGCAATGCCAACCGCACTTTTGACCTCGAAACCGGTCAGGCTCTTGACGACATTGGGGTCCCTTGCGCAAGAAGATCCAGGTTGTCAATTCTGGCATCCTGCCACATGTAGTATCCGGTCAGACTGCTGTACTGGCCGATGGGGTACCCCGCACGCAACTTCGCCCCATATGAATTCATTGTAAAGTCCGGATAGGCCCTCTCCCAGTTATAGAGGTCGACCCCGACTGTCAACGGGGTCCCGAAAGCATACGGATGCGTATAACTGATTATGTAGCGGGAAGCCAACTGTCCCAGGTATGCTTTGACGGATACAAGGTCGCCTGTTCCGAACAGGTTTTTCTGCTGTATCTGGCCGGTCGTAAAAAGACCATCTTCTGAAGAGTAACCGCCTCCGATGCTTATTGAGCCGGTCTGCTTTTCCTTTACTTTGACATTAAGATTTACGATCTCCTTCTGGTCGGTATCGACCGGGTCAATTTCGACGTTCTCAAAGTAATCCAGCTTCTTGAGCCTGGCCAGGCTGGCCTCTATTTTCTTGGCGCTGAAAAGATCGCCCTCATATATCCTCAACTCGCGGCGAATGACGTAGTCTCTCGTTTTCGTATTGCCGGTAACGAAAATCTGACCAATCCGCACAATCTGCTTCTCATCGATATGGAAGTCGATGTCGGTCGTATGCTCTTCGGCATTCCGCCTGACTCGAGGGTCAACATCAACCCGTGCATAGCCTTCGTTCTTGTAAGCTTTTGCTATAAGCTCCATGTCATGGCGGAGTTTTTCACGGCTGAAATAACTCTTGGGCTTGAGTTCCAGTTGTTTCATGATCTTTTGCTCGTAACCCTCGAGCATGTCCCCCGACAGTTTTACCTCTGTCACCTTATACCTTTCGCCTTCCTCAATCCCGATGGCGATGTGGAACCCATCTCCTTTGAGTTCGATTTCAGGCGAACCGACCTTCGCATCCATATAACCTTCGTCGTGGTAATAAGCGGTTAGCCGGTCGAGGTCCGTCTCGAGGATCTCTTTCTGGAGAATACCCCTGTCGGTCACGAGCGAGAGTATGCTCTTCACCTTTGTCTGCATCGCTCCGCGCAGTTTGCGCGCGGAAATATTCTTGTTGCCGGTGAAATTTATCGATTTTATGTAAACCTTTTTCTTTTCATCGATATTGAAAATGACTACGGCTTTGCGCGGGTCCTTGGGAAATTCTACTTTCGAAGTCACTTCGGCATTGTAATAGCCCTTTTGCTGATAGAGCTTGAGTATCTTCTGAACATCCTCGCTCACCACGTTTTGCTGCAGGATTGAGTATGGCTTCGTGACGATTGCAGCCACGAGGTCCTTCTCCTTTATCTTCTTATGGCCGACGAACTTGACTTCCTGCACCGTCGGGTTCTCCTGCACGATAAACGTCAGGACCTTTCCGGCGGGGGAGTCGGTGACTTCGGCATCCACTTTTTCGAAATACCCCATCTTGAAGATGGCTCGGATATCTTCACTCACCTGCTCAGGCTTGAGTAATTCACCCTTCTTGCTTTTAACATTTCCTTTTATCGCCTCGGCTTCGATACGGTCGTTTCCCTTGATTTTCACATCCGCTATCAATGCCTTCGAGAGCACCTGGACACTCATCTGCTGCACAATTTTGCCGACAGCGGAAGCCAGGTTTTCAGCCCCTTTCTCTTCGGCCAAAAGAGTTACGGGCTTCTTCTGCCCGGACACATCCACGAGCGTTGCGTCGATACTGATTGCGTTGCCGATCTGGTTGAAGCTTCCGAACACGACGTAGGCAGCTCCGAGCTTGCTCCCGATGGTCCGCGCCTCCGCTTCGGTACCGACGGCGGCGCCCGCCACTTTCTGGACCTCCTGGGGACCGATCAGCTTCATGCCTTCTCGAGAACCCAGTCGAACGAAAACCTCATCGATTGCTTTTTGCGTCTTTGCGACATCCTGCTGGCCATGCATCACGAAAGGCAAAACGGCGACTTTGCGTTCCTGATCCTGAGACCACGCTGCCTGAACTGCCAGAATAGAGAAAACAACAAGACATAGAAGTCCCCGCGCTTTTTTCAAGCCTACCATGATCCAACGCCCCCCCAGCCCTTACCTGCCCTGCATGATGTGTCCGCCAAATCGTTGCCGGAAGCCGACGCAGCCTTCCATAAGCATCATTTTCAGGCGACCCCGCCTGCCCCGAGATCTCTCTAATACCACCTTCTTAACGCCTGCCCAATAGAATTCTTTTCGACGGCTTAAACCCCGAAACCGTATAGTTCAGCGCAATATCCAAGGACCTGCAACCCGCATCGCGCGCCACCGGCGTTAAATTCTTCGGCGTCGAATTCGTTGACGTCAAATTCTTTGACATCGAATTCTTTGACGTCAAATTCTTCGGCGTCAAAAAATCCGGGCGGAAACCGGCCCCGGCACGGCGACAGGCTCTCACACTGTGGCTGTGGAGCATACGCCGGACAGATCCCGGTCCTCTCTCAAATGAGCGTCTTTCAAACGCAAAACCCGGTGCATCATGGACGCCAGTTCCTGATTGTGCGTAACGATTATCATGGTCAAGCCGAGCGACTCATTGAGTGAAACCAAATGTTCATGCAGAGTGCGCCCGGTTCGGCTGTCGAGATTGCCGCTGGGCTCATCGGCCAGAAACAATCTCGGCGAAGCAGAAGCGCCCTGGCCACTGCGACTCTTTGCTGCTCGCCGCCGGACAGTTCTCCCACCCTGTGTTTGAACCGCGCGGACAAACCGAGCCTGTCCAGCAGATCTTCGGCCATGGACTTTGCCTCCGCCCTGGGAAGACCGGAGATCAAACCGGGCATCATCACATTTTCGAGCGCGTTGAACTCAGGAAGCAGGTAGTGAAACTGAAAGACAAATCCGATGTTGCGGTTCCGGAAATTGGCCAGCTCCCGTTCGCCCCGGAGAAACACATCCTCCCCGCCGTAGAGGACCTTCCCTCCGGTCGGTTTTTCCAGGGTGCCCAGTATATTCAACAGGGTCGATTTGCCGGCGCCCGAGCTTCCCACGATGGCGAGCCTCTCGCCGCTTCGGATGACAAGCTCGAGGTCCCTGAAAAGCTCGATCGTATCGACTCCGTTTCCGAAAGTCTTGGTAAGCCCAAGCGTCTGGACTTCTATGCTGTGCCTGACTTCACTCATATCTCAGGGCTTCCGCCGGGTCGAGCCCGGCAGCCTTGCGCGACGGGTAAAGGGTCGCCAGCAGGCTTATGCAGATTGCCGCAAGGGCAATTGTCACCATGTCCAGGGTTTCCATTTTAACCGGGAGCTTCGAGATGTGATAAACGTCGATGGGCAGATCGATGAATTTGTACCTCCCGAGCAGAGAGCATAAAGTGTAGCCGCCCAGAACGCCCAGGGCGGTTCCGCATATGCCGATGAGAAACCCTTCCAGGACGAAAATTTTCCTTATGCTGGCCGTGGTCGCCCCCATGGCCTTGAGTATCGCTATATCGCGGCCCTTTTCCATGACCAGCATTGTCAGCGAACTCACTATATTGAAGGCCGCCACCAGTATTATCAGCGTCAGGATTACGAACATTACCGCCTTTTCCAGCTTGAGCGCGGAAAAAAAGCTGCTGTTCATTTTGATCCAGTCGCTGATATAAAAAGGAGGCCCAAGGCGCTTTTTCAAAGCTTCTGCGATTTCGCCCGCCTTGTAGATATCATCGACCCTGACCTCAATGCCGGTAACGGAGTCGCCGATCCCGAGGAACTGCTGGGCAACGGGGAGATCCACATATGCAAGCGTATTATCGTATTCGTACATCCCGGACTGTATGATCCCGACCACCCTAAAAAGCCTGCTCCTGGGCGCCTGCCCCATCGGGGTCAGCCGGCCGGACGGCGAGATGATCGTTAAATACTCCCCTACCCTTGTGTTCAGATTATTCGCCAGTTCGTAGCCGAGGATGATGCCGGGATAGGTCCCCGGGGCTTCCTGTGAAGGCTGGACCAGATCGGCGAGGTTTCCCCGGACGAGGTTTTCCTGGAGTTTCAGGACCTTTGATGCAGTAAGCGGGTCGATCCCGCGCAATACGGCCCCCGCGCTCCTGCCCGATGTCATCATGACCGGCGCATATATGAAGGGGGTTGACCCGACTACCCCCTTTTCCTTTTCGACTTCGGCCATAACTTCCCTGTAGTTCGAAATCGTCCCGGCAAAACTTGTGATATTTACATGAGAGGTGATGCCGAGAATGCGGCCGCGAAGGTCGTCATGGAACCCGTTCATTACCGCCAGAACGACTATCAGGGCGGTAACCCCCACCCCCACTCCGGCAATCGATATAAAAGTAACGAGGGAAATGAATGTCTGTCTGCGTTTTGCCAGCAGGTACCGTATGCTTATAAAAAATTCGAAGCTCATGATATCTTATTGGCTTTTCTTTTCAGGTCTCATATGAGGAAAAAGAATAACATCCCTTATAGAGGGAGAATCTGTAAAAAGCATAACCAGCCGGTCAATCCCGATTCCCTCGCCGGCCGCCGGAGGCATACCGTATTCGAGCGCCCTGATATAGTCATCGTCCATCTGGTGGGCTTCCTCGTCCCCCGCCTTGAACGCCTCCAACTGGCGCGAGAACCTCTCGCGCTGATCTCTCGGATCGTTTAATTCCGAGAAGGCGTTGGCCATCTCCCGGGCCGCGATGAACAGTTCAAATCGGTCCACGAATTCGGGGTCCCCTTCCGTTTTTCTCGAAAGAGGCGATACCTCGAGTGGATACCTGTAAATAAAGGTCGGCTGGATCAGCCTCGGTTCGACCACCAGGTCGAATATCTTGGTGAGCAGCTTTCCGTGACCCTCGAAACGCTCGATCCCGATGCCCAGGGACTTGCAAAAGCGACAGCCTCATCGAAGTTCTCCAACGCCCCCTGCGGGACATCCCCGATGCGGGTGAGCGATTCCATGAAGCTGTAGCGCGCCCACGGCCCCGAGAGATCGATAACGTCGCCCTGGTATTCGAGGACCGTCCTGCCTTCGTTTACCTCCACGGCGATCAGGCGGAAAAGCTCTTCGGTCAGTTCCATCAGGTCTTCATAAGTTGCATAGGCCTGGTAAAACTCGAGCATCGTAAATTCCGGATTGTGCTGAGTGGATACCCCCTCATTGCGGAAATTGCGGTTCAGCTCGAAGACCCGCTCGAATCCGCCGACCAGCAGCCGTTTCAGGTAAAGCTCGGGGGCTATCCTTAGATAGAAGTCCATGTTCAGCGCATTGTGAAATGTCTTGAAGGGCTTGGCCGTCGCCCCTCCGGGAATGGCCTGCATCATGGGCGTCTCGACTTCGAGGAACCCCCGCTCGGAAAAAAACCGCCTCATTGCCGCGATTATCCGGGCCCGCTTGCGAAAAGTCTCCCGGACCTGCTCGTTTACGATCAGGTCGACGTAGCGCTGGCGGTAACGCAACTCTATGTCCTTGAGGCCGTGATACTTTTCGGGCAGAGGCCGCAGGTTTTGGCGAGCAGCACGAATTCTTTCGCTAAAAGCGTTACTTCGCCGGTTTTAGTTATGAAAAGCGGCCCGGAAAAACGGATTATGTCGCCAATGTCCAGCTTTTTCGCCAACGAGTAGCTCTCTTGCCCGACCTGGTTCTGCTGGACATATATCTGAATTCTCGCATCCGAGTCGGCGATGTGCATGAAAAGCGATTTGCCGAATAAGCGCACCGAAAGGACCCGGCCGGCAACCGTATAGGCCGAGGCGTCCGATTCAAGTTCTTCAGCCGTCTTTCCGGCGGCGCCTCCGAGCACATCCTTTATCTTATGAGCAACGGGATATCCGTTGGGATAAAGCGCTATATTCTGCCTTTCGAATTCGGCGGCCTTATCCAGCCGTTCCCGCACCACGATGTTCAAATCTTCCATTTACCGGACGCCTTCCAAAAATAAATGACCCCGCCGATCACAAAAGCCGAAACGTAGATGATTTGGCCCGATACGTCAAGGGAGTTATATTTTTGCCTGTCTTTGCAAGCTGTTGACCACAACAGCCCGCAACCGCAATGACCGATTCCCGAAACCGGGCCTGCCGGACCCCAAACGGCCCCAGCCCATGAAAATCACTCATTCCTTCGGTCCGATTCCCCTTTCCCGGGCCTGCTCTTTGTCAGCAGGGAAACCGAAAACGCTATTATCAACAGGCCCAATATCATGGGGACCCATTCCGGTTGGGGTTGAAACAACTTGAATACACCGTATCCGAGGACCAGGATGCCTCCTGTCAAGCTCAGCCATTGCGTCGGTCGACTCATCATATTTTATCTCCCTTAAGCCGAAAAACATCCATATGGCGGCGCATTTTGAGTATTAGACTCGAAACGGCCGGGTAACGTTTACTAGAGGTAACGATTTTTCGCCGAAAACGCAAAACAAAATGGCGGGCGTCGGGCCCGGAACAAGCCAATGCCGCATGTAAAACAGGCCCTGCGTCATCGCGCGCACCATCGGCCGGGACCCGATGATCGCGGGCATCACCCGCCCCCGTCGCGAACCCGGTTTTTTCCCGTTTCTTTCAAAATGTTTCCGGGCCGAAAACCCGAACTGCGGAAAGTTTATTGACATCCCGGGTAACAAATCACTATTAAGAGGACAGCGCGCCTGTAGCTCAGTTGGATAGAGCAACGGACTTCTAATCCGTAGGTCGAGCGTTCGAGTCGCCCCAGGCGCGCCAGTAATTTCAATAGGTTAGCCGAAATAAGGCTAGCCCCATTTTTTTTCCTGCCCATCTCCTGTCCATTAATTCAGGGTGAATCGAATTTAACCCCTCACTCTGTCCATCATACATGCGAAGCACGCGGCAGAAAACCGGCCGGTAGGAGGCTCTGAATTGGAATGTTGAAAATCTATTTCGAGAACACTGTCATCTCGGCGATCACGAGGCGTGACTACGACAAGGCCGAGCAGGACGCGATCGACCAACTCATCGATTGGGCAAGAGCGAATTGCGTTGTTATTGGAACCTCGCGTCAGTCGCCCAGAGAGATGGAACGCGCGCCGTCTGAGTATCAGGCCAAACTCAAGACGGGCCTTTCGGAACCTGACCTGGCCAAAGACGATCACAAGGTCTTGGGCTTCCACATGCAGATGGATCAGCTTGGTGGCTGGATCAGTAGCCCGTTGGTCACAGATATTATCGATGAACCACTGTACTCGGATCTTCTTGCCGCCGGGCTGAAATCGGACGATGCAAAGCATCTGATGTACGCCGTTCATAACGGGTACCAACGATTCGTGACGTTGGACAGGGATTTCTTAAAGCGTAGGGTCGAGCTTGAGAAGCATTGCCCTTCGATCCGAATCCTGAGTCCGTCTGAATGCTTAAGAGGGAACTCGGGGTGTGAAAAGTGTAGGTGTGACCCCATTCTTTCTCACCGCTGGCCCATACATGATGCCCACAATCGACGATTTCAGACTACGCCATACTCAACACTGTCCTGTTTGCGAGTGCCGGAGTCTTCATATTTCCTCGCATTTAGTATTGGCTATCGAATTGTTTCCATGAGACTGAAACGTCGGTCTATAAATGAGTATTTGTATAGACTATTTGCCCAATATCTACCCTCTAAAATCCCCTTGACATTTGCTTTGATTGTGGCAGCTTGGAAAAATGGTGTGATCGATTCTCCACCTTGTCATCTGCCCTTAAAAATAGAAGAAATACTAAAACGAAACAGTTTCTTGGAATCTTTTGATTGATCATCGAAAAGGGAGAAGTGTTATGAATTGCAGAAAAATTTCCCTCATCATGGCTGCAATAGTTATAGTCGTGATCCCCTCCGCGGTGCATGCTGATCAGATTTTGCCGAATCCGAATACGGGAACCATCACCGTGACTGACCCAAACGCGTATAACAGCGCTAATCCCTTTGATAATAATGGCGATATAGAAATCACAGCTGCGGGCACGCTGAACAACAACTCCGGCGGTACGCTGGAAAACTACGGCGCACTGAGCAACAACGGTACGCTGAACAACAACCCTGGCGGCACGCTGAACAACTACGGCTCGCTGAACAACAACGCCACGCTGAAAACAACGCCACGCTAAACAACTACTCCGGAGGCACGCTCCTTAACAGCCCCGTGGGGGGTCCCATCAACAACAACTCCGGCGGCACGCTGAACAACTCCGGCATGCTGGACATAAACGGCCGGCTCAACAACAACTCCGGCGCCATGCTGAACAACAACTCGGGCGGCACGCTGCAGATTGGCGATGGCGTGTTGGAGAACTCGGGCGGCACGCTGAACAACTCCGGCATGCTGGACATAAACGGCCAGCTCAACAACAACTCCGGCAGTACGCTGAACAACTACGGCACGCTGAACAACATTAACGGCTTCAATAACAACCTATCCAACAACTCCGGCGGTACGCTGAATAACTACGGCACGCTGAGCAATTCTGGCGTGTTTTTTAGCAATTCCGGGACCCTGAACAACATCTCAGGTGGCACGCTAAATAACTCGGGCACGCTAAATAACAGCGGCACCCTGTACAATGGCAATGTCAGCACCC
The DNA here is from genome assembly GCA_963795045.1 of uncultured delta proteobacterium. Classification (GTDB taxonomy): domain Bacteria; phylum Desulfobacterota; class Syntrophobacteria; order Syntrophobacterales; family Syntrophobacteraceae; genus SbD1. The sequence goes on from CAWCGB010000001.1 coordinate 834,945, forward strand.
TGAACAACATCTCCGGCGGTACGCTGAACAACAGCGGCACGCTGACCAACAAAGGAACTTTGTACAATGACAACCTCAGCACAATTAACAATGTCTCTGGAGGTACTCTGAGCAACAGCGGGACTCTTACCAATAACGGAGGTTTGAACAACTCCGGTACGCTCACCAACAATGGCGCAATCACCGGCACAGGCAACTATACCCAGACTGCCGGTCAAACCGCAAACAACGGCAGCATAACCCAAAAATCTGTTAGTATTCAGGGCGGTATCCTTAGCGGAAATGGCACCATCACGAGCAATGTGACCATCGGTAGCGGGGCAACCGTTCAACATGGCAATTCTCCGGGAACGCTCACCATCAATGGCACTTTTTCCAGCAGCGGTAACATGCTGTTCGAGATTGGCGGGCTGAGAAGCGGGCAGTACGACGTGCTGCAAATCAATGGCAACGCCAACTTTACGGGAGGCAACGTAGAGTTCGATTTCACTCACGGCTTTAACGCGTCGGCAAACGATTACTGGAATTTTGTGTTTGCCGATAATATCACCGGCTGGAATAGCCTCAGCGTAGAAGTTAACGGCTTGGGCAACGGATTAGGATGGGAAATTGAGCCTGAAACCTTACCCGATGGATATGTAGAAGAAGAACTTTTGATTACAGCACAAAATGGAGGTGGAACTTCCGTGCCTGAGCCTTCCACTATGCTCCTCCTTTGCTCCGGTCTGGCAGGGTTGGCGGCATACAAGAAGAGGTTCAACAAAGCATAGCCAGATTCAGCACGCGCAAGAACAAGCGGGGTCGGACCCAATGCTGCTAACTTAAGAGCAAGCGGTACAAGCGGGCTCGGGCCAAGCTAATAGGTGGATATCTAAAGATAAAAGTTAAAATACGCACCAGTTTTGCGGCTTAAAAGCCCGATTTAGCCATTAAAATCATCACTGTAAGAAGCCTGGGGTTCGCGGAGGCTGGATTCGCCATCCGTTCCGGAGATTCTGCGGCCCTTCCCCTGATCCCCAGTTTGGCCTTCATGGTCTCAACAAAATCCCTGCTCCCGACGGCAACGCTCTCTGTCCACTTGCCTTCCCGGACCCGTTCGGCCCGTGCGAGCGCCTCTTCCACCCACTCGTTGTGTGACCGGCGCAGTGCCTCGATTGAGGGTATCCCCAGCAGCGCCATCAATGCTCGATGGTCGATGATGGAGTATCTTTCCCGTGAATTTCAATCAAGCTCCTCCCTGTTCCTCACAATCCAATCACACGCCCCCTCGATCAGTAGCATTCACTACCGCCCCACTGCTCTCACCCGCCCGGCGGAAATCGGTCCTGATCCCGATAATTTTCTGTTCGGCTGATTTTCTGGCGTAAAAATACCCAATTCCCCATGCAGTCCCGTCATCCACCTGAGGGCCGTCGAGAAGAGCGATCATGAGGTCGGCATCATCGAGATGAGATTTTCAGCGAGAGAAGATTTTCAGCGAGAGAAGATTTTCAGCGAGAGAAGATTTTCAGCGAGAGAAGATATCGAATTTGGCTTGACCACCAATATGTGCGAGGCTATGGCCCTGGAACCAGCATTCGCGATACACGCCTGACTTTCAAAACCGGGGGAAAGAGTGAGCTGTTTGAGCGCAGTTAAGCCAATTAATATTGATGTGACTTCCCTTTACTCTCAATGGCGCTAATGATATTCAGAAGGCTTTAAACCTGGCAGCGGAGTTTTAATATGGATAAGGACACTCAAGCATATTTCAAGGATCTGCTTCTTAGGAGACTCGATGAGCTCTATTTAGAAGCGGAAAAAACAGTGGCCCTCATGACCGATAAGGTGGAAAACTCACCTGATCCCACAGATCGGGCGACTCTTGAATCCGACAGGAATTTCATGCTCAGCATACGGGACCGGGAACGAAAGCTGATCCCCAAGATTCGAGAGGCCCTGCAAAGGATTGAGGAAGGTAATTTCGGGCAGTGCGAGCAATGTGGTGACGATATCGGAACAGACCGCCTGAAAGCCAGGCCTGTGACGACTTTGTGCATAGAGTGCAAGCGTAAACAGGAAGCCAATGAGCATGCCAGAGGGGCATAGGTTTTCAGATGTAATGATGTAAGTGGTGGGACATTTAAGTGCCTTCCTGAGCCGGAAGACGCCGACAGCCTTCTCTTATCACCATCTCATTATCGACAACCAAAATGGTTTGCATGCTGTTCAACCTTAATTGCAGAAATCCCCAGACGGGCGAGCCTGTTGCGCCGCCACCGAGGAAAGCAGTGGCTTTCAAATACTCCAACGTCCTACGAGCCGCAATGAATGGGGAAAGTGACTGAGAGATAAAGAATTTAGCTGGAATTCCTGATAAGAGCCGTTCGGTTAGAGCTTCTTTACCTTGACTGCCGATGGACCTTTGGCGCCCTGTTCAATTTCAAAGCTGACAACATCACCTTCCTGTAGGCTTTTGAAGCCGGAAGCTTCGATGCCGCTATGGTGAACAAAGACATCCTTTCCACCACCCTCAACCGTGATAAATCCGTAACCCTTCTGATCGTTGAACCACTTTACCGTACCTTGAGGCATACTCTTCAAATCCTTCTATATTGTTGGTTTGGACTCTTTCTAAACACACAATCAACAGTAATGTCAAATAGCAGTGGAGGCAAGAAAATAAAGCAGGCATGCCGAGTATCGGAAGAGACGGGAAACCGTTGCCAAAAACCCCTTTGTTGACCTCACAATCCAATCGCACGAACATTCAATCATCGCATTCACTACAGCTTTCTAACTCTCACCAGCCCTGAGGAAATCAGTCCTGATCCCGATAATTTTCTGTTCGGCTGATTTTCCGGCGTAAAAATAACCTATCTCCCAAGCTGTGCCATCATCGACCTGAGGGCCGTCGAGAAGAGCAATTACAATATCAGCATCATCGAGATGAGATTTACAGCGGGAGAAAATCTCGAGTTTGGCTCTTTCACCAAGAAGGTTGATTTCCTCTTGGGTAATCAAGTAGTAAGGAAAGTACCGTCTCCTTCATTTTATGGGCAAAAGGACATCGGCTATACCGGCGAAACGTGGATTATAAGCTGGTCGGGGTTATTACAGGTGGGTGTTTAAATAACGCGATGTAAATGAAGCTGTGATTCCAGAACCTTATTCAATAATTAAAATCACTTTTACTCTAAACTACTATAATTAAACGTACTTTTTATTGCCTTCCTTCAACTCACCGTTTAAAATCCATCGTAGTCTGAATTAAGTCCCCGAGGAGCAATTTGTTATGAAACTTGCGAAGCTGACCATAGTAATACTGGTTGCAGTAATAATAAACATGACCGCATCCATCGGTTTTGCGCCCGTCATCGAGGCGTTGGCCAATGACCGCACCGTTGACAGCCCGATGCCTTTCTTTGAGAACCGCTATGAAACCGACCACTTCGTCCTCAAATGGACAAACCGGAGCAGGCATTCGGAGGACAATATCAGTGACCAGCAGATTATAAAAGACACTGCGGAATACCTCGAGACGGCCTGGGGAAATATACTACGCTCTTCGGAAGGAAACCCTACACGGCCCCGGGTCAGGACAAGGTAGAGGTGGTTTTTCGAGACATGGACTGCTATGGGGTTTCCGATCCTCCGAGCGGGCCGATCCAGTTCAATTCGTATGACTGGGTGAAGAACATCGCCATCCGGAAGCCGACTTCCGCCCACGAGTTATTCCATAAATTGCAATACGCATACGGGTACAAAACGCGGTGGAACCCTCAAGAACCATACCTTTGGTTCACGGAGGGCACTGCGGCCTGGGCCGAGGTTTTTGTGTGGGGAATGGTGAGTCGTACCTGCAAGCTGGACACCATCTTCAGAGATACGAAAATGGACCTGTATCATGCAGATTATTCGGCAACCCCCTTCTGGATCTATTGTGTCCAGGGCAATCACCCTGATCCGAATAATGAATTCATGGTGAAGTTTTTCGAAAAATGCGAACAGTTCAAGGGGGATGAAAAGCGTGCTTTGAACGAAGTGATAAAAGAAACCTACGGTTCGGTTGACGGCTTCTTCAAAGACTTTGCAAAGAACCGAAAAAATGGATTCTGGAGCGATGCCTGTGACATCCCGTACAAGTGCATCCTGGGACCTGACGGCAAGGACCTGGTCGGAGAGGTCAAAGATATGCAGAAAAATCGTAACAATTGATCGGAGGGCGCATACCTGAGAACAGAAGCGATATTTTTGAGGCGGCTGCCTTCCAACAAGGCGATACGGACCAGGCAGATGGCACATAGATTCATCTCGAAGAATTTTTTGATGCTGCGGCCAACTCAGGTTCATCGAAAGTCCACACAGCCAACTCATTGAGCTGGGAACTATTGTCAATTATACGGCCGGCTTGCTTGCCGGAATCCGGAGAGGAAACACAGAAGGGACTGGCCGCCAATCCATTCGCGCGAGCAGTCCCTTCAGATCATCTTATTGAATGAGAGGGGATTAAATTCTGCTATTTGACTTTTTCGCTGAGAGTCTTGCCTGCTTTGAACTTGACAACTTTTGACGCCGGAATTTGAATCTTTTCGCCGGTCCTGGGATTTCGGCCTTCACGTTGCATCCTTGCCATGACGCTGAAAGTCCCAAAACCTACCAACGTAATCTTGTCTCCGCCTGACAAAGCGGCCGAAACAGCCGAAACAAATCCGTCCACCACTTTTTCAGCCTGTGATTTGGCAATATCAACTTCATTTGCGATTGTTGCAACCAATTCAGCTTTCGTCATTTTCTTTACTCCTCAAGATGGTTGAATGATGAAAAACGCATCCTCCTTAGACATCCTGACAATTCGGTGTTCCACACCCTCTCGAATTAGAGCCCTTAAGCTAAAAGCCAACATTTCAAACGACAGTCAATTCAGTCTTGAAAAAAGTCGAAGCCTTTCTTCATCCGGCTGACATTTTGCCCAGGCCTCCCTAGATCCGTTTCACTTGAGTAGCTTGAGGCCCCTTTGCCCCTTCCTCTTCGGTGAAACTTACCCGCTCGCCTTGCCTCAGCGACTTGAATCCTTCGCCGGCGATGGATGAGTAGTGAACGAATACATCCTTACCTTTGCTGGTTTCGATAAATCCGTAACCCATCCCCTTATTAAACCATTTAACTCGACCTTCCGCCATTTTACTATTTATCTTAGATTGGGTGCAGTACATTGAACTACTCAGAAATAATGCCTTTTGTTCACAATAACAATCAATTCTCGGATAGTTACATATTTCCTATTGTTAAATATACACACTACTATTTAAAAGTAAAGTAATAGTTGCAACTTGTACTTTAAATATGACTAAACTCATCGCTAAGTGTAATTTTATTTTTTAAACGATCCACTATCGAACATGAGCCAGGCATCCCTGATGGGATGGATGAGGATTGAGAATTTGTCATTAGTAATAATCAACGTCATGACAGTAATGATGACAAACAAAGTGAACGTTAACAACGTGTTATATGATTTGTCATCAATGTCATCACTAATATTTTATATGCTATATACAGAATATCCCAATAAGGCACGATGGCTCAAACCCTTATTTTGCGGTCGGATTCTGCTCTCAAAGCTTCTGGGGTGGCCTTTTTTTTGTCGGCGTGATACAGTCGGCACATAATAAGGGATTCCATCTCCACCAAATTACGTCTAAAACCGTATTCACCCGTAATTTGACCTATCTAAATTACGCCTGACCGAAACCTTAACCAGGAGTTTCTAACTCATGTTGTCAATGGCCATACCAAAAACTGGATGGTCGACAACACCAGATAAAGGAGCCGCGCCCAATGAGAGTTTTTCTCAAAAGGCTTACGGCCCTTGCCATCTGCGTGCTTGCCGCGCTGCCAGTTCTACAGGTGAGGGTTACAGCCTACGCACCAGTCCCGCGATGTACGAAGAAAATCAACCCAGACATCACTGCATCCGGGCATCGAATTGTTCCCGCAGATCGTTACCGGTTAGTCGCATTTAGCCCCGATTTGGCCAAGCAATTTAAATTCGGAGATCGATTTCGACTTGAAGTCGGAGGGGAGTTTTTTGTTGTTGAGTACCAGGACCGCATGCCAGGCCAACGACGCAAAAAGATCGACTTTCTTCTCCCAACCGTTGGGAGCTGCAAGGAGTTTGGAGTTCAAAGGGGAAGACTCAAATTGATCGAAGGTAAGGAGATGTTATGACGATGAATATCCCCGTAGTCGATCAGTGCAATGGTTGTGAGAAAGTCGATTATATCGGGACAGGTAGAATGTCTGCAAGGTTTAGCCCCGCAACGGAATAGCGCCTGGGGACTTGTCTCATCGGCGACGCACAAACGCCAAACAAATACTGAAGAATCGACAATCCGCGTCGGCCAGAAATAAAAGCCGACTTTTTGTTTGAGAGGTAATGAGGAATAGATATGTCGCTTGCAAACGCACAGGATCTCGCCCGCTATGTTACTGACCACTGGGGCGATACTCGATTGAATGAATTGCAATAACCCCTTAACCGGCGGTTGATAAATGATTGCTTCATCACCTGGATGTCAACTGCCGGCTTGTTCCATCCTTGCCTCTGGAGACCCAGTGCGGTATATTCCCTCGCAAGCAAGGCAAAAGGGACAGAGTTCCCTAAAAGTCCCATTTCTGCATCACGCCAATACCGCCTGCTGGGGCGTCCCTGGTTCCATGGAGCTGCTCGTCAATTATTAGTCGATCCCTTGCCGTTTGCGGCACGATGTAATCATACTGAGGAGTCGATACCAAGGGTTGCACTATACCACCCCCGAAGGGGAAAGGAATCGTGCCAGGAGTGACGCATTTGAACTCTCCTTCAAGAGAGCATGCTAATAGTCCGAAGGACAACGCTAAAATATGTATTGATTTCCGAATCATTATTGTTTCTCCATTGTTATCTAGGGTTCAATATTCGATTCGTATCAAACATAAGCATTCGTGAGGCCAAAGGGAATAGAGCCAGGGATGACAAACCACATTTCATACCCTCTAAAAAGCTACTCTCGTACTGATTGTCATAAAATAAAGTAAGAAAGAAGAGCCCGTTCAAAGTGGATAGTGAGCCACTAGGGACACGGGACAGAAAGAGTGGTGGCAGATCTTTCAGGATCTACACTGGACCAATGCACTGAGGAACTTAAGAAACGTCCGGAAGGGAAGGCCCATGATTCTGAACCGGGCTTCGAATTGTCTTCGCAAACAGGCACGTAGTGATTGTGACAACCTTTTGCCGGCGGGAACTCATACAAATACTCCCCTTTCAACAAAACGTTCACAATATCAATATGTTCTAGAAATATTCCAAGTATTGCAGACCGCAAACGCTAAGAAAAAGGACCCAGGACAAATGGCAAAGGTTATCTACCGGGTTGCCCAGCTAAAGATGCCTCACCCGATCGATCCATGATTATTTTCTCACCTCCACATTTCCTCACTCGACAAGCTGGGGATTCATTGAGCAAGTCTCCCGGGAGACTTTAATGGAGGCAATCACTTCATCCCTGACCGCTCTATCCTTGCCTGAATTTTGATGGCCGGCTCAAACGCTTGAATTGTAAGCCTGCGTTTCGACTTTGAGACTTATTACATTCACATCCGCAGATCAGCATCCAGTGTCCCATAACCTGCATGCTCGAAGAAGCATCAATTTGGGGAAGTTTATTATCTTCGGAAAAACATTTCTTTTCAGTAGTGATTTAATACAAATCTTTAATTACATGATATTATAGGATAAAAGTACTAATAGTGTCTTCTGTTCTCGCTTAGTCTGCACCTCATTTGCAGTTGACAAGACCCCAGGTCGGCTTATATTACCTCTAACATGAATTACATTGCATTGTTAGATGGTTGTAGAATTTAAAAGAATGACTATTGGACGTTTTTGGTGATAAAGGAGATAAAGATGAGCAAGAAACTGATTCTTGGATTGGCATTAGCAGTTGTTTTATTCAGTGGTTCTCTTTTTAGCGCACAGGCGGATTGCGGCTTTGGCTGTCTGCCTCACATCAGCTTGCCGTCATGCTTGTCCTGTGGACATGTTGCGGAGAAAAGAGATTTGGACAGGTCAGAGGCTACCTGCCAGGGCGCGTTTAGCTATGGCCCGACCGCACCGAGTATAATGGGGGCGGTAGGAGCTTACTAATTTTGCTGACAACCCTGACAACCCTGCCATCGGGGATACACATGAGGCCTGTGTACCCCGATTCGGCTGGGGTCCAGGCAAGAAATATTTTATCGACAACTCCAATTTTTCCACGGCTTCTCAGATGCATCGAAGGACTTCGGATACATTCCGAAGGTTGTACCCAGGGTTGTCCAGCCCAAGATGCGCCACCTGATAGATCCAACATTCGACGGTCAAGCGCCTTCACGTGAAAAAAATACCACCTTCAAGAGAAGTTGACAGGACCACCGATGGGAAAATACCTCCAAGCCGGTAGTATGAAGTTATAGAGCAGGAACCACCGCATGTGCAGAATCTTGCCTTATGATGCTGCCGCCCGGAAAAGTGGTGACTTTCAAGTGTTCCGCTGTTCTGCGGGCCGCAATGAATGGGGAGGGAGACTGAGGAATACAGAGTTCGAACTCAACCGGCCCGGTTTCGGCCCCAGTGATGAACCTGCTAAAATGGTGAGAGCCGAGAAGAAAGGTGCCACAATGGCCCTACTCTCGGCTCTCTGGAGGAAAAGAATGAAACCTCAGTGATAGTGTCGGAGCAATGAGCGCCTTCCTAAAGAGATAAATGGCCGATACCATCGGCTTACATATAACCCACCAACCTGCCCGGTTTCGGCCCGGCGAAATCACTGGAGACAAGATATGTCGGAACTGGAACCAGTCAGCCGGGTCCTCTTGGAGTGTTTAGAATCGCTCAGTAAGGAAGAAGTGCAAGTTCGATTGAAATTACTTAAAAAGATCAAAGGAAGTTACCGACTGGACCTGCAATCAATCCATCTGGCCCTCGAAGTCGGCAAAAAGGGCGGATGCGAAATTGTGTATCCGCTTTTGTATCGGCTTGTAGGAAAAGAAAGTCTCGATGAATGGCTTAAAAATCCAGCGGTAGTCGAACAGAAAATCAAGGAGACTAAGGACCGGATTGCAGAGGTCGAGGAGCTGATTTCGGTTTTGAAGGCGAAACTAGGATCACTTTCCCCAAAGGCTTGGTTTCGTCAACTTGATTTGGCCCATTTTGATACTTTCATTTGGCCCACCCCAAAGTCTGGTTTTTGATTCGTTTTAGTAAAACTGACCGATCCCCTGCCTCAGGATCGACGCCTCTGGTTTTTCAATCTTCTTGTTAGTCTATTCCACCCCAAAATTGAGGGTTGCCGGTCGAGGTTGAAACGCAGGGAGCCCGTAGGGCGACCGGAGTTTCAACCCCCACCGGCAGTGTTGACAGTCAAAAGCTGGGAGGCGGAAGAGATCGTTTGGATTTCATTTTTTGCCGCCGTTCCTTTTCTCGAGCGTCCTTCGGAAGCGGTATGATTCGTTTCCGGTCTCGATGATGTGCGCCTGGTCCGTCAACCTGTCCAGCATTGCCTTACAAAGCCGCGCATTGGGAAACATCGTGGTCCATTCGGAAAACGGCAGATTCGTTGTTACGATCACAGCCGCCCGCTCCGCTCGTCCCGCGATCACCTGAAACAGCAGCTCCGCAGCCGATTCCGGTATTGTTACATAAGCCATCTCGTCGATCACAATCAGGTCAAAGCGTGTCCAACGGCTGGTGACACGCTTAACCACGTTTTGGCTTTTGGCCTCGATGAGTTCGTTTACGAGGTTGGCTGCCGTCGTAAACCGAACCCGTTTGCGCTGGCGGCAGGCAGCAACCGCGAGCCCCGTTGCCAGATGGGTCTTTCCCGTTCCCGCTTCGCCTAAAAGAAGTACGGGTTCGCTTCGTTTGAGATAGCCTCCATCGGCGAGGTTTCGGATCAAGGCCGCAGGCACATGCGGCGTCTTGCCGAACTCGAACTCTTCGAGTGTTTTCACCTTCGGAAAGTGTGCCTCTTGGATGCGCCGGGCAATAGCGTTGCGCTCCCTTTCCTCCAACTCTGATTCCAGCAAAGTTTCGAGGTAACTGAGATGACTCTGGTTTTGCTTTGCAGCCTCCTCGGCTAATCGAGAAAACTGTCTTCTCAGTGTCGGGAGCTGCAACTGTTTGGCATACTCAACAATCGTTGATTCCTGTAGGCCAACCGTTGGAGCGCTCATTGGACCACCTCCCCGCCCGACCAGTTGCGAAGCAGTTGGTCATACTCATTCATCCGGGGCTGGGGACGGTCATAGCAACTTAGCTCTCCAATCTCTACAGGCTCAGCCGACCTCCGCTCCGCGGTATTGACCGAGTGGAGCAGCAATCGGACTGCGCTCACATCGCAACAGCCCAATGCCAGGGCCTCAGCTACTGCTCTTTCCAGTTGCTCGTAGCCATACTCGCGGCCCAGCATGAGAGCCTCGATCATGGCACGGGTCCCTTCCTGCTTGCCCTGGCGCTCTTTAAGCTTTGCCCAGAACCGGTCGTAGCACTCCGGCCACCTTCCTTGATGCCTCCACTGCTCAAGAGGTGTGCTACCCGCAAAAGCGCCCGGCTTTTTCATTAGAACTTCCAAGTAATGCTCCAGATCGAGCACTTTTTGTTGACGCCCGAACGAGCGTTCATGCCTGGCTACGAGCTTGCCCGCATGCCAGATCTCCACGTAGGCCGGGTATACCTTGGCTTGTACTTCCACCCCTGCCGGCAATGGCACCGAGTAAAAGTTCGTCAGTACCTTTGCCGACCCTTTCGCGTTGACTACTGGATAGTGAATCGCTGCTAATTGAAAACCCTCCTGGGCCAAAGGCTGTAACTGGTCGCACTCAATAGTCATGGACTCGCCCACGCTCCGGGGTTGTCCGCTAATCACACGCCCTTCATCGCTTTGAGAAGCCTTAAGGAGTTGTTCATTGAGATCTTCGAGATTGCGGGCTTTGGGGACTGGAACCAGATGGTTGCGACGAAAATATCCTCCCTCACCTTCAACGCCCCCTTTCTCGTGTCCCTCGCCAGGAGTGCAAAACTCCGATTGGAACCCCCAATGTGAGCGAAAAGCGATAAATCTTGCCGTTTCCTCCCTCTGATGCCCACGTAAGATCTTCTTTACCGCCGATCCAAGATTGTCGTAGCGCAGAACTTGAAAAACACCGCCAAAGTGGTCAAACGCAAACTCATGGCCTTCCAGAAATGCTTGTTGAGTAGCGTGCGGGTAGGCCCGGTGAAACGCTCCTCCACTGGCCATACTGCGCACGCAGAAGATATAGAGCTTTTGCCGCTCGCCATCTAAATCGGCATAGGCCTCATACCAATCTACCTGTGCCTCCTGGCCCCATCGATACGATTGCGGAACGAAGATGTCTCCTCTGATCAGTCCCAGTTCGTGCTTTCGACTACGCACATACTTGCGAATCGTTGACTCTGCCACATCAAGATCGGGAATCTCATCCCGGACACGTCGCCAAATGCGATGTGCCGTGTGCCTCTGTTTGCGCGGGGCGTGCTGGTCTGCTTCAAGGATGGTATTGATAAATGAAACTGCCGGTGCCAGCTTCGGCCACTGCCGAACCGCTTTCTTGCGCTCCTTGGGGACCGCATCGGCTAACGCTTCCCTCACCATCCGCCGGTGAATGCCCAGCTTCTTAGCCACTCCAATAATTGTCCCTTCTCCATGTTCATACTCTCTGCGGATTTGCTCGAATAACTCCACTTTCCCTCTCCTGTCCAACGTGCCTCCCTCTCCAGTCTAAAATGACCGGATCAGGCTACACGATTTCGGTTTCAGGGTGGGCCAAATGAGAGTATCGAAATGGGCCAACTTAGAGTAGCGAACCCAAGGCTCGGTGATGAGCCGGCCTTACTTTTCAAACTGGGTGGATAAAACAGTGTGGACCAAGCATTCCGAGCCCGTTTAGCCCGAAGAAAAATCAAATCGATCGAAGCATGCAAATTCCAGCCAATCGGCAAAGAAGGTAAGCGCTGGAATGCACCCCTTGCTTTTTGCTGCCGGGAGATGTGCCCTGAAGAGGCCATTGCCTTGGGTGATCGTGAAAAATTATACGGTCAGTTCTTTCGCTTCGACCGTCCCGGTTTCCAGCATCTTGATCAGGCGCGACGACCGCCAATACCCGGAAAGGCCGACAAAGGTCATGGCCAGGCTGCCTAGACCCAGCGAGGCATCGAAGACAGACCACAATGAAAGGCTAAAAAGGCGAAAAAAGGCCACGCTCAGAGCCAGTAAAGCCAGGCCGGTTCGAATAAGAGCCAGGTAAGTTCGTCCGCGGGCCAATTCGGTGCGCACTTTGGAGAAGATGGTTCGAGTGCCCGCCATGCGGGTGCGCTGCTCGGCCAGGTTGGTTCTGGCACGGGAGAAGTCGGTGCGCAATACGGCCAGATCGGTGCGTTGGCCCGCCATGAGGGTCCTCTCTCGCCCAAAATCCGTGCGAATAGTGGCCAGTTCGGTCGACTTGGTGGAAAGGCTTGTCTGCTCCCGAACGAGTGCCGTTCTCTCCTCAGCCATGCCTGTTCGCTGTTGCGCCAGGGCACTCTCCGTATCGGCATATTCGAGCAAACCGGAAGTGGTCTCCGTACGCTGTTTTTCAAGGGCGTGAATGGCTCTCTCAGTCTCCGTGCTTTGCTCCTGAACTTCGAGCGACCGGCTCAGGAGTGACTGAATGCCATCTAATGCGGCTGCCAGCTCATCATGAAATCTGCTTTCATCCATTGCGAACTCCTTCGCCAGGGTTTTTACCGTTGGGAATCGAACGTTGGTGCGTAGCCGGGAGTGTATCGGACTTTTTCGACCCCGGGCACTGTTGCGGCGATCTCCATAACCGTCTTCACTTCAGCGCCCTTAAGATAGGGACCCGACACGCTGAGAACTCCCTCTTCCACGTTCGCGGCGATCTCGAGCGTGTGGGTTCGAGGGTCCGTAACCAATGCCGCCTCGACGCTCGCTGCAACAAGAAGATGCTCTACCTGGGTCCTGGTCTCATGGAGGACCTTAAACTCTTCTTCTGCCATCGCCCGCTCGCAAATACCGCACATGGCCTTGAGGCTCATGTGCCCCAGGTTCAGGTGCACATCATAGTATTTCGGGTCTCGAAGGTCCCGGGCGAACATAAACCGGGCCCACCGTACCCGTTCGTCATCGGCTTTGCTGATGTAATCTCGCGCGGCTTTCTCATCACATTTTAGACGTTCCATGGTCATCTTTATCCGAAGATCCAAAGGGGCATCGATGCGAACCCGGATGAAATGCTGCAGGGTCGGCAACAAGAAATGGCCCGAGTAGCCATTATAGATCATATTGTCTTCGAGAACTTCCTCCAGCAGAGCGTGGCGCATCAATACGAGGTATGGCCATCGCAGCTTGCTGAATTGATCGTACGCTGAGATGGCATCTGCAAGCTGTTCCACCACACGGGTTGCGAGTTCGCCGTACCGGTTCACGATTTTGGTCAGGCTTTCGTGAGAAGCACACCTGAACCCCGTGCTCTCGTGGAGGCAGTCCACTAACTGGTAGACGCCGGACATGGTACCGCGTGAGATGAATAGAATCGGCATGGAGGGTATCTTTCCTTCAAGTGACCATGAGATATGGCCATAACTGTCAGAGCCGCACCCAAAACGAGTGGAAAATCAATGTCTATGATAGTGCATACAGTCCGAGCTGTCATTTGGTCAGTTCTATCAACCAGGTGGAAAAATCTCACATCCCGAATGGTTTCTGAAAAAGCACTACTTCTATTTTTGCTCAACATGACGTTCCCTAAGGCCCAACGCGACTTCAGAATATTTCGAAATCGGCTTTGCAAGGCTGCAATACACTGGGGCCGAGAAGTTCAATGTGGCATATATGCGGCACACTGGCCAGTGTCGTGAGATCTTTCAGGAACTTACACTGGACAAATGCATTGAGGAAATAAAGGGGAATTCCCCCTGCAGCCATGCATAGCAAGTGAGCGAAACCGGCGTTCAAACCGCTCTAAGCCGACAGGCATCCCGGGAACCCCTACCCAAAAGGAATGAGCGACATGTTTGCCATCCGTGTTGAAGAGATTATAAGGCAACAGATGAATTGCCGGACAAGGCTCATCAACATGCATGGAAGCAGATCTCAATGCCCCAGGTGAAGGGCTATCTCCGACTACAGCAAATCAAACCGCCTTCTTTTTCCGAAGTCTCGTCTGCTTTGGTTTGCTGGCCGTTTCAGTCTCAGTAAGCGTTTGAGCAGCGCCTGCTGTCTTTTCCTTTTTTCTGGCTTCATTCAACTGGGTCAGTTTCTCGGGCAATCCTCTCTTTTTAGCTGATTTGCTTTGGGCTTCGGTCACAGACTTCGCCGCCAATGGGGTCCTCATCGAAAATCCGTATTTTTGTCTGTATTCCTTTTGGTCCATTCCGTGACTGATCAGATGCTTCGACGTGAGCTGTTTCATCTCAGCGCAACATTCGAGACAGATAACTTTGTCATCCTGAATGGAGTTTTGCGGCGTCAGCATTGGTTTAGGTTTGGTGGCTGTCACTGGCTTTGTTGCCGCTTTAGGAACTCCTGTTTGGGTTTTTACCTGCCTTCTGGCCTCCATATACTTTTGCAGCTTCTCCGGCAGCCCTCTCTTTTTAGCTGCTTTGCTTTGGGCTTTGGTCAATGACTTTGCAGCCAAAGGAGTCCGCATTGTGAAGCCATATTTCTTCTTGTATTCCTTAGGACTGATCCCATGCGACGACAAATGCCTTCCGGTGAGCAGTCTCATCTCTGCCCCGCATTCGAGGCAGACCACTTTGTCGTTTTGGATAGAGTCCTGTGCTGTGAGTGCCTGGGGCGGCGGGGATTCTTGTGTTTTGGGTAGCTCGATCTCCCCAGACTCGGCTTTTTGAAGTTCATGGAGTGTACCGAAAACCTGCCGTAGAGAGGACGCAATGTCGGTTGCTGTCATGGAGGATTTGGATACTTGGGTCTGGACAATTTCTGATGCGATCTCGATGAGTTTTTTGGGCATCTCGTGAATCCTTTGGCATATAAGTAAGCGGATAACTGCGCGGTTCAGAACGCTCTTGATTCTAATAGGTTAGTAGATGAATGCAATATTTTTCGAATACATGCGGTAGCTCGCGCCATTAATCATTAAGCATTCACACTTGCGTGCACTGATTGGGATATTTATAGTTTGTGGACTTTGAGCGTTACAAGAGTTTTTTCGGATTGAACCTGATTCCGAAAGGCTTCTCGGAATCTGTCGGGGGGGCAATTTTACACATTATTCAGGATCGCTAATCATTTGAAGGAGGAAGGACATGAAGGTTTTTGTGAGTGGTCTTGCCGCGGCGTTCCTCGGGCTTCTGAGCATCATTATTTGCCATCATGCTGTTTCCAAAATTATCCTGGGCACGATTCCCCTTATCATGCTACTCGGCGGATTGACGGCCGCATATCTTAGCTACGATGAGGTAAAGGATAAGTTCCCCTGCTGTAGATCCGGGGAAACCCAGGAACCCTCAAACGATGCCAAACTAAGAGAGGAAGCGGAAAGATACAAACAGGAAGCCGAAAGACTCAAGAACGAGCTGGACAAGACCAAAACCAGCTAAGAACTTCCCAGGATAAAATAAGGCTTTCCCCTTCCAATGTGGGCGGCGTTTTGTATTGGCAACTGGAACAATACCCACCAGATCGAGAAGAAGGAGAGCCCCTGGATTTCTTGCATTAAAACTTGGTCCCATGCATATGCTGCCGGCTGCTTGTGATCTTCCAGTTTTTGCGCCGACTTTTCTCGGCTGCAGCCGTCATCTCTCTGGCTTGGGTTACGATCGATCGTACCTTTTTGGGGGTCATGCCCGGAATTCTCTTCAAACCGTATTCTTCCGCTGCGGCAACTTTCTCGATAGAGCTATAACTGGCGGCGATTAATCGCTGCGCAAGAACTTTTCCTATCCCTTTAAGTTCTTCGAGTTCCCTCATTTCTTTTCTCATAGCATCCTCCACTAATTTCCCTGCAGGCGGGAGGTTTTTCAATCCGCCCGGCCGACGCAAACGGCAAATATTCCACCGCATACCTCCGGCGCAGTGTGTATCCTTACATACATTATGTTAAGTAGAGAATATGGCGATGTCACACATGCAAGAACCAGACTGTGACTGGGTTTTAGGGAGAAACACATTAGAATTGACCGCAATGGCTTTCGCCCGAAAAAGGGCTAAGGAGCAGTCGGGTGTCAGCGGTGAATTGTAATGTAATTAAAACAATATGTTATATTTCGAATCCAGTGCCATCCATAAACGGCAGCAAAAAATAAAGGCTTGGAGCTGGAAGACCGCCCATTCCAAGCCTCACTGTTTCAAGCTGCGCCCAATAACGACATCCAGTGTGATATTTTGTCAGCAGATGCCTAAAATCTTTATCCCGTTGACGTCATCCAAACAGATTCTTACCCTAGAGAACACGAAAAGACATTTCACCTCACCTGGTGGCAACCGACCTCCCGAAAGGTGCTGAAGATGGGTGCGCTATCCCACACGCGTGACCGACGGCATTGAAGTATCTGACGATCCCATCTTCGCTGCGAGTCGCGGTATTTATGAACTCTCGGTTGCGCACCGCACTGGCGGGTGTAAGGGGCGGCTGGCACTGGAGCGTGCCGGTCACCCGTTGGTGGGTAGTGCAACGGGAGAGGAGCCGAGACGATGACAATGGCCGGCACTTCCCAGACCGGGGCCCAAGGCGTGCGGTTTCCCATGCTCCAGGGTATTCTGCCTGTCGATCGGTCCATGGTGTTCGCCGACATCTTGGCGGGCATGACCCTGGCTGCCTTGGCCATCCCTGAGGTCATGGGCTACACCAGGATCTCCGGCACCCCGGTGATCACCGGCCTCTACACCATCCTCATCCCCATGGCCCTGTTTGCCATCTTCGGCTCGTCCCGGCACCTGGTGGTGGGGGCTGACTCAGCGACCGCAGCCATTCTGGCCAGTGGTCTTGCCGGCCTGGCCGTCTCGGGCTCGCCCGAATACGTTGCCCTGTGCGGTGTGTTGGCTTGCATGGCCGCGGTGATGCTTATCATCGCCCGCTTAATTCGCCTGGGGTTCCTGGCGGATTTCCTGTCCCGCACCGTGCTCATCGGCTTTCTAACGGGCGTGGGCTTGCAGGTGGCCAGCGGTGAAATGGGGGGCATGCTGGGATTGCCCAAGGGCGGGCACGGCGCCCTAGGTAGATTAATTCACGACGTCCGGCATCTCCAGCATTCGAACTGGCCCACCCTGATAACGACCGCGGCCGTTCTCATCATCATTCTCAGCTCCCGGAAGATATCCAAGAAACTCCCCGGCCCTCTCATCGCTGTCATCAGCGCCATCACCGTGAGCTGGGCGATCGACCTGAAAGCCAACGGGGTCACCATCCTCGGCCCGGTTCCCGGCGGCATCCCGGCTGTGGGCTTGCCCCACGTGGACATCAGCGTCAGCCTCATCATGGATCTGCTGCCCACAGCCTTCTCGATATTTGTGGTAATCCTGGCCCAGAGCGCCGCGACGTCTCGAGCCTATGCCACCCGTTACGACGAACGCTTTAATGAGAATGTTGACCTGGTAGGCCTCAGCCTCGCCAACGTGGGCGCTGGGCTAACTGGTGCCTTTGTGGTCAACGGCAGCCCCACCAAGACGCAGATGGTGGACAGTGCAGGAGGGCACAGCCAGTTGGCGCAAATCACTACAAGCGTTATTGTCCTCCTTGTGCTCCTCTTCCTGACCAAACCATTGGAATTCATGCCTGACGCGGTGCTTTCTACTGTGGTTTTCTTGATTGGCCTGGATTTGGTTGACGTGTCAGGAATGCGGCAGATTTTTCACGAGCGGCCGGCAGAGTTCGGGGTGGCCCTCATAACCGCTGCCACCGTAGTCCTTGTGGGGGTGGAGCAGGGTATCCTACTGGCCATGTTCCTGTCACTGGTTACCCACACCCGGCACGGCTACCGGCCGAAAAACGCGGTGATCGTAGCGGCCCAACCTGAAGGCTGGAAGACCGAGCCGGTGGCAACCCAGGGCCAATTGCTCCCGGGGCTACTAGCTTACCGGTTCAATCACAGCATGTATTATGCCAATGCCGAGCAGATGTTCGAGGAGGTCAGCAGGCTGGCCAAAGAGGCGAAGCCTCCACTGGTCTGGTTCTGCATCGGTGCCGGCGCCGTGGATGACATCGACTACTCCGCGGCCGCAACTTTGCGCTCCATCTATGCCCTCCTCCGGGAGCAGGGAACAAGGCTGGTATTTTTCGAGGTCTCGGATGAGGTTTATGCCCAACTGGAACGTTCGGGGATCACCGACCTGGTCGGCAAGGACGCCTTTTATGCCACCGGAGCTGCGGTGTTCAGCGACTACAAGGCAACCCGAAGGGCTTCCTAGCCATTCAGGCAAGGCTGAGAAGAGGCGATAGACATTACAATGAAAGAACCCATTCAAACGGGGTCGGGCCCAATGCCGTTAACTTAAGAAAACACCCATTATTTCGGTATCCTACGAGTCCAGATCGAAAGTTCCCCCCCTCATTTGGCTGAGATTCGTCGCGTCGGGAGAAGTCAGGGCAAAGAAGCCACCCTAAAAGTGCCTTCAATTCAGCAACTTACTTAAGTTAGCGGCATTGGACCCGACCCGATTTGAATGGATTGCGGATACGTGGGCGGTGAAGTAGCTGGAGCAAAAACTATGGATATTGAGATTTTAGGGGTTCTGGTTCTCATCCGGTCCGTGAATAATTTGGCCTATTCTTGTGAAAAATCCAGGTTATAATATGCGGCTAAAAAGAAAGAGTTTCCAATTCGTACAGCACGAAAGGTAACAGGTTGAAAAGACTGATATTTTCTATTTTTGTCATACTTGCGCTAACATGGGCACCAGCCGCAAAAGCGGCTGACATTCAGGGCACGTTCTTTCTAGTTCCTCAAAAGAGTGATAATGTTGCACACATAGAAGAATCAATTTTAGCAAAGATGAATTTGTTTGTAAGACCGTTTGCCCGAGATAAGATCACTAAAGCTGCCAGAGTGCATAAGAGAGTGTCTATAGCATTGGCAGGCAAGGAAATCCGTATTGTTGCTGATGATCATGCATTGCCACCTGCACCTACTGATGGGTCTATATTAATGTATCACAACCGAGAAGGCGATGTTCTGCGTTTACGGACTCGTTTGGATGGCAACAAATTGGAACAGACATTTTTATCGGATAAAGGATCTAGGACTAATGTTTGTGAGCTTAGCGCAGATGGCAATACATTGGAAATGCGTGTAGTGATAAAGAGTGATTATTTTGACGAACCGATGAAATATACACTTGTATATTGCAAAGATTTTAATCTGCCGAAAATAGCTAAAGCATTTTAACACATGTATTTTCGGTACCATAATCTAATCCTGATCTCATTGGTCAAGAATACCTTATGTTAGCCGGAGTTGCCGCTAAATTGGTTACAATTACATAAGCAGAGAAGTGAATAGAGCGGATGCCCTTTTGTGCGGTAAACATTCTCGAACTCTCAGGGATATGGCTCAAGAGATATTACCTGATTTGGAGGCGCCCTATGCACGATTGCGTCAAGCTCGGGAGACTGGTCTGCCTTGTGACAACCTTTTTCATCGCTGCTGGCGTATTTGGCTGTGCAACCACGCAAATCACCGCCCCCACCGGTCCGTCCGCTCAAGCGGCGGCTCAGGCAGAAAAGATAGTGGCGCCCGGACAGGTCCAGCGTCCGGTGTATCGGGGCCCTGTCATGGTCCCCTATTATCCTCCGCCCGACAGGATGGATTTGTGCGGGGAGCCCGTCCCCCTGGAATACCAGGAAGTCCTGGAGCGATTCGATAAAGAGTTCACTCTCGTCGTGTACAACAATGCGCAGGTTTACCGGTGGTTAAAACGCAAGGAGAGCTATTTCCCGTTGATTGAGGAAAGCCTCCGGCGCCTCAACCTGCCCGAAGACCTGAAGTATGTCGCCATTGCGGAAAGCGAGCCCCTGCTAAACGCCCCTGGGCAGAAGAAATCGGTAGACAAGCTCTATGACTTCCAGGTCTCCGCCGACAGCGCTTTCCTGTATTTGGGGGATCTTTACCGCAACTACAAGAGCTGGTCGCTCGCCATAGCGGCTTACAACTGCGGCGAGAAACGCATCATGGACGAGTCCCGCACCCAGGGCGTGAGGGATTACTACCACATGAAGCTGCCGCAGGACACTGAGCGCTACGTTTTTAGGATTTTGGCGATCAAGGCAGTCCTGAGCGACCCGATACGCTACGGGTATGAACTGCCCAAAGGCGCCGGATACCACTAATCCAGCAGGGCCGCCAGGAAGTAAACATTCCTTGCCTCTGCGCTCCCCGAATCTCGGATTGATGCTGCTTCGGTCGAAATAATGGCAGGTCAGCGTATTCCATCCATCTGAAACTGGTCAAATTGGGTCTCCCGGTGAAAGCTGCTCGGGTTGAGAGAGATGAGATAGTGGCCAGCGTAAGGGGTCGGGCCAGGCGAAGTACTTAAATTGAGGCCTAAAAGATTAAGAAATGGGCGATTCCTTGGATTAGAAGGCCTTTTTGGACGGTAAAATGGGCATTCTAAGCCACGAGTCGGCCGTCGCTAATAGTGAGACCGGCGTTGCCTATGCGCGTAGCCTCCCAGTTGGTGCCCTGTTCCATCCAGCGAGTATCATCGCCAGCCTCTCACTTGTATGTCGATAATACGCTGCGTTTTGAAATTTCTGCCGATCTCAAGGGCCATATCCAATGATCACAAAAACCTGCACATGCTCTCTTCCCTGCATTCACCGTTTCACCTGCTTTTCTTCTTTTTGCCGCTTCTGGTTGCCGTTTTGAACGGCCAAATCACCCCATGTATACTATTGCAGGATTCGCATTGCGCAGAAAAAGCAAGAGAAAATAATTCCTGTCGGTTCTATCGCCACGCGAGGAACAGAAAAAAGCCGCTGCGTACTCTAAAGATCGACCCTAGCCCCTCGGAGCAGGCCACCGGGTTTTTGGAATTATCGAACGCTCTCTGCGGTGACAGCTTTTCGGTTTCGCGGTGTCGAAAAAATCCCAAAACCCTGCCAAAATGGACCATTTCCTGTCACTGGGAATGGAGGGGTTTTTTGCGGATGCGTTCGGGGAAAATGAGGATCATCTTCCGCATCGATCAGGAACATGACGTCCTTCTGCTGTCCGAAATCGTTCACAGAGGGGATGTTTACAAGTAGACGAAGCTCAAACAGCGCCGGTTTCGTAGAAATAGCTTACAAAAAAGAAAGCCTCCGCTCCCGCTGTCACGACCGGCGAAAGTTGATGGCCCGGTGTTCCCGAATCTCCGACTTTATTTCATAAAAGTGGTGGAGGATGCCGGAGTTGAACCGGCCGGCAATTTGGCCGGGCTTACCCCGGCAGGTAACGATAAGGTGAGACCCGGGCTCCCTTCATCGACTTTGAAAACTTGTTGACAAAACGCTGGCTCCCTTACTGGAGGCAGAGTCTCCCCGGTACAGTTCGTCTTTTATGGCGCCAATCAGGGTCTTCACAACCCGGACCTGCTGCTCATACGATATCCCCATCCAGAGCGGCAACCGGATCAGGCGCTGAGAAACCGAATCCGTCACGGGCAGATCACCGCTTGTCCTGCAGTGGCGTAGGCCCGCAGGGGATCGATGCAGTGGAACATAGTGAAAGATCGCGGAGATTCCACGGGACTTCATTTCGGAAAGGACCATTTGCCGGTCGATCCCGGTCGGCAGCAGGATGTAATACATGTGCGCGTTGTGTTCGCATTCATCCGGGAACAATCGGCCGGCGTAGATATCCAGCCGATTCAAAGGATTGAAGAAGCTCGTGATAACGCTTCCAGGCATCGAGGCGCACAGCGGTGATGCGGTCCGCTTCTTCGAGCTGCGCAAAAAGAAATGCCGCGACCAACTCACCCGGAAGATATGATGAACCAACAGCCTGCCACGTGTATTTATCAACTTCTCCACGAAAAAAGCGGCTGCGGTCCGTACCCTTTTCCCTGAAAATCTCGGCCATCCCTACCAGATCGGGTACATTGACGAGCAGCGCTCCTCCCTCACCGGAAATCACATTCTTGGTTTCGTGAAAGCTATAGGCTCCGAGGTGGCCGATACTTCCCAGGGTCCGCCCCTTGTATGTCGCCATCACTCCCTGCGCGGCGTCCTCGACCACTTTCAGGCCGTGAGCCGAGGCAATCTGCATGATCGTATCCATCTCGCAGCCAACCCCTGCATAGTGGACCGGGACAATTGCCCGCGTGCGCGGCGAAACGGCCGCCTCGATCAAGCTTTCATCGATGTTTAACGTATCTTCTCTCACGTCCACGAATACCGGCTTTGCTCCCCGCAGCACAAATGCGTTGGCCGTGGATACGAAAGTATAAGAGGGCATGATGACCTCATCGCCCGCCTTTATTTCAAGCAGCAGGGCGGCCATTTCCAGCGCCGCCGTGCAGGAGTGTGTCAATAGCGCCTTGGCGCAACTCGTCTTGGCCTCGATCCACTTATGGCAGCGTTCGGTAAAGGGACCGTCACCGGCCAGACATCCGTTGAAATGGGCTTCTGCAATGAAATAGAGTTCTTTGCCGGTCATGTAAGGCCAGTTGAACGGAACTCGATTCTTGTCTTCTGTCATATCAGGACCTGTTTTTGAGAGTGGCAGCCTCGACAGGCAACGTCCTATACGATCATACCGAAGCAGGAAAGTCAGTTCCTGTTACCGCGACGTTGTCAGTCGATTACAAGCTCTTGAACCGGCCGGACTGAACTTCCTTATCATAGTCGATAAGAATGTCCCGATAGCTATAGACCGGTTCCCAGTCGAAATCACGTTTAGCACTGCCGATATCAAAATAATAGCTCTTTTTCTTCTCTGGCAGATCCGGTCTGTAAATTACCGGGATAGCATGGTTTTTGGAACTGAAGAGTTCCGCGAAAGTCTTGATTTCTTCTTCGTTGGTTCGTCCAATGCCCGCCCCGATAAGATAGAGGCCCCGGGCCCGATCTGTAGAGACTGCCATATGGATGGCGCGGACCGCATCTTTGACATATAAAGAGTCGCGCTTTGCCTCATGTTTGCCCCAGATTTCAAGTGCCTGACCAGCCTTCGCCCGCTTGTAAAACACTTCAAAAGCACTTGGATTGAATACTCCCTCGGCCCAGGACCCTTCCAGGCGTCCGTAGCCCAGTAGACCGGTCAGCCGCAGGATAATCCCCTGGATGCCGAATTCCTGTGCGTAGTGCTCGACATACTCGGCGGCGGCTATCTTGGAGATAACATAAGCTGCGTGGTCGCCTGTCAGGGCATACTTCCGGCCCATTGCCTCCGTGATGGGCAGTTCTGTGTGCTCCATGCCTTCATACAGGGTGGTGGTGTAGAGGAACTTTCCTATATTATTGCGCCGGCAATGTTCCAATGCGTAGAGAGTGCCGAGGGTATTGACCTTCAGGAAAATGTCGGAGGTGCAATCCTCGCAGGCTGCCGGAATGATTGCGGCAAGATGAATGAAAGCCTTTACATTCCCGGTGGGCAGGCTTTTGAAGTCCTCCGGTCTGGTGACGTCCAACTGCACGAAAGGAACTCCCAACTCACGGAAAAACGAGTCGTATTTCCGGCTGCGGCCCGCGGCGATAACCTTTTCCCCGGCCCTTACCAGGTGATCGACCAGATAGCGGCCCACGAAACCAGTAGCTCCGGTTACGATGATCATAGCTATTCCCCCAGTCTTGAAGTTTGGGACTCGACTGTTTCACGCACTATGTAAAGCGGCCTTCCTTTGGTCTGGTCGAAAACGTAACCTATGTAAAGTCCGAGCACCCCCACTTCGGCAATAATAATGCCGCCGACGAAGCAGATACACATAATGATGCTGGTCCAACCATGGACGCTGATGCCATGAATCAAATACCGGTAGAGAACCACCAAACCATATAAGAAAGAGGCAATGGTCACGGCACAGCCGACCTTGATCGACATGACCAGGGGTTTGTTGGATTGGGTCGTAATGATTTCGAACGCCAGCCGAAGTTGCTTTCTAAGTGTGTACGAGGACCTGCCCGAGCTCCGTTCGGAGTGTTCTACGTCAATAACGGCAGACTTGAAGCCCATCCATTTTATAAACAGGATGAAGGCGCGGTTCCGGTCGCCCATGCGTTTGTAGTTGTCTGCGACCATGCGCCGGCAGATGCTGAAATTGCTGATAGTGCTGTCAAAGGCGCCGCCCGTGAAGTACCCGTATATGGCGTGGAACATCTTAGAAGAAAGTCTTTTGAGAAATTTATCCTTGCGGTGGGTTCTGCGGGAAAAGACAACGTCATAGCCGTCCTGGGCTTTGGAATAGAGGCGGTGGATTTCTTCAGGCCTGTCTTGAAGGTCGCAGTCCATGACCACGATCCACTCGCCCGAGGCATGGTGCAAACCGGCGGTTATCGCGCGGATCTGACCGAAGTTGCGGGAAAGGTCCAGGCCCTTTACTCTCATATCTTTCAAAGCGATCTCACGGATTATTTCCCATGAGTTCTGCGGGCAGGCGTCATTCACCAGGATGATCTCGAAACTGGAGGTAATGGCTTCGAGTGACGTTACAAGACGGCTATAGAGTTCTTTCAGGCAGGTCTTGCAGCCGTACACGGGGATGACAACAGAAATAACCATTACCGTTTATCTTTCTCCAGTTGGTGACTTACATGCATCGAGGCCGCGAAAGTTCTTCATATACATCATGGCTTCGGGACCGGTGTTGAAGATCAGATCGAGAACGCTGACACTGTGCTCGAAAGGGGGGAAGCACTGTGGGTATTCGGGATAACCGGAGTAATCGATGTAGGTAAGCTTTATATTTTCCCGGGCAAACAAGTCAGACTCTATATAGTCCTTAGCGGCGGGGCCGGAAAGATATTCGCCGGCGCCAAGCTGTTTGCACAGATCGACGAGACGCTTTGTCTGGCCGTCTACGAGACTGTAATCCCGCGACCAGGTTATATTCGTTTTGATGCCGAGAATCGCGCACACTTCCCTGATGAACTCAAAGTTGACATTGCTTAGTTTACTCTCAGCGCTGCATTTCTTGTATAACTCTTCAAAGGCCTCCTTGTACATTTTAAAGAAAGGGGCCTTCGCGTAGGCCTGGGAGAGGGTGCGCCAGTGCGTCCGGCCCCAGGTCGAATCGGTGATAACGGTATCCTGAATGAGTTGACCGAACTTGTGCCGGACGGGAATGCTCAGCCACAGCAGGCCGCTGGAGATCTTGATCTTGTTGCGGTTGCGCCAGTCGTTCTTAGTGAACTGCGCGGTGTCATAGAGAATGAATTCATCGACGGAATTGATCAGGTCGAAGTAGCCTTTCCACGGGATATAGTTTGATTGGAGTATGGCAATCCGTTTGCCCATTGACATAATCTCTTCTTAAAGTGGCGCTCAAGCAGCTCCGGTGTCCGCTTCTGTCGGGATGGTTGCAGGTGCGGCGGCCGCTGAACGGCGGCCCCGGCACTTTCGCACAATTTTCCACAAAGCAAGATGGGCAACACCGAGAACAATGGCGATTATCGAATAGGAACGCAGCAGCAGTGTGCCCGTCTGGGCGGCTGTGGAAGTGAAGCCGAGCCAGATGAGCACTTGTGATGTTCCGGCTTCTGAAATACCCAGACCGCCCGGAATCAGGCTGAGAATGCTGATTAACGTAACGGTTGACATCAGGGCCAGCGTCTTGAAAAAATCCAGCGGCAGCGACCCGCAATAGAGCATGATGTACCAACTGAATGCAACCGAAGCCCAGGAGACGCACGTGATAAAGGTGACCAATAGCAGCCCCGGTATATTTCTGGTGCACTGATTCATGCAGTCCAGCAACTGCTGTGCCCGCCCGGTAAATCGCAGCTTATAAAGAGTGTAGATCCCTATGACGCTGCAGGATATCGTTGCAGCGATGATGTAAAAAGCATAGGACCTGTGGGGCAGGAAGCTAAGGGCCGTAAGGAGGCTGATGCCGGCTATGGTCAAGACTGTTGCCAGGTCCAGCGCACGTTCCACCAGGAAAGATCCGTATCCGGGAAAGCGCTGGATCATGCCGTACTTTTTAAGCAGTTCCACCTTGATCATCTCTCCCGACTGCAGGGGAGTGAAGATCGAAAAGCTTAGCGAGACTGCAGTACACATGTAGATATCGAAAAAGGGAACGATCGTGCCGGTCCGTTTCAGGAGCAAATGCCAGCGCAGGGCGCGAATCATCCAGTAGAGCATAATGGATAATCCGCCATAGCCGCTCAGGTGGATCAGATTGACTTCCTTCAGGGCCAGGGCGATTGCCCCCCATTGGAAGGTAAGGGCAACGTAAATCGAGCTGCCGAGGAAAACCGCAGCGCTGAAGATGATTGCTGCAACACGATGCCAGCGGGAGCCCATTGCCGGCAGAGCGAGCCTCGAACATTCGGGAGTGATTGCCGCACCCGGATGAGCAAAGGCTACATCTTTGATATCGATGGTTGAAGAACTCTCGACGTTCTGCACAGGAAGGTCAAGCTTTTGCACAAATTAATCCAAAAAAAGCAATTGTTTGCAGTTTCCAAAAGCAATCTTGACGGCTGCAGGTGTGTCCACTCGATTTTTCAAACACAAATGCAACACATCACAATTTCGCTAAATATCATCAAGATGCCTTCAGCGAGCACGCCCGACCAAACCAGGCGCAGTCCATCGGGGCTTGATGAATATAATTCGACAATCGTTCAGCGGGTGGTGCGGAATTAATAATCCAATACCATGCCCGATGTCAATCGGCGTTGAATACCGGCCCACTTCAGGCGTCGAAAATTGACCCGCCCCTGTAAGCAAATTCCTTCGAACACATTTCAGAAATGTTCCAGGTTGGCGGTTATGAGTGTCGAGGTCTTCTCATATGGTTTTTGAGGGGATGAAAAAGCACTGGCGTTTATGGTGTTGCCTCACACCGGCGCACGCTCACCACAATCGACCCATGCTGCCGGGAGGACAGCTCTTTCATTTCTCCATGAAGGCGCTCCCTGCAATAAGTATCGAGATATCGAAGACACTTCGGTGAGGCAACGATCGGGATGCCGGTCTTTTGAACAAGGCGATCGATCATGCCGCGCCCCTGTTGCTGTTCGGTGAACGCGACTGAGAAAGGTGCAAGCGTAAAAGCTCCCAAGCCATAAAACCGGCAGGACATTGCAGCGGGCGACGCCCCCATGACCGGATAGACCGACTCGAGGGGGAACCCTATCCCCCAGATGACTACCGGATCACGGGGGAAGGTATCCAACCCTTCACGGGCCTGCTCGGAAATAATTCGCTCGGTTTTCGACTCGGCAATAACAAGGGAAGCATTGACCAGCGCCGCCACAATCAGTACAGCGGCACAGAGGCGATTACGCCAACCTGGAAATTGCCCCGCCAGGAAGGGGGCAATTGCGAGCAGGCTAACCATCGGCACATATACCCTTATTATTCCAGGGCGCCCGGATAGACCAATGGCAAAGACGGCTCCAACACATAATCCCCAACTGGCTGCCACCCGCCAGCCTGGACGGAGCAGGGCCAGCAGCAGTGCAGCCAGCACAATCGGCAGCAACTTGGGGTCCCACAGGGTTTGGACCCCGGCCCAGCCTTTGGCGATGGAGTTTCCTAGAGCCGGCAGCGGACCCAGGTCAGCCAGCATTGCCCGCATGGCTTCTGGATTGACGATAGCGGGATCGACGAAGAACCATTCCCGTATCAGGTCGATATCGTTATTACTGAAGCCATAGCGGGCCAATATATCCGGACGCTTTTTCAGATGCTCGTCTGCGCCAAAATCAGTGAAAGGCGTGCGAACGGGATTGAGCTCGTTGAAGGCCTTCCATTGCTGCCCCTGATAAGCCTTATGATCGATAACCGTTGAGACTGCTATCGCCAGAATGAGGGCCAATAATGAAACCTGTGAGAATCGGCGCCGCAAAAGGGTCCGCCACGGAAGCAACGGCAGGGCTCCAAAGAGAAGCAATAAAAACTCGTTGGTCCTCACCAGGTAGCTGGAAAAGGCAAGCAGGCATCCGATCAACAGCGCCTGCCGGTTGTCGTAGCGCGCAAACAGGTGTCCGCATATAATCGCGCCTACCAGGAGCAAACCCGCATTAATGGTGAACTGCGGGAAAAGCACCGGACGCACCAGCAACAGGGCGAGCATGGACAGGGAAGCTATATAGCCGGCGCCGAGCCGGTACAAGCCAAACAGCACTACCGCCCCTACGGTGATAAGCACACCGAGCGTAGCGATTGAGTAGCCGGGGATTCCGCTGATTTGCGGAATCGCGCGAACCAGGTGCCCCCAAAGAACATTCGAAAAAATAATATTAGGCGACCCGAAGGCTGCCACGCCATAGCCGTGAGCGACCATAGACATGGCAACATCGTCATTCGTCTCCCATCTTGCCTCGAAGACCAAACAGAGTGAGAGTACAAAGGCCGCTGAAATAACCAGCGAACCTGCAATCAGCCAAAACTTTGATCCCGGAAGTCCTCCGGTAGCACGGTCAGCCACGGGCGGAAGTTTCCCTTCCGAACACAATAAAATCCATACAGAGTATTCCTTGTAACGTCGCGAGTTCGCTCAAAAGTCCCCCCTGAGCGGCAGAATTGAGACTTCTAACAGAAACCCACAGAAGTGTCAAACTGCACGTGGCCCACGTTTTACACGCAAACTTCAGGATAAGGATTGGGCTTCGCCTGAGTCGAGCCGTTGTCCAAAAATATTCTTGCGAAACCGGAATACGGCCTTAACGTACTTTCAACACCGGTTTTGTCTGCTTTGCCCCCTTCCCGTGACAGCCCCCAGATCAGGGAGGCGTAAAATGAAAAGAATCGAATTACTGTTCTTCGCGGCTGTACTGGCCGGATCGGTTTCAATTGCCGCCTACTCCCAGGATGCCATCACAACGGAAGAGGCCGCCAAATTCCTGGGCCTGCAAAAGACCGTGTGCGGCAAGGTTGTGAGCTCCCATCATTCAGCCCGCGCCAAGGGAAAACCAACCTTCATCAACCTTGATAAACCATACCCCGACGAAGTCTTCACTGTGCTCATCTGGGGATCGGACAGGGGCAAGTTCGGGAAGCCGCCGCAGGAAATGTATGAGGGAAAAGAGGTTTGCGTAACAGGCACGATAAAGAGGTACCACGGCCATCCGTTGATCGTAGTGAACCATCCCTCTCAGATAGTTTCAAAGTGACCAGGTGGGCAGGCCCACTCCTTTCGACATCATCCCGCCCGGTTACTTTCGGCCTTTCCAAGGATGAGGGGGGCCTGCCGGCATGTACATGTCGCTGTCTTTCTCTCCATAACGGGCTCGAGGACCCTGCTGAAAAGCAGCGCAGATAAAACCCCACCCATGAGTGGGCCGAGAACATAAACTGTAAAAAAGCCGCCTGAAGGCCCCGGAATGGCCACATGCCCCCATCCTGCAAAATAGGCGAACAAGCGGGGACCAAAATCCCGTGCGGGATTGAGCCCGGCCTGGGTCAGCGGGGCAAGAACTCCAATGATCGCCGTGACCGTCAGGCCGATGAGGATGGGCACGATCTCACTTGACGGTCGGCCCACATTACACCCTTCCGTCAGCATAAAGATCGTAATGACCAGCAGAGCAGTTCCAAGGGCCTCCACCAGGAAGGCAAGGGGAAGGGAAACGGAAATCAAACCGGCGGGCGCGCCCGGATTCGGAAAATACTCACCGAACATCATAGCCGTTTTCACCGAAGCATCGGCGCCCCGCGTTATATTGTGGACAAGCTCAAAGCTTGCAATAGAGCCGGAGAAGATCCCGTAGACAAGCATGCCGGCTGCGAAAGCTCCCAACACCTGGGCCAGCCAGTAGTAAGGCAGTTTCCGCAGAGACATCCTTCCGGCCACGACCATGGCGAGGCTCACGGCCGGGTTCAGATGAGCGCAGGAAAGATGTCGCGTGCAGTAAATGGCCAGCGATACCCCGATTCCCCACATCAGGGCTACCTGCAGTAGTCCCGAGTGGGCGGAGAAGAGCACCGTTACGGCTACAGAACCGATCCCGAAGAAGACCAGTATAAAAGTGCCAAGCAACTCGCCGGCAAAACCCTGAGCCGCCTCATGGCTTAAGAGTTTTTCCCAGCGTCCATCGTTAGCCGTCATCTCAGGGGCCTCCATTTCCCTCGCATATCGGAAATGACTTCAAGTGCTGATGTTTTTCCCCGAACAGGGACACTCGTTAAGATCGAAAACGGCCATTACTGCTCCTCGTGAGATACTCCACCTTGTGCAATATGCCTGCCACCCGGGAACTTGGAAGGAAAGCGCTTCCCAGGATGCTTGCCGGCGGCCCTTGCGGGGTAGGATAGGCAAGTCCGGCCGGGGGTGTTTGATGGCCCAACCAGAGCCGGCCCGCACCCCGCAAAGCCTCTACTTAAGACCTGCCCCGGTGAAGAAAAGGCGCCGGAATGCCGATGATACAGCCGGGTGGTCCGATGCAGACCATGTCCAAAATGGATCATAGCTTACAATAGCCGGAAATAACTCGGAAAAAATAGAGCACGGTGGTTCAAAACGGCGCTTGGGACCGCTTGGGCCAACCGCGCTCACCGGCCTCCCCGGTTGCCGGTCGTAAGCTTCATATATCCAACTGGACCCTGTAAGGCTTGCGCCGGGCTTGGCACGAATTGTGCCATTAAAAACCTTCTGTCCTGGCAAAAACCCGGGGGGCCTAACAGAGTTTACAGGAGGAGGTACCTTTCATGCCATCGATTGAAGACATTCTGAAAAGCATTCACGACGCCGTCGTCGCCTATGACGAAGAAGGCGTCAGGAAAGCCGCGACATTGTACATCGACGAAGGCCATGACGCTTTGCGGGGAATCACGGATGGTCTTGCCGCCGGCATGTCCACAGTCGGAGATCTTTTCAAGTCTCAGGAATACTATGTCCCCGAGGTGCTTCTGTGCGCCGAGGCAATGCAGATAGGGCTCGACATACTTACGCCGCACCTGCGGGCCGGGGATTCCAAAAGCAAGGGGAGGATCGTTCTGGGAACGATCCAAGGCGACATACACGACATCGGCAAAAACATCATCAAGCTGATGCTCGAAGTCGCCGGCTTTACAGTCTACGATCTCGGCACCAATGTCCCCTACCAGGCATTCGTGGATGAATTGATTCGAACCGAAGCGGAACTGGTCGGCATCTCGGCGATGATGACCACGACAATGATGGGGATGAAAAAGGTGATCCAGTTGGTGAAGGAGGCCAAACCCGAGGTTGGTATCCTGATCGGGGGCGCGCCGGTCTCCCGGCAAATAGTGACGATGTTCAAAGCTGACGGCTTTGCCTTGTCGGCGGCCGACGTCGTGGTCGAAGTGGAAAGGGTCCTGGCGCTCCGGACGGCGTGACCGACCAATGTGGACCCGGTAAAAAATCGAGCGGACACAGGAGGAAAATCAATGGCAAAGCAGTTGCTTATAGATGCCCTCAAGGGTAAACGCACATCGCGGGCCCCATGGCTGCCTTATGCCGGCATCAATAGTGCTTTTTTAATCAACGAGACTGCCGATAATTATCTGAAGAGTCCTGAGTTGATTGCCAAGGGCGTGGAGAACTCAGCGAAAAGGTACAGGGCCGATGGGATTCCTCTTCTGTTCGACCTTTCGGTCGAGGCGAACGCTATCGGCTGCGATCTGCGCTGGTGGCCGGACAATGTGCCTTCAGTAATTACGCACCCCTGTTCCGGGATGGAATCGCCAGGCAAA
The DNA here is from genome assembly GCA_963795045.1 of uncultured delta proteobacterium. Classification (GTDB taxonomy): domain Bacteria; phylum Desulfobacterota; class Syntrophobacteria; order Syntrophobacterales; family Syntrophobacteraceae; genus SbD1. Next base: position 866,791 of record CAWCGB010000001.1, read on the forward strand.
CTCGGCCTCAAGGTCCCGACCAGGGAATCCGGCAGATGGCCCGTTGTGATCGAAGCGGGACGTCTTTTAAAGCCCGGATTGGATGCCATGGACTGCGCGATGGTCGGACTCTGCTGCGGTCCTCTCACCCTTGCCTCCCACCTTGCCGGTGTACGCATTTTCACCGATGTCTACAAGAACAAGGAATTCGCGCGCGAAGTGCTCGAATTTGCCGGGGAATGTAATGCCGCGTCAGCGCAGTATTACGCGGAAATGGGATGCGAGGTCATCGGCATTGTCGACCCCGTGGCCTCACAGGTCAGATCGGAGACATTCAAGGAGTTTGTTACTCCTTACGTACAGAAGGGATTGGAAGTCCTCAAAAAGGCCGGCGCGTGCTCGGTATTCCTCATCTGCGGTGATTGCACCAAGGTCCTGGAGGACGTTTGCCAAATCGGGGCGGATGCCTTCGCCATTGACGAACAACTCAATCTGAACCTGGTGAAGGACATGGCGCGAAAGCACGGGTTGGGATTTGCCGGCAACCTCAAGCTCACCCTGGCCCTCAGTCTCGGGCTGATTCCTCCCCGGGAGGATGCTATAATCAGTCTTGCCGCCGGGGGAACGCACGGATTCGTATTGGCGCCTGGCTGAGACCTTCCCTACGATGTTCCGGCGGAACATATGGAGCAGGTGGTGGAGGCGATGGATTGGTTCAGCGAAAACTATGCGGCCTATCCGGGGGCATCTAAATAACCGGGAAGGAGACTTTCGGATGGATGATAAAAAAATCCGGATCGATGTGCTTACCCTGGACAGTGTTCAATGTGCCGCGTGCGGCTACATGATGGAATCAATTGCTGCATTGCCCCCCGATGTGCAGGAAATGATGGAGTATTTTGAATGGTCCATCAAGACCAAGGAGGGAATAGCCAAGTTCGTCCAGATGAAGGGCAAGGTCCTGCCGACAATTTGCATCGAGGGAGACCTTGTTTTTCCAAGTCAAATTCCTCAATACGAAGAACTGATAGACGAAATGATCAAACGGGCCCCTACTCCCGAAATGGCGGAGAAGCTCAAGTCCCTGCGCAATAAGGGCTTTCAGTTCGACAAGCTGGAGGAGAATCTCAAGAAAGCAGGAGCAGGGATGAAGACCAGGGAGGGTTGATCCTGAAAGGCGGGTGGAAAAACGGGCGATCCGTATTTGGGATGGATCGCCGTCCGGGTGAAAAAAGATGGGCGCTCAAACAGATGTAATCATGATAAGCGGTTTCCTCGGGAGCGGTAAGACCACGTTTCTCAATGGGCTGCTTAAATCGGTCCCCAAGGGATACAGGGTCGTGGTCCTGATGAACGAATTTGGAGAAATCGGGATCGACGGCCCTGTGCTGCAGGGAGAAGATTTTGATATACTCGAGATCAACAGGGGATCGATTTTCTGCATATGCGTAAAAAAGGACTTTCTAAAGGCGCTTAATAAGATTGCAACCGAAGTCAAACCTGACCTGCTCATTATGGAACCCACGGGGGTTGCCAACCCGGGCGATCTCAACTCTGACTTTCGGCTGCCCTTTTTCAATAACCGTTTCCGCATTCTGGAGCAGGTATGCATCCTGGATGCCGAATATTTTGAAGAAGCATACGGCGCCTTTGTTTCGGTCGAAAAACAGATCGCCTCTTCGTCGTTTTTCGTCATAAACAAGGTCGATGTGGCGAGCCGCGAAAAAATCGAGCGAATCAAGCAGGTAGTGCGGGACCATCATCCTTCCCCGCAGTTTGTGGAGGCGGTTTTCTGCGATATCCCGTTCGATTCGATCCTGAGAAAGCTGGGCGGCGCGGGCGGCGTATCCGGCGATTCAGCGCAAAGCGCCGGCAAAGCGCTCTCATCCAAAGAGTTGGACGAAGTACTTTCCCTGATCCTCTCCGATCCGTTCCGCGAGGTCACTCCCCCCGACAATCTTGTGAGTTCCGCCTACTGGTGGCGCGGAAACGGGACAACGGAGTTTCGGGAGTTCGTTAATGAACTGCCCAAAGGGGTGGTAAGAGGAAAAGGCTTCCTGAAGGATGCCGGGAAAACCTGCCTGTTTAATATGGTGATGGGCAATTTCTCTGTCGAAGAATTCCATTCGGCGGTACATGCGGACCTTCTCGGGAAAGTGGTCCTGATATTCCCGCCGGACCTGCAGGAGTCGGTCGCTCTGGTGGCATCCAGGTGGGGGTCCAGACTGGAAGAGCTTAGAGCCGACCCGGGAGGGGACTGTGGTCCCGCAGCGTTCGAAAAGACCGCAGGTGTTTCTGGTCAGCTTCCCTGACTCCGGGCCGTGGGATTGAGATAAAGGTTAAACTCGCAGGCTGGAAAGACCCTGAAATGAAAACAGTGATCCTGGCATGCAACACGATCCGAGGTGAACTCGAAAAGGCGGCCGTGGAAACGAAATGCCCGCACGAGTTCGTATGGGTCGAATCCGGACTGCATCTTGTACCGGACTCCCTTCGCCGCCGGCTTCAGGAAGAATTGGACAGGATCGGCGGCGTGGTGAGAGTACTTCTGGCATTCGGCTTCTGCGGCAACGCGGTGCTCGGCCTGAAATCCGGAGACTATCAGATGGTCATCCCCAGAGTGGATGACTGCATAACTTTGCTCCTCGGGTCCAGAGAAGAAAGAGAGCGCTGCAATCGGCAGGGAGGCACCTATTATGTCACCAAGGGCTGGCTGGAGGGAGAGGCCAACATCTGGAAGGAGTACCAGGCGTTTTTGGCCCGTCACGGTCCGGAACGAACTGAACGGATATATAAAAGAATGCTTGCTCACTATAAATTCCTGGGGCTCATCGATACCGGCGCCTATGACATGTCCAGCCTTATCCCCCATGTGAACGAGATCTCCGCTGCTCTCAAGCTCGAACTCCTCATTCTCCAGGGGACCGACCGTTATCTGAAGCGCTTTCTGTCAGGCCCGTGGAATGACGATTACTTCGCGATCATTCCGCCACATACGACGATCGAACTGGCGCACCTGGGTCTTGATCCGGAATTTCGTCCTTCTGTTCAGTCTGTCATGTGAAAGGAAAAGCTTCTTGCCTACAGTATTCTTCACCGGTAGCAAACAAACTTTGGAAGCCCTGCAGGGAGAGACCCTGCTGTCTTGCATTCGGCGAAGCGGGGTGGGAGTTGAGTCGACTTGCGACGGGCGGGGAGTTTGCGGCAAATGCAGGGTGGTCGCCGATGGAGAATTGAGCCCGCCTGACGATGAGGAACTCAAGCATCTGGGGCCCCAATGCGCGGACGTTCGCCTGGCGTGTAGAGCAGTAGTGCTCGGCGATGTCTCGGTGACTATCAGCGACACTTGGACCCAACTTCAGACTGCACTCGGTCCCGAACTTCGAGCGGTTGCTCTAAACAGCCCCGTCAAGCGCGTCACTCTGCCGGAAAAGGGCCCCGGCTCCGCTCCATACGCGGAAACTCTTCCCTTTCGAATCGCCGATCCTCGCGTTCTCGACAAGATCGCAATTTGGAACGGAAATGAGTCCCGGGCATCCGGGATCGAGTTTGGAAACGAACTCCTGGACGTTCGCTTCGACCGGAAACCAGTGCTCGGCGCCTCAGTGGACATCGGGACGACGAGCCTTTCGCTTTATCTGTTCGATCTGGAAAATGGAGAATTCCTGGGCGGCACTTCGGCGCTGAATCCTCAGACGGCCTATGGCGGTGACGTGATCACCCGAATAGATTATTGCCGAGGGAACCCGGAAGGAATAAGCGTTCTGCGGTCGGTGCTGATCGGACAATTGGAGTTGATGCTGGATGAAGTCCTCGGAAAAGGACGAAGCCGGGAGCAGGTTTATCTGATGACCGCCGCAGGCAACACCACCATGCTGCACATCCTGGCGGGAGTCAACCCGCTGTCCCTGGCCGTGGCCCCTTTCCGCCCCACTTTTCTGAAATCTCTGGTCGTCGAAGGAGAACGTTCCGGCCTCCCTATTGCCGGTCGAGGGCGTGTTGTCTTTTTGCCGGGCGCGGCGGCCTATGTCGGCGCAGATATTATCTCCGGCCTCACGGCAATCGACTACCGGTCCTGCTCCGGCAGCACCTTATTCGTTGACATCGGAACCAACGGAGAGATAGTGCTGATCGAAGGACCGGATCGATTGCTCGGCACATCCTGCGCCATGGGACCGGCGCTGGAGGGAATGAATATCTCATGCGGCTGCAGAGCTGTGCCCGGGGCCGTAAATACCGTTGCCATGGGCGAAGACATGTCGCTCCGATTCACCACCATAGGCGATTTGCCGCCGATTGGCATCTGCGGGAGCGGCCTCGTGGATCTTGTAGCCACCCTGGTAGCCTCCGGGGTTATCGCCCCCAGCGGAGCATTCAACCCCTCGGCCGGGAAAGCCCTGACAGACCGGCTGCAAGGGGACCGTTATCATTTGACAGACAACGTTTTTCTAAGCCAGCAGGACATTCGGCAGGTTCAGTTGGCCAAGGGTGCGGCCATAACGGGGATTCTTGCGTTGTTGGGCTCAGCGGGCCGCAGCGTGGCAGACCTGGAACAGATTATCGTAGCCGGCTCTTTCGGCTATCACTTGAATCCCGAAAGCCTGAAAACCATCGGGCTGCTGCCACCGGAGTACACGGGGCGAATCACATTCGTGGGAAATTCGTCACTTTCCGGGGCTTCCCTTCCCGTGCTCAACCGGGACATCTTGAAAGATATGGAGTACCTGGCGTCCATCATCCAGGTATTCGACCTGGGCTCCCATCCGGACTTCGGCAGGAAGTTCATTTCCCAACTGCGTTTTCCATCCGCCGCGGACCGGCAGCCGAAGATCGCCTGATCGGTCTCTCATAGATAAAACACTTTATAGTGAGTCACTTGATACCGTATGACTCAAGCTTGTGTTTGAGCGTGTTGCGGCCTATCCGCAGCAGCTTGGCGGTTAGCAGCTTGTTCCCTCCTGTTTGTTTGTATACCTTGATCGTATGCCTTTTCTCCAGCTCGGCAAGGCTGAGGACCTCTTCGGAGTTTTCCGGAGACGCCGGCTTTACTTTAGGCTGCAGAAAGGTTGGCAGCGACTCCCGCGATATGGGCTTTCCCTGAGTCAGGTTGGCGCAGGCTTGGACAATGGATCTGAGCTCTCTGATGTTGCCCGGAAAATCGTAATTCATGAGTACTTCGAGGGCGTCTGCTTTCAAGCCGACTTTGGCCAGCGAGGGTGACAGCTCTCCCAGGAACCTGCTGACCAGAAGCGGAATATCATCGCGCCTCTCTCTGAGCGGCGGGATATGGAGCCAGGCTCCCCTCAGCCGGTAATACAGATCCTTGCGAAACTCACCCTTGAGCATGGCTTTGTCGATGTCCTTGTTGGTTGCGGCTACGAACCGGACGTCCACTTTCTGCACTTTGCTCGTACCGAGCTTCATGTATTCGCCTTCCTGGAGCAGCCGCAGGATCTTCCCCTGGAGGGCCGGCGGTAAATCTCCTATCTCATCCAGAAAGAGTGTCCCGCCATTGGTGTGCTGCACGTAACCTACGCGGTCCTTATCAGCCCCCGTAAAGGCGCCTCTGGTGTGGCCGAAAAACTCCGCATCGAACAGGCTCTCCGTGAGAGAGGCCATGTTGACTGCCGTAAAAGGCCTGTCGGCCCTATTGCTGGCCCGATGGACGGCGCCGGCCAAAATCTCCTTCCCCGTGCCGCTCTCTCCGGTGATCAGTATAGGCACATCGCTTCTGGCATGGAGTTCCGCTTCCTTGAGCAGCCTCAGCATCCTCGAAGATTGTGTGACAATATTATGGAAGGCTTCCGCCTTTATCAGGTCGGGCGCCGTCATCTTGTTTCTGAGATCCAGAACGTCGAGCAGTCTTCTTCTCTCGAGGGCATGGTTGATTTTCAGTATCAGATCGTCTCTGTTGATCGGCTTTACCAGGTAGTCATAGGCCCCTTTCCTGATGCATTCCACCACCACGTTCACATCGTTGACCGCCGTAATCATGAGACATTCGGTATTGGGGCTGTAATATTTTATCACGTCCAGAAGCTCGATTCCGTCCATCCCAGGCATTCTCACGTCCAACAAGGCAACTTCCCAGGTCTCTCCATTTTGAAACAACCGGGCGGCTCTTCCTGAATCGCTTTCGAGCTGATAAACATCGTGGCCTGAAATGATAAGCGCTCTCTCGACACTATCCAGAAAGTCCTGCTCATCGTCTACAACGAGAATACTGATACTCATGCGAATGACCTTCGAATCTTTTGGGACTCATGCGCTTTCCGCGATGAGATATTGAGCGTTCAAATGGGGACTCGCTGAGTTGTATTATTCTTCTCAGCTCCGAGATGCCCCGCACCAATGCAGCCTTAAAGCATACGGGCAAAAAGCATGCTAATCCCCACACCTGACCATGTCGCCCAGAATCACGCGGAATGTGCTGCCCTGACCGACTTCGCTGTCCACTTCGATTTTCCCTCCAAGGGATTTGACCAGGTTATAGCACAAGTACAACCCCAGGCCGATTCCCGACGATGGGGGCTTGGTGGTAAAGAAAGGGTCGAAAATCTTGTCCCTGGTTTGTTCATCCATCCCGCAACCGTTGTCACAGACTTCGACGATGAGGCGCCGCTCGTCCCCGTCTTCCATCCTGGCGCTGACACGTACACGGGAAGACTTTTTGTCACAAGCCTGCGCCGCATTGATCAGCAGGTTGAGGATAACCTGTTGAAGCGCCCCTGCATCGCTATTGATAGCAGGAAGGTCTCCCGGAATGTCAATCTCAAACTGCCTGACCTTTTCGCTGATTTCCTCCTGGCACATGGGGAGCACTTTATCGATCACATCTTTGATATCGGTCAAACTCACTTCGAGATTTTCATGTCTCGTGACAAACTTTTTCAGGTCGCCAACGATCGCCTTGATCCGTTTGGACCCATGTTCCATGTTGTCCAGGAGCTTCAAGATGTCCTGACGGAAGCGAGCGTACTCCATTCGAAACAGTTTAAAACCGGGTTTTTTGCTTGCCTCTGCATCGACGATCGGCAGAAGCGCCTCTATGTAGTCCCTCAGTATGGGGAGATTGAAAGAAATGAAGTTATTCGGGTTGTTGATTTCGTGGGCGATGCCGGACACCAGCATACCCAGCGAGGCCAGTTTTTCGCTCTGGATAAGCTGTCTTTCCATAGCTTTTCGATGGGTAACGTCACTGATTCGCATTATAAAGCAATCACTTTTGCCTGAGTCGTCCGGAACAGGATAGACGACAACCTGCTCTATCCGCCTGGCGTCGAATAGACCCTTGCGCTCAAAGGTTGCAAATTTGCCTTCCCCGAGGGATGGAGAATATCCACAGTCCGGACAGTGATCGGCTCGCCCCCGCAACGCCTCGTGGCAGGACCTTCCAAAAATATCGTTGGATTCCGTCACGCCGTAATAATCCTTCGCGGCTTTATTGAGCAATCTTATGGACATATCATGGTCCAGCATAATCAGGGAGTCGGAAATCCCGTCCACGACTTTTTGAAGCAGGAAGTTGTTTTGCCGCAACTGGAACTCCGAACGGCGCACCGCCTCTTCGGCCCTCTTACGCTGAATTAACTTCCTCATATAGTCAATCAGTAAGGTGACCTGACGCATGTCGGAGAAGCTGTACGGCTCGTCTTTGTTCGCTACTATCGCCACGGTGACGATGCGGTCCTTGTCACAGGCCGGCAATACCATGAATCGTGACAGGCTCAAATGGCCGGGAGAAGCGCCCTTTTCACCCGAGCCGTCTCCAGTGAACTCGTTGACTACCACGGCCTTTTTCAGCCGGACGGCATCCGTCAGGAGATCTCTCACCTCCACAGGCAACTGGATGGTGCTGTCGGCAAAGGTGCGCTCCCCGCCGCCGTTCTTGATCCAGGAATGAACACCCTGTAATACTTCGTCCCCGCTGAGCAACGCGACGAAGCCGACTTTGCTCTTCGTGAGACTTACCGCGTGTTCCAGAACGAACTGACTTATGCGTTCCTGTGAAGCATCGGTCATCTGGGTCAATTCCAGGAGCGATTCAAAACGCGCTTCGTCAAATCGCAACCGTTCCTCGGACCGTTTCCTTTCGGTCACGTCATTTCCCACGAACTGGATGCCTGCCACATTTCTGTTTTGATCGAGGATAAGTTTGTTTCTCCAGGCGACCCAGACCCGCTCGCCGGAGCGGCACTTCCCTTCGGTCTCGATTACAGGGTCCTGTTTCAGCGTTGTGAGCAGATTATCCCGCATGGCCTCCGGAAATTCTCTGGAAGAATCAGTGATGGGAAAAAGCGTGCCCGCAATGCATTTGCCGAGGACTTCCTCTTTCTTATACCCGAACAAATTCTCGGCGAACTCGTTGAGAAAGGTGATTTTGCCTTTAGGGTCGACCCGTATGACGAGGTTTTTGAGCTTTTGTTCCAGTTCCCTGTATTTCTCTTTCGCCAAGCTGATGGCGCTCACGGCGTCGGGAGCATATCCATCCGCCCCGATCTCGTCACAGAACTCCTGTCTGATTACTGCTCCGCCGATTATCACCTTCAGTGAATCCCGGAGTCCCTCCGCCTTCAGGATTTTCAGGACCTCGGGCATAACATACATCCCAGTGCTGAGAAGCGTCGACAGCCCGAGCAGATCGGCTTCCTCCTCTTTTACGGCCGCAATGAGATCGGGAATCGGAACATTTCCCCCCAGGAACCGCACTGAAAAGCCTGCGCTTTCGAGCATTATGCCTACCAACTCGATGCCGATATCGTGAATGTCCCCCTGTACAGTGGCGAGCACGACTTTTCCGAGACTTCGATCGGCTCTGCCGGCGTCCATTTTGGGAACAAGAATGGCCGCAGCTTTCTTCACGGCCTCTGTCGCCAGCATCAACTCCGGCAGCCACATTTGCTGATCCTGGTAGTCTGTGCCGCAATCCTCCAGGCCTTTGACAAGACCGTTTTCCATGATTGAAAACGCTCCATACCCCTTCTCCAGAGCATCTTGAACGAGTTTAAGAGTTTTTTTCTCGTCGCCTGCATGGACCGTTTTACGGATTTTCTCCAGGATATTCACGCCGTACCTCCCAAGGTTCCTGAGTCATCTCCCAAAAGGTGTTTCTGAGGTTGCTTTCATCCGCTTAACCGAACTTATCGGCAAACTCTTAATTCTAACAGAGGAAAAGTTGCCGTGACAGGGACTTCATCAAGAAGATGCAAGGTTATTCGGGTTTGAATCGATCTTAGTCCAAACGAAACAGGGTTGGAAACACATGATAGGTCAGATTCCATCGTTAAGCTTGGCGACGTGGCCCGCATCTTGCTCAAGACAAGAATTGAATGCGATTGTAACACAACCTGTTGCCCTTTTGTATACACGACGAAAGGAGACGGCCATGTGTGATTGTACGGAGCGTGGGAGGACGAAGAACGCTATCTCGCAGCGAAGAACTATGCGCCCGCCTTGAAATAGTCCCGATGACTCTCAATTAGTGGCAGACGAGCCAGCGGCAGGTTCACACGAAACTGGGAAGCCGGTTGCCGGCGGGGTCGACAATTCGAATGGAGCGCTTGGGTCTGCATCAGTTCACGAACGGGAGACGTACCAATGAGTAAAGAAAATCGCATACTTGCAGCGATGTTTATCTCCATGGCGCTAGGATACATGCCGTGGTACAACTTTTCAGCGGTCCTCAAATTCATCTCGCAGGAATACCATCTGACATCGACCGATACCGGCCTGATCCTTTCTGCCTTTCAGGCCGGCTATGTCGTTATAGTCATGTCCACCGGATGGCTGGCCGATCATATCAGCCTGAAAAAGATTCTCTTTTGGGCCACTTTGCTTACGGGAATCTCCTCTCTCCTGTTCATATGGGTCTCTCAGGGCAAATTGAGTATCCTCGTTATGAGGCTGATCGTAGGGCTCTCAGCAGGCGCCATATATGTCCCGGGGATGATGCTCCTCTCGCGCTGGTTTCCCGCGAGCAGGAGGGGAACCGCTCTCGGGGCCTACACTTCTGCCCTGGTTGCCGCTTATGCAGGCGGATATCTTATCGGCAGCCACCTCTCAGTAGCCTATGGATGGAGGTCCGGCATCCTGTGGACATCGATTCCAGCGATTGTCGCTGCATTTGTGATCCTTCTTTTCGTTGAAGACAAGCCGCTGGAGGAAGCTGCGGTATGCAAAGTTTCACCTCAAACCGGGGCTGTTCCATCATCAGCGCAGTGCTGTCCTGCGGGAGGTTATGCGGGGCCTTGTCTGATCACCACGGGATACGTCGGGCATATGTGGGAGCTTTATGCTTTTTGGGGATGGATCGGTCCGTTTCTTATCGCCACCCAGCTTGCTAACGGCGTTCCAACGGCTCAGGCTGTCAGTACCGGAGGGACCCTTACGGCCGCTATTATACTCCTGGGAGTACCTGCCTCCTGGCTCTGGGGGTGGATGGCCGACAAAAGGGGCAGATCCTTCGCAATGGCCGTGGGCGGGACGCTTAGTGTGGTCGGAGAATTTTTTCTGGGAAGCCTTTTCGGGTATTCTTTTGCGTTTGTCGTAATCGTAGCCGGCTGGATAGGGTTTTGGGTCATTTCTGATAGTGCGCTCTACAAGGCTGGACTGTTGGAGATGATGGATCCAAAGTTTACCGGGTTGGCTCTGGGAGTTCAGTCTGCGGTAGGTTTTGGCATTACGATCATCTCACCTGCTGTTTTCGGTGCTGTCCTCCAGCTCTACAACGGGGCCGGCAACCCTACGAGCGCCACGCAGTGGTGGCCGTCTTTCGGGGTCCTCGGAGTTGGTGGACTACTTGCGCCTATTGCCATTCTCCTCCTGCGGCGCATGCCGCAAGCCGTGCTCATGGCAGGCGGTAAGAAGTGACGGAAACGGTGGGCGTCTGGATCGGATATCACAGGCCATACTGGGGATACAGCCGGGTGGTCCGATGCAGACCATGTCCAAAATGGATCATGGCATACAAGAGCCGGAAATAACTTAAAAAAATAAAACATAGTGGTTCAAAATGGCGCTTAGGATCGTAAGGGTCAACTGCACTCGCCGGCATCCGGAATTGCGGATCGCAAACTTCATGTATCCAACTGGACACTATGAGGATTGCGCCGGGCATGGCACGAATTGTGCGACCAAAAGTCTGTGTCCTGGTAAAGGCCCTTTGATTCGGATGGCACTAATGGAGAATGCCCTGCTGCATTCCATCTGAGCGCACAACCAAACTTTAAGGGGTTTTCACTGCTATGATTAAGAATATCCTCATTATTGGAGCTGTTTCACTCGGTCCCAAGGCTGCCGCCAGGCTGAAGCGATTGCAGCCCGACGCAAAGGTGACCATCGTGGACCAGGAAAGCCTCGTATCTTATTCCTGCGGTGGCATTCCGATGTTTCTATCCGGTGACATCAGTGAACCTGAAGGACTCGTCCAGAATAATTTTCAAACCCTTCGAAACGAGAAATACTATACACATGTTTTAGACGTCACCCTCCTGCGAAATACCCGGGCGATCAAGATTGATCGAGAGAAAAAAGAAGTTCTCGTAGAGAGTCTTCCCGATGGCAAACGGGAAGTCCTTCCGTATGACAACCTTGTCGTGGCCACCGGGAAACGCCCCAAACCTTTCATCGTTCCCGGTTTCGATCTGCCCGGGGTCCTGGACGTCTATAGCCTGAAAAACGCCGCTGCGGTAAAAGATCTCATTGTCAAACACGGTGCGGAAAAAGCGGTTATCATAGGCGCAGGTTTTACCGGCCTTGAAACCGCTCAGTCCCTCATCGAGATGTGGGGGATCCAAACCACCGTGGTGGAAATAAAAGATCAATTGCTCCCCGGCTACCTGAGCCCCAATATGGCTGCGATGCTCAGGCGCCACGTCGAAGACAAAGGGGTCATCGTACGTACGGGTGAAACGGTGTTGCGGCTGGAAGGAAACGGCTCGGTCCAAAAGGTCGTCACCGGCAAAGGAACCATCGACACGGATCTGGTGATCGTGGCCGCCGGGGTCGAGCCCAACGCTGACCTGGCCAGGGAAGCCGGCCTTGAGGTATCGCCTCGTGGAGCTATTGTCGTCAACAAGCGGATGCAGACCTCAGACCCCTTGATCTATGCGGGTGGCGATTGTGTGGAAATTCCCGACCTGGTCACCGGGAAGCCGGGGTATTTCCCATGGCCTTCCCTTGCCCAGCGGCAGGGACGTGTCATCGGTACGAACCTGGCGGGCGAAAAGGGCGAGTTCAAAGGCTCGGCGGGCAACTTTGCGGCAAAATTCTTCGATAAGTCCGTTGCCTGTGCCGGGCTGAACATTGCCGCCGCCGGCCGTGAAGGGTTCGATGCGGTGAACGTCATGGTGTCTCAGCTCGAGCGTGCCCATTTCTGGCCCGTAAAGGATTTTATTTTTCTGGATTTGGTCGTGGAAAAAGAAACCGGAAGGGTATTGGGTATCCAGGGCATGGCCGATTCCGGGGACGGGCTGGTAGGCCGCATCAACACGGTGGCAGCGATTCTGGAAAGCAAACCGACCGCCAGCGACATCGGGAACCTTGAGATCGCCTATTCGCCGCAGTTCTCAGGGGCAATGGACATTGTCAATACCCTCGGCAATTACGCCGAGAACGTTATTTTGGGGAAGAGCGCCACCATAAACGCGGATGAACTCAAAGCAATCCTTCACGACAAGGACAACAAGGAATGGGTTGTGATAGACGCCCGCTTCGATCATGAAGCGGAACCTTATGTCCGGAAAAATCCTGGAATTTGGACAAATATTTCCGTGACGGAAGTTTTGGCAAGAAAAGATGACATTCCCAGGGACAAGAAAATCATTCTCCTCTGTAAGACTGGTGAGCGATCTTACGATTTCCAGGCTGTTGTCAACCAATTAGGCATCAAGAATTATAACCTGCAGGGGGGTGTCCTTTTTCTCTGGAGGTTGGGCGTGATTTCTGAAGACGGTGAGTTGGGAGAATGAGGCCATTGGAATGCCGGTTCGGGTGTCATGGCGCAATGCATGTACTTTTTTGAAAAGGGAGGACGATGGATGTACTACTTATATGATAACACCAATGAAGTAACCCCCATGGAAAGGATGATGGCTGCACTTAACGGAGAAAGAAGGGACCGTGTGCCGTGCCATCTTTATCCTCGCTGGAGTTCGCTCGAGTACCTCGGGGTTACCTTCAAACAGGCATGGGAAGACCCTGATCTCTATGTGAAGGCCCAGATTGTTGCGCAGGAACGTTTTCAGTACGACTGTGTCATTGACTACGACATGATGGGTCCCGTTGAGGAGGCCACAGGCGCTCCCTTGAAGTACCCGGAAAATGACGTTCCTCAAATCGCAAGCCCGCTGATCGTAACGAAGGAGGACGTGAAAAAGGCCAAGTGGAAGCTCGATCCGCGAAAAGATGGAAACATGCCCAAAGTCCTTTATGTGATCAGACGCCTCAAGGAAGAATTGATCAAGCGGGGCAAGGGCAAGCAGCGCGTGCCCATCATGACGTGGGGAAGCTGCCCCTCCCGGACGGCCGCCTGCTTGACAGGATTTAAGAACTGGTTCCTCCTTCTTGCCAAAGATCCCGACTGGGCGGTGGAACTCATGGAGCTGGCGTTCGACGGATGGCTCCAGATGGTCATCGCTGCATGGGAAGAAGGCGCTGACTGCGTATGGGTAAACGACCCCGTCTCCGCTGGAGACTGCATATCGCGAAAACATTACGAGCACTTGACGCAGCCTTACGAACGAAAATTCATCGAGGCGATCCGCTATCATACGGGCATGAAGGTTATCATGCATCCGTGCGGGACGTGGTTGGACCGCATGGATCTCGTCTATCAGAATCAGGCCGACGGCTACTTCCTCGGACCGATGGACATCAAATTCTGTGTTGATACCGCCGTGAAGACAAACGAAGCGGGCCTGTCCCGCGTCAAGTGCATCAATGGCAATGTGGGTGCCGCGACGAAATCCACGACCGACGGATTCATCCCTTTGCCGTATGCAACCACCATGGATAAGGGTACTCCGGACGAAATCGAGGAAGAGGCCAGAATTTGCATCGAAACGGTTGAAGGAGCAGGTTTGCGGAGCATTCTCGGTCCCAACTGCTGGGAGACCCCCAATACCCCCTTCGTCAATCGGGACACCATGGTCTATGCAGCCAGAAAATATGGAACATTCAAATAATAGGGAGAACGTGGATGAACATCTTAGAAGAAATTCGCAAGATGGTGTATTCCGGCGAGGAAGAAAAGGCCCTGGACCTGGTCCAAAAGGCGCTTGAGCAGGGACTTGACCCCCAGGACATCATGGACAACGGCCTCGTCAAGGGAATACAGGATTGCGGTGCGGCCTATGAAAACAAGGAGATGTGGATACCGGAGCTCATGCTGGCCGCAGAGGCCCTGAAGCGATGTCTTCTAATCCTCAAGCCCTTGATGGCTGCCGCCGGGGCCGGGCAAAGTATGGGAAAAGTCGTGCTGGCTACGGTGCAGGGCGATGTTCACGATATCGGCCTGGAGTTGGTCGGTGTCATGTTGGAGAGTGCGGGCTTTTCCGTGCGGTTTATGGGCGGCAATGTGCCGACGCCGGACGTCATTAACGCCGTGAAAGAAGACAAACCCGATCTGCTCGGGCTTTCAACGCTTTTGAGCAACACCATGCACGTGATATCTGAGATATTGAAAATCCTTGAGACCGAAGGGATCAGGGATTCCTTGAAGGTGATGGTGGGAGGCGCGCCCATCAGGCAGGAGTTCTGCGATGAAGTCGGAGCGGACGGCTATGCTGTCGATGCTGTCAGTTCAGTCCTGCTTGCAAAGAAGCTGCGAGGCGTGATTTGAGGTTTGTTTACCGATTTCGGGGAAACTCCTCGTCACTGAGCGTAAGGCCGGCTTCTGTTTTGCAGCTTTTTGCAATGGGACTCACGAGGAGTTTCACCGATCACTCATCGGGGTGGAACCAGGGGCCTGGGAAGTCCTGGAAAGCCTGCACGGAGCATCACCTTTCGTGATGCAGTTATACTCCCCTGGTACGGGATGTGAGACCGCGTATCCGGCCTGAACTCCTGCGGGGTTCAGGCCGGATACCGGGACCGGTTTTTCAAACCCGTGCCGGAGGATTTCTCCGAGTGCAAGCTGCCTTGCACTTAGCATCAGAGCGTAATGGAGATGATTCAATGACTAAGAGTTCAGCTCGAGACATTTTCCTGGAAGCCGTTCGCGGCGAGCGGACATCGCGGCCTGCTGTAGCGACAGTTGATCAAAGCGCCACTTTTGAACAGATGGATACTCTCGGAGTGAGATGGCCGGATGCCCATACAGACGCTAAACTGATGGCCAGGCTGGCCATTGGAGCATATTCGATCCTTGGGTTCGATGCGGTTAAGGTGCCCTTTTGCCAGACGATCGAGCAGGAGGCCCTCGGGTGTAAGGTCTATATGGGCGACGACCAGAACCTTCCCAGCATCGCAGAGCATCCGTACGATCTCAGCGCTGAACCTGTTCAAGACCCTGTCTTCCCCCAAGATTTTCTAACGCGCTCCAGGGTGCCTGTTCTGATCGAGGCTGTGAAAATCGTTAAAAAAGAGGTCGGCGACAAGGTGGCCGTCATCGGGGGGATCATTGGACCTTTTTCCGTAGTAGCTGCGTTGGTTGGAATTAAACAATGCTTCAAACACGTTGTGAAAAGCCCTGCCAGGCTCCAGCCTTTTTTGGAGCTTGCGGTCCGGTGCGGGGTTGAATTGGCCGGGGCACTGGCTGACGCTGGAGCCGACGCGATTTGCATCGAAGACATGATGGCTTCCGTGTCCATGATCAGCCCCAGGTGTTACAGCCAAAGCGTTGTGCCTCACGAATCCGAGCTGATCGGCAAGATCGGGATTCCGACGATTCTGCACATTTGCGGTAACGTGGACTCTATCATTAAAGACATGATCTCTACAGGCACTACAGCCATCAGCTTCGAACCCAAAACCGATATAAATGCTGTGAAAGACGCAGTGGAGGCGGCCGGAAGAAAAGTAGGCCTCATCGGTGGAGTTGATGCCCTGGACGATCTCTTTTATGGAAAACCCGGCGCAGTCAGGGAAGCAGCACTCCTTGGCAGGGAGCATGGGTATTCGGTTATCGCTCCCAGTTGCTCCATACCTCCGGCTACGGCGACGGACAACCTCAGGGCAATGGTGGAGGCGGTCAAGTCAAATTGAGGGTGCTGCCCGAAGATCTTTGTGCCCTTATGCTATGTACGCGTGTAGCACATGAGAGATCTATTCGCCCTGAACGAGCACATGTAATCGCAAGACCCGTAGTCTTTTCGAAGCAGACGCGTTCGCCATGAACGGACGCATGTCACTGCAAGGAGCATGTGAGGCTCTATCATGCGGCCCCGGAATTTATTTCTCGGTGTCTCCGCCTGGTCGCAATTATCTTGCGGAGGGAAGCGCCGGAATGTATTGTTGCCCGCGTGCTTCGATGATGAAATTCCAAGCACAGCGAACCGGCTATGCTGCTTTGTCATGGAGAATCGCCGTTCGACATTTTCCAAAGGAGGCTGCAATGAGTACATTAGAGGTAAAAAGCAAAACATACACTCTCGATGACGATGGTTCCCTGGTCGATCCTATGCAATGGGACGAGGATTTCGCTGAAGCTATGGCGCCCCGGTTAGGAATACCGGACGGCCTTACCCCGTCCCACTGGAACGTGCTCAAGTTCATTCGTAAAACTTATCTCGAAACCGGTACATGCCCGATAATACATAAGACATGCAAGCTCCACAAACTGGGCATCAAGGATATGGAAAGACTTTTTCCATCCGGTTACCAGCGCGGGGCATGCAAGCTCGCCGGAGTGTCCTTCATGGCCAACGGGGTATGCGCTCCGTTTACTCCAACGCTGAAGATCGCAGCCAGCCGGGTTACCCTCGAAAAACGGGTTTACCGGGTGAATGTGCAGGGCTTTCTTATCGATCCCAAAGAGTGGGATGAGGATTATGCTACATGCAAAGCAGGCGAACTGCTGATACAAGGCGCTCTCACGGATAAACACTGGGAAATAATCAGGTACTTGCGCTCGGAATTCGAAAAGAAGGGAGAGGTCCCTACGGTTTATTCTACGTGCGCGGCAGTTGGGATCGATATCGACGAACTCGCGCAGCTCTTTCCTTCCGGCTATCATCGTGGGGCCGTAAAGATAGCGGGACTGAGGTCGTAGGGGATTTCCGCGATGGTCTTGCTCTTGTTGAGATGGAAGACATCGCGGCTATGGTGAAAACCTGTTGGACCCGGGGAAAAGCGGCGTAGCCGCTGCTCTTTGTCCGGCCAGGATTTGTAAAGTATCTATGCGGCCGTGCCCCCTTTCGACACTCCGGTGTCGAGGGGGGGAACTGGCGCATAACTCCGATTGTGGTCGGTACGGCCGGGTCTTTCTGCTATGCAATGATGCTGGAAAACGTTTCTATAAAAGCCTTTATCGCGTCCCGGACGTTTCTGTAATGAATGAGAGCTTCTTCTTCGCTTTTCGACTCTGAGGCCAGTTGCGGGGGCGCGTCGAATCCGGCATGCAAAACTCTGGTCTTTTCCGGAAAAGCCGGGCAGGCCTTTTGGGCGTTACCGCAAAGAGTAATAACCCAGTCGAATTGCATGCCGTCATACTCCTTCAGGTGCTTTGACCTTTGAGCCGAAATATCGACTCCGGCTTCCGCCATCACCTTGATTATCCTGGGATCGACGAATCCATGTGGAGACACTCCGGCCGAATAGGCTTCAATACGGTCATCCCACAAAAACCGGCACCATCCTTCCGCAAGCTGGCTCCGGCAGGCATTACCGGTGCATACAAAGAGAAACTTTAATTTTTTGTGCTTTTTTCCCACGTGCACTCTCCTGCGAGAAGCTTTGACGACATCACGAGTTTAGCGCCATAGAGAAAAACTATCCAATTGAAAAAATAGATCGGCATAATAGATGGATCGGATCACATTTTATGACTCCGACAGAAGATGGTTGCCTGTCCGGTGCCCCTCCTGAACTGATTCTCGGACAGGCCTTGGCGGTGGTGCTCGTAAGTGGTTCTGTGTTCAGCGCACATTCGGAAACGGTAATAATAGAAAGAGATTCCAGTGGCAATTGAGCACCCCGTATCAGGTGCCCGCTGGTGGCGGTCTTGGCTAAGTCGGCATGGATAAGTGTTTTTGAAGATTTTCAAGTTGATGATTTACGTGCAACCACCCGTTTTTCTGCCTGGATACCCCTCGTTCCAGGGTCCTGCGCTCTGTGCCGAGCAGAAATAGAGGTGAGGGCTGAGCGAGGAATGATGAAATCCGGGCAGGTGGTCTTTTCAAGGAGCATGTACTGAAAGGTCGAGCCTTGTGGCGGCCAACCCCGAGATCCTACTGCCGGAGGCCTTGCGCTGTTCCCCCGTCGAGGTTTGCAGTTGTGCCGGTTTTCCGGCGAAACTCGACATCATAGTACGACTCGAAGATTTTGCTGATTGAACTGGTTTCCGGCAGCACATAGACGACGCCGGAAGTCCCGGTAAAAGTCGGTTCCACAACATCATTGAAGAAATTCGCCGGAACATTGATGCAACCCCAGGAAATACGGTGGTCGAGCGGCTTTCGGGAGGCCAGGCGCTCCAGGCGGTGCTCCTTGGGGTTATTGGTAACCACCCGGTGCAAGGAAACGGCATCGTCGTAGTCCACCCAGAGGACATCCTTTCCGTGGAGATTGATGCCCAGCGACGACACAAAGCGGCCCGCCGGTGTGACGCGCTCCTCAGGGCGAATGTCCGACAATTTCCGGTCGCCGATACCGGGGATGGTCTCATCCCCCCGTGCCCGTCCCAGCAGGGCCGGGGCTGCCCCCCGAACTCTTCCGCCGGCATCGAATACAAAGACTTTGGCGTCAATCTTGTCCACAATTACGAACGGCATGCCGCGATTGTCACCTGAATCGACGACCCAGTCTGCCACCTGCTGGGCGTCCCGGGACTTATGCTCCTGTTCGAAGTTCGCCCGTTTGAGATGAGGCGCCGGCCCGGGTTGCGTCTCAGTAGGTAACAGGGCCGCTGTAACTTGATGCGCAGACGATGAGCGGCTCGGGGTGGGCCATTGTGCAGCGTTATCCGCAGCGCCTGCTCTGTGGGGGGTGAAACTGACGGCCACCAGGGCAAGACAAAGTCCTTTGGTTATGATCGCCGCGAGCGAGCGTATGCTCCCCGGGCCCTTTGTGCACCGCCCGGCCGCCAAAAGGCACAGCCTCATCTTTTTTCTATTTGTCGCCATATAATTTGTCCGTGCAGCATCGGCATGTTTCTCCAGTCCGGCAACAACCCTAAGCAGCCCTGCCTCGTGTTTATCAATCAGCGAGGCAGGGTGCCGGGGTGTTTAGTTGCGGTCCTGTTTGGGCGGAGGAACCGGCTGGGCTACGGCAGGCGGAGGCGTAGGCGCCGGTGTGACTACCGCGGCCGGAGGCGGGGTCTCCTGCGCCGTTTGTCCGCACGGAAAACACGAGCAACCAGCCATCAAGATGCCGACGCCGAAAATAAATAATACGAGCCAAAGTGATCTTTTCATAGTGCATCTCCTCTTGGATGATATTTATTAATAGTCCACTTTCCACCTGTGTCGAACCTCCGGAAATCGGTTCAACAATCTCTCTATGATCTAAATATATCCATGTCTGAAAAATCGCAACCCTTTTGCTCTTATAAAACTTCATTGAATTCTGCACTCGAACGAAAACCTGGCCTTTTCTGCCATATCGGAGAACGCCTGGAAGGCAAGCAAGTATGATGACCCGTCGCAGGCAGCGGCTAAAAATTGTTTTTAAGTGGTGAATGTTGACTTTTTTCTTTGAGGGAGCAGGACTCAGCTCCTCATAAATCCCTGTCGAAAGCTTTACGCCTGCAGGAATTTATTGAGACTGATATTAAGTCGCGTCGAATATTAATTATCCGAAGCACTGTAGGTAGCAGTTTTCCAGCTTTATTATTGATTTATGGCTATCTCACATACCTAATATCTACCCACAAAATTCATCCTTGACAAGGCAGCGTATCGGAATTAAGGCTGGATTTATCGCGTCACTCCTCTGAGGCACATGATAAATTTAATGGAACTCACATTTAATTGGAGGTGGTGTCATGTTAAGTATCCGAAGATCCTGCGTTTTCATTTTGTCGTTGTCTGTGTTGCTGTCCTTTTCTCTATGTACCATAAGTAAGGCTTCAGAAAGTGAACCTGCAAAAGCCGTCGTTTCTTCAACGCTTGTAGTAGGTGATTGGGATGTTAACGGCGCCTCTAAGATCACATTTACGTACAAGCTGCATCATAAGACGAAGCATATCTCTATTGTTCTTAGTAGTTCAGACACGTGGGCGTTTAGCTCTTCTAGCTCTGGCAATTCCTTTTCAACAATCGACCATACTATCCCTATTGACGGCACTTGGAGTGAAAAGGGGAAAAATGTCAAAGTGTATTTCAGTATTCCCGAATATCAAGCTCTATTAGAGACAATTTTCGCCGATTTAGGCTACCCCGCTATTTTCTCAGGCTCCAAAGTGACGGCTACCGGCACTGTAAATACGAGCACGCTAAAGGCCAAGCTAACCATTAAATCCCACGCGTTCTTCATCGATTACGGAGTAGGTGGAACAATAACCGCGACTGCGCATTTCGTTGGTAGCAAGGTTGATCCTGAGGCCGTTGTTAATGCAGATCCCGAGAGCAAATCATTAGTAGATGGCATTAGCGAAGTAGTCACAAAAGGTTTAACCTCACCGGAAGAATGATCCCTTCCCAAATCACAGCGATTAGCTCGTGAATGGAAACCAAAATAAAACAAGGCGGCACTCACACTGTCGCCTTGTTTCTTTACTGAGTAATAAGGCGCCAAAATCTTCGCTGTTTTCGAATCATTTGTTTACCGCATCAAAGCGCGGCTTTGCCTGACCGAATAGACCCGCGACGTCCTCCACGCCCTCCAAATTGAGGGCTGCCTCGAGGAGCGTCTCGACCTTTTCCTTACTCCATGAGTGACCCGCCAGCCGGCAAAACTTGGATATCAGTTTTTCATCGTCGAGTGGATTTTCCGGGTCTCCCCTCGGGAAATCGGTCCTTGCGAAGTAACGCTTGCCCGTCCCGGTAACTATCTCTACTTTTGCGCCCCACCTGGCGGGATGAAGCGACTCGCATTCGTCGTCTACTTCGAGACGGACTCTTCCCGCCAACCGTCGAATTTCGGAATCCCGTAGACTTTCCTCGGAAAAATCTTCCAGTCCGCAACTCCCCCGCACAAGAGCGAGCGCCGCGCAGAACGGAAGGCTGAACTTCGCCGCAAAAGCCGACCCGGGCTGCGGGTTGCTCGTAATATCAAGGGCCGTGCGGTAGGTCTTGACGATCAGGCATGTGATCTCATCGGCCCTGATGTTGTTGCGGGCCACAAGGTCCAGCATGAGGTCTATCGTGGGATGGGTATGCCTGCAGGAAGCGTGAAATTTGAACGAATTTTCTTCTATTTTATAGGGAGTCTTACCGAGACCGTCGGTGATTTTTGATAAATCGAACGTCGGAGCCATGGCCCGGCAAAAACCTCTTTCGCCGTCGATGATGGCTCTGGCGCCGGTAAATCCCTCTTTTGCCAGCAAAGCGGCAAGCAGCCCGTTATACGCCGCCTTTCCGGCATGAAGGTGCTTTGACATCGCCCCATCGCTGATAAATTCCCACAGGCCCGCTGCCTGGGTACCCGCGTTGCCGATGGCCCACACCATCCGGTCTCGATCGAGGCCCAGGAGCTTTCCCGCCGCGGCGCAGGCGCCGAAGGTGCCGCACGTACCGGTGGTATGCCAGAAATAGTAGTGGGAAGGAGTGACGGCCTCTCCCAGGCGAATCGCCGTCTCGTAGCCGGCAACGATTGCCTCGATGAGTTTGCTCCCGCCGGCATGGACCATTTCGGCCGCGGCAAGCGCCGCTGGGATGACGGCCGCCCCGGCATGGAGAATGGCGCCCCGATGAACGTCGTCCAATTCCACGATGTGGGACCCGATTCCGTTTGCGAGGGCAGCGTTCAGGGCCGATGTTTTCTCCCCGGAAGGCAAAATTGTCGCCTGCGGATGGCCGCCCTGGGTCTGAAGGACGGATAGGGCCATCCTGGCCGGTTCTTCCGCCCCGCCCCGCAGGGCCGATCCGAGCCAATCGAGGAAGGCCAGTCGAGTCATCCGGACCGTTTGAGGCGGAAGTTCGTCAAATCGCAGTGCTTGTGTGAAATCGGCGATCTTGTAACTCAGCATGGAATGACCCCCTACTCCGGAGCGGGACCGATATCGATCCCTTTCGGGCAGTTTCTCGGCAGTTGTTTTATGAACAATCTGAGGACCTCGGCCGGAAGCTGGAGAAGGCGGAGGCGATGGGCCCCGAGGGTGTCGCGCGGGTCCATGGCAAAGCGCAAAGCCTTTACTACGCCGGCGGGCTTGATTTCCGCTTCGCCAAGGTCCGCCTGGCATATTCCGCAAAGAATGCAGGTGGCCGGGGTTTCGATTTTCCCGACCGTCTCGGGATCCATACGGCCGCTGTATTGATCGCTGAGGAGCAGCCACGGAACCGCTGCCTTGAGAGAATCGAAAAGTGGTTCCAGGTCCACCACAAGGTCTTTTAGCTGCCTGAAATGGGAGAGGGGCTCAAGGGTCAGGATGCCGCAGTTGGTTGCGGTTTTCCGGATCAGGGTCTGACAGGCCAGGGCGGGCTGGCCGTTTATCATGATCGCGCACGAGCCGCAGATTGCGCTGCGACAGGAGCGGCGAAACGATAGGGTCGGGTCCTGCTCCCATGCAAGCAGAAGGGCATCCAGAACCGTCCGGTTTTCCTCGATGCTGACCACCAGATGTTGAAAATAAGGAGAGGCGTCCTTTTCCGGATCGTATCGACGTATTTTGAGCTCGACATCCATATCAGTAGCCTCTCTGCTGCGGTTTATGGCTGGTGATGGCGACTGTGCCTTTGGAGAACTCCGGCCCGGCCTCTCCCCGGCGCGCGAAGGTGTGGTCCAGCCAGTTGAGGTCGTCGCGCTCGGGGTAGTCGAGGCGGAAGTGCGCCCCCCGGCTCTCGGTCCGCGAGAGCGCTCCGCGCGCGATGATTTCGCAAAGGTCCAGGAGATAACCCGTTTCGAAATAGTCCATCAGGGCGTAATTGAATGGTTGGGCGCCGCCCGGCCGGGAAAGCCGCAAATAGCGCTCTTTGAGCAGCCCGATGCCTGCAACCGCATTTTCGAGTTCGGTCCCGGTCCTGAAAACGCCCACATGGTTGTTCATAAGGGTCGACATTTCGCGCCGGACGGCAAAGGCGCCATCTCCCTTGCGGTCTTCTGCAGGGTTTGCCGAAAGCAAGGCTTTCCACGGCTCCAGGACATGCTTTGCCGCTTCCTTGGAAAAGCCTCGGGAAGAGGTCTCGCGGGCGAGTTCCGCTGCCTTCCGGCCCGCCCGCCTCCCGAACACGACGGTTTCCAGGAGGGAATTGCCTCCAAGCCTGTTCGCTCCATGGACGCTCACGTTTGCAACTTCGCCGGCGGCAAGGAGGCCTGGCAAAGTGGTCATCCCGGAGGTATCCGTTCTCACGCCTCCCATGCTGTAGTGCTGAGCGGGTTCGATGGGCATCGGCGCCGCTGCGGGATCGACTCCAGCATAACGTATGGCGAGATCCCTCACCTGGGGGAGCCGGTCCGCAACAAGGGCTTCCCCGAGATGAGTGAGATCCAGGTGGACATAATGCCCTTCCAGGCCGCGCCCCTCCTTTATCTCCTTAAAAATGGCCCTGGCCACCACATCGCGGGGAGCAAGCTCCATTTTCGCGGGCGCATAGCGGGCCATGAATCTTTCGCCCTCGGCGTTTCGCAAATAGCCCCCCTCCCCGCGCGCCGCCTCCGATATGAGAATGTTGGTCCCGTATAGCGTCGTGGGATGAAATTGCACGAATTCCATGTCCGAGAGCACCGCTCCGGCCCTATAGGCGATTGCCATGCCGTCTCCCGTGTTGGCGTGAGCGTTCGTGGTCTTGGCGAATGCCCGGCCGTAGCCTCCTGTTGCCAGCACGACCTGCTTTGTCCGGATGAGTTCGACCCTCGCATTGGCAAAATCATAGACGACCGCGCCCGCCACACGGCCCTCATCGACGGCCAGTTCAAGGAGGTGCCACTCTGAATATACCTTTACACCGCGCTTTAAGAGCTGTTCATAAAGGGTATGCAAAACCACGTGTCCGGAAAAATCAGCGGCGAAACACGCACGCGGGAAACCGGCCCCGCCGAGCGAGCGTTGCGCGATGGCGCCGTCAGGCGCTCGGGTCCAGAGCACTCCCATTTTTTCGAGTTCGAAGATCACCTGCGGCCCGTCGGAACAGAGCACCTCGATGGCGTCCTGGTCCCCGAGGTAATCACTCCCCTTCACGGTATCGAAAACGTGCGCTTCGATGCTGTCATCCTCATGGAGAACGGCGTTGAATCCGCCCTGGGCCGCCCCGCTGTGCGAACGGGTGGGATAGACCTTGCTCAAAACCGCCACATCGGCACTGCCCGACGCGTTGAGGGCCGCCATGAGCCCCGCCAGCCCTCCTCCGACTATCAGCACTTCATGGCTTTTCATGTTGGACTGCTCCTTATTTTGTGCCTCATACTATAATAGAATGATCGCAAAGGGGTTATCTCATTTTTCATTAACGTGTAACGTGCAAACGTTGTAATCTCTCTTGCTGGATAATCTCGATCTGTTTGAGGATAAACAGGGATGAAGGGCTGCCTTTCGGATATACGCGTACTGGAATTGGGGCAGGTGCTGGCGGGCCCCTACGCCGGGATGATCCTGGGCGACCTGGGCGCCGATGTCATCAAGGTGGAATCGCCCCAAGGAGGCGACAGCGCCCGGCGGACGCCTCCCCATTTCTACAGGGGCGAAAGCATTTATTTCATGGCCCTGAACAGAAACAAGAGGAGCATCGTAATCGACCTCACCGTAAAAGAGGGGCGCCTGGTCTTCTATGATCTGGTGAAAAAATCCGATGTTGTGATAGATAATTTGAGGCACGGAGTACTCGAACAACTTGAGATCGATCATCAGGTTCTGCTGAAATATAACCCTCGGATCATTTCGTGTTCCATCAACGGCTATGGATCTGATTCGCCCGGTAGCTCCAAGCCCTCTTTTGATTTGATGGTTCAGGCCAGGGGAGGCGGAATGAGCCTGACGGGCATGGCGGGCGGTCCTCCTGTTAGAATGGGCGTTTCAATATCCGATCATGTTGCCGGAATATATGCCGTAACCGGAATACTTGCGGCGCTCCATGAGCGTGCTCAAACAGGAAAGGGCCGCAGGATCGAGGTCCCTCTTTTCAGCACGATGATTTCCCTGCTTAGCTATGAAGCCGCACTGCACCTCTATTCCGGGGAGGTGCCCGGCCCGGTGGGCTGCGGCCACCGGTCGTTGATGCCTTACAACGCGGTTGGGACCAGGGACGGCTATATAGTTATCGACGCCCACCTGCCGAAGTTCTGGAGCGCGCTTTGCGGCGCGCTTCAAATAGAGGCAGTCGAAAATGATCCCAGGTTCTGCACCCTCGATCTCCGCAACAGGAACCGCGATGAACTCCTGAAGATTCTAAACGGGGTTTTCTCGGCAAAAACAAGCCTGGAGTGGCTCGCAATCCTAGAGACAAAGGGCGTTCCCTGCGCTCCCATAAACGACCTGAAATCGGCGCTCGAAGACGAGATCACCAGGGCGTTGAAGATGGTCGTCGATATCGAGCACCAGGGGGTCGGCCTGACATTCCAGGCGGTCGGAAATCCCATCAGGATGCCGGATGCGGGGGAAACACAATATTCCTCGCCGCCTCTTTTGGGAGAACATACCGAGGCAGTCCTGAGGGAAGTTGCGGGATACAGCGATGATAAAATAGGGCTCCTTCTTCGGGATGAAGTTGTCGCAAGGAAATCGGAGACACAGCTATGAGAGATGCCGGTTATAAAGTTCTTTCGCCCACGGCGATTCTCGGCTACGGGTTCCCGGAAAAATCTTTCAAGGCCGGTGTGGAGAAAAGACCCGACTGCATCGCCGTTGACGCCGGCAGCACGGACCCGGGGCCACACTATCTTGGCGCGGGGAAGTCCTTCACCAGCCGGGCGGCGGTGAAGCGCGATCTCGAATTCATGCTGGCGGCGGCAATGGAATTGTCTGTTCCCTGCATCATCGGGACCGCGGGCGGGTGCGGCGCGCGCGAACACGTGGAATGGAACGAATCCATAATCCGGGAAATAGCCGGGGCCAGGGGCTACTCCTTTCGCATGGCGGTTATCCACGCCGACGTAACCAGAGAAGACGCCGCGCGGGCCCTCAGGCTGGGGAAGCTCCATCCGCTCCACCCGGCGCCTGAAATAGACGAAGAAGAGATCGCCAAAAGCGTTCGAATCGTTGCCCAGATGGGGGCCGAGCCGGTGATAGAGGCCCTGGAAATGGACTGCCGCGTCATTCTCTGCGGCCGCTGCTACGATCCTGTTCCCTTTGCCGCGCCTGCCCTGAAGAGAGGCTTCGATCCGGGCCTTGCGGTGCATATGGGCAAAATCCTCGAATGCGCCTCCATTGCGGCAACTCCCGGCAGCGGCTCCGACTGCGTTATGGGGAGCCTCTATGAGGACTGCTTCGAGCTGGAATCGCTGAATCCTCAGAGGCAGTTTACGGCCGTTTCAACGGCGGCCCACACTCTATATGAAAAAACCGACCCCTACAGGCTGCCTGGCCCCGGAGGGACGCTCGATTTGATGAACACCCGGTTCGAGGGCCTCGAAGGCGGCCGAGTGCGCGTATCGGGAACCGGTTTCATTGCCTCGGACCCCTACACGGTGAAGCTGGAAGGGGTAAAGAGCGCGGGATTTCGCACCATATCGATAGCGGGCATTCGCGATCCCATACTGATAGAAGGAATCGATTCCGTTCTGGATTCGGTCACGAAACAGGTTCGGGCAGATACGGGATTTGCCGGGGCCCTGCTTTTCCACGTCTACGGAAAAGACGGGGTCATGGGAGCGCTCGAGCCCGAAAAGACCCGCGCTTCGCATGAGCTTGGATTGGTAATGGAGGTAGTCGCCCGGGACCAGGAAGAGGCGAACACGGTGTGCTCGTTTTTCCGCAGCACTCTTCTCCACTACGGCTACCCGGGACGCATATCCACCGCGGGCAACCTGGCCCTGCTCTACAGCCCGTCGGACATTTCCTGCGGGCAGGTCTATGAATTCAATGTCTACCACCTGATGGAAGTGGACGATCCCCAAAGCCTGTTCCCCATTACCGTCTACGAGGTGAGCTGATGGAAACGGTTCCTCTGACCAACCTGGCGGCGGTGATCCGCAGCAAGAATGCCGGACCCTATGAGCTGACGGTCGATATCCTGTTCAAGAACAGGGATGATTACGAGTTCATGAAGGAAATCAAATACTTCGACAGGAAACTCTTTGCGCGGCTCTACGGCATCGGAGTCGATGAAATTATAGCGCTCGTGCACTTCGACCCCGCATCCGCAATAAAATGCACGATGGTGCGGCCGGTCGTTTCTGGCTCTCCCGGGGACACCGACGTATACGGGGCACAGCAGCACGCTCCCCTTCTGGGGCTCAAAGTCCCCGTACCGGCGCCTCGGAACCGACCCCTGCCCCTTTACTCGTAAGGCGGCAGGTTGAAAAAGCATTTTTCCCGATGATGAAGCGCATCCCTTTTTCGGAATTCCTCAAGAGATCTCGATGCATCCTCGGCGAAGGGGCTGTAATCGAACGCTTGCGCCGCAACACGGCCTTTGAGATCGATCCCCACATCGTCAATTCGGCGTTTATCTATGACGAAGCAAAACGCGCGGCCCTTGAGGCCATCTGCCGGCAGTACCTGGATATCGGCTTTCAGCACGGCTTGCCGCTCATCCTTTCCACCCCGACGTGGCGGGCCGGTCGAGAACGAATTTCGGCCGCCGGTTATGAAAGGTTGGATGTGAACGGCGACAATTTCAGGTTTCTCGATGCACTGCGAAACAGCTATGGGGAATACGCACGAAAGGTCGCCGTCTGCGGCTTGCTGAGCTGCCGTGGGGATGCCTATAAACCGGCTGACGCTC
The DNA here is from genome assembly GCA_963795045.1 of uncultured delta proteobacterium. Classification (GTDB taxonomy): domain Bacteria; phylum Desulfobacterota; class Syntrophobacteria; order Syntrophobacterales; family Syntrophobacteraceae; genus SbD1. Next base: position 894,903 of record CAWCGB010000001.1, read on the forward strand.
TCACTGCCGCTGAGGCGCGTGAGTTTCACATCTGGCAGGCCACGATGCTGGCGGAAGCGGGAGTCGACTTCCTTCTTGCCGCCACTCTGCCGGCACTGAGCGAGGCGACCGGACTCGCACTGGCCATGGCTGCAACCGGTAAGCCTTATATTGTCAGTTTTGTCGTTCGTCCCGACGGTACGATGCTTGACGGTACGCCCCTGAAGGAGGCCATTGCCTCTATCGATACCGCTGCGGACGCAAGGCCGCTGGCATACCTGGTTAACTGCACTCACGCTTCGATCTTCCGATCTGCTCTCCTGCATGGAGTCAATTCATCTCCACTTGTCAGAGAGCGGGTCGTTGGTCTGCTGGCCAATACCGCGGCGCTCAGTCCTGAGGAATTGGATAACAGCGCTGGTCTGGTGGAAGAGGAGCCTGAAGCTTTCGGACGATCCGTTGCCGGCCTGCACGGGGAGTTAGGCATGAAGATTCTGGGGGGCTGTTGCGGAACCGACGACCGGCATATCCGTTGTCTTGCAAAAGAGCTTACCCTGGCTTTGGGACCAAGTTAAGATCGATCCCCTGATGACAAGGTCCTCCCTGGAAGCCAAACGTGAAAGATGTTGGGCAGCAATTAAATGAAACACTTCAGTTTTCTCTTGTTCGTATCTATCGCGGCCCTGCTGTGTCCTGGAGGAACGGCTGGTGGCCAAACATTGCTTGGAGTCATGGAGGGGCCTCAATGCAACGATCAAAGCGGTACTGCCGTCAGGGCCCTCTTTGCAAAGAGTGAGACTGAATGGACGTCGCTTAGCAGTGAGAGCGCGGCAAGGGGTGTTCATCTCGAGAAAATAAACTGGGTCATCGCTCTTCATGGTCGCAAGATCGGAGCAATAAGGACCCTTGATCCGGGATTTCGCACTCCTGACCAATGGACTTACCCGCGCGACAGGCTTCTAAACATCACACCGAACCAGACCATACCGCGTGTAGCAAACAAGCTTCATCTATTCGCGGGCTGGTGCCGGGCGCCGCACAACCGTCCGCTTGTTGTAGTTTCAAAAGGTAACGTTTCAGATCCCGACAATTGGAAACCCTTCAAAGTCGGAACATCATTAATCGCTCGCGTGTTCGTTCAATTCAGGAAGCAAGCTGGTCCGGCCGTTTTATGCCCTGAGCACTCAGATTCCAGCGTGCCTTTCAGCTACACTTCAGACGATCTTGAAGTACTCGCCGGGTTTAAGGATCGGAGCGGGCGTCAACTCATATCGGTACGGTTGAAACCTCGGACTGACGGCTGTGATTATCCGTCGGACGCAGCATGGGATTCACACAGCTTTCTAGTTACGGCACAAACGACTTACTTAGGGGCCGGACTCACTCTTGTAGATGCAGGTGACTACGATGCGAACGGCAAGTCTGAGTTGTTGTTTTGGTTCAGTGGATACAACCAGGATGGTTATCTGCTTTTCTCGTCAAATTTCGCAAAGGAAGCCGAGTATCTGTGGAACTACCATTAATTAAGCTGCATATCGCTTGTGTGTTTTATCGGGATAGATAATAATTAAATAATATGGCTGGCCATCTAAGCGGCATCCAATAGTTGGGAAAAAACTTATCAGGCACTCGGCGAGTCAGAATTAAACCGGCACTCACAGCGCCGGCGAAGAGAGGGATTGTCGTGGAAACAAAAGCCGGGCACTCGGCAGGTCCGATTGCTCCAGAGGCAAAAAAACCGGAACGCCCAATAATAACGAAGATCATCGTGGATGTTAACGATCCCGGGAGGGCATCCCTGGTAGTTACCCTGCGTGAAGAAGATTACCGCAAGGCATTGCTGGTCCAGACCGTGGTAAACGTTGCGCCGGAACTCCTGTCTCAGGAATGCATCGAGGAAGCGGAGTTCGAGTCGAAAGGGGAAGATCCGCCGGAGCGCTCTATTATTCCCATGTCCGAGGTGTTGCTGGACCACTTGCCTTCCGCCTATAGACGCCTTGCAATGAAGCCGTTGCCATGGCCCAGGCTGCGGTGGATCGTGCCGCTGCTGGCGTTTCTGGTCGGGGTCTTGAGCAATGTCCTCTCACCTCTTGGCCTGGAAAAGGTCCTCGATCCTCGGCGGACCATTCACGTTTTCGTGAACCCGATTGTGATGCTCATTCTCTGGAACATCATGGTGGTTGGTTGTTTCATGGTATTTCATCGTCGATCCGACGCCGCTCGATCCCCGGATCGCACATCTTCGTCACAATCCACTATACCGTCTCGACGCAAGGAGCGGCAGTCGGCGGAACTTGATTTGCCGTTCTTGGCCCAGATTGTATTGAGGCCGCTTCTCCGGCTCTGGGCAATGTTTGTGGACCCGGTTGCCGAACAAATTGTTACGACGGCTGCTCACGCACGGGTTGCGGGCCTGTTCCTGTCCCGCTATTTCCGGGTGTATCGTCGCCCTATAATTGCGCGGGCAGAAATCATTATAAACCTGTCGGCAATTTGCCTTGCCGCGGGGGCTGTCGCTGGAATGTATATTCAAGCGATTGTGTGGGATTACTCCTTCTTCTGGAAAAGCACGCTGGTTGAGTCTCCCGGAGCCCGGTTGATTATTGCTAAGATTCTCTTCTGGCCTGCCGCCATAATTCTCGGTCAAAGTTTTCCGGACATCGAAACAGTCGCAGCAATGGCTCGAGGTGCAGGCGTACCCGGAGCAATCTGGATTCACGTGTTCGCCATCACCGCGATGGTTTATATTTTTCTCCCCCGTCTGCTGCTGATTTACCGTTCCGCCTCGGAAGTGCGCAAGTCATCCGCCGACCGTGCGATCACAATTGACTTCCTTGGCCTCCAAGAGCAGGAAGCTCCCGGGCACTCCGGCAGTTACCAACCAGGTGAACTTTTCGAGCGGACCGGAGATGAAATTTTTCAGCGGACGGTGACACTCGATTATTTCTCTTTGGATGCCAATGCGATGTCGGTCATGGTGTCCCTGCAGTCGGCAATGATCGAACAGGACATCAGGAACACCAGGGCGCCTGATTTTTTCGGTGACAGTCTAACGCCGAAGAGAACCTGGTACCTGGAATGGCTCAGACTGGTAAAGGCGGGATTTTCCAACCTGCCGGAGGCGGTACGGCCCTCTCTTTACCCGATCGAGTCTGACAGCTTTCATTCAGCACTGGAAAGGCTGTCACAATGCTCGAATCCTTTTGTCCGGGAGCTGATAGTATTGGAGTTGGCCGCTTTTGAAGCCTACTGGCCACTGACTGCGGGAGAAAAAGGATGGGCTGAAAAGGTGCGTGATCTAACTAAGAGCACGCCTTCACTTTCCAGTGAATTGCTGGCCAGGTCTTTGGAGAATGCCTCGCACCAGCTTGGTTTATCTAAAAATAAAGGCTCTCTGCTTCGATCCGAACTTCACAGTGTGAACAGATCGCTCTCCGGCTATTGGAAAAGCGTTGCCATAATCGCAGGGGTCGGCACCGTAGCGGGAGCCCTGACATTTGGCATTGCCGCGCCGATTATCGGAGGCCTTATCGGTCATTCAATGGGTCTTGCCGGCGCGGCTGCCGTCAAGGCAGGGCTGGCTGCCATGGGCAGCGGAGCCATCGCCTGCGGGGGGATGGGGGTAGCGGGGGGTACGGCAGTGATCTTTGGGGGGGGCGCTTTGCTTGGGATGGGAGTTGGCGGCTCGGTTGCTGCAACGATGAATCCTGCCGGCGTCCTGATCCAGGCCGCGAAGATAGAGGTTTTTCTCAGATGTGTCATCGCCGAATACGAAAATGCAAACCAGGTTGTAAAAGATGTGCTCTGCCAGCTCCAAGCCTCGATCGCGAGTATGGACGACGAGCTTAACAGCGTCCGCCTGAATCCGGACGCAGAGAAAGAATGCGTTGCCGAACGAGAGGAGATCATCGAAATCCTCGGAACATGCTCAAAGCGCTGTACCGTTTGGGCGAAAGAAAGAGGCCTCCTGTCTTCAACAGACTATGAAGGAGGAAGAGACGCCTGACCGGGCTGAATCCGAGTTGGAGGGCTGAAACCGGGCCAGGCGATCTGACGCGGAAATGGTGGGTTGACCGGCACCCGAGGATGTTTATCCTGAGTTTGTGCGGGGCCTTGACTCCGCCCTGGAAAGCGTGTTGGACGCATTATTTCGGGAGAGGAGTCGTTAAGGTATCCGGCGCCTGCACCAAACCGGCAGTCCCAGAGGGAGAAGTCCATGAATTCTCCAATTGTTAATATCTGCGCGTTGGAACTAAACAACCCGGACCCGGAGCTGTTCGAGAGTACCATGGGAGTACAGGAGGGGCGCATACCCTCTGATAAATGCCCGGGAACTTGCTGGAATTGCCCATTCTTAATGAAATGCTTCACACCCTCACAACGCCGCTGCCTGGTGCCTAAAGATTGTCAGGTCTATGAGCTCGGCCGCGAAAAATCCGAGGATGGGGACTCGATCACATACTTCGGGTCGAAAAAAGGCGACAGGATGGTTTTTTTCCGGCTGACCGAGCCCCTGTGCCGATGGGCCGATATCCGTCGTATTCAGGAAAACGAGGTCCCGGACTGGGTTATATCTAACTTTAGAACTGAAACTGCTGACAGGCCGCATTAGTGCAGGAACTGTAACACTCAAGAAAATGTTCAGAATTTATTGAAGATTAGAATCAACCAGTTTTATGTATGGGAAGGACCTCCCAATCATCTCAACTTAGTTGTCACCGGCAGATCTGAATATTCAAAAGATGGAAGTATTGTCAAGGAGTATGCGTTCGAAAAATCCATGCTCTCGCAAGAAGTTGGTACAGTGATGAGTACGCACGCTTCATTTATGAAAGAGATGAACCGCATATCAAATAAGCTGGTCCAGGATGTATCGACGGATATTATGAGCAATGCATTTAAGTAAGTCCTTTCGAGACAGCTCTTCACGCCCCTTTGGCGCCTCTTCGTTTCTTCACCTCTTCGCGGCTCCGCCTCTTCGCGTGAAAAAATGCCTTTTCGGGACAGCAGTAATTCATGTCCCCATGGGACACCCGGAAACCATGAAAAGAACTTGGGCTGCGAATGTGTAAACCCATACCTATGTCTTCTGATTTATCCGTGTGCATCCGTGTTCATCCGTGGTTCGAGCCTTTCTTCAAAGATCGACCCTAGCCCCTCGAAGCGGGCCACCGGGTTTTTGAAATTATCGAACGTCTCCGCGGCTCCGCGTGAAAAAATGGCTTTTCGGGACAGCAGTAATTCATGTCCCCATGGGACACCCTGAAATCATGAAAAGAACTTGGGCTGCGAATGTGTAAACCCATACCTATGTCTTCTGATTTATCAGTGTGCATCCGTGTGCATCCGTGTTCATCCGTGGTTCGAGCCTTTCTTCAAAGATCGACCCTAGCCCCTCGAAGCGGGCCACCGGGTTTTTGAAATTATCGAACGTCTCCGCCTCTTCGCGTGAAAAAATGTCTTTTCGGGACAGCAGTAATTCATGTCCCCATGGGACACCCTGAAATCATGAAAAGAACTTGGGCTGCGAATGAGTAAACCCATATCTATGTATTCTGATTTATCCGTGTGCATCTGTGTTCATCCGTGGTTCGAGCCTTTCTTCAAAGATCGACCCTGGCCCCTCGAAGCGGGCCACCGGGTTTTTGAAATTATCGAACGGCTCCGCGGCTCAGCGTGAAAAAATGGCTTTTCGGGACAGATCTACTCCGTTAAGCCAGCGGCTCCCGGTGGATCAAATACCCTTTGACATCATGCTGTGGTTATGTTTACCTCCTTTTTACTTCCCATTTGTCATATTTTCTCCTTCAAGCTATTCGGGGGGGGGCTTTTTGTGATGGTCTCTCGCTATAACGTGTTTTCCCAGCGGCAGAATTTCTCTGCGGTCTATGTTCGACGAACTGCAGAAGTGCTCGGCGTACCTCTTCAGAGGAGGTGATTATGCGTGTCGTTGCGATTGCCAACCAAAAAGGGGGTTGTGGAAAGACAACTACTGCGATTAACCTTTCAGCTTGCCTGGCTCAAAAAAAGCAAAGGGTATTGCTCGTAGACCTGGACCCTCAGGGACACAGCACCATCGGACTTCTTGGGACCGGGTCGGATTTTCAGGCCTGCGTCTACGATCTTCTGTGTCCACCGGAAGGCGGGAGCGTTGCAGTTCAGCAAGTCCTTGAGCCCGTTTCCGAGCGCCTGGATCTCATTCCTTCTGAAATCATTCTCAGCGCGGCGGAGCAAAAGCTTGCAGGAAAGGATGGAAGGGAATTCCGCCTACGATCTGCGCTTTCCGGCTTGGGAGATGACTACGATTTCATCATTATCGACTGCCCGCCCAATCTGGGTTTGCTGACTTTCAATGCCTTGCTCGCTGCCTCGGAGGTCGCTATCCCCATTGACATAAGCTATTTTTCCCTCCACGGTTTGAGCAAGCTGCTGGAAACTATAAATCTGCTGAGCAACAAATGCGGCCACTCGCTCATAATGAACGCCCTGGTCACCAACTACGATAGGAGACTGAAGCTTTCCGAAGAAATTCTGAGTGAGGTCAAACGTAATTTCAACGGGCATCTCTTCACTTCGATCATATCGACCAGCGTAAAATTGAAAGAGGCGATTGCTTTTGGGAAACCTGTTACCGAGTATTCGCCCTCATCTTCGGGATGCCGGGACTACCAGTCTTTGAGTGAGGAAATCATCCGGGGAGAGTACCTGTCTGAAAATAACGAGGTCCCCTTTCCGGATGCCCGGGCGCCCCGAAAGATCAACGGGGGAGTTCTCTTTTCCTGCTTCGCTCCCGGCGCCCGGGCGGTGCACCTCGCGGGGAATTTTAACGGGTGGAACCCGGCAAAAGAGCCTCTATTCAATCTTTCCGGCCGCGGACTGTGGCAAAAAAGTGTCCGTCTTCAGCCTGGAGAGTATCAGTACAAGTACGTAATCGATGGGAACTGGGTCCTGGACCCTGCCAATCCCAAAACAGTTCCCGGTCCTGTAGGGCCGAATTCAGTGTTTGAATATGAATAGCAGGCACTGGAGGGATGACCGCGATGGAATGAGACGTCCGGCGATCCTAAGCGGGAAAGGACCGGCAAGAGGGCTGGAAGAAATATCGTCTTTGTTCCTTTCTTCCACCGAACCCGATCGCTCTGCGGAAACGATTCCGCATCCACCCTCCTCGCCTTCGAGTTCTCCGCTGCTGTTTCCGGTGTTTTGTTGCGCGTCCACGTCCCCCGCTGTCGAATCCTTTTTCGCCTGCAACCTTGCCGTGGAAATTGCAAAAAATGATCGGACCGTAGCAATAATTGACCTCGGTTTCGACAGATCGATCGTTCGGCATCTCATGGGATATCCGAACCCTGCGCAGGGCGCTTTTCCCCCCGGCAATACGGTCCACCCCGATTACAAGGTTGAATGCATAAGGTTTGGCGGGCTGCCGGAAATTACGCTGATCTCACCTGCCGTCCCGGAGGGGCGGGACCTTACCGGAAGAACCGTAGAGCGCATCTTTGCAGAAGAGCAGGTTCGAAAAGCCGGCCTGATTTTGATCAACCGGCCTGTGGGTCCCGATCGTATAGGGGCGCCTGATTTTTTCACCCGTTTCCATAGGGCAGTCTTATTCATCGATGATCGGGCCCAATCCCTGGTAAGAGCTTATTCCTGGATAAAGAGGCTTTCCTCACGCTGCAAATGCTTCCTTATAGGCGCTGTAATCAGCGAGGGTGAAGACAACGATGCGGTCCTGCAGAATGTTTCGAAATTGCAAAAAGCCATTTTCAAGCACCTTCGGGTGGGCCTTGAACTGCGGGTTGTCACCATACCTCTGGACCGGGAAGTACGAAGCTCTATTCAATCGGGAAGGCCGTTGGCCCTCCTGGAGTCGCCGGCTTCAAACTCCGCCATGGCCGTTGCCAGGCTTTGCGAAAATCTTTTGAGAAACTGATGAGCCGTTTGCTTAGACCTGCCTGCATCGATGACCCCATGGAACTGGCTGAGCTTGTCTCCGAAGCCATTGGAGAGATCGTCAGCGGGGGCGTCCTGCTGGATGCCGCTCTCGGCAATGACGAATTCGGCTATTTCGACATGGTTGCCGCTAACGAGGACGGAGAGGGGGTCTTCGTTTTCATCAATTTCTCGGGCCGCGAGACGGAATATTTGCGTCTCCTGAAGTGCATGCGGTGGTACCACGAAAATCGGAACGCACTCCAGAAGCTCTATGCCGGACGCGTTGCGCTCGGCCCTGCTCCACCTGTTTTTATTGTTGCTCCAGGGTATTCGGACAGTATGCGAAAGGTGCTGCTAAACATTTGTGAGAGTCGAATTGTCCTGCTGAAATTTGTCTGTTTTCAGGATGCAAATGAGAAGAAGTCTTTGTTCGTGGAAAAGGTGGGCGATTCCTCGGAAGATACTGGAAAGGCGGGTCCCATGCGTGTTCCCGAGGCTTGCGCCGAAGCCTCTCCATCCGGGCCGATAGCCGATCGGTCCAAAACACGGGCAAAAGAAAGAATCATCGATCCCGGTGAATTGCGCCGGGAGATAGGGACCGACATTTCCAATGTTTCCGATGAGGAACTGTCCGATCTTCTCGAGTAGTCCACCGTGAAAAGCGGTTATTTTCAGGTGTTCCAGCCTTTTAAGGGAATTACCCGGGAGAAAATCGATTCCGTGTCAATTTCGCCTGTCCCGGCAGCCATTTTGGCCAATAAGTCAGGGAAGGACAGATTGGGGGCGGGCTTGCGCCCGTTCGTGGCCGCTCGTTTCAGCGGCCGCCGAATTTGCCCGGGGCGCAGACTATTATGGCCGGTAAATGAATACGTACTCCAGGTCGTTTATAACGATTTGAATTTCACCACCTCGGCTCTCCGCATATATGAGCCATCCGGGCTTTTTCTTGGCGCAGCAGCAGTCTACCCTGGGTGAGAACTCACCCGACCCGGCCTCATACCAGGCCAGGAGCATCGGGTCGGGGCTCAGCCTCGCCGCCTCCGCGTCCGCAATGGCCCGGGCAGCCGTGAAATCGAGCTCTCCTTCACCCTTTTCGACTTTGACAGTCGGGCCAATCGGGCCAAGCTGATCCCAGTGAGGAGTGTTATCGCACTTTAATGGCTCGGCGCCGTTTTCGGTCAACATCATCTGTCCCTCTACGCAATATAAACGTGAATGCCCTGTAATGGTTGTCGTTTTCGGGGCCGGATCTCCACCTCCCCCATATTGAATTTAAAGGTAATACCGGCGCAGCCTCTTTGAAATACAGGCAAGGGTCACGGCGTAGCTGGTAACAATTCCACCCCTCACCTGCCTTCGGGTTGGTAACCAGCGTCTGCTTTGCCTAACCGGTCAGGAAACCTCAAGCAGGATTCGAAGTCCATGCCTTCTGCGCCGGTAGATGTTTCGGTCAAGCACCTGAGGACCTTGATAGTCTCTTCAGGTTCAGGCCTTATGGTGTAATCAGCGTTGACATCGGCGGAACGAATTACCCCCGACTGATCGATCACGAAGCGTGCCGGCATGGGCAGCGTCCACGAATCGTCTCCGTTGTACTTCTCAAGATCGGTACCGAAGCTAAGGTAGACTTTACGCAAATCTTCCGGGAACTTGTAAACCAGGCTGAACTTGCGCGCCACCTGATTGCCGGGGTCGCTCAGCAGCTTGAGCGTCAGCCCTTTTTCTTTGACCAACTTGTGATTGAACTCTTCGAGCTGAGGTGAAATGGCTACAAGGGACGCACCCAGCGAGGTGACCTCAGGAAGGGCCTTTTCAAGAGCTTCCAGCTCCAGATTGCAGTAAGGTCACCATCCTCCCCTAAAGAAGCTCAAGACGACTGGACCATGTTCCAACAGCGAACTGAGGCTAATGAGGGCACCTTCCGCATCCTTGAGGGAAAAATCGGGCGCCCTGTCCCCGACCTTTGGCGCTTTGTCTTTAAGACCGGACTTTTCGAGTTCTTCTGTCGCCCGATGCATGACTTCCTGTTTTTCCCTGGGGGTTATGGCGTCATATTTTGCTTTTAACGCGTTTATTCTGTCTTTAAGGGTCATATTGACATCCTCTCGTAAGTGCTTGAGATCCAACTATATTTAGCGTAATCACTCGTCAGGATGCCTTCAATGTTCCTAAGCCTGATTCGAGTTTAGGAGCTGTCAATCAGGATCGAGCCACGCCCCATGTGCATGCAGGCACACACAATTTAATCTCCGGGTCTAAAAACGCAGGGTGCGGTCATCATGAAGATTTGTGCGGCGTGTTCATCCAGCAGCAATTGCCAGTCGCGAAACTGAGGGGCCTCTCTTGTGACAGTGGAAATTCCCGGTCTTCAAGTACAGGCCGAAAACGTCAGCAAGGTACTGCCGCAACGCGGTGGAGATCGCAATAATGGCGTCTGGGCTCAAGTCCGTCGGGATTTCAATTCTCGTAGTGCGAGCTATGCTTATTCTACGAGCCATGCGTTTCGTCTCTCTTTCTTTTGGTGGTTATTGATCGGATGATTTAACGATAAGGATACGCATGCAAACCACCAGCTAAATTATTCTTGCCTACCGGATATTTTTGGGAAGGGTTCGGTGAGGACTTTCGGAGTGAGGCTTTCACTGAACATCACCTTCTTCGGGTGCACAAACCTGAGTTCCCTGGTGTGGAAATACCCCTGATACCTCGTTGGTGCTCTCAACCTTCACAACGATTTTGGGGTGATCTAAGAGAAACGGTAAGTAGAGAACAGGCTTTACGCATGCCCTCCCTCATCAAACCGTGCATGCGGTTTTCCCGCACACGGCTTTCCGATGTTCTTCACCGCGGGGCATGCGCCCTTGTCCAGCCTGCTGTCGTGGGCACCTTGTACAACCCGTACTTCTCATAAAGAGTTCGGTTATCAAACTTGATAAAGCCTGCCGTTCTGTCTCTGACCTTGTGCCGCTTGCACAGATGGGTCCGCAGCCGTTGTTCTACGTGCGCCCGCACATGTTTCAGGGCCTCGCTGCAGTTCTTGAAATGAAAGTAGCCAACCCAGCCGCGCGTGGTGGCGTTGACCTCCCCGACGATTCGATCCAGAGGCAATAGTGTCCTTTCTCGTTTCGTGAGGACGGTCACGCGATCCTTGATAGCCTTCAGAGACTTCTTCGATGGCTGGACGTGCGCATAGCGCTTGCCCGTCCGTCTGCTTATATTCATCCCGATTGAGAACCCCAGGAAATCGAACTTCCCCTCCAGACCGTTGACTATTTTCGTCTTCGTCTCATTGAGGGGCAACCCCAGCCGCTCCAGTACCCGCTGCAAGACCTGATTGGTCGCCACATAAAGCGTGCCCACCCTACGAAAATTTACGAAACGAACCTTTGACTCAGGACACTAGAAGGGTCTCGCTGCGAATCGTCCGGACATAGCAGATATTTGAACTCCGCGATAACCATTGGTTGAGGTTTCCAGGTAATGCAACCGGTTTTGTTGAGCGGGATACCGTTCCGAGAGGGCCGAATGGAAATTCCCCCGGCCTGCTCACCAGTAAATTTGATCAGCGGCGACCACCTCCTCCGTGCCCACCTCCGCCGTGACCGCCTCCTCCGTGGCCAAAACCACGGTGCCCAAAACCATGGTGACCGTGCCAGCCTCCATGGCCATAACCATTGCCTATGTCGATGTCTGCCCCGAAATCCCACGGATAGCCGGGATACGAATCATAGTCGTAATAACCGTAGACGTCAGGTGCGCCGGGGCCATAATAGGAAGGTCCCATAGCACAGGAACTGCAGGCAATAACAAGAAAGATGATGCCTAATTTGAAACAGTTGGAGATCATAACGCAACTCCACAAGCAAATTTTCCCGTACCTTACTATGCCAATCTCATGGTCGAGTTGGCTCATTTTCAGGGCACCTCCTTTTCCATCTCTCAGTCCTGCCCGCACGGAATCAAGAGTTCATCGGCAATTTGTTTCTGCTGTTCGGAAAATTTGTCATAAAGCGGTCGCAACGCGGCGAGGAACCGAGCCTCGCCTTGAGCACGGAGATTTGCAAACAGAGTTCTGCTTTCCAGATATTGAATCGCCGTTTCGCGCCCATGCGTAATGGGTGGCGTCTTCTTTTCCGCATCTTGCAAATTCCTCACATCCTCGCGCATGGCCGCAGCTACTGGTACCCAGAGCGGCTCCTGCGCAGGTGTAATGCCAAGTTCTGCGTGCAGAAATGCAATATGCCCCTCGACGTGTGCGCCCTGGACAAGATCGTGCGGAGCTAAGGCTGTGTCGGTCTGACTGCAAGTTGACCGCGAATCTAAATCCTCAGCCATGGCAATAGCCGGCCAAGCAATCGCTAAACCAACCATGAAAACGGCTGCTAAACAGATTTTTGGTAAAAATAGAGATTTGCCAGGCATTTTTTAACTCCCAGTTAAGTTGTAGATTAATCAGGACACTAGTAAGGACAGTATCCACCATAATAATAGTAAGGGGAGCACCCCCCGTAATACGGGTAAGCGCCCCACCAGGGGTACAAGCCCCCGCCATAGTAACCGCGGCCACCATAGTACCCATGGCCGCCATGAAAGCCGCCGCCGCCATGATACGAACTGCCACCATGAAAGCTTCCACCGCCCATGGCGTCAGCCTTATCAAGGAGAAAGGGCGCCCCTACCAAAGATGCAGCCCAAATGGCCACTATAAGGAACTTGAAACCGACCTGCTTCATGACTTGTCTCCTTTCTTTTTCCCAGAACCAGGCCACGGGGTGGGGACAAGCACGGCAATGAGGACCTGGAGGCCACCCACCGTTCCCCTTATCATCTCAAACTATATCCAATACCGCCCGCGTCTGTAGCTCGCCTCTGTGAGGTCTTCATTTTTGCAAATCGCCACCACCGGCGCGCGCCTGCAGAACACGATGTGGAGGCTTCGAGAAGTCCGAGTCCATGAATTGGGCTCTTGTATGGCGCACTCCAGCAACAACTCGACGGCGAATATAGACACGCGAGCTTAAGGGAAGATTAAACCGAAATTGGAAAATTCTAATGGAAAGGCTATGATAAGGTATTATTGAAAGTTAAGCTCTTTTGAAGAGAAACTGCGAGGTCTTGTCGACGCCAACAAAACTCACTTCTGTTCACAAATCTTTAGGCCAAGCCGAAAAGGTCCGCCTCGAGTTGGCTAATTTTGATTCGTATAGCCCAGTCCGAGGCGGGCGAAAATAAAGACAAATTGACAGTAACTTATTCAGAAAGGAGAACGGCAATGTCGGACATTAAATGTCGTGTCAGTATTGAAGTTACATGTTCGAGATGTGGTTCCAAAAACACAGTAACGGGAAGTCATCTTGAATTCGAGGAGGTGGAGCGTGACGAAAGAGAGATGGGTGCCGAAATCCACCACGCGGCTGAGTGGAGCGGAAAGTGCAGCAACTGTAATGAACCCGTCGTTCTTAAAGTCGATGTAAGGGAGTATCGGATTGGCGCTATAAACGGCGTTCAAACAAAAGTTGAAGGCGGCTCGTTTGAAGAGGATCTAAACGATGTAGCAATTTCTTCAGGAAGGCAAAAGTTGGCAGCCCTCCAGTAATCATTCCTGACCGGTGACTCCTAGCCTCCCATTAGAATCTTCTAATTTATCTTTCATCTTCCCTTAACTTTGCCGGTTTATATTCATCGGCAGGTTTGGAGGAGAAGGCATTCCCTTGCCGAAGCGAGTCATATAACAGCTCAGGCTCAGGAATATAAACTTCTCCAAGCCGCCATGCGAAGTATTCAGCAGGCGCGATTTGATGCCGGCAATCTGGAGGGCCGGATGGGCCGTGACCTTATCCAGGAACCTGCTGATGTTGCTCAGGGTTGGGAACTTTTTGAATTTGACGACACTTTGAAAGGAGGCTTTTACGTTTTGCTCTTCTTTGAGAGACTCATTGAGACCCTGACTGGCCTGTTCATCATCCGCTTGGGCTTTCCACTGGTTGGAAGACACCCCATGGGCGGAATACTCACCCTCATTGCCGCCGGATTCCTAATTTTAGATGGAGTTTCACCGCCCCTGTAATTAAAGCGCGGTGGGGAATTCACCAGTCGATATGTCCCTCGAATGTAGTCTGGGGCCTAGTCCCCCTCCCGAACGAGGTTTCATACGATATAGCCAGGTTTTCCAAGGGTAGAGTTTTTTCGGATCTGTTCACAGGAGATAAGCACGTGCTCAGGCAAGGAACTCTGAAGCATATGGGTTTTATAGCTTTTCTACTCGTGAGCCTTACTCTCCTGCACTATGTAAGCCCCCGAATAGCCCATGACAGATACCATTTGGAGATCATTTTTCAGAGGCTGTATTTTCTGCCGATCATGCTGGGTTGCCTTTGGTTCGATCTAAGAGGCGGATTGATCACGTTTTGTGCTGTTCTCTTCTTTCTCATCCCTCATCTGGTTCTTCATTGGGCCGGAATGTCACCCGCTGATTTAACCAGAATCATGCAGATCGTAGTCTACCTCGTCATTGCAGTAGTCTTGGGGACGACCGTGAGCCTTCAGAAAAAAGAACTGAAGAAAGCCAATAAGACGCTTGGCGATCAGGCCGCCCTTCTCAATTTGGCCCATGATGCCATTTTTGTCCTGGGCGTGGATCACTTTGTAAAATTCTGGAATAACGGTGCAGAAGATCTGTACGGGTTTACAAAGGAAGAGATGCTCGGCAGGGTTGCACATGACCTTTTGCACACTGTGTTTCCAGAATCCATAGATCAGATCGTGGACCAAGTCATTAAACAAGGACGGTGGCAAGGAGAACTGCGGCAAACTACCTCCACCGGGGAAGGAATACTTGTCGAGAGTCGTTGGGCCTTACAACGTGGAACAGATGGCAAGCCCTTGGGATTTCTTGAGATTAACCGTGATGTTACGGCCAGAAAGCTTGCCGAAGAAGCTTTGAGATCAAATATGGCAAGACTTGAACTGGTAAATGCCGAGCTTCAGGAATTCGCTTTCATAGCCGCTCACGATCTCCAGGAACCCCTGCGCAAGATACAGACTTTTTGCGACATGGCCCAAAAAAGATGTGCTCCTGTTTTGGACAGTACCAGCAAAGATTACATGGATCGGGTCGTCAATTCGGCCGGTCGCATGCGGCAACTTTTGACTGACTTGCTTCTGTTCTCCAGGTTCGCCACGAAACCCGAACCATCCAAGAGAATAGATCTTGGCGATATTGTTCGGGCGGTGGCGGATATCTTCGAATTATCCGTCAAGGAAACAGGGTGCAAAATCGAAATCGAAAACATGCCTGACATTGAGGCTGATGAAAGTCAGATGTTGCGACTCTTCCAAAATCTCATTGGCAATGCTCTTGAATATCGAAGTGATGAAAGTCCCCAGATCAAGGTCTATGGGAGATTTGATGGGCGAGGGGCATACGAGGTTTACGTGGAAGACAATGGCATCGGGTTTGACCCACAGTTTGCCAAGCTTATTTTCAAGCCTTTCCAGAGATTGCATAGCCGCAGTGAATATGAAGGAACGGGTATGGGACTTGCCATATGCCGCAAAATTGTTGAGCGCAATGGGGGCAGCATCAGGGCTGAGAGTGAGCCGGGAAAAGGCTCGACTTTTATAATTCGTCTGCCTGTAAAACAAGACATGTTGGAGACTTATCGTTGCCAGACAGCAATCATAAGACCGTTTTGATGGCCGACGACGATTCAGACTGCATGCTGGCCTCCCTTGCCTTTGCTGAAACTGGAGCAAAAGCTGCTGCCCCCCATGCCACCCGCTGGTTCTCCTTGACCAACCGGTAGCGAAGGATTGTTGATGCATGTCTTCATGGTGTACGTCCGGGATGAAAATTTTTGCCAACTGCTCCCGGATGAGCTGAACAATTCCCGGTCTGACAATGGCCGGATCAAAGTGATAGCCTTTCCACCCCTGGGAATCCAGACCCTGGCTCCGGTGCTGCGCCGCCATGGCCACCGGGTGAGGCTGTTCGATACCTGTCACCCGCAGATGCAGGCGGAACAACTCTGTCGGGCTGTGGAAGAGGAGTGTCCCGACGTCATTGCCTTCTCCTGCCTCTCGACGAGCGCCTACCCGGCGCTCAAAAACCTAGCCAGACGGCTAAAATCCGCCGTCCCGAAAATCTCCCTCATCGCAGGCGGCGCCTTCGTCACCATGAATGCGGACCGCATCCTCCAGGACTGTCCTGACCTGGACTGCGTGGGGGTCGGAGAGGGCGAAGAACTCCTGCCGGACTACTTAGACAAGCTCGACGACCCGGGCGCAGTAGCGGGTCTGGTCTGGCGTGACGCTGGAGAGATCGTTAGAAACGACCCACGTCCACTCCTTCAGGACCTGAATCAGTTTCCTTATCCCGACCGTACCAGCCTGCCCATCGACTACATAGAATCCTTGCCCCTGGATGTCCCCGTAGTCCTCTCCCTGGATAAATTCTGTACCATGCAGACTTCCCGAGGCTGCCCTTATTCCTGCATCTACTGCGATATCCCGGCCCTGTGTCAGGGCAAATGGCGCTACCGTTCCTCAGAGCACGTCTTGGGAGAAATGCAGCAACTGAGCGATTTGGGTTATCGTGCGATTTACCTGACAGATGATCACTTTCTCATAAACCGCAAGCGCATTGGCGAAATTTGCGGGGGTATCATTGAGCGCCACCTAAAGTTCAGATGGGGCTGCGAAGGACGAGTGGATGCAGTGGCGGTGGATCAACTGCCACTAATGAAAAAGGCCAACTGCAATTCTCTGGCTTTCGGGGTGGAGGCGGGTACGCAAAAGGTCTTGGACTGGCTGCATAAGAAACAGACACTGAAACAGGTGGAACACGCGGTCAGTGAAGCGAAGCGGCACGGCATCGATAGGGTGCACGGCTTTTTTATCATTGGCTCTCCCGGCGAGACCGAAAAGGATATCATTGCCAGCTTCCGCTTTGCCGCCCGGCTGAAGCTGGACACCTTTGGCTTTGGCCGTCTGTGCGCCTACCGGGGCACCCCCTTATGGCAGGAGTATGTCGACCGCGAGATCATTGACGACGGACGGGATTGGCACAAATCGTTCAAGTGTGCGGACATCGACCACACCGCCATGTCTAGTGCCGCGCTAGGCCGGGTCCGCATGAAAGGCTACACCTTGCTGTTTGCCCACCGGATTTTCTGGCACCCCCTCCGCACTTACAAGTTCATGCGCCTTTTCGGTAAGCATATGAAAGGGTCTGATATCTTTCAATTGCTCTGGAGCCCTTTTCGACCGCAGACCTTGAGCCCGACCCCCGATCTCCCGGCTCGATGATTGACTCAGGACTCAAAGACGGGTTATCCGGCAAATGAGCACCCACGTCTGGATCGATAGGTTTCCCGGAAATCGTATCGTCTGCCGGGTTACGTTTGCCTCTCTTGCCGGAAGAAAATCCATCCCTACCTTTTTAAGTGGGTATAGGCAGATGGCAGAAGATCGAAAAAATAAAACAGTGCTGCTCATGGCTGAGAGTGATGAGGGCGACTGCCTTCTCATGAAGGATGCGGTCCGTGAAGTCTTTCGAGACGAAGATTTTCACTGCCTCTCGGATGGGCAGGGAATTATGGAGTATTTGCTGCGTCGAGGCATGTACGCTGACAAGAAGGAATTCCCGACACCCGATCTCATCTTACTCGACCTGGACATGCCCAGGAAAGATGCCCATCAGACGCTCAAGCAGATCAGAGAACATCCGCAGCTCAAGGCCATTCCCGTAGTGATTTACTCAACCTCTGAGAACGAGGGTCAGCTTGAAATATGCTATAAACTGGGGGCCAACTCCTACTTCACCAAACCGATGTTATTCGAAGAACTGGTCAAGACCGTAAGGTGCCTGCGTGAACACTGGTTTAGTGATGCGCATCCGCCTTCTTCTGAAGAGCTGTGTCCATGTGTTTATTGCAAAATACAGAATTCAGCCTGCGATACCAGTTGACAGACAGTGCCGAGGAATGCGATGGACTCCGGAGCAAAGGGCGGTGCTGTTGCAGTTGAAAGAAAACAGGATTTTCCTCAGACCGCCGGTCATTTTGACGCTGCTGATCTTTCCGCGATTAACCTGGGCCGCTGCTCCCTGCGCAATGGAGGTAGTCCGGTATTACCATGAAGCCGATTCCGATATTTTCAATGGCCAAGGCCCCACACCTCCGGGCGGCTGGCTGGTCGCACTTGATTCCCTTCTTATTCGCGCCTTAAAGGGTTTTAAATCGATTCCGCTGACAAATAGGGAACGGAATTCATCCCTCATCGTCAATGAACTGGATCATGCCAAAAAGAAGTGCGGTCCCCCCCGTCCATGCCAATGGCTACACCATCGTATTGGAAGGCCATTACTTTCGTACTGGGTGGAACGGCAATGTCGTCCTTAAAATCACTGCGGTGCAACGTTGCCTTGACAGCCAGCGGCGCACGTCCCACTACATTGCCGTTCTCATCCGCAAACACCAGGATCAGGCGAAACTGGCTCAATCCAGAATACCCCATACGCATAGAATTGCCAAATTCAACTCTGCCGGAAAGGCTCATCTGTCCAGTG
This sequence comes from uncultured delta proteobacterium, assembly GCA_963795045.1. GTDB lineage: Bacteria > Desulfobacterota > Syntrophobacteria > Syntrophobacterales > Syntrophobacteraceae > SbD1. The sequence goes on from CAWCGB010000001.1 coordinate 913,384, forward strand.
TTTATGGCGTAATCATATTTGACGGAGAGGTCTCTCCCCTTCCATTCCCCGGACGACCTGGGCTGCTCAATAGTGATTCGATCTTTGGTTTGAACGAATCCTTCAGAGGTGTAGCCGGTCTGCAGTGTCGCAATGATAAAGGCTACAATGATGATTTGGAAAAAGTGTCTCGGTCTCATTATACAACCTCCAGTTAAGTAAGAGATAGGTGCGGATACAATACACCGCTTCAGGTGTTGCCTTATGAATATAATGGCAAGACCTGTCAAAGTATAGTATAATTGGTAATACCGGGTGAGTGGAAAAGCCGATGCAATATAAACATACCACCTCCTGGCATGGTAGACCACCCTGGCATCTGCTTTTACAAACCGCCTGATGATCGAGTCTATAGATGGTCTGACACTTTGCCCCAAGAACGCGGTATCTTGAATCTGCAAAAGACAAAAAGACAAAAAGGGTCGGACCAAGGGAAGTAAATGATCTTCCATGACAAAAGGCGCTCGGAAGGTCCCCTACGTGGCTTAGAGGCTCGTTTTGGGCATTGGAATTGACACTCTAAGCCTGACTGGAAAGGTGATTTTACTCAGCATTTTGCAGTCAACACAGCTCTCCTATCCTTGAAAAAATGAAGCGTTGCAATGCGCAAGTTATTCAAATCATATCCGGACCGGGACATCCCCATTGATCCCTCCTACGTGGTCTCAATCATGGAAGAGCACACGGGAGGGTATCAAATCAAGGCACTTCGGCTATTCTTATATGGCTTGGCAAGGTTAGCCTTGCTTCCTGGCGACGTATTGGACCCCATCGATTCCCTCGAAGTCGGAATCCTGAGTCCATATGGTTGCTCCATACACGCGTGAGGTTGCCAGGATGATGCTATCCGCCATTGGCAGGCGGCACTCGACACTCACTCTTGCAGCCAGGATTGAGATGTCTGTCGTGAGGTCTGCAACGGAACCCTGCTGCATGAGTGCTACAGATTGCAGGGCGTCGGATTCGCCGCGTTGACGGAGGGAACCATCTTGAAGACCTCGTAAATCGTGATGGAGGGTACGACAAGATCGGATGTCTTCGCGAGAGGACCAGAAAAGAAAGAGGCGTTGGGACCGTCCGCGAAATACTCAAGCCAGCCGGAGGAATCGACTATGTTCATATTCTGTCGGGTTCCCTTTCGACAGTGGTATCAATCCCTTTGAGAAACCCCTTCATTTCCGAAATCTTTCGAAGGGGGATCATCTCGATTCTGTTGTCGTAGACAACCATCTGGACCTTTTGGCCAGGCGATAGCTTCAAGGCATTTCGGATTTTCTTCGGAATCACGACCTGGAACTTAGGGGAAATTTTAACCGCCTCCATACAAAATCTCCATCGATAGTAGTTTCGTAATATTGTAGCTGGTGACATACGGTTACACAACCAGTATGTCTCTTTCCGAGCCGAGAGAGCGCACGACAACGTGATTTTCTTCGGTGCAATCAGCCGAGTTTTCGGTGTGGATTTCATGCCTGAAACCTCCCCGATGGTCTCCATCATCGAATATCCCTCGGGGAGGGCTTGGAGCATTTCCGGATGTTTTCGTCAGGATGGGTGCGTTTTTTAGAAATTGGCAGCAATAATCGGTGACCCGCTCGGGGTCCCGAAACTGCGTACTCTCCTCAACATTGACCTCACAAGGGCAACACAACTCAACCTTCCGTATCCATCACATTTGTGAACCTTCCGGGCTGCTCATCCGGATCGCGCGCATCCGATCCATTATACCCTCTTCTGCCAATGATCGTACACCGGCCAACACCGGCTTAAATCCAAAGCTCATCCTCCGCTGGTCCGTCACCACCGCATAATTTGCGCCTGAATTGCTCCAACGCGCCGGGGCTGGCAGTTGAGGCCATCAAATGCCGGGAAGATGGAGTCTCCTGAAACTATCCAATACCGGTCCTGTTGATCTTTCTCTTGCGTTTCTTATTTATAGGATATCGGATGATTCGATGCGCCTTCAGCGTGCCCCGGGAAATCTTTCAGGAGGAATCCGGCACCCAAACGCGCCTCGGGATTCGTTGGCAGTTAAGTTGAGGTATTTTGAGGTATTATCTATCTGCACATCTGTAACGGTATGGGAATTGGAGGAAGTGAGCGTGCTGCAGGTATTATTGATGCTCTTTTTGGCGCTCGCCGCCTTGGTTCCTTCCAGTGCCAGGGCGGAAACAATGCGGGAGATAGACCCACTCATCTCGCACGCTACACGTCTTATCGTCTTTTCGCCGCACCCCGACGACGAGTGCCTTGGGGCGGGCGGCCTTATTCAACGTGTTCTCAAGGCCGGCGGAGAGGTAAAGGTAGTATTTATAACAAACGGAGACGGCTTCGCGGAAGGGGTGGAAAGGGAGAATCACATTTCACATCCCACCGCAAAGGACTACCGCAAGTATGGTTTTGAGCGCCGGGAGGAGGCCCTCAAGGCGACCGCCGCACTGGGGGTGAAGGCGCACGATGTGATCTGCCTTGGTTATCCGGACGGCGGGTTGTCCTACCTCCGTCTGAAGTATCGCCCGCACCCGTTGGCATACAGGTCTCCTTTCACCTGGAGAAGCCGCCCGGCGCTATCCGAATGCATAATCCCCAACTGTGACTACAGCGGCCAGGACCTGACCAGAGAGATAGAACGGGTGATCGCCGGCTTTAAACCTAACCTGGTGGCGACCACCCCGGCTGACGACTGGCACCCGGACCATAATTCGACTTACTTTTTTGTTAAGGTGGCATTGAGACACTGGAACGCGAAACATCCGGACCTCAAGCCCTATGTGCTTACTTTCCTGATCCACTTCGGGCACTGGCCTATGGCCCAGAGTTCGGACACGGGCGCGCGCCTTGATCCTCCCGATGACTTCCCTGACAAAAAAAGAGAGTGGATCTCATTTCCACTTAGACCTGAGGAAGTAGAGACTAAACGCAAAGCCATCCTGGAGTATCATACTCAGATGCTTGTCATGGGCAGCTATCTTTCCAGTTTCGCGAGGTCCAACGAACTTTACATGCCGGACAAATAAACAACCGGCGATCGGGTCCGTCGAGCCGCGAACGTCCGGCGCCACGGAAAATGTTCAACTACTTCAGCCGGGTCACATCAGGCTGACAGCCCCAACGCCCTTGCGGCGGTTTCATAGACCTCATCGGGATCCAGAGGCTTCATTAAGGAGCCGTCTGCACCCGCCTCGCGCAACTGCCCAATTTCATAGGTCTGGCCTTCCGCCGTGAGCACGATAATACGAATGTCCCCTATCCCGAATTGTTTCTTTGCCGTGTTGCACACCTCCAGGCCGTTCATCTTGGGCATCAGAGCATCGAGGAAAACCAGCTCGGGTTTATGCTGCCGGATCACCTCAAGAGCTTCCATGCCGTTTCCCGCAACGATCAATTCCACGCCGTAGGCTTCCAGTTCTTCCAGGGTTTCTTCAAGCATTTGCCTGGTTTGCGGATCGTCATCCGCAATCAGAATCTTCGCCATTTCTTTGCCTCCTTTCCACCAGTGTAGACCTGACCTGCTATTTATCATCATATTTTGAGGTAGCCTATTTATTCCAAACGTAATCCTCCAAACTAACCCGGTGTTTGCAGCTAATCTTTGAAGCTAACATCATCAATACATAATTTGCAAATTTGAATCGCACATATGTAGTAATTACAGATACGTAGGCAGCAGAGTAGATTTGCCCCCAAGCTCTTGTGCGACTGTCTGACACTTTGCCGTGTTTTTGGGTCTTCCGGCAAACGCGTACCTGGACAGTTTGCACGCGAAGCCGCGTTTTTTGACGTCGAAGAACACGAAGAAGAACGCATGTCCGCCTGTAGACACACAAAACCCAGGGTCCAGGCTGCATCGTGGTGCTGTGTCTATATTGTCTGGACACAAAGCTTCAGGCTAAAAGCTTGCGCGGAACAACGTGGTCCTGGTAAATGGAATGAACCTATATTCTCTTTCTTCGCGTCTTCGCGTCTTCGCGTGAAAAACATGGGTACTTATTTGCCGGATGAACCGTGTTTTTGACCGCGGCATCGGCTCCCCCGTCCGGGGATTTCTGCCTCCACGCGGCTGCCTTTAACGAGATTTTACGAAAAAGATCGAAAAAGAAAGGTTTCAACCTGTGCTCTCTTTGCGGATGCCGGATAGGATTGACGGATGCCTTTGATTTTACAAGGAAAAGATCTCCCGGAAATTGTCCTTTTATTTCAGAAACTTAGATATTCGTGCAGCCTAACATCCGCTTATTCCAATGTATTTTTTCCCCCACTCAGGATTCATATTTCTCGCTCAAAACCGGGAAGATCAAATTTGACGAATCAACAAAGATTCACTAAGAAGGGCATCCATAACCGGCGGGCTAAGGTAGTATCTTTCCGGGGTTCAAATCTTTTTGTCTCGTTTCTTTTGCAGCTCGGCTTTACCCGGCACAGACTTCGGGTAAACGAGGAGTTTATGAGGTGCCGTAAGGTCCGCCGATTGACACTCCTTAACGAAAAGGCCAAGCGACACTATGCGAACTACAAAATGCTGGTCTTTACCCGGATTGCTTCCGGAAGGAAATGGGCAAGACACGCAATGGGCATGAACATCCAGTCCATAGCCGTTTTTGACATGATCAAAATTACCGTCCTGTTCGCAGCCGAATACCATCTTCACCCTGTTGAAATTCCGGATCAAAGCAGATGAAATAGTGCAACTTTAAGCCGCATACTTTCAGTGAGGAGCAGACGATGAAAAGAATGCAAAGACCCTTCGGCTGGTGCGCTGTTTTTGTTTTCTGGGTTCTGGGAGCTATTCTCTTGCTGAAAATATGGAATTATCAAAAGTCGCTGCCCGATCCGCTTGGCTCTTACATTGAATTCTCAGTGATGTTTGTGGTCACTTTTTATGTTTTGGTGCTGTTTCCCATTAAACATTGTGTAGACTGGTTTCTCTGCCGTTGCGGGCTCGCTGCGGATACGAACCAGAGTTTTCAATAAGGGAAAATATGCAAACGCGGAGACGAGGATTATAAGGGCATGGACTAAAGTAGAAGGGGCTTGAGTTATGCCGAAGATCTTTGTTGTCGATGATGAAGAACACATGAGGCTCCTATATTCGGAGGAACTGAACGAAGCCGGATACGAGGTCGTCACAGCGGAAGGCGGTTACAGGCTTCTCGAGAGAATTGAAGAGGAAAAACCGGCTTTGGTCATCCTGGACATAAAGATGGGTGACTGCAATGGCCTGGACATCCTCCAGGACATCCGAAACCATTTTTATGACTTGCCTGTTATACTCTCAACCGCATACGATAGCTTCAAAGAGGACATAAAATCGATTGCGGCTGACTTCTATGTTGTAAAGAGCTTTGATTTGACCAAACTAAAGGAAAAAATCGCCATTGCTCTCGAAACCAGACTCCCCGTTGACAACCTCACCCTGCACGAACTGCCTGGTTTGGCGATTTAACGATAATCGGCTGCACTCTTACCTGTCTGCCGAATAATGACTTCACGGCTTCTTATAACGGCTGGGAATGCCTCGATCGAGTCCCTTCGTTGACGTTACCACAATCCGGATTTAATATTTTTACAATGGCAATCCGACCGTAAGAATATGGCTGATGGGTCGAAGCGCATGCTTGGAATATCGCAGGGCCGGTTTTATCTCCAGGATTACGTGAATGTTCCAGAGGAGTTAGTGCGCCGGCTCAGTTGGGAGACTGCGATGTTTGCGAACTTTACCGTATGCCCTCTTACCGATGACAAGCCGGGCGAAATGAGGATGATATGTGTTGAATCTGCTGAAAATATTTCAGTCAGGGAACGCAAATAGTTTCGTGTAATCGGATAACCGGACAGAATGTTGTGAATTGGTTCTTTATCAAACTACCTCCAACATGAGACACTTTGAAGCAAAGTGTCTCATGTTGACCGTTTCGGGTCGAGTACGCATGTTATGTCACCCTACTCTTTTGCTCCAGCCTTAAGAAGTAATTCCTTCAAATCCATACGGTGGAATCGAGACGCAACCATCAAAGCAGTTCCCAAGGGGCTATTTGCATTAGTGTCGGCCCCCTTTGCAAGAAGCATCTCCACGATTTCTTTGTCAGCATGCTCCGAGGCAAGAATCAAAGCGGTTGTGCCCTGATCGTTCTTTCCATTGACATCGGCTCCCCTTGAAAGGAGCAATTCGACAATATCCTTGCGACTATTAAAAGTGGCAAGGATCAAAGCAGTTGTGCCACCACTTTCTTTGGCTTTGACATTGACATCGGCGCCCTTGTCGATCAGCAACTCCACAATATCCTTATGGCCAGTCTGAGAGGCAAGCATTAAAGGGGTCTTACCGGAACCATATTTGGCATTGATGTCAGCACCTTGCGCAAGTAGCGACTCTACTTCTTCCTTGCGGCCCTTTTTAGATGCGGACATTAAAGAGTCAATAAGCACCTCATTTTCTTGCTTTCTTGCCTCTTCTTCTTGCTTTCTTGTCTCTTCTTCTCTCCTGGATTCTTTTATTTTAATATCCTCTTTAGCCACGTCATCAGCTACATCTTTAGTATACCCATAATAATTTGGATCTTAGACATTATTTACACAATCATATTTGCGTATATCAAGAGTGTAGCCTTTCGTTTTCATGCATTGCACAATTATATCTTGGCGATGCGTTATATCGACATCGTCTTTAATTCCAACGTATTTCACCGCTTCTAATTTACAGTTCTCTAGGGTTTGGACTTTGCTTTCACATCCAATAAGCACCGTTCCAATAAATAAAAAAATAATCGCGAACAGTATTGATTTCATTTGTTTCTCTACAAGGACAGTATATATTCAATGCTTATTAGGAACTTTTGCTAGTGTCCTGAAATCAGTAATCCTTTGAGTATCACGCGCACGGTAGTAAAGATAAACCTGCCCGGCGCCGTCAATTATCGATATCATTCAGACCGAGGGCGCCCCGGAGTTGCTCAAAATATTCGGAAGAATACCTGGCCTTCAGGCAACCGCCCATGCAAGGGCATTGGACGCAGTAACCCGTTGCTTCAATCAGTTTATCCATGCCATGGGCTTTTACCACGATATTTCCGGAATACGGGCATTCAGCGGCAGTCCCTGCCGGCCTGTCCGGTTTAAACGGAACCACGGATACCTTAATGTTGCCCTGGCTTCCAACCTGCTGCGGTTCATTTACAACCATGAACACATTGGCGCCATTTTGTTCCAGAGGCTTTTTGACGTTCGGGTCAAAAAACCGAACTACCTCGCCTCCCCTTAAATCTTCGAAAGCAGTCCTGACCCATCTGCCATCTTCGATGATTTTCTCCACGATGCGATTTCGACTTTGTTCGTCAACTGTCATTTGAGCCTCTTTTCTAAAAGTCATCTTCGAAGACGTGCTTCCATCCGGTGTCGTATTCGAACGCCCGACACAGCCACGGCCAAAAGCGGTTTCCATCCGGAAAGGATGATCCTTCAACGTCAAAGTCTTCCAGGTCAAAGAATCCTGATAGACACCGAACCCGAATACGTTCATCAAATGTGCCATTTTAGATTGTGGGAGTCGTAAAAAAACGAGCATTCTTTCCACCGGACTCAAATAAACCCAATAGAAATCGACAGGTGAGATTCTGCCGGGAAAAATGTTTCCTTCCTGCCGGGGACTACCCAAAATCCGGTGATTAAGATTAATAGTAGGAAGCTCGAAGCCTTACAGGATCGGGCAGTCCTTTCTAAAGACGGCTGGCTTTGAGAAGCAGCTCGGGTAGCAGTTTTGACCCCAGGCTCGTACCGAGTCTATTGAATTTGTTTCCAGGAAGGACTTACAAGATGGCATTAGCTGATCAAACATACGGCTTTTACATTCCCACCGTCACTCTCATGGGAATAGGCGCACATAAGGAGCTAGGCGCACAGATCAAATCTCTGGGCGGGAAAAAACCCTTTATTTGCACCGACAAAGGCATAACAAAGGCAGGCCTTACCGAGCAGATTGCGGAGCTGATCAGAAAAGATGCGGGCGTCGAGCCTGTTATTTTCGATGGAACCATCCCCAATCCAACGGACAAAAATGTTCACGACGGTCTCAAGATCTTCAAGGACAAGAAATGTGACATGATTATCTCCCTTGGCGGCGGCAGCTCGCACGACGCCGGCAAGGGCATAGGCATAGTGGCGACCAATGGCGGCAACATCCGCAACTATGAAGGGGTCAACAAGTCCACAAAACCCATGCCTCCCTTCATAGCTATTAATACTACGGCAGGCACCGCAAGTGAAATGACCCGCTTCTGCATCATCACCGACACAGACCGCAAAGTGAAAATGGCTATTGTCGACTGGCGAGTCACCCCCAATCTGGCAATAAACGATCCTCTGCTGATGGCGGGCATGCCTCCCCTGCTGACCGCAGCCACCGGAATGGACGCTCTGACCCACGCGATTGAAGCCTACGTCTCCACAATCGCCACTCCTGTCACCGATGCATGCGCACTGAAGGCTATCGATCTCATCAGTAAATACCTGCGTGCGGCGGTTGCAAACGGGCAGGACATGGAAGCCCGCGACAGGATGGCCTATGCGGAGTATCTTGCAGGCATGGCCTTCAATAACGCGAGCCTTGGGCATGTGCATGCGATGGCGCACCAGTTGGGTGGTTTCTACGATCTACCCCATGGCGTATGCAACGCAATCCTTCTGCCTCATGTTGAGCGCTTCAACATGATAGCAAAGATGAGCCGCTTCGCCGACATTGCCAGGACCTTGGGCGAGCCGGTGGACGGTCTGTCTCAGCGCGCTGCGGCTGAACGGGCACTGGAGGCCATAAAGGACCTCTCCCGCGATGTCGGAATCCCCAGCGGGTTGAAGGAGTTGGGAGTAAAGGAAAAAGATCTGCGCGTCATGGCTGAAAATGCCCAGAAGGATGCTTGCGGATTAACCAATCCCAGGTGTCCGAAACTGGATGAAGTTATAGAAATATACAGAACTGCGCTATAGGACGGAAAAGCCGGGCGCCTTGCGCGGCCATGAAATCGACCCCCGGGCGACCCGGTTGACTTCCCCCGAAATCGGCCGGGCCTGCTCTCAGGAAGAAGGAGGGATCAAGGCCTGCCGGAAAGCGGTATCTTGGCATCCAAAGGAACAAATACTTCTCGTTTTCGAGACCTTGAACCACAATTGAGATGTCTCTCCTCATCATCGAGAAAGGAGGCGCCAAAATCGTCGCCATTTTCGAATCATTTGTTTACCGAATCGAGCAAACCGAATTCTTTCGACATTGGCAAGGAGGATTGAGTCCACACGATTCATTTTTAGACTATTCTCTGCTCAGGCAAATATCTGCTCACAGGCTACCCCAAAAGAATATATCGGATCAGGAGTCCCTGCATTGACGTTACCACGATCCGGATTTAGAATTCTTTAATCGATCAACTATCAGATGTGCTTTGACTATTTGGTCCTCAGAACGGCAACGAAATGGCTCGGGGCAACCGTTACCAATATTACACTCGATAATGATATGAAGGTCATGCGAATCATCTTGCCGGTGTTCTTTCTCATCCTCATTTTTGCCGCCGCCGGCAGCAGTGAGGTGGAACCAAACAAAAAGTCATGCAAAGAACATCCGATGCTTTCCGGGCCGTGTTTCAAGGTCAGAGGCCGGATGAGTTTTTACAATGGCAATCCGACGGTAAGAATATGGCTGCCGGGGACGAAGCGCATGCTTGGAATATCGCAGGGCCGGTTTTATCTCCAGGATTACGTGAATGTTCCAGAGGAGTTAGTGCGCCGGCTCAGTTGGGAGACTGCGATGTTTGCGAACTTTACCGTATGTCCCTTTACTGATGACAGGCCGGGCGAAATGAGGATGATATGTGTTGAATCTGCTGAGAATATTTCAATCAGGGAACGGAAATAAGTCCCGCTTGAAAATAGCGGAAGAAATGCATGGCGGGAAGAGGAGTAAGCACCATGAGTGAAGAGAGCGAAGTATATAACGGGGGCGATAACGTTTTTGCCGACCATGGCCTGCCTGATGCTGAAGAGCGGCTTGCCAAGGCGGAGCTTGCCCGCCAGATTCTCAACATCATTACCAGGCGTCGCCTGACACAGGCCCAGGCTGCCGAACTCCTCGGTATAGACCAACCAAAGGTATCGGCGCTGACCCGGGGAAAACTATCCGGTTTTTCCATGGAGCGCCTGTTTCATTTTCTGAATGCTCTTGGCCGTGATGTTCAGATTACCGTCAAGGCCAAACCTCGGTCACGGCAACAGGCCCATTTGAAGGTCACCGCCGCTTGATTATTTTCGGGATATGCTATGAAAGTGATCAGAATAAGTAGCAGTTTTTCGGTGCTTTTAATTCTGCTCATGGCAGGGGCACTTGGAGTCTACGCGCAGGGGAAAACGCTTGACCCGGCCTATCAGATTGCGCTCAACCCACAAGGGGATCAGGGCCAATTCAACGGCCCTCACCTTAGCGTCAATTACTCGTACGTACGCAGTGGTGGGAACATGCAGCTAACCGGAAACGTTCAGTTCGGCATGACCATACAGGCCAACTACGCAGGCGTGCAAAGTTTCAATCTCGGCCTGGCGTTGGCTGATTCCCGGGGCAACGTGTTGGGAGAGCAAGGGCTCACAAGCGCTTTTTACAGCAATGCAGGCGATACGATCAACTTCAACACGTCGGTGGCCGTGCCTCCGCAAACTGCATTCATGGCATTCACATACAGCGGTCAGGCATATGCGGCCGGCCCCGGCGGCCCGGACCCGATTAATTTGTGGTTTTCCCCGTTCGCCAATTAGGTTTGGGACACCTTAATAAGATGCCCTCCTTCGCCTGAATGTCTGCCACAATTTAGCCAAAAAATGATTATTACTCGTATCTGACCTTTCGTGCCTTTAGATTTCACACTATATTTGCCGCAGCCCCGAAGAATGTGTTGCGGGCTTTTGGGTTGTTCCCGCAGTCTTTGGGGGCACAATCGGACAGCGAGCAAATGCCGTACGGATGGAGGAGTCAATGAACCTGATCGAGAAAGCCCTGGCAGAAGGACGGTCTGCTCTCAGTGAGCACGAATCCAAACAACTGCTGTCGAGCTTTGGCGTCCCGGTAACCCATGAGGTTATTGCCCGGGATGCTGCTGAAGCTGCTTCTTTGGCTTCGGCAATTGGATTTCCCGTTGTCTTGAAGGCTTCAGGAGCGGGCCTGTCCCACAAAACCGAGGTGGGAGGCGTGGCCCTTAACCTCGGCAATGAGCACGAAGTGAGACGGGAGGGCGAGCGCCTCTTGAAGATTAGAGGCAGCGAAGGTTTGCTCGTCCAGGAAATGGTTAAAGGCAGCCGGGAAATCGTCTGCGGACTGATGAGAGACCCTCAATTCGGCGTATGCGTGATGTTCGGTATCGGCGGAATCCTGACGGAGGTTATCGAAGACATCGTCTTTCGTATTGCGCCCCTGACCCCCGCGGATTCCCGGGACATGATTGCACAGATTCGCGGGAGAAAGATTGTTGAACCCTTCAGGGGAGAAGCTGCTGCGGACCTGGATGTATTATGCCGAACCCTTGTGGCCCTCGGCGAGATAGGGCTCCGGCATGAGCAGGTGATCGGGGTCGATATAAACCCCCTTAAGATTCGCCCGGACGGAAAGCCTGTGGCGGTAGACGCTCTCGTGGTTCTCCGCGCGAGGTCTCCTCTTCCGGCGCCATGACCGAATCGAGCCGGGCACGGCTTCTTTAGCCACGCACACAAATTCTCTGGAGAATGGACGATGAAAAAAGATCTTGGTCCCTTTTTCGAACCGGAAAGCGTAGCAATTATCGGGGCCTCTGCAACCGCCCACAAGCCCGGAAATGATGTAATAAAGAATATCCTCGCCAATGACTACGCGGGCAAACTCTTCCTGGTCAATCCAAAAGGAGGGGAGATTCTCGGCTTGCCCGTTCATGTTTCTATCGACAGTCTGCCCGAGGGAATCGACCTGGCGGTAATCATCCTTCCGGCTAAAGATACGCCCGGGGCGCTCCACGCATGCGCAAAGAAGCGAATCAAACACATAGTGCTGTCTGCCGGCGGTTTTGCCGAGGTCGACGAATCGGGCGTCAGGATTCAGCGTGAGATCGTCGATATTATCCAAAAGACGGGGGTCCATGTGCTGGGCCCGAATACATCGGGGCACACCTCGACGCCGCATCGGTTCACTTCCACTTTTTTCCCCCTCGGCAGGATCAGGCCCGGCAAGGTATCCTATGTGGCGCAGACAGGCAATTTTGCCACCCATACCATGAAACGCATCCTGACGGCCGAGCATTTCGGCGTTAGCCGGGTTATCGGTCTTGGGAACAAGATCGATATCGACGAGAGTGACGCCCTCGAGTATCTGGCCGAAGATCCTCACACGAGCGCGATCGTCATGTACCTTGAAAGCATCAAACGGCCCGGACGCTTTCTCGAAGTGGCCAGGGAGGTTACCAGGCTCAAGCCGGTCGTAGTGCTCAAGAGCGGCGCCACCGAGGCGGGAAGGCATGCCGCCGTAGCGCATACAGCGGCTATGGGCGCTGAGGACCGCCTGGTTGACGGCTTGCTTCGTCAGGCGGGTATTGTTCGGATACGGGATTACTCACAACTGATCCTTGCGGGAAAGGCCCTTTCGATGGCGCCTCTGCCGAGGGGACCACGGATAAGTTTCCTCGCCCCGTCAGGAGCTATGCTCGTTAGCCTGGCGGACCTCTGCGTCCGTTTGGGGCTCGAAGTGCCTGACCTATCACCCGAAGCACTCGAGAGGATTCAGCAGATCAGCCCTCCTTTTATCAGGATGAGGAATCCCGTCGATATCTGGGCTTCGGCTTCGGTGCATGGGGTCGAGTTCGGGTACAGGGAGGGCATGGAAGCGGTCCTGAAGGACCCGAATATTGACGCTGTCGTAGCAGTGCTCATGCTGACTGAGGATACCGGCATACCGCCGTTCGACTTTATAGTGGATTTGGCGGGGAAGTATCCGGAAAAACCGGTCCTCGTAACCTTTAGCGGCGACAAGCATTACGAGGATGAGTGCAAGGCGTTCATCGAATCTCGCGGGGTCGCTTCTTTCCCTGAGATCGAACAGCCCTTCGAGGCGCTCTCGATACTGTCGCGATGCTCACAGGCTATGAAGAGGCCCCGGTGACCGGGCGCTGCCGGTTTGAGGGACTTGCGGAAAAAATCCGGCCGGATCGATAGAGGAGGATGCCTGAAAGTCGATCGTTTCTTGACGTGAATAGATTTTCCCTCATTTAAAGCTTAACTTATAGCGAGACGAGCTAGATTACTGGAGATTCTGAATAAAAATGCCGTCTCGTTTTCTCTTATCCCTGATTGCGTTGGTTCTCTGCGTCGCGGGATTGCAGATCTGCGCTGATGCCGCGATCGCCGGGTTCGTTCCGCCGCGGGACCGGCTCTCCATTGCCCAACCCAACTACTCCGGTCTGTGGAAAGGACCGGACCTTTCAGTAGAGTACAGATATTCTCGAGACCAAAGCCAAATAGACCTGTCAGGCAAAGTCCGCTTTGCCTATTTCTGGATAGGCTATACCCTGCTCGAGAATTTTCAACTCAGAGCCGTATTTTTGGATAAAAACGGCAGGGTCCTCGAATCGGACGGGCTGGTCACCAATCGCGACTCATTCGAGTCAATTCCCTTTCACGTCATGCTCAAACTGCCGTCCAACGCAGTCTCTATGGCCTGGTCGTATCAGGGGGTAGCCGGCGGAGGCGGCAATGGACCCACTTCTTTCTGGTTCTACCCGATTTATTGAAACCATCCGCGCTCCCCGCTTCCGGCCGCTTGCTGCCGCCTTCCAGGCCAGTGACTCGCAGCCTGTCATTAGAATTTTTTAATCGATCTTTAATCTTCCTTTAATCTTGCCTGAGTTATACTCGTCAACTTTGTTGCCGATTCAATTGAGAGGGGCCAAGCCACCGAACATAAGCCATAATTACAATGAGTTCTGTGACTTACCGGCAGGAAAAGAGTTGCCGTTGGAACATTGAATAAAACCGAATCGATAGTTAAAATTAAACTCAATTTGAGGAAGGTCACAGTTTCACGGGAGTCTTATTTTAGCTATGATTCGCCTCCACGTTGTCTGCAGGGCGCGGTGCGATCGCCAAAAGCAGGGCCGCCTGAGGCTTTTGGGTCTGCGATCTTCTGCGTTCATTCGTCATGGGAGATTCCATGTCGTTAGTTAGCTATGTTCTCAAGCGACCCCATACATTGGTCGCGGCATTGATTCTGATATGCTTATTGGGCATCGGCGCCGCTTCGCGTATGCCGGTGGATATTTTTCCTGAAATCAATATTCCGGTCGTCAGTGTCGTTTGGACGTATAACGGCATGAACGCGACGGATATCCAGAACCGCATCCTGACGCTCCACGAACGGCAGATGGCCTCGCTTGTCGATGATATTTCGCGCATAGAGGCGACCAGCTACACCGGCGTTGGTGTCGAGAAAATCTTTTTGCATGAAGGCGCGGATGTAACCCGCGCGGTTTCGCAAATAGCGAGCAGCGCACTGGTTGTACTCAAATATATGCCGCCCAATATCACGCCGCCTCTGGTCCTGCGCTATGGGGCAACGGATGTTCCGATCATTCAGTTGAGCCTTTCCAGCAATTCCCTGCCGGACACCAAGCTCAACGATATAGGCCAGAATATTATCCGTCCCGATCTCGCCGTAGTTCACGGCGCCGAAGTGCCTTATCCCTATGGAGGCAAACCACGCGTCATTATGGTCGACCTCGATATGCAGGCGCTGCAATCGCGGCACTTGTCACCCTCGGATGTCAGTAACGCATTGCAGCATCAGAACGTGATTCTACCGGCGGGCGACGTCAAGATAGGTTCCAGAGACTACACGCTTACGATGAACAGCAGCCCCGATATTATCAAGGCAATCGATGCTTTCCCGGTTAAGGAAATGCGCGGAAAAACCGTGTTCGTACGCGATGTTGCGCACGTGCATGATGGATTTCAGGTGCAAACCAACTCGGTTTCCGTAAATGGAAAACCGGGCGCCCTTATGACTATCCGAAAGACAGGCGGCGTATCCACATTGGCTGTCATCGACGGCGTTCGGAAAGCACTGCCGGACATCGAAAAAGTCCTGCCAAGCGGTGTTTCCATTAAAGCGATATTCGATCAATCGCTTTTCGTCAAAGCCGCGCTCAATAGCGTCGTTATGGGCGGCGCGATGGCGGCAGGCCTGACGGCCATGATGATCCTGATGTTTCTCGGCAACTGGCGGCTTACGCTAATTATTATTGCCTCCATTCCCATGTCTATCATCACGGCTGTTCTGGTGATGTATATCGGCGGACAAACACTCAATACCATGACACTCGGAGGTTTTGCGCTTGCGATCGGCATTCTGGTCGATAACGGTACGGTCGTTATCGAAAATATCGAACGCCATCTGCGTTCGGGCGGCGCCCTCGAAACGGCCATTATTGGCGGGGCCGGTGAAGTAGGCACTCCTACTTTCCTGTCGACCCTGTGCATATGTATTGTCTTTGTGCCGGTTTTTCTGCTTCAAGGCACGGCAAAATACCTGTTTTCCCCGCTTTCAATGTCGGTTTGTGTGTCGCTGATAGCCAGTCTGGCGCTGTCTTTCACGCTTGTGCCCGTGCTGTTCAAGTACCTGATGCGCTCGTCAGTTGCGGCTCACAGTAAATTCGACTGGCTCGCCACGCCGCCGGGCTTCAAGCGAAATTTTTTCAGCGCCGTTCATCAACGATTTGAGAGTGGCTTCGAGAGTTTCCGTGAAAACTACCGCCACAGCCTGAGATGGACGTTATCCCAGCCGGGGAAGACGATTATATTTTTCCTTCTCCTCATGGCATTTTCATTATTTCTGTTTCCGCGGTTGGGGCGTGACTTTTTTCCGCAGGTCGACGCCGGCCAGATGCGCCTCCATGTCCGCACACCGCCTGGAACAAGGATTGAGCAAACCCAGGAAGAATTTGCCAAGGTTGAAGCCGCCATTCGTCAGATTGTGGGAAAGAAACAGATCGACGTCATTCTCGACAATATCGGACTGCCCTACAGCGGCATCAATATTGCCTTGAGCGATTCAGCCACGGTCGGGCCCATGGACGGTGAAATCCTTATTTCTCTTAAGGCAAAACATACACCAACAGCAGCCCTTACGGCTAAACTTCGGCAAGAATTGCCCAGGCGTTTCGCCGGAATGCAATTTTTCTTTCAGCCCTCGGATATCGTTGACCAGGTGCTCAATTTCGGTCAGCCGGCTCCGATTGATATCCGGGTTTCCGGCCCTAATGACAAGGAGGATTATCAGTTGGCTGCAAAACTGGCGCGCGATCTTCAGTCCGTGCCGGGGGTCGTGGATTCACATGTCTTCCAGGTCCCGAATGCGCCCTCGCTGTCTATTGACATCGACCGTACGCTTGCCACCCAATTTGGAATCGATCAGCAGGATGTTGCGAGCAATGTTTTGGTATCCACCAATTCCAGCGCTCAAATAACGCCTAACTTCTGGGTCGACCCAAACAACAATGTCAGCTACCCGCTTGTCGTGCAGACGCCAACCTACCGTATAAATTCAGCTCAAGATTTAGAGACGATGCCGGTAACCGTCCCCGTCCTGAGAGGGGAACCGAACGGCCAACTTTTGACAAATTTGGCCAAATTCGGCCGCAGCACCATACCTATGGTCGTGTCGCAATATAACATCAGGCCGGTCTTCGATGTAGACGCCGACGTACAGGGGCGCGATCTTAGTTCGGTGGCAGCCGATATCGACAAAGTGATTGCCGCCAACCGCCCCGAGTCGTCAAAAGCTATTTCCGTCGTTTTAGGCGGACAGGCCGAAACCATGCGCGAAAGCTATTCCGGGTTATTCGGCGGCATCGCTCTTGCCATTGTGCTGGTTTACCTGTTCCTGGTCATGAATTTCCAGAGCTGGATCGACCCCCTCATCGTTTTGATGGCCGTGCCGTTTGCTCTGGGCGGTGTCATGTGGATGCTCTATCTGACGCAGACTCATCTCAGCGTTCCGGCCCTTATGGGAACGTTGATGTGCATCGGTCTCACTACGGCCAACAGCATTCTTGTCGTGACCTTTGCCAATCAGCGTATGAAAGCAGGAGACGACGCATGGGTCGCCGCCGAGGTAGCGGGATACACGCGATTGCGCCCCGTACTGATGACGGCGGGCGCAATGATCCTCGGCATGGTTCCCATGGCGTTCGGCGTCGGTGAAGGCGGTGAACAGAATGCTCCACTTGCCCGTGCCGTCATCGGCGGATTGATGTTCGCGACTTTTGCGACGCTTGTCTTCGTGCCTACGATGTACTATCTTTTGCGTCGGGTCCCGGTTTCTCCCGATCAACCAGTAAACCCGGACTGAAAGAGGCAATTCTGATGGACACAGCGCATACTCATGACCAGCGGTCTCCAGCCATTGACAGTGCAACGCCGGATAAGTCACATACCGAGCGAAAACTGAAAAGGTTTGCAGCCGTAGTGGCTGCAGCGCTTATTATTGGTTTCCTGGTCGTCCACTATGTGAAATCGGCCGATCAAGCGGCTTTGGCGGGCGCGGCGCTCAAAGAAGCTTCTGCTCCACCGCTTGTCGATGTGATTACGGTCCAAAATTGCCCGTCATCTTTTCCTTTGACGTTACCGGGTGAAACAGCCGCATGGTATGAGAGCACTATCTATGCGCGGGTCGACGGTTACGTCGGCGCCTGGAACGTCGATATCGGGGACCACGTCAAGAAGGGGCAGGTCCTTGCGGCTATCGAAACCCCCGACCTGGACGCTAAACTTGCCGCCGCTCAGGCCAAAGTAACAGCTTCCCGTGCGCTCGTCGTCGCGCGGCAAGCCGATACCGATTTTGCAAAGACTACTTACCAGCGGTGGAAGGATTCGCCAAAGGGCGTGGTTTCCGAACAGGAACGCGATGCCAAGAGAACCGGTTATGACAGCGCGGTAGCCCAGTTAAACCAGGCGAAAGCGCAGGTCGGCCTCGATCAGGCGGTTGTCGACCGATATACCGTACTGACCCAGTTCAAGCAGGTCGATGCGCCTTATGACGGCATAATCACCGAGCGCCATATCGATATCGGCAATCTGGTTACCGATGGGAAAGCCGATACGACGCCGCTTTACCGCATGGTAAAAGACGATCCCATCCGCGTTTTCGTAAATGTCCCGCAGAGTGCGGCAGGTGATATCACGGTTGGCGCTTCTGCAAAGATTAAGGCCGACAACATCCCGGACCACGATTTCAACGGGAAAATAACCCGCACCGCCAATTCCATCAATCCCAAGACGCGCACTTTACGGGTTGAAGCCGACATCCCTAATCCCGACCACGCGCTGGTGCCTGGAATGTATGTCAATGTCGATTTTCAGGTCCCGTCCGAGGGATCGGTGCAAGTCCCCGCAGCTTCCCTGGTATTTCGTTCGGACGGCCCCCATGTCGGTGTGGTAGATAAGGACAACCGCATAACTTTTCGCAAGGTGACGATAGTCCGCGATAACGGAAGTACAGTCCAGCTTGGGCCGGGTCTTGCAGCCGGCGAGAGGGTTGCCTTGAATGTCAGCAACCAGATTGTCGATGGCGATACTGTCGAAGCTCATGAATTAGTGGCCGGGATTGCGCATGTTCACTAGCCCGGACAATAACCGTCGAAAAGTTGACAGACTCCTTGCGTGCAACCTTCTGGCCGGCTCGGTGGCCTGTTTTTGCCTTGCCGCCTGTACGGTTGGCCCCGATTATCACTCCCCTGTCATGGATATGCCGAAAAGTTTCGTTGCAACATCACCTGAAGGACAAAAACCGGCGGAAGATAGCGGCAACAAGCCCGTCATAGATGCCGCGAAATGGTGGGAAGCCCTTGGCGATCAGGAACTCAATTCCCTGATTGACCGCGCTGTCCGGGACAACCCCGATATCGAGATTGCACTGGACCGGATGCAGGAGGCGCGCACCGCGGAAATCGTCGCCCTGGGAGAGGCTTTGCCTGTAGCAGGCGCCAGCGCCGGCGGGGGCCGTGGCACCGGAAACGACATTTCCCGAGGCCGCGCGGCCCCGCCGCTGGTCGCCGCTGATAACACCAAGGCGGTGACGCAGGTTACGGGTGTTTACGGTTTCGATGCCGCATGGGAGCTCGATCTTTTCGGCAAATACCGCCGCGCCATGGAAGCTGCCGAGTATGACACCCAAGCTGCTCTTGAAGCGCGCAATGCAGTGTTGATTACGGTGATTGCCGACGTTGCGCGCGCCTACATCGACATGCGCGCCTTCCAAATGCAATTGGCTGTTCTGGAAAAAAATACGGGTGTTGCGCAGGATTACTTTAACTTGACTCAGGAGCGGTTCAATCGCGGCATTACCAATGAATTGGACTTAACCCTGGCCAAACGTCAATTGGCCTCGGAAGAGGCCGAGAAAATGCCTTTGATTGCACAAATCCATGCAACTCAATATGTAATTGCCGTCTTACTGGGAAAATTCCCCGAAGATCTATCCGAAGAACTTGAAAAACCGGAAATGGTCCCACAATTGCCCGGAAAAATCGATGCCGGCATACCGCTCGATCTGCTGCGCTGCCGCCCCGATGTTAAACAAGCCGAACGCGAACTGGCCGGCGCGACGGCCCGCATCGGCGTGGCAACGGCGGATTTATTTCCGCACGTGGTGCTTTCCGGCGCTGCCGGGTATCAGGCCCAGGGGCTCGGCGTTAGCCCGAATGTACTAAGCGCCATATGGTCGATCGGACCGTCGGTTGGCTGGCGTATACTCGATTTTGGCACACTGGATGCCCTGGTCGATATTGCCGATCTGCGTACTCGTGAGCTGTTGGTAAATTACAGGCAAACAGTGCTTAACGCCGTTCGCGAAGTCGATACGTTCATCGACTCTTATCTGGGCCAGCAGGACCGGTTGCAGAACCTGAGCGAAGCTTTGGCTGCAAGCCAGCAAGCCGTAAGTCTTGCAACCGAGCGCTATGACCGCGGACTGACAGACGCACTGAACGTCATCGATGCCGAACGGCAGGAATATACTCTGGAACAGCAATATGTTGCTTCACATCAAACGGCAGCCGAGCAATACATTGGACTTTATAAGGCCCTTGGCGGAGGCTGGCAGCAGTATCAGTCTTTCCCGCCCATATGTAAACCTCAACCGGCGGTTATTGCGGCGTTCACACGTCTGCTGAGCCCGGATGATTCACAAAAAGACACTTCCAGGTAAGTATTGATCCAACGCGATCAAGGCAAATCCACGGCTTTCGCTCCATCCGGCACCACAGGACAGCAGCTAAAAGAGCAAGAAGCTGTCAGCCCCCGCTTACGGCTGTCTGCCGCCGCCTTCCAGGCCGGCGACTGGTAGTCTCCCATTAGAATCTTCTAATTCATCTTTAATCTTCCCTTCATTTTACTTGTTTACATTCATCGTCGTTGAGTCGGGAACCTCACATATGGAGGGGACAATGAAGTTGAGAGCAAAATTGGGTGTTTCCATACTTGCACTTATGTTCGTGCTTGCTTCGGCTTACATCGCTCATGCAGGCAATGGTATGGACCAGGCACAAGGTCTAATCTTTGTGGGAACGTTGTGAGTACTATTGCCCCAGTATCTCACATGTTCCCGCTTAAGCGCAAATGGGCGTTTGCGCTCTCTAGTAGAGATAGAGATCTTCGGAATAAGCCCCCGGAGGTCGAGTCCACTCTCCTCCGAGGGTGTCGGCCCCAAGGTCCTTTTTGGGGTCGGCCCCTCCTCCTACGAACCAGAGACCTCACTAAAGAAAAAGGGGGTTGAGTTATACCGAAGATCTTTGTTGTCGACGATCAGGAACACGTAAGGCTCCTGGATTCAGAGGAACTGAAGGAAGCCTGATACGAGGTCATCACAGCGGAGAGCGGGTACAAGCTTCTTAAGAAAATTGAAGAGGAAAAACCGGATTTGGCTAAAAGCAAGGTAAACTGAGACCTTCAGGCCTGTCTTTTTACCTTGTGCTCATGAATTGGAGATTTCATGTCGGTTGTCGGTTATGTTCTCAGGCGACCCTATACCATAATCGCCGCACTCATTCTGATATGCTTATTGGGCATCGGCGCCGCTTTGCGTATGCCGGTGGATATTTTCCCTGAGATCAATATTCCGGTCGTCAGTGTCGTTTGGACGTACAACGGCATGAATGCGAAGGATATCCAGAACCGCATCCTGACGCTTCACGAACGGCAGATGGCTTCGCTCGTCGACGATATTTCGCATATCGAGGCGACCAGTTACACCGGCGTTGGCGTCGAGAAGATCTTTTTGCATGAAAGCGCGGATGTAACCCGCGCCGTTTCGCAGGTAGCGAGCAGCGCGCTGGCCGTACTCAAATATATGCCGCCCAATATCACGCCGCCGCTGGTCCTGCGCTATGGGGCAACGGATGTTCCGATCATTCAGTTGAGCCTTTCCAGCGATTCCCTGCCCGACACCAAACTCAACGACATAGGCCAGAATATTATCCGTCCCGATCTCGCCGTCGTTCACGGCGCCGAAGTACCTTATCCCTATGGAGGCAAACCGCGCGTCATTATGGTCGACCTCGACATGCAGGCGCTGGAATCGCGGCACTTGTCACCCTCGGATGTCAGTAAGGCATTGCAACATCAAAACGTGATTCTACCGGCGGGCGACGTCAAGATAGGTTCCAGAGACTACACGCTTACGATGAACAGCAGTCCTGATATTATCAAGGAAATAGATGCCTTCCCGATCAAGGAAGTGCATGGAAAAATGGTGTTCGTACGCGATGTAGCGCATGTGCATGACGGATTTCAGGTGCAAACAAGCTCGGTATCCATAAATGGAAAGCCGGGCGCCCTTATGACGATCCGAAAGACAGGCGGCGTATCCACTTTGGCTGTCATCGCCGGCATCCGGAAAGCACTGCCGGATATCGAGAAAGTCCTGCCAAAAGGTGTTGCCATAAATGCGATCTTCGATCAATCGATTTTCGTCAAAGCCGCACTCAACAGCGTCGTTATGGGCGGCGCGATGGCGGCAGGCCTCACGGGTCTGATGATCCTGCTGTTTCTCGGCAACTGGCGGCTTACGCTTATCATTCTTATTTCCATTCCAATGTCGATAATTACTGCCGTCCTGGTGCTTTATCTCTGCGGGCAGACGCTCAATACCATGACACTCGGCGGTTTTGCGCTTGCTGTCGGCATTCTGGTCGATGACGCCACGGTGGTCATCGAAAATATCGAACGTCATACGGCGTTTGGCGGCCTCCTGGAAACGGCCATCATCGGTGGGGTCACTGAAGTTCTGCTCGCAACTTTCCTGTCGACCCTGTGCATATGCATTGTCTTTGTGCCGGTTTTCCTGCTTCAAGGCACGGCAAAATACCTGTTTTCCCCGCTTTCCTTGTCGGTTTGTGTATCGCTGCTTGCCAGTATGGTGCTATCCCGCACGCTTGTGCCGCTTCTGTTCAAGTACCTGATGCGTTCAACTTTTGAGGCTCATAACACGTCAGACGGGCTTTCCGGTCCGCCGGGCCATAAGTTGAATCCTTTCAGAATTATCCATCAAAAATTCGAGGATGGCTTCGAGAGTTTCCGAGAAACCTATCGCAACACTATGAGGTGGACGATATCACAGCCCGGGACGACGATTATATTTTTCTTCGTCCTCATGGCATGTTCATTGTTTCTGTTTCCGCGTTTGGGGCGCGATTTTTTTCCTCAAGTCGACGCCGGCCAGATGCGCCTTCATGCCCTGGCGCCGCCCGGAACAAGGATAGAGAAAACACAGCAGGATTTTGCAAACGTTGAAGCCGCCATTCGTCAGATTGTCGGAGATAAACAGATCGACGTCATTCTTGACAATATCGGACTGCCCTACAGCGGCATCAATATTGCCTTGAGCGATTCAGCCACGGTCGGGCCCATGGACGGTGAAATCCTTATTTCTCTTAAGCCGGAACATTCACCCACGGCGGCCCTTATGGCTAAACTTCGGCAAGAATTGCCCAGGCGTTTTGCCGGAATGCAATTTTTCTTTCAGCCCTCGGATATCGTTGACCAGGTGCTCAATTTCGGTCAGCCGGCTCCGATTGATATCCGGGTTTCCGGCCCGAATGACAATGAGGCTTTTCAGGTGGCCTCGAAGTTGGCGCGCGATCTTCAATTCGTGCCGGGAGTCGTGGATTCACATGTCTTTCAGATTCCGGATGCCCCCTCGCTGGATATTAATATCGACCGTACGCTTGCCGCCGAGTTAGGAACCAATCAGCAGGAGATAGCGAGCAATGTTTTGGTTGATACCAATTCCAGCGCTCAAACAACGCCTAACTTCTGGGTAGATCCAATCAACAGCGTCAGTTACCCGCTTGTCGTTCAGATGCCGACCTACCGTATTAATTCAACGCAAGACTTACAGACGATGCCGATGACCGTCGCAAAAGGGGAACCGAATGGCCAGCTTTTGACAAATTTAGCTACATTCGGCCGCAGCACCGTACCCATGGTCGTGTCGCAATATAATATCAGGCCGGTCTTCGATGTAGACGCCGATGTACAAGGGCGCGATCTCAATTCGGTCGCAGACGATATCGACAAAGTGATTGCCGCCGACCAACCCGATCCGCGAAAAGCTATTTCCGTCGTTTTAGGCGGACAAGCCGAAACCATGCGCGAAAGCTATTCAGGCTTATTCAGCGGCATGGCCCTTGCCGTAGTGCTGGTTTACCTCTTTCTTGTAATGAACTTCCAGAGCTGGCTCGACCCCCTCATCGTTTTGACGGCCGTGCCGTTTGCTCTGGGTGGAGTTATGTGGATGCTCTATCTGACGAAGACACATCTCAGCGTTCCAGCCCTTATGGGAACGTTGATGTGCATCGGCCTCACTACGGCCAACAGCATTCTGGTCGTGACCTTTGCCAATCAGCGTATGAAAGCAGGAGACGACGCCTCGATTGCCGCTGAGACAGCGGGATACACACGCATGCGCCCCGTATTAATGACGGCGGGCGCAATGATCCTCGGCATGGTTCCCATGGCGTTCGGCGTCGGTGAAGGCGGTGAACAGAATGCTCCGCTTGCCCGTGCCGTCATCGGCGGATTGCTGTTCGCGACTTTTGCGACGCTTGTGTTCGTTCCGACAATGTACTCTCTTTTGCGTCGGGTCCCGGTTTCTTCTATTCACCATGTCAACCCAACTCTAACAGAGGAACCATTATGAGTACCGCTCAACCTTATGGCCAGCAGTCTCCCATCGATCACAGTTCAACGCTGGTTAAACCGCATACTGAACGGAAACTTAAAAGGTTTGCAGGCATAGTGGCTGCAGTGCTTATTATTGGTTTCCTGGCCATCCACCATGTGAAATCGGTCGATCAAGCGACTCTGGCGAACGCTGCACTTAGAGAGGCTTCTTCTCCGCCGCCAGTCGATGTGATTACGGTTCAAAATTCGCCGTCATCTTTTCCTTTGACGTTACCGGGTGAAACAGACGCATGGTATGAGAGCACTATCTATGCGCGGGTCGATGGTTACGTCGGCGCCTGGAACGTCGATATCGGGGACCACGTTAAGAAGGGGAAGGTCCTTGCGGCTATCGAAACTCCCGATCTGGACGCTAAACTTGCCGCCGCCCAGGCCAAAGTAAGAGCTTCCATTGCGCTCGTCGTCGCGCGGCAAGCCGACGCCGATTTTGCAAAGACTACTTACCAGCGGTGGAAGGATTCGCCTAAGGGCGTTGTTTCCGAACAGGAACGCGATTCCAAGAAAGCCGCTTTTGACAGCGCGGTAGCCCAGTTAAACGAGTCGAAGGCGCAAGTCGGCCTCGATCAGGCAGTTGTCGACCGTTATACGGTACTGACCCGGTTCAAGCAGGTCGTGGCGCCTTATGACGGCACAATCACCGAGCGCCATATCGATATCGGCAACCTGGTTACCGATGGCGGCGCCAAAACGACGCCGCTTTACCGCATGGTAAAAGACGATCCCATCCGTGTTTTCGTAAATGTCCCTCAGAGTGCGGCAAGTGATATCAAGGTTGGCGCTTCTGCAAAGATTAAGGCCGACAACATCCCGGACCACGATTTCAACGGGAAAATAACCCGCACCGCCAATTCCATCAATCCCAAGACGCGCACTTTACGGGTTGAAGCCGACATCCCTAATCCCGACCATGCGCTGGTGCCTGGAATGTATGTCAATGTCGATTTTCAGGTCCCGTCCGAGGGATCGGTGCAAGTCCCCGCAGCTTCCCTGGTATTTCGTTCGGACGGCCCCCATGTTGGTGTGGTCGATAACGGTAGCCGCATAACTTTTCGCAAGGTGACGATAGTCCGCGACAACGGAAGTACAGTCCAGCTTGGGCCGGGTCTGGCAGCCGGCGACAAGGTTGCCCTGAATATCAGCAACCGGATTGTCGATGGCGATGCAATCGAAGCGCATGAATTAGTGGCAGGGATTGCTCATGTTCACTAGCCCGGACAATAGCCGTCGAAAAGTTGACAGACTTCTGACGTGCAGCATTATGGCCGGCGCGGTGGCTTGTTTTTGCCTCGCCGCCTGTACGGTCGGCCCTGATTATCATTCCCCGGTCATGAATATGCCGGATGGTTTTGTTGCAACATCACCTGAAGGGCAACGGCCGCCGGAAGATACGGGCAACAAGCCTGTCATCGATGCCGCGAAATGGTGGGAAGCCCTTGGCGATCAGGAACTCAATTCCCTGATTGACCGCGCTGTCCGGGACAACCCCGACATCGAGATTGCCATGGACCGGATGCAGGAAGCGCAGACCGCGGAAATCGTCGTCCTGGGAGAGGCTTTGCCTGTAGCAGGCGCCAGCGCCGGCGGGGGCCGTGGCACCGGAAGCGACATCTCTCGAGGCCGCGCGGCCCCGCCACTGGTCGCCGCTAATAACACCAGGGGACTGACGCAGGTTACGGGTGTTTTCGGTTTCGATGCCGCATGGGAGATCGATCTTTTCGGCAAATACCGCCGCGCCATGGAAGCTGCCGAGTATGACACCCAAGCTGCTCTTGAAGCGCGCAATGCAGTGTTGATTACGGTGATTGCCGACGTTGCGCGCGCCTACATCGACATGCGCGCCTTCCAAATGCAATTGGCTGTTCTGGAAAAGAATACGCGTGTTGCCCAGGATTACTTTAACTTGACTCAGGAGCGGTTCAATCGCGGCATTACCAATGAATTGGACTTAACCCTGGCTAAACGTCAATTGGCCTCGGAAGAGGCCGAGAAAATGCCTTTGATTGCACAAATCCACGCAACTCAATATGTAATTGCCGTCTTACTGGGAAAATTCCCCGAAGATCTATCCGAAGAACTTGAAAAACCGGAAATGGTCCCACAATTGCCCGGAAAAATCGATGCCGGCATACCGCTCGATCTGCTGCGCTGCCGCCCCGACGTTAAACAAGCCGAACGCGAACTGGCCGGCGCGACGGCCCGCATCGGCGTGGCAACGGCGGATTTATTTCCGCACGTGGTGCTTTCCGGGGCTGCCGGGTATCAGGGGCAGGGGCTTAGCGTTAGCCCGAATGTACTAAGCGCCATATGGTCGATCGGACCATCGGTTGGCTGGCGTATACTCGATTTTGGCACACTGGATGCCCTTGTAGATATTGCCGATCTGCGTACTCGTGAATTGTTGGTAAATTACAGGCAAACAGTGCTTAATTCCGTTCGCGAAGTCGATACGTTCATCGACTCTTATCTGGGCCAGCAGGACCGGTTGCAGAACCTGAGCGAAGCTTTGGCTGCAAGCCAGCAAGCCGTAAGTCTTGCAACCGAGCGCTATGACCGCGGGCTGACAGACGCACTGAACGTCATCGATGCCGAACGGCAGGAATATACTCTGGAACAGCAATATGTTGCTTCACATCAAACGGCGGCCGAGCAATACATTGGACTCTATAAGGCCCTTGGCGGAGGCTGGCAGCAGTATCAGTCTTTCCCGCCCATATGTAAACCTCAACCGGCGGTTATTGCGGCGTTCACGCGTCTGCTGAGTCCGGATGATTCGCAGAAAGACACTTCCAAATAAATCTATTATGTCAGACTTTTTTCCTGACACTGGCAGAGGGTAGCGGAATGGAACGGAAAAACTCACTACGGCCTCTATTGTTTACATTATTGTGCGCAACCATCATCGTGATTGCAGGTCCAACCTTGAGCCGGGCCTCTGCCGTCAGGGTGAAGTCGGAAGTCCACGCAAAGCCCGGCGGGTATACAGTCTGGTATATAGTGACTTCCAGGAAAGGGTTCCAACCCGGGGACAAATGGACCCTTTATACTGACTCATCTAAATTCAAACTGCCCAGTGGCAGTTGCTGGCACGCAACTCGTAGCGGCAAGACAATCACGTTCGAAAGCGAAACGTGGACTTCTCCCCCGGCTGCGGCCGTATTCGTAGTGTACGGTCGCAAAATCGGCAAAATCAGCTACTCATACAACATTGAATCCAAGTCGGGCGACGGTAAGGCCGATGGACCTTGCAAGCATCACTGCAATACGGCCCCCCCTGACCTCACCTGGTTGCCTGCTGGCCCTTGAGTCAACGGCATTGGGGCGCATCGCGCCCTCTCAGTGCCGCCCATGAGATACTCAATTCGGCGCCCGAGCTACTTCCGGACGTGGCATTCGCCGCAGGTAACCGGCCCCCTTTTCAGGGTCTCGTGGCAGGTTATGCACTGAATATGGAAAGCGTCCTTGAGTGAAGGCCTGCTGTCTTCGGCTTTCTTTTGGTGGCAGGAGTCGCAGGGCTGCCCCTCTCCGCCCCGGTTATTCAGGTGTGCATCAAAATCATGATGGCATCGGGTGCAGTCCAGCTTTTCCGCATGGAGCTTGTGATTGAACTCGACCAGGGGTCTCTGGTGCTCTCCGAGTTCCTTGTGATCGAGCAGGAAGGTATCATCCTGGGAATGAACCAGCGGGACGAAAGCGGCAATAACGAGGACAACCAGTAAGAGTTTTATGTATGTCAATGGACGAACCGTTTGGGCCTTGAGTGTCGTGTCTGTTAAGCTGAGAAGAAAGACCCGGGATATCCGAACCACAATATCCCGGGCCGCCATGTACCGGTGTTTCAAAGAGTTGGGAAGCCGGGCTTATCTATTGTATGATCCTCCCTGCTTGCCATAGCCGCTGTACGGAGCGTTCCCTACATTAGAGTCGGCGCCGGGTTTTGCCGAGCTCTTGGTGAGGTCGCCGCTGGACTGAGACGGCGGCATGCCGGGGGTCTTACCGAAAGAAGAATCGGGCGTAGCGGCAGCCTTCGATTTCCCCCCTGCCGGGTTCTTGGAGAGGTCGCCGCTCGCCTGAGACCCGGGCATTCCAGGGGACTTACCGAAGGAAGAAGCGGGCGCAGCCTTAGACTTCGCCGGTTCTGCCGATTTCTTACTTACGTCACCACTGGACTGGGACGGCTGCGTTCCAGGAGTTTGACCGGAGGTCTGCGCAAAACTAAGAGTCGTGAAAGCCAGAACAAGGATACCGATGAACGCCAGGACCGAAATGAATTTCATTTCCCTCGAACTACACATGGTGTTTTCCTCCAATTCAAATAAATGTTTACCACCAACGGGCACTGAAGATCATTTCGCACCCGGATTTCACTCGAAAAAGCTCTTAGAGCGACTCGGATAGGCCGATTATTCTATATTCTTATCAAAAAGGCAAGCAGTGTGTCCGGGAAGTAAGGCGCCTGGAAATGTGTGTCCGGAAAACTTTCGGGCTTTGCTTACGGGGTTAAAGCCGGGTTTCGATGTCACCGTGACAATCCCTCTCCGTTCCGAAAGTGCAGGGCAACAGGATCAGGAAGGTTAGAACATTTCGTTGCCTCTTCCACACCTGAGGCATAGAAAGGACAATAGGAAACTACATGGAATTTAAGAAGATCACCGCCATCTTTCGAATCTATCTCTTGGAAAGTGTCGAAAAGCGGCTTCGGGAATTAGGCGTTAAGGGCATTACCGTCAGCCTCGTTAAAGGCTATGGTGAATATAAACAATTTTTCACCGGAGACTGCCTTTCGGAGGAAGCACGAATTGAGATCTTTGCAATGGAGGACGAAGTTGACGCCATAGTCAGGGCCATTCTCGAATCAGCCCACACCGGCGCGGCGGGAGATGGTTTTGTCGCAGTACTTCCCGTGGAAAAAATTTTCCGCATCAAGAGTGGGTCCGAAGCCCTGCCCACTGAGATTTAGTGGGGCTGATGGCGTCTCGTTAGACAAAACGATACACCGCCGCGCCAGATATTTGGACACCCGGAAACCATGAAAAGCCCCGTGGGCTGAGCGGTGCGCAGCCCACCAGGTTTTTTACCTCCATTGACGTACAGTGCTTTCCCGATGCTGAAATGGAGGATTGCCGCTAATCTCGCTCGGGATGATAATATGGCGGATAGTGGCTTTCTCTGTCACCATTCGGAGCCATTTTTACTTCCGGAGAACTGAACGCCGGTGCCCTGTCCTGAATGCTCAGATGGCCGATCATATCGTGCTCGGGCGGCCGGGGCGCTGGGGGTTGCGCATACACAACTCCAGCCGCTGCGGTAATCGCTGCAAAAACTATCGACAGAATAATTTTTTTTGATTTCATGCATCTGCTCCTTTCGAGCCATGCAGCTATTCTTGTGAAACCGGCAACAATCATTAGACGATAATATACCGGCATCCTATTTATAATATAATAATTTCATTAGATGTTTCCATACTTCCCCGTACCCTGGTGCCCGAAAAATCGCACCTCGATGGAAAGTAAACAGTTTCCACCCCGTATCCATACAATGCGTTCGAATTCTTCAGAATCGAATCCCCTGGCGCATGGCAGACGCCGATTTCACTTTCCCGGACCGTTTACGATAATTGAACGGGCCGTCCCGGTGTCAAAAGAGCTTTTAAGAGTGAAATCCGGGTTTAAAACTTGCCTCAGCTTTTGTTGGTGATTAAATGGGGATTCAATGCAGGAATAAGGCTCAACGCACATGTGGATAAAAACCTTTACACGTATTCTTTCCTGAATTTGGGTTGTTGACATCGCCGGCAATAGCGTAGATCTTTATTGAAATTTGCAGCGTGGGATTACCTTCTACACGTTAAAATTCTTAAGGCTAAACGCAAAGCTGGAATCAGCACAGATTGCAATTATTTTCAAATCAAAGGAAAAACAAAATGAAAAGAATTTTGGCATTCGCGGCATTAGTTCTTTTTGTCTTTTGTGTGACGGTCTCTTTCAGCGGTCCTGCACTGGCTGGCCACGGTAAGACAGCAATAGTTGTGGGCACTCTTCAAGAAGTCGATGGTCAATACGTTATCAAATCCAGAAAGGGCACCTTTGCAGTTGCCGGCAAGGACTTCTCCAAACTGGAAGGGAAAAAAGTCAAAGCGACAGGCAAAATGAAGAGTGGACCAAATGGCGACGTGTTGGATGTTTCGTCGATCAGGAAAGTCGGGAAGGAGATGAAAAGGTAGTTAACAGAAAAAATTTATGACCGCAAAGGTTCCGCGCTTTCTCTGAAAAAATAGGGTGAACCTGCACTTTTCACACAACAGGGTTCCTGCCTCCGCTATGTGTTTGTCAAGAGTGTACGGGCTGTTGCCCCTGTATATTCGCCGGCTCTGTTTTTAAACACGAAATAATCAGCCATATCGTTCTATTTATTAATCGTTAATGGTAAGTTGTTCTACAAAAGAGTAACTCCCACCCTGTTCGTGCATTTCGCGCACAATTTACCATCTCCGCGCAGCAGTCCGTATTCCCACCGAAAAACCTGTGAGGCTATCTCCCTTAGGATCTCCGCTGCCGCTTCGGGGAACTGCCTGAGTGTTTTGTGAAAACCATCAGCCGAGAACACCAGGCAACACAGTTCAGTATGCGCCATCAGGGAAAACAACCGTTCCATGTTGGAAAGCAGCGATAATCCGCCGATAAAATCTCCCTGTCCGAAATCGCGTATCTTTTGTTCCCCCTCTTCGGTACGCAGGAGGAGTTCCGCCTCGCCCTCCAGGATACAGTATGCGTGGTCGTCGATTTCGCCCTGCTGAAAGACGACCTCACCCGCCGCAAAATTCTCGGTCTGGCCCAGACAGGCCAGGACCTTTACGGCTTCAATGGGTATTACGGAAAAAAGCGGAATGCGCATGAGCAGGTCTATAGCGGTCCTGTACTCAATGCACGTAAGATTTTGTTCCGTGGACGAGTTCATAGAGTATTCCTCCATAGCTCATTAGTGCGTCATAAGTCCCTATTTCAACTATTTTACCTGCCCGCATAACGGCAATACGATCGAATTCCCGAACGGTATCAAGGCGATGCGCGACGCTGATTATAGTACACTTTCCCTTCCACCTGGATTCAAGCAGGTCCTGAATCTGCTGCTGCGAAGCATTATCGAGGGCCGAGGTCGCTTCATCCAGTATCAGGATGCGTGGCGATTTGAGCAGCACCCTGGCGATCGCGATCTTTTGCTTCTGGCCACCGGAAAGTCTTTCGCCTTTTGAGCCGACAACGAAATGCAGTCCGATTTCGACGATTTGGTTGAGCAGATTCTCCTCTTCGAGAAACTGCACCATACTTTGCCTGATCTTCATGCGCTCCTGTGCCCGCGGGTGGTTGCCGGTAGGCTTTCCGTAAATGACATTGTCCAGGATCGAAAGGGAATGAATGTATTCGGAAATATCATAAAAGCTGAGAGCATCGGGACGCTCGGCCATGATTTTCTCTCTGAAAGATTCTCTTGCGCTAAGGATACGCCGCTCCAGTATCAAGGGCATACCGATCATCTTATGCTTTCCTGGAACGTAGCGCAGAGCCACATCCAGAAGTTTAAAAATATCTTCCGGGTCGATTGCGTCCAGCCGCTTTCCGTCGATCCTTGAGGAAATTTTCTTGTATTCCTCAAGTCTTTCGGGAAGAAGCGGGGTTTTTCTGAAAAAAACTTCGTCCGGCGGCATCTTCCCGAGGATTTCGATTGAGCCCACGGTCAGGGTTCTTCCCAATTCAATGAGTGAGTTTCTTAACTGCGATTCAGAGATGAACTGGGCGAAGAAGGGGCTTGCGGCTAACCTGCCGGGGCTGAATTCGGGGCTGTTGGAACTTCCCATGAGGATGTTTGCGGCAATTGTCGAGAACCTCAGGAATTTATTCTGATCGAAAAATTCGAAATAACGGCCGAAGATATCTCCGAAATGTTCTCGAAACTTATGCCGGACCAGGATAATCTTTTTCACGAACGATTTTTCTTCTTCTGGACGAAGGACCGTATTCAAGCCGAAACTCAAGATATCCGGAAAGAGACCTACGCCTCGCAGCATCTCGATTATTACTTCCGGTGAAGGCGCTTCGCCGGGGCAAGTATCGGAGGTTTTTGCTCGGACGGCCTCCCAGGCATAGAGAAGGTTTTCCCTGATGGTTCCATGAAAAATGAACGGGTTTTGTGACACTATACCCAGGTTTGCGGCAATATCCATTTTACTGAGCTGCGAGACCTCATGCTCATCGAGCTTGAGACTACCGGAAGTGTACCCGTAGAGCTGGCTCATGCACCGCGTAAGAGTGCTCTTGCCGCTCCCCGAATAACCTACGAGCGCAACGCGCTCTCCCGGCTTCACATCCAGGCTGATACTGTTTAGCAAGTGGATGTCGCCGTCGACTGCAAGTGAGACCCGGCTCGCGTTGACAGCACCCTGAAGATTTAATGGAGCGCGGCCTTCAGGTTCGATCTCGTATCCGGGTTCGGCGTGGAAGTACTCCATGACCCTTGCATACCTGACGCTCGCATCCTGATAGAGCTGGTAAAAAGCCATCAGCTCTTTCCATGGATCAAATAACTTTTCGTAAGCCGACAGGAAGGCCACAATGGTGCCGAGGTCGAACCGGCCGTTTATGGCAAGGTAGCCCCCGACTAGAAAGAGAATAAAAGGCCCGAGGTTCTGAAAGAAATTATTCAGCACTTTCGCGGCGCCCCTGTAGGCGATCCATATAACCCGGATTTTGAACAAATGATCCGCAATTTCACCGAACTTGCGTTCCTCGACGCGATAGCCTGCGTTTGCGTGGATTTCGTGGATGCCTGAGACGGTCTCATCGATCAGGTTGCTCATCTTGCGGGTGCAGTCCACGCGCGCCTTGTTGGCCTCGTTTGATTTCCTCTGGAAGATAGGAATGAGCAGGAGCGCGATAGGATATGTTGAGATGCTGAGGATGGCCAGAAGCGGGTTCAGGTAAAACATGTAGACGGCAAAAGCGAGCAGGGTGAGCAGGTTGCCTATGGGCACCGCTATTGCCTCCCCAACGAAATCGCCTGCTGTCGCAAGTTCGGTTACAAGCGACGATACCACCATTCCGGGTGACGATTTTTGGAAAAACTCGAGAGGCAGCGTGATGATGTGCAAATAGAGTTCTTTGCGCATCCTGGCCAGCGCCTCTTGTCCAATCCGGGTTTGAAGCACGTTCATAAGAAACTTCAGCCCGGTGGCGGTCAGAACGGCAAAGATATAGGCGGCGCAATAGAGAAGCAGCAGGTCCATTCGCCGCAGTTGGATCGCTTCATCTACGATCTTTTTCTGCATCGCTATCGGGAGTACTCTTGCCCCGACTGTAATCAGAATGATCAGCAGCAGCAGTACCTGAAGCCTCAGATTGCTCGATTTAACCCACCATAGGAGGGGGCGTTCGGTTATCATTTTTACCTCAGGGGTAATTGGGTGACGGACCGGTGCGACAGCCCGCAGAAAAATCTAATCATAATGATTTTCTAAATACAAAAAAACATTGTATTTGGGTAGATAATTCGACCTCTTCGACCGGGGCAGCCTCCGTATGGCGGCGGCTCAACCTGTATTCCGGGATGGTGGCATGTCTTCGCTATTTCGAGGGTTTTGAGGTGCGGCAACACAGGGAAGCCGCCATGGACTCGGGTAGATCGGCTTATTTTTGACCCGGGTGTCTGATCCGCAAGAGTATACCGGACTTTCGCGCGAGACTCCGGGTTGTTGCCCGGCCGGGCTTTCGAGTTATATACCCAGCCCCGTTGACAGGGGATCTCGCCCCCTGCCCCCGGCCCCGGGCGCCTCCTGTGCAGGTTCAGGCCATAACGGCTAAGCACTCGTCATGCCGGAATATCCCGCACAGGATGCGTCCTCCCGGATTTGGACCTACAGCGGATAGAACCGGAAAGATGTCATGAAGATATTTTCATTAGCATGCTGGGCAACCCCAAGGGAGTTGGTGAAGGCATCGCGGTTCGTAAACGAATATTGCGCACCGATCTGCACCTTGCCGAAATTGCCTTCATAGATACGATCCCATACACCGGCCGTAATCTGCCAAACCTGCGATGTCTGTTGCTCGCCGATCGGCAAGTTAAAGTCTCCGTAGCCGATACTCGTGACGTTGGCGGCCGTGGTTACATAATTTGCGCGGTTAACGCCTTCATAGCCGGCATAGATGTAAGTGTCCAAAGCCGGGCACGGATGAGCAACCGCGCCCACCAATGCAGAATATCCGGTCAGCGGCTTGACCTCCCCGGTGGGGGTGAAAGCTAAATCCGGCAATTGAACGGAGCCATAACGGCCAATGCCCTGGCCAGCCATGAAGTTGCCCTGAATATCCAGCACTTTCGGCATGACCGGCAGGATCACACCCGCGCCGCCGGCGAAGCCAACATTGTCGTTATTGCCAAGTGCTGCGTCCTTGGGGGCGCCGGCCGAAAGGACATAGTCATGGAAGAAGCGCGTGATTCCGAACATTTCATAATGTCCATAACCCGGGTCGAAGGCAGCCTTCGCAATAATGTCCGGGGCGAAATCAGAGGTATAGTTGTTATTCTTGTCAAAAAGCGACCCCCCGGCGTTGGTTGCGTTGATAAAGCTGGGCGGGGTACCGATACCGGTGAGGACCGCCTGTGGGCTTTCAGCAGATATGGCAAGCCAGATTTTCTGGTCATCGAAATCTTTGGCGAGCCGAAGCTGAGGATTACGTGTCCAGTTAAACCCTGGTACGTACTGGGCATCGATCGTAAGGGGGATGTTCTCTTGCCGGGGAATGATGCCGACCTTATCGGTAGTCAACAAGCTCCATTCCTGTCCGGCGAGGAAATGAACGCCGCAAGCACTCTCATCGATTGTTCCATAGAAGACCCGGACCCTCGGATTGTAGCTGTTGCTTTCGTTTGAATTGGCCGTCTGCGCTGCGCCGAGAAAATCGCTTTCGAGATAGCCCGATATTGTCGTCTGTTCAGTGGCCTTGGCCTCCACCAGCGCAGTGATACGACTCTGGCGGGCGGTCTCACGAAATTCCGATTGATTAGCAAGCGGATTCTCAGCCCCCTTCTTGCTGCTTCCGGTAAGGTTGAAAGGTATGGCTGTGTTGAAATTCGATCCAATATCGGCAGCCTCGTTCTTCGAGCGGTATATGCTCGCGGCTTCCACAAAGCCCCCGACCGTGACCTTGACGCGGTCGCCCACTTTCAGCGTGCCCCGTCCTTCGGGCTGAATTAATGCCGTCTTGCTCGGCGCACCGGGTGCGGGTGCGGCCGCTACGGTCTTTGAAGCCGCTTCGGCTTGAGCAGCCTTTGTCGCCGCCTCGGCTTGAGTGGCTTTGGCAGCCGCTTGGGCTTGAGAAGCCTTTACTTCTTCCAGTTGCTTCTGCAATGCGTTGATTTGAGCCTGCAGAGCTTTAATCGAATCTTGCGAAATGTCCTGTGCCTGTGCGGAGAACGAACCGAAGATTATGGCCAGAGCCAGCAAGGCCAGACCAAGTTTAGCCATTGACGTTTTAAACATGCAGCCCCCCCTTGAATGAGTAGTGTCGTATGCCCTTTCCTCCCTTGAAAGGAACATCCTTAAACGGTTAACAGGCGGGATCGAGAAAACGCGGCGAGCCCTCGCCGCTATCCTTGATCCCCAGCGCCGGACACATACCACGTTTAGGCAAAAACCTCATGCTATTGCCACAACATGTCTGGGTCTCACCAGTCTTCCAGGGCTGCAGTGCAGGGAACCGAACCCAAGATTCGGATTGATTGGATTCCCATGTGCTCGAGATTTTTTCCAGATCGCGAATATCCTGAAGAACTGCCGTGTTGACGCTGAACTCGTCGATCCTAACGTAGCATTTGAGCAAATACATGCCATTTAGTTGTCATTTTTGTGTCATTCACGTGACAAAAAACCTCAAAGGATTTCTGGAATGCTGCAGATGGCTCTATCGCTGATGTCACCTTCTCGTCATCGTACAAAGCCAAGATAGTCTCTTACGAACGATCGGGATTGCAGCCATGAAAAGGCTGCCCTCACCAGCGGCGCTCCCTTCCGGGATAGTTCCGCCGTGAGCAAGGGTAATCGATTGGGCGATAGACAGCCCGAAATCGGTGAAACCAGTTCATTGCCTGTACATGGCAATTGTGATTCCGGGCGCGATGCAGTATTATGGTTAGAAAAACAGGCAAGAGCGAAAGGAGGTGAAAGAAATTGGATCCACACGAGGAAATTGTGACGCAAAAGAAGCTGCCGCAGGTTGGGCAAACGGTACGGAGCAAGAAACTTGGAACATTATGGAAGGTTATCGAAAAACGCCAAGTGTACGCCCATTCCTCAGGTGACGCCGCTATGGGCGATTATAAACTTGTCCCGGCAATTTACCTGCTCTATTGGAAAATCGTGGAAGGCAAGACCCAGGGGATAGGCCAGTTGCTTGGGTACGCCTATACTCTGCATGACAACACTTTTGAATCGAATTGGGAAATCGCAAGTTAGATTGTTCTACAATGTGGTGTGTTCTCCAGAGACATATCCAACGCACAGGTTGCGACCGGAAGCTTGTGCTGTTCAAGGTTCGCGTTCACGATCCATTCTTCCGAAGACGAATTTCTTATCTCCTGCTCCATGGGAAAATGTACTAACCGGCGAATGCGCCACATGAAAAATCCTATAGAGATCTTGGGATTCGAGCCTATCTTTGAGCGGCTTGGCTCTTAGTCAGCACCCCCCGTGGATCACCGGCTCTCAGCCCTGCTCCCTACGAAGGTCTGTGGCGTTGTTTGCCTCAAGAGTCTCCACTGCCGAAAAGCAAGGTTTTTTGCAAAACATGATGCACAATATTTTTGCACAACGAGGAAGGCTGGCCCCGGCATAAATGTTGACATGAAGCTCCTTTTGCTTATATAAGAAGAAAGGTGATGAAGTTCGCCGTAATTGCCCTTTCGGGGGATAATGACTTCTGTTTTCTCATTTGGGGAGACGGAAGTTTTTTTTTGAGCCGGGCCGGACAGATTTTGCTGCAGGTAACGATGGCGTATGTCAGAGTGATATGGTCCTTTTGGGAGGTTGTTTCATGTTTGATTACCCGCAACTCAAAGATGGCTTGTTGGACATCGTCGCACAACTTGATGGCACTGTGCGCGATGTCACCTCGAAATCCCTGGTTGAAACCAGGACCAAACTTGAAGAGGAAGCTTTCAACCTTGTGGTCCTTGGTCAGTTCAAACGGGGCAAATCGACTTTCATCAACTCTCTTTTGGGCGAGAGCATTTTGCCGACTGCCATCATACCGCTTACTTCAGTTGTTACTATCCTACGATACGGTCCAAAGCTGAAGGTAGAGGTAGAGTATCTGAACGGCCGGTTGGAAGCAATCGATCTAGCGGGTCTCCCGGCCTTTATTACGGAGCGGGAAAACCCTCAAAACAAAAAAGCAGTGAAAGAGGTCACGGTCTCTTATCCTTCGCAATACCTGAAAGGCGGCGTCCGTATCATCGACACTCCCGGCGCCGGCTCGGTCTATAGTCACAATACGGAGGCGGCTTATGCCTACCTGCCGTATGTCGATGCGGGAATCTTCGTAATCTCGGCGGACCCGCCTCTTTCCAGGAGCGAGCATCAGTTTTTGAAGGACGTACGCGAGTTTGTCGATAAGGTTTTTTTCGTTCTCAACAAGATCGACCAGGTCAGCGACAGCGACCAAAAGGAATCCCTGGAATTTACGGTCCGTGTCATCGAAGAAGAGGTCGGAAAGGGAAAAGTCAGGATCTATCCCCTATCGGCCCGATGGGCGCTCGAAGGGAAAAAGGCCGGAGACGATCTTCTTCTGGGGCGCAGCCTTCTTCCTGAATTTGAAAAACAACTTCTCGATTTTCTTGCCCGTGAAAAAGGCAAGGTCTTCCTACGATCTGTCGTCAATAATTTGCTGAAATTGATCTCAGATGAGACAATTTCTTTCCAGCTTGAACAGGAAGCGATCAAACTCCCGCTTGAGGAACTGACCGCAAAGATTGGGCAGTTCGAATTGGAGATGAAGGCAATAGAGAAGGACCGCGAGAATAATCAGTTCCTGCTCAAGGGCCATTTGGGCAAGATCCTTTCCGGCTTGGACGAGGAGATGTCCGGATTTAAGAGGGAAAAATCGCCCGCGCTCCAAAAAGAGGCGGAAGAAAAGTACCTGGAGCTGGTGAATCTTGGCAGTGGCGGTCTGAGGGAGCAGCTTGAACAATTTGTTTTCGATAGAATTCGAGGAACATTCAACCCGTGGCGACAGCAGCTCGCTGAAAAGATTTCGGCCAGGCTTGAAGAAGCTCACGGAGAATTTGCCAACAAGATAAACGATATAATCGAGAGGATTTTGACTTTAACCAGTGACATTTTCGAATTGAAATTGAAACCTTTTACTTCGGTGGAGGGCCTTAGCAAGAAGAGCGATTTTTATTTTATGCTCAAGGACGATCCGGTGGGGCTCGAATTGGTCCAACTTGCCGCCACATCCGCTCTGCCTTCCTTCATTGCCAAAAAGATGATCTTGAAGAATACTAAAGAATCGGCGGCGGAACTCCTGGACCGGCACTGTGGAAGAGTGCGCTACGACTTGGTCAACCGGGTGACCAAGACAATGAAGGATTTTCAGAATTCGTTGAATGAGAAGATAGATCTTACTCTCGCGGGTATCCGCATCTCGTTTCAAAAGGCCATGGCTCTGCACCAGACCGGGAAGGACAACGTCGAAAAGAGCCTTGGAGAACTTAGCGAAAAGCTTGAGTCTATAGCGGCTATTCATTCGGAACTTCTCGGCTATGCAGTTTTATTGAATCACGACGGCACAAAGGAGGAGCGGGGGCAGACTTTGCCTCTCGGCCGAACTTCCTGAGGAGAACGTGACGCTAACGCGCGAGGACCCAGTGGCCCGCACTGACTTGTCCGAATTGTATAAGGGGGTGCAAATCGCAAAAGGCGATCGACTGATCGATGTTTTGCACATTTGGGATTATCGGATAAAGAAAGACTTTGATCGCAAGAACTACGACAGAATACTCCGATACTCCGTCAATTTGGTGCCAAAAATTGCCTCCATCATAGAAAATGATGAAACGGATGTGGAACTGCGGGCTACAGTGGCTGAAATAATGGTAGATTTCCTTCTGATTTTCGACAAAATTATCGATTCCGGAGATATTCCCCAAGCTCAACTTGATGGAATCCGCAAGAAGGCTCTTGAAGGACTCTTGTTATGCTTCCGCTATCCAATTTCGATCAGAGGCAAACTAATAATTGCAAAAGCTGCAATAGAGTTCAAGGAGACGGATGACGTGAAATCCCTCCGAGAGGCTGTTCTGAACGATGAGTTAATGAAATCGAGAATTGAAAATCTGTAGATGACCTCCACGGCCAGTCTGAACTTGATCCTCGCTCAGAAAGAGTTACTTTTCTCCAGTGTCGTTGACAATTATTTTCTCCAGGGCGCGACAGAGTCAAAGGTAAAGCAAGACTGAGAAATCAATAGTGATGCAACTTCAAGAGATTTATCAGCTCGTCAGTGAACTGAATTCCTTGAACACAGGTAAACAAGCGGCTGGACGCCTTGTTAAATGCGGTCCTTTGGCCATTGAGCCATTGCGCACATTTCTCATGGAAGGAAAACCCCATAAAATATTTCAACCCCGGTGTTGGGCTGTGGAGGCGCTGGCACGTTTAGGCGCCAAGGATGCCCTACTGGAGTACCTGTTCCAGATAAGAGAAATCCGTGACCCGGAGGACAGGTTCGGTGAAGAAGCGGTAGAGAGCGCAGCCGCTCGTTTCCTTGCGGCATGGCCAAGCGAGGACGTCTACCGGTCTCTGCTGAAACTATCCGAACAACGCATGCTGCTTGGCTTAATCGAGGCGCTGGCTGAGTTTAGACGCCCGGAAGCTATACCTTATTTCGACCGCGCCCTTGAAGATGATTTTTACCGGTCAGCCGCAGAGGAAGCTTTTTTGAAAATGGGTGCAGCGGCCTGTGATGCCCTGGCAAGCTCAGCAGTGACTTCCCAGCCCAGCTTTGTTATGGAGACTCCTTCCAGTCTGCAACGGCGGCGGAGTGCAGTCAGGGTTTTGAACCGAATTGGGATTTCAGTTGGACATTGGGAAATTTTGAGAAACCTGATCAGCGAGTCAGATGAAGAACTCGTAGTGGGCGGTGCTAAGCTGGGGATGGGGTTTGCCTCAAAAGAGGACAGGGCGCTGATAGCTCACAGGCTGATCGAGTGCGTGTCTTCTGCCTCATGGAATCTACAGGAAGACATCGCGTCTATTCTTATTACCTTGCGGGATGAAGCTGCCTCTGAGATCGAAGAAGAAATTGCGAAGCGGATGGGGCAACCGGAAGAGGTCCGTACAACTGATGCTCGACTGAGGTCCCTGCTCAGGGTGAGGCATCGATTCCAGCGGATAAGACGAAATTAGATTAGAGATCAAACTCCACCCGATGAAGGTGTGCCACGGGCAAGGTCTCAGGCCCCGACCCGAACAGCCAGGTCGACATCGGCCGTGCATTCAGATTCAAACACCTCATCATAGAGATCTTTACCGTAACTGGTCTGCAATGGTTCTTCTTCGAACAGTCTAAACGTCCGTGCTCCGTCTGCCATCCTTTCAGCCCGCAGAAATAGAGTATTTTCCACTTTTTTGTCATATAGTCCACGCGCAAAGTCGTATAAATGCGTAACGAAGAAGACCTTGACACCGTTTTCCACCAATGCGCTGATTATTTGCCTCGCAATCTCGGAGCCTTCCCTTTCGTTTGTCGCGGCAAACGATTCATTAAAGAGCAACATGGAATTTGGCATGATGCTACCGGCGATATCACTCATTCTATTGAGTTCTTCATCCAGTTTCCCGCTTTTCATGGTAACGTCTTCTTCCCGTTTGTAGTGCGTGAAAATGCCGTCGCATACCTCGGAGGAGTAGGACTTGGCAGGCACAAACATGCCGGCTTGCATCATCAATTGGGTCTGGCCGATGCCCCTCAGTAAAGTCGATTTGCCGCCCTGGTTGGCGCCTGTAATTATCACAATGTCTTTGTTGTCCGCGTTGACATCGTTGCCCACAATTCTCTGGGTTACACTCAAAGCGAGACAAACATCGTATAGTCCATAAAAGGAATTCTTTCGTTCGCCGGCAGCCGCGGGCAGGGGAAAACACGCCGGCTCCCCCTTTTGTGCAAGTTGCCCGTACAAATTCAAACAACCAATGTAAAAAGCCAGTTCCGTCCTCAGCATTTGAAAGAAGCTCAGAATGTGATCTACGGATTGGGCAAGGACATTGGCAACAACGTTAAGACTTCTGTCTTTCAGGTCCGACAGCACCCTCGCGCCGTTTTCATCGCGAGGATGAAGGCGATAGGAGTAAACCGGCGTCTTTTGCCCAAAGATTCGCCGTACCCAACTCTGCTCTTTGCCGCGGTGTTTATGGAGAACAAAATTGGCAGCTTTATTGCCCTTCCCCAACTGGGCGCTAATCAATACACCTTTACTAAATTTCAGCTCTCGCAGGTGGTCTTCGATCCTGGCGAAATACTCATTGCTGAGTTCCCCCCGAAGCATCGCGAAAAACCGCGCAAAGCCTTCCGAGTCGAATTTATCAGCGTTTTTATCGGCGATAGTCCTGAGCTTTTTAAGCTGGCCCACAAACATCTTTAACGCCTCTACCGAACCGTACAATATCGAGCTGGGGTGTCTGCTCGAAAGGCCCCACCAATGTTTTTTCTTGTTTTCAATTGATTCTATCGCAACATTATAGATATCCATGACGATGGAAGAATTTTTCAGGCAATCCTTAAGTATATTTTGGCGATAAAGAATTGAATCCGGATCATTTAAACTGGACAAAACAGCTTTCCTTGCCACTTCAAATAAAAAATTGTCGCCGAGCGCCATGGCCTCGAAAAGAGTATTCAATGCCAAATCTTGTGTCAACGCCTGCTCGTTCGGCGGTAGTTCACGTTGCAGATCGAAATCTCGATCTTTATACATTAGGAACGCTTTCATGACTTTAGCCGCTGTTTTAAGATTTGGTATGTTAGCCTGTGTTTTTCGGCAATTGACATCGCGAATGAGAGTCCGTCAGCAGACATTCTTAGAATTTTGAAGGTTCGCAATGCGGGGTTCTCCTGAACTATCGTACTCACCATGGATATGGTTTGTTCGCCCAAAGAAGCCAGTTCATCAATGAAAGTTACCCAAACGCACAACAAATCAAATTCTATTATCTTTTCCATCACTTTTTTACTCAAGAAAATCGCATCTTGTAATGTCGTAGAAGTAAACATCTCATTCAGTATGATGATACTGCTCGATGTTGCCTGGTTAAGGATATCGTAAATTCGAACCAGGTCGTCCTTTAGCTTGCCGCGCAGATTTTTGATGTCCTCTTCTCTTTCGAAGTGCGTAAAAAGCCTGTCGAAGAGAAAAAGTTGTGCTTCCCTGCCCGGGACAGGGCAACCGATCGCACCCAGATAATGCAATTGTCCGAAGGCGCGGGCGAAGGTCGTTTTACCACCCTGGTTTGGACCGGTTACCACAAATATGCGCTCCTTACCCCTCATGTAGAAGTCATTGCAGACGATGGATGAGTTTTCGCCAATAAGTTTTTGGGCCAAAGCGAGATCGAATCCATCGTAGTCATAAACCTCCTTGCAATTACTGGTGATGCGCGGATAGCAAAATTTCAGTCCTGCACGTTTGAGTATTGCCATGTGCTCAAGGTAAGCGATGTAAAATTGAATTTCCCGGTCAAATGCTGCTATCGCTTCATCCAAAAAATTCCTGTTTTTGGCGCAGTAGCTGTCGAGATTTGAAAATGTGTCCGGATACAATTGGGCTACAAAATCCAGTATCTTAGCTTCAATATGGTTCATCTCGGGCCAGTAGGAAAACTTAACCTTGTAGTCTTTCACAGCCGCCTGTTTGAATTTTTCGAATGTTTCCTCAACGTCCACGCTGTAATCGGATTCGGATTCATATTTGCTAACCTTGAAGCCGTCACCCTTTATGAGTATACGATATCTCGCCGCGGCCAAATCGGCCTTAAGCTTTTTTGTTTCTTCCAGTAGCGAGGTAAAACGGTCGGAACCCACATAGCTTGCCAAATATTCTCGAAAGGCCAGAAATCCGCGGGATTTAAGGGCTGTATCGGACAGATCATCTGCAAAGCAATTGACGGCATCGCAATATATC
The DNA here is from genome assembly GCA_963795045.1 of uncultured delta proteobacterium. Taxonomy (GTDB): domain Bacteria; phylum Desulfobacterota; class Syntrophobacteria; order Syntrophobacterales; family Syntrophobacteraceae; genus SbD1. The sequence goes on from CAWCGB010000001.1 coordinate 956,935, forward strand.
TCCACTGCGTCCAAAAACCACCCTTTCCTCTGATAATCGTAGTGAAGCTTGTCTGCCGGGGCCAGATGTTCGCGAATCACACCCATTTTTTGCGCGAACGATTTTACATGCTTAAACAGGACCACATTTTCAAGGTCCTGCATTACTTCATGGCGATACTCAATCGCATCTATTCGGTTCAGTGGAAAGTAATAGAAGGGTTTTAGATTATATTCATCCCTGCCGGCCGTGATGGCTGCTATGATTTGATCGAGATTTAAATCAACAAAAAAACCTGGTGCGTCGAGTAGCTGTTCGTCTATGAAATCTTCCGGTCTCTCAAACAGTATGCTCGGGAAACTCATCGTCAAACATCCTTCGATAAAAAGTAACCGGGCATCACGTCGAAAAAAAGCCTCTACTGCACTCGGACAGCACAGTAGAGGCTATCAGCCGACGAACGGCATTTTATGCGAAGCGAGCCTCATCACTCGAAGTTTATTCATAAATTTATCAAGTGGATGTGTCAAGCTCAAGACAGTATGGATCTTTGCAGACGAACTCCGAAAGTCCTTCACCGTAGTCCAACTCTACACCTCTATATCCATTTCCCATGGAAAGCTGACCCTCTTTGCGCCGGCAGTGTGAATAAGAGCACGCAGATAAGCATCCTTCTCGTCCTGGTTTAGCATGTGATATCGCAGGGCATCCCGTTTAAGTGCGTAGTTTCGCATGTCCTCTGATATTTCCTGGAAGCGGCGGGCGGCATGATCGAGCAAAAACCGAATCACTTCTTCAGACGGTACGTTGGCGATCAGCATTCCCAGATGACGCAGACAAACCCCCTGAGAGTACGCGTATACTTTCTGGCCTTCCCCGGTTCGCACAAATCCGGCCAGGTCATCGAGATACTTTTTCTCGCTGTCTCGAACCAGGCGGCAGACACTGCAGCGACTCGGGTCTTGAACAAGCGCCTGAACGGATTCACTCGGGTTTGATTCTGCGGATGCTGCAAGTCTGCTTAGATCAGCCGACAGGCGCTCCATAAGGGTCGAAAACCCTATGGAGACTCCTTGCGGAGACGCCATCGCCTCCAATTGCCACGTGTGAAGAGAACAAAAGCCAAGAGAAGCCGCATGCACACGCTGGGCTGATTCTCTGGCCGAAAGCGCATACTGCCAGCTTGCAAAGAAATGGGCCGCTGCACCGTCCATCCGGTTACACACCGCACAACCACGGGTATTTAAATCATCCACAAAATCAACTCTTTCTCCGATGCGAGCCGCTTTCCTGACTAATTGCTCCAGGTTTTCTCGCTCTGTTGTCGAGGGGAGTAAAGATCCGGCCGGTTGTATTTCCGGTTCACCGGAAAGCTCCCCGTCTGGAGCCGCTTTTGTTTGAAGTATCTGCGCTCGGATCGAATTGAGTCTTCTCTCAATACCGGCCAGTATTTCCATGTCACCGGCAAGCTCTTGAGTATCGAGTGCCACCACCTGCCAACGTCCATCAACGCCCTTTAAGGATCGTTTGCCCTGCAAAGCTTGCTTGATGCTGGATTCGATTTCGGCGGCCCTTTTCTCCATCTCGTGGCCCATACTGTTCAGCGCATCGCGAACTTCCCTCACCAGTTCATCTCCGGCACGGTACGCGCGCGCACCGATAAAGCCATGAATCTGCGGGAGCAGACGTTTCCTGATCCTTGATCCGACAACGAACACCGGCAACAAAGCAGACAGTATGGAGGTTATGGGACCCCACTCCATCTTTGCGGGGATTGGCTGAGTCAGCACCCAGTGGGTGGTCGGCTCGTAGCCGGCATCTCCACGCTCCGCGAGGTGGTCGCTCACTCCCATAATCTCCCCTGCCGAAACCGGAATCCTTTGCAATTCGTGCTCAAACCGCGCCCATTCCTGTCGCAACATCTCAAGAAGCTCAGGGTCGAGGAGTTCGATTTGTTGCTTTGTCCACACCTCAAGGTCCTGGTTCAAACGCTGCAGTGCATGCCGTGCAAAGCCTTGCACCATTCTAAAGGAAAGCTTCCAGGGCCAATGGAGAATAGTCGCCTTGAGATCTTCGAGCAGACCGTCGGTCTCAGCAGCCAGAAATGAACCGGCCTCGGGTGAAATTCTCTCTTCGGCCCATGAGATGACCCGCTCCCGGGCTTCAATCAGCACCCTATCCCGGATTTCGCGAAGCGATTGAAATCGCTCTGCCAGGGCTGCGTTCTTCTCCTTAATTTCTTCTTGCGAAACCTCTCCTGCCACTTTCAACAGATGCATCCCCCCGGATGCCTTTCTTGCTAAAAGAAGCGCCTTGTCCAGCACCGAAACCAGGAGCACACCGCTTTTCTGATTTGAGAGAAAATCGGACAGAGCTTCCTGCAGGGCCATTACTCCGCTTTTCTGGTACGCATCTTCTTCCCCTGCAAGAGTTGATGCCAAAGCAATCGCCGAGGAGACCGGATAAATCCGGAGTTCCTCAGACTGGACTTGCCGCTTTAATGTTTCGGAAATGAACTCCATGATCTCCCGCCGCTCGCCGTCAGCGGCCAGGTCAATCTTATTCACTACAAAAAAGATCTTCCGCACTTGTTCCTGGATGCTTCGCAAAAAATCGGTTTCCGCCAGCGTTAGTGGTGTATCAACGCTGGTCACGAAGATCACGGCGTCACTTTGCGGCAAAAAATCATAGGTGGTTGCCGTATTGGCCTCGATGGCAGAACCTATGCCCGGAGTATCAACGAACTCCAGTCCCCTTCGAAGAAGCTGAACGGGCAATTCCAAAATGGCTCGCGCTACCTTCTTTGCGTTTCCCGGATTTCCCTTCTCGGTCACATACTCCGCAATGCTTGAAATCGGAACTTCCCGTGGGTAAGAAACCCCATCTACAAAAATGGCGAGCTTTTTCCTGGGACCATACTTCAACACCGTAATCGCCGACGTAAGCGGCAGGACCCCTGTTGGCAGGATGTCCTGTCCGATGATGGCATTCATAAGAGAACTCTTGCCTCGTTTGAACTGGCCAACTACTGCCAGCGCGAACCGGTCTTCCGCAAGTTTGACCATCAACTGCCGGCACTCTTCGGCCTCCCCGTCACCCAGGCGCTTTCGCAAGAAATCCGCAAGGGTACGGATCTCGTAGGCTACGGTCTGCTTGGCACGCGTATAACGTTTAAAGCTGGAAAGGTCTGGAACCAGTTCCGCCCCCATGTGCCTAACCTCAATTCTTTACGGACCGACAGTTCCTATCAGTTCTCAAACCTTAGCCCTCTGCGGCGATTCTGGAAATCTCCATGACCGAATCAATCAACTGGGCCGTCTTTGGGTCCAGATATTCGGCAAGCCCATCAGGCGGTTCGCCGTAGCGCCTCAGATGTTTGCTTTCCAGTTCCACCAGGCTTACCCAAAGGGCCGAGCACTGGCTCAGAATTGATTTTGCGACGTTGCCGGTCCTTGTCCGTAGATCGAGATCATCCCGAATCTCAACAAGAACCGTCCTGATCTTTTCCACCTGGATCAAAATTTTTTCCCGCTGATCTTCTGAGAGGGCATTTATCTCCTGGTACAACACTGACCTGTTTTCCCGGCCATGCGCCCACGCCTCGAATTCGAGGAGGGTTTCGTCAAGAAGCCCGAGTGTGGTTTCAATGCCGTTCTTATGAGATACCAGGCTAAATTTTCGATCGCTGTGCATACACGCAACCTACTACTTATTTGGAAGGCCAATATGCCTTGAGCGGATTTTCAAACACTGCCCCGGGCCCGAGTTCCGCCTCTATTTCGAGGAGCCTGTTGTACTTGGCGATTCTCTCGCTTCTGCAAAGAGACCCTGTCTTGATCTGCCCCCCTCCCATGGCCACGGCGAAATCGGCCAGGAAGGTATCCTCGGTCTCCCCTGAGCGATGAGAAATTACGTACCCCCAACCGGCCTTTCTACAAAGCCGGATGGCTTCAATGGTCTCGGTCACGGTCCCGATCTGATTCAGCTTGATAAGCACGGCATTGGTGCTTTTCTCTGCAATGCCGCGTTCGATAAACCGGGTATTGGTCACATAGTTGTCGTCTCCGACTATTTGGACTTTATCTGCCAAAATCGCGGTGTGGGCTCTGAACCCCTCCCAGTCGTTTTCGGCAAGTCCATCTTCGATTGAGACGATTGGATATTTTGCGATCCACTTCTTATAAAGTTCCGTCATTTCGGCGCTTGTTTTCTTGCCCTGCCCGGATTTAACCAGATCGTAGACACCGGAATCAAAGAAGGAGCTGGCAGCAGGATCGAGTGCGATACTAATGTCTTTCCCCGGCTGGTATCCCGCGGCCTTGATTGCTTCAATTATTACTTCACAAGCCTCATCGTTACTTTTTAGGTCGGGTGCAAATCCGCCTTCATCCCCGACGTTGGTGGAATAGCCCCTCTTCTTCAAAATCCCCTTCAAAGCATGAAACGTCTCGGCCCCATACCGGAGAGCCTCCCTGAAGCTGGGCGCACCGCCCGGCATGATCATGAATTCCTGGAAATCAACGCTGTTGTCTGCATGCTTGCCGCCATTTAAGACATTCATCATGGGGACCGGCATTTTCGCAAGACCTGTTTCTCCGAGATAAGAATAAAGGGGCAGCCCCGAACTGATTGCAGCAGCCCTTGCCACAGCCATGGAAACGCCAAGTGTCGCATTCGCTCCCAGGTTGCTCTTATTGGGTGTTCCGTCGAGTTCTATTAAAATGGAATCGATTGCAGCCTGATTAGCCGGGTTTAGGCCGATCAGCGCTGGAGCGATTTTTTGTTCCACATTGTTGACCGCCGTTAGAACGCCTTTGCCCCCGTACCGTTTCGCATCCCCGTCGCGCAACTCGATGGCTTCATTTTCGCCGGTCGAAGCGCCGGACGGAACAGCCGCCTGAGTTGTTGTTCCATTATCTAAAGCAACGATTACGCGGATGGTGGGATTCCCGCGGGAATCCAGAATTTCCAACGCACGGACGGCGGTAATCTTTTGACTCATCTCACTTCCTCCTCGGAGCATTAAAAAAAGCCCCCGCAGATGCCTCCATGGGAGCTCAAAAAAAGCAAATTCCACCGGGCTCCCACAGAAAGCTGTCAACTTCAGCAGGAGTCATCAACCCTTTCGGGCGTTCCGGTGGACTCCATCACCAAAAACTCAAATTTTCTTTGCACTCTTCAAGCTAAGATAAAACCGCAAGCGCCGTCGAGCAACTCCCTTTTTTTACGGGTTGCGGCTCAACAGCCGCGGGATGCTCAGACGGGCGCAACAGCGGGCACAATGAATTGGGCCGCATATGTTATCATCTTACTTCTTACTTCACCGCATCAATCCTTGAATTATCAGGACAATGAAGAGACTGATCAGCACGTAGGCTGCATAGTCATTGACTCTGCCGGTATGCATACGCCCAAGGAGCGAAGCCAACCACTGAATTCCCCTGGCAACGGGTAGAAGGAACCGATCCACAATGTGGACCTCCTTGCGGCCGTTCTGGATAGCCATTCGAAAATGTTCGGCAACCGTTTCTTTGCGTTCATCGAATGTAGAAGGACGAAAAACGGCCTCGAATATCACCCGAACGGGATTTGAAAAACCCGTTGCCGTATAAGTCATTTCCGGCATCAACCGCCGCAACCCTCCGTCCCAGGCCGGGCGCCTGACGACCGTCCTGGCCTTCGTTAATATCCGAATAATCACAAAGGCGCCGCCCACAAGCAAGAGTAGGACCACAAAGCTGTACGATGTGGACATGGCAAAAACAACCGGGTTTTTCTTCGTGCCCTGATGCAGGACTACCAAACCTCTACCGGGTAGGAAACCACGGCCGGTTTGGGCGCCGAGATCGTGAAATTCCTCGATAAAAGCGCTGCTGAACTTTGCATCACCCTGGGCAATGGTAAAAAACGGGGGCACCAGAGCGTTCGAGACGCTCTCATGAGTCGAGGGTTCGATTACCTTATCCAAAACAGGGATCACGTAGGTCGGCAAGATGCCCAGCAAAAGACATCCAACGGCCAAAATCCCCATTGGAACAAGCATGGAGCGTTTGACTTCAATAGCTGTCTTGGTTGCTTCCGATCGCGCAATACCCAGAAAACTCATGGCAAAAGCCTTCACGAAACACGTCACCGCCAAGGCAGCCGTCAGTGCCAGAGCGGCGCCGCAAAGAGCGAAGACGATCTTCACTGCCCTCGATGAAAGAACGGCGCTCCTCAACATCGTCTGCAACGTCAACCATTCGCTGACAAAACCGTTGAAGGGCGGCAGGGCCGCGATGGACAGGGCGCCGACGAGAAAAAAGAGCCCGGTCCAAGGCATGATCTTGATCAAACCGCCAAGGCGGTCCATGTCGCGATGTCCTACGCTCGTATCTACAGCGCCGACGCCGAGGAACAGAAGCGCCTTGTAAAGGGCGTGATTGGTCATATGGTAAAGAGCTGCCGTGAAAGCGATGCCGGCCAATACGGGATATCCAGATGCCGCAAACACGAACCCCGCCCCGAGACCGGCGGTCATAATTCCCATATTTTCGATGGAACTGTGGGCCAGCATCTTCTTCATATCATTCTCAGTTGTTGCGTAGAGAATGCCGACAAGAGCGGAAACGGTCCCGACGATCACAACGATGATACCGGGAGCGACCTGACTTAAAGGAAGCATGTCAGCATTGACCCGCAGGATGCCGTACAAGCCGAGATTCAGAATCACACCGGATAAAATGGCCGACACATTCCCAGTCGCTGCCGGATGGGCGCGGGGAAGCCATGCGTTGCTCGGCACCAGACCGACTTTGACGCCAAAACCGAAAAAGGAAAGGAGAAATACGGCCCAGCGCACCGTCTCGCTCATGCCCGTGGATGCCGCTTTCAACGATGCGAAATCAAGTCTTCCGGACGTCCCTGCCAGGAGAAGCAGAGCCAGGGCGGCGGCGAGCGTTCCGGCCTCGCTCATGGCCAGCATGAGATAACCAGCCCAAGTATTGTATCCATCTTCGTGCTTATAATTTACGAGCAGGTAAGACAGAATCGACATGAGTTCCCAGGCAAACAGGAACGTCACGACATCGGCGGCGACCAGGAGCAGAACAATCGACGCAAAGAGAAGGTGATAGTAGATGCCGAAGCTCCTCAGGCTATAACGGCCCAGATACTGTCTCATATAAGCCGCCGAATAGATGGACACTGGTAGATAAACCAAAGCTGTTACGAAAACGAACAGGGCGGAGAGTCGATCCATCCTGAGAACCAGGGGGCCGAAGGAAAAGAGGTCCCAGAGGCCCAATTGAAATGCCTGTCCGTAGAGTAGAGTATCCCCGCTGGCCAGAAGAACCGCTATAGCCGAAGCCGAGGCGATCCAGGCGAGAATCGCCGGGTTCCGCCGGCCTGGTGTCACGGCGGAGACGGCCGCGCCGATACCGCAAAGGATAAGAAACAGAATGAAAAGGCTGCTCGTGTCAAACATCTTCGCTACCTCCCGGCACCGGCGCGGTTGATGGCCATGAAGCCGACGGCTTTCTGCCTACCGTCACCAAAAGACCATGGATGATGGCCAGCGGCGGAGGCGGGCACCCGGGAATGGCCACGTCGACCGGGATGATATCGGACGCGCCTCCACCGGAAATGAAGCTCGGCCCGAAAACACCACCGCAAAGTGCACATGCGCCCACGGCGACGACCCTTTTCGGGGTTGGCATTGCCTCATATACCTTTTTCAGGACCATCCGCATGGGGTCGGTGACGGGACCGGCGACGAGCAGGACATCGGCTTCCCGAGGGGTCGGCGTGAGGAAGAACCCCAGGCGGTGCATATTATAGAAGGGTTTGTTGAGTTGTTCGATTTCGCTAAGGCAGGCTCCGCAAGCGCCCACATCGACTACCCGGATATGCAGGGACTTTCCAAAAACGTTCCCCAAAGTAAGGCTTTCACGACGAGGATCGTTACGTACCGCCCACTCGTACCCATCCTGCCATTGAACTAAACCCCCTTCGCCTCGAGCGCATCGGAAACAATGGATGCATCGCCGGTAATCTATCGAGAGGCGTTCACCATCCCGAATGAGCGCCTGGGTAGGACACCTGTCGACGTCAATGGAAGATTCTTTGTCGAATGGCCGTCCAGGTGAAGCGCCGGGCGCCGCCTCATCACAGTCGGGATAGGCGGTTGTGACGATTCCCGTCCTCAGTCCTTTCAAAACCCACTTGGTCATTTCATTCCTCCTATCGATCCGACTCGGCATTCGAGAGTCCGAACGTGGCCATGATGATCGGAAAATCTTGGAACGCAAAATTCTCAGCCGCCAGATGGAAGCCATGCCAGTTGGTAAAGGACGGTGTGGTGAGACGGTAACGGCCGACAGTGCCGCTGTCGGTGATTCGGACCCAGTGAAAGGCCGCGCCGCGCGGGGCCTCTACCCACCCGAGGGCGGCGCCGGCTGCATATTCGAACGGCCTGGTAATCTCACCGTCAGGCAAAGCTGCGGCCATTTTCCGGATAATCGCCGCGGATTGTCCCGCCTCCCGGAAAAGGATTCTGAGACGGGCGTAACCGTCGCCCTCGGTTTCAACCGGTACGTCAAAAGCTACCCCTTCATAGCCACAGTAGGGCAATGTCTTACGCAAGTCGCGAACGAGGCCGGATGCGCGGGCGATGGGTCCAACCAATCCGTAAGCGATCGCCTGTTCTCGTGAGACGATGCCCACTTCCTCGATCCGGTCAAGAAAACTGCTGGTGAAGCGCAGCATGCCGTTCAGTTCACAGAGTCTCTCAATGAGCTTCTCCGCATCATCGGCGAGCCCACGACAAGCGGAATTGTTGAAATCCCGCGTTAGTCCCCCCGGTCTGTTCAAGCCGAAAAGGTAACGGTGTCCGGTAAAGGAACAGGTAAGGCGCAAGGCTTCTTCCTCCAGAATTCCGGCCTGGCTGGTGGCTACCGCAAGAGCTGTCGAACCGCATATGCCGGCAATAGCCGCGATATGGTGACGCAACCGTTCCAATTCGGCCAGGACGATGCGAAGGGCCTTTGCCCGCGGCGGTGCATCGACTCCGGCGATGTCCTCAACTGCCTGGCAGAAGGCCAAAGAATGAGCAAAGGCGGATGTCCCTGAAAAGCGTTCCGAGAGAAGAATGACATGCTCGGCCGGGCAGCCTTCCGAAATTTTTTCGACTCCCCGATATTTATAAAAGAATCGACGAATAGTGCGAATTACATCTTCGCCCACCGTTTCCAGGAGGAAATGGGCCGATTCGGCTACGTCCGAGTAGACCGGACCAATGGGCATCATAAACGCCCCGGCAGCATGGACGATGCTCTGAGGCCGCCATTCGGGATCCAATTCCCTGCGCCGGAATGGAAGATGAGCGTCAAAGCCCGAGCGCATCGGATTGACGTCCTTTGGCCATTCCTCATGGAGGACAAAATCACCCAGCCGTGGATGGCCCGTAAAGACAAGGCCGAACAGGTCTTCCGTTTCCCTTTCATGCCAGTCGGCGGCATGGACGATGCCGCTGATGCTGGGAACGGCAACCTCCTCTTTAGCTGTTCGCAGGAGGATATGGACTTGCCCGCTTCCCGATTGCCCATAAAAAACGTATCGCAACAGCCATCCGGCAGCTTCTTCAACGACCACCAGGGTAGCGAATCTATAGCCCAACATCGAAAAAACCCACTCACAGATATCCGGCAGATGGCTGCCGTCGCATGTCAGCAGGCAGATCGATCTCCGTACGTCAAGGTGACCCTGTGCCTTTCCAGGCCAGCGTTTAGCGACTGCATCGGGAAGAGATTCAAAGCTCGTCTCATCAATTGAATTTTCCATGGGGGATCTACCTCCCTATAGAATACGCCGCAAGGCGCAAAAGGTCATAAACAGGTCCCGGGATATAGACACCTAGCAGGATCACAGGTAACGCTACAATTACCACTGCGACCATACACGTCGCCGGCAGGTTGGTTTTCAACGTCATCGTCGGTTTCCCGAAGACCATGTGATTTATTTTGAAAAGGATGCCGGAAAAGGCGATTACGATAAAGAGGGCAAGCAAGCCCATAACCCAGTACCGTCCGCCTGCCAGTCCGGCCCTGAGGATGGAGAGTTCACTCAAAAATATGGCAAGGGGCGGGGCGCCGGCGATACCCAAGCCCCCCAATATCAGGAAGAACCCGGTGACCGGTGAGGTACGGATCAAACCCCGAATCGACCCGATGTCCCGGTTGCCCGTTACCAACAGGGTCATCCCGGCGGCGAAAAAGCAAAGAGCTTTGGCGAGACTATGACCGACAATCTGCAGCATCGCGCCGAAATGGGCCCCGTAGCTGCCCACCCCGACGGCGACAAGAATAATTCCCATATGCTCCACCGTGGAAAAAGCGAAGAGCCGCTTATAGTCTTTGGCTTGGATCAAGAGAAGGGCGGCCGCACCCGTGGAGACCAGGCCGAAGATCACCAGCCACATACCCGTACTCGCCGCGGGCATCCCGGAAAAAAGAGGAGATAACCTCATGATGGCGTAAAGAACTACGGTGGTTTCCACTCCGGAAAGAAGCGCACAGACCGGCGACGGGGCCTGGCTGTGGGCATCAGGGAGCCAGGTATGAAGCGGCACCAGTCCCACCTTGGCGCCAAAACCGATCAGGATAAAGAAGAATGCGGTATTAAGGAGAGCCGGAGACATCTTGGACGATGCCATCGTTAACCCGGCCCAGGTAAAGGGCTCCCGGCTATCGGCGCTCACCATCCCCCAGTAGAGCATAAGAATGCCTAAAAGCGCTATTGCCGCACCCATACAGGTCAGTACGACGTATTTCCACGCTGCCTCCAGCGCCTCGGGGGTCGATGCAAAGCTGACCAGAAATACGGACAGGAGGGTGGTCAACTCAACGGCGATCCATACCAGAGCTACCTGAGAAAGGAGGGGCACCGCCAGCATAGAGGCAAGGAAGAGATTGAAAAGTGCATAATACGGACGAACTATTATCCCGTCCCGGGTCTCCCTGATCTTATCGATATATCCCCAGGAAAAGATGGCGGCTGCAAAGCCCACCAGGGCGACAAGCACGAGGATCAAGGCCCCGAAGCTATCGCAGGAGATCCAGTCAGGTATTGCAACGACTTCTTTTATCGTTGTCGTCCTCAGAGCGGTTTGAAAAGACAGGATAAGTACCGACACGGAGCTGATCAGTGTGATTCCCGGCGCCAATATCCTTGCTCCGGGTATCAGCGAGCCGGCGGCAGCCAGAATGGGGACACAAAGAATGTACAAGAGCTCCATTAAAGTCTACTCCTCTCTTAAAGACGTCATTTCGCCAACGGCCGTGGTGCCGATATATTTATAGATTTTCCTGGTCTGGAGACCCATGACCAGAGCGATGATCAAAACGTCGAAAGCGGCGGCCAGTTCGGCGATAAGCGATAAGTCGGGAGCTATCGCTACGCCGGCGAAAAAGGCGCCGTTTTCCATAGCCAAAATACCCATGAGTTGGGGAATAGCCTCTCGCCGAACGGTAACGGTATAGGCCCCAAGGAAAAGCCCCGCTATGCCGATAGGCAGGTTGATGCTTTTGTTGGGGCCTGCGGAAACGTCCAGAAGGGGCGTTGCCACGGCGTAGGCAATAAAGGCGATAGCCACCGCAATCAGCAACGACATCGGGACGTTCAGTGTCTGGGATATTTCGCGCCGGGCGTATATGTCCTGTCCGACTGTGCGGCGAAGGGTCCGGGGAATGAGGATGCACTTGACAGCCAGGGTGATAGCCGCCACAAAAAACAGATGCACGGACCCGTACAGGACGCCTAAAAGTATGGCCGAAAATGCCAGCAGCAAGGCCTGAACAATATAGATTCGCAAACATGCGAAAACCTGTCGCGTGGCGACCAACCCAAAAGCGGTAAGGAGAAACAGGCCGCCTGCCAATGCGTTCAACTTGGCAAGCATTACGGTTATCGTCACCGGGTCAAACATGGATTTACCTCCTACATCAGCAAAAGCTTAGTGATCATGGCTGCCACGGCGGTGGCGAAGGCCGCCCCAAGGAATTCCGTTATCCGGAAAAGCCGCAGCTTGGCCAGCGATGATTCAATGACCACCAGGGCCAGCAGGAAGAGAAATATCTTGAACAGGACAAGTGGAATCGATAAAAGCACGTCCCAGAGTTGTTGGGTCTGCGCCAACCCCCAGGGCGCGACCAGAACGTTGAGAAAGATGCAGCACAGGATAAAGAATTTCATCGAGCCGCCCCACTTCATAAGAGCCGCCCCCCGGCCGGAGTATTCGAGTCCCTTGGACTCATCGATCATCGCCAGTTCGAAGTGCCCGGTTGGATTGTCCACCGGGATTCTCCCCGTTTCAGCGATGATCAACATCAAAAAAGAGAGCATCAGCAGAACATGTGGGGGTTCAAAAAAATTGGTCAGTGGCGTGACCCAATACTTGTGGACGATATAAGGGATCGTCGAACCTGCAACAAACGAGACGGTAAAGAAAACAATCATGAATACCGGCTCCGCTAGAAAGCCGACCATACGGGTCCTGCTGGCGCCCATCGGGCCGTATGGGTTTCCAGTGTCGATGGCGGCCAGCGTGGCGAAGAAGCCGCCAAGGGCAAGGATGAACCCACCGCCCAGCATATCCCCCATGAAGGCAAAAAATAGAGGGTAGCCCGTGAGCACCGGGATCAGCAGGGCGACGAAGATCGGCGTAACGAATACGATGTAAGGCGTGAAGCGGAATATCCACGAACTCTCTTCAGAAACCACTTCATCCTTGTGGAAGAGTTTCCAGATATCGCGATAAGGCTGGAAGATGCTCGGTCCACGCTTGGACTGCACATTCTCCTTGAGACGCGCGAGAATCCCCTTGACCAGGGGGGCAAACGCCATAACGACCAGAACCTGGATCACATTAAAAACGATTTTATTTACCATCAGCTAGTCTCCCCGGGTCTATTGATGTCATAGGCAGGGCGCAGGGCGGACGTAGGCATACACAAAGTGCTGTACATCTTTGCGAGGCCTTTTCGAGAATGCTTGACAGGGTTAGCCGCCAGGATGGCGTTCGGAGAAGAAGGGTACGAAAGCAGGAGCGGGTAAAAAACTGCGTTGCCTCCGCCATAACGCAACCACCCCCTTTTCTGATTCCCTGCATCTGCATTAAACCAAATTCGCAGGAGTCATCGGCCCAGGAGGCAATCACGGCGGACTCCACCGCCCAATTCAGTGAAAGCTTTAGCAGGCAAGTTTGATATGGTCAAGATTTTTTTGGATAGATCACCGTATATTATCCCTCGCAATACCTGAAAGGCGGCGTCAGTGTTCGCCATACTCCCGGTGCGGGCTGGGTCTATAGTCACAATACAGAGACGGTTATGCCTGTCTGCCGTATATCGATGCGTGAATCAATCCGATCGAATTTAGCCGTTATCCCCAAGTTGCCAAAGGCGGATACGCAGGTTACCTTTGCGCACAGAGGCAGTTTTCCCGCGGGCAATCGTCCCGCACATGCGATCTTTTAATCTGGATGGGCGAATTTTCGGCATCTATCTGCTTATCGGGCCGATGAGGTAGACTTCTGAATCGGGGGAGGACTCATGATGGGCGGCTTACCGGTGATAATCGTCGATGACGATCCGGATGTATGCGAATTTACCGCCGAGCTTGTGAGATCGTTTTACACGTGGGGCGAGGTGTTCGTATTCACCGATCCGGGCGAGGCGTTGCGCTTCTGCCTGAACCGCAAGACAGGCGTCGCCATATTTATACTGGATGTCTTCCTGGGGGAAAAGACCTGCTTTAACTTCTTACAATCCGTCCAGACCGCATTCCCGTTTGCTCCCCAGGACACGATCATCATGACCGGGAACGCCAGTGACGAGGTGGTAGATATGTGCATCTCCTCGGATATCACCTATCTTCTGGAAAAGCCGGTCAGAGCCTATGCCTTGAAGCTCGCCGTCCGGGCGATAGTAGTCAAATATGCGAAATTCGCCAAAAAGCTCCTGCTCGATCCGGTTCTGGCCGACCATGTTACCCGGTTATGATCACATGCGGGCACGCCCGCCCGATCCCGCCCACCACCGAGCAACAGGTATTCACCGCAGCTATCTCCTGGAAAAGGCGTCCGCGAGACCGTTATCGATGACGTAGATACACACCTCTTTTGCGCCCTGCTCGGTGTAGCCGTATTTGGTGTTGAGATTGCCCATGAGCTGGGTGACGTCTTCGCGGATGCGCTTATCGTACGATTTGAAGCCCTCCTTATGGTAGTCCTTGATGGCGTTTCGGAAATTGTCGTTCTTCAGGAAGGGATCGAGCACGTTTTCCTTCAGGTTGTGTATGTACCTGTTGTAGAGCGACTGGTAGAGCTGCGTCTCGAATATCTTTTTCCCGTCGACTATCATCTCCTGGGTCAGGGTGCTGGAAGCATACTGGTTTTGCACTTCCTGGCGGAAATTGCGGCGCTGGACGGCCGTGGAGTCCGCCCCGAGAATGCGGCGCTCGACGGCGTCAAAGAATTCTTCCGTGATCTCGAACTCTTCCCCGGTGAAGATACATTTTTCGGTGCGCCCGCCTTCGAAGTTTACGGCGAACAGGTAGTTTTGGATCTCCCGGGAGATATTCTCTTCGTTGTAATAATAGAGCGCTTCCTTTACCTCCTGGAGGACCGTGTAATTGTACTGACACACCAGGGAATCGAGGAAGCCGTCCGGTATGAGTCCCGCTGAGCCGTTGCGGAACTTGTTGAAAAAGCCGCATACCATAGCCATGGTGATGATCTTGCCCTTCTTGGCATAAGCGGAGTAGAACTCGCTGAAGATCTTGATCGAGTCCCTTCCGGTGAAGCCTTTATCACCCTCAGTCTCGGACTCCGCGATAATGTTCCTGCGCCTCTTCGCGGTGAACATTTTCCTGTCCTCTTCGGAGAGCCACGAGGGGATGAGGCCCGTGTAGATGTCCATCTTGAGCAGGAGCAGATTCCGGTCGCAGTAGAGCCGGTACTTGCCCGGATCGGATATCCACTCATCCAGGCCTGCTGACCTGGGGTTGAGCCGGGAGGAGATGATGACCTTTGCCAGATTGTCGAGGACCCTCGGGAGGAAATAGCGCTGGATATGGTCTCCGAAGATGTTCGTGTATATCTTCACCTCCGTGTTGTAGTCGAGGACGTAAGGGATCTTTATGTTCGTGATGCGGTCTGAAAAGGACTGAGTGTCCGAGATATTCTGCTTGTCTTCCGGGTTCATGAGTGCAAGGAAGAGCGAGTTGACGTCTTCCTCTATGTCTTCGACTTTGTGGACCCCCTCGCTGATAATCCCGTGCAGGTTTGCGAACCTTTCAGTATTGTTGGACTTGATGTCCATCAAGGCATATATGCCGTTATTGGTTTTTGCGTAGCGCGAGTACATGTACGGTACCCTGTTGCTGTCTCGCAGCAGGGCGTTCAACTGGCTCTGGAGCAGTTGGTTGGACAGTACGTGGGTTTTCGATATCCTGTCGCCCGGGTTGAATACGCTGATACCTTCTCCCAGCCTCCTGTCGAAGAGGTATCTGCGGGCAAAAACCATGTCGTAGACCTTCGAAGGGGAATCGAGCGTATCGAGAAGCGTCTGGTAGAGCGAGAGGCAGATGGTGCACGGATTGTCCTTGAAGACCCATTCGTACTGCTTTTCCTTGAAAAGTTTGCGCTTGAAATGCTCATCGTCTATCAACTCGTCGAAGAAGTCCCTGCGGTATGCCTTCGGGATCAGTAAGAAGGGATTATCGTGGCTGGGGCATGGGATCTCGAGATACTCCTTGCCCGCCTGTGCAAATATGCTTTCCTTCACGTCGGGGAGTTCGCCCACGCTGGAATTCTCCGCAAGGCTCCTGATCTGGGAAAGGAGGTGGCTTACGTCCGAAGCGCCGCCTCCTCCCAGGTCCTTTCGATTCAGGCGCCAGACGATCTCGTAGGCCGCTCCGTCTTCCGTTCTGGAGTATTGCTCGAACTTCATGAGCAGATTGTTCAGGAAAGTGCTCTTTCCGCACCCGTGCGGCCCCTCCAGGATGTATATCCTGTTTTGCCGGATTCCCCTGCGGAATGTTTTGACGTGGCTTATCAGCCGGTTTGCGAAGAGCCTGTCGGCGAAAAAGGGATGGTCCGTCCCTTCCACAAACAGGCGACTGGTGTCGTAGTAGACGAAGTCGATGGATTCGGGATCGTCGGGATATTCGTTCAGACCATCGCCCACGTAGTTGTGCATCATGTCATAGAACATCTGGAAGATATTGCGAAAGATCAGTCTGGGCGACTTGCCCAAAAGGTCTGTGAATTCGGGAAAGGTGAGCGGAGCGCGCTGCTCGCGCTCTTTTATCTTCTGGCACAATTGCGTCATGGAGGAATCTCTGTTGTTCATGAGCGACGCTTCCATTACAGGACCTCCTTTGAAATCTTTCTGTCCTTCATGGTGTAGAGGACCCTTCGCTCGGCCGGTTTTTCGCCGAAGTCAGCAGAGGGAGTGCTGTACCCGTTGGTCCTGGACTCCATGCTGGCCCCGATCAGTTCGGTAGTCTCGAGCTTGACCGCCCCGCCCCACAGGTATTCGATGCCCAGCATGGTGTTGGGAATGAATTCCGGCACGAGCTGCTTACCCTCGAAATGGTGGCTGAGATAGATGCAGCTCTCGTCCGTCCGTCCGTCGTCGACTTCGATATAAGGAGGGTGATAGAGCGAATCGAGCAGCATCTGCCTGTATTTTTCGGCGCTCCTGCTCTCGACGAAGTATTCCCAAACCCCCTTGGCACTGTTCAAACGTTTCCCGACCACGAAAAGCTTGTGCCGGTCCATGAAATCCTGGTCGATGAAGGTATTGATGAACAGGAAGTCGTTGAACTCCTGCCGGACCTTAAACACATGGTCTGAGCCCGAACCCGTTTTTGCATCGAAATCTTCTCTGTGCCGCGCGTTTTGGATTCTTTGGAAGTCGTAGGAGAGTTTCCCTTTTTCGGCCATCTGGTCGATATGGTCAAAGAGCCTCATGCCCAGTGCATACGGGTTGATCCCCACCCGGGGCAGTGCGGTTACCAGGGCGTTTATGCGCGCAAACCCCACCTCGTTGCCCTTTATCCTGCCGTCTTCGAGAAAGAGCTTCTCATGCCAGTAGCTCGCCCAGCCTTCGTTGAGAATCTTGGTCCTGATCTGGGGCTGGAAGAACAGGGAGGTCTTTCGCACGATCTGCATGACGGACTCCATCCAGCGGTTTTCGTCCCTGCGAAGGAATGCGGAGTTTTCCTGCACATACTGAAGCAGGTCCCTCGCGCCCCGGTTTCCCTGTTTCTTTCGCCCCGCGAAGAGCGCTTCGAACTCGGGATAGCGTTTGGCCACGTGAGAAAAAAAGACGGCCTCAGCCATGTCGCCGCACTCCCTTATTACCTCGTTATAGCGGTCCACCTCTTTGAGGTATTCGGTGAGGCTCACGTTCCGGATGGTTTGCAGAAATACGTCGAAGTAGAAGTCGAGCCGCATCGACGTCTTCATCTCACTTGGCCGGCTCGAATCGTACATCTCGCCGTAGAAACCCACCAGGTTATCCATGCTGCGGCTGAACTCGATCACGTAGTCCAGCCAGCGCCCCTTCTCCGAGCGCAGCATAGCGATGGTTGATTTGTCTGACAGGGCCTGGCCCGCGAAATCCCGGTCCCAGGTGTGCTCGAAGAACATGTTGTTCTGAAAGAAATCAATATGGGCGAGCACGTGATAGAAGATCATGACGTTGAGCCAGTCCGGGTTGTTGTCGTTGTAAAAGGAGATAGCCGGGCTGGTGTTTATCACGGTCTCGTAGGGATTATTGGGATAGAGGTCGTACCTGCCCTTTTCCCTGAGGACTTCGACATCATGGACCCAGTAGTCGTAGAGCGAGGGAATCATGTTTTTGGGACTCAGTTCGAGCAGGTCCCTGTTGGTAACGATGTATTCGAGCGTCTCGTCGTGGAACCGCAGCCCGGCTTCCCGGGCCCGCTCTTTGCACCCTTCCATGATCCGTTTGGTATGTTGATCGATCAGTTCCATTGCCGTCCCCAAAAACCAGAAGGGCAGTGAGCAGTGAGCAGTGAACTGTAGAATGCCACGTTCGCCGGCTTCCGATTCTGCTCACCGCATTTGCTCTTTTCTGTTCACTGCACATTATTCTGCTCTTTTCTATTCACCGCTCACTATTCACTATTCACTATTCACTGCTCACTGCTTTCCGCTCTTAAGAGAGCAACTTTTTCATACCTTCTATGAGTCGTACCTCGGTTGCGTTTTCGCTGACCGAATCCATGCGGAGGTGCCGGGGGTATTCTTCGAGCAGGCGGGAGTTCGCCATGTATCTCTCCACCACCGTTCCCCCTGACTGCTCCGCGGCGATGGTGATTCCGACCCTGTTGGTGAATTCAAGGGTTTTTTGTATCTCGGGTATTGTCTGCCTTCCGTCCGAGTCCCAGTCGTCGCCGTCCGTACCCTGCAAGACATATATGTTGTAGTCGCTGGCGAGACTTTCGGCCTCGACGATTTCATTGACCAGCCGGTAGGCGGATGCGACGCGCGTACCGCCCGCGACATTTGAGCTGTAGTAGGTGTAGAAGTCAGGGACTTCCTTTGCGTCTGTATCGTGCAGGATGAAACGGGTTTCGACCCGCTTCTCGTATTGGTAGAGGAGCCAGCTATAGATCAGGATGTGTTGGGTGACGACCACTTCGGTGGGCTTGCCCGCCATGGAGCCGGAGTAATCCCGAAGAAAAAAAACCATGGCCTGTGAGTCGTAGTCCTTCTCCCTGGAGAGGATACGGTAGACTTTGTCACGCGGGGAGACCAGCAGCCCGGTCGGGTCTATATCTTCCCACGAGCTTATTCTGTTCAGACCGATATTGGTTTCGATGATCTTTCGAAGCGTGGCTTTCTTGTCCAGGAACTGCCCCACGCCCTTGTGCATGTCGGTGAGGTCGTAGGTGTAGCGGGTCAGCGACCGTTTCTTCCCCTTGTCTTTGAGGTCAGGCAATTCGAACTTTTCGCTGAGTATACGCCCGAGGTCGTAAGCGCTGGATTCTATTTCATGCTCGGTCCCTTCCCCCTGGCCTGCGCCGGTCCCGGCGCCATCCGTGCCGTGAACGGGCTCCTCTCCTATGACTTCGCCTTCCTGACCCTCACCCGTTCCGCCCGATGATCCCCCTTCTCCTCCCTGTTCGCTGCGCCGCACGTCGTGAATGAATTTTTCCTCGACCGTGGTGGGCACCAGGATGATCTTTCCCTTGTCGCCGCGACCGGGCTTAACCAATCTTCCTATGCGGATCTTGCGCGGAAAGCCGTCTATTTCCCGCAGCTTGTCCCGCTCCAGCAGGTCGTCGATCGCGCTGAGGCTATAGACGTAGTTGCTCCCGGGCATAGCCGCGCTCTGGAGAGAAACCATGTCGCCCCGGCCGTAGATGCTCTCCCCGGCCATATATGAAAGCGACCTGGCACCGCTCCCTTCCCGCGGCGGATTTTCGTGGGTCTGACCTTCCGTCTCCAGGATGTCCTTTTCCATAGCCTCTCACTATTCACTATTCACTATTCACCATTCAGTTCTCGTCGTTTTTCGTGCAAAAGTATTCCACGGTCTTTTGCGCGCAGGTCGTACAGTAGCCGAGCTTGTTCAGCATCGTATTGAGTATCCGGTCGTAGAGCTTCTGGTTTTCCTCGTTGGTGCGGTTTGCCAGCGCCCCGATGAGGCTGCCCGCTCCGGCTATGTCGGATTTGAGTCTCACATCGGTCACGGCTTTGACGAGTTCGAGATTGTCCATGAAGTCGTAGTCACGGTCGGTCGACATTTTCTGTCCGTAAATTTTCCTGATGGTGGTGCGGAACGACTCGCGCTGCTCCCTGCTTTTGAGGCCAAGTCTGTCTTCGACGCTTTGAACGTAGCGCTCGTCTATCTTAAGAGCCTTGAGTTCGCCGGTCTGCGGGTTTTTGTATTTCCACATCTTGTCCGGTCCGAGGTTTTCCGCGTCGATGCCTATGATCATGTTCACGTAGTCCATCACGTCCTTGCGTATGGCGTGCGGCTCATCCATATATGCGTTGAACATCTCGGTCATGATTCTTTCGCGGTAGAGTCCTCTGGCAATCTTGAGGTCTTCGAGGTACTTGGCCCTGTCATTGGCCTCGGGGACATAATCCAGGACGACTCGGCCCAGCGACTTAAAGATGTCGTAGGCAAACATGCACTGTCCTTCGTTGGTCTCCGAGGTCTCCATCTGGAGCTGGATCGCCCGGCCAAGGTTTCTCTGGCCGAGCCCCTTCTGACCGAACCTCTTGGTGATGTCCGGTTCGTGGTTGAGCGTGTCGATGACCTCTGCCAGGGTCTTGATGCTCTTTTCCCCCGCGACCTCCCCGGCCGACAGTTTCATCAGTTCGATGGGAGTAAGCTTTTCGGACCTGGGAAGCCTGGTCAGCACTGCCGCCGCGGACGCCGCGTAGTTGAGGTTGGGGTCCTGGTGCAGCCGCTCTTTAGTCAGCGTAGTTTTGGCTTCGCTTCCGATGGCATAGGTGGTCAGTTGTTCCTGAAGCCGGTAGTCTGTATTATGGGCCACGTAGCAGATGCGGCAGCGGTCCACGATGGGCGCCTCTTCCTTTTCGGCCAAAAACCGGTTGAACTCGGAGTTGTTGCTCGTAGCGATGATGAGCGTATCGATGGGCCACCGGAACCCGTCGATTTCAATGTTGCGGTTCTGTATGACCCCAAGGTAGACCTGCACGAGGTCCTTCTTGTTCTTGAATATTTCGTCGCTGAAATGGATTCCCCCGCCCGCCACACGCGCCAGCGCCCCTCGTCTGAGATCGAACCGTAAAGGATTGTTCGCGTCCGCTATGTGCAGGAGCCGCTGGATGGATTCCTCTCCCAGCAGGTCCACCGCCGAGGAGGTTATCTTGTCTTTGGCCGAGTACTTCCCGGTCACGGTCCCCATGCTCTCGCTAAGAGGTACAGGAACGACTTCGAAGAAACTCAAAAGTTTTTCCCGGTCACCCTGGCAGTAGTTCCTGATATCGTTGACAATATAGTCGCTGCAGGCGCCCAGCGGCCTGTAGCTGCGGTAGAGCAGGTCTATCTGCTGATCCGGGAAATCTCCCAGCTCGGTGAGAAACTCTTTGCTCTCATCGCGGGACTCGAACAGGTTCATGGCCAGGATCACCGGATCTTCGAAGGTCTGCGACTGGATGGTCTCTATCTTGCCGTAACCCCCGAGTTTGTCCAGGTGCACATAATTGAAGGTATATTTTCGGTTTTCCGGGCATGCCAGAAACTGCCTGTAGAGCGCACACAGGTTATCGACAAAAAAGGTCTTGCCGTTTCCCGGCTCTCCTACCAGCACGAAGGCCATCTCCCGCGACGACCCCCCTTCGGCCGCATCCTTGATGAAAGATACGAAACTGTTCACCTCATCGTACATCCCGACGACGTGTTTGGCGCTGATCCTGAAGATCCGGAAATCAAACGTGGTCCTGCCGTTGACCAACACCTTCTCGATGGCTGCCGGTTCATTGAGGATCATCCGGGCCACCCCCTGGTATGCATTCTCGAAACGCCTTTTCCCATCCCTCACTTCTCGGAGATGGTGCCCTAAGGATTTTGTACCGTTTGTTTCCATTTTTTCACTCCAAACTAGATGGTGGAGATCATTGCCGGATATAAGAAGAACAAGCCTTTGGGGGCAAAGAGTGCAAGCAGCATACCACCGCGGCGAAACCCTATTGAAAAACAGTTCCTAACAAGGAGAAATTCTCCGGGTTGGCTTCCTACCTACCTGGAGGCGTCTTCGACCACCGTGGCATGGACAAAAGTGCAGGATTTTCAAGCTTACGAGACAGGCTCGGCAATCAAGGATCTTCGGGCCCAAAGCGATGTGACTGCCGGAAGAGCGCCGGCAGGAATTCCTGTCAATTTACCGGCGCTGAGTACACGTTTCATAAATATGGTTGCGAATATTGACAGAGGTTCAGTGATCTGCAGGCTCAGCCGGACGGCAGGGTGGATGCAGCGCGGCTGCCCCGCTGCGCTACCCCGCCCTGCGTGATACCAATAAGTGACCGAGTTTATTACCTATATCACTAAGTGACAAGACCCTGACATTCGTTTTCCTGAGTCGTCAAGGTTTGAACGGTATAAGCAATAATTACCGGCAGATTCATATCGAGCGTTTTAGTAACCACGATGCAACGGAAGCCGGATTTAAAGACGACAACCACCTCAGAAAAGATTATAGATAAGCCTATATGTGGTTGAGCCTCGCAGCGGAACAGGGCGAAGCACATGCAACCGCATCGCGTGACTTGCTTAGTGGTAAAATGGCCGCTGAGGAAGTTTCGCGTGCGCAAGAACTGACGAGAGACTGGAAAAAACCGCATCAATGATTCTTTTGATAAACCCTCCCCTGGTTAAACCATCCGAGCCGCCGCCCGGTATTGCGCGGCTTTACGGGACCCTGGACGCCGCAGGGGTGAAATGCTCGGTAATCGACGCCAACCTGGAGGGAATACTTCATCTGCTCGCAGAGAGTCCGGCTGATTCTGACAGGTGGACCAGGCGGGCCGTTCGAAACCGGGCGGCCAACCTCGAGTTTGTACGCAGCGTGCGCGGTTATTGCGATCTCGATCGCTACAAGCGCGCCGTCTCGGATTTAAACCGGCTGATCGAGAAGTCGACACAAAACAGCGGTCCCGTGCGGCTCAGTCTTTCCAATTATCAGGATATCGAGCTCTCTGCGGTACGGGCCACGGACCTGTTCCGGGCGGCGGAAGCATATGAAAAGAATCCGTTCTACGAATACTTTTCAAAGCGAATTTCCCTTGCCATGGAACTTCACTCGCCGGATGTGGTCGGCGTTTCCCTGAACTTCCTGAGTCAGGCGCTGACGGCGTTTTCGATAATCGGTTTTATCAGGGCGCGATACGCACATGTTCGGATAGTTCTCGGAGGCAGCCTGATTACCTCATGGGTTCGCAGGCCGGGCTGGGAAAACCCTTTCTCGGGACTTGTGGACCGGGTTGTGGATGGACCGGGGGAGAAGGCGCTCCTTGACCTTGCCGGAGTGCATGAAGGCAACCAAAGGCCTCGCTTTTCATACGATCCGTTCCCGATGCCCGATTACTTTGCTCCCGGCCCTATTCTCCCCTACAGCGCATCCAGCGGATGCTACTGGAACCGCTGTGCGTTCTGTCCGGAAAAAGCGGAAGGAGTCCGCTACGAGCCGGTATCACCCGAAGCTGCGGCCCTGGACGTAAGAGAATTGTGCTCCGGACATAACCCGGCGCTGATACATTTTCTCGATAGCGCGGTAAGTCCGGCTCTTTTGAGAAAACTCTCGGAAAGCCCACCGGGTGTGCCGTGGTACGGATTCGTGCGCGTGACAAAAATGCTTGCCGACCAAGACTTTTGCCGAGCACTCAAACTGAGCGGGTGTGTTATGCTGAAGCTCGGTCTTGAGTCCGGCGATCAGGGCGTTATCGACTCCGAAGGGAAGGGGATCGACCTTGCCGTTGCGTCCCGAGCACTGGCCTCGCTCAAGAGGGCAGGAATAGGGACGTACGTATATCTTCTTTTCGGGACCCCCTCTGAATCCGAAGATGAAGCCCGCAACACGCTTGACTTCACTCTCAGCCACAGCCCGTTTATCGATTTTCTGAATCTTGCGATTTTCAACATGCCGGTCAACAGTGCGGACGCCGAGAAGTTCGCAACTTCTCCGCACTACGAAGGGGACCTGTCGCTCTACACCGGATTTTCTCACCCGAAGGGCTGGGACAGAGCGAAAGTCAGACGGTTTCTGGACAGGGAATTCAAAAGGCAACCTGCAATCACCCGGATTCTGACAAAAGACCCGCCTTTTTTCACATCGAACCACGCGCCTTTTTTTGCAGGCAGATAAATAAATATAGGTTTTTGCAGTGCAGTGAATGGTTTTTGGGGACGGCAATGGAATTGTTTCGGATCGACATACTCCGGCGCAGCATACACCGTTTGTCACAGGTTATTTTCTCGGTTTTTTCTCTGCGTTCTCTGCGGTGAATGGTTTTTGGGACGCTCTGCGGTGAATGCTCGTTTCCTGGAGTGGCGGCGTTATTCAACTTCAAAGGACAGCGCTTGACGGAAAATCTATCTGTTTCTTTTTCATCTTTTCTATCAGCGTTGTCCTGTTAAGCCCGAGCAGCTTGGCCGCCTTGTTCTTGACCCCCCCTGCCCTTTGCAGCGCGTCCAGAATCAGCCGGTTTTCCAGGTCGTCGAGCGTTTCCTTCAGATTTATCCCGTCCGCCCCCAGGTCAGTGCGTCTTATTTCAATCGGCTGTGCAGCCTGCATTCTTTTTGGCAGATCGTGGATCTGAATTTCATCAGCATCCGTAAGGATTACAAGGCGTTCGATAACATTTTGAAGTTCTCGAACGTTGCCGGGCCATTCGTATTGCTCAAGGCTTTCGATGGCGGCCGCCGACATCTGCTTCTGAGCGATAGTCTTCTTCGAGCAATGCTGCTTGAGAAAGTGCTGGATCAAAATCGCAATGTCGCCCTCACGCTCTCTCAACGGGGGGACATGTATAGGGATCACGTTCAGCCGGTAGAACAGGTCTTCACGAAATTCGTTTTCCGCCACCGCACGCTCAAGATCCTTATTGGTTGCGGCCAGGATGCGGACGTCGACTTCAACGGTTCTAGATCCGCCAACTCTCTGGAATTTAGTCTCCTGGATGAAGCGAAGAAGTTTGACCTGGAGCTTTGGGCTCATCTCACCAATTTCATCCAGAAAGACTGTGCCCTTGTTGGCGAGTTCGAACCGGCCCCGCCTTTCCTTGAAAGCCCCCGTGAACGCGCCTTTCTCGTGGCCGAAAAGCTCGCTTTCCAGGAGTTCTTCCGGGATAGCACCGCAGTTGATCGGCACGAAAGGCATGTCCCTGCGCGTACTCTGGTAATGGATGGAGTTTGCTATAAGTTCTTTGCCCGTCCCGCTCTCGCCGGTTATAAGCACTGTTGAGTCGGTCTTGGCGACGCGCTTTACTATACGATAGAGGTGATGCATCGGCGCGCTTTGGCCAATAAGGCGTTCGACGCGGTGTTGCTCCATAATCTGAGAGCGCAGGGCGACGTTTTCTTCTTTAAGGTCTTTATGTTCGACGGCCCTTTTCAATGTGAGGACGATCTCGTCCAGGTTTGCGGGCTTTGAGAGATAATCGTAGGCGCCGCGCCTCATCGCTTCGACCGCCGTCCCGATGGTTCCAAATCCGGTAAGAACGATCACCAGCGTTTCCGGGGAATGCTTGACAAAGTGCTCCAGGACTTGCATCCCGCTGATGTCCGGCATCGATAGGTCGGTAAGAACAACTTTGAAGCTGCTCCTCTTAGAGGCCTCAATAGCGTCGCGGCCACCGGATACGACCTCCACCTCGTATCCTTCGGCCTGGAGCCGCTCGACGATGAGTTCCAGCGTGAGAGGTTCGTCGTCAGCTATAAGGATTCTTGGCTTAAGTCCCATTAATCTCCCGGTTTGTCTCAGGAATCGGAAATTAGACGTTTGGCTTCAGGATCATTTCGACAGCAGGTCGCTTCCTGCTCCCTGCTTCTCGCTCCTAATCCGCATGCTTCTTCGAGCGCTCCATTTCCACCCGCTCCACGCAGAGTTTCAAACAGGCCTGGCAGTCCGATGTCCGCAGGCCGAGCTTGCAGAACCGGGCGAAAGCATCGTACCAGTCTGCGCCTGTCCTGGGGCAGATTCTCATGAATTCGAGGAATCGCACCAGGCGCTCGACAGCAGTCGGATCGATGGCGTGTTCTATGCGGCACGCGTTGGCCTCGGCATCGTCGGAACCGAGCTGAAGAGTATTCATAAAAAACTCTTTGAGCGCCCGGTGACGGCGGATCACGTCCCGCGCTATGTCGCGTCCGGAAGTCGTAAGAGTGATATAACTGTAAGGGCTGTAATTAATAAGACCCCGTCCCGCCAGGGCTTTAAGCGCGCCAGTTACCGAGGCGCGCTGCACGTTCATCTGATCGGCGATATCCTTTGCCCTTGCAACCCGGTTGGACTGCTCCAGATGGAAGATCACTTCGAGATAGTCTTCCAGGCTGGCGGACAACCCCTCGTTGTTCTCGTAAGAGAATATTTTGTCCTCTCCGGTCAATCCACAATCCTCCGGTCACAGTCGGTCCTTAAGGAGATTATCCCATTTTTGTGTCTCACGTCAAGCAGAGGGCTGCGAATGAACCGATTTTCATCTGAAACGGTCGGGTCCTTTTTGACTTATCCGGCATAAACTGTTAAGGATTACCGCGCCTATGCGGGCGGAATCACGAGCGTCAAATTGAAAGGGAACCTTAATGGAAGAGAATCGACAAGGCGTATTAAATCCCCTCCAACCTGTACACGAGCTGATCCAGGGAGGCGATCCCGACCAAATTTGCCTTAAGTACGGCATCAGCAAAAAACAGCTCGATAAAATGCTGAGCACCTATCAGACTTCGCGGCGACAGGCCGTTCTGGCCGACGCCTTCAGCGCGTCCAAAACAGATCGAAATGCCCCCTGCCCCTGCGGCTCCGGCAAAAAATACAAGAAGTGCTGCCTGCCCGGTCATGAAGAGGCCCGAAAGCTGATACCCAAAGAACAGTTGCAGCAAATGGAGGAGCAGGCAAGGGCTCGCGAAAAGCTTGAGAAGGAAGTCCGCAAGGGCTTCGAGCTGATATTTTCGCTTGAATACGAACGTGCCGGCCAGTACGCCGGAAAACATCTGGAGAGCTACCCGGAAGACGATAGATTTCACGATATTCTATTAAATGCCTGCTTTGCCCTCGGTGACTATGACGCCGCATTCCGGATCGCGCGAAAAAGATGGCAGACTGCGGTCGAGGAAAAACTCTTTTTCCAGGAAAACGGCTACCACAAGCGGGAAGGGCTTGACCATGACAGGCACGTTCATTTCTACTCACCCTCCACCTGGCTGGAAAAATTCTGGGTCGCCCAACGCGCCCGCGCATGGAGGGAACTCTACCCGGCTCAGCCCGGTTCGGAAACCGCCAAACTGGTTGAAAAGCTCAAGGCGGCAAACGATCTCAAACGTTTCCCTGCAAAGCAGGAAGAAGGATTTGAAGCAAGAAGACTGGCGCTTGCCCCCGTCGTCGAAAAACTTCAGTCGGCAGGTCCCGCTGCTATTCCATTGCTTCTGCCGATTACCTACAATTTCACGTGGGCCAGCCTGTTTGTTCCCGAACTGCTCCATGCCTGGGGCGCCGATGAGTGTCTCCGCCTGCTGGCAGAGCTCTCGATGTTCCGCTATCCCTATTTTTCACAAAAATGTCTTGCATGCCTGGAACAGACCGGCGAGCAGGCGATTCCGGTCATTTCGCTCGTCATGGTGGAAAACCCGGCTTTCGATGAACTCAAAGCCGGACTGCTGAACGTCCTCGGAAATTTAGCATGCAAGGACTCGTTTGAAATCCTGGTGAAATTTACAGAGCATGAAAACCGTTACATAGTGGCATGGGCCAGTGAAGCCCTGGCGAGGCACAAAAATCCGGAAGCGCTGCCGTACCTGGAGAAGGCCAGGGAACGAATGGGCGCTTTGAGCAAGATCGAGGGTGCGATAAAGGAAATCGCGGGCTCGACCAGGTAGGTGATTATGGGGTAAAAAAACCCAAAACCCGACCAAAATGGACCATTTCGTACCATGTCACCCAGGGTACGTTATCTCGACGCTCGGCGAGGCTGTAACAGCAGCCCGCACGTCTTAGGTCTTAAAAATCTATCCGCACTCTTTTCGTTTCCGCGGGAGACACCCATCGTTCTTCAGAGCAACTGAGGCAATATCTCTCCCGATTTGCCGGAAATCGAGATGTTATAGAGATCCGAATAGGGGGTAGGCTCCAGGTTGATTTCGGCCACTGCGGCACCGTTTCGTTTTGCCTGGACCCCCATTGACGCAGCGGGCTGGACGGTCCCGGAGGTCCCTATCACCATCATGAGGTCGCAACCGGCGATTGCCTCATAGGCCGAATCGAGCACCGTGGGGTCAAGCGTCTCGCCAAACCAGACCACGTGAGGCCGCAGAAGAGAGCCGCAGGATTCGCACGCAGGCAGTTCGGGGAGGCGTGTCCTCCGGTCCTCGATGACCGTTTTGCAGCCAGTACAACGCACCTTCCACAAATTGCCGTGCAGTTCGATAATGTTGCGGCTCCCAGCTTTCTCATGCAGACCGTCGATATTTTGCGTTATGAGTGTAAAGCGCGGAATTCGGCTCTCTATTTCTGCCAGAGCGAAATGGCCGGGGTTTGGGCTGAGCGGGGCGATCAGTTCCCTTCGCCAGTTATAGAATTCCCATACCAGTTTAGGGTCCCGCGAGAAAGCTTCCGGGGTGGCCAGGTCAACCGCCCGGAACTGTTTCCACAAACCGCCCTCACCGCGAAAGGTGGGAACGCCCGATTCGGCTGAAATCCCTGCCCCGGTGAGGACCGCAATATGTTTTGCACTCCACAGCTTTTCTTTGAGTTCTCTGATGCCGGTTTCGATTCTGAAAATCCCCGTGTCCAGCTTAATCCTTAGATTAAGTAGCGTCGTTTGTGGCAATAATCCCGGGACCCTCGGTCCGGAGCAGGTCATCGAAGTAGTCGATGGTCTTTTTCAATCCTTCCCTCAACGGTGTTTTAGGCTGCCAGCCGAGCTTTTCCGTCGCGATCGTAATGTCTGGTTTCCGCATCACCGGATCATCCTGCGGGAGGGGTTTTTTGACCAGTTCGGATTTTGAACCGATCATCTCGATTACCATATCTGCAAGCTCGAGGATGGTAAACTCCACTGGATTTCCGAGATTCACCGGGCCTGTAAAGCCTTTGGGAGTATTCATCAGCCTGACGAAACCTTCTATCAGGTCGTCGACGTAGCAGAAAGAACGGGTCTGCTTGCCATCGCCGTAAATCGTTATTGGCTGCCCCGTGATCGCCTGCACGATGAAATTCGAGACCACCCGGCCATCGTTAGGGTGCATTCTAGGGCCATAAGTGTTGAAAATCCGGGCAACCTTGATGTCCAGCTTATGCTGCCTGTAATAGTCGAAGAAAAGGGTCTCCGCGCACCGCTTGCCCTCATCATAGCAGGACCGCGGTCCAATAGGATTCACGTTCCCCCAGTAGGTCTCCTTTTGAGGGTGTTCGAAGGGGTTGCCGTAAACCTCGGAGGTGGAGGCCTGCATGATCTTTATCTTCAGACGCTTAGCAAGCCCCAGCATATTGATCGATCCGTGCACGTTGACTTTCGTAGTCTGAACCGGATCGTTCTGATAGTGTATTGGGGAGGCCGGACAGGCAAGGTTGTAGATCTCGTCAACCTCGATATACATTGGATAGGTTATATCGTGCCTCATAAGTTCAAAATAAGGGTTGCTCAAAAGGCCTACGATGTTCCTTTTGCTGCCCGTGTAGAGATTGTCAATGCAGAGCACGTCCTGCTGATCCCTGAGTAGCCGTTCGCAGAGATGAGATCCCAAAAACCCGGCGCCGCCGGTGACCGCACATCTTTTTCGAAGGTGCATGATTCAAGTCCTTCAACTTTTTTGAAAGAGATCAAAGTTTCTGAAAAAAGTAGTTATTCCAAGTCCATCGGCCGTCTTCGACCCGCGCCATTATATCTATTCGCTTAATATTGACAAGCCTTTCCGGCAGCTTTTACCGCTCGCAGATACCGGAAGCCGGGCGAAGCGAACTCATGAGCTTCGAATTTCACCTCTCAAAGCTTTTTCGAACTTCTCCTTCTGCTTCAGATAATAACTTTGCTGAGGTCCGTCCTCCGAGATCGCTTCGTTGATCGTTGAGACCGCATCAGCGTATCGACCGTTTATATAATACGCCTCCGCCAAAGTATCCAGGACGAAAGGCTCAGGGCTCAGGGCGGCCGCCTTGAGCGCCAGATCCAGAGCGTCTTTCGGGTTGCGGAAAGGAGAGGGGCCGGTCGCGTAAAGCCAGGCCAGATTATTCAGAACGGATG
This sequence comes from uncultured delta proteobacterium, assembly GCA_963795045.1. Classification (GTDB taxonomy): domain Bacteria; phylum Desulfobacterota; class Syntrophobacteria; order Syntrophobacterales; family Syntrophobacteraceae; genus SbD1. The sequence goes on from CAWCGB010000001.1 coordinate 986,918, forward strand.
GGTTTTCCGGGTCATGCATAAGGGCGGCTCTAAGGACTGATTCTGCCTCGGACAATCTGCCTTTCTCGTAAAGAAGCCCTCCATATGCGGCAAGGTATTCCGCATTGCCGGGTTCCTGCGAAATGCCCTGCTCAAGTAGCCGAAGCTGGACTTCAGAGCGCAGGTTACTTGCCAGCCCCCCTTCGTTCGCTCTCCAATTAAGGAAGAGCAGGCCCGATATCAGCGCGACAAACACAAGAGCAGAGCCATAGAGTTTCAGGTTGTGTCTGCGGATGAGTCCCCGGTTTTGGAATGCCTCGGTGAGGCACTGCACTCTCTGCCTGATGCTGTAGTGATGCCAGCTCGGCAGATCTTCTATTCTGCCGCTCCGGAACGCGATTTTTTCAAGCGAGGAAATCAGGGGCTGAGGGTCCCCTATCAGCTCCATGGCGAAAAGGTCCGCCTGCCGCTCGCTGTTTCGGAGAAAATATCCGAAAATGAACCGAAAGAAGAGGATCATGAGCACGATCACCGGCAGGACGGTAAGCAGGGAGACCATCGATGCGGCAAAGTCTCCGGGAGTAACATACCATCGGAATATGGTCCTGTTTGACAGGGCGAGCAAAGTCAAGGTATCGCTCAAGTCAGAGGCGAATTTGATAAACATGATGAACAGGAAGACGAAAAGGAGCAGGTGTTTCTTGCGCACGTGTCCCATCTCATGGGCTACGACTGCTTTGAGTTCGGATATGTCGAGAGCTCCCAGCAATCCGGATGTAATCAGAATATAGCGAAGGCCCGGGAGGATGCCGATCACTGCGGCGGTAAGCATCTCTAATCCGAACACGGGCCAGAGCATGAGACCGCCCGTCCTGAAATTATGATAACTGCAAAATCTCTCCAGCTCGGCCTTCTTATAATCTTGCGGCAGCGGCTCGCAACCCCACAATCGAACGATCAGCCACGGCCCGAACAGGACGAAGCACACAAACGTCACTGCAACAAGCAGAACCTGGAAATCCGAAGCCATGAAAGAAGGCGTTTTTATGAACTGGAGCAGGTCCATTACTGTGGAAATGAGAAACCAGGGAACCAGTATGACCGAAGTGAAAGAGAGGTGTCCCTTTATGAAATGAGTCCGGGAAACTCTCACGCCAAAAATGGCCTGGTCGACGGGATAGCTCCAAAACCAGATAACTGCCAGATGAACCAGGTAGATTGCCAGGCCGGCAATTCCCGATATGGTCATGAACTTGTCAAATCCGGGAATTACCCGCAAATAGGCGCAGAGGTTGAAAGCATACAAATATACGATGAGAAACCCAATCGCCACAACAGACAGCAGCGCCTGCGCGCGGTAATGGGCGCGGGTAAGAGCGGCCTGTCGAGCACCTCGCTCGGCCGCCTTTCGGAGTCTGTCAAAAGTCCTTCGGCAGTAGAGGATAAAAAAGATGAACAGAGCGACAATGTAGAGGGCGTCCAGCCAGGAAACGGCAGGAGGCTTGCCTGTCTGGCGCTGGGTGCTGAAAAGCAGCAATACGACGATGAAGTAGATGAGCTGATTATACATTCCGGAATATTAAAACCGCCGACGGTGAAGAGCAATCAGAATCGTTTCCGCATTTCCTCAAAGCAGTCTTTTCGGACCTCATCGCAGAACGTAACGGGGTAGTTGCCGTCAAAGCATGCGAGGCAGAACGGGTGATTGTCCGCTGTGACCCCGGCCGCCTCCAGCAGCCCTTCAATGCTCAGGTAATTAAGCGAATCCAGGCCGATAAAGTCGCGTATCTCATCAATTGAGTGAGAGGCGGCAATCAGCTCGCCCTTCGTGGAAAAGTCGATCCCGTAAGGACAGGGGAAACGATGCGGTGGGCAACTGACCAGCATGTGCACCTCTTTTGCGCCTGCCTGGCGCAATGAATTGATCCTGGTCCTCGTCGTAGTCCCACGGATTATAGAATCCTCAACCAGCAATACGGTCTTGCCGTTCAGCAACTCCCGAACGGGATTCAATTTGACCCGGACCCCGAAATCGCGCATGGCCTGGCTGGGTTGTATGAACGTGCGTCCCACATAATGGTTTCTTATGACCCCCATTTCCAGAGGGATGTTTTTGGCATGGGCAAGTCCAAGGGCGGCGTAGTTCCCGGAATCAGGAAAAGGCATCACCAGGTCGGTGTTAAGTGAGGGATTCTCTTTGGCCATCAGGCTTCCCAGCCTTTTTCGGAACATATATACGTTCTGGTTGAAAATATTGCTGTCCGGCCTGGCGAAATAGATGAACTCGAATATACAGTGAGAGGAACGGCGCTTGGGAAAAGGGAAAATCGAACGCAGCCCGTCCTCGTCTATAATGATGATTTCGCCGGGTTCCACGTCTCGAATGTAGGTAGCTTCTATAAGATCGAAAGCACAGGTCTCCGAAGCCAGTACATAGCTGCCGTTGACTTCACCCAGACAAAGAGGCCTGAAACCGTTCGGGTCGCGCACTCCGATCAGCGTGTCTTCCGTGCACATGACCAGCGAATAGGCGCCTTTTACTTTGTTTAACGCCTCGACCAGGGCTTCCTCGAGACCACGCCCCAAGTTTTTGGCCATCAGGTGCATGAATATTTCCGTATCCATGGTGGAGCGAAAGATTGCTCCCTGCCTCTCGAGTTCCTGACGCAGCTCGACTGCGTTTACCAGATTTCCGTTGTGTCCGATCGCATAATGGTTGTTGCCGTGGAAAACAACGAAGGGCTGCGCGTTTGCCAGAAGGGACGATCCCGTGGTGGAATAGCGAACATGCCCGATGGCAACGTAGCCCCTGAGCGCTTTAAGTGTTTGCTCACTGAATATATCGTGCACCAGACCCATGTTTTTATTGCATGTGATCTGGTGACCGTCTCCGACGGCAATTCCGGCGCTTTCCTGCCCCCTGTGCTGAAGAGCGTAGAGGCCGAAATAAGCTATCTTGGCGCAATCCTCATGGCCGAAAATCCCGAAGATTCCGCACTCTTCCTTTTTATTCGGGGTAAAAGGAGTCAAAATCTCCGGGTCTGCGGGAACAATGATTTTACGATCAGGCACAAGCCCATTATCCATCACGGTTTTATCTCCCGGTGGTATTCTTGAAGTGTTTTTACGTTCCAGTCGCCTTCTTGCAAAGCCTGTACTGCTTCGGCAATGGCCTGCGCCCCGGCTATGGTAGTGGCGTAAGGAATATTGTACATCAGTGTGGTGCGTCTGATTTCATAAGAATCGGAAGTGGTCTTCTTGCCGAGGTTGGTGTTTACAACCAATTGTATCTCGCCGCTTTTGATCCTGTCCACAACGTGAGGGCGGCCTTCTTTGAGTTTGTACACGTGATCGGCCGGGATCCCGCTCTTTTCGAGAAACCTGACGGTACCGGCGGTCGCGATCAGTTTGAAGCCCAACTGGAGGAATTTTCTTGCCACAGGCAACACTTTGGCTTTGTCTCCGTCGTGAACGCTTATGAAAACCGTTCCGCTTTTCGAAAGGTCGTATCCGGCTGCGGCCTGGGCTTTTGCGAAGGCAATCCCGAAGTTTTCGCCGATTCCCATGACCTCGCCCGTTGACTTCATTTCGGGTCCGAGCAGGGTATCCACCTTCGGAAAACGGGAAAACGGGAAAACCGCCTCTTTCACCGATATGTGCTTCGGCTCGATCTCCCTTTCAAACCCCAGTTGCTTAAGACTCTTGCCCAGCATGACCTTGGTGGCGAGCTTGGCCAGCGGACGTCCGATTGCCTTGCTGACAAAGGGGACAGTCCGGGACGCCCTTGGATTCACCTCCAGAATGAAAACCTCTCCGTTCTGGATTGCAAACTGAATGTTCATAAGGCCTATAACGCCAAGCTCTTCGGACAGAAGTCCCGTTTGTCTTCTGATCTCTTTCTGCAACTCCTTTGAGACACTTATGGGCGGAAGAACGCACGCGGAGTCTCCGGAATGAATCCCCGCCTGCTCGATATGCTCCATTATGCCGCCGATAACCGTGATCTGTCCGTCACCGATGGCGTCCACATCGAGTTCGATTGCGTCCTCGAGAAATTTGTCAATGAGTATCGGGTGGCCCGGTGAGACGTGCACGGCGGTTTTCATGAATTCTTCCAGCCGGGCGTTGTCGTAGACTATTTCCATGGCCCGTCCTCCCAGAACGTAGGAGGGGCGGACAACCACCGGAAAACCTATGACCCGGGCCGCATCGACGGCTTCCTCGATAGTAAACGCCGTCGCGTTTTCGGGCTGTTTGAGATCGAGTTTGTGAAGAAGCTCCTGGAACCGCTTGCGATTCTCGGCCCTGTCGATCGCATCGGGAGATGTGCCGAGAATCCGAGCGCCGGCCTTTTCGAGCGGTACCGCCAGATTCAGCGGGGTCTGGCCCCCGAACTGCACGATAAGTCCCTTTGGTTTTTCGGACTCGAGAATGTGGAGAACATCTTCGAGAGTCAACGGTTCGAAATAGAGCTTGTCGGATGTATCGTAATCGGTCGATACCGTCTCCGGGTTGGAGTTGACCATGATGGATTCGTGGTCTTCTTCCCGCAGAGAAAAAGAGGCGTGAACGCAGCAATAATCGAACTCGATACCTTGGCCGATCCTGTTGGGACCACCCCCGAGAATCACCACTTTGGACCTGTTTGAGGGCCTTGCTTCGTCTTCGGTCTCATAGGTCGAATAATAGTAGGGCGTGTAGGCTTCGAATTCCGCGGCGCATGTGTCCACCAGTTTGTAAACGGGCTTTATGCCGTGCCGCAATCGTGCCTGTCGCACGGTTTCCTCCACGGTCCCGGTAAGTTCGGCAAGCCGCCGGTCGGAAAATCCCCAGGACTTCGCAACTCGAAGCTGCTCTGCATTTTCCAGAAAAGCAGCCCGGGAGGCGGATTGGACTATCGCCTTCTCGACTTCGAGAATTTCCATTATGTGCTTTAGAAACCAGGGGTCTATAAAAGTGAGCTTGTGAATCTCCTCTATGGATATCCCAAGCTTCATGGCTTCGCCGATTTGAAAGAGCCTCTGAGAATTTGGCTTCGTAAGGCTCAGCTTCAACTGATCGATATATTCGGGATCTGCTTTGGCGGGAGGATCGCTAAATCCGAAACGGCCGATTTCCAGCGAGCGGATAGCCTTCTGGAGCGCTTCCTTGAACGTGCGCCCAATGGCCATCGTCTCCCCTACCGACTTCATCGAAGTGGAAAGAATATCGTCGGTGCGGGGGAATTTTTCAAAGGTGAAGCGCGGGACCTTCACCACGCAATAATCTATTGTGGGCTCAAACGAAGCTTTGGTCTCGCGGGTGATATCGTTTGCGATTTCATCGAGCGAATATCCAACGGCGAGCTTTGCGGCAATCTTGGCGATCGGGAACCCGGTGGCCTTCGACGCAAGCGCTGAGGAGCGCGAAACCCGAGGATTCATCTCGATTACGACCATGTCGCCGTTTTCGGGATTAATCGCAAACTGGACGTTGGAGCCGCCGGTTTCGACCCCTATCTCTCGTAGAATGGCAATGGACGCATCGCGCATCGTCTGGTATTCGCGATCGGTGAGGGTCTGGGCGGGAGCGACCGTGATCGAATCCCCGGTATGCACCCCCATCGCATCCATGTTTTCGATCGAGCAAATGATGACCACATTGTCCATGTAGTCGCGCATCACCTCGAGTTCGAATTCCTTCCAACCGAGAACGGATTCTTCGAGCATGACAGATCGGATCATGCTCGCATCCAAACCCCTCTGGGTCTGATCCAGAAGCTCTTCCCGGTTGTATGCGACCCCGCCTCCGGTCCCGCCAAGGGTGAACGAAGGCCGTACGATCACCGGATAGCCGATTCTATGTGCGAAGTCTTCCGCTTCCGTAAGATTGTCTACGATAATGCTTTCCGGCACCCTTAGATTTATGTTTGCCATAGCGTCCCGGAAGAGCTGGCGGTCCTCAGCCTTCTTAATGACCGAGGCGGTGGCCCCTATCATCTCCACGCCGAATTCTTCGAGGATGCCCATTTCGGCGACTTTTACAGCCACATTGAGAGCGGTCTGGCCCCCGAGTGTGGGAAGCAGGGCATCGGGGCGCTCGCGCCTAATGATCTTAGCGACCGCCTCGGGAGTTATCGGCTCCACATAGGTGTACTGCGCCATTTCCGGATCGGTCATGATCGTGGCCGGATTGCTGTTTATCAGGACTATTTCATAGCCGTCTTCACGCAATGCCTTGCAGGCCTGGGTCCCGGAGTAGTCGAACTCGCACGCCTGGCTAATGATTATCGGCCCGGAGCCGATGAGCAGTATTTTCTTTATGTCTGTGCGTTTGGGCATGAACTTGTTTTCCTTAAACCCTGCATCTCAATGGCGCCGGCCTTGCGGCCGTTTCCCCAGTGGCGCATTCTTTTCGATCATTTGCATGAACCGGCTGAAAAGATATGAAGCGTCATGCGGGCCGGGAGAAGCTTCAGGATGATATTGGACGCAGAAGGCGGGAATTTCCAGGTGTTGCATTCCTTCCAGCGTATTGTCATTCAGGTTTATATGGGTAAGCTGCACAGGCACATTCGACAGCGAGTCCGGATCTACGCAGAAGCCGTGATTCTGTGAAGTTATCTCGATTCTGCCTGTTGTGAGGTCCTTTACCGGCTGGTTTGTCCCACGGTGTCCGAACTTGAGTTTGAATGTAGAGCCTCCGAGGGCAAGTCCCATCATCTGGTGTCCCAGACAGATGCCAAATATCGGTTTTTTCCCGAACAGGTCTCGAACGGTTTCGATAACATAATGTACTGCGGCCGGATCGCCGGGTCCGTTTGACAGAAAGATGCCGTCAGGACCGCAGGAAAGAATCTCATCGGCGGCGGCGTGGGCGGGGAAAACCAGCACCTGGCATCCGGCCTTCTCCAGACTGCGCAGGATGTTATATTTTATCCCGCAGTCCAGTACAGCCACGCGAAATCCCGTAGTGTCCGGCAGCCATTCGGGAGAGGCGATTTCGTGCCTCCGGCCGTCCCGCCACCTGTAGGGCTTTTCGCACGTCACGTATTTTACCAGGTCAATTCCATTCAGTCCCGGGTACGCCTGAACCTGATCCATAAGTTCGCTCAGGTTGTCGGTGTCGGTCGCGATAATTCCGCGCATAGCCCCTCCAACCCGAATATGCCGGGTCAGGGCACGCGTGTCTATGCCTTCGATACCGATCTTTCCATTTTCGTTCAGGAAATCGGCCAGGGATCCGTTGCTTCGCCAGTTGCTGACAAAGTCCTGGTATTCCTTTACGATAAATGCTTCCACATGAACTGCCGCCGATTCCATGTCCTCGGGATTGATTCCGTAAGTGCCGGTAAGAGGATAGGTCATCGCAACGATCTGGCCCTTATAAGAGGGATCGGTCAGCACTTCCTGATACCCGGTCATGCTGGTATTGAAAACCACTTCTCCCAGTGCCCGGCCATGACCGCAGAACGTATATCCTCGGAAAACGGTTCCGTCCTCGAGCAAAAGAATTGCCTTGGGACGATTCCACGGAAGGTTCATAAAATGTTCCTTACATTTTCAACTGTGACAAACTTCGTCAGCTCGTAAAAAAAATCTTGTTTCAGTCAACATCGGGAATTTGCCATGGGTGCAGGAAAACCCTGAAAAACGACCAATTGTAACGGGTAAGCGTCGAATAGCAAACCTTTATAATGATTCCGAAAAGTATGATGATTTAGAAAAATTTGCCCCGCATCCGGCGTCATAAGCTCCGGCCTGCCTTCAGCCGTCAAAAAAAAGATCGAGCCCCACGCCACGAACCGGCTTCGAACGCGATCAAGGAAAAGGTGTTTGTAAAAATCCGCGACTATGTTTAAGGGGAATTCCTGACGCGGGCCATACTATGATAAACTCACGATCGGATGCAATAGAGACTTTTAACCAAACAGTTACAGGCGGTTTCATGACCGAGCTTGAATATGTCCGCAAATGCTCTCAGTACTTAAATATTCTTCTGCGGAAAAACCCTGATTTCGAGGAATGGCTTCTGGGCGAGGGAAACCTGAAACGCAAGTACCCTCTCACCGAACTCTATTCCGCCCTCGGGCGCGACGCTGCAAAGGCCCAGTCGTTCAACGAACTACTCCGGATATTTCGCCGCTTCAAGCAGCTTCATTTTTTGCGGATAGGGGCAAGAGACTTTCTCCACAATGCGGAGTTGTCCGAGACCACCGGGCAGTTGAGCGATCTGGCGTCTGTAGCCCTGCAGATCGGGCTGGAGGTCCTTTCAGCCCATTCTGAATGGTGGGCCTGGGATAAAGAGCTGGATGTCTGGCGCCGGCTTGACGGGAGGATCCCGCTGGTTGCACTGGGGGTGGGAAAACTGGGCGGTCATGAGCTCAACTATGTATCCGACGTAGACCTGATATTTCTCCATTCTCAGGAAGACGAGGACAGCGAGAATTTCATCATGTTGATCAGCCGCCTCACTCACAGGCTATCGAGGCTTTTGTCCGACAGGTTTGAGGGAGATCGCGTCTTTCAGGTAGATTTTCGTCTCCGGCCCCTTGGCAAGGACGGCATACTGGTACCATCCATGAACGGAGCGATCGAACATTATCTGCTCCGAGGCCAGGCGTGGGAGCGCCAGATGCTTCTCAAATGCCGGCCCGTGGCCGGGAAACGCTCCGAGGGGACCGCTTTTATTAAGGAGGTGCGCCCGTTTGTGTTCCGCAGATTTCTCGATTTCCAGGCCATTGACGAACTCAGAGAGATGCGAAGCCGGATTCTTACTGAGGCGGTCCGGTTCAGGCCGGGCGCAAGGTATTTCGATATAAAGCTGGGCATCGGCGGTATTCGCGAAATTGAATTCCTCGTTCAGTCGATGCAGCTAATATACGGCGGACGGCACCCCGAACTTGACGAACCAAACACTCTAAAATGCCTCAAGAAGCTCTCAAGCCTTGGATTCCTGCCGCCTGGAACGGCAGACGAGCTGAAGGGTTCCTACATTTTCCTGCGAAATGTCGAACATTACATCCAACTCGACCAGAACCGGCAGACGCAAAGGCTGCCGCAGTCGGAAGACGGAAGGATGCGCCTCGTATTCGCAATGGGATTCGAGAAGAACGAGGCCGCTTTTTTAAAAGCGCTGGAGATGCACTGTTCCATAGTCCACTCCAAGTTTCAGGAACTGTTTCGTGAAAAGCCGGAAGACGGAAGTGAACAGGGAGGCACAAAGGGGCCGGCCGGCCCCGAAAAGACCCGGCTGTTTGCAGCCGAACCGTTCGAGAGGCTTCAGGAAACCCTTAGGGCCTATCCCGCTTCGGTGCAGCAGGAAATTAATCATTGCGCACTCGAAAAGTTCGCCGACATTGGTGACCGGGCTCTCCAGGAAAAGATTCTGGTCAGACTGGATACCTACTTCGGGAGGGTCGCGCGAAGGGCCGGGCTGAAGAAGCAGTTTGAAGCGGTTAAGCCCTGGCTGGGGCCTTTCTGCCAAGCGATTGCCTCCAGCGAGCTTTTCGGGACGCTTCTTTCGCATAACCCCGCCCTGGTCGAAGGCCTTGCCATAAGGGCGGGGATCTTCAGCACGGCGCTGGAATGGAAAACTTTCAGCTTGGAGCTTGTGGGAAGGGCAGCAGGATATGGAGAAAAGCTGGAATGGATACGGCGTCTAAAAAACGAACGCGTCCTCCAGCTCGTGCTGGCCGATCTTGGCGGCCGAATCGATTTCGGCGCCCTTGAAGGCGAACTGAGCTCCCTGGCCGATTTCTCCATTCGCAACACTCTGGCGGCTGTAAGGAAGAATCTCGGGCTGCCGGCCGATTTGCCCCTGTCGGTGCTCGGGATGGGAAAACTGGGCAGCGGGGAAATGAGCTATCTTTCGGACCTGGACCTGGTCTTTGTTTACGCACCGAGAGCGCACGAGCCCGATGACCAGATTCCCGGTGCGGTGGTCCGGCTCATTCAGCGCTTCATGAACATGCTCTCTACTCCGCTTCAGGAAGGTCCAGGCTACCCTATGGACGCTCGCATGAGGCCCACTGGAACTCACGGCCCGCTTGTCGTCACGCGGAAATCCTGGCTCGAGTATTATGTCTCTCAGGCGGACATATGGGAAATTCAGGCGCTTCTCCGGATAAGGCACATAGCAGGGGACCCGGAGATCGGCCGATGGATTGAAGATAAGGCATGGGAAATCTGCTACAGGCAAAGACCTCCGGAATCGGTATGGCCCAGGATTTGCCACCTGCGCGACCGGATGGAAAAGGAACGCGCCGCAGAATCGGAAGAGGAAATCGACCTGAAACTGGGAATGGGCGGCCTGGCAGACATTGAATTCCTGATACAGGGCCAACTGCTTGTCGGAGGGCTGAATGCCGGGCACGAACGCACTCAACTCCGGCCTCCGTATAACAATCTAGCGACCAGCGCCGGCCGGTTCACGGCCGTGCGCTCTGTCAGGCGCGCGGTTCACGAATTTTTGAAAGACTTTCCGCAACCCCGCCCGGGCGGGGCCGGCTCCGATGAGATAGACTCGGCATTCCGTACACTGCGCGCCCTGGACCACAGGGTCAGGCTGCATACGAACTCAAGCACCGGTAAGCTCGATGCCCGGCATTTCGAGACAATGGTTTTACTGGGACTTTGGCCTCCCCATTTTGACGGAAGCTCGATAGAAACCTGGCAGGATGTCTTGCGCTTGAGAAGAGAGGTGAGGAGCGTTCTCAGAAGGTTTTGTCCCTGAGGTAATACATGGCCGCCTTGCGGGGCGCGGGCTCTGACAGCGCGGGTCCTGCGCCGCGAAGCTAACCGTAGTCATGCCCCTTGCGGACGTGGTACTTTAGGAGAAAAACAAGACCAGCAGCGTACGAAGTGGACGCAGCGCGGTTTCTTGAAAACATTAGAGAAAGGTTGAGAACATGCAGATATCCCTGCTTCTCACCTGCACGGCCGATCTTTTGTATCCAGCTTCAGCGCGCGCCTGCGTGGAAGTTCTCGAATCATTGGGCGTGGAGGTGAATTTTCCGCGGCTTCAGACCTGTTGCGGCCAGCCATGGCTAAACACCGGCCATCAGGAGGGTGCAAGGCGGCTTGCCCTGCATTTCCTGGAGGTCTTCGAGCAAGCTGACGCCGTTGTTGCCCTCAGTTCCTCGTGTGCGGATACCGTCCGGAACCATTATGCCGAGCTTTTCCCCGACTCCCCCGATCTCCGGGAACGCCTGGAAGCATTAGGGCACAGGACATACGAGTTTTGCGAATTCCTGCACAGAGTTCTCGGCATAAATAAAATTCCAGCCCACCCCCGGTCTGCCCGCACCACCTACCATTCGAGCTGCCGTACGCTGCGGGGCATCGGACTGCACGGGGTAGCCGAAGGATACCTGACTCAGATGTTTGGCGATGATTTCGTTCCCCTTGCCGAAAGTGAAAATTGCTGCGGCTTTGGGGGAAGCTTCAGCATCAAACTCCCTGAGATCTCAGGGCGGCTGATGGCCGACAAACTAATGAACATAGCGGCGACAGGCGCCTCGCAGGTCGCCACCCTGGACCTGAGCTGTCTCACACACCTGGCTGCCGGGGCTAAGCGGCTGGGGCTCGAGAGAATCCGTTTCCTCCACCTAGGCGAACTCATGGCCGAAGTGATGGCGCGCTAAGGAGATGGGACCCGCCTGCCGGGATTGCCGCAGCCGGGACCTACGCGGCCCGTCCACCTGCGAGGCGGGCGGCGGGCGCCTGTGACCTGTATGAGTTGCGAAGGGAGTTTCATGCAGATGAATGATAGGCCTCACAATTTTCGCAAAGCGTCCGTATCGGCAATTGCCGACGAAGTCCTGGGCGCAGTCATCCGCAAGACAACGGATGTCTTCATTTCAAGGAGAGCCGCCTCGATTGCCGAATTAGCCGGCTTCGAAGACCTCCGGGACTGGGGCCGCTCCTGCAAACTGGAAGTATCCGGCAGGCTCGAGGAATATGCCCTCCAGTTTGCAAATCGGCTAGAAGCTGCCGGAGCAATCGTCCACTTTGCCCATGATGCTGCCGAGGCAGCCGATATTGCCGAGGGCATAGCCGTGAAACGCGGCGCCCGCACCGCAGTTAAATCGAAATCGATGACCGCTGAGGAGATCTCTCTTAACGAAGCCCTGCTGCAGGCCGGTATCACTGTTACCGAAACCGATCTCGGAGAGTTCATCATTCAGATTGCGGGCGAAAAGCCTTCACACATCCTTGCGCCCGCAATCCATAAAGACCGCAACCAGGTTGCCCAACTCTTCCATAGTATCCTCGGGACCCCACCCGGCCTCGACGTGGAAAGCCTCGTAAGCGCCGCCCGAAAAACCCTGCGGGACCGCTTCCTCTCCGCGGAGATCGGAATTACCGGGGCGAATTTTGCCGTTGCCGAGACGGGGACGCTCGTGATTGTGACCAATGAAGGAAACGGAAGGATGACCACAACGCTTCCCCAGGTGCAAATTGCCATTTTGGGAATCGATAAGATCATCCCGAGGATATCCGATCTTCCCGGGTTTCTCACCCTGCTGACACGCTCTGCTACGGGTCAGACGATCTCGAGCTATGTCACCATCATAACGGGTCCCCGAAAGCCGGGCGAAGAGGAAGGACCCGAAGAGCTTCATGTGGTGCTTCTCGATAACGGCCGATCTCCGCTGGCCCGCGGTCCCTTTCGAGAGATACTCCACTGCCTGCACTGCGGGGCCTGCCTCAACCACTGTCCGGTCTACCGCGCAGTGGGCGGGCATGCTTACGAATCCGTATATCCGGGACCGATGGGGGACGTTCTCTCGCCTCTTCTCTGGGGGATGAAGGCTTATCCGGACCTGCCTGACGCTTGCACACTTTGCGGACGTTGCGCCGAAGCGTGTCCGGTGAGGATACCTCTGCCTGAATACCACCGAAAGCTGCGCATCCTGCGCGCCGAGGGCCAAACGCAGTGGACGGCCGGGGTCTCTGCCGCCGCAGCCGCCAACCCGCTGCTGTACCGCGCAAACTTAGGACTTCTGCGCCAAATCCTGGCGCACCATAAATGGTTACTCAACGGAAGGACTGGAGGCATTCTGGAGGCTTGGACAACGTGCCGGGAGTTGCCGCGTCCCAAGGCGGGTCCGAGTTTCCGTGCCTTGTGGCATGACAGAGAAAGGGGACGCCTGTGAGCAGATCTGAAATCCTGGAGTGTTATGCTCGAATTGCCCGCGCAGCCGGGACCCATGTCGAATTCATCACCGCAGATGATCTGCCGGGCCGCCTGGCGCCGATTCTTCGCGAATTGGCCGCATCGTGCAACCCGGAGCCCCGGGTTGCAGCCCTTCCCGCATCGGGCTGGCCTCAAGGGCTGCGGGAGTCGGTCGAGACAGTCCTTGCCGCCTCGGGCTACGAGACGATAATGCCCCGCAAGACGCCCGACGGATATGCATGGGACCGGGACAGGCTAGCCGGGGCTTCAATTGGAATCACCTGGTGCGCGGAATTCCTGGCCGACACCGGAAGCCTGGTTTTGCCGGCAGGCCCCGGCATGGGAACCCTGGCGGCACTCCTGCCTGGAGTCCACCTGGCACTGAGCTATGCTGAGGGATGCCGGGCAGGTCTGGCTGCTTATCTTCACGAAAGGGGCAAGACACTGCCCAGTCGTATGACGCTTGTCACAGGACCGAGCCGCACAGGCGATATCGAACTAACCATGACCACAGGCGTGCATGGTCCCGGCAAAGTCCTGCACTTTATCCTGGATAGAGTCGATCCGGAAGCTCCACACGCTGACGACTGAGACAAGAAGACCCTCCGAGGGAGAGCTAGCGTGAAGCAGACTCAAGGATTTCCAATTGCCGTAAAACTCATGAGGGAATTTGCCCGCCTGAGCGGACTCGCACCGGCGAGTGAGAGGCCGAGGCGTTACCTGTGGACCGATGCTTTTGCGGTTTGCAATTTCCTGGGGCTGTATCAACAAACCAATGATGAAACCTGGCAAAAGCTCTCACTTCAGCTTGTGGATCAAGTACACAGGATTCTTGGACGCCATCGGGCAGACGACGGACGAAAAGGCTGGATCAGCGGACTCGATGACCGGGAAGGCGAATTCCACCCGACAATCGGAGGATTGCGCATAGGCAAGAAGATGAACGAACGGGGCCCCAATGTTCCCATTGATGACCGGCTTGAATGGGATCGTGACGGGCAGTACTATCATTACCTCACTAAATGGATGCACGCCCTCAGCCGGGTAAGCTCGGTCACGGGAAATCCATCCTATGGACGGTGGGCTGTAGAACTTGCAAAAACCGCTTATGCCAGATTCACATATGATTCAATGCAAAGCGTGGGGACCGACGCTTCCAGTCAGAAGCGAATGTACTGGAAGATGAGTGTAGATCTCTCGTATCCTCTCGTCGCATCGATGGGACATCACGACCCTCTCGATGGACTCATTACCTGTCGCGAGCTTCAGGCAAGCCTGGCCGGAGATTCGGAAGAAGCTTTGGATCTAAGCCGTGAAATCGAAGGACTGGCCGCCATGTGCAAAGAAAGAGATTGGACCACCGATGATGCTCTCGGTATTGGCGGCCTATTGTCCGATGCCTTCAGGGCAGCAGAAACAGCGGCGACGGGAGCTTTTACGCAGGCCGATCTTTTGGCGGATATATTGGAAGCATGCCGATTCGGGCTGCAGACCTTCGCGAGAACGGGTTCGCTAAAGGCTCCCGCTTATTATAGACTCGCATTTCGCGAACTGGGGCTCTCCATCGGCCTGCATGCTCTTGAAAGACTGCAGCGGCTAATTGAAAAAAAACCCGGCATTTTCAACAAGCAACAATCATTAGACCGCCAGGTCGAGAGCCTGATGCGGTATTGTGCCTTGGCGGAAATCATCGAGAACTTCTGGCTTGAGCCGGTCAACCGGGAAGTACCCAGCTTTACGGACCATCTTGACATCAATACGGTCATGCTGGCTTCCAGCCTGGCTCCCGATGGATTCCTCATGCTCTAATCTGCATCGTTTGATTTCCGAGGTACTCCTATGGACGGTAAGCGAATCGGAATTGTCATTTTTGATGATGTTGAAGTGCTGGATTTCTGTGGGCCCTTCGAGGTGTTCGCGGCTACTAGACTGAATGAAGAGGGTCGCCTCGCGGAGCCTTCTCCCTTTGAACTGCTGCTGGTTGCGCAATTCGACAGGCCGGTAACGACGGCAGGGGGAATGAAAGTTTTACCCCACGTCACATTTGACAGTTGCCCGCCCCTGGATATTCTAGTCATCCCCGGCGGGTGGGGAACACGCAGGGAAATGAAAAGCGATGCAATGCTATCGTTTGTCGCTTCCCGTGCAGCACAGGTTGAGACTCTGGCATCCGTATGCACGGGTTCCTTGATACTTGGAAATGCCGGGTTGCTTGACGGGTTGCGGGCAACTACTCACTGGCGTTCTCTTGGGCTGATGAAGGAGCTTTTCCCTAAAGTTACGGTTGATTCAGAGTCGCATGTAATCGAACAAGACAGGATCATTACATCTGCCGGCATCTCTGCTGGTATAGACATGGCTCTGCGTGTGGTGGCGCGCTATTGCGGCGAGACGGTTGCCCGGGCAACGGCGCGGCACATGGAATACCCGTTCCCGGAATCAAATGCGCGGCGAGTAAGCTTCTGAGTAAGGAGTCAATATGGATCAAAGCGAAAAGGACTACATCGCCTACAGGGCATATGTGGACTTATGGGCCGCTGAAAACCCGATAAAGACGAACAAGCTGCAGGTCCTGCTGATCGTTAATGGATTGCTGGTATTTGCTCTACGGGTTGGGGGCGGGTTTCACAGCGCCAACTGGCCAATCTTCGTGGCCGGTTCGGTTTTTTCCGCGATATGGATCATGTCTATCGGCAGGACGAGCTTGTTTCAAAAAGCATGGCAGGCAAAGGCGGGAGAACTTTCAAAACGATATCGGGAAGATCCTCGGTTTCAACTGCTTGACACGCATGCCGCCGAATCAGCGGCGCCATGTTGGCTGCGTTTGTTGGGAGCAGTTCCGTCCAAGTATTATCTATCGGGAGCGCCTGTGATTCTATCTTTAGCCTGGACAATCGGGCTTATCTACATCATTTTGAAATAGTTTGGGCAAAGTGTTCTGAACGCCCGGCATCTCGCTCGACTGGAGCACACCCACGCGGCGGTTTCTTATTTCCGCGTTCGTGGGCGCCGCCGCCGTCAGGCCATACGCTGGAACTGGAGATGAGGTTATGGAAGAGCTTGAGGTTACCTGGGAAAAAGCGCTGACGGTATGGTGGAGTGTAGCATGGCGGACTGTTCTTTTCGGATTCCTGGCGGGACTTGCCTTAGGATTTGCCACTGGACTTTTCGGTAAGATACTCCATCTCGATCCACGTTTCCTGTCTCGCTTATCCATCCTGGCAAGCATTCTAGCCAGTGTAGTAATCGGAATATGGGTTGTAAAACATATTCTTACCAGGAGGTTTAAGGACTTCAGAATCGTTCTGCTGCCATTGCGTTTACCGGAAGCTGAACGAGAAGGCACAAGATGGAAGACTAACGCCAATGAAGCGGATCAAAATACGTGATGAAATAATAAATCTGTCTGACGACAGTCATACTTCTGATCGTCTTCACTCCTAAGGCATCGTTTCGCAAATTCGACGACGGTTGAACGCCAAGAGGTTACCGTATCAATCTTCCGGTCGAACCCAGGATCGGGTGCGGGGCAGGCGCCAGCCTCGCGGCCAGGCGGGCTGTCGAGATCCCGGCTGTGCCGCCGGCCAGGATGGGAAAGAACTTTCCTGGCGTCGAAGAATCCTGACGGAAACTATCTAATACTATTGAGCCGGATACAGTGAAGGATCCAGTTTTGTCCTCCACTCCGGGAACGGATCAGAATGCAGTCCACATCAAGAAGTACAAAGTGTTGTTGTCGGAGGCGTTGCGGCCGAATCCGTCGTAGTTTGTGCCGGCCCCGTTAAACTGGTTGTAAATGATATACTGCAAGCTGAATTTGGTATAAGCGTATTTCCAGGGCGCAAAGTAATCCAGTTCCAGGATGACGCCGTTGCTGTCCGGACTCCCGCTGAGACTCCCAGAAACCGGGGCTGGAGCATAGAGTTCACGGTCGTTGGTTCCCGTTGTCGAGAAAAACCCCACAGATCCGCCAATAGTTCCACATTTATCGGTCCTGTAGTAGTAGTTCCCGTTAATTTTGAACGTGTCGAGCGAATCAGACGTATTTGCAGCGGCGCCTGAGGCGAAGCTGCCGGAGCGACCCTGGTCTTCATGAATCCAGGACGTCTGCACTGAAAAGGAGTGCTTGTCAAGGCGGTACTGATATTGCGCGTCAGCAGCGAGATCTGTAATATGGTCCGTAGGTCCACCTCTGACAGCGCCGACAAATGTATCGCCGGACAGCCCGAAGGTGCCTATCTCGAAAGAGTGGGCACCATACTCACGGGCAAGGGCGATACGCCAGTAAGGCAGGGCGCCGTCCACCTGTACGCCGAGAGGATGGTTACCGGACCCGAATGGTAAGGTGATCCCATTTTCTGAAGTGCGGTAGACGGAGGCCGCCGCGTAAATCAAATTGTCCCAGTAAGCATAAAACCCCATGCCTCCAACCTGGGCCCCCAGACCCGTGATCAGAGGGCTGGCGGCAGGCACCGGGGCGAAAATCGATGCAGCGTATGGGAAGCTGAACGCCGGAGTCGTATTCCATACATCTTCCACGGTTGGGTCATTGTTGACGGTAATCCCGAATATGAGGTCTTTGTCGCACACCTGGGTACTGTTTGCATAACGAATATCAGAGTTGTCCATGGACATTTTATTCGAAGTGTCCAGGTAAGTCCCCTGAACGAAGGCCCCAAGCTTATCGTAAATCTGACCTGCGTAAAGCATTGTAAATTGCTGGGGCGAGCCGATGACATCATTACCGTCGTTGGCAGATAGAGAGTGAAGGGACCAGATATTCGGCGTAAAACTACCCGGCGGGAGCGCGCCGTTAACGTGCGTGTAGGAGTTCAACATCATCGCCGTTACGGGCGGATAGGGCGGACACTTCGACATCGTTTTGTTTATCACGTACCCCGTCATCTTGAAAACACGCCCGGTCGGCGTCAATTCGGGAAACATCGTGTGACAGCGATAACAGTCCTGGCCCGTCTGCCGAGCAAAACTCGGGACGGCCCGGGCTTGCGTTGCGGCCAAAGCCGTCAGCAGCCCGGCTATTACCAGAGACAAGATAACCTCGCCTGCTTTCCGCCTCTTCATCTTTCTCCTCCTCAGCAAGATTCCTCGCCCGAACGGCAACCCGCGCGGTCACCAACTATGTGCAAGGCGTAGAATGCATCAAAAGATACCGCATTAGCAAGCAAGGATTATTCGGCCCTTTCATTTTTTTTTATTTTGGTTTAAAGGTTAAAAAAGATGCAGGCGACAATGGCTTGAAACATGCCACTACCTTAAGCCGGACATTTCGGAAAATTAAACCGGCAGTAGTTGACTCTAACGGATGTGTTAGTTAGTCTTTGACCAAAGGAGATGGAACCATGAATCATACTTTAATCAACTTTCGATTATTTGCAGTCTATGCCGCTGTCTTCGCGCTTCTTGTGGTGGGGGTATTGGCAGACCCGCAAGATGCGGCAGCCCAGAGCGGAGGGGTGATAAAGGGCAAGGTAGATTCGCCTTGGGTCTCGCGCAACGAAGCTATTGTGTACGTAGACCAAGTGCCAGGCACATTTGCTCCTCCGAAGGCAAACCCCTTTATGGGCCAAAAAGGTCTTGTTTTTAAGCCGCATGTGATGGGTGTCGTGAAGGGCGCAACGGTTGATTTCACTAATGACGACAACGTCGCCCACAACGTGTCGTCCCCCCACGGCTCGGCCAAGGTTTTCAATCTGGGGTTGTATGGGGCGGGTGTCACCAAGACAGTAACGTTTGACAATCTTGGCGAGGTCCCTCTGCTTTGCAGTGTTCATCCGGAGATGTCGGCATTTATACTCGTGTTGCAGAACCCTTACTTTGCGGTCACGGACAAAGCTGGAAACTTCGAGATTAAGGATGTCCCTCCGGGAAGCTATCAGCTAAAGGTGTGGAACGAGAAGCTCCAGACGGGCTCGCAGAGCGTGGCTGTGGAAGCCGGAAAGACTGCCAGCGTAGAGTTTAAAGACTTAAAGAAACGATAAAACGGCGAGACCGGAGGAAAGAACTCCTCTCCGGTCACAACAATCGCAGCCGGAAACGCCGCTCGGATAGATTTTCAGCGGTCGCCAAGCAGCTACATGGTTCTTTGCGTTCTGTAAGTCTTCTTCATGCAACAACGGGGCGCACATAACTTTTAAGATTCCGTGTCGCTAGATTGAAGCTGCCTCGCCCGGGATCAAAGTCGCTGGGCAACCGGCGCCTCCAGCCCCTGCCGATTCTCAACTGAAGAAAAGGTAGATCGGCTTGAGAAGAAGATCGAGACTCTTGAAAAGGCCCCGGACCGCCGCTCAGGGGTTCGACCCATGAAGCGTTCTCCAGGATGAGATGGGAAGTGTAGAGGGCCTCATTTTGTGGAATGGCAGCCACTACAGAATGCTAAAGTGAAGGTGCTGGGTAAGGCGCATTCGAGAGAAGCCCGATTTTGAAGTTGCGCCGGGCAAGCTTGTAGTTCTTAATATTCCCGAGAAGAAGAAGCGGATGTAGGACGGCTCATATGGCTGAGGGTCAGGAAAAGTACAGTTTAATCAAAGAGATGCTGATTGCTTTCATTGGAGGCGGCTCACTGGGACTGGTCGTGCTGGTTGTCGCAATAGCCGTGGTAGAGTATCTCAAGAAATGAGCCGGCGGGCGGGGAACTGGAAGCAGGGAGCAAGCAGCGCGAGCGAGGGTATTTTTCTATTCTTTCTGCTTCCCACCTAGACCCTTGCTTCCTGCTGTTTAGAATGGGAGGGAATTCGATTTGTCCGTAGATAAATTCACAAGACGAAACTTTCTTGCCGGTGTGGGATGGCTTGCCACTTTGGGCACATTTGGCGGGCTGACTGCGGCTTCTGCGCGTTACCTGTTTCCCAACGTCCTCTATGAGCCGCCCTTGGAGTTCAAGATTGCCCTCCCCGAGGAATATCCGGAAGGCGTGACTTTCGTCGCCGCCAAACGAATCTTCGTGATTCGGGAGCAGAACTTGATCAAGGTCGTGTCCGGAGTGTGCACGCACATCGGGTGCACGATACGCTGGTCCGACGAGCGCAGCCGGTTTGAATGTCCATGTCATGGAACTATGTTCAGCGCAAACGGGGCTGTTACGGCGGGGCCTGCTCCCAAACCGCTGCCCTGGTATGCGGTAAGTTTGGCCCCCGACGGCAGACTCCTTGTGAACGAGCGTCAGATCGTCCCATTCCAGCAAGCACTTACTGTTTAAGTGCAAGGGTCACTTGCGGGATCTTTGAAGGAAACTGACATGGCGTTACATACGCGTAACGAAACGTTTGAGAACGGTTCGGCCAGAAGTGGGATTCCCGTTGTCAGCAAATGGCTTGAGGACAAAACATTCGGGCTTGGCCTGATCAACATTTCACTGTTTGTAATTTTGAACGTAACCGGCATTTTGCTGATGTTTTATTACGCGGCCGATACCGACAGGGCTTATCAGGACATAAAGGACCTCCAGTTCGTGATAACCTTTGGGGCCATTTTCCGCAACATGCACCGCTGGTCCGCTTATGCAATGATAGCATTGGTATTTCTACACATGTCGCGGGTGTTTTACATGGCAGAGTACCGCAGACCGAGACAACTCAACTGGGTGATCGGATGGTGTCTTTTCCTCTGTACTCTGATCGCGTCTTTGACTGGTTATCTGCTGCCATGGGACCAGAAAGCCTATTGGGGTATGACCATAATGTCGAACGTGATGGCTTCGGCGCCGATCATCGGAGAGAAACTGAAGTATGTTGTACTGGGAGGAAACGAAATCGGCCAGAATGCCTTGAGCCGTGCCTTTGATCTGCACGTCAAGGTAATGCCTTTGATAATGAGTTTTTTGATTGCGTTACATGTTATCAGGAACCGCACGGATGACCTGATCGCAAATCCCCAACTGCACGGTGATGCAGAGGTCAGCGTGTGGCCCGATATTATCTGCCGGGAGTTGTCAAAGTTTTTTATTATTCTGATAATAATCATGGTGGCAGCGATTCTTTTTGGAGCGCCCCTGGAGGAGGAGGCCAACCCTTCGGTCACCCCTATTCCTGCTAAAGCACCCTGGTTTTTTCTGGGTCTTCAAGAGCTGCTGTCCTGGGGTGCCCCTTTCTGGTTTGCTATCGTTATTCCCAACATGGTGCTGCTCTTCGCTTTTTTAGTCCCATACATCGAACGCGGACAGACCGGTGGCGGCGTATGGTTGCACCCCAGCCGGCGACTTCAAAATATACTGTTCACTGCCTTTGTCACCGTGGCCATTGGTCTAATCATCCTCGGGGCGTTCTTTAGGGGACCGGGGTGGCGATTTTACTGGCCGTGGGAGTCCTGGCCCCTCCACTGAGTCGAATTGGTGTCGAATGGAGCAGATGGTTAAATGAGTTTCTTCCAAAGAATATTTCCTATTCTTGCCCTGCTAAGCTTTCTCCTGCTCATAGGGCTGGTGTGGAAAGATCACGATCGTCCCTACCTCGAATACCAGCGAAAATTCAAGGCGCTCCTCGATCAGAAATCTACCGGATCATCCAAACCGGTTGAATTCAGATTCGGATATCGGCAAAGATGGAGTAAGGAACTGGGCCGCGTAGACCGATGCGAAACCTGCCATTTGGGTCTTGACAATCCAAGATTCAAAGATGCGCCACAACCCTTTACGACTCATCCGGTTATAGCCGAACACGCCTATGAAAAGTTTGGTTGCACGGAATGTCACGGCGGGCAAGGCATGGCAACCACCGTGGAAGATGCGCATGGGCCGACCGAGAACTGGAATAAAGCACTCTACCATGACAACTTCATGGAAAATTCATGCTCCCTCTGCCATGGCGAGTATCTCCAAGCCCAAGCTCCGGTTCTTTTCCGGGGACAGGCCATGTTTTTCGAGTATGGGTGCCGGGGCTGCCACAAAGTAGGTGGGAGAGCGCGAACCGTGACCGGACCGCCGCTTGACGAAATGAGCAAAAGAGTCAAGTCCGACTGGCTATATAGATGGTTGATGGGTCCTAAGGACTACTGGCCGAAGACGAAGATGCCAGACGCCAAATTCACCTCACAGGAAGCTGCTGACGTCTCCGCGTTTCTGCTGCAAGGACCGGGACCGGAAGGTCAGGCCATATCCGGCGATGCCGGTCCCGGGAAGACAACTCTGCTTGAATCACGCTGCACAACCTGCCATACGATTGAGGGCAAGGGTGGAAAGACCGGGCCCGAGCTTTCCAAGGTCGCCTCCAAGGCATACCCGGAAAGACTCTTCAAAGTCGTCAAGGACCCGCATGCATTGTGGTCTGACAGCAAAATGCCGATCTTTGGCTTTGCAGATAAGGACATTAATGACATCGTGACCTTTATGTCCCAAGAATATATGGATCTGGACCTGAACGAGAATGAGGCCGCCAGGCAGGCCCAGCTTGTCGCAAACGGCAGCAAAGAGCGCGGTAAGGAATTGGCGGTTAAACAAGGCTGTGTGGGATGTCATTCCAAGATCGAGGGAGTGAAGGAAATTGGCGAACTCGGACCCGACATGTCGACGTTCGGTGTTGTTCATATCAGCATGTTGGATTTCGGTGATATAAAAGTGCCGTTCAAGGAACGTACTGTGCCCAATTGGATCTATAACAAGATCAAATCGCCAAGGCTCTTCAAGGAAGGATTGAAGATGCCCGATTACTATTTCAGCGCAGAGCAAGCTACAGCAATAACGACCTACACGCTCAGCTTAAAAGGAAAGGAAGTCCCCGCATCTTATACTCTACCCCTTGGCGAGCGGCCTTCGGATTATGCTCCTCAGGGGGCATTCGGCAAAATAGTGGACAAGTACCGTTGCCTGGTTTGCCATAAAATCAACGGAAAGGGAGGCGAAGTTGCAAATGATCTTTCCCAAGAGGGCAGCCGGGTCCAGGAAGCTTGGATCAAGAAATTTATGAAGGCACCCGATACTATCCGGCCGATGCTGGAAGAAAGAATGCCGCCCTTCAAAATCCTGGACCCTGAAAACGATGCCATCTTCGCATATTGCAGGACAACGCTGGTGACCGACAAAGTGGAGGATCTTACCGGGCCTGTAGATAAGATGGCCCTGGGCGACCCCCAAATTATCCGCGACGGAGAAAAACTCTACTTTGAAAAATATGGCTGCAATGCCTGCCATCAAATAAACCAAAACGGGGGACTCGTGGGACCTGATCTTACTGAGACGGGAAAGCGGCTCAGGCCCGAATGGGTGGTTTATTATCTGCATGATCCGAAGGCTTTCGTTAAGCGCTCCGTCGAGCCTGTCTACGCATTAACGGACAAAGAGATCCAAGCTTTGACGGCTTTTGTGCTCAGCTCTAAGTCCTCTGTTACGCATTGACGAAGGAAACATCCATGCTGTTGAGATTGGGTCCGACACTCACACTGTTTGCCGCTCTTTCACTCTTTTTTTTGACCGCTACAGGGAGCAGCATAGCAGTGGCCGCTTCGAGTGAAGAAAGGGCACAACTACCACTATTTGAGGTTCCGCATAAGCCCGAGAGCACTTTGACGGCTTCAGAGCAAAGGGGTGCTAACCTGTACGCATACTATTGCGCGGTGTGTCATGGGAAAAATGGCGAAGGGGATGGCTTCAATTCGTTTCAACTGTCCACTCCGCCGGCAAAGCATGACGATGCCACGTTCATGTCGACCTTTTCAGATGTAGACATTGCAAAAGCAATCAAAGGTGGGGGTCCAGCACTCGGACGGTCGACTGACATGCCGCCATGGGGACGGGTCCTTACCGACCGCGAGGTTAGCGACTTGGTCGCGTTCGTCAGGACGCTGTCGAAACAATGAGCGCTCAAAACTGGATCAAGCGCACCACTTTTTCCTAATGAGAACAGGCCCCCGTTTGCTTCCGATTTGGGGGGGGGGGGACAATCATAGCGCAATCACAGCGTTCAATTCCTGTTCAACCCCCACCATTTTGCCGTCAATTTCAAGGCGCAACTCGAGAAGCTGCGGATAGATCGCGCACGTGAAGTTGCGACACACCACTCCACGTTTCTGAATTTCTCAGAATTGCATCTGACAATACTGACCTTATTTGGCAGGCTTGATATCACTCAGGTCATTCGACTCAATCCATCCGGAGATTTGAAAACACAATCCCCCACACACTGATGGCGAACAGGGCCAGCCAGGACAAAAGGCAGATCAGGGTAAGCTCTCTCCGGATCTTCGGAATGGCTTGTTGCAGGCTTTTCACACTGCTGAAAGGTGAGATTGCGCCGATTCCCAGCCCGGTTACTCCTCCGGTCAGAAGCGCCAGATAAATCGGATACCCTATAAAGTTATACTCTCCATGCAGGATGCAAAAGGGACAGTGATGGGTTGGCAACTCATAGAAATAGGGGGAAATATAGTTGATCAGGGCAACGATGAAGACCCCGAACAGTACAGAACTGGAAAGGCTGAATAGATATGCCCCTTTTCCCCTTAGATAAGAAAACAGGCCTGAAACCATGGTCAAGCCCATGGCCAGATAGAACGAGGCGGCTACCGGCTTCCAGGGCAGCACGGCAATTCCTGCCGCTCCCTCTGAGGCGGAAGAAAACAGTGCCCCGCAGCAGGATGTTATGACATCGGGCTTCAACCGGAGGAAATACAAGGTCTGAACGGTAGCCTCAAGGCATATCAGTCCGGTAATCGGCAGTAACAGAAGATACTTCTTCTTTATCAAAGGATAGTCGTAGGCACTGTTATCAGTAGAGTTGATAATCAGCCATACGCCGGCCGCAAGAAAATTCACTATCTTCAAGATCAGGGTCGGATAGCCCCACCGGTTTACATTTAGGGTGCCGACGGCGCACATCGCGCCGGAAAAAAGCGAAGAGAGATGATCCGCTGTATAGACAAAAAGGAAAAGGGACAGGAGTTGGAAGCCCAGCGCAAAGGCCATAATGGTTGAAATGAGATAGGTTCGCTTTTCCAGGCCAAGTTGAAGTTCACTGCCGCTGTGGATGTCCCAGCGCCTCAATATCTGGATTCCGTAACAGCTTGCATACAGAAGTATCACAACGACTAGAAATGAGCCTGAAAGCAGAGCGAGCACGGAAGGGTCAAAAATCATCGGATTACTTTCCCGTCCCTCATTTCTACTATAAGGTCAACCATGTTGGATTCATAGACGATCGGGTCGTGACTCGCCATGATGATCGTTTTTCCTTTTTCTTTCAGGCCCCTCATGATTTCCATGAATTCGAAAGACAACTTTGAGTCAAGGTGTGCTGTGGGTTCGTCGGCAATTATTATCTCAGGATCATTTATGAGAGCCCTGGCAATTGCCACCCGCTGAGTCTCTCCTCCCGACAACAATTCCACATTGAATTTTGCCTTTGCGGTCATACCGAACAAATTGAGGAGGCCCCAAGCCCGCGCCTTGAGCGAAGACAATCTTTCTCCTTGCGGATAGGCCGGCAACATAATGTTTTCCAGCACCGTGACACCCCTGATGAGGTTAGACTGCTGGAAGATGAAACCGAAGGTTTTGCGCCTGATTTCAGCAAGAAATCTCTCGGGGAGGCTCGTGATTTCCCTGTCCCCGATCATGATCCTGCCTGAGGTCGGCCTTGCCATACATCCCAGGATGCTCAGCAAGGTTGTCTTTCCTGAACCGCTCGGCCCTTTCAGCACTGTCACCCCGCGAGCAGAGATCGACAGGGTCACCCCTTCGAGGGCGACAAACTCATTTGGTTTGTCGGCGTTAAATACTTTTCTGACCTGGTTTAGCCCTATCATTTGCCCTATTCCAGTGAACCAGCATTGTCCCCTAAAATCAATCGAGACTTTTCAGCAGATCGAGGGTTACTTCGTTGAATAGCAGCCGGGTCTTCCCGTTATGGTCGGCCATAAACTCGTCCGTATCTTCCTGCTTTCCGAAGGGGATCAACTCTTTTCCCATGGGGCCCATTACATCGCTTCCAACAACGTAAACAGCTTGCAATCCATCGATCCACTTAATGGCGTAGTAGTCGGTTACATAAACAGCTTTAACATCCTCTTGTTTTTTGGAGGCATTGTACCTGGGGAGGTTGAGGTAGTACTTGAACATATCCTTCGGGCCGTCGAAAATGGCGCAAGAGCCGTCTTTGAAAACTATTTCGGCCAAAAAATCCGGGGACTTTGCCACAAACATCCCGCAGACCGGACACTTATCCCTGCCGGACGGCTTCACCGGTTCCGTCGCAAAGCATACGGAAGTTAGACTCAACACCAAAATGAGAAGAATTGCCGAGTATCTCATGAATCTCCCTTCGTTTGTTCTCGTGTTCACGGTATTCCGGCGCCGCTTAAACGTCCCCTGGAGTGGCATCATCTCATCACTTCATCGGGGTCAATCGATGCTGCTATCCAGGACGGAACCAGTGTTGCCACCGCATAGGGAATTACGGTTATGAAAAAGAGCACGGCAACATCATAAAAGTCAATAAAGGGTACCGGTTTAAAATGAGGGTAGAGAACAGACCAGCCTTTGAGCGCGGGTTCGAACAGAGATGATGAGGCCAGAAAAACGTGCATATAGGCGAGCAGTATCCCCGCGAAAAACGATGAAATGGAGATTATGGCACTTTCCCAGAATTTCAGGAGAAGCACATCGGAGGTATCCCACCCGATGGCCTTCAGTATGCCAATTTCTCTTTTCTCTTCAGCGCTTAATCCGGTGGCCTTGTCCCAGGCTAAAATGATGAACGCGAACACTGCCCCAGACAAAACGACAAGCACCATTCCGCCGCGCCAGTTGAACACGGCGTCATATGTGCTGAGTATCATGTCGCGCCGGATCGGCCTGGTGTTCGGAAGGATCTGGGTGATCTTGAAGGCGATAATGCCCAGTTCCTTCCTGTTTTTGACCTCGAGCACTGCATCGGTCGAATAGCCTTCCGGAATGCCGAAAAGCCTCCTGAAATCCTCTTCGCATAGCAGGATCAAATCGGACGCAACCAGTTCGGACTTGGAATCAAGGATCCCTTTTATCCGAAAGGTAACCCGCAATCCGTCATATGCCCTAAACGAGAGCAAATCGTCCTCGGGTGCTCCGAGGCTCCTCGAAATCCCTCTCCCTATTACTATTTCCCCTGGCTTGGATTTGCAGTTTTGAGGAACTAGAAAAGTGAAGTTTGCATGTGTCCTCGGGTCGAAGTAGTATCCCCACAGACGCCCTCTGGCTGAAGCAACGCCCTTTATGGTGCTGATTCTATCGATGTAGTTTACGGGAAACAGACTTTGCCGCCCAGCAATCATTTTTTGGACTACCATTTCGGGAGTACCGTCCAGGATAAGGGATGCCTCCTTTTTCATGGCCTGAGTAAAAAAGATCACCGACCCCAGGGTAAAAACTATAAGAATGTAGACAAGAACCAGGGAAATATTCTTGCACTTGCGCCGCAGCAAAGATGATAGCGTAAAGTCGATTATGTTTCTCTGCCTCTCAAGGCGGCTCATTTTAATTGCCTCGTAATGCGGGGGGAGGGCTTATTATGGAACCGGACAGGAAATGCTCCAGGCACATCGGGTGGTCCTGAAAAGGGGTATGACGGTCAGCCTGTGAGGGATGTCTTGTATAGCTGGCCTCTGTAGAAAGGCACAAATCGGTCAGGTTAAGCTCTGTTACCATTCGTGCCTGTGTCTGGATATCTCCGAGGGCGGAGGTCTTTGCAGTATGGGAATGAACCAGCGCGAAGCAGGCAAGAACCAGATTAATGCCCATCCAGATGAAAAAACCGTCAGACTTTCGCATCACTTATCCTTTTCCGGCCAACGCTCATAATCGGAGATCACTATCAAAGAGATGAAACCGGACAACCGAACACCCCTTCTTCCTAAGATACGGTGGCGGTGATTTAAGGTTTTGTGGGGTGAGGTTCAGCCCCGACCGGTTACCTATACCGATGCAACCTGCGTATTAGTCAGGAGCTTTCCCCTCCAGCCCCACCCATCGGGGGCAGAGAACTGGCGCCGCATCTCGTGAATTGTTTTCTGTGCTCAAGTATCGAGGCTTGAACGGCCCCACAGTGTTCACCCCTTCCGGTACCTCAGGACAGGCTTCTATATGCTCCCGTGGCGGGAGCGAGCAGTTTTGTCTCCATGCGATCCTTGTGGAATACGGCACCAGGGAGTTGATTCTAGAGCGTTTTATTCCAACTTCCACATAAATCTTGCTACAATTGCGCTTTCTCCATCTTCCCTCCCGAACTTCCAGGTGTCTCGACCCAGTCAGAAGGGGAGCCTGGAGGAGTAGCATAGTGTCTTGTGATAATGGCCTAGAGCACAATCTACCTTCCCTCCGTGATCATCCAATCGGTTTTCAACTGCAGCCCGTTAAGTTTCTCATAAACTGGTATGCCGCCACCGGTGCCGAAACTAAAGGGGCCTTTGGCAAAACTAGTTCTTACAAAAAATCGAGCCGCTGCCCACCGTAATTTTGGGGATCGACATCCGGAGTCGGGAAACGAAATCCGCGCAGGCAAGAGCGAGCCCCTTCGCCGTATTGAAAAGCCAGATCAAACATCAAACGCTCACCATGGCGGTCTTTCGTGGAAAGCCTGATGTTACATACCCCAAGGTTGCAGATTTCAAAATCTACCGGCGATCTTCCGCATTACTCTGCCAAGACTGGGCAAGCGAAAACTTCATAAAGTCTATCAAAATTATAGAGTCTCTAATCAATCCCAGCGTGCAGGTCAAACAATAAGAGTCTCTACCCGCTCCTGCTGAAAATATTTCGGATTCTTATTTCTTTACGTAGTGGCGTAATCCGTTCTCCGCTTTCCGAACCTTATGAATATATCGAAATATCTCCTTAATCCTGAATGATGCGTCAACTTCACCACCAACGGCGACCGCAAATGTCTGGTCCAGTGCGTCTGCATACTGAATACCCTGAGAAGGGGCAGCCTGTTCGCCGTGATCTCCATTCGGGAATCAGGTACGATCCAATCAATCTGAAGGATGGCCCCTTCAACTTCACTTGAAATATGCGGCTTGATGATTATTCTGACACTCACGGGATAGCAAAGCGTACACTTCGACCCGCTTGGTTCCGCAGTTATGCTGTGGTGAATCAAGCTGGTGATTGGTAAGGGGAGAGGATAGGCCACCTTTCACTGTTTTCTGCGGTGGCTATAACCAAAGGAGGATTGCCCTGTCCGTTTACAAGATCGTCGAGCTCGTCGGAACCAGTCCAAATTCCTGGGAGGACGCGGCTAAAGATGTCATTGAAACTTCAACCAAGAGTCTGAGGGACCTGAGAATTGCTGAAGTGGGCCAACTGGACATGCGGATCGAGAACGAGAAGTATTGTAGAATATCGCGCGCGAGTGAAACTCTCCTTCAAGTACGAGGGGAGTGATTGATCAATCCGAGCCTGTTGATTTAAAAGCCCCACCACCAAAATGTCCCTTCCCTCCCAATCGCGAAATATGGATTTCTTTCCGAACAGGATCTTCTCATTATTGCCGGTAGCTGGAATTATCCAAATAAAACGGAGAGATTGGATGCCTTCATGGAAGCGGGGACAGAAAAATGGGTGAGATCCACTGGACGGAGATAGTCTTCGGTGCGGCGACCTTCGTTATCTTAACGACATATCATATATACTGGCTTTACAAGGTGCGCCGGTCGCCCCTTCAAACATATAAGGGCGTTACAAAGCATCTGCGGCGCGTGTGGGTGGAATCAGTCATTGCTGAGAAGCGGGACATACTCTCTGTGCAGACGCTGCGCAATTGGATCATGGCCTCCAGTTTTTTGGCATCTACGGCCATGATCATCGGATTGGGGCTCCTGAGCTTTCTTTTCAAACCCGATCACATCTCGGAAATGCCCTTCGATCCCACACTGATATTTTCCCGGATGAGGACACTGTTCATGGTCAAACTCATGGTGCTGATGGTGCATTTCTTTTTTGCTTTCTTCAGCTTCACTCTTTCCATCCGCTACATGAACCAGATCAACTTCATGATCAATGTTCCCATCGAGTGCGATCCATCGCTGTCGCCGGAGTTTATAGCCAACACCCTGGATACGGGGATGGTGCATTACTCCATGGGTATGCGGGCCTTTTATCTGTCGGTGGTGGCCACACTCTGGCTCTTCGGGCCGGTGTGGATGTTTTTGGGCAGCCTGGTCATGGTCTTCGTCCTGTATAAGCTTGACCATTGCTGTGCCCTGGAATATTCCACCGCTCAGTGTGATATAAAGACGCACGGATTAGAAACACAACCATGACCTCGTGGCGAATTAAATTTGTTGCCTTATTGACTCTGAATTTAGCGAACTATTATCATCCAATTGAAATTATCCAAACTATATTCTTCAACCTTTACGGATACCCGAAGGAGTATTTATGAGAAAAATAGTCATTTTGGGCTCCGGCGCGGGGGGCACGATGGTCGCCGCCAACTTGCGCAAGGAATTGGCTGAGGACGAGTGGACCATCACTGTAATTGACAAAGAGGAGCAGCACCACTTTCAGTCGGGATATCTCTTCATACCTTTTGGAGTCTACTCCAGGGAAGACGTTTTGAAACCCAAGCGGGACTTCATTGCGAAGGGTATTGAATTAGTTATCGACAAGGTGGTCAAAATCGACACGGACCAGCGCAGGGTTGAAACTCTGAAAGGAGATAAGTACGACTACGATTGGCTGGTGATTGCAACGGGGTGCCGGATCGTTCCGGAGGAAGTGGAAGGCATGATGGACGCATGGCGCAAAGACATCTTCGACTTCTACACCCTCGAAGGGGCGCTGGCGCTGCGTAAAAAGCTGAAATACTTCAATTCCGGGAAGATCGTGCTCAATATCGCAGAATTCCCCTATAAGTGTCCTATCGCTCCCATAGAATTCGTCTTCATGGCAGATTGGTTCTTTCAGGTCAATGGCGTCCGCGACAAGGTAGAAATCGAATTCGTGACGCCGATCGACAACGTTTTTACTAAGCCGGTGGCCGCAAAGGCCCTGGGCCAATTTGCCGAAAAGAAAAACATCAAGGTGACTCCTTATTTCGACTTAGCCAGAGTGAATGCTGATGAAAAGACAATCCAATCCCACAAGGGGCAAAAGGTAGGCTATGACCTGCTGGTGTCGATTCCGCCCAATTTCGGGGACAGCTCCATCATGGACTCCGGTTTGGGAGACCCCATGGGGTACATGCAGGTGGATAAACAGACGCTGAAAGCCCAGAACGTGGACCGGGTCTATGTTTTAGGAGACGCTTCAAACGTACCCACGTCCAAAGCGGGATCAGTGGCCCATTATATGTCCTACACCGTTGTGGAGAATCTGACTCGTGAAATAGAAGGCCAAGGCCCGGCGCCGACTTTTGACGGCCATGCCACCTGTTTTCTGGCTTCAGGTTTTGAGAAGGCAATATTGCTCGATTTCAACTACAACGTCGAGCCCTTGCCCGGCAAGTTCCCATTCCCAGGATTGGGGCCGTTTAGCCTGCTGCAGGAGACGTTCGGCAACCATTGTGGCAAGATGCTCTTCAAATGGGTCTATTGGAACCTTATGATGAAGGGGCTCGAGTTGCCGCTCGAGGCGCAGTTCAACATTGCGGGCAAGATAAGAAAGGTAGCCGCATAGTCTGGAGGAACCGGTCATGAATGACGAAAGATTGATTCTTCAACAACTCGATTACCTGAGCAAGGAAGTATCTTCATTGTCCGATTCCGCCAGATCGTTGCAAGAACTGAGAGACGATCTCTCGCCAAGGGTAAACGAAGCGGTCAAGGTTTTGATTAAGGAACTGGCCGAAGTGGAGCCGGATTGCACGCTCGAAGATCTGGGATACCTTCTGAAGAATGTGATGAGGAGTGTTCGAAACATCAACTGGTCCCTGGACCAGCTCAAGAGCCTCATCGATTTTCTGAGGACCGTTGAACCCCTGCTCAAGTCCAGCGTGCCTCAATCTATTTATCGCCTCGATCAGTTGGAGCAACAGGGGATCTTCCAAATTATGTCCGCTATGTTCGCAGTCATGCAAAAAATTGCTGAGACTTACACGCCGGAGGACTTCGAGCAAATAGGTGAGGGCCTGGTGCATCTGGTGGGCGTAGCCAAGAAACTTACCTCACCAAATGCCCTGAGCATTTTGGACAAGGCTGCGGAAATCCCTGGAAAGTTGGATCTGTCCCGTGCGAAGCCGGTAGGGTTTTTCGGCGCGGCGTTTGCTTTGCGTGACCCTGAGGTCAAGCAGGGAATGGGTGTTCTGCTGGAAATTACAAAGGGACTCGCACTTCTCAAAAACGGAGATCAGGTGGAAGGGGAATCATAGGCAGCTACTCAAAACACGTGCCGTAGAGAGGAGTGGTCCGTGCCCGGATTGACCCTGGAGAAGGTTTCTGAGCTGCTTGGGGTTGATATTATCCAAGCCGAGCCGCGGCAGGTTAAAAAGCTCTGCCGGTGGATTGAAGGAATCCTACGTAGTCGAGGCGAACCTTATCTCCGGGAGCATCGCACTGAGATCTTAGGCCAGTGGGAGCAGTATATGAAAAACCAGTTCAAGACGTGCGCCTGACCTCACCTGCAACGCGCAATTTTTGGCATTGGCCGGTTGGATATGCCGGGTAGCTGCTTGACTCGAGTGAAATGGTGCCATAATGAAATGACCTACCGAGTACGGTGGCGATCGGTTTATCAAGGTGCACAAGGGCTTCCTCGCAAGTCCGGCGGTGTTATTATTATTCGGTTGCATCTGCGGCCGATAAAGGAGTGAAAAATGAGTGATCCTGGATTCGTATGTTCAGCCTGTGGCAAGGAATATGAAGGTGATACCACCAACGTCATGACGGAATGCAAGGTCTGTGAGCGATTGCATTGCGCCGAGTGCGTCGACGAATTCGGTCGATGCACTGAGTGCGCTGAAACCAAATCAGACAAAGATTGAAGCGTGAAGCAATAAAGACGAAGCGGGAGTCAAGATTTCCGCAGCCGCTGGATGCAGGCCTGCGGGGGTCTTCATTACGCTCACCGCTTCAGGGATGCTCCGTGCACGTTCGAACCGCTCGCGACCAGAATTTCCAGGTTTTCCTTCCTGTTCAACTCATCGGCGAACATAGAGGCTTCGCGGGAGGAAATAGAGCCAAGCAAGATGAAGGTCCATTTGGCGGCGCTCATGTCGCGCGCAGCGTCGCCGTATGTTTTCGCATCGATACGATGAACGAAACCGTTATCCGCAACTGCGGCGTTCGCTTTGCTCCCTCTCCACAGAAACGGGGAAGTTCAATATTGAATCTTGCGCGCTATTTAATAGTCTTAAACCTATCGCAGAACAGAGGATAACCGCGCATGCGAGTGCTTTTTTCAACAAATCATTCTCCTTAAACAGGCAAAAGGTTGTTTCGAAGCGGATCTCAATCTGGAAAAGCCCCAGCGGATTTTCATCCCATGACATGTCCAATATGAATTTGTGAGATCAGTTGTCAAGAAGTGCATCATGAAATCCCCCCTGCACCTGCCACTTGCCCCATTAGAAAAGAAAGGCTTGGAAGAAATTCATTGAAAAACTCTTCATGTTTCATGAAATTTGGCCGATTTTTCTGCTACAACACCTGAAGCCTCCTTGAAATAGCCGTTCTCTTTGAAGCAAAGCACCAGGCCAAAATTGAAGGTCGCACGAGGGTTTGTGCGGTTTAGTCCAAAGATTGATTTTTCATTGGCAATTAGCCGGCGGCAGCAAGGGTTTCAACTGTGACGGCAGCGGCCGGCCCCGGCGTGGTCCGTTTCATTTAAGGGCCGGAAATATGACAGGCAGCCTGTCGCAAGTCCGGGAGAGGCTTTCATCAGGTACATTGTGGATCAGACTGCAGCCGGCGAAAGGCAGACTTTACGGGCCAAAAAAGAAGGTGTACATGGTGCCGATTTCACCCGGCATGCTTAGAATAACCAAGCGGTACAGAGGCAAGTCCAAAGATCTGCGACAAACAATAAGATGAAGATGGAGAGCGATGATCCCTATTGGACCACTTATGAGAGAGCACCGGCTCATTGAGCACATGATCGGCTTAATGAAATCCGAGGTATCTAAAATCGCCGGCGATAAGAAAGCCGATCCCGTTTTCATCGAGACCGCCGTCGATTTTTTCCGAACATACGCTGATAGATGCCATCATGGGAAAGAGGAAGATATCCTTTTCGCGCAATTGAGAGGGAAGAATCTCAGCCCGGATCACGAAAGAATCATGACCGAATTGCTCGAAGAGCACACGATCGGGAGAGAGGCCGTCCGGCAGATGCTTGACGCCAATGAAAAATACAAAAACGGCTCGATCGCCGCTCTGGATAGAATCGGCGAACTTTTGAATTATCTGGTAAATTTTTACCCCGTACACATCGCCAAAGAGGATAAAGCGTTCTTTTACCCATGCATGGAGTATTTCACAAAACAGGAACTGGACACCATGCTGGACCAGTTCTGGGATTTTGACCGGAAACTGATTCACGAGAAATACAGCCATACCATAGCAGAACTCGAAAAGGCCCGAACTTCTGCACCGGGATGAAAAAGGTTACCGGCCGGTGCTTGTTTTTATTCGTTGATTTCAGTATCTACAGAGTTTAAAGTGATGTTGGTAAGAGGGAGTATATTTTGCGATTTTGAAGACGATTCAATTTGCCCTCGATTGTCGTCACACCAAACCCATAATGCCTTATATCGGCTATCTTCGGTGAGCATCCTTTCACTATTAAGGTCGAGCAGGATCTATCGGATCTAGTTTAAAGGGCATTCATTTGAAAAAGGACAAGCATGAACATCTTTGTGGGGAGCCTCTCATTTAAGACAACGGAAGAGGAATTGCAGAAGGAGTTTGAGGCGTTTGGCGAGGTAGGTTCTGTTAAAATCATTCTGGACCACGAGACTTTGAAATCGAGGGGATTTGCTTTTGTTACAATGCCGAACCAGGATCAGGCAACGGCTGCAATCGCCGCCTTAAACGGCAGAGAGATGAACGGCTTCGCTCTTAAAGTAAACGAAGCAAGACCCCGGGAACCCGGCGGCGGCTCAAGTCGTGAGCGCAGCGGGACCGGTTATCCGAGCGGTAATCGCAGCGGGTCCGGTTTTGGTTCGGGGGCCGGCTCTTCAGGCGGCGGCTACAATAGAAATCGGACGAATATTGTAGTCGATAGTAAAGACCTCGATATATACGACACTAAAGGCGGTCGAAGCGGGACTCACGGCAGGAAGGGCCGAGGTGGTGACCGTTCCGGCGGAGGCAAACGTTCGTATTAAATGCCCCGTTGCCCTGTGCTCCAAGCGGGTCTGTTACCGATCGCACGCAGCACAATAATATGTGGATTCAGCGGATATAAGCCGGAGGGTCGAGTTTGGTCAATTTGGCGCCGCCAATCACCAATGCGGCAGCGAGATTGATTTATATAAACGCAGCTACATTTTACCAGGACAAGGCCGGGGGTTACTCCGGCTCATCTTTCCACTGTGTACGAATAAGCCGTTTCCGCCATCTCTCTCAGTAAAACCCAAACCATTGCTCTCGTTCGTTGGCAAATGTTCACCCGAGCAAGTAATGTCCCCATGGGACACCCCTGAACCATAAAGTTGCACGACGATCGACATCTCCGGGGTGTGTTTCGGGGGTTCCCAGTTGATTCTTGCCGTAGTCCAGCCCTTGCGGGCGGCATTTTTCGAAGCAGCGCCATGCCCCACTCGGCAGCTTCGCGCACCTCCATGGATGCTTACCCCCCGCTTGCGGGCACCAAAAACCCACGAGGCACCGCCGCAGTTATCAAACCTATGAGGGGCGCCTGATGGAGGTGAGCCGCTCCCAAACATTCGCGAGCTGGTTCTCCAGGTCGATCAAATACATGTCCTCCGAGATCTCCACCACGGTCCCTACCCCGTTCGGGATCTGCACCCTCTCGTTCAGTTTGGGTCTCCAGACATTCACGGGTCTATCATGAGGTTTAGGAAATGCGCTTACCTTCCGCGTGGAACTGCGAAAGGAATTGAAACTATAGAAGGGGGACTTTGCCATTTTTGTTCTGCTCTCTGGCTTTGCCGGCTATTTGTTCAAACCACAG
This sequence comes from uncultured delta proteobacterium, assembly GCA_963795045.1. Lineage (GTDB taxonomy): Bacteria > Desulfobacterota > Syntrophobacteria > Syntrophobacterales > Syntrophobacteraceae > SbD1. The sequence goes on from CAWCGB010000001.1 coordinate 1,023,105, forward strand.
CCTTCATGAGCAACTCCGCCCGAAAAGTCACGTAGTCTTTTCGCAACGGCTCATTTATCGGCAGGATGCAACGACATGGAAACACTTAAACAGCTTACGGCCCTTTGCAGCTTTTTTTCCGGGCCTTTTTTCGAGCGGGATTCAATTAAAAATCGGACTCACGACATGGTCCGCCCTATTTCTGAGGGGCAATTCGGAAATTAAGGAACATTACCATGTTCCACATGAGGAAAATACGGTAAGTTGTCTTTAACTATCCAAATTTTTTGGCTTTTCGTCATCGATCGACAATCCGCTTATCTCTCCATCGAGGATTTTTCTCGCAAATATAACGCTCTCCATATCTGCTACCTCTTTGCTTGGAAATGTGCTTTCGGAAGAGAAAGTCTGCTCTCTCATTTCGGCTTCCGGACAGTTTTTCCGGGCGACAGTGACCTCCAACGTCCAACGGTCACTTTCGGAGAGCTGAACTGATTTTGACCTGAGCAAATAACCTTTATAAATGAAGCCCACTAATGTACACCTTTTGAACCGGTAGAGTTGTTCAATCCTATTGTCGTCAATATTTTCAGAACGTCCCGCTTATACAATACCAGTCCGAAGTTTCGCTACGGTGGTCCGGCAGTGTATAATGCGCCCCATGGCTCCTGGTACCGCGCATCTGAAAAATGACCCGATCCTCATCTCTCTCCTCAGATTAAATCTGTAATATCAACTTGATGCCTTATCTTTCAGGAAATGCCGCACTGCTTCTGGAGAGGTCCCAACTGCTGTTACTGCATTTTTTAGCTGGAACGCGGTGCAAGTGAACTTCTGACACCAATATTTGAGTTCATTCTGTTCATGAGGATTGACTCTGTTATTAGCGAAAGGCCCTCGCTTGTTTCTAATGGTAGGCATGATACCTCTCCCTGTCAAAGGGTGACGGATTTTGTTCGGCCCACACGAAAAGACGGCCCACAACGGTATCCTCGGGCTGCAAAACAATAGATGTACTATATCAGATTGCGAGATGAAAGGATATGGGTCACGGACGATTCCAGGCACGATACTCTTATTTTGTTCCAAATCTCAAATTATTTGGACATAAAGATCCTCTAACTGTTGACTCAGACTCATTATTGCGTTCGTTGAATTTCTGAGGAAAAACCTGGAATAGAGGAACCCGGCTTGCGGCCGGCGCCAGAGCATGTATCGCCATGCTCGCCGAGCGCTCTACTCGTGAGAAGGTTTCCGAATGTCGGGTAAAAAAGCCGTAAACATCCCCAGCAGCGGCAAGAAGGAACACAGCCGATAAACATACTCGATGCCATACGTATCGGCCAGCCTGCCCAGTACCGCAGCGCCAATGCCCGCCATGCCGAAAGCAAGCCCGAAAAACAGCCCTGATACCATCCCCACCTTACCCGGCATGAGTTCCTGTGCGAAGACCAGAATAGCTGAAAAAGCCGAGGCAAGTATGAGGCCGATAATAAAAGTCAGAGGCGCGTTCCAGGCCAGGCTTGCATAGGGTAGTATCAACGTAAACGGCGCAACTCCCAGAATAGATGCCCAGATCACCCGTTTGCGGCCGATGCGATCCCCAATCGGCCCGCCGATGACGGTCCCCACGGCAACCGCAAACAAATAGATGAAAAGGTGAATCTGGGCCGATTGCACCGAAAGCTGGAATTTACCCATCAGGTAGAATGTGTAGTAACTGCTGAGGCTCACCAAATAGAAGAATTTGGAGAAAATGAGTATCAGAAGGACAATCATCGCCCCTGCCACGGTACGTGCGGGGAGTGCATTCTGCACAAGTTCGCTGGATTTGGCCCGTTTTTTTCTCTGCGACAGCCGTCGCTTATACCAGCCGCCTATCCGCAATAAAACGAAAGCCGCAAGCAGGGGAACCACCGAGAACCAGGCGAGGCTTCCCCGGCCTTTGGGAATGACAATCCAGGCAGCAAGCAAGGGTCCCATCGCGGTACCTGCATTGCCGCCAACCTGGAAGATAGATTGCGCAAGTCCGTATCGCCCGCCGGAGGCCATCCGCGCAACTCGCGAAGATTCCGGATGGAAGATCGATGAGCCGATGCCGACCATGGCGGCAGCAATGAGCACCATCTCGTAACTTGGCGCCAACGCCAGAAACATCACCCCGGTCAGGGTACAACCCATGCCCATGGCCAATGAGTAAGGTTTAGGGTAGTGGTCCGTATAGAACCCGATAAAAGGTTGCAACAGGGACGCCGTGATTTGATAGGTCAGCGTGATCAAACCAATCTGAGTGAAGCTCAGAGCAAACGTGGCTTTCAGCACGGGATAAATGGCCAGAATCAGGGACTGGAGCATATCGTTCAGAAAGTGCGAAAAGCTGATTGCCCCCAGTATTTTAAAGACAGTGCTTTCCGCACGACCGGTTGGCGTAGCGGAGGAGTCAACGCCGGTTCTCATAATCACTTCCTTACCGGATTCCCTATTTTGCACCCCGATCGGCATTTGAGCTGAGGGGCGCTATATTGAACTCGTTTCCACGAGAATTCAAGGAGCATGCACAAGGCGCCGGCAAGCAGCCTGGCTCTTGCGATAGCACCTCGGCAATTTTGGGATGGCGCTCACCCCGGCAAGAGAAGCTTTCCCCGAACAAATCCAAACGAGCGCCGGGGCCCGCGATGGAGCCGGCCCCGGACGCGATCAGGGGGTGGGCACTCTCAAACCTTCGGCCGCGCCTGAAATCGGCTTCGTGAATGGGGAGTATAACTCTTGCCACATTTCGAACACAGGCATATCAGGACTTTAGCCGATACGTATCCATGCCCTTTACGATGGCCTCCTTGTCCAGGACGAACTCCATCATCCCCACCTGCTCCTCGTAGACTTTAGGATCGATGAGTTCTTTGACCCTGTCTTCAAGAATGTGGTAGACGGGCAGCATGAGGGCCGTTCCGGCCAGCGGCCCCGCGAAGGTGGGATCACCCGCGGTAACGGTTTCGGCATAAATCCCTGCGCTGTCGCCATCGGGGGAGCCCAGCACGACTACGACATCTTCTTTCCCCTGCTGATCGACGACTTTCTTTATCGTTGCCTGATCTTCCAGATCCATGGCTCCGGCTGCAGTTCAGACAAAGCACTGGGTGAGGACCAGTACGGGCTCCGCCCCCGCCGTGCAGACACAGGCCGCTATGGCCGGGGCTGGAATGCCGTCCCTCTCCCCGATGCAGACTACCTTCTTTCCGTTGAGAAAATTCTCACCCATCGATTGTTCCTTTCTCAAATTATCCCAGCTTGGATTCCAGAAAACCGGTAATCCCCGACTCACTGACATCTTTGCCAATAAGCCTTCCCAGTTCCTGCCCGGCTTCGTAGAGGAGGAATGACGGCAGGCTCATTACCTTGAGGTCTATGCAGAGGCGCCGGTTTTTGCTGCTGTCCACCTTGACGATTTTCAACTTCCCCGCGTATTTCTCGGCCAGGTCGTGGACAAAGGGCATGAGCGCGAGACACGGATGGCAGGAGGGACCCCAAAAATCCACCAGCACCGGCTGAGTTGACGCAAGCACTTCCTCTTGAAAAGTGTCTTTGGAAATATCAGCCACCATTGTTTTCTCCCCTGTTTTTCTCCAGGATGAAGGACATCCCGTCGGATAATTTGGTCATTTTGCCGAGAAAAAGGCTTCCTTTGGCTACGAACATGGCCCGCGTGATCGCCCCGTTGAGGATCATATCCCGCGCATGACCCAGAAAGGGCACCGCCGCCGCAATATGCCCCTGTGTCGGAGAAAATCCCGGCATGCCGTATTGGCGGACAAAACCATTGAGATCCGATGCCGGCATCTCCTTGTTCATGACCGCCAGTCCGCCGATCATCCTGTAATTGGTATTGGGCACATTACCGCTCCCCGCAGGTTCCGTGATTTCGGGGTTGTGCATCTCGGTTGCAAATTTGTCTATATCCCTGATTTTCAGACCCAAACGGTTCAGGGGATTGCTGACGAGCGCGGTCATGATCGCCTGGGGCGAGGAGCCTGCAGCGACATCATGCTTTCCGATGGAGTCGAGCCGCATCTGCGGGTTTTTGCCATCATCGGCGCTCACCAGAACGGCAATGGCTCCGAGGACATCTTCCATTATCGGAGTTTCCCTGGTCAAATGGCCGCGCATCTTCATACCCAGTTTAGCCAGAGACCCTCCGCCAACAACTGCGACGTTTTTGAAAACCCCCGATTGAACCAACCCCGCAGCAAGAATAAGGGCGTGTAACGGGGCGCAGCAAAAGGCTTTAACATCGGTTCCGCTGCTGTTCAGACATCCGGCAAACTCCGCCATGGCTTTCGCAATATTTCCCGCTCCACGCTGGTAGCGGTCTCCGACACCTTCCTCCCCGCAGCTCATCACATAGTCTATCGCCTGCCCCCCGCCTTCGAGGTCTCTAATCACATAGCGCAGGGCAAGTATTCCCGAAGCCTTCGCGGAGAGATTTTCCAGGAGAACGGGGGCGAAGAGGTTCTCATCTTCATCGTGTCCCTGGCGGAAGCAACCGGCGATGAGACCGTCTTCATATAGCGGAAGGGCCCCCGAGGCTATCTCCGCCTCCAGAGCGCCCATCTCTATTCCGGCCCCCAGTCTTGCCAGGTCGTCGCTCGCAATCAACGGATGTTCTGCAAGTTTCCCTCTCACCCGGGAGATGAACCCGCGCTCAAACTCGATAAGCTCAAATTCATCAACAATTTTCATGAAACCGTAGAACTCGGCCTGCGGCATGATTTCGCCGCACAGGCCAAAGCGAGCGGCCGGACTCTGAAGATTGCCGAACCAGGGCCGCTCGATGTCCCAAAGTTTTTCCGGTCTCAGATTGCCGACGAAAACCTGATGGGGCGGATAAGCGACGGCTTCTTCATAGCTTCTCAGGTGCGCGGTCAGGCGATCTATAAGTCCAGGGTCCTTTGGAATTTCACGAGCGGGTTTTGACCCATATCGCACAAGATCGGGCGTGTGAACGAGTACGTTGGAAACACCCTTTAACACTGGATAGGACATTTTCTCTTCCCTGCTGCAGATAGGACTACCGATCGGCGCCGCTTCCGGCATGCCTGCCATGACCTGAATTATTGCCGTGAATATCCCAGTTTTCTTGAAATATCCTTTGCCGCTTCAGTAACCAGGCGTATATATAATGCAAATTCCGCATCCGTTCGACTATTCGGTACGGTAATGGAAATAGATGCCATTACCTGTCCGGTAATATCGCGTATCGGAGCACTGGCGCCCTTGGCATCAGGCATGCGTTCTTCGAAACTGGTCGCATACCCTTGATCCAGAGTCCTTGCCAAATTATCTCTGAGTGTATCAACGTCGGTTATTGTACCCGGGGCTATTTTTTCGAACCTTACGTTTCTTAGATAGTCTTCAATTTCATGTTTATCAAGAAAAGCAAGAATTGCTTTACCCGAAGCGGCAACATGAAGCGGTGAACTGTGACCGGCATAAGCAACAACGCGCACACTTTTTTTGCCATTCAGGCAGTCAATACAAAGTCTTTCATTACCATTTCTTATATTCAAGTATACTGTCTCTTCGCTTATATTCCAAATATTTGTCAGATATGGATATGCCACCTTTCTGATATCAAGCCTCTCCGAAACAGTCATTCCTAATTTGAGTAGTTTTATTCCTAAATCATACTTGTGCGTTTCTTGATTATAACTGACAAATCCGTACTTTATTAAAGTACTCAACATTCTAAGCAGGGTTGCTTTAGATAGATTTGTTCTTCTGCTCAGTTCAGACAAACCTTGAACGTCTTCCCTCAATGCTTCCATTATTGCAAGTGCCCTATCGACGGCGCGCACCGGCATACGGACAACCTCCTGTGGTATTTACCTGGTGAACCACGGCAAACCCGGCATGGAAGCCTCAGGTTCGACCAGACGGACTTGAAAAGATATCGGCGATATGGGCGCGCAATGTTGCAGCACTATGTTAAATCGTTTCATAAGCGCCCTTCTTCCCCTCCCGCTGCAGCATCTCGATAGCTTTTTTCATATAGCGACGCCGCATTACTTTCTCTTCCTCCGGCTTTAAATGAAAATCGGCAACCGGACAGGTTATCGTATAGCCCCGGATTAATCGCGATACCCCGACCATCATGGCCACATCAACAATTGACGTTATCTGTACTGTGGGTATTCCCAGTTTTTCGATTTGCATCGCAATCGTTGCACCGCAACGAGAACTGGTTCCTCAGGTGGATGTGAGTATGACCGCGTTGACTCCTTCATCGAAAAGCTTCTGTGCTATGCCCCTGCCCATATCCTTGCAACTCTGTACGGTTGTGGTATTTCCCGAGCAGGAACAGAAAACGGGAAACAGACGGCCAAATACCCCCTCGGCTTCCATTTCTTTGAGTACGTCCACCGGCAACAGACGGTTCAAATTCTCACGAACTTCAGTAGGGTGATAACCCGAATGAGCGATTTGAAATGGATTTGCGAAAATATCGGCAAGATTGTAGGGGGCCCATACTGTGTTCTGGCTTACTTTTATATTATCCGGATTTCCCTTGGGTACCGCGCCGCCATCGGACACCAGCGCGATTGTAGCGGTCTTCATATCTTTCACGGGCGGTGCAGGCGGGATTTCTTCGAATTCGGGTATTTTCAGCTCTGTACGGAAAGGCCTGCCGGCGATCTTATCGAGCAACATATCAATGCCCCTGTTGGCCGCAGGCTTCTCAACAACTTCGTTTTTCAACACGCCTCGGGGCAGATAACCTTCTTTTTCCGCACTGCCGATCGGCTCCTTTTTCAACAGCCTCCGGCCGATGTCGACCATTTTGGTCAAGGCTTGTCTCATCTGGGCTGCATTGATACCCGTCTTGACCACACAGGCATTTTTCCGGTACATCCCGGCTCCCGGGTTTTCAGGGAACAGTCCGGTTATTGCCGGGATCGCAAGCCGTTCCTGGACCGCACTTGCGATAGCCCCACAGGCAATCCCATACCTGCCGGCATTGAAAGCAGGCCCCGAGAAAAACAGGGACGGTTTCAAATCAGTGATGATTTTAAGACCTTCCTCAACGGCCTCCTGCAAATTCTCAGCAATGTAATTGTCACCACAAATCACCGTGGCTACTACCTCACCCTCTTCTTCAAGCAGCGCCTGCAGCAGCAGAGCGGGTCCAACCGGCCCTTCTTTAACCAGGAATCCCACATCCGCTTTTTCTTCTCCACCCAACTGTCCGAAGAATTGGTTGAGATAGCATACAACCCGCCATTTTTGATTTTCCGAGGTTTTCTCCACCACTTCATCGCTCATCATGATACCTCCAAAAACCTTATGATTTCTCAACGATTCTCACCAGCCCTTTAAAGAAATAAGGAGCGAGACAGAGAGATTCGCTTTAATATTCGACCGCTATAGCACATGAAGCCCCCAACTGATTCAAACAACCACAAATGAATCGCTTTTCAACTTCAATAGGTTGTCCGGCGAACTGTTTACGGCTGTCATTGAACACTTGTGTATCTTCATCTCCACCGTAGATTGTATCAAGGGCAGGCAATTCCTGCGTCTCGAAAATAATTCCGGTATTGATGATAGCGTTAAGGGCCTTATCGCTGAACAGCATCTCCGAATCCAGAGACGCCCTGGTATTCAATATTTGAATCAAAAGCGCAGTCTTGATCCCCAGTTTTTCACACTCCGATGCGGCAACCCCCAGATCGACGTTAGGAGCACCACCCAGGGGCTTGGTCATAATCACCCCATCGGCTTTCAAGGTATCACGAACCAGATTTGCCACCATCATTGCGCCCAGCGCGCGTCGAACGGGTTCCATGCTGCATACGGCAACCACCACCCCGGCAAAATTCAGATCCTTGCCGTGGCGGCGCAATAATTCCGTGATGATGGGATGGTTCTGAATAGAATATGTCTCCATCATGCGGATGGTGTATCCGCTCAATACCGCTCCATCTATTATTTCATTGGCGTTGACGATCAAAGGAAGTGTCAGGGAAATCGGGGTCCCATAGAATATCGGGTCGGGAATCCCTTTCGGATCGTGTTGAGGACTGTAGATTTGATAGTAATATGCGATGTTCGGCAGATCGGGACTGATATTTTCCGCATCAAATACTTCGACTTCATCCACCTGCTCATCCGTAGCGGCCCGTGCCAGATACACGGCGGCCTTAACGCCGGCCTGCCTGACTGAATAAGCGTAGTCGATATCGCCTGTTTCTCCATTCGGGATTGGATCGATGACCAGATTAAGCATCTTTCCGTAACGTCCAATCTCCGCTGCAGGGCCTGACATATCGATCAGCGATTTTGAGTGAATCCAATGACGATGCCGGTCACACAGAACAACCGCTATCCCTTTCAAGGCCCGAGTAATTCCTCTGCCCGCGGAAACGATCCTCCCCAGTACGCCCGGAAAATCGACTCCGTCGGAAATCTTACACCTCGGTTCGACAACATCGGCCACGTTAACGATACGTATGGAGTCGCCCGGTTTGGCAAGCCGGATATTCACATTTGCGAAATTTTCATCCTTCGACAAAAGGCTGGTTAACTCTTCTTTATTTACATACAAAACCCCGTTTGATATCCGGGTTTGTGGACCAAACGCAACATCGGTGATCTTGACTGACTCCAGCCGCAGTTTCATGCCCCCTCCTCACATTTGCTGCCTATCGGATAAGAGGTCTATTTAATGACAATTTTCCAATCGAAGTCATCCAAACTGGTCCGGCAGACGGACCGATGGTTCATTATAAGCCTAGAAGCTGAGCACCCCGTTGTCAACGAAATTCAACAATTTTGTAATCGGTAAATTATTTCTGAGCTACTGACGTCGTTCCGGTCACGATTCTTTGCGCCAAATGCGCTTGAACTGTCTCGAAAAGACTCCACCGCAGAGACGCAGAGGTCACAGAGAAAGGCTCGAACCACGGATTAACACAGATGACCACGGATAAATCAGAAGAAACACGCATGGGCTTGCTCGTTCGCTGCGCCGGTTCTTTTCATGGTTTCAGGGTGCCCCAGAGGGACATGAGGAACTGCTTCGAAAAGTTCTTTCACGCGAAGACGCGAAGACGCGAAGAGGCGCCAAAGGGACGTTGAAAGCTGTTCCGAAAAGACTTGATGGGTTGCGCTTGGCTCCACCCATTCCTACAGGTCTACGGGTCTTTTCATGGTTTCAGGGTGTCCCAAAGGGACATGAGGAACTGTTCTGAAAAGAACTCCAGCGCTGCAACGCCCACGAGTTGTTGGAAAGGGATGACCTGAACCGGGGCCCCCCTTTCAAGGAAACCTGCATTCTTTCGAAAGGCTGCGCCCCTCGCATACCTGGCGCGGACCGGATATTGTATTATCTATTACTTTTACAGGGACAACGGTTTGAAACGGGAAAGGTCTAATGGAAAACCGCGTCTGGCGGCAGTCACGTGCCTGTTCTTCGGATCGCCCGGTTTAAGGCTTCAGTTTAGAGCGAAGGGCGATCAGTGGGTTTTCTCTCACTGCTTCCGGACCACAATCCGGCTTACAGGCAGCAGGCGGTGCTGATGAATGAATCTATCAAAAGATGTCCATGGGTGGATCCAAGCAAGCCCGAATACCTGGAGTACCACGATAAGGAATGGGGTGTTCCGGTTCATGACGACCGGCGATTATTTGAGTACCTCATTCTGGAGGGCTTTCAGGCAGGGCTGAGCTGGTATACGATCCTGAAGAGAAGGGAGAGCTTCCGCATTGCCTTCGACCGGTTCGATCCCGAAAAGGTTGCCCGCTATGACGAGGCAAAGATCCTGGAACTGCTTGCATATACGGGGATTATCCGCAACCGGGCAAAAGTTCTTGCTGCAGTAAATAACGCCGGGAGGTTCCTGGAAGTTCAAGAACAATTCGGAAGCTTCGATGCTTACATCTGGAGTTTCATTGACGACAAACCTATCCTGAATGAGTTCCGGAAATTGGAGGATTATCCCTCGAAGAGTTCGCAATCCGAAGCGATAAGCAAAGATTTGCGGAAAAGGGGCTTCTCTTTCGTGGGACCCACGATAATTTATGCCCACATGCAGGCGACCGGCATGGTGAATGATCATACCATTGACTGTTACAGGAGGCGGGAGATCATGTCCCTGACCACGGACTCGATCCCGCGCCGGTGAGAGGACCTGATGCGCGGTCAATGCAATGTTTGCTTTTCGACTGCTTTTACACTATGTTAGGTAGTGTCCAAACCATCCATGATGTGACGAATTCCTCTGCAAACTCACAGGAAGACTGAATGGCCGCAATGAAACCACCCCGTCTGAAAGAAATCGAAACGATCTTGCGGGAGCGGCGTGATGAACTGGCGATAGACTATGGCGTCACGGAAATCGGCATCTTCGGCTCCTGCGTCCGAGGGGATGCATCCAGCGACAGCGATATTGACATACTGGTTGCGTTCAATCGGCCGGTGGGATTCTTCAAATTTCTGGAGCTTGAAGAGCGTTTGAGCGAATGGCTCGGCGCCAAAGTGGACCTGGTTACCAAGGCGGCCCTCAAGCGGCATATCGGCCGGCGCATTCTGAGCGAGGTGGCGATGTTGTGAAGCGCGACCATCGCGATTACCTCGAAGACATTCTGGCAGCCATCGACGAGACGGCTGAATTCACCAGGGACATTTCTTTCGAAGCGTTCACCCGGGACCGAAAGACGGTCAATGCAGTGGTGCGCAGCCTGGAAGTGCTCGGCGAGGCCGCCAAGCGCATTCCAGACCACTTGCGCGCCGAAGTTCCCGATGTCCCGTGGAAATATATGGCTGGAATGCGCGACAAACTTATCCACGAGTATTTCGGCGTGGACTTGAGTATGGTTTGGACAGTCATCAAGATCGAATTGCCGCCCCTGCGTCCGAAAATCGAACATCTGCTGGAAAAGCTGAAAAAAGAAAGATAACCTTTCAAGCTCGGAAGCGGACGTGAGGTGGGAGTGTATGAAAACCTCCTGCCAACTTTCATCCCATATTATGCAAATTTGACCCCTTTTGTTCCCTTGCCAATCCATGGCTTTGGCGCCATCTTGACCCTTCAAGAGCAACAAAGGCACTGGCACTGACGCTTTCCAACTCTCGGCTGTTCAAGTAAAAGGAATCATTAGCGTTGGGGAGACCCGGGCGATTTTTAATACCCGGGTCTGAAGACAATTGCTCAGATGCGAGTATAAAGAAGCACTTTAGAGGCTACTCGATAACTCCGCAGACAATTTTTTCTCTTTCTACGGGCACTTTTTGCCATCCAAGCTTCGGGCCGCCAAAAAAGGTGACTGTGGTAGTTTCAGTAACAACCTCAGGATTTGAACAAGAGGCCATGGCCAATTGATTGGTCACACCTTGCGATTGACTGGATTCATACATCCCGGCGTAAGAAAATGCCGAAGCGAACAACAGGACAAACAGCAAACTCATAGCGAAAATTAGTCTCATAATCCACCTCACTTTCTATGCCAGGAGAATAATCATCCTCCGATCATAATCAATATCCAATATGAAAAACGATCAAAAAGGAGGCTTGCGCTCAGCTCGATTATCTGTCAGTACCCGCTATATTTTGCCGGTTCTTATTGCCACGGTAATGCTTAATATCCAGCTTTGCCAGTCTTTGTGATTACTCAAAGAGAAAGGAATCATCGGATGAATCGGTTCATAACGGTATTCGGGAGCATCCTGGCTGTTTTTTTGGGATGCCTGCTGATGGCTGGTATCGCCGGCGCTCAGGCGCCGGAAAAGGAAAAAGCGGCGATAACGGCGGCAGAACAATGGATTGGGCTCGTTGATGCCGGAAAGTATGCCGAAAGCTGGACAGAGGCGGCAGGATACTTCAAGAATGCCGTCACACAAGAAAAATGGGCGCAATCACTGAAGGCGGCAAGAGAGCCACTGGGCAAGCTTATTTCAAGAGAAGTTAAATCCGCAACGTATGCGACCTCTTTGCCGGGTGCTCCGAACGGTGAGTATGTGGTTATCCGGTTCGAGACATCCTTTGAAAATAAGAAGTCAGCTATCGAGACAGTTACCCCCATGCTCGAAAAGGATGGTAAATGGCGAGTGTCAGGCTACTTCATCAAATGACATCTGAACCATTCTCAGTGACAGAGGATTGAGCGTGGCCGCCCGGAAGCCCACAGTAAATGGGCTTGCTCATGCGGCAAGGAGTACGAAAGCATGAAACGCTTGAAGCCTTCGTTCAAACCATGCCCTCGGAAGGAGAATCAAGCATGCCCAAACTCCGATGGGATATCTCAGATTTTATCGAGTGTTTAGAAGTTTTGCCACAAACGGACGAGTTCGAAACCAACCATTTCTTTCAAGTAGCCAAAGACGGGCTGAAGCTGGAAATTTCGGTCTGGCTATACGAGAGCATCGTCTCTATCGACCTCTACAGGGATGGAATAGAACTTCCTATTGTCGGATGTGCTTTCCTCGTCAGGGGCGAAATCAAATTAGCAAAGGAGAAAAACAGTGAATGGTTGGAGATTGGGAATTGCATAATTATTCCTGACCGCTTCTCTTTTATGGATTCCAGAAGAGCCCTGTTCGACGTTCACCAGAATCCTTACGGCTTGACGGTGGAAATACTCGTTACACCGCACTTCAGGATCGGATACCACAAGAGATAAAAAGGACGGCGGAGCGGGTGTTCGGATTTTGAACTGGCGTGTAAACGGTTGGAACCATTTGATCGGGACGACTGGATTCGAACCAGCGGTCGATCTTTGCCAGCAACTGTCCGGGCTTGCAGTGCAACACAGGTGGAATACATGACGCGAGAAAGGGGTATCGGACCTGTTCTGGTATCCCTTTCTCGTGTTCGGCCCGTAAGCGTTTTGTCCAAATTGCCAGCGAGCAAAAAAGCGAGTAAAATCAACTCGCAAAACTGGACTCTTTGTTGTAAAGTGTCTAATTTAAAGAAATTGGTTATTTAGTTTTATGGCAACACCCAGGCGAAGTATTAAAACCAGGATTAGTATGCTTTGATAGAGAAACACAATCGGTGTCACCATAGGGCGTCTGACTAAATTCATATTCCTTATTATCACATATTAGCACCCCATCTGGACTTGCATGACATGGAGGTATATAATCGCATTTAATAGTAACTACATTTTTGCTGCCCGATAAAATAACTTCGGCTTTTGAAGGATATTTAGCACCTTTTTCCTTGGTGAAAGTAATGCTAAATAATGTGCCATTATCACATGTATAATTTTCTGTGTGTGTAGGACGCTGCTCAGCAGCCTTAGCTGTTTGTATATTTAATAGAGAAAACAGCACCAAAAAGACGACAACAAGCAATGGCATAAATAGTTTCATGCTTCTCCATTCGCAAATAGTGGTTCTCCGTTTGCGGCTGCTTCTATCAAAGCTTCTTCGCTTGTTTGTACTCCACAGGACGTACCTGCCTAGTCAAGTGTGCCACGTTTAATATCTGCTGCTACTATTCCTATTTGTCTCTCACCAACAACGTAGCCTTCCTCCTGCATTAGAGTAATGTCAAGCTGCCAAATGTGAGGTTGACCATATATAGTAATTGGATCACCAGTATGTAATTTGTATAAAAGATCGGCATTTTTTTTCGGTACCAATACATTACATGATATGGTCATTTCCGGTGAGCTAACATACACCCATAGCCATTCGCTTCGGTCATAGTAGTGATCGGCTAGAGGAGAAGAGGTTTTTACTATTCGATTAAATACTGCGTTGATTTTATAATATTTGTTTTCGTAAGGATTATTGCGAAACTCGTCGCTTATTGCCTTGGCAAGGGGTACTGATATAAAACGATTAGGATCTGTGGGTGGAGGAGGTGAAGCTACACAGCCAGTGATCATAATCCCGCACATCGCCAGGAATGCAAGTTTTTTTATTGCAGATAACCAAATCAGCATATCTACTCTCCTTATCTAATAAGATTTGTCATAAAGCTTAAGGACGCAACCCTCGAATGGGCCACGCCTTCAATGTTTTTCAACAAGTTTATTTGGAGGCTGACAATTTTACAATATAGTTTACTTCCTGCCCTCCTGCTTTGTGGAACGAGCCACCGGCATAGAGGGTGCCATCTGGAGCAACTGTCAACACATGGATGCTAGCGTCCATCTCAGGCCCCACAGTAGACCATGTAGAACCATTCCATTTGGCAACATCACTTTTAAAAGGAACGTTTGTAAGTACACCTTCTGTATGATGGAACGTTCTTCCAGCATACAGCGTACCATGCGGAGCAACCGCCAGTGCACCGATCTCGCCGTTTTTGGCAGACCCAAGAGCAAGCCATGCGGAGCCATTCCATTTTACAACATAGCCGGAATCGTCTGCAGCATACAAGGTGCCGTCTGGAGCCACTGCCAGCGCATAGATAACCTTGTTTGTACAAGTTCCTAGGGCAGCCCATTTAGAGCCATTCAATTTGGCAACATAACAAGTTTTTCCCTCATATATTGCAGTATAAAGGGTACCATCCGGAGCTACAGTTAAGTGCCCTGTTTGGACCTGATTAGTTCCCAATGGGGACCATGTGGAACCATTCCATTTGGCTATGATGTATTTCATCTTTTCGCCTTCGGCTTTTGTAATGGTAGTAAAAACACCGTTGGCATATATGGTACCATCTGGTGCAACAATCATGTCATTGACTTGGGTATGGGTGCCAGCCCCAAGTCCGGTACCCAACGCAGACCATGCGGAACCATCCCACTTGGCAATATTAGTCGTGGGATGTTTTTTACTACCAGTTTTTATAAAGGTCTCCCCGCCAACATAAATGACGCCTGTCGGACCGACTGCAAAGGCAATAGGCCCTACGCCGTATTCTGAAAGCACTTCGGACCAACTAGACCCGTTCCACTTGGAAATAGAGGCTGCATCTGGGCTTCCAGCCGAAAAGGAGCTTGCGTATACAGTACCATCGGAAGAGACTCTCAAATCGTTGCAAGGCATTTCCAATCCATTTCCCAACTTAGACCATTTATAAGCATCGGTGGCGTTCGTCATTTGAGGACTACATAACACCCAGCCCAGGCACACAGCGATAGCTACGGTACAAATTACACTTCTCCAGATGTGCAACGATGAAATGCCTTTCATGTAGTATTCCCTCCATGAATAGTCAATATTAAAAGAACCAGTCCTAAACGATAATAATACTCCATACGCTCAAGATTGTTTTGAAACTACTATAAAGAGTAAAATTAATAAACAGGTTTTCCTGCCGGGCAGGATCGCCTTGTCGAAACGAAAAAACTGGACAATAGAGCGTACTGTACGTAACGAGAAGATGATTGACCCGGAAGCATGGAGGGTGAATTATCTGCCTGTTTTTTCTAGTGAAACAGAAAAAGGAGGCAGAAATGAGCCCAGGAACTATTGCTTTAGATTCAGAACATCCCCCGATCCAGTATGGACATCTTCCGGCAGGTTATTGCCGCCTTCCCCGGACAGCGCCACGCCAAACGGAGAACCGTGAGTACCTGGACGAGCAGATCAACATCCTCAGGCAAAGCGAGCTTCCCGGAAAAGAGCACGCCGAACAATACCTGTCGCACTTGTACCGAAAGAACTGCCGGCCCGGCACAATCGAGGCCAATCAAATATCTATCAGGCTGTTTCTACAGTTCATCGGAAACCAGCAAGGCATCATCCATCTTGATCACGTCACCAGGCGGAGCATAGAGGCATTCGTCGAGCATGAGCAAGACCGGGGCCTAAAGGCTAAGACGGTTAGCGTCCGGCTTATGGTGGTGCATGCCTTCCTTCGGTTTCTTGTCGAGGGGGACGTGATTGATCCGAATGTTCTCAGAAAGAAAATAAGGGTGAAAGTCCCGGAGGGGCTGCCGAAAGCCATCGAACCGGAAAATATAAGGGCTCTTTTTGCGGCAATCGATCATGTTCGTGATCGGGCCATGTTCCTTATGCTCTTGCGGACAGGAATGGGAATAGGTGAACTTCTGGATTTGAAAATCCCTGAAGTCAACCTGGAAGAAAAGAAGGTGATCCTCTATGAAGCGCAGAAGACAAGGGTCGGAAGGGTGGTCTATTTTAGCGATGACGCTAAAGAGGCCCTCTGTTCCTGGCTCAAGGCAAGAGACCCCAAAAAGGAGTTTGTCTTCTACGGGCAGGGAAGAAATCGCCTGGGTTATACAGGGGCTCAGCTAAGGTTTGAGAAATACATTCAAGCCGCCGGCCTGTCGGCAATGGGCTACACGATCCACTGCCTTCGCCACACCTTTGCAAGCGAGCTCCTGAATGCCGGGATGAGGCTTGAGTGTTTGCAGCCCCTCCTTGGGCATACAAGCCTGGAGGTGACCCGAAGATACGCCAGGCTGACCGACAGGACACGCGAGGAGGAATACTTCCGGGCAATGGCAATCATCGAGAAAGGAGCGGCCGGTGGCCATTATCGATTCAATCATTAACTTCAGAAGACATCTGAAGAGAAAGAATTACTCGCCACGAACCGTTCGCGACTACATGAGCACTCTCAAACAGTTTGTGGTCTGGCTGGATATCTTGAGGGGTTACCATTCAAGTTAGTCCCCTGGTCGCAAATCGACGTTAGGATTAGCCGACCAGAAACAGAAGACAAGCCATTCGGGGCCTGTCTTTCATGGAATTGCGAGCCTGCTTTTCTGTTGTATCCTCCACTTAGGCTGTGGTATTCAAACATTTGTCACCGGGCTTAACGGCAGCTCGTTGTTAGCACCTCCGAGAGCTAATTGAACATGTTGGATCGGTGTAACTACGATCATATTACCGGCAGCTAATTTTGGAAGTGGGCGAGTCAGGTCGCTGGCAAAAAGCCGAAGCGGAAAGGGAATGATCACCTGGTCCGATGAGCGTGCGTGAAAGAACTTTCATCTATCGTTTCATCCACATTAAGAATCTTCCCATTTTGCTTGAGAGAGGAGGGCTTTATGCGCCCCTTCATGAGCCGAGCGA
This sequence comes from uncultured delta proteobacterium, assembly GCA_963795045.1. Taxonomy (GTDB): domain Bacteria; phylum Desulfobacterota; class Syntrophobacteria; order Syntrophobacterales; family Syntrophobacteraceae; genus SbD1. Next base: position 1,040,077 of record CAWCGB010000001.1, read on the forward strand.
TGGGCTGGTTTACAAAACAATTCACAATGCTGAAATTCAAGCTGAGCGCAAGGTGAAACCTATCCCCTGTGCACCTGGGGGGAAGATTCACGACTACGTCCCATTCTACTTTTGTATCCGCTCACCAATGCTCTACGTAATTAACAAAGGTGGAGTGGAGGGCTATAGTGAAGGTCAGGAACCCCTCATTTACCTTGTAACAACCGCTCAGGTGGTGGCCGAAAGTGGAATACCTTTCGTGTTTTCGGATGGCCACGGCATAGCGTACTACACCGATTGGTTTTGCGATTTGGCTGACCTGGGGAAAGTAGACTGGGATGTTATTCGGGCCACCTACTGGTTTGACACGAATGAAGACGGAGACAGAAAACGGCGAAGACAAGCCGAGTTTCTCATCCACCATTTTTGTCCGTGGTCCCTAATACTGGGAATTGCGGTCATGAATGTTAAAATTAAAGAAAAAGTCGAAAAAATCATCGAGCGCTTTCCGAGGAAAATGCACAGAGAAATAACAGTTTCGAGAGAATGGTATTACTAACCTGAACGGGAGGGAGGCTCATATGATCCATATCGCAAGCGGGAACCTCCTTACAGCTAAGACGGAAGCCCTGGTAAACACTGTCAACTGCGTCGGTTTTATGGGAAAAGGCATCGCTCTGCAATTCAAGAAGGCTTTTCCTGATAATTTCAAAGCCTACGAACACGCATGCAGAGCAGGGCAGGTCCGGCCTGGTCGGATGTTTATTTTTGAGACCGGCACGATGTTTAACCCAAAACTTATTATCAACTTTCCGACCAAACGGCATTGGAAGGGGAACTCACGACCAGAGGATATTGAGTCTGGGCTGAAGGCATTGATCGAGGAAGTGAAAAACAGAAATATCAGGTCCATAGCTGTGCCACCGCTGGGTTGCGGGTTAGGAGGGCTGGAATGGGGCTATGTTCGTTCAAAAATCGAGGAGGCTTTTGCCAAGTTACCTGACGTGGAAGTAAGACTTTATCCTCCAACGGGTGCTCCTGATGCTTCGTCAATGCCGGTCAATACTCCAAGACCAAGAATGACGCCTGCAAGGGCGCTACTCATCAAGCTCATGGATCAATATGCCAAGCTCGATTACCGGCTCTCCCTCCTTGAAATTCAAAAGCTTGCGTATCTCCTTCAGGAGTCTGGAGAACCACTGAGGCTTAATTTTGATGCTGGAACTTACGGACCATACGCTCCGAATCTCAACAAAGTCCTGGAGATCCTGGAAGGCCATTTTATTCGAGGTTACGGAGACACTCAAAAACCTGACGTCCTAATCAAACTTCTTCCTGGAGCACCAGGGGAGGCTGACGATTTTCTGAAAACCCATCAAGAGTCACTACAAAGACTTGATCGAGTTGCCAGCCTTATCACGGGATTTGAAACACCATACGGAATGGAATTGTTGGCATCAACCCATTGGGTTGCGACACATGCCATCCCCAAGGCATCGGAAGTTGAATCGGCCATTCGCCAGATTCATAAATGGACTGACCGCAAAAGAAGGATGTTCCAGGAAAAACATATCCGAATGGCTTGGGATCGTTTGCAAGATGAAAGTTGGATAGCTGCCGCATGAAGTCGATTAAGCCGCCTGGGATTCGCGTTACAAGAAGTATCCCAGATAAGGATTGCGGTTGAACCAACGTTAACGGTCTGGACCATCTAAATCCACAGAATTAGTTCCGCTGAGAATTGGCGTCTCCGCTTCCGTCGATGTGCCAGCCGGCTTAGGCTAGTCCTTACAGAACCTTTGACCAATCATTCTTTCATCCCTTTTTACAGAAATGCCGAGTCCAGGAAGCGTTTCTAAAACCTCAAAATACGCATCATTCACCAAATCTGTGTGTTTTGGATAATTCAGTTTGAGATCAGCCAGCATTGTTTTTTCCCAGTTTTGCTGAGTGCAGACCGGACCAGTTTTTACATCTTCGGATAATTCTGAGAGCTTCCTTCTAATTGCTCCGATTATTTCACTTTTTATAGTCTCTTTCATAAATCCTCCTTTTCGGCAGGGAGAGGCTAACACAGAGTAGGGCTAATTTATTAAAATTCTATCATCGGGTGAATTTTGGAGGCCAGGGGCTAGTTAGTCACACCTCGTCTTTTCTCGCCTTCGCCTTCTATTCCGCCACAAACACGCTGATGGAAACGTTCTTCGAGCCTTGTCATCCCTGCCTGGGTTATCCCTGATTAATAAGTGACCCTTGGTGCCGTATTTATTGAAACTTGCACCCATGTTTTTGTCGGCGACCACTCTCCCCAAACTTTCCCCAAACGAGAAGGATTTTGGCGAAATTTGACGAATTATAACGGACTCAAAACAGCCAGAAAGTGAGACCATGTTACAGTAAATGTTGAATTTTACCGGGTTTGACGGATCAATCGATTACGCCGGGGTTTGCCTCCAGTTCAAGCCCCAGATCATTCTATTAGAATAAAAAATGCGGATTTTTCGATTTTCCGAAAAACCCGCAAACACTTATTCCGTATTGACCGGGACGACTGGATTCGAACCAGCGATCGCTGCGTCCCGAACGCATTCACTTGCTCCTAATTTACCGCTTTCTTGGACTTTTTCTTCTTAGAGTATTCTAAAGTAGAATAATTTAGAACAGAATGGATTTTGGCCGCAACGCCGGAGTGCTGGTTCTGATCACACAATGCCAGCATCGAAAAAGTTGCACGGGCCAAGGGCGCCCTGCCAGCACGGGGATATCTTAGTTGAAGGCTGGGGCAGGTTTGCAGAGCAACTCCCTGGCTCACTCACGCCGCGGCATCCCTACCCCTCCGTGCCCACATTTCGACAGCTCAGTCGCCCATCGGCTCCGGAGCAGTCGGACCGTACCGATATGCGCCCTGGCGGGTTGCATCCTGTTTGTCATAATCTCTTTGCGGCGCCTGGTCCATATCGCTTGGCTGGGCAGGACAAAATCCAGCCCAACACGAGGCGCTTATGTCATCGGCCTTCGCCCCAATAAATAGGCCACTGACCAGCACGGACGCCAACGCTAATCCGAGAATCAGTTTTTTGCTCATTTTACCACTCCAGAAAATCTATCTCTGATGTATCCAAGCCATTGAAGTTTCAGTAGAAAAACCTACTCCCCTAAAGTAAAACCGCCCTTGTTTCGTGTCAATTGCTTCGAACTTTGATAGGGGAAATGTCCGACATGAAGGAACAGGCACCAGACTCCGGAGGAATTCGTCTTATTTTTTGGGATTAATCAGCACGTTGACGCAACCGGTCAGGACCCCAGGTTTCTTTGAGCCAATAAATTCCGGAGGGTATAAATGTTCGCGGAGGATAGGAAAATTTGATCGGGACGACTGGATTCGAACCAGCAGTCGTCCTTTGCCAGCAACTGTCCGGACATGCAGTGGAACGCAAATGGAATACATGACGCGAGAAAGGGGTATCGGACCTGGTCTGGTATCCCTTTCTCGTGTTCGGCCGGTCACCATTCTGTCCAAATTGCCAGCGAACAAAAAAGAGAGTAAAAACGGGGTGCGAAACTGGACAGTTTATTGTAAATTGTCCAGTTGTGAAAAAACCATATCGAATAAGGCAGAAGAAAACTCCAATTCTCGGAAAGGGGACGTATGAAAAAGACGTTTTCGTTGCTTGCAATTGTTTTTTTCCTAGCTGGATGTTCACCAAGTGCGGGACAAATAGAGACGCTACTACAGGATAGGTTGGACAATGCTGACCGGATCACGCACAGTGGCAAAACTACTATTAGTAATTTCAGGAAGTTAAAGGGATGGGAGGAAGAAGGATATTATATTGCTCAAGTTCAATATGACATGATAGACCCAAGGGTGAAAACTACAGATTTCATACTGAAGGTAAGACTACTTAAATCAGCAAATAGTTGGATGATTAAGGATATTGAGGCCATTAATCAAGGCCATTCAGTTTTCCTGAAATAGCTTTAATTCTCTAAATTAGGACAATAATAGCGTCACCCAGTTAGAAACTGGACAAATGAGCGTATTTCGTCCATATTGCTAAAACGCCCTCAAAAGCTGGCACGGGTTTGCGCCATGAGAAAAACCCCGCAAACTGGACAAAATGGCTGACGACCGACCGCATTTTTGAATCGCAAAAGTCCTGGGCTCTATGGTGTTTCACCAGCGTTTTAGAAAGCTGCAAAACAACTCTGGACATGTTGGGAGCAAATACAGCATGACCCCGTTTGGACAAGTTCAGGAAGCTTTCCTGCAACTCTGCTGGGCTATCAAGCTCGACACTTACTTGAGTGTCTATCCACCAGCAAATAAAGTTGACTTCGACAATCCCCACTCGATTCTCGACCCAGCCGACACGCTTTTTTTGCCAGGGGATCAATTCGATACAGTTGACGATATCCTTCTCGGTGCCGAGCATTGCATCATGCTATCAGTGGGCGCTCTCTTCCTTGCCTTTGACACTGCCTTAGATCAAGCAGGCTTCAAGAATGATCCTTTTGCCCAGGACCCGCTCGGAGAACTCAGGAAACTAATCTACATGGTCAGATGCGCATTCGCCCACAACATGTTAGCGCCCCATTGGGAAGTGAAACCCAAGTACCGTCACCAGTTGGCGATAGAGCTTCCCGGCATCGCTCTACACCTGGACTTGGATATACTTGCAGACAAGCCGTTCGAAATTAAGCAGATAGGAGGCTACTCCCAATTGTTCAAAATGAAGGACTATATTTTGCAGGTTCTTTGAGGTGCTGAGCCTAACTTCCACTCCAGCATGCCCCCGTTGTTTCGGTGCAGAAAAGGTGCAGGTTCAAGACGGCTCTTACCCCGTCTATGTTTGCAAACGAAATCGGAAGTTCAAATCCTTCCACGCCAGTTGTTTTTATTCGGAGCCTTGCAAATGATCGTTCGCACGTAGGCTGAAGCTTTAGTTAGCATCATTGTGCTTGTTTGCGTACAAACCGGTAATGAGCTCTCCGTCTTTAACGCGAACCCAGAAGATACAGTGACAAAAGTTCGTCTCGTGACTTTCACCAAACCAATCTTCGTAGGTAACCCTTCCCCAAATATATGTAGCTCTTCCCTTTCCGTATTTAATATTATCAACTTCGGCATCCTCATAAAACTCATCCACTAGACCACTTATAACAACGTTTTGATGCGGCCCGAGAATAGACTCCCGAAAGGGGTTACTACCCTTTTCCGTGGGAATGGCAAAATCATCAGGCAGAGGCAAGGGCCACACATCTGCTTTGGCCCAATAGCTGACTTTACGGGCTGGTGTGTTTCCGGCATTAATAAGAAGCGGCTTAACTTCAAATCGTAAACCTTTGTCTCTCTCTTGAAAAATACCTTGATTAATGGTAACCATAAGATAGGCTCGCAATTGCATTGCCGAAACAGTTTTTTGCAGTCTGACAATCTCCTTTGAAGTGTGGACACTCGCTTCCATAGATATAGCAACGTTCTCCATAGCGAAAGCGGAACGAGTGGCTTCCCTAATCGACCGTTTCATATCTTTGCCTTGTTCGACAGCAACCTCCCAAAGCTTTTCAGTGGACCTCCATAGCTTGTAAGTAGACAGGCACAAAAGCCCCGTAAAAAGGCTAAGAATACCGTTGAAGACAAGTAAAATGATGTCCGTTATTCTTAATTCATTCTTTGTGTCAGACAATATTACCGGCAGTTTTTCAGAAACGTTCACGTTCGCACTTGGTAAATCTTTTTCAGATACTTTTTTCTCATTTGCCACATTCATTTGGTTCGGATTAACATTTGTAACGTTCTTATCAGATGGTAGTGTCTGTACCGTTGGAGTCTCTGTATTTTCAGCTAATAGATCACTACCGTACCCGATTATAATTAAAGAAACGAGAAAAGCTCCAAGTAATTGAGTAACCATTTTTATTTGGTTTTTATTGTGCAGCATCTTGAGGGCCGTCTCCTTGATGTGCTTTCTGCCGGTCCTTCTTTGCCACTTCTACGCAGGCTTGGCTGATGGGATTCTTTTTTTCTCAACAAGCAGTTTCTCGACAGTGGCCCTATCGTCATAGAGGTCCTCTAAAATGCGCTGACTGTATCGGCGGCAGTTCTCAACTTCATCATCCTTGACCTGTCGCCAATCGTCGTGCAAAACATCGTTCCCCAGTGAACGGATATCCTCGTGTGCTTTCTTTCGGCGGGCCTCAGTGATAACCCCGTCTGCTGCCGCTGCATCGATCCGCTTTTGCAGATCCCTAAGGCTCGGGTCATTATCTTTGATGTAGCCGTTGGCTTTGAGCGTTTTTTCCAATACGGAGCGGAAGAGCGCGGAGGCAGCCCGATTCGCCCCAAATGATGCGCAGAGTTCAGCCTCTCGAAATTCCGACTGAATACCAATCGGTACACCCGCGGGTAAAGGGACTGAATCAATAGAAAAGGGAAAGAAGCTTTCTAAGACAGCGGAGTCGCGATTTCCGTTATCGGGGACTGCGGCCAGCCCCCCTCTGCCGCATCCTGCGCATTGACCCAACACAAAAAGCACACGCTGAAAAACTCGCTCTTTGTACGTATGAGCACCATTAACGAAGACTACATTTTTCTGCTCAAAAGTTGTGACGGCTTGGCAGGTTGGGCAATATGCTGAAACGCTGTAGTCTTTTTTGCCGAGTTGAGGCTTCAATGTGCATACCTTCCGGCTTGTGGCTGCTTTACTGCTCTCCCGTGGATGACCTGGCAGTCTACTATTAGTAGACTTTTCGGCTGGATTCTAGATTTTGACCATGCTTCTAAATCGGCCTTCAGAATTGATCGGGACGACTGGATTCGAACCAGCGACCTCTGCGTCCCGAACGCAGCGCTCTACCAGGCTGAGCCACGTCCCGATCTAATCGTGCCGCCTTTTTAACAAAATTCCCCTACCCTGTCCACATCCTTTTGGATTTAATCCACTTAGATTGAAAATGCCTGAGCACTCAGGATGCAGGTCGTGCCCGACACATAGCAGCCCATTATCTTTAAAACACGTAGACGAACGGGTCAATAGAACGTGCCCCGGCGAAAAGCCGGATGCCGGAAGCCGCCGAAAGGACTCGATACGCCCATTCACCATCATTTAAGGAGATGAATGTGCACGCCCCGGGCGCCCTTATCGGCGCTTTTCCGATAGCAGTGCATTGTTCAACAATGTTTTGGCGTGTCGGAAGGGATCGTCACCCCGTACCGGTTTGTGGCGGCATGACGGAAAGTCGGGGGCAAGTGCTTTGATCCAAACGGAAGAACAATGGATTTCGGCTTTCGCAGGAATGACGGAGTGCCGGAATGACAGGGGGTATATACCTGTCGGAACTTATACTAGCTGCGTTCAAAACAGGGCGGGGATAAACCCCGCCCCTACGGAATCCTCGCATGAAACCCTGTCCCTACGGAATCCTCGCATGCCTCGCTGAGGCGTCGCCGCATGAAACCACACACAAAGCTTTATTTCAGAGGAACGCTAGTGTCCTGAGTCAAAGGTTCACAACATAATTTGAGGACTGAAAGCATACATCACCCCGGCGGGGCTTTTGAGCCGGGGTCCGGACGAGCTTTTGAGATGAGAAGAGAACGGGATTCCGGCCTAAAACATGCCGGAATGACGGCCCTGCGCTCACCGGAGTTATGTGGCGAATTTCTGACTCAGGACACTGGACTGACGTTCAGGGGGCTTTCTAATTCATTTCATCGAGCATATCTCTTAAAATGCGCTCGGAGATGACCCGCTCCTCCCCGACGAGAATGCCTTTTTGATAATGCCTGACGATCATAACATGGGAGACGACCTCAATCTGAATCCCATCCAGGGGATGACCGTTTTTCTTTGCCCTGTATTCTGAAAAATCAATCAATGTTCCCACGCTTTTTCCTCACCAACGCCCACCAGGGGCTATGCTACGTTCCTCTACCCGCTTTCTGATTCAATCTCGAACGCAAGTTGGTATAACAACTTCACTTCGAGTCCCGCACTCCCCGACGGTCTTCTTAGCCTGAGCACGCCCCGCCTCAGCTCGCCTCATCCTGTTCTTATCACCTTAACCCGGCGGCCGACCCAGTCTGAAGGCAGGTAAACCCTGCCGCTGTCGCCGCTGGATTTGACCCACTTCTCGAGCATCTCTTCGCCGTAGACCTCAAATTTAACCTTGTGGCGGACGGCTTCGGCCTTATCCCCCGGCGAAGGACCAATATCGACCTGCTTCACAACGGCGGTTTTCAAGTCCGATCTCCCCTGTAAGTTCCTCCATACTGCGTGCCGGCCCTGCTGCCGATCATACCGGCGTATCCGGCTTCCGGGCTTACCTGAGATATGGAGAAACAAGCGTTATGTCAAAACCGACATAACGAAACGTAAAAAAAATTACTCGCTCAAACAAAGTTGAATCACTTCCGCCCTGCCCAACCGATCGGCGGATGACGATCGGGACCTTTCCAGTTGGCTTTTATACTGCTCAATGAGCGTTATGTCAATTCAGACACAATGTGACACTTAAGCCCGTAATGCGGGCCGGGATCATGAATGAAGAATTCTCTCCCGATGCGTGTAGATGCTCATACTGTTCTCACGCAAAAAACCTATCAAGGTGATATTCAGCCTGTCTGCCATCTCGACCGCCATGCTGGTTGGCGCCGACAGGGCAGCAAGGATTTCGACGCCGAGCACGCCGGCCTTTTGCACCATCTCGAAACTGAGGCGAGACGAAACGACGGCAAGGAACGCCTCCCGTGTTTTGCCTTCATTGACCAGCGCCCCGATTGCCTTATCGAAGGCGTTGTGCCGGCCGATGTCCTCTGCAAATGCAAGCAGGTTCCGGCGCAGGCCGAAAAGAGAAGCCGAATGCGTTGACCCCGTGAGCTGGAAAATGGTTTGCCGGGTTTCGAAAGATTTCTTGAACTTAATGATGTCGCCCAGGGAGACGTGGTGGAACGTTTTGACCGGAGGGCTTTCGAAATATATTTCGCTCGCCTGGCTCTTGCCGCACAATCCGCAACTCGACTTGCTGAGGTACTCGCGCCGGCTCTCGATGTTCACCGTATTGCACGATCTATCGGGATCCAGGTAGACGAGCACCCTGCGCTCTCCTGCAAGGGCTTCGCAATGCCTGATCGAAAGCAGGTCATCGCGGGAACCGATGATTCCCTCGGTAAAGCAGAACCCCGTCACGAGGTTAATATCGTCACCGGGCAGGCGCATGGTAATGGCGTAAGGGGAATCGTCGATATAGATTTCCAGAAGCTCTTCCACCGCAAGGTTGTATTCGGCGGCGAAAAGAGCGTTGTCCTTGAATCTCGAAGTCTTGTGCCTGAGGATTTGCACTTTATTCCTTCACGGGTATTGCGTTCAGGATGGTGGAACCACTTAAATGCGATTTATTCCGGTACACTGTTAAGGTTGAGCAGATCCCCGAGGGATCGATTGAAAAGGGCATCCGTCTCCTCTTCAATCCGCCCTTGCACCATGTCAAAGTGTTCGATGAGCGATTCGGCCAGCGGTGTCAGACGTGATCCACCGCCGGCGGGCCCGCCCTTGGTTTTTTCCAGCAGTTTTTCACCCAGACGGGATTCCGTTGCCTGGATGCGGCCCCATACAGCGCGGTATCCGATCTTGAGTTCTTTTGCAGCGGCATGGATCGAGCCGTGGCGTTTGATGGCCTGCAACGTCCGCAACCGTCCCATGCCGAACACCACGTTGCCTTCCGCGTCCACGAGCCAAACCTTGGAACGGGTGAAAAGAGGCTTTGATTCCCGGGACATCGTCGTCTCTCTGCTCTTTTGTCAATTACTCGATAAGCTTTTCGATCCGGACAGCACAAGCCTTGTATTCCGCCGTGAACGTCACCGGATCGAACGCGGGGTTGGTCAGCCAGTTGGCGCAATTCTCGCGGAAATGAAAAGCCATCCAGACCATTCCCGGCGGCACTTCATGGGTTACCCGGGCCTTCACGACCACGTCCCCGCGCCGCGATTTCACCCGGATCTTCTCATTGTGCTCAATCCCCAGGGTCCCGGCGTCTTCAGAGGAGATATCGGCGGTTTCTTCCGCCAGAAGATCGTTCATCCCTTCGCACCGGCCGGTCTGGGTCCGGGTATGGTAATGATAGAGCCTTCGGCCGGTACTCAGCACCAGCGGATATTCGCTATCCGGGACTTCGGCCGGGGGGGTCCAATCCATCGCCTTCAGGCGGCCACGACCGCAGGTGAACTCCCCGTTCTGATGCAAAAAGCAGGTCCCGGGGTGATCCGCAGTGGTGCAAGGCCACTGAAGTCCGTCGTTTTCAATCCGGTCATATTTGATTCCCGCCAAACTGGGGGCCAGGACGGATACCTCGTTGTCCCAGAGTTCCCGGGCGCTGTCGCTTGCCCAGTCATGCCCCATCCGTTTTGCGATCTGCTTGAATATCCACCAGTTCGGCCGCGCCATCCCCGGCGGCGGGCAGGCGGTCCGGACCCGGCTGACCCGGCGTTCGCTGTTGGTAATTGTGCCGTCGTTTTCACTCCACGCGGCGGCCGGGAAAATCACGTGCGCAAACCTGGTGGTCTCGGTTTGAAAAATATCCTGGCAAACGATAAATTCCGCAGAAGCCAGTTCGTGCTCGACTTTTCTGATATCGGGTTCGGTGTTGGCAAGGTTCTCACCGAAAATATAGAACGCCCTGACCTTTTTGCTGACAAGCCCCTCCATCATCTGGGGAATCATCAGCCCGACCTCTCCGGGAAGCCCGGTTACCCCCCAGCCCTTTTCAAATTTTTCACGCGCGGCCGGAAGAGTCACTGCCTGATACCCGGGGAATACATTGGGCAGCGCTCCCATGTCGCAAGCGCCCTGCACGTTGTTCTGGCCCCGCAAGGGGTTGACCCCGCCGCATTCCACGCCCATGTTTCCCAGCAGCATCTGCAGGTTGGCGATGGACATGACATTGTTCCTGCCGCAGGTATGCTCGGTAATTCCGAGAGTATAACAGACCATTACCGGTTTTACGGCCGCCAGACGACGGGCGGTATCCCGGATGACTTCGGCGTCGATCCCGCATATTTCAGAGGCACGCTCCGGCGGGTAGTTCATGATCGTTTCCCTGAGCTCATCAAAGCCGGTGGTGCACGATTCCACAAATCGCCTGTCATAGAGGTCTTCGGTGATAAGCACATGCATAATGGCGTTCAACAGGGCGATATCGCTCCCGACCTTCAGCGGCAGATGCATTGTCGCCCAATCGCAGAGCTTTTGCTTTCGCGGATCGACCACGATCAACTGTGCTCCGTTTTGAACCGCGTTTTTTAGAAACGTCGATGCCACGGGATGGGCTTCCGTCATATTTGACCCGACCACCATAAACATTTTTGCCGTGGCAAATTCACTGAACGAATTCGTCATTGCGCCTGAACCGAATGAGGCCCCCAGACCGGCGACCGTAGGCGCGTGTCAGGTACGCGCGCAGTGATCGATATTGTTGGTTCCGATCACCGCGCGAAAAAGCTTCTGCATCTGATAGGAATCTTCATTGAGACTGCGGGCACAGCTTACGCCGGCAATGGCATCCGGACCGCTTTGCGAGATAATCTCCTTGAATTTGCCGGCCACCAGGTCCAAAGCCTCGTCCCAGGATGCTTCCCTGAATCCGCCGTTTTCCCTGATCAGCGGGGTTTTCAGCCGCTCTTCCGAATGGATGAAATCAAACCCGTATCTTCCCTTGACGCATAACCTGCCCTTATTGGGCGCGCCATCTTCGACACCGGAGACCCTGACTATTCTGTTATCCTTGACATGAAGCGACAACTGGCATCCGACGCCGCAGTATGGACAAGTGGTTCGAACCTTAGTCACTTCCCATGGCCGCCAGCGAAGGCACGATTTCTTTTCAAGCAGCGCGCCCACCGGACATACCTGGATACACTCGCCGCAGTTAACGCACTTATCCCTGTCATATGAAATCAGCTTCCCGTCCGGTCCTTCTTCGACCTGGAGCGCGCCATGCGCTTGGATTTCATTGCAGGCGCTTACGCAACGCAGACATGAAATGCAGCGCTCCGGCCATGATTTTAAGAAGGGAGTGCTATAAGCAGACTTAAATTTCGACGTCGGGGGCTGCATTTCAACGCTTGTTATGCCATGTTCGTAAACCAGGTCCTGGAGCATGCACTCGCCAGCTTTGTCGCAGATCGGACAGTCCAGAGGATGATTGACGAGCAGAGCTTTCAACGAATCCTGCCGGATCTCGAGAAGACGATCCGACGATGTGATAACGGTCATTCCGTCTGCGACAGGCGTCTTGCACGCAGCCACGGGCGTCGAATCTCCGTCGACTTCAACGACACACATCCCGCAGGACCCTATGGGTTTCATCCTTTCATGAAAGCAGAGAGTTGGGATTCGTATTCCCGCGCCTTTCGCAGCCTTAAGGATCGTGCTGTCCTTCCAGGCGAAAACCTCCCTGCCGTCAATCGTCAGTCTCACCTTGTTCATCCGTGTTTCTCCTTCGTCATTTCACGCCATGCTCGTTTATGCTTTTACAAGAAATCAGAAATGCGCTCAAATCGACGTTCCGGCAGACCCCGAAATCCAGCCTTCGCAAAAATGACGCACTCGAGACTTACAAAGAACTTATACCGGTTACAGCTCCCTCTTTTGACAAAGCGACATTCGACACAATCAACCTATTGGGGACATGGCAGAGACACGCAGAGAGGCCGGCACTTGGACGCGCAACGAAGGATGCTGTGAGATGGAGAGACGAACACGTAAGGACTCTGTGGTTCGCTTTGTACGAAACCTCCCTTGTGTTTCCCAGTCCGTGTCTTATAGATCGAGAAGAACCAGCCTGTCTCAGACCGTCCGGATCGACCGCTGAAACGTGTGAGCGTTATGACAAATATGTCATAACGCACATTAGACTACCGCCTCATTCTTGTCAAATGAATTGAGCTTTCTCTATAAAGGTCCCAAGGCTGGAATTGCCGGGGCAGCCAAAGCAGCGAACGACCGCCTTGCCGCCGGCCATCCTATCAGCCGCCAAACGGGCATTTGGGGAAAGTGCAGGACTTGCATTCCAGGCAGAAGGAGCCGTGTCCCAGCTTTGCAAGATCACGGCGGCTGACTTCCAAACCAGCCAGCAGCCTCGGCAACAAGAGATCGAAAGCGGTTATTTTAAAGTAAAGCGCACATGCTGGAACGCCCATAACCTGGACCGAGCCGATGCGAGCAAGCAACGTCATGGCTCCCGGCAGGACGGGAACACCGTACAACAAGTCAGTAGCCCCGGCATCTAAAAGGCCTTTTCGCGTGATATCATCGGGGTCTACGGAGAGTCCGGCGGTTGTCACCAGCAGGTCCGTTCCGCACCCGAGGAGTTCCCGTATCCCGTCGCTGATCGCTTTGCGGTCGTCGGGGACAATTATTGCCTTGACCACCTGAGAGTCAAGTGACTCGACCTTTGCCCCGATAATGGGGATAAACCGGTCCTTGACCAGCCCCTGGAAGACTTCGCTGCCGGTGACCAGAATGCCCACCCTGGCCTTGCGCATAGGAAGAACGCGAAAGAGCGGGCCGTTTCGCAGAACGGTTATCGCCCTCAAGAAAGAGGCCCTGTGCAGATAAAGGGGGATTGCCCTCGTTCCCGCCAAGTCCCGGCCGCTGCTCACAGGGGTGAAGTTTCTGCGCGAAGCGCACATAACGCCGGGAATCATGTTGAACTCTTCCAGGCATGCCTCGTTGAGCACAAAAAGGCCGCTTCGGTCCGCAACGAAATCGATCTTGCCTTCCCTTGGGGGTTCGATGAAGCGCACCCCCTCACCGGCCATGGCGCAGCCAAAGGCCTTAGCGGCCTCATTTTCATGAATCCACTCGTCCTCGGAAGGTTTTTGTTCTTCCACGAAAATTCTCCGGCGCCCCATCTGCTGGAGGCGGCAGAGATCGCCGGCCGTGAACTCCTGGCCCCTGCTAAAAGCCACTCCCTTGCTCTTTCCCGGCACGATCATCGTCATGTCGTGCAGCGCCGTTTTTCCCACGGCATCCCGAAGAGGCACGGCATCGAGGGCCGGGCCATCAAAGAGTCGCTCAGGCTCAGCGCCAGGGGCAAAGTAAGGGGTCTCCCCCGCGCATGCCCGGCAGATCGCCCCATCGTCTACCGGATAAGGTTCTCCGCACAGGTTACAGCAGCCAATGCCGCCCCTGCGGCGCTTGCCAAGGAATTGAGGCTGGACGACGACGGCTTCAACTCCGTAGAGTTCCGGCCCCGCTTGCCTGATTTGCTCCAGAAGGAGCTGGCTATCCTGCTCCTGCTTCGTCTTGAGCTTAAACAGCCATGCCGCCACTTCCGGCCAGGCCCGAATTTTTTGAGCATCGACAAAGACACGGACACCTTTTCCGCTGTGCTTGTCAAAAAGGCTCAATGCAAACCGCCCCAGGTTGATAATTTTCAGCCAGCCGTTTCCGACCGTGCACGGCGTGAGCAATTGTATGGCGTCGGGGAGGCAGTTTCTCGTTTCGGAAACCGCCTCAAACAACACCCCACTCTGCATGCGGCTGAGGGCAAGGTCCACCATGATCCCACCCGCCACCAAACCGGGCGCGGTGTATCCGTGAAAAGACTTCACCACACTCAAGTATTCTTCGAAAGAATATTGTCCTATATTCATCTCAATATCCCATAGTGCCTCACATCCGCACCCATGAGGCCGTGGAGCGCGCGGAGCGTTATGCCAACCGTAACATAACGGCTCGGAATTATAGTTTCCCGGCGTGTTAAGTCAAGGGACAGACTGGTCCTGCATTACTTTTTTCGTATTCTGCAGGGGAGGTTTTTCAGGTTTGGCGTCCCGAATTCTTTACCGAGCTTTCCGATAGAGGTGAGCATATTGAAGTTCGATTTTTGCCATCCGAACTGCGTGGCCGCATCTCCTTCAGGGAACCACCATCCCAGGTCCGCGCTTACCACGCGGGGGTGCACAATGCCGGTAACCCGCGCCGTTTGAGTGATCTCGCCATACTTAGTCGCAATGATGACATGGTCGCCATCGCTGATCCCATAATCCGCTGCCGTGCCGGGGTGGATCTCAACGATCGGGCTGGGCCGCTTTTGACGAAGCTTCTTCACCCACCGATAGGAAGAAAGCAGATAATAACGGCTCTTGGCGCTAATCAGGATCAGCGGGAAATCGGGATCATCCTCTTCGGGCAGACCGGTGAATTCGGGGAACGGTTTTAATTTGAACTTCTCAGCGGTGCTTAACTTCAGCTCTACCTTCCCCGTTGGAGTGCGGAAGCCCTTCTCCTCATAGAGCCGGAAACGATCGAGCCCTTTCAGAACCCCCCTGGCGGCAAATTCAGGGTAAGTAAGGCCCGATGGTCTGACAACATCTTCCAGAAAATTTTCAAAATCATCGGGCCAATATCCAGGATCGGAGATCCTTTTGCCCAGTTCATTCATGATTTTCATGTCAGGCCAGCACTCTTGGGGTGGATCGACGATTTTCGGCCGGGCAAGTATCATCCCATGTCCAATACCGTAGTGGCCGATATCGTTCATTTCGTATTGGTGCGCCACCGGAAGGACAATATCAGCCATGGACGCGGTAGGCGTCATGAAAATCTCTGCTATGGCGACAAAATCGAGGTCCATAAACGTTTTATAGGTAAGGGCACTGTCGGCCCAGGCTATCAGAGGATTGGTGCACATACCATAATATCCCCTGACCGGATAAGGCTTCCCCTCAAGCACGGCTTTCCGGAAATAGGCCGGAGGTACGGTCATCAGTCTTGGAATGACGCCGCTGTAGGCGCCGATCATCTCCTTGCGCTTGTCCGGAATGAGGTCGGCCCGCACGAATTCGCCAAGCCCCATAATTTTCGGCTCATGGGCATTGATATTTCCGCCGGGCACTTCGAGATACCCGCAGATTGCCATGAGGCAAACCAGGGAGCGGGTAGCGTCGAAGGCATTGACGTCATGCTCGATGGGATTACCCCACTGCAGTGCGGCCGGTCTTGCGGCTGCATAAAGCCTTGCGGCCTTGCGTATCAGATCGGCCGGAACCCAGGTAATGTCAGAGACTTTCTCCGGGCTGTAGTGTTTAACATGCACTGCAAGCTCTTCGAAGCCGTAAGTATAGTTTTCAACGAACTTTTTATCATAGAGATCTTCCCCTATGATGACGTGCAAAAAGCCCAGGGCAAGCGCCTGTGCCGTTCCCGGACGAAGTTGCAGCCAGAGCTCGGCCCTCTCGGCAAGATCGGTCCTGCGGGGATCAACAACAATAAGCCTGGCGCCTTTTTTAAGCTGTTCCAAAGTGAGACTGGCTATCTGCCCTTCTTCGTTGGTGGACAGAACATTACTGGCCCAGGAGAGGATGAGACGGGTGGGGTTGTGGAGATCGGCGACGGGGTAAAACCCACAGGTGTGGATACCCGTGATCTCCCGCGGGGCATGGCATACATCCTGAGATGCGATAACATTGGGGGAACCGAAGACATTGGCAAGCCGGATCAGAACGAAATGCTCAAGGCCCTTGGGCATCCCGACGCCAAAGCCGACTGCCCGCGCTCCGAAGCTCTCCCTGATCGCGAGGAGGTTCTTCGCGGTTTCCGCGAGCGCTTCATCCCAGGAAATCCGCTGCCATTTCCCCTCACCGCGCCTGCCAGCACGCTTGAGAGGATAGCGAAGACGATCAGGGTGATTGAGGCGATCAGCCGACACCTTTCCTTTGTAGCAGGTGTACCCTTTATTCAAAAAACCATCCGGATCGCCTTTGACCTGGACGATCTCATTATCTTTCACACCAACCAAGAGAGCACAACCACCATGGTCCATCCGTGCACAATGAGTCCTGACCCAGCGAGTCTGTTCTGTCATATTCAGAAAATCTCCCTGTTGGCGCCGCCGCCTCGTGTGGACTTTCCAAGTCCCTGATCCTTCAATCAGGTCCCGGCGATTGACCGATGCATACCTTTGGTGAATGCCTATTACATCTTATTCGCTGTGCGCCCATCTAGCAAGTCGAGAGACCGGTTCGGTTCACAATCGATCGAGATTCATGCAAGCAGGGCATTGAACAGCGGACACCGGCCGTACTCTTGATCGTACCCGACTCGCGGGCTATATAGAATCTGAAGCAGCCAGGTTGACAATCTTTACGGAAATGCTAATCAGCGATTATACCACGCACGAACCGCCGGGGCTGTATTTCGCCGGGAAAGTGTTGAGTATCCGGCCTGATATGCCGATTGTGCTTTGCACGGGGCTTATTAAAAAAATCACACCCGACAGCGTGAAAAAACTTGAGGTGGAACTCTTAATAAGGCCTTGGGGTATGAGGCAGATATCCGATACGGTCCCAAAGATTCTCGATGCGCGAAAAGGGGTTGATTTGAAGAGCGAAATCAAAAGGGTCCTGGTCGTCGATGACGAACAAAATATTTGTGCCGTGCTGACTAAATTTTTGCGATCTTCCGGTTACGCCTGCGAAAGCGCCAACGATCCGGCTAACGCGCTGGCAATATTGAAAGAAAAGGGTTTCGAACTCGTTATTTCAGATATTATAATGCCGGGCAGCGATGGCCTGAAACTGCTCAGTGATATTCTTAAAATCGAGCCCGGAGCCGATACGATCATGATGACCGGTCATACCAGTCTTTATACGTACAGCGACATTATCAGGGCTGGAGCCACCGACTTCATAGCAAAACCATTCGAGTTTGCGGAACTGAAGGCAAAGATAGAAAGGATCGATCTCGAACGGAAGATGCAGAGGGAACTTCGGGAATTGAATATTGCCATGGGAGTGCTCCTCCAGCGGGCGGAAAAAGACAAGGAGACACTCAGCGAAAATGTTGTCTCCAATGTGAAGGAACTGATTCTCCCATACGTGGATAAATTACAAAATGGTCATTTTAGTGAGGAATATAAAGCATATATTGAGATCCTCAAGACAAATCTGTCGGAAATCTGTTCTCCATTTCTGAACAATCTCTCGATCAAGCATGCCCATATCAGTTCGATGGAGGTCCAAGTCGCAAATCTTATCAAGACCGGCAAAAGAAACAAGGAAATCGCCTCGATACTCGGGGTCTCCTTAAATACCGTCATGACACACCGCTACCATCTTCGGTCGAAGCTCGGGTTGAAGCAGGGGAAGGTCAACCTGAGGTCCTACCTGAACTCAATCAAATTTTAGTGAATACACGTAACTGTTTTCTCAATGTTTTTTCATAGTTACTTTTTTCTCAAAAAATAACGACTTTAGCACTAACTGCATTTCATGCATCACTCAGAAGAAATGCGGCGTGGCTTATCCTGGAGCGCGACCGGGTTTTCCCCGTGCTCCTTGCAATTATCCCTTCGAGCCAAATGGAGGCAAATCCATGTCGGAGCAAGCAAAGGTAATGAGCCAGGCAGTGCAAAATGTTGCAGACCGGGAGGGGAAATACCTCACCTTTTCATTAGACCGGGAGGAATACGGGATAGGGATTCTCAAAGTCAAGGAAATCATCGGCATGATGCGAATCACACCTATTCCGCAGACCCCCGGGCATGTGAAAGGCGCTATCAATTTGAGAGGGAAAGTAATCCCTGTTATAGACCTTCGGGCTCGATTCGGAATGGCTTCGGCAGAGACTACGGAACTAACCTGCATTATAGTGGTCGAGACCGCTGCGGCCACGGGCAGGCTGCACGTTGGAATCGTTGTGGATTCGGTATCTGAGGTCATCAACATCAAGGCTTGCGATATAGAGGATACCCCGGCTTTCGGCACGACTCTAAACACCGAATACATCCTGGGAATAGCAAAAACAGCCGGGAGCGTAAAAATTCTTCTGGATATCGACAAAGCGCTCGGCACTGACAAACAGATCCTTTTTCTCGAAGTCGCATGACAACATGTATGGTGGAAAAGGGTAGTGATTATGAGTTGGTTTCGCAATGTGAGAATTGAAGTCAAATTCATTGGCGCATTCGTGATCGTTGCATCAATTGCCGCTGTCGTCGGTTTCATCGGCATCAGGAACATGACCACCATAAATGACCTGGCGGATAAGATTTACAAAGAAGAACTTCTGGGAATGTCTCATATTAAACAAGCAAACATCAATCTGCTTTTTCTCATACGGGAGGAAAAGAATATAGTGCTCGCAGCTTCGGACGCGGAGCGCCAAAAGTATTTAGAGCAATCGAACCAGTATTAGGCATCGGTATCAAAAAGCATCGAACAGGCCAAACCTCTTTCCCACCGTTTCAACGAACTGACCGGCCAGATCTCTGCGGCCTCCCTCGAACAGGCACAGGGAATCGAACAGATAAACAAGGCGGTAGGTGAAATGGACAAGGTGGTCCAACAAAATGCCGCCAATGCGGAAGAAGCTGCCTCGGCCTCAGAAGAAATGAGCACTCAGGCAGAACAGTTGAAGGAATTCGTATCAGAGTTGAAATGTTTGCTCGATGGCTCGAAGGCCAATAATACGGCGGCAAGCGCTGCAGCGATGTATCGTAATACAGCGGCAGGGAAAACTGCCCGAAGCCCGAGAAGGGTTTTCGCAACGCGCGAGAAAGCGAACTCAGTATCCCCAAAAAGCATTGGGAAAGATCCGGGGCCATCCAAGCGACCAGATCAGTTGATCCCTTTTGATGATGGAGAAATCTCGGATTTTTAATTACCGGCGCCGATTATGATGGAGTGGCGGACGATATATCGGCCACTCCCAAAGAGGGTCTAAGGGGCTTCAGGCCCAATGCTGTTCACCCAAGAACAAACTGAATCAGATGTGGGGACCCCGTTTTCCAGCCTGCCCGTGCCTGGCGGGCTGGAAAGCCCTCCCCGCAAAACATTGAACCATCTTAAGAACAGCATTGGTTTCAGACCTCCGTGAGCAGCCGGGAGCATTCCTGTTGCCGTTCTCCCCCGGAATATCGAATATGCCGTTATGCCTTGAAAATTTTCGACACATCATTGTCTCTATTTCTAACAGATGCAATCCGTCACGATTTTGTGCCGCGACAATCCCCTTGTCTCAACATGTTTCTATGTTAAGGTAGAGATCATACACAATAAAATCCGAGTTTTTGCTCATTCGGAGATTCCAAACTGCCTGCAGATTCTTCCGCTCGTTCGCTTTTTCACTGTGAGCTCATTAAAGAATATGCGCTCCATATGCATGCGAGCCTGTGCATCGACCTTCGGAGGAGCCCGTTATGCGGGATGAAGCCAAAACCAAAGATCAACTCATAATCGAATTGAAAGCGTTGCGCCAAAGCATTGCTGAATCGGAAAAGGACAAAAGAGCATCAACCGATCCCGCCGAGTTGCGCCACCGCGTGGGGGCATGGCCAAAAGCCAGGCAGACTGAAACTGACCAGCGCGAGACTAACGATATAGAAAGGCTATACCACGAACTGGCGGCCCACCAGATTGAACTGGAAACGCAGAATGAGGAGCTTCGTAATGCCCTGGTTCAAATTGAGGAATCCCGCAGAAGGTACTCTGCCCTCTACGACTCTGCGCCCATTGGCTATCTTACCCTTGATGGCAACGGACTTGTATTGGAAGCCAACTTGACCATTGCACGGCAGTTGGGCATCGAAAGGTCCCGTCTCTTGGGCCGCCCGCTTAGTGATTACATCGTTATAGCGGACAGGAATGCATTTCTTTCTCACCTCGGCAACGTCCTTAATGACAGAACACATCAAGGCTGTGAAGTAAGTTTTATGAAAGGCAGTGGAGGTGACTTCCACGCACTGCTCGACACCAAATTCATTATGGATGCAGTTGGAGAAGAGCGAATCAGAACATCGGTGACCGACATCACCAAGCGCAAGCGGAGGGAAGCCGCTCTGCGTGAGAGCGAGGAACGTTTCACAAGATTCTTTCGCGCCATTCCCGTCAGCACCAGTATAACCCGCCTGAGCGACGGCCAATTTACCGACATCAATGATAAATTCCTGGCCTTATTTGGCTACACACGCGAAGAGGTCGTCAGCCAAAATCCGTTGAAGCTGGAAATGTGGGCTGGTCCTGAAGAGCGGGCTAAGATGGTCAAGATACTGCAAGAGCAAGGCAGAATACAGGACTTTGAAGCCCAGATCCACAGGAAATCCGGTGAGATCAGGGATGTGCTTATCTCGGCGGAAGTGATTGAGGTGGCCGGGGAGCAGTATATCCTGGGCCATACGCATGACATCACCGAGCGTAAGCAGGCGGAGGAAGCACTGCGCCTGCGAGAGTCTTACCTGACAGCCATTTTAGAAAATCAACCCGGCCTGGTATGGCTCAAAGATAAAGAGAGCCGCTTTCTAGCCGTAAACCAGACCTTTGCTCGGTCTTGCGGCATGGAGAGGCCGGAAGAGGTTTTAGGAAAAACCGATCTGGACATCTGGCCGAGAGAGCTGGCGGAAAAATACAGGATCGACGATAAGGCGGTCCTGACAACAGGTACTCCCATTGCTGTCGAAGAGGCTATCAATGACAGGGGTGAGATGAAATGGTTCGAGACATTTAAGACACCCGTACTTAACGAGGACGGCCAGATTCTTGGCACCAGTGGTTATGCTCGCGATATCACCGAGCGCAAAAACTCGGAGAAGGCCCTGCATGAGAGTGAACTTCGCCTTAGAACCATTTTGCAAACGGTCAATGAAGGATTCTGGCTGATAGATAACGACACTGTAACCATGGATCTCAACCCAAGAATGTGCGCCATCCTGGGCAGAAATAGGGAAGAGGTCTTCGGGAGGAAGATTTTTGATTTTGCAGATAGTGAAAATAAGGCCATCTTCGAGCAACAGATAAGATTGAGGGCACAGGGAGAAGCAGGCACATACGAGATCGCCCTCTCTCGTTCTGATGAGTCAAATGTCTTCTGCCTGTTCAATTCAACGCCGCTTTTTGACGGGTCGGGGAACAAGGTAGGCTCTTTTGCAATGGTGACCGACATCACCGAGCGCGTCAAACAAGATCGAGAAATCGAACACCTGAACCGGCTTTACTCGGTGCTCAGCCGTGTAAGCCAGGCAGTGGTAAGGGCAACATCCCCAGAAGAGTTTCTTGAACAAGCGTGCCGAGAGATCGTGGAAGGCGGAGGTTTTCTGCTGGCATGGATTGGCGAGGTGGAACTAATCACTAATGCCGT
The DNA here is from genome assembly GCA_963795045.1 of uncultured delta proteobacterium. Classification (GTDB taxonomy): domain Bacteria; phylum Desulfobacterota; class Syntrophobacteria; order Syntrophobacterales; family Syntrophobacteraceae; genus SbD1. The sequence goes on from CAWCGB010000001.1 coordinate 1,062,195, forward strand.
TGTGCCGGCAGCCCTTTGGGGCGAGATGGGCGAGTATCTCCAAGGCATCACGGTCTATTCCGACAATCGCCCCGAGGGGCGCGGACCAACGGGTACGTGCATTCGCGAAAGCCGTCCTTCTGTGCATAACGACTTCCTGAATGCCCCACAGACCCTTCCGTGGCGTGATCGAGCGGCGTCTTTCAGTATAGCCTCTTGTGCTGCATTCCCTATTGAGAGGGAGGGACGGGTGTGGGGGGCGTTGTCAGTTTATTCCGATGAGGTGGACCGTTTTAGCAACGAAGACGTGAAGCTGCTCGAAAAGGTTGCCGACGACATCGGATTTGCCCTTGACAACCTCGACAGAGAATTTCGGCGAAAGCGGGCAGAAGATGGCCTGCGAGTTTCCCTTCGCTTTCTTGAGATTGTGCACGAGCATACGGAGACAGCCCCGCTGCTAAAGGAATATGTTTCGGAGATCAAAAACTTTACCGGCTGTGATGCTGTGGGGATCCGAGTGCTGGACGAAAACTTGAACATTCCATACGTGGCCTACCAGGGGTTCAGCGAGGCGTTTTATGAGACGGAAAGCCTTCTTTCCGTGAAATCCGATGAGTGCATGTGCATTAACGTGATCAGGGGCGAGGTTAATCCCGGTCTCCCATTTTTTACCGAAGGCGGGGCGTTCTGCGTTAACGCCAGCAGCCGTTTTCTGGCCACAGTTTCCGAAGAGGAGAAAGGGCGGACCCGAAACAGATGCAACATGGAGGGGTACGAAACGGTTGCACTGTTTCCTTTTCGCAACGGAGGCAAGATACTTGGTTTGATCCATGTGGCCGATCATCGTGAGAATATGCTTCCCCCGCATGTGGTCAAGATGCTCGAGAAGGCCGCCCTTCAACTGGGTACCGCCTTCCAGAGAGCAGGGGCAGAACGCAAACTTCGCGAGAACGAAGCAATACTCCGGCAGATCATTGATCTGGTGCCCCACGGTATCTTCGTGAAGGACTGGAATGGCAAATATCTCCTCGTAAACAAAGCGGTCGCTGACGCCAACAACACGAGTGTCAGCGCTCTTACAGGAAGATATCATGCCGACATCCATCCCGACCAAAGTGAGCTTCAAAAGATGTTGAGGGACGACCGGGAAGTCATGATAACCGGGAAAATGAAGTTCATTCCAGAGGAACCCTATACCGACGCCAAGGGCAACCTGCGTTTCCATCAGGCCACCAAGGTCCCTTTCCACTTCTTTGGCGATAAGACGCCGGCGGTGCTTGGAATTGCCATCGACATCACCGAACGCAAGCAGGCGGAGGAAGAAAAGGCGAAGATGGAAGCAGAGCTTCGCCAGGCCCTGAAGCTGGAAGCCATCGGGACACTTGCCGGCGGCATAGCCCATGACTTCAACAATATCCTGCAGCCCATGATGGGCTACACGGAAATGGCGCTAAATGAACTTTCTCCATCCAGTCCCCTGAGAGATGATTTGGAGCAGGTGCTCAATGCATCGCTAAGGGCCAAGGAACTGGTCAGACAAATCCTTGCGGTTTCCCGCTCAACTCAAGAACAGCAAAGAATACCGATCGAGATAAGTTCGATTATCAAAGAGGCCCTGAAGCTATTGCGGTCAACGCTTCCCACCTCGATAGAAATAAGGGAAAATATCCGGAGCGGTGTCGCGCTGGCCGATCCAACTCAAATCCATCAGGTATTGATGAACCTTTGCACCAACGCAGCCCATGCAATGGATGACAAGGGCATTCTGGGAGTTCGCCTGTCCCCTGTCAATTTGAGCGAAAGCCAATTGGCCGATCAATCAATCGTCGATCTCAAGCCTGGCCCATACCTGAGATTGATGGTTTCAGATACCGGGTGTGGAATGGATGCAGAGACCATGGAGCGCATCTTCGACCCTTACTTTACAACCAAGGAGGTGGGAAAAGGAAGCGGCCTTGGACTCGCGGTTATTAACGGAATAGTCAAACGGCACGAAGGGACGATTATCGTCCGTAGCGAGCCCGGAAAAGGCACAACGTTCAGCATCTACATCCCAAGGGTTGATGTCCAGGCTGAAGCAACCATGCAAGCTGACGATCCGCTTCAGCGAGGTTTGGAAAGGATATTGCTCGTGGATGACGAGCCCGCCGTGATGGAAATGGCAGCCAGACTCCTGAAGAGGCTGGGCTATAAGGTCACGAGTCAAACAGACAGTGTAAGTGCGCTGGAGGTTTTCCGTTCGAATCCGGGCGAATTCGACCTGGTCATTACCGATTATGCTATGCCCAAACTGACAGGGCTGGATTTTGCCAGGAAAGTTTTGCGGGTCCGACCTGACATGCCGATCCTGCTTTGCACGGGGTTTAGTGAAAAAATTACCCCTGACAGCGTGAAAGAGCTTGGGGCAGAACTTTTAACAAAGCCTTATGGTATGACGCAAATATCCGAGATGGTCCGAAAGATTCTCGATGCGCGAAAAGTGGGCTGATTTGAAAAGGGAAATTAAAAAGGTCCTGGTCGTTGATGATGAACAAAGTATTCGTGCCATGCTGACCAAATTTTTGCGATCCTCCGGTTATTGGAAGTATTGAAACGAAACGGTTTCGAGCTCGTTATCTCAGATATCAAAATGGCAGGTATTGATGGCCTGCAACTGCTCAGTGAAATTCTTAAGATCGACCCCGGACTCGATACGATCATGATGACCGGTCATACCGGTATTTATACGTACAGCGACATAATCAGGGCCGGGGCCGCTGACTTCATAGCAAAACCGTTCCAGTTGCCTGAACTCAAGGCGAAGATGGAAAGGATCGATCGCGAACGGAAGATGCAGAGGGAACTTCAGGAATTGAATATTGCCATGGGAGTGCTCCTTCAACGGGCGGAGAAAGAAAAGGAGACACTCAGCGAAAACGTTGTATCCAATGTGAGAGAACTGATTCTTCCTTACGTGGATAAATTGAAAAATGCTCATCTGAGTGAAGAGCATAAGTCGCATCTTGAGGTACTGGAAACAAATCTGTCGGAAATCTGTTCTCCATTTCTGAAAAATCTCTCGATTAAGCATGCCCATATCAGTTCAATGGATCTCCAAGTCGCAAATCTTATCAGGGCAGGCAAGAGAAACAAAGAAATAGCCTCGATACTCGGGGTCTCTTTGAATACTATCATGACGCACCGATATCGTCTTAGATCGAAACTCGGATTAAAACAGCAGAAGGTTAATCTGAGGTCCTACCTTAACTCCATCGTTTTTTAGTGATTTTTCATCACTGATATTTCACTCTTTTTTTAACTCAAGAATTCCTCGAACGGCACCGACCTAAGTAAGGCCAAATACGAAGCGGGAAGCTTTTGCTCCCTGCTGCTTGCTACCTGCCTCCTGCTTTGCAGATATCACTTTCATCACGAGGCTGGGAGCCCAGGCATAACCGGAATGTTTTTAGGTCGGGGGCATCAAATTACTGTGGACTTGGACTCAGGAACCATCTTGACGAAGATTTTTGGCTGGCCGGGTCAGTTGCTCTCCAGGCTTCAGGGAGAAGTATGGTCAGCCAATCGGTGGCGGCATGGTCTACTAGCGGTGGCAAACGACCTGGAAACATTGGGGAAGTCCACAGAAGGCGAATTTCTTTCCATTGGAGAAAAACTGCAGGATTTTTATCAGCGTGCCGGAGATATCTCGAAGATATCTTCCACGGTAGCCCGGCTGATGTCTGGAGAAGAGCTGGGGGCCGCCATAGAAGGATTTCGTAATGTAGTCGAAAGGATGAAACGGCTTGAGGGTGAATCCAGGCGGAACACTAAAACTCTTCGAGACGTATTGGAAAACCTTACTCGTCTCAATCATCATGTGGAAGGTTTTGGCAAGACCATTCGCCACCTGCGGGTCTTAAGCGTATCCACCAGGATCGAGAGCGCCCGGCTGGGGGATCACAACGCCGACTTCGAGACTTTGGCCGATGAAGTGGGGAAACTGTCTCTGGAGGTTGAAAACCGGTGTTTTCAACTTCTGGAGAGTTCCGATTCGCTGAGCCAACTGATCGGGCAGACCCTAGCCAAGGTCCTGGACCTGGAAACCGCTCAGCAAACCCAGGCAGGCATCGTTTTCGACAAGACCATGTCGAGTCTTGAGTCCCTCCTGGAAAGACACGCTTTATCCGCTACCGGCGCAGGACAGATATCCACCCGTTATGAGGCCGTTTCCCAACGGATTGGGGAGATCGTCTCGTCCATGCAATTTCATGACATTACCCGCCAGCGGATCGAACACGTGCAACAGGCACTCGCCAGCCTTGATCCTCATGAACAATCGGCGGGAAACGGAGAACGAAGGAAAGATGGAGGATTTCTATTCGGCTGCAGATGGATGCGCCCTGAGGGGACAGTGGAACATCTGCGACTGGTGAGAGATGTCTCAGACCTGCAAATAGCCCAACTCCATTATGCCAGGGAGGAACTGGTCTCAGCCGTGAATAACATCCTGGATAATCTCTCCGGCCTGGCGGACCTCGTCTCAGAAATGGCCCGGGAGACCTACAAAATGGCAGGATCGGCCGATGAGACCGGACAATCGTTTCTAAACGGAGTAGAGGCCGGTTTTTCTTCGGTCACATCAGCCCTTCAGGCATACGGCGAGGCCAACCGGGAGCTGTGTCTGGCAACGGGTTCAGTGGGGAGCATGCTGGGGCAGATGTCGGCCCACACCGGCAACATCGAAGCCATAGGAGAAAAAATCAAGCTGATTGCACTCAACGCCATCGTCAAAGTCTGTCACATCGGTGAGGAAGGTGCAACGCTGGGCGTGCTGGCCGAAGCGGTCCACCAACTTTCGGTTGAGACCCGCCAGCGGACGGAAAAGGCGAGTGAGGCTCTGCGCTCTATCACTTCGGCGTCCGAGTCCCTGTGCGCTGCTGTCAACGCAGACGGAAAAGATAGCCGATGTGAAATGGAATCCGTCGATGAGGCGCTGAAGACCCAGTTGCAGACCCTGCAAAATGTCAATCAAGGCATCGTTTCTCACCTCACGCAAATGAACCAGGACGGCTGCAGCCTTTCCGGCGACATCCGAAAAACCATTGATGAAGTGAATGTGCATCGGCGGGTTGACCAGGTGATCGCCAATGTGGTGTCGGGGCTCGATGAGATCGTGGCGTACGTACGATCTAAGGGGTCAGATGGCGACGAGGCAGACAGAGCCGAGCGGATGGAGGCCCTCGAGGCCACTTATACGATGCAGGGAGAGCGTGAGGTGCACAACTCACTGTTTGAATTGAAAACGAATCCTGCAGAAAAGCCGAATGGGGACGCAGTCAATCCCCTGATGGCCGGCGGGATGGAAAATGAGAAGAGCGGCAGCGAGCCGGACAAAGCGGACCAGGAGGTCCTGGGGGATAATTTCGAACTCTTTTAACCAAACACCGTAAAGAACAAAGGGAAAAAGACGATGGATGTCGAGATGACGCGGTCTGGCGGGACGGATGTTCTCAAACTCAAGGGCAGTTGGACCATAGAGCGGGCAAACGAGCTGAAGCGTGTTCTGCTGGAGATGTTGAACAGTTGCGAGCATATGAGCATCGATCTCGAAGAGCTGACCGACGTGGACCTGTCCACGATGCAATTGATCTGCTCCGCCCATCGGACATCCTTGCGAGACGGCAAACAGCTCGCACTGCACGAGCGAAAATCGCAGAGCTTAAGACAGGTAGTGCGCGAGGCAGGGTTCGTGCGAACTCTCGGTTGTCATAAGGACCCCACTAAGAAATGCTTGTGGATAGGAGACTGGAAATCATGAGCAAGATCATCATGACCGTAGATGATTCCGCCAGCGTTCGCCAGATGGTGAGCTTTACTCTCAAACAGGCCGGCTATCAGGTGGTGGAGGCGACGGACGGCAGGGACGCCTTGTCCAAGCTTGACGGGTCGGGCGTTCATATGGTGCTGACCGACCTCAACATGCCCAATATGGATGGCATCGAACTCATCCGCCATGCGAGAGCCAAGCCTTCCTGCAAGTTCATCCCAATCGTGATGCTGACCACCGAGTCCCAGGCGGAGAGGAAGCAGGAGGGGAAAGCGGCCGGAGCGACCGGATGGATTGTCAAACCCTTTAAGCCTGAGCAACTTCTGGCAGTAGTAAAGAAGGTGCTGGGATGATGGAATCACAAAAAGAAGCCTACAGGGCAGAAGCGTACGAACTCCTCGCCGAACTCGAGACATCCCTGCTCGCTTTGGAGGAAGACCCCGGCGATATGGAGTTGATCGGCCGCGTGTTTCGCGCGCTTCACACGATCAAAGGGTCGGGAGCAATGTTCGGCTTTGATGACATTGCGGCATTCACACACGACGTCGAGACCGTTTTTGACCTTGTCCGCAATGAAAAACTGGGCGTGACCAAAATGCTCGTTGATTTGGCCCTCCGGGCGGGAGACCAGATACGCGGCATGCTTGAAGGTTCAGACGGCGGGGCTATGGCCGACACATCCAGGGCCGGCGAGATCACGAGTGCACTGAGGGAACTCATTCCCAAACCTGGCGACCCGGAGGGCATGGTCCCTCAAAAAGCAGTGCCGGCAACTGAAGATGAACAGGTAGAGAGGACCTACCGCATCTTTTTGCGTCTGGATCGCGAAATCTTTTCACGAGGCACCAATCCGGTCCTTTTGCTCAATGAACTGCGAGAACTCGGGGAATGCAGTGTGATTGCCCACACGGAAGCCGTCCCCAACATGGAGGATATTGACCCCGAACAATGTCACATCTCGTGGGACGTGATCCTCACCACCCGGCGCGGGATCGATGCGATCAAGGATGTTTTCATCTTCGTCGAAGATGAGTGCGAGTTGGCGATCGAGGTCATCGATGAGTTGGATCCCGAGGACGGTGACGCTCCTCCGAAAAGGATCGGGGAGATATTGATCGAGCGCGGTCTCGTGTCGCAGGAAGATCTGCATGAAGCACTGGGGGCCCAGAAGCGCGTTGGGGAGCTGCTTGTCGATAAGGGGCTGATTCAGCCAAGTAGGGTCGAGTCAGCCCTGGTTGAACAGGATCATATCCAGGCCGTTCGCAGCAAGCATCACAAGGAGGAACAGGCTTCGAGCGTCAGGGTGCCGGCGGAAAGACTCGACGCTCTGGTCAACCTGGTGGGGGAAATGGTCACAGTACAGGCCCGCCTCAGCCAGACGGTTGCTTCCATGGATCATGCAGGACTGCTCTCCATATCCGAGGAAGTAGAACGCCTCACCGCCGAGCTGCGCGACAACACCATGAGTATTCGGATGCTGCCCATCGGGACGACTTTCAGCAAATTCAAACGGCTGGTTCGCGATCTGTCCGCCGAACTCGGCAAAGATATTCTGCTGGTTACCGATGGCGGGGAGACCGAGCTTGACAAGACCGTGATAGAGCGCCTGAACGATCCTCTCGTACATCTCATAAGAAACTGCATCGATCACGGCATCGAGCTGCCCGGGGTTAGAGAGGCTGGCGGCAAACCAAGGCAGGGGACCGTCCATCTATCGGCAATGCATTCGGGCGCAAACGTGCTCATCCGTGTAACAGACGACGGCGCCGGTCTGGACGCCGACGCAATCAGGTCCAGGGCTTTGGAAAAGGGGTTGATTACAGCCGAAGCGGAACTCTCTGAAAAGGAACTCTTTTCGCTGATTTTCGCCCCGGGTTTTTCCACCGCCCGGCAGATTACCAACATCTCCGGCCGCGGTGTCGGAATGGACGTTGTAAAGCGCAGCATCGACGCTCTGCGCGGCTCGATAGACGTCAGCAGCCCCAAAGCGATGGGAACAACCATTACCCTCAAGCTGCCTCTCACCCTGGCGATCATCGACGGGTTGCTGGTCAAAGTCGGGGATGGACACTACGTCTTACCGCTCTCCATCGTGGAGGAGTGCGTGGAATTGACGCGCGAGGATGTGGCAAGAGCGCATGGGCGGCACATTACTCACGTGCGCGGTGGAATCGTCCCCTACATTCGGCTTCGCGAGCATTTTGCGATCAACGGCAATGCACCGGAAGTCGAACAGATCGTGATCACCGAATCTGCGGAGGGCAACGTCGGTTTTGTGGTGGACAGCGTCATCGGGGAGCACCAAACGGTTATCAAGAACATGGGCAGAATCTACCGGGACGTGGATGTGATCTCGGGGGCGACAATTCTGGGCGATGGGACGGTGGCGCTCATCATGGATGTACCCAAGCTGCTGCAGGGCGTCGAAATGCAGCAATCTTCGGCCCATTAGCAGCCAGGAGCAGTGACATGGCGTTCACCTATTTTCTCAGAGATCTGCAAACGTTGGAACGTGTCGTCGAACACGTGGTCCCATACACGTCCGGCCGCAGCCGCGTGCAGGTCTGGGATGCCGGGTGCGCCATGGGACAGGAGCCATATTCCCTGGCCATGCTCTTTGCCGAAAACATGGGACATTTCGGTTTCAAGAACCTGCGAATTCGCGCGACGGACCTGGACGATTGCAGCCTGTTCGGGGATATCATACGCACCGGGCTCTATCAGGAAGAAGAAGTGAAAAGGATGCCAAGGGAGCTTTTTGATAAATACTTTCAACCGGATGACAAAGCCGGATACTTCAGGATATCCGAGGTTCTGCGAAGCCGAATTGAGTTTCAAAAACACGATCTTCTTTCGCTGAACTCTATCGGGGACGGCTTCAGCCTAATCGTATGCAAAAACGTTCTACTTCATTTTCAGTACGCCGAACGGGTCGAGGTGATCAGGATGTTCCACAGATCACTGGCCCCGGGAGGGTTCTTCGCTACCGAACAGACGCAGAAAATGCCCTCTGAGACAGCCTGCCTATTCGAAAAGGTAAGCGGTGACGCCCAGTTGTTCCGGAAACTCGAGGGACGGTGATGAAGGTAATTGCGCTGAAACGCAACCCGAAAGCCTATTCGTGCAGGGCTTATCTCGTCCTCGGGAGCTGGAACAGGCTGGAGGACGTGAACACTCTTGTCGACGTGGGAATCGACGGGTTCATTAATCATGAAATCGACTCGACATCCACCGGGTGCGGTAAAAAACCGGTGGAGCAGGTCGTTTTGACTCACAGCCATTTTGACCATGCGGGCGGCCTTGCAGCTATTGTGGACAAATACCACCCGAAGGTCTACGCGTTCACGAAAATCGATGGGGTGGATGAGCTGCTCAAAGACGGAGATATGCTAAAGATGGGAGATCGCTACTTTGACGTATTGCATTCACCCGGCCACTCCAACGACTCCGTCTGCTTCCATTGCCCGCAGAATGGGGTCCTTTTCAGCGGGGACACGCCGCTGAGGGTCCTCACACCAAACGGCACTTACATATCGGGACACGTGACGGTTCTTCAGCGATTAGCGCGGCTGCGTGTGGAGATGATTTATTCGGGTCATGATAAGCCCGTAACGGCAAACGCCGGACAGATGATCGGAAAAGCGTTGGGCAATGTCTTGAAGGCAACCTCTCATGAGACCGGGGGGACAGCGGAGGTGTGAACAGGAAATTCTCATTTCTAAAAGTGTTTTCTATACAAATAACCAGAAACAGGCTTAGGAGAAAAAGTAAATGTTTAAAAGCATGAGAATTGGATTGCGGATCGCGTTGGGCTTCGGGATGGTCATCGTTCTAATGACAGCCATGGGTCTGTTTGCCATGAACAGACTCGGAGCATTGGATAATACGGTAAACTCCATGATAACCGACAGGTGGCCGAAGACAGTCGAATGCAACGAGATAATACAGGTCATCAACGAGATGGCAAGAGCAACGCATAATGCGCTCTTGCTGACAGATGCCGGTGAAGTAAAAAAAGAGTTGCAGAGAGTCACTGAAGCAAGGAATGAGGTCACAAAGAAGATCGAAGAACTCACCAAAACGATCAAGTCCGAAGAGGGCAAAGCTGATCTGAAGATCATAGCGGATAACCGTTCCAGATATGCAGAAGTACAAAACGATCTCATTCGAATGATAGAATCGGGAATGAAGGAGCAAGCAATAACGGCACTTCATTCCAGGCTGCATCCACTGCAGACCGACTACTTCAAAGCCGTTTCCAGTCTCGTCAGCTTTCAGAGCAAAGAGATGGAGAAGTCGGCCAGGGAAGCGGAAGAATCCTATCGTTTTTCCCGAACAATGATCATCGCCGTTTTAGGTGGATCGTTGGCTCTGGCAATTTTTATCATATTCTTCGTCACCCGCAGCATCACGAAGCCCCTGAACGAAGCGGTGGCAATCAACAACAAGCTGGCTGAAGGCGATTTGAGCGTCACGCTGGAAGTCGACCGAAGCGATGAAGTCGGGCAACTCTTTGCGGCCATGAAGAACATGGTCGATAAGTTCAAACAGATCACGAGCGATATTGACATGCTGAGCGACGCGGCCGTCCAGGGGAAGCTGGCCACGCGCGCCGATATTTCAAGGCATGAGGGCGATTATCAGAAGATCGTGCAAGGAATCAACGATACCCTCGACGCTATAATAGGTCCGTTGAACGTTTCCGCCGAATATGTAGACCGAATCAGCAAGGGGGATATTCCTCCCAAAATCACGGATGAATACAAAGGTGATTTCAACGAAATAAAGAACAACCTCAATGCATGTATCGACGCCGTGAACGCTCTTGTAGCCGACGCCAACATGCTCGCTGACGCGGCTGTCCAGGGCAACCTGACTACACGGGCGGATGCCGCGAAGCACCACGGGGACTTCCGCAAGATCGTCGAAGGCGTAAACAATACGATGAGTTCGATTGTTGCGCATCTTGATTCGATGCCCGTACCGGCTTTCATTGCCGACCGGGACTTCAGCGTTCGATATATGAATGCTGTTGGAGCGAGCCTGACCGGCCTGTCGCAGCAGGCCGTCATAGGGACCAAGTGTTACGATCACTTCAAAACGCCTCATTGCCGCACGGATAAGTGCGCCATGGGCCAATGCATGCAGCGCGGCCACAGTGTGACAGCCGAGACGGACGCCCACCCGCTGGGCATGAGTTTGGATATCTCCTACACCGGTGTCCCCGTTAAAGACACTGAAGGCAAAGTAATCGGAGCTCTGGAGGTCGTCACGGACCTCACGGCGGTGAAAAGCGCCGCACGTCTGGCCCAAAAACAAGCGGATTATCAAGCGGCTGAGGTCGATAAACTGGTGGTCAATTTGGAGAAAATTGCCCGGGGAGATCTGAACGTAACGCTTTCCGCCGCTGCCACCGACGAAGATACTCGCGCAATCGGCGAGAACTTCACAAAGATCAATGACGGGCTGGAGAGAACGGTTCAAGCCGTTTCCGACCTGGTGCGGGATGCCGATGGTTTGGTCAAAGCAGCAGTGGAAGGCGACCTGGCTACACGGGCGGATGTAACGAAGCACCAGGGAGACTTCCGCAAGATCGTCGAAGGTGTGAACAATACCATGAGTTCCATTGTTGCACATCTTGATTCGATGCCGGTACCTGCATTCATTGTCGACCGGGACTTCGGCATCCGATACATGAACGCAGTTGGAGCGAGTTTGACCGGCCTTTCGCAGCAGGCCGTCACAGGGACCAGGTGTTACGATCACTTCAAAACGCCTCATTGCCGCACGGATAAGTGCGCCACGAGCCAATGCATGCAGCGCGGCCACAGTGTGACAGCCGAGACGGACGCCCACCCGCAAGGCATGGATTTAGACATCTCCTACACCGGTGTCCCGGTCAAAGACGCTGAAGGCAGGATAATCGGAGCCCTGGAGGTCGCCACGGACCTCACGGCGGTGAAGAGCGCCGCACGTCTGGCCCAAAAACAAGCGGATTATCAAGCGGCTGAGGTCGATAAACTTGTGGTCAATTTGGAGAAAATTGCCCAGGGAGATCTGCACGTTACGCCTTCTACCGCTGCTACCGACGAAGATACCCGCGCAATTGGCGAGAACTTCACGAAGATCAATGACGGACTGGAGAGAACGGTTCAAGCCGTGGTCAACCTGGTGCGGGATTCCTATGATTTGGCCAAAGCAGCGGTGGAAGGAAAGCTTGCCACCCGCGCGGATGCAACGAAACACCAGGGGGACTATCGCAAGATCGTAGAAGGGATCAACGACACCCTGGATGCAGTGATCGGACCTCTGAACGTAGCGGCCGAATACGTGGACCGGATCAGTAAGGGGGATATTCCACCGGCTATAACCGATACTTACAAGGGCGATTTCAACGAAATCAAGAACAACCTGAACGGAACGGTCAAGGTAATGAACGAGCTGCTTGCGGAGACAGACAAGATCATCCGGGCAGCGGAGAACGGCGAGTTGGACAAGAGGGCGGACGCCAATCTCTTTGTCGGTGGATGGAACAAGCTGATATCAGGCGTAAACGACACTATCACCAACATCGTCGATCCCTTGATGGTCACGGCGGACTACGTGGAGAAGGTGGCAAAGGGAATCAATCCACCCAAAATTACCACCGAATATAAAGGGCAATATAATCTCATTAAAAATAACCTCCATATGCTGATTGACGCCATGGAGGAGGTAACCACAACCGCAGAAGAAATAGCGTCCGGAAACCTCACGGTCAAAGTCAAGGAACGATCCGCACAGGACAAGCTGATGCAGGCTATGGCGAACATGGTCGGCAGTCTCACCGAAGTCGCGTCGAACATACAGACAGTAGCGAACCAGGTCATGGCGGGAAGCCAGGAAATGAGCGCCAGTTCCGAGCAGTTGTCCCAGGGTGCGACGGAACAGTCGGCATCAGTGGAAGAGGTTTCTGCTTCCATGGAGGAAATGGCTGCCAACATCAAGCAAAACTCCGACAATGCCCAGCAGACGGAGAAAATCGCGCTCAAGGCCGCCACAGACGGAAAAGAGGGGGGCAAGTCGGTCTCTGAGACGGTTGCAGCGATGAAGGAAATAGCGGGCAAGATCTCCATCATAGAAGAGATCGCCCGCCAGACCAACCTGCTGGCACTCAACGCAGCCATAGAGGCGGCGCGCGCCGGTGAACACGGGAAGGGATTTGCCGTGGTGGCCTCCGAGGTACGCAAGCTCGCTGAACGCAGCCAAACCGCGGCAGCCGAAATTAATAAGCTCTCGGCCTCCAGTGTTCAAATCGCGGAAAAAGCCGGAGAAATGCTGGCAAGAATGGTTCCGGATATTCAGAAAAACGCAGACCTGGTGCAGGAGATCACTGCCGCGAGCAACGAGCAGTCATCGGGAGCGGCCCAGATCAACAATGCCATTCAGCAACTGGACCAGGTCATACAACAGAACGCCTCGGCATCCGAGGAGATGGCTTCTACGTCTACCGAGTTGTTGACTCAAGCCGAGCAACTTCAGAACACGATTGCATTCTTCAAACTCAACGGCGGTCCTGCCGTTGCGAAGGCAGGCGTTTCGGCGGCCGGCAAACAGGCTAAAGCATTGCATAAGACACACGCAGTACATTTAAAACACCCCGCGTCCAAGAAGACCAACGGAGGCAACCAACCGGGTGGTGTGTATCTGAATCTGTCGAAGGAAGTCAAGATAGACATGGCCGATGAGGAGTTTGAGAGATATTAGGGAGAAGTTCACATGAGTGTATCCTCAATAACTGAAACAAGTCAGTACCTTACCTTCAAGCTCGAAGACGAGGTGTTTGCACTGGACATCGGCAAGGTCCGGGAAGTCCTTGACTTCACGTTGATTGCAAAAGTGCCGCAGACACCTGATTTCATGCTCGGAGTGATCAATCTTCGGGGAACCGTGGTGCCGGTCGTGGATATGCGTTTAAAGTTCGCAATGACCGCTACGGTAACGACGGTCAATACCTGCATCATCATTGTTGAAACCGAGATTGACGGAGAGAACACCGTGCTCGGCGCTCTGGTCGATTCGGTGCAGGAAGTAATGGACCTCGACCCCGACCAGATTGAACCGGCCCCGCGTATCGGGACCCGCTTGAATACAAAGTTCATCAAGGGGATGGGGAAACGGGACAATCAATTCATAATCATCCTGGATATCGACAAGGTATTCTCAACAGATGAACTTTCCATGGCTCAGGCCATTGGTGAGGAATCAGCCGCGTAAGCCGGAGTTTAAGGACCAGCCGCGGACCGGGAAGAGACACATGGTGCAATGCCATTTTACATAGCGGTTAAGGGAGATCGTTAACTGATGAGTAGGAACGGCAGCGTCGAACTCCATACTCCGAACGAGCTGAACTCCATGCTCAAAATGAGCTGAAAGGTGCTGATTATGTTAAAGAATACGACGATAGCAACGAAGATCATGTGCGCTTTAGGGACGATGGCGGCGTTGGTCCTTGTATTAGCCTTTGTCAGCGCCAACGTGTTAGGTTTGTTAAGCGAAAGAGTCGGGGAGATTGCCGGAACGCGTGTCAATCAATTGAGTAGCATTTATGAAGTCATGGAACAATATGATGTAGTCGCCGGGTCGGCGCGGAATCTCACTATTATAGCCGATGACGCCACGATGAAGAAACAGCAGGAGGACCGGTACCTTCGGGGTAAGCCGGCCATGGTTGAGGCCCTGAAGAAGTTAGAGAAGACGCTGAACGACGAGAAGGAAAAAGAGTTGTTTGCCCGCACGAAAGAAGCGGGAACTCCAATTTTGCTCATATACGATAGGGTTGTTGATTTAGCCAAAGCGAATAAGCGCGCCGAGGCTGCTGCCCTCCTCACAGTTCAACTTCTTCCCGTTCAAGCCAGGTTTCTTGAGTCTTTAGGTAATTTCGCGACATATTCCCGGGACGCGGCCGCAAACAATGCGAAAGGAGCCCTGCACGAATCTGCCTCTGCACGAATGCTTATCCTCATCCTGGGCGCCGCAGGGCTGGTTTTGGGGGCGATGCTTGCATTCCTGTTCCACCGCAGCCTGGCAGGGATCGTCAACGGACTGTTAGACGAAGCGAAAAATCTCGTCGATGCGGCCGTAGGCGGCAGACTCGCCATACGGGGCAATCCCGAGAAAGTCAATTTCGAATTCAGGGCGATTATTGACGACGTAAATCAGACTCTCGACGCCGTCATTGGGCCCCTGAATGTCTCCGCCGAATATGTAGACCGAATCAGCAAGGGGGATATTCCTCCCAAAATCACGGATGAATACAAAGGTGATTTCAACGAAATAAAGAACAACCTCAATGCATGTATCGATGCCGTAAACGCTCTTGCAACCGATGCCAACATGCTCGCTGACGCGGCTATCCAAGGCAACCTGACTACACGGGCGGATGCCGCGAAGCACCATGGGGACTTCCGCAAGATCGTCGAAGGCGTAAACAATACGATGAGTTCGATTGTTGCGCATCTAGATTCGATGCCCGTACCGGCTTTCATTGCCGACCGGGACTTCAGCGTTCGATATATGAATGCTGTTGGAGCGAGCCTGACCGGCCAGTCGCAGCAGGCCGTCATAGGGACCAAGTGTTACGATCACTTCAAAACGCCTCATTGCCGCACGGATAAGTGCGCCTTGGGCCAATGCATGCAGCGCGGCCACAGTGTTACAGCCGAGACGGACGCCCACCCGCTGGGCATGAGTTTGGATATCTCCTACACCGGTGTCCCCGTTAAAGACACTGAAGGCAAAGTAATCGGAGCTCTGGAGGTCGTCACGGACCTCACGGCGGTGAAAAGCGCCGCACGTCTGGCCCAAAAACAAGCAGATTATCAAGCGGCTGAGGTCGATAAACTGGTGGTGAATTTGGAGAAAATTGCCCGGGGAGATCTGAACGTAACGCTTTCCGCCGCTGCCACCGACGAAGAAACTCGCGCAATCGGTGAGAACTTCAAAAAGATCAATGACGGGCTGGAGAGAACGGCTCAAGCCATAGCCGACCTGGTGCGGGATGCCGATGAACTGGCCAAAGCAGCGGTGGAAGGGAAGCTTGCCACCCGCGCGGATGCAGCGAAACACCAGGGGGACTATCGCAAGATCGTGGAAGGGGTGAACGATACCCTGGATGCCGTGATCGGACCTCTGAACGTGGCGGCTGAATACGTGGACCGGATCGGCAAGGGCGATATCCCACCACCCATAACAGACACATACAAGGGCGATTTTAACGAGCTCAAAAACAACCTCAACAACTGCATCAATGGATTGGGCGGCCTCGTGGAATGCAATGAAGTCCTGAAGAGGATGGCCTTCAACGATCACACCAGGAAGGTCGAAGGAGAATATGTAGGACTCTTCGCGTCCGTGTCGGAAGCCACGAACCTTGTGAGGACCAGGTTACTGGCGATAACAAGGACGTATACCGACCTGTCCATGGGCGATATTTCGGATTTGGCTGAGTATGAGAAAGTCGGAAAGCGCAGCGACGAGGACGTCCTGGTCCCGGCGATGATCAAATGCATGCAAAACATCAACATGCTGATCGAGGACATGACCGCGCTGTCGAGTGCCGCCGTTGAAGGCGACCTGGCAAAACGCGCGGACGCCGCTAAGCACAACGGAGGCTATCGCAAGGTAGTTGAAGGGGTCAACAATACTCTGGATGCTGTCATCGGCCCGTTGCAAGTGGCTGCAAGCTACGTGGATCAAATCAGCAAGGGAATCATTCCAGCGGAAATTACCACCGAATACAAAGGACAATACAATCTCATCAAGAACAACCTCAATATGCTGATTGACTCCATGAACGAGGTCACTACAACTGCAGAAGAAATAGCGGTGGGAAACCTTGCGGTCAAAGTAAAGGAACGATCCCCTCAGGACAAGCTGATGCAGGCCATGGCGAATATGGTCGGAGGTCTCAATGAAGTGGCCGCGACCGCAGAAGAAATAGCGTCCGGAAACCTCACGGTCAAAGTCAAGGAACGATCGGCCCAGGACATGCTGATGCAGGCTATGGCGAGAATGGTCGGCAGTCTGACTGAAGTAGCCACAAACATCCAGTCAGTGGCGAATCAGGTTATGACGGGGAGCCAGGAAATGAGCGCCAGTTCCGAGCAGTTGTCCCAGGGTGCGGCGGAACAATCGGCATCGGTGGAAGAGGTGTGTGCTTCCATGGAGGAAATGGCGGCCAACATCAAGCAAAATTCCGACAATGCGCAACAGACGGAGAAAATCGCGCTCAAGGCTGCCGAAGACGGAAAAGAGGGAGGCAAGTCTGTCTCCGAGACGGTTGCAGCGATGAAGGAAATAGCCAGCAAGATTTCCATCATCGAAGAGATCGCCCGCCAGACCAACCTGCTGGCGCTCAACGCAGCTATCGAGGCGGCGCGTGCCGGTGAACACGGGAAGGGCTTTGCCGTGGTGGCCTCCGAGGTGCGCAAGCTCGCTGAACGCAGCCAAACGGCGGCGGCCGAAATCAATAAGCTCTCGGCCTCCAGCGTTCAAATCGCGGAAAAAGCCGGAGAGATGCTGGCAAGAATGGTTCCGGATATTCAGAAAAACGCCGACCTGGTGCAGGAGATCACTTCCGCGAGCAACGAGCAGTCCTCGGGAGCGGCCCAGATCAACAAGGCCATTCAGCAATTGGACCAGGTCATACAACAAAACGCCTCGGCATCCGAGGAGATGGCTTCCACGTCTACCGAGTTGTTGAATCAAGCCGAGCAACTTCAGAACACGATTGCATTCTTCAAACTCAACGGCGGCCCTGCCGTTGCGAAGACAAACATTGCGGCGGCCGGCAAACAGGCTAAAGCAGTACAGAAGACACAGGCAGTACATTTCAAGCACGCCGCACCCCAGAAGACAAACGGGGACACCCAACCGGGTGGCGTGTATCTGAATCTGTCGAAAGAAGTCGAGATAGACATGGCCGATGAGGAGTTTGAGAGATATTAGGAGAGGTTGACATGAGCGTATCCTCAATAACCGAAATAAATCAGTATCTTACCTTCAAGCTCGAAGACGAGGTGTTTGCACTGGACATCGGCAAGGTCCGGGAAGTCCTTGACTTCACATCGGTTGCAAAAGTGCCGCAGACACCTGATTTCATGCTCGGAGTGATCAATCTTCGGGGAACCGTGGTGCCGGTCGTGGATATGCGTTTAAAGTTCGCAATGACCCGGACGGAAACGACGGTAAATACCTGCATCATCATTGTTGAAATCGAGATTGACGGAGAGAACACCGTGCTCGGCGCTCTGGTCGATTCGGTACAGGAAGTGATGGACCTCGACCCCGACCTGATAGAACCGGCCCCGCGTATCGGGACCCGCTTGAATACAAAGTTCATCAAGGGGATGGGGAAACGGGACAATCAATTCATAATCATCCTGGATATCGACAAGGTATTCTCAACAGATGATCTTTCCATTGTGCACGCTGAGGGTGAGGAATCAGCCGCGTGAGCCGGAGTCCAGGGACCCACTGCGGAGGAGTGCGCAGAGTGAGCAGAGAGAAAGAAGTATTAATCCGCTCTCACTTTTTTCTCTGCATTAATAACGGCTGTTTGAGCCGCAGTCCATAGGGATCAAAAGTGAGTAACACAAATCCAAACGTTAGGAAGGGACAGAGATGAATTGGTTCTATAACCTCAAAATCGACGCGAAACTCATTCCTGCATTTATTATCGCAGGTCTGATTGGTGGACTCACTGGATACGTTGGAGCTAATTCTGAAATAAAGTCCCTGTTCCCTATCGCCGGGGCCGGAATACTGCTCACGATTGTTTTCGGGTTTTGCATTTCAAGATTGATCAGTAGACCGATACGCAATCTTGCTTCGGTCGTAGACAAATTGGCCCTCGGAGATGTGAATGTCAGCATCGAAGCTTCTACCAGGGATGAAGCCGGTATGCTGTCACAATCGTTAAAGAAAGTGGTCGAAAACATCAAAGATGCGTCAACGGCTGCCGAAAAAGTTGCCGCGGGGGATTTGAATGTTGAGCTGAAGGTCAGGTCCGAAAACGACCTTCTGGGTAAGGGCTTGAACTCGATGCTGGATACCGTCAGGAATCTCCTCTCGGAGACAGAGAGCCTGACCAAAGCTACCCAGGATGGAAAGCTCGATACACGCGGCAACGCATCCATGTACAACGGGGCATGGAATGAGCTGGTAAGGAGCATCAACGGTCTGATAGATGCTTTCGTGGCTCCGATCAATGTTACGGCGGAATACGTTGACCGTATAGGCAAGGGAGATATTCCTTCGAAAATCACCGATGCATACAAAGGTGACTTCAACGAAATCAAGAACAACCTCAATTCATGTATCGATGCCGTGAACGCTCTTGTAGCCGACGCCAACACGCTGGAGCAGGCGGCTGTGGAAGGCAAGCTGGCCACCCGTGCGGATGCAACGAAACACCAGGGGGACTTCCGCAAGATCGTGGAAGGGGTGAACAACACACTGGACGCGGTGATCGTACCTCTTAACGTAGCGGCCGAATACGTGGACCGGATCAGCAAGGGAGATATTCCACAAATTATAACGGATACATATAAGGGTGATTTCAACGATATCAAAAACAACCTCAACAACTGCATCAATGGGTTGGGGGGCCTGGTGGAATGCAATGACGTTCTGAAGAGGATGGCCTTCAACGATCACACCAAGAAGGTCGAAGGAGAATATGTAGGACTCTTCGCGTCTGTGTCCGAAGCCACGAACCTGGTGAGGACACGGTTGCTCGCGATAACAAGGACGTATACCGACCTGTCCATGGGGGATACTTCGGATCTGGCTGAGTATGAGAAGGTCGGAAGGCGCAGCGACGAGGACGTCCTAGTCCCAGCGATGATCAAATGTATGCAAAACATCAACATGCTGATCGAGGACATGACCGCGCTGTCGAGTGCCGCCGTTGAAGGCGACCTGGCAAAACGGGCGGACGCCGCTAAGCACAACGGAGGCTATCGCAAGGTGGTTGAAGGAGTCAACAATACTCTGGATGCTGTCATCGGCCCGTTGCAAGTGGCTGCAAACTACGTGGATCAAATCAGCAAGGGAATCATCCCGCCGAAAATTACCACCGAATACAGAGGACAATACAACCTCCTCAAGGATAACCTTCATATGCTGATTGACGCCATGGAGGAGGTAACCACAACCGCGGAAGAAATAGCGTCCGGAAATCTCACGGTCAAAGTCAAGGAACGATCGGCTCAGGACAAGCTGATGCAGGCTATGGCGAACATGGTCGGCAGTCTCACCGAAGTTGCGTCGAATATACAGACAGTAGCGAACCAGGTCATGACGGGAAGCCAGGAAATGAGCGCCAGTTCCGAGCAGTTGTCCCAGGGTGCGACGGAACAGGCGGCATCGGTGGAAGAGGTCTCTTCTTCCATGGAGCAAATGGCGGCCAACATCAAGCAAAATTCCGACAATGCGCAACAGACGGAAAGAATCGCACTCAAGGCCGCCACAGACGGAAGAGAAGGGGGCAAGTCGGTCTCTGAGACGGTTGCAGCGATGAAGGAAATAGCAAGCAAGATTTCCATCATCGAAGAGATCGCCCGCCAGACCAACCTGCTCGCACTGAACGCAGCCATAGAGGCGGCGCGCGCCGGTGAACACGGGAAAGGATTTGCCGTGGTGGCCTCCGAGGTACGCAAGCTCGCTGAACGCAGCCAAACGGCGGCAGCCGAAATCAATAAGCTCTCGGCCTCGAGCGTTCAAATCGCGGAAAGAGCCGGGGAGATGCTGGCAAGAATGGTTCCGGATATTCAGAAAAACGCCGACCTGGTGCAGGAGATCACTGCCGCGAGCAACGAGCAGTCCTCGGGAGCGGCCCAGATCAACAAGGCCATTCAGCAATTGGACCAGGTCGTACAACAGAACGCCTCGGCATCCGAGGAGATGGCTTCCACGTCTACCGAGTTGTTGAGCCAAGCCGAGCAACTTCAGAACACGATTGCATTCTTCAAACTCGACGGCGGCCCTGCCGTTGCGAAGGCAGGCGTTTCGGCGGCCGGCAAACAGGCTAAAGCAGTGCAGAAGACACACGCAGCACCTGTAAAACACGCCGCGCCCAAGAAGACCAACGGAGGCACGCAACCGGGCGGCGTGTCTCTGAATCTGTCGAAGGAAGTCAAGATAGACATGGCCGATGAAGAGTTTGAGAGCTATTAGGAAGGAGTTGACATGAGCGTATCCTCAATAACCGAAACAAGTCAGTACCTTACCTTCAAGCTCGAAGACGAGGTGTTTGCGTTGGAAATCGGCAAGGTCCGGGAAGTCCTTGACTTCACATCGGTTGCAAAAGTGCCGCAGACACCTGATTTCATGCTCGGAGTGATCAATCTTCGGGGAACCGTGGTGCCGGTCGTGGATATGCGTTTAAAGTTTGCAATAGCCCGGGCGGAAAAGACGGTAAATACCTGCATCATCATCTTCGAGATCGAGATCGACGGGGAGAACACCGTGCTCGGTGCTCTGGTCGATTCGGTGCAGGAAGTGATGGACCTCGACCCCGACCAGATTGAACCGGCCCCGCGTATCGGGACCCGCTTGAATACAAAGTTCATCAAGGGGATGGGGAAACGGGACAATCAATTCGTAATCATCCTGGATGTCGACAAGGTATTTTCAGCAGATGAACTTTCCATGGCGCGCGGAATGGGTGAGGAATCAGCCGCGTAAGCCGGAGTCTAAGGACCAACCGCGGAGTTCGCAGAGTCAACAGAGAAAGAAGAATGTATGCACTCACACGTTTTTCCCTGCGCTCTCTGTGAACTCCGCGGCAATTTAGATAAAGATTGGGGAGGCAATCGCGCATAAAATGCGGGCTGATACCACGAGCATAGAGCATAATACCCAGTTGCCGAAAGCAGTACGGAGGGAATCGCCTTCCTTGCCTGAAGATACGAATGGGATTCCAGATGGCGGAATATTCTCGGTGCAGATGTCCGATAAGGACTTTGTGCGTCTGAGCGAATTTATTCGAGCTTCATGCGGCATCAAGTTGCCTCCCGCCAAAAAGACGATGCTTGAAGGGCGACTCCGTAAGCGGCTGCGCGCTCTTGGTATCGAGTCGTTCAACAGGTACTGCGAGTTTATCTTCAGCTCCAGCGGGTCGGAGTCCGAATATATCCATATGATCGATGCGGTAACCACCAACAAGACCGATTTCTTTCGGGAGCCCGATCACTTTGATTATCTCTCCGACAGGGTTCTTCCGGAGTTGCTCTTAAACGGGTTCGGGAAAAGGCTCAACGTGTGGAGTGCCGCATGCTCAACCGGAGAGGAGCCCTACACGCTGGCAATGGTTTTGAGTGAGTTTGCGCAAGGTTGTCCGGGGTTTGGGTTTTCGATCCTCGCAACCGACATCT
This sequence comes from uncultured delta proteobacterium, assembly GCA_963795045.1. GTDB lineage: Bacteria > Desulfobacterota > Syntrophobacteria > Syntrophobacterales > Syntrophobacteraceae > SbD1. The sequence goes on from CAWCGB010000001.1 coordinate 1,084,398, forward strand.
CCTCCGCGGTATTGGAAAAAGCAAGGTCGGGCATATACCAGCATGACAGTGTGGGCCCGATTCCCATGGCGCTTCGAAAAAAGTATCTTCTTAAAAGCAGGGAAAAAGACAAGGGGCTCGTGCGGATTGTACCGCAATTACGCAATGCAGTGCGATTCGGAAGACTTAATTTTCTGGAAGAAGATTATGGAATAAGCGAACCGATGGCGATCGTGTTTTGCCGCAACGTCCTCATCTATTTCGACCGGCTAACCCAAGAAAAACTCCTTAATCGCCTCCTGCAACATCTGATGTCCGGGGGATACCTGTTTGTGGGACACTCGGAGAGCCTCCATGGCATGGATTTGCCTCTGGTCCAGGCGGCAACCACCATATACAGGAAGCAATAATGGATTCTGATTGTCAGAGGCCGACGAAGTGAAAAGAAGCATCTGCATCCATATAGGTGGATATTATGCGAGCAGGGAGCCCACCGTCATTGAGACCCTTCTTGGCTCCTGCGTGGCCGTCTGCCTGTATGACCCCGCAACGCGAATCGGAGGTATGAACCACATCCTGCTGCCGGGAAAAGCCGATATGAAGCACTTCGACAATATAGCCCGGTACGCCATAAATGGTATGGAATTGTTGATCAACAGGGTCATGACCCTCGGGGGCAAAAGATCTAACCTCACGGCAAAGGTTTTCGGCGGGGCAAATGTTCTTCCGGCTGTCTCTTCCGAGAATGGGATGGGGAGCAAGAACTCCGAGTTTGTCATCGAATTCCTTCAAATGGAAGCAATCTCCATCGTCAGCCAGGATGTTGGGGGGCATGACACCCGAAAGATATACTTCCACACGGATAGCGGTGATGTCTTCCTGAAACGTACCCGTCCCAACTCTTGCCAGAAAGCCGCCTTTAAAGAAAGAGCGCTTCTGGAATTGGCGCGAAGCAAAGCCGAAGAATCCGGGGATGTAGATCTGTTCGACTGAAAAGGAGCCGGAATGGATCTCAATCTCAATTACATAGAGTACATAAGAAGTGCCATGGCGGGAATGCCCGGCGGGGGATCTTGTTCTTCCCACATTGCGGTGAAGTTCTCCTGAAACGGCACAGGATCAACAGTGCAAGCGGCAGCCATAAGCGGGTGGTAAAATGAGCAAAAAGATAAGAGTCCTGATAGTAGATGATTCGGCAGTAGTCCGCCAAACACTTGCTGAAATACTTTGCTCTGATCCCCGTATCGAAGTAATGGCGACAGCGTCCGATCCTTTCATCGCGGCAGAAAAGATATACCATGAGGTCCCGGACGTGATAACGCTGGACGTCGAGATGCCGCGCATGGACGGCATTACCTTCCTTGAGAAGCTGATGGCGCAGCATCCCATTCCCGTGGTGATATGTTCCAGTCTGACTGAAAGTGGTTCCGAAACCACGTTGAAGGCACTGGAATACGGGGCGGTGGAGATCATCCAAAAGCCCAAGCTTGGCACTAAACAGTTCCTTGAAGAATCGAGGGTTCGCATCTGTGATGCCGTTAAAGCCGCCTCCCAGGCCAGGGTCCGTCGCTTTAGCGAACGGAGCAAAGTCGAGCCTAAACTGACCGCTGACGCCGTCATTGCGAAAACTAAGACGATGGCTATGATCGAAACGACAGAAAAAGTCGTTGTCATAGGAGCCTCCACCGGTGGGACCGAGGCATTACGGGTTTTGCTGGAATCACTTCCTCCCGACGCCCCCGCGACAGCAATAGTACAGCACATGCCGGAACATTTCACGGCCGCCTTTGCAAGGCGCCTTAACGGAATTTGCCGGATTTCCGTCAAAGAAGCGGAGAACAACGACACGCTGATCCGGGGGCGCGCTCTGATAGCGCCGGGCAATCATCACATGCTGCTCAAGCGAAGCGGCGCACGCTATTTTGTGGAAATTAAGGACGGTCCACTTGTGTGCCGCCACCGTCCCTCCGTGGACGTGCTGTTTCGCTCCGCCGCCCGCTACGCGGGTAAAAACTGTGTGGGCGTTATCATGACGGGGATGGGGGACGACGGCGCAAGAGGCATGGCCGAAATGAAGGAGGCCGGGTCAGCTACTATCGCCCAGGATGAGAAGTCCTGCGTCGTGTTTGGTATGCCAAACGAGGCGATAAAACGCAAGGCTGTGGACCGTGTCGTTTCACTCGAAAATATCGCGCAGCAGATCCTGAGGTTCTGCGACAGGTAATACTATGCAAATCCTTTATGCGCCCGGTTTCCCTCAATCCGCCGGTAGGTCGAAGCACAACGCGTGCAAAAAACAGCCAGCATTAATGGCTGGGTTGCCTCCGGTGGGGCGGCCCGCCGCCTAAAAATGCCCCTCACCCCTTCTGCGCAGCCGAACAACCTTTGCTGCGCCCGGTTCCGGAGTCGATACGCTCTCCTGCCAGTTGTCGGTTATGTCGGATTCCAGTACCCAGGGCGGCAGGACCAGACGAAAATGCGTTGAGAGGGCAAAAAGAAAAGGCTCATACATTCCGCGCAATTCCATTAACTTTCGATCCGCCTCATCACCCACGCGGGGTCGCAAACCAACCGCCATTAACCTGGCTCTCAAGTTCTCCAGTTGAGCGGGTGGAAAGCGGTCGGGGTCGGGCCATCGGGGCGTAACTCCGAAAATGAGGGTGAGATCGACGACGGCGTGCCTGGCCATGGCAAAAGTCATCTGCGCCTGACGCACGCAGGCCCCTTCCAGGCCAACCATTACGAATGCGCTGGTATCCAGCATGGCGGCGAGCGCCGCAAGCCATGACTGGTTATCGTGCTGAGACCTGAAATAGGCGAGCACCGGATATGACAGATGGCTTTCGAGCAATTCCGCAGACCATCTCTCCCCCTCATGCAAAATCTCCCGGATAGATTCCATGCCATGCTCGTCGTTGTGCCTGTAAAGCATTTCCGCCGCAGTAGGCGGCGAGCCGGCGCGGGCATCCAAAAGCGATATATTTACCTCACGTTTGGAAAATGACTGATTCAGACCCGGCAGGTAGCCGATGACAATCGCCAGAAAACCGAGCCCCGTTCCCGCCTCTGCTACTGCCAGCAGTCTGGCCAAAGGCGAGAGCGGCTGCACATCGCCCAATCCGAGAGTGAAGAAAGTTGTTCCGCTGAAATAAAGACTTGTGGCCAGGCTGGCTTGGCCTTCCGATATAGTGGCTGAACCCCAGTGAATAAGCCCAAACCCCAGGATCAGCAAAAAGGCCCACAAACCCAGGAGTCCCATCAGGGAAAGCGGCCCGTAGATGCTAAATAAATATTCCCTCAGGCGTACGGTCGTCATCGGGCGTACGACCGCTCTCCAGGCGCGCCATGTCATCCGGTAAAAAATGCGGGTCAGTCGCACCCGCCGGGTTACACGGCGCGGGAAAATAAAAGTTTCGAACGCCTCCCAAAGTATAACGACTATCAGAAAAACGCCGATGAACGGAGTTGCGATGAACATATTCTTCTCCCTGGACGACGGTGAATTTACTACCCGCGACGCACTCATCATCCTGTGGAGCGGCATCCCGCATTGGAGCCCTCTCGCCTTAGCCGGAGCAGTCCCTATTCACCGATCCCTATGCTTTTAAAGATAATGGCACGTTACTCATCAAGCATCCCCGGGGTACTGAGCGGCCCAGGTGAACCGATTGCCGGGCATTTTCAATTCACTGGCATTCGACCCAAAAGGATGTCGACAGGGCGGGGGTATAATCCAGTAAATCAGCTCTCAGGGCCAGAACGCTAAGTTGCGCTCACCTCGCCGTTGCTGATTCCCACAAAAAGGAATCAGGACTGCGGCAGGACCTTCCCTTCTCCGAAACCGGGAAGAACTCTCAGCAGTTCGCTCCGCAGTATCGCTGCATTCGAATAACGCTGATTCGGATCTTTTTGCAGGCATGTGAGAATGATGGATTCCAGTTGCAGCGGCAATTCCGGTTCCAGGTTCCGGGGAGATTCAGGATTGCATTCAAGAATTAGATCCATGAGGACCTTTTGGTTGTCATCATAGAAGGGAAGTGACCCCGTCGAAAAGAGATAAAGCATTACCCCCAGGGACCATACATCACTCGCCAGGCGGCTCATGCCCATGATCTGTTCCGGCGCCATGAAGGGACGCGTACCGATGGCCGTACCACTCGTGCTCCAGCGAGACAGATCTTTGCCTGCGCCGAAATCCAGGAGTTTGGAAACTCCCGCAGGTGTAATAATGACGTTTTCGGGCTTGATGTCTCTATGCATGATGTTCTGCTCGTGAGCGTGAGCAACCACCGCCAGCAGTTCTAAAAAGACTTTCTCTTTTGTGCCGCTGCCCATCCCTTGATCCAGAAGATCTCGCAGGGTAGGACCTTCCAGGTACTCTTGGATAAGGATCACCCGCCCATCCTCCTTAACGACCTCTTTTAGTTGTACAGCGTTGGGATGGCCCGCCATTCGTCTCAGGATAGCCGCCACTCGTAAGAATGTGGTGTTCATTAGACGGGAATGAGGTATCTTGGCGACAGACAGCGTATCTCCACCCTCTCCTTTTACCAGCCAGATCTCCGCCTGGGTCCCAAAACCCAGTCTGCGTATCTTCTTCCATTTATTGGCTATGAGAGGAACAAGTTCCGAAGGCATCGTCTTTTTGGAAGCGGCAGGCGTGAAGAGATTTCGAAAAGCGTAATACACGCGGTAAAAGGATGAAGCTCTGCGCGGCTTGGACATATTTACTTCCTGGCGTCGGGCAAACTCTTGACTCAACGCAGACTGCCCCCATTCGAGCAATACTTCAAGACGAGGAGGAAAAGCCGTCGAATCCAACGGCAGTATCCAATATTCATCTGCACCGGCACGGAGGTATTCTCTGGCTTTTGTGGCTTGATCCAGAGAAACGAGGACCAAAAGGGGTACGGATCGCCCAATCAAACGTCTGACGAGATGGACGTCTTGATCCGGTCTTTTCTGATGCCCGCGCACGCCAAGAATCACCAGAAGAAGGTCTCCCTGGTTGAAGTATGGTTCGACATCTCCTATTGCCGGAACCGCTATGGATCCTATTTCAAGATCAAAATGGGATAGCAGCTCCTGGATATGGAGAATTTCTTCAGGAGCCAGATTGACGAGCAGTACACTCTCATTGGGCATGGATTGAATCTTTCAAGTCAGCATCTGCTGAAAGCCGCCGGAAACAAGCAGCCGGGATAATGCATCAAGGGCAGTGGATATCAAATGGATGAGAACTCTTGGTTGTTGAGCCTTTCATGGGCCGTACCCAGCAGATGAAAGAATTCTTCGCGCATTTCAGCCTCTTCTCATGAGGTTGCATGCCGGCGTTCGGACAGATACTCCTGTAGCGCAACTGCGTTGTTGTGCTCCGTGTCGTGAGCGCTGTAAAGCAGGGTCACATCGCCGTGGCGCGACGCCTCTACGATTGGTTGGATCGCTTCAGGCTCGGCATCCAGCTCGGTAAAGTAACGCTCCCTGAACTCGGTCCACTTCGCCGGATCGTGTCCGAACCAACGACGCAAAGCGTCGCTCGGGGCCACGTCTTTGAGCCAGGCATCCATGTGGAGTGACTCTTTTTTCATCCCCCGGGGCCATAGGCGCTCGACCAAAAAACGGACCCCATCATCGTCTGAGGGTGATTCGTAGACACGCTTTATTCTAATCATATTTTCCTCGATCCGGCGGATATCCCGCAATCCGAATTTATTTGCAGTGCGCAGCACCTAGCGACTGGTCCGGTTGTAGTCCAACTTAAGGAGTGCGACTCCGCAATTCCAGTTCGCTCGCTAAATGTGCTCCGATTTTGCTTCCTCCGAGCGCATGCGGGGGCCGTCAACTTGAGCCAGGCTCCCTGATTGAAAAAGCGGCGATCTAAAACCCATCCCCTGGCCGCTGTGTTGCGGATGTCCGCCCTGCAACTATTATATTGGTATGGTAATGGATAGCCGGACCGACCGCAAGGAAGCCGACGGAACAACGTTTAGCTTATCCGAGAGGGTGTGACAGACGGAAAGAACACGCGATGTACGGCATGTAGACAGGGAGTTGCTGCATTACCGCGTGGGGTGGCTTGTCACTATTGGGTTCGTGCTGATCGCAGTTGGAATGCTCCTGCGTCTGGCGGTGTGACCAACAATTCAATCGCGCTCCGCCGTCACCGCGCTCAGTCTCCTCCACCCTAATCAGTCGGAGGTTTCTCTTTGGATATGATCTCCTGACATGTTTTGCACGCCCGCTCGAGGAGAACAAAGAACACCGGCACAAACGGGATAGCCAGCATGGTGGAAGTAATCATGCCCCCGAAGACGACTGTGCCAAGGGCGCGCTGGCTGGCGGAGCCAGCTCCGAAAGCAAACAGAAGCGGCACAACCCCCATGATGAATGCGAAAGAGGTCATCAATATTGGACGAAACCGCCTGCGGGTGGCTTCGATTGCCGCTTCCGCGACGGACATACCGCCATGGTGCAGGTCACGGGCGAACTCCACGATAAGTATGGCGTTCTTGCTCGCCAGGGCGATCATCAGGATGAGTCCGATCTGGGTATAGAGATCATTGCTGTATCCTCGGATCGTTAGAGCGAGGATAACCCCGACTATCGCGACAGGCACAACCAGAATAACCGCAGCCGGTGAAGTCCAGCTTTCGTACAGGGCGGCAAGCACCATGTAGACCAGGAAGATGGAAAGGGCATAGATTAAGTAGGTTTGGTAGCCCACCTTCTTTTCCTGGTAGCTCGTAGATGTCCAGTCATAGGACATGCCTCGAGGCAGCGTATTTGCAGCGAGCTTTTCCATTAAGGACAGCGCCTCGCCGGAACTGAACTGTTGGGCCGCCGAACCAAAGATGGGCGCGGCTGGATAGAGGTTGTAACGGGTGATCAACTCCGATCCCCGGGTGCGCTCAACATCCATGAGGGTGCCCAGCGGGACCATCCCTCCGGCCTGGTTTCGGACATAGAGGTCATTAATGTCTCTTGGATCGAGCCGATAACTGCTGTCAGCCTGAATATAGACTTGAAATACCTGGTTGAATTTGTTGAAAAAATTTATGAATGTCGATCCAAGGTAGCCTTGGAGCGTATTGAAGACATTTTCCAGGGGGACCTGTAGCGCTTCGGCTTTGGTCCGATCGATGTTTAAATAGAGTTGCGGACTGCCCGCGCTGAATGAAGTTACGAGGTTTTTCAGGGAAGGTTGAGAATTTCCTGCTCCTATAAGGGCGTAGGTGGCCCGTTGAAGTTCTTGCAATCCCAGGTCCTCACGGTCTTCGATCATCATCTGGAAGCCGCCCGTTTGGCCCAGTCCCCGAATGGGCGGCGGAATGACTGCGAATGCCTGCACCTCCGCAAGCCCGGCCAGTTCCCGGTTGATATTGGATAATATGACGTCCTGGTTGAGGGCCTGCCCGCGTTCTTTCCAATCTTTGTACACCACAAATGTTGATGAAATATTGGAGACGTTTGCGAAGTCCAGGAAAGAGAAGCCTCCTATCGTAACCCAGGTCTCAACCCCTTGAGTTCGTTTGAGGATATCATTTATTTTGTTGGCCACCTCGCGATTGCGGGGCAGTGACGATCCTTCCGGCAGGCGGGCAAATAAAACCCCATATCCCTGGTCTTCGGTTGGAAGAAACCCGGTCGGACGGCTGAGGAAGTAATATAGTGAAACGTTTATAATAATGACGAAGACTATGAACATCATGACAGGCCGCCTGACCATGAACTCAACGGCAACCATGTAGACGTCGGTACCCCATTGAAAGAACCTGTTGAACCCGCGGTAGAACCAGTTTGGACGATGCTCTTTATCGTGTGGCTTCAACCAGAAGGCACACTGGACCGGTTTGAGCGTAAGAGCGTTCATGGCGCTTATAACTGCAGTTGAAGCGATAACGAGCGCAAACTGGCGGAATACCTGGCCGGTTATGCCCGGGAAAAAGGCGGCCGGCAGAAAAACTGAAACCAGGGCAAGAGTAATTCCCATAACGGGGCCGGTCAGTTCGCTCATGGCCTTTATTGTGGCTTCCCTGGGCGCCAGTCCTCTCTCTATGTAGTATGAAGCGCCCTCCACGATAACTATTGCGTCATCGACTACGATGCCGATAGCCAGAATGAGAGCGAAAAGCGTCATCAGGTTAATGGTAAAGCCGAGCGCGGCGATAGCTATGAAAGCGCCGATAATGGTGACCGGCACGGTTGTGGCCGGAACCAGCATAGCCCGAAAGTTCTGGAGAAAAAGAAGTATTACGATCAGCACAAGGATGCCGGCAATAATGAGTGTTTCATATACTTTCGAGATCGCTTCGCGGACAAACAGGGTAGTGTCATACCCGATATTATATTTGAGTCCGTCAGGAAAATTTTTGCTCATATCGGCCATCGCCTTGTAAACGCTGTTTGCGACATTGATGGCATTTGCGTCATCATAGGCGAAGATGGGGATCAGGGCAGCTTTTTGACCCTTTAAATTGGAAAAATTGACGTAGCTCTGCTGGCTCAGTTCTACACGGGAGACATCGCGCAGACGCACGATCTCGGGGGCTTGACCGGTGCCCGTCTTGACGATTATATTCTCGAACTGGCTGGTGTCGGAAAGACGGCCTAGCGTGTTGATCGTAAACTGGGAGGGTTGTCCGGAAGGCACCGGGGGTGCGCCAAGCGCACCTGGAGTGACCTGGATGTTTTGTCCCTGGATGGCGCTAAGCACATCGTTAGTCGTAATTCCATATGAGTCAAGCTTCAGGGGATCGAGCCACACTCTAATGCTGTAAGGTCCGGCGCCGAAAATTTTAACCTGAGCGATGCCGGGCAACCGGGCGATCGGGTTTTGAAGGTTTATGAGAGCATAATTGGAAAGGAAAATCTCGTCGAACCGGTCATCATCTGAGTAGAGGCCGACTACCAGCAGAATATTGGGAGAAACTTGCCTGACAGTTACTCCCTGAAGCTGAGCGCCGCCCGGAATCTGGGAAAGCGAGGTGTTTACGAAGTTTTGGACCAGGGCCAGAGACGTATTGATGTCGGTTCCGACGTCGAAGGTGACTGTAAGTGTATACGAACCGTCGCTGCCGCTGACCGATGACATGTATATCGAGCCTTTGACCCCGTTGACGGCGTTCTCGATAGGAACACCGATGGTTGTCGCGACGACTTCGGCGCTTGCGCCGGGTAATCGCGTCGAAACCTGTATCGTTGGCGGGACGATCGGGGGAAATTGGGCGACTGGAAGGCTGTACAACGCAACAATGCCTATTACAATTGTAACGAAGGCGATCACATTTGCGAAAATAGGTCTGTCAACGAAAAACTCTGAGATCATCATTTGGCTGTCCCTTGATCGGGTTTTTCCGCCGACGCCTGCACCGGAGCCCGTTCGGGAGTAACCGGCTTGCCGGGAGCTGCCTTCAGCACACCGGTTGTGACAACCCACTCATCGCCCTTAAGACCTTCCTCGATGACATAAAAATTTTTTTTTGAGCCCCGGTTTTTACGTTGCGGCGTTCGACCACATTCTTCTCATTTACAAGCAGCACATAAGTGCCTAATTGGTCGTATTGCACCGCGGCCTCAGGGACGAGAATAGCCGGCCTCTTTTTCCCCAGCGGCAGCCTCACCCTGGTAAACTGGCCTGGAAGTATTCTGCCGTCAGTGTTTGAAAAAACGCCTCTAAGAAGCAGCGTTCCAGTTGACGTGTTGATCGTACTTGATGAGAAATCCAGATACCCTTCGTGCGGATACTCTTCGCCATTGGACAGGTTCATGAAAACAGGGAGTTTTTGAGCGTCCTGTTTCGAGCTGGACGGCTTGAGGGCAGCGGTTCGCGCATCCAGTATGTAAGAAGGGATGACCGTTTCAGGAATATTGAAATAGACATAGAGCGGGTCGATTTGGGTCAGTTCGGCCAAAACGGTACTGCTCCCGGCAGAGCCAACCAGGTTTCCGGGGTCGACAAGCCTCCTGTCCATACGTCCCGTAAAGGGAGCCAATACCCAGGTATATGAGAGATTTAATTTTGCCAGGGCTCGCTGCGCTTCGGCCGAGACCAGACCGGCCTGCGCCGTGTCGCGCTGATTGCGCCAATTGTCGACATCTGTGTCAGCGGCTGCTTTCTGCTTGTAAAGATTGGAGAAACGGGCGAACTCCGTTTTTGCATGATCCAGAAGCGCCTCTTGGTTTAGAACACTGCCTTCGGCCTGCTGGAGCTGTGCAAAATATGTGTCTTGCTGGATTAGAAAAAGCAACTGATCTTTTTGGACGATATCTCCATCCTTGAAGTAAACGCCGTCCAAGTATCCTTCTACGCGGGCGCGAAGCTGGACAGTGTTGATGGCCTGCGTATTGCCTCTGAATTCAAGGTAGTCGACAATCTCCTCCTTCGCGGGTTGGCTAACGACAACTTTGGGTGGCGGGGGTTGAAAAGATTGTTGTTCTTGCTTGCAGCCTGCGGGTAAAAGCAGCATCAAAAAGCAGGAAGCGAGTGGCAGGAAGAAGGCGGCCTTCAGGGAATTGGGGACTGAAATCATGATCTCTCCAAAACTAGCCGCCGGAAACACTCATCCAGGTTCAAGGTTCATGACCGGAGCGGCTTTCCTGAAGGTCCCGAACCTAAAAATGAAGTCGCTCCGCTTAAGCTGACAACCTCGAAAATTACAGGGACTGCAATCGAAAATAAAATCATGTCGACGCAGCCGTTTCTTGGCGGGTTAGTGTCCATTTCGACATATGGGCTGTCTTAACCCAAGCCAAGCATGCAGTGAGGTTAATGTCTAATCGGGGAAAATCAAGATCGCTGTGTTGCACATGCTGCCAGTTACTTCGAGGATGCAGGTCATAGCATGGTAAGTAGAGATTTCACCTCATCAGGATTCAGCCATCTGCTCATCGATATAGCAATACCGCCAGGTCTCGCCCCGCTCGAACGATCTGATCACCGGGTGCTTAGTGCTGCGAAAGTGCCCGGTGGCATGTTTGTTTTTGGAACTGTCGCAGCAGCCCACATGTCCGCAGGTTTCGCAAAGACGCAGGTGTACCCAGGAATCGCCCGTCTGCAGACACTCTTCGCAGCCATTAGTTCTCGGCGGAGTTGCCCTTACCTCTTCAAGATGTGAACAGTTCCTGGCCATTGCCTTACCTCCGTTTCAATCAGCTTTAGTGAGCATATTTTTCAGCCATGTATAAAGCCCTGGTCCGGTTATAGTTCATCCTCTCCTTTACTCGTTCAACACACGATGGACGAACGAGACCGCATTCGATCCCTCCCCAACTGCCGATGCCACACGCTTGAGATTGGCTGACCGGACGTCGCCAACCGCAAATACTGCAGGTATGCTCGTTTCCAGGAAATAGGGACTTCGGGCAAGCGACCATTGCGCTGCGGTTAAGTCATCTTTTGATAGATCCGGCCCTGTCCTTATGAACCCTTTGTCGTCGAGCGCCACGCAACCGTTGAGCCAGTGTGTGTTCGGAACGGCACCGGTCATGAGGAACACGTGGCAGATATCGTGAGTTCCGGTCTTTCCCGATTCATTGTTACGCCAGCGAACGCGCTCGAGATGATCACCGCCTTCAAGCGCGATAATTTCGGTATGCGTTCGCAATACGATTGCGGGATTGTCTTCCATGCGCCTGATGAGATATCGCGACATAGTCTCCGCCAAGCCGCCTGACCGGATCAGAACATGCACGCGCCTTACGGTCCGAGCCAGAAATACGGCCGCCTGACCTGCGGAGTTACCGCCGCCCACCACAATGACTTCCTGGCCGCCGCATAACTGGGATTCTATGAACGTAGCACCGTAGTACACACCTGCCCCTTCAAACTGTGATAGGTTCTGAAGGGCGAGCCTCCGGTATTGTGCGCCGGTCGCGATGATCACTGTCCGCGTTTGTATGTGCGAACCTTCGTCAATTTCTATTCTGTATGGCTTCTGATTGCGTAGGAGCCGTGTTGCGGATTTCGCGATGAGCACCTGGGCGCCGAACTTCTGTGCTTGGGTGTAGGCACGTGCAGCTAGCTCCTGCCCCGAGATGCCATTCGGAAAGCCAAGATAGTTCTCGATTCTTGAGCTTGAGCCCGCCTGCCCTCCAGGCGCATTGGTTTCCAGCAGCAAGACATCGAGCCCTTCCGATGCCCCGTACACGGCAGCCGACAGCCCCGCCGGCCCGGCGCCGACGACCACGAGATCGCGGATCTTCGTCCGATCGATGGCATCGTTGAAGCCAAGAAAGTCCGCGAGTTGCTGGTTGCTCGGATTCCGCAACACATGATGACCTCGGTAGATCACGATTGGAACGTCTTGGACCTCGATCTGAAAACGATCGAGCAGTTCCTGGATGTCAGGGTCACGTTCCAAGTCGACGGAGGCGAAAGGATGGCCATTGCGCGTGAGAAACTCCCGGAGGCGAAGCGTTCCCGCAGAATGGCTAGAGCCAACGAGCACGACGTCCCCGGCTCCCCGTTCAATCAACTCCACCCGCCGCAAAATGAAGGCCCTCATGAAGATTTCGCTCAGCTCGCTGTCGGCCTGCACAAGACTCACCAGTTGATCGCGGTCCAACTGAATGGTTTCGCCGGATTCGCTCGCGCGAAGTCGCACGAGTGCGCGGCGCCCAGAAAGCAGGTTTACTTCGCCGGTGAACTGGCCCGTCCTGCAGATGGCTATAACTTCCTCGGCGTCGCCGGATACCTTGACAATGTCAATCTGTCCCGTCTTGACGACAAAGAACCGGGTGGTTTCCTCGCCGGTTTCGGTAAGCACCTCACCAGTTTTGGTTCGCCGCGCCTGGCCATGCAAAGCGATGCGCGACACTTGCTCCGACGTCAGCTTCGGAAACATCCGGTCTGGCTGCTCGCCGGGAAGCGGCACAGATGATGGTTTTGTGTAGGTCATGAAACGATCTGGTCTCCTGCTTGCATTCTTGCTTGAAAAATCAACCTGTTTTCATAGTAAGCATTTTCCACTGGAGTTGTGGATGGGGTCTTCAGGCTCGGCATCCAGCTCGGTAAAGTAACGCTCCCTGAACTCGGTGCACTTCGCCGGATCGTGTCCGAACCAACGACGCAAAGCGTCGCTCGTGGCCACCTCTTTGAGCCAGGCATCCATGTGGAGTGACTCTCATCCCCCGGGGCCATAGGCGCTCGACCAAAAAACGGACCCTATGATCGTCTGCGGGCGATTCGCAGACACGCTTTATTCTAATCATATTTTCCTCGATCAGCCGGTATCACGCAATCCTAGCCTCCTCTGCCAGGGCTTCCCCCGCTTCCCGCAAAGTCGGAGTTTTCCGAACTGCCTGAAGAGAGCCTTTTGGGCGCCCGGGCAATCCAAGGCGGACGCGTCGTTCTCATAAATCCGCGATTGAAAAGCCTCCATCGAGATCGCGCCGGATGAGTGCTTGCCGACGGCGTCGTAGACCATGGCGCTAAGCTCCCGCAAGTTTCCAGTGAAATGATGGGTCGCCAGAAGCTGCGGCAACCGTGGCGGGTACGAGGGCTTGGGTTTGCCGAATTCGCCGGCTGCCTCTTCGATGTAGTAGTCAAGCAGCAGCGGGATCGCCTCCGCAATGCTGGGGATCAGCCCGCCGGCGTTGAGTAAAAGGCTCAAGACACGGGAGTGATCCGAGGGAGTAAAGGGGGACTCTAAAAGGAGGGTGCGTCCAAGTCTTCTTTATTCGGCCGGCTCCGCCACCTTTACACCACTGAGGTTGGCTTCACGGTCGCCGATCTGATTTTGACTTTCCGCAGGTTTGTCGCCGCCTACAGCTTTTTTGAATTCGCTGATGCCTTTACCCAGGCCGCTTCCGAGTTCGGGCAGCTTTTTGCCGCCTACTAGAATGACGACACCAAGAAGCAAAAGGAGCATTTCGGTTGGATTCAGCAAATTATACCTCTCTCTTTCTTTTGCAGCATCGCGATGCAAACCGTTGAAAATTCACCCAAACATGTGGACAGTACACTCAATTCCCATCCCTTAATTCCGCAATTTAGCACCCGGAAGAGTCATTATCTCCGAAGGCGGCCGGCGCTGGCGCAGGAGTTCGGCCATCATCTTCATGGGCAGGTCAATGTGCGTGAAAAAGGCGCGGTAGCCTTCGCAAAGAACGTTAACGGGCGGCTCCCCGTCGGCGCCTGTGCTAATGCGATCTTTGGGACAGGCCCCGTTGCATATGAACCGTACCGCGCATTCGCGGCAGACTCGCGGCAGCGTGTCGCGTTTATCCAGTCCGAACGCCCGCTGTCGAGGTGAGGCGATGAGTTCCGCCAGATGCGTCTGGGTGATGTTCCCGAGCTTGTGGCCGGGATCGACGAAATGGTCGCATGAGAATAAATCGCCATTGTGCTCGAGGATGACGCCATTGCCGCAGGTTTCGGAAAATACGCACAGCGCGGCTGGTTGGCCGAACCAGACGCCGAGCGCCACGTCGAAGATTTGCACAAACATGCGCCCGACATCAAAACGCACCCATTCATCAAAGACCGAAATGAGGAACTCGCCGTATTGCCGTCCCGTTACGGACCAGCTTGTCACGCCTCCCTTTTTGTCGTCGCGCTCGACGATCGGGATGAACTGAATAAAGGAAGCGCCTGCCTCATCCCGCAGAAACCGGTAAATCTCCAGTCCGTGAGCGGCATTGGCGGCGTGGACGCACGCGAGAACGTTAAACTCGACCTGGTGCTCCTTTAGGAGCGCAACCCCGGCCATCACGCGGTCAAAAGTGGCCCCGCCCCTTTTATCCACACGCCAGGCGTCGTGGATTTCTCGCGGTCCGTCAAGGCTGAGTCCTATGAGGAACTGGTTCTCGTGGAAGAACTTGCACCATTCTTCAGTCAGCAGCGTGCCGTTGGTCTGGAACGCGTTCAATATCCGTGTTCCGGGTCTACTGTATTTTTGCTGCAGACCGACAACCCTTCGGAAGAAATCGAGACCCATCAAGGTAGGTTCGCCGCCCTGCCAGCTAAAGATGATCTCCGGGGCGAGATGCGCTTCGATATGCTGGCGGATGTAGCTCTCCAGGAGCTTCTTGGACATCCGAAAGTCGCTGCCCGGATAGAGCCCTTCCCTGGAACTATAGAAGCAATACCGGCATCCGAGATTGCAAAGCGCCCCGCAGGGTTTTGTCATCACGTGGAACGCCGGCGGCATCGAGGAGGAAATTTCAGAAACCGGCATGCGGGGTTGCGTGGTTGCCATGTTTTAACCCCAGTCCTGTTGCTCAATTGCTGGTAAAAAGCTTGCCGGGGAGCGATGCTCCCCGGCCCCCCGCAGTTGCGCCGGCGCGCTTTCGCGCGCCGGCGTCTCGTTGATGTGCAAGTTCCTGCGTGTGCCGAGTGTCCCCTGGCAAAAGCAGGAGTTCTTCCGGAGTTTAGCCTAGCGTTAGGTTGGCCGTGTTGGTCTCCTCCATTTTGGCCTGGAGCGCCTGTTGCATTGTCGCCAACATAGTGGCGTTGTAGCTAGGGTTGCTCGGATTGCCCAAGTTGTTCTGCTCGAGTGGGTCGTTCTGAAGATCATAAAGCTCGTACACCGACGGCTGCGTTCCGTTCGGGTCGAAGTACATGGCTATCTTCCAGCGGTTCTGGCGCAGACAGCGGATACAGCATGGTTGGCTCACAATGCCATTGGATTCGGCCGTTTGCGAGTCATAGGTGAAGAGCACGCCATCCTGGACCGTCACGGAGGGCGTGGCAGGATGCTTGACGGCATCATGGATGATCGGGGTCAGATCGACACCCCGCAAGGTCGGTTTCTCCCGGACGCCGGCGATGGTGGCAAGAGTGGGCATAATGTCCACATTCGAGGCCAGCGCCGAAGTCTGCACGGGCTTCGGGAAGAGAACCGGGTTGGAAATCACGAGCGGCGTGTGGATCGTTTCCTCGTAAGCATTATACATTTTTTGCCGCTGGCCGCCATGTGACAGCCCCATGTCGCCGTGGTCGGCCAGACGGATGACTATCGTGTTTCGATACAGGGAGCGTCTGGACTGGAGCGCGTCCAGCACCGTACCGATATTCTGGTCGACTACCATGTGCAGATAGGCATAGTAACGGACATAATTCAGGTAGTCCTCGTTATCGTTGAGTGCTCCCAACATTCCGTTTATCATTGTATTTGACTCGGCCTGGCACGCCGGTTTGTAGGGGTCCTGGGCGAAGTTGGGCGGAAGCTGGATCTGGTCCAGGGGGGAGGCGTTCAGATCCACGTTGGCATAGTTGGCCGTTCCCTTGTAAGGCGCGATAGTGCTTTTGGAGGGCGCATTCCACCCCGCCCCCTGCGACCCTGTGCCGGGGTAGCCGCAGACGTCGTGTGGATTGACCAGGCTGACGATAAGAGCAAAGGGTTTGGACGATTTTCTGGTTTTCAGAAAATCCGCAGCGCCGGTGGCGTACCATTCGTCGAAATCGGTCGTGCCGCCGCCGAATTGAACATCGTTCAGGGTGCACCCCGCCTCGGGTGGCTCCCAGCCATTGAAGCCGAAGAGTTCCAGGTCCCTGGCGGAATTAGCATTTAGAGTGCCGCTGGAGTCGCAGGTGAGGTGCCACTTTCCCCGATACTGCACATCGTAACCCGCGCCGGCCAGCATCGTGGCCATATTAGGAAGCGATGGCGAGAGCTCCGGGGCCCCTGTACTGCCAGAGTTGTTGGTAACCCCGTTCTCGGTCGGATAGAGACCGGTGAAGAGAACCCCACGAGCGGGTGAACACGGTGACGTAGCGGTGCACGCATTCGTAAAAGTCAGCCCGTGGTTCGCGAGCAGCTTGCGGTTGGGCAGGTTGGCATCGGCCCAGCCCGTAGGCCAGTGCATTGGATATCGCTCTTCGTCGGTTATGATGATGACGATGTTCGGCTTGTTCCATGAGCCCTTCGACACCTCCGCCTGTGCCACGCGCTCCACTGCGGCGCTGTTCTCGTCACCCTCCTCGCCCGCCGCGACCGAGCGCGAACTCGCCAGGATCGGGACCGCCAGCCCCGAAGCGATTGCCGCCCCGGTGCCCTTTAGGAATTTCCGTCGTTCGGTATCCACCTCTGGAGCCCCGGATTTACTGAACGTCTTCTCTGACATCATTCCCCTCCTAATGTCGCAGTGCATTGGAAATAGATTGGATAACCGGGACACTCCCCCCCAGGAGTGGGGAATGTCTGAACATCAGACCATATGCAGATTATCTGCATAGCAAATACATGCCTGGACGCGGGAACATGAACTAAGACAAAGATTGTGTTGCTGCCTCCTTCCCATGCTTAGTAGAATGATCCGATTGAACGGGCGCCGGCACGGGGCACTCATCCCACAACATTGCGGCAGGCGGCAATGCCTGCCCATGCGGTCGCAGCGTCCGGGCGTGTTAAAAGAACTTTACAAATTCCAAGCCAGGGACAATTTTTGCAGGGTGGAATCGGCACAGGCAAAAAGGAGTGTTCATCGTGGAGTGGTTCGAAACGGCGTGCTGCAATGTTCTGCGGCACACCGGGCATCCGGGTGACCGACGGCATCCGGTGCGAGGGAGACAGGTTATGGGCTTAAAGCAAAGGAGAACAGATTGAATTTTCTCAATGCGGACCAGCTATTTTGTTCCACTGCAGAGGACGGTAGGAATGTCGCATAGCCCAGCATGGTTCGCTAAAATGACTCAACATGAGAAGTTGAGATAAGCCAACAGAGTATTGAGGAAAATCAACACGGGCTCGATGAGGTTTTCATTTAACAAACGTGAAATTCGCGCGGGGGCATTCCCGGGAGAGAAAATGAGAATGGGCGCCATTATGCGAGCGATGCGCCATGGTGTGACAGTCATGTTCGTGCTGGCATTACTTTTTTTTCAGAGCAGCCCGGTTTCTTCCGAGGAGCAGGTGAGACACAGCATCCTTATTATTAATCCTTTCGACCGCGCTCTTCCCGTTAGTGCAAGGTTTCTTTCCGCACTAACAACGTCCCTGGAACCCTATGACCTGAACACGTTCGAAATATTCCAGGAAAACCTGGACATGGATCGAATCGAGAGCAACGAATACCTCAATTCCCTGGCTGCATTCCTCAGCACCAAGTACGCTTCGAAGAACTTTGATGCGATCGTGACATTCAGCGAATGGTCTCTCAATTTTTTGCTCAGACGGTGCAGTTCGCTCTCACCGGGGACCCCTGCCGTGGCGGTCGGCGTATCGAAACGAGAATACGCAAGCGAGGGTTCAGGGAGGGAGATTATCCCTATTTTGGCTGACAGGGACGATGCCGAGCAAACCATAGACCTCATCCTTCACTTACAGCCCAAAGTGAGAAAAATATACATAGTTTTAGGGGCGCACCCCTTCGAGCGTGCCAGGTGGGACTCTATGCGGGAAGTCGTTTCGCAATACAGAGACGGACCCGAGTTCGTGTTCATGCCCGTTAGCCGGTACGATGAACTGCTCGCCGCCGTCAAGGAACTGAATGCAAATGATGCTATCCTCTTCCTACTCTTTATGAGAGACGGAGCGGGCAGATCGTACCATTCACAGTTCGTGGCCGAAAAGCTTTCGGAAGCGGGCGGTTGTCCCGTTTACGGAGTTGCAGATCCGTTCATGGGGCACGGGATAGTGGGTGGCTCCATGTTCCCTGTCTATCGGCAAGGCTTTGTCGCCGGCCAGACACTTCTCGGCCTCTTCGGAATGAAAAACATCGCGGCCAAGCCAGGCGCAATCCGGGTGCCTCCCCTCAGGCAGGCCGACGAGCGGCAGATGGCCAGGTGGCATCTTTCGGAAAAAAATCTCCCGGAGGGCTACGAGGTGGTGAACAGGTCGCATTCGTTATTGCGTGACTACAGGAAACACGTGGCCTTTGCGTTGCTTTTCTTCTTCGCCCAAAGCGCGCTGATTTTCCGGCTGCTTGTTTTGGGCAGGATCAGAAGAAAGGCGGAACAGACACTTAGAGGGACGTGCAAGGCGTTGGAAGAAAAGCAGGAAGAGCTGGGCCGCACACGGGAAATGCAGGAAATGTCCCTCGAAGATCTCCGCGCAAGCGAGGATACTCTTCAGTCCATACTTGCATCCATCCCGGTCGGGGTTCTGGTGATCGACGCCGGCACGAGGACCATCCGAATAGCAAACAGGGCCGCTGCGGAACTATTGGACATGCCGCTGGAGGAAATGCCGGGATGTCCGTGTCCTGGATGCTTCAAATCATTTGTCGCGGACGATGCCGCCATGTGTTTCAAAGATGGGGGCAACTCCCTGGAAGACAGAATCCTGACCGGACCGGGCAGGGAAGTCTACGTACTGAAAACGGTCGACAGGGTTTTCCTTGGCAGCAAGACGCACCTGATCGGATGCCTGCTCGACATAACGAGGAGAAGGGCCGCCGAGCTCGATGCGCGTGAGAAGGACGAGCAACTGGTTCACGCCGACAAGATGATTTCCCTTGGAACAATGGCGGCCGGCATAGGTCACGAGATCCATAACCCCAATACCTTTATCCTGTTGAACGCCCCGGTTCTGAAGAAGACCTGGGAGGACGTGCTGGAACGGCTCGACGAATATGCCGAGGAGAATGGAGATTTTCTCATCGGCAAGGTCCCTTATTCCCAGGCCAGAGTACACATACCCGCCCTTCTTGACGGGATTATCGAAGGTTCGGAGCGCATCAGGAACATTGTGCACGACATGAGGGAATTCGTGTCCCGGAAAAGTTCCGGGGAGACCGAAATGGTGGATGTCAATGCCGTCCTGAGATCCTCGCTGAACTTTATGGCGAGCAAACTCCGCAAAGCGACCGACAACCTCCTGGTCGAATACGGGGAAAACATTCCAGCGGTGGAGGCCAATACTCAACGACTGGAACAGGTAGCGATCAACCTGATTCTAAACGGCCTGGAGTCGCTGACGGACAAAGGGAAATTACTGAGCGTCCGGACTTATTATGAACCCGAAAGGGCGATGGTCGGGCTGGAAGTGAGAGACAACGGGTCGGGAATCGAACCCGAGCACATGAAGAAGGTTTTCGACCCTTTTTTCACCACGAAGCGTGAAACCGGGGGCACCGGCCTGGGTCTTGCGATCTCACAGAAAATAATCGAGGCATACAGCGGGCGCATTGTGATCGTTTCGACGCCGGTAGAGGGCACGACCGCCATCATCGAGCTTCCCGCATACGGTAAAGACAAATAGGGGCCGCAAATGCAAACCCGTTCTTTCCCCGAACATCCGATCCTGCTCGTGGATGATGAAGCCAAGGTGCTCGAGAGCTTCAGAATCACGCTGATATTCGACGGCGTCAACAACCTGATTGCATGCCAGGACGAGACCAAAGTCATGCACATCCTGGAGGAGAAAGACGTCGAAGCCGTCCTGCTGGACATTATCATGCCGAAAAGATCGGGGGAGAGTCTGCTCGAGGAAATCACCCTCAGATTTCCCGATATCCCGGTAATAATGATCACGGCGGTCGACGAATTGCAGACCGCAGTCCGGTGCATGCGCAAGGGGGCTTTCGACTACCTGACCAAGCCCGTAAACGTGGACCAGTTCTCATCAAGCATAAAACGAGCTATCGACTACCGGCAGCTCAAGCGCCAAAACGACCTCCTTGTCCATCATTTGCTGACCGACAGCCTGAAAAAGCCGGAAGCGTTTTCGGAAATAATCACCCAGGACAGGAAAATGATGAGCCTCTTCATGTATTGCGAGGCCATAGCCGGGGGAAACGAGCCGGTGCTTATCACCGGTGAGACGGGCGTGGGAAAGGAATTGTTCGCGAAGGCGATCCACCTTGCAAGCAGCAGGTCAGGAGAATTCGTAGCGGTGAATGCGGCGGGAGTGGACGACCACGCATTTTCAGACACTCTCTTCGGGCACAAAAAGGGGGCATTCACCGGGGCGTCAGACGTCCGCAGGGGACTCATCGAGACGGCTGCGGGCGGAACGGTCTTCCTGGATGAAATAGGAGACCTTTCGCCCGCTTCGCAGATCAAGCTGCTTCGGGTATTGCAGGATCGCAAGTATTTCCCGCTGGGATCGGACAAGCCGCGCTCGGTTGACGCCAGGATCCTGGTGGCGACAAACAGAGACCTGAAACAACTTGCGAACGACGGCGGAATGCGGCAGGACCTTTATTACCGGCTGAGGACGCACCATGTAGATATTCCGCCCTTGCGTGAACGGCCGAGCGACGTCCCGCTCCTGCTTGACTATTATCTGGAAGAGGCTTCCCGGGAGTTCGGCAAACCCAAGCCTTCCTGTCCGCCACGATTGCCGCAGCTTCTGGCGACCCATCATTTCCCTGGAAACGTGCGGGAGCTTCGCGCCATGGTCTACGACGCCGTCGGCAAGCACTCATCCGGCGCGATCTCGATGGAGGTTTTTCAATCGCGGATTTATGAGAACGACGCGTCCGCATCGGATTGCCCGGGCACCCGAAAGGCTCTCTTCAGGCAGTTCGGAAAACTCCCGACTTTGAGGGAAGCGGGGGAAGCCCTGGTCGAGGAGGCCTTGTACCGGGCCAGGAACAACCAGAGAGCAGCTTCCGTAATGCTTGGGATCAGCCCGTCCGCGTTGAACAAGAGGCTCAAGGCAAGGGAGTGATCCGAGGGAGTAAAGGGGGACCTTAAAAGGAGGGCCGGTACGGCCCTTCCCCTTCCTTCTACAGATGAGTCGGCCTATTCCCACAACTTTGGGAGCGGCCGCCCTACTTCCAACAATGATTTGAGGCTCGAGAGCACCTTGGGCCAACCATCGGTGATGCCATGAAGCATCTCGGAGTCAGGCTCAAGGCGGTCGTGAGTTACGGTAAGACGCACCACGCCGCGAACCTGTTCAATCTCGAACGTGACCCGCGTGTGCTTCTCCTCACGTGGGGCGTCAGCCGGGAAAGCCCATGTCAAGACAAGCCGGCGAGGCGGGGAACTCTCAAGAATCCTTCCGACCAAGAGAGGCGTCCCTTCTTCGACCGAACGCCGATGCTCCCATGCGGAGCCGGGTTGCCAGTCGGACACGTTCACCATCTGCCAGTACTTAGAGGTCATCTCAGGGTCGATCAGGGCGTTCCAAAGCTTCTCCGGCGTTGTCGCGATGTACGTCACGTATACAAACTGCGGCTTATCCATCGTGTTCCTCCTCAAGTGCTTTCTTCAAGTCATAGAGCACCCCTACCCGGTGGCGCTCGTACTTACCAATCCAGCGTTCGTAAATCTCGTTAATCGGCACAGGATTGAGGTAATGCAGCTTCTCGCGGCCGCGCCATACAGTGACCACGAGATTCGCCGCCTCCAGCACCGCCAGATGCTTGGTCACCGCCTGCCGGGTCATGTCCAGGCAGGCGCAGAGCTGCCCCAGCGCCTGTCCGTTATCAGCGTGCAGCCGATCGAGCAAGAGACGGCGGCTGGGGTCCCCCAGTGCCTTGAACACCTTATTTATTTCCAAGTCCATGCCTGTAATATGCAACCTTTTAGTTGCATGTCAAGCGAGATTCTTCACAAGTTTCGGAAACGTTAGCCGCCCCCCCGGAAGCAGTGTGGTCCTCCCCACGGTCATGGACACATTTGGACCCGCCAATCCCCCCGAGCGCCTTGATGAGCCGGATTACCACGGACCCCGGCTTCTGTGCTATAATTGTAAACCGAATAATCGAGATTCCGGTAATTCATCGGTAATTTAAATGAAAATAGATACAACAATGCCTGAAGGCGAAAACCAAAGAACACCGGCAGGGCCTGATAGCGAAGACACGTCCCAAGCCTCCGCCCTGGAACCGCCCGGACCCGCAGCCCTTGCGAACCGGATATCCGCGTTTCCGCACCTGCCCGGCATATACATTTTCAAGGACGCGGGCGGCGCTATCCTTTACGTCGGAAAGGCGCGGGACCTGAGGAAACGCATCAGCAATTATTTCCGGGGCGGCGACGCGATAGATATCAAGACCCGGATCATGCTCGCCAAGGCCGCCGATCTCGAATACGCGATTACATCATCGGAAAAGGAGGCGCTGCTCCTCGAGGCAAGCCTGATAAAGAGACACCGCCCGCGCTACAATGTCGTACTTCGCGACGACAAGAATTACCTCTCGATCCGGATCGATCCTCGTGACCCCTACCCCAGGCTGGACATAGTCCGCCGGTTTCAAAAAGACGGGGCGCTCTACTTCGGCCCTTATACTTCGGCTCGAGCGGCCCGCGACACGCTCAAGTACCTGCACCAGCTTTTTCCGCTGAGGCTTTGCAGGGGCAAAAAACTCATCCCCAGGGAGCGTCCCTGCCTCAACTTCCCGATGGGTCAATGTCTCGGCGCATGCGCAGGCAAAGTTTCCACGGAAGACTACATGAAGATGGTCGAGGAAGTGGTGCTCTTCCTGGAAGGAAAGACCGACATCCTCCAGAGGCAGCTAAAACAAAGAATGCAGGAGGCCGCCGAAGGCATGCAGTTCGAACTGGCCGCTTTCTACCGCGACCGGCTGCGAAATGTGGCGGCCACAATCGAAAAGCAGCATATAGTATCCGACCGGTTCATGGATCAGGACGTAGTCGGAATCCACCGGGAGGGAGACCGGACCGAGTTGGTCGTTCTTTTTATCCGGCAGGGAGTGCATTCGGGCCAGAGGGCATTCGACCTCAAGGAGGCCAAGGGAGATGAGCATGAACTGATTTCAGCCTTCATTCAGCAATACTACTACGAGGGCGCCTTCATTCCCTATGAGGTGCTCGTTCCCGTTTCGCTCGATTCCGAAACGGTCCTCGCAGAATGGCTATCCGATCTGAAGGGAAAACGCGTGCGGATCTGGCCCGTAAAAAGAGGCCACAGAAAGCATCTTCTCGATATGGCCCAGGCCAACGCCCGCGAGAGATTCATCAGCCGAAGGCGATGGCAGAAGCGGGATTCGGCTCTCATCGACAGCCTCCAGCACCTCCTCAAACTGCCGAGAACGCCCGCGCGGATCGCCTGCGTAGACATCTCCAATATCCAGGGACAGCACGCAGTCGGGGCGTTGGTGGTTTTCGAAAACGGACGCCCGGATAAGAATTCCTACAAGCGCTACCGGATAAGGCTCAAGAGCGAACCTGACGACCCGGCGATGATGGCCGAGGTTATAGGCAGACTTATCGAAAACGACCGGGAATTTTCCTCCGGCTTGGATCTGCTTCTTCTCGACGGCGGAAAGGGGCAGTTGAACACGATCGTGCGCCTGCTGGAGCAACTCGGGACTTCGGATCTCCCGGTCGCATCCATTGCGAAGGAACGCGAATCCGACGTAGGTGAGAAGGGAAAAGGATTATACGAGAAAATCTATCTGCCCGGCCGGAAGAATCCCCTTTTCCTGCACCGGTATCCGGACATTCTTCACCTGCTCCAGCGAATACGCGACGAAGCCCACCGGTTCGCCATCTCGCATTACCAGAACGTGCACAGGACTTCGCTTCTCACCTCGGCGCTGGACGGCATCCCGGGAATAGGCCCCGGCAGAAGACAGATGCTCCTCCAACGCTTCGGCAGCCTTGATGCAATCCAGGAAGCTTCGGTCTCGGAACTGGAAGGGGCAGGCCTGCCCGGGAATGTAGCGCAGAGCGTCATTCGCGTTCTTTCCGAAATTGAAAGCAGCGCGATTGTGGGAGATCGGGAAGGCAGCGAAGATTGAGCTGTGATCAGTTCACCTTCCACGTTTACTATTCGTCGGCCGGTTGATCCAATTTGGGCTCGACCTTGTAACGGGACCTCACGAAGAACGCCAATCCAATCAGCAGGACCGCCACGATTACGATATCGACCTGATGGGAATATCGCTCAACCAGGTCCCATCTCTCACGAAGGTACATCCCGCAGGCAAGCAGAAATGAATTCCAGAGGGTTGCGCCGACAAGGGTAGCCAGAAGGAAAGGCAGAAGCTTCATTTTGCCGGTCCCCGCTGGAACCGAGACAAGGTGTCTCACGACGGGTATGAACCGGCAGATGAAAAGCGTCATGGTCCCCTTGCGGCGGCTGAAAAAATCCTCTGTCCGCTCCAGATCGTGCCGATTCAGGAGGAGGTATTTGCCGGCCTTCAGCACAAAGGGCTTTCCTCCGTAGTAGCCCATTGTATACGAAATCGCGGACCCGACTACCGAACCGGCGCTGGTTGCTGCAATCGCAAGCCAGAGTTCCCATTTGCCGTCGGCAACCATAAATCCGACGAAAGGCATTACCGCTTCACTCGGCACAGGGACTATCATGCTCTCGAGCGCCATCAAAAAAGCCGCTCCAAAATACCCTGACCCCAGAAGACACCAAATTGCGAAATTCGAGATTAGATGCGTAAGCACTCAATTCTTTCCTGTTCCTGTTCGGTATGTTCGGGAACACTGAATTCGTTCCGCGCCCGGTATTCAAAACAGAATTCAGCGCAAATTGCCAGAACATTCTTAAACAGTTATGATTCGCGCTGTTTTAGCCGGATCGCATTAGAGCTGACAACCCAGGCGGTTAACCATGAAAGAAGACGAAACGATCCAATACCCCATCGAAGACTCGATCGACCTGCATACCTTCAGGCCAAAAGAAGTGAAGGACCTTCTGAACGACTACCTGGAAGCGGCGAGCGAGAAAGAATTCGAGGAGGTACGCATAATCCACGGAAAAGGCATCGGGGTCCTGCGCCAGATAGTCCATTCGGTCCTGAAGAGCCATCCCCTGGTGATTTCGTTCAGGGAAGCCGGAAGCGGCGCGGGCGGCTGGGGCGCCACAATTGCCGTGCTTAGAAAGAAGAGTGAACGGTGAAGAGCGAAAACTTCACCCTTCTGACTCTACTCTTCACTCTTAGCCCTTCGTCCTTCATTTTTCACACTGGAAGCCCTTATTATAGCTTCCGAGAAACTTGAAGAACTCGGTCTTTTCTATAATTTCGCTCAGAATATGCCGACGGCTCTCTTCGGCGATGTCGGTCTCCAAATCCACATAGAACAGATACTCCCATGGCCTGCTATGGATCGGCCTGGACTCGATTTTGACAATATTTATATCGTTCTGCGCGAAAATCCGAAGTGTCTCGAACAAAGCCCCCGGCTTGTCGCTTACCGAATAAATCAATGATGATTTGTTCTTGGGGCCTGGAAGAGATTCATTCCTGGATATAACAACAAATCTGGTGAAATTCCGGGGATTGGTCTCGATGCCCTCCTTCAGCACCGCCATCGGCGAAAGCTGTTCGACGTCTTCTTCTCCGGCTATGGCAGCTTCCTTGGGGTCGCCGCCCTCCCTCACCCTTTGAACAGCCGAAGCCGTATCTTTACATGAGATCAGGTCCCAGCCGGGATTTTTTTCGAGATATTCCCTGCATTGCTGAAAGGCCTGTGGATGGGAGTAGATTCTTTCCAAACCTTCGATCGGCGCGTTTGCCTGCCCCAACAGATTGTGCTTGATCCTCAGGGTCAGCTCACCCACTGTCTTGAGTTCATATTCAAGCAGCAGGTCATAGTTCTCATGAATGCTGCCCGTAAGGCTGTTTTCCACGGGAACGACGCCGAAGGCCGCCTGTTCGCTATCCACCAGTTCAAAGACTTCCCTGAATGAGGAACTGTTCCGAAGGGGGATATCACTTCCGAAAAACTGCATGCACGCTTTGTGAGAGAACGAGCCGGGCACGCCGCTGTAGGCGACCAGTGAAGGGGCCCTGCCCTCTCCCGAACGCGGCTTCATGATTGCGGCTTTGTCGAGGTAGGCGTAATCGACCTGCTTTCCCACGACCGGAGCAATTACGTAAAGGTCTCGCATGAGTTGCTCGAACTGTTCCGGGTAGAGGCTCTGAGGTCCGTCGGAAAGAGCTTTCTCGGGTTCGGTATGCACTTCGATTATTAGACCGTCGGCACCCGCGGCTATGGCTGCTCGGGCCATGGGACTGACTTTTTCCCTGATCCCCGTGGCATGGCTCGGGTCCACTATAATAGGCAGGTGGGTAAGCTTCTTTATGACCGGAACAGCGGTAAGGTCCAGAGTGTTTCGCGTATAACGCTCGAAAGTGCGAATCCCGCGTTCACACAGGATTACCTGGTCGTTTCCTTCGGAAAGAATGTACTCGGCGGACATGAGCCATTCCTCGATGGTCGCCGAGAGCCCCCGCTTTAAAAGCACCGGTTTCCCGATTCGGCCGACCGACTTCAGCAGCTCGAAATTCTGCATGTTCCGAGCCCCGACCTGAACAATATCGACGTATTTCATCATGAGGTCCGCCTGGCTCGGGGAGGTTATCTCCGAAACAATACCAAGCCCCGTCTCCTCCCTGACCTCGCGGAGTATCTTCAACCCCTCCTCCCCCATACCCTGGAAGGCATAAGGGGAGGTCCGGGGTTTGAACGCCCCGCCCCTGAACAGTACGGCGCCGTGTTTGCGCACTGCGCGAGCAATATCCAGAGTTATTTTCCTGCCCTCCACGCCGCATGGACCGGCAATCACCACCAGACGGTCCCCGCCTATGGCCACATCTCCCACTTTGATTATGGAGGGAGCGGGATGCAGTTCGCGGCTCACAAGCTTGTAAGGCTTGGATATGGGGACGGCCCTCTCTACGCCGGGCATCGATTCATAATATGCAGTTTCCCTGTACATGGTGCCGACAACTCCCAGGACCCGTTCCTCCACCCCCCCTATTTCCTTCACCATGTGGCCCTCGGAACGCAAAGTTTCTTTGAGCCTTTCCACTTCTTCCTCTGTTGTTCCTTTTCCAAGTACAAGAATCACGACAAATCCTCCGGTCCGGATCTTGGGTTAAGTACAATAAAAAAACCCCGAGGAAAACTCCCCGGGGTCTGGTATCCATGTCAGCCCCGGGGAGGATTCCCGCTCCACCCAGGGGTCTTTTTTCGGTAAACTAATCTCCCGGGTGGTCGCTCCTGAAAAAGAAAAAAAAGAATCCCAAAAAGGACATAAAAGCACGTCCATTCGGTCGGCGCCAACCCGGAAAGAAAACGCAAATATCGCAAAGCAGATCTTTATTCATTAAGAATCCTTTTTGATTTCCCGGGAAGAATAGAAAATCTGCCAGACTTTGTCAATCCCCATATCCCCAGTAGAAGGTGAGATTTTACCATTCAGTCTTGCGAAGCGGCTCCGATTCCGATTCTTTGACGTCGAAAATTCCTTGATGCCGTAGAATTTCGTTCCCGGACCCGGTCAGGGGCAGCCTTGGTGACGACTTAAATCTTCACCCCACTGCGTCCCCTCTTCGTGATAAGCAATAGCTCCAGGAAATGGGGAAGGTATAGGGCAGCCATTTCTCGTTGACATCCGGACCACCCTTCCATAGCATCCTGCATTGAATTCAAATTTTCACCGCGCCCCGGGGAGAAAATCTCCATGACGGAGAGCCCCGCGGGATGAACAGGAGTACATCATGGCGATGCAGACACTAAAGGCAGAAGCCAGGTATTTGCCTGGGAGAACTTACCCTTTAGTCAAACGTAATGGCATGAAGGCATTCCTTTTGCTTTGCGGCCTGCTTCTCGGTGCGTACGCGCATGCAGCCAGTCCGGCCTGGCACGTGATAAATAGATTCCAACTCGGCGGCGAGGGCGGCTGGGACTACCTGACGGTGGATAGCGCGGCCCGGCGGCTTTACATTTCCCGCTCCACTCACGTGATGGTGGTAGATATCGAAACCGGCAAGCTGGTTGGAGATATTCCCGATACCCCGGGTGTCCACGGAATCGCCTTGGCCCCTGAACTCAATCGAGGCTTTACCAGCAACGGACGAGCAGATACAGCCGCCATTTTCGATTTAAAAACCCTCAAAGTCACAGGCCAGGTGAAAACCGGCGCCAATCCCGATGCCATTCTGTACGACCCTTTCTCCAAACTGGTATTCACCTTCAATGGCCGCAGCCAGGATGCAACCATATTCAACGCCGCCTCCGGGGAAGTTGTCAAGACCATTGCGCTCGGCGGTAAGCCCGAGTTTGCAGCGGCGGACGGCAAAGGCAAAATCTATGTAAATATCGAAAGCACCAGCGAGGTCGCAGAAATCGACAGCCAAAAGCTCTCGGTGACGAACCGCTTTTCGCTTAAACCAGGTGAAGAACCCACGGGAATTGCCATCGACCGGGAGCGCCACAGGGTCTTTTCCGGGTGCCGCAACAAGCTCATGACCGTTCTCGATGTGGAATCGGGCAAAGTGATCGCAACGGTTCCCATAGGTGAGCGAGTCGATGGAAACGGCTTCGATCAAGAATTGGGGCTCGCTTTCAGTGCAAACGGGGATGGCACGCTGACCGTTGTCAGGGAGTCTTCCCCGGGGAAGTTCGAGGTGGCCGAGACCGTCACCACGCAGGCCGGAGCGCGCACCATGGCGATCGATGCCAAGACTCACAACATCTACCTGCCCACGGCAGAGTTTGCCCCAACTGCGGAACCGAAAACACGGCCCAAGATGGTCGAGAATAGCTTTGTAGTCCTTGTGGTTGGACGGTGACCACACCGTGATGATCCGCCGCGTTAGGAGTATCACGAAACACCGCAACAGCGCTGACGGAAATGAGAAGATGAGCAAGACAGGGGCAGAAGGAATCGCCCTGCTGGCGATCGACCTCCAGAACGACTTTCTGGCCGACAAGGGACGCATGCCTGTGGCCCGGAACCAGGTGGCAGGCCTTTTGAGCGCCGCAAATCGGTTACTTGTCTTCGCCGGCGAGATGAGGTGGCCGGTGGCCTATGTCGTCAATGAATTCTCACCCTGGGACTTTCCGGCCAATTTGTTCCGCCGTCATGCAGCAATCAGCGGACGTCTCGGCTCCGGCATCGATCCGCGTGTCGTCATGGTGGAAGGGCCGCGCTTTGCCAAGACTAAAGGCGATGCCTTTTCCAATTCCGATCTGACGGCGTTCCTGAAATCGCGGGGAATAGCAAGGGTCATCCTTACGGGGGTCTTCGCCGAAGGATGTATCTGGCGCACCGCTTTGGGTGCGCTTCGGCAAGGGTTCGCTCCGGTGGTAGTGGCGGACGCCGTCGCCTCGGCAAGTGACATGCGGCGGTCCACGGCGTTGGAGAAAATGAGGCCGCGCGGCATTGCCATAGTCTCCGCCGACGACCTGACCAGGCAATTCCAGTCTGGATAGAGCATCTGATATAGCCGGGGACGTTTTTCTGCTATCGCTGTAAAGGCATCACCTTTGCTTAATTCACCCACTCACCCGCCGTCCATTCCCCCGCTCTTTATTCGCATTGCTCCAGGACTTGCCAGGCGAATAATTCCTTCCCTGGCGCTGGTTTTGATTATTGCCCCCTCTGAGGATCGGTTCGGCCTTTATTGATGGGTCGGGCTCATATCCCTCGATTATTTCCCGGGGGATTGCGTGCTTGAGTAGACGTTCGATCCCTTTTAGTTGCTCTCGCTCATCAATACAGACGAGTGATATGGCAATTCCTTCGCGCTCGGCACGTCCGGTGCGGCCGATACGGTGCACGTAGTCTTCGGACACACTTGGCAGTTCAAAATTTACCACATGCGGTAAATGATCGATGTCGAGCCCCCGTGCCGCAATATCAGTAGCAACCAGTACTCGGACATCACCATGCTTGAAGTCCGCCAATGCCCGGGTTCGCGTCGCCTGGCTCTTGTTGCCGTGGATCGCCGCTGCACTGATTCCATCGTGCTCGAGTTGCTTGGTTAGTTTGTTGGCGCCGTGTTTGGTTCGGGTGAATACGAGGACCTGCCGCCAATTTTTGGAGTCGATAAGAAAAGAGAGCAGTTCGCGCTTGCGGATGCGATCCACAGGATGGATCAACTGTTCAATAGTCTCCGACGCGGTATTACGAGTGGCCACCTCAATCAGGACCGGGGAGTTCAATAAACTTTCGGCAAGACTTTTGATGTCATTGGAAAAGGTGGCGAAGAAGAGAAGGTTTTGTCGCCGTACGGGCAGAAGTTTGAGTATCCTGCGGATATCCCGAATAAATCCCATATCCAGCATACGATCTGCTTCGTCAACGACTAATATCTCGACTTTCGAAAGATCCAGGGTCCGCTGTTGAACATGGTCAAGCAAGCGCCCGGGGGTTGCCACCAGGACATCGACGCCTCGGCGGAGTTGGCCGATCTGCGGATTGATCTTGACCCCGCCAAAGATGACCGCCGATTTCAACGGCAGATATTTGCCATAGGCCGCTACGCTCTCCTCGACCTGAGCTGCAAGCTCACGTGTCGGGGTAAGTATCAGAGCACGGACGCTATTCTTTCCATTTGTACTGCTGCGTTTGCTCAAGAGCTGCAACAGCGGGAGAGCGAAACCGGCTGTTTTGCCCGTACCGGTTTGAGCACCGGCCAGTATGTCCTTTCCTTCAAGAATTACGGGGATTGCCCGGCTCTGAACAGGAGTCGGTTTGCTGTAGCCTTGATCGGCAACGGCACGGAGTAATTCGGCCGAGAGGCCGAGGGTTGTGAATGACATATTTAAAGGTTGCTCCTTTATTGGTTGAAAAGTCCTGCCCTTTCGGTTCAGGGTCCTGGTAGAGATCTTAACACGGGATGCCGGGCCGTGACATGTGATGGTTCCGGTTTTGCTGCCAAAAGGCCGGTCTAAGATGGTGGCCGGTCACTGTGCCGGGGGCTCCTGATCTGCCGATTGTGCGGCACGCCCGGCAATCCATATGGTATGTCGCGCTCCTGCACGGGCGTCACGCGCCCGCACGCGAACCTCTTCCACTTTGAAACCGGTCTTTCGCAGACGATCGCTGAATGCCTGATCGGGACCTGCCGACCATACGGCCAGTACACCTCCAGGCCGCAACGCCGCAAAAGCCGCGCTCAGACCACCTTCGGCATAAAGCCAGTCATTTCCTTTCCTGGTCAATCCCCTGGGACCGTTATCGACATCCAGCAGGATGGCATCATAGGCACGCTGCTCAGCGCGCAATATCCCGGCAACATCGGCTTCGCGTACTGTCACCCGGTCGTCTCGAAGCGGTTGGCCGGCAAGCTCCCCTAGGGGACCCCGGTTCCACGCCACTACCTCCGGTATCAGCTCGGCCACAATCACCTGGCCTTGAGCGCTCAGTCCATGCAGCGCGGCCCTTAGAGTGTATCCCATACCCAGCCCGCCGATCAGGACTCGAGGCCGGGGACAATCTGCAATCCTTGCACAGGCCAGCTCCCCGAGCGCATCTTCCGACCCATGTAGACGACTGTTCATGAGTTCACGATCGCCGGCCCTGATTGAGAATTCTTCGTCCCGCCGGTATAGCCGAAGCTCCCTTTCGTCACCGGATGCCAGCGCAACACCGAGTAACATCCACCGTTTCATGAGCACCTGCAGGAACTATCGGGCCACGGGTTGTGTTCCGATTCGGGAGTGCTTTCCGGGAAAAAATGTATGCAACTCACAGGCAGGACTCAACATTTCTCAAAGGTTGAGGTCGCAGTGGCCATGGCACAACTCGTCCCTGAAGCCTGCTATCGCCCCGTCATTCAGATATTCTTCAAACCCCATCACGCGGTCTATGATCCCGCCAGGGGTGATCTCGACTATCCTGTTCGCCACAGTGGCAATGAATTCATGGTCGTGTGAGGAAAACAACACCACTTCCGTGAAGGCGGTGAGCCCGTTATTCAGGGCAGTGATCGATTCCAGGTCCAGGTGATTGGTCGGCTCATCCATGATGAGGGCATTGGCGCCGGCCAGCATCATCCTGGAGAGCATGCAGCGGACCCGCTCCCCTCCTGAGAGGACACGGGTCTTCTTCATCGCCTCATCTCCGGAAAACAGCATCTTGCCGAGGAACCCTCTGGCGAAGCGCTCTCCCTCAGTGGGGGGAGAAAATTGACCCAGCCACTCTACGAGGTTCAAATCATTGTCAAAGTAGGCGCTGTTTTCTTTAGGGAAATAGGAGCGGGTGATGGTGACGCCCCAGCGGAAGCTACCGCTGTCCGGCTCCAGTTCTCCGGCCAGGATCTGGAAGAGCGTGGTTTTGGCGAGACTGTTGCCGCCGACAAAAGCGATCTTGTCCCCCTTGCGTACCGTGAGGCTAAGGTCGCTCAGCACGGGGAATCCATCAACGGCCTTGGACAGGTCCGTTATCTCCAGAATAATGTCACCACAGGGACGCTCGGGTTTGAACGCGACGTGCGGATACTTCCTTGAAGAGATCGGCATATCATCGAGCGTCAGCTTCTCCAGGAGCTTTTTGCGCGAAGTGGCCTGCTTCGCCTTTGAGGCATTGGAACTGAAACGCTGGATGAATTCCTTAAGCTCGTTGGTTTTGTCGGTGATTTTACGGGTCTCATCCTGCCTCTGCTTGAACGCCATTTGGCTCGCCTGATACCAGAAGTCGTAATTGCCGACGTAGAGCTGTATCTTGCCGAAGTCGATATCCGCCACATGTGTACAGACCTGGTTGAGAAAGTGCCGGTCATGGGAAACGACGATGACCGTATTGGGAAAGCGAATGAGATATTCCTCAAGCCAGGTGATGGACTTCAGGTCCAGGTGGTTTGTCGGTTCATCGAGCAACAGCACATCCGGGTTGCCGAACAGTGCCTGGGCCAGTAGCACCCGAACCTTATCGCCCCCCTCCAGTTCCTTCATTTTCTTGGAGCGCAACTCCTCAGGTATGCCAAGACCGTTTAGAAGCACCGAGGCCTCAGATTCCGCCTCATAGCCGTTCACCTCGGCGAACTCTCCCTCCAGCTCTGCCGAGCGAATGCCATCCTCTTCGGAAAAATCCGCCTTTGCGTAGATCGCCTCCCGCTCTGCCAAGATTTCGTATAGCCGCGCATGCCCCATTATAACGGTGTTTAAAACCGTTTCCTCGTCGAATGCGAACTGGTCCTGATTGAGAACCGCCACACGCTCTCTGGCGCCGACGATGATTTCGCCCTTGTCCGGCTCCATCTCGCCGGAGAGGATTTTCAGAAAAGTCGATTTGCCGGATCCATTGGCGCCGATGAGCCCATAGCAGTTCCCGGGGGTGAACTTTATGTTGACGTCTTTGAAAATGACCCTCTTCCCATAAACGAGGGTTACGTTTGATGCACTGATCATGCTTGATTGACTCCCTGTGGAAAAATAAAAAACCACAGGAATTCCCTGCGGCCAAAGTTTAATCCTTCTATTTAAACTATAACGCCTTTCACAGCAACATAAATAGCAAAACAACTCGATAATTAATCGGGCATAAGATTCTTCCTGAAAGAATTCATGAGGGCTGTCAGTTCCGGGGAAAACCCTTTATCCTTATGCCAAATCATGCAAACCCCTGTCTCCAGGTCTTCCGGCCATGGCAGTTTGACCAGTTGGCTCTGCTTCAACTCTTCTCTTATGGCGATTTCAGGGATAATGGTCAAGCCCATACCCTGCATGACGGTCTTTTTGATTGCCTCAATGCTGTTCATTTGAATAACGGCGGCGGGTATGATTTTTTCAGCCGTCAAAGCTTGTTCGAACATCATCCGGTATCCACAATCCGCTTTTGGAAGTAATAAGGTTTGGTCCCGAAGGTCGCGGTAAGTTGCAGGCTTCTTTTGGGCTAAAGGATTTCCGGGAAAGGTCGCCAGAACCAGGCTTTCGACCTTCAGCAGTTCGAACCTCAAGTTGGCGGAATCTACCGACTCCGCCAGTAAAAAGGCAAGATCGACGGTTCCAATGGATAACTCGTGTTCCAGAGAGTAAAGAGCACAACTCGAAATATCGAGGCAGGTTTCGGGAAAGCGACGGCGAAAATCAGACAGGACAGCGGGCAGGTGATATGTAGCCACAGTCTGAGGCACGCGAAGCGTCAAAAGGCAGGGCACTTTCGGTTTTCCGGCGATCTCGGCGCGAGCTTCTTCTTCTATCGCCAATAGCTTGTGGGCGTACGTAAGCATTTTCTCACCGGCTTCTGTCAGAGTGACTTTCTTACCCGTTCTCTTGAAAAGCTCTGCCCCGATTTCATCCTCCAGGGTTTTAATCTGCGCGGAAATGCTCGATTGGGCATAGTTCAGTACTTGCGCTGCCTGATTGAAGTTCATCAGTGTGGCTACTGTGCGGAATGTTCTGAGCCGTTGAAAGTCCATCGCGTCGTCCCGTTTTTAATCGAATTCTCTGATAAGCATATCAATAATAACCGTTAGACCTTAAGGGAATTCTCCATTAAGTTATTATTTACGCAGTGCCTGTGCGTTGATCCATACTAATCGAATTCTTGGATTGATTGAAAGGTAAAGTCAATAATCATGGAGGGAGAAAAAATGGCGGTGAAAAGCGAGCCGGCCGGGAACGATTCTTCACATGGGAAGCCGTTGAAACCCTCAACCATCATGCATCTGGTCTACGGTGTATATCCGTCTTTTGCCATGCTTGCCGGGATGCAACTGGACTTATTCACGGCGCTGGATAGCAAGGCGCTGACGGCAAAAAGTCTGGCCGGGAGTTTGGGCGTGTTGGAAGAGAGAATAGCCCCCCTCCTCTACTCCCTTGTGGCGGCAGGCCTTCTTAAAATGGAGGATGGATTTTTCTCAAATACCGAAGAAGCCGCCGCGTTTCTTGTTCGTGGGCGTCCGACCTACATGGGGTCAATGAGCGGTTTTTACAGTAAGCTTTGGAATGCAGCCCTCAACACTGCCGAGAGTATTCGGACGGGAAAGCCCAAACTTAAAATCGACTGGCAGACGTTGCCCGAAGAAGAGTTACTGACCTTTTTCAGGAGCCAGTTTCATAGCAGCCTCAGGGCGGGAAAGGAAATTGCCGATAAGCTGGACTTCTCCGGGTTCGGAAGGCTTCTCGATGCCGGGGGAGGCACAGGCGGAGTATGTATCGGAATTTGCCATAAATATCCCAATATTCAAGCGACGGTTGCGGATTTTCCGAAAGTCGTCCGGGTGACGAAACGCTATATAAAAGAGGCCGGGATGTCCGGCAGAATTGGTGTTTCACCGACCGACCTTTATACGGATCGGCCTGAAGGGCAATATGATGTCGCAATCCTTCGGGCTTTCCTTCAAACGATTTCGAAAGAACAGGCATGTACGGCGTTGAAAAACATCGTGCTGTCCATGGCGCCGGGCGGCCGGATTTATATCATCGGGAGCATACTGGAAAATTCCTGCCTGTCACCTCAATCGTCATTGGGTATGGGACTTGTTTTTCTGAATTTCTATGATGACGGAAGGTCCTACACTGAGAAGGAGCATGAGGAAATGCTCACTTCAGCCGGGTTTACGGATATTGTCCCGGAACATGAAGCACTCAGCGACGGAATGGGTATAATTAGCGCAAGGCGGCTGTGATGACTAAATGAAAGCAAAAACCCATGCGGGCTGCAGGGAAAATGAAGTTTTTTGCTTCCCGCTTCCTGCTCACTGCTCAGCGTTCCGGCCTTTTCTCCGCTCTGTGTTCTCTGTGCCTCTGTGGTGAGCCGGTTCGATCGACTAACTGCTTGATCATTGCCTCCTTGGGTTCCATAATCAATAATGGTATTCGGCTTGGGTTTTTAGTGGTGTACCTCGTTGATGAACGATAAGGAGTTAAGATCAATCATGGCAATTGGAAAGTACTATGAGGCCAGCATTCAGGAAGCAGACCAGTACCTGAAAACCGCAGTTGGGGGATTGAAGCGTGAGAAGGTGTTCACGCCGGAAATCCTTTACAATATCCTGGGCATGGCCATTGAAAAATATTGTCTTGCCCTTTTGTATTATAAGGAAACCATGCCGGACAATCACACTTTCCACGATCTCGTGGACGCTATGAGCACCGTGGTCTCTCTTCCGGAAGATCTAAAGGAAGAGTTGAAAGCGCTGCAAGGCTACCAGGAAATCTGTTCTTTAAGCAGCTACGCGCGCAATGCCCCTGATCGAACAGCCATTTTGGAGATGATCGAAACGACACGGAAACTGGAGTCGTTTGTGAAGACAACGTGCGAATAGGCTCGAAAAGCACGGCGGGTTTATCGTCTGCTGAACTTCCTGCGCACTGTGCGACAAACATATGCCGCACTGCATGAGGTGCAGGGAGGGAAAACGGCTTTATATTATTTGTAATTAAAAGGATGACCGAATGAGCATCGGACAGGCCAGAACATTTATACACAGAGGGATGCGGGACAAGGATTTACGGGACCGTCTGAATGCCTCTGCCGGCCCGGAAGACGTGCTCGCCATTTTGGAACGTGAACAGCTTGTGTTTACTTATTCAGAATTTGACGAGGCGTATCATAACCTCCTGACCCAGTGCCAGGAAGAGGAACAGGCTGAACTGTTGAAAGAATTTAAAATGTGGTGGGACTTGATCCGGACTATGCCCGCAGTAGGGAACGCGGACCGGCAATGAGTGCGCATGGCCGGGTATCCCTTTCCCTTTGAAAGAATCACCGTAGACCTTGCCTCTGTCGCTCTCAAGAAATAAAGGACTTGGAAGACAAAAACAATAAATTTTGACCTTCGTTTTCCCTCTTCCGGCGATGCAATCTTTTCCTGCTCACTGCCAACTGGTATTACCGTTGGACCCAACATGGGCCAGGGTTGGAACCTGCCTCAAATCACCAAACCTCAGGTAGTTTTCCTCAAGTCTTACCTATAATCAGCCGATACAATTCTACGAAGTTTGCGTTCTCGAAAAATGTGCTTCCGCATCG
Organism: uncultured delta proteobacterium; assembly: GCA_963795045.1. Taxonomy (GTDB): domain Bacteria; phylum Desulfobacterota; class Syntrophobacteria; order Syntrophobacterales; family Syntrophobacteraceae; genus SbD1. The sequence continues at coordinate 1,121,903 of CAWCGB010000001.1, forward strand.
CGGCAGTGGAAGCGTCCAGGGCGTAGAAGCCCGCGGAGGTTTTGCAGAGACCTCCGGTGAAGTGAGAAATTCGGTAATGAGACCGGCTGAAGCCGCCCCAAATACTGCCGGCCCGATTGAAGGACCGTCAGCAGCGGCAGGGCGGTAAACGAAATCGACAAAGTGATCCGGCGAAATTCCGCAAAAGCATAGGAATTTGCTTCGGACTCGGATGAGATGAATGCGCGGGGGAAAACGGGTGAAAACAGCCGCAAGTGAGTTGAATTCACCGATTAATGGTTCGAACGGTGGATGAAATGAAAAGGCTGTCGTAGCGGTGAATCGAAAGACAACCGATAGCACAATCCCGATGACGGATTCTGCGGTCAGTATTGTGAATAGGCGGCTTCATGATTGGGACGGAACCCCTCCGGCCTCCCTCAAAAGGGAAGAGGTTCGACCTGAGTGGGCGATCCCACGATGATGGAGATATCTCTGCTTTCTGATTATCTGGACCAGAGGAGGCGCAGAATACGGAAACCACTATTCTTGTCCACTTAACGCAGGAATCAATTTCATTCTCTTTGGACTGATGGAGGCTACGATGTCTTACAGATCTATTTCCAAGTCGAGCAGCATAAGAAGCATGATGCTGAAAATGATGATTGCGATCTTTATTCTCACGACATGCGCGTTAAGCATACTGCTCTATTTCGAGGCGAGATCCTATGCAATACACGAAGCTGAGAAGAAGATAAAGAATCTACTTCTCGAGCATCAGGCTATGAATGAATACATTACAAAGCATCAGAAACCGGAGATTGCGAAATTAAAGCAGGAAGGAAAACTCGACAAAAACTATTTTTCTCCGGAGATCCTTTCAGGGTCGTACATCGCAAAGTCTATGCACCAGTACTACAACGAGCAGCGTGGGAAAAATGGCCTCTCGGACTACTATTACAAGCTTGCTGCCAATAATCCCAGAAATCCGGAGAACAAAAGCGATGAGTTCGAGCGGGACCTCATCAAGAAATTCAATAGTAATGAGATTACGGAATCTAAGCAGGTAATCTCAAAAGACGGCGCGAGCTTTCTCTACTACGCTCTGCCATATGCAAAAAACACGAAAGACTGCATGGCCTGCCACAGCACACCGGATTTGGCTCCAAAGGAGCTCATCGAAAGATACGGCGACAAGAACGGGTTCGGTGAGAAAGAGGGTGATATCCGGGCAATCATTTCTATTCGAGCACCTCTGGGTCCCGAAATTCAGCAGGCAAATCAGACTTTCCTAAGAACCGGAGCCATGATGTTTGGGGTCTTTCTCGTGTTCTTTCTGAGCGGGGGCTGGCTGCTGATGCGCTCCGTAACCAGGCCTATCAAATCCGCGGTACAGGGCCTTATCCAATCTTCGGAGGTGGTGTCCACGGCATCCGCTCAGGTTGCGTCAAGCAGCCAGCAATTGGCCGATGGAGCTTCCCAACAGGCCGCAGCAATAGAGGAGACCTCCTCCTCGCTGGAAGAAATGTCATCGATGACGAAACAAAATGCGGAAAACGCAAATCAGGCAGACAAGCTCATGCGCCAGACCCGCAGTGTGCTCGCGAAAGCCACCGAATCAATGGAGCAACTGACGGTTTCCATCGGAGAAATCTCCCGATCCAGTGAGGAGACATCCAAGATAATCAAAACGATAGACGAAATCGCCTTCCAAACGAACTTACTAGCGCTCAATGCGGCAGTTGAAGCGGCCAGGGCCGGAGAGGCCGGGGCGGGTTTCGCGGTAGTTGCCGATGAAGTGAGAAATTTGGCAATGAGGGCCGCGGAAGCCGCAAAGAACACCGCCAGCTTGATCGAGGGGACCGTCACGAGAATCAGGGATGGATCGGAAATGGTTAAAAGGACCAGTGCCGAATTCTCTCAGTTCGAATCCAGCACAAATAAGATAGGAGAGCTGGTTGGTGAAATATCGGCCGCATCGAATGAGCAGGCCCAGGGAATAGAGCAAGTCAGCAGAGCAGTGAGTGAAATGGACAAGGTTGTCCAGCAGAATTCATCTACAGCCGATGAATCCGCCACCGCTTCGGAAAAAATGAATGCTCAAGCAGTGCATCTGAAAGAATTCGTGTCAGAACTAATAGTTTTGGTTAGTGGTGAAAAAGGCGACGTCAATACCGGAAGCACCAGACCAAGTATGCCTGTTAAAAAATCATCGAGAGTTCTTGCCGCTCCCGAGAATAGAAAGGGTTCAATCCAGGATGCTAAAAAGGATCTGACCCGCTCGAGAAAACGGGGATCGGGCCCTGAACAGGTGATCCCCTTTGATGATGGTGATATCTCGCAATTCTAGTTCACCTGAGAGAGGGGTATTTTATAGTTCGAAAAACGATCCTTGCCATCGGGGGCACCGACTGCCGTGTAAAAGCGGTGGCCGGGCCCTGCCCCGGGCGATTGTGGCCAGGATTCGGGATATGGTGAAATCATCGTTCCCACCCCAAAACGACCCGGAAGCGATGCCGAAATCTTTATCTGCGTTCAGTTCCGCATTTCCAGCACTGATCAAACTGCCCCTCCAATTCTTCACCGCATTTGGGACAATGCCAGGTCTCCTGCTCGGTCCTGGACTTTTCCTGTGCCTCCTCCAAAATCTGCTGCGCTTCTGCCAGCCGCAAATCATCGAGTATCCAAAGTTCCACCCAGGCTTCGATAGGAGGTATTTCCCCGACCGCGCTCCTGCGATATTCTCCCAGAACAACACACTCGATACCGAAGGTTTCGAGAATGTTTTTCATGAGGTAAACCATCGCCGAATTCGGAGAGCTGTACACTTTGCGCATAAGCTTACCTTCGCATGCTCTTTCAGGAATAATTGCGTAGATTCCACAGTGTGACGATACTATTATAACCCGGCCTGTTCCCTTTGTTTTGGATGGTCAGTTCCACCCATTCGTACTCAAAAGCTAGAAGGCGGCGGCCCGTTTGGGGAAAAACGGTAACGGCGCGCCCGATCCCACGAGGATGCCGGATGAAAAACGCTCTGATTCTCGCCATGCTGGCACTTGTTTCATTCATACCTGCTCGACTCTACTCCACATCGGAAGATACTTCCAGTTGCATCGCCTGTCACGGCAGCGCAGCGAAGATGAAAGCGGCCGGGTTTGCACAATTCACGGTAACCGCATCCGAGGCCCTGAAACAGACCAAGATGGAAGCATCCTGCACGGAATGCCATGGGGGAAACCCGAAGGACTCAACGAAAGAGGGGGCGCACGCGGGACTCCATCGCGTACTCATTGTGACATCTCCAGGTATGGAGGCGCGGACTCGCGATAAACTCGAAACATTTCGACCGGAAGCCCTCCAGCCGAACGGCGGCAACCGTATGGTCGCGATGCTCCCCAAAGTTCAAAAAAACGGCAGAACGGTCAAAGACCCCACCGTCCAGACCATTCTCTACCACGACAGCAACCCCGTGGACCTCTCGTCCGACTACGATGTGCAGGTTAAAACCTGCGGGGCCTGCCACCCGGACGAGGTTTCGCAGTTCCGTAAAACCGCCATGGGCCAAAACGGGAAACAGTGTATATATAAAAACTGGACCGACGAGAAAGGACCCCATAACTGCGGCCCCTGGTTCGCCAACGGCTACGATGAGATAGCGCGGAACACCAAAGTTCCGTACACCAGGGAGATGATGTCTGCGAACCAGAAGGCATGTAATGTCTGTCATGTCGGCTGCCTCGATTGTCACTACAGCCCGGGGAAGAAAGACCCGTCCAATCCGGGGACCGGAATGCACACCTTCACGGCCGCAACTTGCTACGGCGGGGGTAGAGGCTCCATCTGCCACGCCGGGCCCGAAGACCGCAGGCGCGGCGGCGGATACATAGGAGGCGAATTTGCCAATCCCTCCGGTATTGCTCCCGACGTCCACCACAAGAAAGCCATCTCTTGCACCGATTGCCACAACACACCCTCAAAGGACAACAGACTCCTGCATGGACAGGTCAAAAGACAGGTCGATTGCTCGAAGTGCCACGAAGCTGCGGTGAAGTCCGTCGAACAATCCGTCCACAGGAATCTTTCGTGTGAGGCCTGTCACATTCGGGATGTGGGCGGTTACACCGCGACATGCTGGGGCCCGGGGAAGGTTGCCGGGGTTGCGACCCCCTTTTTCAAGTACAAAGAGTACTATGGGATAATGAAAGAACCCGTGATTATCAAGAACCGCAAGGGCGTCTGGATTCCCGTGAAGCCCTACCCTGCGGCCGTCCTCAACCAGAAAGGTTCCGGCAACCTCAAACGCGGCCTTGCATGGAGGTTCCCCGAGAACTCGCCCGATATCGACCGGACCGAGGACGCTTATGCTTTTGTAGGGCTATTGAGCGGGTTACCGAAAAACGACAATGCACTCGCCTGGATCCAGATGGACAAGGTCTCCCATGAATATGGCAAGGCCAGGAGTTGTGAGAGCTGCCACACACCGGGTGGCGAACAGCGTCAGGAGGTCTCCTGGAGTTTTTCCGACGAGGGGGCCGACCCGTTTACCGGCAGACACACGGTACTCGGGAACAGCAAAGGTTTATATATTAAGGACATACGTGCTACCAGCGAGATCAAACCGCGCAATGGAGCAAAGATCGAAGACTTCGCTCCATGGTTCTATTTGAGGGACAAGTGGTGGGTAGAGGGTAACTTCTCGATTCCTAAGATCCGGGACCGCAAACTTTTTGAAGAAACCCTCCTATCTTACGAGTCGGCTATACGGGCTGGAGATAAATATCACAGCTTATCCAATGCGATGTTTATCAAATAGCCTCAGAAATTCCAAACGATTGAACCCGTCTAAGTAGTTTCCAAAGCAACCCGAAAGGAACCAGGTACATTTGTGAATAACTTGTCCGGCTGATTTTCGAACCAGGGCAAGTACATTTGCGCGGGGTTAAAATAAGCCATGGCTTTTTTGAAATCCGCGGTTTATCGGATGCCGGCCGGAAAACTCTTCCACCAGCAATGCGGCAGGAAGCCTAGTTCCTCCCAGCGGCGTACAATCTATAAAGCTCCTGAGAGAGCGCATGCAGCGCCTGATCGGCTTTCTCGCCACCTGCATTTGTCATGAGCACCATCGCAAAATCACGCTTCGGCTCAACCCAGATGAAGGCGAGGTTTTTTGTATTCGAGCCGCCATGATATAGAAGCGGCTCCGGTGCCCAGTCCACCTGCACTTCACCCCAGCCTAATGCATATTTTCCATGTGCAGGCGTGCCGGGCCGGGCGTCCTGTTTTGGCGGCATCGAAATAACCGGTGTATGCAGCTTTTTCAGAGTTTCAGCCTTGACCAGCTTTGGTCCGCGTTTTCCCTCGCCGGCGTTCCACCCGGCCCAGCGTGCAAAATCGAGAACGCTCATGTGGGCGTTGCCTGCAGGTCCTATAATCAGCGGGTTATCACCATTGGGGCCGGAAAGGAATGCTTCCAGCTTACCATCAACATAGGCATGGCCTAGAGTTGCATCGATTCTGCCCAGGGTTGCCTGAGGACCCAACCCCGCTGATTTCAGCCCAAGAGGCTCGAAGATTCGCTCGGTTATGAGTTCTTCCCACGTCTTGCCGGCAGTGCGCTCGATCATAGCGCCCGCGATAACGTAGTTCATATTGGCATAGGCGAACTCCGTACCGGGGCTTGATTCAAGAGGAAGCAGGCTCCATTGCTGCACGAGCCAATACCTCATTTCATCGAGGTTTCCATCCTGGAGTATCGCTTTTCCAAGCAGGGTACCGAATTCATCGTTATCACCCGGGATGCCGCTCGTATGGGAAAGTAGTTGCTGGAGTGTCACCTTTCTCAGTGCGGGATTCATTTTCCCCGCCAGTTCAGGAAAGATATCGGCTACCGTGGAATCCCATCCAAGTTTCTTCGATTCCACCAGAGTAGCCGCCAGCAGCGAGGTCATTGCTTTTGTGTCGGACCCCAAATGGAAGCGGTCGTCAAGGCTTACCGGTATTTTTGTGCCGGCCATTCGAGTACCGATGGCCCCGGCAGCCACGATCTCTCCATTTCGCACAACGGCGACGGCCAAGGCGGGCAACTGATATCTTTCGAGATAAGGTTCGAGCATTGCATCGAGCGATGAATAAGCACAGGAGGATGCGACGCCGGAGAAAAGAGCTAACATGACGAAAATTCCATATGTCAGATATTTTACAGGGTACATCAGACCAACCTCCGGATTCAGTTCAGTACAGGAGACATTAAGAGTCCAGAGTATGTACGCAGGCTAAAGATGTCAATTGGAACCCGCCCCGGCATGTCCCTCTACGACCCGCTCAAGCCGGCAACCGAGCAGCCCGATCGCGAAACCGCCACCGCCGCCCGATGCCGTCAGCATCAGGAAAAGACCTCTCCTCCTGGCTAAGATTACTCTTGCGTTGGCTGGATCTTCATTTGGGGTTGATTGCACTCTGGTAGGCTTGCTCTGAGTAGCCGTGGATTTTTTGCCCATTGACAATAGCAAAGGGTACTCCACTCTTGCTGTCAAGTTGGTTCTTCCTTCGAGCAGCAGATTCATCCTTCTCTATGTCATAAGAAACGAATGGAATCCCTCTTGACTGGAAAAAATTGACAGCCTTTTTGGAGTAGGGGCACCAGCTTGTTATGTAGAGCTCAACTTTGGGAGTATCCTCCAGAGCTACAACTATCCTTTCATCAGCCCGCATGGTAGCTGCAGAAAGGCATATGCATTGGGCTCCCAGTATGATGGCGACAAGTGCCATTATGATCCATTGTTTCATTTCTTCTCCTCTCCCGGTCTTCTCTACTGAATTGCAGTAGTCCGACACTGGCCAGCTCCCATCTTTTAATGCAAGGGAGCATCATTTCGTTTTATAAACCAAAACCTTTATGCCGCATGTCCTAAAGAATCATCAGGCAGTCCTTATTAGAGTGAAGCAGCGAATTCAAGCCAACCGACGATATAAGGAGCCGATGACGAAACTCGACTGAGCTATTACCGTAAGAAGGAGCGGCCGGGAAGTCAACATTGATTCCATAAGGCAAATTCAGGGAAAAATTCCGATCGAATAATATCTTCACAGCCAAGCGATCCCCTGACCGGGAGAAGGCCATATGCGAGGGATGTGATAACGGGTGCACTCGGAAACGCTTCTCGCCCCGTGGGAAATCCCACAACACGACATCCCTTCCGATCACTGCAAGCAATTGGCCATCGGGTGAAAAAGCGACTTCATAGCAGACTTTCAGGTTGATCCTCTTCCTTCGCGACATTCTTTCTCCCTGCCCGAATGAGTAACTGTGTAGTTCTGATTATCTCACTATTTCAGATGATGAAGAGGTTTAATGGTATTAATGTCGCTCTTCGGAATCCATCCTGCCATCTCCCGCTACTATCCGCTCCAACGGGCGGCCGAACAGCAGAATTGCGACCCCGCCGCTGATGCCCAGTGCGGTCAGCATAAGGAAGAAGGCTTCCCGGGGCATCCGCTCCCAGAACGTGCCGAGGAATCCTGAGAGGTAGTTTCCGAAGAAGCTGGACAAGAACCAGATGCCCATCATCATTGAAACGATTCTTGCCGGCGCCACCTTCGTCACGAGCGAAAGGCCTATCGGCGAGAGATATAGCTCGCCAATTGTGAGAATTAAGACCGTCTCGATGAGCCAGGCTACGCTGCCTCGCTCTCCCGGCCCGGTCCCCTGCGCGGCAAGGATCATGACCACATAGGCAGCACCCCCCAGGAAGCAGCCCAGGGCCATCTTTCTGATGCTTGAGGGTTCCGAGCCGCGCCGTGACTGCCAAAACCAGAACATGTTCAGGAGCGGGGCCAGGAGGAAGATCAGGAACGGATTGAAAGCCTGGAACCAGGTCGATGGGACGTCCAGGCCCAGGAAGTTCCAGTTCGTGTTCCGGTCGGCCCAAAGCTGCAACGTGTTACCCTGCTGCTCATAGATTCCCCAGAAGATGATGTTGAGAGCGCAGAGCAGCACCAGGGCCCAAACCCGCCTCCATTCATCGCGCGTGAGCGGCCCTGTCTCGCGCGGCCGTCCACCCGTCCTCATGTGGAGGTCTGGGGCAAGGGAGCGCTGCCCCAAAAGGTAAAGGCAGAGACCCGCGACCATGCCGACGCCGGCTGCGCCGAAGCCATAGTGCCAGCCCAGCCGCTGCCCGAGCGTGCCGCAGACGAGCGGCGAAAAGAAGGCGCCGAGGTTGATCCCCATGTAGAAGATCGTGAATGCCCGGTCCCGCCGCGGGTCACCTTGGGGGTAAAGGCTTCCCACCTGAGTCGAGATGTTCGGCTTGAAGGCGCCGTTTCCGATGATCAGGAACAGCAGCGCGACGAAAAAGAGCGACTCGACGGCCATGAGGAAATGACCGATCGCCATCAGGACGCCGCCCAGGATTACCGCACGGCGCTGGCCGATTACCCTGTCGGCAAGCATCCCCCCGAAAAAGGGGGTCAGGTAAACGAAAGCAGTATATAGCCCATATATTTGCGAGGAGAGCGGTTGAGGGGCAAGCGGCCCGAAGATCGCTTCGAGCCCTCCTTTAACGAGGCCAAACCCGAGCACCTTCTGCATGACCGCAGGGTGCACGAACAGGTGGTCGACCATGTAGAGGACGAGAAGCGAGCGCATTCCGTAATATGAGAAGCGCTCCCACATCTCGGTGAAGAAAAGGACGTACAAGCCGGCAGGATGTCCCAGGATGGTCCGGCCCTGCCCGACGTCGGCAGATATGCGTTGCCCTGGCTGAACCATCCGAGTCTCCTTTGGACTAGTAAAAAGCCTCGCGACAGAGGCTGACGCAGGAGCACCTGACTGGAAATCCGATTATCATGTTGAAAATTGACTGCTTTGTAGACTGCAGGTCTAAATTCAAGAGTTCTTGATTGCATGCGTTTCGATACCAGTACAAGGCGCTCGATATGTAGAAGGCCCCATTAAAATTTTTATATTACCAGAAATCCCGGATAAAAGGTAACCGCCCTTCTGTCATCTCTATCGGATAAGCATCATTATGCGGTCGAATCTTTATTCTTCATTCTCAGGGCACTGAGGAGATATATAGAGGTCGAATACAAGAGAGGATTGCCGAGGGGTTAAGAATGCAGGCGTCCTCGCAGGGAACTCACTTCGATTCCTTCTCGATTTCTTTGACGATGAGCTCTTCGGGTATCAATTCCATGAGCCTTTTGCGCGCCTCTCCCACAGTGAGTGGCAGTCCGTTAATGGGGAGTCCGTCGTATTTCTTCATCTCGTGGAGTAAAGTAGATATATAGGGCAGACGCAGGCTGGCCTGGTTCAGCATGTCGTGATCGCTGAATACCTCTTCCGCCGATCCCTGGCACAAAACGCGTCCCCTGTTGAGCACATATATGCGGTCGGCAAAAAGGGGCAGCGTATCCACCAGGTGGGTAGCAAGGATGATAGTAATTCCGCTTTGGCGATTCAGTTGATTCAGAAGACGCATCATCATATCTTCTCCGGCTGGGTCCAGGCCTGCGGTAGGTTCGTCCAGGATCAATACGGACGGCTTCATGGCCAACACACCGGCCATGGCCACTCGCTTCTGTTCCCCGAAGCTCAGATGATGAATTGCGCGGCCTCGCAAATCCACTGCGGCCACTGCCTCCAGGGCCTCAGAGACCCTTTGGCTGACTTTTGATTCCGCCAGTCCCAGGTTTCGCGGGCCAAACGCCACATCCTCCTCAACTGTGGGAGCAAAAAGCTGATCGTTCGGATTCTGAAATACCAAACCCATGCGCTGGTAGAGATCAATTCGCGGGATAGCTCCGATATCCTCTCCATGGATTCGTATTTTTCCCGCTTGCGGTTTAAGCAACCCGACGAGCACCTTGATCAAGGTCGTTTTGCCCGATCCGTTCGAAGCCAGCATCGCCACGAATTCGCCGGATCTGACGCGGAAGTCAACATCCGCAAGGGCTTGTGTGCCCTCCTGGTAGGTGAAGCACACACCGGAAGCATCGATAATGAACTGGTCTGCCGTCATAAAGGACCCCATTCGCACATGAGATAGGCTAAAAGAACGATCACCGGCGCCAGGACCATGGCGCATCGATCCCTGCCGGACATGGCCGGTAAGGATCCGAAAGACATGTAACCTCGATAGCCTCGCAGCATCATAGAGTCATGAGTGCGAACCGCCTGGTCCATCGATAGAACCATCACCGTTCCAGCCAACACCCCCATAGACGATAAAGATCGCTCAAACGCTCTTTGCATCGGATTTGGCCTTTGATTTCGGCGGGAACAGGTCACGGAAATAGTATCCGGCTACGAACCCGCCAGCCGCTCCCGCCACCAGAAAACAGAAAAGAGGAAGGTCCCCCTCGCCAATATCGATGAGTGGTTTCCGTGGGGGCCGGTTGGCCTGCTCGGCAAATTTCTCTACCACTGACTCATCGACTCCAGACCATTTAGCGTTGAAATTCTCAACAACAAACCATAGGCTGAAGGCAAGCAAAACCACCGCCGTACCGGCAATCAGGACTTTTTTCATGACGAACCTCCAGAGAGTTCCTGGAGCAACTCCGGACGGCGAGTATAGATAAATCGATAGGCCCCTGCAGAGAGAAATCCCTCAAAAATCCCCAGTGGCAACTGTGTGGGGACAAATGCGACAAGTATGGCCACAAACAAGGTACCCAAAGAACTGTCGCCATGCAGGGCGCTGGCCAGCTCGAAGGAAGTAAGCGTGTAGGTAGCCCAGTCGGACAACAAGCCTGCAAGAAATGCCGCGAGCAGCCAGCCTGCGCCCAGCCGCCGAGCCAGGTGAAAAACAATGTAGCCTGTGAAAGCCCCGGCCACACCCATGGAGAAGATATTCGCACCCAGGGTGCTCAACCCCCCATGGGCCAGAAAGAGCGCCTGGAGAACCAGGGCAACGCTCGTTACCACTACGGTGAGCCACGGCCCAATGAGTATGGCTGCCAGACCAGTCCCGCAAGGGTGCGAGCAGGTACCGGCTGTGGGGACAGGAATCGGCATACAGGAGATGATGAACACGGCTGCTCCCACCAAACCCACAAGTGGCTTGAAGTGCGGCACCCGCTCACTGCGCAGTCGAAGATCCCGCAGTCCCCAGGCCACGAATGGCACGGACAGGCAAAACCATAGTACAGCCCATGGCGCCGGAAGTATGCCTTCCGATATGTGCATCGCCCAGACCCTGTCCGGCAATAATAAGACGATGGCGCCGATCAGACACAGAACCTTCATTTTCCTGGATTTCATGTAAGTGATTCCAGCCTTTCTCAAGGATTTTACCCACGGTACTTTGCTGCCTCATCCGGAGGCATAGGAACAAATTCGCACTGTCCATGGGGTACGGGGTACTTCTCTTTGGGCGGCAGCACCAGGTCCCTTACGTCACCAAGCTCGCCGGCCGTCCGAATTCGTTTATGAATTATGTCTACCAGCAAATCGTCGAACCCGAAGCCTCGCCCGAAGGTCATTTTCACGTGAGGATATCTAAGCGCCTGTTCCTGCAGCATCTCCGGGATGTCTAACAGAATATGGAGCCCCATATGAAGGAAGTAGGGAATGACCACTACACTCTCGGCCCCCTGATTCACACACTTTTCCAGGACCTCGGGAAAGTGGGGCCCAAGTCTTGACATGAAGCATATCTCAACCATGCGATATCCGTATTTTTGCTTCAACCCTCTGGCCACCTGTTCCATGTCTTTGCCCGCATCGGGCACGCGACTGCCGTGGCCAAGGAGAATAACGGCTTCCCCCGGACACTCTGCCGTTTCTCGTTCCCGATCGGGTCCTGGATCGTCTGCCATATTCGTTCCTCTCCCCCGGTACCGCTTTTCGGCAGGGGCCGTGGTGCTCTCGTGCGCAACTGCCGCGGCCAAAGAGCAAAGGGCATGGATCACGCTAACCGCCAGTGTACTCCCGCCCCGCCTTCCTTCGAGGGCAATGAAAGGAACCCCAAGCGACATCAGTTCTTGTTTGCTCTCGAACACATGGACAAAGCCTACAGGCATCGCAACCACCAGGGCGGGCCTGATATTTTCTTCAATAATCAAACGATTGAGTTCGAGCAAACCTATAGGGGCATTTCCGAACAAGACGATGGCGCCGTTCAGGATTGGTTTTGCCTTTCGGACTGCAAAAACGGAACGGGGCATGCCTGTCTCAAGCGCATCGCAGGCCACTTCCCCATCGGCAACATAGCACGCAATACTCTCCGGACCATAACTCGGGCAGACTGACTGCAACCGGGGCACCGAAATCCCCGAACGTATCATATTGGAATCAACATACAACAGGCTCCCGGCACGCAAAGCGTCAATGGCCGATGCGATGGCATCAGGTGAAAACCGGACATCCTCGATAAGGGTGAAGTCCGCGGTGGTATGAATCATCCGCTGCACTACCTTCCACTCCTCTGCCGTAAATCGGTGAGCAGCGGCTTCCCGATCTACCGTTCTCAGTGACTCGGCTTCGATTTCCTCACCGCTCATCGGAGATGTATAAAAGTCGAGTATGAGAGGTGTCCGTTTCAGTTTCATATCCTTCTTGTCCATAAAATATCCTTGATTCACACGCGTCTCCCGGTTTCGGCGATCGCAATCCCGGGCATATTGACGGCCATTGGAAGTCCCGTTCGTATTACTGACAGCAGGGTGCACCTGGTGAAACAACTCTTGCCACCCTGCGCGCTTCATCTCACTTGAGTCCCATCAATCGGTAGATATCATTCAGTCTTAAGGAGATCCGAACTGTGTCGGCCAAACGGTTGAGAGCCGGCTCCAGATCGTATACGGCACGCACCTTGCCGAGCGCCGGGAGACCACGCCTTACTCTGAGCCGGTCGATAAACCAGCGGCGAATTTCGTCGGCATCAAAAAACCCGTGGAGATAAGTGCCCCATATAGAACCTCCCTCCACACCTCCGCCAATTACTTCACCATCCTGTCTCCGCACGACAGGCGTTAAATCGGCCCCATCCGTCTGACCATGATGAATCTCATACCCTTGGGCGGTTAGACCTGAAGGCAGATGCGTCGCCTTGACCCGGGTCAAGACCTTTTCCTTGGCAAGGACAGTCACGACAGGCAGCAACCCGAGACCTTCCATCGTTTTGCCGCCCGACTCGATTCCGTGAGGGTCGGCGATCTGCCGGCCCAGGATCTGAAAGCCGCCACAAATACCGATCACCTCCGTTTTGCCCTTGGCGGCCAGATCGATAATCCTGCGGGCCAATCCGGTCTGCTGCAGGTAGCACAGATCTTCTATGACGTTCTTGCTGCCCGGCAGAATGAGCGCATCCGGCTGATTCAGGTCTTCAGCCGATCTCACAATCCTCAGGTGAACATCCGGCTCGATCCTGATCGGATCGAAATCCGTGAAGTTCGATATGTGCGGCAGATCGATGATAGCGATCTCCAAGCCGTTATCTGAGGGAGAGGTGTCATCAAATACACCACTCTTGAATCCAACCGAGTCCTCCTCGGGCAAACCCAGGTCCCGAAGAAACGGCACCACCCCCATGATGGGACACCCGGTGCGGCGCCGGGTAAACTCGATGGCATAGTCCAGCAGACTCTCTTGGCCACGGAACTTGTTGATGACAAAACCAGCCAGCAGCTTGCGTTCCCACTCGGCCAAAACCTCCATAGTTCCTACGAAGGAGGCAAAAACGCCGCCCCGGTCAATGTCGCCCACCAGCAGGGCGGGGGCGCCGGCATGGCGAGCCATGTTCATGTTGACAATATCGTGATGTTTCAAATTGACCTCTCCAGGGCTGCCCGCCCCCTCCATCACGATCACATCGTACTCACTTGCCAATGAGTCAAAAGCGTCCTTTGCACGGGCAAAAGCCTCGGTTTTGTAGCTTATGTACTCAGAGACATCCATGTTCCCAACCGGCTGGCCCCACACTATAACCTGGGCGCCCGTGTCGCAGCTCGGCTTGAGTAGTATCGGGTTCATGCGTACGTCCGGCTCGAGGCGGCAAGCCTGAGCCTGAACGACCTGGGCGCGTCCCATCTCCCCGCCGCTTCGGGTGACGAATGAATTCAGCGCCATATTCTGCGACTTAAAGGGAGCAACCCGGTACCCGTCCTGGAGGAGAATACGGCACATCGCTGCGGTCAGGACGCTCTTACCGGCATTGGAGCTTGTACCCTGAAACATGATTGCAGGTGTCTTGCGCAGACTCTTTGGCTTGTTATAGCCGATCCCCAACCACTTTCTGATTGACTGGCAGAGCAGCTCGTTTTCTTCGGCCGTTCGGACCGCCACGCGGAAAAAGCGGCCATCCAACCCCTCGAAGTTGCCGCAATTGCGGATCGCTATTCCGTCAGCGAGCATCTTCCCGGCAAGCGTCGTGACATCGAGGTCCTTACGGTCGATGCGCACCATCATGAAGTTTGCCGTGCCCGGATACACGGTCAGGTCAGGAATTGACTGCAGTTCGATGGACAACTGCTCACGCAGGGTTTTCACCAATGTTCTTGTCTGCGCCGCATACGCATGATCCTGAAGGGCCGCCTCACCCACTGCCTGAGCCAAGGAATTTACCGTCCAGGGAGGCATGATTTTGCGCAATTTCCGGGCGATATTGCGATCGGCTACGGCACAGCCCAGCCTAAGGCCCGGGATGGCGTAGAACTTGGTCAAGGAATAAAGCACAACAACATTGGAGGGACGATTGTGAATCAGGCTATCGAGGCCATCGACAAAATCGGCAAAAGCTTCGTCTACGATGAAGAAGGTGGAAGGGTGATTATAAGCCAGATTACGCAGGGCTTCGGGATCGACTAATAGACCCGTGGGATTGTTGGGCTGACCGATGAACACCAATTCATCCCCATGGAGCTTGAGGTCCAGTTCAGATAAGTCAAGCCTGAATCCATTGTCTTCCCTGAGAACCATTTTTTCGACGGGTAACCCGGCCAACTCGCAAACTTTTCTGTAATCCAGGTACGAGGGCACTGGAATCACGGCACGGCTCCCGCCCACAGCTCTCGGAAGCAGATAAAGAAGTTCTGTGGACCCGTTGCCGATGAGAACCTCTTCTGGAGAAACCCGGTAGTTGGAGGCAAAGGTTTCGACCAGCGACGAGCAGGTGGGATCGGGATAATGTACGAGAGAGCTTATCCGGGAGCTAATGAGAGAGCGAAACCACTCCGGAAGACCCAATGGATTGATGTTAGCGGAGAAATCCAGTAGATCTTTCTCCGGGCAGCCGGCAGACGCTGCCAATTGCCTCACGTTTCCGCCATGTCCATGAGTTACCATGCCAAGCACCTCCATTCCGGGCTCAGACTGCCCTTACAGGACCTGGATCACCAGCATCTGACGCTCGCCACGGACAGCGGGGAATACAAACAACTCGAGGAGGGCAACCGCTAAACGGCCAAAAAAAATCCCCGAACCTGAAAATGCAGATTCGGGGATACCGTATTTTATCCTCGTATGGCGTAGCACCGGCTCCGGCCTCGGGAGACGAAAGAGCTACTGTTCCGTGGACAGGTCTTCTGACTCTCGGATCTTCCTACTCGCCGCGCCTTCCCGTTCTTTCGAAAAGTGGCATCCTTACGGCTTTCGTCCCCGATCACAGCGGCGGGTCCGTAACGGTTTTACACCGTTTTCCCTAAAGTCCTTAACGGACAACCCACGGATAGATTCGATTGCGATTATCGCTTTCCTCTATCGAGGAAGTCAAGTTAAAATTTTGGGACACAGCGCATTAATTGCCTATCTGCTCCAACTCAATGGAGGTGCATTGAAGCGGCAGATCCTGCCTAGATAATGAGCAATCATATTCATGGTTTATATATGAGAAGGTGCGATTACGAATTATTAGAGACAGGGGGGAGGAATGATCTGCGGATACTCGGAGAATTTGAGCAAAGATGATCTGACGGCTCTCAAGAGGTTCCCTCGTACTGACCAATTCCGGCATCGAGTGTGCGAGGGGCAGCATTCTCTCTACAGCGATTTCCGCTCTTAGAGAACACCTGTGGCTTTCGGCCTCTGGGGAACAAATTGCTATTCTCCGTTAGCCTTCCTGCCGTCCGGGCGCAAGCAGGTTGCAGGACCGGATTTTCCGTACAGCTCCACATTGCGGCGACAGGTGTGCCCTTGCGAAAAAACCGGTCCAACCGATCTTCGAGCGATGCTTCGGGATCTCTCTGCAAATGAATCGCAGGTGTAGTTCTGCCCCCTTTTGATGTGCTGATTCTCACACGAATTTACACACGGAACAATTCTCCATAAGCGGCTGATAACCTCAATTTTCGCTGTACGGAAAAAAATCGAAATCCACAGCGGGTTCCTGCCAGAACACGACGTTCCCACTTCTGGGGTCGTATCGGCACATAATCCTGCGTGTCAGGTCGAATCCAGCGTCGAGCATTTCCTCTCTGCAATAATCCTGGAAAGCCTTTAACGTCCATCCTCTATGCGGAGGAGGCGGTGAATTGTCGAAGAAGAAACTCTTATGTGTACGAAAAACTGGGTACTGCATCTTAAATCTCCACATTCTCCAGCAGCCATACGGCAGTTGAGCTTAAGGGTATCCTAATCGGTTCAAAGTTGACTGTTTCGTTCCTGCCAAAGGGTCCAGGGCGCGCGCGAACCCCGCGAACATGGCTAAGCAACGAATATGCCAAAATATGGCATATTCATCATATGTATTTGTTTTCATTGGATCAAATATTCATCGGGCTGGCAAAGGAACTCATATTCTTTTTCCATTTTCGTGTAAAAGTCAGAATTGTGACGAAACATGTAACTTTTTCGTGCTTACTTTCACGACTCCGCTGAATGCCGGCAGACCATGAGGCTTGAGAGGATTTGGTGTAAGCAGAGAGCCGCCTCCGCATCGACTCCTTCACGATGCAACAAGCGTATTACCCATTCGAACGGCCATCTTGCTCCTGGCCGCAAATCTCGGACGAGTAGACATGAGGGAGTCAAAAAATATGTAAGATTTACGCAGACGAAGTCCTGCAGGATGTCTGAATCGCGCTTCGCGGCCGACTACCTGAAGGCTCGTAGAGGCTGATTAACTGAAAGGTGATTGATTCATCATCCGTTTAAGATGCTTGTGAGACCGGCCCGGCTAATCCGGAAGATTTGCCGGCGGCTTGGCGTGGACTACGAGGGGACACTTTCGTTATGGTTTCCCATGGCCTGAATCCAGCGGCCATGAACGCAGATAGCCTATTGCTGAGGAACCGGGGATCATTGCCGGCATCGGGCGCCCCGGCAAAATACTCGATCTTCAGACATTGGAAGAGACTTATGGGGTGATCGGCCTTTGGCCATCATAAACCGGCAGCGATCCTTTCACCAAGATCCATGCACTGCTGCAGTTCCTCCTCCCCGGGCACGTATACGACCTCCAGCCCGGGTTCCAGGATTTGGATCCCCATGGCCTTCATCTCCGCCTCCACGGCCTTGATCGCCTCACCGCTCCAACCGTATGAACCAAAGGCCACACCCTTTTTCTTAAGCGGGTGAAGCCCTTTCAGATAAGAGAGCAGATGTGCAACCGATGGGAAGACTCCTTCATTGAGCGTCGGAGAACCTATGACCAGCACCTTCGCCGTTAGAATCTCTTTCACGATGTCACTATAGTGATTCTTTCTCAGGTGGATCAGCTTGTTCTCCAGGCCCGCTCGGCTCATGCCCTCTGCGATGGCCCCGGCCATGGCTTCAGTACTGCCCCACATGGAGTCGTAGATGATCAGAGCGCGGTCATGAACTATGCCAGTGCTCCAATCCGTATAGGCCTGAATGATTTTGCCCAAATGTGAACGCCAAATGATTCCGTGGCTTGGAGCGACCATATCGATCTGCAGGCCCATCTTCTCCACCTTTTTCAGCAGTGGCGGGATGAGCGGTGCGAGCGGCATAAGGATGTTGGCGAAGTATTTGGCGGCTTCCTCCATGACGATTTCAAGATGGTCGATCTCATCATCGAAACGCTGATAGCTGGCGTAATGCTGACCAAACCCATCGTTGGGCAGAAGTATTCTATCTTCTTTAACATAGGTGAACATGCTGTCAGGCCAGTGCAGCATGTACGCTTCAAGAAATTGCAGTGTTTTGCCCCCGAGCGGGATTTCATTGCCTGTTCGCACTTTGAGGCTCGGCCAGTCCTTTCTGTAATGGCGGGCCAATCCCTTGACGCCGTTGTCCGTGGCGACGATTTGTGCTCGTGGCGTTCGTTCCATGAGCAGCGGCAAAGCCCCTGAATGATCCATCTCCACGTGATTGACGACCAGATAGTCGATTTCTGCAGGATTGATCAAGGATTCGATCCTCGAAAGCATCTCAGGAAAGAACTCCGCCTTGACGGTGTCCACCAGAGCGGTTTTGTCACCCAGGACCAGATAGGCGTTATAAGTCGTACCGCGGGAAGTGGAATAGCCATGAAACTCCCTGACATTCCAATCAATCGCACCGACCCAGTGTACACCATCCTTCAATTCGATAGACCCTGACATGCAGAACCTCCTCAATGATCGGTCAGTTGTATGGAGTTCTCCTGAGAACGATCATGCCGGACCTTCAGAAATAGCTTTCTTTGCGCTTTCCCAGGCCCTGTAGAGTATGTCCAAGGTTCCCTCTCGCACCTCAGTGCGAAAGCCCAGCAAATCATTGAATTCCTCTATGTTCTGCCTCATCGTTTCTTCTGAGGAAACAGCAGTTGGGAGCAGAAGCGACCGCTTGTAGCTGCTGAAAATACGTTTGGCCATTTGTGGATTTGATTTCCCGAATTCTTTTTCAAAAAGGCGTCTCCAGTGCCTGGTCCACCCGGGAATCATGAAAAAGGTCCCGGCTTCCTTGCATTGTTCACCGTAGTAGTATTCCCGCCCGCCAATGATAAGTCCGACACAGTCGTCCACAGGGTGATCCTCGTCCATGGGGATGAATATGGGAACACCTATATCGGCGAACAATTCTTCCGGTTTTTCCAATGCATTCCCGCACAGGCCATATCCCAGAACAATGCCGTCCACGTAGTGCGCCATCTCCTTGACCGCTTTTCCCAACCCCTCCTGCAGCAACTGCCTCCTGTTATGGAGAGCCAATTCCAGAACCCGCGCCAAAATCTCCAGACGGCCGTTGAAGGCCGGGCTGAATCCTCTCAGCATAGGGATCGTGCGCGGTTCAAAGCGTCCCATGGACGCCAATGCCTCGATGAATCCAAAAGAGGTGGCATCTTCTACTACAGTTATGCCGGCGATATCAGGATCTTTTGACAGCAAATAAGCAAATTCAAGCTCCAGAATCTCGCAAGTAATGACGCCGACTACCGGCATATGAGAACCTTTCGATCAGTGCCGTCTTCCCTACGGTTGTTTACCGTGTATTCGGGATGAAAACCTTACCGGACTTCTTCAAATTCTTTCGCATCGACACCGCAATAGGGACACTTCTTTGGCGGCTCGTTCATGACCGTGTTACCGCAGACGGGGCAGACGTAATAAACTGCCTCCGCGTTTGCATTAGGGTCTTCCAGCGCCTTCTTGAACATTTTAGCGTGAATCATTTCAATGGACATCGCATACTCCAGGCTATACCTGGCTTCCATCTGGTTTTCAGCGGCTGCATCCTTCACCATGGCGGGATACATCTTCTTGAACTCGTAAGTTTCCCCTTCCAGGGCCGTCTGCAAATTAGCAGCGGTCTCAGCAATTACCCCAAGCGCCCTGAGGTGAGATAGCGCGTGATACATTTCCGATTTGGCAGCAGCCCTGAAAAGTTTTGCTGCACCCACACAGCCTTCCTTTTCCGCCTTCTCTGCGAATGCTAAATACCGGATGCAGGCTTGCGATTCACCTGCGAATGAAAGCTCCAGATTTTCTGTTGTCTTGCCCATTTACGGTCTCCTTGTTTGGTCGAGACACGGCTTCCCCCTCCCAAGCAGTTTTGCGCTTCATCGAGACCTTTCGCCCACGCCCGGAACCGAGTTCTGAACATGCAGGCTCATTCCAACAGGATCAGGCTATAGCAATTGTGTTCTTTCATGACATCTTTCGCTATTTCAAATTGTTTGCCGATATTCTGAAGTGTTTTGAAAACGTCTATGGAAAAGGATTCAACGGAAGGACGCCTGTCCATGGGAAATTTGCAGTCATGAGGATAAGTGCACTCCCTGCAAAGGGCGCAACATTCGGCTACCAGAGCAAAAGCCTTGTAATACCCGGCCAAAAAGAGCTGCCTTTCCAGGGCAACGGTGCCTTTCCATATCTGGACCTGCTTGCGCCTTTTTTGACAGTTATCCTTGTGGAATTCCGAACTTGTAATGCGTCCACAGAGCAGCAGGGCCTTTTTGTATTCATCCAAAAGGGATCTCACCTGGTCAGGCGTTGGCGTCTCGGGTGGGCAACACCAACTTTTTCCAAACTTCTTGCAGCCATATTTACACTTCATCTGCACCCAATTTGCCACGCAGATGTCCTTTACATTTACCGGTAAAATTTCATCGATGCCGTGTTTCTTACCCAGTGGCTGGATCGTCCAAAGAATTTCTCTTTCTTTTTGACAATCCTCGGAAGAAAACACTTTCTCTTCGTTCTTGGTACTGCACTGTACCATCAGCTTCATTGGCTTATTTCCGGTCCCCACTTTTGACACCCTTTCGCGGAGAGGTCTGAAATCCCTGGCGCCGGCCATATTCGTCAGATTGCCCGATTCGAACGCTGTTTGGAGTTACATCCCACCAGTGAGTCCGAGGCGGATTGCGGGACGAAAGAATCATCGATGAATTCCCGAAGGTTAACAACCTCTTCAAAGGGACGCGGCACCAGGTTAGGATTGCCCCTTCCCCCAGCCTTCCCGCTAGACGGCAGGAGGGCTGGGGGAGGTCGCTAAGATTTCAGTCCTGACTTTGAGATACGATGACCTCTTTAGACTCGTGCATTCGTAGCCGTATGAATGCCGCCAAATATGACTCCGAGTTGCGGCGAGTCCCTGGTCTGGAGCGCAGCACACCAGGCCGACAGCTACTTTTGATGCAAAACCTCTGGCGGAACAACTCCCTCGAGGTGGGGAAATTTGTCCTTCATGTGAGGGATCTGCATCGACTCCATAAAGTGTTCCTGGAAGTCTTTTTCAACCGTAAGTTCAATGTATTCAACGTTGCGAGCCACCCAGTTGGCCTCAGCCCGTTTCTCTCTGTTCAAAAGGGCCGCTCGCGCTCCATCCCCTGCAGCATTGCCCACAGATTCAATCTTGTCCAGCGAGCAATCGGGGAAAAGCCCCATGATCAAAGCCTTTTGGCGATCCACGTGAGTCCCGAAGGCGCCGGCAATTTTTACTTTATCGACCTTCTCAATGCCCATCCGGCGCATCATAAGCTTGCAACCGCAGTAAAGGGCGCCTTTGCCCAGTTGGATCTGGCGAACGTCTTTTTGGGATATGATAATGTCTTTCCCGATAGAAGACTCATCTTTCCATGCGATGACAAACTCCGGTTGTTTGTTGTCGGGATTGATCCTGTAACGATTGGATTTCTGCACCTTGTTGAACCTGCCGCTCTTGACGACAATCCCGGCGGTGTAAAGTTCGGCCAGTACATCCAGAATTCCGGAACCACAAATCCCTTTCGTTTTCATCTCTTCGGGTTTCGAGAAATTCTTCCACGCATCACGTCCGATGACCTTGTAGTCGACTTCATGGGTCTCCGGGTCAATCTTGATCCTCTCGATGGCGCCCGGGGCCGCCCGCATGCCAAATGCCATTTGTGCTCCCTCCAGCGCAGGTCCAGTCGCGCAGGACGAAGAGATGAGTTTTTCTTTGTTGCCCAGGACCAGTTCGCCGTTGGTGCCGATATCGATTATGAGCTGAACTTCCTCTGACTTATAGGGCGCTTCACAAATGAGCACCCCCACGTTATCGGCCCCTACAAAACCCGCTTCATTGGGCAGGACATGGATATAAGCCGAATTGCACATCTTGATTCCGATGTCTCTCGCCTTGATATCCAGGCTCTTGTGGATTACGGGTGGAAAAGGGGCCAGTCCCACAAATTGAGGATCGAGTTTCAGAAAAATATGGTGCATGGCCGTATTACCCACAATGGTCATGTCGATCACATCATTGGGCTCAAGGCGGAGGTAGTGCTTTTCTTCCTTGTCTTTGAGGATCAGTACGTCGTCCTCTTCCACCATTTCTGTTTCTCCCGCAGCTTCCTCGGCCTCTGCAGCTACTGCTTCCTCAGCTTCACCATTTCCTTTCTTCTTCTTTTTCTTTGGCTTGGGGGGATGAGTGGCCTCGCAGGCCTTGACGACCAAACCATTGAGCCCTTCGATCATGTCGTCACTCATCCTTTCCAGGCCGCCCGGGTTCATCATGTGGTAAGTGATGCGGCTCATCACGTCTTCACCGAACTTGCACTGAGGATTCATCATGGAGACCGTTTCCACCACTTGCATGGTGCGCAGATTGCAAAAGTAGGCGGCTACAGTAGTGGTGCCGATGTCAATGGCAAGTCCATAATAATCCTCTACCTTACCCGGCAGGAACCTTATGATTTCCTTGTCCATCCAAACGGACACTGTCACTTTCCACTTGCTCCCCGGCTCTCTTAGTCGCGTGGGGAGCGTTTTTAGGGCAAAGTAATCAACGTTTAAGTCCTTGAGCCCATACTCGCACTCGAGTTGTCCGAGAATCCGTTCCAAATCGGCCGTAGGCTCCTCGAAAGTAGGTGGCACCACTTCCACGTAGTAGTGTTTTACCGCAGGGTTCCAATCGATATGGATGTCCCTGGCCGCCTTACTCACCACCTGTTTGCCGGCCCTTGATTCCTCGGGCACGAAAACCAGCACATCACCCAGAGCTTTTGCGCAACAGCCAAGTCTGTAGCCCTCTTCGCGCTGAGTTGGATTGATGAATTTTTCCTCTTCTTCCTGCCATTCGCTTAAATTCGCCTTGCTGGAGTGAATGCCATACTTTTCGTAAAACCCCTCTTCGATGCGCACCTTGCATTTGCCGCAGACCTTTTTCTCACCGCACAAGGCCTCAATATCCACGCCCAGTTGGCGGGAGGCCTCAATGAGTGTTTCCCCTTTAGCAACCTCGCCTCGCCTTCCTGAAGGCTGAAAAATGATCTTCGCTTTGTTGTCCTGCTCCATGCAGCAAACTCCTTCCCTGTCAGAAATGACCTCCATGAAGACCTTTGGTCCACACGCAGTTGCCGGCAGTGTTGAGGTTATTTTTTGTGCATTTCCCGTAAGCGGCTGATCATCTTGATCGCTTCCTGGACCGCGTTGCCTGCCGACTCAGCGTAGCCGTCGGCGCCGAACAGGTCGGCGACGTCCTTGGTTACCGGTGCGCCACCCAGCATGATGGCCACATTGGGGTTTTTCTCCTTGATCATGTCAATAACTTTTCTCATGCCCATCATGGTCGTGGTCATCATGGCCGACATTGCCACGATTTCGGAGTCGGTACGGAGTTGCTCCGAAACGAAATTCTCGAGAGGAACGTCCCGGCCCAGATCGTGGACCGTGAACCCGCCCACATCGAACATCAGTTTGATAATATTTTTCCCAATGTCGTGGACGTCACCCTGAACGGTGCCGATGACCACCTGGCCTTTCTTTTTCATGCCGTCCGCCTTGATATGAGGACGCAAAATGTTCATGCCCGCATACAGCGCATCAGCGCACATGAGAAGTTCGGGCACGAAGTATTCCTGCTTGTCATAGAGGTCACCAACGATCTCCATTCCGGCCGCCAATCCGTTCATGATGGCGTCAAATGCGTCCACCCCTTCGTCCAGTGCAACTTGTGACCATTCCTTTGCAACATCTTCATCGTATTCGACCACTGCATCGCTGAGTTTTTTGAGGATTTCTTCCCTTCGTGCCTTATCCATTTTCTTTTCTCCTTCTCATCGAACCAGCCCTGTCTCTTAACCCGGGGGCCAATTGCAAAATCTGCCATTATTCCTTGCCAAACCGATGTCCTGTTAAATCCTGCCCACCGCAGGTGAGGGCTGCTTGCCGTACTTGCGGATCGTTGCCACATATGCTTCCAAGCTTTCTTTCTTGGCGTCGGGCCAGATATCGCATCCCGGCCAGACCGCGTCAGCTCCTTTGTCGATACACGTCTTGATTACCCCTTCAACCTGAGAGGTTTCCATCTGGACCAGAGTGGAATACGCTTCGAAATCACCAAAGATCAGCACGTCGTTGCCCACTTTTTTGCGCGATTCCACCATGTCGTTCTTGTGGTCCACGCTGAGTGCATCCGCGCCGCATTCGTTCATCATCTCGATGATCAGGTTGGTGGAGCCGCAGATATGGTTGACACGAGGAGGTTTCAGGGCGGCAAAGATCTTAACCAGATTGGGCTGAATGAGGTCCTTCCACATGCGCGGTGAAAGAAGGTCTGTACCGGTGCCCATGTCCCGAATACTAATGTAGTCAGCGCCCAGTTCCTGATAATGCTGCGCCGCTTTAATCACTACGTCGGTCATTTTATCGAGGAATGCCAAAACCCTTTCCCTGTCCTTCTTGACGCCTTTGAGCAGCAGATCCAGTTCGATAACCTGTCCCGCCATAGTGAAGGGGCCCAGGACCCAGGCGCCAATGGCGTATTTCCCATCCTGTTTGGCCTTCAAAATGCGGAAAGCTTCGTCCACCAAGGGCATGCGTCCCCCTTTCAGGAAGTCATCGGGGATGGTCACGTCCTCCAGCTTTTCCCACTTGTAAGGCACGGTGGGATACAGGATGTCCTCAGATTTGTCATAGAGACTGACTCCTCGGCCCAGGGCTTCAGGGATGGTGCACATGTCGTAGGGGATGATGACGGCGTCAAAACCGAACATTTCCGCCGTGATGCGTGCGGAGTCGGCCAGATACTCGGCGGAGGTGTGCACCTGGGGAAAACGGATGCCCATCTTCTTGATCGCCTGGATCGTGACCATACCCTGACCGCTGAAGACGGGCATGGTGTCGATGGGTTCCTTTTTGAAAAGCTTCTCTATTCTCTCTTTGGGTGTCATGTGCCTGATCCTTTCGAACTGTTTTTCCCTATTGGTTCGTCAGTAGTAACTCGTCAGGAGTTATGAGGCTCCTAATTCAACGCCCGATTGCGTTTTGTCGTCCAATTGCATCTGTATCTGCGGCGACTGAAGGGCAGCCGTAGGACAGATGGCTATACACTCGCCGCACGACGCACATTTATTGCCAGGTGTCGAGGGCACGGCAGATAGGTTGAGCCTGGTTCTGTAACCGCGAAAGGCAAAATCGATGAACGATTGCTTGTTTTTCTCCCCACACACCCAGACACATTTTCCGCAAAGGATGCAGCGGTTAGGGTCATAAGTGATAAATGGGTTCGTTGTGTCCAGAGGCTCCCACTCGGTTGGAAGCCCTCTGAATTCTTCAGGTCTTTTGAGCTTTACCTTGACTTTGCTGGCAATCTTCTGGAGCTCGCAATTTTTGTTCTTCCAGCAAATGCGGCAATCAAGATGGTGATAGGCCAGGAGCAACTTGAAAGCGGTCTGTCGAACCTTGCTTACTTCCGGCGTCTGCGTGTGAATTACCAGGCCGTCCCTGACAGGCTGCGTGCAGGCGGTCACCAATCCTCGTCCTTCAACGTCCACGTAGCAGAGACGACACCCCCCGAAGGGCAGTTCGGCCTCAGGTATGTAACACAGATTGGGAATATAGATCCCGGCATCCAATGCAGCCTTCAGGACCCTTGTCCCTGGCTTTGACTGTACTTTTGTTCCATCGATCGTCACTTCAATTAGGTCCATTGCGACTATTCCTCTATCCTTAGGCGGGCAGCTTAGGGATCGGTGAAAGTTTAACCACGGCGTTGTATTCGGCCGGGCAAACCTCCAGGCAGTTGCCACACTTGACACACTTTTCCATGTTCACGACCTTGAAGCGCCTGGGATGCTCGGTTATGGCCTCCGAGGGGCATACGACCACGCAATGTTCGCAACCTCGGGAGCATTTTTCGGGAATGATGTAATACGAGATCAGGTCGCGGCACAGGAGCGCCGGGCAGCGTTTCTCCAGGATATGGGCCTCGTATTCGTCACGGAAATAGCGGATCGTGGTGAGCACCGGGTTGGGCGCCGATTTCCCAAGCCCGCAGAGCGATCCATTGATAATATCCTGAGACAGGTTGGCAAGCAGGTCGATGTCTTCGGGCTTACCCCGCCCGGCCACTATGTCTTCCAGGATGCTCAGCATCTGCTTTGTTCCAAGGCGGCAGGGAACGCATTTGCCGCAGGATTCCTGCTGAGTGAATTCAAGGAAGAAACGGGCGGTATCGACCATGCAGTTGTCATGGTCCATGACAATCATACCGCCGGAACCCATTATCGCTCCAGCCTGGGTCAATGAATCAAAGTCTATAGGCGTATCGAGAAAAGATTCGGGCAAACACCCGCCGGAAGGACCGCCGATTTGTACTGCTTTGAACTCCTTGCCGTCTTTGACACCCCCGCCGATATCATAGATGACCTGTTTGAGAGTCGAACCCATGGGCACTTCAACCAGCCCGACGTTTTCCACTTTGCCTGCAAGGGCAAAAACCGCCGTGCCTGTGCTTCGCTCGGTGCCGATGCTTGAAAAGTAGTCGCTGCCACGGTTGAAGATGACGGGGATGTAGGCGTAGGTCTTGACGTTATTGAGCTGTGTGGGTTTCTGGCGGAACCCCGCCTCTATGGACTGGGGCGGCCTCACGCGGGGGAAGCCCCTTTTGCCTTCGATGGAGTACATCAACGCGCTGGACTCGCCGCAAATGAAGGCTCCCGCACCCTGAAACACCTCGATATCAAAGTTAAAGCCGCTCCCAAGGATATTTTCTCCAAGGCAACCCAGTTCCCTCGCCTGCCTGATGGCGGTTTTGAGCCGATCCACCGCCAGGGGGTATTCCATCCGGGTGTAGATATAGCCTTGTGATGAACTCAGCGCGCGCGCCAGAATAATCATGCCCTCCAGCACCGCATGGGGATCGCTCTCAAGGACTACACGATCCATGAAAGCCCCGGGATCACCCTCATCGGCGTTACAAATCACATACTTGGGAGTCGCAGGCGCCTTGAGACAAGACTCCAGCTTTCTCCCGGTGGGAAAGCCGGCTCCACCCCTGCCTCTGAGTCCAGCCTGCTTGATTTCTTCAACGATTTGCTCTGGGCTCATCAGGAGGGCCTTGGACAGAGCGCTGTAGCCGCCAAGAGCGATATAATGGTTGATATTCTCCGGGTCGATGAAGCCGCAGTGCCTGAGCAATAAACGTTGTTCGTGCTCCGACCGTGTGAGTTCGGGAATGTGGGGAGCTTCGCCGCTGCCTCCGTCTCCTTCGAGGGTCCCCAGCGCAAGCTCCATGCACGGGTCGTCTTCGACCAGATAGCCTTCCACCAGGCGCACGACCATATCCGGCGTCACCTTCCCGTAGCAGATCCGTGGATAGTCGGGTTTGCTGATAATCACCAGGGGTTCGTAGTTGGAAAATCCAATGGAACCGGTCGTCACGATCCTGGCTTCGACATTCAATCTCGCCAGTTCGCTTTCGAACGCTGCGATGACCTCCAGTGCGCCCGTAGCTCTATCGCTGGTCGCTGCACCGATGCGGATAATCGGGACCCCACCCTGTTCCAGAGCCTCCCATTCCGCAATAGCCTGTGTCTTAATATCCTCGAATTTCATCAGGACCTCTCAGCTAATCTTTCGATGAGAACACTTCTTCTGCCTGGGACTCACCCGCAAGAGCTTCCATTTTGGCGGACTCCTCGGCTTTCATCTTTAAATTCACCAGTGCCTCATCCACTTTGGTGGACGTGCATTTCGGGTAGATCTTATCCGAAATAACCATTACCGGAGCCAATCCGCAGCACCCGATACAGGCAACCCTGTCGAGGCTGAACTCCCCATCCTCCGTGATACCCCCCACGTTGATTCCCAGCGCTCTTTCCAGGGCCTCCAGGACCAAAGGGCCCCCTACCATATGGCAGGCGGTCCCCAGGCACATCTGTATGGGGTTCTTTCCCAGAGGGATAAATCGGAAATGGTTATAAAAAGAGGCCACTCCGTAGACCTGAACATCGGCCATCCCAAGGTGGGAGGCTATCGCGCCGATCGCTTCCGCCGGGAGATAACCAAAAGTTTCCTGTGTCTGTTGGAGAACTGGTATCAAACGGCTCCTGTCCTGTTCGCACTGAGCCAAAATCTCGGTCAGTTTCTCCTTTATTTCCTGTTCATCAAATTTTCCGCGCTCTCCCATTACTGTTTCCACTCCTCTGACAAGAATTTTGGGATATCGCTTGCCTCATTGGGCCCTAATACTATCTCCCATCCGGGAAGATCTTCCTCCAGTTCCTCCTTCAGCTTCTTTGCAACCCCCGGGATGATCAGCTTTCGGTGTTTGACCTTCTTTTCCACACCGTATTTAGCGAAAAACTCGGCAATGGCTTCGCCGTTGAATTTGCCCGAGGTCCATGATGCCAGGACTCCCAATCCCTCGGTGTTCTTTATGCACAGGTAAGCCGGCAGGCCGGCCTCTTCGATGGCGCCGGAAACGATGAAGAAGTCCAGGGCATAATTAGTGGTGATAAGAATAGGAGAGTTTTCGTCGGGGTTACTGACCTCGTAGACTTTTTCCTCAACCGTCATCGGGCGGCGGGGATCGCTGTAGATGTTGAACCTGTAAATCAGCAGCGGCAAAAGGTAGTGTTCGTCAGACTGAGACAATACTATTATGCCCGTGTACTTTGTCATGAAAGCCGCAGCCGCCAGGGATTCCTTGAGCTTGTCTTTGTACATGAAGCACGGAAACGCGATCGTTGGGTATCCGAGAGGCCGGAAGCCTTTCTTGAGGGCCGATCTTCTGATCAGCGTATTATCCCTGACCCCCTCCAGCATGTTTTTGGGGCCTGAATCGAGGACCATCTCTTCGATCCCTGCATCTCTTAGAGCAGACGCCACCTCGATCACTTCATCCACACCTTTTCCATAAACGCCGGCCGGAACTTTCAGCTCTTTTAGCCTGGGAATCGCCGCGCTCAGATTCTCTTTGCCTATGGGATAGACCAGCGGCTTTCTGGCGGCGCAAAGGGCAGCGGCGGAAAACAGCACATCGGTATCGCAGGAGATAAGAACGAGACCCATTTGGGTGGTTTCAAAGGCTTTCTTTACCAGAGCCTCGTATTTGGCCTTATCGCCGGATTCGTAAGAAAGAGCCAGGAGGTTGACCTTGAGCTTCTGACCGATTCTCTCGAAATCGAAGCCGCTTATCTTTTTTAGCTTTTGGTCGATCTCCGCTTCGGCTTCCTTGTCGGAAATGAGGATCGCTATGCCCGGTTCGTGAAAGAAGGTCTTTTCATGTCTGAACATGACTTCTTCTTCCCCGATGACCAGAGCGTTTGCACCGGTACCGATAGTCACCAGCTTGATTGGGGGAGACAGTTCCGCTTGCAGTTCCGCCTTGCTTTCAGGAGAGATATGAGGACAATCGTCAACTTTGGCTCCCCCTGTGGCAATCTTCATGGCAAATGCAAAGCAAGTGGGAAACCCACACTCCTTGCAGTTGGTCTTTGGCAATTTTTTCAATATGTCAGCACCCTTGAGAGCCATAACATTTTTCTCCTACAGCTTTATGAGTGAGTTAGCATTCCGTGATCATCTCTTTTAGTACTCTCAGAGAGTCAGGATGGCGCAATATAAGGATGTTGGCCCCTGCTAACAGAAATGAAAGCCCGGTGATGGCCTCCCACAGGATGCCCTGGTCCCGGTTTACCTTCGCTTCCTTGGCTCTCCAGCATTCCACTCCCACATCGGCAAGAATTGGCATCAGCATCATGTTGTCCCGATCAGCCAGCCCAAACTGCTTTATTCTCTCCATGATGGAGAAAGTGAATTCGAGTCCATAACCCAATGCGGAGGAAGTGGGATCGACGACGATCTTGTCCGCAGGGAAGAATTTACACAGAGCTATGTTCAGCTCTTTCGTCAGGTTGGCGTCCATGGAAGCCTGAGCCACTATCCCGTGGCCATGATCCATCGCCGCCTTGGCGATCTCTGCGTAATTCTGTTTGAGCACCGGACCCAAAAGCAGATTCTTGCCGGCGCATACTCTGGCCACTTCCGTCAAAACCTGTGTATCTTTTTCCTCGTCTCCGGTACCCCATACGATGAGAGGAGCGTCTATGGAATCAGCTACCGTTTTGGCGGTCGCCGCGGCTTCCTGCGGCGATGCATTCCTGCCCAGGGGATCAGTGCTCACAAGGCGGAGGCAAACGGCATTCGCTCCATAAACGTCCACGCATTTCTTTGCCCACTTGGCTGGGGAGGACACCACATCCTTGTACTGTTCGATTAATTCAGGGGCCCAATTTTCCGGTTCGATATCCACAACTTCCAGTGCAAGCCCGGCGAGATTGGGGAGCGATCCTTCAAAATAATGGAACGGCAGTGCGTTTTCCCCTCCTATGCGCGCGGTTTTTTCACCGTGGCCCCATGCGACTTCTCGAATTTTTACGGAATATTTTTCCAAGGGCGGTTCAAAGCTCATGATGCGTGTCTCCTTTCAAACCTCTAGCCAGGAACTGGAAAACAGGCTTCTTCCCATAAGCACTTCAGCGGTCTTCACATACTGCCGCGCCTTTTCAGAGAGGGAAGAACCATCGATGTCCTCTGCATCCATGGTTCGGTGAATGAGCTTGACGATTTCGGGCAAACCCCCATTCATGAGCTTTGAGAGTTCCTCGTCATAACCGCTCACAATGGCTGAATGCTGGCCAATTCGGTCTAACATCACCAGAAAGGTCCGGTTGAGCAGTCCTCTGAGTTCAGTGGGAACGCCAAAAGATAGATTGGAAAGGCCGCAAAGCGATTTAGCCCCCGGCACAATGTCGGGCAGCATCTGCACAAATTCCATGTAGGCTGCGACCTGGCGTTGATCAACGCTGACCGGCATCATTACGGGATCAACCCAGATATCCTCACTGGCAATACCGATTTCATTGGCGTAAGCCACCGAATCCATGATGCTCGCCGCTCTCTCTTCAGCATCGGAGGGCAGCCCCGTATCGTTTATGACGGAGAGAACCAGACTGCACGAATACTTGGCCGCCAGAGGCATCATGGTTTGCCTGCTCTCGGTGGACCCCGAGGCCGAATTGAGTATGGGTTTCTTTTTGCAGATTTTGAGGCCTGCCTCCATGGCCGCCACGTTGGTGGTATCCAGGCACAGGGGAGTGTCGGTAATCTCCTGTACTGTTTGAATGAGCCACTCCATCGTACCGACCGGATCTTTCTTGACCGGACCCACATTGAGATCCAGGTAATCCATTTTGTTTTTTATCTGCTCTGCGATACATTCGCGGATCGGGCCAGCTTCGCGGTCCTTAATGCCTTGTCCGATTTTCTTGGACATCACGTTCAACTCTTCACCGATCAGAATCATGGCACATCCTTTCCTATCTTAAGGTTATGGGCAATCTGTGCAAAAATTGCTGTAAAGATAGCGTCGGGCAGCATCGACTGGATTCCGCACCCTCCGGCGGGGTGTGGATGGATCTTGATGCCCGTTGAGCGTGAAGTATCAGCATACTGCCCGGCATTGGGCGCATTTGATTGCCTTGAGATATTGTTCCCGACGAACCTCGGAAATATTCGAGACCACAACAGTCCTTCCTGAAGGATCGTATGATCGTTTGTTGTGCCGGAGTGGCTGCAACTGGAAGGCATGGTGCTCGCATGTGCAGTTTTCCGTGTGAGAAAATCAGCTACTGTAATCGAGCATCAGACGCAGAGGGGAGCGGTTCGATTTTTGGCCGCGGAGACGGGAGAAGCACCTTTGAGACAATCCACCCCAGTCAACGGTCGCATTATAGAAGGCAGGGAACCACACCGCTATCGTCTGACGGACTATTTGATCTGACCGGGGGGACGATATTTAATCATGACCGGGAATTAAAAGGATGACGGGCAAATATGGCGCAGGCTGTCTTGCCGTTTATGATGCAAGCTGCGGTTGAAGAATGATAGAATGAAGGCAGGTTTCACAGAAAATGGGCCACGTGTGACCGTTTGGCATCGACAAAATGCGAAAGGAGGAACGTATGGCGGTCAAAGAGCAAATGGCAAGTATTTATCCGCCAAGTGCTGAGGAACTCGCTCAATTTTTGCCTGACACTGACTGTGGGGACTGTGGATTCAAGAGCTGCACTGAATTTGCCTCTGCGTTGCTTGGCAGGAAGACAAAAGTCCATGACTGTGGACATCTGGAAGACGAATTTACCAGAACTTTGGCTTCCATTATGGATCTAAACACGGACCCGATACCTTACAACCTCATGATGGAGCAACATCCATGCACTCTGATTGAAGTCAACGAGCCCGGCAAGACATCCCCTCTTCTGTTAACGTGTAATTTCCATGAAACCGTGCGCATCATGAAGGAAATTCTTGAATGTACAGGTACACGCGCATTTTTGCTTCCCACCTTTACCCACGGTTATTCGGTGGATAATGCCGTGCACGAGCGCATGTTCAAAGCAATGGAGATCTGGAAGGCAATGAAGGAGAACTCAGTGGAGCAGCGACTGGAAAGGCCGGTCATAATCATTCCGGGACTGGCGGGATCGGAGAAAAATTCCATCAAGCAGTTGACGCGCTGTGATGTTTTGCCTGGACCGGTCTCCGGTTTTCTGGCACCTCTCTTCATCTTGGCAAATCGAGAGGAATTTCAGTAACAGTCCGGGATGTTTTAAGGCTCCCCAAAAAAGAGCGAAAGGCACGACACTCAGGACTGGATTTCCACGAGCCCGAGTTCAATCGCAAAATGGATTAGCTGCGAAATGTTGTCCATTTGAAGCTTTTCCATAATATTGGAACGATGGGTCTTAATGGTGCTCGCGCTGACGCAAAGGACGTCAGCAATCTCCTTGGTCGAGCGCCCCTCTGCGATCATTTGAAAGACTTCACGCTCCCGGTTGGACAGTTGGCCGTAGAGCTCTTCGCGCGACGATTTGGTTCTTTTCAAAGATACATAGTCCTCAATGACCTGACGCGATATGGAAGGACTCAGATAAGTATCTCCTCTTAAGGCTGCATTGATGGCATTAACGATGTCCGTTCCGCTGGAGTCCTTCAGAAGATACCCTGAGGCGCCAAGGCCAAAAAGTTCACTAATGAATCGGTTATGGGAATGCATGGAGAGGATGATGATTTTTATATTGCGGTTGGCCTTCTTGATTTGCCTGGTGGCCTCGATTCCGTTCAGCATTGGCATCGTTATGTCCATTATGACGATGTCCGGTTTGAATTGTTCCACCTGGCTGATGGCTTCCCGTCCATCCCTGGCTTCTCCAACAACGCGGAACCCCGGCTCTGCTTCAAGAACTTTTGCCAGCCCCTGCCTTACGATGGTGTGGTCGTCAGCCAGCAATATGGTAATCGGTCTTTCATTCATCCGAACTCTCCTTAATGGGGATTTCTATACGGATCCGAGCGCCCTTTCCTTTCCCGGTGCGAAGTGAAAATCTTCCGCCTGCCATGGATGCGCGTTCCCGCATACCCAACAGCCCCAGAGCTTGCCTGTTCCCCTCGAACTGATTCGGTTCAAAGCCCACCCCGTCGTCTTCAGCCAAAAAAATGATATTGGGGTAGCTTTTTATGATGGAAAGTCTGAAATGCTTCGCGTGTGAGTGCTTCACGGTGTTATTGATGGCCTCTTGAGAAATGCGGTAAAGCAGGGTCTCGATTTCCGGATCCATGCGCTCTTCAAACCCCACCATTTTGAAGTCAATCTCTAATTGGCGGTGCTTCGAAATGTACCCAAGGCATGACTCCAGCGCCGGCTCCAGGCCGAGGTGACTCAATAGCGCAGGGTGGAGTCTGTGAGATATGCGTCGGATCTCCTGGTAAGTCCGGTTGACTTGCTTCTTTATATCAAGGATCTCTTCTTCAATATGAACCATCTCAGGCGAGTTGGTTTTCAAGATCGTATCCAGCGCGAAGCCAATGCCCGTGAGGGCCTGTCCCGTCTCGTCGTGTAATTCCCGTGCTATTCTTCTTCGCTCCTCTTCCTGGGAATGAAATAGCCGGGCCGTGAGTCCTCTCAATTCCTCTCGATGTTGTCGAATGGTCTGAGCTAAGCAGGCATTGTCAACCGCGCTCCCCAGGAAATTCCCCAGGGAACCCAACATCTGATGATCACGGTCGGAGATCTTTCTGTTCGAGGCAAGTTCTAAAGCAATGAAACCGGAAGCCCTTTTCTTCGCGGTGATCAGGAAGCAGAGAAGTTGTACTGAGTCGTCATCATCCGCTGCTTTCAGGCTAGCCTTGAAAGGCGGGAAAGTACGCTGTGGTTTCAAAGAGCGGCCCTCTTCGAGCAGCGACTGCATCAGAGCTTGATCGTGAAGCTCCAGATGATAAACGCTCTCCATAACTTTTTCAGACAGACCCTGCTGCACCTTCAGTACAAAGGCTGATTTTTCTTTATTGATCAGGAAAATGGCCCCCGAACCAAGGCTCAATACCTCCAATACCTTTCTCAGGGCCATCGTCAGAATTTCATCGAGGTCCTGTGTGACATTCATTGCCACAGCTATCGAGTGTAAAAGTGACAATTCCCGGTTCTGCTGATGCAAGTTCCGAAAACCATCCATGCGAGCCGTAATGTCTTTCGAGATTGCCTCATACCCTGTGATCTTGCCATCGGTGTCTCTTACCGCGTTGCCGCTGACCAGACAGTGAAGGCGGGTGCCGTCCCGCTTCTGGAAGCTGATCTCGAAGTCTTTCGCAAACCCGAAGAGATCGATCTGTTCCTGAAACACCCTCCTGTGCATAGGGTTGACGTAGATTCTTTCCACAGAAGCAATGGAAAGTAATTCTTCTTTGCTGCCATAGCCGAGGGTGTCCACGCAGGCTTGGTTTACGTCTTGGAATATGCCCCCCTTGGAATGGATGAAAATCATGTCTTTAGATCCATCGAAGAGGCTGCGGTATCTATTTTCAGAACGCCTGAGATCATCTTCCAGAGGTTTACAATCCGTCACGTCTTCCATTACGTGCAGTTTTGCAACTACTGACCCACGCGCGTCCCTGATCGAAGAAGTTGTGCGCCTGACGAAAACGGCTTCGCCATCCCCGGGCGACATTGCGGATTGGCTTGTGCGAACATCTGCCTGGCCCTGCTGATCTTCTTTCAGGGCAGATTCAACTCCGTTGTCAGAGCTTAGGAAGATGTCCTCAGATCTTCTGCCGATAAGCTCCTCGGCCGGCAATCCAGTAATCTGCTCGGCAGCTTCATTGACGCAGTTGATACGGTCTTGCTCATCCGCGATTAAAAGACCGCACGGCAAATTATTAAGAATTTCGAGATACATTTTTTCCCGGCATGAGATCGTCTTGTCCCCCATAGGGGTTAGATAGCCCATCTCATCGGCCAGAAAATGGTTCCACCCTCGGGGGTCACTTTCGGCATTCAGCTTAAAAATCGGACAGATCAAACAAACTTCCAATTTGCTGCTGCCGGGGGATTGACGACGATTTGTACAACAGGCATCGGGCAGGCGCCAACAAGAGACTTCTTCATTCAGGCAGAAACACTGTTCAGGCAGATACCGCATCATAGGATACCTCCGTCACCCCGCGAAAGCCGGGGGGCAGAACCTCGCTACCGTCTGGATCTCGGCTTCTCGCCACAGTGGAGGCAGGGAACCGGCAATAGAGCACGTACTTACTCAATCAAACACTAAATACCTATAATTTCACTCCAATAAGAACAGTTCCTGATCCTTTCACATCCGCTCCGTGGAAATACTGGTCTTTCAAAAAGATATCGCAAGGGGTGGAAGGGGAACCGAAGACGATTGAGTGGCATTTCAGCTCACGTTCTTCTATGATACACCAATCAGCAGGATGGCATGGTATTTCAAAATAGCAGATTTTCTGCATAACGTCCTGTGGAAACGAGACTTTATCTTTGTAAACAACAAAGTTTTTGTGCATAA
Source organism: uncultured delta proteobacterium (assembly GCA_963795045.1). Classification (GTDB taxonomy): domain Bacteria; phylum Desulfobacterota; class Syntrophobacteria; order Syntrophobacterales; family Syntrophobacteraceae; genus SbD1. The sequence continues at coordinate 1,157,875 of CAWCGB010000001.1, forward strand.
ACCACACATTTTTGTTGCCGGCGAGGCGAGATATGGTTTCTTTGTCGGTAACTTCTTCTCCCACTACGTCATCACCTTTTTTCATAACCAGGTTGGATCGGCAACTCCAGACGAAGTCCATATCGGTTAGGGCGACATAGATCCAATCACATTTAGCCACTTCCCGGATCCCCGCATTGATCACTTTCCCCAACCCCATAAGAGACTTAGCTTCGGCTTCTTGCTCAAGGTCGGCAACCTTGCGCCGGTCTTCATCTGCAAGCGGCTTTGCCTTTGTGATGCCTTTGACTCGCTTGAGGGCTTCCAGAATAAGTTCATCCGCTTTTTCCCTCTCTAACATAGCCTTACCCTCTTATGCCTGAATATACCAAGGCACCGCAACACTAACAGGTGAGCAGGGAGATGAGATCAAATGATTTTTCGCTGCACACCCTCTCGCACCGCCTGCATGCAACGCCATTGCACAGAGCCATGTTAATGGTAATTTCGAAATTGTCACCCCTCCGCTTCATCTGCAGGGCATTCTCCGGGCATTCTACCACACACTTGGCGTCGCCGAGGCATCCGTCAAAAACAAGAGTCTTTCTCTCCCCGATATCGGGGATAATACTTAACCCCATCACTCCCAAATCCGGGATGTCTCTTTTGACAGTCCGTATAACCTCCGGAAGATCGGCTACGTCCACCAACCTTGGCAGTCCGTATCTGGTCAGGAATTTTTGATACTGCTGGTGGGGCATTCCCTCAGTCCAGTAAGAGAGTTCGAGAATATAAACTTTTTCGAATACTTTGGATTCGGCAAACATACAGTGGTTCTGGCGAAGATTGTCGGCAATTTCCTGCATCTTCCAAAGATTATCCACGTTTTTTATAACATCTCCCGCCATGGCCAGGGAAGTGTTTCCCACCTGATATATCCTCTTTACTCTCGCAGGAACCATACCGATTTCCAGCGCCTTGACGGCATCCACATAGGTGCCCGAAGCTCCGCACATGTAAGCGATTTCAATGTCCTCCAGCCGGATGCCTGCCTCGTTACACAATGTGATGTGCCCAGCCCTGATCGCGCCTATGGCTTTTCCTGCCTCTATTAAGTCATCTTCTGTGAATTTGAGGCTGTCCGGCAGGTGAATTTCCGCGTCCAGAGTATCGATTCGGGGAATTCGAATGAGCCTGGCCTTTAGACCCTGACTGAGCAGGGCGATCACCCCGGTCCCGGTGATGCCTACAGCTCTTAATTCCCCAACTCCGTCCACTCTCCCCGTATCGGGATCAACCGTATCTCCCAAGCGAGGCATCATCTCCTGATCGAGCACATATGTTTTCAGTCTTCCCCTCAACGGTTTGCCATCACCGCCTGTGACACATCCCATCGAGCCTGCTGCCTGATCTTCATCCGATTCGAACTGAACATCGCTGATAGCGCCGGGAAGAGCCAATATGCCATCCTCGATCTGTTGACCCTCCAGAGCAGGTCCCGCCGCAGTCGAACCCGTATAGACAACTCCCTTTACGATGAGGGCCATCTCCGCATTGGTGCCATAATCCGTTACGATGGAAATCTCGTCCTTTTCCAGCATTCCGGTCTGGATCATCATTGCAAGGGCATCAGCTCCAATTTCATGCCGAACGGCGGGAGGGACCATGATGTCCGCCTGATTCGGCAGGGTCAGTCCTGAAATCTCCAGGGCCTTCAGGATTCTAGCGTTTCTTTTCGGGGGGACCACTCCCAGGGCTTCCAGTTTTCGTTTGCCGGCATAGGCCAGGTCCCTTATCTCAATCCCTTGGAAAAGGGACAACTGAATTGGATTGCCGCATACAGCCAGCCGAACTACCTGGTCTTTGTCGACTGCCAGATTATCCAGCACTTTGTTGACAGCGTGAATGAAGACTTCGTGGGCCTTATCGATTCCGACTTCCAAGGCAAAGTGAAGATGGTCTATAACGTTGGCCCCGGGAAAGGGATGACGAGTGGTGACGGCGGTGCAAAGGATTTGTCCGTTTTGATCAAGATCGATTGCCTGTCCCCTAAACCCGCTTGTGCCAAGATCTAAAGCTATGCCTAATCTCGCCATTTCATACTCCAGCAGTTCCCCACGGAGAACATATGTGAAAATTTTCGTGTCGAATCATAGTAACTTACGTTTGCACTCAAAGCAAATGGGCGCTCCGGAATTGTCTGTGGTTATCTTTGCCGGATGCCCGTAAAGTTCTTTGTGCTCACTCTTAATCTTAGCCCAATACTGTTTGACCTCGGTACAGGACAAATCTTTATCCAGAAATCGTTCCGCATCGCTATGCCAATGTCCGCAACGGGTGCAGGCGAGCATTTGAGCGCATCTCCTTTCAAGACGGGTTTTTGCAGCAAACAGGCCAAAAAGTAAGGAGGGGCGTAGCCCCGGCGATAAAGCCCACCGGGGCATGCCCCCCTTTTGTTCTACTTAACTTAATGTATTGAAACTTCCAACTACGTACTACAATCCGTAGGATTTCGGGCTGAAGCCCTTAACATCCTTGTACTTTTTCAGACACATATCAATGAAGTTACCCTCACTCTCGGGCAGGGCCTTCAGGTCCTTCAAGGCTTTTGTCAGTGCCTCTTTTTCGAGGCTGGTCAGTTTCATCTTGGAGTCGCCCAGGATAATCTCGCCTGCCTTGATGGCTCCCGCACGGGCGCTCAGGTAATTGCCCTTGCCTCGATTGCTGACGATGGCGTTTCCGACTTCCCACGCGTTGTCCGGGGCCAGGATAAGACTGTGGGAATCCCTGTACATGTCGGAGTTTACCAGGACCTCTTTCAACGCCTCCTGGTGTCCAAGTTCGATAGCGCTGTTGAGCATCGCTACGTCGTAACCGAGGATCTCTGCAAAAACTGATGTGGTGGTGGCCCCGAACATATCGTGGTACTCGACAGCCTCGTTGCTCCAAAGATCAGTTACGGCCATGATCAGATTGCCGCAAAGGTCGGAATGGGCACAGGCGCTGGTCTTGCCTTCACAAGAGATGGGAACTCCAGCCATGGCCTTGATGATAGGATCTTCGTAGGCACAATCCTTGGTGGGGCCGGTTGCGCCGCACTCGTAGGCGACCAGAGTTCTCGAAGCCGCAATCGCTCTGGAAAGGGCTGCGATCACATGGGGTACGTCTTTGGAAGTCATACCACCGGCCATAAACATGGCCGTGTTCGCTTCCGAACAGTTCGTGTCACCGCCGGCAATACAATTGTTTTTCTTCGCGATGTCCACGATCTGATCCCACATCCACTCCATATCGATGGCGCCAAGCACCCCAATACCGAAAAGAATACCCCCGATGTCATTGCGGATGATGCAATGGTCGAAAATCTCCTTGCCTCCCATGGATTCGATGGAGACTATATCAGCGTACTTCGCACACTCTTTGAAAGATTCAATAACCTCCTTGGTGTAATCGCTTTGCCGCATATCGACCATGTCGGGTTTGCGCAAGTCCGCTATGGTGGCCCGGTAAGCAGCTTTGAGACCATATTTTTGCAGGTAATCATCCATCTGCTTGGCGGACTGGGCCGCGATTTCCCCTCCCCACTTGGGATTGTGGGTCATCTGAAAAATGTGCTCATTTTCGATCTGCAGCGTAGGATGGCCAACGATAACCATTCTCTCAAGGGCGTCCCCGTTGGCCCTCTCATACTCCCGCAGCAGGGTCTTCATGGTTTTCTCGCTTCCAGGCCGGGGATGAGGAACCACCTCGGGATGCACAAATCCACCGCCTAGCACCATACCTCTTTTGGTGGTCACCGGTTTTTTCGCGGTCCCGAACATCATTTCTGCGCCATTCTTGTACGCCATCTGTGTGAGTGGTTTTCTTGCCATGTCGTTCTCCTTGCCAAGTTAAAAGATGTCTGATTCTCCAGGTCTCTCAAAAGCAAAATCCGATCACTACCTCCTTCCATTATCGCAATGTCCGAATGCAACAATCTTTCTGCTCTGAGAGGCGCAACGAAAAACGTCGTCATCACCTACACAACTTAGAGCAACTCATGTGCCATTTCGCTCTCGATTGATATTCTTATATGTCATGGATATCATGGACTTTTTTCCGGCCTGCAAGGATCCTTCCGGTCCGTCGTGTAACCGTATGTTACAGACGCGCATTTCCTCGTGACATGAGGTGACATGATTTGCTTAGTTGAGCCCGTATTGAGCAAGACGGAGGTACAGCAACCGGCGGGTAATTCCCAGCATCTTGGCGGCTTCGCATTTGTTTCCGGACGTCGTTTGCAGAGTTTTGAATATCAGTTGCTTCTCCACCTCATGAAGTGGGACCCCTCCTTCCGGCAATTCTTTTAACATTTCTCTTGATTTGGTTTCATGGCCCATTGTTTCCCGCACTTCCCCGGGCAGGTCGTGGAGAGTAATCGGGCCAGGGCAACAAACAACAAGCAGCCGTTCTACGATGTTGGCCAATTCCCGAACATTGCCCGGATAGCTGTAGTCTAACAGAGCTTTCCAGGCATCCTCGCCCACAGGTGGCACAGGACGATTCAACTCGTTGGCGGTTCTGCGAAAAAAGTGGTCCAGAAGCAAAGGGATATCATCTTTTCTCTCTCTCAAAGGGTGAAGATATATCGGGAGCACGTTAAGACGGTAGAACAAGTCTTCACGGAATTTCTCCAGCCGCACGGCTTCCCTGAGGTCCTGGTTTGCTGCGGCAATGATACGCACATCGGTTTTGTAGGTGGAGTTTCCGCCCACCCGCTGAAATTCCTTTTCTTGAAGCACGCGCAGCAGTCTAACCTGAAGGTCCCGATCCAATGCGCCAATTTCATCGAGGAAAAGCGTGCCGCCCTGGGCTACCTCAAACTTTCCTTTCCTCTTGTACAATGCGGTTGTAAAAGCGCCGCGCTCATGCCCGAATAGTTCACTCTCGATCAAAGCATTGGGAATGGCGCCGCAATTAACTGCTACGAAGGGCCGTGCCTGGCGGCTGCTTGTCTCATGAATTGTCCGGGCGATCAGTTCTTTGCCCGTGCCGCTTTCACCCTGTATGAGAACGGTAGTCGAAGAATCTTTCAAATTATCGATCAGGTCATAGATTTCATTTAATGCCTGGCTTCGGCCGATTATAGCACCATAGCGCTCCTTTAGTTCCTTACGCTCAAACCTGAATTCGGGGTGGTTTTCCGGTTTTTCTTTTTCCTCCAAGCCCTGACTGATTCCGCAAAGAATCGTATTGATCTGCTGTTTCAGAGTTGGGCCGGAAAGCTCGTAGAACGAGCCACCCTTATAAAGAAAGGGGCCTAATGGGCCGGTGACCAAAATAGCCGCACGAGGAGCGATCTGTCTGGCCTGGTGCAGAAATCCGCCCCCGCCCATTCCCGATGATTTCAGGTCGATGATGATAATCCATTCTTTTCCTGGCTGTTTTCTTAACAGGTTTAATGCATGCTGCTCGTCCGGAACCCATACGGGTGAGAATGCATCCGGGGAGATGATGCGTGGTAAAGAGTGCAGGGTGTGGTACTGATCATCGACGATCAGTACCACAGGCTTGGACGTGCCGGCATCCGTTCGCATTATAAGCCCCTCAACCTAACCTGAACGAATCTCAAATTCTCCACTTTCGGTTATAAGTTAAGTTCGAAAATATCTATCTGGTAATCGGACCTACCGGTAGGACTGATCGTCCATAGAGTGCGTTAATTACTCCAGCCGCCGATACATAGAGAGCCGAGACACCACAAACAATTCCCACATATCCCGCCAATGTGATACAAGGTGGGTACCCTGCCAGACCAATGTCCAGCAGCACGAACACAGCAAGAAGAAGTCCCACTGTCCATATTACAGCTTTGTTAGTGACAAGCGAAGCAATGAAGAGATAAAAAGAAAATATAGTATACGCTATCAGGAAAACCAGAAGGGTATTTGTATCCAGCTCATACCATTTTAGCACCACGCCTAGGTTGATCAAGCTGTAAACAATCCAAAACATGCCGTAGATTCCAAACGCAAGTCCCGTGAAAATCTCGTTTTTCTTAAAGCCGTTCGCGCATGCGATGAGGTGGATCAGACCGACAATCAGGGCTAGTGGAATAATAACGCCCACCGCTTTTGGACCGATAATACCGGCGTTCTGAAAGCTCAAGGTAAAAAGACCAATACCGAAACTGGCCAATCCCACGGTGGAGGGATCGGCTATCGCTTGATTGACAATATTGAAGGTAGTTTCTTCAGCCATCTTTTTTACTCCCTAAAAAAGGAATATTTTCCTCACTAGGTTCAATCTATCGTTTCCGCAATACAAAAAAATTTTGTCATTTCACCTCTTTCCAAGAGTTTTCTTCGCTTCGTCCAGTTCCCGTTTTTGAGGCTGAAATCCAGAGGGTCTGCAAGGTGGGCATAATCAACTTCTTTCAAATACCCGTTATTCATCTGCCCTCTGCGTTACACATCTTTCAAGGGCGCCTCCGATTTCCTTTCGGTTCAACTTCCTGCCGATAACGGAAACCTTGCTCTGTTCGGCCGGTCTTACGGGTTGAGAAGACAATTCTCCTGAGGCCAACTCCATCAATATCGATTTACTGCCGATTCGAAATATCCCTTTGGCTCTCACGACCTCACCCATCTCAGAGGCGTTTAATTTTTCAAAAAAATTTGACAAATCCTTTTCATCGAAGGTGAGATCACTGTAGACGAGGCCAAAGGATTCGTAACCCAGCGCGTCCTCCTCATCGTGTAAATGAATGGCTCCCTTATCCCCTATCCACCCATCCTGCCGGTGATCGGAAACAAGAGTTGGTTCAGTCTGGAGGTTTTTGGACTCAGGGGGTGTTGACAGAGCCAGTTGATACTGGCTCCAGTCAACTGCCCCAAACTCCGTTGTGATAACCGTTGCATCGGGATTGATCGCTGAAATAGCATCGCGGGTCAGCATGGCCCTTCTTTTGTCCACTCTGTCACACTTGTTCAAAAGGACTATGCGTGCGTTTTTCACCTGAGATTCAACAAAGTGAGGATTGGCTTTGTACAGTCCCATAAAACCAGTGGCATCGGAGATAAGGACATAGTGAATTCTACTGATAGCTTTCTCGAAGAGCTGCGCTTCGATGATGGAGCGAATCTGCGCGATAGTGGCCACCCCTGTCGGCTCAATTATCACTCTTTGGGGCTGAATTGACTGCATGATATCCAACAGTTGAGTCCTGAAATCGGACTGAAGGGTGCAGCAGATACATCCGCTCGGCATCTCGACAACGTTGCCTCCTCGATCTTTCAATAGAGTGCCATCTACGCCTACATCCCCAAATTCATTAACCAAAACCACGATTTTTTCTTCGCCACCCCATTCTTCGAGGACCCTGGTGATAAAGGTAGTTTTGCCGGAACCTAGAAACCCATAAACAATATCAACGATCATCCCGTCATCCTGTGTCCCGGTCTAGCCGTTCCATTTTTCGCGCATGCTCGTCCACTTCTCGCCGGCCAGTGCATCCTCGGCCATACCCGGCGCCTGGCTGGCTTCCTTGCCCCAGATTCCCAGTTCAAAACTGGTCACGTACTCTTCGCTGACTGCCCCTCCTCCGCAGATGAAAGGGATTTGAATGCCTGCGAGTTTGAGTTGATGCGCAATCTTGGGGAAGGCGGTCATTGTAGTAGTCATGAGAGCCGTACCTGTAGCCATGACGGGCTTGTGGAGTTTGACCGCTTCCACAACTTTGTCAACAGGGACATCGGCACCAAGATTGATCACCTCGAATCCATTGGCGTTGAGCAGAGCATTGACGATTACCTGGCCGATATCGTGAATGTCGCCTTCGGCGGTATGCGTAACTACTTTGCCCTTTCTGTCCATGGACTTGCCCATGGTCTTTTCACATTCGGCAATGCCGACATTCATTGCATCAGAAGAGAGGATTACCTGGGGGAGAAAGTAGACACCCTCGTCCCACAGGCGGCTCACCTCGTTCATCCCGGCGATGAGCGCCCCGTTTATTATATCCAGGGGCGATTTGTTCTTCAGAGCGTCCTTAACGACTGACAGAATGCCCTCATCGTCCCCGTTCACAACAAATTTAGCAATTTTCTGCAGAACGGGGTCCTTTGAAACATCCCTGGCCGCCCCAGCCTTTTCGGTGTCGAGATCGTAGCGTTTGAAGATGTTACCGTAACTCTGTAACGTTTTCATGTTTGCGCTCCTCGTCCTCTGTTTATTGTCTGCGTAAAAATCAAGCGGTTCCGGCAAAACCGCAGATGCACTTGGTTGGAATTTCTAATGTCTTTTGGCTACTTCCACCATGGCCAAAAGGTTCTCGGGCGGCGTCCCGGGTGCGATTGCACAACCCGGCGCCAGGATCTGAATCCCTTTGGAGATCGATTCCTCACAGGCCTGTGTCACCGTCTCGGCATCCTTCATGAAAAGCGTGGTCGCCGTGTCAACTCCGCCCATCAAAATGATATTCGGGCCGCATTTTTCGCGAGCCAGCAGGGGATTGGCCTTAGGCTCGAGGCTCAAAATGTTGGCCCCCGTCTGCCCCATCCATGCGACTATGGAATCAACGTTTCCACAGATGTGCAAAATCGTCGGAACCGAGATGGACTCGAATACCTTCCTCTGGTATTCCAGTTCGATGTCCCGGTAAGTCTTGGGCGCAATCAATTCCGGGGAAGCTGTCATGTCTTCGCAGGAAATAATATCGGCTCCCGCCTCAACAAGGGCCTTGCCTAAAGCTGATGCGGCTTTGGCCGCAACTTCCAAAAACGGCCGGATCTTGTCCGGAGCTTTGAAGGTGGCCTTCAGGAGGGGAACTGTGTCCACCAGGGAACCTGCAATGGTAAACGGCCCGATAATCCCAGCCACCACGACCGCGTCGTTTCCCACCTCCTTTTTCAATATCCGCACCGCCTTGAGGAGTTCGGGAATCCCGCCTCTAGAGAGAAAATCGGAGGGAAATGTCGGGGTGTCGTCCAATTTGTATGGAGGTGGATGCTCGATTCCCGGTATTCCTTCTGTCCCACCGGATTTTACCTTACAACCGAGCGCTCCGGCCTCGAACGTCTGGTCAAACGGGACCCTGACCGCGTCGAAACCAACAATGGAATAGGCGGCCAAAGCCTGCTTGGCCATTGCCTCCCCTCGCTCGTGCCCTTCCGGCCAGAAAACTTTTACCTTTTCCATCTGGTCGTAAGTCACCGTGGAATTGGCGCCGAAGCAGGGCATCCGATCCGGTTTTTGGCCGTTGATCACACTCATCACCCGTTCTCTAGCATTCATTTACGAGACTCCTTGATTGAGTATCTCATTAGTATGAAGATATTGGATATTGCCGACCCGGGTCTCACCTGCCCCGCAGCCCTGAACGCTAAGGGGTTACAGCCCCTTCCGGCGAGCTGAGGGCAAATGCACTGGAAAGCCTCTGCAGGCACGACTGTAAAGTGTCTGAATGACAATCCTTCAGCATCCGATTTATTGAAATACTGTTGATGTGTTGGCGACACCGCACTCCCCCTCGAAGCTACGGCATCCTGATCAGGCAGGTATCTGGCTCGCGGGAACCTCGCTCTCCGAACGCCAGCCCGGTAGACTGGCCAGTTCAACGAGAACACTTGCCGGTTCCCCGCTCACAGTTGCGGGGCAGCGATGGGTTCGCACCATCTTCCCTACTAACCTACTAACTACTTCAGTACCGAAGATGCTTGATATCGATCGGCAGCGATTTGTGCTCAGAGCATGTGAGGAACAGGAGTTAAAGAGATCATCTTCAGTCTGGAACGATCCGAAGTTTCTCCCTATGCGTTAAGTGTGCAGTTCTTGTGCCAAATGAACAGGAGATGAAAAGTTAGGGCGCAAAGGGTTACCCTGTGCTGGCACAGCGTGACACAGAGTAATCGAACAAAAGAAGCCGGCCGGCTCATAATCACGCCATCTCAGTCGCGGAATTTGTTTGATAATATCACAAATAGGCATCATATCAACCGGTTAAGGTGTGTGACACAATAGTCAGACAGTGACATCCCATACAGACTAATCTTTCTCCGCAAAGCTCATCCTGTCCAAACGGTGCTCCTTGAGCTTGCGCCATAAGGTTCTCGGATTGATGCCCGTTTTTTGAGCTGTTTGCGAAACATTTCCCTCGCACCGCTTCAAGGCTTCGATCAGATAGGCCCTTTCGAAGTTCTTCAGAACCCTGGATCGGGCCACACTGAAAGGGACATCAGTATTTACGGCCTCCAGAGCATCCGTCCCGTGCGATGACGGCAGGTTTTCCGAATCTTGAGGAATAGTAAATTGGTCGATTACATGGCTGTCACAGGTAATGTAAGCTCGTTCAACAACATTTTCCAGCTCACGGACATTGCCCGGCCAGGGATAGTCCATCAATTGTTTGAGCGCGCGCGGGGTGACCCTGGGGCAGTGGGTAGTCGTGGTCGGACATCCGCAATCCAACAATTGTTTGAACGCGCGCGGGGTGACCTCCTCAAGTTTGCGGTTCAGACTCTCGTTGTGACGCTTAATGAAATGTTCAACCAAAAGAGGGATATCTTCCGGCCTCTCCCTCAGCGGGGGAACATGGATGGGAATCACGTTCAGCCGGTAGAAAAGGTCGATGCGAAACTCGTGACTGTTGATTTTCTCTCTTATTTTCTGGTTGGTAGCCGAAATGACTCTTACATCGACATCGATAGGATGCGTGCCGCCAACTCTTTCCACCTTTCTTTCCTGCAGAGCGCGGAGCAGCTTCACTTGCATGGTAGGTGATATGTCGCCTATTTCGTCCAGAAGCAACGTCCCTTTGTGAGCGTACTCGAATTTGCCTGCTTTGGACTTGAAAGCACCAGTGAATGCACCTTTTTCATGGCCGAAAAGTTCCGATTCCAGAAGGGTTTCCGTTAAGGCGCCGCAATTGATAGCTACAAAAGGCATCTTCTTTCTTGCGCCGGTAAAATGAATGGCTCTGGCAACCAGTTCCTTACCCACTCCGGTCTCGCCGGTGATAAGCACGGTAGAATCAACGTCGGACAGGCGTTCGATAAGTTCAAGGATTCGCAGCATCTTTGGGCTCTTGGTAATGATTTCGCTGAAACTCGATTTCTGAACTAGTTTGGGCAAAAGACAGCTTTCTTGTACTACCTGCGGCTCATCGAAGACATTATCAATGGCTCCGAGAACATACTCAGGTTCAATAGGCCCTTGAAGACAATCTACTGCCCCAGCTCTCATAGCTTTTACAATCGAAGTGGCTGTACTATCAGCGGAAATAACCATCATGGGAATATCAGATTTGATCTGTTTGGCTGCTCTTAGAAATTCTAGTTTTTCCATCACAGATCCCTCAATATTAATGAGTAACATATCAAAATGCTGTGACTCAATTACCCTTAAAGCTTTTGCAACGTCTGACACACTGGTTATATCATAGCCTACATTCTCTAATAGTGTCCAAACGTTGTGGTAAATAGAAATGTCATCGTCGACCAGAAGTATCCGTTTATAAGTGCGATTCATAACGCCTACTATTCATAAATATATTCACCTGGATATAGAATAAGAATGTTTGGACACTGAGAGCAGTTTGACTCTGTCAGATTCGGCTGGTCATGATTAACAAGTACAAGCAGCAACTTGCACTTTAACGCTCGATTGATCAGAAACCGGACTTGCTCTCTTCTGTAAGGCTTTTGGGGCATACCGTCCTCATAGTACAGGTGGATCTGCCACGGTCGAAACTTTCACCCCCTTTCCCGTACGGTCAACTTCAATCAGATATCCGAGCAAACCGAAAAGAATCGTACGGGCAAAGATGAACTGGCGTCTGTTCAAGTTGTGAGGGATGGCCGGAAAATGATGACCAAAATGATGATGGGAAAGTAAAGCAAATCTGAGACAGCGTGCGCGTACCGGTAGAATTCACAGCATGGCCATCCGAGCGAGATCCATTCTAGCGGTAAAATGAAAGACGCCGCCATAGTCCCTCGGAGGATTTTCATTTGGGGAAAAGACTATTATTGAGTTTTCTCCGGGGCCGGCCAGGTTCCGGGAGGCGATAGAAAACGGCAACTACCCGCGCATATTGAAGAGATCGGTTTTCACTATTTAGTTTGGTGATTTTTCAGCATAACGTGCCAGTATGTAAAGAAGGCATCCCAGTCGATTAACGTATTTCAGTGCCTCTGCCCGTTGAAGTTGCCCCATTTCCTGCAATATGACCATGCTGCGCTCCGTGCGCCGTATAACAGAGCGCGCCAAATCCAGAGCAGCGCTTAGAGAGTTAACTCCCGGCGAAACAAAGCGCGGCGCCAGGGGAACTTCCTCCTGCAGCCCGTTGATCCACTTCTCAAGCTGGGAAATGTGTTCCAAGTCAATGCGCTTCACAATGAGGCAGGGGTCGGTACTGGACAATTCAGCCCCCAATAAAACCAGTTCTCCTTGAATGGTTGAGATTATGTTGCGGATTTGTTCGTTTTCCGTAAACGTCTTAGCCAGGCCCATTGCAGCGTTGGACTCATCCAAATTGCCACAGGCTTCAATGCGGAGGTCAGATTTGGATACTTTTTCACCCGACAATAGACGAGTTTGGCCGCGGTCACCCTTCTTGGTCGATGTGATGAGCTTGGTCTTGTCGTCCGCCCCTTTTCTTTCAGACCGCGTACTCTTTCCCTTATCTGCCAATTTCGTGCTCCATTGGGTATGAATTCAGGACATGTAGCCGATGAATTGACTGTTTTTGTGAATCGGGTCCGGATAAAAAGGAGTTGAAATAAGCACGGCCTCTAATCTATGCAGATCATGAGACCATAACCGCGAACTGCAAAAATATTGACCTCCCGGCCTTAAACTCAGGATCGGCCTGCAGATTATCCCCTGGAGTTCGTCGTCATTATATAGCCAACTCGCAAAAACATCAAACGCTATCCACTCTCTAACGGTGAATCTGTTCAGCCGAAGTCCGTTTCCGGGGTCCTTGCACTATCCCCGGTTCCATATTACCTTTCCAACTGCGCCGCATCGGACACATCCGGAGATCTGACAATTTCTTATCACTTAACGGAGACGAAGCCATATGAACGAAACCATTAAAACTCTTCTCGCAAGAAGAAGCATCCGTAAATTCAAGCCTGAGCAGGTCAAGGAAGAGGATCTGAACGCTATTCTTGAGGCTGGAATGTATGCACCCAGCGGTGCAAACCAGCAGTCGGCTCTTTTTGTTGTTATTCAGGATAAGGAAACGCTGAAAAAGCTCTCAGTCATGAACGCCGCGGTGCTGGGAAAGGATATCGATCCTTATTACAATGCACCCACTGTCATTCTGGTTTTTGCAGATAAGACCAAGGTCACGCCCATCGAGGATGCAAGTCTTGCACTGGGCAATATGTTTAATGCAGCGGCATCTCTGGGCGTCGGATCGTGCTGGGTTCACCGAACAAAGCAGATGTTTGAAACCGGAGAGGGCAAGGATTTATTGAGGAAGTGGGGTATCGCCGGAGATTATATAGGCGTGGGTTCCTGCATTTTAGGATATCCGGACTGCGAGCATCCGAAAGCAGCCCCAAGAAAGGACACTTTCGTAATCCGAGCCTGATTCGTCAATTTTTACATTTAACCACTTTTAGGTGCCCGGATCTTATCTGTTCCAAAGTGTCACCAGGTACTTTTTTGAACGCGATTTTCCATGGTGCCTGCCTCACACCCGGCCAAGCATCGAAAATCGGTATTTTCGAGGTAACTTGCAACCTGGTATCACTTCCAAGCCGAGCCTTGGCCAGCGTCAGAAGCTTTTCGAGGGACCATGAGCATGAAAATCAGCCCCAGGATGAACAGCGTCTCCAGCGACAGCAGGGCTATGCGCGGGTTGTCGGTCCGGCTGGATATGGTCCCGTAGAGCAGGGGGCCGAAGATCGCGGCTATCTTTGTGCTGAATGTCATAAAACCGAAAAATTCCGCTTTCTTTCCTTCGGGGGCTTCGATCGCCATGTAGCTCCGCGCTGTTGCCTGGGTGCCCCCCAGAACCAATCCGGCGCAAATCGAAAGCGCGTAAAAAGCGCCGATGCCCGAAAAAGTGATTATCCCAAGCATAGCCAATATCCAGATTACTATTGTGATGATAATCGTGCGCAGAACACCGATTCGGTTCGCGAGCACCCCGGCGCCCACAGCGCCGGCCGCCGCGGACAACTGGATAAGCATGAGGAGCGAAACATTCTGTTTTACGGTGAACTGCAGGGTGTGAACGGTATAGGAGGAGAAAAAAACGATTACTGTGGATATGGCGTCGCTTACGAAGAAATAGGCGATAAGAAAAGTGAAAATGTTTTTTAGAGATCGAATTTCCCGGAAGGTCAGCATAAGCCGGTAGAACCCTTCACGTATAGCTGTCCCGGCCGTTGTGCCTCCATGCGGCGAGTCTTTGAAAACGACAAACGAGGGCAGCGCAAAGATCCCGTAAACCGCCCCGGCCACCAGAAGGACCGATTTGCCTCCAGCCACACTCGGGACCATTAAGGCCATGTAAACAAGGGCCGAAAGCCCCCCTATGTAGCCGAGCCCCCAGCCGATTCCTGACAATCTCTCGATAGAACCGGGAGCGGCTATCTCCGGAAGGAAGGCATTGTAGAATGTCATCGCCAGCGTGTAGCCGACATATCCTGCGCTTACCAGGAATACCGCCCACGCTTTTTGGCCCGGTCCGATGAAATAGAGAAGCAAGGTGCTCAGTATGGATATACCAGCGAACACCGCAAGGAAGCTCTTTTTCTTTCCGCTGACGTCAGCGGTTGCCCCCAGGAGAGGTGAAAGGAGCACCGAAACCGCCATGGCAATGGAAACGGTCACACCCCACAGGAAATCCGCATAGCCTTTTTCCCCGACTATCACCTCCTCGAAATAGAGAAGGAAATAGGCGGTGAGGACGACCATTGAAAACCAGGCATTAGCGAAATCATACAGGAGCCAGGCGACTACCTTTACCCGGAGGTTGGAAACCGGATGGAACATATTGGAATCGACCGCAGCACGCGACGGGCGCGAAACCTTTACGCTCCGCGAGGTGTTATTCGCCGATCCAGCCTTTTGAGATTGCATCTTTGATCATTCTTTCAGCATAGTCCCACAGAACCGCCGAGCCTTGCTCCATGGGGCTGTTTCTCAAGTAAACCTGTTCTTTTCTTATCCCGTGTTTTAGCCACATAACCCCTCCCGCTTTGAAATTATTCAAAAGCGGCTGGAACCTGTCGAGGGCGGCGGCAAAAATCGCATCCGCTGTTTGCCTGGATTCGAACTCCTCCCAGAGCGAGCGCAATTCAACGGCCTGGTCCGGGGGCAAAAGACTGAAGATCCGATCCGCTGCCTTTTCCTCGCGTTCGGCTTTGTCCCTGTTGCCTTCTTCGTCGTAACAGTAAGTGTCTCCTGCATCGATTTCAACGAGGTCGTGGACCAGGATCATTTTAAGGACCCGGGACAGGTCAACCGGCGCTTTGGAATGCTCTGCCAGCACCATCGCCAGGACCGCCAGATGCCATGAGTGCTCGGCTGAATTTTCGTGCCTGGAACCATCCACCAGCAGTGTCTGACGCACTATACTCTTAAGCCTGTCTATCTCGACTAGGAACTCGATTTGCTGTGAAAGGCGCTTTAAATCCATTAAAAGTGCAACCTCCTACATGTTCGTGCAGCATAAATCAATGCGGCATGGCAAAAAAAGGTATTGACAGTATAAAAAGTTTGGAGTACCTAATTAATTGTTCTCCAAATCAAAAGGTGGCTTATGCATTCCGATCTGGCAGGCAAAAACCCTTACACGCTCCTTGGAAGGCCGTCAAGTCCTGAATGCACCCTGTTGCCTCTTTGCAATGCCGAATCCGGCAAGAGGGTCAAAGTTGCCTGTGTCAACGGGGAGCGGGGATTGTGCGCGCGGATGGCCGCGCTGGGAATTTATCCCGGGGTCGAGATGATGATGCTTTGCAGCGGGTGCGTTCGTGTGAACGGCGGGACTCTGAGTTTGGGAGTAGATATTTCAAATAAGATTCTTGTAACCCTTTCCACATAAGATCGAACTGGCAGACGGCGTTTTGAGCGCCGTTTTTTTCTCGGCACAAGTTAGTTGCCCCTAACTTTTGGGACGATATCAGAGGAATTGCTTATGGCCATTGTTCCGTTGCGCAAAATGGCAAAGGGCCAGAGAGGGATCATTCACCGCGTTACCGCCTCAGGCGAGATCGGGCGCCGCATTCTGGACATGGGACTTGTCCCCGGGACCCCGTTCCGGGTACAGGGCCGAGCGCCTCTGAAGGACCCGGTCGCAATCAGGATCAGAAGTTTTACCCTCATGCTTCGCAATAGCGAATCCGATTTTATAGAGGCCGACGTGGAAGAAGTCTGATGAACCACCATCGGAAAACCATGACAGCGCCGGCCGGAACCTCGAACTGCGTGAAGACGGCGCTTTTCCACGCTATCGCAGGCGCGGTAATAAACATAGTCGATTTCATCCAACCTGGAGCGAAGTCTCTGCCTTACCATCCAGCTTCCTCTGAGCAGCCACCCGGCGGCTGATGCATCATTGGCCCAGCCAAAGGCGTTTTCACTGATTATTTTATTATGTTATACGCTCCATGTTTGGCGAACATAACCTGCATCGTTCGAGAATCTACGTGAAAATGGGGGCTTTTTTCGTTTACGTTCAACTCTTTGACGGCGTTCATCATATCTGCCCTGGTTTACCGCGGCGGGATATGGCTGGGGCCGGGATAGGATCTCTCAGATGTGGCAGACCGCAACAACACTGCTCATTATCGCTGCGGTATCTGTGTTCCTGATAAGACACATGGCAAGGGCCTGGCGGTCGGAGACTTCGATATGCTCATCATGCTCGTCGTGCCCGGCACACGCGTCAGGGGTTCGAGATGATGCCGGGGCTACAGAGACCCTGGAGTGTAAATGCCCGAAGCCGCCTGGCGAGCAAAATCCCGGGGGCGGGAGGTCCGATCAGCAATGAAAATTAATATAGCCCTTGCAGGAACTCCTCCCCATACCTCAGAAGTATTCATAGGCGGAGAAGTGATGGAACGCATAGCAGGAGGTCTCGAGGCCTGCCTCAGGGGACGCTCCGCCTACTGGATATGGGACGAAACCGTATGGTCGCTCTGGGGGCGCAAGGTGCACGAGCTCGGATGGCCAGCCCAGAGGGATGGGCGCGTTATCCTCTTTGCTGCCTCGGAACCCAATAAGCGCCTCACATCGGTCGAGTTTCTCGCGAGGCGTCTGGTGAATGCCGGGGCTAACCGCGACAGCGCGATAGTTGCTGTCGGAGGGGGTGTGACAGGAGACGTAGCAGGCTTTATCGCGTCGATTTACATGCGCGGCATCCCATGCTTTCAAATCCCGACAACCCTTCTTGCCCAAGTGGACAGCAGCATCGGCGGCAAGACAGGCGTGGACCTGCCGGAAGGCAAAAACCTGCTCGGGACCTTCCAGCAACCAAAACAGGTCTATATAGACCCGCGATTTCTAGCCACTTTGCCCGATGAGGAATTAAGGCAGGGAATGGCCGAGGTGATCAAATCCGCCATGATTGGAGATGAAGTTCTGTGGAAATTCGTGGAAAACAGCTCCGAGGCCATCAGGAAGCGAGACCCGGAAGCGCTGCTGAGAATAATTTCGGCAAGCTGCCTGCTTAAATCCCGCATCGTTGAGGCCGACGAAAAAGAATCGGGACACAGGCGCGTTTTGAACCTTGGTCACACCGTGGGCCATGCGATCGAGAAACTTAGCGGCTTCAGGCTAAGACACGGTGACTGCGTTGCGACCGGCATGGTAGCGGCCGCAACCCTTGCGCTCCAGTCGGGAAAGATGCAGGCCGGTGAACTGGAGCGGCTGGAAAGCATCTGCGAACTCTGGGGAATGCCGACCCGCATTGCTGCCTCGATGGAGTCTCAGTCTATTATTGACGCAATCCAGACCGACAAGAAGCGCATCGGGGAAAAGCTCCATTTCATAATGCCGGTGCGCATAGGCAAAGTCATCGAAGTTACGGACATAGACCAGGGTGAACTCAACAGGGCTCTGAAGTCTCTTGGGGCGGGATGAGAACAGTATCGGGCACTAAGTGAACAGCGAGCAGAAAAATGGGTTAAGGAACAAAGCTCTGCTCACTGTTCACGTCGTCAATGCTGGCGGGAAATTTCCGCGTCCTTAAGTGTTGTGAAAATCAGCCTGCCGGCGGTAGTCTGCAGTATGCTGGTCACTGAGACCTCGACTTCCTTTCCGAGATGCCTGCTGGCGTTTTCGACGACCACCATGGTCCCGTCTTCCAGATATGCTATCCCCTGCCCTTGCTCCTTGCCTTCTTTCAGAATATGGAGCCTGAGCACCTCACCGGGAAGAACCACCGGTTTCAGCGCATTCGCAAGCTGGTTGATGTTCAAAATGCGAATGCCCTGGACCTCCGCCACCTTCGCGAGGTTGTAATCGTTGGTTACTATCTTTGCATTCTGCCTCAGCGCAAGAGCCACGAGCTTTGCATCAACCTCGTTGAGATTTTCGAAGTCCTGTCTCTCGATCCGAACCTCGACAAGTTTCTCCTGCTGAAGGCGCTTGATGATGTCGAGCCCTCGCCGGCCACGTACTCTCCTTGTGGGATCAGGACTGTCCGCAATGTGTTGCAGTTCCTGCAGCACGAATTCGGGAATCACCAGCACCCCCCCAAGGAAGCCGGTCTCCACAATGTCTGCGATTCGTCCATCTATGATTACGCTCGTATCGAGGATCTTGGTCAGCGGACTTCCGCGCGGTCCCCTGACCAGCCAGGACCAGTTCGGAAATCGGAGTTCCTCGACCTTAACACTGCCCAGCACCATCCCTATGTAACCAAAAATGCAGGATAATATAATATAGATGACAACGTTGACCGTGGTGTTCTGGATGGAGGCAAACCCAACGCCGATCAGTTTGGCAATGAAAAGTCCGAGAACCAAGCCAATAGTCCCGCCCGCCAGGACTTTCAGAGGGATATGCTTGACAAGCTTCTCGACGCTAAGGCCTGCCAGACCGGCAATGGTGCCTGCAAGCAAACCAGCCCAAGGAGCCCAATTATAACGGATTACATTTTCATTGTTCAGATTCAGTCCGATAAGGTACCCTCCGAAGGCGCAAATGACCATCAGGGTCAATTTCAAAATGAGCCAACCCCATTTCACTCTTCTCACCCCCCTTCTCATAATAATATGCGGGTAAAAGCAAAAAATGCCAGTTCCAGGAAGGAATCTTTGGTGGAAAGACAGGATGGAAAATGAAAGATTCAGCCGGACCCGGCTATCTCAACAAATCGCAAATAGACTGTTCGATTTGGTCTTCAGTGACGTCCTGGACAATGGAGAGTTCTTTGAGAAGCAGCGTTCGTGCCGTATCCAGCATCTTTCTTTCGCCGAAGGAAAGTTCTTTGTCCCCTTTGAGGACGGTCAGATCACGGAGCACCTCAGCGAGCTCGTAAATGGACCCGGTCTTGATCTTTTCCATATATTCGCGGTAACGCCTGTTCCATGTACCCCCGTTAACCGAGACTTCCCTGCGCAGCAGTATGTCGAAGACCCTGGGGATGTCGGTCTGGGTAATCAAGCCCCGCAATCCAACCGTTTGAGCATTCGGCACCGGGATCATGATTTTCATACCATTGTCCAGAATGCGCATGATATAGAAATCCTGGCGCTTGCCACCGATGCTTTTGGATTCGATGGATTCGATTTTCCCTACGCCATGAGCCGGGTAAACAGCCAGATCGCCGATTTTAAACATAAAACCTCCAGAGTGCGGAGAAAAAGGTCCAGAAAGCAGAGCACACTAATTTTATCATTACCCGGGATATTTGCAAAGAGTTAATCTGTTTCTGGAAGGGATTGAGTCAACAAGCAGGCGATACAGTAAAAGATACGGAGTAAATAGCATTACGATCCTGCAGGGGTGAAGAAAAGAGAATAATTCCGGCGCGTATCCGCGCAGGACAGCTTTACTCCACCGGTGACAAAGATGGAATCAAGGCAGCAGTGATTTTACACCATCGGGACGAAATAATACATAGTAAAGGGTCCGCTCCAGGGAATACGGCGTATAGCCGCCCATGCGTTCACTCAGCGGGTGCGGCCTGCGGGGCCGATTCCAATGGGGCCTGCGGTTGTTGCGGCGACGGCATCAGAGGGGCAAACCTCTTGTCCACGCGCTCAACCTCAGATTTTATTCGTTCATGCAACCGGGCGTAGGCATCTTCAAGCGATTTTTCCATGACTACGATTTGCCCCTGGCTCACGATCAGCCGTTTGAGTTCCGGAATTTTGAGCTGTGTCGAGGACTTGAGATAAACAGGCTGAATATAGAGTATCACCTTGCCGACCGGCAGAACTATTATCTTGCCCCTGTCCACCTGCGACCCCGCCTGGTCCCAGAGCGTAAACTGCTGGGCTATTTCCGTGTCCTGGTTTGCGAGGGCGTAAATCTGGGAAGGGCCGTAGATGAGTTCCCCTTTCGGAAAATTGTAAACGATGATCTTGCCGTAATAGGGACGGTCGCAGCCGACAAGCGCCAGGGACCGGAGATTATCACGCCCGCTCGGTCTCATGGGCAGCAGCAGCAAAAAGTCGAACCTGCCCGGCTTCACCAGGTCCAATGTCAGGTAATAAGGGTTTACCTGTAAGGACTCATTGCCCTTGTACGTCTTAGCGAACTCCCAAACGTCCTCCTGCTGATAGAACACTTCCGGGTCGGTCTGGTGGTATTTGGCATAGATAGCCATCTGAATTTGGAAAAGCGTATTCGGATAGCGCACGTGCGGTTGCAGCTCATCGGGCATCTGTGCCGCGTTCTTGAAAACGCCGGGATAGATTCGGCTATATGCCATGATTATGGGATCGTGAGGGTCGTAGAGATAGAAATCGACACTTCCGTCGTAGGCATCCATTATGATTTTAACCGAATTGCGCAGGTAATTTATTTGCCCACTTTGCGTATTGGAATGCATGGATATCGGGTACATGTCGGAAGCCGTGTATGCGTCCTGAATCCAGTAGAGTTTTTTCGGGGTAACCACCACGTAAGGTTCGGGGTCAAGAATCAGATAGGGCGCCAGGGTCCGTACACGTTCGGTCAGCGTGCGCCGAAGGAGTATCCGGGAGTCAGGAGTCATCTTGGTTGTGAAAAAAATGTTCTTGTCTTTGAAAAAATCCGCAAAAACCAATCGTTTGAGAAGGGAATCGAGCGGAACTCCCCCCTTCCCGCTATAGGAAGTCATGTTGTTGGTCGCGCCCTTGGGATAGTCTATTTCGCCGGAGCTGTTCGGTGCGATTACATAGTTATCGGCATCTTGCCCGAAATAGATACCCGGCTGCTCGATTTTGAATCCGTACTCCGACTCGGGCGGAATCCCATGTATGAACCAGACCAACGGTTCACTACCGGCCTGGTCCGCTGGAGTCATGACAGCCCCAAATCCATGCGTGTAGGAAAGGTGTTCGTTTACCCAGTTCTTGGCGCCTTCCGGAATCATGGCATACTTCAGTTCGCGGGCTGACAGAAAAACCTGCTGATAGAAGTCGTTTACGCTATACCGATCGACGTTTACGTTCGGGAAGTCATAGTAGGTCCGGAGGTTCTGGAGCTGCTTGTAAACGTCGTCCAGCATATCCCCGTCCCAAACCGGGGTGTTTCTCAAAATCGTCTGGACGTCCGGTACCGAAATCTCCGTTGGAATACGTTCAGGAGAGAAGTCGCGGATTTCCACATCATCGAGCCTGTAGGCCGAGAGTGTCGATTCGATATTGTTGCGGATGAAAGGGCGCTCCGTGGAACTCTCGTTTGGCTTAACGATATATTTTTCGACCACTTGCGGGAGGAAATCCGTATATGTGGCGCCCAGCGCAAGGGCGAACACGACGGCGAACCCGGCAAAAACCCTGGCGCCCCTATGTGTATTGACGAGGTAAATCAGGGAAACAGCGGTCCCAACCAGCAAGATAAGGCAAACCAGGATCAGGGGCTTTGTGACGTTCATTTCGGCGTAGCCCGGACCGTAAAAAAGCGGCAGGTGACCACTGGAATAAAGAAGGCCGTAGAGCTGAAGAGCGAAATCCCATATTTCAATCAGCAACACCGCCAGGACAAGTATGTTGAGGTGTATCCGCGCCCCGGCGGGGAGCCGCTTCTCCTGGCGGCCAAGGATGCGCCTCTCGATCAGGTAGAGGAGCGTCATGGAAGCCAGCAGAACGCCGAAAGCAATTAGCAGGCGCCGCTGAATGAGCGTGTATATGGGGTAGGCGAAAAGATAATAGGCGATGTCTTTCCCGTATACAGGGTCGGGCACACCCGCGTTTCGAGAAAAAATATAGAGCAGGAAAGACTCCCACCGATTGTAAAGAGGCAGGGCGACCACCACGGAAAGGATGATCGAAAGGGGAGTATAGACCCACATCGAGCCGGTCCTGAATCCTCTGAGCAGATGCCGGTATGATTTAAGCGAAGTGTCCGTTGCGGTTTTGCCCGGCACGGTGGCCCCGAGGAAGCGGGAGGCCACCCAGAAATTCAGGAAGAATATCAAAAAGAAGAACAGGGAGACCGAGCCAAAAACAGCATACCTGTAAAGCGTCCGCTGCCAGAAATAGGCTTCGTAGCCAAGAGAGCCGAACCACCAGATATCGACCAGGAAGTCTGCGAAAAAGAAGCTGAGCAATAGTATGATACCGGCAATAGCTAGAATCGACACAACGCAGGCAGCAAGCCATCGTTTCCAGTGGAACATTCCATTCTCCTCGATTGTGGAATTGCGCGGCGAAACAGATTGAAAAATCAAGTTTAATCATTCGTAGAATAATCGAAATATATCCTCAAAGCATTTCGCCTTTTTCGGACAAAAAACCTTATATCAGTTGCCGCTGTGGACCTCACTCAAATTAAATGGAAATCCCCGCACAAAGGCGGGGATTTCTTCCATAACAGGAGAGGCGGCAATCGCTTGCCGCCTCCAGTTTACATAGTCTTACAGCCAGGCTACGACACCATTTCGAGACCTCTAGCGGGCCTTGGCTGAAGCTGATGCAAGCAGATCTTTGACGCCTGCCTGTTCTTCCATCAGTTCTTTCAGAGTGAAGTCCATTTTTTCACGCGAGAACGCATCGATCTCCAGGCCCTTCACCCTTTGGTACTTACCGGGCGAGCAGGTGACCGGCACTCCATACATGACTCCCTCGGGGATACCGTAGGAGCCGTCAGAGGGAAGGCCCATCGTCACCCATCTGCCGTTGGTGCCGAGCGCCCAGTCATGCATGTGCATAATTGCTGCGTTGGCGGCCGAGGCAGCGGAAGACAGGCCGCGGGCTTCGATGATGACAGCGCCGCGCTTGCCGACCCTGGGAATGTATTCGGTCTTGTACCAGTTTTCGTCAACGACCATGGCGGCGGGCTTACCGTCAACAGTCGCGAAGCGGATGTCAGGGTACATGGTGGGTGAATGATTGCCCCACACTATCATCTTCTCGACTGAATCAACCGGCTTTCCAGCCTTGGCGGCGAGCATAGACTTTGCTCGGTTGTGGTCAAGGCGCAACATCGCCGTGAAATTAGCCTTCGGCAGGTCCGGGGCCGAATTCATAGCGATCCATGAATTGGTGTTGGCCGGGTTTCCGACCACGATCACACGGATGTCGCGCGAGGCAACTTCATTCATGGCCCTGCCCTGCTCGATGAATATCTTTGCATTTTCCATCAGCAGGTCCTTGCGCTCCATACCAGGGCCGCGCGGCCTCGCTCCAACCAGAAGCGCATAGTCCGCATCCTTGAAAGCGACCATGGGGTCTCCCGTGCCGACCATTCCAGCCAGCAGCGGGAACGCGCAGTCGTCAAGCTCCATCATGACGCCTTTGAGCGCCTGTTGGATCTTATCTATCGGCAGTTCCAGCATCTGCAGGATGACAGGCTGATCTTTGCCAAGCATTTCGCCGCTGGCGACGCGGAACAAAACAGCGTAGCCTATCTGCCCGGCGGCTCCGGTAACTGTGACACGTACGGGGGGTTTGGCCATCTTATTACTCCTCTCTAGCTTTGAGTTTGGATACAGTTGATTTACCCGATTACCGCGAGTACGTCGCCCTTCTGGACGCTCGAACCCTCTTTGCAGCATACCTGCTTAACAGTTCCAGAGACCGGCGCCAGAATGGAGTTTTCCATCTTCATGGCCTCAAGGACCATTACGACGTCACCCTCTTTTACCGTGTCGCCCTCTTTCACCGCATATTTCATGACCATACCCGGCATGGGCGCTTCGAGCTTTGTTCCGCCTTCAATCGGGGCGGCCGCTTTGGGTGCGGCTGCGGGGGCTGCGGCGGGGGCTGCAGCAGGCTTGGGAGCGGCGGCAGGAGCCGGCCTCGGAGCGGCTGCAGGCATCGGGGTGATTCCAGTGATCATCGGAGCGCCTCCGATTGCCTCAACTTCCACCGAAAAGTAATCGCCATCGACAAAAACGTTGAACTGGCGGGCTGCATCGCCCTTCGGAGGAGCTTCCTTCTTGGGCTTCTCAACCAGCAATCCGGCCTTGGCCTTCTTGACCAGATCGGCTTCCTTCGCGCAGTCCTCGAGGGTCTTAGGCAGAACCTCAGGCGGAACGGGCTCCTTGCCATACTTCCAGTTAAGGAAGCGTTTTCCGGTCATCGGGTACATACCATAGATAAGCACGTCGTCGATATCCTTGGCCAATCCTTTGGTATCTTCCCAGTTCTTGGGCATTTCATCAGCGAGAATCTCAGCGGGACGGCCCTCGAAGGGGGTCTCGCCTCTCGCGTAGCCCTTAAGGGCCTTCTTCTGGATTTTCGGATCGACGGGAACCGGCGTATGACCATAGAGGCCAAAGAACAGATCCTTGCTCTGGGCGGAAATCATCTTGTAGCGCTCTTCGGGCGTGTCGAAGAGAACATTGTTCACTGCCTGGATCCCGACGATCTGGCTGGTGGGAGTTACCAGAGGAACCTGGCCCATCTCTTTGCGGACCTGAGGCAAGGCTTTAAAAACGGCGTCGAGCTTTTCGGATGCGCCCATCTCCCGGAGTTGGTTAATGAGGTTGGAAAGCATGCCCCCCGGCGTCTGATGGAGCAGAACGCCGATGTCTATTGTGGACATGCGGTCATCGAGCAGGTGGCGATATTTGGGTGAAATCTTCTCGAACCACGAGCTGCATTTGGCAAGCTGATGCAGGTCAAAACCGGTGTCTCTGTTGGTGTGCCTCAGAGTCATTACGAGAGGCTCGATGGCCGGGTGCGAGCTGCGGTATGCCCACGGGGACAGACAGGTGTCAACTATGTCCACGCCCGCCTCGATTGCCTTGAGCAGCGCCAGGTCGGCCATGCCGGAGGTGAAATGGCTGTGGAGATGGATGGGGATCTTTACGTTTTCTTTGAGGGCTTTGACCAGGTAGTAGGCATCATAAGGAGCAATGAGACCCGCCATGTCCTTGATGCAGAACGAATCCGAGCCCATGTCCTCAAGCCGTTTCGCACACTTTACCCAATACTCGAGGTTGTAAACCGCGCCGCCCATCCGGGGTTCGGTGAGTGAATAGGACATGGTTCCCTGGAAGTGCATTCCGTTTTTCTTGATCGGTTTGATAACCGTTTCGAAGTTCCGGAAGTCATTGAGTGCGTCAAAGGTCCGGAAGACCTCGATCCCGTTTGCGCATGCCCGATCGACAAAGGCCTCGGCCATATCGTCGGCGTAGTTGCGGTACCCCACGAGGTTCTGGCCGCGCAACAGCATCATCAGCTTGGTCTTCTTGAGGTATTTCTTCAGTTGGCGGGGTCTTTCCCACGGGTCTTCATTAAGGAAACGATGCATGGTGTCGAATGTAGCGCCGCCCCATACCTCCATCGACCAGTATCCGACCTTTTCCATTTCCTCGGCGATAGGCAGAAGGTCTTCGGTCCTTCCACGGGTGGCGAAAAGCGACTGATGACCATCGCGGAAAGTCAGATCGCCAATCTTGATCGGGTTATCCACCTTGACCGGTGGCTCATCAAGCAGTTTCGCAGTTAGTGAAGTACCATGCAGATGTGAATTTTCCATTCCTGTGTCTCCTTTTTCAATTCGAGAAAACCTCAGTTTAGCATCAGCTCACTTCAGAACCGGACTTTGAACACCAGAAGTCAGTTCGCAAGGAAACATGCCCGAAAACTGCCGCTATCTTAATTTGACCTTCGGGCTTCAACCGTTGACCAATCAAAGCCGGAAAGGTCAAAGGCCGAATAACCTAACGGGGCAGGCGCATCTGCCAGGTCCACCTTATGTCCATGGCGGCTTTTCTTCCGGCTAGGGCAAATGGGCTGCTCATGACCTGCGGCGGCTGTGCGGGCCGGCTCGATCGCTGCGCAAGCAACGCCTCCTGCTCGGCCTGAAGGTAAAACCCGATAGCGGACGAAATAGCCGCAATCACCTTTGGTTCAACACTCATCAGTAACCTCCATCTTCGTCATCAAGGACAATCAGGTTCAACTCCAACGACCATTCAGCGTATGAGAAAACAGCCCGGCAAGAGTTCGAGATCCGCTTCAGCTCAGGCAGCCCGGCGGGTCTTTTTCTTCAGGTTGCTGATCCGGCGGCGAAAAGAGTCGGCCAGCTTTTTCTTTCCTTCTCCGGCGGCCTTTTCCCGCTTATCCTTCAACTCTCCGATTTTTAGCTTGAGGCTGCGGATATCGACATCTTTTTTCTTACTCTTCTCATCGACGATACCGCGCGCTTCTTTGACCGCGGCTATCAACTCGGCCTTATTCATCGCATGCACGCCAACTACACCGCCGGTAGAAAGAGCCAAATCGCGAAGTTCTTTCGCGGTCATCCTGTCGAGTGGTTTTTCCTTCTTTTCTTTTTCTTTCTTGCCCATTTTCTCTATTCCTTGTCCTTATCCTTTAGTTGTTGTTGTTTATCCATCATTTCCGCAATCTTGAGAAAAGGCCTGAACAAATCGATCGGGATCGGAAAAAGCGTAGTCGAATTGTGTTCAGAGGCTATCTCGCGTAATGTCTGCAAATAACGAAGCTGAAGCGCAATCGGGCTCTTCTCGATGATATCGGCAGCCGCTGCAAGGCGGTCGGCGGCCTGGAACTCTCCATCAGCCGCGATCACCTTGGCCCGCCGCTCGCGTTCGGCTTCCGCCTGCTTTGCCATTGCCCTCTGCATCTCCTGGGGCAGGTCGATCTGTTTGAGTTCGACAAGTGAGACTTTTATTCCCCAGGGATCTGTATGACTGTCGAGAATTTCCTGAATATGAGCATTTACTTTGTCTTTTTCCGAAAGCAGAGTGTCGAGTTCTTCGTGGCCGCAAACCGTGCGCAACGTCGTCTGAGCAAGCTGGCTTGTAGCATAGAGAAAATTTTCGACGGAGACGACCGCCTTGACCGGATCGACTACCCGGAAATAAATTACAGCGCTCACCTTAACAGACACATTATCACGCGTGATAACGTCCTGTGTCGGCACCTCCTGGACGATGACGCGAAGACTGACCTTCTGAAGCCTGTCAATCACCGGGATAAGGAGGATAATCCCCGGTCCTTTTGCGCGAATAACCCGCCCGAGGCGGAAGATCACACCCCGTTCGTATTCGTTTAGAATACGAATGGCATTAGCCAGGAATAGAATCGCGAAGATGATTATCGCGATGAACGAAGCACTCAGGTTAAAAAACATTCACCCCTCCTGCGACCTTCCATCGGCATGAAGACGATAGAACTTATTTTCACTATCTACCACCGATCTTTTTTACTTTCAACTTTAAATTATGCACTTCCAACACTTCGACCTTTTCTCCCACTTCGATTCTCTGCTCGGCCTGTGCATTCCACAATTCGCCGTTCACAAACACCCTGCCCTCGGGGTCAATTTCCACGCGCACTTCGCCAATCAGTCCCACCATGGCTTCCTGGCCGGTCTGCGGTTTTCTCATCTGAGCCCTGAAGGCAAGGCGTGCGACCGCTGCAAAAAATAAGGAGACCGCCAGCGTGGTTGGCAGAAAGACCGACATAGAGATCTGCATTGGTTCCTCCGGATAGCGGAAGAGCATGAGCGAGCCCAGCACCAGGCACAGGACGCCTGCAAGGCTGAGAAGGCCGTGTGAGGCGATTTTCATTTCAAGAATGAAAAAGATAATCGCCAGAAGGATTATCAAAAACCCGGCGTAGTTCACTGGAAGGGTCTGCATGGCATAAAGCGCGAGCACGATCGAAATGCCCCCCACGACTCCAGGCAAGACCGCACCGGGGGTTGACAGCTCGAAATAAAGCCCTGCCAGTCCTATCATCAGCAGGATGTAGGCAAGATTGGGTTCGCTTATGGTGCGGAGCAGGCGGTGCTGCAAACCCGGCAAAATCGTGCGCTGCTCGGCGCCCCGGGTTTTGAGAACTACCTTTGTCCCGCCGCGCTGCAGCGTCCAGCCGTCAAGCTTGTTTATCAGAGCGGGCAAACTGTCGGCTTCGAAGTCTATTACATTTAGCTTGAATGCTTCTTCGGCGGTCGCCGATACGCTTTTTCTGACAGCGTCCTCCATCCATTCGGAATTTCTGCCCCGTTGAACGGCAATGCTTCTGGCGAAAGCGAGCGTATCGTTAAGGACTTTTTCGCTCATGGAGGAAGGCAGTTCGCCGCCTCCACCAGTAACCGGGTGGGCCGCGCCTATGTTTGTGCCGGGCGCCATTGCGGCAATATCGGCGGCGGCCGTAATAAACATGCCTGCGGAGGCGGCCTGTGCACCGCTGGGATATACATAGACGACGATTGGAACTTCAGAATTGAGAATTGCCTGAGAGATTCCACGCATCGAGGTCATCAGCCCGCCCGGCGTGTCGAGAAGAATAACCAGGCATACGGCCTTGTCGTCGACCGAGCGTTTAATAGCGTACTTTATGAAATCCTCGACCCCGGGATTTATCGATTCCTGGATTTGGACTATATTGATATGGGGCTGTTGTGGTTCGGCCGAAACGATCGTAACAAGAAGAATCGCGATTCCCAAAAAGACCGAAAGCAAAAAGATTTGCCTGGTATTCATGTCAAGTGACCACCTTCTTTGTAAATAGACCGATCTGCCCAGGCGCCTGCTAATTTGACCGGGGCTTTATGCCTGCAGGACTCTGAGCACTTCCTTCAGGTCCTGCCATGCCGCCGCTTTCTGGGAAGGGCTTCTCAACAGATAAGCGGGATGGTATGTGCATATGAGAGGAATCCCCCGCCAGAGATGGACCTTGCCGCGAAGCTGGAACATCGGGCGCGTGTTGCCCAGAAGACTCTGGGCCGCACTCAGTCCGAGCGCACAAACGACCTTGGGGCCAAGGGCCTCGATCTGCCTGAACAGGAAAGGAGAGCAAGCGGCCGCTTCGTCCGGCTGCGGAGCCCGGTTCTCCGGCGGGCGGCACTTTACGACATTGCAGATATAGACTTCCCGGCGCTCGAAACCGATGGCGAAGATCATTTTGTCGAGCAACTTTCCCGCGCGACCGACAAAAGGGCGTCCCAGCCGGTCTTCTTCGGCCCCCGGCCCCTCACCCACGAAGACCAGGCCGCTTTTGCCCGAACCTTCCCCGAATACCAGGTTAGTACGGCCGGAATGAAGCCTGCACCTGGCGCACCCGGTCAGTTCATCGCTTATCCTCGCGAGTTGTTGTTCCCCGGCTTGGCGATCTGCCGCCGACTGGACTTCATCCCGGGATGTTTGAGACCCGTATGCCCAGTCCCGGAGACCTCCGGCCTTATAACCCTCGAGAATCAGCCGCAGCTTCTCCAAGCATCGGGCAAGCTCAATGTCCGTCATGACCTGAATCAACTCCAGCACCTCCGAGGAGCCGCTCGACCCTGTCCCATATTTCCGATGCGACCTGCTCCTTTGTGAGGGAAGGCAGGTCTGTAACGGCGCCATTGCGTTCGATAATCTTTACCTCGTTCGTGTCGCAGCCAAACCCGGAGCCAGTTTTGGAAAGGTCGTTAGCCACGATGAAATCGAGATTTTTCCGGACCAGCTTGCCTTTCGCATTTTCAAGAAGGTTTTCCGTTTCCGCGGCAAATCCTACCAGCACCTGAGTTGGCGGCTTGATTTCTCCAAGAGCGGCCAGAATGTCGGGATTGGGCTCGAGCACAACTGTATGCGCTTCCGCAATTTTCTTAAGCTTCTGCGGGGCCCTTTGCGAAGGCCTGTAGTCGCTCACGGCGGCGGCCATCACTATGGCGTCAAGTTCAGGGGAAAGCCCGGCAATAACGTCCCGCATCTCCAGAGCGCTCGTAACGCAGGTTCGTTCGACCCCGGCAGGGGCCTCAAGAAAACAGGGCCCTGAAACGAGGTGGACACGGGCAGACCTGCGCGCGGCAACCTTTGCCAGCGCATAGCCCATCTTCCCGCTCGAGGGATTACTCATGAAGCGGACGGGATCGAAAGGCTCCCAGGTCGGACCGGCACTGACCAAAATGCGCCTGCCTGCAAGAGTTGGAGGCGTCAACATCCTAACGGCCTTCTCCAGAATGTCTGTGATTTCAGCCAGGCGGCCGGCCCCTTCCTCCTGGCAGGCAAGCATACCCACACCCGGCGGCTGGATTTCGTAGCCCAGTTCTGCCAGAGTCTTCAGGTTCCGTTGCGTGGCCGGATGCTCCCACATCTTGACGTTCATCGCCGGACAGACCAGCACCGGAGCGGTTGTAGCGAGCAATATGGTCGTAAGATAATCGTCGGCGATCCCTGCGGCCATTTTCGCCATGAGATCGGCCGTAGCCGGGGCAAGAATAACGAGGTCCGGAAGCCTCGCCTTTTGAATATGGCTGATCCGCGACTCGGATTCCATGCTGAACAGGTCTGTGCCTACCGTATTGTTCGAAAGCGCCTGGAAAGTAAGAGGGGTTACGAACTGCTGCGCGTTTGCAGTCATCACAACGTTAACCGAAGCGCCCTGCTTGACCAGGAGCCGCACCAGCTCTGCCGCCCTGTATGCGGCTATACCGCCGCTCACACCCAAAAGGATCGATTTCCCATTCAACATAGCGTCAAACCATTATCGGACGGTGTCCGTCCCCGGCCTCCAAGTGGAGAACCCGAAGTTAAATTCGTGCAACAGACGATACATAGATTTCAACATAAGTATAATATGTATCTTGCTTCCAGTATCACGCAAATCTTGTCCGGCTTGTCGAAAATGAGAAGCGACCGGTTGTACTGAACTCAGCTTTCAATATCCAGCCTTCGCGCGGGAGCGCCGATTCAAAAAAGTTCATTGCAGAATCAGTATCGAATCTGCCGCGCAGCGTCAAGAGCCCCATTTTCATCCGGCCGGACTGGAAAACATA
Organism: uncultured delta proteobacterium; assembly: GCA_963795045.1. Classification (GTDB taxonomy): domain Bacteria; phylum Desulfobacterota; class Syntrophobacteria; order Syntrophobacterales; family Syntrophobacteraceae; genus SbD1. The sequence continues at coordinate 1,189,189 of CAWCGB010000001.1, forward strand.
TGAACTCAGCACCTTATCAGTTCACCCTGACATGCGCAAAAAAAAGGGGTTGTGCTTCTTCTCCATGCCCACCGTAGTGCCGGGACCGTGGCCGGGATAGATAAGGGTTTCGTCCGGCAGCGTGAAAACCTTGTCGCGAACCGAATCCATGAGTTGTTGGAAGGAACCTCCGGCCAAGTCGGTCCACCCGATTGAGCCGGCAAAGATGAGGTCTCCGGAAAAAAGGATACCCTGCTCTCTCCAGTAGAACGAAACGTGTCCCGGGGTATGGCCCGGAGTGGAAAGGACCTCCAGGCGAACGGCACCGAACTGCAACCGATCGCCTTGCGCCAGAGACCTGTCGACTTCACTGGGTGATACCGGGCGGATTTCCGGAAAAAAGCGCGCCGCAAGCCCGAACATGACCTCAAGCAGCGAATTCCGGTCTTCTGCATTGAGGTATATTTCTCCACCGCACTGATTTTTGAGAGTCCATGCAGCCATAGTGTGATCGAAATGGGCGTGAGTGACAAGAATCGCTGAAAGCTGGAGCCCAAGCTCGCGCAGCTTAGCGCAAATGCGCTCGCCTTCCGCCCCCGGATCTATCAGGACCGCCTTCCCGCTCTCCCTGTCGCCAAGCAGGTAACAGTTGGTCTGGAGCATGCCAACGATCAGGCGCTCGATAATCATCGGGGTTTATCCGCTCGACACAGCTACTCACTGGGCCACACAACAAGGCTGTTTCAAAAGCGCCGCAAACAGAACAGGTTTCGAATACCCGGTGGCCGGCTATTTTTCCAATACAATCAATTCCTCGATTGGCCGCCTGTGCGAGCTCTGTCTGGAGTGAGCCGGATGTCCGACGGCCACGACGGCCATAAGTTCGAGCCGCTCGGGGAGTTTCAGGACCTCCAGGACGCGGTCCCCGTTTTTAAGGATTTCACCGATCCACACAGCGCCCAGGTCGAAGGAATGCAGCGCCAGGAGCAGGTTTTGCAAGCAGGCACCAACCGCCTGGCAATCTTTCGTGCGGTCATATGAGGCATCCCTGTCCAGAAAAACAGCAACGAGCGCGGCAGATGACTCGAGAGTTGAGGAATATCTCGTAAGAGCGGCCAGAGCCTCTTTGGTCTCCTTCTCCCAAATAAGGGCGAAGCGCCAGGGCTGGTTGTTCAATCCCGAAGGCGCCCAGGATGCGGCTTTCACGGCGGCCATCAACAAATCCCGGGAAACCGGCGCATCCTCAAAGTGGCGGATGCTGCGCCGTTCATAAATCGCCTTCATTATAGGAGAATCAGGCGTTTGCATTTATTCCCCTCCCCTGATTTTTTCAGGATAAAGTATCCCACAGAACCCGCTCAGTACAAAAGAAATAATTCTGCACCGCTCCCTGTCGAACTCGAACGTGCCAAAAGAGTAGATGATGCATTACGAATTTATGGATTTATATTTGTAAGATTGTCTTCTATAATGAGCGACTTTGATCTTGGAGCGGATTCGCGCGGAAGGCGGGCTGAATTCCCCCGCCTCGTACCATTCAGCTATACCGCGCAGCAAGGACCTGGATTTGGATTACGGCATGTCTAACGAGAATTTAATTGAAATTCGCAGCCTCACGAGTTTCTACAATACCCACCAGGTGCTGTTCGATATCAGTTTCGCGATACCGAAACGCAGCGTCACCGTAATCATGGGTGTGAGCGGCTGTGGGAAAACTACGCTTCTCCGCCACCTCACCGGGCTAAAAAAAACAGGTACGAACCAGATATTCATCGATGGCGAGGATTTGGGCGGATTTTCCGAAACCATGCTCATGCAATACAGGCGCAGGATCGGCGTCCTGTTCCAGAGCGGCGCCCTCTTCAATTCCCTGACTCTCGCTGAAAATATCTCCATACCCCTGAAGGTCCATACCAAACTGGCTGCAGAAACGATCCGGATCATGTCTGTGATGAAGCTCAATCTGGTCGGGCTGGCCGAATTCTGCGCCTATATGCCTTCCCAGATCAGCGGAGGGATGAAAAAAAGGGCCGGGCTGGCAAGAGCGTTGATTATGGACCCCGAGATACTGTTTGTGGATGAACCGTCCTCCGGCCTCGACCCCATTACGGCCGCAGGCCTGGATCGCTTAATCCTGGAATTGCGCGAAACCATTGGAATGACTGTAGTGGTAGTCACCCACGAACTTGCGAGCGCATTCAAAATAGCGGATCGGATCGTTGTAATCGACGAGGGCAAAATCCTTGCCGCCGGCAATCCGGAAGAAGTCCGAACCAGCACAGACGCGCGCGTGCAGCAATTCCTGAACCGTGAGGCCGATGCCTACAAAAAACACATGGACTCCTATTACGAGCGCCTGCTCGACGCTGCGGGGAGTTGTCCTCTTGAGTAAAAATCGTGCAGGAGCGCTTTGATGGTCAACCCTATTCAGTCCCTTGGCGCTTACACATTGAGGCAGATAGCTTCGGCCGGCCGTCTGGGATTGTTTTTCGCCTACACGATCCGCAGCATCATGCTGCCGCCTGGAAAATTCTGGCCCACTGTAAAGCAGATAGAGTTCATAGGGACCAAGTCGTTGGTGGTGGTAGGCTTTACCGCCGCTTTCACCGGTATGGTGCTCGCTCTGCAGGGCTACCATACACTGACCAGGTTCGGTTCTGAAGGCTGGTTGGGATCTGCGGTCGGATTGTCGTTGATCCGTGAACTTGGCCCTGTCCTGACGGCACTTATGGTAACGGGCAGGGCGGGATCGGCTATAGCCGCAGAAATCGGGATAATGAGGATCGAGGAACAGATTGACGCCCTGGAATGCATGGCGATCGACCCTTTTTCCTATCTTATTTTACCCAGATTCATTGCAAGTGTGATCGCTCTTCCGCTCCTTATTGCGTTTTGCGACGTTATCGGAATCCTGGGCGGCTATTTCATCGGGGTAGGTTTATTAGGGGTAAACGCCGGGGCTTTTTGGGATGGAATTATTTCCAGCGTTGACTGGAGCGATCTCTCCATGGGATTTGTCAAGTCAGCCTGTTTCTCGGTCCTGATTGTGTTGGTATGCACCTACAAGGGCTTTTATGCGGGGGTCGATCAAGGCAGCTTCGGGCCGGAGCAGGTGGGGCGTGCGACCACCGAAGCAGTAGTGATTTCATCGATTGCCGTGCTTATCAGCGATTATGTGATTACTTCGATCATGCTTTGACGAACCGAAAAAAGAGGGAACTCTGATATGGGACTGGAACGAAAGCACCTGGAGTTCAGCGTTGGAATATTTGTGATAATCGGCGTGTGTTGCCTGGGATACCTTTCCTTCACCCTGGGGAACTTCAGCCTCAGCAGGGACCGCTATGATGTGAGTGCCGTATTTTCCACGGTCTCCGGTTTGAAGACCAAGGCCCAGATAACGTTGGCTGGGGTCAATATCGGCGAAGTCAGAAATGTAAAACTCAAGGACGACCAGGCCGAAGTCATCATGAGCATAAACAAGAATGTGAAGATCGAGGAAGACGCAATCGCCTCCATCAAGACCATGGGCATAATCGGGGACAAATATGTGATGATCTCACCGGGGGCATCGGACACTTACCTTAACAACGGCGGAGTCATACGGCAAACAGAGCCTCCGCTGGACATCGAATCTCTGATCTCCAAGTTTGTCTTCGGCAGCATGGACAACAAGAAATCCGGCGATTAAAAGTTCTCTTTATACAACGGTCCATGTGAAGAGCTTACCATCGAGGAAACCGGCATGAAGATATTCGTTACCGGTGGAACAGGTTTTGTCGGAAGATATGTGACCGGAAGACTTACCGAGGCCGGCCATGAAGTTTTCATACTCACTCGCTCCCCTGCAAGAGCAAAGGAACGGGTCCCATGGGCAACCATCGTCGAAGGCGATCCCAAAGAACCAGGGGGCTGGCAGCAGCGGGCCTCGGTCAGCGATGCGGCTATCAATCTCGCCGGCAGTTCCATTTCTACCCTCTGGACCGATGCGGCGCGAAAGTCCATTCTCAACAGCCGGATTCTCACTACACGAAATCTCGTTGACGCGCTTTGTGCTTCAGGCAACGAAAAGGTTTTGATTAACGCCTCCGGGGTCGGCTATTACGGAAGCCGCCTGGATGACGAGATTTTGGACGAAGACTCTGCTCCCGGCGACGAATTCATGTCCCGGGTCTCTATCGAATGGGAAGATGAAGCAAAAAAAGCGGCCCGGTGTGGGACTCGCGTAGCCCTGTGCCGCTTCGGGATCGTTCTTGGCAGGGGAGGAGGCGCGCTTTCAATGATGCTGCCCGCTTTCCGCTACCTGCTTGGAGGCTCGATCGGCAGCGGCAGTCAGTGGATGTCATGGATTCACCAGGAAGATCTGCTCAATATTTTTTCTCTCCTGTTAAGTGACAGCGATATTTCAGGTCCGGTAAACTGTGTATCGCCAAACCCTGTCAGAAACGCTGAATTTGCGAAAACTCTGGCAAGAACTCTAGGCCGCCCCCTTGTCCTTCCGGCGCTACCCGCCTTTTTTCTGCGGACCCTGCTGGGCGAATTCTCAAACGTCGTTTTAAAGGGACAAAGGGTCATTCCAAAAAAGTTGATGGATAAGGGCTTTTCCTTCCGGTTTCCCACTCTTCAACAGGCCCTTGAAAACCTGCTGGACTGATCTTTTCGATAGTCGATCTCTACTTGCCAGTAAGTATATGAACCGTTTGATATATATAGACGAATCCCCTTTTCGAACAGAACGGTCAACAAACCAGCATTAAATATCATATTTCCAAGTAGAGCCAAGCCTGCCGAGGATATATAATTCCAAATCTATTAACACTTGACATTTTTTGTTTTCTATCATAGGAGCATATATTTAGCATCGGGGAGTGTCTGGTTCGATGTTTGGGGAAAGCGGCCTGGAGCGCCCCGGCAAGGGAGATGGGGTTTTGCAAGGATTGCTCGAAGTAGCGAAACTGCAAGCAACGGGAACAGTACCAGAGAATGAAAGGAATTAGAGAGATGTCGGAAGGCCGCGTGAAATGGTTCAACGACAAAAAGGGTTACGGTTTCATTGAAACAAAGGAACAGGGAGACGTTTTCGTCCACTACAGTGCCATTTCGTCTGAAGGGTTTCGCTCTTTGAGCGAGGGAGATCACGTAAGTTTCGAGGTGGAACGTGGACCAAAAGGACCGCAGGCGGTTAACGTCAAGAAACTCGTTTAACTAATTTCCAAAATCCAGCCAGATGAAGGGCCGGGCATGTCTTACCGGCTCTTATTTTTATAGAGACCCTGAAAAAGTCCCCAGATCCCAGCGGACCTCCGTAAACGATCCATCCCGTATCCAATCCAGGTATTCGGTCCAACTATTCCAATTCAACAGCGGCGGCGAGATCATCCTGTTTCCCCAGTTCAAAACGGACGCACTCCCATTGCGGGGACTGGCGGAGTTTGCGGCAGCTTTCGAGCACCAGGTCGGGGTGGTTGTTAGTCTCACTCAAGTGGGCAAGAATTACGGAGCGCAACCCTTCGTGATGCACGGCTTCGAGCAGATTGCATGCGTCTTCGTTTGACAGGTGACCGTGAGCGCTTCTTATCCGCTGCTTAAGAAACCAGGGATATGGGCCGTCGAGCAGCCGGGCCAGATCGTGATTGGCTTCCAAGACAAGTCCGTGGCAGCCCTGCAGTCTGACTTTAACCAGGTTGGTGGCAATTCCAAGGTCCGTGCATATCCCAAGCCGTTGTCCGTCGTTTTCGATTATGAACCCGGCCGGTTCGCCGGCGTCATGAGAGGTTGCGAACGGGTGAATGCGCAGATCGCCGATATCGAAGCATCTTCCGGTCCCAAAGACTGTAACCGAAGCGCACTGCCCGATGTTCGCGGGCAGGTTTTCCAAAGTCCCCCTAGTCATGTAGGCCGGCAGGTTGAATTTTCTGCTCAATGTTCCTGCTGCGCTGACATGGTCACTGTGTTCGTGGGTTATAAGGATCGCGTCGAGGGTTTTTGCCGGCGCCGGCGTCCTTTCGAGGCGACGCGTCAGCTCTTTGCAGGTGGTTCCCGCATCGACCAGAATCCGCGTCTTGGCGCTGCACACCAGGATCGCGTTCCCACGGGAGCCGCTCGCGAGCACCTGGAAAAACAGAGGCATCAGGCTTTATCCTTGAGCCAGAGAGTCTTGCAGTCCTTGCGATTCCATCTCTACAGGTCCGTAGAGCATGGCGGCAATTCTATCAGGGCTGTAAATGCCGCAGAACCAAGTCTGTATATCTTCGGAGGTAATGCTGTTTATTTTCTTTTCAATTTCTTCAAAAGGAACATAGCGGCCGAACAAAAATTCATTTTTGGCGAGCCGGCTCATCCGCGAATCGTTGCTCTCGGCGTTAATGTACATATTGCCCTTGATGTATTCCTTGGCCGCACTAAGTTCGGCCTCGGGAATAGGCTTCTGGGCAAGTATCATGAGCTGCCCGTTAATGAGACGCAGGACTTCCTGTATGTTCTCAGGAGAGATACCGGCGTAGAGACCGAGCATCCCGGTATCTTCATGGCTATGTGAAAAAGAGTATACTGAGTAGGCCAGGCCGCGCTTTTCCCTGATTTCCTGGAAAAGACGGCTGCTCATGCTGCTCCCCAGTATGGTATTGAGCAGGTGCGATGCGAACCGTGTTTCATCTATCTGCGAAGTCCCCCGCATGCCCATTGCCAGGTGTACCTGTTCGAGGTCCTTTCTTACGACTTTCGAGAAAAAATGATGAACCGGAGGAACCCGCTCGACCATCGGGCTCGAATGGTTGAGCATTTCCATCGCGGGGCCGATCAGGTCGAGAAAATTCTGATGATCGAGGTTCCCGGCAGCAGACACCACGATTCTTTCCGGGTTGAAACGGCTGGAGACAAAGTCGACCATCTGCTGGCGGCCGGTCTTTTCAACGGTTTCAACAGTGCCGTAGATAGGCAGGCCCAGCGGGTTCTGCTTCCAGAAATCTTCCTGGAAAAGGACATGGATGAACTCATCGGGCGTGTCTTCGACCATCCGGATTTCCTGAAGGATGACGTTCTGCTCGCGTTCGATCTCCACGGGGGCGAAGACCGATTTGAGAAAGATGTCCGTAAGAAGATCGGCTAATAGCGGGAGGTGGGCGGCAAGGACTTTGGCGTGAAAACAGACGTGCTCTTTCGAGGTGAAAGCATTGGCAAAGCCGCCGACTGCATCGAATTCCTTGGCGATGTCCAGAGCGCTTCGGCGGTTTGTGCCTTTGAAGAGCATGTGCTCGATAAAATGGGTGATCCCACGCTCGGCACTGTCTTCATCTCGGGAGCCGGTATTTACCCAGATTCCGGTAGAAACCGAATGGGCGAAAGGAATTTTTTCCGTAACCACCCTGATCCCATTACGGAGAACCGTTTTCTGGTACAATTTCACCCCTTGCACAGAACCAAGGGGGTTAACCCGCCCCTGCTTCTGATGTAAATGACGATTAAACGCTGAGACAGGTCTCTCCACGAAAACCGGAGAGTTCCTGTCCATACAAAATTCCGAACAAACCGCAGATCGCTCTTACTCGTTTTGTTCCGGGGGCAGAGCGGCTTTCCGGCTGAGCCGAATCCGGCCGTCCTTGTCGATGTCGATCACCTTAACCAGAACTTCGTCACCTTCGTTTACAACGTCGGTAACCTTTCGAACCCGCCTGTTTTCGAGCTGCGATATATGGATCAGGCCCTCTGTATTGGGCAGAATTTCAGCAAACGCGCCGAAGTCAGTCACTCGCACTATTTTTGCCATATAGAGCTCGCCGATTTCCGGCTCTGCAGTGATATTTCTGATCTTCTCAATAGCTTTGTCACACGCTTCGGCATCAGGGCTCATTACAACGACTCGACCACTGTCGTCAATGTCGATTTTCGCACCCGTTTCCGCTACGATCGCTCGGATAACTTTGCCTCCCGGACCGATAACGTCTCGGATCTTATCGGGATTTATCTGAATGGTCTCGACTCTGGGCGCAAACCGTGAGAGCTGGGACCTGGGTTCCGCGATGGCTTCCTTCATTTTTCCAAGTATGTGGAGCCGCCCGGCCCTGGCCTGATCGAGAGCTCTTTTCAATATTTCCCGGTTGACTCCGGATATTTTTACGTCCATCTGGAAGGCGGTGATCCCCTTGTCGGTTCCCGTAACTTTGAAATCCATGTCCCCAAGATGGTCCTCGTCTCCAAGGATGTCCGAAAGGACTATGAACTCATCTCCTTCTTTGATCAGCCCCATGGCTATGCCCGCCACCGAATCCGAAACCGGCACTCCCGCGTCCAAAAGGGCCAGAGAAGCACCGCATACCGTAGCCATCGAACTCGATCCGTTTGATTCAAGCACCTCGGATACCACCCGGATGGTGTAAGGGAACTCACCGTTTTTAGGCAAAGACGGCTTAATCGCCCGCTCGGCAAGCGCTCCATGCCCGATTTCCCGACGCCCCGGTCCTCTGAGAGGCCTTACCTCACCGACCGAAAATGGAGGAAAGTTATAATGAAGCATAAATGACTTGAAGGTCTCTCCAGAAAGGGCATCGATCTTCTGCTCGTCCGAAGAGGAGCCAAGAGTGATAACGGCGATCACCTGGGTCTCGCCCCTCGTAAAAAGCGCTGAACCGTGGGTGCGAGGCAGTTTTCCAACCTCGATCGAAATGGGGCGAATCTCATCAAAGGCGCGCCCGTCGATCCTGCGGCGCTGCTCCACCATCATGGTGCGAACCACCTTTTTTTCAAGGTCGTCGAGGGCTGCCGCGATTTCTTTTTCCCTGCCTTCATAATCTGAGGCAAGTTCTTCCTTTACACGCGCTTTGAGCTCTTTTTTGCGGTCCCGCCTGGCGTGCTTTTCCGGAACGGTCATTACTTCCTGCATCCCGGCCGCGGCCAACTCCGATACCCTGTCGACGAGGGCATGGTCAATCACAACTTCGGGGGGAACTTCCTTCGTAACGGCCACCAGCTTCTGCAGTTCATCCTGAGCATCGACGACAGGCACTATAGCCCGGTGAGCAAACATGATTGCATCGGCAATATCCTCTTCGGGCACAAATTCCGCTCCGCCTTCCACCATTACGACAGCCTCGCGGCTTCCAGCTACAACGATGTTCATATCGCTTTGCTCAAGCTGGACGGCAGAAGGATTTATTATGAATTCGCCATTGATTCGGCCCACGCGAACTGCAGCAACGGGTCCGTCAAAAGGGATGGACGACACGTGCAAAGCGGCCGAGGCGCCGATCAAGGCTATCACGTCAGGTTCATTTTCCATGTCAACCGACACGACGGTGGCGATTACCTGGGTCTCAAAGGGCCATTTTTTCGGGAAAAGAGGGCGAATAGGGCGGTCGATGAAACGCGAGGTCAAAGTCTCCTTTTCACTCGGACGGCCGATCTCTCGCCGGAAAAAACCTCCCGGGATACGCCCGGCCGCGTAGCTCATCTCGTGGTAGTCCACCGATAGCGGCAGGAAATCAATTCCTTCCCTTACCCGGTCCTCTTTAGTGGCAGCCACGATCACCATCGTATCGCCGTATCTCATGAGAACGGAGCCGCCTGCCTGCCTGGCAACCTCTCCGGTCTCGAATATGAGGGGACGTCCGCCAACCTCAACTTGTACTGTATGTTTCATCTAGGTCCCTTCTGTCAAAAGTATATTCGCACCGTGCTTATGATAAAGCGGGCTTTCCCGCAGTCACAGCAAAAGGTTATCGGCGCAATCCAAGCCGTTCGATTACGGTGTTGTAACGTTCGACGCTTTTCCTCTTCAGATAGTTCAGAAGCTGCCTGCGCTGTCCGACCAGTTTCAAAAGCCCTCTTCGCGAATGGTGATCTTTCTTATGGCTTTTGAAATGCTCGGTCAGATAGGTAATTCTTTCACTGAGAAGAGCAATCTGCACTTCGGGAGATCCCGTATCGGCAGGATGTACTCTGAAATCATCAATAATTTCCTTCTTCTTATCTGGGGTCATTACCACGGCTGTTCCTCCTTGATGTTAACCAGTATAATACTTGCGCGGATACCGCTCGCTCGCACCGCCGGACCGGGCCTCAAAGATGGTAAGTCTTTAAAAGCGCCTGTTTTGCTGTTGCAGGTCGAAAGTCGGATATCCGCTCTCCGAATTTGCGGTCTCCATGTTTAAAGCCTACATCCAATATTGCAATTTGCCGGACTGTCAGACATTTGCCTGTAAATTGCCCGATTCGCCAAAACTTCAGAACGGGAATACGCGCAGACTCCGTGATCCGCCCTGAGCGGAGTCGGGCCACCATAATGCAGCCAGTCTGTTCGTACCCGTCACGATGCGCACGGCGCTAGTTCCGGCACAAAAGTGCTCACTCTGTTTCTTTTTCCACTCCGGATCAAGCTGTCCATTTCTCAAGCGGCCCAGAAGCCGCTGCTCGCTCATCAAAACAGCCGGCAAGTGGGAAAGGGCCTCATTGAGCGGAATAATTCCGGCTGCGACGGATGCAGCGGAGGTCTCTTCATCAATTCGGATTGCCCGCTCAAGGGTAAAAGGCCCGACGCTCGTGCGTCTGAGAGCCGACAGGTGCGCTCCGCTTGCCAACTTGTGCCCGACGTCGGAGGCCAACTGCCTGATATAGGTGCCCTTCGAACAACAGACTTCAATCACCGCCTCCGGCCATCTGAAGGATTGCAGCGCAATCGAGTGAATACATATCTCGCGCTCCGGCCGTTCAACTTCGATCCCTTTGCGGCTGAGTTCATAAAGCCGGCGCCCCTCAACTCTGACGGCCGAAAACTTCGGCACGGTTTGCATGCAAGTGCCTTCGAACGTACGCAGAACCTCGATGAGATCTTTTTCCGAAAAGGTCCGATCGCTCCGCCCGACCACCTGCCCCGTCCAATCCAGGGTGTCGGTTTCGATCCCGAATCGCAGTGTAGAATGGTAAACCTTGTTCAGATTCGTGATCTGGTCGGCGGCTCGGGTAGCCTCGTTGAGACACAACACCAGCACGCCCGTCGCAAACGGATCAAGGGTCCCGGTATGGCCGATTTTAGGTCGCGAGAGCAGCTTCTTTATCCTGGCGGCAGCTTTTGCGGAAGTAAGCCCCGCAGGCTTGTCCAAAACCAGCATGCCGCCCATTTCCACCTCTGCGGCAGAATCCAGGCCCGAAACCAACTCCCCATGTTGCCAGATGTTTCCCATTATTCCCAAACTCAGCTAATGTAGCTCGCCGCCTCGCCGATAAACTGCGACCGGACCGCATAAAGGCTGCCGGAAATCCGGCACGCCGCCGCCTGCCTGTGTCCGCCTCCTCCGTGCCGCTGGGCCAGTTTGGCTACATTTATGCCTTCCCTGGACCGCAGACTCACATGGACCTGTCCGTCGCCGCCTTCCCGGAACAGGATTGCCAGATCGACTGATTTTACCGAGCGCAGGTGATTTATGAACCCTTCGCTATCCATGTAGGAAGCCGAAGAGTTCGAAAGCATGGAGCGTGTCAGCTCCGCTGTCGCTATCTTCGAGCCGGCATGGAACTCCATTGTTCCGAGCACCTGCGCAAGCAGCTTCAGCTTCCCCGGGGTGGCGGAATCATAGACTTGTGTCGAAATATAGGCCGGATCGGCGCCCGCTTCGACCAGAATTGAAACCATCTCGAAGACACGCCTGTTAGTGTTCGAAAACCTGAACGAACCCGTGTCGGTCATAATCCCCGTATAGAGCAGAGTTGACAGGTCAGCGTCAGGAGCAAGCGAAAGATTCATAGAAAGATCGAACAACATCTCGCAGGTGCTGCTTGCCGAAGTCTCCACCCAGTAGATATCTCCAAACGGTTTGTTGGGGACATGATGGTCGATATTCATGACTAGAGGCACACGCCTGGAGATGAACTCCGAAAGCTCGTCGCCCGCCCTTTCGAAATCACCGCAGTCAACAAGAATCGCCGCTTCATATTCAACCGATTCTAACGGTTTGTTTCGGATTTTCCGGACGTCGGGCAAAAACTCGAATTCCGGAGGAACCGGGTCCTGGGCATATGCGTCGGCTTTTTTCCCGAGGCGCTGGAGGATGAGCCTGGTTGCCAGAAGGGAGCCAACTGCATCTCCGTCCGGACGAACGTGAGTAACGATCATGAAGCGCTCGTTACTCCGAATGGCCGAAATGAGTTCCCGAATTTTCAAAACTTTTTGCTCACTCATCCTTGTGCAGCTCTTTCAGCAGCCTTTCTATTTTGTCGCCGTAGTCGAAGGAGGCATCGTACTCGAACTCGAGTTGAGGAACGGACCTGAGGCTCAACCTCCGGCCAAGTTCCAGGCGTATGAAACCTTTTGCCCTCTCCAGCCCCGTTGCTGCGTTCTTTTTGGCATCTTCCCCCGCGCTCCCCGCCATGACGCAGAAAAAAACCCTGGCATGCTTGAGATCGTCGGTTACCCTGACCCCGCTTATGGTTATGTTGGCAACGCGCGGGTCTTTCACGCGGCGCAAAACAAGGTCGGCAATTTCTTTTTGGAGCAGGTCCGCAACCCTGTCGGAACGTTTATATTCCATTTCCAGATTTATCCTGCCCTTGGTTCCGAACGCCGTATACCGGCTCTGAAAACCTGACCGGGCATTGAGTTTTTTGCAAGTCGAAGTATCCGGCATCCAATTCAAATTGGAATCAACTCTATTTCGCGGCTTACCAGATCGGCCAGGCTCAGCGAATCCATGAAATCGATTATCCTGTCCAGAAGCGAATTCAGAACCCGCCCATCGTTGCCGATTACAGCAATGCCGATGGATGCCTTCTGATGAACGTCCTGATCCGCCACCTCCGCAATCGACACATTGAAACGGCTTCGGCTTTTCTCCACCAGGCTTTTCACTATTCTCCGCTTATCCTTAAGAGAATGGATTTCATGAAGCCTGAAGCTCACAAGAGCCACACCCACGGTCATAGTCGCCTCACGAACCAGATCTGCGCTCCTGCTCTGGTTCAAAGACCTGTTTTATTTCCTGAATCTCATAGGCCTCAAGGATGTCTTTTTCCTTGAGATCGTTAAAGTTCTCGATCCCGATACCGCATTCAAATCCCGCCTTGACTTCCTTGACGTCATCCTTGAAGCGCCTGAGGGAGCTGATCTTTCCGTCGTAGACAACTACACTGTCACGAAGCACCCTGGTTCTCGCATTTCTTTCCACTCGGCCGTCGAGCACCGAGCAGCCTGCAATCATCCCCATTTTCGGAACATGGAAGGTCTGTCTCACTTCCGCCCTGCCTATCACGTTCTCTTTGTAGATGGGCTTGAGCATCCCGAATATAGCGGCCCTTATGTCGTCGATGAGCTGATAAATGACATCGTAGAAGCGAATGTCCACCGTTTCCTGCTCGGCCAGTTCGTGCACCTTCGCATCAGAGCGTATATTGAAGCCGATCACTATGGCATTGGAGGCCGAAGCGAGCATGATGTCGGTTTCCGTGATCGCGCCGGTACCGCTGTGTATGATATTGACCTTGACCTCTGCGGTTGAGAGCTTGAGCAGCGATTCGGCGACTGCCTCCAGCGAACCGTGAACGTCGGTCTTGAGAATGAGTTTGAGTTCCTTTACCTCGCCGTCCTGAATCTGATCGAACAGGTTCTCGAGGGTAATCTTGCTCGAACGTGAAAGCTCTTTTTCCCTGAGCTTGAGAAGCCTGTGTTCGGCAACGCTTCTGGCCTGCTTTTCATCGGCCAGGATGATAAAATCGTCACCGGCGTTCGGCACGCCCGAAAAGCCGAGAACCTCGACCGGGATGGACGGTTGGGCCGCTTCTATTCTCAGGCCGCGTCCATCGAACATATTGCGGACGCGTCCCGAATAGATTCCGCAGACATAAACGTCACTTGCCCTGAGCGTACCTTCCTGAACCAGGACCGTGGCAACCGGTCCCCGGCCTTTGTCCAGTTTCGCCTCGATGACCCTGCCGCGGGCCATTTTCTTCGGGTTAGCCTTGAGTTCAAGCAGTTCGGCCTGGAGCAGCACCATCTCGAGCAGGTCCTCGATACCGACCCGCTTTTTGGCCGATATTTCCACCATCGTGGTGCTTCCACCCCATTCTTCGGCGATGAGTCCATGCTCGGAGAGTTCGCGCTTAACTCTTTCGACGTTCGCGTTGGGCTTGTCGATCTTGTTAATGGCCACAATAATAGGGACCTCGGCGGCCTTGGCGTGATTTATCGCTTCGACTGTCTGCTGCATAACGCCGTCATCGGCCGCCACCACCAGGATGACGATATCGGTGACTTTGGCGCCCCTTGCCCGCATGGACGTGAATGCTTCATGGCCGGGAGTGTCGAGAAAAACGATGTCGCCCTTATCCAGCCGCACATGGTAAGCCCCTATGTGCTGAGTAATGCCTCCTGCCTCACCCTCTATTACTTTGGTATCTCTAATGGCATCGAGCAGGGAGGTCTTGCCGTGGTCGACATGGCCCATGACCGTGACAACCGGCGGCCTGGGAACCAGTTCCTCAGCGCGGTCCTCCTTGATCTGGAGCACTTCCTCTTCTTCGAAAGCGGTTTTTTCCACTTCATATTCGAAATCGGAGGCCACGAGCGCCGCCGTATCGAAGTCGAGGGCCTGGTTTATGTTGGCCTGAATCCCCAGAAGCAGGAGTTTCTTTATAACCTCGCCGGCTTTCATGCCCATCTGCCTGGCAAGATTCGCCACCGTAATGGCTTCATCTATCTTGATGCGCTTCTTGCCGACTTTCTGGGCGACAGGTTCAGGTTTAGGCGCCTCTCTTAACGGCTGCCTGCCCGGTCTGCCCCGGCCACGGTCACCCTGGGCGGCAAGCTCTTTTTTCGTATAGAGGTCTTCTTTCTGGAAAACTTTGCGACGGCCGGGTTTGGCCTTCTCCGCCTCTTCGGGCTTGCGCCGCTTCTGCTCCCTTAGAGCCGGATCGCTTATTTCGGTACCTCTGGCCATGAAGCGAGCGGCCAGTTCGGTGAGGTCCGGTTCCTCTTCGGCTTCCTCGCCCATAACTTCCGGGAGCTTGATGATCTTTGCCGGTTCCTCTTTCTTTGATTTTTTTCGCCTTCTCTTCTTGCCTCTTTTTCTGCCCTTGCCTTCTTCCTCCTCATCTTCAGAAATCTCGACGGCGGCCTTTGCCGGGCCGGCCGCCTTGTGCGGCAGACCCACGGGTTCAACCCCAACAGGCTGAACCGGCGGTGGGGCAGGTTTCACGGGTCGAGCGGGCTCAACCACAACGGCAGGCTTTACCTCTTCGACAACAGGCTCAGGCTCGGGAGCTTTGGGCTCTACTCTTACCGGCGCAGGTTTGATTATCCTTGCGGCATCGTGTTTGCGTTCGGGGGGTGCAACCGGTTTTACCCTCTCGGGAACCACTTCAGTCTCCGGCCGGGCAGTTTCGCGCAGAGCGGTTTCGGCGGGGGCTTCCGAAACGGACTCGATCTCAACCGGGGCTTCGACCGGAGGTTTTTCCAGGGCTTCCTCGACAGCTTGAACGGGCTGTTCTTCAACGGGCGGGACCCAGGGTGCTTCAGGCTCCTGCTGCAGCTCGACTCTTTTGCGCCTGCGGATTACTTCGCGCCCGATGCGCTTTTCTTCCACTGTTTCGGACGCGGATCTTACTTCCGAAAACTGCTGTCTTATCTTGAGCACGGCGCTGTCGGTCAGCGTGCTCATGTGATTCTTGACCTGAATGCCCAATTTTTCGATCCGGTCGATCAGGTCTTTGTTTTCCATGTTCAATTCTCTTGCGAGTTCATGCACCCTTATTCTCGTCATGAAGACTTCCCCCTTTGAAGCACTTTCTTCAGTATTCATTATCACCTTCCAGGCCGATATCGAGATCGAAACGGGATCGGATTTATCTCTTCAATAGTAAGTCTTGCGCCAGACAGAGATGTTTGGCCCTGTTGCGGAAGGCCCTCTGGATGCGCTTGTTGAGTCGCAAACCGGGCAGACATTCCCGGCAGGCATACCCGCCGCGTCCTTCCATCCGTCCCGTGATGTCGGCCAAAACGCACCCGCTCTCAGGGTCCAAGGCAAGGCGCACCAGTTCTCCCTTGGGCTTTTTCCGCATGCACGCAAGGCATGTTCGCACAGGTATGTGGCCGCGTTTTGGCAGTACGGTCTATCCTTCCCGGACCTGGTCGGAATCGGTCTGCAGCTCCCCGGGGCTTTCGGTTTCTTCTTCGGAAACCTCCCCAGCGTCCTCTTTCTCGTCGTCTTTCTGAAGCAGCTTCCGGGCTTCGGTCCTCATCACTTCCAGGGTCGAAGCGGATAGACGGGTCGTGTCCTCCAGTTCGACCAGTGAAGTCTCGAGAAATTCCTCAAGAGATCCGATCCCCGATTCATAAAGCTTGTCGGCAATCTCGGAGGAAAGGCCGGGAATTCGCAGAAGCGACTGATAGCCAGCCTGCTTTTGCCGCTCGTACCTGCTCTCGCTCTTTACGTCGATTCGCCAGTTGGTAAGCTTGGAAGCAAGGCGCACGTTCTGCCCTCTTTTGCCTATGGCAAGCGAAAGCTGATCGTCCGGCACAATAACTTCCATGCTCCGGTTTGCCTGGTCGATTATAACCTTGGAGATAATGGCCGGGGCGAGCCCATTTACAACGAATTTGGCAGGGTCCATGTTCCAGGGGATTATATCTATCTTTTCACCCCGGAGTTCCTGTACGACGTTCTGAACCCTTGTCCCCTTCATTCCCACGCAGGCGCCGACCGGATCGACATCCGAATCTTTCGAGATGACCGCAATTTTTGCCCTTGACCCAGGCTCGCGCGCCGCACTGATGACGCTCACAATCCCTTCGCTGATCTCGGGCACTTCCGCATGGAAGAGCTGAATCAAGAAGTGCGGATGAGTCCGGCTGAGGACGATCTGAGGGCCCTTGCTGATCTTTTTAACGTCCAGGATATATGATCTTATGCGGTCTCCCTGCCTGAAAACCTCTCTTGGAATCTGCTCCTTTTGAGGCAGGATGGCTTCGGCTTGCCCGATATTTACCAAAATGGCGCCTTTATCCACTCTCTGGATAATGCCGTTTACCACCTCACCCTTGCGGCCCTTGAACTCGTCATAGACGACTTCCCGCTCGGCATCCTTCATCTTCTGGATGATGACCTGCTTGGCCGATTGCGCCGCAATCCGGCCCAAGGTCTCCGTATCCATCTTGATACCGAGTTCGTCTCCAATCTCGCTCTCGCTGTCGAGCTTCAACGCCTCAGCCAGAAGCACCTGTTTGTCCTGATCGACCACCTCTTCAACGACCTCCTTGAACTGGAAGGCCTCGATCTCCCCGTATTCCTCGTTGAAGGTGACATCCAGGTCCAGCTTGGAGCCAAATTTTTTCCTGATGGCCGATTTGATGGCCTCTTCAAGAGTGTGAATCAGGGTCTGGCGGTCTATGCCCTTTTCTCTGCTGACCTGCTCGATCAACCGCTTGAGTTCACTGGCCATAAGTAGAAAGTACCTCCATATTCAAGATAATTCTTTTTTTATAACCGCCGATCATTGTGCTCTGCGCTCCACGGATTCGAAATATAAAAGCCGGGCCCGCTCGATAAGCGAGATCGGTATCGAATAGTTACTTGCCTCGCACTCGATGACTACACCCTCGGAAGAGGCCTCTTTCAATTCACCTTTGAAGTTGCGCCTGTTCTGTATCGGAGATATCGCGCGGACCTCAATTATGTATCCGATATACTTTTGAAAGTGCTCGAGCCTTCGCAGAGGCCGGTCTATACCCGGCGAGGAAACCTCCAGGTTGTAGGGGTTCGGGATCAGGTCGGTTACATCGAGCAAATCTCCCGCAATTCGGCTCACCGTGGCACAATCCTCAACCGATATTCCCCGCTCGCTGTCAAGAAAGATTCGCAGCACCCACCCGGCCGATTCGCGACGATATTCGACCTCCAGTATCTCCATGCCCTGCGCGGCAATTACCGGCTCAAGAAGGTTCCATATTTCACTGACCAGTTCGTCTTCTTCTTTCAGCAACTGAGCCAATCTACGCCTCTTCCACGTCCCTGTCCCATCACAAAAAAAAAGTGGGTCATTAAACCCACTTCTTCCAGCAGACCGACAATTTTCAAATTCCAGTTAGGAAATAACTTTAACTCAGAATCCAGAATAGTTGTCATCCGCTAATCGAAGCAGGCCTTCATTCAAGCCCCCTCAAAAAGGGAAACCCTTCTTTGGAAAGAAGGGAAATTTCTCGACCTGGAGCGGGCGACGGGATTCGAACCCGCGACCCCAAGCTTGGGAAGCTTGTGCTCTACCAACTGAGCTACACCCGCAAGTGAGCCAGAATAAAACATTGTAAATGATTCAGAGCGCACAGGTCAAGCGAAAACCGCGCTGCTGCGCGAACGGGGAGGATCGTAAAAGCCGGTTTGATCTAAGGAAAGGGGCCGAGACCCACTTACGCAAGTAATATCATAAACAAGGTATGACAGTACATAGAATCTATGCTCGAACCTACCCGGCCCGAGGCAGCAACTTGAGCAGCCATGCGACAATCGCCCAACGGCGGGTGATGTAGGCGTGTTTGGCCCGCTTTCTGACGGCACGCAGGATTTGTCGGGCAGCCACATCCGGCGAGGCGACCCAGAACGGCCGTGAGGTCTTCATCATGGCGGTGTCAACGAAGCCGGGTTGTGCTTCTGTTACCATTATGGGAAGCCTGCGCACTCGGGCAAGATCCCGGAGCCCGTCGAGATAAATCGACTGGAAGGCTTTTGAAGCCGCATAAGCAACGGAATCGCCGGAACCGCGCAGAGCGGCGATTGACGAAATTCCCACCAGATGCCCGTGCCCCTGCCGCAAAAAATGCCGCATTGCCACTTGCGCAAGGGAAACGAACCCCGTGACGTTGACAAGCAGCGTGTCGCGATCCAGGCCCCATTCCAGTTCAGGATTAATGTGGCCGGTTCCCGCGCTTATGATGAACAGATCAACCGTTCCGAGTTCATCGAGAAGGGATTGGATCGCAGCAGCGGCTTTTTCGCTTTCCGTAAGATCGACGCGGCGGATAAGCGTATCGGGGCCGCAGGCGGCAGCTATCTTTTCCAAAAGGTCCAACCGCCTGGCCGCAAGGGCAACCCGCCAGCCCTCAGCGCTCAATTGGCCCGCGAGAGCTTCGCCTATTCCGGATGAAGCTCCTATTATGACGGCTATGCGCTTATGATTTTCCGGGAAACGGCCGGTCTTTGTCATTCCGGTCCCTGCGCGGCGGTCCGCTGAAGCTGATTTTTATCCGGACGCCGGAAAGAGCGTGTCGATACTTCTCCTTACCTCATCGAGCCATTGCTTCCGTTGATCCGGCGTGCTTGTAACCATGACGCTGAAGGTCCTGCGGTAAAAGCCTGTGACACCACAAAGGCCGAAGATGCAGTTGCGCCAAATTGTCTCGAGGGGGTCTCCAAAGGCATTTATCTCTCTTTCGGTTTCAGTGTTGGATGTATTGAATACCATCGCCGTTTCAGCTTTCAATAATCCGTTTGGTATTCCCTCGCCCGAATCCCCTTCAACAAACCTGTAGGCGACACCGGCACGCAGCACTCTGTCGACCCACCCTTTCAGTATGGCCGGAGGCTGACCCCACCAGTTCGGATGAACCACGACAATACCCCGGGCTTCGGCGATTTCCCTGCAATGCCTCATGACCGGCTCGGGCGCATGAGCGCTTTCCGGGATTTCCCCGCTGATCAGCAAGGGATCGAATTTCTCCTTGTACAAATCGTGGAAAAAGACCTCGTGGCCACGGCTCTCCAGTTGATCGAGCGCTGCGTTCGCGATAGCGTGGTTGAAACTGCGCTCATCGGGATGAGCAAGAATGACCGATACCTTCATCGTGCGGTTACCCTCGATGATGCTGCAAAAAGTCCTCAACGGACGGGCGCTCGAATAACGAAAGATGCCTGCCTCATTTCTAACCGGTCTTGTCAAGCAGCTTTCTTACCAGTTCGGCGATGTCTTTTGCAACATAAGGTTTCATAATAAGCCCCCCGAACTCTGTGGCAGTATCCGGGGCAACTTTTTCCGTGAATCCCGTACACATGATTATTGGAATACCTGGCCGGATCCGGTGGATTTCCCTTGCCAAATCGGTCCCGGTCATGTCAGGCATACTGGAGTCGGTAATGATCAGATCGAACCGGTCGGCATTGGCGCGAAAGAGTTCCAGAGCCTGCATACCGCCTGTTGCGGGAGTAACCTGATAACCCAGCCGCTCCAAAATGACGGTCCCCAGCTCCACCATGATTTGCTCGTCATCTATAAGCAATATGCTTTCTTTACCTCCGGCAACCTCATCGAAGTGGATCGAACAGTCCTGGCCTTCCCCTTCTATTGCGGGAATATAAACGCTGAATGTAGTGCCCTTTGAGACGACGCTTTGGACTGAAACAGCCCCTTGGAGCCTTTTGACTATCCCATGCACAACTGCCAGTCCGAGACCGGTTCCTTTTCCTATTTCCTTCGTAGTAAAATAGGGTTCGAAGATTCGATGTATGGTTGTTTCATCCATTCCACGCCCGGAATCAGAAACACTCAGTCTAATGTAAGGACCGGGCTTGAGGCTGATAAGCGATAAAGATTCCAGGTCGTTTTCCTGAAGATCGACTCGATCGAGATTTAACTCCAGTACGCCATGATCGTTCATCGCATGGGCCGCATTTATGCACAGGTTCATCAAGATCTGGTGAATTTGAGTGGCATCGGCCATCGCGCAGCCTTTTTGCAAATTCTGCCTGATTTCAATCGAGGCCGGAAGCGAGGCCCTCAACAGCTTCATAACCTCCTGGACGATCCCGCCGACCTCAAGCATAGCGCTGTCACCTTCCCGCCTTGGCCGGCTGAATGCAAGAATCTGCTTGACCAGATCCCTTGCGCGCAACCCGGCTTTCAGCACCTGCTCCAGGCTATTCCTCACCGGACTTGAACGCTCGATATCATTTAAAACCATTTCCGTAAAACCTATGATAGGCGACAAGATGTTATTGAAATCATGCGCAATGCCGCCTGCCAGCGTCCCGATGGCCTCGAGCTTCTGCGCCTGCATAAGCTTGGCCTCGAGCATGGACTTGATCTCTTCGTCTCTTTTGCGCTTGGTTATATCAAGAAAAGTTATGACGCCTCCTATCACTGAACCGCCCTCGATGATCGGGGTACATGAAAAGACTACCGGAACCTTTTCTCGATTCTTCTTCCAGAAATAATCCCCTTTCATACCCTGCGGGCTTCCATTTTTCAGTGAAATGAGCGTGAGACATTCATGGCGGGGGTAAACAGATCCGTCCGCTTTGGAGTGATGGATAAGACCGTGGATATCCGATCCAAGCATTTCTTCCAATTCGTATCCCAATATCGCTGTGGCCGATGGATTTGCAAAAACGCATCGCCCCTCGGCATCGAGCCCGATGATTCCTTCGTTGACGGCATCCAGGACCAACTGATTCAGCCGGTTGAGATGCTCACGCTCCTTTTCGGCCCATTTGCGTTCGCTGATGTCACGGACAAAAACCAATGATCCGTCAAGGCCGTTATAATTAATCGGCACCGCTGAAGTTTCAACATCAACAGTCGCCCCATCGATCCGGACGTATTTCAGCTCCGCGTTCGGCACCGGTTTTTTCTCCAGGTTGAGCTCACGGATACGCTTTTTGACCTGCTCATGGGAGTCCGGATGAATCCTTTCCAGGTAGAACTTGCCCACCAATTGATCCGGGGAGACGGCGCCAAACAGTTTCAGAGCCGCTGGATTGACATAGACCAAAGTACCCTGGGTCTGAGCGAGAATGGCATCAGGAGCATTTTCAACGAGCAGGCGAAACATTTCTTCACTCTTCCGCAACGCTTCGTCGGCTCTCTTACGCTCAATATCGCGCGTTTCGATAAGTGACGCCATATCATCAAAAGATTTTGCCAACTGACCAATTTCATTGGACGAGTGCGGCAAATCCGTTCGTGTCTGCATTTCTCCTTTGCCGAACAACCTTGTGGTCTCGACAAGTTGTCTAATCGGCCGAATTAGAAAGCGATGTGCTGACATCCACACAATACACATCGCCAAAATGCCCAAAGCTTCGAGAACAGACAGATAACCCAGCATCTCGAGGTTGGCGGTCCGGAAGATTTTATGTTTCGAGTAGCCTACACTCATATAAAGGTATGGAGAAGAATGCTCCCCGAGCCTGAGTTGCTTAAAAGCGTAAATCCGGAAGACTCCATCACCTCCGGCTGCTTCAAATGTTCCCATGCCAAGGCCGCCCGACATCTGTTTAAACCCATCTGCGGTGAGAGGCTTGCCCTGACCGGCAGCATCATTATCAGGAAAACGAAACAACCGCACTCCCTTATGATCCGCAATGCTAACTGTGAAGTCCTGGGGCAGATGAACCTTTGTCAAAAAATGAACGTACTCGTCCAGCCTCAGGCCTGCGACCAGGAGAGCGGTCACATTTTCGCCCGGACCCAGAACAGGATAAGCAAAGGCGATCACCGGGACCTTGCTGATCCTGCCCAGGATATAGTCACCGACAGAGAAATCGAGCGTCCTTATTGCATCCCTGAAATACTTGCGATCGGAAAGATTGGTACCGGGATCAAAGGGCGGATCAGAGGCGAAAGCAACCCCGTCGGGCCTTACCGCCGCTATGAGGGAGTAGGCTGGATAATTCCCGTGTAATTGTCTGAATATTTCATTGCAGGCCTCAGCGTTCAGGTTTTTCACTTCAGGCAACTGGGCCAGGGTGCTCAGCATCTGTTTGGTTCCGGCTGTAATTTGTTCCTGTTGGGCCGCCAGGCTCTGGGCCAGGAGCATCGCCTCTTTTTCCGCCTCCCTGATTGCCCTGCCGCGCTGTACGAGGCTTGAAGCGACAATGATTCCCGATGCCGGCAGGAACACTATCAATAGTAATACAAGCAATTTTCTGGGGATGGACCAAAAGCCCGAAGAGAGCTTCTCCATGCTACCTCACCTCTGTGAATATACAGGGCAAAACTATCGGCGGTTACATCTAATTCGGAATTTTGTATCACAGAGATTAACGGAATTCATCGGAGAGTGGTTATCGCTTGAGAAAGATCAGCATCCGGACAGGGCTTGCAACATTGTGTCTGAGGCGATCGGGGCTGCGGCATCATTCATTAAAGCAGAATTATTTGAGGCAGTTCAGGCAATCCTCCAGGCCACAGGACGGCCGGGAATTTAAAGAGAGAAATCCTGATCGCGAATCCGGGTAAAATGATTATATACTGCACTAATGCGGTGTCTATAATGATTATCTCGCAATTATTCATGTATTCATATCGATGTGTCTAGCCGGGATCTGAACTCATTGACGATGGAGGGGCCGATGTTTCAGCGAGAGTGGATTAGAGGGAGGTTTAACCTCGGCGTGATGATTTCAGCATGCCTGGTTATGGTCGGGTTTTCCGCAATCCATGGCCTCCCCTGGTCCGATTCGGCGGCGGCTGAAACCGGGCTCAAGATAGCCCGCATTACGCCTTCGGGCGTCGATATTCCACCTGGAAGGCAGATCGTATTTGAATTTAACCGCCCGGTCGTGCCTTTAGGCAGAATGGAACGGAACGCTTCGGAAATACCGGTTTCCATTGAACCGGCCCTTTCCTGCCAGTGGCGATGGCTCAATTCATCGAATCTTGCGTGCCAACTGGACGAGCAGCACGCCATGGCGCCATCGACCCGCTACGACATAACCGTAGGGGCAGGAATCAGCACGGAGGACGGAGCGGTCCTCGCAGAACCCGTCACTCACTTTTTCATAACACAGCGCCCCAAAATCGGCTTCGCAGTATTCGACAAGTGGCTCTCGCCCGTAAAGCCGCAACTCAGGGTGCGTTTCGAGCAGGTTGTCCGGCAGGACTCTATAGAAGCGCACGTATTCTTCAAGGGGGAGGCAGGCTTGAGGGTTGCGGCGAAAGTTCTGGAGGACGACCGGTATAGCAAATTTGAGAAGCCGGGAATTAACTGGGTGTTGAGCCCGGCCGGCGACCTTCCTGCGGACAAAGCCGCTGAACTCGTGGTAGAACCCGGAATACTATCGCAACGGGGGACCGAACCCGGCATCGAAAGCCGCACTGTCTTCAGTTTTCGCACACTTGGGCAGTTCCGGTTCGAGGGTATGCAATGCCTTGACATGAACGGCGCCAAGTCCATCATTCACCCGCAGGCCGGTGGCAGGCATCAAACCCGATGTAATCCTCTAAGCCCTGTTTCACTCCTTTTCACCTCTCCGGTAGCACAATCAGAGATTAAAGCGAACGTATCCATCACCCAGGCGGGCAAGAGCGCCGGGGCCGAAAATATATGGCCCGAATACGAAGGTTACCCCATGGTCAGGCAATTGCCTGAAAAAGATGGTTATTTCGCCTACGAGCTCGAAAACGAATCCCTCAAACCTTTCAGTAAATACCGGATCAGAGCCAAAGCCAAAAGCCTCAAAGACGAATTTGGAAGGCCGCTTGCCAAAGCCGTTGACATGTCTTTGGAGATTGACCATTTGCCGCCTCAATTGCACATCTACAAGGATATGTCTGTCCTGGAAAAGGGACTCGACACCGAATTACCCGTCTTTGCAAGCAATATCGACGGGATAGATCTCCAATACGAGACGTTTACAGCCGAAGGGAAATCTGCCGCAAAATCGGCGACCATCCCGGGCCCCAGGGTCCGTGACGTCACCACTGCCGTACCTCTGGGAATCCGGAAGCTGATTCCCGCTGAGTCGGGCGTAGTGACGGGAACGGTATCGCCACGTCCCCCCATTCGCCGGAAGGAACAGGAATCGAACTGGTTTTTCGCGCAGATAACTCCCTTTGATGTTCATGTGAAGATGGGCCACTTTAACACTTTGGTCTGGATTACCGACCTCCAGACCGGCGAACCGGTCCCCGGGGTCAGTGTAGAGGTGCGAAAGGATTCATATAAAGATTTGGGAACTCAGGCAGCACCCCTTTCCGAAGCCGTGACCGACTCCAATGGCACAGCAGAACTTGCGGGCACCTCGAAAATCGATCCCGCCCTCAAACTCGCCGAAGGTTACTCGCAGGATAGTGCTCAAAAGTTGCTGGTGATGTGCCGCAAAGGGACCGATATGGCGGTGGTCCCGATCATGTATCACTTCCGGGTCGACTCCGAGGGAGCCAACTATCAGTACATCCCTTCGTCGATGCGGTCGCAGCACGGGCACATTCGCGCATGGGGCGCTACCGCTCAGGGTATCTACAAGCTGGGGGACACGGTCCAGTACAAAATCTACGTAAGAGACCAGGAAAACCGGCGTTTTATCGAGCCGCCGGAGGCCTCTTACAGCTTGAAGGTCGTGGACCCCACCTCAAGGATTGTCTTCCAGCGCGATGATATCAAGCTCTCCGAATTCGGCGCAATGGACGGCGAGTTTCCGATTCCACGAAACGGCGCGGTCGGCTACTACAATTTCCAGTTGGAATCCAGTTTCGCCAAGCTTAACCTCGAACCGCTCCAGATGCTCGTAAGCGATTTTACTCCCTCTCCTTTCCGGGTCTCAACCGAGCTCAATGGGAAGATCTTCGGTACGGGTGAAAGCGTTGCCGTTTCCACTCAGGCTAAACTACATGCCGGGGGGCCATATGGAGGTGCGGACCTCGGGGTGACGGCCTCTGTTGAGGCGCAGGAATTTCGGCCCGAGAACCCTTTTGCGCGCGATTTTCAGTTCGACGTCGTTGAGAAAGGCGATAAAGAAGAATTCGGAGAAACCCGGCCCGAGGTCCAGGCCGTTTTTCAGACAAAAGGCAAACTGGACAATAACGGCAACTTCGAAACGCAGTTTACGCTTACAGATCTGCCGGTCTACTACGGGAGGCTCACTGTCGAGAGTTCTGTGAGAGACGAGCGCGGCAAATCCGTCGCAAACCGCGCGACCGCAGCTTACTTCGGGCGCGACCGTTTTGTAGGGCTTAACCAACAGGACTGGGTGTTCGAGGAAGGCAAGCCCGCCAGCACCGCCTTCATTGTAACGGATCAAATGGGAACCGCCGTCCCCGACTCCCAGGTACGAATAGACGTTGAAAAGCTCCAGACTAAAGCCGCTCGCGTAAAAGGGGCGGGAGACGCCTACCTGACGCAATACGAGGAGGAGTGGGCGCCGGTTGAGACCTTGACGGTTACATCAGGCGATGGACCCCGGAGCTTCGAATTTACTCCCGGGCAGTCAGGAACGGTAAGAATAGTGGCCAGTGTTACCGACTCAAAGGGTCGCGTCCAGAAAACTGCAATGCGGCGTTGGGTTTCCGGAAAAAGTCACGTTCTCTGGAAAACAGAGGAAGGAAACCTGCTTAATATCTATCCCGATAAGCAAGAGTACCGCGTGGGGGATACGGTGCGGGTTTTCGTGCAGAACCCGTTCCCGGGCGCAAAGGCACTGGTGACCGTGGAACGCTACGGGGTGCTGGACAGGTGGGTGAAAACCCTGGAGCACAGCGCCGAACTGATCGAGATCCCGGTTCTACCTGATTACCTGCCCGGGTTCTACGTCTCTGTAATGGTTATGTCCCCAAGAGTTGAAAAGCCTCTTGGCCCTGGAGGCGAAGACCTTGGCAAACCGGCCTTTCGCATAGGCTACGCCAAACTGGAGGTAAAGGACCAGTTTAAGGAAATTGAAGTACAGTGCAGGACCGACAAGGAAGTCTATAAGCCGCGCGAGACGGTTAAACTCGAGTTCGAAGCCCGCCCGAAAAACCTTTCGCCCGGCGAACCCAGCCCTGCCATAGAGCTTGCGGTCGCGGTGCTCGATGAGTCGGTTTTCGACCTTCTGCGCCAGCAAAGGAGCGCTTTCGATCCGTATGGAGGGTTTTACAAACTCGAGGATCTGGACCTCGTCAATTACAACCTTTTGATGCAGTTGGTGGGAAGGGAGAAGCTGGAGAAAAAGGGAGGGGTTCCCGCTGCCGCCGGCGGGTTCGATCTGGGCATGCGGTCGGTCTTCAAGTTCGTAAGCTACTGGAACCCCTCCATACGTGTCGATGAGCATGGGAAAGCAAGCGTTGAATTTAAGCTGCCGGACAACCTGACCGGATGGCGGGTACTGGCGATGGCTGTATCTGCAGGTGACCGCATGGGCCTGGGCGAGTCCACCTTCAAGGTGAATCAGCTCACGGAAATCAGGCCGGTGCTTCCCAACCAGGTCCTCGATGGAGACAGCTTTTCAGCCGGTTTTTCGGTGATGAACCGCACGGGCGAAGGTAGAAATATCGAAGTGAAGATTGCGGCCGGCGGCCAGGTTGCACCCGTCAAATCCGGCGAGGGGCAAAGCGGGGCTCCCTCGACTGTACAGACTATAACGGCGGAGCCATATAAACGCTATACGGTCCGTTTGCCTGTGGAAGCCTCCGGAAAGGGTGAAATAGTTTTCACTGTGCAGGCCGGTGACGATAGTGACCGGGACAGCCTGAAGCACACTCTGAAGGTCCTTCCGAGGCTTAACCGCAGCGTGGCAGCCGCCTATGGGACCATCCTGACAGGGACGGCCTCCCAGGCAATCGAATTCCCCGAGAACATGCGCCCCGATTCCGGCCTGCTGAGCGTAGGGCTGGCGCCCTCCATCCTGGGCGGACTTGAGGGACCATTTGATTTTATGAAAGTTTACCCCTATGAATGCTGGGAACAGAAGATCAGCCGCGCGGTCATGGCTGGTGCGGCTGCGAAACTGGCACCCTATTTTTCGAATTCGTTCTCATGGCAAAACGCCCCGGGGGAAGCGGACGCCGTACTCGCCACAGCCTCAGAGTTTCAGGCCCCGAACGGCGGAATGGCCTTCTACGAGCCCCGCGATGATTATGTAAGTCCCTTCCTCAGCGCTTTTACGGCCAAGGCTTTCAACTGGCTAAAGGAGACCGGCCACGCACCCCCCGCGCAGGTTGAGGAAAAGCTGATTCAGTATCTTGTCAACCTCTTGAAGCGCGACGAATCGGAAGACGCCGCTTCCCGGAGTGTCGTCGCCAACGTAAGGGCACTTGCCCTCTCGGCCCTGGCGGATAACGGCAAAATCTCACGCACCGACCTCGAACGTCATTACATGCGCCTGCCGGAGATGAATCTTTTCGGCAAAGCCATGTTCCTCGAAGCTCTGGCCAAGGTTCCGGATACTTTGGAGATGAGGAAGAAAGTGGTCGAAAGTATTCTTGCCCACTCCGATCAGAGTAGTGGGACGATCAGATTTAGCGAGCAATCGGATTCGGCGCTGCTCTCTATTCTGTCATCGCCCATCAGGGACAATGCCGCTGTCCTGATGGCGTTTCTGTCCTGCCGGGCCGAAAATACTCCGGACGATCTCGGAGATATTCCCGTGAAACTTATGGCTACGATCTCCTCGAGCAGAAGGGGTCTGGATCACTGGGCCTCAACCCAGGAGAATCTCTTTGCCGCAATGGCGGCCGTTCGTTACAGCCAGGCATTCGAAACCCAAAAACCGCAGTTGAGCTTTCAGGCGCTGCTCGACCAGCAACCCATCGGCCAAGGCAGCTTCGAGAGCAATTCGGACAAGCCGGTGAGATTCGAATACCGCGTAGAGGAGCCTGATCGCGGGCGAAAGGCGGCTGTAACGGTGAGCAAGGAAGGTGAGGGCATACTCTACTACGATACCTCGCTTGTCTATGAACCCGCTGCTATGAATGGCGATTCGATCAATGCCGGGATCGAAATCCATAGGGAATACAGTGTTGAACGCGACGGGAAATGGGTCCTTGCGCAAAATCCCGTCCAGGTCAGGACCGGTGAACTGGTGAGAGTGGACATGTTCGTATCCGTGCCCTCGGAGCGCTACTTTGTCATAGTCGATGACCCGGTGCCGGGAGGCCTTGAGCCGGTGAACAGGGAACTTGCCACCACCTCGGAAGTTGACGTGCAAAAAGGCGAATCGGCATTCGCGCCGGAATCATTGCGCAGCAGTTATAACGACTGGAGGAGTTTCGGCGTATCCCGCTGGAGTTTCTACCATAAGGAACTGCGTCATGATTCAGCCCGGTTTTATTCCGAACGGCTGAGCGCCGGACATTATTACCTCTCATACACGGCTCAGGCGATAGCCCCGGGCGAATTCAGCGCCCTGCCCGCCCGGGCCGAAGAAATGTATGAGCCTGACGTTTACGGCAAAAGCTCACCCGCAGTATTGAAGGTGGAACTTTCTGAATGAGCCGACTGCACCGGAGAGGCGGGCGTAAGTTTGTGGTGTGCCTCCTATGTTTCATAGGGGGCATATCGGTATTTCTTGCGTTGAAAACGCTCCGGGACCTCAAAGCGTTGCCCGCTACTCTTTTGCTCGGCGACTCGGGGATAAGAAAGCCGCAGCTTCTCGACCGAATCGGCAATCCGATTTCTATCAGTTATCAGAACAGGTGGAGCGTTCAAACCGTTGCTTTGCACGAAATCCCGCCGCTTCTCCGAAGTGCTTTCATCGAGTCGGAGGACAGGCGTTTTTTGAGCCACAGCGGGGCGGACTGGGCGGCCCGCGTGCACGCGCTGGCTCAAAACCTGCGCGCTATGAAAGGCGTCCGTGGGGCAAGTACTATCACAGAACAGGTCGTTCGCATGCTCCACCCCCGTCCCCGAACCATATGGTCAAGGTGGCTCGAAGGGATCGAAGCGGCGCGACTCGAAAATAGTTTTTCTAAAAGCGAGATCCTGGAGTTCTACCTGAACCAGGTCCCATACGGACATCAGAGGCGTGGAATCGTGGAAGCGTCCCGGTTCTATTTCGACCGCGATCCTGCAACTCTTAATGTGAAGGAAATCCTTGCGCTCGCGGTCCTCGTTCGGGCGCCTTCCGGTCTCGATCCGAAACAAAGGCAAAAACCCCTTGTAAGGCGCCTCACGAAGCTCGCGGCTCATCTGCACGACAAGGGCCTGCTCAGTGAAACCGAATATCGCGCCGCTCTCTCGGAGGGCTTTGAATTCGCTCATTCCAGGAGAGTAATCGAAGCGCCTCAATTCGTTCAGTATGTATTGGACACCATCGG
This sequence comes from uncultured delta proteobacterium, assembly GCA_963795045.1. Lineage (GTDB taxonomy): Bacteria > Desulfobacterota > Syntrophobacteria > Syntrophobacterales > Syntrophobacteraceae > SbD1. Next base: position 1,219,144 of record CAWCGB010000001.1, read on the forward strand.
GGCCGAGAAATTGAACTCCAGAGGCAGGATCAGCACCAGCCTTGACGGGCGAGTTCAGGAAAAAGTCCGGCAAATTCTTTGGAACCGTCTCGAGGCGTTGAGGTCAAGCGACGTGGGCGACGGGGCGGCGCTCGTCGTTGACAATCGGACCGGCGAGGTGCTTGCATGGGTGAGCGAAAGCCTGTCAGCCGGGGAATCACAGGGTTGGGTGGACGCCGTCATGGTAAGAAGGCAGCCGGGTTCAGCCCTGAAACCCTTTCTCTACGCCCTTGCGATGGAAATGGGATGGACAGCCGCGACCATCATAGAAGATTCTCCTCTGGCTGAAGCTGCCGGATCGGGTCTGCACAACTTCCACAATTACAGCAGGACCTATTACGGTCCGCTCCGGCTCCGCGTGGCGCTTGGAAATTCCCTGAATACTCCGGCGATCAGAACGATCCAGTTCACGGGTACTGAACGGTTTCTGCTGTGGCTGCGCTCACTAGGCGTATCCGGACTCAATAAATCGGCTGAGTTCTATGGACACGGCCTTGCGCTGGGAGACGGCGAAGTGAGCCTCTTCGAGCTTGTGCAGGCTTATTCTGTACTGCCGCGACACGGCGCCTTCCTGCCGCTTCGTACCGTGTCCGAGCGCCACACCCCCCCCGGCGAATTGAGTCAGGTGATCGGTCCGGCTACGGCAGCCATAATCGGTGACATACTTTCGGACCCCCAGGCGCGGCGCCTTGAATTCGGAGAGGGCCACCTCCTGCGCTTTCCGGTCCAGACCGCCGTGAAAACAGGGACTTCGACGGACCATCGGGATTGCTGGGCAGTCGGTTTTTCCGACCGGTACACCGCAGGCGTGTGGATGGGAAACCTCGACCACCGCCCGACCAGGGGAGTAACCGGAGCCCTGGGTCCGGCACTCGTTCTGCGGGCAATCTTTGCGGAACTGAACCGGGACGGAGAAACACGTCCTTTGTCGGCATGGCCCGGCCTGGAGTCGGTGAGCATATGCGCCGTGAGCGGAAAGCTTGCGGGCCCCGGCTGCCCGCGAATGGACGAAAAATTTCAGCCAGGCAAGGCGCCCGCAGACTTGTGCCCACTGCATTCGATCCGGGCTGATCAATCCACGCCGGCGGAAGGTATGTCTGCGCTCCGAGAGGCGCCTTCTTCCCGAGAAGGTGTAAAGATGCTCCAGCCCACCCCCGGCCTTCAGATCGCCATGGACCCCCGGATTCCCGCTGAGCTTCAGGCGTTTGCGTTTGCAATTTCCAAGAAGATCGACCCTGTCAGGGTCGAGTGGGTCCTGAACGGAAAACTTGCAGGGGAGACGGGAAAAGATGAACACCGCTTCTTATGGCCGCTTTCCCGCGGCGAATACATCGTACAGGCCCGGGTATGGCGTGCGGGCCAAAGCGAGCCTGTAGAAACTCCTCAGGTGGCGTTCGTGGTGAAATGATGCCCTTCGGCGCCGACGCGTTACTTTGTCTTAATGTATTCGTAGTATTCCTGATAAACAGCGTCCGCGTCGCCGCTGTTGTTAGCCACAATGTTTCTCAGGTGAATGAAGGAATCGAGGTCCATTTCTTGAAATTCGATCGCAATCCCCGTTTCAGTTTGCCTGAGTACCCTGCCCTTGAGCTCGATTGAAAGAGCGGATGATGACCCCGTCAGCGTTATAGAAACTTGCAGAGCGCTGTCGCCGGAAAGCCTCTCCTTCGTATTCAGGAACATCCCCGTCATGCTCAGGTTAGCGACTGTTCCGTTAATGTCCATCGGACCGCTCAGCACGTTCGCCACGACTTCAAAAGGTACTCGTCTGTTTTTGCGCTTCTCCATTGGCACCCCTGTCGATCAAGAATTCAGAAGCTTCATTTCCAAATAACATCGCTTAACTAATCGGCCCATTACCGCGGAAAAAAAAGAACTCTTTTCGGGTTTTTCCCTCATTTCCCTGTTTTTTTATACCTGTTCTGCCACGGGAATTTCTGACGGCTGCGATGGGGCGGTAATAGCGGATCGAAGCGGCCTCGCATACTAGACCGGCGAGGCTTCGCTGATTGCCCAATCCTGATGACTTCCATGGGTCGGTTACCGCGTGGGCGCTTAGTTCTCTAATGGGGGTAAATTCGGTTGCGCAAAACGATAACCACCGGGTCCCATACCCGGGCCCGGCTGAAGCCTCACGTTTGCGCGCGAGGTTAATCGAACAGACTTAGTGCTTGTGCTTAAACCTAAGGGGTTCGCCGTTTATTGCCGGACCCCTCCGGCCTGTTCCCTGTCAGGGGGGAGATCTCCGGATCTCCTCCCCCTGCTTTATTTGCGGATCAATCAACCCCCCGCGAAAGGCTGGGGCGTTTTTGATTCATCGATACAATTCCGTAATTCCTGCTTGCTGGCTTTCTTGGGATTCTTCAAGGCATCTGCTGCGCAGATGTATTCGTTGCCAGCCGTATCTTTCACCCGAGTAAACTGAGTCCTTTTTTCCGAAGGATAAACATCCAAAGGTTTCATTGCCGACTCCTTAAAGTCAGGTAAGATTTTTATCGCTCCAATGCTTTTCAAAAAGGAATGGCATGTGCCAAATCTCAGCACTTCACTTTATGATTTCGCAGTGGAGGCTTTTTTTAAACGTAACCATATAATCAGCAGGGTTCAATACGAGGTGGGATATCGTTAGAAAAGGCCTGCCCGGCGGAGCATCCGCGCCTTTCATCTTCCTCTTGTCCGCATGCGGGCAATAGGATCATACGGGCACGAAGACGCTCACTTCGGGGTATTTTGGATGCGCGAACACGTTAGCCGGACAGTAACGATTCGCATGCTATTTACCTAAACGGCTATCAACCAGGGTGATCGAAGAAAGCCACGCCTTGCATTTCCGGGAGCCAATGTTTGTGTCAAATTCCGCCTCCCGAATATAATCGATAAGCCAGCCCTGTCCGAAGGTCTCTTGAATCTCGGCCTGAGTTACCCGTCTGGGGCCCCAGGAGCCAGATTCCTTCTCGCTAAAGCACATCATGAGGTAGGACCCTCCAGGTTCCAACACGGCAGCAAGACTCTCTACGAAAACAGGACGCTTGTTGTCAGGCAGAACATGAAATAACCCGGAGTCGATAACCGTATTGAATCTTCTCTGCAGTCCTTGAAGCCTTAGGGCATCCCAGACCAGGAACGCAACATCCAAAGAACGCTTCTTCGCCTTGCTGATAGCTTTTTCTACAGCGGTTGGCACAACGTCGATTCCGACGACTTCGAAGCCAAGTCCCGCCAGATAGAGGGCATTTTCCCCTGTCCCGCAGCCGGCATCGAGTACCGGAGACCTTATTTGACCATGTTCAGCAAGATAGACAATCTCGCTCTGAGGCCCATCTATTTCCCATGGAGGAACACCCTTGTACATTTCCTCGAAAACATTGGTTCCCATTCTTGAAGTCTTTCCTGCCAAAACACTTCCTTAGGAATGTAAAAATCGAGCTTCCCGCCGGTGGGCAATCCTGAGATTTCCTCGAAATACCCTGAGTTTGATACCACAGCTTCAGAATGCGGGCAACTTCAAAGCCCGATATGATAACGCCACGCTTCCACTTAGGGACTCAATCCCGCCTTTTCCAGGCCCTTTTGTCAGCTACCTTTGCATTCCTCACCGCGAGTCCACTTTCCATTTTGAATTTCAAGTCGTCCTCCGGCAACGAATCCAAGAATCAGAAGACAATGATAGTCTTTATCATTTTCGTCTCCAAAGCCGAATAATACTGAGAGCAACAGAGGCCGGCGTTCGCCTGCCGTGCGGGAAACGGATTGGCCTGATGATTGCTGCATCAGGATTGATCCAAAAAAGCGCAGGAGAATCGTTCCATGTCAGAGCTGAAACGCGAGGATCTTTTGATGTCCGTGATTTCCGGAAGAGGCCCCGCTTATCTGCGGGGAGTAAATCTGGCTTCCATGGACCTTTCGGGGGCCGGGTGGCTCGCTGAGGCCGATCTTCGGGGGGCGGACCTGTCCAACGCCAATCTCAAGCGGGCCAATCTCAGAGGGGCAAACCTGGAAATGGCCAACCTGCATTCGGCAAACCTGATAGGGGCCAATATGGAAGGCGCCAACCTCTTCGGAGTGAAGGCGGATGTGGCTAACCTGACCATGGCCAATCTTCGCGGAGCAAATCTGAAGGAAGCCAATCTGGTCAGCGCAAACCTGATGCGCTCAGATCTCGAGGAGGCCGACCTGGAAGGCGCCGACCTGGAAGGGGCAAATCTGGAAAAAAGCAATTTGAGAAAGGCTCGAATTACAAATGTGAATCTTAAAATGGCAAATCTGGAAGGCGCCGACTTTACCGAAGCCGTCCTGGAGGGCTACCCCGGTCAAGACATACCGGGGGAAGCCGAAAATGGAGATTTTCACGGTACGTTTACGGCAATCAAGCTGGCGGACCTGCTTCAGATCGCGTGCCTATCGCGCTCGAATCTGAACATAGGGGTCTATTCGGCAGACGGCCACGGCAACATCTATATCGGCTCCGGCCGGATTCTGCATGCCCATGCGGACGGCATCGAGGGCGAAGATGCTTTAATGAAAATACTCGGATGGGAAAAGGGCCGTTTTATCACATATCCTTTCATCCCATCGGGTCCGGTCACAATAGACAAGCCGGTGGAGCAGCTCGTCATGCAGTGGCTGAGGCTCCGGGACGAAAGAAAATTCTCCGGCACGCACGCCCTGCTGATCCGCAGGATCAAGGAATACATGCCCGTGCAGGCACAGGCTTCAGGCGCCCTTGTCGAGTTCCTCGAAAAAGAGGGCAAGGGCCTCAACCCCACCGATGAAGTGGAGATTACAGATGTATTTCATCCCGAGGGTGGCGGGGACATTTTATGTTCGATATCCGCCAATGGCGAAGCGCTCATAGCACCCCTCAAGTTCCTGAACCTGGACAGCAGCCATCCGCTTCAATCCGCGCTGGCCGAGATCAAATAACGCAGCCGAATCGATCCGCATGATTCTTGCATACTCTTTACCGACGGCGCGTGTCAACCACTCGGAGAACGTCCACCAATGAACCTGATATTGACGAAAAGCGAATTGGGAAGACTCGGGGAGATTATTTCGGACCAACTTCTTGATTCGGGGGCAGAACACGTCGTCGTGGCTGATTTATCCGGCAACCTGATCATCCAGTGTGGTGCCCTGGAGATCGAGGACGCATTCTCTTTAGCAGCCGTTTCGGCGGCCAATTTCGCTGCGACCGCCGAAATAGCGAGGCTGATCGGCGAAGATGACTTCGCTCTCATGTACCACAAGGGAGGCAAGCGCAATGTGCACTTCAGCCGCCTGGCCAAGGATTATCTCATTATAACGCTCTTCAATGACAACGTTTCACTGGGTCTGATTCGGCTCAAGCTGGGAAGCGCGATAAGTGAAATGTGTGCGATCTTTGGGGAGTCGGAGGGAAAAAGTCCGTGGCTTTTATAGATCTAAGCAAAAACGAAATCCAGGCCAAGATAGTCTATTACGGCCCCGGCCGTGGTGGGAAGACCACGAACCTTCTCCATGTGCATGAATCCATGTCCAGGATGGTTTGTGGTAAAATGGTGACCATCGATACCAAGGGAGACAGGACCCTTTTCTTCGACTTCCTGCCCCTCAATGTCGGCAAGGTCCTCAACATGACCATACGAGTTCAGCTCTATACGGTCCCCGGCCAGGTCATGTACAACGCGACCAGAAAACTTGTTTTGAGAGGAGTTGACGGGATCGTTTTCGTCGCCGACTCGCTCAGAGTGCAAAAGAACAAGAACATCGAAAGCATGGAGAACCTTTTTCAAAACCTGAGCGACGAAGGACTCTCGATCGGACAGATGCCCATAGTGCTCCAGTATAATAAACGGGACCTGATGGAGTCGAATATACCGCTGCTCCCTGTCGAGGAGCTTGAAAACGATCTGAACGAGGGGCTTAACTTGCCGTTTTTCGAAGCCAGCGCTGCATCGGGAACCGGTGTATACGAGACTTTGCGCGAGATAAGCAAACGAACAATAAAAAACGTGATCCAGAAAGTCGGGGGCCAAAAAATTGCCTGCTGAGGGGGCGGGACCGCAGCCGGTACGGGCACTGCCTGCGGCGGCGCCCGGGGCGGTTGGACCGCCCACTTGCATGAGGCCCTTATATATTATCAAAACTAAACTGGTTTAAAGGGAAAGTCCATGGCTGAAAAAGAAGCGAGCCAAAGTGAAGCCGCTGATGCAATAGATTACCTTGCGCTCGAAATGGAAATCGACCGCGAGATAGACTCCCTTCTCGTACCCGTAGCGAAGAGGGCACAGGGGACGATGGAGGAACCCAAAGCAGCGGTGAAAACCCGCGACTTTCCCGAATCCAGACCAGGCCCCGGCGTCAAGGAATCTACAGGAAGCCCGGGCGACGGCGTCAATTTCGACGCCCTCCAGGTAGAGATAGATAAAGAGATAGACAGCCTCTTTGTCCCTGAAGGCATGCCCGCCAAGGATGAAGTACCCGTTCAGATCGACCGCCACGAGCAGCCTAAGAGAGCGCAGAGGACGGCGGAGGAACCCAAGGCAGCCGGAAAAACCCGCGACTTTTCCGAATCCGGGCCAGGCCACGGCGTCAAGGAATCTGCAGGAAGCCTGGGCGACGGCGTCAATTTCGACGCCCTCCAGGTAGAGATAGATAAAGAGATAGACAGCCTCTTTGTCCCTGAAGGCATGCCCGCCAAGGATGAAGTACCCGTTCAGATCGACCGCCACGAGCAGCCTAAGAGAGCGCAGAGGACGGCGGAGGAACCCAAGGCAGCCGGAAAAACCCGCGACTTTTCCGAATCCGGGCCAGGCCACGGCGTCAAGGAATCTGCAGGAAGCCTGGGCGACGGCTTCAATCTCGACGCCCTCCAGGTAGAGATAGACAAAGAAATAGACAGCCTCTTTGTCCCTGAAGGCATGCCCGCCAAGGATGAAGTACCGGTTCAGATCGGCCGTCATGAACAGCCTAAGAGAGCGCAGAGGACGGCGGAGGAACCAAAAGCAGCCGGGAAAACCCGAAATTTCGCCGAATCCAGGCCCGGCCCCGGCGTCAAGGAATCTGCAGGAAGCCCGGCCGACGGCTTCAATCTCGACGCCCTCCAGGTAGAGATAGATAAAGAGATAGACAGCCTCTTTGTCCCTGAAGGCATGCCCGCCAAGGACGAAGGACCCGTTCAGATCGACCGCCACGAGCAGCCTGAGAGGACGCAGAGGACGGCGGAAGAACCAAAAGCAGCCGGGAAAACCCGAAATTTTCCCGAATCCAGGCCCGGCCACGGCATTCAGGAATCGGCAGGAAGCCTGGGCGACGGCTTCAATCTCGACGCCCTCCAGGTAGAGATAGACAAAGAAATAGACAGCCTCTTTGTCCCTGAAGGCATGCCCGCCAAGGATGAAGTACCGGTTCAGATCGGCCGTCATGAACAGCCTAAGAGAGCGCAGAGGACGGCGGAGGAACCAAAAGCAGCCGGGAAAACCCGAAATTTCGCCGAATCCAGGCCCGGCCACGGCATTCAGGAATCTGCAGGAAGCCCGGCCGACGGCTTCAATCTCGACGCCCTCCAGATGGAAATGGATAAAGGAATAGACAGCCTCTTTGCCCCTGCAGTCGAGCCCGAGAAGGACGAAGGACCGGTTCAGATCGGCCGTCACGAACAGCCGAAGACGGCGCAGGGCAGATCCCCGGTGACGGATGAGGAAAGCCTTCGAGGCTCTCGCAAGGCAGGCGGCCCTTCTTTAGAATCTTCCCATGGAGCCGCGTTGCGCGCCAAATACGACGAATCGCCGCATGAGAGCACGTCTGACTCTAAGCGACATCATTTCCATGAATTGTCCAAACTGATTGAAATGTTCAACGCCGCGTACCTTAGCCTGGACTGGGAACTTTCTCGTGAAAACATACAAAAATTTCTTGCCGCCCTTCTTCAGCTCGAACCCTTTGCCGCCAGATCCGCTGACGCAGGGTCTGTTCTCCGGATTCTGGAGGTCATTCTAAAACGGCTTGCGGACAAACCACATGCAATAAACAGCAAGCTGGTCCGACTTATACGCGATTCTCAGGGACTGCTCGCACACATGCTTCTTGTAGAAGGCGAGACGGGACCGGACGAGAAGCAGCGGCTCAAGGATCTTATCGAACGTTTTCAGGATCTGCGTCAAAGAGCGCTGGCAGTCAAAGCCGGGGCGACACGACCCAGGGCCGGCGAACCCGCCCAGCCCTCCGCTCCCAGTCACAAGCCCCAGCCCCCTGCCGAAGACCTGCCCGCACGGGTTCTACCAGGGCCGGACAAAGGTTCGCTCCAGGAATTTCTGGAAGTGGTGGAGAAAACCTACGCGCTTTCGGAAAATCTCGAGACCATTGATACTCAGATAGCCCATCTGCGGAAAATAGAGACTGTGCTTGCGAGAACACCCGCTCTCCTTCCCGTTGCCCAAAGACTCAAAGGAATCGAAAGGGCGCTTGAAGATCAGGTTGATAGTGTGCGCGCTAAAAGATGCGCTTTGAGCGACATGATATCCCGGATCAAAAAATCCGAAATCGACTGGCCCCCCGGCGAAATCAAAACCCAAGAACACGAAGGCGCTAAATCTTTGGAGGCCCAAACTGCCGCAGGGTCCCAAAAGGCCGGAGGTACGATTCTACACATGAGCGCATTGGACGGACAAACTCTCGCGATTCCTGCCGCCTGCGTACTAAGAGTAGCGAAGTCGTCGGAAAAGAAAGGGCTAAAAATCCTGGAGAAGGGCTATGCAACCCTTGCCAATTTCAAGCCCTATTTCCGGGACATCAAGAGCGGAGTTCTTGGAGAGTGGAGGAAACTGCCCGGCAAAAAACTAAGGTCTTTAAGGTTCGAGCTGGTGGCGTTGGATTCATTTAACCAGGCCGAGGCGCCCTGGCAAATGGCGGTCCTGGCAAGCGACGGGCAAAGGCATGCGATCCTGTTTGCCGAGAGGGCCGATTTCATAGCAGACGCCGGGACCGAGAGCGGAATCCAGGCCGAGGCGCCCCATGAAGCGGTTGAAAACCTATCCGACCTTTTAGTGCCGGGTTTTGAGCCATGCGACCAGAGTGTACCTCCTGACCTGCTCTCGAGCGCAAGCTCGGCGGCAGATAAGCTTGAACGGAGATAATCGATGGCGCCCGGAGAACTGGTCCAACAATTCATCAGCCGCTTGTCGGAAGTGCGCGTCTGCATGGAACAGGGCCTGGGACACGTGACTGCCGACATCCTCAAAGGGATATTGGCTGAAATCGATGAAAAAGATTTTCCCGAGCCGGCACGGGAAGAGATACGCTCCCGGACCGTGTCACTGCTTAACAGCCTCAATGAACAGGGCGATATGGAGAGCGTTCCCGAAGAAGGTTTTCAAGTGACCGATCCCCTCCAGTTCTACAACTATGGATCGGCACTTATGGACGGTCAGTTCTGGGAGGAAGCCATTCAGCAACTCAGCCTGGCGGCCGGGCTGGGATGCCAGCGCCTCAAATGCTGGGAGTTGTGCGGAGACTGCGCATCCAGGCTCGAAAAGTGGGAGGACGCATTCCGCTTCTATGAGTATGTCTATTCGGATGAAAGCATCACGGACGAACAAAAAAGAGCTATTCTGACAAAGATAACAAAATGCTCTCAAGCTCAGAAGAAAAAACATGCCCGTTGTACCCCCCAGGTAAAGGAGTGCACGGAAACCGAAGCGAAAGAGCCGCGTGAAAAACTCGAACTAACTAATCCATCGGTCCTCTCACTGCGCTCCTATTCGGTCGATCCCATTATCGGCCGCACGGTCTCATCCTGGGCAGGTCCGTCCGGCAAGACTCTCCCCGGGGTCGCTCGTAGCTACCGAGTGACCGACCTGCTTCACGTCGGATCGAGCTCCCTGATTGTAGAACTGGAAGATCAGAGAGACAGGAAGAAATATGCCGGTCAGACCTTGAGCGGAAAACTGGCCAATGCTCTTCCTCCGGAAAAATTGGCCTCATGGGCGCAGAGGCTGATGCTGGTCAATTCCCGCCATCTGATCAGGATACACGATCTCGCCACTATAAACGGATACTCTTTCATCGTTCGGGAATACCTGCCGCTTTCGTTGAACGACCTGCTCACAGCCGGCGGGAACATGCCGATTTCGCTCGCCGTGAGGTTAGCCTATCAGGTGCTGGAAGCCCTTGGGGACCTGCATCTCCACATGACTGCCGAGGGCAGAATACAGAGCCTGTTCCATCTCGGCCTGCGTCCCTCCAGGGTCCTCCTGCGCAGGGACAAACCCCAACTCAAGCTGTATAACGGCGGCCTCTGGCAGTTGATAGAAAAGGCAAACCCGGCCATAACCAACTTGAAAGAGATGCCGCTCGCCCAACTTGCCTATAAGGCACCGGAACAGTTCAGGAACTATCTTGCGCGTAAAAGACCTCCTGTTTTTACCGACATCTATCTTTTCGGAGTACTCTTTTACGAAATGCTCACAGGGGCCCCTGCATTCAAGGCATCTTCTTTCGGCGAATATGAAATCCAGCACTGCGAACAGTACCCTTCCCCGCCCAAGGTATGGAGGCCCGAAATTCCCGAAACCCTCAATGAACTTATAATGAACTGCCTGACTTGCGACCCTACGAAGCGTTTCCGGAGCACAACCCAGATATCGCTCATTCTGGAAAAGTCTTTCCCAAGCGAGGTCGCCCGCCCCAAAGACGACTCGTACCAAAAGTACCTCGAAAAACTGAAACTTGCCTGATAAATTCGGAACTCCACGCCCGCAGGTACTTGCTCCACTGTTGATAAAATCCTTTGTGTTGATTTTTACATCACTCTCCGTTTAGCTTATAATTTCGGACACTTGATTCAGCCGCCCCATTTTTTGCGATGTATTTTACATCACTTTTCTCCGCCGGACAGAGAAGAACCAATACTCTTGATACCACAATATACTTATATTACGGCCGCTTATGCTGGACAGTCAACTATGGCACGCGCCTTGCCTATTAGAGTGGGCAACAGAGAGCAAAAAGGATTAAAGCCTGAAACTCATAACAAAAAACCGGAGAGGCCGCCATGGAACGCAAATTAATGAAACCTGCCAGCTTCAGCCTGGTTCCCCGTGGTGATGAAAAGTGCATCTGGATGGAAGCAGGGGTCATCGATTACAAACTTTGCAACAATTACTACAATTGCCATACCTGTGCTTTCGATAAGGCGATGAAGGAGACCTCGGAGCGCAACGCCGAAGCCAGGCGGCTCGGCTTGAAGGCGGATGCAAAGAAATCGCACATCGTCGAATGGCGAGAGAAAATGAAGAAGAAACAGGGACTGGAGCGAAAGTGCCGCCACTCTCTAACCGGAAGGGCTCCCGTGCGGCTTTGCCCCTATGATTACGAGTGCGCCAGTTGCGAGTTTGACCAGATGCTGGAAGATGGTCTGGAACTCCAGCTTCCGTACAGGATTTCCAATTTCGACGAAATTGACGGCTACAGAGTGCCCGAAGGACATTTCTTTCACCTCGGCCACACCTGGGCAAGGGTCGAGAGCGGCGGACGCATACGGATCGGGATGGACGATTTTTCGACCAGGGTTTTCGGCAGGGCCGACAAGTTTGACCTGCCCCTGACCGGTGAGCGGATCAGGTTCAACGAGGTTGGAATGGCCTTTAAGCGCAATGGCAACGAGGCCGCCGTGCTGTCCCCAATCACCGGCATAGTAGCCGCTGTCAACTATCAGGCATCCCGGGAACCATTCCTGGTGAAAGAGGAACCCTATAACGAGGGATGGCTCATGGTGCTCGAACCGGTCGATATGAAGAAGAACCTCAAAGATCTCCTCTACGGCCGGCAGACCGAGCAATGGATAGGGGCCGAGCACCATAAGCTTATGGGACTTGTAAGCCAGGTCGGTATCACCATGACCGACGGCGGCCATATCGAAGACGTGGTCGGCAGTGTCCAGGGCCTCGAGTGGGACCTGCTGACTAAAGCATTCCTCAGGACGTAAGCCCACCGGCGTAAGTGTACTCAGACCCCCGTCCGCAGGGCGGATACTGCGGGATGTGCCGCTTAAATGTTTCCTCCCCCGGGTTCCCCCAAAACCCAGGGGAGGACAACACTTAGGAGGTAAACGAACAATGCGACAAATAGTACAAGCCGGGGCTTAAGTCAAGAAAAAATGCACAACATTTCTCCTTGAAGGCTAAACATTCCAAACCTGCCCTGTCCGGTTATCTGCCTAAATATACAGTATGTTTTGCCGGCCCTAGTGATTTCAACCGGCTTCGTTTTCACTCATCGCAGGAGGGCCGTCCGCCTTGCTCCTGCTTTTCCGCATCCGCAATATACCTTGCCAGAGCACGTTCCAGTTCCCAGCCTGCAATAAGTTGTTCCCCGGCCTGCTGCTGAATCGTGAGGATTGTTTGCTTCCCGAGAGTGTTCCTGAGGTCCGGGCAGAAGTAGTTCAGACAGAAAGATTGACGGGCATGAAGTTTACACCCCCTGTCTCCCACAAAATGGCAGCTTTCCGGGAAATCCGTCTTTTCCGGAAGGGCCGATCCGAGCAGCAGATTAACAAAAAGCCCGATCGATCCATAACTCTCACCCATTTCCCTGAAACAGCAACTCCCTTTGCTGCCGGCACATCCGGCACATGCCGATACGACTCCTGATTGGAGCATGGCCGAGTCTGTCCTGCGGATGAGTTCGCCAAGGTTCCGGAGCAGCCGGCCCGTTTCAGGGTCGTTCAGGCATGCGAGGCCAAACCGTTCGCTCAGCAGCAGCGCATTTTCCATCCTTTTTATCAACTGATCGCCGGGGCTGCTCATATACTTATCCGGATCAAGGAAATGGTCAGGTAAAAACAGCCGGATTTTCCCGCAAAAGCACGAATAATTCTCCCGGAGTCTTTGCTTCCGGTGAGATCAATGCCTACCTAAATATTTACGGTTACTCAAGTGAAATTAAATGAAATCCACCCGGGAAACTTTAGCATATGGGACTTGAAACATATCTTGGAAAACGCCGATTCGACCGCACCCCCGAGCCAACGGGCGTGGCCGAGGCAAGCCCGACGGGTAATCTCTATATAATTCAAAAACACGCCGCAAGCCACCTTCATTACGACCTTCGCCTGGAGCTTGACGGAGTTCTAAAGAGCTGGGCGGTGCCTAAAGGCCCGAGCCTCAACCCTGCCGATAAGAGACTTGCTGTCCACGTGGAGGACCATCCTATTGAATACGGCACATTTGAAGGAATAATCCCCGAGGCAGAGTATGGAGGGGGGACGGTCATGCTCTGGGACCGTGGAACGTGGGAGCCGGAGGGTGACCCGCTGAAGGGCTACGCCAAAGGCGATTTCAAATTCAAGCTCCACGGCGAGAAGCTCAAAGGGAGCTGGGTGCTCGCCAGAATGAAAGGGAAAGCGGGGGGTGAAGGTAAAAACTGGCTGCTTATAAAAAAACGCGACTCTGAGGCCATTTCAGGATCAGATCCCGAGCCGGTCGAAACCATGAACCGGAGTGTTGCGAGCGGAAGAACCATGCAGGAGATCGCGTCTCAGCGCGAGAAATTCTGGTACGAAGGAGAAGTGCTTCTGCGCGCAGGCGTCCCGGATGATATTGCACAGCCAAAATCCCTTCGCTCCACAAGCAGGAAGGCGGGAGGCGCGCCTGTAAGGATCGACCCGGCCCACCTGCCAGGCGCCCGCACGGCCGGGCAGCCGGGCTTTATAAATCCCGAACTCGCTACATTGGTCAGCAAAGCGCCTCAGGGTGAAAACTGGGTCCATGAAATAAAATACGACGGCTATCGAATCCTGTGTGTACTATCGGGTAGGCAGGCGAGGCTTTTTTCACGAAATGAGAAGCAGTGGACGGACCGGTTTCCTGAAATAGCCGAAGCTGCAGCACGAATTCCAGTTGAGAGCGCAATTCTGGACGGAGAGATTGTCGTTGTCGACCAAAACGGGAGGACCGATTTTCAGGCGCTTCAGAACATGCTCCAGGGGGTCCGGAGCGGCAGACTCGTTTACTTTGTTTTCGATATTGCCTTCTGCGCGGGCTACGACGTGACGCAGACCCCGCTCATAGAGCGGAAAAAGCTTTTGAGAAGCATTCTGCCTGAGGGACCGCCGATCCTCTATGCCGACCATATCCAGGGAGAGGGGGAGGCCGTTTTTGACAACGCGTGCAGGCTTGGATTGGAGGGCATAATCTCTAAGAGGGCCGACAGCATTTACGAGCAAAGGAGGTCCAGGAGCTGGCTCAAGGTGAAATGCTTTATGAGGCAGGAGTTCGTTATCGGAGGGTACACCGATCCGGGAGGATCCAGGGCGGGCTTCGGGGCGCTGCTACTGGGATACTTTGATCCGGACGGCGGACTGGTCTATTCGGGAAAGGTGGGCACGGGTTTTAGTGAGAAAACTCTCGAAGCTCTTTCCGAACGACTCAGGGCAATGGAAACCGTTAAGCCGCCATTTATCAATCCTCCCGCCGGTTATGAGGCAAAAGGAGCACACTGGACCAGGCCGGAACTCGTGGCCGAAGTGGAATTCAGCGCCTGGACAGAGGACGGCATTCTTCGTCACCCCTCTTTTAAAGGATTAAGAGAGGATAAAAACCCAAGGGATGTTGTCAGAGAACATCCTCACGGAAAAGCTTCGAACGGCGATGCAGAGGAAAACCGGATAGCGGCCGATCCAAAGCCGCCCGGGGGGGGCAAACCAAAAACCGGCGAAGGAAGTCCATCAAGTGCGGCCCTCTCGAATCCGGATCGGGTGCTTTATCCGGAAATCGGAATTACAAAGCGCGCGCTGGCCGAATACTACGCCGATATAGCCGACTGGATAATGCCTCATCTCGCAAAGCGTCCGCTTACACTCGTACGCTGCCCTGAAGGACGGGGAAAGGGGTGCTTTTTTCAGAAACACCTCGGCGATGCGGCCCCAGCGGCCCTCCGATCCATTCCGATAATGGAAAAAGACGGACAGGTATACTACAGCGTTGCCGACAATATCGACGGGATCATAGCACTTGTCCAGGTGGGGGCCTTGGAAATACATGTCTGGGGTAGCCGGGAAGATAATCTCGAGCAGCCCGATATGATGGTATTCGACCTCGATCCCGCCCCTGAAGTCGAGTGGCCGGGCATGATCAAGGCTGCCCGGCACATGCGCGAACGGCTTTCAGAACTGGGCCTGGTAAGCTTTGTGAAGACGACCGGCGGCAAAGGGCTGCACATCGTAGCCCCTCTCACGCCCGAAGCTGACTGGGACACGGTCAAGGCGTTTTCCAGGGCAGTTGCGGAGAGCGTCGTCCGGGAGACCCCCGCAGAATATATCGCCACCATGTCCAAGGAAAAGCGCAAGGGCAAGATTTTCATCGATTATCTGAGAAACGGCCGCGGGGCGACAAGCATAGCGGCCTATTCGACAAGGAGCAGGCAAGGGGCCCCGATATCGACACCAGTGGCGTGGGATGAACTCACTGCCGGCCTCAAGCCGGACAGCTACAACATCCACAATATCCGGGGCAGATTGGCGGCACTAAAAGAGGACCCATGGGTAGACTATTTTTCGATTCGGCAGCAAATCACGAGTGAGATGAGGAAAAAAGTCGGGCTTTGACTCGGTGTTCTCTACAACAGCCCCGGGGAAGATCTGCCCGCCGGGAAAAGCGTCCGGGCCGGACCCGTCGCCTCTTCAGGACCGAAGGTAAGCTGATAGGCAATATACGAGTAAAAGCCGGTAGGGCCGATTATGTCTGTGCCGGCAGACAGAAGAATGTGGTGATTTTCAGATATATTGATTACCGAGCCGACATTGAACCCAAAATGGCGCTCATCGTCAGTATCGGGTGAGGTCCCGTAGAAAAGCTCCGCCCCGAGACTAAGATACTTATTCAAGTCACGTTGAACCAGCCATCCCAAAAACCACAAATTCTCTTGCGCATGGCCGGGATTTATCAAGTAGCCGCCTCCTCCATACGTCAGCCATGGCCCCCAACCTTTCTGAAGCCAGATGGGCAGGAACACCTGGGGATCGCCGTTTCCCAGCCCCCTTGATTCCGCGCCGGTCGGAACTTCGAGAAGTGGATAGATGCTGGCCAGAAACCTGGCGTCCGCATTTTGGAAAAAACGCCATTTGACCCCCAGCTCCGTATCGCCATAACCATAACGAGAGGGCAGTCCGGGGGGTTTGACGTATTCCATGGGAGTGTTGACGTGGAGCTGAAAGTTGGGGGCTATCCCGTAGTTGACATCAAGGTGCGGGGCCGTCACGCTCACTCCGCCATGCTGTTCCTCGGATATGGATGCAAAGTATATTTCCCAGTGATGGTATTCGACGGGTTCGGGGTCGTCCGTCAGGAATGGAGGTCCGGCAAGAGCCGAGAAAGGAACAAATAGCAGAGCAAGAATAAGGACGAGATGTACCAATGCACGCAAAGCTTCCCCCACTTCTGAATATTTATATTCGGGAAGCCAAAATAAAACAGTCCAGGACAAAAAGCCATGCTGCTTTTTAGCGCTCTGCAGGTGAGAACAGTCGCCATAACTTCGATCATGGCGAATTCCTTATTCTTCGTGGATGAAAGGGTTTCGAGTGGAGTCTCCTGTCGCGATATTTTTTCCGTTACGGATTGACATTCATCCGGGAATATCGTTTAATTTCGAGCTTTAGTTTGAGGTTAAAATACTGGGATGGAATGGAAGCAGCGGCTTCAAGATATTCAAATTCTGGAGGAAACCGATGATTTTTGCTGGATTGGCGTATGCTGCCGAAGCGTTCGCACAGGACGCCGCTGGGGGCGCAGGCGGGTTGTCCGGATTGTTAAACCCTGGCAATCCGATGTTTCTTATGATCGCAATGCTTGCGATCTTTTATTTTCTGCTGATTCGCCCCCAGCAGAAGCGGCAGAAAGAGCAAAAGCAAATGCTGGCAAACCTTCAAAAGGGCGATACGATATTCACCGCCGGCGGACTGCGTGGTAAGATAACCGGTCTCGATGAGAACGTTCTCACCGTCGAGATTGCGGATAGAGTGCGTGTAAAAATCAACCGGAGCGCGGTCGGCGGCCTTATCTCGAAGGGCGAAGCGGCCCCTGAAAAAGAATCGGCCAAAGAATCCTGATCGGATGAAATATGCGCCGGACCCGGAGCTCTTCCCGGCCTGATATTTCCGGATGCGGCTTCTTATGGACACGGTCCCGGTTAGTTGGAGGACGTAATTGAAAAGCTTAGGAATTCGTGCGCTTATAGTTGCAGCGGTTATCATTATCGGTATTTTCTGCCTCATACCGACTTTCACTTCTGCTCCCCTGCCGGGGTTGTCGTCTATCCTGCCGGATAAGATCCATCTCGGTCTGGACCTCCAGGGTGGTATCCACCTCGTGCTGGAGGTTGAAGCGGAAAAGGCGGTCGAAAATGCGGCCGAAACGTATGTTGAGCAGATCAAGGATGCTCTGCGCGCGAAAAAAGTCGGATTTACCAAGGTAGCCAAAACGGGCAAGTGGGACATCGAGGTCATCCTGCCTTCGAGCGAGCAGCTAAATGACTTCAATGACTCGATAAAAGGTGATTTCGCATGGCTGAAGCCCGCCACCACCGAGACCACGCCAGAGGGTACGAGGGTCCTTCTCACCATGGACCAGAAGAAAGTCATCGATCTTGAAACCATGGCGGTGGGCCAGGCACTTGAGACCATCCGCAACAGGATCGATCAATTCGGAGTGAGAGAGCCTGATATTCGGCCGGAGGCCGGCGACCGGATACTGGTTGAACTCCCCGGAATAAAGGACCCCCAGGAAGCCATAAACCTGATCGGAAAGACGGCGGTCCTCGAGTTCAAGCTGGTAGCGCAAAACGTTACGGAGCAGGAAATCCGGGACAATAAAGTCCCTCCGGGCGTAAAGGTCTATCCGATGAGGCCGTCGGACCGAAACATGTCCGAAACCAAGGTCGCCCTTGAAGATAAAACTGTCCTTACGGGTCAATATATTACGGATGCCAAAGTTGGAATTGGCGGGCGCTCGTTTGGCGAGGCACATATCTCACTTAATTTCGATCCGCAAGGCGCTAAAATATTTGACCGCCTCACATCGGAAAATGTTGGCCGCAAGCTGGCAATAGTTCTGGACGGTGTCGTATATTCGGACCCCGTAATCAAGGAGCGCATCCCCAACGGGACGGCCGTCATCGAAGGTTCCTACACCGACGAAGAAGCCAAAGTACTGGCGATAGCCCTGCGTACCGGCAGGCTGCCTGCACCCGTCAAGATTCTCGAGCAGCGCACCGTGGGGCCTGCACTGGGCGCCGACTCAATAAAGAGTGGGATCCTGGCTTCGGCTGTCGGTGGACTGGGCATTATCCTGTTCATGATCGTCTATTACAGTTTTTCGGGAGCTATCGCAGACATGGCCCTGGCCATGAATATCTTACTCATCCTGGCTGCGATGGCCCTTGTCGGAGCTACGCTCACGCTGCCGGGCATCGCCGGTATAGCGCTGACAATCGGGATTGCCGTTGACGCAAACGTCCTGATATACGAGCGAATACGAGAGGAACTGCGGCTGGGCAAAACGCCGCGCGCGGCGGTCGATACGGGATACAGCCGGGCGACCATAACGATCATGGACGCCAACGTCACGAGCCTGATCGCGGCGCTGGTTCTCTATCAGTTCGGGACCGGTCCCGTGAAAGGTTTTGCTGTCACCCTCAGCGTCGGTCTGGCGGCAAACATGTTCACGGCCATCTTCGTAACCAGGATAATCTTTGACTATCTTCTTACCGAACGGCGGGTAAAAGAGCTGAGCATCTAGCGCAGAACCATAAGGAAAGCGAATGCAACTTATAAAACCTGATATCAATATCAACTTCGTCGGAATGCGCTACAAGGCTTTCATGCTTTCCGGCGCGATCATTCTTCTTGGGCTGCTCACCCTGTTCGCGCGAGGCGGGCTCAAGATGGGCGTCGATTTTGCCGGCGGCACGCTGATTCAGGTGAAATTCAACAAGCCGACCAGTCCGGACGAAATCCGCAACGCGCTCCAGGGAATTGTCTCGCGCGCTGTCGTCCAGCAGATCGGCTCAAAGAACGACAATGAATACCTGGTCCGCACCGACGCCATTCACGAGGAACTCGGCAGCCTTTCAAACCAGATCGAAGGTGAACTCAGCAAATCTTATGGGCCCGGGCAGCAGGTACTGCGAGTGGAGATGGTGGGGCCGAAGGTGGGGCATGATCTTCGGCAGAAGGCGCTCTATGCCATCTTTTACGCTTTACTGCTGATAGCCATCTATATTTCCGGACGATTCGAATTCAAGTGGACGAGCAGCCTCATAATGGGAGGCGTCCTGATAGTGGGGATTTATCTGCTGGAGGCGATCGGGTTAAGCGCCATATACCTGATCGGCGGAGCGATTGTTGTCACTCTTGCGCTCTGCTGGTTTCTTCAGCTCCCGTATGCGCTCGGCGCGCTGCTCTCGCTCGTGCACGACATTCTGATAACGGTTGGGATTTTTGCGTTTGTCAACAAAGAATTCTCCCTGGAGGTTTTCGCCGCTCTTTTGACCCTGTCCGGCTATTCGCTGAACGACACGATCATCGTATACGACCGAATCCGCGAAAATCGCAACAAGGACAAAAAGCTTAAGTTCAGCGACATGATAAACGGGGCAATAAATCAGACCCTTAGCCGAACGGTCCTGACTTCGATGACCGTATTTTTCGTGATTCTTTGCCTTTTCCTTTTTGGCGGCACCGTAATTCACGATTTCAGCTTTGCGATGCTGATAGGCGTAGTGACCGGAAGTTACTCATCCGTGTTTGTGGCTAGCCCTATTCTCATTGCCTACGAAGACCTGAGGAAAAAGAAACGCACTCAGCCCGCGGCCAAACGTGCAGCGGCCCAGGATAGCAGTGGCCAGCCCGCGCCAAAACGCACAGCGGCCCAGGACGCCGGCCCCCCACCTGCGCGCAGCTCGAAGAAATCCAAGAAGCAACCAGCCGGGCAGACAGATGCGGGAAAGAGGGTGCGCGGATAAGTGGCCGGGCCACAGCCGGGGATTTCGACAGCCCGCCCATCCACCCGCGAGGCGGGCGCCTGAAATCCCTCTTTCTAAATTATACGACATCTATCCTTCGATTTTCCGCTACTGAGCTACCCAGACTGCCATGTTCTTGAAATCCTCAAGGATTTTCCTGGTAACCGAGGTTTTCAAAAAGCTCCAGATTCCCTCCGGCTGGGAATGCCCAAGCCCTATTATTCCGACTCCGTTAGATGCGCACCAGGAAAGGATTTCGCCTGCAGTATCGCCCCCATTGGGAATCAGCGTTATCTGAGTCCGGCTCTCATCGATTCCGTAATCCGCCAGTATCGAGGCTGCCTTTACGATGTAAGAGAGCTGTCCGCGCCTTGCGGACGAATCGGCATAGTCAGCCAGCTTATCGGCTGCCTCGGAAGGACGGTATGAAACCGGATACACGGCCTTCCTGGCCGAGTGCAGAAGCGTAATCTCGGCGCCGGTGCTGGAAAGCATGTAGCCCGCATGGTCTGCTATCCGCAATGAAGCATCTTCGTCCACGATGCATATTGCGGCGCGTTTCGGGTCGATTTTTCCTTCGGTGAACCAGACCGGACTTGCCAGACAGTGCTCAAGAAGTGCTGATGCGCTATCTCCTTTGATAAAACCCTCCAGGCTGCTTGAAACCCGCTTCTGGACAATAACGGCATCGACTTTCCTGATGTCTGCAAGGAGGCATGCCCGTTTTGCGACGCTCATTTGCCCTTGTTGAACGTGTTCCTGTATCAGTTCCTCGGAAAAACCCGCCTTCACGAGTGCGTCTTTGGCATGATCGAAGATGCGGCGTATATCCTGCTGACGACCTTGAAGAAATTCCCTTTTTTTTCTCAGCAGTTCGCGGGACGGGGCCACATCGCCGGAGTAGACCGGCGGAACCTGTGGAGAGAAGTAGCACAGGATCAGGCTGACTTCTGAAACCGGGTAAAGCCCGCTGATGAATGCGACCGGCCGAAGCGACTCGTTCGTCCCGTCTATCGGAAGCAGCAGGCATTTTGGCAAAGTTTGCATAGAGATGTCCCTTCCAAGCTCCTAGATGAACCCTTCTTTGGAGAGAAGCTCGATCAATTCCTGACAATCGCCTGCAACCCAGCCGGCCCCTGCCCGCAGCAGTTCATCTCTGTTGCTGTTGCCGCTGCAGACGCCGGCAGTCATTACTCCGGCAGCCCTGCCGGTCTGAATGTCCAGGGGATGATCGCCAATCATGATGGCCGACTGCCTAACAGCGCCAATGGCATCGAGCGCATGGATCAGGTGAGCCGGGTCGGGTTTGGGAGAAGAGACATGGTCGCGCGAAAAAAAGGAGCAGTAGTCGGATACGTCCGGAAAGACGAGCCGTACCGCGGCGTCACAGTTTCTGGTTATAATTGCGGTCTTGGCGCCTTTTTGGGCCAGGGCCTTCAAAAGCGGCCTTGTGAATGGAAAAAGCGCCCCTTTTCCTGCCGCTTGCAGTTCCATTTCGCAAATTAAAGTCATAGCCTGCCTCCTGAACCCGTTGGCCCGGTCTCCAGATGATTCTCGAATGCTCTTTTCCAGCCAGGTAAGCCATTCCAGGACGGGAAGGAAAGGTGGCGGCGGAGTTGGGGCAGAGTAGCTTTCTGCAAGCGTGTTCAGACGCAGTTTCATTTCGGCAAAATCAAGCCGCAATTCGGCAAGAGTGCCGTCAAAGTCGAAAACGAGAGACTCTATTTTCATTCTGACCCGATCAGACTGGATTGAAGGCCCCTGCCCTGCCGGCAGGAACACCGTTGTTATGGACGAAGAAAACATAATATACTAACTTAAATAGGGCAACAGGGCTCCGTCGCTTTTGCGACTGCAAAACCCGGGCTTACAGATAAACCCTTAATGCCGAAAGAACCGGATGAGATTTTACTCCCCCGAGCTTTTCCGGCTGGAGTGAACATATGTTTGTACCCTTATTGAGTTTCGACCAGGTAATAGACAGATTACTTTCCATGAGGCAGCCTTATCTTTCAAATTATCTTGCCGTCTACTCTAGCTGGTATGGCGGTATCATTACCGATCCCGCCCTTATGATGCTGCCCCTTGACGATCATATGGTCCATCGGGGGGACGGAGTATTCGAAGTTTTCAAGTGCACTGACTGGAATATTTATGCTCTTGCCAGGCATCTCGACAGGATGAAGCGTTCGATGGCGGCATCTTTCCTCGAGCTGCCGGTCGATGATGAGCGCCTTATCGAGATAATTCGCGAGACGGTGCTGGCCGGGAACAATGGGACCTGTCTCGTGCGGCTTTTCGTATCAAGAGGCCCCGGCAGCTTCTCCGCGAATCCCTATGAAACCGTTGGGAGCCAGCTTTATGTAATCGTGATCGCCCATGCGCCCACTGCCCCCGAAAAATATGAAAGAGGCGTCAAACTCGTAACCACCGGCATTCCCATTAAAACCGATTATTTCGCGACAGTGAAAAACTGCAACTACCTTCCGAATGTGCTGATGAAAAAAGAGGCGGTGGAACGAGGCGCCGATTTTTCCGTTTCACTCGATGAGAGCGGGTTCCTCGCCGAAGGGTCGACGGAAAACGTAGGCATCGTAACGAAAAAGGGTGAATTGCTCATTCCGCGTTTCTCGCGCACTCTGCGTGGGATTACGGTAACGCGCGCTATGGAGATCGCCGGGGGATTGACGCAGGCCCAACTTAGCGCGGCGGCAGAAGCGGATATAACTCCTGAACAGGCCTGCGGCGCCGCTGAAATAATGGTTTTCGGGACCCCGTTCAATATCCTTCCCGTTGTCGAATATGACGGAAACAGGATTGGAGACGGCCGGCCGGGTCCGGTTTTCAGGCTCATCATGGAACTCATGGCGCAAGACGAGACGAAGAACCCGGAGATGTTGACGCCCGTTAGGTAGGTGAATGGGTGAATCGGAAAAAACCACATCTGTCAGCATGTCATGTGTCTCCTCGCGCCCTCTACAACGTCACTCGACAAAAGGGCCCAGGAGAAGTCCCCCGCCGATGTTGTTTGCATTGAGGCCGCGATCCAGCTTGAGTACCGACCCCTTGCCGAGATTGCGCTCGAAGATGTCGCCGTAGTTGCCGGCGGCGGTTAAAACGCGGCGCTGCCAGTCCTTGTCCAGACCGAGTTCATCTGCAATGATCGGCATTGCCCCCGCGCCTCCCATATACCACGGGGTTTCCGGCCTCTCCGCGCTGACCAGCGTGTGCACCGTCCAGGCGACGATCGATGACCACTGCGCATCGCCGGTTCCGGTGGCGGCCATCACCGGGAAGACCGCCAGCGGCTCAGGAAGGATGCGGCTCGACAGATGGTTCACCCCGGGATCGAGGCGGGTCTCCGCGAGGGTCGTGATCTCGCCGGCTACGGCATGGCAGTTCTGCACGTTGTAGGCATCGTTCATTTCCCCGTCCTCGGTGAAGCCCCGACGCAACCAGGTTTTGTGGATCGAATTGAAATGCGCGTTCAGGGTCCGCTCGGCCGGACTTGCGGTCATGAAGCAGATACTCTTCCCGGCGAGGTCGTCGAGATGTTGCTCGGGTGAGTTGACCGGCGCCATCACCGCTTGAGATTCCACAAAGACGGTGGGGCCGGGCAGCACTGTACCGGCCAGCTTCTGCTTTGCGATCTCGGAACCCGTTAGAAAATAGATATCGTCCTGCTGGTTGCGCACGGCGTCGAAATCCTTCGGCGCCTCGTATTTATGATATTCAATATGTTCGGGGGAGCCGAGAACCGCAGCAGCGACGGCGCGGCAGACATCGACTTCGAGGCCGGTCCAGCCGCCCTTACCGTCAGGGCCCGCCAGACCAGGCCGCTCGACGCTTCCGCAGCGCAAGAGGCCGCGCGCTTTCACGCGCTCGGCGACGCTGCCCGCCGTGGCGTCGGAGATCGAACAGCAGACAAGCAGCATGGTCAGCAGGAATGACGAGATACGCATATATCCTCCAGGGCAAACGTTATGAAATAGTGGAACGATGCGGCCCTAAGAGCGGAAGGGGGCGCCCGCGCAGCGCCTCCACCGGTCCTTGTGATTGTTCATTTACATTCCGACGGCGGACAGGTGGCCGGCAGCGAGTTAAAGCCGGCGGGAGGATCGACTTCGACTCCCTGCTGGTAATCCTCCGGCGTGATCCCGATGGCCGTGCAGCCACTGGTTCCGTAATGCGGCAGCGATGTCACGACGTTATCCGGAATCATCGCAAGCGTGGCCGGAAGCAGCGGAGATATGCCCCGCAGGCGTCTCGGATCGAAGCCGGACAGGAGACTATCAGATATCTTCGAATTTATGTCGCGCGGTCCCAGGCACGTCTGCTGAAATCCCGGGGGGCCGCACTTGTTGAAATACGGAGAGTTGCCCATCGCGAGCGCCTGGGCCTCGTCGGGAAGGCTGGCGAGGGCCGGCAGTCCGAAGATCGCGTTGATCGTCTCGATAACGGCGTTATGATCGCCCTCCACGTGCGAGACGGCGTGCGTCCGCGCATAGGGGGAGATGAGGATCAGCGGCACGCGAATTCCCCTGGAAAGCGGTACAAAATCGCCGTTACTATTGGGAGAATCGGAACCGTAGGCGCGGATACGCGGCGGGACGTGGTCGTACAAGCCGTCCGACTCGTCGTATGTGATAATGATCGCGCACTGTTTCCAAATCCTGGGATTCGACGCGATCGCGTTGATCACGCGGGCCGCCATGGCCTCGCTGATCTGCCGGTCGGAGTAGGCCGGGTGGTCGTCGTCGCCGAGCCTTGCAGCCGACGCCGACGGTGCATTGGGGGCAGTGATCGGCGGCGACAGCCCCATTTGGTTCCCGTAGCCGCCGCGGATGTAAAATACACCGCCTTGGGGCAAGGAGTTGTTCGCCATGTCGGTGAAGAAGTCGGTGAGGCCGTGGAAGTTCGGGCGCAACGGCGGCGTGTTGGCAAGATAGCCGAAATATTGTGGCCCGTTATGATGGGTTACATAGAATTCATGCGAGGCCGGCCCGCTCCCGTCGCTCGCTTCGAGGTCATAGCCCTCCTGGTACCAGCCCCAGTTGACGGGTTTGGTTCGACGCTTCTGGATATAAGGGATATCCTGCTGGATGTCCGGCAGGTCGAAAGCCTGGTTCAGGTTCTGAGCCATGACTTTGGTGATATTCCTGCCCTGAAAAGTTAGCGGCAGGCTGGCGAAGGTCAGGCTGGTGGCGATGTTGGTGACGTTGTTGGGGGCGGTTGGGGGGGGGTCACCCGGATTAATGGTTTCATAGTCTGTCTGACTCATGGGCATTTTGAAATTGAGCGGCGTCGAGTCTAACGGCGAGCCGTAGAAGGGTTCGTTGTCAACGATAATAGGCGGTAACACCGGCGTCCCGATCCAGCCGTTAAAGTTTATCTGGACGGGGTTCTCGTTGGCATGCCTTACCCACTGCGTTTCGCCCGACTGCCCTGCGATCATCGCTATTGCATTCGGCGTGGAACCCGTGTCCTCGGTCGCGAAGATGTTGTCAAAGATCGTGAAGCGGCTGGCCCACTGCCAGAAAAACGGAATGGTGTCGCAGTCGATGTGAGACATGACCAGGAGCGCGAACTGCGTTCCCTCGATTTCGGCACAATGGGAGGAAGGTGAAGTAGACGATGCGTAGTGGTTGTACTCTACAGAGGCGAACTTGTCCATCTGCGCCACACCTGTCGCCGGATCTACGTCGATCTTTTGTGCGACATAGGCGTGGTCATGCTGCGCGCTGTCCATCACGCTCGAATTATACTCCAACGGTCCGATCCGGAACGGCTTGACCGTGACGTTCGCATTGGTGGTGCCGTCATAGTAAGTCTGGGTAAAGCCCGGAGTATTGCTTGCAGAACGAGGTTGCTGGCCGTCCGAATAGATGCCGTTGACACCCGGAAACGTGCCGTACTCGTGATCGAACGAGTTGTTCTCATTGAAAATAATGAAAACATATTTGATTTTTTCCCGCAGCAACTGCGTGATCGCACTCTTCGACAGTTGACGCTCCGTGGCAGGATCGATGAAGTATCGCCGGATGTCCGGCCCGGGGTCCGGCTGGGCCGTTACAGACGGAATAACTTGTCCGATCGAAGGCTTGTTCGCGGCCAACGACTCCGCGAATGCCGCCGGAATGACAGACCACTGTAGCAACGAGACCGCAACAGCAAGTGCAAGAATGGATTTCCTCAATCGTCTCATGAACTAACTCCGTGATTGATAAAGAGATTTGTCTATTTTTACTTAATATCAATTTGAATGAATCTTCTTATTGCCCGCGCCATTTTTTTATTCGGCATATATACATCGAAACTTTAGGGGTTGAGATGGATCACGTTCCCAAAAACCCCAGTGGTTATTATCTGATAATGGTTAGCGGAAACATCAAATTTATAGTGCAATTGTCACGACGCCGTCATGAACGCCTCATGGGGATGGAGTAGTATAGGTACGTCTTAGCAAGAGTCACGATGTGGGCACTTTGCTGACCACTAGCGAATAGGGGACCAGAAAGCCCGGGCATGTTTGCATCGTTCATCCGGCTAGCGCGCGCTGGATAAATGATCATTCATGGCTGGGCTTTTTTCATGAACACCCGAGGAAGAATCAGACAGTGCATTCGATTCATCAAAGCTCCATATTCGATAAAGCCAAACCCATCGCGAGGTGGGGACGGAAAGTCATGGGTCTCGTCCTCAGAGATAGCCGGGCTGCCATAACATATAGGCCAGGAGGTGTTCCCTTGCCGGGCGACGAAACTGCCGTGCGGGGCTGGACCGCGACCGGAACGCCGCACCCGGATGCAAGCAGGG
The DNA here is from genome assembly GCA_963795045.1 of uncultured delta proteobacterium. Classification (GTDB taxonomy): domain Bacteria; phylum Desulfobacterota; class Syntrophobacteria; order Syntrophobacterales; family Syntrophobacteraceae; genus SbD1. Next base: position 1,245,994 of record CAWCGB010000001.1, read on the forward strand.
AGGCGGCAAAGCCAAGGGAACATATAGAAATCATGCTACTCTATGAGGAAGAGGTATGAAATTACGGACATTACTTCCGGCGTTTCTCCTGATCGTGGGCGTCGCGCTTTGTGCTGCCTCGCATGCCAAAGCCGACTATGTACTATGGACGCCGACCGTAAACGGTGGCGACCAAACTCTTTTTTCTTTCAACTTAGCGCCGCAGATATGCAATATGAACGCTGACCTTTACATCAATGCCAACGGGTACAACCAGGATACCAGCTCTCCCGGTAGTGCATTGCTGCTTCAGATGTCGGCGGGTCAAACGTACTCGGCAATGGATTTCTCGATTGAACAACAGACTAACGGTAGCTGGAGTGTCTATAACACCACCAATCCGGCATCACCCCAACTTCTGCTGAGCCTCGGCTCGACTAATCAATTTGGGCTGTATTACTACTACGCCGCTACCGGGGTCGATCAGCCCACGTACACTCAACAAACGTACGATCAATGGCTCCTGAACCAAGGCCTGTGCAACCCCGTCCTGATCACCGACGCAGCCCCTAACCAGACGGTTGGCTCCGCCACGCCGATTCCAGGGACTTTTCTGCTTTTTGGTTCCGGCCTCGCCGGTGCTATCGGATTTCTGAGACGCTTCTCAAGCTAGGCGCCATCGCCCGGAAGCAAATCGGACAAAGGCAAGGCCACCGCTACGGGCCTTGCCTTTGCTGTTCGAAAAGACTACAGGTCTACGCGTCTTTTCATGGTTTCAGGATGTCCCGGAAGGGACGTGAAAAGCTGCTTTAAAGGGCCTTTTGACCTCTTTCCAAAAGCTAATTGGTCTTCACCAGGCGCAAGCCCAGGCCGGTGCCCCCCAGGCGGCCCCCCAGGCCGTGGGAGGCCGGCTCCCATTTGCCCCGGAAGGTGCAACGCACCCATGTCGCGTCGCGGGACCAGGAACCGCCCCGTAAAACCTTTAACGAGCCGCCGCTGGTAGATACGGGGTTATTGCGCTGATGCTTCTTATAAGCATCGTCATCATATGTATCCTCACACCATTGCCATACGTTTCCGCTCATATCATATATCCCCAGGCCATTCGGGGCTTTGGTTCCAACGGGGTGAGTCGACTTTCCGCTATTTGCGCCATACCACGCTACGGAATCTACATCGTTTCCTCCGGCATACTTCTCCGCTTTCCCACCGCTACGCGCCGCATACTCCCATTCGGCCTCGGTAGGCAGGCGGAACGTCTGTCCGCTCTTGCCGTTGAGCTTCCGGATAAACTCCTTCGCATCGTCCCAGGTTACCGTCTCGACAGGGTAGTTGTCTCCCTTCTGGAAGCCGGACGGATTATTCCCCATAACTTTTTGCCACTGGCCCTGGGTTACGGTGTATTTCCCAATCCAGAAACCACCCACCGTCACTTCATGCTCCGGTAACTCATTGGGTGGGCAAACGCCTGGCCCCGACCCGCAACCCATCTGATACGTCCCTCCCTCCACCCATACGAATTCCATCCCCGTGGTTGGATCTTTCCACTCCCGCCGTGTTGGGCTTGTTGTGATTGATGGAGGTTTTGCCAGGGTCTCCACGCCGGACGCTGTCGGCGCAGCCGGCAGCGGCGCCACCCTCGCCAACGTATAATTCATTGTCTCCTCTTTTCCCGCCTCTATCTGCACCGTGTCTTCCACCAGCTCATAGCCGTCATGAACAACTTTCAACCCCATGCTGCCGGGCAAAAGCCCGCTGATAGTCATGGGCGTAAGCCCCTTCCTGGCGCCATTCACATATACCATAGCCCCCGCAGGAGTAGATTTGACATTGATTGAGCCGGTTCTCGGCGTCGCGGGCTTCGGAAGGACGGAGGCAGGACCGGGTCCGCCCGCCGTTCGGACCGGTCCCTCTACATCGCCGGTCACTCCGAAAGAGAATTTTTCCGTCAGGCTATCCATTTTCCACGGAACCTGGACGCCCCCCGTCTTGATCTGAACATCCTTGCCCACTTCCCTGAATACGTCCTCGATGTCAAGCTCCGGCTCCTTAATGATGCGGGCAAGCGATTCGGTGTAGGGACTGTTTTTTCCAACGCCATCTGCTGCGGTCCTCCCCGGTCCGGTCGCATAGGCAACCAGGGTCCCGCTCGGCGCATCCATAACGGCCAGACCCGATACCGCACCGCGCAATCCTTTTTCTCCGAAGGGATTGTTGCGGCAGGCATCGAGGACTATAATGTTGACCTTCGTTCCCGAGGCGTTCATATCCTCCAACACGTTGTCAACATTGACCAATTCATACTTGACGTCCGTCCTCGAAACGACATTGGCGGACGTTGGTATGAGATAATTTCTGCCGTCCACCTGGACCCCGTGCCCGGAGTAGTAAAGGAAAGCTACTCTTTTACCCCTTATGGTTTCCCCGAATTTCCGGATGACATTGTCAAGCCCGCCTTTGTCCAGATTAGTCTGAGCCTTGCCTCCTACCAGTTCGAACCCAAGGCTTTTGAGCGCATCCGCCATAATGACGGCATCATTGATCGTATTCGAAAGAGGGGTCGCATTTTTATAAGCAGCATTGCCGATTACCAGCGCCACGCGGTCCCCGATTGAAGCAGAGGTAACGCTGTTTCGCCGTACTAACCCACGGTCATCTGCTGTGGAGCAGGGCGCAAACGGCAGCCCCATGCATATTGACGCCAGAACCAGGATACTCAGCAACCTTCCGGCCATGGTTCCCCTCCTCGCACGCGTGTTTTTGCGCATGGATATGACGGTATTCGACAGTTTAGCAGGTTACAAATAAGATACAATCGGATGGATTGGCATGTCAAAGGGATAAACTTTGGTGGAAATCTATGCGAAAACGCACGGTATTTTGCCTTTCGACAGCATTCTCAACCGCTCACACGATCGTAAGTACCGCGGAATAATGAAAAGAGCTTTTGGCTGGATCAGCCTTCTGGAGTATTATCTGAAGATCTTTCAATTCAAAAGGAGTGAAAATGGCGAAAACTTTAAGCCTGATCCGCACATTTTGCATCCTGGCTGTGCTTCTGGGTGCAGGTGTTGTCGCCGTTTTTTCGCAACCCGGCATGCTTAGCGCCAGGATTGGAATACTAATCGATTCCGGGCAGCAATCAATTCGCGCCAGGGGGCAGGAGAGTTTCAAGCTCGGGGACCGTCTTCGTATTTATATACAACCCGAAGAGGCATGCCATGTTTATGTAGTCCATACCGACCGCAAAACGGTGACTCTATTGGGAGCCTTTGAGGAGATGAGCAAGGGTGCTCAACTGGTGCTGCCCGGACTCCTGGAATTTTATGAAGTTGACGGGAAGAGCCCGATTGAGACCTTTACCATCATTTGCAGCACCGTCAAACTCAATGATATTTCGGCCCTGTTCAACTCTAAAGTGACATACAAGAGCTGGGCATCTGTGGAAGAGAAGCTCCTCAAACAGGGTAAGATCGATCTCCGCCAGGAACCGGATAAGCCTGCTCCTATCGCCGGAAATGTGCGGGAGCTTGCCGGCAGCAAGAAAGCTGATCCTTTCATAAGTGAAATCCCGATTTATAGTGGGAATAACATTCTTGTGAAGCGGTATGAGTTTGACATTAAAAAGTAAGCGACTGCTGAGAATCATCGCAGTGACCACTACAGTCCTGATCGTGACTGTAACATGTGCCGTTCTGGGCTTCAGCGTCGTTTGGAACCAGTATGATTTCAAGATCCTCGATCTCTTCTACAGGCAGTCGGTAAAGCATGGACACGGACCGGAGCAATCACCGCTGGTGGCTATCGTCACCATTTCGGACACGACTTATGATTATTTCGGGAATAGCACTTTAGACCGAAGGTTTGTGGCCGAAGTAAACGAAGCACTGTCCCGGCTGGATGTGGCCGGCTGCGCCTATGACCTCATTTTCGCTCGATCTGCCGATACCGATTCCGATCTGATGCTTGCCGAGTCAATCGAGAAACTTGGTTCGGTCTGCCTGCCGATCGGCCTCACATATGCCGAGACGCCCTCGCCCTTTAGATGGGAGGGCAGAAGATCATTTGAGCAATTCCGCTCTAAATCTCTCAGAAAACCAATCGAGCAAGGGCAGTCAAGGCCTTACTACGGTACAAAGGCCATCATGCAATCAGACCGGTTTTCCGAAGCTGCCGGCAGTTTCGGCCATATCAGCGGGTTGAGCGATCCTGACGGAGTTAACAGGCATGCAATTATGTTGCTGAAGATTGACGATGCCTACTTCCCTGCCCTTAGCCTCTCGGTATTCCTGAATTATATGAAAGTTCCTTTCGAAAAAGTTGTAGTGGAGTGGGGCCGCAGGATAATCATTCCGGCCAGCGAAGAGGGTTTGGAGCATGATGTTGTCATCCCGATAGATGAGCGTGGGCGCGCATTCATTCCGTTCCCCCAGATTTGGAAAAACTCGTTCGTGAAAATAGAATCCGAAGCCCTCCTGCAATATGCAAAGTCTGAAAACCTCCTGGGAAATCTTATTGAGATGTTTGAAGGCAAGCTGGTATTGATTGGCGACATTTCGACCGGGGTGTCCGACCTCGGCCAAACGCCGCTTGCCAGCGAAGAGCCGCTCATTCTTGTCCATGCCTCTCTGCTCAATGGAATGCTCACCAACACTTTCTATGATGAATGGACTTCCGGGCGCGTGCTGGTGCTGATATGGCTGGCCGGCGCCGTACTCGGGCTTGCAGCATGCCTGAGATCTTCCTGGACGCTCTATGGGAGCGGTCTGGCCATTTCGGCGGGAGTCGTCGGGCTCACCTGGCTTGAGTTCATTCATTTTCACCTGGTCCCGATTGTTACAGTGTGGGGCAGTATTCTCGTTTTTTTCTTTGGATTGGTGGTGGCCGTCGAACTGGCGGTTGGAAAAGAGCGCTCTTTCATCAGGAACGCTTTCTCCAGGTATGTTCCGGAGAAGGTGGTTGACACTCTTATTTCCAATCCACACATGCTCAAACTGGGCGGCGAGGAAAGAATAATTACAGTGCTTTTCTGCGATCTCGCAGATTTTACCACGATCTCGGAAAACCTGCCCCCGGCCCGACTGGTGCATCTATTGAATCAGTACCTGACGGAGATGACCGCAATCATTTTGACTAACGGAGGAATCATCGATAAGTTCGAAGGCGATGCCATCATGGCGGAGTTCGGAGCGCCGCTCCCAATGCCCGACCATGCTGAAAGGGCGGTGAGGGCCGGCCTCGAGATGCAGAAGCGGCTCCAGCAACTGCGTCCGGCCTGGCGAAATGACGGCCTTCCGGAACTCCAGTGCCGAGTGGGGATCAACACCGGTCCGATGATTATTGGCAATATGGGCTCGGACCAGGTCTTTGACTACACGGTAATAGGTGATGCCGTAAATCTCGCATCCCGGCTGGAGGGTGCAAATAAGAGGTATAATACGCGCCTTATGATTTCAGAGTACACGCGGCAGGCGTTGCCGCCGGGCGTCTTCAGGACCCGGGTCCTGGACGTGATCAAAGTCAAAGGCAAATCCAAGCCGGTCAGAGTCTTCGAGGTTTACGGGGAGGCGTGTTTTCCACTGACCCCGCAGGACGCGATGTACTATGTCGCATACCAGGAAGCCATGGAACTCTATTTTGCAAGACATTTTGACAGGGCCGAAGAAGAATTTCAGGCATTGTTGAGCATCAGGCCCGACGATCCTGCCTCTGCAGAAATGCTCAATCGCATCAAAAACCTTCAGGGACAAGACCTGCCGCCTGAGTGGGATGGATCTGTCTCTTTGGCCGGAAAGTAGCCGGAATGAGCTGTCAGCTCGTTTTTTTGGTTACGCTCCCGTTCACCAGCACGATCAGTTCCGCTACGAATTCCTTCATCTGAAAGGCCTGAGAGTTCAATTCCTCGGAAGCGGATGCCGCTTCTTCCGCGCTGGCCGCATTTTGTTGAACAACCTGGTCCATCTCGGAAACAGCTTTGTTTATCTGTTCTATACCTTGCGCCTGTTCACTGGACGCCGCTGTAATTTCGCCAACCAATTCGCCGGACTTTCCTACGCTCACAGTCACTTCGCGAAATTCTTCGCCGGTCTTATCCACCAGTTCGGAACCTTCTCTAACTTTCTTGACCGTACCTTCAATAAGGCTGGCGGTATTTTTCGCAGCCTCGGCAGCTCTCATCGCGAGATTCCTCACTTCATCCGCAACCACCGCAAAACCGGCCCCCGCTTCCCCGGCGCGCGCCGCTTCCACAGCAGCATTCAGCGCCAGCAGATTTGTCTGAAAGGCAATCTCATCGATTGTCTTGATGATCTTGGAGGTTTCTTCACTCGCCATGGATATCTCCCCCATCGAAGCAGTCAGTCTTTCCATTGACCGGCCGGCCAATGTAATGGTCTCTTTTGTCCCCGTCATCAGTTTGTTGGCATGGTCGGCGTTATCAGCGTTCTGCCTGGTCATGGAGGACATTTCCTCAAGGGAAGAGGAGGTCTCCTCAATGGATGCGGCCTGCACGGATGCCCCTTCTGCGAGCTGCCGGCTGGCCGATGCGACCTGGCCGGAAGCGGAAGCCACAAGACCGGACCCCGAGGATAATCCCGTGGCAATCGTTCTGATTCGTTTCGTCAATGAACGTGCGAACAATAATGAGCAAAGAGCGATTAACGCAGTGAGCAGCGCAAAGGCAATAATAGCGCCCACAGCATATTGCCTGATACCTTGCTCGACAGTTTCTTGAAGATTGGCCTTTTCCGACTCAACGTTATCGATGTAGACTCCGGTACCGACAAAGAAGTCCGTCCCCGGAATCACTTTGACATAACTTAGTTTCGGCTGAATGCCTTTTCCTTCCTTCTCGTAGTAGTATTGAACGAATCCTCCTCCGGATTTTGCCACCCGGACGAGTTCCTGGACAAAGAGATTCCCTCTTTTATCTTTGAGGCCTAAGAGATTCTTGCCATTGTCCGCTTTGTTGATTGGGACATTGAGCCTTACCCCGCTAACATCATAGGTGAAGAAGTAGCCGGAGTTATCGTCGAAGAACCGGATCGGATCAGTTTCCTTTATCAAGGTATCGATCTGTTCCTCTCTGGTCTTCTGCCCCTTGAGCTTCTCGGCGAGACCGGCGGTCTGAGTCTCCACCAGGGACTTGAGGGAACTTTTGTGGCCGTTGAGGATCTGTTGCTCGAAGCTGGGATACACCACTTTGTCGAGAATCTTACTGCTCAGACTCAGGGCAAAGAAACCTATCAACAGCAGGGCGGCCAGAAACATGAGCTGGAAAACGAGTATCTTTAGAGTAAGGCTGGTGCTCGCGAGCTTCCGAAACATAATGCTTCCTCTCGTGGGACGGATATCCCTTTTGACTGCTCAATTCCTGAAATCTTTGCGTAAATGATGCCGCTTCCGTCATAGAAGCGTTTCCATATAATCGGCATGACCGCCCAAGTTGATAAACAAAGAATCCTCTGGGAAGTGGTTGAAAAGAGGGCTGGAGAGAGGGTGGGCCAGGGTCATTGCCCGGAGGCTTGCAAAGAGCCAGGCCAGACCGGACCAAGCCAAACATTCGATGGCAAAGATGAGCGCTATTGTTAAAGCGGATTTTATAAGGCCTAAAAACAGGGACGAAGCAGCACTGGTAAAAGCGGACCCCCGATTATGATCCCCGCGAAATACGGGAGAGGCCGCGGGATACATGGGAGAGAATACAGGACGCAGTCGGAGCGGGCATAAATGGCGGGCTGCTCGGCCCGATGACAGTTCCGCACAAGTAGTTCGACCCGATCACTGGCCGCCCTGGACTGATCCGGCGGGCAAAACATTTTCTACTAACACATCATACGTACACTTTACAAAATTTCCGTAAAACTCTCCGCGACTATGAGGTGGAAAAGTAACAGGTCCGTTCGGATCAGTCTTATTGATATGATCTCTCATGGATTTGCCCCAATGAATGAGCACTTGGTCGACCATTTCCCGCAACATGTCTTTTTCTTGATTCGGGAGAAGGACAGGGCCGCGTCCCTCCCAGTCAAATAAATATCCAGCCAGGGTAGTTTGACCTGAAGGTTCAAGACGCGCCCTGAAAGTCATAAAGGCTTTGAGTCGTGGTGCAATACCCGTGATGATGTATTGCTGAAAATCAACCAACTCCAATACGAGTTTCTGCCCGTTATCATCCAAATTTCTTATGAATACGGTCTTGACGGAGTTTTCAAATGCTTCGCCAGCGGCAAATCTGCCGCGTATGAGGCCAATTGCTCCAGGGGAGCTCATCGCAAGCCCGACGAGCCCGTAAAGAATGAAATATCGTACTCTGTCGTCCTCCCCCATCATACCGGCTGATTCAATTCGTTTGGACTGATCGCCTACCGCTACTTGAACCGGCAAATTCACATTTTCTCTTGAAGGGAAGAATGCTTGGTTATTTACTCCACTGCCTGTAGCACAGCCGCACGCCAGTAAGCATGCCAACAGAACTGCACAAATTGGTCTCACCAGGTTAGCACCTCCTTTTATCAAAGGGGCTCGAACAGGCAGGAAATTGTGGGCCTAGTTGAAAGCCCTACACCGCAAAACTTTCTTCCATCCCTCCATATAGCTTTCTAAGCTTTGGTTTTTCTATTTTCCCTGTCGGGTTGCGGGGGACTGCCGCAAAGATGATTCTTCTCGGCCTCTTGTACTTCGGAAGGCCCAGGCAGAAATCCTGAATTTCGTGCTCTGCGAGTTCCTGGCCGGCCTTGACCTGCACCACCGCCGCAGCGATTTCTCCCAGACGGGGACTGGCAAGACCGATGACCGCCACATCCTGGATTTTGGGGTGAGCCTGGAGGAAATCTTCGATTTCCACCGGATAAATATTCTCCCCGCCTGTTATTATAACGTCCTTTTTCCTGTCTACGAGCCAGATGAAACCATCTTCATCCAGGCGGGCCATGTCGCCGGTCAAAAACCAGGAGTCGCGCAGAACCTCTTTGGTCGCCTCGGGGTTCTTGTAATACTCCTTCATAACTCCCGGCCCCTTGACCGCCAGTTCGCCGATTTCGCCCCTTGCGACCCGGTTGCGCTCTCCATCGACTATCTTGAATTCCCAGTCAAAACCCGGCACTCCGATTGCCCCGACCTTATGCATATTCTCCATCCCGAGGTGCACGCATCCCGGACCGGTGCATTCCGTCAAACCGTAGTTGGTGTCGTACTGGTGATGGGGGAAAATTTTCTTCCATTCCTTTACAAGGCTGGGGGGCACCGGCTGCGCGCCGATGTGCATCAGCCGCCACTGGTCCAGACGGTAATCTTTGAGATGCACATCCCGGTTCTCTATTGCAAAAAGAATATCGAGCGCCCAGGGAACGAGAAGCCATGCGATGGTTACACTCTCTTCGGAAATCGCTTCAAGAATCCATTTAGGTTCAATACCTTTGAGGATGACTGCTTTTGCCCCGACGATGAAATTGCCAAACCAGTGCATTTTGGCCCCTGTATGGTACAGGGGGGGAATACAGAGAAAATTGTCTGCATGGGTCTGATGGTGGTGGCAGTTTTCCGCGTAGCAGGAAAACTCCAGGTTCCTGTGCGTAAGGAGCGTAGCCTTGGGGGTCCCTGTAGTTCCGGAGGTAAAGTAGAGGGCGGCGCTATCCGTAATATCGATCTCGATTTCAGGGTCAAACGGCCCTCCCGACGAGAGCACTTCATCGTAGGGCTCGGCATACGCGGGCCGCAACTCCTCGGGGCCCACAAATACAAAAGTTCTCACTGAGTCGAGATCGGACTTGATGGCGTTGACGCGTTCGATGAACTCTTCGCCAAAAATGAATACCCTGGCTTCGGCGACCTGCGAGCAGCGTTTGATAGTATCGGCATCGAACCGGAAATTCAGGGGAACAGCCCATGCGCCCGCGCGCAGGATCCCAAAATAGATGGGCAGCCATTCGATAGAGTTCATCATCAGATGCACCACCCTGTCGCCCTTCTTGACGCCTTTTTTCAGCAAAGCATTTGATAACTGATTTGCCTGCCGGTCAAAAGTGCTCCAGGTGATTTCCTTTCGGCTTCCCCTGGCCGGTTGCCTCTCTATAAGGGCGGTTTCCGTTCCATACATCCGAGCGTTTCTGGCCAGCATTTCAGTGATGAGCATGATCGGTTCCCTTTTTCCGCTAGAGCATCAGCGGTTGAAAGTTCAACGCTCGAAACCTCGGGCCGGGTCACAGGGGCGCCGGCCGAAATTCCGGGCACCCAAGCCCTCGTCCGGCGCCGGGTCCAGTCGTAAAACGATTATCATAAAAAAACTGGGGGATCAAGACTGCGATAAAGACTAAAAGCTATCACCGCAGAGGGCGCAGAGACCGCTGAGAATGACACTGAGAAAGTAACAGCTTAGCCTCATATGCTTGCCAAAATTTCAAGAAACTGCACGTAAGTAGCACAGAGAAGAGCAATAGGGATGAAAAGACAAAAGCGAAGAAATGAGCCTCGAATTCTGCTTAAGAATTCTCGGCATTGACCGCAGAGAAGGCTGAGGGCGCAGAGAAAACAGTTCATATTCTTTTCTCTGTACTACTAATACCAAGTTGCGTTCAAGTCGGGTCCTTCGGGAGGGCATAAAGCCCTCCCCTACGAAAGAACCGTGCGATAATGCCGTAGGGGCGGGGTTTATCCCCGCCCAGTCTCTTGTGAAACTTGAAGGGACAATGAACGCCCCTAAGCAGCTAATGGTTCGATTTTATAGCCCATTTGCTTAAGAGTTCTGGCATACGTTGCCAAACGACGCTCGGTAAAACGGGCCTCGTAGACATCGGAGCCTGTGTCAACATATGCTTGGCCATAACGGATCAACCGATAAACCAGTTGGGCCAACTTGCGGGCCGTCGCAAAAACGGCGACCGACTTGCCTTTGCGTCTCGAGATGCGGCGATAGTAGGCTCCAAGTGCCGTTTTCGAATTGCGCAAACTTGTTGCGGCCATGCGCAATGCATTGCACACCCGCGTGGAGGTGACAGCCCGGAACTTGCCTGGGACCTTTTTGCCTGCGCTGATCGAGATATTTGGCGCTAGACGCAAGTACGAAACGAAGTGGCCTTCATCTGGGAATACAGACAGGTCGGGACCTAACTCACTCATGATAACGGCGGCGGTATCAACACCAATGCCGTCAATTGTAGTGAGATCAAAGCCCGACATGCGATAAAGGGCCTGGCGCATTGGCTCCTGACCCAGCTTGGAAAATTTAGTCGCTTTGGCTCTGGATGCCGGAGGCGGTGCCGATGAATCCTTTGAGTCAGGAGGTTGCAAGGAGTTGACGTACTTGAGGATCTCGGCATCATAGTCGGCGATGACGCCACATAGCTGATCATAAACCTTTAGGGCTTGACCAAGGTTGAACAGGTGCTCAAGGCGCCAGTTACCGGTGAGTTCCTCGGCGATCCTGTCTTCCGATTTCTGGCATCGGCAATCACGCAAACTCGCCAGGGCACGAGGGTCCCGTTCACCGCTTATAATGGCACGGATAATTGCCATGCCGGTAAGGCCTGTAATATCCGAAACGGCGTGATGCACGCAAATGTTCATCTGGTCGAGGCTCTTTTGCATCCGTCGGACCCAGTCGGAACGCAGGTCTACAATTGTATTGCGTTCACGTATGAGAGCTCGCAGGCAACAGATGTCCTCGCCTGGTCGCAAAGACCCCCGGAGCAATCCGCAGGCGTGCAGTAATTGAATCCACTGGCAATCGATCATGTCGGTTTTGCGGCCCGGAACATGACTAATCTGGCGAGCATTGACCAGTTGGACGTCGAAGCCGCGGCTATCGAGGATTTCAAATAGGGGGATCCAGTATACTCCGGTGCTTTCCATGGCGACAGTAGCGATCTTCTGCTGCTCAAGCCATCCGGCGAGGCGCAACAGTTCCGGGGTTGTGGTTCCAAAATGCTTTACGTTAGGGGAACCGTCCGGTAAAGGGGGACCGGCCACGCAGTGCTCGCGTGAGCCCAGATCGATACCGGCTGCATTGGGTTGAATTGGGTTCAAAGAGTGTGGCTGCCCTTTGCGGCCTTTGCCTGGTGCATTCTTACGCTTCTGGGCCATCGTTGTCAGTCTCCTTTAATAGGGTATGGGAACGACAGCCCGGGGTGGCCTTTGTAAATATTCTCTTGTGGGAGAGTGCATAAGCCTCATCAGTGTTCAAAAAGCGGCCCGGGGCCATGCTTGAACAGGGGCATCGAGCTCCAGTGATCGAGGGACCTTGGCTGCTGCCGCGCCCGAGCTTGTTCTTTTAGAATGATGCATCCGGCAGGGCAAGGTCCAAGTTTCACTCTCGTTCAAACCGCGTCCGAGGACGTGGCGGCGTCGCTTGAACGCAACTTGGTATAAGGCGCAAATTCTTGAAATTTTGGCAAGAATACGGGCTAAGCGGTTATTATTTCTCGGCGTTTTCCTCGGCGATCTCTGCGTCTCTCAAGATCAACCGCGCCCCGCGTGCGCATCGCAGGATTTTTTGAGTTATCGATCGGTGATAGCTTTTAGTCTTTTGGTTGCGGCAGTTCAATGCATTCGGAAAACAAGTTTATCCCGGGCACTGAGATACGAGACAGAGACGTTGTGAAACGCCAGCCCGTGTTTCAACCGCAGACCGGCAACGGGCTGCAGGATATGGTCCTGAATGACCCGGAGGAGTTCCCGGGCGCCGTGTTCCCGGGAAAATCCGTTTTGCACCAGGTACTCCACGGCCGCCTCACTGACGCGAATAACGAGTCCCTTTTCTCTCAACCTGTCGTTGAGCCTTTCGATGTGCAGTCGAACAATCCTGTATGCATCCTTCGGACTCAGCGGATTGAAAAAGATCACCTCGTCAATCCGGTTGAGAAACTCCGGTTTGAAAAAGCGCTTAAGTTCTTTGGAGTGGGCCGTTCGCGTAACGGTCCCGGCGCTTTCGTCCGGATCAAAGCCGATCGTGGAACCGGAGAAGAGCGAAACACCGAGGTTGGAAGTCATGATGATTATGGATTTGTCAAAATAGGCTTTCCTGCCTTTAGCATCTGTGAGAATGCCCGAATCGAAGACCTGCAGGAAGATATTGACCAGCAGGGGATGCGCCTTCTCGATTTCGTCCAGAAGGATTATCCGGTAAGGGTCTCTGCGGATTTCATCTATGAGCTGGTTCTGGTCGTCATAGCCGACATAGCCGGGCGCCGCGCCGATCAAGCGGGAGACGGTGAATTCCTCCATGTACTCCGACATGTCGATGCGTAGCAGCTTGTCTTCGGTACCCAGGAGCACTTCCGCCAGCACGCGGGCGGTCTCGGTTTTCCCGACCCCGGTAGGGCCGACAAACAGGAACACGCCGTCCGGGCGTCCCTCTTTCATCTTCAGGCCGGTCATGGAGGGCACGATCTTTCGCGCCAGTTTTGTGATCACCTCCGGCTGACCAATGATCTGCTGATTTACGGTGGCTTCCAGGGCCTTCAGTTTTTCCTGAAGGGTCGCCGAGATGGTAGAAATCTCCACACCCCGGGAATCCGCCACTATTCTAAGGAAGTCCCACTCGTCCACATGCGGCAGGGTCTCCCCGGCCGGCCGGGGTTGGAGGCTCTTGTGTGAGCAGGCCCGATCCAGCAGGACGATCGCCTTGTCAGGGAGCACGCGGTCACGGAAGAACAGCCGGACCGTGTCGAGGTGCCGGCAGATCCCATCGATGTCTATTGTCACTTGATGGTACCGGCGGAAATCTTCCGCCCTGATGCGCATGATCCGGACAATGTCGTTCAACGGCAGCTCCGGCAGGTCTATCTTCTGGAAGAGCCTGGAGAACAAAGGGATGGAACCGATCTTTTTTGCGTATTCCTCCGTAGAAGCGGCGGCGATCAGGCGCACAGCCTTGATATCCAGGATCGGCTTCAACATCGTGGAAACCTCGGGCGCCCCGCTTCGTGCTATGCCCTCGTTGAACAGGGTGTGGATATCGTCGATGAACAGGATGGCCCCCGCACGCTCCAGCAAAGAGAGGATGCGGGAGAGCTTCTGGTCGAGTTGGTCCCGGTGAGCGACGCCGAAAAACAGGGCGGCTACATTCAGTTCCCAGACAGGGGCACGAAGAAGCTGCACCGGGATGTCGTCCATGCTCAGATTCCTAACCACCTCATGCACCAGCGCGGTCTTGCCCGCACCCGGATTGCCGACGATAATCGCATTATTTCGTTCCATGCAACTCAGGATTTCGATGATTTCCGCCACCGCCCTTTGCCGCCCGACGACGAGCAACGGCTCCCGGCTGACCCTGTGCTTGAGGTCGATCAGTTCGGGGGGCAGATTTACAGACGCGGTTGCCGGAGGTCTCCGCCAGCGCGTCTCTCCGGCCGCCTTCTGACCGCTTATATCGTCGTCCGTGATCAGGATACGTTCGAGCTCATTTTGAAGCCGTTCCGCCTCACCCATTTTCCCCGACCCTTCGTGAATGCTTATCAGTGCCCGGTAGGGATAAAAAAGCCTCGGCGCCTGGCGGAGCACCCGGCTAAATGCGGTCGTGGCTTCCTCCTTCTTGCCCAGGTTCAGGAGACAGCTCGCCTCGAGAAAGTCCAGGGTCGGGTTGTTGCCGGCCAGAACCCCCGGGTTCCTCTGGTATTGGATGAAACGATACGCAGTCAAGGCTGCAAGCGTGTCGCCGTGATCTGCGGCCCGCCAGCATGAGTACGCAGTCTCGAGCGTCTCCAGCGATCTGGTCTCCAAAACGCCGTCTTGCGGCGCTGCAAATTGCCGCCCGGCGGAGGTTATCAGAAACAATTCGTGATAGTGCAATAGTGCCGTTCGGACGTTCTCGTCCCGAAGAGAGGCGATCTTGCCGGTTTCAGAGCAATAAGTGAAGGGGTCGGCGTCAGGGCGCCATTCCTGAAATGATCCATCCCTGAAGACGTAGAAGGGAAAAAAGTCGATATTGAGGCCTGTAGACGCCGCATGAAGCTGCGGATGATCCCTGGCCGCGATAATGATGTTTTCGCGCCAGAGATCCGGGTCGGTTGCACTGGACTTGACCCTCAGGCCGAGACGATCCACCAGATCGTCCATGTAGGCGCCGAATGCCAGCGTGAAACCGCGCAGGAAGCCATCCTTCCCCTCATGCTCCCTCTTTTCGGGCAACGGCGGCATGAACGTCCTGAGGTTGCGGAAAAGACTCAGGTAGCTGATCCGCTCTGCTTTGTCCGGAAAAATTGCGGATGGGAAATGACGTATAAGAAAGTCGTGAAGAGCGAGGTTTATCTCTTCTCCGAACAGCGGACCATCGGCCCGCATCTCTTCAACGAGTTCCAGATAGAAGCACCGCAGTCCGATCAGCTCGCTTATCTGGGCAAAGTTCAGAAACCGTACAAGCCGCAGAAAAACTGCGCGCAATTCCTCAAAGGAGAGGTCGGCAGGTTCATCGCCCCTTTCCCTGTCGAGGATGACGGGAAAGTGTGAAACCTTCTTGAGCAGCAGTCTGCCGGTTGCAGTGAACATGGGTCATCCAAGTCCCGATTTTTTTTCCCTCGCCGCAATCGACGCATACCCCAATCGCCTGAACAGGTTGGCGTATCGTTCCTCCACGAGGTTTCGTCCCTGGTCTCGCGCCTTGGTGACGGCCTCATAGTACAGGTCGATCGTCCGGTCGGAGTAGGTTTCCAGCTCACAGGACTCGTAGAGGCTGAATCCCTGCGGGTCCCACCGGAACGTGCCGGGATAAAGCCTCGCCACACCTTGCATCCATCGGGACTCCACAGCTACGATCTGATCGATTTTGACATTCTTTTTCAGGGGTGGAATTATACCCTGGATGCGCGCATACTTTTCGGTCATCGGGTTCCGCTTCTGTGCGACGGCCTGCTTCAAGTCCCGCAAGTACGATTCCAGGACCGGTTCGGGAAGCACCGAATGGCTCATCCATCGCATAAGACGAAAAGCCCCGGGTGACTGTTGGCAGGCAGTCGGCTCGGAGGCCTTCACGCTATGGAACATTTCCCATTCGATGGCTACGATCTGCCGGATGATTTCTTCTTTTTGGTCCACACTCACGCTTTATCCTGCCCCCTCTTCCGGGTGCGTGTCCGGCCTAGAACACCTGTCTTTGTTCCGAAAAGACCTGATGGGTTGCGCTTCGCTCCACCCATCCTACGGGCTACGCTCCACCCATCCTACGGGCTGTCTCTGTCTCAAAATGGGGTGTTGTGGCCCACAAAACAGATCAACCCCTCTTTTTCGACGATTCCTTTCAACCGGTTCATATGTTCATCAGAGGGCGGCGTCTGATCCGCGAATTGATAGATCTTGCCCACCTTGCGGTATTTCGATTCTCCAAGCCGGTGAAAGGGAAGGATATTGATGACGTCGAGACCGATATTGCTGACGAACCTGGCGGTAGCCCGGATGTTTTCATCGGAATCGTTGACGCCGGGGATGACGGGAATCCTGATAATCAGGGCGCCGTCCCAATCGGCCCTGGCCAGCAGTTCGATGTTTTTCAGAATAAGCCCGTTGTCGACGCCTGTCAGATTCTTGTGGCCCTGAGGGTCCATCAGCTTGATGTCCACAAACACCCAGTCAACGTACTGAATGACTTGCAGGAAGAAGTCCGTGGGCAAACAGGCCGTAGTCTCGACACATGTATGGATGTATGCCTGCTTGCACTTCCTGAGGACGTTCGTAACGAACTCGCGTTGAAGCAGGGGTTCTCCCCCGCTGAAGGTGACTCCCCCGCGCGATCCCCAGAACTGGCGGTCCCGCTGGAAAATTCTCATCAGCTCGTCCACAGTGTAGTATTTGCCGCCAATCGTCAACGCCTCGTGCATACAGGCCTCAACGCACTCCAGGGTCGAGCACTGATCGCAGAACTCCTGCCGGTTGTGGACCAGCGTCTGTCCGTCTTTATCCATGGTAATCGCGCCATGTGGACATGCCTCGACGCAGGCCCCGCAACGAAGACATTTCTTTTCGCCGTAGAGCATGACCGGCTTATGAAACAGGCCTTCCGGGTTGCAGCACCAGCAACAGTTGAGCGGGCATCCGTTCATGAAGACTGTTGTGCGTGTGCCCGGCCCGTCGTGAACCGAGTGTCCCTGAACGTCGAAGACCAGGCCACGGAGCTCTCGATGCTCCGCCTCCATCACTCCCGGAAGCACCTCGCGCTTTGCGATTCCGGCTGTTATTTCCCCACCTGGTGTTGCTGTGACCAATGCCATGATTTGCCTCCCGATCCCCCTCCCGGTTATTTGTTCAGGCGCCTCCGGGCCCCCGCACCCGAAGACGCCTGGCAGTAGAAGCGGGTTACGCAACGGCAGGTTCGGTGATCTTTTCGACAGCGGCTTTGGGCTTGGGCGCGAGCCCCAACGGAAGGCAAAAGGCCAGCACGATGGACACGCAGAAGGACCCGAGCGCATACTCGATCGAATAAGTGTAGGAACCTGAGATATCTTTCAACAGGCCGCCGATGAAAGACCCGGTGAAAGGGCCGATGCCCATGACTATCAACGTGGCCAGACCCCAGATTTTTCCCAGCGTCTTGCGGCCGTAAATCGCCCCCGTGTATCCTACTACGCCTCCCGGCACTATCGCCCAGTATACGGCAAAGATCACGCAGGCGATGTAGGCGAACGCCATGGAATGGCTGGAAAAGAGCAGGAGAAAGCATGCCGCCACGCCCGTGAGCGGCCCGACCACCAGCATGATCTTCCGGCCTTTTACCTCGTTGCCGACCACCTTGACGACCTTGTCGGCCACGATGCCCATGATTGGCATGCTGAAGATCCCGACCAGCCCGATTATCGCGTATACGCCCACCGCGGTGTCACGGGGCCAGCTCAAATCCTGCACCCAGTAACTCACGACCTGGGTCCAAATCAGGAATTCGCCCATCATGCTGGTGAGAAAGGTAAGGATGGCCGCCCAGATGGCCCATCTGGAAAAGGCCTCCCCGACGCTCCACTCATACTCGGCGGCGGCCTTCCCGCCGGCGGGCGCAGGCATCTCGCCGAAAGGTTTCACGCCGTAATTTTCAGGGCTTTTCTTGGCCAGGACCACGGCCAGGATCAGGGCAATAAAAACAATTACGGACAAAGTGACCATTGTCCCGCGCCAGGGGTGAGGATCGTCAGCGCGCAGGCCGGCTTTTGTAATGTAAGCCAGCACGAGCTGGGCCATGGGAGCGCCGGCAAAGGCAATGCCCCACATGGTGGCATATGATTTCCCGACGTACCATTTTCTCACCGAGACCGTGGACGTCACCCACAGCATTCCAGTGGCTATTCCGGCCAGTACTCCAAAAGTAAACAGGTAAGCGAAGTGGCTGCTGACCATGCTGGTGGTGTAAAAACCCAGGCCGCCGAAGATTGCTGCGATGAGGTATACGGGCTTGGTCCCCCACTTATCCAGGATCATCCCGCTGAAGAAAGCGGTGATGGCATAGCAGACCATCATCAAAGAGTACCCCAGTGTGACCTGTGCCTGCGACCAGCCCAGGTCGGCGCTCATGGGGCCCTTGAGGATAGCGAAGGTCGCGCGGTAGCCAAACAGGCAGAATACCGCCAGCCAGGATGCCAGGACCACCGACCATCCATAAAGTTTTGCATTCTTATCCGCTGCATTTTGAACGCTCATGGGTCTCCTCCGAATGAACGCGCGTGCTCAGGTTTCTACCGGCCCGAGGCGAACTGTCTTTATCCTCACGGGAAATCCGCGGGGGATACGGGGGCGCTTGGCGCGCCCCCGTGAAAGACAGGCCCCCGGGTGTCAGGTTCTATTTCCTTCCTGCGTACCACTCACAAGTCACCGCAACCATGTCCGGATATGCGAGCCATTCCGGCGTGTCGGCAGAACACAAACCGAGGCCGATTTTCTCGGTGTTGAGCTTGAAGTTCACGCAGTGCATGCATTTGGGCAGACGCTCGTAGCCGGGATCGATTTCGTCCGCGTTGACCCGCATTCCCGTAGTCCGGTCGATCCCCTTGGCCACGTCGATAGGGATATAATTTACACTGTTTCTGTAGATTTTTATCTCTTCCATGATTCATCCTCCGTAAGGCGACTCTTCGATCTAAAGCGATTCATATTCGGTGCGGGCAATCAGCTCATCCTGGACCTGCTTGCCGATCTCGACCCAGTACTGTGTAAACCCGGCCACCCGGACCATCAGGTCGCGGTAGTTCTGGGGCTGTGCCTGGGCGTCTTTGAGCATCTTGGAGTCCACGACGTTGAACTGGACGTGGAAGCCGCCTTTGCGCATGTAGGCCCGGACCATATCGAGCAGCTTTCTGGCGCCCTCGCTACCCTTGATTGCCGAGGGGTGGATCTTGATGTTGAGCTGAGAGTTCTGGGACATGGTATGGTCCCAGATGGCAGCGGAGTTCATCAGGGCAAAGGGACCGTTGCGGTCCGTCCCCGGATAGGCCGAAAGCGATGCATCGGCGAACGTCGTACCCTGCAGGCGCCCGTCGGGTGTGGCCAGCGCTGCCGACCCCATCGCGCCGTGAGTGGATACCGAGATCTGGCAACTGTACATTTTCTCCGCATAAAGGGATTCTACGGTGTTGCTGTGCCGGCAGAAGAAATTCTCCCACTCCAGCAGAATGTTGTCGACATAGGGATCGTCGTTCCCGTACTTCGGCGCCTGGAGACACTCGAAGTGCATCCTTTCGTATTTCCCTTCGGCGCCCTCTTTCTTTTCCTGATCCATAATGGAGAAGGAACCGATTTCCTGGGCCGTCTTGAAGCCGAAGTTGTCTTTGATGGCCTGCCGTATCTCGTCCAGCGTATACTTCTTGTCCTCGTAGACCAGCTTCTTCAGTGCCGCCATGCTGTTGACCATGGTGACGGTGCCGGCGCTCTCCACGTTGAAAGTGGCGTTGTAGCGATAGCCCAGTTCATTGATGAGATGACCCTTGTCGAGACAATCGGGCTTGAGCAGGGAATTGAAGACCGCCATGTTATTCTTGCGCCAGATGTCGTGCTGGATGTTGTTGGTCAGGGCCAGCACATCCACGGCCTTCTCCCAGTAAACTTTATATTGTTCCCAGAGTTCCTCGTAGGTCTCAAGCTTCTTGCCGTGAGGCGCAAACACCCTCTGTCCGGTCCTTGAGTCAACTCCGTTGAAGAGGACCAGTTCGAGGACCTTGGGCATAGAGAGGAAATGGACGCCTACGCTGGTGGGCTGACCCGCTCCGCCAGGGATCCAGTATTCCTTGCCGTTGAGGTGCAGCGGCATCCAGCAGCCAGGCGAGGTCTCCAGACATCCTCCGATGGCCCAGGCGCGAGCCTCTTCCGTATTCATTCCCTCATGCCCGTACTGATTGCAAAGGAACTCCATCGCGCCCCGGTTGTTCATGAAGGCAGGGTATCCAACGCCGGTCTTGATAACATCAGCCCCCAGCATCAAGTAATCGTCCGGTATGGTCTCGTCATAGAGCAGCGCCAGGGTCGGCTGGGGCATCGCGTTGCGGGCGCCGGCTTCGAGGACCAGGTACTCCAGGCGGTTGCATGCTGACTTGCCGTTCTTCTGAACGCCTGCGATCGATACGGTGTTGAAAGTGTTGCCCGAGAGCACGCCACCAACGACACCCATGGATGCGAAACAATCGATGGACGTCTTTACCACGCGGTCCATCTCGAGGAGTTCCAGGACTTCGTCTTCCGTAATACGCCCGGCCTGGATATCCTGTTCGAACCAGGGGTAGAGCACCTGGCCGATTCGACCCGGGGACATGCCCGAGATAGCGTCTTCGTTAACAACTGCGAGATGGATGGTTTCGATGAGTTGGAAGGCCTCTATGAAGGTGCGCGGAGGATTATGAGCAATCCAATGCAGCCGTTCGGCCATCTGTTCGTATTCTTTCTTCTGTATTCCGTCTTTTTCCCGCTCCGCCAACTGACGGGCTTGCGCGGCGTAGTTTTCGATCCATTTCTGAATGCCTTCCACTGCCAGGATCACCGCCTCGTAGTTGTAAAGGCGGTTCATGCCCACCATCCCGTCTCCATCGGCCTTCCCGGCTACTTCCCGCTTGCGTTCCTGCGCCATTGCGATGATGCCGTCGAAACCGTATTCGAGCGGATAGTAGTAGTTGATGACCTCGCGGCCCTGGGGCAGAGTGTAGCCGGAGTCGAACATGCAGACCACCGAGCGCATGATGGCTTCTTTCACTTCATAATCAGGAACCATCATTTCGTACTTGTGCCCTAGATCATCCACGGACTTGCCGTACCACATCTTGGCCAGTTCCAGCATGATCGGTATCTCTTCCTGCCGGATTCCGAATTTGCCGGCGATGGAGACCACCTTGCCAAAACTCTTGACGACGTTTCCGCCGCCCTGGCCAAACTTCGAGTGCTCGTCCACGCTGGTGGACCCCCGTTTGAGCGCTTCCTGGTAGAATTCGTCTTCCTTTGCCATGTAAAAGCCCTCGGAGAGCCAGGGCATAGGGAAAGATCCACGGAAAAAGGCCGCCTTGTGCATCGTGAGCAGTTCGCCCGGAAAGATCACCGGCGTCAGGTGAGAAAACGCTGCTTTCAATGCGCGGGCCCGCCGCACCACGGGGACCTCGGTGTCCCACTTGAAATACTCGCGCGTGTACCAATAGGGAAACTCGTTGTCGGCGGAGGAGAGAGAATCCATATAGATTTCTTTCAGCCGCTCGATCCTTGAATGGGATTTCCATTTCACCTCACGATCCACCACTTCACCCGGCGCCTCGCCACCGTACTGGAACTCCAGGCTCTGGCCCGACTCAGCCATGATTTCCTTGAACTTCTTTGCCATTTTGTTCTCCCTCTTTTTCTTTAGGATTAGACAGGATTTGCGGATCGTCACGCCGATGCTGTATAGCACGACGAATACCAGCGGCAGATCGCATGCCGCCAGGCGAAGGAGAGACGCCTTAACCTGCCGTAAACTTTGCATTATTTAGATTTTTGTTTCGAAAGCCGGGTCACCTGATGGTCCGGAACCCCTGTAAAAAACTTTTACAGAGACCCGGAAGGATCTCCGGCCGGGCCGGAGCATGGATGAGCCGCCAGAAGCTTTGCCGCGCTCGTGTAAATAAATTTTTGGTATCAAAAGATTAGACACCGGTTGGGGATTTGAAGGAGGGCGGGCTTGAAACCTTTTTTTGAGAAGAGATGTCCGAGACTATTTCCTGTTGCGGATTCTGTTGAAAAGGGTCTGTCTTGTGATCCCCAGCATGTCGGCGGCCACGCTCTGATTCCCCCGTGAGCGCTCGAGGGCTTCCCCTATCAGCAGGTCCTCCATCTCACGCAGGGTGGGCAATTGCTCCAGGGAACCCAACAAAGCCGGGTCCCGGCCGGAATCCTCTTTGGGTGCGGTTAATTCCGAATTCTTAAGCCCCATGTGCCGCTTGAAAGTGCTCAACGATAATACCCTGGACTCATGCTGACCGACGGCATCGAAAATCATCGAGCGGAGCTCTCGCAGATTACCGGGAAAGTGATACATCTCAAGCAACTGGAACAGTTCCTTTGGTGGAGTCGGCTTGTTTTTGCCCATGGCCGAGGCGGCTTCGGCAAGGAAATGGTGGACCAGCACCGGGATGTCATCCTGCCTGTCTTTGAGGAGCGGTAGATTGATCTGGTGCACGGCGAGCCGGAAAAAGAGATCCTTGCGGAATGTCCCCTCTGAGATCATTTTCTTGAGATCTTTATTTGTGGCCACCACGATATGTGCATCCGTACACCTCGGGATATCGGAACCCAGCGGGTAGTACTCTTTTTCCTGGATCAGCCGGAGGAGTTTGACTTGCGAGGAGTGGTCCAGTTCGCCGATTTCGTCCAGAAAAAGTGTGCCGCCCTGGGCTTTTTCCACAAGCCCTCTGCGAACTTGCGACGCACTGGTGAAGGCGCCCCGCATATGGCCGAACAGCGTGTCCGTGAACATGGTATCGTCCAACCCCGCCACGTTGACCGCCACGAACGGGCCCTTCGGCCGGGCGACGTTGTGCACGGCTTTGGCCAGGAGTTCCTTGCCCGTCCCGGTCTCTCCGGCAATCAGGATCGGCTCGCCCGACCCGGATACGGCCTCCACATATTTGAAAATCGCAATCATGTGCCTGTTTCGCGTGACGATGTGCGAAAAGGCGGAGGGGTTCTCGGTCCCTTCGCTCAGGAGGTGCCTCTTGAGCAGACTGTACTGCCGCTTCAGCTCTTTGAGCTCGATTACCAGCCTCACGGCGGAAATCAGCCGGTTGGGCTCCAGCGGTTTCAACAGGTAGTCAACTGCGCCTGATTTCATGCATTCCACGGCGATGTTTACGTCGTTCAATCCGGTGACTACCACCACCGGAAGATCGGGATTGCTCTCGGAGACCTGCCGGAGGATCTCCTGCCCGCTGATGTGGGGCATGGTCAGATCCAGCAGGAGCATCTCCACGCTGCGCTCCTCGATGTAGGGCATGACCTCGCGGCTGTCCTGCAGGCTGATGAGATGGGTGAACCCGGCTGCCTGCAGGTTGACCTCGAAGCTTTTCAGCGCTGCCGGTTCATCATCTACGAGCAGGATGGGGTCCTGAGGATGCAGCGTTCTCATGCGCCGGCCTCCATAATGCCTGGCGTTGCAGGAAGAAGAATTGTAGCCGTTGTTCCCCGGCCGACCTCCGATTCGAAGCTGATTTTTCCGTGGTGCTCCTGTATGAGCCTGAGGGATACCGACAGTCCGAGCCCCGTACCGCCCGAACTGCGTTTCGTGGTGAAGAAAGGGTCCATGATCTTGCCCATGTGCTCCGGCTTGATCCCGTGTCCCTCATCGCAAACCTGGATCTGCACCTGTTGATCGTCGCTCAGGTACTTCGTCGAAATACGCAGGACGCGCTCCGGGTCCTCCAGGGCATGGCAGGAGTTCTGGATGAGGTTGACCATCACCTGCTCGAGCCGTTGGAAGCTTCCGGTTATCAGGGGGAGCCCCTCGCCGTATTCTACATGGAGTTGCCTGGTGGACTGCATGATCGTGTTTGAGACCAGATTCAGGGAGGCCCGCACCACTTCATTGAAGTCAACCTGCTCCGTCAGCTCGGAATGGCTGTGCCGGGCAAAGTTTTTAAGATCATCCACGATGACCTTGATTCGGTTGGAGCTTTTTCGAACATCTTGAATGATATCAGCAAGATAACCCTTAAACAGTGTGTAAGGCATCCCGGCGATGCGAAAATCCCCGCAGGTGTTCAGGTATTCGTCCAGAATGGGCTGCACGCCCTGCCATGCATCGCGCAAGATCGGCGTGTTCAGCATGATGGAGTTGTTCGGGTTGTTGATCTCGTGCGCCACGCCCGAAACCAGCGTTCCAAGGGCAACGAGTTTGTCGGCCTGGATAAGCTGTTCTTCCTGTCTGCGCTTCTCATCGGCGATCCGTTTGCGCTCGGTGATGTCGCGTACATAAATGAAGTCCGCCGGCCGGCCCTCGTAGTTGACAACCCCCTCATTCAGTTCCACATCCGCGATAGTTCCATCGCTGGTGAGGGCCCGCGACTCGCAGATGGACTCCAGCTTCTCACCCTGAATCCTTCGCCTGTAGCGGTCCATCACCATCTCGCGCTCTTCATGGGCGATAGTTTTCTCATACTCCATTCCAACCAGTTCCTCACGGTTGAATTTGAGGATCTCCGTCATCTTGTCATTTGCGAACCGGATCAGATCGTCCTGGACGACGATGATCCCGTCGCCGGCACGCATAACGAGGTTGCGGTATTTCTCCTCGCTTTCGCGAAGAGCTTTTTCCATCTCTTCCTTTACTCTTATCTGGTGCAGAAGCTGCTCATTGGCATTTTTCAGCTCCCTGGTCCTGTCCAGAACCATCCGATTGAGGTTTTCCTTGTGGACCAGCAGCTTTTCTCTGGCGAGGACCCTGTGGGTAATGTCCTGAATGAATCCCAGGATATACTTCCTGGAATCCATTTCCAGGAGGTAAAGCCTGAGTTCGAGATGGAGCAGCTTTCCCTCCTCAAGGGCCATTGTGGTCTCGACGATCTTGTACTTTTCCTCTCTCATCGTCCGGACAATGGATTCGTAGCCGCCTTCGCAGTCCAGATGGAGGATTTCCCCCGGAGACGCCGCTGCTATAGCCCTCTTCCCGTATTGCAGGATATTGCAGAACGCTTCATTGACCTCCCTGAAGCCCCCCGGCTGGCCCCGCTCATCTATGGCATGCGTGAAAATCCCGTCATTCCCGTAATCGAAGATCAGTTTGAACTTCCTCTGGCTCTCCCGCAACTGCTTCTGTATCTTGCCCAATCGGAAGACATCAATGTAGCCGATGACGGTCAGCATGCACAGGAGCAATATCAGGCCTGTCCACAGGATGATATTCCTTGCGTGCAAAGCTCCCTCGACCAGCTCTTTTTCGCTCACCGACGCCATCACAATCCAGCCTGATTCCTCCGATTGCTTGGACGTCATGAATTTGGGAATCCCCTGGAAGACGTACTGACGAAATCCGACTTTTTCCGCCACCATTGCTTTAATAAATTCGTACCCGGTCAAATCCTTCAGCCTCAGGCTTCGATCCGGATGGCCTATATTTCGGCCTCTCTCGTCGGTGACGGCCACATATCCCGTTTGGCCCACCTTGATCGGCAGTATGTATTCCTCAATAAACTTCTCCCAGTCGATGGAACTCCCCACGAATCCCACACACTCACCCGCCTCATCCTTTACCGCGGCCAGGGTCACGAAAGAAAGTCTGCCCGAAATCGGCGAAAGACTTATCTCACTGGATAAAAAGGTCTTGAAGCCTTGTTTTTCAAACTCATCCCAGCATGCAAACCTCTTGATGTTCGTCAGCCCCATTTTGGCAAAATCTGGTGAAGCAGCGATCACTTCTCCATCCCGAGCGGCGATGAAGAAGCATTCATACAATCCATGGCGCAGGCTGGGCATGTTGAGCAAAGAGGAGATATTAGCCGATTTGCCGGCGATGATATCGCGCACCCGTTCAGACTCCGAAATCAGGCCTATGAGGTTCTTTTTCTCTCTCAGCCAGCAGTCCACCGTCTCGGTGGCCCCTTCAGTGATGGCTTCGAGGTATTTTTGCGCCATCTCTTTGGATTGACAGATGTTCAGGTAGGCATGTATGACGATGAGAAGGATTACAACGACAAACATCAATAAAGTCGATACAATAGCAAGCTTTTCCTTGAGATGCAGATTGAAGAATTGTTTCACCGGTCCACTCCTCGACGAATCACCACCCGCAGAACGTTTCTCTCAACAATTGCCTGCCCATCTTTTAATTGCAGCAAAGAACTTTCCTTCATAAGTGGCTTATTCCAGTTACCAAGTCAATCTTTGTGATAAGCGCCTGTCCGCTTCACCCCGCTGCAGCAAAGCGGGGCGACCGCCTCGGCAACCGGCCTTCTACCGGAAAATGTCGTCGAAACGAGGTAAAGTCTTTAACTTTAACCGAGGAAGGCGGACACTCCAAATGCAAAAACGGTTTACGGAACGACAGATTATCGGGGCGCTGAAGATGCATGAGGCGTGTGGATGGGGGCAACTTAACCAACTGTGGGAGCAGGTGTGTCGGAAAATCGCAAAAATCAGCCCTGCGCACGTTTAACTTGCAGTTTCTATTTGTAAGATTGTATGCTGTTGGGGATTCCGGAGTGCATCAGAGACTTCTTGAGCAAAAATTCTATTCCGACGTTCAATTTGGCTGCGCAGCGCAGAAGTTGATGCATTATTCCGGATTAGGATCATAAATTGATAATACCAAAACATGTAGCCTTTATAATGGATGGAAATGGTCGTTGGGCGCAGGCCCGAGGTCTTCCAAGGAGTGCCGGCCACAAGGCTGGTCTCGACAGAATTCAGTCTGTCCTTAGAGAGTGCTTTGATAAAGGTGTTAAAATCGTCACTGCATTTGCTTGGTCTACAGAGAATTGGTCCCGACCTCACCGTGAGGTAAGTTATATCATGCGAGCGCTGGTGAAACAGCTTCCTCGCCTTGTGAAAGCTCTTCACGAGGAAAATATTCGGTTTAACCATATTGGTAGCATAGGGCGTCTGTCAATACAGGCGCAGGAGGTGCTTAAGTGGGCAAACCATTTAACTAAAAACAATGGCCCCCTTATATTCAATCTCGCCTTTAACTATGGAGGACGTGACGAGATTGTACATTCCCTGCGTATGATCATAGCTAATAGTATACATCCAAATAAGATCACCGAAGCAATGATAGACCAGTATCTATGTACGGCAGGTACCCCTAACGTCGATCTCCTCATAAGAGCAGGAGGCGAGAAGCGAATTAGCAACTTTTTACTTTGGCAAATTGCATCAGCATATATTCATTTTACGGATACCTTTTGGCCCGATATGGATGAAAGTGAGATTCATAAAGCATTTAAGCATTATAACGATGGTGAACGTCGCCGAACAACAGCTTTGTGAGGAGAGCATGCAAAAGTGGGGGAAGCTTTTCTTAAAGCCGGCGATTCTTCGTTATCAACCCCAACATTCATCACCCAATCAGGGGTAAACCGAACATTCGCACTACTAGGGGCAAAGTGAAATAAAAGCAGATATTGATACCGTTAAACGCTGGGTTCGGTAAAAATTCGGCGGATGCATAATTCCCATTGACATGTGCTCATTTTTGCCTCCATTCAATAGGTCCATATCACATACATGTTTCAGGTATAGGTATATGAGATACATTTAATTGAAATTCCGGTACCGACCGGGTGAGGCGCCCAATCAATTTCATCTACTTTTCTAACGATCTCCATGTCCATATCTACTGTTTCCCGGACAGGCGGCGGGCACGAGATCTTTCACTGAGTCCCGGTCCACGGCCTGTCCGAGGGTTGAATTCGCCTCCCCGTCAGACTTTATCGGGCCGTGGGGCCGGGAATTTCCCATCACCTCCGGTGAAAATCGGTATCATGCAGATCATTCTCATCAGCGTATTACCTAGATTTTTCACCTGGTGAGGCTCATCGGCCGGAACATATATTGTGTCGCCCACGTTGATTTTAGTTTCATTGCCTTTCCCGTCGACATAGGCAGGCTCACCTTCGAGAAAAAAGAACTCGTGTTCTTCAAGGTGAGAGTGATAAGAAGTGTAACCGCCGGGTTCAATCTCCATCATACGCATGGCAAAGTTCGGGCAGCCATCATCCTTGCACCAAAGATAGCGTGCGAAGAAACCCTTGAAACCCTCTTTGCCGATTTCAGTCCTTTCCACTTCAGAATAATGTCTTCTCTTCATTTTAGACTCCTGGTTTTTGGGATGTCCCGAAAGGGACAGTTAACAGCATCGCAAAGCCGTATGGTCAGAGCCCTTATTATTAGTAAGCTAACTATATCTTGAAAAAAATTACGCTCCCAAGTTTCGCCGTACGCGCTCCAGAACCCGCTTTACTGTCTCGATCTCCGCCGGATGCACCCCTCGATAGGCATCGTTGAGGAGTTCCCGGGCCGATTTGGATATTTTTTCCCACATTTCGCCCGCCTGCTCTGTAAGGACAACGCGATTGACGCGGGCATCTTCAGCGTCGTTTCGGCGAACCACCCACCCGTCCCGTTCCATCCTGTCCACTAATCTTGCAGTGGTGGCCGGAGTGATCGAAAGACGATCTGCAAGTTCGGCCTGAGAGAGTGGCCCCAATGCGGTGAGGTGCGCAAGAGCCATGTGCTGTACGGGACTTACTCCCGTGCCTTTCAGTCTTACCTCAAGAGCGGCAACGAATGCCTTCAGCGTGAGATTGCAATGAAACCCCAAGCTTTCGTATGGATCCAATGACGCCACGGAAACCTCCTTCTGACTTTACTTAGTATACTAACTAATCTGGAAGGTAATGTCAAACAAAAAATGCATTTTGTTCAAACCATCACGGGCGGATTCGAAAAAGAGCGGGCGCTGCGGGACCTTTCGCAGGACAAATGCGAGGTCAAGAATCCAGCACCTCCCGGACCTTTTCCGCCAAGGCGTTCACGGTAAACGGTTTCGCCAGGAAATGGATTCCTTCATCCAGGATGCCATGATGGGCAATGACACTCGCAGTATAGCCGGACATAAATATGCATTTTAGTGCAGGATTGCAGGCAACGAGTTTTTCTTTAAGCTCCCTGCCATTCATTCCAGGCATTACGACATCGGTGATGAGCAGGTCGATCCGGTCTTGATGACTTTGGGCCAGACTGAGGGGCACG
The DNA here is from genome assembly GCA_963795045.1 of uncultured delta proteobacterium. Lineage (GTDB taxonomy): Bacteria > Desulfobacterota > Syntrophobacteria > Syntrophobacterales > Syntrophobacteraceae > SbD1. The sequence goes on from CAWCGB010000001.1 coordinate 1,275,130, forward strand.
GTTGGGTCGTTGGTCGCCAACACGGTGTACCCATGCCACTCCAGAACAGTCTTGGCCAAAGCTAAAATGGATTCTTCATCCTCCACCAGCAAGACTGTTTCTGTTCCTTTCAGATCCTGTTTCTCCGTTTGCAGGAGCTGCACTTCCGAAACATCTTCATAGGTTCGCGGGAAGAAGATCTTGAAGATTGTTCCCATGCCCGGTTCACTGTAGACATTTATAAACCCGTCGTTTTGTTTGACGATACCATAAACTGTTGCCAAACCCAGGCCTGTTCCCTTGCCTACTTCCTTCGTGGTGAAGAACGGTTCAAAAAGATGTTCCAAGACCTCTTTATCCATGCCCAGGCCGTCGTCACTCACTGCAAGCAGCACATATTCTCCCGGAAAAAAGCCCGTATGCTCCCGGCAATAGGCTTCGTCGAATGATACACAATCCGTCTCAATGGTCACTTTCCCCACCCCGGCGATCGCGTCGCGGGCGTTGACGCACAGGTTTGCCAGAATCTGGTCGATCTGAGAGGGGTCAGTCTTGACCGGCCAGAGTTCCCGGCACGGCTCCCACAGCAGGTCGATGTCCTCGCCGATAAGCCGTCTGAGCATTTTCAACGTCCCTTCGATGGTCGCGTTCAGGTCGAGCACTTTCGGCGCGACGCTCTGCTTGCGGGCAAAGGCCAGCAGTTGCCTGGTCAGGTCGGCCGAACGCTCAGCGGCTTTCAGGACTTCCCGCAGGCGCGCAAAGAGCGGCTGCGCCGGGGCCACCTGTGTCATTGCCAACTCCACGTTGCCGATGATCACCCCCAGCATGTTGTTAAAGTCATGGGCGATACCGCCGGCCAGCCGGCCAACCGCCTCCATCTTCTGGGCTTGCCGCAACTGCTCTTCAAGCTTCCTGTGCTCCGTAATGTCCTCGGATATACCAAGCAGGTATTGCGGCCTCCCGGTTTCATCCAGGAGAGGGATCTTCCTGGTATGGAGGGTCCGCTGGTCGTGGTCTCTGCCTGTGATCGTCTCCTCGGCAATGTTGACGAGCGCTTTTGTGGCGAGCGCCTCGCGGTCCTTTGTGGTAAACAGCTCCGCTTCAGCCCCGGGAAATAAATCGTAATCGCTTTTTCCGAGCAGCTCTTCCTGAGAGAATCCGAGAAGCTGCTCGCCGGCCTTGTTGAATCGGACAAATTTCAGGGTTTCCGCATCCTTTACGAAGATCATGTTTGGGATGTTATCCACGAGGTTATTCAGGAATTCTTCGCTCCTTCGAAGATCGCGATAGGTTAGTAAACTAGTCAGTGCATCGCTCAACCGCCGGCCGATTTCCTGGAAAAGCTTTTCATCCTCGGATGTCCAGACCCTCGCGTAAGAACATTGCTGAACCATGAATTGCCATGGTTTGCCTGTTTTTGGATAAAGAGCCATATTCAAGCAACTTCTTATGCCGAAACGTTCAGATACGGTTTTCGGCACCGGATGCCCGGTATCGGGACCGAATGTCACCGGGCGGCGGGAACCCAGTAAAATGCGAAAGGTCTGCGCTATGTCGGCATCCATTGGCAACGGAAGCCCCAGGCCATAGGACCTGGGATATTCCGGCTTGCTGCGCTCCATCGACACTCTCCATGCCTCCGCCACGGGATCGCACGGGTATAACAAAGATGCCCGGTCGCAATCAAAAATCGAAAGCACAAGGTCGAGAACGTCGCTCATCATTTGCTCCAGGTCATTCGTTGCGTGCATGGCCCGATTGACCCGGTCCATACTTTCGAAAAACCGCAGATGGGCAGTTCGATCTTCTTCCGCCCTCTTTAGTTCGGTGATGTCCTGGACCGTTCCAATCAGACGTATACATCTGCCTTGCGCGTCAAACTCGAAATCACCTCGGCCGTAAATCCATCTCATCTCGCCATCTGAAGGTCGGACAATTTGATATTCCTTCGCGAACAAATGTTGGCCATTGGCGATCTGGCCCGAGAAATACGCGCTCACTTCTTCACGCTGCACAATAAGTTTCAGCCAGTTTTCGCCCGTTTTTGGATAATCTGCATCAATACCGAAAATTTCGTCCATCACCGGCGTGCTTTGCCAGGTCTGATCTTCAGGCACATCTCTCGGAATATCGAGGACGAACGATCCGATACGTCCTATTATCTGGGAACGCCTGAGAAAAAATTCAGACCTTTGAAGGGCCTCCTCTGCCTGCTTGCGCTCGGTAATGTCTCGGACCAGTCCCAGCATCAGCCTCTGCCCCCGAAAAGCAACCTCACCCAGGTTGATCTCCACCGGTAGCGTGGTCCCGTCCTTTCGCCGGAGTTCGCTCGTAACAGTAAAGGTCTTTCCGGGAGCAAGCTGTTCCCAGAACGCAACCTCATGCCGGTCCTGTTCAAATCTGACGTCCACATCCCCGATGGTAAGGTGCAGCAGTTCTTCGCGTGAATAACCCAACATGTGGCATGCCGCTTTGTTCACATCCAGGATCTTCCCTGCGTCATGGAGGAAGAACGCTTCTGCCGCCTGTTCCATCAACGCGCGGAAAGGGTCCTCGCTCCCGCAGAGTGCCACATCAGCACCCGTGATATTCATGGAGAAACCGACAATATGGGCGATCATTCCTTCACCGTCTCGTAACGGCGCAAGCTGAGTCAGCCAACAACTATCCTGATCTCCTCCAACAATTAGCCCTCTGAATTTGATAACGTCGTTGACCTCGAGACACCGCACACAGTTCGCCCGCAACGCCGCGGCACTTTCTTTGGAAAGTCCGGAGATATTTTCGAACCGCCTGCCGACTGCATCCTCCTTTCGCAGGCCGGTGGATGCCTCTAAGGCATGGTTGAAGCCGGTCATAAGGAAATCACCCGTCACATCAACATGTACAGCAAAGATGGGGATCTCACTTTGTTCATAGATGTCTCGATAGAAGTGCTCCATGTTCACAGCACACCTCCGACGACTCGCGTCTTCTCTTCATTTCGCCCGGATAGGTCAGGGACGTCCCGGCTTCTTTGCCCCTAAGGTCCGTGCATGTCAGTTGCCCGTCACGATGTGCAATCATCACAAAGGCAGGCCCTTGTGAGGCCACCCGCAGATCAGTGACTTCCCGGGCAGGGGCGCTCACAGATCTGCAAAAGAGAATGATTCAAAATAGTATTACCCAACAAACTTGCGCCGTGGATGACGGCTAACACGTCTATTTGATCCGACTTTATCTGTAGATTATACGGTAGCAGGACGCTTCCATGATCTCACGGATATCTTCAGCGTCATGTTCCGGAACTTTGCGGCTGGAGAATGGATGAGCGGCGATTTGCACGGAACGGCGAGTGATTTTGTCCACATCCCTTTTGCATATCATGGCTGAACTGAACGCATCTTCAATCAGCATTGTTGTATGCCGTGGAGGAGTGTGTCGTCAAGCAGTTCCCGCATACTCCTCTTTGTGAACATACTTGTTGATTCCTGTAATATAGCAAATAAGCCATCAAAGGCAAATTTTTGGTTCATCCGGCAAACGAATACCTCCAAACATCTAAGCAAAGCAGAACTACATCAGCTACCCAGAGCCAATAGATACTTTTATGGCCACTTCGAACCGCATAATCCGGTCTTAATCCGGTCATTCATTCTTACCGGCTTCAGCCGGAAGTCTACTGCCAGTACTCGACAGCGGCGAACGGGAAAGCATCCCAAGGTGGATGCAACTGATTGCAGGCCGGACAGCTCAGGCAGCCCAAACCCGGGGAATTCAGCCTGACCCGCAGCGGGGTCCACTTTCCGGACGAATTCCCCGAGTTCCGTCGAAGCGCGCTCGATCTTCTGCTTTAACCGCTCGAAGACGGGCAGATGACAATCGCCAGGGCTGCGATCGCCCCGGCCTATACAACTATTTTAGATCACGGTCGCGGCTTTGTTGTTTAGCCGATACCAGCCGATAATCGTTAGTAACATCACTCGCTTACCCCTACAGAATGTGTAGAGGCTGCGCAAGATGTACTCAAGATGTACTTTGGAACTCTTTAAGTCTATTCCTGATGCAAACTGCCACTCAGTGAGTTTGCGGCTCTTGTCGATTTCAAAAGAGTCTTCTTCCCTACGCGGCCCGTGCCACCTCGATCTCCTCCCCCTTGATGAACGCGAGAAGATCTTCGTTGATCAAGTCTTTGTGCGTCGTGCACATGCCATGCGGCGCGCCTTTATAAATCTTCAGTTTGGCGCCTTTGACGATCTTGGACGAGAGCAACGCCGACGCGCCGATCGGCACAATCTGGTCGTCGTCGCCGTGGAGGATCAGGGTCGGCACGTCGAATCGCCTGAGATCCTCGGTCTGATCCGTTTCGGAAAACGCCTTGATGCAGAAGTAAGAGGCAGGGAAGCCGGCCATCATCCCCTGGAGCCAGAATGATTCCCGCACGCCCTCCGAAATCTTTGCGCCCGGCCTGTTATAGCCATAGAAGGGCATGCTGAGGTCCTTCCAAAACTGTGATCGGTCGGCCTGGACGCTCTTGCGGAGGCCGTCAAACACCTCTATCGGCAAGCCGCCGGGATTGGCGGCCGTCTTCAACATCAGCGGTGGCACCGCGCCGATCAGCACAGCCCTGGCAACACGTTTCGTGCCATGGCGGCCGATATAGCGGGCGACTTCGCCACCACCCGTGGAGTGGCCGATATGAATGGCATTCCTGAGGTCCAGCTTCTGGACGAGCTCCGCGAGGTCGTCGGCGTAAGTGTCCATGTCATTGCCGGTCCACGGTTGGCTCGAACGTCCGTGGCCGCGGCGGTCGTGAGCGATGCAGCGATAGCCGCGGGAAGCTAGAAAGAACATCTGGTCTTCAAAGGCATCCGCGTTGAGCGGCCAGCCATGGCTGAAAACCACGGGCTGTCCGCTGCCCCAATCATTGTAATAGATCGTCGTACCGTCTTTGGTGGTTATCGTTGGCATGTAATACTCTCCTTTTCCGGGCAGAAGTTTGTCTGCTTTGCTATTTTCACAGCAGCCTATAGAAAAACGGTAATCATCGCAGTCTTCGCAGCAAGGTATTAATAATTCAGGCATATTTGATTTAAAACGCAGGACATGCACACTCCGTGGGGCTCCAGCACGGAAAGGATGCAGGCAAAAACCCGCTCTAATTGGCATATAGGGCCCGGGGGAGCAACTAACTTCCGGGTTGTCTTTTTACGCACTCTTCGGGGTGGGGTCTTAAATGATGGTTACTCCGGACCGATGCCAAGATAGAAGGTGATGGGAATTTTCAACACCGGTACTGTGCTGAAAGTTCTGCAAATTTCGAAAAACTCAAACGAGCGGGGAAGGTTTCCCCCGCACTCCCCGGGATTTCGGCCTCACGCCCAAGCGCGTGAGTACCGAGCGTTCAGCGCTGACGGCGGTGGGCCGGAGGCCCCGCCGCAGCGCCACTCAATCTCGAGGCTCCGCCAGGCGGAGCCTGGAATTATTTTATTTGCAGAACCTTGTGCACACAATCCAGGTTGCGATTATAGATCGCTGCTCAGTTGAGTGAGTTTGTGACCCTTATCAATTTCAAAAGAGTCCTTCTTCCCTACGCGGCCCGTGCCACCTCGATCTCTTCCCCTTTCGCCGCCACATACGGAAACACCTTGGATGGCTTCGAGGTGACCGACTCTTTGCCGATGCCAAGCCGGATAGGCGTGTTCGACGCGATCGTGAACATGACATTCGGCGCATTGTCCGTCAAAGAGCGGCCGTTCCACTCAGCCATACCAAACACGGCCGGAGTGCCGACGGTATAGGGAAGGATATTGGGCAAAAACCGATGTGCCACTTTCTCCGCATAAGCGTGAGGATCTTCCGCGGTTCCATTGGCCCTTACGGCGCCGGCGACTGCCTTGATGACGGTCTCGCCAAATCTCGAGAAATCGTCCGCCGGACGCCCTGAATTGAGTTGATTGCCGAGATCTTCGTTGTACTGAGTGAACAGCGGATGGATCATCGGGAGTCCAATGCGGTTGATTTGGCGCCATCCTCCAGCGTCTGTAGCGAGCGACGACACAGCCCACACACCGATACGGCCGTTGTGGCCGGCGGGGAGCAGGTCTGAGTCGGCAACCTCCAGCACAATCGAATATACGCTGTGACCGGCGAATAAATTTCTGGCCTTGCCCGGGTCCCAACCGGACAGATCGACAATGGCGCCGTCCTGGAACGCGTGCCCGACCGCATGTAATACGTCGGGCTCGATCCAGAAGGGATCGCCCGCCCTGCCGGCCCAAATACGAAGGCCGGACGCGTTTTTGATGGTTTCATTGGTGGAACCCTGCGCGATGACCGTACCGGCCGCGCGAGGGTCAGCGGCCTCGGGTCCCGCGATCCGCCGCAGAACAAAGCGCTGCCGGCCGGCTACGTCACGCTCGTCGAATATGATACGGTATGTGAGGTCTTCGACTGCATCACCATTCAAGTCGATTTTGAATTCATACATCCCCTCGGGATGATACCCCGGGACCGGAATGTCGCCGGCGATTGAGTGGCACACGTTAATTATGAACACTGTGCCGGTTTCACCGCGGAAGCTATACAGGTCGGTGGTATCGAGGCGAACGTCTTGTCGCGCGATTGGCGAATCGAGATGGTGGGACATGTTGTGCTCCTTTTTTAGTTAATCCGAAGTTTCACCTAAGCCTTGAAAATGCGAGCAGACCCGCGTTGACCCTTCCCCTTGTGGGTCGAGCACAGGTTGTCGCTACCTCATAAAATAATGGTAAACATTGCGGCCTTCGCAGCAAGTAATTGATAAATCGGATATATTTCATTCGGCATGCTGAACATGCGCACTCTGTGGGGATCTAGCGCAGAAGGCTGCAGGCGAAAATCCGCTCTAATTGGAAATCAGAACCAGGGTGCGCTACTGACTGCAGGATTGTTTTATTACGCATTCTTTCAGCATTTTAACAATAGACATCCCCTCGGCTTGATGATTACTTTGGCGCTTAAGTTAAGCCCGTCTGATCCAAAGCCGCCGGGAAAGGGGTGGCGAGGTGGATTCTGTTGTCTTCGCGCCCAGCGACGGATCGCTCGCCCGGACAAGTGCAGCCCCCTCCTCGGCTCAGCCAACCTGTGCAGGAGTCTTGATTATGTCGCGTCCTTACGAAGCTATTGTCATCGGCGCGGGACATAATGGCCTGACATGCGCGTGTTATCTCGCCAGGGCAGGGCTAAAGGTCCTGGTCCTTGAACAATATAAAACTGTTGGAGGCATGACTGTTACCGAAGAGGAAACATTGCCCGGCTTCTGGTCGGACATTCATGCCAGCGGCTATCAACTGGCAAACCTCTCGCCGGTCCCACACGAACTGGGTTTGCTCGATCGCTATGAGCTCATCGAACCCGAAATCCCCTTCTCCCATGCTTTTCCTGATGGAGACATCATCAGCGTAAATCGCGAAGTTGAAAAAACTGTTGTGGAAATAGCCCGTTACTCTAAAAAGGACGCCGAGACATGGCTTGGCTTGATGAAACGTTTCCAGGCGGGAAAGGACGCCATCACTGCGGGCATGTTTTCGCCCCCCGTTTCACTGCCGGCGGCAGCGGCGCGCTTCGCCGCATCCTCCGCCGGCATGGAGGCCTATCGATTTAGCATCCAGAGTGTCCGAGCGTGGGCTAATCAGACACTCGAAGAAGAAGCGACCAAAAGCCTGTTCGCCTCTTTTGCCACCTTCCTCGGCGCATCTCCCGACGACGCCGGTGGCGCCGAGCTCGGTTGGCTCTTTGCCTCGGTCTTGCAAAACGTGGGCAATAATCTCGTCAAGGGCGGGATGAACCGCGTGACACTCGCTCTTGCTGAACATCTTCGAGCGCATGGCGGTGAAATTCGCACGAACGCCCGTGTGGAGAAGATTCTTGGCGATGCTGAACGCGCCACTGCCGTACGCTTGGCAAGCGGCGAGGAAATTCCTGTGGAGCAGTTGATCGTCTCGAATATAGACCCGGGTTATCTCGTGCTTCACCTGCTTGGCGCCGGAATGGTGGGAGAAGACATCGTACGCAAAATCGAACGGTACGAGTGGGGCGATTCCGTCTTTGTCATGTTCGTCGCACTCGACAGCCCAATCAACTACAAAGCCGGACCTGCTGCGCGCCAATCCGCGCATGTTCATTTAACCGAACCGTCGCTCGACTTCTTTGCACGTGTCTATCTCCACTGTCGCGGCGGCGCTCTGCCTTCGGCGCCGATGATAGTGAGCTGGAACGATTCCGCCATAGACCCAAGTCGCGCTCCCGCCGGCAAGGGGCTGATGAAATTCGTCGTCCTGAGTGTCCCCTACGTCATCACCGCCGATGCAACCGGCAGAATTCCCGGACGCACCTGGGACGAGGCGCGCGAACCATACGCTGATTATCTCATCGATTATATTACCGCCAACTACATTCCCGATCTGAAGGCCAAAATTCTTAAACGCGTAGTCCATTCCCCGGTTGACATCTCGCGCAGGATCATCAGTGCTGTTCGGGGGACCCTCGGACACGGCGCATTTCTTCCGTATCAAAACGGCTCATTGCGCCCGATTCCCGAACTCGGCCAATATAAAACCCCTATCTCCAATCTCTATCTGTGCGGTTCCGGCAGTCACCCTGGTCCAGGCGTTTCGATGGCGCCAGGGAGAAACGCAGCACAGGTGATCTTTGCGGACTTGGGATTGGATTTCAGGGGTCCTGCCTAGCAGCCCATTGGAGATGTGGCCGCGCTCATCCGTCTTGAAACTTGGCTTCGGCCTTGAAAAGGGAATATTTTATCTGAAAGCTCTTAACAAGCTCTCATTGTCATTCGAGCAGCTCACGGATACTCAGAGCCAGGCGGCGCATTTCCAGAGGCTTCATCAGAACCTGTCGAATTCTCAAGGCTTCAGCCGTCTCCGGCGTAATGAGTTCGCTGAAGCCCGTGCAGAGAATAATGGGAATATCCGGCCGGATTTTGATGAGTTCTTTTGCCAACTCCACCCCCGTGAGATCCGGCATGGTCTGGTCCGTAATGACGAGGTCAAAACGATCGGGTTGCGCGCGGAAGGCTTCCAAGGCTTCCGCACTGCTGACCTTTGCAGTGACGTGGTACCCAAGGTGTTCCAGAATTTGACGCCCCAGTTCAACCAAAGTTTTTTCATCGTCAACGAAAAGTATCCGCTCGTTGCCGGTCGGAATCGGGGTGTCGACTGCAATTTGCGGTGCATCTGTGCTTGTGATTCTGGGAAGGAAGACTTGAAACACGCTCCCTTTGCCCGGTTCACTGTAAACAGTGATTGTCCCGGCGAGGCTCTTGACGATGCCGTGAACCACAGCCAGCCCAAGGCCGGTTCCCTTGCCCTGTGCTTTGGTGGTAAAAAAGGGGTCGAAGATTCGATCCATAACGTCACGGTCCATGCCATGACCGGTATCGCTCACGGTAAGCCGCACATACGGGCCCGGGTTCATATCGGGAATGCGCGCCGCCATGTCCGTATCCACCTCTACCGCATCCAGGCTTACCTTCAGCTTTGCCGACTGCTCTGGCATGGCGTCCGCCGCGTTGATGCAAAGGTTCATCAGAACCTGATGTACCTGTGTAGCATCGGCCAGGACTAAATCCAGTTTCTTGGGAACTGCAATGTGTTGATGAATGTCTATGGTGCTGGGCAGAGTCGCACGCAACATCCTGAGAGTTTCCTTGATAATGGGGCCGACCTGCACGGGTTTATGCTGCTGTTCATTCTGGCGGCTGAAAACAAGGATCTGTTGCACCAAATCTTTAGCTCGATTCCCGGCATTGAACACTTGAATAAGGTTGCGCCGTTGAGAACTGTTTTCCGGAATACCGAGCAACACCAATTCCGTGTAGCCAAGGATGGCTGTCAAAATATTGTTGAAATCATGAGCAATACCTCCCGCCAGAGTGCCGATTGCTTCCATCTTTTGTGCCTGCCGCAGTTGTTTTTCGAGCCTGACTTCATGGGTCACGTCACGATTGACGGATACGAAGCTGGTGATTTCCCCTGATTTTCCCCGCACCGGGGAAATCGTCGTCTCAAATTCGCCCAGGTCACCGTTTTTCAGCTTGCTGATGATGCGTCCCTTCCACACATTGCCGTGGATGATGGTATTCCACATGGTCCTGTAAAAAGTATCATCCTGTCTGTCGCTTCTGAGAATACGGATATTCCGGCCGATGAATTCCTCTCGATGATAACCGTAGATCTGCTCAAAAACCGGGTTGACGTACTCTACATTCCCTTCCCTATCCGTTAGGATAATGCTCTCCGCAGCCTGTTCGATTGCGGTGGCCAAACGCTCGAGGTGTTCTTCGGCCCGCTTGCGTTCGGCGATCTCTTGCTGCAGCAGCGCATTGGACCTTGAAAGTTCGGCGGTACGTTCCTCCACCCGTTTTTTCAGACCGCTTTGAGCCTTGCGCAGCGCCTGCTCGAGCCGCTGCAGACGGCGACGGTCAAGGCTGATTTCCCGCCCTTTTTGGATCAGCGTTTGTTTTTCGGTATGAACAAGCCAAGACAACTCGAGCAACATTATTTTGCGCTTTTTCCAGTGGACCGCTGTAGCTTCCAGCGCATAATCGTCGCCGGACGGGCTGGATGCAATCAATAACCCGGACTTTAGATACCCGGCGGTCTCGGCGCCCCAGAAGCGCTCGGCGTCGGTGAGAAAGTTTTCCAGAAAGGGGCAGTTTTCACCCAACCCGAAGGGAGTCTGCACGGGAGAAAAACCCTGAAAGAAGGACTGAAGCCACTCAGGAGTTGTTCCGAGCAGGCGGAAAGAGCCGTCATCCAGACGTTCCATGGCCACCATATGCAGGGCGCTAAATAGATCCGCCTGTTCAGATTCAATCATCCGTTTACCTCGGAAGAAAAGGTTGGCGTTGGTCCTTTATCGGCATCCGCTTTTGGGGTGATTGGGCCAAAACGGCCCTGCAATTCTTCAATATTTTCGAAGGTGAAGGCGTCCATCAGGATCTCACTGGGACGGGCCCGGCGTTCGAGGCGAGCGGCAAGATCTACTGTGTTGCCGATAGTATTGACGGTTCCCCACCTGTTGCCTCCGATAATTCCCAGGGTCACGGGACCTGACCCGATACCGATGCCGATCTCGAAATTCACCTGCTCTTCCGAACGCCGTAACTCATTAAGTTGCTTCACCTTCTCAAGCATCCTCAGGGCAGCCTTCACTGCCTGGCGGGGTGGGGCCAGGGTGGCAGGAAGAACACCGAAAAGGGCCATGACCGTATCGCCCAGGATCTTATCCAGCCAGCCGCCTTCGACGATAACGGCGTCTATGATCGTACGCAGGTATTGATCCAGCGTCTTCAACTTAATGGCAGCGCCTTCCGTTTCACTGTACGAGGTGAACCCTTTCACACGGGCAAACAGAACCGACACCTCACGGCGTTCTCCGCTCTCCGGCAGCAGGAGGAGTTCACCGGCTGTTTCTGCAACGCCTCCCGCTTTCAGACATCGGTCGATAGCCCCGGCCAGTTTGTGGCGCAAAAGACTCAACTCATTGTTCGCCTGTTGCAGCATACCAAGCTTCGCTTCCTCATCGGTTGCATCCAGCAACAGAATCCAATCCCCTCCGTCACCCGGGAAAATATGGATATCCGTTGCAGGCCCTGATCCTGTTCTTACACAGGGGAGAGAAATGGGTGGGCCTGCGAGGGGAATCATGCCGGCCAGAAAAAAAACCCGATCCGCCAGGAATTGCCCTCGGCCCAGGCCTTCAATTCCATATGTCGTCAACTTTCCTCCCCAGTCGACCAGGCGGCCGTCCCTGGAGGCAAGCAGGTAGGCGGCGGAACGACTGCGGACCGCTAAGCCGCCAAGGTATTTGAGAATCGGTCCGGGTAACTGAATGGTCTATCCCTCCAGAAGTTTACCGGCGAGAGCCGAAAAGGCTTCTTCGACGCCCTGGCCGGTCTTGGCGCTGGTCTTGAGCACTATCCAACCTTTTTCGGAGCAATCGTCCAAGGCATTCTCCCCCAACTCCCAATCATTTGTCAGATCCAGTTTATTACACATGAGAACAAAGGGTATGTGCCCGCAAGCCTCTTCCACGGTCTTTTGCAGTGAGCGGGCCGTGTCCAGGGTCTCGCTTCGGGTCCCGTCAACCACCAGAAAATATCCCGATGCACCGCGCAAGTAGGACACGTTCAACTTCTGGAACTGATCTTCACCTGATAGATCCCAAAGAATCAGATGTAATTCCTGACCCTCGATTTTCATCTCTTTCTTGTCTATCTTGACGCCAACCGTTGTAAGGTAACTTTCCGAAAAGATGCCTTTGACAAAACGCCGCACGAGGCTTGTTTTGCCGGTGGCAAAGGCGCCCAGAATACATATTTTCTTCTGGATCATGGAGAATCAGTCCCTGCCGTTATCCCCGCGAGGGGGACTATTTTATCGTTTCATGCCGGGTTACCGGATTGCAGCCTCTCTGCTCCCGGCCTCATTGGACGCGACGCGAAACGTTACGCTGCGATCCAATTGCATATCGGTTACGCTTGTTCCTGCCCGCACCGGTTCGCTCGTCCCCACTCCCACAGCATTGAGAATGGCCGGCGAAATTCCCTTGCCGGCCAGAAAAGAGCGGATTTCTTCCGCCCGCTTCTGACTCAACCGCATATTCTTTCTTTCAGTTCCGGACGAGTCCGTATGTCCTACGATTTCGATACGGATGCCTTTTCCCGTAATTTGTGCAAGATCCTGCAGCCTCCGGACTTCCGCCGCAGCCTTCTCAAGCTGGTTCTTCTGGTCGGGTATCAGTGCAGTGCTGTTGAGAACAAACAACAACACGCACTTCTCCACATTCTCCTTGGTGGCATTGAACTCCACAAGATCGGCATCCACAAGCTCTTCGTCCCTGAACTGCGAAATGCCCGGAATTGCCCGCACCAGTTTGCGAGCGTCCTTAATCCACTGGTGTGGAGCAGATCCCCGTGCAACGAGAACCTCCCCATCCAGATGCAATGACACAGTCTTCGGAGGGTTTAGCAAATGGCTGGTCCTTCTGAACACCAACTCATTATTCAGAGACAGGTAGGGCTCCCAGTGCTGGGTCACTTTCCCGGCATCCAATTGAGTCTTGCTCAAAATGTCCCCGGGATCGGCTGCCAACGGATCGCGGAGTCCGTATACAAAATATCTCCCGTCCCGTTTTTCCGCGGCGGAGACGACGATTCCCGGTTGGGCCTTTAGTTTGGCAATATAATCTGCCCAATGGAGATGATTGCGCAGGGTGAGAGCAGTCCACAATCCCAAGCCGCCGATGAGGCCTGCCACCAGTAACCATAGTACCGGGGAAGGTCTTTGTCGCGTAGAACGATACTGTGCCTGCAGGCAAGAATCCAGATTAGGGCGGCAGGCTTCGAAGGGAGCGGGGTCTCCCTTGAAAGAGTCGAGCAGATCGCGCTGTTCGAAATGGATCGTTTCCAGTGCTTCTTGAAGAACCGTGCGCAATTCTTCAGTAGGGCTGCCGCGGATGACAGCCACGAGCGTCGCCATTGGCCCCTGCTCGATCCAGACGGCCAGATCTCCCACTTGTATGGCGTCGAGCGCCCCGCCGCCTCCCTGTGCGCTAAAAGAATCGTGCGTGAACTCCTGAATAGCCGTCAGCATGCCGGAAACCATGTCCGGGTCCTGGAAGGCGACTGATTCCGACACCATATGCTGCAGCACCAGGCCGGTTTCCCTGTGGATCAGAAAAACTTGTTCAACGCGGTATACCAGGCAGTGGAGAAGGACCACCTCAGCGAACGGTGTCCCGGTTCTGAGAGCTTCGATTCTCCACATCAAACCTTGCCAGGAGAGACCTCTTTCAAGCGCGAGATTGAGCGATTGAATCATCCTTTTGAAAGCTTGGGCTATGGCTTTCCTGACCGCGGCGCCTATTACCGGGAAAAGGGCGTTTATGAAGGTCTTTCGGTCTTTTTCCAAAGAAGCCTTGACGATGTCTTCAACTGCGGGGTTCAATGCCCTGGCGAGTCTTTTCCTATCTTGCGTCGAACGCAAGACAATGGCTTCCGCAAGAACTCGACTGGTATCTCTGGCGTGGAGATCGGGGTCGTCCAGGCGTTCCTGCAGTTTGCCAAGCTGGATCTGGATCGGCTCCAGGAGCAGATTGCGCAACTCGGTCAAAGGGTCGGCGCCGGTATGAGGGTCCCCGGTGACCGGTTTGGAAGTGTTCTTCGGCGACGCATCACTCATCTAATGAAGCACCCGTTTTATCGGCTGACCGCAGAGGTCCTTCATCGGTCAACCGCATAGCCATGTTCACGAAAATCTCAGAGAGAAGGGCGCGGTTCACTTTACTGGTGCGGAGCCCTTGAGCTACTCGGTCCAGAGCGGCAGCGGCTTCATCGCGTTTCTTGCTGATGTCTTCGGACAGGCTTTGCGACTTATCAAGAATCTGTTGCCGAAGGTCCCGTGTGTGCTTGGTTAGCTGGTCATCCAACTGACTGATTTTCTTTTCCAACGCACGCGTTGTGTCCTTTTGCTCCTGAAGGATTTCCTTGACGGCTTCGGAACGCTCGTCGTGCTCCTTCCCGAGACGCTCACTCATCGCCTCAACTTCACCTTTGATGTACCCCTCGATCATCTCAAAACGTTTATGCGACTCCTCCCTCAGATGAGCCACTTCTTCCTGCATCCGGTCCTTGAGTTCGGCAAACTTCTTCTCATAGTCGCGCATCTGGGAACCGAAAAGGATGTCTCTGATCTTTTCGACACTGCCAATTCCCAAGGCCTCACCGGCGTCCGCTTGTGGTCCTTCGGCAATTCTCATTGCATTGATGATCTGGGGTTTCTCCGTTGGAAAAGATGTCTTCTTTTTGTCTGCAGGCTGGTCCATGAGTTCCCTCCACAGCTTTAAATGAAATGATAGATCGTACACAAAGAAAGCAGTTTCTATGATTACCGTATCTTCTCTGCTGGTGCTCAGTTCCGGTGGCAAATACTCATGGGATAGTGGCGCCGGGTTGCTCAACGGCCATCCACAATACTTGCAATTGATGGGTTCTGCTTGAAAATGAACATCTGTTGGGAATCGTATCACGGCCCTCCGGGAGGGGCTTTCAGTTATGCCAATTCACGCGAAGACGGCAAATGATCAATTCCCCCGGGATCACAGCCTTGCTATGACCAGCCCGCCGGTACCTGTTTCTAATTTTAAACATTTTCATTGCCGGTGCAATGTTCTTGGATTCCAATCCCCGGGTCCGATATATTAATTATTATTCTCCTATAAGATTGCAGTAGCAGTATATATAGATGCCGATTCGAGGATTTCTTATCGGGTCAAATCGGGACTGGCAAAGACAACTGACTGAATATACTATATATTATCTGACAAACAGGCCGCCTCTTTGGCCTTGGATGTGCATTTTTGGTAACTAAAATGACCCTCTATGCACAACAGAGGCCCATCAGGCATGCTTAGAGCTAAACGGCTCTTCCTGCCCGGATAAGCGTGGCGCATTACCAACCGTTGCAACAAGCATCAGTTAGGATCAGTTAGTAGAGACTCTCAGCAATAGGAGCTTGCGAGGCACTTTTAGCTTTAATGATTCTCAGAACAAACAAAGCGACACGTGCCACTATGGAATCCTTAACTTCTATACTGGAATTGGATAACAATTCTTCGGGCCTTGGACCGCGGGGCCGGCCTGCCTTATAACCATCCCGCTCCGCGTCATTCAGAGAGGTTCTGTCGCGAAGGTGTTGGAGAATGAGTAATTCAGGTATCAAGACCCGTTTCGATTCTTCGCCGGTGGCCATCCTGCAGATTGCCGTCGTGTATGCTGTGGTTGCCAGGGTGAGCTTTCTGTTTACGATTCCTCCCGGCAACATCACCCCAATCTTTCCAGCCGCCGGGCTGGCCCTTGCCGCCGTGATGGTTATGGGGCGCAATACCTTGATCGGGGTCTGGCTCGGGTCTTTTGCAGCTAATACCATCTCCTTTATCGACGGTTCGATGCCGTCTGTCCAGACGGGGCTGGCAAACGTGCCGGTCGGGGCCTTTATTGGTCTTGGGGCGATGTCCGGAGCGGCAGCGGGGGCATTCCTGGTGCGCAGTCTCTGCAAAGATGAGCACCCCCTGCAGAGCGGGCGGAATGTGTTGATACTGGTTGTTGCCGGCGCGCTTGGCTCTTGTCTGATAAGCCCCACGTTCGGAGTGCTTAGCCTGTCGCTGGCGGGGAATATCCCTTGGGAACGGTTTGGCTACTCCTGGATTACCTGGTGGGTGGGAGATGCGGCTGGGACTCTGGTTGCCGCGCCCCTTCTTCTGGCGTGGCAGCAACGTCACCCCTTTGGCAGGAACGCCTGGCGCATTTCCGAAGCGGCAATGCTGGGAGGCATGACGCTTCTGGTTTGTTTCTTTGTCTTCTTCCGGAATACGCCCTGCGAATACGCACTCTTGCCGTTATTGCTCTGGGCGGCATTTCGTTTCGGCATGCGCGGCGTGTCAACTACTGCCGCCGTCATTGCGTTGCTCGCAACGATTGGCACCAGTCGTGGCAGTAGTCCTTTCGTGGGGGCATCGACCAATGAATCACTCTTGCTTCTGAATTCATTTTTCGGAGTGACTATTATCTGCGCCCTCTTTCTGGCGGGATTGATGGAGGAACGAAGGCGAGCCGATGAAAAGCTGTACAAACTAAACCTGGCGCTGCGGGCGATCAGCGAGTGCAACCAGGCGCTGATTCACGCCACGGATGAGACGGCGTTGTTGAACCATGTTTGCCGTCTACTGACGGACGTCAGCGGCTACTGTCTGGCGTGGGTCGGCCTCGCTGAACAGGACGAAGCCAAAACATTGCGGCCTGTGGCTCAAGCGGGCTTTGAGGAAGGTTATCTGGAAACGCTCCGGATCACGTGGGCCGACACCGAAGGCGGACGCGGTCCCGCCGGCGCCGCCATTCGGACCGGCCAGCCGTGTGCGGCTCACGACATTCTAACAAATCCCGACTTCGCTCCGTGGCGGGCTCAGGCGCTCAAATGCTGCTACGCTTCCTCCCTGGTGCTGCCGCTCAAGACAGGTGACCGGGTCTTGGGAGCGCTGAACATATACTCCGTCAAGCCGGACGGTTTTGATGCAGAAGAGACGAAGTTGCTGGCCGACCTGGCCGATGACTTGACGTATGGGATCGTGGCGTTGCGGATCAGCGCCAAACAAAAACAAGCCGAAACGGCGCTGCGCGAGAGCGAGGAACGGTTGCGTCTGCTCGGCGACAACCTGCCCGACAGCTATGTTTATCAACTCACCCGGGAGGCGGACGGCACTGTCAGGTTTCTCCATCTCAGTGCCGGAGTGGAGAAACTGCACGGTGTCAAAGTGGACGATGTGCTGCGCGACGCGAGTTTGCTGCGCCGCCAGATAGCCCGGGAGCAGGTGCCGGTGCTTCAGGCGGCGGAGGAGGCCAGCCTCCGGAACCTGACGGACTTCACGATGGAATTGCGCATGCGCTGCGCCGATGGACAGTGGCGATGGATGCAGGTGTGCTCCCGCCCCAGGCGTACATCCGGCGGGCAGGTCGTATGGGACGGCGTGGGCACGGACATCACCGCACGGAAGCAGGCCGAGGCGGCAAGTCGGGCGGCAGACCAACGGCTCGCCGAGAGCGAACGGCAGTACCGCGAGCTTGTGGAACTCGCCAACAGCATCATTCTGCGCTGGACTTCCGAGGGCATCATCACTTTCCTTAACGAGTTCGGGCTGCGGTTTTTTGGCTACTCCGCCACGGAGATACTGGGCCGCCACGTGATGGACACGATCGTGCCGCCCACCGAGAGCGACGGCCGCGACCTGCGTCAGCTCATGGAACAGATTTGCGCGAACCCGAAAGCCTTCGAGCAGAACGTCAATGAGAATATGCTCAGAAGCGGGGATCGCGTCTGGATTGCCTGGACCAATAAAATCGTACTGGATGTAGACGGAAATGTGGCGGAGATTTTGAGTGTCGGCACGGACATTACCGAGCACAAAAGGGCAGAGGAGGAGATCCGGCAGCTTCACGAGGACTTGCAGCGCTATGCGGCAGAATTGGAGCGTCGCGTGGATGAGCGGACTGCCGAACTGGCCGTGGCCAGGGACCGGGCTGAGGCGGCCGACCGCTTGAAGTCCGCATTCCTCGCCTCCATGTCGCACGAATTGCGCACACCGCTGAACTCCATCATCGGTTTCACCGGCATCGTCCTCCAGGGCCTGGCCGGACCGCTGAACCCGGAGCAGAACAAACAACTCGAAATGGTGCGCGGCAGCGCGCGGCATCTGCTGGCGCTCATCAACGATGTGCTGGACATTTCCAAGGTCGAAGCCGGGCAACTGGAAGTCACGTGCGAACCGTTTGATTTGCGCGCGTCCATCGAGAAGGCGGCCGCCGGCGTGAAGCTGCTGGCGCAGAAGAAGGCCCTGGATCTCCAGGTGGAGCTTGCGCCGGAGATCGGCGCATGGACGAGCGACCAGCGGCGCGTCGAGCAAATCCTGATCAACTTGTTGAACAATGCGATCAAGTTCACCGAGCACGGCCAGGTCACGCTCACGGCGGAGATAGTGCGGAGCACGCTCCGTATCTCGGTGACCGACACCGGTATCGGCATCGATCCGGACGATTTCCAGAAGATCTTCCATCCGTTTCGGCAGATCGACACCGGGTTGGCGCGCAATCACGAAGGCACGGGGCTGGGGTTGGCCATTTGCCGGCGACTGGCGGAATTGCTCGGCGGCGAGATTAGGGTCGAGAGCGAATGGGGCAAGGGCAGCACATTCACGGTCGTGCTGCCTGTTAAAGGCGGAGTTGCACTATGAGACAAAAAATCCTTCTCATCGAGGACAACGACCAGAACCGGTATATGACGACGTTCCTCCTGGAAAAACACGGCTACGAAGTCTTACCGGCCGTGGATGGCCCCACCGGTATCGCGCTGGCCGCCAGGGTCCGGCCTCTTTTGATCCTGCTCGATATCCAACTGCCGGGGATGGATGGTTACGCCGTAGCCCGTGAACTAAGGCGTAATCCGGCGCTGAACGGCATACCGATTGTGGCGGTCACCTCCTATGCGATGATGGGCGACCGGGAGAAAGCCCTGGCGGCCGGCTGCGACGGCTACCTGGAGAAGCCGATTGATCCGGAGACGTTTGTTGCGGACATCGAGCGGCACCTGGCGCCGCCCAATGAGGGGGGCAAGTCATGACTCGAGTATTAATCGTTGACGACAAGCAGGACAATCTCTATTTGCTGCGCGCCCTGCTGACGGGCCACGGCTGCGAGGTGGAGGAAGCCCGCCACGGGGCCGAGGCGCTCGTCAAAGCACGCCAGTCGCCGCCGCACCTCGTCATCTCCGACCTCCTCATGCCCGTGATGGATGGTTTCACGCTCCTGCGCCACTGGAAGTCGGACGAGCGGCTCAGGCAGATTCCGTTCGTTGTCTATACGGCCACCTACACCGAGCCGAAGGACGAACGGCTCGCGCTGAGCCTCGGCGCGGACGCCTTCATCATCAAATCCACCGAGCCGGAGCCATTCATGGCCCTCATTCAGGAAATCCTGGCGAAAGGAGAAGCCGGGTTGCTCTTCCCGGCTAAGCTCCCGACGGGCGATGAGGAAGTCCGGCTCAAGCAATACAACGAATCGCTCATCCATAAGCTGGAGGAAAAAGCGTTCCAGTTGGAGCAGGCCAACCGAGCGCTCGCAGAGGATATCGCAGAGCGCAGGCGGACGGAGGAGGCGCTGCATCGATCGACATCGCTCCTGCAAGCCGCATTCGACGCAACAGCCGACGGCATTCTCGCGGTCGACAGAGAAGGCAGGGTCATCGCGTTCAATCAGAGATTCGTCGAAATGTGGGGCATCCCGGAGTCGGCAGTGGAGAAGGCTGACGATCACCAGTTGTTCGCGCGCGTGATGGAGCGGTTGAAAGATCCGGACGGATTTACCCGGAAGGTCGAAGCTCTTCACAACGAACCGGAGAAGGAAAGCTGGGACATTGTTGAATTCAAGGATGGACGGGTCTTTGAGCGTTTCTCCAGGCTCCAGCGTATGGGAGATGAGATTGTCGGCCGGGTGTGGGATTTTCGCGACATCACCGGGCGCAAGCGGATGGAGGATGAGCTGCGCAAATCACGTGATGAACTGGAATTGCGCGTGGAGGAGCGGACCGCCGAACTTAAATCCTACATGGGTAAACTTCGAGAGAGCAATCAGGCCCTCCAGGATTTTGCCTTCATTGCCTCACACGATCTTCAGGAGCCGCTCCGGAAAGTAAGCACCTTCGGGAATATGCTTAGGCAGAAATATAATGATTCGCTCGAGCAGACCGGGAACGACTATTTGAACCGAATGCTGGATGCTGCACAGCGTATGCAATCCCTGCTCGAGGGACTACTCGAATACTCGAAAGTTACAACTAAAGCCGATCCTTTCGTTGAGGTCGAGCTTGCGGAAATCGTTGGCGAAGTTCTCTGCGATCTGGAAATAAAGATTAAAAGAACCGGCGCAGAAGTGCGGGTCTTGGAACTCCCGGTCGTGAAGGCCGATCCTACGCAGATGCGGCAGCTTTTCCAAAACCTTATCGCAAATGCCCTCAAGTTCCACAAAGAAGACGACAAGCCGGCCGTCGAGGTGAGCAGCGCAGTGGCCGAAGGTAAACTCCGGATCATGGTTAAAGATAACGGCATTGGTTTCGATGAGAAGCACCTTGAAAGGATTTTCGCCCCGTTTGAAAGGCTTCACGGCAGAAGCAGCCAGTATGAAGGAACGGGCATGGGCCTTGCCATCTGCAGGAGGATAGTTCAAAGACATGGCGGAAGTATTACCGCGAAAAGTACTATTGGACAGGAGACAACGTTTATTGTCACGCTGCCCTCAAAACAACCTGATTAGACGTAAGAATCAAGTATATAAGCGGAGCGAAGGCCGTGCATGATGTCTGCGGGGGCATCGGGTCCCGGCGCATTGGGTCGGGCCACGGCAGACCACGTAAATCTTGTAAAGTATTTGAAAAGGAGGCCATTTCTCGGCTTTAGAGGCATTTTCCGTACCTGAAACGGCCGTCTAAGCACAGGAGAGGCGCATCAGCCTTGCCCGGAGCCAAACGGCTCTTCCGGCCCGGATACGCGTTGCACATTACCTGCCGTTACAACAAGAGAGATTTGGGATATGCCGCAAGCCTAATTTATTCTCCCCGCCCATGGAGAAAAGCATCTATTCAGCTCAGCAGCAAGAGCTTCAGGCCTTGCTCCGCCAGATCAGGGTGGATGCAAAATTGCGCCAAGTTGATCTCTGTGAGCGTCTCGGAGAGTCACAATCCTTTGTTAGCAAGTATGAAACCGGGGAACAGCGGCTGGATATACTTGAAATCCGAGCGATTTGTCAGGCAGTTGGGATAACGTTGGATGAATTTGTGCGCAAGCTGGAGCAGGATCTTTTGTAGGTTCGTTTGGCTGCTTCTCCCTCGTCGGGCTTGTCTAAGCCTGACAGCCACTTATTCCGGTTTCTACGCCTCTCCGCTCTAGGCCATCCAGGTTCCGCTTCTTTGTGGGATTTCCACGAGATAAAGCGGCTGGACAAAGATGAATCGACTCATTTATCCTTTGAAGGTGAGGGCATTGATACGGCATAGAATTACGAAATTGCCAGAGAGCAAAAAAAGCGCGTAAAAACAACGGGCAAAACTGGACAGTTTGTTGTCCAGTTAACCAATTGTGGCAACTTGATTATTAGGGAGAACATTTTAAGGGGAGGATTAGAATGAAAACGTATGCTGCATTACTTGTAATCGTAATAGCAATGTTAATGGTATCGTGTTCAGCGTCAGATAAGGCAATGAATGATCTTAGTAGTAAAATGGAACAACGCATAGTGAAATGTGGTGACACATTATATTATAATGCATCGACGAATAAAGATAATGTAAGATTTTATAAATTCCGTGGCAATATTATTACAACACAACATGACAGACAGTTGTCAGAAGCAGATAAATCAAATGGGATACAATATTCCGCTTATATTTCGATGTCGATTGGTAAAGGTATTGTGTACAATTATAAAGATAAGCGATGGGTAGATATTAATGATGTACAACTGATGATAGGCGATCTTGAAAGGCAAAACGGCAAGATAAACTCTAACATTATGGATACCTATACATTGTTTGGGGAGAAATTGGATGACGACTACCGCATTCTAGCGTGCAAAGATTTCGAATTATCGGAAAAGGAGTGATATAAAATGGTAACACCTTAAAGCCAGCTTGTTATAAGTAAAAAAAGAACGGGGTCACACCTACTCTACCCTCTCTCTTCACTGATTGCTAAACAATGAAGGTTTGTGCCGGCACATTCGGTGACCTCAGCAGCTCCGTCGGGCCGAGGCCACCTGGAAACGATTATTTGAGGTTAGATCAGAAAGCTCCCAAATCCTCCTCATTAAAAGGGATTAGCTGATCCGGCCTGGCGCCAGTGCTTGACAAAGCGGTTTTCGAGCTTCCATTGCCATTGGTTGTCTTTGATGCCGGCTTTGTGAAAACCAGTCCTTTGGTTCGCATCGGCCGGCACTGCTGGCCATCGATGACTATTTCCCTTCTGTTTTTCTTTATGCGAGCTCTGTGGCTTGTATCAGTTCCGGCTGTCGCACCACCAACAAGAGTCACCAAGTCTTCAACAAATACTTTCATCTGCTCAGCCTGGGCATTCATCTCTTCAGAGGCGGAAGCCGATTCTTCGGCATTGCCTGCATTTTGCTGAACAACCTTATCCATTTCGCTGACCGCCTTGCTTATCTGTTCAATGCCCTGGGATTGTTCGCTGGATGCCGCCGCTATCTCGGCAACCAGTTCGCTCATTTTTTCAGAACTGGTAGCCACATGGGAAAACTCCGCACTCGTCTTTAAAACTATCTCCGATCCCCCTTTGATTTTCTTGACGGTACCCTCAATTAGATCCGCTGTATTCTTTGCCGCATCGGCCGCTCGCATGGCTAAATTCCTGACCTCGTCAGCAACGACTGCGAATCCGGCCCCGGCCTCACCTGCACGGGCGGCTTCAACGGCTGCATTAAGCGCGAGAAGGTTAGTCTGGAATGCTATCTCGTCTATAGTTTTTATTATTTTGGATGTTTCCTCGCTTGCTCTGGAAATTTCGTCCATAGAGATAGTGAGCTCTGACATGGAAGTATTCGCCTTGGAGACAACCGAGCTGGTTTCGGCCATTAAATGATTGGCCTGGTTGGCGTGTTCGGCATTTTGTTTTGTCATAGAGGACATTTCTTCAAGAGATGAGGAAGTCTCCTCAATGGCTGCGGCCTGCTCAGATGCTCCTTCAGCGAGTTGCTGACTGGCGCCTGATACCTGGCCCGATGCAGCAGAAACCTGGTCGGACGCATCGGACAATCCTTCGACAACCCGATTGATGGGCCGGGTTATGGACAATGCAAGATAGAGTCCGAGCAATATAGCCAAAACTGTTCCGCAAAGGGCAGCTATCCAGGTGAACCATACAGCGCTATGAGCAATGGACATATTGGTGTCCGAGGTCGCTTTCGCCTGGTTTATTTTGAGTTCGAAGAGGTTCTTGATTGCTGCATCAGCTTGCTTGGCGACATGAGCTCCGTCGCCTAAGAGAAGAGCGAAAGCCTCTTCCTTCTTCCCTTCGGCGGCAAGGCTGACAACTTTATCCCTCACTGGAAAGTATTGAGAGAAGGCTGATTTGAGAGACTCGTACTCCTTACGAACTTCTGTAGTTGTGACTGACTCTTCGAATTTTGTCAACGCATCCTGTATTGCTTTATCCGCATCTTTCATACTGGTGATTGCGCCGCTCACATCCTTGTCAAGAGCGAATTTGCCTATGAAAATATCTTTGAGAAATCCGCGCATTTTTTGAAATTGCGTTCCTACATCCCCCATGTATCCCAGAGGTTTTGTGTTTGTGTCGTACATTGCAAAATCTGCCTCGTTGATCGTCTTTATCTTGGAGGTGCCGATGTAGCCGATAAACAACGCAAGAAGAGATACCACAAAGAACCCTCCTATGATCTTTACACTCAATTTTATACTTTTCACTTCGTATCCCCTTTTTTCGATGAAATGGAATAAGTGCAGTATCAGATTCCAGAATGTGCCACGATGTATCAGGCTACTTGGTCCAGCATTACCAGGTCATCCGTATTAAGCACACTGTCTATATCGAGCAGAATTCTTACGCTTCCCGACATTTTTGCCATTCCAAGTATGTATTCCGTGCTCAACGTCATTCCAAAGCTGGGAGTGTCTTCGATATCGGTACTCTTGATGTTGATTACCTCCGATACCGAATCCACAACTATCCCAATGTGGAGACTTCCCGAATTCGTATCGATTTGGACAACCACGATGCAGGTTCGATCCGTATAGTCGATTGAGTTCATACCGAACCGCAGTCGAAGATCAATGACTGGGATAACTTTTCCACGCAGGTTTATTACTCCCTTTACATACTCTGGAGTCTGCGGAAGATGGGTGATCTGTATCATTCCGATGATTTCCTTCACCTTGAGGATGCTGATTCCATACTCCTCGCTCCCCAGAGAAAAACTCAGGTACTTCCCTTCTTTAGATTTGCTGCTGCCATGCTCTCCATGAATCGTCCTCTCGATCTCTCCCATAACCCCTACTCCCCTTTTGCTTGCCTCCGTGACGGGCTCATAATTAATTAGCTGCAATGCCTTCCTGACGTCGGGAAAGGCTAGTCGATCCGGTACAAATTCATGCTATCCAGCTTGCGATGAATAAGTCGGTAGGGGCTACGAATGACTTAATAATGGAAAATTAGGTAGATACTAGCTAGAATAACTACATATTACGTGTTACGTGAGACTCATGAGGTGGGAACGGAGATTGGCTTTTTCATTTCTCAGCCCGAGTTTTGCTCGCAGATTGTTACGGTGGGTCAAGATCGTCTGCTCCGCAACCCCGAGAATTTCGGCAATTTCCTTGCTTGACTTCCCTTCCTTGATTAGTTTCGCAACTTTGATCTCCATCGGCGTGAGATTGGTAAATCTAGAGGACAAACTTTTTAGAAAAGGTGAAATGATTTCACCGAGTTGGGATTCAACAATCCCGAGATATGTTTTTTGATTCTCATCCAGGCGAGTCTTTTTGAGCTTTTCCAAAAAGGGTAGGATTGACTCTTTCACGTTGGTGAGGAGGCTTTCCTCCAGATCCTTTTTATCTTCCTCTCTTCGCCTGAGAAGGACCTTCAACGCCGTATTGATCTCTTCAAGCTGATGAGCCTTTTCTCTCAGGTCGGCCTCTCTTTTGAGCAGCGAGGACTCGATCTGCTTCAGCTCGGTTATGTCCCGAATAGCCTGAACAGCGCCGATCAACTCCTCATTCACATCAAAAAGGGGTGCTGCCGTTCCCCACAGGTATGCGCCTTTTCCTCCGTAAGTCATAGGTGCAAAAACCTCAGCACTCAGCAGTTTGTCGTGCTCTTCGATGAAATCGTAAAAGTTACAATATCCATCAATGCCCTTCGTAACGAGGTCGATCAGTATAGGTCTCGGCTCACCATAAAAGGGAACGCCATAAGCATAATCGCCCATCCCAATCATTTTCTCCTTCGGCACTCCGGTCATTTCTTCGATTGCCCGGTTCCAGGCGATCACCTTCCCTTCCCGGTCGATCACGAATGTTGCGTCAGGGAGAAATTCGATGATTCCCTTGAATTGTTCGTGGGCAGCTTGCAAGGCATCTTCGGATCTTTTGCGCGCGGTGATATTTTCGAAAACAGTCACGAAGTAGCCCCGCTTCGGTGAGGTGACAGAGATGCAAAAGTGGCGATCCAGAGGAGGGAAATAAGTTTCAAAAGAATACGGCTGGCCCGAACTTGCCACCTGCGCGTAGCGTTCCAGATAGGGGGCACGGTCCATTCCATATACTTTACTGGCAAGCTGTCCAAGAACTTGTTCAGATTTTAATCCCGTATGTTTTTCAAAAGCAGGATTGGTAGACATGATACGGTAGTCGAGCGCCGTGCCTCGCTCGTCGTAGATAATCTCGTGAAGGGCGACACCTTCCATCATTGTGTCAAATAAGGTGCGGAATTTATTCTCGCTTTCTCTCAGCGCTCCCGCAGCATGACGTTGCTCAGTAATGTCCCGACAGTAACCTAAGGAAAGTTGATCCGAGGTCATCACGGTACACAACGAAACCCAGATTAGTTGCCCGTCACGTTTTTTCATCGGGCGCTCGATTTCCAGGTGCCCCACTTTTAGAAGGGTGGCGAAATTGCTCAGTACTTCTCCACGATCATCTTCCGGATGAAGGTCCAGGATGTCCATTTTCCTCAGTGCGACGGCGTCATAGCCGAGAAGTTCTGTGGCGGCAGGATTGAAATCCACCAACTGACCTTGCCCATCGGCAACGAAAATGGCCAACGGTGCCGATTCGATATAAGAGCGGAACTTGGCCTCGCTCACCCGCAGGGCCTGTTCGGCTGCCTTACGCTTAGAAATATCCCTACAGACACAGAAAACCAGTTTTTGCCCAGCCAATTCAACACCATTACTACTAATCTCAACATCATAAATCGTGCCGTCCTTGCGGCGATGACGCGTCTCGAAAACATTCCCCTCCACATTTGCAAGCCTCATTCGCTCCAGCAGGTCCGCCTTTGTCCAGTTAACATCCCAATCCCATACGTAGAGCTGACCCATTTCTTCGGCTGAATATCCTAGCATCTCAGCATATCGTTGATTCGCCTCGTATACCTTGCCGCTCAGGTCAAGGACAACGATTCCGTCTCGGGACCGCTCAAAGAGAATGCGTCGCCGGATCGCCTCTTCCGCCAGCACATCTTCAGCCTGCTTCCGCTCAGTGATATCACGCACAGCGGTTACTCGGACATTACGACCCAGATATGCAAAGTGCTTGGCTTGCGTTTCAACAAGAAGTTTGGAGCGATCCTTGCGGAGTAGCCGGTTCTCGTAGCGGCCTTCGTATTCGGCCTCCATAAAATAACTTACTAATTCCCGGTCTTCCGGCGCGATCATGTCTGCTACGGGCTTGCCGATGATTTCAGACAGGTCATAGCGGAGCATTTGAGCCAGTTGGGGATTGGCGTCGATGACAACGCCGCCGTCAGTAAGGGCAATCCCCTCAAATGAGGCCTGTACTAAAGCTCTAAAACGTTCCTCGCTTTCCACCGCAGCCTGCTCTGCCCGCTTGCACTCGGTGATGCCCTTGTCCGATTCAGAAAGCCTCTGACGCAATGCGCGCAATTCTATAAAGAGTTGCTTTTTCGTTTTGGCTTCATCCTGCATATCCGACTCCTCGGAAAATCGGATCAATCTCCGGTGCAAAGGCCAACAGAGGACCCTTATAGCGGCCTTGGATTGGCAGATCAATAAGAACACCCATTGCACTCTGGTGTTCTCACCTTACCACATATAACACGGTGAGACGAGCACGTTGATAGTTGTAACGAAGAACCGCAATATGCAATTTTATAGGCTTTTCTGTAGCACCCGTTAACACCACACCTGATCTGCACGTACTGAGTACTGAGCGGAATTAGTAGGAGATATGCACTTTGACTGTTCTGCGCAGCGAATAGTCAGCAATACTTGCCAATACCGCAGCAAGTGTCGGTAAGCGAGGCGAAACGCAGCAATGACCTGCGTTTACCGCCGCTACTGATCCGGCAAGCGCCGCGCAAAGGCTATAATGAGGGCAAGGACTGGCACGATGGCCAGCAGTGAAAGGACCATAGACACTGGAGCCCAGGGGCTCGTGGGCGGCGGCACGAAGCCTTGGCCCAGCCAACCGAAAGCAAGCAGGAAGAGGCTGAACACGAGGAGAAGCTTGCCGCCCGTCAACTTACAGGCCGACCGGGGTTGGAGGCGATCCGTTCCGCGGTGGAGGGTCTGTTCATGGACGACCGGGCGAAGGCACGACGGGTGGGACTGTATCTATGCCGGTGCCACACTGGGCTCAAGCTTAAAGAGATTGGCGCAGCATACGGGGTGGGAGAATCGGCGGTTACGCAGGCCAGCAGGCGAGTCACCGAGGAGATGGAACAGAATGTGTCCGTGCGCAAGTCTTTTGGAATGCTTGAGAGTGAACTCGGGGTGTGAAAAGTGTAGGTTTGACCCCTCTCTCTGTTCAACGTTATAGTGTCAGGCAAAGGTTTGTTTGAAGAGCTCATACAGAAGGCCCAGGCTAACCAGGAGCTGCCTGCTCAGAGGGAACTTGCGGTCAGACCATGCGATGCGTGTTTCAGAAAGGCACTTTGCGTACGGAAGCTGAGTTAGTGTATACTTCCGCCAGTATTGAAAATTGTAGAAAATCTTCCGCCTAGATAATGGCTGGGGATGTCAAAGGAGGTTGAGTGAGCATTTTGAATCAGCAGCCAGTCGGGCATGCCGCAAATGCTTTGGGTTCCAGCTCCCGCGACGGAACAATCACCGACCTCGAGGCGGCCAAGCTGTTGCTTGACGCCTGGAAGTTCCGCCAAGGGCACGCCTGGAGTTCGCTGACGAGGTATTTCCTTGCCGCTGCTTTCTTATCATCGGTTCCGTACATTCTAAAGGAAGAATTAGTCCATCGCCTCAAAGTTATCTTATTGCTACTTCCTATACTGGGTGGAGTAGTGGCACTTGCTGCCGTATGGCTGTATGCGGCAGAGTACATTCGTGCTCAGTCAATGAACCGGGAATTTAGAAAGCTACTCCAGGATTACGGGTACTACGGCGCCGTCGATCTTCGACTATTCGAACAAATTATTCTGGCGCCTAAGATTGGATGGACAACTGTCTACGTCCTTGGGGCTGCCTCGTTGATTCTATCAGGGGTTAATGTCCTCATCGTTTGGCTCTTGGTGAGGCTATCATAGCCACCGAGCAAAAAGGATGCGGATTGTCGTCAGGTTTCGGAGCACAGAATCTCTTAATGTTATAGGGTGCGTTTAGCTAGGGAGTGGAAGCCGAAAATCCAAGATTAGGGCTTGCCCCACTGTGGCACGCTTGCGGCTTCGCCCTTGCCGATCAAATTAAAAGGGGTCGTGCCAAGCTAATTATTCGATATTACTGAGATATCTCCAATGTCCAGCAGGGTAAGTAGCTGAAATTACAGGACCAACATTTCACTTTTGGGGCTATTTTCCCCCTTCTAAGGCAGCTCTGTGGATCAGAAAACCCAATCTCTACAATGAAAACATCTTTCTCAACTTCGATTTCAATTCTACAATTTCTCCAAGTTCCAGAGCGCCCTATTGTCTGATAACATAGCGCTTCTGTATGGTCGCGAGCTTGCCGAGCCTTACAAAGGATTCAGCAAGAAGACCGCATCTCTGCCAGTCGACAATTTTGTGATCTGAATCAGTCGCATATAATTGAGCGGTTACTCTGGCGACGACGATGTCTTGGTCGCCGGAGTCCTACATGACAATCGCAGGCCTTTTAGAAACACCATGCAGGTCAGTATGCGGGAACCCAATAAGGACGATGTCGCCAAATCTATAAGCTATCATAAAGTGAATCTTTTTCGGCATATCCTGCGACGAACTCGGAAATAGTAAGCTTTTCCCAAACGGTGTCGTCATCTTCCAGGAAAAGCATAACTCTCACCTTCCAATCCAGTTTCAGCTTTTCCCTGAGATCATCGGGAACGGACAAGTGCCCGTCCGGCAGGATTTCGGCATAATATTCGTACGCTTTCATGGGGCACCTCCAACAAAATGGCGTCATCGAAGAAGGAGCGGCGTCTCACTTTCTGCTCCAATGGCTGGATTATGCACATTGAAAACCGGCTTAGCAATTGGAAAAACGCCACGAAATCAGATAATTCCCGAAATCATATCGTTGCCTTCAATCCAGATTTATGCAAATAATGACCACGCGTAATCACAAACCAACTCTCATGAAAGATCCGCCTTGATCGCCAAAACCTGAGGACACTGAACGGTGATGAGTGAGCAACCCACACAGCCATTCACCGTTTCGCCTGCCCTTCTTCTTTTTGCCGCTTCTGGTTGCCGTTTTGAACGGCCAAATCAATCCGTGGTATACTATTATTGAATTAAGCGCATTGACTTCGCATCCAATTATTTCTTTGCGTGGCTAACAATGAATAAAATTATAAAGCAGGTATTGTCTGTCTTGCATTCCAAGTGCCTGCCAGCATTTTCATTACGGGGCAGCGGGCACTTTGCCAATAGCCTTCAAATTCTGCATCCACACATTGCCCGTGTGGATGTTGTAATCGATACTGGTGCCAGTTGAAACCCGCGTTGGTCTAAAGGAGTACCCTTTTTTGGCTACTCTGACGGTGTAAGAAGTAGCCGACGGGACCTTGGTGAAGGCGAAAACACCCCTGGCGTCGGTAGTCGTAAAACGCAAGCCGCCGTCTTGGCCGTTCAACTGAACCTTTGCCCTGCTAATGGGATTTCCAACCACATCTATTACGCGACCTGCAATGATCTCACCCGTGCCAGAGGTATAAATGTTGTAAACACATCCGGTTATGGAAGTAAAGTCGCGATCTTCCGCAGCATCGACCTCCGGCAGATTGTACCAGACGTCGTCAATACCGGACCACCCCAGGTTCAGATGATGATAGATCGTGGATCCATTGTAGCCGTACCCGTCGCAAACTACCCTATGGCCGGTGACCGGCCCCTGGATGTGAAACATTACGGGGTACCTGGCGTGCAGATTGGGATTGACCATCGTGTAGAGATCGCCTGCCGACAGGTTATTTCCGTCAATCTCGGCATCGATGGCGTTGCTGTAATGGAATACGTTGATGAATGCAGCTTGGATGCTGACGGAATTTCGAGAGGAATTGTCAAAACCGGGAGAGGAGTTCTCCAGGGTATAATTAGTGTCCAGGGCGAGTCCAATATCCCAGGTGAGCCTTCCAATAGCCTTCCGTTGATAGAGCGGGGTGCAGGCGCTGGTCTCCAAGGGCATGTTTGCCCAGTGGTAGGGCCCCCCGTTGTTATCTCCCCCAAGCGTCTTGCCCTTTAACTGGCGGCCAAAGTCAACGCTGTATTCTCCCGACAAGACCCCGATGCCGGCGGCTGGATACCTCCAGTAGCGCATGATCTGGGCCATCGCGGTTGTCAAGCAGCCACAGAGGTAATTGCCGGGATTACCCCACTTGTTGGGAGGATTGTAATAATTGAAGCAAGGGCAGGTACTTGTCGAACTTGGTCCTTTTCCGTTCGCCTCCGCCTGGTTCCATTTGCTTCGCACAAAAGGAGGCACCACCACATCGGACACACCTCCCAAGCGATCTGGAGGACCGCTCGAAGCGAGCCCCGCGTCCTCACTGCCGTCTATTGGTCTGGAAAGCCGAGCCCACCTCTCTCGTGCTTTGGCGGCCGCCGGTGTCTCACGGTCTTGCAAAGCCCTGGCCTCTTTTTCCCTTACGAAGGCCACCCGTCCCCGGATGTCCCGGCTCACCAACGCCCCAAGGGGATTGGCGGGTGAAGGATCGTAGGATGTCGCATCGCTTACGAAACCGATGACAGGCTCCACTTGGTCGTCCGCCGGCAAGAATATCAGCCCCGAAGGGGCGAGTTGGACTACATAGTAGACGGGATCACCAGCCTCATCGGTAAAGGTACGGATGCTTCTGAGCTCGTGGCCGATCGACGCCCCCATGGGCTTGGATTCCATGCGGGCCCAGTTCGTTGCCGCATTCCACCCTTCCTCTTCAGTGACAGGCCTGGCCCACCCCTCCCGAGGCGGGAAATGCAATGCAGAAATGAAGAGTATAATCGACACGATTGACTTGACAGCCATGGAGCAGGAGACGATCTTTATTTTCGGAGAAAACCGTGCGGATTGCTTATATTGGGGGCTTCGCATAGAATTCACCTCGCCAATTCTTGTTCCAGGTTCGATTCAAGGGCTGGGCGATGTGGTAATGCGATCTACCTTCTATTTTAATAGAATAATAATTGTAAGCAACAGAATTATTTTTAGCCAAAAGTTATCCTCATCAACCAACGTGCCGGCTTTCCGTCGACGCCTTCCGGCAGTTTGGGCTTTGGCCTGTTACTGATGAAACTTACGCAGGTACTGATCGAGATGCGCCCGGAGGGACTCGATCTCGGATTTCGTGATAAGATCATGAGGCCAGATTATAGTGTTGCCAATTTGGCGAACGAATGACAACTCAATTTGCTGTTGTCGTTCATAAAGCTGAGCTAATCAGTTCTCTTCGCCTTGGGCCAAGAACTCTTGCAAACTCACACTGGAAGGCATGAATAAACTCCTTGTCATGCCGACTTTCATCGTCATGTCCAGGTTGCCAAGGCTTGCGACCATAGACATCGGACCAATCGGGCCCTCTCTGCCGGCCAAGATTGGACTGATGAGTTTGTAACTCTAATTGGTGAAGTCAAAGGTAATTTCGGGGCTGCGGATTCGGGAAAAGACGCTGCCGCCCGGAGGACAGAGGACGGATGACGGAGGTCGGCCCGTTTATTCGGCTTGCCCGCGCTTCGGTTGTCGCCTCCGCTTGATCGGCGTTTCCGCACCGCGCGGGACTGCTGAAAAAGCTTATACCAGGTTGCGTTTTGGATCGTGCCGATCCGTGATGGGGCATGCACTCTGTAGAAAAGGGAGGGATTCGGGCATGTGCATGGGATGCCCTTCTCCGGAAAAGGTGCTTGGCCAAGGGAATTTTGAACGCAACCTGGTATAAGTCATATTTATAACTGGATAGTTAATAGTTTTTGCCAGGGGAATTATCTTCCCCCTGAGCCGAGGTCTTCAGTTTGCAAGCATGAAGTTATCTCTCCATAACTGCACAGCATCGACGATCTTTGCCCCAACGTCCCTCATGCCTTCTGCCAGATCGCTTTCCAACTCACTCCATTGGCAAAATCCCCGTTCTTCCTTTCCATCTCCTCCCGGCATGATCTGCCAGCAAACATGCTTCTGATCGCTGATTTCAAGTTCAAGCCTTTCTCCATCATCCGTGCGCAGTTCGATCTTGATCATTTCCTTTTCCCCCATCTTTTGGTTGGTTTATTTAGTCCACCGCTCTACTGTGTTCTTCATGATTCTTTCATCTCCACGCTTTTTCCGTTGCCGGCGGAATTGGTCATCTTTTCCAGCACGCTCCTCACGACCCCCGGTTCGGTATCGGCAAAAGCCATGAATCGTGGTCTCAGGGAGTGTCCCTTCACGATCATCCCGGGACTGCGTTCACCCAGGACAAGAAGAATTCGGGTGTCATCGTAGAGTTCACGAAGAGCAGCGAATTCATCGAGTTCCGGTTCATCGGCCGGAACCAGGATAGCGAGGTCGGTCGCCCGTCTTGGATCTCTTAACCTTTGTTCGAAATCTCTTATGTCACGGCAGGAATAGAGGCACTCTTTCGGGAGAATGTCCCCTATGAGTTTTTCTAAACCGGCAATAGCATTTGCCGCTTTATCCGTCCCACAAAGGCATATTTTCATTTCTGCGTTGCTCCTGTCGAAATTTGACTCTCCATCAGTCCGATGCTTCATAGAGCAACCTGTGTGCCATGTGCGAAGATCGGCCATGGATAGGGATTCCTGGCTGGAGAAACAGCAAATGAAGTGGTCCGTTGTGAAATTCGTCCTGAAGGTTGGGACAAATGTCCTGAATATCAGGACAGAAATGTCTCGGAGCTAGCGATTTTTCGGAGCAGAAGGGGAATGTTTATCAAAGGAAAGGCCGTATTTTTGGAGAAAATAGTACAACCTGGACCTGGATAGCCCGGAGATCCGGCAGGCTTCAGCAACGCTTCCGCCCGCACGTACTGCAATTTCCCCGAAGTATTCCTTTTCACCGCTCTCTATGAGTATCGTGCGAAAACTGTTGTACGCCGGGAGTGGTTCGCTTCCGGCAACCCTTTCGATTGTCTCACGTTTCTCGCCCGGCCCCGTAACCGCTTTGTGTGCAAGGGAAGATCGAGCGGCCTTTGCCCGAATTTCCACGGGCAGATGAAAAGGGTACAGAAGCGGGTCATCGTAGGCGGCAATAAGAGCGCTGTGGAGAGCAGCGAAGAGTTCACGAACGTTGCCGGGCCAGTTATAAGTCTCCAGGAAATCGAAAAAATCGGGAGAAAAACCCTTCATCCCAAGCTGGGCTTTTCCACACGCCCGGGCCATGTAGTGGAGGGAGAGCTGCCTGACGTCCTGCCCGCGTTCCCGCAGTGGGGGGAGTTGAATGGAGCAGGATCGAATGCGAAACAGGAGGTCGTTGCGGAAAGAACCAGATGCAACCATCTGGTCGAGATCTCGATTGGTCGCGGCAATCAGCCTGAAATCGCTTGTTTCCTCCGTCTTGCCGCCGACAGGGCGAAAACGATGTTCCTGGAGGACTCGCAGGAAGGCTTTCTGGAGAGACTTTGGGAGTTCTCCAACCTCGTCGAGGAAGAGGGTTCCACCGTGAGCCTGTTTGATAATTCCGCCGGCGCTCTTATCTGCTCCCGTAAAGGCCCCTTTCTCATGTCCGAAAAGGAGGCTTTCCACGATAGTCTCGGGCAAGGCGGCACAGTCCACGACAACAAAGGGCTTATCGCTGCGGGAACTGTTCACATGGAGGGCCCTGGCAAACAGCTCCTTTCCCGTCCCCGTCTCCCCGGTGATAAGTACGCTCACGTCACTTCTGGAAGCTTGGGCCAGATAATCGATACAGGTCCTGATAGCCGGAGAGTCCCCGATTATTTCTCTGCGGTCCAGGGCTATTGCTCTTGTTTTGGAACGTTTCTCATCGCCGTATTCCAGGGCACGGAGCACCGGCAACATGATTCCTTTTATTGAGGCAGGCTTTTCGATGTAGTCCCACGCGCCCCACCTTATCGCGGATTCAGCCCCGTCAGGGTTGCCGGCCCCGGTTAAGATAATGACCTCCGGGGCGGAGGGCGCCTCCTTTATTTTCCCGATTGCACTCAATCCGTTTCCATCGGGCAACTGCACATCGAGCAGAACGAGTTGATAGGGGCGGGCAAGAACCTCTTTGAGCCCCCCGGCAAGGGTCAGGCGAATGGCGACCTCGTGCCCTGCATCGCCTATTATCTTGGCGAGCAGATCACCGAAAGCCTTTTCATCGTCAATAATCAGGATAAGAGCCATATCTCTTGTCTTTTTCAGGTCGTGCTTTCGTCCGGAACTTTCCGCACCTGTTCCGCAAGGTCTTTAATAATACCAGGTTTCATCAGGAACCCTTGAATCCGATCTTTGCGCCGAAACCGGTGAGAAGTGCTACAGGAAGGACGGTTTGAGCGCGCGCAACTCTCGGGCTAAGTCGATGTCAGTGAAGTCGGCAGTTGAATAACTCTTAATGCTCTATCACTCACTTTTCAAGCTCGAATATCGACCTTCTAAAAATCTGGAGGAATTCGCCTCCTCCCGAGCCCCATAAGGACGCGAAAGGACAGATATTTCTCTTAACTTAGCGGCATTGGGCCCGACTCCGGTCCACCGTAAGCGGTCCAACCCGGTCCGACTCACCCCGGTCCAACCATATCAGGCCGGTTGCACGGGCACGACCTTATGTTTTCCGGTGATTTGAAAAAGAGCGCAGAATCGCCCTTTTCTGGTATAATCCGTCGTGAGCTTGAGAAAAACCAATGAATAATGGCTTAGAATTGGATACTTATCGGTTGCAAATCAAAACTGCAAGGCGGAGGAAGTATGACAAAGAAACGGGTTCTAATTGTTTTATTATTATCTTTCTTTTCTATCGGAGCCCTTGCGTTTGCTGCCGGCCCCGCCCGGAACGATGATAGCTTTGGCCTGTTTTTCAGGGACTTTAGAAAAGCGGCCGATACTGACGATAAGGAAAAAATGGCAAGTTTGATAAATTTTCCAAACTTCACCTGGGAAGCGAGTGAAAACCTTCAGGTGAAGACCAAAGAAGCCTTTCTGAACAACTATGACAGAATGTTCACCCCTGCGCTAAAGAAAAAAATTATTGCTGCCGGGAAGCCCAGCAAGGTTGACGACAACACCTACTTCCTTAACTGGTATGTAAAGAACACCGAATACTCACTCGATTTTGCCCGCAAACCGGGCGAAAGCTTCAAATTCCTGGGCCTGACCCTGGGGACGCGCTAGCGTCTGCCAGCCCGCTAAACAGGATGTTCATAGGTCCTCAGAAGGGAGGGGGACTGTTTTGTTTTCCTTAACCTGCTGTAAAGCTTCATCCAGGTGGGCGCGGTTTGCAGGTGATTGAGTAGATTATGTATTCAAGTATGTAAAGATGAAAGGAAAACTCAAAGCACCTCTTTGTTGCGCCATGCTTTCGAACAGGCAATACAGGCCAAGCGCTATATAAATTATCCTTACGCTAGGGTTTTGTGACCCGACTGGGCCGCTGCACTCCATAATTTCACTGGTGGAATATCAATGGCAAATGAGGAACATCTCAAGATTCTCAGATCAGGTGTCGATGCGTGGAATTCGTGGAGACAACAGAACCCTGCGATAATTCCCGACCTTACCGCGGCAAATCTAGACGGATTGGATTTGAGGGGGGCAAATTTCAGCGAGGCCAGACTGGGAATTGCCAATCTTCGCAACGTAAACCTCAGGGAATCAAAACTCGATTCCGCATATCTCGGAAGCGCCCATCTTAATGGAGCCATCCTCACAAAGGCGAACCTCAAGTCGGCCAAATTGGCAAACGCAGAACTACCCCATGCTCATCTTGAGGGCGCGGCCCTCTCAGGAGCAAATTGTTACAGGGCGAACCTGAAGCATGCACGGCTCACTGGTGCAAGAATGATCGACACAAACCTGACCTCAGCAAATCTGAGCAACTCAGTGCTTCGATACTCCATCCTCGAAGGAGCCACCCTCGTCGGCGCCAAATTGGAAGATGCGGATCTCCGCGATGCCGAGGTCTACGGGGTGTCTGCTTGGAATTTGAAGACGAATGAGGGCACTAAACAGAACAATCTCGTCATCACCCCCGTAGACGAACCTAAGATCACCGTTGACAACTTAGAGGTCGCCCAATTTGTCTATCTCTTGCTCACACGTGACAAACTACGTAACATCATCGGCACTATCTCATCCAAAGCGGTGTTGATTTTGGGAAGATTTACTCCCGAACGAAAAGCAGTGCTTGATACCATTGCAGACACATTGCGTAGACACAGCTTGATTCCGATCATTTTCGATTTCGAGCGCGCCACATCCAGGGATTTTATAGAGACCATCAAAACACTTTCAAGTATGAGCCTGTTTGTGATCGCCGATATTACCAATCCAAAATCTGCTCCCCTCGAACTGGCGTTAACGGTGCCGGATTACCAGATTCCGTTTATCCCTATCATCCAGGAAGGCGAGCAACCTTTTTCTATGTTCGGGGATCTGACGAAATATAACTGGGTGGCAACACTATTAACCTATCCATCTACGTCAGCTCTGGTTAAGGTTTTCAAACCAGCCGTCATCGATGAGGCATTCCGTATCCTCAAAATAATTTCGAAACACAAAGCCGAGATACTTCAAACTAGAAGCGTAGACGACTATCTGAAAGAGGTGGGCTGATCGCCAAGACCTAAGAGCAGTGAGCAGTGAGCAGTGAGCAGTGAGCAGTGAATGGTGAATGGTGAATAGGAAAAGCTTTTTTCCGGTCCCGCTGTCCACTGCTCATAGCCTCAATGCGGCCAAACCATGATCCAGCAAGTATCGTTGCTATCCTTCTGTTTTTATGTCAATAATATCCCAGTATTGAAACTTCTCCCGATATCAAAGGGCATAACCCATGATCGCCAAAACCTACACATGCTCTCTTCTCGGCATCGACGCCATCCTCGTAGAGGTCGAAGTGGACCTGGCTTCGGGCCTTCCCACTTTTTCGACGGTGGGCCTGCCCGACAATATCGTCAAGGAGAGCAAGGACAGGGTCAAGGCGGCAATTCAGAACAGCGGGTACCCCTTCCCTTTCGAGCGTATAACCGTAAACCTTGCGCCGGCTTCCCTCAAAAAGGAAGGGGCCGGGTTCGATCTGCCCATTGCGGTCGGGATACTTGCCGCAGTGGGGTGCGTGAACGCGGAGAAAGCCGCCAGGATGATCTTCTGCGGTGAGCTTGCGCTCGACGGCAGGGTGAAACCGGTTGCCGGGTGCCTGCCGATGGCAATCCAGGCGCGGGATTCCGGCTATGCCAATATCATCCTTCCGGCCGAAAACGCCCCGGAGGCCGCTGTATTGAATACGGTCTCGGTGCGCCCGGTAAATCACCTCTCGGAAGCCGTCGAATTTCTGAACGGCCGCTCCGACCTGCCTGTCGTCAAGACAGACCTGGATTCGATATGGAACGCCGAGGCGCTCGATGAGCTGGATTTCGAAGACGTGAAGGGGCAGGAGCACGCAAAGCGAGGCATGGAGGTCGCCGCAGCCGGATCGCATAACGTTCTCATGATCGGTCCGCCCGGCTCCGGAAAGACAATGCTGGCCCAGCGTCTCTCCGGAATACTTCCACCGCTTAGCTTCGACGAGGCGCTGGAGACCTCCAAGGTATTCAGCGTCGCCGCGATGCTCAATAACAGCCCGCTCATCGTCAAGAGGCAATTTCGCGCCCCCCATCATACCATATCCGACGCCGGCCTTGTCGGCGGCGGCCACATGCCGAAGCCCGGGGAAGTCAGCCTCGCCCACAACGGGGTGCTTTTCCTGGACGAATTCCCGGAGTTCCGGCGAAACGTGCTCGATCTTCTGCGCCAGCCGCTCGAAGACGGGCAGGTGACAATAGCCAGGGCCACGATCGCCCTAACCTATACAACTATTTCCGGGTGAGACTCATGGTGGGAACTTAAGCGGGATTAGAGGTTAGTATCTGGATCTACAGTCTCAGGTAATTCATCCTGTTCAAGCGCTTGAACAGAAGCTTCAGTTTCAAAATAGACCTGGCGTTCTGAGTACCGCAGCTTCAGCCCTTCTACAATTTCCAGGATATCCTTAAGCTGGCTTTCCCATTTCTCCAGCGTTTCCAATGGCTTAGAGCCAGCCTCAGCTACCAAGTCTTTTTCCGTTATGTTCTCTAAGACCGGCAATGACAGTTTTGTTAATTCTGTCAGCCTTCGCAGCAGCTTTCGAGGTGGCTCCAGCTTTACTTGGTTCGGATGGAGATAAGTTTTGATAGCATCAGCGAACTCACGGACAGACATCGGCTCATCTTTGAGCTTTTCAATCCAGTGGGTCTTGAAGATGAGCACTTTCACTTGGGTAAGAACCTGGAGATGTCCTTTTTTAAGATGTGATACATCGGTCCGGAA
Source organism: uncultured delta proteobacterium (assembly GCA_963795045.1). Lineage (GTDB taxonomy): Bacteria > Desulfobacterota > Syntrophobacteria > Syntrophobacterales > Syntrophobacteraceae > SbD1. The sequence goes on from CAWCGB010000001.1 coordinate 1,314,373, forward strand.
GTAACGGAACTGCAGGTCCTGCTTAGCCAGGGCAACTGCCAGATGAAGAGAGGACAGAGGCATGTCAAATTCCGGGTCCTCTATCAGCGTCCGGTAGCTTACCTTCGCTGGTTCCGGGTCTTTCCAAAGAATTTTCCCGCTCTTAAGTTGAACGAGCTTCGGAGGAGCGTGAAAACGAGAAAGGACTTTGTAACCCGTATCGAGGTCCAATTCCATCGTGCGGACGAAATTCTCTCTGATCTCGTCTCGGGTTTGGCGCACTAGGTCCTCCAAGGGCATCTCCAGGATTGTCATCCGGTCATCTCGGATTGGCATGAGCTTCCAGAATTTTTCAGACCAGAATTCTTTTTCGGCCTGCTTCAGGGTTTTCCCCCGCATCTCATACTGAGTTTGTAGACGGTCCCAAATTTCAATGGTTCCGTACACAGGACCGGTATAGGCCTCCCCACCAAGCTCTGCCTTTTGTTCGTCCGTGAGCGCATCGTATTCTGACACTTTCATTATCAACCGTGCACCCGGCGATTTGTACTGCTCAGGGTTTTCTGTTTTCCTGTAAGCATTGACCAAGGCCGACTTGTCATTCGACGACAAGAGTTCAATGTGCTCGACAGGCATGAATTTCCGCAAATACTCGACTTTTTCTGTTTCTGACATCTTGCGTGTTTCTTTCAGCTCGGTAGACTTCGCCATTTCTGGCTGGCTTTTCTTGACCTTCAGGGGAGGGCCAGTGATTACAGCAGTCCCTTGGAGCTTCAGTTCTTCGTCGGGAAAAAACCCAGGTTTCGTTTCCTTTGTTTGTGCATCTGCCTCGGCTTCGATTTCTGCCTCGACTTCTACCGCCTCCTCAGCCTCGACTTCGGGTTCTGCTTCAGCCACTGCCGCCTCCGTCGTCATTTCTCCCGCAGATTTCTCCGATTCTTGCGGTTCGGGTGTGGAAGCGGTGACAGAACCTTCCTTCTTCTCTTTTTCTTCTGTTTCAGAACTCTCACGCACTTTTGTTTCCATAATAAACTCTCCTTAAAAATGTTAGGTTATGGCTTCTCACTGAAGCTGCCCCAAGGTACAGCAGGTAAAAGGCTGAGTCAATATATATAATAATTTCGCCATGTTATGCCCTCAAGCTTGAGGCAAATTAAATAAAATCCTGAATCTGTAAAGAATTTTTGTGGCATGCTTTTTGCTTATGAGGATGGCTCTCAAGGAGACTAAAAATGAGAGACTTGACTATTGTTATGATTCATCAGGAGGCTGCTAAACTTGTTGCTGAAATACATGAGAAGGTCGAATTGTTAAAGCCGGTCAAACCGCCAACGGAAGCTCAAACCGCCGCAGTATATGAAGCTACCTGGAAAGTGTTGCGGAAATGGATTGAGGCAGGCGGAGTTACAATCCCTGACTTTGGCGAGTTTTCGAAGCGGAAAATTGCGGCAGGGCGTCAGGCACAGAACTTCAAAGCTAAGGAGCGAATAACTCTTCCAGAGAGCTGTACGGTTCATTTCAAGCCGTGTGAGGCTTTTAAGCGCAAACTTAATCCAAAGTCCAAGAAACAAACTAACTCATAAAATCTGTTCAAGCGTTTGAACAGCATTTGCCGAAAAGTCCGTATTGTTCGAGAGTATCTCAGACTTGGGAATGCAGTGCTCAGTCCTTTGGCTGAATCTGAGCAACGGACCATTCTAAGGTCTAGGCAGCATTAAGCATTTTTGTTGAACGATTTATCACAGCGGTTCGCAGATCAGCCAACGCCGCGTAGCGGCATTCCTTGGCTGTCATCGACTCACAGACCGGAAAGCATTATCCGGTGTGTTCAAATTTAGCATTCGCCGCGTAGATGCGGCTCACAGAGGAAGCGTCCACCATAACCCAACTTGCTGACCCACGGCGATTTCGGCAAAGTCATGGCTACTCGATTTTCTCCACCTGGGCATTTCCAGGATAAATCTCTGCCACGGTATCGTCACGTACAGCACCCCAGTCACCCCTTAACCTAAAACCCTTCCAGGTCTTTTCAACATTTTCCAGTCGGACGAGATCCCGCTGAGGCCTAATCATATCTCCCGTTACTACACTCCCATTTCTCAAGTGAAGTTGAACGTACTTGCCGATGTAACTGCTAAGGCCCAAATCGGGGGTTGGCGGGAGCGGGGCCATCGGCACTGAGTATGATAATTTCTCGGTAACGCGGTCATGTTCTTGAGTGTCGTTAAATTCCATATTGTCGCTTTGCAGTATGTCCAGTTTCATTTTCATACTGTCTTCGGTTTTCTGTTTTGATGGTCGAATTATTCCTTTCGTATCCATTGTCTCGTTCCTTTTGCTTTTTCGTTTGTAACTATTAGATTACTCTCCACTCACCTGGCGAATGACCTCTGCTTCAATAAGCATTTTTACTTTGTGATTAACAGGCACGCCCTCCTCAATACATAGTTTCCGGAACGTCTTCCATATAGCGATTGGAATCGCGGTTACTTGGCAAGATACTACGTCCATGTCGGTCTCCTATTTAAGATGTGTAACATTACATATGTTTTATACCTGTCATACATATCTGTGACTTGTCAGGTTGAGGTTGACTCAATAAGGGTGAATGAAAGGTTGATTCAATCCACTTTTTGCAGTGTCTAATACATTAACGAACTTAACAATTCTATGAAAGGAGATATTAAATGAGAGGAATTAATTACGTAACAGTAGATGGCAACGAATACGTTCGCCTTCAGACACTAGCTGAGGCACTAGGCATTTGTACAGCTTCGTTATACGGCTGGCGAAAAGCAGGTGCCTTAGATTTCTGCTGGCCCTTGGGGAAGGCTTTGACGTTCGTAGACCGTGAAACAGCCGAGAGATTGTTGAGGTTGAAAATAACCGCCGAGATGGGAGCCTTCGCAGAAAGCGTAGGCAATTAGTATCTAACAGTAACAGTAAACGAGCTGAGATGATCGGCAAATCAACTCAGCTCGTTTACGAAAATGGCGCGGATGAAACTAACATTGTTAATATAGAATGTTTTAGAGTAACAGCATTGTAACCAATGACAGTACACCAAGTCGCGCCTTTCTTAACAAAAGAAAGGGAGACTGACATGAAATTAAGACACTTTGACGGAACTATTCATCGAATCATTTTAACTGGATTTATTGTTTCAAAAGATTATGTCGAGCAAGTCGATAGCTGGATGCACGAATCTTACCTGGAAGCCAAAGGTGCAATAACTATTCTCCGTTGGTGCCGAGAATATTTTAGAGAGTATAAGGATACCCCCAAAAAGTATATCATAGACTTATTTATACAGAATGAAAGCCGCCTTGACGATGACGACAAAGAATATATATCGGGGCTCCTCACTTCCTTGAGTGGTGAGTTCGAGCGCAGAGCGACAGACTTTAACACAAGCTACCACATCGACAGAACCATTGACTTTTGCCGCTTAAAACACATGGAGCAAGTCCGCAATAACTTGGATAAATACCTCCAGAACGGTGACTTGGACGGCGGCGAAAGCTGTATAAGGGAATTTTTACCAACGAACACAGTCATGGACGACGGCTGTGACCCTCTGGACGATGAAGAAGGCTGGGAAGAAGCTTTCTCCGATAATCAAAACGAAATTCTGTTCGAACTGCCGGGGGCCTTGGGCGAATTCCTAAACGCTCAGCTGTACAGAGAGAGTTTTATCAGTTTCCTTGCGCCCGAAAAGAGGGGCAAGTCTTTCATGTTGCAGGAAATAGCGATGAGAGCGTTACAAGCCGGAAAAAATGTGGCGGTGTTTGAGAGCGGCGACATGACGAAACCGCAACGATACAAGCGATTAGCCCAGTATCTTGGTGGATATCCAAACCACCGTGACAAACCCCCTGGAGAAATAATCAAAGTAAAATACCCTACCGACTTTGAAGGAAATTACGAAATCAGAGAACTCCCAAACATTTCGAAAGAAATCACAACAGATGAACGCCGGAAATGGAAACTCAGACGTGAAAAGCGTGGCGGCGGAATACGCATGAAGTTTTACCTAAATGGTACTCTTACCTTCAAAGAAATGGAGCGCCAGCTAGAGATTTGGCAACGTAAACACAACTTTGTGCCTGACGTCATAATCGACGACTATATTGACATCCATTGTCCCGAAAATCCTAAACTCGAAGTCCGGCACCAAGAAACCCAGAAATGGAGGATGGCCCGACAGTTTAGCCAGAAATACCACTGTTTATTTGTGACTGCTACTCAAAGCGACAGCAACGGATACGACCAAGAATATCTCACCATGAAAAATTTCAGCGAAAGCAAAACTAAAAACGCTGAAGTCACGGCCATGATTGCTATGAATCAAACCAAAGAGCAAAAGGAAGACAACATCTTAAGACTTGATATGCTCGCAGTGAGAGATGGCGCAAAACCACCTGAAGTTCGTATTTTACAATGCCTCGAAATTGGCAAACCATACATAACCAGCGAATTCTGCAAAAAGAAACGAAAAGGCACTAATGACAAGGATAAAGATAATTCTAAGAGGGGCTTGGTGATTGTAAGGCTAAAGCAAGACATGCCAGTCAAAAAGATAGCGGAAGAAGTTGGTGTAAGCACAAATTACGTTTACGAGATTAAAAGAGAAGAGAATTTATAATGAGAACGTTTCCAATTAATCTTGATTACCGCCTTTTTCCGGTCAAACGCTTGCACAGCGTGTGTTCGCAGGGGATTAAGATATTAATCTCTAAAAATATAGGAGATTACCATTGCAAACGCTTATGCATCAAGTGTTTGACTCATATTAATCCGCTCTCTCGTTATACGTTGTAACGAGAGCGGAAATATGACCTCGATTAAAATGCGACGAACGAATGTGAGGAGCATGGAAAGGAGAAACTTCGCCAATAAAGTCGAGGCCGAAGGCCGCGTGATGAGGCGCTTTCTACTAAAAGCCCCGGTTTCTCAACGGGGCTTTCCATTCCAGCTAACTGTTCAGGCGTTTGAACACCTTGATTCCAGCAAATACAACCAACGAGAACCGTCTTCTCTTCTATTATTTCTCGAAATAGGTAACTATCCCAACGTATCCCGGTGAGATGGATCGCAGCCGTTGAGAAGCGACGAGAAGGCATGATGCGTTCTTTTGACGTTTCTGTCGATGTTTGAGGAACTTTGGGGTCGCATACCGGGTTTCATTGCAATCTGAACACCATGTCAACGAATATTCCGTGGCCGAGCTTGTTATTGCACATAATTATTGGCCTTTATCTTACTCGCCTATACTCGCGAATAGGGCCATGTCACCATCCTCATAATTTCGATGCTGTTTAATTTGAAACTCCAATGTGCTCCCTACATCGTCGTATAGTTTACTCATTAATTTAATTACCTGACCTCTATATATGAGCATATCGTAATCCTTGCTCTCTATACACTCGTTAACCATACGCCGTAACTCCCCTAACGTTTCCGCCAACTTATCATCTCGTCCTTTGTCAGATAAAACGGGTACCCCCGGTATCCTCAGGTACTTATCAATCATGCCCAAGATACTCTTAATGTGATGTACTTCTATTTCCATAATCTCACTCCTAAAAAGATTTATGGTTAGCTTATATTTCCGCTTTATTTTTCAATCTAATCCACATATAAAAGTTGTAATTGCTTAACAAAATTCATTACTTTAAAGGGAGATTGTATCATGGCAAAGCGCAAAGTGCAACCCGAAATCACCAATCTTGAAGAAACTGTTCCCTCAACAATCGTGGAAGGCACGGAACAGGAAGTATTTGCCAATCCAGAAGCCCAGGTGGAAGTTACGCAGGCAGCAGTCGAACAGACTACTCAGCCAGAACAGGCAGCACCGAAGGCGAGAGTTTCCAAGAGGCCCTATATCGCGAGGGTTTGCGAACTCCTGGAGGCAGGGACGCACGACGCCAAAGAAATCGTTGCGCTCGTGTTGGTCGAGTTTCCCGAAGTCAAAAAAGGAGGCATTCAGACTTTTACAACAGATCTCAAGAACCCCAAGTACAGACATTGGAAGGATCGTGGAGTGGTAGTCAATCCTGCCGGTAAACTTCAATTCGAGGATAAAGTAGTGCCGGTCGAAGTGCCTGCCGCCGATGTCGTGGTTCCGGCAGACGGATTACAACCTGAGCAACCCAGTGAGTAGCCCGGATCAGGGCGGTTCCACCATTGGGGCCGCCCATAACACAGGGAACTCACGGCACATGAGAGAAAGGGGAAAAAATGTTCATTCCACATTGTCATCATTTTGGTTGTCTTGATAATTCCGTGCTTTTTACCGGCATAGTGTTTGGGTCTGCCCTCGCCGCCCAAGCAGAACTCGAAGCTTCCAGGCGGCAGGCACTTGAAAGCTCCGACGCCAATCGTAACGAAACAAATTCGGGAGAAAGCGGAACGACGGCTCCCTTTATACGCAACAGGTAGAGGGCCTTGCCAAAGTCTATTTTGAAGGCGGCGCTGGTATGGGCCGCCCTTATTGAAAAGGCGTACAACCATGGAAGATGTCGTGTTCACATACTTTTCCGAAAATCTCAGCAAAGTCACCAAACAGGAGCTATTGGAAGCTCTTAAAAACGCTTTGCAAAGTGCTGCACACTGGAGAGAGGCTTGCCTGCTTGTGCCTTTCCACTTAAACCTGAAGCCGCCCTCTCCATTTTTTGAAGGAGATAGAAATTGAATACTGCTTACAAACCGTTCCCTCTCGGCCAAATCGTTGGCACACCCGACGCGCTGCAAGCTGTAGCGCCTGCAAGAGTGCTGGAATGTCTTTCCAGGCACGCTCGTGGCGATTGGGGTTGTGTTTGTCCCGACGATGCCCGTGAAAATAATTTGTCTTCACGTGAGGGGTTCCGAATTCTATCCGTTTACCTGCTTGACGAGTCTGACTCAAATTCTGAAAAATTTTGGATAATTACCGAGGCTGACAGATCGAGTACTTGCATACTCTTGCCGAGCAACTACTGATGGGCAGGATTCAGCGGAAAGAACCCAGAAATAGTGTCTGAGATATTATCGCGGAATGCGTGACATGGTCTAAAAAGACCTGCCCCGAGTCCTTGCCAAGTGAGAAAGGATTAAGAACTATTGCCCGTTACGTGTCCCTCGATCTCCTTCTTTGTTGGCTTCTTTACGACACTCATAAGCGCCATCTTTGGTGTTCCCGTACCAACGTTGCCCCTTGAAGTGATATACGCCGGTCTTTGTGTTCACCCATACAACCGTGTCATTTGGGCAATGTTTTTGAGCTTGCTGCTCGCTTTGAAATTGTTGGGCCTGTTGCTGCGCATAGGCAGCGCCAAGCGGCAGAATACAAAGCGTCGAGAACAGGACAACAAAAATAGTACACTTTCTAAAAAAGTTTTTCATGACACATCTCCAGTTGCAATGGTTAATGTGTTATCCGGTCCATCCTCGGATATTATTCTTCTGATTCTTCTGACGATCCATCATCAGAGTGTTCGCTCTCGTCTATTTGAATTGTGACACTGTCACCCCTGGAATTAGTACCAGTTGCTTCCCCATCCTCAATTTCGGCACCTTGTACGCTCATATCTCCACCGTTAGGCCAATGTACCCCTGTTACCTCTCCATTTTCTACTTCCACGGGGACACTGTACGTTCCACTATCAGTTTCGACTTGAGCATCATACGTTCCGTCCTCAACCGCCGAAGCCACAATTGCAATGCACGGATACAACAGCAAAAACGACGACAAAATCAGAACATAAAAAGTTCGGGTTCCCCACATCATAACACCTCTGAATAGAATTGTTCATATCATCCCTTTAGCGCAAAGTAACAGGATTGTAAAAACAGCAGTGTTTGTCGTAAAAAGGTGTGAGCACGAGAAGACATTTTTCACCTCATTTAACCTTAATCTGCCCGGCTCTTTCACCATGATTTTGGGCTTATCCCTGGAACTCTCGATGGTACCGGCAACGCAAATCTCTTTTCCAGACACCTATAAAAGAGGGCCTGCTCGCCTCCCCAGATCAAAACAGCCAAGCAGAAGCCCTGTTCATTGTGATGTCTACGCGATGGCGCGGCTATCTAATCCCGATAGTACTACTGTAATACCATAAGCTTCTCGCGCAAATCGGAAATTCTACCCAAAATTCTGCTGTTTTGACTGAGGTTTCAAAAAAACGGTAAAACTCTTCTCGTTCCAACTTTGGACATGTTGCCGATAATATCGGTGAGACGATCTCGTAAATTCCCGTTTCATCATACTCTTCTTTGGTTTGTGCGCGTGACGGACTACGGGGGAGTAGGATAAATATCTGCTGAATTTTTCTATCATCCCCTATTCGGACTTCAAAATATACGTGTGGATCGAAGATGGAATTAGAATATTTCCACCCAGGAACATAGGCATAAAAGCCGATGCTCTTGGGGAAAATGACTTTTCCCGTTACATCAATCTTCTCCTTTTGCGACAAGATGTCTTCCTCTGCACCTAGGGTCCGATAGGCATGATCGGTCGTGACTGCAAGCGACTGGGATAGTGTTGCTACACAGGTAAAGACGTCCTCACCGATGCAACCAGCTTTCATTTGGCCCTGACGAATAGCCGCAACCCGAGTTTCTATTTCAAGGATGGCGGGTTTAGTATCACGTATCACAGCCTCGTATTCCCATTGTGGGGGAGCTACTAATAGGCCTGGGTAGAAACCTGGAGGGTTCCCTGCGGCTGATTTAATGGTCAGGGCTTGTGGGGGTGGCGCAAAAGTTGGTGGTATAGCACAAGAAAGCAAAAACCATGATAAAAACATCATGCCTATAAAGGCTTTGCTCAACGATGCCGCTCCTCTTGAGTGAGGTCTGAGAGGCCACACAATTTTTTTCTGTGACTCTGCAACGTGTTGTCTGTGCTCAATCGCGCCGGTAGTAACTAAGAGCAGTAATCTTAATCTTTTCATGTTGCTTCCCGAGGTTAAGGGAGCCGGAGGACGTCGTAGTTCCGTCCACTATGAAACTTTTATTAGAGCCGAAAATCTAACCGATTTTTCTCGAAAAAATCGAACCGATTTTCTTCGTTGTTTTTCTTATCCCGTCTAAACCCCTCTGGGTCGTCTTGACGGCACTTGCTGCCGCCTGCTTCGTTTTCTCCTTGGTCGTACAGTAAGCTTCATGGGCACGACCTCCCACGGCCCTATCCGCATCTGCGACACCTTCCGATTGAGCAGGTTTATTTCGGAGGGTTTGGATTGTGACGTTAAGATTCTCGTTCATCTGCTTCAGGGTATTATTTTCTTGCTTCAACTGACGCATACCTTCAGTTTCGACTTCCGTCTGCCTATGAAGCTGCTCCTGAAGAGAACGATTCTCAGCTTTGAGCTTCCGACGAGCTAACCATGAAATGGGTGAGGGAATTAGAAAAGCAAGGATAAGCGACAGTACATACGGGAGTAGAGGATGATCCGAATCACTCTTCGATAGTTCTGTTGCGGTATTTGCTGGAGCCGGTGAGTTCTGAAAAGAACTGCTCGGAGCGCTTGAAGGAGACGATTCAATGTTGGTACTTGTTGGAGGAGGTGTGTTTGACGACCCGGAATCAGCAGTAGAACCGGAATAATGGCTTGTATGACTTGCATGGCTTGCGTGGCTGCTGTGACTAGAATGGCCCGCCAATATGACCTGCGAATTCTGAGAAGGAAATTGTTCCAGAAAAAGCGCTGGTTTTTCAGATTCTTTTATTCGGGGTTGTGACAGTGCGACAGGATTTGCAGCCTGGACAGTTTTGGCTTGGCCGCCGATTTGTGCTCCCGCCAGCATCAGGGAAGAAAACAGAAGAGACCAGGTTTTCCAAAAAATCCTTTTTGCCATGGCCCATCTTTTGCCTTTGAATGATTTCAAATCTGAGGAGGCACGAAAAAACCCCGGTCAGCACGCTGGTTCCGGGGTCGTTGTATTCCTTTAGCGCTCACTGTTTAATATCCTGATTGATGAGACACGTGCGAGGCGTGAGACGAGTGAGAGTAATGGGACTCGTGATCGGCGAGAAGAGTGCTGGAATCGCCGTTGTGGAGAGCGCTATGCTCCAAGTACAAGGGTGAGTTTGAGGTTGTCTGTTTCTCGTTTGGCACGGAAGCCTTAACTGGGCCACTTCCAATTCCGACGATTGCGCCTATTAGAGCCAGTGCTCCTAGAATTTTTCCAAATCCTTTCCACATAATTATCCTCCTACTCTGTTTAGGAAATTATTGAAAATATATAGCGTGACGTAAAAATCCTGACTCCTCAGGCGCCAAGTGGAAGTCATACGGGCCTACCTAAAGCGACATCTTTTCTGCTCGTCAATGCACGATACACGCTCTTTCCCGAATGTCAAGTTACATTATGCAAACGTTACATTATGGAAAATTGGCCGAATTCGAGTGCTAAGTAGTTCGCCGGACGTGCTAAAAAATCCGCAACATTTCTCTCTGACATAACATTCATCACAAATTCTTAGGTAACAATTCTTCCAGCCAGAGATTGATTTTCGAGCATAGGGCCACATTGGTTGCTCCAACAAGCATAGCGGTACGTTGTAAACGGAGACTGCAAGGTTGGCTCGATGTAGAAATTTTACGGCGCGAGCAAGTTCAGGTTTGTATTCATAAGGATCAATCCATAGCCGGTCATAGTTTGTCACCGCAAATCCTGTCATCTCCATTCCCATCAGGGCGGTGTGACTGGCGAAAGGAAAATTGCGGTAAACAAGATGTGCGAACTGTTCAAGGCGCGGAGCATTAAGCTTACTAATGACATGTCGAATTTCTACTCGCTGCCGGAGGCGTGCCAGATTGTACAGGCCTTGAGTTGTCTTGTGAAAGCTTCCTTTGACCCCAGCAATCTCGTCGTTTAGCTCCTCAATATCAGAGTGAAGAGAGACGCAAAGAGTTGTGTTCGAGAGTCCGATATTCGCGAATTCTCTGGTAAACTGAAAATTGGAAAAATTCTTGCCGTTAGTGAGGATCATAACGTGGGCGTGGTCGAACTTCTGCTTGATGGCTGTCATGATGTCTATGAATTTGCCACCGAGCGTCGTTGGTTCTCCACCTGTAACACAGATAGCTTCGACTTGCTCGGGTTTGAGCAATTTTAACAGCTCTGTGGCAGTGTCATAAGTTTTGTCATCGTGGCGACATGGCGGCTGGGGGCACATCAAACAATGCTGATCGCAAGCATCAGTGAGGAAAAGCCCATTGATCGGAGAACGAGATTCCCAAACAACTGAAACCGCACCATCCGGCGAGAGGGTAACACAGTCGCCATCAGAAAAATTGCTGATATCGTGCGATCCAAGCTGTACCGTGGGCACTCTGCAAGCAATTTGTCTCTCCAGACCAACGATCACACCGCGATAACCGAAAGGAAATCTAATTCCGTTCGGAGCGACAAGTACCTTTCCCGTTCTCGAAAGGATGGACTGGGAAGTGCATATCATGCCAGTGGTCTGCCTTCGGACATGCTTCGGAGTGCCCTTATATGACTTCATTACGGACCTCCTGGACGCTTCTTCGGGTCACCCATGACCAGAACACATCCATGACATCATCGTCATTTTTCCTAAGCTTGCGGAACAGGATTTTCAACGCGGCCATATTCTTCTCGCAGAATCCGTTTCCGGGACGTCTACCAACGATGTCGCCGGTCTCAAGATAGTTGCGTACGGGATCGGAACCGCAATATGTGCGAAACATACAGGATGCGCAGCCGGGCATAGCTTCGAGGCAAGATTTAGCAACGATTTCCTGCAATACCGGACCCCCGAAAATGGCATCGTACCCGTCGGTGAAGATATTGCCCATAAAGAAACGACGATCTCCCATTCGCGCCAACATTCGCCCTTCGTCCGCCGGGTATACGTCACCATTATAATCATATATCACGCCAGAAATTCCCGCACCGGAAGGAGATTGGAGATCTACAAAACCTGTAGAAAAGGGGGTAAGAATACGGGAAAGAAGTATCGTTGCAAAAAACTCAACGAACCTGGTGCCTTTAAGATTTAGCTCGATGATGTAATCGAGAGCCTCCTCATAACGCTGGGCAAAATGAGCCATCGTGTATCCAAGTCGCTCCGCATTCTTCGCAGCCAGGCCGTATGGATTCAGAGCACGGAAAAACACGCCTGGGAACCCTAAGCGTATGTATTCATCGATCACTTCTATGAAATGATCCACATTGTCCGATGTGGTGGTCATCAGCGCCGATACACGGTCTTGACCGCATATACTTATGGCTGACAGGAGTTTTTCGAGAAAGGCCGCATGTGTACCGCCGCCTTTGCGCAGTATCCGATTTTTGTCGTGGAGGCACTCTGGCCCATCTAATGATGTGGAGATACAGACTTGGTGGTCCCGCAGGAATTCGAGCTTACTTCGTGTCATGTTGGTGAGGTTAGTGCATATGACAAATTCGAGAGTCTTCTTCGCGCTTTTGTTTAGCGCTTCAGCCTTCATAACAGCGCGTGTCAGTGCTTCCCAGTTGAGTGTTGGCTCACCGCCCTGGAACTCAATTTTGATAACAGGGGACGGCGACATAAAGGCAACCTCAACAGCCTTTTCTGCCACTTCTGGTTTCATGTCGAAATCGTAGGCATTGTCACTCTCGCTTGAGACTTGGCAATATTTGCAGTCTTGGTTGCAGCGAAGTGTAAGCACCATCATGTGCAGTGTTGTAAAGTTGGCTAAGAATCTCTTCCGAGTGCGGTAACGTGTGGCTACCATATCGAGAGTTCCGGCCAAGTCGCCTGTGACAATGAATTGCATGCTGCGCAAGTTGTCGAAAAAGCGGCTTGCAGGAAGTAGCGCACCATCAATGAGTCGAACCACTTCTTTTCTTGGCAGGAAAAGAAACTCGCCGCTCTCATTGACGATCAGATACTCGTCATCTTGAAAGCGCCCGAACTGGAAAGGGAGAAGAGTGTAATCGGTAGTAGTCATTAGTTATCTAACTCTTTGCGAAGGTCTATTGGAGAGAAGGCATGCCTGACGATCACATCGAGTAGCCTTGCTGTTTTTTGCTGGAGTTTCAGGCGCAGTCCCTCGTCAAGGACATCATTACAAAAGGAGAGCACATCCTCTCTCATAGCGGCTTCAGTTGGGGAATAATCTCCCTTGGGAGTGAGCATTGCTATGAAATCTCTATCTTGAACCCCGACCTCAACACCATATTTAGCGGTAAGATGATACGCGGCAGCCAACACCGCCTCGTGGTCGTACACTTCTTTACTAAATAATACGGTGGCCGTATTGGCTGACAGTGTGATGCGCTGTTCCATACTCCCCCTCCCTCCCAGTAGTTTATTCGTGCAATTGCGCAACCGTGTCTATGTTAAACCATTTTTGTTTTACTGCCAATAATTTCACAGTAGAGGCATCACTTTGTAACGGTCCTACTTTCTTCTCCTTGAAATATTTAATATCGAATAGATTGTTCAACTTTGATTTAATGAATCCATGCTTAGGTAATTGGAGGTAATTTCCTCCATGACCGTCGATTGTTTCAATAAATAGATACCCACCTATTTTGAGGGACTTAACAAAGCATTCTATTAAGTTGGAATGGAAGAAATGAATATTCATAATTGCCCCAACCGATTCATTTTCAAATGGCCAAGGATCATTAATTAAGTCCACTTTTAGAACAGTAAGTAGTCCATAACCTTTTGAGTGTTCTACAGATAGATTGGGAGACGATTGGATGTATTCCAAAGCGTCATTATTGAAATCAATACATATAACCGGAACACCGAAAGAAGCTAAATACGCCGCATTTCTTCCGTATCCACATGCCACATCAATAATTATACCTACTGAATTCGCAGCGATTTCTTCTGCAAATTGTGTTAGAAGCCTTGATGGTGTTGCATTGATTGGCTTCTTATGGGTTATCATTTTTTCCATGTTGGCCCTTTGGCTTCCATTCCCTCGCTAGGCGCTGGGCCTCGGCTAACTCGGATGGTGTCATTTTCTCAGCTAACAAATCTCTGCGCTTTGAAGCTTTCAAATTGCCTTGTGCAGCGGCCAGATTGGACCACATATACGCCTGCACATCGTTTTGCTGCACGCCTTCTCCCTTCTCGAACATTCTTCCTAAAAGAAATTGAGCGTCACTATTTCCCTGGTCTGCCGCTTTGTGAAACCATTCCGCTGCTTCGACATAATCCTGCGACACACCGTGCCCACCGGCGTATAGAAGTCCGAAAAAAAACTCTGCCGTAGCATTTCCCTGGTCCGCCGCTTTGTAAAACCATTTTGCTGCTTCGACATAATCCTGCGACACGCCTTTACCGGAGGAATACATATATCCCAACCAATACTCGGCGTCTGCGTCTCCTTGCTCAGCCGCTTTGTGAAACCACTTCATTGCCTCTGCATAGTCCTGCGGCACGCCATGGCCTTCCTGGTACATCATTCCCAGATACACTTGCGCCTTAGCATGCCCTTCGAAGAATGCCGCTCTTCGGTACCATAGCACTGCCTCTGCATAGTCCTGCGGCACGCCATGGCCTTCCTGATACAGCCATCCCAGATTATATTGCGCTTTTCCACTCCCCTGCTTTGCTGCTTTTTGAAACCATTTGGCGGCCTCAGAATAGTTTTGTGGTACACCTTTGCCTTCCTGGTACATCGCCGCCAGATTATTTTGCGCTTCTGCACTCCCCCGGTCCGCCGCTTTGTGAAACCACTTCATTGCCTCTGCATAGTCCTGCGGCACGCCTTCACCCTCCTCAAACATTCTTCCAAAAAGAAATTGAGCGTGAATATTTCCCTGGTCCGCTAAGGGCTTGATCTCTTTATAAGCAGTGGCATAATCGCCTCTGTCATAAGCCGCCTCCCCCTCATCGAAACCGGCATGAACATGAGCTGTGAAACCGAACAGTAAAGCCATTATGAGCAGCAATTTGCAACTTTTCATTTTTGGCTCCTCGAATCAGCGGCTATAAGGGGAACGAAATCAGTGGATCAAACGCTGTCAGTCTACAACGGGCCAGTATCTCTGTCTACTGGAATAGGTGACTATGAAAATCTACCTCGCCGGGCCGTTGTTCTCCGAGGCGGAACGGGACTGGACGAAGAAGCTGAAGGGGCAGATTGCGAACTTTGCCGCCGAATCAGGCCGGGCGGTTCAGGTGGTCTGGCCTTGCGGGCCACCGTGAAAAAGGTATGTACTTTCAATGGCTGTGCTTTTAGAATATCCTTGATATTTATTACTACTCCCTGCTTGAAATGCACCTTAACATTTCAGAGGAATTGACCATGGCCGAGAGCAAGAGCCACCAAGACGCCAAAAAGAAAGCGGCAGGTAAAGGCGGTCAAACTGAGGTTCCGATTTCAGGAAATCGGTTCCTCGACGCCCTTACTGCCGATGGTAAAGAGGCAACCGAGGTTGAGAAGAGCGGAGACCCAACCCTATTGAAGAAAGCAGTTGGTCGCCTCAAGGCTTCAGGTGCGCCCCAAAAAACACTCAAGGTGCCTCAAAAAGATATGGAAACAGCCGCAACAGCCATGCGCACAGGCGGTGTCGCAGGAAAAGTAGAGAATCTTGGGGGTACGAAGAGCCGCAAAGTCCGGCCATCGAAAAAATAGCCATATTCCTGGCGGTTGGGAAAAGACAATTGACTTTGACAGTTCCCAAAATTAAAGGAGAGAAAACCTATGCCACCTTTGCGAGACTACAGACTTTTTATTAGCCATTCATGGACATATGGGGACGCCTATGAAAAACTCGTTAGCTTTTTCAATGAGCATCCAAATTTCAGTTGGATTGATTACTCTGTTCCCAAAGATGATCCAGTTCATAATGCCAACAATGATAAACAATTATACGAGGCGATAAAGAATCAAATCAAGCCTGTGCATTGTGTTGTAATCTTAGCTGGCGTTTATTCCACACACTCAAAATGGATAAACAAAGAGATAAAAATATGTAAAGAGGACTTTAGCAAACCCATCGTGACAGTTGAACCTTGGGCATCTGAAAAGACCTCAACAGTTGTAAAGAATAATGCGGATAGAATAGTTAAATGGCAGAGCGCTTCCATTGTCTCAGCAATCCGCGCGATAGCGTTATAAAACCATTTGTCTTATTCATAAGATAGGTTTATATCAATGTCCGAAGAGCAATCTATACCTCTATTGCGCCAACCGAAAGAATCATATGGCTCTGAATATGAAAAACACCTCTTTGAACAGTACAAGCTTTATGTGGAAATGACAGATCGTGTAAGCGGTAGGCGAATGTTGGCTAATTCTTTTTTCGTTGGCGTCCACACTGCTCTGGTGGTTGCATTCACTGCTCTTCTGAAAGAAAAAGTGCTTCCCGCTACCATAATTGGGTTGATTCCATTTGCGGCGGTCTTGCTACTTTGTTTTGTTTGGTGGCGCATAGTTTATTCTTATAGGCAACTTAATTCAGGTAAGTTCAAGGTTGTTCACGCCTTTGAGCAGCTATTACCATCAGCTCCTTACGATGCCGAATGGGTTGTGTTGGGGCGTGGGAAGAAACCTGAACTATACCGTCCTCTCACTCACGTCGAAACTTGGGTACCTGTTTGTTTTGCTTTGCTCTATGCTTTCTTGGTTTACGCGCTTTATTGCCAATTCTGCAAATGATAAGCATGTTGCAGTTGAACTGCTTACAATAACACTATAGCCTGAATTTTCCCTTTGCCGCTTATAGCCCTGCAAGTCCCGCCCCCAGTTCCTTCATCTAGAAGAATACGATCATTAAAAGCCAACCTGCTATTAGATAGAATCGATTGTCTATCGCTATACAAGTATCTAAAAATAATTGGTTTTATCCCATTTTCTCCTAATTTTCCGGTAGGACATTGAGTCATTTCCACATATAACAATAGTCAACAGGTGGATTTAACTAAGGAACTAGGAGAAAGAACATGTTGGAGTTAGGCGATTTAGATTTTTATTATCTCATCATTTGTTCCAGAGGCCCAGGCTCTGAGACTATCACAGTAACCAAGCTCGACGAGACGGAAACTGAGATTGAGCTACTTGAAACTTCGGAGGATGAGTTTAATAAGTTCGGCGTCTGTGAAGCAACAACAAATTTCAACGACGAAGGCCCTGTTATCGCGGTTCCTTTTGGTACCATGCCTCTCGCGGCCATTTATGAGTGGTTGAAATATGATTATGCGAGAAACGAACAGCACCTGGAGCCGCTCAACATTCCGGGAATGTCCGACGAAACTCGTGCAATGGTAGAGGGAATTGAGGCGACGAGACTTGCAACAAGGCAGGCATATATGAGCGCTTGCATCCGAGTATTCCTGTCCAGCGACATTGGCATGGGCAACAATCCCTGGACTAGTGTCAACGGTTGGCGTCAAGTCGATATTGAACTTCCCAACAAGGCTCAGTTTGAGGCTCTCATGGAAGCGACAGGTGAGACGGCGGAACAACTCGGGCAATGGAACTGTGCGGTTCTCAAGGAAGCAGCGAAGCGCTACCTGGAAGGAACTTTGCCGGAGAAAGAGTTTCGAGGCTGCTGATTTCTTAACCTGAAAGGGGCGGCAATCGAAGCCGCCTTTTTCATCATTCCATCGGAGTACAAAATGCCCAGAGTGATCGGTTATCTTCGTGTATCGACATCGGACCAGGACCTGAAAAATTGTCGCAACCAAATCCTGAACTTTGCCAACGAACGCCGCCTTGGACCAGTAGATTGGATAGAGGAAACGATATCCGGCACAATTCCATGGCAGCAAAGAGCACTTGGTTCGGTCCTCCACCAACTCAAGCCCGGCGACGTCCTCATCACGGCAGAGATTTCCCGATTTGCCCGGTCTCTCCGGCAGATTATTGAAGTGGTAGAATATTGCAAACTACATCAAATCACGCTCCATGCTCTGAAAGGAAATTGGACTATTGATGACACCCTTAATTCAAAGGTTGTTTTGGTCGTCTTGGGGCTTGTTTCGGAAATCGAGCGCGACCTTATCAGCCTTCGCACAAAAGAATCTCTTGCTGCTCGTAAGGCGGCAGGAGCACGATTAGGTCGTCCACGTGGTCCTGGCAAGTCAAAACTCGATCCTTTCCGTCCGGAAATCATCGCCTTGCTCCAGAACGGCAGCAGAAAGAATTTTATCGCGAAGAGATATCATGTCAGTGAGCCAACCTTGTGGAACTGGCTCAGCAAGAATGGTATTGACGCTACTCCAATCGTTGCGAGGCATACATGAAGCTGTTCGGAAGAAGGCTGGTGACGACTTCGATGTAAACCTGGCGCAGGGAAAAGCCGATTAGATAAATACCGCCCTGGATCAAGGCTTTGTTGAGAAACGGGTCCAGGAAGAATTTCATTGCAAAGCGCTACGGGGTGACGGAACCGACGCTGGATAATTGTTTAAGCAAGATTTCGATAGATGCTACACTAATCGTTTTGAGGCAAACATGACAGAGACAAACGTGCGAGCAGTTGGATACATCCGCGTTTCGACATCGCAACAGGCAGAAGAAGGCGAAAGTCTCAATACTCAGCGCCGCCAAATCGAAGCTTACTGCCAACTAAAGAAATGGGAACTTGTAAAGATTTTTGAGGACAGGGGTGTCAGCGGAGCCAAATCTGACCGGCCAGGGCTGAATTCTCTGCTTGAAGCTGCTAAGAACGGGGATTTTAAAGCTGTCGTCTGCACCGATCTCAGCCGCTTCGGACGGAATACCCGCGACCTACTTAACAATGTTCAGGATCTCAAGGATCACAAAGTCGATTTTGCGAGCATCAAAGAAGGGGTGACAGCCGGTCCTTACGGCGATTTTATGATATCTGTGCTTGCGAGCATAGCCCAGTTAGAGCGGGAAGTAATTATGGTCAGGACCAAAGAGAATAAGATGGCAAGGTGGTCCAAGAAGGAAATTTACAACGGCAAACTCCCTTACGGTTATCGCTGGTCAAAAGAAATGAAAGCCCCGGAACCTCACCCAGACGAAGCTCCAATTTTTCAGCGGATCGTATCTGAGTATCTGGACCACAATAGAAGTCTCAAGGAAGTCTGTATCATCCTGAATGATGAACATTTCCCAACTCGTATTCGCGGTCGCTGGAGTAGTGGCACTGTCTCTTCCATGCTCAAAAACGATGCGTACCACGGAATACACATTGTAAACCGACACATTTTGGATGAAAACGGCAATATCAAAGGCGATAAGCCTGTCGCGGAGCACATCACTTATAACTTCCCACCCCTCCTTACGAAGGCACGATGGGATTTTCTCCAGCAGCGCCTTGCAAACGGGAAGGTTGACAGAGGAGGCCGCCCTTCATCTCTCCAGCAGGAATTCCTTCTGTATGGTGTTCTTAAGTGCGGTTTCTGTGGTGGCCGAATTTCACCGTGTTTTCATTCATCTCGTCCCCGAAAAGATGGAACCAGGGCAAGATTTTATGGTTGCTACTGGCATCAGACATCGGAAAAAGCTATAAAAGAAGCCAAGCGAGAAGGCCGATGTCCACTCGAAAAGATTCCGGCAGAGCATATAGAGCAATTCTTCTGGGAATCTTTCCTCTACCTGTTCAAAGCCAAGCGGATAGACTATGAGGAGATCTTTAGGACGGAGAACTGGGCCGCGAAGGAGGAAACTGCCGCAAAGAAGATCAAAGGCATAAGAACCGATTTAAGAAAAGCCCACAATGTCCTAAAAAATTTGAAAGGACTGCTCGAATTGGACAATGTGGATTTGAGGCAGTATGCTACTGACAAGGCTGAAGCCGAAAACCGAATCAGAGAATTGGAATTGAGCCTGAAAGAGTCCGATGATGAATTAACGGAAATACAGCAACTGCGGCAGCAAAAAGAAGAATTTGTCGATTTTGCCGAAAACCAAAAAGAACTGCTCCAGCGGGTCGAGGAGATTTTGAATGATTTGCCAATAGCTGATAAGCAGCGGTTGATAGCCAGCATGCTTGAGGGTGGGAAAATCCAGGTTGGTCCGTATGCTCTGGAGGAATGTCTCCAGGAAGACTCAGATGAAGACATTCCGATGCGGTATGGCTGGTTTGACCGACTGGATTACAGGTGGCGCCCCAACCTGGCTGTTTTGAAAGAGATCCTTGACCCGTATCTGAATGGTCCTGGAGGTGGCAACGGTGGCGGCGAAAAAGGTGCCGGAAAAAGTTGTACAGGTACTCACCTACCCGGCCAGATTCATGCTCATAGGCGCGATGAACCCGTGTCCGTGCGGCTATTCGGGCGACCCGGTCAGGCCCTGCGCCTGCCATCCAAGAGCCGTGATGAAATACCGGAGCAGGATTTCAGGACCGATCCTCGACAGAATCGACCTGCACATCGAGGTCCCTTCGCTCAAATACGATCAGTTGCGCGCGGAAGGTAACGCGGAAAAGTCTGCGGCGGTGCGGGAGCGAGTGTGCCTGGCGAGGCAGATTCAGTTGAAGCGGCTTTCCGGCGAGGCGATCTACTCGAATTCTCAGATGAAGCCAAAGCACCTGAAAAAATTCTGTCAACTGGAAGCGGCCGGGCAGGCCATCCTGGAGTTGACTTTGTATTTTTGCCGCCAATTTCAGTTAGCTGGTTAGCGGGTTAGACGCGGTGAGTTGGAAACTTATCGCCTGTTTCATCCACTTCTTCCACTCCGGCTTCCATTCATGCCATACCCCCAAATGCATTAGCGGACACCATGCGCCTCCTCTCCCCCTTCAAGGTCGCAGAGGATCTTCCAAGGACTTAGAGAGGAGAGAGGGAACGGTGCAGCTTCAGCGCGAAGTCGAATGCATTCCAGAGCCAATCAGAGTACTTGAATTAACCGTAAGACTAGGAGATAATGAGCATCTATCAAACACACAGTAATGGGTGTATTGCATGCTCAAGGCAGAACGGCGTCCATCGATACCGAAACGACACCATTTCGTTCCGGCCTGTTACCTTAGAAGATTTGCAGAGCCTTCTTCAGGTACCCTGCGTGTACTCGATATTGAGAAGCAAGAAATTCGAAAACAGAAACCAGAACAGGTCATGGTTGTAAAGAATTATTACCGCCAGACAGGGGCACCTCCAGAATTTGATAAGAACATTCTAGAACATAGATTTGGTGTTCTTGAAGAAAAAGCAAAGCTCTCTATCGACAAGCTCATCAATAATCCGAGAACAATCAATGATGATGATTCTACTAATATTATCGCGTACTTGCTTTACCAAAGGATTCGTGTGCCACGTCAGCTTAAATATTTCGACCAAATGCTTAAAACCCAAATAGAAGCAGTTGCTTATTCCATACCCGATGTGGCTCAAGAGCTTGCAACAGGTCGCTATAGATTAACAATCAAAGAAAGTGCTAAGTTTCACCACATGAAGTTAATAACAAATTCTCATTCCTATACGGATATATTTTCAACGATGGTTTGGAGAATATTGGAGGCTCCCATCCATAGACCCTTTGTAACCACCGACAGCCCGGTATCATTTTATAATTCAATGATTGAGCCGCCCGAAGAGGCTGGTCCTGGACTTATGGGCACACTGGTGTTTTTCCCTCTATCGCCATATCATCTGCTTGAGCTAAGGCATCCTCAAAAGGATGGATGCTCTAAAGAACGATATCTTGATAGGTTACCAATTCAACAGTTACAAGACGGATATATAAAGGTTGAAATAGGCTACCTTCTACCTGATGGAATTGTGGATCAAATTAACTGGACACTGGCTTCTTTGGCAGATAGATATATAGTTTCACATGGAGAAGGAACACTAAACCGTATTTTGGCTGATATTTTATCATGACTGTCACTAATTGTGCTTTGATCGTGCATGCAAACGAAAACTCTGAAAAGCTTGGCTTAGGTATGGGTTAGGTCCAGAAAATGGCTGAGAGATGGAAGAGATTGGTTAGCAGTTCCCATGGAACAGGGGGAGCAGCGGTCTGACAATGAAGATTTCATCAGGTCGAGAGATAGAGGCAAAACGCATCCGTGAAGCGAATCGAGCAGCGACTGTTGGGAGACTTCTGCTTGGTGAGATTCGGAACTGGCAAGAATTTCTGGATGCGGACACCGCTGACTTAGAGGCTTTACCACGGCGTCAGTTGAAATCGGGCCGAGCAGATGTGAGAAATAGGCTATCTCAAGAAATAAGAACGTTTTGCTCCCAAAACTTCGAAGGCATGAACGCTGCACGTTTGTCGAAGATGTATGAAGAAATTAAGGCATACCGTGGCTTTGAGCTTCCTCTCTTAGAATTTGAGTCCAGATTTGCACGAATTCGTCGTGAGGTTATTCGGGGCGCTCCCTCTCATGCAACAGTTTGCGTATCCCTGTGGGGCCTTCAGTTCAGGTTTCCTGAACACGAACTCGCCCAGGATGTGCTTGCGGCTGTATCTCTGTGCGCTGAAACTCAGGCGGAGTTGAAAAAATATGAGGGTATGGAGCAACGAAAAGTGCAACAGAGCCGTGACAAGATTAAAATCCTTTTGCGGGAAAAGGGATTCGCTGTGCGGTCACTTGTCATAGGTTGTTTTAACCTCATGGAAGCATATCTCAATGGGCTTGCATGGGATTTCGTTCAAGTTCACGGTACTGATGGATTATCTAACCGGAGGAGAAGTCTCCTCGATGATTCGGCGTCTGTGTCAATTCGGGATAAGCTACTGAAATATCCAGAAGCCATAACTGGGCGTAGGCTCTGGCAACCACCGGACTCAGATTTGAACGATTTTCTCGATACGGTCAAGCCTTTTCGAGATTCTCTAGTTCACCCCTCACCGTTCTCAGCTCCATGCAAATTTGGCGGTCATGACAAATTACGCTTGTTTTATAGGATTGACCACGACACTGCTATAATGACAGTTCGGCTCTTAGTCAATTTGATAGTTAAAATCCATTCACACGTTTTTCAAGGTCACCAAGGCTTGCCGCGATGGCTGGAAGAAATTGCCTCAGAAGTCAAAGACTGGCCTTAATCACGAAGCAAAACATCCGCAACTGAAAGCATGAAAAGAGACCCATGGCTATAAGTGGCTGTAAACGGATATCCCCAAAAATCCTTGTTTAGGTAGGGGTTAGGTCCAGTAATTGGCTGCTCGGTGGAAGCGTTTGGTTAGCAGCTCCCGGTGACTGGGATGGGTTGGGGGTGATAACGCATTTACCGTCTTTGTCCAGGACTCATTTCCGGCCATTTCGGTTGAGGACTGTGATTAAGCCAGAGGAATAACCTTGGGGCGAACAGAGCCCCACCGCTCAGAACAAACTCCTCCAGTAAATATCTCGAAAATCCGATTAAATAATTGTCGTTGTACAATTAAGACTAAAACAGAGCGACGGATGTGAAATTGAGGCCTTTTTGTGAAGGCAGAAAGTTTATAGCGTTTAAGGAGCTGCCAGTGTCGAACGAGTATGATGATGTCGATTTTGATGCGCTTCGCGCAAGAACAGACGATTGGATGAAGAAGGCGATACAGTTATTGTCAAAAACGCATGAATTCTATCGTTTGGCGGTTAAACAACTCGAAACGAGACGCGGTGCCCACACTGCGTTTCCTGATTTTGAATTCGACAAAAAAGACAGGGATGCATTGAGTCAACAATTTCAGGACTCTTTAGCGACACCTTCTGTTTCGTTGGGAAAGATGGCAAGAAAAATAACAAAGTTAAAACCGAGTAGATTCTTCCTATTTCTGGTAATGAAAGCAAAGATAAACCAGCTTCTAAATGCTCAAAAAACAGTTCCTGAGCCTTACCTGGAACTTGAACAAGAATATTCGGATATTATTAAGGAACTTTGTATTAGCGGTCTATTACTGGTCCCAAAATTATGTAGCGAACCCAAAGGCAATTTGTCTCCTTCGGAGCGTCAAGGAGAAGGATATTTGGGTTTAGTTAAGGCTGAACACAAATACGATTTCAACCGGGTTAAGAACGACAAACCAGTAAAATTCAGCACCTGCGCTCGCTATTGGATAAATGAGCCCGTTTACAACAGGATTTATAGAGATACTTTCTACGTCAAGGTTGAGGAAAAAGCAAAAAAAGCCTATTTTCAAAACCAAAAAGGGCTTGAAGCCGATAACAATCTGGCTTCAGACGCCAGAAACGCAGCTCATCCTGTGCCGCTTGATGGCAATATTGGAGAAGACGGAACATCAATTCTAGATACCATCGATAATTCCTACGCCATCGGTTCCCCCGTCGATGATCCTGAACAGGAACACGGAGCGTGGGAATGGTCAACGGCAGCTCAAATAGTATTATCCCAGCATCTTCCGGAACTGGAATTCAACGTTTTTGTGGCGAAATTCAAAGCCCTGAACCATGATGGTGACATGACGGACCTGGAGATAGCAAGGGCATTATCCATAACAAGTGCACAGGTACCTGAAATCCTGGCTTCAGCAATTGCAAAAATACAAAAATGCCCTGATTGCTTGGCCTTATTCGAGCAATTGAAAAAGTAATACTCTCCGAGTGAAAGAGGTACTGTGTTCATGTGAAAGGATGGTTTTTAGATAGGGCTGGGATTTTGGTTTCTCCATTGTTATTTCCTGCGTCCATACTAATTCGCGCTACATAGCATGCAAAAACAAAATCGGCTTTAGCGGTATGTTTGTCGAAAAATGGATTTCGGAAACATTCTGCCATGGAGTAAGCATCAGCATTATCGCCATCCAGGAGTTTGGAAGTGGCATAGGAAAGGATCATTCTTCGAACATCCTCAGGGTTTTCTCTTAGATTGCTGAGGACCTTAGCAATTTCTGGCCAAGGTTTCTTCGCCATCATTGCTTCGCAAAGCTCTGTACCCGATGGACTGATAAGTTATTTCCTCCGAAGACGCTGCACGAGATCCACCTGAAGGTTTGCAGGAACTTTACAATCCAGCCGATACCAGCCAATCCCGTATTCCCGGCAATGGACTGCTAATGAGTCAAAGGTTGGGGAGTTAAGGAGCTTGCTTTCGTTACATATCTAAGTCTGCCGCTGTCCCACACCAGTGAATCACCCACTCTCGTCAACCACGAGTTAGCTCCCGCAATGCCGATGGCAAAGGCCGGTAAGCTTACGATGCCAAGAAAAAGGCGAAGGTGTTCACTAAACATGGCTGCAATCAGTAAAATCCCACCCAGAGAGAAAGCGCCAATCTGCGCAAAATCCCGGTTTCTTAACCTTGAATAGTAGACAGAAAGCCTATCGTGGAACCGCCCCCCAATTTGCTTGACCTTTGAGAAGCACTGCGTGCCGGTCTGCGGTTTTCAAAGACACAACGATATTACAAAGGTGCGTCATGAATTCGTCGTCTGCCGCAATCACTTCAAGCTCACCTGAGCTTAGTCGAGCCTGGTCGCCGGACAAGAGGGTTTCAACAATCAGCATTGGCGCTGTATGATTTGAGGAGACAACACAATGTTCCTGCGTCTCTGTCAGCGAGCCGTCAAGCCAAGCTGCCAATGCCATTTCGTGTTTGGATGGATTCTGGACTTCGAACTCAAACGTACTGCCTCTTGCATTATCAAAGGATAGCGTTTTCCTCACATTCATATTGATGATCTCACTGCGTGGAATCGTGAGAACATTCCCGTTTCGCCTCAGCCTTTCGTGGAGGTTCAGCCCCCACTGGGCAGATCGCAGTTTTGCTGCATGTGCCGCTGCGGTAGCTCGGGGATTTACGCGTCTAAACCTTCGTCCTCCTACTGGGATAAGTACATCGTGTGGCGGAAACTCGAAGTAGGTAACGTAATGCATGGAATTCGGAGTAAAAAAGAGGTCGCCGATACCAGCCTGGGATGGCGTGAATTGGTAGAAGACGTTCTCCAGTGTAAGCACGACCTTGTCGTTTTCATGTTGGCTCGAATTATCATTCATGATGAACTCCTTGAAACCATATGCGCTTTCTTCTATGCTGTACTTTCTGCCCATCCGCCAAACTATTCTGACAAATCGGCAGAGCTGGCGCCAGACATGAGCCCAAACTCTATCTTTTTCGGCACTGGCGGGAGTTATTACGGAAGTAGTTCAAGAGAACCATATCTCCAATTACCGTACCGCAAGTAAGATAAAATCGCTGGTATGAATGTATCCAACTCAAAATAGTCTGTCCATACTTTTAATCGCTCTAACTTTCTTACGGCATCAATTGCCCCCTCTTCACTTGGAGCAATCATTTCGCATGACGGCCTATATTCAATTGGAACAATTGACTTTATTCCCTTTGGGCGATTGTAAACACTTCGAAATTGTTGTTGTGTCCAATAATGTCTGTGACGATAGGGACTGACAGCTATGCTTTTCTTCTACAGTGACCATCCGGTCATTACCAGCAAACCCGCGTGGATGCTGGATCGTTTTTTCTGACGGTCAAAAATGTAGTGCCACAGAATCTGCTGTTTTGTGTTGATTTGCTGCTCAATTGTCCGCTAATGTTGAAGTGTCCTATTGGGAGACTTCAGCATGTTTGCTCGAACCAAAAAGTCCGGTAAGTACGAATACCTCCAAATCGTCGAAAACCACCGGGAAGGTACCAAGGTAAACCAGCGTGTTATCGCAACCCTTGGCAGACTCGATCAAATGCACACCAAGGGGGAAGTCGAAACCCTGGTTCGCTCCCTGGCGCGTTTTTCCGAACAAGCCCTCCTTGTCCTTTCAGGTAGAAGCGACATCAGTGCCGAATCTACAAAGATAGGGCCTGCTCTCATTTTCGAGCGGCTGTGGAAAGAGCTGGGGATTCCAAAGGTCCTCAAAGGGCTTCTTTCTGAGAGGTTTTTCTTTTTCGACGTAGAGCGAGCGCTTTTCCTGACCGTGCTCCACAGGCTTATGGCGAGCGGCTCGGACCGCTTCTGCGACAAGTGGCGCAGGGACTATTTCGTAAACGGGACAGATGAGATCGAGCTTCATCACCTCTACCGTGCCATGGCCTTTCTCGGGGAGGAGACTTACGACCAAAAGAACGCCACTCCATTTACTCCCCGATGCACAAAGGATGTCGCCGAGGAACGGCTCTTCATGGCCAACCGTCACCTCTATTCCGGGTTGGACCTCGTCTTTTTCGATACAACGTCCTTCTATTTCGAGGGAGCCGGAGGAGAAACGATTGGCGAGCGGGGCTTCAGCAAAGATCATCGCCCGGATCTAAATCAAATGGTGGTCGGAGTTGTCCTCGATGACAACGGGCGTCCTCTGTGTTGTGAAATGTGGCCCGGCAACACCACCGACGTAACGACTCTGATTCCGGTTGTGGAGAGAATCCGGGATAGATTCAATGTCTCAAAGTTCTGCGTCGTGGCCGACAGAGGAATGATAAGTAAGGAAACCATCCGGGAGTTCGAAAAACCGGAAAACAAGGTTCCATACATCCTCGGCACCCGCATGCGCAACGTCTTGGAAGTAAAACGCGACGTGCTCTGCCGCGCCGAAAACTACCAGGAAGTCGTTCCGGAAGGGACCCGTGTCAAAGACCCCTCGCCCTTGAAGGTGCAAGAGGTTTGGGTGGAAAACCGCCGCTACATCGTCTGCGTTAACTCCAAACAGGCCAGAAAGGACGCGGCCGACCGAGAATCCATCCTGGCATCCCTTGAAGCACAACTAAAGCATGGCCCGAAATCCCTTGTGGGAAACAGAGGCTACAGGCGCTTTCTCAAGATCGAAAAAGGCAGCGCGACCATCGACTGCAAAAAGGTCGAACAGGAAGCTAGGTTCGACGGCAAATGGGTCCTGAGGACCAATACTCGCTTGTCGGCCAAGAATGTGGCGCTGAAATACAAAGAATTATGGCAGGTGGAACACACATTCAGGGATATGAAATCAGTTCTGGAAACCCGGCCCGTCTACCATCGCCTGGATGAAACCATAAGGGGCCATGTCTTTTGCAGCTTCCTCGCCCTCATGCTCAAAAAGGAACTCTATCGGCGCCTGGAGGCCGCAGGGCACAGCTTTGAATGGGCGCAAATCAAACAAAACCTCAAAGCCCTTACCGAAACGGTGCTCGAAGAAGACGGAAAGCGCATGGCTGTGCGGAGCCAGTGCAAGGGCGTCTGCGGGAAAGTGTTCCAAGCGGTTGGCGTGGCGATCCCTCCCACCATCCGTGAAATCTGATTCAGTTTTCAAAGAGCGGGAATGTAGTGCCAAGAAAGTCAAGTGCTAGTCTATGTTGTTGAAATTACAACATAAGTTTTCCGGTACTGTAGAAGTTGAGCTATGCTGTTTATTGGTCGCTGTACCCCTACAGTACAACGGATTAACTCAAAATCGCATGATAAAGGTCTTTTGTCATAGATCAAGCATCTTGCGTCTTTTTTGGATAAATACTTGCAGTCCCTTTTTTGGATATCTGATTGTAGATCGCTCCAGATAGTGTAGGATTTACCATTGAGTTCGATCTGCCGAGGGGCGAGATTGCCAGGATGTTTCTCGCTTGGCTGTGGAAGATAATCTAAACTGAACTTCTCACAACAGGCTCCACAATGAGCTGGGCAAGTCGTCATCCTGGCAATGAGGGGAGAAACGACGAGTTTGTGCGGTTGTATTGTCTTACCATTGTGGCGGTATGGGACCTTCACGACAGCTTTGAAAACTTGCAAAATAAATTTGTCTACTACCGTGTCTGGGTACCGCGTTGCCATACTTCCTCCTTGATTTACATCTGAGAATGAAGCTACTACTCCTTCGCACAAAGAATGACGGAACGCATAAATTCCTTCACTTCTTCTGTTTCTTCTGGTTCTCTTTCGAGTATTGCCATAGTGCCCGATCAAGCGTCCTCATGTCGATATTGACACGCTTTGATAAATTTCTGCAAAACTCTACATAATGCCACCAGAAATCGAACGAATATTGTCCCGGAGCATCCAGCGATACCGACCAAAGCGCTCTAAAATCTATTATGGGGTATGGATCTTTATGGAAGAAATGCAAGATCACGGATGCTGTTGGCCACTGCACTCCATCAAGGTTGGTCAGGACCTCGATGCGTGCTCGCTCCGTTGTTGCGCCAAAAGAGAATTTCGTAATCTCCCCAACATATTCTTCCTGGTTGTTTTCCATGCCCCCTGCACTGCGAGAAGCCTTCCATTGCGCAATTATTCTCAGTTCGTCTTTCTCCATGTATCCCCGCTTCATGATGGTCGGTCTAAGACCGATGACCGTATCTTCCTCCAAGGGATATTGGTATCGCGAAGCAAAGAGCGGAAGCTGCTTCTCTGGAAATCTCAATTTTGGCCCCATTTTAATTGTCTCCCTCTACATCTTTCATCGATTTCAGCCATTCATACATGGCCTCGGGAAAAATTCTGCTGAAAATTCAGAGAGCGTATTCGGGATTATAATCGGCTAAGAAATGATTGTTCTTTAATAGAACGATCCGGGCTGAAAATGGGTGTTCTGAGGATCTGGGCTTTGGTTGAGGTTAGGCCGGGGAAGTAGCTGAGAGGTAACAGATTTAGGGTTGCATACCTACCCCCTGGTTGATTTATCATATGGAATCTCATAGCCTCTAGATGTCTCAATCCAGGTCCTTGTCGGGAGCTATCCGGTCAAGAATTAGCCAGACAGTTCCCGGCACAGGTTCGCCCACATAAAGAACAAACAAGGTACTGTTCGTATTCGATTATCTGTGACTGAGTAAGTTCATTGTTAATTACTCTCGCGTCGACTTTTTCAGGGTATACCTTGGCAACATAATCGCCAGGCATGAATCTACTAACCGGTCTATATTTCTCGTTGTCCACAACGAGATTTGACCTGATGTCAAGATTTGTCATCAATCAGCCCTCTCTAATCGAAGCCCGAAACATAAATCATAAATTTCAGAATGAACCCCTTTCTCTTGAGTTGCTCCTTTGCCTGTAACGTGCAGCACCATATCTGGGTCCATCGCGAAATTCACCGCAACTCGCTCATGATTGTAGGGCACCGGGAGAGTCTTGCTAACCGGAATAGACATATTGGTCTTGTTGAGCTTCCTCACAGAGTTTATCCTGCCGGCAAGTTCTTTTAAAACAAGTCTAGCGTGACCATCGCGATTATCTGTGCAGATGAAATTCATTTCTTTTTGGCAGACATCTGGGTGAACGGGCAAGCCTGAGGGAAAAATCTCATAGAGCGAACCATCTGAAAGCTCCGCATTCAGCGAACGCGCCAGAATTGGCTGAAGGCCATAGGAGTCGATTATTGCAGCTCCTTCTGCGATAATGGTATTAGCATTTCTGAGTTCACTCACCCTATGACCGAACATTTCGCGGAGCTGCTGCCTGACAAGAGGAATTCTTGAGCTTCCTCCAATGAGAAGAACTCGGTCCACTTCAGGGGCAGTGACGTTTGCTCCTTCAAGGGATTTCTTAACTTCTGCGATGGCATCCCTTACGTCGCGCTCGATAATCCTTTCAAAACTATCTCGGGTCACTGTTTCGTCCAAATCTTGATACTGTCCATCACGTTGGCAAACACCGGCGACCTGGACTCTCACCTCATTCTGGGTAGAGAGAAGAATCTTCTTGCGTTCGATCTCGTTTCGAAATCTATCTAGACCAGCATGTGTTGTCACAAAATCTTGAGGTTCCAAATGATGCCTATCAAGAAAACGTGATTTCACAAGTTTCAGCAGTTTTTCATCGAAGTGGTCACCGGCCCTGTCCTCTATCCCTGAATTCGCTAACTCTACAAGCCCTCCGTTAGTTACCAGCACCAAGGTAATATCCAGAGTGCCTCCACCCCAATCAAAGACAAGCAAAAGCTTATCCTCCATACCTTGAATATTTAGTCCCACGCTTTCATGGTGAAAGTACCCCACTATCGCAGCAAAAGGCTCATGTACAAACTCTTTAATGTAAACACCTGCTTCGTCTGCGGCTTTCCTGAGTTCTCGCCTTGCATAACCTTTGAAATAAACCGGTATTGTTACTATGGCCTCATCTATTTGATATTCAGCTGACTGCAACCGAGCATTGTTACGAAGAAAACGAAAAATATCGGCGGCAATTCTGTAAACAGGCACATTTTGCCCAAAAATCTCCAGTGTCTTTCCAAGTCCAAGCCGTCGCTTGATCGAAGAAACAAACCTATTGCCTTCAACTTCCGAGTACCCCTGTAGGTTGTCCTTGGCCTCAGCGCCCACCCTAACATTCCCACCCGGCCGGTACCATACAACGGAAGGATGAGGAAGATCCGTGCTTTCATTAGTTAGAGCTGTAACCCTCTTCAACTCAGGCCTATAAATGGCGGCAACGCTGTTGGTGGTTCCAAAATCGATGCCTATACCCGTCATTGTTCTGCTCCCATCTTTTCGACAAAACCCTTTATATTCTTGATTCTGCTGAGCGCCATTTCGGAGTTTGGAACCGGACGGTCAAGACAAATTGATGCCTCTTCAACCTCATGTTCCAGAAAGTCCTTTATCCTGTGGACGTGTCGGGCGATTTCTTTCGTAACTCTCTCATTCCAATAAATCTCTGAGCTAGCAAAGCGCTTCTTTTCCGCCACCAGTAAATTTTCCTTCTCTTTTAGCTCCATAGCAAGTGCCATAATTTGGCTCTGCATCTCATTCAGACTTTGATGAGCTGCACTCAAGTCCCTCCGCAAAGTCCGTGACTGATTTCGTTCTGTATCAAGGTTTTCTTCTAAATCAGCAAAGCTTTTCTCCAGATTGTTGCACCTATCCTGTAGGAATCCCGCAAGCTCAAGCCCGAACAAAACCTTTGTTTTCGGAAACTTCTTGGTTGAAAAAAGAGCTCCGATCCTTCTCAAATAAACCGTGCGAAAACTTCCTGGTTCTGCATGCAAAGGTTTGCCACTGCTGAGCTGTAGTATCTCATGTATGGCCGTAAGTGTATCGTCATCCACTTTTCGGTCGAGAATGCAGGCTAGAGCTTGTCTGCCCCATTCAGGATCGAGTCGACCGTCGTGTACATGTCTTCGTATCCAGGCCTGCAATACGCGTCTTCTTTGCGGGTCGGGGGCAGAGGCGGTAGGGGGAATCTTATCAACAGGGAACCCGCTTCGCGAAGCCATTTCTTTCCGTATTGGTTGTGCAAGTAGTCTGAATAACACGGGGGGCGTTCGACTCAATGATTCCAGGACAACCTTCAACGCCAGTCGCGAAAAATCGGGCTTTGAAAAAAGTATTTGCCGAACTTTTTCGATGTGACCTTCATGAGTTTCATTTTGGAATCCAAAACGTAGAGTTTGCAGAAGAGCCGGTATGCAGTCTTTACCTTTTAACCCGGTGGAGATGTCCGCCAATTTCTCAATAAAATGCTCGAAGTCCGGCTTCTCGACTATATCTTTCTGCTTCCGTTTCTTTTCAGATTTATTTGTTTCTTCGGAATGTTCCACCATCCAGAAACTCCTTGGCCTCGTGTTCAAAAACGGGATGATTCATTAACTCTCCATAGAACCGTGCAGCGGCAGAGTTGTCCATCTTTTTATGTGCGGCCCTCGCACGGAGAAGTATCAGTTTGTCATAATCGTTCCTATCCCTCACATCCAATTCTTGATCCAGTTTTTTCATTAATTCTTCTAGGATCGTGTAATCATCGGCATAGTAAGAATTCAGCGCATCCAAAAAGCCCTCTGTGAAGTGGTTAATGTATACGCCATATTCAGAAGTGCCCCATTTTGCAGCCACAATTCCATGGGTAAATCTACTGGATGGCTGGTTGAAAAATAGATTTGCGATGCCGAAGCGTGATGCTGGGCTACAGTCCCTCAAAAGTCCAAAGCAATTCATTCTAAAAGCCAGGACCCTTTTGGCGGTCTGCGAAAAAGGCGTGTTGAAAGGTTGGAGCAAACCGAGCGCATCCTCAAAATGAGTTTTGCTTTCGTGGCCTTGCTGCCTTAGATAAAACCCTAACGCGTATTCGAATAAACCGGATGCATAGCGCCTGTCCAGCTCTCGACCTATGCCTGACAAGAGAGGAACGCAGTAATCATCCCACAGAGGAGCAGCATTTTTGTTCAGTTGGTGGAACAAGAGACTGAATGCCTGCCTGTCTATATCTGCATGCTGCAGCACGGGGAACTCTCCAATAAAAAGAACAAATTCTCTCGGTTCACCGCCCTCTGGTATTATCCTAACGGTGATCTGCCCCGATTCAACCAGTGCTAGAGCCGAACTCAGGATGATTTCCCCCGAGAAGGACGCTTCGAAAATTTGTGCCTCTCCGTATCTAACGACTACCCTTGCTGCATTTGCCCCTCTCAGGATAACTGTTAATTCCTGCGGTTTTTCATCGAAGAATTCAAGGTCGCGGATAATCCGACTATCCGACCGCATGTAGACATGGGTACTGGTATGTCGCTCGGCTAAATGTTGGTTCAGTTCTTCAATAGACAGGAAACGATCAAAGCACAGCGGACAGTCACGGAAGCTGATTGATTTCCAAACTGAATCTGGCGCAACGCTCGTTGACGTAATTTCAGGGTTTGTTTCAACAAATTGAGCATGTTGTTCATAGGTATCCTCTAGGGTATCCATCAGTATGCCCATCATGCCCCTCCTCAGAAGTCGACTAAGACGGAAGATTGCCGTTATTCAATCCACGGCAGTCCGAATTTTCGAAAAATCTGCTTCACATGGTGCTCAGCCGTTGGGCGATGGCCGCTCTTTTGCTCATATGCCCGGACCAGAGAATGCTTTAGGTCGCGAATGTAGTTTTCGTATGATTTTACCGCTTTGAAGACCGATATCATTGTTTCAGGAATTTGTACTATCTTTTGGCCCCGGAGGCTGGCGTAAGTTATATAGTTGCCCTCGCAGGCGTTCCGGACGTGGTGCAAAAACCCATGAGCTGACCTGACAACAAACTTCCCATCAGGTAGTTGGCCAACGTCGAGTGGGTCAAGAGGTAATTCTACGATTTCCACATGGGAGTTGGGGGTTGTTAAGAAATCAGCAGGAAAATCCCTTGGACCGTTAGGTATCAGCAGGGTCAGGATATTGTCAGTTAACGCTTTGTTCGGCTCCTTTGTTTCATTCTCCACCCGAGCGACCCAGTCTGGCTTGATTTCTGGGAACAGTTTAAGTTGTCCGGATGGGGATGCGGGTTCCTCTTCATCGACCTTCAATTTCTCCGCTTGAAGGAAAAGGAGGGTAAGAACTTCAGGGAGTTTATCCCAGGAAAACCGAAAGCCTTTCTTTGTTGGTCCCTTGTAGCTGGGAAAATCGCAGTATTCCCGAACATCGACAATCGGCAAAGAATTGAGATCCTCAGGGGGCTTGATGCTGACTACTACTTCCCTCGCCTCAGATTTGCAGAACCGCGCGAACTCTCTGTCACCAAGACCCGGAACCTCGGATTGGAGGAGGTTTAAGACGCTAATTAAATTGATGATCCCCTCACCGGTTAATGCAATTCCAGCCTTGGTTGGGCCGTTGTATCGAGCTGTCTCCACAAACTTCCGGATGTGTGCGTAATTTCTTCCTTTCCAGTAGCTGGTTGAAAAAACCAGTCTGGCCGCTGAATGTAGAGAAACTATCCCGATCTCTTTGTCTTTCAACAACTATCTCCATCCGGCGTAATTGATCAAATCCTGGCGCATGGCTTCAATTGTCCTAACCAAATCTTCCATGTCCTGGAATCCGAGATTGCGAAGATGTGCCACAGCATTTCTGAGCCGGGCCAGTTTTGAAAGATACTCTTGCCATCTGCTTCTAAATCGGTTCTTTGCTCCGCTATCCCCGGAGAAACCCGAAAAGATCTCATCAAATAAATCCAGCGCAATTCCACCAAGTTCCGTGAAAGTCAGGTAGTCTATGCAGAGCAGGTGCTCATGATCGGATGACTCTTCATCTGGATTGCCGTGTGTCATCTTGATTATGCGCGCCCAGATTGAATTGCCCGCTTTGAAAGTAAGCCTGTGACTTTTAATAAGCTCACCAATATCGTGACGAAGACCCTGATCAGCCTTTTCACTTGCCCAATGCAGGATGGCCTTATTCAATTCGGAAGGGATAAATTCTCTGTCTGACTGCTTGTTTTCAAGCAGAGAACGCACTTTTATCGAGCCCATGTCGTGGAATATCGAAAATAGAATGGAGCGCAACATAATTTCCACATCCTGGAGAAGCCTCGAAGCACGCTCGTTGGTTACTCGCCTGAAAAGCAGTTCTGGTTTGTAGCCTTCCCAAGGCTTTGCATGTTCCTGCACAAGGAAATTGATCGTAAGATTTCGCAACTGGTAAAAGCCAGGCAAGAGATTTTGAACAAGGAGGCCCTGGAGACAAAGCGCGCGGAGAGCTGGGTCAGTTTCCTCGAATAATTCCGCTCTCGGGCATGGGGGTTTTCCGCCGAGCCGGGTTAATTCGAGGTACTTTCTGCAAGCCTGGTCAACTCCCTTAATCCGGCGACGATACTCATCAACTATTTTATCATGTCTGAGCCAGTCATTGATTCGATCCCAGACGACATTGTCATATAAATTGTCGGTCCAGTTACCGTATAGGTATTCAGTTAGACCTCTGGCGAGTGAGAAATCATTCCCACAAAGATCGAACAGGAGATATTGAATGGCTTCGCCCCATTGGCACTCATTGGCGACTGAAACCGTTTGATAAACTGAGAGAATCTCATCGCGCGAGAGGGGTGGAAACGAGACATGCGATCGCGGTAAGGAGTGGATTTTAAATCCACAATTCTCGGTAATGGCTCGCGCGTCCAGAGCCCCGACCCAAAAG
Organism: uncultured delta proteobacterium; assembly: GCA_963795045.1. Lineage (GTDB taxonomy): Bacteria > Desulfobacterota > Syntrophobacteria > Syntrophobacterales > Syntrophobacteraceae > SbD1. Next base: position 1,349,978 of record CAWCGB010000001.1, read on the forward strand.
CAGGTCGCTTTAGATTCGGAAGCTTTTTCATAAACACTGCGAATCAAAGGATAGAAATCTTCGGGTGGGAAACTGGTTGGATGGTCAATGATCAGAACAATGTTGTCAGGACCAGAATCGGCAATGGTTTTAAGTTGGGTCAAAGTTGCTGAGATAGCAGGGGATTCCCGAAAATCGAGATGAAAGTGTTTCATCCCCGATTCCGCAAGTTTTGTCCAAACGTTGCGTGCCAATGTGGATGCTCCAGATCCCGGCGCAGCAACTAAGGCGCAATCTTTGCCCTCGGTCAGGTAGGTTAAAAGTTTCTCCTGGATTCGATCCAGAGACGGTAAATGGGCCATGTTCCGATTCATACAGTCCTTATTCAGGATTAGGTAGTCGGAATTTATCAAACGCTGCTTGAGTTAGACGTAACGCTATTTTGTTATCAAATGTTCTTCGAAAATAAGCCTCATAAAGGGTTTTCCGAAGGTCTCGCAAGTACTTTTCATAGTTGGCCACAGTGCGGGTAAGCTCAACAGTTTTTTGGGGTAAATGAGCGACATCCTGGCCCGCCTTTTGAGCATAAATGAGATATCTGGCCTCGGCGGCCGTTTTCACCTGATGCCTAAAAGTCTTATCCTCGACGTAAACACCGTTGAACACCAAAAGTTTTTTGGGCAACGGGATGGAGGTTTTAGGTTCTGATTTGGCGGCGGCAGAGAAGAAATCATCTGGAAAACGTTTTGGACCATCTGGGATAATCTCATCCAAAACTATGTCGGCAGCCTGCTTTTCGGCATATTCTCCCCTAACCCGTGTTTTCCGACTCTTATGACGCAATTGTCCTAGATTCATGCGCTCTCGAACCAGTTCACAAAGACTATGATACAGAGGTTTCAAATATTGTTTCGGATTCAAGCCCATCGCAGTTAAAATTTCACTATCCAAACTATTTCGGTCTGGACACTTCACCTCATCGTAAAGTGCATTTACAGGCCTTATTAATATGGATTGGAAGGCATTAGCTATTTTCTCCATATTGTTCAAATCAAACTTTTTAAAATCAGGTATTTTCAGATAGTCCCTTGCATCCTCTACTGAGAATTCCAGTACGCCGTCACCCAGTGTAACCCGGCCCGAAGCTTCAATAAGTAGACTTGTGATGGAAGAATTAAGGATTGCTGCTAAATCCATCGGTGATTTAACCTCAGGAGCGGGACTAAGGAAATATAAACGCTTATCAGGGATAATCGGAGTAGGTGAATAGCGATGAATGTGTGCATCTCCAAAAGCTTCTGAGAAGAACAACTGTCCAAAATTGATTTCTGTGTTTGGCAAAGCCCACCAACCAGGCTTTCGCTCTTTCACCCAAGTTCCTTCCGGCCAAGGCGAACCCTGAAACTGCCCTTTGCTATACGTTTGTTTCTCTCCCCATTCAATATACATAAGCGCTCCATAGTGTCCGAGCGCCTTCAATTCAGCTTTATTCTTCCGGCATACGAAAAGCCTGAGTTTTAGCTCTGCAGGATCAACTCTTACCGTTTTTGTATCCTTCGGACTTTTAATAAGAGGCCAAAGGTATTCCTCTTCGATTTTGAATTTCGAGGCTATTTCGGATGTGATGTGGAAAAACTCGTTTATGCGTGTCTTGCTGCCGAACTTTGGGATAGCTAAGTCACCAAGCAAACAAAACTTACCTTTTTCCAAGATATCAAAATATATTTCGGGAGCACGTAAGTACTGTCCCCATTTCACTGTCTTGGCTTTGCGTTCTACTTCGGTTCTCAGCTCCCCTTGCCGTAAAATACGAATCCTAAAATCTTCATCCTCCTCTGTGATTCGCCCCAATGGATATACGTTTAAATACTTTGCACCTGCCCGCCCGATACGAGTGACGAGCTTCGTTAAGTTCTGCCAACGAGCCAAGGCTTCAATCCTTATGTCTTCAGGAATCAATTCAGCCAAGGATCGCTTCACTTTTACGAATCGCACGAGATTGGCATCGCGTTCGATTGATGATTCGCAACGCTCCAAAATTGTTACCACTGTGTTAACGGAAGCTTCTGTAAACCAAGGCTCACAGCGACTTTCAAGTATCGAAACTATTTTATAATGCTCAAGAAAGAACTTCTGAAGTTCATAGCCGTAATTTATATCAAGCCAAGCATTAGAAGTGATTATCCCGATTCGCCCCCCTGGTTTGAGGAAACGACTCGCCTGGTAAAAAAGGTAGACATAAAGGTCTGCATAGGTTGAGAGCCGATGTTGTAGTTTCTCGTGAGCACAGCGCGATTGCATTCCCATACTGATTGATTTTTCGAAAAACTGCTGCTCTTTGGAGTTCTTATAATAGAAGAGTTGGGGATAATCGTCCAGCCAACCGTCAATCAAGCAATGTCTGAGAAAATCGAGATATTTACTATCTACTCGCTCGATTTGATCTCCGCTGATATAGGGAAAGTTACCGATAATTGCATCAAATTGAGGAATTTCCTCTTCGATGATCTCAGGATGCTCCATATCTACTTTGGGAGGAGGGAAAGGAAATTTCTCACCCGGCTTGACTTTGAAGAAGTCCTGACAAACAATTCGCGGGAAATTAGCATATTCTCCAATTCGCTGGCGGAATAGGTTGATTGTTGCAAGTTCAGCTGGGAACGGCGCCACATCTATCCCCCATATTTGGGAAAGTAATGCTTGATGATCATGCTGCCCAAGCCAGCGTATCCTGTCATAAGCGCGGATCAAAAAAGTACCAGTGCCGCAAGTTGGATCGAGAACCTTGTCCTTGGGCGAGCACACGCAAAAGGCTATGATGAGGTCACACAGATTTTCAGGAGTAAAATACTGACCCAAACCATGTCGGGCTTCTGGAGGGATCAGTCTCTCGAAGACAGTACCAACAACATCTTGAGGCAGATTTGCAAAATCACGAGTATTAAAATCCCCTATCAAAATGGCCAAAATCTGAGAAGCTTCCGCTGGCCATGGAATACGGTCAGGGGGACCCTCCTCGAAGACAGCATGATAATCTATCTTCAATGCTTCCTTAAATGCTGCCCTCAATGTTGGAATTACCTGAGAAGTGTCCGTGCCTTGGAGGTCAAGCTTAGGCAAGTTGCGAGCTGATCGGCGGAGGCTCTGGTAAAAGAGGATTTTACCAAGTAAACGATAGATAATTTGGCGGGCCAGAGACTTGGCGAATTCCTCTTCAGTTGGCGCACCTGGGATCGAGTGTTTAGTGGCCCAGTCGACTAACTGATTCCTGAGTTCGATCTCAGCCTGTAAGCGGTGATGGAGAGATTCCGTCAATTTCGGAATTAACTGTTGGACGGCTTCGATGAGTCTCCCTACAAAATAGGTCGCATCAATCTCCACCAGTTCGAGCGCCTCGTCTCGAAGAAGACGTTCCAAATCCCTAAGGATTTCAGAACCACGACTGATAATTTTGATCTTTGTTATTTCCGAAAGGATCTGATCTTCGGCTGCGCCGACCTCATAATTGTCAGGATAGTCCCGAAGTTTGTGAGAGGAATCTTTCGAAAGAGGAGTACCAGCTTTGGGGCATTCCCAAATGGCGGTGTCTCGTAAGTTCCAAGTCACAAGGTAGAGAGCCTTCTGTGCGCGTGCGCGCCGAGCGGCGAATTCAAGTATAGCAGGGTCATCGACAGAGATCGAGGGACTGCTGAGAAGCACCAAAGCCAGAGGCTTTTCATTTTCTTCAATCCGACCCTGTACCAACAAAGTGTATACAGGCAACTTGGAGTGACCGATGGCTGATGTAATGTGAAACGGTTCGGGCCGGAGTATTGGGTTCTCGCCCAAAGGAAAGCATGCAACAAATCTTTGAATCAATTCGAGTAAAAGAGTTTCCATGCTATGCACCCGAACCTACACGTAGAAATTTGACATAAGCTAAGCTGCCCATGCGGTCCACGGTGAAACGCAGAAGGGTAGGATCGCGTTTTTGGAAGGCCTTGAGGAGATCGAAAGTGCGGCTGATCTCAAGGGCTTTACCTTTTTCGGTCAGAAGACGGATACCAGCCAACAGCCCTACATCCACTATGGGGCTGTAACCCAACGAGCTTTTCAGGTCATCGCCTGCTTTACGCAAAGCCTCAAGGGCTTCCGTGTCATCAGCTTCTGCACATATGATTCCGCGGCAGGCGGCAAAGGTACTGAAGAAGTGACCTTGCAAAAACTGATCAGTTGTTTCTGAACTCTCCCATTTTTCCAAAAGGACCCGACAAGATGGAGTGAACTGATACTCGTACCGATCCTTGTCGGGTTTATTAAGAAATCCCAGATCGCAAAAAGGCTCAAGCCGCACTCGAATCACTTCTTCTCGTGCGCCGCCACCGGTGTAGGCTTTGCCCTTCCACTTTTCTATGCTTGCTGCAGTCTTGTTCAACACTGCCAGACGTTCACGAGCTTCGGCTGGGATCGCACGATTAAGGTAATTCTTGGAAATCTGGCGAAAAATATCAGGGAGAAATTCACTTGCCTCCCTTTCCGTGAAGCTTGTTTGGTCCAGAACAGCCAACTTCTTATACAAAGGGATTACGACCTCAGCGTCATTGTCGATAAAACAATATAGGAGGACGAGCGCTTGGGCATCCGAAAGAATCAATGGGTTATGTTCTCTGTCTACCTCAATAAAAGCGGAGAGTTCCACTTTAGGCGTTAATAACAAAAAGACAAGGCTACGCGTCAATGCCGAATAAGTACCTCTTTTCACCAACTCAAGAGATGTGCCCAGATTTGGATACTTTCTCCAGTTTGCTTCGACCAGTTTGCCCGTCCGGGAAGGGAGATCCGAATTTGCGAGGTATATATCCTGAATTTCTAGCGAAACACTAGAGTCAATTGAGTTGCCTAGAATAACCTTACGAACATCACGGTACGCGCCGTCAGTTAATCGGCTTTTTGCATAAGCTTTAATCTCGTCGTCAAACGGCGGGGAAAGCTTGATCCGCTTGGTGACTCGCTCAATAAAACGCCTGCCCAGCGACTCCAAATTGCTTGTCTCAGTCTCATTGACTATCGCACATAGAGCTTTTAAGTAACCGAGGCGCTGCATAGTCCGATTGGGCACATCAAGGACGCGGATTCTAGAACTCATTAGAATCCTCCATGGACGCTGATTCGCGGCCGAACGTCCATTATGAAAGCCCTGTCTGATTCAGTATTCGATACCAACGCTTGTCCGACATCCAAACTCCGAATTAACTGATCAAAATTGAGAGTGGAATTTGCATACTTTACCTCTTCCGGAAGATTGGATTTGATGTTCTTGCGGATGTAATCAATGTCGCCCTGGACGGTAAGCTTATGCACGATTAGAGTATCCACTTGTGACAGGATGCGTGGATCTATCGCCGTAGGCTGCTGAGTGGCAATCACAAAGGAAAGGCCATAATTACGCCCTTCCCTGACGTATTTAACAATCACATTAGTGGCTGGCGTTTTTCGTTCAGATGGTAGTATGTTCTGTGCTTCGTCAATACACACCCACGTCGGAGGAATCGCGCTGACTATAGATTTTTCTAAGGCTACTTTTTCATCCGCAGAAAGAGATTCACGAATTTTAAGGTGCTTTTCAGTTTCAGAAGCCCTCACCCGAGAAGCAATAAGCTGACGGAGCAGGGCGGAAACAACAATGAGTCGAAGCTCATCTGACATCTTATTCATCACAATGACGCTCATTCTGCCAGGTTTTAGAAACTCACTCAACGGGGTACCCTGATGTTCAAAGATAGGATTACGGCGGTAAGTAGCAAGCTGTTGAAGCAAGGCTCTTTGAGTCTCATTTTGGTATGAGCTGACTAGTTCCTTATCATTCTTAATGCATTCAATCAAATCATCAATGGAGTACTGGTGAGTAGGTTTATGCCGACTGCCTGTGTTATCATGCCATCCTTCCAGAGTAACTTTAATAAATGCATCATTCAACAGCTGCCCCATCCGGTCCTGATATATATCTAAGCCAAGCAGGTAACCCCAATCCTCGGATGCAAAATCGGAACAGTTAACGGAAAACTCTAGATGCGTTCCAGGCGTACTCGGCAGTCGTGTACCTTTGGGTATCCAGATCGCAATATCCAATGGTTCTGATGTAAGATTCCACCCTCGGCGAATTCCGAATTGTTCCTTCAGGAGTTCGCGGTTAGAATTTTCATTCAGGAGAATGTCCATCCATTGGAAAATACCTAGTGTGTCGAACAATAGAAGGGCGGTTTGCCGGTTGTTATGCGCAATTGAGGACGCCTGCTCAATTGTGCAAAGACCTTCGAGTAAAGTGCCAAGAGTATACGACTTACCCGAGCCGCGCTTGCCGAAGAGGGCCAGCACATGAGCCATATCAGTATCCAAGCGGACGTCTGTTAGCGGACCGGCTTCACCAAGACGACCAATGAACACCCAATTCTTGCTTTCGAAATTAGGCGTGCCGGTGTACCCTGGGGAAGAGCGGAATACCCTTGGCTTTACAGTGAACTTCTTCATTATCACTTTTCCTGTATTAGCCGAAAATTATAGGGGCGATGTCGTTCACAGTATCATCGCCAATGACTTTCTGGCCATCATCCCACGCAGCGATCGCGCACTCATTTATCGTCTTGATGATATTCCGAGGAGTGGATTTTATTACGTCCTGGCATGCATAATCACACATTAGATCGAAAGCCGAGGCAGTGAAAGGATATGTTTGAACGGTCGTTGGCAAACTTTCCGCTTGTATGCGTGCGGCGGCTTGGCTTTGATCAATAAGTTGTTGGAGCATCTCTTCTACAAATTGTTTGACATTTGTGGGCGCAGCAAGGGTTTCCAGCTCAACGTAATTATTTACGCCTATTCTGGAGGTAACATCACCTCTAAGGAAAACCCTCGGAGCATCGTCGCGTGTATCAGCTTTGAACCCGATGACAAAACCCACTGAGGAATTGGCATTGTCAGATAATTTCCGAATATATTGATGCCAAGATTCAGCAGCATCTCCCTCCCGGACGTTTTGAAGTTCTTCCATCTCATCTACGAAAAGAATGAGACATTCTCCCACTGCTTTGGCGAGATTTCCGCAGGCTTGAAGCCCAGCAACAAGGTCGCCAACCCCTACCTCACCGAGGTTTCGAGTAACACCAATGGTCTGTAGTTCTTTTGCAGCCAACTTCTGGCCGCACAACCACCGCCATGCATTGAATGCATGCTCACCACTCCCTCTCAAGTGGTTAAAGGCGCTGAGATAGTTCGGGTCACTTGTAAGCTTTGCTATTTCTGTCTCAAAGCTCGGAGCTTGGTTAAAGAGTTTTCTAAGCCATTCCTGCACCACATGCATTCCGAGTGCCTCGAGATTTTGAATGTGCCAGCTTAGCGCGGTGGACTTGCTTTGAACTTCTATCTCAAAATGGACAACGTGAGGGCTTTCCTTGCAAGAACTAGGTCTGTTGTTTTGAAGCCAGTTCGAAAGATAGTGCAGGGTCTGGGTCTTACCACAACCATACGGCCCCCACACCATCATTTTAGGCACCTGGGGATCGATAAATGCACGGGAAATCTGCTTTCGCATTCGATCATCCAACTGCTGGCGACCAAAATAGAACCGGGCATCGGAGGAGTTGATTTTTGCATCAATCGTAAAGCTCTCTCTTTGATTAAGGCAGAACCAATTTTTGAAATCCATCTGCTTTACTCCTTTTGCTACCCTGAATGGGCTGAATGAGCCGACTCTCTTTCAGAGTACGAAGACGTACACTGGCCAAGTAACTAAGTTCTCGTAGAATGTCTTTGCCCGGCCCAACGCCATAGACCAGCATAGCGACTTCAATATTTGGGCAAATTGATCTCGATGTAAGATTACAAGATCCAAAAAGGGCGAATGATTCAGCCTCGCGTTTTGAAAGTGCCACGTAAACCTTCGCGTGGATCGATGTGTTATACCGCAATTCTATCCAAGGACTACCGAGCAACTCAGCCATGGCCTCTTTTTGGTAAAGCTCGATGGGGTCCCGTGTTATCACATATGTGGGTATTTCTTCTTGATCAATTTTCTTCCGCAAAATCGCGAGGGAATGACGAGAATCCGCCATGGAGGATATGAACGGGGAGACAATCTGAATACTTCTCAGGGCGGTACCACGCAAGATCAGACGATGTAGGAATCGCTCAGTTGGCCTTTCTGTAATGAGCTCAATGTATCGATTTGCCACCATTCCCCCGGACATTCCCCTACACACGAAAATTTGCATTTTTTTGGCAATTGGAGCGTTCGCCATTCTATCTCAAATTCATAATGATTGTATATGGTTTATAACGGCACCAGCCCTTTCGGTGGTTACTATCCCCGAAGAGAAATGAGTCCTGTCTCCCTGTCCAGGGTGCTTCTCGTATTTCTCAACGAGATCCTCCACGGTCCGCCCCCCTCCGAAACATTGAAATATCTCTTCCACAAGGCTGCCAGTGCGCGAACATCATCAGCTGCTGGAAATATCGCAAGAAACGGAGACATAAAACCTTGGCCATGGAGATTACCAAAGGAGGTTCCATTCGGTCTCCTGAGGCGTTGAGATTGCCCCCCAATCTGGACCACAGAATTGCCACGCTCTTTTCTTCGCGTTTTTCCATTATCCCGGAGCCGCAAGGGAAGAATCGTTGAACAAAAATGGATAACCCAACGAAATTAGCCCAGCAGCACTGACCTTTAATTCAAAGCATTTATTTTTACACCCAAGCTCCCCCCCTCCTGGTTGCTATCAATCAACAGCAATCTCGACTATCAACAACTCAAGTAATCGGCATTCCTAAACATTTTTTGTCGGTCAGCCAAGTCTCTGCTTTATGTACAGCCTTGAGGACCATATACTGTTACCTGCTTGCGTTACCGAACAAGGTGAAACAAGGAGGGCAGAGAAAATTGAAGAAAGAGAAGCAAGAGCCAAGTGACAGTATAACGTCAACCCGCACGCATTTAATCTTCGTTTACGGAACTCTTCGATGTGGGCAGGGAAATCACCGCCTGCTCGACCGATCCAAATTCCTTGGAAATGCCAAGACTAAGCTCCGCTATGCACTATATGGGAGCGGAGTGCCTTTCATGTCACGAACTGGTTCTGTCTCACAGGTAACAGGGGAGGTCTATGCCATAGATGATGCCACCCTCAGAAGGCTCGATCAACTCGAAGGTCATCCAGATGCGTACAAGAGGGAGCAGGCAGCAGTGGTTCTTCAAGATGGGACCGAACTCAGTGCATGGATTTACTTCTGTGATACACCACAGGGCGATCTCATTGAGTCCGGGGACTTCTTGCAAAAGACTTCACCCCGAAGGAGAAAACGCTGTGTGTGAACTTTTTGGAATATGCAGCAGCGCGAAAGTAAGACCTGGTCGCTATTTCAATGTCTTTCGACAGAGAGGACAAGAGCTTCCGGAAGGAGATGGAAATCCTGATGGTTGGGGAATTGCTCTCTATCCTGACGGGAGAGCGGTCCAACTTATAAAGGAGCCTATCCCGGCAGCGGCAAGCAAACTTTCGGAATTCGTTTCCACTTATGAGCATCTGTGTTCAAGAATTTTCGTTGCCCACGTTCGCAGAGCCTCCCGAGGAGTTGTTACTTACAGCAACACTCACCCCTTCTCCCGAGAGCTTCGGGGACGAGATTACGCATTTGCTCACAACGGAACAATTCGCAATATCCGAAGGTTTCCGCTTGGCAGACATCGGTCGGTTGGGAAAACCGACTCCGAATACTTATTCTGCCATCTTCTCGACTATATTGAAGACAGGGGAATTTGTGACTGGGCTGAGAAGGACCTGCTTGACTTTTGGAAAATCCTTATCGGGATTAACCGAAGGCCCACAAAGGATCAGACAAAACCCAATAAGCTCAACATGCTGCTAACAGACGGCGAGACGCTTATCGCCTATACGGATTCTTGCGGTAATGGTACGTTATACCGGCTGATGTTACGAGTCCACGGTGAAGTTCTCGCCAGGGGAAGGAAGCTGTCGGCGTGCTCGCAGATCATGGAGAATAAAGAGGAATCCATTTGTATTGTGGCGACCAGGCCGGTTAGCTACGATAAACTTTGGGCATCTATGGAACCCGGCAAGCTTTGCGCCTTTCGAAATGGGGTCCAAATCTTCTCAAGCGAAAAGCTGCGCACGCGTTAAGCCGGAAAGGGCGGCCACGATTAGGATGTAGAAAAGCCTTAACTTGGCAGATTCAGTACCGATATATAATATGAAACTCCAAGCTTTCGAACTTTATCTCAACTTCGTAACACTATGTCTAAGCAGGGCTAAAAGTTGGTGCACCTTCGAGGAGAAAAAATGCTCCAGTTGACACCCTCCGATTTTTACACACTGTACCGTCCGGGCAAATGCGAAAACAGGGTCTATCTGAGGCAGCAAGGATTTGAGGAAGGGCCGCCAAGCCCTTATGAGGAAGTCATCCGCCGCTTTGGGAAAAATCATGAAGCCTCCCATCTGGCATCATTTCCTGTTTATAAAGATCTTCGGCAATTTGCTCCGACGGACAGGGAACAACAAACCAAACATGAGATGCAAAACGGAGCGCCGGTAATTTATCAAGGGCGCTTCCGGGTTCATCACCGGTTTGGGAGCACAGAGTGTGAGGTCATCGGGGAGCCTGATTTTTTGATTAGGGAATCAGGCAATTACATTATTCGTGATTCAAAGATTTCTCGCCGTATCAATGCAGAAGACCACCCCGAAATCATACTTCAACTTGGGGTTTATGGCTGGCTATATGAGCAAGTCTTTGGCAGTGAGCCTCGCAGTCTGCAAGTCCATGCCGGTACAAATGAAATTGTCTCAATTCCTTACGATGGAGGTGCCAGTGCCCTTGGAGTGTTGGAAGAAATCCTGGCCCTAAAGACTATGCGTTCGGAGGCGTACAGTCCTGTGGGTTCGTCCAAATGTGGCGCATGTCAATTTCATGATCATTGCTGGAAACGAGCTGAAGAGCAAAATGATTGTTCACTTGTGTACAAGGTCGATCAAGGACTCGCTCGCGAGTTGAACAGGATCGGCATCGCAGACATTGACTCTTTATTGAAGAGCTTTGATGAGGAAAGTCTTGCAGAACTTAAACGACCTTGGGGGAATAAATTTCAAAAAGTCGGCAAAGCAGCTTCCACCATACTTATCATGGCCAAAGCTATGTCATCTAAGCAGGAAATAATGCTCGAAAAACCCCAGGTCCCGGATTGCCCAAACTACGTCATGTTTGATCTCGAAGGCCTCCCACCTCATCTTGATGAATTGGAAAATATCTACCTTTGGGGCTTGCAGGTTTTCGGAGAAAAGCCTAGCGATTTTATGCCCGCTGTGGCTGGATTTGGTGAGGAAGGCGACAGAGAAGGCTGGAATTCCTTCTTGCAGACTTCTGAAACCATATTTTCTGAGTACGGTGATATTCCCTTCGTGCATTGGCACCACTATGAACGCGTTAAGATTGACATGTACATAAAAAGATATGGAGACCCGAATGGAACTGCTGCCAGGGTCAAAGTTAATCTGCTGGACCTTTTACCGGTTACGCAGAAATCGATTGCGCTTCCCTTGCCCAGCTACAGCCTCAAAGTGGTGGAGAAGTATATCGGATTTAATAGGACCCAAGACGAGTACGGCGGGGATTGGGCTATCGCCAAGTATGTAGAGGCCACTGAGCTCGAAGATCCGGTGGAGAGAGAGAAAGTAATTGAGCAGATCCTGATATACAACCGCGAGGACCTTGAGGCCACATGGGCAGTGTTGGAATGGCTCAGATCAAAAGCCATGCAAGTTTGAGTACCTTCTCGCCGACTTTCAATTTCGATTCGATCAAACATCACGTTAATTCTCCCCTTTTCCAAAATATCCCATTTCCCCCTTACGAGTGGTATCGCGCGTTATAAGCTTGCATGAAAATTGTCGAATGTTTCTCCTCTAGATCCTCTATCGATTCAATAATAGCGTCAGGGTCGAACTCAATCACGTCTATCGCCTGCTGGTACTTCCAGGTAAATTGATCCCCCTTGCCGCCTCCCCGAAGAAGCGGACCCCAGGGGCAACTTAATATGTCCAGCGAGTGGGGAAAAATCCGTCCAAAATCAGAGAGAAAGCCACCGGTTAGATGAGGTCCTACAAGTTGACTTCTAAGCAGGATAAGGGCCGGGTAGGTGATAATCTCTGCATCCAGCAAAGCTCTCCTGGTTATTGAATTTTCTATCAAGTCATGGAAGCCGACGAGATCAAGAGGTTTGCAGGCATCGGGAACCATCTTTCTCAGGATATCCACCACCTCCTCAGAATCCCCAAATCCAACGGCTGCAGCGATTTGTTTTTCGCTGAGTTGGACAAGGCTCTTGTAATCAAGCCGTGGCCGTTTCTCCCCCGCTTGCGCTCCAACCCTTATTCGACCTGCTAAACATGAAGCGAGGACCGGATTATTGTCCAATAAGTCTTCAAAGCCCGGCCATTCATGAAGTGCTTCAAGGAGTCGCCAATGGAAATGGGAAAATTGTCTCAGTTTGGCGAGGACACCTGGATCAATCTCGCTCAGAAGGTTTGAAAGGATTTCTCTCCAGTCGCTCTTGTCCGTCCATTCCGAGAAAGGGACAGCGTCATCCCAGTCAGGCTCGTACTCGAATTGACCCGTTGAGGGAATAAGCTGGAAAACTGTGACTGATGACCTATCAAAATCGGCTATTGGGTCGAGTTCTAAACCAGATGGGCCTTGGCTGAGGCCCAGGTTATCGAGGTGGAGGAAATTACCATGCACCCGTTTCCAAGAGATGGGTGGAGTCTTGCGCCAGGCTGCAGGAAACGGCCGGATTTGGATGATATAAGCTTGCTCGCCTATTGCGTAATAATAGCGATTGCCTGATTGAATTAGTCCGTATATTTTCTGCGTCATTTCTTAAGCTCCTTCGGTTGTGGAATATCGTTCATTCAATCCTTTTTCAGCATTTGCAATAATTTCCAGGCCGCCTCTTTCGTTTCCGGCATCGGCCCCGCGTACTTCAGGTCCTTGAGAAACTTCAATTGCTTCGCTGTCGGTGGGATTGAATACTGGCCCTGTTCTCTCTTTTCGTTCAGTTCCTGGAGCAATCGACGAGCCTCTTCTTTGGATGCTGGAATGCCTTCAACCCCTAGGCCCCTTAGAAATTGAACTTGCTTTTCCGTTGGTGGTTCAACTTCTTCCGCTTCGAATGGTACTGCCGGTTGGGCTTGTACTGTGGATTCGACGGGTTCCTTTTTCCACTTCCCCAACTCGGTGCGCACAGTTCTCAAACTGATTTGAATTTGCCTCATTTGCTCAAGTACGGTCTCAAGGACATCAGCAGGTATTTCCATTTCTCAAGCCCTCATTGCCACAAGTATTGGATACTACAATGTTTTTGCTTGTTATATTATTATTCATTCAATGAAGACCTCAATACTTGTAGATTAACTTCTCAGAAATACCTATTAGCGCAAAAAACTATATTAAAAGCATCAATATGAAGAACCTAGACTTAGGAGAAATGAAATGAATGAGACAGTTGATTCCGGAAAGAACACGCTGAAGATGGCAAGGAAGGCGTTTGGAATAACACAAAGCGAACTTGGCAAAATGCTTGATCTATCACAGCTACATATCAGCCTTGTTGAACTTGGGCAGCTCACGTTTCTTCCGCATCAACGAGCAGCTATTGAGTCCATACTCGGGTCAATTGATTGGGATGAACGGTATGCGCTGATTAGGCGGTCTAATTGTGGATAAAAATAGAAAAGGACCAGTTGTAGCTGGTCCAGTTCGTATCAAAAAAGGTGTGGGCTCTCCGAAGTAGGCTTGCTCCACCTCAACAAGAAAGGTTGAATAATGTGTTACAATAACAATTTAGATTCTTCGTTCCGGAAGCGGATTCAATCCTACGTGGAAGAACGAACGGAAGGAATCGAATCAACAATCCACCTCATGAATCCACAATTTCCTGATCCAGCACTACATCCATCACATTCTCAGAAACCTGTAGTGGAGAATCTTCTCAAGAAACTACTGCCGAATAGTAAATTCATCAAGGAAGCACGTCAACGAACCTTCGGATCACTATGTGCTAACCTGCTCTACGAGAAATACTTGATGATCCCGATGAATAAGCAACACTGGGCCAAAAGGGAGTTGTCCTATACAATCACAGAAGACGTACATCTCCTCCATGATGCTGGCTACATAGGATTGAAGCCGGGAGTGTTTGACATCCATAAGTGTGCGAAGATATGGCCTCGCAAGGAATTCAAGATCGAATTCAAACCGCATCTTCGCTTCAACCCTGGAATCGACTATCACCCTACCAAATGGGTTGAACTCAAAAAGAAGGAATTCAAGGGCTACAAATATTACATCAACCCCCTCACCGAAAAGGAAGAACGAATAAAGCGATACGAGTCTGTTCCGATCCCATTCAAGCCGAACAAAGATACGCAGAAGGTGGAGGAAATATTACGAAAACATCGCTTGGTGGCGGGGCGACTACCAATTTTGCTGCATAATCCAGCATACACTCTCCCGGACGAGCTGTGTGCAGCTCTACACGCAGTCTATTCCGGCGACTTGGGTCATGGTGGTAGGCTCTATACCAGCACAGCCCATGGGGTCCAACAAAAGAAGAGTAAGCTCAGGAAACTTATTACAATTGACAATGATGAAACCGTTGAACTCGACTTCTCAGGATTGTCTATCAGGATGTTGTATTCGAAAATCGGCAAACCGTATGAGCCTGATCCTTACACGGTCGCGGTCGATAAATTTCCCGCCCTTTCTCACAACGAGAAACCGGTAATTCGCTCGTTTTTGAAGAAAGTACTACAAGCTATTATCAACTCCGATTCCCAGGCCGATGCGGTAGGCAGCGGCAATTACGAACTGTACGTCGTCTGCAGTGATAAGACAGAAGCTGAAGATGACGTCAGTGGCGATGAGCCGAAAACTAAAAACATACTTCGCACCCACGGTATCAAGGTCAAGGATCTCGTACTCGCATTTCAAGAGTCACATGATCCGATATCGAGATACTTTTACTCTGCTGGCGGATTTCCTATCGGGCTTGAACTTCAATACTTAGATTCACAAATCGCGCTACGAGTTATTGATTCATTCAACCGTAAGTCGATACCTGTACTCAGCATTCACGATTCATTCATAGTTCAGTCAAAATATCGAGATGAGTTACATCGAATCATGAGTCAGTCATACATGTCAGTTATGAATACTATCTATCCTTGTCCTATCAAGTGAGTTCATATTCATGATTCATGAGTCGATCCGATCAATTCATACTTTGTTTCGACGCGCGTCTTCATATCGGCTCCGCTCCTCCCTCGCCTTCGGCTCGGTTCGTCATCGGTGCCACAAGGTTAACCAAATCAAGAAGCTTCGGTCGTGTCGGTTGTTTTTTCCGGCCGCTATTCAGAAAGAAGAAAGAAAGAAAGAAGAAATATATCCCATGTCCCGGTGCCCCCGGTCGTTTCCACCTTCGGTGGTTCCGATTTTGGGGCCGAGTATCGGGGTTTCGTACCTTCCTCCTCTAATCAAGGATGCAATAGGATTCTTCGTGAAATCGCGAGTAGAAAGCATCTTCGTTTTAGATTCGTCATATTGTGTGAAAGTCCCCGTAAGCCTCAGATTTATTTGTACACCTTAATCTTGGTAGCGTCTTTCTTTGCTTGTTCCCGCTCTTTCAGTTCCTCCTGGAACTGTCGAGCACCGTTGAGAAAATTGAGAGTACAGAATCCGCCGAACGATATAGCTCCATTATGCCCGTGATGCTGAGTATGGTTATGTGCTGTATTGCTCGGGTGCTGGTCCACATTAAGCTGAAGTCCAGAGGACTTGGTTAAAGCCGAACCTGAAAAATCGGGCAGCTTCTTAGTAGCCTCATATGCATGACGTTCATAAGTCGTCGGAATCAGAGCAGAGCCCTTCGGATGACCTGTTGTAACATGATCCTTTGGAATATTTATCGAACAGCGTGAACCACCTTTGGGAAACTTCATAACATTTCGTCCTACCTGAAAGTCTTAGGATAAATATATAACGAAAATAGTAGAATGCTAAGCAATTAATTTAAACTCTGTGGGCGAAATGCTACTAACTCAGATTTTGTTCTGTACATGAAAGCATTAAGTTGTTGGAACATCTCTCCACACGCAGTCCCAAACTGTACCCAAGTGATTAAAGTTTCTTCATTATCAGGAGTAACAAATGAAAGAATAGAAGTTATCTCTAATTTCTGCTTAATCCGGCATCCGACAACTGCCTCCCTTTCATCGTATTTGTATTACTCTTCCAGTTTGCATGCGCGTGCGAATTAGCCTTCCCTAACTTCTGCTATTTGCGGCCAAACTCAACGCCTTTTGTGCCTGGCGAAGTCTCTCCAGGGCACCTTCTAAGTGTGGAATCAAGTCATTGACCTGTTCAAGCCTGGTCTGCGCTTTTTGCGGGCTAAGTTCGTGAATTGAGGTAATGTCTTCTAAAAAGTTGTCATCCGCGAACTCATCAATCCATGTAGCAGTGCTGGTGAGCGATTCCCCCAAAGGAGCGGGCGGTATAACTCTCGGACGCGGCATTAGATCGTGGAGTTTGCGTGACGACCATCCTTCCCGTTGGATATCGGCAATAAGCTGTTTCTTTTTTTCACCATTCTCCAGCCGGGATAGCAGGACCAAGTGCGTATAGGTTAACCCGGTGATATCAACCTGTTCGGAATCAAACCATTGCGCCTGAACTGCACACCCGAGCATATTTCGAATGGCGGACGATTTCAAAAAATGCTCCCCTTTGATTTTCGCCATGAGCGAGTTCCAGCTTGCAGCTCGGGCCTTGTACGGATTTAAATTTTCACCCTCCACCAACTCCTTTGTAGAATTGAAGAAAATGTCGAACAGTCGCCTGCCCACCTTTATGTGCACTGCCGCGTAGTTTTCCCTCGCCTTATCGAGATGCTGACCAGCGGCTCCCAGAGTGTCTTGCATAAACTGCCATGTTGCCTCTACTAGTTCATTGAGAGGCATTTTTTCGTCTCCCTCTGGCGTCAAGAGAGAGTCAGGGGCATTTGGGTCGGTCGGCCTCAATGAAATATCATGTAAAACAGCATCCAGTGCGGCCTCTGAAGCCATACCTGTTAGAGCTGCCTTCTGCCATATTGAAAGGGCAGTTAATGGTGCCTTTAGCTTTGTGCTAACTACTGCTCCCGCTTCATTTGTCATTATCATTCCCCTTCTGTTTTAAAATGCTATTAAGTGTGCCCGGATAGAACATCTTCTGTCCGTCATATCGCTCATTCCGTTCAGCAGTAAAATGGTTCATAGTCAGCGCGTTGATCCACAGCCGGTGCGGAAAGGCATCCTGGAGCCCCTCTCTAATCTTCCGCACAGTCCATTGTATGTTCGGATCTATGGTCCCGAATTTGTTCTTTTCTCTTGTATCAGACAGCTCTTTGCTGATGAAGTGCTCGCTAGGAAGCAGGTCACTGCGATATATTCCTGAATCCCGTCGTGTGAACTCGGAGTGCCCGACGTTTAGACCTAGGTCTATAAGATAAAGGAGTACCGTCATCCGATAATTTACGCATGTTTGACGGTCTCCACCAAATTTTTTATTCAGCCAAAATCCGTCTCCTTCGCCAATATTTCCCAAATCCACTGTTTTTATTTTGGAAAAATTCCACTTCGTTTCAAAGGGTAAGTCGTTGTAAGAACGCCGACCATGTTTGCGCAGTGAGGGCATAAGGATGGAAGAATTACGCGCCTGGATTCCCCATGATGATGCGTCGGCGGAATGCCACGGAAATTCTGAGAGCCATTGAAAGGAACTGATGCCGAAAGCATGGAGTTTAACGCCATATTTCAAGGTTCCGTCCTCGTTCCGGAGCACATCCATACAGTCGTTCAGCCATTGGTGCTGCTCCGACTTCTTAACCCCTCTCGCGTTTGAGACGCTAAGCCCGACATAGGGGACCTGGTCAATATCCACCATCTCGCGCAGGAATGAAAAAGGTTCCCTCATATGGAACACATGGATGATCCTATCTGCTGAAACGCCAACCTCTCCCAGCCGTTTCACCATGTATCTATAGTTCTCGTAGGTGACTTCGGCTGTTGCAACATAGGCGCTTTCCGGGATATGCACCCGCTGTCCTTTTGGCGCGTAACGGCCTGGAATTCTATCTAGGACGACAAAGTTGTGAATAGGGTCTTTGTGTCGAATGCAATAATCAAGGTAATTTTGACGATTTATCTCCCCGTGGTTTCTCCAGGCCCAATATGCACCTGAATCAAGAATAATTTCCTTGAAGCGATCCCAGTGACTCTTGAAGTAGAAGTCATCTAATTTACCGTCAGCCATAGCATTGTAGGCCAGGAGGCGATAGGGAAGTACGTCTAAAAGTCGCTGATCGGTATCGTATTGCACCGCCGCTGATTCGAAACCGGCAAAATAATTCCTCAGCATTCCCCATCCTTTTATGATTCTTTGTCAGGCTCACAGCCTCTGGAGGCATATGTAATCAATGGAATACGATTGATTAAATCGACTGGCTTTCTGATGGGCTTTAATTTTTTCTTCTGAAAACTCTTTAAGCAATTTTTATGCCAACCCCCAAAAGAATGCTTTTAAGAGTCCAATTTTCCTTATATATTAGTCACTAACAAGATATTTGGAGATAGGAAATGAAACGCGAACGCACACTCAACAAAGCAGATAAGGAGAAACTCATGGCTAAGAAAACGCAGAAAGTTGAACTACAGGTCGAAAGTACAGTCGAAAACAAAGAAACCACTCCGGCAACCATAGTAGAAGCAACTGAGGCTGAGGTGTTTGCAACTCAGACGGAAGGTCAGGAAGTTGTGGTTGAGGGGCAGGTGGCTGGAACTGGAAGCGACACTCAACCCGAAGAAAAGGCTGCGCCGAAGCCAAGAATCAACAAAAGGCCGTATATCGCCATGGTGACGGAACATTTGGAACTCGGCGATATGGACCGTAAAGCGCTTGTAAATCTGGTGCTGAAAGAATTCCCGATCGTGAAAAAGGGCGGCGTGGAAACCTTCTTGACTGATTGCTTGAACCCTAAATATTCCTTTTTCAAGGAGCGGAAAGTAACCAAGTCACCGGACGGTAAGCTCATTTTTGCCGATCGCCTCATGCCGGGGGTTATTGTGGCTGAGCAGGATCAGAAGGCTGAGACAACTGAAGCACAACCCACCGAAGCTGAAACACCTTCTGCTGAAACTGGACCGACGGAGGAAGCACAACCTGAACAAGCCACAGAATAACCCTTCTCAGGGCGGTTGTTTCACAGGGGCCACCCTTTCCATGGGGAACCTACACAAAAGCTGAGAAAGGAAGAGTATGCACTGCTTTTTTCCGTTTCCCCCATTTTTCCATGATAACAGGCCAGACAAAGCGTTGGGCATGTTCCTTCTACTAACATTGGCCCAGGAGCTTGAATTTCAGGAGTTTCGTCGGAAGGAACTTGGGAAGACTGCAGAAGAGAAGAATCGCAGTTCCACGCCGCCCTCATCGGAAAGGCAAAGGTAATGGACTTTGTTTACCAGTATTTTGCTCAAAACATCGAGAGAGTTTCCAAAGAACAAATCCTTGAAGCTCTCAGAAACGCCTTGCAAAGCGCTGATTGCTGGCGAGATGCTTGCCTGCTTGGGTATCCCTCTGTCCAAAGCCGAAGCGAAGGTATGGTGAGCAAAACTCGTGAGCATCAGGGACCTCAAGATTGAAGGTACAGAAAATAAAGCCGGTGAAAACGGAAGGCAATGAGGGCGAAACCAGAGGAGGGGCGTACGTGATGGAAATGGATGTCCCGATTTTTAAGGGCTGCGGGAAGCTCCTGGTTGCGGCTAAGCAAGTGATATCGAACTGGGAACACGGCGATTTAGCTGCGGCAGTCAGGAATCTCGATTCTTCCATCAATGAAATCGAGGGCAAGGTAACTGAAAAGCCCCGTGACGTAATCCTTTTGATAATCGAACACCGCCATGGGCGCAATTTCTACGCCTGTGAAGATTCGGACCGGGCCAATGATGAACTGTACGAATTTGTCGAAGAATACTGGAATGAGATGCCTGCCGATGTAGGCAAGATTCCATCTGAAAAACTGGACGCAATCGAGATGTACTTCCAGGAAAAAGACGGCCAGGAGTCTTACGAAATGCAGGCTTTGCCGCTGCTTCCTGCCAGTGTCGAAGACTAAAAGAGGACAGGTGCTGGCACTGACCGCCCGCCAAAAGGACAATGAATGCAGGAGAATAAAAATTACAAGCCTTTCCAAGCTGGTCGTCTCATGGCAACGAGAGGTGTTGTCGCATTGGTCTCGGAAGAGCGTCTTTTAGAGTGTTTGCAGCTACACATGCAGGGTCAATGGGGCTGCTTATGTGACGAAGACAAAAAGCTCAATGATCTCGCCACGCATAACGGCGAGAGACTCTTGTCATGTTATCCGATTGACCCGTCTCAGCCCTGTGAAGGGAGTAACCGCATGTATGTAATTACAGAGTGGAACCGGAGCGTGACCACGTTTCTCCTTCCAGAAGAGTATTGAAAAAGTCTGAAATCTATATCCCGCAGTCAAGGAGTTTGCCATGCCGCAAGAGACGGAGAAGTCTCTGGATTATGAGCCTGTTCGTGAATTCATCGCCAAACACAAAGGGAAAAGGCTCCTTTTAGATTGAGGCCACCGGGCGATCATCGGCGATGGTCGAAGCAACACTGTGATTTTCACGGCTGACGGGAAAGCCGTATGTCACGAATGCGGATATTAAGCGGATATTACTAATACCTTTATTGATATCCGGACATAGACGGGGATCGGACATAGTTGTCACGCGGGTCGTTTTTCCGGCCGCGACCGTATCATGTCCGGCAACCAATGAAGATCTTAGTAAGAGGAATTACACATGCGTTTCGTATTGGGACACTGGCGCACGATTTGTAATTGTGACTTGTGCGCAATCAATTGTCGATTCATTCCAGGTTACCTCTTGCCGGAGGACCTGGACAAAATAGCGACGTTTCTCGGCTATTCCAAGTCGTCCGAATTTGCCGAAAAGAATCTTCTGGCTTCACCAGGGGCGCTCGTTATCAAGGATGGAAGACTCGCCAGAATCCGCACACTCGTTCCTGCAAGGAATGATAGTGGCTGGTGCAAATTCTTCGATGGGAGTCTGTGTACCATTCACCAGGTTTCTCCGTTCGGCTGCGCATTCTTTGATTCACACCAAAAGCAGTCTGAAAGCAATGCTATTTCAGCCATGGGCTTGCAGATAATCGCCGGGCTCTGGGAAGATCAACCTTTTTCTCTCTATTGTCAGATCTGGAATCACCTGCACAGGAGAGGCATGAGGGCTCCAGCGCCCGAGGAGTGCAGGGACAGAATGAGAGAGCAGAGCTAGGAGAAAAGCTTTGGCAGTGGAGAAACCGGAATACTTGACGGAAGAACATTTGCTTTTCCTGGATCGTCTTCGGGAATCGGGCGTTACGAATATGTTCGGCGCCGTGCCATACATCCTGCTGGAATTCCCTGATCTAAGCGAACAGCAAGCGAAGCAGGTTCTGCTCTACTGGATGAAGACCTTCAGTGACAGGCACCCAAGGTAAAAGGAAGGCCTGGAGGTCTTCCCCATATTGGGTCCATTTTGATCGGTGAAAAAGTAGGCCAGTCTTTCCGGGCCATAGGCTTTGCCTCGAATTGCAGTAAAGGAGACCTGATGATGCTCAAAACAGACGACTTCGATTTTTATTACATCATAATTTGCAGCCGTGGCCCTGGCTCTGAAACCATCGTTGTGGACAATGTATCCGACCGGCGCGATGCCATCCATTTTTACGAAGGCTCTGAGGATCAATTCAAGAAGATTGGTGCATGCGGAGCTGAAGCTGATTTTAATGATGAGGGCCCGATTGTCGCCGTACCAAAAGGAACCAAACCTCTCAAAGCCATTTATGAATTGATAAAATTCGACAATGAGCGCTGGGAAGCTGATCTCACCACTCCGCTTGGCGATGATCCGGAGTCTTTGAAACGGATGGAAGATCTGAGAAAAGAGTTTGAAGAGAATAATCAGGCATACATCAGCGCATGCATCCGGGCATTCCTTCCTTCTAATCTCAAACCTGACGACAACCCCTGGACAAGCTGCAACGCCTGGAGAAAACTCGAAATTGAAATCCCCAACAAATCTCAGTTTGAGGCCCTGATGGAAGCGACCGGCGAGACGGCGGAACAACTCGGGAAATGGAATTGTGCTGTCTTGAAAGAGGCAGCAAAACGATACGTAGAAGGAAAACTGCCGGAACGAGAATTTCCAGGTTGCTAGGGTCCACGTAAATCAAGGTTGAAGGAAAAAGAGGAATGTCGAGGCCAAAAATCAAGAAGATACGCCAGATGCTCAGTGACGATGAGAAGCTTCGAGAAACTATCGCGCAAATGCAGAAGTTTCTCAATGATAGGCTGAACCAATGCTCGCCCGGTGCCTACTTCGAAGCCAATATGGATAAGGAAGGTGAGTTTTTCATCCATACCCCTTCCAGGAAACTCAATCTCAAGAGCATAAATACCCTGGGCATGCTGATGGATGGACTGACAGTGGTGGGTGAGCAATCTCTCATCAAAGCTGTTGAGCGCGCCAATAAACTCCAAGTTCTTGTCAATAAGACGCAGGACGAAATCCCCGACGAACAGAAAATGACCCCCGAAGAGTTCGCAGTAGCCTTGGAATCGGGATTGATAATGGACTTGCGGATGTTCCTGACTGTCCTTATGGATCTACCTGATCCTGAAGGCCAGGTCATCGGAAATGTAACTGCGACGATGCTTCTGGACTACCTCAAGCCTTTCAACTCCAATGTTTCCGCTTCAGGCGAGCATATGAAATTAAATATGCCAGGTGAATCATACCCAATCGGGAGCCCAACCGTATTTTGCTATGTTCTCAAGTACATTGCTCTCAAAGACGCAGAGGATCTGAAAGCAGCCTTGGCGATTACAAACTTCATAACAACATTGCCTCTGTTCCCTGAATTCAAAGGCGGGGGCATTCCAATCTCCGAAAACTGATCGGTTTACCAGGAAGCGAGAGCAAATATGACCACACTCAAATTCAACGATGGCGTCGAAATCGATACGAGCGGCCCTCTGAGAAAACTCCACCTTGAGGACGGTTGGTATGTTGTAGGAGAAGGTCTACTGCTTCCAGTCGCTGATGAGGTTGAAGCTGATGAAGAACTCCGGAAACTCAGGAAGAAATAATGCCAGGGCGAATGTATCGGAACCCTGCTTTTTTAATGAGAGGAGATTGATTGCAGTCAACGAATACCATTCGAGTTGGCTGATCCCCTGTCTGTGTCTATCCGGTGACCAGATGAGAATATGGGCCGCAGCGCATAAGCGTTCTTATTCCTTGCTGAAATCACCCCTGGCGCAGGCCTTAAGCATAGCAATAAATGATTCGCGAATTACCTGGTCGAAATGCTTTGGGGAACCTTCTTCCTCTTTCCGGATGATATCGAAAATAACGGCCTTTTCCCCACGCCAGAACCACTCGTCAAAATCATTCTTGTCCCAAATTTCTGTTTTATTGGCGAATACGCTTCTCCAAAAATTTAAAGCATGCTCATAGTCTACCATTTTTCACATCCTTTCGGTAAAAGTCACGGTTTGGTCAATTCGCAACAAGGAACCTCTTTAACTTGAGTTGGATATGCCAAATTAGACGGCTTCTACTGTATACATCTAAAGCGCGTTGACCAGTTAACATACCCCCCAGGAAAAAGGGTGCCTCGACATTCTCGATTCGGGAATAGTAGCACCCATCGGTTTCCTCGTATCGCAGACCAAGATTAGCTTTTAAGACATCTGAAGCTGCGGCGTTAATCACTACGATTATCTTCGGAGAGCACCGCTGAAGAGCTTTCGTGAACAGCTCAAACTGTTTTCTACCGAACGGTTTAAGTTCATCCTTCCCAACCAGAACTCTTAATTTGGCTTGTTCCTGTGAATTTTCCCGAAACATAAAGACGTCGAAATGGGACCATGGCAGTCCCATTTGGGTTGCAATTTTTTTGAGCGGATTAAAGTAAGGTAATGAGTACTGGGCCTCGATTTCCTGCTTTATGATTTGCGGTACATCAATCTTGTCCAGAAGACCGATATCGTATGATTGCGCCCATGATCGGCTTTCGAAGACCTGTGGAA
The DNA here is from genome assembly GCA_963795045.1 of uncultured delta proteobacterium. GTDB lineage: Bacteria > Desulfobacterota > Syntrophobacteria > Syntrophobacterales > Syntrophobacteraceae > SbD1. Next base: position 1,374,204 of record CAWCGB010000001.1, read on the forward strand.
ATGACGGATTGAACCCGATGAACAAAATACAATTTTCAGCACAGGGAGGATACAAAAACGGAATCTTACTCCCGCACTCATCAGGATGGGTTCTCCACAATTCAATTATTTCAGTGTTGATGTCCAGAAATTCGGTCATGATCATCCTTAAGGAAGGTTATCTTGCTCATCGGAATCCCGGCGTTCTCCAAAATTCGGAGAACTTTCTGACGAGCAGCTTCATCCGAGAATGCAAAGAGGAATCGCGCGTGAGAGACATAATAGAAACTGTAGTGCCCCCTCTCAGCCAGCGTCGCCATTTTTGCATGAAGCTGCTGGTTGAGGTTCAACTTGATGCCTCTGTGATAGCTTTGGTCAAAAGTTATTACGCATTGAGCACCATCATCTAATTGCCGAGCAATGGTCTCAATGGAGATGTGCGTGAGACTTTTGAGTTGGTCCATCATTTGGCTATCAGGCAATTTGATCCCGGTATCCGGATCGTTTAGTATGGAGTAAACAGACTGGCGCTGATTCGGAAGCATCGGAATCCTTGTCAGTTTTGTGAATTCCAAGCGCAGATCTTGAGGAATAAAACGAGGCTCAGCGTATAAGGGTGCCCAAACAGAAAGCATATCCTGCCACATCCGTTTGACAGCATCATATGAGTCTCCAAGATACTTGCGTTTCATGGTTCCTCCTAATGGCTGGCTATATAACTTGCGCAGTATACATCATTCTGTCCTGCATTGGCAGAACGACTGCAAGTGCTTACGCAAGGGGATGGGGGATTGGAACCTGATTGCCAAAGGCAGCGGGCGGCGATCAGGGCGGCATTAGAGTTTAAGCGATTTTGACTAAACGCGAAAGAAGCTCCGCGAAAATGGGCAGCCTTAGCATGATTGATCGAATTCACTCCAGCCGCATTCTGGTAAGTTAACGTTTCAGCGGTCTTTATCCAATCCTTCTAAACCAGCGCCCAGAGCCAACTTTCCGCTATGTCTCTCACTAAATGGATGTTATAAACATAACACGAACTCAATAGGAAATGTGACAAATATGTTCAGTTCACAGTCATCGGGAACGAGAAAGTCTTTATCCTCCGTTCTAAATCATGGCAGAAACTCAATAGAAAAGCATAAGGGGAAATCATGGATATCGAGACAGGCATAATTATTCCGTTTCCAGGTCAGCAGGAAAAATCTCACAACCGGCCGTCCCGCCAAATTACAAACATCGACGGAATCAAATACTTCACAGAGCAACAAATCAAACTCCTTCGGCGCACTGTTCGGGACAATGCGGTCCTCGACCTGGAACGTGGGCAAGTGACTGCTGTTAGAGAATGGGCTGCAATCGACCTTTTAACATCGAGCGGCCTGCGCGTAGCTGAGGCGGCAAATGTTCGTTGTATAGACGTCAAAGCCGGTTACGGTGAGTGCGCCCTTTTTGTTCGAGACGGCAAAGGCTCCAAAAGTCGCACCGTGCAAATTCCAGATTCTCTGAAAAAGCACCTTAAGCAATTCATCACCTGGAAACTAACCCGTCGGGAGCCGACCGGCCCGGACGATCACCTTTTCATTGGCCAAAGGGGACCATGGACGGCACAGGCGATTCAGCAGCTCGTTAAAAAATACCTGAAGGCACTTGGACTTTACGAGAGTGAGAAGTCGGTTCACGCTTTGCGCCACTCCTACGCGGTGGAATTTTACAGACAGGAGAAAGATTTACGAGCGCTTCAGAAACAACTTGGCCATTCTTCAGTTCAGACCACACAGATTTACGCCGACGTGACCGCCCAGGACATTCAGAAACAGATCAGAGGCCTTTGGGGATAGAATAGATAGGGATATTAAGTTATGAGAAGGTGGGAAGCCCTTGCCGCCCGCCGCGCCGCTGGTGTAAAACTGGGGAGACGAAAAGGGCCGGGAAAGTCAAGGCTCGATCAGTACAGGGTGGAAATCATCGCCTTGCTGAGGAATGGTAGTCCCAAAAGCTTTGTGGCGAAGAGGTATTCCGTTTCCGAGCCAACGCTTTATAACTCGATTTCGAAAAATCAAATTAACGTAACTCCAAGGGTTGAAAGGGTAACGGCATGAAAGCCGCAGGATACGTCAGGGCAAGTAATACATGCTGCCTTTTGCCGGGAGATTATTGAGATGAAAGCTGCCGGATACGTCAGGGTTTCGACTGACAAATCTGCCAACGAAGGGCAATCTTTACAGACCCAGAAAGAGCAGATTGCGGGTTATTGTCAAGCCAAGAAGTGGAATCTCATTATTCCTTTCTATGAAGAACAGGGCGGTGTCAGTGGGGCAACGATGGATCGCCCTCAATTGAGAAAGCTATTACTGGATGCCGCGCAGAAGAAGTTCTCGGTTGTTGTCGTAGCTGACGTATCTCGTTTTGGACGCAATACCCTGGATCTTCTGAAGAATACTGAGCTACTTCATAGCCACAATATCAAATTCGCTTCTATTCGGGAAAATATCGACGACAGTACCCCAAATGGAAAATTCAACCTACAGATTTTGTCGTCCATATCAGAATTGGAAAGGGAGACAATAAAGATACGGACCTCTGAAAACCGGAATGCACGCCGAAAAAACCAGGATATTTTCCTTGGATGGGCACCGTACGGGTACCGGTGGAACAAGCAAGAGAAAAAAGTTGAAACTGTTAAGGCGGAAGCTGCAAGTTACCAGAAAATTGTTTGGTATTATCTGAAAAAGCATTTTTCATTCGTGAGAATAGCGCACGAACTTCAGCTACAACATGTGCCGACCCGAACAGGAAAAAGATGGCAACCGGTCGTGGTTGGCGATATTCTTAAACGCCCTGTTTACTGGTCAGGGCAAGTCAACTCCAATGGCGACGGAAAATCTTATCCTTGCGAAGCCCTCATCAAGAAATCCACGTGGGATGAAATCCAAGACCGGATCAAAGATAGAAAAATTCGTTCAGGCCGACCCTCACCCATGTCTGACAATTTTTTGCTCTATGGTGCTCTCAGGTGTGGCCATTGTGGGGCAAAACTCCAGGGTGTCTACGGCAGCAAGCCCCGGCAAGATGGAACATTCTTGCGCAGCTACGTCTGCGGATGGGCCAGGGCTTCTGAGAGGCAGCTAGCAGTTAAGGGGCGGGAAAAGTGCCCTCAAGGTTGGATTGATGCCGATGAAATCGAAAGAATCTCTTGGGATTCGTTGGTTAAGCGGCTCGTGGCTCTTGAGGGTGAAACTGTCGAGGCCGTCTCGAATGCCAAACAACTTGAAATCAAAGAACAGGAACTTTCACAAAAGATGGAAAACCTGCAAAAAGAGATCGAAGGGGTCAACCGCGCCTTAGAGCGTTTGGATTTGTCCTTGCGGAAAGTTGTTTTTAATGAAGCTGAATACAAATCGAGACGAGAAACCTGGAACATCGAACTTCGCCAATATGAGGTCGAACTTGGTGAAGCTCAGGAGGAACTCGATGAACTCCGGCGCCGACGCGAAGGCGACGCCGAATTTGAAAAGTTTGCCAGGGACAACCAGACAATAATTTGGGATATACAGGCTATTCTAAAAAGTCTGCCTTTTGCTGAAAAACAGAAGTTGCTGCTTGGAATGCTTTACACACCGTGCCTAATCAAGGCAGTTCCGGCAGGAACGAAATATCCTGAAAATGATGATGGTGATGACGACGAGAATTATGTTCCACCCCCACCACCGGGTTCTTACTTCAGCTTAAACTGGCGGGTTGATTGGGGTGGAAGCTACGGCCAACAATACTTCACGTTCAAATTCAACGAGACGATCTTCCAGGAGGTCCTTGTGAGTAGCTTACCCGGAGGTGACGAAAATACAAAGTCTACTTTGGACCAGGCGGTTCAGCAGTTGGGCCTGAGCGCCCGCGCATATCACCGCATACTCAAGGTCGCCCGGACCATAGCGGACCTGGAAGCGGAAGAGAACATCCGCTCCGTTCACCTGCTCGAGGCGATTCAATACCGGTCTTTGGACAGGAGACTCTTTTGAGAGTTGAATCACTCCGATAACCGGAGCAATTCTCCATTCGGGATCAATTGAACTATGCTGAAAAAACTCGCGGTCTTGTTGTTGGCCGGCTTTCTGGTGTTGAGCGCACCCCCCGGCTTGTACGCCCAACAGGCAAAAACCCTTACCCAGCTTTCGACTATCGATGCCCTGCTGGGCGGCATCTATGACGGAAGCATGTCCCTGCGGCAGTTGAAGCTCTACGGAGACACCGGCCTTGGGACATTCGATGCGCTGGACGGCGAAATGGTACTGGTGGACGGAACGGTTTACCGGGTCAGCGCCGACGGATCTGTCCAGGTACCCGGTCCGGATGAAAAGACGCCCTTTGCGGCAGTCACCTTCTTCGCATCCGACCAGGAGGAACCTTTGCCGAGCGGCATCGGCATGAAGGAAACCACCGGCCGGATCGATTCCATTATCCCTACGCCAAATCTCATTTATGTCATCAAGATAGAAGGCGTATTCAAAAAAGTGATAACACGCAGCGTGCCCAGGCAGAAAAAGCCCTATCAGCCGCTCACCGAAGTCGTCAAGAGTCAGCCCACCTTCCAATTTGAAAACGTAGAGGGAGTAATTGTCGGACTTCGATGTCCCACCTTCATGAAAGGCATCAATGTGACCGGCTACCACCTGCATTTCCTTACCAAAGACCGCAAAGGCGGCGGGCACGTACTGGATTTTACAGCCGGGCAGGCGATCCTGAAGGTGGACAGAATCAACAATTTTTATATGATTTTGCCGGAAGACAAGGATTTCTTCAGATTAAATCTGGAGAAGGACACCTCTGAGGCGGTTACGGCAGTCGAGTCCCAAAAGAAGTGATCCAGGGCTACGGTCGATCTTTGGAGGGCGTTCGATAATTTCAAAAACCCGGTGGCCGGCTTCGAAGGGCCAGGGTCGATCTTTAGAGAAAGGCTCGAACCACGGATGAACAGAGACGCACACGGATAAATCAGAAGACACAGGCATGGGTTTGCACGTTCGCAGCACCGGGTCTTTTAATGGTTTCAGTGTGAACAAGACCGGCGGGTCCTCTTCAGCAAGCCTGCAGCGCCGTTACTCAAGGGCAACTACCGGAGTTTATCCCTGTTTGTTTGCCTTTCCTGACTACTCGGCGCGGAAAGCGAGATCTCTCCTTGACGAGCGATAAACGGCTAACTATGACATGAGAAGAGCGATTGAGGCGCATCGAGCTTTGACTTCAAGAAAAAAGAAGCCAAACATGAATTTAAAGGCTAAAGCCTTATTATGGCAGGCAGTCACGTTTCTGGTCATGGCCCTGGCCTTCTTTGTTCCGGCCGGGACCGCCGCGTGGTTTGCCGCATGGGCCTACCTGATTTTGTTTTCCGTCTACAGCGCGGCAATCACTCTATGGCTTCTCAGGCACGACCCCGGTTTGCTTGAAGAACGCATTGGGTCCCGACCCCAAAAAACCTGGGATAAGTTGTTTATCGCAACGTTGTGCGTCGTTTTTTTTGCCTGGCTGATCCTGATGCCGCTGGACGCCGTTCGGTTTCACTGGTCCCGGATGGCGGTATGGCTTCAAGCGGTGGGCGTTATTGTCCTGCTCTTTTCGTACTATATCTTTTACCTCACTTTTCGTGAAAACCCATACCTGTCGGGCGTTGTGCGCATCCAGAAAGATAGAGGTCAAACGGTTGTGTCAACCGGGCCATATAGCCATGTGCGCCATCCAATGTACGCCGGCGCCTTCCTTTATTTTCTGGGAACGGCCCTTTTCCTGGGTTCCTGGTACGGGGTGCTTTTCGGGCCGGTATTCGCCGGCATGCTTGCCGTGAGAGCGGTACTCGAGGAACGCCTGTTGCGCGAACAGCTCAAAGGCTACGACACCTACATGGCGCGGGTGAAATACCGTTTCATCCCGCATGTCTGGTAATACCTGCTGCTGACGCTGAATTTGATTCTATGCCCGGTAAGCCATGATAAACAGCCGCCGGAACGGGAAAAGGATCCGGCCGTCGTTTTGCGGAGGATAGGCACGCGTGTATCTTTCCTGCAGCAACTCTTCGAATCTCTTCCTCTGCTTTTCATTCTCCAGCGCCTCCAGAAACGGACGCATACCGGTCCCTCGAAACCATTCTACAATGGATTGAGGGCTGTCGACGACGTGGTAGTACTCTGTCTCCCAGATTTCCAGGTGCGCCGCAAGAGGCCGAAGCAGATTATAGTAGAAGGATGGGGGTTCCTTGGTCATCGCGTTAAGCGCCGGCCCCATGAGATGACGCCAGGCAGGATCTCCCGCTGTTTCCAGAATCTCCCGGTGCAGTGAAGAGTTGAAGTGGGCGGGCATCTGGACCGCCAGGACGCCGCCGGAGGCCACTTGATCGAAAAGGTTGGGAAAAATGACGGCATGCCTCGGCACCCACTGCAAGGCGGCGTTCGAAAAAACAACGTCGAAGGGAACCCCGGCGCTCCAGGCCGTAATATCTCCAATGAGCCATTTATGATGCGGGTAGGACCTGGAAGCGGCGGCTATCATGTCCGCTGAGCTGTCCAGGCCCGTGATATCGGCTTTGGGCCAGCGCTGACTAAGGATGGCCGTGCTGTTTCCCGGCCCGCAGCCCAGGTCGATTATCCGCCCGGGATCGGGAACTGCAATGCGCGCGGCCAAATCCACGGAGGGCTGGGTCCGCTCGCTTGAAAACCTCAAATATTGTTCGGCATCCCACTTGGGCATCGTAATCTCTCCAGCCCGCCTGAAACTAGCATTGCTCCCTGAACAGCAGCAAAGGAGGATCGTAGATTGCGGGTGGCTCAAGGCCCAGCAGTTGCATGAGAGTCGAAGCCACGTTAGTCAGGCCGGGTTCTTTGATTTCCGGGTTGAACTCGATGCAGTCGTTTCCCGTCGGGTCATATACGATGAACCACACGGGGTTCAACGTGTGCGCGGTTTTGGCCCTGATTTTTCCGTCCGGATAGAGTTTGGGCGTTTTGGTTTTCTCATCGACTTCAAACATTTCCTCGGCATTGCCGTGGTCCGCCGTTACGATCAGGATTCCACCCGCCTTGCGAATCGCCTCCATCAGCCTTCCCAGACAGAGATCGACGGTTTCGACCGCTATCTCCGCCGCCTGATAGACGCCCGTGTGCCCGACCATGTCCCCGTTCGGGTAGTTGAGCCTGATAAGATCGTAGCTTCCCGAAAGGATTGCCTCCACCGTTTTGTCCGTGACCTCAGCCGCCTTCATCCAGGGCCGCTCCTCGAAAGGCACCCTGTCGGAAGGGATCTCGATATACTCTTCGAGCTTGTCATCTATTTTCCCGGACCTGTTCCCATTCCAGAAATAGGTGACATGCCCGAACTTCTGGGTCTCGCTGATGGCCATCTGCCGCTTGTTATTAATGGAGAGGTACTCGCCGACGGTGTGCTCGATATGGGGCGGTTCAACAAGATAATTCCGCGGAATGTGCGCTTCGGTGTCATATTCCATCATACCGGCATAGGCTGCTTTGGGACGCGGCACTCGGTTGAAATAAGGAAAATTCTCATCTTCAAAAGCCCGGCTTATCTCGATTGCCCTGTCACCGCGAAAGTTGAAGAAAACTACCGAGTCGCCATCGCGGATCGGACCCGCCGGCTTGCCTGATTCATCCTCTATAATGAACGGCGGGAGGTCCTGATCTATGGTTCCCGGATTTTCCCGCCGGTAAGTCGTGATGGCCGCTTCGGCGGAAGGGAACCTCCTTCCTTCCCCGGCGACATGGGTTTTCCACCCCAGTTCAACCATGTCCCAATTCGCCTCGTAGCGATCCATGGTAACCTTCATTCGCCCGCCGCCACTTGCGATGCGGTAATCAACGAGGGCCTTCTCCCGCAGCGCTTGCAGAAAGGCCTCAAGTCTGTTGACGTATTCGAGGGCGGAGACCTCGCCGACATCTCGTCCATCGAGCAGAATGTGCACGCGTGCACGCGGCAGTTTATCCTTGCAGGCGAGGTGATCTAGCATTGCCTCCAGGTGCTTGATATGGCTGTGAACATCCCCGTCCGAGAGCAGGCCCAGGAAATGCATCGTGCCGTCGTGTTCGAAGCAGTTCTGCACAAGACGCGGCCAGGCGCGACCCTCGAAAATCCTGCCGGATTCGATAGCTTCATTGACCAGCCGCGCTCCCTGGGGATAGAAGCGGCCTGCGCCCAAAGCATTATGCCCCACCTCGGAGTTTCCCATGTCATGGTCTGAAGGGAGGCCGACCGCCTTTCCATGCGCGCGCAAAAGCCGGTACCGGCAGTTGGCGAGCAGCCAATCCAGATTGGGGGTGCAGGCGCCTGCAACCGCGTTCCCCAGCTTATCCTCGCGGTATCCAACCCCGTCCATGATCGCTATGGTGATCGGGCGTGGGGTGCGGTGCGTAAGCAAACTTACCATACCCTTCATATCGGTTCTCCACATCCTGTAACCCTGCCTTTGATTCAGCCGGGTTACAGAATTTTGAATGCCGCATTGCTACACTAACAATTCAGGGACAAATATCGCAACTCTATACAAAGCAACGTTCATGGCTGCCGTGCTCTGGCGCCTCGGGGTTTTTCGCCCAGGGTTATGGTTAACGTTTCCGATGTGCCGTCCCAACGGACGACCCCCACCTGGACCGTCTCTCCGGGATGCATCTTGCGAATTTCGCGGATCGCGGAGTCCGCATCCTGCACCGGGGTCCCGTTGACGCTGACGATCACGTCTCCACCGACGATCACGATACTGTTCCCGATCTGCGCCCGCCGATTTCCTCCCCTTATTCCCGCCTTGTCGGCAGGTCCCCCGGGGGATACTTCGATTACCATCGCGCCGGCCTTGACCGGGAGTCTCAACACCTCGGCGATGTCCGGAAACAGGTTCATCAGAGTTGCGCCCAAAAACGGATAGCCGTAATACCCCTTCTCGATCAAATCATACACTATCCTTTTGGCTGTATTTACCGGAATGGCGAAACCGATTCCTACGCTCGCTCCGGTAGGGCTGAAAATAGCCGTGGTGATGCCGATCAGTTTGCCGGAGGAATCGATGAGCGGCCCCCCGGAGTTGCCCGGATTGATGGAGGCGTCCGTCTGGATTATGTCCTCGACTAAGGTGCCGTTTTCCGCCCTCATAGTACGCCCGACGGAGCTGACCACCCCCGCCGTAAGCGTCTGGCCCAGCCCGAAGGGATTCCCGATGGCCATGGCTTTCTGGCCGACTTTAAGAGCGGCCGAATCGCCCATAGGAATTACGGTCAGACTTTCTTTGGGAGCCTCTATCTTTAGGACTGCCAGATCGGTATCCGGGTCGGAGCCTATAAGTTTGGCCATGTACTTTTTGCCGTCGGCCAGGGTGACTTCCAGCTTTCCGTCCCCTATCACATGGTTATTAGTCAGAATGTAGCCGCGCGAATCGATTATGGAGCCGGACCCGGTCCCCTTGCGAGGGATTACGTTCAAGAAGAAATCGTGCTCGATAACCGTGCTGGTGATGTTCACTACCCCGGGCGCAAGGTGCTCGTAGAGGTCGATATTGTTCTTCTCTTCCTCGGTGAGAGCAACGGCCAGGGGTGTACAAACCAGGATAAACACCAAAACCGCCAAATTGCGAAAAGTCGTAGGACGCATTCCCCTCCCTCGCTTCCAAACAGCTTTCATACCAGTAAAACAAACCTATGTATCATACTGCCGGCTTTGCTTTCTGTAAATCCGCTTGATAAACCAGGCCGCCAGCAGCAGTGCAAGAATCCACCCCGTTATTCTGTGCCAGGGACGCATAAGTTCCGGGGCTACCGATTTTATGCGATTTACGGGCAGAGCGAATCCGATGCGAATGCTCGCACCGGTGGGACTGAGAATAGCTGTGCAAAGCCCCACCAGTTCCCCATCCAGATTTATGAGAGCCCCTCCGGAGTTGCCCGGGTTTATGGGCGCATCGGTCTGGATCAGGTTCCTGAGGACTTGTCCGTCATCCTTGATGGTCCGGCCGGTCATGCTGACAATGCCCGAAGTGAGAGTCTGCCCCAATCCAAAAGGATTTCCAACGGCCAGGACCTTTTCTCCTATTTTCAGCTTATCCGAATCTCCCAGTGTGATTGCCTTCAGGGGCTTGTCCCCGGGATCGACCTTTATTACCGCAAGATCATCGTTTGGGTCAGAAGCTGTGGTTCTGGCGTCCAGACGCCTGCCATCCGAGAGCACGACCCGGATATTCTGGGCCCCGGTCACTACGTGGTTGTTGGTAATGATAAGTCCGTCCTCTCTCAGTACGACCCCCGATCCTGAACCGGTTATCGATGGAACCGCACAGAAGAAGAACTCGGTCTCGCATATCCGGGTGGTGATATTTACCACGGAAGGCGCGACCTTTTCGTATGCCTGGATGGTTATGATTTCATCTTCTGTAAGGGCCGAGGCGTCTCCACAACAGGCCGCCGCGATGCAGACAAGCAGTATTGAGATGGCTACCCGGGGACCTTTTGCGCCAAATGATAATTTCAAGTAGATGCTCGTTTCTCAGTGTCCGGAAATACCTGGTCCGGGATATTCAGCCCGACCGCAGGCGGTCAGGGAATATACATTTAATCCTGACGGCAATAAACATGTTTATGGGGGCTCGTTTCATTCCGGGTTTATACTTAAAATCCTGCCTGGATCTCTCTTACCCCTCGCCCGTGCAGCTTGCTCAAACATAAGGGTAATCTGAAATGCCGCAACTTGGCGCACAGCCTTTCCCCCGGCGATAACCTTGGCTGTTTCCATTTAGGAAAAGTCGGGCTATATCCCGAAAGGATAAATTGTTATTATATTGCGCGAATTCGACTGGCCGGGCTGGTTTCCGTCCGGAAGCCGGGTACAGCTCCGGGGCGAGCGGCGAATCCGGCCGGCGGTCCCACCGCCCCCTGCCCCCATTTGCAAAAGGGGACGAACTAAATTGAACGGAGATCGGATGGCAGGAGTTTTTGAAGTTTACGTAAAGAGCCACTTTTCCGCTGCCCACAGCCTGAGGGGATACCCCGGCGACTGCGCAAGGGTCCACGGGCACAACTGGATGGTCGAGGTATTTGTCAGGTGCGCAGAACTCGACGACATCGGAATAGGCATAGATTTTCGCGACATCAGGGCGGCTGTAAAAGAAGTCCTGGCGGGGCTCGATCATTGCGATTTAAATGACCTGCCCCTGTTTGCCGAGCAAAATCCGTCCTCCGAAAACATTGCCCGGTTTCTTTACAAAGAATTGTCCTCCAAGCTAAACACCTCGAACATTCGCGTTTCCAGGGTCAAGGTGAGCGAGACCCCGGGAGCCGGGGCTTTTTACTGGGAAGAATAATGGCCGTCAAGGTGAGCGAAATTTTCCACAGCATCCAGGGAGAGTCCTCCTGGGCCGGGCAGCCATGCGTTTTCATACGGCTTACCGGGTGCAATTTAAGGTGCGCTTACTGTGATACGAGCTATGCGTACGAGCAAGGCACGTTTATGGAAATTCCCGATATCCTGGAGCAGGTCAGGCGGCTGCGGTGCGGCCTGGTGGAAGTGACCGGAGGTGAACCCCTTATGCAGGAGGAGACCCCGTCGCTTATCGGCAGGCTGCTCGATGAAGGCTATACGGTGCTGCTCGAAACGAACGGGAGCATCGGCATAGGCGGAGTAGACCCGAGGTGCATACGGATTGTGGATATGAAGTGCCCGTCCAGCGGCATGGCCGGGCAAAACGATTTGCACAACTTGAAAGAACTCGGAATCAACGACGAGTTGAAATTCGTGATCGGAAACCGCGAAGATTACGAATTCGCAAGGGACCTTCTGTCAGCTTTCCCGGCTATCGGCTGCAAGATCAACTTTTCTCCCGTGTTTGGCGCGATTGCTCCCCGGTCTCTCGCCGAGTGGATTCTCCATGACCACCTGCCGGTTCGGCTGAACCTGCAGCTTCATAAGATTATCTGGGAACCCGAAGCCAGGGGGGTGTGACGAAGCAGAATCCTATCCCGGCGCCGGTAATCAAAAAAGCCCTCAAGCCTCAATCCCGCAATCCCGCAATCCCTTACAGAATATATCTGCTCAAATCCTCGTCTTTTATGATTTCGCTGAGAACATTGCGCACATATTGGCGATCGATATCGACCGTCTGCCCCGACATGTCGGGGGCGCTGAAGGAAACGTCTGAGAGCAGCTTCTCCATGACCGTATGAAGCCGCCTTGCGCCAATATTTTCGGTCCTTGAGTTTACCTGGTATGCGATTTCAGCGAGTTCGTCAATTGCCTCCTGATCGAAGATAAGCTGCACCTTCTCGGTCTCGAGCAGGGCCTTGTATTGGACTATCAGAGCGTTCTCAGGCTCAGTCAGGATGCGCACGAAATCCTCCCTGGTGAGGGAGGTAAGCTCAACCCGGATGGGGAACCGCCCTTGAAGCTCCGGAATAAGATCGGAAGGTTTTGCGATGTGGAAGGCGCCCGAGGCGATGAAGAGAATGTGATCGGTCTTCACCATCCCGTACTTTGTCGTAACGGTCGATCCTTCGACTATGGGCAGCAGGTCTCGCTGGACGCCCTCGCGCGATACGTCCGGGCCCCTGCCGCTGCTCTCTCTTCCTGCAATCTTGTCGATTTCATCCAGGAAGATGATCCCGGAATGCTCGACCCGCTCAATTGCCGATTTTATCACGCGATCCATGTCGATGAGTCGCTGCGATTCCTCCCCTGTCAGGATTTCGCGGGCTTCGGGGATTTTGACCTTCCGGCGCTTGGTGCGCCTGGGAAGCATGGAACCAAGCATATCTCTCAGGTTGAGGTCCATTTCCTCCATTCCGGCCCCGGCAAAGATCTCGATCATCGGGATATTGCGGTCCGGCACGTCCAGCATGACATAGCGGTCGTCGAGCGCCCCCTCCCGGAGAAGTTTCCGCAGCTTCTCCCTGGTCGTATCAGCCTGTTCGGCATCATCCTTCGCCGCGATCAATGCGTGGTCATCCTCGTCCGGAAAAGGATGTTCCCGCACCTCAGGGGCCGCTTTCTTGGGAGGAAGCAAAATATCGAGAAGTTTTTCCTCCGCAAGCTCTTCGGCCTTGATTTTTACGGCTTCCATCTCCTCATTGCGCACCATGCTGACCCCCAGTTCGGTCAGGTCGCGGATCATGGATTCCACGTCACGGCCTACATAGCCGACTTCCGTAAACTTGCTGGCTTCGATCTTGAGGAAGGGCGACTGGGCAAGACGGGCGAGGCGGCGCGCTATTTCGGTTTTGCCCACACCCGTTGGCCCGATCATTATAATATTCTTCGGCGCTATTTCGTCGCGCAGATTTTCGGGCACCTGCTGCCTTCTCCACCTGTTGCGCATAGCTATTGCCACCATGCGCTTGGCGTCTTTCTGGCCGATTATATACTTATCCAGCTCGCGGACTATTTCAGCCGGTGTAAGGGGTTGCTGCATCGATTAAAGCTCCTCGATTAAAAATTCCCTGTTAGTATAAATGCAGATAGACGCGGCGATACTCATAGCTTCTTCGGCTATCTGGCGCGCCGAAAGGTCCGTATGGCGGCCCAGGGCGCGGGCGGCCGCAAGCGCGTAGGGCGCTCCGGAACCAACAGCCGCAAACCCGTCGTCCGGCTCTATGACGTCGCCGGTCCCGCTCAGGATGAAAGAATCCTTCGCATCGGCGGCAAGAAGAAGCGCTTCGAGCCTGCGCAGCGCCCGATCCATTCGCCAATCCTTAGCCAGTTCGACCGCTGCGCGCTTAAGATTGCCGTTGAACTGCTCGAGCTTGGCTTCCAGCCTCTCGAACAGCGTAAAAGCGTCGGCGGTCGATCCCGCAAAACCGGTAAGGATCTTGTCATGGTAGAGTCTGCGGATCTTCCTGGCCTGATGCTTTACGATGGTTTCTCCCATCGTAACCTGGCCGTCTCCAGCCATTACAACCCGGTCGTCTTTCCGTATGACGATTACGGTTGTGCTTCGTATCATTGAATCCGACATAAGTTGTATCTGCTCTCCTCAATAATGCCATGGCCGGTCGTCAGACCGGCCGGATCAAACTGCCACGGTGATCAGGCTTTTCCTCTCAATATAATCACGGGGTCTCCTCCGGTTTTTTCCTGCTTCGCGGATGGGAGGCGTCGTAGACTTTCATCAGCAGATCGATATTTACATGCGTGTATCTCTGGGTCGTCGACAGGCTCTCGTGGCCGAGCATCTCCTGAATGGCTCTCAGGTCCGCGCCTGCATTCAGAAGGTGGGTTGCAAAACTGTGTCTGAGCCCATGCGGACTGAGGTGCTGCCATAGCCCGCAAGCGATCAACTCCGCCTTGAGTATTCTGTCAACCGAGCGCGCCGTAAGTCTTCCACCCCTCGAATTCAGAAAAAGGGCCTGCGAGGCCGCCCTTCCCTTCGGAAATTGGAACTCCACGGCCGAAAGATAATACTTCAAGGCATCCAGCGCTTTTGACCCTATCGGGATTATACGCTCCTTGCGGCCTTTTCCGCTCACGCGAATAGTGGCCTCCGAAAAAGCCACCCCCGAAAGGTTCAGCTTGACAAGTTCGCTCACGCGGATACCGGTCGAGTAGATCGATTCGAACATGGCCCAGTTGCGGGCCTTCCTCCATGAGCTTCCCTGCCGAAGGGCCGCACGCGAGAGGGCGTCCAGAAAGTGGAAGACTGAATCCACCTGGAGGAAGGAAGGCGTTTTTTGTTTAATCCTGGGATGCGCAACCAGATCGGCCGGATTCTCACTGAAGAGGCCCGCGCTGTTCAGGTAATGGTAAAACGAGCGCAATGAGGAGAGCTTACGGGCCCGGCTTGTCTTTTCAAGCGTTTTATACACCGATGCCAGGTAGCCCCGGACAATATCGGGACTGATCTGCGACAGTTTCACAACCGGGGAGCCACCCCTGTTTCCTCCACCTCCGCTAGTCTGCTGCCTGAGCTCAGGCTCCTCGAAAAGGTTGGAAACATATCCGGCAAACTGGCGCAAATCACTTGCGTACGCCCTGAGCGTCTCCTGACTAAGATTCCGCTCGTGGCGCAAATACTGGAGGAAAAGCGCCTGAGCGCTGTTCCAGGTGAGGCTGTCCATCCCGGATTTCCCAATCTCAAAAACGTGTCGATCATGCCCGATCATTAAGCATTCGATGCTCAGTTAGCACAGGCGGCAAAAAAATAATAGAGGATTTGAGAGCGGCGCTGGTTGTTTTCTTCAATTGTTTTCTTGAGTGTATTGACTTTGCAGTATAATTGAAATAGGTAGACATACTTTGGACTCTGTTCATAACGGCTCTCCCGTTTTAACCCCGAAAGGGATACTTTTTAGAGATGCTCCAGTGATTTACCAATCACACCAAGTCCCCAGGAGAACCGGCCCATTCGCGTCCTGGGTTC
The DNA here is from genome assembly GCA_963795045.1 of uncultured delta proteobacterium. Classification (GTDB taxonomy): domain Bacteria; phylum Desulfobacterota; class Syntrophobacteria; order Syntrophobacterales; family Syntrophobacteraceae; genus SbD1. The sequence goes on from CAWCGB010000001.1 coordinate 1,389,565, forward strand.
AATTTCAGCAGAAAGGTTTAACATGAAGAAAGAGGACGTCGCAAATGTTCGCACTTTCGCAATAATTTCTCACGGCGGTGCAGGCAAGACCTCCCTGGCTGAAGCGATGCTTTTCGATGCGGGCGCCACGACCCGGTTGGGCAAAGTGGACGATAACAGCTCGATCCTGGACTTTGAGCCTGAAGAGATCAAGCGTAAGGCTACCATCAGCAGCTCGGTTTATTCTTTCACCTGGAAAAAACACTCGTTCACACTGATTGATACGCCGGGCGACTTCAACTTCATCGCTGATACTAAGACTTCGATGCAGGGTGGCGATGCCGTGGTGGTGCTTGCCGACGCGGTTGACGGCGTACGTGTTCAGACCGAAAAGGTGTGGGAATTCGCAGGCGAATTCGGCCAGCCCAAAATGATCTTCATCAGCAAGATGGATCGCGAGCGGGCTGATTTCGCTAAAACTGTCCAGAATATCCAGGACAACTTCGGCAAAACATGCGTTCCGCTCCAGGTCCCAATTGGCGCCGCTGAGAGCTTTAAGGGCATCGTGGACATCCTGAGCGGCAAGGCATATGTATACAACCAGGGAGACAGCGGAAAATTCGAAACAAAAGAAATGCCGGCGGAGCTTAGCGAGCTTGCCTCACGTTACAAGGAAGCCATTGTCGAGCACGTGGCCGAATCAAGCGATGAACTCCTGGAAAAATACCTCGAGACCGGCGAACTTTCCCCCGAGGAGATCAAAAGTGCCCTCCGGGCTTCCGTCCAGGGCGGCAAACTCATTCCGATCGCTTGCGGCGCAGGCACCGGAAATATCGGCATTCAACCCTTTCTGGACCTGATCGCCGAATGCATGCCCTCCCCGCTTGACCGCGGCCCGATCAAAGGCCGCTCCCCAAAGGGGGATGTTGAGTTGACACGGGAGCCCGATCCCTTGGCGCCGTTCAGCTCCCTGGTAATCAAGACCGTAAGCGACCCGTATGCCGGCAGGCTGTCGATTTTGCGCATATATTCCGGCACCCTTGCCCCCGATTCAACAGTACTCAACGCCAACAAAGGCGCTAAGGAGCGCTTCGGCCAGCTTCTCAGGGTCAAGGGGAAGAACCAGGAACCGATACAGTCGGCCGGCCCGGGAGACATCGTTGCCGTCGCCAAACTCAAGGAGACGGTCACCCAGGATTCACTCTGCTCGGAGCGCGACCCTATCGTCTTTCCTCCTGTCGAACTTCCTCCCGCCATCTACTCGCTGGCCGTGGAACCCAAGAGCAAAGGGGACGAGGAAAAGATTTTCTCCTCGCTTTCACGCCTCATGGAAGAAGACCTCACTCTTAAGCTCGAAAGAAACGACGAAACCCGCGAGATGATCCTCTCAGGGATGGGCGAAATCCACATAGAGGCAACAGTTGACAAGCTCAAGCGCAAGTTCGGCGTTGAAGTGAACCTGAAGCTGCCCAAGGTCGCATACAAAGAGACGATCAAGGGCAAGGTGCGCGTCCAGCACAAATACAAGAAGCAGTCCGGCGGACGCGGCCAGTACGGCGATTGCACGATCGAAATGGAACCGCTGCCGCGAGGCGAGGGGTTTCAGTTTTATGATAAGATCGTCGGCGGGGTGATCCCGAGACAGTACATTCCGGCGGTGGAAAAGGGAATTGCAGAGGCCCTTCACGAGGGCATACTGGCCGGGTGTCCGGTGGTGGACTTCAAGATTGACCTTGTGGACGGCTCCTACCACACCGTAGACTCATCTGAAATGGCCTTCAAGATCGCCGGGTCGATGGCCTTCAAGAAAGCCATGGCGGACGCCAGGCCCACCCTGCTCGAACCCATTATGGAGATGGAAATCACTGTCCCGGACGATGCGATGGGCGACATCATCGGCGACCTCAACTCCAGGCGCGGCAGGGTGCTCGGAATGGACACCAAAGGAACCAAGCAGATCGTAAAGGCCCAGGTGCCTCTTGCCGAGGTGCTCAAGTACGCGCCGGATCTGCGTTCGATGACTGCGGGCCGCGGCATGTTCACTATGAGATTTTCGCACTATGAAGAAGTCCCCGGACCGCTCCAGGAGAAGATAATCGAGCTTTACAAAAAGGAAAAGGAGGAGAAATAAGCTTCCTGAGGACCTGATTTGGAAAGAAGGTTATGTTCTCTAGAAAAACCGCAATTGTTACGGTCAGCGACCGGGGCTCTCGGGGAGAACGCGAGGACCGGTCCGGGCAAGCCCTTGCGGACAGGCTTGAGGCCGAGGGATTCGAAATATTTTTCAAGACCGTCATTCCCGATGAATACGCCGAGATCCGAAAGGTGCTGGCCGATCTGGCAGACAGTGGAAAGCCGGCCCTCATTCTTACGACGGGCGGCACCGGGGTCTCGCCGCGTGACGTTACTCCCGAGGCTACTCTTTCCGTAATCGAAAGGGCGGTCCCGGGAATGGCCGAGGCCATGCGGGCCGCCAGCCTGCAAAAGACCCCCCATGCCATGATCTCCAGAGCGGTCGCAGGCATTCGCGGTAAAACTCTCATCATCAATCTTCCGGGAAGCCCGAAAGGGGCGATCGAAAACCTGGAAGTGATCCTCCCTGCTTTGCCGCACGCGCTGGACAAAATCCAGGGCGACCCCTCAGACTGCGCGCAGAGCCGATAAATGCGCTCGCAATAACCCGGGAGAGTTCTATTAGCCGAAGTTCCCGTGCTTCGAGCCAGGCCCTGACTTTCAGATGAAATCCGGGACCGCCCTTCAATTCACCTTGAAAGCCTCCCGGAATGGACCGATAAACCTCCGGCCCCGCGACCGATCCAAAATGGCAAAAACAACCTGCCTGTAGCCCCCTTTGAAGTTCTGTTCGAGTGCCCGGTAGAACAACTCAGCGATTTCATGGACATCGTTTCCGAATGCTCCGCAGCCCCATGCCCCAAGGACAATGCTTTCATAAGCAATTCCCAAAATCCGGTGCAAAGCGGAATGTGGACGAAGGCGTTTGTGGATGAAGGCATTTAAGGTTCACGGTTTATACAAAGATTTCGTTGAACTGAATACGGCGCCAATGTAGTATAATTTGCATTGGCCCCAGGATCTTCCTGCATTGTTCGCGTATCGAGGTGAGCTCCAAATGGCAACCTGCGCCCAAGCTATAAGAGAAGTCTTCAAGACCAAGGAACAAGTCCTCGCCGCCAAGCAAATAATTGACGCTGTCAGGAAGAAATACCCTAATCAGTGGAAAGATGTGACCATAAGGACTCACACAATGGGCTGTAGCGTGAACCACTCTTCCAGAAAACATTATCCGTCTTTTCCCAAGTGTTCTCTACACTGTGGCTCCAGGGAGGGTGAGGCTCTATGATAAGGACAAGGACGGCGAATTCGAAATCGACTCGAGGTCCAGTGCAGAAGAGGAAGTCCCGACTGAAGAAGATGCCCTTGAAATGAGCTTGAGCCTCGAGAGAGACCTCCAGGAATACCTCAGTAGAGACTTGTCCCAGCTTGAACCTGGCCTACGACTTTACACCGAGCATGAACTCACTGGGCGGGAAGTCTCAACTGAGGCAGGGAAAATTGACGTCCTGGCAAAGGACAATGAGGACACCCTTGTTGTAATAGAACTCAAAGTAAACCAGGCATCCTATAGCGCCTTGGGCCAGATACTGAGCTACATGGCATCCATAAAGAATGAGCTTGGTGCGAAATGCGTTAGGGGAATCATCATTGCGGAGGATTTCGACAAGAAGCTCGGCCTTGCGGTGACTGAGGTGCCAAGCGTCTCCCTTGTCAGGTACAAGGTGAAATTTGATTTCGAAAAGCTTGTATGAAAGGGCCGTACAAATCGCTAGCTTCGAGCACCGTCAACAATGGGGCTCAAACTCTACCCTACATATCATCTCCCCTTCGAGCGGACCTTGGCAACGTATCTCAAGGACTAAAAGCATGCCAACAATTAGCGCCTTCTACGGCATAATAATTCAGATGTTTTGGGCCGATCATGCGCCGCCGCACTTTCATGCATTATATTCTGAATTCGAGGCGCTTATTGCCATTCAGACCCTGGAAGTCTATCGGGGTAGCCTGCCTCGCAGAGCATTGGCTCTCGTATTGGAATGGGCGGCACAGCATCGTGCCGAGCTCATGGAGGATTGGAAGTTATGTGCAGCAAACCGGACACCACTGAAGATTGCTCCACTGGAGTAGTCCCGTCGGCAACATGGCGCCTGGCCGAAGTTGCAGTCCTTACCAGCTACCGGCTGAGAGTTCGTTTTCTCGACGGCCTGGAAGGAATCGTTGACATGTCTCGCCTGATTTTTTCGGACGAGGCCGGCGTCTTTGCCATCCTGCGCGATGCAACATTATTTGCGCAGGCCCATATCGAGCTTGGAGCCGTAACGTGGCCAGGCGAGATTGACCTTGCCCCTGACGCCATGTATCAGGAGATCAAAAACCACGGGAAATGGGTGCTGGAATAGGCGGCATGCGACAATTGGTGAGACTGGCGCGAGAAATCGAATTCGGTCGGAAACGCAGGTCTGAAGAACCGAAAAATCCACCGTGAAGGCTGGAGCACCGATCAGCCCACCTTGAAAGCATCCTGAAAAGGACCGATAAACCTCCGGCCCCGGGACCGATCCAAAATGGCAAAAACAACCTGCCCGTAAGCTCCCTTGAAGTTCCCTTCGAGTGCCCGGTAGAACAACTCAGCGATTTCATGGACATCGTTTCCGAATGCTCCGCAACCCCATGCCCCAAGGACAATGGAGTCGTGGGCGTGCTTCACCCCGATGGACAGGACTTTGAGAATACGCACCCACATGGCTCGGCCTATTTCATTACTCCTTTCATGGACCATTTTCCGGGCGTTTACCGCCGGGCACGTGATGATTCCAACTGTGTAGGGTTCATCGAGAAGGATGCCGTTATCGGAGCGAAAGACCGGGACATCAGGAGAATAGATTGCGTAATTCGTGTAAAGAGGGTCGCGGCGTGACCTGTGAAACGCATACATCGCATTGTCTCTGATACAGGCGTAAAGGCCCGACGATCTGGCCAGGTATTCCTCCTGCGATCTGGCGCCGGCGAGAAAACCGCCGCCGGGATCGGTTGCTGAAGCGAAGTTGAGTACCGCCGGTCGGCGCCCTTCATTAATCAGACGGCGCGCAGCCTCAAGAGTCGTCATGTTTTCGACTGAAATCTTTGTTTGATAATTCCCCCTCGCCGATTCCTGAAAAGGCTGGTCCGGCGGATAGGAGACCGTTCCATCAATCGATCGTTTGACCAATCGGGAAACGTTCACTACTCGACCGGAAGGCGCCGGGTATTCCCCGGACTCAGTGATCAGGACCGCCCCACGGCCATACTCGGCAGCCAACTCCCGAGATATTCCGGTTTTGAAAGTGCTCACGGCCTGTCTCCCGAAATCCACTGAAGCAGCTTTTCACGTCCCTCCGGGACACCCTGAAATCATGAAAAGACCCGTAGGCCCGTAGGATGGGTGGAGCGAAGCGCAACCCATCAAGTCTTTTCGAGACAGTTTTTCATGTTCCATCGGGACTTTTTCAGTCTTCGCGTCTTCGCGTCTTCGCGTGAAAGGCTGTCTTTTCGGAACGGTATGTTGCTTTCAGACCTTATGCTTCCGCCGATTCTGAATCAATCGCCTCTCTTTTGCTCTGGTATTCCTGCCGGATAGCATCTGCGCGGTCGAGGAGCGCTACCACCTGCGATTCGGCTTCTTCGACGATTTTGAGTTGCTGCCGGATCACGAGAGACTTGAGAAACTCCGTTTCGCCCTGCCGGTGAAGTGAATAGAATTCGGCGCCCAGGCGGGACATTCTCCGATCGAGATTGGATTTGGCTTTACCGAGCCTGTAATTATGGAAGCTCATTTTCACGCTCTTCAGGAACCACGCCCAGGCAATTCTGATCCATTTCATAACCAGGCGAGATACTTTGTCTGCAATGTCACTGACCTCCATCTTTCCCCTCCCGGCGCAGGTCCCAGCCTGTAGCGGACTTCAGTTGATCCATCATTCGTTTCCTGTGGCTCCCCGGCCAGTACACCCTTGCGCACTCCGGACACTTGCGAAAATCGCAAACAGTCTCGAAAACGTAGTCGGGAACTGCGCCCAAAGCAGCCTCCCTCGGTATCTGCACCAACTCCGCATTACAGCGGATGCATCTTGAAAACGGCCGCAATTCGTCAATTCCTACATTCAGCGCGGAAATCAATTCTTTAAGCTGCTCGAACTGATGATCGTCTCGAATGAAAATAACACCCTCTATGTGACGGAATTCTTCTCTTCGAGTAACTGGAACGTATCCCCTCGAAAGCAGCGAATCGATCCGGGCCCGCTCATCAAGAGGTATCGATCGAGCGTCGAATCCGAGCGCCCGTAGCCATTTTGCCAGCTTGCCCAGCATTATGTCCACCGCGAAGCGCTTTCCCGGAATTCCCGCTCTACTCATTTTATGGTGTCCAGGTCCACCTTTCGCACATTGGGCAGGTTGGGCAGGCGAAATGCCGAAGGCTCGAATTGAGAAACAGGCCTTAGTTCTTCGATGATAATTTCCATGTTCCATTCACTCGAGGAGATTCGAATTTCGTTGGGCACAGCCTCTTTTGAGACCGGAACAGGCGGATCATAGGAAACCCGGCCCTCGAAGCCGGCGCTGCGAACGAATGCACCTTTCAGAGCTGGTGAGACGGCGGTGATTTGCCATTCGAAATAACCGCCTTCCGCGCTCGATATCAGGCGCCAGGCTCCGGCGTCAGGCCGGCTTTCGATATGGTCGAGCTGCCTCGGAGGCACCGAAGCGGTGAGCGCGTACCGAAAGACATCTACCGGCAGCGTGACGCCCAGAAACTCCCGCACAAGGGTCTCGGGACGCTGCGCCGTGAAGATAACCTTTTCAGAAGGAATCAAAAGACTTGGCCCGGCCTCATTGGAAACATAAAGCGCGGCGGTCTGACCGAACGGGGTGAACGTTTCGAACCTGACAAACTCCCGGCCTTTTACTAAAACAATTGCGCGTGAGGTGAACTTCGAGGTTTTGCTGTCAACCTTCAGCCGGAATTTACACTGGTAATCGGGCCAGAAATCCGATCTTTCCTTCAATTTGGCAGTTTCGAAAGGCGCGCCGGGGGGTCTTTCCACCGGAGCGGGCGGGCGGGCGCAACCCGCTGATATTATCAGGAGAAGCAGAAGGCAAAAAGGCAGGAAAGACAATCGCACGTTCAATAAAAATCCCCTCCGCCCCAACTCCGGCGAGCTGGATGCAAGGGATTGAAGTAGCCCTGAAGGTCCGGGATCAGGTCTCATGTAATTGAACCCCTGGGATGCGGTGCACTACAGAGAGTAAAAAAACCCGCCCGCGGCGGGACTCAATTATGAAGCCCTTTCCAGGACAAACTTCCGTCTTTCAGTGTTGGGTGTTTAGCTGCGCGCCACGTCGCCCGCACGGCGGCTATCCGGAAGTCCGCCTATTTTATGGCGTCGAGCTTTGCCTTTATTTTCTCGGGTTCCGAGTGATTGAACTGGATAGCTTTCTGGTAGGCTTCAGAGGCCTTCGCCTTGTTGCCGAGTTCCAGATAGATGTCTCCGAGGTGCTCCAGAACGACCGGATCATCCGGCACCCGCTTTATTGCCTCGAGCATCGCGTCCAGGGCCTTTCTGTGCTGCCCCATCTTGAAATAGACCCAGCCCAGACTGTCCATGATGTATCCATCATCGGGCGAAATAGCGAGGGCCTGGGTTATCATTTCCTTTGCACTGGCCAGGTTGGTCCCCATTTCAGCGTAGCTGTAGCCAATATAGTTTAGAGCGTTGGCATTTTTAGGCTCTATGGCCAAAATCTTGCGCATCGTTTCGACTGCTTCTTCCTTCTTGCCTATCTTGTCCAGTACGATCCCTTTGCGGAAAAGCAGTTCGGTATCGTTGGGCAGCTTTTCCAGCCCGCGGTCGAGCGCTTTCAGCGAATCTTCGTAATTATTGGCATCTTCGTTTATGATCGCGAGGTAGAGATAGAGATCGCTCACATCAGGACTCTTGGCGATTGCTTCGTTCAATATCTGTATGCCGCTCGTAAAATCTTTGAGCTTCGCAAAGAGTAGAGCCAGACGCGCCTGCGCTGCATTCCAGACGGGACTGCCCTGGGAAATGAGGCGAAAGTTCCGTATCGCCTGTTCGTAGTCCGAATTCTCTTCGTATGTGGTAGCCAGATAATAGATTGCCTGATCGTAACGGGGATCTTCCTTGAGCAGGAAGGTGAACTCTTTTATGGCGTCTTCGAAATCTTTCTGCTGGAGGTGGATAATGCCGATTTTGAGACGGCTCTCAAGGTCCTTGCGGTTGATCCTGAGCAACTGGTTGAACTCCGAGATAGCCTCATTGGCCCTGTCCTGCCGCATGTAAAGATTGCCAAGCCTGACGTGGGCCTGCACGTTATCCGGATTATCTGCTAGAATTTTTTTGTAGGTTCTTTCGGCTTCCTTCGGACGGTCGGTCACTTCGAAAATGTAACCCAGGTCAAGCAGGCCGTTCTCAAAACCCGGTTCCTCGGCAAGAAGCTCCCTGTAGATCTGCTCCGCCTGCTTGTAGTATTTCATGTCCATAAAAATCCGCGCTTTGTAATAAAGCGATATGGGATTGTCGGGGACCACCGCTTTGAGCTGATCGAAAACCTCAACGGCTTCATCGAAACGTTTTTCCTGGGCATAGAGTGCGCCCAGCAGCAGATAGGCATCTTCCTGGGAGGGGTTGATCTCGATGACTCGCTTGTAGGCGTCGGCAGCCTGCCCAATTTGCCCCTCGTGCGCGTAAAGCTGTCCCAGCAGCAGGTATGCCGGGGCGTAATCGGGGGCGGACTGGATTGACTGTTCGGCAAGTTTGAGCGCAAAGTCGATTTTTCCCTGCCTCAGGTAGATCACAGCGAGTTCAATCAGCAGGGTTGGTGACTGCGGGTCGATCTTCAAGGCTTTCTCGTAAGCTTCTATTGCCTTGTCGAACTGCTTTTCGCTAACATACCTCTGCGCGGCAAGATAATCATAATAAACTTCGGCCCGCACGCCTCCCGCACCCTGTGAGGCAGGGGCAAGTGAACCTGGCCGGGTTATCGGCTGAGCGCAGCCGGCAATGAGAAACAAGAGGCAGAATAAGAAACGCGTATAAATCATTTAAGACACAAATCCTTGTATTGAAGCTGGCGGAAAAAAGCGGTAATAGGAATCAGTACAGCTTTTCAGAATTAACACGTTTGTGGGTTTTCGGTCAATAAATTCCCCTCTTTAACCGGGGAAAGCATGCAGTGAGTTGAACACAACACCCGGGAATTTTCAAGTATGATTGAAAGTGACTATCCAAAGCTTCGGAATGGACTGGAAGCGCACCCAATAGAACATTCCGGGCAAAAAATGTTGGTGCTTCGCGACCGGATCGGTTATGCGCCGGACAATCTGGTCTTTCACCCTGCCGTTGTCTCTATTTTAGCCAATATGAACGGCGGCAACTCCGTGAGAGACCTGCAGGCTGATTTCATGAGACAAACCGGCCAGTTGCTGCATATCGAAGAGTTGAACGCGCTTATAAAAACTCTCGATGAACACCTTTTCCTCGATAACGATCGGTTCCGAAGCTTTGCTGCAAAAGAGATTTCCGCATTTCTCGGCAGCCCGGTGCGAAAAATGCGCCATGCCGGGCAAAGCTACCCGGACGACCCTGAAACGCTGCGAAAAAAACTCGACTCCTTTTTCAGGCCCGAACACGGCGGACCGGGCTTACCCGACCCCGCAGGCACACGCGCAGGAAAGATTGTCGGCCTTGTAGCGCCACACATTGATCTTAACGCGGGGGGCGCATGTTTTGCCCACGCCTACAAATCGGCTGCCGAATCTCAGGCCCCTGAAACCTGGATAGTGCTGGGCACGGGACACGATTTTACCGAAAACTGCTTCGCCCTGACTGTTAAAGATTTCGAAACACCGCTTGGTCAGGTCCGCTGTGATACCGCCATCTGCAATGAACTGCTGCGCAACGCCCAATTCGACATTCGCGCCAGTGAGTATAATCACCGTACAGAGCATACGATAGAATTCCAGGCCGTTTTTATTTCTTATATGCAGCCGCTGGCGCGCATAGTCCCGATTCTGTGCTCTTTTGGACCTGCAGAGTGGGCTTCGTGCAAACACCTGGTAGATGATTTTGCGAGGAGTCTGGCGGAGTTGGTTTTCGGAGGGCGGTATTCGGTTGGCATCATTGCGAGTGTCGATCTGGCTCACGTCGGGCCGCGTTACGGCGATAGATACAAGCCGCATGAGGCAACTATTCAGGAAAATCTCTCATCGGACGAATCGTTGTTGAGACTGCTCGAAAAATGCCGGGCGGACGATTTCATCCAAAAAATCAACCGGGACGAGAACAGCAGAAAGATATGCGGGGTCGCGCCCCTCTATACGATGGCAAAGGCTCTCGAAGGGCGCGCCAATGGAACTACTCTTCGCCAGTCTCATGCCATTGTGGATCAAGACGGCTCTTTTGTGACCTTTGCGAGCATGGCTTTTTACGATGACGAGGACGCAAAGGCATAGAATGCAAAACACGAATTGCTCTCCTGCCGTTGCGGTCGAAACACTCGGGTGCAAGGTAAACCAGTATGAAACCTCTTACTTTCTGGGGGTCCTGAAGCAGGCGGGCTATAGGATCGTGCCTTTTCGCGAACGCGCTGACATCTATATCGTTCACAGTTGCGCGGTAACGGCCAAGGCGGGATTCCAGACCCGGCAGCTCCTGAGGAGGGCCCGGCGCGCCAATCCAAACGCCCTGATTGTGGCCGCTGGATGCTACGCCCAACTGGAAGCAGACCGGATAGCGGGCGAGAGGCTGGCGACTCACATCCTGGGAAATCCAGGTAAATTCAACATCCTAGAGTGCCTTAACCAGCCCGGAAGCTTTGAACGACCCTGCCTTGCACTCGATCGGGCGCCCGATTCCTGCTCCCAATTCGAAACTCTCCCTGTATCGCGCATGCATACGGGCCGAACCAGGGCAATGCTCAAAATTCAGGACGGATGTAATTCCTTCTGCTCTTACTGTGTGGTGCCCCACGTGCGCGGGAGGAGCCGCAGCCTCCCATTAGGCCTCGTCCTGGCTCAACTGGAGGAACTGGTCGACGCGGGATACCTGGAAGTCGTACTTGCCGGCATTCATCTCGGACAGTGGGGCAAGGACCTCGACCCGGGACTCAGCTTATCGCATTTACTGGAAAAGATGGGATCGAGCCGCCATCCGCTGCGCCTTCGGCTGAGTTCCCTGGAGCCCCAGGAATTCAATTCCGGACTGGTCAGCATGATTTCGTCAGCTCCCTGGATTTGCCGCCACTTCCACATTCCCCTCCAAAGCGGAGACCCCGAAATCCTGGACCGAATGCGCCGCCCCTACAATCCGCAATACTACGCTGAACTGATCGCCGGGATCCATGCTGTTCTTCCCGATGCTGCGATCGGGGCCGATGTGCTGACCGGATTTCCGGGAGAGAGCGAAACTCAGTTTGAAAACACCCTCGGTTTTATTGAACGCCTGCCCCTGAGCTACCTGCATGTATTTCCGTTTTCGCCACGTCCCGGCACTCCGGCCGCCACGTTCTCCGGCCGGATACAGGGCACGGAGCTCAAACGCCGCGCAGGCATTCTGCAGGCCCTTGGCAAGCAAAAAAAGCGGGACTTCAGGGAAAAATTCATCGGCGAACGCCTGGACGTCCTGGTCGAGACAGAGCTTCAACCCGGTTTGTTTGAAGGGCTTTCGAGCAACTATATAAAAGTGATCTTCCCGGCGCGTGGAGGCGTTTGCCAGGGGAAGCTGGTCCGCGTGAAGGCAACCGGCTACAGGGGTGAAGATCTCGAAGGGGAGCTGGTTTAAGGACTTGTCTGTAATTACTGCGGCAACTTCACCATAAATACGAGATCAACCTGCGGCGATAATAGATCGGAACGAAATATTCGATAACCAAGCCTCTCATATAAGCGTATATTGCCTTCGCTCCTGCTTCCAGTAAACAGTTCAAATCGTCCCGCATATTGGAACTCCGTTTCAATTGCCGAGATAAGCCGAGTGCCTATTCCCTTACGTTGAAAATCCGGATGAACGATTAGCCGGCCGATATTACAGGTACCGTCACGAATTGATGCCCTGACGGAACCGATGATTCTGCCGGCAACGCATACTTTGAGAACAGTTGCTTCGTCGAATTCCTTTTTGATTTCATCCAGAGTTTGGATCAATGGCGGAATGGACCAGTCGTCATATAAGACGGCCTCACTTTGATAAGCAAGTTTCTGAAGTTCGAGTATTTCCGCCGCATCTAAGACATCAGCAGGCACTATTTGGTTCATCGTTTCTCTCCGATGCCCGGTAATCATCATTCTGCGAACATGAAGAAATTCACCAGATGCGCTTCCGGTGGATTTTGCCCTGAGAACGGCCTCATTTCAAGGTCATAATCCCGCAGAATGGGGATGAGGTAAGCTTCCCCTAAAGATCTTCTTTCTCTGTCGGGTATGGTGCGGTGGACCCAGTCCATGATGACCCGGTCTATCTCGGGGGGCTGGAGAAGAGGAAATACTTCCGGCCAAGCCACACGGGAAAGAGGCTCTGCCTTCCATTTCCCGGAAATCAGGCGGTTGGCCGCCGAGGTGAGGACCATTGCCCCAAGTGTAATATCTTCCGGGGCACGCACCTGCCCCTCGGTCCACAACCTGGCCCCAAGCTCCTTTGGGTCGATGCCCAGTGATCGATAGAGGTCCCCCGCACCGTCGATCACATCCACGATATGGCTTGCTCTTGAGATGTCCTGAGGGGTCCTGAAAAAGTCGTAGCCAGGCAATGGCCCCGATGCGCTCTCACCGGGACCGCTCTTCAATATCCTGGGGGTCCTGGCTAAAAGCTCCTCTGCCGAGTCGAACCACTCCCTGTCGAGACTCTTGATGCCGGTCGGGCATAGCCTCAGCCAGCCGCTCTGAACCATCGCCTGAAGCCGCCCGCGGACTGCGGCGACCTCAGCCTGAGCTAATCTGAAGAGATGTTCGAGGAAGCAGTTGCAGATAATTTCCGAGGCTTTTTCGATATTTGCGCCTGACCGCAGTTCCAACCCCAGATTGAGGTAGGCAAGCGTCTTTTCGACCGCCCGGCGCAGGGCTTCCGCATTGTCGGGAGGAAGCTGGTCGGCAACGATTACTTTGTTCGCAAGAGCGGCCGTTTCGATCTGGAGGATTTCCTTCAGGTCCGGATCTTCGATCCGCCTTACGACACGGCCCAACAGGTCGCCATCGGGAACAAGAGCCAGAGCAAAAGATGGCGTGGGCTCATCTTCGTCTTCTCTCCGCGGTACCGTTTTGAGCGCAAATTCGTTTGGCCCGATTGCCCTGTAAATTTCCAGCGCATCGTAAAAATCGGGAATCGCATGATCGGCGAGCCTGGCGCGATGAAAATGGTAGGCGCTCTCCTCGACTTCCAGGGAGGGTGCAAAAATGATACTGTTAAAGAGTTCTTTAAAAAACCCGTAGTTCGCTTCGAAAATTATCGTGAACAAACGGGTTATCAGCTCATCATACTGTGGATATCTGGATTCCCAGAAATAAAGATCGTCGAGCGTCCTGCTCGGAAGAGTTTCGATCGCCTCGACCATGTCGATGTCTTCGGGGGCGGTTTCGACCGTGACCCATCGCTTGAAAAGCGATACCAGCAGCTCGAAATCGACATTGGAGACCCATTCGGCCAGCTTGTGGTCCCCGGCTCTGCCGAGCCGCTCGATCCAGGTCAGGGCCTTAGCGGGTTCAAGGGTCTCCTTTCTCCACCATTCGATGTCGAAAAGGTGGCTCAACTGTTCGAAGCTGGCCAGGGCAAGAATCGGCAAAGAATCGTCGGCCCCGATTTCCTGCACGGTGTAGAAGAAGTCGTTTGCATCCAGGGCGGCAACCACCGATTGCGCATCGGGCCTTTCAACAATCAGCTCCAACCGCCTCTTTGCGGGAAGGCGCATGAGTTCCCCGGCAAGCTTTTCAGGCTTTAACTTTCCCAGCCTTCTTTCCCACAGTTCAACAATATCCGCCGGCATCCTGCTCTCCTCCCATAGATCGAATATCACGAGTCGGAAAAAATTTCCGGCATCCGATACTGACTTCCGTACTCTAAACTCATATGGACAACGCTGCAAGTGTACTTGCTTTGTGACTGCATCGGTCGTAATATGTTACCCAATATAATGCGCGTGTTTCAGCCTGGCTGCATGGGATTCGCCGCGCCGCCCGTTTGGGATATGGCACGAAATGTGCTCCCGGATATGGTGATTTCAGTAGACCTCTCGCAGGCTGGTACGCGGCTTTCGCGCCAGTGCGGAGTGCATAGGATGAGTGGAGCGAAGAGCTACCAATCGTCGGGAATTGCAGTGCGAAAATCGTAATTCAAAAAGTAATTGCATCCGAAGGAGACCGGCATGAAAAGAATCATCATCATCCTGAGCGCCATTGCCATGTTGTCCATGACGGCTCTACCCGTCCTGGCCCAGGAGCCGCTGCCGCCCGACCCGACATTGTCCGGGCGTTTTACTGCTGAGCCCCTTGGAGAATTTATTATTTTCGATGCGTTAATTCTGAGACCCCTGGGACTCGTCTCAATGGGCGTGGGCGCACTGGGCTCAGTCGCTGCCGCTCCATGGGCCGCGTCTTCAAACACCCAGGATCGCGTGAATAGAGAGCTTATTCAGAAACCCCATGATTACACTTTCTGCAGGCCGCTAGGGGACATTGACTTCTAAAATAGGGGTCCCCAAAAGCCTGAACTGCTCCAGATGCCGGATAAAAGAATTGCACTGACGGGAGGCATTGCCACCGGGAAGACAACGGTGGCCAATAAATTCAGGGAGCTGGGCGCAATAATCCTGGATGCCGACGAATACGCGAGGCGAGCCGTGGAACCGGGGACTGACTCCTGCTCCGCCTTGCTCAACCTCATCGGAGCGCAGTATTTCAATCAGGACGGGACTCTCAAAAGACGAAAACTGCGCCGGAGAATAATTGAAGAACCGGCCCTGCGCGAAAAAATGAACTCTGTCCTGCATCCATACATTATGGAGGCAATGCGGGCGGAGTGGGAAAAGCAAAAAAAGCTTCACCGGCAAGCCGTGATCATTTTCGATATCCCCCTGCTGTTCGAGGGCGGGTTTGACAAAGATTACGATCTTATAATCCTCGTTTACTCGACACCCGAAGTCCAGGTTCAAAGGCTTATCCACAGGGACAAATTATCCCCTGCAGAAGCGGAACATACCCTGTCGATGCAGTTCCCGATAGATTCCAAAAGACCTCACTCCGATTACATAATTGAAAACAGCGGGGATATCGAACTTACTCTGCGGCAGGCTGAGGAGGTTTGGAGCAAGATTTCAGGGTAAGCCGAAAAGGCAGTGCAAATCAGCAGGCACCTCGAATTCAGGGCTTTGCCCCTACTCTACTTTCAATGGCAAGCGTCAAAATCCCAACGTCTTAGAACTGTGATGAAAAAGAAGCAATCTTCCCGCAATGATGGGGAAAACTGCACGGACGTCACCCCGGTGAAAACCGGGGTCCAGTGGCTTTTGGATTAAATATCAATTACTTAATGAGATGCCTGGATTCCGGCTCTCCGCCGGATTGACAAGATCATGAGCCCCGTGCAGGTTACCGAAGAGCATTTTCGCGTTCGTCTGTTTTTATCCGTGGTCATCTGCGTTCATCCGTGGTTCAGTTGTCTCTTTTTAGTTCCTGCGCGTCTGGGTTGGGATGCATTAACTTAAGTATTGGCAGCCATATCCTTTTCGTATGCCGGATCGGACTTGCACACTGGACCGGATACGGATGAGTTTTAGATTTTCATCTTTCTGGAGTATAATCCTCGATCTCGAATTGGATGCAATACACCAGTACTTCAGCGGGGGACTCGAACCGTAATGGAAGAAACAATCAGAACGCTTGGTATTCTCAAGGCAAGGCATTTCAGTGCGAGACTCGATGCGGTGCGGCTTCGTACCGGCGAGGTGACGGAACGAATCAAGATAGACCATCCGGAAGCCTCGGCAATCCTGGCGTTCCCGGACAGGGACCACATCCTGATGGTCCGTCAGTGGCGGTATGCGATCGGGTGTGAAACCCTTGAGATACCCGCAGGCAAGGTGGACCCGGGCGAAACGGCAGAAGTGTGCGCCGGCCGTGAACTCATCGAGGAAACGGGGCAAAGGCCCTCACGGCTGCTCGAAATCTTCAGCTATTATCCCGCTATCGGGTACGCCAACGAAATCATAAGAATTTTTGTTGCGGCCGGCTTGGAGAGGATTTCAGACAGGGAGGACGAGGACGAAATATCCGGGGTGGAAATGGTCAAATTGGACCAGGTTCATGATATGATTATTTCAGGTAAGATTAGAGACGGCAAAACCGTCATCGGCGTATCTCTTTTCCGGGCAAAAATGGAAAGGGGAGAAATTCCGGATAGTTTCTTTCTGTGATTTGCAATGAAACCCAAGATCCCTATCACTCGAAACGGCTATCGAAGACTTATAAAAGAGCTTTCCCACCTGAGGAAAGTTGTGCGCCCCGAGGTCCTGGAAGAATTGAGCGAGGCCATGGGCTATGGCGTAAAAATCGAGAACCAGCAATATCTGCTGGCGCGCGAACGGCATGCCGGCCTGCAGAAAAAGATTAACGATCTCGAAGAAAAGCTCGCCGGATGTGAAATAGTCGTTGGCCGCAAGTTCTTTTTCAAACAGGTGAGTTTCGGGACCGTAATAACAATAGAAAGCCTGGAATCCGGTGAGGTCAACCGTTATCAAATGGTCGGCCCGTGGGAATCCGACGTATCCGGTGGCAAGCTGTCCATAGACTCCCCGGTAGGCCAGGGCTTAATGGGACACCGTGAGGGCGATGAGGTCCTCGTTTACACACCTTCCGGGGCCCGTTCCTACCGGATTGTTTCCATCGAAATTTGAAACCGGACACCGGGCCTGCCCCAATATCGATCTCAATCCACTCGGAGCGATTGGCATCCTGTCAATCGTGTCGAAAAGCGTTTATGCCGTTGCAGGACTAAGAAGTCACTGCCTTTTGCTACTCTCCGTAATACTGCGCTGAGGGCCGGATGAAGCATCTGATAAGCAAATGCCTGATGGTCTTTACGGTTATCTACTGTACCTTTTGCCTGCCTTTTTCTTCCTGCCTCCCGGCAACAGCGTGCGAAGCCTTGGCGCAGACTGCAACCGGAGTCCCGGCCGGGACAAGCGCCGCAAGCACGGGAGAACCACACTCCCTTGCGCAGGGTGATCCATCTGCGCGGGTCTTCGGCGTATTGGCATTGCTTGTAATCTGCGCAGCCATCGGACGCTTCGGAGCGAGAAAACTCAAACAATCGCCGGTCCTTGGCGAATTGGCGGTAGGGATAATCGTTGGCGCCCTGTTTTACCAGCTCGGCAGCCCGACAGTCATTATCATCCGGCATTCCGAACTGATTCAGAAGACAGCGGAAAGCTGCCTCATCGGAGGCAATGACTGGGAGACCACCGTTCGATCCAAACTTGAGCAGGCCGGCCTGCCCGGAGAAGTTGCCGAAACAGCCGGTCGGGTACTCCTTAGAAAGGACTTTTCCGCCTACCTTTTCCTGGCCAGATCGATTCAGCTCCTCGCCGGCTTCGGAGCCGTAATGCTCCTGTTCATTGTGGGGTTGGAGGTCAGCCTGAAGGAATTAAAGGTGATCGGGGCCACGGCGTCCATTGTCGCCATTTCAGGAGTCGGAATAACTTTCAGTCTGTCTTACTTAACGACTTTTCTTCTCCTGCCAAAAGCCGCTGGGTTGATGCCTCCATTGTTTGCCGGCGCCGCCATGTGCGCTACGAGTATCGGCATTACGGCCCGAATTTTCAAGGACATGAGGCGGATCAGGATGAAGGAGGCCAGGATCGTGCTCGGTGCAGCCGTTCTGGATGATATTCTGGGACTCATCGCACTCGCGGTAGTGACGGCAGTTGCCACTCATGGCGCCATAGAAGCCGGACATCTGTTCTGGATCTTGCTGAAAACGGCTTTGTTTCTTGTAGCAGTGGTGATTTTCGGGACCAGATTTGTAGCGAGAACAATACAATTCTTCGCAAAACTGGACCCGGACAACATAAAGCTCCTGTACCCTTTTGCACTCCTGATACTTTTGGCCTGGCTTGCCGACAAGATCGGATTGGCCCCCATCATCGGGGCATTCGCGGCCGGGGTGATCATTAAAGAGGAGTCCTTCACCGGATTGGTTCCGGATAGGAGTGTCCAGTCGATCCTGGCGCCCATCGAGGGAGTTCTCGCTCCGATCTTCTTCGTATTGATCGGTTTACAGGTGGATGTTGCCACACTTGCAAACGTCAAGGTCCTGCTGGCGGGACTGGTTCTCACCGCCGTCGCCGTAGCCGGCAAACTGGCGTCCTCACTTGGGGTCAGGGGTAAGGCCGACAGGCTGATTGTCGGGATAGGCATGCTTCCAAGAGTTGAAGTCGCGCTGATCGTCGCCAGCATGGGCAAATCGCTTGGCGCAATCGATGACGCACTCTATTCGGTCATAATCATCGTGGTATTGCTTACGGTTCTCATGACCCCTGCCCTGCTGAAATGGTCCATCGAGAGAAAACAGAATTAGACTGCGGAGACAATTCGTGCCCGCTCAGACCGCAAACCGCTGCACAGCGAAAATCGCGGGCGTTCCGGGCGATAAATTCACTCAATCAGGCTCATGAGCGCCTGATTTTTTTCCTTTTCATGGAA
Source organism: uncultured delta proteobacterium (assembly GCA_963795045.1). Classification (GTDB taxonomy): domain Bacteria; phylum Desulfobacterota; class Syntrophobacteria; order Syntrophobacterales; family Syntrophobacteraceae; genus SbD1. Next base: position 1,408,361 of record CAWCGB010000001.1, read on the forward strand.
ATCTTTCTAGAGAAAAAGTCTTCGACGGTCGCAACCAGAATGGCTGTCCCGACGAAAAGACCTATCAGCAAATCCCTTTTGTTCATTTGGCGACCTCCTTGTCAAATCCTTCTTAATTAAGATAAGCATTATTATATGGACTGGAACATAGTGAAGTTACATCTAAAGCGTTTTCAATACTCTTATCTTATTGCCCTTATCCCTGTCGGTGTTTAAATTCTTTCCAATTTCGCGAAAGCCGGGGATTTAAATATCAATATCTTCTGTTCCGGAGAGCACCATGCGCAATGTCTATGCTGTTTGCGGCGGAGTGAGCAAGTTTGCCAAAGCTCGCCCTGACAAGACCTTTCAAGCGGTTGTCAAGGAGTCTTACGATTACGCAATTTCGAGCATCGGCCTCGAATTTGACAAATTTACTGAAATAGTTGACGGCTCTGTTGCAAGCTATTTCAGCGATCACTTCACCCGCCAGTTGATGGCGGGGATAATGGCGCAGGATTACCTGGGTCTGTGTCCGAAGCCGGGACACAGGGTCGAGGGAGGCGGTGCGACGGGCGGATTGTGCTTCCAGGAAGCGTGGAAATCCGTGGCGAGCGGCCATATGGACGTCTGTGTCGCCTACGGGTTCGAGACCATGAGCCACGTCGAAACGTGGAAGGGCAATGAATTCATCGCCCTGGCTTCGGACGTCAGCTTCGACTACCCGGTCGGAGGCTTCTACAGCGGCTACTACGCCATGATGGTCACGCGGCACATGAAGGACTTCGGCACCACGGTGGAGCAAATGGCCCATGTTTCCGTAAAAAACCACATGAACGCTTTTCACAACCCATATGCGCAGAAGCGCCGGAAGCTGACCGTAGCGCAGGTACGGAGCGCACCGATGGTGGCATGGCCCCTCACCCGCCTGGATATTTGCGTCATGAGCGACGGGGCGGCCTGCTGCGTTCTCGCCTCCGAAGAGGGCCTGAAGAAGCTCGAATCAGCCGGGGCAAACATAACCAAGCCCCTGGTCAAGATCACCGGCATAGGCAGAGGGACCGACTCGATGCGTATGGCCGACCGGCCTCACTGCGGTTACGACTACTTCATGAAGCATTATGCTACCGAGGCCGAGAAAGGCTCGGATGAGACACGGAAATACTACCGGCAACTCTGGGACGGTGGATTTCGATATCCGGGCGTACACAGCTTCCGCGCGGGGCGTTGCGCGGCAAAAATGGCCTACGAAAAACCCGGCGTCGTAGAACCCATGAAGGAGTTCGATTTCATCGAATTGCATGACGCATATACCTCTTCGGAGATACAGACCTATGAGGACATGGGCCTGTGCCGATACGGTGAGGGCGGCCCTCTTGCCGCAAGCGGAAAAACAACTGTGCCGGGAATCGATTACGGAATCAGTTTCGAATCGAGTCCCGAATGCCCTGTGAACCCATCAGGGGGACTCATCGCCTGCGGGCATCCGGTCGGCGCCACCGGTCTGATGCAGGCAGTCTTCGCGATCTGGCAGATACAGGGTTCAATCGGACATCACTTCGGCGACCCGGCGCTCCAGATAAAAGATGCGCGAAAAGGCGCGATCCACAGCCATGCGGGGACAGGGACCTACATTACTGTTACGGTGCTGGAAGCAGAAAAATAAGCCCAAGACCGCTCACCACAGAGGCACAGAGAACACAGAGGAAAACAATCGACCACAGATGAACACGGATATACACGGATAAATGCAGAAGTGGGAAAAGGCTCCGAAGAAGCGCAGCAGCTTGTACGAAAAAAGAAGGTCGTCGCGTGAAAGCAGGAAATCATTCTGCTTTTCTCATCCGTGTATATCCGTATTCATCCGTGATTCGTTGTTTTTCTATTATTCTCTGTTTTTCTCTGTGTTCTCTGTGCCTCTGTGGTGAATAGCTTTTAGGAGGATAAGATGGCAAAACTACCGAGCAGGCGTGAAGAGAAAATGGGCGGCCAGGTCGTACACAACGTGCCCTTTCCAAAAGATCCGGGCCCGCAAGAACTTGCCGGCCTCAAGAGCATGGAACCGCTCGTCATAGAGCAGCACTACTCGATCAATTATGTACACAGTTACGGGCAGGACAGCCCTTTTTTCGCTGGTCTTACAAACAGGGTTTTTCTGGGCAGCCGCGACCCGGCAACAGGGTACACCTACGCGACCCCGCGAGGACACGATATGTATTCGGGAAGCGAAACCGAATGGGTACGGCTCCCGGATGAGGGGAAAATTCATGCTTTCACGGTGTGTCTTTTCGGCAGCGAGGAATTCTTGCCGGAGACCCCTTTCGTGCTCATCCTGGTGGAATTCGAAGGGGCGGACACCCTGTTTCTTGGACGGCTGATGGGTATTGATCCCGACCTGGCGAACCTCGACTGGATCGGGATGAAAGTGCAAGCCAGGTATATTCGCAATTCGCAGCTAAAACCAACCGATGTTTATTTCATACCTGCATGATCGTATCTTTTAGATGAGGCAAGACAAATTTAGACAGGATTAAAAGGATTAACGGGATTGGAAATAGCGACGGCTCCCGTGTGTGCTTTGCCCTTTTACCTGATACGTGGCTGACAGGGCTCTGAGGACTTAGACATGGCCAAAAATTGAGGGCTCCATGGGTTAGCGCCTACATTTCCCTCCTTCAGTGCCATTCCTGCAAATCCTGTTAATCCTGTCGAAAAAATTGACGGAGGACAAATCAAATGGCTCATGACGGGCGGAAACTGACCAGATTGAATCCGCAGCTTGAAATAACGTATCTCAAACCGGAAAAAAGGGTCGGCCTGGTGGTCGTACTCACCGGATATGGAAAAGGCAAGAGTTCCTCGGCCCTGGGCATGGTCCTTCGTGCCTGCGGCCACGGCATGAAGGTCTGCATGCTTCAGTTCATGAAGGGGGACATCTTCACCGGGGAATTGGAAGCATTACAGAAACTGGACTGTGACGTGGAAATAGTCCCTACAGGCATGGGATTTTGCGGAATCCAGGGGAACCCCTACTCGCACGCCCAACACCGCGAAGCAGCGCAACGCGCTTTCCTTATGGCAAGAGAACGGGTCGTCTCCGGGAAATACGGCCTCATCGTACTCGATGAGATCAATAACGCCGTCCACCTTAAGCTCGTAGACCTGGAGCAGGTGCTCGATCTGCTGCGCAGCAAGCCCCCCCTTCTGCACCTCATACTGACAGGCCGCGACGCGGCCCCGGAGGTGCTGGCCCTGGCCGACACGGCGAGCGAAGTAAGGGAGCTGGCCCACGCCTACCGCAAAGGCATAGAGCCGCAACCCGGGGTGGATTTTTGAGAGAAAAGCGGGTGAGTGGGTGAATAGGTGAATCGGAGAAAACCACCCCCTTCACCGACTCACCCGCCCTTACCTGTATACCCGCTCTTAATTCACCAGCCCTCAGCTACTCACCCATTCACCTACTCACCCATTCACCAATTCACCTATTTCTTAGGATATCCCACGCACTGGTCCATGATGATCTTTTGGTCCGGCCTCAGCTTCAATTCTTTGGCAAGCGGATCTTTGTCTATAGCCGCTCGCACGACTGTTGCCAGACCTTCCGAGGCGCAGAACAGGTAGACATTTTCAGCGATCAGCCCGGTGTCCGCGCCCACTAGTAATTGCTTGTCAAAATCTCCCGCGTTGACCTTTGTGTAATCCGCCACATAGATAAGAACGACCGGCGCGTCTTTTACATAATCCTGTGTACCCGTCATCGCCCTGATGTCCTTCGTCACAATCGTCTCCAGGGTGTTTTTCTTCGCATCCCAGAGATAGACGCCGTCAGCGGTTGCCACATAAATTTCCGTTTCCTGCCAATTTCTTGCCGAGGGGGCGGTTCGCTTGCCGTCCGGACGGTTTATTCCAAAAGCAGCCCAAAGCAGGTTCGACAGGGTCTGCATAGGCAGTTTTTCCCCGCCGAACGTGCGCGCGGTCATTCTGGCGCTTAACGCCGCCATGAGTGGCTTTCCGCCCTCCTTCTGAGGATTGGGGAGCTGAATGGACGCTGGACCCTCGGCATAGCTCGAAAGAGAACAACTGAGCATGAAGACGAACAGGATGCCGGCCAGAGATACTGATCTAAATTTCATGTGAATCTCCCATCGAAGTCATGTAGGGTGGGCACCGTTTTATCGTGCCCACCGGTTTTCGTTCCATCGGTTTCAATTCCACCGCTTTCCATTCATCCAATAATAATATTGGTGGGCAGATAAGACTTCCCCCACTCTGCACTACCTTTCTACTCATGGTAAGACGCAACCGCCGGGATATCCACCAATGCACCGGCAGGCTAAGATTCGACTCTGAACAATTTAAACGAACAAAGTTAAGGATGAAAGATGGGGCTTGCAAGACAGTAGATCCCCACATTCCGCTGGACGCATCGTGCGGGGCGTCTTCAGCGCTGCGCGGGGTACCTTCCGCCTGAAGGCGGTAAATCGGATGGCCGGGTGACCGCTGAGGCGCGGCCGCTTCAGTTTCACGAAGCACGGCTGGAGTCGTTAACTCTACCTTTTACGGCAGGGTGTTTTGGACATCTTGGATCGCTTTTACTTCGATTGACATGCGGGTGTTTGAAAATGTTTAAGTCTGTCGTTAGATCTTGCCCTTAAAGGGCCTGGACGTCATAACGGATTGACAGGCGTCGGTAATTTCCGTCCATAAGGCAATGATATTGGGGTTGTGGTCATTTACCTCCATTGCATGGGCAATATGAGAAAACGCTTCTAACGTACTTCCAGTCTGCCATTCCGTAAGAGCCAAACAATGCAGTGCCTCAGCGTGATTGGGATTCAAGGCTAAGGCGCGCCGGCAGTTGGCGATAGCGGCTTCGATGTCCTGGCGCTTAAAGGCGCCCGATGCCTCTTGTGACAGTCGGACGATGGTGTCGATTTGAGTTCGCTCGCGTATCCAATTGATGTGGCGAGCGGCAAATTCACGTGCATGGTGGAGATGCTCCTGTACTTCACGGGGTATTTCGTAGTAGCAGGTGTACTTGCCGGTAGCAGCCCAGGCTGGATGTTTCAACAGTGCCTGGAATACAAGGCGGTCCTCGCCGGTACCGTCGGCAAAGGGCGACTGTGACCAGTATGGCAGGATGAAATGGCAGGCATCCTTGTTGAGCAACAGGTTGCTTGGACTGACGAAACCACCGAAACGCTCGCGATTGATACCAGCCCCCGGGCCCAGCGAATCCCATTCGTCCCGGCAGATTGGCCATCCCGTTTCTCGGTCGACCATCCAGCGGTATGAAAACGCCCAGTCCTTGTGAGCGATGGCAGCAAGCAAGCTGGATAGATGTTGACGTCCCCACCAGTCGTCGTCATCCAGATAGGCGACGTATTTGCTGTTGGCGGCATAGCTCAAAATGGTTCTGAGGGCGCCGCTATAGTAGTTCGCGTAAAAACCGCCATACCGGCGCGAGGTCGAATAACCTGGATCAAATATCGTTAAAGTGACGTTAGACGGGCATTCGCGTGACAGGGTATCCAATATGGCGGAATCCCCCTGGCGTTGGTCTATTCCGATCAGGACCTGGATGCGTCCCGCCAGACTTTGATCGAAGACGGAGCGTACGGCACGCAACAGCGACGGGCGCAGGACCGTCGGAATTACCACGGCTACATCAGCCGGCCTTTGTTCGTTCCCCGATAATGATCCCGTCATTACTTCTGTTGTCATCCCGACATGCCTTGGTTGATCTCTGCGGTCCAAATCGCCGCCAATGAACGATGCCGAGGGGAGGCTCTTTCGTTTTTCCATTAGGTTGACCGCTATGCATCCGAACCGCATTTCTGGGCCAAATTCCGCCCGGCAAAACTCCTGGAGCAGCCCCCAAGCCGGTAAAAACCCTACGGTTTTCCAGTCGGTGACGCAAGAGATAGGCCAATTGGACTGGTTTTTGCCATTTCAAACTCAGCACCATCCCCTCAGTTGAAGGCTTTGTTACTAAAATCATGGCGATATCGTGCAAGATGGTACGTCCGTGCTGCGTCAGCTTTTCCTCCAGCCTGCCATCATCCTGTAATTTTCGCCTGAGTTCTTTCAATACGAGGGGGTGGAAACGCGGCTCACAATTGCGGGGACGGTCAAGTGTCCCGGGGTGCCTGAATTGGTCCGGTGGACCTTTCTCTTGTGTTTTTAATTCGTATATGCAGGAGTTTGTGAAGGGCAAAATGGCATGGGTGGCCACGGCCTCGCCCGATGGCCTACCCAATACCACACCGAAGGGAACCGTGCAGGTTCTTGACGACGAGCACATCATCTTCGCCGATCTGTTTTCCCTCAAGACCCGTGATAACCTGCAGAAAAATCCCAAGGTTGCCGTGACCGTCATCGATATGGAAACGAAGAAAGGGTATCAGTTCAAAGGTTCTGCTCAACTGGTTGATTCAGGCCCGATATTCGATCAGGTGGTGGAGAAATTGAAGAAGGCGCCGATGAAATTGCCCAATCCCAAATATGTGGTGATAATGACAGTGGATTCGATCTTCGATCAATCCGTGGGTCCCAAAGCAGGTCAACAGATCGTTTGAACTGTCGGGGAAAAGAGACCCGTTCATGTTCAATTGACCTTTTTGACGCCAAAGCCCGTTCTCTAAACCTCGCAAAAGAGGCTTAGAGAACGCGGTCACGAAATGAGCCGGGCCTGATGCCGTTAACTTAACAGACATGTCCTGCCTTTGCTGTATTTGCGGGTTTCTGGTTGGAGCGCCAACGGCGGTGCTGTTTTGAATTCCGGCTTTCGTCCCCGGCGCCGCCTCTCCACACCAAGGCTCTTTCTGCGATATTCCTGCCGGTTCCCCGGAAATTGGCGGCCTGGTTTAGAATGGCAGTTTCTCACTGGCTAAAACTCCGAGATACAAGACAAATAGAGATGATACTCGTCCCAAGTGCAGGGGTTGGGCTTGAATGATGCTCATGGCTCTACCTTGGGGGCTTGCGTCGACGGACGGATGTTGGGAACACGGCGTCTAACGCTTTCGATGTATTGCCGAGCCTGGGCACGGGTCTTGATCTTGAGGAAACGGCGAATCACCGCCTCCTTCCTTGGAAGCAGAGTGCTATGATAGTCACGCAGAAATGCAATGTGCATAAACGCTAACTGAGTCAAAGAGATCGAATCATCCCCACTGGTTTGGTCCTTGAGGTTATCTCCGGGGGCGTTGCCGCTGCTGCCGGCCATGGCAGGCGGATCATCCTCACAGCGAAATCCGGAATTTGGGGGATCGGGGAGTGTGCTGGGTGCATCGGTCCGAGGACTGCTGAGGGAAAGCAGATGATTAAGGGTGTTTGCCTGCGCGTCGCGGTTCGTCAACGGCTGTAAGCCGTACAAGTTCTCGACGGTTGCCAATAGCGAGGTATGGTCATATACGGTGTGATCTACAACATTCGCACGGATCAATGGGGAAATCACAATGGCCGGAACACGAACGCCGAGCTGCTTGAAATCGAAATTATGATGATTGTTGCTTTCGTCGGAGATAGTATCGCCCGGACTGACAGTCGGGGGAGGCGCGACATGGTCAAAAAAACCTCCCTGCTCATCGTAGGTGACCAGAAGCAGGCTGTCATTCCAATGGGGTGAATTGCGAATCGTCTCGTAAACTTTCTTGATAAGCCTTTCGCCGCGGGTCACGTCGTCGAGAGGATGCTGCGAGCTGCCGCAGGTGTAGTCCTCGGAGGTGGTTGGCAGGACATTTCCATAGCTAGGCTCGATGAAGACATAGGGAGTTGAAAATTCGGGATCATTCACCGCATCCGCAAACTCGTCGAAGCCCTCGAAGTGTCCCTCGATCCTTCGGTCTGTCATTCCTGCGATCGCAAACACTTGCGGGAATTCATCTCCCATGAAGACTTTCCAATCGAAGCAAGCGTCTTCCAAACGGTCGTAAATCGTTCCGTTTTCAAAGCGGTAGCCGTTCAGGAGGGCGTCCGTCGCACTTTGAAAGCCGGAGGGGCTGTCGTCGAGGCCGCCGGACGAGGCAGCGTGGATAAAGAATCGGTTGGGCCAGGTGGGACCCGGGATCGAAGAAAACCATCGGTCACAAACGGCAAATGAACGCGCCAGGGTTGTCAACACGGGCAACTGTTCCGGATCAAAGCATTTCATGATCCTTTCCGGGTCTGTTTGATTCGGCGTGTTGCCTTCTACAGGAGTGAGGCCAAAATAGCTGGCGATAAAACCTTTGTTGTTTATTGGCGGGTAGGGACCGTTCGGAGGATATGTTGGGACAGTGACGCTGCCGTCGTCATTTCTCTGATAGCCGCAAAGCTGCAGCAGAGCGTTATTGAATTCGTGGCCGGGATCTGGGGCTTTCTGAAACAAAAAAAAGTCTGCCGGCGACGAGTCGGGTACCGGTTGGTCGTTAGCATTCGGATTCGGGTTGGTATATGGACCACCTTGCGTCAGGTCGTCGACGTGCCTTGGCTCGCCATTCACTGCATCTGTACCTTCAATATCAGCCCGGCCGAGCATATGATCGAACGCGCGGTTTTCAAGCATCAAAACGAACACGTGCTTGATGGGACCCGACGGTGTGGTGTTGCCGCCAAAGAGCGAATAGACGCCGCAGCGCGCATTATCCCAGGCGACACAGACCCAGTCGGCCACCCACGACCAGACTACGCAGACTGCGTTCACAATCCAGACAAATGCGACGCAAACGACGTTGGCAACCCAATACCATCCCTGGCAAACCCAATTAGCAACCCAATACCATCCCTGACAAACCCAATTAGCCACCCAATACCATGCCTGACATACCCAATTAGCCACCCAATACCATGCCTGGCAAACCCAGTTCGAGATCCAGACCACCGCATCACACGCCCACGAGCACGGCCACCAATCACAACACTGGTTATAGCCCTCGTCCGCCCAAGACTGGCATTGGTTCGAACCTTCATCCGCCCAAGACCGGCATTGGTTTGAACCTTCGTCCGCCCAAGACTGGCATTGGTTGTACCCTTCGTCCGCCCAAGATTGACACTGGTTGTACCCTTCGTCCGCCCACTGGTTGCAAGACTGGCTCGTCTGTTGAGCCCAGTCGGTGCAAGCAATGGTCTGGTCGTCAACCCATTTTGTACATGTGGACATCGCTAACCTCCTGCGGTGTGTCTCCGTTCAAAATCTCGGATTTTTTCTTCAATTGTTCGAATCTCGGCTTTTGCGCGCGCTATTCCCACGAATTTTCCAATGGCCCCGGCAACGATAACGGCCAAAAACGTTCGGACGAAAAAAACGGGCCAATGCGAAAAGCTCCAGAGAGAATAGATCGATTGCCAAATGACCGATGCCCCAAAGGCTGCAATGACGAACTTTGCGCCAAGCGAACACCCGCACTCCTTTAGGCAGGAGTTGAGTTTGGATTCCCACTTTTTGGATGTTTCTACCTGTAGACCAGGAATGCGAAGAAGAAAACACAGGCCTTGTCTATTCCTTATTTTCCGTAAGATTTCCACGTCAGAAGCACATCTGACGAGCACCGGGATGGGGACGGGGAGGCTAAACGGCGCCTCTGTGGCAGGGAACTCTCCCATTTTCGTTGACTTTCCCTTCGAACTCATACCGTTGCGTCTCATTTTTATGTTCCATCGTCGCTTTAAGATTGACCAAATCCGATATATTCAGAAAATTCACCCCTTCCTGAAGAAACGAAGGGTATGCTGAGAGTGGAATTCACCACGGAATGTTTGGTCAGGGAAAAAGCGTTGCACCCGGGTGTCATGGTGCTGCCGGATCATTAAATGGCGCAGGGGGTTTCCACTCTTTGCGGACAAGAGTATCCTCCTGAGGGTTAGAGGATATTTTGATTTTAGATACGCCGTTAATATCTGGTGTGCAAAGTCTACGGATGTTTCCTGACACCTCTTTTATGCATCAATACCTTTGTCCGCAACCTGTACGATAAGAATATCACGATATTTGAGGCTTGGGTGGTAGTGTGCCGGCGGGTGGGTTTGCTGCCGATACCTGGAGTGCGAGGTCGCCCGGTTAAATGGCAAACGTGGTCATGGCGACCAGGGAACGAGGCGAATTACATGATAGTGGTTAGCCGTTCTGACGATCTATTGGAAGTACTCGTTTTCCATATTCTCCACAGCCCTCATCGGGCATTGGCCGCGTGAATCACCAGGAATGCGTTCGTCCCGATAAATGTTATGGTTGCCAATACCGCCGCCCACATGTCCACCTGCCGCAGCCGGTGATCGCTGAAGCCCCTCTTGAGCAAAACTCGGGCAAACACTGTAAGAAGTGCTCCCAACAATATGTGGCACAGGGTAACTATATGCACCTTGTCTACCAGTGTGATCCTGTCCCATGACCCCAGAGAAGAGCTGGCCGCGCTCATGTTTATGACCGTGGCAAACAGTGCTCCGGCCAGGAGAGCTATCCGCGAGTCAAGGAAACGAAAACCACCGTCCAGATGGAGGAAGAAGCTCACCAGCATGAGTAAGAATGCAATATAGGCCACTGCAGTCAGCTTTATGTAGCTCATCACCTCTTTTCGCTCAACGGAGATGAGAAGCGTGATCCCTGCGTACTGGCTGCTGCTGCCCGGTTTTAATGCCGGGTCGCCGAAAGTGGACGAATGAGTGACGGGATCATTGATTATCCGGAAATCCGTGATTTTCCAGTCATCAAGCTGAATGTCCTTGCGATAGGAGGAATTCCGCGTGTCAACCATGTAGGTAATGGCGTTGGTATCATCTATTCCTTCTTCGATGTGTATCTCGAGTTTGTGCGTGTCGAACGGAAAGTTCCGTAAATCCCAGTGCTGAGTATATGTACCGCATATCTTGCGTTGTCCCCAACGTATTCCATCTTTGACTGTGTAACTGTCCAAAGACGCAGTAGTACTCCTCGCATTGGTAAATTCCATCGTTTCCAGAGGCTTGCGTTCACTTTCCGAAGATGTATGGGTCCAGAGCCAAACGTCGGCGCCGAATGTTTGACCTGTGAAGTTGAAGTCGTGTAAGGATGTAAGATAGGCGCCGACTAAACACCCTTGGGCTTTGCCTTTCGCTGGAGTGGATGCATCCGCTGGCGGCGGTTTCTGAGCTGAACAGATCACAGCTTGCGACAATACCCCAATGAAGATCACAACAACGGCTAGAAAAGCCATATTCCAGGGTAGAGGGCGTGGTGATTCCTTTTTTTCCATCTACTTTTCCTCCACCCTCATCCCCCATTGAACCACGAGAATCTTTCCGCCCGTTTTCAGTCAAACCACCTCTTCTTTCATTCTGTGATATAGTCGGCACGACTGGATAAATTCTTAAGAGGGCTGAACTCCGGGGACAGATCGAGAGGTCGCCTTCAACAACGTAGAATATGGTTCGACCATCGGTTGGACGAGGCTGGGCTCCGTTCAAACCGGGCAAAGCGACTAAATCAACAGCCAAATGATTGTGCGTCCGGATTATGAACATGCCGGAACTGGGGCCGTCGCAGTTATTCCAGTTAGCGGATAACTGAAAGGCATAGTGGATCATTCGTAAGGCCAAGTGGTTTCTCAGATTTTATTTTCAGCGGCTCTCCTTTGGGGAAGCGAATCCCTTCGAGCGGAAACTCAATATCTCCAAATCATATGTCCCGCAGAAGAGGTCCATGGTCGGGTTAAACATTTGGCAAGGAATGTGGACTTTTACGTTGCCTGTGCTGGCAACTGCTTCGAAGATTTGTTACATGCAGAGGCAGGATGGAGTTAGCACTCCGCAAGGGAAGCTATTCCAGGCAAGGCGTAGGGGCTGCGTCAATATCCGATCACCAGAAAGGGAAGCTCCGGATTATGGAGGATTGCTAGGCAAAATTTCGACAGCATATTCAAATCCTAAAGGGCCTCTGGTTTGCCAGCAAGGAGGAAGTACCTTCTGTGTCGACTCGTCTTCCGTGCTTGGGGCATCAAGCTCGACTCCAGCGTCGATAATACGCACCTCTACGAATACCATGGCACTGCCCCGTAATATAAGCTGCCGCTATAAGTATTTGCGGTCGCTTGTCATGAGAACCAGCTTTTCGGATAACGCCGGCTTCCTCGGATGTTATTTATGACAAGGCCGAGTGAGAGGAGTACGGTAGCCCCTATTCCAACGGGAGCAACCACATAAAAGAATCCCAAATTGTGGATCTCATTCGTCCTGATAACGGCAAGCAGAGCCGTGGCTCCGCCAGGCGGATGCAGAGTCCTGGTCAGCCTCATGACAACAATAGACGTGGCCGTTGCAACTTAAGCGGCCATCAACGGTTGGTAATAAAGAATCCTGTAAGACAAAACCCTGACAAGGGCTGACAGTAAATGCCCGCCGATCAGGCTTCGCGGTTGTGCGGACGGGCTTTCGCTATCGCCAAAGACTAAATCAGCCGATGAACCAAAGGCTGTGATAAGCATCAACGCGTCCGGATGTTCAGGGACATTGAAATGCACGTATCCCAAGACGGTAATCCCAAGAAATCCTCCCAGCCACGCCAGCAAGAGCTCAGTTATGAAGACTCCTTTATGATTTCTCAATGTTCCAGACATTTTTGAGGGATAGCCCGTTGTTCTTCCCGACGCTGATATATTCGATGCGGTTGCCACGTCCTGTATATTGTCGTCGGCCAAGCGCCTCAAAGGCACCGTTACGCCCAAGCCGAGAGAGGTAGTCGGAATTGTCCGAAAAGAGAACCACTGACGCAGCCGATGCAAATTTCTCATGACAAGACCAAGTCGTCAAAAGAAGGATTGGTCGGATCTCAACCCGGAATGTGAAACATCACATGTACTAAATCATTGTCCTTCCAAGACTTTCGAATCCTATGTGTTCCTGGAAGATCTGACTGAACTTCGGATTTCCGGACAGCCTCAAGTGCCTAATGCGTTTCGCCAATGCGCAAGCGTGCTGAAAGGCCTTGCTGGAACATCCAATTATTGCCGCTCCCTTCGCGGCAGCGTTACCTTCAGTGACGATCTTCGATGGTTCGATTTCCGGCACCAAGCCCAAAGCAAGGACATCATCAACGCGAAGCCTGCCGGCGAAAGTCCCGCAAAGAAAGATGTTGGTAAGGTCATCAGGCTTCAAACCAGATGTCTCCAGCAAGACCTCTAACCCCGCCCTCGCAGATGCTTTGGCCAGTATGAACTGTTGAATGTCCCCTTCACTTACAGAGACGCGAGGGGCCAGCTCCACTTCTTTGCCATTGAGGCCTTGTCTTACCAGTTGGGGGGACAGCCTTTGTTCCTGGAGCATGCCGAATGCGTCTACCCCGCCATGCTTGACCAGTTCACCCAAAAGGCTGAAGAGCCCTGAACCGGCAATGCCCTTGGCAGGTTGCTCGCCAATAACTCGCGTGACGGGTTGACCGTCCACAAGCAAGACTTCTTCAATGGCCCCATCGCATGCCCTCATGCCACACGATATCGAGCCGCCTTCAAAGGCTGGCCCAGAGGCGCTGGAACAGGCCACCATCCCATGGTCGCTCACGAGAAGAGATTCCGCGTTCGTTCCTATGTCAATGAGAAGAAAAGGCGGGGTCGCCCTCGCTGCCAAAATGCACTGCAAAGCTGCTACGGTATCCGAACCCACGTATCCGCCTACCACCGGAGGTATGTGCAGTTTTGCCCCGGAAAGTGACTTCGGCATGGAGAGTTTCATGTGAACCGCTTTCCGGAACTCGGGCTCACAGGGGTACCGTCCAAGGCAGTCGGGGTTCCAGGAGAGTAGAAATGTCTCCATCGCCGAATTCATGACCGCGATTACGTGTGCTACCTCCCCTTTCCGAATGCCCAATATACTGCAAAGATTTTTCAGATCGCTGAAAGCTATGGCTTTCAATCGTTTTCTCGCTTCGACTCCACCCTCGGAAGCGTACGCTAGGCGGGTCATAACGTCTGCTCCAAACGCGGCTTGACCGTTCGAGACTTCTGCAGACCCTATTACCAGCCCCTCGAAAGGATCGAGCATGAGACCTACAATGTTCGTGGTTCCGAGATCTACCGCTAACACCACTTGACCTCGTTTCGTTCCGGGCCAATGGTGAACCGGGAAGCGATCCGTTGCTATCTCCAGCTTGTTCCTTACCGGTGAAGGCGTAAGAAGCTTGATTACTTCGCCACCGATTGGGACAATGCCGCATGCCAAACGCATTCCTTGGGCAATGTCGTCGGGTGATAGGGTCTTTTCGTCCAGTGGGGAAGGGGGTGGCATCCGGCCGAAGAAAATAACCTTGCATTTGCCGCAGATTCCTTTTCCTCCGCAAGCCTGATTCAGGCTTATGCCTGATTCCGCCAGAGTTTGGAAAACGTTCCGACCGGGATGTACTTCAACCGCGATCCGCCCCGGGAGAACAAGTATCGTGGTTTCCTTACTCATGCTATCTTGAACATCGGATGATTGACATCCGGGATGATTCCCTGCTCCAGGAGGGATTGCGCCAGAATGGCGTCTACCATCGCTACGGCTGGAAAAACTATGGGTGCTAAAGTCATTGGTCCGTAGATTACGAAATCTCCACCCCAAGCGATAGGCAGCGCATTTACAATTGCAGTGGCCGAACTTTTGAAAGTTAATCCGAATTTTTCAGTTAGACCACCCCACGTGCCTATGGCATTGTGAGGAGCAGATCCGCAAAAGCACGCCAGGTTTTTAGCTTGAGAGATGACGGTTTTCATTACATCCATAGATGGCAAGTCAATAATACCGGGGTCCAAAAGAATGTGCCGTACGCCACTGTCCCTAGTGCGCTTGAGCAGACCGTCGTCCCTCGTCAACAAGCGGATTTTGGCGGCCGCGCTAAAATCTGCTGCATCAACAGCCAAGACTACGGCGGCACGGACTCGGCACTCCTTGATCGCCTCATACTCCTTGCTCGTGCTTTCAGGGCAAATACTGTTATACATCACTCGGTGGGACAGATTCTTACCGGCCATATGCTCTATTCCGGCAATTCTCACCGCGGCATCCGAGCCGTCCACCATGACTGGCCCATCAAAGTGTTCCGACACAAAGTCCAAGTAACGACGTATGGCTTTGGGCGTTGAAGCTATGACATCGCTCGCCGAGGGGTTACCTGTTTTTTGCGACCATTGTGCTTGCAGATCCAAAAGGCTTTTGGCCGCTTCTTCGTCAAATTCTCCTGCCGCCGCATCGCGAACGAGCTTCTGGCGGTCAAAGAAAATGCTTCCTACGAGCAGTGACGGAGTCTCTCCAGGCAAACCACCCATAGGCACTCCACAAACTATCTCACGTTTCATGATTCGTATCTCCGGGGGGTAGCATCCTGCATTTCAGTTGGGTCTCTACATCATGTTCGGCGATTTCCAGAGCCGCCAGAAGAATGCTGCGTTCGACATCACCGAAAATCAGGGCCGCACCAATCCTCATGTCTCCCTCTGAAAATGTGCCTGTCGTCTGAATATGCAACTCATCGGGAATCAACGTCGAAGAACCGAATGCTGCTCCCCCATCAAACTCGACGTAGATTTTTGCGTGTCCCAAGGCCTCCCTGGGGAGGCGCTTCGCAACAGATTGCAGGAAAATAGCGATCAGAACCTGTGGCTCAAAATCTCCGTTGCTTACAGTCCACTTTCGGGAGGCACTGGAGAAGTTCATGCCAGTATCTCCTCCTCAAGTCCTTTCGGCAGGCCATTCTTTGCACTTATATGGCCAACTCTGCCTCGAACACCGAACGAAACAAGCAGTTCCTGAGCCTCTGCAAGTCTATCCCGGGTCATGGCATCCACTTTGTTGAGTAAAACGATCTCTGCAGCTTCAAATTGTCGTGTCAGGATGCCGCTGGCTGCCTTCAACAAGAGGGGCAGCCTCGGGCCATCCAGAAGCATGATCCTCGATATCGGAACCTCCAAGTGCTTCTGGATGGAGTGGAAAAGTTGTCTGGCGTCCGCCATGCCGGAAGGCTCAACAAAGATATAATCCAATTTTGGGACGCTGAGCATCACCTTCAGAGTTTCTATAAAGTTTCCTACTAACGAACAGCAAATACAGCCTCCGAAAATCTCTCTCACAGTCAACCCGTTTACCGTGAAGAGTTTACCATCTACAGGTACATCCCCAGCTTCGTTTATCAAGACGGCAGATTGTCGGTTTGCGGCAGCGGCTTTCCTAGCGAGATTCAACATGAGGGTCGTCTTGCCGGAGCCGAGAAAGCCATAAACAGCGACAACTTTTGGCGGTGCTGCCGTTTTCATCTAATTGACCGGCTTCGGGAAAGAGTCCTTAACAAACGTGATGCTCAGGTCATCATTGTACGTAGCGTCTTTTCCCGCTTGGATCATAGCGAAAATATTCTCTTCCGGCGTGTTGGGGTTAAGATCACAACCGGAACCCAGGATGAACCCCGAGCCTGGGGCTGCCTTTTCTATGGTTTCTCTGCATTTCCAATAGACTGACTCCGGAGTGCCGTACAGCATGTAATCTATAGGGTGCACGTTTCCGGAGATGCAGATTCGCTTGCCCACCTGCTTCTTGGTCTCGGACAGGTCTACCACGTGATCCAGTTGAAGACACAGTGCCCCTACACTGGACATTTGATCCCATATGAGCGAAGTGTCCGCGCAGATGTGATTGACCCCTACCACTCCTTTTGACCAGGAAAAATCAAAAATTTCTTTGCAGTATGGGGCGGTGAACTCCGCATACTGTTGGGGCGAGAGTATGGTGTTGCAGGAAAACGGCTCCAGGAGGACTATCGCATGAGCTCCCGCTTTAATGAGAGCATCCCAATAAGCCAGCGATGCGTCGGTGCATACACGCAGCAACTTGTGGACCCACTCGGGGTCGAGCACCATCTCTATGAGGAGTTGCTCGGGACCGAAAAGCTGGCTGGCTTGAGTAACCGGTCCGCCGGTTACCGGAACGACCACTCTAGTGTCGCCAATCATTTTCTTGATCCACTCGATTTCCTCGCAAACAAACGGCATGCGACCGTCCGTTTTTGGATCAGGAACCCGGAGCTTGTTGATATCGCTCTTTTCCTTCATGAAATAGTCGGTTACCACGGGAGTGTGCTCATAAACTGTGACCTTGGACCCCATGCACTCGGATTCGACGAAAAGATCTGTTCCTGCAACGCAGGAATCATCATCGAATTTGGTAGAAGCCGCCACTTTGGCCTTGGCCATCTTTTCAGGATCGTACAGACATTCAGCCGTGTTGTACCCCAGAACACGCAATGATCTGCTTATGGAGAGCGGAGTCACCGGAACCCGATCCGGTTTCTCCAGTTTTATTGCCGCCACGACTCGTTCGAGGGAATTCATTTTAGACATGTGGACCTCCTTCGGTTGTCTCTATGCCAGTCTTTAACTCAATCCCAACATTTGTTTAGCGGTCTTGACTCCAGTGGGGGCATCGAATCCTCCGTAAGCGTCCGCTCCTATTTGACTTGCAACCTTGCTGCTCGTGGCAGGTCCTCCGATTATTATTTTGGCCTTCAGTCCTTCCGTCCTTGCCAGCTCGCAGACCTCTTCCATTTTGTTCAGGCAAATGCTCATAATCAGAGACATGCCAATAATATCCGCATTGACCGCTTTGGCCTTGTCTATGAATGCTTGCGGCTCAACATCCGCACCCAAGTCGTAGACCTTGAAACCGGCCGCCCTCATCATCATGGACACAAGGTTCTTGCCAATGTCGTGAAGGTCGCCTTTAGGGGTTCCAATGACGAGGGTCGCAACATAATCTCGTTCCTTACCAGCCAGCTTTTCCTCCACAATATCTTGCCCGGCTTTTAGTGCCTTGGCCGCCACCAGCACATGGCTGATGAACATCTCCTTTTTCAGCCACTTGTCGCCCACATCAGTCAAACCTGCGGCCAAGCCGTGCTTGACTATCTCCAATGGGTCCACTCCTGCGGCGAGGGCCTCTTTTGTGGCGGCCTCAGTTCCAGGGATGGACAACGACAGAATTGCTCCACGAATCTTGTTCAGATAGGCATTTTCGTCCATTGCTACCTCCGAAAGAAGTTTTTGGTTGCGAACGTTGAGACCAGATTAACAGTGTTGAAATATGTTGTCAAGTGTTAAAATATGGTATTAAATGTGAATTACGAAGAGTGACAATCGGTATTGACATGCGGACGGAGAATAGCGAGAATGGCCTGAGATGTGATGAATGGCGCTATTTCTGAGGAGTGGTTCACCGGGTCCCCCAAAAGGGACTCTTCGGCGCCCAGATTAGCGACGGCGTCAAATCCAACGCAAAAGCGTTTAGGATCATGCCATCGTCCCATCATTGAACTCGTAGCAAAGGATGACAATGGATTATTTAACCATTCATGAAGCTGCCGAAATACTCAAGGCCCACACCAACACCGTTTACAAGATGTGCAGACAAGGTGTGCTCCCTGCTGTGAAGATCGGCAAGGAATGGCGAATTCACAGCGAGAAATTCGCTGAGTTTATGGAACGCGGCGTCTTTGCGAGAACAGAGGTCGGGGCCTGGCCCCATGACTCGCTAAAAGAGATGCTCCAAAACGGGCATGTGTTGGGTTTGTTCGCTGACCCTCAAGACATCTGGGAATTTGAGAAGAGTTTTTTTCTGTCTGCGCCCAAAGCAGGCTATCGATTGCTGAAAGCCTGTTGGTGGCAGGAGCCGGATGAAGTGCGTGCACAGCTCATGGCGGCTGGCCTGTCGATTTCAGAGCTGGAACGTCAGGGAAGTCTTGTCATCCTCGATTTGGCGCGTATTTTTGAGACTTCCGGCCCTGTTGCTGCAGCCGGAGCGTGGTTCAAAACAATAATAGAGGCCCTTGATACTGGGTACAAAGGAGTTTTCGGCTGCGGTTCTCCCCATTTCGGTTGCTGCGGCAGCAGCCAAAACCTTATGGAATTCGAGCGAGCTTTGGATCAGATGCTCAAGGGTCTTCCCGTCACTGGAATATGTTCTTACACCTTACCGACAGACTATTCTCGCGATCTCAACATCGTGTTGAACCTGATGGAAACCCACGACCGTTTTTTCATTCGAACGAATGAAAAAGAGGTCTTTGCACAAATCACCAGAGTAGTCCCCGGATCTTCTCTGCACAAGCACGGCAGGTGAAACGGAAGGGTCTTCATGCCGGTTGTCCATGGAATAAGAATTCATGTGGATGTTGGGCAAATCCTGAGATGTGAGGGACATACAGGTCATGAGATGATTGTGGACACTGCCGGCTGGGCAGCAAGGAGGGTTTGTGAATTGGCTGAACCGGCCGCTACATACCGATTCATCAAAGTTAAAGGAGTTTCAGGCCGCAAACTGTTAGTGGAGGAAAGGCAACTGACCATAGGGCCTCTGGCCAGGCTGTTGAAGCCGGCTGAGGAAATTCTCGTGGGAATCTGCACCCTGGGGTCTGGCGTGGAGACGGAAGTACGGAAATTACAGGATTCCGGACAATTTCTCGAATCGTACCTGCTCAATTCAGCTGCTTTTGTGGGGTTGGACTGCGCAGCATTGGAATTGAAATCGCTCGCCGAAGCTGAAGCATCCCGGAGAGGCTGGGGTCTCAGTGCGGCCTTATCTCCCGGCGCAGTCACCGGCTGGGACCTCTCAGACCAATCCACATTATGCTCTTTGGTGGATCTAGCCGCTGCAGGAGTGGAGCTAAGTCCGTCACAACTTCTCAAACCTCGATTTTCGTTGTCCGTGCTGATCGCTCTTGGAAAAGGGTATGGGGCGCACCGGGTGAGTGGCACCTGCGCATATTGTAGCCTAGGAAAGAGTTGTCAATATCGTGCCGCTGATCGCTAACGCAGATAGTCCCACTTTCGTCTGACTAAATTGGGTCTTGCTTGATCGTCATACCCGCAGCTTCTCTTATCGCCTGTTCGACTTGCAATCGGAGTTCTAAGAGTTCCTCGTGTACAATATCTCTCCTCCGTGTTGAGATACGCACCGTTCAAGATGTCCAAATCATACTGAATATCCACACTGCCCATTCTGTGGGCTCAAAGCATTGGCAAGGGTGATGGAGACTGCTTCGGTCGCTTTCCACGCGTCTTATTGCTCTGGCAAGTATCCCCGAAATCCTCACCACCAACAAAAAGCATCGAAGAAGACATCCCTAATTGACGCCATCTGAAGATGAAGGTCTGGTCACTTTTTCGCCACTTTTGCGATATTCGGTCGCTTTATGGTAGTAAAATCAACTAATAAATCAGATTCTTGCCTAAGCGCCAATTTGGTCATGGGCAATAGCGATGATAATGCGATAGGCGTAAGCGGAAGAAAATGGGAAGAAACAGAAAATGTTGCCGTTTTCCAACGGAATAACTCCTTGACGATAATAGTACTTATCTACCCCATATCCAGTTGATATTACATAATCATTCTTATCTATTCTTTAGCATTGATGCTATCCGCTTCCCGCTTCATTCCCGAAAAAATCCCAAAACCCTGCCATTTCATGCCATTTCCTACCATTTGCTCAATCCCTCAATTCTTCCCGACCAGCAGAACAACATAGTCTGAATGAATCGATTTACCATCGAGCAGTGTGGCCGGCGATACCGTGACTCCATCCAGTTCGGCTTCCAATACTGCCTCTTCCAGCAATCCGGGCCTGCCCGCCAGGAAGTTTTCAAAGTCCGGTCTCTTCAGGAGTATCCCTTTGTGGAGAAGTTCCGGCCCCATTTCTTCCGCAACTCTGTTGAAAAGCTTGAGCCGCAGCGTTTCAATTGCATCGCCGGTGAGGTGAAGGCCTGTTTGTGCGGAGGTTTTCGAGCGGAGCGCCGAAATGGGGCTTCCTTTCCGAAGAATTGCGCCTGCAAGCCCCGGCATTGCTGCGGAGAGGGCAATCACGCAACCGTTTCTGACAATTTCAGAGTCCGGATCGTCAACAGCGCTCCCGTCTAAAAAAACCGTTTGTACCCTTTCTTCGAGGTATTTGCGGGAAAAACCGGCCGCATCCAGGACTTGCGCCATAGTCGCCCCGGCCCGGGTCCTTAAATAGACCCCCTGCTGAAATATCCCAAGGAGCCTCGACTCCCGGCCGGGCCGCAATTTCAAAAAGAGGCTCTGAATCGGTTCAGACATTTCACAATCCAACTATGAGGTCGCAATGAAATGCTTCAGATCGGGCCGCCGGCACCGTTTCTTTTGTGATTGGCCAACTCAACCGAAAAATCCAGGATTTCCGAGCTTTCCCGGTAAGCGTTTGCGCAGAAGTCCCCAAGGTGCCGCGCGCTGCGCTGGAAATCCTCCATGAACCCGTCGAGGTTTGCCGAACGGTAGAATTGTTCGTAGACTTCCAGACCATCCTTCAAGGCGGAAAAGATCTCTTCGGAATTCGGATTCATCTGGGTAATGGCCCCATAGAGTTCCGGACTTTGAGCGAAAATCCTTCCGACCAGGTTCATTTCGATCCGGTAGCTCGGGCTTGTGTAATCCATGGTTTCGTCTATGTCTATATCGAGTTTTCTCAGGGTCCTGCCGATAAGCACGGTCGTGAGGTGAAAAAGCACCTGGATGACGCTCATCATCCTGTCGTGTTCATCCGGGGTGCATTCCTTTACCCGGATGCCGCTCGTGGTGAAAATCTCCCGCAGCCACCGCCACTGTGTCTCCCCGATACGAACCGGGCAGGCGGCAAGAGTTTGGCCGTTAAAGCTCGATATTCGGCCTCCAAACATCGGGTGAAGCCCGACGACGCAAGCGGGGGATTGCAGCATCTCCTTCACGGGGGCCGTCTTCAGGCTGGTAAGGTCCATGAGGAGTTGGCCCTGCCGGGTGAGCGGAACGAGTTTGCGGATTATCTCGACCGTTTGATGCAGCGGCACCGCAAAAATAACTATATCGGATTCGCTTACGGCCCGCTCGGGCGTAAGCGGCGTGCCCAGGTCGGCAAGATTGACGTGAAATCCATGCGAACTGAAGAACTTTGAAAAGAGCCGGCCCATTTCGCCCAACCCCCCGATTATGCCAACTGTGGAGCACTCATTCCATTGGGGGACCGAGTCAGCTTGGCCGCAAAAGTGCGAGTCAGCCATACTTTGTTCCTCTAAACACTTCTTTTTCAAATAACGCGGCCGATTGCTTCGGCAACCCGGCGGCACTGCTCCACCATGGAGAGAAAAGCCTTCGGGCGAAGAGATTGCGGACCATCGCTCATCGCTTCCTCCGGACGCACGTGGACTTCAACCAGAAGCCCGTCGGCGCCGGCCGCAATGGCTGCTCTTGAGACGGCTGTCACAAGGTCCGCCCTGCCCACCGCATGGCTCGGGTCTACTATCACCGGAAGGTGCGTGAGCATCTTTAGAAGCGGTACCGCGCTTATATCGAGGGTGTTTCGGGTTTCCGTTTCAAATGTGCGGATTCCCCTTTCGCACAGGATCACCTTGTCGTTGCCCTGTGCCATGATGTACTCGGCCGACATAAGAAACTCTTTTATGGTCGCGCAGAGCCCCCGCTTTAAAATGATCGGTTTATCGATGTTGCCGACCTCGGTAAGCAACCTGAAATTTTGCATGTTGCGCGTGCCGATCTGGACGATATCGGCGTACTTGCAAACCAGCACGGTGTCCCTTGGGTCCATCAGTTCAGTTACTATCTTCATTCCGGTCTTTTCGCGCACGCCGGCCAGAAACTTCAACCCCTTCTCGCCCCAACCCTGGAACGCATAGGGTGAAGTGCGTGGCTTGAAAGCGCCGCCGCGCAGGAAATGGACCTCTGCCGGCCCCATCGCTTCGGCGATTTCTTCGAGCACTTCACGGCTCTCGACCGCACAGGGTCCGGCGATAATCTGAACCTGATTGCCGCCGATCTCGAAGCCATCTATAGGGACCACGGTGTTTTCCGGCTTGAATTCCCTGCTCACCAGCTTGTACGGCTTCAGGATGGGGAGTACTTTCTCCACTCCGGGAAAGGACTCCATCGGGATTTCCGCGATGACCCGTTCATCTCCGATCGCCCCGACAATGGTCCTTTGCTCGCCCTTGGAAATATGCGTCCGAAGACCCATGTCCTCCAGGCGCCGAACTATTCTGGTCAGGTCTTCTTCCTCGTGCTCAGGCCGCATTACAATGATCATGACGGTCTTCCTCCTATTTATCTTCCGCACTGCATAGCAGGCGGGCTTTCCAGCCGGTCGTCAATTTGAACTGGACCGTTTAATGCAAAAAAGCCGTGAGCGCCCCAGGCGCTCACGGCTTCAAACAAACCAAATCGAATTGTCAGGACCCGAGCATACCCAAGGCGACCCTCAGAGGGGATAAAAATAATAGTAATAATAAAAGCCGGTATGCATAGGTTCTCCTGTCGTCTCAGAAATAGACTTCATCGCGCGCAGTTTGTCAAGAGAATTCCACGGCTGAAAACACCGATAACAGGACTCGCCGGGAGATCGACTCCGTTTCACACCCCCGTGATTCGCACCGGCATCCGAAAATAACTACACGTATTCCAATTGCCGCATCAGCGTGGATTCATACCCAAACTCAATGAAGTTACAGCCAAAGACCCTCTCCCCGTCGCGAGTCTTCGCGCGAACGCAGACCTCCTCCACCTTCTCGTTGATCCCGGCAGAATCGCCTGAAAAATAGAGAATAAGGTCCGGTATGCCGTCATCATTCAGGTCTTTCAGACTGCGAGCATAAATTTCCTCGTTGGACATATCGTCGATAGGTCCGGCCTTCCCCGGTCCAATTCTTACCGATAAAGGATCCACAATGCCCGGGTCAAAGTCGAAGCCATCCCGCTCTTTTGTCGCGCTCAGAATTACGACTGGAATTCTTCTATCTTCCAGGTTGTTATCACTGACCGAGCCGATAAGGACATTAACCCTGTTCCGGTGAAGGACCTTTACCCACGGATAGAGGCCAAACCACAGAAAGCCAGCTCCGGCGGCGATGCCTATAATCGGGAGAAAACTCAAGCCGAGCGCAATAAAGAGCAAACCGATCACGCACAGCAGAACACTCCGGACCAAAACCCATCCCCGCTCTTCTTTAGTACTGTCCATGTCTCTACCTCCAGATTTAGAAAACAGAAACTCACAAATAATTTAAGCAGGGGCAGAAACATTGCCAATCGAAATGGGTGGCAGGCGGCAGCTCAGCTTTAGATCTACACTCAACGGGAATGATTTTGGAGCGCCGCCACGTGGCATCAGGCTTCGCGAGAAATTATCTTTTGTTCATGCGTTTGCGCATCTTCAATTTCTTTGAAATCGCAGACCCAATCAAGCCGGTAACTTGATGCGGCAACGCTTTAAAACCTGAGGAGGCAAATCCTAAATGGGCCGGCCGATATGGAAAGGAAACATCTCTTTTGGACTGGTAAATGTACCCATTTCGCTCTACCCGGCCGAAGAGAAGAATGAAATGCATTTCAAGCTGCTGGACAAGCGCACCAAATCGGAAATTCACTACGAGCGGATAAACGCGGAAACGGGGCAGCAGGTACCTTCCGACCAGGTAGTCAAAGGATATAAATATAACGGTGGGGATTACATTGTCCTTACGGAGGATGACTTCAAGAAAGCAGCGGTCGAAGCCACTCAGACAATAGAAATCGCGGACTTCGTTCCCCTGAATTCCATTGAATACACGTATTTCGAGAAACCATACTATGTCGTCCCTGAGAAAAAAGCCGAGAAAGGGTATGTGTTGCTGCGGGAAGTACTGAAGCGCGCCGGGAAGGTAGCGATAGCCAAGGTTGTGATACGGTCCCGCCAATACCTCGCGGCCCTCATACCACAGAAAGATGCGCTGGTCCTGAATCTGTTGCGCTACTCCTACGAACTTCGCGACCCCTCCGAATTCAAATTTCCCTCCGGAAGCATCGATCAGTACAAAGTATCCGAAAGGGAACTCCAGATCGCCGAGATGCTGGTGGACAGTATGACAAGCGAATGGGACCCGCAGCGGTATCATGACGAGTACCGCGAAGCGCTCATGGAATGGATAGATAAGAAAGCGCAGGCAGGCAGCGCGATGCCGGAGCCCCCGGGCGAGGTTGAAGGGAAGGAACAGACCGGAAAGGTCGTCGATATGATGGAACTGCTGAAGAAAAGCGTTCAGCGGGCGGCAATCCGGCGCGGAAAGCAGGACATTCCGGAAAAGAAGGAGGATGCGGCATAAGTACGCGTCATGGACAGGGCTTTGGAGCCGCTGCTTATGCAACTCTGTATCAATAAGCCAAAGCCGAACGGGTACTTGTACAACCAGGTCCCGGCAAAAGTGCCTATTCGAGTTTTCGCAAAAAATTGTGCACAATATCCTCGGCGCGATAACCTTCAAGGCGTGCGATATTCACCAGCCGGACAAGGAGACTGCCTAGTTCATCAGGCGACTTGAGGCCGCCGCCTTCGATCCCGCTCGTCAGTTCACTGCTTTCTCTTGCAAATTCGCGCACCTGTGTTTGGAGATCGTTCCAGTTTCCATTCTCCTTTTCCGGGAGGCGTGCAAGAATTCTATAGGCGCGAATAAGGGCTGGGAGCGATTCGGGGACGGGTTCGGGGGCCTTGCCGCTTGCGCGCTTCTCCCCGGCTTTTATCTTTTCCCAGTTATCTTTGACCTCTTCGGCCGAACTGACGCTCGTTTCTCCGAAAACATGCGGATGCCTGCGGATCATTTTTTCACTGATTCTCCGGCAGACTACCTCCAGGCTGAAATCTCCCCGCTGTTCGTATAAATAGACGAGGAAAAACGCCATGAAGAGGACATCACCAAGTTCTTCGGCCACATCTTCGACTTTTCCAGCCCGAACGGCTGCTGCGGCTTCGTGGGATTCTTCAACCAGGTAGGTCTGAATTGTTTCGGGAGTTTGCTTTCGGTCCCAGGGGCAGCCGGTTTCACTTCGCAGACGCTCGATTATCCGCAGAATTTCCTTTATTGCATTCCAGCGATCACTCTTTGTTTCTTCCACCTTTTTCCTTTAACTTGGAGTCTTGTCCAAAAAAACCGTCCAGCAGGGTCGATGTTCGCTCGGATACCACTTTTTTCACTTCGTTCTGCTTTTTGGAAAGCTCATCCTGCACCTTTGAGGGTGCAATTTTGAAGAGGTATTGTGAGGCCTGTGTGATTATGGGGGCCAGTTTTGACTGGGCAAGCAGCGGCGCGTTCCAGCCGGTGGAAAATAATGTAAGTACAGAGATCGTCACAATAGCAAAAAGCAGCGCTTTGCAGAATCCGATCATCCCTCCCCAAAGCCGGTCAATAAACCCCAAACCGGCGCTCCGCACGATTCTAACTATCCAGGAACCCACAACCGCTATAGTGAACCACGTGCACAGAAAGAGCAAAACAAAACTCAGCGGCTTGGCTGCAGTAACAGAAATGGAAGGAAATTGCCCGGTCACAAAAGCGCTCACCGGCAGGTATTGGTAAGATGCTACAAGGAAACCGATGAAGATGCCGGCGATTCCGAATATCTGAGAGATGGCGCCTCGCATAAGGCCTCTGAGTATCCAGAAAGCCCCTATGCAGACAAGGACCCAGTCGAGCATGTTCATAGCTGGCCGCCTATGCTGGAAGAGGGCAAGAAGCTAACCGTACTTTGCGCATAAAATTATGCACCGCCAAGAACCTTGAGTTTGACCGTCGCCGCAACCAAAAATTTCCCAACAGCGAAGAGTGGACCATCTCCTGTTCTACGAGACTGTTGGGTCCTGAACATGACTTTATCACCGCGAAGAATGACATTCATTATCCATAAATCAAGAATAAAATCTTCTTCAAAAAACAACAAAATACCGGATAGTACTACGAAGCCTGCCCGAGCCTGTCCCGCGCAGGATCCCGGGGCTAAAGCCGGGAGGGATTGCGCCGGGATGAAGGTACCGGCGGTTAGACCGTACGCCTCTCCCTCCTCTTCCATCCTGGCAGCATTTATGCATGTATTCAAGATAAAATGACGGTTTATTAAAAAGTGTCTGTTGTCAGGGTGAGAATTGCGTGATAATAATCACGGTTTTCGTCAATCCGGTGAGCGGAGCGCGTATCCTTTTCCAGAGGTAAAATAATTTTGGCTCAGGCAATCCACAAACGCAGAAAAGAATCTGACAGCGCATCTGCCCAGGTCACCATTGACGACAACAGACTGCTTCAGTTGCTTGCAGGACAACAAAACGCCCATCTCAAAATAATCGAAAGACAGCTTGACGTCCAGGTTCACCTGCGTGGAAACCAGCTTACCATTGCCGGGGACCGAGCAGATGTCGAAATTGGAGAGCGCCTTCTCAGTGAACTGGCGGACCTGGTCCAGGGCGGATACCCACTCTACGAAAGCGATATACTCTTTGCGATTCAGATACTTAGTGATAATATCAGCCGCCGTCTCAGGGATATTTTTCTCGACCAGGTTTTTATAGCATCCAACAAGAGAACTATTACTCCAAAGAGTATTACGCAGAAGGAATACATAGAAGCTATTCGCAGCTATGACATCGTGTTCGGGGTTGGGCCGGCAGGTACGGGAAAGACGTACCTTGCTATGGCTATGGCGGTTGCAGCGATGTCAAAGGAGCTTGTCCGGCGCATAGTGCTTGTACGCCCCGCTGTTGAGGCTGGTGAAAAACTGGGGTTTTTGCCTGGTGATCTGGCCGAAAAGGTGAATCCGTATCTGCGGCCTCTCTATGATGCCCTGCACGATATGATGGATTACGAGCGCGCAAGCAATTTGATTCAGAGAGGTGCCATTGAGGTGGCGCCGCTTGCCTTCATGCGGGGCCGCACTTTAAACGATTCTTTCGCAATTCTGGACGAAGCGCAGAATACGACCGCCGAACAGATGAAGATGTTCCTGACGAGGCTGGGCCTTGGTTCCAAGGCGGTCATAACCGGCGATATAACCCAGATAGATCTCCCCGAGAATAAACCTTCGGGGCTGGTGGAAGCAATTGAGCTGCTCCAGGGAGTTCAGGGAATCCGAATGGTCTATTTCACAAAACGTGACGTGGTCAGGCACAAACTCGTACAGGACATAATCGACGCCTACGAGAGATCGGGAGAAAGAAAAAGCCAGGCCACAAGGGACGCCGAGAGAAGCTGAGCATGGACAAGGAGAAGCGAGAGCCGGAAAAGAGCAGGACCAAATCCAGGCTGAAGCTCCTGGCCGGGATGATTCCCTGTAATCTGCAAAACCTTTACCGTTCGAAGTGGATGCTGCTGGCGGCCTTAAGTATCGCTATATCCGCACTGGTCAGTCCTACATTCATAGTAGAAAATCCTCAATACCTGCTGGGCGATATTGCGGACCGGAACGTAAAAGCAAAACACGATTTTTTGATACAAGATGAAGAGGCCACGGCAAAAAAACGTGAAGAGGCGATCCGGCAGTCGCCCATTGTTTATGATCTTGACGAGAGAATTACCAGAAATCTTATAGACAAACTCGAGGCGTCGTTTAAGGCGATGCGCGAGACCGAGCTTGCCGCAGAATCCGAATCCCTTCCCGTATCCCAGAGCCAACAATCAATCCAATCCGCAAAAGATCAACGACCCGTCAAATCTGTGACAGATCGGGAAAAAGTCTCATCCTTTCCTCCCAGCGGCGCAGATCAAGTCCGGGGCAAGAAAAAGGATTTTGAGGAGTTTCTTGGCTGTTCGCTAGCCGGTGACATCTTCAACTGCCTGGTCGAGCAGCAGTTCAGTCTGGAAGTTCAGGAAAAGATTGAAAATCTCATAAAGACTACCATGGGCCGCGGCATTGCTTCCAGCAAGGCTTGGGGGCATGACGAGCATGGCGTAAACATTATGATCCGTAAATTGGAAACAGGAGAGGAGATCCTGATTCCTCCCCCGTTTCCTTATCCCGATATCGACGAAGCGCGCAAGATGATCGTCATGCAGGCGTTGGAACCAGGCCGGGACGTGAGGGAACTGATGCTCATATCTTCGGTCGTATCCACCCTCCTCCAGCCCAATCTTACGTTCAATTTGGAGGCTACCGAAAAAAAGCGGGAGGAAGCATACGCTTCGGTTAAACCCGTTTTCATAAAAATTGCCCGAAATGAAATGCTGGTGCGCGAGGGGCAGAGCATCGGCCGTGAGGAGTTACTGAAGCTAAGATTCCACCTCAAGAACTTATCTGATAAATCCTGGCTCTTTGTCTTTATGGCGATTTTCACATTCAGCACCGTTTGCATTGGCCTTGTGGCATATGTCACAAAGCAGAGCTTCCCCTATATACGAATGGACATGCACGACTATCTGTTTCTGGGCATACTTCTCATTTTCCTGCTGGTGCTGTCCAGGGCGGGACTTTGGGTAGGAGACAGCATAGGCGACAGTTCGGAAATCATTTCCACGAAGACCTTTATCTACGCTGTTCCCCTGAGCGCGGGCGCGATGATATCCTGTATCTTTTTCGGGGTTACGGTATCACTGATCTTTTCCCTGGTGCTCACCCTCTTTTCCGGGATGATTTTCGGCAAAGAGTTCGCCATGTTTTTCTATTTCATGATCGGCGCTTTCGTTGCCGCACACGGCGTCTCGCAGTGCAGGAACCGTACGGTCCCCATTAGGGCCGGGCTGTTCGTAGGATTTACAAACGTCGTCCTGATAGTGCTGAGCGCTTTACTTCAGGACCAGTGGGTATTTCTGAAAGTACTCTTCGACGCTTTTTCCGGATTGTCCGGGGGTATTTTCGCGGGGATTCTGGCAACCGGCCTGACCCCGCTTGCCGAGATGGCTTTCGGCTATACCACTGACATCAAGCTGCTCGAGCTCGCCACAATGGATCAGCCGCTGCTGAGGGAACTCATGGTGGAGGCGCCCGGGACTTACCATCACAGTGTCATAGTGGGCAATATGGTCGAGGCGGCGGCAAATTCAATCGGGGCAAATTCCCTTCTGGCCAAAGTGGCGGCTTATTACCACGATATCGGCAAGACAAAAAAGCCCCTCTATTTCATCGAGAACCAGTTCGAGTGCGAAAACCGGCATGAGAAGCTGGCCCCCTCGATGAGCAGCCTCATCCTCATTTCTCACGTAAAGGACGGGATAGAACTTGCCAGGCAACATCGTCTCGGCAAGGAAATCATTAATATTATCAGCCAGCACCACGGAAAAAGCTTCATTTCCTTCTTCTACAGCAAAGCGGTGGAAGCACGCGAGAAAACCCAGAGCGCCAAGGCTTCACTCCTTCCTCCGATCAACTCTGACGACTTCCGCTATCCCGGCCCCAAACCCCAGACCAAAGAAGCCGGACTGGTAATGCTGGCCGACGTAGTCGAAGCGGCCTGCCGCTCTCTGACAGAACCGACTCCCGCCAGGATTCAGGGTCTGGTGAACAGGTTGATAAACGGCATATTCAGTGACGGCCAGCTTGACGAATGCGAGCTCACTCTCAAGGACCTCCACCAGATAGCCAAGCACTTCAACCAGATCCTGGCAACCATACATCACAAGCGGATTGAATACCCGGTAGCGAACGGAAAGGCCAAGACGGATGCCTCTGATCCAGGTCGTGAACCAAAGCAGGATAAAGATAAGGTCGGCACCAATAAAGAACGCTGCAAAACGGACCTTAAACGCCTTGGGATACACTGAATCTGAACTGAGCGTCCTGATCGTCGATGACAGCGAAATGGCCAGGCTCAACCAGCAATATCGCCAGATAGCCCATACCACCGACGTGCTTTCCTTTCCGATGCAGGAGGGCGAGTTCGGCGGGATAGCCCCTGAAATGCTCGGAGACGTGGTCATTTCCGCCCAGACCGCCAAAGCGATGAGCGAAGAGACCGGATCAACTTTCGAATCGGTGCTGGACCTCCTGCTCGTTCATGGTATTTTACATTTGCTCGGCCTGGACCATGAGACGGGACCAGTCGAAGCCAGGAAGATGAAACTGAGGACCGAAGAACTCCTTTCGATGCTCGGCCATAGCGGCGCCGAATTCGAGTGGTTCTTCAATACGGATGAATAATCCATCGGCTCTTACCCGCACGGAGCGTGGAAATTGCCTTAAGCTAAAACCTGATAACTGACAGGTAGGTTTTGAGGAGCGAAATTGGCAAGACTTGCCATAAACGTTGACCATATAGCCACGATTCGACAGGCCCGCCTTGCCCCAGAGCCGGACCCGGTTGCCGCCGCAATGCTTGCCGAGCTGGCTGGGGCGCATGGGATAGTGGTTCACCTCAGGGAAGACCGCCGCCACATCCAGGACAGGGACGTTGCCGTCTTGCGCAAGACCATCAAAACGAAAATGAACCTGGAGATGTCGGCGACAAAAGAGATGGTCGATATCGCCCAGAAGATAAAACCCGATGTCGTGACGCTGGTCCCCGAAAAGCGCCAGGAGTTGACGACTGAAGGCGGCCTCGACGCCGTCCTTTTCGAAACCCCGCTGGCGGGCGTGATAGAAGCACTTCACGGAAGCGGCATTGCCGTCAGCCTTTTTATAGACCCAGATGCCAAACACATCAAAGCCGCACAAAGGCTTGAAGCAGATTACATCGAACTCCATACAGGAGCTTTTGCGGAAGCACGGTCCTTTTCTAAACGCCAGGAAGAATACGAGCGGTTGATCACCTCGGCAAGGCTCGCAAAAAAACTGGAGATCGGAGTTCATGCCGGACACGGCGTCGATTACCAGAATATCCTCTGGCTCAGGAACATAACGGAAATAGAGGAATTCAGCATCGGCCATTCGATAATCGCGCGCGCTGTCCTGGTAGGCATGGATCGGGCCGTTCGCGAAATGCTTCAATTGATGGGCTGACTTTTTCATTCGACCGGATATGAGATCCCAAGGTAGAATTCCCTCCTTTTCTAAAGGGGGGCCGGGAGGATTTTGAAGCAGGATGCCGATTTACGGAATAGGCATAGACCTTGTGCGGGTGGAGCGGATCAAAGAGCTGCTTGAGCGATGGGGCGAGCGGTTCGAGACCCGGGTGTTCACAGAATTCGAAAGGCAATTCTGTTCCGGAAGAAGGAACCGCGCCGATTGCCTGGCGATGCGGTTTGCCGCAAAAGAGGCTTTCGTAAAGGCCCTCGGACTGGGGATGAGAAAGCCGGTGCTCTGGCAGGACGTCGAAGTCCGGCAAAATGCGCTCGGCAAACCGGAGATTTCCCTCACCCCCCGCGCCTCCCAATATTGCAGGGACAAAGGCATACAGTCATGGCACCTCAGCCTGACCGATGAGGGGCAGTACGGCGCAGCGGTGGTAGTTATTGAGACGTGATCTGGCAGGGGGCGATGAGACACGCCTGCCAAGTTGCCACTCAAACCTTCGACGGCGGCGAAACCGTGTGAATCGACCAATCTCGACCCTCCGCGAGACGGCCCCCACGCCCTCCTCCGCTCAACCCAGTGATTTCCTCGCCAGAGCGAGAATTCCTTTTTCGACGCCAAAAATCCGGACCGGAAACCGCAACTGTCTCATCCGGAGTTTATAGATGGACACTTGCTCTTCTTTTAGGAGGAAGCCAAATTCAACCGGCCCTCCCAATGTGTCAAAATTATCCTTAACTATACGGCATTGCTTTGACCTTAATCTGGAAAAATTTTCCGGCTAAATCGGCACCTTTTGCAATATTCACTAAGAAACGCAGTCCTTAGCGATAGAGATTAGGGTTTTCATCTTCCTGTTTGTCTAGAATTCAATCCAACCTCTAATATCGGCATGCACATGATGCATGCGCCATGCACTCCGTAGCGGCGCCAGGCATTACTTTTCATATTGAACATAAAGACGTTTACAAAATGTTGCATTATTCTACTCATCTTTACAGTACTTGTGTCAAAACTGCCTGATTATTGCTATCATACAAACTTACAAGTCAAATTTACTTGCTACTCCAGTCAGCAATTTGCAAAGGACATAGAGAAATATACAGGATCGTAACAATATGTTCACTAAGTGTACCGTACATGCTGAAACGTCACTATGATCGCAAAGATACGTGAAGCTTTGTATCATATCACTATTCCGTGTCTTCGGCGAAATTGAAATCAAGGGGGAGAAATGCAGGACAAAGCAAGGATCTTGATAGTCGCTGATGAAGAGTATTACCGCAAGATGATTTCAAGCATTCTCACAATGCAGAATTATTCAGTCGCGGAAGCACGCAATGGTGAGGAGGCGTTGGGACAGTTGGAAGTGTTCTTGCCGGACCTTATCCTGATCGATGCAAAAATGCCCAGGATGAATGGATTCGAGGCAACCAGGAGACTGAGAGCCAATGATGACTATGCGCTGACGCCAATCGTTATGGAGGCCGAGCTTTCAGTGGCGGGGCACAAGTCTTCAGCATTGAATTCGGGAGTCGATGATTTTCTTCCCCAACCGATCAATGTGGCCGAACTCCTTGCTCGGGTCCGCTCTCTTCTCAAAGTCAGAGCCTATTGCAAGCAGATGAAAAATTATCAGAGAGAGCTGGAAATCGAGGTTGAGAAGAGAACTGAACAACTGAGGCAATCCATCGAAGAGATCAGATCAGCTTCCGTAGACACGATCAACCGTCTCGCTCGAGCCGCCGAGCATAAAGATGAGGACACAGGATCACACATTCAGCGGATGAGCAACTATGCGGCAGCGGTCGCACGCCGGATGGGGCTCACGGACGGGACCGTCGAAGCCATCCTCCATGCCGCTCCGATGCACGACCTGGGCAAAATAGGAATCCCGGACCGTATTCTCTTAAAACCTGGAAAGCTTGATCCCGATGAATGGGAAATTATGAAACAGCATACAACGATCGGCGCCCGGATACTTGACAAAAGTTCAAGTGCTTTGATCAGACTGGCCAAAGTCATCGCTTTGACTCACCATGAGAAATGGGACGGCACAGGGTATCCGCGTGGACTGAAAGGAACGGAGATCCCGTTAATAGGGCGCATTGTCGCCGTAGCCGATGTGTTTGATGCCTTGACTTCAAAACGGCCATACAAAAATCCCTTTCCCCTTGAAAAGTCCTTTGCAACTATTCACGAGAGTTCCGGGAGTCACTTTGATCCTGATGTCGTCCGGGCGTTTTTCGCGGTCGAAGACGAGATTTTGTTTTATAAGAATAAGTATCAGGATTCAGATACTTATATGAATAGAACAGTATTGGATTTAGCGGCTGAGCAAGCAGTTTGATCTGCTAATAGCTTATAAACTTATAAGGAAAGGTATGGTCAAATTCAAAGAGAAAGATGGCCATTAATAAGTTACCCGAAAATGAAATTACATACCGGGTTTCACAAATTAAAGAACTTCCCCTTTTGATCCGGTCCTTCAAGAGGTTGATTGAAATAATTTGCTGCGAGGTTGACTCCGCAAAGGAGATCGAAAGTATCATCGGCTATGATCAGGCACTCGCAGCGAAAGCGCTGATGACTGCCAATGGGGCCAATTATGGATACCGCGGAAAGGTGAACACACTTTCAAAAGCAATAACGATTATAGGAAGCGACACAGTAAAGTCGATTTGCACTTGCAGCCTGCTCATGAATCTGCTCTCGAACAGCGGCGCGATTTCTCCGGCTCAGCGGGAAACGCTTTGGAAACACTCGATAGCCGGTTCACGGACCGCCGCCCTGATAGCTAAAAAGCGCCCATGGATAGATCGGGAGGAAGCAGCGGTATTTGGCCTCATTTACGACATTGGCTGGTTGGTGATGCTGGCGTACTTCAATAAGCAGTTCACGGCTATTTTTGAAACCGCTGCAAGAAAAAATATGCCCCTTTGGTGCGTTGAAATGCAGTATGGCCTTCCGCATACTCAACTGGGCAAATACCTGGTCGCGCGATGGGCTTTCCCTGAAGCGTTCAAGGCTGTGATCGAATTCCATCATTGTCCGCAGAGAAGCGAGTCTTTCAAGACGGAGGTCATGTTTATTCACTTGGTCGATGCTCTGTGCAATTCCCGTGAACACCCCGAACTGGTCAGTGATGAGATGACTCTTTCTCTTTGCAGGCAACTCCTCATTCCCGAGCAGGAATGGCTGGAATATCAGCAAAACATGGAAAAGATCTGGTCTGAAGTTGATCAGTTGTGGAATCTGCTCGGTAAAAATGAAAAAATAGTAACCACAGGAAAAAATGTACTGGAGCGGGAGGATTTTGAATCGTTAATGTTGTCCAGGCAATGAGAATCCCTCTAAATCTTCATTTAAAAAAGGCGGACCTAAAAACCCGCCCTTGGACAATTTGCGCACACGCAAATCGATAGATTCGTGCTTTTTTAAGCGTTCATGGGGGTCACGCCTGCACTTTTGACATCATGCCCCGTGGTTATGTCAAGGGTGTAGGCGTAGCCCTCGCTTTTCCTGCCAGTTATTCAGGTATTCGAATGAGCGCCCTGCGGCCTCCTCGGCATTTTCAGAGTATGTATAGAGCTCCACCGTGACGAAGCCTGAAAAACCTGTACTCTCAATCGTTTCGAGTACGCCCCGTATATCTATGGCCCCCTCGCCAAGCATCAGATGGTGATGCCTCCGGGAAGACGCTATATCCTCCAGGTGGAAATGGAACGAGCAATCCTTTAGCTTTAATACAAGGGCGGACAGGTCCTCACCTGCGCAGAAAAAGTGACCGATGTCGAAGTTCAGGCCGAAAACCTCCGGGTCGAGCATTCTGTAGAATTCCAGGAATTCTGAGCTGTTCTCGATAAGAAGCCCTGGTTCCGGTTCGATCAGTATTCTTATTCCCTTGTCGCGCGCCTTGCCCTCTACCGCCCTCAGGCCGTCAAAAAAATGAGAGACCCCTTCTTCGCGGGAAATCCCCTCCAGGGGTCCGCCGGGTTCTGTGGAGATGTGGGGCGCCCCCAGCTTTTCAGCCAGGTCGATGCACCTGAGTGTGTATTCAATTCTTCTTGCCCTTTCGGCCGGGTCCTTTTCTATCCAGGAAGGATGGTAAGTGTCTCCGTCGGCATTGTGCATAAAGGCATTTATATTTGAGATTTCAATTCGTTTTTCGGCCAGGAGCTTTCTTGTCTGTCTTATGTCCTGCTCGGTGAAATAGAGCGGGTAGGCATGAGGGACATCGGCCATGATTTCGATTCCCTGGTAGCCGATGCCGGCCAGACAACTTATGGTTTCAGAAAGAGTTCGGTGAAGGAACGCGTTCGAGCTGAAAGCAAATCTCATTTTACAATCCAACCTCCGGGTAGATGTATGAGGTAATCGAAAGCCTTTTCCGCCGCCTGCGCGGGATTTTCCGGATATGTATAGAGTTCGACCGTCACGAACCCGTCATAACCGATCAGGTCCAGGGCCTTGAAAATTTCTTCGAAGTCGATATCACCCTCCCCTGGAATGAGATGGTAATGCTTCCGGTTGCCGATATCTTCCAGGTGGATATGGAAAATCCTTGATGCAAGCCTTCCCGTCACAAGAGATGGGACTTCCCCTGCAAGATAGCTGTGGCCCAGATCCAGGTTAGCGCCGAAATTTTCGGCCCCTATTTCCAGGATCAAACTATCGAGTTCATCAGCCCGTTCGACAAGAAGCCCGGGCTCATATTCCATCCCCACCCGCACATCTTTGGCTTCGGCGTATTCGACTATCTCAAAGAGAGATTGCTTTAGCAACTCTAACGCTTTATCTGGCTTTACACCCGGGACTATCCTCCCGGAAGTTACGCTGACGTTTCTGCAGGAGAGAAACCGGGCCATGTCGATGCATTTTTTGGTGAACTCGACCCGCCATTTTCGGGCGTCAAGCTCGGGATTTGCGAGCGACGGCTCAAAAAGAGGCTCCCAGAATTTCGCCCCGTAATAGCCGACAGCGGTGTTGGCGTTTATGTTGGCCGCCTGAATCCGGTGCTTCTCGAGCGAAGCCGCAATTTCGGCAAGGTTGGGCCCAGGGGTCGAGAATGGATAGAGATGTGGGATATCGGCAAGGATTTCCACGCCCGAATACCCTGTTTTGGCGATGATCTCGATTGCCTCAGGAATGGAATACCTGACAAATGCATTGGTGCTGAAGGAAAGTTTCATATTATGCTTTTCAAAAGCGCGGAGGAGAAGGACTTATCGAAAATTCACCGTCTTAAAGAAGCCGCTGCAAATCTTCGCGAGAGAGCTCACAGTCCCTCAACTTCCAGGCACAACTCAATAGCCTCTCTTATGCGTGCAACAAGCTCATCGAGAGATTTGGCCTGGGTATGACAGCCCCGTATGGCAGGAACCGAAGCAACGTAATAGCCTTCCTGATCACGTTCTATGATTACACTGAATCGTTTGGTCATGTCAGGTCACCTCAACTTTATATTAACACACACGTGCCGCTTTGCGCCACGAAGGCTGCGGCGCCTTCGCCGCCCGCCCCTACTCTCTTCCCCCCCGGTAGTCTATCTTGCCCAAGGGCAGGATGGTACACGAGGGCGGCAAAATGCCACTCTCCACCACTACATCTATGGCGATCCCGCCCCTCGAATTCCAGAGCCCGCTCACGCGGATGAACTTCGGCGACATGGCCTGCCGCAGGCGATCATGGATGTAAACGGTGCAATCTTCGTGGAATGTGCCGAAGTTGCGAAAGCTCCCCAAAAAGAGCTTGAACGATTTGCTTTCCACAAGCCGGTCGGAAGGCGCATAATCCACCACTATCGTGGCAAAGTCCGGCTGGCCCGTTATCGGACAAAGTGTCGTGAACTCGGGGGCGCTCAGGCGAACCACATAATCGGTCCCCGAATGAGCGTTTTCAAATGTCTCCAGGACAGCTTCCTGCGGGGTCCCGGCTATTTTGGCATTTTTCCCGAGCTGCGAAAGCTCGGTGGCATCAGGAGTCATTTTCCATCCATTTCAATCATGGCGCGTATTGCGTCGGGTCAAATATTCCGGCTTCGGTAAAGCCCTTTCTGCGCAGTATGCAACTGTCGCATCTCCCGCATGCCCTGTCAAGCGGGTCGGGATCGTAGCAGGAGTGGGTCATTGAGAAATCGACTCCGAGTTCCACGCCCTTTTTTATGATCTGCGCCTTCGTCATTTTAATGAGAGGCGTATGAATGCCAATGCGCATCCTGCCCTCGACGCATTCCTTCAAGGCCAGGTTTGCCATCTTTTCGAAAGATTCGATATATTCGGGCCGGCAATCGGGGTATCCCGAATAATCCAGGGCATTTACTCCTATAAAAATGTCAGGCGCCTCTATCGTTTCCGCCCATGCAAGGGCCAGGGAAAGGAAGACCGTGTTCCTGGCAGGCACGTACGTGACGGGGATACGGCTCTGCATCTCGTCGAGGGGAACATCCTTGGGGACATCGATAGCCGATGTCAGGGCGGAACCGCCTATCGCATCGAGGGGAATGTCCAGGATGAGATGGTCCCTTGCGCCGAGCGCCTTTGCGACCCGTCCGGCAGCTTCGAGCTCCGCCCTGTGGCGCTGCCTGTAATTGAAACTGAGCGCGAAGGCCTCATAGCCTTCATGTTTGCAGATCGCCAGGCAGGTTGTCGAATCTATCCCTCCGGAAACCAGCACAACGGCTTTTTTCTTACTGTCAACCATCGGAATTCTTTCTCAGCAGGGAAGCAGAAAACAGGAAGTCGGAGTGCAAAAAAATATCAGCGCCCCGCGCTCCTGCAGCCGGCTGCTACTCAAACAGAAACATGTAAAAATCGACCACGTCAATCAGGGCGAAAATTCTGTCCTGGGTAGAGGAAATTATTTCTTCATCCCCTGTAACCAGCAGGATCTTCTTGTCCCTTCTTGCGGTAATTCTTTCTATAATAACAGCGTCGGCCGACCTTTTGGTCTTATCCGTGTAGATGATATCGGTATTGGCCTGAACGTCCGTCGAATCCTCGACTCCATCGAATACCAGATGAACTTTGGCGAAATGCCTGCTCTTGGCTGCGACAGCCTCGATGAACTGTTCCCGGAATTGCGTAAAGCCCGCGCGGGAAAAATGTTCGTCTGCTCCATGCACCCGGAGCAGCACGTTGTATCCGTCAATGAACAAATCATACAGCCTGCTCCGGCCGGAGCTGATGAAATCCTCGAGGTGCCGAAAGTGCCGCTCGTGCAGCCGGCTCTCTCCGCTCGGCTCAAACTGCGCATAAAGCCGCTCCATGATTTGCCGTTTCTTGTGCCTCACGGCTTCCTCCACCTGCGCCGGATCGCCCACAAGCCCGATTTCCGAAAGAGTGCCGAGCATTCTAAGCATTCTATTGATTTTAGGCAAATTGACGGGGAGTGGATCCAGGAGGTTGATCCGGGCGACGATTTCCCCGCCGCCCCCGGGCTGGGTCCCGATAACCTTCCCTATTCCGGGTAGCTTCAGCAGGCGGTTTCTTTCAATCAGGAGGGCATCTTTCACCTTCTCCACTTCCTTGTGGACGACGATGGAACCGGCGTAGACCGCTTCTATCTGGGCCAGGGAGAGATCGATTTCGAGCAGTTTCGCCCTTATATCGGAGATAAGGCCGTATTCCTCATCGGCCCGTTTCTGTAATCCCAGTGCGCGCCTGGTCCTCTGGAGGAGCGATTCGAGCCGCTCGGCTTCCTTTAGCGCCCCCTCCCTGTCGACATATTGATAGCGCTCGAACCATGCTTTTCTCTTTTCAGCAAGCGAGCCACCGAGCTTCTTGTCAAACTCCGTCTCACATTCCCGCAGCTTTTTCCTGAGGTCTTCGTTTTCGCTCCTCAGGCTACTTGACTGCTCGCCGATGCGGATCAGGTCCAACTGGGTCTTTTGCAGCTTCTTTTCTACTTTCTTGAACCGCTCCCTCAATTCAGGATCACCCTGCTGTGCTCCCCGGGTCCCGTGCTCGTTTTGCTCCCCTTCCATGTCGAAGAGGAAGCCGCTGCCCTCGCTGCTCTCAAGAAATTTCTTCGAGAGTTCGGGATGTGTTTCTATAAACTCTCCCCAAACATACAAAGCCGGCGTGAGGAGGTCAAAAAGAGTCTCATCGGGGGGTTGGGTCCAGAAGCCGTCTTCACGGACCGCCTCCATTGCCCACTGACGGTTCAAAAAACCCAACGAGTAAAGGCAGATGCAGAAACGTTCAGGACCGAGCAAGCTCCTGATCTCCCGATGGTTTTCGGCCATAAAATCACTGTCCAGCATGGCCAGATACGAAACCACGGCCGACTTTTCTTCTTTCCATTCGGCAAGGACCTCTTCGAATAGCATTTTGTCCGTTTGAAGCCTGCGGCGAAGACGGCCCATTATCAGGGGCTGGGGGAGCATCCTGGAGAACTTGGCCGGCTGGAGGGAAAAGCCTTCCAAAACCTCCTTTTTTACACTAGGATTCGAGGCCAGAATACGGACCCAGGTTATTGCCGGGATATCAGCGATTATCCGGTCAAAAAACGGGGCCGGGAATTTTGAAACAATCTCATAGGCCTGGGCGCCTGACTCCATTTCTTGGCCTTTCACCGGAGGTATTCGCAATGAGCGAAATATCCATTGTCCTTGTAACCGCCGGAAACGAAGAAGAAGCTGCCAAGATCGGGCGTACCCTGGTGGAGGAACGTCTTGGAGCGTGCGCCAACATTGTGCCTCGCATCCGATCCATTTACCGGTGGAAGGGGGAAATTTACGACGAACAGGAATGCCTTATAATCATCAAGACCCGGACATCCCTTTTCCATGCCCTCGAAAAAAGGGTCAAAGAACTTCATAGCTACGAGGTTCCCGAGATAATATCCTTTCCCGTCGCCCGTGGATTGCCGCAATACATCGAGTGGGTGCTGGGGGGGACGGAAGGCTAACACCGCCCCACTGGCTGTTCTACCGAATTAAGATTTTACTCCTCTGCACGCAATAGAGGCGCGTTTTTCTAGTGACCGGATTCTCTTCCACATTCATTCAGAGGCGTTTGCCGTTGTCTTTCGCTGACGAACCAATATGTAAGACCAAAAACAAGCCCGGTAAGCAGTAGGCAAACACCCTGCCGTTCAACGGCGATCATGAAACCTTCAAGGAAGGTCTGGTCTTCAATAAATAGCGGTTTTGGCGAAAGAGATGCGGTTCCACATCCGATAATGAATGTGGCAACAGCGCCAATTAGGCCAAAGTAAACCAAGCCAGAACATTGTAGTCTGCGGTATCCCCATACAGCCAAACACCAAGGTAGAAACAACAATGCCAATGCCACGGCAGTCCCACCGAAAAGCCAGAAAAATACGGCGAGTCCGAATCGGAATAGATAGCTAACATGCTCCGCCGCTGGGATCCCGACTGAAAAGGAAACTAGCATGCGCACAACATAAAAGAGTGTTGCCAGCGCAGCGCCAGCTAAATATCCAATTATATGGTTTGCAGTACCCACGAGTCATGTTCCGATCTGCTGATCGTCCTTATCCGCTTCGCCGTTTTTAAACACGGCTCCTTCTAAAAAAACTATCCAGTTTCGCCTCCCCCATCCCCCGCTACCTGCTCCCTTCTTTGACCCGTATCCGCACCGACTCCGCGTGAGCCGTCAGGCCTTCGAGTTCCGCCAGGCGAATGATAGACCGGGCGTCCCGGTCGAAGGCCTCCTGTGAATAGGCGATCACGCTCGTTTTTTTCAAGAAAGCGTCCACCCCGAGCGCGGAAGCAAATCGGGCCGTGCCGGCGGTCGGGAGCACATGATTGGGACCGGCAAAATAATCCCCTACAGGCTCCGGCGAATGGTCCCCGATAAAGACCGCTCCGGCGTTTTCGATCCTGCCCAGCCAGGGGAGTGGATCTTTGAGGTGGAGTTCGAGATGTTCCGGCGCTATCCTGTTTGCAAGTCCGAAGGCCTCATCCACACTTTTCGCGACGAAAACAGCCCCGTAGCGATCGATGGAGGCCGTGGCGGTCTCGCTCCTGGGCAAGGCGCTCAACTGCCTGGAAACACTTAGCGCAATATCCCCGGCCAGGCTTTCTTCAGTGGTTATGCAGATTGCGCTCGCCATGATGTCATGCTCGGCTTGGCTGAGGAGGTCTGCCGCAATATAGTCCGCCCTGGCGCTCGAGTCCGCCAGAACCAGGATTTCGCTGGGACCGGCGATCATGTCTATCCCCACCTCGCCCGATACGAGTTTCTTTGCGAGCGCCACGTAAATATTGCCGGGACCGACGATTACGTCCACGGACGGAATCGATTTCGTCCCGTACGCAAGGGCCGCAATGCCCCAGGCGCTCCCCGCCCTGTGAATCCGGCTCACGCCCACCTCGCGCGCAGCGGCCAGAAGATAGGGGTTGATGCTGCCGTCGCTTCGCGGGGGAGTAATCATCGCTATCTCGGGCACCCCTGCAAGGCGCGCAGGTATTGCATTCATCAGGACCGAGGAGATAAGGGGAGTTTCGCCGCCCCGCCCGCCCGGGATATATAGCCCCGCCGCCTTGACCGGCCTCACTATCTGACCGAGAAATGTCCCGTCGGCTTTGGTAATGAAATGAGAGTGACGGATCTGCTGTTTATGGAAGTCCTCGATGTTGTGGATTGCCGTCCGGATTATGGCCAAAAATTCCGAATCCACATTACCGCATGCGGCATCGATCTCAGCATCGGATACGCACAACTGCGCCTCTTCCAGCCCGGGAGCGTCAAACCGGCGCGAATAGCGCAGTACCGCGGCATCGCCTTCGACCTTGACCGCTTCGATTATCCCGGAGACCTCCGCCTCCAGCGCCGGATCGGCCCCTGGCCGGCGCCTTGCGATTTCTGAAATCTTCCGTTCCGCCTCGTCCGACGGATATGCAATGATGTCGATCACTTTTATTGTCCCTCAACGGCGATAACGAAGGCGC
This sequence comes from uncultured delta proteobacterium, assembly GCA_963795045.1. GTDB lineage: Bacteria > Desulfobacterota > Syntrophobacteria > Syntrophobacterales > Syntrophobacteraceae > SbD1. Next base: position 1,450,959 of record CAWCGB010000001.1, read on the forward strand.
CCGGATATCCATTCGACTTGAACCTCTCCGCTTCAGCCTTCGCCATCACCAGATCATTAAATGAACCGACCTGCACCCTGTACCACAGGCCATTTCTTTCCGGCTGATCGGTCACTCTGGTTTCCCGGTTTTCACCGGTCATTTTGTCCTTCAGCCTGTATGCGTTCCCCTGCTCGCGAAAAGCCCCAATCTGGATGGTAAACCTGCCGTAGCGGAACGACGGTACAGGGTCAACTTTCCAATAGGTTGCATCTCCAACTGTTTGCGGTGTCGCATACTGGACCGCCTCGACCCTGACCCTGGCCAGCCCCTTTACATGGGTGCCCAGATCCTGGGCCCCCCTGGCGGAAAGATCGATAATCCTTCCGCCTACAAACGGCCCCCGGTCGTTAATCCTCAGAATCGTCGACCTGCCGTTCTCAAGGTTTGTCACCTTGACGTAACTTCCCAGGGGAAGCGTCTTGTGAGCCGCCGTATTTGCCCACATATCGTAGGGTTCTCCGCATGAGGTGCGCTTGCCGTGAAAATCGGCCCCATACCAACTGGCCAGCCCCTCTTCGACATATCCGTCGGCGCTCGAAAGAGGATAATACCATATACCGTTTATCTGGTAAGGTCTTTGCGATTTCAGGGCTGGAGGAGTCACGGTGGGCTGGACGTATTGCTTGGAACAGCTCGCCAGAAAAAGGGACACGACGATAAAAACCCAATGCCTCCGCACCTTTAGGCTTGCCACCGGCCCCCCTCCGGGAGTAGCGTAAAGCAGGAGTCAACTCCTCTTCACGAGTTGCTGAGTTCGCCGTCTTTCTCCATTTTGGCGAGATCTTCAAAGCGGATGTCTATACCGAGAATTCCCGCTATCTCATCGGTTGAGTCTCTAATCGGGGCGGAAACCGTGATGCAGAGCGCCCCCGTATAGCGCGAGGTGTAAAAGTCGGTTACGTGCACCTTCCCGTCCCTCATAGGCTCTATAAACCAGGGCCGGTCGGAGAGGTCCTCCCCCACCTTGGCGCTCTCGTATTTGGATTTATCCACTATATGCGTAATGTTGCGGGATATTTTGCGTCCCTGCCTGTCGGTGACGTAAATGTACTGAATGAACGGGTTGAGTTCCAGAAGGGTCTGAAGCAAAGGCTCCATGCGCTCCGAGTCAAGGCTCTTTATCATTTCACTTTCGACAACCTCTTCAACCAGGTGAGCGGCAAGAGCGTGGGCGTGCTGCTTGAGCATATCGAATTCACTGATGAAATACTCAGGCAGGTATCGTCTCGACCATCGCTCCAGCTCATCGTTGGATATAGAGGTATTGCGCCCCTGTTCGTACTCGCGCATCACACGCTTGTAGATCTTGAGAATCCCCGGATGCCTTTTGTCCAGCCGGCGCTCCCCTTCCAGCCGCAGCCGGTGGTTTACCCAATAGGCTATGCTCGCAACACCGGACTTGTCAGTAACGGTGATTCCGATTGGCCTTTTCAGCAACTTCATGGTGTCGAAAATATTATAGATTTCCTCATTTTTCACCAGCCCGTCGGCATGGATGCCCGCCCGGGTCGCATTGAACTCCCCACCGGCAAACGGATAGTTGGATGGGACCGTGTAGCCCAGCTCGGCCTGGAAGTAATCGACTATGTCGGTTATGGCGGTTGTATCCGTTCCGTTAGCGTCGCCTTTGAGCCCGATGTATTCGAAAATAAGGCCCTCGATAGGGGCATTGCCGGTACGCTCACCGAAACCGAGAAGGGTCCCGTTTGCTCCGCCGCACCCGTAGAGCCAGGCGGTTGCGGCATTTACCAGCACCTTGTGGAAATCGTTATGACCGTGCCACTCCAGGAGGTGTCCGGGAACTCCCGCGTCGTCTATAAACGCCCTCACCAGCCTGGAGACGCTCCTGGGCAGGGCCGCGCCGGGGTAAGTCACCCCGAAACCGAGCGTATCGCAGAGACGGATCTTTACGTCTATACCGCTTTCTTCTCTCAGGCGCATCAGCTCGATAGCAAACGGGATACAGAAACCTGGAATATCGGCGCGCGTGACGTCCTCGAAATGGCACCTTGCGATTATGCCCTTTTCCAACGCGGCCCGGACGATTTTGAGATATTTTTCAAGGGCCGTCTTTCGGTCCATGTTGAGCTTCAAAAAGATGTGATAGTCGGAGACAGAGGTCAGAATCCCGGTCTCCTTCAAACCCATCCGGGCCACCAGGTCCATGTCCTCCTCAACCGCCCTGATCCATCCGGTTATCTGCGGATAATCATACCCTTTGGCAAGGCAGGCCTCCAGCGCCTGCTTGTCCTTATCCGTATACAGGAAGAACTCGGACTGACGTATGACCCCCTTTGGGCCGGACAGGCGGTGAAGCAGCTCGAATATTTTTTCGATCTGTTTGACCGTATACGGAGGCCGCGCCTGCTGGCCGTCCCGAAAGGTGGTATCCGTTATGAATATGTCATCGGCCGGGTCGATAGGCAGGATTTTGTGATCGAAATCAATGAGAGGGACCTCATCGTACGGGAAAATGTCCCTCATCAGGTTGGGTTCGTCCAAATCCGGGCCCCTGGGCCGCTTAAGGTCCGGATTTTCGTGGTCCAACACCCGTTTCCTGGGGTTCCAACGAGCCATAGCCTTACTTTCTCAGGTCGCATTCGACCTTTATGCAAAGTTCCAGAAGTTGATTCACATCCGCCTCGGACGGAGCATAGGTCATGAGGCAGGTCGCCTTTTGGGTCTTGGGGAAAGCGATTACGTCGCGTATCGAACCGGCCCCGCACAGAAGCATCACCAGCCGGTCAAGTCCAAAGGCAACCCCGCCGTGAGGAGGTGCGCCGTATTGAAGGGCTTCGAGCAAAAACCCGAATTTTTCCCGCGCCTCCTCATCCGAAATCCCAAGCACGTTAAAAACCCCGCGCTGGACCTCCTGCTGGTGAATACGAATACTGCCGCCGCCGATCTCGATCCCGTTCAACACGAGGTCGTATGCCCTGCTGCGCACCTTTTCGGGGTGTGTTTCGAGCAGGCCCATATCGGATTCAAGCGGCGCGGTAAAAGGATGGTGCACCGAAGTGTACCTTTTCTCCTCGTGGTCCCATTCGACGAGCGGAAAATCCGTGACCCAGACAAAATTGAATTTATCCGGATCGATCAGCCCCAACTGTTGCCCCAGGCGAACCCGCAGATTCCCGAGGGCATCATTTACGACTTTACGCTGGTCGGCCACGAAGAAGATGATGTCTCCGGTTTCTATCCCGAGACGCTGCTCCAGCCCATCCTGCACGTTTTGCTGCAGGAACTTGGCTATCGGCGACTGCCAGCCGTCAGGCTGAATTTTGATCCAGACCATGCCCTGCGCACCAAAGATTTTAACAAAATCAATCAGATCATCCAGTTCTTTTCTTGACAGGTCCTTGCCGCCGGGAACGCGAAGGGCCTTAACCATCCCGCCCCGTTCAATCGCCTGGCGGAAAACCCTGAATTCGGATTCGGCGACTATGTCGGTTATTTCAGTCAGCGGAAGACCGAAGCGCGTGTCGGGCCGGTCTGTCCCGTAGCGGCCGATAGCTTCGCTGTAAGTCATCCTGGGAAAAGTAAGCTCGGGGAATGACCGGTCAATCCAGCCGTGCTTCGTCAGCTCGCCGAACATCGACTTGACCCAACCCTCGATGACTCCGTAGATGTCTTCTTCGTTTATAAAGGACATTTCCAGGTCGAGTTGAGTAAATTCAGGCTGCCTGTCCGCCCGCAGGTCTTCATCACGGAAGCACTTGACGATCTGGTAATACTTTTCGAACCCCGCAACCATCAGAATCTGCTTGAAAAGCTGGGGCGATTGGGGCAAGGCGAAAAATTTTCCCGTATTGACCCGGCTGGGCACCAGGTAGTCGCGAGCCCCTTCCGGCGTACTGCGCGTAAGGACCGGGGTCTCAACCTCGATGAAACCCAGCTCGTTGAAGTAGCAGCGCGTCAAATGGGCTACCTTGTGCCGCAGGAAAAGATTCTTGAAGAGCTTCGGCCGGCGCAGATCGAGATACCTGTATTTGAGCCGTATGTTCTCACTTGCGTCCACGTCGTCTTCGACTTGAAAAGGAGGTGTTTTCGAGCTGTTGAGTATCCGCAGCTCCGTTGCGGCAACCTCGATTTCCCCGGTCGGCAGCTTTGGGTTGGCCATTCCCTCAGGCCGAAAGCGCGCCTTTCCCTTCGCCGCTATGACGTACTCGCTCCTGAGGTGGCCTGCACGTTCGTGCGCTTCTTCGCTGATCTGCGGGTCGAAAACAACCTGGGTTATTCCCTCGCGGTCCCTCAGGTCAACGAATATGAGTCCGCCGTGATCGCGCCGTTTCTGCACCCATCCCATCAGGACGGCCTCACCGCCGACGTCCCCGGCCCTCAGGCTGTTGCAGTCCACCGTCTTGCGCCATGCGCCAAGCTGATCGAGCGCAACCTGGCCTTCCTGAATGTCTATAGAATCATCCCCGCTTTGGGGTTCAAGCAAATTCACCGGGGTTTTCCTCCGAGTATGAAAGCATTACCAAAAAGCGACTGAACCACTGATGAAGGAGCACAGCGCGGTGGACGTTACACGGATAAAAACTGATGAACGCGAAAATGTGTCCCTTCTTGGTTCCTCAATCCTTCAATTGTTTTAATTCGTTCACAACATCATCCAGGGGCAATATCCTCTGAGTTTTGTTCAGCATGTCGCGCAACTGGATTTCACGCCTCTCCATCTCATCTTCGCCCAGTATGATAACATACCTTGCGCCGGATTTGTCGGCGCGGCGCATCTGACTCTTGAGGCTGCGCCCTTCGTAGTCCATTTCGGCCTCGAGGCCAAGCCCTCGCAGTTGCTGCACGAGCAGGAAAGCGGCCGCACGGGGCTGCTCACCCAAACCGGCGACAAAAAACCGTATTTTGTCGTCGTCAGTTATTCTGACCTGTTCGGTTGTTTTCACCTCAAGTGTGCGCACCTTTTCCCTCTGCTCCTGCTGAAGCAGCATGATAAGCCGTTCCATGCCGATAGCGAACCCGATCGCCGGCACATCGGGTCCACCGAGGTCGCGTACCAGGCCATTGTAGCGGCCGCCGCCCCCGATTGCGTTCTGAGAGCCCAGCCGGTCGGTAATCACCTCGAAAGTTGTCCGCATGTAATAATCAAGGCCGCGAACGATTCGGGGGTTCACCTCGTATCGCGTCCCCAGCTTTTCAAGGTAATCCTTTACCGCGTCGAAGTGCGCGCGGCATTGTTCGTCGATGTGATCTATCAGCATGGGAGCGCTTTCGAGCAGGGACTGACACTTCTCCACCTTGCAGTCGAAAACGCGCAGAGGGTTGGTTTCCCTGCGGCGCAGGCAGTCCGGGCAAAACTGGTCTCCTTTTGCAGTGAGGAAATCTTTCAGAATCTCCCTGTAAGTCTTCCTGCACTCGGGGCAACCCAGCGTGTTGATGTTCAGCATGACCCCCGAAATGCCGATCCGGTCAAGAAACATGCGCAGCATATGCATCATTTCGGCATCGATCATCGGGCTGTCCGAGCCGAAAACCTCGGCGTCGATCTGGTGAAACTGCCTGTAACGCCCCTTTTGAGGACGCTCATGCCGGAACATCGGGCCAATTTCATAGAGCTTCCGGACGGCCGAATCGGCATGAAGCGAATGCTGGATGTAAGACCTTACAATTGAAGCCGTAGCCTCCGGGCGAAGGGCCAGCCGCTCGCCGTTGCGGTCCTCGAAGGCGTACATCTCTTTTTCGACGATATCGGTGCTCTCCCCGATGCTTCGCGCAAAAAGCTCCAGCTTCTCCAGCACGGGGGTCCTTATCTCGCGGTAGCCGAAGCTTTCGAGTACCTCCCGTGCCGCGTTTTCAACCTTTTGCCACCAGCCCACCTGGTCCGGCAATATGTCGTTCATGCCTCTAACAGCCTGAATACTTTCCATCTTTTTCCCCGGCTACGATCCAAAATTTCAGGATAACCCAATACTTCTAAAAAAGGCGCAACCAAAAGTCAAGGGAAACCCTCGGGCACGGGAGGCTGAGGACGCAGGACGGAAAGCCGCGGGAAAAGGCTTGAACAGGATTAAGAGAAATTGAGGAATTAATTCTCTAACCTCTAAATCCGGCATTCTTCGATACCCGTGCTAGCCAAGCTCGAATGTGGTGACGCCGAAAGTCCGTTCGAGCGAAATCTCCGGCTCGAATTTCGTATACATTCGAGCCGTCCCGAAAACCTTGCGCATGCCATGGTTCTCTGCGAGAGCCACCGCCGCATGGTTAGCTTCCGGGACATCAAGGAACACCGGCTCTCCGTGCGCCCTCTCGCACACGGCAACAAGAAGAGCCTCTGCGGAATGGATGGTGTCGGCGAAAAGCGGACCGATTTTGAAACCATTATGGCAAGGCCTCATAACGGAATAGCCCGCCAGTCTACCATGCACCAACGAGCCAAGAGCATGCCCGCCCGGTTGGTTTATCCAGCATTCGAGAAATCTATCCCTTGAAACCGGGAAAAATTTCCGGTCGTACCCGGCGACCTCAACAAAAGAAACGGTGGATAGATCAACTATTTCGCCGATCCCGGGAGTCGATTTATAGAAGGTGTTTCGATGCCCCATCTCGACGCCCTTTCCTTCGTAACGAATATTTCCATACGCCAGGCCAAATCCGGATTTCTTGTAGTTTTCCTGCTGGCCGACCACTCCGTCCAGTCCGACATTCCTGCCGGCGAGATAATCAATTCCAGCGTTCCAAAGCCTCAACCCGTAGCCCCTGCGACGGAACTCGGGACGCACGATATATAAGCCCAGAAAGCCGAAATCCTGACCATATTTCACCACTGAGATGCTGCCGATCATCCGGCCTTCGAGCTCACCCATCAAAAATCCGTTCGGGTCTGCGGCGTAAAAGCACTCGGCGTCGTTCGCCCCGGGGTTCCATCCCTCAATCTCCGCCCATTTCAGCGCCAGGCCCACTTCCTCCTTTTTCATTTCTCGAATGCTGTAAGCCATCGCAGTCTCCACACAAGTTCTGAAGTGATTCGCCCCACGTGGTTTCATATCCAGTGCCTTTGTCCGGCCTGTATTCTACGATGTCCCCTTTGCCGCCTTCTCTATTTCGCCATGTGCAGGCGTTGGTCTGATCTCACCCCCTCGCAGCGCGGAAATCACGGCGCCCACCAGTCCCAGGGAGGCGCCGACCCGGAAGGCGAAGGCCTGGGCCTGGACGTAGGCGTCGAAGGAGGGGGCAACGGCCAGCACGTCGCGGGCCCGGGCCATCATTTCCGCTGCCCCTGAGGGCCCCAACCCCTGGCCCAGGATCGCCGCCGCCAGCGCGGCCCCGATGGCCTGGCCGAAGTTGCGGGACGTCGTGAAGAATCCGTTAGCCGAGCCCAGGTCCTGGGGCGGCACGGCGCTGAGCACGGCGCTGTTGTTGGGCGGGTGGAACAACCCGCCGCCTACCCCCGCGAGCACCAGCAGGCCGACCATACAGGGGGTACGAGGCGTTCGGACCCAGGAAAGACATCCCGAGCACGCCCGTGCTGGTGCAAATAAGGCCCGCGGTGCTCACGATGCGGGCCCTGAACCGGCCGGCCATACGGCCAACCAGTTGACTCGAGACCGTCAACGCCACAGACAGGGGCACGATGAGCAAGCCGGCGAAAAAAGGTGACAGCCCCAGCACGATCTGCGCGTACAGCGGCATCAGAAAGTAGCCGAAGGTCGCAACGATGAAGTAGAACGAGGCGGCAACCGCTCCGCAGGTGAAGGCCCTCGACCGGAGCAGGCGCAGGTCTAGCAGCGGCCAGGCCGACCGCCGCTCCACCTTAATGAACAGCCCGAGCAGGATCAGGCCGGCCAGCAGGAACGCCAGGCCGATCGGGTCTTTGAGGTCACTCGACAGGCGTTCGATCAACAGAAAAGGAGCCCCGACGATCAGGACCGAGAGCACCCCACCCCACCTGTCCATCGGCGCGCCGGACCCGGAGGTGCGGTTGCGGAGCACCGCCAGGTCCATTACGAAGCCGAGCCCGCCTATGGCCAGGATGACCAGGAAGATGGCGCGCCAGCCCAGCCAGTCGATCAGGAAGCCCCCGAGGAGCAGCCCGGTGACCTGACCCATCGCCAGGACCGAGGCATTGACAGCCATGGCCCGGCGCCGTTCCTCCTTCGGAAAGACCGCTGTGATCTCGGCCATCACATTGGCCAGCACGAAGGCGCCGCCCAGCCCCTGCAGGACCCGGAAGGCGATAAGAAACGCCAGGGTAGGCGCCAGCGCGCACAGCCCAGCGCCGAGCGTGAGCAAGGCGATGCCGACAACGGTCACCGGTTTGCGGCCCCACCGGTCCGCCAGGCGGCCAGCAAGCAGCAGGGTGACCGTCACGGCAGCGAGGTAAGCCACGACCACCCATTTGATTTCGTGAATGCCCACACCGAACCGGCGCGCCATCGCGGGCAGCGCCAGGGTAACGATGAAACCGTCCATGTAGACCACGAAGTTGCCGCACTCGACTGCCGCCAGCGCCCACCAGCGGTAAGCCGGCCCCTGCGAGGCCTCTCGAAGGCGTGTGACAAGTCCGGTCGTCATGCGGCGCGGTCTCCTTTCCGGGCCGGCAGCCGGGGCGGGCCGCCGTCCCTGTCAACCGGTACGATCACATTGCGAATCACGCCGTCAGGGAAGCCGGGAAGAGATTCTCCAATGCGGATAATATGTTACCTTCTTCACCGCCCAACGCCGCCAATCAGCCGCGCGGCTTTCGACCGGAATGGCTTTAGGATGCGATATCATCAAGATACGGTTGTATCGAAATACCGTCAATCATGAGATGCCCGATGACATCACAAAGAAAGCTCTTGGATTACTCCCCTGAAGATTGGTGGGTACTGGAGCCTCAGATAATCGGAACGGCAATTGACGAAATCGTTCTCGAAGTTCCCGGGGAGCAGGCAGGGGATGCCGCTACGATCTCAAGGAGACAAAGGCATTCGGGTTTTCATTTCCTGATTCATTCCACACCGGAATAGTGGTTTTTCTGCGATCTCCTGAAATTCATCCATGCATCGTGCAGCACCTCGCTCTCGAGCATACGGGTAAACAAAACCGCCCCGGCCGGACCCAAGTGCAGATCGTCTGTAAAGAACTTATTGGGTATCCGGTTGCGGCAATCGACGAAACCGCACCCGTATGCGCACCTCAGGTATTCAATATAATCCATGAATTTACGATTGATTTCGGTTGTGCAGCATTCCAGGTAGTAGCGGCAGGCAGGAGCTCCGACGAGGATGACCGGCACGTTCCTCTGATGAAGGTAGGTCAGCATGGATTCAAGGTGCTGCGCATTCAGGCCGCCGATTTGGTAATTCCGAAACAATTTAGCAATGTCTGGAGGAACCGGCCGCGATTTGATTGAATCCTCTGCCGGCTCTGGAGTTGAATGCTTATGAACGTCCGGGGCGGCGGGCCGGTCCATCGGCGCCGCAACTGCACTGGCAGCCGTCAGATATGGTGGGGGGGAGCCGAATATCCAGGTCAACAGTTCCTTGCGATACAGGAAAACGGGGATGATGCGCGACGACGGCAAGTGTGTGATACGCCTGGAAGCGATGAAATCCTGCAGGGCATCCGGCATGTCCTTCCAGGTGATCAGCCGGATAATCTGAAAATCCATCCAGCGGCACCCCAGCTTTACGGTTTCCGGACTGACTTCTATTATCGCTATTCCCGGCGCAATGCCTTGCCTGGCCATAAGCCGGATCAGGTAGTCCATCACGAAGGGCTCACCGGCATCCACGGCCGCGTTGAACATGAGTGGCGAGTCCATGCCGAAGTTCGTTGACATAAACTCCTGGAGCTCCCCCATGTTCAAACCGCGCCGGAAACGTGAGCTTCCGATGAACACGATATCCGGAGAACGGTTAAGTCCGGCAGCGACGTTCACAACCCGCTCGGCATCCAAAAAACGAATTTTCGGCAGTGACCGATCCAGAATCAGGCCCACTCCGAGCTGTGCGGCGAGGAAAATCAAGCCCGCCAGCAGAACGCAGTGCCTTCCTCTATCACTCTTTGTTCGTCCACGGCTCATGTCTCTTTTAAGCCTCAGCACGCAAGATGCTTCAAATCAATTGATACAGAGATGTTATCCTCTTCGATTGACTCAAAATGCCCCTCTAAACTCCCTGACCGTTCAAAACTGGAAATAAATAAATGCTCCTCCTGAATCGGGCGTAAGCAACTGGGCCAATATGAATCCGATTGCCACGACCGCTCCGACCACCTGGATGGGCGTCCGTCTTAACAGTTCCCCCCAATCCACGACCAAAGACAACATATGGGCGAGGAATACCAGCGCAAAAACTGCGGCTACCGCCGTTGCGACATGTGGAGGCAGTTCCAGCCCCTGTGCAGGAACAAACATCCGGTAGAGGATCAGCCATGCGTCGGAAAGGCTCTTTGCCCGGAAAAATACCCAACCGATACACACGAAGAGAAACGTCGCGAGGATGCGAAAGGGGACAAACATTTTATTGCCGAGCCAGGCCGGCCAGCGGATCGCGCGATGCACTGAGAGCAGCAGCCCATGATAGAAGCCCCAAAAGATGAAGGTCCAGCCTGCACCATGCCATAAGCCGCCAAGCAGCATCGTAACCATTATATTGCGGTACATCCTGGCCGAGCCGCGACGGTTGCCTCCCATGGGAATATAGAGATAGTCCCGTAGCCAGGTGGAAAGCGATATGTGCCAACGCCGCCAGAAGTCGGCAACATTGAGCGCAAAATACGGCATATTGAAGTTTACCGGGAGATGAAACCCCAGAGCGTGCGCCAATCCTATAGCCATATCGGAATAGCCTGAGAAATCGCAATAAATCTGTATCGAGTAACAGAGCACAGCGGCCCACAGGGTACCGCTTGAATAGGCGCCGGGCGAAGCGAATACAGGGTCAACAAGATTAGCTAGCTGATCGGCTATCACGGCCTTCTTGATCAGTCCCAGCAGGAACAGTTGAATGCCCGATTGCACCCTCTGCCAATTAAGGTACTTGATCCGTTTCACCTGGGGCAGGAAATGTCCGGGGCGAACTATAGGCCCTGCTATCAGGTGGGGGAAAAACATCAGGAACAGGGCGTAGTCCTGGAAATTCCGCTCAGCCTTGATTCGTCCCTGATAGACATCCACAACGTAGCTGATCGTCTCAAACGTATAGAAGGAAATGCCTAATGGCAAAACCAGTTGAAAAACAGGCGCCGATGACTCAACCCCCAGGGAATGCGCGACTGAATAGACAGCATTGATCAAGAAGCCGGTATATTTGAAATAGGCCAGAAGACCCAGGCTGGTGCAAATACTGACCGTCAACAGGGCTTTCCTGCGAAACGGCGACTGAGACGCTTCTATCCATCTTGCCATCTGGAAGTCAAACAGCGCCGAAAAGAGAATCAGCAAGACCAGCAAGGAGTTCCAATGCGCATAGAAGACGATGCTTGCAACTATCAGCGAGATCAGGCGAATGCGGTGATCCTTAATCGACCAGTACACCACGAAGGTGACAGTGAAAAGGACAAAAAACGCAAACGAATGGAACAGCATGAGTCTATCCGGAATAACACATCAAAGTTGTGCGCAATGCATCCAAAACGCATTCTCGGGTCCGATTCTGCCCGAAAAACTCCTAAAACAACCCCAAAGCCCGCAAAACCTTACAATTTCCCAATCTAAGATGCAAGTGAAAGGTCAACGGGACCGGCTTTGGGCAGTTTCACATACACGCTATTTCCCGCAATTGATGCACTCGTTCCCCTGCCCCAGCGTGTTGTTATGGCGCTCAGGCGAAGATGATGGGATAGTGACCGGCGAAGGAATAAAACAGATGGACATGACAAGAATATACAAGCTTATGGGTGTAGCGAGGCAACATCCCTTGCCTGTACGGAACTAGCCGCTTAGGCAGCCATCCACACGCGCTCATAGGAAGCCCATACGGCTTGCCAAAAACAGCATCACCCCTTCGAGCTGATTTCTGTTCACAATATAAAAGGGATTCTTAAATTTTTACCAGCACCGTGTGCCGGCCATTTCAAACCCAACAAAGGGATGCTTGTCATTGTTTTTCGGGTTCGGTTTCTTTGGTCAGGGGAATTCGTAAAATTTGCCCCGCCAAGAGCCTGTTTTTATTATGGATCCTGGGATTGGCTGACAGGATCGATGTCTCGCCGGCCGTTGGGTCTTCAGGAAACCATTCTGCAGCAATTTCTCTCAGAGTCTCCCCTTTTTGCACTGTTATCGTGAATGCATCAGAAGGCCTTAGTGATTTTCCCCCGCTTTGGAGATTTTGCGTATCCGCATTAGAAATTTCACCTTTTGCGAAAATATTTGCATCGACATTTTCTCTCTCAGCTTGCGTGGCCTCCCCGTTCGCCCCTGGAATTTGATCTTTGGCCAGTGTTTCTTCGGGTGGTGCAGGACTCGCAGATTCTTCGACAGAAGGAGAGGCCGTATCGGTCTTCATGACCTTTACATCCATATTCCCAACCTGTTCATCTTCTTTGGGAAGGACCTCGGGAGATTCCGGCACAGAACCAGGAGCTTGCGGTGTCACCAAACCAGGCATACTGCCCGAAGCGCTTTTTTCTACGGCTTCCGGAGGATTCGAAATGCCTTCACTTTTCACTTCAGGACCAGGAGCTTGCGGTGTCACCAAACCAGGCATACTGCCCGAAGCGCTTTTTTCTACGGCTTCCGGAGGATTCGAAATGTCTTCACTTTTCAGTTCAAATACAGGAGGCAGAGGCTTTTTAACAAGTGTGCCGCTTGCTGCTTTCGGAAAATTCGGACCATTAATCCAGCCTTTGAGATTTTCACCGAGGTCTCCATTATAACCCAGGAACCCTGTGGACCCCAGCGCAAGGAAGAGAACCAAGGCCCCACCGGCAAGCGCCGGCTTGCTGAAAAATCTTCGGGACTTGCTTTCTTTCGGCGCCTGAATCACTTCACGTTGCAGGGCGTCATGCGCCTTTGTGAGGACCCTCTCGGTTACCTTATCGCCCTTTTCGGTCTTGCAGATCAGGAGGGCCGTATCGCACAATAGATTTATGCTGCGCGGAACCCCGTGGGTCATTTTATAGATCAATTTCTTGCACTCTGATTCAAAACACCTGTCGAAGCCGGATTCTGCCACCCGGAGCCGATGGTCTATGTATTCGATTGTCTCGGAACGGCTCATCGGGGAAAGGAACAGATTCACATTTATTCTCTGGCGAAGCTGGCGCATTTCCCTTCGGCGTAGCTTGTGCCTGAGTTCATTCTGGCCGATCAGTAGTATCTGCAAAAGCTTGTCTGACGTGATTTCGATATTGGAGAGGAGCCGAATATGCTCCAGGCTGCCGATCGAAAGGAGATGGGCCTCATCTATGATCAGCACGAACTGTTGGCCGCGAAGATACGCCTTTGTGAGTGCAACTTTTATATCGTCGGTTAAATCGAGGATCCCCTTGGCTTCCGGGTTGACCTTGAGGGTCCGCGCGATATAGCGCAAGATCTCGATGTATTCCACGTCGGGATTGGGAATCACAATCGGCTCGACCGACCTGGGCAGCCTGCCGAGCAGATGATGGATGAGCATCGTCTTCCCCGTTCCGACGTCCCCGGAGACGAGTGCAAAGCTCTTCTTTTGCTGAACGAAATAGAGCAGTGACGCAATTACCTCGTCATGCCCCTCGCTGAAATAGAGGAACTGCTGATTCAAGTTGTTTTCAAAAGGGGAGAAGGTGAAATGGAAGTAAGGATTGTACATCTCAAGGACCTTTCTTGTAAGCCTTCACCACTAAATGTTTCACCGCACAGGACACTGAATAAAGCAAGAAACCAGTCTCACCACAAAGAGGGAGCGCAACGCGGTGAAAGACACGAAGATCTCACCACAGAGAGCGCGGAGAAGAGCAAACTGGAGCAAATTAACATAATTCTCAGGACCTGGCAAATACAGGGAACAGATCTCGAATTATGCTTCCTTTCTGGCTAATGACCTATTGGAAGGTTGAATTTTCAACCGCTCGCCAATTTCGAAAGAGTCAGTTGCGGCGAATCTGAAAACAAATGATTCAAAAACGGCAAAGATTTTGCCATCTGAGTTCTCAAGGACTGGGAGGCGGTGTTAAGAAATCCGGTTCGATACTGATTAGCGCTTTTTAAGTAGGAATCTGAGGGTCAAGTGGTGACAACGCCGAGCCTGGCGGGCTATGCGGCTGGAACCTCCTTTTGATCGTCGCGCCCCATCAGATTGATTATGGTCTGTAGCAGCTCATTAAAATAAAATGGTTTTTCAATGTATGCTTGAACTCCCATCCTCATGGATTCCCGCTTGATCCGCAGATCATCACATCCGGTTATCAGCACAAATGGAGTTTCAGGATACATCGATGAGACGTAGCGGAAAAGATCGAGGCCGGATTCTCCCGGCATGCTGAAATCCGAAACGACCACATCATATCGGGAACTTTCGAGACGATTGCGAGCCTGTTCTGCGCTAACGGCCAGATCATGTTCGAGGCCAACTGATTCCAGATATTGACTCATCAAGCGCAGAAAGCCCTCATCATCATCGACTATCAGGATTCTAGCTATGGCTTTTTATCCTTTCATTGCGAACCACAATCCCTGTTCACAATTTACGAGGGAGGGGCGGCAGTCCGCTGATGCGTAAGGAGGCACTTCGGAGCATTTTGGCATCCAGTACGGGCGTGAAAGATACTGACCGGCGTATCTACCTGAGCGATTTCATTAAGCTCAGATATTACCCCCCGGTCTCGGTTTAGTGGGCACACCCGAGTCTTTTAGGGTAGGAGTAAACAACAAGCAGCTAACGTGCCAACCTTCGAACTAGCCTCTGGCCTTGATCTATGCGGTAAGGATCGGACTCCATTGCAGGCTTTCACCTACAACAGTGTACGTCTTTTGCTACACTTCAGTCTTTCGGCACCTGAGGAAAAACACAAAGCGAGTCTGTTAACAGTTGAGTCCTGCCGGACTGCGAGAGAGGATTCGACCTGACTTCCACCTGACTTTCGCGCTGTTTCGAAAGAGTCGAACTTGCGCCGCCTGCACCTAAAAGAATATAAAGACGCTACTAAGAAAGAGAAAGACGCTCGCTCAGTTCCTGGGTAATTGGCTGTCGAGAGTGGAGAGTATTGTGCTGTTCATCTGACCCCGCGATCGAAATGAAAAATAGAACTGAAGATTTCTTGCCAACTATTTAATCTTCCGGAAGTTTCAGATATGGAGAAGCATTCTTGACTGTGTCAATATGTGAATAGGTGGGTGGGCGAGCAGTGAACAGGCAAGAGACAAGAGGGAGCAGCGAGCAGTGAGCAGGAAGAGCAGAAAAAGAGAGTAAGTATGAGCATGGTGCCGGGTGGATTTCACTGAAGGGCGGTTTTCAGTTCCGCTGCATAATCTGTGAACCGCTTCAACTCGATCCAGCGCGAGTGAATCAGCATACCCACAATGCAAACCCATCCGAGGGCGATGAAAGGGATTCCGATGAGCAGCCCCTTAATGATTATCCCGATTCCGCCGGCGGTCCACCCCGCTAACCAGGCCAGACCGAAAACCATGACTCCGAAAGGATAACGGCCCACCGTTGTGAGCTTGCCTTCCTTCCAGGCAACCGTCCCTTTGATTTCGAGCGGAGTGTTCCAGCGAAACTCAAATAGCTTATACCTCCGCCTGAACAGGCATCGGTTGTCTCCAAGCACCCTGTACTTCAAGCGTTCAGTCTCGCGCGTGGCTATGGTCCCGAGACCACTCGGGCATTCTGCTTCTTCCTCTATAACTACCGCTCTGAGGCCGAGCCGGAATACCCAGGGTTGGAGCAGGAGGGCGCCTATGGATTCAGCGACCGCCAGGACCCAGCTTGCAATTCCGACTTTAACCGCGAAGATGAAAAAGACCGGAAGCGCTTCCATGCCATCCGTTCGGTTATTGTGAAGCTATTATAAGGTTATAGGTGGTTAATTCATCTTTCTCGCCAACCTGGATAGCCACCTGAAGGGTCTGTTTATCTTTTTGAAAATGCAGGATCTTCGCCTTATCCTGTTCCATCTGAAAGGCAAGTTTCCAGCCTCTTTCTTTCATGGCGTTTTTGTAGAACCCGGCAACCGCGTCGGCACTTGCCTTTACCGTCGCGCTGAGCATAGCGTTGCTTTCCATATCCATCGCGTGGACGATCCTGGACCCTTCGTAGAGCGGGATGTCCTTAAGCTTGGCGGGAACGTCGATTGCCCCGAAAGCGGGGCCCAGGGCATAAAGCGCACATGCGGCAACTGCAACCGAAAACACAAGAACTCTCATTTTACGATCCATTCGAAATCTCCTCCCGTCCAAACCGAAAAACCCGCGGTCCAGGCCCTGTTCTATTGTTGTTTTTCGCGGCTCCGCGTGCAAACTGTCCAGGGACTCATATGCCGGACGATACTTAAACATCAGGCGCCAATATTAAGCTACTTCTTTCCCGGCGTCTATTTCGATCTCTAAGAAACATCCAAGAGTGGTCGAGTAGGTAAACAGGAAAGGGACACTGGGACGGCGAACGGGATCAGGAGGCGGGCTTCCCGCATCCGGACTCAGATCGATATAGTGCCCTCCAGGTAGAGGGCGGCTTCACCTGCAATGCTCACGCGCTCTCCCCGGTCCCGGCAAAACAGCTCTCCGCCTCTCCTGGAAACCTGGAGCGCATGGAGGTTATTCTTTTTCAAAACGCCAGCCCAATAAGGGACCAGGACACAATGCGCCGATCCTGTCACAGGATCTTCCGGAACTCCGACTGCCGGGGCAAAGAAGCGGGAGACAAAATCGACCTTCTCTCCCCTTGCCGTTACGATCAGCCCGCGACAGTCCAGGCCGGCGAGGGCGGTGAAATCGGGTTTCAAATCCCTGACACTTTGCTCCGTCTCGAGGACCGCGAGGATATCCTCTTCCGAATTGAGCACCTCCAGCGGCAGGACACCAATTATCTTACTCAATGAATCCACGGACAACTCACAGGCGGGCGGCCGAGCCGGGAAGTCCATCTCGAACAGATGATCTTTTTTTTCTACAATGAGCCGGCCGCTCTTGCGAGTCTGAAAACAAACATTCTTCTCCGGCCATTTCTGGAGATCGAAAAGAACGCAGGCACTCGCAAGAGTAGCATGGCCGCATAGCGCTACCTCGGTCTTCGGTGTGAACCACCTCAGGTCAAACCCATCACCATTGCGAACCAGGAAAGCGGTCTCGGACAAGTTGTTCTCTGCCGCTATGGCCTGCAGCATCGAATCGGAAATCCAGTCGTTCAGCAAACATACCGCTGCCGGATTGCCTGAAAAAACCTGGGAAGTGAATGCGTCCACTTGATAGATCGGTATCCTCACCTGTCTTCCTCTCCATCCCGAAAGACGCGAAAAATGCCGGCGTATTGTCCGGGGCCCCGGTGCTTCATCCATCAGCTTGAAAACCCGCATCGGGATTAGTGAAGTTCCGCAGGCGCAGAGCCGTGGAATTCGCAACCCCGTCGAAATGTCTGCCCTGCCCCCGAATAAGAGGCATCATGCAGAGAAGACAGCATGTGTTTGTTCCAGCGATCGATGCTGATTTCCCGAGAGAGTTGGTGTAGGGGCAAGCCGGGGATTGTCGTCACATATCCAAATGCCGGAGGGCGCAAAGCCACCTGACAAGGGCCAATATGAACCGGAAGAAGACCGGCTGGATGTACGTTGGGGCGAAGAGATACTCGACAGTACAATCACCGGATGCTTCGGGTTCTTCAGCGGACATTGGAGTGGAAGGCCGAGATCCTCATATTTAGCGGGCTTGACAACTGGAACGGCATCCCAAACGGATCTAAACTAAAATGGCTTCCGGCCCGCCAAGGCGCATGGCCTTCAATTACTGCGGCTATTTTGTCCTCGCCAATGCCGACTCGAACTTTGCGCATTGGTTTATATCCTGAACGCCCCCGTACTTGGCGGTCCATGCCCCCATCCTGTCGTATATCGAACTGCCCACGTAAAAATCGATGACCCCCATGCGCTTTATCTTCTCGACATCCTCCTCGGGAAAAATCCCTCCGGCGGTAACCCGCACGTTATGAATTTCTTTCTTTCTCATCAGATCGAAAAGCTTGGCGAAATCCTCGACTGTGGCCCCGGGCAGGGTGGTTATTCCGATGTGGTCGACGCTTTCCTGAAGGGCGCAGACCGCAATTTCTTCCGGGTCGCTCAAGCCGGCGTATATAACTTCGAACCCCGCCTCGCAGCAATCATGGGCAAGTTTGAGCATTGCATTTTCATAGCCCTTACCAAACTTCGCGATCAAGACCCGTAGCTTTTCCGTGCGCATGCTCATCCTTTGTAGCGTGTGTCTGGTGGTTAGCACTGAATTGCGTCAGCAGTGACAATCATGTGGAAGAAGAGCTTCAATCGCAGCTCTAAACGGCTCAGCGCCTATGAATACACCATTTTTTCGCAGATTATGCAAATCAATATTTCTGGCGAATTTCGAAAGGATACGGTTTGAAGAGTGAAGGGTGAAGACGGGAGCGGCAAGCAGCAAGAATTGATCTTCGATGCCGGAAGGCGTTGAGCATAAATCTTCAAAAGCAGGGGTACGGAGCGGGAAGCCGCTCTAATTCGAGCTGCTCATTACCAGTGCTTCCAGTTTTTCTTTCCTGTTGAACTCATCGGCGAAGACTATGGCGGCTTCGCGGGAAGGAAAAGAACCGATCAGAATGCGGTTCCATTTGGATGCCCCAAGGTCCAGCGTTTCAATGCGGGGCGAATATCCCCTGGCCTTCAATTTCTCGATAAGCACCTGCGCGTCTGTTTCTTTTAGTGAGGCCACAAGCAGCGTGAACTGCTCTGCGGCAAGTCCCGCCGCCCGGGGCTTGTCCGGCTGTGGCGCCGATGGTTTTTCGGCCGGCTGCCGGGGTGCTGCTGCATGTCTCGCGGGTTCTTTCACAGGTTCTTTTGGGGATTCAGTCACAGGCGCCGTCGGAGCGGGTTCGATTGCTTTCGGCACGGCCGCCAGCGGCGCACCCCCTTTATGGGTCAAATCCTCGTAGTAGTTTAGTGATTCGAGCATTTTCCTGGGGTCTTCCCAGGTTTGAGCAGCCCTGGCGGAAGGCAGACTGGTCTGTTTGCCAAGCCCCAGAAATTGCAGGAATTGACCCTTTATGGAAGAATCATCCGAACTGACCAGGGCCACTCCCCTGCCGACAAGAATTCCCAGTGTAAACATGAAACAAAGGGCCAGGACACAGCTAAATGTAAAGAAAACAAGTTTACTTCTGCTCAGATCGAAGCGGAATTTTCTGCCGTCCTGCCATGAACGGGGCTGTTCGTCCGGATCGGTGTTGACGACAACCAGCTTCGGGCGAGTCATTTGTCCTTCCCCCCTATCGCAGTTTCTACATCTTTTGAGGCGCGGTCACTCCGAGAAGCCCCAGTGCGTTTCCGATCACTTCTTTAATTGCCAGAGCCAGGCAAAGACGCGCTTTGGTCAGTTCGGCGTCCTCGCTCAGAATTCGGTTGTCATGATAATAGCTGTGAAACAGTGACACGAGTTGATGCAGATAATACGGAATATAGTGCGGCTCGAGTGATCTCGCGGATTCTGAAAGCATTTCCGGATATTCTCCGAGCAGCTTGATTATTTCAAATTCCTGCGGAACCTGCAAGAGGTAGAGCGTTTCATCAGCAATCTCCCTCCAGTCGAATCCGATTCCGCGCTCCCGCGCAACCTCGAAGATGCTGCAAAGGCGCGCGTGAGCATATTGCACATAAAAAACGGGATTATCGTTGCTCCGGGCCTTTGCGACCTCGAGGTCGAAATCCAACGGGCTGTCCGTGCGGCGGGTGAGAAAAATAAAGCGGGTTGCGTCTTTTCCGACTTCATCGACAACCTCGCGCAACGTGACGAACTCACCCCCCCTGGTGCTCATTGCCACAGGCACACCCGCGCGCAGCAGGTTTACCAGTTGTACGAGAACGATACGCAGATCGTCTTCCGACCGCCCGAGCGCCTGCACCCCGGCCCGCATCCTCTCCACATATCCGTGGTGGTCCGCGCCCCATATGTCTATTACCGATTCGAAACCGCGTTCGAATTTATCGAGGTGGTATGCAAGATCGGCGGCAAAATAAGTGCTCGCGCCGTTTGCCCGCACCACAACCCGGTCCTTTTCGTCACCGAACTCGGTGCTCCTGAACCAGACCGCCCCTTCGTTCTCATAGATGAAGCCGCGCCCTCTAAGGTATTCGATCGTCTTATTAATGGCATCCCGTTTGTGCAGTTCGCGCTCACTGAACCAGTTATCGAAACGGACCCCGAAAATATCCAGATCTTCTTTAATCCCATCGAAGATGCACTTGCCGGCGTAATCGCTAAAAACCGGGAGAGCATCATCCAGGGAAGTATTGCGGAATCGGTCTCCCTGGTCCCGCATGAAGTCCTTCGCAAGCTCCCGCATGTATTCACCACGATAGTGGTTATCGGGGAACTCGATGTCTTCGCCAAGCTCCTGACGGTAGCGGAAATAGAGGCTGCGGCCCAGAGTATCCATCTGATTTCCGGCGTCGTTTATGTAGTACTCGCGCTGTACCTGACAACCGCGAGCCTGGAGAATATTTGCCAGCACGTCGCCTATGGCGGCCCCTCGGCCATGCCCTATGTGAAGCGGACCGGTAGGATTGGCGCTCACAAACTCCACCTGGACCTTCGGGCTTCCTTTGATTTCAAGCCTTCCGTAATTATCGGGATTGTCGAGAATCTCCCGGATAATCCCGCACCACGCCGCCGGCTTGATGAAAAAATTGATGAACCCGGGTCCGGCTATTTCGATTTTTTCGAGTATGGAACTCGAATCATCAAGTTTGGCTACGATCTCAGAAGCGATCTGCCTGGGGTTGCGCTTGAGATGCCTGGTCAACCCGAGCGCAATATTCGTGGCGTAATCCCCGTGCTCCGGAGTTTTGGGAATGTCGAGTTCTATGCTGACTTGCGGCTTCTTGTCCTGGTCCTCTATGACAGACTTCAGCGCCTCAGTTATCATCGATTTGAGGCGGTTGCGAACGATGCCCATGGTGTTTGTAGTCCTTCCCCGACTGGATTAAGTCAGGCATATATACCACAGGAAGCGGGGAGCGTGAAGGGTGAAGGGTGAATTGGGCGAGCAGGCGAAGCGGGAAAGAACGAGGTATAGGGTTTTGGCGTGTTGCAAAGGATCTTTTACCCCGTACGGGCTTTCGCCTGAATTACAGGCTGCAGGTCTGCAGCCATCCCGAACCTGGTCTACGCTGCACCAATACCCCGCGCACCGGCACATTGACCATGGCAGGGAAGGTTCTTGCTCTAGAGCAGGGAGGCAGGCCCCGGCTTTAGTGTGAGCAGGTCTGACAGCAGAATAAAGACAAGAAAGGCCGCGTCAAACGACCAATCCCGGACCGAGGCTGCAATGGGCCTCTGCAGGGCGGAATTGTCAACCCGGGAGCCGGGTCTCGAGCGCCATGGCGATTTTTTTCTTTAGCTCGGTTAAATCAAAGCTCTTTACTACATAGAAGTCGGCCGCAATCGACTTCATATCTTCTTTGAAGGTATCGTATGCGGTCGACAGGATGACCGGCAGATCATAAAAACGGTTTCGGATGTCCTGGAGGATGTCCAAACCGTTGTAGTCCACCATCTTTATGTCCAGAATGACCAAATCCGGTTTTTCATCTTCAATTGTCTCAAGAAGCTTGTAACCACTCTCTGCCGTGATGACTTCGTATCCGGCTTCCTTCAGTTCTTCCGAATAGAGAAGCCTGATGTGTTCCTCATCATCGACAACAAGGATCTTCGGCATAACTGAGCCCCCTTCCCCTCTAGTCCCACACCTTAGTAATATAAGGTTTGTTTTCCTCGAACATCACGCACTCATTTTCAATGTGTTCTTCAGCCTGCTGTAGCGACATCCTCTCGGTTTTCTTCACGTACGAAAGCACTTTGCCGAGGTAAAGCGGGAGCAGTCCATCGAGCAGGTTGAGTCTTTCGTCGGGGGGCATCCGGCGATAGGCAACCGCCGAATCGAAGAGGATGGTCAACCAGGTCTGGGTCGGAAACGAAAAATGCTGAAGTCCCATCGACCTTATTTCCTGGAGTTTGGGGACTACCATTGGACCGTAAACCTGTTCCCATAGCCCGTAGTATTTGTCGAAGCCTTCGACGAACATCTCGTGCAGGCGCTTTGTATTGATGTCGACCGGCAGCGGGGTTTCAACTTCCTGGAGGTCGGTCCCGGACAGCGCCGTCGGTTTGCTCCATTTCACCTGTTCCCAAAAATCCTGATACACCTGCATGAGATCGAAAATCGTGCTGATCACTTCGTGGAAAAGCACCGTAAGGTGCAGGTAACGATCCTTGAGCCGATGCACCTTGGGCGCTCCCATGAACGCCTGGACGATCGGGAGTTTAGAGGCGAGCGCTATGTTGGCCATCCACACATCCACCCCGAAACTCTCGACCGCTTCGCTCCAAAAAGGAGGATCGAGGTAGGTGTCAAGCAGCTTCGGACTTAAGCCGCAATCCCCTGCGTTCGCCTGCCGCACCCGCCGGCCGTACAGACACCTGAGGAGCGGATAAATTATCGAACTTGTAAGGGTCGCCTCATATTTGTGGCGTACGTAGAGCGGGCAAACGAATCCTGCCCCTTGGAGAATTGGCGCCCCGAGGTTTCGAATCCACACGGGGGATATGTTCTTTATGTCGGCCTCTATGATTATCAGGGCTTTGGGGTTGAGCTGACGTGCTTTTTCGAAAAAATTCCGAATATTTCTCCCTTTGCCGCTAAAGCCGGGTTCAGTTGAAATGTAGAGCCTCGGCGTACTTGCCGGCGCGGAGAAAAAAGCTTCCCGCGTGCCGTCGGCGGAGTGGTTATCGGAGTTGACGATGGCGCACTTCAAATCGGGAAAGTACCGGGTCAGACCTTTGTCCACCTGCTCGGTAGTCCTGGCGATGCTTTCGACCTCATTAGCCGAGGGTATGCCCACCACCACGTCTGCCCTTGTAATATCCCCCGGATTTTCTTCGTAAAATGCCATCTCCTCCTCCTGCTCTATTTACGGGGGGTTGCGCCGCTGCCCTTCAGGTACTTAAAGACATCAGCATCGGTGCTGAGCAAAAAAGAGCTGTTGTTGCTGAAATTGCGATATAACTCCAAAGTTTTGTACAAAGAGAAAAATTCAGGGTCTTTGCCGAAAGCTTCCGCATATATCCGGGTTGCCTCCGCGTCGGCTTTGCCTCGTATTTCCTGAGATTTCCTGTAGGCTTCCGAGGTCAGCTTGGCCAATTCGCGGTCCATCTGACCCAGGACCGCAGCCCGTTCGCCTTCACCCTCGGACCTGTACTGGGCGGCAATTCGCTTGCGCTCGGAGATCATCCTGTCGAAAACCGTCTTCTGGACGGACTCAACATAGTTTATGCGTTTTATCCGAATATCGAGCAGTTCCATCCCGAATTCAGGAATAAGCTTTGATGCTTCAGCCACCATCTCCCGAGTGATTTTTTCGCGCCCTTTCACCAGGTGGTCGGTCTGCTCAGGCGCCTCAAACCCGGACTCCAGCATCTGAGATTCGGGAATGCCGGCATCCTTCAGCTTCTGCCTGGCCTCCTCCCAACCTTCGCTTCTGACCAGTTCCACCAGATCATTCTTGCCGACATAATCCCGAACAACGGAGTCTATTATCTGGTCAAGGCGACCCTGTGCGTTCGCTATCGATACTACCCGCATCAGGAAAAGCAGCGGGTCCTTTACGCGCCAGCGCGCCGTGGTATCCACCCAGATTAACTTCTTGTCCCTGGTTGTAATCTGGTCGGGACGCCCGTCCCATTTCATTATGCGTTTTTCGAATAAATTAGCCGTCTGCCACGGGAGCTTAAAATGAAGTCCCGCCTCGGTGATCGGCTGCCCAACCGGGCGGCCGAATTGCGTGATAACCACCTGCTGGGTTTCGCTCACCACGAAAAAGCAAGTTCCAACGATTATCGCCAGAACAATGACCGCCGCTGCACCTATTTTGGCCCCGCGTGGAACCATATTATTTCCTTTCTATATCCAGCCTCCAGCGCTTACTTGCCCTTAGGCTGCGCCTGGGTGCTCTGCGTTTTTCCACCCTGCTCATTGAGCTTGTTCAGATCGAACAGCGGCAGAATGTTTTTTTGCGACTCGTCAACCACGTACAGATGGTCGATTCGCCCCAGGAGGGCTTCGAATGAGTCGAGGTACATCCTGCGGCGGGTCACATCCGGAGCTTTCTGATACTCGGCAAGAATATCGAGAAAACGCTTAGCTTCGCCTTCGCTCTTGTTCACCCGCTCCAGCGCATAGCCTTCGGCCTGAGTCACCGTTTGCCGGGCTTCGCCCACGGCCCTCGGAATTTTCTCGTTATAGGCCCGTTGTGCCTCGTTTATCATACGCTCCTTCTCCTGCCCGGCTTCGCTCACCTCATTGAATGAGGCCAGCACAGGATTGGGAACACTTGCATTCTGGAGCTTTACCGCCACGATCTGGAGGCCTGTCGTGTAGGCGTCCATGATTTCCTGGATTTCCTTCCTGCACTGATCGGCTACAGATTCGCGGCCAACGGTAATTACCTCGTCCGAATAACGATTCCCGACGATCCGGCGCATTACGGACTCAGAGATATCATCCAGGGTCAACTCTACTCCCCTGACCTTGAAAAGATAATTAACGGGATCTCTTATCTGGTATTGCACCACCCACTGGACGTTTACAACGTTGAGATCACCGCTCAGCATCAGGGACTCTTGCTCGAACCCCTTCTCCTGGAATTGAGAACGAACGTCCGCCTTCTGCGTACGGTAGCCGTATTCGCTATTGAGCACCTGTCCGGTTACCACCTTGCTTACTGTATCGATGCCGAAGGGGATTTTGAAATGAAGCCCCGCGTCGGCCGTCCCTATATATTTGCCAAACCGCTGAATGACTGCCGTCTCCTGAGGCTCGACCGTATAATACGAACTAAGCCCAACCACAACGACAAGGACTAAGATGGCTATCATGATAATCAGGCGGAAGGAAGATGAAGGTGAAGACCTGAATCGTTCCGCGAACCACCTCAAGACCTCTTCGAGGTCCTGCGGCGGACCGCCTTTTTCGGGTGCCCGTTTTATGGGCGGTCTTTCCCAAGCCATAACGTTCTCCATGCGAAAGCCCCCGGCTTTCGCGAAAAAGATTTCTTCTATGAGTCCTTTTTGTGCAGGACTTCGAAAATGTAAGCAAAGACAACCAAAAGGCCGGCCATGAGCACGATCAGCCAAACGCCCGCTGCCGGAAAAAAGGTTCGTGAAAGCAGGACACCAAAACCCAATCCCAGGATGATCCTTATGAGCAGGACCGACAGGCGCATATTTGTTTTGACCATATCAGCATCCGTGCTTTCTTTCCAGGGCCATCAAGGATCAACGCGACGACTCTAACGGGATTGCCGAGTAATGTCAAGGGTTTCACAAAAAGCCCGAATCCGCCTTCCCGCTAATGCCAAACCCGCCAACCGGCCTCATCGCCGCGCGAAGATCTTGCCTATTCTCAGTTTAAAGCACCTGACAATGAATCGTTTTTAATGCGGGCGAAGTATGCTATTAAGGATTGAATTCGGGGGGGCGTTTTCACTGGCAATCCCGTCAGGAGAAGAAAGGCAGCGGTTTTGCTTTCCGCAGGCCGCTAAACGGGAGCTGAGGGGCAGGTGTCGGGTTTCAAGCAATCTCTGGACTATCTCTACGGGCTTCAGAAATACGGAATCAAATTCGGTCTGAATTGCACAGAGAACCTTCTTGCGCGGGCCGGAAATCCGCATTCTAAGCTCCGTTTCATTCATATCGCCGGGACCAACGGCAAGGGATCCACTGCTGCTGTTCTTTCCCGTATTCTCCGCAATCATGGAATCAAGGTCGGCCTCTATACTTCGCCCCATCTGGTCCGCTTTACAGAACGCTTCCGCATAAATGACGAGGAAGTCTCGGCAGAAAGGATACTGCAGGTTTTTGAAAAAATCCGGGCAACCCTCGATGGCAGCACCCATCCCACTTTTTTTGAGATGGTAACCGCGATGGCCTTCCTCTACTTCGCAGAAGAGAAGACCGATTTGGTCATTGCGGAAACCGGTATGGGAGGCCGTCTCGATGCGACAAACGTCATCACCCCCGAGGTCTGCGTGATTACCAATATCGGATTCGATCACCAGGAGTTCCTCGGATCGACTTTGTCTTCTATCAGCCGCGAAAAAGCGGGAATTATCAAAAAAGGTGTCCCTGTGGTGACTGGTGCGCTCCAGCCGGTGGCGCAGGGGATATTGAAAACCACATGTATGAATAATGCCGCGCCTTTGTACCGGTTCAAGTCAGATTTCCGTGTGAGGCGCAATTCAAACGTGTCCTTTCGATACCTGGGCATCAGCAGGCAGTTTCCGTCCCTGAGTCTCAATCTGAAGGGGCCGCACCAGGTCGGCAACGCGGCGCTGGCTCTTGCAGCCCTCGAGGTTATGGAACAAAAAGGCATCCTTTCACTCCGGCCGGAGATCGTGGAGCTTTCGATGCGCGAGGTGAAGTGGCCCGCACGTCTGGAGATTCTCGACACAAACCCGACAATAGTGCTGGACGGGGCGCACAACCCGCAGGGCGCCGAATCCCTTCGCGATGCTCTCAAGGTAAGTTTCAACTACAAAAAGCTTCACCTAGTCATGGGAATAATGGCCGACAAGGACATACTGGGGATTCTCAGACGTCTGCTCCCTCTGGCTGAGACCGCAATCTTCACCAAGCCCCGCTATGCCCGGGCCGCAAATCCCGATGATATTCGCAAGATGGCCAGACCCTACATACAGAGGTATTACGTAATCTCCGATCCGGCTTCCGCAATTGAGGAAGCCAGGCATCTGGCCAGCCCTGATGATCTGATCTGTATTACCGGTTCGCTCTATTTTGCCGGAGAAGTAAAGGAAATTTTCGGAGAGCCTGCCCTGTGAGAGAAATTTTTATTACACACCCATTCTCGAGATTTGCCACGATTTTTTTCTCTCTGGCTTTCATTGTACTCCCGGCGGTCTCCGCCAGGGCGGATGCCCCGCAGCCGATTACGGGGACCTTCCAGCAGGCCGGATCCGTCAAAACCACATGGTCGATCCAGGCTGACAAAGTGTCGTATGACCAGGACAGAAAGATCTATCAAGCCGACGGAAATGTAAAGATCAGTGCCAAAGACAGAATGATTATGGCTGAACATGCATCCGTGAATAATGAAACCCGGCTGGCCGATCTCAGGGGCAAAGTCACCGTTCAGTATGGGAGAAACTGGATCAAAGGCGAACACGTAACCTGGAACCTGGATTCCGAAACCGGGTGGGTGGATACCGGGATTTTATATTTCGCCGAGAATAATTTTTTCATTC
Organism: uncultured delta proteobacterium; assembly: GCA_963795045.1. Classification (GTDB taxonomy): domain Bacteria; phylum Desulfobacterota; class Syntrophobacteria; order Syntrophobacterales; family Syntrophobacteraceae; genus SbD1. The sequence goes on from CAWCGB010000001.1 coordinate 1,478,415, forward strand.
AAGGAGAATCGATAGCCAAACTCGGCCCCAACGAATTTGAACTCAAGAAAGGATTCCTCACCAGTTGCAATCCGGCAGCCCCCGACTGGAAAATCCAGTTCAATGAGATGACGGTTACGGTGGGCGGAACGGCTTGGACGACGGATGCGTCCTTTTGGGCTCGCGGTACGCCCGTCACCTATTGGCCTCTATTTGGCATGCCGGTCGAAAAAGATCGACAGTCGGGCTTTCTGATTCCCTGGTTCGGGCAAAGCAGCCTCACAGGTTATCAGATAGAACTTCCTTATTACTGGGCCATCCGTGAAGACATGGACGCGACCTTTTATGCCTACTATATGACGGACCGCGGGCTTATGGGAGGGCTTGAGTACCGCATAGACAACCCTCAGTGGGGCAAAGGCATCTTTCAGTTCAATTTTTTGCACGATCAGGCTTCTGCATCTTTTTTGGCGGAAGAAGGCTACCCGTTCGAAGCTCAGGACCGGTTCTGGTTGCGCAGCCGCTATGATGTTACTCTGCCTTGGAATATCGAGGCGAAAGTCGATCTCGATTTCATAAGCGATCGGAATTTTCTCAATGAATTCACGCAGGGATCGCCTTCTTCTTTCAATACGGACTCAATATTCCGCCAGTATTTCGGCCGCGGCCTTTTATACGACCAAACATCTCTTGTGCGCGAATCAACCGTTTACCTCGAAAAACGGGATGAATCGGACTTGCTCAGCATGGACCTTCGATACTGGCAAAACCTTGAGGGTGGGCAGGATTCCACGACGGCCCAGAAGTTGCCGGCATTCTCTTATACAATTATTCCGAAAGGGATTGACGGCACGCCCCTCTATTACACTCTTGACAGTTCGGCCGTAAACTACTGGAGACCGCAGGATACCACTGAGCAGCGACTGGATGTCTATCCCCGGCTCTTCTATCCCGTGCATTGGGGTAACTACCTCGATATACAGTCTTCGGTGGGCTTTCGCTCCGACTCCTACGAGGTCCAGTGGGCAACCGATAATTCCAACGACTTCACCGAACGCACAGTACCTGATGCCAAAGTGGAGATGAGCACGCGCCTCAACAGGGAATACCAGGCTGATTTCATGGACATTACGGCTGTCCAGCATGCCATTGAGCCGGAGGTTTCCTACGAATACTCGACCCAAGCCTTGTTGTTTGGCAACCAGACTACTCCGCTGATTGACCGGCTCGACCAGAACCAGGCCAGAAACGGCGTTCGCTACGGTTTTTCGACCTTCCTCACAGGGAAGGAAGTAGCTAAGGATGCCAATGGAAATCCAATTCTGGACGCCGACGGAAAGCCCACAACAATTTACAGAGAACTGGTCCGATTTCGCCTTTTTCAGTTCTTCAATATCGAGCCGCCTTCAGTGCCGGATCCGGTGTTTGAAACACAAAATATCATGAGACAGGGATTTTCACCTGTGGGCATCAGGCTGGATATTATGCCGAAAAAATACCTCTCGATTTCCTACGCTATGGATGTGGATTTGAACTCGGAAGGGCAGGGAGGCGCCCAGAGTGTTTTCATGACTCTCGACAGCACCAAGGGGCAGACTCTCGTCCTCAGTTACGAGGATATTCCGAACCTCGCCGTAAACGAATTCACTGTCATTACGAGTATTAAAGCATATAAGGACATCTACCTTAACACCTATCATGATTATTCCCTTGCCGGTATTATGTTCCTGCAGGGATACGGGATCAAGTATATACGGGGGTGCTGGGGAGTGGGCGCCGGGTACGAACGGCAGGGTGTGGATAACCGTTTTATCTTCACACTCGAACTCCTTGGGCTTGGCTCTCTGGGCAACCAGTCGCAGTTTTTCGGCAGAGCGCAGTTCGGCGAACCTCTGGCTGAATATCAGCATGCCGAGACCTGGATGCTGACACATTAGCGTCATTTTCCCTCTCAAAACAAATACCGGGTTGACAAGCTACCCGCATGCATGTATTATTCGCTGCTTCAGGTTAATTCTTTTAGATTCCGGAGTGCTGGCCAATGAAAACGCAAAGCGCAAAGTTCGAACCGCAAAAGCGCAAATGGATAATCGTTGACGCCGAAAACCAGGTGCTGGGCCGTCTTGCAACTCAGGTCGCGATGCGCATCCGAGGCAAACACCTGCCCACTTTTACTCCGCACGTGGACCTCGGCGACTTCGTAGTCGTGGTCAACGCCGACAAGGTCAGGCTGACCGGCGATAAATGGAACCAGAAAACATATTACCGTTACAGCGGCTATATGGGCGGAGTCAAGGCCACCGACGCCCGAAAGCTCAACCAGGAAAAACCCGAGAAGATGATCCGTCTGGCGGTCTGGGGAATGCTCCCCAAAAACCGGCTCGGCCGCAAACTGATAAAGAAGCTCAAAGTCTACGCCGGCTCTGCTCATCCTCACGAGGCACAGCAGCCCGAAGCTTTTAAACTTGTCGAGAAATACAGCTAGGAGACATTCTTAGATGCCTGAACAACGCTTTTATGCCACAGGAAAAAGAAAGACCTCAATCGCGCGCGTTTGGCTTCAGCCCGGGACGGGTCAGATCGTTATAAACAGAAAGTCGGCCGACGAGTATCTGGACAGGGAGACGAGCAAAATGGTAATTGCTCAGCCGCTGGTCCTTACTGGTACGCTGGGCAAGCTCGACGTATCCATTAACGTGCTTGGCGGGGGGATTTGCGGCCAGGCTGGAGCGATTCGGCACGGTATTTCCAAGGCGCTTCTCGAACTCAATCCTGAATACAGGGAGGTTCTCAAACGGGCCGGTTTCCTTACCCGCGACTCGCGCGTCAAGGAACGCAAAAAATATGGCCGCAAGAGTGCCAGAGCACGCTTCCAGTATTCGAAGCGCTAATCCGGCCCCTGGATCGAACCAGTTTTCTCTGCTTCTCCTCCGGAGCCGATTTTTCCATCCGGGCAACCGAAACCGATTTTTCGGATTGAATATTGGGGCGCTGCACCAACGTGCACGCGCCCCTCATTTTTATCAAGGGGGAGTTCCATGGTGAGGGTCGCCATTGCCGGGGCATCCGGCTATACGGGATTTGAGCTGGTGCGCATACTCAGCGCACATCCTTCGGTCCGCATCTCCATGATCAGCTCCAGGCAGCGCCAGGGGCAGAGGATTGACGATTTCTACCCTGCCTTCAAGCGCCACTGCGATCTCGTGTTCCAGGACACAGACCCGGAAAAGCTCGCCGCATCATCCGACCTGGTCTTTACAGCTCTGCCGCATGAGGCCGCCATGCACATAATACCGGGGCTTCTGGATCGGAACGTAAAAGTTGTGGACCTCAGCGCCGATTACCGGCTGAGGGATCCCGAGGTCTACGGAAAGTGGTACTCGACCCACAAGACCCCGGGGCTTTTGAAGGAGGCTGTCTATGGACTCCCTGAGCTCTATCGCGAAAAGATCCGGACCACCCGCCTCGTGGCGAACCCGGGCTGCTATTCGACCAGCGTTATCCTGGCCGTAGCTCCGCTTCTCCGTAGCGGTCTTATCGATCCTGAAACGATAATTGCAGATAGTAAATCGGGAGTCTCAGGCGCCGGGCGCGGCGCGTCGCTCGGCGTGCACTTCTGCGAGGTAAACGAGGGCTTTAAAGCTTACAAGGTGGCCGAGCACCGCCACACGCCCGAAATCGAGCAGGAGCTGAGCATTCTTGCCGGAAGACCGGTGACGATTAGTTTCACCCCTCATCTCGTCCCGATGAGCCGCGGCATCCTGAGCACGGTTTACTCCAATTTGAAGCATGGATTCGGGGAAGGCGAGGTAGAGGAAGCCTTTCACAGCTTTTACAAAGATGCTCTTTTCGTTCGCCTCGGCAATCGAGGCGAACTGCCCGTGTCGCTTCAGGTGAGGGGGAGCAATTACTGCGACCTCGGCTGGCGGGTCGATGAGCGGACTCGACGGCTGATCGTAATCTCGGTTATTGACAATCTCACCAGGGGCGCAGCCGGCCAGGCCGTCTGCAACATGAACATCATGCGCGGCTTGCCTGAGGACGCCGGCCTTAAAGAGGCGCCCTGGCTGCCGTAAGAGTATTTGAAACTTAAGATGAATGAGCGTGTCACTCAAATTCAGCGCAACATAAAGCTCGTTCTTGAATATGACGGCTCCGGATATCATGGATGGCAACGGCAGGCCGGATCGATCTCCATTCAGGAAGTCATCGAATCGCGACTTGGAGTCATGCTCGGAAGCAGGGTGGGTATTCACGGGTCCGGCCGTACTGACGCCGGAGTGCATGCAAAAGGACAGGTCGTCAATTTCCGTGCACGGACAAGCCTCAAGGCAGATGAAATCCTGAGGGGACTGAACAGCCTTCTTCCGCAAGACATCGTCGCGCTGAAGGCCGAAGAGGTGGACGAGTCTTTCCATGCGCGTTTTTCAGCCGTGAGCAAGGTGTATGAATATCACATACTGAACCGTGCGGTACCTTCGGCGCTCCTGCGCAATTACGTCTGGCACGTGCGCCGTCCCCTTGAACTGGCGCCAATGGCGGAGTGCCTGGAAAGGATTCGCGGCCGCAATGACTTTTCAGCTTTTATGGCAGCGGGGTCCCCGACATCCTCGACGGAGCGCAATATGCTCGTGGCAACGCTGGAGCGCCCCCAGCCCGACCGGCTGAAGTTCATATATGAGGCGAACGGCTTCCTCCGGCGCATGGTCAGGAACCTGACGGGTACGATAGTCGAGGTCGGCAAGGGGAAGCGCACGGTGGACGATTTTGAACGTGTGATCAGGAGCGGAGACCGCAAGCAAGCCGGGATGACCGCTCCGGGACATGGTCTATATCTCATTTCTGTGAATTACCGGGAGAGTGCAAAAATTTCACCAGAGGACGTAAAATGAGACTATCCAGAAGAATCGGCAGGATTAAACCCTCAGCGACTCTGTCAATCAACGCCAAAGCCAAGGCACTCAAGCGAAGCGGCGTTAATATAATTAATTTCGGCGTTGGGGAACCTGATTTCGATACTCCTCAAAACATCCGGGACGCAGCGGTGGAAAGCATCCACAGCGGTCAGACCCGATATACGGCGGTCGGAGGGATAGACGAGTTGAAGGACTCTGTCTGCCGCACCGTAAAAGCCGACTATGGCCTCTCCTACGGGCGGGAAAACATTCTGGTCTCCTGCGGCGGAAAACATGCTCTCTACAACCTGTTCATGACCCTGCTGGATCCCGGAGATGAAGTCATCATCCCTTCGCCTTACTGGGTAAGTTATCCGGATATGGTCGATCTCGCCAATGCCAAACCGGTCATAGTGAGCTGCCCGGAACAGGACGGATTCATACTCCGGCCGGAAGCCCTCGAGAGGGCCATTACTCCGAACACGCGGCTTCTAATCCTGAACAGTCCGTCGAACCCAACCGGTAAGTACTATGGCCCTGATGAGCTGAGGGCCCTGGCCGAAGTGCTTCTGAGGTATGAAAACGTGCTGATCGCCAGCGACGATATTTATTACCGCATTCTTTTCGGCGGCCGGGAATGGGTCAACCTCGGGATGGTCGAGGAAAAGCTGCGCGACCGCCTTTTCATCATTAACGGCGTCAGCAAAAGCTATTGTATGACAGGGTGGCGGATAGGCTACCTCATAGGCGACCCCGTAGTAATAAAGGCCGCGACGGATTTCCAGAGCCAGGTTACCAGCAATGCGAGTTCCATCTCCCAGTGGGCAAGCGTCGAGGCGCTCGCCGGCGATCAGGTTAGCGTCGGGGAAATGACGCAAGTTTTCGAAAAACGGTGCAAGCGCGTGCTGGAGCTAATTTCCGACCTTCCAGGCGTAACCTGCCCCGAGCCGGACGGCGCGTTCTACGTCTTCCCGAACTTCAGCGCTTACTTCGGGAAAAAATCCGGAGGACGGACCATAAACGGATCGCTCGATCTCGCCGACTATCTTATGGAGGACGCACACGTAGCGGTGGTCCCGGGGAGCGCTTTCGGGGAAGATAATTGCACCAGGTTCTCCTATGCGCTCTCGATGGATGAAATCGAGCAGGGGTTCGACGGCATCAAAAGAGCGTTACAAAAGCTGCGCTGATGTTCGGACCGCGAGTCACGGCAGCCGACTTGCCCTCTGTCTTCGACGGCAGGCGGTTCCGGCAGTCCGGACCCGCAATACACGTGCTCGCGTAAGCTCGTATAAGAATTCCATTATCAGCGAGGTGGGTCTTGTCCGTGATGGCCGGCCGCTTGAGACCAGGACTCTATTTTTTTCTTGTTTTGATTTGCCTCTTTTTCTTCGTTCCGGGACTTTTCACTCTTCCACCCGTGGACCGGGACGAAGCGAGGTTTGCTCAGGCGTCGAGCCAGATGCTCGAGACCGGCGACTTCGTCCAGATACGCTTCCAGAACGAACCACGCAATAAAAAGCCGATCGCCATTTACTGGCTCCAGGCCGCATCCGCGGCGCTTTGGGGCTCGGCTGACTATCGTAAGATCTGGCCGTATCGGCTCCCATCCCTCTTTGGAGCGATTTTTTCCGTCCTGCTCACCTTTGCCCTCGGAAAGCGGCTGTTCGGTGAAAGAGCAGGCATGCTAGGGGCCGCTTTTTGCGCAAGCTCGATTCTGCTGGTCGTTGAAGCGCACCTTGCGACGACCGACGCCGTGCTGCTGGCAACGATCGTTGCCGCCCAGGGAGCTTTGAGCAGATTTTACGTGCGGGAGGAAAACGAATCCCCTGGAGTTGCAGCTTTTCTAACTTTCTGGACGGCACAGGCCGTCGGGATTCTTGTGAAAGGCCCGATTACCCCGCTGGTCAGTCTACTGACCATCGGTTGTCTGACGGCGGTGGACAGGGACGCGCGATGGCTGAGAGCAATGAAGCCGCTTCGCGGCCTGGCGATAGTGGCCGCAATTGCAAGCCCATGGGCGATTGCCATTGCCGTGGCCACGGGAGGCGCTTTCTTCCGTCAGTCGCTGATGGGTGACATGCTTTCAAAAGTGGCTTCAGGACAGGAATCGCACGGATTCCTACCGGGCTACTACCTGCTTCTGATGCCGCTGACGCTCTGGCCCGCATCGGCACTGGCCGGAGTATCGGTTTTTCAGGCATGGAAATCGCGGTCTGCTTCCGCTGTGAGGTTCTGCCTTGCGTGGATAATACCTGCATGGATTTTGTTTGAACTGGTCCCGACGAAACTTCCGCATTATATCCTTCCTGTCTATCCCGCATTATGCCTCCTGGTCGCGCATTCAATAGTCTCCAGCGAAGAAGGCAAAGCCCGCGAATTTGAGTACAGGCTCGTTAAAGCCGGGTTTGTTTCCTGCCAACTGGTGATTGTGATACTTGGCCTCGGCGCGCTGGCCCTGCCCTACTTTCTGGAGCATCGCTTCGAACCGGTAGGCCTTGTGCCGGCAGTCGCGGCGATTGCGGCGGCGGGGCTTTCCACCTGGAAATTTTTGAAGCGGAAATACGTCCACGCCGCTGCCGTGGCTATCGCCGCAACGGCGCTTGTCTTAGCTCCTTCGCTTCAGTGGATAGTACCCAACCTCGATAGGCTGTGGCTCAGCAGGGCCATCGCCAACGCGGTGGAGCAGCGCGCCGGCGGCAACGTCGTGCTCTGTTCATCGGGCTATTACGAACCCAGCCTGGTTTTCTTGCTCGGCACTCGGACCCTGCTTACCAATCCGGCAGGGGCCGCCATTTTCCTCAGGAGCAACCCCGGAGCCATGGCTTTGATAAATAACAGCCAGGATGATGTTTTCAAGCGGGAGACTAAAAATCTCGGAGTACAGGTAAAACTGGCGGGCGCATTTTCCGGGTTTAACTATTCAAACGGGAAAACCATGCTGTTGCGTTTGTATGATGTCCGTTCGGACGCGCAGGCCGAAGATTGCCGGTGACTCGATTTCTGATATCCAATTCGCAAATTCGGATCTTCGTAAAGATTTGGCTTTTGATTGAACGGATTTAAGAGTATTTAATTAGCCTTTTTTCCGGCAAGAATTCTAGGGGCTAAGACGGCCCCCGGGGGATAAGCTGATGAGAAGCAACATTTCCTTCATGGTTATTCTGTTCATTTGGGCACTGGCTTCGGCCTCCTTTGCCCAGACGTCCAGACCTCTCCCGGTGTTTCCACAAAGCAGGCAGTCTGCGCGGCCGGAGGAAACCGAAAGGGCAAAAAAGCTATACCAGTTCCTCAGGAAAGAAAACCAGGCGCTCATATGGAACAACTGCCTGGCCGCGAAGGCGTCCCTGCGCGCCAGGCAATTGGTAAACGAGCGCTATTTTGAACACGAGGACCCTAAAACCGGCAAAAACCCGGTCTGGAAGACGGTCTTCCAATGTTTTTCCCACAATAGACTGCACTCAGCAGGTGAGAACCTGGCAAGAGGTATCGATCCTTCGGCAACCCCGGCGGATATTCACCAGGCCCTCATGGATAGCCCCACGCATCGGAAAAACATCCTGGATCGGCGCTTCAACCGCGTTGGGGTCGGGTGTTATGATCGTGTTTGCGTTGAATTGTTCGCCGGTATTTAGCAAATTGATCATTTGTGCCGAAACCCGCCGATTTCGAACACTTACATTTGACAGCCCCGGTCCTTTCCGATAGCATCCCATTTTAAAAACAGACCTATACTGGTTTTGATGTCAGCCCGATTTGCCTGGGTCTTCCAGTCGTCTTGAACCGCGTGTTCAGGGGAGAAGGATGATAATTGGTCTTGACGTGGGTGGGACTCACACGGATGCTGTGCTGATAGGAAACGGCCGGATTTTACGCCAGGCCAAAGTCGCCACCGATCATTCCAATCTTTTTGATTGCGTATGGAACGGTCTGGACAAAGTAACCAGAGACGTGCAGCCTGGAGCAATCAGCCGCGCAGTCCTCAGCACTACTCTTACCACCAATGCCATTGCTGAAGCAAAACTCGCAAAAACCGGCGTTATCGTATCGTCCGGACCCGGCATCGACCCGGCCGGTTTCCGAATCGGCAGCCATTACCATTGCGTATCCGGATCGATCGACCACCGAGGCAGAGAGATACAGCCTTTGCAGGAAAGGGAAATCGAACGGATAGCCAGACGATTTCTTGATGAAGATGTCCGCCAGGTCGCAGTGGTGTCAAAGTTTTCTGTGCGAAATCCCATGCACGAACTCATGATGGCTGAGATTCTTCGCGGTTCATGTGACCACATAGTTATGGGCCACCGCATTTCCGCAAACCTTAATTTCCCGCGCCGAATCGCCTCGGCCTGGCTCAACGCGGCTGTCCAGCCTATCCACAAGCGTTTTTTTGAAGCGGTCAAGGATTCGCTCAAAGAGAAAGGCCTCGAAATCCCTATCTTCGTACTCAAGGCCGATGGGGGAACGATGAGTTTGGAGGCCACCACAGAAGTCCCCGGCCAGACGATTCTCTCCGGCCCTGCGGCTAGCGTAATGGGTGCTCTGCCCTTTGCCTCCGGCGCCGAAGACACTCTTGTCCTGGATATAGGCGGCACCACGACCGACATGTCCGTGCTCGTCCGCCGGGTACCGCTCTTTGAGCCGCGGGGGGCGAGAATCGGAGGGCATAGGACACTCATTCGCGCACTTAAAACCAGGTCGATCGCTCTCGGAGGCGACAGCGCCGTGAGGGTGGTGGACGGCGAGCTTGTGATCGGCCCCGAGCGCAAAGGCCCGGCGATGGCCTACGGAGGTCCCTCGCCCACGCCTACCGACGCTCTTTTTGTCCTCGGAAGGGCGCAAAACGGTGACGCGCAAGCTGCTCGGCAGGGTTTCCACTCGATTTCCAATCAACTCGGAATCACCCTCGAAGAAGCGGCGCACCGGGTTTTTGATTTGTCGTGCGAAAAGATAATTTCCGCTGCCCGTGAAATGATCGACGGCATCAACAGCAGGCCTGTCTATACGGTAAAAGAATTGCTTTCCAGCTACAAGGTCGAGCCCGTCGAAATCCTGGTGCTCGGTGGTCCCGCGCCCTTCTTTGCTTCGCGCCTGGCTAAGCTTACGGAACTTCGGGCAAGCGCCGTTCCGCAATGGCATGTGGCCAACGCTATCGGGGCGGCCATGGCCAGAAATACAAGCGAGGTAACTCTCTTCGCCGATACTGAAAGAGGTGTCGCACTGGCTCCCGAGGAAAATTTCAGTCGGCAGGTCGGCAAGGATTTCGACCTGGAAAACGCAATCGCCCTTGCCTTTGACCTGCTGCGGGCAAAATGCCTCAAAGCCGGCGCTTCGGAATCCGAACTGGATATGGAAGTTGTCGAGGACACTCAATTCAATATGGTCCGGGGTTTTTATACTGCCGGGCGAAACATTCGCGTAAAGGTGCAGACCAGGCCGGGGCTGATACCGGAGTATCGGGAACTGGCGCAGTCCATGTTCAATTACTGCCCTCTGCCTGATGCCATTTAAGGCTAAGAAAATGCTCTCAGCAAAGACCAGAACGGGCCTCGTATTTTTCCCCGCTTTCGACTGGGCGATCAGCCCGACGCATCCGGAGCGTGAGGAACGCCTCCTCTACACACAGGACCAGGTATTCGAGGAGGGCATTCTCGACATTGAAGGGATCGTGGAATTCAAACCCGATATCGCCACGCCGAAAGATATCCAACGGGTCCACTTCTGCTTTCCGGATGAGCTTAGCGTTGTAACCGAATCACACCTGATAAGCGCAGGCGGCGCGAAGACAATCGGCATACAGGTTCTCGAAAAAAATATCGAACGCGGTTTTGCACTCGTCCGCCCGCCCGGCCATCACGCCATGAGAGTGGTGCACGGGGCCAGGGGCTTCTGCAATATCAACATCGAAGCTGTAATGATCGAGTACCTGCGCCAGACCTACGGGGTTGACCGCGTGGCGATAGTGGATACCGACTGTCACCACGGCGACGGCACTCAGGACATTTACTGGCACGATCCCGACACGCTCTTCATATCCGTGCATCAGGACGGGCGAACCATATACCCCGGGACCGGATTTCAAAACGAATTCGGCGGTCCGGGGGCTGCCGGAACAACAATCAATCTGCCGCTGCCTCCCAGGACCTCCGAAGAGGGGTTCCTCTATGTGCTTGAAAACGCAATCCTGCCTATTCTGGAGCAATTCAAACCTGATCTCATTGTGAACTCAGCCGGCCAGGACAACCATTATTCCGATCCGATCACCAACATGAGTTTTTCCGCGCAGGGCTACGCCGAGCTGACAAAACGCCTCAAGCCGCACGTAGCCGTTCTCGAGGGCGGATATTCCATAGAGGGCGCTCTGCCATACGTTAATGTCGGGATCATCCTGGCAATGGCGGGACTCGACTACAGTGGGATTCGAGAACCCGATTACGAACCGGAAAAGCTGCGCCAGGGGCCGGAGATCACGCGCCATATCGAATTAGTCGCCGAGGAAGCCCTCGAGGTCTGGAAGCAGGGCGCCGGCATCAGGGAGGAGAACCGGAAGAAGAACAAGCTGTTCCAGCGCGACCGCCGAATTTTCTACGATACGGACCAGATATCCGAAGCCCAGCGGGAAGTTGTCCGCACCTGCCCGGACTGCAGCGGTCTTCTCACAATAGATTCACAAACCCACAGCGGCCGCCGAATCTTTGCTGTACACATCCCGCGCAAAGGCTGCAAAGAATGCAGAGAAGCCGGTTACAAAGCATATGACTCTACCGATATAAGGAGATATAATAGAATCTTTCTCCAGGATAGGACTTCAGACCAATATTTTTCGAGAAAATAGTCAATTTTGCCATGAAACCTCTCTGTATAAAGAATTTTACTTCCGAGCAGCTTGAGGCGTGGGTGCACACTCTCGGGGAGAAGCCTTTCCGCGCTCGCCAGCTCTTCAAGCATCTTTATGCGCGAAATATCTCATCATGGAGCCAGTGTACGGACCTCAGCCGGGCCTTTCGCGCACAGCTTGAGTTCGGCTCGGCGCTTGACGCTCTTTCCGTGTCCAGGATTGACGAAGCCCCCGACGGGACCCGCAAGTACCTGTTTCGCCTTTACGATGGCAATTTCATCGAGTCCGTGCTCATTCCCGACCCGCCAAGATGTACGCTCTGTTTATCCAGCCAGGCAGGGTGTGCCCTCGGGTGCAAGTTTTGCCTGACCGGAAGCTTGGGTTTCAAACGCAATCTCGATACCGCTGAGATAGTTGACCAGGTATGCCAGACGCTTCGAGACCCGGTGCTGGGGCCTCAGATAAACAGCCTGGTATTTATGGGAATGGGAGAGCCGCTGGCAAACTATGACCAGGTGGTCCGGGCCATCAACATTATAACGGACCCCAACGGACTTATGTTCTCACACAGGCGGGTAACCCTTTCGACCGTAGGGCTTGTCCCGCAGATGCGGCAACTCGGGCTGGAAACATCCGTAAACCTTGCGGTCAGCATTCATGCGGCTAACGACAAGCTTAGAGATGATCTCATGCCTGTAAACAGAACGTATCCGCTTGCCGAACTTATGCGGGGTTGCCGGGAATACCCGCTCGCGCCGAGAAAGCGGATAACGTTCGAGTATATCCTGCTCGACGGAGTAAACGACAGTCCGGCGCAGGCAAAAGAGTTGGTGAGGATACTTGAGGGCATACGCGCAAAGGTGAATCTTATTCCCTTTAATCCTCATCGGGGGTCTCCTTACGCGACCCCAAGCGAAGAAAGAATTCTGGGGTTTCAGGATGTCTTGCGAAAAGCGAATCTAACTGCGATAATCCGTAGAAGCCGCGGAAATGAAATAAGCGCCGCGTGCGGCCAACTCGCCGCTCCGGAGAACAATTCCAAAATGCGCAAATCGAGTGATGGCGCTAACTCGGCGGCTTGAACTCGTACATGCGGAGACATTGACGTTGGGACCTGATTTTACTAAACAAAACGGTTTGCTTCCCGTGATCGTTCAGAGCTTTGAAAATGGGAAGGTGCTCATGCTGGCGTACATGAACGAGCTGGCCTGGAACAAAACTCTCGAGACCGGAAAAGCCCACTATTGGAGCAGGTCCAGGCAGAAGCTCTGGATGAAGGGCGAAGAATCGGGAAATGTTCAGTTCGTTCGCGAAATTTCCATTGACTGCGACTCCGATACCATTCTCCTCAAGGTGGATCAGATAGGGGGAGCGGCTTGCCATACTGGCTTTGAAAGCTGCTTCTACCGATTTTTCGAAGACGGCCGCTTTGAAGTGCGGGGAGTTCGCGTTTTTGACCCCCGGGAGGTTTACAAGAAGTGAAACAGCTCATTCTAGGCATTCCAAAGGGAAGTCTTCAGGAATCCACACTCAGACTCTTTCAGCGGTCCGGCTGGATAATATCGCTTTCGGACAGAAACTATTTTCCGGAGATCAACGACCCGTGCATAAGTTGCTCGATCTGCCGCGCCCAGGAAATGTCCCGGTACGTCGAGAAGGGCACATTCGATGTCGGTCTGACCGGCCGCGACTGGATTATGGAAAACGACTCCAAAGTTCATGTGGTCACCGATCTGGTTTACTCAAAGGTGAGCCAGCGGCCCGCCAGGTGGGTACTGGCAGTTCCGATGGACTCCAGCATCCAAAGCGAAAAGGACCTGGAGGGGAAGAAGATAGCGACCGAACTGGTCAACTTTACTCAACGCCACTTTCAGTCGAAAGGGGTCAGGGTAGACGTGGAGTTTTCCTGGGGCGCCACGGAGGCCAAAGTCATTTCCGGACTTTGTGACGCAATTGTGGAAGTTACCGAAACAGGCTCGACAATGCGGGCAAACGGCCTCAGGATCGTTGAGGAACTGATGCAGTCCAATACTCAGCTCATCGCCAACCTTGATGCATGGCAGGATTCCTGGAAACGCGAAAAGATAGAGCACATCTCCCTGCTGCTCCAGGGTGCACTGCGCGCCGAAAGCCTCGTCGCGCTCAAGATGAACGTGCCCAAGGAAAAAATAGAGGGTGTGATCGAGCTTCTCCCAAGCTTGAATGCCCCGACAGTCGCACATCTGTACCAGTCCGACTGGCTTTCGGTTGAGACCGTAGTCTCGAAGCACCGGGTCCGCGAACTCATACCCAATTTGATCAAGAGAGGCGCTGAAGGCATTATCGAGTATTCCTTGAATAAGGTGATCTGAAAGATGAGACGTCCAGCGCTTTTGTCTTTTGCTTTTTTCCTGGTTATTTCAGGCTGCGCCGGTACTACCACTAACAAGACGCCGGCTTATTCGGCCGCCCAGCTTCAGAATATGGGCGAGAATTACCTTGCGGCCTCAGACACGGCGAACGCCCTGCAATACCTTACTGAGGCCGAGCAGAAAAGTCCCAACAGCCCCGTCATACAGTATGATCTCGGCTTGGCTTACGACCAGCGCGACTTGCCGGACAAGGCGCTCTCGCATTTCGAGAAAGCACTGAAGATTAAGCCCGACTATTCCGAAGCTCTGAATGCGATAGGTTCTGTCTATGCAAAACGTGGGCAGGTCGAACAGGCCCGCCAGGCATTCCAGAAGGCGATGGACAATCCTTTTTACAAGACCCCCCAGATTGCCGCTTACAACATCGGGAGGCTTTACGAAAAAAAAGATGATCTCGACAGGGCGATGACCAACTACCGGCTGGCCGTAAAATTCGACCCGCAATTCGGGATGGCATGGCTTCGGATGGGGCATATTCTGGAGCAGTTGAACAGAACCGATGAGGCCCGGCACGCATACGGCAACGCCGTCAAAGGATCGCCCGATCTGGCCGAAGCCCACTTGCGCTACGGTATTATGAGCTACCAGGTTGGGGACATGGAAGCTGCGATTTCCTCACTGAGCCGGGTGGGGAAACTTGTCCCCAATACCGATATGGCCGATGAGGCCAGGAGGTATCTCGAAAAACTCAGCACGGCCACCCGGGCAAAGACCCGATCCCGGGGTTCATCCTACACGGCTCCCGGCGAAATCGAAGTCATCCCGAACGGGAATATCCAGCGGCAGCAGGCAGATGAAACGCTCCCTTCATTGCATCCTCCCCAATTGCCGCCACCATCGAAACAGGAAGACGTGAACTTTCAACCGCCCCCGGTCCAGCAGGAGAATCCGGAAGAAACGCAAGCCGCTCCGGTAAAAAAAGCCCCTGTCTCCGCCGTTGGCGGCCCTCCGGTACAGGGCCCCATCGCTGAAGATTCGGGATCGCAATCCTATAAATACATCGTCCAGGTCGGCTCATTTGTAGATAGGGAAAAAGCCGAGGAGTTCAAAAAAAGCCTCGATGGAAAAGGCTACAAGGCTTTGGTCAAACCGTTCAAAGACAAGGTGCTCGGCAAGGTTTTCGTCATCCAGTTGCAGCCTGTCGCCAGCATGGCCAAAGCCACCACTTTGATGACCCAGCTCAGTAGTGAGGTCCAGGGCGAGCCTGTCATCATTAAAGTGCCTGTGAAGTAGAATCAGTGAAATCCATCCAGTTTTGTGAAAACTTTTCGTGTGGCGCCTCAAGTTGATAATTCCCGGAATCGAAAAGGAAAATCTTACGTGATCTGTAGAAGACTGGAGGAGATGACCTCATTCATCGTCATGGACGTTCTGGAGCGCGCCCAGGAAATGGAGCGAGCCGGAGAATCCGTGATTCACCTGGAGGTGGGCGAGCCGGATTTCAATACTCCTGAGGCCGTGAGACTCTCGGCGATAGAGGCCCTGCGCAGAGGCGATACGCATTATACACACAGCCTCGGGACCCCGGGACTTCGCGAAGCCATTTGTGACTATTATGCCCGGACATACGGCGTTGGCAACATCGCTCCCGACCAGGTGGTAGTTACATCCGGGACCTCCCCTGCCTTCCTTATCGGGATGAGCGCCATCCTGGAGTGCGGGGACGAGGTGATTCTGTCCAATCCTCATTACGCCTGCCATCCCAATTTCGTGCGGTTTCTCGAAGCTGTTCCAAAAATGATTCCGGTCTACGAGGAAGACGGTTTTCAGTACAGGCCTGAATCCATAAAGGCTGCGCTTACTCCGCGAACAAAGGCAATCCTCATAAATTCGCCTGCAAACCCGACTGGAAACCTGCTCGAGGCGGACCGGATGGCAGAAATCGCAGATATCGGCAGGCTGATCCTCAGCGATGAAATTTATCACGGCCTCGTATACGAGGGCCGCGCGCGGTCAGTGTTGGAATTTACCCAAAACTGCATCGTCTTTAACGGCTTTTCCAAACTTTTCGCAATGACCGGATGGCGGCTTGGATACCTGATAGTGCCCAGGTACATGATCCGTCCGATACAGAAAATGGTCCAGAACTTCTTCATCTCGGCAAATTCGGTCGCCCAGGCCGCCGGCTATACGGCGCTCACAGATCCGAGCGTCCAGGAAGAGATCGCGAAAATGCTCGAAACATACGATCGGCGCAGACAGTTCATGATCCCGCGGCTGCGAGAGATTGGGTTCGGAATAACTGTTGAGCCGACCGGCGCCTTCTACGTGTTTGCCAATGCGCGCAGGTTTACGGAAGATTCTTATTCCTTCGCCTTTGAAATCCTCGAAAATGCAAAGGTCGGCATAACGCCGGGAGTGGATTTCGGATCGAATGCCGAAGGCTACGTCCGCTTCAGCTATGCCAATTCGATGGAAAACATCATCGAGGGACTTGACCGCATCGAACGCTATCTCAAAAAGCGTGGATGAACAGGTGGCCGGGAGTACCGCTCAGAGGTAGAGGCATGCTCCGGCCTCGCTCCATGGCCGGTTGATCCTGGTTTTGCCCATTCACACGGGAGTTTCTATGGATGAAAGTGAAAATAATTTCGTCATAAAGTCGGCTGAATTCATCACATCCGCGGTGCACCCCGGCCAGTACCCACAGGATGCATCGCCCGAGATTGCGTTCGCCGGCAGGTCAAACGTCGGCAAATCCGCTCTCATCAATTGCCTGGTTCAGCGAAAAAATCTGGTCAGGACAAGCCGTACGCCGGGCCGTACGCAACTCATCAACTTTTTCAAAATAAATGATTCCTTCCGGTTCGTTGACCTGCCCGGATACGGATACGCAAAGGTCTCCCAAAGCCTGCGCGCAACCTGGGGGCCAATGATCGAGACCTATCTCGATTCGCGCGAAAACCTCCGTGGGATCGTCCACATTATGGACTTGCGCCATCCGCCCACACCGGATGACATAAGTCTCTCGTCCTGGCTGAAGGAGAAAAAAATCCCGATAGTCCCCATCCTGACCAAAGCAGATAAGCTTCCCCGGTCAAAATGGAACCCCCTCGCCCAAACAGCCGGGCAGATTCTTGGAATATCGCCTGCCGGCTTAATCGTCTTTTCAGCACAAACCCGGCAGGGCAGGAACGAATTGCTCGACAGAATCAAAAAGTTGGTCGGAAATTAATCTCCCGGTTGCAGCAGATTTCTCCCCAAAATAAGTCTTAATCAATGCCGATTGATGGCGATTGCGCCAGGGTCCTCAATAAATGGCAAAACGATCAACCGGGGCAGGGTCAGCCTCTCTGCGTTTCGAAGATGCGCGACACCAATCGACATGCCCTCATGTCCCTTGGACGGCTGATCGCGATAGGTTCCAAGCAGACGGTCCCACCAGGGCAGGTTAAAACCGAAATTGCTGTTTGTCTCACGGATGATCACGGAATGGTGCACCCGGTGCATGTCGGGTGTCACAACGAGAAACCGGAGGACTCGGTCAACGGCTATGGGGATATGGATGTTGCTGTGGTTGAACATCGATGTCGCATTGAGCGCCACTTCGAAAAGGAGCACGGCCAAGGCAGGTGGTCCTAGTGCTGCTACCGTCATGAGCTTGATTCCCATGGACAGAACTATTTCAAAAGGGTGAAAGCGCAATCCGGTTGTAACGTCAAAATCCAGGTCTGAATGATGGACCATGTGTAAACGCCAGAGAAGCGGAACCGCATGGTGCAGGACGTGCTGAAAGTATATCGCAAAATCGAGGACTATCACTCCCATCACCACTTTTAACCAGTAGGGCATGTCGATGTAATTCAGCAGACCCCAGTGACGTTCCCCGGCCAGAATTGACATGCCGACCGGCAACAATGGGAAGATAAGGCGCACTGACACTGGATTAAGCGAGAGAAGCACAAGGTTGCTAAACCAGCGGCTTTTTTTCGAAGTTGTGGGCATCCGGCGCGGGGCAAGGATTTCGCATATGGCGACGGCGGCGAAGATGCCAAAGAAACATCCAAGGCGTATCTCAATTTCACTGCTCATAGAAGACTTCCAGGTTCCTCTTCAACCTCATCGAAGAGTCCGTCCACCCTGTTTCCCAAAGAGCCGCCCCAGAATTCCCTTCTTCTCGGGCTCAGGCTCGGAAAGGCCACAGTACCGGCAGATGACTGATTCCACTTTATCCTGTGATACGTCAGATCCCTCGACCACGATTTCCTCACCCACCATTACCGCCGGAGCAACAGGCAGCTCCAGTTCGAAGTACTCGTCACACTGGTATTCGGCGATAGGTTTGGATGTAACCTCTATCTCAATGTCCTTGTACTTTTCGCCCAACCTGGGCATCATTTGGAGGAAATTCTTTCACGGCTTTCCATTTGGCTCATTCAAGAAGAATCTCACCTTCAGCATTTTTTCTCCTTTCTTTTAGCTGCCGCCTTTTTCAAGCTCTGCCATACGGCCAAGGAATTGATCGGGCGGGAGGAAATCCACCAGCCGCAGATCCCGCTTTTCCCTGCCACTGTTATCTATGAACACTATGGTCGGGACGCCCTTTACCTCGTATTGCTGCAACAATCGCTCATAAACAGGGTTACCGCCCTTGGTAACATCTACTTTAACCATCACGAAGCTGCTCTCCGCCTGATTTACCACCGAAGCATCGTGGAACGTGACTTCCTCCAGTTCATTGCAGGGGGTGCACCATGTGGCATAGAAATCGATTATGACCGGTTTGTTCAGTTCCCTGGCCTCTTTCAGGACTACCTCCGAATAGGGCTTCCAGGCGACGCCGGGTCCTTGCATCGCGCGGGAAGTAACCAGGAATGCAGCCAGAACCAGGCACGCCACGCCGACCCCGCCCTTTAACCAGGGGAAAGCCCGGAAGTTGGCCTGATTTTTGTCAATCCACCCCAGGTGCAGTCCCGCAGCCATGGCGACAATGGCAAATAGAACGGTTCCCCCGTGGCCTGGAAGAACAGGTTTTATGAAATGGGCAGCCATTGCGACCAGTACCCAGCCCATTAGCTTTCTTACCCAGATCATCCAGCCGCCTGACCGGGGGAGTTTCTCCAGTTGCCCTGAGAACATGGCGAGAATAAAGAGAGGAAGACCCAGCCCCAGACTCAAGGTGAAGAAGATCAAAAACCCGAGCCATGGGCTTCCCATGCCGGCAACCCAGGTGAGGAGCCCCAGAACGAATGGGCCTATGCAGGGGGCGGCAACTACCCCAAGGGTGAGTCCCATAAAGAGGCTTCCAAGGTATCCCGTATAGGATTTTGCCGCAGCTTGAGTGAGGCCGCTCGGAAGGCTCATCTCCCAAAGCCCGAAAAGGCTCGTTGCAAAAAAGACAAGAACCGCCGCCACGACAACTAGGACGATGGGATTTTGGAGCATCGCCCCCATGAGGCCGCCTGTCAGGGAGGCCGCCACCCCGAGTACCGAGTTCGTGAAGGCAAGACCCATCATGTAACATAGACCGTGGGCCACGAGCTTACCCTGGCCCTCGCCTCCCCTTGCGGCCTGGCCGCCAAAGTAGGAGACGGTAATGGGGATCAGGGGGTAAACGCACGGGGTGAGGTTTAAGGCCATACCGCCTGCGAAGATGCCCAAAAGGGTCCAGATCATGGCAAAACCGTAGAGCGGTCCCGGTGGTGCTTTGGGTTCTTCGCTTGTTTGAGCCAGACCGGCAGGGGCGCTCTCAACGGGCATCCCCCTCCCCTGCCATTCAGGATAGCCGTACGGGTCACGGTAGACGTTTTTATAGCCGAGTTTTACGGCCACACGGGCCGCCGAGTCGCTGCGGACTCATGTGAGGCCCGATCAGTAGAAGATGATGGTGCGATTCTTGTCCGGCCCGAGGAAGGTTTCGAGCGCCGATGCCTTGCGCCATCTCGACCACCATGTCGGCTCAATGGGAAAGTTCACTGCCCCATTGAGATGTCCCGTCCGGTACTCCCACTCCTGACGGGTGTCCACAATAACCTGGCTTTTAGCGTCATTCCGGTAGCGTTCGGAAAGCTCCTCGGTGGTGAGAATTTTGTATCCACCGTTTCTCGCTTCTGCCAAGACATCGTCCCATGTAGCCGGCTTGGGAGTAACGACGCGATTGGTAAACCAGAGAACTCCAATTGTCAGCAAAACCGCCACGAAGGCTATGAGCGTCGTTTTCTTGTTTTGCATAAAAAGCCTCTCTTCTTGAAAAAGGCAGTTGGGACCGCTCAGAGCTTTCCCTCGCGTTTGAGCTTGGAAAGGAGGAACGTTGCCCCTCTCAGGGAGAGTCCGGTCTTTTCGGCAAGCTCCCCCGGATTGAGAGGGCCACGCTCGCTGACCAGTGAGATGATCTCTTCTTCCAGTTCTTCAAACCAGTCTTCGAATAGAACCAGAAGATCCGGGTCGGTCATCGCCATAAGCTGTTTTGACTGGGCAACTTTATCCACCAGCCTCTGACACATTTGCGTCGGGTCGACACCTTCGCCCATGCACTCGGCCAGTCAGAGATGAACCAGACTCGATACCTTGTCTCCTCCGGACTCTCCCATAAGGTCCCAAAGGAATTGCGAACGCGCCTCTTCACCCAGAGAGGAGAAAAGCACTTTCAGTACCTTGGATATCTCGGTGAGCGCTTCTTCAGGGTCCATTCGGCCAACCATTTTCAGCATTTCTTCCATACCGATGAGACCACCTCCCCCCCTTCTCAAAAGGTTTTCCTCGCAGTTAACAGATCTGTTGCCACAGTACTCAAAGTGCGGATGACATCAAGGATTCTGGGGTCAACCATTTCGTAATAGATGAAAGGGCCGTTGCGGTCGATCTTGACCAGCAGCGATCGCTTGAGCTCCTTCAGGTGATGGGAAACAAGGGGCTGCGAGAGACCGAGCTCCTCAACGATGCTCGAGACCGATTTTTTCCCGTTGCTAACGCAGAGAAGAATTCTCAGACGGTTTTCATCGGAAAGACTCTTTGCCAGAAAAGCGACCGTCTGGAAGTGCTCGTCGCGCAGCACCATTGCCTCCTGCTCCGCTGTTGCGGGGTTTTCCGAACCTTTTTCTCCTGCATCGAGCTCATTTAACGGTTTTTCTCGAGCTAGCTTTTCCATACACAATCATCCGTCCTGTTTTAGGCCGAGCCGGCAGAGACTTCCCCGGCAGTTGCGCAGCAGACGGTGCTCGCCTTTTTCATCTCGACAAAATGGGCAACAGCGAGAGCTGCCGTACAGCCGTCGGCGGCGGCGATCACGATCTGATTGGCGTATTTTTGCCTGAGATCCCCGATGGCGAAGATGCCCGGAATGCTCGTCTCACATTTCTCATCGGTTATCACATAGCCGACAGGACTCACTTTGATGCCGATGGGCACAAGCTGGTTATTGGGGAAAAAGCCTGCAAAGATGAAGACGCCTTCAGTTGCAAGCTCCCTTTGAGCACCAGTTTGTGTGTCTTTGATAGAAACTGCACGGACCCCGTTGTCATCGGATTGGATTTCAGTAACAACCGTATTCAAGAGGATTTCTATCCTGGGCTCGGCGATGACACGCTGCTGGAGAATCCGGCTTGCCCGAAAGGCATCCCGGCGGTGGACCAGGTAGACATGGTTCGTGATCTTTGAGAGATAAAGAGCGTCCTCCAGGGCAGTATCACCACCGCCTACGACCACAACCGTTTTATTCCTGAAAAAGAACCCGTCGCAAGTCGCGCAGTAGGAGACTCCCTTACCGAAGTTCTCGATCTCACCCGGAACGTTCAGCTTTTTTGCACTGCCCCCTGCCGCCAGAATCACTGCATAGGCCTGCAAAACGCCCCCATTGGCAAGGCGGACCGAATGGAGCGCGAGTCCGGGCTCAATGGCCACAACTTCCTGCTGGATCATCTCCAGGCCATACGATTTCGCATGCTGCAGGAATTTGTCGCAAAGTTCGAACCCGCTAATCTCGATGAAGCCGGGGTAGTTCTCAACGCCCTTGGTGATGGCGACCTGACCGCCCGGCACCCCTTTTTCGACGAGCACCGTCTTGAGTGCGGCCCTCATGGCATATATGCCGGCGGTGAGCCCGCCCGGACCGCCGCCCACGATAATGCAGTCGTATAATTCGTTTTCAGACACTTCTGATCTCCTTTTCTTCCCATTGCCCCGCCTCCGGCAGATGAGGCCATTTCGACCGATCTCAAACGATACCTCACGACCGCTCAAATAAATAAAACAACATATTAGTTTCTATTTATATGCTGATAATTTATGATGTCAATACCTAAATTTAAAGAACACGTTATGGGAAAAAGGCGAGAGAAATTAAGGAAAATCAGGGGGTTTAATGCTCGATAGGATAGCCGGCGTAATCGGCGCAGGTGACGAAACTTGCCCTTCCTTTGAGCCATAGGAGGTATGCTTCCAGCTTTTTGAGCATCCCCTCGCCGTTCGGATTCTTCAGCCACGCGGGGAGACTCCATGAAGAAAGATCGCTGAATTCCCAGGGATGGAAAAAGATATTCAGATAACCGTTGCTATTTAGCGCCCATGATGACATGGCCTTGAAAAGCCGGAGGGGTGAACGTTTAAAGCTAAGCCAGAAAAGAGGATACCGTATTACGGGACTCGTGGATATGGGAAGGACGAGCAAGCCCTTTGAGCGGTAAGGCAAGCGAGGGTTGAAGAGATTCATATATCGGCCGGGGAGCCATATCGGGTTCTCGGAAGAGTCATAGGCATACCCTGCGGCGAGGATCTCATCATGACGGACGGCTTTTAATCGGGGGCTTCGAAACCCGCATACCCTCTTGCCCGTCAATCTTTCCAGTTCGATGCGCGAAGCTGACAAATCGCCTTGTTTGAGGCATGAATGATTAAGGCCGTGGGATGCTATTTCATATCTTCCGGCTATTCCTGCCATCAGATCCGGGCGGCTCTGAGCAAATTTTGCAGTCACAAAACAGGTTGTCCTGACATCCAGACTTTCGAGCAGGTGGAGCACACGGATCAGTCCTTCGCTCGTTACTGCGATTCCTTCCTCAGGACTTATCTGCAAACCGTATTCATTCGGGAGGTCGAACTCCTCGACATCAAGGCTCAGCAGTACACGTTTAGTCATACTGCCCCTTGAAGTTTCTCCACTTGATGTGGAGCAGGTCCCGGAACATGGCGAGGGACATGGAAGGAAGACGCCACCCCCCCTTGTATTCATGCTCTCCACTCGCCCGCACCTCGAACTCTTCAACCCAGAGGCCGCATTTCCGGGCAAGGAAAAGAATCTCCGCATCAAAACTGAACCCGCTCACGTTGCTTTTTCTGAACAGACATTCTGCGGCCTCCCGGCGAAACCCCTTCAAGCCCGCCTGTGTGTCCCTGAAAGGCAGACCCAGAGCTGACCTTACAATCCAGTTGAACGATCTTCCCATCAGCGGCCTTATTATCGCCAGCTCTCCCGTAAGGCGCGAGTACAAACTGCGAGACCCGATTACTATATCTGCGCCCTCCAGTTTTTCCTTTATGACTTTCAAATAATCGGTGGAATAAGCCATGTCGGCATCCATGAAGCAGTAGGCATCCGCATCGATCGCCTCGAAACCGGTCCTGATCGCGTGTCCTTTCCCCTCATTGGTTTCATAACCCACGAAGGAGACGTTCCCTGTCTCGCGTCCCTGGAGGGATGCCTTGAGCACTTCAACAGTGCCGTCAGTGGAACCGTCGTTTACGAACAGGAAATGGAAGTTCGGGTTGTGCGCTGAAAACTCGATTGCCGAATCCACAGCCTGTCCGATGACCTCCCTCTCATTAAAGGCCGGTAGAATCACAGCGATCTTCTCGATGTTGCATTGAGAAGGCCTCGGCAAGGGCGTTTCGGATACAAAAGGCACGAGAGCGGTCTGCTTGATCGCTACGAGGGTCGCCACCCAAAGTGCCAGGGTGCTCAGCAAAACAAGTCCGAAATCCCGAAGATACAGAAAAGGCCCCATGTCTATCGACGTCAAAATGTGGCTTACTGCAATGAACCAGAACACAGCCTGCCACCCGGGAGGAATATGCCCGTATGAATACCTCTCCCAAAGCATGACAAGGAGCACCATCACCAGCGGGACAGCCATCGAAACGTAATGAGGATGGAATACAGGGCTTGCCACAAACATCAACGGGATAAAGGCATAGATGAAGGAGACCTCCGCCATGGTCGCATCCACTTTTCCCGAATACCATCGGCCCTTCCATCCGGAAGCAAACAGGGTAATTGCCAGCATGATAAAAGCTATCGCCCAATGCGCAACGCGCACGCCGGGATGGGCCGTCTTCGGGCGGTTTTTCTTATCGGGATTCATAATATTATGCAGCACGACCATCGGGGAGTTGCTGTCTGTACTCGTAATTCCCGTAAGCTCTGCCCCGCGGGTGCCTCCGGAATCGCCCCTGATCCCCGCAACAACAATTTCCTGATAAAATGATTTATACGAGGCTACAGTCCTCTCCGGACCAAGTACAATAAGGGGCAAGAGAATGAGTCCCACCAGGAGTCCTGCGGCGCTTCCGGAAAGCATGCGCCAGTCACGGCGCCATAAAGCGAAGACCAATATAACGGCTGGGAGCACTTTCACGCAAATTGCGCCGGAAAGCCAGAGGCCGGCGCGAAACCGCCTGCCTTTGAGAATAGCGGCGGCGAAACAGCAAAACAAAAATACGATGAGCAGACCCACCTGCCCCCGCATTTGGCATCGCCCGATAGCCGGAAGGAGGACCAGCAGGGGAGCGGTCCGCAATGCCCACCAACGCAGTGAAAAACGGCGTCCCCGGCCTGCGGCAAGGTTCCTGAACGGATCTTCCATGGTCCGCGCAAGGATTCCGATGCCGATAGCCCCGAGAGCCATCGTAATGACATACCAAATCCCCACACTTAGCGAGTAAGGCAGGTATCCCGTCCGGTCCTCTCCATGAGGAGGGTCTGCAAGTGGAGTCATAAGGATCGCGAACACAGGCGGGTATAAGTAATGCCAGTCATTATCATCGGTGATTTTGTACATATCCCCGCCGGTGCGGACCGACCACGCGGCTCTCAGGTAAGGACCGATATCGGTCATACGCCTGTTGGCCAGCGCACCCCGAAATTCCACCATTGCGCCGAAAAGAATGACCACGGCAAGAAGCAGGCAAAGCCCGGTCACATGGAGCCTCGAAAGAGGCTCTGAAGAAGTCTTCAGAACGGGTGTTAGAACGGTTTCACTTTCCACAGCCAATATCCAGGGTTTTGGGATCAGTTAAACAACTCTGCACGCGCATAATGCCCGAAACCGCATTGTGAGGTCTGATTATGCACGAAAAAACTTCGGGAACAACCCCCAAAGGCCGAAAAACCATACGATTTCCAAACCGAACATGCAAGCGATATGTCGATTCCGCTCGCCCTGGAGCTTGAATTGCCCGAACCCGGGGCTAAAGCGGTCAGGACGCCGCCGGCTGAAAGCGCACACTTAGTCACGTTGAACACAACATCTCCCGATGTCGAATTTGCGCAGTGTTGAATAGCTGTGATAAGTGCCTACCATTCTTATATGTATGCTCGCTTGTAATCCAGGTTGAAAGGAGTCCTGCGGGATGGAAAATAAAATGACAAAAATGAACATAGCGGCGCCCGATGAGGTGCGGACTTTTCCAAAGGGGAAACTGGAGCTGGCCAAAGTGGGCGGGGTAGTCTTCGGAAAAGCGACCCTGCTGCCCGGGTGGAAATGGTCCGAAAGCCTCAAACCGATTGTCGGAACGGAGAGTTGCATGGCCCCGCACACCCAATACCACGTCTCGGGCAGGCTTCACGTTGTGATGGATGATGGGAGCGAAGACGAATTCGGACCGGGGGATTTCAGCAACATCCCTCCGGGGCACGATGCGTGGGTCGTCGGAGATCAACCGGTAGTGGTGATCGATGTAACCGGAATGAAGGAATACGCAAGAGAAACATCCATTAAAGAACGCGCCGCGTGAGAAAAACGGGGGCAGATATGAAGAAGTATTCCGCTTCTCGCTCTCTGCTCCCCGCTCCCCACTTCATGTTTCCAGCATCAATTATTGCTTCGTTGCTCGGTTGCGCTTTTGAGGATTTCTTCGCGCGCTTTTTCGTAAAATTGGTCTTCTCCAATTTCGCCGTGCACGAACTCCTGCCATGCCGTGAAGTTCTTGAAAAAGCATAAGCTCTTGCCCGAATCCACACACGCCTTCCTGTAAACCTTACTGGCGATCCTGGCTTTTTCCTCGGGGAGGTCCTCGTGCGATGGCTCAGGGGCATCTTTGTCCGTATCGGACCGCAAGTATTTTCCGAATGCCTGGTCCAGTTCGGCCAGTTCCTGTTTGGCCTCGACGGAGAGCTGAGTCTCGGTAATTTCGCCCTTCAGGAATTTCTGCCAGCCAGGCATGTTTTCCCATCGGCAAATCTTTATGCCCTCCTGGGCATGCCCGTCACAGTAGGTCCTGTTCGCCTTCTTTATGCGCTCCTGCTTGCTTTTCATCTAACTCACCTTTTCTAGAAAAAGTATGGCATAACGGGATTATTCGAGCCTCTATTATCTACTAAGTCATTTCATTTAGCAAGGTTAACTATTGCAGGATAACCAGTGGCGGATTGGCGAGAACATGGATTCCAACATCCAATGTATTATATCCGCATGCTTTTCATGCAGCGTCAGGCAATCGGGCGCCGGTAACGCCGTGTTGGCCCGTTTCCATTAGATCTTTGAACAGTAGAAGGCAGCCTGCCACCTCCCTGGACGGGTTGCCGCCAAAAAACCTGGCAACGGCGAACCCCAGGCGGCCGCCGGGAGGAGCGTATTTAAGCGACACTTTGACTTCGGTGCCGCCGCCTGCCGAAGAAGGGGCAAACTCCACACATCCGATACTCTTCACGTCGGCCTTTCCGACGGATTGCCAACTGAGCAGCTTTTCAGGAATGTCTTCCGTAAGCTCCGAATCCCACTCCATTTGAATCCCCAGAGGACCTCCCACCACCCAGTGCGAACGCTTATCATCCAGAATCGTAACCTTTTTCACATCGCACATTATTTTAGGAAGATTTTCCGGGTTTCGCCAGAAGCGGTAAACCTCGGCAGCTTGCCTGTTTACCGTAATTGCCCGCTTTATTTCGATTCCATTGAACTTTTCATAATCGCTAAAGTCCATCCTCCACCCCCTCGAACAAAACCCCTTCCGTCTCGGCGCCGAAGATGAGGTCTTTAGATGAAATATACGATTGCGATGAGGATTGTAAACGGTCATTGGATGCCGTATTGGGGGTCCTGAATGTGCTCTCCTTTGCATCGGGGGCATTTTCCCGGCGACGTAAAACGGCTTCGGTCCTCGAATCTGAAACCACATTGCAGGCAGAGCGCCGGGGTGATTTTGAGCCTCATCTTCTGTGACTTGAGTGAACGGCCGATGTGCTCGAGGTGTTCGTAGACCTCCTTTTCGCTTATGCGAATGAATTTGGAGATGTTCTTTGCCCCGTACTCCCCCTCCGACAAAAGGGCCATGATTTCCTGCCTGGTCGTGCTCATAGGCCGCCCGCCTCAGATCCTTACAAGTCAAATTTGTTCCGCTGATTGGTTGCGCCTCGCTCGGGTCTTTCCATATCGTTCTAATATCATAAGGAATTTTGACGCAATCGAATAAAAGCTTCACCCCAGATTGCCTGCCCTACTCTACACATTTATTTGAGATCGAAAAGGGCAAACTCGTGACAGCAAACTTGGGAAGAAAGCATCGGGAGGCGAATCCCGCTTCTTCAATCCCTTTTGCTTTACGCAAAAAGAGCTACTCAAACCGACCCGCCTTTCAATGCAACATGCAAGGGGTCTGGCCCAATGCCGCTAACTTAAGTAAGTTATTGAAATACCAGCCTATTTAGCGTGCCACAAAGGCCGCCCCTCCAGGACCTACCGACCTTCTCCAGCCAACTGAGCCAATTAACCTTCACCTTGACCTAACTCATTTCCCCTGCATTTTTTTCTTGACAAACAGTCAGTAATATGCAAGGTAGGACAGTATATATACTGATGTTGAAAGTTGCCACCAAATCACGAGGAGACCATCCTATGAAAACGCAGGAATTCAAGGAAGTCCTTCTGCAAGTGCTTGAGCTGCAACTCGAATATCAGTTGCGCGCTATCCGACAACTGCGGGGAAAACCTGATGTCGAGCCTATCCCTGCACCCAGGCGAGGGAGAAGACGCCAGTCCCTGGTTGATCTTTCGATCCAAGTGCTGGCAGAAGAACGAAAGCCCCTGCACGTCGATGAACTTGTGCAACTACTCCAGAAGCGTTTTGGCCGGCTCACAGACAGAGACGCCCTTTCCAGTGCCTTGGCAAAAAAGGCACGTCGGGGCATCCTTGTTCGCCAGAGCGCTCCTGCTACCTTTTGCCTGTTAGATTCCAAGGAGGGATAACCACATGGTAAAGCCCGATCTGAATTTGCTTGCAAAATGGCTGGATACCGACATCGTCGAGGCACTTGACGGTAAACGGCGTCTAAAGAAGGAGTGGTGCCGCAACCGCAAGCTGGGGACTCTGGGGACCCTTTGGCTGATGCTGGCCGTCTCTTTGGACACTGCCCGGTCCAGCCTTCATGAAATTCTTCGACTGGCTACCGGAGATCTCAATATAAGATGGTCCGTTTCTGTGCCCGCGTTTTGCAAGGCGCGTTCGCGTTTTTCCCCTTGACGGTCTTTGCTGGTTACATGGCCAACTGGTATCGCGGCTGCAAAAAGCCTGCGGGACCAAACGCAGTCGTTGGCATGGATTGCGCCTGCTTGCCTGCGATAGGACCACTCTGGCTCTACCCGAATCTCAGCCCCTTTGGAAGTGTTTCGGCTCACACAAGGGATCGCGGGGACTGGGACCGATTGCCGTTGAGCTCTGCTGCCTCTTCGATCTAATCAGCCGCGCACCCCTGAGGTTTGTCTTCGGCAAGGTGTGCACCTCAGAATACAGACTCTTCCCAAAACTGATCGGCCGCCTCAAGAAGGGTGATTTGCTTTTGTTGGATTCGGGCTTTTACCTCTGTGCAATCTTTAGAAAGATCATGGCTCGATCTGCCCACTTCGTCATCCCTGCCAGGGATAATTTGCGTCCCAAGGTGCTGCGGAGGTTGGCAGAAAGTGACTATCTCTGCGCAATAATAGACTACAGCGACAAAACAACAGTAACGGTGCGAGTTCTTTTTGCTCACCGAAACGGCTTTCGCCGCCGCCGCCTGGTAACCTCTCTTATGGACCCTATGGAGTTCCCCGCATCAGAACTGGCAAGACTCTATCACATGCGTTGGGATATCGAGACTTTCTATCGTGATTTTAAGTGCAGCCTGCGTGCAACCTGCTGGCATTGCCAAACGCCCAAGTCCTTTCACCAGGAACTGTTAATGCACATGATCGTCTGTAGCCTGATACGAATAGCAATGCTCGATGCCTGTCGGCTGGTCAAGCTCTCGGTCGGACAGCTCAGTTTTGGACGAGCCCTGACAGAGACGCGATTGTTCTTGAAGCTCTTGTTGGCCTTTACAGATGCACACGTGTGGGCTTCTGTTTGGGCAACACACGTACATTGCTGTTCACAACACCGGGTCCGATATAAACCAGATCGTCGATTCACCAGGGACCGGCAGGAATATCGAAGGAAGAGTCGCGGCTTGGAGGGGAAGCGTCGCAAAAATAACAAACGTGAGTACCAGGAGGCGTCCCCACTTTCCAAACCCGAAACTCGTAAAGGAGCGAAAGGACAGGAGTTTCTCTTAAGTTAGCGGCATTGGGTCTGGCCCGGACCTGACCCTGTTCTCTCCATGTTCGCCCGTTAACCCCGACGCGGAAAAAATTTTTCATCTCTGCTTTTTGCCGCTTCTGGTTGCCGTTTCTCGTTGCCGCATCTGGTTACCGTTTCTGGTTGCCGTTTTGCAGAAAAGAATCGTTCCCCATATCATATTTGCCGCACACTGTGAATTTCTTGAGTCAATGGCGGAAGGGCATTTGTACAGGCCGAAGGTTAACAGGAAGGCGCTGTCATGGAAGGTAGAGCTGCTCCCGCAGTAGCCCTGATAGCTTCCCGCTTCCCGCTTCCCGCTTCAAAGGAGTTTATCCGATGCCTATAGTTCCGGGAGATCCATTCGTTCCATCGGTCATGCCGCAGGGCCAGATGATCTACAATACCATCGATCGAGCAACGCCTGATGCCTTCGGCGGCCAGGTCGGGCAGACGCTCCAGCAAACAGGCGATGCGCTCCAGCAGAACGCCCTCCGGCGACAGCAGCTTGCCAACGAAACAGCCGTGCAGGAGGCTTATGCGAACCAGTTTTCGCCGCAACTAAGGGCGATCACCCAAAACTACATGAAGCTCGAGGGCAAAGACGCCGAAGCCGCTTTCCCCCAGTATCAACAGCAAATAAACGATCTTAGAAATCAGACTCGCGAAAATCTGAATCCGTACCAGCAAAGGCTTTTTGACGAAAGGAGCACGCGCCGGGTCGAAGGCGACCTTGACGGGATGGCCCGCTATGCCGCCGGTCAGACCAAACAGTGGGAATGGAACACCCATAACGCAGTATTGAGTGATCTGATCGCTGAGGCTGAAGCAAATTATAACGATCCCCGGCGTGTCGCAGCCGCGGTAAACCAGCTTGACAACCAGACGGCGAATTACGCCAACAGCCATGGTTGGAGCGACGAAGTATACGAATATCAGTTGCGCAAAAATAACGACAAGCTCTGGAGCGCCGTCATAAAGCGCCGGGCCATTTTCGATCCCGAAGGCGCAATAGCGACCTACCAGGACGCAGCCGCAAAAAAAAGAATTTCCGGAAGCGCCCAGGGGGAACTTGAACAATTCCTAAAGCCCATCCAGGACCTGCAATCCGCTCAGAATGCCTACGGCAAAGTCACCGGCGGCGCAATGGCCCGGGCGATAGCTGGGGAAGCGCAGCGCCAGGGGGTCGATCCGGGCACGGCCCTGACCATCTGGAGCGCCGAGGGAGGCGTCACAAACCCCGCAACCAAAAATCCCGATTCAAGTGCTACAGGGATATTTCAACACACCTCCGGAACGTGGTCCGATCTTGGCGGGACCGATCAGGACCGGTTGGACGCTTCCCGCCAGGTGCAGCTCGGAGTGGCCCTCGCGAGGCAAAACACCGCCGCGCTTGCCAAGGACCTTGGCCGGCAGCCGCAACCGTGGGAGGTCTACCTTGCCCACCAGCAGGGGCTGGACGGGGCAAAGGCGCTTCTTCACGCAGACCCCGACGCCAACGCAGCAGAAGTCGTTGGAAATCTCAAGGCCATCACCCTAAACGGCGGCACTCCCGACATGAGCGCCGGCCAGTTCACAAATTACATCAAGGGCTACGTTGACCGGCATTCGATGATGTACGCCGCAAACGGGGTCCCGACCGCTCAAAACCTCAAAGAGAACTACGAGACAGGTCTTCAGGCGGTAACCGATCTGGCCCGGCAGGAACACCTCGGAGACCCGACCGCCGAAGGACGGTATCGAAGCCATTACATCCAGCAGATGGGGCAGCAGCTTCACGCCGAAAACATGACCAGTCAGGCGAACTGGAACATCCTTAATGCGGCATTAAACGGTGCAAAGGCCATTAAGTCTGAACAGGATCTTTTAACCAATCCACACCTGGTGGATGCCTACAACGCCATTCTCAAAAGCGATCCCTCCGCTTACAGAGTGGTGAATAACGCCATCAACGCCAACGCTACGGCCATGTGGGACCCGCCCGCCAGTGCGCAAACGAACCAACTCTATGACACTTTAAACGGCATGAAGGATACGGACCGCGCCCGATTCTCGAATTTGAATCTTATGTCCTATTTACGGCGGAATCCCGGTTGGTCAACTAAACAATCTGATAAGCTCGCAGGATAAGATTCGGAACAACGATGCTACCGAGGCTGCAAAACACACGGATCTTATTTCCTCGATCTCCGCAGTTAAGGACCTGACAATCCAGGCCGCCGCTTCCGCCGAATCCCCGTTCTACAAAATGGACCGCGCTTTGCCCTTTGTGCCGGCTCAGCAGAAATGGAATGAATTCGTAGGCAAATTCGGGCAGGCCCTGGAGGACTGGCGGCAAAATAACAACAATAAAATTCCAACGGATATTCAGAAACGCGAAATCGCCAGAGGAATTCTTTTTCCGAACGGAACGCCAAACCAACCTGCAACCGCACCGCCAGCCTCAGGGAAGCCCGCACAACGGCTACAGACCGCCCCCGGAGACAACCCTGAGAACAGTGATCCATTCAGTTTATGGATAGCCAGGCAGCTCCAGGCGCATGGAAGAGTAGTATCGGAGGAAACGATCTCCGCCGCCAAAAGAGCAATGATTGCCAAGAATCCCAACATCGAAAAGGAATACTCCCTGACAAACATTGTGCCAGTGCAAAAGGCAGGTGACTAATGCCCGATATGGCTTTCGATTTCTCGGCTTTTCCCGAACAAGAAAACCCCGCCCCGTTGAAAGTGATGGCGTTTGATTTTTCGGCCTTCCCCGAAGATCAGAACCGCGTTTCGCCAAAAGAGATGCCTTTTGACTTCTCCATTTTTCCCGAACAGCCCAGGCCGCAAACGGTCTCTTATGCGGGCGAAGATCAGGGGTCGCAACTAAGCTCTTATGATCCCGACTCCTGGATAAATGACAAGATCCCGGCAGCTCCCGCACAGCCGCTCTTTGCCTCAGTGCCGCGTCCACCTGAACGGCTCTACCGCGAGAATGCTCCGCAGATTCTACAGGATATCTGGAACGCGGCCTCACCCGAGCCTACAGTTGGGCCGCTCCGCGAGCATTCTTTGCGGCCGGATGTCAGGCAGCCTTTATGGACTCTTTTCAAAGAACAGGCTCTCCCAAACGAACCGACAGGCCTGATCGAGAGTTCCAACGTGGGGCTTGCACGAGGTGCAGCAAAGGCAATGTCGGAGCTGCTCTCTTGGTTGTATTCGTCAGCGTGGGGCCCGGTTATCGCGCAAGAAGACGACACACGCAAGGAGCTGCCGTCGCGCGAAGAAACATATAACGCTTTCCACGACTCGATAGCCAACGTGACGGGCCTCAGAAATCTCGCACCGCCGAAAGATTCTGCTGATGCCCTTGCGGAGGGATTGAGTGAACGTGCTGGACAGTTTGCACTGGAGGCTTATCTTTTGGACTCGGTGCTCGGCAAATTTGCAAATCTCGTGGGAGAAGGCCTTGCGTCAAAAGTTCCCACACTGGCTAAAGTTGGCGGCGTGGCCGAGGAGAGCGCAGCGGCCCGAGCGAATTTCAACGTCTACGAGGCCCTGTCAGAGCAACGGATTACCGGCCTTTCGCGTTCGGCTCATAGTGTTTCTGCGAACAACGCTTTATATGGCCAACTCCGGTCCAGTCCAGAGTTGGCTCAAATGTTCGATGAGCAACTAGGTGGTGACGTTCTGGCTCACATGGAGTCCGGATCAGGCGGGAATCTGCTCAATCCTCCTGGCACGATCTGGCACCATCCGATCGATAATCGCAACGTGCTTCAATTGCTCAGGACGACAGAGCATACCAACCCGGTTTTACAACCTTTACTTCATCCCGGAGGAATCGGTGGTTATGTTAGCTTCTATGGAAACTGATCAAATCAGAGCAAAGTCGTTGAGCATTTTAGCTAAGGCTGGGCTCTCTATTCCAACCGGCTTGCCTGTGTTGGATGATGGCCTTCAGCTGCGCGATCAAGATGAAGTACTTAATCGTTTGCTATGTATAAGCCCTGTAGCGGCTGCCTCCTATGGCTTTGACAGAGTAAAGTCTCTAGCCTGGATCCGTCAGGAAAAACTTGGCGCATCGTTGACGAATGGTGAGCTTCGCTTTTTAGAACGAAGTGAAGGACCACCGCAGCTCTTTCAAACACAAATTGAAGGAATGTGGGCACTGGCGTGGGCGTTGAGCTTGGTCCCGCAGTTAGACTTTTGGAAAGACTGTGACAACCATTTTGTTACCTTAATGCCAAATCTCAAAGTCAGCCAGAGCAGCTCGGAACTGCGGCGAAAAGCGCAATTGCGGCCGCGTGATGAGTTGGTTGCAGCTTGCGATCTTGCATACTGTCTTCATTGGGTGATCCGTCAGGCTGAAATCGAGGGCAATGAACCGCCTTCGGGCCTCAAATCCTACGTGATTATTGAACGACGTCGTGCACTGGAATGGCTTCTGAGTAGTGAATCTTGGGATGCCATCTCCCTTGATACCTAATGTGGAGCTTTGGTAGACAATACACCCTACCCGGCAAGGAATCTTCGCAATCTGAGGAGCTGGTTCATAAGTCTCGGAGCGGATCATGACACTGCTGCAACTGGTCGAGAAACTCGACAAATTAGAGGAAGAGAACGTGATTTTTGCGGGGGAGAAATAGACTCCGGAATCTGAAGCGGCTGTCTTCAGACTGACTGAGGATTACATGGCGCCGGAAGAACCAAAGCGTCTCGGGTTAAAGTACTTTTTGGAGGTGCACATTGCCATGGATGTGCTGGATGACTTCATCATTGAAAAACTGCACGCTACTACCAGGCAGAAATGCGAGAGGCTTATTGAGTACGCGATTTATGATGCCTGAATTTGCCGACGATTGTGAAACGCGGAGAATCCTTGGGGTCGGCTCGAAAGCGCCGGCATAAACGAGCAAGATAAACCGGGAGTTACTCCGGTGAGTAAATTCCATCCACAGAGGTCCAGATTATCCTGGGTACTAGAGATGGAGAAAGTGATGTCCATAGAACAAAATGAGATTGTAGATTTTGTGAGCATCGATCCCAAGTCCGGAGACGTATACCTTACGATTAGCGATCATTTACCCTGGGACCATGGTGATGGAGAACATCTGCTTCTTTTACAGAATAAGCTGAACGCGTATCTTCGATTTATCGAAAGCGGCGAGATGGTCAAGGAGCTTCCTGAGACAAATGGCCGGAAGGTGCTCATAGAGCTGGTTAGTCAATTCCCATTGAGTGAAAAGGCAAGCCTGCTCTTTGAAAAAGCGAGTGCCGAGATCAACGCTGCAGGGTTCAAATTGCAATTTAAATTGCAAAGGGGCAACGAGGCGTAAATAGGGGACAGCCATCGAAATAGAGAAAATATATGATGGACCTTCTAACTTAGGCCGACCGGAATTACTCCCAACTCGGTTCTACCGACCCTTTATTGTGACCTGCGGCCGTATCCGCAAAAGCATAGTTCCCCAAAAGGCCACAGAAATTGACTCGATGTTCGGTTCAAAGTTTATGCCGCCAATGGGGGGTGAATGACGATGGAATACTACCTAATAGAGCCTGAGGTTGCGGGGGGGATTGGCGAGCATAGCGTGATTGATCGCTCCTCCGGCAAAATGGTTGTCCGCAAGCTACACTATGAATTCGATGGATGGCTCGGAGACGAACTTCTGGAGAGTACACCCTGTTTCATCGTGTCGGAAAGATTGGCTCGCGAAATAGAGCGTGCGCAGTTGACGGGGGTGGGCTTCGATGATGTAGCGGTCACAAAGTCCGATCAATTCGAGCAGATCTATCCGAATCGACAGCTTCCAAAATTCGTCTGGTTACAAATTGAGGGTAAACCTGGGCATGACGACTTTGGAATCGGTAAGGACCCTGGGCTTGTCATCTCTGAGCGTGCGCTTGAAGTGCTTAGAGGACTCGGGATTTCAAACGCTCTAGTCACGCCGTATGAAAAGGGGCAGTAGGGGCGCGAGTGCCAGGAGGAAAACAGGAAATACCTTGAGAAGTGCTTTTCACGAGGCAAGTAAATAATTTAATAAAGTTGAGGTCACGACTTCTGAACTTTTCCAGGAACTGGTCCCCGATCTGGTGCTTCCGAGATTCGTTTGGTTAGAAATTGAGAGTATACCGGGACAGGATGACTTCGGAATCGGCAGGGCCCCAGGGTTTGTAATATCTGAGCGGGCACTCGAAGTGCTTAGAGGGCTTGGGATTTCAAATGCTCTGGTCACGCCATATGAAAAGGGGCAGTAAGAGCGCGGATGGCTTGAGGAAAACGGGAAATACTTTGAGAAGCGCTTTTCACAAGGCAAGTAAACACCTAAGCCCACTTTTCGCTGATGCACAGAATCTTGGAAATGGACTTTGCCCCGTACTCCCCCTCCGGCAAAAGGGCCATGATCTCACGCCTGGTGGTGCTCATAACTGCTCCGGCCTCAGATCGTCATTGCGTGTCCGCGAAATGTTGCTATTCTATAGATACTTTGGATTTTTCCGACTTCTTTTTTTGCGCCTTCGAAAAGGCGCGCCAATAAGGAAAAAGGAGCTGCAATGCTGGAGTTTTTGAGAAAAAGTATGCTTGCCGGAATCGGCGCGGCGGTGCTCACCCGCGATAAAATCCGCGAAGCGACCCGGTCGCTCGTGGAAGAGGGGAAAATAACGAGCGACGAAGCGGAGAAACTGGCCGAAGACATGGTCAAGAGCGGCGAGCGGGAATGGGGGGACATGAGTTCCAAGTTACAGTCGTCCCTGAAGAAAATCTCCGAAAACCTGGAGGTGGTTCGCAAAAAGGAGTTCGCGGACCTGCAGGCCAGGGTGGAACTGCTCGAGCAGCGGCTGAGCCAGCTTGAGGAGGCCCGCAGCAAGGAAAGTGGAGTATCCTGAAGCCTGGTCCGCTTGATAACCAGGCGTTAAATGTAACTGAACCAGAATTCTTCGACCCTTTTGAAATTCGACCTGACCTGGGCGCCTCCCGAGAGGATCTCTCCATGCCCCGGCAGGAGCAATTCCAAATCAAGGGGTTCGAGTGCTTTAATGCTCTGTTTGAGGGCGCCGCCGTTTCCGCCCGGAAGGTCCGTACGCCCGAGGCTGTCCCGGAAAAGCACGTCGCCGGTAAAGAGCGCCTTGCGTGCAGGCCAGTGCAGCGCCACCGATCCCGGCGAATGCCCCGGCGAGGGGATTACTTCCAGCCTGATCCCCTTCAGATCCAGGTTGCCCGGTCCCAGGAGAAAATCGGGAGTGTAGGCATCCAGGTCGAACATCGGACCCATGTGTTTGCCTATCTCCTGGATCATGCGCCAGTCTTCGAGACTGACCGCGAAAACGGCCGGCTGATTCTTGAACAGCCTGGCCGCTTCGAAGTGATCCGGGTGGGCGTGCGTCACGAGGACCAGGTCTATATCGGAAATCTCTATCCCGAGCACCCGCAACTGGACCTCGACATGCTCGAAGAGGTGCAGATGCCCGGGATCGATCAGTATCCGCGCCGGGCCGTCAATGAGATATGTATTGCAATTGTTTGCGGACGGTGAAGTCCAGAGAAAAGCGTGCAGGCCGTCAGTTACTTTCATACTTTTAAGCTCTGAGTTTTAAGATTTAAATTTATGTTGAACCGCAAATTTTCAGTCTACGGGTTAATTTTAGACTTAAAGTCTTGAACTTGAAATTCAAAAATTTGATTGGATAGGGCAAATTGCAGCAAGCCAACGAACCACAAAGAAACAGTCCGGAGAAAAAAAAAGCTGACATTCTCTTTCTGAACGGATTCGTGCTGACCCTGGACACCGGCTCGTCCGTCTTCAACCCTGGAGGGATCGCTATCCGGGACGGCAAGATCGAAGCGGCGGGGCCTTCGGACCAGATCGAATCAGCTTTTGAATCATCGGAAACTCTTGACATTTCAGGATGTGTGGCCCTCCCCGGGTTGATAAACGCTCATACGCACGCCGCTATGACGCTTTTCCGCGGCCTTGCCGATGACCTTCCACTGATGGACTGGCTGGAGAACCACATTTTCCCTGCAGAAAGAAGGCTGAACGAGCAATGGGTCTACTGGGGCACGATGCTCGCGTGCGCCGAGATGATTCTGTCGGGGACGACCGCTTTTTGCGACATGTACCTTTTCGAACACAAGGTCGCAGAGGCGGCGAGAAAAGCCGGGATGCGCGCGCGCGTGGGCGAGGTGCTCTACGATTTCCCTTCTCCCTCCTACGGAGAGATCGAAAACGGCCTGAGGCATACTGAATCGCTCATCGAAAGGTGGCGCGGCGACCCTCTCGTTTCCATTGCCGTCGAACCGCATGCCCTCTATACCTGCTCGCCGGACCTTCTGAAGAAATGCCACGATATATCGGTCAGGCATGAGGTGCCCCTTGTTGTCCACCTGTCGGAAAATGAAGAAGAGGTCAAACAGATACTGGACCGGTACGGCAAACGTCCGGTCGAACACCTCGCGGCCCTGGGTCTACTGGACCACCGCCTGGTGGCCGATCACTGTGTAGCCCTGAGTGAAACCGATATCGGCCTGCTGGCCGAAAACCAGGTGAAGGTGGTCCACAATCCGGAAAGCAATATGAAGCTTGCCTCCGGAATCGCGCCTGTCCCGCGCCTTCTCGAAGCGGGCGTAACGGTCGCGCTGGGCACGGACGGCTGCGCCAGCAACAACAACCTCGATATGTTCGGGGAAATGGACACGTGCGCCAAGCTCCACAAGGCCGCAACGCTCGACCCGACCGTCCTCACGGCCGCGACGGCTCTCAGGATGGCGACAGAGTCCGGCGCCAGGGCGCTTGGCTGGGAGGGCCGTACGGGTCAAATCGCCCCCGCGATGCTTGCCGACGTAATAGTGGTGGATTTTAGGAAACCGCACCTTACGCCCGTCTATAACCCGGTAAGTCATCTCGTTTATGCGGCCGGGGCAGCGGACGTACGCCACAGTGTCATCGGCGGGCGTCTTATAATGAAGGACCGTATGCTGCTGACGCTGGATCTCGAGGAAATATTCGGCCATGTCCGTGAATTCGCCAAAAAAACCCGAGGATGAACCAGTCCGGGAAGTCGATTGGCTGCTCTATAATGCCGACTGGCTGGTCGCTTGCGACCCAGCCACGAGCCGGCTGCGCTCCGGGGCCGTTGCAATCGAAGGGGACCGCTTAGTGGCTTCAGGCCCATCCAGTGAGCTGCGCAATCTTTTCCGGGGGCGCAGGGAGCTTGACCTTTCCGGCTATCTGCTCATGCCCGGTTTGATAAATACACACACTCATGCGGCGATGAGCCTCTTTCGAGGAGCCGGCGACGATCTTCCCCTGAACAGGTGGCTCGAGGAAATCATCTTCCCCCTCGAGACCGCTCTTATAAACCCGGACACCGTATATCTTGGCACCCTGCTCTCAACGGTTGAAATGCTCAAAAGCGGCACGACATGTTTCTGCGACGGCTATTTTTTCGAAGAATCAGCCGCTCGCGCCGCCCTTGATTCAGGGATTCGCGCGGTCATGGGCCAGGGTATCCTGGAGTTCCCCACGCCCGACCTGCCCGATCCGGCAAATTTCCAAGCACGCGCGGAAGCCTTTCTGTCGAACTTCCCCGGCCAGGCCGGCCGCATCAGCCCATCCCTTTTCTGCCACGCTCCCTACACCTGCGGGCCCGCGATGCTCACGCGCGTAAAAGAACTTTGCCGCAGCCACAAAATCCTCTTTCAGACCCATCTTTCCGAAACAGCGGGCGAGGTCGGTGAAATCACCAGAAGATACGGCCGGAGGCCGGGAATGCATCTCGATGCGCTAGGGGTGCTCGACGAACTGACGCTGTGCGCTCACGGAATCTGGCTCTCTAAAGATGAAATCCTCTCTATTGCAAAGAGCGGGGCCTCGGTCTCCCATTGTCCGGAGAGCGCGATGAAGCTGGGCTCCGGCATCGCGCCCATCCCGGACATGATCTCATCCGGGGTGACGGTTGGCCTCGGGACTGACGGGTGCGCGAGCAACAACGACCTGGACCTTTTCTCCGAAATGGGCTTTGCGGCCAAAATTCATAAAGTTTTCAGAAAAGACCCCCTCGCCTGCCCCGCCGAGCAGGCGCTTTGGATGGCGACGCTTGGAGGCGCTTCGGCCATTGGGCTGGGAAATGAGACCGGGAGCATAGAACCGGGCAAGAAGGCCGACCTGATCGCCCTCGACCTCAATCAACCTCATCTGATGCCCTTGTATGACCCGGTCAGCCATATCGTCTATGCGGCCCGGGGAAGCGACGTAAGATTCGTCTGGGTGGACGGACGGCAGGTCATTGAGGACGGACGGCTGCTTACGGTGGATGAGGCCGATGTCATGTCCGAGGCAAAGCGGATGGGGCTTGAGGTATTGGGTAAATTACATTGATTGCGGTGGCGTTCGCTCCCAAGGTCGCCCTGAGACGGTATGCATTTTCGAACCAATAGGGCCCATGTCTGTGCTATATATAGTGAAAATACCGGTATCGCCGGAAAAAACAAGCGCTTTTGCCAAAAGGCGCGATGTTCCCGATTACTTCGATCGGACTTAGATTATTTAAGTATAGCCACATTAATGGAGCGTTTCTGATGCTTAAGGCCAAGGACTTAATGACCCGGGACGTCGTCACTGTTACCCCGCAAACCGAAATAATGGAAATTGCCAAGCTGCTGCTCGAAAGTCATTTTAACGGCGTTCCCGTCGTAGACCCGGACGGCAGTCTGGTTGGCATAATATGCCAGAGCGATCTTATAGCCGAACAGAAGAAGCTCCCTATTCCTTCGGTTTTCACAATTCTGGATGCTTTCATTCCAATTTATCCGCCCGGCAAAGCCGAGAAAGAAATGCAAAAGATTGCGGCAATAAAGGCTTCGGACGCCATGACGACCGACCCGGTAACAGTCAGCCCGGAAACGGGCATAGATGAGATAGCATCCATAATGGTCAACAAGTGCATTCATACGATTCCCGTTGTTGAAAGAGGCAAACTGGTGGGAGTAATCGGCAAGGAAGATATTCTGCGGACACTGGTGGCATCCTCCGGGCACGCCTGATTTGCCGGGGAATCCAGCTTTATTGATCTCTAATGGGCCACTTTTTAAGCGAGGTTCCAAGGTATAGACTGTAGCTGTGTTGCCTCCCGGCTCCCGATGATATGTTGTCCAGGCGAGTGACTGCCTGGAAGTAACCGGTCATGGCAGCGGGTCTTCGGGAATCATTCTCCGGGAAAACCATCAGGGCATCCCAGCCGATTTTCGGCCCGTCCCATATATCGTACTGGTTATCCGGCAGACCTCCGGTACCGGGCCAATTGTAGACCCTTGGCTGCCCCGGCACATAGAAGGCAAGTTCTGAAGCCAACTGACGATCGAACGTAAGTATAAACGTACTCTCCGCGCGAGGTACTCCGCCAAGTACCCTGCCTGCTTGAATGCCGAGTTGCCCCCAGCCCTGCACCCTGGCGACAAGCTTATCCGCCCAGGGACCGGGAGCAGCGCCGGCCCAAAACGGTAAAGCATAGGTAAGCAACGCCATAACCGCCCCAACCATCACTCCTTTTTTAAAGTAAGGTCTCCACGAATCCAGCCTGGAACCAGCCGAGATGTTGCCACAGCCCCAAGCGGACAAAAGGATCATTCCGGCGGGATAGAATGCGGCTGGCCAGTTGGGTTCGATTCTCTGCCTCAAGCTCAGGACGAGAACCGGGAGCAGCAGGACCAGGCTGAAACACAGCAAATAGAGGACGCGACGGTCCTGTGCCCTGAAACGAAAAAGCAGCAAGACGGAGAGCACGGCAAATAAGATCCAGGTTACAGGCGAAACGATGCCAATCTGTCCGCCTATGAATTCTGCTGAGGTAGCGATCAAATTGGACGGGCCTCTTTCAAAGTGAGAGGCCGTGTGATGGAATGTGATCCAGCCGTGATGAGCGTTCCAGAGGATGGGCGGTATCAGGGCAGCCAGAGCAAAAAGTGAAACCAGATAGGGCCGGGGGGATTTCAGCAGGTACCTATCCCTGCTGCTCACTACCGGAAACACAAACATGAGACCAATGAAAGCGGCCATCACCTGTTTGCTGAGCAGCCCGAGTCCAATAGCCGCCGCCAGAGCGACCCATTCCAAGGAGCCGCCCTCCTTCTTTTCAAGCCCTTTCCAGAACATGTACAGGGCAACAGACCAGAAGCAAACCAGGAGCGCATCGATGGTCATGAAAATGCCCAGAGCGGACCCGCCGGGCGAAGCGACCGCCGCCGCGGCCGCCCAGAAGGCCGTCCGTGAGTCATACATGCGTCTTGCGAGCAGGAAGATTACCGTTGTCGAAACAGTTCCCAGCAGCACTGCGGGTAACCGCACAACCGCTGTAGTTGACCCGATCGTCCTTGAGAAAAGCGCGATGATCCATGCCACCATGGGGGGCTTGCTGAAGTAACCCCAGTCCAACTGGCGAGACCAGTTCCAGTAATAGGCTTCATCTGCAACGAGGTCCAGCGGGGCCGCAAGGATATAAACAAGCCGAAATGCGGTCACGAAAGCCAGGAGAAGAAAAAACCGCTTGTTCCAGTCCATAAAGTGCGCTCTGTCCGGAATGGTATTTATTCTGCAATTCGTGCAGATGCCCTGTAAGACCGGGGCCGAAGAGTTCAGCGACAGGAAACTACTACCGATGTCCGGAGAACACAATCACAATGGGACCGAGCCTTCCAGACTCGGTGAAACCAACCTCTGACAGCGCCTTTTGCGAACAATCAAAAGGCCGTCAATCAGGGCAACCAGGAAAGCGGCCGCACCGGCAGAAAGTGTAACGAGGCCGATATGCACCGAATAGGATGCGGCGGTGCCACCTTGTCCAATGAGCGAAACACCGGAAACAACCAGGCCGAGCCCGGCGCCCCCGAAAAGCAATACGAGGAGAACTCTGCCCGGATGAGCACCGGTCCTCCGGAACAACACCCAAAGGACAAAAACGACTGCGACCCAGAACCACCATGACATAACCCGCGCAGGCGACAACTCCTGGGCGTATCTCAGAGTCTCGGCCACCGGAGAGAAAACCGCGCGCACCATTGAAGGCTCACCCATATATCCGGCAGCCACGGGAATAACGTCCACCGGGTTGCGTTCCCTGAGTTTGCGCATTGCGAGGTTTGCCCGTTGTGTACGCGAGAGTGCGGATGATCCCGGTGCTCTTATGACTGTCCATGCCCTGGTCATCCCACCCCATCCGTGCCAGTCCGTGGATGCTACAAGGACGAGTCCGCGGGACCGGCAGGTATTAAGTACCTCTTGACGGAGATCCGATCGCAGATTC
Source organism: uncultured delta proteobacterium (assembly GCA_963795045.1). Lineage (GTDB taxonomy): Bacteria > Desulfobacterota > Syntrophobacteria > Syntrophobacterales > Syntrophobacteraceae > SbD1. The sequence continues at coordinate 1,521,563 of CAWCGB010000001.1, forward strand.
GGATGGCCGCAATTGACGATCTCGAATCCGTCTATACCATTATCAGCCAACTGAGCAACATCGCCGGCGCTTAAATCGTTCAGGGTGACAACAATGACAGCCCCCGCCCCATCCCCATGAATCTGTCTCGCCAACCAGGACGTGGGGTCCTGCTCCTTATCCGTTGCCGGCTCCGTGAGTTGAATGCCGGGGTCCAGGCAAAGGCCCAGGACCATAGCTCTTGGCCCTGAATGGACCTCGAGACCGGAGATGACCGCCGGCGCCAGATCAAAAGATGACCCTGCCGGCATTTCAGTTTCATGCGCGAAAAGTTGGTTATGTTCGGTAAGCCCGACCAGATTATATCCACAGGATGCATGCCATTTGAGGTTTGTCTGCATTGACACCAGGGCGTCGTAAGATTTCACAGTGTGACTGTGAAAATCGGCTACGATCAGGTCCGGGTTGTCAACAACCAGCCGCCAGCCTGGAATGCGGGCCGCCACAAATAAAAAGACTACGAGCATCAAAGTTGAAGCGGCGGCAAAAGCCCAATAGATTCCCTTGAGCGCAATCCCCAAAAGCGTTCTTTTTCTTTGAGAACGAAACCCGGCAAATATGCCCAACGCTCCTGCACCCAAAAATACCCAGATGAGTGTATAAAACCCTGCAATGCGAAAATCCGGCGCTCCCGCCACGATCTGGAATGGGGCGCCCAGCGGCTCGATGAGTGCTGTCCAAAGATGCTGTTCGACCCTCATTCCGGCAATGCGAGTGTAGTCGCGAGCGTCGAACGGCCCCTGGGGAGTGTACGGAAGACAGGACAGTATCGTAAGAATCACAAGCCCGGCAGCTAATACGATCGCTTGGTTTCGGTAATCTTTAAATATCGTCGATATGTGTTCTAAGACAATTCCTGAGGTTCTCTTTTCCTTGAACTCCACCCAAAATTCCTTTCAAAAAAGCGAACCGCCCGATTCAACCGTCACAATTCCACAGTCCGGGAACAGACGCGTGCATCGGAAGCGATTTGAGCATCGCGGGCAAAGCCGGCCTCTGTCTCACCGGGGCAAAAGCCGCCCATGCGGTAATAAAAAGGGATGGCTCACCAAGGCCAGGCTGCAGATTCTTCCCGTTCGAAATCGCGCGATTGACTACCGGAACCATCCTTTGGTGTTGATACTACTGCAACTTAATTTGAAAATCCAGACCCATAGCTCCGGTTCGTCCACGCTCGAACTATCGGCCCGGTCACGCCTTCTTCATAATGTGACTCACATTCTCATCCGTCAGGTTTTCTCGGATAAATATCATTTTCTCTTTGGAGGCATAATATATGCGACCCTGAATGCAGGAATTTGTCGCCTTTCTCACATCGAGACACACGGGAATACGGGAACGCTGAAAAGGGGGAATAAAGGGAGCAGAGACAAACTGCAAGACGCGGAGACAGGACTAACTCCCCTTCTCCGCGCCGGTTTATGCTTCTACCTGATGTGGCCGGTCAGGCTCAGCACGAAAGAGCCTTTACTGTCATTGGTCAAAAAGAGCACCGATTTCTTGACGTCGCCTTTGTTGCACGATGACGAAATGAGGCTTATGGGAATCGTTACCTGGCCGCCGGGAGGTATCGTGTGGTCGAACTGACCGACATCGGTCCCACATATCTTTATAACTCTTCTTATCTCCAGCGGGGCGGTCCCGACATTCTTGACGACGAAACCGTAAGAATAGTCCACATATTTCAGATCGCCAAAACTATGGACCTTCTCGGGGATCTCCGCCAGGGGTCCGCTCTGAGCCACCACAACAGCTCCAGTCCCAGCAGGCCCCTGGGCAAATGCGGGCGGGCAATTTGCCAGGGCCAGGGCAAAAAACAATACAACAATGGGCCTCGCTAACTTCATCGGACAATCCTCCTCATAAGCGATTTGTGTTATTAGCTCGAGATTAAGCTCGTTTTAATAAGAACGGCCAGAATTCCGAGAAGCTTTAGCTCGAATGAAGATTGTATAGAAAAATTCGCCGCGTCCAAAGCTTTTTTCAGCTCTTCGCTCCCGAAGCGGTTCCGGGCGGGGTGCAGCAGGATGTGTTTGGTTATGAAGTTCTGATAAAGCGTGGGGTATAGCTCTTCGAGGAAGTAAGTCCCGCCGGGCGGCAGCGGAGCATGTTTTCTCATCCAGCCGATTTCGAGTTTCTACTGCCAAACCCGTGATGGGTTATTGACGATCAGCGACTCTGCCCGGTTGAGCTTCACCGCCTCAGCCGGCTTTCTTGCCCAGGTGTATGACCGCGATCCCGTCGGTCAGCCTTCGATACCTTACATTCCGAAGCCCGATCTGCTCCAGTATCGATTTTAGTTCTTCGGGATTGGGGAAGAGCCGGATTGATTCCGGCAGATAGGCATAGGCAGGCTGGCAGTTTGCCAGGACCTTGCCTACTAATGGCATTACATGGAATGAATAAAAATCGTAGAGACGGCGAAACCAGGGCGTAACCGGTTCGGAAAATTCGAGGCACATGAAGGTTCCGCCCGTTTTCAGGACGCGGTACATCTCCTTGAAGCCTTTTTCAAAATGAGTGAGATTTCTTATCCCGAAGCCGACCATCACCGCATCGAAGCTGTTATCCGGAAGTGCGATTTTTTCGGCATCGCCCTGCACGAAGGAAACAAGGCCGCAGTGAGGGGAGGCTGACGTTTTGGGCCTCCCGGCCGCCATCATCTCCCAGTTGATATCATAGAGCACCACACGGCCCGAGGGCGCCACACGTTCGGCGGCCAACCGTGAAAGATCTCCGGTCCCTCCGCACACGTCGAGCACATGGTCCCCGCTTCGCAAATCCATCATCTTTACGGCCATCCGCTTCCACTGGTAATGGATGCCCAGGCTCAGCAAAGTGTTCATGGCATCGTACTTGCGGGCAACTATATCGAAGTGGCGGCGGACCCATTCCACCTTTTCCTTTTCCGGAATCGCGAGATATCCGAAATGGGTCATATTTTCGGGATCTGTAATGTTTGATCGAGACATTTTAAAACCGCAGGGATTTCAGGATGAATTGTCTCAAAATCGGGGATAAACCCGGGACGCTCAGACAGGCTTAATAACAAGTCCGGACCGGATGCACCGCGTACAGGCGCGCACATGCCTGACACTGCCGTCCTGGCGGACATGCCTTACCTGTTGCAGATTCGGATACCAAATGCGCTTGGTCTTGTTGTTTGCATGGCTGACGTTGTTACCAACATGAGGCGTCTTGCCGCAGAATTCACATATTCGGCTCATGATTCCAGTTTCCTTTCGGGCACATATAGAGCTGGTGCAGCTCTTATTGGTCGGTCAAAAGATATATATTTATCAGAATGCATCTTGAATAACAAGGATAATGTTTGGCGAACGCACGGCCCCGAAGGAAGGCTCGATGATAGGGGATGGAGATAAGGAAATACCCCGCCTTACCTGCCTGCGCCCCTGCCCATCCTCTATTTACCCTCTACCACTACAGCTTCGGCCCCTGGTTCTCTCGGCACGATGTCTCCGATGATATGAACCTCTGTGTTCATAGCGCTGAGAAAAGAGACGGTGTCCTCAGCTTCGGAAGGCTCCACGACAACCACAAAACCAATCCCGTTATTGAACACGCTGTTCATCTCTTCGGGCGAGACATTGCCCTTTTCACGTAGAAAGTTGAAAATGGGAGGCGCGCTCCACGAATCCTCATGGATGACCGCCCTGCAGGCGCGGGGGAGAATCCTTTCGATATTGTCGTAGAAACCGCCCCCGGTAATGTGAGCCATACCGTGAACACGGTACTTGCGCAAAAGATGCAGAACAGGCTCGACATAGATGCGGGTTGGTTCGAGGAGTTCCTCTGCAACCGTTCGGTTCAGTTCCGGAACGAAGCTGTCGGGCTTCAGGCCGAGTTTATCGAACATAATGCGCCGCACGAGGCTATACCCGTTTGAGTGCAAACCGCTCGCGGCCAGCCCGATAATACGATGCCCGACCCGGATGGTGGAGCCGTCTATAATCTGGGAGTTGTCGACAAGACCGACTGCGAAACCGGCCATATCGTATTCGTTTTCTTTATAAAAATCAGGCATCTCTGCCGTTTCCCCTCCGATCAGGGAACAGCCCGCCTGTTTGCATCCGGCAGCCACCCCTGTAACAAGCTGTTCGACCAGGTCAAGATCTATGCGTCCCATGGCGAGGTAGTCCAGAAAAAAAAGAGGCCTGGCGCCCTGGACTACGATATCATTGACGCACATGGCAACCAGGTCTATACCGACCGTATCGTGCCTGTTCGCAATGAATGCGATTTTGAGCTTGGTCCCCACTCCATCGGTTGAAGAAACCAGCACAGGGTTTTTCACGTCCTGGAGATTGAGGGAAAATAGCCCTCCAAAACCACCGATGTCGGTGATGACCCCACCGCGGTAGGTGGAGCGCGCTATCGGCCTGATGCGCCGGACAAGTTCGTTAGCTTTGTCGAGGTCAACTCCAGCTTCCCTATACAGATTTCCCGGCATGAGATCACAAACCCTTTCGAACAGTTGGGAGTACGCTTCCAGTCCCGCCCGGCTGCGGATCGAGAGCCCCAAGATCAGGCTGGAAACTGCATACGTCAAGGCTTTACTAATGAATTTCTTAATATATCACGCACTCCGTTTTTTACAATTCAATTTACCCGGGAATATGCATCCTCATAAATCGGTCAAGATTGCCAAAACCTGACCTCCTATGTTAAAGGAAACCCAATGCCGGAGGTTAGGATGTCCACACTGAAGAAAGTCTGCATGACGGTTTCCGGATTTTTTCTTGTCCTTTCCTGTATATCGACGGTTGCGGCGATCCTTGGTTCTTTTTATTTCTGGCTTTTTTTACGACTGCCGGCAAAACCTGTTTTCGAGAAGAAGCAGTTTTTTATTCCACATACCGGCGCTTTCGGGGTCGCCAAGCTTTTACAGTCCCAGGAGGTCATCCGGGATGCGCGCGCGTTTTATCTCCTGGGCTGGCTGAAGAATTCCCTGCACCACATGCAGACCGGCGAATACGCCTTTTCGACGCTTTTAACCCCCGAACAGGTTCTCGACCAGATCGTCAATGGAAGGGTGGTGATCCATACCGTTACCGTGCCCGAAGGGTCCACCCTGTGGGATGTGGCCAGGATTTTCGATCAGAAAGAATTGGCGCTCCGGGATGAAATCATAGAGATTTCGGGGAAGGCCGAATTTGCCAGGTCGCTAGAAGTTAAGGCAAAGGGCCTGGAAGGTTATCTTTTCCCTGACACCTACCAATTCAAAAAGCCTGTCACGAGTGCATCGATCGCAACGGCAATGGTCAAGCGGTTCTGGCAGCGACTGCCTCGGGAATGGCCGGGCCGCCTGAAAGAACTCGGGCTGTCCCTGCATGAAATCGTAATTCTTGCTTCCATGATAGAAAAGGAGGCCGTGGTCGATTCCGAACGTCCCGTCATTGCCGGGGTCTTCTATAATAGGCTCAAAATCAACATGCCGCTTCAAAGCGATCCGACGGCGGTCTACGACATCCCGGATTTTTCCGGACCGGTTACAGCCGCTCATCTGACGAGACAAAGCCCCTACAATACCTACCATATAAAAGGCCTGCCGCCTGGGCCTATCTGCAACCCGGGGGCGAAATCCATCCGGGCGGCCCTCTACCCTGAAAAGGTTCCATACCTGTATTTTGTGAGCAACAATGATGGTACTCACCATTTTTCGGTAACGGCCGACGAGCACCGGAAAGCGGTTTCCTACTATTACGAGCAGAAGAAAAAGGCGGCGGAAGTCAAAAGCCGCGCAATTGGCGATTCGGTGGAAACCGCACCCTCGGAAGGAAGCTCCGAGGCTGGTCCCCACCCGCAAACCGGCGAGGCTAAAATCGACGGTCCTCGGTGAGCTTGAAAATCCGGAGGGTTGCATTGAGTAACAAGAGCGCAGTTGCAAGCATCATATTTGCCGCAGGAAAGGGGTCCCGCATGACGGGGTACGGCGGCAACAAGACGCTGCTTCCGTTGATTCCGGAAAAATCCCGGTCCGAGGGCGCCCGTCCCTTTATCTGGGAAGTCCTTGATAACCTTCCGGACGGTCCCAAGGCGATCGTTGTCAACTTCCTCGCCGAAGAGGTGCGCCGCGCAACAGCGGGCCGGGAGATATCCTATGTTCATCAGCCGGCAACGAACGGAACGGGCGGAGCTCTCCTTGCAGCGCGCGCTTTTCTTCATTACACTGATGCAGACCGCGTGCTGATCACCATGGGAGACATCCCCCTCATACGGTCGGCCACTTATCGCGGACTGTTGGACATGGTCGGGCGCTATGACCTGATGCTGCTGGCGTGCGAAAGCAAGGACCGGGCACAATACGGTATGATCGAGATGGAAGGCCCGCGGGTCACCGGGATCATAGAATGGAAATACTGGAAAGACTTCCCTTTAGAAAGACAGAACCGGCTCAGGTACTGCAACGCCGGGGTCTACGCCGCGAAGAAGACAACCTTGCTCAGCTACATGGACCAGATGGAGAAGAGGCCACACGAAGTCATGAAACAACATGACGGCCAGTGGATCGCCATTAAGGAATATTTCCTGACGGACATTGCTGAAATGATGAGTCAGGACGGTTTGCCGGTGGGAATCACACTTGCGTCCGAAGAGGAGGTGATTGGGGTGGACACCCCTGAGTCGTTGGAGGCAGTGCAAAGGCTATATGCGAGGATCCAGGGCTCAGGGTCTCAATGAGCCCAAAAACTATGAGTCTTATTAGTCTCATTAGACCACGGTTGTCCAATCCGCCTCGCACTGAAGTTTGTTCCGCCACTCGGTCACAATTTCATGCTAATCACTCAATCGGGGATGAATCATATGGACCAGAACCTTATCGCCGAGGAATTAAAGAAAGCGAATGCCTATCTGGAAAACATCTTTGAGAATTCACCGGATGCAATAGGCATTGTCGATAACCGGGGAAGATTCATTAAATGGAACAAGATGGCAGCCGAATTGTATGGGTACACCTTCGAACAGCTCCTGGGAAAGTCAAGTTTTGACCTGTATGCGGACAGGAACGAGCTGGAGAGAATGTTGGCGCACCTGCGTCGTGAGGGCTCGGTTAAAAAATGGGAAATGCAAATGAAACGGAAAGACGGCATCGTCCCATTCGAGATTTCCATCAGTCTTCTGCGGGATGACGAAGACCGGACCGTAGGCAGTGTCTGCGTGGCGCGGGATTTGAGCGAAATCAGAAAGGTCCTGGACGAGCTCAGAAGCTCCAACGAAGAACTGTCTCGGGAGATCAGCGTACGCAAAAATGCCGAAGAGGAAGTACGGCGCCTGAGCCGGCAAAACAAACTCACCCTCGACGCTGCAGGCGAAGGTATCGTAGGTTTGGATGTGTTCGGGAGAGTAACTTTCATAAATCCGGCCGGGGCTGAAACACTCGGGTACGCCATAGAAGAGCTGGTGGGAAAGGATTTACATGATTTAGTCCACCATTCGAGGCCGGACGGCTCTCGCTATCCCGTGCACGAGTGCCCTATGTTCCAAAGCTTGAGCAGTGGGAATAGACTCCGGGAAAGAGATGAAGTGTTCTGGAGAAAGGATGGCTCAAACTACCATGTGGCATACTCGAGCACACCCATAAGAGAGAAGAACTACGTCATCGGGGCTGTTATAACCTTCCGCGATGTCACTCTGCCCAGACGCAAGCTTGAACATCTTAACAGATATCGCGATCATCTGCAGGACCTTGTGAAAGAGCGGACCGCAGAACTGGCTGAAGCAAATGAACTGCTGGCCGGCGAGATAGAACAACGTAAGCGGACTGAGGAGGAATTACAAGAACTCTCACAAGAATTAAGACTTTTTGCTTACTCGATTGCACACGATCTCAAAAATCACGCCGATGAAATTCAGATGATAAAGCAATGTCTCCATAAGCAATGCGACAATATAACCGATGAAAAACGCAGGAATCAAATTTTAAGAGTTTCGGAACATGTTTCAGCTTTGATATCAAAGATAAATATGTTTGTGGATGCAAATGAAACCCCCTTTTCAATTGAGACAATGGATCTTCAGGGTGTTCTCCAGACGCTCAAAGAGCAGTTTTCCAGCCGATTGGCTACACGCGAAATCAATTGGCTCGAACCTGAAACCAATATGGAGTTCAAAGCGGATAAGGTCTTTTTACCTCTAGCCTTTGGAAACCTGGTGGACAACTCCTTGAAACACGGAGGAGAAAAGCTTAGCCAGATTAAGATCGGGTACGAGGAATCAGATGATTGCCACATCTTTTCGGTAAGCGATGATGGCGCCGGGATGGGAGGGACTGAGTTCGAGAATTATTTCGGACTTTTTCAGCATCATGATGCATCCGCTCGGTATGACACGACCGGCCTGGGCCTGGCGACAGCGAGCAGAATAGCCGAACGGCTTGGAGGCAATTTGCAGATTAAATCGGAAGCCCGGAAAGAAACCACCTTCTCTATATCCATTTCAAAAGCTCTATGAGCCCTGAGCTCTGCGAGGTGTGGAGATCTTATTTTTGCAGAACTCCGCCGGGTATAAGAAGGAGATCGTGATGAAAAGAGCCTACGTACACGGGTATGATTCCCGGGAAAGCATCCGGCTTCAGGACCAGGCTTCAACGTTGGACGCCCTCTTGCACTCGGACACGTCATTTCCGGCCGGGAGCCGAGTTTTGGAAGCCGGGTGCGGAGTTGGGGCGCAAACCTTAATACTTGCCCGCAACAGTCCCGAGGCCGAAATTATAGCCATCGACGTGTCCGCAGCATCCCTTGCCGAAGCTCAAAACAAGTTTGATTCGGCCGGAATCACCAATGTGAGCCTCATGCAGACCGACATCTTCAAGCTGCCGTTTGAAACGGCATCGTTCGACCATGTTTTTGTCTGTTTCGTGTTGGAACATCTGGCAAATCCGGTCGAGGCGCTGAAATGTCTTAAAAAGATGATAAAACCCGGCGGCACGATCACTGTTATCGAGGGAGATCACGGTTCGGTCTTTTTCCATCCCGAGAGCCAGAGCGCTCACATGGCCATAAACTCCCAGATCGTTCTTCAGGCTATGGAGGGCGGGAATGCACTCATCGGACGCGAACTCTATCCTCTGCTGACAAAAGCCGGCTTCAGAAACTGCCGTGTTTCGCCCCGCATGGTATACGTTGACTCAAGCAGGCCCCATTTCGTTGAAGGCTTTACCAAAAACACATTCACCGCAATGATCGAGGGGGTCCGGGAAAAAGCGCTTGCGGCGGGGATCATGGACCGGGAATCCTTCGATAAAGGAATTCGTGACCTATACAGGGCTGCAGAACCGGATGGCGTCTTTTGCTACACCTTCTTCAAAGCCTTCGCCGAACCATAATCCGGTTAAGAAGAACTCCCAACCTAAAAGTTGGCCGCAGCAAATCCGGCTTCGTATTTTCGGGTTTTTCCGTAAAAGGTGATCACCGATGAAGGATGTCAAAAGGGTATTTCCAGCGGAATTAATCGCGAGAAATACTGCTGGAGTGATTCGGAGGAATCGATTCCCGGGGGCGATATCAAAAGCACAGGACCCTCTGAGGCCACTGGCATAAGAGGACCGCTGAGGGTCTTGTCGCAAGACATGGGGTGAATTGCAAAAGCGCGGGAAAGCATCCTGGCGCCGGGCTTCATCATGGTTCGATGACGCCCGATACCACTACACTGTTGGTTCTATTTGAGTCAGGCACCCGACCGTCAGGGTCGACCACTGCCATCACATATTGCCCTTCGACAGATTCAGATTTGGCTAAGGTCTTATTGATCCCGAGATTTACGATGCCTCCGGCTGGAATATGTTTCCTTATTTTAGAGGACCCCAGAAGTCCAGTCTTGGTAACCCCGTCCGGGGAAAGATAGAGAAGGACCCGGAACCATGTGGACGTCGCCACGTTCCCAATGTTCTGTACCTGGAAAACCCCCCTAACGGCATTACCCTTAGGGTTGGGATGAAGAATTGGGAAGACACCGGTCAGGTCCGGTGCGTGAACGGGAGCTGGAGCTGGGACCGTCCCGCCGGCATACTCGATGAAATTTGCGCCGTATCCCACCTGGCTCACTCCATACGCGATGTGCATGTATCCTCCAATTCCCCATGACGTACCCCAGGAATTGCGAAGGATCCAGTAGCCATCGGTCCCATTGTTGTCATTCCAGCCGACCAGCACCACGGCGTGGTTAATAACACCCTCGCAGGATTCATTGGTATTGAAAATGCCGCCCGAGTAGGCCTGGAAGTATTGTCCGGCACAAACTGCAACAGAAATCGGTCCATAGGTGTAAATGGCCTGTTTGATTGCCTCGGTGCCGGGGACGCCGTACTCGGATGCTACATAAGACCAGTTGGAGATCGTGTAAGGATGGTTGTATGTCCCTCCGCAGGCGGCATCGGTCCCGGTATAGGGATCTTGGGCGGCGAAGACAGCTCCGGGGCCGTTGTTATCCTGTCCGGACTGGTCCATATGATAGTCGTGCGCAAACCAGCCTCCATTGCAGTCCCAACCACTGAGATTGCAGGTAACAAGGTATTGTTCGGAAAGATCGACTGTTCCGCCGCCTTGTAAAAGGATCTGAGACTCCAGAGCTCCTACGGTGCTAAATGCCCAGCAGGAACCGCAGTCGCCCTGGTTCTTGATCGGTGTGACACCATTTGAAAGCCAATCAAAAGAGGCCGGAAGGGCCTGAACACTGGCGTCGAGCATCGAGACCGATGGAGCATCGCTTTTGTTCCACCCCGGAGGCGCCTTGAGGGCTGCAAGCTGCCTTAAATCCTTATCCATTGCGGCGGAGTAGCCAACCTCATATGTGCCGCCCTTTGCCTTGACCTCTTCTTTTAATGCCTGAATTTTCGCCGCCATGTCAGGAGACATGGGATGGAAATCCATGGCGCCGCAAAGGGAGGGAATGGCGAAAACAATCGCCGCGATTACAATGATGGCTGCCTTCTTCATCTCAGTTCCTTTCCACAATTTCTAAGAACCAAAAAGTACTTCTATCTCGCGAAGAGCTGTGCGAATCCCCGTAGTGAGGCGCGAATTACAAAAGCGAATCTTGGTTTCGACCTGTGTTGCCCGCATGCTTTCCACTTTCATCGCGTTGGCATGGACCTTCACTCCTGCCGCAAAGCTACAAGACCCATAATTCCCATAGTCGTCATATGAACGATTTTCATTAACGTTTTCATTCAAATGGATACATACAGGGCCAGGCGGTGCAACTTTCCTGCCACCCTGTAGAGACTTGCAGGGAGGGACATCCGCGGCGCATATCACTCGGCCGACAATTCAAATACACAGCTTTCTCTGTCCCGGGGAACTCAGGAAATACTGGAAAAATGAGTGGAAACGCAGCATTGCATCGAAAACAGGCCTCTCTCATTGGGTACACGTTGTATTGCGGTAACCGGAGCAAGAAGTACCCTTTGGTAATTGATGCCGGCGCCAATACCTTTGCCGGAGGGAGCCCACAGACATTTTTAATAGTCGCAAACGCATCCCGAGGCGAAGATACGGTTATTTTACCAATCCGGCTGATCCGGGAGATCGAAATGTTGACCTCTTATTCTTGCCTACCCTTAGAGACGCTAATGTTAATAGGATTGTTCTGCTTTTGAGGAGCTAATACTCCAGGAGGGATCACTAAAGCTATACAATTAACGCAGTCCAATATAGGAGAGACGGCAGTACTCTACTTTCGCCAAATCATTTATTTGAAGCGAAAGTCAAAGCGTATTCTATAGCAAATGAATCGCTTGACAGAGGCTGTAATTGATAAAACGCACGCGAGGAAAATGGTGAAAGCGGCCGTTCAGAGTTCCACTGACAGAAATATATGTCAGGATGGTTCGCTATACTACTTCCCGAAGATGGTGTAACTCTTCTATTCTCATCTTAATTCTGTCAATTCGTTTTTCCTGGAACAGGCAACTCAGCGCATCTCGCTCGCTATCGTAGAAATGATAATCGCCTGTTTTCAAGTTTCTTCGGATAATACCAACAACAGAAGATCCGTCTTTAACCAGTATCTTTAAAAAAGGCGATTCAGGATCGTGTTCAAAACTCATTTGCCCATCCTTTCGATCAATAAAACAAAAGCAACTTGCTTTATTCAATTTCAAGAAAATATGCCAATTACCATGTGACCGCGACTTTAAGCCGGCGCTTCGGGATTAACAAGGGGGATTTTGGATGGTAGAAATAGAGCATGCAACATACCCAATAATCCAAAGAATAGCCATATTATCGCATATATAGTGCAATAAACATATCTATGGTCAAATTTTATTCCCCCCCTGACTCACCGTATATATCCACGCCTCAGCGCTCGGGGCGCCCCCCCCCGGTGCCGGCCCTCTCCTGGGGGTCGGCGGATCGAGGCAGCCTGTTTTTCCTTCTCACGAGAACCCTGAAAGCCACCTTTTCCTGATTTTGGTCCGACAAACGGGGCCGGGTTGAGAGGTCCTTATAGACCTGCATCAACCACCCGCCTTCCTTTGTCCTTCATCCTCGATTGAAGTGTCCCCGGGATCGGAACTCGCTTCCGGCCTAAAATGGGGAATTAAATGAAAAAATTTGTTTACAGTCCAATCCCAAAAAAGTATTCTCTCCACGCCAAGCTGGATATGACCATGTGACCCGTGGGGGGAATCCGGCGGGGCCTCGTTCCATGGGTAAGGAGATATTTTTATGGCGTCAGTCTTTCGCCTTGGGGGGTGTGAAAGATCCGAACGGCAATGTTCTTTTCGACTCAGTGTTCTCTTTTTGCTGGCACTGGTCTCGGTCTTTTTCCTCAGCGTTACCGCCTACTCTGTTCAGGTACCTATTGCATGGAACCCATCAACCGATCCTTCAATAATCGGTTATAAGGTGTATTACGGTAATCAGAGCGGGGACTACTCCTCGGTAATCGATGCCGGCGCCAGCCGCAGCTATACTGTTACCGGGCTTTCCGCATCGCTGGCCTACTATTTCGCCATTGCAGCATATACCGAAAATGCCCAAAGTGGTTTTTCACCGGAGTTGATTTGTTATTTTGTTACAGCATCGACACCCGCCAACGGACAGATTACGCCGGCCGGCACCTTCCCTCTGGCCAGTGGGAGTTCACAGACATTCTCGATAGTCCCCGATACAGGGTATCGGATTTCCGATGTCTTGATTGACGGAGTATCAATTGGTGCGGTTTCCCAGTACACGTTATCTCATTTGAGCGGCTGCCACACCATTGCTGCCAATTTCACACCCGTAGCGGCAGGTTATTCTATTACCGCCGGTACCCGGGGCAGCGGGTCGATTTCACCGTCTGGAACGGTTAGTGTCGCCCCAGGAACAAACCAATCGTTTACGATCACTCCAGCCGCCCATTGCCAGATCTGCGATGTCAAGGTCGATAATGCCTCGATCGGCCCGGTTTCAAGCTATACATTCCCGAGCGTAACAGCCAACCATACCATAACGGCCACTTTTGCATCCCATGATAGACTCCATATACGGTCAACCGCCCAGGGCGGCGGGTCGATCAGACCGTCAGGAACAGTTAGCGTCGCCGCAGGAACAAGCAGGGAGTTCTTTATCACTCCGGCCGCCCATCATCGGCTTGTAGATCTGCTGGTCGATGGGGTATCAACAGGCGCAGCTTCTAGCGGGGGATCGATATTCGGAGCTTCCACTTATTCTTTTGCCGATGTGTACACTAATCATAGCATTGAGGCCATCTTTGCCAGTATTCCTCCTCCGGTGGCAGACGCCGGACCGGATCAGGATGTAAGAAACGGCTCCACAGTCACGCTGAACGGATCTAATTCTACGGACAGAGCCTGCGGAATAGCTTCCTACGAGTGGACTCAGGCTGCAGGCCCCCCAGTGGTGCTATCGAACTCATGGGCTCCGATATGTACTTTTGCGGCCCCCAATGTTACGAGCGCAAATGTGTTTGCGTTCACTTTGAAAGTCACTAATAAGGCGGGCATCGCAGCAAGTAATTTATGCCTGGTAAACGTAGCGGCAACAGATATAGCTCCCTCAGCAAACGCCGGCGCCGATCAGATTGTTCTTCCCCGCACAATTGTCAGCCTGAATGGGACGGGCTCCGTTGACCCTGATGACGGAATAGCCTCATACAGTTGGGTTCAAATACAGGGTCCGCGCATTGCAGTCCATGGTGCCAAGGCTGCTGACGCTTCATTTGCAGCCTCTCATCCCGGCCACCTTGGCGTCTCTCTGATTTTCCAAGTGCAAGTTACCGATCATTTCGGATTAACAACAAGAGACCAGTGCACAGTAAATGTGATAAGCACGCATCTGCCCCCCGTCGCCAGCGCTGGCTCCGGCCAGACTGTTGCGGCGCTTTCCTCTGTGACGCTCGATGGCTCCGGCTCGAGCGATCCAAGTGGATCGCCTGTTTCATATACATGGAAGCAAATCCGCGGAGTACCGGTCACTTTGTCCGATCCAACAGCGCAGAGCCCGGTTTTTACCGCACCGTCCGTTTCGGGCGCTCAAAGCCGCGACCTCTCATTCATGCTCACCGCTACAGGCCCAACCGGACTCAGCGCTACTGCCAAATGCACTGTAACGGTGCAATAGTGCCGGCGGCCTCCTGCTCGGCCTCCTGATTCTCTCTTAGAGGTATGGTTTTGACCGCCTCCCCCGCCTCTGCCTGCTCGGCAGCTTTTTGATCTTCATTTTTCATTTTTTACGTCGGAAATCTTTACAATCGTCTAAAGAGAGAACTAGGGCGGTTCTGGAGTGTTTCTACTCAATTGTCATCGTCGGAATTGTTTACACTCAAGGTTGGCGACACGACTGGTCTGTTGTACATATCGCTAATTAAATCAAGTATATATCCCCACCCCAATGAGAGCGCATGTAAATTGCATGCTTTGCCTCTTGATGCACGAGCTTTTCGAAAAGTGACCATCTAAATCTTTTGGCCGGTTGTGACTTAGGGGATCTCCTTGTGAACTCAGACCACAGAAAGCATAAACGATTCAAAACTGAAGGCGATATTTTTGCTGCGTTTGTGATGCCTAACGAACCGATCATTGTGGGCAGAATTTTAGATTTAAGTCACGGCGGAGCCGGGGTTCAGTATCTTGCGACTACCAAACTCGCAGTAGGTCCGATCAGTATCAAGATATTCGGCATGCGCTCACACCACATGGAACGAGTGCAATCCATAGTGATCTATGATGTGGAAGTACCCGAAGAATCATGGAGTATGCCCGCAGTGAGACGTTGCGGGATCAAGTTCGGCAGATTTGCCTCGGGAGCTAAGACCAGGTGGAAAGGATTGATGGAATCGCATCTGGGAGGCAAACTCGCGCGCACTAATCGCAGGTTATTGGCGCCGGTTAAAAAAGTAGCTGAAAGCTCCAGTTAGAAATGCCTGTTTCAACCATTTCGCACGGGCATGCGTCATGGTGTTTCTAATAGAGAACGGGCCGGGGTTGCATGCGGCGGCGATGCATGATCGAGCCGTGTGCCGGTAATTTGCCTCATTTAAGAAAGAAGTTGCGGTCAAGCGGCCACGCAATTTCGCAAAGACTTAATCCGCCATTCCGGACAACACACGAGGCTGTCGCGAAAAAGTTTTGGCGACAGGGCTATGGATGCCGTTTTCACACCCCGGTCACCTCGAGATTACAGGGTCTGCGAAAAGTCTGCAAAGATTTCACGGACCTTGATTTCCGGATTCTGCAGGTAAGCAGCGGCCTCTGAGCTTCGTGGCCGTCACAGGTGCGGTGTGCAAAAAACCATTGAGCATTTCGAGCGATCGTGTAACTTATTAAATCGGAATATTTTTTTGTCTACTTGAGTATTCCCGCTACCCACTTTGTCCCCTCCGAAATACCGCTTTACATACGTTGCCAAGACCATTAAGTTTCGTCTCATCTTTTCTGGTCGATTCGCCGATGAGGTGTATTATGGCCACGGAGCGATTATTTCATCGGATAGTGTAATCGAGTTGGCGGAGCTGTGTGCGGACCTTACTGCGGGTCGGATCCAAAGATGAAACCGGCTCAGAGAGCGCCTCGTCATGCCGCGAAAAATAAAAAGCGCATCTTTTTTCGTTCCGGTATTTGCTTTCATCATTCTCTTCCATTCGCATTGCGGTGCGTGGCAGGGGAAAGTGGTCGGCGTGCCGGATGCTGGCCTGTTTCTCGTTTCTCATGGAAGTCAAACAGACAAAATTAAGTTGTACGGGATTGAATGTCCTAAGAGAGGCCAGCCTTTCTGGCAGCAGTCGCGTGCGCTCGCATCACATTTGGCGCTGCAGAAGACCGTGGAAGTAACTCCTTTATACTTGGGACATGACGGGTTAGAAAACGCTCTGGTCAGGATTGAAGGGAACAAAGATTTCCTGAATCTTCAGCTTGTTTCTTATGGACTTGCATGGGTGAAGCCAAAGGAATGCAGCGCTCATATATGTGCTGAGTGGAATGCTATGGAAAGCCTTGCGCAATCAAGAACAATTGGGCTTTGGATAGATCCTAACCCTATTCCTCCCTGGCTGTGGGAAAAAGAACAAAGACAGAAGATTCACGATCGGCTTCAAGGCCAGGAAAGGACTTCTGAATGACCTTTCCTTCCTGCCGATTTTTTTTGATAGTCTAAAACAGTCAGGTTTTGTAAATTCAACTGACATCAAACCCAATATGTGAGCTGTTTAAGAAAAATGGAACCTACTGTGGCAAGAATACGCAAGAACTCCAAACCATCTTTTAAACAAGTCCCGCAGTCGAACCCTGCGCCATTTCTCGAGGAAAACCTCTTCCAGCAGGTACTGGCTCTTGAAAGAAAGCGAGCAGAGCGCTCCGGGAATACGTCTTTGCTGGTTAAAATTGAAATTCGCCATTTTGCGGAAACTGAAAAAGACATAATCGCTTCACAGATCGATGTTCTTCTCGGACCGGTCATTCGTGAGACGGATATTAAAGGCTGGTACGAACCCGGTTCCGTAATTGGAGTGATTTTTACCGAACTGGGTGAATCGGAACTGATCGAAGCAGAGGGCAAGATCCTGAAAAAAGTTCGGGAAGAATTAAAACAGGTTTTCGATGAGCAACACTCATTAGTTACCAGAATCAGCAGTGAGTATCTATCCCCCACTACTCCGTGGTCCAGAAATGGACACGGTCATTTGAGAGTAGAACCCGTCGCGGAGCAATTCGCTGATTCTTCTAATCTCAACACAGTTGAGCTGATGAAGTTTGCCGTCGGGCAAACATGGTTTTTGTTTTCTGCCGATCTCCTGTTTATATGCATAGCTCATCTTTTGGGCGTCTGGGCAATGCTTGGGCAGGGCCTGGATTATCTCTTTTCGTATTTACCCGCCTTCATTTTTTCAATTCTCCAATTTGTGCTGACACTCTATATTTTCGACCTGTACAATACGGAAAGAACCTTTAAGCCGCGCCAAATAGCATTTCGCTTGTTGGCGTCCTCGTTCTCAGTTTTTGCCCTTTGCACAATTCTCTTCTTCGTTGTCCCTCAATGGCAGTACAGCCGCAGTGTTCTCGCTTTGCAAATGATGCTGGTGCCTGCTTTCCTGCTTCTATGGAGAACCGTTTATTTCCGCTTATTCCAACTTGCAAGAGCAAAATCACCCACGTTAATAATCGGCACGGACGAAACAGCCCAAAGAGCTCGGAGGCTGCTGAGCTTGCCGGTTTCTCCCTTTGAATTCAAAGGGTTCGTTAATGATGAGCTTACGGCAAAGACGGACTCCACGCCTGAACTCGTGGGCACTACGGGGAAATTGGCTGAAATTATCGCTAAACTGGGGATCAGGACTATCGTACTTGCAATCCCGCGGTCTCGCTCAACCCGCATAACACGCAGAATACTCGAAGCACGCCTCCTCGGCGCTGAGATAATGGATATGCCGCAGCTCTACCAGAGGCTTACGACCAAGCTGCCGGTCCAATACCTCGAGGACCAGTGGCTGTTATTCTCGGATGGATTTAATCTGCTCTCAAGGGGATACGTTCAAAGGATAAAACGAATTCTTGATTTCATTTTTGCTGCGTTGTTGCTCTTCGTTGCATCTCCGTTATTGGTGATTACCGCCATTGCTATTCGCATTGATTCTCCGGGTCCGATTTTTTATAAGCAGCAAAGGGTCGGGAAAAGATGCAAGGTCTTTTCCGTTTATAAATTCAGATCCATGACCTACAATGCCGAGCAGCAGGGGGCCATATGGGCTCAAGAAAAGGACCCACGGGTGACCAGAGTGGGGCGCATTATCCGCTTCTGTCGTATCGATGAGCTCCCCCAAATATGGAATGTATTTACGGGAGATATGAGTCTGGTTGGCCCACGGCCGGAACGTCCGGAATTTGTGAATGTATTGGACACCCAGATCCCTTATTACAGTGTCCGGCATACTGTGACTCCCGGAATTACTGGATGGGCTCAAATCAATTATCCTTACGGCGCTTCGATTGAGGATGCTTTGAGGAAACTGGAATATGATCTTTTCTATATAAAGAATATGTCAATACTATTGGACCTCAAGATCTTACTCAAGACCGTGGGAGTAGTGCTTTTAGGTGAGGGGTCGCGGTAACCGATTGCTGGAAATCTCTCCGGATATCGGCCGCCCTCATCGAATTCATGGTATCGAGAAACACCGGGAATTTGCAAATTGATAGAAACAGTTGATTTATCAAAATATTTCCTGCTTACAATTGATGTCGAAGACTGGTTCCAGGTCGAGAATTTCAAAACTTCTATTCCATTATCTTCCTGGTCATCATGTGAGTCAAGAGTCGAGAAGAATACACATTTGTTCCTTGATTTCCTGGATATGGCGGGAAGCCAGACAGTTAACGGCACCCGGCCGGCTGGACCCCTGAGAGCTACCTTCTTCGTGCTCGGCTGGGTGGCCGAAAGAATCCCACGACTGGTCAGGGAGATTCAGGCAAGAGGTCATGAGGTGGCATCCCACGGCTACCATCATAATTTGTGCAACCAAAGCGCAACGGAGATATTGAAGAAAGATATTTCAGAAAGTAAGAAGACCCTGGAAGACATTCTTGGGCGTGCTGTCCTGGGATACCGTGCGCCAAGTTTTTCAATAAACGAAGAAGTGCTTGGAATACTTGAAGAATGTGGCTATTCGTACGATTCGAGCTTCAACCCCTTCGCGGGAAACAACCGATACGGAAAGATCCGGGTATTCCCGAATGGAAAGAGCGTTGCGTGTAAGACGAGCAGGAACATATATGAGCTTCCGATAAGCAATCTTCAAATGGGCAAATACGTCGTGCCGGCGGGCGGAGGGGCCTATTTCAGGCTCATACCCGTTCGGGTTTTTGAAAAGATTGTCCAATCGGTTCTCAAACACCAGAATGCCTATGTTTTTTACGTCCACCCGTGGGAAGCCGATCCTGACCAGCCCAAAGTAAAGGAGGCTCCGGTTTTTTCGAGGTTTCGCCATTACACTAATCTGTCAAGGACTATGCCTCGGCTGCGATTTCTTGTGAGCAGGCTGAGGGATTTCTCGTTTGTCTCATGCAGCGAATACATTCTTAAGACAGTGAAGTGAATTCCGAAATTTGTTGTTACTCGGATGAGTTCAGAGCTATAATCGGAACAGTGACAGATTTCAAACAAGTGCATTTCTCAGGTCTGGGTGCCCATGTATCTCGATTTTTACAAACTTAAAAAGAACCCCTTCCATATAACTCCGGACCCGGAGTTCCTGTTTCTCAGCGCGAGCCATAAAGAAGCTTCAGCCTCATTAATTTATGGCATTGAGGAGAGGAAGGGATTTATCGCCATTACCGGTGAAATAGGCGTAGGGAAAACTACCATACTGCGCTCTTATCTCGAGACCGCAGACCCTGAAAAGCTGAAGGTAGTCTATATCTTTAACGCTATGATCTCATTTGAGAGCCTTCTCAAACAAATTTTCAACGAACTGGGACTTGCTGCAGCGCAAGGCGATGATGTACCCGAGCTTGTAAACCGTCTTCATCGGTTTCTCATTGAAGAATACAAACATGACAGGAACGTGGCTCTCATAATCGACGAAGCCCAGAATATGCCGATCGAGACCCTTGAAAATCTGCGGATGCTTTCAAATCTTGAGACCTCTAAGGACAAACTGGTCCAGATAGTCATGGTAGGGCAGCCGGAATTCGAGAGAAAGCTGGAACTGGAGGAACTCAGGCAACTGAAACAGCGAATTGCAATTCGTTGTCAGATCAAACCTCTGAACCGGGAAGAAAGTTTTGCATATATACAACACCGCCTTATGAAGGGTTCCTATTTTCATAACCAGATTTTCACAAAAGGCGCCCTTAACAGCATCGTAAAGGAGGCTAGAGGGTTCCCTCGGCTAATCAACATATTGTGCGATAACGCCCTGGTCACCGGATTTGGCTACCAGCGTAATCCTGTGGGTGAAAGAATCGTAAGAGAGGTGATATCGGATTTCAGAGGCCCAAAGTCTCGGAAGCTTTTCAGAGTATTGCCGGTCGCCGCCGTTTTTGGTGGCATTATTTTGCTTGGTGTTTTTCTCACACAACCGATTGAGAACCGGCCGGAAAAGGAGGCTTCCCTGATCCCCCACAAGGCGGAGGTGAAACTGGACTTGCCTCATCCTCAGTCGCAGGACCTCGCAGTTCCCCAGGTTCCGGTCGTTGAGCCAACCCCCAGGGTGCAGCAGCAGGTTTCCGAACCCAAACCTTCTAAAGAACAACAGGTTTCCGAGCTCAAACCTTCCAAAGAACAGCAGGTTTCCGAGCTCAAACCTTCTAAAGAACAACAGGTTTCCGAACCCAAATCTTCAAAAGAAGCGCAGGTTTCCGAGCTCAAACCTTCTAAAGAAATAGAATCGCCCCCTGAAAGTCGCGAAAGTCACCAAATTCCTCTTCCGGAAAAACAACTTCCCGCAGAGGAATCTGCCGTCAAAAGCACAGCGGCGCTCAAACAGGAACAACTCGTGACCACGCCCCCCCCTGACCAGCCGAAACAAACCGGCGCTGCAAGAAGAATCGTAAGCAAAGGGGAAAATGTTTCACGTGTCCTGGTGGATACTTACGGCTACTTTGACCCTGACTTGATGAGATTATTCAAAGAAGCCAACCCTCACATAAGAGACGTGAACAAGATAAGTATAGGCGAGGAACTTCTACTGCCTCAGTTGGATCAGCCAAAATCGCGCACCAGATAGTGTCCGGAATTCAAGCCCGCAGCCAGGTCCGCTCGAAAACGGGCTGAGTTTTTCCGGACCGCACGTCCGCCGCTTTCATGCTCGAGACCCCGATGCTTGTGGCCCTATGCTGCAGCCATGCAGCAACATTCAGTAATAATGGAAGTATTTTGCGTTTGGGTTATATCTGCTACCCAATCTGCCCCCCCTATATTAGCCCTTTACACGGTGCCATCTCTTTTATATGATGATAGTGTTTCAAAAAAGACTTAATGCGTGTTCACTTTGCGACCGATTGCATTTGTAACTCGAGTTAGTGGAGTCATATCCCGCTTGGGATGCTGCTCCGGCAAGAGCGTGACATAGTCGAAACGCACTTGACGAACGTATAGGGCGATGTTTCGGGGCGGAATATAAAGTGTTTGATATTCGAAGCCAAAGGCGGGCAAAATGGCAATCAAACGCAAAACCTTTTTAGAAACGGGAATAATGGACAAAACAAAACTGATCCGGAGTTTCTTTTTGGCGTTGGTTTGCCTGCTTCTGCAAGCATGCATTACGCAGGTTTACAATACCGTCCCTCTTGGGTCCCCCGGCACCATTGTCCCCCCGATCCCGGGTGAGTACAAGATCAATGCCGGTGACAAGTTGTCCATAAAGTTGTTCTACAATCCTGAATTAAATCAGGAAGTAACCGTTCGCCCCGATGGACGCATCACTCTCCAGCTTGTCAATGAGATCAAGGTTGTGGGATTGACTCCCGCAAAACTCTCCGAGATACTGACCGAAGGGTATGCCAAATACCTTGCCCAGGCGCCGGAAATTACCGTAGCTGTCAACAGTTTCACAGGGAATAGATTTTTTATCGGCGGAGAAGTGGGCAGCGGCGGATTAAAGGAACTTGACGGACCGACTACAGTTTTGCAACAGATCATGCTGTCAGGCGGGTTCAAGGATACCGCAGATCGAAACCGGGTAATTCTGGTGCGCAGAGATGAAAACAACAAACCTCTCTATATGTGTCTGGATATAGAGAAAGCCATGAAGGGCATAGACCCGAATCAGGACGTTTACTTGCAGCCTTATGACATGATTCTTGTACCGAGATCGGACATCGCCAATGCCGATCTCTGGGTACAACAGTACATAGGGCAAGTGATCGGGTCCGTTTCCGGATTCGCATACTACTTTTATACCCCTGGTACTTCCGGCCATTAGATCGATTGGCTTTGCCGATTCAACAGGCCGGTATTACCTTGCGGAGGTTATGCTCTTACGAAACAATGCAATTGAGGTACGGCAATGAATCAGAATCTTCCAGTTCAACGGCCTGATAGTTTTGCTCCTGCTTCTTCAGCTCAGGCCGGCAAATCATTTAAACTCGCCGATATGGGGCTCCGCGACGTCCTGAGCACCATATTCAAATATAAACTGACGATCCTTCTGACCTTTGTTGTGATCACCGGCCTGGCCGGTATCGGCACTGCTTATTATGTGAAATTTGTGAGCAAACCGGTCTATGAGGCCAAGTCGCTCATACTGGTCAAACCCGGATGGGAAAGTCAGAATATAGACCTTTCACTCGATCGGCGCCAATCGGGAATAAACACCTCGGAATTATTGGCTACTGAGGTCACTATCCTGCAGTCCAGGGAGCTGAAGGAAAAAGTAATAAGTACTTTGAAACCCGAGGTGATTTTCCCGGACATGGCACGAAACATGGCATTGGGGCTGTCTGCTGCCGAAGGGCGCGCACGGTCGGCATTGTCTCGATTAGATAAAAATCTCTTGGCCAGACCCGTCGCGGGAAACATTATCGAAGTTTCTTTTAAAGGAGTTTCTCCCGCCGCGTCGGCCCAGGTTGTAAATCAACTGGTTGATTATTATATCGACAAGCGCGGTGATTATTACAGAAACCCGAAAGCTTTCCTTTTTCTGGACCAAAAAACTGAGGAGTATAAGCAAAAGCTCTCGGAGGCTGAAGCTAAACTCCAAGCCTTCCAGGACAAATCGCAAATAATTTCGTTCGACGAGCACCGCTCTTTTCTACTGACCAAGCAGAGGGAACTCGTCGACGCCCGCCGTGAGAATGAAAACCAGATTGCCCAACTCCAGGAAACGAACGCTGAACTTGAAAGGCAATTACCCAACATCCAGAAAACTTCAATTGCCGCCACCGAGAAGATGACCGATATGGACGGCCGCCTTTTTGCCCTCGAGCTTCAAGAAAGGGAGCTCCTGTCGAAATACAAGGAAGATAACCGGTTTGTCACCAACATTCGCGAACAAATCAAGATGACAAAGGACTATATAAGCACGCACGGCCCCGGTTCGAAGCTGGCGCCCGTCGACCCTGCCTATCAGGATTTACAGAAGCGGATATCGGAAAACAAGGCTCAGCAGAGCGCCCTCAAGATCAGGCAAAAAGGGCTCGATGCACAACTGGAAGGTGTGAACGCGGAAATTAGTGATTTCGAACCG
The DNA here is from genome assembly GCA_963795045.1 of uncultured delta proteobacterium. Classification (GTDB taxonomy): domain Bacteria; phylum Desulfobacterota; class Syntrophobacteria; order Syntrophobacterales; family Syntrophobacteraceae; genus SbD1. The sequence goes on from CAWCGB010000001.1 coordinate 1,545,248, forward strand.
AAAGAGTCCAAATATAAGCAGTTGTCTCGCGATGCTACGGATACTGAAGATAAATACAAGACCTACCTTGGCAAGCTGGAGGAAGCCCGTATACACGACGAGCTCGACAGGCAAAAAATGACCAGCGTGAGCGTGTTGGAGAAGGCTTCCGCGCCCCTGGGGCCGAAAACTCTTCCACGGCCGCTCGGCTTTTATGTTGGAATTGTTTTATTCCTTGGAATTGGAGGCAGCGTGGGTCTTGCCTTTGTTCTCGACAGGATGAGCCCCGGCATGAGCACCCCCGCTCAGGCGGAGAAGCGTCTAGACTTGCCCGTGCTCGGTGTCATTGCCAGTAAATGATTTTCGGAGGCATGCGCGCTGTTTGTTCCGAAAACCGCTAAAACTGAGAGATATTGTTACTCGAGTGAATTGCGAACTTGTCATAAACCGGTCTTTACCGCAGGGAAGTTTTATCATACCCCGCCAGAGGTGAGATTATGAGCAAAATATATGAGGCTTTACAGCAAGCCCACCAGCAAAAGAAAACGAGTGGGAAGAACCTTGAAGCGATCATGACTCGAAACATTCTCGATCGTGAGGAAGTGGAGATCGGGGAAGAGATGCTCAGTCTCCACAAAGTGATCGACACTCTGCTCCCTGGAGTAAAGAACCGTGTCATCCAGTTCATAGGGTCCCGTGGAGGGGAGGGTACGTCAACTATTGTAAGGGAATTCGCAAGAACTGCAGCAGACCGGATAGGCCATTCAGTGCTGTTGGTAGATGCGGACCGGTACCAGTCGACCCAGTCAGTATTCTATTCCGTCGCAAAGCAATATAGCTGGATCGAGGTTCTCCAGGAATCAGGAGAATTGGAACGGGCAATTCACAGCGTCGGTAAATCGAACTTGCGCGTTTCTCCCTCGTGCAACTCGCGTGTCTTCACCCCTGAGCTTTTCAATTCGCCTCGATTCGATGAATTCTGGGCGAACCTGAAGCATAATTTCGATCTCGTCCTGATCGACTCTCCACCGCTCACAGTTTCACCCGACGGTTTGGCTTTGGCTGCAAAGGTGGATGGAATAGTTCTGGTTGTTGAGGCGGAAAAGACCAAATGGCGGACAGCAAGGTATGTAAGAGAAAGGATAGAGATGGTGGGAGGGAAAATTCTCGGGGTTGTATTCAATAAGAGGCGCTATTATATCCCACAATCAATTTATCAATACTTGTAAGGAAGACTGAAAGGAGGCGGCGTGGGGAATCCTCATCCAGCCTCCGCCAAAACCGGCCTCCTGAAAGAAACGGGGGCGCTGCAGACTCACTCTGCAGCATAAATCAATATTTCTTCCAAGGCTTGGCCTTCTCCCGGAAAGTCGCGGTTATCCTGCCAATTGATGGAACACGGCCCTAATTCCAGCAAATTGCACGCTATCGCCCGGATATTGGACGATTTCATAACATGCAGCTCGCCGCCGCCGCTGTATCAGCTTCCCGTGTGGCCCCAGATCATAAATAGCACTTACGGCCACAAGACGTATTATCTGATAGCGTTCGAAGATGGTCCGCAATATAAAATCGCTGAACTTTCAAATTGGGGCGCGAGCGGCGAACAAAATGCTGAAATCGGTGATACTGCTTCTAAAAAGATCGCCGGCATTTTACCTCTGATTCATCTAAAAAGTTTTGCATTTGGAAACGACCTGATTTCCCTTCCCTTTTTCGATGCGGGAGGAGTAACCGCGGATCATGTGGACGCGGAAAAGGCGCTTTTGACCGAAGCGGTAAACCTGGCGAACAGGCTGAAAGCAAAAAGTATCCAGCTTCGACAAACGGCCCCGATTAAGTCCCTGTCCGAATCAGACTCAGAAGGCCAGGATAGTGCGGAGGGCAGTTGGCTCTCGGCTCTCAATTGCACGTTTCAGAAACGGCTGCACAAAGTGCGCATGCTTCTTGAGCTGCCCGGCTCTGCCGAAGCCCTTATGGGGACCTTTAAATCCAAATTACGCAGCCAGATCAGGAAGCCGGCTAAGGAGGGATTGGCTGGAAAAGTTGGGGGCCTGGAACTTCTGGATGACTTCTATAAAGTCTTCTCCATAAACATGAGAGACCTTGGATCGCCGGTACATTCAAAACGCTTCATAAAGAACGTGCTTGAGGCATTCCCCGAACAATCCGGAATATGTATCGTATACAGGGAGCAGCAACCTCTCGCGTGCAGCGTAATTCTTGGCTTCCAAGGTACGATTTATAATCCATGGGCTTCTTCTCTTAGAAAATTCAGCAAGCTGAGTCCCAATATGCTGCTCTACTGGACGATGCTCCAATATGCATGCGAAAATGGCTACAAGTATTTTGATTTTGGCAGATCTTCCATCGATGAAAGCACCTATAAATTTAAGGAGCAGTGGGGAGCCCAACCACAACCACTTTATTGGTACTATATTCATCTTGATAAGCTACCATTCAAACTTGATACTGAAAAATCACGATTCAATTTGGCTATTCGCATTTGGCAAAAACTTCCCGTCCATCTTACTCGTATCTTGGGTCCACCTATCAGAAGATGCATAGGACTGTAAGTAGATCGCTAATCAATGAGAATTTTATTCATCAGCCATCGCATACCTTATCCACCCGACAAGGGTGATAAGATCAGGTCTTACAATATCCTTCGTTATTTAGTGCAGAATCACGAAGTGTACCTTGCGTTCATGGTCGATGATGCTAAGGACTTCCAGCACTTGCCGGTCTTATCTTCAATGGTCACGAAGTTGTGCTACGATACAGTTAGTCCATTTTCGGGAAAACTTTTAAGCAGTGCAGCCTTCCTCAGGCGCAAACCCATATCTGTTTCTTTTTTCTATTCGCGAAAAATCCAAACGTGGGTCGATGATTTGTTGGGCAGCTCCGGAATCGATGCAGTCCTGTGCTCCTCTTCACCCACTGCCGAATACCTGTTTCGTTCGCGTCACTACAAATCCGATCTCAGGCGGTTGCCTTGGATAATCGACCTCATAGATGTGGATTCCTACAAGTGGGAACAATACGCTGAGCGCACCAGGGGATTGATGCGAGGAGTCTACAATCTCGAGGCCAGGTATTTAAGAAAATATGAAGAGCGGATCGGGGCGGAATTCAACCGTGTTTTTCTGACCACCGAGACTGAACAGGCGCTTTTCTTGAAGCGTGTTGCAGGGGCAAATACGCAGGCCATCGTGAACGGAGTGGATGCGGAATATTATTTGAACTCTTTTCAACCCGAAATCACGAAGGAGAACGGTCCGGTCCTGGCCTTTGTCGGTGCAATGGACTATTTCCCGAATGTAGATGGCGTGCAGTGGTTCGTGCGAGACGTCTACCCCGGTATTCAACAAGTCTATCCGAACGTCACATTCTACATTGTCGGCAATCGCCCCTCCCCTGCCGTCAGGCGCCTCGCAGAAAAGCATCCAGGCGTTAAGGTAACGGGTTATGTGGAAGACATTCGGACCTACCTGGCCGCAGCCGACGTCTGTGTGGTTCCCCTTCACATTGCAAGAGGCATTCAAAACAAGGTGCTCGAAGCTATGGCTATGGGGAAGGCCCTGGTATGCACTCCCCAGGCATTGGAGGGTATCCATGCGGAATCCGGCAAGGAAGTAATAATTGCGAGCGATGCGGATGCTTTTGCCGGCGCGGTTATCCAACTGCTTGGCGACAAGAACATCGTTGCGGGATTGGGAACACGGGCGCGGGCGTTCGTTGAAGACCATTTTTCATGGAAGAACAACCTGGCGCTGCTGAATACCATTTTTCATAGTCAGCCGAAGCAAGTTACGGGCGAACTAAGCCAAAAGCCAGTGTCCTGAATCATTAATCGTTTGCCTAATTCAGGGTAGGGTGGGCAAAAGCAGAGCGTTGCCTACCACTGATTGGTGGGCACATAAAGCGTGCCCACCCTACGAAAATTTACGAAACGAACCTTTGGCTCAGGACACCAGTAGAGAGTTTAACTTGATGGACGTGCCGATCCAGATATTTGTCCAGGAGGATTCAGGGCTCGGGAGAGTAAACGAGCCGGTGCGAATCGGTGTCCCATTTCCACCAGGGTTTTTGAAGGATACGGCTCATCTGAAGCTGAAAAGCAGCGGAGTGGCCTCCATCGCCCTGCAGGGCCGCCCACTCGACTACTGGTCCGACAGGTCCATAAAATGGGCGTTGCTTGACTTTTTCGCCGCTGTTGAGCCAAACTCCCGGGAGGTCTTCACGCTTACCAATGATCGGGACCAGACTTGCCCGAAGCCCGAGTTCTCGACCTCGATATCAATCTCCGAAACGCCACAGGCATTCATCGTTGATACGGGAGCCGCCGTCTTCACTGTGGGTCGCAAGAGGCTGGGGCCTCTGGATGCGGTTTCAGTCAATGGTGTGGAAATCCTGGCTGACGCCGGATCGCAGATACAGTTGATTGATGGCGGGAAAAGCCGGCTTACTGCTGAGGTTGATTCATTTGTCATTGAAGAAACCGGCCTTCTCAGGTGCGCCTTCAAAGTGGAAGGGAAATTCCTCCAGGGCCGCAACAGAATCTTTTGTAATTTTCGGGCGCGGCTCACCTTCTTTGCCGGACTGTCGTCAGCGGCATTGGAATTTCAGGTTCACAACCCGCGGGCTGCTCTTCACCCCGGCGGGCTATGGGACCTGGGGGACTGTGGCTCGGTGTTTTTGACCGATCTATCACTTGCGCTCAATCCGGCGCTGCCTCCTCAGAGTATCGAATGGGTCGCGGAAACAAACGGCAATGTCCACTCCTGTCTCGATTCCGACTTATTGATATACCAGGATTCGAGTGGCGGTGAGAATTGGAACTGCAAAAACCACCTGGACCGAAACGGTCGGATTGCAGTCTCATTTCCGGGCTATAAAGTCTCTCAGATGGAATCGGATTGCGAAAAAGTGATCGCGGACGGCAATCGTGCGACCCCCTATCTGAAAATAGAGACCTCTTCAGGCTGGGTGGCCGCGTCGGTACAGGATTTCTGGCAAAATTTCCCGAAGGCGTTGCGCGCAAAAAACGGCACGCTGAGTATCGCCATATTCCCCGGTGAAAATACTTTCGGGTTCGAGCTGCAGGCCGGCGAAAAGAAACGCCACACACTGTTTCTTGATTTCGGCCGGCAGGAACAAAGCACAATCATTCCCCGGTTTCACAATCCGGTGCACGTGTTCATCGACCCGCAATGGATTGCAAAATCAGAGGCAATTTCATACTTTGTCCCCCAAACGGAAGATCCATACTCACAATACGTGTCTTACATCGAAAATGTAGTTGAAGGTCCGCAGTCATTCTTCAGGAAAAGGGAAGCGATCGACGAGTATGGCTGGAGAAATTTCGGCGATATTTATGCCGACCACGAAGCCGTAAATCACGATGGTCCCGATAAATTCATTTCACATTACAACAACCAGTATGACTTCATTTACGGCGCGGCCGTTCACTTCCTGAGAAGTGGAGACCGGCGCTGGTTCCGGTTGATGCGCGATGCGGCCAGGCATACCATCGACATCGATATCTATCACACCGACGAAGACAAAGCGGCATACAACCACGGCCTGTTCTGGCACACGGACCATTACCATGAAGCCGGCACATGCACGCATCGATCCTATACGCGGCAAACACTTGAAAAGCTTTCATCCGGAAATTACGGAGGCGGCCCCTGCAACGAACAGAATTATACTTCGGGGTTGCTCCACTACTTTTATTTGACGGGAGATCCCGAGGCCTATGATGCGGTGCTGGAATTGGCTCAGTGGGTCGTCTCGATGGATGACGGCTCGAAAACGCTGTTAGGATTGATCGATGACGGTCCAACCGGGTTTGCCAGCTCAACTGCCGGTTACCACGGACCGGGAAGAGGAGCCGGAAATTCGATAAACGCCCTGATTGACGCCTACCGGCTGACGAACTCCCGCAAGTACTTCAACAAAGCCGAGGAGTTGGTGCAGCGTTGCATTCATCCCGAGGATGATATCACAGGCCGCAGGTTGGATGATCCCGAACATCGCTGGTCTTACCTGGTCTTTTTGCAGGTGTTGGGCAAATACCTGGATTATAAAGTCGGTCTCGGGGAAAAGGATTACTGCTTCCACTACGCCAGAGAGAGTCTTCTGCACTATGCCGGCTGGATGATGGAAAACGAAGTGCCCTATAAGGAAGTGCTGCATAAGGTGGAAATCCCGACAGAGACCTGGCCGGCTCACGACGTGCGTAAATGCCATGTGCTGCACCTTGCCGCCAGGTATGGCCGGCCCGCCGATTGCCAAAAGTATTCCGAAAGGGCCGGCTTCTTCTTCGATCGCTGCATGGAAGATCTTTTGAGCTTTGAGACTGCGCTTCTTAGCAGGCCTCTTGTGATCCTCACCGTGTATGGGTTTGTTCATTCGTATTTTCAAAGCGAAAAATGCAGCGGCGGTTTTCCCTGCCATACCTACAACTTTGGCCATCCGGAAGAGTTTTTGCCGCAAAGAGCCCGTTTTAAGACCAGCTTTGCCGGCAGGGCCAGGATTGGCTGCAGATTGGCTGCCCGAACCTTCATGGGCGAACTGCACAGTATCCGGAACAGAATAAAAGGGCTGTTGAAAAAAACTCAAAACGGCTGCCGCTGAAGGCCGTACCGAGGAACCGGTGAATTCGTTTGACTCAAACTCATCCACTCTCGCCTGACTCAACTTTTCAGCCAGTGTCCAGCCGGAAACTCCGGACGGAACTCTAAATGCAAATGGCCACCCTAAGACTCCTGTATATCATCAACAGCCTGAATCCAGGCGGCGCCGAGCGGTTAGCGGTGCAAATGAGCCAAGCGTTTGCAGGAGAATACGAGGTTTCCGTGGTTTGCCTGGATGAACCGGGGGCATGGGCAAACCGGTTGCGCCGGCAGGGCATACCGGTCAATTGCCTCTACCGGCAACCAGGTCTGGACACAGGCATAATATTGGAACTGGCTAAATATTGCCGGCGTCATAAAGTGGATATAATCCATGCACATCAGTGTACGCCATGGTTCTACGCCGCGCTTTCCCGGCTGCTCTATAGCCGGCCCCGGTTGCTTTTCGAGGAACATGGCCGGTTTTTTCCCGAGGTGATGAACCGAAAAAGGGTGTTCTTTAACAGCACTGTCGTCAGGCGTCTAACCCACAGGTTTATAGCGGTTTCAGAGGACGTGAGAAATCGCCTGGTCAAATACGAAGGAGTGAACTTCGATCAGATAGAAATAGTCTATAACGGTGCAGCCCCTGATTTGCCGCTCGAACGAGCAGTGCGGGAGCAAGTGCGCCAATCTCTTGGAATAAGGCCCGACGACTTTCTGGTCGGGACCGCCGGGCGATTTGATCCAATCAAGAACCTTCCCATGCTTTTGAAAAGCATCGCAGGCGCACGCGAGAAAACTGCTTCCATTCGCGGTTTGCTTGTAGGAAACGGTCCCGCTTTCGAACAAGTCAGGAAACTGCGGGACAATCTGGGACTGTCGGAGGTCGTCGTAATGCCGGGTCACAGGGATGATGCCCGCCAACTGATCCAGTGCATGGACCTGTTCGTCTTATCGAGCTTTAGCGAAGGGACCTCGATGGCCCTTCTTGAGGCAATGGCGGGCGGCGTGCCCGTGGCCGTCACAGCAGTCGGTGGAAATCCGGAAGTTGTTCTCTGCGGCCGCACCGGCTGGGTAGTCCCTTCCGACTCTGTCCGGGACCTGGAAGATGCTATTTTGGAGGCGGCCTCCCATCCGCAAAAAGCCCTGCAGTTTGCAGAATCGGGGCGCCTGCGCTTTGATGAAAGATTCACGCGCGAGAAGATGCTCCAAAGCTACCGCGGGATTTACCGCGAACTGTTAAATGGAGTGAGTGATGGGTGGTGATGAGTGAGCAGGCTCTTCACTGTTCACTGCGTCACTGTTCACTCTTCACTGATCGCTGGAAAAGAAAATGTGTGGTATTGCAGGGTTCATAAACTTTAGCGGCCATCGCACTGATGAAGCCCGCAACCGTATAAGGCGGATGACGGATATCCTCATTCACCGGGGACCCGACGAAGAGGGTTTATTCGTCGACAATCATGCGGCCCTGGGGCACCGCCGCCTCAGCATTATAGATCTGGCAAGCGGCAAGCAGCCCATGGGCACCCCTGATGGTAAGGTCCAGTTGGTATTTAACGGCGAAATATATAACTTCCTGGAGGTACGCTCCGAGCTGGAGGCCAGGGGCCACAAATTCTTGACTCGAAGCGACACGGAAGTGATCCTGATAGCGTATCTGGAATGGGGCGAGCTGTGCGTTGAAAAACTCTCCGGCATGTTCGCCTTTGCTATCTGGGACGCAAGGGAAAAGATCCTGTTCCTCGGCAGGGACAGGGTTGGCAAGAAGCCCCTGTATTATGTAAACGATGGCGCCACATTCGCCTTCGCATCCGAACTCAAGGCCCTGCGGGCAGGGGGATTCCAGGCCGGGGAAATCGATCCCGAAGCCCTCGATTGTTATTTGAGTTTCGGCTACATCCCCGCTCCCAAAACGATCTACAAGAACATCAAAAAGATGCGCGCCGCCCATGCTCTGGCGGCTACTGAGAACAGGATTCGAGAAAACCGCTACTGGAGCTTGAGTTTCGCCGATCCTGTCGAGCGGTCGCTGGATGATGCGGCCGATGAATTCGAAGGCCTTTTCGATGAAGCGGTAAAATGCAGGTTGATGAGTGAAGTGCCGCTTGGGGCTTTCCTTTCCGGAGGGTTGGATTCTCCCCTGGTCGTATCTTCCATGGCCCGAACCGGGACTGGAACAGTCTTGAGCAACTCCATCGGCTTTGACGATGAGCACCTGAATGAACTGCCGGCGGCAAGGGCTGTGGCTGAACACCTTCACACCGATCACCGCGAGTTTTTTGTCCGGCCTGACGCAGCCAACGTTTTGGAAAAAATCGCCTGGCATTTCGATGAGCCTTTCGCAGACTCCAGCGCGGTACCAACCTGGTATGTCTGCAAGATGGCCAGGGAAAACGTGACGGTCGCCCTTTCCGGCGATGGCGGCGACGAAAGTTTCGGCGGCTACACTTTCCGCTACATTCCGCACATGCTCGAATCCAGGATACGCCAAATCCTGCCCGCCCATGTTCGAGGCCTGGTATTCGGCCCGCTCGGCGCGGTCTATCCTGGTTCCGCTTTGCTGCCGAAGCAGTTGCGGCTCAAAACTATTTTTGAGAACCTGGCGGTAGGCGATGCAGAGGCATTTTACCGCGACCTTGTGTGGCTGCGCGCAGACACGCGGGGCGCTGTTTACTCGCGCGATTTCATGAACTCGCTGCGTGGTTTTACGCCATTCGAGACGGTAAGACCTTTTTATGCCGGTTCTGACGCAGGCGATGCTCTGGGGCGCAGCCAGTTCACCGACATCAACTTCTATATGACCGACGATGTGCTGGTAAAGGTGGATCGCATGAGCATGGCGCATGCGCTCGAGGTGCGCTCGCCCCTCCTGGACCACCGGATCATCGAATTTGCGGCCCGCCTTCCCGGCAGGCTCAAAATAGATAATAAACTCGGAAAACTGCTGCTCCGAAAAGTTGCTGAAAGACGTTTGCCGGCAGAAATTATAAATCAGCCGAAGCGCGGTTTTTCGATTCCGGCTGACCGGTGGCTGCGGCAGGAACTTAAGCCGCTGGCCGCAGAAGTGATATTCAGCAGCAATTCGATAATTTCGGATGTTTTGAGGCGTGAACAATTGCAGGGAATATGGGACCAGCACCAATCTGGTGTCCGGGACCACAGCGTCTTTCTGTGGGGACTGATGATGCTTGGGCTCTGGGAGAATTTGCATTTAAGGAAAGCTTGACCTTCACCACAGAGACGTTCGATAACTCCCAAAAACCCGGTGGCCTGCTTCGAGGGGCCAGGGTCGATCTTTAGAGGACACACAGGAAGAAGGAAGCGGGGAGCAAAAGTGAAGCGGGAAGCGCGAATAAGAAACTGTTTCCATTCCTGCTCGTTGCTTCATGGGGCGGCGGTTGAAGTGCATAAGGTATCGGGGCCGGGTCTGATGGATTCGGCCTGCCAAGACAGAGAGCGTAATTAAAAATATGAATATGACTGAACAACAAACTGCAGCAGGCAGCACCTCGTACACTTTCAAAGCACCGGGCCGGCCAGAGCCTGCATCGAAAGGGTCGGGTCCTGTTACCATCATTCAACCACGTTCCGGCTGGCGCTTGATCGATTGGAAGGAACTGCACGAGTACCGGGACCTGTTCAGGTTTATGGTCTGGCGGGAAATCAGGGTCCGCTACGCCCAGAGCGCCGTTGGCATTGGTTGGGCAGTCATTCAGCCCGTCTGTTCCATGCTCATCTTTTCGATCATTTTCGGACGTCTTGCCGATGTTCCGTCTGATGGGGTCCCATACCCGGTTTTTAATCTCAGTGCGTTGGTCCTCTGGACCTACTTTTCCAATGCCTTGACCGATGGTGTTAACTCCCTTATATCTAATATCAATATGCTCACCAAGATCTATTTCCCGAGGATGCTCATGCCAATGTCCGCCGTGGCGGCAAGGCTTGTTGACTTCGGCATAGGCCTTGTCATTCTTGGGGCACTGATGGCGTGGTACCGAATCGTCCCCACCTGGTATACTGTACTTCTGCCGGTGTTTGTCGCCATCATGGTCCTGACCGCCTCCGGCCTCAGTATGTGGCTGACCGCTCTGGCTGTACAATACCGCGATGTCAAGCATGCCATGAATTTCGTCGTCCAGCTTCTCATGTACGCCGCGCCGGTCGTTTACCCCACGAGTCTCATCCCGAAGAAGTATCAACTCATCTACTCTCTAAACCCCATGGTCGGCGTCATCGAGGGCTTTCGTGCCGCCCTTCTCGGCACCCGCGCCATGCCCTGGGAGTTCCTTGCCGTTGGCGCCGTTTCCAGCTTGGCCATTGCCTGCCTGGGGATGCTTTATTTCCGGCGCCGCGAGCGCCTATTTGCCGACGTGGCGTGAGGAATTGCGAACTCGGACAATTTGCAATCGTTCACCACAGAGGCACAGAGGACACAGAGATTTGGAATTATTTGCTCCTGGTTTTTTCCTGCCTGTTCAATTGCTTTCCTCCGTGTTCTCTATGCCTCTGTGGTGAGTATTAAATCTTGTTTAAGGAAAGAAAATGTCTGCAATAATCACTGTCGAGAATTTATCCAAAGCCTATCGCATCGGCATGAAAGATCAGGTCCCGGACACGCTGATGTCTGCGGCCACCAATTGGATTAAATCTCCATTGAGAAACTTCCGGAACCTGCGCCGCCTGAACACCTTTGACCATGACGGTGAAACCGGGGACATCATCTGGGCAGTCAAGGATATCTCTTTTGAGGTCCAGGCGGGGGAAGTAATCGGCATCATCGGCCACAACGGGGCCGGCAAGACGACCCTTTTGAAGATTTTCTCCAAGATCACGGAGCCAACCAGCGGCCGTGCGGTCATCCGGGGCCGTATTTCCAGCCTGCTGGAGGTCGGCACCGGCTTTCACCCCGACCTCACCGGCCGCGAAAACATTTACATGAACGGCACGACCCTCGGGATGACCAAGCGGGAGATCGACCGCAAATTTGACGAGATCGTGGACTTTTCCGGGGCGGAAAAATTCCTCGACACCCCCATCAAGCGCTTCTCATCCGGCATGCAGGTCCGTCTTGCCTTCTCCGTTGCCGCCCATTTGGAGCCCGAGATTCTCATCATCGACGAGGTGCTGGCTGTTGGCGATGCGGAGTTTCAGAAGAAGTGCCTGGGGAAGATGGAGGACGTCGCGAACCTTGGGCGCACCGTTTTGTTCGTTTCGCATCAATTGGGAGCAATTCAGCGGCTCTGCGCCCGCAGCATCATCATGCAAGAGGGTCGGCGAACTTTCGATGGACCTACGATGGAGGCCATTGACTTATACCTTTCGTCTCTTTCTCAAACGAAAAGCATTGACGGGTGGACTGCTCTGGCCAACGCCCCTCGCAACGGCTCAGGCGAGGCGAAATTTACTGCATACCAGTGCATTCCGGTCGGTTGTCCTTCCGAGCGCCACCTTTACTCTGATGAACCGGCAGAGATAAACGTGCGTCTGCACTCGGATTCGACTCGAGAATTAGGCAGTCTTGCCGTGATCTTCTGCGATCGAGTCGGCACAAAACTTGTGCATGCCGATACGATTTCGCTCGGTAAGAGCTTGTGCCTCCAGCGGGGCGAAAACGAGTTCTCGGTACGCATTGAAAAACTTCATTTGAATCCAGGCCTCTACACTATCGGTTTCAAGTTGGCAAATCCTCCTCATTTTTTTGATCACATTGAACAGGCAGGAATCATAGAGGTCGTTGGCAGAAAAACTCAGGGGTTTGGTCACAGGTCTGCCTATGATGGAACTGTTACATGTTCCTTTTCAGTTACTGAGTCGGCCGCTCCGACGCAAGACCCCTGTCAGGCAGTGTCCGACGAAGAATCGTCCTCTGCTTGTCTACCGCCTTCGAAGTAGGAAGTACCCACGACAAAACCACAGAGCATGAAGACTGAGCAGTGAGCAGTGAGCAGTGAACCATAAAGATCATGAAGTGTGGAATTGCGGTATCGGATTGGCAAAGACCTGAAGAACAAGTGAGCAGGAAAATCAGTGAGCAGGTTTTTCACTCTTCACTGCTCTCTGCTCACTGTTCACCCTTTTTCGGTGAATAAGGCATGGAAAAAATCCGCATTCAAGATTTCAAGAGGATTATCGTCTCTGGAAATGGCAATATTGCCTGATGCGAGAAATGGATCAACATGCAGTTTGCATTCATAGCGCAGAATTTGGATGCATTATTCCGGCCAAAAACCACCCAGCACAGCGCCAAGATTGCCATCATCTCTCGAGGAGATAAACATGGATGTTCTTCAGATTTTAGAGCGATCTGATACCGTCGCCGGTTTAATTCGTGACTTAAGAAGGATAGGAAAGCTACCAAACCTCATTAAAATGCTGTCTAATCGAGATAAACTTATAACAAGTTATTTAAAGTCTAATACGATAAAAAAATTACACCTCGGCGCAGGCTCGATCTCTCATTCGGGCTGGCTTGACACTGATATATATAGCGAATTAGATAATGTTGTATATTTAGATGCTACTCATACATTTCCATTTAATGACAATACTTTTGATTATATATTAAGCGAACATATGATAGAACATATCACGTGGAATAAAGGTTTATTTATGCTGAAGGAGTGTTTACGCATATTAAAACCACGAGGAACTGTTCGAATCACAACACCAGATCTCGAAGTGCTAATCGGACTATATGAAAAGAATGGTAATAGCTTAAATGACAAATATATCAAATGGATTACTGATACATGGTTGAACGATATACACTTATACCACCCATGTTTTGTTGTAAACAACGGGTTTCGAGCCTGGGGACATCAGTTCTTGTATGACAGTGATTTGTTAGCAATAACGATGAAAGAAGCTGGCTTCGTAGACATACGACAATGTTCCCCGGGTAAATCAGATGATGATAACCTTGTTGGGGTAGACGCTCATGGAACACATGTTAACGATGTTATAGGTCGTTTTGAGACCATGGTTTTTGAAGGAGAATGTCCACAGTGAAGAGTGGGATGTTTGACCTCGAAGCTCTCATGAAAAAGCTTTCAAGTCGAATGCGGATAGCCTACGGAACATCTGCAGGGAGACCATGATAATGGAAGTTATGTTGGTGGGTTGTGGTGCGGTGGCAAAAAAGCTTTATCGAGGGCCGCTCCAGTCACTTGAAAAGAAGGGCATAGTTCGCGTGCGCGGACTGGTCGACCGTGATCTCGAACAGGCGAGAAGAATGAGCGCATTTTTTTCGCATGCAGAGATTTACGACCACATCGGATCCGCTTTGAAGTTTTTCGAACCGGGGCTTACGCTCGTGCTCAGTCCAGCTCATCTTCACGCAGAGCATACCATTGCGGCGCTTGAGTGTAAGAGCCACGTGTTGTGTGAGAAGCCCATGTCCATTACGGAGAAAAGCTGCAATGAAATGATTTCACGTGCCAGAGACATGGATCGCGTGCTGTCGATAGGACATGTCCGCCGATTTTTCCCGTCTTTTGTCCGGTTGAAGAAATTGTTAGCATCTGAAGAGTTAGGTAAGATTAAATTCTTTGAGTATCGTGAAGGTATGAAATTCGATTGGGATGTGACAACTCCGGCGATCTTCCAATCCGGAAGTGGAGGAGGGATCTTATTTGATATAGGCCCTCACGTTATCGATTCGCTGGCTTGGTTTTTCGACGCTGATAAAGTATTGTCAACTGCAGATGATGCACTAAATGGGGTTGATGTCAATGTCAGCATGGAACTTGCTTCGAATACGTGCCACGGCAAAGTTTTCCTGTCGTGGGATTCTCCTATGCCCAATGAATTGCGGGTATATGGCTCAAAAGGTGTCGCAGTTCTTCGTGTCGATCAATTCGACAAACTGGCGGTCAACATGGGGGCAGGGTTTGAAGAATTGGTTTGCGATGATTTTTTTCCGGCCGATCTTGTTCGGCCAAGTCAGAGAGGTATCAGCCCAAGGCTCTACACGCAAGCCATTTACTGCCAGTTAATCAATATTATCCGTGCGATTCGGTTGGGTGAACCGCCCGCAGCAAGTGGCGCGGCGGGGCGGCAATGTATCGCTTTGATTGAAGCTGCACGCCGTCAGGCACAGCCCATCGACATGACCTGGCTTAATCCGGATCGGAAAACGGCGTTTCAAAAACTTCATCGGGCGAATGTATAGTGGATACGATTGCAATTATAGGCGCTGGTGGTTTTATTGGTTCAAGCCTGGCCGAATCACTTGTTCTTGACGGGAAAAGCGATATTCGCGCGATCGTGCGAGCCTATCGGAGTGTCGCCGGCCTGTCACGGTTCGGTTCCAATATTCTTATCAAAATCGCTGATGCTGAAGATTCAGCACAACTTATACCGGCTATTCAAGGTTGCTTCATAGTTATCAATCTTACGACAGGCCCACCTGCCGGCATTACCCATTCTACGCAAAGCATCTATCGTGCCTGTTTAGCCGCCAAGGTGAAGCGGCTCATACATTTGAGTTCTGCTGTTGTATACGGGGACGTGGAGTCTCCCTCGATTCATGACGATTCTCCTCTCCTCGCCGAACACTGGATGCCTTACGCGAGGGCTAAAGCCGCATCCGAGATATGGCTGAGAAATCAGGAAAGGACACCGGATCTTCAGACTGCAGTGCTTCGCCCGGGGATCGTTTGGGGAGTTCGCTCACCACACACGGTGCAGATCGCCAGGACTATGCTGCAGAAGAATGCTTATTTAGTTGATAATGGGAAAGGCATTTTCAATTCGATTTACATAGACAACCTGCTTGCTTGCATACGTGTATGCTGTAGCCATCCTGACGACATCACGGGTTATTTCAATGTGGGTGATGGAGAAGTCCTCACTTGGCACGATTTTTACTCTGCACTTGCGGACGAGCTGGATTACGATATGATGGAAATTGCAAATGTCTCAGGTGACCACTTTCCATTATCCATTCATGCAGTGTTTGACTATATTCAATCCTTACCATTTGTGAACAATTTCTATCATAACATGAAAACCAGATTGCCGGACACATTGAAATCTGCAATAAAATCGCGATTGGCTGGTAAATACAGCTATGAACGAGTTGCTTCAAAATACAATACCAGACCGACAGTTGACCGCGAAATGTGGCATCTTCAGAAAACCGGACACAAACTCCAGAGTGCTAAATTTGCCAGGCACTTTGCCTTTGAACAGCCGGTGTCATTTCAGAGTGGGTTACGTAGAACTGTAAACTGGCTTAAGTTCATAGGTTGTACACCGTATAGATAATAGCAAAGCAGTATAATTAAGAGGAACAATATATGGATTTGGATGGAAAAATTAACATACTGCACGTGAGGAGTTGCAGGGGCAAAGGCGGCGGTCCGGAGAAGACAATCCTTTTCTCTTCACGGGAAGTGGATCGAAGGTTTTTCAACCTGCACATCTGTTACCTTAAGAGCCAAAATGATACTGAATTTAATTTAGGCGAGCGGGCCAGTAAACTTGGGATCGATAATTTCATGATTATCAATGAAAATCGAAAGCTGGACTTTGCGGCGCTAAGGGAACTCTACAACTTACTCAAACAACACAAAATTGATATTCTTCACTGTCATTGCTACAAATCTGATTTATACGGTTTGATTCTATCCCGATTTTATAAGATGAAACTTGTGACGACAGCGCATGGACCTCTTGCCAGCTTAAGGTTCTTCTGGGCATCACAAAACCTGCGGGTAAGGTACATTTACGACAAGATCGATCTTAGGATACTAAAATACTTTGATGCCGTATTGATGGTTTCCGATTCCATGCGGCGAATTATTTCGAAATATAAGGTCGAAGACCGTAAGTTGATTTGGGTAAGGAACGCCATTGATTCTGACTATTTTCGGAGAAACCCGAATAACAATATTGAGTTCAAGACGAGTCAGGGAATTCCTGACGATGCTACAATCATAGGCGCAGTTGGAAGACTCAATGGAGAAAAAGACTATCCAAACCTTTTGCAGGCTGCGAAGATTTTGCTCAAAGAAAGGGATCACCTGTATTTTATTATAGCCGGAGAAGGGCCGCTTGAAGAAGACCTTCGCATCCTCGCAGATAAGTTGGGAATAAGCGATCGTGTGCTGTTTCTGGGGCACTTTCACGACGTACGGCCGGTTTATGAAATAATGGATATCTACGCTCTATCGTCAACCAGGGAAGGGCTTCCCAATACGGTCCTGGAGGCGATGGCCATGGAAGTGCCCATCGTAGCCACAGATGTCGATGGTGTTGCGGAAGTGGTTGTTCATCAAGAGGACTGCCTTCTGGTGCCGCCACGTAATCCGGAAAGTTTGGCGGATTCAATGCGAACACTTCTCGACGACATATCGCTGCGTAATAGGTTAAGCGGCACCGCGCGAAAGAAAGTTGAGCTTGAATTCAGTTTTGCAAACCGCATGAGACGCGTGGAGAATATCTATCGAGATGTCATGGGCGTAAGTAATTCCAATAATAAATAATTTGAAGCGTAACTTTATTGTTTCTGAACTCGGCATGCGGTCCCCTATACTCGTGACTTCAGTCCCGAATTCCTATGACTACATTGGAAATTTTGGTAAGTCGAAAGTGACTTACTACTGCATCGACCATTTCAGCGAAAGTCCACGCCTGGAAAAGAAGGTGGTCCGAAGAATGCAAAATTTTATTCTGAGCCCTATGTTTCTGAAATGAAAGGAAGACTGTGTCTAACGTAACCGATGGACCCTGGCCGGTTGCTGTTTTCGCCCACAATGAAGCCGGGAATATCATTGCATGCCTGGAGAGCATCACCATGGCAAGCAAAACCCATCCAATTCAAGTATACGTGATCGCCAATGGTTGCACCGACTGCACTGAAACACTCGTTCGAGACTTCGCTGCTACTCGCCCATGGATAGAGCTGGTCTCTATTGCATTAGGCGATAAATCCAACGCATGGAATCTATTTGTTCACGATCTCGCATCTCAAGAGCAGGTATGTTTTTTTGTTGATGGAGATGTTCGAGTCACTGCGGGGAGCTTTGATGCTTTATCCTCAGCTCTACATGTCACTCCTGGGGCAAATGGGGCAGCCGCGATTCCCATTTCCGGTCGGAATAGACGGAAGCTTCAGAGACTGGTTTGCGAAGAATATCTCATTCTTGGAAACCTGTATGCATTACAAGGTCAATTCGTGTGTCGTATCAGAAACGAAGGCATTCGTTTGCCCATAGGGTACATCGGTGATGATGGCATGGTCACGTCTTTGGCTAAATGGGATTTGAACCCAATGGG
This sequence comes from uncultured delta proteobacterium, assembly GCA_963795045.1. Classification (GTDB taxonomy): domain Bacteria; phylum Desulfobacterota; class Syntrophobacteria; order Syntrophobacterales; family Syntrophobacteraceae; genus SbD1. The sequence goes on from CAWCGB010000001.1 coordinate 1,563,133, forward strand.
GCCGTTCATCCACGAGAGGATTGTCCCATGCCCAAGCGCGAGCTTTGCTTATCGTTCACTTTCTCCTAAGATGATCCGGGACTGGCAATTATATTGGCGTCGATGTGTGCGATATAGCCTCAGACATTTTCAGGATAAACTGATGTCTTCGCTGTTGATGAGAAAGGGTATAAAAGAAATGCCCAATACCGCCAAATGTCTGTACAGCATACAACGGGAAGAGCTTGAATTCTGTCGCCCAAGGCTGGGCCCCAATGTGCTCTTCGACATTATTGCAATTCGCAAAATGCGACGGTCAGTTAGGCTCTCTTGAATCCATAAAATGGAAAAAGGGCAGCGATTAGATGCAATTCCTAGTTTTAGCAGACGATTGGGACGAGCACCCGTCGAGTTGCCAGCATTTATTCCGGCATATTTCACAAAAATATAAAGTACTCTGGGTGAACACCATCGGCATGAGAAACCCGAAGCTGGCTTTGACGGATTTTCACAAGGCTGTCAACAAAATGAGAAAGATGTTCGATTGGTCCGGAGACAGAAATCCGGAAGAATTGAGCGGGAACGGAGTTGTCGCATGCCAGCCTCCCATGTTACCTTTTGTGAAACTGCCGGGTGTGCGCCGAATCAATAAAGCAACCGTCCGAAAAAGCGTACGCAAGCGATTAGCCGAACTCGGCATGGGGTCCCCTATGCTCGTGGCTACAGTCCCGAATGCCTGTGACTTCATTGGCGATTTTGGCGAGTCCAAAGTGATTTACTACTGCGTGGACGATTTCAGCGAATGGCCGGGCCTGGAAAAAAAGATGGTCAAAAAAATGGAGGCTCAACTAATCGAAAAATCTGATTCCCTCGTGGCCACATCTCAAAAGCTTTTTGACAGGTTGGCCGGGTCCGGGAAACCGACTTACCTCCTTACTCATGGAGTCGACGCTGAATTCTTTCGGCAAAATGTGGCCCGCGAGCACGCACTGTTGAACGGAATACCCAGGCCCAGGGTTGGATATTACGGTCTTTTCGACGAGCGCAGCGACCATGATCTGCTCGCGCAATTAGCGCAGCGGATGCCCGATGTTTCGTTCGTGATCACCGGCCGCGTGGAATCGTTTGCACTGCCTCAAAAGAAAATCCCAAACGTCTATTTCACCGGAAGTGTGCCTTATGGCGAGTTGCCGGCGATGATAAAAGGCTGGGACGTCCTGATTCTTCCGTATTTGATCAATGATCTGACAGATGCTATATCACCGCTCAAACTTAAGGAATATCTTGCAGCAGGAAAACCGGTGGTGAGTTCTCCAATTCCCGAAGTTCTCAAAATGAGAGAATATGTGTTTTTGGCAAGAACAGCCGAAGAATGGGAAAAGCACCTGCGCTCCTGTCTTTTTCGGCCTGAAGGTGTGAATAGAATGTCACCGGACCGATTATTGCTCAATGAGACATGGGAGAAAAAGGCCGAGGAGTTCCTGGGAATCTGCCGAGAGTGAGACAACCCTGACCTTTCGTCTCAAGATTCTCTGATTTGAGGAGCCAACTTTGGGAAAGATTGTCCTCTATATTTTCTTTGCCGGTGTAATGCTCACCGCCCTGGCCCGGCCCTGGGTCGGAGTGGTCGCCGCTTACATGTTTGTTGTGCTTGCTCCACAGTTCATCTGGTGGTGGGCGTTCGAAGGGACGCGCCCGGTATTGTGGACCCTGGTACCCACCTTGATCGGAATCATTGTCCTCCAGCTCCGGGGCAACCTGAACCTGGCCCGTCTAAAAACAACGCGAAATCTATTCCTGTTTATACTCTGGGTCTGTTTTATATTTTCCAGCTACGCCGGACCATACGTCGATGTAGTAGGGAGCCCATTTAGATGGCTTCCCGTGGAGATGGTGCGCGGACTCGTAAACAATATATTCCTGCTCTATTTCATGGCGATTCTTGTTATCGATTCAGCAAAAAAGTTGCAATATTTAGCTGTGATTATGCTTGTTTCAACTGTTTATCTGACCTACTGGATCAACGATCAATATTTTTTTCAAGGCGCAGTCGGCCGAATCGGAGGGCCGACTTCGGTAGACGGGTCAGGTACATACGCTGATGAGAACGTCTTTTCAATGTTGTTTGTGACCGGTTTGCCTTTTCTTTACTACTTTGGTCTCTATTTCAAAAGGAAGATTTTCAGATTCGGCCTTTGGCTGTTGATTCCGTGGGGCTGGCATGGCGTCTTTTTGACCGGTTCACGCGGAGGACTCGTAGGACTGGGCGTAACGATGCTCATTATTACACTGAGATCTTCAAAAAGAATGATAGGGATTGGGATGATTCTGCTGTTTGCCGTGGCTTATCAGTACCAGGCAGGTGAAACTATGAAAAGCCGTGCCGAGACAATTACGGATGAGCAAGAAAGCTCGACGGCAACCAGATTAACTGCCTGGAAAACCGCAATCAAGATGATTGAGGACAATCCCTTGACCGGTGTCGGGCTTGCTTCTTTTGGAGTGGCATGGCTCGATTACTCTTGGTCAAAGCCACACGAAGCCCACAACACTTTCTTCCAGACCGCGGCCGAGGCAGGCTTGATAGCCGGCATAATGTATCTCCTCATTGTGTTTACTACAGTTATTGACCTCTGGAAAAGAGGCAGCGCATTCAGACGGAGTAACTCGACTTATGAAGGCAATTTTTTTTATTGCTTCAATGAGGCACTTTTAACGTCATTTATCGGCCTTGTGATTTGCTCGCTTTTTCTGTCTCTCCAAGTTTATGAAATCTTTTATTTTTTCTGTGTTTCGTCATCTGTGCTGGTATTTCTGGATGAGGAGAAGGCGGACAGGCAGCTCGAATATAGTTATGCCGGATAAGATGGTTGCAATTGGTGCTCCATTCGATCGCGGGCACTGAATACCTATTCTCCCGCCCATGACGGTTGTCAACTTTGATTTGAAAAGGGGTTGGTACATGGATGTTGAAATGAAGGCCACCAACGTGGTGTGGCATCACAGCCGGATCACGAGCATTGAACGCGGAACCTGTCTCGATCAACACGGAGGGACCATCTGGCTGACAGGCCTGCCTGCCTCCGGCAAAAGCACCACTGCATTTGCCCTTGAGTACGCCCTGGTGAAGAGGGGCTGCGCCGCTTACGTTTTGGACGGAGACAATGTCCGCCACGGTTTGAACAAGGACCTCGCTTTTTCTGCGAAGGACCGTAAGGAAAATATACGGCGCGTGGCAGAGGTCGCCCGGCTCTTCGCCGACTCGGGCATGATCGTGATCACCAGCTTTATTTCTCCCTACAGGGAAGAAAGGGAATTCGTACGCCGGCTCCATAAGGATTCCGAGTTTTACTTCTCTGAAATTTTTGTTGACACACCAATCCAGGTCTGCGAGGCGCGAGATCCGAAAGGCCAGTACGCAAAGGCAAGGAAGGGCGAACTGCGGGGCTTCACCGGAGTGGACGACCCTTATGAGCCTCCGCTCACACCGGAGATGATCGTCAAGACGGCAGACAATACACCCGAACAAATTGTCGAGCAGATAATCCACCATCTCGGGAGCAGTGGTTTTCTACCTGAGCGCGCACTTCGACATGACCTGCCCCAATCCTTTGCCGGACCGAAGTAGGAATGCTTTACCTGTTGTCTAAAAGAGGACGCTCATCTAACCGGCCCCGGCGCCCTGTGAAAGGTCTCAACGATGCTTGCTGAAGACTCCCCGCTATACAGATCGCTCAGGGACAGCCTCAGGTCAAAATTCTTCAGCTTTCTCAAACACTTGTCCGGAATAGATGATTTTCGCGACATATTCTCCGATTTGCTGCACGATCAGGCCGTTCTCCCCGCTCACGCCGAGTTGAACAAATTCGAATCAATCGAAGCCCCGAATTACGACCTCGGGATGGCCAAACAGCAGCAGGCGGCTCGTTACAGAGACGACATTGTTTTTGTGACCGGCAGGTTCCGCAGCGGGAGCACTCTTCTATGGAACATTTTCAGAAATATAGGTCCCGCTACGAGCTACTATGAGCCCTTTAACGAGCGTCGCTGGTTCGACAGACTCTCCCGGGGGACCCGCGTAGATTCGACCCACCGGGGCGTATCGGATTACTGGGCCGAATACGAAGGTCTGGAAATTCTATCGAAATATTACGATGAAGCGTGGACGCACCGAGACCTTTATATGAGCTCCACCACGTGGAACCCGCCCATGGAGCGGTATATAGAGATACTCGTCGAAGCGGCCAAAGGCCGCCCCGTGCTTCAGTTCAACAGGGCCGATCTCAGGCTCCCCTGGCTAAAGGCGCGTTTTCCCGGGGCCAGGATCCTTCATATTTTCCGCCATCCCAGAGACCAGTGGTGCTCGTCACTCATGGACATCCGCCGGTTCCCAAAGGAGATGAAATTATGCGATTTCGCTCCCTTTGACCGGTTCTACCTGCTGAGCTGGGGCCGAGACCTGCGCCGGTATTTTCCATTCCTGACTACGGATGCCGACTCCCACCCGTACGAGCTTTTTTACCAGATCTGGAAGCTGTCTTATCTCTTCGGGAAAAGATATTCGGACTGGTCTGTATCCTTCGAACAAATATTGGAGAAGCCGCAAGACTCTCTTAGAGATATTTTGAAGGCTATGTCCTTCGAAGATTCGGATTACCGGGACCTGCAGCGGCTCGTAGAACCTGTCCAAACCGGCAGATGGACAAAATACGCCGGCCACGATTGGTTCTCCGCAATAGAGACCCGAGTCGAGAATGTGATGGAAAGCTTCATCCAACGCCGGCTGCCGGATGCTGCTCCAGGGCCGGTGCACGCTGTTTCGCAATCGCCGAAACCCGGATTGGACGCGGCTGCAATTCCAAAACGCAAGGTCAGGACTAAGCAGCGCTGAACAATGTCACCCCGGCCTGCTCCAAAATAGATGACACGGCCGGGGTAACAGCTTCATTAATATTCCAGGATTTACCACTCCCCGAGTTAGGGAAACGTAATATGCGAAAGGCGAGAATGCTCTCGACCGAAAGAGAGGTCAACGTACTTTATACCCATACGTCCAGCTATATCGGTGGTGGTAATAAGGTGCTGCTTTCTTTGTTCGAAGGGATGAATCATTGCCTGTATAAACCATTTAGCATTATACCCGAGCGCGGGCCTATGCAAACTGAGCTTTCCAAGCTTAAAGTGCCCTATAAGGCAATAGATATCAGACCGCGTGAAGCGCCACTTTGGTCCAAAGGTCTGAATCTTTTGGCGCTGGCTTTGGAAATGCGCAGGCATAATATATCATTGGTCCATGCAAATGATCCCTATACCTATCGCCAGGCCTCGCTTGGGAGCTTATTTACCAACGCCAGGCTCATATGCCATGTACATCACCCTGACGTCGGTCGCGATATTTTAGCATGGTCTTTCAAGATAGCTCCGCATTGCGTCATAACGCCGTCCAACTATGTCGCCGATCTGGTAAGGTCCCTGGTCCGGGACCGTCCGGCCATTAAAGTAGTCCCGGTATGGAATCCTATTGACACGGCATGGTTCTTGCCCCCATTGAGTATTGAAGCGGTAAGAAACCAATATAATCTTTCACTGACAGGGAGACATGTATCAATTGTTGGCGCCCTTGCTAAACATAAAGGTCACGACGTATTCTTGAAGATGGCTAAAATAATGACCGCTGAGATACCCGATTGCGAATTCCATATTATCGGCAGTAGCAGAACCGGGGATGTAAACCACGCTGCTTTTCTCAAGCAGATGGCTGCGGAACTTGGAATCGCTGACAAAGTAAGGTTTTGGGGATTTGTGGAGAAGCGAGTTGCCAGAGATCTTATCCAGGCCTCAGACCTGTTCGTCCTCCCGACCAGAGAGGAGGGGTTCGGGCTATCTATTGCGGAAGCACAGGCGTGTGGCGTACCCGTGCTCAGTTCATCCATCCAGCCTCTGGACGAAGTCATAGCTGAAGGGGTTACAGGCTTTCTTTTGCAGCCTGACAAGCCGGAGCAGTTTGCATCGCATGCCATTAAACTCCTACGGAATGAAGCCATAAAGCGGAAGATGTCAGTTGCCGCCCGGGAGTGGATTGTATCCAGGTTCAGCCTGGACGGTTTTTCCAGCCGGATCACCAGCGTGTATGATGTTATTCTCGAACAGTGAAGATGATATTACCGCGCGCCGGAGTTCCCCCCAAGCCTTCGGTGGGGAAGAAAACGACTGATACGGAATTGCGTTCAAATCGGAACCAAGGGAGGGCATACAGCGCTGCGCTCCCCCTCCCCTACGGAACAACCATGTGACAATGCCGTAGGCGCAGGGTTTACCCCCGCCCTGTCTTGAACGCAACTTAGTATGAGTAGTTGATTCCGGATTTCCTCAAATGAACTCTATGCAAGAACCACTATTGAGTCCTGGACAGTTTTTTAAAAATGGGTCAAGCATGAGCGATCTCATATCCGTAATTATTCCATCATACAATTCAGCGTCTTTCGTGTGTGACGCGGTGCGGTCCGCACTCGAACAAACCTATTCTCACCTGGAAGTCCTTGTAATAGACGACGGTTCGACAGACAACACTCGCGAGGTCCTTGAACAATACAAGGGCCGCATTCATTACTACCGCCAGGAAAATAGAGGCGCTGCCGCTACCCGCAACACAGGGATACGATTGGCGTCCGGAAGATTTTTTGCGTTTCTGGATGCGGACGATGTATGGCTTCCGGATAAGTTGTCAAAACAGTACGATCTCTTTGCCCGGCAACCGGAAATTGGGCTTGTCCATTCCGATATCCGCTACTGGGATGAAGATACGGGAGAGAAATGCTTGAAAGATGTTGGTCGAGAGCGGTTTACAGGTGACTGCTATACGCACCTTCTTTCTGTAAATCGCGTATTAACGTCTTCCGTTCTCGTGAGAAAAGAGTGTTTTGATAAGGCGGGCCTTTTTGATGAAACGCTCAGGCGAGCCGAGGATTGGGACATGTGGTTGCGGATCGCACGGCATTTCCATTTTGCTTATATAAATGAACCGCTGCTTGATTACAGGCTACATCAAACCGGTATGACTAACGATACACCCATGATGAGAGAAGGCGAACTACTTGTGCTTCTAAAAGTTTTCAAATCCGATCCTCAACTAAGTACACAATTTGGCAAATCGTTAATTAATAGTAAGTTATCACGCAAAAGCTATTCTGTTGGATATCACTTCATGCAGGATGACAATTTTAGAGCAGCCAGATACTACTTTGGTAAATCCATTGTCTTCAATCCAAGGCACATTCTTCACATTCTTCCATATTTTTTCTGGTGCTTTCTACCTGTCAAGATAATGAGCTGCTTGCGTAGCATCAAGAAACGGTATTTCTCAAAATACACATTATTTGATTATTAATCTATCATTTAAATATATTGTGTTTATAAACATTATTTTATGACAAATATCACTGATTTGAAAATGACTAGACATAATAACGTTGACATAGTTATCTCACAAGACTTTTTCCCGATTATCGGTGGGGCACATCTGTGGCTGTTTGAAGTTTATAAAAGGTGGCCTTCACCGGTCGTTCTGCTGACTCAGGATTACACGGCTGATCCAAACCTTCATTTAAAGCAGATCCAATTCGATTCATCGAATTACGGCCCTCTGCAAATTTTAAGAAAAGACATCAGGATTGACAACATAAGCTTATTCGACCAAAGCTGTCTTTTGAGATATGCAAAAGTATTAAGCCATTTGAATCATATTTCAGCAAGTGATCGGGTGACTTTCCATTGTCTCAGGTCCTTTCCGGAAGCAGTCGCCGCAGTCGCATATAAGAAATTTTATCGGCGATCGAGCAAAGTAGTAACTTATGCTCACGGGGAGGAATTGCTGGTCGCGCATACCAGCCGGCAACTCAAATTTCTGGCCAAACAGGTGTATTCGTCATCAGATCTGATAATCGCCAACAGCCGGTCCACATGCCGCCTGGTAAGAGACATCTGCCCCGAAGCAAAGGTCCTGGTCATTCACCCCGGAGTCGATGCCGATGCTTTCAGCATTTCCGAAGAACAAAGGCGAACTTATAGAGCACGCTGGGGCTGGCCGGATGATGCGGTGGTCCTTGTCACTATTTCGCGCATGGAGCCGAGAAAAAATCACATTTCCGTGATCAGGGCAGTAGCCGCACTCAGGGAGGAAGGGCTGCCGCTGGCCTATATCATCGGTGGCGAAGGGGAAGAGAAGGATCGGCTTGCCGCTGAGGTTCGGCAATTGAACCTGACAAACTGCGTTCGTTTCGCCGGCCGGCTATCCGATCAAGAGCGGACCCTCATGTATTGTGCTGCAGATATGCACGTTCTGCCCTCTATAAAAGTGGGCCCGATGATTGAAGGTTTCGGTATAGTTTTTCTGGAAGCGGCCGCAGCCGGCATCCCCTCGATCGCAGGCAACTCAGGCGGCCAAGCCGAAGCGGTCTTGAACGGACGCACCGGCCTCGTTGTCGACGGCGCCGATTTGACCGGGCTTAAACAGGCGATTCGACTCCTGGCGGAGGATAAAAAGCTGAGGGTAGGTCTGGGAGCTAACGGCAGAAAGTGGGCGACGGAAAACGACTGGCGCTCGGTGGCGGCAAGAACACATAATAGCATTGTATTATTTAAGTCTCGATAATTCAGATAAAGATAGCGATACGTACGTTATGCAGATTGGGGAGAAGAAAGATGCAATCCACATGGAATGAACCTAAAATTTCGGTAGTAATTCCGACCTATAATCACGGCCATTTCCTGGAGCGTTGCTTGCATTCTATTCAAAATCAGACTCGCCCCCCGGATGAGATAGTTATTGTCGACGATGGATCTACCGATAATACACAAGAGTTACTAAACACATTTAAGGAAAACATTCCCAATTTGATTTCCATAAGACAAAACAATAGTGGTGAACCGGCTGCCCGGAACACCGGTCTCGCACGTGCCAGATACAGAAATGTTGCTTTTATTGATTCTGACGATACGTGGGCTCCGGTGCATATAGAGGAATCTCTCAACGCATTTCAACTTTTTTCTGATGCGGCGTTTATCTTAGCTAGCTATGAACTGAATGATCCGAACGGATTTGTTGAAAGCGATGAGCTAGCTCACATTTACTTAAGAAGAGATTTTGTAAAAAATATTGAAGGTGTAGTAAAGGACTGTATCGATGATAAATATTTTTTCATTGATCCAAAACGATTGTTGCATCATCAAATCATGAGACGTGTTGGGTTCCACTTATCGACTCTGGTCATAGATCGACAGAGGATGTCAAAGCTATTCAGCTTCGATGATACACTCCACTTCGGAACGGACGTTGACTTTTTGTCTAGGCTTTTAGATTCAAACCTTAGCCCAGTTTATATAAATAACATTCACTCTTCGTACCACATACATACAACTAACACTATTAATCTACCCACATCCGTACAAACAAATCCACACGAGAAACTTATTCGTAGCACTAACCATTTATGGAAGCGTTTAATGTATTGTAAGACATATTCTGAATACAGCAAGACAATAGATACTCTTGCTGATACATATTTGATAATAGCTGGACAAATACACGATTTGGGCCGTTACAAGGAAGCTGATGAGTATTTTAAAATCAGCTTTCGCCTCAAGAAGCGATTTGATGCGTATAAACATATAATAGCATACTCTATCTTAGGGGGGAAAGGAATGTCGATTTTAGTACCCGGTCTTATGCATTTAAAGCGTGCAATGCCATTCCGCTAAAAATAAGATGATGTGCCTATTCCAATTGGCCGGAAAACAACCGCACCATCTGGGAGCCAGGAGCGAAAAGTGGGTGGAGGGGAATGACCAGAGGAAAGTGGCGGGAAAAACCCATGACTTTATACAAAACATTTGAAGCAAAGCGCTTAAGGCGGCTGGGTTGTTTGCTGTCAGCGCTTACCGAAAACACTACAGCGATTACGAAAACGAAAGTCAATTAATCGCCGTTGGCCAGTTTTTGCCCGTAGCGGGACGGATAATTCGGCAAAGAGAAGGGTGAAGGGATGGCACGGGATTTGCTCTGCTTTGTGACGCACGAAGATGCATGTGTGAGGTCAATTCCCGTCATTATTGAATCCAGGAGTTTTCGATGAAGAAATGTGTACTGCTTCTAACTGTAATTTTGCTGCCACTCTTTGCCCAGGGCGCTCTTGCGCAAACGCTGCTTACATCCGGCAACATGAGCTATGTTGGGGCATTCCGGATAACGCCATCAACCACGGGCAGCACGAATGGGTTCTCATACGGTGGGTACTATCCCGCCTTTAATCCGAACTCTACTTGTGCCAATAAGAGCATTTTTCTTGTCGACCGCCTTGATAACCTAACGGCAGAGTTATGTATTCCGACTATAGTGGGAGGATCGACGCTCGCCAATTTAAACACAGCTACTTTCAGCCCACAGAACTCGGGTGGTTTTTTTGACTCGACGCAGGGTCACCTACCGGATGTCGGTTCTGGGGGGACGGCATGTACTTCTAATCCTCCAACTCTTTGCGGCCAGATGGTAAATAATGGCCTGCTCCTGGGCAACGCCTGCATCCAATACGACGGAGCCAATTGCCAGAATTTATCAGCCTTCACTCATTCGCCAACGCTATCCACGAGTAGCTTTGCGGGAATGTACGGGCTGAATGTGACCGGCCTCGGAGCCAATACAAGTTCCCGGTCGCTTGGCGGCTATTTGGCAGCCATCCCTTCAAACCTGCAATCGCAATTAGGTGGCACGGTTCTATCTGGTTTGACTACGAGTTCCATCAACAGCACAACGTCCTACGGGCCCTCTGCCGGTAGTTGGAATCCGTCAGGTCTTAGCTCTACTCCCTTGAATGTCAATTATCTGGTGGGTTATCCCTATGGTCATTGGACTGTCACGGCGGGGACAAGTGGGAGCTCCCGTTATTGGAGCGATGCCGATTATGTCTCCGGGGCTGCGTTACCGGCAGGTAGCAGCACACTTCTCTTTTTTGGCGTGCATGCCACCGGGACTTCCACAGGAGGAGCCTATTGTTACGGTTACGGCACTTCGACCAAGAGCGAGCAATGTGAGGACGGCGCTGCGAATTGGAGTTGCCCCAGTGGATATGGGTGTGGAAAATGTAATGATTCAGGAGGCACTTGTAATGGGAACACGCTTGTAGCGGGCGATAGTTGCTGTTATGACCCCGCAAACTCCAGCAAGGGCCAACATGCCTACCCTTATGTCTCTACAGTTTGGGCTTATGATGTTGGGCAATCAAACGGAGCCAATAGTTCCGGCAACTCTCCATCGAATTCTATGTGTCTGGGAAGCGGTATGCCGTTTGCTTCTTGTACCGGAGCCGGGACTGGAACGGTAACCAGCTCAACATATAATAACCTGACGGCAGCAAAGCTTGGCTACACAAACTATTATAACCTTGCACCTTACGCCACGTGGGCATTGAACGACCCATTCAACAACGGGGGGACTTATAATCTTCAAGGCGCCACGTATGATTCGAGCACTGGCAACCTTTATGTTGCTGCCGCAGGCGCGGACCCCGGCACCGGGTATTTTGTCGGGTCGGTGATTGAGGTCTATAATATTAGTGGGGGAACTGCCCCGGCTACGCAGTACACAATCACAGCCAGCTCGGATTCGAACAGCACAATCAGCCCATCCGGTTCAGTTGTGGTGAATAGCGGCGCTACCCAGCAATTCAGCGTTACGCCCAGCAGCGGCTATACGGCTTCTGTGGGCGGTACTTGCGGAGGAACTTTATCAGGCACCACCTACACGACCAGCGCCATAACGGCCAACTGCACGGTGACTGTCACTTCCACTGCAGCAGGAGCGCCGCCGGCGCCAGGCGCCCCGTTCTTGCAAAATTAATAGATCCGGGTTGGATACTGCATACTCTCTGTGCTGTGTAGGGATTCGAATACATGACTGAATGTCAAACCCTGCAGAGTGAATATCAAACCCTGCAGAGACGGTTGTGAACAGGAAGGAATCCGGAAATACTGTGACCTAGCCGGCTCAAGCCTGCCCCGGGAACGCTGATCCCGGGCGACTTGGGCCGGTGGACCTGATCCCGGTGCAAGAAGGCGATCTCTATATGTCCGTCTCCCGCCTCGCCCATTTGCTTTCGGAAACGCCCATTCAGCCGATTAAGTTCTCGTTATTATGTCTCCTTGTATCAATCGCCCGACCTTAATAACCTGCACCTCACAATTGTTTTCGACTCACATTGAAATGAAAACCATACTTAAACAGATTCTACTCTCATTTATGCGCGTTCTGTCTTTGCCGGCTTATTTTTTATATCGCCTCGAAGCGGTTATCGTCGGAAATCGCAAGGCATTCGGCATGGTCTCCCAGTGGGTATCCATTGTGCCCGGTCTTACAGGAGAGTGGTTCAGGCGGGCTTATCTTCAGTGGGCTACAGGGTTGAGTCTTCAGGATTGCTGCATAAGCTTCGGTACGACATTTTCGGACCCGCGGGTGAGGATCGGTGAGGGCGTATACCTTGGCAGAGGATGCGATATCGGCTGTGCCGATATTGGCCGGGACTGCGTCATAGGCAGCGGCGTCCACATTATAAGCGGCCTTAGACAGCACGGTTTTCAAGACCTCGATACGCCGATCAGAGACCAGCCGGCGGAATTCTCGATGGTCGTAATCGGGGAGGATACCTGGATCGGCAACGGCGCGATCGTTGGCGCCGACGTCGGGAAAAAATGCGTGATCGGGGTCGGCTCGGTCGTTGTAAAGCCCATTCCCGATTTTGCAATAGCCGCAGGCAACCCTGCCCGGGTAATCAAATACCGCACCACTATGGCGGAGGCTACCGGCCGGACCGTCGTATGATCTTCCCGTTCGAGCTCCGATACACCTGTGTGCCGAGGTAAAGGAAGAGTTCACCACGACCCGCTCGAAGCCGCCACGGAGGCAAAGCGAACTACCTTGGACAGGATTAACAGGATTAACAGAAATGGCTATTTGTAACCCCTGCGGCCTTGGCAGTGAGCAGTGAAAATTTCACCCTTCACCCTTGTTCCTCTGTGCCCTCTGTGCCTCTGTGGTGAGTACACCACGGCACTGGGACAGTGGTAGTCAACGTGTGAGACGGCAAACAACCAAGGCCGGCGAGGAAGCAGATCGCAATATGAAGGTAACCGTCGGGATTTGTACCTGGAACCGTGCAAAACTGCTGGATCTGTCGCTGGGCAGGATGATTTCCATGCGCGTCCCCGATGGTGTGACGTGGGAACTGCTGGTAGTGAACAACAACTCCACCGATGATACCGCGAGGGTGTTGGCGTCCTATGAAGACAGGTTGCCCCTTCGCACTTTTTTCGAAGCGGCTCCCGGCAAGTCTAACGCTCTGAACCGGGCAGTTGGCGAGGCCCAAGGCGATCTCATCATTTGGACCGACGACGACGTTCTCGTTGATTCCGGCTGGCTGGCCGCACATGCGGCGGCAGCGGATCGATGGCCCGGCGCGGCCTTCTTCGGGGGCCCCATAGAACCATGGTTTGACGGCGAGCCCCCCGCATGGCTCAGGCAGGTATATCCCAAGGTCGAAGTCGCGTTTGCCACGCGCGACCTTGGAAAAGAGCCGCACCTTCTTACCGGGGATGGTCCCCTCCCCTTTGGCGCCAACCTGGCGATTCGCACGGCGGTGCAGCGGCGCTATTTGTATGATCATAACCTGGGGCCAAGGCCCGGTAGCGAATTGCGCGGAGAAGAAATAGCCGTTTTAAGGACAATGGTGGGCGAAGGATTGGAGGGCCGATGGGTCCCGGATGCGCGGGTAAAACACTTTGTCCCCCGTGAACGGCAGACCATGCTTTATCTGCGCAGATACTTTCATGGTCATGGATTATATTGCGCACAAGAGGGCGGCAACCCCGGCACAGCCTCGCTGTTCGGCTTCCCACGCTGGGCCGTTGCCAAGGTTTTGCAGTGTGAATTGAAGTATCAGGTCCAAAGGCGCCTGTGCGCGCCTGAGGGCTGGATCGATGATGTGATCGAGGCCAGCAGGCTATGGGGCCTGCTCGAAGGAAGTTGTGAGGGCAGAAAACAAAATCTGGTTAGTTCTATTAAATCGTTTTTACGATTTTAACATTGTTCAACCGCGAAGTTTCCGCCTGCTCCAGGGTCATTGTAGAAAAATCCCGGCAATATTGCATGTCTCCATATCGCATAGTGCGCCTCTTCCGGTTTTGCACAATAGCGTGGAACGAACATCGGGGTACATGTGCGAATATCCGACACCTGGGAAGCCGTTGGCCGGCAAAACGACAAAAACGGTCCCGGTGAAGACGGTATCGCCGGCTCCGGCTTCATGAACCATCCGAGCGGTGAACGCATTAGCCAAGGCGAGCCCATGGAATCTAATTTCCTTCTCGATCAGATCGAAGAACACTTTGAGATACTCATGAAAACCAAAACCAGTATCCAGGGACCTTTCTATGGGCTGGTTGAAGCATTAGCATACAGCCTCCGGCAAGGCGGTAAACTGGTTCTGTTCGGCAATGGCGGCAGTGCCGCTGACGCTCAACACATGGCCACGGAGCTGGTCGTTCGGTTCAAAAGAAATCGAAGGGCACTTCCGGCCCTGGCCCTTACGACCGACACCTGCGCCCTGACCGCCATCGGAAACGACTTCGGATTCGATCACCTGTTCGAACGCCAGGTAGAGGCGCTGTGTACATCAAAAGATCTTGTCGTAGGCATTTCCACCTCGGGCAACAGTGAAAATGTGGTTCTAGGTCTTTTGGCCGCCAGGAAACTGGGTGCTGTCACGGCAGCATTTTTAGGAGGAGATGGGGGTCGCATCAAGGCACTGGCAGATCACGCTTTGATTGTTCCTTCGACAGTAACGGCCCGTATTCAAGAGGTCCATATTCTTTTGGGTCACATCCTATGCGATTACGTCGAAGAGCAATTCTTCCCCGACGCAGGGAAAAACCCCGCCTGAGCGGCAATCGATAGATGAAAACGGCTCAGTCGTCGTAAAGCCTATTCCCGATTTTGCGATAGCGGCCGGCAACCCCGCGAGAATAATCAAGTACAGGGTCGGGAAAGAGAGCAACATTGTATGAAGGCGCAACACCCGCGCCCGCATGGCGCTGATTTGACCTGGGAGCATCCATATATCGATTTGCGGAATATCGAAACCCGCATTCCAACGTGAGGGGAAAAAATGAGTAAGATCCTGATTACCGGAAACATGGGTTACGTAGGGCCGGTCCTTGTCAAACATTTACGCAGGACGGTCCCGGAGGCAACCCTTATAGGGCTGGATACCGGATATTTTGCGAACTGTGTTACCGGTTCGGCTATCCTTCCCGAGTGCAGGGTTGATCTGCAATGTTTCGCCGACATGAGACAGTTTCCCGAAGACATCCTCAACGGTGTCGATGCCGTTGTTCATCTGGCCGGGATCTCAAACGATCCCATCGGAAACCTGTTCGAAGAGGCAACGCTTGATATCAACTACCGGGCCAGCGTGAAGCTGGCGGCCAAATCCAAGGCCAAGGGGGTCGGGGCGTTCGTCTTCGCTTCGAGTTGCAGTATGTATGGGGCGGCGGACGATGCGCCGAGAACGGAGGAATCTCCGCTCAATCCGCTTACCGCTTACGCCAAATCCAAGGTTCTTACGGAAGTTGATTTGCGTGGAATGGCGGACGGGGCCTTCAAAGTGACGTGTCTTCGATTCTCGACAGCCTGCGGGATGAGTGACAGATTGCGGTTGGACCTGGTTCTGAACGATTTCGTTGCGGGTGCTCTGAGTTCCGGACGGATAACAATCCTCAGCGACGGGACCCCGTGGCGTCCGTTGATCAACGTGAAAGACATGGCCCGGGCCATAGAATGGGCCGTCCAGAGAAATCCGGCCGATAGCGGTGATTTCCTCGCTGTGAACGTCGGATCGGACGGGTGGAATTATCAGGTGAAGGAATTGGCTGAAGCGGTGGCCTCCGTCATTCCGGGTGTAGAGGTTTCCATCAACAAGAATGCACAACCCGATAAGAGGTCCTACAAAGTGAGCTTTGGACTTTTCAGACAGCTTGCCCCGAATCACCAGCCCCAACTCGACCTGAGGCGTTCGATAGAAGATCTGAGGGACGGACTTGGAGCCATGGGCTTCAGGGACTCCGACTTCCGGAATTCGGATTTAATGAGGCTCAAGGTGCTCTCTCAACTCATGGAGAAAGGGTTACTCGATAAGGACCTTAAATGGACTCGCGGCTAACTTCCCCTCTACCCCCTGGTACTGTGAAAGAATGCCCTGAGACCCTGAAAATATGACAAGATTTGATGATGGAACAAGTTGGGAGAAAGAAGATGCCCGAAGGTATTAAGCAAGGTCAGCCGTATTGCAGGTTCTGCAAGTCTGCCCTGCATCACACTTTTGTAGATTTGGGAATGTCGCCGCCCTGTGAAAGTTACCTGAAACAGGAACAGTTAAATGAAATGGAACCGTTTTATCCGCTGCACGCATATGTGTGCGAACGATGCTTCCTCGTTCAACTGGAAGAATACGTGAGCGCGGAGGAAATATTCACTGAGTACGCCTATTTTTCCTCCTATTCGGATAGCTGGCTGCAACACGCGAAGTCTTATACCCGGATGGTGGCGGATCGCCTCAAATTGAACGGCCAAAGCCAGGTGGTCGAGATCGCAAGCAATGACGGCTACCTGCTTCAGTATTTTGTAGAAATGGGAATTCCGGTCCTTGGGGTCGAGCCGGCGGCAAACGTGGCCCAAAGCGCGATTGAAAAAGGCGTTCCGACGCTCGTCAGGTTTTTCGGGGAGGAACTGGCCCGGGAAATGCTCTCTGAGGGCAAAGGGGCCGATTTATTGATCGGCAATAACGTACTGGCCCAGGTGCCCGATCTGAACGATTTCGTGAAAGGCATGAAGATTTTTCTGAAACCGGGGGGAGTCATTACCATGGAGTTCCCTCATCTGATGAGGCTGATGGAGGAAAACCAGTTCGACACCATATACCACGAGCATTTCTCCTATTTTTCCTTTTTCTCGGTGGAGAAGATATTTGCCTTCCATGGTTTGAAATTATTCGACGTGGAGGAGCTTGCCACGCATGGTGGTTCGTTGAGGATCTATGCTTGCCACAATGACGACGAAACTAAAGCTGCCGGCGGCCGGGTGGTTGAGCTGAGGCAAAGAGAACTGGCCGGAGGGGTCTCCGACCTGGGTTCCTATTCTTCGTTCACCGAGAAGGTAAAGAAAACGAAGAGACTGCTCCTGGATTTTCTGATTCAGGCTAAAGACCAGGGCAGATCGATCGCCGGCTACGGCGCGCCCGGCAAGGGAAATACCCTTTTGAATTACTGCGGCGTCCGCACCGACTTCATCGATTACACGGTTGACCGCAATCCCTATAAACAGGGGAAATATTTGCCCGGAACCCACATCCCGGTCTTTCATCCGGACAGGATCAAAGAGACGCGCCCCGACTATGTTTTCATTTTGCCATGGAATTTCAAAGATGAAATCATGGAGCAGATGTCGTTCATACGAAATTGGGGCGGAAAGTTTATCGTGCCTATCCCCGAGGTCAGGGTCCTCTGATGATTTTCACGCAAACAAAACTTAAAGGCGCCTTCACTGTTGAAATTCAAAGATTCGAGGATGAACGCGGGTTCTTCGCCAGGACCTGGTGCCGGCGCGAATTCGAAGCTCACGGCCTCGATCCGGGCCTTGTCCAGTGCAACATATCGTTCAATCTGAAGGCGGGCACGCTGCGTGGGATGCACTATCAGGCCAAACCTTTCGAAGAAGCCAAGCTGATACGGTGTACCAGGGGCGCCATTCACGATGTGATCGTGGACCTTCGCCCCGATTCCCCCACCTTCGGGCAATACGAAAGCTGTGTGCTTACCCCGGAAAACCGGCGGATGCTTTTTGTTCCCAAATCATTTGCTCACGGGTTTTTGACATTAGAAGATGAAACCGAGGTTTTCTACCAGATGTCTGAATTCTATTCCCCTGAACATGCCAGGGGTTTTAGATGGAATGATCCGCGATTCGGTATCGACTGGCCCTGCGAGATAAATGTCATCTCGGAAAGGGACAGGGGTTATCCTGATTTCACGCAGTGATCCAAAACAGGCGGCCTTGTCTATGAGTTTGAACTTCTCAACCGTAACGCGAAGGACAGGTCCGGGAATGTATGCGCTCATCTCCGAACTCTATCCTATTTGCCGGAGCATCACCGGCGACGGGTTCCGCCGGACCATGGAAATTATCCGGAAGCACGCTCCCATTGAAATCCGCGAAGTGCCTACGGGAACGGAAGTATTTGACTGGGTCGTGCCGAAAGAGTGGAACATAAGAGATGCGTATGTGAAGAACTCAAAGGGCAAAAAAGTAATAGACTTTCAAAAATCCAATCTGCACGTAATGAATTACAGTACTCCGGTAAACGGCAGATTTTCGTTGAGTGAACTTAAAGATCACCTTTTCACGATTCCGGAACATCCCGGCTGGGTCCCTTACAGAACCAGCTATTATAAGGAGGACTGGGGTTTTTGCCTCAGTCACGACGAGTACCTGAAACTTGAGGAGGGCGGTTACCGGGTCTTGATCGACTCCACCCTCGAAGACGGACATCTCACGTACGGCGAATTGTGCCTCCCGGGAGACCAGGCGGACGAGGTGCTCCTGTCATGTCATGCCTGCCACCCGTCGCTTTGCAATGACAATCTATCGGGGGTGAGCCTGTTGGCGTTTGCCGCCAAGACAATCGCCGCGCTCCCGCACAGGTATACTTACAGGTTTTTATTCATTCCGGGAACGATCGGGGCCATTACCTGGCTTGCTTTGAACCGGGAAAAAGTCTCCAACATCAAGCACGGGCTGGTTGTGACCGGCGTGGGCGACCCGGGGCCGGTTACATATAAGAAAAGCAGACGCGGTGCAGCCGAAATAGATCGGGTGGCTGACCAGGTTTTGAAAAATTCCGGCAAGAACTACAAAACGGTCGATTTTTCGCCTTACGGCTACGACGAGCGGCAGTACTGCTCGCCGGGGTTCGATCTCCCTGTCGGGAGGCTCTCGAGAACGCCTTTCGGCGAATATCCCGAGTACCATACCTCCGCTGACAACCTGGACTTCATTCGGGCCGAACATCTGGAAGATTCGTTCTCGGTATTGATGGAGATTTTGTTTGCCCTGGAAAACAACGGGACCTATCTGAGCACGAACCCCTGGTGCGAACCCAACCTGGGCAAGCGGGGCCTCTACCCTTCCTGCGGGCCCGAGCAGCTTGCAATGCTTTGGGTGATGAATCTTTCCGATGGCAAAAACGAGTTGCTGGATATCGTTGAACGCTCCGGGAAGAGTTTCCGTGATATTCTCCGGGCTGCAAAAATCCTTCTTGAAAACGGTCTTCTTAAATTCATTGCTCCGGGTAAAAAATTCACAGATGAGCGCGGATTATGAGAAGGTTTTTCTACGGATTACTTGCAGCTACATTGCTGGGTGTTCCCCTGGGCACAGCCCGCGCAGATCCAACACCAGATACGGGATCTGCTGCTCTCACCGTCACCAGGTCCGGCACCGGTACGGGCACCGTTACGGCTCCGGGCATTGAGTGCGGAAGCACCTGCAGTGAAAGTTATCCGACAGGCACGAAAGTGGTCCTCACCGCAGTGCCTGATAGCGGTTCCATCTTTACCGCTTGGTCCGGCGACTGCAAGGGTACAGGACCATGCAAGGCCACCATGAGTGCGGATGAATCCGTTGACGCCGTATTTGATACAGGCTCATGCACCTATAGAATCTCTCCCAGGAGAAAGGTCCTTACCTATAAGGGAGGGACTGTTACCGTAGGGATAACGGCAAAGGGCTCCGCCTCCTGCCCCGCACCTGATATATCCAATGCTGCAGACTGGGTTACCGTTACCAGCACGTTCGCTGCGACCAGGGGAACTGTAAAGCTCACCGTACCGGAATATGGGAGTTCGATCCGGCGAAACGGCACGGTCACCATAGGGGGGAACACTTTCACTATAATCCAGGACGGAGAGCCCTGTGCCCTTGCACTCAGCGCCTTTTCCCCCGATTTTTTCACAAAGGCCGGCGGCACAGGACAGTTTACGGTAACCGCAACGCCCGCTGACTGCACATGGACGGCAACATCAGCCAGCAGGTCCTGGATCGCCATCATCTCTGGTGAGTCCGGTACGGGAACAGGCAATGTGGATTATACGGTAGCCGCCTATGCGGGCAAGAGGCCGAGAAACGGGAACATCAGGGTAGAAACCGTTCTTAATAGGAAGAGTCGATCATACAAGGTGAAGCAACTGGCGGTAGGACTGGGCATCATTGTCAATTGGAGTTTGCCGCAGCAGACGATTGACGGATTCGGCGGCTCCGCTGCTGATTTCACGTCCCCTCTTACAAGCCGGTTGGCCGACTTCTTTTTTACGACTTCCGGCATAGGACTTTCTATTGTTCGGACTCAGATCATGCCGGGTCTTGCGGACTGTCAGGCGTGGATGGAGAGCCATGGTGCGCCGGCGAGCGACTGCGTTACCGTACTCGCTGGCGCAACGTCTATGATAGGGGAGCCACTCGTGGCGCAACAAGCTGCCGAGCGCGGAGTTAGGACTTTCTTTGCATCCTGTTGGAGCCCCCCGGCTTCCATGAAGAGCAACGGAGTATTCTATCAAGGCGGAAACTTTATCGGTAACTCGACCAACTACACCAGCTACGCGGAGGCATTGGCGTCCTATCCGGCGTTCATGGCGGGATACGGCATCTCGATCTACGCGATCAGTCCGCAAAACGAACCGGATATTTCTCAGACCTATCCCTCAGCGCTATGGACTGCACAGCAGTTCCACGACTTCATTCCCTACCTGAATTCGGCAATCGGGTCTTCCGGCTACAGCCCCAAGATCATGTTTCCCGAGAACTCACAGTGGTCGACGGACTACGCCGGATTCGCCGCTACAACGATGACGGATGGATCAGTTGCACCTGACGTGGGGCTTCTGGCGCAACATGATTACGGTACGGCCGGTAATATCGCCGCCCCGGCCAACTACGGAAGGCACGTGTGGATGACCGAGGTTTCCAGTCAGTCGGCTACCTACGATGGCAGCATGACGGATGCGCTTGCGTGGGCTCAAAAAATTCACAATTTTCTGTCGATAGCCCAAATAAATGCTTTTGTCTGGTGGTTTCTATCCGACATGCCCGGTAACGGCAGTGGCACGGATAACTCCGCTCTGACCGATATTGATGGCAACATCCCATTGCGGGCCTACGTTACCGGAAATTGGAGCAAGTTCGTGCGCCCTGGTTGGGTGGAAGTTTCGGTGACGAATACCGGCTCATTGCTGGTGACGGCGTTCAAGAGCGCCGATAGTAGTCAATCTGCGGTGGTGATCGTCAACAATGGACCATCTGTAAGCAATCAAGTGTTCAACGTTGGAACACAAATGGGCACGAGGGTTATCCCGTGGATCACGTCCTCTACACGGTCCCTTGCCCCCCAGGGTAGCGTGCCCGTAACCAGCGGGTCGATTATCTATACGATTCCGGCGTATTCAGTTGTGACGTTTGTAGGTCCAGCTTGACTCCGCAAGCTGCTCGGCAGGCGACGTGCAAACGCCGCGGGCAGAGACATTCTGCAGCATATTATCCCGAGAGATAAACCCTAAATAAGCGTATCGTTAAACGGGCCGGTTTGCGCGGGTGTCTGTGGAGCATAAACTCGATTATAAGCAGTGAGCAGTGAGTGGAAAAAACGCCTTTGCTTTTTCGATTGTTCCCCGACGTTTTCCTCTGCGTTCTCTGCGCCTCTCAAGATCAACCGCGCCCCGCGCAGGCATCGCAGGATTTTTTGAGTTATCGATCGGCTAATGCCCTTTGCGGTTAACTCCCTTGGAGAGATGAGATGAAAGTGGTCCTGTTTTGCGGCGGTCTTGGGACAAGGCTGGGAAACCTTTCGGATAACCTTCCCAAACCTATGGTTACTATAGGGTATCGGCCGATTTTGTGGCACCTTATGAAGTATTATGCCCACTACGGACACAAGGAATTCATCCTTTGTCTCGGGTACAAGCCGGACAAGATCAAGGAATATTTTCTAAACTATAATGAGTATATAGCAAATGATTTTACTTTACACAACGGCGACAAGAATTTGCACCTGAAGAGTGGAGATATAACCGATTGGAAGATCACCTTCGTTGACACCGGTCTTAAATCCAATATCGGCGAAAGACTGGTAAAAGTGAAGAAATACCTGGAAGGGGAGGAAATGTTCCTGGCCAATTATGCCGATGGCCTAACAAACCTGGATTTCAATCAACAGTACGAATTTTTCATGAAGAGCGGAAAGATCGCCTGCTTCTTGTGCTCAAAGCCTTCTCAGTCTTTTCATATTGTCGAACTGGGGGAAAACAATCTTGTGACGGATTTAAAATACGTTAGAGACTCCGACGTTATCATAAATGCCGGGTTTTTCATATTCAAACAAGAGATTTTCGACTACATAAAAGATGGCGAAGAACTTGTCATCGAACCTTTTCAAAGACTTATGAAAAAGAGAAATCTCATTGGCTACCGTTATGATAATTACTGGTGTATGGACACATTTAAAGAGCATCAGGAATTGAATGATCGGTACAATAACGGCGATGCGCCCTGGGAAGTTTGGAAATGTTCTTAGCCCGGAATAAGTGACCCCGGATGGCAGTTAAGCTGCATTCCTCATAATTATTCGCCGCAGGATTCTCTCAACGTGTACAACGGAATAGGGTAATGCTCAAGTTCGGCAAGGCCGGAAACGGGAGGTTCATTTTCAGCCTTTCGTTGATACTGCTCGTGCTGTCAAGCGCAGTCTCATGTTACGCACAGGTTGAGACCCGAGCCTATGGTAATTTGCCTGCACAAACGCTCAGTGTGTGCCTCCCGTCCGATCGGTCCACGGGGCGGCCCGGCGTTCTGCTGATTCATGGAGGCGCTTGGGTAAGTGGGGATAAATCCGGCCTGCAGGGGCGGTGCGGAGCCTTTGCAAAAAACGGCATTGTCTCAGTTACAATTAACTATAGACTTGCAGATTCATCAAAGCCGTCGACCAGGTGGCCGGCACAGCTTGACGATGCCATGGCTGCCCTGCAGTGGACGATCGACCATTCCGGAGAACTTGGATTGGACCCCGGGCGCATCTGCGTCTATGGCGAATCCGCGGGCGGCCATATCGCTCTCTGGCTCGCTATCAGGGACAAACGCGTTGCGGGCTTAATCGATGCCTTCGGCCCGACGGATCTGGGCAGTTTTGGCAAACGGGGCGACCGTTTCCTCGATGCACTGGTCGGTGGTGCATCCAGTTCTCATGATCTTCGCGCTGCTTCTCCGCTCTGGTCGATTGGCCCCGGCTTGCCGCCAACCCTGATCATTCATGGCGAAAAGGACACTCTCGTAACACCCGGCCATTCGGCCAGGCTCTTCGACGCTATGAAAAGGCAAGGGACTTCGGTGAGCATGATCTGGTATCCGGGTGGACATTCGTGGGCAGGTCTTAAACCGGACTCAATGGATGAAATCATGGCCCGGACGATCTCCTTCATAAAAACGGCGCCCAGCCGATGACAACGATTTTGAAGCCTCATCCCTGATAATCGGTGTTGTCAGTATCAGCATCTCACTTCGGCGTAGACTAGAATAGAAAGTCTGGGACCCCTATGATCAAGATGAGCTTTCCGGATGCAGCGAAAGAAGGTCTTTCAATCCTTTGCATGGGAGCACACAGCGACGATATCGAAATCGGATGCGGCGGTACAATTCTGAGGCTGCTCGAGGAGTACCGTGACGTAAGCGTACATTGGGTAGTATTCGGAGCGGATGGGGCGAGGGCTGTGGAGGCGCGGGAAAGCGCCGGCTCATTCCTGGAGAAGACAAATCGTAAAACTGTCGTCATCAAAAACTTCAGGGACGGCTTTTTCCCATACATCGGGGCAGAGATAAAGGAGTACTTTGAAGAACTTAAGAAAGAAATCCATCCCGATGTCATTTTCACCCATTGTAGACATGATCTGCATCAGGACCACCGTTTGATATGCGAGCTGACATGGAATACATTCAGGGATCACATGATTCTGGAATACGAAATTATGAAATATGACGGTGACTTGGGGAATCCGAATTATTTTGTCCATTTAAACGAAGAGACATGTGCGAAAAAGGTGGAATATATCAGGAAGTGTTTCACGACGCAGGTCAACAGGACCTGGTTTGCGGATGATGCATTTTATTCTCTTCTGCGGTTGCGCGGGATAGAGTCCTGCGCACCCGGCAAATACTCTGAAGCGTTTTATTGCAGAAAGATAATTATGTGATCGTCGGTTCAAGACCCGTAAGCCGGGTTTCGGCCGGCTACACTGAACTAAACTAAAATAACGGCCTCAGTCGCATAAAGGCCGGCATTCCCGGCAGTTGAGATAACGGGAATGTGACAGAAAGAAAAAGGATACGAATTATGGCGCAGCATCAAAAGGTGCAGCTTCAAAAGCCTCAATGGGTTTACTTTGCCGGCAAAATCCGCCCCTGGGATGAGGCGGTTCTCCACATATCATCTGAGGCTGTTACACGCGGCCTGAATGTTTTCGAGGGGCTCAAAGGATACTGGCAGCAGGACGGGGTCAACTTCGGGATAGTCGCAATGCCTCGTCATTTTGCCCGGCTTCAGCGCTCGGCGCGCCTTCTTCATATTCCCTGCCCGGTTAACTACGACCAGTTTGAGTCGGCGTGCCATGATTTGATCCGGTCGTTATACGAGCCAAGCCGGGACATGTGGGTCCGCGCTACCCTCTACGTTATCGAGGGACATTGGGGAGAGGGGACGGTGGCGGACCTCGTGCTGACCGCCTACCATACTGAAAAGGCCCCTCCCGAGCCGATAGACACCGGAGTAAGCACCTGGCAGCGGGCCTCGGACGTGACAGTGCCTCCCCGCATAAAGACCAGTACGAACTATCAGGTTGCACGGCTGGCCAGAATCGAGGGGCGCAAGCGCGGCTACTCCGAGATGATTCTGCTCAACCAGTGGGGCCGGGTGGCCGAGGGGACCGGATCTTGCCTCATCATGGTGCGGGACGGCAAGGTGGTGACGCCGCCCGCTTCCGAGGGTGCGCTGGAGAGCATCACCATTGAGATCATTTGCGATATCTGCGAATCGCTCGGCATCGAAGTAGTCAGAAGGCCCATAGACCGGACGGAGCTCTATATTGCAGAGGAGATATGCTTTGCAGGGACCCTCGCCGAGATCGTTCCGGTACGTAACATCGATGACTATCCCCTCTCTGCTGAGTCACCCGTATTGAACAAAATATCAGCGAGATTCTGGGACGCAGTGCGAGGAATCGAAAAGCATCCGGCGGTCGACCTTTCGATGGTCAATGGAACGCCGCAAAGCTTGCTCGATAACAGTGTTCTCTCAACATAGTCTAATCAGTCTGCTTTCTTAATATGTCACCTTGCCCCAGACGAGGAGAAACCGGCATGAGATTTGATCAAATCGTCGGAAAGTGGAGTTTGCTCTGGAAAACGGAGGGCTTCCTGGGCAATTTACATCCAATTGCTGCTCGAACTGTTAGTAGAGCTGCTCTCAGTATTCTTGCCGGGTTGGTACTCTTCATGGCATGCAAGGCATCGGGTTCGGAAGTTCGTGCAACCGGGCCTCTCAGGGTCTGCCCTGCGAATCCCCGTTATTTTACCGATAGTAGCGGCAATGCTGTCTATCTGACCGGATCGCACACCTGGAACAACTTTCAGGACTCAGAACATGTACGTAAGTTTAACTATCGCGATTACTTGACATTTCTTTTCAGTCACCATCACAATTTTTTCAGGTTGTGGCACTACGAACAGGCACAATGGTTCGGTCCGGATCCATTCCCCTTCGTCCTCACATTTGCCCCTCTGCCGTTTGTACGTACAGGCCCCGGGCTTGCGCTGGACGGCGGGTTGAAATTCAATCTCGAATTATTCAATCAAAGCTACTTTGACAGAATGCGGCAAAGAATAATAGAAGCCGGTGAGCGCGGCATCTATGTTTCGATCATGCTGTTTAACGGATTTAGCGTTGATAAGCCATCTCCTGATAATAATCCCTGGAATGGACATCCATTTAATGTGAATAACAATATTAATGGAATAGACGGAGATCCGAATCAGACTGGGAAGGGGACCGAAGTCCAGACTCTGCAGATACCTTCAGTAATTGCTGTCGAGGAAGCCTACGTTCGAAAAATCATCGATACGGTCAACGACCTTGACAATGTGCTGTACGAAATATCCAATGAGAGCGACACTGACTCAACGGCCTGGCAATACTACATGATAAACTATATCAAGAGTTATGAGGCTGGAAGGCCGAAACAACACCCTGTTGGAATGACGGCTGAGTATCCGGGAGGGAATAACTCGGATCTCCTTGCCAGTCCGGCTGACTGGATATCACCGAACCAGGGTAGCCCCTACGTCGACTATTATAACGATCCGCCGGCCGCTGACGGGACCAAGGTGATACTTGCAGATACCGATCATATATGTGGTATCTGTGGAGACAGGTCCTGGGTTTGGAAAAGCTTTTTGAGGGGGCTGAATCCTATATACATGGACGCCTATGAAGTTGGCCTTTACAAGGACACAGCCAAATCGTTGGGGTTTAATGCTACCGCTGCGGTCGACATTCGGAAAAACCTTGGGTACGCACGGGGCTTTGCCCAGAAGATCGGCCTGACCGCAACCCTGCCCCGAGGTGATTTGTCTTCTACCGGGTATTGCCTGGGCAACGTGACCGCCGGGCGGTACCTCGTTTATCTTCCTTCCGGCGGTGCGGCGACCGTGGATCTCACTGCCTCCCCGGGAAAACTCTCCGTCGAGTGGTTTAACCCGGCCAGGGGGGTCGCCAAGAAGGGCCACAGCATTGACGGCGGCGCCCCTCGATCTTTCACGCCACCCTTTCCTGGTGATGCCGTACTCTATATTTTCGCCGGCTGATGTATCGCGCAGTTTTTCGGCTTACCTCCTGTCGAGAGGCTTCACAGGAAGCCGGGCTGTCTACAAAAAGGCGTCTATTTTGGCTCGAAACAGTTCAAAGCGTTCCGAAAGGCATCCTCGCGTCGGGCTTATAAGTCCTTACACAGGCGGCAACCTGGGAGACGCCGCAATCATCGAGTCGGCTCGTAAGCTTTTGCTCAGCCGATTCGGGGACGCAGAGATCATATTGCTGGTGTTGGACCCGGCGAGTGTCCGGGAAATCCATCGCTCAAACGTATTCAATTTGTCGGCTTTGCCGAGGGAGTTTTATTTCACGCCCAGGGAAGCGTTGGCAGGCAATTCAGGGGCGGGACCGTCCCCGTCTCCTGATGATGCAAAATCTCTTCGCCATCGTGTACGGACCGGGCTCAAGGGGATTTGCCGCTGCATACCCTTTGCCCTGCCGGTTGCCAGAAGCATCCGTAGCGGCTTTCAAAAGCTGACGGTCGAAGCCAGGCATGTAGCCGATGCTCGACGAGTGGTACGAAATCTTGACGGCTTGCTGATCACCGGTGGCGGCCAGTTCGATGATGAGTTTGGAGGGCCGTGGGGCCATCCCTACTCATTATTCAAGTGGGTGAAACTGGCTCATAGCAGGCGTGTCCCTGTTTTTCTGGCCGGCGTAGGCGTGGACGATCTCAGGCATCGCTTCAGCGGCTGGTTCTTGCGCCGATCCCTGGCGATAGCCCGTCGGGTTTCTTTGCGCGACTCCGGCTCCATGGAGGCACTACGCGAACTGGGGGTCCGGCGCGAACTGACCCTATGCCCTGATCTGGCATTCGGCCTGCTGAATTCGAG
This sequence comes from uncultured delta proteobacterium, assembly GCA_963795045.1. GTDB lineage: Bacteria > Desulfobacterota > Syntrophobacteria > Syntrophobacterales > Syntrophobacteraceae > SbD1. The sequence goes on from CAWCGB010000001.1 coordinate 1,591,001, forward strand.
CGGCAGCGCGGAATTCGAAGGCGCTCCTTCAGCGTCGGCCTTGACGATCGGCCTCAGCCCTATTGCCTTTGGACTTACAGGCAGTTGGCCGACTTCAAGACAGCAGGCTTTCGATCGGTACTGGCGTGAATTCCGGGCACTGACTCACTCTCTTGTCAAAAGCAACCATTCCGTCAGGTTCTTCGCCACGGACGAACCGGATTATCCTTTAGCGGAAAAGCTCTACAATGAAGTTGCTGGAGCGTCAGCCGCCGGGGACCGCATTCAACTCCTGCCGAAGATGAAGCTCCCCGGCCTCATGACAGCCCTGGGAAACTTTGACGCCGTCGTCGCCAGCCGGCTGCACGGAGTTCTCCTGAGCCACGTGAGCAGGGTGCCGGTTTTGGCTATCTCATATCGCCCGAAAGTCAGCGCCCAAATGAAGGACATGGGGCATGAACGTTATTGTCTCGACTTCGAGACTTTCACGGCTGACGAGGCCTTGCGGCGTTTGAATTCTCTTCTCGCGGAGTGTGGAAGTTTGGCCTCGGATCTCGGTCGAGTATGCCGGGACAGGCACAAGGCAGTAGAGAATGAATTTGCTGCCATTTGCGCTGACATTGAATTGCATACCGCTTCACCCGGGGGCGCGTCGGAATAACGAGTTTCAAAAAATCGACCTGGGACTGGATTGAGCAAAATCCCCGGGGTCCTTTTTTATTAATGGTTTAATGCCTCAGAATATGCAGACACGCGGGCATGGGGAACCCAATGAACAACACGATCCGGTATTTTCTCGACAATTATCTTCTCGTTCTGGGGTTCTGCGGCCAGGGACTGTTTTTCTGCAGATTTCTGGTCCAGTGGATTGCGAGCGAGAGGCAACGCAAAAGCGTAGTTCCCGTCTCCTTCTGGTATTTCAGCATCGGTGGCGGAGCGCTGCTTCTCATCTATGCCATAAAAAAAATGGACCCCGTGTTCATTCTCGGACAGGGGGGCGGTCTCATCATATACCTCAGGAACCTCTACCTGATCTACATGGAACGCTCCAGGGTGAACGGGACCGTCAACTGCCGGGAAGGTAGTAATCTGTTCTGAAATTGCAAAAACCTGTCTAATTGAGGTTCCAAGTAATCCATTGGCAACCGGTTGTGGGACTCGGTGATGGATTTGTTCGGGATATTCTGGCTGAAAAAGGGGGCCGTCCATTACAGGGTCAAAACGAAATCCGATTTCGAGGGGGACCGGCAGCCTGATTATTCAGGATTGACTTTGGCCGCGAATGACACGAAGATCACAAACCGGGCGTGAGAAGCAGGGGGCCGCTGATTACAAGCAGACGTTTCCTTACTCCGGCATCCGCAACGTGCTTTTCGAAAGCCTCCGTCAGAAGCATAAATCGGGTTGGGTATAGATGTTGAGTGCAAGAGGAAGATATGGACGCATCTCCTTTCGTAAGCGTAGTAACGCCGTTCTATAATACGGAACCATTTCTGGCCGAATGTATCGAGAGCGTACTCAAGCAATCGTATCAAGACTGGGAATACATACTGGTCAATAATTGCTCTACGGACCGCTCCTTTGAAATTGCCCAAAGGTATGCCCGGACGGACTCCCGAATTAGAATCGTCAACAATGACCTGTTCCTGCCGAGTCAGGCCCAAAATTATAACCATGCCCTTCGGCAAATTTCCCCTTTGAGCAAGTATTGTAAAATTGTCCAGGCTGACGATTCGATATTCCCGGAATGCATAACGGAGATGGTTCGGGTTGCCGAGGCAAATCCCACGGTGGGGATGGTAGGCTCTTATTGGCTCCTGGGCACGGTTCCGGCTGGGGACGGGTTGACTCACCCGGAAGCATTGATCCCGGGGGCGGATGTTTGCAGATGGCAGCTCTTGAATCACCCGGATAAGTATGTTTTGGGGACTGCGACGTCGCTTTTGATCCGCAGCGATCTTATTCGGAGCAGGGACCCATTCTATAATGAGAATTGTATTTATGAGGACATAGAAGTTTGTTACGAACTGCTGACAGGTTGTGACTTTGGCTTCATACACCGGGTCCTTACCTTCACTCGGGTCGATAATGAATCGATATCGTCGGGAATACGCCATTGGTCTCCGTGGCTCTTGCATGCGATTCTCGCTTTAAGAAAATATGGGCCATGCTACTTGAACGATGCTGAATATACCCTGCGTCTCCAAACACTCACCGATAGATATTATAAAGTGCTGGCTAACTGGTTTGTGTACGGGAAAGATAAAAGGTTCTGGGATTACCATAACGAGGGGCTGCGAAGTGAAGGGCACAGGTTGAACAGGACCAGGCTGGCAATATATGTATTGCGGGAAATATGGGATTTGTTGCATCACCCCCGGGCTTTAATCCGCAGAGTGGTGTTGAACCGGACCGACGGTTAGAGCATATATATTCCGGAGTATTTTCATGTCACTATGGATTCGTGAACTTATTAAGAGCCGGGAACTATTATACATGATTTCCTGGCGCGATATTCGCATAAAGTATAAGCAATCCGTCATGGGGTTCATGTGGGCGATCCTGATGCCGATGGTCATCATTTTTACCGGCATTCTCGTAAGGGTGGTAATGGCCAGGTCCTCGGGTATCTCATTGGATATGCAGCAGGTCGCCTCGGTATCGGTTAAAGCTGTCCCTTGGGCGTTTTTCGTTGCTTCCATTCGTTTCGCAACAAATTCCCTCACGGGAAACGGCAACCTGGTTACCAAGATCTACTTCCCCAAGGAGATTTTCCCTCTGTCGGCGGTACTCTCCCAGTTGTTTGACTTCATGATAGCCTCACTCATTTTGACGCTTTTTCTGGTATTCGCCGGTGTAGGTTGGAGTGTTTACCTGTTATGGGTTATTCCATTAATGCTGACGCTTGTTCTTCTGGTGGCAGCCATGGGGATTTTTCTTTCCGCTGCAAACCTTTTCTTGCGCGATGTCAAATACCTGGTCGAGATGATTTTGAGTTTTGCAATCTTCTTTACGCCGGTATTCTATGATTCGGAGCTGGCGGGCAAGTGGCAGCCGCTTCTTTTGCTCAATCCTGTCGCCCCCCTTCTCGAAGGGCTTAATGCGTGCATAGTCCTTCACCGCACGCCCGATATCGAGTGGGTCAGCTATAGTTTTGCGGTATCCGTCCTTGGTGCGTGCCTCTCCATGGTGCTGTTCAAGAAACTCGAGTCGAAGTTCGCTGAAAGTATTTAGGTGACTCTATGACTGTTGTCGCATTGGAAATGGATCATGTCAGCAAGAAATTCAAAAAGGGGGAAACATACGACTCCCTTCGTGACCTTATCCCTGCAATGGCAGGCAGGCTTCTCAGAAGAGGCCGCACCAATGACGCTCTGGGCAAAAATGAATTCTGGGCGCTCCAGGACCTTTGCTTTCAGGTAAACAGAGCGGAGGCGTTCGGCATCATTGGACGAAACGGCGCCGGGAAGAGCACCATCCTCAAATTGTTATGCGGTGTCATGAAACCTACAAAAGGGGACATGCGGGTAAACGGCACTTTGTCGGCGCTTATCGAGGTGGGTGCAGGTTTCCATCCGGATCTTACGGGAAGGGAGAATATCTTCCTCAACGGAACCATACTAGGAATGCGCAAGGAGCAGATTAAGAAAAAATTTGACGCTATAGTTGATTTTTCAGGTCTGGACGACTTCATAGACACGCCGGTAAAACGATACTCATCGGGGATGTATGCGCGTCTTGGCTTTTCTGTCGCTGCGCATGTAGATCCCGAAATACTCCTGGTGGATGAGGTGTTGAGCGTTGGAGATCAAGCGTTTCAGAACAGATGCATGCAAAAAATGAATTCCATACTTGAAGAGGGCTCTACTATCATATTTGTTTCTCATAATCTCAGAGCTGTTACCCAGCTTTGCCATCGTTGTATTCTCTTGGATCAGGGTAAGATAATAAAAGAAGGGCCCGCAAGCGACATCGTAAGCTATTATCTGGATCCTTCGCGGGAAACCGACGAATTACATGAGATGAAAGAAGTTTACATTTCTAATGTGATCCTTAAGGGAGAAAAGAGCAGCGACTTCCTGTTTGACACTGGCGACAAAGCATCGCTTGAAATCGAAATTACAGGAAATATGAGTTGTAAGAATTTATCGGTAACAGTTCTGCTATCGGACGATAATTTTCAGCATGTTTTTGATACATCAACCCAACGCCTTAACGGTATTAGCTTTTCTTTGGAACCAGGTGAAAAAAAGAAAGTGATATTTGAATTGAATCTTCATCTCGTCCCAGGCACATACCACGTAGGTACACACATTTACAGATATGATATAGAGAAAATGTATGACGCACGGAATCCGGCCATGACGATACACGTAAGGTCGGATGCGGATGTACGAGGGATTGCGAATTTATATCCTAAAGCACGGATAGAGTAAACAAAGAGAAAATAATTTATTAAGGCACATGTATATTTCGGTTGTGTCAGTAAAAAAATTGGCGAACTATCTTTGAGAAAAGAATTTACAGTGCTTCTACGGATAAGTTTTATCGTTGAGCAGGCAGTACGCATCCTGAGTATGCAATTTATCCTTGCGCCTGCTGCGTATGTGCTCCCACGAGAGTTGGCCTTGCAAATCGCTAACCTCCTCGCGCTATTATTGCTCATTTTACCGAAACCGGGATTTCATACATATTGGCAAATGCGAAATGCATTCGGGAAGGGCCGCGTTGAGTCGCTCTATCTTGCCTGGGGGTGGCTGGCAAGACCGCTTAGCGATTTTGTCGTTCTTAAACGATTGTTGTACAAGCGTGAAAACCCTTTCAATTGGAGAATCATCGAGAGGAATATTGACCATATAAATAGTCTGAGAGAGTCTGGAGAATCATACATTGTGGTTGCAGCGCACTACGCAAAAGAATCTGCTTTGGGTATATTTTCTCCTGACATCACCTATGGACAAATTATCCAGGTTGCCAATCCTTTTCAGGAAAGAATACGGTCACTGTACGATCTGCGAGTTCGTATCCAATATGGGGCATTCCTGAAAGCCCATTCTTGTTGGGGAAGAGATTGCGAGTTTGTCTTTATCAAAGACCTGCGAGCTGCCCTGCAGCTCTATAGGCGGCTCAGCGAGCGAGGTAATGTCATCGTTGTTCCTGTTGACGCACCATGGCAGAAAACCGCGACCGGGTCCTACGAGAGGTCTTTTGCAGGACAGAAAAAATGTGTCTTTTCCACGGGTGCCGCAGTATTGGCGCGGTTGGCTAAATGCCCGATAATTAGCTGCGTTCCGCTGCTGGAAAGCGATGGAACTGTGGTACTGGAGTGGGGGGTGCCGATTCGAATCGAGGGCAACGAGGCAGCCAATGACATCGAAGTGATGAATGAGTTGCTCGACGCACTGGAGATTGCGGTCGGTGAGAGACCGACGCAGTACATATTCGAGATCGGTGGCGACCGGCGCTGGAATCCTCGGAACAGGCGATGGGAGGAATTGACTGACCTGTCTGGGGACGATTTGTGAAGCAAGGGTAGCTGATTCAAACGTTATGGAGATGGAATGATGGTTCAGATACGCGATATGACAAAATCGGATATCCCCCGAGTAGGGGAAATTCTTTATGAAGGGTTCAACGCTAACGCTTTGAAATATGGATATACTCCTCAAGTGCATAGTGTACAAGAGGGGACAGCTTGGGCTTGGGCTATATTTCGTCATGGACCGAGTGAACGCGTGGTGGCCGAGGTGGACAATCGCGTTGTCGGAATGTGTTGTATAAATCCGCGGGGGGTTCTGGGAGGCCACGGGCCGGCCGCCATTGATCCACACTTTCAAGGCAAGGGCGTAGGACCGGAATTGCTTGGCACTCTTGTGAAGAGAGCGGCCAACTTGCAGGGTTTGAGGAGCTTCCAAGAGGCTTACAATTCCGTAGCCTTTTCATTTTTATATTCATTCAACTTTATGCCTGTGGCGGAACTATTGGATCTATTTCTACCTGAAAAGGTTGAACAGAGGTTAGATCCCTGCGAAAATATAAGTGAAGTGAAAGCGAATGATCTGGATGAGCTTCATATGTATGATTATCCGAAAAGCAAATTCGATCGTAGAACAGATTTCGCATTTTATGCTAATTGGGGCAAGATTTATATTTATCGATATCAGTCGCAGATTCGCGGATTTCTTGCGTGTCTTCCAGGCTCAAGATCCGTTCAGCTCGGTCCCCTGCTCGCCGAAGGTGAAGGGGAAGCTGAGTGCTTGTTTCGTCATGCATTAATGGTTTTCAAAAATCGATATTGTCGAACGCGTGTCATGGCAAGAGATTATGTCCTTGTCAAGAAGCTGAAGGCATTAGGTTTTAAACTTCGCTGCGTAAATCTTTTAATGATTCGAGGGCTGGGATCATGGTGTCCAAGCCAATATGTCGAAGCCTTTGGGACATTCCCTGAGGGGGTGTAAGTATGGCGAAACAGCCACAACTATTCATTTAGGGGAGTCAATGTTGCTATGAGTATATTAGTAGACCTTGAAAGGTTTCTAGTCACTGAAATTGCTGTAGAAAGTGGTGTAACAACGCTGGAGCCCGATGAAAATCTTCTCGAAAAGGGCGTTCTTGATTCGCTGGGACTAATGAAATTGACAGTTTATATGGAGGAGACTTTTGGCATAAAAGTCGATGATGAGGATGTAGTCCCCGATAACTTTCAAACTCTCAGCAGTATGGCTCGGCTTGTCGAAAAGAAATTGTCGGATAAATAAGTTACCTTCCGGAAATAGCAGATATGCAAATAGCATTCACCGGACCCAAGCGCCGAGGAACTATATCATGGATTTCACATTCACTCCAGAACAGTTAGAGTTTAAGAATAGCGCTATTGCCTTCGCTAAGAAGGCGCTTAATGATGATGTCATTGAAAGGGACAAAAATGCCACTTTCTCTCGTGAGCTTTGGAAAAGGTGTGCCGATTTCGGCGTGCAAGGTTGTGCCTTTCCCGAACAATATGGAGGAAATGGCGCAGACATCCTGAGCACTATGCTGCTTATGGAGGGACTGGGATATGGCTGCAAAGACAGCGGGCTGATTTTCGCGATCAATGGCCAGATGTGGACTGTGCAGATGCCGATTTCGAGGTTCGGAACTGAAGCGCAAAAAAGCAGCTATTTGCCAAAGCTTTGTAGTGGCGAGTGGATCGGTGCTCATGGCATGACCGAGCCGGACTCGGGCTCGGACGCATTCAGCCTTAGGACTTCAGCGAGGCTGGAAGGTGACCATTACGTATTAAACGGTACCAAAACATTTTCTACCTGCGCATCTGTAGCCGACGTCTTCATCGTATTTGCCACCGTTGATAAACAGAAGGGTTTTATGGGTGTTACTGCGTTTATTGTTGAAAGAAATTTCCAGGGATTCAGTGTCACCAAAGATATCGGGCAAATGGGTTTAAGGACAGCTCCCTTTGCCGAGTTGATTTTTGAAGATTGCATAGTACCCGCAGAAAACAGGCTTGGAAAAGAAGGCAATGGCGCCACAATTTTCGAAGATTCATCGGAATGGGAGAGGAGTTGCATTCTAGCCGGCCAGGTTGGTGCAATGGAGCGGCAGATCGAGAGGTGCATAAAATTTGCCAGGGAACGAAAACAATTTGGTAAACCAATCGGGAAATATCAATCTATTGCCAATAAGATTGTAGATATGAAAGTTCGAATGGAGACGTCCAGGCTCATCTTATACAAACTTGCCTGGCAGAAGAAGGGGCATATTAAAGCGACCATGGACGCTGCCATCGTTAAATTATACATAAGCGAGTGTTGGGTTAAGTCTTGCCTTGACGCTATTCAGATTCATGGGGCTTACGGTTACACAACTGAATTCGAGTTCGAGCGTGACCTAAGGGATTCGGTTGGAGGCACAATCTATTCCGGTACTTCAGAGATCCAAAAGAATATTATAGCTCGATACCTTGGTCTTTGATAAAAATCTACCTGGTGTTATTAAACACATTGTAAAGGAGATAGTGGGTTAATGGCTTATTTATTGCACGAATTATTATCTGAAAGTGCTGCTAAGTTTCCAGATCGGCAAGCAATAATTTTAGGGGATAAGAAAATCACCTATGCTGAACTGGAAAGAGAAGCAAATAAATTGGCCAGTTTGCTTATTGCCCTCGGGATAAAAAAAGCAACCCCGGTAGGCATCCATATGAATAGAGGTATAAAGTGTATTATTGCGGCATTTGGCATATTGAAGGCAGGGGGGACCTATGTTCCAATTGATCCAATGTGTCCATCAAAACGCTTGGAATATATAGTAGGTAAATGCGGAATAAAATCATTGATTACTCTTCAGGGAAAGCTCGCGAATATTGATGAGGCGTGTTCAAACAGCTCTCCACTCGAAAATGTCCTCGTGATGGATGGGCTTAGCCAAACTTCTGGATCACCTGGGGCGATCAGATTGATCGACTGTCAAAATCTTCCTGATGAACACGGAGTGAATACTCCCAATGTTAACATCATAGATTCTGATCCGGCATACATTTTGTTTACTTCCGGCTCGACTGGTGATCCCAAAGGGGTTATGATATCGCACTTAAACTCTTTGACGTTTGTAAACTCAATCCATGATTTTCTCTGCATAACGAAAGAGGATAGATTTTCTAACGTTTGCCCTTTACATTTTGACATGTCGGTCTTTGATATTTTTGTTGCTGTGAAGGCTGCAGCTTCTGTAGTCATTATACCTGAAATGACCGTGCTCTTTCCAATCAAATTGGCAGAACTCATTGCCGGCAGCAAAATCTCGGTGTGGAATTCGGTGCCGTCAGCCCTATCTCTTTTGGCAAGCCTTTCAAATCTTGATAATTACGACTTTTCAGGTCTGCGGCTGGTTCTGTTTGCGGGCGAAGTATTTCCCTTAAAATATCTGCGCCGTCTCAAGGTATATATGCCCGATGCAAGATTCTGCAATATGTATGGTCAAACGGAAGCGAATACTTCAACTTATTATTGGGTAGACGATCTTCCCCCGGAGGCCGCAGCCGCACTTCCTATTGGCAGGTCACTCCCCAATTTCGATGTATTTGCCCTGGACGAAGGTGGCAACCAGGTCTGCAGGCCTGAACGAGAAGGCGAACTATATGTAAGGTCTTCATCGGTTGCTTTAGGCTATTATGGAGATGCCGAAAAAACAGAAAAATCTTTTGTGAAAAATCCCCTTAATCATGAATTTGCAGAAACAGTTTACAGGACCGGCGATTTGGTCTGCTTGGATTCAGACGGAAACTACGTATTCCTCGGCCGGAGAGATCATATGGTAAAAAGCCGGGGATACAGGATAGAGATTGGAGAAATTGAGACGGCTCTGTGCAGCCATCCTGAAATCAAGAATGCCGCCGTCGTCCCTATCCCGGATGAGCTGATTGGAAATAGGATCACAGCGGTCGTAGTTCCGGTGACACCTGGCAAAATCGAAAAGGAGGAAATTTTGAAATATTGTTCAAAGCGGCTGCCGAAATACATGATACCCGAGAAGATTGAATTCCGCGACTTTCTGCCTACAACGTCATCCGGGAAGATAGATAGAAAAGCCCTGGCTGAGCTTGAATAAAGTGCAGATAGGTTTGGTCAAACAGATATTAATGAGGTTTGTATTGTATTTTAAGATCAGCTTCTTTTTATTAATACCGCGGACATTCGAATGGAGGACTTAGTCAATGGAAAAGATCATCAGGAACAGTTGGCGTAGAGAATCCGGTAATCCCTTCGAGAGTACTCAAATCTTGAGGCACGGAATCCATCCGGAGGGTCTGGATATAGAAAGGTTTCGATTTCTGGAACCTGGCAAAATGGTGCTGGGAGCTGGCGTCGGTCGAATTATCAGTGTCCTGCTCGGAAACGCAAGACTTCGCATGGCAGGTACCGGGGAAAAACCTCTTCAACTGGGAGCCGGCGTCCATTTGTATATCCCGGCTGACGTCGAGAGCGTTCTTGAAGCCGAACCTGCTGCCGAACTCCTGCGCGTGTCCGGTCCATCGGCCTCGCAAGCGCAAGGTAAAAGGCTGCTGCTTCGCGACGAAACGTTTCTCGCGGCTTGTGCTTCGGGATCTCAGTCGCTTCGCTGGACCTTTACTCCGCAGTATTTGAGCCGCCGGATCTTCCTGCACCATGACCCGACTCTTCTGTCTAAATCGGGGCGTCCCGTTTCCTGGTTTCACACCACAATGTTCGATGTGACCGGGCTTCCCGAAAACGAGGACGGGGAACCGGTGTTCAAGATGTCATACAATTCACGGACTGAATGCAACGTCTGCTACGAGGTGAAAGGTACCGGACGCGTGCGTATGGCTCAGCACCCGTATCAGCGGTCGAAACAGAAGTGGGACCCATGGTTAACGCTCGATGGTGATTCCACCTATCACCTGAACGAGGCCGCCGGGAGCCGCGAAGAAGAGTGTCACATCGATGAGAAGACTAATGCTCCGCAATATTTTCGCAATAAGCACGAGGTCTACATTATCGACGGGTTCGTATCGCTCTTCTGTGTGTTCGATCCTGCCCCCACGGGCGTCGAACGTCATCAGCCGGGTGAATACAGCGATTACGAGCCCCTGTCGAAGGTGCTCGGAACGAAGGAATACGAGGTCCATCAGCGAGAGATCGCGAGATACGATGAGATGGTGGATCGACTCTCTCTTGCAAAGGCGATGGGCGAGCTGAGCACTTGCCACGGAACTGATATTTGGCAACTGTATCTGCAAGGCCGTGAAGCACAGGTTGCCATCGAAACCGGGATCATGAAGAGTCTGGCCACCGAAGGCAAAGGGCGCGAACAGGTTCTTGCCCGTTGGAGACAACCGGTCACTGCTTAAGGACGAGGGGAAAGGTGTTTCTCAGTTTAGATGGTTATCCAGTCGACGGTTCGAGATCGGTGAGCCGCTGGCTGGGAGAGCAAGCTGCCCCAATCCGGTTTTTCCGGTTGCTGCCTTGCTGTTCGGAACAGTGATTAATTAGCAGAACTCGTAGAGGTCCTGGCTTGCAAAAGCTGGGCGCCTTCGGAGCCGAAACTGTTTGAACCGGAGCCGGTAGCGTTCGACAAGAGGGGGAAGATAGCCTCCGAACACCATAGGTGGGATGCGCCTTTTGCGTATTTATTACTATCAACCTACCTTATCGATTGCCATGTCAGATGCGTATTTGTAACTATCTACCTGGAAATATGTACCTGCGCACCACAGTGGTGCAAGCGATCAGATCCGGTCTCGTCGGAGACCCGCAGGATTGGTGAAGCGAAGCGCAACCCATCGAGCCTTTTTTTCGTATATTCCGCATGAACCGCTGAACCAAGGCGCTGGCATCGACGCACTGCGCTTCATCGGTCGGCTAACAGTACACGAGATGGAAGCCAATTTTGACCTCTGTCTTCAAATCACACAAGGTGGCTGAAGCGCCTGAAGAACTACCTTCGTTAAAGCCATGCCCAATGCACCGCCTGTTCAAACGCACTCCTGTTAGCCCTCCAAGGCATTAAATGATGTCATCTCTTCTGGAACTGCTCAAAATATATGGTAGACAACGAGTTTGATGTCAGCGGTTGAGTGGTACATATGGATAATCAAATGTTAATACGAAGAACAATAATATCACAATATGCTTTCCCTCATATTTATATAAGACAACTGTTTGCTAATTACGGTGAAATAATCATCTTTGCATCATTAACACTTATGAGCCTTGTGCCTATATGGTTATGCACTTACATTCCAACACTTGATGGTCCACTACATCTTGCAAACGCCAAAATATTGGAATCCCTATTATTGCATAATGATGCGTTGTTTTCACAGTATTTTATGATTATGAGAGGCTCTTATACTAATTATGCAGAACCATTACTTCTTATTGCGTTGTATAGGTTCAGCAGTATTCTTGTAGCAGAAAAAATATTATTATCACTTTACATCATTTTATTGCCTTTGTCTGCGAGATATGCTATTGCTTCTATCAACTCTACAAATATGTTTTTATCGTTGCTGATGTTTCCGTTCGTGTATAATTGTACGTTCAATTATGGTTTCTATGGCTTTGTCCTGAGTCTACCCTTCTTTTTTATTGCCATTGGCTTTTGGTACCAACACAGGGCCTCCTTAAGTACCATTTCTGTCATAATATTGGCAACGATAATTCTACTATCATATCTGTTTCATCCTTTGACATTTATTATGATCGGAATCGTTTTATTCAGTGCAACAGCTTACCAATTATTTGACAAACTAAACCATGCTGAGAATAAATTGTGCGTTTTGAGGCTCTTCCTTGTCAAACACATCGTGCCGCTTGTCTATTCTCTTCTTCCATCTATTTTATTATTGTTGTATTTTTTCAAGCAAGAAGGGAGGTCCGTTGGGTTTGAATCATCATTTTATTACAGACTGCTGTACAGACTAGTATGGCTTATTACACTTGGTACATTAAGATCATTGGGACGCCTTGATTATATAACAGCGATTTCGCTAGCAGGCATTTTTATTTGGCTTATTATAATTAGTATAAAAGGCAAGAAAGTTTTCCTTATTAAAAATGAGTTTGTGATATCTCTTTTTGCTCTGTTGTTTGTCTACTTTTGCTCTCCCTCTCAAGCATCAAACGGCAGCGTTATTATTCCTCGTTTACAGTTATTTGTGATATTCATTTTGATCCTTTGTTTTGCAGAACAATCCTTTAGTTCGGTCCTTAAAAGAAACGTACTTATTAGTGCCTGTTTGATTTGTCTGTTTTCAACATCACATATACTCTATGAGTATCGCCATCTAAATAAATATTTAGAAACATATCTTTCAACTTCGAGATTTATAAAAACGGACTCAACAGTACTATCTATTAACTTTCAAAAGAGACCCCAATATTTACAATTTAGTCCCTGGCATCATGCAGCTTCACATCTATCATGGCAACGTCATATTGTAGATCTTATTGATTCCCAAGCCACGGAAACATACTTTCCTGTTAATTATAATCCAAGACTAAATCCTTTTACGCACTTAGGTCATAATATCCAGTATTTTCCTTATGACATAAACATTAAGACGTATATGGAAACAACTAATTCACGAGTTGATTACGTATTACTATGGGGAGACTATGATACGTTTATAGACAATGAGCATGTGCAATTAATATTGTCTCAATTGAATGATTTATACACATTAATATATGAAGATAAATCATTCTTCCCCGTTCAGCTATTTAGATTAAAATAGTTCTTGACCTGAAAAAGCATGATCAGAAAACGATACTTAGTTACTGTTTTATCACTGATAATTCCAATTGGCGGCGGTCAGAGCATGCTTCGACATTATACCAAGCTCACCTGCCTTGCTTTCCCTGGTGGCCCCACAATGTGATGAGGCGAAAATGAAAATTCTTTGCCTTCTGAAAATGTTGTCGCAAGACAGGATTCGCATTCCCTGTTGCCTGCTCATTGCAGTATCCCTGTTCATCTTCCGGAAATGAGGCGTATCTGTGATGGCCGAATGGAGAAGGTTCGACGCGGTAGTAAATATTCTCTGCATTGGCCGCTTGGTCGGGTTTGTCGGTCTGACCCTCATGATTCGAAATGTTATGACGAACTTTGCCCACGTTACTGCTTTGAAATTCAAGCTGTGTCCCTTCTGTATGTGATTCATCCAGGGGTACAGGGCCCCAGTCTTGCGGAGCAGCCCTATTAACTGCTGGAAATCATGTGTGACCAAAAGCGCTCAGGGTGGCCTGACGGGCATTTCTTTTATAGTTTTTTGATTGCTGGATCGTATTATTCATGGACCACGCACGTTCAAAGAGCTCTGCCGGATGGAATCTGACTCGGAAAGAGCTCTTATGATCTATCAGTGGTCGGGATGATGCATTATTCAGGTTTATTATTATCAACCCTCCTTATCGATTGCCGTTCAAGATGCGTATTAGTAACTATCTACCTGGAAATATATACTTGCGCACCACAATGGTGCAAGCGATCAGGTTCGGTATCGTCGGAGTGCTCAATACCGGGATTACGCTCGCTGTAATATTCGTCCTTATGAAAGGCCTGGGGGTACATTACGCCCTGTCGAACTGCATAGGGTATGTGGTTGGTTTTCTCAACAGCTTCGTGCTCAACAAAAAATGGACCTTTCGCAGCAAGGGGAACGTCGGCGTCGAGGGGGTGTTGTTTGTCGCCGTATTCGGGGTCTGCTATCTTATACAACTGGGCGCCCTCGTACTCATGAAAGAGACGATGGGTATCAAGGCCGACTATGCGCAGTTGCTTGCAATGGCGGTGTATACGGGTTTTAACTTCATATTGAATAAACTCATAACGTTCAGGAACAGGTGAAGGTCCCATGCAGGATATCTCGGTATCGGTGATAATACCCTGTTATAATGAAGAAGCAGTCATCAGGCAGACCTATGCGCGCGTTAAGAAGGTGCTCACGGAGAGCGGGTATGAAAAGCACGAGGTCCTTTTTATCGACGATGGGAGCCGGGATCGCACTCTGGATATCTTGCGTGAGCTTGCCGCCGGGGACAAGAGCGTCAGAGTGCTGGGATTCTCGCGTAATTTCGGCCATCAGGCCGCCGTCTGCGCCGGAATCAATCACTGCAGAGAGGATGTCGCTGTCATTATCGACGCCGACCTGCAGGACCCTCCCGAGATTATCCCGGACATGATTCGAATGCACCGCGAAGAAGGGTATAACGTGGTGTACGGGGTTCGCGCGAAACGCGAAGGAGAATCGTTCTTTAAAAGGATTTCCGCGAAGATCTTCTACCGGGTGCTCGCCACGCTGTCTGATGTGCCCATTCCGCTTGACACCGGCGACTTCCGGCTTATCGACCGTGCGGTTATCGGCGAGTTCAAGCGCCTGAGCGAGAAGAATAAATACATCCGCGGACTGATCAGTTGGATCGGCTTCAAGCAGGGACCGATCATGTACTCGCGGGACCCGCGCTTGGCTGGGGAGACCAAGTATCCGCTCAGGAAGATGCTTCGCTTCGCTATGACAGGGCTTCTCTATTTTTCCAGAAAACCACTCAAGCTTGCCATCACGACAGGCTTTGCATGCATTGCCGCGGGACTGTTGATGCTGCTCTACGTGTTTATCTCTAAATTCTATCCGGGAATGGGCAGCGTGAGGGGCTGGACCTCCACCCTGATTATTATAATATTCTTCAGCGGAGTGCAGCTCATGACGGTGGGCGTGATGGGTGAATATATAGGCAGCATCTTCGACGAGGTGAAAAATCGTCCCGAATATATCATCAGCGAACGGCTGAATTATACGCCCGGCGAGCAGGTGCTGCACCGGCAAAACGATGAAGTGCCGATGACGCACGCTTTGCCATAAATTAAACCGGGTGCGGCCCCGCCTGAAACGACGCCCGCAGCCTCCTGGAGCTGACTGTTCCGGAGGTCGCATTTTCCGGGTTGCAACACATCTCCTCTTCTCGACAACAATGTTGCTTCACCGATTGGATAGCCGGCATATTTTTTTTCTTGCATTTTCGTTATCTCGGACGGCGGGGCCGCTACGTATTCAATGAACCGGTAAGGGAATGGCGCAATGGTAACAATTGGACGAAAACTCTGGCTTCCCCTGGCTGTGTTAAGTGTAGTTCTGGTCACTATCGCCTCCATTTCCTGGATGAAAGACGACCCGGAGGCGATTAGCTGGGATGAGGCAGTGTATTTTAACCAGGTTATCCATGATGCCAATGCCGTCAAATCGGGCGGTCTGCATTACGGCGCAAGGACCTTGTTGCTTGAAGACTTCGTTCGCCCGCCCGCCTACCGGTTGCTTTCAATCCCTTTCGTCTTTGTTTTTGGCTTCAGCCCGACTGTTGTGCGCCTGGTAAGTACGGGGTTCTTTTTAGTCACTCTGTTGATTGTTTTTCTGGCCACTCGACCTATAGCAGGAAGAGAAGCCGGCGCTATTGCGGCTATTTTCTTTTGTTTATGTCCACAAGCTCTTTGGTCCGATCTGGTTTTTGGAACAGAGTTTCCTCTCTTCCTGGCTGTTGCGGCAACACTCTATTTTCTCTTTGTCAACTGGAATAGAGAGCATGAATTACCTTACTCCTGGATAGGTCTGGGCATTTCACTGGCTCTTGGCGCCTTGAGTAAAGTTACATTCCTTATGCTTGGTTTTACGATTGTATCTTTATCCTTTATTCTGAGCTGGCGTAAAATCATAACCAATCCAAGTCCCGGCTTTCTTATAAAAGCCTCTGCGTTAGGGGCATTTCTTTCTTCGCCCTGGTGGTTAGCGAATTATCATGGTTACTTATCATATGCAAACTATGCCAGGACTTTTATCAGAGGTTCATTGGACGTTCCTTTCTTCGAGTTTGTCTACAGGTTCTTTGCTTCGCTGGCCGAAAGCGTCTTGGGGCCGCCAATGGCCGTTTTACTCATACTGATGTTTTCTACACTGATTCTCTCCCGCGTCCGGGGGCAGGACACCGGCATCGATCGCACACAGAAAACGGCGCTCTGGATTTGTTTTCTTCCCGTGATAATACTTCCGTTGATGCAACTGACCGGCGACAATATAAATCCAAGACACCTCGCGCCCGTACTTATTCCGCTGGCGGTCGCCGTGGGCGTGCTATCTCAATCGGCTTCCTGGGTGCGGATGCGCTTTGCGACCGCGGTCTGCAGCGGACTTTTCATCGTCCAGCTTCTGATGGTTCTCGCTCCTACGGTATACCCTGTGGTCTATCCGCTGAATCCTGTTTCCACGCGTTCAAAAGCCCCGTGGTTGGTTATGGCCCGCCTGGAGCAGTGGGATTTGGAGCCGTTGAGACAATTGTGTAAAATCCATGGGATCGAGCGCCCGTCGATCTCCTACCTGGGTAACTCGCGCAACTTGAATCCTGCCCAGATTGACTATACGTGGGTTGTGCATGGCGAGGAGGTCGGTAAGGTAAAGTGGCTCTGGCGCTACGAAAGCGGTCCCATAGATATGGACCGGATCATGAAGGACATTGGCGATAGCGACATCGTATTGACAGTCCTGAATTACGAAGGTATGCGCCTGGACAAGCAACCCCTGGATAATCAATATGATAATGATTTCGCCGGGCGGCTTGAACACGATGCTCGCTTTACCGGTCCAATTCACTTACGCGTTGGTCGTTTCGACCCGGTGGACATGGTTGTGTTCCTGAACGCCAGGATAGCGGCGGCGCACAAGAAATAATGCATGGTCACGCCGTGCTGCTTGCTTTATTACAACGACTGCCGGTACAACATCGGCTTCTACAGTTTGCATCTATGTCCATTAACTGAAAGCGCTTTCATCCTGAGGATCCTTTCGAGGTGGACAAGTTTAACAGAATACAGAGTGTTGATGTATTCAGGCTGGTAGCGATCATAGCGGTTATATTGCTACATACTCAGCCGTTCGGCGACAACAGTTTTCAAGAAAAGAGTCTATTCTTTGCGTACATTCATACAATTATTTTTAATTTGGCACTATTTGCAATCCCCTTTTTTTTTGTGATTTCTGGTTACTTTTGGGGAATCAAAGTCAGGAGTGGACTTTCTATCGATCTTACTTCAACTAAAATGATTAAACGTCTATTATTAATATTTTTAGTTTGGTCATTTATTTACTTATTTCCTCATGATATCACATCTATTAAAAATGCTATTAATCAATATGGTATTTTTGGCCCAATAATGGTATCGTATCGATCTTTACGTAATCAATTAGTATTTAGTCCTATTACATTACTATTTCGCGGCACAAAGGACCATCTGTGGTTTTTAATGGCATTAACATGTGCAGTAACAATTACATATTTTTGTGTTAAACGTGGGATAATTAAGTCGCTAGTTGCTGTTGCATTAATCCTTTATATTATCAACCTTTTAGCTACACCTTATTCACGCACTCCTATCGGTATAAATATTACCTTTAATACTCGTTATGGACCATTCTTTGGAACTATATTTTTCGTATCTGGTTATTTATTATCAAATTATAAGCCAACTTATAAGTGGCTGTATATCGGCCTTTATATATTTTCTGCAGGTGTAATTATGCACTTCTTAGAAGCATATTACCTTTGGAAAGTTTATGGCGTTATGCCATATAATTATTTATTGGGAACATATTTGATTGGTTTAGGAATCTCAATTCTATCTCTATCTAATCATAAATTAATCAAATGTAATCGACTCGCAACTATAGGCCAATTAACTCTAGGTATCTATTTAATTCATTTTCTATTTGTTGATTTATTAAGACCAATTGGTAAAATATTCTTGCATTCTGTCTGGGAAATAGGCTATCCAATTATAGTATTGTGTTTATCTCTCGCATCTGTATCTTTTTTGTCTAAGCACAAATATACGAAGGGTATTACATCGTAAGGAAAAGTAATCCTAACAATCGATAGTTGCTTTGTTTTGTACCATTTATGGCTCGCCGCTTCTGACAGCGCGTCAAATTCCGCCACCACACAAGGTCCAGAGAATAGGCAGAATGCGCAGCGCTTTGTTCCCGATGGAAACAAACCGGACTACAGGCTGTACAAGCTTCAGCGAACGCGAACCGGACAATGGAATCTCTTTGGGCCCTCATTCCATCTTAGGCAAAGCTCGTTTGCGGAAGATGGAATTTGAGGTGTGCGGCAACCATTAAGCAGTGCCTATGAGGTGGCGTCACAATATGAAGATAACCGTCGGGATTTGTACCTGGAACCGCGCCAAACTGCTGGACCTTGCGCTGGGCAGCATGATTTCCATGCGCATCCCCGAAGGGGTGACCTGGGAACTGCTGGTAGTAAACAATAATTCCACGGATGATACCGGGAAGGTCTTGACGTCCTATGAAGGCAGGTTGCCCCTTCGCGCTTTGTTCGAAGCAACTCCCGGCAAGTCCGCCGCGCTCAACCGCGCGGTCTGTGAGGCCCAGGGGGATCTCATAATCTGGACCGACGATGACGTTCTCGTTGACCCCGATTGGGTGGCATCCTACGCGGCGGCGGCGGATCGATGGCCCGACGCGGCTTTCTTCGGAGGCCCCATCGATCCGTGGTTTGACGGCGAACCTCCAGGATGGCTTCGGCAAATATATCCAAAGGTAGTCGGCGCTTTTTCCGCGTTTGACCTTGGAAAAGAGCCGCGCGTGCTCACCTCGGAGGCGCTCCCCTATGGCGCTAACATGGCGATTCGCACCTCTGTGCAGCGGCGCTATATGTATGATCAGAACCTGGGGCCGACCCCGGGTGGCGGATCGCTGGCTTACTCTCTCGGTGAAGAAACCGCTGTAATGATGGCAATAATGCGCGATGGACTCGTGGGCCGATGGGTCCCGGATGCGCGGGTACGGCACTTCATTCCTCGTGGACGGCAGACGGTGCCTTATTTGAGGAAACATTATCACCGCTATGGAGTATATTTGGCAAAAACTTCTGAAATGGTAAGCTCTTCTGAATATACCGGGTCGCCTCTGCTGTTCGGGTACCCGCGCTGGATGGTTGCGTTGGTTTTGCGCAGTGAATTTAAGTATCAGATTCGCAGACTCCTGTGTGCGCCCGAGGTATGGATCCGTGATCTGATCTGGGTCAGTTCACTATGGGGCAAGCTCCAGGTTAGCTGCACCGATGAAAAACAGCGTCTGCATGGTCCGGCTAGAAAACTATTACGGTTTTGACAATGGTCGGTTACTGGTGAGGATGATCTCAATGGTCATATAATTGCATCCCGTCTCAATTATCATGAATATAGCATATAATTCGCATACTTACAGTAGATAATATATCCAGGAACGCTAACTGGCTTTTTGTATCGGAGAACGTGGAAAATCCTGAGTGAGCGAACGGTGAACAGGTAGTCAATGTTTCCACCCCGTTTCCACGCTCCAAGGCCGACTGTCTGCGATAAGACGCTACCCGGTGATATCATGTTATCCGGAATCCCGAGCAACCCTGTAGTCATTTCCATTTGCGCCGCCCTGCTTAGCGGAGCCCTTGCCCTCTACTCCCTTGTCAGGACCGGCCGCTCATTTTCAAATATCGTCTTTTCCCTGGGTATGCTCGCCCTGGCGATCGAGGCTGTTATCTCGGTTTTCAGTCTGCAGGCGACTTCCGCTCGCGATCTCATCTTCTGGGAAAGCTGGAGAGTAGCCATCGCGGGATTTGTCCTGGGAATCTGGCTGATTTTCAGCGTACGCTATGCCCGGGCGGGTTCTGATTACGATCTTGCAACGACAAATTGGGAATGGGTCGCCCTGGCTGTCTTTGTTTTCCCGCTTCTGCTGGTCGTATCATTCAGGGATATTTTCTTCCTTAGAGCCAGTCTGGGCGTCAACAGGTGGACGATCCTCCTGGGCTGGCCGGGTTATATTTACAGCTTGATCTGCCTTCTTGGGGCCGTGCTCATCCTGGTGAACCTGGAGAAGACACTCAAAGCTTCTTACGGTGGCACTCGGTGGAGGATCAAGTTCCTGGTAATCGGGCTTGGCTGCCTTTTTGCCCTTCACATATATTCGGCCACTCAGCAGTTACTTTTGCAGCATATTGACAACGACCTGTGCACGGTCAATTCCGGCGCTCTCCTGATAGCCGACCTGCTAATCTTGTTCTCTATGCTCCGCAATCCATTCCAGCAGGTAGATATCTATATATCCCAGCAGTTTCTGTATAATTCGTTTACCGTGCTCATTGTGGGCATATACCTTCTTTCTCTTGGGATCGCGGCTAAAATAGCGATTTACCTGGGGGCCGGCGAAAACTTTTTCCGGAATGCTTTACTGTTTGCTATCATGCTCGCCGGGACTCTCGCCCTCCTTTTTTCCGGCTCGATAAAACTTGGGATAAGGAGGTTTATAAGCCGGCACTTTCAGCGTCCTCTATATGATTACCGTAAGATCTGGAATACATTGACCAGCCGTACGACATCCCTCGTCAATCTGAAAGATCTGGGCGCTGTGGTAGTGAACTTTATTGCCGAAAGTTTCGAAATATCCGACGTAACTCTGTGGCTTCTGGATGAGGCCGGAAAACAGCCATTGATGTGCAGCTCTTCCTATTTATCCAGCTCGCCCGAGCGCAATAGCGATCTCCTGAAAGAAATAAGTTTCCTGATGGATTCCCTGCATGGAAAGGAGTCCCCGATCGATTTGAAACGCCCCGATCATGCGGGTTCCAACAACCTGCCCCCAAAGAGTGACCCGACGATGCGCTATTGCGTGCCGCTGGTGGCTGCAGGCGAATTCCTGGGGATAATGACTCTGAGCGACCGGCAAAATGG
This sequence comes from uncultured delta proteobacterium, assembly GCA_963795045.1. Classification (GTDB taxonomy): domain Bacteria; phylum Desulfobacterota; class Syntrophobacteria; order Syntrophobacterales; family Syntrophobacteraceae; genus SbD1. Next base: position 1,612,274 of record CAWCGB010000001.1, read on the forward strand.
CCCTGAATTTTCCATCGAGGACTTCGATCTTCTGAAGACAATTGCCGAACAAACGGCCGTCCATATCCTCAATGTAAAGCTCTTCGAAAATCTCGGAAAAGCAAAAGAGATGGAAGCATTTCAAAACATGAGCACCTTCTTCGTCCACGACATGAAGAATCTCGCTTCCACTCTCTCTTTGTTTTTGCAGAATCTTCCGCTCCACCATGACAACCCGGAGTTTAGTAAAGATATTTTCGCGATGATTTCCGGCAGCGTGAATAAAATTCAGAACATGTGCACCCGTCTGTCCTCGCTGAATCAGAATCCTGTGCTGCAGACGACTGAGGTCAACCTCAACGATCTTGTCCTCTCGGGTATATCGGGTCTGCAGGGTTCCCATGGTTTGGTTATTGAGCCAGACCTTAGCCCCGTCCCACCGGTTAGCGTCGACCCCGAGCAAGTGCAGAAGGTGTTACTGAACCTTATTCTAAACGCACATGAGGCAACAAGAGGCGCTGGGTGTCAAATCAGAGTAAAAACCCTGCATGAAACCGGGTACGTCGTGATTTCAGTGATAGACAACGGCTGCGGCATGTCGAAGGAGTTTCTGGAAAAAAACCTTTTCAAACCTTTCCAGACTACAAAGAAGGCCGGTTTGGGAATTGGGCTTTTCCAGTGTAGAATGATAGTTGAAGCCCACAGAGGTAAGATTGAAGTCGAAAGCGAAGAGGGCAAAGGAAGTAGTTTTCGCATTCTCCTGCCAGTAGGATAATTGCAACCGACTTACAGCTAATGCGGATATTGCTATTAACCATAGAGGAAAGCCAGCTTGATGGATTTGAACAAACCCATTCTCGTCACCGGTGCTGCCGGGTTCATAGGTTTTCATATTGCTTCGGCTCTGCTCGGAGAAGGGCTGCCTGTTATCGGCCTCGACAATATGAACGATTATTACGATCCCGGGCTGAAGTACGACCGGCTGTCTATACTTGATCGTGAACCAGGATTCAAATTCCTCAAACTCGATCTGCACGATGGCCCCTCAATTGAGGGACTGTTCAAAGATCATGACTTTGGCACTGTAATCCACATGGCCGCTCAGGCGGGTGTGCGCTACTCGCTCATTAACCCTCATGCCTATATCCAGAGCAACATCACCGGTTTCCTGAACCTGTTGGAAGGGTGCAGGAAGAAAAAGATTAAACATCTTGTGTTTGCATCTTCGAGTTCAGTTTACGGGGGAAACGAGAAGATCCCTTTTTCAGTCCACGACAATGTGGACCACCCCCTATCACTGTATGCGGCGACCAAAAAAGCAAACGAACTGATGGCCCACACTTATGCGCACCTCTACCAAATCCCCTGCACCGGGCTGCGTTTCTTTACAGTATATGGGCCATGGGGACGGCCGGACATGGCAGCTTTTCTTTTTACTCGTGCAATTCTGGCTGGAGAGCCGATCAGGGTGTTCAACAATGGCAATCTGAGCCGGGATTTCACCTATATCGATGACATAATCGGGGCGATGCAAAAAATAATTAGAACCCCTCCTGAACCAAATCCACAGTGGAATGGTCTTTGTCCCGATCCCGGTTCGAGTTTTGCTGCTTATCGGATATACAACGTCGGGAACAACAAGCCGGTTCAATTGCTCGAATTCATTGGAATTATCGAAGATCTACTCGGTCTGGAGGCAAAAAAGGAATTCCTGCCGATGCAACCGGGAGACGTTCATGAAACTTATGCAGACATTCGGGATACTACGGAGACTTTTGGCTTCTGCCCCGGGGTTTCGATTCGGGAAGGTCTTTCAAGTTTCATAAAGTGGTACAAACAATATCATGAGAAAAAAAACTAGACAGGGTTCGCGCCAAGGATGCCTCGAGAGGGAGCACCTGGCGGGCGAGCAGTCTCAGTGGCATCAAACATAGCCGAGCGGCAAGATTTTTCCAGCTCCCGGCGCATCCCGAGAAAGGGCAAGGGGATGGATAAGCCCAAGCTCATGATTGTCGACGACGACGAGAACATTCTGTTGTCGATGAAATGGGCCTTTACTAAAGATTACGAGATACTTTTGGCTGCCAACAGACAGGAGGCCATAGACATATTCCTTCGCGAGCGCCCACCGCTCATAACTCTCGACCTTGGTCTGCCGCCCAATTCCAGAGGAGTGGATGAAGGATTTCTTGTGCTATCCTCCCTGCTGGAAGAAGACCCTTTCGCCAAGGTGATAATAGTCTCGGGCCAGGAAGAGAAACAGAACGCGCTTATGGCTATTGGACAGGGAGCCTACGATTTTTTTTGCAAGCCTATCAAGGTCGAAGAAGTAAGCGTGATTCTACGGCGAGCGCTTCGCGTTTACCAGTTGGAAAATGAACACCGGCAGCTCCAGGCGGTACGCTCCGGTGATTCATTTGAGCTGCTTCTCGGAACAAGTCCTCAAATGCAGCAGGTTTTCTCCGTTGTTGAAAAAATAGCCGCAACGGAAGCTCCGGTTTTGATTCAGGGCGAAAGCGGGACCGGGAAGGAGTTGGTTGCCAAGGCTATTCACTCCAAGAGCCACAGAAATGACGGGCCATTCGTTGCGATCAACTGTGCCGCAATCCCTGAGACCTTGCTCGAGAGCGAATTGTTCGGCCATGAGAAAGGGGCCTATACAGGGGCGCATACTCTTAGAAAAGGCCGAACCGAACTAGCCTGCAAAGGTACACTGTTCCTCGATGAGATAGGTGATTTGCCACTATTGCTTCAGGCCAAGATTCTCAGGTTTCTTCAGGAGCACACTATCGAGCGCATCGGAGGAAGAAAAGAAATTCCGGTAGACACAAGGGTGATAGCCGCAACAAACACGGTCATCGATCAGGCAATTCGAGATGGGAGATTCCGAGAAGACCTTTACTATCGTTTAGGCGTAGTAAAAATCTCAGTACCGCCGCTACGGGAAAGAGATGGCGATATCAGGCTTTTGGCAGTATACCTGATGCGCAAATATTCGGAAGAAAACAGAAAGAAACTCCTCGGATTTGCCCAGAGCGCTCTCATTGCTCTTGACAGTCATCATTGGCCCGGAAACGTGAGAGAACTGGAAAACCGAATTAGACGCGCTGTCATAATGGCACAGGGCAATAGAATAACCATTGATGATTTGGAGCTCGGTCAGGATAAAATGACCGGCAGGATCAGTCTTAAAGAAGCCAGGTGGAAAACTGATCGTGAGCTGATTCTAAAAACTCTTGCATTGAATAATAACAATCTGAGCAAGACAGCCTCTGATTTAGGCATTAGCCGCCCCAACCTATACGAAATCATGGAAAAGCTCGCCATCAAGAGGTCTAATCAGTAACTTTCCGATCTACTCCTGCCGACGGCCCACCATGATTGGCTTGTGAAATCCGCGCATACGCCAGGAAGCTGGATATGATGGCACCCCACTGTGTCCAAAAACACTATATTTTATCAGCCTGCCTTTCAGATCTTACCTCGTCTTTTATCCGCTTGACGTTTCCGCGCCCCAGACCCTTCACTTCGCATCCCAGCTCAAAATAGCGCCGTATTTCCTTATCCGAAAGAATCCCAAAACAATCTACCACCGCTACCGGCTTCCCGGTCATTTCCATTAATTCGTCGGCTGAGAGGCGCAGGTAGGGTTCATGGCGCACGGCAAAAACCACGGCGTCGGCCCCGTGAACCGCCTGGTTCATATCTTTGCTGACAGTGAGTTCCTTCAGGTTCTCCTGGTTTCGAAAAAACCTGGACCAGGAATGGCCGGGGGCAGGATAGGTATCCTGTTTCTCAAATTCCCACCAGTGCTTGACATAAGGATCGTGGACGGAAATGTCCGCTCCCATTTCGGCAAGCTTTCGAATAAGCATTTCCGAGCCGCTGTAGCGCGTGTCCCCGACATCTTCCCTATAGGATGCCCCGAATATGGCTATTTTACAGGCCGCAACGATTTTCCCCATGTTTCGCAGTGCATCGCGGACCAGGCGGGAGACATGGAGCGCTCTTGTATCGTTTATGTCGATCGCCTGGGGGGTTATCTTGAATATGTCGTCTTCGAACCCGAGGAGAGTCTGATAGGCCCAGACGCCAAGTCCGCCGTCCTTTGGCAGGCAGTAGCCTCCTATTCCCGGTCCTGGAAATATAATGTTGGAATGGGTGGGTCTAACCTTTATCGCCTCTATGACCTTGATGATGTCCACGCCGTTTCGCTCGGCGAAAACGCTCCACTCATGTAGAAACGCCAGAATTGTGGCCCGATAGGAATTTTCCACCACCTTGCAGGTCTCGCTCTCAATTGGCGTTTCCAGGACGGTCAGTGGATATTCTTCAACGTTTAGAACGTCGGACAAAAAGCTCTGCACTCTCTGCCTCGATGCCTCGTTTACACCGCTACACACCCGCCAGAAGTCCCGGATAGAAGACACGTAATTCTTACCAGGCATAACCCGCTCGAAGGAATGCGCAAGCAACGGTTCAGCCCCGATGCCGCGACTCTGGAAAGCCTTCTTGATTATTGGATATGCGACGTACTGGGTCGTTCCGGGCGGAACAGTGGTTTCTATCAACACCAGGCATCCGGGGTCGATCTTCTCCCCGATTATCTTCAGACAGTCTTCCAGAGCCGCAATATCGGCGCACCCCTGGCGAACGTTTCCAAGCGTCTCTTTCTGATAGTCGCATTGCACGTCAACCACTATAACGTCGGCCAGTGAAAGGACCTCGTAAGTGTACGTCGCTACAAGCGTCTTTTTTTCTTTGACGCAGCGGTAGATAAGAGGCCCCACAGCGGGATCTTCGGCCTCAACAGGAGCGATCCCCCGATTGAGATATTGGATTTTCCAGAACGATCTGGTGGAGGGCCGCTGCATTCCTATAACAAACTTGGACGGCGTCCCCGTTGCCTTGTCTACCGAATCCGCCACAACTCCAGCCATGACGGCGCCGACAAAGCCAACTCCCATGACCACCACGATCTCACGCCCCAAGAGGCGCTGTTCCTCGACAATTTTTCTGACCCGCTCGAATTCCACTTCATGGTCTGCATTTTTGGGAACAGGAAAAACCTCTCCGGACGGGCATATGGAATAGAGATCGGCAGTAGATTCCAGCTCTTGAGTCTCTTTGTTTTGCATTCCCGATCTGATCCTTTCCAATCAACGAATTGATGAATAATCAAGCAACCGATCGCGCAGGGGGATGAAAAATGACTATGACTCGGCTCGACCGATGATGACTTCGAGTCTCGAAATCCACCCGAATTGAGCCGCCAATTGCAGCGCTCAGAAGCCGGTTAATTGCCTCTACTTCCCACTTTCAACGCCGAAAAGCAACAAAAACAGACTGCAATAAAACCTCCCCGGTTGAATTCCTGAGTCATACAAACAAAGTTTGCAAAAAGTAAACAGTCCGCCCAGCCGAATGGGTCGGACAAATTATACTCCTCTTTTGTTACGATCTGGTGGAGATGCTTACCAAAGTCGCGTGGCGTTAATTCCGGGAAAACCGAGGCTGATTATTTTTTTCGCTGTCCTCGAGATATCATAGGGAACGAAGCGGATTTCAACACTTCTCTGAATGGTGTCCCATAGGGCGTATTTGGCATTATTATTGTACTCGTCTCTGGGTTGCCCGACACTCCCGACGCAAATGATGTATTTGGCCTGACAGCCCAGCGTGAAAATCCCCTCTTTGAGGCTGTGATGCCTTACGGTGGCATCAGCAAACGAAATAGCCTCCAATGTATGAGTGTGACCGACAAAACAGATCTGCTTGTCCATCTTGCTGAAAATTTCTTCCAGGCCCTCATCGTCCCATTCGAAGATATATTCCGTGATTGAATCCGGGGGGCAGCCATGAACGAAAAGGGCCTCCTCGAAGACCAATGTGGCATCCAGCCCCCTAAGCCAGTCTCGCGTTTCCACAGAGATCAGCTTCTCAGACAAAACCAGGGATTCCCTTGCAGTCTCGTTAAACCAGTCCAGAAAATCAGCGCGGGCGAGCGCCAGTTCATGATTGCCCATTATAGATGGAATTGAACGGGAACGCAGGAGCTGGACGACCTCTTCGGGATTGGGACCATAGCCGATCAAATCACCGAGACAAATGGTGGAGTCTGCCCCGATTTTATCTATATCGGCCAGTACCTCCCTGAAGGCTTCAAGGTTTCCATGAATATCGGAAATGACTGCAACTTTCATCAACTGCGTGACTCATCTATTTTTGACTTTTTCTCTGTAAGGGCCATGCCACGCGGAATTGGATCTATTTCTTTTTGTGCTTGCTTGTCCTCAGTTTCTGAACCGCCTCGGCTGAAGGCTCGGGCGCTTTGCGAGCCAAACTTGTCTGGCCCGGGAAAATAAGCCTGAAAGTGGTTCCCAGCTCCAGTGAGGAATCAAGCTCCATGAGGGCGCCGTGTTTTTCGACTATCTGTCTCGATATGCTGAGACCCATCCCGGTTCCCTCAGGTTTTCGCGTAAAGAAAGGGTCAAAGATACGGCCCTTGTCTTCTTCTAAAATGCCGGACCCCGTATCGTGAATCCTAAGGACTTGCCCCTGCGACTCCTCATGCAGGGAAGTGCTTATCTTCAATTTCCCGCCACCCGTCATCGCCTCTATGGAGTTGATGATCAAGTTCATCAATACCTGGCAGATCTGGTTAAAATCCATGACTACGGAGGGCAGGTCCTTTTGCAGATCGATTGAAACCTCAACCTGCGCCTTTATCAGATACATCTTGGACATATCCAGACAGTGATGCACGACTTCATTCAGGCTCTGCGGCACAAACTGAGGGTCACGAGGCCGAGCGAAATGGAGCACCTGTTGAATGATACGGTCCATCTTGCGTATCTGCTGAAATACATCTTCAAACATCTCCTGCTGGGCTGGTTTTAACTCCAGCTCCCGCCTGAGCATCTGGGTGTTGAAGCTTATGGTAGCCAGCGGATTCCTAATTTCGTGGGCGATTCCCGCGGCCAACGTTCCCAGAGCCTTGAGCCGTTCGGACTGTTGAAGGCGTTGCTCAAGTTTCCTGGCTTCGGTGGCGTCCTTCTCATAATATACCACCCGTTCGAGGTCTCCGGCCACGTTGAAGACAGGAAAAGCGTAATAGTGGTAGTAGCCTCCCCAGCGCGGGTGGGGCCCCTCTCTGCGAATGGGCTGAGCACCCCACAAACATGCCCAGATGGGACACTCGATATGGGGCTGCTCGGTCCTGTAGATAACCTCAGGGTATTTTTGTCCGACCAGTTTCGACCCGTAAATCATCTCGCTGGTCCTGTTCACCCGAAAAATCCGCATCCTTTTATCAACAAGGAAGATGGCATCCTGGATGGCGTCAAAGCTGATCTCCAGTTCGGATTTCGCGCGCTCCACCGAATCGAAAAGTGTTGCATTTTGGATGGAAACCCCGAGCTGGTTTCCGATGGCCCTCAGCAGTTCGCTTTGAGCCTCCCCTAACTTATATGTCCCGTCATTTGTTACATAAAGCAGCCCCACGATATTCTTATGTGACATAAGAGGGATGCAGATGATTTCATCTACTCCCTCTTCTTGCATGCGCTCTCGCAGGGCGGCAAAGGTAATCTTTGAGATCGGAAACCACCGGATCGGGTCATGATCGTCATACCTGCCCATCATCTCCGGGGTCATGGTCAGGTATTGGATACAGTTTAGAAGTGTGGGAGAGAATCCGTGGTGGGCCGCAAGCTCCAGCAGCCACTTTTCATCCAATGATTCCTTGACGAGGTACAAGGCCCCCATTTTGAACTGAAGAGTCCCGAGAATATTGGAAAGTGCGCGCTGTAGAACGTCCTGAAGATGTGGTGAACTGTAGAGAGCCGAAGAGATATCGTAGAGTATCTGCAGTTCAAAATGCCGGGTCAAATCCTCCTGTTGACGCTTATCCGACTTCGCGCCAACCATCTTTGACTTTTTGGGGTTCATTTTCAATAACAGTTCTGCCAAATAATTTGTGACAATACGGGATCAGGGCTTGGCCGAACGTCTGCTCATTGCTTCCCATTGAGAATAAATTACCCGAGCTACGCGTATGGACGCGGCATCCACCATTTTCCCATCCAGGGCGAGTGATCCCAATCCCACCGCCTGGGCCTGCTCATAGGCCTCCAAGATTTTTACCGAACGCTCGAAATCCTCATGAGAAGGAGAATAGACTTCGTTTACAATTGCAATTTGATCCGGATGAATCACCCATTTGCCATCATATCCCAGCGCAGCGCCCATCAGGCACGAAGACCGCAGGCCTTCGGGGTCTTTGTAGTCTCCATAAGGGGCGTCGATAGCTGCAAGACCTGCCGCCTTTGCCGCCATTGCCATCCGGCTCAACGGGAAATGGAACCTGTGACCAGGGTAGAAATCTTCCTTATCACCATGACCGCTGACACCCTTGCTCAACATGGTCATGGAGGCGCTGTAATCCGCAACCCCAAATACCAGCGTCTCAACCCTCGGCGAACTGAGCGCGATTTCGCCTGCCCTGAGCATTCCCAATGCCGTTTCGATTGAAGGCTCAAGCCCGATCGGCCTCTTAAAATCCAGGCGCAACTCTATCTGGGTCAGAAGATAATCGATCGCTTTTATTTCCGCCGGGTCATTGACCTTCGGGACAACTATCGTATCTATGTATTCACCTGCTTCTTCGACTATATCAATTATATCGCGGTAGGCAAAGGGCGTATCCATTGCATTGATCCGATACGACCTGACCTTTCCCTTCCAGTCCTGTTCCCTGAAAGTGGATACAGCCCGCCTGCGGGCCTCCTCTTTTTCATTCACCGGCACGGAATCTTCGAGGTCCAGCATGATAACGTCAGCATCGAGATTGAAGGCCTTGTTGACCATCTTTTCGCGGTTTGCGGGAACAGAAATTATCGAGCGGCGAAGACGAGCTGAGTTTTGCATGTGATCTCCTTCGGACATAGAAGTCAGCGTGGGCGGGCACACACCCCCCGCCGCCAGGAAGCAGGGAGCGGGAAACACGGAATAAAAGCAGGAAGCGGAGCTGCAAGCAAAGAACAATTAGCTTCCCGCTCTACGTTCCACACTTTCGCTTTCCATGCACTGAAACCTTAAGCTCTTGTCGCAGCTACTGAAACCGCCTTGGATGCGTTATCCTTCTTTGGGAGTTTCTCCTTTAAGAGATTCTCCTTTAAGAGTTTCTCTTTTAAGAGTTTCTCTTTTAAGAGTTTCTCCTTTATGGCAGCCCGGGCGGCGGCAAGAGTGGCAACCGGGATTCTGTATGGTGAGCAACTGACATAATCGAGCCCTATCCGGTGGCAGAATTCGACTGAACTGGGATCGCCTCCGTGCTCGCCGCAGATACCGATCTTGATGTCGGGACGGACGGAGCGTCCTTTGTGAACGGCGATCTCCATAAGCCCGCCCACCCCCTTCTGATCGAGCCTGGCAAAAGGATCGTGCTCCCATATCTTGTTTGCCACATAGGCCGGAAGGAACTTGCCCGCATCATCACGGCTGATACCGAATACAGTCTGAGTAAGATCGTTGGTCCCGAAAGAGAAAAATTCCGCGTACCCGGCGATTTCGTCAGCGGTCATTGCTCCGCGAGGTACTTCGATCATCGTCCCGATATGGTATTCGATGTCGACCTCATACTCTTCCATAACCTCACGGGCAACGGCTTCCACGACATCTCTCTGGTTCTTGAACTCACCAACGTCGCCGACCAGGGGAATCATTATCTCCGGCCGCACGTCCATTCCTTCCCTGGCAACCTCACAGGCGGCTTCCATAATCGCTCTGGCCTGCATCCGCGTGATTTCCGGGAAGGTCACTCCAAGACGGCACCCGCGATGACCAAGCATCGGGTTAGCCTCATGAAGACTGACCACCTTGGCATAAAGCTGCTCATAAGGAACACCCAACTTGGTTGCAAGCTTCTGAATGGCCTTATCGTCGGTTTCTTTGGGGAGAAATTCATGGAGGGGAGGGTCAAGCGTTCGAATAGTCACCGGTTTTTCTCTCATGACTTTGAAGAGGCCCTTGAAATCTTCTTTTTGCATCGGCAGCAGCTTGGCCAGTGCCCGTTCCCGCCCCTGGGAGTTCTCGGCGAGAATCATTTCGCGAACGGCTTCGATCCGGTCGCCTTCAAAAAACATGTGCTCGGTGCGTGTGAGCCCTATCCCCTCTGCCCCGAAGGCTATGGCTTCCTCAGCCTGGTTCGGCTGATCGGCGTTGGTCCATATCTGAAGACGGCGGAACTCGTCCGCCCAGCCCATCAGGGCCACGTAATTCTGGTATATCTGAGACCTTTGCGGGGCGAGACTCTTGTCTATGATAACACGGAGCACTTCCGAAGGCCGTGTCGGAATCTGGCCGGCAAAAACGTCTCCGGCCGAACCGTCAAGCGAAAGGTATTGACCTTCCCTGATTACACGGTCGCCGATAGTCATTCTCCGGTTGTGGTAATCGATCTCCAGGTCCGAGCAGCCCACCACGCACACCTTTCCCATCTGGCGGGCAACAAGGGCGGCATGCGACGTCATCCCGCCGCGCGCAGTCAAAATTCCGCGCGAGGCGTGCATACCGCGAATGTCATCAGGGGAGGTCTCCAGACGGACCAGGATGACCACCTCGCCTCTCATCGCCCATTCTTCGGCATCATGGGCATTGAACACCACCCTGCCCGTGGCCGCCCCCGGACCAGCGTTCAGACCGCTGGTCAACAAGTTGCCGTCCTTGATCGCATCCCTTTGAGCCTTGGGGTCGAATGTGGGCCGCAGGAGCTGGTCCAATTGATCGGGGTCTACCCGCATCAGTGCTTCCTGTTTACTTATAATGCTTTCCCGAACCATATCCACGGCAATCTTGACAGAGGCGAAAACCGTTCGATTGCCGGCCCGCGTCTGCAGCATCCACAGTTTTTTCTTTTCGATAGTGAACTCGATATCCTGCATGTCACGATAATGCCGGTCCAGCTTTGAGCGAATGTTCTCTAGCTGCTCATAGATCTCGGGCATCGTCTCATCGAGGGATGGACCACTGCCCTCGCTTTTCTGATTCCTGTTAATGGGCTGGGGGGTCCTGATGCCCGCAACGACATCCTCGCCCTGAGCATTGATCAGGTACTCGCCCCAAAACACATTCTCCCCCGTCGCCGGGTTTCGCGTGAAGCCCACCCCAGTACCGCAATCCTCTCCCATATTCCCGAATACCATGGATTGCACACTCACGGCCGTGCCCATGGTATCCGGAATGTTGTTGATCTCGCGATAGGCGATCGCCCGGGGATTGTTCCACGATCCAAAAACCGCAGTGATGGTCCCCCAAAGCTGATCCCAGGGATCATGCCGAAATTCCACCTTCTTGCGTTCGCGAATCAACGCTTTGTAACGCTCGACCAGCTCCTTGAGATCACTGGCGGTAAGTTGATTGTCGAACTCAACGCCACGTTTTTTCCTCATTTCCTCGATCAACTCGTCAAAGGGATCGTGCTCGTCTTTTGACTGGGGCTTCAAACCGAGCACCACGTCCCCATACATTGCGATGAAACGGCGATAGCAATCATATGCAAACCGTTCGTCTCCCGTCTGCTTGATCAGACCCAGCACGGTGTGATCATTGAGGCCCAGGTTCAAAACGGTGTCCATCATTCCGGGCATGCTAATAGCTGCTCCGGAACGCACCGAAACAAGCAGTGGATTCTCAGGGTCGCCAAATTTACGGCCCATGATCCCCTCCAGCCGATGCAGGGCCTCTTCGACCTGACCTTTCAACTCAAGCGGATACTCACCACTGTGCTGATAATAATGAGTGCATATATCAGTGGTTATTGTGAAACCGGGAGGCACGGGAATGTCCAATTGGGCCATTTCCGCAAGGTTGGCGCCCTTTCCGCCCAGGAGAGCCTTCATATTGGCGTTGCCATCCGCTTTCCCTTCTTCAAAGAAATAAACATAATCAGGCATAAAACTCTCTCCTTTTAATCTGAACATTTCCGCTTGGACAAGGTGTCAGGCAGGCCTAGTAACGTAATCATAATACATCACAACTTTGCTGGTACTGCAAGAGGATAAAGAGAAGCAGGAAGCAGAAACGGGAAGGGGGAAGCGAGAATTCCTTCTCTCTTCTTCCCACTTCCCGCTTTATGCTAAATGAGCAGGCAGCAAGGAGCAAGGGACAAAAGCCCCCCGCTTCCCGCTTCTTGATGTATCAGATGTCGAGCCATGAGTCGGAATAGAGCGTCTGGCCCAGAATTACTTTGGCCGTCTTGACGTATTTGAGTTCCTCCTGCGAAAGAGATCCCAAATCAATCGGTTGTCCGTCCTCTACCTTATGGACAAGGGCTTCCAGTCCAGGATGTTTGCCTCGGGCAATTTCGTGCAGCTTGGTATCAAAGCAATCGACAATTGCAGAATACAGCCCATGCCGCTTAAGAATGATCAGCATGACCTGGTTCAGGATCGGGCGCAGGTGCTCGGGCGGACCGTTGGAGACATTCGAAAGCCCAATGGTGCTTCTGCACCCGGGAGCGATATCTGCGAACATTTTCATGAATTCCAGGACGCTCATGATCTGAATCTGCTGCACGTTGACCGGCGTTTGGATAGGATCAACGTATATACGCTCAGGATTTATGCCGAATTCTCCCGTGGCCTTGAACACCAGCTCGGCGCAAAGCGCTCCGCGTTCGTTCTCATCCCTCGGCATTCCTTCGGGCCCCCAGAGCAGACCGACAAATTCCGCGTCATACTTTGCGGCAAGCGGAAGGAGCGCTTCCATTCTCTCGGGCCGGACCATAATCGAATTGATGAGCGGCCGGTTCTTCTTGCAAGCCTGGAGGCCGGCTTCTATCGCTTTGATGTTCGAGGTGTCCAGAGCGACAGGAACGTCCACCACCTCCTCTATGGCTGGGACGAGCCAGCTCATGAGTTCCACTCCGGTTTTTCCCGCCGGACCGATATTCAGGTCTATCCAGTCCATTCCGGCTTTTGCCTGCACGATTGCAAGCTCCTGAAGGGGCTTGGCATCTCTTGCCTTCAGGGCGGCCCCATACGTTTTGCTCATTATATTGAGGTTTTCACCTATCAGCTTCATTCTGCCCTCTCCCGTCTATGCCTTCCAGTTCTTCAGGTATTTAGGAATCTGGCTGGCTTCCCTCGGACCCACCGAGATAGTCCAGCCGGAGCCCAGTTCTTCCTCCAGCTCACCGCTTATACCGGCCGCATAACCAGGGATAATCAGGTTTTTGTGTTTCACCTTATCCTTGATTCCACATTTGTTGAAAAATGTCCCGACGGATTCACCTGAAAACTTCCCGGCAGCCCACGCGGTCATGACCGAGAGACCTTCGGTGTCCTGTACACAAAGCCATGACGGAACCCTGCTGGCCTCTATCTCACCCGAAACGATGAAATAGGTTAGCGAGAAGTTGCAAGTCACGAGCACCGGAGAGTTTTCGTCGGGGTTGTTGATCGGATAGATTCCCTGCTCGGCTGTCATCGGCCGCTGCGGGTCGGTGTAGATATTGAGCCGTTCGAGAAGAAGAGGAAAGATCACATGCGGCTGGAGGTCGCCAAGGACCATTACCGAACCGTATTTGGCCACAAAAGTAGCGGCCACAAGGGCCTCTTCCATTATCCCGTCACCCATTTCATTGGCCATGATGATAGTGGGGAACCCGAGTGGGCGGAAACGGTCTTTGAGGGCGGCGCGGCGGATCATAATCTGTTCTTCAAAAGCTTTCTTCAGCTCACGCGTTCCGGTGTCGATAACGATGTCCTTGAGCCCCATTGCGGACAGCTTTTCGGTAAGCGCGATAACACTGTCCAAAGAGCCGTCCCCCTTGGCCACCAGCGGGCAGCCTGCAGCTTTGGCGAGATTTCCAAGGGCCTCGGCATTCGCCATGGTTGCAGCATAGAGCAGGGGCTTCTTGTCTTTGAATGAATCTGTCGCCGCTGTGAGGACTTCAATCGAATCGGACATAAAAATCATCGTAGCACCGACTTCGTCCGAAATTTTCTTCGCCAGGGCGCCAAACTTTGCTGAGTCTCCGTTGGCGTCCTTGATCGCGAACATCTCCGCGCGAAGTTTCAGCCCCACCCGGTCGTATTGGGATTTCTTGAACCGGTCGATCTTTCCGGCAACGGAGGCCGCATCCTCATCGGTGGAGACAAGAACGGCAAAGCCGGGCGGATTTACAAAAGTTTTCTCGTGCCGGAAAAGCACTGTTTCGCCTCCGACCTTCACAACGTATTCGCCTGAACCGATTGTAACCGGCCGTATGGGGGGCGCCGATTCGGAAGCGAGTTTTTCCTTTGCTTCTTCCGAAACGTGGGGGCACTTTTCCAGCTCCGCCTTGCCCGAAGCAAGATTCATCGCAAAAGCCAGGCAGGTCGGAACCCCACACTCGCCACAGTTGGTCTTGGGCAGCAATTTAAATATTTGAATCCCGGTAAGGCCCATGAGTGTTTTTCTCCTGAAAAGAGTTTGATTCCTCATATAAGACCGGGCGCAGACCCGCAATGTCTGCGCCCAGATCATTTATCAGCCAAGAATGCTTTCCATTGTAAGCGCGGGATGTCCCACCTTTTCCAGAAAAGCATAAATCTCGTCTTCGGTAGTGCCGTTCTCATCGGTTGCGATCATATCGATGAAATTGGGAATGCCGATTTCCTCGCCGCGTTTGAGAAGCCTGTCCCGGACTTCCTCCTTGAAAATCTTTGGCATCCATACGAGCCGCAGGAGGCCGCCGTCACCCGCGATGAATTTGCGCTGAGTAACGTTATACTTGCTGTGACCCACAAAGCCCGGCGTAACGTTTCCGCCGCCGATCGTACCCGCAAGCGTGGTGAATTTCATGCCGCTGGGAGTCATGCCGGTATAATCACGGTTTACCGTCATGATTCCGTTGCACATCGGCAGGACGGCGGCGATACACTCGCAACACCCGCAGGTGGTCATCGGGTCATATACCAGGCTGTAGAAATTGTAGCTGGAAATCGACTGCCGCGATGCCTTGTAAACGAAGTCGTTTACGCCCTTCCAGTTGCCCAGCTTGGGATCAACGGTTTCACCCTTCTGAATGGGCTGGTTTGGACCCGTCGGATTGATCTCAAAAGAAGCCTTGCAGTCGAGCCAGTTATATGCGCCGCACAGGCCGGTTCGCTCCGGGCTTATCACGCAGACGTGCGTCGGAGCAAAAGACTGGCAGAGCGTGCAGGAGTAGTATGTTTCAGTACCCTCATCCGTCATGCCCTCGATGCGCTCATCACGTGTTCTGTAGGCATGCTGAGCTATGGGGATCATTTCTTTGACCTTGGCCTCATCGGTGAAGATCTTGACCTGACATTTGTCAAAGATAGCTCCGAAATCCTGATGATATTTAGCATGCAGGATTTTTCCTATGTGTTCGAGGGTAAATCCCTTATCAACCGCCTGCTTGCCTATTCTGTACCAGGCGATATCGCGCTGGCCGATATGCATGAGGCCCTGGGCATAGTTTACCAGGTGGTGCATCTGGCGCTCCAGGATCGGCTCATAGTCTTCCTGCATCTTCCGGCCGGCAACTTCGACGAGTACCGCCATAGGCAAACGAGAGCCGGGAGTCACATCTTTGATATTCGGGCCGATTACATCAACCCTGCCGTCTTCGACCTGATCCATATCGGCAATTCTGACCAACTCGCAGCAGGCTGTCTTTCCACCACCGCACTCAAGGTATACGTCGTCCTTGCGTACGCGCTCACCCTCGAAAGCCGGACCGTACGAAACGGGAATCGGGATTTCGGTAATGGTTACCTTGAGCCCGCGGACTTCGATCGATTTTGCCGTGATCTGTTCGTAAGGTATGCTGGAAACGACATGTTCATAGGTGCAAACACCCGTGGGAAGAATCTCGGGAATATCGGTGTCGGCAATAGTCGGAAAGCCCCAGTTGATCGCCCCCGCTGCATTGGCTGCCCACTCGGCGTTAACTTCGCCGAAAGCGTTCACGAACGCGAAAACACGATCCTTGTTATACTTCAGAACGGTTTTGAAATCTCCGGGCTTGACCCCGCCGAAGGCCATGGCGGCACGGTTTGCGAAACCAAGCGCAAATACTGCGGCGGAAATGTCTGGACCGAATGGCACCAGACGCGTGTTCCACCCGATTTCCACACCCGCCTCGACGAGCTGCTCGGAAAACGTGGTGCCCGTCTGGTTAGCGCACATGAAGACGTAGAGGTTCTTCTTCTGATAATCTTCGGCGATCATTTTCGCGATCTCAGGATTGGGGGCCGCACCGACAATTGCGGCAAAACCGGGAGCGCTCCCGTCAACGAATTCGATACCCCTTTTTCTCATGACGGTATCATCGGCCGCGCCAAGCCAGATCTTTCCACCTTCCAGATCGCATTCTTCGCTCTGATGATAAAAATCGGGATCTTCCACATACCTGATCGCCTCGACCACTTCTTCGGCCAGGATGGCGGCCATTCCCGAATCGAGCGTCCCTCCCAGATAAGGCAGGTGAACGTTGTGCTCGCCTTTGATGTGCGCGGGCAGAAGCTCCCGGCACATTTTCATTACTGGCTCAGCGTCGGCCAGTTTTTCGATCTTGACGCCGAGGATCGAGTAAATGATGGGAAGATAGTAGGCCGTGTTTGGAAATCCGATCGGCTGATTCGGTCCATACTTATCCATGGCCTGCTTGAATTTGCCTTCAGCCTTGGAAACTATATTGTAAGCTCCCTGGATCGCTGCAAAAGCGACTAACCTGGACATAACTAACTCCTTCTTCTGTCTTCTGTTTTCCCTTGCAACACAACCGGCTTCGAGCCGGAATTAGGATACGATTGACCTAACGGGACCGGTGCCGGCTTAACCTTCAGACACTCTGCGGTCTTCCATGCTGAAGAGTTTTCGTTCGCGTTGTTCGGAAAGGCCGAGTGCAGCCCTCTTCTTGTCGATATGATCGATCATCATATGGGCCATCTCTATAGGATCGTTCGAGAATCCCCACTTACCGAAGCCCTGTTCCTCGAGGCCTTTGAACAGCAGATCGTGGAACTTTGTGCCCTCAACTGTTGGGAAGGTTACTCCGAAAATGGTGTAGACGCCCGAAGCCACAAAGTACTGCCCGATGCAGATGGCTTTTTCACTCATATACTCGGGGGCAGCACCCGCTACAGGCAGGTCGGAAAGCTTGTCGCCAAGTCCGCCCATCCTGACCATCTCGGCGCAGGCAATAAGGATACGGCTGTTGTCGACGCAGGACCCCAGGCTCAAGACAGGCGGAATCCCGACGGTTTCACATACTTCCTGAAGACCCTCGCCTGCAAGCACCGCCGCATCCGGCTTCATGAGGCCGGCCTTGGCGAGAGCGATCTGGGAGCATCCGGTCTGGACAACCAGAACGTTGTTCTTGATGAGTTCCTTAACCAGCTCGACATGCAGGTAGTCCTGCTTGACACGCGGGTTGGTGCACCCGACAACGCCCGCTACGCCTCGAATCCGTCCGTTGATGATGTTGTCGTTCAACGGCACGTAAGACGCACGGAACTTTCCGCCGAGCATGTAGTTTACGTATTCATGGGAGAAGCCATGTACGCCCCAGTCCTGCCGCTGCGGAATGACGACCTTCACGTTCCGCCCGGCGAAGCGTTCGATAGCTAACGCGATGATCTTGTTCGGAGCGTCAAGCGGGTCGTGTTCATCGAACTGGATGTGGGTTGCGCCTTCGATTTTGGCCCTGGGGTTGGTCGTATAAACTTTGGTCCCGTAGCATTCAGCTATCTTCGGCAGGGCTTGCATGATGCACTGGACATCCACGCCAATTGCATCGATAGCGCCCGTCGCGATAATCGGCTCAGCGGAAACGAAATTTCCGGCATGGGGAATTCCGTGGCGTCCAAGCACTTCGGCGCCCGAGCAGCACATGCCGAGCAGGTTGAGCCCTTTTGCTCCGGCAGCCTTGGCCTTCTCCAGATTGGCAGGGTCATTGGAAGCGGCGATCATGCCCTCGAACAGAAGGGGCTCATGGCCGTGAATCACAATGTTTACCTGGTCTTCCTTTATAAACCCCATATTTACACCGGCCACCCTGGGTGAGGGAGTGCCGAAGAGGATATCAGAAATTTCGGTTGCAACCATGGAGCCGCCCCACCCGTCGGCGAGGGCCGTGCGGGAGCACTGCTTCACGATGTTGTTATAGTCCTGGTCAACACCCATATGAGAGCGGTGCATCAGTTCCATAATTTCGCGCATTGCGCCGCGGGGAACGATTCCCTCTTTTCGCCACAGCTCCAGGGTCTTCGCAGGAACGCGCTTCATGAAGGGAATTTCCCCCTCAACCTGCGTATATGTCCGTTCCAGTTCCGCATAGAGATCATTGGCTATGTCTTTGATCGACCTGCCCTCCGTCGCGATCCCGATGCTCTCTGCGACGTTTTTAAGCTTCGTTTCGTCCTGAATCTTGAAATGAGAGATTCTCCCGTTCACCACTTCCCGGAAAACATCGAGCATGCCCATGCCGTGGTCGGTATGAGCGGCCCCGCCTGCGGCAACATTGCGCGCGAAGTTCCGGGCGGCGATGGTATCGATGGTAGCCCCACAGACTCCGACCTTGGCATAAGGGTCCCTGGAGTTAAGACGGCAGGGCCCCATGAAGCAGTGCTTGCAGCAGGCCGCCTCAGCACCAATGGGACAGGGCTTCATTTCCGCGGCGCGGTTGAACATCGATTCGTTCCCGTCCGCTTCCATCTTTTTGAGCATCTGGAGGGTAGTCTGGCAACTTGTCACCTCACGCAAATCCAACTTCTTTGCCTTTTTTTCTTCTACGATTGCAACTGGTTTCTTCTCTTCAGACATGCAGCACCTCTTTTCCCCTTCCTGGGGAGGTTCGTTTTACCAATGAATCACTTGCGCAGCCGATTTTTCGCAAGACTACATCATCTTTGCTATATAGTTTTTCACCAGCTTTACCGCTTCGGGGTGGCGCATAGTCACTATGTCAGCCCCGGCAATCAAAAGGTCAACAGCCGTGATTGCTTCCATCAAAATGCCGCGCTTAGCTGGATCTCCGAGTTCCGGAGCATCTTCGGCGCTCAGGTTGGACTCTTTGCACTTCCATGTCTCGTTGGCCACATTGGCGATAATGGGCTGCTGGAGTTTTTCGTCTTCCTGGGTGAGAGCAGCCTGCTCTATGCGCTCCATGACCGAGTAGGTGTATTCCAGCCCGTACCCAAGCCCGCCCGTGGTCGGGTCAATTACCAGGTCATCCGTACTAACTCCGAGGTTTCCGAGCAAAATGTTAAGCTGCTTTGCCAGGTTCACGTCAATGGGGGACGAGGCGACAGCCACCTGTTTGTAGCCGAGGCATGCAGCCCCAATCTGTTTGTAGTCACCTTCTTCCACTGGACACATGGCGATTCTGCGGCCCGAGCAACTTTCAGCAACATGCCTCATAACCTCGACGTCCTTGTCGTGATTGGCAACCCCCCAGACGATTACGGGCACATCAACTGCGTCCACTACCTTCTTTACCGTTGCTGCTACCTCTGCGGCTGCACGGTTGTCCCCGTTCGGGTCGGCGCTCTTGGTCTGGACCACGATTATCTGAGCCCCGTAGTCCTGCACGCACTTGCGCGCCCAGGCCGCCGGATCGCTCAGGACACCGCTGAAGGGCGCCTTGGCCGCTTCGGCCCAGTCCTCGCTCGGGTCTTTGTCCCAGACTTCCATTGCGATACTGGGAGCATTGGGGATCGGTCCTTCGAATGAATGGAAAGCAAAGACCCCTCTGCCGCCAATCGTAACCGCCTTGTCTCCGCTTCCCAGGGTTACTTCCCTGATTTTCCCTGAATACACCTGCTTTGAAGGTTGAAATGTCAAGGTGAGCCTCCTTCTTGAGAGTCGATTTAACGTTAGTCCCCGAGACGATTAAAAGCGCCCGCGCGCTGCTGCGCTTAACCGGAATCAATGAACACACTGTACGGAAAGGCATTACTTGTTTGAGCCAAAACCTTGGAATTCTTTCCTGATTGAGCGAAAGCGATCTTCCTCCGGGGTTGCTCGAAAAGCTCTCAAGGCTATTGCTCAGTTCCTCTGAGGATTAAAATGAAAGGATCAACTCGAGGATATGCTCAGGAGGTAGAGAGACGAGACGAAGTAGCGGAGCGTGAGCAAGAAATTCAAAGGGGTATTGGAACAGACGCTTAATAAATGGATCGGCGAAGAAAGTCAACAATTATTGTCCGGTATTCAGCACAGGCAGACCAGGACGATGAGCGCACGGATGCGGGATGGGGAGTAATATTAAAGCATCAGGACTTCACCTAGGTTTTCCCCGTTTGCGACTCCTTTCTCCCGGTTTCCATTGCGCTCCGCTCGATCTGCACGGGCGACCAATACGTCATTTTCGCCGAATGGCACGAATCCCTTTCGGGAAAAGCTTCTCGCGAAGCAGAATGGCCAGCTCACTGATTTCTTTAATCGGATTTGCAGGAGAAAAAGAATTAGCATGATGTCCCCTCTCGTGTTACTATAGTATACGAGCCGGTATAGCTTATTGATTACCAGCTTTCTAGAGCGATCTGACATTTACCCCGCCAAATATTTTTCCCGGCTCTTGCTGGAGAGTGGTTTGTTGTTCAACTCTGGTTCTTCATCTTTTCCTAGGAGGTATCCATGAATTCTGAGCGCAAGCTGGTTCTTTTACCGGTGGACGGGTCCGACGAATCAATGGAAGTTGCAAAGTATGTCTCCAAGGCACTGAACCTGACTAATACCGAGGTCGTATTCCTGTCCATCATCGACAAAATGCCCGACATATTCTGGGAAACGGGACGGGACGCCACCGTCAGCGAGCACCTTGAACACATGAAAAGCTGGGACACATATAAAGAGCAGAAAATGCGGGACTGTTTTCAATCCGTCTGCCAAATCCTTGGATCTGCCGGTATGCCCACTTCGGCCTTGACCTGCAATGTCCAGAAGAGAAAACTTGGAATCGCGCGTGACATTATTGCCGAGTGCAAGTTCGGCTATGACGCCGTGGCCATTGGACGAAGGGGTCTTGGCCAGATGGAAGAGTCCATGCTGGGCAGTATCGCCGCCAAGGTCTTTATCAATGTAGTGGATGCCCCCATATGCCTCCTGGGGGGGAAACCCAAAGCCGGCAAGATTCTTGTCGGCCTCGATAATTCACTTGCTTCCATAAGGGTAGTCAATTTTGTAAGCAAAATGCTCACTGCGTCTAATCCGTCCATTTGCCTGGCGCACATTGTCAGAATCCCTCAAACCAAGGACGGAAAACCCCTTGATGAAGACAACGTAAACAAAATCTCACTCGAACACGAAGTCCAGATGAAGCCGGTTTTTGATAATGCCATCAAAAGTCTTACAGCCGCCGGTTTGCCTGCTGGAAACATCAGTACTAAGTTTATAAAGGCAAGCGGCAGCAGGGCGGCAAACCTCTTCGCGGAAGCAAAGACCGGCAAGTTCGGCTCTATCGTGGTAGGCCGAAAGGGTATGAACGATGCCGCAGAATTCACCATGGGCAGAATTCCATACAAACTCGGCTATATAGCAAAAAACATCGCTCTTTGGCTGGTGCCTTAGAACCCGCCTCTGCTCAGACCACAGGTCGACCGACTCTGTTTTGCGGACCTTATGATGATCGAAATGCCTCCTTTTGAGGAGGCATTTCGAAACATCCTCCCCCGTTTCCTCGTCAAAAAAGGAAATCCCGGTCCCGGGCAACTGTGCCCTGGAGTTGCGCGCAGGCTTGTCCGGAGCGGCAAAGGATTTTCTTACGTCAAAGAATCCCGAAATAGTCCAGCCCAAAGCCGTTGAGGACGACGCATTTCGGGGCAAAATCACAATTTCACGAAATTTGCTTGTTTTCCTCTCCTCTTTTCTATATGCAGTCATCCTGTCGCAAATTTCGGCGCACTATTTTCATGACATGCCTTTGGCTTCGATTTTACGGATTGGAAGATATGAACTTTTATCGTGCAGCTCTGGATTCGAAGAAGCGGATCATTCACACCCGGCTGTTCGCCCTGGTAATTTTTCTGCTTCTTATAACAAGCGGCAACAAAATCCAGAGCGGTCTCCGGGAAGGTCTGCTTGATTTCGCGGGCCTGGCCTGCGTCATAATCAGCGCTTTTGGCAGGGTCTGGAGCTCTATCTATATTGCAGGCTACAAGGCAAGCGATTTGGTGGAGATCGGACCTTACTCGGTAACACGAAATCCGCTCTACCTGTTCAGTCTGGTCGGCGCCGCCGGGATCGGCCTGGCTTCCGGGAGCCTTCTCATTCTGGTTTTGTTTATGCTGGCCTTCGGACTTTACTACCCATTCGTGATCCGCCGGGAAGAAAAGGAACTGACGGTGTGGCACGGCCCGGAATTTTTAGCATACTTCGAGCGGGTCCCCAGATTCATTCCGAAAATGTCGCTCTATTCCGAACCCGACACTTACCTGGTCAAGACAAAGAACCTGAAAAAAGCGCTCCTGGACGCCAGCTATTTTCTTTGGATCTATGGAGCACTTCAACTGATAATAAAGCTGCGTGAAGCCGGGATATTTCCCGTGCTTTTCAGAATTCCGTGAAATTATCTGAAGGCCCCGACTGAACCGAGTTATCGGGGTTAAGAAGAAGAACGGACGGACACCTGAGAGGGGAGAGCTTTGTATTCAATCCGGGGCGGCCGGGAAGCCTGCCCTGCACGCTTCAAAGCAGCTCGCCTCACAAAAACTGCTAAAGATAATCGTTTAACAGGACGTATTTAGATGAGAGGACCACCGTTGGTTAAAAGGAGGAGAGAATGAGAGGTTTTCTCACAGCGGTGCTGATCTTCGCCACCCTGGGCTTATTCACGCACCAGGCGTTCGCAGCCGGGGAAGAGATTGGCGCCTGTGTCCACAAGAGAACGGGAAATATCCGGATCGTGACGAGCACTGACCAGTGCAGGTCGTGGGAAAATCCTATAGTGCTCGGGAGCTCCGGGGAAGTCGGCCCAGCCGGTTCTCAGGGCGCCCCAGGTCCTCCCGGCCCGGCGGGTCCAGCCGGCCCAGCCGGCCCTCCCGGTCCGCGTGGTCCTACGGGCGAAACAGGACCGCCGGGACCGGTAGCCGAGGCCCCTGTCCAACCCCAAACAGCCGCTCAGCCGCATGACTCCGGCGTTCAATCCGCTCCGGTGAAGGCCACGGCGCCCGCCGGCCAGGAATCAGGGCTTGCGGCTTCGACCCTCATCCTGGGTCTGGCCCTTGTTGCCATTGTGCTGTCGATAACAGCCATCTGCATGTTATTCTATTTCTACCGCATTATTCAGAAGATTGCGGGCGAGCTTCATTCCACTTCAAAAACCCTCGGATTCAATACGGAACGTCTGGAAAAGATTTCTGATCGCTATATCCTCAGCGTATTTATGATGATGAAGGACATTCTGCTCTACAAGTCCCAATTACCTGAAAAAGAAGAAAAAAAGCCACAGACGGACCCGTTCGAAGAAGACGTGGAAACCGCTGTAAGGAAGATCGTGGACCGTCCGGGTGTCACCACCCTGCGAGATCTTTATTTCATACTCAGAGGCAGGTTCAGCGAACAGCAGATAAAGGAAGCGGTTTTTAGGCTGCGTGCGACAGGAGTCATTACCTGGGAAGGCAGCGAAACCCGGATCGACTTTACAACTCCAATTTCACCGGCGTAAGAGGTCAGGAGCGCCCGAAAATGTAATTTCCACATTTCACCACGTACCAGGTCCCCTTTGAGAACAATCCGGAAGCCTGGCCGTTTTAAGATTCCGGCGATAAGAGCGGACCTTCTCGAGCCTGCCGCTCCAGGATGGAAACTAGCTGAAGATGGCGTCGAGGGTTTTCCCGAACAACTCCAGGTCACCCTGGGACCAGAGGCACAGGATTACCTCATCCAGACTCGTTTCCTGGCCCTCCAGAAATTCTGAAGCGGTTTTCAGCATGATCTCGGCACACCTGTCTTTGGGAAAGCCGAATATACCCGTGCTGATGGCTGGAAAGGCAATGGTTTTCAGTCCCTTTTCAGTTGCGCGCTTAAGGCTGTTAAGGGTTGCGTTCCGAAGCTTTTCGTCCTCATCCCCCTCGCCGTACGACGGGCCTACCGCGTGGATCACATAGGAAGCCTTGAGATTTCCGCCTCCCGTAACGGCCGCCTCGCCCACACGGATCGGGCCTATCCGGTTGCACTCTTCCTGGATGGCCGGCCCGCCCTTGGTGCGAATGGCCCCGGCAACCCCGCCCCCCAACTGGAGCCGTGAGTTGGCGGCATTAACTATTGCGTCAACGGCCAGTTCGGTAAGATCTCCCTGAACCAGAGTGAGTTTCTTGCCTCGGATCATTTTTTGCATTTGCGTGCTCCTCCATTAGACACCACAGTGGTGGAACAAGACAGGCTTCACTGAGCGGCCGAGAGACCATGATACCACGATTGTGTGCCTCTCGCCTCATGTTCTCATTCGAGGTTTCGGATAATTTTGACTGTAATCGTCGCAGGGTATACCATCCTTTCCAAGAATGGCCCGTTTACAAACCGCCCATTTTCCGTTATAGGAGCTAATTCAGGATTTCGCTAAGTATTTACTATATCGTTTCGGAAATTGGCGCCCTTCCCCCATTCCCAATAAACTCCCCAAAATACAACTACTTATATCTATAGATTTATCAGGATACCCCAAATGTGCCTCCGTGCTCCCTAGTAGAGACAAGAAGGGCTCAAACCATATCATGTTTCTCTCACCTTTTATTCACCTGGCTCGAATTCACGTCATACCCCAAACGCAGATAGCATGACACCCATGCGCCTCGTTTCCGCCTTCAAGGTCGAGCAAGATGTCCAGCAGGTTTTGAGGGAAGAGAGGGGATAGCAAGGTCAGTCAGAGGTTGAACGCAATCCTGAGCAACTAATAGATGGCGAAATTTGAGTTCAGGGGCTGACGCAACGGAGACATGTGTATTGAACACGGTCCCGTTATGTGCGGTAGATCACCTCTCGGAGGCCGTCGAATTTCTGAACGGCCGCTCCGATCTGCCGGTATTCAGGATCGATCCCGACCGGTTATGGAAGGCGGCGCCCGCCGACGAGCCGGATTTCGAAGACGTAAAGGGCCAGTAGAACGCCAAGCGGGGGCTGGAAGTCGCAGCGGCCGGAAATCACAATGTGCTCATCATGATCAACCCGCATGTCCGGCAAGGCAACGCACACCCAGTGCCTCTCAACTTGGTTTTAATCAAATCGCCAATTTTTTTCTTTATATTCAAAAGCGTAGAAAATCGAAGGTATGAACCGTTATCCCGTTGCCGCCAACAGGGGTACTCTATGCTCACTGCCCCGATGTTAAAGAGTGTCAAAGAGTTGACATCAGTGAGAAAATTCGTGTATTATAAATCACCAGGGGATTCGGAAATGTTTGTCCGCCAAAAAACAGGGGGCTATGAGCCAAAGGTATGCGTACGCTACCCGATGTCACACCCACCCCAGAGCAACTTCCTATCATTTCCCGGAACAGGCCCGGTGTCGAGATAATAAGAGGAGCTGCCGGCAGCGGAAAAACGACGACTGCCCTTCTTCGGCTTCACGCGCTAATTTCCAGCTTCGTCAGCCGTAAAAGACGAGAATTGATAACTGGTCGAGTTCGCATTTTAGTGCTCACATTTAATAGGACTCTGCGCGGGTACATCATGGAACTCGCTGAGAGGCAGATCGAGGATGTAGATAATGTAGATATGCAGATTTCTACCTTCGGCCGCTGGGCGATTACCGCCCTTCGTAACCCTACAGTGATGGAGAATGCCCAGAGGGAGGGGCTTATCCACAATCTTGGCAGGGGGATAAGCCTCCCTCCTGGGTTCCTAAGGGATGAGGTCGAATACGTGATGGGACGCTTCATGCCTGAAAACCTGGAGCAGTATATTATAGCGCGACGTGATGGTCGAGGGACCAGTCCCCGTGTTGAACGCCAAATGCGAGAGACCATCCTCAACCAGGTTATCCGGCCCTATATGGAATGGAAGGTCGGCAGGAACCTTTTAGATTGGAATGACCTGGCAGTTATGATGGCGCAGGAGAGATATACTGCCCCATACGATATAGTGATCACCGATGAAACCCAGGACTTCTCTGCAAACCAGATCCGGGCCATTCGGAATCATTTAGCTGCCCAACACTCCCTCACTTTTGTTATCGACACAGCTCAAAGGATTTATGCTCGTGGATTTACCTGGATAGAGACGGGAATCACGGTCCGGCCGGAAAATATCAGGAGGTTGAGGCGAAATTATCGCAACACTGTGGAGATCGCCATGTTTGCAGCCCCACTTATCCAGGGGCTGCCTGTCGATGACGATTTCACTGTCCCCGATTTCAGCAGATGCGACAGGCACGGTCCAACCCCGCAGGTGCTGAAAGGCAGATTTCAAGGTCAGACCGACTTTCTGATAAAATACATTAACGATAACGTTGATTTGGAGGGAGAGTCGGTCGCTATTCTACATCCGCTTGGTGGCGGCTGGTTTGATTATATAAAGGGTCGGTTTGGCGGCGCTGGGTTAGAGTATGTCGATATTTCGAGAGAGGCTGAATGGCCCGATGGTGATGAAAACATCGCTTTCAGCACATTGGCATCTTCCAAAGGACTTGAATTCGACCATGTCTTCATAGTGGGAATAGACGCACAGTCAATGCCCAACGACACCGATGAAGATTATGATCAGCTCATCAAATTACGGAGGTTACTGGCCATGGGCATCGGTCGGTCCCGGAATTCCGTAATAATCGGCTGTAAAGAAGGGGCATACCGATTGCTCCAGTACCTCGACCCAGCTACTTACTATGAGGTCAGTGTATGACCATTGAAGAGATATTAGAACGGCGGTGTATCCGGGAAGTCCTCCACTTCACCACGCATTTCGGAACACTGGGTATACTAAAAACAAAATGCATCAAATCTCGGAAGAGACTGCCGGAAGATGAATGGCTTGAATATATACTGAAAAATAATGCAGCCAGGCGTTTGGATACTGATTGGCTGGATTATGTCAATTTGTCTGTAAGCCGGATAAATACCTCTTTCTATAATTTTTCCTCAGGACAGCATCCTGATGTTTGGTGGGCAATTTTGTCTTTTGACCCTCTTATACTGACGCACGAAGGCGTTTACTTTGTGACCGCCAATAACATTTGGCCCAGGGCGATCCGCCGTGGCGGAAGTCAAGGGCTGGAGGCACTTTTTGCACCGAGAGTGATTGGCAGATATGACGAAGTGATAACCAGGGGTACGGCTTTGCCGGATTGCTGTCCCACCTGTATACAGGCAGAAGTGCTATACCCTGGCCAGTTATCTACTGATTACCTGAGAAAGATTTACGTCATCACTGGAGAGGACCAGGATGATGTCTATGGTCAAATATCGGCCCTCCGCCATCGCGAAATATTGGTGGAAGTTAATCCCCTGGCATTCGGCAGGAATACGGAATAATTATGGGTGATTTAAAGGCAAAGTCAGTTCAGAATTCTGCGCTTTGGGCAGCCTACGGAGATGCTCTTGGTTTCATTTCTGAGCTAATTGATGACAAAGGCCTGAAGCGTAGAATTAGCTCATCGAGAGCCACTGCGACAGTCCCGTGGAAAAGGAATGTCGGGGGGCGCTTCGGGGCTGAGGTCGAGTTGCCTGCCGGCTGCTACTCTGATGATACCCAACTTAGGCTGGCTACCTCCCGTGCTATACGAGGCGACGGGTTTTTCGATGTAGAAGCTTTCGCGAAAATCGAGCTCCCTGTTTGGACTTCTTACTCCTTGGGTAGCGGTGTAGGCACACGTCTCGCTGCCTCGTCCCTGGCACATCCCGATGTCACCTGGTTCAGTAATTTCTTTGAACGTGAGAAGGGGAGATATGTTCAAGGCGGAGGCAACGGAGCAGCAATGCGTATTCAGCCCCATATCTGGGCCGCAAGAGAATTATCTGCTCCTGAAACATTCATACCCGATGTAGTACGCAATGCCATCTGCACCCATGGACATCCGAGAGGAATATTCGGTGCTGTCTTTCATGCTCTCTGCCTGGCAAAGACATTCGCGCTGCAGCACGTTCCGGGGCCCAAATTCTGGAAGGAAGCCGTAGACTATTTTCCTCGTGTAATCGAACTGATCAAGAATGACTCAGAGCTCAATAGCTTTTGGCTGCCTGTATGGGAAAAGGGATTTGGCGGATCTATATCTGGACTGGTGGAGCAGGTCTGGACTGAATGCCAGACGGATATTGCGATTTCAGAAAAATACGCGTCTCAAAAATCGGAGATTGCATACCGGCAGATGGTGGAGAACCTTGGCTGCCTAAAGAGCACTGCCAGGGGCTCAGGAACCAAGACGGCGATCATTGCCGCTGCTTTAGCCTGGATGTACAGGGATGAAGATCCTGCCAAGCCGCTGGAAGTCGCTGCTAACCTTCTATTCAGTGACACTGATACAATCGCGACAATGGCAGGAGCAATTCTGGGTGTTGTGGAATCGAGCTGCCCACCTAACAGCGTCCTTGATGACGAATATATCGCCAAGGAAGCTGCTCGATTGCACGCAATCAGCACGGGAAACCTTGAGGTTAGTTTTTCGTACCCCGATCTTTTGCAGTGGCAGGCACCGAAAACTCAACTGGATGCTATCGGGCTTGTGAACGGCGATATGGCCATCGCCGGCCTTGGGATCGCTACACCGAAAGACAAGGAGTATCGTAGTCGGTCCAAAAGCGATTTTTTTTGGCAATGGTTCAAACTGGACTACGGTCAATCCGTAATGTGTAAAAGGCGTCCAGTTCTGTCACCATTGCTTCCAGGCAATATTCCTCCTAATTTGAGGTATTCTAAACCACCCCAGAGAATTAAAAGCGAACCTCAACAGGCCAAACCCACACCACAGAACCTAGTGAACAATGGAGGGTTTAAACCTGTTGAGGATAAATGTGCGGTGTCAAAGACAAGCGATGATTTGACACGTGAGGCAAAGAATTCCGGAGGCCCCTTTAAATCACCTACGGAAGATGGCATCAGGGTCTCTGAAATTGGTACCGACGATTTTGCCAGGCGCTTCTCTTTACGTGCGAAAAACCTCATGTGGCTTCTCGGCGCTGGCACATCTGCTTCGGCTGGTATACCCACTGCATGGGATATGGTATGGGAGTTTAAGCAGCAGCTGTTTATCAGCCAGCGCCGGATTTCGCCAAACACGGTTGCAGATCTTGCAAATCAAAGTATCCGCAGCCAGTTGCAAGCCTACATTGAATCTTCCGGGAAATTTCCGCCATCCGGTGCTCCGGAGGAGTACGCGGCATTGTTCGAGGCAGTCTATCCAGCCGAGGCAGATAGGCGTGCTTATATAGACGCCAAAATCAGCGGGGCTAAGCCGTCTTTCGGGCATCTGGCGCTCGCCACCCTCATGCGCGAGCGGCTCACGCGCATCGTCTGGACCACGAATTTTGACCCTCTGGTAGCTGACGCTTGTGCAAAGGTGTATGGCGGGACGGGACCCTTGACCACTGTGGGATTGGACGCCACGGACCTTGGCGCTCAGGCGATAATCGAAGAGCGCTGGCCAGTCGAGGTGAAACTGCACGGAGACTTTCGCTCCCGTCGGCTGAAAAACACCGGCGATGAGCTGCGTCATCAGGATTCGCGACTAAGACAGGTACTTCTGGACTCGTGCCGACATTTCGGCCTCGTGGTTGCCGGGTACAGCGGCCGTGACAATTCGATAATGGACACACTGGAGGAAGCGATAACTCAGCCAGGCGCCTTCCCGGCAGGGCTGTTTTGGCTAAATCGCGGAGACCACCGACCGTTATCACGAGTAAGTGAACTGCTGGGGCATGCAGCAGCGGCGGGCGTAGAAGCTGCACTTGTGCCGGTGGAGAATTTTGATGAAATTTTACGCGACTTGTTGAGACTGATGAGCGGCATCGACACTAAGGTAATTGACGACTTTGCTGCTGAGCGGCGCCGGTGGAGCGGCGCCGCCACTCCAGCAGGCCGACGTGGATGGCCGATTGTACGGCTCAATGCGCTAGCTGTAGTTGATGCGCCAAGTGTGTGTCGGCGTGTTCTTTGTAAAATTGGTGGTTACGGTGAAGTACGGGAGGCTGTTTTGCAGGCAGGCGTCGACGTGCTCGTTGCACGTACTAATGCTGGCGTCTTAGCTTATGGCGCCGATACTGACATCCGCGCCGCCTTTTTTGCTCACGGTATCACCATCTTCGACCTGCACACAATTGAAACCAAGAGACTCCGGTATGAGTCAGGTGAACGTGGTTTGCTCCGTGAGGCACTCGCCCGCGCCATTGCACGGACACGTGGCTTGAGTGTCATTCGCAGCAGTCGTACCGATCTCTTTATCCCAGCTGACCAGAAGCATCCTGTGTGGAAGCCTTTGCAGCATCTGGTTGGAGCACTGTGCGGAACAGTAAAAGAAAATCCTGAACTAAGGTGGTACGAGGGACTCGGTATTCGTTTGGATTGGGCGGATGACCGTTTATGGTTGCTTATTGAGCCTCGCACCGTTTTCATTGGGACCACAGATAGTAATAAGGCCGCTGCTGCGGCCTTTGCCCGTGAGCGCACTATCAAGCGCTATAATCGTCAGCTTAATGATCTCATTTCCTTCTGGGCGGCCCTAGTCGCAGGGGACGGTGACGATCTTCGTGCACTGGGAATTGGAGACGGCGTTGATGCGACCTTTCGTATATCACCTAACACAGCTTTCTCGCAGAGGGCGAAAGCATGAGTAACGAAATTGCACCACACTTATGGCTGCCTGAGCCCAAGCTATCCTTTCATCCCGATCGTACATCAGACCGCGAAGAGCACCCATTACGTGGACTGTTGTGCTTCGGTCCTCATTCAAGCGGGCTGGTGCCTGACCCTATTCGTGTTGCTACTTTGGCGCCAGCGGGTGAGAGTCTTCGATTATATAATTTCATGAAGGAACTCAACAATACTTACGAACCCTCCGAGCGAAAGGATTATCTGGTTCAATGGCCAGGATTTCATAATGTTTTTGGATTGCGCATGCGAGCTTCCGGTGGCGGCTGTCATGTCGAGCTCGACTCGAAACTCGATAACGAATTACAGTCTTCCTCGAAACCTCACATTGTATTGGCCGAGCGTTTGGTCCGGGCGATCCAGGCATTTGAAGCACGCCGCACCGAATTCGATGTTCTGTTCATTTACCTCCCCCAGCGCTGGGCTTCCAGCTTCTTCGGCGGAGGAGGAGAGGATTTCGACCTCCATGACCATTTGAAGGCAACTTCCGCAGCCCGACGCTTGCCCATTCAGGTGGTACGAGAGGCCAGCGCATTGGCTTATCCGCATCGCGCCAGTGTCATGTGGCGCATTGGGTTAGCTTTATATGTCAAGGCTGGCGGTGTGCCTTGGAAATTAGCCGATTCTGATCCTGAAACGGCTTATATTGGGCTTTCATATGCTGTCAGACCGCCTGATTCTGGCCGGCAACGGTTTGTAACGTGCTGCAGCCAAGTATTCGACGCAGAGGGTTCAGGTCTGGAGTTTGTCGCCTATGATGCACATGATTTCGAGGTTCAGCGTGATAATCCTTTTCTTTCGCGGACAGAAATGTTTCGCGTTCTGACACGGTCTTTAGATCTTTACCGCAGACGCCACGCTGGACGTTCACCGCGCCGCGTTATGGTACATAAGAATACTGAATTCAAACGAGACGAAGTCGACGGCGCTATGGAAGCCCTTCATTTATGTGAGGCAGTCGACCTTTTGCAGGTTGTCGAGAACGTGGGTTGGCGCGGGGTACGCATTGATACAGGCAATAAAAACCCAAGTGAGGGCCAACCTACTGCGTTTCCTGTTTCGCGGGGTACAGTTATAGGTCTGAGTCCGCGTGAAGCACTTCTTTGGACGCATGGCGATGTGCAGGGTATAAGTCCGCGCGGCTCCTTCTTCCAAGGCGCCCGGAGTACCCCTCGTCCAATTCGTTTAGTACGGCATGCTGGTCACGGTCCATGGGACGAAACTGCTCGCGCAATATTGGGGCTGAGCAAGATGAATTGGAATAATGACGCTCTCTACGATCCGCTGCCAGTAACCATGAGCTATGCAAAGGTTCTTGCTCGTGTTGTTAAGCGAATGTCTGGGCTGGGGAGCACTCCGTACCAGTTCCGGTTTTTTATGTAATCTGTTTTAGGCTCTCCGTTTCTAAGACACACCACTGCCAGCCGGCGCGAAGCAACTCTCCCCGGACTTCCCTGGCTGGCCATGGTTTCCAGATGGGGCAAGGGAGGGAATGGGGTGAACGCCGATTGCTGCAATCTAGATTTACGTTGTCATCTCCAGCCACGTCTGAAGCTGCAAATAGCTCTGACTGCGAAGCCAAGGCGGGACTCATTTCAAGATGGTGCATAAATCCTCCGATCATTTCGTTCGCTTAAATTCCGGGATTGCCACCGGCGTAACATTCTCCACCAGTTGAAGATGCCGAGGTTCTGTTTCAAGCTTCTCCCTGATCTCATCAATTTCCTGTTGGAGGGCAACAATCATCCTATCCCACCAGAACCGGTTCCAGGGGTAGCGGATTGACATCTGGTTTTCTAGTTGTTGTAGCCGTCGGTGTATACCGGCCGCTACGGTGATTGTCAGTTTGGCGCCATTATTACATTTTACCACTGTATACTCCTCTGTTAAATGTTAGTTACACTCAGGCTAACTCGCCCCTGCCTCCCATCAGGACCGGTTCGAATTTCCCAACTTTCCGTTCGGACCCCCAAAAAAAAGGAAAAAATTGCCCGTAATCACATTATACGAAATGTCATCATGATGACTTTGATGTTATATTTATATGATTTTATGGCAACTTACAAAGATTGTGTTACCAACTCACTTTTCGGGGGAGAGCAAAATGCAAGGGAAAAAGAAGCGATACCTGTTCAGGTGCCCTGACCGACTATATGGCGTGCTGGCTGATCGTGGGGCAAAATCGTGCCCGTTCTTGGCTGACCGAGGGACAAAAATGAGTCCGTTTCTAGCCAAGCTGATCGAATTTCAATTCCCCTGGAATCCGCGAGATAAATTTCATTTGGAAAAAAACCCATTTGAGGACGAAGGAACAACCCAAATCGCCATTCGGATGGATACCGCTGTTCATAGAGAGTTCCGCAAATTTGTCGCAGAATACGACACGAATATGACACGGGTGCTCATCCAGTGGCTCATTGAAGAACCTGAGATTGCGGAAGCGCTGCGGCAGCGGAAATGGATTTAAACCGATTTTCTCGAACCCAGACGACCTTACCCTGCCTGCGGTCGAAAAAATCGATTTAAAGGACATTCTCGCGTGTCGGGTTTTCGGTCGAGTTCATTCGTGGAAGGCGCTGGCGCGCATCGATACTATTTTCAGTCGCCCTTCCCCCTTTGCTTCACAGATCATTCAAAGCGAAATCTGCTGGCATGGAGGTAGTCTTCAACTTCTTCAATCGCAATCCACCGCCTATGCAACCTTTCGGCAACGGCACCGGTGGTATTGGACCCGGCAAACGGGTCAACCACCAGGTCGTTCTTGTCGGTGAGCAGTCTGATGAAGAATTCAGGAAGCCCCGGGGAACTCTCCGGCAAGCGAAAACTCAGGAAATATGCGTTTGCTCGTTGCTACAAACGCCACCATGAGATTCTTGCCATCGGCTTGCCTGCTGCCGCCACCTTTTCCCCATCACATAGAAAAGCCGCCAGATCGCCGTTTTTTTCCAAAGCTTTAGACGGGAGTTCTGAAGGGGCCGGGTTTGGTATGGGGTTGGGCTGAGATATTGGCTTGCAGGCGGTGGAATTGGTTCGCATGTCCTGTCGAAGTCGTATAATTGTGTGAATCGGCTGGTTAAGAGAATTGAAGAAAAGGCGTAAATCAGTTGGGCCGCTGAGTGGAAAATGATGGCGGGAGTTGAACCCTCTGCCTGCGGCGTGACAGAGCGGAACACGATACATAATTCACCCTTTATTAGCTTGATTTTACTCGGTTTTTGATGATTGAGATGTTTTAAGATTGAAGAGGAAAACCCCACAAAAACCCCATACAAAATCTCACCAAAATTGTGAACGTGGCGGCCCCAAGGCCGATCAAGGCGCCTAGAAGTTTATACCAGACCCAAACTTCACAGGACAACCTCCCGAAGGCGGGACATAGTTTGGCCTTCGTGCACATCTTCCATATTCATCCTCATAGAATTCTAACTTTTGCTAACCGGCGGCCGCGACCAGCACTGCCACTTTGGTGCCGATACTCGTTCCAAAGCTCAATGTCCAATTGATTCCCGCCGGACTTGTGGCGGTCCGCGTTCAGCAGCTTGTTGGGGGCTGCCTTTCGCTCCTGATGACACCATCATCATCGAAGTCACGTTCTTTCCAGTTTCCGTGTGCATCGAAGAAGAGAGAGCCGATAGACCCATCAGGCAGTCTCAAGGCGTCAGTCGTTGTGCCTAACACCTGCGCCAGAAGCTGGCCATATCCCTCCGGATCTTCTGGACCGTATACATAGTCACCTTCGAGTTCGTCCTTGTCCTTCATCTCAATGGAGATCTCAATGGAGTCCGTGCCGTGCGGCGCCACGCGGTACTTCAGCGGATCGGTGAAGAGCTTCTGGTGGTACAATAGCTTCGCGAAGAGATTGCGGAACTGGACCGGATTGAACTCGCGATCCAAGAGCCGGTCTGGCATCTGTGGCTTCATAACCATTTCGTGAAGCCCTCCATCCCGCAGTAAGCCAATGAGCCCGATATCATGCATTCGTATCGCAACACACACATCAGGGATGGAGTCAATGTAGTCGAAGTTCAACGCGGGATCAGAACTTGTCTTTGTGCGCACAACATAGACTGACGCAGGGAAGCAGCCCTTGAACTCTACTCTGCAATCTATACCCCGCAGGAACGCATGCGATAGACGCATGGATGCCAAGTCAAGCGGCGAGGTGATAGTCTGGCTCTCACGATCAGCCCGGTCCGACAACAGTGACATGTCACGATATAGCATCTTGTAGAACAGGCACTGAAGCCACAGGAATTGCTCTTTCATGGAGACATTCCGAGCGAAATCGTCGAATCCTGAACGTACCGCGCTTGCGACCGTTTGTTCAAGCCGCGAAAGTGCCTCATTGTTGCACCGTCTACAGCAGGGAATACGCACCTGGCGATACGAAATCCAGGTTTTGTTGGGTAAAGTCAGTGGTTGGGAAAACAGAGAAAACTCCTCCTGCATCCACTTTGGGAAGACATGCTCATCAGTCTTATTGTCGTCGGTCAGAGGTGTCCAGCAGAGGAAACAGTGCTCGTAGTTGATCGGGTTCGATGCCAGCCACGCTTCATAGGAGAGATGCACGTTATCCAGTGTCATTGTCTTGTACCTACCCCCAGGAGGCGGATGATCCGCATGCAACCACGGCCATGGACATGCAGACAACACCGATAAGCTTGCCCCGTGGTTGCTTGTCGGGTTGATTCGCTGGTGT
The DNA here is from genome assembly GCA_963795045.1 of uncultured delta proteobacterium. Lineage (GTDB taxonomy): Bacteria > Desulfobacterota > Syntrophobacteria > Syntrophobacterales > Syntrophobacteraceae > SbD1. The sequence goes on from CAWCGB010000001.1 coordinate 1,647,758, forward strand.
ACGCCCGGCATGGGCGGAACTTATGGGGTGTAATATAAGTCCATGTACGTGAGTCCTGCAAGTGTGTTTCACACTTGCACAAGTACTGCTATGAAACGAGCCACAGTCAAGCGAAGAAATCCATTCCTTCCTCTTCTTATGGGATTGGAGCATCCCGGTGGCAAACGACTTAATCCGGAATAATGCGGTTTCAAGAGGCATCTCGCGCCCATTTTCACGCCCCAAATGAGGCGACCACGAGCTATCTTGATACCCTTTTAAAAGTCAACACGGCCAAGGCGATGGAACTCCTCAAACTCCCCATTATCCAGCAAGGGGCCTATATTTACTTCAACTGTCCAGCATTACCCGGCATCACCGAGCGACAATTCAGAGCCCAGGTTACATCGAAGTAAATGCCCGCTGGTCCCACCATATAGGTTTATGCCTTTCCCTTCTTCGCTTGCCGGCGGACGGCAACTCTCTTGTTCGCAGCAGCTCCTAGACCTTCAGGAACAGTCGCTTTTGCCTTCGCCTTTTGTTGCCTTCTCGCCTCAATCGCCTTCTTCAGATTTTCGGGCAGTCCTCTCTTTTTCGCTGCTTTGCTTCTCGCTTTGGTCAAAGACTTTGCCGACAGAGGGGTCCGCATTGTGAAACCGTATTTCTGTCTGTATTCCTTTTGGTTCATGCCGTGGGAAACGAGATGTTTCGACGTGAGCTGTCTCATCTCAGCGCCGCATTCGAGACAAATCACTTTGTCATCTTGAATGGAGTCTTGAGGGGCAATGGCTTTGGGAGCTTCTTCAGGCGTCATTTGTGGGGCGAGAACGGTTCCTTCGCCTTCAGCCTTCTGCATCGCTTGGAGAGTTTGGAATACCTCCCGAAGAGAAGATGCAATCTCCATTGTTGTCATTGAAGCTGACGTTGCTTGGGTTTGTACGATTTCGGCGGCGATTTCGAGCAGTTTTTTGGTCATGCTAGAACCCTCCATTTTCGTAGTCGTATTGGCTATGTAGCTCAATTATGAGCAGTGGGAGCATTTTGGCAAGACAAATCAGCTACTTTTGAACGAGGACTAATCCCTTTTCCATTTTTCGGTTTTTCATCGCATTTCTAAAAAGTCGTGATCCTGGCTTCAAAACGGGTGTTTCGGGGAGCCGAGTTTGGTATGGGTGAGGCCGAGAAAGTTACTTTCTAGGTGGGGGATTTGATTCGTATCTATAGTGGCAGGCTGACAATAGTCTTCATTGGATAGAAATCATAAGAAGGAATGGCATCTTTGCCACCCGTATGGCTAACAATGGCGGCTTCCACAAATTCCCTGGCGAAGCGTTGCCATATTGGAGTACTGATGTCCAAGGTTCAAACCCTCCCCAAATAATCAATCTCGAAACCCTGTATTGTCAAAGGTCAGTGTGGTAGAGTACTTTGCCTCTGGCGGGGCCGCACCTCGGCTGAGACCGACGGAGCAAGGCAGTAACTCCGAAGACCTACACTGCCTGGCAGTCTTATCTAGTAGGCTCATTAGGCTTAGCCAAGATAATGGTTCTGCAGGCAAGTCAGGCTTCTGAGTTGGCATCTTGTGATGGAGGGTTGTTTCGAATTATGGCTGTAAATGAAAAGGACTTGCTGGCAGATAAACCAAATACTCAACTGACGGGCCGGGAAGAAAGGTTTTCCGGGCACGAGTCCTTCGTCTGCCGTTACGGATGGCTCCGCAAGCTTTTCGATGCCATTTCTTCGGACCCCACCATCTTCGCTGATGAAGAGAGTGCTATCATGACCCTGGGAATCGGGAAGAACATGGTTCGTTCAATCCGGTTCTGGGGTGAAGCCTTTTCTCTTATGGAAGGTACTCCCACGCAAGGGTACCACCCAACAGGCTTTGGTCGGTGTCTGCTCAACGAGCACAAAGGCTTAGATCCGTACTTAGAAGATCGCAATAGTCTTTGGCTATTGCACTGGAAAATAGCCACCAAAGCCAATCTGTCAGCTTGGAATGTGGCTTTCCAAGATATCCAGGATCACCAGTTTACCCGAAAGCGTTTTCTGGAACTGGTGTATTTGCGTGGCCGTAGGTGCAACAAGGAGCTGGCCGAATCAACGATCAAGCAACATACGGATATATTTCTCCATACCTATGCCTCGATGAACCATCACTATGACGCTCAGATGCTCGATGAGGTGATAGGTTCTCCCCTCCAGGAACTGGGGCTGCTAAAGCGATCCGCGACGGATGTCAAAGATGATATTTTTATGTTTGACATAGGCCCCAAACGCGGTCTTACCACGAAGACCTTTCTCTATGCCTTGCTGGATCACTGGGAACAATGCGATCCTTCCAGTAAGACCTTCTCTCTCAAAGAAATCACGTTTGGACGGCTAGGCCCAGGAGCCGTTTTTAAACTGAGTGAATATGACGTGTTACAGTACTTCGATGTCGTTGAAGATATAACCGATGGGCATCTTCAGTTTTTAGACAGTGCCGATGTGCGATCCCTGCACATGCGAAGAGAAACAGACCCAAGCTCTCTCAAGATTCGGTTGGGATTTGATGAATCAAAATCATAAGAGCGATCTTGTCATCGCTGATTGTTTACATATTGCCAGACGCTATGCCCGTTCGGTCCAAATTGAACGGGATTATAGAGATCCGCAAAGCATCGAAGGTTATGTGGTGACCCCGACGGTGCAGTATGCCATAGGGCAACTCATAGCTGGACTAAAAAATGGTTCATCCCAACGCGCTTGGCGGGTGACCGGTCCCTACGGGGCGGGGAAATCGGCTTTTGGCTTATTTGCGGCGAATCTGATCAGTCGGTCAGGACGGGGCTACCAAAAGGCCATATCCATTCTAAAAGATGTTTCTAAGGAACTGGCAACCTCCATGAAAGGAGTGCCGCACTATCTTCCAGTGCCGGTAACCGGAAGCCGCGCACGTTTTAGTGATGTTCTGTTAGCAAATCTTATCCATGAACTGGAAACTGAGCGGACAGTGGGCCGGAACCCAGCTGTCGTGACGGAGGTCAAGAAGTATCAGCAGCAGATGACTGATGGGCACCTAGAAGACACCAAGGTGATTGAACTCATCACCGACTTTGCCATCTACATCAAAAGATCGTCTCTCCCCTATGATGGTATCCTCATCTTGATCGATGAAATGGGGAAATTCCTAGAGTATGCTGCTATACGACCTAACAAAGCCGATGCGTTTCTGTTTCAGAGACTCGGAGAACTGGCCTCAGGCTCTTCGGAGGTTCCGCTTGCAGTGATTGGATTCCTGCATCATCAATTCGCTGACTACGCCATTGGGTACGGCCAGCGTGCAGAGGAGGAGTGGGCTAAGGTTTCGGAACGGTTCGAAGAGATACCGTTTGACGAGTCCCCGGAGCAATATGCTTTTCTGCTCACCAGTGCCATTCAAAACGATAAGTCTCTTCTCGATCAGTCCTCGATAGCCAATCGGGCTCAAACACTCTACCAACGGGCGCTGGAGATTGGAGTTTCGGTCACCGCAAAAAGGAATGAAGACCTGATAGCTTCCGCCGCGAGCCTTTACCCAATCCATCCAGCTACCCTTGTCGTTCTTTCTGCTGGGATAAAGCGCTTTGGACAGAACGAGCGGTCTCTTTTCAGCTTTCTCCTCTCCCACGAACCATTCGCGTTTCAGCAGTTCATCAGCATTACTCCCTTTCATCCGGACAGATGGTATCGACTGTCCAACCTGTTTGACTACTTGGCATCCATCGGAGCTCTGCGGTTCCGGGACGGAGACCGACGGCGCCGATGGGATTACTTGCGCAATACCTTGATCGCCACTCCCGGACTGAGCCAGATTGAACAAGATATTCTCAAAGCGGTGGGACTGATCAATGTCTTGGGGCCAATGCAGGAGATGCAGGCCGATGAAAAGACCATTGCTTTCTGTATCTGCGACAGAACGGACAGTGAGGAGATTTCCGAAGCGCTACTCTCCCTTCTTAAAAAGGGAATTCTGTATCAACGCAGTATGCAGAGGGACTATTGCCTCTGGTCAAATACCAGCATTGATCTCAGCGCTCTTTATGAAGAGGCCGAGCGGCGAGTACCCCCTATTGCCGATTTGGAGACATTCCTCGAGGGCTTGCCTCAGGCGAGACCGGCCATAGCTCACCGGCATTATCACCGCACTGGCACGTTGCGCGCTTTTGGAATTCGCTATGCTACCCGGGAAAGACTTGAACATCACCTGATTCGCCCTGACTTAGGCGGATTTGACGGACAAATCATTGTAGTCCCTGTCGGACTGGGAGAAGATTTCGATCAAACGAGTGAAGTGGTCAGAAAAACGACCATCGCCGAAAATCCCAGAATTCTAGTCCATCTCTTAGAGGTCACGCCGGCCGATCTGTCCATTGCTCGCGAATTGCGACTCTGGCAATGGATACAAAGTAATTGTCTGGAATTACGCGTTGATGAGTTTGCCCGAAGCGAAGTAAAAAAACGCTTGGACGAACTTTCCTCGAATCTAGAACAACGCCTCTCAAGCTTCCTGGTTTTTGAAGATGCAATTATTGGTCGCAGGGGCCGTTGGTTCTATCAGTCCCAGGAGCTGGATATCCCTGATAGAAAGGCACTCAATCAGAACCTGACTGAAATCTGTGATGAGCTCTACCACGCCTCCCCAATCATTAGGAACGAACTGATCAACCGGGCACGTTTATCCTCCTCGATTGCCAGTGCCCGAACCAGGCTCATCGCCGGGATGATCGAAAATCAAAAAAGTGAGCATCTCGACATCAAAGGGACTCCCCCTGAACTAGCCATTTACCTTACCGTTTTCCACGCCTCCGGACTTCACCGCAACGTAAACGGCATGAAAGGGTTTTGCCCGCCCGCAGATGATGATCCGTGCAATTGGAAAAAAGCCTGGCATGATCTGAGAACTCTCCTGAAAGAAGTCGGGGAGATTCAGATAGAAACGATTCTCAATACCCTTGGCGAGCCTCCGTACGGAATCCGACAGGGCGTGAGCATATTGTTCCTCACAGCCTTTCTGCTCCACTACCGGCACGATGTCAGTTTGTTTGAACGTGGAACGTATGTTGTCCAGATCACCGAGCACCATTTTATGCGGCTGATCAAGTCTCCGCGCACATTTGCCCTCCACTTTGTGCCGACGGAACCAGAGCAAGCCAACCTGATCCATGACTATTGGGCCAAGCTCGATGTGCTCAAGAAACGCTTCGACAAGAACCCGGAAGTGACGGATGTGGTCCGGGAACTCTACCGTTGGGCCACGAGTCTTTCGTCCTATGCCTTGAAGATACAAAAGGTCGCCAAGACCACCCGAGATGTTCGGGCCATACTCCTGAAATCGTCCGATCCCATGGACTTGCTCTATGAGGCATTGCCAAAAGCCTGTGGAATGGGAGAAGCCTTCAGTGGTAAGCAAGAGAGCAATCCCGACCTGCAGCTCTATTTTCAGCGGCTCAACAATGCGTTAAACGAACTGAGTCAGGCTGATCGGCATCTCCGCAGTGAAGTCGAACATATCCTCATCGACACCTTGCAGCTGGGCGAAAACGTTGAAGAGTTACGGCAAAAAATCCGTGACAACTATCTCCCCTACGCGCGCCTGCTCAGCGAATACAGGCTGAAGACGTTCTTGACCAGGGCTTCTGAAGCCGAACTTTCGGATGAGAAATGGATCGACTCGATGGCTTCACTGCTCGCAGGCAAAATCCTGCCTCATTGGCAAGATGATACGGTGGCAGCCTTTCACACCGAATTGAGATCCTTGGCTGGACAAATGAAGCGCTGGATCGCGCTTACCATCGGCCACACGAAAGGTCATCCATCCCCCCAAGACTTGGTCAGCGTGACCATCACCAACGCCCAAGGGCATGAACTCGCACTGCCTGTTCTCAAGAAGGGAACGTTGCCGGGAAAGCTTGAACGCTTAAAAGAACAAGTGAAGTCCGTGTTGTCAAAAGACATCGCCAATGCCCCAGTGCTTCTGGCACAGCTCCTGGCAGAGATTATGGATACCAATGACCACGACATAGCTGAAGGAATAACGCATGGATCAGCCCCAAAGACCGGTACGCCACATTCTTAGCCTCTCAGGAGGGAAAGATAGTGCCGCTCTTGCGATTTACATGCGAGATCGTGTGCCGGAAATGGAATACATTTTTAACGATACCGGGAAAGAACTCCCTGAAACCTATGACTATCTGGATCGAATTCAGGATTATCTTGGAAAACCGATTATTCGCACGACAGACAGACCGGGACTGGAAAATTTAGGGTTTGACCACTGGTACCACGTTTACGGTGATATGATCCCTTCAGGCTATCGGCGGTGGTGTACTAAAATGCTCAAACTGAAACCCTTTGAGCTCTATGTCGGCGCCGATACGGTCTATAACTACATAGGATTGCGAGCGGATGAGAATCGCAAAGGGTATATAAGCAGCAAACCCAATATCATTCCAGTCTATCCATTCTTTGAAGACGGCCTTGTCCTAGCTGATATCGAAAAAATCCTGATTGATTCCGGCATAGGCATGCCGCCATACACGAAATGGGGAAGAACCAGATCGGGCTGCTTTTTCTGTTTTTTTCAGCAAAAGATTGAGTGGGTGCGGCTCAAGCAGACCCATCCCGACCTCTTCGAAGAGGCAAAAAAATACGAAAGAGTTTACGAGAAGACCGGTAATTTTTTCACCTGGAGCCAGGGAGAAAGCCTCGAAGAATTGGAACTCCCCGAGCGAATGGAAGCGATCATACGGGAAGCTGAGCGCCAAGAACAGATCGAATTACAGAATCGGGAGAATCTCACGCTCTTTCAAGTGTTCTCCGAAGTCTATGATCCCAAAGAGGATGATGAGGACGAGCAGGCTTGCCTAATCTGTAAAATCTGAAGCCTGCATTGCCGGAGGCTCTGCGTTCCCAGATTCGAGAAAACGCCGAGCCAATGATGAGAAGGAAGCATGTGATGGCGGATAAGGCAGTGAGTTGGATCACCTTTTTGCGCAAATATGGACCGATTGCGCAAAACGATAACATGTATGATGAGCACATCAGAAAATCCTCCAAAAGACTCGGCATCCGGCCAATCGCATTCCCCCATCCTATAGAGAAAGATGTACTCGCGATTTTTCAGGCAGAGGCTTCTCCGCCGGCTTCGGTCATTCTTACGGGAACCGCCGGAGATGGAAAATCACACCTCTGTGGAAAAGTCTGGAGACTCATCGGAGGAGGAGATACGGAGTGGAGTTCCGATGACATTTACTACCAGCGGAAACATATCGTGGGGGGAAGACCGGTAAATATCCACATCATCCGTGACCTCACGGCTCTTCCGGACCAGGACGATCAGAACCGCTATTCTAATAGGCGAGAACTCCTCGAACTATTCTGTCAATCCATATTCAACCCAGACCCAAGGGAAATCTTTCTCATCGCCGCCAATGATGGTCAGTTGGTAGAGTCGTGGCAGCGTTTGGGTGACACTGATCTCATTTCCAGAACCCGTTCACTATTTGAGTCGTTCTTAGTTGAAGACCTCCATGAGAAACCGGGTGTCTCACTGAAATTCTTCAATCTCAGCCGAGTGAATTCGTCGATCCTTTTGGACCTGACTCTTGAAGCGTTACTTTCTCATGAGGGATGGCAGGAATGCTGCGATACAGGCGCTGGCGAATTGGAGTTCTTCGGCCCCCGATGCCCAATCCGGCACAACTATGAACTGCTCAAGACTCCCTTAGTGAGGTCCCGACTCAAAGCCCTCTTTGAGCTTTGTGAATACAATGACTTGCATATCCCCATCCGCCGCATTTTGCTGTTGCTCGCCAACGCGATTCTGGGGCATCCGGTTGTCAAAGACCGACTGATGAGACCGAGCGACATTCCTGAAATTATCAAATCCGGAACGGTTTCCAAAGCCAGTCTCTACAACAATATCTTCGGTGGCAACCTCTCTGAAACCCGACGAGAATCGCTCGAAGTGTTCCAAAACATCAATAAACTGCGCATCGGACACGAAACTTCCAACCGGATCGACAATATACTGATTTTTGGCCACGCAGACGAGAACCTACGACCATATTTTGATCAGTTCCTAGCGGCTGACAGCTTCTACGGAGCGGACGAAGCGTATTATGCCGCTCAGCACGAATATCTGGAAGGAGCCGACGAAGATAATTCCCATAGCAACGCGTTTTTGGAACTTTTGGTCGGCCAGCGTCGAGGCCTCTTCTTCCGAGTTCCTGACGATCAAGCGCACGAAATGACGTTATGGGAACTGACGGTCTTCAGATACGCAGGTGAGTATTTGACCCGAGTTATGGAGGTCTTGAAAGCCGGGGGGAAGATCGAACGGCCAATTCTCTCCCGGCTGGTAAGAGGCCTAAACCGCGTGTTTGTGGGGATGCTGGTGAGCGCCGACCGGGAGATAATTCTAGCCAAGGGTCTCTCTTACACCGACGCAAAAGTCTGTCCGCTCTTGGAAGAACGCATCTCTGTCATTCCACGGCTGGGTGAGAAAGTGGAAGTTTTACTCCCGAACGGGAAAGCGGTACTCAGGGTGTCGTTGAGTACCACAATCTCATGTGACCTGCCGCTAAACCTGACGCGTTATGAATTCTTGAGCCGTGTGGCCGAAGGAGCACTCCCCAGCAGTTTTTCCAAAGAGTGTTATGAAGATATGCTCGCTTTCAAGAGCAAGGTGTTACGGGCACTGTCGGAGAGAGCTCAGTCTCAAGAAGAATCTCCAGAAATGACCTTCCGGTTACTGAGCATTGATGAACATGGCAATCCTACTGAGGAAATAATTGAGGTTTCCGATGATTGATCCATCCATTGTCCTGGACCCGCCTCGACCCAGTGAGCACCCGGATAATATTATGTGGGTTGACGAACAGATCTGGGGGCATCGGTTATGGGATTCTCAAAGCTCCTGGCTCGTCTTCCTTGAATTCCTCAATCTGGCTGAAGCCTGTCTTCGTGAAGAACGGCTACTTGACGAGCAAGGCATCTTTTACCCGCTTCGTTATCACCCCTACAAGCGGATGCATCTGCGCAACATTCTATTCAATAACGAAAGGCTTTCGGAGATCGGCCTCCGTGCTCCCGATAGCGAAACAGCCTGGACTCAATGGTTAGAGTGGATGTTGGACAATGCCAAGGGTGCCCAAGCCGATTTTTCATATCTTAAGAAGCGATTCCATTCCTTTCATGAATTTGTGTCGCTCGTTGGAATGCTAAGAAGTTCTGCTGTCGAAAGTGAGACCAACCGCCGATGGAGCTCCCGATTCGTCTTCCCCTTTGGACCGAGCGGTCTCTACGAAGATCTCAACATCTCGCCGTCTGGTTCAGCCAGCCGTGAATACATCAACTTCGGTTTGACTGGCGAACTGCTCTACAAGATGGTCTGTCGCTCTGAGAGCGCCGAACAACTTCGCCCCTACCTTGCTGAGATGCTGAGTGGACAAAATGCCTGGGACAAACTTCTTGTGCGGCTCCAGCCTGACAGTACCAATGACCTATCCACTCGAGGCAATAGCTTCCTGCCCTACCGGAAGCATCCGACCTTTGACCGACTGGGCGAGGATTGGCTCACGATATGTGAACTGCAGCTCCCGGGATTTGATTCCTATCCCTTCTTGGTCACCTTGAGCGCGTTTCATGTCATGCTCTATCAGCTGACGCTAGCGTCGGAATGGGATGACGAAAGCCAAAAACCATATTTTATCTGTGAAGTACTGGCTCCCAAGAAGACACTCATCCGGGAACTGGCCGCCTCCTGTTATCAAGAAAACAACCTCCGTTCGCTTCAGACAGTTGAAAACTACATTCGGCGAATTGAAGAGTCCAAGGAATGGCAAGAGGCTTGCCGACAACCCGGAGACTTTGAGATCTGCCGTCAACTCCTCATCGCGAAGGTACGCTGGCCAAAAGATCCTGAGGACTACGATGGGTGCAACGATCCTCAGACACTATTGTCCGAATTACGCAAGGTGGCCAAAAACCGGCATCAGCAACACGCCGGGAATGTGCATCGCAATTATGGGCGGGATATTGGCCTAATATCAAAAAGAGGAACGAATAAACTTCGATACGCCCCCAATGACAGCCTGCTCAAAGCATTGGTACTGGCCAATGTAAAAGGGCGCCTGGAATACAATGAATTCCTGGCTCGCATTTATTCGAGATATGGACTGATCTTCGGTGACCGCCATGCGGAAACAGTCCTGGACAAGGGAGAGTTTGACAAGAAAGCCTTTCAGGCTAACTCTGAACGTTTGGAGCAGCGCCTGGGAAGTCTTGGCATGTTGCGCCGACTTTCGGATGCCTGCGCCTATGTGCAAAATCCATTCAGCCAGAGGTACTCATGATAGCATCAGATCTTATCGGCGAGGTTGTGGCGTCTTACCTTCGTGGCGAACTGGCTTCCGAACGAACTGACGCCCAGGATGGAACAGCTCGCTACATTATTGACTGCCTGACTTTGGAACAGATCGCCGCCATTGCCAAGGCAGTGCTCAAAGATACCAGCTTATCTGAAAAGATCGATCTCAAACTCCCGATGAAGCTGGCGTCCGAATATGATCTGCCAAGGTCTGTTCTGACCGAACGTCCAGCCACCTATTTCCGCAATGCCTCATGTGACAAACCCGTTCGCGTGGTCGCCAACATGGGAGATGACGAACAGCAGTCTCTCAAGGAATTCATTTCCATTGGTGCCGCTGAGCTTCAAGACCAAGCCGATCTTTGGGTCCAGGTCGCGAGCAAGGGACTTCACCTCTTGCAGGAACACTCCAAGTGGTGGGAAAAGGCACTATTCGGTCTCCAACAGCTACGGCTCCATTCTCTAGGCCGATTTGCCGCCTATGTTCTCAAAACACGTGAGATAATTCTCTCCGAAGGCCAGCCTATTATCGTTGCCTTGGGTGCTGCGCTGCCGGCACTGCACATGCCCAAAGATTCATTCTATTTCAACGGCATTAAAGAGAAGTTTCGCGGGCGCGCCTCGGAATGGAAGACGCTCTACAGTTCGGCCGCCAAGAAGCGGGCCTGCTATTTATTGAAGCAGACCGCCTCCCAAATCCTCCTGGGCGCAGACGAGTTGACCGCCTCTTTTGAAAAGGTCAAAGATACCATTCCCGAGATGCACCATCCACAGGTGCTGTCCTTTATCCACGCGCCATACGGCTGGAATGATCTCTCAGCCAAACTGGCTGAGTGCGAATGGGAAGAGATAAGTCCGCTCTTTCAAGGACTGAAGCAGAAAAAGTACAATCTGGGCGAAGAAACGCTCCTGTTTTACGATGAACGCCAGCCAGAAATGCTCAGTGAAGACGATCGGGATTATCTTCGGCTCCTCACCCAAAGAAAGACTTCAGATCCCGAGGACCAAGATGTTCTTTTCTACGATGCCCACCGCAACGAACTCAAAGACGACCGCAAACTCAAATCTGCGTGGGATCGGTTCATTTTTGGAAAACCCAGAGAGGATGATGATTTTATCTCCGGGATTGCTGCGTGCTTGGAATCCCTTTTTAATCAAGAAGCACCCGGCACCAAACGACGGCTGAAAATCCGCTGTGATAGCGCGACCAAGAAAGAACTGAAATCCCTCAATATCGAAGCTGGGAGTTTCTTTGCCAAACGCTATAAAGGGCTTGCAGCGCTTTTCGGCAGCGATGTTTCATGGGATGTCGGCCAACTGTTTCAGTTCCCACAACTGGTTGAGGAATGGAACAAGAAGAAGCAAAAACTCAATCGATCCATGGCCCGAGCGGCCCTCCAATTGAAGTTTTTAATTGAGCTGGAAGTGGAACAGGGAACCGGTAGCATCCAAACCTTCTCCACCCAACTGATTTGGAAATTTAATCCCAACTCAGTCACCAGCCAATTCACTGATGACTGGTCCCGCCTTGAGGACCATCCGTTGGTTTTCTGCCGTGCGAACCGGGAACTCATCAGCGGGAAAGGCCGTTTCCAGACTGTTGATCTCTCGAATGTGAAGACGTTCGTGCCCACCTTCGGGAAGAATCGTGGATCATTCGTTTCCATCTATAACAAACAAAAAAACATCGGCCTCGTGTGGCTCAATAATCTCCGCGAAGCTCAGAGGGAGTCTCTCCTTACCAGTGTGGTCGCAGAAGACCTTGAGAAGAAATTTCGTGCTTTTGAGTCCGATTATACCGCAGTTATCTGTGGATTTGCTGAGCAGGGCCTTTCTCACCCCGCGCTCACACAGCAGCTCACGTCCTACTCGGACCTACTGGAAACAATCTGCCGGAAAGCCAAGGGGGATCGCAACAGGGAACTCCTGTTGCGTCCGTTGCTGCAAGTAGGGACAGTCTTGATCGTTGGGGGCGATCCAACAGCCGTCGTTGCGCCGTGGCATCCGCTTCGCCTGGCGGCCACCCACCGCAAAGCCAACTTGGTGGCCGGACTCATTAAGCATCTTTTGACAACAGAGGAAGTACTCTTCGGAGATACCCGCCTGTTCTTCAAAGATCTCAAACAAGAACTGGCGCACCCCTTTTACCCTGAGGTTGTATTAGGCTGGCAGGAGAACGAACCAGAACTACTCGTTCTCAGTGATGTGGTGGGCGATTATAGCCTCCATGAGTCTCCGGTCGTCGGTAAAAAGGGTTCCGGCGAGACCAATGAGAACCCCGCCGAAGGAAGTGAATGCGTTTTGGGCATGGTGGAACGATATCTTGCCCTTCATCCACACGAGCAGGCCAATCTCTCGGTTGTTCTTTATAACTGCGATTCTTCCCGGCTCCCTCAGTCCGTAGTCGACAAATTCGGTGAGCTCCACGAGGAAGACGAAGACGTGCGGTGCCAAATCATTCTTCGTCATACTGATCATGGCCAGCTTCGAGATCTCTACCGGGAGATCCTCGAATCATCAGATGCCAACGTCGATGCGTTCAGCGCCAGCGAGGCAACCCAGGATTTTATGGCCAGACTGCGGATCGGCATCCTTGTTGATCAGGCACCCCCACCAAATCCGAAAGACGGCTGCCCCTATGACATCGTTTTTTCTCAAGATGTAATCGCCCGGCACGCCAGGGTGGAATGGTATCCAGAAAGCGCCAAACCACTTGTTTTGGAGAATCTGGTCCCCCCTCGGTGGTCTCGGCGACGTCCCGCCGCCAAAGACGACATGAAATCGGTGGTCTATCTCACCTGCCCCGTCCGCAGCCCCGAAGGGTGGGCCTTTTTGACTACACTCACCACCTTCTTCAAGGGTGACTGGAATGAGGACGAAAGCCAACGACTTCTTCCTGCCCGGCAACTTGATTTCCGTGACAGCGTAACCGCACGCATTTTTGAGGAAACGCACAACCTTGGGAACTGGGTGGTAAACTACGACGAATTGCTTGATCGTCGTCAGCTCCTCAACCAGGGTGTGAGAGTCATCCGCTATAAACAGTCAGCCACCCAGGGCCGCAACCTGATTGTGTCTTCCAATGCCCCACTCGGGCTGCTCAAATCGATGGTTCTCACGCGGATTAAGGATCTTAACCTTGGCTTGGAAGAAAGTGACCATCGAAATCTTGCAGACCGGTTCATTGCTGATGCCAACGATATTTCCGGAGACATAGTACTGCGCGCTGCCAAACGGGGGCGCAATGCTAGTGAACTCCTAGGAATAGTGCTCAGTCGATTCCTCGTCCGAAATGAGCTGGGACAAGAGCGCTATTATGGATGGTACTTCTTGGATGATTATGCCGAATGGCTGGGACAGCGCGAGCAGCAGATCGCTGACATCATGGCGCTGAGCCCCGAACAACTCTCGGACGGGACCTTACGGCTCGCACTCGTTGTTTCAGAAGCAAAATATATTGAATTTTCAAGCCTGGCAGCCAAGCGCAAAGAATCACAAAAACAGGTGCGAGATACGATAAAGCGAATTCATGAAGCCGTCTTTGGCAACCCCCAACGTCTTGATCGCGACCTTTGGCTTGCCCGGTTATCAGACCTTATTCTCGATGGGGTGCAGTTCCCGGCAAGCGCCGGTATAAACTTGGGTGACTGGCGACGAGCCATCCGTGATGGTGAGTGTGAAATCTATGTTCGTGGGTACTCACATGTCTTCATCTCCGGCCCCACTGACTCGGGCGACTGTTCTTCTTTCTCTAAAATCTCCGGAGTTGAAGATTCATATCAGGAAGTCTTCGCCAGACCGCACGTCCGTGATCTTGTTCTTAAATATTTCAGACACGAAGATCCAGCTATAATTCGCGAAGATATTTCAAGTCAAAAAATCTGGGAGCAGCGAGTCTACCGGAAACCGACCGACCGAAACGCCACAGAGAGCGATGAGAAAAGAACTGACCGTGAGGGAAGAGAGGAGGAAAGCGTCTCGCCCAGTGAATCGAAGCCTTCAGAAGAGGGTGCTTCACTGCCAGATAGGCCTACTGAAGAGTCGCTCGAATCGAGTACCGGTCAAGACAAGGCGGAGCAGGAATTCCCTGCGGATTCCAGTTGGGCGTATCCCCACGTTCAAACGCTCATCGCCGCCACCAGCCATGGGGAGGACAGCGCGCAAGATCAAGAATGGCTCAAACAGATCGAGTTCCGAACTCGCAGTGCGCTGCAGCAGTTCCAACTCCAGGCCAAGTTGGTAGAATCCACCCTTACCCCTAACTGTGCACTCCTGAAATTCGCCGGCAGCTCAAACCTTACTGTTGAGCAGGTTTTGAAGCGAAGGACAGAATTCCTCACAACGCATGGTTTGAATGTTGTGTCTGTTCGGCCAGAGTCGGGGATTGTCTCCATTTCCGTTGAAAGGCCGTCCCGAAGGATCATAACTATCCAGGAACTTTGGGCACGATGGACACCCAAATCAGCCGGAGAAAATCAAGAGATCCTCATCGGCGTTAGGGAGGATGACGGAAATCTCCTCTTTTTAGACCCCGCCACACAGCATGCGCCACACACGCTCATCGCTGGCTCCACCGGAAGCGGTAAATCCGTGCTGATGCAAAACATTATTTTGGGCATCGCAAGCACCAATACTCCAGAACAGGCGCGAATAATTCTCATCGACCCCAAGCAAGGGGTGGACTATTTTCAATTTGAGGGCCTGCCCCATTTGAATGGCGAACTGATCGATGCGCAGGACCGAGCTCTAGAGGTATTGGCTAAGCTGGTATCAGAAATGGATGAGCGTTATGCCAAGCTTCGCGCAAACAGGGTCTCCAATCTCGCCAGCTATAACCAAAACGTCTCCGAAACGGAAAAGCTCCCCGTCATCTGGCTAATCCATGACGAATTCGCCGAGTGGATGCTCGTGGATGAGTACAAGCAACTGGTCACTTCCAGTGTTGCTCGTTTGGGCGTAAAGGCTCGCGCTGCAGGAATACATCTGGTCTTCGCCGCGCAAAGGCCGGACGCCAATGTCATGCCCATGCAACTCAGAGCAAACCTGGGGAACCGACTGATTCTAAGGGTTGATTCGGAAGGAACCTCGGAGATCGCGCTGGGAGAGTCTGGTGCCGAAAGGTTGCTCGGGCGCGGCCATCTGCTCGCCAAACTCGAGGGTACGCCAGGTCTCTGTTATGCTCAGGTGCCCTTTGTGGAGCCAACTTTTATGGGGAAAGTGGTCCAAGTAATCGAGAAAGTATCTCCTCTCACTCGCCGGTAGGCGTGATGCCCTGCGAAGGTTGAGCACCAAACAAAAGTCGGTTTCATAGCGCAAATGGACCACTGTTCTGGTCTTTGACGCCGAAAGGCGTTGAGCATCCCCACCGAACCCTCCTTATTCTCTGGTGGTACATCTCATAGCGTCCAAGAAACGCCTTCCAAGGCCCCCCGGCTCCCTTCGCGGTCTTGTAAGATTTCTCCCAAAAGACCGCCCGTGCGCTGGAATCATCTGCCTCGGGAATTGCCGCAAGAAACGGAGGTTGAATACCGATGCCATGCAGGTCACCTGCGTCCGGTTCCTTTCGGTCTCCGGTGCATTGAGATTGGCCCCACAGTCTGGACCGCAGACATGTCCTTTATCTTCTTCGCATTTCTCCATTATCTGGGCACCGCAAGGGAAGAATCGTTGAACAAACGTGCATAATCCAACGAAATTAGCCTGGCAGCAAGGGCCCCTGATTCAAAAGTTCCCCATCCAACCTCACCACAACCTCAACCCTCCATCAACTGAGCGCCTCTTCAATAACTCCTCCCAAACTCATTATTACCTACCCAAGCTTTCAAACACCGTCATAAACAAACGAGATTGTGTTCTCTCAGGACTTTCCTATTGGCCATAGGTTTGGACACGGGTTGCATTGAATCCTGGCGATAACATGCTTTTATCATTCAGAACGCTTAAGCCCTAATTCAATTCTTTTGGTCGTCTTCATCGACAAAATCTACATAATCACTTCGATCAACATTGATGAATATCGCTGTTATAGGCTTATCCCTAATTTTGTCCACTACTACTACCAGTAATCATAAGTTAAATATTATTTTGCCTGCCAGCCAAGTCTTTGCTTTATGTACAATATGAAGGATCATATAATGTTACCTGCTTGGGTTAGCAATGTTAAACGAAGATGGCATAGACGAATGGATAAAGATAAGCAAAAGCCTAGTGACATTATAACATCAACCAGCACGCGTCTAGTCTTTGTATATGGAACTCTCCGGAAAGGACAGCGGAATCATTATCTGCTCGACCGATCCAAATTCCTTGGAATGGCCAAAACCAAGAAACGCTATGCACTCTATGGAGATGGAGTGCCTTTTCTGTCTAGGAGCCTGTCGGAGAATTGGCATTAGAAGCCAGTTTGTGCTAATATGGCCTCACTATGGAAAAGACATTCAAATCCTGCGACCGAAAACAGATGCTGCTCCCGCCATCATTGATGGACTGGCTCCCGAAAGGGCACCTCGCTTATTTCCTATTGGATGTGGTCGAGCAGCTTGATCTCTCAAATATATATGCCTCCTATCAGGGCGATGGCCGGGGACAGCCGCCGTATGAGCCCGCAATGATGAGCGCCCTTCTCCTCTATGCCTACTGCACCGGGGTTCCCAGTTCCCGCCAAATCGAGAAGAAAACTCACGAGGACGTTCCCTTCCGAGTGATTGCAGCAAATAGGCATCCCGATCATGACTCCATATGTGAGTTCCGGAAGCGTCATCTCAAAGCTCTTGCCGGCCTTTTCCTGCAGACCCTGAGGCTCTGCCAGGAGGCCGGCCTTGTTAAGCTTGGCCATGTTGCTCTTGATGGAACAAAGATCAAAGCCAATGCCTCCAAGCACAAAGCCATGAGCTACGGCAGAATGAAGAAGACCAAAGACGAGCTTGAAAAAGAAATCGAAACACTTCTTAAAGGTGCCGAGGCCGTAGACAAAGAAGAGGATAAGAAATACGGCAAGGGCAAGAAGGGCTGGGATTTGCCCGATGAGCTCAAAAGAAAAGAGACTCGCTTGGCAAAGATCAAAGAAGCCATGAATGCTCTTGAGCAAGAGGCGAGGCAAAAAGCTACCGAAAAGCCGGAGGGCACAGAAGCTAAAACAGAGGAAAAACAGGAACCTGCAAGTCAGCGAGCTACTGCCGAGCCGCCCGTTAAGGCTCAACGGAATTTCACCGATCCCGATTCCCGTATCATGAAGACAACTTCCACCAAATCGTTTGAACAATGCTATAACGGCCAGGCTGTGGTTGATGACCTTTCCCGGGTGATTGTGGCAGCGAACCTTTCCCAGCATGCAAATGATTTGGGTGAAGTTGAACCTATCCTGGATATTCTGGAAGAAAACCTTGGCGCAATTCCGCACGGGATGGCAGTAACAGCCGATGCCGGGTACTTTAGCGAAACCAATATGATGCTTTTTGAAGACGCCTTGCTCAACCCGTTTATCGCCACAAAAAAGTTGAGGCACGGAGAGGCCCCTCCGCCGGTTCGAGGGCGGCCTCCGCTGGACATGACGCCCAAAGAACGAATGCTTAGGAAGCTTTCCACGAAACGCGGCCAAGCGATTTACTCCAAGAGAAAGTCAACCGTTGAACCAGTCTTTGGCCAGATAAAGCAGGCCAGGGGACTGAGGCAATTTTCACTAAGAGGATATGAGAACGTATCCGCCGAGTGGCAGATCTGGTGCCTCTCTCACAATCTGCTTAAGCTCTATCGGCATGGTGGCCCCTTCTAACAGGATGGGGAAACCCATTTCCGGCGTTCAGCAACCGTTTCCGGCAATTTTTGCCTGCATTGCCCGTGCGAATGACTATCGTTAGCTAATTATTATTGATTTGAGCCTGAATAAGCGAGGAATCGCCGCTACGTCCTTATTCAAGCTCGCGCGTGGATTTTTTCAAATCCGTTTCTCCGACGCGCTCCTAGGACTAGGGCTGTCTCTCAGGTAACTGGGGAGGTTTATTCCGTTGATGGTGCCACTCTTCTCAACCTCGACCGACTCGAAGGGCATCCCGACGCATACAAGAGAGAGCCAGCGGAAGTTGTCCTTCAAGACGGAACGGAACTCAGTGCATGGATCTACTTCTGCGATACACCACGGGGCAATCTCATTGAGTCCGGCGACTTCCTGCAAAAGACATCACCCCGAAGGAGAAAATAAAGTGTGCGAGTTATTGGGGATTTCTTGCAGCGTGAAAGTAAGACCCGGACGTTATTTCAAAACCTTTCGACAGAGGGGACGAGAACTTTCAGAAGGAGAAGGAAATCCTGACGGCTGGGGCATTGCTCTCTATCCTGACGGGAAAGCGGTCCAGGTAATCAAGGAGCCTATCCCGGCAGCGGCAAGCAAACTGTCAGAATTCCTCTCCACTTACGAGCACCTGTGTTCAAAGATTTTCATTGCTCATGTTCGCAAAGCAAGCCGAGGAGTTGTTAGTTACAGCAACAGTCATCCTTTTTCCCGGGAAGTTGGGGGAAAAGAGTACTCTTTTGCTCATAACGGAACCATTAGCGGTATCCGGAGGTTTTCGCTTGGCCGACATAAGCCGGTTGGAAACACCGATTCAGAACATCTATTCTGCTACATTCTCAACTTTATAGAGCAAAGGGGCATATGTGGCTGGACTGAGGACGATCTTCTCGAATTTTGGAAATTTCTTATCTCGATCAACTGCCGACCCACGAAGGATCAGAAAAAACCCAATAAGCTGAACATACTGCTAACAGACGGCGAGACACTTATCGCCTACACTGATTTTTATGGGAATGGATCGCTTTACAAGTTGATGCTACGAGTTCATGGTGAAGTTCTTTCGTGTGGAAGGAAGCTATCGGCGTGTCCGCAGCTCAAGGATAATGATGAGGAATCCATTGGGATCTTCGCGACCAGGCCTGTTAGCGGCGATAAATTATGGGTATCCATGGAGCCCGGCGAGCTTTGCGCCCTGAGAAACGGGGTGGCCGTTTTCTCACCGGGAAAGGCTGCCAGGGGCCGCAGATTGGAGTTGATGTGACTGTGTAAAACATCAGATACTAAGAGCCATAACCTTTAACATCATCATTGAGGAGGCAAGAAAATGACGAAAGCTGAATTGGTTACAGAAATTGCAAGTGAAGGTGGGATTACCAAAGCCCCGGCTGAGAAAGCAGTGGACGGATTCGTTTCCGCTGTTTCCGACGCTCTGGCGGCCGGCGACAAGATTACCCTGGTAGGTTTCGGGACTTTCAGCGTAGGGGAAAGGTCTCAGCGTGAAGGCCGCAATCCCCGCACCGGAGAGAAGCTCACAATTCCGGCGTCAAAAGCCGTCAAGTTCAAAGCCGGCAAGACCCTCAGCGAAAAGGTCAAATAGAAATCCCCTCTCATTCAACAAGATGATCTGAATGGACTGCTCGCCGGGTGGAACTGGTGGCCAGTCCTTTTCATTTTTTCATGTGTCGCATTTTGGCAATCAGGTCCCATAATTGACACTACCTCCGAACTCAAGATTCTTGCCCTGAAATGGGAGATTATCAAGCTGCGCCCTTGATGTTTGTGACCACATGCATTGATACAAGGCACGGGCTTCACTGAACAGCCAGTGGATGCATCACGCTGAAAGCTGAAGGGTAGCCACGATGATGGGGGCAGGTTTCTACCACGTTGAGTTCTGACCTTACCGATTTGAGCTGACCCTTCTCTTTCCGGTTATTTCTTTTACGTCTAGTCTCAGAATCGTTGTGCGGTCAATCATCTCATCTCTGAATAAATACGACGGGTTCTGGGTATAGTGCTTCATTATCGCCTCGAGCGCCTCGCATTTTTCAGATCGTTCCCCAACGAATGAGACATAGCCGGTGCCGACCACACTACTGAACCTCATGCTGAAGCCACAACTGGTGCCTGTCTCTGAGATGAGCAGTTCGTGATCAATGTCCGCTCCGAAGCACACCAGATTGTTCCTTTTCAAAACGTCGATTTTCTTGCCCTCTCGTGCTGCATGAAAGTACAGAACGATGTTCTTATCACTCTTCAGCCCAAAATTCATCGTCACAAGGTAAGGGACGATATCATCTGACATGGCGAGATGGCAAACATCTGCTTTTTCCAGTATTGCCCTTATTTCTGCCGGGTCTAAAAGTTCCCTGTCCTTTCTTCTCATGTTAAATCCCCTAAAGTGTCTGAGGGTCGGCCAGGATTCTGACGAAATTCGCCAAATGGCACTGCAAGCAACTGACGACGGTCCGGCAGTTACATGTAGCCAAGCTTTCTTAGTCTCTCCATCGCCGTTTTTCTATCATGCGGCCCCCCCTGTTCTTCGGTGTTGTCCAGGTCCTGCTGCCAGGCCGGTATCCGGGAAACCCTGCTAGTGGAGGATTTTGTGCCCAATGAGCGATATCCGCTTTCATAAAGGCTGCAGAAAGGGATATCGAAAGCAGCGTAAGTGCTCCAAAGATCGCGCTCTGTGAAGTGCAAAAGTGGATTAACCAGGGTGTGCTCCGGAACCGAGCTAGAGCCCTCAACGTGCTCAAAGTATTCATCATCGAATCTTGCCGGGTGCTCATCCCAACGCCGTCCCTGAAATAGCGCTTTGATGCCGTTACGCTCAATCCATTGGTTCAATACTACGGTTTCCATCAAATGGATCCCCGTATACGATTCGGTTTCAAACTGGAACTCACTTTCATTTAATCCGATGCGCTCGAGTTCTCTTCGATTGTGCTCATTGAGATCTTTTACGTCGATTGTCGCGCCGACAGTATAGTTTGCAGCTTTCAGGACATCCTCATTGCGGCAGATATCGAGACGAAAATTCCACCTCTTTGAGTAAGTCCGGACGAAATCCTCGATTTCTTCCAAGTCATCGCCTTTGCCGATGAACAGAGATCTGGGGATCTTCCTGTCCTGCTCCATGCAAACCTGACGAATACACCAAAGGGTAAGACTGCTATCCTTGCCGCCCGTCCAGATAATTCCCGACTCTTCGGGCGCAAACTTGTCAAATACATCCCGTATTACCGCTCTGGATAGTTCGACAAGTTTCGTGCACTGCCTTTTTCGCTTCTCACTTAATTGCTGGACGATCGGCATTGTTCCTCCTCAACACAAGGCTGATTTTTTCCACAAACCTCTATTAAGCCCCTATTCGGAATCGGCGCGCAACGTCAACCCGGCGTGACAGGACGAGGACACTTTATTTTATCCCGATGAAATAGATCTTCAGGTAAGACTGCCCTTCCTCCGAGACGGCCCAATCGAGGAATTGCTGTACATCATCTGAAGGAGGATCTTTCGTGACGAGGTACAAAGGCCTCAAAAGCGGGTATTCGGGATTTGAGACGCTGGCCTCTTTTCCGTCGGGTCTCACCGCTTTTACTCCCCGTGGCTTGTCGATCAGAAAGAAACTTGTAAAACCTATCGCTCCTCTATTACTGGAGACCAAGAGCAATATGGTCGGGTCCGGCTCCATAACCTTGGCCTTGAAATCGGCATCTTCCATTACGATTCTTTTAAAGAGCTGATGAGTAGCAGAGATCGGTGAGGTGATAAGAGGCCGAATCGGTTCATCAAATCCACCCACCTCCTTCCAGTTTTTTATCTTTCCTGAAAAAATGTCCCTCAGTTGCGCAATGGAAAGAGTCTCCACCGGATTATCCTGATTTATGATGACGGCGACTGCATCCTTTCCGATCAGAACAGCCTTTCCCCCTTTTTCCGAAACGGCGGGTTCAAGTTCGTTAGCTACCCCGCCAATGTCACAACTGCCGTTAAAGACACATTCCTCCCCGCCCTTGCTTTTCGTCAGCACATTGGAAGTGAAAGTGGATTTACCATAGACCTTATTGGCGATGTCGATAAATTTGGCTATAGCCGGTGAGCCTTGATAACGGATAGAAAATGACCGGGGTATAATCGGGTGAGATACCGAATGGGCGTCACCGACAAAAACCGACAGAGCCAGGATCAAGAAAACTGGTGTGAAAATTCGGTGCAAGGGACCCTCCTTCAATTCAGATGCTCTCGGTCATTGACAGTTCGAGAATATCGAGACTGACTCAATGTTTGGATAAGCTCCTAAGTTTCAATCTCTTCCACAAACAACTTTGGGAACAGTTTCTGCACCAATGTTGTCGCCACCCCCCAGATGAGGCCATAAATCCAGTATCCCCAACTAAACCCGGTTGGCTTGGCTACGAATGTAAGAGTCAGAAAAAACAATATGACCCACAAGATGAGCACACGCTTAATTCTGGTTTTGCGTATCTTCATATCACTTCACGGGAACCGTACTGCCGGAAGATCCCCCCGGCATGGATCCCCCCACCATCAACCCCGACTGGGCGCCCAGCAATTGTAGGGAGAAATAAAGCAGCACACCAAAAATCACTATATAAATCGTGGACCGAAGAACTCTTTTCCAGGGTTTCCGGTTCTTTCTATAAACCTCTGCGTATCCCATTTTGTCGCCTCCCTTACATGTTCTGTTTTGCCCGGTGCTACTTTGCCTTCAAGACGCAAGTGGAGAATGCCTTCTGGGCTTCTTCCTCCACTGTTTCGATGGCCTCGCGCTGTAATGCGACAAAATTTGAGGTCGTAGTGTGTTCGAATTTACGCGGACGAGGCAGGTCGATGAGCAGTTTTTTCTTTACTGTTGCGGGTCCGGCCGTCAAAAAATAGGCCACATCCCCCAAGAAGATCGCCTCTTCCAGTTCCGCTGTAACAAACAGAATAGTAGTCCCCGTTTCCTCGAAAAGCTTTATGATATATTCCTGCATAATCCCACGGGTCATAGCATCCAGACCGCGAAAGGGCTCATCCATCAGGAGAACCTTGGGTCGATTGATCAGCGCTCGAATCAATTCCGCACGCCTCTGCATGCCCCCGGAAAGCTGGCTCGGATATTTCTCCTCGAATCCGGTAAGGCCGACCATATTGATCAGTTCCTCAGCCCTGTCGGCAACCTCGCCCATCAAATCCTTACCCTGGACCTTCGGACCATAAAGGGTATTCTCCCAGAGCGTCATCCATGGCAGCAACGCAGTCTCCTGAAAGACAACCAACCTGTCCGACCCCGGTCCCTGCACAGGCACACCGTCAATGAGGCATTCCCCGATATCAGGCATCGCGTAGCCGGCCAAAAGGTTAATGATGGAAGATTTGCCGCATCCGGAGGGACCGCAAAAACAGGTAAAAGAGCCCTTTTCAACCTTGAACGAAACATTATCCAGGACTTCCTTGCCCTTGCCGAAGGAGTAATAGCACCCCCTCATCTCCATCTCACCCGGCTCAACCCCTGTCATTATGTTTTTTTCGGGTAACTTCATTGCTCCCCCTTAGAAAAGACTTCGCCACGGCATAGCCTTAGCCGCGAAATACCGTATGGCAGTGCTGGAAAGATACCCACAAGCCCCGATTATGAGCATTCCAAGGATAATCCGGGGATAGTCGATAAGAATATAGGACTCCCACGTCATGTACCCTAGCCCGTAACCGCCGGCAACCATTTCCGCGGCTACCACCATCACCCATGCCAAGCCCATCCCCACAGTCATCCCTGTAAAGATCGAGGGCAACGCTCCGGGCAAAATGATGTCAAAAAAGATATGACGGGGTTTGGAGCCCAGGGACAGCGCACCCTGAATGTAGTCGGAACGCAGGCTTTCCACCCCCAGGAGAGTGTTTAGAACAATAGGGTAAAATGCACCCAGAAACACGAGGAACACAATACTGTGCTCGGTCTGCGGAAACATTATTACTGACAGGGGTATCCACGAAATAACGGGAATCGGTCTCAAGCATTCGAAAACAGGGAAGGTGAAATTCTTGAAAATACGGTTCCACCCCATGAACAAACCCAGAGGGATGCCGGTTATGCACGCTATCATGAACCCGAGATAGATTCTTCCCATGCTGAAGATCACACACTTGAAACAGTGCATGGTGGGGATAAAGTTGAGCGCGTCCTTCCAGACTTCGGCCGGCGTCGGCACGCGCGTAAAAGGAGGGATCTTGTAGGCAGTGACAACGTGCCAGAGAAATACAATAATGAAAAGCGAAAGAATCCTTCTCAGGTTCGAGAAGTTAAACACGCCACGGGCACTACGCCGCCAAAACTTCTGGAAAGCAGAATATTCCGCATACCCCCCGATTCTGCTGGTCCAATCTACCTGCGGGCTCTGCGTTTTCGCCTTATCTGAATGACAGACTTCTATTTCTGCTTCGACTTTTGCTGTGGTTACCTCTGCCACTTTGGCCCCTCACTTTCCGTTGGGATCAAACATCCGATCTATTTGGCCATCTCTCTCTCGCCCCGCTCAAAGGCCTTCCGAGCCTCCTCGTGGACGGCGCCAAGGGCCTCGTTGCGGAGTTCCATAAACCTGTCCGTCACTTTGGTCTTTAAGTTCCGGGGTCTGGGAAGATCCACCTCGATCATCTGTTTTAGCCTTCCGGGCCTGGTTGTCATCACGAAAACCCGGTCAGCGAGGAAAATGGCTTCATCGAGATCGTGCGTGATGAACATGATAGTTTTGCCGGTCACGTCGAATAGATCGAGGAGATATTGATGCATAACCGACTTAGTCATGGCGTCGAGTGCCCGGAAAGGTTCGTCGAGCAGCAGGATTTTTGGCTCGTTGACCAGGGCTCGAACAATTTCAACCCGTCTCTGCATCCCGGAGGAAATGTTCATGGGGTATTCGTTCTCGCAACCCTCAAGGCCGGCAACTTTTAAAATCTCCCGCCCTCTCTCGGTAGCTTCCCGCGTCGACATGGTCCCTTGCATTATCGGTCCCCAGCACACGTTTTCCAGGACAGTCCTCCACGGGAAAAGTGCCCCGTGCTGAAAGACCACGACCCTGTCGGGACCGGGAGTGAGATGGACCGTGGGAGAGGCAATACAGACCCCATCCACCCAGATTTCACCCTCTGTGGGAGAATCAAAGCCCGCAATCATGTTTAACAAAGTGGTTTTGCCACAGCCTGAGGGTCCAACGATGGCCAGAAAAGACCCCGCCTCAATTTCGAAGCTGCAATCGGCCACAGCCAGGACATTGACCCCTAGCGGGTCATATACCAAGCTCACGTGCTTGGCTATGACGTTACCCTCTTTTACCTTTGCCATTCTTGTCACCTCTAACCTGATGGTGTTCGAATACGAGCATTTGGTATTTGTAAGTTCTAAGCCGTGTACACTTTGCGCCATGCCAGATATTTGTTTGCAATTGCACGAAGGATAGCGCTGCACAAGTAGCCAAGGACCCCAATACTGGCCATGGCCAGGATTACTTCCGGAAACCGTATGAGACTGTAGCTCTCCCATGCAAGGTATCCCAGCCCATACTGCCCGGCAATCATCTCGGCTGCAACCACGGTCTGCCACGCGATACCTATGCCGAGAGCCAGCCCCATGAAGATCGAAGGAAGGGCACCGGGCAGAAGTATGTGACGAAAGACCTGGTGTGGATTTGCGCCAAGACACCACGCAGCCCTGAATAAGGACAGATCTATGGACTCGGCGCCAAGCTTGGCGTTCAGAGTCACAACGAAAAAGGCTCCCGTAAACGTAATGAAGACAATACTGTATTCCATATTGGCAAATATGATGATGGAAAGCGGAACCCATGCCACGGGCGGAACGGACCGGAAAAGTTCAAACCCCGGCATCGTCATGTCCCTCACTATGCGGTTCCAACCCATCATGAGCCCAAGCGGAATGGCTATGGCCGACGCAGTGCAGAAGCCTACGAGAACACGAAACAGGCTGTGATAGACACTCTTATAATACCATGGGTCCGAGACCGTTTTGATCGATTGGACCAACGTCGCCCAAGGGCTGGGCAGCTTGTCTATGATCGTTTGGGAGAGCACATACCACACGAATAAAAAGGTTATGCCGCCTAGAATACTGGTGACCACCTGCTTTCTCTTCGATTTTTTATTCTCTATGCTTCGCCTCAAATACACTTCTTCATAGCGGACCTTAACGGACTCACGCATGTGGCCTGTGATAAAATTTTCTTTGCCTTTTATCTCCTGTGGCGAACTGGACATTCCCTCTTACTCCTCAATTTGGAATACGAGTTGAAACCACCGCTTAAATTGGCCGGGGTTTGAGTACTCCCCCGCGGGTGGGCATGCCATGCAGTTCCGAGCCGGGACCAACATGGCAACACTCCACTTAAACATGTGCTTAGCCTCGACATTATCGCGAGAGACTAAACTTTAGTGGGGGTCCACGGCTTTCCCTGCAACTCCAGGTTCTCGTACGTTTTCCAGCTATGTGACTTGAGTTGATCCGGTCGGGCCGCCTCTGGGAACCCGGGCAGATTCTCGGAGGTCCATTGCCCTTGGGCCTTCAGTTCCTTGATGGCCACACGCAAATACCTGTCATCCGCCCATTCATCGACAAACTTATCCGGGTCTTTTGTCCGGTCGCTTCGGATAATGTCGATCTCCTTCCACATGCGCGCCACGGCTTTGAGGTGCTTCCTGCATTCCGGCGTAATTCTTCCGTCCCACACCATCATGTCAAGAACTACCCGTATTACCGCGGAATGGATCTCGGAGATATCGGTCGAGATGTAGTACGCGGCCAAGTCCCTGTCATTCATGAGAAGGTCTCGGGACTCTTCCTCAGCTTTGAGAAAGGCTAGAATGATATCGGGACGATCCCTCAGCCATTCATGAATTGCGAGTAAGGCCCCGGCAACTCTGTACGAGTGAGCCACGGCTTCGGGATAGTACTTTTTGCATGTGCAGGCCAGGTCCTGCCCTGTTACCCATCGTTTGGCGATACCACGCTGTTCAAGCCAGCTCGGATACGGCTCCCAGGTAACGGCCGCGGCAATGTTCTGAGCCCTGAGGTTTGTAATCTGAAGCTCGGTTGACTGGTCCAAAATATTCGTCTTCACGCCGGTCTGATCGGACCATGCGAGTATCTGCCTGTGCGAGAACGACCCGACAGGCGTTCCCACGTTCTTCCCTTCGAGGTCTTTTGGTTCCTTAATTTTGCCCTCGTCGAACAATTTCTGATCGACGCATATGGCCCCGGCTTCGCCAACATCGTATCCGGTAATGGATATAAGGTCGCACTTTACCGTGTCGCCGCTTCTCATGGCGGGCGTTTCGGCCATGTACCCCATCTGATTCTTGCCTGCATACATGTTGTTATTGATGAGGGGCCCCGATAAAGACCGGAACCATACGACATTGCTTCCTTCGGGAAGATATTTCTTCCAAAGTTGTGCCTGTTTGTTGATGGAGGACGTCCAGTAAGGAGTGCAGTAAGGTTGATAGCCCACGGTCAACGTAACAGGCTCTCCTATCTTTCCATACTTACCGGAAGGCTTTCCATACTTGCTTGCGATTTCCATGAACTCATCGGATATTTGCTTCTCGGATTGTGCATACGCTTTCCAACCGAGCGCTCCTGAAATCGGATTGGGCACCATCCCCAGCACCGTCGGAAAAATTGCCCCAAGCCCGGCATACTTCATGAACGCTCTACGGGACAGCTCGATTGTAGCCTTGGTATCCTTTTCGCTTGACATCGAAGTCTCCTGAATGCGAGGGAGGAGGAACCGAAGTTCCCCCCTGCTACTTACTCGCTTTACCCTCACCTGGTTTACGAACGTGAATCGTGAGCGTGAATGCATCACGCCATGCGCCCTTATTTAACCAGATAAGGGACCTCTTCTATTGTGATGGCCTTGGCCGGGCAGACAAAAGTGCACACATCGCAGTACCAGCAATCGTCCCGGTATTTCACACAAGAGTAGTTTTCGTCGCTCATTCTAAACACATCTCTTGGGCAGTATTCCACGCACAGGCCGCACCCGGTGCATTTGTCCTCGTCAATCTTTATCCAGTTGTAATTCTGCCGAGCGCATTCCATTAGTTTTTCTCCTTTCCGGGAACGATGCGAGGAGGTACTTCGTAGCCTTCCCTCTTGAATTTCTCCTCAATCCAGGCATCGTGCGTGTCGTTTGGCGGATGAACATACCCTTTTCCAATATCGTGATTCATCTTCGGATATTCGTATTCAAGCTTTACCGGGAAATTCCACTTATGCGGCGGGATGGTTTTTTCGCCGGCCACCATTTGCCCGGTTGCCATGTCCTTTTTGAGCGTTACCCATTTATCTTCCCAGAACTTCTCACGTTGCGGGTATGTCAGGCGGTAATGACCAAGCCCCCACCTGCTCTCCGTCCTGTGAAGAGAAGCGCGTGCCGCCATCTCGGCACAAGTGATGATGCTTTGCACCTCCGTAGCTTTGATCAGGTTGTGGTAGTCATCAACCTTGATCCGCGGCACGTCTTCTGTGGTCATCCGCTCTGTCCACCAAAGCATCTTCGTCAGTAATGGATCGCTCTTGGGCGGCGTAAGGTACTGGTTAACCTTGGCGCGTATCTTGTACTCCACCTGTTCGGCGGGCAGGCCTTCTTCGGCCTCAAGGGGTTTTTTGATTTCGGTCACGAGCCGTTGGATATCTACGTTGACACTTTTGGCCTTATGCGATTTGGCGTATTCAACGGCCTGTTCGCCTGCAATGGCGCCGAACACGAAGGCCCCGGTCAGGTACTGGTGAGGCACTGCGGCGCAGTCCCCGGCAGCGTAAAGGCCGGGCACGGTCGTCTCCGTATCCTTGTTCACGAGAATGCCCGACATGCTGTGGCCGCTGCAAAGAGAGATCTCTTCCATTCCCTGCTCGACTGAATCCCATCGTCGGTAATCTTCTCCCCGCTGTTTATGGAACTCGCCGCGAAGCGTACGCTCCGTCCCCCAGAGGATTTTTTCCAGTCCCGTAATGGTATCTTCCGGCAGGTGGTCCAGCTTCAGATAGACCGGACCTCTTCCTTCGAGGAACTCCCGCCAGACGGCGAGGAACATATCCCCGGACCAGTAGCCGTGCGACCAGTATTTGTCACCGTGAGCATTGACCCCGTAGCCGCCGCGCGGGATAACAACGTAGCCGCACGCCGGCCCGTTGAAATCTTTCATGAGAAGGTTCGTCTGAAAGCATTCGAGGTTCACCAGTTCCGCGCCGGCATCATAGGCCATGGCAAAACCCTCGCCCGTGTTGCCCGGGAACTCATAGACACCGCTCAAATAACCGTCTCTGGGAAGGCCGAATTTGCCTACCGCTCCGGCGGTAAGAATTACAGTCGGGGTTTTGATGAAGTAAAACTCTCCGGAGCGCATGTTGAACCCGACCATTCCGGCAACGCTTCCGTCATCAGCGGTTATCAGCTTCGCGGCCGGTGTTCTGTCCAGGACCGTTACCCCTAATTTCCTTACCCTTTTGGCAAGTGCCCGTTTAATGTCCTCGCCGTCCATGGCCAGATACAGCGGGTGCTCAGTGGGATGGAGATAGCTCGCCTTGTAGTTTCCGTTTTCATCGATCGGGAATAAATCGCCGGGCACGCGCTCCGTAAAGTCTTCAAGATCCTTTATCACCTGCAGGCTCTTTTCCCCGAGGACATAGGCGCATTCCTGGTCGAGAACACCTTCCGTCACCTTCGTCAGTGCCTCCACCACGTTTTCAGGGGTGCCGTACCCCGGGACTGCGACGATGTTGAGCGCGTCCATTCCTCTTCCAATAGCGCCCGATGTTTCAATCGGTCCCTTGTCCAGGACCACCACCCGCGCCGCGGGATTTCTTTCCTTTGCCTTGATTGCGGCCATCGTGCCGGCGCTTCCACCTCCGACGATTACAACATCAGCTTCGAGAGTAGTGATTTCCATTCCTTTTTTCTCCTGCATTCGGTGTCCTAATTTAGTAACACGTTGTTGCCTCAACCTCTTTCGTCTAAAACGCCGATTTCCTCTTTTGCAATTCAAGCTGTCTAGTGAATAACAAACTGCCTCACGGAAGGTCAAATTCATAAAATTCATGCAGCGTATAACTAGAAGTTATACGTACAAATTTGTGTTTATAAGCCTTGAATTAGCGGCAAAGGACAAAAATGTGTCGGGCATGATTTATCATAATCTTATGCGAATGCTGATTCGAAGGAGATTTAAGAGACCACAAGACGCAATTTTAGGGTGGGCGTGTTGAGAGAAATACGAGGATAAATTATGAAGTAGATTACAATAACTGTGGAATCAAAATCAAGAATGCAAGTATTCTTGTTCTAGTTGTTTTACTTTATTGAAGATTAGGAATCTATTTCTTTATCATTGGAGGCAAAATTGGTACTCTTGGATGTGAAATAGCCCTGGATTCGATAGCCTGAAAAAGAAATTCAAGAAAAACGGTTTCGGGCCTGGAGAATTTCCTTCCTTCATAATGGTGAATATGAAACTCCTGGACGGGTTCAAAATAAGGCGCCTGTATTTCATCGAGAATTCCGAGCTTGAGTTCCTGTTCCACGCAGCACCGCGGCAGGAAGGCGAATCCGTACCCACAGCGGACACACTCCTTGATCGCTTCCGTATTGTTCAATTCCAGCTTAGGTCGAAGACTGATCTTCCTCTCCTTTAGCCACTGTTCGACTGTTTCCCGTATATCTGAACCTCTTTCCCGAGTTATAAACGGCAAATCTTGCAGTTCGTCCCACCCAACATTCCTGGTCTTGATTCCCAGCGGTTTCCCGACAACAATTACGATTTTGTCTTCATAGAAAAGGTGGCGTATCAATTTTTTTTCTTTGATGTCCGAACTGATGAAACCGAAATTGATTTCCTTTTGCAGGACTGCTTTAACAATCCGCTCAGAATTGTGCATAAAGATCTCGACATTGACTTCGGGGTACATGGAAGAGAACTGCTGAATAAGCTTCGGTATAATGTAGATACCGAGTGTGAGATTGGAACCGAACTTCAGGGTCCCCCTCACCTGATCTCCACTCTCCCTGATCGCGGTCAGCGACTCGTTGTACGTGTTCAGGATCTGATTGGCATAGACGAGCAGTAGTTTCCCCTCTTCGGTGAGAACAAGCTTGTTGTCCCTCACGAAGAGTTTCATCCCGTAGAGTTCCTCGAGGTACTGGATCTGCTTGGTAACCGCCGGCTGCGTTAGATGCACCTCCTCCCCGGCAATGGAAATGCTGGAGTATTTGGCAACAAGCGTGAAAGTCTTGTAAATGCTGATGTCCACAGAAATCCCGAGCATGTTGAGCGTTGAAATGGTAAATTCAAATCGTAACTCAAAAATCCGGCTTGTCAATGTAAAGAGTCCCAGAATCAGTACGCAAAACTGGTGCCCGATCAGAATAATAGGATTTAATAGGCCGTTTTAATAAAGTTAACTCGAGCCCCCCGAGTAAGTTTCAATAGCATGCCAAGAAATGTATAAAAACGTGTAGTATCCAATATTTGATACAAAATTGTATTATAATAAGTGGGATTTGTCCATTGCAAGCGGAATCTCGGAATGGCCCTGTAAACGCACAAAGTACCCGGAAGGTAACTCCGGCCCGTTTTGATGAGTTGACCAACCAAGTAGCCGGCTTGACGAAACCGCGCGAATGATTGCCAGGGATCTCGGATGATTCGAACTGCTGAGACACGCAAATGAGTTTGGGCTGGAGCACGAGGAATCCTGACAGGACTTCATGTCCGGAATCGACGAGGGGATTCAGGATCGGCTTGGCGCAGTCTGCTTCCTACTCTAGTCAGAGCAGCATGCAATTTTCAATGTTTCTCTCCTGTATGGCGTTATGCGGTGGGTTACCCGGGACCTTTCAATGTTTGGATCATATTTGCATTTTCCCTCTTTCCGAAAACACTGGGCAAATTGATATGGGCCTGGGGCAGAATCCCTGAGAAAGGGCAGTCTCACTGGCAGACAGGTGGGTTTTGACAGTTCCCATACCGACTGATCCCATCTCCCTCTCATTTGTGGTATCGTGAGTTATAGGCTTGCATGAAAATTGTCGAATGCTTCCTCTCAAGATCCTCAATGGAATAGATTGTTGGGTCTTCACCGAACTCAACCACGTCAAGGGCCTGTTGGTATTTCCACGTGAACTCATCTCCTTTGCCGCCTCCCCGCAGTAGCGGCCCCCATGGACAAGTTAGGATGTCGAGCGAGTGCGGAAAGACCCTTGCAAAATCAGAGAGAAAGCTACCGGTCAAGTGAGGACCAAGATTGGGATTCCGCAGGAGGAGAAGGGCCGGGTGGGTGATAATATCGGCGTCAATCAAGGCTTTTCTCGTTACTGGATTTGCAATTAAACCTGCGAGGTTGGAGAGATCATGAGGTTTGCACGCGTCCGGAACCACTTTTCTCAGGATATGTACCACCTCATCAGAGTCTCCGAATCCAATGGCGCCAGCAATTTCTGCTTCAGTGCGATAGTAAAGGTCTTTATAATCAAGCCGGGGCCGTTTTCCCCCGTCCTTGGATCCAACCCTTAAACGACCGGCAAGGCATACAGCAAGAGCCGGATTGGGGTCGATAAGGTATTTAAATCCCTGCCATTCATGAAGTGCTTCGATAAGTCGCCAGTGGAAATGGGAAAATTCCCGCAGTTTGTTGAGCACTTTGGGATCAATCTCGCTCAGAAGGTTTGAGAGGATTTCTTTCCAGTCGCTCTTGTCCGTCCAGTCCCCATAGGGGATAGCGTCATCCCAATCCGGCTCGTACTCAAATTTACCATTTGAGGAATGAAGCCGGTAAACCTTGACCGCCGAGCGATCAAATTCAGCAAGTGGATCAAGCTCTAAAATTCCAAGACCCAGCATGTCAAGTCGCAGAAGTTGAAGCTGACTGTGCGTCCGTTGCCACGATGTTGATGGAGTCTTGCGCCAGGCTATAGGGCTGGGCTTGAGCTGAACGATAAATGCCTCGTTCTGCATGGCGTAGTAGTACTTGTTTCCTATTTGAGCCAATCCGTATATTGTCTGTTTCATATCTTGGGTTCCTTTCTGCCGGCATTAACACTCAACACCTTTGGCCCCTGGGTTGAGTCGATGCGGGCGCGCATAGGGTGTGTTCCCCGGTAAGTTGGTCGTGTTGAGTTTTTCGGTTTGTTTTGTTTTGCCGTGGTATCGAGCATTTTGGTTTTATCGGCGTACTCTGACCATTCGAGGCCACCTGTGTCTTTGATGGCCGAATGCGTGTTGTTTTGCTTTGGTACATGATCTCGGCTCCTTTATCATTCAATGGCCCTCGTTTCGCCAACCTCAATATCGAGTGGAATAGAGCCACCCTTACTCATTCAATCCTTTTTGAGCTCTTGCAATAATTTCCAGGCCGCTTCCTTGCTTGCTGGCATCGGCCCCGCGTACTTGAGGTCCTTGAGATACTTCAATTGCTTCGCGGTTGGCGGCGGTGAATACTCTCCAGCTTCCCTCTTTTCGTTCAGTTCCTGGAGCAGCAGACGAGCCTCCTCCTTGGATGGCGGAATTTCTTCAACCCCGAGGCCTTTCAGAAATTGAATCTGCTTCTCTGTTGGGGGCTCAGCTTCTTCCTGAACGGCTGGCGAAGTTGGCTCGACAGGCTCTTGTCTCCACTTTCCAAACTCGGCGCGCACATTTCTCAATCCGATCAGAATCTGCCTCATTTGCTCAAGTATCGACTCGATGGCGTCATCAGGTATTTCCATTTCTCAAGTCCTCATTGCCATAAGCATTCAATTCAACAATGTTTTTGGGCCTCCGGCTTTTATATTATTTTTGATAGGACCCGATTCAACCTGTGAACCAGCTCTTGAGCTACAAGCATTCATAAATATAGGAGGGCATAATAAATTATATTGAGATGGCATAGAACGAACCAGGGTTGAGGAGTCATGGAATGGGAGAAACGCAAAATATCGAGAAGAAGAGCTTGAGAGCAGCACGCCGCTCATGCGGATTGACCCAGCGCGAACTTGGTGAACTGATAGGCCTCGCGCAGGTTCATATCAGCCTCGTGGAAAGGGGAAAACTCACGTTCCTGGCGTTCCAGAGAGCAGCGGTTGAGTCAATTCTGGGAGAAATCGAGTGGGATCAATGGTATATGGGAAAGGCGACAGCGCAATGCCGGATTTAGTGCCGGAATAAGGTCCGAACGGCACTTACATGGAAAACGGACGAGCCGACCTGCTAAATCGACTCGTCCAAAACTCAAGAAGAAGATTGAAACCTATGCCTGAAGATAATTTAGATCCTCCGCTTCCTAAGCGGATTCAATCCTACGTCGAAGAACGCACCGGGGAGATCGATGGCGTACGCCTCAACAAAGCCCCGTTTCTCGATCCGTGTCTGCGCCTCACTCCCCCGCAGAAAGCCGTAAGCGACAATCTCCTCCGAACACTTGAACCATCGCAAAAAATCTTCAGGAAATCACGCACCGAGACATTTGAAATTCTGTGCGCAAACCTGCTCTACGAAAAGCGTCCCCTTATAGTCCCCATGGACACACATTACTGGATAGGGGAAGGCAAAGAATTGTCCTCAACCATTATTAAAGATGTCAACCTGTTGAAACAGCACAACTATATTGGCGTAAAAACAGGCAATCCAAAGATTAGACGATATACTCGCATTTACCCTAAAAAAGGATTCAATATGCTGCCCCTGAGAAAAAACCCTGGAATAGATTACAAACCAGACAAGTACCTCATTTTGAGAAAGACCAAATTCAAAGGTTACAAGTATTTCGAAAACCCCTTGACTGGTAAACGCGATCAAAAGCGCCACGTCAAAAAGGAAGAGATTCCATTCAAACCGACAAAAGAGACTGAGCGCGTAACGGATATCCTCAGGAAATACTGGTACGTATGCCATGAACACCAAATTGAACTGGACTATCCCGGGCGTCCAGTCGAACCCCTCGTAACGGCTCTCACCTGTAGCCATACGAATGACCTGCGCCATGGCGGCCGGCTATACACGCACACCGTTTGGGGTATTCAGCAGCTTGAAAGTGACTGGCGGGAATACATCAAAATCGATGGTGAACCAACTGTCGAACTCGATTTTAGCGGTCTATCGATTCGAATGCTTTACGCCAAAATCGACCGTGCATTTGAAGGGGACCCTTATACGGGAGTACTGGACGCGATACCCAGCCTTGATTTGGACGAGAAGGTGGTAATTCGGGACTTTATGAAGAAGCTCCTACAAGCTATCCTGAACTCTGACGAAAAGGCCGATGCTGTGGGATCAGGCAATTATGAGATATTCGAACAATGTAAGCGAGGCAAGTTCAGGGTCAGGAATGTACTTCTTCAACACAATCTCTCAGTCAGCCAACTCGTTGATATGTTCCAGGAGTTACACCGTCCAATCAGTCAGTACTTCTATTCGGGTATCGGGCTGGACCTTCAATATCGTGATTCACGTATCGCGCTAAAGGTAATTCATCACTTCAATCAACGTCGTATTCCTGTACTCGCAGTTCATGATTCATTCATTACTCAATCACGATATGCTGATCAGTTACGTTCAGTCATGTCGAAGTCTTACATGTCAGTCATGCGTACTCAATATCCGTGTCCTATCAAGTGATTATCGATTCAATGTTTCATTCATTTCCTGATCCGAGAATTCTGTGTATCTGATATTCGCACTGTGCTCAAGGCGCGGCTTGGCTTTCAGCCATTGGCGCGATGGTGCTCGATGTTTGTGTTCGTTGTTGTGGCTTCCACCTCCTTTCCTCGCCTTCGGCTCGGGGAGGTGTCGCCATGGCGTCGTCGCTTTAGGCTCCTCCCGCCTGTTCATTCGTTCTTCTCTTTTTTCTCCTTGATTCAGAAAGAAAGAAGAAGCATGTCCCGGGTCCCATGGTCGTTTCCGCCTTCGGCGGCTTCGATTTGGGTTCTGTATCGCTGTTTTATTACCTATTCCTTCATATAATAACTCACAACTCTAGAGCGTAAAATAGCTATCACAAAGCATCTTCACCTTAATCCTGCCTGTGCAGGCGGCGGTATCAATTTTACAGGGTCTGTAGCGACGTGACGTTGCAAATCACCTCAACTTTAATCACTTAAATCTCAGCAGTCACCAGTGGCACGAACCCGCCGGGGCTTCGCATGTGAGCCGAACTGTCCAGAGGCGAACTTGTGAAATCCGTCATCCATAAAGATATACCAAGTGAGACCAACGAGACTGGGCTTCTCGCCATGGTCCCGATTTCAGAGGTGTTATCCAACGGGTCACTTTGAGACAGCGATAAAGCCGGTTATTCGGTCGATCTCGCCAGGCGGCATTCTCAACACCTTTTTCCTGTTGCTTATTCCCTGCATCCCCCTCATCGAAGTATTTATAAGATTATGAATTCATTTAATTTTTTGCTTGTTAGCTCAGCCAGAAGCACTTATACGTATTACGAATTGGAACTTAGCCATATTGACATTGAGAAAGGCACAAGCCGTGAAAGTCCAAACAGGCGAAACTTTCGATCTCGACGCGAAGCCAGCACCAGGCATTGTAGTGGAATCCAGTCGAAAATCCTTCCGGGCATACTTCCCGGGCGTGAACGGAGAAGAGGCGGAAGTGCTCGAATTTGAACACCGAACTGAGATAGACCCCGGCGAGTTGAATGTACTAGTGAGTCGGACTTACCACGAACTTTCCGGCAGCACTATCCCGGATGGGGGCGAATTCTTTCTCGATGCCGGCCGCGCAGTTTACGCCGTCGTTCGGATTTTTCGGGTAGTCCCGTTCAGAGCTTAAAGGCGAGAGCGGAGGAGAAAAGGAAATGGGAGATAGGACACATGTATCAGTTCAGATTCGGAAAATCGATTACGAGTGGCTTCTCCGGGCCGAGTTCAACGATGACCCTGAGCAGATGCGAGATGCCCTGTATTATGAGTATCTGGAGTTTCAAGACGACGTAGTCGATTTCGAAGCAAACGACATCAACTATGGCGAATGGGATGAACTCGAAGGCCTCTTGTATGCACACTCTATCGAATATGACAAGACCTGGGGAGCCGGAGGTGATTATGCTGGGGGAACCAGTTACCACCGCCTCGTCGACGGCAAGATGCAGGAGGTACAAATCTACGAGGGAAGTGAAGACTTCGTGCTTTTCCTCAAAGAGATAAAAGACATGGGGCCTGCGGAGATAAAGCGAAGGGTGCAGGAAATGTATAAAAAGGCCGTCCCCTTCGAGATTATCCCACTAAGCGACGAGCTTCCCACATGCCTATGAATGTAAAATGATCAGTGCGGAAGTCCTCATGAGCACACGACCCAACCTGTATTTAAGCAAATCGCTCTACATGACAGGACTCCAGTGCAACAAAGCCCTGTGGCTTCACAAGTACCAGCCGGAATTAAAAGATGAACAGTCACCTGAACAGGAGGCGATACTCGACTTCGGCGCCGAGGTGGGTCGGTATGCCCAGGAGCTTTTTTCAGGGGGAGTTCTGGTCCCCTATGGTGATCTTTCTCATTCACAACAATTGGCCATGACTCAGGATGCGATTTCCAACGGCGCATCAACGATTTACGAAGGGGCCTTCAGCTATGACGGCGTTTTCATAAAGGCCGACATTCTGCACCTCGGGCCTGACGGTTGGGAACTCTACGAAGTGAAAAGTTCCGCAGGTCCCAAGGAACTTTACCCGGATGATATCGCAATTCAATACTATGCCATCTCCGGAACTGGACTGCATTTGGTAAAAGCCTGCCTGGTTCACTTGAATACCGATTACGTCCGGCAAGGCACTATCGATGCGGAACAACTTTTTACAATTGTCGATTTGACGGACAAAATCTGGGAAATGCAGTCCGATGTCGTGGCCAAGCTGGCGGCAATGAAAGCGATGCTGCAGAACGATATTCCGGAGACAGATATAAGCCCTAATTGCAATGATCCTCACACTTGCGCGTTCCACGGACACTGCTGGGCACATATCCCCGAGAACTCAGTATTTGATTTCCGGGGGACCGGCCGGCCGAATGCATTCGAGCTATATCGGCAAGGGACCGTGAGCATGGAAGATGTGCCGACCGATAAGCTGGGTTGGCTGCAGAAATTGCAACTGGACGGACTTATCAACCAGAAGAACTATGTTGATAAAGTGGCTGTTAAGGCTTTCCTCGATTCTCTCTGGTTTCCTCTCTGCTTCATGGATTTTGAAACCACCTACATGGTTCCGATCCCGTTATTCGACGGCATGAGGCCCTATGAACAACTGCCTTTTCAGTTTTCGCTGCATGTGATCGAGAAAGAGGGAGAAGACCCAGTCCATCACGCATACCTGGCGAAGGGTCTGAAAAACCCCTGTGAGGAGTTTCTGTCCAATCTCCTTGCTGCGATGCCTCCCGGCGCTTGCATTCTGACGTGGAACAAGAGGTTCGAAGTCAAGCGGTTAGAGGAACTGGCTGCCCGGTTTCCTGAAAAGAGCGCCGATATTAGCGCCGTTATTGCAAATATCAAGGACTTGATGGTTCCATTCCGAGACAAGTCTATATACCACTGGAAATTGAACGGCTCATATTCCATCAAGAATGTCCTTCCCGCTTTGGTAGACGGATATTCCTACGAGAACTTACCGATTAACAGCGGCGACATGGCTTCAGCCGCCTGGGTTCGGATGATTCAAGAACCCGACTTGAATGAGCAGCAGCGGCTTTATTCAGAACTACTTGAGTATTGCCACTTAGATACCTTAGCTATGGTGTTGATTTTGAGTGAGATGAGGAAATTTTAATTCAAACGTAGTTTCTGTATAGGAGGGCAAATGAGTACTCTTCAAGACATTATAAAGACATCAACTTCCCTTGGCGACTCGCAGTGCGTTCAGGGGCTCGGCGTTATCCCGATTCTCACCAAAGAGGTTCCTGAAATTCCAGTATTGGAGCCTCTTGAATTAGCATTGAAAAGACGGGTGGCCAGGATTACCGAAACCGGCCCCGCTGGGGAAGTCCCTTTTCTCCTACTGGAAAACACGGGAGATCGTCCCATAATAATTCTGGATGGGGAGGAAGTGGTCGGCGGCAAGCAGAATCGAATTATCAATACCACTCTCATTATTCTCGCAAACACGAAAGTGAAGATTCCTGTCTCATGCATCCAAGCTGGACGGTGGCAGCATCAAAGAGCCTATTTCGACTCAGCAGGATCGGTATTCCGGGCTCGATCTCGTGCTGTACAAAAGGCGACAGTATCCGCCAGTGTGCGTGAGAGCGGCGGCTTCCGGAGCGATCAGAGTGCAGTATGGGATGAAGTCAGCACGTCGTTGCACGAACTGGGCGTTAACTCTGCAACATCAGATTTCAGGGAAGGCCGCGAGAAGGTAGCTCATAAGCTGGAAAAATTCGTGGAAGCGATACGCCCCGTAGAAAACCAGATAGGGGCGATCTTCATCAATGCTCAGGGTATTCTTGGTCTAGAGATACTTGGGACATCTACTCTGTTTTCTCAGGTCTGCGACAAAGTGATCAAAAGTTTTGCATTCGAGGTTCTCAGTGAGCCGGAACTGAACGGGGCATCTATTAAGGCAGCAATGCGGTGGTGGGATAAAACCCTCAAATCCCGAGTTACTGGGCACACTTCACCCGGCGCCGGAGTGGATATTCGAGTCGGAGCCGAAGACCTGATAGGGTCAGGACTGTTTTGGAATGGCGTTCTTGTGCATTTCTCCTGCTTCCCGAATATGCGAACGGAAAACCACCATCCGGATCGGAGAAGAGCATCGGCAGGTCAGCGGCGGCGAAATTCGCGGTCAGTGGAGGGCGATTAGGAACTGTTCACACGTTCAGGACAACTGTAATCCATCAAATACCAACAAATACCAAAATATACAAACGAGACCGGGCTTCTCGCCGTGGTTCTTCACGAAGAGGTATTTCGCATCGTTCCTGGGACAGATTGGTGAATCACCTAGCGAGATGGCGTTTGGTGGACAAGTCAAGAAATTGCCTCAGCGTTGAAATTTGAGGGGGCATTTATCGCGATAGACGCCCACAAGGTCAGCCCATACCTTTATTTGAGCATCTCGTTTCAGCTCTTTTCGGTTTCAATATCCGGCAGGAGGAATGGCTTTTACTTCCTCCGCTAGTTTTCACCACCTGCGCCATGATCGAAAATCAATGGCCCGATTGCTCAGGTGGAAATCCGTGTGCACATTGGTCAATCCCTTCGCATTCCCACGAGGCATTTTTGACCCCAAAATAAGATACCAGATCTTCTATTATCTCAATGACTGATTGACGGAAAAGGCTTAGCTGTCAGTTTCTCCACCGAATCGAAGTGGTCAAAAAATCCATTTCAACTATGACGGA
The DNA here is from genome assembly GCA_963795045.1 of uncultured delta proteobacterium. GTDB lineage: Bacteria > Desulfobacterota > Syntrophobacteria > Syntrophobacterales > Syntrophobacteraceae > SbD1. Next base: position 1,688,311 of record CAWCGB010000001.1, read on the forward strand.
ATTCGTCACAGGTTCATGCTATTGCGCTCTTGAAGAATGGAAAGATTGAATTTACCCGAAAGACGGTGATGATCCGGCGGCAAATTGGCCAGTCGATTGCCATAGTGAGGCTTTGAAGATGGATACTGAAACAACCAGGCGGCATTTCCTAAGATGGGTGGGGGGCATGCTTGCTTCAGGATGTATGCTTGGCGAGGCCTCTTGGATTCTTTCAGCGGTGCGTCGTGAAAATGTGGACGACCCATTAAAAATCTACACACCCTTCCCCGATCTCGATCGGATGATCAATGGATTTGGACGCTCTGAACTGGTTCTTCTCGCTGGTCGCCCCTTTACAGGCAAGACTTCCCTTACCATCGATATAGCCATCAAGGCAGCAGTGAATGACTGCATCTCCGTTGCTATTTTTCCCCTGGAGTGCATGAAGGAATGGATTGCCTGGAGAATCCTCTGCCGACTTTCGGGAGTCAGCAGTGAGTCGATGAGAAATGATAAGTATACTTTATCGTCAGCCCAGATCAGCATTCTCCATAATCGTTCCAAAATTCTCAATGATGTACCAATTTGGATTGATGACTCCCGAGCTATCTCACTCAATGATTTTTGGGTAACTGCCTGCGAATTGAAAAATCGGCACTCAGTAGGCCTGTTAATAGTCGATCACCTTGAGCTGATGAATGATTACAGAAATGAAAGGGGGGTGGTGAAAACTTTAAAAGCCGCGGCTGAAGATCTTGAAACAACAATACTGCTGGTTTCTACCCTGTCCGGCAGTGTCGATATTCGACCGAAAAATCGTCCGAGGCTTTCAGACCTGGCAAACCAATCTGGAGTTTGCCCTCCGGAGGTTGTCGAGCCATATGCCGATACGGTTTTGTTTACGCACAGGGATGGGTGTTTGGGGAATTTTGGAAATGGGAAGTATCTTGAGCCTTCTTTTTGGCCTCCTGACGCAGAGAAACGAGAAATCACCGAGGTTATAGTCGCAAAGACTCGGCATGGATTGACCGGCACTATCGAATTGAAATTTGACAAAGAGCATGGTGGATTCATGTCATAGAAGGAGCAATGGAATGAATGGACTGGAGTATTATTCGCCCGAACAGATTGAAGATATGGAACTGCAGAATTGGGAACTCGGCGAAAAATCCGATTTCGACCTTTTGGACGAGTTGGTTACTATTCGCGCCATGAACATCATCGCCCCGGACCCTCACCTTGATGCGGACCAAACAGCAGCTATCGCCGAATTCGAAAGAAGGGGACTTCTTATTGATGATGATTGGGAATGCAAGGAATGCGGCGACCGCAACAGCTTCGATTGCGACTTGTGCCGGGGTTGTGGGGCACGAAAAGGAATGCCCTTCTGAATCGGAATCCCGGTGAGCGGTCTAAAGACTCTGGCCCAGGCGCCATTTGAGTGAGAATCCTGCTGGGGAAAAGAAGTGACATTCGAGTAGCACTGTGAGGAATCGGAAAGACCCTTTGGCGGCCGGTTTGAAGAAGTTCACCTTTGGCTTGATGAACTTTTTTACGCCAGCGAAGGCGCTCGGCACAGAAGAATAAGGCACAATGAAGCCGGCATAATACAAGTCATTGAACTCTTTGGCAGGGAGGCCGGTGAAGCCGCAAGGCAACATATAATTTCCGACTTAAAAGAGTACGGTTGGAGCGAATTAGATCCTTTCCCGCAAGATGCGGAAGACTATCTGAAGATAATATGCATCTGATGAGTTGAAAGAATTAACAAGGCGTAAAGGAAATATCTAATGGGCTGTTCTTCTAAACCGACCCCTGCCATCATTCGCATCATCACAGCGGAAAACAATTGGATCGAGGGAGAAGCAATACGGCAACTGGAAAAGACAGCCGAACTGCCTGGGATGATTATGGCTGTTGGGCTGCCAGAACTTCATCCCGGCAAGGGAATTCCTGTGGGAGCCGTATTCGCCACAATTGGCATTTTTTATCCCTATTTGGTCGGCAATGATGTCGGATGCGGTATGGGACTATGGAGGACCGATCTTAAGCGACGTAAAATAAAGCTCGACCGATGGACTGCTCGACTTGATCTTGAATCTCCTTTACACCCTGACGTTGCTGTTTCCAGTCTTGAGAAGGAAGGTATTCCTTCCGGCATTGCAGACCCAGGTTTAGGATCAATTGGCGGGGGCAATCATTTTTCCGAGCTTCAGATGATAGAGAAAGTGGAGGATCCAGAGTTGTTCCAAAAACTTGGACTCTCGACTGAAGAGCTGGTTCTGCTGGTCCACAGCGGATCAAGAGCTCTTGGGGAAGCTTTGCTTAGATCCCACGTTGACCGGCATAAGGCGGGAGGACTCTCGGACGATTCCGAGGACGCTGCCGAATATCTTAAGAGGCACGATCATGCATTGGCTTGGGCAAGGACGAATAGGAGACTTATCGCAAACAGATTCCTCGATGCTTTAGGCTCTGAGGGCAATCAAATTCTGGACGTTTGTCATAACAGTATTGTACGGGGTATCGTTGCAGGATGCCCTTGCTGGCTGCATCGCAAAGGAGCTGTCCCTTCGGAAGGCCCAACCGTTATCGCCGGTTCTCGCGGCACGCTGAGCTATCTGGTTATGCCGACCGGTGACCAGGGAAAATGTCTTCACTCTATCACACACGGCGCGGGCAGAAAGTGGAAACGGGGCGATGTAAGAACTCGGCTCAGGTCCCGGTTCAGTCCCGAAGCTCTCACCCGCACTGAGCTTGGCAGCCGTGTCATATGCGAAGATAAGGAACTTCTATACGAAGAGGCGCCCCATGCCTACAAAGACATTGAAACGGTCGTAAAGGCCTTCGTCGATGCCGGGCTCATTAGGGTGATTGCCGCCCTTCGACCAGTTATCACCTACAAGACGAGGACACTGAGATAATCCATGACAGAGTGGCTGCAAATCACTTCCGGCCGAGGGCCGGTCGAGTGTAGCAGGCTTGTGAACCGTATATACCACCAACTCGTTAAGGAGGCGGGAAAAGCAGGTTTGCAGGTCCGACTCCTTGAGGCCGTCCCTGACGAATGCCCTGACACATTCAAGTCCATTCTGCTCGCCCTTGACGGCGAAGAAGGGATACTTCAATTCGCGTCTCAATGGGTCGGAACGGTGCAGTGGGTGGGTGCAAGCCCTTTCCGGCCACACCACAAACGTCGCAACTGGTATGTTGGGGTCGATTTGATCGTTGTTCCTGGTAGATTCGAACTGTCGACAAACGACATCAGGATTGAGACGATGCGCTCTTCCGGTCCGGGTGGGCAGCATGTGAACAAAACTGAATCGGCTGTGAGAGTTACCCACATTTCAACAGGCCTTAGCGCCATCGGGCGGGAAGAGCGCTCACAGTACCTAAATCGCAAACTTGCGCTGGCTCGACTAAACAGGTTGCTCGAACAAAAAGCCGCAGCCGGCGCGCAAAAAGAACGCCGGGAGAAATGGGACGTGCACAACAGAGTCGAACGTGGAAACCCTGTTCGTGTGTTCAAAGGAGACGATCCTTTGTCGTGAGGGATTGCAGGGACATGACCCTTTTTCAAGAAACTCATGGCCTCAGAGGGAAGATTATTTACGAGTCCGGCGTGAACGCCAGCCTCCTAACCAAGTCATGCCAACCACTGAATCTAGCTTTTCTCGGATTTCATTTAGATCAACCACCAGGCACATCTTATTATGTAAAAAGAGTTTCTCTGGGATAGGTCCCTCGATCGACGAATGCTCGTGAAGCTCGTATTGGCTTTTTGACCCCCTCCTTCGAATTAAAACAAGATCAGCTCCGAATTGTTGCAGTATCGGATCAAATTCGAAGCTGATTCGATAGGCTATTTGACTGGCATCGAAAAAATTGATCCCGAAGTTGACCAATTCGTTAAAAAGAATGATTCTCGTCACAGCTTCATAGCTGAACACATGAAATTTCCCTTGTTCACCATCGACCTCCATAAATTGTTCCTGGTTGTCAACCTCGCTAAATTGTTTCAAAAATCCGCTTTCGATCCACCGTTGCAAAATATGGCGATTGATCCCGAACTGGCCTTCGATATAAAAAGTTGAATAAATCGACATGGATTCTTTCTTTAGCTTCCTCATTCGATTTATTTCGGTCTACGAACGCAGGGTCTTAATCCCTTCCCTTTTCTGGGTGGGCCAAGTACGTTTCGAAGCATACTTGGTTAATGTGACACTTTCTGTCACACATCGGAAGTAAGTTCGGGTGATTTTGCTGCATTCGTGCCTGAAAGCGCCTGATCGATTATTGGGATTATGGCTTATGTTTCCGCCTTAGTGGGTCGATAATAGAAAAGGTGAACCGTGGGGGAGGTAAAATCATAATGAGGATTCCCGTCTATGGTTGGAAGAGTTCTTATAAAGGTTCTAAAAGCGCTCGATTTTCTCTGTAGACCCCAGGGAGCAACAACCAATGAGTTGGCTGAACACCTTGGTGTTGACCGGAGGTCAGTCTACCGGATAAGGGAGACTATGGAGGCCCTGGGCATCCCGTTATTTGAATCCGAATTGTCCGGCAAAGAAAAACGATGGACAGTTTTAGACTCATACGTCAAAAAGCTTCCTAATCTCACTATCCCGAATACCAGCTTGACGCTGTCCGAAGTCGTCGCCCTTTTCCTGCTCAAAAACGAGTCTGGTCTTTTTACTGAAACAAATATCGGACAAAGAATCGATTCCGCTTTCAGAAAAATCGAGCAGATGGTTTCAAACGGACTGGGCACTCATATGGAAAAAATAAGCGGCCTCTTTGTCTCATGTCCCAAATGCTCTAAGGACTATTCCGGAAAAGAGCAGTTAATTGACGATTGCACCGAAGCCATGCTCCAGAGAAAGTCTTGTTACGTGGAATACCATTCCTTTGCAGACGACAAAGTGAAGAATTTCAAAATCGATCCTCTCTGTTTTTTTGAAAACGACGGCGGACTTTATCTCATCGTGAATGCAACAACTTTCGGTGAGGTCCGAACGTTGGCGGTGGATAGGATACAAGCAATAGAGCCCACCGATTCCACCTTCGATTTCCCCAAAGATTTCGATGCAAAAGCTCTTTTAAGTCCGGGCTTTGACATAGTTTACGATGACTCCCTTAAGGTGAAAATTTGGATCTCTGTCGATCAGGCGAGATACGTCAAGGAGAGAGTCTGGGCGGATAGCCAGGTAATCACTGATCAGCCGGATGGCTCGATTATCTTGGAGATGACAACATCAGGGTGGTGGTATGTAAAGAGATGGGTGTTGTCGTTCGGGGCTGAGGCCAAGGTAATTGAGCCTCAAGAGTTGGAAAACGAGGTCGCCCATGAGTTGAAGCAGGCTTTAGGGATGTACACAGGCGCTTTTGAAACATCCTAATGAATAAGGGAGATTCATAATGGGTAAATTTATCGACATTGCAAGGCGTATCGCAGATACTGGTTCAGAAGGAATTCCAATCTGGAGACTCTCGGAAATCATTGCGGAAATGTTCGGAAAAGAGCCCGATTTCAACTGCTATCCTGGAGCCCACGGCAATAAGTGCTATGACATAGCCTTCTTTTTCTCTTTAAATGGAAGCTTCAAAAACGGAGGCGGGCATTACGGCTTTAATGAAATACTTGACAAGGTTGATAAACACTTCCAAGGAGATTGTGCCGGGCAAACGTCACAAGGAATAATCATAACCGATATATGGATTCCTGGTTTCTATGAAAAATATCTCTCTAGATTACGAAGAATTATTGCAAACGAGGTTAATCTTGAGATCTATCTGGTCGGCTATGGTGGGTGGACAACCGAAATTCGAGTTTAAATTGGGAACAGAGTAGAAAAAATTTGTTACATTTGCCGTTTTGTACTCAGAGACTCTTATGTACGAAGAACAAGCATCGTATATAGGCCTCGGAAAGCGGGTCGATCAGGTCAAGAAAAACGCTTATATCCTAATGGAATGTCGTACGAGACTCCGATTTGAGTACCGTTTGAGAGGTCCTATTATCGATGCCATTGACAAGACCGGAGCTTCGATTAAAGATTTCGTGTGGGTGTAGTCCGTGAGTTGGGTAGGTTGCTGGGTGATGTAGACACAAATCACCAGGTATTTGTTAGATCCAATTGAACCAACATTGTCGGAATCATCGGAATACCCATTATCTCGAATTGGAGAGGAAAGTGGCCATTTGCGGCGCAAAATCAAGTATTCTCAAGAGCGTATTTTCTCATCATTACGAATACTACATTAAGCAGGGTGGAGAAACCATTGAACAGCAAAAAGGGGGTGAAGGAGCGCTTGAACTTGAGTATTCTGGACGTGCGATTTGGGAGTTGGTGCAGAATGCTCTGGATCAGTCCGAAAAGGTTGCATGGGTCAAACTGAGAGATGTTGAGGGAACTCTCTGGCTGTTCATAGCAAACGATGGCAAGGGTGTTACAGTAGATCCCAACTATGATTACATGCAAGGAACCACCGACAGTTACCGTAAGCGTTCCGATTTTAATGCCCTATGTTCAATTCACACGTCGAATAAAACCCCGGACGAAAACTTCGGGAACAAAGGAGTTGGCTTTCGTTCAGTATTTTCGGTTGCCGACCGCGTTCAAGTGTGGAGTCAATTGAACCCCGCAGAAGATGGGTGGTGGGGGTTCGAAATGCACAATAGCCTGACACCGGAGGTTTGTGCCAAGCTATTGAATGGATACCAGAACGAAAAGAGTCCAGTCGGAATATGGGGTGAGAATAACGGTCTTATCCAAAGATTGCAAACTCACCCCTCCCGCAAACGAGTTGTGCCGTCTTTCTACTTCCCAATTCCACTGCATGCTTTCGCTATGCCCAAGGATATTGCCGATAGCTTCGACCGCGCTCTTCCCACAACGATCATTTGTTTCCCACTTAAAGACGATGAGATTTGCGAGACGGTTAAAGAAACAGTCAAGGAATTGAGCAAATCTCGGCTGCATTTCGTTGGACTCCGCAACAAGAGAATCGATCTACGAGTAAAGGACCTTGACGGCGAGATGGAACTCCACACCCAATTGGAAGACGGCTGGACGCTTTTGTCCTGGAAAACGGATGCTACAGTGGGGGAATGGAATGCCCTTGCACAAAAGGCTAAGCTGGACATTAAAAAGCCCTGTGCAGCCATTGCCTGGCCACCGGAAATAAAGGATAACTCTGCTCCACCCACGCTCTTTTGCTATTTGCCGACGCAAGTTTCCGGAGCGTTTGGTATCGATCTGCATGGTGACTTCCAACTAGGTATCGATCGCAAGACGTTACAGATAAAAAAGGAAGAAAGTGCTGGTCCATACAACGCCAAGTTAATTGAGGCCGATGCGGAGCTTCATCTTCTTTGTCTCATCCGTGAGCTTGATCTTAGTGAAAGCTTATCCGGGCAATTAGAATGGAAAGTCATCCAACCCGAGCAGGTGGAGCAGGTTTCGAGGCAAACGCCGCCCAATCCGCGCCCAGATTTATGGCGACTCCTTACCCCACCGGATTATGTGCCTAAGAATTCGAAAGAATTCTCCCCCCACCATCAACTGGCACTGTATGTCCAGGAGCGTTTGTTTCGTGACAACCGTTTTGATGTTTGGAGCAAACTGGCCAAAGCTTTTTTTTCAAACCGTCAATGGCCTAAACAGAGATTCGACGATTTCTGGTGCGCCTGTGCAAGGTGGCTACCGTGGCTCACCGGCTACAGCAACAACTGGACACAGACCAACCAGACAAAGGCTAAAGACCTATGCGATAGCTTGCTCGAAGTAGGAGCCTTAGTAATACCTCTGACAAGCGCGAAACAGGGAGAAGATACAGAACTCAAAGCGGTTCGTTTGCCGGACAAAGAAGATAGGCGCAAAGTCTATCTTCTTCGCCAAGACACTGAGTTCAAACTTCCTCAAGCCATGATCGATCGTGGCGTAGCGGTAACGGCTTATGAATTCCCAGCGCCTTTCGATAGTAGTAAGTCTTTGACCGGTGCAAAGCCTGTCGATCGTTGGGCGATATTGCAGGAGTTTCGTCAACTACCGGGGTGCATAACGGACCAACTTCTACAAGCCAACCCGGAAACGACCGATCCAAATGCTGCTATCGAAAAACAAAGCGAACTCATCGAGCTAGCGTTGTTCTTCTACAGAGTGCAGCTCGGCACAGAGACACCACCTGCAGGCAGTAAAGAGAATTTTCCCACCGGCTGGCGGGCAATTGATGGTAACCCAGAACATCAAAGGGCGGGACGAGCCTTAGCCACCTTATTTCTGCCGACCAAACAAGGGTTTTGGGAACCAGCCAGGCAATTAACCTGGAGCGATGTGGATGAGTCTGCCATAAACTGGGGAGGCGAGGCAGACATTGACCGCCTGCAGTTCCTGACGTTCCTTGGTGTTAACCCAGACGTGCGTGGACAGTGCTTTGCCTTAGTGGAAGATGGTGAACAGGGGTTGGTGGCGCCGATGAAAACTCCACCACACCTTGTTCTGCTCAAGCCCGGCGAGCATCCGCCCGACATGACAATCGTCTTAAAGGGGAACAGTGAAAATCCTCAGCCAAAGTGGGAGTCTCCTGGCATTGCCGGGGGGGTAAAAGAAATGTGGGAATACTTGAAACCGTTGGTCGTTCATGAGTTAGCCGCGTCAGGATCTGATGAGAAGGATAGCCGACCACGTTCTACGGTACATCAAATGTTGTCTAAAAATGCTTGGGTTGGTCTCGATGATGGCCGGTATGCAGCGCCAGAATGCCTTGTGTTGTTGCCCCCACAGGATCGCCGATCGAAGATTCTGGATCGAGTCCCCTTCAAGACGGACGAAAAACCCACTGAGCGAGAAATGTGGGTAATGTTGGGAGCCATGCCAGGTTTAGATGCAGAAGTGCTCGCCCAAGACAATGGCCGGTATGTCCATATGACACTAGACTCACTGCCGCATCAAAAGGGTCTTACGAACGACGACCTCGCAAAGGGATTGGAACCGGAGCGGCAACAGGCGCTGCTGGAAGCTTTCAGCACCCTGTTCAATGCCGCGTGCAGCAAACCCAAACAAGGTGTCACGATACCTCTGCTGATTTACAGGGGTTCTGACCAACAGTCCAGTTCCGACAGCACTCATATAAGAAGGCGACGTCTGGCTTGGGATAGGGATATGAGAGGCGGGTATGTCGTCACTGAAGCCCGAGATCGGGAAGTCGTGGCACGCCATTTCCCTCATTTACCCATCGTCGTTGCCGTACTTGGTGCGGGTGTGAAAGAACTGCAGAACGCCCAACATGGACTTGCCAGCCAGGTTCTCACAGTTCATGTGGAAATTGCGCCTTTTGAAGAGATGGCTGAGCAAAACAATTGTGCCGAGTTTTACAAGAAAACAATCGAGCCCTTGCTCCCTGGTCTTTTAGCGCTGGCCCACTTATCCTCCCTAGCCGTACCAAAGCCAGTCTCCGAATGTCGGGATCGCTGGTCCAGGCTGAAATTTCGCCATGTTAGGAACGCCTGGGGAATCTATCGGTTAGTGGCGGGTGGGGTCGAAATAGACCAAAAGGATGACCAGCGTAAGACCAGTTACGGGGACGTACTCTGGAAGGAAGACAATCGACAGGGCGAGATCATATTCGATGGAACAGACGAAAGGAATGGAACCATCAGCCTCCCTCCGTTGTCGGAATTCGGCGAAGCCATTGCAGCACATGTGGCTGGCAACCGCATGTTCTCCGATCTCTTTTCTAGGGCACTGGGACTGATAGATCTCGAAAACCCGGAGGATCGCAGACGATTCGAAGCGTTTTTGACTAAGGAGATGGCCGATTCTCTGACAAAAGAGTTTGCCCAGGTTTTTATTCCACTAACGGAAGAACAGACAAAGCGTTTTCTAGAGCATGTGACCTCTGCCCTGGCGGAGATCGGACTAACGTTTAGAGACCCTCCGACCGATTGGCAGCAAGTACTGCAATTAAATCAGGATAAGATAAGCCCACCAAACAACTGTCCATGGCCAATGCGAACTGCGTCGGAACTGCAGGAGAAACTTAACCAGTTTTGCTGGGACAGCATCGAACGTGGATTTATACCACAGGTGGATGTAGCGTACCGCAACGATCGCGAACTCGACCGGTGGTGGGAGGCTCAAGCCATCTCCTTAGAAAACCTCCTCCATTATCTGCAATGGCAGCTTTCTGAGAGGATGGCTGAAGGGACCCAAGAAGTCGGCGACACATGGCATGATTTGCTTGCCAAAGCCCGTCAGCGACTTGATTTTGATCCGGAGCAAGTTGTTCGCGACTATCTCGGGAAAATTGGACTTGCAGACTTGTTCTCATCGATGTCGAAGCTGAATGCAGGGGTCCGCAATTTTCGACCGAAGTTCAAGCCGGTTAAGGATATCATCTCGACGGGCATTTGCGTCGTCGATTGCAGTACCGGTCTCGGCAGGGTCGAGTTGGCGCCTCAAGACAGCGCGGAATATGCCAGACGGTCAACGGAACAAGGAATTCTGGGGCATGGAGCAGAAGAGCAGTTGGTTCACCACATTGCCTCAAAAACAAAAGAACTGATGGAAAAACATGGATCCGACAAGTGTTGGAAACTCTTATTCCAATCAATTCCCTTGGGTGGGAAGACCGAACGGGTGCTGGAGGTCGTGCGTGCCAAATATGAACAACAGCGTACCGAGGAAACACTCAGAAAGGCTTTGTGGATATCGAACATATGGGGAAATGCAGGTTTCGACGTTCTCGGATTGAAGGAAAAAGATGGTGGACTCATACCCGTCCGTTACGAGTGCAAGACCCTGCCAGGCAATTCTGGCACTTTCCGAGTCTTTCTATCGGCAAATGAGCTGAAGGTTTTCCGGAAGGTGCGAAGTGAAAACCGGCAAACTAGTCCGGCATCCATTGACACACGCTATTTAGGTGAGTGGAAACTTATCGGTGTAGCGCCGGACGGTCTTGGCATTGATTTGACCGGGCTGCTCGAACCAATCGTGGAATCTGATTTAGGTTTACTCGAACCGATAGCAAAGAAAGGCTTGACTCCGGACGCCTTCATCTTACGTTTTTCCCTCTCGTCCCCTGCCCAGAGTGGACAAGAAGTTCCATCACGATAGCTTATCCAAAACTGGGAGGAAATTATGACAGAAACTGTCATTGCATGCACTTCGAGGCGGCGGAGTATTGCTAAAATCGGCTGGAATCGCTTCGTGGATAACTCCCCTTGCTTCCGGAGGCATTGTCCGAAGTGCTTTTACGCGACTTGATGGTGAACCGATCCTATGGGGGTGGCAGTGGCTGTCTCTTGCGTACAAGTTAAGAGGGTAATGATGGTGGGTTCTTCGTACTCGGGCAGCCATCGTCAAAACTCTTTTGGACAACCAGCCCTTCACTCCAATCATGAGTGATCTCCTCGGCTTGATCCACATGTCTCTCCTCTGTACGTAAAAAATAAAGTCTCATAAGCCAGTTCTAAGGAGTGAATAATCATGTTTTTTGCTCTTAATAGTATGCTTATAATTAGAGAGAATGGATGATCATTGAGCATTAGTGTATTTATGCAATTTCCACCTTCGCTACGACAATATCTATCTATATCCTTTCAAGTAGTGAAAATAATTGGGTTATTAACCAATTTGATGCTTTTATTTCGACTGAGAAGGTTATATACTTAACTTAACAGTTGGGTTGTCATGTTCATATATACGGAGATTGACAATGAATCACGAGCAGTATCAAGTTCATTGGAGCAATGAAAATCCAGACAGATGGCGCATACATGGTTAATCACCAACGCTATAGTCGATATATAGGCTGACATGGCATGTGTATTCCCGTCGATAATCCAGAAGATGCTAAGGAACTCTTAGAATAACTCAAGTCCAAATAAACTAGGAAAAGGGCGACTTTTTACACCGCTTCTCTTCTAAAGGAGACAGTCATGCCCAGAAAAGGAACAATTCGTTCAGACGTAGCGTCCAGTGAACTTGCTGCTAATCGAAAATCGAAGTCCAAGGCGAGGAAAACAAAAGTCGATGGTACACAGACAAAAGGAGAAAACACTATGAACCAGGTTGAAGGTCAGGAAGTTAACACGGCAGTCGAAGTTCCGGAAATACCGGCAACGATAGTTGAATCCGGTGAAGCTGAAGTATTTGCGGAGCAGGCCGAGGGTCAGGAAGTTGTCAATGTCGACACCACAGCGGAAGAGACGGTTGTAGCCGCCGGCGCCGATACTGCAACGGAACCGGTGGAGCAGCCCGCACCGAAACCTCCGAAAGTCAGCAAGCGCCCCTTTATTGCTCTTGTAGAACAGCATCTTGAGCTTGGCAATTTGGACAAGAAAGAATTGCTGGCGTTGATTATGGAAAAGTATCCGGAGGTGAATAAGAACGGAGCAAGCACTTTTCTCACGGATGCACTCAATCCGAAATACTCGCATTGGAAAGACAGGGTCGTCAGCAAGACGGTAGACGGCAAGATGATTTTTGCGGACAAGATCGAAGAACCTGCTCCTGACGTACAAACTGCCGAAGTACAACCCGAGCAACCGGCAGAATAACCCGGATCTGGGCGGTTCTCAAACAGGGGCCGCCCTTTCCTTGGAGGACTGTTCTATATGGACGCAACGAAACTTTTCATTTTGGACTTTGGTGATGACACAGTATCCGCTTCCCGGTTTTTCACACACCCCGAGCATCGGACAATAGAACAGTTCGAAGAGGACAGGCTTGAAGGCGCTGTAACGCAGGAACAAACCGAGACCCAGGATATGGAAGGCATGCCGGAAGATTTCATCGAGCAGATCGCCCGGCTCAAGGCTAAAGGGTACGTTGAAATCAGAGAGGTCCTCCATTGCCGAGTGACACGGGGGATAACCGAAGAACTGAGATGAGAGGGTGGTTCTTGTTAGGGGCCAGTCTTTAGGAGAATTGCCGAGAACTTACACGATAAGAAAGGGAACATATGTTTATTCCACATTGCCATCACGCATCATTTCTTCATAACACGCCATGCATACTACTGGACGCCATGCGCCTTGCTTCTGTTTTCATCGTTGAACGTGAGCTTCAGGAATCTCGAAGGCAACAGGCCGAAAAGTCCGGCGATAACGTCCCTGAAAAGTCGAGAGTGAAACCGTTCCTATATAGCGTCTAAGACTTTTTGTCTTGGCAGGCGCCTATGGCGTCGACGTGAAAACGGTACAGGAAGTGAGGCAAGGGCAAGCTTTAGAGGCGGCGCTCGTACGGGTCGCCATCATCGGAAAGGCGAACAGCCATGGACGACCCGATTTACTCATATTTTCATGAAAATCTCGCAACGGTCTCGAAAGAAGAACTCCTTCAAGCTCTTCAAGGCGCTTTGCAAAGTGCCAATTACTGGCGGGAGGCTTGCCTGTCTGGGTGCCTCTCTATTCAAAGCCGAAACCAAGGAAGTATGGAGATCGGGTCGGATTTGGGTAATTCGAAATAAAACCCTCGATTTCACAGCCACAACAAGGGAGCCCGGGTCAGTGCCAAAGTATAATGTCCATCTATTCACGGTGTTACGTTTCACCGTGCGTGGCGTTGAAGCTGAGTCCATGGAAGAGGCTTGCAAGATAGCTGAACAGGTCCTCAGCGACGAACAAATCAAAAGCGCAATTTGTGGTGCCTCCGATCACGAAGCTGACTTTGCCGACGAAGTAATTGAAGCTCTAGTCGATGTCCAGGGGATGAGCAGTATGAACAGACCACTTGGCTCAGGCCTGTTTGTGATGGATGGAAAGAACGCGATAAAACCAAAAGATGATGTAACCGCAAGGGAACCGACAATGGACCCGCTCAAGGCACAATATGTCAAGTTTATCGAAGTCACAGACCCCGATACCGGCGCTGAAGTCGAACTCGAAGTCTACAAGGACCCGGAAAGTGGGGCAATGTTTGCAATTGATTCGACCTTCCTAGAACAGGTTCGCCAAATCATACCTTCCCCGTTCAACCCTGGCAATGATCTGCTTTGTGAGGGAGGCGAATAGGAAATGACGCGCAGAGAAATCGAGAGGATGGCAAGGGATGTCGTGAAGGCCGGCCGGGATCAGATTGAAGGGGCCGAGGCATTGCATGACATGGAAGGGAACAAGGTTCAATCAGTATTTTTGGGAACAGTCCTCGATCTCATGCCTTCAGGCAAATTTTACCTGCCCTTCGCTTGCTCCAATGTCGCACCCTGTCCACGCTGCAAGGGTACCGGCAAGCACTCGAAATATCCGCAATCCTGCGATTTTTGCCAAGGCACGGGAACTCGAGAAGGCATTGAGGATGAACATATGAATGAGGCATTGGAACGAGTAGCTGAGAGTTACGGCTGCTTTATCGAAAGCAGTGAGGGTGATCCCTGCGACCTATTCCTGGTGCAGGCACTGAATCACGAGGCAGAGAAGGAACCGTGATACCCCGATAACGTGGGATCAAACCGAACCCTGTTGTCGTGAGGTCACGATCAAATAAGAAGGAATATTATGCCCCACATTCTTTACGATGGATTTGTGAACGACGAATTCAGCGACGTCCCGCCCGTTATCGTCATCGTGGAGCTGAGACACCTGGAATTTCTCAAAAAGAAGATCCCTCTGGTCCATGCTTTGCGGGAAGCAGATGAAGATCTCGCAGGAGTAAGCTTCTGGGATTACTCCCCGCAGTGGTACAAATTTAATATCTACGATTCAGATTATGAGTTCTTCGAAAATCTCGATGGTTCCATGATCATCCTGGACGAACTGCCGGAGGAACTCAAACGACTGGAAAGCCAATACGACCCGGAAGTTCCAAATCACCGGATTTCGGTCGAACTTCCCGAAGTGTCCTTCAGGGGCAAGGCTCCGCACGAAATCAACTTTAAATGCTATCTCAAGAACACGCAGATTCAAATCTACACTGGCACTTTGGATTTAAACGAGTTGGACAAAATTCCCAGGTTCAAGGGAACCGAAATGGTAGAGGAATAACATGGAACAGCTTTCTGCATACGCATTTAAACAGGAAATATGCGAACCACGCGCCCCCGAAGAGATTTTGAGATGCAATGGAGAAAGGGAGAAGCATCATGGATAAAACCCGGCTCCCAAAATGCCAACGCGAAGCGCTCAAGAAGGCGCAGCCCCATGCACGGAAGGGTAGTGAATGGTTTGCCACGTTTTTCCTGGACATGGCCAAGCAATTCGGGCCGATCTCAACCCGAACCGAGAACAGCATTCACTGGGCTCTGAAACTTGGGCTCAGAGCAAGGCGGCAGGAGATGATCCATGCAATTCATCGATTCAATAAAATACAAGGGTCACACGATAAACATCTTTCCTGATGAGGACGCACCTAACCCCCGTGAGAAATTCGACAACTTCGGCACCATGGTTTGCTTCCATCACCGCTATGACCTTGGCGACCAGCATGAGTTTCGAAGTCCAAAGGAATTCATTCAGTTCCTAAAGGAGGAGAAACCTATCCGTCTTCCTATTTTCCTGTACGACCACAGCGGCGTCACGATTAGCACGGAAAGCGCGTGGTTCTTGGCATGTGACCCTGAAGGATGGGATTGGGAATTGCTCGGTTTCATCTATGTCACCAGGGAGAATGTCCGAAAAGAATACAGCGTCAATCGAGTGAGCCGAAAACTTTTCGATAAAATCACAAAACTGCTTCAGTCCGAAGTCGCAGAATATGACCATTATCTCACCGGTAATGTCTATGGCTACGAGATAACCAAGGGGGAACGGCAATCAGGAGAAGTCATCGACAGTTGCTGGGGATTCTTCGGATCTCCGGAGGACTTCATGATCCTGGAAGCGAAAAGCATAATCGATCACATGGAGCCCATAAATGATCGACATCAATGAAGCGCCGGATAAGACAGCGGCGACCCTGGAGAAATTCCTTGAGAACTGCGCGAATGAGGACCCTTATATCCAAAATATTTGGATGGCCGCTCGTCACCTGGTCACGGCGGGTTTAGGCGATTGCGAATATCAAACTCAGTACGCAAGCGGCACAACCCTTTGGAGCGCAGCCGGCTCCCATCACTCCATTCCCCGAATCCCCTACGAGCAAAAGAAACCCAGGATGGTGGTCACAATACATCGCGGACTTCTCGCTTCAGTGGTGAGTGACGTTCCGATCGATATCACAATATTGAAAGTCGATGAGGACACGGATGACACGATCTATCGAGAGGAAAGTATCGAGGTCGATCCCGATTACGTTGCGCAGAAGTTTGCGGAGGCTGAAAAGTTCTGGGAGGAAGAGTCCAATGATTAGCCGGGCGAAACGGAAGGAGTACATCAAGGCAGGAGGCAGCTTCTGTATCAATTGCGGGGGCGGAAATATTTCTGCCGGTCGTGTCGAGTCGGAGGGCCGGGAGGCATGGCAGCCGGTTCAGTGCTACGACTGCGGCAGCAAGTGGAACGACATCTTTAGGCTTATCGGCGTCGATGACATAACCCTGCCGGAAGATGATCCCATGATCCCCCAGGTCCGTAACGACAAGGAGAGCACCGATGAGCAAACCGAAACGGCTTAGCATGTACCTGGAGCAAGGCGACGGTTGCTGCAACTGCCATGACTACTCAATTGAAGGCGGCCCTTTTGAGCAGGATGGGGTGTTTGTTACTCAGGAAGTTTGGTGCATAGCCTGTGGCGCCGAATGGACGAACGTCTTCAAGCTCATAAGTATCAGAGATTTCAAGATTGAGGATACAGACGATGAAGCCGGTGAAGACTGAAGGTAATGAAGGCGAAACCAGACAAGGGGCGTATGTGATGGAAATGGCGGTCCCGATTTACAAAGGCTGCGGGAAGCTCCTGGCTGCAGCTAAGCAAGTGGTATCGAACTGGGGACAGGGCGATTTAGCTGCGGCCGTCCGGGATCTCGATCAATCTATCCAGGAAATCGAGGGCAAGGTAACTGAAAGGCCCCCTGACGTAATCCTTTTGATAATCGAGTTCCCCAATGGCCGCAATTTTCTCGCTTGTGAAGATGGGGGGCGGGCTCTCGATGAGCTGTATGAGTTTGTTGAAGAATACTGGCATGAGATGCCGGCCGACTTGGGTGAGATTCCGTCCGATAAACTGAAGGCAATCGAATTGTATTACCTGGAAAAAGACGGCGAGGAGTCCTATGAAATGCAGGTTTTACCGCTCCTTTCCGGCAGGGACGAAGAGTAAAGGAGAACTCATGGCGTATCTTTTGCTCAAAACCCATGTTTCCGACGAGTTTTACGATCTCACTCCAATAGCAATCGTTGACCTTGATAACCTTGAACTTCTGAAAACCTACCGCGACAAAGGCATGCAAATAAAGGAACTTGGTGAGCCGATACCGAACTACATCCAATATTTCAACACCATGGCCGTGTTCTATGACGTGGACGTGTTCGACTACGAATTTGGAGATGACCTCGACAATGGATCGGCCATTTTGTTAGACGAGCTGCCCGAGGGGATGAAATCTCTTGCCCCCGACTCCGACCGCTATATGCCGGTCGATGCTCTCACGATCGACATCTGCATGAGAAATCCCAATGAAATGTTTTGGACGGCGTATCTCAAGAATGCAGACATCCGGGTCGAGACCGATCAGTTCGATCTCACTCGCCTTGATGAGTATCGCAGCACGGGAACCGGAGAAACGAAATGATAATTCTCCACTCTGGTTGGCACGGTAAGGGAGGTACGAGATTGAAGTCTGAACATGGACAGCGTTCCGGTACAGGCCGTCTCTCCATAATCGGACGATACGACGAGCAAGGAAAAGGCCATGAACATTGAGGACACCATATTTGATGAAGGTATGGCGATTAATTCGCTGGTTGCTTTGAAGCGGCTGATCGCGATTATCCGTGAACATAATACCAACACGATCATGGATGAACGTGTGAAAGAGGACACACGCGTGAGACGCTTGTTCTGGTTCCTCAATTCCCAGATGTACGGACAGTTGACGAGCATAGACCAAAAGCAGATTTGGGACGACCTCCACAAGGAGTGGGAAAAGGAGAAAACAGCATGAGGCGAATCGTTGTCACAATAGAGGGCGGTCTGATAACCAGCGTCATGTCTGATGCGGATGGGATCAAGGTCCTGCTTGTAGACTATGACACCGACGATGCGCTCGAAAATGAACTGTTCACAAGCCCTGATGGGGACAAGGCGCGGATGTACGCTGAAACACCGGAGCTTTTGCCCGACAGGGTTGATGAGTTCTTTAAGTGCCACAGTAAAAACGAGGCGGCATGAAACAAGAACCTTACAGTGGTCACCACTGCTGGAACTGCTGGAACGTGGCGTTGTGGCTGGGTAATGAAGAACCACTCTACCGAGCCGCAATGTCCTATGTGTACCAGATTCGGGATAAGCAGATTAACGCGACTGTGGCCGCTCGCCGGTTCATAAAATCCTATGCTTTGGAGACGACCCCGGACGGAGCGAGATACACGGTTAGGGCCGTTCGGTCGGCTCTGATCGGCTTTATGGAATAACTTGAGGAAAACGGTATGAATACCTCCTTTAAGTCTTTTGCCTTGGGCAAAATAGTTGGAACCCCGGACGCATTGGCTGCTGTAATGCCTGAACGAATATTGGAATGTCTCGCTCGCCATGCTCGCGGCGATTGGGGAGACGTTTGCGCTGAGGATGCCGCCGAAAATAATCTATCTTCACGTGAGGGTTTTCGGATTCTATCAGTGTACCCAATCGTTGAGTCTGACCCAAATTCTGAGAAATTCTGGATAATCACAGAGGCCGATAGGTCGAGTACTTGCGTGCTCTTACCGAGTAACTACTGAAAATGATTGATATTTATAGCCAATCACGCCCTGAAATCGAAGCCTTCAAAGAAGGTGATCTAGTCCCGGCCTGTTTGAGCCAGTGGAGACGAGTCACCAAGGTGTACGCCAATCGAAGCAACACGGTCATTTTCACAGTTAACGGGAAAGCCGTATGCCACCAATGCGGCTACTGAGGAGCAATTAAACATGCGTATCTTTGCTGGACACTTTCGCACGATTTGTAACTGTGACGAGTGCGCAATCAATTGTCGATTCATTCCAGGTTACCTCTTGCCGGAGGACCTGGACAACGTAGCTACGTCTCTTGGCTACTCCAAGTTGTTCGAATTTGCCGAAAAGAATCTTCTGGCGTCACCAGGCGCGCTCATTATCAAAAATCGAAGACTTGGTAGAGTCCGAACACTCGTTCCTGCACGCAATGATAGTGGCTGGTGCAAATTCTTCGATGGAAGTCTTTGTACCATTCACCCGGTTGCTCCGTTTGGCTGCGCGTTCTTTGATTCACACCAAGACCAGTATGAAAGCATCGCTGTTTCAGCCGAGGGTTTACAGATAATCGCCGGCCTCTGGGAAGATCAACCTTTTTCTCTTTATTGTCAGATTTGGAATGCACTGCATGGGAGAGGCATGAGGGCTCCAGCGCCCGAGGAGTGCAGGGACAGAATGCGAAGGTGCAGTCAATGAGAGATCAAGAAAGGAGACAGCGCCATGATCTATCTCTACCCGGAACACGGCCATGAACGGTTGGCGATCGACTCAGGTGAACTCGACAGACAAATCACATGGCTTCATGAACAGCCGGTATGCGACGAGAACGAAGGAATCTGGAACCTTTTGGAATCCATCCGTGAACTGGGAAAATCAGATGAACAAGGATGAATTATGCAGGGCTCCGATGGCCAACAAAATCTCAGCGACACCCTTTCACGGCTTGATGTGCATTACCGAGATGCAGGACGGTCTTTAGTGCCGTAGGAGTATTGATATGCCAGAGATCTATATCCCAACACGCGCTGAGATTCAATCGCTGCAAGTGGGTGACTTAGCTCCTGACTGTTTCGGGAGTTGGAGGAGGGTCACCAGGATTTACGCCAGAGGCGCTGACGTAAAAGGCAAGGCGTATGTCTGCTACCACACGGAATTTGGGCCTACCTCAAGCATTTCAAATTCACTCAAGGAAGGTGAGATACATCGTAGCGTCGCCTTAACCGGGAAATACACCAGCCGTGAACTTTATGAGATGGAAGAGGAATCCAAAGAAACAAGGTCAGTTTTGTAGAGCCCGAAGGGAGGCATCAGAAAATGGGAGACAGAACCAACGTAACAATCACACTCCGAAAAAGCGACTATGAGCGCCTGCCGGCTGTGAAAGGTGAAAGCGAGGCCAATTTCCAGGAAACTATCGGCGCTGACGAGATCGAGGACGATGGCGAATGGATTGTAATCCGGGGTTACGAAATCAATTACGCTGATTGGGGTGACCTGCAAGACATACTCAAAGAAAACCAAATTCCTTACGACAAGACATGGGATGCCGGTGGCGGCTACAGCGCAGGCGAAAGCTATGTCCGCCTTGTTGATGGGGAGATGAAAGAACTCGAATTCTACGAAGTCGAGTCGAAGCTGGTCGAGTTCCTTAAGGACGTGAAGGATCTCCCTGCTGACGAGATAAAAGCAAAAGTCCTGGAGGAATACAAAAGGCAATTTCCTTGGGAAATCGAGAAGCTGTGAGAGGGAAGCCCGCATGAGAACGTATAGTGTGAACTGGAAGATCGATATAGTGGCGGAGACACCGGAGGAAGCCGCTAAGCAGGCTTTGGAGATCCACAGGGACCTCCATTCGACCGCAACTGTTTTCGATGTATATGACGAGCAGGGCAATTACACTTGCGTTGACTTGCTCGAAACCGGAGAAAATCGAACAGATCGGTCTGCTGTAAACCGGGCGGATTTGATTGAAACTTACATGCACGCCAAGGCCGACACAGCAAAGATATCCTATTGGGAGGACGACCCCGAGTTCCCAGAAGATGATTGGAAGTATGAGGTAACAATCGGGAACACTCGCCTTGGATACCATGACTGGGTCAAGCATGAGCGAGACGCTAAGAAACAGGAGCCATGACAGACACGCCAAGGATTGCAAACGGGCCTGGAACCGATCGATCTGGCACCCGGCGGGCAAGTCGTGCAGGACATCCTTTTTAGACTCTCAGGAGGAAAATCTTTGGCAGATAAACCGGAATGCTTGACGGAAGAACATTTGCTTTACCTGGACCAGCTTCGGGAATCGGGCGTTACTAATATGTTCGGCGCCGTGCCCTACATCCTGCTGGAATTCCCAGATCTAAGCGAGCAGCAAGCGAAGCAGATCCTGATTTTTTGGATGAAAACCTTCAGTGACAGACACCCCAGGTAAAAGAAAATGAGGTCTCCCCATATCGGGTCCATTTTGATCGGTGAAAAAGTAGGCCAGTTTTTCCGGGCCATAGGCTTTACCTCGAATTGTCAGTAAAGGAGACTTGATGATGCTCAAAACAGACGACTTTGATTTTTACTACCTCATAATCTGCAGCCGGGGACCTGGCTCTGAAACCATCGTTGTCGACAATGTATCCGACCGGCGTGATGCCATCCATTTTTACAAAGGTTCTGAGGATCAATTCAAGAAGATTGGTGCATGCGGAGCTGAAGCTGATTTTAATGATGAGGGCCCGATTATCGCCGTACCAAAAGGAACCAAACCTCTCAAAGCCATTTATGAATTGATAAAATTCGACAATGAACGCTGGGAAGCTGATCTCACCACTCCGCTTGGCGATGATCCGGAGTCTTTGAAACGGATGGAAGATCTGAGAAAAGAGTTTGAAGAAAATAATCAGGCATACATCAGCGCATGCATTCGGGCATTCCTTCCTTCTAATCTCAAACCTGACGACAACCCCTGGGCAAGCTGCAACGCTTGGAGAAAACTCGAAATTGAAATCCCCAACAAATCTCAGTTTGAGGCCCTGATGGAAGCGACCGGCGAGACAGCGGAACAACTCGGGAAATGGAATTGTGCTGTCTTGAAAGAGGCAACAAAACGATACCTGGAAGGGAATCTGCCCGAACGAGAATTTCCAGGTTGTTAGGATCCAGGTAAATCTGAAGGGAAAAAGGAATGTCGAGGCCAAAAATCAAGAAGATACGCCAGATGCTCAGTGACGATGAGAAGCTTCGAGAAACTATCGCGCAAATGCAGAAGTTTCTCAATGATAGGCTGAACCAATGCTCGCTCGGCGCCTACTTCGAAGCCAATATGGATAAGGAAGGTGAGTTTTTCATCCATACCCCTTCCAGGAAACTCGATCTCAAGAGCATAAATACCTTGGGCATGCTTATGGATGGACTGACAGTGGTGGGTGAACAGGCCCTTATCAAAGCTGTTGAGCGCGCCAATAAACTCCAAGTTCTTGTCGACAAGACTCAGGACGAAATCCCTGACGAACAGAAAATGACCCCGGAAGAGTTCGCAGCAGCCTTGGAATCGGGATTGATAATGGACTTGCGGATGTTCCTTACTGTCCTTATGGATCTTCCCGATCCCGAAGGCCAGGTCGTCGGAAATGTAACTGCGATGATGCTTCTGGATTACCTCAAACCTTTCAACTCCAATGTTTCGGCTTCGGCCGAGACTGCGCCAATGAAGTTAAATATGCCCGGGGAATCATACCCACTCGGAAGCCCGACTATCTTTTGCTACGTTCTCAAGTACCTTGTCCTCAAACACGCAGAGGATCTGAAAGCAGCCTTGGCCATTACAAACTTCATAACAACCCTTTCATTGTTTCCAGAATTTAAAGGAGGAGGCATTCCTATCTCCGAAAATTGATCAGTTTACGCTGGGTAAACGGCAGAACCTGTCCGAGCGCCTATGAGAAACCCATTTCTCGTGGGCCTTCGCCTGTGGCCCATCTCAAACTTCCACTCTGGGGCTTACCGTTGAGAATTAAGGGGATAAGGCTTTGATCAGGGCAGCATTTACATAAACGGCGCGACCACTGTTCCTCTCGGCAGCAGTGATCTGGATCTCACGGAAAAGAGTCTTTGCACCGGAACCGTTAACTTTAAGTGGGTAGTCGCAATGGATAATGAAACGAGGATCAACCGGGCAATCACGGCACTTGAAGCATACTCAGAGGAAGATGACGACCTTCCCTCCAACGTAATCGATCTGCTTACCGATCTCATGCACTTGTGCAAGCAGCAAGAAATAGACTTTCAGGGGTGCTTGCTGAGCGCGGAGATAAACTTTGAGTCCGAGAAATAGGAAGGTCCCTATCGCCTCTCCGCTCATAGGGGCCCCTAAAGGAGTTTTAAATGTCCCATTCCAACTTTTCATTTCTAATGGCGCTCGATGCCGATGCCTTACTGGGTGATGAGGATGAGCGACAAGAGTTCATCGAAAGTGAGTTTTCCGATAGATTTGGTAACCGCCTGGACGAAAATAACTATTTTCATCACTTAGCAGTTTTCTTCAAAGATGGGAGCTATTTGCTATGGCCAAAATCCGAACCTGGAGGTTTTGCTGACGTTGCGAACGAAAATAGATACCAGGCTGTCCGTCGATATGTGCTTCAGTGCGTTTCAGTGGATTTCAAGCTCTTTGGCGCCATTAGATGGACATTTGGTGACAGCGGAAATGCTGGGAACGAGAAAATAGACGAGCTCACCTTTGATGATCTTCTCTCAGAAATTTACAATCAAGTCCCCGCATCGCTTTCGGCGCTGTACTCCTCCCATCAGGGCAGGCCCGCCTGGCTGGGTACCATCTCCGATGAGTCAGGGATGAAAGAATATGATCGCAGAAAGATGGTTCTAATGTTTGAAGCACTTCGCAACAGCAATCATGTCCCTTTTACGAGGTGGAGTGTAGTTTCCCCGTATGAATACCGAGCCTTTGACCTGACTTTGGGTGAGGAACCAAACGCGATTCTGATCACAGACATTCACACGTAGATCGGACAGGAATCCACAGACGGTGGCCACTCCAATAATTGCCCGCGAGAGTTAAAGTGAGGTATATGAACCGGGGAGAACCGAGAGTAAAAAGAGGAATTTTGATGCCTTGAAATAATGGCCCCCTCGCTGGAATACACATCATGGCGACACAAAAAAAGCTTGAACGCCTTGTTCGGGTGGTTGGGAATCTCGAAATGCTTGTTGCGGACCGGAGCAAGTGGGAACCATATCTAAAGAACTCGGACAGGAAAACTCTTGAACTCGCATGAAGAACTTTGGAGGAGAGCAAAAATGAAGCGTCACAATAAGCGCCTCACCCTCCCGCCTATGTCCCGCCTTTGCGGACCCGAAAGTCTCGCCATCTGCTGGAGATGGTTACGGCGGATTGTTCTGTGGTCCCGGCGCCAAAGGGTGATGTTTGAATTGCGGCAATCAAAGAAACGTGTGCTTTGGCCATAGCGGAACTTTACAGCGTGGGTAGCGCCTGAGCCCAGCCGTCTACCGGTGAGATAGGTTTTTCTCGAGGACTTCTGCCTCCGTCCCATATCAATCCCCTTACTCGGGGACTTACCATTGAGAACACACCTTATAAGGCTTCGATCTGTGGCAGCGGTAACATGCTTAGAGATAAGGAGTATTGTAGCAGAGAGGTTGTCCTCTCAATAGTCCAGCTCTTTTGGGGAATCCTTAGCCGGTCAGCCTGAAGCGTTCCCGCAGCGTTTCGGAGAGAGATTTCACGGCGGCGAAGGCTTTTTCGACTGTTGAGATCCCGTCGGGGTTCACAAGGCAGCACGTGGCCGGTGAGAGCATGCTACGCGAAAGCAGGAAACCAAGGTCAATTCCTTTCTTTTCCAAGGCTTGCCAACAACTCAAGAACATAGTCTCAAGGGATTGGATGTTTTCTTTCTCGAAGGGTTCCACGTTGGTAGGAACCATTCCCCATACTAGGCGGCCGCCACGTTCCAGGAAACGTCGAATCCGGTCGGCGTAGGAGACGAAAATTTCGCCATTGGAGTAGACATCCAGGGAAAGCACATCGAGATCCAACCCCAGAAGGAAATCCCAGTCCGGGTTCCCGCAAAGATGGACACCGCGGGGCCTCTCGACCTCGGCGAAAAAGTATTCCATATCGCGCCGCGCGGACACGGAGTCATATCCGGAAAGGGCGCTGAAGATGTACTGGAGCCCTGGTTCATCCACGAACATGAAGGCGTTTGGATTAAGAGTCTTCAACCGGTTCAACTGGGCATTGATCCGCTTTGCCAGAAAATCCAGCATGAACGCGCGCACGGTATCATTGAATAGAATGGGCCTTTTGTCCTGATCGAGCACATTGAGGCCGAAGCTGACAGGCCCTTCGAGTTGTCCGCGGATTGCGGGCCGATCGATAAGGTTCAGTTCTAAAAAGCGGCGGTAGACAGCCGAATATTTTTCACTTACGTCAAAGTATTCCGGTTCTTCAAAATGGGACAGAGCCTCTTCAAGCTCGATCCCAAATCTTTCAATGGAAAAGCGGATGGTGCGCTTTTCCATATCCAGCACGATTCCGGGGAACCGTTCAGAAGCCTGGACGTACATGTCCTCGTAGTAACTCAGTAGTGGCAGCTGCGGCCAGAAGGGAACGTCCAAGGATAGGGCCGCGCTTAGAGCCCGGTCCACATCTCGATGAGGCATGACTGCCATGGCAGTAGTAAGCAGGTTTCCAGGAATACTCATTGGCATACCATTTCAAATAATCTTGCCAAAATGATGTGATCTGCTTCGATTTTGATTACCCGACGAGCACCTCATAAAAGTGGGGTGTCGGTCTGCCGTCAAATAATGGCATCACGGCTTCACCGGCTATGTCATGGTCGGGACTGCTATGCATTGCGTCGAAGGCATCTTGATTTTCAAACTCCACGATAGCCGCGTAGTTGCCTTCCCCCACCGGCTTGAGGAGTCTCCTCCTAATAAAGCCCTTGTGATGAGAGAACCTCTCGTTTGACTTGGCAAACCAATTGCGAAACTCTGCATCCTTACCTGCTCTTATGGGCGGGAAAGAAATCAAAACGATAAACATAGCGTCTCCTCCAGGCAGCAAATTGTTATGTGTCCGATGGCTTCTTGCTGTGCACTGGCTTCCTTTTTCACGACCAACTTTCATTTCATCCAAGCAGACCAAGCGCCATTTTCATTTCCTCGATCCCAGTCCTTTCGATAAAGCGGGCGGTCCTTTCCCGTTTTTTCCCGTTTGCACGGTAATATTCCAAAGATTTCTTTGCGAGAGCGCTTTGCCTTTCTTTCCTTGGTTTGGTTGCCGCAACTTTGGCCAACCGGGAAATCCTTTTACCGGAAAAATATCGACATCTCAAGGGGTCCGACTCAGGATTTTACTCTTCCCACCAGTAGAGGCCACGAACTTGCTGTTGAATTTGCAGAGTTAAGTTTACAATCATTCACTAATTTCATAAAAGATATTCACATATAATAAGATATTGCCAGAGGTCCATGGGATTCTTATTGTGAATTATAATTCACATTATGGAGGTTCCATGAGCATTGAACGGATTTCAACGCAAACAAGGCGGGAACAAATCGCCGAAGCAGCTCTGAATCTGATCGCCAGCCAGGGTATCGCTTTTCTGAGTATGGCAGTGCTGGCTCGCCGTATCGGGGTAGTCCCATCGGCCATTTATCGGCACTTCGACAGTAAGGATAAGTATCCTGGACTCCGTGCTCGGCCTGCTCCGAAAGAAGCTTCTCGGCAACGTTGCAATTGTGCGGGATGAAGGAACCGATCCCCTCGATCAACTGAAACGGTTGCTTGCGCTGCATGTCCGCCTGATCTTCGAATACCAGGCCCTGCCCAGGTTGATTTTCTCCGGGGACATTTACGATGGGTACCCCGCGCGAAAGAAGGAGATTTACAAAATAGTGAGGACATATCCGGGTAAGGTTGCGGTAATCATTCTAGAAGACCAGAGGCGGGGCCGCATAAATCCGAACCTCGAACCGGACATCCTATCCGTCGTTTTTCTTGGGCTGATTCAACCCACGGCCATTCTCTGGCACCTGAGCGATGGGGAGCTTGATGTGGGCAAACAGGTCGAGAGGGCGTGGCCCTTTTTCTATGAGGCGGTAGAAGTGAGGAAGCAGACAGCGGGGCTTACTCGAAAAGAGAAAACTCGTGAAAAGAATCAATCTCTATGAGACTAATGGCTTTGGGGAAAAGACCTTCAAGAATTTCCTGGTCCACGATTCCCCCTACTTTAAGGTTATCAACTTCAACTTCAAGGCCGGCCAGGAATTGCCGGTGCATTCCCACGACATAGAGGGTGAGGTAAGCCTCGCCGTGCTGGAGGGAGAGGGCGAGTTCCTGGCGAAGGATGGAGCGACCCTGCCCGCTCGGGCCGGCGATGTACTAATCTCCCAGATCAGTGAACCACATGGTCTGAGGGCCAAGACGGATCTTCGCCTCCTGGTGACTATAGCCCCACCGATCTAAAAGGGGGCGAAAAGGGTCAATCAGGAGCAGAAAGGAGAGTTTCACAATGGGACGCCGAGTCGTTTTGGACGAGGAATGCTGTGTGGGTTGCGGTACTTGTGCAGAGCTCTGCCCCGATGTCTTCGAGATGGATGAAACCGAAAAGGCACGTGTCATCCTCCCTGAAGGCGGGAGCGGAGAGTGTATCGAGGACGCTATTGATTCCTGCCCTGAGAATTGTATCTCATGGGAATAGCGGCTCTTATCGATCGGTAACCGTTGAATCGCGAGGAAGAGCCGTTTCCTGACCGCATGGGGCAAAGTAAAGAGTTCCTAAGATCGGGCAACGTGTGAACCATGTAATACCAACTTGCGTGCAAGATTGAACTATAGTAACATGCAACCCACTACTCAGGAGGGGGTTGCCAATGCCAAAGAAAACGAAAGTATCCGGTGAGCTGCTTCAATTGGCTATGGAAGCTGCGGAAAAAGCTAAAACTTCCGATGATCTCAGGGCTGCTCAAGCTGTGTTGCTCCCTGGCCTTCTCGACATTCCTGACCGCATCACCGGGAAGATCATCGGCCGCTCTCGCGTAACAGTAGTCCAACTTCGGAAGAAATTCAGCACCGCTAAGCAAGCGCAAAACCGCAACTGGGGCGGTCGCCGTTCCGGCTACTTGACTATTGCGCAAGAACGTCAATTCCTCTCGGAATTTTTGGATCAGGCTGCGCATGGCGGTATTTTGGTTGTAAGTAAGATTCAGCAGGCATTTGAGGCCAAGGTGGGGCGCAAAGTAGCCCAAACCACTATATACCGGATGCTGGACCGGCATGATTGGCGAACGATCATTCCCAGACCACGCCATCCTAACAGCAGCGCAGAGGCCCAGGAGGGCTTAAAAAAAACTCCCGAAAACAGTGGCTAAATGCGCCAAAGCACTTGCTCCACTGAGAGTGCCTTTGCGGTTGATGCTTCAAGACGAGGGCCGATTTGGAAGAATCAGCACCCCTCAACGTTGCTGGGCACCGCGCGGAGTTCGCCCCTGTGTTCCCAGCCAGATCGTGCGCGAATACACCTATGCATATGCTGCCGTATCACCTCATGACGGAACACTGGATTCGTTGATTCTGCCCCAGGTTAGCGAACAGGCAATGTCCATCTTTTTACGGGAAGTAAGCAATCGACATCCGGATGAGTTCATCCTCATGGTCATGGACGGTGCCGGATGGCATAAAGCCAAGGCGCTCAGTGTGCCCGCAAACATGGCGCTGATCTTTCTTCCACCATACAGTCCAGAACTCAACCCGGTAGAGCATCTTTGGGATCACATCCGCGAGGACGGTTTCAGAAACAAGGCTTTTAATAGCATTGAGGCTGTGGAGGATCAGTTGATGCATTCCTTGGAAGCCCTCGAAAAGGACCCCGCGTTAGTGGCAAGCATGACAGGGTTTCCTTGGATCGTTAGTATGAACTTGCACGCAAAATAGTATAAGACGGCTCTCCCTCCAGCCAAGAAGAGTCATGCGATGATACTTTTGGGATGCGGAAATGGTTAACACGCACGGAGAAAAAGGAATTCTTTGTACCGCATTTGAATGTACCTGGCAGAAGCGGCTGCTTCATTTTTTTTCGATTGCTGGCCCTGGGTGCATGGCCATGCTCGCCGACACTGACGCAGGGTCTATCGTGACGGCTGCACAATCAGGCGCCCGATGGGGATATCGGTTGCTCTGGCTGCAGATCCTGCTGATCCCCATCCTTTATCTGGTCCAGGAACTGACAGTGCGTCTGGGTCTGTCCACTGGCAAAGGACAGGGAAGTCTTATCCGCGACAGCTTCGGACGCAATTGGGCCTGGTTTTCAGCAATCGTCCTTTTTATTTCCGCCATAGGAGCACTCATCACGGAATTTGTCGGCATTGCCGCAGCGGGATCGCTCTTTCACATCCCGGCTCCGTACAGTGTGGGCCTCGGCGTGGTCTTCTTGCTTGGTGTTGTGCTCACAGGAAGCTACCGCAGGGTTGAACGTATCGGGATTGCTGTCGGTCTCTTTGAGGTTGCTCTAGTGATAGCCGCTTTGATGGCTCATCCCGATGTCGGAGTGATCAAGAACGAATTTTTCAGCGTGCCCATTAAGGATCGCGAATACTTAAACCTGATCGCTGCCAATGTCGGTGCGGTCATCATGCCATGGATGATCTTCTACCAGCAGGGCGCCATTGTCGATAAGGGACTCTGCTGTTCGTGCGAGGATAATTACCATTGCTGTCGCTGGGATACGGCCATCGGGTCCATCTTTGCGCAGATCATCATGGCCGGTACGCTTGTTCTCACTGCAGCGACCATCGGCAAGGTCAGTCCGAATTCCTCGCTAGACAGCGTTCAGCAGATTGCGGAAGCCATCACTCCGATGATAGGCCGGCTTGAGGGAAAAATCCTGTTTGCCGTGGGGATTACGAGTGCGGCGCTGATTGCGTCAATCGTGGTCTCTCTGGCTGCGGCATGGGGCGTAAGCGAACTGTTGAATGCAGGAAGAAGCTTCAACACAAGCGTCAAGGAGGCACCCAGGTTCTATGCTGCTTACACCTGCG
This sequence comes from uncultured delta proteobacterium, assembly GCA_963795045.1. Taxonomy (GTDB): domain Bacteria; phylum Desulfobacterota; class Syntrophobacteria; order Syntrophobacterales; family Syntrophobacteraceae; genus SbD1. The sequence continues at coordinate 1,718,168 of CAWCGB010000001.1, forward strand.
GCATTATAGCAGCAGGGCTCTTTGTCCTTGGAGATTTTCATCTTGTAAGTCTGACCATTTTCGTGGAGATCGTCAATGCACTGATGCTGCCAGTTATACTGGGATTTTTGTTCCTTCTGGCCTTACGTCTGCTCCCCGCTCCCATGCACCTCAGGAGATGGGAGAAGGCTTTGTTGATCTCGATCTATGTCATACTGAGTGCTTTGAGCGTTTTCACTGTGGTGAACATGATTGTCGGTTAGAGGTTTGGTAGGAGAAAAATGATGAACAAGACGCAGTTCGTCAAGACCTTGGACATCGGCGGTAGTACCTGCACCGTATACGATATTAACGGCTTTGAAGAAAGAGGTCTTGGGGGTCGGCAAGCTTCCTTTCTGTATCAGGATTCTCGCTGAAAATCTCCTGCGCAAACTGGATGGCGAAACTGTAAGAGAAGAAGATCTGATTCAAGTTGCCGCTGGAAAAGGAGCCTCGACACACCCGTTGAAGTACCCTTTCATCCGGCTCGTGTTCTCCTGCAGGATTACACAGGAATACCAGCTGCAGCCTTCATTTTCATTAGATTCTCCAGATCAATTCTGAATTACTTTGCAGGGCTGGCTGCAATGTTGCTGAGATAAAGTTAGTTACACTGACATAAAATCTCAAATTGAAGGCGTACTAATTAATTTCAACTAAATTTATTCCAGGGGGTCACGATCTTTTGTTTTTGAGCACTCCAATCCTGGTTAGCAGAGTGCGCAGAGGATCGTAAAAATCATCAACGACTCGCTCCTTCATCGGGATAATGCCGTTATCCGTAATGCGGATGGATGCCGGACAAACCTCAGTGCAGCATTTGGTTATATTACAGATGCCAATCCCAGCCTCTTCTTTTGCCTGCCGTGCTCGATTCAGAGTATCGAACGGGTGCATATCAAACCCGGCGAGCTTTATGAAATAGCGAGGGCCAAAGTAAACATCTTTTCGGTCATGCTCGCGAATCACGTGACAAACATTCTGGCACAGAAAACACTCTATGCACTTATGGAATTCCTGAATCCGCCCAACATCCATTTGACGCATTATAAAAGGTTTGGGGACATCGTGAGAAACATCAAGGGGTGGGATTTTCTTCGCAGTTTCGAAATTCCAGGCTACATTCGTAACCAGGTCTTTTATCAATGGGAAGGTGCGCATCGGGTGGACCCGGATGATGCCGTCGCGATATTTATCGACCCGAGTCTTGCACATAAGACGAGGATATCCGTTTATTTCAGCGCTGCACGATCCGCATTTGGCCGCTTTACAGTTCCATCGGCAGGCAAGGGAACTGTCCATATGGGCCTGGATATAGTGGATGGCGTCGAGCACGACCATTCCCGGAAAGACAGGGACCTCGTAAGCGGCCTCTTCTCCATGACCGATATCTCCTCGAAATACCTTGATAATTATCGTTTTTTCAGCCATACGGCTCTCACCTTGATTGAATATATCTTAGCATGCGATTATTTGCCGACCTGAAAAAGTTCTGCGAGTTCAGCCGGCATATCGGGTAGAGGATGCGTCTCAATCAGCACCGAGGAGTGTTCGCCTTTTTTGACGATCAGATTTTTCCTGCCCCACTCCGGGTCCTGATCAGGATAGTCGGTGCGCCACTGCGCCCCGCGACTTTCCTTTCGCTCAAGGGCGCACTGCACAATGATTTCTGAGGTTTTCAGCATGAAACGGATATCGCGTGCGGCGTGCCATCCGGGGTTGTATATCCTCGTGCCGGCAAGGTGGAGATTCCCCGTCCTTTCCTGGAGTACGAGAATCTTTCCAAGGCATCTTGTGAGGGTCTCCTCGCTTCGGGCAATCATAGCATCTGCCTGCATCGCCTCCTGAAGTTCCACGGTAAGAGTGTAAGGGCTTTCGTTTCCAGCGCTCTCAAAAGGGGCAAGCAGCAACGTGGACTCTTCCTCCACCTGATTTGGTTCTATTTCGCCGTGTTCCGCTTTCCCGGCATAGTGCGCAGCGGCCTCACCAGCCCGCTTACCAAATACCAGAAGATCTGAAAGGGAGTTACCGCCAAGTCTGTTCGCGCCGTGCAGTCCCGCAGCCACCTCTCCCGCCGCATAGAGTCCCGGCAAGCTGGTCAGAGCGGTTTCAGGATCGACCCGAACGCCCCCCATGGTGTAGTGAATCGTGGGATAGACCTCCATAGGCCGGCGCGTAATGTCGATGTCCGCCAAATCCATAAATTGCTCGTACATGCTGGGCAGAGTTCGTTTGATATATGCCGCGTCCCGATGAGTAACGTCCAGGTAGACGCCGCCGTGTTCGCTGCCACGGCCTGCAATAACTTCCTTATAGATGGCTCGCGATACCACATCACGCGACAGTAGTTCGGGCGGGCGGCGATTATTTTTTTTATCTTCCAGCCACCTGAGACCCTCTTCTTCAGTTTCGGCAAACTGGCCCTTATAGACAGGGGGGATATACTCCGGATTGAACATGAATCGTTCGCCTCTGCTGTTGCGAAGCATTCCGCCCTCGCCGCGCACTCCCTCCGTTACGAGCAGGCCCTTTACTCCGGGAGGCCACACCATCCCGGTCGGGTGAAATTGGACCATTTCCATGTCCATCAGTTCAGCCCCGGCCTCAAAGGCCATCATGACTCCGTCACTTGTCGATTCCCATGAGTTGGAGGTAACTTTGTACATCCGTCCCCATCCGCCGGTTGCAAGAATCACTGCTTTGGCCCTGAACAGGATGAATTTCCCGGTTTGACGATCGTAGCCAACGGCCCCTGCTACACGATCCCCGTCTTTGAGTAAGCGGGTAAGAGTTGTCTCCATGTACACGGCCGGACTCAGCGAAACCGCCTTATCCTGCAGTGCGCGGATCATCTCGAGGCCCGTGCGGTCACCCACGTGGTTAAGCCGTCTGTAGGTATGGCCTCCGAATGGCCTTTCGGCTATGAGTCCCTCGGGAGTGCGGTCAAAGACAGCGCCGTATTCCTCCAGTTCCAAAACCCGTTCCGGGGCTTCCCTAGTAAAAATTTCCACCATCCGGTAGTTGTTGAGAAAAGAGCCGCCTTTCATGGTATCCACGAAATGAACCCGCCAGGAATCCGGTTCTCCCATATTGCCAAAGGCTGCCGCTATCCCTCCCTCCGCCATTACAGTGTGAGCCTTTCCCAACAGAGACTTACAAACTATCGCCACACTGCAGTCCGCCTCGCGTGCAGCGATTGCCGCACGCAATCCGGCTCCGCCCGCTCCGATCACCAGCACATCATATTCGTGCGATTCGAAGTTTTGTGGCATCAGAACAGCCTCACTTCTCGAAAAAGGCCCGTACAAAGACAGCGCACGTAGAAATCCGTCAGCCCCACTGCAGCCAGGCTAAACCAAGCCCAGGTCCCGTGCTTTTCATTGAGACGGGTGACCTTTTCCCAAATCCAATATCTTTTCCTGTTGGAATCGGAGCATGAAAAGCAGTTGATACAACCTCCGGCCATGTGTCTCCAAGCGTGGCATCCGAAGGTGTAGCCAGTCAGCAGCAATATGTTTATCAGAAAAACAACAGATCCGATTCCAACCCTGAAACCGCCCTGCCACACAAAAGCCCTCAGGGTATCCCACCACAGAATGGCGATTATGATTACGGTAAAATACCAAGCGTAGCGGTGAATATTCTGGAGCACTAGCGGAAACCGGGATTCTCCGCTGTAATCCTTTCTTGAAATCGGCTCCTCGACAGCGCAGGCTGGAGGGTCCCAGAAAAAAGCGCGGTAGTATGCTTTCCTGTAGTAATAGCAGGTGAAGCGGAAAATCAACGGAAAGGGAAGAATCCAGAGAGCTGGGGAAACATGGATTTTGTGTCCGAACATCTCAAAGGAAACAACTATGGTCGGTGAGTAGAATGGGGAGAGATAATTTTGGAATTCGTAATATTTGCCCTCGAAGGTGCGATATGTGGCATAAACAACGAAGGCGCTTAGGACCAAAAAAGTGATGGCCGGCGCAATCCACCAGAGGTCGTTTCGCTCCGTCCTGAACGTTTTCTGCCGACCCGGTCCCGGCAACTGGGTGCTTTGCTCTTGCATCGAATGCTCCCGTGAGGAGAGACACTACCAATTGCAGCAGCCTGCCTGCTATGCCATGCTGGCTCTTATTCTTTCCCTTTCCGCTTGAAACCTGTCGAAAATGGAGCGCATTTCTCCCTCGCTGAGGGCTTTTCTTGCGTCACCGAATATCTGGTCCTCTTCCTCTTTGATATGGTGTTCTACCAGTTCCTTGCACACCCTCAGCTTAGCCCACCACTGGTCCGTCTGCTTCGGCGCCTGATCGAGTTCGTTCATAACCAGTTCGATTACATGGTGCTCCTCCATGGATTCCAGAACGTCTCCGTAGGATTCCTTGTCATCCTTGAGGCGGGCATAGAAGACAATATCCTCGGCCCCGGTATGGGGTAAGATAATGAGCCTGAACCTCGCGTATAGCTCTTCCCGCTTTTTCGCCTCCTCACCTGTCGCCAGCTTGAGCTGCTGGAGAATGCCCTTTAACAGTTCATGATCTTTACTAAGCATAGCAAAAAATTCATCGTGCATTGGGGATCTCCTGTCGTTAAAGGCTGCACACAGGCAAGAAAATCAAACTACTTTACCGGCGAATCCGTGCGCTCTTCGAGATACCTCGTTAGTGCCACAGCATTGTTGTGATCCGTATCCCTGGATCTGTAGAGCAATGCAACGGTCCCGTGGTGGGCCGCCTCGACGATTGGATGCAGAGCATCGGGTTTTTCGGCGAGTTTGGCAAAGCAGCGCTTCTGGAAGTCACCCCATCTGGCTGGATCATGTCCGAACCAGTGGCGCAGGGTATCGCTTGGGGCCGCACCCTTGGGCCACCCGTCCGTCCGCCCAGCCACTATCATATTGGTATGATAATGGCTGCTTTTTCTCGTAAACCCGCTTTATTTAATTATTCTTCTCCTCTTTGTCATTTCGTCATTTCATTTTTCAAAAAAGATCTGTTTATGCCGGGCCGCATAGTCCATGTTCTCCTGTAAAAAAAACATCCCTGACTCTGCCTTGAATCATGCCCTTCGATGATTATCATGAACCCTTACACAATGCTGTGTTGTGGGGATGGTCAAGCTCTCAGAGCATGGAGTAATACGGAATGCCCCTCGCAAAGGAACTTGCATTATTCGTTTCGAAGACTTCCTATGAGGACCTGTCCGAAAACGCCCGGCAGCAACTCAAGTTGAGAGTACTGGACAGCCTGGCCTGTGCAATTGGGGCGCTCGATGGAGAGCCAATAAGACTCGTGAGGCAGCAGGTCGATGATTTCGGCGGAAAGCCGTATTGCACTTTAATTGGCGGACAGCGCACCTCTCCAGATCGTGCGGCCTTTTTTAATAGCGCCCTGGTGCGCTACCTCGATTTCAATGACAGCTATCTTGCCAAATACGAGACATGCCACCCCAGTGATAACCTCGGGGCCGTTCTTGCGGCATCGGAGTACGCCGGAAAAACCGGAAAAGATTTTTTGACCGCCCTCGCCGCAGCTTATCAGGTGCAATGCCGTCTTAGCGATGTAGCGCCGGTACGGGACAAGGGCTTCGACCATACTACACAGGGATCTTATGCCGTTGCTGCCGGGGTTTCCAGGGCATTGGGACTGGATGTCGAAAAGACAGCCAATGCAATTGCCATAAGCGGTACTGCGTTTAATGCCCTCAGGGTTACCAGGACAGGAGCCTTGTCCAATTGGAAAGGGCTAGCCTATCCGAACACCGCCCTTGGAGCAACCCATGCCGCTTTTCTTGCCATGCGAGGGATAACCGGACCTCCTGAAGTGTTCGAAGGCAACAAAGGCTTCATGCAAGCCATCTCGGGTCCATTCCGGATCGACTGGTCCCGCGAGGGTCTGGAGCGCGTCACATCAACAATCATCAAGAAGTACAACGCCGAGGTCCATTCCCAGTCCGCCATCGAGGGGATTTTGGAGATGAAGGATCAATATGGTTTTACGGCCGAAGATATCCTCAGTGTTGAACTTGATACATTCAATGTTGCCTTCAACATTATCGGGGGTGGTGAAGAGGGCGTTAAGACGATCGTGAGCACAAAGGAAGAGGCGGATCACAGTCTTCCATATATTTTGGCCGCCGCGATACTCGACGGCGTGGTGATGCCGGAGCAGTACAGCCCGGAGCGCATAAGAAACGCTGACATACAGAACCTGCTAAAACGCATTTTTGTCCGCCCTCGAACCGATTTGAGCGACCGATTCCCCCACGAGATGCCCTGCCGCCTAAAGATCAATCTCAGTAATGGCGAAGTCCTTGAATACGAGAAAAAAGATTACGAAGGATTTTATACCAGACCACTGAATTGGGAGGGTGTCGTTCGAAAATTCGAATTCCTAAGCCGTCCTTATGTGAGCAGTGAACTGAGCATGAGCATTCAGCAGGCCGTCAATGATCTTGAAAGCATTTGTGTGGAAGGATTAACCGAGCTTCTAGCAAGGGTCGGTCCAGGTGAAGGATCATAGAACCGTTGCATTTGGATGGAGAAAGAGGATAGTCCATTGACAAGAGAAAATGAAAGAGCCTTCTCATTTATAGAACTTAATAAGCGAGATCCCAAGCCTCGCAGGGCGGGTATAACGGAGATCCGAGGTCCATACTACACTCCCATGGGCAAAAATTATCTCGCGGATGTTCTGGAAACCATGGACAGCTATATCGATTCGCTCAAGTTTGCCGGAGGGTCCTTTTCACTCATGCCCAGGAAAGCTGTTAAAGAGCTGATCGACCTTTGTCACTCCCATGATGTGCTGGTTTCCACCGGTGGTTTCATCGAACATGTCCTTACGAAGGGACCGAAGATCGTCGATCAATACATTGAAGAGTGCCGCGATTTGGGCTTCGATATTGTCGAGCTTTCGGCGGGGTTCATCACGGTCCCTACCGATACTATTTTGCGGTTGATCGAAAAGGTCCAAAAATCCGGGATGAAGGCAAAGCCGGAAGTGGGTATCCAGTTCGGTGCGGGAGGAGCGAGCAGGGTATCGGAACTCGAATCGGAGGGGACCAGGGACCCGGAGTGGGCCATTATTCAAACGAAAAAGTATCTGGATAGCGGCGCATACATGATCATGATCGAATCCGAGGGCATCACGGAGAGCGTGAGCACTTGGCGAACCGAAATACCTCCGAAGTTCATCAATGCGCTGGGGCTTGAAAGGGTGATGTTCGAGGCTGCCGATCCGGATGTTTTCGCCTGGTATATCCAGAACTACGGTCCGGAAGTAAATTTATTCGTTGACCACAGCCAGATCGTGCAACTCGAATGCCTTCGGTCAGGCATCTGGGGCACGAAGAGCCTGTGGGGGCGGGTGCTTACCTACAAGGAATCATGACTGCGAAGCTGCGCTCCTCTGTGTCGCTTTGTCCTCCGGGCGGGCAATGGACGCTTTAGCATACAAAGCTAAAATAAAATGGATCAAGAGCACTCAGGGTTGCCACGTTGCTTTTAAGCAAAAACAGGAGGATAGATAAATCTGAAAGACAGGCGCAGAAACCCTGATGTCCTGAATCTCAGACTTACCCTATAATCACTTCGTAAAAATGAGGTGCGGGATTTCCGTCGAATAGTGGTCTTACACGCTCCCCTGCTGCGTCATGGGCAGGACTGCCTTGCGTTGCCTTAAAGGCCTCCTGGTTCTCAAATTCAACGATAGCCGCGTAATTGCCAGCCTCCAATGGCTTCAAAAGCCTCCTCCTGATAAAACCCTTATGGTTGGAGAATTGTTCGTTTGTGGAGGCAAACCACTCGCGAAACTCCGCATCTTTGCCTGCTTTTATGGGTGGGAAAGAGATCAAAACCACAAACATAGTATCACCTCCATACAGTTGATCGTTAAATGCGTACTGGTTTTGCTGTGCACTGACTTGAACGGCCAAAACCAAATGACAGCATTCCGGCCATTTTCTTCCCAACTGCAGTTTTCCGCTATCCTTTCGATGGCCCCATTTCAAGAACCGGAGTTTGCCAAAGGTTAAGATAGGTCGATACTGCCGCGATCACAATTGGGATGACGCCAAATAAGATAAAGACGGTGTCACCTGGCAGACGAGCCCATTCAATCCACTTCACAAACTCCTGGTTCAAATAGTCGAGCCCGCGTGCATGCCAGTATCCGTGAGTCAATACATCATGGAACTGCAAGATGCCCCCTGGAAAAAGATTGCCTGCAATCATAAGTGCCAAGCCCGTGTTCAGGCCCCAGAAGGATACGCGTATGTATTTTTCAGTATGCGCCCATTGCATGTCCGTCGATACCTGTCGAAAGGCCAAAACCATCAATGCAACCGCCTCCATGCCGAATGCGCCCATGAGTGCCGCGTGGCCATGGTTCGGTGTGAGCACCGTGCCCACTTCGAAATAGCTTACGATGGGCAGATTGATGAGAAACCCGAAGATGCCGGCTCCGACAAAATTCCAGAATCCTACCGCCATCAGGAAATAGAACGTCCATTTATGAGGGATAGAGATGGGTTTTCCGCAGATGTCACACTTGCCCCTGGTCAGTCTGATGAAATCCCAAGCATCCAGTGTGAGAAGCGTCAAAGGGACAACTTCCATCGCCGAGAATAAGGCAGAGAGGGCAAGATTGACATTGGACTGACCCGTCCAATACCAGTGATGGCCCGTGCCGATAATCCCGCTGCCCAGAAAAAGAATGGCGTCCAGGTAAATGACTCGCGCGGCAGTCTGACGGGAGACCATGCCCAGCCTGTAAAAGGTGACGGCCACCATCACCGTGACAAAAAGTTCGAAAAAGCCTTCGACCCACAAATGGATGATCCAGAAGCGCCAGTTGTCAACTATGGAGTATTCCGTAGTGCTACCGAAAAAGAAAGCCGGCAGATAGAAAAGCGGTATTGTCGAGGCCGAGAGCATGAAAAGCCACGATATCTCTTTGTGTTCCGGGTCACGCAGTGCGGGTGCAACCCCTCGCAACAGCAGAACGGTCCACAGCACCAGTCCCAAAGCGAGCATGATTTGCCAGCCCCGGCCAAGGTCGAGATATTCCCAACCCTGATGTCCGAACCAGAACCAGAGGTTGCCAAGGAGCTGATTGATGCCCAAAAATTCGCCCAGAAGACTCCCGGCCACAACCGCAACCAACGCCCAGAACAGCAGGTTGATTCCCCACACCTGCCCTTTGGGCTCGGATTCTCCCATGGCGCTGGCCAACAGCAAACCACCCCCGACATAGGCGGTGGCGATCCAAAAAAGAGCCAACTGCAGATGCCAAGTGCGCAAAATATTACTCGGAAATACCTGGTTGAGATCTATTCCGTAGAAGCTCCCCGGTTCTGCCCGGAAGTGCGCAGTGGCGCCGCCCACCAAAACCTGAGCCAGGAAAAGGAGGGAAACTATCAGGAAAAACTTGATGGTTGCTATTTGGCTGTCACTTGCTCTACCCGGCAGCATATGCGGATGGACATGCGGGCTTGCCCTCTTCCAACCAAGGTAATTGAATCTGCCGAAAGCCAACAACACAAGTGCCGTGCCAACGAGCAGAGCGATAAGGCTGATGGCGCTCCAAAGAACGGCATCGCCGGGAGGGGTGTTGCCCACCAGGGGGTCGTACGGAAAGTTGTTTGTGTAGGTTCGAAGCTTACCGGGGCGATTGGCAACCGAGGCCCACGCCGCCCATGCAAAAAAAGCGGTCAACTGCTCCAGTTCCGTGCGGTCGCTGATATAGTTGCGCTTCAACCCCCCGTTGCCGACCGGCATCGAGAAGTAGCCGGTCCAAAGGCTTATCTGTTTACGGTAAGATGCTGTTTCCGGTTCGGTGAAAACCAGTGTTCCTGTCCCGGGGTCATAGCGATTCTGTTTCAGCAGGAGCCGGACTTCCTCTTCGACGGTCCCCCGCTCCTCTCCGGACAGGTTGTCATGCTGCGGCCGAAGAGCTTTTGGGCCTGGGCTTCGGCGGCATCAACGCCCAGTGTGTGAAGGTATGCGGCAGAAAAATCGGGCCCGAGATAAGCTCCGTGTCCCCATACGGTGCCGTTTTCCATTAGCCCATACTTGAGAAACACTTCCTGGCCCGCCAGGATATCTCCCCCGGTCAGCAGCACTTCCCCGGAGGAGGTGATAATTGCGTCGGGAATCGGCGGAGCGTCACGGTAGGCAAGCACTGCCACGAGAATCAGAACGGTAAATCCGATCAACATCGTAATAAGGACCGCTCGTTTCCACCAGGGCGACAATTGTTCCACAATGTTTTCTTCGGGTGCCATTCTTCCCCCTATTTTATTATGAACGATTGGTAGTCCTTAGCGCAGCAGTTGAAAAAATTCCTGGTGCACTTACAGTCTCCCCTCATGGGATTGCTTGCAGACGTTTCAAAAGGTACGCTTTTAGCGCCACCGCATTGTTGTGTTCGATGTCATGGGCGCTATAGAGCAAAGTGACATTGTCCTTATTGGCTGCCTCCACGATTGGTTGTATCACTTCAGGCTCGCTGTCCAGTTCAGCAAAGTAACGATCTCGAAACTCATTCCACTTCGCCGGATCGTGACCGAACCAACGACGCAGAGCATCACTCGGGGCCACGTCTTTGAGCCAGGCTTCCATGTGAAGGGATTCCTTCTTCATTCCACGCGGCCAAAGGCGCTCGACCAAAAAACGGGTCCCATCACCCGAGTCGGAAGGCTCATACACGCGCTTTACCTTAATCATCAATTCACCTTTCTCCCTTGACGTTCAAAAATCCAGCCTCTGTAAGCCCTTTCAGCAACAGGTGGAAATAGATGAATCCACCGTAAGTTCTCCACGGTGCAATGAAATGCCGCACTCCCTCGTAGTCAAGAGGTTGTGCTAGTCCCAACCAGTGCTGAAGCCTATTACGGGCGCCCACGTCATCCCCGGGAAAGACATGCAAGCGCCCGAGACCTCTTAGCAAAACGTATTCAGCGCTCCAGCGGCCCACCCCACGCTGTTTGCGCAACCGGTCGGAGGCCGTCTCGTTGTCGAGATTCTTCAGTTCGTCGAGATTCAACTGCTTCTCACAAATGGCTGATGCCAGTTCGACTATCGCACGGGCTTTCTGGCGGCTAAACCCAAGGGGCCTTAGTGCCTCGGTATCCAGTCTCGCCAGATTTTCTGGAGCTGGAAAAGCGTGAGCGAGCACGCCTTGTTGCGGGCCTGATGGGCCAAAGGCCGCAGTCAACCGATTGAGGAGAAGGATTCCCACCGTAAGACTGAGTTGCTGGCAGGCCATGGCATTCACCAGGGCTTCGAAGAGCGTTGGGAATCGCGGAGGTTTAACTCCTCGGAATTGTCGTGCAAGCGCGTCCAGTTTCGGTTGATGTTCCGCGAAACGATAGAACTCTGAAAGGTCCATATTCATTCCCAGCATGCGAGTCAGAGCGGATATTACAAGGGTCTTTGTATCAGAGGAGATTTCGGTTCCGGTCACTGTTATCGACAGAAGCGGCATGTCCGATGGACATGTCTGAAAGACCTCGACTTCCACTGGCTGTTCTTGTGCAATCAGCACCCGCCGATAGGTGCTCCCATCCCAGCGGTCGATGATGTTTGCGGCTCGACGGCGCAGTGCCCATGCCGTCAGATCCAAACGGAAGGGCGCCACCGGTTCAACTGAAAAAGTGATACGGTCCACAATTCGCACTCTGTCTTAGATCAATGTTCAATTCCACTTTCTTTCCGGGTTGTGAGTCACCCATTCGTAGCGTCCTCCTCGGGATACGTAACGCGCGTGCCCTGCACCTGCGCGAAAGCTGTCAATTTATGTGGGATCGAGCGAGAGAGGCCGGTGATGTGCTCGACGTGCGCTCCGCGTGCCGTGAGCGCATCGGCGACGAGTGAGCGGTGGCAGCGCCACGGCACAGCTTCCGCGCACAAAAGCGCTACATTGCTCTTCGCAGCCAAAGCGTGAACCTCCGCAAGCCCGGTCTCGAAGTCCTCTGTCAGCATGTAATCGGCGAAACCCCGGAAGCTGGCGTTGCGCCAACCCGTGTTTGGAGAATCCTTGCGCGCGTGGCGCAGCCCGCCAAGCTCGGGAAAATGCACGTAATGAAGACCTCGCGAGCGAAGAGCGGAGCGAATCGAGTCGCCGTTGAACTGCGGGTTGTGGCGTGATCGGGGGATCGTCCGAATGTCGGCCAACACAGAGATATCGAACGATCGGAGCATCGCCACGAGCTCGTCCATCTTTCTCGTCGAGTGGCCGATCGTGTAAAGCTTGATGCCTCTCCAGCTCTTCAACTCCACCACCAGCGAGCCCCTGCAGAGTGAAACGCCGCCTCCCTTGAGACGTGCCCGCGCAGTCCTTTCATCAGCTATGAATCGCCACCTACGAAACCAAGGTCGCGCTGACTTCGATGCTCACATTGCCTTTGAGTGCTAGCATGACGGGGCAGCTGTCCTTCGCAGCTAGCACAAGCTCGGCAAAGTGCGACGCATCTAGGCCCTTGGCCGCTCCGCGTACCTCTAGATTGCTTGAAACAACCCGAAAGCCAGCCTCTGTCTTGTCGAAAGTCACGGCCGCGACGACATCTAGTCTTTGGGGCGGCGTGCCTGCTTTGGTCAGCTCGAAAGAGAGGGTCATCGCGAAGCAGCTGGCATGAGCAGCGGCAATGAGTTCCTCCGGGCTACTCTTTCCCTCTGGCGCCACAGTCCGTGAGGCCCCTGTCACGGGCAGGCGCTGAAACGCTCCGCTGCTCTTGGCAGTCACATGGCCCTTGCCACCACGCAGATCCCCCTCCCAGACTGCCTCTGCTCGTCGAATCGTAGCCATCTTATCCTCCTCTTCACAAAAAATAGAATGCGCGGTCGTGGCCGCCACCGGCGGATTCCTATTACTGCCGGCCACTTCGCGGCTCGTTCGTAAATTGTCACCAAGCTACCCCCTCCAGACGAACGGCGCCGGGACTTCCGGCCGGGAGGCTAAGAACCATTTCATAAGGCCCACGAAGAGTCGAATTGAGCTCAAGCCAAACTACTTCCCTTCAGACTGGCACCCTAGAGTCGTGAGTAGCTGACCCTGTCCTTAGGCTGCTTCGAGCTCAAGTTCATCCGGTTCAAGGCTAGAACGCCTCGTATTCTCCTTTCGAGAATACGCCAAAATCTTTATCTACAAGGCTCGGTAATTCGGTAATAGAGTGAACAATGGTAGAGAAGAGTTGGAAGTAACAGCATCTATCACGGTTTGTGTGCCTTACGAATTCTTTCCAGGAGATCTACAATATGCTGGTAGCGTTTCAATCCGGAAAGCCACTCACTCGGAATGGCCTCAAGGCCGAGGTGAGCCCCCAGAATCATTCCCACCACCAATCCTCGTGCGGCGGAATCTCCTCCGGCCATGACATTTTCTACGAGGGCCTCTCGCGGATTCCCTTCATACTTGCCGATAAGATGCACAACCGATGGGAAGGCACGCTCGACATAACAAAATTGGCCAAACTTGAGAATGGCGCTCCGTGTGTCGCTTCGCGTACTTTCTAGGCCTTCCGCCGTCCATTGTCCGAGGACGGATTGACTGAAGTGCTCCTCCTTTACCTCCCGTATGGCAGATATCGGTGTTTCTCCCTCGAGTACCTTCCAGGTGACCCTGGCAAAAAAGTCAGAAGCGTCGATTACCAAAGGGTTGTCGTGTGTCATTGCCGTTTGAGTCTTGGCACTTGAAAGGAGTTCTCCGAGATCATTGCGGTAGCGGTAGACCAGTGGGGCAATGCGAGCAGCGCCAGCCAGGTCGGAGGAAGAGGATCCGGATTCTCGGGGGTTTTTCCCGGAAGCGAAGTTAGCAAGGGTCTCCTTGGTCGCCTTATCGACATAACCGTTATAGGTTGTAAAGAGTTTTTTCCATCTGCGGGCAAAATCATCAATGTCAAAGCCCGAAGATGCGGCAATGGATTCCAAAAGCACAAGTGTTTGGTCTCCATAGTGGGTGAACTCGCCCAAATCCTTTGTGGCATGATAGGAGTTCTCAAGGGGTTTCAGCAGGCCCTCAACTCTTCCAAACTTGCGGTCAATTTCGCCGGTATCGTAAATCCAATGTGCTCCCAAGGCCAGTGAATCGGCTGCAAAGGATGCCAGGACCATCGCTTCAGCTTTGTCTTGCATCGTTTTTCCTCGAATCTCGTTGGAATTGCTTCATGGTAATCACTACATCATTGACTGGTGGACACCTTCCCTCGAACTATGCGTGCAGCGGAATGGACTTGCGCATCCAAGCCATCGAGTGTCCATACCCTGCGAAAAGCCACTATCTGGAAATATAAGAGCAATGCAATGGGTGTAAACTCTATTTCCGGCGTTGACTATCGGTTAAAGAAGTTTCAGCAAGTTGCGAGCCGCGATTACTACAGGATCCCAAACTGGAGAGTATGGAGGTGCGTAACTTAAATCGAGATTGATCATTTCATCGACCGTGAATCCTGCATGGAGTGAGGTTGCAAGGACATCTATTCGCTTTGCTGCGCCTTCCATGCCTACGATCTGACCACCGAGGAGCCGGCCGCTCCCCTTTTCTGCAAGAAGTTTCACTGTGATGTGTCCCGCATTTGGATAGTAGCCCGCCCGGGTGCTACTTTCAATTTTTGCACTGACATACTCCAGTCCCAGCTCCTTGATCTCATTTTCCTGCAAACCCGTACGGGCTACCTCCACGGCGCAGATCTTACACACTGCTGTCCCCACTACTCCTGGAAATGTGGCGTAACCGCCGCCGAGGTTGATACCTGCTACTCGCCCTTGTCTGTTGGCAACAGTACCAAGAGCGATGTAAAACGACCTGCGGCTTACCAGGTGGAACGACTGCACACAGTCGCCAGCGGCCCAGATACCTTCCATCTCAGTTTGCATCCTGTCATTTACCTTGATTGCCCCTTTTTCACCCAAGGGGATACCGGCGTTTGCAGCCAGTAACGAATTAGGGCGCACCCCCAATCCCAGGATCACAAGATCAGCAGGGATACTCCGCTTGTCTGTGATTACGGCGCTTATCCTGCCTTCGCTGGTTTCAAAATTTTCCAGCGACTCCTCAAGAAAAAGCTCTACCCCCGCGTCCTTCAAAGCCGCCGAAACAAGTCCGCCCATATCGCAATCAAGGGTGTTCATCACCTGGGCAGACTTCTCCACCAATGAGACGTGGAGACCACGCAAAACCAGGGCTTCGGCCATTTCCAGACCAATATACCCTCCGCCCACGACCACAGCTCGTTTAGGATTTTCTCGATCCACGGTCTGTCGCACTTCGATCCCA
This sequence comes from uncultured delta proteobacterium, assembly GCA_963795045.1. Classification (GTDB taxonomy): domain Bacteria; phylum Desulfobacterota; class Syntrophobacteria; order Syntrophobacterales; family Syntrophobacteraceae; genus SbD1. Next base: position 1,733,443 of record CAWCGB010000001.1, read on the forward strand.
CTTTGCAGGGTATTAACTCCATAAATTCCGTGGGCATCGCTCCCCGCTATGCCAGGGCGTATCGAGGTCGCTCCCGTAGCGATAAGGAGATGGTCGAACGGCTCCCACCAGGATTTACCGCTTTCAAGTTTTTGTACCTGCACCCGGCGCTGATCGAGGTCCAATGCAATGACTTCGTGGAGAGTTCGCACATCAATATTTTGTTTCTCTCGAAAAATCTCAGGGGTTCTGCCAATAAGCGCTTCCACCTTGTCGACAACCTTGCCGACGTAGTAGGGGATTCCTCAAGCCGCGTAAGATGTGTGAGGACTGCGCTCAAAGGCGATGATTTCCAAATCAGGACACCGGCGGCGAGCTTGAGACGCCGCACTCATTCCGGCCGCATCTCCACCGATAACAACCAGGCGCTCTTTGGGCATATGCTGTTCCTTTCACCTCGCTTTGTCCTCCCCGCATCCTTCTGCAAGCAAGACGCGTTCTATTCATAGTGGGACTTTCATACTTATTTCCGCATCGGACGCGGAAAGCTGGTCAGGGCGATAGGTCCGTCGGTACCAACAACCACCGTGTCTTCATCCCTCACGCCCCATGGACCAGTATAAAGCCCACAATTGCCCACTGCGATCACAACGTTGGCGGCGAGCGGTGGCGGTTCCTTCTCCCCGTGGAAAAAGGCATGCCCGGGTGGCAAAGGCGATTCTTCGAACTCGATGCCAACGCCGTGGATAGGAGGCCCGAAAATGTGTTTGCCATGTCCCGCTGCGCTGAACACCCCATGCATGGTCTGTTCAAGTTCCACCATCCCGATACCGGCCTTGACTTTACCAATAGTAGTCTCCAGGGCCTGAACGTACAGATCATATGCCGCCTGTTGTTCCTCTGTTGGTCTGCCTACGCAAACCGTGCGGCACAAATCAGCGGTGTAGCCGTTGACCACAGGGTGAACATCGATCATCACGAGATCGCCGACCTGGAGCTTGCGAAGTGTCGGCACTCCATGAGCAACGTTAGTGCGCGGACCTGAAGCCACATAAGTCCGATAGAAGTCCACCGCACCGCCCTGCCTCATTGCGTATTCCGCCTCAGCTGCCACCTGGCTCTCGGTCATCCCCGGCCTCAGCGCCTTGATTGCCGCCTCCAAGCCTGCTTCAGCCACTTTGGCGGCCTCGCTGAGCTTTTCTATTTCTCCCGCGTCCTTAACCAAACGTAGCTCCGTCATTAGAGGGGTGCAGTCCGTGGGTTTGACAGCCTCTGGTTTTGCATGAGGATGTATGAGCATTCCCATCCTGGGTTGAGGGAGGAAAGCGTATTCCAGTCCCACCGTCCCTTCACGAATTCCGAAGAGCTCAAAATAGTGAGCTATGGAGTGAATCATGCCCACTTCATCCTCAAACCCCACGATATGATCAAAGTGCGCCAGTGATCGAATATCCTCCAGATCGGTCTGAGGTAAACCCAGGGCGACTTTCCCGCCACGAGTCACCATAGCATACGCGCAGAGACGCCCATCCCCGGTGAGATAAAACATGTTGGCCGGCTTGGTGAGAATGATGGCATCCATTCCATAATTCATCATTAATTCAACGGCCCGTTTTATTCTGTCGTCGTAGAGTGACATGGGATTAATCCTTTTGCTGAGTTATGCCCTGCCCATGAGGGCATACGGTTTATATCCGACAATACCCCATCCTCTGTATTTACAGCGATAACCACCTCACGTGACTTTGTTCTTCTTTTATCAATAGAGTGATCCGGTCCCGATCCTTTCCCTCACATGTTGCTTCCTGCATCCCCAGGAAGAATATGACCGAATCCTTCTCAAACTGCAGGACCAACTTGAGCGCACCCTGTACGTCTTTGATCTGATCCAACTGGACGTTCAATGGACCACAGGATTTGAATACGTGCTGATCAGCCATGACCTTGACAATACAAGTCCAGTTCATTCTCAGGATCGGCTACCGTGGGTGGTTTTAATATCCGAGCGCAACCTGGCTTTGAGGCTTCCGATTCTTTTCTTGTGCTCAACTTCTTCCCGTGCAAGGTCCGCAAAGAGTTTTTGTACTTTCGGATCTTGGATCATGTTTTGTGCTTTCTCGTAAAAGGCTTTACTGTTTTCCTTAATTGCGATGGCAACTTGAAAGACTTCTGCTGCATTAAAGCAGAAAATCATGAGACAGACCTCATCCCTATACTCATGGGCATTTCTACTCAATGGATATCGGCGGCGCTCATTCATTCCTCCCATGAGATGCACTCAACCGGGCAAGTCGAGATAGCTTCTTCAATACACACCTCGTCCCCTCCTTCAGGTAGAATAACGCGTGCCTTTTCCGCCTCTTCGTCCATTTCGAAGACGTCTGGACAAAGCTCTGCACAACTACCGCACCCAATACAGCATTCTTCGTCAATAACGACTTTACGTCCCATCCTTTTCTCCTTTCCATTTGTCCACAAGGACCGAAACGGATTTACCTCGAGCTTTGATCTGATTCTGAGAAAGATCATCGGTATACGCCTCATCAGATTGGCGGAGCGATGGTCTCCAAGATCCGTAGATCGCTCTTAACTCTTAATCCATGCGGGTCCTTGATCTCCGGTACTAATACATCCTCTGCCTTCGCGGGAAGCGATATTTCCATCCTTTACTCAAGAATTCTCCTTCACCCTCGATAACCACAGGACTCACCTGACCCTCTAGGTCATGGGAATACACAGGCAGTTCCTGGGCAGCCTTGAAGTTGAAATTCAGGATCTTGAAGTAGGGAGAATAGTGGATCAAAAAACCGGTTAAATGCTTTCTCGTTAAAGTCGTTCTGTTCATAGAAGTTGACTTTTCTCATTTTAGATTCCTCCTTAGCATTATTTAGAGGCAGGCGTTCCCACCCCTTAAGAATGCCCAATCTCTTAATGAGATGAGTACGTGTGGCAGCGGATGAATCGAAGCCCGACTAATATTTCGAAGCCAATCCGTAAAAAGAACAGACTTGTGTGATCATCTTACTTTGATGGCATCGACAAAAATCGGCCAGGCACCTTCAATGTGCTTGTTCACGTCAAATCCGCCATCGCTCAAATGGAAGAGAATGACTAACGGCTGGATTAGTCCAAGAAACATAACAGCGACGATTTTCGAACTGATATCCCTGCGGATTTGATCGTTTTGCTGACCCTGCCGAACTATTCCAGCCACCTCATCAAGATAACTCGTGATGACTTGATGCAATTTCGCTTTTCTTTCCGGATGACCACCATAAATCTCGTCTGAAAAGAGAATTCGAGGAAGGGCTTGGTATACTTGAATCAACCGTATGTGGAGCATAAGAAGCTGTCTAAGGAGTTCGAGCGTATTCCCTCCACTTTTTTGGACTTCCCTGACATTTGACGCTAGTCCCTCATGTACCAAATCCAAAACAGCGTCCAGTACCTGGCCTTTGCTCTTGAAATGGCGGTAAATTGCCGAGGGCACAAGCCCCACTTCACGAGCGAGTCCAACCATATTAAGACCACTCATGCCGCGACTTGCAACCAAATTTAGGGCAGCTTGAGCGATCTGCTCCTGTCGTACTTCACTTCGTAGCTTTTGAACTTCAATCTCCTCGTTATTTGTGAATAGCAATTCACATAGCCTAGCCTCTCATAAACTCACTGTCAAGAAAAAAAGGGAGTTTATCGCACCTGCGTGTGGAGCAACAACCGTGTTTGCGCAAAGTCCGACACCAGGCATTCGCAAACTGGAATGGGTTTTCGCCGTTGCTGGGAAGGTATTGAACTCTTGGTCTCTCATGCTTGGGGTAAAAGACGATCGAACTCCTGACGAGGAAGAGTTATGGCCGCGTACAGGAGCAATTCTTCGGTCAATGACTCGATCTTATGCATACCAAGCGTAGCACGAGGATATTGATTCTGACCCCCGCGAACTGCGTTAGGATTATAGGATTAAATGAATAAGAATTAACGGATTTTGGCAGTTCGCGGGTTTGGTTCAGACGGCCGATTTTCCCGCGAGAACTGTCCCTTCGGGTTGCTCATGTTCGGCAATATATTTTTGTTTCACGTTCAGCAGCATAAGAACGACCGGCCGGTAGGCCAGGTGCGCCCATTTGGCGAACGGCACTTCGAGCACCAGCATCGGGATGGCCACCATCATGTGAATGACATAAATGACGTAGGTAGCCAATGGCAAATCCAGAAGGCGTGTGAAGTTGATGAAAATGCCGGTCATGGTGGTCAACTGGAGCAGGGCCAGAAACATCCAGTCGGTCCCATGCGAATTCTTATATTGCGGCTTACTTTTCTTGAGACGTCCGATCAGTGCGTATGTAGTGCCGTACATGATGGCGAATGTGGCATAATAGCCGATCAGTCGGATCGGGTGGAAGATCGAATACTCGGTCTTTCCGCCCAACGAAGCCCAGCCGCGCTGAAACTTCAGCCAGTCGATCCCGAGGGGCAGGCCGTTTACTAAGACGACCACCATCAGGAAGATAGCGGAATATCCGGTCATAATTGCAAGATGGACGATCCACTGCTGCCTGTCCTTGCATTTTCCGAACTGTCTTTGAGTGAAAAGGTGGGTGAGCATGAATTTCAGTTCGTCTAAATACATCCCCAGGGGAACCTTCTTGAAATAGTCTCCCATGACGATTTTTATGCAGCGGAAAACATTGGTCAGCAGGAAAAACGACAATATGGCGGCCATCACGAGGTCCGCCTTTTCGATTCCGGCCGACGGCCATACGGAGTTAAGGTCCGTGTGCGTCCAGTTTATCGGGCCACTGTGGAAAACGAGCAGTCCAAGACCTACGAAAAAACCCACTATTGCGACGGCAACGATTTCGAATGTTTCAGAGGTATAGAATTTCCGCGCGAAACCGGTCCAGTCGTAGAGCGAGGTGAGATATCTGCGCAAGACCATCATTGTCTCGCCGGGATCGGCCCGGCGCGGGCACGTGATCGAGCAGTCACCGCAGTAATAGCACAGCCAGGGTTCAGGTGATCTCAAGATTTTCTCTTTTTGCCCCAGTTGAATATACCTTACCATTTTTCTCGGAAAAGGGTTCTCAGGGGTCGACAAGGGGCAGATAGCGGTGCAGTTTCCGCAGTTGTAGCACTTGCTTGCGTCTTTTAGCCCGTATTCCTCCAATTCCCTGATTAAATTAGGATCGACTTTGTTACTCATTAGTTACCCTCCCGGTTTGTTCAGTCCCGGCATGCGGAAGCGGAAGTGCTGCCCCCTGCTGAGGGGGCGGGCATTTCTGACAGTTGTTAATATCCCTTGTATGGGTTCGGACCGATTCCGACAAGTCTTTCGGCAAATTCATCGAGCAGAGCGGGAAGCTTATCGTAATCGGTAATGGCCACTGTCTCAAACCGAACGCGATCCGACTCCAAAACGAGCCGGTCAAGGGTTTCCTTGACCTTGCTGAGTCGAATGTTTGCCAGTTCGCTGCCTTTGATAAAATGGCACTGATAATTGTCGCCGTGGCGGCACCCCAGAAGCATGATTCCATCGATACCCTTGGAGAGAGAGTCGGCGATCCACACCAGGTTGAGCGAGCCTAGGCAGCGAAGTGGGACTACTCGAACCCACGCGTTGTAGTTCATCCTGCGGAGTCCGGTCATATCCAGTGCCGGATAGGCGTCGTTTTCGCAGCAGAGCACGAGGATGCGCGGTTTCTCCTCGTATTCGTCCGGAACATTGATCGACTTGATGATATCGCCGATCATTGCCACCGAATAGTTTTTGAAGGAGATGATACGCTCGGGGCATGAGCCCATACACACGGAGCAGCGGCGGCACCGGGTCGGCTGAAGAAGAGGATTTCCTTTTTCGTCCTCGTTGATCGCGCCGAACGGACATTCTTCCGTACACCGCTTGCACTGAGTACAGCGTTGCATGAAAAATTCCGGGTAGGTCAAGTCACCGGCCCTGGGATGAACTGCCATGCCATGGCTGGTCAGCTCGATGCACTGAATGGCCTTCATGGCTGCGCCGGCAGCGTCCTCGATGGCGTTTGAAATACCCATGGGACGGCGGATCGGACCGGCCGCATAAATCCCGGTTCGACGGCTCTCGTAAGGGAAACAGATAAAGTGGGAATCGGGGAACCCGTACTGAAGTTCGGGAAGCTCAGGACCCTGGCGGTACTCCAGGTTCAGGATGTCCGAGATAAAGATGGAGTCGACGGAGGCGACCATTTCATCTTTTTTTCCTTCGTCTTCCTCCTTTTTAGCCTTGAAGTCTTCTCCGAACGCCGCCGCCGGGACCATCCCGGTGGCGAGCACAACCATGTCCACGTCGTCCAGGAGGATCTTGTCACCGAGAAGCTCGTCAAAAGCTTCCACGGCAAGTTTGCCTCCGCTGGTGAGAACTTCAGGCGCCTGCGTCCTGACGAAAATTACGCCCTCCTGCTGGGCCTTTCTGAAGAAATCCTCACCCTGGCCGGGAGTGCGCATCTCCTGGTAGAAAACGAACACGTTCGACTTCGGGTCCTGTTGCTTTACCTGGATAGCCTGCTTAAGGGCGGTGAAGCAGCAGACCGAAGAACAGTAAGCCAGATGTTGCGGGTCGCGCTGACCGGCACACTGAATAAAGGCGACCGTCTTCAGCGCCTTGCCGTCCGCCGGCCTTGTAATTTTGCCAGACTTTGCACGTTCTTCGAACTGAACGTTTGTGATGACGTTTGCGGATGCGCCGTACCCGAGCTTCTTGTCCAGCTTTTCGGGGTCGTAGGGCTTCCAGCCCGCAGCCAGAACCACCGCGCCGATATTATGATCGCTCGTGGACCCGTTCTGCTTGATCTGTGCGTTGAAAACACAGGGACCGCCGGAGAGCTTTTCAACCTTCGAGCCGGTCAGGACCTTGATCTTTTCGTTGCTATTGACAGCGGCGATCAGCTTGTTGATTTCGTTGGCCTGCACGTCCTTGAATGGGAAGATAACATTTTTCGAGACGTTTTTCTGAAAACCGCCAAGCTCGTTTTCCTTCTCGACCAGCACGGCGGAATATCCCGCCCTGGCCACCTCTAAGGCCGCCGTCATACCGGTTGTCCCGCCGCCCACGACCAGGATGTCCTTCGACATTTCCTGCTCGGGCTTGTATGGCTCGGGAGGCAGCATTTGCTTCATCCTGGCGGCGCTCATCCGAAGGTAGTCTTCGGCCATCATCTGCGTGTCTTCATCATTTGCCGGATGACTCCACACGACCTGCTCGCGCAGGTTCACGCGGTCCATGATGGTCCCTTCGAAGTTGAAGACATCATACATCACGCGCTGCGAACAGGCGGCAATGATCAGGGTATTTACACCCTCGTTTGCAATGTCATTCTTGATTACCTGTGCGCCTTCGGAGCTGCAAAGGTTAGGATGAGTTTTGCATAGCGCCGCCTTGCATTCAGACGTTGCAACCTTGCTGAGTTGGTCTATGTCGAGGGCCTCCCCGATACCGCAGCCCGTACAGATATATATTGCAATCTTTTTGTCCATCGAGTCTACCTCCTGCCGACGGATTGGATGGCTTTTAGAGCTGCCGCTGTGCCGCTCTGAACTGCTTCGGAGACACCCACGGGGGTCCTTGTACAGCCTGCAGCAAAGAACCCAGGGGTAGTTTCGAGGGAGGTGATGAATCCGTAGTCATCGCGCTGAGCAAAAGCGGGTACGGGCGAAAGGGAAGTGTTAGGCTGCATGCCGGTGGCGAGTACCGCCAGATCGACGCTGATCTCGTTCAGAGTACACGTGGTGGTGTCCTCGACCCTGAGAATGAGGTTCTTCGTTGCGCCGTCCTCTTCGATTTTGGCGACTTTGCCCTTGAAGAATACTATGTTGCCGTCTTCCTTCAGCTTGGCGTAGAAGGACTCCAGCCGGTCCATCGCACGAATGTCGATAAAGAAGATGTATATCTTGGCATCCGGATATTGTTCGCGAACATTAGTGGCCTGTTTCATTGAAGCCATACAGCAAACGGAGGAACAAAAAGGGAGGTTGTTCTCATCGCGCGAACCGGCGCATTGAACGAAAGCAACCGTCTGCGGCTCCTTGCCGTCCGAAGGGCGAACGATCTTACCTTTTGTGGGGCCGTTACCCGCAGCAAGGCGCTCCATCATAACGTTGGTTATTACATTGGGATAGGCTCCGAAACCGAGGGTATCAAGCTTCTTGGCGTCGTAGGGGGTCCAGCCCGTTGCCCAGATCACCGCTCCTACCTTCAGCTCAAATGTCTTAGTCTGCATGTCCAGTTCGATTGCCTCATAGGGACACGCTTCCTTTACCTTCTGCCCTTCAGGGCTTTTGGCAAGCGCGGGGTCGATCACAAAGCGCTGAGGGAAGGCCATCTCGTGCGGCAGATATGCGGCCTTGATCTTATCCATTGCGTAATTGAACGGATTGTCGATCTCCATCGTGCAGGCCTCGGAGCATTTCCCGCAGCCCGTGCACTTCTCATTGACGTAGCGGGGACTCATTTTAATCTTGACGTCCCAGCTCCCTTTCTGGCCGAAAACCGATTCCACCTCAGCCATCGTGAAGATGCGGATTTTGCTGCTGTTTTTTATCCGGCGAAAATTGAGTTCGAGACCGCAGTATGGGGGACACAGCTTTGGAAAGTATTGATGAAGCTGAGCTACTCGACCTCCCAGGTAGGGATTTTTTTCCACGAGATAGACCTCGTGGCCCGCTTCTGCTGCTTCGATGGCGGCTGTAAGTCCGCTCATGCCGCCTCCGACCACCAGAATACTCTGTGTTACTGCGTTAACCATGCTTTTATTCTCCTGAGCTGATTAGTTTCCATCCAGGAACAGCCCTTTCCGCAATCTCTGCGCCGTGTGAAGTGGGGTTGCCAGCGACCAGTAGCGAGGAGCAAAAGGCTTTTCGTTCCTGCTTGCCGCTACCCTTAAATTATGTAGTAAACGCCGGGTTCGGTCCCCAGTTCGGGTTTGCGCCTTACTGAAAATTGCGAAACAAGGGCTTTTCGCATATCGGATTTCGGGTCCTCGAGATCGCCGAAAGAAAGGGCCTTGCACTTGCACGCCTCGACACACGCCGGCATTTTTCCGACTGCAAGCCGCTCTTCGCAGAAGTTGCACTTCTCGACAACCCCCCGTTCCCTGGTCGGGAAAGTGGGGTTAAGTTCTGTTTTGATATAGGGGCGCGGGTCTCTGAAATTGAAGCTCCGGGCACCGTAGGGGCAAGCGGCCATGCAATACCGGCAGCCGATGCAGCGATGGAAGTCCATCATGGTGATTCCATCGGCCCTTGTGAAGGTGGCCTTGGTCGGACAAACCCGCGTGCAGGGGGCATTCTTGCAGTGATTGCACAAAACAATGAAGGGCTTTTCCCTTATCGCTTCGGGTTCCATACCGCTTTGCTGCCCTGGGAAGACGTTCTCATACTTTTCTTCCCAGATCCACTTGATCTCTTCTTTCTGGGTCCCGATATCCGGAACATTATGGATCGCGTGGCAGGCAAGCATGCAATCCTTGCAGCCGGGAGGCCCTTTTTCCCAGCACTTCTTCATATCGATCGCCATCGCCCATCGCTTCGCGGTAAGCGCCTGGGAGTTTGCCATGAATTTAGGGGGCGTTTCCGTTTTGCCAAACGCCTTGACTGCCCGCAAAGATACAAGCCCCAGCGCGCAAATGCCGCCGATTTTCAGAAAATTCCTTCTGTCAGTTTCCATTACTTGTTCTCCTTTGGAGGAATGTGGCAATTCCAGCAAGGGGATCGAGTCATTTTGCTCATGTTGTGTTGTTTTCCTGCCGTAAGGCGTTCGACCAACTCCTGCACCGCGGGAATGCGTGTTGAGCCTCCAACCAGGATGATCTTATCGATATCCCCAGCAGTCAGTTTGGCATCTGCTAGAGCTTGTTCCACCGGTTTAAGATAGCGCTGCACGAGATGGTAGGTGAGATCTTCAAATTTGGCGCGAGTGAGCTCGAGCTTGGAATCACCGTAGCACTATTGTTTTCCCAAATAGCAATGACTGAATTCGTTGTTTCAAGATCAATACCTACTGACTTACCCATATGTAATAACTCCTCATGCTGCCTTTCTCAGGTTATTGACACCTCTTCTTCCCCTGAGCAGGCTGAATTCCATTGCATCCTGAACACCCGGAACATATTGAAGCCTCGGCACGAAATATACTCACATAATGCCGAATCACATATATCATCACTCCTGCCAGCAGGAACACAACTAGAACCGTCTGCCACATTGACGTCCCCTTCTGTTCTCCAACCAGTTAACAATCTCTTCGATTCGACTTCTGTTGCACAAAAGAAACATCGTCCAATCGCGACTGCCCGACTTATGACAAAAGTACTAATGCCTTTAGAAACTGGTCACGCCGCTTGGTCCACCTCTACTTCAATGTAATCAGCCTCGTTGTTCCGCAGGGTCAGGATGAAATTGTGCACTCGGATCGCAATTGGATCGTTCAAAGGAGCCCGGCCCCGAATCTCAAGAGCGGTCCGTGGAATCAGTCCTAAATCTCTAATACGGCGACCTAGTTCGCCTGTGGCCTTTATCTTTGAAATGATCCCTTTCTGACCCGTCGCCATTTGCCGCAAAGATATAATTTGCATAATGTTATCTTTCCTGTTCACATTAAGCGGTGCTAACTTCAGTGTCCGAAAGGAAGCGACTGAAATTAACCCCTTGATCATTCTATGTCTGTTACATCACCGAAGTGATTCATCATGCGTCCCCGATACCCAAACTTAGCATTCCATGACGATTCTCATGGCGTGTTTTTCTAGCAGATCTCATACGGTTTTCGATAGAGCAAACCACGGACGACCTTTTCATAGCAATAGGCTAATTTGGTAGCCTTATTTCTGGGCATAACCCTACACAATGCGCAAAAGACAGCTTGTTGCCCCAGGTAATGCTGTAGGATACACCGCACCTCGAAGTGTGACACGCGTCTCATGGTTTGCAGACCTCCAAACAACATGTCCTTTGATGCACAAATGTTCAACAACAAAGAAAACAAAGTTTCGAATTGTCCCCATACCACTGCGTCATTGCCATTAAGTCGTTTTCAGGCAAGAACCCGGGCAGCATTCAGGACTTGCTTCTTGTCTTTCAAATCCCGCTGAATCTCAAATGGAAACAATTCCATCGGGCCAAACCACCCCATTCCGAGCCACTTCATGACATGCCTATAAGTCTCAGTTTGTGACTGACCATTCTCTTAGATAACACCTACTATAGCGTTTGTCAATCGCAATATAGAGAATTATAGTTCACTTATTTTTCGAATGCTATTGCCAATCGCCGGGTACTGCTTAAATTAAACGCGAGAATTAGAAGGGTCTCATGGCCGTGATAGCGTCAACGGAATGAGAGTGAGAGATTTGTTTCGAGATCGACTTTAACGGCACCGCAAGTTTTGGCGTTTCGACAAAACGAGGAGACCGCCTCCTTCAAAATGGGTGACTCCTGTCTTGGTCAGAAAGTGTGTGCGGATAAAAGAAGCAGGCCTCGAAGGTCTTGCGGACTTCTCAACTCGCGAGAAAAGCACATATTGGCCAGTTTTATTTCTAGAAGTCTTGAATGGGGCTTAAGCGCCGAAGAAAGGAGAAAGACTCATGGACGCGAAATCTTACTGTGACAGTCTGCTCATCGAACTCACCGGATGGAAAGCCAAGACTTACGATGTGGTTCGAAAATTAGACAAGATGTCAAGCGGGGATAAGCAAAAGGTCGTCCCCCAGGTGAATGAATTGCACATGATCCTCGAAGACCTTGAAGACAGGGTTCACAAGCTCAGAACAGAGTGTCCAGTCCAATGGGAGCCCGATAAAATTGCACTGGAAAGCAAATTAACTCATGCGAAAAAAAAATGGGAGGAGGTTTGGCAGAACGTGTCCCCGGCTGATATTGGAGGGTAATGCCTGGAGCCAACGGAAAACACACGGACAAAATTCGTGTCCAGAGCTTGAGCTGTATTTCATACTACACCTCTTCTGTCCTTCCTGACATTTGTGCTGTTTTTTCCTCTTTGACAGCGTCCGGGTCCTCATACATGCACTCCCCCGTGTCGCTCAGTTTTCGGCATCCCACGGGCAAGGTCCCGTTCGCCCGTCTTCTCACCTGCGCCATCCGGGAGGTGGGAACACGGAGTTCGCCACGCACAAAGGTTTTTTTAACCGGCGGCTTTTGAAGCCTTGTCGGGGGGCAACTGTGTGGCCATCGTGGAGCACGAGAGTCACGAAACTTGCACGGCCATCCACACCAGTCCCACCCAGGTAGAGGCCAGAAAACGCGCGAATCCGCTGTTTGATGGCGATCCTACCCCGCATTTCTATGACGTAGTCATCGGGTAGAAATGCATGTGCGACACACAGTTCAGATGTGTCGCACATCATCAACATCTTCCTGTGTGTAGGCTTCGGTTGCGTTGGCTGTCTCAGCCAAGCATTTGGGGAGGCATGGTCACCCTCCGGAAGTGTAACTTCATCCGGATAATGGCCCGTTTCCTCGGCGTAACAACCTCAGCGATGAACCCTGCCGCAGCTTTGGAGGATCTTCCAGGCCTGAGGGGGCTCCTGTGAGTTGTCCCGGGAACCAACGTCCTCACATCACGAATTCACCGACGGGATGGGGGATGGAGTATCTCGGTCGAGAGGGCAGATCAGACGTACTTGGCGCCTCCTTTCAAGATGCGAACGTAGTTGGCCCGCTCGAAGGCCGCTGGATCCGGGCACTTGAGGAGGCTCATGCTCCCCCTCATTTGGTCCATGGATTGGTATTCGTGCTCCGCCATCCAGGAGGCGAGATCCTGGCGCAGCTTGTTCAAATGCTGGGGGCCGTGCCTGAGCAGCGCCGAGACCATCTGCACCCCATGGGCCCCCGCCATGACGGCCTTGACCACGTCGGCCGTGGAGTGCACCCCGCCTGTGACGGCGAGTGACACCCCCACGCGACCCGAGAGGATCGCCAGCCAGCGAAGCCGCAGGAGGAGTTCGGAGGGCTCCGAGAGGCGAAGCCTCCTGACCACCTCCAGCCGATCGATGTCGATGTCGGGCTGGTAGAACCGGTTGAAGAGCACCACGCCGTCGGCGCCCGCTTGCCCGAGCCTTTTCACTAGGTGCGGGATGGAGGAGAAGAACGGGGAGAGCTTCACGGCGACGGGGATCCTCACGGCAGCCCTCACCGTTTTCACCACCTCCACGATGCGGTTCTCCACCTCCTCTCCGCTCACCTCGGAGTCCGTCGTCAGGAAGTAGGCGTTTAGCTCCAGCGCGTCGGCCCCCGCCTGCTGGCACTTGGCCGCGTACTCCACCCATGCGTTCGTGGAGATGCCGTTGAGGGAAGCGATGACCGGGATGGACACGGCCTCTTTGATCTTTCGCACCCGCTCCGGGTAGTCGTCGGGGCCGATGGCCCAGTACTCGTCTCTGTGGGGATGGTATGAGAGTGCCTCCGGGAAGGTGTTTTCAGGCACCTCCACATCCTGAACCTCGCGAAACTGTTCGTTCAGGACCTCCTCCTCGAAGAGAGAATCCATCACGATAGCCGCAGCCCCTGCGTCCTCCAGACTTCTGACCGTGTCGAGGTCATCCGCCAGCGGCGATGCCCCGGACATCAGGGGATGGGGCAACCTGAGACCCAGATAGGTAGTCGAGAGATCCATGTGTTCCTCCTCACTTCTCCGAACCCTCGGGGGGCGGGGCACCCATCTCCAGGTGGGCGAGCTTCTGGTGGAGGGCTAAGTGGCGCCGTGTCTCCTCTTGAGCCATCTCCAGCAGCTCCTTGGCCCGCTTGGGGAAGAGTTTCTTTAGCATGTGGTAGCGTGTCTCGTTGTAGATGTAGTCGACGAGGGGCGCCTTGGGGTCTCCCGAGTCGAGTTGGAGGGGGTTGAGACCCTGGGTGGTGCGTCTCGGGTCGAACCGATAGAGGGGCCAGTAGCCCGACTCCACAGCCAGCCTCTGCTGCTCCCCCCCTAAAGCTAGGTCATAGCCGTGGGCGATGCAGTGGGAATAAGCAATGATGAGAGAGGTCCCCGGGTAGGACTCGGCCTCCAGGAAGGCCCTGACAGTTTGCTGGTCCCTGGCGCCGAAGGCCACCTGCGCCACATACACGCGCCCGTACGTCATGGCCATGAGGCCCAGATCCTTCTTGGGGATGGCCTTTCCTCCCGAGGCGAATTTGGCGGCCGCTCCCAAGGGTGTGGCCTTGGACTGCTGGCCCCCCGTGTTGGAGTAGACCTCGGTGTCGAGAACCAGGATATTCACGTCACGCCCCATGTAGAGGACGTGGTCCAGCCCCCCATAGCCGATGTCGTAGGCCCAACCGTCTCCGCCGACGATCCACACGCTTTTCTTCACGAGGTATCCGGCCAGCGCCTCCAGCCTCTTGGCCTCGGGCAGCTCCACTTGGGCAAGCCTCTCCTTGAGGGAGCGCACGCGCTCACGCTGAGCCAAGATCCCTACCTCGGTGGACTGGTCCGCGGTCAAGATTTCCTGACTGAGTCCCTCGTCCACCCGGGAACCCATCCGCCCGAGGCGATCCTTCGCCTGTTGCACCAGCATGTCCAGAGCCAGCCTCATTCCGAAGCCGAACTCCGCGTTGTCCTCGAAGAGGGAGTTGGACCATGCGGGCCCGCGCCCTTCGGCGTTGACTGTGTAAGGCGTGGTGGGGAGATTGCCCCCGTAGATGGAAGAGCAGCCGGTGGCGTTGGCGATGAGGGCTCTGTCGCCGAAGAGCTGGGTCAGGAGCTTTATGTACTGAGTCTCGCCGCAGCCGGCGCAGCAACCGGAGAACTCGAAGAGGGGCCTCAGAAGCTGAGAGCCCTTGACGTCCAGCCTGATCTCGGTTCGGTCGGGGTCGGGCAGCCCCAGGAAGAACTGCCAGTTGGCGCGCTCTTGATCCCGGAGTGGGATCTGCGGGCCCATGTTGATGGCCTTGTGCTTCGGGTCCGACTTCTCTTTGGCCGGGCAGGTCACCACGCAGAGCCGGCAGCCGGTGCAGTCCTCGGGTGCCACCTGCACCGTGAAGAGTTTGCCCGCGAACTCCTTCCCTTTGGCCTGAGCGGACTTGAACGTGGGGGGCGCGCCCGCAAGCCGCTCCGGGCCGTATATCTTCGTCCGGATGGTGGCGTGGGGGCACACGAAGGCGCACTTGCCGCACTGGATGCAGACGGCAGGGTCCCAGACCGGGATCTCCAGGGCGATGTTCCGCTTCTCCCACTGCGTCGTCCCCAGAGGGAAAGTGCCGTCCACGGGCAGGGCGCTCACGGGCAGAAGATCCCCTTTTCCCGCCATCATGACTGCCTCCACATTTCTCACGAACTCGGGGGCGTCCTCGGAGACCGTGGGAGGTCGGATCCGCGTCGCATTGACCTCCTTGGGGACCCGAACCTCGTGGAGGTTGGCCAGGGTCTCATCCACGGCCTCGAAGTTCTTCCGAACCACCTCCATCCCCTTTTTCCCGTAGGTCTTCTCGATGGTGCCTTTGATCTTGCCAATGGCCTCATCTCTGGGCAACACCCCGGAGATGGCGAAGAAGCAAGTCTGCATAACCGTGTTGATGCGCACTCCCATCCCCGTCCGCTTGGCCACCTCGTACCCATCGATGACGTAGAACTTGAGCTGCTTCTCTATGATCTGCTCTTGGACCTCCCGGGGCAAGTGATTCCACACCGCCTCCGGTCCATGGAGGGAGTTGAGGAGAAAGACGGCGTCGGGCGCGGCGTACTCCAGCACGTCGTACCTGTCCAGGAAGACGAACTGATGGCATGCCACGAAGCTGGCCTTCCTGATGAGGTAGCTCGACCTGATGGGGCGGGGGCCGAAGCGCAGGTGCGAGATGGTGACACCGCCCGACTTCTTGGAGTCGTACACAAAGTACCCCTGGGCGTGGTTGGAGGTCTCCTCACCGATGATCTTGATGGAGTTCTTGTTGGCGCCCACGGTCCCGTCCGCCCCCAAGCCGAAGAAGACCGCTCGCACCACATTCTCGGGCTCGATGTCGAAGGACAAGTCATAATCCAGGGAAGTGTGCGTGACATCATCCACGATCCCCAAGGTGAAATGCCGTTTTGGCTCCTCCCTTTCCAGTTCATCAAAGACCCTCTTGACCATGGCCGGGTTGAACTCCTTGGAGGAGAGGCCGAAGCGACCCCCGATCACGTCGGGAGGCTCGGGTACGGGCAAGAACCGTTTCCGGTGGGCCTCCTGTAAGGCAGCGATCACATCCATGTAAAGGGGATCGCCCACGGCGCCTGGCTCCTTGGTGCGATCCAAAACCGCGATCGCTTTCACTGTGGAGGGGAACGCAGCCGCAAAGTCCGCGACGGAAAACGGCCTGTAGAGATGCACCTTCACGACGCCCACCTTCTCGCCGCGGGCGGTCATCCACTCCACAGTCTCGTGGACCACCTCGGCCCCTGAGCCCATGACCACGATGATCCTCTCGGCCTTGGGGTGGCCCGCGTAATCGAAGAGGCGATAGTCACGGCCCGTGATCAGAGCAAACCGTTTCATGGCCTCCTCGACCGTCCCAGTGCAGGCCGCGTAGAAGGGATTGCAGGCCTCCCTCGCCTGGAAGAAGGTGTCCGGGTTCTGGGCGGTGCCCCGGATGACCGGGCTGTCCGGGGTGAGGGCACGCTGCCTGTGGGCCAGGATCAGCTCGTGGTCGATCATCTGCAGGAGGTCTTCATCGGAGAGCATCTCAATTTTACTCTCCTCGTGGGACGTCCGAAAGCCGTCGAAGAAGTGGAGAAAGGGGATCCGGGCTCGCAAGGTAGCCGCGTGGGCCACGCAGGCAAGGTCGTGCGCCTCCTGGACCGAGCCTGAGGCGAGCATGGCGAAGCCGGTTTGCCGGCAGGCCATAACATCCGAATGGTCCCCGAAGATAGAGAGGGCATGGGTGGCCAACGCGCGAGATGCCACGTGCATGGTGTAGGCGGTGAGTTCCCCCGCGATTTTGTACATGTTGGGGATCATAAGGAGGAGTCCCTGGGAGGCGGTGAAGGTCGTGGAAAGCGCCCCGGCCTGGAGGGCTCCGTGCACGGCTCCCGCAGCCCCCCCCTCGGATTGCATCTCGGTCACATCCGGCACCGAATCCCAGACGTTCTTACGCCCGTGGGCGGACCACTCGTCCGCCAGCTCCCCCATGGGGGATGACGGGGTGATGGGATAAATGGCGATCACCTCGCTCAGGCGATACGCCACTGAGGCGACCGCCTCGTTTCCGTCCACGGTGACCATGCATCGCTCAGCCATATCATCCCTCCTCCAGGTAGTTCTGTGGCCTATCCCCTAGATTCGAGCCGCTTACGTGAGGGCCGCGGAAGCGGCACGGTTCGGCGCCCGAAGCCGAGGACGGGCCCCAAGCAGATTACTCTCCGAACGTCAGTAGCGAATATCGAAGGTAGTGATCCGGTTCCGAAATGACCTCTCCTAAATGATACCCTCAGCGCCTTCAAGAATTTGGACTTCTTCAGCGAATCATTGTTTGGATCAGATCGAACATCGGCGCAGGCATCACTCCCAGCCAGATAAGCAGAAACGTCAAAGCTGCGAGAGTGAACGCACCCGACAGGGATAAAGCCGGTTCAGATCTTGAGAAGCTCCGGAGCTCGGGCTTCTGAACGTAGAATGTCACCAGGATGCGCAGGTAGTAGTACAATCCGATGGTACTGCTCACCACCAGGATGATCACCAGAGTCCAGAGAGCAGCGCCCACGCCTGCCATGGCCAGATAGAATTTGCCGACAAATCCGGCCGTTAGCGGCAATCCGGCCAGTGAGAACACCATTGCTGTGAAAACCCCCGCCAGCCATGGGCGGCGCCAGAAAAGTCCTCGATAGTCATCCAGGCTTTCCATCTCGTATTCCGGCCCGGAGAGCACGGTGATCACGCCGAAAGCGCCCAATGTAGCCAAGAAGTAGGCAATCAGATAGAATGTGACTGCATGAATCGCCTGCGCCCCCACGGCCAAAAAGGCGACAAGGATATAGCCAAGATGAGCGATGGAGGAATATGCAAGAATGCGTTTGACATTGTTTTGCAGCAGCGCCAGCAGATTGCCGGCAAGCATGGTTACTATGGCGACGGCGCTGAACACGAAAAAGAGTGAGCTATTGGTTTGAATGTCGCCGGGAGGAAAGAGGCGGAGCAGCACCGCGACCACTCCCCCTTTGGAGACGGTTGCAACGAAGGCGGTCACCGGGGCCGGGGCGCCCTGGTAGACATCCGGTGTCCATAGATGAAAAGGCACCAACGCCAGCTTGAAGCCGATGCCGACCACCATCATTCCCAATCCCGCAAGCAGCCATAGATCGCCGCCTTGAAGTGGAATTCCCCGCAGCGCCGGGCCGATGCGGTCGATCATCATATTGCCCGAGTCGGCATAGATCAATGCCATGCCGAACAGCAGGAAGGCCGACGAGACTGCTGCAAGGATCAGGTACTTGACACCGGCCTCGATGTGGCCATCGGTTGTGTGAGGATAGGCGATCAGAGCATAGAGCGAGACACTCAACAACTCGAGCCCGAGGAAAAAGGATGCGAAGTGATTGCTGCACGCCAACACCGATGCCCCCAGAGTTGCCAGTAGCATCAGGATGAAGAATTCTTCCCGATTGCGCTTGTACTTTCGCAGGTAGCCGAAAGCGAGCAGCATCGATCCGGCGCCGGCCGCAACGAGAAGGCCGGTATAGAAAGCCGCATAACCGTCCAGCTTTAGCAGCGGATATAGTTGATGAGGCGTTGCACGGGCCATCCATGGTAGTGTGGCAACAGCCGCTGCCAGTCCGATCAGCGTCAAGAGGAACGCGGTGACGTAGTTGCGGTGCACCGCAATCACCAACATGACCACAACCGCTGCTGCCGCCACACATATCAAGGGTAAGATGACCACAAGATCGGCAGGAGTCATGGACGTCCCCCGCATTGAGAAACAGCCTGGCTGAATGCCTGCGGCGGTGAGGCCACTGTGATCCGCCAATCGATCTGCGTAGCATGCTCGCTATGGGCTTCGATTCGCTCCAGTGAGGGATTCACGATGGTAAAGACCGGCTGAGGGAACAGCCCCAGCCATACGATCAGGACAGTCATTATAGCCATGACAGCCGTTTCCCGGATGGAAAGATCGGGTGGCTTCCAGCCTTCCTTGTTGGGGCCGTGAAAGGATCGTTGTACGATCCAAAGGGAGTAGACGCATGATGTGATTAGCCCCAGGGTGGCCGCCACGGTCAGCGGGGCGCTAACCCGGAATGCGCCCAGAAGCACCAGGAATTCTCCTATAAAGTTGCCAAGACCCGGCAAACCAAGTGAAGCCAGGGAGAAAAGCATCATGGCCGCACCCATTCGCGGCATGACCGACCAAAGACCTCCCATGCGATCCAGGTCTCGGGTTTGAATCCGTTCCTGTAAAGCACCCACCAGGATGAACAGCGCCCCCGTACTGATTCCGTGGCAGAGGATCTGCATCACTACCCCCTGCAGGGCGATCCGGTTCCAGGCAAAGACCCCCAGCAGAACGAATCCCATATGACTGACGCTCGTATAGGCGATAAGTCGCTTGAGATCGGTCTGCCCGAAGGCCTGCAGAGCACCGTAGAGGATGGACACTACCGCCAGTATCATGGCCACGGGCGCGAACTCGGCGGCAGCGGCCGGAAACAGCGGCACCACGAAGCGCAGTAAACCGTACGCGCCCGTCTTCAGAAGCAGACTGGCCAGAATGACGCTGCCCGCCGTTGGCGCCTCCGTGTGGGCATCCGGCAGCCAGGAGTGGACCGGTACAGTCGGGAGCTTTACGGCAAAGGCGACGAAAAACCCCAGCATGAGCCACATGGCCGTTGCCGGCGGCAGGCTCGTACCCAGCAGTTGCATGTAGTTGAATGTGTAAAGACCTGTATTGCGGCCATGAATGAAATAGAGACCCAGGATCGCCACCAGCATGAAAAGGCCGCTCACCTGAGTGAACAGGAAAAACTTGGAAGCGGCGTAAACCCGGTTTTCATGGCCCCAGATGGCAATAATGAAATACATGGGCACCAGCATCATTTCCCAGAAGAAGTAGAAGAGGAAAAGATCCAGGGCGAGGAATACGCCCGTGATGCCGGCCAATACCCACAGTAGGTTGAAGTAGAAAAAGCCGGTTCGCTCATTGATTTCCGTCCAGGCGGAGACCACGGCCATGATTCCCAGCAAGGACGTTAAAAGAACAAGCACAAGGCTCAAGCCGTCGGCAGCCAGAAAAAAACCGATGCCAAGCTGGGGGATCCATGGAAGCTGGATTTCAGCCAACCACCGGCCTCCGGGCTCGACGCTGGTCGGGTTTATCCTCTCAAAGGCGAAGAGCATCCCCAGTGTCAGGTTGACCGCCATGGCCGCAAGAGCTACCCACCTTGGCCAGGTGGAATTCAGGCGTCCCAGGAGCCAGGCAAGCAGCCCTCCTACAGTCGGTACGATGATCAGCCACACGAGTATCATAGAAACACCGCCAATCCGATAACGATGGCCGCCCCCAGAGCGATTCCCAGGGCATAGGAGCGGACCCGGCCATTCTGTGTGATGATCAGGCCGCGCCAGGCCAGCTGGCTCAGCAGGCCGATTCCACGGTAGATCTGGTCGACTGCGTCGCCGCGGTTGATTCGGGCCAACCAGACATAGGGGTGCACCAGCACCAGGTCATAGAGCCGATCGAAGCCCCAGCCGGCAAGCCACAAGCGGTGCAGGGCCTCTCCGGGGCTCGATCTGGCAAGGGTTTCCGTAAAACGGGACCAATTCCGCATAAGCAGAACTATCAAGAAGATGCCTCCCAACGACACTGCGCCCGAAAGGATCTCGAACAGGCCTTCCAGCCCCGTCCGGTTAGCAGCGAGAACAGATACGGGAAGGGCTCTTTCCAGAAAATTCGATAAAACGGGCACGCCTCCCAAGGTCGGGGGAACGTCCACAAAACCGGCGATTACCGACAGCACGGCCAGAACCACAATCGGGAGACTCATTTGCCATCCCGGCTGCCGGCTCACCTCTTTCCCCAAGGGTCCGAAAAAGGTCAGCGTAACCATTCGTAAGGTATACATGGAGGTCAGCAGAGCACCTGCAATGGCGGCCGCCCACAGCCATGTGCCGCCACGGGTGGAGGCGTAGGCTTGCCAAATGATCATGTCCTTACTGTAAAAGCCGGCGGTCACCAGCGGCACGGCCGAAAGTGCGCCGCTGCCGATGAGAAAAGCCCAGAAGACCACCGGCAGTTGACTGCGCAGCCCACCCATCTTGAACATGTCATGTTCGCGGTCCTGAGCCAGAATGACGCAGCCCGCCCCAAGAAACAGCAAGGCCTTGAAGAATGCGTGGGTCATGAAGTGGAAAATGGCCGCCGACCAGGCTCCCACTCCCAGGGCCAGGAACATGTAGCCGATCTGGCTGATGGTGGAGTAGGCAAGGACCCGTTTGATATCCCGTTGCACCATGGCACTGAAGCCGGCCAGGAGCAGGGTGAGGGCGCCCACAATTGCCACCAGGGTTTGTACAGCCGGCGCCAGGGTGAAGAGCACGTGAGTTCGGGCGATCAGATAAACACCGGCTGTTACCATGGTGGCGGCGTGGATGAGCGCGCTCACCGGTGTGGGACCCGCCATGGCATCGGGCAACCAGGTCTGCAGGGGCAGTTGGGCGGACTTTCCCACCGCTCCGCCTAGCAGCAGCAAAGCGGTGATCGTGGCAAGGATCGAGCCGGGGGGCCATGTCTCCCGTGCACGTAGCATGACGTCCTGAATCTGCATGGTTCCCAGTTGAGTGAAGAGCAGGAAAAGTCCGACGGCCAGTGCGGTGTCACCCACCCGGGTAACGACGAAAGCCTTGCGGGCTGCATAGCCGTTTTCAGGCTCCCTGCACCAGAAACCGATCAAAAGGTAGCTGCAAAGCCCGACTCCCTCCCAGCCCAGGTAGAGCAGCAGCAAATTGTCCGCCAGCACCAGCGTCAGCATGGAACCCACGAAAAGGTTCATCTGGGCGAAAAAGCGGCTGTAGCCTTCCTCTTCGATCATGAATCCAGTGGAGTACAAATGGATGAGAAACGAGACAAAGGTGATGACCAGGATCATCACCAGAGAAAGGGCGTCGAGGTAGAATGCAACGCTCGGGCGGAATCCGGCGATATCGAGCCATATCCAGAGAGTCTGCGTGTAAGTGTTTCCCACCGGGTGAGCGCTCATAAATCCAATGGCCACCAGCCCGGATACGGCGGCGGATAAGCCTACTGCTCCAGCGCCGATGAAAGCAATCACCCGTCGCGACAGCCGGGCTCCAACCAGAGCAAGCAGCAGGAAACCGGTAAAAGGCAAAGCGGGAATCACCCAGAGCAACTGGAGCATATCAACCTCGCATGGTTCGCGCTTCATCCGTGTTCAGAGTTTTAAGGCGGTGGTGCATCTGAAGCACCAGAGCCAGCCCCACCGACACTTCCGCCGCAGCCATTGAAATGATGAACACGAACATGACCTGACCGTCCGGATGGCCCCAGCGCGAGCCGGCGGCCACGAAAGCAAGACCGGCTGCGTTGAGCATGATTTCAATGGATAGAAGCATAAAGATGATGTTCCGGCGCACGAGAACGCCAACCAACCCCAGCAGGAACAGCACTACTGCCAGTATCAGCACGTGGGCGACAGGTGTCGTCATAACGATTACTCCCCTCGTGTCCGCCTGACCTGGTCCCGCTTGCCCAGGTGATAGGCCCCTATCAGGCCGCTCAAAAGAAGCATTGAAGCCAGTTCAGATCCCAGCAGGTAAGGGCCGAACAGCGCCAATCCGACCTCCTTGGGCCCAACCTCCCGCATACCCACCGGATGCCCGCCGCCGGCCAGGATATAGACAAGTTCGACCAACAGCACCGCCGAGAGCAGAAATGGTCCCGGCCACATGCGGGTGGGCAGCCACCGGCGTTCCTCTCCCCTGGTCTGAGGTCCGAGATTGAGCATCATGACCACAAATACAAAAAGCACCATTATGGCGCCGGCATAGATGATCACTTCAAGGGCGGCGGCAAAAGGCGCTCCCAGCAGAAAGAAAATCAGTGCAACCGACAGCAGTGAAACGATGAGGTAAAGCAGGGCGTGAACAGGATTAAGCTCTATGATCACCATGAGAGTGGAAATCACGGCAATGGCGGCCGCAATGCAAAACAGCGTATTCATGCTCTTTTTCCATCCTTTTCCGAAGTCGTCACGAGCCCTACCGATCAAGCTCAGGGCAGAAGGCTGCGGATATCCACCGGAGGGGCTTCATTTTCCGATTCTCCCTTGTCCTTGCCACCGATGGCCACTCCAGCCACCCGGTAAAAGTTGTAGTCCGGATACTTCCCGGGACCGCTTATCAACAGGTCTTCCTTTTCGTAGACCATATTCTTCCGATCATACTCACTGAATTCGAAATCCGTTGTCAGTTGAATGGCATAGGTCGGGCAGGCCTCTTCACAGAACCCGCACAGGATGCAACGCGAGAAGTTGATGCGAAAAAATGCAGGATAACGCCTGCCGTGCCCGTCCTCCGTGGCCTGGAGTGCAATGCAGTCCACCGGACAGGCTGCAGCGCACAGATAACAGGCCACGCAGCGCTCCTGCCCCTCGGGGTCGCGCGAGAGGATGATCCGTCCCCGAAAGCGTGGCGGCGGGACTATTTTCTCATCGGGATACTGTATGGTTTCCCGCCGCCGAAACATGTGCAGTAAAACGTCCCACAGGGTTCTTAGAATGCTTAGCACAAACGCGCTCCTTGATTAACCGCGAGCCAGCAGAATTCCCGCCGTTACCAGCAGGTTCAGCAAAGAAAGCGGTAGAAGAATCTTCCATGCATAGGACATGAGCTGATCGTAGCGCGGGCGAGGCAGGGCTGCCCGCGGCAAAATGAAAAGACAGATGAATACAAAGGTTTTTCCCAATAACCAAACAATGGGCGGCAAAACAGGGCCCAGCCATCCGCCAAAAAAAAGAGTGGTGATCATGAGGGAAATCAACGTGATGCCCAGGTATTCTCCAACGAAAAACAAGCCGAACTTCAAACCCGAATACTCCGTATGATACCCATCCACCAGTTCGCTTTCCGCCTCGGGAAGGTCGAAGGGAAGCCGATGCGTTTCAGCAAGGCCGGCGATAAAAAAAATTATCAGTCCGAGCAGCTGTGGAATACAAAACCACAGCCCTCGTTGGGCCTCAACGATGATGCGCAGGTTGAAGGAGCCTGCCATCATGACCACTCCCATAAGCGAAAGCCCCATGAAAACCTCATAGCTCAGCAACTGGGCCGTGGCCCGCAGACTGCCCAAAAGTGCGTATTTGCTCTGAGACGACCAGCCGCCTAAAACGATTCCGTAAACACCGAGCGAGGTCATTGCCAGAAAGAAGAGCAGGCCGATGTTGAGGTCCGATATACAAATGTCCGGAGCGAAGGGAATAACGGCATAGGAAAACAGGGTTGCAACAACGACCATAGCAGGCGCCACGACAAACACTGGTCGGTCGGAAAAGGGCGCTATCCAGTCTTCCTTGAAGAATATCTTGATCATGTCTGCCGCGACCTGGAGAAGCCCGAAGAGCCCCACCCGGTTTGGCCCGTATCGGTCCTGCCACAACCCGAGCAGGCGTCTTTCCACCCATATCAGAGCGGCGCTCAGAGTCATGGCTCCAGCCAGAACGCCGAATATGATGATCAGGTGGCGCAGGATCTCACCCATCACTTTCTCCCTTCAAAACCATTCCTGAAGCGGGCAGGTCCAAGACAGGCGCTCCAGGAAGTCCAACCGACAGGCCGGCGACTTTGCGGGGTAGAGACGGCAGTATCTTGACGGGGAGTTCGCGTACAAAATCGCCCAGGGCCACCCTTGCCCCATCGCCTTCAGCCATTCCAAGCGTTAAGGCATCTTCCGGATGCAGGGCCACGTAGGGTTCCGGGCACAGGCTGGCAACACCCGGCGCATGAACGCTCAATTCTTCGGAGCCAAAGATGTGATGAAGGGGAACAAACAGCCACTGCGACTCTTCCGACTTCCGGCGTGTTGGGATGTCTTTGAAATAGGCTCCCATTATCTGCGGGCGGGGCTCGATAAGGCAGACGCCCGGATCGCCGCCGCGCAATAACCCCCCGACCTCTTGCTGGAATTTGTTGAGGGCCTGCACCGAATTCCAGCCAGGTGCCCAGTACCGGGGGATAAGCGCTGACGGGGGCTGGCGGTGGTCACCCTCCATCGAAAAGGCCAGAGGCGTATCAGGATCTTCAGGCGATTTGGGCTCGTGTACATCGATCTGAGCCCGTATCGCCGTTCGACCGCTGTAGCGGTGGCTCTGCCTCGGGACCTTGCCACCTGTGAGCCGAAAGCCCGCGCCAGGGGCAACCGACGGAAGAGCGCTTAGAGCAGGCACTGCTGTGGCTATCGCTGCCACCAGATCGTCCAGGATACTCCACTCGTCGGCCTCGGGACGTCCTACCGCCTTCATCATGTCGCAAATCCAGCGCCAGCTTTCCCGTACCTGGCCTTCCGGCAGGAAGACACGGTAGAAACGCTGCGCTCGCCCCTCATTGTTTACCAGGCTACCGGAGGACTCGGCAAATGCGGCGGCGGGCAAAACAACGCCTGCTTTCAAAGTTGTGGCATGGACCAGGTGATCGATTGCGATCACATGCTTTGCGGAGCTGAGAAGATCTGTCACCAACGTTGATTGGGCTCGCCTGTAGAGATCGTTTTCCAGGATAATGAGCGTGTCTGCCCGGTCGTTACGCATAGCGCCGAGAGCAGTCTCGAGGCCGCCTGCAGCCCCCAGCATTGCCAGGCCGAGGCTGTTGGTCTCCGGAAACGCCAGAAAGATCTCCGCCGGTTGTCCGTCTTCGCTCAGCGCACGGGAGATGTTGGCCGCGGCCTCGATAACCGCTCGGCTGCGGCAGCCGGCACCCGAGACAACCAGTGGCCGGGCGGCTGCCTTTAAGGACCGGGCGATTTCCTCGGCGAGTGCCCGTTCATCTTCCAACAGGTCTGTCACTGCCGGGGAAGCGGGATTCAGCATGGATGCCACGGCAAAACCAAGGCGGGCCAGCTCATCCGGAGCGGCGTGGAAGGTCTTAAAGGCCACATCGTCCAACCTGGTTCCGCTAGGCGTGGCGATGTAGAGCATCTCTTTTTCGTATTGTGCGACCTCCCGGATGGGGGCGTTATTCCAGCGGGGAATCTTCACACGTTCCACAATCAGGGCTGCCTTGCGATGCACGAGCTGGCGCAGGTTCAAGGCAAGCACCGGGGCCGTGTTGGTCACATCCTCACCCAGCACGAAGACGACGTCGGCCTCCATTGTCTCGCCCAGCGAGGGTGTGCGAGCCGATCCATCCCGCAGTACGGACAGCTCCAGACTGAGCAGATCGAAGTCCTTATCGGAAACTCCCGCATAGAAGTTGTCCGGGCCTACCATGGTCAGCAGGGCGAAATTGGCCTCCAGCGAAGCCCGCGGCGAACCGATGCCGATCACCTTCCGGCTGTCGGCCAGAAAGACGGCTGTCTGCCTGAGTGCTTCTTCTGCAGAGGCGGCCGCCGGTTGCGATTCCCTTGAAGACCTGACCAGCGGCGCCCGAATGCGCCGGTCGCTGTTTGCAAACTCGTATCCGTAGCGCCCGCGGTCACATAGAAAATAGCCGTTGATGCTGTGATTGTACCGATTGCGGATCCGCCGCAGCTCCCCGTAGCGAGATCCGGGGATGGTGTTGCACCCCAGGCTGCAGTGCACACAAACAGACGGCGCCGTCTGCAGATCCCATTTGCGGCTGTAATGTTTCTTGAAAGTCTTGTCGGTAAACACCCCCGTCGGGCATATCTCCACCAGGTTGCCGCTGAACTCGCTTTCCAGCACTCCGTCCCGGCAACGGCCGAAATAGACGTGGTCATGGCAGGCAAAGACATTGAAATCACGGCCTCCGGCATAATCACGATAATAGCGCACGCAACGGTAACACTGGATACAACGGTTCATCTCATGATCGACGAACGGCCCAAGGTCCTGATTGCGGTGAGTTCGCTTTTTGAAGCGATATTCGCGGTAGGTATGCCCCGTCATCACGGTCATGTCCTGCAGGTGACACTCACCGCCCTCGTCGCAGACCGGGCAATCATGGGGATGGTTGACCATAAGCCACTCGGTCCCGCTCGCCCGAAACTCGACCGCCTCGGGGTCATTGATGGAAATCCGAGTGCCGTCATCGGCCGGCGTCATGCACGCCATGACAATCTCGCCCCAGGTGTCTTTCTCGCTCTTGAAATGTTTTACTCCGCACTGACGACAGGCCCCCACGGACCCAAGTGCCGGATGCCAGCAAAAATAGGGCAGATTGAATCCAAGAGTGAGACACGCCTGGAGCAGATTCTGTCCGTCTTTGACTTCGTAAGGCTTGCCGTCGATGTAAATCGTTGCCATCGGCTACCTCCACGGGCAGCGTTTTTCACGAATGTGGTGAAGAAAATCCTCTTCGAAGAGCTTGAGAGCGCTCTGCAGCGGTTCCATGGCCCCCGGGGCCAGGGCGCAAAAGGTATGGCCCGGAGCCAGAAGTCGTGTGTGGCGCTCCAGGATCTCCATGTCCTTCGGTTCCCCACGGCCGTTTTCGATGGCTTCAAGAATTCGCGCCAACCAGGGCAGTCCCTCGCGGCAGGGTGTACACCAACCGCAGGACTCCTGGGCAAAGAAGCGCATCAAATTGAGCACCATTCCCACGGGGCAAGTGCGGTCGTCGAGAACGATCATCGTCCCGGTGCCCAATCGGCTTCCGGCCGCCTGCATCGAGTCGAAGTCCATTTTTACATCCAGGTGCTCCCTCACCAGGAACTCGGTCGATGCGCCTCCCGGAATCAGTCCACGGAATTGGAAGCCGTCGCGCATGCCGCCGGCATGCTCCTCCAAAACTTCACGGATCGTGGTCCCCATCGGCAGTTCCCAGGTCCCCAGCTTCCTCACCCGGCCGCTCACCCCGTAAATCTTGGTGCCGCCGTCCACCGATCGGCTCAGTTGCCGGAACCAGTCGGCCCCGTGCTCTGCTATGTGAGGAACATTACAAATGGTCTCGACGTTGTTGACGACAGTGGGTTTGCCCCAGAGGCCGACGACAACCGCAAAGGGAGGTTTGGTGCGGGGGATGGCCCGGCGCCCCTCCAGGGCATTGAGCAGGGCGGTTTCCTCCCCGCAAATGTAACGCCCGGCGCTGGTATGAAGATACAGTTCCAGGCTGAAGTCGGTGCCCAGTATGTTGCGGCCGAGATACCCACGAACATAGGCCTCGGCGATGGCGCGTGAGCAACGACGGGCCGCTGTCACATACTCCTGTCGCAAAAAAATGTAAGCGATGTCGGCCTGAATGGCATACGCGCTGATGATCATTCCCTCGAGTAGTTGATGGGGGTTGCCTTCGAGCAGCAGCCTGTCCTTGAAAGTGGCCGGCTCCATCTCGTCGGCGTTGACCACCAGGTAGGTAGGGTGAACGGCCTGCTCGCCCTGGGGAACAAAAGTCCATTTGCGGCCGGTGGGGAATCCTGCACCACCCCGTCCGCGCAGGTGTGAATGCAGGACTGTCTGAACGACCTCGCCGGGAGCTATGGTATGTAGAACCTTGCGCAGAGCGCGGTATCCGCCGGATTTTTCATAGGCCCCGATATCAGGGGGATCTTCTCCGGGTCGGATATTGTCTGTGAGCGGACGGTCCATTACTATGGCTTTCTATTTATATCCTGTCAGGATCTCTTCGATTTTTCGCGAGTCCAGATCTCCGTGCAGGTCTTCGTCGATCATGAGAGCCGGGGCATGATCGCAGGCTCCCAGGCAGGCGATGGGCAGCAGTGTGAAGCGGCCGTCGGCGGTCGTTTCGCCCAACCGGATCCCCAGCCGTTCCTCGATGTGTTGAAGGATCTGCTCGTAGCCCATGACCCAGCAGCTTACGCTGGTACAGACCATAATGACGTGCCGGCCGACAGGTTTTCGAAAAATGTGGCTATAAAAGGTCGCAACCCCATCCAGTTCCTCTGTTGTCATTTCCAGAAAATCGGCAAGATCTGACAGGCTCTCGTTGGATACCCAGCCATGGTGGCGCTGAGCCGTTTTAAGGGCTTCGATGCAGGCTCCACGTTTTTGCCTGTAATGCGTAAATTCCTCTTCAATCTCGGCGTATTCTTCTCGTGTAAGCATTTCTCATCCTATCGGGAGATTAGCGGCCTTAGCGGTCTACATCTGACATGACGTAATCTATACTGCCCAGAATCGCCATCATATCGGCAACCATGAACCCCCGACTGATCAATGGAATCATCTGCAGGTGTGCAAATGAAGGGGTGCGGATCCTGGCCCGGTAGGCATGAATGCCGCCGTCGCTGATCAGATAATAGCCGTTGCCTCCCTTAGTGGCCTCGATGCCCACAAAAGCTTCCCCGCGAGGAATGACCGGTCCCCAACTAACCCCCAGGAAATGGGTGATGAGGGTTTCGATGTCGTGCATAGTGCGCTCTTTGCGCGGTGGTGTGGCCAGGTGATGATCGGCTTTGTAGGAGCCGGCAGGCATGTTTTTCATACACTGCTCGATTATGCGCAGGCTCTGACGCATCTCATCGACCCGCACCCTCGCACGGGCGTAACAGTCCCCGCGCTGAGCGGTCGGAATGTCGAACTCCAACTGATCGTAGCCCGAATAAGGTCGTTTCTTGCGAAAGTCCCACTCGAACCCGCAAGCCCGCAGACCCGGTCCGGTCACTCCCCACTCGATGGCTTCATCGACGGAGTAGCTGCCGATTCCTTGCGTACGGGCTTTGAAAATCCGGTTGCGCATGACCATGCCGTCATATTCTTTGAGGCGGCGGTGCATATAGGGCAAGAACTCCTCAATCATCTTCTCCCAACCCTCGGGCAGGTCCTGGGCTACGCCGCCTATGCGAAACCACATGGGGTGCATGCGGCCTCCCATTACGGCCATTACAATATCGAAGATTCGCTCACGGTCGTTGAAAGTGAAGAAAACCGGTGAGAGCATGCCGATATCTTGAGCGAATGTTCCGTACCAGACCAGGTGGCTGGCGATGCGAAACAATTCCACCATCATGATACGAATGAGTTTGACCCGATCGGGCACTTCGATTCCAGCCAGTTTCTCCACCGCCAGCACGTAGGGCAGGTTGTTCATCACGCCGCCCAGGTAATCGATGCGATCGGTATAGGGAATGAACGTATGCCAGGTCTGGCGTTCCGCCATCTTCTCCGCGCCTCGATGGTGAAACCCGATTTCGGGTACGACGTCGACAATCTCCTCACCGTCCAACTGGAGCAGGACGCGAAAGACCCCGTGTGTGCCGGGATGCTGAGGACCCAGATTGAGAAACATGAAGTCCGTATCCTCTCCGCTGCTTATCAACCCCCATTCTTCAGGACGGAATCGCAGCGCTTCATCTTCCTTTTCCTGATGGCACGGCAGCAGGCTGAACGGCTCCATTTCCGTCGCTCGGGCAGGGTATTCCTTGCGCAAAGGGTGACCCTCCCATGTGGGGGGCAGCAGAATTCGCCGAAGATTCGGGTGCCCTTCGAATCCAATGCCAAACATGTCCCACACCTCACGTTCGTACCAGTTGGCCGAAGGCCACAGATCGGTAATGGTTGCCAGTGAGGGGTTCTCCCCTTCAAGGGGCACCTTGATCCGGATGTCTGTATTGCGCTCGAAGGAAAGCAGGTGGTAAACCACGCTGAAGTCGTTTTCCGGCTGATCTTCGCGATGGGACCGGAGCCGCTCGTCGATGGCCGTGACGTCATAGAGCATCTTGTAGGGATTGGCCGTTTCAGTCTTGAGGTACCGCAAGACGTCGTGCGCTCCCTCGCTTTTTGCCCACACGGTGGGGACGTTGTCCCGGGTGGGTTGGTCCCCAAGGACAGATGAACTGAAACGATCCTTCAACTCCTGAATGATGCCGGTCAGGTTATCCATTATCGCTTTCCGGATTCGGGCCAAACTCCATTTGGACTGGCCAGCACTGTCATTTTGCGCCGTTCTTCGCGTTTTTGGTCCCGCATGGAGGGAGGCGGCGCCTTGACGATACCCTGGGGTCCAGTCACCCAACTCAGTGGCCGCTTTTCCCTGGCGATTGCCTTCTGGAGCAGGTTCAGACCTTCCATGAAGGCTCCGGGGCTTGGCGGGCAGCCGGGAACGTAGACGTCCACCGGCAGGATCTTGTCTACGCCCTGTACCACGCTGTAGATGTCGTACATACCGCCTGAGTTGGCACAGGACCCCAGGGAGATCACCCAGCGCGGTTCCATCATCTGCTCGTAGAGCCGCAGAATGATCGGCGCACACTTTATGAACGGGGTCCCCGCAATGACCATAAGGTCGGACTCGCGAGGTGTTCCCCGAATTACTTCGGCGCCAAACCGCGCGATGTCGTAGCGGCTCGTGATGCTTGTGGCCATCTCGACGAAGCAGCACGACAGGCCGAAATTAAACGGCCAGATGGAATTTTTGCGCCCCCAGGCCACCAGGTCTTCCAACCGGCTCAAAAGCAAATGACGACCGATAGCCTGCTCCAGGGAGCCGCTTTCAGATTTGTGTGAAGACGAACCGTCCGGGCGGCTCAACCACCAGCGCATGGCTTGACAGGCTCCTTTCCTTGCCTAAGGTATTCGTTTGACGGGATGTCCTTTGATATAGTTTTCCAACTGCCCAATGACGAATTCCTTGTGTTCGATGATACCCTTGACGACATCGCCGATCGAAATAATGCCGACCACCCGGTCGTTTTCAACCACCGGCAGATGCCGCATGCGCTTATCGGTGATCAGCTCCATACAATGATCTAGATCCATAGCCGGTGTGACGGTGATGACCTCGGCGGTCATGATCTCTTTGATCCTCGTTTCCCTTGAAAACTTGTTCTTCAAAACGATCTTGCGAGCATAATCGCGCTCCGAGATCATTCCGACCATTCGATCTCCGTCAAAGACCACGAGCGCACCCACATTCTTTTCCGCCATGAGCTTGAGAGCATCGTAGACGGTAGCATCCGGAGATATCGAATAGACCGCCGTGCCCTTCTCCCTCAAAATATCCCGTACATTCCTCACCAGCCGCTCCCCCATCTCGGAGTTTATCCACTCAGCTTCTCGCCTCTGTCTGTTGTCTAAGCGTCCTCCAATCGAGTGCTCCCAGACGCCAGAGGTAAAAGAGTGCTGAGGCAAGAAAGCCGATGAAAACCAGAATTTCTACGTAGCCCATCCAGCCCAGCTCGCGAAATGCCACCGCATACGCATAGATAAAAGCAGCTTCCAGATCGAAGATAACAAAAAACATGGCCATGAGATAAAAGCCGGCATGAAAGCGCAGACGTGCAGAGCCGGTGGACACTATACCGGATTCATACGGTTCATCCGTGGCCCTTTCCCTGTGTCGTTGCCCTAGGAGTGCGGAGATAATCAAAATGAAGGCGATCAGGACGACCACGGCAACGATGTAGACAGCCAACGGCCATAGGACCGGAGAAGAATCGGTGAGGGTACTAATGGAGCGTCCCATCTTTCTCCCACTAAAAAGAGAACGAAAATGACACAGAGACTGGATTTGGCTTGAAACGGCCTATGATTATCTAGCTGTTTCGGATCTGGCAGTACTGACGTTTCCGCACCCAAAAATAAGAAGCAGGAGCATACTTTGCAAGTTGGCGCATTTGGTGGTGTTCTAATTGTCTGGATCAGTGAAGCATGTGACCCACAGCCAGGTTCTGTCTTCCTGAAGGAACTTTTTGACCGTTTTTCATGCGCTTGGTTTTCGATTTAAGCGGCTCACTTTGATCTCTCAAAGCTAAATTGCTCCTTGGTTCGTGCCAAAATGGCCGCTCATCAATTTTTGGACCATAAAATTCCGAAGCGCACCTTGCTCTTTGAAAAGAGCGGGAAACATGCGTAACCTGTAACCCATTGATTTTCTAGAAGCTGGCGAAAGGAGTCTAACCCATCGCCACATCGACCCGGTAACGGTTTGCAGGTGACAGGACAACAGAGGGACACCGGTAAATTGGCGACGGGAGTTGAACCCGACTGAACCTTCATGCGGCCAATTCGAAAAGTTGGCAACTTTAAGCAATTACAAAGGCATAAGGTCTCTTTTCCATCTGGTCAGATCAGAGTCCGTTAAAGTACAGCAAAATTCGTTCAAATTTGGTCTGCATGGGGAAAGTTTGGGGAAAGGTCAAAGAGAAGGGCTGGCATTCCAGATCGACTGGCATTCCCTTTGTGGTTGCCTTGTCATGAAATGGCAGTTGCGAGGTAAAGGAAAAGGTAAGGATCGGTGGCCACAATGTTCTCGAGGATGATTTCCATCTTTCGGAAACTCCTACCTGCTCTCGCTTTGCGCTCAGAAGTATGACTTCTTGTTAAACCTTTCATCGTCTCGGATGCCTCCGCGAACAAGTTGGCCGGTTGTTTCCGTACAGCGCCGCCATAGCCACCCAAGAAGTGGATGACGTCCTCCAGCAGGGGAATAGACTCCCAGCACAAGACACTTCTCACGACCAAATCCTTTTCCGGTTTTGCCCACTCTTGATGGATTCGCGAAAGGTCCCCAATATTACACGGATTTGAGGCTGCCGTTCGCTCGAAGACAGGATGTTTTTTGACTGATCGTTCAACTACTGCGAGAACCGAATGTCACTTTGAAAGTAGTACCCTGAGGACCGGATTGAAAGGAAATCTGCCAGCCGTGGATCGTTTCCAGGATCAGCTTCGTCGAGTATAACCCAAGACCAATACCATCTTTTTTCCCGTGGGTGACGTAGGGAGAAAAGATGAGTCCCTGTATTTCTTCCGGCATTGGTTCGCCGCCGTTGTGGATCTCCAGCACAGGAATTCCTTGTTCTCCTTCTTCCAGAATCATTTCAACCGTGTTGGAAAAATCTTCCGCTTCAACTGCATTCTTTACAAGGTTCTCCAAAGCCCGTTCCAGCAATGACCGGTCTGCTTGAAGACTCACTCTTCGAGTTGTACGGTCGTAAAAAGCGACGTTCACTCCTTTGGCGGCAGCCACAGGTTGGATTTGTTCGGCTTTCATGTTCAGAAGATCGGCCAGTTCGACGGTTTCTTCCTTGCGCTTGTATTCCCCTGTCTCCAAAAGAATAAGTTCTTTGGTGGAGTCGAGCAATTCAATCAAGCCTTTGGATTCACTCTGAATGATTTCCGCGTACTTGTGGATTTGCGCTTTTTCATCAGGACCGAGAGTTTTGGAGAGCCTTTGTGCTGCAAGACTGATGATTACCAGCTTGTTTTTGAGATCATGGCGGGTGATGTGTTCAATCCTGTCACGCATCAACTCATAACGCTTGCGTAGAGAAATATCCCGGACGATTGCCGTGATGTAGAATTCCTGGTCGTTCACCTTCACCAGGGAATGCGTCAACTCTATGGGAAAGAGAACACCGTTCTTACGGAGCGCTTCGAATTCCCGCACTTCCGACACGTAGGAGGCATGGACGTGGACAGCGCTCATGAAGCGCTCATAGCCCTCCCGATGCCTTTGACGATAGGCTGGCGGTATGATGGTCTCCAGGCCTATCGTTTCTATTTCTGCTTTGTCATAGCCGAACATGATTTCCGCCATTCTGTTCCAGATGACGATTTTCTTGTTCTGGTCGATCGTGATCAAAGCATCTGATAGGGAATCGACTACCTGATCAAAAAAAGGATAATTCATCATACTTCCGAATAGGGATAAACCCAATACTCAAAAAACCAGAGGTCATCTAAGCATAGTATTGTGAGCAGCATTCTGTTTCATATCGCAGAGTGATTATTATGGACCCGAGGGGGAAATGCAATCTGCAAATCGTTCATTTTCCGGGAAATCATTTTCCCGATAAACCCAATGGCCCCTTCGCACTGCGACATTCGGGCTAATGCATTGATGAAATTAAGAGGAATTCCCTCCTACAACCATAGTAAGTGAGTTGAGTTTCCCGTAAAATAAAAAATTCTTGCGAGTCAAAAGACACTTCAAGGAGAAAACAATGGAAAGCCTGATATGCTATTGCTTCGGCTACACCACCTCCGACATTGAGCTGGATGTTTTGGCAAATAGTAAATCCACCATCATGGATAGAATCATGTCCGAAAAAAAAGCTGGTGGATGCCAGTGTGCTGCAAAAAACCCAAAAGCTCACTGATGCCTTGCCGACGTCCACCAGGTGGTGGACAACACTATGAGACGCAATGGGATTATACCAAAACTTCTTTGACGAACCTTATTTCAACGCCGCCTTAGAAAATCATCCGCATCCCCTTCACCAAAATCCATTTCGAGGAAAGGAACCAGTTCTCGTTTCAGTTGGAAGACGAAACGGGTGAGGTGCTGGTGATCCCGCTTCATCGTATTCGACAGGTTTTCCAGGACAGAGTTCTAATCTAGAACCGGGCGGGTTGATTTTACCCTTGCATTTCCCGGCCCCACGCCGGACAGCGTGGGAATAGGGGGAAGGAATCAGATGCAGGAATTTTCGATATCAATGGTCATGATTTCGTTGCCAAGGATAGAATTTGAAGATTTATTTCGCTGGCCCCCTCTTCTCCCAAGCAGAACGGGATTGGATGAAGAAACTGAAGGGGCAGATCGAAAGCCTCGCTGTCAAATCTGGCCGAACGGTTCAGGTGATCAGGTCATATGAACTGATTACCCAAGAGGAAATTAATGCCTTGGGGGTGTCGGCCAAACACGAAATCTTCAACCGGTACAAGCCCCATCTGGAAGACTCTGATTTGGTTATTGCTGTTCTGGACGGCTCACAGGTGGACGATGGGACGGCTTGGGAGATCGGGTACTACCATACCCTGAAGCGTGGCAAGGTAATCGGCATTCGGACAGACTTCAGGCGAGCCGGAGAATCGAAGAGGGCAATGGTAAGTGCTACGCTCGAGTGCTCGCGTGATAGGATTGTGCGGTCGGTGGACGAACTTCTGAAAACGATTTCTCATTTTTTGATATTACATCCTTAGCGCAATGCATAAACCGATAGTCTGGTTACTTTAAAGTGCGGGCAGCGCCTGAATCCACCTGTCTACCCGTGAGACAGTCGTTTCTCGAGAACTTCTGCCTCCAGCCCATATCAATTTGCCCAGTGTTTTAGCGTTCTGGGATGTTAAAGTCTGGTGCTCATCAGGCATCCGTCACATATCAACATTTCAACATTTCTCCAGCCCAATGGCTCTGGGATTAACAATTAAGGATTTAGAGCGCGCCGCACCTCTCACCATTATCGCAAAGGGCGCCATGAAACCCTACAGCCGCTACTCTCTGGCCGAACATAAAGTTGACTCAGTACAGGAAATGCTTCGAGGTCGTTCGCAAGGGATACTGCTCCCCGAAAACGATCGGTTGCTAAGAGGTGTATTGGATGATCTCTCCAGTGCGATGAAGAGCTACGGGCAGCTTATGAAGAGGTCGATGCGCAACGGGAAGAGCTTGATGAATCCTGTCGGAAGGTGCAGCGTGAACATCAGAGGTATGTCGAGCTTTTTGAGTATGCTCCTGACGGATATATCGTAACCGATCTTCATGGGATTATAGAGCAGGCTAACCTCGCCGCCGCCGAACTCTTTGATTCCGCTCGAGACTTCATCGTTGGAAAGCCATTGGCACTTTTCGTGAACAAAGAGGATAAAACAGCCTACTTCCAGCGGTTAAACGAGATGGATACTCTCGAAGCCGTAAGAGATTGGGAGCTTCGTTTCCAACCTGGAAAGGAGAGACCTTCTGGGCATCGGTAAACATCGCCAAAGTCCAAGTCTCGGAGCGCGAAGGCATCAGTATGCGGTGGCTCATCCGCGACATCTCGAACCGCAAGAAGTCGGAGGAGGCTCTTCGGCGCTATGCGTCATTGGCCAGTCGTGGCTGCGATATCGTCTTATTCATGCGGCGTGAGGATGGCCGTATCATTGAGGCAAACGCCGCTGCCATAAAAGCTTATGGATACGGCTATGATAACTTGTTGATGCTGACGATCCACGACCTGCGGGCCCCTGATGCCCGTATGCTGACTATCGGACAAATTGCGCAAGTGGAAAGCGGGGGTATCCTCTTTGAGACTTTCCACCAGCGCAAAGACGGCAGCATATTCCCAGTGGAGGTAAGTACGTGGGGCGAGACAATCGAAGGCACACACACCCTGCTCAGCGTGATCCGAGACATAACGGAACGAATGCATGCTGAGGAGGCCCTGCGCCATTCCGAGCAGCAGTACCGGCTCTTGTTTGAGACAATGCCCAATGGTGTCATTTTTCAAGATGCTGCTGGGAAGATCATTTCCATGAATTCAGCCGCCGAAAGCATCCTCGGCAAG
This sequence comes from uncultured delta proteobacterium, assembly GCA_963795045.1. Taxonomy (GTDB): domain Bacteria; phylum Desulfobacterota; class Syntrophobacteria; order Syntrophobacterales; family Syntrophobacteraceae; genus SbD1. Next base: position 1,770,778 of record CAWCGB010000001.1, read on the forward strand.
ACACCAGCGGAGTTCGTTGGGCACACCTCCGCATCTGTGGAGCACCATACAATCCGGGAGGACAGCACCCCTTTCCCCTGTTCGGAGCATCCGTCCACAGAGGCACTAAGGACGGGAGTTGAAATCAAAGATATCGTCATGGGGGTCTACAACCCGCGCGAGCAGTGTTATCGATGGTTAAACATCAACTCCGTCCCTTTGTTTCGGGCGGGTGAATCCAAGCCTTACCAGGTGTATACGACCTTCGAGGACATCACCGAGCGCAAACACATGGAGGATGAACTTACAAAGTCCCATGATGATCTTGAGTGGCGGGTTAAGGAAAGAACGGCGGAATTGCACCAGGCCGACGAGCAGCTCAGATCGCTCGCCAGTGAACTACTGAATTCTGGAGAAAATGAGAGGAAGCTCATAGCTCAGGAAATCCACGATGGTTTATCTTCCCAGCTTTCGGCAATCAAGTTCTATCTGGAGCGGGAATTGTGCGTTGATAGAGATGAGGTCCAGAGCGGCGAAAGTATAAGGCAGACTTGTACTATGATCCAGGATGCCATAGAGGAAACCCGGCGCATCATGGCTAATCTGCGCCCTCCGATTCTAGATGATCTGGGAATCCTTCCAACCATAACCCGGCTCTGCCGTGAGTTCCAAAAAATGAATCCGTCAATTCATCCTGTTATCAAATTTGAAATATCTGAAGAGGACATCCCGGGAGATATCAAGACAGTGATTTTCCGCATGCTGCAGGAGGCCCTTAACAATACACGGGAGTACAGCCGAGCCGACCGGGTCGAAATTTCCCTGAGAAGGATCGGCTCCTTAGTCGTTTTCAGTATCAGTGACAACGGTCAGGGCTTCAATCCCAAAAAGGTGTTGTCCACAGAGAAAATAGGGCATGGCTTCGGCCTGAGAGGGATGCTGGAGCGGGTGAAGCTATCGGGTGGTAAATTTGTCGTTAAGTCCGTACCCGGCAAAGGAGTTTTGATCTGGGCCGAGTGGAGTATAAAGTCCTGATTTCCTTAGATCCCTACTTTAACGGCGTTCCACCCAGCAGTGACTGTGGTGTCGGTCCTCAAATTATTGGCTGGAACTTTGCGTACAGCCAATGTGAGAAATCCCGATGTAGCTTGAGTGCATAACGAAAATGATTTGAATATGTTAATTCGCATTGCTGAAAGAACAGGAATATGTCGAGTTTACTGTTGAGTTAATCTCCGACCTGATCTCGGGGCACTTGCATCCCATCCCCACCATTTTCAATTGACAGGTTCAAACCCCGCTGAATCTGAACGGCTTTTTCTGATTGAACCCACCTTTGCTCGAACTTTCAAGACTTCACTTCAGATTTAAAACTCCGTTCCTTTATCTAGAAGAATACGAAGAATTAGAGAAGTATTCTCACTTAACTGGAATCGATTATTTATCCTTTTATGGATATCTAAAATTCCATCCTTTCCGGTTAACTTTCCGGGCCAGCCACCTCTGCACAATCCTTCTAAACCCTTACCCAGAGCTAATTTTCCGCTTTGTCTCTCACATAATGGATGTTATAAACATAATACGAACTCAATAGATAACATGTGGAATCTATTCAGTTTATGGAAAATGGGTGGAGCAAAGTCTTATGTCTTCGTTTCAAGTGAATTGAAAACTTAATAGAAAAGCATATGGAGGGGAAAAGTGGAAGAAGAAGCCCGCAAAGTCGTTCAGTTTCGAGGTGGTCGGCAAAAGTCTGCTCCAGAGCAATCCCGCCAAATTCAAAACATCGACGGGATCAAGTATTACAATCAGGTCCAGATTAGGCTTTTTCGGCGCAGTGTCCGGGATCGATCCGCCCTCGATATGGACCGTGGTCAAGTTACGGCGGTAAGAGAGTGGATGGTAGTTGACCTTCTGACATGCACCGGCCTTCGAGTATCCGAGGCGGCAAATGTTAGATGCGGCGACCTAAAGGCCGGCTACGGGGAAAGCGCTTTGTTTGTAAGGGATGGCAAAGGTGCAAAATCCCGGACTGTTCAAATACCTGATTCCCTGAAAAAGCACTTGAAACAATTCATCACGTGGAAAGCCAGCCGGGGCGAGCCGACCGGTTCGGACGACCACCTGTTCATCGGGCAAAGAGGACCGTGGACGGCTCAGGCTGTTCAACAGCTGACCAAAAAGTACCTGAAAGCGCTTGGCCTCTACGAAAATGAGAAATCCGTTCACGCTTTGCGCCATTCCTACGCGGTCGAGTTTTACCGGCAAGAAAGAGACCTTCGAGCGCTCCAGAAACAACTTGGGCATTCTTCAGTTCAGACCACTCAGGTTTATGCTGACGTTTCGGCTGAAGACATTCAAAAACAGATCAGAGGCCTTTGGGGATAGAAGAGAGAGTGACAATGAGTTATGAAAACAAGGGCAGCCCGCCGCGCCGCCGGTGTAAAACTTGGGAGACGAAAGGGGCGGGTAAATCACGGCTCGATCAGTACAGGGTGAAAATCGTCGCTTTGTTGAAAAACGGATCGCGCAAGAATTTCATCGCTGCTCGCTACGGCGTTACTGAACCGACGCTTTACAATTGGATTGATAAGAATTCCATCGACGCTACTCGAAGGGTTGAGAGGGTAACAGCATGATGAAGACCCAGGCACGAGCCGTTGGATACGTTCGCGTATCGACGAGCCAGCAGGCGGAATATGGGGAGAGTTTAAAAGTCCAGACTGAAGCTATCCAGAACTATTGTTCTCAACCTTTCCGTGAATTAAATCTACTTCGAATTTACAGAGAACCTGGAGTAAGTGGATACACATCCAGTCGTCCGGAATTAGACAAAATGATGGCCGCAGCCGACCGTAGAGAATTTGATACTATCATCTTTTATGAATTTTCCCGGTTCGCTCGAAACACCGCAGACCTGCTCACCAACTTCAAACGCCTTCAAGCCTTGGAAATCAGCCTTGTGAGCATAAAGCAGGATATTAATACCGCTGGACACTACGGCCAAGCGATGCTTGGTATTTTGTCCGTCATTGATGAATTGGAACGCTCAGTAATAAAGCAGCGGACAGACGATGGCAGAACTTCCAAACTTCAAGAAGGTAGAGCTTTTTGGGGTCACGCGCCGTTCGGGTATAAGTTCAACAAGGAATTAGCCAAGCTGGAACAGGAACCAACTGAAGCAGCAACTTACCTCCACATTGTTTCTCGCTACTACGATTTTAACGTTTCAATGGCAGACTTAGCCATAGAGTTAAACAACGGACATTTCCCATGTAGACGTTCGACGACAGAGTGGAGTGCAACGGTACTAAGTGGTATACTAGCCAATCCCATTTACTACAGCCGCAAATATACAACTCCAAAAGGTTACACTTATGATATTGAACCACTCATTTCTAAGTCACGTTGGGATTTAGTACAAGCGAGAATTAAGAAGGCAAATAAAAGGAGTGGTGCACCTGGAGAGGCAGCTAAACATTACCTTCTTTACCGTCAACTTAAATGTGGTCTTTGTGGAGCAGTTGTGTCTTGCATGAATAGACCATCAAAAGATGGTGAAAAGCGGATATACTATTGTTACAAGCACAAGACGTTAGAGAAGAATATGCCTGGACACACTCACTGTGATTTGCCTTACTTTGATGCATGGGATATTGAATGGGATGTGCTAGGGCAAATAAAACTGCTCATCATAGGTGAGAACCAAAACGTGTTTGAAAGCCAAAAATCAAACTACTTGGAGAAAGTGAAGGAAGTCACAAACGAGATAGAACGGTACAAGAAAGCACTAGCTAAGAAAGAATTGGCGCAGAAAGGATTACCAAGAGCGTTTGAAAATGGTTTAGACCCTATAAAGTTTGCAACACTTGATAGACAATATAGTTACGATATCAATGAGTTATCTATTTTACTTGAAGAAAAGCAAGCAGAATTAGACCGCCTGGAGAACATAGATAAAGAGCAAGAATTTGTCAAAAAATTTCAATCTGACCATTATTTTGAACTCCGCTTCATGGCAGATAGAATTGATAATCTTCCGATTGATAAAGCACAAAGGCTCGTCAAAGGTCTGTTATCGGACCTTATTACAGTTCACGAGGATCGAAGGCTTGAAATACCTTGGAGATTTAATTACGATTTGGTAAAAGAAATTCTTGGGGATGATAATAATCCTGGGCCAAATCCTAAGTTAAACCAGGAAATAATTCATATCCTTAAGCGGTGTTCATCCTGACACCGGATGAGACACCGGCAGTTTCCGGTTCGGATTTTTAATTGAGAAAAGGGGGTTTTCATCCCAGGATGCAGGTCCGGGGGCGGAAAGCCTCAAAAAATCCTTCCCGGACGGAAACCGGACGGACAAAATGGCTTTTACGGTCCAGGACCATTATTTTCGAAAGGCGAAGAAGGAACATTATCTCGCCAGGGCTATATATAAGCTCGAAGAGATACAGAAAAAACATAAGATATTGAGGACCGGAGACCGCGTCCTCGATCTGGGAGCCGCCCCGGGATCATGGATTCAACTGGCGAGCGGAATCGTGGGACACTCAGGACTGGTTGTGGGGATCGACCTCAAGCCGATCGAGCACACGTTCCCGAACTACGTAATGACTCTGCAGGGCGACATTTTTGATGTGGAATTCGTTGAATCCGCCCTGCGCAGCCATGTCCCGTTCGACGTAATGCTCAGCGATATGGCTCCGGCGACATCCGGCATAAAGGTCGCCGACAGCGCCCGCTCGGCGCTGCTTTTCGAACGAGCACTCGAAATAGCGCGGGGGGCGCTCAAACCCGGCGGGACCTTTCTGGCCAAAATATTTCATGGATCTGAGTTCCATCAATTGCTCGCGGAGGTCAAGAATGATTTCGGCCAGACAAGAGCCATAAGACCCGAGGCTACTAGAAAACAGAGTAGGGAAATATATATATTGGCGATGAATCTGAGAAGAAAATAGCAGGAGGATTTCATGTCGGGTCATTCAAAATGGGCAACCATCAAGCACAAAAAGGGGGCGGCTGACGCCAAGCGCGGGAAGATTTTTACAAGATTGATAAAAGAGGTGATGGTGGCTGCCCGGATGGGGGGAGGAAACCCCGATGGCAATCCGCGGCTAAGGGCAGCAGTTCTGGCCGCAAAGGCAGAGAACATGCCCAAAGACAACATCGACCGCGCTATAAAGAAGGGTACCGGCGAGCTTGAGGGCGTAAATTACGAGGAAATCATGTATGAGGGATACGGAACCGCCGGGGTCGCCATCCTCGTCGACATCATGACTGACAACAGAAACCGCGCTGCAAGCGAAATCCGCCACATTTTCAGCAGAAACGGCGGAAACCTCGGAGAGGCAGGCTGCGTATCCTGGATGTTCAGCAAAAAAGGGAGTATCGTTTTCGACAAGAAAGCCATACCGGAGGAAGAACTCATTGAACTGGCGCTCGAAGCCGGCGCAGAGGATGTCAAGGACGAGGAGAACCAGTTCGAGGTCGTTACCTCGCTCGAGGATTTCGCAAACGTCAAGGCGGCTTTCGACGACAGGGGTCTTAAATACGAACTGGCCGAAATCACCATGTTACCGCAAACCACCGTTGCAATTGAAGATACCAAAACCGCTCAACAAATCCTGAGACTGATGGATGCTCTTGAGGATTCAGACGACGTCCAGAATGTTTATGCTAATTTCGATATTCCGGACCAGATTCTGGAATCACTGGAATAAGAAATGATCCGAACTATCGGGGTAGATCCAGGGTCTCGCTATACCGGATATGGAATCGTGGAGGGGGATGGCTTCCAGCTCAAGCACATCCACCATGGAACCATAAAACTGCCGGCCAACCGCCCCCTTTGCGCGCGCCTCCAAATCATCTTCGAGCAGATCGATGCTTCGATTCGGGAATACAGCCCGCAATTCATGGCGGTCGAGGAGGTCTTTTTCGCAAAGAACGTGAAGAGCGCATTGAGCCTCGGGCAGGCGCGCGGAGCCGTAATCCTAGCCGGTATGTGCTGCGGACTTTCCGTTCACGAGTATAGCGCATTGAGGATAAAACAGTCCGTCGCCGGATACGGCAGAGCGGCCAAAGAGCAGGTTGCCGGAATGGTCCAGCGGCTTTTCCGCATCGACGGCGAGATCGAGCCCAATGCCGCCGACGCTCTTGCTGTCGCGGTCTGCCATATCAGCACTCATTCGTCGAACATTCGATGGAATTTACAGACGTCAAAAAATCCGGACAGGTCATGATAGGTTTTCTCGAAGGAAAGCTGCGGGCGAAAAGCCCTGAATGTGTTATTTTAGATGTCCATGGGGTCGGGTATCATGTCCAGGTCCCCTTGAGCACTTTCTACGACCTGCCCGAACTGGGGCAGTCCGTGGAGCTCAACATCCACACCCACGTGCGGGAGGACGCCATTCAACTCTACGGCTTCCGCACGCTGGCCGAAAAGGAGATGTTCCTGCTCCTGACCGGCGTGAACGGGGTGGGGCCAAAACTCGCGATGGGTATTCTTTCGGGCATCAACCCGGATGAGCTGAGACTTGTGATTATACGGCAGGATAATCTGCGGTTGAAGAACATTCCCGGGGTGGGCAAAAAGATTGCTGACCGGGTCGTGCTTGAACTGCGGGACAAAGTTCAAGGCAAGACGAAAGAAAAGGCTGGACCGGCCCAGCCCTTCGTGGAAGCCGGGACTGCCTTTCCGGATGCGTTTTCGGCCCTGGTAAACCTGGGCTATCGCCCGGCCGAGGCGGAAAAGGCGCTCAAAGACCTGAGGAAAGTCCTGGGCGAGAATCCTTCTCTGGAAGACCTTCTCAAGGGCGCCCTGAGAGCACTGGCATAATGCCGAACGGACCGTGTACACCGGACAGGAAAAGATTTTCAGCAGATGACAGACCGGGTAATCACGCCACAGAAAAAAGAAGAGGACCTGCCAGTCGAGAGCAGCCTGCGGCCTCGCACCCTTGCTGAATACATAGGGCAGGAGAAGGTAAAGGAAAACCTCGAGATCTTCATAGCCGCCGCCAAAGGGCGCTCGGAGCCTCTCGATCACGTGCTTTTTCATGGGTTCCCGGGTCTGGGCAAAACATCTCTTGCCGCTGTTATCAGCAACGAATTGAGGGTCAACCTGCGAAGCACCTCCGGACCGGTAATCGAAAGGGCTGGAGACCTGGCGGCAATCCTGACCAACCTCGAACCGGGCGACGTTCTTTTCATAGATGAAATCCACCGGTTAAATCACGTCGTCGAGGAAATTCTCTACCCGGCAATGGAAGACTTCAAGCTCGACATCATTATCGGGCAGGGGCCTTCGGCTCGGACCATAAAACTGGACCTGCCCCCCTTCACGCTTATAGGGGCGACAACCCGCGCCGGCCTTCTGTCCCCTCCCCTGCGAGACCGGTTCGGCGTTTCTCTCAGGCTCGAATTCTACAACCCTTCTGCGCTTAAGAGCATTATCCTGCGTTCGGCGAAGATACTTCGGATCACGATCGATGAGTCCGGCGCGCTCGAAATCGCGCAACGCTCTCGCGGCACCCCCAGAGTGGCCAACCGGCTATTGCGCCGGGTGCGCGACTACGCGGAGGTCCGCGCCGACGGGAGAATCTCGCCGCAGGTTGCCGACGACGCCCTGAAGATGCTTGACGTGGACCACAAGGGATTTGACGCAATGGACCGTAAAATCCTTAGTACAATCATTGAGAAATACGATGGCGGCCCGGTCGGGATCGAAACCCTGGCTGCGTCGGTTGCAGAGGAAAAAGACACTTTAGAGGACGTCTATGAGCCTTTTCTGATACAGGAAGGCTTCATTAACAAGACACCCCGTGGCCGAATGGCTACCCGCCTGGCCTATGAACACCTGCGAATTCCATATAACGTCTGCAACCGGCAATTGAGAATCGACCAGATGTAAGTTTTTTAGGGTCCATTATAGTGCGGGGTTATTTTTCAATCCTGTGAATCCTGTATAAATTTGGCCTTGCCGTAAGATCGCCCGAAAAAACGCAATTCGAGGGTTGCGATAATCCGCAACCCTCGAATACGTTGGTCGGCTGTTCCGCGTTAGCTTAAACAATGACTTCAGAATATCCAAAAAGGGACCGCCCTTTTGTTTCATAGGTTTCCTCATGCAGTACATCTCTATCATAAAACAGTTGGCTGTCCAGGCCGTCCACGCCTGGAGAACCCTCCGTGAATTCGTCCCGCTCGATGATCAGGTCATTGATACCGATTCGATCGACAATAGCTGAAAACCCCATTGAATCGGTCAGAACCTGGAGAATGATTTCGTGCTCAGCCTCACTTTCAATTGTGCCTTCCAGAAAAAGAACCCCCTTTCTGTAGGACATCTTGAGATCTTCCGCTTCAATCCTCTCGTCAGTTTGCAGTCGCTCATAGATCTGATGAACTATCTGTTCGTTGGTCAAACCCTGGTACTCATCGGGGATTTTTCCAGCAACCACCGTTTCGGTCGTCTGCGGCAGACTCTTATGCTGCTTTTCGAAGTCACGGGCGCAGTCGACGCAAAGACGCGCCCATGGTATGGCCTGAAGTCTCCCCGGCGCGATGTCGTCCCCGCATGACTCGCAGATTCCATAATCACCAAGCGACATCTTGGCCAGCGCCATATCGATCTGCTCGATTTCGATCTTCCCGTTCTCATCGAGCTTATCATAAGGCTTGGCAATACTAGCCTTCTGCGCTTCTTCTTCCAGCTCTATGGCGCGCTCTTCCAGTTCCTGCCATGCGGCTGCAAGCCTCCGGACTCTATCGAGTACGCTGCTGCGCCTGTCGAGGAGCACATTTCTAAGGAAAAGTATTTCCTCCTTGCTCATTTTTAATCCTCCTGAGTACAGCAACGAGAAACAACCACATGCGATTGAAGGTAAGAAGACTTTAGGAATAATTCAAGATTACCTTACAAAGTATCGACATACCTATATTTATTTGCGCTCTCCGGGCCACATTTCGTTGACATCGTCGATGGCGCGCATTACTGGAATCTCCTCGGGCTCGAATTGCTCCTCCAGCCAAAACTCAAAAGGAGATGAAAATTGAATCGGAAAAAACTATTTTCCCTGTCCCTGTTCATTTTTACCATGTGGTATGCCGGACTCTACGCTCAGCGAGGTGTCGAGGCTGCCTCGGAAATTCCCGAAGCGGATTCAACTCAGAAGACACCGGATACCGAACACGGCACTCAGGCTTCGGAGAAACTCTCTGTAACTCATCACTCTCTGAAGATGGCTGGAGGCGAGCTGTTGAACTATACCGCAACGGCGGGTTGTTTGAGGCTGGCGAATGAATCCGGAAAACCGCAAGCCGATATTTTCTTCACGGCCTACACCGTGGACGGCCAAACCCGGGCAAGACCGGTTACATTCGCGTTTAACGGCGGCCCGGGAGCCTCTTCGGTATGGCTCCACATGGGTATTGCCGGGCCTGTTCGGGTTATAGCAGGGGAAACGGTACCCGCCGCCCCGCCCTACCCTGCGGTCTCGAATCCCTACAGTTGGCTCCCCTGGACAGACCTCGTGTTCATCGATCCGGTGGGCACGGGTTTCAGCAGGGCGATTCCACCCGAAAACACGAAGCAATATTTCAGTACGTCCGAGGACATCCGTTCGACCGGCCAATTCATCCAACTCTACATGGACAGATTCGACCGGTGGCGCTCTCCCAAATGTCTCGCCGGCGAGAGCTATGGGGCGATGCGGGCGGCGGGACTTCTTCGATATCTCTATGAAAACTTCGGAATTGAAATTGACGGCCTGCTTCTGATCTCACCCGCACTGGATTTGAGTATTATTCATCCGGACCCCGCGAACGACCTGCCTCACATGCTCCTGGTTCCATCCTATGCCGCAACAGCCTGGTACCATAAAAAAACAGGCCCCGAATTCCGCTCAGGACTTAGCGAAGTCCTTACCGAAGCCGAAAGGTGGACCATCGAACAATACCTGCCCGCTCTCGCCAGAGGCAGCCAACTTCCCAGCGCCGACAAAGACCGAATTACAGCTCGACTCGCAAGCCTTACCGGATTGGACGAAAAGCTTATCCGCAATCGAAATGTCCGGATACCCGAATCCGAATTCAGAGCCGAACTTCTACGCTCAGAGGGGCTTTCGTTGGGATTGATGGACGGGCGGGCAACCCGGCGGAGCAGGGGCGGCGGGTTTTTGGACGACCCCACGATGGCCCTTACTATCGGACCATATACGGCGGTCCTGAACGAGTATATAAGGGATGTCCTCCATTTCAGCCCCGGCATACCGTATATATTTTTCTCGCTGGAGGCCAACTCCGGGTGGAACTGGGGCTCGGTTTTTTCAGGAGATGACGCAGTGGGCTCAATCCGGAGAGCGATGAGCAGGAACCGGAGGCTGAAAATTCTCGCCGCGGCCGGCTATTTCGATCTGGACATACCCTATTTCGCTACGACATACATAATGAATCATCTCGGGATTGACCCGGAGATGGCGGCAAACATCAAGGTGCGGTTATTTCCGGGCGGCCACATGTTCTATACCAATAGCGAAACGCTCGAAGGGTTCACGGGCGAAGCAGCACAGTTTTTTACCGAAATGGCTGTTTCTAAACCCTGAGACCCCTGTCGGCACACGTATCGCGTAAAAAACGAAACGGATCTCGCCTTATCTGCGAGACTGTTTTTCAATCCTGCTAATCCCGCCGGGAGGGTTTGCACGACCAACAGGCAAATGGCTCTTGAAAATCGGCCTTGGATAACGTATTTATCTCCTCGGGGGGGCACACCTGCCCAAACTGGATTAATTGAATCCGAAATAGCATATTTAACATATCGCAGATATGGCTGAGCACAGGTTCGGGCTGAGTTCCCGGGGGAGTTTTATGATCAAAGGTTTTAATCCGGGATTGTTGATCAGTTTGGTTTTACTTCTATTGATCTCCGGATGCGCAACAACACATGTCGATACCGGGCAGATCGAGTCTATAAACGATGAGACACAAACGGCGCCTGTTGCCGTGCAGCCCGTCAAGGCGCCTTCTCCCCCGAAAGCAGCGGCCAAGCCGGCACCGAAGGACCTTGTCACCGTACGCCGGGTGATAACGGAAAGCGAAGTGCGAAAACTCCAGAAGAAGGACCCCGACCTGGAATTTTACCGCTGTATCGAAATTCTATGCCGCATCAATAAAAAGGATAAGGAATATATCCGTGCGGATATGAAGCGGAAGCGTCCCCTTCGCGTGCCAAAGAATTTCTCCGCTTACAAGGACTGGTCGCCTCTTCCCCAAAAGATTGCAGGCGCCGGCAAGTTCCCCAAGTTTATCCTGGTGGTAAAGGATATCCCGTTTCTTGGGTGGTATCAAAACGGCAAACTGGTGGGCGATACCTATATTGGCATAGGCAGGATGAATGCCTGGACCAAAAGGGGATTATACAGTGTATCGGCAAAAGATCCCTGGCACATGTCCACCTACCCGAACGCATACGGAAATCCCTCTGTCATGCCTAACGCCCTGCACATCTACGAGCGCGTCTGGATTCACACCGGGGACGTGATCGGCCCAAATTGCTCGCACGGCTGCATAAACGTCCCTATCACTCCAGCCGAAAGGCTGTATGGCTGGGCCGACGTCGGAACCGCCGTCCTTATTACGCAATCTCTGAAGGACCTCGGCCGTGACATCAAGACCGCTCCTCTAGAAAAGCAACCTCAAAAACATCCGTCGGCAAAAGAAAAGGGAACACAGGATAAACAGCTCAAATCTATGAATGAAACACCGAACAGTTTCATTGAAACAGCAGCAAAGAATTAACAGGAGGGATTTAGAAATGGCATTCAGAAGGCGAATTATTCGGGGTGTCGGGCTTCATTTGTTTCTCGGCGGCCTTGTTTGTGTTGCTCTATGCTCATGTTCGCTTTTCCAATCACATAATTTCACTCCGCGACCAGTGGCGAAGATCGAGACGCCACCACCTCCCGCCCCTCCCGAGTGCGAACTTCCGTACTGCACGGTGGACCTCGATTTCCCCCTGTCTCTCATTACCCATCCCACGATCTACGTAATGAAAGGGGAGCGCAGACTCTGGCTGGTCCAGGACAAGATGCTGGTTCGCGACTATCACGTCGCCCTTGGACCCAGCCCGAGAGGAGATAAACTTTACAGGGGAGACGGCAGGACCCCCGAGGGAGAGTTTTTCATCTGCGCCAAGAATTCTTCCAGCCACTATTACAAGTCACTTGCCATCAACTACCCCAGTCCGCAGAATGCTGAAGTTGGCCTTTCGGCAGGGATGATTTCCTACAATGAATACTGCTCGATCAAACAGGCAAACGATGCAATGAGGCTGCCCCCCTCCCACACGGCCCTGGGCGGACAGGTATTCATTCACGGAGGCGGCTGCAGCGATGACTGGACCCTGGGCTGCGTTGCTTTAAAGAACAGCGCCATAGACGAATTGTTCAGCGTGGTCCGGATCGGCACACCTGTTCATATAATGCCCTGAATTAAGCAGGTGAATGGGTGGGCAGGTGAATGAGAAGAACATGTAGCGCTGCCCGCTCACCCACTCACCCACTCACCCATTCATCTACTCGCCTACTCGCCTTTTTATCCGTGGTCATCTGTGCCATCCATGGTTTAATTTGCTTTATAATTACAGAGGCATTCAACACTAAATCAAATCGAGCCAGGCTATGTTTCGATTCAGAGAGAAAATCTCCCGCAGGTTTTTTGCCGCCTTTTTCATCGTCGCGGTCATTCCGATCTTCATCATGGGAATAGGCTTATACAAGGCCGCAGAAAAGACGCTCATCGATTCCGCCTACACGCACATTCAGACAATTGCGCAAGACCGCGCGAACAGGCTCGATACATGGTACGGAGAAAGGCTTGGAGACATAAAGGTCCTTTCGGACCTGTCGGCAATTCGAGATATGTGCTCTGCTGGTTGCACCCCTGATTCGAAGGAAGCGCCTGCGGTAAAGACCGGCCTGATAGCCGACTCCCTTGCGCTCACACGCGGCAAGTCTCCGGCTTATCAAAGCATTCATGTAATGAGCCCGTCCGGTGAAATCATAGCCTCAACCGAAGCTGACTCCGAAATGATCGTAACCAACAAGTACCTGGAAGACCTGAAAAACCTGAAAAACGCGGAAGGCCCGGTTTTGAGCCCCCTGCATCAGCATTCGGACCGAGCGTGGTACATCCATCTTACGGTACCTGTTTATTCCGAAGACGGCTCGTTGAGTGCGGCCATCATGGCGATCCTCAATGCATCGGGAACGCTCGATCCGCTCCTTGCGGACAGGGTCGGCCTGGGAAACACTGGAGAGGCATATCTGGTTAACGGGGAAGAAAAAATCGTTACTCAATCGAGGTATCTCAGCCACGAAGACACCGCGAAACAGAGATTCGAGACTCCCGGCATAGTCTCGGCCCTCGCTCGAGAAGATGGCGTAGCGATATACCGTAACTATATGGGACGTGAAGTTGTCGGCTCTTACATGTGGCTTCCGCGCTATCACTCGGCACTGTTGGTCGAAATGGAAAAAGATGAAATCCTTGCCCCAATCAGAGGCATTAGAATCGCCGTTCTGACAACGGCCGCTCTGGTGAGCTTGATATGCATTCTGGCGGCTTTCTTGTTGAGCAGGCAGATATCGAGGCCCATCAGCGAGATGGCCAAAGCCTCCCGCAAAATGGCCAACGGTTCCCTTGACCAGCGCATCTCTTATTCCCGGCACGATGAGATAGGGACGCTTTCGCAGAGTTTCAATTCGATGGCCGAAGATCTGTCAGCTCTTATAGATTCCCTGAAACAAAAGGAAGCTTCGCTTCAAAAAGCCTACGATGAATTGATGCAAACGCAAAGCCAGCTCGTTCAGTCCGAGAAGATGGCGGCGATCGGTGAACTCGTAGCCGGTGTTGTCCATGAGATGAGAAATCCGCTTTCATCGGTGAAACTCAATTTTCAGATAATCGGGCGGTCTCTGGACCGTGCAGGGCCTCTTCATGAACATTATTCCATTGGCCTCGACCAGATCGCGCAGCTCGAAAAGATGCTTTCAAGTCTGCTGGACTACAGCAAACCGATCGCGATCGAGAAAACTTCGTTCCGGCTCGAAACGGTCACGGCCGAGAGCATACAGCAACTTCAATCCTTTACGGAAGGGTGTGCAATCAAGGTAAAGATGGAAGGCTCCCTTCCCAATGTTACAGGAGACCCCGAAGAGATTCGACAGGTGCTGGTAAATGTAATCAAAAACGCGATCGAGTCGGCCGGGCCGGCAGGCAAGGTGGAGATAAAGATTAGAAGCACCGGAGAGAAGGGATATAAAGGAATTCTTGTTGAGGTTTGCGACAATGGTCCTGGAATTTCACAGCAGGACATGAAGCGTATTTCCCAGCCTTTTTTCACCACAAAAGAGAAGGGAACAGGTCTGGGGCTTTCCATAGTGAAAAAAATCATGGAGGCCCATGGGTTCGGCATTTCGATTTCGAGTGATGAAGGGGGCGGTACTGTGGCGAGCTTGCACTTCCAGCCCCGATAATACGCTTCGCTTTGGCAAAAGTGCAGACCCGGCATCATCACTTGTGACCCCTTGCTTCACCATGCGTGGCGCATTATTTAGGCTCAAGGCCCTTGAACAAAAAAAGGCCCCTGTCTGAAAAAGGCCTATAACTGAAAAGCCTTAAATGAAAAAAATTCTTCTGATAGACGATGAACATTCGCTTGTCCGGACCCTGGAACTTTACTTCCAAAGCAAGGGCTACGCCGTTCTGACTGCATTCGATGCACGGGAGGGGCTCCGTCTGTGGCAGGAACATGAACCCGACCTGGTGCTGCTCGACGTCCAGTTGCCCGGAATGGACGGGACACAAGCTCTTTCGGCGGCAAAGGACAAAAATCTTTCAGGCGATGTGATCATGATAACCGCTTTCCAGGACATGGAGGCGACTCTTGCCGCCATTCGGCGCGGGGCTGCTGATTATCTCTATAAGCCCCTCGATCTGGACGCGCTGGACGTCTTGCTTGAAAAGATTCTGATGAGGCGCAGGGAAAAGGAAAAAATAGAACGCCTCAGTCATGTCATTTCGGAGAGTTTCAAGCCAAACCAGATTATCGGAAAAAGCAGCGCCACCCTTAAAGTACTGAAAGATATAGCGCGAGTTGCCGGCATACCCGTAACGGTTCTCATAGGAGGCGAGACCGGGACTGGAAAGGAGCTGGTTGCTCGAACCATCCACCACCAGTGGGCCCCCGATGAACCGTTTGTGGCTGTCAATTGTGCGGCCGTTGTGAGCAACCTGATCGAAAGCGAGTTGTTCGGGCACGAGCGGGGGGCTTTTACCGGCGCTGTCCAACGGAAACCGGGAAAGCTGGAAATTGCCGGCGGCGGTACGGTTTTCCTGGATGAAATCGGAGAGCTGCCCGTGGAAGTTCAAGCCAAGTTCCTTCGTGTGCTCCAGGAGAAACAGTTCCAGCGCGTTGGAGGCTTGAAGGACATCTCCTTCAAGGCGCGCCTCCTTGTTGCCACCAATCGGAATCTCGAAAGCATGGTGCAGGCGGGCAGTTTTCGTGAAGACCTTTATTTCAGGCTGAACGGGTTCGAGATCCACCTTCCGCCTCTGAGACAACGTCCGGAGGACATCATACCGCTTGCCGAAAATTTTGTGTCCAGAATGAACCGGGAGCTGAACAGGAACGTTACCCGGATACCAATGGAATACATCAGCACTCTCAAGGCTTACGATTGGCCTGGAAATGTCAGGGAGCTTGAAAATGTGCTCAGGAGGGCCATGATCCTTTCCCGAAGCGACATACTCGAACTCGACGAAGGCTGGTTCCAGCGTTCCGAAGCCATTCATGCGCCCGTTTCAGCCAACGAAGAGGGTGAACTCAAGAGCCTGATCTCGATGGAAAAAGAGCATATTCTGAAAATCCTCCGGCATACTGGAGGAAACTACGGTGAAGCTTGCAGGATTTTGGGCATAACCAGGCCTACTTTACGCAAGAAGATAAAGGATTACGGCCTGAAGGAATACTTCGAGGCTGGTCCGGCAGACAAAAAGGAGTGATCGATGAGCTATTATTTCAGCAAGATTCTTACTTTGCCTTTCGAAGAAGCGGTACAGCACACAATCGCGTGTTTGAAGCAGGAGGGTTTTGGCATCATTACCGAGATTGATGTGAAAGAGACCCTGCGGGCTAAGTTGAATCAGGAGTTCCGGCCTTATCGCATCTTAGGGGCCTGCAACCCCGCTCTGGCCTTCGAGGCACTGAAACTGGAAGACAAGATCGGGACGATGCTGCCATGCAATGTCGTTGTGCAGGAGGCCGGCGCGGGAAAGACCGAAGTCGCCGCGATTGATCCCGTGGCTTCCATGCAGGCCGTTGCGAACCCGCAACTGCTTGAAAAGGCCCGGCTGGTCCGCGAAAAACTCGAACGGGTAATCGAATCCCTGTAATCGTGGGAGTTGCCTGGGCAGTTATTCATGTCCCTTGGGAGATAAGCATGACAGAGAACGATTCCGCCAAAGACAAAAAAAGAGCCGCTCTTGCCCGGCTCGGCAAGGGGGCCGGCGCGTTTGCGGTACTCATTGTGCTTATGCTATGGCTTTCCGGGGCTTTCGTGACAAAGGTGGGGCCTGAGCTTGCCCGGCCTGAACCGTCCGGGCAAAAGCCGCCAACAGTCAGAGTGGAACGGAAAGCGTTCCCTTTGCTCATCGAACAGGTTGGAAGCATTCGGTCCATGAACGAAGCGCAGGTGTGCAGCCGCCTTATGGCCGAAGTCAGGGAAATCCGGGTAAAGGAGGGGGACTGGGTTAGTGGACCCGGGGAAAGCGGCTCTCACCCCACGGTGCTTGCAACTCTGGACGACCGGCAAGTCCGGGCAAAACTTCGCCAGGCGGAGTCCCAGGTGGATATGCTTAGTCATGCCGTTGACGCGGCCAGGGCGAAACTCCGCGCCGCCGAAGAACAGGTTTCCGCGTCGAGAGCAAACCAGGAAAAAGCGGTATTGGATTTTCGCAGGTATGAAAATCTTTTGAAAAGCGGGGCGGCCACTGAGCAGCAAGTCCAGTCCGTCAGAACCCAGCGCGATGTCACCAGCGCCCAGGCCGGCTCTGCGGTTCAGGAGGTCCATGCGGCCCAGGGGGATATAGCACGGCTGGAGGCTCAGAAGGAACAAGCTGAAGCGGCGGTAAGGGAAGCCGGAGTAATGCTCAGCTACACCGTGATCGAGGCCCCCTTTTCCGGACGTGTAGTAAAAAAGATATTGAACGCCGGGGATATGGCCTCGCCCGGCCAACCCGTTTTTTTCATCGATGCGCCCTCTCAGGCCGAAGTCCACGCAATCGTATCGGAATCGCTTATTCCTCATCTTAAGATCGGGCAGGAGATCGAGATCAAAATCGACGCGCTGGACCGCACGATGAAGGGTGAAATAAGAGAAATCGTCCCCCAGTCTGACACCGCGACCCGCACAATGCTGGTGAAGATCGGGCTGCCCGCCGGCCCCGACCTCGTAAACGGCCTGTTCGTCAGAATATACGTTCCGTGCGGCGTCTATGAGGCGCTGGTAATCCCTGCCCGAGCAGTCCGGGAGGTCGGCCAGTTGTATCTGGCGGACATTGTCGGCCCGGACGGCAGGGTGTCGAGGAGGTTCATAACAACGGGCCGGACCAGGGAATCGCTCGTTGAGGTGCTCTCGGGACTCGAGGAAGGTGAGGAGGTCGTAGCGCCGTGACCGAGGGCCGACAACACAACTGGATGAGCCGGATCGTTGTGGCTTTTCTTCAAGGGAATCTTTCCGTCATTCTCATCCTGATAAGCCTCGTTGCGGGTGTGGTGGCGCTCTCAGTAACGCCGCGCGAAGAAGACCCGCAAATCGTCGTTCCCATTGCCGACATAATCGTCAGCATGCCCGGGGCATCGGCGCGCGAGGTGGAACGCCAGGTTTCCACCCGCCTTGAAAAATTGCTCTTCCAGATAGATGGTGTCGAATACGTTTATTCTACCAGCTACCCGTCACAGGCCATTGTTACCGTTCGCTTCTACGTTGGCGAGGACAGGGAGCGCAGTTGGGTCAAGCTCCACAACAAGATCAACGCCAACATCGACCAGGTGCCGCCCGGGGTTACCGGCTGGGTAATAAAACCGGTTGAAATAGATGATGTGCCTATCCTGAATCTCACCCTCTACAGCGACCGGTTCAGCGATTACGAACTCCGCCGCATGGCGGAAGAGCTTGAAATAAGGCTTCAGGGAGTCAAGAACGCAGGCAGGACCTATATCGAAGGTGGGAGACAGAGGCAGATCTCGGTTCATCTCTCTGCGCAACGAATGGCCGGAAGAGGCATCGGAATCGACGCCGTCGAGCGGGCCCTCAAAGCGGCCAACGTCGCCCTGCCTGCAGGGGACCTCATTCAGCAGGACTATGTAGTCCGGTTTGACGCCGGCCGGTTTCTCTCCACCCCCGAGGAAGTGGGGAATCTTGTAGTCGGCGCTGAGAAAATGAAACCGGTCTTCCTCAAGGAAGTGGCGACCGTTGAGGACGGTCCCGGCGAGGCTGCCAACTATACCCGGATCTCATTTGCAGAAAGGGCCTTCTCGCCGATGGATCCGGCCGCGCAAGGGCTGGACCGGCCTTCCGATATTAAGCTGTCAAAGGACTACCCTGCTGTAACGGTGGCTGTTGCCAAGCGAAAGGGAACCAATGCGGTATGGGTTTCCGAGGAGGTCCGAAAGGAAGCTGAGAAGTTCGCCCAAAACGCGCTCCCGGATGGAGTGCATCTTCGCGTCACAAGAGACTACGGCTGGACCGCCGATGAGAAGGTCAACGATCTTATTGAGGCGCTTCTCGTCGCGATTGTGATTGTGGTGCTCCTTCTGGCCTACACCCTTGGCTGGCGGGAAGGGATAATCATCGCCCTTGCCGTTCCGATTACCTTCAGTTTTACCCTTCTCATAAACCTCCTGCTTGGTTACACGATTAACCGCGTGACCCTTTTTGCGCTCATCCTCGCCCTTGGGCTGGTCGTGGACGACCCGATATGTGACGTCGAAAACATCCACCGGCATTTCGTCATGCGGAAGCAAAAGCCCTTCGACGCCGTGGTGAGCGCGGTCAACGAAGTCCGGCCGCCTATCATTCTGGCCACCTTTGCAGTTATAATTTCTTTTGTGCCGATGTTTTTTATTACAGGCATGATGGGTCCCTACATGGCGCCCATGGCTCTTAACGTCCCCGTGGCTATGCTTTTGAGCCTTCTGGTCGCTTTCAGCATCACGCCCTGGCTTTCCCTCCACATGCTGAAAGGGAGCTACGGCCACCCCGCACATAAAGCCTACTCACTCGAGGAGGACCCCTATTTTAAGGGATATAGCAGACTTCTCAACCCCATGTTCAAAAGCCGAAGACTTCGAAGAGGGCTCATTGCGCTGATCGGGCTCCTTATGGCTTTTGCCGTGTGGCTTGTGTTGTCTCACAGAGTGCCGCTCAAGATGCTCCCGTTCGACAACAAGAACGAGTTCTATGTAGTGATCGACATGCCGGAGGGGACCACCCTCGAGACAACCGAAGCAGCCGCCCACGATATCGCCGGATACCTCATCGGGCTTCCCGAAGCCACGGACGTCATGAGCTATTCGGGTCTTGCCGGTCCGGTTGACTTCAACGGACTGGTACGCCACTACTATCTAAGACAGGGGCCTCGATACGCCGATGTCAGGGTGAATCTCGTTGACAAAAAGCACAGAGAATACCAGAGCCACGCCGTTGCACTCCGGATCAGAAACGACCTCAAGGCCATAGCACTCCGGCATGGGGCAAACATAAAGATAGTGGAAGTCCCGCCGGGACCTCCGGTGATCGCCACCATTGTCGCCGAGATTCACGGGAGCCTGGGTGAGCCCTACGAGCAAATAGTCAAATCGGCGCAGACTGTACGCCATGTCATGGAAGGTACGCCCGGAATAGTGGATGTGGACGATACATTGGTCGCCCCGCAGAAAAGAACCATATTCAAGGTTGACACGACCAAGGCCGCGTTAAACGATATATCCGGGCAGCAGATTGCGGCGGCCCTTCAGGGCACTGTCCTGGGAGCGAGTCCGAGTTCGCTCCGGATCGATAACGAAGTCCACCCTGTCGATATCCAGCTTCGCCTGCCAAGAGAGGAGCGAGCCCTGCAGGCAGATCTGACACAGTTAATGATCACCGGCGCCAGGGGCGACAGGGTGTTCCTGTCGGAGCTCGGGACATTTGTAAATACAACCATCGACCAGCCCATCTACCATAAGAACCTCGACCCCGTCGTGTACGTTTTCGGAGATACAGCGGGCCTCCCTCCCCCGGACGCCGTGCTCACCCTCTCCGACAAGGTAAAGCATTCCCCGGAGCTGGAAGGCGTGAATGTGATCTGGTCGGGAGAGGGGGAGTGGGACATCACGCTGCGGGTTTTCCGCGACCTCGGAATAGCATTCGGAATAGCGGTGCTCGGGATTTACATCCTGCTGCTGTACCAGACCCAGAGTTATCTCCTTCCGGCCATTCAGCTTATCGCTCTGCCCCTCTCGGTAATAGGCATCCTGCCGGGTTTCTGGCTCCTCAACCTCATCGTAGGTCTGCCGGTGGGCGGGTGGGGTAATCCGGTCTATTTCACCGCGACGGCCATGATCGGCATGATCGCCCTTTCGGGCATAGCCACGAGAAACGCGATCCTGCTCATCGAGTTCGTCGAGGAGCGAAAGAAGGAGGGAAAGCCCCTCGAGAGATCGTTGATCGAGGCTGGGGCGCTAAGAACAAGACCGATATTGTTGACCTCTCTTGCAGCAATGCTGGCCGCATGGCCGATCACCCTCGATCCGGTCTTCTCCGGCCTTGCCTGGGCATTGATCTTCGGTATAGCGGTTTCTACTTTTTTTACGCTGATCGTAGTGCCCGTTGTCTACTTTATGGCTTATGGTAACAGAAGCGGTGAAGAGAAGGTATAGACAGGTTTAACAGAATTGGCTCTGGATTGGGGAATTTAGGAATTGAGGTATTTAGGTTTGTTGAGCGTGTTCAGCGGCTTCCAGAACCCCTCAGCTTGAACTTAGTGGACAGGTGTTATAAACTACTTGTATTATGTTTTCCGCATATTAAAGGGCGACATGATCTGAAAGAGAGAAGCGACAGGAATGACCGCACAATCTACAGCAATTCTTAAAACGGTGGCTCAGGAACTCCATGTCTCGGAGGAAGATCTACTGAAGCAGGGACTGCGCACTTTCCTGGAGAGGCGGCTTCGTGCGGTCAAGGCAGAGATATTTGAAATATGTGGTCGGCATGGAATACGCAATGTTGAGGAGATGGAGTCACGCTACCGGGACGGGACACTGGAAGAAGCGGTTTCATGGCGTGACCTTCAGCGCCTGGACCATCTGGAATATAAGCGAGACCGCCTGTTACAGCTTATCGAGGCTGTTTCGTGAGCCTCATCGACCTCGAACGACTGCGCGAAATCGCCGAGGTGGAGTTTTCGGACATAGTGGTCGAGGTTTTGATCCTGGACGCAAATGAATTGCGCATCATTCTTACGGATGGCAGTTTTGTAGACGTGTGGTTTTCACTAAAACTCCACAGTCGATACAGTTACCATTGGGAACGAAAGGCCATAGATGGTAAGATCTTCAGGCACGACAACGCACCTCATAAATCCTGGGAATCCGTATCGACCTTTCCACGCCATTTTCATAACGGTAGCGAACCAGACGTAACGGAGAGCCTTATCAGCGAAGTTCCGCACGAGGCATTGCGGGATTTCCTCTATTTTGCACGGTCCACGATGTCCGCACAGGAACCTTGAATCAAGGCTATCCCTTTCACGCGCGGCGCTCCCTCTTCGTGTTCTTCGTGACCTTTAAATCCCTCAATTCGGAATTTTTCAATTCATTTTTTTAATTCCTCAATCCCTTCACCCTTCACTGCTCTTACCAGGGATTGACGTTTTTATCCGTGTTCATCTCTGTTCATCCGTGGTCGGGAATTGAAGAATTTGTTTCCAACTTCACCATTCCCCCTCCCAGCTCCCTGCTCCACGCCTCCTGCCTCCTGCTCCACGATTGACAACTCAACGTTCTCTGGGTATGGTTCCGTTTACATGACACGAATTCAGACTGATTCCCGGATCCACTTAAAGTCGAAATCTTCGGACGTGCTCCGGCTCGTCCGTTAATTTTGGAATGATTGTATCAATCCATGCCCCAGTCATTGGATAGACCTGATGATCATCCCCGGAAAGCGCTAGACCAGGCGGCCGGCGCTTCGGTGAAGCCCATCTTCTTTGATCCCGCCAACAAGCGGTGGCCGCGCCTGCGGCTCGGGATTGCGTTCATTGCGCTGATTCTAACCCTGTCGCTGGGAGCACTCATCCTGGGCATCCTGGCCGGCCCTGTGCTGCCGACCCTCGATCTGCCCGGCGTCAGCTTTTTGCCCCATGGCATTCACTCGGTGCCCGGCGTTCCTCACCTGTCTCCCGAACGGCCGCTGACACGCCGCGAACGGGCGTTGCGCAATGCCAAGGCCAAGCTGGATAGCGAGCGCGAACGCAATCTACAGCAACTGCTTGCCAAGGCACATAAAACGTCCACGGACCCAACCAAGCAACAACTCGCCGTTGGATTCTTCGTCAACTGGGACGACTCGAGTTTGAATTCGCTCAAGCAGAATCTGGACAGCCTGGATATGGTGATCGCTGAATGGCTGCACCTCGCCGATGACAGCGGATTACTGCGGGAGGACGATCCCAACCGGCAGGCCCAGGTTACCGAATACACTCGCTTGCGCCGTCCCGACCTGCCCATCGTACCGCTGGTGAACAACTGGAACGGCAAGCAATGGGAAGGCAAGAAGCTGGCCAATATGCTCGCAGACCCGGCGGCGCGCAAGCGCACCATCGAGCAACTGCTCGCTTACGTGGAACGCTGGCGCTTCGCCGGGGTCAGCATCGACTTCGAAAATATCGCGGCCAGGGCCCAACCCAACTTTCACCGTTTTATAGCCGAACTCTATGCCGCGCTAAGCCCGAAGGGCCTGACGGTGTCGGTGAACGTGCCGGCCGCCAACCCGGCCTTTAACTACCGCGATTTAGCCCGTAACTCCGACTACCTCATCCTGATGGCCTACGACGAGCACTGGGCGAGCGGCTCACCCGGTCCCATTGCCGGCCTGCCCTGGTTCGCCGATGTATTGCGCCGGCGCCAGCGTGACGTTCCCGCCAGAAAGATGATCGTTGCCATCGGCAACTACGCCTACGACTGGGAGGCGGGCCATCCTGCCGAGGAGCGCAGCTTCGAGGAGGCGGTCCTTACCGCCAAAGAATCCGAAGGCAATATCGGCCTTGATCCCGTATCCCTCAACCCCACCTTCGACTACTCCGACGATAACGACCATATCCACCACGTATGGATGTTGGACGCCGTGACCGCGTTCAACCAGTTGGTGATCGCCGGTTCGGTGCGCCCGCGCGGCGTCGCCGTGTGGCGTCTTGGCAGCGAAGACCCTGCGCTGTGGCGGGTTTTTGGCAATAACGGCCCGCTGGACGCAGAACGCGCCGACCGGTTGCACGGGGTTGACTTCGGGTATGGACTGGACTACGAGGGCAAGGGTGAAATCCTGCGAATCACCGCCCAGCCGCAGCCGGGAAACCGAGACCTCGAATTTGACCCGAAGCGCAACCTGATCACGGCGGAACGCTTTACCGTGTTTCCATCACCCTACGTGGTTACCCGCCACGGCGACGCGGCGCACAAGGTGGCGCTGACCTTCGATGACGGTCCCGATCCCCGGTACACTCCTCAGATTCTTGACGCTCTACAGAAGGAAGGAGTGCGGGCAACCTTCTTTATTATCGGTGTCAACGGCGAACTGAACCCTGGCTTGTTGCGCCGCGAGATAAACGAAGGCCACGAGATCGGCAATCATACCTTCACCCACCCCAATATCTCACTCATCTCCCCCGCTCAGTTCCAGCTCGAACTCTCCGCGAGCCAACGCCTGCTGGCCGCCGTAGTGGGCCGCCAGACGCTGATGTTTCGCCCCCCTTACGCTACGGATAGCGAGCCCGAGACCGTCGATCAGCTTCGTCAAATCGAAATGGCCACCCAAAAGGGCTATCTCATCGTTGGCATGCAGATCGATCCGGACGACTGGCAGCGCCCGGGAGTCGGCGAGATAGTGCTACGGACTCTGGCAGCGGCCGAACGCGGCGAAGGCAACGTGATCCTGCTTCACGACTCTGGTGGCGACCGCAGCCAGACGGTGCAGGCGCTTCCCTTGATTATCGAGGCACTGCGCAGTCGTGGCTTTCAGTTCGTCACGGTTTCCGACCTGCTGGGCCGCACCCGCGATGAAGTGATGCCGCCGGTGACGCCGGAAAGCGTCTGGCAGATCTGGGCGGACAGACTGGCATTCAGCGTTCTCAGCCTTGCAGCGGCGGCCATCCACTGGCTGTTCCTGCTCGGAATCGTGCTGGGGATCGCGCGGCTGGCGTTCATCGGGGTACTGGCCGTCTACCAGCGCTGGTCCAGGCGCCGCGCGGTCTATGATCCGACGTACTCGCCTTCCGTGGCGGTCGTGGTGCCTGCCTACAACGAGGGAAAAGTCATTATTCAGACTATCACCTCCCTGCTTGCCTGTGAACTCCCGGTAGAATTCGAGATCATCGTGGTTGACGACGGCTCCAGCGATAACACCTTCCATGCAGCGAGCGCTGCTTTCGCCGGCAATCCAAGGGTACGGGTGTACACCCAGCCAAATGGCGGCAAGTCGGCGGCGCTCAACTTCGGAATTGCTCAGACACGGGCGCAGATAGTGGTGGCGCTGGATGCCGATACGGTGTTTGCCCGCGACACCATTGCAAAGCTGATCCGGCACTTCGCAGATCCGAAAATCGGGGCCGTGGCCGGCAACGCCAAGGTGGGCAACCGCATCAATCTGCTCACCCGCTGGCAGGCACTGGAGTATATAACCAGCCAGAACCTGGACCGGCGCGCCTTCAGCGTCCTCAACTGCATCACGGTGGTGCCCGGCGCAGTGGGGGCCTGGCGGCGTGAACTCATAGAGCGCGCCGGCGGTTTCGACCGGAGCACTCTGGCGGAGGATGCCGACCTCACCATGGCGATTCGTAAGCTTGGCTATGCCGTCGTCTACGAGGACGAGGCGGTGGCCCTGACGGAGGCCCCCGATACTGTGCGCGCTTTTATCCGCCAGCGCTACCGCTGGATGTTCGGCACCATGCAGGCGGCCTGGAAGCACGCCGATACGCTGTTTCGAAAGCGCTACGGCGCATTGGGCTTTGTCGCCCTGCCCAACGTGCTGATCTTCCAGGTACTGTTCCCCCTGATTTCGCCTGTGATGGACCTGTTGCTGGCAGGCAGCCTGGGGGTAGCGGCCATAAGCTACTTCCATCACCCTGCGGGCTATTCCCCGCAAGCTCTGTGGCGAGTACTGTTCTATTACGCCCTGTTCGTGACCCTTGACTACCTGAGCGCCATCCTGGCCTTCGCTCTTGAACACCACGAAAACTGGTCGCTGCTCATCTTTCTGTTCTGGCAGCGCTTCTTCTACCGTCAGCTCATGTATTACGTGGCCATCAAGAGCATGCTGAATTCCCTTCGGGGTGTGCTGGTTGGCTGGGGCAAACTCGAACGCAAAGCCACCGTGCGGGCCACAGGCTGATGGAGACTTTCCATAACCGTAGTACGTGTTCGGGTATCAACTATGCCGATGTAATGGACCCCGCGATACAAACATCTGCTTAATGGAACTCCTCCAAGTGGACTTCAGAACAAATAATTGACACTGAAGCTCCGGCATACTTCAAAGAAAAACAACTTATATATCGGCGTGTTGCAGTATTGCATCCATTGGCATGTCTTTTGTATGGATTTGCGGGAGATCTTATATCCGGCAAATCCATGAAAAGACCCGTAGGGTGGACCAGGCGGCGCGCAGCTCACGAGGTCTTTTTAAGACCTGTAGACCCGTAGGATGGGTGGAGCGAAGCGCAACCCATCGAGAGTCTTTTCCAGATAGAGGGAGGGGAATGAGTAAAACAACGCAATCATCTCCTTACGCGCGGGCTCCGGTAATGGGAGCGCTTTTTGGTTTGTTGCTGGTGCTGGGGTCGATTGTAATGAGCGCACACGGTTTCATGGCCTTTTTCAGCATTGAAGGGTTGATGATCGTGGTAGGCGGCGTGATGGCCGTCGCTTTCATGAGTTTTCAGGCAAGCGACGTGCGAAAGGCGCTGCTCGCGATTTCGAATATGCTCAAAGAGTCGCCCATAACGCACGAAGACCTTCATCGCGATACGATGGACATCATCAAGTGGGGAGGTCTGGTGAAACAAAAGGGAATGCGCGCGTTGGAGGCCAGCGTCGGGAAAAGCGGGATAGACGATAACTTCGTAAGATATGGGCTCAATATGGTGGTCAGCGAATACACGCCGGAGGAAGTGCGCGCGATGATGGAAACGGCGGCGGATGCCTGTTATGAACGAGACAGCATACCGGTTGACATACTGGAGGCCATGGCGAGCCATGCGCCGGCTTTTGGCATGGTCGGCACGCTGGTGGGTATGGTGACAATGCTTTGCCACCTTAATGGCGACATCACGGGCATAGGATCAAACCTTGCCATTGCGTTTCTCTCAACTCTGTACGGTGTGGTATCGGCGCGGATGGTCTATGTGCCTGCGGCGTCCAAGTTGCGCCAGGAGGTCGAAAAGAGCCGTTTTCGCAACCAGTTGATCACGGAGGGCATGGTGATGCTGGTCAACAACAAATCGCCCATGTGCATTCGGGATCGTCTGAACAGTTTCCTGCGCCCGGAGAATCACGATTATTACAATATTTTCAGTGGGCATTCCCAACTTCTCAGGAATTTGCCCTATGTACAAGCTGATTAGCCGGCGCGTGAAGATCAAGTGCGCCTGTGTGTGATCGGGAATCGAACGCCGCCTCATCTGAAGGTCGTGAACTCATGATGTATTGCAGGCAAAGGAAACGGAACAAGCTCAGCCACGCCGATGACTGGCTCATGACTTACGCTGACATGATTACCTTGTTGTTATGCTTTTTTGTCGTGGCTGCGTTGGCTTCGATTTCTCAAAAGAAGAATATACCGAAGCTTAACGCGGCGCAAGAAGTGGAAACCGCGGCGCAGGCCCCCAAGCAGATCGAGGCCCATCAGTCTCTCCCCGACCCTGATGAGACGATAAAACCTGAATTGTGCGGTCCCGTTGAGGAAAAGAAAACGGAAAAGTCCGAACCGGCCGAACCCGGGATAGAAGCATCTGTTGACAAAACGTCCGACCAAGTCCCGCCCCCGGCCTCTCTGCCCGAGATTGTCGATAATCTGAAATCTCAGGGTGCAGCCGACTTCGAGCAGAACAGCGACAGAATTACGTCGCTCGAAATAAGCAGCGCTGCATTTTTTGACAGTGGTTCGGCCATACTGAGTCCGGCAGGAATGGCGATATTGCACGACGTGGCCGAAAACCTGAAATCGGAAAAATTCAAGGACTATCAGGTCACCGTCGAAGGCCATACCGACGATGCCCCGATCAGCACACCGCTGTTTCCGTCCAATTGGGAGCTATCGACTGCACGCGCGGCAGCGGTGGTGCGTTTCTTTCTCGATGAAGGGATTTCAGCGCAAAAACTTCGCGCAGCCGGCTATGCCGATACCTTTCCAAAGGTCTCCAACCGCGATGTAAACGGCAGGGCAATACCGGAAAACCAGGCACAAAATCGCCGCGTTGTCATTAAACTCGAAAAAATAGAAAAAACAACCTGACGCTCTGTCATATTGCCCGTGGCCAAGTGCTCGCAGCAGGTAACTAATGTCCCCATGGGACACCCTGAAACCATGAGAAGGCGTGTAGGGTGGGCTTCGCTGCGAGACTGTGTCGCAATTGCTGCCGTAAAGTGGGCGATTTTGGCATTTAATTGAAGCATATCGAAGCGTTATGTGATATATTAGGCCCCCAATACAGGAGGGGCTATGGCTTATCGACATGGAAAAGATCGTGGACAGATGATGGTGCTGCCGCCGACTCTGGATCAGTACGTCTCCCGGGAGAATCCAGTTCGCGCCTATGATGCATTTGTCGAAGCACTTGACTTCAAAGACTTGGGAATCGACATCGATGATCGCAAGGTGGGCAACAGTGAGTATGATCCCAGAACGATGCTGAAGCTGCTCTTGTATGGTTACTCATACGGCGTGAAGAGCTCCAGAAAACTTGAGCGAGAGGTCCACAACAATCTCTCCTTCATCTGGCTGATGAAACAATTGAAGCCCGATCATAAAACTATTGCTGAATTTCGGCGCAAAAACAAACGGGCCTTGAAAAAGGCACTGACTCTTTGTGCCAGGCTCTGTCTGAATCTCGGCCTGATCGAGGGCAATGTGCTCTTCGTGGACGGTACCAAGCTCAGGGCCAATGCTGGAAAAGGCAACCTTCACAGGGAAAAATGGTATCGAGACCATCTGGAGCAAATTGATAAAAGAATCCAACACATTTTGGACGAATGCGAGAGGGTCGATCAAAACGAGTCCCAATGCGGGTCCTTTGTGAAAATGCCAAAAGAGTTGGCGCAAGCCGTAAAGCTAAAAGAATCCATTGAGAATGCTCTGGCCGAGTTCACACAGCGTGGCGACCAGACTGGAAAGGAACGCAAAATCAACCGGGTGGATACACAAAGCGTATTGGTCAAAAGCCCTCAGGGCACCCATTGCGGGTATTGCATGCAAAACGTTGTGGATGACAAAAACGGCCTGATTGTTCACACCGATGTAGTGAGCGAGTCAAATGACCTGAAGCAATTAGCCGCTCAGGTTTATGGCGCCGAAGCCGAACTTGGTCGTGAGTGCAAGGTGGCCTGCGGCGATGCGGGCTACTGGGACATAAGCGAAATCACAAAGGTTGAATCCGGTTTAAGGAAGGTGGTAGTTCCATCCAAGACTCAAGCATCGGGGAAAGAAATTGGTCCTTTCGAAAAGAGTAGATTTGCCTATGATGCAGACTCGGATTGTTACCTGTGCCCGGAAGGTCACCGGCTGATTTTTAGACGTTTTAAGGAAAAAAAGCAGCAGAGAGAATATCGCATTGATAAACGAGGTAATTGTCGGCGTTGCCCGCATTTTGGCATATGTACCAATTCAAAGCAGGGCCGAACGATAACACGCCATGTATTTGAAGAGGTAGCCGAAGCAGTGTCCAGAAGATTTGAGGAGCCTGAAATCGCGCAAGTGTATGCGAGGAGGAAAGCTCGTGTTGAGCATCCATTTGGATTTATTAAGAAAAACTTGGGCTTTGGTCAATTTCATCTACGAGGACGAGAAGGGGCCGGGGCTGAGGCATCGATACTGGCTACATGCTTCAACCTGAGGCGAATGCTAAGTCTGCTTGGCGGGGTCAGCGGTTTCATCGCCTCGATACAGGCGGTGTAGTCAAAAACATTGGTAGACAGTTGCCAACGCATGGCCTAAGTCGTTCAGCCTTCCCCGGGTGCGGATAGCTGATTAGTGGAGCACAATACTTTGTGGGTCAGGTTCTGAGAGATCTGTGACCGCGTGCTTTTAAAAAATAGCATGCCTTGAACAGGTACGAGGTTCGTAATTCTAATACGACACAGTCTCGCAGCGAAGCCCACCGGAACTTTTCGTAAGAGTTTTTCATGTTTCATCGGGACTTTGTCAGTCCGTTTCGCGTCTTCGCGTGAAAGGCTGTCTTTTCGAACAGAGGCGTTCGATAATTCCCAAAAAACGAAGGCCTGCTTCGAGGGGCCGGGGGCGATCTTTAGAGAGCACAGAGAAAAGAAAACTGGCTTGCAGGAAAAACCGGAGAGAAAGAGGGGGGCGGCCTGCAGTTGTTCGTTAACCTGTTTTTCTCCGCGCCCTCTGTGTCTCTGTGGTGACGCTTGTAGTATTAAAGGAACTGTTTCAATGAATCATCGAAGGCGGATTGTCCTTTTCAGTCATGCCGGCTTTAAGGTTTGCGCGGCGACCTCGGATCTTCGGCGCTCGATGTGTGTTAAAGGCCAAACAGCTCTTTCGTCTTGATAATCTCACACCTTGCGCCAAGGTCTTCGACCTTCCGGACAAGATCGCCCGTCCCGCCCGGTCCATCGCCGCCCGCTCCATCCCACAGAGCTATCAGTGTGATGTTCGGATCGCCGGTTTTGGGGTCACAACCTTCGTTCAGCGCGTTGAAGAGTATCCATAGGTTGTTGCGCTGCCAGACGCCGTAATTCGGCTTCGGGCGCAACCACGCGGGCAGGTACTCGCTCTCGTCATTAACGTCGGCCGCCTCGTTCAAAACGCGCGCCTGCTTTTGCGCATGGTGCTCGTTGTAAAGCTTCCAGAAGCGCTCGACCCACTTCGTCCCGGCCTTCTGCACCGATGTCGTGACGAACCTCTGCGGCGGTATCGCGAGATAGAACCGGGTCGGTATGCCGAGTTCGGCGCAGACCTCGTGGAATAGTATATCGCCGCCACTTGCGCCCCCGGCGTACCCACAGGCGACCCCTGCGCCTGAGTTCATTTCTTTGACTATCACCTCCTTGATTTTCTCGCGCCCGGCCTGCTCTTTGTCAGCGGGGAAACGCGGGTGCTCGCGTTCCGGTGCATCTATCATGTGGCCGGCAAAGAGGAGCACCCGCTTGTGTTGCGGCGCGGCAGCGGCCTTGTCGCCGGGAGTCGGGAGCGGGGGCGGCTCGCCAACGACTTTGAAGACCTCGGCGAGATTGACGCCGAGCACGCCCAGGTCCCTGTAGATCGCGAGTTGCTTGCGTACGGAACCGGCCGCGAATTCCGGTGCGGCGGCCAGTGCATTTCGGTAGGCGGCAGCGGCGCGGTGCGGATTATCCGTAGTGATAAAGCAGAGGTCGGCGGCGCTGATTTCGGCCCATACGTCCTTCCTGCCCTCACGATCCAGTCGCCGGAGGCTCGCATTCAGCGAGAGATCGACGGCGGCGGCCAGTTTAGCCTCGTTCTCCCGATGTTCGTCCAGCGCCGCTTCTGCTTTCTTATCAGTTTTGAAATTCTCCCTCCACACTTGGGGCAGTGCCTCGGCAAGCGCGACCATGACCTTGATCATCGCCAGCGAGTTCAGTCCAGAGTAGTAGTGGTTCAGGTCTTCGTCGAAGGCCCGCTCGTAGTTCTCGAATGAGTCCTGCAAATGAGGAGAGCGCAAGGCCGTAGTGCGCCGTTCCTCCAAAGGCCTGCTCTCCCACTCGGCACGCCAGCGCGTCTTGGCGTTGCGCGCGAGTAATGCGTAGGCTTCAGCTCGTTCCTCCCTGCAAATGCTCTTGTTATAGAGGGCACGCTCGAGTGCCTGCGTTGAGCGCGCCAGGTCGCCGAGGCGCTCGTAAATCGTGCCGAGCCAGATGTTCGCCTCAAGATCGCTGGGCTCAAGTTTACGCACGTTCTCCCAGGTGACCTTCGCTTCCGCCAGCGCCCCTAGGTTGAATTGTGCCGTCCCTACCGAGCGCCAGCCTCTAAGCTCCCACTCGAAGCCATGGGCCTCATATGACAGCAGCGCCAGATCGCCGGGCCATTTTTCAGCGGCCGCCCGCCCGACCTCCTCACCAAAGTCAGGCGGCACGACTATAAACTGCGAGGAGTCGGGCTCGTGCAGATTGGGCAAGCACATAAAGACAGGGCTGTCCTTCGCGGCCGCATCCTTCTCTACCGCCTCCTTCGTCCGTTGAAGGGCTGCGACGAGATCTTCGAGGCTCGCACCCGGGTCCTCTTTTTTGTAAAGAAAGTAGCGGTCGGTCTGCAGGTCGAAAGGGAACTTGTCTGCGTCGCAACGAAGCATGAAGGTTGCGTGGCCGCGCAGCGCGTGACGGATACCCAGCTCGTAGAAGACGTTGGCGTTGTGGATCGAGAGGTCGGCTACGACAAGATCGGCTGTGAGCAGCCTCCGGAACATGTCAATGCGGATGTTGCCCGATTCAACGATGTCGATAGTTGTGCCGCCATCGGCACCTACGTTCCTGAGTGCCGGTGCGATGAGCAGCCGCTCGACCTCATCGAAATTGATGTCATTCTTAATCCCGAAAGGACGGATAATGAAAGCTCTCATGTCGACACCTCAAGCCTTTGCGCGTTGAATTGTGGGGAGCCCCATATCTCTAGCGGGACTTCTATGGCATTGAATCGGATGCCCGGGGACGACCATTGCATCCCACCCATGTTGACTTCGACCTCCAGATATGCATCCGGGGAGTTGAAGAAGTTGGCCGGAAGCTCGCTGGTGTAGATGAACTGATCTTGCCCCTCACGGACGATCTCGACGGATTCTCTCCTGTGAGTAATGCTGCCCTGCTGCCGGATGCGGTAAAGGCAGTTGTAGTCTTTCCGGCTCAGACGCCTCAAGAGAGCATCTGTGAAAGCTGCCTTGGCATTGGCCGGCCCGGTCGGCAAGAGCTTAAGCTTGAAGCTCAGACCCCGCCATCGGCCTATGGTCCTCCCGATCTCGACCAAGGCCTTAATATGATCTCCAGGGTCGAGCGGGATGTACTGTCTTTCCTCATGGATCTTGTTAGCGTAGTCAACGCCATCCTCCCTCACTTCGATGACTACCTCTTTTTTTATCGAGTTAGCGTGTTTTATCTCGTCTACTACCCATTCGCTTGTCCGGTACAACCCTCTTTCGTCTGGCCCTTCCCGCCGGGTGGCAATAAACAGGGCCGCATCCGCTTCCGCAATCTTCTCTCTAACGCCCTGCGATACGGGTATACCCTGCAACTCCTTGCCGGTCAGCACGGTAACTCCATACGTCTCGATCAGGGGGAGAACGTACTTATCCACCCATTCAGCGTCATAAGGCCAGCCCACGAAAATTTTCATCTTTCTCTCACTTTCAGCCTGCCTGCGCAGCAGATCTTCCGGACTCTTAAAAGCGATAGGGCATGGAAAGACCGAGCAACTTCCATCCATTTATATGGAACTTGACTCAACTCGTTAGGCCACCCTGAGGATGATCAAGGCTCGCATGTCTATCTCTCCTCACCAGTTGGACCTAATTGAACTGCCCGAAGCGGTCGAGCACAAAGTGCTCCGGTTTGACCTCTTCGGCCAGCGCCTGCCCGGCGCGGATGAGGTCGTCGATATGTTCGACCGAGTCCATTTGCGCGACCTTTGCGGCCTCGATGTCGCCCAGTCCATGAGCATTGAGCCACCTGGCCGAAAGTTCTGCATTGTAGCGTGCGTAGAGGAACTGGCGCCTGAGATCCTCCGTAAGTGGGATCACCTCGCCCGTCCGGGGGTCGCCTCGCCGCGGGATCAAATCCCCCAGCTCACGGTCAATGACCGCGCCATGGACGCAGCGACCGACGACACGGCAGTTGACGTCCTGATCCACCTGCGCGCCGTACATCAGCGCGGCGGGGAAGTTGGCCAGGTTGGTGAAGACCGACTTGCCGGAGGAGTAGACTTCTGAATCCACTTTCGGCGCGGAGCCCGTGCCGACCGACACTACGAGCAGCTTGTCTTCGCCCGTGTGCCAGTTCAGATTGTATTGCCTGACCGTGGCCATGCGTGCGAGCAGGAACGCCGGGTTGTTGTAGGGCGTCATGCCCCCGTCCTCGAAGACGAAAGTCTTTGCCGGGTTATGTGGGTCCCACTGAATGACCTCCGGTGCGAAATACACGGGCGCAGCGGTGCTGGCGCGCACAAGCTGCCAGAGGGGGATTTTCAAGTTGCAGTCAGGCCGGGAGAGGGCGTTGTACTCAGCGAACGGGTTGCTGCTTATCGGCCATGGCGAGTCGGTCGTTACGTTGCGCGTCACGATGAGCAAGAGGCACCTGAGGTTTTCGGGGAGGAGATTCGTTCGCTCTCCGAAGGTCTTCTTCAACTCATCGGCAAGCGGCTGCGTCTTATAGAGGTGACGCAAGCGGGAGAGGATAAGGGACTTATCGAACATGGCCGGCCCGGTCTTCATATAGAAGTCCGACAGATCCCGCGCCGACATGCCGAGGGCCAGCCCGGCAGCGATGATGGCCCCGGTGCTCGTGCCGCCGATGTAGTCGAAGTAGTTGCACAGGCGGAAATCCTTGCCTTGCCCACTCCTCTCACGCAGCAAATCCTCCATCCTGATTAACACCTGCAAGGTGAGGATGCCGCGGATGCCGCCGCCGTCGAGCGCAAGAAGCTTGCGTTCGCGCGGCTCGCCGCCATAGCGTTTTTCGAGATGTCCCCATGAGGGATCCTTAACCTTTTTCATCTTGAACCTCCCTCAATCCTGATAAGTTATACGCCTGCCAATGTCTATACACATTACGAGCGTTGCAGTACGGGGAATCGTCTAATGTCTGTTGCCGGCTCCTGTTTTATAAGTTGCTCATATTTTTCATACGCATCCCGGGCTTCACTGCTTAATTCTCCTGGAAGTTTTATACGACGCTGGATAGGCAAGCTTACTTTCAAATAAGAGCGAATACCTTCAAGCAATGAACGCCAACCGGTTCCGTAGACACGCAAGATATTATCTCCGCTGTTGTATACAGAGACCCTGCCTCCGTTTGAGCTAAAGCCGGCATCTTCGATCAGGCCTTACGTGCCGGGCATTCCTTGCATCCGATTGCGGGAGTGGCGCGAAAAACTTATTGACCCATACGTGACTATTTCGTGTTGCTCCCTGTCGATGCAATTGGAGAAGATTTGATGTTTCTTCCTGTCTCTCCATCCTGCGCGACAGGAACCCGACCAATTATCTCCAGCCGAACTGGAACAGCCACGACTGCTTTGTGAGATTCGTTGCCGGCAGTCGATCTCCCTTGGGCAGACTCCCGGCTCCATAATTCTGCAATCAATATATATGATCCGAATCTTAGGTGTTAGAATTATTTTTCCCACCCGCTCCCCGCTCTCAAATCGGAATTATCTATTTGAAGCATAGACAGATTCAATCTATATTCCGGTCTCAAGTAATACCGGACGCAGCGTAAGCCGGGCTCTTGTTGCCCGGAACCAGGACGCTGACTGACAAGAAGGGCTATTCTAAAGAGAGAAGAGGTGCTGCTCGATGTTTGATGCAAAAAGTCGCTTGGATGGTTTCCAAAAAGGCGTTGGAACTCTCATGGAGGGAATCCCCGACTCGATAAACAGCCTTTTAGAGTTCATCAATGCCACGCAAAAGGAAGGCGCCCTGACCGTTCGTGAAAAGGAGCTTATCGCCATTGGCGTAAGCATCTACACCAGGTGTGAGGACTGCATTGCGGTTCACGCGCAGAAGGCCTTGCAGGCAGGATGTACCCGGGCGGAGATCATGGAAGCTGCGGCAATGGGTATTGTTTTCGGAGGTGGGCCTTCTTTGGGCGCGACGGCGTCCCTGTTAGTCAAAGCATTGGACCAATTCGAAGGCGAAGCTCAAGGATAGCTCCAGCCAAAGAGTCTTTCGTCTCGATGCTAAGACGGCAACTGCGGCTGAGTGAACGGTCACATCCAGTGGATTGAAAGAGCCCTTTTGATGGCCACACCGGAGACTCGTGTGGCTATCTTCTTTATTGTGGGCCGGTTTGCCTGTTTTTCCCGCCTCTATTCACATTGGGCAGCATAGGGGAGTCCCGGCAGGGACAATGGGCATTATCTTGTAAGGGAGATATAAGGAGTCAATAATGAAGAAGTGGCTTGGCATTCTGTTGCTCATATATCTGATTCTTGCTGCGCAGGGAGTTTCTGCCGTTACCCGGTCGGGAATGGTTACGATGGATTTTGACCTGTCGGGCCAGGAAGCAGGCAAACACGTCAAACTTTGGATTCCCTACCCGGTTTCCGATCCCGATCAGCTCATAAGCAACGTCAAGGTGTCCGGTGACTACGGTGAATCGGCTGTCTACACAGACCCTCTACACGGCAATCCGATTCTCTTTGCCGCCTGGGACAAGAATGCCGGGAGCCGTAAACTGACTCTCTCTTTTGAGGCTGAGCGCAAGGAGGTCATCCGAAGGGATTTCCCCGCCGGCGAGCCCGGTTGGGACCGCACCTCATTTCAACCATACCTGAGTGCTACGAGCCTCGGTCCAATAGATGGAGAAGTGAAAAACCTTGCCGATAAAATTACCGGAGACAGGAAGAGCGTTCTGGCGAAAGCGAGAGCCATCTATGACTGGACGTATACGAATATGTACAGAGACCCGGACACGCCAGGCTGTGGGATTGGAGATGTCGGGTACCTTCTTCATAAGCTGGGCGGCAAATGCACGGATATTTCTTCGGTCTTTATAGCCCTCGCCAGAGCGTCCGGCATTCCGGCAAGGGAGGTGTTCGGCATTCGCCTTGGAAAGAAGCCCGAAGAAGATATTACGGGCTACCAGCATTGCTGGGCGGAGTTCTACGAACCTGGTTACGGCTGGGTCCCAGTTGATCCCGCCGATGTTCGCAAAGCGATGCTGGTTGAGAACCTCAAGCTTGAAGACCCTAAGACAGCCGAATACATAGCTTATTTTTGGGGCGGCATCGATCCGTACCGGATCAAACTTGCCGTCGGCCGTGACATCACTTTGAATCCGCCACAGGCAGGAAAGCCCCTCAACACTTTTGGCTATCCTTTCGCTCAAGCCGGGGATAGGACCGTTGACTGGCTCGCTCCAGGGAGCTTCAAATACAAGTTCATCTACAAAGAGAAATAGTCAGGCTACCCATCCTCAGGACCTTTTTCTGCCAAACCGGATATTTTCGGTTGGGCAGACGTACAAAAACCCCGGCACGCCAGGGCCGTGTTGAATGTTGACCGACTAATTTCAATCCTTCAACTGGAATTCCGCCTTTAAGTTTCGCTCTCCCGCAAATCCTGCATTTCCTTCAGGCCGGACCGTAGAGCTGTTCAGATGATTTAGTCAAAATAGATCGAACTTATCCAGATTATCTATTTGACACATAGGAAAATCCAATTTATATACCAACTACAAACCAAACCAGGATGCTCTTATATGTCGATTTCTTATGATTCCGTTTTTCATCTTCCAGTCTGGAAATTCCGAAATTTCTAATATTCTGGAGCCTGCCTTGACATTCCTTCGGACACCGCTTTTTTATTCACCCTGGCTTTGTTGTCTTATGCGCGCCCTGCTCGGCGGCATTTTTCTTATCGCCGGCGGCACCAAGCTTCTTGCCCCACGTGCCTTTGCCCGCACTATTTCCGCGTACGGCCTGCTTCCGGAGGAACTGCTCGTTCCTACGGCAATAGGCCTTCCTGCCATTGAACTTCTGGCTGGACTCGGCCTTCTGTTTAAAGTTCGTGGAAGCCTTGCCGCTATTTTCGGGCTTCTGATATGCTTTCTTTTCGTCCTGGGATACGCAATCTTGAAAAATCTCGACGTAGACTGCGGCTGTTTTTCCAAGCTGGAAATCCATGCAAGGAACAGTCTTTTTGTAGCGTTTCTGAGGGACCTGGTGGTTTCGTCACGTTTTACCTCATGTGGTGGCAGCAAGTTCAGAATCGCCTTGCGCGGAATATGAATTCCAAAACAACTAAAGAGCAATGAAAGGAGTAGAGATGATAAGAAGGCATAAACTCATTGCACTTGTCCTAGGCTGGATTATGACATGCAGCATAAGCACGGCCGCTTACGCACTCGAATGGGGCAGTAAAGAAATAGAGACCGAAAAACTTGCAGTTCAGTTCGCAAATCAGGTCAAAAAGGGTGGCTACGGCATAGTAACGACCGAGGAATTGAAGGCGTGGATAGATAAAAAAGAGCCAATGCTCATAGTTGACACTATGCCGCTCGAAGACAGCTATAAGAAAAACCATATTCCTACTGCGCTTCAGATAGAATTTCCCGTAGAAGAAATGTCGCAATTGGATGAGGCAAAAAAAGAGGTCCTCGAGAAACTCCTCGGCCCGGACAAAAGTCGTAAGATCGTGTTCTATTGCGGGTTCACAAAATGCGGTCGCAGCCACAACGCGGCAATGTGGGCGGTAAAGCTGGGCTATACCAACGTCTACCGCGACCCGGGCGGGATAAAGGCCTGGATGGAAGAGGATTATCCGATCGAAAAGGACAATAAGTAGGCAGCCGGCCTGGCGGAGCGTGGGGTTTGATGAAAGACGCCCTTTTGGCCCTCTCATCAAATCAGGGATGGGAAAGCACATGGTTGTTATGCGTCAAAAGGTTAGCCATTATGACGGCCTTTTTCTGCCAAATCGGATTGCCTCGGTTGGGCAGACGTCCAGGCAATCCCCGCAATCAGTACAGTTTGCCTCACCGGGTCGGGTTCCCATTTCGCAGACTCTCAGGCATTCATTGCATCCGTTGCATGCCGGCGTCTTGTGAAAACTAAAAAGTGAGAACCGCTTTATGGCGTCGATAATGCCTCCGGTGGGACATGCGAACCGGCACCACGCGTTGGCGGCCAGAAGTCCGAACACAAGGAGGCCAATGACGATAAAGCTCCGCACCAGCCATAGTATCCCGGCATGTTCGAAGGTGAGCCCGACCGATTCAAAAAAATCGCCTGCGCGGATGGGAACGTTAGCTCTGGGTTGCCCGAGGTAAAAATAGAGGATCAGAGAACAGAACAGAGCGATATACTGTCCGGCCCGAGCATAACGAACCGGAAGATGTCCGGTCCGCAGTTTGAAGGGCGCCGTTTTCCCCGCCAGTTGACTCACAAATCCGCCGGGGCAGGCCCAACCGCAAAAAGCCCGGCCAACCAGTAGAACAGAAAGGGGCAAAAGCAGCCAAGAGCCCCAGAACATAGTGAAAATACGGCCATGGCAGGTGATGACGGGGCAGTTTTGGCAGCTCACATAAGGCACAAGAAACGGGCAGCGAAAGATGCCGTAGAATGACCACTGGCCGAGGACCCCGAGGAACACCGCCTGGGTGAGTCTGCGCAGCGCCGTAAGGGGGAGGGTTTTCTTTTTTTCTGACATGGGCGTGATAGTACTGCTCAGCGTATCAGCCATCTTTTACTCCGAATTTTTCGACCAGTTCCCGCCCTTTATCCGAGATAGCGGGTATGAATCCCTGCCGCTCGAAAAATGCCTGCCCTTCGGCGGATGTTATAAAGCTGATGTACGCGTCAGCCAGCGCGCGGTCTCGAGCATTTTCCATAACACCCACTGTAAAAGTGAGCGGGGGCGGAGGGAAGTAGTGCTCCGGAATCGAAACGATGTCCAGCTTGCCTTCGAACTCCCGCATCCTTGTTATCCGCAGTTCGACGATGGAAACATCCCCACGAGCGTTTATCACATCATCCATCGTACGCTGAACGCAACTCCCCAGGATAATGGTGTTTTTCGCTACCGCTTCCTGAATGCCCGCTTTCTTGAGTAGTGCCTGCACTGCCTGGCCGCCCGGTGGCGACGCCTCCGGGGCAAGGACAACTCGAACTCCGGGTTTGGTCATGTCTTCAATTGCCAGAATGCCCGCCGGGTTTCCCTTGGGAGTGACCATGACATAGCTCGTAAAGCAAAGGGGCTTGAAATACTCCATTTTTCCCGCTTCACGCAGCTTCTTTGCAAGATCGAGCACCCGGCCGGCAAACACATCAGTTTGCCCGCTTCCAAGAAGCGACTGCCCCAGGGCTGCTGCAAAAGCGCCCGTGTAGGCAATCTTCACTCCGGTCTTCTTCTCGAAAAGAGAATTTGCCGGAATCATCGCTTCGGCCAGACCTCCGCATGACCAGACTTGCAGGCTGTCCCGGGAGAAAGCAGAAGCAGTGCCGCCGGTCATTGCCACACCGATGGTTGAGGCCAGGGCGTTTTTAAGGAAGGTTCTCCTCGATGTGGAATTATCTTGGGTCTTCATGCAGCATCCAGGTATTGGTCAGATCATTACCGGACAGACCACCACTACAGGGGGGAACCATTTCACCCGTGCTCAGTTTGATACCACCTCTACGTATTTTAGTCTAATCGGATTTTATTGAAGTAAGCAATCTCGCGAATAGGGAAAAACTATAGACGGGACTTTCCGGGCAGAAGACAATAAAGTAATGGCTCCGAATTCAACATTCCTATTTCTCAGGCGGACTTTGGGGCCGCGTCTTTTTTGACATTCAGATCACGTTTGGCCGAACAACCGCCAGCCGCGTCTCCGTACGTTTCCGGTTTTTTCTGGATGCCCGGTTTTTTCTCCGTTTAACCAACATCGCGTTTCTTGTAGAGATGGTTATATGTAGCATAAGCGAGCGTAACAGGAATGTCTCGATCGGGGGCCGCCGCCGTCGCCCGCCGGTCGCTTTCTCGTTATGCTTTCGGCGAATATGCGTTGCAACCCATGCTTAGAACCACTGCTTATGAACAGTGAAGTCAAAATGAGTGAGGATTTTAAGGACGCTGTCCTGAGGGAACAAATTCGGCTTGTGATGGAACAGGTCCCGACGATGCAGGCCGTTTCCTTCATGGTCGCTCTTGTGCTTGTCTATGAAGTACGCGATATCGTTGCTCCTGCAAGCATTCTAGTATGGGTCTTGATGGTTCTTTTGATCGTTTGCAGCAGGGTTGTTCTTCACTTCCGATTTTGCAAGGTGCGTGAAGAACCGTTTGATGCGGGATACTGGAAGAATCTTTATCTGGCTTCGGCCCTGATTTCCGGGGTCGTCTGGGGGGCTTCTGCTTTTATTGTTTTCCCGGCTGGGAATCTCCGTCTCATATGCCTTTTTCTTCTCGTAATGGCCAGCCTTTCCGCGGCCACCACGATATCTCATTCTTCCATTAAATGGGGTCCCATGGCATGGGTCGGACCGGCTTTACTGCCTTATGCCATTCGTTGCCTTGCGGAAGGAGGGGAGTTCGGATATGCCTTAAGCTTCCTGGTTACCCTTTATATATTTGGAATCCTTCGCCATTCATTTATACACAATCGGTCCATCGCTTCCGCCATCACTTTGAGATTCGAAAACTTGGAGCTTTTAGCAGAGCTGCGAAGGGTAAATGATATCCTTCGCGAAGACATCACTAAGCGTATGCAGACTGAGGAGGCGATGAAGGAAAGTGAGGAACGTTTCGAAGCACTGGCACAGTCCTCATTTGAAGGAATTGCCTTTACTGACGGCGGCGTCGTCATCGATGCCAATTCCCAACTGGCGCAAATGCTCGGCTGTGATTTGTCTGAAATCGTCGGCAAGCCCGTAGCAGACTTGATCGCGCCGGAAGACCGGGAATTTGTGACGCGGATTTTGGAGGCTGGATACGAAGGCCTATACGAGAACCGGCTACTCCGCAAGGATCGCTCTTCAATTGTCGTTGAATCGCAAGCCAGGCACTTCGCATATCGGGGCCGTAATGTCAGAGTAACCGTTGTGCGCAATATCACCGAGCGCAAGCGGGTCGATGAGGTGCTGCGCAGTGAGGAGCGCCTCGCTCTGGCAATGAAGGCCACCCAGGATGCTGTCTGGGACTGGGATTTGATTGCCAACACACTCTATTACTCTTCTCATTGGTGGAGGATGATCGGCTATCAGGAAAACGAGTTGGAGGCTGATCCCGGCCTCTGGCGCCGCCTGATGCATCCGGAAGATTTGGAGCGAGCCAGCCGGATAGTCGGCGAAGCTATAATCGGGGAGACATCCTTCGAGGTGGAA
The DNA here is from genome assembly GCA_963795045.1 of uncultured delta proteobacterium. Taxonomy (GTDB): domain Bacteria; phylum Desulfobacterota; class Syntrophobacteria; order Syntrophobacterales; family Syntrophobacteraceae; genus SbD1. The sequence goes on from CAWCGB010000001.1 coordinate 1,812,339, forward strand.
ACCCGCCTGGCGCACAAGGCTGGTCATTATGTGCCAATCCTTATACGAGGCTACATTCTGCGTGATGAAAGCGGCAAACCCGTGCGGGTTTCCGGGACAAACACAGATCTTACTGAACGAAAGAGAACCGAAGAGGAAAACAGGCAATGGGAACAGCAACGGAATCAACTTCGCAAGGCCGAAAGTCTTGGCCGTATGGCTGGGGCCGTCGCCCACCTCTTCAACAACCATCTTGCTGTGGTGATAGGTAACCTGGAGTTGGCCCTGACGGATTTGTCAGAGGATGCGGCAATCCGTGAGAAGCTGATCGAAGCCATGGGGGCTGCCCGTCGGTCCGCAGAAATCAGCGGACTGCTGTTGACCTATCTTGGCCAGAACGCAGCCAGGCACAAAACGTTGGATCTCTCGGAGGTTTGCCGCCAAAATATGCCGGCGCTTCAGGATGCCGCGCCGGAAGGCGTTGCCTTTAAGACTGATCTGCTGTCCTCCGGTCCGCTTGTCCGTGCCCATCCAGAACAGATAGGGCAAGTCCTGATCCATTTGATCACCAACGGCTGTGAAGCCATAGGGCACGGTACAGGCACAGTAACATTGACGACAAGAATCATTCCGGCCCCTGAAATCCCCAAATCCCATCTGGTGCCAGTCGGTTGGAAGCCCACAGACGACGCCTTTTCGTGTCTGGAAGTGACGGATACGGGTTGCGGAATGGCAGAAGAGGATCTGGATAGGATTTTCGATCCCTTCTATACCACCAAATTCACTGGAAGGGGGCTGGGCCTGGCCGTCGTCCTGGGAATCGTGAAAACCTGGGGTGGTGCGATTGGTGTGGAGAGCCAGAGGAATCAAGGGAGCATCTTTCGAGTCTTTTTGCCGCTGGTCACTGATGAGCTTCCCCTGCCGTCTGAAAAGGCAACTCATCCTCACCGGACGAAGCCGGGCGGCACCGTGTTGTTGGTAGAGAACCAGGACGCTGTGCGAAATACGGCAGAGTCCATGCTCAAACAAATGGGCTATGAAGTCCTTGCGGCATCGGGCGGGGCCGAGGCTGTAAATTTGCTCCGGGCAAACCTGGACCAGATCCACTGCGTAATGACAGATCTCAGCATGCCTGGAATGGACGGGTGGGAGACTCTGGCGGCCTTGCGAAAAATCCTGCCGCATATCCCGGTGATACTGGTCAGCGGGCACGATGAAGCAAGTGTGATGACAGGGAATTGGTCCGAGCGCCCCCAAGTTTTCTTACACAAGCCGTACTCGATGAGGGATTTGAAGGCTGCAGTCGATAAAGCTTTGAAAAATCCAGTGAACGCGCAATGAACGGTCTTGGTCCATCGAGACACCACAGGGTGGTCATCATCAACACGATATTACTGCGTTGAACATCCGAACTTTTGGGCCGCTTCTTTCTTGATATTTAGATCACAACTGCAAACCACGTCCCTGCTTGCTTCCGGTTTTTCCTGGACGCCCGTTTTCTTTTCTCTGTGCTCTCTAAAGATCGACCATGGCCCCTCGAAGCAGGCCACCGGGTTTTTGGAATTATCGAACGCCTCCGTGGTGAACTTACCTTGCCGGCTCTTGCTTCCTGACATATTCTGTAGTACGTTTAGAAGTACTATAGGAGGTACAATATGGGCAAGGTATTGAATATAATTCCGGTCAGTGATTTGAGGCAAAATGCGGCTAAGGTTTTGAAACGGGTCGGAGACTCCAAAGAACCTATCGTAATTACGCAAAGGGGACGCGCGGCTGCCGTACTGCTCAGTGTCGAAGCATATGAACGATCGGAACGTGACATGGAACTTTTACGCCTTCTAACAAAAGGGGAAAAGGAAATAGAGGCGCTCGACGGGCATGACCTGGATTCTGTCCTTGCTGAGGCCGATGCACTCCTTGCGAAAGAACCATAGTGAGGGTTCCGATTTACGCCCTCCGCCAAGGTCCAGTTTCTCTCTGCACTGGCATTTAAAATTCTTTCAGGTATGTCTATCTAAGTCACTGTATTTTATATGTATTTTTCTCAGTGATCTCTAAAGATCGACCCTAGCCCCTCGAGACAGGCCACGGGTTTTTGGGAATTATCGAACGTTCTCTGCGGTGAATCGTTTAAAAAATCCCAAAACCCTGCCAAATCCGTTCATTTCATGCCACGAGCAAGCCGGGCTTCCGGACTCTTGTCCGACTTGTTGGTTTTCGCCCTCCGGTTGCGGCCTGGACCACTGCTTTTTTCTCTGAGTTTTCCTCAGCGCTCTCTAAAGATCGACCTTGGCCCCTCGAAGCAGGCCACCGGATTTTTGGAATTATCGAAAGTTCTCTGCGGTGACAGCTTTTAGTCTTTTGCTTGCTGCCCTCTGTGCCTCAGTGGTGAAGCGCTCCCCTACTCCGCAGGCTCTCTTGCGACACGGCACGTGGCAAGGTCCTCGCTGCATTGTAGATAGGTAGGCATCGTCCAACTCCGTCCGTCCTGGGCGACGAGGATATCGGCCGCTTCCGGCCCCCAGCTTCCCGCCTGATAATTTGGAAAATCGGTCGGCCTCACCGACTGCCACATTTCCAGAATCGGGGCGATCACCGCCCAGGCGACCTCGGTTTGATCGGCCCGCATGAAAAGCGTCGAATCCCCCCTCATGATGTCCAGCAGCAGGGTCTCGTAGGCCTCCGGGGAGCGGACCTGGAATGCTTCGCGGTAATAGAACTGCATCATCACCGGCGCAAGGGCCATAAGCGCGCCGGGGTGCTTGACCTCGAATCGCAGCAAAATACCCTCTTCTGGCTGAATGGCTATCAGCAGCCGATTGGGCCGTGAGTCCAGAAGCGAGGAAGCCGCAAAGGTCTGGTGGGGCACCGGCCGGAAGTGGATGGAAACCTCTGAAATTCTGGAAGGCAGCCGCTTGCCGGTGCGCAGGTAAAACGGCACGTCCTGCCATCGCCAGTTGTCCACATAGAGCCTGACCGCTGCAAAGGTCTCCGTGGCCGAGTCAGGGGCCACGTCCGGCTCGGAATGGTAGCCCGGAACGTGTTTGCCTTCGATGAAGCCTGCCCCATACTGGCCCCGGACCGCACTGTGAGGGACCTGATCCGGGTGAATCGCCCGAACGGCCCGGAGCACGTCCACCTTCTTCTGGCGGACTTCGTCACTTTCAAAAGAGATAGGGGGCTCCATGGCGATCAGGCAAAGAACCTGGAGCAAGTGGTTTTGGATCATGTCCCGCAGTATCCCGGCCTGTTCGAAGTACCCGGCCCTGTGCCCGACCCCGTCACTTTCCGCCACAGTTATCTGTACGTGGTCAATGTAGCGGCGGTTCCAGATCGGCTCGAAAAGCGTGTTCCCAAACCGGAAAGCCAGGATGTTCTGTACCGTCTCTTTCCCGAGGTAGTGGTCTATCCGGTAGATTTGAGACTCATGGAAATACTGCGTCAGGAGCTGATTCAACTCCCGGGCCGACTCCAGGTCGCGGCCAAAGGGTTTTTCAACGACGATGCGGGCACGCTCCCGGTCCAGGTTCAGTTTTGCGCCCGTAAGACCTTCGGCCATGGGCTTTATCATGTCGGGAGGCAAGGCCAGGTAATAAATTCTGGCCGCCTTCGCACCCCATTTCTTGTCGTAAGCCAAAAGCTCCTTACCGATGCTCCCGAACGCTTCGGAATTACTCAGATCGGCTTTCGAAAAAGAAATGTGACCGGCAAAATCCCTCCAGGCCTTTTCATCGATCTTGCCGCGCGTCGAATACTTATCGACACCCTCGCGCAACTGCCGGCGGTAGGAATCATCGGTCAGCGGCTTGCGGCCGACTCCCAGGACCTCGAATCGCTCCCCCAGCCGGCCGTCCAGGAAAAGACTGTAGAGGGCCGGTATGAGCTTGCGCAAGGTAAGGTCGCCTCCGCCTCCGAATATGACGAATACGGTTGGATCGCCGATCTTTGAGCCCTGCATCAGGTATTTCCCTCCGTTCTCTTCCAGACAGTGTGCACGAATTTTCCCGGCGCGTCTTTGCGTTCGTACGTGTGCGAACCGAAATAGTCACGCTGCGCCTGAATAAGGCTGGTCGGAAGCCATGCGCTTCGGTATGCGTCGTAGTAGGCAAGGGATGCCGAAAGCCCGGGTACGGGCAGTCCGAGTTCGACCGCTGTTTTGATCGCTTCCCGCAGGGCATTTTGCCGCAAACCCATTTCCCGGCTGAAATAGCCGTCCAGCAGAAGTTGAGGCGGCTGGGACCGCCCGCCGAACGCCTCGCGTATGTGGTCGAGGAGCGCAGCACGAATGATGCACCCTCCCCGCCAGATCCTTGCCACGGTCTCGAGGCTCAGCCCGTACCCGTAGGCCGAGGAAGCCTCCTTCAGCAGGGAAAACCCCTGCGCATAGGTCATCATCATCCCGGCATAAAGCGCATTTCGAAGATTTCCGACTAAAAGGGCCCGATCGGCCTGAAGACCGGCAGACGCGGGCCCGTGAAGGACTTCGGATGCCATTTTGCGCTCTTCGAGCCGGTCGGAAAGGTTTCTCAACATTACGGCCGCGTCGATATTGGGCGTAGGCGCCTGGAGTTCCATCGCATCAAATGACGTCCACTTGCCCGTGCCCTTCTGCCTTGCCCGGTCCAGGATCACATCGATCAGCGCCCTCCCCGGGTTTTCTTCGTCTTTGTATCGAAAGATGTCTGCGGTTATCTCGATGAGGTAGGAATTGAGTTCTCCGCCGTTCCATGCCGAGTAGATTTCGGCCAGATTGGCGGCGCTCAATCCAAGCCCGGCCTTCATGATGTGGTAGGTTTCCGAAATGAGCTGCATCAGGCCGTATTCGATTCCGTTATGGACCATCTTTACGTAATGGCCTGCGGAACCGGGGCCCAGGTAAGCCACACACGGGTCGCCGTTCACGTGGGCCGCTGAGGCTTGCAGTATTTTACGGACCCGCTCGTAGGCTTCGGGAGGACCGCCGGGCATAAGACTCGGGCCGTGGCGCGCCCCTTCTTCGCCCCCGGAAATCCCCATGCCCATGAAATGCAGACCGCTTTGCGCAGCCATTTTTCCCCTGCGGTCCGTGTCCGTAAAGTGGGAATTGCCGCCGTCGATTATGAGGTCTGCTCTATCGAAAACGGAAGACAGCGCTCCGATCGCCTCATCGACAGGCTTTCCGGCAGGGACCAGCAGCAAAACCGCCCTGGGGCGGTGCAGCATTGCGGCAAACTCCCCCACGTTCCCGGCAGCGCGTACCTTTCCCGCGCCTTCTTGTCTTTGCGCAATCTCCCGGGCTTTTTCAGCATCCACATCGTATACGGCAACGGAAAATCCGTGGTCGGCAAAATTCAGGGCCAGATTACCCCCCATAGTGCCTGCGCCCACCATTCCTATGTCACATTCATGATCCGTCATGTCGATTACCTTCTTAAGATTGAATGCCACCACAGAGACGCAGAAATTTTGACAGGATTAACAGGATTTACAGGATTGAAAACCGCTTATCATTCCTGGGTTGCTTACATGTTTTGGCTCGATTTTTCCTTGAAAATCCTGTCCAGGGCATTTCGGGTTGCCTCTGCTATTTTCTCAGCGATCTCTGCGCTCTCTGCGGTGAATCGCTTTTAGTCTTATGGTTGCGGCCTGAGGCTGCGGTGCATCGTTTTCAGCAAGCCTGGGCAAAACAAAAGCTTTTGCGTTTCTTTTCGAGATTTGAAATCAGGCTGTCATACGGCTTGTTGAACTTCTCTATTCCCTCATCTTCGAGTTGCCGGGTCGCCCTGTCCAAATCTATTCCCAGTCCGGGGAGACTATCGATGTTCTTGTGCGCCTCTTCCAGGTTGTCTTCCAGGCGCAAGACCGGATTGCCGTGATCGCGGTAAGCCTCCAGGGTCTCGAGCGGCACGGTGTTGATCGTGTCCGGTCCGATAAGGGCATCGACGTACTTCGTGTCGGGGTATTCAGGGTCTTTTGTGCTGGTGCTGGCCCAAAGAACACGTTGAGTCCGGGCGCCGAGGCCGGCCAGTTTCTGAAACCGCTCGCTTCCAAAAATACTTTTGTACATCTGGTAGGCGATCCTGGCGCTCGAAACAGCGATTTGGCCGCGCAGGCCCCGGGCGCCGTCGCCTGCTCTTTCGAGCATGGGATCAACCAGGGAGTCGATACGGCTCACAAAAAAGCTTGCCACCGAGGCAACACTATCGATTGGCAGCCCTTTCGCCACGCGGTCCTCCAACCCTGCTATATAGGCGTCGGCAACCATCCGGTAGCGCGGCAGCCCGAAGAGCAAGGTCACATTGACGCTAATACCTTCGCTGATAAGCTGCCGAATGCATTGAAGTCCTTCCATGGTTGCGGGTGCCTTGATCAGGACGTTGGGGCGGCTGAGCATCTTCCACAACCGCCGGGCCGCATCGAGGGTGCCCTGCACGTCATGAGCAAGGTGCGGATTCACCTCGATGCTCACGAACCCGTCCCGGCCCTGGAGCCTGTCGAAAGTCGACTTGAAGATGTCGGCTGCCCGCCCTACGTCCTCGGTCATCAATGCCAGGCAGATTTCTTCTGCGCTCTTTCCTTCATAGGAGAGCACCCTGATGGTATCGTAGTAGACATCGCTCCCCTCGATCGCCTTATCGAAAATGGCGGGATTGGACGTCATTCCGCGCAACGCGTCCTCATCGATGAAGCGCTGCAACCCGCCGGATTCGATCAGATCGCGGCGAATATAGTCAAGCCAGACACTCTGGCCCAGAGACTCCAATGTTCTTAACGGATTTGTCTTCATGTGCTTCCTCCCGCATTTCCAGCTTTGTCACCTTCAGCAGGCGCCGCCGGAAGCGTTCATCTCCCTTGAAACATGCTTTCAAGAATTCGTTGACGAGGTCTTTGGCCAGTTCAAAGCCGACCACCCGGCCGCCGATGCACATGATGTTCATATCATCGTCCTCGACTCCCTGATGGGCCGAAAACATGTCCGTGATCAGCGCCGCCCGGACCCCGGGTACCTTGTTTGCCGCAATGCTGGCGCCAACGCCGCTCCCGCAGACGGCTACACCTCTTTCGACCTCGCCCCTGGATACCGCAAGCGCCAGCGGCACCACGAAGTCCGGGAAGTCATCGACCGGGTCCGGTTGGTGAGCGCCGAAATCCACCACTTCGTGGCCCATCGCCCTCAAATCGGACGCGAGCATGTTTTTCATCTCAAAGCCGCCATGATCTGCAGCAACGCCCAGACGCATTTCCGTTTTGCCTTTCTATTTCCGTCAATCCTTCAATCCCTAAATCCCTCAACCCATCAATTCCGCCGTCCCACCGCCTCTTTCACCTTCGCGACGATGGCCTTTCGGGAAATTTCCTCATAATCGAGCAACTCCTCCGGCGAGCCGCTCCTGGGCTCTTTGTGCACTGCCAGCGAATAGACCGGCACGGTCAACGGCGTGAGTACGCTGCGGACCGCTTCGCCGATTCCTCCCTCGGGATAATGGTCTTCAACGGTGACGATAATGCCCGTGCTGTTTGCCGCGTCGCGAAGAGCGGCCTCGTCCAGCGGCTTTACGCTGTAGAGGTCGATTACGCGGATCGGGATTCCCTCCTTTTTCAGCTCGTCGCAGGCCTTGAGCGCCTCGTGAAGAGTTACCCCGGCAGCCACCACCGTAGCGACGTCCCTGTCGCTTTTCCGCAGCACTTTGCTGCCGCCGATGACGAAAGTTTCATCCGGGCCATAGACGATCGGAGTAGCCATTCGGGTGGTTCGAATGTATACGGTCCCTTTGTGTCTTGCCGCTTCCTCGACCAGCCGGTCGGTTGATACCGCGTCGCACGGATAGAGCACCACGCTGTTCAGAATCGCACGGAACATGGCGATATCTTCGAGGCCCATCTGAGACGGCCCGTCCTGCCCGATCGACACCCCGGCATGAGAGCCGACGAACTTTATGTTCGCATCGGAATACCGGCTCATACGGACCTGGTCGAACGCGCGGGTAAAAAAGGCGGCAAAAGTCGAAACGAACGGGATCTTTCCCTGCCGGGCAAGGCCGACTGCCGCACCCGCCATGTTCTGCTCGGCGATGAACATTTCAAAAAAGCGGTCCGGATGAGCATCCTTGAATATTTTCGACATGGTCGAGTTGCTCACCTCCGCGTCCAGGCTCACAATTACGGGAAACTGCGGGTAAATGCGCACCAGGGCATGCCCAAACGCTTCCCTGGTGGCCACGGGCTTATCCGTCGGCCAGTTCACCGTACCGGCAGCCCGGGGCTCCACGGACTGTGGTTTCAACTTCTCGGGCCGGGGAATCTCCCCCCGCACCGAACGGTCGATTTCGCCCAATTCTTTTACTGCCCGCTCGAAGTCATCTTTTTTAAGAGCGACTCCGTGCCATCCGTTTTTGTCCTCCAGAAACGAGACCCCTTTTCCTTTGACCGTTTTGGCGATGATCATCACCGGCCTGTCTGAACGGGCGGCTTTCTCAAAAGCGTCGAGGACCTGAGGATAAGAATGCCCGTCAATCATGATCGTTTCCCAGCCGAAAGCCCCGATCCGTTTTGCATAAGCCTCGATGTCATGACCGTACATGGTCTCGCCGCGCTGGCCCAGCCGGTTTACGTCGATTACACCCACAAGATTGCTTAGCCCGTACCAGGCCGCGATCTGGATGGATTCCCACTGAGAGCCCTCCGCCATCTCGCTGTCGCCCAGCAGTACGTAGGTCCGGTAGGGGAGCTTATCGAGGTATTTGGCATTTAGCGCCACCCCTACGCCGATAGAGAGTCCCTGCCCCAAAGATCCCGTCGCCGCCTCTGTATAACGGAATTCAGGCATAGGATGCCCCTCCAGGAGACTGTTGAATTCCCGATAACTCATGAGCTCTTTTTCGCTCACAGCCCCGGCGGCGGCCCACAAGGAATAGAACAGCGGAGAGGCATGGCCTTTGCTGAAAATCAGCCGGTCGTTATTGGGATTGCCGGGGTTGTCCAGGTCGTATCTGAAGGAGCCTCCAAATAGAAGCCCGGCCATGAGTTCCGTTGCCGAAAGGGAGGATGTGGGATGTCCCGAACCCGCCTCGGTGGACATGGCTAGAGAATAATAGCGTATAAGTTTGCTGAGTTTCTCCAGTTTCACCAGTTTCCCCTGGTCCTGCATTTACTTGTCTCCTCGTGGAGCAGGCTTTCCGGCCTGCCGTTAACTGGTACGAAGCTGCCAGACGCTCTTTAGCGCATCTATGTTCCTAATATAATCAGCACCTTGAAATATTGCCGAGCCCGAAACGAAAACGTCCGCCCCTGCCTCGGCCAAGTCGCCGATCGTGTCGCTATGAACTCCACCGTCCACTTCGAGCAGGACCTTTGCCCCGTTTTGATCGATCAGCTCTCTGCAGCGGCGCACCTTGGAAAGCATCGAACGGATGAATTTTTGACCGCCGAAGCCGGGATTTACCGTCATGACAAGAATCATGTCCAGATCGGAAAGAACGAGTTGAACGCGGTCGAGCGGCGTAGCCGGATTCAGGGCTGCACATGGCTTGGCCCCGAGTTCCCTGATCCTCTGAATCACCCGATGCAGGTGGACGGTTGCTTCCGCATGTATGCTCAGCCATTCGGCCCCGGCGTCTGCGAAGGCCTCGATGTAGATTTCAGGCCTTTCGATCATAAGATGCACATCCAGCGGAAGCGACGTCGCTTTTCTGATAGCCCGCACGACGTCGGGCCCGATTGTGATGTTGGGCACGAAATGGCCATCCATCACGTCCACGTGAATCCAGTCCGCCCCGGCACGCTCGACTGCTTTGACCTCCTCGGCGAGCCTGCCGAAGTCCGAGGAAAGAATGGAGGCTGCAAGTTTTTTCATCTTTCTTCTTTGGATGCCCGTACTTTGAATTCCTTGTACCGGCGAATAAGGGCGTTGGTCGAACTGTCATGGCCGAGCCCGGTTTCGCCGGCGCTTTCGAGCTCTGCGACGATCCGCTTTGCCAGGACCTTGCCCAGCTCCACGCCCCATTGGTCGAAGGAATCGATATTCCAGAGAGTCCCTTGTGTAAAGACGCTATGCTCGTAAAGGGCTACCAGTTTGCCCAGGGCCTCCGGTGTCAATTTTTCCAGAATAATAGTGTTCGTCGGGCGATTGCCGTCGCAGACCCGGTGCGGCACCAGCCATTCCGGAGTCCCTTCGGCCCTGACTTCCTCTGCTGTCTTGCCGAACGCCAGGGCTTCGGTTTGAGCGAACAGATTGGCAATAAGAATGTCGTGATGACTGCCGATCGGGTTAAGCGACTGGAAAAATCCGATGAAATCACACGGTATAATTTTTGTTCCCTGGTGAATCAGTTGGTAAAACGAGTGCTGGCCGTTGGTGCCCGGTTCGCCCCAGTAGATCGGTCCCGTCTGGTAGTCAACGGCCCTGCCGTCCATCGCGACGTGTTTACCGTTACTTTCCATGGTCAACTGTTGAAGGTAGGCAGCAAAGCGCTCCAGGTACTGATCGTAAGGAAGGACGGCCACAGTCTGCGCCCCGAAAAAATTATTGTACCAGACCGCGAGCAAGCCCATCAGCACCGGCATGTTTTGGTCGAAGGGGGCGTGCCGGAAGTGCTCGTCTATGGCATGGGCCCCGGCGAGCATCGACAGGAAATTTTCCGGGCCGACGGCGATCATGGTCGAAAGGCCGATCGCCGAATCCATTGAATACCGTCCTCCGACCCAATCCCAAAAACCGAACATGTGGGCGGTGTCGATGCCGAATTTGACGACCTCGCCGGCGTTGGTCGAAACGGCCGTGAAATGCCGTCCTACAGCTTTCTCATCACCCAGGGCCTGCAGCACCCATTGGCGGGCGGTGTGCGCGTTCGTCATGGTTTCCAGCGTGGTAAAAGTCTTCGATGAAATGACAAAAAGAGTTTCCTCGGGGTTCAGATCGCGTGTGGTTTCGGCGAAATCCGTCCCGTCCACGTTGGAGATAAACCGGAAAACCATGTCGGCCCGGCTGTAGCGGCGCAAAGCGCGGTAGGCCATCTGAGGGCCGAGGTCCGAGCCGCCGATGCCTATGTTTATGACGTTTTTAATGCGTTTTCCCGTAAACCCTTTCCATTCGCCGTTTCTCACCCGATCTGAAAAAGCGGCCATGCGCCCGAGCACTTCGTGGACCTCGGGCGTCACGTTGCGGCCGTCCACAAAAATGCGACGGTCCGCCGGAGAGCGCAAAGCGACGTGCAGGGCTGCACGGTCTTCGGTAACATTGATCTTCTCACCCCTGAACATGGCCTCGATTCGCTGCCGCAGACCGCACGATTCGGCAAGGCGGATCAGGAGGCTGATCGTTTCCTGAGTTATGCGGTTTTTCGAGTAATCGAATGCGATCCCGGCATCTTCCACGGTGAAGCGCTCAGCCCGGCCGGGGTCTTCGGCAAAAAGCCGCCGCAGGTGGATGTCTTTGATGTGGCGATAATGGACTTCGAGTTCTTTCCAAACGGCGTTTTCCGTAAGCGGTGGGGCAGAATCCATACCCATGTCCGGCGTGACCTCCTCGTGAAGTTTCCAAATGCTTTTGCCTGGTATGCGGAAAATATGGTAACTGCAAGACCCGGCTGCAAGTGGCCTCTTCGATGTAAGATAAGCATCATGAGCGCAGGTGCGGTGGGACACGCCTCGTGGGCGGGCGGGCTATGGAGATCGGCGCGGGGCGCAGCCGTGGAATCGCATTTTGGGACTCAAAGACACTTTTTTACCGCGAAGAACCAGCAGTTTGACCATAGCCGCAACGTTTAAAGAGAGTGTGCCGCCATCCGTGGTTCAAATCTTTAAAAGACAATGCAGAAAACCACCTATTCCACGAATATCACGGATTAGGCCTTTGCCCTTATCAGCACATCACGCGCTTCCATCTCAGAAGTTGAGAAGAAGTGCCCATGCAATCACTTTATCCGTGGCCATCCGAACTATTTACCCGGCGTTTTATTGTTTTTTCCAGGATTCTCTGCCTAAGCCATTATATTTTAGAATTATGAAAACTGAAAAAGATCCCATCGGTTCGAGCCGCCCTGTCTTGCTCTTCGATTTAGACGGGACCCTTGTTGACAGTGTCTACCAGCATGTCCTGGCGTGGCGGGACGCGTTCGAAGCACTCGGCATCCGCATTTCCAACTGGCGCATCCACCGCCGCATCGGCATGGGTGACGCTCTGATTTCAAAGGAATTGAGCCGGGAGGCCGGACAGCCGTTCAATGCCGGCCAGACTGAAAAAGTGAGGGAACTCCATACGAGGTTTTTTCTGGAGCGGGCAAAGGAGTTGCGGTTGCTGCCAGGCGCCAGGGAGATCCTTGCGCTCCTGGCGCAAAACTCCGTCAGACATGCAATAGCCACCAGCAGTTCGCGCGAAAGGGCCGCCGGCTCCCTCAAGATGCTCGGACTCGGCCCCGATATCCCGGTTATCACACGCGAAGATGTTTCTTTCGGAAAACCCGACCCCGATTTGTTTCTTGCCGCGATGAGGCGGCTCCAGGCCCTCCCCGGCCAATGCATCATCATCGGGGACAGCGTATGGGATATACTTGCGGCTCGCCGAGCCGGAGCGCTTGCGGTCGGATTGCTGACCGGCGGATATCCTGAGGAGGAACTTTTCCGTGCAGGCGCCTACCGCGTATATTCGGACCCTGCGGATTTGTCGGGAAACCTCGAGCAATTAGGGGTTCATATTTAAGATGCCTCACGCATAAACAGACATCGTCTCCCTGCCGCACCTGAGCTTTTCTCTGAGGCAGAATCGTTTTGGCGGAAAATGGGGGCCGTAAATGAGAAGAGTGCCGTCCCAGCCTTCGAGGGTGTCCTCCATGGCGTAGACGGGCTTATCGGGATAGATGTATAGGCAATCGGCCTCTTGAATGCGCTGGGTAAGGAAATCGGCGCAGATGAAGCTGACGCGGCCCTCGAGTTTTAATCCGCGCGCGGCTCGTGCGGCTCGCGATACGAGGAAAGGGTCGGATTCCATTCCGATCGATCTGGTGAACAGCCCTGCAGTGCATGCGGCAACCCCGTCACCGCTGCCGAGGTCTATGAAGAGGCGAAACCCGGATAGATCGATCTTTCTGAAGAAACTGTAGAGATGTGCCGGCCGTGAGGCGGCCCATGCGCCCGAGGCGGTCAAACGATAGGGCGGCAGCTCGCCGCAATCTCTCCGCCAACCGTGAAGCTTCCGGAAATATCCGATAATCTCCGCTACCGCCTTCGCCCTGCTATCCCCTGATGGTCGAATTGGGTTCATAGTAGCCGGCGCGTACCGATGTGAGAGGAAAAACCCGGCAGCTTCTGCCAAGGACTGTCCCGGGATTGGTCACGGCGTTGCAGCCTATTTCCACATGGTCTCCGATAACCGCCCCGAATTTTCGCAGGTTTGTGATGATATTCGTTCCGTGGGCCATCACGCGTATGGTCTGGTCCTTTATCTTGAGGTTGGCCAGCTTGGTTCCGGCTCCGAGGTTCACACCCATTCCCAGTATGCTGTCCCCGATATAGGCAAAGTGCCCCGCCTTTGCGCCGTCCAGCAGGATGCTCCACTTCATTTCGGTCGTGTGGCCGACCACGCATCGTGCGCCTACTATGCAATTGCCCCTGACATAGGCGCCCTGGCGGACCTCGGTCTGCGCCCCTATTATGCAGGGGCCCTTCACCAGAGCGCCTGGTTCCAGGACGGCCCCGGGCCCGATGGAAATCGTGTCGTCCCACAGTACGCTTCCCTCATAGAGCACGGCCGCCTCACTGGTTTCCTCGCTGCCGATCCTGACGCGGAATTCCCCCCTGGATACATCGCCGCCAAGGATCTCGAAACCGCTGTCCAGCGTCTCACCCCGCCATACCACGATAGTCTTGGGCAGCGGGCGCCTGAAACATTTCACGCCCCCAATGTTTCGCTCCAGGTGCTGTCCGAGGTATCCGGAAATATTGTTCAGGGCCTCCCAGACATATTTGCAGCCGGCAAACAGGTCACGGTGAACAAAAGAGGGGAGATCGAAAAACGCATCCGGTTTAAGGAAATCCATAGAGCATCCCTTTCCATGTAAAATTGGCCCCGGAAGGCCTAAAAATTGCAGGCTTTGTTGCCTGATTTCGATATTCTGCCGATTTGATTATATAGCCTAAAAGAGCGGTTTCAGGAATAGATACATGGATTTCAGTTTTGACGATCAGCAAGGAGATCGACAGTGAAAGTTCAATGCAGGGGGTGTAGAATCGGATTCAACGTACCGGATGATAAAGTGCCGGAGGGCAAGGTGCTCAAAATCCTCTGCCCGAAATGCAAAGAGCCTGTCGAAATCTCTCAAAAAGCCTTCCCCTCGGAAGTTGACGGCCGCGTCCCTTATCTGTCCGGGACACTCGAGTCCGAATATGACGACGGTCGCGTGTTGGATTACACAAATGCAATAGACGTGGTCGACGAGGGGATGAGAACGGCCCTGCTATGCGCCACCGATGTGAAGCTCGCCGAAAAAATCGTAAGGGCGCTCCAGGAACTCGACTTCTGGGTCGTACATGCGATGCGCCCCGGGTTCGCCCTGGGCAAGCTTCATTATAATACTTACGATCTTATAGTTCTGGAGGAGGATTTCGATTCCGCCAAAAACTCCAGAAACCTCGTTCTTCACCACGTACAGGTTCTTCCCATGCACCAGAGAAGGCAATTCTATCTCTGTCTGCTCAGCCAGGATAAGCCCACTCTGGACGCGAAGCTGGCATTCAAGATGGGGGTGAATCTTATTTTGAATGTTAACGATATTGAAAAGGGAAAAGTACTTTTTGCCCGCGCAATGAAAGAATACAGGAGTTTTTACAGCCTTTTCAATGCAGAACTGGCAAAGAAGTGGTAGCAAATGGGAATAGCTTGAGGGATATAGACCAAGTGCCTGAATTCGTTCTGTTCCCACCGCCGGCCGAAGCTTTGGCTGGCGATCCCATCACCTGCGATTGAGGGATTGAGGAAACTTCAATCCTCAACCCCTGAATTCGTCCTGAGTTGGTGAATTCGTCCCGTTCACACCTATCTGTGCCCGCCGCCGCCGCCACCGCCGTGGCCACCACCACCAAAGCCGCCACCACCACCAAAGCCGCCACTGAAGCCGCCGCCGCCATGAAAGCCGCCGCCAAAGCCGCTGCTGCTAAAGGAACGCGTTGACGGGGCGCTGCTGAACGAGCGCCCGGTGAAAGACGGTGACCTCGAAACGGAACCTGAGCTCGAGTTCCTCGTTTGCGAAGTGGACGAAAACCTGTCCATATCCCGCGAAGACTGGGCAGACGTGCGTGATGCATTGGCAACGTTTCCGAGCCTTGCTCCCGCAGCAGTCCCGGTTGACCGGTTCATTATAGCCCTTGCACCCGCCTGCGCGTTAGCCGAACTGAGCCGCGAACCCTGTCCTGCCCTGTTCGTTCCGGCGAGGCGCGAAGAAGAAGCAGTCCCGGTCGCACGTGTAGCCGGATCAACCCTGCTCACCGTGCCGTTCGCATTTCTCACGTGGTTGGTAATCCTGCCGTGATCATTTTCCCCGTGGTGGTCCCCATGGTGATGACCATGATCCCTGTCAAAGTCGAAATCGCCAAGGACAAAGAAGCCGCCAAACCCGTATCCTCCCCACCAGAAAGGCCAGGGGACCCAATCATAGAGATAGCCATATTCCCATGGGGGTGGATAATAACTTACGATGGGAGGTCCGTAATCATCATAATATTGCTCGACTTCAGAGGGCTCCATATATTCGGAAACCTCGGGAGGAGCAGCGGCCGAACTTGAAGAGCTTGAATTGTATTCGGAACTTGAACTCGAACTGGAACTGGACTCATAAGCGTAGCTCTTGCCGTCAACTTTGACCGGAAGATTCATTGCAACGCCGATCCTGTCCACGGTGCTGCCCGCATCAGCCTCTGACAGGTTCAGACTTCCCGCGGACGCCGATCTTGCGGCGCTTTCCCTGACCTCGTAAATGATATCGGGTGTCATGGGATAGTCGGAAATCCATCCGTTCCGAGGGGCGATGTTGATCGCGGCCAAAGAGCTTTCTGCCGCCGCTTCATCGTGTGACTTGGTTAAATTGAGGGCAGTTGCCAGTTCGACGGCAAAATCGCCTTCCCTGACCAGTGGTTGTTCAACTGGAGGACGCTGGGAGGTTGAGCTTTTTGCGTACACTGAAGAGGTAAATGGCGCCAGAGCCAGACTTACGCCAAGAAATATCAGTAGCATCCTTTTCATACGTGCTCCTTTCCGACGGACTGCCCGTCATCGGAATGCCCATCTGAAAAAATAAACATTCAGAACACTTAGCGCTGTTAATTCCTATGATTTATTGATGCTCAGGCGATTATTTTTGTCTACGAATATTTAAAATGAATTTCGAGATAAGGGGTTGAGGAATTCATGCAGCCCGCAGCCGCGAGCGTCGCGGATTTGAGCAGCTCACTGCCTGCTGCTCCCGGCTGCAGTGCCGGAAAAGTAATTTCAAGAGCCCGCAGCAATTCCTGCTTAACTTGCCAGTTCTATGCGTTATACTTGGCGAAATCCCCACTTTGGGACCGGCCCGGAAATGTGTTGTGCGATTCGGGCCGCGACGAATAGAAAAACCTCGCGAGGGTCAATGATGTACGCATATATGCTTACCGTATTGGGACTCATCTGCTTTCTGGAAGGTCTCCCATATCTGGCAACCCCTGACAAGGTAAGGCAATGGCTTAACTGGGTCCTGTCATCCTCCAATAATTCCCTCAGAATGCTCGGAGCCGCGCTAATGGTCGCGGGTCTATTTCTCGTTTACCTGGGCCGTCGGCATGGTGGATAGGCAGGAAGTCTCATTCAGGCTCGAAGCCTACGACTACGATCTGCCGCCCGAACTCATTGCCCAGCGTCCCGCTCCCGTGCGCCAACAATCGCGCCTGCTGGTCCTTGAGCCGTCCTGCGGCGCAATAGAGCATTCGCGCTTCGATAGAATCGGGCAATATCTAAGACCGGACGACCTGCTGGTCGTTAACGACACTCGTGTCGTTCCGGCCAGGCTGATGGGCCGCAAACAGACAGGAGGCATGGTCGAGCTTCTGGTGCTCGATCCATACAAGCCGCCTGAGCTTGGGACCATTGAAGGCTATTGCTGCCTGACCAAAGCGTCAAAGACCATTCGGGCGGGTCAGACAATCGAGCTTCCGGAGGGTATCGGCGCTGAGGTGATTTCCGCTCCTGTGGACGGAAGAGCCCAAGTCCGATTTTCGGGGACTTCCCCTATTCTGGATGTTCTTGACCGAATCGGCCAGACGCCGCTGCCGCCTTACATCGAGCGAATATCGGGGCAAGACTCCGCCGATGACCGTATATGCTATCAAACGGAGTATGCCAGACATCCCGGCGCAGTGGCTGCGCCTACCGCAGGCCTGCATTTTACGAAATCGCTGCTGGACAGCCTTAGGGCCGCTGGGATAGAAGTATCCGCTCTGACCCTTCACGTAGGCTACGGCACTTTTGCGCCGCTAAGATGCGAGGACATTCGCGAACACCGGATGCACGCGGAATTTATCGAAATTGGCAGAGAGACGGCAGACGCGGTAAACAGGGCAAAGCGAGAAAACAGGAGGGTGGTCGCTGTCGGAACGACCGTCGTTCGCACCCTGGAGTGGGCTTACGCAAAGCAGGGCCACA
Organism: uncultured delta proteobacterium; assembly: GCA_963795045.1. Taxonomy (GTDB): domain Bacteria; phylum Desulfobacterota; class Syntrophobacteria; order Syntrophobacterales; family Syntrophobacteraceae; genus SbD1. The sequence continues at coordinate 1,829,959 of CAWCGB010000001.1, forward strand.
TTGCTCCTTTCAGCGGTATGTGCGATCACTATATTTATCCGGGCTCCAGGTTCGCGGTTGTCGACAGCATGGTGACCAATTTCCATCTCCCTAAATCGAGCCTGATCCTGCTGGTATCGGCTCTTGCCGGGCGTTCCCGGATATTGGCCGCCTACCGGGAAGCGGTCCGGGAGCGCTACCGCTTCTTCAGTTACGGAGATGCGATGTTGATTCTGTAGCCGGGAGAGGCGTTGACGTGGAGATGCGCAGACACGGCAGGGATTCATAGCTGCGCAGGATATCCTGCACACTTCTTCGACGTCGAAGAATGCGAAAAAGAACCCGTACATTGTGAGGCATGCAGCTTCAAATGAGACTAAAAATAAGCAGATGAAATTCCAGGTTCTTTCTAAAGACCCGGAAGGCAGCGCGAGGACCGGACGTATTGAAACCTCCCGCGGCCCGGTCCATACTCCCATATTCATGCCGGTTGGAACGGCTGGGTCCGTCAAAAGCATTTCCCCCGACGATCTGGAGTCCGTGGGAGCGCAAATCATCCTCGCAAATACGTATCACCTCTACCTGCGCCCGGGACATGAAAGGGTCGCCCGCCTGGGCGGGCTTCACAAATTCATGGGTTGGGACCGCCCGATTTTGACGGACAGCGGCGGGTTCCAGGTCTTCAGCCTCGCCAGGATAAACAAAATCGAGGAAGAGGGTGTCCGGTTTCAATCTCACATCGATGGCTCCCGCCACCTTCTTACCCCCGAGGCGGCTATCGGCATCCAGAGAAACCTCGGGTCGGACATCATGATGTGCTTCGACGAATGCACGACCTATCCCGTTTCCCTTGAGTACGCATCCGAATCCGTCAGCCGCACGCTTCGCTGGGCGGTGCGCTCGAAGGAGGCCGCAGCCGGCTCGGGCCAGGCCCTCTTCGGGATAGTGCAGGGGAGTGTTTTCAAGGACCTGCGAGACATGTGCCTGGAGAAGCTGGCAGCGATCGGGTTCGACGGATATGCGATCGGGAGCCTGTCCGTGGGCGAATCGAAGGAGCAGATGCTGGAGGTCATGAACTGGCTGGCGCCCCGGCTTCCTGAGTCAACGCCACGGTATGTCATGGGGGTCGGCACCCCTGAAGACCTGGTTGAGGGAGTGCGCGCCGGGGTCGATATGTTTGACTGCGTAATGCCTACAAGGAACGGCCGCAACGGGACGTTGTTCACCTCTCACGGGCCCATTCACATTAAGAACAACTCATACGCCGAGGACCCGGGGCCTCTTGACCCGGATTGCGGCTGCTACACATGCCGCCGCTTCTCCCGCGCATACCTGCGCCACCTCTTTATCAGCCGCGAACTCCTGTCCTATCGCCTGAACACAATACACAACCTCCACTTCTATCTGGGCCTGATGGAGCAAATGCGGGCGGCAATAACCGCCGGCCGCTTCGAACAATGGCGGAAAGATTTCCATGCGCGGCATGAAAAAGTAACGGCTGAAGAGGCTGCCGGAGATGAATGAGTTTTTAGTTTCAAGTTTTTAGTTTCTAGTTGCTCTAAGTTCTTGCTAAAAACTAAAAGCTGATAACTCAAAACTGCTTTCGTTGCTTTCAACGCCCCGGTCTTTGAGCTTGACTCGCGCCTGCCTCAATGGTAGTCTGAATGTTTGTCGGGACGTGGCGCAGCCTGGTTAGCGCGCTTGCTTGGGGTGCAAGAGGACGGAGGTTCAAATCCTCTCGTCCCGACCATTTAGTCCAAAAACCCCAAAAGAAAGGAGCCCATTCCACTTGGAAGGGGCTTTTCCATGAAAAGCCCATCACAGTGACGGCATCGAATTATGGGCATCTAACTTATACAGTTTGACTGCGTCTTCTCGAAGCTATGACTTGATACTGAGCACCTCGTAGGTTTGCATCACCTTGGCTTTCCCCCTGATCTGCGCTTCCGGCATCAGGCGGCACTCGAACAGGTCGCCCACCTCTTCATACGTCGAGGAAGTAATCAGGATGGTTGAATCGAATAGTTTGTTGAGGGATTCGAGGCGAGAGGTGGTGTTGACTCCGTCTCCGATCACGGTGTATTCCAGCCGCCTGTAGGAACCTATGTTCCCTACGACCACCTCGTCGGTGTGTATCCCTACCCCGATGTTGATGGGAGGTTTACCCATTATGCTGCGCTTGCCGTTGATCTTCCCCAGAAGCGCTTTCATCCGGAGGGCAGCCATAACGCCTCGGCGAGGATGATCGGGGGCATCCCCGAACGAACCGAATACGGCCAGCATACCGTCTCCCATGAACTTGTCCAGAACTCCCCCGTACTCGAAAACGGCTTCAACCATTTCAGAAAAATAGTCGTTCAGAAAGTCAACGACCTGGGTTGGTTCCATCTCTTCGGCCATGGCGGTAAAATTGCGAATATCCGAGAATAGAATAGTGACCCTTCGGCTCTCTCCACCGAGATTCACATTACCTTTCAGAACTTCATCGGATACCTGGGTCGTCACGTAGCGGCCGAAAATCTCCTTGACAATGTCTCGCTCTCGAAGGCCATCAGCCATCCCGTTCAGGGCCTCGCCCAGTTGCCCGATTTCATCACGCCCGTGAATATGGGCGCGCACGGAAAGATCTCCCGCCTGCACCTGCTCAACCATGTGCAGAAGGTCCTGGAACGGCCGCTTTATGTAACGAGAGAGCAGTTGCGCTATGGCGAGACAGGCAAGAGCAATCAGCACCGTGCCCAGGACAAGTTTGAATCGAAGGGAGTGGAGAGGGGCCAAGGCTTCGCTCTCATCCATCTCGGAAATGAGGAGCATCGGTTTGGGATTGATCGAACCTAAACCCTTCACCGGCCGGTAGAAGAAAAGCCGCGCCTGCCCGGCCCGGTTCGGCTCGACTAATGAGCCGCTTTCGCCCTTCAGGCCGGATTGAACGGCCCGGTACATGGAGAGGTCTTCCATGGCCCTTGCCCGGTCAGGATGAGCCAGTATCAATCCGTCATGGTCTACCAGCACTGTGTAGCCGCTTTCGCCAAACTGTGTCGAGTTAAGCAGGGTGTTGAGCGCCTCTTCCACATCCAGCCGCGTGCTCAGAGACCCGAGGACCTCCCCTTGCGGCGACTGCACCGGAACGCTCAGATAGAGGACGTGCTTGCCGAAAACAGGTGAAAGGTACGGATCTGAAATGAAACTCCGGCCATCGAGTGCAAAAGCGGCCGCCACACGGTTGATCGGCTCGGTGGCATTTCCGGAGCCGATTGCCGCCATAAGCCGGCCCGACTTATCGCACACGTCGACCTGAATGAATCTTCTGTTAATCCTGAGGAAATCGCCTGCTTCGTCCTGCACCTCTGCAATATCACTGTGCTCAATTGACGGCGCAAGTAGAGCGGAAAGCTCGCTCATTTGAGTCAGTGACTTCTTTACCTCGCCGTTGAGCTCTTTTTCGACTAATTTCCCAACCCATTCAAGGTCTTTGATGCCTTCTTCGGAGATGATTTGTTTGGCGGATTTGAAGCCCCAGAATCCGACCAGAAGCGAAGATGCCAGACCCGTCCCTACCATGGCGATCGTGAGGGTCACAAGAAAGCCCCGCCTGAAACGGGAGAACCAGCGCAAGCGAACGGCGGCGATAAAAAGAGCGAGTGCTGCAATGGAGAGCAGAAGAGCAACTGATTCATATGCGTTCATGACAACCTCCACGGTCAGAGCGGGCATTCCATTGGCAGTTTCTTCGAGGAGGAACATTTCGCCAATACAGCATCCGGTCTGCTGACCTTGAACTTATGATGCAAGCCCTTCAGCCTTAGCACCGGATAAGGACGGTTACATAATAGTGCATATAAGTTCGTAAGATAGAATATTAATAAGCTGAGCAACCCACTCTTAATATCGGTCTGGGAGTTGTTGCCTGGAGTTGGTGACCGGACCCGGCCAGCAAAGCAGGGGTCTTGATTCCGGCAAAAGGGTGTGATCCGTTCCCGTCAGTGTCCGGTTTGGCCCGTCCCTGTGAGCCGGTAATGCCATAAAACGAGAAGTCCGCTATCTCCGAGTAAGAATCTCAGGTCCATCGCGCTGATCGGACAGATTACCAACTGCCCAATTACTGTTAGACAAGCCGGGCAAACCCTAGTCCTGGCCTTTCGGCTTCCACTCCCTCGCCAGGCGCTTCGCCTCGGCGATCTGGGCAGGGGTCATTTCATTGGTGACCAAATCCATGCCCTTTTGGCCTTCTGAATAGCCTTGCGATGCCGCCAAATCAAACCACATATGCGCCTGGACGTAGTCCCGCGGCACGCCCAGGCCCAGGCCATACATCGCGCCCATATTTGATTGCGCCACGGCAAGTCCATGCTCGGCTGCTTTACGGTACCACTTTATGGCCTGGCCATAGTCCTGCGGGACGCCCTCGCCCGTATCGAACATCACTCCCAGATGGTATTGCGCCCTGGCGTGTCCCTGCTCCGCCGCCTTGCGATACCACTTCAGCGCTTGCACATAGTCCTTCGGCACGCCATGGCCTTCGGCGTACTGTGTTCCCAAACGACATTGCGCATCGGCATTCCCCTGCTCCGCCAAAACCTTGAACTCTTCGTAGGCCCTGGCATAGTCTCCCTTTTCATAAGCCGATACGGCATCATCCAGACCGGCATAAGCAAGGGCGGCGAAGCCGACCAGTACGGTCACAAACAGCAGGCAACTGAATCTTATCATTCGCGCTTCCTCGATCTCACGGGCGTCAAGGGGAAAAGGGCAAATCTGATGATATCGGTAATCGGCTTCGCCTTCGATAACGGCCTGGGGCTACTTTATCTTGACCGATCTTAATCACATAGCCGGTACGGTTTCGCAGGCCCACCTCAGGCGCTAACCAACTCTTGAAAGGTGGACACAGAAAGAGGATTCATGAATTTAATTCCGCAGCGTCTCATTAAGGGTAGAGAGTAGGTCTCGGAGGAGAACTGAGTCTCATAAGTTATATTCTGCCCGGTTTCCCTCCCTGTTTCGGTATCCAGTTCATAAACAGGCTCACACGCAATTGGTTCCTCAAAAGGCATAGAGCCATATTTGAGCATGATTTCGCAGGGGGTCCCGACGGAAATGGCCGTACTTATCGGCAAATAGGCGAAAGACAGACCCGACCGGCTGAGATCAACCATGTGCCCCATGAACGTCCAGTTTTGGTGCTCCGGCGGCAGTCGGAGCGCAACCACAATCTCCTTCTTAGGAGTGTATCGTTCGTACACTCTTGGCTCCATTCTACCCTCTTGGCGTGACAAATGGATGAGACGATTTTCATTCTATGTTTATGATTGGTATTTTCAAGCATAATCCTAATCTGACACAATTATTTTATCGTCAGAACGGACCTGTGTCTGAAGTCAAATTGTGCGAGTCCGGATGCCATGGCTGTTGACAAAGGCTGAAATTGCCTTTACGTTTTTTTTATCAAGTTATTGTACCGCGTTCTAAGGCACTTGTATCTTTTCCGTTAATGGCTATTGTGGTTTTCCGGAGATAGAAATGTATAAAAATCTGATCCTTGGGATGGTGCTTTCGTTGCTGTTGGTCAGCGGCTCATCTTTCAGCGCACAAGCAGCGCGCGACCTTGACTCCAATCGCTGTCAGTGTCACTCTTCCTCATGTTCCCTTTTCGGCCCCCATGGCGCGTCAAAAGATGCCGACAGGGACAAGGTGACCAGGCAGGAAAATTCAGAGACAACTAAAGGCGCGCTCAAGCAGGATACTGACACGAAATAATCGGTCACCCCGACAGACAGCCCGCTTCAGCCATGGTTAGCGCAGTCAAACAACCCCCCGCATTTTAACTTTTCCGGGGTTTCCCACTTTAATTCCGAATAATTCTTGATTTTAGGACCTGACAGTTCCCGTGGTTAAGGTGCATAATGAAATAGATCTGCACCTGGAAATCGCCCGGCATGGAGCAGGCGAAGCAGATTTTGAGGGATCGAAGGATGATTAGATCGCTATGGCGGGGTTCTCACATTTCCACGACAGGGAGGAATCAATGGAGAATAAACGGATCACGGTACTGGCGCTCGTAAAGGCAAAGGAAGGGATGGAGGAAACCGTCAGAGAAGAACTCTTGTCCCTGGTCAACCCTACACGGTCGGAACCCGGTTGCATAAACTACGACCTTCACCAGGCGGCAGATGATAAGTCGCAGTTCATGTTTTACGAGAACTGGAAGAGCATGGAAGATCTGGAGAAGCACCGTGAAAGGGCGCACATGAAGGCGTTCAAACAGAAAGTTGCCGGTCTTGTGGCAAAACCGATAGAAGTCACCCTGTTTAAAATGATCAGTGAGGCATGAGAGTTCGGCGAATCGCCGGATTGCGGTGGTGCCGGCACGACAAATCCGGGCCAAAATCTTATTGACCACAAACAAGATGTGAGAGGGGCTGTGAAGACCGTGAATAGTGCCTCGCTACCGAGGACAGGGAAACATCCCGCGTTGGTCGAGGGCGACCACCACAGCGCTCTGGTGCTGAAGTATTTCATTGATTGAGGAACGCATGGTATTCTTTCTTTGTGGATCTTCCTGTCTTGCCTGGACCGGAGCCGCTCTATGAGCGCAACGCATTTCACAACTATCCGTCTCATTGTCATCAGCATTGCGGTACTCGCTCAGGTGTACCTTTTTGTTCGAATCCGGCAGGCCATAAAGACCTCGCACCTGTCCTACCGGCTCAAGTCCCTTGCCACCTTTTTGGCGGCCGTTGCTATTGCACTGCTCTTTGCCGCAAACAGATACATCATGCTCAATCCGGTCTCGCGCGTAGACCCGCCCTCGATGGAACAGTTAGTCCTCTTTTATCTTCCTGCAGTTTGGGGGATCGGCTCGATCCTCTCCGCATTGACGCTTTGTATTGCCCAGTGCCTTGCGGGGCTGGGACGGATGGCTGTTCGAATCTTTCGCAGCCTCGCCAGGGAGTCTGCTTCCGCCCCCATAAACGCGGAACGCCGCCGTTTCCTCCAGGCCGGTGTTGGTGCACTCGCCGCAGCACCTTTCATACTTTCCGGATATGGCGCGGCTTACGCTGGTAAAAACTTCAAGGTCAGGGAACTCACTTTTCCTTTCGGCCGGTCTCTCCGAGTTGTCCAGATCACAGATATCCATTGCGGTATTTACATGAGAACGAAAGAACTGAGGCGCCTTGCCGACCAGATCATCGCGCTCAAACCTGATTTGTTTGTCCTGACCGGGGATTATATTTCGAATTCGATGGTGTTTCTGCCAGGGTGCGTGGAGGAAATGTCCCGGGTCCGCGCCCGGTACGGCACGTTCGCAACCCTGGGTAACCATGAGCATTGGTATGGAGAGGTGGGAAAGATCAAGGCTGTTTTCTCGCAGTACGATGTCCCGCTCCTGATTAACACCCACAAGTTGATTCGTTCGGAGCACGGTGACTTCGCTGTCGCCGGAATTGATGACCTGCGCTCCGGGCTGCCCGACCTCGACGCTGCTTTGAGCGGACTGGATTCCGCCACACCGACGCTCCTTTTATCGCATAGGCCTGAGATCTTTCCTCTGGCTGCCGAGCATAACGTTCCGTTGACTCTGGCCGGGCATTATCATGGGGGGCAGATCAAGCTGGGCCTTCCGGGATCAGGCATCAGCCTGGCTGACCTTATGACGCCCTATCCTGAGGGGCCGTATCGAATCGGCGGGTCCCATCTGTATGTAAGCCGTGGGATCGGGACTACGTTTACCCCGGTGCGGCTGAACGTACCGCCGGAGATCACGCTCCTGAACCTGACCGCATAAGACCCGGTTTGCACGTCCTCGAAATTGAGCCGCATTTGTCTGTTGAGCAAGGCTGTGGCCTCAGGGGCTTCCCACCTTTGAAGCAAGGTCCACGGCCAGTTTGCGGAGTGCACCCGCTTCTTCGAGCCCATCGAGAAAGCGTTGAGGGATGCCCGATAAGCCCGTTTGGGCGCCTGCGAGGGCCCCGGCGAGGATGGCGCGCGCCTGATTTTGCCCGCCGCCGTTAACGGCATGGAGCACGGCCGATTCGAAATCGTCGTGGAACCGGGCAGCGAGGTAGTAGGCGGCAGGAAGCTGGTGGTAAATGGCGCAGGGCATGCCGTAAACGATGGACACTTTCCACGCAGGCTCTATGTGGATTTCCGGGTCCGCTGCAGCTTTGGCCATATAGGAGGGCGAAAGCAAGGCGTCCGGTGAAGCGAACCGGCCGGCGCGGGGCGGATCGGGATCGCCGGGACGAGGTGGTTGGAGATTGTCGCTGGTCACTGCGTGAAAAGGCAACTCCCCGTTTTTCACCGATTCCATGAGTTTAGCCGACAGGTGGGCGTCGAGTCTATGCCCCTGGACCAGAAGACCCAACACCGCGCAGAAGGCGACAGTCATCGAGACCACCGCCTCATCTGCCTGGGTGAGGATGGTGTTGCGGGCTACGGCAGATGCGAGCTGAGCCGGTTGCAGCGCATAGCGAACGGCTATGGCAAGGGTGCGTTCGATTGCTTCGGTGGTATCCGCGTGGCCTCCGGTTTGCCCCCAGGGCAGGTTCTGCTGCACGCGGCGCCTCCACGCCTCACGGATCGACTGGCTGGTGTATCCCCCAGGTCCGCTCACCGGTGTTCCGTCGAGAAGAGCAAAGAGATCTTCATCCATCCGGCGGCAAAAATCCACTTCATCGTAGCCGCCGCAATCAACGAGGGAGCGAAGCATGAGCCTGAGAATAAACCCCGCCTGGGAAAGTTGACCTGCTTTGAGTCCATCGTGGTATCGGCCAGGTTTGGGATCGGTATAGCCGTCGATCCAATCGCCGTAGTCGCGGCGTAGTTCAGCGAGATCGTAATACCAGTGAGGACCGAGGCCAAGGGCGTCGCCGATGAAGGCCCCCATGATGGCGCCGGATGCGCGGTCTTGGATGATCTTGCCTGACATTTTATGCTCCTTGAGAAAATAAGCGGGACGTTTTGATTTTCTCTCTCTATTTTTCGAGAAATAAAGGAACCGGCAGACGGCATTTCCCGTTACGCGATTTCGATCACGCCCGTCTCACTGGCGGCCCCGGCACGGCCGATGACGGATGCATAGGGGACGCCGTGCGCTCTCAGGTCCTCGGTCAAGTCCAGCGCGCTTTCTTCCGGAAGAGATATGAAGAGCCCGCCGGATGTTTGCGCGTCTGCAAGGATATCGAGAAGCATTGGGTCTATGCTCCTCACCTGGCGGATCAGGCCGGCGCAGAAGTTCCGGTTGGCAAAGCTGCCGGCAGGCAAGAGGCCCATCCGGACGCAATCCAGGACTTCAGGCAACAGCGGGACTCTCTCGGCATAAAGGGTAATAGCCACTTTGCCGGCCGTTGCAATCTCCAGCGCATGGCCCAGAAGTCCGAATCCCGTAATATCGGTACAGGAGTTCACCGGATAAGAGCTCATGATTTCGGCCGCTTTCCTGTTGAGCATCGCCATGACCTCTACCGCTCGCCGTTGGGCCTCATCTGAAACCAGTCCAGCCTTTATGGCCGTAGCCAGGATGCCCGTGCCGAGCGGCTTTGTGAGTATGAAGGCATCGCCCGGCCTTGCGCCTGCGTTGGTGAGCACCCTGTCAGGATGCACCACCCCCGTCACTGAAAGCCCATACTTGATCTCAGGATCTTCAACGCTGTGTCCCCCGACAAGCGCAGCCCCCGCCTCATGGACCTTTGCCAAACCGCCCCGAAGGATTTCCCTCAAGACCTCCTTATCCATCTGTTTCACTGGAAAGCATACGATGTTCATGGCCGTGAGGGGCCGGCCACCCATAGCGTAAACGTCACTAAGAGCATTTGCCGCAGCAATGCGCCCGAAATCGTAAGGGTCGTTTACAACAGGAGTAATAAAATCTACCGTTTGAACGAGTGCGACTTCACTGGAGAGACGATAAACCCCTGCATCATCGGAAGTTTCTCTTCCCACAAGAAGATTGGGGTCTTCTTCGAGAGGCAAATCCTTCAAAATTTCAGCCAGGTCCCCCGGACCGATTTTTGCCGCTCAACCTGCTGCACGAACCGTTTTTGCCAGTTCCACACGATGGCGGGTCATCTTCGCTCCCGATATTCGAACAAGAGGGGAAACAAGAGGGGCTACATAACGCTTATAACCTTGTCTGCCAATTGCATTGACGTGACGATGTCCAGCATGTTCGTGGTTTCCCCGACCAGCTTTTTTTCCAAAAGCTCAAAGTAGTTGAGGCAGGTTCCGCAAACCAGGACGTGAACGCCGTCCTTCTCAAGAGCCATGAGCGCAGCGAGACACTCCGAGCCTTCCACCGTAAGCTTTACTCCGCCGTTTAGCAAGATCAAGCGCCAAAGCTCCGGCCTCATCTCCTTCAGAGTGGCAATGAAATTGACTATGAGCTTGCGGCCGAGCGTCTCATCACCCTTGCCCATGGTATCCGTCCCAACGAGCACTGCGATCTTGCTTTCCTGATTGAGAGTTCCGGGTTCTTCCATCACCTCGCAGGCGGCCGCATCCCCTTTTGTTCCCGTTACTCTAAAATTACCACCCTCCCCGGAAACGCTCACCTCGTATCCCGCCCGGGACAGAAACCGGCTCACGTTTTCCTTAGCTGCAGCATTATCCACCAGGATACTGATCCTGACGATATTGCCACGGTCGATGATCTCTTTCGTTCTCAAGACCGGGTCGGGACAAGCCAGCCCGCGACAATCAAGATTTTCCTCGCTCATTTGCTCCTCACTGATTCACGCCGGGCCATGGAAAGATGCGCGAGCCAAGCATTCCGGCAGATCGAACCCAAAATGACAGGAGCCCGATCAAAAGCTCCCTGGCAATCACCATGGCAAAACGGTTTTGATCAAATGGTTAAAGTCACGAACCGGGCAGTCTCCATCCCCCCTCGCCCCCGGTTGTGAACACCCGGAAATACTCGGCGCCGGGACATAACAGCACACGTACGGGCCGATCAATCCCGCAGGGTAGCGGTGAGGCGCAGCGGATGGAGCAGGAGGTCCAGCGCATCCAGTATATTCAGGCTCAGAATATCCGCAGCGAGGACCGCTTCGACGGATGCGGCTTCGGCCTGAAGCAGAGCGATACCCAATGCAGCCCTTTTGAGCATGAAACGATCGTTTCTTCCGTTTCCAATCGCCACGCACTCTTCCGGGCCGAGATCTCTTATATAGTTCTCTTTGGCTTCGGCCTGGTTTTCATGGGAAATAACCGATACACGGCAGGGCAGATCTGCGAGTTCCTCTCTTGCGCCGCCGAAAGTATCCGCAGTCAGGACATGCACCCGAAGACGATCGGAGAGCAACTCAAGCCTTTCCCCAACGCCGGTTATCACTTTACCGTCGCAGGCCAAAGTCCCGTTGTAGTCAAGTACCAGGTTGGCCAGAAACAGGCGCTTAAATCCCGGAATTTCAATTCCAAGCATACTTGCCTGACGTTGTTCCCGCATCTTCACGCGCTTCGTCCAAGGTGGTGGAGCAAGCGGAGGTGGTGCTGAGGGATCTTAGCCAAGAGCATCCCTCAGCACAAAGATTTACTTGCTTCCACCGGGCGCATGGCAAGCGGGAGCATGACATGAAGGGGCATGACATGAGGGGGCATGACATGAAGGGGAGTGACAACTTGTTTTTGCGTCACAAACGATACCGGCCGATCTTTTCTCCACATCTTTTACCTGTAGCATCTTTACCTCCTTTAAAGGAATCAATACTTCCAAGACCAAGATTTCTTCCGTTACTTAATAATCAGCACAACATCTATTTGTCAAATAGGATATTCCGATGTGATCGGGCAAAGTGGCTTCCACCATGGAGCAGGTGAGTCAATCCGAGATTTCGAACCCTTGCTGCGCTGCCTTTTGGGCGAGCTCCGCGCCGCATCGGCGGGTTGCGGGATTAGAAGATTGCCGGTGATTTCGGGATGAGGCATGGAGCCCCGCCCAACCTTGCGTTGGGGCCAGCCATCCGGAATTGATAGGTAATGCCTATCGCTTACATTGTATTTTCCAATAAAATCGAATAGACGGAAGCAAGCGGAGCTGGTATAAAGCTAAAATACCGGTATCGGATCTGCTGCTATTTCTCAAGCGCGTTTCGGGGTCTGAGGCAAGCGTCCATCCGGTAGACCAGGCACAAAGGAATTCCCGGGGGGAACTCAACGGGTGTCCGAATTGCCGGCATGATGCTTGATTTTGCCTTCGCGGCTATTACTTCTTCTTTTCCGGGTTGCTTTCAAGGAGAAACTTATGCCGATCGAATTGAACATTCATATCAGTCCGAACGTAATCAAACAACTGAAGGCCCTGCAGCGAGGAGGCGGAAATGCTTCCCAGGCTGCCGAACATGCCCGGAAGATAATCAATCAGGCCCTTGAAGGTATTTGCAGTCCGAAGCAGATAGGAAGACTCACCAGGTATGGCGAAGCGCGCATACCCAATTGCATCAAGTTCGACCTTGTCAGGGGGTATCGCTTGATAGCAGCCATGGGGAGACAGGAAATCAGTTTCCTTTTCGTCGGAAGCCACGACGAATGTGATCACTGGATCAAAAACAATGCCGGATTTGAAGCTCCGGCTGCCAATAATTCAGCCAGGGCGCTACAGGTTATGAGCAGGACGGATGAGGAGAAACCCACCTTCCCGATACAGGAACAGGAAGACGAGATGGAAGCTGATGAGTATGACTCCGTAATTTTGCGTGACCTGACCGACAGAGATCTTCGAGAAATCTTTAGCGGGCTTTGTGGAAGGCGCTCATGACCGGCGCTATCGGCCAGAATTCTACATGCCCGGCTAGGACGGGCGCCCGCGGACCCCGCCGGTGTCCGCAAGGCCATGATGGTCGAAAGCCTCGAGCGCATGTTCATAGACCTGCCCAGGTGCAATTGCCGCTTTCAGTCCAGACGCGACTGTCTATGGCCGGGGTAATGTTCGAACAGCGTTAGGGAGCTTATGCAATCGGAGTCTCACGCGACACGCTCCTCTGCAGGAGGTGGCGCCAACGCTCTTTCACTTTCTCAAGCAGTGAACGCGAGACTACCGGAGTCGGGGGCGAGTTCCCTTGCATGATTGAGTTTGCGATTGCAACGCATTCATCGCAGATGTAAACCCTGGGACCAACAATCGATCTTGGCCCGCCAACCAGCTTTGAAACCTGGTGTTCTGTCTTACGGCAGAAAGAACACCTCAGTGTTCGAATACGCATGGTTTGCTGCCTCCTGTTTCAGACGCTCCTTCACGCATGGATCAGCGGATGCCGGGTTTTTCCGCGATCCCCAGCATCCGCTCGTTATGCTTATAAGCCCAATTTCAAGAATGCGGACGGAACTGTTTTTCGGCGGCCTCAGGTACATGCTTCCGTATCTTACGGGGAGCATAGCCGGACCTTCTTCTCACAAAGGGTCAGGAACGATTTCCGCTCAGGCTCATGCCGACAGCTTCTTTGCAATTTGGGCCACGTGTACCCCCTGAAAGCGGGCGATGGTCAGCTCATTTTCCGTAGGTTGCCGGCTGCCGTCCAGACCGGCAAGCGTCCCCGCGCCGTAAGGCGATCCTCCTGTGATTTCGCTCATGTTCATGAGTTCCTTAGAGGAATAAGGAACGCCCACAATGATCATACCTTGATGCAGAAGCGTCGAATGAAAGGAAGTAATCGTCGTTTCCTGTCCGCCGTGCTGGGTGCCGGTCGAGGTGAAAACACTGCCCACCTTTCCAATCAGGCTGCCGCTCAACCACAGCCTGCCGGTCTGGTCCAGAAAATTGCGCATCTGCGCGCACATGTTGCCGAAGCGAGTCGGCGTGCCAAAGATGATGGCGTCATAGCCCGGCAATTCATCTGTGGTGGCGATCGGCGCCACCTGGTCGAGTTTGGCTCCGGCCTTGCGCGCCACGTCCTCCGCCATCAGCTCCGGCACGCGCTTGATCGTGACCTCAGTACCTTCTATGCTTTTGGCGCCTTCGGCGACTGCCTTTGCCATAGTTTCTATGTGGCCGTACATGCTGTAGTAACAGACGAGAATTTTTGCCATCTTCCAGCTCCTCTTTCTGTGTGGGTGTAAGGTATGTGAGGTTCATGATGACCAGCGGGGCCTGGAACAATATTCAAACCTCCGTGACGGCCTCGCGCTCCATCGATGGGCTGCGAATGCCGCTTGAGATGTGAAATGTCCGCTCAGCGGCGGCCACAAGAAATGCGCCGCTCCTCCCGGTTCATGGCGGACCCCTTAGCTGTGTCTTGACCCGCGAGCCACGATTCAATACATGCAGGATATGATTGGCATGCAACGGCGTCAATATGGAGCCGCCCGATTCGATGCAATCAGCCGAGCCGGCGTGATGGGTTCCGGAGGTGCATGCCGGACGCGAGGTCCGCGCCGGGTGGTGCATGGAGAACATAATTGAGGCCGCCGCCAGTGTGCCCGTGTGACGTTCCGGTCAACCGGACGCCCGCAGCAAAGGCGTTCTTCGAACGGGCCGTTTGAGCGGGCGCAGGTCATGTTTCTTTGCCAGCAAGAGCGTTTTCAATTCGCCGATCCGGCACGAGCCAAACAAGTGCAACCAGTACGTATAGACCCTGTGAAATCCAGTGCGACCAGAACGCAGTCGGAATGGCAATGACGTAGATTACAGGCGACATCTTTCCCTTCCAGTCGCTGCCGACAGCTTTCTTTAAGAGCGATTCGCGGCCTTGTGACGCTATGATGATTTGCTGCAATATCCAGTACGCTACGGCGGCCATCAGCAGAACCGCACCATAGACGGCCGACGGCGCAGCGGCGAAGCGATTCTCACCCATCCAACCCGTGACGAAAGGAAACAGCGACAGCCAGAACAACAGATGCAGGTTGGCCCAAAGCATCGGCCCCGTCACCCTGTGGCATGTATGCAGCATATGGTGGTGGTTGTTCCAGTAGATGCCTACGTAGACGAAGCTCAACACATAGCTCAGGAATACAGGGATCAACGGCTCAAGAGCGTCGATGCTCTCGCCATGAGGCACCTTTAGCTCCAACACCATGATGGTGATGATGATGGCGATCACGCCGTCGCTGAATGCTTCGAACCTGCCCTTGCCCATTCACGCCTCGCTCTTGTTCGAGAAAACTTCCACTTCACAAAAATAGCCACCGCGGCAGGAATATAAAGGGCCTGCCTGGAACTGAACGAACAAGTAGGCCAGCCCCTATCATTGCGGATGGATTTGCCTTTGCAATGGTAAAGCCATTTTCTTCTTTGGCGCATGTGATCGCGTCGATCTGTTCTTAAAACTCTACCGGCATGATTCTCTCTTAAGAATTCATCCTGTTATGCCGAGTATTTCACAAGACGGAAAAACGAACTGCACGGCACGGATCGCCTCAGCGTCGATTCGAACTGGAGATCCTGGCTGCATTGTGCATGGTTATCCAAAAGCGGACACTACGAGTTGAATTTCTTAATGTAGAGGGGACTAAATTCATGAGCGTTTCAAGAAGACATTTTTTGAAGTACTGCGCCGGTTCCGCAACGGTCCTCGGGCTGGAGTTTTCGAATCTCGGGACCCTGGAGAAGGTGCTTGCAGCCGCAAAACGCCCCCGCCGGCCAACGTACCCTATCTCCGACGTTGTCTACACGACGCTCCAAAGGACGGTCGCTCCCATTGCCCTGGTTCAAGACACACCCGCCCTTCTGCCGTGTCAACTCGCTCTTTACGCCCAATACGGCTACGGTGAGTGGATTACGGATGCGGAAGGCTATCCCGATGGGCCCCCTTTTCTTTATATGAGCCCCGACATGGCGAGCGGAACCGTCAGCCCTGAACCGGTCACCCCCGATCCCTCGGTTACCGCGTTGCTTTTGACTTTCTTCACAATAAGCGACATACATATCTGCGACAAAGAGAGCCCGGCCCGGTGTATCGAGTACGCTTACCAATATCCGAACCCTTCCATCCCGGTCTATGGACCTGTAGGTAATACTTCGGCGTATTCAGGAATTATACTCTATACTACCCAGGTCCTCGATGCCGCTGTCCAGACAATAAACGCCGTGCACCAGGTTTCGCCGTTTGACTTCGGCATCTCTCTGGGCGATGCGGCCGACAATACTCAGTATAACGAGACCAGATGGTATATCGATGTCCTGGACGGCAAGATGATCCACCCCAGTTCAGGCGCTCACAGGGGAGCCCGCGACATTGATTACCAGAAACCATATCAGGCGGCCGGGCTCGACAAGTCGATCCCGTGGTACCAGTGCATCGGCAACCACGATCAGTCCTGGATGGGATCTGCCCTCCCGACCGATTACATCCGAAAGACCCTCGTAGGACCCCACGTCCTCAATATGGGTATGGTAAACGAATTACCCCTTCCTGATTGGTCGCTCATCTTCAGCGAGCGCGGTTACTATATGGGTGTGGTTGACGGCTCGACACCATATGGGGACATCATATATGCAGGGCCTCAAGGGAACTACCAAAAACCCCCGAAAGTTGCCGCTGATCCGCAGCGCCGCTCGCTCTCGATCAACGAGTGGATGAAGGAATTCAGAAACACCACGTCGCAACCGGTTGGTCACGGATTCACGCCCCAAATGATCAAGGAAGGATTTGCCTGCTATCATTTCTATCCGAAGGCTGACGTCCCGATCAAGGTCATCGTTCTAGACGATACCGACAAGGCAGGCGGTGCAGCAGGCGCTCTCGACGAAGTACGCTTCAAATGGCTCCAAAATGAACTCCAGGAAGGTCAGGACGCGGATGAGCTCATGATCGTCTGTGCGCATATCCCGGTGAACCCCTACCAGCAGGTGGCGCCGCCGAATCAGTGGACGCCGGTTGCAAAGTGGTCGTCACTTTGGGCGCCTTCCCCTATCCCCCAATCAACTTTGCTCGAAACACTCCAGAGCTATCCAAACTTCGTCTTATGGATCGCTGGACATATACACCGCAACACCATTACTCCACAATCCTCAGGCGGCGATAATGGTGAATACGGATTCTATGAAGTCGAGACCCCATCTTTAAGAGACTTCCCACGGGGGTTCCGCCGTTTCGAGATCAGGCGCAACCTCGAGAATAATGTTTCGATCTTCGTTATCAGTGTCGATACTGCGAACCCTCTCGAGGGCGGATCGTCGCCCTCGTTGATATCGCGCTCGTATTCGATCGGAGCCAACCAGATATTCGATAGTCTGATGGAACAGGGACCCGGTGTGGACCCCGTTTCCGGTATTTACAATGCCGAGCTAGTCATACAATTGGGTCAACTGAGCCCGGGACTGCAGAACAAGATCTTGAATATTACACCGGTCGTCAGTTCTTTCAAAATCAGCACCACTTCCGTCCTGGGCAAAAGCCACACGGTCATTTTGAACAACACCGTAGTTGGCAGCACTCCCGCCGAGTACATGGCCAGTCAATCTTCGAGCTTTAGCGGCGCTGTCTGGCAGCCCTACTCGCAGGCGCCATGTTTTACCCTGAGCCCTTCAACCACCGGATCGATAACCGTCTACTTCAAAGTTAAAGACGGCTCGGGAACGCAATCAGCGGTTGCAAGCGAATGTATCCTGGGAGGTGGGTCTGTCTAGGGACGAAGCCCCCGGAACGAATGCGATAAGAGGCCCGGCCCGGGGGGATTCTAATAATCCGATATCCGATAATAGACATGGGAAGGCCGGACATATACAAGCAGTCCATATGCATAAAGAGCCTTAACTCAGCATGATTGGAATGCCGGGGCCGGGACGTGTACCCTGTCCCGGCATTCCACACATAGACGTCAACTATAACGGATGTGTCAGGGCAATCTTTTCGTGATTCCTTCGCAGGTAATCCTGTCGATCTCTCCTTAAAAGTACCGCCGGCATGCAATTCCCTGTTTAGAATTCATCCTGTTTTGCCGAATACAAAATGGAAGAACGGACTGCAGGGCGGGGACCGGCTCAACGTCGATTCGAACTGGAGATTCTGGTTGCATTGTCCCGGCTATCCAAAGGCGGACACTACGAGTTGAATTTCTTAATTTACAGGGGACTAACATCATGAGCGTTTCAAGAAGACATTTTTTGAAGTATTGCGCTGGTTCCGCAACCCTCCTCGGGCTGGAGTTTTCGAATCTCGGCGCCCTGGAGAAGGTGCTTGCAGCCGCAAGACGCCCCCCGGCGCCGTCGTACCCGATCTCCGACGTCATCTACACGACGCTCGACCGGACTGTCGTTCCCCAGGTCCCGAATACCCCGTATCCTCCCCCGTATCCGCCGAGCCCGGAGTGGGTTATGCCGGGTCAGCTCGCTCGGTACGCTCCAAACGGCTACGGTGTGTGGACCCAGCTTGAGGACTCCGGCATCGATTATAAGGTCCCCGAATTGTCGGCGGAAGGAGGCTTCGCGATAGAGGGCACCAATCCTTCGTTGGCCGCGATGCTCTTGACTCTCTTCACCATAAGCGACCCGCATGTCGCCGACAAAGAGAGCCCGGCCCGGGTAAACTTCTTCGGTTGCGATTATCCTGTGATACCTGGAGGTAATGCGGCGGCATATTCAGGAGTCATACTCTATACTCCCCAGGTCCTCGACGCCGCTATCCAGACAATCAACGCACTGCACCAGGTGACGCCGTTTGATTGCGGCATCGCTCTGGGCGATGCGTGCGACAACACTCAGTACAACGAACTCAGATGGTATATGGATGTCATAGACGGCAAGATGATCCATCCCAGTTCCGGCGCTCACAAGGGGGTCCGCGATATTGATTACCAGAAACCATTCCAGGCCGCCGGGCTCGACAAGTCGATCCCGTGGTATCAGGCCGTCGGCAACCACGATCAGTTCTGGATGGGCGGCGCCCTCGTGGACGATCACGTCCGAAAGATCCTCGTCGGACCCCATGTCCTCAATATCAACCTGTCCCCTGATTTTGCAACCATCCTGACCACCAGCGGCTTCTATATGGGTGTAGTTGACGGCTCGAAACCGTACGGGAACATCATATATGCAGGACCTCAAGGGGACTTCCACAAACCCCCGAGGATTGCCCCCGATCCGCAGCGCCGCTCGCTCTCGATCAACCAGTGGATGAATGAATTCAGAAACACCACATCGCAACCGGTCGGTCACGGATTCACGCCCGAAATGATCAAAAATGGATTTGCCTGCTATCACTTCTATCCGAGGGCTGACGTCCCGATCAAGGTCATCGTTCTCGACGATACCGACAAGAGCGGCCTTGCATGTTCATGCGGCGCTCTCGACGAGGAACGCTTCCAATGGCTCCAAAATGAACTCCAGGAAGGTCAGAACGCTGATGAACTCATGATCGTCTGTTCCCATGTCCCGGTGAACCCCTACGCGACGCAAAGTACTCCGGAACCCTATACGACGCTCTGGTCCGACTATTCGCCTATCTCCCTGAGCACCTTGTTCGAAACACTTTTTAGCTATTCAAACCTCGTATTGTGGATCGCGGGACATCAGCACCGCAACACCATTACTCCACAAGCTAATCCATATTATCCCGGATCGGGACGCGGCTTCTGGGGAGTCGAGACCCCATCGTTAAGGGACTACCCCCAGCAGTTCCGCCGCTTCCAGATCGGGCGCAACACCAACAATGATCTTTCGATCTTCGTGATCGATGTCGATACTCCGGTCCCTCTCGATGGCGGGTCGTCGCCCTCGTTGACGTCGCGCTCGTATGCGATCGGAGCCATGGAGATATTCCCGCCTGTTAACAACGGGACAACTGTCATGGATGTGCAGCAGGGACCTGGAATGAATCCCGCTACCGGTGTTTACAATGCGGAGCTTATCATACCTATGAGCCAACTGAGTTCAGGACTGCAGACGAAGATCCTGAATATTACGCCGGTCATCAGTTATTTCCAGGTCAACACCACTTCCGCCCTGGTCAAAAGCCACACAGTCATTTTGAACAACACCGTAGGGGGCAGCACTCCGGTAGAGTACATGGCCAGTCAATCTTCGAGCTTTAGCGGCGCTGTCTGGCAGCCCTACTCGAAGACCCCATACTTTACCCTGAGCCCGTCAACCACTGGACCGACAACCGTCTATTTCAAAGTCAAAGACGGCTCGGGAAGGCAATCTGCGGTTGCAAGCGAATGTATCCTGGGAGCCGGGAGTGTTTAGGAACGGCGGCCTTCTGCTGACGAATCATTGACCTTTCGATTTCGTACTCGATTGAGCAATGGTACGGCTCTTCTGAGTGGGTGGTATTGGTTTTCCGGGTTTTGGGGTTGTCCCGGAGGTTCTTCTAACAACGCCCGGCCCCCCGGCGGTTTTGGCCGCCGGGGGCCGGAAAAAAGACATCATCCGATTATTCGAATCCCTCCCTCGCCGGGCCTGAAATAGCATCCGTAATTTTCTCAGGGTCAAATAATTTATAACGCGCCGGAGCACGAAAAACGGGATAGATTTAAATGAATCCGGCAAAAGCAAGGGCGCCGGCCGGGACCGGGTCTGGAGCAACTCGTCGAAGGGCACAGATGATGACAATTGAGTGCGAAGCCTTACAGATACCCGTTCTTGCCGTTGGGAAGGGTTGGCTGGCGGTGGATAAACCTGCGGGCATGAGTGTCCACAACGAGACCGGGCGAGATCTTTGCTCCCTTGTATCCGCCTTTATCCATAAGGAAACAGTCATCCGGGAACGCACCGGTATGGACCCGGATTTTGGTGTCAATCCTGTTCATCGCCTCGATAAGGAGACAAGCGGCGTTATTCTGCTTGCCGTCAACCGGGAGGTATTTCGATTCTTTTCAAACCAGTTCGAATCCCGCCAGGTAAGAAAACGCTATATTGCTCTTTTGCATGGCATGATGGAAAATCCGGGAGGAAGCAGTCCATGGGGGACATGGAACTGGGCCCTTGCCAAAACCGCCGGCGGACGCCACAATCCCGAAGGCCCCGGAGACCGGCAGGAGAGCCTGACCCGGTACCGGGTCCTTGACCGCAGCGCCCACTACACTATGGTGGAAATCGAGTTGCTTTCGGGCCGCACGCACCAGATCCGGCGCCATGCGAAACTGTCAGGCCATCCGGTAGTCGGCGACGCACGCTACGGCTCGGCACGGGCCATAAACTACCTCAGACGCAATCATGCATTTGACCGCCTTGCGCTGCATGCGCGGGCGCTCACACTACACCCGCCCAGTGGAAACGAACCCGAAATTATCGAAACCCCGACGATTCCAAGCCAGATACAAAATCTGTTTCAAAACGACAGTTTTTCGCGCGAAGACGCGAATACGCGAAGCAATCACAATGAGACATGAGGTACTGTTTCGAAACGACTCTGCCGCAGACGAAACAAAAAGCCAGCCCGTTTACCGACAAGCCCGCACCGCCGCGCCTGCCAAAACTTCATGAAGACCTCTGACAGGATTTACAGAAACACAACAGACCTAAGGCAAAACAGGGGCAAATCCTCGGGGTTGATCGCTTCCGCTCCGCCAAGTCCCCTTGCCCCTCTCTCTGTGCTCTCTGTGTCTCTGTGGTGAAGCAGTTGACAGGATTTACAGGATTTACAGGATTTATAAGAACACAACAAACCAAAGGCAGAACAGCGCAAAGCCTCGGGGTTGATCGCTTCCGCTCCGCCAAGTCCCCTCGCCCCTCTCTGTGCTCTCTGTGTCTCTGTGGTGAAGCAGTTGACAGGATTTACAAGATTTACAGGAACACAACAGACCTAAGGCAGAACAGGGGCAAATCCTCGGGGTTGATCGTCTTCAGCTCCGCCAAGCTCCCCTTGCCCCCCTCTGTGCTCTCTGTGTCTCTGTGGTGAAGCAGTTCATTCAGCGTTCCATGTCCACGGCGGCCTTGAGTTCCTTCATCATGCGCACGAGGTCTTTGATCTGGTAGCTAGCGTTTAGTCCGCTTGGATTAGGCAAAACCCAGGTTGCGGACAGCCCTCCAAGTTTTTCCGGCTGAGGTCCTGGCGTGGCTTTGGGGCGTCTGAAGGCCATCCGGTAAGCGCCCAGGCCCAGGATCGCGGAAAAAAGCGGCTTGAAAGTCCGGACTTTTCCCTCGAGTATGGCCCCGCCCAGGGCGAGTTCTTCGGCCGTGAGTTCGTCTGCCCGGGCGGTTGCGTGTTCCACGATGTTCATTATGCCATATCCGTAGTTCAGGAGTTCTTCCTCTTCAAACGGGGAAAATTGCCGGGGTGTGAAACCGGCCAGGTGGAGGGCAGGCCAAAAGCGGTTTCCCGGCCTGGCAAAATGATGCCCGACCGCTGCCGTGTAAAGGCCGGGGTTTATCCCGCAAAAAAGTACCCTCAGCCTCGGCGCAATGATGTCGGGGACTGACCGGCCCCTTGCCTCCCGGACCTGTTCCCTGGTCGGCTTAAACGGCTGCTGCATGTGATTTTATCGCCTCTTTCAATGCCCTTTCCCGTTCCCACCTGGCTGTCACATCGCGGATAACGGCCGCTGCCCCTACCACTCGGCCCTCATCTGACTTCAGAATAACTATGCTGAACTCAATTGAAATCCGGGCGCCGTCCTTTCGAATTGCAGGCACGCCCAACAGTTCGCGCCCGTATTTGGAGTCGCCCGTCTCCATGACCTTGAGGTATCCCTGCGTGTGGCGTTCTATCAGTTTTTCCGGGATGATGATTTCAATGTCCTGCCCGATGGCCTCAATTGCGCTATAACCGAAAATAGCCTCCGCACCCGAGTTCCACAGACGAATTATTCCTTCACGGTCGGCAAATATGATCGCGTCCTGGGCGCCGTCCACAATTTGCCGGCAAAACCATTCATGACTGTAGTCGCTCATCTCCAAACCCTCCTGCTCTCATATAAAAATCGCCGGTCCTCATTTCCCTTGCATTTAAGACCTGGCTCCCTGGCTGTCACCTTCCACAGGCGCGTTCAAAACATGAATCCCGCCGAACCGCACGGCAAAGTCCCGGCTCCCCAAAACGTACGTCTCATAAAGCAGAGGCGACACAAAATTTCCCCCACAAGATGTTGAGAGCTGCGGTGTTGCGCAAGCACCGAATATTTTTTATTTTTCTGGAAAATTGAGTCAACCGGAATCGTATCTCGCGCGTCTTTTATTCTGAGATTGGCTCAATATAGCAGGGATTCAAGTTGAGTTGTGTCCGTCCGTGCTTCTTCTTTACTTTTTTTCGGTAATGAGCCATAAAACGTTTTAAGGCTGTCAATACAAAAGGGCTAACAGGGTTTAAATGGGTAAACAGGACGCACTTCCTCTCAAGGTAGACCCTTCCGAAATGGAAGAGAGCTCGACCTCCCAGCCATCCAACAGGCATGGGGATACAATCCTGCGGTTCCGGGGGCTGCTGTTGTGCAGAAGATGCGATTTCTGCGGAACAAGGATAGGCCTCCATTGCGAAAGCAAAGACAGAGTGACCATGAAATGCCCCGCATGCCAGCGTGAATATGTGTTCTTCGAGCTTTCGCAATAAGTAGAAACGGTCCACCTCCCCTTCCCGTGTTCTTTCTCCACAGAGTGCCGAAAATTCCGCAATCAAAATGAAAAAACATTCCCCCCGTTCTTTCGAGCTTTTTTGAATGCCCATGACCAGCCGGTCACTTTATCGGATTGACAAAACATGTGCGCCGTCTATAATGACCGCCCGGTCATTTATTTTCCGATGCGAGGATTACATGTTGCCGCGCTCTACTTTCAACAACCTTGATGAAGCCAAAAAGAGCAAGATCCTCGATGCGGCCGCAGATGAGTTCTCGCGCCACGGGTTCCGGCAGGCGAGCATGAATCGCATGGTCGAGCGGATCGGCATAGCCAAGGGATCTCTTTTTCAGTACTTCGGGAGCAAGGAAGGTCTTTTCCATGTCATTTTCGACTATGCGGTTGAGCTTGTCAGGCAATCGCTGCGGCAGGTAAAGAGAGACACTTCCAATGCGGATTTTTTTGAACGAATAAAAGAAAGCACGCTGGCGGGAATCGGTTTTATCGAGCGCCACCCCAGGGTTTATCGAATCTACCTCAAGATGATTTTCCAGGAAGAATTCCCTCTTCGGGCCGAGTTTTTGGAGCAGGTGCACCTTTTTTCGGCCGAATACCTGCGTCCTATAGTAGAGGCCGGGATTGCCGGGGGGGACCTCAGGCCGGACACGCATATCGACATGGCCGTTTTCATGCTGGACGCCCTGCTCGACCGGTTCCTGCAAGCTTACTGCGTTTCCTTTCTCGATGCGGGTGCGGGCATATACCGGGCCCCGAGGGAGGAACTGGAGCGCAAGGTAGACGAATTCATAAGGCTGCTTAGAATCGGGATGGGGGCCTCGCCCGGCGTTGACTCCGAGGGAAGGGAAAATGCTCGAACCAGGGTACTTTAGAAAACTCGGCCTGGAAGACATCAGTCACAAAGTTGCGGAAGGGGCGAGGCTCACGATTTCCGAGGGTGAGAGGCTTTTCGCCTGCCCGGACATGAACGCTCTCGGCTCGCTCGCTCATCATGCCAGGACAAGGCTTCACGGAAATGTGGCCTACTACGTAGTAAACCGCCACATCAACTACTCGAACATCTGCGTAAACGGATGCCGCTTCTGCGCTTTCAGCAGAAAAAAAGGCGATCCGCTTTCGTTTGAACTCTCCGAAGAAGAAATCCTCGATAAAGTCCGCGCCGGAGGCAGGGAGCTGACCGAGGTGCACATAGTGGGCGGCTGTCATCCCGACCTGCCCCTTTCCTTCTTTGAGGGTCTGCTGCGAAAGATTGTCCGCATACAGCCCAATGCCTGCATCAAAGCGTTTACAGCGGTTGAAATCGCCCATTTTGCAAAAAACGAACGTATCCCGGTAAAAGATGTTATCGCCCGCTTGAAATCTGCGGGTCTTCAGATGCTTCCGGGCGGCGGGGCCGAAGTCTTCAGCCCGCGCATAAGAGAGCTCCTCTGTCCCGAGAAACTGGACGGCAACGGGTGGCTGGACGTCATGCGGCAGGCCCATGAAGCCGGACTGAAGTCCAACGCCACGATGCTCTACGGGCATATCGAGACCGTAAGGGAACGCCTCGAGCACATGGCGGCGCTTCGGGAGCTTCAGGACGCCACGGGCGGGCTGGTCTGCTTTATTCCTCTTTCGTTTCAGCCGGCGAACAACCAACTGAGCCATCTTCCGCCGACAACCGGGGTGGACGACCTGAAAACGATTGCCGTGAGCAGACTGATGCTCGACAACATTGCGCACATCAAAGCCTATTGGGTGATGCTCTCTGTCAAACTCGCCCAGGTGGCCCTGTGCTACGGCGCTGACGATTTCGACGGAACGGTGGTCGAGGAAAAGATCGGGCACATGGCAGGGGCCGAGTCCCAGCAGGCAATGACCCGCCGGGAAATAGAGATGAATATCCGGGACGCGGGTTTCGAACCGGTGGAACGGGACAGCCTGTTTAGGCCGCTCGCTTCCGGCCTGCCGCGCTCCGACGGATGAGAACGCTGTGAGGCTGCGGGCTGGAGCGGATTGAGCGGAGCGGATTATGGCACAAAACGACAGGTTGGGTATCGATCGGGCCTGGGAGCTTTACCGGAGCGCCGGCTTCCACGAACTGGGCGGCGAGGCCCATCGCATGCGGATGGAAAAACATAGCGAGCCTGTTGTTACCTACGTTATCGACCGCAACATCAATTATTCCAACGTCTGCGTGTGCGGATGCCGTTTCTGCGCGTTTTTCCGGCCCCCCGGCCACAGTGAATCCTACGTGTTGAGCCGTGAGGAGTTGTCCGCAAAAATCGAGGAAACACTGCAGTTGGGTGGCACCCAGATCCTGTTGCAGGGCGGGCACCATCCGGACCTGCCGCTCTCTTTCTATGAAGAGATGCTGAGCTTCATCAAGTCTAAATATCCCATTCACGTGCATGCTTTCTCGCCTCCGGAGATCGTGTTTTTCAGCCGCATGGAGGGCGTCGGCGTCGGCGAGGTGATCTCCCGGCTCCGGCATGCCGGACTGGACTCGATCCCGGGAGGCGGTGCGGAAATCCTGTCCGACCCGGTGAGGCAGCGGGTGTCTCCGCGCAAATGTTCGGTGGCCGAATGGCTGGGCGTCATGGAGGAGGCGCACTTTCAGGGCCTTCGCACGACCGCGACCATGATGTTCGGCCACGAAGAGACGCCAAGAGAGAGGCTCGTGCACCTTTTCGCCCTGCGTGATCTTCAGGACCGCACCGGGGGGTTCACCGCATTCATTCCATGGGCCTTCCAGCCCCAGAACACCGCGATCCCGAGGGAACCGGAAACCGCCGTCTCTTATCTCAGGCTCCTGGCAATTTCACGGCTTGTCCTGGACAACTTCGACAACATCCAGGCATCCTGGGTGACCATGGGTCCGAAGGTTGCCCAGTTGGCCCTGTTTTTCGGCGCCAATGACTTCGGGTCCACTATGATAGAAGAAAACGTGGTAGCCGCTGCGGGGGTCCACTTCCGCCTTTCGGTCGAAGAGATCCGCAGGATAATCGAATCCGCCGGTTTCAAGCCGCAGCAGCGCAGGATGGCTTACGAGTGGATATGAGTGAAAATGCAGTGAACAGTGAGCAGTGAACAGTGAGCAGAAAAAGCAGAAACAAAACAGGAAGCCGGGAGCCGGAAGGTCGTTTTATTCCTGCTCCTTGCTCCGCCCCTCCGGTGATCCACCGGGCCGAATGGATAGTGCCGGTTTGCTCTCCGCCTGTGCGCAATGGAGCAGTTCTGATCCACGGCGGCCGGATTGCAGCGGTGGGACCTTTCCCGGCTATCCGCAGGGACTCTCCTGCCGGCGTCCGGCTGGCCGACCACGGGCAAGCCGCCCTTTTTCCAGCCCTGGTGAACGCTCACACCCATCTCGAACTCTCGGCCCTTAGAGGCAGAATACCCTTTCCTCAGCCCGGATTCCGTGAATGGATCGGACTCTTACTACCGCTTCGCGCCGCAATGGGACCGCACGGCGCCGATGAAGGCCTGCTGGCCGGCTCTGCCGAGCTTTTCACCGGCGGAACGGGGCTTTGCGGAGATATAACCAACGGGGGAGCGATAGTTCGGCCGTCTACCTTCTCGAAGATTCCCGAGCGGCAGGTTTTCCTCGAGCTGCTGGGATTCAATCTCAACTCGGTTGCGGCCGCCATGCCCGCCGCGTGGGTTGGCGGGCGGGCCGTCGAGATCGAAGCGAGCGGTCTGGCGCCGGCGCCTCAGGTGGGCGACGCCTGCCCTGCCCTTGTCCCCCACTCGGTCTATTCCGTTTCCCCAGCAATCATCGCGGAATCAAAAGAGTGGACGCGGGCGCGCGGGCTTCCTTTTTCGATTCACGCGGCCGAACATCCCGAAGAGATCGAATTTTTGCGCAGCGGCAAAGGCTTTTGCCGCGAGCTTCTCGATATGCTGGAGCGTTGGGACCCCACGTGGAAGCCCCCCGGCAAAACACCTCTCGAGTATCTGGACGGCCTCGGCGCGCTTGATTCCCACACTCTTCTCGTGCACGCCGTGCATATGACTGAATCGGACTGGTCGCTTGCGGCGCGAAAAAATTGCACCGTGGTTTTCTGTCCGAGAAGCAACCGGAATCTTGGCTCGGGGAGCCCGCGTATCGAAGAAGCGCTCTCACTTGGCATCAATTGCGCCCTGGGGACCGACAGCCTTGCGAGCAACACGGACCTGAACCTTTTTGCCGAAGCCGGTTTTACGCTCGATAACCATCCTTCGGTCCATCCCGAAAAGGTGCTCGAGATGATAACGCTAAATCCCGCCCGCGCGCTCGGCCGCAAGGGTGAATTCGGCAGCCTGGAGCCCGGGGCAAAAGCTCATCTTTTAGCCGTCACAATCCAATCCGGAGTTGACGAATCCAATCTTGCTGAATCTCTTATTCAATCTGGAAAACAAGGAGCATGCAAATGGGTGGACGATTCACAAAGCTGAGACTCGGAAGGATTGATTTTCTGAATGTTCTTCCGGTCTATTATCCGCTTGAATCCGGCATAATAGCCAATCCCTTCGAGATAGTCGCGGGGGTCCCATCCGAGTTGAACGCGCTTTGCGCAAGCGGGGCGCTGGACATCAGCCCTGTTTCTTCGATCGAATACGCCCGGCGGGCCGATCTCTATTACATAGTGCCCGATCTCTCCATCAGCTCGGCGGGCAGGGTAAAGAGCGTGCTCCTGCTTAGCCGCACGCCCATCGAGCGGCTTTCCGGCCAGACAGTCCTGGCAAGCTCGCAGTCGCACACCTCGGTCGGGCTGCTCAAGGTCCTGAGCAGGCTGCGCTACGGGGTGGATCTTCGATTTGAAACGGGGTCCTGCTCGGCCCGGTTGGCGGGAAACGAATTTCCCGAAGCGTGCCTTGCAATCGGGGACGAAGCCCTGCGGCTCGCCCGAAGCGGCCTTTTTCCTCACGTACTGGACATGGGGGCAGCCTGGTATGAGTGGACCGGGGTCCCGTTCGTGTACGCCGTATGGGTGATTCGCAAACAGACGGTTACGGAAAAGAACGGGCGGATAGCGGGTGCGGTCGAGGCCCTTCTTTCTTCCAAGAGATGGGGCCGCTCCAACATCGGCAGAATCTGTGAGCAAGCCGCGAAGAGCGGGCTGTTGGAACTCTCGGAGGCGCAGGAGTATTACAGTTGCCTCCAGTTTGATTTGAACGAAGGGGAGCGCAAAGGTCTCGAGATGTTCTACTCCTGTCTTTTTCAGATCGGGGAGCTTGAACGGGCGCCGCGGCTCGATATCTACAGGCCTCTTGCCTCGGTTGCCTAATACCGGGTTGCGTGCAAGTCGGGTGCTGACGATCAACCTGGCCCCCCTGAGCACATTACAGGATTTTGTGAGCTGTCGATCTGGAGGGCATACAGCGCTGCGCTCCCCCTCCTCTACTATTGAGCCGCGCGACTGTGCTGTAGGGGCGGGATTTATTCCCGCCCGGTCTTGAACACTCTTTATGACTTCCCCCGGCTCGCGATTTCGGGAAGGATGGAAAGCGCTCGTGAACCTCAAAGCGGAATACTCAAATTGAAAAAGCGAAACCTGTTGGTTGCGATCACCGGCGCGAGCGGCGCCGGATACGCCCAGAAACTGCTGCGCTCGATCCCGCAGGAGAGCTATGTCATTCACCTCATGTCGTCCGAGGCTGGCAGGCTTGTCTATGAACTGGAAACCGGGGTGGCGCTGAACGAGGACCTCCCGGCGCAGGTCCTAACATATGAGGAATCGGACTTCACGGCCCCGTTTGCCAGCGGGTCGTTTCCGTGCGCAGGCATGGTGATCGTGCCGTGTACGATGGGAACCCTGGGCGCGATCGCCGCCGGTCTGTCCCAAAGCCTCATCCACAGGGCGGCCGACGTCTGCCTGAAGGAACGCCGTCCCCTCATTGTCGTACCCCGCGAAACGCCTCTCAACCGGGTCCATCTCTCGAACATGCTGAAGGTTGCCGAAGCCGGAGCGATAATCCTTCCCGCAATGCCCGGTTTTTACCACAGGCCCCGGTCGGTTGAGGACATCTTTGATTTTGTGGCCGCGCGAATCCTGGATCAACTCGGGATCGAGCATAGTCTTGCAAAGCCCTGGATGGGGCTGGAAAGCGGGTCCTGATCCGGCGTCCCATGTGGCGCCGATTCCGGCAACTGGAACCGAAACCCTGCGGAAACGACTAAATCAGCCCATGAGCCCCGCACGCTGCAATAACAGATGAAGGAATTGCTGTTAAACCGCTTTGTTTTTTTATGTTCAGCGGTTATTGATGTAGACCAATACCAAGTAGCAGACCAGAATCAAAATGACCAATATCCCGCCTGACCAGACCACGAGGCTGTGCCAATCTTGTCCTTCGAAATCGACCGTTCTACCGAAGAAAACCTTCACTACCACTCTAGGCACCAGATAGATGGCCCGAAGCAAAAGATAGATAATAATGAAAGCTATGGCGATGAAGTCCCACCAGTGAAATCTGCTAGGGACTGTCATCCACGAAACTGTGTATAAGATGAGCATCCCAAGGAAACAAGCATCGATCTGCTTTTGCGACATTTTCAGGTTCATCGAGAAAGTCAACCCACCGGAGGTAATGCCAGCCGGGCGAGTGCAATAGCTACGGGAACCAGAATGCCATTGAACCTGAAAGTCGGAAATGGCTCTGTCTTTATCGTCGCCCGTTTTCAACCCATTTTACTTCATCCAGACTTACGAACTCGCCACCGCAGTCACAAAATTGCGCATTACTCTTCTGGTCCCTTACTCGGTCACACTTCTCGCAAAAGGAAACGGATGATTGTAAAATTGGGCGCTTGAATACTAACTGCCATACATAAGACAGCAGGAAGATGATTGCCCCTAAAATAGAGACTTTCCTCAGACCTTGGGTGAAAAACACATCCCACGGCATCGGATCATTGAAAACAATCCACTTATGATATCCAATTTTCAATGAAAATGCGCAAACGGCGAAGCAAAAAATCCCGATTCCGAATGGGACTAACGGGCTAAGCCATTTTCTCCTCTTCATTTTTCTGACTTCTTCTGGCTCTTTGCGGACCCACATAACGATTCTCTCACGAAGCCGGAAAAAGTGCAGATATCTCTGAGCGGTTCTTAAAAACCATGGGACGCATTCTATTCATCGGTTTCGCTGCCCTACAGTGATTAAAAGAATTCACTACAACATTATGCTTCATCTACGTCAGTTATATCTGACTCTAAACCGTGTCTTCTCGTGAGCTTCTCCGCAAGAATAGTTGAATAAAAAACTAACAATAATCCAGTACATAAGTAAAGAATCGCAGATAAACCGGACGAAGTAAGTGCGATTTTGCTGTGACTATCGAGTAACTCCACTTTATTCTTCATAATGCAATATTTAGATAGCACATCTGAGACATAGGGTATGGCAGATAGAATTGAGAAGAAACCGAATATTTTGATCGCCGTATCAAAAATGGATATAGAAGGGATATCAGGCGACAATCCTTCGAGGTCATATCCACCTTTTACTATTTTGTTAACTATCCATTCTGACTTGAAAATAACAGTCAAGGAAATCGCAAATAAAACAACGCGAGTCAGTGCAATTGCTGCAAACGTAATTTCGATTTCCGACATCTTACTTATGAGATCGCGCGGAGGAAAATTTCTAAATAAATCCCATGAAAGAATAGTTTGTGTGGTGTCTACCAACAGCATATTAAGTGCGCTCAAAGCATAAAATACGCCAACTATTTTGAGAGATGTATTCAAGACAGTCCTGACATCCATAGTCCACCACTTTTCACTGAAAGCTAATTATGCCAGTTCACCCACAATGCCTTCAATTAGTCCCATTATTCATAAAGCTCAGCCGATAACCTGTCCCAAGCCTCTTGCGGTAAAAGAGGTAATGGCAAATTGAGCCTGTCGTGTTTTGCCATTTCCATAAAATACTGATACACGCTATTTTCATCGGGTTTCAGACGGAAAATAATTTCAATGATCTTGTCGATGACGGCATGTGCCAGCCAAGCATCCTTACCATCAAAATCCTGTATTTTCAATGAAGAACGCAGCACGGGGTCACTGACCCCACCGGTGTTTTGTGGACCATTTAGGTCAAGGCAACATACCTCAAGGTAATATTTTAGAGCCTTCTCCTTGTGCGTTCGGGGTCGGACCTCGCTAAAGCTGGGCTACCCAAGGAAAGAGCGGTCATAATTGACTATTTGAGAGTTTTAGAACGTGCTTTTCGACT
This sequence comes from uncultured delta proteobacterium, assembly GCA_963795045.1. GTDB lineage: Bacteria > Desulfobacterota > Syntrophobacteria > Syntrophobacterales > Syntrophobacteraceae > SbD1. The sequence continues at coordinate 1,861,586 of CAWCGB010000001.1, forward strand.
TACAAATACCCATTTTAACGGCGACAGTATCCGATTTAAAAACATGCAACATGGTTCGAGGAAAATGGTTTACGAAGTCCACGGTAATTACGTCGAGGGAGTTGAAAAGGACGCGGGCGAGATTGTGGAGTATTTTGGCAATGACCTCAACGACTTGTAAAAAAGAAAGCCTCTACGCTCGCTACCGTGACCGGCGAAGGTCCATGAGGCAGGCTGCATCGCGTGATTAGCTCGATAGCTAATTTGAGCCGTCCATAAACCATTTCAGTTCGATCTCTGTGTGGGCACGATTATAGTTTACAATGGTTACGCTCAGTGAAGGACAGTGGAGTATACGGATCAACGATCAGTGGCCTATCTGTTTTGAGTGGCGTGATGGCCGGGCTTGTGAAGTGGAGATCACCGGCTATCATTGAAATGGAGGGTGATGTGAACGACTGCGAAGAAAAGTTCCCGCCGGTTCATCCGGGCGAGATTTTACTTGAGGACTTCCTGAAACCTATGGGGATAACGCCTTATCGGCTTGCGAAGGAGCTAAATGTGCCCAAGACAAGGATTAGCGCTATATTGAAGGGCAAAAGGAGCATTACAGCAGACACGGCTCTGCGCCTGGCCCGGTTCCTTGGGACTACCGCCAAGCTTTGGCTTAACCTTCAGGTATCCTATGACCTGGACATCGAAGAGGATCGGTTGGGCGGAAAAATCGAAGAGGAAGTGAAGCCTATGCGTGATGTCGCATAACTGGGGAACCTAAAACAAATTTTGGTGGAGGCGGCGGGAGTGAGATGGACAGGAACATGAAAGGGGCTAACGGTCATTCCGTTAACCCCTTGATTTCTCCTATGGAGCTACGGGGAGTCGAACCCCGGACCTCTTGAATGCCATTCAAGCGCTCTCCCAACTGAGCTACAGCCCCGTACAGCCGCCTTGCCGAAATTTGATTTCAGCTCAAGCGTAACCATACTTCTCTATCCAATTTGAACGGAGGTGTCAAGCCGATTTGTGAGGTTTTTAAAAGCTTGCTGTCCTGCAGAGCCTGAGAGATGGCGGAGCCGGGATATAGCGGGCGCCTGCCGCCGCGATCGAAGAGTCCATTTCATGATAGACTATATCGTTACGACATTCTTTAATGTCTTCCGCAGTGGTAGCGGGCAGCGAACGGGTAAACGAAGTTTGCAGTGCGAAGAGCGAAGGGTGAATTTTTCACCCTTCTAACCTCACCCTTCACATTTGGAGCGAGGCGGCCTCCGGTTGCTGCCTGCGCAACTTCTCTGTAACGCCTTTAACCTGCTTCTAACCTGCGTCCTCTTCTTCGCGTCTTCGCGTGACTCATTTGCCGGATGGACCCTAAATCTTCGGTCCGGCTTTTTCGCATTTCCCTTGACACCCGCCAAAGCCCCTGACTAAAATCCGATGCAAGCCGGAGTGGTGGAACTGGTAGACGCGCTGGACTCAAAATCCAGTGAGGGCAACCTCGTGTCGGTTCGATTCCGACCTCCGGCATTCACTTTGCGGGCTCTGCCCGCTTTTTTATTTCGATGACTTTGCCCATTTCTTTGCCCGTAACGGAGTTTAAATATTCTTCCTGCATGAGTGCGGCCTCTCTCAGGTCTTCCTCACTCCTCAGATGTGAGAAAGCCGTGGAAGGAATTGTTAAAGCTCCCCACCTCGCGCCCCCGATTGCGCCCACCAGCACGGGACCATAGCTTGCAGGACCAGCGAATTCCAAGGAAGAATTAAGCGCTTCGCATTCTCGTGGCGGCAGAAACAGAAGCGGCAATTGGACTTGCGTCCGTCAAGCTCGCCTCGGAAATGGCATACGCGGCGAGTCCGTTGGCGACCACTTTGAAGTGTAGTAAATGACAAACGCTAATTGTAGGTGAAAGCCTACAATCGAGTCCGATCCTTACCGCATAGATCAAGGCCAGAGGCTATTTCGATGGTTGGCATATTAGTTGCGTCAGTTGCCTATTTTTACATCAAGGCCTGGGGTGTCCTGCTAAACCGCGACCGAGTGCCTGAACATTATTTCATCCAATCCTGAACGATTCCTGGAAACGTGCGAGCATGAACAATCTCATATCTGTAATTATTCCATCTTACAATGCAGCGTCTTTCGTGTGCGACGCGGTGAGGTCCGCACTCGAGCAAACCTTTTCTCCCATAGAGGTCCTGGTGATAGATGACGGTTCGACCGATAACACTCGGGAAGCCCTTGAACAATATAGGGACCGTATTCGTTACCACTGCCTGGAACACGCAGGTATTGTCCGTGCTCGAAATACCGGGATACGATTAGCGTCCGGAACACTTTTGGCATTTCTGGATGCGGACGATGTATGGCTCCCGGATAAGTTGTCAAAACAGTACGATTGCCTTGTCCAACAACCCGAAATAGGGCTTGTCCATTCCAACATCTTGCACTGGAATATGGTCACGGGAGAGAAAATCTCGAAAGAGGTTGGTCGAGACAGGTTTACAGGGGATTGCTATACGCAGCTTCTTTCTGAAAATCGCGTGTTACCGTCTTCTGTTCTCGTGAAAAGGGAATGTTTTGATAAGGCAGGTTGGTTTGATGAACGGTTTGAGCGCGACGGGGATTGGGAAATGTGGAGCCGAATCGCACGACATTACCGTTTTGCTTATGTACCCGAACCACTGGTTATCTACAGGTCACACAACGGCAATTTGACGGACAATACAGGCAAGATGAACGAGAGTAAACTAATTCCGTTTATAAAAGCGTTGAAATCCGATCCACAATTAATTGAACACTTTGACATATCATTTATTAATAATAAGTTAACCTGGCTGAACAATGATATTTGCTATAACTTCCTGGACATTGCAGATATTAGACAAGCTCGCTATTGCTTTGGAAAAATGTTGGTTTTTTATCAAAGGCAAGCTTTTCGTATTTTTCCATATTTTGCTTATTGCCTTCTCCCAGGCAAGATAGCCAAGTATTTGCAGCGTATGAGGCAAAAATATTTACCATAGTATTTTATTTTATTGTAATCTGATGTGCCATGTCGGTTCGATTCCGACCTCCGGCATGTAAAGAAAAACGAGGGGTCAGCGGGATAATGCTGGCTCCTTTTTTTGCCGTGCTCCTCCATTGCAACCGCTTTGTAACCATTTTCTCGCCCCTACCCGTTCAGGCACACTTCATGTCGAGCCTGTTCGAAGAGCGCGCCGTTTCCAGCCGCGCATCGATCACCGGTCACGAGAATGCATGTCACGCAGCGGGTTAGCCAAATCGGGCTTGCAGCCAAAAGCGTTTTGAAATCCACCGTCTGCCGGCCTCCTGTTGCCGGCGTTTTTTGGGCCCTCTAGTTGGGGCCGCTAAAATTAATGAGACGCTACGAAAAAAGATGTTGACAACTTGCAAAGTTTGGCGTACCTAACTATTGGTTTCTTTGATCCGGGAGCGATCCATGATGTTAAGCCATGCGGAAAACAATCCTTGCACACGCTTCGACCGGCCGTCGGGCCATGAGTGCGTCCTGATGCCTCTCTGCGATGCCGAGTCCGGAGGGAAGGTCAAAGTTGCCTGCGTACACGGGGACCGCGGGCTGTGCGCCCGGATGGCCGCGCTGGGCATTTATCCGGGGGTCGAGATGCATTTGGTCTGCAGCGGATGTGTCCGTGTGAACGGCGGGGTCCTCAGTCTGGGAAAAGATATTTCTGACAAGATTCTCGTAATCCCTTCCGCATAAGGCCGGAAAAGTGGACGGCGTATCGAGCGCCGTTTCTTTCCGATAAATGTCAGGTATGGTCAATTTTCCAGGCAATAATGAGTCCGATTTTATGGAGGCCGAGGTGGAAGAAGTCTTATGAATCACCCTCGGGAAAACCTGATCGCGCTGGCCGGGAATCCGAACTGCGGAAAGACAACGCTTTTCAATGCTATTACGGGCGCGCATCAGCATGTTGGAAACTATCCGGGAATAACGGTCGAAAAAAAGGAAGGATACTGCCAGGTAAACGGCAGACAGATCCTGTTGGTCGATCTCCCCGGTACCTATTCGCTCACCGCCTATTCGCTCGAGGAACTCGTAGCCCGCAATTTTCTCATCCAGGACCGCCCCCGCGCGGTTATAAACATAGTCGATTCATCCAACCTGGAGCGAAATCTCTACCTCACCATCCAGCTCCTCGAGCTCGGCATCCCGCTAGTGGTAGCCTTGAACATGGTCGATATGGCGGCCGCAAGAGGCCTTGAGATAAATTGCGAAGAACTCGGGCGCAGGTTGCGGCTGCAGGCTATCCCAACGGTTGCGCGCACAGGCAGGGGCAAAGAGGAACTACTGGCGGCTGCCTCACAACTGGCGCAAAAAGATGCTGATTGGGAGCCGCTTCACATCTCTTACGGACCGGATATCGACCCCGTTCTCGACACGATGGAGGCCCAAATTCGGGCTGCGGCTTTTCTTACGGATTTCCTCCCTGCACGGTGGACCGCTCTCAAGTACCTTGAAGCCGACGAGGAGGTAATTCGAAAGGGGAAGGAAAAGGACCCGGCCCTTTCCGCTAAACTCGAGCAATTCGCCGAGCAAGTCACGCAACATCTCCGAAAGACTCTGGACAGCTACCCTGAAGCCATTATAGCCGATCACCGCTACGGCTTTATCGCCGCCCTGTTAAAGGAAGGGGTCGTAAAACATAGCCATAAAGCAGACCGGCTCTACCTCACGGATCAGATCGACCGGGTGCTCACCAATCGTTTCTTCGGCCCCATCGCCATGATACTTATAATTTACGCAGTCTACACATTCACCTTCACATACAGTAAGGCACCGGTAGCATGGCTGGAGGCCGGCTTTTCGGCGCTGGGACGATTTGCGGACTCGACACTGCCTCCGGGGCCTCTCAAGTCGCTGATCGTCTCAGGCGTGATCGACGGAGTGGGCGGGGTCCTCGGGTTTGTGCCGCTAATCCTGTTCATGTTCTTTGCAATCGCATTTCTCGAAGATACGGGATACCTTGCTCGCGTTGCCTATATGCTCGACCGTGTTTTCCGCACCTTCGGTCTTCACGGCAGTTCAGTCATGGCCTACATCATATCGGGCGGGATAGCCGGGGGCTGCGCCGTTCCCGGGGTGCTTGCCACCAGGACCCTCAGAAGCCCGCGCGAGCGCATCGCCACACTCATCACCGCGCCTTTCATGAATTGCGGGGCAAAGCTTCCTGTTTTCGCGATGCTCATCGGGGCGTTTTTCGCTGCAAAACAGGCCCAGGTCATGTCCCTTCTGACCATCCTGTCATGGACGGCTGCCCTGCTGATCGCTAAACTGATCCGCTCGACCATTCTGCGGGGGCCGAGCACGCCTTTCCTGCTGGAGCTGCCTCCATACAGGCTGCCGACTTTCAAGGGGCTGCTCATCCACACCTGGGAGAGGACCTGGCAGTATATACGCAAGGCCGGTACGATCATCCTTGCTATTTCCATAATTTTCTGGGCCCTTATGTCATTCCCCGGACTTCCCGAAACAGAGAAAAAGATTTATGACGAGGAGCGGGCCGCCATCCTGGCCGATGCACCGCCCGGCGAGGCGGCGGCAAACCCGGCCGGCGGTTCCGGTTCTCAAGCCCGCCTCCAGGAGGTTGATTATAAAGAGGCCCAGGCGGCCCTGAAAAACTCGATTGCAGGCCGAATAGGGTCCGGCCTCACCGTTATTACCGCTGCAAATGGATTTGACTGGCGCACCAACGTCGCCCTGCTCTCCGGGATTGCGGCCAAAGAGGTTATCATATCGACGTTGGGCACCGCCTACTCGCTCGGGCAGTCCAGAAGGGGTGAGACAATACCTCTGAGCAGCCGCCTGGCGGCTGATGCGTCATGGAGCCCGCTAAAGGCGTTTTCACTGATTATTTTTATTATGTTATACGCGCCCTGTCTGGCGACCATAACCTGCATCATTCGGGAATCTACGTGGAAATGGGGGCTCTTTTCGCTGGTATTCAACACTGTGACGGCGTTTATCATATCGGCGCTGGTTTACCGAGGCGGGATATGGCTGGGGCTGGGATAGGAGTTTTCTCATGAGGCAGACGGCGCCAATCTGATGAATATGAAAACCTGCCCGAAGGTAGATAATGAAATTTATGAGATATACGGCGACACATGGTGGAATGATGACGCCGAATTTGGTTTGTCCAGCCTCAGGTACTGCGTGAACCCGGTAAGGTATGGCTATTTCAAGAGGATATTGCAACGGCTCCGAATCCCCGGGAAGACCGTTTTGGACGTGGGCTGCGGGGGCGGTTTTCTCGCGGAAGAATTTGCCAGGGATGGTTTCCAGGTAACGGGAATCGACCCATCGGCAAAGTCCGTGGCGGCGGCGCGAAAACACGCCGCCGAAAACAGACTGGATATCCGGTACGACGTCGGGCGGGGAGAAGCAATGCAGTTTCCCGACGGCTCTTTCGATCTGGTTGCCTGCTGCGATGTGCTCGAGCATGTAGACGACCTCGAAAAGGTCATTCGGGAAGTGTCGCGCTTGTTGAAGCCGGGGGGAGTGTTTTTCTACGACACGGTCAATCGGACCTGGCTGAGCAAAATAGCCCTGATAAAGATCTGGCAGGACTGGCCGCTCACCAGATGCTGCAGGGTGAACTCCCATGTATGGGAAAAATTCATCAAGCCTGCCGAACTGACTGCAATCATGCAAACCTGCAACCTGGTCCACCGGGAGATGAAGGGCATTGCCCCCGAAAAAAGGAACTACCTTATACTCCTGCGGCATCTGCGAGCGATAAAGACAGGCAAAATGCGCAACGAAGAGATGGCGGCCGCCCTGAAACTTTCCGAAACCGGTGACCTGCGTCTGTCCTATATGGGCTATGCCGTAAGGCAATCCCCGGGTTAGCCCGGGCGTCAAAACAGGCGAACTAAGACCCATCGCGCAATACCTGCCCGGCCCTCCACCGGGTATCTTTTTTGCGCGTGAAGACGCCGTAGTAAACGAAAAGGAAACGCTGCCCATGGCTGATCGGCAAAGTTTGAAAAATCGAGTTGCCCCTCTTGAGCTCTACAAGGTTACTCCGCGCACCAACTGTGGAGAATGCGGCCAAAACACGTGCCTTGCTTTTGCAACCCTGGCAGTTGCCGGACAGCAGGACGTTGACGCCTGTCCCCACCTGGACCGGCAGCAGATCCAAACCCTGCGGGACCGGTTGAATGAGCAGCTTCGCTCGGGTATCGGCGTTAGCCGCGAGGGTTTCGACAAGACGATGGAATTCCTCTGTGAGGAAGTCAAAAAGTGCGATTTCCGCGCAGTGGCACACTGTCTTGGCGCGGAATTCGATGAGCGGGCCGGTCAGAGCACACTCATTATCCCCTATTTCAGCGATCTCGTCCTGGTGACCGTGTCCGATATAAAGAAGCTGTCCGGCGGCGAACTGTCTCCATGGGAGAAGATTTTTATTTTCAATTACGTCATCGGCGGAGCGGTCGAACCCTCCGGGGTCTGGGTGGGAATGGAAAGCCTGCCCAATTCGGTTTCCAAGGTCAAGAGCTTGAAGGCGCACAGCGAGGATCCCTTGAGCCGCCTCTACAGCGGGAAAATCCCTCTTCTTGCAGAGGCGAGTCGTCCGTGGGGACATGAAGTATCTCTACAAGATCACGGGGTGGATTTTACGGCCGAATTCCCTGTTTTCCCGAAGCTTGCAATCCGCGTCCTGTTCTGGGATGAGATCAAGGATGAGGGCTATGAGAGCCGGGTGAAATTTCTCTTTGACAGCCGGGTGCTGCAGGTTTTGGATCTCGAGTCGCTGGTCTTCGCCTGCGATCAAATTACGGATCGACTCAGCGCTCACCAAAAAGTGGGATAATTGTTGAGGGATTGAGGAATTGAAGGATTCAAGTCTAAAACAGCCCTCTGAATACCGGAATGAGCGCCAGTATAATCGGTGCAACTGCGATCGCCGGGACGAGATTGGCCAGAGGCAGGTCTTTTAAATCGAGCAGTTTGATACCGATCCCGATTATGATCAGACCGCCGGTAGCGGTCATCTCCGTAATCATGGCGTCGTTCAGCGCGCCGGGAAGGAAGCCCGCGGCAAGGGTCAGCCCTCCCTGGTAGACCAGAATGGAAATCGCCGAAAGCCCAACCCCCCATCCCATGCTGGCCCCGAAGGCAATGGAAGCAAATCCGTCCATCACGGATTTTACGGAGAGCAGACTGTAGTCGCCGCTCAGACCGTCCGAAATCGAACCGAGAATGGCCATGGGACCCACGCAGAATACCAGGCTCGCCGTCACGAATCCCTCTGAGATCGACTGCTCGGAGTCTTTTGAAAACTTTGCCTGAAAGAATTGTCCAAGCTGCTCCAGCCGGTCTTCAATTCTCAATAACTCGCCGATTATGCCGCCAATCAGTATGGCCCCCAGCACTACAAGGATATTCCGGGTCCGGACGGCCATCTGGAATCCGAGAAGAATCACTACCAGGCCTATTCCATAAAGTACGATCCGGCGCATCCTCGATGGCAGCCGCGAGCCGGCCAAAGAGCCGATCGCCGTTCCGATGAGGATCGCGCCCACATTGATGAGAGTCCCGGTCATCGTTTAAACGTCCGTACCTTTCAGGTCCGCTTGCCTACCGATGAGACTTCCTGCGGTCCCTTCCAGCGCGGCGACTCTTTCCGCAACGGGCGGATGGGAGTAGTGAAACCAGACATAGAGCGGATGCGGGTTGAGGTTGGAAAGGTTATCGGCGGAAAGCCGCTTGAGCGCGCTTATCATCGGGGCAGCGGCTCCGAGCATGTCAACTGCGAAAGAGTCAGCTTCTCTCTCAAAATGCCTCGATATTTTCATGTAGAACGGCTGGAGGAAGAATACGGCCTTGCGCCAAAAGACCCCGGCCAGGAAAAGCCCGGCGTAGGACAGCGGCGCGCCGAATCCGAATGTGGAGAAAAGAAGCGGCCATTGAATGAAGAGCCATGTGGCATAAAAAGCCGCGAGTGAAAAAGACGCAAAGATGAGAAGCTGCTTCAGGACGTGTTTCTTTCTGTAATGGCCCGCCTCGTGCGCGAGCACCGCAAGAATCTCATCTAGCGTGTGCGATTCGATCAGCGTATCGAAAAGCACTATCTGTTTGGTCTTCCCGATGCCGGTGAAGTAGGCGTTTGTGTGGCGGCTCCGAAGCCCGGCGTTCATCTGCAGGATTTTTTTCACCCGGATGCCGCTTTTTTCCATCTGTGTTCTGATCTTTTCGGAAAGTTCCAAGTCCCGGACCGGTTCAAACTTGTTGAAGAGCGGAGCCAGGACCACGGGATAAAGTATAGCCATCGCCAACTGCACGGCTGCCACAAAGACAAAACCCCAAAACCACCAGAAACGGGGCGACCAGGCGATGAGGAGCAAAAGGGCGGACAGGACAGCCGCAAAGAGGGCGGCCGATACCAATCCCGCCTTTACGTGGTCCAATATCCAGAGTTTCAGTGTGGATCTGTTGAAGCCGAATTTCTGCTCGACCGCGAAGGTGTTATAGTAGCCGAAGGGAAGTTCAACCAGGAAATGAATAAACTCGGGGACAAAAAAGAAAACGAGCCCCGCCGCAATCAGCGGCAGCCCCAGGTTATCGGAGCAACGGACGAGGAGGGGCAGAAATCCTGAGAGCACGATAACGAAGAGCGTCAAATCAGAAGCTATTTGCTCAAAAATCCCGATCCGGGTTTTTGCCCGCGCATAGGCCCCTGCGGCGATTAGCTTTGACTCATCGATAAAGCCTTCGAACCCGGCCGGCGCCCTGTTCGCATGTTTCCCGGCATGGATCAGGTTGATTCGATCGAGCCAGATGCTGAAAGCACTTTGCCCCAGATACAGAAAAATAAAGAAAAAAAGTAGCCGGTTTAGTTCGACCATCTCCAACCTCACACCTCAAAATTCCTGCGTTTCGAAAAAAATAAGCGTACTCCGGTACAAGAAAGCGCACTCGATTTGCATTTCTCGAATGCGTCCTTAAGTTGATTGTCTCCGATGCAGAGATGTTTGTAAATGGTGGAGGTTTTCTGTTAGGTTTTTTGCATGCCTTTTATAATGGGAAGAGAGCTATGGAAACCTGGAAATGCAACAAATGTGGAAATACGATTGATGTTGTGGCGCCGCCGGAAACCTGTCCGTCCTGCAAGGCAAAATGCGAGTTCGTAAACGTTAGCTGCTATACCCCTGATTGTGGCGGTCCGGGTTCTGGCAACGTAGACGAAAAGGTCTTCCAGGAAAGCTACAAAGCGCCGAAATGATTTAACAAAATTGAGTAATTGAATCCAACGTCCCCGAATCCCTGAATAGTTTCCAGCGGGAAACCCGGCAGATCCCAAAAAAAGTGTGAGGTTAGAAGAGTGAAGAGTGAAATTTCCACCCTTCGTACTTCACCCTTGGGCGAAGCGGCTTCTAAATGGGGATGGAGGGGGATTTTTTAATTATGCCGCCAGCTTGGCGGCATAAAATCCCCCGGCTGGACACTGAGTAGAATACTCTTGAATTCTTAAATCCCTGAATTCCTGAATCGTGCGTGTTACTTGCGGTTTTCCTTCTCCTTTTTTATGATTTCCTCGGCCAGGGCTTTCGGGACCACGTTGTACCTGGAGAATTCCATGGTGTATTCAGCCTTGCCCTGGGTTGAGGACCGCAGCACGGTCGAGTAGCCAAACATCTCCGAGAGCGGCACTTCGGCCTCTACCATCGAGAAAACGCCGTCTTCCGATGTGGACTGGATTATTCCGCGTCTCTGGTTCAGGCTCCCCAGCACCGTGCCCTGAAACTCGGAAGGGGTTTCGACCACAACGCGCATGATGGGCTCGAGGAGCACCGGGGCCGATCTTTGGTAGACTTCGCGGAAAGCCCCGATTGCCGCATGCTGGAAAGCCATGTCGGATGAGTCCACCGCATGGGATGCCCCGTCGTTTATCGTAATCCGCGCCCCGACGACCGGAAATCCCGCGAATCCTCCCTTGGCGAGACACTGCCTGAAACCTTTCTCGCATGACGGTATATATTCGGTCGGAATTGCCCCGCCGGTGATCTTATTGACAAACTCGAAATCCCCGTCGGAAAGCGGTTCGAGGAACCCGGCGATACGACCGAACTGACCGGCCCCGCCCGTTTGTTTCTTATGGGTGTAATTGAACTCCGTCCTGCGGGTGGGCGATTCGCGATAGGCGACCTTTGGCATGCCCGTTTCGATCTCCGCATTGTACTCGCGCCTCATCCGCTCGACATAGACTTCAAGGTGAAGCTCACCCATCCCGCAGATTACAGTCTCGTTGGTTTCCTCATCGAGGTAAACCTTAAATGTGGGATCCTCTTTGGTGAAGCGGGTGAGCGCCTTGCTCAGGTTCATCTCGGCCTTTTTATCCTTGGGCTTTACCGCAAGCGAAATAACCGGAGCAGGGACGTGCATCGATGTCATAGCGTAGCGCACATTCCCGTCCGTGAAGGTATCCCCGGAGGCGCAGTCGATTCCGAAAAGGGCTACGATGTCGCCGGCCGCCGCCGAATCGATTTCCTCCATCTCATCGGCGTGCATCCGTACCAGGCGCCCCGCTTTCACTCGTTTGCCCGTTCTCGTGTTGACGATCGTGTCGCCCTTGTTGAGGGTCCCCTGGTAGAGGCGAACATATGTGAGCTGCCCGTAGCGGCTTACTTCGAGTTTGAACGCAAGCATTACCAGAGGCGCATCGGACACGCTTCCAAGAACGACCCGCTCTTCCTCCCGGTCCAGGTCAAGGGCGTCGTTTTCGATATCGAGCGGGCTGGGGAGGTACTTCAGGATTGCGTCCAGAAGCGGCTGGACCCCCTTGTTCTTGTAAGCCGAACCCATGAGAACGGGGGTAAGCTCCAGGGCAAGGGTGCCCTTACGGATAGCCTTCTCCACCATATCTTCGGATACCGGCTCCTCGGACAAAATGGCCTCTGTCAATTCATCGGAATACAAAGATACCGCATCGAGCATCTGCTCTCTTTTTTCATGCGCCAGCTCGATAAAGTCCGCCGGTATCTCTGACTCGATCAATTCCTCGCCGTGTTCTCCGCCGAAAGTGAGCGCCTTCATAGACACCAGATCGATTACCCCACGGTGATCGCTCTCGAGGCCCATAGGTATCTGAAGCAGCACTGGATTATGGTTCAACTTATCCTGGAGTTGCCTGCTCACCCGGAAAGGGTCCGCCCCGGTCCTGTCGCACTTGTTTACGAAAGCTATCCTGGGAACGTGGTAGCGCACCATCTGCCGGTCAACGGTAACCGACTGCGACTGGACCCCGCCGACGGCGCACAGCACAAGGACGGCCCCATCGAGAACCCGAAGCGCCCGTTCCACTTCGATAGTGAAATCGACGTGACCCGGCGTATCGATGATGTTGATCGGGTGATCGTCCCACGCGCAACAGGTGGCGGCAGACTGGATCGTGATCCCGCGCTCTTTTTCCAGCTCCATGAAATCCATTGTGGCCCCAACGCCGTCTTTGCCCTTCACATCGTGAATGGCGTAAATGCGCCGGGTGTAGAAAAGGATTCGTTCCGTAAGAGTTGTTTTCCCGGAATCTATATGGGCGCTGATGCCGATGTTTCTCAGCCGTTCGATTTGTTCTGCGGTGTTGTTGGACATTTGAACTCCAAAAGTCTTTCTCTGAAATGGAACTTATGCCGTATTCTTCTTCAAACCCAAGTGCAAAAAAGAACGGGCACCGCATAGTGCCCGTTTAGCTTTTCAGTATATCCTAAATTCTAAAAAAGAAAAGGGCCGGTAAACGGGAGTTTACTCAAGTCCCCGCCGGCCCGATAAATTTATTTCCTCGCAAGGGTCGTACGCTTCCCGGACTTGCCCGCTTGCTTCAAGGCCGGCTTCTTTGCCGCCGTTTTGGCGGACGCTGCAGGTTTTACTTTTCCTTTGGCCTCTGCCGCATGCTTTGCCGGGCCATTTCCTTTTGTCACCGATTTGGAATTCCCCTTGGCCGAGGGTCTTGAGGTGGTGGACCTGGCTTTTGCTTCCGATGGCTTTAAAGACTTCTTTTCCGGCTTAACTGTCGCATGCTTTTTACCGGTATCTTTGATCGAGCAGGAAGCACTGCCCAACGATGGTCTTATCGGCAGATTTGCCTGAGTGAGCTTTATTCTCTGTCCAGGCTTAAGATTGGCATTACGGCTAAGCGCATTCAACTGGCAAAGGGTGGAAAGCCCGATCCCGGTCTTCCTTGAAACGTCGCGCAGGTTGCCGCCCCTGTTCACAGTGTAATAGGCGGCAGTTGGCGAGCCGGGTTTTTTCGAATCGGAGGCGAAGCAAATCGAAGAAGGTGACGATCCCTTCCTGCGCGCATCTGTTGCAACCGTACCGGCGCTGGCATAAACCCTGGCAGTGCCGGTTTTTACCGTCAGGCCGGGTTTCAGCGGAGCAGCCTTCTTCATCCCGTTCAACTGGCAAAGAAGCTTAACATCGAGCTTGTTGCGGCGGGCAATCTTTTCGAGAGTGTCGCCTTTCTTCGCTTTACAGGTCCGGAATACAGGGGCTGAAGCGAAGGTGCGCGCGGACCTGGTCCCCTTCACAACGGGCTCGGCATCAATCTCGTCGTCGGCCGAAGGAGCTGTATCGGATATACTCTTCGGTTCGGATTCGGTGCGAAGCGAAGCCATTCTGACGGCAGGGGCCTGCGCAATGAAGCCGGGCTGCAGTGAGCGGGCCAGCAGAACCTGCTCGCTTTCGAAACTTCTCTTGTAGAATACGAGGCAACTGCCCGGAACGAGCACTGTGGAAGGGCTTATATGATTCCACCTGCACAGGTCGCCCCGGGTAACTCCGAAGCTGCGGGCAAGCTCGTCAAGTCCTTTTTCAGAGCCATTCACAAAGTATTCGACCTTCTTGGGCAGGTATGACTGCTGAGCGGCCTCGATAACCGATTGCTTGTCCTTCTCATCGTCTCCAATGTGCGCGGCAAGAGTGGACCATGGAGTGAAAAACCTGACGTGCATGTGATCGACGTGATTTGGAATATGCTGGATCAAGGCCCCCCGCACATTTCCGAAAACACGCTCCAGGTACGCTTGATCGTAGCCGCGGGTGACCGCGTAATCATAGAGTACCTTCTGGACGCTACGGTCCAGGAAAATGTACTGCACGCGCTGCGAGGCAATCAGGTTCTCGATGAGGCACCACGTCTTGGCGGCGTCAAGGTTACCCCTGTTCATAGGGACCAAAGTAGTCAGGGGGTGGTTGCCCTCGGCGTACAGCCCGACGTCAACGTCCCTTCCATTCTGGTGAGAGCGGTGATGGGCGGCAGACCCGCCATTCCCGACGGTAAAATCCGCGAGAAAAAGATCGCACGTATCAGGAAACTCCCTCCGGACAGCCTCTATCGCGTCGAGCAGAGCTCCCACCACTTCAGGGGTGGTATAGGATCTGCTCTCATCACGCAGATGGTAACCCGGAAACTGACTTGGGAATACGACACCATTTTCCAGGTGTCCCTTGTAGGGGCAGCCATAGGAGGCGGTAATCGCATGAGATGTTTGGATAAAAGTTAAAGAAGAGACTACACATACGACCGTCAGAACCAGGGCATAGTCTAACGCCCTTCGAGATCTGGCTCCCCCCATGAACTTCCCCCTCATGTTTGCCTTTAAGGATTCCCCCACCATTCGCCAAAGCTGTTCAACTATTTTCGGATGGTGAGTTTATTATCAGAAGCAATATGCAGATGTCAAACAGTTTTTCAGAATTTGCTTTAATTAATTTCGGATTTGCAATTTAAATTATTGAAATATCAGTATAAATCGTCAAATATGAAGGGATATGAGATTTATTTCGAAAAGTAAATCATCATGATGAATTGATGCACGCTAATCTTATGATATCGTTAGATAATAATAGCTACTTACAATCGTATATATAAAACAGGGTAAGTAATGAAGCAAAATTTCCTTTGCAAATATAGTAACTTAAAATTGATCTGAGTTTTTCGGACAGAAGAAAATAACTTTGGAATCAGGTGTTCACCCTTTCTGGCCGTCATTTTCTCTCAGAATCTCGTAGGGGTCGCCCGCGAAGACTACCTGTGCGCTCGCCCTCGTGACGACCGGAATATATTCGATAAATATGGGAATAGGGTGTGAGAGGTTCACAAAAACCTGGTTGGACCCGGCCCCGGTAACAATCGTATCCATCTTTTCGGCATTCGGGTTGTCGTCGTCTCTGAGAAGCCTTTGGGCAAGCTCGATGGCTTTATCGACGCGTATGCAGCCATGGGAAAAGTCCCTGCGCGTCCTCGCGAACAGTTGCTTCAACGGAGTATCGTGCAGGTAAACGGCATAGGGGTTGGGAAACTCGAATTTTACCCGGCCGAGCGCGTTTTTGGGTCCGGGGCTCTGAAAGAGCCTGGGCGAACCCGAGGGATACCGTGAATTCATGCTGACATAGCCGCGCTTGGCAAACCACTCAGGGTTGGACTTGGACTCAACTTCCAACTCCAGCCGGATTCGGTCCGAAACATACCAGCGCGGATTAAGGATTACCCGCTGGATTTCGCTGGTAAGAGTGGGGGTCTGGTTCTCTCCCACCATCTTGCCCCGGAATTTTACCCTCTTCCCACTCGCCTTGCCGACCACGACCCTGTGGGCTTCCTGGAGTTGCCCATCTTTGTAATACTCCAGCGTGAACTGAGGAATGTTTATTCGGATAAACCGGCTGCACGCGCGCGAAGGGCTTTGCCGAACGGCCTCCAAAGCGTGCGCGATCAAGTCGGCCTTGTCCTTGAAGGATACGTTGAGCCATTCCTGTGTCTGCCGGCCGACAGATCCATCGGGGTCAAGGAGATGGGCGGCCTGAAATTCTTTCACGCCGAGCTGAGTTTCTTTATCGTAGATCCCCGTGATACCGGCGGAATAAAAATCCTCTTGCTGCAGTCTTTTTTGCAAATCCCGTATATGATTTCCGGACTCGCCGGCACGCACCTTGGAAGGCATGGTGACATGTTGCTGAGTCCCCTGTGCTGCGAGCTTTTTGTACCTCCGGTATGCTGAAATGAGCGCTTCATAGTTGAATGTTTTCGGCTCAAGGTCCTTTAGAAACTCCGAAGTGGGGACCTCGCCCGAAATCACTTTTTGATACTCCCCCTTCTGTAGAAAAGGATTCATTTCCCGGGAGAAGAGAAAAAAAGCCGAGGTAAGCAGGATATCCGCTTCGCTTGCCGCCCGGAAGGTTAACTCGTATTTTGTCATGAGGGCATCGGAATTGGAAAGAGACTCAGCCCTGGT
The DNA here is from genome assembly GCA_963795045.1 of uncultured delta proteobacterium. Classification (GTDB taxonomy): domain Bacteria; phylum Desulfobacterota; class Syntrophobacteria; order Syntrophobacterales; family Syntrophobacteraceae; genus SbD1. The sequence goes on from CAWCGB010000001.1 coordinate 1,877,838, forward strand.
GTCCTTGAGGCCGGGATCGGCGGCTTTGAGCACGGATCGGGATCTATCCAGCTTTTCGAGACTTTGGGACAGTTCATCCAGCTTGAATGGACGTGGGTCTATGGCCTCGTCTTCGAGCGTTTGGAGGCGGGCAAGCAACTGCGCCGCTCCCTGGTTCGGTTCGAATTGCGAGTCGATGAATATGGGTTTCCAATCATTTTGCTGGTAAGCTTCGCAGGCAGGGGTGGGCTCGGGGCCATTTAAGGTTTCGGTGGGCAGGCTCTCCCAGATGTAGCTGTGCCAGAGCGTAGATGATCCCCTCTCATCCCTGGCCGTTTCAGGTTCGGGGGCAAGAACTATTTCGTTCGAAACCTTTTGGCGCTCGTAGTTGCTGGAGTCGGGCGTCTCTCCGGACGATGGTTTGACCACCCCGGAAAGAACGATGATTGAAACGATGACAAGCGCGGCGAAAACGGTAAAGCACCGGGACCGAGGCAAAATCTTTTTCATTTGCATCTTTTCGTCAGTAGCGGGTCGTTAGCGTTAATTTCATCGTACAGTCGAATCTGTTCACTCAAGCTCATTCTGGAACAGCTTCCTGTGGCCTTTGCGCTCCGGCAGCAATTGCAACGTGCATCGCTGCAAAGCTGGCAGAAATGGCAATCCGGACAAGCATTCTTTTTTGGCGGCGGGTCGGGTTGCGAGCACGCCGGCCACAATTTGTCGTTACTGTCCTGTTTCACGGAAACAACACCCCTCTGTAACTTTTCCGCCCTGGCTGCGAGCCGTTTCCGAAAGGGCACTACAGGCGCCTGTCGAACAGGCGGCCTCCGGGTCCCGCGGGGCAGTGCCCGCCGCTCGCCGTGTGCCGTACCGGTATCTCGGATGGGAACTGCCACTACTTTAAAGTAATAATGCCGGCACAGCCTGGCGCCCCGAAAGATACGGAAAAGGACTTTTCTATATACCAAAACTGTGCTATTGGCAATCGGTCATCCTGACCGGGCGGATTGAGAGTAGTCTTGGAACGCGATGATTTCTTCATGGGCCTTGCGATCGAGGAGGCCGAAAAAGCTTACTTGCTGGCCGAAGTACCGGTCGGGGCGGTAGTCGTGGGCGTGGATGGAGAAATCCTCTCCAGAGCGCACAACAAGCCGATTATATCCAATGATCCGACGGCGCATGCTGAAATCCTGGCAATCAGGGGCGCCTCCACCATGGCCGGCAACTACAGGTTGCCTGGAACCGTTGTGTATGTCACGCTCGAGCCATGCGCGATGTGTGTTGGGGCGATGCTCCATGCCAGGGTGCGCCGCCTGGTCTTCGGCGCGCGCGACCCGCGGAGCGGAGCGGCGGGAAGTGTGCTGGATTTGACCAGGGTTGCCTGCTTCAACCACCGAATTGATGTCACAGGAGGGGTCCTTGCTGAGAGCTGTGCTCAGATTCTGCGCAGGTTCTTCAAGGAGCGCCGGGGCCGGGAAGGCCGTTTTGCCCTTTAGAAATATTAAATTCCGACGTTTCAGGGCAATTATCGTTTGAATTGCTCTTCACTTACATTAGAATGGAAGCTTCAGGTTCTTCCCCGCATCGGGGTAAAGACGGGTTGATATTGCGGAGAGGTACCGAAGTGGCCGTACCGGGCTCGACTCGAAATCGAGTTGTCCTGTGAATAGCAGGGCACGTGGGTTCGAATCCCACCCTCTCCGCCACAAAAACAAGAACTGGTGTTTTTTGATTTCAGGCTACAGGATGGAGTTTATTTGCGGAGAGATGTCCGAGAGGCTGAAGGAGCACGACTGGAAATCGTGTGTACGCCCAAAAGGTGTATCGAGGGTTCGAATCCCTCTCTCTCCGCCACTGTTTAGCCTTTAGCCCCTGACCCAGAATCCAAAACCGGCGGTCTTTATATTTTTCGCCCGAAACCCTTGTTTCTTTCAGATTTCAAGCTAACAGCCGTTTATGTCCTATCTTGTCATTGCCCGAAAATGGCGGCCTCAGACCTTCGAAGAAGTAATCGGCCAGCCGCATGCGACACGGACGCTCCAGAACGCCGTCAGGCTGGAGCGTATAGCTCACGCATATCTTTTTACCGGAGCCCGCGGGGTGGGGAAAACTTCCATCGCGCGAATCCTTGCTAAAGCCCTCAACTGCGAAAAGGGGCCCTCCCCCACTCCATGCAATCAATGTTCTAACTGCCTGGAAATATCCAAGGGGAACTCAGTTGACGTTATCGAAATCGACGGCGCCTCCAACCGGGGAATCGACAATATACGCGAGCTAAGGGAAACCGTTCGCTACAGGCCTGCAAAGGGACGCTATAAAGTCTATATTATCGATGAAGTCCACATGTTGACCTCGGAGGCTTTCAACGCACTGCTGAAGACACTCGAAGAGCCGCCTCCGCATGTAATCTTTATATTTGCAACGACCGAACCTCATAAAATCCCGGCTACTATCCTCAGCCGTTGCCAGAGGTTCGATTTCAGGCGCCTGGGCCTGCAGCAAATCGTGGAACATCTCAAGACCATTACCTCGCAGGAAGGCGCTGATTTCTCGGATGGAGTCCTTTACTCCATCGCACGGGAGGCGGACGGAAGCATGCGCGATGCGCAGAGCCTGCTCGAACAGCTCCTGGCTTTCAGCGGCGACGGGCTACCTGACAGAGAAATCCTGGACATCCTCGGTGTGATCGACAGGCAAAGCGTATTGAAGGCCGCAGAGGCGGTCCTTTCCGGAAACGCCCCGGCCTGCCTGGGTCTTATCGAAGACGTATACCGGCGCGGAATCGACAGCAGGCGCTTCTGCCAGCATCTTTGCGACCATTTCCGAAATCTGCTCTTCATAGCCATTTCCGACGACCGTGAAACGCGGCTGGATCTGCCCGAAGACGAGATGAAACTGTTGAAGGATCTGGTAGCCACGACGACCCCCGAGACCCTCCATGTCTATTTCCAGATGCTGCTCAGGGGCGAGGAGGAAATCCGCAGATCGAGCATGCCGAAGATCGCGCTGGAGATGGTTCTTTTGCGCATGGCCCAGCTCCCTAAGCTTGAATCTATAGATGCCGTGCTGGATAGGATCGCAACGCTCGAACGCATTCTGAAAGATGGGCATGGATCTTCTGCCTGCGTTATTTCCGAAAGCCGGCCCGGTTTCGATAAGAACGTACCTTCTTCGCCGCCGCCCGATCGTGCGCCGGCATCGCGTCCCGTCCAGGATCAGCCCGGCGCCTCCCCTCGCGAAAAACCGGAGGCAAGAAAGCCCGCGCCGCCTTTATCCGGCGTCACTTCCGATTTGGGGCCGGCTCCACTGTCATCCGGCTTTACCGGCAGTTACGAACCAATTCCGGCGCCGGATCAGGAGTTTCCAGCAGAGGCAGACTTTCCTGTTGAAGGAAACCGGAAAGCCTCTTTGCCTGTATCGGCTCCGAAAGCCGTCGAGGATTGGCCCTTGTTCGTAGCCTTCCTCGAAAACTACAATCCTATTCTGTGGGCCAAAGTCTCCCACTGCGCAGTCAAGACTTCCGGAGAATCCCTTGAGCTTGAGGTCCCGGATATCTTTGAGAACAGTGCAAACGGGCCGGAATTTATCCAGAAACTCGAGGATGCCTCCCAGGCTTTTTTTGGCTCGCGGCTGCAATGGATCATAGTAAAGAAACCGCCCCGGACCTCCCGGGGTGCTGCGGCTCAGGGCCCCAAAACCGGTAAACCTTCGGGCGCAAAAAATATTGTCAATCATCCTGCCGTTCAGCAGGCAATTGAAATACTGGGGGCTGAACTCATCGAGGTAAAACCCCTTAAAGGACTTGAGCCGAATAAATTTCACGGTGGGAGGGATAATAAGTAGATTTGACTTATTGCGGTCTCTAGATTTATGTCTTAGGGGTTACCCTTAAGACTTGCGGTCTCGCAAATTCAATCGGAGGAAAAAAGACAATGGCGAAGGGATTCAACCCGCTCCAGCAGGTTAAGGCGCTGCAGGACAAGATGGCCAAAATGCAGGAAGACCTGGCTTTAATGAAAGTCGAGGGTAGCGCCGGGGGAGGCATGGTGACAGCGATGGTCAACGGCAGGCAGGAAGTTCTCAGCATTAAAATAGAACCCCAGGTGATCGATCCTGAAGATGTCGAAATGTTGCAGGACTTGATCGTTGCAGCCGTGAACGACGGCTTGAGAAAGGCCCAGGAAATGGCGGCCGCCGAAATGGGGAAACTGGCCGGCGGACTCAACATTCCGGGACTGAACATACCGGGGCTTTTTTAACGGTCAATGAATGCATATCCGCCGATTTTGAGCAGCCTTATCCGTAAATTGGGTAAACTTCCCGGGCTTGGGGAAAAAAGCGCCACCCGAATCGCCATGTATCTTCTCAAAGCTCCAGGTGGCGAGACCGAGTCGCTTGCTGAAAACATCCGGCAGCTTCGGGACAATATACGAACCTGCTCGATCTGTTTTCATTTTACCGACGAACCGGTTTGCGCCATTTGCAGCGATCCGGCGCGCGATATCGGGCAAGTCTGCGTCGTGGAAAGCACGGCCGACCTTCTGGCCATCGAGCAATCCGGTGCTTTCAAAGGCCGCTATCATGTGCTCCAGGGCGTGCTGGCCCCTCTTGACGGGGTCGGTCCCGAGCAAATCCGCATCAAGGAACTTTTTGCCCGCCTCAGCCAGGAAAAAATCAGTGAGATTATAATAGCGACCAACCCGAGCAGTGAAGGGGAGGCAACCGCTCATTACCTTCTGCAAATCCTCAAAGACCGTCCCGTGCGCGTAACCAGGATAGCATACGGCATTCCTATGGGCGGCGACCTCAAATACACCGACCGCATAACCGTCGAAAGGGCGCTGAAGGGAAGACAGGCTTTTTAGAACGGATGCAGGAATCGCTTCTTTCCCATGTCAAACAGCGGCCTTACGGAGAAATGCGCCAACCCTGCGGTTCACGGCGGAGAGACGAATGCCTCGTGGCAACTGAACGGGCAGAAGGCGGCTGATTCGCACATGTGCTTTTTCCAGGGCAAGCCGGAGTGCTGTTCTGACAGGCAATTCGGGGCCGTTTCGGTTGAGAATGCAAAAAACCAAAAAAGGCTTGACTTTTTTTTCACAAAGCATGATAAAATCGCTGCTTAGATGGAGAACGAGGTGGTTCGCCGTAGCTTGCTCAATGTTGAAGGGCTTCCTGAGGTGAGCGCTATTTGACCTGCAACGCTAGTGTGGAGAAAAACTATGGTTGAAATTCGATTTCATGGACGTGGAGGTCAGGGGGCCGTGACCTCTGCCGAACTTACGGCCCTGGCAGCAATCGGAGAAGGGAAATATGCTCAGGCATTCCCCAGCTTCGGCCCGGAACGACGCGGCGCTCCGGTTATGGCGTTCGTTCGGGTGAGTGAGACCCCGATAGTTACCCGGGAAAAGGTGTATGAACCAAACATCGTCATCGTACTCGACCCCACGCTCCTCAAGATCGTCAATGTTGAAGCGGGGCTGCAAAAAGGCGGGATCGTAATTCTGAACACCACCAAGAGTGTGGGACAGATCCGCAAGGAAACCGGCATAAAGGCCAAGCTCGCCACCGTGGATGCTTCAAAGATTGCCATGGATACCATGCGAGTCCCCATCACCAACACTACCATGCTGGGCGCTCTTGTCAAGGCGACGGGAATTATTCAGATGAGCGGTTTGCAAGAGCCGATCAAGCACCGCTTTGGACCTATTGCCGAGAAGAACATTAACGCATGCAACCGCGCTTTCGAAGAAACTAAGGTAGTGGAGGGATAACAGTGGCTAAAGAGACTGGAATCAAGAGCTGGAAAGAATTGAGCTTCGGGATCGCCATTACCAATCCCGGCAACGCAGCAGAGCTGAAAACCGGAGACTGGCGGTCGATGCGGCCCGAAACGGACCGCGAGAAGTGCACCAAGTGCGGTCAGTGCTATATTTTCTGCCCCGATATGGTTTACAGCAAGGACGCCGAGGGCTACTACGCTCAAAACTACTATTGGTGCAAGGGCTGCGGCATTTGCGCCAAGGAATGCCCCGTTGACGCCATCACGATGATTCAGGAGGTCGACTAACATGTCCAAGCCTATTGGTATTGAAGTCTCAATCGCTGTTGCTGAAGCGGTAGGACTGTGTGATGTCGACGTTGTTGCGGCTTACCCGATCACTCCTCAGACGCACATTGTCGAGCACCTATCCGAACTTGTAGCCGACGGCCACCTGGATGCCGATTTCGTTCCCGTCGAATCCGAGCACAGCGCAATGAGCGCCTGCATCGGCTCTTCGGCTGCAGGAGCGCGCACTTTTACCTCAACCTGCTCCCAGGGCTACGCCCTGATGTCGGAACTTTGCTATATCGCTTCGGCCCTGCGGCTCCCGATCGTAATGGCCGTGGCAAACCGCGCGTTGAGCGCACCGATCAACATCTGGAACGACCATGCCGATCTGATGTACGCACGGGATACCGGATGGATTCAGCTAATCTCGGAAAATGGGCAGGAAGCCGTCGATATGTCCGTTCTGGCTTTCCGCATCGGTGAAGACAAAAGGGTAAGCCTGCCCGTGCAGGTGAACCTCGACGGCTTTACGATGAGCCACGTGATCGAGCCGATCAACATACCCGATGCAAAAGACGTCAAGAAATTTCTGCCGCCTTTCAGGCCGGCGCTCCGCCTCGACCCCGCCAACCCTGTAACTTTTGGTCCCGTGGGCATGCCGGACGTGTACACCGAAGCCCGCATGGCACAGGATCAGGCGCTCATAGCGACAAAGCCTGTGATCCAGGAAATCTTCAATGATTTCGCCAAGAGCTTCGGACGTCAGTACAAGCTGGTCGAAACATACAAGACCGAAGACGCCGATACCATTATCGTCGCGATAGGCAGCATAGCCCAGACCGCCATGACCGCCATCGACGCGATGCGGGAAAAGGGCAAGAAGGTCGGGATCGCACGCATCCGTGTTTTCAGGCCTTTCCCCGGCGCAGAGCTTTTCAAGGCGATCAAGGGCGCAAAGAACCTTGTCCTCCTCGACAGGGTCACTGCCTTTGCCGGTGGAGAAGTGTCCGGGCCCGTTGCCCTCGAAATCAAGTCCGTCCTTTACGACAAGAAGCATTTGCCGAAGGTGGGGAACTTCCTGGTCGGCCTCGGCGGCCGCGATGTGACGGGACAGAACTTCGAGGAAATGGTCGAAAGAGTGGCCTCCGCGAAAAACGGTGACCTTCCAGCCTACGAATTCATCAATGTGAGGGAATAAATGGGAATCGCATCTGACGCTCTGAAGAATTTCAAGGGGTTTAACCTCAAGAATATGCCTGAGGTGGAACCTGTGTCACCCGGTCATCGCGCGTGCCAGGGCTGCGGAGAGGTACTGGCTTTGCGGCAGGCAATGAAGGCAATCGGAACCAACACTGTCGTATGTAGCGCTACCGGGTGTATGGAAATTATCACATCTCCTTATCCGCAGTCAGCGTGGCGGGTACCCTGGATTCACGTGGCATTCGAAAATGCCGCTGCCGTGGTAAGCGGCGCGGAAGCAGCTTACAAAGCGATGAACCGCAAGAAGATAATCGACCAGCCCGGTGTCACCTTCATCGCTTACGGCGGTGACGGCGCAACCGCCGACATCGGCATGCAGGCACTGTCCGGCGCCCTTGAGCGCGGCCACAACTTCATCTATTTCTGCTTCGATAACGAAGCTTACATGAACACGGGTATTCAGCGCTCTTCCTCGACTCCTTTCGGAGCTTCGACCACGACCTCACCCGCAGGCAAGCAAAGCTCGGGCCAGTCGACCTGGAAGAAAAATATGGCGGAAATCGCTGTAGCCCACGGCACGCCCTACGTCGCCACCGCGACCCCGGCTTACCCCGTCGACCTCATGAACAAGGTGAAGAAAGCTTCGCTGGTCCCCGGCCCCGCCTATATCCACATCTACTCTCCATGCCCCACCGGATGGCGGTGCGGGATCGACGAGAGTATCGAAGTGGCAAGGCTGGCCGTGCAGTCGAAGGTCTTCCCGCTCTACGAGGTGATCGACGGCGAATTCCATCTGTCTCGCAAAGTGGCGAAGCCAAAGCCGATTTCCGAATACTTCAAGCCGCAGCGCCGCTTCCGCCATCTGACCGAAGCCGAAGTTCAGTACATTCAGGGCCGGGTGGACGAGCAGTACGAAAAGCTGCTCAAGAAGTGCGTTGTGGAAGACAAGAAGAAAGAAAAAGAATAATAGAGGCGCGATGCCGGCGGAAGTTGCCCCGAATTCGGCCGCCGGCGGTGTAATTTGATGTAGATCAGGAGGCAGCATGGGTGAGAAAATCGCTCATGCTGCCTTCTTGCGTTTTATGTACTGCTCCAGCTTCTAATGCCAAGGAAACAAAAGAAACAAAGCGAATTACGCGAAATCAGGGCCTGACATGCACCCGGGTACCAATGGAGGCGATTTTGAAAAGCTCGTCCATATCGCTGTCGTAGAGGGCTATACAGCCTTGAGTCCAGTCCTTGTGCGCGCCTCCTGCGTGAATGTATACCTGTCCGCCCAGTTTGGTGTACCAGGGAGGCGGAGCCTTGCGTTCGGCGGCCGTAAGTATCTCTTTAAATTCGGGAGGTGAAAGAATGCCGGCGAAAAACGCTCGCTCGGCATGCGTTTTGTCCGGGTAGTTGAGTATGAGTGCCTTGTTGAACCGGCTTACAGGATTTTTCTGGCAGATGACAAAGTCGCCTTCAGGTGTGCGGCCGTCCGCCTCGGTTTCCTTGTCTCCGGCCGGATGAAATCCAAGGCCTATCGGATAATCCCGGACCAGCACATTGGACTGAATTACGTACAGCCGGCGTTTTTCCTTATAGATATAGACTTCGGGACTTACGATGTCGGCTAATGCGGTGAGATAGTCGATCCTGACCGTTTCTTTTTCCCTGGGTGCTTGCTGTGCGGTGCTGTTTTCGGACTGTTTCTTTGTGCTTGATTTTGTCGAATCGAATCGGCTGTCCGGTTTTTGCATGGAACACGCTGAAACCATGAACAAAATCAGGCACAGGAAGATCCCCCCGAACCTTGCCCGCACAATAAGGCCCTGCATAACCGCCCCCTCGGTTGAGTTTCTCTCTAACCCGCGCCCGCGATATTACACGCCCATACCTGCCTGGGCAAGCCAAAAATCAGCCAAAAATCAGTGTGTGCTCAAAATCAGTGTCTAATCATGTATTGTCCTGAGGGTTTGGAACCTCCACTATTTTGGGACTTATAAATATCAGCAGTTCATTCCGGATGTCTTCGGTCTTGTCGTTCTTGAAGAGCCGTCCCAAAATAGGAATATCGCTAAGCCCCGGAGTATCGGACTTGTTGGCCGTGGAAGAATTGGAGATAACGCCGCCGATAGCGATTACATTGCCGTCGTCGACAAGCAGTTCTGTCTGGATCTTCCTTGTATCGATGGAAGGTTCGCCGTTGTAGAGAACCGTATTGTCAACCGTATCCTGCTTGGCGTTTATCAGCATTCTTATCTTCCGGTCCGGAGTGATATGAGGCGTAACCGCCAGCTCGAGGGTGGCGTCCTTGAATTGCGTGGCAGTAACATTGGCCGCCGTATCGCCGACCTGGAGGTACGGAACCTCTGAACCCTGAGTCACAACGGCTTTGACATTGTCGAGAGTAAGGACACGGGGCGCCGCCACTATTCGCGCCAAGGCGACCGACTCGAGCGCATTTATCTGGACATCGACGTTAATCAGGCTCTTGCCAACCATTTGGAAAATGTTGGCGATGAACTGCGGAGTCCCCGGCACCGGGGGATTAACAAAAAAATCCTGGGCATTTCCGCTCCCCGTTGGAGGGGGGCGCTGCGAGGAGAATGAAAGGTTCATTCCAAGCTGCCGCTGGGTGTCACTGTTGAGAGTAACGATACGCGCTTCGATCAGCACCTGAGAAGTGGGCCGGTCGAGCCGTGTCAGCAGTTGCCGGGCATTTGAGATCCTTGTAGGGTAATCGGTGTAGATGATAAGGCTGGTACGATCGTCAACGGAGACTTTCCCTCGTTCGCTTTTGCCATCCGAGATTTTTGCTGCTATTTCAGATGGTTTGCCAAAATTTACAGAGAAATAGACCGTTGAGAGCTCGCCCAGATCGCGGGTCGACTCGGCAAGGCTCTGTTTGGCCTTGATGGCCTCTACCTGCTGGAGCCATTCCTGACGCAGCTTAACCTGCCTGGCTATGCGAATGACATTGCCGACCTGTTCTTTGCCAAGATCATTCATGGAAAGGACCATATCGAGCACCTGGTCCCAGGGGACCTGCTCTACTTTCAAAGTTACTTTGCCCGTGACGTCAGGCTCTATGACGATATTTGTCCCGGTGAGGTCGGCGAGCAGCCGCAGGACATTTCTGAGGTCAGCGTCCATGAGGTCGAGGCTGACGGGTTTTCCAGTGTACTGCTTCCTCGCGGCTGACGGCGTGCCGATTCCTTCGGGAGGCTGACCAGGGTCAACGGATTGTGGTACGACATGCTTGACCTTAGTTTTGGGGTAAGCGGTTTTTTTCGGGGCCGGTTCCGTGACGCCGGTCTCGCCGGTCCCGGTGGCGAGCGACGTTGCCCCCGACTGTGCGCCCGCTCCCTGCATAACGTCCATTTGAGCCCCCTCGGCGCGCACTTGCGCGGAGCACACAAAGCAACCGAGCAGAAGCGCCAGCCCCAGAACAAAAGGAAGAGTGCCGGTCCAGATATTTCCCTGCCTTCGCATGCTTTCCCCCTGGTAAATCCATTTCGTTGTCATTAAGCCAAACAGCAAATCAGAGTATTAAAAGGCAAACGCGACCCTGTTATTTCTTCGCATTGGCCTTCTTGGGTACGGGCTTTTCCAGAAACCGGTAAGTAACGATGGTGCACGCCACCTGAAGCAACGATGCCTGCTTGTCCTTTTGTCGAGTCATAGTGAGAGTCTGGACTTTTAAGATTCTGTTCAGCTTGGCGATACTATCCAGGAAAACCCCGATGTCATTAAAGGTACCGAGAAGGTCGAGCCGGATGGGAATGATAGCATAAAACTCCTCAGTCACTTCGGGTTGAGGCTGGAAGAGAATATTTTCAAGGCCCACCTTGGCGCCAAGCCTTGAGACGTTTTCAAGAAGGCCCGGGATCTCTTTCTGATCGGGAAGCATCATGAGAAGAGTTGCAAGTTCTTCTTCGGAATGGGCGATCTCTTTTTCAAGCACCGGCACCTTGGCGGCTGCAGCCTTAAGAGAGACAAGTTTTTGTTGCTGCCCGGCAATCTGACTGTTGAGCTGGTTAAGCCTGTCAAACTGACTCTCGAACTTCAGAAAGTAGAAGCCACCCCCCATGACCAGCAGAGTGCCCACAAACAGCAACACCTTCTGCACGGTGGTCAGGAGCGAGAGTCTTTCCTGGAAAGCAGTAAAAGAGATATTTTTCATAGCGGCTACATCTTCAACTTTTTCTGAACTTCGGAAAATGGACAAAAATGATATGACAACTGAAACTCCCTCAGTTTCATTTCCTTTACGGCAAACTGCTTCGACTGGACCAGATTGATACTTCCTTTTTCAATGTAAGGGGAAGACTCGAGATTGCGCATGAACTCAACGATAGCTTCGTTGCTCTGGGCCACACCCTCCAGAGTGACCGAGTTGCCTGTTTGACTGAGCTTGTCGAACCACATTTTCTGAGGTGGGACCTGGATGGAGAGAAGGGCAAGCATTCGGACCACCGCGTCGCGGTCGTTCTGCAGATCTTTTATGACCTGGCGTTTCCTCTCCACGAGTTCCTTGCGTTTCGTGAGTTGCTGCAGAATCACCTCAAACTTCGCGTACTTGCTCACCTCCTGCTGCACGTAGGAAAGCTCTTGTTCTCTGGAGCCGATTTGCCGATCGTAATACATCCATACAAACCCGATAATCGCCACGGCAAGACCAATGGTCAGAAGGTAGATGGAGGCGAATTGCCGGGCGCCTTCCTTCTTCTTTTGTGTTCGGACGGGAAGCAGATTTATCTGGATCATTTTTCTTTAGTCTTTCTTAAGGCGAGCCCCAGAGAGATGGCCATTTGCGGGCCAATGTAATCTACATAAGCCGGGTCGAACTGTTTCACATCATACTGGATGCGGGAGATCGGATTAAAAATCTGCACCGGGATCTCCAGGTGTTCCTGCAGCACCTTATCGAGGCCGGGAATACGGCACGAACCGCCGCTGAGATAGATCGCGTCGATATTTTGCTCCGGGAAGTTGTGATAGTAGAAGTCAACAACGCGCCGGCATTCAGTCACCCAGCCGCCTACAGTTGAGACGAAAATCTCTTCCAGATCATGGGCGGGATATTTCCCCGCCTCTTCCCCCAGCTTGACCGATTCAGCCTCTTCAAAGGAGATGTTAAAAACATCTTTTATGTTATCCGTTATCTGGTTTCCGCCTATCGAGATGCCCCTGGCAAAGATGGGCACGCCCTTGTGGGCAATATTCATAGACGACTTGTTCGCGCCTATGTCGAGCAAAGCAATTCTTTCATCTCCGAAGCCGTAGGCGGCCTCAAACGAATTGCTTAGAGCGAAGAAATCCACATCCACGACAAGCGGGTCGAATCCGGAAAGTTTCAAAAGATTGGTGAAGTCGGATACGGATTCTTTTTTGACGGCGACAAGCAAGACATCCATGAAATCGGGGCGGTCCTTGGAAACGTCAATGATCTGGTAATCTACATCGACTTCATCAATTCCGTAAGGTATATACTGGCCGAGTTCGGAATGCATCCTTTCGTCCAGTTCATCCTCGGTCATAGTGGGCAGCGGTATCTTTTTGAACATTACGTCGAGGCCCGATATGGAGATGGCAACCGTCTTCTGCTTGATTCCCAGATGGCTTGCGAGCACGCGTACAGCCTCTGCTACGAGCTCGGGCTTGGCCGCTCTTCCCTCAACGAATGCTCCTCGAGGCACAGGAGCAATACCCATGCTGACAAGCCGGGGTTTGACATTGACGATGTTGACCTGCATGAGTTTCACGCTGTGAGAACCTATGTCGAGGCCGACGAGGTTTTCTACTTTTGAGAATAAAGAGAGCATATCAAAGAATTTCCCCGGTTATTTCCACTATTTCTGCCCGCATAATTCCGAGTTTAACATCCTTGCTTGAAAACACGCAAGAAAGTATTTAGTATACAGACTTATGCCAAAATCCAGATCAAAAGGAGCTGCAGTTGAAAAACGTCGTTGAAACTCCGAGTGACCGGGTCAAACGCAAAAGCGTTGTTCGCGAATACAGTGAAGCCATTATCATAGCCGTGTTGCTCGCCCTTTTTATCCGTGCTTTTATCGTTCAGGCTTTCAAAATTCCGTCCGGCTCCATGGAGCCCACCCTGCTGGTCGGGGACCATATCCTTGTCAATAAGTTTATCTACGGGATCAGGGTCCCTATTGTCAATAATGAGATCATCCCGATCAAGTCTCCAAAGCGATTCGATATTGTCGTCTTTCAATACCCAAACGACCGTTCGAAGGATTATATCAAAAGAGTGATAGGGCTGCCCCTTGACAAGGTTCAAGTAATTAACAAAAAAATTTATATCAATGATCAGCCTCTAAACGACCCCTATGGCTATTTCGACGATCCGAACATTTTGCCTGGCACAAGGGATAATTTCGGCCCGGTCATCGTTCCATCGCACAGCTATTTCGTCATGGGTGACAACCGGGACCACAGCTATGACAGCAGATTCTGGGGCTTCGTCGATCACGGCGATCTCGTCGGCGAAGCTTTTATCATTTACTGGTCGTGGAGACAGGAAGGCAATTTCAGCATGGAGCCCTCCGAGAGCTATATCCGCTGGAACAGGTTCGGTAAATTGCTCCTGCAGTAAATCATAGGCCGGGGCAGAAAAGAGGGGTTGGGATATTCCCGAATCCCTTTTTATCCAGGGTATAGCAAAGAGGCTTCGCGCTTTTCCCGGAATTTGAGCAAATCCTGTTCCCAGCCCGATTCGATAATGTCGAGGTCCTGTCCCTGCTCGACCCCGCGCCTGGTTGTGTCGCTCCCGATAAGAATATCTATCGGCAGTTTCTCCAACTCGTATTCGTAAGGAGGGTCGAGCCATCTGAAGTGGTCCGGATGGGTTCTGCGAAGGGCCTGCAGAAGAGTCAGCCCCATCCTGTATGGTTTGAACCTCTCTTTGTCCGTTATGTGTATCTGGAATCCGAAGCAAGGCTCACCCTTATACTTATCGAAAGCTGGTTCATACACTACGGGCCGAAGAACTACTCCATCGAATCCGGTCCGTTGCAACCCTTCACGAAACCTTCTCTGATCTAGAAAAGGCGCTCCGAAAAGCTGAAACGGCAACGTCGTGCCGCGCCCCTCACTGATATTTGTCCCCTCCAGAAGCACCATGCCGGGATAGAACATGGCCGTCTCCCAGGTCGGCATATTGGGCGAGGGGTAAACCCAGTGAAGCCCCAGGCTGTCAAATAGTCGACTTCGCCTCCAGCCCCTCATTGAAAAAACATCCAGATCGCAGTCGATATTCGCTTTAGTGCAGACGAAGCGTGCGAATTCCCCCGGGGTCAACCCATGTCGCATGGGGACCGGATACCTTCCCACAAAGGAGCGGAATGCCGGGTCGAGCACGTTACCTTCAATTTCCGTACCATTTATGGGATTGGGCCTGTCCAAAACTGCCACCCTGGTCCCGGCGAGCGCCGCCGCTTCGAGGCAGAGGCCAATTGTGGTAGTATACGTATAGACCCGCGTTCCCACGTCCTGGAGGTCGATAAGGAGGACGTCGATTTCTTTGAGAGCTTCAATGGAAGGTTGGCGGGTATCTGAATAAAGGCTCACCACCCGGACGCCCGTTTCGGGGTCGAACGAATCGGGGGATTCGATCATATTTGCCTGCTTTTCCGAATAAAATCCGTGCTGTGGCGAAAAAATACAGCTCAGGTTTACTCCGGCTCTCAAGATCAATTTCTTGACGCTTTCAAACGACCTGCCTACGGAAGCCTGATTTGCAAGCAGCCCAAGCCGTCCCGAGCGGAACCAAGGCGGCGGTGAATCCAGCAAAACTTCGCAGCCGAAGCGAAACTCTTCGGTTTTCCTGGTTTGAATATGGCTGATCACTTTTATTCAATTCCCCCGCTCTAGTAACGATCCGCCATATCGGCGGTTGCCGGAGTGCTCTCGAAAACACACTCCTGTATAACAGATTACCAACTCGTGAACCATTTAATTACAAATTCGTTATCAAAATTTTTTGACCCGCAAATGCGGGGGTTTGTCCTGAGCAGCCGGTTCGGATAAAACTTCTCAGGGCTCACAAGAATGACTTGACCTGCAGGCCTATATTCACGAAAATCTTCCCTGGCGCCGGTCTCTCACTGGAGTAGACGGGTGAAAGGATGAACAGGTGAATTGGAAGAGCCAACGCATCGCGGTGAATTGGAGGATGTTTCAGTAAATGCCCTTGCCGTTTCCACAAATCAAGGCCATCGTCGGCGATGAAAACTTGTTGACGTCACAGGAAGAACTCTACTGCTACAGTTTCGATGCGAGCAAGATGCGCTTCGTGCCTGAAGGCGTGGCATTCCCGGCTGAGGCGACACAGATCTCGGCATTGGTCAAGCTGGCGAATGAGTATAGCTTTGCGGTATACCCGAGGGGCTCCGGGTCGGGAATGGTTGGCGCCTGCCTCGCTCAGGGCGGGCTGGTAATCGTTACAAACAGGCTGAACAGGATCCTGGAAATCGACCCCGACAATATGACAGCCGTGCTCGAACCGGGGGTGATAACCGGAGAGTTTCAGAAAGCCGTGGCAAAATACGGCCTTTTTTATCCGCCCGACCCGGCAAGTCTTCCCTTTTCGACAATGGGAGGAAACGTGGCAATGTGCGCGGGAGGTCCAAGGGCCGTAAAATATGGCGTGACCCGGGACTATCTGCTGGGGCTGGAAGTGGTCTTGCCCACGGGCGAAATTATCCGAACAGGGACCCGCACTATGAAAGGGGTCGTAGGCTATGACCTGACCCGTCTGATGACAGGCTCCGAAGGCACGCTGGGAATTTTCACGAAGATAATCGTCCGGTTGATTCCAGCACCCGAATCGGTCCGTACCCTGACTGCCGTTTTTTCCAACCTTGATTGCGCTGCAAATGCCATCTGCGAGATATTGAGGAACCGCATCATTCCATCCACAATGGAGTTGATGGACCAGGCCACGATCGGCGCAGTCGAGAACCACCTTGGAATCGGGCTCCCGGTTGAGGCCGAAGCGCTGGTCCTGATCGAGGTGGACGGGCCCGGCATCCTGCTGGAGGGTCAGGTTGAAAGAATCGTGGCGATCTGCAAAGAGGCGGGAGCAGGCAAAACCGAGGTGGCCCGATCCGATGCTGAGAGGGACCGGCTCTGGCAGGCGCGCAGGTCGATTTCCCCGGCCCTGGGGCGGATCAGGCCGGGCAAGATAAATGAGGACGTTACGGTTCCACGCACCAGGATACCCGAACTCATCAGGTCCATACGAAACCTGGCCGAAAAATATGACCTGACAATAGTCTGCTTTGGTCACGCCGGAGACGGCAATATCCACACCAATATCATGCTGGACAGAAAGAATGAAGGCGAGCGGCTGCGGGCGGGAAAAGCGGTCGAGGAGTTATTCGCAATCGTCCTCAGACTCGAAGGCACCCTTTCGGGAGAGCATGGCATAGGGATCGCAAAATCACCATTCATCGAATTGGAGGTAGGTCCCGGGGGCCTTGACGCCATGCGGAGAATCAAGCAGGCCCTCGATCCGCTCAATATTATGAACCCGGGCAAGATGTTCGTTCCGGACCGAAGCTTTTTAGATGGATCTTTTGTTTAGCCCCGCGGCCGTGGATTCATCCCTCACCGATCCTCCCGCTTTTGTTCAATTTCGCCACTGTCTCTTCACATGGATTTTACTGAACTGACAATGACAGACTGCCTCGCGCCCGTATAATGCGTCACGGCCGCTCCCGGCGAAATTGGAGTGATTTCCGGAGTCAAAACCGCGTTTTGGCCCCTGACGTGATACATCGCGTGCATTATTCCTGCGGATATCCATAGGCATTGCAATGCCGCATTCAGCCGCACACATGAACACTGGTAGTGCTAAGAAAAAAATTTCATGTTTTAGCGAACCTGGATCGATAGATATGTAACGTCAAGATATATCTAGAGACATATGCGGTTGACATGGCGGGCCTATGAAAGCAGGGGGCAAAGGCGGCTAAAATGGGAGAATTAATACTTTATGATAAGAATTCGTCTGAAAGGAAAGAGGAAGACGAGCATTTCCTGAAGTCCTCCCCCAGAATTCTGGTCGTAGATGACAGTCCGATGGTCAGGAATCTGCTTCGTAGGGAACTCCAGCAAATGGGCGCAAGGGTAACAGAGGCCTATGATGGACTGAATGGCTTCGAGACTGCAGTACGTGAAGATTTTGATCTGGTCATCACAGATATTGAGATGCCACGGATGGATGGGTTCTCGCTTTGCGAAAAACTCAAGAACCACGATGTCAAAAAATCGATTCCCATCGTCATCCTAAGTTCTAAAGATCAGGAAGAAAATATTGAACGCGGTTTCAAATTGGGTGTTGCCGCGTTTATCCCGAAGTCTAACGCAAAAACGGAGCTGCGCGAGCGCGTCCGGGAGTTGCTGGGCAGGAATGTGCTGCTCAGGCGACGCACGATTCTCGTCGTTGATGATTCTGCTTCCACCCGCCATTTGGTCGAGAAATCACTTTTGGCTGCAGGATTTTACGTGGTCTCCGCCGAAAACGGTGCAAAAGCGCTTAAGCTTCTGGACAACCATCGTCCGGACTTGATCCTGAGCGACTTAAACATGCCTGAACTCGATGGGGCCGGCCTCTGCAAAATGGTTCACGCAAACCCTGCGCTTTCCCGGATACCATTCATCATCATGAGCTCGAACGGAGATCGCGCCACGATGCGCAGACTTCTCCAATACGGGGCGTCGACTTACCTGGTCAAACCTTTCAACCTCGACCAACTGGTGGTAACCGCCGAGCAATTTCTCTCCGAACATTTCCATCGCATATCGAGAGAAAAAGAACGGCTCGAAGCCGAACGTCAAATAATAATCGGAAGCATAACCAGTCTGGTCCTGGCCCTGGAAGCCCGCGACCGGTATACGCGGGGCCATTCGGAGTCTGTAGCTGCAATTCTCGTGGATATGGCCCGGGAGATGTCATTTGATGCGGAACAGGTCGAGAAGGCAAGGATCGCCGGCAAACTGCATGACCTCGGCAAGATAGGTATTCGTGACGATATCTTACTAAAACCTTCCCCGCCAAACAAAGAGGAATGGGATATCCTGAAGCTGCATCCGAGCATCGGCGCCGAAATCCTTTCACCCATTCCAAGCCTGGCAGATATCATACCGGCAATTGCCAGCCACCACGAAAGAATTGACGGAAACGGCTACCCGGAAGGACTCAAGGGTAATCGTATCAACCTCCTGGCTCGAATGATCGCGGTGGCGGACACATATGACGCACTTACAAGCGATCGTCCATATCGCGAGGGTTTTTCTCATGATAAGGCCATGACGATAATCGAAGAGGTAAAGGGGTCCCAGCTCTGTCCGGAATGTGTGCAGAGCTTTTTTAGTTTCGTGAAAAAAAAGATGCAGACTTAGTAGGCCTCCTGTGATCGTAGGGAGAAAGTATGACGCGGGATAAAAATTCGCGAATTCAGAAGACCTCGTTATAAGCAAGGTCGCCCGGTCCGGCAGGTGCGTGACCGGCACTGCGTAAGTTTTCGGGAATTTTACAAACACTACTAGCTGGATGGGAACCAGGCAATGAATGCTCAACATGATTCGGACGCGTTTACCGATAGAACCGAAAGGCTGTGCGAAACTATCATCGACGCTTTGCACGAGCTTAGATCGGCTACAAGCGAGCCGGTAACGCCTTCTCTGCTCAGCAAGTCTCTAATCAAGCGCGGCTCCTACCTTGATACGCTGAACGCGACGGCCCGGTCGGCAGGTTTGCAGGACGATTCAGATGATATCGAACCTCATGTCAAAAGACTGCAACAGTTTCAGCTTGAGCTCCTCGGAGTGTTCAGGGAAGCATTCAGCGAGGCGGCCGGCCCTCGCCCTGAAGAGCTTTCCACCATGGTCCGAAATGCAGTGCATATTGCCGGGATTCTAAAATTAAACGGCCTGATCCTCGATTTCATAACGGAAGTTAGCGATAAAGTCAGCTTTCGGCAAAAAGACTTGGTGGACCTGATCTCGGAGGTAACCAGGAACCTGGTCGAAGTGGAAAACTTCGTTACAGCTTTCTATTCTAACGCCAGCGAGGTGTATCGGGGCACCAAGGCCTTTGCGGACACTCTTGAAAACAATATGCAGGAAATCACTGCATCTTTTCAGACGACCAAAAGTACCGATGAGCTCAAGAGTCTGATTGTATCCAAACTGGATGGCATCAAGGAGAAATCCAAAAAGAAGCTGCAAGCCGACGCAAGACAGTTAAGGAAGTTGGCCGGCGAGATCAAGGATCTCAAATTACAGCTCAAAGCAATGCGGACGCAAATCTCAAAAGCGCACCGCAGAGCGGACCAAATGGAACAGGTAAGCCTTCTCGATACTGTGACAGGTATTGCCAATCGCAGGGGTTACCAGAAGTACATTCGTGAAAAGTGGGCCGAATACAAGCTTACAAAGAGAGTTTTTTCCATACTGATGGTGGACATAGACAATTTCAAAAGTATAAACGATGTCTTTGGACACTGGGCTGGTGACAGGTGTCTCGCACAACTGGCTAAAAGACTCAAAGTGAATTTGCTTGGGACCGACTTTCTGGCGCGGTGTGGAGGTGATGAATTTATAATAGTGCTTCCGCAAACCGAAGCCACGGGAGCTGAAACGGTTGCACAAAAGCTGTGTGAACATGTGCGGCAGACCCGTTTTCTATTCCGCGGAGAAAGGATCCCTTTGACCATCAGTATTGGCGTCAGTACCGTCAGGGAATCGGATCAGAGCATCAATGCGATGTTCGAACGAGCCGATAGGGGGCTCTATAAAACAAAGGAAAATGGCCGTAACTGTGTTTCAGTAGTCTAGTAGAACCCACAGTTCGCAGCCTGCCATGTCCAGTTTTGGCACGCAAAATGCAGTGCAAATCGCCTGTCACATGGCTGCAGGCATTACCCGGGCGATTATTTCAAGTACCCTGAAGGAGAACAAAGATGAGTGCCGGAATACTGGTCGTGGATGACGATGAAGCCAATCCGGCTGCACGTTTGAAATAAATGACTGAGAGGACCACAAACATGTGGGAGATAAGCTGCGAGTTACAGGGCAAGATTTTGCCGAATGGCAGCGCTACTAATCAGTGTGCACGGATCTTCTGCCTCAAAGCATAGTATTTTTCTGTGATCTAAAGAAATCTCGCTCTCTTTCTATGCGAGGTTCGAAGGGGGAGGTGAAATGCTTGAAAAATTGGCTGAGCAGGTTGTTGAGAACCGAGTGCTGAATATTGGAATCGGTACTCGTATGCAGTTTCAGTTGGGCGGAAAAGGGCAGGAATTCAAAGCAGCAGGTTTTTTGGCTGGAATGATTTCCGACGAATTTCTCATCATCCGTGTTCCCGCTATTCCCGGAATTTTGAGCAGACTGAATGAAGGCGATCTGATAGTAGTGAGATACGTCTATGCCGGAAATGTCTATGGCTTTAACTCAACAATTTCGAAATGCATACAGAAGCCTGCGCTCATAGTTTTCCTTTCTTATCCCGATGCGGTGGAAACCGTGAACCTGCGCAAAGCGCAGCGCGTGGAATGCCTCTTCCCGGCAACGGTGAAGACAGACAGAGGCGACTACAGGGCTGTCATAGTGGACATCAGCCAGGGAGGATGCCGAGTCTGCCTCGATCATGGCGCGAGTCAAACTCCGCCATTCGACATCGATCAGACGATCGGGCTGTCCTTTCATCTGGCAGGGGTGGCCGACGAACAGGTGATAGACGGCAGGATTCGAGTCCTGAAAAAGGACGCGCAGCTTTCTGAAATGGGAATTAAATTCGATGAGGATGATAAGGCCGTTTTGAACAATGTGAAGCAATATATAGAGATCGCCTCACTACAGACTGCCTAGCTTGTTCCCTTAAAGTGCTTGAGGACCCGGCTTTAACCTCATCAAAGAACCCGCAGGCAACTGGATCGAGAACCTTTACGGATAATCGCGGTTAGGCGAGGAAAAGTCGGATGGACTTCTCCTTCTAAAGTCAACTGCGGAACTCGGAGGGCAACTGTATGATTTTCACATGCTCCGGATTGCGGAGTTTCATTTCTCATGCCTTTGCAGAGGTACAACGTTAACAGCTTGCCGGATCACCAATTGTTTTATGAGTCACTAAATCATCTCATCAGCCAGGACAATTCGAACAGATCTCAGAATATTCGATCAGCCCAATCGATGGAATCGGAATAGACCTCCGGCAACTCTGTTTCCTCCATCCCTAACTGTGAGGTCAAAGGGGTGAAGTTTAACCAGTCTGCCTTTTCGTAAGAGACGGCAAGATCGAGAACTGTTTTGAAAATATTGGTTTTACCAAGCAAAGCTTCCTTGATGGAGGTTTGAATAGGAAGATCCTCAAGGATCTCCTCCATTGGTCTGCCCAGGAGAACGTCCATGCACGAGAATAATCCCATGAAGAAGAATTCGGACTTCTGCTGTTTATATCGACTTTTAGAAGCCAGATTCTCGCTAAACCGAGCTCTGAGCAAACAGAGCCTAAGGAGTTCCTGGGGCTGGTCATTTCCGAGTTCCATGATGATCGCAAGGGATACCCATTTTCTGATCTCCGCCTCGCCAAGAATCTGCAGAGCATGCATTATGGATGAGATCTCGCGGCGCAAGCCGAAGAAGGCGGAGTTGACATACTGGAGAAGCTTGTAAGCAAGTGGAGGGTCATGCTCGATGATTTGCTTGATCGTATCGAAGTTCGGATTATCTGCGCTAATTTCTTTCAGAATGCGAAGATAGTGTACTTTGTGAGAGGAGATATCACGTCTGGCAAGAATTACCGGCTTACAGAAAAAATAACCCTGAAAATAGCTGTATCCCATCTTTAGAGCATTATCGAATTCCTCTCGTGTCTCGGTTTTTTCCGCAAGGAGTCTTACGCTACCGGGATTGGAAAATCTTTTTGCTATGTCCTCCCTCTCCTGTTCATCTGTTTGGCGCAAGTCAACCTTAATTATGTCCACCACCTCCAAAAAAGGACTATCCTCATTCCCACGGAGGACAAAATCATCTAAAGCCACCGTGTAACCTTGAGAGCGGATCGTTTTTATAGCTTCGATCAATTCATCGTCAGGCTCTATATCTTCGAGGATCTCAACGACGCCGATCTTCCTGGGGAGATAGGTAGCAGCATTCTCAAGAAGAAGTTTTCGAGTAAAATTCACAAAAATCTTTTTGCCTTCGGAAATTTGCTTTGCGCCGACGACCAAAAGTGTATTTCCAATTACGCAGAGAGATGCCTTGTCGCCGTCAGCATTTGAATACGCATTTTCCACGCCGGAGCGGTACAGAAGCTCATAGCCGTATAGCCCCTGCTTAGCGTCAAAGATTGGCTGTCTGGCAATGAAGATGTCCATTCCACTTCCTCCTTCAAAACCTATTTAGAGAATCCAACGCTCTCTTGGCCTGCAGGCTCGAAACTAGGCCAGCACGAGTAGGAACGAACAAAAGATACAAACGGCTCACCGGCAGGTAGTTGCCCGGGACAAACATTCAGCGCATAGCATTGTAATCGGACACTGTAATCGAAAGCTTTATAATAAAACAACGTGACGTCCGCTACCCCGGCACCCCTTCCACCCTGTTCAGTTTCACCTCGAGACCCAATTAGATTAGTTCCCGATGGAAGGAATACGCGGATCTGGCTTTGTTCGCACCGGGCTGCATCAATCCGGGATTCCAAAATGGGGAGGCAAGTACGTTATGAGGTTTCCCTATTCATCCTCAGCAGCCATGATTTGATCATGACAAGATGAGTTGCACGCCACGACTTGGCCTGAGGGGTTAGCTCCAAAAAGCAGTACACGGCAAATTCTATTGCGCTCAGGCAACACCCAAACTGAGTTTAAATGAGAGAAAAGTGACAAAATAGTGAAATGAATTCACTAAAATTCGACATATTCCCCAACAAATTCTTAAAGCAAACCGACTAAGCTCCCGAATATCAAGAAGTAACGGCAGAGATTTATAAGTGAGAGAAGGGTCAGACGGTTTACTTTAGATTCATTGCAGGAGTGCCACATACGAAAGCGATATAAAATGCTGAAAGCTAAACTTCTCACTCTCTCGATTTTCTTTGTCCTTCTCTTTTTCTTCTCTTTTTCTGGATCACAGGTTCCTCAATGCAGGAAGCAAGGGCGGCAGAAATGGGAGAATTGATATTTTATGATAAGAATTCATCTGAAAAGAACGAGGAAGAGGAACATTTCCTGAAGTCCTCCCCCAGAATTCTGGTCGTAGATGACAGTCCGATGGTCAGGAATCTGCTTCGTAGGGAACTCCAGCAAATGGGCGCAAGGGTAACAGAGGCCTATGATGGACTGAATGGCTTCGAGACTGCAGTACGTGAAGATTTTGATCTGGTCATCACAGATATTGAGATGCCACGGATGGATGGGTTCTCGCTTTGCGAAAAACTCAAGAACCACGATGTCAAAAAATCGATTCCCATCGTCATCCTAAGTTCTAAAGATCAGGAAGAAAATATTGAACGCGGTTTCAAATTGGGTGTTGCCGCGTTTATCCCGAAGTCTAACGCAAAAACGGAGCTGCGCGAGCGCGTCCGGGAGTTGCTGGGCAGGAATGTGCTGCTCAGGCGACGCACGATTCTCGTCGTTGATGATTCTGCTTCCACCCGCCATTTGGTCGAGAAATCACTTTTGGCTGCAGGATTTTACGTGGTCTCCGCCGAAAACGGTGCAAAAGCGCTTAAGCTTCTGGACAACCATCGTCCGGACTTGATCCTGAGCGACTTAAACATGCCTGAACTCGATGGGGCCGGCCTCTGCAAAATGGTTCACGCAAACCCTGCGCTTTCCCGGATACCATTCATCATCATGAGCTCGAACGGAGATCGCGCCACGATGCGCAGACTTCTCCAATACGGGGCGTCGACTTACCTGGTCAAACCTTTCAACCTCGACCAACTGGTGGTAACCGCCGAGCAATTTCTCTCCGAACATTTCCATCGCATATCGAGAGAAAAAGAACGGCTCGAAGCCGAACGTCAAATAATAATCGGAAGCATAACCAGTCTGGTCCTGGCCCTGGAAGCCCGCGACCGGTATACGCGGGGCCATTCGGAGTCTGTAGCTGCAATTCTCGTGGATATGGCCCGGGAGATGTCATTTGATGCGGAACAGGTCGAGAAGGCAAGGATCGCCGGCAAACTGCATGACCTCGGCAAGATAGGTATTCGTGACGATATCTTACTAAAACCTTCCCCGCCAAACAAAGAGGAATGGGATATCCTGAAGCTGCATCCGAGCATCGGCGCCGAAATCCTTTCACCCATTCCAAGCCTGGCAGATATCATACCGGCAATTGCCAGCCACCACGAAAGAATTGACGGAAACGGCTACCCGGAAGGACTCAAGGGTAATCGTATCAACCTCCTGGCTCGAATGATCGCGGTGGCGGACACATATGACGCACTTACAAGCGATCGTCCATATCGCGAGGGTTTTTCTCATGATAAGGCCATGACGATAATCGAAGAGGTAAAGGGGTCCCAGCTCTGTCCGGAATGTGTGCAGAGCTTTTTTAGTTTCGTGAAAAAAAAGATGCAGACTTAGTAGGCCTCCTGTGATCGTAGGGAGAAAGTATGACGCGGGATAAAAATTCGCGAATTCAGAAGACCTCGTTATAAGCAAGGTCGCCCGGTCCGGCAGGTGCGTGACCGGCACTGCGTAAGTTTTCGGGAATTTTACAAACACTACTAGCTGGATGGGAACCAGGCAATGAATGCTCAACATGATTCGGACGCGTTTACCGATAGAACCGAAAGGCTGTGCGAAACTATCATCGACGCTTTGCACGAGCTTAGATCGGCTACAAGCGAGCCGGTAACGCCTTCTCTGCTCAGCAAGTCTCTAATCAAGCGCGGCTCCTACCTTGATACGCTGAACGCGACGGCCCGGTCGGCAGGTTTGCAGGACGATTCAGATGATATCGAACCTCATGTCAAAAGACTGCAACAGTTTCAGCTTGAGCTCCTCGGAGTGTTCAGGGAAGCATTCAGCGAGGCGGCCGGCCCTCGCCCTGAAGAGCTTTCCACCATGGTCCGAAATGCAGTGCATATTGCCGGGATTCTAAAATTAAACGGCCTGATCCTCGATTTCATAACGGAAGTTAGCGATAAAGTCAGCTTTCGGCAAAAAGACTTGGTGGACCTGATCTCGGAGGTAACCAGGAACCTGGTCGAAGTGGAAAACTTCGTTACAGCTTTCTATTCTAACGCCAGCGAGGTGTATCGGGGCACCAAGGCCTTTGCGGACACTCTTGAAAACAATATGCAGGAAATCACTGCATCTTTTCAGACGACCAAAAGTACCGATGAGCTCAAGAGTCTGATTGTATCCAAACTGGATGGCATCAAGGAGAAATCCAAAAAAAAGCTGCAAGCCGACGCGAGACAGTTAAGGAAGTTGGCCGGCGAGATCAAAGAGCTCAAATTACAGCTCAAAGCAGTGAGGACGCAAATCTCAAAAGCGCACCGCAGAGCGGACCAAATGGAACAGGTAAGCCTTCTCGATACTGTGACAGGTATTGCCAATCGCAGGGGTTACCAGAAGTACATTCGTGAAAAGTGGGCCGAATACAAGCTTACAAAGAGAGTTTTTTCCATACTGATGGTGGACATAGACAATTTCAAAAGTATAAACGATGTCTTTGGACACTGGGCTGGTGACAGGTGTCTCGCACAACTGGCTAAAAGACTCAAAGTGAATTTGCTTGGGACCGACTTTCTGGCGCGGTGTGGAGGTGATGAATTTATAATAGTGCTTCCGCAAACTGAAGCCACGGGAGCTGAAACGGTTGCACAAAAGCTGTGTGAACACGTGCGCCAGACCCGTTTTCTATTCCGCGGAGAAAGAATCCCTTTGACCATCAGTATCGGTGTCAGTACCGTCAGGGAATCGGATCAGAGCATCAATGCGATGTTCGAACGAGCCGATAGGGGGCTCTATAAAACAAAGGAAAATGGCCGTAACTGTGTTTCAGTAGTCTAGTAGAACCCACAGTTCGCAGCCTGCCATGTCCAGTTTTGGCATGAGCAATGCGTATCGAATCGCTGGTTAGATGGCTGCGTGCATTACCCGGGCGATTATTTCAAGTACCCTGAAGGAGAACAAAGATGAGTGCCGTAATACTGGTCGTGGATGACGATGACGCCATCCGGACAATGCTCGTAATTTTTCTGAAGCAGCAAGGGTACATCGTTGAAGAAGCCGAAGGCTTCGAAACTGCTCAAAAACTGCTGGAGATGAATGATTATGAAGTAATTTTGCTCGATAAGAGCATGCCTGGCCTCAATAATAACCCGGAAGGAGGTATGGATCTTCTCAAGTACATACGCTCTCAGTGCCTTGGCTCCGAGGTCATAATGATTACCGGCCTTCCGACCATTGAGACCGCTATAGCTGCAATGAAACTAGGCGCATTCGACTATATACAAAAGCCATTTAATATGGATGAACTTCAACAAAAAATAAGCAGGTTGGTAGAATACCGTAAGTTTATCAATTACGAATTAATAATTGATACATATAAAACAACCAGATCACATATTATCGACCTCATACAACTCCATACTAATAGGCAATCTTACGAGACACAAGAAGATACGATAAATAAACTTAATTCTATATTGGACCATTTATTCAAGATGTTCAAGGACATTGAAGGGATAGTCCTTATTATGAGAGAAGCGCTCACAGAGATTGCGAGTAAGTCAGAGTCCTTGTGCATCGACATGCCGAGTTCAAGCAATTGCAAAGCCCTTGTTGAGAGTATATGCCGCGCAGCTAATAACAACATCTAAATCAAACAGACATAAACCGTTCGCGCCGGCAGACGGGCCGGTGCATCGTGTCCGTCATGTTCCGAAAATCCTTCGCAAGTATCGACCTGCAATTTGAGGAACCTGGACTCAGTCCCTGAGACATCCATCCGGAATGAAAGAGGCGTAAGAAAGAGGCTTAAAGATGGGATTCCGGCCGGTCAGGGGCTCCAATGTACCGGTTCGACGTCAGTCTGAGAGAAATCATTGCCCTTGAAAAGAAGCGGTTCGCCGGAACTTTTTGCAAGGGCATAAGAACAGCAGTCGCCGATATTCAGCCCTGCCGGATGACGTCCCTTTCCGTACTTTCTCCAGGCAGACCGGGCAATTTCGAATTGTTCGGCGGTTAACGGCACAATCTCAACCCTTGCCTGGTGAAGGAGAAGGTCTAACTCACGTCCGGCAGACTCGCCCTTCTTCGCCTCCATGACAATCCCGGCCTCCAGGGCTGAAAATGCACTTACGAGTCTTATGGGATCGCCTGCTATCGCCAGCGCAAATGATTCCGCTTCGGGCTCCCCCAGAAGAATCGCGACCATGGCAGAAGTGTCGATGACCATTATTGTGGGAGTCCCTTCTCATCATAGCCCAGTATCTCATCCGGGCTGCGCCGGTCCTTTTCCGGCAGCGCCCTGCAGCGAAGGGATATCTTCATGATCTCCCCGGCCACGTCTGTAGCCGTTCGGCGTCCCTTGAGGCGTTCGAGCCGCTCCTCCAGCGCATGGATGATCGCCTGGGTAAGGCTTTCTTTACTTTCGGCCGCAACCTCGCGGGCAAGCTTTTCGGCTCGCGGATTTCTGATACTGAGCGCCATGCAGTCCTCCTGTCTGTGTATCGAAAATATGCTAAAGTATATACACGACTGATCGAGGACTCAAGACGGAATTATATATCTTGCCTGATAGTGGAATCCGGCCGGAGGCATCTCGCGCAAAAAGTATGATCCGGATGTGCTGAACTTTTGAGTCCCGGGAATTCAAGGACCATGAGAGTTGTTTTAAACTTCCAATTGTGCCGGCACATGTAATCCCGTAGACTACGGATTAAAGCATTCCGCGAGAACTTCAAAGCGCCGTGCACCCAGCCTTGATTGTGGAGAGACTCCCAGGGAGGTTTGCCGATTGGGAACTTTAATGATTCGCCACATCGAAGGGAGCGACCCGCCGCGATTTCAAGTGGTGCGTCTACCGGACGGCAAGAGCGCCGAAACGGCGGAGCCCTGTCGCCTTATCTATTTCGAGTGCAAGGCCGCCCCAAGAGCAACTTAATGGCCGAACTGCGCTGGTATCTCGAAAGCTTCCTGGACTATCCCTTCCCGCCGGAAACCGGCCACGCTGACAATGTACTCAAACGCACATCTCTCAATTCCGGTTTCGACATGCGAAAGATATGTGGAATTTTGCTAAGGAAATCAGCATGAAAGCGTTCGTTTGTCACTCGCCCAGGGTGGCAGGATTGACGTCCGCATGGGGGACATTGTCCGCGGAGATTCTGTCACGCCGCCATGCGCACCGGAAATATTCGTTCCATGACTTATCGTAGTCCTTAGATTGCCCTGATATAGGTTGCGTACACTCCGCTGGTTCCCTGTCCATCAAGATTCGGGTGAATTCTGATCATGAATTCGCTCGCGCCGACATGACTCTTCGAGTTACCCCAGTCATAAGTATACCCAAGCCGCGTCCATGGAGCGGTATTCTGCGGAGCAGAGGGGTTGTAGTACGTTGTGGCGGCATTATACGCAAACCACATCTGGTAAGTCTGGTCGGTGGAATAAAAAAGATAGGGATTGGGGAAAGCCCATTTCTTGCAATCCAAACCCCATACATTGACAGTTTCATCGAGTTGAACCGCCACCTCGGCCTTATGATCGGTTATCTCCGGGTCAGGCGCCGGCCTGTAAAGATCTTCCACGTTGACCCACATCTCCAGGACTACATCATAGTGCCTTCTCGGGTTTAACCCTATCAACTGCACGACCCTTTCCCTGCTGGGAGGACAGGAGCCAAGATACTGGGGCCAAAAGAAATTACGCAACTCGGGCACGACCGTCACCCACAAACCCTTCGTCAAGACCGATGTTGCCTCCCCGCCGGCGGGGTGCTCGACTCCGCTCTTGTCTTTTCCACCGAACATACACGGATGATACCAGTCCAGGTAAGTCTGAGCGTCCATGAACGCTGCCACACGGATGCGCGACTTTCCCGGGGTCCCTTCCCAGCTTATCTTGCCTCCATGGAGTCTCGCCGTGTTGACAGGGTCTGCAGGCCAAGACCCCGCATATTGGCGAGGGGGCACAATCGCAAGCAGGCTGTTGGAGGTTTTTCGGGGAGTTGCAGGCTTCGCGGCCTGATCACACGCCGCCTCGAATTCCAAACAGTCATTCTTTGTCCAGGAACCCGTTTCCCATGTTGGAGCCTGGTAGCAATCGGCCGTATAGCCGCAAAATCCGGCCTGGGCCGTAAACAGGAGGACCAATAAGAAACTCGCCCCCAGGATATGCCTCATGGATTTGCCGATCTGCATCCTTCATTCTCCTTCAGGGATAAACGGCTCCAACTTGAATTCGCGCAAAATTTACCGGGAGATGCTAAGCAACCCCTCGGAATCCTATTCCCAAAGCTTTTGGAAAGCCCCATGCCTGTAAATCATACGGTACTCAAATCAAAAAACTTGAACGCCAAACGTGATTTTTAAAAGGGGATGAGCAGGACCATATGAGGAAAGGCCCCCGTATAAATCCTTGCCAAACAGCGCCCCATCTTTTAGGCTGCCGGGTGAAAACCTATACAGAAAGCCTTATCCTAAATGGATAAATCCATGCTGGTGAAAGTTTGAGCGACGAACAGCCGCGATTGCCTCTGCCAGCCAAACTGCTGCCAAAACCCTGGAGTGGTTTCGTGGAAAACACATTAGCCGCAAACATCATCTGGGAGCTGGGCGATCTATACTCCGGCCCTTCCGATCCGCAAATCGATGCCGATACAAAGCGGCTGCGGGAGAAGGTCTCGGCATTTTCTTCGTTCAGGGGCAAAGTGGCCGGGCTTGGAGCGCCGGATTTGCTGCAGGCCATCGGGGAACTCGAAGAAATAAACGAGCTTGCCGGGAAGCTGCTGGCATACGCGTACCTCAATTTTTCGACCCAGACATCGAACCCGGCTGCCGGCGCTCTTTTTCAATCCCGCAAAGAGATCTACAGTGAAATCCGCCGCGACACCCTCTTTTTCGAACTCGAATGGAGCAAACTCGAGGACAGCCAGGCCGAGGACCTCGCATCCGATCCCGCGCTTTCGAAATACAGCCATTACCTGACTGCGCTCAGGCGCTATAAACCGTACCTTTTGAGTGAACCGGAGGAGCGCATTCTGGCCGACAAGGAACCCGCCGGGGCATCGGCCTGGGGCGCTCTTTTCGACAAGATGGTCAGCCAGCTCAGGTTTGGAGAGAAGAAGAGGACGGAATCGGAAGTGCTCGATGAACTCTACAGCCCCGACCGTGAGGTCCGCAAGCACGCCGCACACGAGCTGACCCACGGACTCCAGTCGATCCTGCCCAGTCTGACCCACATTTTCAACACGATCCTTCTCGACAAATCGATAGAGGACCGGCTGCGCCGCTACCCTCACTGGCTGAGTTCCCGAAACCTGGGCAACGAGGCCGATGACGCCATGGTCGGCGCCCTCGTCGAAGCGGTTTCTTCCAGGTACGATCTGGTGCAGCGCTACTACCGTCTCAAACAAAAGCTCCTCGGGTTCGAGGAGCTTTTCGACTACGACCGCTACGCGCCGGTTATGGACCTACCGGAAGCAAGAGTCCCGTGGGATGAGGCAAAAGAGATCGTGCTGACATCCTTTGCGGAGTTTTCTCCCGAAATGGCGAAGATTGCCTCCCTGTTCTTTACGCATGGATGGATCCACGCACCGGTTGCGCCCGGAAAGCGCAGCGGGGCTTTTGCGCACCCCGTGGTCCCATCCGCCCACCCTTTTGTCTTCCTCAATTTTACCGGTAAGCGCCGGGACGTGATGACCCTGGCTCACGAGCTCGGCCACGGCGTCCACCAGTATCTGGCGCGCGGGCAGGGGTTATTCAACTCCGATACCCCCCTTACGACTGCCGAGAGCGCGTCCGTTTTTGCAGAGATGCTCGTCTTCCGCAGTATACTTAAAAGGGCGGCTTCTCCGCCCGAGCGCCTCGCCCTGCTCTGCTCGAAAATAGAGGATACCTTTGCAACCGTTTTCCGGCAGGTGTCCATGAACCGGTTCGAAGACGCCGTGCATAACGCCAGGCGCTCGCGCGGCGAGTTGGACGAAGACTTTATTTCCGCCGCATGGATGGAAACGCAGAAGGCGGTATTCGGCGACTCGGTGCGCCTGCTCGACCACTATAAAATCTGGTGGTCCTACATTCCCCATTTTGTCCACACGCCGGGATATGTGTACGCCTACGCCTTCGGCGAACTCCTGGTGATGGCCCTCTATGAGCAGTACCTGCGCGAAGGGCCGGATTTTGTTCCCAGGTACCTGACGTTCCTCGAATCAGGAGGAAAAGACAAGCCCGGAGAGCTGCTCCGGCCGTTCAGCGTCGATTTGTCCGATCCGCGATTCTGGGACCGTGGAATTCGAATTATAGAGGGCCTTATAGTCGAGGCGGAAAGAGAAGCGGTTCAATGATGCCAAAGACAAAATACAGGAGAACCAAGATCATCTGCACTCTGGGTCCCGCGACCAGTTCTCCGGACATGATACTCAAGCTTATTGACGAAGGCATGGACGTGGTTAGGCTGAATTTCTCCCACGGCAACCATGAGCAGCACAGGCAGACCATCCGCACCGTTCGCTTGCTTTCAAAACAGACGGGAAAGGCGATCGGAATTCTCCAGGACCTGGGCGGGCCGAAAATCCGGCTCGGCCAACTCAACGGCGAAAAAAGGACCCTGACGCGCGGTGAGCGCATCGTGCTGGTCGCGGGAGAACACGCCGAGGGGGATTCGATCCCCGTAAACTATCCGGAACTGATCCAGGATATCGAGGAAGGCAATCCGATTCTTATTGCCGACGGAACCGTTCAGTTGACGGTTGTGGAAAGAAAAGGCCGAAGTGCGGTCTGCGAGGTCGTGGTCGGAGGAACGATCCTTTCCCGCAAGGGGGTGAATCTGCCGTTGAGCCGGTTGAGTGTGCCCGCTTTTACCGGCAAAGACCGTGAAGACCTCATGGTGGGCCTGGACGAGAAGGTCGATTTCGTCGCGCTCTCTTTCATTCGGGGCCTCGAAGACCTCCGCAATGTTCGTGATATTATATCCGGAGCGGATCATCACCCGATGCTTATCGCCAAAATTGAAAAACCGCAGGCGGTTGAAAATTTCGAGCAGATCCTGGCCGCAGTCGACGCGGTGATGATCGCAAGGGGAGATCTCGGGGTCGAGATGCCCCTGGAAGAAGTACCGATGATTCAGAAAAGGATAATCCGGATAACCAGGCAGGCTGGAAAACCGGTCATCACTGCGACCCAGATGCTTGGCTCGATGGTGGAAAACCGCAGGCCCACCAGGGCCGAGGCCACCGATGTGGCAAACGCGGTCCTGGATGGAACCGACGCCCTGATGCTCTCCGATGAGACCGCGATGGGCAGCTATCCGATGGAAGCCGTTGCTACCCTGGACCGGATAGCCAGGACCACCGAACCCTACATCAATGAGGACGCTTACCTGGAAGAGGAAACCTCGGAGATGCTGCACACGATACCAGCAGGGATCAGCCGTGCCGCATGCCTCCTGGCGCTTGACCTGAAAGCCGCGGCGATCGTGGCTACGTCCTCCTCGGGCAATACCGCGCGTATGGTTGCACGATTCCGCCCCTCGGCGCCAATAGTCGCCCTGACCGACCACGTCGAGACCCTGCGCCAGTTGTCGCTTTCATGGGGAGTGATCCCTCACCTTGTGAGCTCGTTCTTCGACACGGACCAGATGTTTGCATTGGCGCGCTCCTGGGCGACGCAAAAAGAGGTGGTCAAGCCGGGAGACATCCTTGTAGTCACGGCGGGCGTTCCGGTGGGAGTATCGGGAACGACGAATTTGCTCAAGGTTATGGACATCTAGCTCACGTTGTTGTCCGTAAAATTGCCATCCTGGTAGCGCCGCCTTCCATGGCGGCGCTCTTCGTGTCACGCTAAGCTTTATGTCTTCACGATCGTGGCGCTTGAACGGTTGGTACCACTCCCATTAAGCCCATTGCAACGGCTGCCACAGGACCATGGGTCCCCTCACAGGCATCATGGATACTCTCGCACATGGGGTCCTTGATTATCGCCCTATTGCCCGGGGGGCCAAGGACTAGTATCACGGAGCCCCTGGTTCACGGGGTAGTTAGTACTGGGGGAACCTCGCTTGTCCATGTCTCTTGAGCAGCAATGAAAGTCACATAGAGAGGGCAAGTGCCAACCGCAAGGATTGAGGCCACAGTCTGCCTATGCACCGAAAAGACCCCCGCTGACAAGGACCAGCGAAAGCGCCATTGCAAAAATCAGTTTGTTGCTCATTTCTATCTCCTGCTCCCGAAAATACGAATAGTCATTATTTTAAATGATATAACTAATGGAAACTAAATACAAAAGCTGCTTAGAAAAATAGCGGCAGTCCCGGTTTATGTCAACGGTCAGTTAAATATTAAGTTGTATTGTTTATGGACTTGTGCTCCGCAGTTTACGGAGCAGAAATCCCGGGACAACGAAAAGAATCAAACCTGTAACTGTATGGGTCATCCGTCGATGGCTGGGTGTCTACCCCATTAAGGACCGCAGCATCTTGTCGCTCAAGTCCTTTACAACTACAAGAAGGGCGCTGAATGTACTCGTGATTGCCGGCGCCGGCCAAAAGGAAACGGTCTATTTTTCAGGGGTCTGATCACGGAACGGAAAAAATCGCACGCTAAGCTTCCTAAATGCGCGTCAGATGAACCAGCAGCCCGATGAGTGCCCCGCCGAGCACAAGCCACAATGAGTTCAAACGGAAACGAATCAGCAGAACAGCGCTTCCTGCGGCCAGCAGAGATGTAGGCAGATCGATAACCGCGCTGCGTCCCAGACTCCAGGTGACCACGGCCATCAGGGCCAGGGAGGCTACAATGACGCCGTCCAAAAATGCTCCTGCAATTGCCGATCTGCGCAACAGCGGTACGACCTGGCTGCCAATTGCTACGAGGATAAATGAGGGGAGAAAAATCCCGGCCGTTGCGATCAATGCGCCCGGCAGGCCGGCAAGCAAGTATCCGATGAAGGTCGCCGTAGTAAAGACCGGGCCGGGTGTCACCTGCCCTATGGCAATGGCGTCCAAAAGCTGCGTTGTGGTCAGCCAATGCCAATGGTCGACAAGATCGGCATGCAGGAAAGCCAGCAACACATAACCGCTCCCGAAGACTACTGAGCCGATTTTGATGAAGAACGCGAAGAGCGGCAGCAAACCGAACTCGACCTTGCCGGTAGAGTGGGAACCCGAGGCGAAGTAAGCAGCCGCGAGAAAGGAGCAGGCCGATAGAAACATGATCAGCATCGATATCCAGTGTCTTCGCCAATCTTGGATGAATCCTTGCCGCAATCCCACGATCAACCCGGTTCCAAAGAGCAGGACGAGCGGATTGACCCCTAGGAAATCCAGTATGATGTCAAGGACGCCCATTGCTGCCAGTAGTTTATTTTTTACCGCAGTGCGCCCTAGACCCAGAAGGGCCTGCAAAACAACGGCGATCACCACCGGCTTGATTCCGTAAAGCAGCCAGCCAATCTGGGGAAGGTTCCCGTACTGAACGTAAGCCCAGGCAAATGCCATGACCATGAGCATTGCCGGGACGATAAAGCAAACGCCGGATAGCAGGAGTCCCATCCAGCCTTCACACAGGTAGCCTATGAAGATCGCCATTTCCGTTGAACTGGGACCGGGAATCATGTTGGCTATGCCCAGCAGATCAAGGAATTTATCCCCGGGAACCCAGTGCCGGCGCCGGACCACTTGGTCTTCCATCATGGCGATGTGAGCCGCGGGTCCACCAAAAGCCGTTGTCCCAAGACGGAGAAAAAAAAGGGCCAGCCTGCTCAAACTTATTTTCCCGTCTGTGAGGGCCTGATCTCGACGCTGCTCGTCCATTGTCACCCTTATGAAACTACGCCCTGTCTGAGCAGGGCATTTACAGCTTCGCGTATCCCATCGGCGTCGGCCGGAAGTTTGATCCGCCGGCGTTCCATAAGTGGCCGCAACCACGTCCGTAGTCAGGAGTCGCGGGCTCGGGATGCTGCCATGGTCCTGTGAGATGACATTCTAAACGGTTTTCTTGCGGCCCCCAACACCTGTTTGAGGGTGGGAATCCGCGGCGAGTTTATGTCCGGCAAAACCACAACGGGAGCTGGAAGCGGCGCCGATACAATTTCAACGCCGTCTTCCAGCTTACCACACGACAGAGAATCCTTCAGGCACGGCTTGGCGCCGGGCTGCGCAACCGTCATGGCCGCCACGCTTCCACCGTGTTTCTCCTGCATAACAACCGCCTTTTCGATCACATTGCGCTCGCATGCGCTGATCTTTGCAGGCACCTCTTTCCAGGTTCGTTTGTCAACACCGGCATTGACCCTGATACCGGTATCATCGGCGACTCATTCAAAACAAGCTGCCATCTTGAGTATAATCTTACGCTCCCCGTTAACCCAGCGCGCCGCCGGCGATAACCATCCTCATCACTTCCGAGGTACCCTCGTAGATCTCCGTGATCTTGGCATCCCTGAACAGACGCTCGACTTTAGTTCCCTTGATGTAACCGATGCCCCCATGGATCTGCACAGCGCGGTCCGTTTGACGGACAGCCGTTTCGGAAGCAAATAACTTCGCCATGGCAGCCTGACAGTTGTAAGGCAGTCCCTGGTCGTAACACCAGGCAGCGTGATAGGTTAATAACCTCGACGCCTGCACCTCGGACACCATGTTGGCAATCATCCACTGGATCGGCTGGAGAGTGCTGATGGGTTTTCCGAACTGGACTCTTTCCTTGGAGTATCTTATCGACTCATCGAGTGCCGCCTGGGCAATACCCAGAGCCTGTGAGGCAATGCCTATCCGACCGCCGTCAAGTGTCATCATCGCGATCTTGAATCCCTGGCCTTCAGCTCCGAGCAGGTTTTCCTTCGGGATTCGGCAGTTTTTGAGCAGCACTTCGGAGGTAAGCGAGCCGCGGATGCCCATTTTATCGAGATGCTTGCCTATAACGAGACCCGGGGCTTCGGAAGGCACTATGAAGGCACTGATCCCCTTCGTTCCCTTGGATTTATCGGTCATGGCAAAAACGATGAACACACCCGCAACCGGGGCATTTGTGATGAATATCTTGCTTCCGTTGAGCACCCATTCGTTCCCATCGAGAACTGCTGTAGTAGTCGAGGCGGCCGCATCGGTTCCGGCTCCCGGTTCGGTCAAGGCAAAGGCGCCAATCTTCTCACCTTTGCATAGAGGGATAAGGTATTTTTTCTTTTGCTCTTCCGTGCCGAACTTATACACCGGATACCCGGCCAGGGAGCTGTGAGCCGACACAACGACACAGGTCGAAGAGCATGCGCGCGCGAGCTCTTCGAGCACGATGACATAGCTCATCATGTCGGCCCCCGCTCCGCCGTATTCCGTTGGAAAGTAGATACCCATCCACTCTTGTTCGGCGATTTTTTCAATCACTTCTTCCGGGTACCTCTGATTCCGGTCGACTTCCTCGGCAATCGGACAGACATATTTGTCACAGAATTCCTGCACCCCCTGACGAATTAATTGATGCTCTTCAGTTAAATTGAAATCCATTTCGGATGTTCCTTTCTCTTCTCCCGTTATAATTTGACGCGAAACCGAAGCTGTATGGGAGCACTCTTTTGAAAGTATTACCAACTCGAAACTCAACGCTCAACGAGGTTGTGAAATGATTTATCCGATTCAGGAGAAGATACCCCGACCCAACATTCTTTCTGAGGTATCAAACACTTACCAAGGCTGAACTTTTGCCGTTGCCCCCTCCTGCATGGCAAGGCGAGCCAAACAGGAGGAGACAGGTGAGCAAATAAGAAAGGGCGACTCAGTTACGCATAAGCTCAAGTGCTACACATCGGCAAATGAGGTCAAGATTTGATCCTTGTAATCAGCTCTTGCGAACAGATTCGGGGCGAGCTTCTTGGCCTTCCAGAACTCCGGATCATGTGAAGGAACAACTTCGGTGCCGATCATCGACATGACCTTGAATATGGTGAGCGCCTCAGTGGCTTGCGGGATGTCCCAGGCCAGGCCGGGAGGTATCGCGTCCATCATGTTCTCCAAAGTGTACATCGCGTCGGCGCAGAGAATCAGTTGTTTTCCGTCGTATGTCTTGATGGCCAGCGACTGGTGTCCTGCCGTATGGCCCGGAGTCGGGAAAAGAATAATAGTCCCGTCGCCGAACAGGTCGAGGATACCGTTGACCGGCTTGATGTTAACCTGGCTCATCACCTTGAAGTCGTCGGGGATGTAAGCCGTTTTCTTCCCGGAAGCTACAGCCTCCTTGATCGTTTCGATTTCCTTGGCCTGCAGGTAAACAGGAACATCCGTACCCTTTAAGTTGTCCAAAGCTCCGGCATGATCCAGGTGTCCGTGACTGAGGATCACGGCTTTGAGCTTCTGAGGGGTCAGACCCAGTTTCTTTATCTGAACTTTGAACTCCTCGTAGTCCGCCATGACGGGATAGTAGGCGGAGGTCACTGCCTCGCCCCAGTAGGCGACGGGGTCCTTCGCGCACAT
This sequence comes from uncultured delta proteobacterium, assembly GCA_963795045.1. GTDB lineage: Bacteria > Desulfobacterota > Syntrophobacteria > Syntrophobacterales > Syntrophobacteraceae > SbD1. The sequence continues at coordinate 1,915,731 of CAWCGB010000001.1, forward strand.
GGCGTTGTCTCCGGTGTCAAAAGCCACCCAGTCGTCACCATGCCTCAGGATGAAGAATGTCACGGGGATGTTCATGGGCGTTCCTACACGGGTATCCTTCAACATATACTGTGTCTGGGTCTTCAAAATTCCGCAGACAAACGGGTAAGGCTTTACTCCCTTGGCATTAGTTGCGGACTTCTTTTTGGCCTGTGCGTTGGGTGCAAAACCCAGTGCACCGGCTGAAGCTACTCCGGCGCCTATCGCCGCAAATCTAAGCAGGTTCCTACGGGAAATCTCATTTGACATGGACCAGGCTCCTTTCAGACGGTTAATTGAGAATTCGGATAGAAGGTCTCGCCTGTTACAGTCGACAAAGTTCTAATGCCGCTCCTCTCTATTATTCATCCATGTTCTCTCAGGAGGGGCCTATCTCGATTGCTGCAAACGCCTGGCGGGGCACCCCTCCGGAAAAGGCCGCCAATTTACAATCACCAGAGCATCTTAACGGGTGTCATGATTCAAGTATTCGTTGTGCCGCACCACCTCCTCCTTTTTTGTGTCAAACCTCATTGTCCGTAGCCGTTCAGCTTACAGCAGTCATCACGCAGTTGGTCCTTGAAATCCGGATGCGCGATCTCGATCAGGGCTTCGCACCTCTGCCGGAGTGTCTTGCCGCGAAGCGCGGCGATTCCGAATTCGGTTGCCACATAGTCCACGTCGTAACGTGAGGTCGTGACCGACTGGCCGGGCGGGAAGCTGGCTACTATCCGCGATTGAGTCCCCCTGGCCGCTGTGGCCGGCATAGCGATGATACTCCTGCCTCCCTTTGAGCGGGACGCGCCTCGCACAAAGTCCACCTGTCCGCCGACTCCGCTATACTGCATCGGACCCAGGGCAGTCGCGGCTACTTGCCCCATTAAATCCACGGCCAGTGCCGAGTTGATCGAAACCATGTTGTCATTTTGAGCAATTCTGAATGGATCGTTCACAAAATCTACAGGGTAGGCTTCGATCATGGTGTTGTCGTTGAGCCACTCGTAGAAAGTGGAAGTCCCCATGGCGAAGGTAATTACAATCTTGCCGGGCAGAAAAGTCTTCTTGCGGCAGGTGATGACCCCCGAGTTTACAAGGTGCATGGCGCCATCGGAGATCATCTCGGAGTGAACGCCGAGATCATTCTTATCGCCAAGGTAGCTCAAGACTGCATCCGGAAGGGCGCCTATGCCAAGCTGCAGGCAATCTCCGTCCTTTATCAGACTTGCCACATGGCCGCCGATCGCTCTCTCGGTTTCCCCCAGCTTAGGGGGTGCAAGTTCGATGAGAGGTTCCCCTGTAGGGACAAAGTAATCGATGTCTGTCGCATGCAGGCACGAATCCCCACCCACCCTCGGCATTTTGGGGTTGACGGCGGCTATCACTGTTTTGGCGCTCAAAGCCGCCTGCTTCGTGTAATCCACAGAAATCCCCAGGCAAAAGAAACCGAGTTTGTCAGGGGGTGAAACAGTTATGAGCGCCACGTCCACCGGCAGTATTTTGTCCCTGAACAGTCTGGGAATCTCGCTGAAAAAGCAGGGGGTGTAGTCGCCGCGCCCTTCATTGACTGCTTTCCGGGTCGTGGCCCCTACAAACAAAGAGTTGTGCCGGAAAGCCCTGGCATATTCCGGAAGGCAGTATCGCCCACTCCCCATGGCTACCATATGTACAATTTCGACCTGCTCGAGTTCATCCGCACGGGCAACCATTGCCTCAACCAGAGACTTCGGTTCACCGCAGGCATGAGCGTGAACCACCCGGTCACCGGATTCGATTGCCTTTACGGCTTCAGAAGCTGTTGTCAAATGCTGATCGTAGTGATCATGCCACTTCATGAGGATTCCTCCCCTCAAAGAATTTGTTAATTTTGAGGGCAACAAACGTTGCCAGTTCACTTTCAGAAATCGGTTCCGATTCGACAGCCGGCCCGCTCACGACAATCCACTCCAGCGCCCGATTTCGTGTTTCCGGCCGGTCGGCACAGGCCGAGGAGCACCCGCAAACCAGAATGCCCAATTCCCACTTTTCGGTGCCGCAGCCGATGGCTAAGGACAAATCCCCTGCAAGCTTCTTTCTCAGTTCCTCGACAAACTTCGAGCGCTCGATCCGGGGATTGCATCCGCCGCAGTACTTGACGCCTATCCTTTTCATCAACCAGGACTCACGCCTTTTCTCAACAACTTTAAAGCTTCCCCGATCAGTTCATCGCTGACCGACTGAGAGACAATAATTTTTGTGATCCATGGGATCTTTTCCCTGAGCACTGTCTCCACGAGATTTTCAACGGTTGATTGGGAAGCCGGACATGTAGCGCATTTTCCAATGAGTCGCACCCGTAGCGTTCCGCCGTCCCCAATCTCAAGCAGCTCGATGTCGCCGCCGTGAGGCAGGAGTTGCGGACGAATTTCCGTTTCGATAATGTTCTCGATGTCCCGGTACATCAGGCTTTTCCGGCACAAACCGACAATTCTGCCTTGATCCCGGCCAGTGCCTTTGCGAGTTCCTTTTTCTGCTCCAGGTTGCCCTGGCGGGAGATCATTATCCTCTGAGCCTGAGGCGAACCGGCTCCGTGCATCGATTCCGTCCGGTAGCCAACAGCCGCTGTTCCCAGCGTGATGTTCTCGATGAGCCTCAGGATTCTCATCCTGTGTTCGGTCGGAACCGAAGCTATCCCACGGAAATACTTCTCGACCACCTTGCCGATGACCGGATGTCTCAAGTCTTTCTCGGAGGCCATGGTCACCATGAGCCCGCCTGCGATATCTTCAGCCAGGCGCGCAATTTCATATGGAAAACGGGTAACGTTCTGCTTGCAGACGTTGGCCAGCAACATGTTTATCTGGTAATTGCCCGAAGCCGTCTTGTTGCCTTCCGCTGAACAGGCAATGCCGCAGGCATAAAGGGTCTCATTGAGGTGCATCATCTCGATGAGCTTGTCTTTTATATGGGAAGCCTTCATTGCACCGTTATAGTCCGCGGCCAGCGCCGCTGCGCCGATCAGCACGTCACCCACGCCGACCTTGCAGCCGCCATAGCTCTGACGATGGTATCCGGCGAAACGCTCTACAAGGGCGCCGCTGAACTCATACTCCCCCGCCATAAAAACATTTTCCCACGGGATAAACACATCTTCGAAGACCATCAGGGCCTCATGTCCCCCGTACTGGCTGTTGCCAACATCAATCTTGCTGCCCTCCAACTTGCGGGTATCGCAGGACTGGCGGCCGTAAATGTAGTAGATGCCCTTTGAATCGGCCGGAGCGACGAAGGAGACAGCGTAATCCGCATCATCCTTGGTCATGCTTATGGTAGGCATGACCAGGATCCAGTGTGAGTTGACCGCACCGGTCTGGTGCGCTTTTGCACCGCGCACGACAATGCCGTCCGCATTCCTCTCAACAATGCGTACGTAAAGATCGGGATCTGGTTGTTTGTGGGGAGGCAGTCCTCGGTCGCCTTTCGGGTCGGTCATGGCGCCGTCCACTGTCAGGTCTTGTTCCTGCATCATGAGGAGGAACTTATTGAAGCGCTCGTGGTATTTCGTGCCCAACTTCTGATCCATCTCGAAGGTGACACTGTCCACGGCGTTGATCGCGTCCATTCCGACACACCTCTGGAAGCATGCCCCGGATTTTTGCCCCAGGAGTCGCTGCATCTTTACCTTGCTTACAAGATCGCCAGTGCTCCTGTGCAGATGGCAAAACCGATTGATCTTGGCGCCGGTCAAATGGGAAGTCGCGGTCATGAGGTCCTCATACAGAGGGTCCTGGGCAAGATCATAGGTAAGTTTTACGGAATTCATAGAGGGCCGGATGATCGGATGATCGACCACGTTCGTGACCAGGTCTCCCAGCAGGTAGACCTTCAGGTTCAATTTACGTAGACTCTCTTCGTACTGTTCACCTGTCATAAGCGCCATTTTTTTCTCCTTGCCTTTCAAACAAACGAGCATGTGGTTAAGAAAGTGAGCTGTCACTTGGAACTAATTGGAATGCATTCTTACTCCGCCGATATTCTCGCGTTGAAAACGGGGTCTTTGGTCTTGTCGTATATATTCCATCTGCGGAAGAAATCCCTGCCGTAGATCAGGAAGCACATAACGATCCCCACTCCAAACGCATAAGCCGCCCCGCGCGAGACGAGGACAGCGCCCACTACTCCGGCCACACCCAGATCGTTGAACGTCCTGGCCTTCAGGATTCCGACCCTTACGGCCACGTAGCCCTGGATGAGCATGGTCAGGGAGAGTGCTATTGGCAGGATCGGCTTTACCAGGGTGACTATCGGAGCGAGAAAATATCCTGTGAAGGTGCCCAGGCGGAAGGACGCCATACCGCCGAAGAGGCTGTCCATTGCTTCCTGGCCATGCTTGTACCGCTCGCACTCCACCACCTGCATGGCCGCCCACATCGGACCGCACATGGATGCATCCGGCCCTATCAGCGACATGGTTATGTTTCTAAGGCCGACGATCATGTTGTTGCGGTTTGCATCGAAATGGACGTCTTCGTCACCCCCGCGAAATTCCCGCGCTTCATCTACGAGTGCCTCAGCCTGAATCAACTCGCCGAAAAGAACTATATAAGTTGCAAAGACCAGAGGAGCAGCTCCTATGTAGAAAGCAAATGCCGGAAATCCGATTCTGGACGAAAAAGGACTCCAGTCAGTAACAAGGGCGACCATGTGCGGGACTGTAAATCCCCACTCAATGGTGGGCCATGGGAGTTCCCGGAAAATCGGCGCGATGAATATTGCAAGCACCAAAGCAGGCAGGAGCCCGAGATCCGATAAGTAGCCCAAAACCTTGGACTTTTTGCGCAACGTTTTGAAAAAATTCGAAAAAAGAATGAAGAAGGCAAAACCGATTGAAATCGTGATTGTCCAGGGATAGTGATCGAAGCGGCCATTTGCTTCAAAAACCAGCCTTACGGCCGCGATTCCGGCGCCAAGCAGAATGCCCGCCTTCAAGGCATCCGGGACAAGTTCGACGAACTTTTTCGCCAGTCCGGTGGCCCCCAGAAGCAGCGAAAGCACCCCCAGCTCGAACTCGAAGGCTATAAGCGCATGCATTCGCGGGACGCCTTCAGGGTATGTTTTGAGCCATGCAAGCAGCAGAGGGATCGCCGGGGTTATCCATCCCGGTACGACCGGATCGCCGAGGTGCGAATGCCAAAGGTAGAGAAAGCCGTTCAGCATAACGATCGTCAAGGCAATATCGAAGGGCATTCCAAGGTATTCGGTCAGGACGGGTATGATCCCGAGACACACAGCGCACATGATCAATCCCTGGATATAATCCGCTACTTCAAAACGAAAATGGATGAACGGCAGTCTTAGTTGAAAAGGTCCCAGAGGGATGCCGGGCTGCCTTGCACCCGGCTCGCGCTTGAAAACAGGGCCAAACAAGCTCATCGAACTCTCCTTCCTGGTTGGTGGTTCATTGATGAAATGTTTCTTTGGTTTTCAGGTGTGCTCATCTTATAGAGCATAGATAGTGCCAATGAAGGAAATTGAATAATCCAGAGCAGACCGGTTCGGCCCTTATCTTTCCAAGCTATTGTAATAATAAGCTTATTTAAATCGATTAGAGCTCATTCGCCGGTTCTCAAAGGCTCTTTCGGGTATTGGCCGGAGATCAAAAATCGATGGGCTGTGCAACTTTGCACTGCATTTGAGGTGCGGACTTGCACAAAGCAATGAATGTTGTTTTTTTCGGCGTTTTTGCTATAAAGGTGGCAAGAGGGGAATTGTATTGGAGTATTATCGTTCACTCCGGCCTTCCCTGCTCTCTTTTACCCTGGCTAGGATCGGCGATGATCCGGATTAAGGACCTCCTGAACGAAGAAGGTAATGAAGTCGTAAGCTCCGGCGGAGCGGCTATTTACCTTACGGACGGCTCAGGTTTGACTTTGGGTGTGAATCAGGCTTACGAGAAACTGACCGAAATTCAGGAGCGGGAAGTCATCGGCCGGCGTATGCAAGCTCTCGAAGAAGACCGTTTTTTCGACCGGTCCGTTTCTTTGCTCGTCCTCAAGAACAAAGCCCCCATGAGCATACCTCAAAGGATCCTTCGCACTTCAAAAAAGGTGTATGTGACCGGAAATCCCATATTCAATCATGCCGGGGATGTTATCTATGTCGTAACCTCGGTCTACCCGATCGAATTTTGCGGTGAGACGCCTCAGCACGGGGAGCGTCCGTCACTTCCTTTCACCGCCATGGACAACATGGTGGCGGTGAGCAAGGTAATGCAGAAGGTCTTTCTGCGCGCCGTGCAGGTAGCGGCCATGGATGCGACGGTTCTGATTCTGGGCGAGACCGGGGTGGGTAAAGGAGTCCTCTCCACAGTAATTCACCAGTTCAGTTCCAGAAGAAGCAAGCCCTTTATTAAAGTCAATATGACCGCCATCCCCGAGGACCTGTTTGAATCAGAATTGTTCGGATACCGGGGAGGCTCGTTTACAGGGGCGCTCAAGACCGGCAAACAGGGCTTCCTGCAGGCGGCAGCCGGAGGAACTCTTTTTCTCGATGAGATCAGCGAGGTTTCACCAAGGGGCCAGGCCAAGCTGCTCAAAGTTATAGAGGAAAAAGAAATCTACCGCGTTGGGAGCACCATTCCCGAGAAAGTGGATGTGAGGTTTGTCGCCGCATCGAATCGCAGCTTGAAGGACCTGGTTGCAGAGGGCAAATTCCGTGAAGATCTTTTTTATCGGTTGAGTGTGGTCCCCATTCACATCCCACCCCTGAGGGAGCGCCCGGAAGACATTTACGCACTGGCCAGCCACTCTTTGAAGAATTTGTCGGTCCGCTACAATGTGCACAAAATCCTGACCCCGTCCGCAGTGCAGGCGCTGACGGACTACCACTGGCCGGGCAATGTGCGCGAACTGCACAATGTGATGGAACGGTTGGTCATGTTAGGCGACGATGCCAGGATTAGCAAAGATAATGTTCTTGATGAACTGGAAATGGTACTGCCGGTCCATGAGAAAACTCCCCTGGTTTTGGATGGTGACTATAGGTGCGCTGTGGATTGCTACGAGAAAAAGATTCTGACCCAGGTGATGGAACAACACAACGGGAATCTTTATCTGGCTTCCGCTGCACTGGGAATCCATCGGACCACCCTGTTGAGAAAGCTTCGCAAATACAAGCTGGATTTTAAAAAGAATGGACTATGCTGAAGGCCGTAAATCGCAGGTAAACATCGACGCGGGGGCAGTATGTTTAAAATCTGCAGCAGCGCGATAGATTACATTTCAAGGCGCTCCGGTTGCGTAACTCTGGAAATGGAACTTGAACCTGCCATGGGCGGCTGAGCCTGTTCCTCAAAGCACGTAACTGGCAGTTACGTCCCGCGAGTCCTTATCGGCGAGCCTGTTTGCCGGGGGGAAAACAAATATCTGACGGCCGAGATCGACGGCATCAAAATATTTTATGCTCCCGGTGTGCAAATCAAGGCCGGCTTTTCAGAAATTCACATCAAAGTAAAAAGGTTCTTATTCCTGGCCTGGTTGGAAATCGAGGGAGCAAAAGCAATTCCCGTCATAAGTAAATAGCAGACCAAGATTCCACTCATTTAGGGCTTGTCCGCAAGATTCAATTATCCAAAGTAATCTCGAAATCATACTTTCCGGATCAGATCGGGAATCAACTCACGCAATATTTGCGGCGCCGAATGGATAGCCTGCCGCGCGGTATCGCTGAGCCCTTCCCCATGATCGAAATCTTTTCCGGGAACGGTGATCAGCCAGGCTGGAGGCTCCCTTTTGAACAGGAACCTGGCGTAGGCGAGAAGGGTTGCGGCGTTCAGATGGTGGCCCATGCTGGGGGAGGCGTTTTCGGCCGAAGCAACCCGGCGGACTTGAACGCGCAGGTCATCGGCGCCATGTGCGTAAGGGAGCGCGCGCGCGTCGATGAATAAAACAGCGGAGATCTTCTCGCCGCTGATGTCCAGGGCAAGTTCGGGCTCGAGCTGGTGAGAGTCGATCCTACCAACCTCAAGTCCCGCTTCGGAAAGCATCCGCTCGACGACGTCACCCAAAACAAAGCCCGCGCCGTCATCGCGGCGCAGGCTGTTTCCATAGGCAAGAATCAGGACCATTTCGTAAGTGACCGGCTAGCGGTTAGCACAGCCAGGGGCTAATCGCTTGACTGGGATGTCTCGTAGGGGTCGGGCGAGGTTTTTCCTCACCCGACCCGTCCCATGGGCCCACCAGGATGGCAAATCAGCCCACAGGGTTAAGCTCACAGCAATGGACAAAATTGGCTCGAGCCAATCGTGCCATGGCAGGTCTTAATCCCTTATCTTCTCCTCGACCAGCGCCCCCGTGTGATCGAAGACCTGGATGTGCAGCGGCATCTGGCCGACCGCGTGCGTCGCGCAGCTCAGGCATGGATCGTAGATTCTGATCCCATGTTCGACCCGGTTCATCATGCCTTCGGTGATCCTGCTCTTGCCGGTCATATACGCCTGTGCGATCTGCTGCACGGTCTTGTTAATCGCCCGGTTGTTGTGGCCTGTGGCGACGATCAAATTGGCCTTTTTCATTATGCCGTAGTCATCCACTTCGTACTCGTGAATCAGAGTGCCGCGCGGGGCTTCCATGATCCCGATGCCCAGCGGCTCGTTTGCGCCCGCAATAGCCCGAATATGCGGATCGAAGAGCTGTGGGTCTTCGATCAGCTCCTGGATCTTTTCGAGTGAGAACAGGAGCTCGATCAGGCGTGCGTAATGGGTATGGAAACTGCCCAGCACGGGCTTGCCGCCCCCGAGTCTTCGGAATTGGCGGATCTCCCGGTCGGCTCGCGGGGTGCCCGCAAAGTCGCAGATGTTGATCCGCGCAAGCGGGCCGACACGATACAGGCCGGCGCCGTTTTCTCCACCCGGTTTATAATAGGGGAACTTCATGTAGCTCCAGGGTTCGATACCTTCGGCAATTATCTCGCGGTACCTGTCCGTGGGCAGGCCCGGTTCGATAATCCTGCCTTCGGAGTCCATGACCCGGAGCACACCGTCGTAGTGCTCCAGACCGCCTTCGGGCGTAACCAGGCCGAGGAAAAGGCTGGGGAAATCGCCGTAGGTTCTGATCTCGTCCTTGAAGTTGTCGTAGTTGTCCTTGAGCAGGTTAACAGCAGCCTCAGCCGTAGCGAACGCTTCCGGCAGACCCTGCCTGATCGTGTCGATCTGATCCGCTGTAAGAGATTCCCGCACTCCGCCGGGGACTGCCCATGGCGGATGAACCGACTTTGCGCCAAGCATTCGGATGATATTCTGACCGAATGCTCTCAGCTTCACGCCTTTTACCGCCAGGTCCGGGAACTTCTGGATCAGCCCGACTACGTTGCGAGTGGCCGGGTCGCTCTCCATTCCGAGCAGCAGGTCGGGAGCGCTCAAATGAAAGAAGCTGAGAGCGTGGCTCTGTGTATATTGAGCGTGATTGATCAAACGGCGCAGCTTATTTGCCGCCGGAGGAATCCTGGCGCCCAGAATGCCGTCGCAGGCTTTTGCCGATGCCAGCATATGACTGATCGGGCAAATACCGCAGATTCGCATGGTGATGCCCGGCATTTCCGGGAAAGTGCGCCCTACACAAAACTGCTCGAAACCCCGGAACTCGACCACCTGAAACTTCGCGTCGGATACAACGCCTGCGTCATCCAGGTGAATCGTTACCTTTCCGTGGCCTTCGATTCGAGTGATAGGTTCGATCGTTATAGTCTGTGCCATAGTCGTCCTTCTCTATGTATTCGATTTTCCGTCGGGACGTATCGTCCTCCCAATCCAACTTGAGCTAGCCGAAGGTACGCATTTCAACGGGCAAATCAATCGGTTCGCCCTTGAGTATCGCTATAACGGCAGCCCAAATTCTATCAGGACTCGGTGGGCAGCCGGGCAGGTAAATATCGACCGGGATCACCTGGTGCAGCGGCACCACTTTGGGCAGCAGGATCGGCAAATCGCCCTGAGAGGGCGGGGCCGGTCCGGGGCCCTCATAGACCGCGTCCAGTATGTCTTGGAGCTTCAGCCGATTGCGCATGCCAGGGACATTTCCCGTAATCGCGCAGTCACCGAAGGAAACAACCAGTTTACTCCTCTCCCTGACTTGACGGGCCAGGTGGACGTTCTCGTTGTTGCAGCAAGATCCCTCGACCAGTGTCACGTCAACACCGTCGGGAAACTTCTTAACGTCTGCGACCGGGCTATAGACCAGGTCGACCAGACCGAGGACATCCACGAGTCGTTCATCCAGGTCCAATAGACTCATATGACAGCCGGCGCACCCGCCCAACCACACGGTAGCCAGCCGAGCTTTGCTGTTCGTTGATGTTGCCATGCTACGCCTCTCCTCTTATCAGGACCAGTGCCAAATCTTCTTTTCACGACCATCCAGAATCCAGGTCAGAAAGTCGTGCTGCTTCACCATCTCCGCCGCGCTCGATCCCTTCTTGAAAAGAGCGCCGGTCGGGCAGACCTGGACACATTTGCCGCAACCGGTACAGCTTCGGCTGGTCCCCCAAGGCTGATTCATGCCCGCAATGACTCGTGACTGGATGCCCCGCCCGCACATATCCAGCGTGTGCGCGCCTTCCACCTCGTCGCATACCCGGTTGCACCTTCCACATAGAACGCAGCGGTTATGGTCCATGACGTAGCGTTCGTGGCTGGCGTCCATTGGCAAATCCGGACTGATGTAATCGTAGCGCACACTGGTTACACCGAGGTTTGCGGCCAGGGTCTGCAGTTCGCAGTGGCCGTTCTGTACGCAGACGGCGCAAACGTGGTTGCGTTCCGCCAGGAGCAGCTCGACCATCATCTGCCGGTATTTGAGCAACCTTTCGGTGTGGGTTAAAACCACCATACCCTCGGCAACGGGGGTCACGCAGGAGGCAAACAGCCTGGGGCTGCCTACCATCTCTACGACGCAGAGGCGGCACCCGCCACGTTCGCTCAGCCCCTTGAGATGGCACAGAGTAGGAACGTCTATGCCCTGTTCCTTTATGGTATCAAGGAGTGTGGCGCTTGCCGGGGCGCTGACTAGTTTATCGTTAACGGTGAGTGTGACAATTGACATTTTTGCGCCTCCATTGGAAATTCGTGCTGTTGGATCATGCCACAGCGATTCTGAGCGGCTTTTCCGTGAACTGACAGACTCCGGCCTTGCAGTGATGGTCGTTTATGTGCGCCTCGTATTCATCCCTGAAATAGCGGAGAGTACTGTAGATGGGATTTGGACAGGTATTTCCAAGCCCGCACAGGCTGGTCTCCTTCACCATCAAACAGAGTTCCTCGAGCTTTGTCAGGTCTTCCATCGTCGCGCTGCCGTTGGTAATCTTGGTGAGGATGCGGTGCATCTGCACCGTTCCGCCCCGGCACGGACCGCACTTACCGCAGCTCTCATCCATGCAGAATTCCATGAAGAACTTGGCCACATCCGGCATGCAGCTCTGGTCGTCCATTACGATCAGACCACCCGAACCCATGATGGAGCCAAGCTTCTGAAGGGTTTCATAGTCTATTGGAACATCGAGATATTCAGCCGGGATACACCCTCCCGAAGGTCCTCCGGTTTGGGCCGCCTTGAACGGACGCCCGCCCTGTATGCCACCGCCTATGTCATAGACGATCTCGCGCAGGGTGATCCCTATGGGAACTTCAATGAGACCGGTGTTGTTGACTTTACCGGCGAGAGCGAAAATCTTTGCGCCCTTGGTCTTTTCCGTACCAAAAGAGGCGTAATAATCAGCGCCCTTTAAAATGATGCACGTGATGTTTCCGAATGTCTCCACGTTGTTGATCAGGGTGGGGCCGCCCCACAGGCCGCGGTTTGCCGGATAAGGCGGGCGGGGTACGGGCTGCCCGCGGCGTCCCATGATCGACTGCATCAGCGCGGTTTCCTCACCGCACACGAATGCGCCCGCGCCCATGCGGATATCGATTCGGAAATTGAAGTTGCTGTCCAGGATACGGCTGCCCAGCAGGCCTTTGCGCTCCGCTTGCCGAATTGCCTTCTCTAACCGCTTTGCCGCGAGAGGATATTCACCGCGCACATAGATAAATCCCTGGTCGGCGCCCACTGCGAAACCCGCTATGGCCATTCCTTCCAGTACCCGGTGGGGATCGGATTCCATCAACGTGCGGTCCATGTAAGCACCAGGGTCGCCCTCGTCGCCGTTTGCAACTACATACTTGCGCTCACCGGGCGCCTTGCGGACCATGTCCCATTTGAGGCCGGTGGGGAAACCCGCGCCGCCGCGTCCACGCAGGCCGCTTTTGACCATCGTGGCGCAAACCTCCTCAGGGTTCATTTCTCGCAGGGCCTGTCCTATCGCGGTGTAGCCGCCTCTAGCTATGTAGGTCTCGATCTTCTCCGGGTCCAACGTGCCGCTTTCAGCAAGGACCAGTTTCTTCTGTTTGGCAAAAAAGGGCCAGTCGCTCGCAATTGTGTTCGCATCGAGTTCGGGGACCGTTGCACCTTTGAGGTGCTTGGCAATTATCAGCGCCGCAAGCTCAGTGGTTACCCCTTCGTAAATGACGTCCGGTTTTCCCTGGAACTGAACTGTAACCAGAGGGCCTCGGCTGCATGGGCCTAGACAGCCGGTCCCGACCGTTTCAATCTCGGTCTGAAGCCCCTCGGCTTCCACGGCTTTCTTCAAGGCGTCCTCTACTGCCAGCGCTCCGGAAGAAATACAGGGAGTACTGGCACAGACGAGCAGCCGGCAGCGGAATTGCTTTTGACGGTCCAGCTCATTCTGGGCCATTTCCAAGAGTTCCTGTCGGTTCATAACGCTGTATTCTCCTTGAGTTCTGAACGATTCACCATCTCAACGTTGAAGATGAGCAGAATTCACGCTGTAACCGATTCTGCATCGACTAGGCTGTCGCAGTCTCCTCCTGTGCCTCCTGGGGCTGGACGGCCCCCAGCGACCCGCCGGAAAGAACATACCTTATCTTTTCAACTGCGGTCTCCGGGGTCTCCTTGCCAAGCACCTGGTTCTCGAATACGACTACCGGCGCAAGCCCGCAGCACCCAAGGCAACGGGTCGTGGTCAGGGTGAACTCGCCATCCAGAGAGGTCTGGCCGGGCTCCAGGCCGTACTCCTTGGAAATCGCGTCCACTATGTCGTTTGCTCTTCCGACATAGCAGGCCGTTCCCAGACATACGATTGCGTTGTGTTTTCCCTGCGGTTTGAGGGAAAAGAAATGATAGAAGGTGGCTACTCCGTAGACCCAACTGAATGGCAGTTTGAGCTGCCTTGCAATGTAGATCATCACCTCCTCGGGCAGGTAACCGAAAGCCTCCTGAGCCGAGGTCAGCACTTCTATCAGGCCGTCTTGTTTGAATTGCAGTCTTTTTAGAACGCGGTCGATGCCTTTGTAACGGGGGTCTTTCCCGTCATCGGCACTCTTCTTTGGACTGGCTTCAGCCATAGCGTTTTCCTCCATTTACCAGCACGAAAAGAGTATGAGAATCCAAAATACCATACCAACAACAAGTAGATGTCACAGTGACAACGCGCAGGTTTCTACTCCTCCTGCACGATTGAAAACGTCTGGATACCGTGAAGCCATGATTTTAGCGGGCGCAGGGCGGGCAAGCTGCGCCAAATTTCACATTCGGCTGCCCACCTCCACTTTTCTCAAAGAGCCATCTTACAACCCAACACCTCAAAGGCCAAAACCGGCTTGATATCTCAATTCCGCCGGGGATGCACAAGTTGAGTCATTTTACGTCACACTACAGAAACCGTGATTCCAAGTCAAGAGATTTTTTTAACAAGCTGACAACCTTGCGTTTTAACCGAAGATTTCTCCATGCTTGCCTGCCCGTTAGTTTTCGGCCGACAAATCGAATCCCGAAAGAGGTAAGACCCGGTTGAAAACAGGCAAGTCAGTAAAGCAATTGAAATTACAGGACAATCTATGTATAGGTAAGGACTTGGGGCAAATTTGCCCTACTTTCGGCATTGTGCATCTTCTGCACATTATATATCTATTGTTTCCCGGGCCGGCCCAAGGGCACATCATAATGGGCAAAAGATCGACCCGGCAGTATTTGGCAGTTTGTTCAAAATGACGATTGACCGAATTCTTGCAAGTTTCTTGAGCGCCATGCGGTGCTGATGATTTAAGGGATGTGATTTGCCGCGCTTTGGAGTACCTTCCCGAAAGCACTGCATTGCTGAGTCTGGGTCAATCGGGCTCCCTTCCATTTACCGGGGCGGCGGAAGAGCACGTGATAAACGGCAGGAATAATAAGTCGTATCCAGCCAATCGCTGGGTAGCGCGGCTTCTGGACGGACTCCATTGACAGAGACCCCAAATCAAATCGACGAGTATTCTTTCGTAGTCTCGGACGAACAGAGCGGGCAGAGGCTCGACCTGTTTCTGAGCAGGGTGATCGAGGACCTTTCGCGCAGCCATTTCAAAAAGCTGATCAGGGAAGATCTGGTTCGGGTAAATGGAACTCCCGCAAAACCGAGCTACGAGACACGGGCGGGCGACCTGATTATGGCAAGGGTTCCCCGGCCGGGACCGGATGAGGCCCTCAAACCTGAGCCGATGCGCCTGGACATTCTTTTCGAAGACGAAGATCTGCTCATAGTGAACAAGCCGCCGGGGCTCGTAGTTCATCCCGGGGCGGGCCATGCTGAAGGGACGCTCGTACATGGACTGATCGCCCATACAACGCGCCTGGCCGTCCAGGGTTCCCCCCTTCGTCCCGGAATAGTTCATCGCCTGGACAAAGATACCTCCGGGGCGCTCGTTATCGCAAAAAGTAATGGTGCATATCTGAACCTGGTCAGGCAATTCAAGGAAAGAGGAGTCAAGAAGGAATACATCGCCCTGGTGTATGGGGTCCCGGCCAGGCGAGAGGGAGAGGTTGCGTCTCTGCTCGGCAGAGATCCGAGAGACCGGAAAAAAATAGTAGTCCTTCAGGACAGGGGCCGCGAGGCCCTCTCACGATGGCGGGTCGAAAAGGAGTGGGGGGAATCGGCCCTTCTAAGGGTGCGGATTGAAACGGGCAGGACACATCAAATCAGGGTGCACCTCAGCCACATCGGGCACGCGGTGGTTGGCGACGAGACCTATGGAGGAGGCAAAAGACGGGCGAAAAACATCAAATCGGCGCCGGTGCGCGAACTGCTGTTAAAGGCCCAACGCCAGATGCTGCATTCGATTCTGCTTGAGTTTACCCATCCGGTCACCGGCGCTGTAGTTTCGGCAACAGCGCCCCTGCCCGAGGATTTCAGAGACATCCTGGAGGGACTGGACTCCTTGTCGCAGCAAGAATGAATCGGCCCCGGTTTATCGTCGCTGAGATTAAAAGTCGTGCCTCATAGACTCTGGTTGGTGCTGCAGGCGAACTCGGAGCGACAGAGCGCAGGATATTCTTTGCTGCCGTCCCCGCGAGTAATCTTCAGCAGGCGCAGTCCATTGAAAATGACCAGGAGCGAAGCCCCCATGTCGGCGGCAATCGCCTCCCACAGGGTCGCGACACCGGCGGCCGCCATGCATATGAACAGGGCCTTCACCACCAGGGCGAAAAACACGTTCTGCCTGATTACGGCCATCGTTTTTCTGGAGTGGCGAATAAGCCACGGTATTTTCGACAGGTCGTCGGACATGAGCGCTATGTCGGCGGTTTCGATTGCAGCGTCCGAGCCCATGGCCCCCATGGCGATGCCTACTGTTGCGGCGGCCAGCGCCGGCGCGTCGTTGATTCCGTCTCCGACCATGGCAATCCCGCCGAATTTTGTCTTGAGTTCCGAGATCAGCCGGACTTTATCCTCGGGCAGCAATTCAGAATGGAATTCATCTACTCCAACGGCCGAGGCGATCAGTTCGACGGTTTTTTGGTTGTCGCCGCTGATCATGACCACTCTTTCCAGGCCCAGAGCTTTCAGAAGGGCAACGGCCCGGGCTGCTTCCGGGCGCACATAGTCGGCAACGCTTACCAGTCCGCAGACATGATCGTCGCACCACATCACCATGATCGAGTCTCCGGCCTCCTCCAGCCTGCTGATCGCGTCATGGAAGACCGGGCTTTCCCGCTGCCACCTCTCGAGCATCCTATGGCTGCCGATCCAGTAAGTCTTCCCGCCGATTAACCCCTCGGCTCCCTGGCCCGGCAAAATCGTGAATCTGTCCGCAACCGTGGCATGAATTCCTCTGGATTCGACATGCCTCATGATGGCCCGCGCGACCGGGTGCGTGCTGTGCGCCTCAATGGCGGCTACGTTTGCCAAAAGGCCGTCCTCGCTGTGATCGCCGACCGGCATGACCTGCTTTACAGCGGGCTCGCCGAAGGTGACCGTCCCGGTCTTGTCGAAAGCGATCGCTTTCAGCCGCGCCGGGGCTTCGAGGTAGGCACCGCCTTTGACCAGTACGCCGTTTCGGGCCGCCGAACTCAGCGCCGCCACAATAGTCACCGGAGTCGATATCACAAGCGCACACGGGCAGGCGATAACAAGCACGACCAGCCCCTCGTAGAACCACTTCGCCCAATCTCCGCCCGCAAAAACCGGGGGGACAGTCACAATTGCCAGGGATACCAGCATCATCAAGGGAGTGTAGACCCTGGCGAACTTCTCCACCCACTGCTCAACGGGAGCGCGCCTGGAGCGGCCCTCCTCAACCATGCGAATGATTCTCGAAAGGGTGGTGTCTGATGCCGGACGTGTCGAACGGAACTCTATCGTAGCTTCTTCGTTGATCGTTCCGGCAAAGACCTCCGCGCCGGGTTCTTTCGCTACGTGAACGGACTCGCCGGTTAAGGGCGCCTGGTTTACAGAGGTGACCCCTCGCACGATTACGCCGTCAAGCGGGATTCGCTCGCCTGGCCGCACAACGATGATTGCGCCGACCGGAATTTCGCCGACAGGTTTTTCCTCGATGTCCCCGTCATTGTGACATATAAAGCGGGCCATTGGAGGGGTGATATCCAAAAGCGCGGTGATTTCCCGTTTTGCCTTGCCTACGCTCCATGATTCGAGCAGAAGCGCCAGAGAAAAAAGAAAACTTACTGAGGCCGCCTCCAGCCATTCGCCGAGACCGATTGCGCCCAGGACCGCCACGGTCATTAGAAGGTTCATATCGGGCCTGAATTTCCTGGCCGCATAGAGGGCTTTTGGCAAAATCAACCACGCTCCGGCCAGGATTGCGGCAAGATAGAGGACAACCGCAAAGATCGGCACGCCGGTCGCGCTTTCCCCGGCGAGTGCGGCTAATATGTTCCCCTGGTGGATTGCCTGGGCAATAAACGCCGCTATCAGGAAAAGGCCGCTCGCAAGGCATGAGAACAGCCTTTCATGCTTTTCCCAGGCGCTCCCGGCTCCCGTTGCGCATACGCCGGCAGAACAACTTTCCTCCGAGGGAACTGCTTCCATACCCGTCCTGGCGACGGCCGTCCTGATCATCTCCACGACGTTGGGGTCGAGACTGCCAACGATCGTCATCTGGCTTCGCAGCAGATCGAAAGAGAGCCTCTCGTCGCCTCCAATCAGAGGCGCCACCTCGGATTTCAGCAGCCCTACTTCTTCGCCGCAGCACATGCCCTTTATTCGGAAGGAATGTGTTTCCATTTATCCCTTTTCAACTCTATCCGTACTTGTTCATCTCCGGAAACCATGAAAAGACACTTCTTCGCGTCTGCATAAACCGTCCTATCTCTACGCCGCGAGGCATAATCTGTTCATTCTCCACGCTCCGCGAGGCGTTTAGCCGGAAGCTTCTCCTGAAACACCGTCTTTTCCAGACAGCGGATTCAAAACCACCGGCGAGTTATCACGTTCATTATAAAATGATAGTCTGAAATTGTCCGAATGCCAATCGCCGAATCCGGAATGCCGCCGGGAAACGGCGTGATGATTCGGGTTTTCAGAAAGCGCGGCGCCTGACTTCCCTGCTTTGAACTATGCGTATTATTGCTTGCTTCCATCAGTTGGAGAGGGTGAAAAAATAACAAATGGCAGCTTGAAGACCCTTTTCATGAGCCCGAATAATTCCTCGCCTACAGCGCTCGGAGAAA
Organism: uncultured delta proteobacterium; assembly: GCA_963795045.1. GTDB lineage: Bacteria > Desulfobacterota > Syntrophobacteria > Syntrophobacterales > Syntrophobacteraceae > SbD1. The sequence goes on from CAWCGB010000001.1 coordinate 1,933,778, forward strand.
GCGGGACCACTGCCGGGTCGGCCAGGTCCCCGCTTATACTGACCGGCACGGTTACGAAAGCCTCATCCAGGAGCTTCCCGACAATGGGGGCGGCCCCGGCCACCCTTTCCACCGTGCGCATCGGAGCGACAAGGGCGACCACGTTTACTTTTTTCTTGACGAGGTCGATTTCTCCATGAAAAACCATTTTGAGGCACGGGCCATCAACTACCGCATCAGACAGGACAAGCTTTCCGTTCTTTATTTTTCCCTTCGCCGTCAAAGATTTGTAAGCGCAGCCCTCGTGTACCAAGTCCGGGAGTACGCCTCTGTAAATCTCGGTTATGCCGAGCAGCGCAATGAGCTTTGAGGATGTATCAAACCGGAAAATGCGTCCGTCCTTTGCCTTTAGATCTACCTCACCTTCGAGCGACTCCGCAAGACCGCCGTCCTTTCCCTTCGCCGCGAGGTTTCCGGTGAGCGTGTAGTTACCCGAGAGAATGTGCTGTTCATTGAAAAGGCAGGCCAGTGTCGATTGGAGGTCCTGGTCTTTTGCCGATGGGCTTACCATGATATTCATGCCCTCCGGCGTGACCGTAATCGTACCGGGAGTGGATATCCCGCAAAGATTGGCCTGGCTCAACCGGACCTCGACTGATCCGGGGCTCAAGACCACATCGGCGTCGGCTGGGTTCCAGGTAAGCTTTCCAAAGGAAAGCTGCTCGCTCCTTACCCGGATAGTACCCCTGACAGGGGCATCCCACGCTTTTCGCGAAGCCCCGGGGCCTGGCTGAGGGGGGTTTTCACTATCCATCTCAACGCCCTTCCTCGATTTGAGGATGCTATCCAGGTCGAGAGAGTCGGCATAGGCATTCATGTCTACAAGATAACCGCCCCCCGTTATTGCGACACTCCCCACAAGACTCAGCCGGCTTTCGTTCCAGCTTATCATGGCCGATTTCACATTTATTTGGTTGCCGTCGGCCTGGATTGCCGCGCTTTCAATTCGCGTGGGCACCGGGAGGTTAAACGGCAGTAGAAATCCGGAAATCTTGACCTCGCCCTGGGCAATCGATTTCTCGGGAGTATCGAGATAAAGGCGGGCTTTGAATTTGCCCTCTATCGGTCCTGTAAGCAGCCTGTTCTTGATGAGGAGCCTGTCGGCCGTCTTGTTGCTCAGTGTTCCGGAGAACTTGATCTGGAGCTCATTCTGGCTGGAATTCATCGAAATTGAGACGTCCGAATCCTCATCTTTTATGATGAGGTCCTCTATGGAGAGTTCCTGGGGAGTTTTCACCAGATTGATCGAAATCCGTGGCCCTCCGGAAAGCCCTATTTCCCCATGGAAGGCTGTTTTCGACCCCTTGCCCCAGGCAAGGTGCGAGTTGTCCAGATTTAGATTCTCGATAGCCCTGAGTGAGTTCGGAAGCCCTGCAAGCGAAGCTGCAATTTTGTTCCCCTCAGGGCCGAGCCGGCCGTTTATTCGCAGGTCTACATTCTTTACATGATCCAGGTAGCCTGTAACGGTTCCTGAAACTACCAGGGACGAATCCGCCAGGACGGTGCTGATCTCCTTGAGCGAGATTTCCTCCCCGTTTATCTCGAATGCGCCTGTCTTCATTGTCAAAGGGCCGTTTAATGGTATGGCCTGAACAACAACGTCCTCGACCGAGCCACTCGCATTGAAAACCCATTTGGAGCGTTCTGCGGGCGGGCCGCTGAACCGGAGAGAGTTCACTACTAGCAACCCTGTCGATGGCCCGTCCAGGAAGTTTTTCCAGTATTCATGCGCCCGCAGGCAGGGGTTCAGAAGACTGACGGAGACAACGGCCCTTGCCTGAGAGTTGATCTCAAGAAGTTTTTCCTCACCCCAGTCATAGTTCAGATCTATCCGCTCGAAACTCGACTTTCCGCTCTTCCCGGTCAAAGACTCCAACGATATTTTAGACCCGTCGAGCAGGAAGGAAGAGCCTGCCAGATTAAGCGGGTCAGGAATGCGGCTGTACCGGCCGCTGAGCTGAAACGGTCCGGACTCCACTTTAACCCTGACTGCATTCAACCTTTCACCGAGAACGAGTCTCCCCTGCGCTTTCCCGCTCACATCTGTAATTTGCGACAGTTCGCGCCTGAAAGCCTCGTTGTGGACAACCCGTTTCAGGACCTCGGGCAACTGGGAAAGATCGGCGCTAAGCGGAAGGTCCAGGTGGAAGGTGTCGTCGCTCTTAGGCAACCCGATTCTCAGTACTCCGTTGGTGGTTGAAGTACCACCCGATTGCCCTGAGACTTCAGTTGCATTCAGTATCCCATTCTCGATCAGCACGTTTCCGCTGACGTTGGATACGAGCAGCTCCGCTTTGGGGGCAAAAACGGCCCCTTTTTGGATCGAACCCTTAATGGTGAAGTTTTCGGTCTTCTTGAGGTCCGAAGCGCTGTTTGCGTGAGCGCTGAAATGGATCTCCGGTACTTCCGCCTCACGGATGATTTCAAAAATCCGCCGGACTACGGGGTCTTCCTTATTCACGGCCAGCAAAACGCTCCGCACGGAAGCGGCGTCGGTATCTTTTCCATCGATGTTCAATGCAATGTTATGATCGGAGTATCTTTCGACGTAGCTTGCCGTAAGGTTTAGACGCGGATAATCGAACTGAAAATGTGAAAGAGAAAAGTTTATGCCATCGTTATCCATCACAAATGTGCCGGCAAGAGCGCCGTTGCTCATGACCGTGCTCTGAGGTCCGCCATCGAAGGTAAATTGCGGGACTGAGGCGGTGAAATCTGCATGGACGCTTTTGGGACCGGTTGTGGAAAACGTAAGAGCCAGGCCTATCCGGGAATCGACAATTCTTTCTGACAAGGGCGCATGGACATATCGCAAAATGTCCCTGGGGTTGCCGCCCGTCAAATTCAGCTCTCCTGAACTCATCAGAGTGCAAAAGTCGAACCGTCCGGTGAATGTAAGGGCTTGCCAGAGATCTGATTTGCCGCTCGTCAACTCGAAATCGACCCTTTCGTCATGACGGGAGGCCCGGAGGTCGATCTCTTCGAAAAAGAATTCGCGGTCTTGACCGGCGTAGAGTTCCAACGCCCCGTTGCGAACGTCGATAACCACGCCGGGCATTGCAGCTAAAAGTGTCGCCTCGGACTGGAAAATCCTTTCTTTGAGGCGCAAAAGCCGCTGAGGAGAGGATTTTTCCGGGGTTTCGGGCGCTTGCTCCGGAAGCCTGGCGGTGATCCTCGGATTTAGAATCTTGATCTTGGCAGGTGAGAATTTGCCTGTAAACAGTGGGAGTATCCTGGGATGAATGGAGACCTTCTCGACCGATACAGTGACTATCTCCGGAACAGTCGTTCTGACGCCGTACATGACCACTTTCGGGGACGGCAGAAAGTTTATCTTGATTTGCTCCGAGCGCAGGTGATAGCGGGTTTCGAGTTCGACAGCCAGGTTCCTGCCGATTGCATCGGTATCGAGGACATGCGGAAGGAGCAGCGCCAACGCTGCAATCAGAACCAGGAGGATTCCCGCCCCCGAAACCACCCATATCAATATTTTCTTGGCTTTGGTCATTGAGCTCTCTTGCCGGCATGGAAAGCCGGTATTTGGACGGACTGAGTCAACTGCTCCAAATTGCAGAAGCTTAGCAATTCAAAACATCCGGGGCAAGGGGGGAGCCGGGAAACAGGTGGGACCTATTTTACTTGAATATCAACTTTCTTAAAACCTCATTTCGATCTTGCCTGGAAGACTGACCGGACCGTACCCGAAAAGGGCGTCCAGGTGGTGCAGAAATGCATGGCCGCCCTCCTTATTCCAGGCTGCTTCCACTTCCTGGCTGATCTCCCGGTAGAAAGCCCTCATTTCGGCTGGGGAAATGGGTTTCGTGCGCCCGTCTTCGGCATACTGGGAAATCAGGTCAAGCCAGGTTTGGCTGACACCCATAATAAAATACGGCCACGCCTTCTGGAGGGGCAGAGACCAGTGCCGGTCGCTGGTGCCTTCTATGCCGGGCCTGGTGATGGTGTTCGTATCGTCAAGGCTGACCCGAATGATCACGCCTTCGGCCTGCAATTGATCGAGAACTGCGCTGGACTCGATTGCAGCGTAGATTTTGCGGGCATTCGCCGCAGTGGAGTAAAAGATAAAACTAAAGCGGTGTCCGGCATCATCCCGCGCCGCCCTTCTGTGAAAGCGCCACAGGTTGATCTCTTTTTTGTATTGGTTCAGTACGGGACTGATTATCCTGTGGGCGATCAGCAAATCCGTGTCCATCGAGGGGTCTTCATCCTCGGGCCAGTTGATTTGAAAGCTGGCGTACCACCAGCCTTCCTCTGAACTCACCGCCGGCGCCGTTCCGGCGCCCCCGGGCCTCCCCCCGCCGATTGAGGCGCAACCGCCCATAGCCAAAATTACAATGGCCGCGGCCAAGCTCAAAAGGGAAATCGATGCACGTCTCGGTATCAAGCCGATCATCCTTTCACTGCAAGCAAAATCTCGTAGCCTACCAGCACGAGGTAGAGGAAGGGGAAAATGAACAGCAGAGCGGCGGCCCTGACCCTCCCGTGCCAGAGGTAGTAATTCTTGAGGATCAGCAGCGTGGTCAGGCCAAAAGCCGTTAAAAACCACTTGGCCATGATGAACTGAAAAGGACCCAGCTTAAGGAAAAAATCCATGACCGGGTTCAACTCTTGGGCATTTTGTCCGACCAGCTCCAAGGTGAGAAAGGCGTCCACTACCGAAAGACCCACCGTAAAGATCAGCACGGCCACCGAGAGCGGGCTGTACAGGTCGACGATAAAGAGTTTTCGGGTATCTTCTTTTCTCCGGAAGTGCTGCCTGGAGCCCCTGAGACTTTGAATGGTGAACGGTGAAGTTGGTCTGGCGCGCCGGTCCTTGCCCGAGCGTCTTTCCCGCTTTTCCTCGAACTGAGTTTCATCCATTTTCCCGTTTTTCGCCTCTGGTATGGGTCCAAAGTCCATCTTACGAGGATTTTATCGGCAGGTTGACGCGGATTCATAAGTCCTAATCGAAATAGAAGTTCGTTACTCGATATAAGAGAAGTTTTGAATTACACAGGACTTCTACAGTAATGAACGCAGGCTCATGACGATGGGTAAATCATGCGGCCGTCCCTTACCGAAGAATAAGAACTCTGGAGAGGGTTCCCGGGATCGATTCCATATTTTTTTATACGGTGCCAGACGGTTACCCGATTGACCCCAAGCATGCCGGCCGCCCGGGTCTGATTCCCACCGCACTTTATAAGGGCATCGATAAGGGCCTCTTTTTCGGTCAGGTGAGTTGAGGCTGAGACTTCATGCCCGCCTGCAGGGCGTAACATCCTCTCCGGAAGATGTTTGAGAAAAATCTGGCCGCTTTCCGCAACAACAAAAGCATATTCCAGGGCGCCTCTCAATTCCCTCACGTTTCCAGGCCACCGGTAATTCATAAAAAAGTTCATGGTTTCAGGGACCACGCCTGGAATTTGCTTGCCGCTTCTCTGTTGCAGTTGCCGAATAAAATGCTCGACCAACAGGGGAATGTCCTCGGTCCGGTCCCTGAGGGGCGGCAGGTGGATGGGTACGACATTGATGCGAAAGAAAAAATCTTCCCGGAATTTTCCCTGGGCTATCAATAGCTCGAGATCTCTGTTGGTTGCCGTTATAATGCGTACGTCCGTCTTGACCGGCTGGTAATCTCCAACCCGTTCGAACTGCTTTGTCTCCAGAATTCTCAGAAGCTTTATCTGAATTGAAAGCGGGATGTCCCCGATCTCGTCAAGGAAAATATCACCGCCGTTTGCAGCTTCGAACCGTCCCTTCCGGTTCATGTGTGCTCCTGTAAAAGCTCCCTTTACATGACCGAACATTTCGCTCTCGAGGAGACCTTCGTTGAGCGCGGCGCAGTTTAGCTGGATATAGGCCTTGTTGCGCCGCTGCCCCAAATTGTGGATGGCGTGGGCTGCGAGTTCCTTCCCCGTGCCGGTTTCTCCATGGATGATCACGGGCGCCTCACTTTGTGCCGCTTTCCTGATGACTTCGAATGCCCTCTGCATGACTTCGGATTTCCCCACCATTCCCTGGAAAGTGGTGTTGCCCTGCAGAAGCTTTGAAAGCTGTTCTATTTTTTCATCCCGTTCCTCGATCTCGGAGATATCGGTAACCGTTTCAACCGCCCCGATAATGTTGCCGTCAGCCTCCTTCAGAAGAGAGGCGTTTTTTAGCACATGCAGATACGAGCCGTCCTTTCGCACCAACGAACAGGATTTTCTTCGGGCGTAGCCCACATTGAACAGGTCGCACCAGCTCTCCATCCCTCCTGAACGCGCTATTTCGCATGCTCTGCAATGGAAGATGGAACAGGGCTGGCCTATCAATTCCTCGCGGCTGTAACCCGAAATCTCTTCCATAGCGCGGTTGGCCATTAGAATCGTTCCGTCCGGTGAAATCAGCAGCACACCGTCACTGATTGTATTGATGATATCCTTCAAGTGCCGATTCAACTTTTGATCTTCCATCCAACAAGCTCCAAACTACTTAAACGTGTTTAAACAGTGTTTAACACTTCTAAACTATCCGCACCCCTCCGGCAAGGAAGAAAGCATTCCCCCTTAAAATAGTAACGATTTGAAAATACAGCACATTTACATCGTTCATCCAGTTTTTCCCCCGATGGCACTCCATTTGCTCAATATGGAAGGCGAGTGCGAATTGAACAAGGGTATTGGGGAAAAACAACAGATTTTAAAGAAGGAGAAAGCAATGAAAGCAATTATCAGTGTTATGTTTGTGATGATCATGGCGTTCGCCCTGGTTTCCAATGTTGAGGCCGGGACCTGTTCCGGCAATCTCGACAACCATGGAGTCCTCTCTGGGGCTCACAACACCCCTGTTGCTTACACCGACTATGTCGATGCCCGCGATTTTTCTGCGCCTGCCAAAGGCTTACAGACGCCACAGGTGATGGGTTCCTGGTAGCACCGCCCGCTCAAGCGAACGGACAGGGGTATTTTGGAAAAACAATAGGTTCTGAAGAAGGAGAAAGCAATGAAAGCAATTATGAGTGTTATGTTCGTGATGATCATGGCGTTTGCCCTGGTTTCCAGTGTCGAGGCCGGGACCTGTTCAAACTGCGGCTACAATCCCGGACCCCTCTGTAAGGCGTTCAATACCCTGGCGGGTGGGACGAGTAACGGCTTGGAAGGGAACCATTCTGCTGCTCTTTCGGCGCCTGTTGCCTATAGCGACTATGTCGATGGCCGCGAGATTCCGGTCAAAGCAGGGATCAAAGTGCCTCAGGTGATGGGTTCGTGGGATTAACAACCGCTGAAGAGTCAGAACCGGACACCCCCGGGGTTTCACCTCCGGGGGGTCCGACATGGCCTGCCGATAGCTTAAGGCGTTTTCGCCGGGGTCACCCCCGCTTCCTCCATCTTCTTCAGGTACTTTTCCGGGTCTTTTTTGAATTCCTCGATGCAGCCGGAGCAGCAAAAATAAATGCGCTTGCCCTGGTAGTCCACAAAGTATTTTGAATCGATTTTTCCGTTCATGACAGGGCAATTGGTCTGAGACTCCGCTTGTGCAATCCCGGGCATGTTCCAGCCAAAAGTGAGCAGCCCCAATGTTACCCCCAAAAGCACGATCAGTTTAATCTTTCCCATTTTCTTCTCCCTGGTTGGTTGAACCAAATGGCGGGTAAAGCCCGCACCTGCCTTCTTCAGATCAAGCCGGGACTTCCGCTGTCAGACTGGCGTCTTTTTTCAGGTGGAAGCGCCGGCGCCACACTTCATAGATTGCCGGATAAACCACCAGTTCCATGATAAATGATGTGAAAATGCCGCCTACCATAGGCGCCGCGATGCGCTTCATTACGTCGGAGCCGGCCCCCGTGGACCACATTATAGGCACCAGGCCCATGAACATGACCGCAACCGTCATGAACTTCGGACGCAGCCTTTTGACCGCCCCGTCGACTATTGCTTGGCGCAGGTCCTCCTTCGTTTTCATAAGCCCCTGGTCCCGCCTGGAATAATAGGCAAGATCGAGGTAGAGGAGCATGAATACCCCTGTCTCGGCATCGACGCCCATGAGTGCGATCAGGCCCACCCAAACGGCAATGCTCATGTTATACCCGAGCAGATAGATGAACCAGATCGCCCCGACAGCGGAGAAGGGAACGGCCAGGAAAATGATCAGGGTCTTTGCTGCCGACCTGGTGTTGAAGTATATGAGCAGGAATATGATCAGGAGCGTGATCGGTACGACAACGATGAGCCGGTCTCTTACCCGGAGCATGTTTTCATACTGTCCGCTCCATATGAGCGTGTACCCGGGAGCCAAATGGACGTGTGTGCTTACAACTTGCCTGGCTTGCTCAACGTAGCTTCCAACATCCCGTCCGGCGATGTTGACAGAAACATACCCGCTGAGCCTTGCGTTCTCGTCGCGAATCATTCCGGGGGCGGTCAACAGCTTTATATCCGCCAACTGGGCAATGGGGACCTGCACCCCGGTCTCGTTGGCAATCATGGTCCTGTTCAACCTGTCAACCGTGCTTCGATAATCACGCAGATAGCGGATGTTTATGGGATAGCGCTCCCGGCCCTCGACCGTGGTGGAAACGTTCTCCCCGCCGATTGCCGACGTGATCGTGCTTTCGACCTGGGCGATGGTGAGACCGTAGCGGGCAAGCTCTTCTCTCTTAAGATCGATGTCGAGGAAAAAGCCTCCGGTTGTTCGTTCGGCGTATACGCTCGAAGTCCCGGCAATGTTCTTAAGAGCTGCTTCAATTTGGAATCCTATCTGCTGGATTTTGCCCAGGTCGGGACCAAGTATCTTGATTCCGACTGGAGTGCGCATACCCGTATCGTTCATGTCCACCCTGGCCTTGATCGGCATTGTCCATGCATTTACGACTCCCGGTATCTGCATGGCCTTATCCAGGCCATTGGGGCCATAGATCAGCTCTTGAGTGTCGAGGTGGTCGGGCCATGCCCTGCGCAAGATTTCTTGGAGCCATTCGGGCGCCCAATCCGAATACCAGGTCGGAATTTTTGGCCACTCGGACTGCGGCCTGAGAAGGATCACCGTCTCCATCATCGATAGAGGTGCCGGGTCGGTAGCCGTTTCGGCCCGCCCGGCCTTTCCGAACACGCGTTCGACTTCCGGAAAAGATTTCAGAATCTTGTCCTGGATCTGGAGCACCCGCTGAGCTTCGGTAACGGAAATGCCCGGGACCGTTACGGGCATGTACAGCAGCGATCCCTCGTCCAGGGGAGGCATGAACTCGGAGCCGATTTTTTCAAAAACTCCGACGCGAGGGGCGAACGTAACCGACACGACCAGGAAAGCCGCAAGAATTGTGGCCCACTGGTGTCTAAGGACGAATTCCACGACCGGATGATAAATTCTCATCAGGGGGCGGCTTATCGGATGATTCTCCTCGCTGTGGATCTTGCCAACCAGGACGGCGTTCACCATGCTCGCGAGAAATCTCGGGCGAAACGAAAAGTTCTTCATGCGGGTGAAAAGCAGCCGAATTGCCGGGTCCAGGGTGATTGCCAATACGGCGGCAATAATCATGCAAAAATTTTTCGTGAATGCGAGGGGTTTAAAAAGCTTGCCCTCCTGGGCCTCCAGCACAAAAATCGGCATGAAAGAAACTGCTATCACCAGCAGGGCAAAAAAGCTCGGCCCTCCGACTTCCTTTACAGCGCCTACGACCACATTCTTGAAATCTCCGATCCTGCCTCCGGCGTCCCAGTGCTCCAGCTTCTTATGCGTCTGCTCCACAACGACGATAGCGGCATCCACCATGGCGCCCACGGCTATTGCGATCCCGCCCAGGGACATAATGTTGGCCGTAAGATTCATTCCGTACATCGGAATGAATGAAATTATTACCGCAACCGGAATGGTGATAATCGGAATAATGGCGCTTGGGATGTGCCACAGAAAGATTAGGATCACCAGGCTGACTATTATCAGTTCCTCTGTCAGCGTATGTTTCAAGGTATCGATCGATCGGCTGATGAGATCCGCCCGGTCGTATGTCGTAACGATTTCCACCCCCTTTGGCAGGTTGGGAGTGATTTCGGCGAGCTTGGCCTTGACCCTGTCTATAACTTTCAAGGCGTTTTCGCCGTAGCGCATGACAACGATTCCGCCCACAGTCTCGCCCTCACCGTCCAGATCGGCGACGCCCCGGCGAATATCAGGCCCAAAGACCACTTTGCCAAGGTTTTTGACCAGGACCGGCGTTCCGGTTGTTTCATCAGTCCCCACGACCACGTTTTCTACGTCGCTCAAATTTTTTACATAGCCTCTGCCCCGCACCATGTATTCGCGGCCGGAGAACTCGACGAGCCTCCCTCCCACGTCGTTATTGCTCTCCCGAATCGCGCTCATCACCTTTTCCATCGGGACCTTGTAGGATAGCAGGGCGTTTGGGTCGAGGTTTACCTGGTATTGGCGCACAAATCCCCCAACGGGGGCCACTTCGGCAACACCAGGCACCGACTCGATTTCGTATTTTAAAAACCAGTCCTGGATTGAGCGCAGTTCCGCCAGGTCATGCTTGCCGGTCTTGTCCACGAGTGCGTACTCAAATACCCAGCCGATCGATGTCTCGTCGCGGGCCAGTTCCACCTTGACGTCACGCGGAAGTTTAGGAAGGATATTATTGAGATATTCCAGCGTCCGGGACCTTGCCCAATAGAGGTCGGTACCGTCTTCGAAAATGACATATACGTAAGAGTAACCGAAATCGGACAGACCGCGTATGCTCTTTACTTTCGGGACGCCGAGCATGGCGGTTATCAGCGGGTAGGTAACCTGGTCCTCCATGATGTCAGGGCTTCGGTCCCACTTCGAATAGATAATCACCTGCGTGTCGGAGGGGTCGGGGATGGCATCCAGGGTCATGTGCCGCATTGAGTAGATGCCTGCTGCAACCGCCGCTCCAATGAACAGCAAAACGATGAATCTGTTATTTGCACAAAAGTCGATGATTCTGTTAATCATGCATAACCCGGTAGCCCTGCGCCCTTTTGAAAAGCGGGAAGCGGCCCTTTGCTAATGTGAGTGCGCGTGCTCGGAACTATCAGCGCTCGGTGCGGCCCCGGCGGGCTGGGGTGCTTGATCCGCGCCGGACTGCCCTGCCAGCTCTCCCATGCCGCCCGTGGCGGATTTGAGCTGGCTCTCCGAATCGATCAGGAAGTTTGCCGAAGTCACCACCTGCTCTCCAGCCTTGAGGCCGTCGAGCACTATCTGGCGGCCATCCACCCTCGGGCCGAGGGTAACTTTACGCGGCTCGAAATAGCCACCCTCTTTTGCGATGAAAACCGTCTGGTTCACACCCGAATCCAGCACCGCCTCCTGCGGAATTGAGAGCTTCTTTCCATAATCGACTTTCAGTTCCACATTCGCATACATATCCGGCTTGATCTTGAAGTCCTGATTGGCCAGCTCCACCCGGATCTTAAGCGTCCTCGTCTTCGGGTCCATTTCGGGAGATATATAGGTAACCTTGCCCGTGAAGGTCCTGCCCGGAAAAGATGGAAAAGTGACCAATGCTTTCTGACCCATGGTGACCGAGGGGACTTCATACTCGTACACTTCAGCCATGATCCAGATGTCGGAAAGGTCCGCGATGACATAGAGGTCCGTTTCGGGGGCGACCTGCTGGCCGGCGAACACGTTGCGGGTGATCACAAAGCCGTCAAGGGCCGAATGCAGCGTGAGCGACTTGAATGGAGTCCCGTTTCGCTCGATCTGACTGATCTGGGAGTCGCTTATGTCCCAGTATTTCAACCGGTCCCGGGTCGCATCGTAAAGCGATCCCGACCTGGACCCCAGGTCTGCGAATTCGCTGGCCTTGAGAATGTCCCTGGCTTTTTTCGCGATCAGCAATTCCTGCTGAGTAGACACCAGGTCAGGGCTGTAGATGCTGAGCAGAGGCTGACCTTTCTTGACGAGCTTTCCGACGAAATCCACGTAAACCTTGTCCACCCAGCCCGGATACTTCGTGTGTACGTGGGCGACTTTGGTTTCATCGTATGCGGCCCGGCCCACGGCGCGAATCGTCTTGGACATGTCGATTTCATCGGCTTCGCTGATTTTTACGCCGATCATCTGCTGTTTTTCCGGACTTATTCTGACTGTCCCGGCAGGCAGATCACCCGCCCCCGGCTGCTGCTCCTCGTAAATCGGGACCAGGTCCATTCCGCAGGGAGCTTTGCCGGGCTTGTCCGACTTGTTCGAAGGGTTCATGGGATCGACATAGTAAAGGATTTTAGGCTCCTTTTTTGCCTGCGCCGCCGGCTGCTCGTCTTCATAGATCGGGACCAGGTCCATTCCGCAGGGGGCTTTTCCGGGCTTATCCGACTTGTTTGAAGGATTCATGGGATCGACGTAGTAGAGGATTTTAGGCTGCTTCTTTCCCTCGGTCCCGGAAAACGCGCTCTTCATCTCACCTCCATTCCGGCCTAAGTACCAGTGGAGGTAGCCGAAAGCGCTAAGGGCTCCGAGCGCGAAGAACAGCAAGGCAACGAGGAAAGTCCTCCTTTTCCTGCCAACGGCGGGTTTTAGTTCATCGGAACCATAAGTTTTGCCGGTGCTCATCGACCTGAATTCCTCTTCGATTAAATATGCAAGACTGAAGAACTTTTGGCAAATAACAGGCCAATTGAAACAAATTCCTTTGTTTCTTTCAATCCCTTCCAGGAAGTATTGCAGGCCGGGGTTTTGAGGCGGCTCCCCCTCGGTTCGCCCGAAGGTTTTCAGGAACCGGCGTCATGGCCTTATATTGGTTGAAATGAAACTTCTTTTCAATCCCTTGTAAATTTCTTTCAATCGGAGCGCTGGGCAACGGTCTTCCAAAGTCCTGCGAAACCCGCCTGAGTAAAGCTATTTCAAGCTCCTCAGGTTTTGAGCCGCGAGTATCAAAAGCTGGCCCGGGTATTGCCTATGAAAACAGCAGGAGTCGACGGCGGGCGTGAATCAAAACGAACGGTCCGCAACAAGGGTTTTTTTGTAAATGCGAAGGTAAACATGGGTCTTGTGTCAATGGAGTTTTCAAGGCACAATAAAACCTGAATCTGCTGCAGTTCAATACTCAAAGGAAATATATGCTGCCTCGAAATATTATCCGGCTCTTTCTCCTTTGGTCCATTTGCCTGCTGACTCCCGTGCACGTTTATTCTCAGGTCACCGGAGATCAAGGTCCATCGGAGACAAAAGAAATCACTTTGGAAGAACTGCTCAAAGCGGCGGCCGAAAGTAATCCGGAAATCAAGTCGTCGGCGCAGGCCGCCGCTGCGTCCAAGGCGATGATTCCTGCCGCCGGTGCTCTTCCCGATCCTGTGGTCAAGTTCGAAAATATGGGGAACATTATTCCTCCTACGCTCATGAGGGGGGACCCGTCTTCAGGGCGCACCTACGGCATCGAGCAGGAGATTCCTTTTCCCGGAAAACGCGGCCTGAAAGAAAGCATTGCGGCGGTCGAAGCCGAATCCCAGCAGTGGAGCCATGAGCTTGTACACCTGAAGGTTATGTCGGAGCTTAAGCAGGCGTTTTTCGATTTGTATTTGGTCCATAAGTCGATAGAGATTTTGTTGAAGAACAAGGAACTCCTTCAGAATTTCGAGAATATAGCGGAATCCAGATACAAGGTCGGCCAAACGTCGCAGCAGGACGTCCTGAAGGCGCAGGTGGAAGAATCGAAGATTCTTGACAAGCTGCTCGTCCAGGGGCAAAAAAAGCGGATCGCCGAGGCGAAGATAAATAGTTTGCTCTACAGGCCCTCCGAGACCCCTGTGGGAACACCTGCCGAGTTCAAGAAAGCCGAATTTGGCTACTCGCTCGAAGAACTCACCCAGCTTGCCCAAGTCAATTCCCCGGCCCTGAAAGCCCAGGAGAGCGAAATAGCAGGCAAGCAGCAGGGGGTGGAACTGGCCCGGAAAGAATTTTACCCGGACTTTGCAGTCGGATTCTCCTTTGTCGAAAGAGATGAGAACCCGACAATGTACGGCCTGATGATGAGCGCGAAACTACCGCTTTATTTCTGGAGAAAGCAGCAGCCCCAGCTCGAAGCGGCCCAGTTGAATCTCTCAAGTGTCAGGAATATGCGCGACAACACGTCGGCAACTGTCCTGTACCAGGTAAAGGAAGCCTATACTACGGCAACCACTTCCGAAAAGCTCGCCAACCTCTATGGATCCGCGATAGTTCCCCAGTCCAACCTGGCTCTTAATTCGGCCATAGCCAATTACCAGGTAGGAAAAATCGATTTCCTCCAGCTCATTGACGCCTCGATGTCCCTTCTCGAATACCAACTCAAGTACTACGAATCAATGGCCGAGTTTCATAAGGCGCTTGCCCAGTTGGAGCCGCTGGTTGGTGTCGATCTTATTAAATGAATGATCCAATAAACAAATCAGGTCAAATATCGGTCAAAATAGGGTAATCACTCTATAGCTATTAGTACGGTAAGTTGTAATTACTCAAAAACACCGTCCGGCGCGCCGTGTGGAAGAGGCAAAAGCTTTTGAGCGGCTCCCGGTGTTGCAGTGAGAGTAGAGTGTCCACAGGAATTTCGTGCATCGTCATGCTGAACATTAACCCATTCAGAGGTGAGCAAACATGAGGAAGCAAGCATTCTTTGCGGCAGTCGTTTGTTTGATTTTCTGTTGCGGCATGAACGCAGACGCCCAACCTGTGGAACAGTCCTGGGGCCCCCACTTTGTCGGGCCGTCGAGAGCGTCTACAACTGGAGACGCCGGTGGTTTTATAAGCATGAACCAGTTGTGCAAGAACACTTACGGGACCCCGGCCCATATGTGCAATGTGGACGAATTTTATAGTACGGCTGGAGCCTCAAGGAAAACTGAAGGACTGACAATGTGGGTCCGGCCGGCGTTCGGCAACTGTGTCTTCAGCACCTCGCCGCCGGGGACTGTCTGCATCGAGGAAGGTACGGCAGCGGCGTCCCCGGCAACATTGGGCGCCACCTGCAGCGGGTGGACCTCGGCCGCAGCCGGCTCGGTTGGAACCACCGTCAATACCTTCACCATCGGCCCGGCCGTCGGCGTAACAAACGTTACGGAAGCTTGCGACGCGAACCTCCCTGTAGCCTGTTGCTCTCCGTAAACAAGCTGTATGGTTTAGGAGGTCCGGTAGTGTTGAGGGTCATTAGATAGGGGTCTTTATGGGTAGTCTGGTTGGGCAGTCCGCTGTCCGCTTTAGCCTCTCGGATGCGGGGGAAAAAACGCACAGCCTTGACGATTATCGTGACTCGTGGCTTCTGATGGTCTTTCATCGGCACTTGGGATGACTGCCCTGCCGGGGGCACCTGCTGCAGTTGCAGCAGTTCGAAGACGAACTCGACGGGCGCGATGTAAAGGTTGTAGTAGTCACTTTTGAAGCTGGATTTCTTGCCAGGGCCTATATCGAAGATACGGGCCTTCGCTGGCCCCTTTTGATCGATACGGCACGCGAGCTTTACAGGGCATACGGCATGCTGGAAGCCGGCTTCTGGGATATATGGGGACCAGGCACATGGTGGGCTTACCTCAAAGAGTTCGCACGCGGCCGCCCGCCCAAAAAGTCTGAAGGGGACATCAGCCAGAGAGGGGGAGATGTTCTCGTAGACCCCGCGGGAATCGTGCGGCTCCATCATGTCGGGCGCGGTCCGGGGGACCGGCCTTCTGCCAGATCCATTCTGGCCGCAGTGCACGTGGAGCAGCGCGGCATTTAGTAAGTAACCCTCCCGCTCCTGAGGGGACGGCTTGAGTGTCCGGAAGCAAAAAAGCAGGGTCAACCGAATTGACCCCGCCTTCTAATTCATTACAACCCAAAACTGGTTCGCGCTGAAAGCACTCGCGCGCCGCCTCCTCTCGCAGGTTTATGCTGTAGTGGATGAGAGCAGCGAAGCCAGGTCGAGGTTATCGAGTACTCCGGCAACCTGGAGGGCGGCCTGGTAAGCCGTTTGTGCCTGTGCTAGTTTGGTGGTGGCCGAGGCCACGTCCACATCATCGAGGTTGGAGCGGGTGCTCTGGTCGTTTGTCTGCATAACGTTTATCGCCGATTGCTGACTGGTGAGGGCGTCCAGCGTGGCCCCGTTAACGGCCGATTCATCGTTTACATGACTATATGCGTCGCTCAGTGTGCCAATATCGTTGCTGATCGTCGTTGAGTCACCGTTCTGTATCGCCTGCCCAAGGCCCCAGATTTCCTGCAGCACGTTGCAGTTGCTTCCTCCGCTGGTATATGTGAACACATCGTTGCCGGTCAGGTTTACGGCTGTTGTGCTGCTGGCAGCATTGGCTGTGCTGGTCTTCACCTGTATGTAACTGGAATTTCCGCTGTAGGTGACCACCCCGGTTGAGTTGTCGATAGAGTAAGGCGCTGTAGTCGTGCTTGTCCCGCCGAAGATATACTGATCACCGTATTGGGAGTTGGCCAGGCTCACCGCCTGTTGCAGAATACCGTTAACCTGACTGGCCAGCGTGGCGCTCTCCTGCGATCCTGTCTCGCTCACGGCTGAGACCGCGACCTGCTTGGCCTGGCTGATCAGATCTGAAAGCTGGTTCAGGGCTGAGCCGGTAGCCTGGCCAAAGCCGGTGCCGTAACTGATGCCGCTGAGAATAGACTTATATTCCTGCAGACCCTGATTGATGTTCATGGTCTGCGACCAGGCGTAAGGGTCATCGGACGGGGAAGAGAGCACTGCACCCGAAGCGATCTGCTGCGAGAGCTGAGTGATATTTTCTTGTTGATTATTGATGTCGAGCAGGACCCCGCTTGTTTGCATATTGAGTGTAATTCGCATAGTTTTTTTCTCTTAATGGACCATGTCGATTGCTGTGGTCATCAGGGTGTCGACCGTTGAGACGACCTTGGCCGCAGCCTCGTAGACCTGCTGGTCCTGGATGACGTTAATCATTTCCTGATCGACCGAGACGCCGGAAACGGACTGTTGCTGACTCTGCAATTGGGTTTGGAGCGAGTCATAGAATGTCTGGTTATTGTTGGCCTGCTGGACGTCGTCCCCGATAGTCTGCTGGATGTTGCTCAAGTATTCCTCCGGTGTAGCGATAGTCCCATCGGTGAAGGTTACCGGGTTGTCTTGAAGGTTCGACATCGCTTGAGCCGTTGCGGTCAATTGGGCCGAAGTCTGGGCGCTCATGAAACTAGTGTTCGCCGTAATGGTGGAGGCATCGGTGCCGTTAAAAATGGCAGTTCCGCCATTGTCCGTAGAAATCGTGTTGACCTGCGAAATAAGCGTGGAGGCGAAGGTATTCAGTTTGCTTATGTAGCCTGTGAGGTCCGTCTGAGCCGTCTGGAGTCCCCCGAGCTGCCCGCCCGTGACCGCCGTAGTATCCGTGATCGGATTGGGCGTTGTTGCACCGGAAACAACAGTCAGCGAGCCGCTCGTGGTGGTTGTCGTGACGGTGACCATACCGCTGGCCGGGTCCTGGGAAAAACTCACAGGGATGAGTTTGGCGAGTGAATCCATCGCCTCGTATCTTTGGTCTATCAGGTCGTTTGGCTGGTTGGTTGATGATTGATCCTGGGCAATGGATACATTGAGCTGGGCTATCTGGTTGATGAGCGAATTCGCCTGGTTGACCGTATTGTCGATCTGGCCGGGCATTTGGGTGGAAATCTGGTTAAGTTGACTGTAGGAAGTTTGCACGGCGCTGGCCAGGGCCTGCGCCGAAGAGTAGACCCCCGTCTGCTCGCTGAGACCTGTAGGGGATTGGGTCAGAGTGTTCCACGAGTTAAAAAAATTCCCCAGGGCCTGGGAAATTCCATCGCTGCCGGAATCCGCACAGGCGGACTGGATAGACGTGAGTTGAGTAGACAGGCTTGTGTACTGCGAATCGCCGCTCGTGGCGTTCATGAGCTGCTGCTCGAGAAACTGGTCCCGCGCCTGCGTAATCTGGGTAACGGATGCTCCGTTACCCAGCCAGCCTGACATGGTATCAACAGATGGATTTGCCGTCTGCACTGCTGTCTCGGTCGCATACCCCGTCGTGCTGGCATTGGAAATGTTGTTCGAAGCGGTCTGTAACTCTAACTGCGTATTCTGCAGGGTCTGCGCTGCGGTAAAGAGCGAAACACTCAGTCCGGCCATCTTTAAATCTCCCGCTTAAACGTAATGCCCTTCGGAGGGCGCGTCGGCCCCTTTGCCTTCTTACCTGCCGGGCCGTAGCTCGGAGGCGAGAAGAGTGCAAGAAAATCCTGCCAGTAGGAAAGCGTTTTTTCGATAAAAACTCCGTTGGAGGTGTTCAATTCAACGATCTCGCCGACCAGGGCCTTAAAGGAATCCGAGACCGTTAAGGGACCCTCCACCGCCTGCCTGGCGGACTCGAGTTTCCACTCGAGCTCGTTGACCAGATATTCTTTTTTCGGAAGGAGCGCCAGAAGTTCTGCTCCTGTAAACCGCCTGAGGATTGCAGCTTCCGCCTGTAGGACCTCGAGCAGTTCGAGGGCGGTCGCGAGGCATTCCGAATGAAAAGGGCTGTCCTGATTCGGCAATACGCCGGGATGCGGAAGGCTTTCGAACACTGCAGGACCGGATTCCATGTCATTGCTCCCAGTTACGATACGTGCAGACCCGCGGAAACCCTGCATTTATAAATCGGCAGGAATCTCCATATTGTTTAGACAAAATTTCAGTAATCGTTGACCTCGAAGATCCCCTGCGACCTGGTGCGACGGCGCTGCTCAGCCGGACTGAGGTGTATCCGACGTAACAGAAAGGCCGGTTTTTTCTTCGACTGGAAGGACACTCTGTTTGGCCGGAGCTTTAACAAGATGCTCGAGCTTGGAGTAGAGCATATCCCCAACCCCCAGAGCCGAATTGCGGCCGATTACTTTGGACACCTGCCCGGCCAGCATGTCTTCGTAAATCTCCCTTGCGTTTCCCGGCTCTTCCGCCCGTACAGTGCCGTCGCGCATGCTTTTCATCATGAAGGAAATCATTACCGATTCGAATTCCCGGCAGCTTTCTCGAAGCCGTTTCTTCTGGGCTTCCACTACTTTGGAAGAATCCGCAGGGAGAACCGGTTTAATATTTGCGCCCACACAAACCCTTTCCTTTGAAAACGAATCCCTTCGTCATATCTTCTCTTCTCCACTCTGCCCCCAGCCATTTTTTCGCGCTGCGTTCAAAATGTCGCAGAGTTCAGCCCCGCCGGCTTCGTGCAGCATGGGATAGGCCCACCTGTCAGTTTCCAGCCCAAAGCCTTTGCAGACAAGAGCACGAAGACTGCCCCCGTGTCGCCGGTGCCTAAGCAGCTTTTCGATGACCCAGGCTATTTGTGCTGGTGTAGGGGGATGTACACTCATTTCTATTCCTTCTTTGTTCTGGAGTCCAAGTTTGAAAACGAATTGAAGAATCAATTCCCCGGATCAAGTCCGGGACAAGCCCTGAATTCCCCGATCCGTTAAATTCCTAAATTATGTCCAACTCCGCATCCATCGCTCCTGCCGCTTTGATCGACTGAAGGATGTTAATCAGATCGCGGGGCGTTGCCCCAATGGCGTTGAGTCCCTCTATGACCTGCCCTATTGTCACCCCTCCTCCGACAACTGCGAGGTGACCTTTGCCTTCCTGGACCTGGATGCTGGTCTGAGGCACGACCGTAGTCTTGCCCTTGCTGAAGGGAAGCGGCTGCGAGACAGTGGGTTTTTCCGTTATCTGGACCGTGAGGCTGCCGTGAGCCACGGCAACCGGGGATATGCGGACATGTTCACCGATGACTATCGTCCCGGTTCTCTCGTTAACCACGACCTTTGCGATCAGGTCCGGCTGCACTTCGAGGTTTTCTATCTGCGTCATCAGGGCAATCATTTCACCGCGCTGTGGAGGCGGCACTTCGATTTTGACCGTTCCAGCGTCCGCAGCGCGGGCGCTGACCCCCGGGACGCCACTGCATATTGCGGCCGCTGTTTTGGTCGCGGTCGTAAAGTCCGCTTTCTTAAGGACCAGGTCGAGCGTAGCCAGTTCGGAATACTGAACCGGGATCTCTTTTTCGACCACCGCGCCTCCGCTCACAAATGCAACAGTAGGAAAGTTTTTCTGAACGCTGCTTCCGCTTGCCCCGGAAGCCGAAAAGCCGCCGGTCGATACCGGCCCCTGCGCGACCGCGTAGACTTTTCCGTCCGGACCCTTGAGGGGCGTCATGAGAAGAGTGCCTCCCTCGATGCTTGTGGCGTCTCCTATCGAGGAGGCTTCGACATCTATCCTCCCCCCGGTCCGGGAAAAAGGAGGCAGCTTTGCCGTCACCATAACTGCAGCCACGTTTTTGACCTTAGACTGGGTCGGATCGACCGTGATGCCCATGTTCAGGAGCATGTTCGCCAGGGTGGTCATTGTGAACAGAGTGTTGGTGGTGGTGTCGCCCGTGTTTTTAAGGCCGACGACAAGCCCATACCCTACGAGCGCATTGGAGCGGGCGCCCAGGAAATAGGCCATGTCCTTTACTCTGGCCGAGTTGGCAGTCCCGGTCGAAAGCAGGAAGGCCAGAATTATGCAGATACAAGTTAGGGAGAAACGGCCCTTCTTTTTCATGCGCTCCTACCATGTCTAAAATGGTGAAACAAAGTCCCACAACTGACCCAGCCATCCAGGTTTCTGATACTGGGTGACCGGACCTTTTCCGAGCAGGAAAATCTTGGCTTCCGCTACATTCTGTGAAAGAACCGTATTGTTGCTGTTGATATCGGCCGGGCGGATTACCCCTTCAAGAACGATCTGCTGGAGTTCGTCATTTACCTTTGTCCAGCGCGAGCCTCGAATGACAAAGTTCCCACTGGGCAAAATATCGACTACTGTTGCAGTCATGTAGGTTGTCATTGAATCGGTCTGGCTGGTCGCGCCGGTTCCTGCAAAAGATTTGCTGAATGAGCCGTTATAGGGGCCAATAGAGAGCCCTCCCTTGGGGTTGTTGACATTCGAACCTACGCCTACCCCCCCAAAAGTGAAGCTGCCCGTGAAGTTCTGGGCCTTTGAGTTATTCGTCGCCGACGCCTTCGAGGCTGCCGAAGTCTCGCTGACTGTTATGGTGACTATGTCCCCCACCCTTGAAGCCTTGAGATCGGCGAAAAGCGAGCCGCTGGAGGGGGCCCAAAGAGAACCGGTCGGCGCAAGGGATCCGGGCTGCGGCCCCGCTTCCGGTAAGGGGACCGGTGGGCTGAATACCGGCTTCGGAGCAGTCAGCGGCGAGGCCGGGGCTTTGTTCGGTTGCATCGCGGCGCAGCCCGAAAGGATCAGGACCAGCAGGGCGGCTGAAACGAACCGGATTGCTGCTGCGTTTCCATTGGCGCCGTGATTTCTATTGTTTCGCATTTTCACTCCGTTGCCTCATGCAAGGCCTGGGGGCTTCGCCGCTAATGGGCAACCCTTACTGTCTGAGCGTCCACAACTTTGCAATGAACCGTCTTTTTCGATGAAACATTCGTTATCGCCAGTGTATCCCCAACCCCCCCATCGGCATTGGCCTGTCCTTGGGCGGTTACCGAGAGTCCGGGCTCATCGTAGACTATCTTCACCGAATCGCCGCGCTTGAGGACCAGCGGCTTGTCCAGGTCCCTTAGTTCCAGCGGCTGATGCATCCCGAGGTTGCGCAGCACGCGCCGGTTTTCAACCTGGTCGATGCGTGTGGCGAAACGGTCGGCAGCGTCGGTAAGATTCATCTTGTGCACTTCCAGGTCTTCAGCGGATATCATTTCGTTTTGCCTCAGGGGACGCGAGGCGAGATATACGTTTCCGAAAACCTCGATCCTGCCGACAACGCCCAGAGTGCGCACCTTCTCTCCGTTCACATAGAAATCGACGGTCGCCGTTACGTTGCCTATGAAACGTTCCTTCGCTGAAGATGGGGTAATCTCATAGGTCATTTTGCCGGTCGGAATGATGGGAAGACCCGACAAATGAACTCTTTGGATGTTTATGTCCTCCTGCTTCCAGGGCGAGTTTTCAAAAACGAACTTTTTGAAAATCTCTTCTATCTGCTCCTGGGTGATCTGCGTCGATTCCCGCCTGACCACAATTTTATCGGGAATATCCAACTTTACTTCAGACGAATTGATCCTGTAGGAATCGAGCAGCCTGACGAGGTAAGTCCGAAGCTGGCCGGGGTCTATGAACTTTTCCGATCCGGCCGGCGGAGCATCCCCGATGTTGAGTCCGCCCAGAATCGATTTCCACTCAGCGGGAAGCGTTTCCGGATCACAGATTTCGAGAAGCGAAACCTCCTTATGATTCACCGTCACGTCACTTAGCACCCGGATCTCGCTAATCGGCTCCGGAGCGCTCCAGGCCGAATCGTTACCGGCAACGGGCATCACCCCCGGCAAAAACAGGACCAGGAAAAGGAGCGCGGCAAACGGCGCAATCATGACCGAACGCATTCAGTTCCCTCCCTCAGCATCACTTTACGACGTTATTTGCCATCTGCAGCATGTCGTCAGCGGATTTGATGACCTTGGAATTTGCTTCATAAGAACGTTGGCTCAGGATCATATTCACCATTTCATTGACCACGTTGGTGTTGGACGATTCCAGATAACCCTGGAGAATCGTACCCATACCTTCCGGCCCGCCGGGCAGGGCGTTAACCACGTCACCCGAAGCAGGGGTAGGGATAAAATAGTTTGCCCCCACGGACTGGAGTCCCGACGGGTTTGGAAAGTTGTAGAGTTGAATGTTGATCGTCTGCACCACCTTCCCGGTAGCGTCTGTGGCCGTGAAGACACCGGAAGGATCGACACTGGTCGCAACGGCCGTTTTCGGTATGGTGATTTGAGGCTGCAGCGGATATCCCGAAGCGTCGACTATATTTCCGTTCTGGTCGGTCTTGAAGCTGCCGGCGCGGGTATAAACCTGCTGAGAGCCGCGAAGCACCTGGAAGAATCCGTTGCCTTGTATGGCCAGGTCCATAGGATTGTCGGTTTGGGTAAAAGCCCCCTGCGAGAAAAGCTTTTCGACCGACGACGTCTTCGTTCCCATACCGATCTGGATGCCAGTGGGGATGGTTGTGCCTGCGCCGTTCTGCGCTCCAGCCGGAATGAGTGTCTGGTACATCAGGTCCTCGAAATTTCCCCGGCTGGACTTGAATCCAGTCGTGTTCGCGTTAGCCAGGTTGTTGGCGATCACGTCCATGTTGGTCTGTTGGGCAGCCATGCCGGTGGCCGCCGTCCAAAGACTTCTCATTCTCAACTCCTCCCGGCCGTTGTCGGCCTAGATCAGGTATCTTTTACCCGGACGTCTTAGCAATGAGCTGGGAGTCCAGGTTCCCGGAACTCTGAAATGTCTTTTGATAGGTTTCGAAGTTTCTCATTGTTTGAACCATTCGGGCCATTTCCTCGACTGGATTGAAATTCGCACCTTCGAGCGACCCCTGGCGCACGGTGCAGTTTGTGGCCTTTACCGGTTGGGCCCCCGCTGTCTGCGGTTCGAAATACCCGTTCTGTGTCTTCTGCAAACGGACGTCGGGCGCGAATTGTACAATATCCAGGTTACCTATCTGGTTGTCTCCGTCAAAAAGTTGACCATCTTCAGTGACACGCAAATTTGAGGGGTTCTCGATCGTGATCGGCAGGTTTTTGCCCAGTACCGGCCAGCCGTCCTGGGTAACCAGTTGCTTCGCGCTGTTCAGCGTCAGATTTCCAGCCCGCGTATAGAGTGTCCCCTGGCCTGTCTGCACGCTCAGAAAACCGTCTCCGGAAAGAGCTACATCGAGGTTCTGGCCGGTTTCGCGGATTGGCCCCTGTGCCATGCTGGTGTAGGTAACCTCGCCCAGGACGTCGCTGAATTGAATGCTGTCCTTTTTATACCCGGGACTGTTGGTATTCGCGATGTTGTTTGATATGATATCTAATCGCTTCTGCTCTTCCATGGACCCGAGTGTCGAATAATAGGATTCCAGCTTCATACGAATCACTCCTTTGGGTCTTTTGTCCTGCAACGAAGATGCCAGCGAAGTACTTGCTTCAGATTCAAGCAAGAAGCCATTTTACAAACGCTTGATTCCAGAGCGCGCGGGAAAATTTTTCCTGTAAAGGCCTGCTTGGATGCTTATCTTTTGACAGGTAGAGCTTAACAGAGTTTAATGGCGTCTCGGCTGCAGGGTGGTCCTCATCGGAAGCGAGTCCCCGCCGTTGCGTTTGGTGGATTCGGGTAGATGCCGTCCCGTTCCGAGTTTGTGAAGAATAATTACCTTATTTGCATGGGCTTGAGTTGGAGCTTTAGGGGACAGGGTTTTTCGATTCGGCCTGGCATCATCCTTTCCAAGGAGAGTGTGACAACATGAACATCTACGTGGGGAATCTGTCTGGTAAGACTACCGAGGAAGAATTGCGTGAAGCATTCGAAAGCTTTGGTGATGTCGATACGGCAAAGATCATCAAGGACAATATTACCGGGAGGTCCAGGGGCTTCGGCTTTGTCGAGATGCCGAACCAGGATCAGGCGCAAGCCGCAATAGCGGCAATGAACGGAAAGGAATTGGAAGGCTCGGCTCTAACGGTAAATGAAGCCAAGCCGCGCGAGAGCCGTGGAGGCAGATCGTTTGGCGGTGGTGGCCGTCCTGGTGGCGGTGGCGGCCGTCCTGGCGGTGGTGGTGGCGGAGGTTTCGGCGGCGGGAGAGACCGGCGTGGTGGTGGCGGCGGCGGCGGCCGTCCTGGCGGCGGCGGCGGCGGCGGCGGCCGGCGCTCATACTAGGTTAGTCCGGAAACCCGGTGCAGCTCACTAGCGAATATTCTGACGCCGAAGTTTTTTGACGCCGAAGAACGTTTTTTGACGCCGAAGAACGCGAAGAAGAACAAGCATTTCTAGACAGTCTGACTGCGGAACTAAAGCCCCCGGGCTTATTGGATTGTGATTCATTCAGATTTCGGCGGGTGGCCCGGGTAACTTGTTATCCGGACTGCCCGTCATCGACTTTCATCCACAATTATTCTTCCTTTAAGAAGCTATTCTCTGCAGGTTCAGGATCAGTTCGATTTCTCCTACCGGCCTTTTGAGGCTCTTCGCTATTTCAGAGGCATCCAGGCCCTTTCTGGCAAGTAAAAGTACTTTCTGCTGGTCGGAAATCTGGGGACGCGGACTGGGACTTGGTGTGTTCTGGACAGCAAGGTTTTCGGTATTCATCCTGGAAAACTGCTCCAGCCTCGCACACAGGCTCTGTGCTTCCTGGATGCGCTGGTTGAGCTTGGCCGTTACCTGCTGCAGCAGTTCCTGCCTTTTTTCAAGATTGATTTCGAAGCTCTGAGATATTGCCGCCGTTTCCTCTACTATATTTTCAAATGACTTCATTACAGCTTCATCTTTTTTCGAGATCCGGGGTTTTTTCACAACCAGAATCACAGCAAGCATGCCGAGCATGATCATATCGATGCCAATCTGGAGCATACTGTTGAAGGATGCCTGACTTTCAAAGAGCTTTAAAATGGATTCCATGGAGCGCCTTTCAGAAATTTTCGACCTGGGTTAACACGATTGTGTCTGCATAGCTCTGCGGCAACTTCGCCTTCAGGCAATCAAGAAGGTCTTTCTCAACAACCGCATGCCAGGATTTTTCCGAGTTTCCGGGCAGGTTCTGCTTCAACAGGAAACTATAGATCTCATCGCGAAAAGCCACTTTCTGTTCTTTGAAGTTTTGATACCGCGTTGGACTTTGGTAGCCGACTTCCATTCTGATCGCGGTGATCATCTTTTGGCCCTCGATTTCATAGACGAGCAAAAAATTGATCATCTCACGGTAGTCGGGCAGGGGAATGGGACGCATGATGCTGGTTACAGGTTCAAGCCTTGCGGTATGCGTTTTGAATTTGATGAAGAGAAAACCGGCGACCGCCAAAAGCAGGCACAATGCGGGAGAGCCGAATATGAGAACTCTTTTGAACAGTGACCGTTTCCGGCCTGAAATCGCGCTTTCATCCCGAGTATTATCGGCCCCGGTTCCAGCGCCCTCATTTCCACTGCTTGCTTCACCGTCTCTGAACAGAGGTTCTTTCAGATCTTCACGAAGCCCGGACGCATCCTCTTTGGTTCGGAAAGGGGCCTTGTCATGTTGTGCAGCCTCCGCCTTCGCGTCCTCAGCCAGCTCTTTTCTTTTCAGCTCCATGCCAAGCCTTCCCCTGCGGGCCCGCCGCTTACTTCATCCCGGATGCTTGCTGGACTTGCACGTTCTTGTGCTGAAGCGGCCGAAGATCATTCTGGAGTACGAATCCGGGCAGATCGTCCGCCTTGAGTTTCCTGGCCAGCCTGGTCTTCAGCTTCAACACGGCTTTTGTATGAATCTGGGAAATCCTCGACTCGGTATACCCCAGTGCCGCCCCTATTTCCTTCATCGTAGCCTCTTCATAATAATAGAGCGACAGGACGAGTTGCTCTTTTTCGGAAAGACCCGTAATGGCTTCGGCCAGGTGACTCCGGATTTCTTTCCTGTAGGCGGCGTCGAAGAGATCGTCTGATCCTGAGGCCAGCATGTGGGATTCCCTGTTCTCGCAGATGACGTCATGAATGTTTTCAGGCAAAAAAGAGATGCCTTTTATTTCATCCAGAAGCTTATGAAATTCATTCATGTCAACGTTGAGTTCGGACGCGATCTCCTCTTCCGTCGGATCGCGCCCCAACCTCTGTTCCAGGGTCGCGCAGGCTTTCTCCATAATGTTGCTTTTCTGCCGCAAAGACCTGGGCACCCAGTCCATGGAGCGTATCTCGTCGAGCATCGCCCCTTTTATGCGAATTTTCGCATAATACTCGAATGGAATGCCTTGGCTGGAGTCGTATTTTTCGATGGCGTCGATCAGCCCCAGCACCCCGGAGCTCATGAGGTCGTCGACGGCAATGTGGTCGGGCAGCCGCGAAATAAGCCTCAAAGCGATAAACTTGACCAGATCACTGTGTTCCAGTACGGCCGCGTCCCTGTCGCTCTGGGCTGCATTTGATTCGACTCCCTTGGTGGAGTAAGGATTCTTTCGAACCGAATACATCTGTTCCATAAGGATATCCGTTTCCTGCTAGACGTTTAAAAGCCGTTTCCAGAAGAATTGAATCGAGCCCTGATTAGCATTGGGCCGGTCGTTGCGAACAATCTCGGCTATCCGCATAAAGGCCTTCGAAGCTTGTGTTTCGGGAAAAGCCTCGAGCACAGGTCTTTGCTGCATCACCGATTTGGTTACCGATGTATCGTGGGGAATAGTCCCGAGGTAGTCGAGTGAAAGTCCATCCAGAAAGTGGTCGGCAACCTTGCTGAGTTTTGCGAAAATCGACTTACCCATTGATTCATTTGCGGCCATGTTGACCAGGATTCGAAAATGACGTTCTCCGTGCTTCGAATAGAGCACCTTTATCAGAGCGTATGCATCGGTGAGCGAGGTCGGTTCCGGTGTTACCACGATAATTCTTTCATGAGCCGCCAGGTTGAAATAGAGGACGGTATCCGAGATGCCGGCGCCGGTGTCTATGAGCAGGACATCGATATCGGTTTCAAGCTCGTCGAGCATTTCGAGAAAGAGCAGCTTCTGCTCATCGGTGAGCCTGGTGAGTTCCTGAACGCCTGAGCTGGCCGGCATGACCTTCACCCCGCCGGGGCCATCGACAAGCACCTCTTCGAGCCGTTTCTGCCCGCTCAACACGTGACTCATGTTGTATTTCGGGGTAAGGCCGAGCAGAACGTCTATATTAGCCAGTCCCAGGTCGGCGTCCATTATGAGTGTTCGTAGCCCCAGGCGATCAAAGGCCACTGACAGGTTGATCACCACGTTGCTTTTCCCCACTCCACCCTTTCCGCTGCTGACCGACATTACCCTGACCGGCTTCAGTAGCGCTGGCATGGCAGTGGAAACGGCGGGGCCCATTTTGCCGTTTTCCTTTTTCCTGAGTCCTACCGCCTGATCCATCTTTTCCCCCTCTTATTCAGTGTGACTCCCGGCCGGGAGCAAAAACGAAAGCAGCCGTTTCTGGATGGCAGGCTCGATATCTTCCGGAACTCGCTGCCCCGTACCCATGTAGGAAATCGGGTAATTAAACCGCAGCAACTGGTTGAGCATGCACCCATGATGAACCGTCTCGTCGAGTTTTGTAAAAATGAGACTGTTGATGCCTAATTGTCGAAAATGAAGAATTGTTTGCTTGAGGTCTTCGTCCTTGGCAGTGGCGCTGAGGACGAGAAAATGATTGAACATCTGAGTCTTGTCGAATATGGATTGAAGGTTCACTACGTGCTCGCGGCTCAGATAGTTTCGGCCGGTGGTGTCGACCAGCACGACGTCACAATGCCTGCAACCCTTGAGCGCACTCGTCAGTTCGGCCTTGTTCTGCGCCACGCTGAACGGGATTTCAAGGATGTTGGCGTAGGTGCGAAGCTGGTCCACTGCGCCGATACGGTATGTATCCAGGGAAATTATCCCAAGCTCGATCTGGCGCTTGATCTTGAGGTGGGCCGCCAATTTGGCGAGGGTCGTTGTTTTCCCGACCCCTGTAGGTCCGAGAAAAGTAAAAACCGCTGGACCGCTGGAACTCGAGATGCCTCGCAGTGGCCTTGCGCAACTGATTTTTTCAGAAAACCGTTTGCAGAAAGCTTCGAATATCTTGCGCCTGTCGAACGCATCACCGTTTAAGTCCGATAGCGCCTTGTTCAGCAGAATAAAAACCAGCTTTTCGTCAAGACCACGGGCCAGAAGCGAGTAATAAAACTCGGCGAGCGCCTGGTTTGCCTGGATCTGTGCCAACTGGTCCTTCGAAGAGATAAGGAGCGAAAGAAAGCTTTTTATCTCCTGAATATCATTTCGCAATTCAGCCGATACCTCCCCATCGGTTGAAACGGCCGGGGTGGGGGCGGGCTGCGGCTCTTTGGCAGCGCTCACGTTGAAAATGTAATCCCCCGATCCGGAAGCTGATTTCTTACTGCTCAGGATAATGGCGTCAGGGCCGAGTTCCTTTTTGACCATGGCAAGCGCCTTTTCCATTGTGGGGGCTGTGAATGTCTTAACTTGCATAGTCCATCCTGATTATCCCGACCGATCGGATTTCAAGGGAATTGGTCAACTCGCTGTGACTTATCACGGTCACATCGGGCAAAAACCGCTCCAGAAGTTTTTTGAGGTGACGCCTTATTACGGGCGAGCAAAGCAATACAGGGTGATACCCCATGCTGACCGAGCGCTTGACTTCGTCACTGGTGGCCTGGAGAAACTGCTGCAGGAATCCCGGGTCGAGGCTCAGAAAGCTGCCGTGCTCAGACTTCTGGATTCCGCGGGTGAGTTTTTCCTCGAGGGCCTGTTGGAGCGACAGGACCGGGAATTTCTGGTCTTCTGTCTCATAGGGCCGCGTTATCGTGCGGGCGAGCGACTGGCGCACATACTCGGTAAGAACATCGGGGTCCTTCGTGAGCGGCCCGTAGTCGGCCAGAGTTTCACAGATCGTTTGCAGGTCTCGAATAGTGACCCCCTCCCGGATTAGATTCTGGAGCACCTTCTGAATTACGCCCGGCGAGAGCAGGTTTGGCACAAGTTCGTCAACCAGCTTCGGTTGCTGGAGCGCAAGGTTGTCGAGCAACTGCTGAACCGTATGGCGGGTCAGCATCTGATCGGCGTATTTTTTGAACAGCTCTGTTAAATGGGTGGCGACAACAGTCGAGGGGTCTATCACCGTGTAGCCGGCCCTGGTGGCTTCATCCCGCCTGCTTTCCGGAATCCATACTGCCGGCAGGTCAAAAGCCGGGTCCCTGGTCGGAACACCCTTCAATTCCACGGCGTTTGCTCCGCCGCTCAGGGCCAGGTAATGCCCGACCATGATTTCACCCTTCCCGACCGGGTTGCCTTTGAGAAGCAGCCTGTATTCGGCTGGTTTCAACTGGAGGTTGTCCCTCACATGCAGGGCCGGGATAAGAATCCCGTATTCAAGAGCGAGTTGCTGCCTTATTGCCTTGATCCGTGGCAGGAGGTCTCCATTCTGGGATTCATCGACCAATGGAATGAGCCCATAGCCGAGTTCCAGTTCCAGAATATCGAGCAGAGGCGGAAGGTCTGAGCCTTCCCGGGGCTTTGCGCTATCGACCTCCGCTGTCTCCAGTTTTGTCTTTTCCGCCTTCTGTTTCCGGGCGACACTTCTGGCAAGCACAAACAGGAGCGTACCGATGAGAAGCAAGGGAAACGCCGGGAAACTGGGGAGCACGCTTAGAAAGTAGAGCATTGCGCCGGTTATGTAGAGCGGCTTCGGATGCACGCTGAACTGCTTGCCGAATGCTTTGCCCATACCCATGTCCGAGGCGGCGCGGCTCACCAGGATACCGGCCGACGAAGATATGACCAGTGCGGGGATCTGCGCGACCAGACCATCGCCGACCGTCAGTAGGGTGTAGACCTGGAAGGCTTCCGATAACGGCATTCCATTTTGAAGAACACCTATCGCCAAACCGCCGAATATGTTTATGAGCGTAATGAGGATGCCCGCTATTGCGTCCCCCCTGACAAACTTGCTGGCGCCGTCCATTGTGCCGTAGAAATCGGACTCATGGCGGATCAGCTCTCGCCGCCTGCGCGCTTCGCGGTCGTCGATAAGACCCGTGTTGAGGTCGGCGTCGATGCTCATCTGCTTTCCGGGCATGGCGTCCAAAGTGAACCGGGCCGCCACCTCGGAGATGCGCTCCGTACCTTTCGTGATCACCATGAAATTTACGATCACGAGGATTATGAATATGACAAAGCCGACCACATAATTGCCGCCGACGACAAAAGTGCCGAAGGCATGAATTACGAGCCCGGCGGCCTTCGTCCCCTCGTGGCCGTGCAGGAGCACGAGCCGGGTGCTTGCCACTGTCAGAGCGATGCGGAAAAGGGTGGTCACGAGAAGAAGCGACGGAAAAATCACGAAATCGAGAGGTTTGTAGCTATAGACGGCAGTAAGAAGGATAAGGAGGCCTCCCGAGATGTTTATTATCAGGAGCACGTCAAGAAAGCTGCTCGGCAGCGGCAAAAGCATGACAGAAAGGATGGCGACCATCCCGATGCCCATCAGTGCGTCTCCGTCTGAGATTACCTTCAGCCGATCTATCAAAAGACCCTGTCCAGCTTCCGCCTTAGCCATTGTCGGTCCGCCGCATCGATTGTTTCTGTTGATGAATGTAAGCCAGTACTTTTGCCACAGCTCTGTAGAGTTCGACCGGGATAGTCTCTTCAAGCTTCACCTGTTTATACAAAGCACGTGCCAACGGAGGATTGCGAATTATTGAAACGTTGTACTTCCTGCCAGTCTCGATGATTTTGCGGGCTAAAAAATCCATGCCCTTGGCCACCACGGTGGGCGCTTCCATTCCAGGCTCATAGTGCAGTGCCACCGCAAAATGGGTCGGGTTGGTGATAATCACACTTGCCTTAGGAATCCGCGACAGCATTCGCTGCCTGGCAAGCGATCTCTGGATGGCACGGATTTTTGACTTTATCTGCGGGTTTCCATCGCTTTGCTTGTGCTCTTCCTTGACTTCCTGCCGGGTCATCATGAGGTCTTTCCTGGTCTGCCATTTCTGGTAGAGAAAATCGCAGAGACTAAGGGCCAGCATGATTCCAGCCACCCGAAACAGGAGCTTGAGAGCAAGCGTTCCCGTAAGGCTCAAAAAATCGGATACCTCCCGTCCGGCCAGTTCGGTTATCGCAATGCGCTCCGGCCACAGCACCGAGTACACGGCATATGAGACTATCGCCATTTTGAAAATGGACTTGACCAGTTCCGTCAGAGACCTGAGCGAGAACATTCTCCGAAAGCCGTTGAACGGATTGATGTTGTTGAAGCTTATCCGCAACGCCTTGAAGGAGATGAGGAACCCCCTGATCTGAACGAGGTTGAGAATCACCGCGGTGGCGACGATTGTAAGGAGAACCGGCGCAATCATGTTGAAAATGCAAGAGAGCATCTTCATGAAAAGACCGGAGGCGGCGAAGTGTCCCGGGACCGAAAAGGAATCTTTCGACCAGGCGGTTTCGAGGATCAGTCGAAAATTGGTGAGCATGAGATTCCGCGACATGTAGATTGACACACCGCCGGCGATAAGGACGCTCACGGACGTCAGGTCGCGGCTTTTAGCGATCTGCCCCTTCTCTCGGGCTTCATTCACCCGTTTTCCGGTTGGCAGTTCGGTTCTTTCCTGGCTTGTCGACGACAATTCGCTGCTCTTTCAATTATTTCGGTGTTGAGAAAGGACCTGTAAGAGGAAAAGTTCTTCATCAGCAATCCTGCGCTGATGTCAAAAATTGTCTCACTGGTCAATTTTTTGTCCGTGCGGCGGGGGACGCGGCCGGGCTACGTTTCTTGTCTCCCCTTTTCTCAACGTGGGACTTCAAACCCATTGAACAGGCGCAGACGGCGCCTGCCCCGCACCCTGGTCCGGAGGCGTCGCTTATCCTCATGCCCTCTGCGAACACTGGCTGAGGCCCCGCGGCTAGTCCGGACGTTGTGCCCGGTTTCCGGATGAACACACTGCTAATGCGCAAACCGTTCCATTTCACCAAGGGATGTCTGTACGGCTGGAAAACAAATGAGGGCGTGAAACCGGGAAATCAAATAACCCGGGAATTGAGGGATTCCGGGTTCGTTCTGCGTGTCATTTCGAGAGATTCGCAAGGAACTGGAAAAGATGGGCAAAGGTCTCGGTTCCCATCTCCGCCCAGAAAACCATGCTGAGACCGACGAAGAGCATCCCCAGGGTGATCGTAATGGGAAAACTTGTGGCAAGGATATTTATTTGCGGGGCAAACTTTGACATCAGTCCGAGGCCGATCTGGGTGAGGATAAGCACGGCCAGGATCGGAGCGGCAAGCTTAATGGCCAGAATAAACAGCATGCCGGAAAGAAGGAGAAACTTCGAAAACAGGGCCGAATCGAGCGCGAACGATCCGACCGGAACCGTTTTGAAACTATCGACCAGGATTTTTAGGATCATATGATGTCCATTAATGGAAAGAAAGACCAGCGTCGCGATCAGTTGCGTCCACACTGCCAGGACAGCAAACCTTGCGCCGGTCTGTGGATCGGCTGTTTGCGCGAAACCAAATCCCATTTCGAAGCCGATCAACTCGCCCGCCACCTCGAAAGCACCGAGTATAATGAGCATGGAAAGGGAGAACAGTATGCCGTATATAAGCTCACCCAAAACGACTGAGACGAATGAACCCATTTCGAGCGGGATGGGATGGATACTTTTACTGATAACCGGGAAAAGCATCAGGGACAGGGCGATTACGGTCAAGGCCTTTACGGTGGAAGGCACACCGGCTGTGTTGAATATGGGCAGCATGAAAAGAATGATGCTGAGTCGAAGCACAATTGTCAAAAGGATGGCAAGCTCATTGATATTGAAGACAAAAGACATCGGGGGTCATCCCGTAAGATTCGGAATGCTCAGGATAACTTCTCGCAAAAATCCGGCTAGCTTGGAAAGCATCCAGGAACCGAAGATCAGCAGCGCCAGAAAGGTTACCGTGACTTTCGGAACGAAAGTGATCGTCATTTCCTGGATCTGAGTTACGGACTGAAATACGCTGATTATCAACCCGACAGCCATACTGAGGCCAAGCACGGGCAGGCTTACGAGCAGCATTGTCTCGATGGCCTGCCTGCCGAATGAGATGATAAATTCTTCTGTCATTAGTTTTAAATCCTCAATATAGATCTGGAAATTACATTAAAATTTAAACTCTGCCGCCCCTTTGATTCCTTGTTCCATTAATTCCTGAGTCCGTCTTTACTGAAAGCTCTTTATCAGCGATCCAATCAGCAGGGTCCAGCCGTCCACCAGGATGAAAAGCATGATCTTGAACGGCAGAGAGATCATCACCGGCGGAAGCATCATCATGCCCATTGAAAGGAGTATGCTCGCTACGACCATGTCCAGTATTATGAAAGGAATGTAGAGCATGAATCCAATCTGGAAGGCCGTTTTCAGCTCGCTTGTCACGAAAGCCGGAATTACGACCGCAAGGGAAAGAGATTCGGCATTCTGCGGTTTTTCCTTTTGCGACATCGAAACAAACAGGGCAAGGTCTGGTTTATGAATATGCTTGAGCATGAATTCCTTGAGAGGTGCTATGCCGCGATTCACAAGTTCCTCGCCCGAAATGTTGTGCTGCTCGTAGGGCACTATCGCTTCCTGGTGGATCCTTTGCCACACCGGCTGCATTATGAAGAAGGTAAGGAAAAGGGCCAGGCCTATTATGACCTGGTTAGGAGGCGATTGCTGCGTTCCGAGAGCAGTTCTCATAAAAGATAATACGATCGCAAAACGGGTAAAACTTGTCATCAGAATGAGGGCCGCGGGCGCAAGGGAAAGGACGGTAAAAAGAAAGATGATCTGGAGCACGCCCGATATCTGTTCCGGCCCCTTGGCGTCATCCAGGCTGAAATTTACACCGGGAAAGCCGATGCCTGCCGCAGAGGAGGGAATAGGATGACAGATGAAGACAAGGGCAATAAGGCAAAAGAACGCTAGAAGGACCGGCAGGATACGGTGCTGCTGATTTTTGTTTTCGTCCAGGCTGTTCATATATTCTCGATCACGCCGGAACCGTTTTTGCCGGACGTCGCGGGCTCGGTTACGGACAAAAGGCTCATGTTCTGGGGGGAAACGCCGACCAGGACGTTCCGTTCCCCGGTTACTTTAACCAGAATCAGGTGATGGCGCGGTCCGAATGACTGTTTAGACAAGACTTCGATCATGGATTGCGAAGCGGGTCTTTTCACAAGACCTCCCCATCGTCTGAGAATGTAGAGGACGGCGAACAGAATTCCAAGAACCAGCGCCAGTGCCCCCGCCGTCCTCAATAATTGCGCTGCTGATTCCATCTGACGAACTTTCAGTTGTTGGCGCTAAAAGTGCCCGCGCGCTCAGGTTTCTAAAGCTGTGCTCATCCGGAAAGAAACTTGTCGTTGCCGTGAGCCGAAACCCCTCTGCCACTCTCTGTAAAAAAAGGGGTGAATCGAAGTCCCCCTTTTTTAAAGGACGATTTAGAAAGGTTGCGCAACCCGGCGGGGTTCCAGGCCCTTTCCGGCGGAAACCGGTTATGCCAACTGTTTTACGCGCTCCATCGGACTAATTATGTCAGTTATCCTCACCCCGAATTTTTCGTTCACAACGACTGCCTCACCCCGTGCTATAAGTTTCTGGTTTATCAGTATCTCGAGGGGCTCTCCGGCCAGCTTGGTCAGTTCGATAACGGAACCCTGGCCTAGCTGGAGCAGGTCATTTACGAGAATCTTGGTACGGCCGAGTTCAACCGAGATTTCAAGGGGGATGTCCAGCAGGAAATCCAGATCCTTTATGCTCTTTTGTCCCTGGCCCTTTTCCAGCTTCGGAAATTGAGCTTGTTCGTTTTCCATTTGTTTCACCTTCTCGTTTAGAAGAATGAATCCGGCCTGCTACTCACCGTTGGTTTTGTCGCTATGTACCTGGCAAGCCATATACCCACGGCAGATTCCCGGAGTTACTCTTAATTTCGGCACTCCTTCAACTTTCGCCAAAAGCGGCATATTGACGTCGCTGTCCAGCATTATGGTGTCGCCGATTTCTATGTTCATCAGGTCCGAACCATTCAGGTAGGTGGTGCCCAGTTCGACGCTGAGCTGGACCGGCACATCGTGAAGGAGTTTTCTCAGGCGCACTATCCATTCGGCGTCAACTTCGAGCTGGTCGCTCTGGAAGCTCGCATAGAGCTTCGATCTGATCGGTTCAATCGTGGAGTATGGGAGCACGAGGGCCATTCGTCCCATCATGCGGTCCATTTCAAGTTCGAATCTCACCACTATGACAACGTCGGTCGGAGGTATGATGGTAGCAAACTGGGGATTTACCTCCGATCTGACGAACCCGAACGAAACGGCGCTAATCGGCTGCCAAGCCTGATCGAGGTCCAGAAGGACCTGTTTTACCACCTTGTTTATCACGCGGTATTCGATTGAAGTAAAATCACGGCCTTCTATCTTGTAGCTGCCTTTGCCGCTGCCTCCAAAGAAACAGTCGACCAGGTTGAAGATCAAACGGCTTTCGATCATGAACAGGACGTGCCCCCTGAGGGGCTCCATCTTCAAAATATGGAGGCTGGTCGGGACCGGCAGTGTCCGGATGAATTCGCCGAACTTGATCATCTCGGCCTGACACACATTTATGTCCAGCATCCGCCGTAGTGCTCCTGAAAGCCAAATGCGGTGGATTTTGGCGAATCTGTCGTTGATGATATCAAGGGTGGGCATCCGCCCGCGTACGATCTTGTCCTGGTTTGCCAGATCGAACGAACGAATGTCCTCCTGTACCGGAGCGCTCTCCTGCGCGGTTTCGATATCGCCGTCGGATAGTCCCCTTAGCAGGGCATCGACTTCATCCTGGGATAGTATCTTTTCCATGATATCAACCGACCGCCTTCACTGGATCAGAAACTCGGTGAAATAGACATCCAGGGCCTGCCCTTTTTGCAGGACGTGATTCAACGTCTCCATTATCTGTTTCTTCAAAACCACCTTGTCTTCCGCTCTGCTAATCTCTTCAGTTTCCTTGCTGGTAAGCAGCGTCAGGACGAGGTCCCTCATTTCGAAGCTGCGCAGCTTGCATTCCTCCATCGCCTGGGGCGAGCTTACCCTTAACTTGATCGCGGCTTTCAGAAAACGTTTCCCGCCCTGGTCGGCCAGGTTAACCATGAAGGTGTCCATTTCATAGTAAACGAAACTCTCTTCCTGCTTTTTTTCCACCGCACCTTCACCGGGCGCTTTGAAAAATTTTAAGTAGGCTCCCGCTGCTCCTCCGCCCAGCAGAACGACTATAAGGGGCAGAATTAACAGCAGCTTCTTCGATTTGGGTTTTTTCTGGACTTCTTTAGTCTCTTCTTCAGGAGGCACTTTTCAGATCCTTATTAAGTATTCGGCATAATCGTGTCTGAACCTTGTCGAGCTTACAGCCGGACCAAATGAGCAATGAGCATGCCAGAAGTGAGAACAGAAGCAACAGCGCTTATTTGGGAGTATGAGAAAAAGCCACGGAAGGCCGGAATTTTGGGGCGCAGGCTTTGCCCAAAGCCATGGATCGGAGGCTAAGCGCATTTTCTCACTTGTCGGCTTTGCCCAAACAATCATGTCAACCCGGGGAGCATTTGGATCGGTTTTGTGCCGGTGAAAAAAATTCGGGTCAAGCTTTTGACATCAGAAATTCCCGGATGACCACGGATAAAAATGACCGAGATCGGCGCTTCTACTCGGCTTCTAGCAGAATGATCTACGATGGAATCGTTGGTGCGCTGTGAGGAAAAGATCCCAATCCGTGATATCCGTGAAATCCGTGGTTTCCCTCATCTTCCCTTAGAGATTTAAACCACGGATAACCCGGATGACCACGGATAAAAACGATCGACATGGGCGCTTCTACTCGGCTTCTAGCAGAATGATCTGCGCTGGAATCGTTCGGTGCGCTGTCAGGACAAAATCCGAATCCGTGTACTCCGTGAAATCCGTGGTTTCCCTTATCTTCCCTTAGAGATTTAAACCACGGATGACTCGCATGACCACGGACAAAAACGATCGAAATGGGCGCTTCTGCTCGGCTTCTAGCAGAATGATCTGCGCTGGAAGCCCGTCGTGCGCTGTGAGGACAAAATCCCAATCCGTGTACTCCGTGGTGGAGGCTTGTATCGGTTTTCATCCGGAAAAATATGCACGGTCGAGAGAAAAAATTTCCCGAATTCTCATTCCGTCCTGAAAGCACACAGACAATAACATTGCGAAATTACTTTACTTTTAGAATAATCGCCTGCTGGTATCACTATTGCTCATCCATTGGGTGCCTGATCAGAATGACTGTAGACCAATCCTTCGAGGAGAAGATAATGTCAACAACATCGACAACGTCAACAACCAACTCGCCTTTTGGCATAGGTTCCGGTCTCAGCACTGCCCCGGGTGCTACGTCCAGCAGTAGCTCCGCGAACACCTTGAACGCGAACTCTTTCATGACCCTGTTCCTCGCCCAGTTGCAGAATCAGGACCCGACCAACCCGATGCAGTCTTACGAACTGGCCTCCCAGCTCGCGCAGTTTACGACCGTTCAGGAGCTCAGCCAGAATACGTCCCTTTTGGGCAATCTTCAGCAATATACGGCAGCCCTGAATAATGGGGAGGTTACGTCGCTTGTCGGCCAGCAGGTTAGCGCCCAACTGAATACGATCAACGTCAGTTCAGGCACCCCCTCCGCGCTCAACTACACGCTCCCGACGTCCGGCACGGTAACCGTTACCATAAAGGACTCCGAAGGCTCGACGATCAACACTGTAAGCCTCGGCTCTCAGAGCGCGGGAACTTACAGCGTGCCGTGGACGGGCAAGGACTCGAGCGGAAACACTGTGGCAGACGGCGCTTACACCTGCACGATCTCGTCAGCAGGTTCCGACGGCACCGCCACGACAATCAGTCCCTTCGTCAGCGGGCAGGTTTATTCATGCAACCTTAACAATAACCCGCCGACATACACTCTGTCGGGAGCAAACGGAATCCAGGTCCCGGTAGCGAACGTCTATGCGGTAACCAGCAAAAGCAGCACAAATTGAACGAAGTGAAATCCGCTGAGCGGGATTTATGATCCGCTCGGCATGATACCCGATCCAGTAAGAGCATTGAAAACAAGAATTCGATTCATCTATTCAACATCCGGAAAAGGAGAAACAAATGGCAGCAAACATGATGTACACGGCAGTTGCAGGACTGGATACCTTTAATGAGGCCCTCTCGATCGTCAGCGACAACATCGCAAATGCGAATACGACTGGATGGAAATCGAACATTGTAGACTTCGGCGATATGGTGAGCGGGCTGATCGCAACTGCAGACGGTGTCCCTACGTCGCAGGGCGTTGGATCGTCAGTGCTCGGCGTTACGTCGAATTTCACGACCGGTTCGGAAATACAGACCGGGAACTGGTCGGATTTGATGAATCAGGGCACCGGGTTCTTCTCCGTCCAGAACCCCACCAGCAACGCAGTCTCTTACACCAGGGATGGATCGTTCGAGGTCAATTCGGCCGGCCTTCTCACCGATATGGAAAGTAACGATGTACTCGACTCCGCTGGAAAGACCATTACAATTGCCGCAGGCACCACCGATCTCACCGTCGACCAGTTCGGGAATCTAACCGGGGTCCTTACAGGCGGCACCACAGCGACCTACATCGACACGGTCGGGGTAACGACCTTCTCGAACCCAAACGGTCTCATCCGGGAGGGAAACAATGATTACTCTGCAGGCGCCAACGTAGGGACCATAACTATTGCAAACCCGGCCGCAGGGGCCACCGGCGCAACGTCCGACACGGCAGGCACGGTAATATCCGGAGCGCTGGAAGGTTCAAACGTGGACCTGACCGCGCAGATGGTCAACCTTATCGACTACCAGGCCGACTACCAGGCAAACTCCAAATCCATCTCAACCGCCAGCGAAGATCTCCAGACAGTGGTAAGTCTGATAAGATAAAGACAGGGCGGTTTTCGGGAAAAACGGGATGCAGGACCAGGAAGGCGGCTTCGGCCGCCTTCTTCATTTCTAAGGAAAAAGAACACAGATGAGTGGATACACATTAGGAAGAACCTGAAATATATTTCGCAGAATCAGGTCACACCAGAGAAGCAATTATCCGGAACCTTGAGGACACAAACGCTGGACCCCGGCTTTCAGCGACAGTTATTCATGTCTTTCCGGGACACCCTGAAAACCACGAAAAGACCGGTAGGGCCGTAGGGTGGGCTAAACACAGAGACTGTGTCGCAATTGCTGCCGTAAAGTGGGCGATTTTGGCATTTAATTGAAGCATATCGAAGCGTTATGTGATATATTAGGCCCCCAATACAGGAGGGGCTATGGCTTATCGACATGGAAAAGATCGTGGACAGATGATGGTGCTGCCGCCGACTCTGGATCAGTACGTCTCCCGGGAGAATCCAGTTCGCGCCTATGATGCATTTGTCGAAGCACTTGACTTCAAAGACTTGGGAATCGACATCGATGATCGCAAGGTGGGCAACAGTGAGTATGATCCCAGAACGATGCTGAAGCTGCTCTTGTATGGTTACTCATACGGCGTGAAGAGCTCCAGAAAACTTGAGCGAGAGGTCCACAACAATCTCTCCTTCATCTGGCTGATGAAACAATTGAAGCCCGATCATAAAACTATTGCTGAATTTCGGCGCAAAAACAAACGGGCCTTGAAAAAGGCACTGACTCTTTGTGCCAGGCTCTGTCTGAATCTCGGCCTGATCAAGGGCAATGTGCTCTTCGTGGACGGTACCAAGCTCAGGGCCAATGCTGGAAAAGGCAACCTTCACAGGGAAAAATGGTATCGAGACCATCTGGAGCAAATTGATAAAAGAATCCAACACATTTTGGACGAATGCGAGAGGGTCGATCAAAACGAGTCCCAATGCGGGTCCTTTGTGAAAATGCCAAAAGAGTTGGCGCAAGCCGTAAAGCTAAAAGAATCCATTGAGAATGCTCTGGCCGAGTTCACACAGCGTGGCGACCAGACTGGAAAGGAACGCAAAATCAACCGGGTGGATACACAAAGCGTATTGGTCAAAAGCCCTCAGGGCACCCATTGCGGGTATTGCATGCAAAACGTTGTGGATGACAAAAACGGCCTGATTGTTCACACCGATGTAGTGAGCGAGTCAAATGACCTGAAGCAATTAGCCGCTCAGGTTTATGGCGCCGAAGCCGAACTTGGTCGTGAGTGCAAGGTGGCCTGCGGCGATGCGGGCTACTGGGACATAAGCGAAATCACAAAGGTTGAATCCGGTTTAAGGAAGGTGGTAGTTCCATCCAAGACTCAAGCATCGGGGAAAGAAATTGGTCCTTTCGAAAAGAGTAGATTTGCCTATGATGCAGACTCGGATTGTTACCTGTGCCCGGAAGGTCACCGGCTGATTTTTAGACGTTTTAAGGAAAAAAAGCAGCAGAGAGAATATCGCATTGATAAACGAGGTAATTGTCGGCGTTGCCCGCATTTTGGCATATGTACCAATTCAAAGCAGGGCCGAACGATAACACGCCATGTATTTGAAGAGGTAGCCGAAGCAGTGTCCAGAAGATTTGAGGAGCCTGAAATCGCGCAAGTGTATGCGAGGAGGAAAGCTCGTGTTGAGCATCCATTTGGATTTATTAAGAAAAACTTGGGCTTTGGTCAATTTCATCTACGAGGACGAGAAGGGGCCGGGGCTGAGGCATCGATACTGGCTACATGCTTCAACCTGAGGCGAATGCTAAGTCTGCTTGGCGGGGTCAGCGGTTTCATCGCCTCGATACAGGCGGTGTAGTCAAAAACATTGGTAGACAGTTGCCAACGCATGGCCTAAGTCGTTCAGCCTTCCCCGGGTGCGGATAGCTGATTAGTGGAGCACAATACTTTGTGGGTCAGGTTCTGAGAGATCTGTGACCGCGTGCTTTTAAAAAATAGCATGCCTTGAACAGGTACGAGGTTCGTAATTCTAATACGACACAGTCTCGCAGCGAAGCCCACCGGAACTTTTCGCAAGGGCAATTCATGTCCCCCTGGCGCGTCTTCGCGTGAAAGACTGTCTTTCCGGGACTGCATTCCTGAATTGCGGCACAGTCTTATTCGGCCGGTGTGGCGAATGAGTCGTTCGACGTATGGGAAGATTTAGCAGACGCTACAGGATTCTGGGTTCCATCCGCGGTTCACCAATTAGTTCTCATGCAAAAATGCTTATTTGCGACCGGTCGTCAGTTTGCCTGGTGTAGACGGGTTTGCCGGAAGTCCGGATGCTGCCGGCTCCAGCAGTTTTGGAAAGCTGCGGGGTCTTACCCTTAGCCTTGTTGCCTTCCGGGTAATTTCCTCCCCCGGATTTTTGGCCGTTCACGTCAACCATGAATTTGTCGAGCACCAGCCCCTGGTCCTTCAGGTCCTGGCGAAGCTCAGGTGCATTGCTCATCAGGGCCTCTTTTGCGCCCACGCTCTGCGTCAGCGCTTCAACGGAGATTTCATCCTTTTTGGCACCAACTTTGATGCTGATCTTTCCGAGTTCATCTGGTTCCATTTCCAGGACAAGTTGCCTGGCGCCTGCTCCCGTGGCCTGCTCGCGCATGTTTTGGGCAAGCTCGGCCGACCGGTAGGGATCATAATAGGTAAAGCCGTTCCCGGCCGGGTTATCCATCCGGGCCTGATTTATCTGATTCGCTCCCTGAATGCTCGAGGCTGAGCTCTGGACAACCGCGTTCTCCAGGGCCGGGTCCCTGCTCCCGAGCTGCTTATCGATATGTTCTGAGACAATAGCCGTGTTCTGGCCGGAAATGGCCGTTTGGGTTTGAGCGGCCTTTTGCACGTCCATTCCACTTGTTGCCGATGCGCTCTCGTGCAAAGATATGCCTGAGTTCGACCCTTCCCCGGAGACGGAGGCGTCATCCTGTGAGCGGAAATCCTCCATCGGAAAGTCAAATCTCAACGGCACGCCGGAAAATCCCTGTTGACCGGCCGCTTTTCCGCCGGCCTCTGCCTGGTTCCCACCCGCAACCGCCGTGTTCGCCTTTCCGTCCATCTCCATGCCCTGCGAAGTTTCCTTAGGCTCTGCCGCGACGTCCTTCGAATCGGTTTTGGCGGCAATCGCCTGGGTCCCATTTTGTGAAACGGCATCGGCCGTTTTCACGGAGTTGGACAAATCCACCCGCTGCTCAAAGCCCTTAATCGAATCTCTCGATTTGGCGGACAGGGATTCGCCGGCCGTGACCGCTTCTTCCCCGGTCTGGACCAAGGTTTCATCAGGCGTCTTTTTTCCGCCGGTCCCGTCGCCCTGCGTGGTTTGCTGGAGATCTACCGCGATGTCCTTCGAATCGGTTTTGGCGGACAGGGATTCGGTGGCTGAGACCGCTTCTTCCCCGGTCTGGACCAAGGTTTCATTAAACGTTTTCTCTCCGTCGATTTTCTCCTGGCCGGCCGTTGAGTCCTGCGCCTTGGCCTGAGTCTTTTGAGAAGTACCCGCCAGGTTCGAATCGCTGTCAAAAGACCTTTCACTCGAAGGGTATTCTGCCGAAACCGTTTTTATCTGCGCAGCATCAGACTGTCCGGCCACATCCTGCGGAAGCTTCAACGAACTAAGCGCCCCGCGCGGTCTGTCGGCCTGTTTTTCAGCCCCCTTCACAGTGGAAGCCAGGTTCTGGGCCTGAGCGACCGAGCCGTAATAAGCAGTGCCGGGCGCCGGGGTGACGGCGGATTTTAATTCCGCCTGCTGCGCGCCTGCAGATGTGATCGTGGCGTTCAAATTGTTTAGAATCGCGTCCAAACCCTTGATCGGCGTTTGCGCTGCTTCCTGCACGACAGCCGGCGAAGCGGCCGCTGAACCTGTTGTAGATCCAGCCTGGCCGCTGCCGCCTGTTGTTCCGGCTTCCATGCCGAGCGCAGCCCCTTCGAGGCCACGATTTTGTGTGGATAATTTGGCTGCGATAAGCCGCTCGTCGTACTTTAGGTTGTCTGCAACAGAATCAGTTGAGTTTTCGCGGACATCGCCGGCATTTACGCTTTGAGCTTCAGACGACGCATTTTTGGCTTGAGAGATCAAGGTCGTTTTGGCCGAAACATTCTCGAAATCTTTTGTCGAGACATTCTTTATTTCGAAATCTTTTGTCGAGACATCTTTTGAAATAAAAGAGGGAAGAACTGTCGCAGTGAGACTCTGTGTCTGGCCTGTTTTCAGACCTTCCGTAATTGTAGCCGGTTCCGCCGAACCTGATAGTGTCCCAGAGCCTGTCGACTGTTTCTGTTGCGTTTGCGCCACTTGCAAGACTTTGTCGAGAAGTTCCTTGAACTCAGCGGGTGTATACGATCCTTCGGTCTTGATCTGGATTGATGACAGCAGGGTCCCTGCGGATGCAGAGCCTTGCTTCCCGGTGCCGCCCTCCTTTGCCACTATGGATTCCACCAGCGCACGGGCGTGTTGCGCCGGCACCTGGGCGCTATCTGTGGCGCCATTGGCGGGCTGAGTATCCACGAGAGCTTTCAAATCTTTGATCGAAATCGATCCGTCCTGACTCTGGATGCCATTACATGCTTTTCTGACTTCCGCCGGGCATTGAAGATCGCCCAGTATCGTATCGGCCATGGGGTTGGCGACGAAGAGGCTTGTCTCCTGTTTGGCCTTGGCTTTTATAGAGTCTATCTTCGTCCGGGTATCCGTCGCAGCCTTCTTCGCCCGGGTCATGGACGACCCCGAGGATTTTGTTTGCGGAGCTGCTTGCGTCCCGGCGGATGCGGCCTGTAGCCTCGGATTGGGCGCACTCGCGTTCTCGGCCTTTGCCACCGGTGATACTGAGGCTTCCCCGGCTGTCACGGCGCTGTTTGCCGATTCCGGAATGTGTTTCTTAAGTTCGCAGGCAAAATCGCTCTGAGCTATGTTTTGCCCGATTTTTTCATTTTCGGCTCCAAGAAAGGATGCCAGCAGTTGCGATGCGTTTACCTGTCCTGACTGCATTATTTCATCCACCTCGCAGGGCACGGAAATTTGATGGGACCGTCGAGTTAACTGAACATTTTCTTCCCATGAGTTTTATGAACTTGCGGACTAATTTATGAGCAAACTTGATACCAAGAAGGCTGATTTAGGAAATGCTTTAAAATCATATACTTAGGATGGGATATTTTCTCTCGGCAGATTATTCCTCATCGAGAGCGGAATTTTTTTCTTGGAGTGGGCGCAAATTTTTCCTCTTCGGCCCGCTTAGACCTTCACACCTTCCGAATTGAGGAACGGGTTGGAAAGCATCGCAAGGGCGAGTCTCCCCTCTTCCCTGAAGCGGTTCTGGACAGCCGACCTTACCCCTCCGCCGGACGATCCGA
Source organism: uncultured delta proteobacterium (assembly GCA_963795045.1). GTDB lineage: Bacteria > Desulfobacterota > Syntrophobacteria > Syntrophobacterales > Syntrophobacteraceae > SbD1. The sequence goes on from CAWCGB010000001.1 coordinate 1,978,627, forward strand.
ACTGGCTGGCCCTCAAAGCGTAAACGGAGCCGATCAATTGGTCCAGTTTGACTCCCCCGTTTTTGGCCTGTGCTCGTCCGATCGCCTTGGTGAAGATCTTTGCCGCGCCGTTTGGACCATGTTGCACGGCTGTGCTCCAGAGCACCTCCTGAAGTGCCCGGGGGGCTTTAGAGATGTCCAGGCCGGTTCGTTGCGAAATTTCCTGGAGGGCTGGGACATAATGGCTTTTCTCGATGAAATCGAACTGAAGTTTCGAAAAACGGACGGGGTCGGCGGCGGCAATATTTTTCCAGACCCCGGGCATTTTCCCGGATGTGCTGCCGGTATTTGCCGATCCGGCAGATTTCAATTTACTTGCCAGGTCCGGCGCCTGCTCGGACAGGTAATCCAAAAAATGTTTCATCGTACCTGCCCTGGATGAAATCTGGTAAGTCCCGTAGGATGTCCCCCCGCTGGGATCATAGCCCACCACCCCCGGACCTTGTTCGCCCGATTCGAAATGAGAGGATAGAGCTCCGATTTCCTGACCCTGACAAAGTCTTGATATGACCTCCTGGGTCGAGGCGCCAACGCCCCCGGCGTTTGAAATCCCGCCGGGCTGACAGGCTCCCCTGCCCCCCTGCGACCACAGGCCGCTCAGACGGTTCGGCCCGGATGAAAGGGTCGCCAGGGCTATTAAAGTTGACGCCGCCAGATTGTTGACGTTCTGAGTACTCAGGCATTGGGCGGATCTTGGGTGTTTCAAGCTCCTGTGGTAATCGTGTTTGACCTCCGAAGTAGCGGGCTTGTTTCGCAGGCTGCCTGCCTGCTGGTTGTTTTCTTTGCCTCTTAACTCGTTCAGAAGGAATTTGAACACACTGGGTTTCTCGGCTTCTTTACCAGACGCGGATTTAGTGGATTTAACGGATTTAGCGGACGTTTCGTTTGCTTCAACCTTGCCCATTTTTCCAAAATGATTGACCTTGACCGTCATAAGCACACGCCTCCGGATATTTGTCCTGTGGAAAACGGATGCAAGAGTCGTGCTTGAGTGCGGATATCTGAGAAAGCCATTCATGCCCCTCCGGGAAACCCTGAAACCATGAAAAGGCGCGTTGGGCGAGCTAAGCGGAGCCCACCATTACCCAAAAGCATTTTCGCGTTCGTCAGTTTTTATCTACCGCCCCGCGCCCCTCAATCCGTGGTCGGGCATAGAAACATTTGTTTTTAGCTGCTCACTTCTCACTATAGTTGTTTATTTTTGAGCTGCTCACTGTTTACTACTCACTATTCACTCCTCACTGCTCACAGCTTATCCACTATGAGAACGGGAATCCCGGCTTCCGCCCACTTGAAGAGCGCTTCCGCCTTTTCGATGGGGAGAGTTACGCAGCCATGCGAGCAGTGCGCTCCAAAGACATTTCCCGCGTGAATCCAGACGGCTTCATAGATGCGGAGCGAAAAGGGCATCCAGGCGCGTGTTCCATAGTCATTGGGGTATGAGCTTGAAGTGTGGCCGGAGTCTTTTTCTTCGACCCGGTAGGAGCCGGCCAGGGTATCCTGACCTGATACTCCCGTACAGGCCTGGCTGTCGCCGACGAGCACCCCCGATTCATACCATCCGATAAAGGCAAGGTCTTTAACCACCAGGATAAGCTTTGGCGCACGCAACTTTTCAGGCAGCCGAACGGGCAGCGGGGTCCAGTTCCTGTACGCATTGAAGTCCCTGGGGACCTTGAGTTTTCTGCCTTGCCGGATATCGTCGCGGATGTAGAAAGGTTCCTTTGTATTGAGCCTGGACAGTATTTCGCGGCTGGTATCCAGGTCGAGCGAGGGGTCCGATCTTTCGAGGGCGAGCAGTTCCTCTTCCGAGATAACCCGCTCCGTCCAGGAAAGGTCCGGGAGGTTTGAGGACGCGAAGCTGTTTTGCGCTGGGACCAGGCAAAACCAGCATATCAAAATGGAGAGAAAACTGAGTGACTTCATCTATTTTCCGTAACATGGGAACTTGAGGGTCTGGATTTTGTTCACGGCAAGTTGCGGCCCTATTTGTGCCACATTCGAAAACGTTTCTCAATGGCCATTTGGGGACCGCATCCAGGCGGGGTACCCGGAAACACCTTAATGGATAAAATTCGTCAAAGTTTTCAAATCCTGCACGAGGGCTGAATTTTATGCGTAAATCGCTCAGGGCCCTTCGAAACCGGCTTGCCGACGGCGTGGGCGATGGCCCGCAGCATGCCGCGGAATAGCCACTGGTGGGCCGGATAGAGGGAGTACCAGTAAAGCAGCCCCAAAAAGCCCCGGGGCAGAAAGCGCGACAGTTGCTGAAGCTCGGCTTCCCCCTCTCGGACCGGAGTGATTTTGAATTCCAGGACGGCTTCCCCCGGCATCTTCATCTCCGAGAGCAAAAGGAGGCGAGAAGGCGGTGAAAGGTCGAGAACACGCCAGAAATCCAGGGCGTCGCCGATATGCAGTTCGACCGGGTGTCTGCGGCCTCTGCGCAGGCTGGTCCCGCCGAAGAGTTTATCGAGCCGGCCCCGCATCCGCCAGAGCGGCTCGCCGTAGTACCAGCCGGTTATCCCGCCGATACGCACGATTTGCTCCCAGATTTCTTCGGCAGAGGCCCTGAGTCTTATTCTGTAGCCGCATTCAAAAACGGTTCCGCCGGCATACTGTTCGTCGCCGCAATAGGTCCATTCCGGCGGGACCAGCGCCCCTGCATCTGTCCAGCAGGCTTCGACCCGATGATGTTGTGTCTTGTCGATGGCCCTGCGGATCGCTTCCCGGCTGTCGAGCAGTTCCTGTGTGATAATGGACGCAATGCTGTTCTCCCCGCAGACGGCGCCATCCGAGAGGCTTTCGGCAATCGGCCCTGCCACGCTCACGGGAATGGGGGTGACCAGGTGTAACCAGAGGGCGCTTTGACCGGGTGATATGAACGGGGCGGAAAACATCAGCCGGTTTCTGAGACCCGCGATCTCCGCATAAATTTCCACGAGCCGCTCGAAACTCAGCACTTCCGGGCCCCCTATGTCGAAAGTCCGGCCTGTGGTTTCCTCTTTTTCCAGGCAGCCCATCAGGTACTCGAGCGCGTTTCTGACGGCAATCGGCTGGATGGGAGCCCTCATCCACGGTGCGGCAAGAATTACGGGCTGGCGTTCGGCCATATAGCGCACGGTTTCGAAAAAGGCGCTGCCCGATCCCAGGACTGCTGCGACCCGAAGGTGGGTTAGCGGGATCGGACCCGAACCAAGTGTTTCCACCGCCCTCAGCCGGGACCGCCAGAATCTGCCGGACCTGCCCCCGGCGCTGTTTTCGAGCCATCCAAGGGAAATAATCTTTTCCAGGGAAGACCCCGCAGAGGCCGCAGCCATATTGAGGGCTGCCCTCGCCTCGGCCTTCTCATACCCCTCCCCCCGCAGGGCGGGGCCGGTGAAATTCACGAGGTAGTATGCCGCACGGCAGCCTTCCACCGCACGCCTTAGGTCCTCCGCATTGAGCGCATCTCCCTGCATGGGTTCGACAAGCGGGTGTGAGGCCCATGGCCGGGAGCATAATTTGGCAAGGGACCTTCCCAGGACTCTGACCCTGTACCCCGACTCGAGCAAAAGTGGAACGAGCCGCCCCCCGATGTACCCTGTCGCTCCGATAACCAATATGGGTTTCGACTTCATGTTCTATATTCCGGGTTTAAATGATTAAGTTAAATAAGAATGGGCCAAGTAACGGAAAAAAGGGGGATTTTCCAAGCCTCCGGGACTGCGTGAGTTTCATGAACCGGTTTTCCGCAGCCCTGAGCCAAGTAGTATAACCAATTACTTTCCCCTTACTTAATATAATATTCCCGGCTTGCCCCGTTGCTTTCGGTCTGTTGCCTTTGCAGGAGGGCACTTTATGGACAGGTACTTTATGAAAATGCCGGAGGATATATTCTGCGAGATATGCTCCGAGAAAAGAGGGATAAATCCCGCTACTCTCAAGGAAGTCATTATTCTTGCCGTCGAAATTGCCCGTGAAGGCAGGGAGGGAAGAAGAATCGGAACAATGTTCGTGGTCTCGGACTATGAAAATGTCTTGAAGCATTCTCGCAATCTGATCCTCGACCCTCTTCATGGACATCCGGATCATGTGAAGAGAATCTTCGACACTGACATGCGTGAGACGGTCAAAGAACTTGCTCAATTGGACGGGGCTTTCGTGGTTGCAGATGATGGAACGGTTGTTTCCGCCTGCCGCTACCTGGACTCTTTCTCAGACGGAATTGACCTGCCGCTCGGCCTTGGCAGCAGGCACATGGCGGCGGCATCCATCACGAAAGTGACCAACTCGGTGGCGGTGGTCGTCTCCGAGAGCTCAGTGGTCCGAATCATCGATGACGGGAAAATAGTCTCCGAAATAATCCCGGAACTCTGGATGTTCAAACGATATTCCGCACTCAGCAAGGGCAAGAAAGTGGAGCAGGAAATCATAGTCAGCACCTTGGAGAATTAGGGATCGAGGTCCTGGGGAGCGGGAGGTGTGGGGAGCGGGGCTGTCGCCCGAAACATGCACATCTTGCACGCGAAGCCGCGAAGCGATACAACAAAAAGGAATTATTTTCTTTTGCTTTTTCTGTTCACTGCTCACTGTTCTGCTCCGTGCCTGTAGAATTTTTCTTCATGCTCGGCCATATGAACCAGAATTGGTGCAGGCTCAAACCGTGGGCCTTGACTTGCGGACATATTCCCCATTTCTGAGACGACCCGCCCTATTCCCGCCGTATCCAGGTAGCGGAACGGACCGCCCAGAAACGGCGGAAAGCCGAGCCCGAAGACCGCTCCTATGTCGCCGTCTTCGGGACTGGATATAGTCCCCTGCTGAAGGCACATGGCGGCTTCATTGATCATCAGATAGACGAGTCTTTTCCATATTCGGGAAGAGTCCACGCTCTTTCGTCCGCCTCCGTCAAAAAAGCCATAGATATTCGAATTTACAGGCACGGCAGGTTCGAAACCCACAATGCGCATCCTGTCAATCGATCTCGGCCGGTAGTTGTAGAACCCGGCGCCTTTCTTTTTGCCCGCGTACCCGGATTTCACCATCGTTTCAAGGACCGGGGGGGCGTGAAGGCCCCGCTGGGCCAAAAACTCCTCGAGTTCGCGTGCAATATGCGCGGCGACGTCTATTCCCACCTCGTCCAGGAGTTTGAGCGGCCCCACGGGGAAGCCGAACCCCCTTATCGCGGCGTCCACTTCCTCGACGGCAGCCCCTTCCTCGATCAGTTTTATCGCCTCGAGCATAAAAGGCATCAGTATCCGGGTGGTATAGAAGCCCGGTCCATCCTTAACGACGATCACCGTCTTGCCCTGCCTTCGTCCCACCGAAACGGCTGTGGCCAGGACCCAGTCCGCGCAGCGCTCCGTGATGATCACTTCGAGCAGCGGCATCTTCTGTACGGGAGAGAAATAGTGCATTCCGATCACGTTTTCCGGGCGGATGGAGGCCTCTGCAATAAGGCTTATGGGGATCGCAGATGTATTGGAGGCAAATATGGATTCCGGAGAAGTGATTGACTCGACCTCGCGCAGGACTTGATGTTTAATCGCAAGGTCTTCGAAAACCGCCTCGATAACCAGCCCGGCCCCGGCCAGATTGGCGTAATCCAGGGTGGGAACGATCAGGCTGTAAAGCATGTCCCGCTTGACCGGGTTGAGCTTCCTGGATCGGGTCCACCGGTCCAGCGATTTCCATGTATCCTTGAGGCTCATGGAAAGCCTTTCCCGGGATACGTCCTTTATCGCCACCCTGTACCCGCTCTGGGCCGAAACCGCCGCTATGCCGGTCCCCATGAACCCGCCGCCGATCACCGCGAGTTGGCCCACCTGTCTGGGCTCTGCCCCGTAGTGCTTATTTTTGAGTGCCGTCCCGGCGAAAAACAGGCGTCGAAGCGACTGGGACTCAGGAGATACAACCAGTGGACCTAAAGCTTCTATTTCGGCCTTGAAGCCGTCAGACATGGTGCCCGCAATCCCGGCTTCCACACAGTCGATTATGCTGAAAGGAGCCGGATAGTGGTCATCGCTTTGTCTCGCAACCCGCCTGCGGGCCGCGTCGAAATAGAGTTTTCGGACCGGGGGGATGGTCTTCAGAAGCCAGTCCAGTGAAAACGCTGCCGGGTAGGAAACCTTTCTCGGGAATTTCTTCCGCAGAAACGGTACGCACCTTTTTACCGTATCCGGCATGTCATCCGGATAAACCAGTATATCGACCAGGCCAAGAGATTTTGCCTCTTTTGCGCTCAAGCTCTTTCCGGTGAGCATGAGCGGGAGTGCTCTCTTAATTCCGGCCGTGCGGGTCAGACGCTGAGTTCCGCCTGCCGCCGGCAGAATTCCCAGTTTTACTTCGGGCAGGCCCAGAATTGTCTTGCCGGAGTCGGTTGCAATCCGGAAATGACAGGCAAGCGCCAGCTCGAACCCTCCGCCCAGACACGCCCCGTTGATTGCGGCGATTGAAGGAAAATGAAGGTTCGAGATACGGTTGAAAAGGGCGTGTACGCGCGTGAGGATTTCCCTCGCACGCCCCGGTTCGCTCATCTTGTCGAAATCCCGGATATCGGCCCCCGCAATAAAACTGTCTTTCTTGCCGCTGATAAAGACGAGGGCCTTCGCAAAGTGGTCTGTCCCAACCTGGTCGAGCACGGCCTCTATCTCTGAGATGACCGGTTCGGACAGCGTGTTTACCCGGTCGTGCGGATTATCGATGAAAGCGAAAAGGACCCCGTCTTCATGCCTTTCGAGTCTCACAAAATCCATATACGCTCCCTGCCCTCTTTCGACCCGGTTATTCAGGCCCCTCCGGAACACCCTGGAACAATGAAAAGACCCGTGACCCGTAGGATGGGTGGAGCGAAGCGCAACCCATCAAGTCTTTTCACAGCAGCAATTCATGTCCCTCCGGCGTCTCTTCGCCTCTTCGCGTGAAAAACTCTCTTTTCGACACGGTTCGAGCGATCTCCAGTTTCAGCTCAAGCGCTCTATGAGCATTGCATGCCCGAGGCCTCCCGCCGCGCAGCTTGCGATGATGCCCAGAGCGCCGTCTTCGCGCTTCAGCCTGTCACAACAGCTTATGAGAAGGCGAATGCCCGTTGCCCCAAATGGGTGGCCGATGGAAAGCGATCCTCCCCGTGTATTCAACCGGTCCATGTCTATTTCGCCGACTTTGGCGGAGAGGCCCAGCTTTTCGCGGGCAAAGGCGTCGCTCTCGAGTGCGTTAAGGTTCGCGAGGACCTGCCCGGCAAATGCTTCATGGAATTCGAAAACATCTATCGACGAAAGAGGCGTGCCGGTTTGTTTCAGGAGTTTCGGGACCGCATAAGCCGGGCCGAGGAGAAGCTCGTCATCCGGGTCGCACCCGTGAAAAGAAAACCCGGCAATCCGGGCTGCGGGTTTGTACCCGAGGCTTTTTGCCTTCCGGTAGGACATGAGCAGCACCGCAGCACCGCCATCGCTGAGAAAAGAAGAATTCCCGGCCGTGGCAGTCCCGAAAGGAAAATAAAAGGCCGGGGGAAGCTTTGCCAGCCTTTCCAAGGTGGTATCGCCCCGGATTCCATTGTCTTGTTCGATAACCTCGAACCGTGGCGGAAGCTGCGACGGCAGAATTTCATCAGAAAAAAGACCGTCGAGGGTAGCCTCCGAGGCGAGGTGATGGGACCTCAAAGCGTACCGGTCCTGCTCCTCCCGGCCCACGCCCCAGCGGGCTGAGAGCCTGTCGCTGCTCTGACCCATGGTCAACCCGTTGGAAAATTCCGCAACCTCCGGGACTTCAGGTAGAAAATAGCCGGGACGTAAACCGGAGGCCCATCTGATCCAGTCGACAGGATTTTTGAGGCGGCGCATCTGCATCAGTTTTCGCCTCATCGGACGTCTAAGGAGAATAGGTATGTTGCTCAGGCTCTCTGCGCCCCCGGCTATAGCCGTATCTGCCTGGCCGCATGCAATCAGCCCGGCGGCCTGCGAAATTGCCTGGGAGCCCGATATGCAAGCCATCGCAATGGTATGGGCCGGAATTTGAAGCGGCAGGTTCGCCCCGATCAAGGCCTCGCGGGCGACGTTGCTCGTTCGTGGTTCACTCAGCACGCACCCGAAAAGAACATGCTCGATTTCCCGGGGCGCAAGATTCGCTTTGTCGATTACCCCTTTCAGGGCCATTCGCGCGAGGTCATAAGTGTAAAGGTCCTTGAAATCGGTTCCCGAGCGCAGGAAAGGTGTCCGGCAACCCGCCACTATTACAGGTGAAGAGTCATTTAGTTGCTCCAGCATTTTGTCTTCCCGGATTAGGACCCGATTGAAAATAATCATTCCGGGGGTTAAGCGCTTCAACCCCCTGAGAATGCGCTACAGATTCCTACGAACTAAGATAAGTCACAACTTATGTTCATCAACACGCGGCTGAGCGCAGAGGCAACTTCCGGTGTGGCCGATTGCGGGCTAATCAAATCTTCTCTTTCTACCAGGGAGTCATGATTATCCCCGAATTCAGAAAACCTGAGCAATTGGCAGGAATTTTCTTGCATTTTCCACCGTATTTTATAAGAATTCAATCTCTGTTTGACAGGACCAACCCGGGGCTGGCGCATATCAAACCCGAGGTGAACCAAACCGGTGTTCATCCGAAAAGGGCTTTTCAGGTCTCCCGGCCTGGCGGTGCAAATCTCGATGCTCCGCGAGGTGTGGATTTTCTTCACGCCTCTGCGCAATTCGTCGATTTTCTTGTCAGAGCCTGCCGCGGACCTGATCCGGGGACAAAAAGCCCTTCTTCTATGTCTAAATATTATGTCGGAATATTATGACGGAAATTCTGATGTCAAAGGTGCCCGATCGGTAACCGCCGGTGTCACTCTCGGTGCTTATGGATGGACACCTTGCTGAGCCGCTGAGCTAAGTGTGATTTTGGTAATTGATCGAGGGTGCTGCCCTCACGGAAGCCTTGCGGAATTTGCAGGTTTGTATTCCTTGCTGTATAACTGCTCCAACCGTCGTCAGGAGAAGACATGGAAGTGAAACTGCTCAACATCGGTTTTGGCAATACGGTGATAGTAAACCGCGTGGTAGCGATCGTATCGCCCGCATCGGCGCCCATGAAAAGGCTGAAAGAAGACGCCAGGCAGGGAAATAAACTGATAGACGCTACCATGGGCCGCCGAACCCGCTCTATAATCGTTACCGACAGCGACCATGTAATCCTGTCCGGTGTTCAGGCCGAAACCATCGCCCAGCGCCTTTTGATGGACGGAAATACCAAAGAGGCAAACCTCATAAAGCAGCCGTAGGACCTATGCTCCCTCCATCACTTACAGGGCAGCTTTTTATCGTATCGGCCCCTTCCGGAGTCGGGAAATCCACTATCATCCGAAGTGTTTTGGCTGATCGGCCCAAGCTGAAGTTTTCCGTATCCTGCACCACCCGCCCGATGCGTCAGGAGGAAATTCCTGGAAAGGACTATCATTTCATGTCCAGGGAGGAATTTCTGAGTGGCATAAAGGCGGAACGCTTCCTGGAATGGGCCGAAGTCCATGGCCAGTTCTACGGAACAGACCGGCGCCCCATAGAAAAATGGATTCAAACCGGGCAAAACGTGCTTCTGGACATAGATGTCCAGGGAGCTCGCCTTGTCCGATGCGCCTATCCGGCCGCTCAAACCATTTTTATTTTGCCTCCTTCGATGAAGGTGCTCGAAGAGCGTCTAAGGAAACGGGCGACCGAAACCGAAGAGCAGGTCGCCATCCGGGTTGCGGCCGCCGCGCGTGAGATTCTGGAATCCCCATGGTATGACTACATTGTCATCAACGATGACTTGCAGGAGGCAATCGAGGATCTTAAGGCGATCCTGCAGGCGGGCCGATCCAGCCGGACGGCTCAGGCAGCCAGGCTGAGGTCCTTTTTAATGTCTTTTGCCTACCCTGACGCCCTTGACCCCCCTCAATGAAAAAGCTCCCTCCCTCCGAGCGCGAAATCTGGATTTCAGGAGTTAATCCCGTAAGGGAAACCCTGCTTGCGGGGGAACTTGCCGCGGGCGAGCTTGTGCTTTCCCGGAGCGATTCGAGGGGGCAGGAGATCGAGGAGCTTGCTGCAAAGCGAGGGATACCGGTCACCCGTACCGCCGCGCGCGACCGCATAGCGGAACTGGCGGGCCATACCCACCACCAGGGAGTGGCCCTCAGGATATCGGAGTTCCCCTGCATTGAACTTGAGACCCTGCTTGAAAAACCTCTTGCAGAACGGGAACCGCTTCTCGTCCTGGACAGCATACAGGACCCTCAAAACCTCGGGGCCATCCTCAGAAGCGCGTGTTTTCTGGGTGCAAAAGGGGTGATAATCCCTAAAGACCGCTCGGCGCGTGTGACCGCCGCCGTAATCAAGATTGCAGCGGGAGCTACCGGGTATGTTCCCGTCGCAAGGGTGACAAATATCGCCAGGACGCTCAGGCAGCTCAAGTCGGCCGGTTACTGGGTGGTGGGCCTTGAAGCCCGGGCGGGCAGAAATTCATATGAGGCGGATTTTACCGTTCCGCTCTGCCTGGTCGTTGGAAACGAACAAAAGGGAATCCGCCCTCTTGTAAGAAGCGAGTGTGACCTGCTGGTCCAAATTCCAGCCGCAGGCCCGCTGGATTCGCTGAATGCCGCCTCTGCTGCTACGGTCGCCCTCTATGAAGTTTTGCGCCAGAGGCTTAGTGCTGCGAATAGTGTACGGGGTTGACATGAATTACTTCCTCAGTTCGTTTTAAGATTTGTGCGACTCCCAAAAAGGGCTGTCCCGATTCTCACCAGCGTTGAACCCTCCTCTACAGCCACCTCAAAATCGCCGCTCATGCCCATCGAAAGCTCAACCAGCCTTTCCGGCCGGAGGGATTCCTGCCTCAGCATATCCATGAGTTCCCGCATCTGCCTGAAGTAGGGCTTTGCCCGCTCCGGCTGGTCGAAAAAAGGAGGAAGGGCCATCAATCCGCGCACATCCAGCAGGTCAAAACCGGACACAAGTTTGCAGAAGGAAATGAGCTTGTCAGGCAGGACGCCGCTTTTGGTCTCCTCTCCCCCGATATTTACCTGGATCAGGACCGGAATTCTTTTCCCCGCCCTCTCAGCCAGGCGGTTCAACTCCATTGCGAGGGACTCCCGATCAAGCGTTTCTATCCAGTCGAAACACTCAACGGCCGTTTTTGCCTTGTTCGTCTGCAGGTGCCCGATGCAGTGCCAGGAGAGCGAAAGATCGGCCAGCGCCGCTCTCTTTTTCACCGCCTCCTGGACATAGTTTTCCCCGAGCACCTCCAGGCCGGCCTCTATTCCCTCGCGGACTCGCTCGACCGGGACCGTTTTCGTCACGCCTACCAGCTTCACATCGCGAGGGTCGCGCCCCGACCGCGCACACGCGTCTCTGATTCGCTCCCGTATAGCAGCCAGATTGCCGGCAACCGAATCCATATTCATTTAAGCCCTCAACAGATGTACAGTGATAAGCATAGCCAAAAGGGCGGGACTCCCGAAGTCCACCCTCCAACCCTCCTCGGCCGGCCTGATTATCTCGAATGCGTTTATTTCGGGTTTACCCTGCCCGTGCCTCTGCAAAGCCCCTGCAGACGGCGCACTTTCGGTCCCCGGGAATCTTTACCTCACTGAAGGCCGTCACAAGCGCGTCAAAAGTGAGCAATCTTCCGGTGAGAAGGCCGCCGATGTCCAGAAGATATTTTATGGCCTCAATTGACTGGATTGTACCGATCACGCCGGCGACGCTTCCCAAAACCCCGGCCTCCGAAGTCGTCTCGTAGGTCCCGGCTTTAGGCTCGTTTTCGAAGACGCAGCGCAGGCATGGACCCTTGCCCGGGATAACGGTCATCGTCTGGCCGTATGCTCCGAGTATGCCGGCATGGGAAAAGGCCTTTCCAAGCCGCACGCACGCGTCGTTTATCAGGAACTTTGATTTGAAGTTGTCCGTAGCCTCGACTATGAAATCATAGGAGGCGATAGTCTCGCCGATATTTTCCGCTGAAATCGCCCCGTAAATTTCAAGCCGGATATCGGGGTTCAACCGTGAAATCGTCTCGACCGCCGACTCGGTCTTGTCGCGGCCGACGTCTTTCCTGCCATGGAGTATCTGGCGCTGGAGGTTCGAATAATCGACGACATCGCAGTCGGCTGCCCCGATATTGCCGACCCCGGCCGCAGCTAGGTAAAAGAGCGCCGGACTCCCGAGCCCCCCCAGGCCGATAATCAGCACCCGGCTTTCGAGCAGCTTCAACTGGCCCGCTTCCCCGATTTCGGGAATAAGCATGTTCCTGCTGTAAATCTTTCGCTCTATTTCAGTTAGCGCGCGCATCCGTCACACCGGAACAAAGTGAAAAACAAAAGCGACCGATTTCTTCATAAATAGAAATGAGAGACCATGGCTATGGACTACTTCAGTTGACTCACGTGCCTGTGAGGGGGCTCTCCAAACTGCCGCTTGTACTCCCTGTTGAACTGCGTCGGGCTTTCATACCCGACCGACAGTCCTGCAATGGCAGCATCTTCGTTCTCCGCCAGCATCAGGCGCTGGGCTTCATATAAGCGCAACTTCTTCTGAAACTGCAAAGGGCTCAGGGTCGTTACCTCCCTGAAGTGCCGGTGGAAGGTGGAAGTCGCCATATTGACCTTCCTGGCTAATTCATCAACCTGCAGAGGTTCTTTGTAATTATCCCTCAACCATGTGATGGTCCTGGCAATCTGGTTGCTTTGAGTGCCAAGCGTGTTGACCATTCGCAAGCGTTCGCCCTGAGGTCCGATGAGCAGACGATAATGAATCTCACGAACAATCATCGGCGCGAGAACCGGTATCTGTTCCGGTTTTTCCAGAAGCTCAGCCAATCGTAAAAATGCATCCAGCACGTCGGGATCGACTTCCGCGACGGCCATTCCCTTGTAGGAACCATTTCCAAGCCTGGAGGAAGGGGGAATCTCCGCCGCCAGTTGGGTGGTCAGGTATTTATCCAGATTGAGCGACAGCCCCAAAAACGGCTGTTCCGGGGATGCGGCAGTGACGTAGTTTACGCTCGGTATGTCCACCCCGGTTACTAGGCAGTGATTCTCCCCATACCGGTACTCTTCAGAGCCTATTACCGAGCGTTTAAATCCCTGGACAATCACCGCGACAAGCGGTTTGTAAAAGCAATTTTCGGGCTGATTCGCCTCATTTCGCCGAAAGATGGTCAATCCTTCAATAGCGGTCGGGTAGCGTCCGCTTCCAGGCATCCATCGCAGCAATTTCTCTTTCAGCAGATTTTTGGTTCTCTCCAGGCTTGCACGGTCGTTTTCGCTCATATTAGAGTAACCCCTTGTTTTTATTAATACCCAGGCGGCATACGATCCTCCGAACCAGCCCATTGATATCACAATTCATTCTACTTGGATAGCCCGTTGATAGAATCAGGCAAGAATTGGGTAGAATCGTATCTAGAGTTTGGAGTCGGGCAGCGCTATATGTTGATCCATGGAAAATTCGAAACCAGGGAGCACAAGAAATGACTCAGAGAAATGACCAGGAACGGTTCATTACGAGAGCGAACAAAGGCGCGGGAACGGCAAGCGCCACTGAGCGCAATCCGGAAAGTGCCCATTCTGCCTCAACGGGCGCCGGCGGCACGAAGGTGTTGGCCGTCTACTACTCTCTTACTGGAAACACAAGAAGCATTGCGGAAATGATACGGGAGAAAACCGGGGGCGATGTGTTTGAAATTGAGACAGTAAAAAACTATCCAGCCGACTACTCCGAATGTATCGAAGAGGCCAAAAGGGAGTTGCAGACACGCGAATTGCCGGCCTTGAAAAAAGGCCTGCCCGATATGTCGTCTTATGACCTGATACTCGTTGGCAGCCCGGTATGGTGGTACACCGTATCAACCCCGGTGATGCGTTTTTTAACACAGGCAGACTTTGCAGGTAAGAAAGTTTCCGCCTTTTGTACCCACGAGGGCGGGGTCGGAAAATTTTTCCCGCATTTCCAGGAGCAGGCCAAAAACGCCGCGGTCCTTGAAGGTCTCGACTTATACAAGCCGCAGCAAACCAGGGGAGGAGTAGTGGATAAAGCTCTCGATTCCTGGCTCGGCAAGTTGCGGGGCGAGAAAAATAGTGTCTCATGCCTTTGAAATGGGCTCTTATCAAAAGGAGAAAAATATGGACGGGCAAATTTCGCGTCGCAGTTTTCTAAAGAACAGTGCTATCGCGCTGGGTACTGTTGCCGTATGCGATTTTAAAAGTATAGGCAGCGCTTTTGCGGCACAACAGGACAAATCCCGGGTATTTTTTACGAAGGATATCAGTGTAAACGGATTGCTGAAAATCTATTCCAAAATCAATCAAGGTATGACAGGCAAAATAGGCATCAAATTGCACAGCGGTGAGCCGCATGGGCCGAACCTGTTGCCCATAGAGCTCATCAAGGGCCTGCAGCCGCGTATCCCGAGCAGCACCATCGTGGAATGTAACGTTCTCTATCCAAGTCCGAGACAAAACACAAAAAGCCACAGGGAAACGCTGAAAGTCAACGGATTCGATTTTTGTCCGGTCGATATAATGGATGCGGAGGGCGACGCCACGCTTCCCATACCGGGAATGCGTGAGTTTCTTGATGCGTATTTGTCGCCCGCTTTAAAGGAGCGCCCCTTTACTCCCGGGGTGCATCTAACAGAAATAGCCGTGGGCAAAAATCTGGTGAACTACGATTCCCTCCTGGTCTACACGCACTTCAAGGGCCATACGAGCGGCGGTTTTGGCGGATCGCTCAAAAACATTGCCATAGGCTGCGCGTCCGGGCAGGTGGGCAAGCGGCAGATCCACGGCGAGGGTTGGCCTAAAGGGCCGCTCTTTCTGGAGCGCATGGTCGAGTCGGGCAAGGGGATCACCGCGCATTTCGGCCCGCATATCACGTATATCAATGTCCTGAAGAACATCTCGGTTGACTGCGACTGCGATGCGCATGGCGCAAAGCCTACCTGCGACGATATCGGCATACTCGGTTCAACGGATATTTTGGCCATAGACAAGGCTTCGGTCGATTTGGTGTATGCGCTGCCGCAAGAACAACGGCGCGACATGGTGGAACGCATCGAGTCCCGAAGCGGCCCGCACCAGCTCGAATACATGAAGACCTTGCATATGGGCGATGATCAGTATGAGTTGATCGCAATCTGACGGAGAAAAGGTCATCCGGCGCTTGGACGGCGGATAACCTGGAACACCGCACGACGCCCCCTCTTAAGTGCACGATCTGAATCGAAAGGACGGAAATGAAACTGCTCGCCGCGACGGTCATATCGCTTTTTCTGCTCGCTTCGGCATTCATCTATGCAATCCGGACAACAGCCGCCTCGGGGTCAGGCGATTCCCCGGTCGCTTCAGGCCTGGATTCGCAGACGATCAGCATCGCGCGAAGCGGCTCACAGCCTTTCAACAAGGGATCAGCCGGATACTTCACCGGCTCCGTAGAGATTGAACCGCTGTTCAGGGCGAACAGTCCGTCACGCACATCCGGCGGGCGCGTTAGGTTCGAGCCCGGCGCTCGGACGGCATGGCACACCCACCCGTTCGGTCAGATACTGATCGTGACGGCCGGCTCCGGCTGGATTCAGCAATGGGGCGGTAAAATCGAAGAAATCCGGCAGGGTGATGTTGTTTGGATACCACCTGGGCAGAAACACTGGCACGGAGCTACGGCAACCACGAGTATGACGCATATCGCCATTCAAGAAAATCTCGACGGGAAAGCTGTCGAGTGGATGGAAAATGTCAGTGACGAACAGTACCTGAGTAAGCCAAATGCGCCCTAAGATGATAGCAGCTACCGCAGTACGGCTCCTGAATGCTCTGGCGGCCCGTTATGGCGGATAGCAGCACGGAAACGAAGAAAGATAGTTCCTATATTTAAGTCAAAGACAGGAGTTTCAGAAAATGCAGAAGCGCAAACTTGGAAATAGCAACCTGGAAGTCTCGGCCCTGGGACTCGGCTGTATGGGAATGAGCTTTGGCTACGGCCCACCCAAAGACAAACAGGAGATGACCGCTCTTCTCCGCGCCGCCGTCGAACGAGGTATCACGTTTTTCGACACCGCCGAAGTCTACGGCCCGTTCACGAACGAAGAACTCGTGGGTGAAGCCCTCGCTCCGTTCCATGGACGAGTGGTGATCGCCACCAAGTTCGGGTTCGACCTCGATCCGAATCTCGATCCCCGCGGGATGAAGGGTTCGCCGGGGCTCAACAGCCGTCCGGAACGCATCAAACAGGCTGCCGAGGGCTCGCTCAAACGGCTCAGGGTCGATGCCATCGATCTGTTCTATCAGCACCGTGTCGACCCGGACGTTCCAATCGAAGACGTGGCGGGAGCGGTGAAGGATTTGATCAAGGAGGGCAAGGTAAAGCACTTCGGCCTCTCTGAACCGGGAGTGCAAACCATCCGTCGCGCCCACGCCGTCCAGCCGGTCACTGCGGTCCAGAGCGAATACTCGCTCTGGTGGAGACGCCCTGAAGAAGGATTGTTAGCGGCGCTCGAGGAACTCGGGATAGGCCTTGTTCCCTACAGTCCTCTGGGCAAGGGATTCCTCACGGGAAAGATCAATGAAGATACCAAGTTCGACAGTTCCGATTTCCGCAACATCGTTCCTCGCTTCACGCCGGAGGCTCGGAAGGCGAACCAGGCCCTGATTGATCTGCTCACCAGGATCGGCGAGAGGAAGACGGCGACGCCCGCCCAGGTCGCGCTCGCGTGGCTGCTGGCCCGGAAGCCGTGGATTGTTCCGATTCCTGGCACCACGAAGCTGCACCGCTTGGACGAGAACATCGGAGCAGTTGCAGTCGAACTTACGTCCGACGATCTTGGCGAGATCGATAGCGCCTCATCAAAGATCACGGTGCAAGGGGCTCGGTACCCCGAAAACCTGGAGCAAATGACCGGTCGTTAAGCGGCTCTCTTGTCGCATTCCGGTCGCCGCCGCGGGCTGCAAACGCGAGAAAGACGACTGCCGGCATTAAATAAAGGAATTAGAAAATGGAAATCAAAAGAAGCGGCTCACAGCCCTCCGGCAAAGGGCCGGCTGAGTATTTTACCGGCACGGTGCGCATTGACCCCCTGTTCCAGGCAAATGATCCGGCGCGCGCGCGCGGCGCAAGTGTCACGTTCGAGCCCGGCGCCCGGACGGCATGGCACACTCACCCGCTCGGTCAGATACTGATCGTGACGGCCGGCTGCGGTCTCGTGCAGCGCTGGGGAGGCCCAATCGAGGAAATTCGGCCGGGTGATGTTGTCTGGATACCGCCGGGTGAGAAACATTGGCACGGAGCCACGGCAACCACGGCCATGACGCACATCGCCATCGTGGAACAGCTCGACGGCAAGACCGCCGACTGGATGGAAAAGGTCAGCGACGAACAATACCGGAACTGATTCAGCGCCGAAACGAAACCAATTAGGAGGATATATCCATGTACAACGCCAAAGCCTACTCGGCTGCGAGTGCGATATCGCAGCTTGCTCCAACCTCGATCATGCGTCGCGATACAACTGAGCACGACGTTCAGATCGAAATCCTTTTCTGCGGTATCTGCCACTCCGATCTCCATCATGTCCGTGACCAGTTTGCCGCCTTCATGCCGACTATCTACCCCATTGTCCCCGGTCATGAGATCGTCGGCCGTGTGGCCAAGGTCGGCTCCGCAGTCACCAGCTTCAAGCCCGGCGACCTGGCCGCGGTCGGGTGCCTGGTTGACTCCGACGGCACCTGCCCCGAATGCCGGGCCGGTCTTGAGCAGTTCTGTCCAAACATGACCCTCACGTTCAACTCCCCGGACAAGCATCTCGGAGGTGTCACCTATGGAGGCTACTCCGATAGCATCGTCGTTGACGAACGCTTTGTCCTGCGTGTGCCTACTAACCTTGATCTTGCCGGAGTCGCCCCTCTTCTCTGCGCTGGAATCACCACTTACTCGCCCATACATCGCCGGGGCGTTACCAAGGGCAAGAAAGTTGGCGTTGTCGGTCTCGGCGGGCTTGGCCACATGGGCGTGAAGTTTGCTCATGCGCTCGGAGCCCATGTCGTTGTCTTCACCACTTCTGTCAACAAGAAGGAAGACGCGCTCCGCCTCGGCGCCGACGAAATCGTCGTCTCCCGCAATGCCTGCGAGATGCAGAAGCATGCCGGCAGCTTCGACTTCATCCTCGACACCATCTCTGCCGACCACGATATCAACGCCTATATCAACCTGCTCCGCCGCGACGGCAATCTTACCCTCGTCGGCGCGCCGGAGAAGCCTTTCGCCGTCTCCGCCTTCGGTCTGCTGTTCGGACGACGCACCCTCTCCGGCTCGCTCATCGGCGGTATCCGGGAGACCCAGGAGATGCTCGACTTTTGCGGCGCGCATAACATCACCGCCGACGTCGAAGTCATCCCCATCCGGAAGGTCAACGAAGCATACGAAAGAATGCTCAAGTCTGATGTGAAGTACCGCTTCTCGATCAATATGGCTTCTCTAAAATCTGAGTAACCGGACATTTTCAGGAAAAAATCGAATGAAGGAGATCAAAGATGAAAGCAACCATTTTTCACGCACCGGGTGATGTTCGCGTTGAGGAAGTACCGGACCCGGCAATCAAGGAACCGGCCGACGCCATTGTTCGTGTGACCCACGCCTGCATCTGCGGATCGGATCTGTGGTTTTACAGGGGGCTTACGCCCTATGAGCCGGGCTGGCGAACGGGACATGAATGGATGGGAATTGTCGAAGAGGTCGGTCCCGGGGTCCGCACCATGAGGAAGGGAGACCGGGTGATTGCCCCTTTCGCTTTTTCCGACGGAGACTGTGAATTCTGCCGGAAAGGCCTGCAGACCTCATGTAGTCACGCAGGTTTCTGGGGAATGAAAAACGACGGGGGGCAGGGTGAAATAGTTCGCGCCCCTTATGCCGACTCCAATTTGGTGGTTTTGCCCCAAAGCATCGAAAATGATGCAGCGATGCTGAAGGCCGTATTGCCCCTCACCGACGTAATGGGGACCGGGCACCATGCGGCCGTCGCCGCGGGCGTCCGCAAAGGCGCGACGATTGCCGTCGTTGGAGACGGCGCGGTGGGATTGTGCGGCGTCCTTGCGGCTCACAGGCTCGGCGCCGAGCGTATCATCGTCATGGGACATCGGGACGGACGCATGGAACTGGCCCAAAGATTCGGCGCTACCGACCTCGTCATGAGCAGCGGCGATGAAGCAATAGGCCGGGTGCTGGAAATGACCAAAGGCGGCGCCGAAGCCGTGCTCGAATGCGTGGGAACGAGCGATTCGCTGAACACCGCCATCGGTATCTGCCGCCCCGGTTGCAGGGTGGGCTTCGTCGGGGTGCCCCATCACAGCGCGGAGATGGACTTCAGAAGAATGTTTTTCCAGAACATCGCCTTGCAGGGCGGCGTTGCGCCGGTGCGCGCTTATATCCCCGAACTTCTGCCCGATGTGCTGGCCGGCCGGCTCGATCCCTCCCCGGTCCTGGACCTCACCGTCGACCTGGCCGGTGTGCCCGAAGGCTACCGGGCGATGGATACGCGTAAGGCCATCAAGGTAATGGTCACGGTGTGAGCGTGAAGTTCAGCGCGTCAGACCTCCCGGCGCCCGGCGCCGGTCACAAATCAAGCAGGTGATATCATGAACAAAAAACTGGCTGCAGTTTTGGCGGGCATTTTTATCTCAGTGTTTGGCATTGCAGTCATTCCGGAGGCGCAGACCATGAAAAGCGGAGGCTTGAACGCCAGACAGGAAGGAATCGTCACAATTGCGGCCTTCACCGCGAAGGGCGATTTGGACAAACTGAAAGCGGCCCTGAACGAAGGACTGGATGCCGGTTTGACTGTCAATGAAATCAAGGAGGTCCTCGTGCAACTGTATGCCTATGCGGGATTCCCGCGCAGCCTGAACGGCATCGGAACCTTTATGAGCGTCATGGAAGAACGGCAGAAAAAAGGCATCAGGGACGAGCCTGGCAGGGAAGCAAGCCCCCTGCCTGCCAACAAGAGCAGGCTCGAACTTGGAACGGAAATTCAGACAAGCCTGATAGGATCACCGGCCGGCGGGGCGATTTATACATTCGCTCCCGCAATCGATGCCTTCTTGAAAGAACACCTGTTCGGGGACATCTTCGGGCGCGACAACCTGGATTTCCAGAGCAGGGAGATCGCAACCATATCCGCCCTGGCCGGTATGGAGGGGGTCAACCCGCAACTGCAGGCCCATTTTAACATCGGGTTCAATACGGGCCTCACCGAGGCTCAACTGAAAAGCCTGATATCCGTGCTCGCGGCCAAAGTCGGCAGGAAAGAAGCCGATAATGCCGATGAAATATTGGGGAAGGTCCTGAGCACCAGGGCAAAATAAACCAGCACCACTCAGGGTTGGAAGACCGAAGGGGTCGTCTTCTCCACCACCGTTTAAACACAGTAGGAGGATATCGAAGCCTGCGCATTCAGTTTAAATCACGATACAGGTTTTATGAAAGGACTCGAAAGCGGATAAGTATTCAATATTGCATCGAGGAATTATACACGGCGACAGAGACGGCCCCTGCACTTTACCTTGGCAGGAGCCCCCACTTTCAGTCATTTGCCTTCCATTTCACCCAGGGCCTTCTCCTGGGCCCGGCGAACGGCCTCCTTCGCGCAAAGCTCTTCATACTTTTTCGCGATGAACTTTGCCGCAAAGTCGGGGTTTTTCAGGTATTTAAGACCCGACCGGACAAAATCATCCTTCATCTCGTTCAATGTCTTTTCGACATCCTTCAGGGCTATAAAGTTGCGTATTTTAATAATCTGCATTGCAACCGGACCGGGACCTGTGAGCGAGGTGAACCAGCTAAGGGCAAAGGAAGGGTTGGCGAAGTTTCTAAAATGCTCCTCGACCGGTTGCACCGGGACCCGGATCAGCAACCGGACTCGGCATCGCCCCGCGACCGGAAGGCTGGTCCGGTCTATGAAGTAGACGGCAAGGGCGTTTTCGAGATGCAACTGGTCGAGAATACGTTCTTGAGACTCCATTTATTCCAGCTCCTGATATTTTGACATCTCCCGCCTCTTCTTCAGAAAACGCGGCATGAAAGCATTCCGGCATAGTGGCCGTCCCATAAGCATAAATCAAAGCAGGCAATCAAGGCAATCGAAGTCTACTAAGACGGTTTCTGCCCACGGCAGCCGCATGACTACCGGATGGAAACGTGGGTTTCAGGGCGTCTTCATCGAGGTCACTCCTTCCGCCTCCATCTTCTTCAGATACTTTTCCGGGTCTTTTTTGAACTGGTCGATGCAACCGGCACAGCAGAAATAGATGCGCTTGCCCTGATAATCCACGAAGACTTTCTCGTCGATTTTATTGCCCAGGACCGGGCACTTGGTCTGAGATTCCGCCTGCACAAACCCCGGCATGGTCCAGCCAAAGGTGAGGAGTCCCAATGATACCCCCAATACCACAATCAATTTGATCCTTTTCATGTTCTTCTCCTTCGTTGATTAAAGAAAGATCGGGATAGATCCAGCGCTTCGATCGAGCAGGAACTTCCTCTGTTGAGCGTCTCCTGTACGCAAGCAACAGGCCAATAGAAACAAAACTTTATCTTTATTTCAATTTTATCCCTGAAGCGTTGCGGGCAAAGGTTTTGGAGATGGTTCACCGCTCCATCGGAAGACACCTGAGGGCCGGCGCCATTTCCACATAATTATCTGAACTGAAAGTCTTTTTCCCATCTGTTGAAAATTTCTTTCAATTCTGCCCCGAGACAGCAAACCCCGAAAGGGCGCCTACAACCATTTCATCCATCATTTCCAGCACTTATGGCTTTGACTGATGAGTTCTGCAACCTGGCACAGGGATTGCCTTTGAGAGCTGGTGTAGACAACGGCAAGGATGGAATCAAACAAATCATCGATAACCGAAAGGACAACACAATGAAACGGATGCTTTACACCTTATTTGCGACGACAGTGGCTTTGAGCCTTTTGATCCCGGCGGGCGTTTTTGCCGCTCAGGATACGGAGACGCTTTGTCCGTTGCATGTCAACAAAACCTGTTTTAAAAAGGACGGTGGCTACTATTGCGGTTGGACTGGGGAGGTCTCGCAGAATAAGCTGACGAGCCTCAATAAGGGGCAATGGGAATGGGTTCGCGTCAATACTGCTCGGTCTGGAGGGACCCCTTGTCGAAATTACCGGGTTGTCACCGGCACAACGGCGGCACGCTCTTTTGCCGGTCCGAAAGTAGGGTGGATAACAGTGCCGGCTGAAAAAGAAAGTCTTCTTTGCCTGGTTTGTAATTAGCCTTGGCTGGTATTCGCGGGATAAGTTAATATGCTTGCAACGATGCTTGGACACCTTGCCTGGCCTGATTTTTTTGTGAATCGGAGATTAACCTTATGGGCAGACGCATCATCATAGTTTTTTTATCCGCAATTATCTTCGTGTCTCTCCTTTTCACCTGCAGGACAGAAACGGTTTTCGCCGCCCGTGAAGAGACGGTAGAGGGTTTCGTAGTAAAGAACGGAAAAGATTTCGTGATCGAGGCCGAGGATGGAGATTACATCGTAAAAGGCAAGGATCTCTCAAAGTTTATCGACAAGATGGTCTTCGTGACAGGGATCGTAACCGAAAGCCCAAAAGGGGATACTATTGACATAAAATCTATCGAGGCCATGGAGGACACCCCGTCGGATTAAAGAGAATATCTATGAAACAATCTACGGGCAGCGACTCTTGTACGTGCGCTCAAAACGGTCGCGTGGGAGATACCAGACACGCTCGAAAGCTGGAATACTTAACGATTGGCTGGAACCTCATCGAAGCGTGTGTTGCTCTTGGAGCCGGCGTCATTGCCGGAAGTATTGCGCTTATCGGATTTGGGATTGACACCCTGATCGAAATCTTGTCGTCCCTCATTCTTTTGTGGCGTTTGTTGTCCATCCATCCCGACGAACAGCGCGAAAGGACTGCCCTTAAACTTGTCGGTGCTAGTTTCTTGCTGTTGGCCGCATACGTAGGGTATGAAGCTGTTTCCTCACTCGCCTTCAAAAAGCCTCCGGAAGCAAGCTTTGCCGGGATAGCAGTGGCCGTTCTCGCCCTCATCGTCATGCCCTTGCTGGCTCGCGCGAAACAGCGCGCCGCCGGCCGCCTGAACAGTGCGGCCCTTTCCGCCGACTCCCGTCAGAGTTCCCTTTGTGCCTGTCTTTCTGGCATATTGTTGGGCGGACTGGCCCTGAACGCCGCGTTTAACTGGTGGTGGGCCGATCCTGTCGCCGCCCTCATCATGCTTCCAATCATCATAAGAGAAGGATTGGAAGCCCTGCGCGGCGAAGTTTGTTCAGATTGACATCGGGCCTCATAGCCGGGAAAGCGCCGAACTTGATCTTCCTGAATGGTAGAGCGATATTGACTCTCGGCCGCTAAAAAGCTATTACTCCGGGTCGGGAATCAATGGGTTGTGGGATTGAGTCTAACTGAGGTCTTCGCAGAATGGACAACAAATACATCGAGGTGAGATGGCACGGCCGCGGTGGTCAGGGCGCGGTCACGGCCGCTGAGATTCTGGCTGAAGCCGCCTATTACGACGGGTACAAGGGAGTTACGGCCGCTCCTTTTTTCGGGGCCGAAAGAAGAGGCGCTCCCGTCATTGCGTCAAACAGGTTCGCGCGAGAGCCCGTGAGGACCTTCGCCCTCGTTCAGAAGCCCGCGATCGTGGTCGTGCTTGATGAGACAATACTGCGGGTGGTCAACGTAGTTGCCGGGATCGAGCCGGACGGCATCGTTCTTATAAACACCCGGAAATCGCCTGAGCAGATCGTTTTGCCGTCCCCGGTAAGGGTTGCGGTGACCGACGCCACACAGTGGGCCACTAAAGCGGGCCTCATCATCTCGGGCGCGGTCCTTTTCAACACGGCCATTCTGGGCGGCTTTTCGAAAGCGACCGGGCTCGTAGGCATGGAGAGCATCGAGAAGGCCCTGCGAAACCATTTCAAGGGAGACGCCGGAGAACGGAACGTGCTCGGCGCACGGCTGGCCTACGAAGGGACCACCGTGTCCGGTGCTCTGAGCAGGGCCTGCGCCTGATTTTTCAACGGTACGGCCGCCCGGATGAGTGAAGAGCTCAGAAAATCACGGTGACCTTCACCGATAGCCGCCGAATAGAATGTGGAAGGATTATAATGGGATCCAGCAAAGCTCATAAAGACCCCTTTACGGTTGCCAGATCGAAACTTTGCAAGGCTGAAGCCGGTAAGACCGGCGACTGGAGATCTTCGCGCCCCGAGATAGACGCTTCCAAATGCATTCCATCCAAAACAGGACGGAAGTCCTGTTTTCTTTGCTGGATGTATTGCCCCGAGGGGATCGTCACAGCGTCCATTCCGGTGAAGATAGACTATGATTACTGCAAAGGATGTGGCATCTGCGCGGAAGAGTGCCCAGCTAAAGCCATCCGGATGGTCGACGACCACGACGTCGATTAAGTCAAAAACTCCCTTTATTGAAACGAAAGCTCTCCTGGGCGATTGCAGGCGCCTGCCGGCCCGTTATTCCGGAACGCAAATACCGTCCTGTCAAAATAATTATCGATATTTTCCTGGATCAGATCGAGTTTAGCGAATCCGCCGGCCTCAAAGGCGGCGCTCAATTCATCCTGTGACAGGGCTCCGCTCATGCACCACGCCCATGCGTCCGGCTCTGCGGCAAAGTAATCCGGTAGAATCACCCTTCGGCAGAGGTCGGCCCCCGCCACGACCCCGCCCGGCTTAAGCACCCGGTAAAGCTCCGCCATCAGTACGCCTTTCTCCGGGAAGAGATTGAACACGCCGTTTAGAATCATCCACTCAAATGAGCCCGGCCCAAAAGGCAGGCCACACCCGTCGGCGCAGACAAATTCGAGTCCGAGGTCCGGGAAAAACCTTGCTGCCAGGCTGCGAGCCTTTGTCAGCGCCGTGATCGACGAATCCAGATTCAGGATCGCAAGTTCGCCGCCGGTGGAGATCTTCAGGATAATTGAATCTATCCCGGTCCCGCAGCCAAGGTTAAGCACCCTGTCTCCCGGCTTTGGATGGATATGGGGCAGTACGTTTCCGCATGGCAAAAAATCTTCCCATATCTCATCAGGAAGGGGATCAATGAGGCCGGCGGGATAACCAAGTTCTACGGCCAGAGATTTACCTGCCGATCCGCGCACCCTTACGCCCTTTTTCCCCTGATAAAGCTGCTCGTAGTATTTTCGGATATGTTTCTTCATCGTGTGCCTGGTCGTTCGGCCAACAGGAAAAAGGTGTTTATGTAGCAGGGACGGTGTCACGGGCATGATCTGGCCCGGCAAGTTTTCGGGTCGAACTTTGAGACGCCAGACGCCGGCAGGCGAGCACCACGCCGAGCAGGAGCAGGAACCCGATTGTTTTTACCCGGTAACTGTTTGCCAGTTTAACGAAATCCCTCCCGAAAAAAGCTCTGCTCATCACACAGCAGAATAGGACATAACCGCTCATGGCCCATGTCGTCCAACGGGGAAAATGCCATCCTGCGAAACCGGCGCGGCAGATCAAATAGACCGCCGGTACAATCCCCACACTGTGCTGGACCCAGGTGACGGGGGAAAAGAGGAGTATGAGGATCGAAACGGCCGCGCACTCCCAAACGATTTCAACGGAATTGCGTTCGGAGGCCGGCCGCCGCATGAGCCAGCACATTCCAAGGAGCAGGGCCGCCATTATGATCCGGACAACCACTCCTGCCCAAAAGGGCGGCAGGTCGAGGAACTGGAAATAAAACGGGCTGGGCGGCCGCTCGGTTTTGCCGTCCCCCACGCTCTCCGGCCTCCCGAAGTGGCCGTACGGCAAGTGCATGAGATAACGGGCCAGCGCGGGCCGCAGCGAAAGGTTTTCCACTTTCTCCTCTCCCAATGGGCCGCGTGACGGGTCAGGGTCGCTCATCCCCTGGATCACAAAACCAGTCCATTGCTTCATCATGTGGACATATTCGGCGGGACCGGTCACGAGAATGGGGAGCAAGGTGAAAATGCAAAGCGCGATGACGGAACTGGCTGTCATTTTCCACTGCCGCTTCAGGGCGAACCAGGCCACAAAGAGAAGGGGCGTGCATTTCAGGGCGGCCGCCATCCCCAATAGCGTTCCGCCTGCAATGTCCCGCTCTTTTGACCACAGATAAATTGCCGACCAGGACAAGGCCACAAGAGCTGTATTTACTCCTACCTCCGGGAGGTCCCGGCCAAGGAACAGGCTTGACAGTAAAATCGCCAGGGTGGTCGACCAGAACAGGGCATCCGATCCAAGCGGCAACTGGGCCTCTGAAAGTTTATGGACTGCCCGCAGCAGTATGAAGATGGAGATCGCTGCCAAAGGGTAAACGAGTATCTGCGACAGGTGCAGTCCAAGGAAGGAAAGCGGAGCATGCGCCAATGCCCAGAAAGGCGGGTAGACGGTGCCAAGCCCTCCCTGGTATATAAAAATACCATGAATGAGTCTTTGGCCCATGTTCCAGCTACCCCTGAAGTCGCCGCGCGGCAATGCGATGATCTGTATCCATGCGGCCAGCAGCCAAATAGACGCGGCGGCAATAGGAATCCACTTGAATCGGCGCAGTCGCTCCCAATCGATGGCGTGGATTCTGAGACAAAGTCGATCCGGTGTCTTCCCGGCAGTTTTAAAGATTTTCATTATTGGCCTCTTCGATGTTCAGGGTCGTTCTCATGGAATCTCTCTTGAGATAATATGCTGTCTTATATGTATTGGTCTCTGTGCAGGCGCCTCTGTTCGGACCACTCACTTGCGAATCCAGAAGGATCCCCCATGAAAACTGGTATGAGGTAGCTTTTTGACAATAGGATCGAGTATATTCATTAACTCCTGGTCCTTATGAATAAAGAAGCTGGGAAACACTATATCCGGTTCGGGTGTTGATAAAAGCAAAACCGCAAGCAAATATTGTTCAGAGTAAAAAGACTCGATGAGTTGTGGTGAATAATCAAAAGGAAGACATATGTCATGGAAGTGAATCAATACACCTTTTTTAAGTTCAGGGATTATATCCAAAAACACTGTTGTTACATCCGAATTCATAAAACAACGATGCGATCCATCAATAAATAGAATATCATTGGGATTAAGTTGTTGGAATATGTTGACATCTACGCTCTCTAAACTACTATAAATTATTCGATCTGCGATATTGTCAATATGAACTCTAGGTTTTGGATCTATACATATGATATCAGTATCTAACTTATTATCGTTGATCGCTTTCCTGACGAACTTTGTGGAGTTACCAGATCCAATTTCAAAATAATGAGTTGGTTTCATTAATGAAATCATGCAGTACAGTGCTAAAGCATCAAGCCCTGGAAAATATCCATTATTCCAAAAAGGATCGGTTTCGTTTATTCTCTCAAGTGAAATGCTTTCCAGGTTCTCTTGAAAGCTTAACATTTCTTTTAAAAGACTACGGTATTGGTCTTTCTTTTCGGATAGTATGTGCGTGATGCGTTTGTGCGGTTCGTGTCCGTATCCATATCGTGGTACGGGATTGATCGGGTAGTCTAACAAAATTGCCTTGTGGACATTATTATCTCGACTGAACAGAAGCTTGATAGTTTCTTTTAGCAGCCGCCTTTTATAAATGAAATTCCCAAACATGAAGAAACCCTCGATCTTTGGCAAACTTCTCCCGGAATAATGCGCAAGCTTGGCCCCTGGCCAGGTCCCAAAGAGCCTCTTGGAATCGGGTTCCACTCAGAAAGCCCTGGAACGGGCGAAGCCCATGAATCATGAATCCGAATAATGTGTCAACGGTGAGACATGCATCGCCGATGTTTTTGGGGATATATACCATTAAATAACTTGCGCAAACCTGTTTTTTGCCGGTTCTTGCGAGATAACCGCAGCCTCCCATGCTCCGCGGGGGACCCCAAAAAGGAGGTACACCGACTTCAGGTGCAAACCCCCTGGATGTCTCAGCCGAAAAGCTTGATGTGCGGACCATCTCGGGCACGGCATAAATACTCAGGCAACCGCCTTTTCTTCCTCCAGCGGATTGCCTCCTCGAGGGGTGATCGCGCGTATTTTATCGATTCTGAATGCGACAAGAAAAAGAGGGCCTCTTTCTTCACCGCTCTCAGGGATCGCATTATGGTCGGGCCGGCGCAGCGCATACAGCCGTTCACTATCCTCTTCTTCGTAGAGCTTGGTCAGATATAGCCTCAACCCCCTGTATCCGCCCCCCTCCCTTTCCACGAACACATAGCAGGCCTGTGAGTTCAATTTGACGTTAGCGTGAGTCAGGCGGTCGCGCATAATGAATGCAATCGTGTTCTCATCGAGGATTTTCGGTTTTGCATAAACTGCCGCGTCGACATTGCCGTCATTGTCGGCTGTCGCGAGGATTCCCTGTCCTTTTGTGTTTTCGAAATATTCTGCGATGCTCATTTTATACCTCACCGATATCAGTTTCTCCGGCTGATTCTGACACTATTTGAGTTCAATATAATGCTTCGGGACTCTGTCGTCGGCAATTGAAAAACCTAATACCAGCTCACCAGAGAGACACAGATGACACAGAGGAAAACTTTCTGACAGGATTTGCGGGATTAAGAGATACAACAGACTCGGAAGCGTTCGACTACTCGCACAACCCTGGAAAGTTTTTTCGGGGGGTCCGCTCGATTCTTATGTGCCAATTTCAATCCTGTAAATCCTGTCCAAAGCAATTCGCTTTGCCTCTGTGCCCCCTGTGGCTCTGTGGTGAATTGGCTTCGGCGTCTGTGCGGTGAACGATTACGATTATTCGCTTTGTTCGCCCTGAGGCGTCCGCCCATTTGACTTTTTGACGAAGTTGGTTCATTTTGACTCGGTTAAAATGGTTTTGCTAAAATTTCCACTTTGGAGGAATGGATGAACATCGAGCAGATCCCGGTCGGTTTTATGCAGGTATTCTGCTACCTGGTCTACGACGAAGAGACAAAAGAAGGCATCCTGATCGACCCTGCCGGAAATGAAAAGGACCTCCTTGAGCATATGCGTGAAAAAGGCGTAAAACTCCTCTATATAGTCAACACGCACGGCCACGCCGATCACACATGCGGAAACGAACAGATAAGGAAAGCAACCGGCGCGAGTGTGGTTATGCACGCGACCGACGACCTTTATTTTCAAAAACCGGAGAGCATGATGTTTGCCCGCAGCATGGGCTTGTCGGTCTCCGGACCGGCCGACGTGCGCGTGCAGGACGGCGATGAGCTTTCGTTTGGAAATCTGAAGATGAAGTTCATTCACACTCCGGGGCATACGCAGGGGGCGTGTTGCATATTGATTGAAGGAAACCTCTTTACCGGCGACACTCTTTTCGTAGGAGCGGTCGGACGCACGGACCTTCCCGGGGGATCGTTCAAGCAGTTGATTCAGTCGATACAAAAGCTCGTGAAGACGCTCCCGACCGATACCGTGGTCTGGCCCGGCCATGACTACGGGAACCGGCCCAGATCGACTCTGGGACATGAAGCCAAGACAAATCCCTATGTCTCAGAGTATATGGATGAATGAAAACGAAGAGCAAAATGCCGTTAAATTATATCACATTCGCAACACCGATCGGGTGGCTCCTGGTGGCAGAGAGCCGGGACGGAATTGCTCTGGTTGATTTTCTCGGCCCGGATCGCCCATCCAAAGATGCCGCAGTTTCAGCGGTCCTCAAGGTATATCCCGGCGCGGCTCTGGCGCCGGGAACTGATTCGGACCTTCTTGGAAAAACAAAAGGATATATTCTCGATTACCTCACAAACCGGGTCCCGCCGCCCAAAGTTCCGGTAGATTTGAGCAAGGGGACCCCTTTTGACCTCAAGGTATGGAGGTCGATCGAGACCATTGCCTTTGGAGAGTCCAGGTCCTACGGCCAGATCGCGGCCCAAACGCAAAGCGCCGGGGCTTCGAGGGCCGTTGGGCGGGCATGCGGCAGAAACCCTGTTCCCATTCTCATACCGTGCCACAGGGTCATTGCGAGCGGAGGAAAGCTGGGCGGCTTTTCGGGAGGACTTGAAATAAAAAGGGCATTGCTGGCCTTGGAACAATCGTAAGCGTTCACCATAGAGACGCCAGAATGTAATAGTTCACCACAGAAACGCAGAGAACACAGGGAAAAGTTCTTCGACGACAAAAGCTTTCGGAGGCTGGAACGAACGGCCAGGCGTTGAGGTCTTTCCTAAGGGATAATTCTCCGTGCCCTCTGTGTCTCTGTGGTGAGCATTTGCACCGGAAATTACGACGATATGGAGGGTTTGTATTGAAAGCCAAGAGTTTGAAAAAGGGGGAACAAATCACTCCTCCGGTGGGTAAGCTTGGAGTTCTCATCCCCGGTATCGGGGGCGCGGTCAGCACCACCTTCATTGCGGGCGTTGAGCTTATTCGGCGCGGACTTGCTGAACCGGTAGGCTCGCTTACCCAGCTCGGCACCATCAGGCTGGGAAAGCGCTTCGAACACAGGTCCCCTAAAATAAAGGATTTTGTCCCCCTCGCGGGCCTCGATGACCTGGTTTTCGGCGGCTGGGACCTCTATGAGGCCAACTGCTTCGAAGCCGCTCTTTACGCGCGCGTGCTCAAGCGGGAACACCTTGACCCGATCAGAGATTTCCTGAGCGCAATCGTTCCTATGAAAGCCGTTTTTGACCGCCGGTTCGTCAAGAACCTCGACGGCGAATACATAAAAAGCGCCCCCGGGCTGCGCGACAGGCTCGATGCAATCAAGGCCGATATTGCGGATTTCAAGAAGCGAAACAACCTCGACCGCTGCGTCATGATTTGGTGCGGGAGTACGGAAGTACACATGAAGCCTATGGAAATCCACAGTTCCATAGATTCCCTGCAACAGGCGATCGACCGGAACGACCCGAACATTCCTCCCAGCATGCTTTACGCTTTGGCCGCCCTGGAAAGCGGAGTGCCTTTTGTCAACGGCGCTCCCAACCTTACACTCGATGTTCCTGCAATGATCGAGCTGGCGGACTCCGCCGGAGTGCCCATAACGGGAAAAGATTTCAAGACCGGTCAGACCCTGATGAAGACAATCCTTGCGCCCGGCCTGAAATCCCGCATGCTCGGCCTGGAAGGATGGTATTCGACGAACATCCTGGGAAACAGGGACGGCCTGGTCCTGGACGACGCCGAATCGTTCAAGACCAAGGAGGAAAGCAAGCTCTCGGTTCTCGAGTTCTTATTGCAGCCCCACCTCTACCCGATTCTCTACAAGAATTACTACCACAAGGTGACGATCAACTACTACCCGCCCAGGGGAGATAACAAGGAAGGATGGGACTGCATCGACATCTTCGGATGGCTGGGCTACCCCATGCAGATAAAGGTGGACTTCCTGTGCCGCGACAGCATACTGGCGGCACCCCTGATCCTCGATCTGGTGCTCTTTATGGACCTGGCGCAAAGGGTCGGCATGAGCGGTATCCAGGAGTGGCTCTCTTTTTATTTTAAAAGCCCGATGGTCAAAGAGAACCTCTACCCGGAGCACGACCTGTTCATTCAGTCAATGAAACTCAAGAACACCCTTCGCTACCTCATGGGTGAAGAACAAATCACCCACTTCGGACTTGACTACTATATGAACGGAGAAGAAACCTAAGAATTTAGGGACGGATTCGGGGATTTAAGAATTTAAGGATTCAGGGATTTGGGGATTCAATCTTCGAATTCCCTTAATGCCTCTTATTGAGTTCTTTAGCTCCGTTGCAGGATATCCCCGGCGGTAAAGTCGACACATCTTCCACTCGCCATCTTCTACCGCACAAATATCAGTACTTTAGAGTGTCTCAAATTTCTGCGCGAAACTTGGACTGTCCCCTTCCGGGCTTTCTACCAGCCGCCTGACCGAAGACGGCGCGCACTCACGGCTTCCCCGCATCATCGCAATACTTCCGTTTGCCTCGGCCCATCCCAAGAAGCAAGAGCGGGGTTTCACCTGCCGATTGGGATTGGCAGCCTGATCGCCTGGAAAAAGAAAAGTGCGCGCCGGCCTGAGAAAAAAACGGATTAGGCTTGACGTCCGATCTTCGTACTTCGAGCACAGCCCACGCAAAAGGGCGATGCAGCCTGGGCAGGGCGTTCGATCCTCCAGTCATGCAGGGATAATTGCCCGTCTACAGGTCCGATTCCCCGGGTGCTATCGTTTAAAAAATTGATTGACGTTGATAAACTACACATGTAGTCTGTAACAGACAGTCGCCAATTGTAAATTGCACGAGATGGGTTCGGCTGTGCGGAGATCGATGATCGGCGTCAAGACCGGTCTTTAACCGCTTTTTCTCATCCTGCAGCCTGCCTTGCCGGGCCCATTTTCAACTTGCTCATTTGTGCCGGTCCCGGGGGGGGGGCGTTGAGCGCCAGAGGTATTTGCCGGGGAGACAACGACAGAGGCGGTCCGCTGCGATCATTCAATGATGATGAGGCGGCGGTTCGCGCCCGGCTTTTGCCGGCATTCCAGGTTGCGAAATGTTGAGGGAGGGGCGGAAGAAGTCACCGGGAAAGGAGGTGGTCTCGGGTACGCACACTCTTAGACGACAGGCGGCCCACTCGATATAAGACCCGGAAAATACCCGCCCCGATCAGGTGGGCCGGCCTGGTGAGGGTGAGCGGCATAGTGCGGGTCCTTTATTATTGAGAATTATACATCGCGACGCTCAAATCCAGGAGGAGGACTATGAAAAAGAATTTCGCTCTTATCATGGCGGTTGCCGCATTGGCTATGCTTCTTTCGTCGAACAGCCCCGTCTTCGCTTGTACGGTGGAAGGAGATTTCAATACCCCCGGCGCCTACGCCTGCACGGCAGGAGACCTGTGGGGCATGCTGCAGGAAACCGGTGGAGGCATCTATACCGTGGGTGTAGAGAATACGAACGAGGGGGATTTCGTGCTGGTCACCGGCAAGTACGGTTTCAGCGCGCTCTACGCCGGGGGCGAATTGGACCCGAAGTTCGCGCCGTCCGATGCGGTAACCCTCACGTTGGACAAAAGCGGGCGCTATGACCTGGCCGGCGAGGGCAGGGCTGTCAAAGACGTGTCCAACATCGATCTCGTCCATGCCGTCCCTGTCATAAAAGGAGGGCAGTACTTTTTCTCGAGCAGGCTCGTTGTTTCCGGTGAGGGGATCATACCAAGGACCTATAATCTGGCTGACCTGCAAGAGATGACGCAAGCAACCTACACCAACACTTCTGGCGCGACTTGGACGGGACCCACCTTGCTAAGCCTGCTCGATGCCTCTGGCGTTGACACGAGAGACATGAATACCTTCGTCGTCGTTTCGGCAACCGACGGTTACGCCACTGTTCTCTCTATGTACGAGGTGACCCATATGATCGGAACTCAGTATGACTTGCTGGCCGTCAGCGCGAGCGACGGCGAGCTCAACGAGGGCCCGTGGGTCAATTCAAAAGGGACTCAAAACGACAACGGCTTTGCCCGCCTCGTCGTCCCCGGCGACAAAGGAGCCGGCCGGTGGGTCTCTAACGTCGACCAGATAGTGGTGCACAGGTTACCGTACGAGAAGGCATGCTCGGCCCGAAGGTACGAAAAGGAGTAGCTCTTACGGTGGGCAGGGTCCGAAAAAGAACCCTGCCCTTTTCTCCGATGGCTCCAATCTGAGAAGCGCACAGGCCCGTCGAATGGGTCGAGCGGAGCGCAACCCGTCAAGTCTTTTCGAGACAGCTTCTCACGTCCTTCTGGGACACCCTGAAACCATGAAATGAACTGGCGCTGCGAACGTCCGACTCATGCCTGTGTCTTCTGATTTATCCGTGTGCATCTGTGTTCATCCGTGGTTCGAACTTTTCTCTGCGGCCTCCGCTTCTTCGCGTGAAAGGCTCTCTTTTCGTAACGCAATTCATGCGCCGCGCGCTGTTCAAGGCATGCATTTTTAAAGGCGCGCGGACACAGGTCTTTCACAACCACACCCGCAGAGTATTCGAGTCAGGAAGCGATGCCGTCTACTCGTCCTGAAGCTGCCCATGCCCGATGGCCGCTTCCAGGGCCGCCTTCAAATCGAGTGTTCCATACGGCTTGCGAAGGGACCCGCAAAAACCGTAATTTGCGAATTCGGACATGACCGGGTCGCTAGAATAGCCGCTGATGACGATGGCTCTAATGCCTGGATTGATGTCCTTCAGCCGTTTGATGGTCTCTTTGCCTCCTATGCCCCCTTTGACGGTCAGGTCCAATATGACAAGGTCAAAAGGGACGCCGGATTCTTGCGCCCGTGTGAATCGCTCGACGGCTTCCGCCCCGTCCCGCGCGTGTTCCACATCCTCGTAGCCCAGGTGGTGAAGCATATGAATGGTCATTTCCGCTACGACCGCCTCATCTTCCAGCAGCAGCAGCCGGACCTTGGTACCCGGATGCACGCAGGGTACGGCAAAGGGCGCAGCTTCTTCAACATTTCTCCTCGCCTGGCAAGCTGGAAGGCGCACATGAAATGACGTCCCTATGCCTTCCTGCGACTTTACGCGTATACAGCCTCGGTGCCTGTTAATGATGGAAAAGGCTATGGAAAGGCCGGTCCCCATCCCCTTATCGCTGCCTCTCTGTTTGGTGGAAAAATACGGATCGAATATCTTATTGAGGTTTTCTGGAGGAATTCCCATGCCTTGATCTGAGATGACCACCTCAACGAATCGTGCCTCTTCGTCGGTCGTATCGGGCTTATCCTTCAATGGACTCATTTCGATATTCTCGGCGGTCACTGTGATGGTGCCGCCGCCCGGCATGGCTTCTCTTGCATTGACGATAATGCTGCTCAGTGCCTGCTTCATTTGCTCCTGATCGACTTCGACTTCCCACAGGTCATCCGGGAGGCCGTATTCGACCTTGACGTTGGACCCGCTTATGGAAAGTGAAACGGAGTCAGTGATCAAGCTGCTGACGGCGGTTATCGCCTTAACCGGATGGCCGCCCGCAGAGAAGGTGATAAATTTCCGGGTGAGGTCCGCCGCTTGCGAGGCTGCTTTGAAGGCTTCTTTGAGCAGACTGAACGACATGGCATTGTCGTCCAGATCGAGTTGGGCCAATTCGATATTGCCAATGATTGCTCCAAGCAGGTTATTGAAATCATGGGCAATCCCGCCGGCAAAAGTGCCGATGGCCTCCATCTTTTGAGCCTGCCCGAGCTTTGCTTCCAGTCGTTTCCGTTGCTGTTCCGCCCGCACTCGCTCTGCCAATTCGTTTCTGAGGGCACGGTAAAGTTTTGCGTTCTCCAGGGCTGCCGATATCTGGCCGGCGTAAAGCATGGCAACCTGCATGGAGCTGGAACAGAACGAAGTGCTCGAAAAACGCATGGCGTACAGGAACCCCTGGGCCCGGTCCTCGATCCTGACAGGGACTGCAAGCAAGGCCCGGAACATGTACTTGTGAGGAAGTTCGAATGAGAGCCGCCGCGCGGCGGCGCGCAGATCGGAAGTAAAGTACGGCTCGATGGTGCTGAACTGCAAATCATTGAGGAGGCAGCCGGCAAGATGGCTGAACACGGAGGACAAG
The DNA here is from genome assembly GCA_963795045.1 of uncultured delta proteobacterium. GTDB lineage: Bacteria > Desulfobacterota > Syntrophobacteria > Syntrophobacterales > Syntrophobacteraceae > SbD1. Next base: position 2,014,191 of record CAWCGB010000001.1, read on the forward strand.
GCGGGATCGATGCCTGCCCGGGCGATGCATTGAGGCATGCCGTCCGGGTCGTTCAAAACCAGCGCCGAGGCGTCGGCGCCCATGAGCGCGGGAAACATCTGTACCGCCGCCGAACAGACGGCCGATTCGTCCAACTGGCTGGCGATCTCGCGGCCGGTCCGAACGATCTCCTCCAGTTGCACGCTGCGTTGCGCTTGTTCGAGGGCCAGGCCGATCCGGTATGCCATGGTCGCCAGCAGACCTGCTTCGGCTTGCGTGAACGGGACCGGCCGACACCGTGCCAGAATCAGAGCGCCTCGCGCCGACTGGCTGTCCATCACCGGCACCCAGGCAACCGTCTCCGCGCCCAACTCCCGCAGTTGGGGATCGACCTTGGGGTCTGCACTCGCCTGTGTCGTCATGACCGGCGCCCTCGCCTTCCTCGCGGCCGCCACGTAGCCGTCCTCGTCATCCGATATCGGCTGGTGAATGATGTCCTCGGTAAGCCCGACAGCGGCCAACGGAGCGAACCTTCCCGTCCCGTCGGGATCGAGGAGCACAACGATGTCGGCAGAGAAAAGTTCAGAAAGCGTGGACAGCACGCGGTCGAGGAGAATCGCCAGGGGGACCGGCTCATTCAGGATGGCGAGCAGACGGGTGAGGCGCGAGATATCGAGAACGGTCCCTTGTGCGGCATCAAGGGCTGTGCCGCCACCGGCGCGCAGGCGCCGGAGATCGTCTGCACCAGCCGGGAACGTGTCACATCGTTTGCCGGGTTCAGGCCTCGACATAGTCCGGTTCCTGTCGCGCGCCCTCGGCTACAGGGCCAGAGCGGTCAGCGTAGCGTTATGCGTCGCAAGTACTCCAGCGGTGCGTGCGAACTCACCGCAGCAGTAAATTCCAAATATCGGTATTTCTCCGGCCGCCGCCTGCAGCATGCGAACCTCTTCGGACGTGCTCTCGCCAAAGATCGCCGCGCGCGCCGCGCAACTGAAGGCCAGCAGTACCCCGGGTTGAGGATGTGCTTTGAGGGCCGTGATTGCCACCTCATCAACTATCTGGAGCAGCTTGTCGAGGGTGCCGCTCATGACCTGCACGGCACTGCCGGGCGGCGGGACGCAGCCTTGGACCTTCAGTGCACCCTGTTCCGTCTTCGATCGGGCCATCCTGATCACGGTCGAACCATCGCTCTGGACCAGGCCGAACGGATGGCAGATAGAAGTTTCCCAGAATTTTTCTGCACTGAGCTGGCCGGGCGCCAGACCGAGTTGCTCCTCGTAGACTAGAGCGGCCGGCCGGCCGCCGATCTCGATGATCTCCGTGCCCTCCGCCCGGGTGACCAGCATGGGGACGCTCATCGGTTCCCAGCCATGCCGCGTTACAACGTGGAGCGGCCTTTCGCTCGCTATCCAGAGCGCCACTGCCCCCTCCTCCACCACGGCGCCGTCGTGAAACACGAACGTCTCCACGAACTTCTGTTCGTCGCCGGCGGCGCCCCCGGCCAGGGTGACCTTGGGACCGGAGACGCGGTAAACCCCTTGAATGAGCTGCTGAAGGTCCCCGAGCAGCGAATCTGCAAGCAGCAGAACGGCTGCATGCGGACTGCTGCCTGCCTCGGCCCGGCTTGCCCTTGCGATATCCCGGCCTGCTCGATCGAGATCGCCACGGATGTGACCGGCCGATGCAACGCCGAAGCGGTACGGCCCGGCCGACAGGGCGAGAACGCCGACGCCGGCGCCAAACCCCAGGTACTGTCCCTGCACGATCTCACCGGAACCGGTAGCTCCGATCAGGTGCGCACTTCCCGTCACTGACCGGACACCCTTGAGCAGCGCCGGGAGGTCGTATCTGGGAGTGGTAAAGACCAGGACGAGCGCAGGAGGTTCGCCGGCCAGGGCCCCGGCTGCCATGGTTGCAGCCTCTCGCCCCGCCGTGGTGGCGGCCTTTGCCCTGCTCATACCGGTTCCCGCAATAATCCTCATCTCTGAGATTACTCTTTCTACTGTGCAGATATCGTTTTGACAGGTTAGGGTTTAGTTTGAAATATAACGGCAAACCAGTCAATCCCGCAATCTTAATCTCTGTTTCGCAAGAAACAAGCAGGGTCTGAACGCTCGGGCCTCCCCGAACGTGCCGAAGAAGGGGTAGCGCCGTCTTCCATGGCGGCGCCTCGTCCATGCGGTAGCCCCGTCTTCCATGGCGGCGCCTCGTCCATGCGGTAGCCCCGTCTTCCATGGCGGCGCCTCGTCCATGCGGTAGCCCCGTCTTCCATGGCGGCGCCTCGTCCATGCGGTAGCGCCGTCTTCCACGGCGGCACCTCGTCCATGCGGTAGCGCCGTCTTCCACGGCGGCACCCCTTAATGCATCAAAAACGGGGCCTCGGCTAATGATTCCTTTGGCACATCAATGCTGCCTGAAAGGGGTCCTATTGTGCCTGTCATCTTCCACTCGCCATCTTTTCGCGCACTTCCAGGCCGGGTTTGCATCAAAAATCGTGCTTAATATTAATGTGTTAAAAGGAAAGCAATAACGAATGTCCATGTATCGAACGCGCAAATGGGGATCTAATGGAAATGCCGGCAACCATTTAACCGCTTCGAAAAGACTTGGTGGGTTGCGCTCCGCTTAGCCGCCCTACGGGTCTTTTCGTGGTTTCAGGGTGTCCCGGAGCGACATGAATAACTGCTTCCATCGTGCGCGGGAGCACGTGGATCGAAAATAAATGGAGAATCGTCATGCGATATAAAACCGTTTCATGCCTTCTTGTTTTGATGCTCCTGGCCGCTTGGCCGCTGGCTGCCCGGGAGGCCGGGGAGAGCAAAGCGCCCCCGTCTCAAACCGGGCAGGAAAAGTCCCCCGTTTTTGACCCGCAGGCCCGGGAGATTTTGCAGAACATGTGCGGGTTTATGAAGTCTCAGCAGGCTTTCTCGTTTAAGGCCGAAGTCACCGACGACCGCCTGTCCGGCAACGGAGAGCCGGTGCAGTATTCTTTTGATTTGGAGGGTTACGTGCGGCGCCCGGACGCACTCCGGATCAAGGGCGAGGGAGACCTGGTGAACAAGGAATTCGTATATGATGGTAAGACCTTCACGCTTTACGACAAGACTCACAACGTATACGCCACCGAGGAAGTGTCCGGCGATATCGAAGGCGCCCTCGATGCGGCGGCGAGCAGGCACAATCTGACGATAGCCCTGGCCGACATGGCCAGCGCCACGCTCTGCGAGCATATCGCGACCGGGATCAGCAACGGTCGTTATGAGGGCATACACAATGTTCACGGTGTCCCTGCCCATCATTTCTCCTTCGACCGGGACGACGTCCGCTTCCAGATCTGGGTTGCAACCGGCGGCAAGCCGCTCCTGGAGAAAGTTCTGATCACACGGAAAGATCAGCCTTATTCTCCGCAGTGGACAGCCTATATAAAGGACTGGAATTTCGAACCGCAGCTCCCGGATAGCCTCTTCGCCTTTGTGCCGCCGGAGGGGGCTGAAAAGATAGAGTTCGCTCCGTTGCAAACATCCTTGTCCCCGGCGGCCGTCCCGGAAACGAAAAAGAACAAGGGAGGCAGGACATGAGAAATAAGAGATTGTGGTTCGCATTCGGAATCATTTTGGCGGTGGCGTTGATGATTGGATACCCGCTTTTCTCCATCCAGGCCGATGCCAGGGGCTTGCGGGGAGCTGGAGGCGGCGCCAGGGGAGGAGCGGCTGGCGCCCGGGGAGCGGGTGCCGGATCTCGCGCACATAATTTCGGAGGTGGAGGCTTTAGCGGGGGAAGTTTCCGTGGCGGCGGGGCCGGCTTCCGTGGCGGTCAAGGCGCATTAGCCGGGGGGCGCGGCGCTGCCGGCGGTATCGGTAACCGGGGTGCGGCGGGTGGCCGCTTTGCGGGCAATGCCGGACAGGGTCAGCGCGGCTTCGGGGGCGGTGCTCGCGATACGGACGTCTTGAGCGGGAATGCCCGCGCCGGGAGCGCACAAAGGGCCAACGTAAATACCGGAAACATCAACACGGGCAATGTCAACGTCAATCGGAGCGCTACTGTTAACGGCAATGGCTACGGCCATTATGGATATGGCTGGGGTGCGGCCGCAGCCGGCGCAGCCGCGGGAGCGGCGGTGGGCGCAGCGGTGGCTGCTCCGCCGCCCGCTGCTCAGCCGGTTGTGGTAAACAATCAGACCTACTACACCGATGGCGGCGCCTATTATCGGGCCTGCTACCAGGGTTCCGAGGTGGCCTACTGCGTGGTCCCCAAACCCAACCCCTAGGCGGCATCCGGTAGAGTATTGCAATCCTTCGCGGACCCATGACAGCGGGGCCGCGAAGGATTTGGTCTGCGGGGTGCAACCATGATCGAAAATGGCACCGGTAGGCGTTCTTCATACATCGCCGTGGTCCCTTTTCATCATTTAGCTGATTGAAGCACCGCGGGTGGCAGGCGGCGCTGCCGTACGGATTCAAAACGCGTGTATTCAAGGTCCATATCAGGACAGGTGGAACGAAGTGCAACCCATCAAAACTTTTCGAGACAGCTCTTCATGTCCCCTGGGACACCCTGAAACCACGAAAAGATCCGGTGAGACCCGTAGGATGGGTGGAGCGGAGCGCAACCCATCAAGTCTTTTCGTAAGAGTTATTTATGTCACATTGGCACTTCTTCGCCTCTTCGCGTCTTCGCGTGAAACACTCTCTTTTCGAAGCAGCTCTTCATGTCACTCCGGGACGCCTGAAACTATGAAAAGACCCGCAAACCCTTAGGGTGGGCTAAGCGGCAGCGAAGCCCACCGAAACTTTTCTGGGCCGGAAGCTAAAGAGCTTTCAGTTACTGGTTGTCAGTTTTTAGTAACTCAAAACTAAAAACTCAAAACTAAAAACTACAAACCCTTCAAATCCTTGAGCCGCCGCTAACCTCAAGGATGTGACCCGTAACCCAACGCGCATCATCGGATGCAAGAAAGGCAACCACGGCGCCGACATCGTCCGGCTTGCCGATACGTTTTAACGTCTGTATGGACAGTACCCATTCGCGTCCTTCACTCGTGTGCGTGAATGAGGACATGTCGGTATCGATCACACCGGGAGCTATGCCGTTGACGCGAACGCCATTTGCCCCCAAAGCGAAAGCAAAATGTTTGACCAGGGTGCTGATCGCGCCTTTGGTAGCGGAATAGGCCGATAGATTGCCGACGACGGTTCGGGCAACAACCGAAGACACCATGATAATGCTGGAACCTTCGCCAAGCAGCGGCAACAATTGCTGGACAAGGAAGTATGGAGCGCGAACATTGACAGCGAACAGTTTATCGAACTCATCGACGGTCAATTCGGCGATAGTCGCCCTCTTGGCAATACCGGCGTTCGCTACGATAATGTCGAGCCTTTTGCCCGCAATCTCGCGAACCTTGGCCGCAAGCTTATGTGCCCCGTCTGCTGCCGCAAGATCGGCTCCTATGGCTTCTGCCCTGCCGCCCATACCACGGATTTCATCGACGAGCGCCTGAGCTTCATCTCCGGCGCTATTGTAATGTGCGATGACGTAAGCACCTTCATTGGCAAGCGCCAGGGCGCTGGCGCGGCCTATACCGCGTGATGCGCCTGTTACGAGAGCTATTTTGCTGGTAAATTTAGGCATGACAACACTCCTCATCCTAATATAATAAACTTACATATTCTGAAAACCACCCCGCCCAGCGCCCGAGGCTTCGGGCTGACCGGCCCCCCGACCGTGGGACAATTAGAATTATTTCGCGTTTCAATTTCACTTCCTGGCCGGAAGGTTATATCTGAGTCATAGCCACTCTCTAAAAGCCCGATAACGAGAGCGCAGATAAAAATACCCGTTTGGCTCACTTTTCCCTGGAATCTATGCTACTTTGCTCACGTGTGCGATCAACCATTTGGGAAACCGTTTTGGGCGACTGTCAACTGACAACTTCCAGGGGAAAAATGCGACAAGCCATCATTATCTACCCGAGGCTGCAAAATGATCCCCAGCCTAAACAGGGTCAGGTCCATGGCTCTCTTGAGTCTCGTTTCGACATCGGATTTACCGCATCCCTCGCTCAAAAAGAGAAGCAAATTCAACAGAATTACCGGCCTGTCATCGGCATTCATAAATGGTTTGCGCGTCGTCCAGGTACAGTCTTTCGTAATCTTTTGCTGGCGGAATTTGACGGTGAGAATTCTTTAAGAAGGAGGATTTCAATGAAAAATCCTTATCCCTATGAAAAGTTTTACTTGGCAGTTCGCGGTATGGCGGCCAGCCCGAGGTCAATTCAAGAAAGGATCGCCGATGCTTATTTGTTTAACCTTATACATGTAAGAACAGAAGATTTGCCCGAAACAATACGGTGGAGATTTAACGCACTTAGAGACAGACTGACCTCCGTTGAACCAGAGCGGGATGAAGGTACAGTGATGGCAACTGTCAATAAGATGTCCACCAGTGAGGCAGTCGAAATCGCAGACGAAATCCTAAGCCTGGCCGACGAGGTTAACGCTGATTATCTGAGAGACAGTTAGGGGCAACCTAAAATGAATAGTCCCATATCATTTGAATGTTTCAGTTGCCGCAAAGTTATGCTCCTGACGGCTAAGAACGCAGATTCAGAACAATCCCCATCTTGCGGGAGTACAAATGGACGCGTTATCAGCCGCGAACGCCTCGAAGAAGGCATGAAAGCAGGCGTCTACTTCAGTATTGATCCAAGTACAGGGAAAAGATCCAAGGGAAATAAATAATTGAACGCCCCTCCGAGAGCCTGATGCAACTCTCTAAAACCCAGGGACATGCTCAATGAAGATTACCCGATTGCAATTCTCCGAAACGGGTCTTTTCGGCTTCTTGCTCCCCTATTTAAAGGATCGTGTATTCCACGTAACTAACGAGTCCAATTTTGACAGCATACTTAATTGTGGTGAGATTAGACCAAATAAAGAAGGCCCTTTTCATGCTCCTTTTGGTTTTTCCGGGAATGCTTTTTTTCGGAACCGAGGATGCATCTCACTCTTCGACTACCGGCCTGAAACCAAGGCGGAGTTAGATACACAGGAGAAGATCGATTTCTATTTATTTAAGTGTATGCCAACTCTGCCAGCCACACCCGAAACTGGAATCGCAATTTTGTTCATCTTCGAGTCTGTTTACCCGGCCCTATTACCCTGGACTCTGTGGAAGGAAGAAGAAGCATGGGGAGAAAGGGTTGTGCCTTATTTTGAGACGGGACATCACGGACCGATAGCCTTGAAAAATATAGAAGAGGCCCTTTTAGTTTCAGTCCTCGAGGATGAAAATCCAGACCCGATAATTGTTGCTCTCCGACGCGCGAGACGAAGGAGAGCATGTTAACTGCATCATGAAACGCTCCACTTTACTCCCCGTCAGGAGACGACAATGCTTGATGCGACACGATACCCGTTTTGCAGTGAGTTTTACATTGTTGAGAAATCGATAGAGGTGGTCGTCGAAATTCAGGGAACAACTCGGCGAATTCGAATCGATGCCCTGCACGATCTTATGTCTCCTGATGTGTTCAAGACTGCCGCCTACATTGAGGAAAGGATCACCGTTCAACCGACATTTCCTCAAACAGATGAAGAGTTCGACCGCGAACCGGAATCTTTCACCGTCTGGGTTTCCTACGACCTGCCATGGGTCCAAACGAATTCTGCCGAAGGGGCGCTTGCCAGGGCTCTGGCCTTCCTCTCTGAAAGGGCTCCTACGTAGCCCTTGTCATGCATAATTTCTTCCGGCACAAGCACCCCCTTGCCAGGGGCTTATGAAAAAGAAAGGCCCCGGATCTCTCCGAGGCCGACCCGGGCTATCCATCAGTCTGTCATCACTTCCGGAGCGGTAGGGTTAAGGGAGGAATATTCATACGCTGTGTCATACTTTGAGCGAATTCCCGGAAATAAGGCCACGTATTTAAGGGGATGTTTGTATCCTTGAAAATTTCCATAAAGCTTTCTGAAAGAGTAGTTTTGGCAGAATACTTTAGTTCGAAGGCGCATGTAAGTTTCAAGAAGAAATCCCTTTTTGATCCTGGAGGGGCGGTCAGTGTGTAAAAATGATGCACCGACACAACCGTATCCCCGTGGATTTCGTGCGTAATTTTTTCATCGATTGAAATTTCAAGAGATTTGTCTATCTTATCCCTGTGTATTTTTGCTGAGGCCTCATCAAGCATGACTTCCTCAAGTTCCACATCCTTGAGGATTGCCCGATATTCTTGAGGTGTAAGCTTGTAGCTTTTTGCCTTCGGTTGCTTGCCCACTGGGATAACCTCCTTAAGCTGCATCGTCAACGTAATCAGCCGCAATATCTTTGAGAAGGGGAATGGAACCTGGTGGCATTGTGTACTTCAGATTACAGACATCGCTCCTCAGCATACTAAGTTGAGTTTTGATGCCCTGGAGTGCAGACGAGGTTTTATCCTCATAGAGGGCGCTCGACAGTAAAGCGGTGACAAATGCGTTAAGACTCACGTGATTATTTTTCGCCCTTTGAGCCAGATCTTTGTGCAAATACTTGGGAATGCGTACCACAAATTTTCCGCTGAAATCCTCCTGAAAAGTATCTGGATCAGGAATTTCAACACCTTCTGCAATGTACGTTTCGAAAAGCGACCGCTTGGAATCCTCCAAGTTCCTTAACGCCTCTTCGATAGATTCACCGTCCCCCACGGCTGCCATACGACCGAACTGTGGCAAGCAGGCCATAAAGCCCCCGCCCTTCCCATCCGGTATCTTAACAATCTCCATTCGATACGGCAGCGCCATGTAATACTCGATGGTTTTATCGGCTTTATTCACTGCACACCTCCTTCATCGTCTTCCTCACTAATAATCTCAATCGCTGTTGCTAAGGCGGCGAGATAAGCGCCTTTCACTTTTTGGCCGCCTTTTATCGGGATTACTAACTTGCCAAGGGGACCGAACTCTCCCCTATTTTGCAAGCGACGGTCGCGTATTTCAATATTGTGAGATCCACGATGACGTTCAACAAGCGATTCTGGAAAGAAATATTTAACGACAGCTTCGACCTCATCCACTGGAGCATCCTTAGGGGTATTGTGCCGCCATCTTTCAAGAAGCTTCTCTCTCTGCCCCATGCATCTTCCCCATGGTGAGTGTCAAATTGAACAATCACTTCCATGGTAAATTAGTACTACAGGTAGTATCGTCTGGCAAGTCCTTTAACGTGAATTTTTTTACATTGCCCAGCGGAAGTCGGACAACGGGCCGGTGATGAACCGGGCCGGCTGTGGGTTATTTCTCTTCCGACCCGGTTCCGGCGGTCAAGTGAAATCTTTGCCCGCTTCAGACACAGAGGTCGCCTGACCGTGGCATAGTCGCCGCCTGTGACACTGACACTCTCGAAGAACCGGAGCGCTCCTATGTCAAAGAACCAAAAAGACTCAGAAGACAGCTCGAAGCGCAAGGGCAGCAAAACGCCTTCGCCGCAGGAAACGAACAGGATCGGGCCAAAGTAACGGTTCGCTAATTAAAAGTTAGTTCTCCGGAAAGTGGCGTTTTTTCGGCTTAGAACGTCACTTTTGGCATCGAAATCATAGCTGTAAGAAGCCCGAAGTTCGCGAAGATCGGACTCGTCGCTTCCCCGGCTGCCGTTACCTGAAGACCCGTAATCAGTCCTCCCTCTTCTTCTCCCACGGCGGGTCGAATATGTCGTACTCTGTCAGGGCGAACGCCGGCTTGCTGTCGGCCTGTGGATGGACCCAGGGTATACGGTCGAGCGCATTTACGGCAAAGCACAGGGCAAGCAGGCGCGGATATTCTTCCGGGTTCTCCGCTGCGTCCTTTGGTACGCTGTCGCGGCAGACACGAATCAGGGGGTTATCTCCCACAATTAAGGTTTTCCTGTCGGATGTCCGGACAAGAATGCGGTCAATACCATGCTCAAAGGCCTTCTTAAGGTCTCCCTCGGAGTAAAGAGGCGGAGGTGGAAGCAAAGAGAGTTGCGGTCGTCCCGTGTCCCTCTCCACGCGGTTGAAATCACGTAAGTGCAGCATGTTCACGGTATCGAATATGTTGCCGTACCAGGTAACTTTCCTCATGTGTATGGCGCAGAAGCGCAACAACGCATCGAGATTGCCGCTCTCTGCTTCCTGCAAAACGTACATCAAAACCGAGTCTTGCTCAGGCACGCGGGCCGGCCCAAGGTCTTTGAACTCTTCACCGATAATGACGGCAAATCCGGGCATATCGACATGCGGCCACGCCAGACCGCCGACGATGCGCCGGTAGTCTCGATTCGTTTCCTCGTCATGCCAGCCCGCAATCTTTTCCTCGTAAGAGATGGGACTCAGCTTGTTCATCGTTTACCCTTTCTATTTTAAGAGAAGTCGCAATGACTGAATAAACTCCCGGCGCCAAACTGCCGCGCCATCGCTTCATAGTTAAACGCATGGCGGAAATGGTCCGGTCCCAACCGCACATAGACATAGCGCTTGGAGCCGGTCTCCGCGTCTTCTTCCAGTTTCTTGGCCGTGTTGGAGCAATGCTCCGCAAATTCCCGGATGATGTCACATTCGCGCGGCAGCGCTACCCTTGCGAACTGAATCTCAACGTGTGAGGCGTCCAAAGATTCCGTCCGGTTGCTGTGGACGGTCAAGTCGCCATCGTTCCACTTGTAGCCGCTCTTCTGGTGCTCGGAATAATAGGAGAGAAAAATCTTACCCTTGTGCTTCCCGGCAAAGGCCCTGGCGTTTCTGGTTTCAGGCAGAGCATCCACCACGCAGCGGCTCACGTTGAAAACCTTCATAAGCCGGTCGAGTTCTTCCCACGCCAAGTGCTCGCCCACATGGACGATCTTTCCGGCCCGGCCCCATTCGCGCTTCCCGATTACAACATGAAGGAGTTTGCCCTGGTCAACTCCCATGCTGCAGGGTCCGGGATCGGAAGAGGCGATACCGTCATCGCCGCAAAGCGCCAGGACCTCCTGAACGCTCAGCCGGTTTGTGGCTTCCACATAGGCCATGCCGAGTTTCAAGTTATAGAATTCGGTGAGGTTATTCGTGGTCCTGAACTGGTGGAGGATTTCCGCAGGGTCGACATAATGGCTGAAAAGCTGTGAGTAATGGTAGCCGCGCTTCCCGGTCACGCCCGGATGTTTGGCAACCCATTCCCCGACCGAGGGGTCAAGCTCGGCCTTACACTTCCGGCAGGCCCGAATGACTCTCCCGCCGATTTCAAGAAGGCAGTCCGGAAAAGTTTCATCGAGGCAGGTGTATTCGCCGCACTTCAGACACTTGACATGCCAGAAACGCTGGTCGGTTTCCTGGAAGGCCTTATCGATGCCGTAGTCGGGCAGGGTCGGGTTGCTGAGCTTCAGGACTTCACGGAACTCACTGTGGCTCATGCGTTCCATGGCCATATCGACGGCTGCCGGGCTTGCTTCGTCCATTTCATCGAAGACGAGGAAGTCTACGGGAATGGACTTTAGGCCCACGCGCGACTTCATGCCCCTTAAGTACAGGAAGCAATTCCAGATCTGTTTGATATTGGCTGAATCGGTTTCCTGCAGCCATCTGCCCAGGGTGTCCGGGTTGTCCTCGATCAAAGGGTCGATCCGGCCCTTGGCGAATTCGGTCACATCGGTCCGCGATGGGAAAAGATAGAGAATACCCCGGAAGTTCCGGTACCGTGCCGCGTACATCGCCCTGAGCATAGCTTTCGTGGTGAGCCCCATCTGTGCCGCTTTGATCTCGACCACGTGCGGGTGATTGTCGGCATAGGGGGCCATGAGGTATTCGTGCTTGTGAAAGCTGAACGGTCGGCCGTCGAGGATTACAGGCGTCTTTTCGGCCCAGGCTCCGAGTGATCCGTAAGCCTTCCCGTCATCCCGGCGAAACTTCTGCTCGATTGAGGTCAAGAGCTGACCGAAGAGCATTTCTTTCCGTGAGCCGGCGAATGATTTCATCTCTTGCTTCCGTTGATACACTTCCGATCACCTCCAATACTTCAGCCTGGAATTGCTGGACCGCCTGCATATCGAAAAGCGCCTGGAAGATGTCGAGTTGCAGCTTCAGTTGACTCCGGATTTCCTGCATGGCCTTTAAAGCGAGTTCGCGCGGGTCCTTGAATTTGTACTCGGTGCTCTCCTCTTCCCGCCCCCGGACCCTGATTTTGCGGACCTGAGATTCGAGTATCTGAAGAGCGTCGTTTTCGCCCCGGTTCCAGCGCATCAGCAGGTCGAGCAGCTCGTTGGCGTCCCGGTTGATCTTCTGCAACTGGTCCAGCGCATTGATTTCGCGGTCGACAATCTTGTGGGCCGCCCGGATGGTTACACTCCGGCTTATGGCGATATTAAGCCTCTGCAGCCGTTTGGATACGGCTGCTCTGCCGACTCCCAGCTTGCGCGCGGCTTCGCTGACCGTGTCGCCGTCCCTGATTAGTTGAATCAATTGCTTATCGTCGATTAAGCTTTTCATCCTGAACGTTTCCTCTTTGTCCCTCCAGAACACCCCGAAACCACGCAAAAACCCGTAGGCCTGTAGGATGGGTGGAGCGAAGCGCAACCCATCAAGTCTTTTCGTAAGGGTTATTTATGCCTCATTTGGACTTCTTCGCGTCTTCGCGCCTTCGCGTGAAAGACTTTCTTTTCGAAAAAGCGACGCCTTTGCTCCCTGCTCGTTCATCTTGTCGAATTTTGGCACTCTCCGCGCCCTCTGCGCCTCTGCGGTGAACGGAAAACGGAGGAAATTATACTTCAGTATTAGAAGTACTGTCAAACATAAAATGAAGTGTGGAGATCATCTCACACGGAGCACGGCGGGCGTAGAAAAGCAGAGACCTGGCAATCCATCGAGCACATTATCGCTTCACGTCTCGAATTGATGATGCTTCATCATATGAAGTTAAGCAGCGAATGAGTGAATAGGTGAGCGGGGAAGATTGGTCAAGCCGGAAGGTTATGTGTGAGTCATGGCCGCTCTATAGAAGCCCGATAACGAGAGCGCAGATAAAAATACCCGTTTGGCTCACTTTTCCCTGGAATCTGTGCTATTTTGCTCACGTGCGTGATCGACCTTTTGGGGAACGGTTTTGGGCGACTGTCAGCAGACAACTTCCAGGGGCAAAATGCGACAAGCCATCATTATCTACCCGAGGCTGCAAAATGATCCCCAGCCAAAACAGGGTCAGGTCCATGGCTCTCTTGAGTCTCGTTTCGACATCGGATTTACCGCATCCCTCGCTCAAAAAGAGAAGCAAATTCAACAGAATTACCGGCCTGTCATCGGCATTCATAAATGGTTTGCGCGTCGTCCGGGTACAGTCTTTCGTAATCTTTTGCTGGCGGAATTTGACGGTGAAAATTCTTTGCAGGAAGATTACTGGCGCGCCCACCAATTCAAGGGGGTTATAGCAGACCCCTTCATGGGAGGGGGAACCCCAACTTTTGAAGCCAACCGTCTTGGTTTCAGCATCGTTGGCGCCGACATCAACCCGATGGCGTTCTGGATTGTTCGGCAGTCGTTAGCTCCTCTCGATCTGGATGCTTTTGCACAGAATGCCGAGGCGGTAATCGGCGACCTGGAGCGAGAAATCGGCTCTCTATATATGACCACATGCAAACTCTGTGGTGGGCTCGCGAACGTCAAATACTTCCTTTGGGTGAAAACCCGAACGTGTCCGGAATGCGGAGCCGAAAATGATCTTTTTCCCGGCTATTTGCTGGCCGAAGCCGAACGGCATCCCTACCACGTCGTGGTTTGCAATAAGTGCGGCGAGCTCAATGAATTCAAAGAGCAGCCCACCATAACTCATCCGGAACCATGCTGCGCCTGCGGAGAGGCTGTCTTTATCGACGGCCCGGCAAAAAGAAATAAGATAAATTGTTCTGCCTGCTCCAAAGTTTTTTCCTATCCTGCAAAGGACCCCTCCGGTCCGCCCAGGCATCGTCTGTGGGCCATTGAATACTATTGTTCAGCCTGTAAGCCGGGTCATGAGGGACGCTTTTTTAAAAGCCCGGATAGAGAGGACCTCGAAAAATACCTGGAAGCAAAACGAACATTGGAGGAGAGGCGATCTGAGTTTTTAATCCCATCGGCCCCCATTCCCCTGGGAGATGAGACAAAACGCCTCCATCGCTGGGGTTATAAATTCTTCCGTGAAATGTTCAATGAACGCCAGCTCCTCGGACTCGGCTTGCTGCTTAAGAGAATCTCCGCAGTTGAAGGGACCCCGGTAAGACACGCACTGCTCACCGTGTTCTCCGATTTCCTTCGTTATCAGAACATGCTCGCGCGCTACGATACCTATGCCCTCAAGTGCCAGGATATTTTCAGTGTCCACGGCTTTCCGGTAGGACTGGTCCAGTGTGAAAACAACTTGCCGGGCATTCCCAAAGTCGGGGCGGGAGCTTTCCGCCACTTCATTGAAAAGTACCGAAGGGCTAAGGAGTATTGCCTGCAGCCTTTTGAGACAAGGCACCAAGGGCATCGGAAAGAATTGATCCCCATACTGGGAGAGAGCATCAGGGCAAAACAGGTTAAACGGTTTCCCAAAGCCAATCTCAGAGAAGCCTGGATAAACTCGCGATCTGCGGAACAAGTGCCGCTTGAGCCTGATTCACTCGACGGGGTCTTTACCGATCCTCCGTATTTTGACAATGTCCAGTACGCGGAACTCATGGATTTTTGTTACGTATGGCTGCGTCTGGCTCTGGAGAATGAATTCGATGCTTTCAAAGCGCCATCGACCAGGACCCTGCAAGAGCTGACCGGCAACGAGGTGATGGGGCGCGGCCTGGAACACTTCACCCTGGGTTTGTCGGAGATATTCCGTCATTACGCCGATGCCTTGAAGCCGGGAGCACCTTTTGTTTTTACTTACCACCATAACGACCCGAACGCCTATATTCCGTTGGTTGTGGCTATCTTGGACGCCGGGCTTGATTGCACCGCCACATTGCCCGCCCCTGCGGAAATGGGCGCTTCACTCCATATAGCCCGAACTAAATCATCTGTTCTAGATTCTGTGTTCGTATGCCGGAAAGTGAAAGTCGGCGTTGAATCGGAGGCTGTCCACGATAGATTAGAAAGCGATCTATCGGCCCTCCAAAAAGCCGGTCTTCGGGTTACCGAAGGAGATATCCGATGCTTGCTCGCCGGACACATAGCGCGAAAAGTCATCAACCGGCTGAGAGATGGGTGGGAATCAGGGGCCACGCCCCGGGAACGGATGGGCCGCGCCGAGCTACAAATTAACAGGCTAAGAGACGAACTCGACGCTGAGAGCATGGTCAAGACAGCGGAATCTATATATGGGAAAGGGGAAATTATTGGCAGTAAAACGGCCTTTTGAGCTTTCTCCTGCAGAACTCCAGCACCACCTCGAAGAAATGGTGGATGCCGTTTTCTCCGATTTGGTATCCGAATTTCTCCTCATGCCCATGGGCAAGGGCTTCCCAAAATACACTGACTTTCGCGACGCCTATGAAATTCTTAAACGCACGAGCAAGGCTTTTGAGGCTTTCGCCGAAGCTACGGTGAACAGTGCATTGATCGAGAACAGCAGAGTTTTGGGCGTCGTGAGATCAATTCTGGGAATGACCGCGCCGGAATGGGCGGAGCTTGCCCGTTCGGAATTGGATAGCGACATAACGCAAGGTTCTGCCAGGACTCTCGACAGGCATTGCCGGGAAGATTCTCATTACATACGTAAGGCCCTGTCACGGTATCAAAATAGAGTTGAAAATGCTCGGAAATCAGGCCGCACCCCGCCAATTCGTCCGAAGACGCTGGAAAGACTCGATCATCTGATCGGTGTTGCCGTCAGCTACATCATTAGAGGAACCCCTGAGGACCAGGAAGGGTTTGTTCACCGCTTGGCTAAGTTTGATACTCAGAGCGGTCTGGAGTCTCTTAAGTACGCGGCCCGGGAAAATGCTCCTTATGCCGTCTTGCTTTATGAGCGCTATCTGGGCCGTCCGTTTGCCGGCCACCGGGATGCCGTTTCTGAATTGGTGGGAGAAGTTATGGAAAACGCCGTCGAGGAGCGTCTGCGTCATGCCGGAGTATCCTACCGAAAGACGGGGAGGGCGGAAAGGATTCCGGGCTTTGGTCAAGCCCCTGATTTTTGCATTCCCGACGAAATAAGCCCGATTGCGGTAATCGAGGCCAAGATCACAAGCGATGATGGCACAGCCCGGGATAAAGTAGCTCGGATCAAGGAACTGGAGACTCAGCGAAACGAGCATATTGCGGCAGGTCGTCCAAGTTATGAGGTAATCGCCTGCATCGATGGCCGTGGGTTTCGGCAAAGGCGAGAGGATATGCGCCAGTTGCTGTTGCGCTTGAACGGAAAAGTATTTACCACAGCTACTCTGGATAACCTTATTTCGCACACTCGGATACGAGAACTGGTGACGAAGAACAATTTTTGAAGGTTGTCAGCCGCAGCGTTGGCGAATGGCGCGGATCACCACGGGTACAAACACTTTTTAACCGTGGGCCAGTGCCCTCGCCGTGCGCCGCGCCATATCTGCAACTTGGTTGTCCTCATCGACCAATTGCCCTTCAATGTCATCAGAATCGGAAAGCGAGCACCACCAGCCGGGTTGCAAATAGGTACAGGTTTTCCCCTCGATCTTGAACGACACACATTTTTCGCCGCGCTTCGTTTGACGGCCCGATTCAGGGCTTGGTATCGTGACGGGGTAATTTCCCGGGTTCTTTCCTATAGTCACGCCTTCTTGAAACTAATCAAAAACAGGGCTTGCTGAGACAATTTACGGGCTATAGCCGACCGTCCGCGAAAACTCCGGTGCAGCCGCAGGTCACGGGGGGTCAGCAGTCGCCGAGTCGAGCGCCCGCGTAGCAAGCGCAACCACCCGCGGAATAGGCTTCGCGCCCTGTTCGTAATAGGCCACCATGCGGCGGCTTAACCCAAGCGCGCGCGCCGCCGTGTCGAGCGTATAGGCTTTGCGCTCGCGCCAACGTTTGAAAGCGTCCGCCGACATGGTAATGCCCGCCTGTTCCTGCGCAAGCCGCCAAAGGGTGTCGGCGGCCATGTCTATTTCATCGGACCAGACAATGTCCGTGCCATGCTCGCCAACCCTTACGCGCCCGAATAATTCCGGCGAATGGCGCAACGGCTTATAAACACGGAACGTCTCCACCAGGCCGGAAACATCCACACGGCTTTCTTCGCCCTTGTCCCAGCGGATGCGCAAGGTCAAAGGCTTCTTGTCCGTTGTTACGGCAACGATGCGCGGTAAAGTTTTTTTCGGCATGATCTCAGCCCCTTTCGTTGAGTTCAGCCCATTTATGAGCCAACGTCTCCTGATGAGCTTGCGCCCATGCCAGGGCCTCGGCAATCTGAGTTTGGCGGGCTTCTCCTGCAATCACAGTCAGGTCCGAAATCCGCACCAGCATATGGAAGTCCTGCGCGACAACATGGAAGTGCGCGGCCGGTGATCGTCAGCGTACATCCGCACGCTTACGGAACCAAAGCGTTGCAATATCGGCATACAAACCCGTCAGCATTCTAGTGCAACTATTGCACTACCGGGAGCAAAAGTCAAGCCTTCCGGGGGCGATGCATCGCCCCATACATGCACATATATTCAAGCGAATAGCTTACTTATATTTCAAGATCGGAAGTTTGCGCCAAAATTTTGATTTATGGCGCACGGGGACACTTAATCTTCCGGTCACCGGCCGGAAATTCAGCTCGAATTATCTCGACGCTGTCGAGACAATTTTCCGCACGATGTCCGGAAAATTGAGTGGGAGGTTACATGTTTTCAGTAGCCTGGCGATTTGCTCTGGACCGGCGGAGCCGGATGTTGCGACCCTGGCCTGCTGTCAGGCAGACTTATTTTTATGGCGTCGGTGAAGCCGCAAAATTTTGAGACTGGCGTTAAGGTCTCCTAGTATCTTACGCTCCCTCTCAATCCTGCCCGGCGGCGATAAACATCTTCAACATATCCGAGGTCCCGCTGTAGGTCGCTGTAATCACGGCATCCCTGTACAGACGCTCGACTTTAGCCCCTTTGGCGTACCCGATGCCTCCATGGATCTGCACTGCGCGCCCTGTTTGACGGGAAGCCGTTTCGGCGGCAAACAGCTTTGCCATGGCGGCCTGGCTGCTGTAAGGCAGTCCCTGGTCGTAACACCAGGCGGCATGATAGGTCAAAAGCCTCGATGCCTGCACTTCGGTCGCCATGTTGCCGATCATCACCTGGACCGCCTCGAACTCCCCGATGGGTTTTCCGAACTGAACTCTTTGTTTGGAGTATTTTATCGATTCGTCGAGCGCAGCCTGCGAAATGCCGACGGCCTGCGCGGCAATGCCCATCCGCGCGCCGTCAAGTGTCGCCATGAAGATCTCGCTCCCCTGCCCCTGGGCGCCCAGCAGGTTTTCTTCCGGAATCCTGCAGTCCTGCAGGGATGCTTCGGCCGTAACCGAACCTCTTGTTCCCATCTTTTTCAGGTGTCTTCCGATCCGGAGACCGGGAGCCCCGGCCGGAACGATAAACGCGCTGATGCCGGCCGTTCCCTTCGATGTGTCCGTCATGGCGAAAACAATGATCACGCCGGCGGCGGTGGCATTCGAGATGAATAGCTTGCTTCCGTTCAGCACCCATTCCTTCCCGTCCTGGACCGCAGTCGTGCTCCCGGCCGCATCGGTTTCGGCCCCCGGATCGGTAAAGGCAAGGGAACCCAGCATCTCACCTTTGCATACCGGGGTAAGGTATTTTTTCTTCTGCTCTTCCGTGCCGAACTTGAACAGCGGGAACCCTGCCAGGGAGGTGTTGCACTCCACGATAAAACCGGTCGTTGTGCATGCCCGGGAAAGCTCTTCGATCACTATGATATAGCTCAGAAAATCGGACCCTGCTCCGCCGTATTCCAAGGGATACGGGATGCCCATCAAGTCCAGTTCTGCGAGTTTCTTAATCGTTTCGGCCGGGAAGCTCGGTTCGTTGTCTACCCCGTCAGCAATCGGACAAACATGCCTGTCGCAAAATTCAATTACACTTTGTCGAATTAATTCATGCTCTTCAGTCAAATTAAAATCCATCCGTACCGTTCCTTTCCGTTCAACAATACTTGCCCGCAACAGGTGCCCGGCTACATGCTCCAGGCGCCCGTCGGGATGTTGGAAGCTCCCGAAAGAATCTGCCCGCACCGGTCGCACCGGTCGCACCGGTCGCGCGGCTCGGGAGGTTGCTTTTTATTCTTCTCCAGTCCTGGAATCTACTATTTTATACCTGCGATTTCCAGGTATAATGTAAGATTCGACCGACCGGCGTCAAAGCTCGTTCAACCGGTTTGGCCCCGTCGGCGGGGAGACACAATTCAAACCCCATTCTTTTTCCGCAGTATCGTACGCCTCGGATTATTGGCTGCACCGGTTTCGGTAAGCGTTTGAGCGGCGCCTCCAGTCTTTCCCCTGGCTTCATTCGATTGGGTCGGCTTCCCCGGCAATCCTCTCGTTTTAGCCGCTTCGCTTTGGGCTCTGGTAACAGACCTCGCCGCCAATGGGGTCCGCAGTGGGAATCCGTACTTTTCCTTGTATCGTCTTTGATCCATTCCGTGACTGACCAGGTGCTTCACCGTGAGCTGTCGCATCTCGGCGCCGCATTCGAGACAGATTACTTTGTCATCCTGAATGGAGTTTTGCGGCGTGAGCGCATGTTTCTGTCTGCCGGCCGCCACTGTCGCGGTTGCCGCTTGAGGAACGGGCGATTCGGCTTTCTCCCGCCTTGCGGCCTCCATCGCTTTTTTCAGGTTCTCGGGCAATCCCCTCTTTTTTGCCGCTTTGCTTCTCGCTTTGGTCAAAGACTTTGCGCACAACGGCGTTCCCGTCGAAAACCCGTACTTCTTTTTGTATTCTTTCCGGTCCATGCCATGAGAGACTAGATGCCTCACCGTGAGCAGTCTCATCTCCGCGCCGCATTCGAGACAGATCACCTTATCATTCTGGATGGAATCTGCCGGGCTGAGTGTCGGTTTCCGTTCGTGAGATACTTCTCCGGTTACTTCGGAAGTCTGGGCTGACTCAATTCCTCCCGCCTCGGTCTTTTGCAATTCCAGGAGCGTACTGAAAACCTGCCGGAGAAAAACAGCGATATCGCCGGCCGGCATGGGTGTTAATGAAACTTGTGTCTGAACGATTTCTGATGCGATCTCGATGAGTTTTTTTGGCATTGGAAATCCTTTGTCGGAGAGGCCAAACAGAAAACTTCAAAGTTCAGAGCACCGTGATTTTAATGAGTTAGGAAATGAATGCAATACTTTTCGAATATACGGCTCTTTCGAAGCGAAAAACATAAACGGGGGCGGAGTAATTATTGTTGAAAAAAAGCCCGAAGTGAAATAATCCGCTTCGGGCTTTTGTGCAGGTGAGGGCTCTTGCTTTGGCAGGCTCTACAAGACTTCTGACGGGTCTATCGAAACGCCTATCGAAGGATAAGTTTCCCACTCGCCGTCAACGCATTTTGAACAATATATATCTAAGCATTCTTCCGATCCGTCCGGATATATTATGCCGTTTTCCCAACAACCGTTCTTTTCTTTTTGTTCGACCATTTTGACCTCCTGTGACTGATTCAAATCTCCCGTATGACGATAAGAATCAGTGCCCATGATGGCAAGGCGCTTTTCAGACTGAATCCGCTCTCTGCAGCCTTATGTTTCCATCACCTGCACATTCTGCCCTAGCCGGTCCGGGCGCTGGTTTCAAGAGGCAGGCAAAATGTCTGTCACTTCTTTTCGCCTATGATGTCATAAACCCAGCTCAAAGCTGCGGAGGTGGTTGGAAACCCGATGGTGCTGGTAAGCAGCATTATCGTGTGATAGATCTCTTCGGGTGTTGCTCCGGCCTTTATCGCCCTCCTGGCATGGCTGTGGACCGATCCCTCGGAGCGAATCGCCGCTGCAGCCGCCAACTGAATCAATTGAGACGTCTTCTCTTCCAACGGTCCCTGTTGCCTGACGGTTTCGCCGAGTTTTTCCAGCGCCCCGATGTATTCCCTGTGCGCTTCTTTTGTTTGGCTGTACCACCTTGGGTAACCTTTTTCAGTCATGGCGCGCCTCCTTATCTTTTAGACCATCGCTGCGGCTTTGCCCACTTTCACCCAAAAATCCCATGCATCATGGTTAAGGTCTGAATACCGTAGAGTCAATGAAAATCAAGCATGTAAGTACTTGAATTACTTGGGGCCAAATCCGGGGACAGCACGAATCGAGGTCCGGCCGGCCCTGAATATTGCCGATGGATAAAATCGTCAAAATCCCTTATAGTGAAAACTATCTCATTTAACTCTCGTTGCATCCGTCAAGTAGGAGAAGGCTGTGGAAGAAACTGTGAGGCGATTGATGCGCACGGGGGCCATTACGTGTGGAGCAGACGCCAGCATCAGGGAAGTGGCTCAGATTCTGGCGGTCAATTCATCCCACTACTGTGTGGTGACCAATCAGAGCCACGAGGTCCTGGGGATCATTTCTGCCAGGAGCATTTTGAAGGCTTTTCACATGGACCTCGACAAAACCACGGCGCAAGATATCCTTCTTCCCCATACTTTTACTATCACTCCCAATTCTACCGTGAAGGAAGCTATTCGCTTGATGGACGGACGGAAAATCGAACACCTGATAGTTACTTCGGACCGCAACGGGAGCAAAGCCGTTGTGGGACTGCTTCATATTGAAGACATCATAGCGAAGATGGCGCAGGAAGAGTAAAGAAGCGCTATGAAAGTTTTTGAGCTCATGGACCGTGAGGTCCTCGTCTGCCATCTGGAGGATAGCGTTAAAGACGTTGTCCGGATTATGAAAGCGAACGGTTTTGGGCCGGTAGCGGTGGTGGATGAAACCGGTGAGGTCTGGGGCCTCGTCTCCAGGCTGGCCGTTATTCGATTCTACGGAGAAGACCTGAAGCGGATACATGCTGAGGACGTCATGCGGCCCTACAAGTTCGAGATCGATCCTCAATGGCCGGTCGAAAAGGCCGTCGCTCTCATGAAAAAGAGAAGGTTCGAGCACCTGATCATAATTGACCCGCACGCAGGACCCAAACGCCCAATCGGGATCTTATCCAGCTTCCAGATCGTTTGGTACATGTCTCACATCCAGAGAGGGCATCATGAACAGGTCCTGAAAATGCCCAGCGGCTGGCTCCCCCCAAGTCCATAAAAGCGGGTGAATAGGTGAATGGGTGAGTGGGAAAACAATCCGTCCGGGCAACTCACCATTTGCTTTTCGTCTCTTAGTTCTTGTCTATTCACCTACTCACCTACTCACCCATTCACCTGCTCTTCACCCATTCACCCGCTCTTCAATCCCAACCGGTATCAGCTTCGGCCTGCGTTCCAGCCTCCCTTTGAGCTTGGGGAAGAGATCGAGGTCCGTATGAGGGAGGAAGAGGGCGGCGATGTAATGAGCCATGAAGGACGGCGTCTCGGAGAGTTCGAAGTTCGTCATCTTCCTCATTACATTGACGACGTCTTTTCTGATCTGGTTGGTCAGCGCGCACATTCTTGCGCCGAGCAGCGAGCCGTTCCCGATGTAGGTGATCTTTTCCGGGTCGATTTCGGGAAGCAGCCCTATCGACATGGCCATTTCGATGTCTACGTGGCTGCCGAATCCGCCGGCCAGGATTATTCGGTCGATGTCCGCTATTTTGAGGCCGACCTCCTTGAGCAGTGTCTGGCACCCGCTGTATATGGCCCCTTTTGCGCGGATGAGGTTCCCGATATCATTTTCCGTTATGACGATGTCCCTGCCGATTAGCGTCTTTTTCCCCCGCGCCAGTATGTATTCATAAATGCCGTCTTTTTCCCTGAGCCTGTCCGATTTGCGGCCGCGGTCGAATTTTCCGATATTATCGATGATTCCCGCTTCGAAAAGCCTTGCCACGATACTGATCAGGCCGGACCCGCATATACCCCTCGGTCTGATGTCTCCAACTGTCAGGATCATCGGCTCCAGGGTATACGGATCGACTGAAAAATCCTCGATCGCGCCATGTTCGGCACGCATGCCGAATTGGATGCCGCCGCCTTCGAAGGCAGGTCCTGCCGAACATGCCGCGCAGACGAGCCAATCCTTGTTGCCGATCACGATCTCGGCGTTTGTGCCTATGTCTATGAAAAGCGAGAGCTGATCGGAGAGATGTATTCCCGAGCCCATCACACCGGCGACGATGTCCCCGCCGATGAAGCTGGAAATGGAAGGAACGACGAGTGCGGTCGCATGGTCAACCAGGTCGATCCCGAGATCGACGGCCCGTACGGCCGGATAAAGAGTGGCCGCCGGCACGTAGGGGGATAGCCGGATAAAGGAGGGGTCGATTTTCAGAAGGATCTGTAACATCGTGGTATTGCCTGCAAACGTAATCGTGGAGATTTGCTGGCGGTCGACCCCGGAGGTCTGAATTACGTCGTCGATTATCCTGTTTATGGTCCCGATAACGACTTTGTGCAGGGTATCGAGTCCCCCCGGCTTTTCCGCGTATATGATCCTCGAGATAATGTCCTCACCGTAGCTGATCTGGCCGTTGAAGTCTCCCTGCTCGGCCAGCACGCGTCCCGTAATGAGGTCGATCAGTTGTCCGTAAACCGTTGTGGTGCCGATATCGACGGCTATCGCAAAATTTCTGCTGGTGGTGTCTCCGGCTTCTATGTTGATGATATGGCTTTTCCTGTTTTCGAAAACAGGCCGGTCGAGGGTCACGGTAACCTTGAAGCCCGCTTGTCTGAATATCCCCGGAATTTTGCGAATGACCGGAAGCCGCACCACCAGTCTGTGTTCGTCGTAATTTTGCCTGAGAAAACCGACAAGGCGTGACGTATCGGCGAGATTGTCGGCGCTTGTCGGCTCGGGCAGTTCGACGTACCTTTTTTCAACGGGGGGTATGAAAAGACCTTTGCTCTTCAGGTCATTCAGGTTCATCTGCTGGATTCGGGCGGTGCGCCTGGGGGGGACCAGGTTTAGGACGCTCGCGTCCATTTCCGATTCGACCGGAACTCGAACGGTCAGATCGCTCATGATCCGGCTCTGGCAGGCAAGCCTGTAACCAGCCTCGATGTCCTCCTTGCTGA
Source organism: uncultured delta proteobacterium (assembly GCA_963795045.1). GTDB lineage: Bacteria > Desulfobacterota > Syntrophobacteria > Syntrophobacterales > Syntrophobacteraceae > SbD1. The sequence continues at coordinate 2,038,239 of CAWCGB010000001.1, forward strand.
GACGCTCCGAGATGCCCCCTTCTATCCGGCCTTCTTCGATTATTACCCTGCATTTCCCGCAAAACCCCTCCCCTCCGCAGGACGCATTCACGTGGACCCCGGCTTCCATGGCGGCGTGGAGGACACTGCCGGACGCCGCAAAGGTTATTTCCTTATCGTGAGGTAAAAATCGGACTCTATATGTTTTCATTTCGAGTTTTCCGCTCCGCGGGAGGAGTAATCTGGAACAAAGACCTTAATAAATTTTTCTCTAAAGATCGACCCTAGCCCCTCGAAGCAGGCCACCGGGTTTTCGGAATTATCGAACGTCCTCTGCGGTAAATGATTACCCTATATACACGCGCGGCACACGTCCGGAAACGGCGCAGGTCAATTCGTAGGGAATCGTTCCTATTCGCTCGGCCACGTCAATCGTCTGGATAACCCCGCCGGGCGCTTCTCCCCACAGCAGGGCTTCGTCACCGACTGCAACCGGATCGTTTTCAACGTTAACCATGATGTAGTCCATTGTAACCGTGCCAACCATCGGGTAGCGCCTGCCCCGGATCAAAACCTCTCCGTTGTTTGTGAGCCTGCGGCTCAGGCCGTCCGCATATCCAATCGGCAGGACGGCGATCTTTGTGGGCCCGGACGTTGTCCACCGTCTGCCGTAGCTGACGGGGTGTCCCCCGGGCATTTCCCGCAGGTGGGAGACATATGTCTTCAATGACATGACCTGCCTGGGCTGGATGCACCGGGAAGTCTCATTTGACGGGTAATGACCGTACATCAGGATTCCGGGCCGAACGGCGTCGAAATAGCTGTCCGGAAGGTCGAGGATCGCCCCGCTTGCAGCCATGTGAACGATCTTCGGCCTTTTCTCAAGTTTCGGAAGTATTGAGAGCACTTCCCGGAATCTTGAAAGCTGAAGGTTCGCATAGCTCTTGTCTTTTTCGTCCGCAGTCGAAAAGTGGGTGTAAAGCCCCTGCCACATGCAGCACTTCGATTCTGCAAGCCGGCCGAACAAATCGGCGGCATTGTTTAAAAGAAGCCCTACTCTTCCCATTCCCGAATCGAGCTTGAGATGCACGCCTGCACGCAACCCCGAATCGCCGCACGCCTTCTCGACCCAGCTCAGGTCCTGCCCCTCGAAAATGCTGATGATCAGGCCTGCTTTTACAGCTTGCACCATATCATCCGGAAAGATTCTGCCAAGGATGAGGATATGCTGGGTGATGCCGCTTTCCCTGAGTTCCATCGCCTCCTCGATCCTGGCGACGGCAAACATGGCGCACCCTTCCCGGGCAAGCCGTTTGGCCACAGGTATCGCGCCATGTCCGTAAGCGTTCGCCTTGATTATTGGAATCAAAGCGGATGGCGCAACCTTTTCGCGAATGCGTCCGATATTATGGGCAAGGTTATCGAGGTTTATTTCCGCATACGTCTTGAAGCTCATGAAATCCCCGCCGTTAAAAGCGATTCACCACAGAGGCGTTCGATAATTCCAAAAACCCGGTGGCCCGATTCGAGGGGCCAGGATCGATCTTTAGAGAATGCAGAGAAAACAGCAACTTATACACAAATCTCCTTGAAAAACCAAGAAAATGCGGGACAGTATTACAAAATGGGCTTTTATCCCTCATCAGCGCACCACACGCTCCCACCACAGATCCACGTGCTCGAAGCCGACCAGAACCGCCCCCATTAATCACTTTTATCCGTGCTCATCCACCCCGCCGCGCTCCGCATCCGTGGTTAAAATCTTTGGCGAAACCACGGATTTCACGGATATCACGGATAGGGCCTCCATCCTCATCAGCGCACGACGCGCACCCAACGCAGAAGCCCAGCAAGGCGCCCATGCCCATCTTCTTTATCCGTGCTCATCCACCCCGCTACGCTCCGCATCCGTGGTCTAACTCTTTAAAAGCCAACACCCGAAACCACGGATTTCACGGATATCACGGATAGGGCCTCCATCCTCATCAGCGCACGACGCGCTTCCAGCGCAAATCCTTGTGCTTGAAGTTGAGTAGAAGCGCCAACTGCAAATCCGCAATGGTCAGATAGCCGATCATCTGCGCAATATGGGTATCGTTGAATTGGGAAACGACCTTGGAGTCGGCGATTATGGCGTCGTCCACAATGAGATCGGGCACGAAACTGTCTACCAGGATGCCCTCGTAGCGCACCTCGAACCGCCGCTGTTGTTGTACCGTGTGGCCACGTTTCGTCAACTCGACGACGAGAGCATTCTCATAGGCCTTCTCGCTCAGACCGGGCTCGAGAGTGTTCAGGACCCTCATGGCCGCTCCGATGATAGACTCGCTCAATTCCCTGTGAATGATTTTATCCGTGGTCATCCACCCCGCCGCGCTCCCCATCCGTGGTTTAAATCTTTAAAACACAATACCCGAAACCACGGATTCCACGAATATCACGGATTTGCCCTCTATCCTCATCAGCACACCACGCATCCATTTCACGATCTCCGTAGCAGCGCCCCTATCAATCATTTTTATCCGTGCTCATCCGTGGTATCCGTGGTTTAAATCTTTAAAACACAATACCCGAAACGACGAATTTCACGAATATCACGGATAGGGCCTCTATCTTCACAGCGCACCACACATCCACTCCACGATCTCCGTAGCAGCGCCCCTATCGATCATTTTTATCCGTGCTCATCCGTGGTATCCGTGGTTTAAATCTTTGGCGAAATCACGGATTTCACGAATATCACGGATTTGCCCTCTATCCTCATCAGCGCACCACGCATCCATTTCACGATCTGCGTAGCAGCGCCCCCATCAACCATTTTTATCCGTGGTCATCCACCCCGCTGCGCTTCTCATCCGTGGTTTAAATCTTTAAAACACAATACCCGAAACCACGGATTCCACGAATATCACGGATTTGCCCTCTATCCTCATCAGCGCACCACGCATCCATTTCACGATCTGCGTAGCAGCGCCCCCATCGATCATTTTTATCCGTGCTCATCCGTGGTCACCCACCCCGCTGCTGGACCACCTGGCGGCTTCTTTCCCGCACGGCTTTTGAGCCATCTTTTCTATCACATCCAGATATTCTTCGGAACGGTCGAGATAAAAAGAAAGGGTCTTTGCGAATCTTTTCCCTACTATCCCGTCGATAAGCAACTGGCTCACCTCCGGCTTTCGCTTCAGCACGGACTGCGAACGGAGCAGGATCTGGCGCTCTTCCTGCGACATCCCCTGCAGCAGCGCGCACAGCACGTCTCGCGCTCGCGGCTGGTACATCCAGAAGTACAGCAGGTCCAGGGCGTTTATTATGATGATCTTTTCAAGGTCGCCGGCTTCCGAACTCAGCCTCAGCATGAAGTCCCTCGGCGATTCCAGCATCTTCAAAACGTCGGCTTCCGGATACATCAACTCCAGTTGCGCGTATGCATCGAATAACTGCCTCAACTTGGTGGCATAGTCGCCCTCGCGCATCCCGATGAACTCATGGCGATCCGCCAGCCCTTCGATAACTCCGCCGACGCAGTCCGAAGCCGTTTTGGATATTATGGCGGCCCACTTCTCGAGCATGCCGTATATGTCCACAACGCCGAAGGCGGCCATGGCGCTGCCGGCCGCGAAGTTGAGAAAAACGGCCAGCGGAATCGACAGGACCGTTCGGAACAGGTTGGCGGTGGCGACTGTCCCTGGAAACCCGCGCCACATGTTTTGGCTGAAGGTATAGACTCCATTGGCGGCAGCCACGACCGTATAGAGCATTAAAGGGTTGGTGGATGCGGTGATCCCGAAAGAACGGTCGAGGATAACCGTTTTAACGATATAGTCGAGCAAGGGGACCGATAAGCCGGTAAAGAGCAGTGAATCGCTGAGCCTTCCCCACTTGACATAGCTGTCCCACTTGAGGAGCGGAGACGGCCGGATTCCGCCGGCGCCGAACACCATCTGGAGTATGTTTCGCAATCCTGTTACTCCAAACCAGATCAAGCCCCCGAACCAGGCAAGCACCCACCAGTCCTTCGTCAGATAGAAGGTGGCGAAAGCCGGAATGAAACCAACCAGAATTTTTATGGCGTTCTTCAGAATGCTGTTCACATAGTTCCACGATATTTGCGTCTCGGGCGCGCTGGTCGGGTGAAGAATATCGAGGCCGTTGCTGCCATCCTCGCTTACGCCCCCCAGGGTAACGACATTGCCATTGGGAACTATGCGCGTCGAGAGTTCGCGGACTTCCCAGCCTTCTTCACGCTTCAGCCCAATGCGGCGCAGCCCCGGTATATGGCTGAGAATGCCGCTCGCCAGGCGAAAGAAACGGTGAGTACTCCTTTGCGGGACGTAGGTTGTGCGAAAAAAAGCGTCGATTCGGACGGGAATTATCAGCCTCTGAAAACCGCCTGAGCGCCGGACCTCCCTCTGTGATCTCGGTGGAAGCGTCCCCAATACGGCAAGACCCATCCCGTGAAGGCGCCGGGAATGGCCGGTGGAATCGCTTCCGATTCTCGAGCGCACTACCCCTCCCTTGTAGTACTCGTGTAGTGTTGAGATATTTCGCAGGATCTTGTGGAATTTTGCAATCCGTTCCGGGCTGTAACCGTTTGAAGCTTCCATGCGGTCAATCATTGCGCGGATGTATTTTTTGAGGCCAATTATATTTCCATCGTTTATAGCCCTTTGCAACTCGTTGATCTCGTCATAATGGACGGTCTTTCCCAAGGAGAAGTCTTTAAGATTGAAAATCTCAAAATAGCTGATCGCACCTTTGCATTCGTAGAGCAACTCCAGTGCGTCCTCGGCTTTGAGATCGCTCAAGTTGAGCGTTATCCGGTAGCCCGCCCGCAGCCTGGTCAGACGTTCAAACAGCTCGCAGGGGGTCAAATTGAGCAGCTTCGGGACTTCCGGACCTTCTCGAGGAACGTGCGGGTCTGGGATCTCCGGGTTTTGTGCAGGCCTCAGGAAGCGGTCCACCAACGCCTCCGAGTCGAGCTTCTTCATCTCGTCGACGAGAGAGGCGATCTTATTGCGTTCCGCGACGGAGCCATTCTCGAAGACGCTCCTCAGCTCTTCAGCTCGCGTGCGCATTGCCGGAAGCAGGTTGTCATGTATGTACTTTGCCAGATGAAGTATCGAAGGCTGGCCCGCACCGACGTAGGAAAGAAAGGCGGCCTGGTCGAGACGCTCCAGGTTCAGCCCGTAGCTTTCGTTTATCTTCAGCCGATGGCGCCGGTTGAATTCCTCGAGAATCGCGAGAACATATTGGCGCTGATAAACGGAAACCTGCCTCCCCTCCTCCATGAAAAATTTCGTCCGCCGCGCGGCAAGAAAGGACATGAAGTCCTTGGAGTCGGAAAACCCTCTCGGCACATAGATAAGCTGAATATAGCGGTCATAAAACCTGGTTGAAAACTCGATGCCGATCCGGACGGTGACGCCCATTATCCCGGCGGCTTCCAGAAGTTCCTCGGCGGCGCTCGGCGGAACATAGTTGTAGTATATTACGGTGAGATACCGGATGCCTTTGATCCAGGCGTCCATAATCAGGTGAGAAGGCGATTTGCGCCCCTTGGTATTAGAATCGTGGACGTGGTCGTCGAAAGAGACCTGGTTCCATTCTTCGGGCATCTCGAGCAGATAATAACGGCGCAGAAGGGAGCGGATTGCCCGTGGCTTGCCGATCACCGCCATGCGGAAATCATGAGCCAGTTTCAATTGCCGGAATCTGCTGTCACGGGTCCGCACCATTTCTTTCATGATCTCCAGCAGGACCCGCGCGGCATTTTTCCGCATATGGGCTTCCCCGCTGTTCATGACCTCGTCGCGCAGGCAGCGCAGGGCCGTTATGCGCTCGTCTGCCTTTCCGGCTTCCAGGGACTCGAGCAGCCTCAAGGCGGCATAGGCCATCCGCAGACCGGGCGAGGCTGCCAGCTCTTTGATCCCGCGAGGGTGAAGGTATGGGTAGAGGAGGTTTTTCAGATATCGCAGGGATTCTTTATGGTCCAGCACGTCGTTTACGAGGCCCAGCAGCTCGTAGTCGCGATTGTCGAAAAGGATTCTCGGGATTTCCTTTTCCATGACGTTCTTCCGGTTTCCCTGCATGATAGGACCATAGCTGTGGCGCGCAAAACTCGCACAACCCCATACGCAATCGATGTGCCCATTTCTCGTTATTTCGATCGTTTGGGTTCTGAAAAAGACCTTCAAAACCTGAGTTTATCACCAAATATCGAACATGTACAAAAAAAGTAATAACGCAAATCCCTTTGAAAAGCAGGACCGGCTCCCGAACGCCAGTCCCGCCGATTGCCTTGACAAAAGAATTGGCCCAATGATAACAAATAATTATGGTCCATCTTCGCTTGGACGGACAAACCCTGAACCTTCACCTAAAGGGAGCGAACATGCGCATCATCGAAAATGTTAGCGAGATGCAGCGGCTGGCGGACACCTGGCGCGCTCAGGGGGAACGCCTGGCCCTGGTGCCTACAATGGGTTTTCTTCACGAGGGCCACCTCGCGCTGTTGCGCAGCGCCCGAAAGCTGGCGACAAAGATTGTTATCAGCATTTTTGTGAACCCGACACAATTTGCGCCCAACGAGGACTTCGGCAGCTATCCGCGAGACCTTCAGCGCGACATCGGCCTTTCGGCCGCGCAGGGGACTGACGTGGCGTTCGTCCCCGGGACGGATGAGATGTATCCGGAGGGGTTCCAGACATATGTGAACGTAACCGAGGTGACCCGCAATCTTTGCGGCGGGAGCAGGCCTATCTTCTTCCGCGGTGTCGCGACAGTAGTGAGCAAACTTTTCCACGCCGTCAAACCCCATATTGCCGTATTTGGCGAAAAGGACTTTCAGCAGCTTGTAACCATCAGGCGCATGGTTAAGGACATGAATATGGATATCACCATCGTCGGCCACCCGATCGTCCGGGAAGAAGACGGCCTGGCCATGAGCAGCCGGAACGCCTATCTCAAGGTTGAGCAGCGGCCTGCGGCCCTGCGGCTGAACCGCTCTCTGAGAGAAGCTCAAAAACTGGTCGATTCGGGAGAAAGAGATGCGCGGACGATTTTGAAGGCCGTAAACAATTGCCTTACAAACGGTGGCGGCGCAACTGTTGATTATGCTAAGCTCTGCAACCCTGAGACTATCGAGGAGGTCGAGCGCATCGCCGGGCCGACTCTGCTCGCCCTGGCCGTATGGGTGGGAAAAACCCGCCTTATAGATAACTCTGTTCTCGAGGTCCCGGCGTGACTGCGGCCTGACTGCACCCACCGCAGAGTCGCGGAATGTGGAGCTTGTAGTCTGGCCCCATCTGGGCGGTCTTTGTCTGTAGCGCGATTCTGCTCATGCGCTCAGATAATTCCAGGGCATTTTTTGCGATTACCGTAGATTAGTGGTGATTCCGCTCGTTTTCGTGGCCCTTCATGTAGCTGCGCAGAATAGCGTTGATCCTTGTCTGATATCCCGGTTGCTGCCGCAGCCAGTCAAGCAAATCGGCATCAAGCCGTATTGTCACGACTTCTTTGCGGCGCGGCAAAATGACCTTGGCATCCTTCCAAAAATCTTCGTCAGTAGGATGTGCGTTAGGGTCGGCTTCGACGGCGGCACGGACATCGGCATCACTCATGCCGCGCAAGCGCTTCCAATCCGTACCCTTAGCGACCTTCAATTTTTTTCCAGTAGTTTCGCCTTTCATGGGGTCCTGCCTTCCACGCTGAAATGATGCGTCTCTCGTCATCGCCTCTATCAGCGTAGATCACTGTGATTTCTATACCGTTCACAAGTCCAATAGCGTACACACGGACCTCGCCATACTCGAAACGGTCATCAACCCGTTCGACGGTCAGCCCTTCGAAAACCCGCTTGGCATCCTCGAAAGCTATCCCATGTCTTTTGAGGTTGCTGCGATTCTTCTCTTGTGACCAAGTATAACGCATTTGGCGTATTTACACAATATAAATACAGCATGCAAGATTTCTTTTCGCTATTGCCTCGGCCGCTAAAAGCTGTGCAACAAGAAGTCCCGTAGGGTGGGCTGAGCGCAGCCCAGCCCACCGAAACCTTTCTTAAGAGTTATTTAAGTAATTCACCCACTCACCCATTCGCGTCTTCGCGTCTTCGCGTGAAACACCCTCTTTTCGAAACGCTGGGCCCTAAATCTCTTTCAACATCTCAACCTTGGTAGTTTTCCGGATCTCGCTCAACCACGAGTCCCAAATAGCTCTTTGTTTCTGCCGGATTATCCTGCCGGAGATTTCGGTTTTTTCCTCTTCGGAAGGCTGGCCTGCGGGCTTTTTCCCCTGGAACTGGCATACCATGAACCTGTTTCCGAGCTCCAACGGCGATTCGGGAAACTGATTCGACTCCTGCAGACTGAAGATGCTGTTAACACTTGCGCCCTGAAGCAGCTTCAACTCTTTGTCGGGGTCCTTCCTCGAAAAGAATCCACTCTGCATTAGACTGATATTCTGGGCTGCGGCCACATCGGCCAAGCTGTTCTTCTCTTTGGCCTGCGTCAGAATCTCGGCGGCCCGCTTTTGCGCAAGGCCCTTTGCCTGTTCCGCACGATAATCCTTTGTAACTTTATCTTTTATATTTTCGAACGGAATCGGCTCGGGTCTTTTTATCGATTTCACCTGGGCGACTGCAAAGCCCTTCGGAAGTTCCAGCATATCGCTTACGTCTCCCTGGCCTAGTTTGAAGAGTTTGGCCTTGATCGGCCCCGGGAAAGGACCGGAATCGGGCTGGTCTTCCGACATGTCTATCCAGACTGGGGTTGAAACCGTCATTTTCATTTCCTGGGCGGCCTTGTCCAAATCCTTTCTGGCGTAGGCCAGGTCACGGAGGTTGCGGGCCTGTTTATAGGCGATATCCTGCGCCCCCTGCGACTTGATGTCCCGCTCGATATCGCCCTTTACCTCATCGAGCGGAGCGGTTCTCGCCTCGGCAATTTCCTCGGACTTGATTATGTGGAAACCGTACGGAGTCCGCACAAGATCGCTTATCTCGCCCGGCTTCAGGGCAAAAGCAGCAGCCGAAAAGGCCGGCTCCATCTGCTTTGCGGAAAAGAAGCCAAGTTCGCCGCCCTTCTTTGCAGTACCTTCGTCCTGCGAATACTTCTTCGCCAGCTCGGAAAAGTCTTTCCCTTTTTTGGCCTCATCCAGGATTTTCTGCGCCCCGGCCCGGATCTTCTCCACTTCGGCCTCGGGCGCGCCGGGCTTTACGCGAAACAGTATATGCTGCGCGCGCACCTGTTTCTCGCGGGCAAACTTGGTCGCATTTTCGTCGTAGTAGCGTTTTATTTCCTCATCACCGGGGTGGATATCCTTTTCAAGGTCTTCCATGTTCAGCAATACGTAGGCAATCTCTCGCTTTTCAGGTTCCATGTACCGGCCTTGATTATTCTGGTAAAAAGTCCGGAGGTCCGATTCCGCCACCGTGACTTTGTCTTCGAATGACTTTGGGTCGAAGACAACGTATGCGACTTTTATCTGGTCGCGGTTCAAATGGTAGTCCGCCAGGATTTCATCTTCGGTAACGACCGCGCGTCCCTTTATGAAAGACTCGACGTTCAGGGTGGTGATATCTTCTGACATCTCCTGCTCGAAAACATCCGGGGTCATATGCATCTGCCGCAGCAGGCCCTCGTAGTGTTTTGAGTCGAACTTTCCGTCCGTCTGGAAGGCCGGTATCGCGAGGATCTTGCGCCTCACCTCGTCGGTTGTGGCCACAAGACCAAGACCGTCGGCTCCTTTGAGAATCAGGTAGTGCTGGATCAGCGAATCCAGGGCCCGCTCTTTCAGGTTCAGGGAGCGCATGAGATCGTCGGGCATCGCCCCCCCGAACTGTTTGCGGACCCCGTCGACCATGTTGTTATAGGCCGTTTGGTACTCGGAACCGCTTATATAATGATCTCCCACCCGGGCAACGTCGGACTCATGGCGGGTCTGGTAGGCGTATCCTCCCCACCCGATGAAAACTACGACGATCAGAGATAGAAAAACCTTTACGACCCACGATTGGGCGTTTTTTCTGACAAAATCGAGCATTGGCTCCAGTTTCCTCCTTGCACGAGACGCGTTTTATTCCCCCTCTAACGGGGGAAAGTGTGTCTTTCGCCCGGTTCCTGCCGTCGGATCAAAGCGGTTGAGTGCGGCCGCGGGCCAGAAAAATGTAAAGAATCGCGCCGATACATGGCAGCGTAGCAACCACCGCAAACCAGATCACCTTGTATTTTGTGCTGGAAAAACGGCGTCTTGGCAAATCCAAAATGGCCCAGAACGTCGGGATCATCGGAAGAATTACGATAACCGCAACGATCAATAAATTCAATGTGCTAAAGGTCATCCTGCAAGCTCCCTGTCGTCTGCATCTATACCGGCGCGAACGATCCCCGGCCGGACAAAACTTTTTATTCAACCTGGATGTATAAACTTTCGTGCCTGGCGCAGCAAGCGAGAAATGGGAAACCTCAAATCACTTTCCATCCTCACATGCGCTCCTACGGTAGCGCCGCCTTCCACTGCGGCTCTGGCACACAAGACGAAATAATCCTCATAACGCCTTGATGATTTATTATTTGAACTTCACCGGAAAAGATTCACCCTTCCCATCCCATGCCTCCATTTGACTGTCAGGCCCGGATATACTACGATAACTGACTCTTTACTTACCGCGGTGAGCTGTTTTCATCCGGTATGCATCCCGTTTTGGCTTATGACAAGGCAGGTGGCTCGTGCCCAAGCTATTCATTTCAGAGATAAAACCGAACCAGGAAATAGCGTCCCTTTTCGTCGCTTCGGAAAAGCAATTGAGAACCGCCCGCAACGGAACGGTTTTTCTCGATTTGAAACTTTTGGATAAAACAGGCGAGATCAGCGGCAAGATGTGGGAAAAAGCCGCGGAGGCCGCGGAGGTTATTCAATCAGGTAATATCGTATACCTGCGGGCAAGAACAGAGCTTTACAGGGACAGGCTGCAGCTCAGCATTTCCGAAATCATGCCGGTTCCCGCAGGTGGCTACGACCCTGCCGATTTTCTGCCGGTCTGCCCTTTAGACCGGGATACGCTTTTCGAAAGATTGAGCAAGCTTATTGCCGGAATGGCCGACGGATCGCTTCGCCGTCTGTGCGAAACGGTCCTGGCCGATCCTGAAATAATGACCCGGTTTAAGCTCGCCCCGGCGGCGAAATCGATGCACCATGCCTACATTGGCGGGCTTCTGGAACATACCGTTTCCGTTATTACGCTCATCTACAGGATCTGCAACCATTACCCGGACCTCGACCGCGATCTGCTCATAACCGGCGGTTTTTTCCACGACATTGGGAAAATCGAAGAATTCGTATATGATACACACATCGACTATTCTGACGCCGGGCGCCTGGTGGGGCACATGGTCCTGGGGACACAGATCGTCGAGGACAAGATTCGCGCCATAGAAGGCTTTCCCGTGGAAACGGCGCTTCTTGTAAAGCACCTCATCCTGAGTCACCATGGCGAGGCCCAGTTCGGGGCGGTCAGGCTGCCCGCAAGCAAGGAAGCCTTTGCCCTGCATCTGGCCGACGATCTGGATGCAAAGATGAACGCCATCAGCCGGATCGTAGCTAAATCAGGCAATGACGACAGTACCTGGACCGGGTTCGAAACTATTTTTGGCAGACACTTCTTCCGGGGATTTTCGAAACCGGACGATACCGGCGAGGATAAGATTTCGGAAGCGCAAAGAGTCGGAGATTCTGCTTAAGACGCTTGCAGTTTCCCGGGAGTCGAGAAACAAAGATGGCATTAGCCGACATCGCCGGCCAGCAAAGGGCCATACGGTTTCTGAAAAGGCTGATGGAGAAAGAGACCGTTCCGCATGCCTTTCTTTTTTCCGGAATGGCCGGTACCGGCAAGTTCGCAACGGCGCAGGAATTCGCTAAAGCTCTGAATTGCCTGGCCCCTCATGATTATGATTCATGCGGCGGGTGCACCGCGTGCCGCAAACTGGAAGGGGGACTGCATCCCGATGTGGTCCAAATCAAAAGCGACGGCGTTTTTATCAAGCTGGAACAGATTCGCGAACTTCGCAAGCGTTTTCGGTTCCGGCCATTTGAAGGAAAATACCGCGTTGTTATAATTCAGGACGCCCAAAAGCTCGTGGAGCAGGCGGCAAACGCTATCCTTAAGATACTGGAGGAGCCTCCGGAGGCAAATATCTTTATCCTCCTTGTGCCCGAATCGCAGATGCTTCTGCCCACTATCGTCTCCCGATGCTGCCAGGTGCGTTTTCAGCCTCTCGATGACGAGATCGTCGCCGAACGCCTGGAGCGCGAGGACGGGCTTTCTCCTGACCGGGCGGCCGTGATCGCAGGGCTTGCGGCGGGAAGCATCGAGAGGGCTCGATGGCTTACGGAAGAGGACCGGATAGCGAACTGGAGAAAAGTTGTCGAGAGGCTGGAAAGCCTGGACGGGCTTTCGATGCTCGATTTTTTCCCGATGGTCTCCGGTTGGGCGAAAAGCCGCGAAACCGTCGAGCAGGACCTTGAGTTCATAAGGTTGTGGGTCCGCGACCTTATCCTGTTCCGGGTAGCCCTGGGCCACCCGCTTACATTTGAATTGAACGGCAGATCGAAAGAGGCGGCCGAATCGGTTGCGCCTGAGCGTCTTTTCCTGTTATATCACAATGTTGAACGGGCGATGCAGGGCTTGAAAGTGAACGCAAACCTGCAAATGACGCTTGAAGGCGTCTGCCTGGCCATAAAGGACTTGCTCTATGGAAAAGGTTATTGGAATTCGTTTCCGAAAAGGAGGCAAGATTTACCATTTTGATCCAGGCGAACACTCCCCCGGCAAGGATGACTATGTAATCGTGAACACCGAACAGGGGATCGGGCTTGGACAGGTGGTGGAGCCGCCTTACCAGAAGAACCCGCAGATCCATCCCAAGGAAGTCAAGTTGATCGAACGGCTGGCAACGGAAGATGAAATTCGCCAGCAAATCAGCAATACTGAAGCCGAGGCGGACGCGAAGGCTTTTTGCCTGGAAAAGATTGCCGCCCACGGGCTTCCAATGAACCTCGTGGACGTGGAGTACTTTTTCGACGGAAGCAAGATTATATTTTACTTTACCGCCGAGGGCCGGGTTGATTTCAGGGAGCTTCTCAAAGACCTGGTCAGACGACTGCGGACTCGTGTCGAATTGCGCCAGATCGGAATTCGCAACCAGGCAAAGATGGTGGGCGGCCTGGGAGGGTGCGGCAGGCCGCTTTGCTGCGCGACATTTTTAAAGAATTTCCATGCCGTCTCCATAAAAATGGCGAAGGAACAAAACCTGAGCCTGAATCCGGCGAAAATATCGGGGGCCTGCGGAAGGCTCATGTGCTGCCTCCAGTTCGAGCACGAAACATACCGGGAACTCAAAAGAGATATGCCAAAAATGGGCAAGAAGGTCGAACTGCCCGAAGGCAAAGGAAAGGTCGTACGGCAGAACGTCATGGGCAGGTCCTACACGGTGCAGCTTGAAGATGGGAAGGAAATCGAAATCGATCTGGATAAGGGCTGCTGTTGCAAGGGCGAATGCGGATGTTCCAATAGTAAGGGCGGTGGTATTCAGAAATTGAACACCACGCCGGAGAAAAGGTAATCGTTCACAGCACAGACGCAGAAACCATTTCACCACAGAGGCACAGAGGACACGGAGGCAAAGCGAACAGCATTAGACAGGATTTACAGGATTGAACAAGAGCACGAAGCGGTTATATTCATGTCCCCTTGGGACACCCTGGAACCATGAAAAGCTGCCTTACGAACCGTAGTCAAGCCCCTTGTGGGTGGCCTTTTAGTAACGGACCCTGTAGGGTGGGCTAAGCGAAGCGCAGCCCGCCAAAACTTTTCGAAACACGAAGCAAGAAGCGCGAAGCGCGAATTCCCGCTCCTTGTTCTCCTGTTAATCCTGTAAATCCTGTCAGAAAGTTTTTCTCTGTGTTCTCTGTGCCTCTGTGGTGAACCGTGGCCGTGGTAAACCCGAAACGAGAAAAGAGGCTGAATGGATCGATTTTATATAACAACGCCGATTTATTACGTTAATGCGGAACCGCATATTGGACACGCCTATACTACAATTGTCGCCGACGTAATGAACCGGTTTCACAAACTCATGGGATTGAGGACCTTCTTTCTCACCGGGACCGACGAACACGGGGATAAAATCGTCCAGGCGGCCCGGGCTGCAGGAGTTGAGCCCAAGGAATACGTTGACCGGATAAGTGGGCTTTTCCGGCAAATCTGGCCCAAGCTCGATATAGAAAACGACAAGTTCATTCGCACGACCGACCCGGAACATATCAAAGTCGTTCAATATGTATTGCAAAAGGTCTTCGACGCTGGGGAAATCTATTTCAGCACTTACAAAGGTCTTTATTGCGTCGGTTGTGAGAGGTTCTATACCGAACGCGAACTGGTAGACGGAAAGTGCCCGGACCACGATAAGCCTCCGATCGAGCGGGAGGAGGCGAATTATTTTTTTCGGATGGGCAAGTATCAGGACTGGCTCATAGAATATATCGAGTCAAATCCTGGTTTTATCCGTCCCGAGCGTTACCGCAACGAGGTGTTGGCATTTCTAAGAGAACCGCTGGAGGATTTGTGCATCTCCCGGCCGGTTGAGCGCCTTGACTGGGGCATACCGCTCCCGTTCGACAAAAATTATGTGACTTATGTCTGGTTCGACGCTCTTATCAACTATATTTCTGCAATCGGATATCCCGACGGCGAGCTTTACACAGAATTGTGGCCTGTTGCGCAGCATCTGATAGCCAAGGACATCCTCAAGCCGCACGGAATCTACTGGCCCACCATCCTGAAGGCCGCCGGCGTCCCGATCTACCGCCATTTAAACGTCCATGGCTACTGGAAAATAGACGAAGGCAAGATGAGCAAGAGCCACGGTACTGTTGTGCGCCCACTGGACCTGGTGCCCGTCTATGGACTCGATGCTTTCCGCTACTTTGTTCTGCGGGAGATGGTTTTCGGACTCGATGCGAACTTCAGCGAGGATGCCCTGCTGCAGCGCATAAACGCGGACCTGGCAAATGACCTCGGAAACCTTTTCAGCCGATCGCTGGCAATGACGGCCCGATATTTTGACGAAAAAGTGCCTCCATTCGGCTCGGAACCTGACAGGATGGACCGTGAACTGCGTGATAAGGCTGAGGATGCGATCAGGCAATTTACGGAGGAGATCCCCAAGCTCGGGTTCCACAAGGCGCTTATAGCCATTTGGGAATGCATTAGCGCAGCCAATAAATACATAGACTATGCCGCCCCCTGGAGCCTGGCCAAAGATGAGGCCCTGAGGCCCCGGCTTCAGACAGTGATCAGAACACTTCTGGAGGTGAACAAAGTCGTTGCAGTCCTGGTTTCTCCTTTCATGCCGGCGACCTGCGAGAAGATGCTTGAGCGGCTTGGAATAATGAAAAAGGCAGCAGATTTGCGGCTTACCGAGGATGCCCGCTGGGGTACCCTGGAAGAAGGGGCCCAGGTCTCGAAAGGAGAGGCGCTCTTTCCACGGGTCGAGACAGCGGGCAAAAAGGCGGAAAAGCTCGGCAAAGCAGCCGGGGGCCCAAAACAGCAACCTGAGGAGATGGTAAAATCGGAAGCTGCGGCTGGTCCCGTGGCTATGGAGGCTGTCAGCACAATTGACATCGACCTTTTCCGGCAGGTTGACCTCCGTGTCGGCCTTATCAAGCAGGCGGAGAAAGTCCCCAAATCCGAAAAACTGGTAAAACTGATCGTCGATATCGGGGAAGAGCGGCAGATCGTGGCCGGAATCGCCAAAACGCACTCACCTGAGGAGTTGGTTGGAAAACAGGTCGTACTGGTCGCAAATCTAAAGCCTGCAAAGCTTATGGGAATCGCATCTCACGGAATGATTCTCGCCGTACGCGACGGGCAGGGTCTGAAGCTGGTCGTCCCGGAGGCGGAAGTGGCCCCCGGCGGCAAGATTTCATAAAAGGCAGTAAGAGGTACCGGTTTACCACAGTATCTCATGTCCCTTCGGGACACCCGAAACCATGAAAAATTGCCTGAACGATCGACAACTCGCACGACCCTGGAGTGTGTATTGGGGGCACCAGTTGACCCTTGCCGTAGTCTAGCCCCTTGCGGGCGGCCTTTTCTAGAGAAGACCAAGAACTAAAAACTGAATTTTTAACTGTTTTGCGAACTCCTTTTGCAACTCGAAACTCGAAACTCAAAACTCCGGGAAACCGCGCAGGGTGGGCTGCGCTTCACTAATTCGACATCTGAGATGTAAACAATCGACGAAATTATGGCAACCGCCAAATGTTGCCGACCGGACCGGGCCAAGTCGCACCGAAATCAACAGCCAAAAGATTGAAAGAAGGGGCTGTGAGAATGGGAAAAGGGTTCCCTTGGTTTTTCCTACCTGTTCACCTGGTCCTTACCGCTCCCTGCTCCCCGCTCCTCCGCTTGCCCCATTCACCCACTCACCAATTCACCAGCTCTTCAATGGTTTTCCAGACACTGCAGGAGGAGTTCCGGCAGGCTCATCACATTCAGCAAGCCTGCGGCTTTTTCCTTAAGCGAATTATAACACCAGTTACAGGTGCAAACGATCTTATCCAGGTTCAGTTCCGAAGCCTTTTCCACGACGTCGGCCTTCTTGCAGCAAAGGTTCTTCTGCAAATCGACGGTCTTTAAGCCTTCGATCCCATCCAACCGCTGGCGATAACGCTTCCAATTCAGGGATGTTCCGGGATAGAGCGCGCGATGGATGGTGTGGCACCCTTCAAAGTATCCAATTACAGCCGGTTTCATTTTGAGCCGCTGATTCTCGAGCTTGTCGAGAATCAGGTCGACAATGTAAACGTGGGTGTCTTCGGCATCCTTGAAGGCATGTTTCGCGGCATACGCGCACCCGACACAACAGTATGCCAGGGTGGTCGCTCCCTTCTGGCGGGCAAGGTCGAGGTTGAGTTGATTGAATTCCAGGCTGAGCGCTCGGGCACGGTCGAGTTCTTCTCCTGTGCTCTCCACGATCAAGGGCCACCCGCAACAATATTCACGATCAAAATGGGTATGGTCCACGCTCAGCAGATCCAGCAACCGGATGTAGTCACGCAACAGGAAGGGATTTGTGAAGGGCCTGTAACAACCGAAGAAGATGCCGTTCTCCGCCCTGGCCTTGGGTTTTGGAATACCGTGTGCCGCCAGAACTCCGGCTCGCAGAACCGGACTCATCCCATGGTTCCCATATTTCCTGATCGATTCGATCTCCTCCGAAATCGTCCGGCCACAGGAAAGTATCTTCGCCCTTTCCCGGTCCATTGCAACTCGCTCGCCGGCATCCTTACCACTCTTAGTCATAACACACCTCCGTGAGCCAGGTTCCGTTCAGTATCCACTCATATATCACTTTCCGGCCATAGAGCAACACAGGCCGGAAACAAAAGGGCGAAAAACATTTCACGCGGGAAAAACCCGAAGCAAGCACCGGTCAGGCTTTTGGTTTGGTATGTTCGTTCAACCGTTTTTCCGGCTATTCCTGTTAATCCTGTAAGCCCTGTCCGGCAAAACTTTTCTCTGTGAAACTAACATCGAGTTTCTTGAAATTTTGTCAAGATTTTCATCTAAGTTCCTGTTTTCTGCGCGTCTCCGCGTGATATGGTTTTCTCCCTTTGGTGCGGCCTGTAGGCTGCTCTGTGATATCTGCAGTGAACGGGTTCCGGAAAACGAAGGATAGATTCGCCAATAATAACAATTACTATCTACCCTACAATTTATTAACCATGCAGCAATTATAGATCAAAAGCCTCAGACTCTCAGCCCTCGCCCTTTACCAAAAAATCCCAAAACCCTGCCAAATCGTGCCATTTCCTGCCATTTTCGTAGAATGCCAGATCCCTGTTTGCTTCCAGGTTTTCCCCGCATGCCCATTTCCTTTTCTCCGCGTTTTTCTCTGCGGTCTCTGCGCCCTCTGTCTCGAAAAATAATTGCCGTCGAACAATGATTCACCGTTTTTCCGGCTATTCCTGTTAATCCTGTTAATCCTGTCCGGCAAAGCTTTTCTCTAAAGATCGACCCCAGCCCCTCGAAGCAGGACACCGGCTTTTTGGAATTATCGAATGCTTTCTGTGGTGAACGGGTGAGTTATTGTTATTGATTGCCATTATTCGTGCTCTTCGTGTATCCTTCATACTCTTCGTAGTGATAAAATCATGCCTTGGGCATAACAGCCCCGCGGACCAGGAGTCTACCCCTGTCAAATATCGGCGCTCCGCGAGACGTACGCTGCTCCAGGCTCTTTGTGGAATTAGGGGGTAGCCCTCGCTCAAGCTCCTAAAAAGGTAATCTATGGAACAAAAGTATTCTCCGAAGTCGATCGAAAAGAAATGGCAGCAATACTGGGACAAGTCCCGGGTTTTCAAAGTGGATGAAGACGGGGACAGGGAAAAATACTATCTGCTGGAGATGTTCCCATACCCCTCCGGCCGCATTCATATGGGTCACGTCCGCAACTACACCATAGGCGACGTGGTCGCCCGCTTTCTGCGCATGACGGGCTACAACGTACTCCATCCTATGGGGTGGGACGCCTTCGGAATGCCGGCCGAAAATGCCGCCATAAAAGCCGGGACCCACCCTGCGAAGTGGACCTACGACAATATCGACTACATGCGAAACCAGCTTAAACAACTGGGTTTTTCGTATGACTGGTCACGGGAGTTTGCGACATGCGATCCCAGCTACTACAGGTGGGAGCAGCTCTTTTTTCTAAAAATGTGCGAACGGGGTCTTGCCTATAGAAAGAGTTCCTATGTGAACTGGTGTTCGAGGTGTCAGACCGTGCTGGCAAACGAACAGGTGGAGGGCGGCGCATGCTGGCGCTGCGACACTGCTGTCGTACAAAAAGAGATGGAGCAGTGGTTTTTCAAGATTACCGAATATGTCGATGAACTGCTCGACTATACATATAAGCTGCCTGGCTGGCCCGAGCGCGTGCTTATCATGCAGCAGAACTGGATAGGGAAAAGCACTGGAAGCAGGCTGCTCTTTCCGCTCGAATCTGGCGAAGGAAGCATCCCCGTCTTCACGACCAGGGCGGACACGCTTTTCGGGGCTACCTTCATGAGCATGGCCCCGGAACATCCGATGGTTGCCGGCCTTTGCCGGGGCAAGCCGGAGCAGGCTGCCGTGCTCGATTTTGTCGAAAGGGCCAAGAGATCGAAGCGTGATGAGCGCGAAGCCGAATTGCTGGAAAAAGAGGGCGTATTTACAGGGAGCTACTGCCTAAACCCGGTCACCGGCGAAAAGATGCCGATTTGTGTGGCGAACTTCGTTCTCATGGCCTACGGCACCGGCTCGGTCATGGCGGTCCCGGCGCACGACCAGCGCGACTTCGAGTTTGCGAAGAAATACGGCCTGCCGATCAAGGTAGTCATAAAACCTGCTGAGGCACAGAACTCCCCTCGGGCGGAAGACCTCACACATGCGTTCGAGGAAGACGGCGTTCTGGTCGACTCCGGCAAGTTTAGCGGGATGGACTCCGATAGCGCCCGCAAGGCTGTCACCGAGGCCTTGGAAAAAAAAGGGCTCGGAGAACTGACGGTTCAGTACCGGCTCCGCGATTGGGGCATTTCGCGGCAACGCTACTGGGGCACCCCCATTCCAATCATTTACTGCCCAAAATGCGGTGTCGTGCCGGTCCCCGAGCAAGACCTGCCCGTAGTGCTTCCGCTCGATGTCGAGCTTCTGGAAAACGGCGGTTCCCCCTTGCCCGTCCACAAACCTTTCTACGCAACAACTTGCCCGAAATGCGGGGCCGAGGCGAGGCGTGAGACAGACACCATGGACACCTTCGTGGAATCCTCCTGGTATTTTGCCCGATACGCCTGCCCTGACTTCGACAAGGGGCCGCTCGACACAAAACGCGTCCGCTACTGGATGCCCGTCAACCAGTACATCGGCGGAATAGAACATGCCGTCCTGCACCTGCTCTATTCGAGATTTTTTGTAAAGGTCCTGCGCGACATGGGATATCTTGAAGCCGACGAGCCTTTCATGAACCTTCTCACGCAGGGAATGGTCATAAAAGACGGCTTCAAGATGAGCAAATCGAAGGGCAACGTGGTAGACCCCGATCAAATGATCAAGACATACGGGGCTGACACGGTGCGGCTCTTTTGCCTGTTCGCCTCGCCGCCTGAAAAGGACCTCGACTGGAACGACCAGGGCGTTGAAGGTTCTTTCAGGTTTCTTTCCAGAGTGTGGCGGCTCGTTTCCGAAAACCTGCAGGCCCTGAAATCGGTGGCGCCCTATTCTGGTGGGAGCCATCTGCCTGAAGATCTGGCCCAGCTTCGCCGCAAAACGCACCAGACCATAAAGAAGGTCACCGAGGATATTCGCGAAAGGTTCCATTTCAACACGGCAATCGCCGCCATTATGGAACTCGTGAACCATCTCTACCAGGTGCTCGACAGCCCTTCGTCAGACCCCATCTTATGGCCGGTCGTAAGGGAGGCCGTCGAAGCCGTGATAGTTACCTCATCGCCTATGGTGCCGCACATTTCCGAAGAACTCTGGAAAATGCTTGGCCATGAAAAGCTGCTCCTTGAAACCCCATGGCCGAAATGGGACGATAAGGCCCTGAAAGCGGACGAAATTCTTATCGTTGTCCAGATAAATGGAAAGCTGCGAAGCAAGATAACCGTTCCTGCGGACGCCACCGATAAGGAACTCGAAGAGATGTCTCTCAAAGACTCGAAGATCAGGGATTTAATCGCAGGGAACCAGGTCAGGAAAGTGGTCGTGGTACCGAAGAAGCTGATAAATATTGTCGTTTAGGAGCGTCCACAAGAGATGAACTCCAACCGGCAATGTTACACATCAACAGGCTTGGAAAGTTCTTTTCAGGATAATTTTCGAAATTTCAGGTTCGTAGTGGAGTGAGAGAGGGGCTCGCCATGGTTGGACGAAATCTCAAGCTGATACCTGTCATAAGCGCCATGTTAATATGCCTTGCTTCATGCGGCTACCACTTCTCGGGAGAGGGTGCGGGGCCGAAACCGGGGCTGACGAATATCGCCATCCCTGTATTCCAGAACAAGACTTCGGAGCCGAACTTAGGCGCGAAGCTGGCCGAGGCGCTGAGGCAGGAGTTTATCCTAAAGGGCAATATGAAGGTCGTCCCGGTCGAAGAGGCTGAAGCCGTATTTACGGGAATCGTCACGAGTATCCGTATTATTCCCGTTGCACATCATGCCGTTAGCGCGGTATCCAACCAGGTTACGGTGGACAACATGCTCATGCTAACCGTCGATATCCGTTGCGAGGAGAAGAAGACGCACAAAATACTCTGGAGAAACCCTACTTTCGTTGTACGTCAACTATACCAGATAAACAATAATGCACTCCAGCCCGATCCTGTCACGGGCTTTGACAACAGGCAGGCAGCACTCGACTTTCTGGCCGAAGATATGGCCAGACGCGTTCATGACAACTTTCTAAGCAATTTCTGATGCAGGCCGAAGATTTCCTCAAAGAGTCCGAAGCCGGCGAAATCGGTCCGGTATATCTTTTCGTGGGGAGTTCCGCCTTCCTCATGGAAGAAGCCTGGAAAAAGCTGCTTTCAAAGGCCCTGCCGAAGGGGTCCAGAAACTTTAACGGCGAACGGGTCCAGGCAAAGGAAATAGAAGCATCAAACGTTATCGAGCGGCTTGCTACAACTCCCATGTTCGGGGGGCGAAGATTTGTCATGGTTGAAAACGTCGAGGCCTGGGGAAAAGAAGACCGTTCGGCCATTGAGAATTTTATCCGGCGCATCCCTCCATCGGCATGCCTGGTCATGACAGCTTCGGGCAGGAAAAATATCGAGGGGATCGCAAAGGCGGTCGAAGCCAAAGGCAAGCTCGTACAGTTTCGATCTCCCGGTGAAAAGGAGGCCCCGCGGTGGCTTATCGAAAGAGCTAAGCACCTCGGGAAAATCCTCTCCCACCGGGCCGCTTTCCTGCTGGTCGAGATGGCCGGCGGCGAATATCATACGCTCGCGTCCGAGTTGGACAAGATTTGCACCTTCGCCGGCGAACGAGAACGGATAGAGGCTGAGGACATTCTGGAAGCCGCCAGTTCCCAGCGGCACTTCACCACGTTCGAGCTGCTCGACCATATCAGGATGCGGCAGGCGGGCAAGGCCATAAGGTCCTTGAGGAGCCTGATTCTCTCCGGTGAACTCCCTCTCAAGATTCTCTCGACTCTGGCATGGCAGGTTCGTATGGTCTGGCAGGTTAGAGACGGTCTGCAGCAAGGCATATCGGAAGCCTCACTGGCCACGCGACTGGGATCGCATCCTTTCGTGATAAAGAAAGCGCGGGAGCAGGCAGTTCATATTGCGGACGCGGAACTCTACAGAATGCTTGAGGCTATCGGTCAGACGGACACAGCCATCAAGAGCACGGGGACTCCCGCTGAGGTATTGCTCGAAGAACTGGTGCTCGATCTTTGCCTGGAGAGCAAAAAAGCCCCCGAACGCACTTCGAGGGCTTGAAATCCAGAGTACCGGGACTAAAGAGCGTTGACTCTCCTGGTCAGGCGGGAAATCTTCCGCGAGGCCGTGTTCTTATGTATAACACCCTTGGAAGCTGTTTTCGCGATAATGGAGGCTGCCTTCTTCAACTGCTCAGCAGCATTTTCGGGCGATTTGCCGGCGAGGACTTCCTGCAGGTCCCTTATAACGTTTTTCATCCTTGTCTTGCGGGAACGGTTTCGCACCCGCTGCTCCTCGTTCTGTCCCGCCCTCTTGATAGCTGACTTGTGATTTGCCAATCGAAACCTCCTTGGAGATTAACTTCTGTAAATATCCGAACTACCTTGTCGAACGAATTTCAGCAATGACCAAATAATGCAAAAGAAAATATATATCTTATCGGAGGCAATTATGTCAAGCGGCCGGCAAACGAGTGCCTCTATTATTTTTCTCGCGAAGACGCGAAAAGCGCGAAGGAGTCCCAAAAGGACATGAGGCACAGCTTCAAAAGACTTGATGGGTTGCGCTTCGCTCCACCCATCCTGCGGGTTTGTTCTTTTTTTCGCCACGGCGCCGATTCAAAGCTGGACGGCAGCGCCGCCTTCAACGGCGGCGCATCAATTGGAAAATGATGAAAGGGAACCATGGCGATTGGAGGTTCCTGCATAACGACCCTTTTGCGTGACACGAAGAACGCCGCCGTGGAAAGCGGCGCTGCATGGGAGATGGTTTATTTGGCTTATCCGGCGCTTTCCCGGGACTTGCCGGCTGCCGATATACTAAACCTGTCGATTAACGCCCGGCACAGGCGGTTCGCTTGATCCTTTTCCGGCAATACCGGCCGTTACTTCCTCCACAAACTTCTTCAACTCCTCACCTTCCATCGATTCTTTTTCAAGCAGGATACCGGCCAGCTTTTCGAGCATGCCGCGCAGGCTGGTAAGAATCTCTCTGGCTTTCTGGTGCGAGGCTTCGATTATGCCGTAAACCTCCTCGTCGATCTGCTGGGCGGTCCTTTCGCTGAACTCCCTCTCCCGCGAACCGAAACCAAGATCGAGGTGCGCAGACCGCGGCTCGCTGACGTAGGTTAGGGGGCCGAGCTTTTCGCTCATTCCATATTCCATGACCATACGGCGGGCGATGTCAGTCGCGCGCTGGAGGTCGTTCTGGGCGCCTGTCGATATGTCGCCGAAAATGATTTCTTCGGAAACCCTTCCGCCGAGCAGCACCTCGAGTCTGGCAAGAAGTTCGTCTCGCGTCATGAGGTATCTGTCTTCGGTCGGAAGCTGCTGAGTATAGCCCAGAGCAGCTATCCCGCGTGGAATGATCGAAATCTTGCTGACCGGATCAGTATTGGGCAGGACCATTGCAACAAGCGCGTGGCCGGATTCATGATAGGCGACGATTTCCTTCTCTTTCGGGTTCATCGCCCTGTTTCTTTTTTCGAGCCCCCCTATTATCCGGTCCGCGGCTTCCTGAAAGTCGGCCATCGTGACCTCTTTCCGGTTGCGCCTTGCGGCAATCAAAGCCGCTTCATTGATGAGGTTGGCGAGGTCGGCGCCAACGAATCCGGGCGTCATGGCCGCGATTTTCTTGAGATCGACGTCCGGACCCAGT
Organism: uncultured delta proteobacterium; assembly: GCA_963795045.1. Taxonomy (GTDB): domain Bacteria; phylum Desulfobacterota; class Syntrophobacteria; order Syntrophobacterales; family Syntrophobacteraceae; genus SbD1. Next base: position 2,062,355 of record CAWCGB010000001.1, read on the forward strand.
TTGACTTCTTTGGCATGAACATGCAAAATAGCTTCTCTGCCCCGAATGTCAGGTTTGTCGATTGCAACATGCCGATCGAAACGACCGGGCCGCAGCAATGCCGGATCGAGTATTTCGGGGCGGTTTGTCGCAGCCATTATGATTACTCCAGCCCTTGGATCGAAGCCGTCCATCTCAACCAGAAGCTGGTTCAACGTCTGCTCCCTTTCGTCATGACCGCCTATCGGATTCAGGCCGCGCGCCTTTCCCAGCGCGTCCAGCTCGTCCACAAATATGATGCAGGGAGCGTGTTCCTTGGCTTGGCCGAAAAGATCGCGAACCCGCGCTGCGCCCACACCAACGAACATCTCTACGAACTCCGAACCGCTCATGCTGAAAAAAGGCACTTCGGCTTCTCCCGCCACGGCGCGCGCAAGCAAAGTCTTGCCCGTTCCAGGTGCGCCGACAAGCAGAACACCCTTTGGAATTTTGCCTCCGAGCTTCTGGAACTTTCCGGGGTCCTTCAAAAATTCAACGATTTCCTCCAGTTCGGCTTTTGCCTCGTCTATCCCCGCCACATCGTCGAACCTTACGCCGATCTCTTTTTCGGCGTAGATCTTCACCTTGGCCTTACCTACCGAGAGCACTCCCTGCGGGCCGCCCCCCATGCGCCGCATGAGAAAACTCCAGAAAAAGACAAATATAGCCAATGGCAGCAGCCAGGAAATCAGCACCCCCAGCCACTTATTATCGGCTGCGCCGCTGTATTTTATCCCCTGTGCATCGAGATCTCTCACGAGATCGGGGTCGTCTACTCGCAGCGCGGAGACAGTGCTGTTCGGCTCCTTGCCATCTTTTAGAGTAGCTGTTACTTTGTCGGCGCCAATGATTACGGATTCGACTTTTCCGGTCTTGATCAACTGTTTGAGTTCGGAATACGAGATCCGGTTAGTCTGCTGTTCGCTGACGAAAGTTTGAAACCACATGATCACAAGCAAGGCTGCGATGAAGTACCAGATTGAAAAATGCACCTTGCGCTGCGACGGGTCGGATTTACGACCTCCATCCCCTGAAGATCCTCTAAACCGATCCACAAGCTTATTCAACGGGTCTTTCTGTTCGTTATTCGCCATTTCTGTCAGTCCCCTCTTTCGGAGGCGTCGGGAAAGCGCCTTTAGCTTTGTCGGGGATTGCTCCCGGTTCTTAAAAATTGCTTTTGGCCCAAACTCCCTAAATATATTACAGCTCGCAGTCTATGCAATCCGTATAAATAAAATAAACCCATGCGCCGGCAAAGTATATCCGGTTCCCGAACATCAAAAAGCACCTCTGAGCATAAAATTTGCTTGCAGTCGCAAATTGTACTATTAATATAGACTTCATAAATGTTCCACCAGACTGTTCCACCTGTTGAATGAGGAGGCAAACTAGATGAGAAGCGGCAAATATGTTCAGGTTGGATTAACTTCGTTTTTGATTTTTACCTTCTTATGTTCCCCGCTCGTGACCTGCACGTCAAGATTCAATACTGCCCTTGCCGCCGCAGAACAGTCCGTCGAACCTGAAGGCCCCTCCAACGGCCGGGAGGTGAACGATCCTTACGAGGGGTTTAACAGAAAGGTATTCGAGTTTAACGACCGCGTCTATTTTTCCGTGCTCAAGCCCGCAGCTACCGGTTATGCAGCCATTCTTCCGTCCGACGTTCGCAATGCGATTAAAACCGGATTCCACAATCTGGTTTTCCCTGCCCGCTTCGTCAATTGTGTGCTCCAGGGGAAACCGGACATGGCCGGGATCGAAACGGTTCGTTTCGTCATAAATTCGGCCATGGGCCTTGCGGGCCTGTTCGACGCCGCCCAGGCTATCTTTGGACTCACCGGTTACGATCCGGATTTCGGGCAGACGCTTGGCCTTTGGGGCGCCGGGCCAGGTCCGTTTCTGATAATCCCGCTGCTGGGTCCGTCTGATGAGAGGGACCTTATCGGCTACGCGGTGGACTCCGCAATGGACCCTCTCGTCTGGATACCCGCTGATTGGTGGGTGAGTTTTACTGCTGAAACCGGCAAATTCATAAATGGCGTTTCACTGAGAATAGGTGAATACGAGGAATTAAAGAAGGCTTCCCTCGACCCATATGTAGCCACGAGAGAAGCTTATATCCAGTACAGAGCGCATTTGATCGAAAAGTAGTTCTCTCCCCAACCGGGGAGTTTGATTATCAAGAGCGGAGGCGAAATTATCCCTTTTGCCTCCGCTTATTTTTTTGACTTCGGTTGCTGCTTTGATTGAGATAAGCACCAAGCTGAAACCTATGTCAAAAAGATAACACCAGTCATAACTCTGATGTAAAGCTCTTTGGAGAGCAGTTAGCAATAAGTGATGAAATCCTGTTGCAGCGTCTGAAATGTGGACTGGAACGACCTGGGCGAAGGGAAATAAACGATACTTTTCGTGAGGTTGCCCAGTTGTTTTTGTTGATTTTTATTTCGAAGATATTTAGACTGCAGCGATCTGTACTTTGAGGTCGGTATTTGGGGTTTGTCAGGAAATCGGTCTTCCGCCTTGCAAGACGTTTCCTCAAGTTGCTCAAATAACGCACCGGGGTGAATTCACAATCAAGTGAAAGGAAATCTGCAATGGCGGACGGTCGGGTGAAGTGGTTTAACGAGCAAAAAGGTTACGGTTTCATCGAAGTAAGTGGCGGCCAGGATGTTTTCGTTCATTTCAGCGCCATTGAAGGCGAGGGTTTCAAGACCCTGAGCGAAGGCCAGGAAGTAGCATTCGAAATAGAAAAGGGCCAGAAGGGTCCACAGGCCGTCAAAGTCAAGAAAAAATAACATCGGCACGCGCCGAATTTGACCCATAGCTAAGGAAAGGCCGGATTTCACCGGCCTTTTTGTTTTATACAGGCCAGATTGCATTCCGGCGCATCATGAACCATCGGCGACAAACGCCACTCCTGCCTGCCTGCACTCTTCAAGGGCCGTCGGATGGCTCAGTATGGCCCCTTTTTGATCTATTTCGCGAAGAAAAATTTCTCCCGCAGGTTCCACGTCGATCGCATCGAAGAAGTATTTTACAGTCAAACTGGGACAATCGAAGAGCCGTTTGCCTCTGGTGGCCCCGGCGCAAAGGAAAAATCCCTTTCTTTTGCCTGAAGTTCCCGGAGCATTGCCCTGAGTTTTGCTTTTGTACTTTCGCATGAATGTAGCCTGGCTGCGGTCCACCAGCAGCTTCGCCTGGCCGCTGAGCCCATAAAAGTATATGGGGCTTGCGATAACGATGCGCTCGGCAGTGTCGAAAAAGGGATAGACCTTCTGCATATCGTCCTGCTGAACGCAAACCCCATGTTCATCGCAATATCCACAGGCCTGACAACCAGACATCACCAGTTCCCTGACGTAGATCTTTTGGACTTCAACACCCGGGACCGATAAAGCCCCTTCGAGAAAACTATTCATCATAAGATCGGTATTGCCGTTTTTCCGCGGGGACCCGAAAATCGCTAACAAAAGCATCTAACCCTCCTGGCTCAACTCACAGCTACCTACAGACCGCCTCAAACCCGGCTTTACAGGGAAAACCTTCTTTGTTACCTTACCATGTTCGCGCGGCCGATTCAGCACGAAATTCCCCGAGACCTGCGCATCTCGAAGTTCGACCACCCTGGAGAGTGAACATGGCTGACTGCATTTTTTGCCGGATAATAAAAGGAGATCTCCCCTGCGCCAAAGTCTACGAGGACGAACGCGTGATCAGCTTCCTGGATATAAATCCGATCAACGCCGGCCACACGCTGGTTCTTCCCAAAACACATTATGCGACTCTTTTCGAGATTCCCACAGAGGACCTTCTTGCCTGTGCGGCAGCGTCTAAAAAAATCGGGACGGCCGTTTACAAGGCAACAAAAGCCTCAGGCTTGAATTTTTTCCAAAATAACTGCCGCTCGGCCGGGCAACTCATAGACCACATTCATTTCCACCTGATCCCGCGCTTTCACCAGGACAGCTTCATGACTTCATGGCCTGGCAAGCCCTACAAGCAGGGAGGCATAGACTTGGACAAGGTGCTCAAGAAGATCAAGGCGGAATTGTAAGCGCTTCGTCATGTTGACGGAAAGCAAAAGCCCTGTCCGGACGGAGGGGAAACCGGACAGGGCTTAAGAGCTTTGAGAAGGCGACATAAATGTCAACCCTAATCAGCAGGGTAAGTACCGGAAGTCAAAAATCAATGAAGAATGGAGCTTCGGGCCTCAAGCCCGGATTCACTCATTCAGCTCCACTTTACAGCCTGCGGCTTTATAAGTTCAACTGCCGCACCCATCCGAATATATCCTCTTTTTCGCCGTACTGGATACCGAGGATTTCATCGTAGAGCTTCTGCGACCACTCGCCCACGCCTGCATCGGCAATTCTGTACATCCGGTCGCGATACGAGAATTCGCCAACGGGCGAAATTACCGCTGCGGTCCCGGTGGCAAACATCTCCTTCATTTCGCCGGACTTGGCCGTCTCGATTACTTCGTCAATCGTAATCTGGCGCTCGGTAACCTTGATTCCCCAATGCCCGGCGAGCTGCATCACGGAATTGCGTGTAACCCCGGGCAGGATCGAACCTGTAAGGGGCGGTGTTATAAGCTCCTCACCGATTCTGAAGAAAATGTTGCTCGTTCCCACTTCCTCGACATACCGCCGCTCTACGGCATCCAGCCACAGGACCTGTGTAAAGCCCTTCTTCTTGGCGATTTCCGCCGCATAGAGGCTCGAGGCATAGTTTGCCATTGTCTTGGCTTCGCCGACCCCACCCCGGACCGTCCGGACGTATTCCTCCGAGACAAAGATCTTGACCGGGTTGAACCCTTCGGCGTAGTAGGCGGCCACGGGCCCGGTGATTATGAAATAGAGATAATTGTCAGCGGGACGCACGCCCAGATGGGGCTCAGTGGCGATCATGGTCGGCCTTACGTACAGAGACGAGCCGACGCTGTGAGGGACCCAGTCCCTGTCCAGCTTCAAAAGCTCTTCAACCGCCCGGGCCTGGATGGCAGGGTCGATCTCGGGCATACACATCCTGCGCGCCGAACGGTTCCAGCGCTCCCAGTTCTGGTCAGACCTGAAGAGGCAAATTTTGTCGTTGCGCCACCTGTAGGCTTTCAGACCTTCGAATATCCCCTGTCCGTAATGCAGAACCATTGCTGCGGGGTCCATCTCCAAAAGATGGTATGGAACGATCCGGGGATTCTGCCAGCCCTTACCCCTCGTAAAGTCCATCATGAACATGTGGTCGCAGAAAACTCTGCCGAAAACCAGGTTCTTTTCATCTGTGGGCTTGGGACGCCTATTTGCCTTATCCAAGGGGTGAAGGGCAATTTCCATCTAGGTACCTCCTGATTATTGTCGCCAATGCCAAAGAGTAATTCAGATGCGACTCCGCCGGCTCTTATGCCTTTATTGCAGCGCGAAGTGAGGTGAACGCAGAAAGCGGCTTATCAGTTTGCTGTAAAGCTGTATAGTAGCATGGCTTTCTTCGCCTGGGCGCAATTGTTCCTCGTTTTCCTTGTCGCTGCCTGGGACCTTAACGATTACGTTCTTTTCCAAACACAACTTCAGTGCGTTATCGAATATAATCTTGGACACGCACTCGGGTCTTTCCACCAGTTCCAGCTTGAGGGCTTTCTGCCCCAGGCCCAGGATTTTCTTAATGAAATCCTTTTCCGTAAAGCCGTTTTTTTGAAGATAGCGCAAACCACGCAAGACCAGCCAGTAGCCCTCGAAATAGTTGCGCAGCAGGCCGTGAAACACATGTGAGGCCCGGAGCCCTTTGTGAGCTAAAATGAAGGGCTGGTCGCCTTCCCCCATCCGATGCAGGAACCCCAGATCCTCGAAGATATGGAGCACGTCCCGCACGAGTTTTTCATCACTAAGTTCGTTATCGTAAACGAATTCGAATTTAAAGAAGTTTTTCATAAAAGTTACGTCTTCGAGCACCTGGCTCACGCTGAACCGGAAAGTCTGCTGAGCAAGAATAGAAGTCGAGACGTAGGCCGCCGGAAGCAGGAAGTGGATGATATTGTTCTTGTAGTATTCGAGGACCACCCGCTTGCTGTCCTCCAGAGTGAAAACTTCTTCTTCGAGATCATCGTCCTCGTCCTTGAGCTTGCCGATCAGCTTACCGCGCTCCATATTGCGGAGCGAATCCTGAATGCCTGCGTCAAAGTTTTTCATGGTCTTGGAAAGCCCGACCCCACAGGCAGCGATGAAGTCGCGAAATATCCCCGCTATTTCCAGAAACTCGGCTTTCGAAACCCCGTGGCGGGACAGGGCCAGAAGGGCTGAAGCGGCCAGGGAGTAGGGCGTCACCATCGATTCCTGGTTTATGCAGTTTATGATCCTGTAGGCAAAGTGGCGGTACATCGCATGCCGCTCTTTGGGGGCCATCTTGCCGGGATCGTAGTTGTGGCGCTCAAGGTAGCCCCTCAGGGAAAGAGGCTCGGCAAATTTGATGTAGGCGCGCCCGTAGCGTTTGCGCAGGACACGCCTCACGCGCACCAGTTGACCGAAATTTTCCTCTTCCTTCGGTCCCCCGATAATCTCCTTCATATAGGATTCTTCCTCGGGAATACGGTCGTAGCATATAGAGGTGGGCACGAAGACCAGATCGTCGCAAAAACCTTCTTCGACCGCCTGAATGAGGATCGCCAGCAGTCCAAGCTTTGGCAGAACGAGCTTCCCGGTGCGGCTCCGGCCGCCTTCTATGAAGAATTCGATGTTGTGTCCCAGTTGAACCATTGTTTTGACATAGAGCGAGAAGACCTCGGCGTAGAACTTGAGTCCCTTGAAGGTACGCCGTATGAAAAAGGCCCCGCCCATTCGAAAAATCGCTCCCAGAGGCCAGAAGGAAAGGTTCTTGCCGGCGGCTATAAAAGGCGCGTAAAGGTTGTTCGTATACAGAATCTGGGAGAGCAGCAGGTAGTCCATATGGCTCTTATGGCAGGGAATATATACCAAAGTGTGGTGGCGAGCTGCGCGTTTGACTTTTTGCAGGCTCTCGGAATCCAGCTCGATGCCGTCGAACACATTGTTCCAGACCCAGTTGAAAATCTTGGCGGCGATCTGGATGAAGGTGACGCTGTAGTTTGCGCAGATCTCCTCGAGGTAGCTGTCGGCCTCCATTCGCACTTTCCAGACCTCCTGCGAGGAGGCGCGGGCACGCCGCTGCACCATGGCCTCGAGCCTCGGATGGTGCAGGATGATCTCCTTCATCTCCAGCTTGCTCTTGATGATCGGGCCGACGACCGCCCTCTTTATTTCATCGACCGAATCGATCAGAGTCCGCCGCAGCTCGAAAACCTGTTTGCGTTTTCGCCAAAGATCCTTGGACAGCTCGGGAAGGATTTCGAGAACATTCATAGGTTCCCCGGTCTCAATGACCGCATAGGGATTTCCTCTGACCGATGAAATCATCTTGCGCAAGAAACCGAAAGGTTTCTTCTGGCCCAGGAAAAGCTCCAGTGGGGCCCATCTCTGCGGCACCTCCGGACGCCTGCTGTAGAGAAGCACGATAGGCACGATAAAGATCGGCCTGTCGAATGTTTTCTGGATTTCTATCAGGTGCTCCAGCGGGTCGTTGCCCACAAGGACCGTACTACGGTAATAACCCCGCTTGCCCACAAGAGAGAACAGTCCGGATTCACCCCCTTTGATCTTTTCGCTGTAGTAGCCCCCCGCGTAAGGGTCCGGGAAACAGCCGTGGCGCAACAGATGGCCGCAATGGTAAATGATCGTCTTGAGCGCGTACCATCGGGGCTGCCAAAAATAGGGATGATTGTCGAACATCAATGTGGGCGAAGGCAGACCGAGTTGATGCAATCGCATGCTGACATAGACAAAGTCGAGTTGCGACGACTCTTTCATAGTATAGACTATGAGGCCCTTGCTCGACAGATCCTGGAGGGATTTCTGCTGGTCATCGGGCACGGTGACATGCCGCACTGTTCGTTCGAACCATTTCTGGAGGGGAAATCGGGGTATTATATCGACCGAATAACCGAAAGGGTCCCTGTGGACCATCTCTGAGGTTTTCAACCCTATTGATTTCAACCAGTCAATCACGCTTTCTCAATCTTCCTTCTGAATGCAGGATCTGCAAAATATATAGACTAACAAAAATAGTGCTCAAAAACCAAACTTTTTTCAAGGAAATCGAGGCACGGGAGCAGAGCCACCCGATACCCTATAACTCGCTGAGCATTCTCGATCCAGTATCCAGAGGCACGGATTGACACTGCGCGGACGGGAACCCGGATTGGCCTCAAAGTATTCAGGATATATCGTCGCTCAGTGCGGCTTTTCCCCTTCCGTTCCAGGGCGCAAAGCGGGCAAGGAGCACAAGGCCCGGAATGGCGCCGAGTATGCTCAAGGAGAAGTAAACGGGCCATCCGACGGCCTGGGCAATAGCACCGGTAGGCGCTCCCGCAACGATCCTGCTCACCGCCATAAAACTCGTCAGCAGAGCATACTGTGTCGCCGTAAAACGCTTATCGCAAAGGCTCATCATGAAGGCGATAAACGCTGCGTCACCCATCCCTACGCAAATATTCTCGATCCCGATGGCGGCAATCATGGCGGGATAACTTTTTCCGATCAGGCTGAGCGCGCAAAACGCGAAATTGGACCCGGCCTGCAGGAAACCAAAAACCCAAAGCGAGCGGTTTACGCCGATTCTGGATACGATGCCCCCGCCCACCAGAACACCGACAATGGTGCTGATGAGCCCGAAGACCTTGTTCACCATACCGACATCCGAACGACTGAAGCCGATATCGAGCAGAAAAGGTGTGGTCATCGCCCCGGCTATGACGTTCCCAAGCTTGTAAACCATTATGAAAAGCAGCATCTCGACAGCTCCGGACCGGTTGAAGTAGCCGGCCAGCGGACCCCAGACCGCCTCCTTCAGGCTTTTGGGAGAGACGACCCGGGTTTCAGGCTCGGGGGCGACGAGCGTAAAAAGCGTGTTCATAAGCATTATGGCGGCCATCAGAGTGTAAACGAAACGCCATGAAATGTGATCGGACAGAATGAGCGCGAGCGCTCCGGAGACCAGCAGGGCTGACCTGTAGCCAACGACGGCAGTAGCGGCCCCCGGGCCGAGTTCCCTTTCGCGCAGCACATCAGCCCTGTAGGCGTCGATCGCGATATCCTGGCTGGCGCTCAGAAAAGCCGTCACCATGGCCGCGAAAGCCACGAGAGCGGGGAAAGAGCCGGGCGCACAGTAACCGAGGGCAAGGATTGAGGCGGCCAGCAGGACCTGAAGGGAGATGATCCACCCGCGCCTTCTTCCAAGCCACGGAGGGCAGAACCTGTCGATAAGAGGCGCCCAGAAAACTTTCAGGGCATAGGGCAGGCCGACCAGCGAAAAGGCGCCGACAATGCTGAGGTCAACCTTTTCTGAGATGAGCCAGGCCTGGAGGGTCGAAGCTGTGAGCGCAAGGGGAAGCCCGGAGGAAAAACCCAGGCCGACTAGGCTCAAGACGCGCCTGTTGCCGTAAATTTTGAGCCAGTTGCCCATTCTTAGACCTGTTTGGATTCTACATTGCAGACGTGGAGCCAAGGCAATGTATCTGATACGGCAGGCAGGGACAACCAAAAACCGAGCACCGGTTGCGGTCAAGCGCGGGTCTGCCCGATATTTTCCCGGTCCGCCCCCGGCGTTGCGGCAAAGGAGAAAACCGACCGAGGGTTTTTCCGGGACGCTGAAAAATACATTTACCTATGAGGCTGCCCGTGTTTAATTTAATACTTCGGCAATCATTATTCGGAGACTTAATGCTTTCGCTCGACGCCTTTGCTCAGAAATGGAAAATCGATGCCACTCCCCTGGAACCCGTTGCAGGCAAGTATCCCTTCAAATTGAATCCCTATTTCGAAGGGCTTATCCGATGCGCCGGGGACGCCGTCTGGAAACAGGCGGTCCCGGATACGAGAGAGATTTCGGACCCGTCGGGTCTCGAGGACCCGCTCTCGGAAGAGGACCTGGCGCCTGTTCCAAACCTGGTCCACAGATATCCAAATCGCGTTCTGTGGCTGGTGAGCGACAAATGCGCCGTCCATTGCCGGTTCTGTACCCGCAAGAGGAAGTGGCGGAGCGGCCGGCGGCCGGCGCTCGAAGATGCGTTCGATCTTGCGCCCGCCCTGGACTACATCGCGAAGCGCGAACAAATACAGGACGTGCTCCTGTCGGGCGGCGACCCGTTGCTGCTCTCCACGGAGCGTCTCAAGGAGATTCTGAGCAGGCTGCGGAAGATAAAACACGTGCAGATAATCAGGATCGGGACCCGTGTCCCCGGCGCCCTTCCCAGCCTGGTCACTCCGGCGCTGGCGGGCATGCTATCGGAATTTCACCCTTTGTTCGTAAATATTCATTTCAACCATCCCGCCGAAATTACAGCCGACTCAGAACGGGCCTGCGCGATATTGTCAAACGCAGGCATTCCACTTGGCAGCCAGACGGTCCTTTTGCGCGGCGTAAACGACTCCGAACCCGTCCTCGCCGAACTTTTCCAACGGCTGCTTTGCATTCGGGTCCGGCCCTATTACCTGATGCAAATGGACCTCACCAGGAGCACGGCTCACTTCAGGACCCCGATAAGCGCAGGGCTCGGCATTCTTCGAAAACTCCGAAACCGGATCTCAGGGCCGGCGATGCCCCATTTTGTCGTCGATTTGCCGGGCGGTCGCGGAAAAATGGCGCTCCTGCCCAACATGATCCGGGAAATCGGGGACGGGAGCATGATCGTCCAAAACTACCTCGGAGAATTGTGCCGTTACCCGCTTCTTGAGGGAGAGGAAGAGGAGCTGAGAGGCGAGGTCGGGTGGACATCGCGCACCTCATAAACGATTTTCCGGGAAGCGCCGTACAGTTCCATGCCCGCCTGGTTCCATTTACACGGCTTCCACTATGAAGCACTTCAAATATCTTGTCTCGGGCATCCCCAGGAGGGCCGGGTGGTCGAGCGCCTGGCCGCGAACCTGGAGCAGGCGGAGTTTCCTGCCGCTTGCCTGCCCGGCGGAAATCAGGGTCTCCCGGAAAAGCTCTTCACTGATATGGTAGGAACAGGAGCAGGTAATCAGGATTCCGCCCGGTTTCAAAGCAAGAAGGGCCCGGCGGTTTATGTCGGTGTAGCCCTTTCTGGCTTCCTGAACGGCTGACCTGGTCTTGGCGAATGCGGGTGGGTCCAGCACTATGACGTCGAAAGACGCGCGCGCAATTCGTTTCAGGTAATCGAATATGTCTGCGGCAACAAAGGAAGACTGGCCGCCAAACCCGTTCAACTCCGCGTTGCGGCGCGCCCGACCGACAGCGTCTGAAGACTGGTCGACACCTGTGACTTCCGCCGCTCCTCCCGCAACTGCAGAAAGACCCCATGCTCCATTATAGCAGAAGAGGTCCAGCACCCTTTTCCCTTGCATCCATTGCCGGGCAGCGCTTCTATTATCCCGCTGGTCGAGATACATCCCGGTTTTCTGCCCGCCCAGCACGTCAACCAGGTACCTGATTGCGTCAATCTGAACGGGGATGTCCCCGGTCACGCTTCCGTAAGCTACCCCCTTTTCAAGCTCAAGGCCTTCGAGGGTGCGCGAGGGAGAGTCATTTCGAAATACCAGCGCTTCGGGCCTGAAAAGATCGACCAGAAGCTCCCTCATCAAGTCTTCCATCTTTGCCATACCAACAGTGCCGATCTGGTAGACCAGAATGTCTCCGTAACGGTCCACGACAAGGCCGGGAAGGCCGTCCGATTCGCCAAAGACAAGCCGGCAGCACTCCGCGGCAGGGTAGATATATTGTCGAAAACGCGCCGCGTCGAGGAGCCTTTGTCTAAAGAATTTCTCATCGGGCTTCTTGCCGGGGGGGCAAACGATGCGCACGGCGATCAGCGATGCAGGATTGATATAGCCGGAGCCCAGTGACAGGCCTTTTGCAGTGAGTACCTCAACCCAGCTTCCCGGCTCGAAATCATGGATTGGATCGGCTATTTCGTTGCTGAAGACCCAGCGATGGCCCTGAAGAATGCGCCGCTCGCGCCCGGGATGAAGGATCAAATTTTTCATGTCAGGTTTTTTCCGCATAAAAAAAAGCGCTCCGCGAAGAGCGCTCGGGTTGGCGCCAGGCGCCCTTCTCAGCGTTCAGCGCCAGCCCTTACGGAATCCAGCAATATATGGTAATCCTCATAGGTATCGGCCGAACTCTCTATTAGTTCCAGGAGGTCGTCCAGCTCCATGTTCAGGACCGCCTCCTTGTCAGGGGACTCTTCTTTCAATTCGATCCAAGTCCAGTCGAGAAGCATCTCCTCTGCATCGCCGTAACCTTCTTCGCGTATATCCAGGCTGCCGTCGCGAATCTTCTGTCCCACCTTCTTAAGGGCCGCCCTGACAAATTCTTTCATCTCCATTCAACCTCCTCCTTTATGCAAAAAGCTGTTTCCGTCAGGAAACCGAACGGTTCAAAACTTCTGGAATTTCAATAGCTCAAAATAGCTCATAAGCACTGCGCGTTCAACCCTGTTTAGTTTCCGCCCGGAAACACCGGGCGAGACATTGGGAGTTTTCCGATTCGCCACCGCCTCATCATATTCTATCTATCAGTCGAGCAAAAAGCTCTGGGGTGCGCCCAAACTCTTTTGTTGTTCAATTCACAAGTCACGAATATAATTCGTAGACTATACTCAAAACAGATACTTTTACGATAAATCATCATTTTCGCGATCCTTCGCCTGGACACGGGACTAATTTTATGACTGAGAAGCAATATCTGATCGATGCAATCACCATCCAAGACTCCTGGCGCCTTTTCAAAATTCTGGCGGAGTTCGTCGAGGGGTTCGAAACCCTTGGTGATCTATCCCCGGCTGTCACTATTTTCGGATCTGCCCGAGTGAAGCCCGGTGATGAGACTTATGAAAAGACATATCAGATCGCCAAAAGACTTGCCGAGCACGGATACCATATCATCACGGGCGGGGGGCCGGGGGTTATGGAAGCCGGGAACAAGGGCGCAAAGGAAGGAGGCGCTAAATCTGTCGGGCTCAATATTCAATTGCCCCTCGAACAGTGCCCGAATCCTTATGCCACGCTGAAGCTTGACTTCCAGTACTTTTTCGTCCGCAAGGTGATGTTTGTCAAGTATGCCCAGGCCTATATAGGGATGCCCGGCGGGTTCGGAACCATGGATGAGATCTTCGAGGCGTTGACCCTCATCCAGACCAGGCGTATCAAGCCTTTTCCAGTAATACTGGTTGGGACTCAATACTGGAAGGGCCTGTTGGAGTGGGTTCGCAATACCCTTTTGTCCGGCAATTACATTTCCCCGGACGATCTCGATTATCTTACGCTCCTGGATGATCCCGACGAAGTAGTCCACACGATCAAGAAATATGTAATAGTCTGATTCGGGGGGTATCTTTTTAATGCCGATCTACGAATACCGATGCCGCAAATGCAATCGAAAATCCGAGATAATAACCTTTCGGGCCTCCGAGGCCGTTTGCGCCAACTGCAGCCACTGCGGCAGCCTCGAGGTTGAGCGGATTCCATCTCGGATCCGGGTCCGCATGTCCGAAGAGACTCGAATGGAGCGCATGGTCGATCCGTCCCGCTTTTCAGGCATTGATGAAAACGACCCGAAGAGTATGGCGAAATGGATGAAGTCCATGAGCCGGGAAATGGGAGAGGACCTGGGCGAGGCCTTAGACGTGGACGCCATGATGGACGAGGCCATGGCGGAAAAGGAGGGCGCGGAAGACAGCGCCTCCGGAACCGGCGCTTTGGCTCCGGGCTTCGATGATGACTGAAGCTGACCGAGACCCCGCCTTCGCCGGCGGGCCGATTTCCTCTTTCAGGTGGCGCACCGGCGCGCAGGACAAGGACCTCAGCCTTGACGAGGCTGTTTCCCATTACCTCAGGATTTCGAAAGATGAAGCGGCCGACCTGATCGACTTCGGGTCCGTTTACGTCCGGGGTCTGATGGAGCGCAATCCTTCCATAATTCCCTCCGGGGGGGAGGAGATTTCTGTGACCTTTCCTCCTTACGGAATCCGCAGGTTTTACGAAATCGATCCAATCCGGGTAATTTTCCGCGACCGCTTTCTTTTCGCATATGACAAGGAACCCGGTATTCCAAGCCAGCAAACAGCTTACGACGCCTACAACAATGTTTTTGCGGCCTTGCTTCGGCATCTCGCAAGAGAGAAAACCTCTGAGCGCTACGCTGCCATCCACAACAGACTCGACAGGGAAACGAGCGGCGTTGTGATCTTTGCGCTCGAAAAAAGGGTAAATAAGTCCGTGGGCATGGCTTTCCAGGAAAGGCGCGTCAAAAAGGAATATCTCGCATGGGTCGAGGGCGCTCCAAAAAATGATTCATGGACATCCGATTCACAGATTGGAAAAGTCGGAGGCAAATACACGGCGGTAAAGACAGGCGAAGGCAAGAAAGCCGAAACGCTTTTCCGCGTATTGCGCCGGGAAGAAGGCCGCACGCTCGTACTGGCCAGCCCCCTCACCGGCAGGACCCACCAGATAAGAATTCACCTGGCCGAAGCCGGCCATCCGGTAGCGGGCGACCGGGTCTACGGCGCAAAACCCGGCAGGCATCTATACCTTCACGCCTGGCGGCTCACTCTGCAACACCCCGTCTCCGGCAAACACTTCAGCCTTGAAGCCCCGCTCCCTGCCGATTGGCCGGCTATCGAATAACTTCCTGAAAATCCGGACTTATCTTCTAAAGTAAACCGGTTTGAACTGCCAACCACCTCGAAGGGAAAATATCATGTATGCTGCTCTGATTGCAGTAGGGGCGTTGCTCCTTCTTTTTGCTGTCGACACGCCGGAGGGCCGTGGGAAGGAGGCTGGTCCCGATGAAGGCCGTCTCCGAAAGGCTACTTTCGCCGGCGGGTGCTTCTGGTGCATGCAGCCGGCTTTCGACAGGCTGAAGGGCGTTATATCGACAGCAGTCGGATACACCGGCGGTAGAGTTGAAAATCCTACCTATGAACAGGTCTGTTCCGGCAAGACCGGCCATATCGAAGCTATCGAAATTGTCTTCGACCCTGCCCTAATAAATTTTCACGAACTGGTCGAGACATTCTGGAAAAACATCGATCCCACCCAGGCAAACGGCCAGTTTGCAGACATCGGGCCGCAGTACCATACAGTTATCTTTTATCATGATGAAGAGCAAAGACTTCAGGCCGAGGCTTCGAAGCGGGAACTGGAAGAGTCTGGAAAATCCGGGAGACGGATCGCGACCCGAATTGAGCCGGCCCAACCCTTTTACAAGGCCGAGGAATATCACCAGGAATACTATCTCAAAGACCCGACGCGCTATACTCTTTATAAGATAGGGTCGGGCCGGGCCGCCTTTCTTGAGAAACTGCAGGGTAAAAAAGATTGAGGCGGTGAATCGGTTAAGAGGTGCGCGATCTGTGAGTTTCACCCGGAGCGGGCAAACCAACTCACCCCCATTTTCTAAAAAGAGGGCAAGCAGGAATTTAAGCTAACCTTCCCTGCCGCTATTCAGCGAAATGGAACCGCCTCAGAAGCTCAAATCTCCGGATGGTATCGCTATGAAATCCTTGCAAGGATTTGTTACCGTCGAGCTGATCGGCGAGCGCCTCGTGCATAGGGCCGATGCTTTCGCTTTTCTGGCAGATCAAAAAGAAGTCTGCAGCGCAGGAAAGTCCGCGCAGCGCTATCTCTTGAGGCGAATAATTCCCGGCAATCGCTGCCATATCCAGGTCGTCGGTGAACAGGACGCCTCCGAATCCAAGGCGCTGTCTCAACCACAGCAGGCATATTTCTTGTGAAAGGGTAGCGGGCCATTGGGGATCGACAGCCGGATAGACCGCATGGGAGGTCATCATACAGTTGACTCCGGCTCTCATGGCGGACGTGAAGGGGATGAGATGGAGGTGGAATTTCTCCATGCTCTTATCGGATATGACAGGGGCAAAGTGGTGCGGGTCCAGTTCGGCAAGTCCAAGTCCGGGAAAATGCTTTGCGGTTGCGGAAATTCCGTTCGCCTGCAGAGTTTCGATCCAGACGGTTCCGAGGTCCGATACTCTTGCCGGAGTCGAACCAAATGAGCGGGACTCCATGAAATGTTTTATCCCCCCGGCTACTATGTCGAGAACAGGGGCGAAGTTTATCTGGATTCCGATCTCTCTGAGGTCTGCCGCACATACTGCAGACCATTTGGAAACCGCCTCAGGCCCTTGCTCTACAAGAGAGCTTGCCGCAGGGATCGAATTAAAGTGGGGCGCGAGCCTCTGGACGCTTCCACCCTCTTGATCGATTGCAAAAAAGACAGGGCGATTTAGTTCCTCCAGCGCGAACGACCGGGCGTCGGCAACAAGGTTTTTCAGTTGCTCTCGGCTTTCGATGTTTCTTTTGAAAAGGACAATCCCGCCCGGACGGTAATCCCTGATAAGGTATTTCAGCTCGTCTTCGAGACTTACCCCCTGAAAGCCGATAAAAAGATGAATTCCTGCTTCGTTCATGCTCTGCTGTGTCCTTCCTTAGAGACCTATCCCAGATGTCTGAGCGCCTGGGCGATTCGAACGCGGCTGGCGCTCCAGATAGGCAGGAGCGCGGACACGATTCCGATCCCGAAGCTTGCCAGAGCGCAAAATGAAAGGGTCTTCCAGAAGTGTATCTGGAAAACGGGCAGAAGTGTTCCGGTGTTGCTGGAAAAGATGTTTGCCGCCGGGTAGGAAAGCGCAAATCCGAGCGCTGCGCCCAGCATTGAAATAAAAACCGATTCCCCCGCAATAAGGAACCAGAGATGTTTGGTCCCAAATCCCATGGTCTTCAGGATCGCATATTCCGGGGTGCGTTCGCGCGAAGTCATCGCCATCGTATTTACCAGGACAATGAGGATGACCCCGATAACGACATATGAGACGATCCGCACAGCTATTACGATCGCTTCCGTCATTGCAAGGAACCCGGCTTGGAACGCCTTCTCCGTTTCGGTCAGAGTCTCAGCCGACGAGTTTTTGAAAAGATCGTCCACAGATTCCGAAATCTGCCCGGCATCGGCCGGGTCCCGTATCTGAATCACATACCAGCCCACCTGTCCTGCCCTCCTGGGCATCTTCTTTTTCAATGTTTCGTCAAGATAGTCCCAATGAAAGAAAAACAGCGTCTCGTCGACTGACTTGGTCGCCCCACGGTAAGTACCGCGCACTACGAAGCTCCATTCTCCGGGGTATATGTTTCCGGTGAGCGTAACCGTATCGCCAGGTTTCCATCCGTATTGCTCTACGAGTTTACGTCCTACGATACATGCGTTTCGCTGCTTCCAGAACGCTTTGAGTTCGTCTTTCGAGATGAGGAACTCCGAAAGGACATCGAAATAGTTGTCAGGTCCAACAGCCATTCTCGGGAAAAAGTGATGCTCGTCTATGTATACACCCCCGAACCAGTTTGCGTAGACAGCCTGGTCAACTCCCGGCACCATCAGTATTCTGGACCGGTAGGTCAGAGGAAGCGGGAAGATGAGAGAAACCGAGTTGCGGGAAACCAGCCGATTCGGAGAGGCGGAGTTGACGCCGACATACCAGGCCTCCACGACCGTATCGAGCAGGCAAAAAGCAAGGATTGCCACTGCCATCGCGAAAATGGTGAGAAAGGTCCGCAGTCTCTGCCTGAATGCATTTCTTATGACGAGTTTGAGAAATGACATATGGTAAAGAGAAGCGGGAAGCTTATGCTCCCCGCTCCCTGCTCCTATTTCATATTGCGTATCCTGACCTCAGTGTCCGACTGGCCCTTCAGGAGATTTTTCAGTTCGGTAAGATCCGTACCGTCGCAATTATAGGGATAAAAAATCTTGGGCCGCATCACCTTAACAGCATCGACCGCCATTTCCACCGTCATCGCGTCCGGAAGTCTGACCGGAAGAAAGGCGACATCGATGTCGCTAAGTTCGTTCATCTCCGGAATTTTCTCCGTGTCGCCCGCGATGTAGACACGCTTGTCCCCGAATGTAATTATGTAGCCGTTTCCCACCCCTTTCAAATGATATGGGAAACCGGAGGGGCGCTTGTTTACTATGTTATAGGCGGGAACGCCCTCGATTTTGAGTCCCTGTATTATTTTGACATCCTCGTTTTTCATTACTATCCCCTCGCCATATTTGGCGGCGCAGATTTCGGTGAGCACAACCAGCGTGTTCTTACTCCTAAGGTCCTCCAGGGCCTTCAGGTCAAAATGATCGGAGTGTTCGTGCGTGAACAGGATTATATCGGCCTTGGGCATTTTTGAAAAATCGGCCACTTCCGAGGAGGGGTCTATATAGATGTTCCTGCCATGGAAATCCATTTTAAGCGATGCATGTCCCAGAAAAGTGACCTGGAGCTGCCCCTCGGAGGTCTTCAAGGTGTCCGTCAAGAACCGGTCCGGCTCCGCTGTGGCTGAAAGAGGCAACAAAAAAATGCATGCCGGCAATATCAACAGTTTCAATATCCTGCTCATCGAGACTCCTGGAAACAAACGATGCCGTACCGGGAAAAAGCCGGAAGAGTTGCTGAAAATTGATTGAAGGATACCCTGTTACGCTTTCCATCTCAAACTAAATCTCAGAACGTCACGGGGCTTGTAAACGGCCCGCGAACGTTATGGAGTTGCCATAATATCAACTCCTCACGGGTTCCCTTTCCCAAAAGAGAAACTTTTCTCTTGCTGCCCCGGTCTGGTTGTGGAATGGTGATTCCGTGTTTAACTAAAAATCAGATCGACTACACGCCTAGCGTTGAGGCCCCCTTCGAGCAAAAGCCCCCAAGGGGGGCTCTTAAGGCACCCAGGGGAGATGCTGATGGATCAAGTCTTTTATTTCTACCTCATCGGGACCATAGCTGCTTTTGTAGCCGCCGGTTTTATGCTCGCCAGGCTGAAACCGAAGACGAACATAAAGCAACTGCCGGAATTTTGCATTGGCGCCATCAGGGTAACCGATCGGCAGGGCCGTGATATGCTGATCGTAAAAAAAGAGGATGGCAGCTTCGAGATGATCGAGGAACAAAAGGTGCGAAAGCAGTGCGTGTTGTAGGTTAAGGGCATTCTCCGTTTTGAACGGCGCGCAAGGCCGCACCTCCCAGCCTGCATCTTCAGCTTTTTGAACACTTCTTCGATGGAAAAACCCTGCTTTTGCTTCGCCTGCCCCGCTCCACGGATATCCATGCAGCTATTGATGCGGTTTCAGCCATTGGAAAAAGGGTGGCTGCTAGAATCGGAGGCAACATACTATGGATTATTTTGCGCGAATCATTATCATAGGTCATAAAGGGGGTACCATGAACTGTCCAAAACATATAAAGGAAACAGCCGACCCCGATGTGCTCAAGAAGACAAAAGAGCGCGAGGAGTTGGAAGAGTTGACGCAATTATTGGCCGGCGCTGAAGAAGACTACGTTTCTTGATGTCGCCGATACTCCAACCTGTTGCCGGTTCTCCGGGTTAACCCCGGGGAATCGGTCTTTTTTCGGGACCGGCGGGATAGATTACACTTCGAAAAGCCAAAATCTCGACAATCAGCAAGGTGTGATGCCCCGCCGCCTAGACCAGCCCTGAACTCCTGAGTTCTTCGATCCTGTCTGAGGAGTAGCCGAGTTGTTCAAGAATCGGGCGAGTGTGTTCCCCCAGTCCGGGAGCGTGCGATGAGAGTGAACCCGGCGTTAGGGAAAACTTCGGAGCAATCCCGAGTTGCTTATAGGCTCCCCAGGATTGATGGATGAGGTCGACGACCATTTCCCGGTCCTTCATCAGCTCACCCTCCATTGCTTCCCTGAGATTCAGGACAGGCTCACAGCAGCAGTCCGCATCCTTGAAATGCTCGACCCATTCGGACTGACTTTTTTGCCGGAAAAATTCCGAAACACTCTCGGTCAGTTTTTTCTGATGCTCACCGGGTTCGAAATAGGCGGGAGTGTCCCACTGCGGGTTACCGGCAGCCACGCAAAAAGACTTCCAAAACTGTGGTTCAAGCGCCCCGAGGCTCATATGCCGGCCGTCTTTAGTTTCATAGACGTTGTAGCAGGCCAGCCCGTGATTGAGAAGATCATCCCCCGGCGCCGGAACTATACCGTCGGCGATGAATTTTCCCAACCGCAGACAGTTCCAGGCGAAGGCGCCGTCGGTCATCGAAATATCGACGAACTGGCCTCTGCCCAGCTTCTCGCGCGCAAACAGGGCCGCCATGATCGCGAAAGCGGCAAGAAGGCCTCCGCCGCCAAGGTCCGCTATCTGGACCCCGGCCATTGCGGGAGACTCTTTGCCGCTGTAGGAAAGGACCCCGTTGAGCGCCAGATAGTTAACATCATGACCCGCTTTGTGCGCGAGAATGCTGCCGGTCCCGTAGCCGGTTATGGAGCAATAGACGAGGCGGGGATTAATCCGATCGAGGTCCTGGTAGCCCAATCCAAGCTTCGCCATGACTCCGGGGCGAAAGCCCTCGAGAACGACATCGGCATCGGCGGCGAGCTTTTCGAATATTGATTTTCCCTCGGGACTTTTGAGGTCAAGGGTGAGGGAGCGTTTGTTGCGGTTCAGAACGACGTGAAACCCGCTGTTTCCCCCGATTTTGGGCGGCCACCAACGGATGTAGTCTCCAATCCGCGGGTCTTCCACCTTGACCACATCCGCGCCCAGGTCCGCAATCAGCATTGAGCAGAACGGCCCCGGCAAAAGCCGCGAGAGGTCCAGCACCTTTAATCCCGACAGAGCGCCCTGCATAGAACCTCCTGCTGGCAAAAGATTGAGAAGCGCCTTCGGCGCCCGGCGGAAGCCGGTCATTAGCCGCACCAGCGCAATCTCGAGGCTGCGCAGGCCGAATCGGCTTCAACCCTTGTGTTCAAAGAAGGACACAATCGAATCCACAAGCCCCCGGATTGTGTATTCGGAGGGCATAATAGAGGTCTTGAGTCCGAACTTTTCCGCAGTCAGGGCCGTTATGGGACCGATACAGGCAACGGCCATCCGGTCAGCACAACGCTGGAGGTCTTCGTTTGCGATCAGGGCAAAGAAGTTGGAGACGGTGGAGGAAGATGTGAAGGTGAGGCAGTCTATCTCGCAATTGCTTAAAAGCTTCCGGATTTTTTCGACATCGTGTTCCGGCAGAACGGTCTGGTAGGCAGGGACAACGTCAACCTGCGCGCCCCATTCCCTGAGTTTTTCAGGCAATATTTCACGGGCAACCATTGCGCGCGGCATGAGAAAACGCTTTTCGCGCACGCTGTGCTCTGACAAGGCATCCAGTATGGCTTCGGCGCGGTATTCGGAAGGAACCAGGTCGGGGCGCAGCGTGAAAGACTCCAGGGCTTCGGCGGTTTTAGGGCCGATCGCGGCGAGGCGTATGCCCTTGAGGTCTCGAGCGTCCTTGCCTGCCGAAAGCAGCCTTTCGACAAAAAACTTGACGCCGTTTACGCTCGTGAAAATCGCCCAGTCGTATTGCGAAATATTGTTTATAGCGGAGTCCAGAGGGTCCCATGAGGGTGGAGGACAAACGGCTATGGTCGGAAACTCGATGCATTTGGCCCCGAGTTCTTCCAATTCGGCCTTGAAATCGCTCGCCTGCTCCCTTGCCCGCGTAATCATGATCTTTCGGCCGAAGAGGGGCCTGCGCTCGAACCAGTTAAGCTCTTCACGGCACTTGACGACTTCTCCGACAACTATCATTGCCGGCGGCTGCAGGCCGGCTTCTTTGACCTTGTGCACAATATCGGAAAGCGTGCCGGTAACTGTTTGCTGCATGGGGGTGGTGCCCCAGCGGATAACGGCCACGGGAGTTTCGGCCGGCCGGCCGTACTCGACGAGCTTTCGACAGATCTCAGGCAGGTTTTTCACCCCCATGAAAAAGACGAGCGTTCCCGCTCCGGTCGATATCTTGTCCCATGCGATTTTGGATTCGTGCTCGCCTTTGTCTGCTCTCTCGTGCCCCGTAATGAAGGCGATGGTTGCCGTAAAGTCCCGGTGAGAAAGCGGTATGCCCGCATAGGCCGGCACAGCCGCTGCGGCGGAAATCCCCGGTACGGCTTCGAACGCGATACCGTTTTCTACCAGCGCCTGCGCCTCCTCGCCGCCCCGGCCAAAAACGAAAGGGTCACCGCCTTTGAGCCGCACGACTATGTTTTCGCGCCCCTTTTCGACCAGGAGGGCGTTTATGTCATCCTGGCCAAGAGTATGATCGCCGCCTTTCTTGCCGACGTAGATACGCTCGGCCCAGGGTGGGGCAAATTTGAGCAATTCCTCGTTTGCCAGGTAATCGAAAATGACCACCTCGGCTCTTTCGAGGACTTGCTTTCCCCTTAGCGTCAAAAGACCCGGGTCACCTGGACCGGCCCCAACAAGATAGACTTTGCCTTTTTTCACTGCACTCTCTTTTCGAATTCCTGAGACCGGGTGGAGATTACTTATAGATCTCGTCGAGTATTTTTCGCGCCCCCAGATCGAGCAATTCCCCGGCGACCCTTTTTCCGAGTACGACCGCATCTTCCATGGGCGCAGTGCGCACGGCCCTGAATAATTGCCTGCCGTCAAGCGAAGCGACAAGACCCGAGAGTCTGATAGTTTTTCCAGTAAGGCGGGCATAGCCGGCAATGGGGACCTGGCAGCCGCCCTCCAGTTCCTTGAGCAGACTGCGTTCGGAGCTGACGGTGACGGCTGTTTCCGGATGGTCGAGAGGCGCCAGAAGGCTCAAAACTCTATGATCTCCGGACCTCGCTTCGATTCCCAGTGCGCCCTGCCCTATGGCCGGTATGAATTCTACAGGGTCCATGTACATCGTAACCCTGTCCTGCCAGCCCATTCGATTGAGCCCGGCAGCAGCCAGGATGATTGCGTCGAATTGTCCTTCATCGAGCTTACGGAGGCGCGTTTCAACGTTTCCACGAAGGTCGCGAACTTCAAAATCGGGGCGCATGGCCCGTATCTGGGCGCTGCGGCGAAGGCTGCTGGTGCCGATGAGCGCACCGTGACGAAGATCAGCGATCGTTTTGCCGCTTCGGATGATCAGGGCGTCGCGCGGGTCCTCGCGTTCGGGGACTGCGGCGATAACGAGGCCTTCGGGCAGAGCGGCCGGGACGTCTTTCATGCTGTGGACCGCCAGGTCGGCGGACCCGTCCAGCAGGGCATCCTCTATTTCCTTTACGAAAAGCCCCTTGCCGCCAACCTGCGCAAGCGGCACGCCGGTTATTTTATCACCGGTCGTCTTTATGATTTGAAGTTCAAACCGGATTTCAGGCCAGAGCTTCTCGAGGGCCGCTTTTATAATCCCGCTCTGTTGAAGAGCCAGCATGCTTCCGCGAGTCGCAATGCGGATCGGTTGCTTTGTCAAATGTTGCCTCTTTTCCAAACCTTAATGACATGTGCTGCAGCTTCCGCCGGCACATCCCGAACAGCCCGATGCCGCTGTGCTGCCCACGCGGGCGCTTGCCGCCCCCTTATCTCCGCCGCTCTTGAAACCGCAAACGGACATCATCTTATGGACATTGGAAGACTCGCATTTCGGGCAGCTTACCGCCTCATCGCTCCTGAAAACAAGTCTTTCGAAACACTCACAACAGTTACAGCACTCGTACTCGTATATCGGCATTTGAACCTCCACGAAAGCCGTCACCTGGAATTAAGACTGGTAACAATAACATGTCAGCGGGCAACCTCCAACTGGATAAGGTCTCCCTCACGGACGGCCCTGAATACTCGAGCGTCCCCGATCACCTTTCCGATCAAATTTACGGCGCTCGCAGGGCGGATTTTACCTTCCCGGCTGATCGGGGTCGGACCGAAAAAAATACAAAACGCGCGGGCCGAAGGCCAGTATCCGAGATCGCCGGCCTGGACCAATTCAACGGCCGTAGAATCGAGCTGCCGATCTACAGGGACCTGGAAGTAGATTTCGTCTCCCCATGTGTTGGCTCTAACGTTAAGCGGAAGCACGGTGAAAAGCGCCAGAGCCGTTGGTGAATCATTCAGCTCGGCGCGCATTTCGATCACGCCCGACCGGATCAAAATCTTTTTTCCCATCAGCGCTCCTTCGCAATATCTTCCATGACCGCCGCCATGAGAAGCGGGAACATTATTTCATGGTGGCCCGTTAAATTAATCCCGACTCCGCCATCCATGACAGGTCTTTGCACCACATTTGTCAGCGGCCTGTAATGACGCAGAAAATCCATGTTTACAGCGGTGAGACCATCAAGCGGGAAGCCCAGGTTCCTTGCCACGCTCACAGCCTTGAGAAAAACCTCCGGAATCACCACGGCCGAGCCGAGGTTTATGAAAACTCCCTGCTGAAGGGTGCTCACAAGAGAGCAAAGCAGGCGAAAATCAAAATGGCTCAGCGCACCCATCGCCGCACCGTCCATTTCCGGGTGCATGTGTATGATGTCGGTCCCGATCGCCACGTGAACGGTTACGGGCAAGGCGCACCGGGCGGCGGCCGCAAGGATGCTCGCATCCGCATGGGGCGCTCTTTCCATCAGCAGCGCCTCGCCGACCGCTCTTCCAAGCCCTTCGCCGCGTTCGTGATATGCCTTCACGACAGCCCGGTGAATGAATTCAGACGTTTCATGCGCCATTCCGAACCGGCCGCTGCCAAGATGCGCCGCAACATCTTCCGAGGTCTTCCCCGCCAGGGCGATTTCGACGTCGTGAATTATTCCAGCGCCGTTCATGGCTAACCCTGACAGAAGGCCCTGCTCGATAGCATTGATGATCACGGGATTGAGGCCGACTTTTATTGGATGAGCACCCATTCCAAGAATTACGGTCTTTTCGTTTCTGACCGATTCGGATATTGCCGAGGCTGCCTTCAGAAGATCTTCAGCGGCAAGTATCGAGGGCAGGCTATCCAAAAACTGCCGGAAGGAACCTCCAGGCGGCAGCGGACGCGCGAAATCAGCCATCGACACCTTGCTTTGCCGGTCTTTGAGGCTGGTCGTTTTAAGCCCGCCAAGATCTATCGGCTTCCAGTCGGATTGACGCGCTCCCATTTATTATCCTTATTACTCCACGTGGTGAAGGCTACCTTACGCGCTCGATTTTTGCCCCAACGCCGGAGAGTTTATTCTCGATGGCTTCGTAGCCTCGGTCCAGATGGTAGATCCGGGTGATTTCACTGGCGCCGTCGGCTGCCAGAGCACCCAGGACCAGCGAGGCCGAAGCCCGCAGGTCCGTTGCCATGACGGGCGCACCGGAAAGTTTCCTGACCCCGCGCACGATGGCGGTCCTGCCGTCCAGAGCGATATCTGCGCCCATGCGCTGCAATTCGAGCACGTGCATGAAGCGGTTTTCGAATATGCGCTCCTTTATCAGGCTGACCCCGCCTGCGAGGGCCATGAGGGCCATGAACTGGGCCTGCATGTCCGTAGGAAAACCCGGAAAGGGCTGCGTTTCAATATTGACGCTTCGTATCCTGCCTTTGCGGTGGACCTCGATAAGGTCCCCGTTGCTCTCGATCGAAAGCCCGGCATCTCCCAGTTTCCGGACTACCGCCTGGAGATGGTCCGGCCTGCACCCCTTGAGCCTCAGTCTGCCCCCCGTAATTCCAGCCGCTACGAGGTATGTGCCCGCTTCGATCCTGTCCGGAATTACCTCGAAACTGGATGGGGTAAGCTCCTTTACGCCCCGGACGGTTATTTCATCCGTACCTGCGCCTTCGACGCTTGCCCCCATCGTATTGAGATAGTCTGCAAGCGCCACCACTTCAGGCTCTCGCGCCGAGTTTTTCAGAACCGTTACCCCATCGGCCAGGCAGGCGGCCATCATGATGTTTTCGGTCCCCGTCACCGTTACCTGGTCGAAAGTGATGAGCGCACCCCGCAGTTTTTTTGACCGCCCCACGACATAGCCGTGCTCCAGGGAGATATCCACGCCCATCTGTTCGAGAGCTTTGATGTGCAAGTTTATGGGGCGCGCGCCTATTGCGCACCCGCCCGGAAGAGAGATGCGCGCGCGGCCATAGCGGGCGAGCATCGGTCCGAGCACAAGGACGGAGGCGCGCATCGTCTTCACCAGATCGTAAGGGGCCTCAAGGGTGTGGATGTCCGAGGTGTCTATCTGCAGAATGTGATTGTGCTGAGAGGCTGCCCCCATGTATGCGAGCAGGGACTGCATGGTCCTGATGTCACGCAGGTGAGGCGCGTTGGTGAAGGTGTGCTTTCCGTTAGCCAAAAGAGTTGCGGCCATGAGAGGCAAAACGCAGTTCTTTGCCCCGCTGATCTGCACTTCCCCATCGAGTGGAACCCCTCCTTCGATAACCAGCCTATCCATCAGTTACTCCCCCTTGCCGCGGACGTGCAGGACCCGTTTTATGCCTGAGTAGTCTTCGATAAATTGGAATCTTCCGGCCAGGCATTCCGAGAACTCCGCTTCAAGGATTTCCGCCTGCCCCAGTCCTATTTCCATGAGCAAAGATCCCTTCGGCTTCAAACGGGCATGAAACTCTTTGAGAATCTTTCGGATTAGGGCGAGACCTCGTTTCCCTCCCCCCCGGAGGGCGCAGCGGGGTTCATAATTGGCGATTTCGGCCGAGAGGTCAAGAAGTTCCGCATCCGATACGTATGGGGGATTGGAAACAATGAGATCGAAGAGCGGCAGGGGCGCAATAGCCTCGAAAAGGTCGGCCGCAACGAAAAAGATCCGGTCTGCGACACCATGGCGCGCGGCGTTTCTTCGAGCCACCTCAATGGCGGACCATGATTTATCGGCTGCAACGATCCTGATTCCGGTTCGCTCATGGGCCATGGCGACCGCTATTGCCCCGGACCCGGTACCAATATCCAGGACAAGGGAAGGTTCATTTCCCGCGATCTCGAGGGCCTTTTCCACGAGCACTTCGGTTTCAGGGCGAGGTATGAGGACCGCGGGAGTAACCTCGAAATCCAAAGACCAAAATTCCTGTTTTCCAGTGATATATTGAGTAGGTTCGAAAGAGGCCCTTCGGCGAACCAGGCCCCGGAAAAGCGCCAGCTCTTCCGCTGAAAGCGGTTTGTCGTAGTTGAGATAGAGTTGGATGCGTTCCACCCCCAGGGCATGGGCCAGAAGCACTTCCGCATCAGCCCGCGGCTGCTCGAACCCCTTTTCGCTGAAATATTGCGTTGTCCACTTCAGGACATTCAAAACGGTCCATTGTTCTTCCATTCATCTGCCTTGTACCGAGGTCCTATAACGGATATCAGACGGTCTGCCCACCGATTCGATACTCGACTTCGCTCGATTGTGCAATCGAAAAGGGCAGAAAGGAGGTCACGCACACGGCCCCGTGCTAAACGGAATTCGTCCGGATGTTTTCTTCCCCTGCCGGAGCTTTTGATGTAATAGGTATGGGACTGACGCTGAAATTCAATTAAAGCCCGCAACGGAGGCTTATCAATAGGCAGATATTTCCCGGGTATTTCGGGAAAAGCAACCACCAGGAAACGGCCACACGGGTTATAAGGTCATGGAAATCACCAGCGAGATTTTCCAGGTAGGCGGCGCACATCTTACATCGCCGGAAGATGCAGCGATATACCTCATAAAGTTCGGTCAGGAATCAGCCCTGGTAGATGCGGGATGCGGCCGGGCGGCGAAAAAGCTTCTGGCAAACATAAGGCAATGCGGGGTCGAGCCGCAGCTTATAAGATACCTGCTGATCACTCATTGCCATTACGATCATACTGGCGGGGCGGCCGAATTGAAACGGCACATCGGGCTCGAAATCGTCGCACACCAACTGGATGCCTCCTTTCTCGAGGCCGGCGACAACAGCGTCACGGCTGCAAACTGGTACGGGGCAAAGCTGGAGTCTTTCCAAGTGGACAGAAAACTCACCGGCTCACGTGGCGACATCGCGCTGGGCGGTAGAAAAATCGAGGCCATCCACACACCCGGGCACTCGCCGGGCTCGGTTGTGTATCTTACCGAATCGGACGGGCTCAAAGTCCTTTTCGCCCAGGACGTTCACGGCCCTCTCGATCTCAGCTTTCTGTCAAACCCCAAGGACTATAACGCAAGCCTCAAAGTACTGCTCGGAATCGAGGCGGATGTCCTGTGCGAGGGCCACTACGGGGTGTACCGGGGAAAAGCCGAAGTGGCGGGGTTTATCCGCCAGTTTATAAAGAATTGAGATTCCCCAAAAAAATTGGAAATACAGGACCTATTCGCTCTCTTCAAACGAGGAAAACAGCTCCGCTTTTTCTTCGGCTGTAACTTCGTCGGGCACGGTTACCGGGCAGTAGTCCTCCGAGCATATGCGGTCTCTGCCCGACTCTTTGGCCTCGTATAGAAGCCGGTCGCACTTGTCCAGAAAACCGCCCACCGAAAACTGGTCGCTGTAACTGAAAATGGCTACACCCAAACTAGCGGTTACGGTCAGGCTCGCATCTTTAAGAATGACCGGGTTAGAGCGAAGAGTTTCCCTCAGCCGTTGCGCGATTGTTGTCGACTGTCTCAAAGAGGCGCCCGGCAAAATAAGGGCGAATTCTTCTCCGCCGTACCTGCAAGGCACGTCAAGAACCCGAACGCTGTCTTTGATGATTTTACCGACCCAGGCAAGAACGGTATTGCCGCTTTCATGTCCATACAGGGTGTTCACATCTTTGAAATGATCCAGGTCGATCATGATCAGGCCCGTCGGAAGCTTCGAGCGCCGGGTCCTTTCCATCTCGACTTCGAGGGCCTTTTGCATGTATCGGAAGTTGTACAGACCCGTAAGCGCATCGACGAAGGAAAGCGCTTCGAGTTTGCGGCACTGCTCACGCAGGAGCGCAATTTCTTCAATCAATGAGCACTGTTTTGAATCCGGGCACCCGCTTGCCGAGCATCCCTGTTCGATGTCCTTAAGTTTATGCAAATCCCCCCTCCAAATCCATGGCGATAGTCGTGCCGTTTATTATATCAATGCCCCGCATGGTTCAAGAAACTCCCCTACGGCGGCCTTCCCGGTTTCCAGTCTCACCGTCTGAAACGGAAAAACCGGAAAATCGACGCAGAACCTGATCCACCTGTTAGGATGGGCTTGAGCAAGGCGATTGCCATTGAGGTCTTCAAATAAATCGAGAAAATGAGATGCGCTGGAACCGTCAGGATACATGAACTCGAGCCTTTGGCCGGGGACCAGCCTCGATCTGGCCTCAAGGAATATTTTCCCCCCGGCCCTATCCTCTGCCGACACTGAATCACAATCCGGGCAGGGTCGTACGATTCCTGCCAGGGAATGAGTCTGGACATATGAAATCCGAGGTTCAACGGTTGATTCACGCGCCCGGGCATTTTCGAACAGATGGCCTTTCGTGTAAGGGCGGTGACTTACCCTCTGCAGGTCTTCAATCCAGTTGGACTTGACTATGTAAGCCGTGCGCCCGTCAACGCAGCGGTCGATCGCCTGCCGGTAGGCCCTCGTGACACTGGCCAGGTAGAGAGGTCCCTTCATGCGGCCCTCGATTTTGAACGAACTTATTCCAATGTCTGCGAGTTCACCGATCTCTTCGAGCAGGCACAGATCTTTCGAATTAAAGATATAAGTTCCGCGCCCATCTTCCTGTACCGGAAAAACCTCGCCAGGGCGCTTTTCCTCGACAAGCCCCCAGGACCATCTGCACGGTTGAGTGCAAAAGCCGCTGTTTGCACTCCGATTCCCCCCTTTTTGCAGCAAGGGACGCGGGGCATTTGCTTCCCCCTTTTCCAAAGGGGGGCCGGGCGGATTGAGAAAGGCGCTCATCAGGCAGCGGCCCGAATAGGACATGCACATAGCCCCGTGGACAAATATTTCGATTTCGGCCTTTGATTTCTTCGCGATCTCGGCTATTTCCCGAAAACTCAATTCGCGGGCGAGATTTATCCGGCGCACGCCCTGCTCCGCCCAGAATTCCACGCTCGATGAATTGGTCGTGTTTGCCTGGGTGCTAAGATGAATGGGGATTTCCGGGGCGTATTTACGGGCAAGCAACACCACGCCGGGGTCCGAGATTATGAGAGCATCGACCTTCAGTTCCTGTAGGTATTCGAGATAGGGGGGGATTTTCTTCAGGTCCGGCTGGCGCGCAAAAATATTGACCGTTATATAAATCTTTTTGCCGAGCAGGCGAGAAATTACGGTTGCCGCCGCGAGTTCCTCGGTGTCAAGATTATGAGCAAAACCGCGCAGCCCTAAATCTTTTCCGGAAGCATATACCGCGTCGGCACCGTACAAAAAGGCAATCCTCAGCTTCTCCAGGCTGCCGCCCGGCGAAAGTAGTTCGGGCTTTGAGGCCCTTTTTGTATTCGCCGCTTTATCCATTACTGCGAAAGCTTTCAGGGATTTAGGGGATAATTTCTCCGCCGTTGGTATTTTAAACTGATGGTGATCATTTGACAAATCGCTTATCGCCATATACTTATCCTGAGCGTCCAGCCAGGTATCATTGCAATAACACTTTGACGGGAGCGAGCAAATAGAGGACAAAAGCAATTCTCATTCCATTTCCGCTGACCGGGAGCACAACCGGATCGCCTGGCTCAAACTCAAGCTCGTACAAGGCCTTGGGAACAGGTCCATCCTGCGCCTCGTCGAGGTTTTCGGGTCTGCCGAAAAGGTGCTTGAGGCTGGACTCAAGGCTTTATGCGAAACCGGCCTGGGCCGGGACAAGTCGCTGCAGGCCCTTGCCGCAAGGCAGTTTGTCAGGGACCCGGAATCCGAATGGACGAAGATTAAAGAAAACAATTTCCTGCTGATATGCATCGGCGATGACGATTATCCCTCAAACCTGCTCAAAATCCCTGACCCTCCCGCCGTTTTGTTTTCGTCGGGGGCGCTCATGGCTCGCGATCTGGTCTCCATTGCAGTTGTGGGTTCACGATATGCATCACCCGCAGGAATCATATTTGCCGAAAAATTGACCTCCGATCTGGCTCGGAACGGCGTTGCCGTCGTGAGCGGCTTTGCGGTCGGCATCGACTCCGCCGCGCACCGCGGTGCGCTCAAAGCCGGGGGAAGAACGCTTGCCGTTCTGGGCTGCGGGCTGGACGTGGATTATCCAACCGTGAACGCCGATCTCAGGCAGGCAATTGCCCGGAGCGGCGCCTTGCTGACCGAATTTCCACTTGGCACGCCTCCAACACCGGGCAATTTTCCGTCGAGAAACCGCATAATCAGCGGTCTTTCGCTTGGCGTTGTCGTAGTGGAAGCCGCCGAAAGGAGCGGTTCACTGATAACCGCCCGGTTTGCTCTGGAACAGGGCAGAGAGGTCTTCGCCGTTCCAGGGATGGCTCAAAGCATGCGGAGCAAGGGTGCGCACCGGCTTCTCAGGCAGGGCGCCAAACTGGTTGAAAGTGTCGAAGACGTTCTGGAAGAAATCCGGCCCCTTATCCGTCCCGCACACCTCCGCTCAGGGGAAACAAATAATGGGGAGCTCCCCGGGAAGGAAAAGGCAGGCAGGCAGGCCCCCGGATCAGGGTCCGGGGCAGGCCTGCTACAGCAGGGCAGTCCGGAAGAAACAATTCTTTTGAGAATTATGGATAAGGTGCCGAAACATATAGATGAAATAGCTCATGAGGCAAACTTGCCGGTTCAGCGCACCGGCGCGATTTTGCTCGAACTTGAACTAAGGGGACTTGTCTCTCAATTGCCGGGAAAGTATTTTATTTCAGGAACATAATTAAAATTAAATCGAATTTAAGTGTTCAAAAGTCAAAGTCACTGCTGATATTTGAATCTCCCATCTGCGAAACCGCGTATCTCCCATCCCCTCCCTTACCCCCATATGGCACACGGCCTGCCGGAAAGACCATAATGAGATGGGTTCTCAAGGGTTCAAGCAGGGTTTGTCACTTGCCGTACGCTCCATTTGAATGATCTTACGATAAGTGGATCATATTTTGAAACATCTCAAAATCAATCTGTTGGCAAGCCGTGTAGACTTTCGCTGAGCCTGAGCTGGCGGCTATTCAGTTAAAAATCCATGATGCTTGTTGCGACATGATCCGAATAGGTAATCGTGCCTTCTTTCC
The DNA here is from genome assembly GCA_963795045.1 of uncultured delta proteobacterium. GTDB lineage: Bacteria > Desulfobacterota > Syntrophobacteria > Syntrophobacterales > Syntrophobacteraceae > SbD1. Next base: position 2,094,352 of record CAWCGB010000001.1, read on the forward strand.
ATTTGACGAAGCGCACCAGGCGATCCTGAGAGACTACGATAGCAAGTGCCTCATGCACGGCATTGCAAAAACGGAATGCAGACCGGTGCCGGGCCCCAAAGCTTCCGGAGTTTACCTGTTCTCTCTGAAGCCCTTCTACATCCAATGCGCGAGCCACTGTCTTAACCCCCTTCAGTCCCACGGAAATCATCGCCCCAAACCCCAGCAACTCGAACGCGTTGGTGAATACTACCGCACCATCCACCAAGGTCAAATCTGCAAAAAGATGTGCGAGATCAAAAACAGCCTCATCCTGCAGGGCAAGGGATTCTTCGTTGCTGGCCACATACTCATCCCATCCAACGGGCTTGCCTTTGTTTGCCTTCCGGCCATATACCTCGGCAAGTGTGTTCATAAGGTTCACCAGCAACGTCTGAAATCTTTTTCGTGTGGCCTCATCAGTCACCCTGTATTCAATGTTCAAGTATGGGTTTTCCTCGAACACTTGCTCAACCATTTGTGGAGGGATGACGAGGATTGTGCCGCCGTGCCCGGAATTTCTGACATAACTGATTATACGCCTGGCTACCTGTTGGGCAATTGTGTTCACAATTCCGGGATCGAGATCCGCCCAGGGCTTTTTGGCTGCATTCTTTGCTTCTATGTGTAACTCCCACAACCTGGAGCGAATGGAGGGAAAACCGGCGGAAATCCAGGCTGAGTCAAAGACCTCGTGTATAGGTGAAATGATCTGACCACGATTTAATGTTGCAATCGTCAAAGGACCTTTGCAGACAGTTATTCGACCGGGATCAGTCACGTAGACGATCAGCGAGAGGGGCAGAGGGGGTGCGACCATCCTTCCGCCGTATACTTTTTGGACCCATCGAGACCCGGAGTGGACCATACCCCAGATCTGCAGACCCTCGTGAGCGCCATGTCTTACTCCAATCAGAGATCGATAGAAATCAGTCGCAGGAGACAGCCTCTGCAGTTTGTACTCGTCAAAAGGTTGCGGCTCGCCAAACAGAAGCCGATGCAGACCTGTAGGCGGTCCGTCCTTACCGTCGAAACAGCCGGGATCTCTCAAAACAAGACGAAACCGTACGGGTCTGTCTTCCTCCCTCATAAGGCTTGCCTGGTAACAACATGAGATGAGATGGTCGAGAGTGTCCTGATCGGGGAGAGAATCCCCGGGGCCGAGATCGATTACGCTGCTCAATTCGGATAACCGTGTATCGCCCCAGTGGTCGGTGACATACATGGCGAGATCCCGTGCAGTTGCATGCCACATGTTTATTCCTCACAATTCCAGTTCACCGTTAACAAGCTCAATCAGGTTCTTCGGAAAGCAACCCGTATTGAGTTGTGTCCGTCAAGGTCTGCAAATTCGATCAGGGGCTGTGGGATCAAATCTCCGTTTCCCGGTTTTCTCCTGTCAAATGGAGACCTGAACCCCACGCCGACCCCCACTGCGAAAGGTCCGCTACCAGTAAATCGCGCCCGAGCGTTCAGGATTAGCTACAACCTTCTTTATTCACCTCCTTCCGTTGCCGCCGCAATCTTCGATGGATCGGAAGCGGGCTTCGACTCTTCCCATCCTCCGCCCAGTGCCTTGTAGAGGGCGATAAGATCCTCGCTGACTGCCTGGCTGCTCTGGACGAGGTTATCCTGGGCCTGATACAGCGAACGTTCGGCATCGAGCACGTCGATGAAGTTGCTCAGGCCGTTGGCGTAGCGTTGGCTCGATATCTGGAGCGAGTTTCGGCTTCTCTTGACAGCCTCCTCAAGCGAAACGTTACGTGTTTGTTCTTTAGCGTAAGCGACCAGCGCGTTTTCGACATCCTCAAAACTCGTCAGCACGGTCTTTTCGTAACTGGCCAGCGCCTGTTCCTGCCTGGCGTTTTGGACGCGGATGTTGCCGCGAATTCGACCGGCGTCGAAGATTCGCCATTGCACGGTTGGACCGACCGACCAGAACCGGCTGCCGGCCGTGAACCAGTCGCTCGCGCTGACGCTCTGAAATCCGGCATCTCCCGTCAGCGAGAACTTCGGAAACAAGTCCGCCGTGGCGACGCCGATCTGCGCGGTAGCGGCGGCTAATTGGCGCTCGGCGCCGCGGATGTCCGGCCGGCGGCGAAGCAGATCGGATGGCAGCCCAACCGGCACCTTCGGGGGTGCCGCAGGGATCGGCGCTACGGTCGCCAATTCGGCCAGCAGCGCTCCCGGCTCTTGTCCCAGGAGTACACCGAGGCGATGAATCGACGTTTGGAGCCCCTTTTCCAGAGTTGGGACTTGAGCTTCCGTCTGGGCCAAAACGGTGGCGGCCTGCTCGGCATCGAGATTGCTGGTGAGGCCATGTTGAAAACGGTCGCTAGCCAGTGCAACAGCGTCCTGCTGGGCTTTGATGTTCTCCCGCGCGATTTCCAATCGACGCTGGAAACTGCGCGCCTCGACGTAATTGCGAGCTACTTCCGAGACCAGAGTCACCTGCACATCCCGCCGACTATAGACGGCGGCGGCGATACCCGCGTCCGCAGCCTCTACGGCGCGCCTCGTGCCGCCAAACACATCCAACTCCCACGAAGCGTCAAATCCCGCCTGGTAAACGTCATTGCTAAGCGGAATGCCCGGCGGCAAAAGCGGTCCAAGCAGCGGTTGGTTTGCGCTCTCCCTCGCACGGGTATAGGAGCCTTTGGCATCGACGCTCGGCCAGAAGTCGGCTTCCACTACGCCGCGCTGGGCTCGGGCTTCGCGCACACGCGCTTCGGCGATTCGCAAATCCAGGTTGGAATGCACGGCCCGCTCAACCAGCGAGTCAAGTTCCGTATCATTGAAACTCTTCCACCAGGTGGCGATGGAAGGGGAATTGTTCGTCTCTCCGCCGGCCAGCGTTTCGCTCCATTGCGCCGGCGGGTTCGATTCCGGAAGGTGATAGTCGGGTCCAACCGTGCAACCGGCAAATGATCCGACAGCCAGCAGGACAAGAACTGTGCGAAGGGCTTTCATGAAAAATCCTCTTTGTCGCGAGCTTTTCATCAGTGGGTCATCACCGTTTGCCCGCCGTGTTTCACTCGACGCAGCATCAGTACCAGACCGATCACAATCACGCAGACGATAGTCAAGAATCTGAAGACGTCCAGATAAGAAAGCATTGCGGCCTGAACCTGCACGGTGTTGTAGATGTCAACGATATTCTTCTGGGTAAACCCGCCCATCGCATGCATGTGGTTGACGAACGGCTGATAGAAATGCGTAGTGGAGGCGGCGATCTCGGCTTGATGTACTTGCGCGCGGCGGGTCAGCATCGTGGTCGCCACTGAAATGCCGATGCCGCCGCCCAGATTCCGCATGAGGTTGATCATCGCGCTGGCGCTGTTGGACTTCCCCGCCGGAAGATTGCTATAGGCGATTGTGTTCAGCGGAATGAAGAAGAGCGGTAACCCGACACACTGGATGACCCGCGCCCATGCCAGATGTTCAAATGAGACCTGCGTTTCGAAGCCGGAAAGGTTGTAAAGCGATGCGGTCAGAATCAACAGTCCAACGGCCATCATGTACTTGGGTTGCACCCGCCGCACCAACTGGCCGGCGATCGGGAAGACCAGCATGAGAACAAACCCGCCCGGCATCAGGGACAATCCGGCATGAGTGGCGTTGTAGCCGAGCAACTGCTGCGCGAATAGCGGAATCAACACGGTCGTGGAGTTCAGGATGAACCCGACGACCAGCATAAGGACCATGGAGGTTGCCAGATTAGTGTTGGCCAGGAGCGGGATGTCGACGATTGGATCTTTTACGACCATCGTCTCCCAGACGATCAATCCGACAAAGCCGATCAACATCAGGCCCACGAAGACACAAATGAACGTAGATCCGAACCAGTCCTCTTCCTGTCCCTTATCCAGCACGACCTGGAGACAGCCGAAGGCCAGGACCGCGAAGGCGAAGCCCATGTAATCGACACGGATGCCTCTCGCCCGTTCGCGCTTGGAAGCCTCGACCGCGGAGGGCGGGTCCTGGATCAAGCGGCCGGTAAGGAACAGCGACAGCAGCCCCACGGGGACGTTCATGAAGAAGATCCATCGCCAGGAATAGTTGTCGGTGATCCAGCCGCCCAGGGTCGGTCCGAGTGCCGGCGCCAGGACGACGGACATTCCGTAGATTGCGAACGCCATCCCGAAGTACCGCCCCGGGAACGTGTCGGCAAGCATCGCCTGTTCACTGGGAGCCAGACCGCCGCCGCCGGCCCCCTGAAGTACGCGAAATAGCAGCAGCATGCCCAGCGACGAGGCCATGCCGCATAGAAAGCTGCTCACGGTGAAAAGCGCCACGCACAACATGTAAAACCGTTTACGGCCGAGCACGGACGACAGCCATCCGCTGATGGGAATGATGATGGCGTTGGCCACGAGATAGCTTGTCAGCACCCAGGTGGCCTCGCTCTGACCTGCGCCAAGGTTGCCGGCAATGTGGCCGAGCGACACATTGGCGATGCTCGTATCAAGCACCTCCATGAAGGTCGCCATCGACACGACTATCGCAACCAGCCACGGGTTTACGCCAGGTTTGGCAGCACTGTTTGGAGTTGGAGGGAAGGCCACCGTTATGCCGCTTTTCCGAAAAAAGCGTTTTCCCGGATAAATGTATAAAACTTATCCCAACACCCGGTGCAGTGCACACGGACCTTCGGCTCGACCGACATTCCGGGCGACAGAAGATGCGTCGGGTCATCGTTGACTCCGGCGTCGAGTATGATCTTCACCGGCAGGCGCTGCACTACCTTCACGAAGTTGCCTGTGGCGTTCTGGACCGGGATGATGCTGAAGCGCGAACCTGTACCGGATTGGATCGAATCCACCTTGCCGTGAAGCTCCATATCCGGGTAGGCATCGACGGTGAGCGTCACGGGCTGGCCGGCCTGCATGTAGTTGAGTTGCGTTTCTTTGAAGTTGGCGATGACCCAAACGTTCGTGGGAACGATTTGAAACAGCGGGTTTGCAGGGGTGACGTAGGCGCCGGGGTCCACCGCCTTGTTGGTAATGCGGCCGTCCGCGGCTGCAATAATTCCGCAGTATCCCAGGTTCACCTCCGCACGGCTCGTGTCGGCCTGGGCTTTCCGGTAGTCGCCATCCGCGGCGATGACGTTCGCCTTAGCCGACATCACCTGCGATTGCGCCGCCTGAAGTTGGGCTTTTGCCTGCTCGACTCCCGCGGCGGCCGTCTTGCGGTTCGCTGTCGCGGTGTCCACGTCCTGCTGCGATCGGGCCTGTGTAGCGAGCCCCTGGTACCGCTTCAAAGCGTGGTCAGCGTTTTCGAGCATCGCCTGGGCGGATTCTACTCCCGCTCTCGCCTGAACAACCGCGCTTTCGGCGGTATCCACACCCGCACGGGCCTGCTCCAGCTTGCCCTTCTTCGATGCCTCGGCGCCGCGCGCCTGGTTTAGCGCAACCTGGTAGTCTGTCGGGTCTAATTCCACCAGGAGATCACCCTTGTGAACGTACTGGTTGTCGTCGATATGAACCGCAGCCACCAGGGCGGACACCTGAGGGCTGATCGAAATCACATGCCCGTCGATGTACGCATCATCGGTGGACTCGTAGGGCTCTATGTTCCGGAAGTAATACGCTCCGCCCGCGATGCAGGTAAGAAGTGCGACGGCGGCAAGGATGATGTGCAGCAGGCGTTTGCGCCGATGCTGTATCTTTACGGCTACTGTATTGCCGCTGCCCGATTGTTCCATCGTTCGAACTTCCTGCTCTGCGTCTGTTGCAATGGCTTGATCTGTTATCGGAAGCGTATCCGTCCCGCCGTTTCCGTTTCCGGGTGTTTCGCTGTTCATATTTGTTCTCCCACAAAAATCCGTTCGGTAAGCCACTGAAAAATTGACTGCCATACTATTCGATCAAACGAAGAGATCGTCATCATTCAGAGTACAGAATGAACATTCATTCCAAATTTCAACGACTTCTTCCCCTTTTCCATTAGCTATCTTACCGTTTCAATCCGTCCCAGCATGCTTCGGCAATCCGGGCGATCATGGTTTCGTCCAGCAATACAAAACCGAGAATATGGTCCCTTATCACAGTCAGGAGCGGACCGAACGCCAGGGCGAAAAGTACGGAAAGGGGGAGATCCTTTATAACCTGTTGGGAAACTCCATCTTCAAAAAGCTCGCGGTACACATCTCGCTCTCCTTTCTCACCCAAAATCTTACCTCTGCGGATCGCCACGCCATAGGGGGAGTTGTGAAACTGCTCGATGTAACGGAAATCGAGGGGATTTCCGATGAAGTATCGCAAGAGCGCCTTTCCAAGATGGAGAAAACGCTCTCTGATCGGCCTCTCCCATTCGTACCCCTCCATCACGACGGGATAGATCCGATCTTCGAGTTCCCGATAAAGCTCGGCAATCAGCACGTCCTTGTTCTCGAAATAGCGGTAGATTGTACCGGCGCCAACCCCTGCCCGCTCTGCGATCATCGCCATGGGAGCACCGTGGAAACCATGTTCGGCAATGAGTTCGAGGGCGGCGCGGACTATTTCTTCACGCTTGTCTGGCTTAGTCATAGAGCATAGCCTCTAACCGGAATGAACATTCACTCCTTTCTAGTTTGCTTCGATTTCGTTGTCAATATATTTTTCTGCCAAGCGAAAGCACGAATTTCGAATTTAAGTTACTCGATCCCTCAATCCTTAATTCCTTATTGCCCTTTTTCACCCGCTTTTCACGGGCTCTTCAAATTTCTTTCATCTTCGTTCGGCATGATCTGCGCCGGTTGGCGATGACATCCATTTTTCTATCACACAAGAAGGAAGAAGGAGAGGCGCGGTCATGAATAACAAAATTAGGTATTTTCGGCGGGCGCATCGAAATCGGCATTCACGCGGACGCAAGAATGCTCAATTTCACGGTGGACGACGAAGGACCCGGGATTCCCGAATACGCCAGGGAAAAGGTTTTCGAACGGTTTTTCTCCCTCCAGAGGCCTGAAACGGGCAAAAAGAGCACCGGCCTCGGGTTGAACCTTGCTAGGGAGGCAGTCCACCTTCACCGGGGAGAGATCAGTCTTCAAAGCCGCGCAGTAAAGGGTCTTAGGGCCGTGTTGCGACTTCCGGTATAATATGAACGGTCGCTTACGTGGCGGCCGCTCCTGGTATACCTCGCCGCGGCCTGCCGGCCGCGTTGCCGCCGAGCCCGGGAGACTTGAAACAGCTTGCCGGCGTCGTAACTTTTCGATTTCTAAAGATAAAATTTGCGTTCAAAAACCGACCTGGAACTTCAGCCCGGGAAATCGCTGTTTTTTCATGTTACCAAAATAGCCGGAGAATTTTGGTTGTGATGAAAGAGTCCGACTGCACGAAGGACAGAGATGGAAAAGTCAAAATTGTGACAAATTATATCAGCAGCTAAGTCCCACGATATTTGAGTTCCTGCCTGAGCTTCCCCATGCCCTCGATTACCTTATGGAAACCCCAAGAACTCAATTGATGTCTAGGTATATGCAATTACAACAGATTTTCGATTTGAATTTGTAAATTATGCAGCGATGATGTTATTTTGAAAGATTAATTGTAGATAGCAGGTTACTTTGGAGCATTACGTTTGGCTTAAAAAATGCGTCCTTCAGATATTAGTAGTAAGGTTTTGGAGCATGAACCACGGATCAGCGTCCGGGGCAGGCCCGCTACCGCAGGGTAGTCCTGAAGAAACAATTCTTTTGAGAATTGTGGGCAAGGTTCCGAAACATATTGATGAAATCGCCAAGGAGGCAGAAATCACAGCACAGCGCGCCGCCGCGATGCTTCTCGAACTGGAACTCAGGGGGCTTGTGAACCAGTTGCCTGGAAAGTATTTTATTTCTTGAGCTGTTATAATGGAACAACGAGGTAATATTTAGATGTCAAAATCACTTCTGATCGTTGAATCTCCCACCAAGGCGAAGACCCTTGAACGCTATCTGGGCAAGGACTTCATCGTCAAGGCCAGCGTAGGGCATGTCAAGGATCTTCCCGGCAATCGGCTTGGAATCAACATCGAGGATGAATTCAAGCCGGAATACCAGGTTATGCGTGGGAAGAAAAAAATAATGGAAGAACTCAAAAAAGCCGCATCCAAGGTTGACGCCATCTATCTGGGTCCTGACCCGGACAGGGAAGGAGAGGCAATCGCCTGGCATATAGCCCAGGAGATCGGCGCCACGGAGAAACCGGTTCGAAGAGTACTTTTCTACGAGCTTACAAAAAAGGCTATCGCGGAAGCCCTTGCGAAGCCCGACGAACTCAACCCCAGGCTCTATGAAGCGCAGCAGGCACGGCGAACCCTGGACCGGCTCGTTGGATACATGATCTCGCCTCTGTTGTGGGAGAAAGTGAGGGCAGGCCTGAGTGCGGGCAGGGTGCAGTCGGTAGCCCTCAGGCTGATTTGCGAGCGGGAAGAAGAAATCCACCGTTTCGAAAAACAGGAATACTGGACAATCAACGCCAGACTCAATCCGCGCGCCGATTCTTCTTCCGCGCCGATGCCTTTTTCGGCCCAACTGGTCCGGTTCAAAAAGCGAAAATGTGTTATTGGCACTCAGGATGAAGCCGACCTCCACGTGCAGGCGCTCAAATCCGCCCTCTACAGCGTAAGCGAAGTCGAGAAAAAGCAGCGTCAAAAAAGTGCATTCCCTCCTTTTATCACCAGCACACTCCAGCAGGACGCCGCCCGCAGATTTCACTATTCGGCCAGACAGACGATGAGCATAGCGCAAAAACTCTATGAAGGGATCGAGGTTGGGCAGGAGGGTGCTGTGGGTCTCATCACCTATATGCGTACCGATTCAACCAGGCTTTCCCAGGATGCGGTGCAGGCGGCAAGAGAGTTTATCGGGAAAAAGTGGGGGGACAACTTCCTGCCGGCAAAACCTGTCTTCTACAAATCCAGGAAGGACGCCCAGGGAGCGCACGAGGCGATCCGTCCGTCGGATGTCGGCCACACTCCGGAAGCCCTGTCAAAGTACCTGAGCAAAGAGCAGTTGAACCTCTATACCCTGATCTGGAAAAGGTTTGTCGCCTGCCAGATGGCGCCGGCCCTGATAAATCAGACCACGATAGACATTCAGGCGGGCGACCACACCTTGAGAGCGAACGGGTCTGTGATTGTTTTCCCTGGATTTCTGGCCCTCTACGAAGAGGCAAAAGACGAGCCGGAAAAGGGCGAAGCCGAAGAGAGGCTGCCTGACCTCTCCGAAGGCCAGCCCCTGGACCTGCTCGAACTCGAACCGAAGCAGCATTTTACGCAGCCTCCGCCAAGGTTTACGGAAGCCACCCTTATAAAGACCCTGGAAGAGCTTGGAATCGGAAGGCCCAGCACCTACGCCACGATTATATCCACTGTCGTGGACAGGGAATATGTTTTACGCCAGAAGCAGCGGCTGCTTCCAACCGAACTCGGAATGATAATCAACCGGCTTGTCTCGACGAATTTTCCAAACATAGTTGACGTGAAGTTTACAGCAGGTATGGAAAAAGACCTCGATGAAATTGAACATGGCGGACGCCGGTATCAGCATCTTCTGAGCGATTTCTACGGCCCTTTTTCAAAGACTCTGGACTCCGCCCGTAAAGAGATGACGAACCTCAAGAGCTCCGGGCTGCCCACGGAACTGAAGTGTCCGCGCTGCACCATGCCCCTTATCATCCGTTTGAGCCGCAACGGTCCTTTTCTGGCCTGCAGCGGGTACCCGAAGTGTTCGTTCACCTCGGATTATGAAAGGGACGAAAAAGGGCACATTCATTCCGTCGAGCACCAACAGCCGGCCCTTACCGGTGAGATCTGCGAAAAGTGCGGCAAGCCCATGGCGCTCAAGCATGGCCGCTACGGTGCTTTTCTTGCCTGCACCGGGTACCCGGGATGCCGGAACACGCGGCCTGTTTCCACGGGCATCGCCTGTCCGCGCGAAGGATGCGGCGGGAAACTGGTGGAACGGATGAGCCGGCGGGGGCGCTTTTACGGGTGCGATAAATATCCGGCTTGCAAAATGATCTTTCAGGGCGAGCCGGTTCAGGAAGGCTGCCCAATGTGCAATGCGCCGGTTCTTTTTCGCAGGCAGGGGAAGACTGGGACAGGGACTGTTTTTTGCATAAATCCCTCCTGTAAGTTCAAGAAGAAACAGGAACCCGAACAGGAAGCAAAGACAGTGAGCAGTGAGCAGTGAGCAGAAGAAGCAAAAGAAAATAATTCCTCTTGGTTCTATCGTTACCCGAGGAGCAGTGAGCCCAAAAACCTGGTAGCGCCGCCTTCCACGGCGGCGCAAGAATGAGCAGCGAACAGCGAGTGATCAGCGATGACCCTGGTTGAAGCAGTCCCGATAATCGGCCCTCAGTTTGTAGCCCTCATGGTGGGTTGCATCCTGGGCAGCTTTTACAATGTTGTCATTTACCGGTTACCGGCAGGTCAGTCGATCGTGCGGCCGGGTTCGAGATGCCCCGCCTGTGGAAACGCAATTGCGGCCTATGATAACATCCCGATGATGAGCTATATTTTATTGGGCGGAAAGTGCCGCCGCTGCAAAACCCCGATTTCCCTTAGATACCCTCTTGTGGAAGGTATGAGCGGTCTTTTGGCGATGCTGTTGTTCCGCCGCTATGGGCTTCACCCTCAACTGGCAATCGAGTTCTTTTTCTGTTCGCTTCTGCTGATAATTGCCATGATCGACATCGACACCTTCCTCATTCCCGATATTCTGTCACTGTCAGGGATCGCGCTGGGCCTGGTGTTTTCCTTCTTCACGCCCGGCTTTTCCTGGTGGGATTCGCTTCTTGGGATAATCCTGGGTGGAGGGATTCTATACGCGATCGCAACAGGCTATGCACTTTTGAGGCACAAGGAGGGAATGGGCGGAGGCGATATAAAGCTGCTCGGGATGATAGGGGCCTTCATCGGCTGGCCGGGGGTCATATTTACCGTCCTCGTATCTTCGGTTTCAGGCATGCTTATTGCTCTGCCATTGATGTGGCGGTCTGGAAAAGGCCTTGGCTCGGCTCTACCGTACGGCCCCTTTCTCGCTTTTGGCGCCGTCGCATACATCTTTTGGGGCCAGCTTTTTTTCCACTGGTACTTTTCCTATATGCTCGGGATGTAGGGAAAATGACGCGGAAGTGCTTTTTGTTGCCCGAAGGCACGCCGGACACTGAGACTTTCGATCTCCCGGCTCACCTTTCGCGACAGTTGGAGAGCGTTCTGCGCGCACGAGTGGGAGAATCCATAGAGTTGCTTGACGGACAGGGGGCTGTCTGGGAGTGCCGGATCACTGGAATCCGCAGGGGAACTGTCAGCGTTCGTTTGATCGGGAAGCTGGACCACACGGGCTGCGAATCACCGCTGGGGATTACACTCGGCCTCGCAATGGCCCGCTCGGATACAATGGACCTGCTCATAAGGCAGGCAACCGAACTGGGCGTTATTCGCATGGCTGTTTTCCGGGCGATGAGGAGCCAGTATGCTCTTTCAGGGAAACAGGCCGAAAAGAAAAAGCAGCGCTGGTCCAGGATAGCGGGCGAGGCGATTTGCCAGAGCAGGCGGGCAAGAACTCCGGAAATTGATATTTTCGAGGACCTGGACAGTTTTCTCACCGCATTTAAGGTTGAAGCCTGGGCCGCGCAGGACAGTTTGAAATTGTTTGCGCTGGAGCGCAAGGCCGGCAATGGGATCAGCGGTCTGAGGCAACGCTCGGGGACGGGTGTTCACCGGATTCTGGCCGTTCTTGGCCCCGAAGGCGGATGGGACAGCGTGGAAACTGCAGCGCTGATTGGCGCCGGGTTCAGGCCGGTGAGCCTTGGGCCAAGGACATTACGCCTTGAGACGGCTGCTGTGGCCCTTGTTTGCTCCATCCAGCTCTTGTGGGGCGATATGGGGACAGATGCACGGCAGGAGTCGATGGCTGAAGAATCGGATTTGGATTGAATGAAGCAAGGGGGTACCTACAATGAGGTGTGCTAAGTGCGGCTATGTCAGTTTCGATTACCTCTCCGAATGCAAAAAATGCCGAACCAGCCTGACAGGTACGAGAGAGGGTCTCGGACTTTTTGCATCCAAGCCGGCGGTCCCGTCCCTGCTGGGATCACTTCTGAGCGACTATGAACATCCCGTAAAGCAGGAGAGCGGCCCAGTGGAGAGCGAAATATCCACCGCATTCGCCATCGGAGACGGGTTTGGCGGCGGATTCTGGCAGGCAGACCCCGAAAGCGCCGCGCCGCAGGCAGCTACGGCAATTGCGCAACCCGACGAGCCTGAGGAGGATTTCAGCCTGCTCGACCTCTCCGATCAGGAACTCGAACTGCTGATAGATAACGGCCCCCTCACAAGCCCACAGCAGGAGACCGTGCCGGGAAGCAGTTCCGCCGATGCCGGCATGAGCGTTCCGGAATTTTTATCACCGGCTGACGAAGAGCCTCCGGCATCCGAAACAGGGCCGGTAGAAACACCCTTAGCGGCAGGAACCGCGCACGGACTCGACGATTATTTGACTCCACCTGACAACAAAGCGCAGACAGCCTCCAGCGGCGAGTTGATTCCGAAATTCATAGGCGACCTTCCGGGACTGAAGCGGGAACTGCCCGAAATCGATCCCGCACAATTCGTGGCGCCGCCCGAGAAAGCGGGGCCGGGGCAGGACGGGTCCGCCGACGATTTTGTAATCGAGCTTTCGGAAAACGACCTCGAGTCCCTGCTGAAGGAACTCAACAGCACCACAAAGGGCGAAACCGAACCAAATTAGCGCTCATGCAGGAACTAAAAACAAAATTCTTCCGGGAGTTTCGAGTCGGGGAGAGACGTGCCGGGCTGGGACATTTCCAGCCGAACCAAAAACCAGGAACTAAAACTAGAAACTCGTTCACTGTATGGCTCTTTAATCCACCGCCCTGCTCATCTATTCCGCGCCCCACGTGTCCATTCACCTAAAAAATATTGACACCCCTCGCCAATTCCGCTAGCATCCAAAGGGTTGTGGCGAGGTAGCTCAGTCGGTAGAGCAGTGGACTGAAAATCCTCGTGTCCTCAGTTCGATTCTGAGCCTCGCCATCAATAAATATCAGGCACTTAGCGAGAAATCGCTGAGTGCCTTTTCCGTTTCTACGGGGATTTTCCAGGGAAACCAGTGAGTCGAGTGTAATATAAAAAGGATGCACCGCTTCTTACAGTGGATTGATTTTCATGAAATCTCAGAGCCAATCAAGAATAAATTTCCAATAAGAGAATGAGACCGCCACCACTGTTACTGTTTTGTAACCGCCAACCACAAATTTCTCTGAGAAACTGACTGAAAACCGCTGTGGAAATCGGCTGCGGGAAATTTGAAACCCTTCCACCGAGCAGGACTGTTAACGGGGCAATGTCCACGAGGCCTGGATCCTGGTTCCTTCTCCAATTCTAGATTCAATTACGAAGATTCCGCCTGAAAGTTCCGTGCGCTCTCTCATGCTCATAAGACCAAACCCTTTTCCAGACTTTCTATCTGCATAGATCGCCCTTAAGTCGAACCCTATCCCATGGTCCTCTATACTCAGTCGTACCGTATTTTGTAATTTAGTGATCGATACATCCACCCACTCCGTCGCGCTATACTTAGCAATATTGTGGAAAGCTTCCTGAACGATTCTAAAAATAATTATCTCGAGCGTTTCCGGTATCTCACCCCCATTGATTTCAATCTCTACATCGACATGGATATTTGAGTGAATCGTCTGGAATTGCTCGCAAAACCAGTTAAGAGTGGCGACGATTCCCATGTCGTCCAAAATAGATGGGCGTAGATCCATGACTATTTTTCTCACCTCATCGATAGCCAGCTTTATTACCCGAATGGAATAATCTATCGGTTCAAGCTTGACCGTTCCCGTTTGAATCTGATCGATTGCATTTTCCATGCTGAATTTCGCAGCGCTCAGCGATGCGCCAATGCTGTCGTGCAGCTCTCTGGCTATCCTTTTCCTGTCTTCCTCCTGTGTTGACAAGAGGCGCGAAGCCAGGAGCCTGAACCGTTCTTCAGAATCCCGCAGTGAATCTTCCATTCGACGGCGTTCGGACATTTCTTCCTGCAGCCGTGCGCTATAGGCTGTCCGCTCCTCCGCCATCCGAGAAAAATGTTCTTTAAGTTCGACCAATTTCCTGTTCGTGATATTGATGCGCCTTGCAATGATTAATGTCATCCCCATGTAAAGGAGCGTCATGGCGCTCATCGCATTGTAAACAGCCCCGCCAATGGTGAGAAAACGAATGAATAAGGGGACCAATGCCGGTAGCGAAAATGCTACAAAAGCTGGAAGAATGGGAGAAAACGTCTCAGCGGCACCAGCAACCATCCCGCACAGGACAAAGACAATCAGGATTTGATGCGTAGGTGAATCCAGGGGAAAAAGAAAAACCGCAACGGAGCCCCAGACGATTCCGGATAAACCGAGACCGGCCAGAAAACTCTTGACCACCCGCGCAGCCTGATAGGGCTGGAGCGAACCTCCTCGATACTTATATAGAAAAAGGTAGCGCTGAACCGCGAGACAAAAAGTAATCGAAAACCAGATGATCAATGACGTGTGCGAAATGGATTGCCATAAGACCAGGACAAGAACGAATGCGTTCAGAAGAGTTGCAAAAACGGCAATAGGAGCCAACTTCAGCGCCTGCCTGACCAACTCCACCCGAATGCTTTCTTGTAGCTGCGTACCTTCCATGTGCTCCATCCGGCTATGGACAATCTTCATCCAGTGGCGCGTTTCACAAATTGCTTGCTATCTTGTAATCCCGTTCAAAATCACTTCAGCCAAGTATAAGTCATTTCGATTTGAGCAGCCAATAAATCAAGCAAGCAAGTGCACAGCTACTGCAGTCTTTCCGCTACAATAGTGAAGGCATATCATTACAATCGGATGCAACCTGTTCAGAGGTGGTGAACTTAACGTCCATCAATATTGTCAAGGCCCCTCCCTGAAAAAAACCCTGCATATTCCTGAAAAGGTTGATGGAACGTCGAGAGATCGTTTCTGGTGCAAATAGCTTGCCAGTCTCTTGAGCGCCCGTACGCGAAGTCTTGAGGGCATCATTTGAGAAACAGAACTTATTTCCGGCCACGGAAAAATTCAGGCACTTAGAGAGAAATCCTTGAGTGCCCACTTTTTTTGATCATTCAGCTCCGATTGCGAGCTGATTTCGAATGAGTGCGCAGAGACTGTCTTTGAGTTCTGAGTGGCGAAGAACGGGGCTTTCTTACCGGTCTTCGGATTCATGTATATATCATATCCGCCGGCATACCAGCCGTCATCGATCCAGTATTCCAAGGTAAATGCCTCAACACAGCCAAATCTCCTTGGCGCGATCCCCAATTCGCTTCTCACAAACCAATCGCTCTCCGGATCATTCTTTTTACTATAGATTCGCCGATGAAACCACTGTCACTTTTTCTGTAACCGCCCAATCTCAAAATTTTCCACTGAAATAAGCGAGGCTGGCTCCCACCGGATTTTACCATCTTGCATTACGAGAAAACGATGTTGCGGTGTTTGTCTTTTGGTGATTGAATAGCAGTAATTGTTCAGTTTGATTCTGATCCTGCGCCCCGAATAAGATCTGCGGAGTTACGGTATACGTTGTAACCCCCTGTTCTTATGGCTCAGAATGCACTGTTGGCAATACATGTGAAATCAAAAGGATTGGTTTCAATGCGCTTGAAGACCGGTAAACTTATTTTGAAGGTGTTCCTTTTGGCCGCCTGTGTAATTATGTTTGCAGGATGCTCGATGCAAATGCCGCACGCGCCGGAATTCGGCTTTAATTGGGAATCCAGGGAGGGCAAGTCTCAGGAGCAACTCTATGAAGACAAGACCGCTTGCATGCGAGAGGTAAGGCTCCTTCAATCTCCGGATGTCAAGGGGCCGGAGGGGGGCAGTTGGGGCATGAACGATATGCGGGCATTCGATGATTGCATGCGCTCCAGGGGATGGATAAAAAAATAAGCGCAGGATTTAAAGTACGGCACACGCGTTCAAGTAGACCGGAATCCAATAACTCCGGCATAAGTGTTTTTCGGGTAATTTTATAACTTGACATGCGACATCGATTCTGTAAGGTGGCTCGGCTCCACATGTCCATGATTCAATGGACCTGATCTATCCGGGACAGTGCGCGCCAAATCGAAGGACCCGAAAGAATTTAAGGCGATCAAGACATAAAAGCCGGTCACTTGTAAACTAATTTGGCACCTCGTCCGTTCTCTCAGGTAATTGCAAAATTAATGTAGATTTGGCCTGACGGAGAAAGCAGGATTCGCACAACTTACATTTGGAGGGAGATTATGAAGAGAAATTTGTTTTTAACCCGCGCTCTTATCGGGCTCCTCGTTATGATGCTGGTCCCCTTCGGAGCCTTCGGACAGGATGCCGGTACGGCCGGGACATTCAGCCCGCAGGATCTGGACCAGATGCTTGCCCCGATCGCGCTCTACCCGGATTCGCTGCTCGCACAGGTCCTCATCGCGGCGACCTACCCGGACCAGGTTGCGGAAGCGGACCGCTGGATGAAGGCAAACCCGAACCTTAAGGGAGACGCGCTCAATGACGCTCTGGACAAGATGACCTGGGACCTGAGCGTGAAGGCGCTGGCGCCCTTTCCACAGGTGCTCGACATGATGGCTAAGGAGTCGGCGTGGACTCAAAGGTTGGGTGAAGCTTTCCTGGCCCAGCAAGCCGATGTCATGGATGCCGTTCAGAAACTGCGGCAGAAGGCCGAGGCTGCAGGCAATCTCAAATCGACCGAGCAGATGAAGGTGGTTACCAAAGGCGAGGCGATCGAGATTGAACCGGCAAATCCCGAAGTTGTCTATGTGCCGCGCTACGACCCGGTAGTTGTCTATGGGCCATGGTGGTATCCTGCGTATCCTCCCTTGGTCTATTCGCCCTGCTGCTGGCCCGGGGTTGCCGTTGGAGTCGGAGTCTTCGGGTTCTGGGGAGCTGTAGCCGTAGGACCGGTCTGGGGCTGGGGCTGGGGTTCGTGGGGTTGGGGCGGCCATAATGTGAATATAAATGTCAATCGTAATATCAATATCAACCGGAACGTCAATATCAACAGGAGCGCCATGCGGACGACCAGCCTGCATCAGGCAGCAGCAGCAGGCCGGATAGGTTCGGGCCGGGCCGCAGCCGCAGCACGGGCTTCGGCAGGGCGCGCGGGCGCGGGCCGCGCTGGGGTTGGCGCCGGCGCCGGCCGCGCAGGGGCGGCTGCGCGTGGAGCTGGAAGCAGACCCTCTGCAGCTTCCGTCCAGCAGGGACTGAGGGGCGGCGGAGCTAGAGGCGGCGCAGCAGCGCGTAGCGGTGGCGCTGGTGCGGGTGCGGGTCGTGGCGCTGGTGCAACGGCGCGTGGCGCCGGTGGATCGCGAGCAGGCGGCGCCGGTGGGGCAGCAGCGCGTAGTGGTGGCGCTGGTGGGGGTCGTGCCGGTGGGGCAGCAGCGCGTAGTGGTGGCGCTGGTGCGGGTCGTGCCGGTGGAGCAGCGCGCAGCGGCGCTCCTCGTGGCGGCGGCGCACGTGGCGGCGGTGCTCCTCGTGGCGGTGGTGCTCCTCGTGGCGGTGGTGGCGGTGGCGGCAAGAAAAAATAACGTTGCCTCCGGAATATCGTCGATCAGATTTTTACTTACATAGTGGTTCGTGAACTCAGGGGCGCGTGTGAGAAAATCCTCGCGCCCGTGGTTCCACTCTGAGCCCAGCCAGAAGAAGATAAGAAGGGGTTACGGTCCTCGACCGTAACCTTTTTTTATGTCTGGATTGGTCAACGATTACTCCTGATGTAAATCAGTCGCATACCTTCTTTTTAATTTATACATTGCAGCATAGTACGTTCCAGGCTGACAGAATTCAAATGGTTGCGGCCAGTCCACAGCCTGTCTTTCGAAAAAACAATCCCCCCCCCCGAGCCTCAAGACCCTTTAGAAAAGAGAACGCATCGATACTGGCAACTCGGTTTTCTTCTTTGCGCTCCCCGCGATCATCGGTGGAGGATAACCATAATTTTACTTGTAACCAATCTGTAACCCTTACCATCTTAATATTTCATACATAACTTTCGAACGGAGAGACGAGCAGGAATTGGGGCAAAGAAGATATGAAACCGGGATTCGTTTTGGAAGGAAGAAACGGCAGGGCCGAACCACATCTGCTCACGCTGTGTGAATAAGGCGCCGCCGCTGTTTTTGCACAAGGTTTAAAAATTGAACACTAACTATTTTTTCTTGACATGGAGAATCTATTACGTATGTTTTTAGGACGTAACATATCTACAGTCTATAAAAACACATCAAAGGGCGCAACCTGCCGGCGCCCGCGTGGAATTCTTCACGCGGACGGCAGATTAGATTTTTTCCACTTATTCCAACTGCTTTGCCGGGAAACCGGCTCGATTTTGCGCCATGCGTTTTGGGTAATAAGATTTCGCATTGAACCGGCAACTAGTTTAGTACGCTCAATTTGCTCAACGCCTCCCCGCCACCGGGGCTTTGGGGAGGTCGGTGGTACACTGGTTACCTTCAACCCGGGGAAGCATGCGAAAGATATGAGTATACTTTTCTTCCGTCTGTCCCGGAAAATCCTGGTCAACTCTAAATACCGGACTGACGGGAGTTGGCCAAATGCCCGAATTGCATCTGGAGAATGAATCTTAGCTTAATCTTGGACTCGTACACGTGAAAGGAGAGAGATGATGAAAAAGAACGGGCTTTTTAAGCGCGCGCTTATCGGGTTCATCGTTGTGATGATGGTCCCGTTCGGAGCGCTTTCACAGGAAACTAACTCCGGCAAGACATTCGGCGAGCCTGAGCTGGACCAGATGCTTGCGCCTGTTGCGCTCTATCCTGATTCGCTGCTCGCACAAATCCTCATAGCGGCGACGTACCCGGATCAGGTTATGGAAGCGGACCGCTTTTTGAAGGCAAACCCGGGCCTCAAGGGAGACGCTCTCAATGACGCCCTGGACAAAACGGACTGGGACCTGAGCGTGAAGGCGCTGGCGCCCTTTCCGCAGGTCCTCGACATGATGGCTAAGGAATCAGACTGGACACAAAGGTTGGGTAACGCTTTCCTGGCTCAGCAAGTCGATGTCATGGACGCCATTCAGAGACTGAGGCAGAAAGCCAAGGCTGCCGGCACTCTCCAGACGACCGAACAGCAGAAGGTGGTTGTCAAAGGTGAGGCGATCGAAATTGAGCCGGTGAATCCCGAGGTTGTTTATGTGCCGCGCTACGACCCGGTAGTTGTCTACGGGGCATGGTCGTATCCCGCATATCCTCCTTTGGTTTATTCCCCCTGTTGTTGGCCTGATGTAGCCGTTGGAATCGGAGTGTTCGGGTTCTGGGGAGCTGTAGCAGTAGGACCGGTCTGGGGCTGGGGTTGGGGCTCGTGGGGCTGGGGCGGCTGGGGCTGGGGCCATGGTAGTGTCAATGTCAACGTCAATCGGAATGTCAACATCAATCGCGGCAATATTGGAGCCGTGCGTACCTCGAACCTCAATTCCGCCCGGGCGGGTGCTGCCGGACGGGCGGGTGCTGGAGGACGGGCGGGTGCTGGAGGACGGGCGGGTGCTGGAGGACGGGCTGGCGCTGGCGGCCGAGCAGGCGCTGGAGGAAGACCGTCGGCAGCCTCCGTGCAGCGGGGACTTAGCGGTGGCGGATCGCGTGGAGGAAGCGCGGCTCGCAGCGGCGGATCGCGGGCAGGCGGATCGCGTGGCAGTTCAGCTCGCGCCGGTGGATCGCGCGGAGCAGGCGGATCGCGCGGCAGTTCTGCTCGTGCCGGTGGATCGCGTGGAGCAGGCGGATCGCGTGGCGGAAGCGCGGCTCGTAGCGGCGGATCGCGCGGCGGAAGCGCGGCTCGCAGCGGCGGATCGCGTGGTGGTGGATCGCGTGGCGGAAGCGCGGCTCGTAGCGGCGGATCGCGCGGCGGAAGCGCGGCTCGCAGCGGCGGATCGCGTGGTGGTGGATCGCGTGGCGGAAGCGCGGCTCGTAGCGGCGGATCGCGTGGTGGTGGCGGGTCGCGCGGCGGCGGCGCACGTGCCGGCGGTGGTGCGCGTGGTGGCGGCGCACGTGGCGGCGGTGGACGTGGCGGCGGTGGACGTGGCGGCGGTGGACGCGGTGGTGGTGGCGGACACGGTGGCGGCCGGAGATAAATGTCCACTCTCACGAAACACTGACGGTTAGGTTCTATCTGGTCTGGAAAGATTCTAACCGTTAACAGTAAAGACACGTAAACCGAGGGCGCAATACCGGTCAAGGTATTGCGCCCTTTGTTATTGTGAAGACGCGCTCAGAGGCTTTTCTCCTCCTCATCCCCCCTGCAAAATCGGCAAGAATTACATCCCCTTGTAACCAATCTGTAACCTCTCCTGTTTATCTTGGAGGCCATTAATAGTTGCGCAAACGCTCACTGCCCGTCACCCCGGATCAGAATTCGGGGTGGCCCCGCCCACGCAAGCCGGTGAAAATTATGCGCGAAAGTGCAGTAAACGGCATAAAGGAGGACTCTAATGGCAACCAGAAACAGTGGAGTATGGGAGGAAAGGCAAACCAGGGATTGGTTTTGGATAGAAAAAAAGGCGACAGGATATTTTTCTTCAGACTGGATCACGTGTGCGGATGCGGTGCGGATAATTCAGGGGCAAAAGCCCAAACCGCAAACCTGCCATGAGGTGCGCGACATAGCCGGTTTTGAGCCTGTGCCGGAGGCAGTCATCAAGCTGCTGACAGAAGCCATGAATAAATTGAGCGAAGACCGGATTTAAGGATCAAGGATTGACTCCATGAATCATTCGATTCTCAATTCCTCGGTCCGTGTTCTCCTTGATTCGTCTTTAAAGCAAATATCAATGAGCGATCAAAGGCGCCGCTTCGCTGTTTACTTTGCTGCAGCCTCAGCGCCGGAGGTCGCTATCCGCCCTTCGGCAGAGCAGGTTTCCCAGCCGCCTCCCAAAGCTTTGTAGAGGGCGACCAGATCGGTGGTGATATTGCAGTTGCTTTGCACCAGCGCGTTTTCGGCGGCGAAGAGCGAGCGCTGGGCGACCAGCACGTTAAGGAATTCGAGCAACCCCTCCCTGTAGAGTTTCAACGACAGGTCAACGGCGATACTGTTAGCGGCAACGGAGTCTTTGAGAGACTTGTAGTGTTCCTGTTCCTTGGTAAATGCAATCAGAGCATTTTCGACATCCTGGAATGCGCCTAACACGGTTTTGCGATAGGTGATCAAGGCTTGATCTGTCAACGCTTCCTGCACTCGGATATTGGATACGATCGCGCCGCCCTGGAAAATAGCCCAGGTCACCGACGGGCCGGCGGAATACGCCCGAGTTGCATTGGCCCAGACGTTATTCAACAGGTTGGTCTGCCAGCTCATCGTGCCTGTCAGCGAAAACTTGGGGAACAGGTCCGCAGTGGCAACCCCGATCTGCGCGGTGGCTGCGTGCAATTGCGCCTCGGCCTGACGAATGTCGGGACGGCGGCGCAGCAGCTCAGAGGGCAGCCCGGCTGGAATCTGCGGCGGCACGCCGGGGATGTTGCCGGTCGGGGTCAACTGCTCGAGCAGGTCGGCCGGCGGTCTGGCAAGCAGTACGCTCAACGCGTAGATCGATTGCTTCGCGGAGGTTTCGAACACGGGAATGGTCGCTTCGGTCGTTGCGATATTTGCATCGGCGTTGGCGATGTCCAGGTCGCAGTTAAACCCTGCTTTCGCTTTCTGGCGTGTGATTAGCGCCGTGTCTTGCATAGATTTCAGATTTTTTTTCGCAACCGCTATTTGCTGCTGATAACCGCGGAGTTGAACATAGTTAAGCGCAACTTCGGCGGCGAGGGTGACCTGCGCGAGGCTGACGCCTGCGGTCGAAGCCTGGATATTGGCGTCGGCCGATTCTACGTTACGGCGCTGCCCGCCGAACACGTCGAGTTCCCATGCTGCATCGAAGCCGGCCTGGTAGAGATTTTGGGACGGGCTCGCCGCAGCCGGTGAGAGCGTGGCGGTGGTTTCCCGCTGATATTGGGCGGAACCGGTGAGCGCCGGCCACAAAGCTGCAACGGCGATGCCGCGAGCGGCCCGAGCCTGTCGCAGAACAGCCACGGCAAGTTGCAGGTCGAGGTTCGTTTTCAGTGCATCTTCGACCAGTTGAGTCAACACGGGGTCATCGAACTGTTTCCACCATTGTGTCAGTTCGGCAGGCTGCGCCGTCGGCACTGAAGGTTGCGCCTCGGGCGCCTGGATCACTCCTGCCCAACCGGAAGGCGCACCAGGACGCGGCGCATGATAATCGGGCCCGACCATGCAGCCGCTTATCGGCAACACGATCAAGCAGCATACCACAAACAGGATCGGCACGAAGAAAAGCTGCCGGCAGGTTTTCATGAGTACCAGCCTATTCATAGCGAAGAGCCTCGATCGGATCGAGTTTCGAGGCTTTATACGCCGGGTAAAAGCCAAAGGCGATGCCGACAGTGGCCGAAACCACGACGGCGGCTACGATCGCTTCAATGGAAATCGCCGTCGGCCAGCGCAACACCAAAGATATAACGTACGAGCTGCCGCGCCCCAAAAGGATGCCTATCGTCCCGCCAAGCAGGCACAGAACCACCGCCTCAGCCAGAAATTGCCGCAGAATGTCGTTAGGCTCCGCGCCGACCGCCATCCTCAGACCGATCTCGCGCGTTCGCTCGGTGACCGAGACAAGCATGATGTTCATGATGCCGATGCCGCCCACCACGAGCGAGATCATAGCCACGGACAGAAGCAGTTTGGTCATAAGTTCCGAGGTCGAGGCCATCGTCTTGGTAAGCTCGGTCATGTCACGGACGTAGAAATCATCCGGGTCGGAATCGCGGAGCCGATGCCGCTGCCTGAGCAAGGCGCCGACATCCTGGATCGTTGAAGAGACCACTTCGCCGGAATGCGCGGAGGTAAGGATCTGGTCGACGTTCGGGAATCGAATGGGCGGCGATGCGTCCAACTGTTCCGTAGCTGTCTGCGTATAATAGAGATATTGCTGGAGGTACGGATAGATCATGTTGAGTTGATTGGTTTCGGCTGTGCTGGCGGCGTTCGCGCTGCTCTGGTTGCCGCCGGAAAGGGTGGAAGCCACCACGCGGTATTTGAGCGTAGTCCACGGCGCAAGGAGAATATCGTCCTGGTCCAGCCCCATCAGGTTCGCGCCTTTCCTCTTCAGCACGCCTATGACCTTGAAGTCGACATTTCTGATCCGCACGTGCTTGCCGACGGGCGACTCACCGGCAAACAACTGTTTTTCGACTGTCTGGCCGATAATGCACACTTTGCTGGAGTTAAGAACGTCATGCTCGGTGAACGCTTCGCCTTCATCCATCTCGGTCCAGTCACGTATGTCGAGAAACCGGGGGGTAGTTCCGTAGACATAGGTCGGCACCCAGTTTTGATTGTTGTACACTACCTGGACGCGGGCGCGAACGACAGGCGCCACCCAATCGACTGCGGGACATTCTTTCAGGATTGCGTCCGCATCCTGCGGAGTCAATGTCACCTTCGATCCTGAACCGGTGGCCACCCCCGCAACGTTGATGGACCCCGGCAGGACTACGACCGTGTTGGCGCCTATGCTTGCCATTGCGCGCTGTATGGCTAGAGATGCGCCTTTTCCTATCTCCATCATCGTAATCACCGCCGCGACGCCGATAATTATACCCAACGTCGTCAGCGCAGCGCGCATGACATTGTGGCGCAACGCGTTCAGGGCCATTTTCAATGTAAAGTAAATTCTCATCGCGCGCCTCCGGCCCTCGATGACGGAGCATCGCTCTCGATCAGGCCGTCCCTGATCCGGATGGTGCGCTGCGCGTGTTCAGCAACGCTGGGATCATGAGTCACCATGATGAGAGTAATACCGTCCGTCTGGTTGAGCTGCTGAAACAATGCGAGAATCTCCTCACTGGTGCGCGAATCCAGATTGCCGGTCGGCTCATCGGCGAAGAGCACCTGCGGACTGTTGACAAGCGAGCGGGCAATCGCAACACGCTGCTGTTCACCTCCCGAGAGTTGGGAGGGCCTGTGATGGTGGCGGCCTGCCAGGCCCACTTTCTCGAGCAATTCGGCGGTGCGCCGTTCCATTTCACGCTCGTTGAGCCTGTCCCTGCAATACATGAGCGGCATGAGGACGTTTTCAAAAGCGGTCATTCGCGCCAGCAGGTTGAAGCTCTGGAACACAAACCCGATCATGCGGTTGCGCAACCGGGCGCGTTCTTTTGCCGTGTATCCTGCGATTGCCCGGCCATCGAACAGGTATTCACCCGAGGTCGGACGATCGAGGCAGCCGAGAATGTTCATCAGGGTGCTCTTGCCTGAACCGCTGGCCCCCATCAGAGCCACGAGCTCACCGCGGCCAACCCCCAGGGAAACCCCCTTCAGGACCGGCAGATCGACCTCGCCGAGATGGTAGATTTTGTTGATGTCGTGAAGTTCGATGAAATCCATGTCAGGAGCACTCCCTTGCCTGCCTCAGTGCGGACGGTGGAACATATTCCCTTGCGGCATAAAAGGATTCTTGTCTTCACCCTGGGTTTGACTGCCCTCGGGTTGCCGTTTGGTTTCGCCGGTGACCACTTGCAGGCCCTCGGTAATTGCTTTGCCGCTGACTTCCGTAAACATGCCGTCGGTCAATCCGACCTGCACATGGACAGGCCTGACGAAAGCGCCTTCGGGCACCCATACCGTCCCGTGCGACTGAGAAACCCCGCTTTCCGCAACTACTTCATGTTTGCCTGCAGGCCGTTCGGCTCCAGTGTGGGAACCAGGGGCAGATTCGTGAGCAATCTGGGCGGGCCGGGGAGACCAGCGTAAGGTGGCGTTTGGCACGAGCATCACATTCTGACTGTGGCCGGTTTCGAATTGCAGATTCGTCGTCAAATAGGGCAAAAGTTTGCCATCCGTGTTGTCATGATTTACCTCGACGGTGTAGGTGACGACGTTCTGGGACATAGTGGCGTTGAGCCTGACCTTGTTGACCACGCCCTCAAAAACCTGGTCGCCAAAGGCATCGACCGTGAAAGTTACCTTCTGCCCCTCATGGATCTTGCCTATATCGGCCTCGTTCACCGATGCCCAGACCTGGATGCGATTGAGGTCCTTGGCGATTAAAAACAGGCTTGAAGCGGCCGTGCTGGAAACTATAGTCTGGCCGATGTTTACACGCCGGTCAACGACAACGCCGTCGACCGGGGACTTGACGGTGCAGTATGCGAGGGTTTCCTGGTCCTTTTTCAGTGTGGCTTTGGCCTGCGCCACGCCGGCTTCCGCCACGTCCACTGCGGCCAGGGAAATGGCCAGATTGGACTTTGCAGTCTCGTAAGTGGCCTTGTATTGATCGTAGGTGGTGGCCGCCAATGCCTGGGAGGGTCCAATAGTCCGGGCTCGGCGCCAGTCGGCCTCAGCATCCGCCAGCTTGGCTTTCATCTGGGGCACATTGGCTTTGGCATTGCCCAAGCTGGCGATGGCCTGTTGCAACTGCGCTTTGTCGATTTCAACGGCTGCCAGGTAGAGCGTGTCGTCTATCAGAGCCACCACGCCTCCCGCTTTCACGACCGACCCATAGTCGACGGATTTATCATGTACGTCCCGGCCGAAGGAGGTAATTATCCCGGTAACCTGCGACCCCACGTCGACAACCTGCTCAGGCTCGACCGTCCCGGTGCCGCTGATCACAGCCGACAGATCGCCCCGCTTAACCGCCGCCGTGCGGAAAACCATGCCCCCTTCCCGATGGTGTGAAAACCACAAGGCGCCGGCGCCTATCACGGCAAGCACGGCAACTATCAGCGCCGTTACTGCTAAAATTCGCCGCATAACTCTCCCCATACTTCCATCAAATGTCGATTGCCCCGGAAAATCCCTGAAAAACGAGGATAAGACACACGCAAAATACATGCGGGGCCTGCAAAACATCTCCCCGGCGCTGCAAATTGGAAATCAAAACGCGGACTTTAACCAAAATATCCAGACCGGGACAATTCAGAAAAACCAGTCCCCTTAACCGGCTCCAGCAAGAATCTAACCCGAAGTGGCGAACAGATTTCAGTTAAGAATTGTTAAATTCCTTTAATATTTTCTCTTCGGTTGCCCTGACAGGCGAGAAACCTCTTAATTCGCCAAGTGTCCCGCCACGGAAGACCTTCTGTTAAAAAAAGTAAAGCGGATTGACAACTCTTTACAAAAATTTATTCGCCAATCTCAGGTGGATTGTTAGAATCCGCTCACCGTGCTTGCGCCAAGACACGAGGAAATGCTAAAAGGCGATCACAAAATGGCATCTTCCGGCATTTTGTCTGCGAGCAGCTTGGGCGGACTAGGCATGGTTTTTTCCGCGATTTCCTTCGGAAGACCGGAATATCGGTGTATTTCGGCGCATGAAGGAACGCTAACGCTTATTTGCAAAGACATTCCGCAAAAGGGGTAACAATGGCGCTCCCATTGGATACACAGCAAGAAAAGAACTCAGGGGTTGATATGACCCGTACCGGGGGCAGGAAATGGCGGGTTGGGGCGTTTACGGCGCTTTTGGCGGGACTTGCAGTCTATGCCGGCTGGATGTTTTTGGGGAACCACGCCTCGGGACAGGGCCCTCCCCGGAACTTTACCGTTCCGGTTGTGGCCGCAGCCGCCCAGAAGGGAGATATCAACGTATATGTTACCGGGCTCGGGACGGTCACCGCTCTCTATACCGCCACAATACACACCAGGGTTAACGGACAGGTAATGAAGGTCCCGTTCAAGGAAGGGGACCTCGTGAAGGAAGGGGCACTTCTGGTGGAGGTAGATCCACGGCCGTTCGAAGCGGCGGTGCTCCAGGCAGAGGGTCAGTTGCAAAGGGACAAGGCGCTGCTTGCGCAAGCCAAACGGGACTTGGAGCGGTACGACATTCTTGTCAAGCAGGATTCGATAGCGCAGCAGATAAGGGATGACCAGGCTTACCTGGTTCGGCAGGATGAGGGTACGGTCAAACTCGATCAGGGAAATCTCGACGCTGCCAAAGTGAATCTCATTTACACGCGTATCACCGCTCCTTTCACCGGGCGAATCGGATTGCGGCTGGTGGACCCTGGGAATATCATTCAGACGACCGACACCACCGGGGTAGCCGTTATGACTCGGGAACAGCCCATTACGGTCATTTTTCCCATTCCGGAGGAAAGTTTGCAGCCCGTTTTGAAAAAGTTCAAGACCGGAGAAACCCTGCAGGTAGAAGCTTACGATCGTGCACAAACACATAAAATTGCCACGGGGCATTTGCTGGCGCCCGATAATCAGATCGATACCACTACCGGGACAGACCGGCTCAAAGCCGTGTTTGACAATAAAGACTATGCTCTTTTTCCCAACCAGTTCGTCAATGCCAGCCTTCTTATGGACACCTTGCGCGGCGTGACGGTAGTCCCTTCCGCCACCGTTCAGCGCAGCCCCAAGGGGCCCTTCGTCTATCTCGTAAAAGAGGACCAGACCGTAACGGTGCGTTGGGTTAAGCTCGGGCCCAGCGAAGGAGACAACGTATCCGTTGAAGAGGGAATCACACCCGGTGATCTCGTTGTGCTTGAGGGCGCCGAGAAGCTGAAGGAAGGCAGCAGGGTAGAAGTGCAAAAGCCAGCATCGGGTTCATCCACGCAAGGATCGAGTTCATCCACGCAAGGACCGAGTTCATCCACGCAAGGATCGAGTTCCACGGCGAAGGGTAATTGATGAATCCTTCAAAGACCTTCATTCTCCGGCCGGTTGCGACCACGCTGCTGATGGCGGCCATTTTTCTTGCCGGCGCTGTGGCATACTATCAACTGCCTGTTTCCGCCCTGCCTCAAGTGGATTATCCAATTATCCAGGTGCTGACGTTTTTCCCCGGCGCCAGCCCTGACGTAATGGCATCAACGGTTACGGCCCCCCTCGAGCGCCAGTTCGGGCAAATGCCGGGGCTAAATCAGATGACCTCCAACAGCTCGGGCGGCAGTTCCGTAATTATACTCCAGTTCAGCCTGGAGGTAAGCCTGGACGTTGCCGAGCAGGAGGTGCAGGCTGCCATTAACGCTGCGTCCAGTTTTCTGCCTGCGAACCTCCCAAACCCGCCGGTCTATAACAAAGTCAACCCGGCCGACGCGCCGATTCTGACGCTGGCACTGACCTCCGAGACTCTTCCTCTGCCGAAAGTTGAGGACCTGGCCGACACGAGGCTTGCTCAGAAGATCTCTCAATTGCCGGGCGTAGGGCTGGTAAGCATAAGCGGCGGGCAGAGGCCGGCGGTGCGGATTCAGGCCAACCCGACCGCTTTATCCGCCTACGGCCTTGGTCTGGAAAACCTTCGCACGGCTATTGCCACTGGAAATGTGGATCAGGCCAAAGGGTCGTTCGACGGCCCGAGGCAAGCTTCAATAATAGGGGCAAACGATCAGCTTCTGACCAGCCGGGATTACCGTCCTCTTATCATTGCTTACCGCAACAATGCCCCGGTATTTTTGTCCGACGTTGCCGACGTTATCGATGGCGCCGAGAACGAAAACCTGGCGGCCTGGATGAACGATACCCCCGCAGTGCTGCTCAATATACAGAGGCAGCCGGGAGCTAATGTTATCGAGGTGGCGAACAGGGTGAAGAGGCTGCTGCCCCAGTTGCAGAGCACTTTGCCTTCAGCCGTGCACATTCAGATTCTGACCGACCGCACCACGACCATTCGCAGCTCGGTCGAGGATGTTCAGTTTGAACTGTTGCTGGCCATAGCGCTGGTTGTCATGGTGATATTCCTGTTCTTGCGGAATTTTTCGGCCACTATCATCCCCAGCGTCGCCGTCCCGCTCTCCCTGGTGGGCACATTCGGGGTTATGTATTTGCTCGGGTTCAGCCTCAACAACCTTTCCCTGATGGCCCTCACCATCTCTACGGGTTTCGTGGTCGATGACGCCATTGTTATGATCGAAAATGTCTCCCGCTACATCGAACAGGGGGACCCACCCCTTAAAGCGGCCCTGAAGGGTTCGGAGCAGATCGCTTTCACGATCATGTCTCTGACTATCTCGCTTATCGCCGTTCTGATTCCTCTGCTTTTTATGGGTGAAGTTGTAGGGAAGCTGTTCCGTGAGTTCGCAGTCACCCTTGGCGTTACAATCCTCATCTCGGCGGTTGTCTCCCTGACGCTTACGCCGATGATGTGCGCCCGTCTTTTGCATCACACCCCCAAGGAAGAGCAGGGAAGATTCTACCGGCGCTCAGGGGAAGCATTCGACAGCATCATCGCGTTTTATGGAAAAACGCTGCGCTGGGTGCTCGACAGGCAGACGGCTACACTGCTGGTGGCAGTGGGGACCCTGGTTTTCACCATATTCCTGTATATTATCGTGCCCAAAGGCTTCTTCCCGGTCCAGGATACGGGCCTTATTCTGGGCATCTCGGAAGCGCCTCAATCGATCTCCTTTACGGCTATGGCGCAAAGGCAGCAGGCCCTTGCCAAAATAATCCTTCAGGACCCGGCGGTCGAAAGTTTAAGCACATTCATCGGAGTTGACGGGACCAATATCACGCTGAACTCAGGCAGGGTCATGATAAACCTGAAACCGCTTGCGGAACGCCATATGAGCGCAGAAGAGGTAATCCGCCGCCTCCAGCCTGCAGTTGCAAAACTCAAGGGCATCGAGCTCTTCATGCAGCCGGTGCAGGACCTTACGGTGGAAGACCGCGTAAGCCGCACGGAGTTTCAGTACAGCCTCGAGGACCCGAATATTACCGAATTGAACTGGTGGAGTTCCAAGTTCATCGATACCCTGAAAGGATCGCCGCAGGTTCGCGATGTGAGCAGCGATCGACAGGACCTTGGGCTGGAGGCGCGGCTGGATATCGACCGAAGCAACGCTTCCCGGTATGGGATCTCCACACAACTCATAGACAATACTCTCTACGATGCTTTCGGCCAGCGGCAGGTATCGACCATTTTCACTCAGTTGAACCAGTACCGGGTCATACTCGAGGTCAAGCCCGAATTCAAGCAAAGTCCCGACAAACTCAAGGACATTTACATTCCGGTCACGCCCACGTCTGCCACTGGGACCACTACCGCGGCAGCAACTACTACCGGGACGGTGAGCACGACAGGGAACGGCATTTCAGGCGCCGCTTCAGCTACGGCTACCGCTGCGAATTCGACCAATTCCACCCCGCAGGTGCAGGTCCCCCTGAGTGCCGTTACTACCTTTTCAAAAACGACCGGCCCTCTTGTCATAAACCACCAGGGGCAGTTTCCGGCCACGACGATTTCATTCAACCTGGCCCCGGGGTCCTCTCTGGGAGAAGCGGTTGACGCCATAGAAGCAACCGCAATCAAACTGGGTATGCCGGAGAGTATCCAGAGGGCCTTCCAGGGCACTGCCGCGGCTTTCAGGGCCGCACTGGCCAACGAACCTATCCTTATACTGGCGGCCCTGGTAACGGTCTACATCGTGCTGGGCGTATTGTACGAGAGCTATATACACGCGATTACAATAATCTCGACACTGCCTTCCGCCGGCGTAGGGGCAATTCTCGCGCTGCTGCTCTTTCGCACCGAGTTCAGCGTGATTGCGCTGATCGGCCTCATCCTGTTGATAGGAATCGTTAAGAAAAACGCCATCATGATGGTCGACTTCGCCCTGGACGCTGAGCGAAGGGAAGGCAAGGAGCCCGTCGAGGCTATTTATCAGGCATGTTTACTCAGGTTCCGGCCGATCATGATGACTACAATGGCAGCCCTCCTGGGGGCGCTTCCCCTGGCCATGGGAACCGGCCTGGGTGCGGAGTTGCGGCGTCCCATGGGTATATCCATCGTTGGCGGTCTCATATTCAGCCAGGTGCTCACCCTTTACACCACACCCGTCGTTTATCTGTGGTTCGACCGCCTGGCCAGGCGCATGGGCAAGGTTCGTCCCGAAGATTCCGATGATGGCAGCGGGGCGCCGCAGGCATGAACTTCTCTGCGATTTTCATACGACGCCCTGTCGCCACGACCCTTCTGACTATTGGAATGGCTCTAGCCGGAATCATCGCGTTTCGTTTTTTGCCGGTATCCCCCCTGCCACAGATCGATTTTCCGACGATCAGCGTATCGGCGAGCCTGCCTGGAGCGGACCCCGAGACCGTGGCGACATCGATAACCGCTCCCCTGGAACGACAGTTGGGGCATATTGCCGGAGTTACCGAGTTGACTTCGACCAGCTCCCTGAGCACGTCGTCCATCGTCATCCAGTTCGACCTGGACCGCAATATCGATGGCGCCGCACGCGACGTGCAGGCCGCAATCAACGCGGCGCGAACTTACCTGCCTACCAACCTGCCGAGCAATCCAACTTATCGTAAAGTCAATCCGGCGGATGCGCCGATCATCATCCTGGCGCTTACTTCCCACATAGTGAGCAAGGCGAAGATGTACGATGCGGCCTCGACGATACTTTCTCAGAGGCTCTCACAGGTGCAAGGGGTCGGCCAGGTTTTCGTGGGAGGGGGCTCTCTGCCCTCGGTCCGTATGGAATTGGAACCCGGACCGATGAACGGTTACGGGATCGGCCTGGGTGAAGTCGCCACCGCAATTCAAACCACCAGCGTAAGCCTGCCAAAGGGACAGTTTGCCAATGGGTTAGAAACCCTGCAAATCGAATGTAACGATCAACTGCATACAGCCGAGGAATACCGTCCTGTTATCGTCCGGTATTCTAACGGAGCGCCGGTCCGCCTGCAGGATCTGGGGACCGTGGTGGATTCCGTTCAGGATTTGCGGGCGGGTGGTTCGGTAAACGGCAAGCCGTCGGTTATGCTGGTCATTTTCCGGTCGCCGGGAGCAAACATTATCGCTACGGTAGACCGGGTCCGCGAAATGATGCCACAGTTGGCGGCCATGCTACCCGGCAGCGTAGATCTGTCAGTCGTTCTCGATCGAAGTCCTCCAATCCGCGGTTCTCTCAAGGATGTCGAGCGCACGCTCATCATCTCGGGCATCCTCGTCATCCTTGTCGTGTTCGCCTTCCTGCGGAACCTGCGCGCCACGCTCATTCCAGGCGTCGCCGTTCCCGTCTCGCTCATAAGCACCTTCGGGGTCATGTATCTCTTAGGCTACAGCCTCGATAACCTTTCTCTCATGGCCCTTACCGTCGCCACCGGGTTTGTGGTGGACGACGCTATCGTTGTGCTCGAAAATATCACCCGTTACATGGAACAAGGGATGTCTCCCATGCAGGCATCCCTGCGGGGCGCACGTGAAATTGCCTTCACGGTACTGTCAATGAGCGTTTCCCTGGTCGCCGTATTCACTCCCATTCTCCTGATGGGGGGAATGGTGGGCCGGATTTTCCGCGAGTTTGCAGTAACCCTTTCCGTGGCCATCCTGATCTCTCTTGTCGTCTCGCTTACAACGACCCCGATGATGTGCGCAACCATCCTCAGAAAAGAGACAACACGCGCTCGCGGCCACCTCTACAGGGCTATGGAGTGGGTATTCGACCATATGCGCAGCACCTATGACATAGGTCTGCGCTGGGCGCTCCGGCATTCTCTCCTCATGCTCCTCATTACGGTGTTAACGCTTGGGATCAATGTTTTATTGTTCTCGTTCATTCCCAAGGGCTTTTTCCCCGACCAGGACAACGGCCGCATAAGCGGCCGAATCCAGGCCGCGCAGGATATCTCTTTTCAGGCCATGAGCAAGAAATTGACGGAAGTGGTGGACATCATCAAAACAGATCCCGATGTCGACGATGTGGCCGCCTTCATCGGCGGGGGAGGAGCGGGCGCTTCCTCCACAAACACCGGACGAATGTTCATCACGCTCAAGTCCTTTGACAAGCGGAATGCAACAATAACGGAGATTATGGCGCGGCTGCGCAAAAAGCTCTCCGAGGTGGCGGGCGCCCCCACGTATCTCCAGGCGGTCCAGGACCTGCGGATCGGTGGAATGATCAGCAATGCCGCGTATCAGTACACGCTGAGGAGCGATAGCCTGACAGACCTCAATAAATGGGCGCCCCGAGTACTGGCGGAGATTCTTAAGGTGCCCCAGTTGGTGGATGTCAGCAGCGATCAGCAGAACAAGGGGCAGCAGGCACTGGTGCAGATCGACCGTTCCACCGCGTCGCGCCTCGGCATAACTGCGCAGCTCATCGACAGCACCCTCTATAGCGCTTTCGGCCAGAGTGAGGTCGCTATCAACTACACCGAGTTAAACCAGTATTACGTGGTAATGGAGTTTGCTCCGCCCTTTTGGCAACGGCCTGAAAGCCTGCGCGATGTTTATGTTCAATCCCCCACGGGGGCCGAAGTGCCGTTGAGCACGTTCACCAAGTACATACCGACGAATACATCTCTCTCGGTTAACCATGCAGGGCAGTTCCCCGCGGTGACGATCTCGTTCAACCTGCCTGGCGGCGTGGCTCTCGGGAATGCAGTAGAAGCGATTCAAGGGGCAACCGGGAAATTGCCGATACCGGAAAGCATTCATGGGACTTTTCTGGGAACGGCCCAGGCATTCCAGGCGTCTCTCGCCAATGAACCCATTCTGATCCTGGCGGCGCTTATTTCAGTCTACATAGTGCTGGGAATGTTATACGAAAGCTACATCCACCCGGTCACCATCCTCTCAACGCTTCCCTCAGCGGGCGTGGGCGCCCTCGTCGCCCTGCTGATTTGCAGAAACGATCTCAGCCTGATTGCAGTAATCGGAATCATCCTTTTGATCGGCCTGGTCAAGAAAAACGGCATTATGATAGTCGATTTTGCCCTGGACGCCGAGCGAAACGATGGCAAGAGCCCTGCCGAGGCTATTTATCAGGCCTGTTTGCTGAGGTTCCGGCCGATCATGATGACCACGATGGCTGCGCTCCTGGGGGCGCTGCCCCTGGCGGTTGGCAGTGGCATCGGGTACGAGTTGCGCCGGCCGCTGGGAATATCCATCGTAGGCGGCCTGATTTTCAGCCAGATGTTAACGCTTTTTACTACCCCGGTCATTTATCTTTACATGGACCGCCTGCGGCTCTGGCTCTTGAACAGGCGGGGAAAGTCTTTTCTTGAAAACCAGGGCCTGTAAGCGGGCTCCTCGGAGGAACTTCGGCAAACACGCGGGGCACCCTCGCGGTGCGTGGAGAAAGTAATGGCGCGATTAAGACTCATAGAGCTGGCAACAATTCCCGTACTGTTTGCGATCCTTTCCGCGTGTACGGTGGGCCCCGATTACGCAAAGCCCAAGGCTGAGACCCCGCCCGCCTTCAAGGAAGCCGAGGGCTGGAAAAAAGCAGAGCCGAAGGACGGTATTCCCCGCGGCTCCTGGTGGACGATCTATAACGATCAGCAGTTGAATGCGCTTGAAGACCAGGTCAATATCTCGAACCAGAGCCTTGCCGCCGCCGAAGCCCAGTACAGGGAGGCGCTCGCCCTCGTACAGGTCGCCAGGGCTGCCTATTTTCCCACGATTACGGCAGGCGGCACTTTCCAACGATCCCGAAATTCCGCCAATCTCCTCCAAAACCAGGGGGTACCTAAGACTATCTCTGACTTTAATGACTATAACCTTTCGGGCACAGTGTCCTGGCAGCCCGACATCTGGGGAAAGGTGCGCCGGCAGGTCGAGTCCAGCAAGGCAAGCGCCCAGGCCAGCGACGCGACCCTTGAGGGAGTGCGCCTGTCAATGCATGGCCAGCTTGCCCAGGACTATTTCCAGCTTCGTACCCTGGATTCCCAGAAACAGACACTCACGATAACCGTTGACAACTATAAAAAATTTCTCGAACTGACAAAGAACAGGTACGCAACCGGCGTGGCGGGGCAGTCCGATGTACTTACGGCGCAAACCCAGCTCGAAACGGCCCAGGCCCAACTGATCGATACGGGCGTACAGCGGACCCAGATGGAGCACGCAATAGCCGTGCTCATGGGCAAGGCGCCGTCGGACCTGACTATCCCACCCACCCCGCTCGACTTGACGCCTCCGGCAGTGCCTGCCGGTGTTCCCTCCGAACTTCTCGAACGCAGGCCCGATATCGC
Organism: uncultured delta proteobacterium; assembly: GCA_963795045.1. Taxonomy (GTDB): domain Bacteria; phylum Desulfobacterota; class Syntrophobacteria; order Syntrophobacterales; family Syntrophobacteraceae; genus SbD1. Next base: position 2,129,376 of record CAWCGB010000001.1, read on the forward strand.
CTCCGCCGAAAGACAGGCCGCGGCTGCAAATGCTCAGATAGGAGTGGCTGAAGCCGCCTATTATCCAAACATTACTCTGAGCGCAACGGGCGGGTTCGAGGCATCCACTCTTGCCCAGTGGTTTACGTGGCCCAGCCGGTTCTGGACCCTCGGGCCGGCCGCAATTCAGGAAACCTTGTACGAAGGAGGGCTCAGGCGCGCTCAGACCGAAGAGGCCCGGGCGGCCTACGATGCGAGTGTGGCCACTTATCGTCAAACCGTGCTTACTGGATTTCAACAGGTTGAAGACAACCTGGCCGCACTCGGCATTCTGGAGAAAGAGGCGAAGTCTGCGGATGCGGCGGCCGATTCGGCAAAAAAGAATGTGATTGTAACCACCAATCAATACAAAGCGGGAACAGCAAGCGCCCTGGATGTCATAGTGGTTCGAGCCATAGCGCTCAACGACGAGTTGACCTCCATTAACGTCCTGGGCCGCCGATTGAGCGCTAACGTCCTCCTCGTCGAAGCCCTGGGCGGGGGCTGGAGCACGGCTGATTTGGCCTCCGATAAGGCTGTCTGTGAAAAACACTATAAGGGCTTATGGGAAAGCTTTTGGGAAAAATGATCTGCGCCGGGCGTGCTCGTCGCGGCAGGCATTGCAGCCGGACATAAATGTTGAACGTCCGGCGGCGTTCAACACGGCAGGTCAAACATTCTATTTATCGTATTTCCGCGGCTCCTGCATCAGCGCTTGAATGCGCGGGGGCCGGCAATCTTGCAAATAGACCTCACCTCGCGGGGCGTGGAGTATTCACCGGTTCACCGTCCTGCCTCAGGCGGCTCACCCTTTACACACGTTGTCTATCTCTTTAAGGAACTGCATATAGACAAGTTTTTCCATTTCCGACCAGTGAAGATGGAGGGCCGGGTCTATAAAGCCATCCTTTATCGCCAGCTCCTGGAGCCTGCTAATCACAAGGTGACCTTTCACCTGCTGCGGACAAGCCATGGCACAGCTCTGACACTTGATGCAAAGCCAGATGGAAGGGTTCCTGAGGATTTCTTCAAAAAATCCATAAGCGGCCATGCGGTTAATCCACATCGGATCGAAAACGACCCTGCCGCACGAAACCGGACAGGCGTTGCTGCATTCGGCACAGGTGAAGCAGAAATCGACGTTTGTGGGAAACCCCAGGTAATTGCGTGAGGCGCGCCGCGCGGCCCGTGACGAATTCATCCGAATAGGCTGCTGCGTTTTTTCGAACCCGCCGTAGAGAGGCGCTTCGGCAAGCCTGCGCCATTCCGATGCAATGTCCGGAATCGGCTCGCCATTAAAGCAGAGATCAACCACCTGCCGGCGCACCCGATGGAGCTGGCTGTAAACGGCCCTGAGCCGCCATTCCCTGTCCGGCGAAAGCACGCGGGAGCAGTATGCTTCCTGCCGTATAGCTGCAATGAGCCTTGCCGGCCTGACACTCATGGGACATGCCCGTTCGCAGCGCCCGCAGGATATGCAGTACCAGATTTCCGGGGAATGGATCACCTCGTCGATAAGGCCAAGCCCGACCATCCTTACCATGGTACGCGGGTGCAGGCCGTCCGTGGCCAGGTTGACAGGGCATTCGGAAAGGCATGATCCACAGGTATAACAATTAGCTATGCCGGATCTGACCTCTTCGGCGAGTGAGTTCTTGATGGGATGTTTGAGTATGATTTCTGTCTGCACGGCTGGAACCCCTTACTGGTGAAAGAGAGGCTGTAATATGAACGGTCCTGGATTCAATACAGCGTGAAACGAGATGGGAAAGCCTGCAGCTTCACAGGAAATTATCTCCATAAAGATCCCCTGCCGGATACAGCCGTTTTGCTAAGATATTAATATTATGGAGAGTTAGTGAAGTCAATCACAATCAATGCAGTACAATTAAAAATTCAGCTATTCCGAGCGATTCCCACGGCGATACAGGTCCATTTAAACCTGAATGAACGCGGAAGAAGCCGGCCACCCAACAATCTCACGCGCGTTGCCACTGCGCTCCTGCCGGTTCCGGTTCCGCATATGTGTCTGCCTGTAGCTACGGGAAGCGACATCGACTTGTAATGAACATGTCACCGGATCGCAAGGACAAGACCGCTGTGCATATTGTACCATTTTGTATCCAGTTTTTACATCAACGCCGGACCGATGGCGTCTCACTTCAGTGAGGGCCGCTTCTCCGGCTCGGGTGCGAAGATTGAAAAAGCCAAACCCGTCGTGAGATGGGGACGGAAAGCCACGGGTCTCGTTTTTTTAATGCTCTTGCATTTCTGAGATAGCCGGGTTGCTTTGCTGTTGAGGCGGGAAGCGCCCGGTTCCTTCGTTGAGCCTTCCACAACGCATACGAAGGCGATCTCGCGCGCCGGCCTCGGTGAAATCACTCCGAAGAAAACTTTCGCGGCACTTTGCTGACCTGATGACAGGGACCGGAAAGTCCTGAATTTGAACGGACAACTCTGTTCATTCCGGGCTTTTTTGTTCGGATGGGCCAAGGGTGCAATACAGTCCTTCCGGTAATCGGTTTTCGGAACCGCCAAATTCTGTGAGTGACTTGAGGGGCTTTTTATTTAGAATCCGGAGGGTGGGAAAAGTGAAAGACATAATCAAAGGGTTCTTCGTTGGCATCGTCGTGCTTGCCGGCTCGGCAATGTTATTGCCTGCCTCCCCTTCCCTAGCGCGCTCTCCTCGTGTGATCGACAATAATGATACTGTAATCCTGCGTGGAAATGTACGTCCGCTTGCCCGCCTTGAATTCGACAGGGGACCGGCGGACCCGGCCCTGCAGATGGAGAGAATGATTCTCACCTTGCGTTTAACTGACGACAAGAAAGCCGAACTGGACAAGTTCCTCACCGAACTCCATGATCCTGCTTCTCCCAATTTTCACCACTGGCTCGCTCCGGAGGAATTCGGCGCGCGGTTTGGACCGTCTCCCGAGGATATAGATGCGATAACCGGTTGGCTTGTTTCCAGCGGCTTTGTTGTTGATGAGGTTGCCAAAGGGCGTATGTGGATAAATTTCTCAGGTCCGGTGGCCGCTGTAGATTCTGCTTTCCACACGCAAATCCACGATTATTATGTTAACGGCAGGCTTCATCATGCAAACGATAGAGATCCCTCTATACCAAGAGGGTTGTCTGACCTGGTGGCGGGCGTCGTCTCTCTTCATGACTTCCGGCTCAAGATGATGAATAGCGGGGCACGCCAGGTTCAGCCTGATTACACTAACGGTTCTACAAATTTCCTGTCGCCTGGAGACTTTGCGATAATCTATGACCTCAATCCGCTCTACAACGCCGGAATCAACGGCAGCGGCCAAAGCATTGCCATAGTGGGCCGCACCCACCCCAGCACAGCCATCACGGACTGGGCGGATTTCCGCAGTACGATGGGGCTGCCTGCAAATGCTCCCACGATTATAGTGAACGGTCCCGACCCGGGTGATGTAAACAGCGACGAGGACACTGAAGCCGACCTCGACGTCGAATGGTCGGGCGCTGTAGCACAAAATGCCTCCATTTTATTCGTTACGTCGGCATCAACCGGCTCAACGGATGGCGTAGACCTTTCCGCCCAGTATATCGTAGACAACAACCTGGCGCCGGTGATGAGCACAAGCTTCGGCGAATGCGAGAAGTCTCTGGGAACGGCTGAAAATTCTTTCTACAATGGTCTATGGCTGCAAGCGGTCAGCGAGGGCATCACATCCTTCGTCTCATCGGGCGATTCCGGCGCTGCGGGCTGCGATGCGGACACTGAGTCGAGAGCCACGGGGGGACTAGCGGTCAACGGGCTTGCGTCAACACCTTACAACGTGGCTGTGGGGGGTACCGAGTTCAACGAAGGATCAGGAACTTATTGGAACTCGACCAACGGTTCAGGAGACGTATCCGTCATAAGCTACATACCGGAAGTGGCATGGAATCAAAGCGGCGACGTGCCGGGCGGTTCCGATCTGTTGGCCTCCGGAGGCGGCGCTTCGTCGATATACCTCAAACCGGCATGGCAGGCAGCCCCGGGGGTCCCTGCGGGGAGTTATCGTTGGGTCCCCGACGTTGCCCTTAGCGCAGCCACCCACGATAGTTATCTAATCGTGCAGAATGGAGGCAGGTACGGTGTTGGCGGAACGTCGGCGGCCTCCCCTTCCTTTGCCGGCATTATGGCGCTTGTCATTCAGCAGAGAGGCCAGCGCCAGGGAAATGCCAATGTACAGTTTTACCAGATCGGCAATGCGCAGTATAGCTCCGGAATCCCCGTCGTTTTCCACGACATTACCTCAGGCAATAACGATGTCCCCGGAGAGTCACACGGATACTCTTGTACCAAGGGCTATGACCCCGTTACCGGTCTCGGTTCGGTAGACGCCAATGCGCTCGTAAACGCGGAAACGCTTTTCCCCGGCTCCCCGACCGGGGTAACGGTGACGGCCGGCAATGGGCAGGCCTCTGTGAGCTTTATTGCCCCGGCATCAAGCGGTGGCAGCTCCATCACTTCATACACCGTGACCGCTTACCTCGTTAGCAATGGTACCGTTACTGAGGCGGCGGCCATTGTGACAGGGGCATCGAGCCCTGTCACCGTCACAGGGCTTACTAACGGCGACTCCTACATTTTTACGGTCACCGCTACCAACGCCGAAGGGACCGGCCCGGCTTCGGCGGCTTCAAGCAACGTCACAGTTGGAGTCACCCCGGTAGCGACACCGGCCCTTGGTGACCGGGGTTTTTTTATCGCAGCCGCCGGTTTTGGGTTGTATCTGGCTCGGAGACGCAGTGAGAAGAAAAAAGCAGCCTAGAATCCGGAGTTCGGCGCAGAGGCCGGTGGACGCATCAAGACCGCTCACGCTTCGGGATACGATCCGCTCCGAGCGCCTGTCCTTTGCGATAGCGTTTATCTTGCTCTGCATTGCTCTCTACGCTGTCATTCACATGCTGCCGCCATCCGTTACGAAGCCAATCAACGAGCATACCGCTTCTGCACTGGGCCTGGTACTGAACACCCTGGGCATTCCCGTCTCCACCGCTGACGACACCGTCACCGAAGGGGGGCTGGCGTTCAGGATCATCCCGGAGTGCACCCCGATATTCACGGCAGGACTCTTCCTCAGCTTCGTAGTTTTTTATCCCGCCACACTTCGACAAAAGGCGGCTGGACTGCTCATGGGCATCACAGCATTGTACCTGGGCAACCTGGCCAGACTGGCGGCGACATTCATGATCAGCCGGTATGACAGGAGGCTATTCGACGTAGTGCACGTTTATCTGGGACAGGTGTTTACCATGTTCCTTGTTATCGCGGTCTGTATAGGATGGCTGCGAGGGCTCGACCGGAAAGAGTCCAAAGAGAGTATTCCACTGAAAGCGGCCGGCTTCCTCGCCCGTTTTGCCGTGATCTCAGGCGGGTTGTTTCTTGTCTGGACACAGATCCACCACTCGTATATCCGGTTACTGGACCGGTTAATGACCTTCGGATTTTCCCTGTTCGGTTACCGTGTCGCTCTCGCGCAGCACACCGTCTTTTACTATGAAACCTTCAGCATCGTATGCTTTACCTCGCTCGTCCTCGCAGCGAGATCGATACCCCGGCCTACAAAAATCAAAGGACTCGCCGCTGGATTGGGAGTCCTTTTCTTCATTCACCTATTCCACAGAATCGACAATGCCCTGGCGGCTTATTTCAATTTCACCGCCATATTACCTGTGGATTTGACGCTGTTGGTTGTCGGGCAGTACCTGCTCCCCGTTTTGTTTTTGATTTTTCTGGTCACTATCGAAAAACATGAGCCATAGATCAACGCTGTGTCCGGTTTCAGTGCTTGAATGCGCGCTGCCCGGTGAGCACCATCGTGACCCCGGCTTCGTTGCAGGCTTCAATCACTTCCCAGTCCCTCATCGAGCCACCCGGCTGGACAACGGACTTTATGCCCTGGCGGATGCCGACGTCCACACCGTCTCTGAAAGGGAAAAAGGCGTCTGAAACCATTGCCGCGCCTATCAGACCCGCCCTGGCCTCGCAGGTAAGAGTATCGATTTGCTCCTTTTGCTCTTTGGGACGCTCTCCCCTCTCTATGGCAAGCTCCAGGTCCTTGTACGGGATTTTGTGCCTGTCGAAGCACAGAGTGTCCGCGTACTTCTGGTATGCCTTGTAGACCGCGATTTCTGCGACCCCTACGCGGTCCTGTTCTCCGGTGCCGATTCCGACCGTGCATTCGTCCTTGACGTATATTACAGAGTTGGACGTTATGCCCTGCTCGACAAACCAGCCAAAAAGCAGGTCCGCCAATTCCTTTTCGGCCGGCTCTCTGCTGATTTTGTAGGTCTTGCCCTGGTAGGTGGTTTCGGCCAGTTTGAAATCGCCGGCGCTCCTGATCTTATTGAGAGGCGATTGCTGAACGATGAGGCCGCCATCGATCAAAGACTTGAAATCGACGAACCGCATATCGATATAATCCTGGAGCCGATCTATACTGGATACCTGGATTATGCGCAGGCCTGACCTCTTTTTGAGGATGGACAAAGACCCTTCCTCGTAATCGGGAGCGGCGACCACTTCGAGGTAGTTTTCCGAAATAAGTTGGGCCGTGGTCTTATCGACCGGGCGGTTGACGACGAGGCACCCGCCGAAAGCCGCAATACGGTCTGCGCGGTTGGCGCGACTGTAGGCCTCGGCCAGGTCCGCGCCGTGCGCGGCGCCGCAGGGGTTGTTATGCTTGAGGATTACCGCAGTCGGCTTGTTCATCAAATACTTTAGAATATTGAGTCCGTTGTCCAGGTCGGTAAGGTTGATCTTTCCGGGATGCTTGCCTTCCTGGAGCATGTCCTGCTCGCTTATGGAGCTGACCAGGCCATTTCCCGGGTCGATGAACCGGCAGCCGCCCAGAATTAAATTTCCACCGACCAGTTCATAGAGGGCCGCTTCCTGGCCGGGGTTTTCCCCGTAGCGCAGCCCCTTTTCGATCAGCTCAGTGCTCTTTTCGTCCGGAAACTTCCACGAGCGCTTCCTGTAGACGAGGTCCTGGTCTCCGAAGCTCATGCGCAGAGTGTCCGGAAAATGGTCCTCCATTACTTTTCGGTACATTTTTTTGAGATCTTCGGCCATGATTGCTCCCTTGAGTTGCAAATTTTCACTATTTGTAGAACAGTAGAAGACCGAAAAGCAAATAAAACTTGATACCAGTAAAAGATGGTATTATTTCGCTCAGAGTTCATTAATTCCAGTGACTACGATGAACGCGACAGAGAGGAACCGCACGTTGAAAAGCTTCCAGGGGTTAGGCGCCACCACTCTCATCGGCAGCATGCCTCAAAGGGACAGACGCAAAGCGATCGGCCTGGTGCTGCAAGCCGCGCCGGAGATCCCGGCCTGGCCCCAGTTGCCCGTGTATCCCGCCGAGCAGATGATGGCGCAGTATATCGAGGGTCTGCCGGGGCTGGTAACCAGGGAGGGCAGACAGTTTGTAGGGTCCGATGCGCCGGGATTCGATCAGGATCTACTGCTTTTCTATGAACAATACCTTGCCGTTGAAGGTGGATCGCTTGCGGTCAATGATTCGCTCTTCAGGATGGGTGAAGAAACCGGCATAACATTTCGCTGTTTTCTGGAGACCATTAAGGAAGCCAACCTCTCCGTTCGCGCCCTGAAAGGGCAGATAGTGGGACCGTTCACGCTTCTGTGCGGTCTGAAGGACCAGGACGGCCGCGCCCTTATCTATGACGAACGATTCCTGGACATTATACCGAAGCTCCTCGGTCTCAAAGCCAGGTGGCAGATCGAGATCATGAAGGCGTTCGGTGCGCCGGTGATCATATTTCTGGACGAACCCGGACTTGCAGGGTTCGGATCTTCGGCCTTCATCACCGTGTCCGCAGAACAGGTCCTGCGGCTGCTGACCGAAGTGGTCGAAGCCGTACATGCAGCGGGAGGGATCGCCGGGATTCACGTCTGCGCCAACACCGACTGGCTGCTGGCTTTTCAGTCGAACTTCGACATCATCAATTTCGATGCCTACGGCTATTTCGACAAATTCGCCCTGTACAGAAAAGAGTGCCTCGAGTTCATCGCCCGGGGCGGAAACGTAGCCTGGGGCGTAGTCCCCACCTCGGACCCGGAAGTGATCAAAGCCGAAACGCCGGAAAGCCTTGCCGGGAGGTGGACCAGCCAGATGCGGGAGTTTGCCGCAGGCGAGATGGCGCTCGAACAAATACTTGCTCACTCGCTTTTTACCCCGAGCTGCGGTTGCGGCAGCCTGCCGGAGGACAGCACGGCAAGGGTGCTCGACCTGCTTCAAGGGTTCGGCCGGATAATCAGGCAGGAATGCCTATGATCATCCGGGCACAGCGGTATCGTGACCGCTGCATTCCAACACCCTGTGCCCTGTTTCGTATTCGGTCTGCCCTTGAACCATATCACTCCCAAGATCGAGAACTTCGGACGAGTTTCTCTTCAACCAGGGAGTCACGCCGTTGCAGCCCGTTCAGCTTTGAGTGACTCTTTCGGCAGCCTTCCTTTTTATTTTTTGCTCCCGGCAAAACCTAGGGAGATCTTATCCAATTGGCTGATTTATGTTGTCGCGTCTTGACAAACGAGTTAAACAGCACTAGGTTTTTCTAGCACTCTTATGTGGTGAGTGCTACCAATCAAAGAGGTTCGGCCGTGATCAAGCTTACACAACGCGATCAGATAGTGTTGGAAGCCGTTGTCACCGATTATATCGAGACCGGTGAACCAGTGGGGTCCAGGACTATTTCCAAAAGAGGCGTCATGAACGTCAGCCCGGCGACTATCCGCAACGTGATGGCGGACCTCGAGGAAATGGGACTGCTCCATCAGCCGCACACATCGGCAGGCCGGGTTCCCACGGTTAAGGGTCTGCGGCTCTATCTCGATTCGATAATGCAGTCCAGGCAACTCGAAGGTTTGGAAAAAGAGCGGATTCGCGGTGCGCTGCAGCAAAAGCCCCAGGATATAAGAGAGCTGCTGCGCGGGACATCGAGACTGCTTTCACAATATGGCAGGCAGGCGGGAGTCGTTCTGTGGCCGAAGCTTTCGATTGCATCGTTCAAACATATTGAATTCCTCCGGCTGGGGTCTCATCACATAGTGGCCATCCTTATTTCCAAGGCGGGCCTGGTTCATCAGACACATATCGAATCGGACGAAGAGATTACCCAGGCCGAACTGGACAAATACGGGCGGTCTATAAATGAATTACTTCAGAATGTGCCGATAGCCAGTGTAAAAGAGCGCCTTTTAGAGGAAATGGCGAGCGAGAAGGCACTTTTCGACCAACTTTTTTCGCGCGCCCTTAAAATGGCCCAGCAGGCGATTCAGGATACTGTCCAGGAGAGCGACATCTACATAGAGGGGCAGACCAATCTGCTCGACAACCCGGAGTTCGCCGACGTGGAACGAATGAGGCGGATACTCCAGGCCTTCGAGGACAAATCCAGGATGATACGCCTGCTCGACGAGACAATGAAGGCTTCGTCGGGAATCCAGATAATTCTGGGGACCGAGGGCGAACTCCAGGAGGAGATGAGCCTGGTCTCGTCTCCCTACTGGCGGGGGAATACCCCGTTGGGGGTGTTGGGCGTCATTGGTCCCTTGCGCATGGATTACTCCAGAATTATCCCGATCGTGGAGTTTACGGCCCAGTTTTTAAGCGAAATCCTGGAAGTTCCTGACGAGAGTTAAAATCGACTTTTTGGCGTGGTAAAGCAGTATTTGCCCGAAGGTGTACTTATAACGGAGATCAGAAGGACAGAGGACAGATTTTCCGTCTTACGTTCATAAAATGGAGGTGGCAAGTTTGATGCCTGTTAAGAAAAAGCCGATGAGCCAGAGTGAGGAGCCGGAGGACCAGGCTCAAACCCAGGCTGAGGCCCATCAGGATTCTGAAGAAGATTGCCGGCAACTTCTAACAAAACGCGAAGAGGAACTAAAAGAAATGCAGGACCGCCTCCTGCGGCTTGCCGCGGAGTTGGACAACACCAGGAAACGGCTCGAGAGAGAGAAATCCGAGGGCATAGCCTACGCTAATGAAACCATCATGCGGCAGCTAATCGACGTCGTAGACAACCTGGAGCGGGCAATCGAGCATGGCGAAAAAGACGAGAGTTGTGAGGGCCTTCTCGATGGTGTGAAAATGACGCTCAAGGGCTTCATGGATGTTTTTGCCAGGTTCGGGGCTTCCTCTTTCGAATCGGTGGGCCAGGGTTTCGACCCCAACCGGCATGAGGCGGTTTTCCAGGAGCCGAGTTCCGAATATCCGGACATGACGGTGACCAAGGAATTTCAAAAAGGCTACACTTTGCGGGACAGGCTGCTCAGGCCGGCAATGGTGGCGGTGTCAAGAAGTGCGAAGAGCGATACTTAGTGCATACTCGATATTATGTTAATTGTAGCTGCAATGACAGACAGGTAAGCCAAAGGAGGCAATTAAATGAGTAAAGTTATAGGAATCGACCTGGGAACCACCAATTCGGTGGTTGCAATCATGGAGGGAAAGGAGCCGAAGGTTTTGACCAATGCGGAAGGCAGCCGGATCACCCCTTCCATGGTGGCCTTCACGGAAAGTGGCGAGCGGCTGGTTGGTCAGGTCGCCAAGCGGCAGGCCATTACCAATCCCGAGAATACCGTTTCCGCCGTTAAGAGGCTGATCGGCCGCAAGTTTGATGCACAGGAAGTCCAGGACGACATCAAAGTTCTTCCTTACAAGATCGTACGCGCCCCTAACGCAGACGCACATATACGGATTCGAGGCCGTGATTACAGCACGACCGAGATTTCGGCTTTTATCCTGATGAAAATGAAGCAGACGGCGGAAGATTACCTGGGGGAAAAAGTCAGCGACGCAGTTATCACGGTGCCCGCCTATTTCAATGACAGCCAAAGGCAGGCCACCAAGGACGCGGGCAAAATCGCGGGTTTGAACGTTTTGCGCATCATCAACGAACCCACGGCAGCCTCATTGGCCTACGGCCTGGATAAGAAAAAAGATGAAAAGATCGCCGTATTCGACCTCGGGGGCGGCACTTACGATATCTCCATTCTCGAGATAGGCGAAGGCGTATTCGAGGTTAAATCCACCAACGGCAATACTCACCTGGGGGGTGAAGACTTCGATCAGCGCGTGATCGATTGGCTGGCTACCGAGTTCAAAAAGGACTACGGAATCGACCTGAGGACCGACAAAATGGCCCTCCAGAGACTGAAAGAAGCAGCGGAACGGGCGAAAATCGAATTATCCACTACCATGGAGACCGAAATAAACCTGCCCTTCATCACTGCGGACGCTTCCGGGCCGAAGCACATGAACATAAAGCTGAGCAGGGCCAAGCTCGAATCGTTGGTGGAAGATCTCGTGGACAGGCTGTTGCCGCCCATGCAGCAGGCACTCAAGGACGCCGGGCTTTCCCGCAGTGACATCGATGAGGTGATACTTGTCGGCGGAATGATCCGCATGCCCCGAGTTCAACAAAAGGTCCAGGAGTTTTTCGGCAAGGAGCCTCACAAGGGCGTCAACCCCGATGAGGTTGTAGCAATCGGCGCGGCCATTCAGGGCGGTGTTTTGAGGGGCGAGGTCAAGGACATTCTGCTGCTCGACGTAACTCCGCTCTCCCTCGGGATCGAAACGCTGGGCGGCGTAATGACAAGGCTCATAGAGCGCAACACCACCATTCCGACCCGCAAGAGCCAGATATTCTCGACGGCTACCGACAACCAGACCGCAGTCTCGATTCACGTTCTCCAGGGAGAGCGCGAGATGGCTTCCGACAATAAGACGCTGGGCAGGTTCGAACTGGTGGGAATTCCCTCTGCGCCCCGAGGCATTCCACAGATCGAGGTCACCTTCGACATAGACGCTAACGGCATCGTGCACGTTTCGGCGAAAGACCTTGCGACCCAGAAGGAACAGTCGATCCAGATCACGGCTTCCAGCGGCCTTAACGATCAGGAAATAAAGAACCTGGTGCGAGAGGCCGAGGCGCACGCCGAGGAAGACAAAAGAAAAAGAGAACTCATCGAGACCAGGAATCATGCGGATAGCCTCGTATACAGCACTGAGAAAACGCTGCGCGAGATGGGGGAAAAAATTGACCAGACAACGAAGGCGGACATCGAGGCTCAAATAGTAAAGGTAAGGTCCGCAATCGATGGCGACGACAAAGACTCCATCCAGCGGGAGATGGACGCCTTGATGCAAATGTCCCACAAGGTCGCAGAAGAGGCTTACAAACGGGCCGGCGGCGAGCAGGCGGGAGCCCAGGCTCAGGAAGAAGGTGCTCAAGGAGAATCTCAGCAGAAAAAGAAACCTGATGACGATGTGGTTGACGCCGACTTCGAGGAAGTGAAGAAATAGAAATTGCCTGTTTGATCTTTTCTTCAACGATTTTCCGATGTATTAAGGGGCACGCTGACAGCGTGCCCTGTTCATTTTTGAAAATAAGAGTTTCAAGACTAAACTTGCTTCAAGAGGCTTTTATGAAACGGAATAACCACGGCGCACTGGCTTTTTCCCTTGTTTTTCTGCTGTTACTCTCCGGCTGCGGCGGTGGCAAAGAGCCCCCTCCGGACCTGACGGCCAGCTACTCACCGGTCTCGCCTCGGGAAGCCGAAGCTTTGTATCGACAGGCCGAAGATGCGTACCACGCGGGGAAGGTCCCCCACGCAATCAACCTGTGGGAAAAAATCATTCAGCAGTTCCCGAGCACCGCCATGGCAGCGAAATCGCTCAATAGAGTCGGTGAAATCTACCTGGCTCAGGGTCAACTCGAACAAGCCGCTCGGTACTTTGATTATCTCGTTTACGCGTACCCCGCATGGGAAGGGAACACATATGCCAAGCTCAACCAGTTGCGGGTCCTGGCCCAGACAGGCAAGAAGAAACAGGTGATGAAGGAAGCGGTTGGGCTTTGGGACGCTGCCGCAAACAACCCGGAGGTGCGTTTCGGCCTGGCTGAGCTGATGATAGGAGTCTACGGTTCGGAAAACGATATTGAAACTGCTTTTGACTGGTGCACTTCCGGCTTTTCCGTTGCCAATACTCCGGAACAGAAAAAAAGCCTGACAAAACAGACACGAGAGACCCTGGCAGGAACCGATGAAGGGCTTCTTAAAAAACTCTATAAGAAGAACCCTACGGATTTCATGAAGGTCTTCCTGGATTTTCATTCTGCCGAGATCGAAATTGCAAAGGGACAGGGTGAACAAGCCCGGGAGCAATTAAGAGCCATCCTTGCGCAAAATCCCGACCACCCTCTTTCACCGGAGATACAGGCTGCCATAAGGGGTACCAAGGTTGCCGGGGCCGCCCTTCCCCTGAATCCCGACAAAGTCGGGGTTATGGTCCCTTTGAACGGGCCTAACTCAAAGTATGGAGATATGGTGGTCCGAGGGCTCAATCTGGCGGTTTCCGACTGGAGCGAGGCCCATCCGAACCAGAAGGTCACGCTGGTCATAAAGGACGCCGGCTCGGAGCCGGAAACAGCCGCCAGATCGTTTAACGACCTGGCAGGCAAGGAAGGCGTACTCGCAATAGTAGGGCCGCTCGGCGTTCAGGCAAACAAGACGGTGGTTCCGTTGGCTAACCGTGACGGGATCCCTCTGCTTTCCCTCACGCAGAAAGAGGATCAAGCCCAGGACAATACTTTCGTGCTGCACGTGTTCATTGACAGCCGGGACCTTGTCAGGACCCTGGTCCGCTACTGCCGCGAGAAACTCAAATACGAACGCTTCGCGTGCCTGTTCCCTGACGACCGTTATGGGCAAAGGCTTTCCAAAATCTTTTCCGAAACCGTCGTCGAGCAGGGCGGAACCATGATATCAAGCGCCTCCTACAAGGAAAAGAGCACTGATTTCACCGAGCCTCTCCAGAAACTTATGACTATAGCCAAGAAAAACTCCCCCATGTCGGTGACGGAAGGCACGCCGTTCGAGGCCCTTTTTATACCGGACCAGGTGAGCACAACCGCGCTCATAGCCCCGCAGCTTCCGTATAACAACGTTGTCGGGGTCACCCTGCTCGGGACCAATCTCTGGAGCGAGGCCCCACTCGTGCAGGCTGGGGGCGTCTATGTCGACCAGGCGCTGTTCGCTACTGCTTTTTTTCCCGAAAGCCAAAATCCCAGGGTAAAATCGTTCAGTGACAGGTTCTCAGCTCTTTATGGCTCGCTTCCGTCTTATCTTGAAGCTCAGGCCTATGATGCGCTGATGATGCTGCTTCAGGCCAAAGCCGTTTCAAAGGGCGCAGCCGACCGCAACACGGTATTTCAGAACCTTCTTCAGGCGAAGGATTTCAAGGGAGTTGCAGGCACCTACACCGTAAGTCCCAGGGGAGATCTCGAGCGGCAATACACTATTCTGCAGGTTGTGAACGGTTCCCTCAATCAAGTTTATCCGTAGTGGCCCACATAAAGGGCTTGACAGGAAACTCGTTAGTTATATAATTGCAAGAGCAGGTTTGAGTAATCAGGATTATGAATAAGAAGTGCGCAAGGAGTTAGTAGATATGCCGATCTATGAATATGAATGTTGCAAATGCGGGAAGACATCCGAAGCGATGCAGAAATTTTCCGATCCACCTCTTACACAGTGCGGCCAGTGTCACGGCCAGCTCCGGAAGCTCATTTCCGCGAGCACTTTTCACCTCAAGGGTTCAGGTTGGTATACAACCGACTATGCCGGCAAGAACCAGAGCACCGCAAAGCCTGCGGAGAGCAAAACAGCCGACAGCAAAGTGGAAACGAGCGAGAAGAAAACAGAGAGCGCATCTTCGACAAAGGATTTATCGGCAAAGGCTTCCTGATAAACAATCGAGCATTTTTCAGAAAACTGGAGCGGGCACCGGCCCGCTTTTTTATTTGTGGCGCCGCTATGCACTATCCTGAAATCCCTGGAGGACGGCTTGCTCGTCTTATATGGCAATCCGCCGCCGGTCCGGGAGCAGGGTTTCCCTGGAGAAAGAATTGAATAGCGAAAAGGGCCTTCTAATCGTCTTTACGGGGAATGGAAAAGGAAAGACCACGGCGGCCCTCGGTATGGCCGTACGGGGGGCAGGGCATGGCATGAGGGTGCTCATTTTGCAGTTCATAAAGGGTGCATGGGCATACGGCGAGCTTCAGTCATTGGGAAAAATGGAAGAGATTGAAATCAAGCCCCTCGGAACCGGCTTTACCTGGAAAAAGGAAAGTCTGGAGGAAGACCGGCGGTTGGCCGAAGCCGGCTGGGACGAGGCCGTCTCTGAAATGAAACGGGGCTATTACGATATGATCGTTCTAGATGAGCTGAACGTGGTTTTGTCTTACGGGCTTCTGCCCGGGGATACGGTGGTGCGGGCCCTTGAAAACAGACCGGCCGGGTCCCATATCGTGGTTACCGGAAGAGACGCTCCTGAAGAACTCATTGCAATCGCGGACCTGGTAACCGAGATGAAGGTCGTAAAGCACCCTTTCCGCGACCGGGGATTGAAGGCACAGAAGGGAGTTGAGTTCTAATCTCCCGGCTGTCGGGCGGTCTTGTGGCTTTTTATTCAAGCACGAGACCGAAAACAGCGGGTGCTATTCCAGCGCGGATTGAATGATTGAATTGCCTGCAAGCCAGTTCGAAAATCCTGCCTCATCCATCTCGCCCATTGCCAGGGCCAATACAGCGGCCACGGCTTCAGCTTCTGACGCCACAAGCTCCCATCCATTGAGATAAAGAAAAACGTAAGCGGCGAGAAAACCTGTGCGCTTGTTACAGTCCACAAAAGGACGGTTTCGAATGATGCCGAAAGCATAGGCGGCAGCCAGATCAAACACGGAAGGCTCACCAGCGGACGCCTGGTTTTTCGGACGGGGAAGCGCTGACGACAATAGACCGGCATCACGTATGCCGGAGCGTCCTCCATGCTCGGCCACCTGTTCGCCGTGAATGGCGACGACAATCCCCTCCAGGAGCCAGGTCATTTCCCGGCAAGCTCATGCAGAGTATTCCGGTATTTGGCCATACCACGCCGGGCCGCCTCCATTTGTGCTTCGAACTCCGGATCGTAGGGCGTGAGGGTATAACCCTCGGACGTTTCCGTTAAAAACACGCTGTCGCCTTTCTTCACCTTGAGACGAGCGGCGGCTTCCTTCGGCAGGATAACGCCGGTTGAGTTCCCGATCTGTGTTACCTTGGCCTGCATTATCGCACCCCCTTGTTATAACCTATATTATAACGGATGCCGTTGCCCGTCGAGCCGGAGCGCCGCTGCTTTCGATTTGACAATCAAAAACCTTGTCAGCATTCAAAAACACCCCTGCATTGCGCCTGACTTTACGGCCTCATCTTTTTTCTCTCTCAGTATATTGCCCGACCCCCATGCTACTTAGACGGGGGGCGAAACCGACCGGTTCCGGATAGCCCCTTCGATGATCCGCGCCCTACCTCAGTACTTACGCGCTTCGCCGTACTCGACGTACCCTCCGGAACCCCTTGCTCCTCGGTAAGAAGCCCATCCGATCCAGCGCGGGAAAGGAGAAGACCAGCCCGCTCTCCCTGGATCGGTGGGCTTCTAACTTCGGTGACTTCAGGCTTCCGGTTTCCATCTCCGTGCGTCTCCAGTGCTCATTCCTTCGCTACACGGGCGCTCCACTTCCAAAACCATACTGCCCCAGAAGAGGCACTGACTACATGCGGGCCGCGCCAATCTGCCGGACTGATCAACTCCTTCTTTCCACAACTGGTCCATGTGTAGTATTCTGCCTTCTAAGGACGAACAGAGGAACCCGATTATAAAAAGCATCTTTTTACTTATAGGGGAGTTCTATTTTATGACAGAAAAGACAAGGAAGATATTGGCATGGGCTTGTCTAACTTACTCAGGAATTCTTTCGCTTTTATATATACTAACGATCGCTGTGCCAGCAATGCCTGAAATAGCGCATAGAACTTGGATAGACCATCTGAAATCACTTTGGTCGATCTATCTCTCTTTTTATTTGGGACACAGTCTTTTACGGGGGAAGCTGGAGGGCAGTGCATTTATGAGACTTATGATATCCGTAATCCTTTTCTGCCCCCTTCTCCCCCTTGTCGTTGTCCAATACGCATTCAGAATTGGACAACCACTACACGGACCTTTTTGGGGTTCCTGGATACAAAGTCTCCTCCTTGTATTGGCTATGAGTGCTGTGATTATCCCTTACGCATTAGGGGATCGAGTTCTGAAGTCTTTGACTGCGAGGGGGGCAAGACGACGCGTAACTCCTGCCCAAGGCCTTTTTTTAATTGGGATGTTCTGTTCGATAATGCCTTCAACGGTTGGTGGTTGGCTACTTCTACTTGGAATCGAAAAGCAGACCGTCTATATTTACTATCTTGTCGGGATCTCGTACGTGGCGACAGCTGCATGGTGGGTTTGGTGGAAACATCGCTATTTCGGGAAATCAGAGGTCGTATAGAGCTCAAAACAAAACCCTACTTTAAAACAGTGATTCTTTTACAGGATTCTCTCCGTCTTTCTCGCCTTCGTTTTGGTTGCCAGCACAGCACTCGGAGCGGTCGAGGCCGAGCCCTTCGTGTGCTCCTGTTGGTCGCAGGCCTCGACAGCTCCTTCGTTCCGTGCTGTTCGGGAATCAGCGACGACGAGAGAGACGCGACTTTTCGCTCCGGCTCAAAGAGCTATCCTTTTGAAGATTGCCTCCCTCTTCCTGGTGCAGTTTGGTCCGAACTGGGGAGTAAGAAAAATGAAGGAGCCCGGGAGCAATCTCAGGCTCTTTTTTCTGTCTGAACCAAACATAGCGGCAACACCTGCCGGCTATGCTGCAACTGAATCATGCTAAAATAGTTTTGGCCCGCTATTTCTAAATTGCCAACAAAACTCTTAGTGTGCATAATCAATACAGGAGCGAAATCGGAACAAGGAGTATCCCTCATGGGTCAGATCCGATATATTTCGGATGAAAACGACAAGATCACCGGGGTTATCGTCCCCATCGAATTGTGGCGGGAGATTCAGTCCGAGAAGGAAACCGCCTATCTGCTCAGAAGCGCGACAATGAAAAAACGGCTGATCGAGGCTAAGAATCGAAAAGAGGGTATCCCGTTTGACGAAGCCCGCGAAGAGCTTGGAATTTGATACGGCTGCCTTCGAAGACCCTGCATGGTGGATTGAAAAAGATCGAAAAAAGGCCTTCGAATCGCTTAATGAGGGGAAAAAACGATCGGGTTCCATGGACATTATCTGGTTGATGAGGAAGGAAACCGCAAGGCCGTTGTGGTGCCTATTTCGGATTGGGAGCAAATCGTCGATGCGCTTGAAGAACTCGAGGATATACGAGCCTGTGACGATGCTAAACGAGACTCAACGGAGGCAATTCCCTTTGAACAACCCATTTCCGAGATCAATAAAGGGATTTCCGATTGAGATATGAGCTTCTCATCAAAAGGAAAGCGCAGGAATCAGGAATGCGCCCTCAAAAACTCGGCCACGACCTCGTTGAAGCGCTCCGGCTGGTCCAGCGGGGTGGTGTGGCGTGAATTGGAAATGACTACCAGCCGGGCATCAGGAATCCTGCTCACATAGAACTCCTTGTAGCTGACAGGCGTGTAGTCCTGGTCCGCCGAGATGACCAGGCTGGGGCAACGGATCTCGCCGAGGTCTTTCAGAACACTCCAGTCTTTGAGCGCCAGGAGCGAATTGTAATAGGCATTTTTATCGTTTTGGGCCCACCTGTGCGCAACTTCCCGGCGAAGGTTTTCCTGCCCGTTTTCGGGGAAGAGGCGACCCGCCAGGATTTTGGCCATCGTGCGCATTCCGAGCACCCGGATAATAAATCTGCGCTTCAGGAATTCAAATTTTTGCCTGATCGTCAGCAGTGTGAGACCCGGACCGCTGTTAACGATAACCATGCTCCTGAGAAGTTCCGGGTAGCTCACCGCCATTTGGAAAGCTATCATGCCGCCCATTGAAAGGCCGACCAGATGGGCAGGCAAGGCGTCAACAGCCTTGAGCAAGCGGACGGCGTCATCGCAAAAAAGCGAAATGGTGTAGGGGCCGGGAGGTTTGTCCGAGCCGCCTTGTCCACGGTAATCAAATGTGATGACCCGGTAGCTTTTCGAAAAATAAGCCACCTGTCTTTCCCAGTCCCGGACGCTCTGGCCGAGGCCGTTCAAAAAGACAAGAGGCAGCCCCTGCCCTGCCGTCTCATAGTGGAGAGAGATCTTGTCGACCAGGATATCCGGCATGATGGCAATCTCCGTTGAAAAAACGGGTATGGGAATCGACCAATCGGCCGCTCACTGCCTGTATCTCAACTCGAACCTTAAAGGCGCTTCACCTGCAATTTTCCTGGATTCATTCATTACCAGCTCACGTTCGCGCGGCAGCCTCACGACCCCGCGCACGCAAATAGCTTCGCCGGCGAACTCGACATCCAGGGTTGGCATGAAAAACGGAAGCGTGGTGAAAAGGCGTGCTTTAATTTCGGAGGCCAGCGCTCTTAGTTTGAGGGCGAGAATGGATTTTTCATCTTTTAGACTATCTTTTTCAGAAAGAATTCCGGTGATGGCGGCACAGATCTCGCCAATTGACATAGTGGCGGAATCAAACACCACATCATAATCGGCCGGGTCTTTGCCGTCCCGGCCATAAACAGTCAGCAAAAAACCGGCCCTGTCGCGATCTGTTCTTTCTATGAGCCAGCGAGCCGATTCCTCGTCGATTGACTCCCGCTCGGAAACCCTTGCTATCCTTTGCTCGAAAGGGGCCACAATGCGTGTTCGCAGCGCGAAAGGGACCCCATTCAGGAGATAATTGCCTCCGCGTCCGATAATTATCACCCTGTCGGAGGCGGCCTCGTTCATAATTGTACTCTGGACCATGGCCGTAAAGCCGTGGTAGGACCAGTCATATCTTTCCCAAATCCTCGGGGTATGTTCATCGAAGCCTTCCGTCCATTTTTCCCATTTATGGCCTGCAGCCTTCAACCGGGAGAGGATGCCCTCGCGGTCGGCGTATCCGTATCCCAGGCTAGTCGAAAGCGCCAGTCCCACTTCACGCCCCCCGCTGCCCAAATCTCTGGAAATGGTCAGTATCGCCATATTATTCCTCGACTTTCCCCCGGGATTGTATTTTGCTTTCGGCCCTGTTTTCAGCCTCGATCATTCGCCTCAAAGCGAGCCTGCCAACGATAATGACTCCAACGGCGCAAAAGGCCTCGAACCCATAGCGAACGTGAACCGGAATCGCGATATAGCCGGTCACGGCCCGGTCGCTCATGATCATCTCGGCCCCCACACTTCCAAGAATCGCAGCGCCTATGTAGATTATAATCGCGTAGCGGTCCATGAGCATGGACAGCAGACCGCTGGTGAAGATTACGAAAGGAATGGAAAGACCCAGCCCGAGAAGCATCAGGAAAAAATTCCCATGAGAAGCGCCGGCAACTGCGATCACGTTATCGAGCGACATGGTCAGATCGGCGATGACCATGATCTTTATCGCATGGAAAAGAGTTGCCGCCTCCTTTCCTTCACTGCCTGGAAACCCCTGCACGAAGAGTTTGCCCGCTATCCAGAGCAGTGCTATCCCACCGGCCAGCTTGACCAGGGGGATTCCGAGGACCTCCGCGACAATGAAAGTAAGTACGATTCGAAGCGCCACCGCTACTCCGGCGCCAATAATGAACCCTTTTCCCCTGAGGTGCGGCGGCAGCGATCTGACCGCCATGGCGATCAGGACCGCGTTATCTCCCGAGAGGATCAGATTTATTATTATGATGTTGAGCAGGTCCCACAGGAAAGCCCCCGCGAATCCCGCTGGTCCAAGGTCCAGGATAAATGCTCCTTTTGCAAACCGGTTCCGAAATTTCAAACCAGAATTCAAGTGTGACTTAAAAAGGTGTATAATCAAACTTCAGCAGCTTATCCAGTATCCATTCGGAAATTTTCGGGATGATACACCGGCGGTTGCCGGCCCGGATTTTTCATCCCAAGGAATTTTTCGTCGCAAAAGAAAGCACTGTGCCCGCCCGCCAGTGCGGAGGGGATTTTTTTGCAGGAGATTTTTTTGCAGTCGAAAAATCCAGTCGGACCAAGATGATCTATAGCGGTCTTCAGGAGCGCGTATGGCCAGAAGCGGACGGTTCGGAAAATATGGGGACCTGAAGAGAAAAGAGCAGATCAGGTCGACACGAGTTTCCCGCTCCGGACAGGGCAAGATCCTGTTTACGTCGGCAGCAGCGGCCCGCGAGACCCGCCCCGGAAAACGGCCGAAGAAGTAAAACATTTTTTAGGAACAACCAGCCGCGTTTTAGCAGGAGAAGAAAAAGGCGAACCTAACGGTTCGCCCAATGGCAATTGACGCAGTCCCCGGCAAGGGAATCAAGGGGTCGTGCCGAGGCATACATATAATCGACGCTCTGCCGGGCAAGACCGAAGATTGACGCCGCCGGGGGGGGGGGCAAAGGACCCTTTACGCCCGGAAACTAATTATCGACGCCGCCCGCTCCTCAGCACTCCGGAGGCAAGGCGCGCGCTCCAGCGTCGGCAAGGTTTGAATTCATCCCCGTCGTGCAAGCAGCTAGAAAGGTATATCATCGTCCGGCGGCCCCGAATTCGGGGGCAGTTCTTCCACTGCGGAACGCCCTGCGGGACCGGCGTTTCTTGTCTGGTGCTGGCCGCCCCCAGGCCCCTGGCCCTGGCTTTGCCCCTGGCTTTGGCCCTGGCTTTGCCCCTGGCCCTCCCCGCTCCCCAGCATCTGGATTTCCCGAGCTATAATCTCGGTGGAATAACGTTTCTGGCCTTGAGGGTCTTCCCACTGGTTAGTCCGAATGCTGCCTTCGATATAGACCTGGCGGCCTTTGGCCAGGTAATTTCCACAGAATTCAGCCGTTTTGCCGAAGGTAACGATACGGTGCCATTCCGTTCGATCCTCCCATTTGCCTTCCCCGACCGAGACGGAATCGTTTGTTGCGAGGTTGAATTTAGCAACTGCGACCCCGTTGGGGCTGTACCGGATGTCCGGATCGGCCCCCAGTCTGCCGACAAGTATAACTTTGTTGACCGTGCCTCTAGCCATTTTTCCCTTCCCTTTTTAGCGAAATAAGCCAGCGAACTCCCCATTTTCTCAATACCATATATCACGAATCGGAGTCCGAAAAAAAACGTATGGGATTTTTTCTCTAACTCGATGAAAGGCGTGCAGATTTGCGGCGTCCGTCTTCCAATTGACTACCATCTGGAAACAGTTTAGAGTAACAATTTGAAAATAAGCGGGAAATTTGTTTCCAGTTCTTTGGTGCACACTCGCCCAGAGCTGTTAAGAGATGAAATTATTGCGTTCGGTTTTCTTTTACATCATTTTCTTTTTTTCTACCATACTTCTGGGGATCTCGGCCATAGCAGGTTCATTTGTGAGCCGGGCCTGGCCTGCTGCGATGGCCAGGATATGGGGGAACGTAAACCTTTGGGCGGCCGGAGTGAAGGTTACCGTCACAGGTCTTGAAAATATAGATGGCAAAGGGCCCTACATATTTGTCAGCAATCACCAGGGCTGGTTCGATATTTTCGCGGCGCTCGGGAAATTGCCGGTGCGTTTTAGCTGGCTGGCCAAAGAGGAGCTTTTTAAAATCGTGATCTTGGGACAAGCGATGTACAAAGCGGGCTATATTCCAATCGACCGCAAGGATCACAGAAAAGCGCTCGCCAGCATGAACAGGGCCGCCCAGGCAATTCGGCAGGGGACCTCCGTGTTCATTTTTCCGGAAGGCACCCGGAGCACTGACGGGGTAATCAGAGATTTCAAAAAAGGCGGGTTTGTGCTGGCCGCGAAATCGCAGCAGCCGATCGTCCCCATAAGCATCAGCGGATCGTACCGCATTCTTCCCAAAAATAGCTGGACGATCTATCCCGGGGAAATCAGGTTCTCAATAAGCAGACCGATTCGGTCAGAGGGCAGCGACGGCAGGAACAGAGACCTGCTTATGAAGCAGGTCCGGGAGGCAATTCGCGCCAAGTTGACCCTTCATGAGGCCGGAAGTGACTCCGAAGATCAGCCGCAAACCCAAAGGGCCGATTTACACGAGGGGGGGAACACCTGCAGCGATGCCTGAAAAACAAACCGATTCCACTTTAAAAGTCATCCCCCTCGGTGGTCTGGGCGAAATAGGCCTCAATATGATGGTGCTCGAATATGGGGACACCATTGTAGTTGTCGACTCGGGGCTCATGTTTCCCGAAGATGAGATGCTGGGAATCGACATAGTCATTCCCGATTTCAGCTATCTTCTCAAAAACAGGGATCGAGTGGCCGCTCTTGTGGTAACGCACGGCCATGAAGACCACATAGGCGCCATTCCTTTCTTCATCCGCGAATTGTCCGTCCCCATATACGGGACAGCCCTCACCCTGGCCCTGATCAAGGAAAAACTCCGGGAACACAATTTGCTCGAAAGGGCCCGCCTGGTCCAGATCGTTGCCCGCCAGGTCATTGATATCGGGCCGTTCGGCTTCGAATTCATCCAGGTCTGCCACAGTATTCCCGACGGCGTGGGACTTGCCATCCGCACTCCTGTAGGGATACTGATCCATTCGGGCGACTTCAAGATCGACAACACCCCCGTGGATGGCAAAAGGTTCGATATCGCGCGGCTCGGCTCGTACGGCGAAGAGGGCGTCCTGGCGCTTTTTTCCGATTCGACCAATGTAGAGCGCGTAGGATACACGGTGTCAGAAAGGCAAGTGGGCGCGACGCTTCGCGAAGTAATGCAGGATACAAAAGGAAGGGTGATAGTCGCGGTATTCGCGAGCAATCTGCACCGGATTCAGCAGCTTATCCACATTGCGCGCGAATTCGGGCGCAAGGTCCTGTTCAACGGCAAATCGATGATCACAAACGTTCGGATCGCGCGCGAACTGGGCTATCTCGATTTTACGATGGACGACGAAATATCCATCCAGGACCTCCAGTACCTGCCCGACTCACAGGTTCTGATGCTAACGACCGGAAGCCAGGGCGAGCCGATGAGCGCCCTCAGCAGGATGGCTTTCAACGATCACAAGAGGCTCAAAATCAAGGAAGGGGATACGATAATCCTCTCATCGAAGTTCATTCCCGGAAATGAGCGCAGCATTCAGAACATCATAAACAACCTGTGCAGAAACGGTGCGGATGTAATCCACGAGCAGGTGAAAGACATTCATGTTTCAGGGCACGCGTACCAGGAAGAGCTCAAGATCCTCATAAATGTGGTCCAGCCCCGCTATTTCATTCCGATCCATGGCGAATACCGCCATCTTATGAAACACAGGCAATTGGCCATGTCGCTCGGAAGGCCTCCCGCCAACTGTCTATTGATAGAAAACGGCACTGTCATGTCCTTCAGCCGCGACTCGGTCTGCACGAAGGGCAAGATCGAGACCGGCAGGGTTTTCGTGGACGGCAAGGGGGTCGGCGACGTAGGAGGCCTGGTGCTCCGGGACCGCAGGCACCTGTCCGAAGACGGGCTTGTTATTGCGTCGCTCGTGATAAACAAGGAAACTCACGAACTACTGAGCGGGCCTGACATATTCAGCAGAGGGTTCATACACGAAGAGACCAAGCCTGAGATCCTCTATGAGGCCAAATGCATAATATTCGAAAGCATCGACAGGCAACTGGAGGAAGACCACCAAATTGACTGCGTGCTGCTCCAGGAGGAAATACGCCGCGAGCTGAAGCGTTTCTTTAACCGGACTCTTGACAGGAGACCGGTTATTTACCCCATTGTGGTAGAGATTTAACAGTGAACAGTGAACGGAAAAAAGAGGCGAAGATGAAACGCTTCTCCTGCTCACTGCCTTATTGAGGCTCCGAATGGATCGAAAAAAGCACGAAATATGGTCTTTATGCGTTTTGACGATCTCGCTTCTGGTCCTGTTCAGCCTTTTGTCCTACCATGAAAAAGATCCCACTGTTTTCTTCCACTCGAAAGATTTTACCAGAAACCTGGTAGGCACCTTCGGGGCGAACATTGCCCGGCCGCTGATCTCGCTTTTTGGAATGGGCGCCTACGGGCTGGTAATCACAGGTTTGTGGGCAGGCTGGCGTATTTTCAGGCAACCCTCATTCGAACGGGCATGGCTCCGGTTCTCGGGTATCGCTCTTCTCATCGTGAGCATAATGACTCTGGGCGCCCTGCATTGGGACACGGTGGTCTTCCTGGACCAGGAATTCGAAACCGGCGGAAAAATCGGCAAAGTTCTCGCTGATTTCCTTGACGACCGTCTTTCAACGCTGGGTTCTCATACGCTTTTGATAGGAACGTTTCTGATAGCGCTTCTGCTTTCTACGCCATTCACCCTGAAAGCCATGATCGAAGGGATTTCGGCATTCTGGAGGAAGACGTCCGGATGGCTTTTGGGAAATCAGGAGGAAGAGGAGGAAGTAGAGGAACCGCTGCCGCAAACGACCGATGAGCCCAGGATGCGAGTGAAAAAGAAGGAAAAACTCACTTCGCCGCCGGTCCAGACAGAACTTTTCCCAAAGAAGCAGGCACACTCGCAACCCATTTCGCCGGAACCGCTTCCCAGTGCGCCGGGGCAGTATATGCTTCCTCCGGTCACCATGCTCGACACATATGAAACAGAAGCCGCCAAACCCGATTGGAAGCGGCTCGAACAAAACGGCGCCGTTCTCGAAGAAAAGCTGGCCGATTTCGGCGTCCAGGGCAAGGTGATGGCTATAAATCCCGGGCCGGTAATAACAATGTATGAATACGCTCCCGCTCCCGGGATCAAGATCAGCCGGATCGTAAACCTTGCCGACGACCTTTCGATGGCCCTCAAGGCCATCAGCGTGCGCGTGGTCGCGCCGATTCCGGGCAAGGCGGCCGTAGGGATCGAAATACCAAATGCCAAGAGGGAACTGGTCTCCGTAAAGACCGTGCTTGAATCCGAGATCTTCACCCTCTCCGTCGCCCCGCTGACGATAGCCCTGGGCAAAGATATAACCGGCCTGCCGGTTGTGACCAACCTGGGCAGAATGCCCCACCTGCTCATCGCCGGGGCCACGGGTACCGGCAAGAGCGTCTGCGTAAATACTATTCTGATCAGCCTTCTTTTCAGAAACACGCCCGAAGACATGCGGCTCCTTCTGATCGATCCCAAAAGAATCGAGCTCAGCAGCTTCGAAGGCATACCCCATTTGATCCACCCGGTGGTGACCGATGCAAAAATGGCAACCAGGGCCTTGCGCTGGGCCGTCGAGGAAATGGAGCTGCGCTACAAGATGTTGGCCGACCTGGGGGTTCGATTAAAGGCCAATGTTCGCAACATCGAGACCTATAACCGGTTGTTCGCCCGCGAAAAACCGCAAAAGAGCAAAGACACGGAAAAGGAATCTGCACCGGGCGGGGTTTCCGATCCGGATATTCAGCACCACAGGCTCCCTTACGTGGTAATAATAATTGACGAGCTTGCCGACCTTATGATGGTTGCCTCCCGAGAGGTTGAAGAGTCGATCACACGCCTTGCGCAGATGGCGCGCGCGGCTGGAATCCACCTGATCCTTGCCACCCAGAGGCCGTCTGTGGACGTTTTGACCGGGATAATCAAAGCCAATATACAGACCAGGATCTCCTTCCAGGTCTCATCGAAAATCGATTCCAGGACTATTCTGGACGGCTCGGGAGCTGAAGCCCTGCTTGGAGCAGGCGATATGCTCTTCGTTCCACCCGGCACGGCGAAGCTCCAGCGCATACACGGGGCCTTCGTCTCCGATGCCGAAATAGTGAGGCTCACCGAACACTGGAAGGCGCAGAAGCTGCTCGATGACCCGCTCAAGGACAGGGTAGACTTGCGCGAGGATGGGGCGGCGGCTGAAATCGCAGAAGAAGAACTCGACGATAAGTACGAAGAAGCCGTTCAGATTGTCCTGGAAACGAGGCAGGCCTCGATATCCATGATTCAAAGAAGACTTCGGGTGGGGTATAACCGCGCCGCCCGTATGATAGAAGTGATGGAACATCAGGGGATCGTCTCCCCCTCGGACGGAATAAAGCCAAGGGAAGTCCTCGGCAGACGCCTGCTTTGACGCGGGCGGGCGATGGGCGGCTGGACCCGCACAGCCTGGCATCGAAATCCCGGCAGGCGGTCTCTCGGCCCCGTTGCCGGCGCGGGCTCACAAAATCAAGGAATTCTATGACTGACAACACAAAGCATGGCGCTGTGAAAACAGGCCCTTACAGAACTGCATTTCCATACATTCTTGCATTGCTTGTCTTTTTGATCTCTCCAGGTTTTGTTGCGGCCGCCGGCCCCGCGATGCTCGGGGAAATTCTTGCCAAAACTGAAGCCAATTATCAGAACATTCATGCTTTTACGGCTCTTTTCCACCAGAAGACAACCTCGGCGGCAGCGGGGACCATGGGCTCCGCGGAGGCATCGGGAAGGCTGTTCTATGAGAGGCCTCGGCAGATGCGCTGGGAATATGAAAAGCCCGAAGATCAGGTCTTCGTTGCAAACAACCAGTTTGCATGGCTCTACGTGCGCGCTGAAAACCAGATCACCCTGTTCGATGCGGACAAGCTTTTCTCCTCTCCTCTCGCCCGGACCTTTTTCGATGGGGCGCTTGGACTCAAGAACCATTTTGACGTAACCCTCGAATCAAGCCGGTCGACACGGACCTCGGCTGTTTTGAAGCTCGTCCCAAAGCAGGAAGACCCAAGCTTCCAACTCATCTATCTTTGGATAGACCTGCAGAGCTACAGGATTTCCCGGATAGAGAGCCATGATATAGTTGGAAACACCAACGAGATAACGATCGAGTCCCTTGCGCCGCACTCGAGCCTTGATCCCAAGCTGTTTCAACTGGAGGTCCCGCCCTCGGCGAAGGTTTTCGGCGCCGAGGGCCGCGAGCTGACCGAAGCCGAAATCGAACAATTGAAGGCGAGGATTTCCTCCGGGAAATAAACTGTCGTGAACATCAAAACGGTTCTTGAAAATCTCATCGGCTTTTTTGCCAAAGAAGAGATCGATTTTGCACTGATCGGGGCATTTGCGCTCCAGGCATATGGTTATGTGCGGGCCACCCAGGACATCGATTTCGCGTTGAGGAGCCAAGGGCAGGAAAGGAGCGTGGGGTTCCTCGAATCACTCGGATACGAAACCCTCTATCGCTCCAAAGGGTATTCAAATCATGTTCATCCGCTCCCGGAGCTTGGCCGGATAGACCTGGTGTACCTGGAAGGTGAAACCGCCGAAAGATTATTCTGCGGGGCCAAACCCATACTAATCTTCGAAAACCTCTCAGTCCCCGTGGTAAGGCCCGAACACCTGATTGCCCTTAAAATTTTTGCGATGAAGAACGACCCCGGCAGGTCTTTTCGTGAAATGGCCGATATTCAGCAACTCATGAACCACGTTGGACTCGATCTCGATGAGATCAGGTCCTACTTTGAAAGATACGGTCAACTGGAGAAGTTCCATGAGCTCACCGGAAAAATGTAAAAACCTTCTCAGCAATAGACTTCTCGACCTGAATTCAGATCTTGTTTTGACCCCGGAAGATTTTCAAGCCATGAAGCGCTCGTCATGCGGCTGTGACCTGGGCCTTGCCGGCTATATAGAGTGGCTCGAGGAGATCGGCGCTTTCAAAACCAGGAAAATCGATCCAAAGATATACCCGGAGCGGTTTGAGTTATAGCTTACGGGCCGCCCCCATCTTGAAGAAGTCCTTCAATACGAGTTGCCCCCGGGCAGGTCCCACGGATACGCGTCCGGGCCTGATCCGACCCGAGGAAATGACAGGAAATGGCAGGAAATGGCAGGGTTTTAGGATTTTTTTGAATCCGGCACGTGAGCGGCAGGCAGGCCGCGGCATTTACGCCAAAGATCATCATCATATAACATATTGATATTATTTCTAAAATATAGCTTGTGCGGTTTAGGCTTCTATAAGGTATGTATGTACTTGCTTGCGTCGTGAAGAGCACTTCTCAAGGTATTTCCCGTTTTCCTCCAGCCATCCGCGCTCCTACTGCCCCTTTTCAAACGGCGCGACCAGAGCGTTGGAGATTCCGAGTTCTCTCAACACTTCAAGTGCCCGTTCAGAGATGACAAGCCCGGGATCCTTACCTATAAGTCATCCTGCCCCGGTTTCCCATCAATTTGCAACCAGACAAATTTTGGAAGCTGTCGATTCGGATAAAGCGGCTCGAACTGATCGGACTTTGTGACCTCTACATCATCGAAGCTTATCCTCGTCAACTGCGCACTCTCGATTTCGCGAGCCAATCTTTCCAATACGATGAAGCAAGGCGTACTCTCCAGAAGCTCGTCTCCGAACCATCCATAGAATTCATAGTGTAGCTTACGGACAACCATTTTGCCGGAGGATCGATCAATTACGCTATGCTCACCAATCCCGCCCGCAACTTCAGGCTCTATTTGGTAGTATTGCATCTTTACTTACCGTCCTACTGGCGGCATAAACTTTGAGCCGAACATCGAGTCAATTTCTGTAGCCTTTTGCAGAAGTTGCGCCTTTGTGGGTGTAGTACCTGTCTTAATAAATGAATCGTAGAACCGATTCCACTCTGTCCTTATTTGGCTGAGGTGAACATCAGTATTTATATCGAGAGGGATTCCGCGAAGATTTTCGAGTGAATGAATTTCCTCCTCGGTTACCACGCCAGGGAACTTGGTCAAAACCTGTTGTTCGACAGT
The DNA here is from genome assembly GCA_963795045.1 of uncultured delta proteobacterium. Taxonomy (GTDB): domain Bacteria; phylum Desulfobacterota; class Syntrophobacteria; order Syntrophobacterales; family Syntrophobacteraceae; genus SbD1. Next base: position 2,159,065 of record CAWCGB010000001.1, read on the forward strand.
ATGATGAACACGAACCATCCCTTCAAGTTTGGGATTCTCGGCGAGGAATGTGCCACTGCTCTTGGCGCCGCTATACCAGACTCAATTATCGGCGGAATTCGGAGGATTTCAACTTGCTGCAATATTTATCGGGCAAGCTCTGGTTTTTTGACGCCAATGGAGAGCAAGAGTTTTTCAGCCCTCCCAAAGACTTACGAACTCAAAACCAACCAGTGCATTATCGATTACCATTTTGCGGAATGCGTCCGTGACGAAAACTATCGCCCTGCGTTGGGGAATTTTGAAGATGGTAGCGCCGCCTAGTTTATCAGCAAAAAATGCATACTTGAGAATCCGCATGATGCGGCCACTGCTATCGAATCTTTCAACTTCTGAGTTGGATTCGTCGAGCGCATCTATTGATGTAGTTACATTAAATGCTGAGTATTCTCCTTCGCTACAGGATAGCGGCAAAATCTCTCCGTTTTCACTAAGCATCGTCTTCAATACATTAACGGCTCTCGGGCTTAATACTGGAACGCCAGGAAGAAGGCTTGGGAAATCACTTGGAGGGAGATTGCTATTGAACTTATTGTCTCGAAAGATCTCAATAGTAGGCGCTGTCCAAGAGGACAATAGCGGCAGCCCATCAATTTTATCCAAAATAATCCAGTCTTTCTTAGACACGGCAACCATATTTTGATATCGGTTGGAATCAGCGCTAAGCTTATAAATATTCATTTAACCTCCAGATAAGGGAACGTATTTTCAGACAGTTCTTTTTTTATTTTTCGAAGAACTCCTAAAACTTCCTCTCGATCTGTTGCGTCGCGCAGCCTCTCATAAACTTCCTCATGGTACTTCCTGGTGTTTAGTCCGGGATGATATGCACCTGGTCCTGCATCTTCACCTTTTACACGAGGCAACCAGACGCCATTATCGACGGAATTCAAAGGGATGTCAAATTTCTGCAATATAGCTTGGGTAGGCTGAGCTCTTCTGTCGTTAATAGAGACTATATGATGAGCGTCATGCTCGGATGGCCGAGGCTCTCCGGCAGCTTCAAGCGCCTTTTCCAGTTGTCGATAAGGAGAACTTGATACTTTTGAGTACTTCGCTTCTTCAACTTCCTGAACATTCCCGGCCCCAGATCCAGGGGGGTCTTCGAGGCTTTTCTCGCCCCTTTGCGGTACCCCTTGCTCCAACGATTCATTGCTTGCTTTATCAGCAGGTACATCGGTTATCCTCGCTTCCTGACCGCCTACTTTATCCATGCTCGCAGATGGTTCTGTGGGCTGTTCAACTACCCTAGTACCATGTAACATTGCAATATTCGTATAATTCGGTATAATCATGGCAAATTCCAGGAGGAGGGATTCGCCATGGCACCACGATACCGAGTAACCTTGACGGAACAAGAGCGCCAGGGACTTGAGGCGCTGACGAAAACGGGCAAGACCAATGCGAAACGATTTCTCTTCGCACGCGCTTTGCTCCTGTGCGATGCAGGTCCTTTTGGGCCTGCGTGGACTGTAGCGGATACGGCTGAGGCCATGGGCGTCACGCCTCGCACCATCGAGCACCTTAAGAAGCGCTTCGTAGAAGATGGATTAGCTGCAGCGTTGGAGCGCAGGCAACCGGAACAGCCATCGCGCGAGGTAATTTTTGACGGGGCTTTCGAGGCGCGGGTTATCGCCTTGGCATGCTCAGAATCACCGGAGGGGCGACGGCGCTGGACTGTACGGCTTCTGGCTGAAAAAGCGGTTGAGCTGCATCTGGCCCAAAGCGTTTCGCATATGACGGTGCAGCGCATACTTAAAAAAACGAACTTAAGCCTCACCTCAGGAAGTATTGGAAAATCCCGCCGGAGGGGAGCGCCGCGTTCGTAGCAAATATGGAAGATGTCATCGCTGTCTATCATTTGCCGTACGATCCCGATTATCCGCAGGTCTGTATGGATGAAAGCTGTAAGCAACTCATCGGGGAAGCGCACGAGGCGATAGCTTGCGCGCCCGGAAGACCCAAACGGATGGACGCCGAATACGTCCGCAATGGTGTTGCCCAGATTTTCCTTGAAGTGGAACCGTTGACGGGCAAGCGCCACGTGGAGGCCGCCCAGCATAGAACCATGAAAGACTGGGCGTTGTGGATCAAGGGCATGCTCGTCAAGCGATACCCAAAGGCAGTGAAAGTGCGCTTGGTCCTGGACAATCTGAACACACACTGTCTTGCCTCTCTTTACGAGACGTTTAAACCTCAAGAGGCTCGACGCTTGGCAGAACGCCTGGAAATCCATTACACACCAAAACGCGGCAGTTGGCTCAATATGGCGGAGATAGAGCTGAGCGCGTTAAACGGACAGAGCCTGGACCGGCGAATTCCCGATATAGAAACATTGCGTGGCCATATCGCCGCGTGGGGAAATGACCGGAACAACCGGCAAGCAAAGATTCAATGGCAGTTCACGAATGCCAAGGCGCGCATAAAGCTGAAGCGCCTTTATCCGCAACTATAAGCGTTACATGGTACTAGGTTCTCCTCGCCCGCCGCCCTCAATCACACCTGACCGATTTTCCTGAATAGACGGGGGTACTTGCTGTGTCAAGCCCTGTGCCTTCTCTATCGCCTTGAAGGTATCTGCGACCTGTTCTGCCGGAATGCCCTCTTTGGTGAGAAACTCCGTTACATTGGCTTTGCGACTGAGGTATAGAGACCCCTCGTTCAGTCCTTTACCGATGCCCAAAAGCGCAAGAAGTCCCACTGCCGTTCCAACCGGGTCGGTGGCCCATTCCTGCTGCCAGTCCTTGTTCAAACCCGGAACACCCTTGACTGCCCCCTTCACCATTCCTGGAAAAGTCTCGCCCACCGCCTTTAGATCTTCCAGCGTGGCCTCGGTCAGAGAGAGATTCCCCTTGGCACGTTCAAGACCCGTTTCAGCCATTCGCGTCCCGATAGCGTAAGCAGTGGTTATACCGCTTATGGCTCCGGCAGCTTTCACCAAGCTGGAAGGCAACACTCGTTCAAACCAGTCCTCCTTAGATTTTGCCGGAGCAGTGCGAGTCGAAAAGTAGTCGAAAAGCTCTGTTGGCTCGATCTCCCAGGGTGCCAGTTCAGGCAGTATCCTTTTCCTGAAACTATCGTAGGCCTCAAGAACAGACTGCTGGACAGGAGCGGCCCCTATGGTGGATTCGCCTTTCTCTTTTGCAGTCATGGAAATATCTTCGGCTTGCGTGGGCGCTCTAAGAACGGCTTCCCTTTCCCCCGGAATTGTGGGCAGGAGCACCCCGAGTTTCTGGAGAAAGTTCTTATGCTCGTCTCGAAGCGCCTTTATTGCCTGCGGTGAAAGGCTGTGAGGAAGAAGTGTTGGACCTTGCAGGCCCGGTTCTTCACTTTGCGCAGCGGGTTGGTCTGTAGGAAATTGATCGGTGGAAGTTGCTGCGGGAGACTCGGCATCCGGTATATCCGAGAAGTCAACTCGCAATGTCTTTCGCTGTACCGGATCGAGTCGTTGTTTGTTGGTGAGATCGTGTATCTCTGTTGATGTTAGCCGCCCCGGCATTCCGTTCGGAAAAAGAATTCCTCTGGCGATTTCGCGTTCCTGAATATCGGTGGGGATTTTGCCGTTGTTGTTCTGCTGCCAGTCATCGAGGGCCTGCCCGAATTTACTCACAAATCTGTTCCATTCTTGCTGTTCGGGCGGGAAGGGCGAAGCGGGGTCCATTTTATAAAAAGGAGATTCGGCGGATGCTCCGGCCAAACTCGTCAAATCATTCACTGCGCTGATAGACGATTGGAGCGAGGTATGTTTCGTGGCCTCGGTAGCGTCGTTGTCTCGAATCTTATCCTGCGAGCTTATCAGATTGTTTAGTTGACCAACCGGGATTCCGCCGTGATAGGACATAAGATTCAAATTCGAGAATCGGTTGCGGTCCGTATATTTCATCCCGTTCAGGTTGTCGTAGAGTTGATCGGTTTGCGCTGTCGCGGGCGGGTCCCACATGGCCAGAGCGTTGGCGTTGATGGCGTTATTCACCACCCTGTAAGCGGACGGATCGGTTTTTAGAATGGCGTTGTAGGCATCCACCAGGTGTGGATTGGTTAAAAGATCCTGTTCAGACTTAATGGCCTTTGCACCGTTTAATGCCGCATTAAGGATGTTCCAGTTCGCCTGACTGGTCATGTTTTCGGCGTGAAGCTGCTGCCCCATCTGCTGGATGTAATGGCTTCGATACCGTCCTTCGGCGGTCGGGTCTCCGAGGTGTTCCTGCCGGGCCAGATCGGTTACCGCCTGAAGACCTGTCTCGTAGTTCTCTTTGAGGTTTTGAGCGGTCGGGACCCCGTTTGCGGCGTACATCATCGAATGCCGGTCAACGTAGCCCTTGATGTAATTTGTGAACTGGCCGGCGCTCATGTCGGGAGTGCCGCCGTTTAGGGTGATGGCCTTGAGATTTCCAACGACTTCTGCTGCGTTGGCGTCGGGGTCTGCGTGAAGAAGCGCCTTTGCCCCGTCCATCCCCTGCTGGTGGGCAAGGTAGACCTCCCACGGTTGCGGCTGGCGGTGAAGGTCCTTGGCAAGCGCGGCGGTGTTTTGCCTCGCGAGGGCCACTCCGAGCTGCACCTGGCGGGAAGCGTCCAACCTATCCTGATCGGTCCCGCCAAGATCGGACCACGTTCCGGAGGTGTGTTGAAATATCCCTGTAGCACTTGAATCGGGATTTTTGGTTGCGGGGTTTGTGACGCCTCCCTCGGCGCTCCAGATGGTCAGGGCCGTGCCCGGATCGACCCCCTGGCGCTGCGCTTCCCCAGCTATCGCCCGGGCCATTGCGCCGCCGGTGACTTTGCCGTAGGCATTCTGAGCGGATTGCAGGTCTTGGATGGGTTTTAGGAATTGTTCAAGTTCCCCCTGGGCGCTGCCGGAAATTCTTTTTTTTGCGGCTGCGTCCCGATAGGTCGCCATTGCGCCTTCGGGATCGAAAATGGCCCGGCGCTTTATGACGGCGCTCCAGAGCATGTCGTTATTTTTGCGCAACTGATATTCGTATACTTCGTCGCTCCAACCATGGCTGTTGGCGTAATTCGCCGTCTGGTTGTCAAGCTGGTTCACCGCGGCTGCGACACGCCGGGGATCGTTATAATTTGCCTCAGCCTCAGCGATCAGATCACTCAATACTGCGTTATGGGTGTTCCATTCCCATTGTTTGGTCTGACTGGCGGCGTAGCGGGCCATCCCGTCAAGGTCGCCTTCGACCCGGCGCGTGCTCCTTTCGTCAAAAAGTCTTTGCTGGTACGGATTCAGATTTTCGCGAGTCTGATTTCTAAGATCGTTTATTTCCTGTTGATATTGGGGGAAAGCGGCTTCGGCGTCTTTGCCCTCGAGCTTCATGTAGTTTTGGGTGATCGCCCTTAGTTGCGGCGAAAACTGATTGGCATAAGCCTCCTGCACGGCTGTTTCGTTGGCAAGCTGCTGTCGCCGGAGGGCGTTCTGCTGGAGCGCATCGCCCGCTTGCTGGAGCGTCTGCCCGACCTGGCCGCCGAAGGCATCGGGAGTTGCGCGATCGATGGTATTGTAGATCGTCTGACCTTGCGGCATGACCGATGGAACGAATGGGTCGCCCGGAACTATAGGCATCGGATAAACTCCTTTGAAGCGGGAAGCGAGAAGCATGAAGCTATCAGCGCCACCTTCCATGACGACGCCTTCCTGTTAACCTTCGGCCTGTACAAATGCCCTTCCGCCATTGACTCAAGAAATTCCCTGTGTGCGGCAAATATGATATGGGGAACGATTCTTTTCTGCAAAACGGCAACCAGAAACGGTAACCAGAAGCGGCAACGAGAAACGGCATCCAGAAGCGGCAAAAAGCAGAGATGAAAAATTTTTTCCGCGTCGGGGTTAACGGGCGAACATGGAGAGAACAGGGTCAGGTCCGGGCCAGACCCCATGCATGTTGCATTGGAAGGCATGGGCAGTTTGAGCAGCTCTGTCTATCTTGTCCTGAATTATTCTTTTGAATCTGTCTGAGTGCTCTGGTGGGTGGGCCGGCAAGATCCGGAGATCCCTATCAATTAGCTCCGGCTCGCCAGGATGAACGAAAATAATGTGAGGGGTGTCCCATGGGGACATGAGACGCTAATTCAATTTCTTTGGCCAGTCTTGAAAGGCCCGGGGAAAAGCAAGTTCAAATTCGTTATACCCTTGTTAACTTCTCGATAATTCCCCGATGCTGAGGATACCTCGTCTGCAACTCCGCCCGTCCGGCAATCTCCATGTCCTCCCATTCAAAACCCGGAGCCACTGTGCATCCCACGAGAGTGAACTCTCCCTCGTCGATATTTCGCCCCAGCCTCCTTTCAATGAGAGCGCCATGCAGATCGAAGATGTGGATCGTAAGAGGATCGCCTTCGAAAAAACTGCACACTTCTCAAGGTATTTACGTACTTACTTGCCTCGTGAAAACTCATTGAGACGGCTTTTTCTCGGGGACTTCTGCCTTCGCCCATGTCAATTCTCCCTCCGTGATCGGTATCGTCAAAAAGGTAGAATTTCAAACGAATCTGCAATCAGAAATGAAAATCCAGGTATGTTCCGGAAGCGGAAAGATTCTGAATGGAGCACCGCATAACGCCACATAGGAGAGGAGTGTTGATTACAAAATGCTCAGCAGAATACCCTTTCTAGTCTGGCTTAGGGTGTCAATTTCAATGCCAAAAATGAAGCTCTAAGGCATGAAAATGGCCTTCCCAGCGCTTCTTTTCATGAAAGATCAGTCACTTCGTTTGGCCCGACCGCCGATTCTCCATAAAGACTACAGAAGTACAGTCATGAATGATGTTTACTGAAACGCTTGATCCAGCCGCGATCACCATAAAGTTCCCCAGGTAAGCCGTCGCTTAATTCTTTAATATCGCAGGTAGTTTCATCTGTATCAGAGAATAATATTTTCAGAATATCCAACTGCTCGATCGTCCATAAAAGATGATGTAAAGTGGTGTCTACCACTTCAGGAATGAGTTCTCTGAAGACTTTAACTTGCTCAATCGAATATACAGAGAGCAAATTTCTAATCTCTGCTGCACGTAAACCTTTCATCTTACCATTGAGTATCTTTTCCCAATCGTTTATAGCTTCATCTCTAACTTTTTGAATGAGTATTTCTCCAAATTTTTCAAGCATAAATTGACTCATTGCTAATCTCCATTATTTGTACTATTCCACGGAATTTTTGTTGGAGTTATGATACCTTGACTACGAAGATCATCCAGTGCTTTGGCAACTATCGCCCTAGCTTCCGCCTCCGTTGCCCCACCTGCTTTGAATCTTTTGAATCTGTCCGAGTACCCTGGTGGGTGAGTTCGCGAGGTCCGGAGCTACTCTCTATCAATTAGCTGGGGATGAACGAAAATAATGTAATGGGTGTCCCATGGGGACATGAGACACAAATTCAACTTGCTGCTTCAGGGCCAGGTCGTACCTCGCACGCGTATTAGGAGATATCATGAACGAGTTGGGGTGAAAAAATATCAGCCTCACCCTTTTGCGCGAAGACCTCGCCAAATTGACGCTGACCATGCTTGATCTCGTAAGGAAGCATCACAATTACGGAATAATCCTCTTGATGGTTTAATGAAACTGCGATTGCGTCGGATTTTTTGTCCGACGAAGGCAACGTGACCAGCACGTCATAGACGAGCGCTGTAGCCTTGTACTCTCCCGACTTGGCGCCTTGCTGGAAGGCTTGCTTCATAAGGAGAATAACGTCTTTCGACGGGGGTTGCTCGCGACCGTCGTAGACTCCGACGCACACGATCTCTCCATTGGCCGTGAGCGCACTGCCGTAGGGGAAAAACTCCCCATGCTTCAGAAGCATTTCCTCAGCGAACGGCAGAGCATCGTTCATCAGAAATTCACAATCCGCTTTGGGGCTGCGCATAGACTATGCTCCTGCAACGGGCTGCAAGCTGGAATACCGCGTTGGTTCACATTGTGCTTTCATTGCGCTCTTACGATGTCTATTTCCGTTTTTTCTTCTTCCATTTGGCAATTTCATCGGCCAAATCGGGATCGGAAGCAAGTTGGTCCAGCGCCTGCCTGGCCAAAGGATTTTTTGATTTCCTCAGAGCAGATAGCAGGAACAGCCTGTAATTACCATGGGATCTATCTTTCGCGAGGGCAATAAGTTCTTCGATCACGGCATCGGTCGCCGTCGCCGCAAGTGCAATTGCAAGACCATCTTTCGCGCACAATAGTTTTCCATTCTCTAGACCCATCGGAGCGTTCTTAAACTCGGCAACCAGCGTTGGCCAAGCGTACCTGGCCTCCGGCACAGCCAAGGCTCGGGCGATGCCTTCTCGTATCCTGTCCGAATGCGGGAGCTGCAGATGCTTGAGTAGTATGGGAATTGCCTCCTCATGCCTGGTAGAGGTGTTGATCAAGTGCCAGGTGGATTTAACGTCCACGCCAACCTCGTGGAGCTCGGCCAAGATCGGTTCGTCCTCAGCTCGCCAACGAGCGTGGATTTCCTCGAGTATGCGTTCTTGTTCCCGCCGGCGCGCGATGAATTCAGGGTCAGCTTGAAGGCGTGTCCACCATTCCGTAGTACTCTCTCGTTTTTTGACCATCATTCAGTCCCCGGTATGTACTTCAAATGTATTCTGCCTTTGTTAATTTCCGCTTGCAAAGGACCGCTAAGACGAGTCTTTCCTCCCGGCGCATTCGGCCCTCGGACATAAAGATCGAAACGTCGATCCGTCAATTCCACGATATCACTATAATCACTCACTTGGCTCGTAAAACCCTGGTACCCTACGTTTTTGATCTCGCTAAGGACATCACTCGTTAGGCCATCCGGGGTTCTCGTGCTGTTGCGGATTTTGATCGCGACCTTTGGGCCAATGTCATACACAGCGCGTACAGCCGCCTCTCCCTCCTGCCCGAGCTGCTCAGCGCTCTTTACAATGATCCCGGTAGTTTCGGGGATACCGCCAAAAAGACCGGCGACGTCTGCGAGGACGCCTAACAGTTCCGGGAGTTCAAAGGAACCCCAGAGGCGCGCCGCCTGCTCATTAACGCCTACTGGGGCTGAAAACGGGGACTGATAAGGCTCGTAAGGTATGGCGATGTCAAGAGTACCGCTTGCTTCATACAATGTTTGCAATATAATATCAATGCCGCCTATCGCCCACTGCTTGTAAATATTTAGCATGTTGATGCTGGGTCTACCCTGTTCACCGAGAACGGCTGCCTGGCTATTTGCGCCGCTGCCGAGGTAACTCGTATCATTGGCCGCAGCCGTCGGGGAATCTGCAAGCGTGAGGGCACTTTGATCCGGCGGCAAAGGGTGCTCGCGGAGCGGCCCAACAGTAGGCTCGGGTGAGGCCGCATTCCAGATATCCTGTAAAATCTGCTGCGCGTTCTCGCGGTAGAGCCGTTCAGGTGGACGCGGCACTGAGGCAAAGAGCGGCTGTGCGGGAGCTGCCGGGATCTTGTCATTTATCCAGGAGTCGGGATCATAAGAACTTAGTTGCGACCCCTGATCTTCGCCCGCATAAGGGACTGTTTGCGGGTTGGGCTGTTCGGGAAAAATGGAGAAGTCAAAAGGCATCTCTTTTGGCGAAATGCGGTTCTGATCTTCGGGGAAGGCCGAAAAATCAAACGCCATCACTTTCAACGGGGCGGGGTTTTTTTCTTCGGGAAAAGCCGAGAAATCGAAAGCCATATCGGGCATTAGTCACCTGCCTTTTGAGCGGGCACAATGTTTGTCCGGGAGTATTCCTTTTCGATGTTGGGATTCCGGGCAATCATTGCTCTTTTGGCGGCGGAGATCGTATCGTCCGATACTACTCTTCCGTGCGCCTGGAGCTGCCGGGCCACCCATAAACTGAACGGATCGCTGCTCTCAGGGTTGTCTCCGGGGGCGGTCTGCGCCGGTTGTCCGAACTTTTCTGAGGCCGGCGGTGCGGTTGCAGGTTGGTTTAGCGCCCCGTTCGGCAAAAGAATTCCTCTGGCGATTTCGCGTTTCTGAATATCGGTGGGGATTTTGCCGTTGTTGTTCTGCTGCCAGTCGTCGAGGGCCTGTCCGTATTTGCTTACAAATCCATTCCATTTTTGCTGCTCGGGCGGGGAGGGCGAAGTGCGGTCCATTTTATAGAACGGGGATTCGGCGGAAGCGGCGGCCTGGATTGTCAGGTCCTTAACTGCGGAGATCGAGGAAATAAGATCCGTGTGTTTTGCGGCCTCGGTGGCATCGTTCTTACGAATCCTGTCCTGTGCATCTATCAGGCTGTTCAACTGCGCGACGGGCATTCCGCCGTAATATGACATGAGATTCAGATTGGAGAATCGGGCGCGGTCCGTATCCTTCATGCCGTTTAAAGTGTCATGGAGTTGGTTTGTTTGCGCAGTAGCGGGCGGGTCCCACATGGCCAGAGCGTTGGCGTTGATGGCGTTATTCACCACCCTGTAAGCGGACGGATCAGTCTTTCGAATAGCGTTATAGGCATCCGTCAGACGGGGATTGGTTAGCAGGTCCTGCTCGGATTTAATGGCATTTGGACCGTTTAATGCCGCATTAAGAATGTTCCAGTTCGCCTGATTGGTCACGTTTTCGGCGTGGAGCTGCTGCCCCATCTGCTGGATGTAGTGGCTGCGATATCGCTGCTCTGCTGTGGGGTCTCCGGGATGTTCCTGCCGCGCGAGATCGGTTACCGCCTGAAGACCGGCCTGGTAGTTCTCTTTGAGGTTTTGGGCGGTCGGGACCCCGTTTGCAGCGTACATCATCGAATGCCGGTCAACGTAGCCCTTGATGTAATTTATGAACTGCCCGGCCGTCGTGTCCGGAGCACCACCGTTTTGGGTAATGGCCTTGGGATTTCCGACGACTTCTGCTGCGCTGGCGTCGGGGTCTGCGTGAAGAAGCGCCTTTGCCCCGTCCAGTCCCTGCTGGTGGGCAAGGTAGACCTCCCACGGCTGCGGCTGCCGGCCAAGGTCCCTGGCAAGCGCGGCGGTGTTTTGCCTCGCGAGGGCCACGCCGAGTTGCACTTGTCGGGAAGCGTCAAGCCGGTCCTGGTCTGTCCCGCCGAGATCGGACCACGTTCCGGAGGTGTGTTGAAATATTCCGGTAGCACTTGAATCGGGATTTTTGGTTGCGGGGTTTGTAACGCCTCCCTCAGCGCTCCAGATGGTCAGGGCCGTGCCCGGATCGACCCCCTGGCGCTGCGCTTCCCCTGCTATCGCCCGGGCCATTGCGCCGCCGGTGACTTTGCCGTAGGCACTCTGAGCGGATTGCAGGTCCTGGATGGGCTTGAGGAATTGTTCAAGTTCCCCCTGGGCGCTTCCGGAAATTCTTTTCTTTGCGGCTGCGTCCTGGTAGGTCGCCATTGCGCCCGCAGGATCGAAAAGGGCCTGGCGCTTTATGACGGCGCTCCAGAGCATGTCGTTGTTTTTGCGCAACTGATATTCGTATACTTCGTCGCTCCAACCATGGCTGTTGGCGTAATTTGCCGTCTGGTTGTCAAGCTGGTTCACCGCGGCTGCGACACGCCGCGGATCGTTATAATTTGCCTCAGCCTCAGCGACCAGATCACTCAATACGGCGTTATGGGTGTTCCATTCCCATTGTTTGGTCTGGCTGGCGGCGTAGCGGGCCATCCCGTCAAGGTCGCCTTCGACCCGGCGCGTGCTCCTTTCGTCAAAAAGCCTTTGCTGGTAAGGATTCAGATTTTCGCGAGTCTGATTTCTAAGATCGTTTATTTGCTGTTGATATTGGGGGAAAGCGGCCTCGGCGTCTTTGCCCTCGAGCTTCATGTAGTTTTGGGTGATCGCCCTTAGTTGCGGCGAAAACTGGTTGGCATAAGCCTCCTGCACGGCTGTTTCGTTGGCAAGCTGCTGTCGCCGGACGGCGTTCTGCTGGAGCGCATCGCCTGTTTGCTGCAACGCCTGCCCGACCTGGCCGCCGAAGGCATCAGGAGTTGCGCGATCTATGGTATTGTAGATCGTCTGACCTTGCGGCATGACCGATGGAACGAATGGATCTCCCGGGACTATAGGCATCGGATAAACTCCTTTGAAGCATGAAGCAGGAAGCATGAAGCGGGAAGCGAGAAGCATGAAGCGCTACTGTGGGAGTAGCTCTACCTTCCATGACGGCGCCTTCCTGTCAACCTTCGGCCTGTACAAATGCCCTTCCGCCATTGACTCAAGAAATTCCCTGTGTGCGGCAAATATGATATGGGGAACGATTCTTTTCTGCAAAACGGCAACGAGAAACGGCAACTAGAAGCGGTAACGAGAAACGGCAACCAGAAGCGGCAAAAAGCAGAGATGAAAAAATTTTCGCTAAGGAGTTAACTGAGTGAGCAGAAGAGTGAATAGGGCTTGGCCCCTTGCACTTGATTGCTGAAAGGCGGGTCAGTTTGGGCAGCTCTGTCTTTCTTGTCCTAAATTATCTTTTGAATCTGTCTGGGTACTCTGGTGGGTGGGCCGGCAAGATCAATGTCAATTCTCCCTCCGTGATCGGTATGGTCAAAAAGGTAGAATTTCAAACGAATCTGCAATCAGAAATGAAAATCCAGGTATGTTCCAAAAACGGAAAGATTCTTAATGGAGCACCGCACAACGCCACAGAGGAGAGAAAGGTTGACTCGATCTCTTGGCATCTATTCAAAATGGTCCAACACTTGTCTGACTTTTGCCGCCAGATCATCGCTACCGAAAGGCTTTTGAATGAAATTTACTCCTTCGTCCAGAATGCCGCGATGAGCTATCACGTCGGCGGTATAGCCCGACATATAAAGACACTTGAGGTTCGGAAGGATGGCGCCAAGCTGTTTTGCCAAATCTCGGCCGTGCATCTCCGGCATCACCACGTCGGTTATAAGCAGGTGAAGATCTCCCGGATGGTCCTCGACAATACGTATGGCGTCTGCCGGAATCTGCGCCGCAAGCACCGTGTAGCCAAGATTTTCGAGAATAATCTTGCTGAGGTTCAGGATCGCTTCATCGTCCTCGACCACCAGGATGGTTTCCGTCCCGGTAGGAGGCTTACCGGCCACCCCATCAGGGCGGTCCTGTGCGGACTCACTTTCAACGCTTGGCAGGTAGATTTTAAAAGTGGTTCCGCGCCCCAGCTCGCTGGCAACATAAATAAAACCTTCGTTTTGTTTGACGATGCCGTAAACGGTGGACAATCCCAGCCCGGTTCCTTTGCCCACTTCCTTGGTGGTAAAAAAAGGCTCGAAGATATTCTCGCGGACTTCCTTACTCATACCCGCTCCGGTATCGCTCACTGTCAGCAGAACGTATTCTCCGGGAATGAATTCGGGGGTCTCGGCCCTGATGGAATCGTCGATCACAACGTTCTCGGTCCTCATAGTGATGGCGCCCACTCCGGAAATGGCATCGCGGGCATTGACCAAAAGATTGGCAAGAATCTGGTCGACCTGGGAGGGATCGATTTTGACTTTCCAGAGATCGAGTTCCGGCGCCCATAAGAGGTCGACATCCTCACCGATGAGCCGCCTCAACATCTTGAGCATCCTAGAGATCGTGTCGTTCAAATCCAGTATCTTCGGAGCGGCGGTCTGTTTGCGGGCAAAGGCGAGTAGTTGCCGGGTAAGGTCCGCTGAACGATGGGCGGCTATGAGGATCTCCTGAAGATCCTCATAGACTGGATCAGTTTTGCTGATTCGGTCGATAGCCATTTCTGTCCGGCCAATGATCACGCCCAGCATGTTGTTGAAATCGTGCGCTACGCCACCGGCCAGCCGCCCTACCGATTCCATCTTCTGAGCTTGAATCAATTGTGCCTCCAGTTTCTCTTTTGCCGCCTCTGCCCGCTTGCGTGCGGTGATGTCAGTATGAGTACCGACCATCCTGGTAGCCCGTCCGTTTTCGTCGCGACAGGCCACTTTCCCACGTCCCAGGATCCAGCGCCACTCCCCGTTCTTGGCCTGCATGCGAAACTCTACCTCGAAGTCATCGTAGCGGTTCTCGATACAGTCCATATTTGCCTTGAGCGTCGCATCTTTGTCCTCGGGGTGGATACGATCTGCCCAGGTACTGACATCTGCCTGGACGTCGCCGGACGAGTAGCCAAGCATGGCTAGATAGCCCGGACTGTAATAGACCTCGTCGGTGTACAGATTCCAGTCCCAGAGTCCGTCCTTGGTGGCTTCCATGGCCAATGAGAAGCGTTGCTCGCTTTCGGATAAGGCAGCTTCCGCCCGCTTGCGATCGGTGATGTCGTTGCCAATGCAGAGGATTTCCGTTATCCGGCCGTTTTTGTCAAATACAGGCTTATTGGTCCATGAGACCCAAACCCTCTCTCCACCGCGGAGCATATTTTCGTTAACGTTGTTGAGGTACTTGTCGGAATTTACTCCGATATCTTCAATCATTGCCCTCAAGTCCCGGCCCGTAGACTCGAATTCGGGGACAATGGTTCCGACAACGTTGTTGCCGAGTATCTCATCTTCGCTGTAACCGAAAAAACGATAAGCAAACTCATTAAAGAAGGTCACCCTGCCCGAAACATCCATTCTGAGGATGATACTGTTAGCACTCTGAACCAGTTCGCGATATTTTTCCTCACTCTCTTTGAGAGCTTTTCCGGCGTTTAGTCGCTCCTCATTGTCAATAAAAATCCGAGAAATCAACATCACCGCAAACGGATACACCAACAGCACTGGCAGGCTTATTTGCCGTAAGACCTCCCCCCCCGCACGGCCCGGCAATGCTGTCATCAGCACCAGCATCACGAAATGAACCAAAAACCCAAAGCTCAGGAGAGGAAAGATGCCCATCAGGCGATCATTCCGTCTCCGAAGTAAGTTGTATCCTACACCAAGAGAGGCAGCCTCAACAATAACGGCAGTTCCTACCAGGGCGCCGGCCCCTCCCAAATAGAGTCGATAGCACGCGCAAATTCCTGCGGCTAGCGAGGCGACAAGCGGACCGCCAAAAAGCCCGGCGATGCAAAGTATAATTGAGCGGCCATCAAAGATTATGCCCGACGTGAACCTCAGAGGAGTCATCATGCCTACTATGCCCACGCTGCCAAACAGGATGCCAGACAAAATCTGATACTTGATGCTGCTTTTCTCCCACTTTCTTATGATGATCTGGTGCATTACGGTAAGTGCTACCAATATGGATATATTCTGGATCAGACTGAGAAGGATCATTTCCATTTCCCTATTTCAGGCGATTACATTGCCGTACGCCTATCATCCATCACTCACGTAATCTTGCAGGCTCGATTGTTTCGGCAGTAACCTACATACAGGTTCCTTTGCCAGGCAGCGCCATACACCGGATGCGATGATGGCGTCGGCCTCATTCTCTGCTTTCACGATCATCATCCGTGGGTCTAGTCCGAAAAATTCCAGCGACATGTTATTTCGGCTGGAATTTGCAGATCAAAAAGAACAAGAATTATGCCTTGAAAACCTTACTCTACCACACATAAGACGGTGAGACGATCATTTGGTTAAGAATCACTACGAGAAATTTAAGACAGGTTGCCGATGTACGTAATAACATCATCGAAGATGGCCCCATTCTCAGGGTTCGAGAGACTCAACATTTCTTGCCACTGTGGAGAATTCTGCCGAGGCCGTGGTGCATAACGACAATGATACTAATGTGTTGATCAAGTAACTGGTCCCATCCTTTGAAAGGCCAGGGGGAAAGGGAGCTCGAATTCATCAAGCCCTTGTCAGCCTTGCAATAATTTCCACGTGTTGAGGGTATCTCGCTTTCAGTTCATCCCTGCCGGCAATCTCCATGTCCGCGTATTCAAAACCTGGCGCCACAGTGCATCCCACGAGAATGAACTCTCCCGGGCCCCGGTGTTCAGCCGGAAACCAGTTCCCGGGCTCTATGGCGGCCTGGATAGACTCTCCTTTGTTGAAATTGGACCCCTGCTTCTTTTCTGTTAGAGCGCCATGCGGATCGAAGATGTGGATCGTAAGAGGATCGCGTTCGAAAAAGTTCCACACTTCTCAAGGTATTTACGTACTTACTTGCCTCGTGAAAACTCATTGAGATGGCTTTTTCTCGGGGACTTCTGCCTTCAGCCCATGTCAATTCTCCCTCCGTGATCGGTATCGTCAAAAAGGTAGAATTTCAAACGAATCTGCAATCAGAAATGAAAATCCAGGGATGTTCCGAAAACGGAAAGATTCTGGATGGAGCACCGCATAACGTACAGGAGAGCTGTGTCAAATTGCGAAATCGCGAGAGAACAACAAGTATGGTGGGAACGGCTTTTCCGTGCCACCGTTTTTCATTAACCTACGCACATTGGTGGGCACGATAAAGCTTGTGCCCACATGACTGGCAAAGGACAGCAGGAATATGATCTTCAGTTTATAGCACTCGATCATGAAGACTATTTCCGAAACTGTCAGCCTTTTGATTAGATAAAATGAAATCCCGCCCCTGCATATACTTTTTTCTCAGCATGCGCCTGATCCTCGGGGCTGTTTTCATAGCCGCTAGCATCGACAAAATAGCGCATCTGGCTGAATCTGCCCAAATCGTTCAAAATTACCAAATCATTCACGTCCGTCTGAAAAATATTGTCTCTATCGTGCTCCCCGAGCTGGAAGCGCTCCCAGGTGCATTCGTCCTGTGCGGCTGGTGGCTTCCGGGCGCTACGGCTCTCGGCTTTAGCGCTGATTCCGGGCCTCTTTCAAATCTCCACGCACCGCCAGGCGGGGGGGAATGTTCACCGCATGGGCAACGCCGGAAGTCTTCACATCTCGAAGGGCGTGGAAATTTTTCACGTAGAGAACAGTAACCCCCGTTGAGCCCTTGCATTTCGGGCACAATTTGCCTTGGCCGTGCAGCAGCCTGTATTCCCACTGAAAAACCTCCGAGGCTATCTCCTTCAGGATTTCCACGGATGCTTCGGGGAACTGCCTGAGCGTCTTTTGAAAATCATCTGCCGAGAAAGCCAGGCAAATGAGATCAGTTTTCGCTCTTAGTGAAAACAACTGCTCCATGGGCGCAATCAGCGACAATCCGCCGATGAAATCTCCCTCTACGAAGCCGCGAATCTTTTGTTCGCTCTCTTCGGTGCGCAGGAGCAGTTCCGCCTCGCCATCCAGGATGTAATAGGCGTGATCGTCGATTTCGTTTTGGTAAAAGACGATTTCGCCCACCGCAAATTTCTCGCTGTGGCAGAGACAGGCCAGGACCTTTATGGCTTCGACCGGTATGACGGAAAAAAGGGGTATGTGTATTAGCAGGTCTAAAGCGGTTCTGTACTCGATGCACGCGAGGTTTTGTTCCGTTAACGAGTTCATAGAGTATTCCTTCACGGGCCATCAGTTCGTCGCAAGTCCCAATTTCAACAATTTTACCCACCCTCATGACTGCGATACGATCGAATCAGCGGACAGTGTCCAGACGATGCGCCACATTGCCTATAGTGCACTCCCCATTCCACCTGGCTTCCAGCAAATCCTGAATCTGCTGCTGGAATCGGTGCCAGTAACTAAAAATCCGAGACTTCAGCATCATCAAAAGGAATAACTCGCTCCAGTTCCAAATCGCGTTTACTGAGAGGGACCGAAGCCTTTCCATTGCCCGCCCTGAGATGGCCATTTGCTTTCTTTGCGTATGCCGCGATCATCTTCGGCTCTTTTGCAGCCTTTTTCAAGGCGACCTTTTTCCGCAATGCTGTGGCGCCTCCGATGTTCGAATTGCCATTGGCGCCTGCGACCAAGGTTACCAGTTCGGCCACAAATTGCTTCATTTGTTCTGCCTGGGCACTCATTTCCTCAGAAGCGGCTGCGGATTCCTCGGCATTCGCGGCATTTTGCTGGACGACGTTATCCATCTCACTGACGGCCTTGTTGATCTGATCTATTCCTTGGGCCTGTTCACTGGATGCCGCTGAGATTTCCCCTACCAATTCTCCCATCTTGGCGGAGCTGGTCTGCACCTCGGAGAATTCGGTGTTGGTCTTTTGGACAACTTCAGAGCCTTCCTTTATTTTCTTGACTGTCCCTTCAATCAGATTGGCAGTATTTTTTGCCGCCTCGGCAGCTCTCATAGCCAAATTTCTCACCTCATCCGCAACAACCGCAAATCCGGCTCCGGCCTCACCGGCCCTGGCGGCTTCCACTGCTGCATTCAGTGCCAGCAGGTTCGTTTGAAAGGCAATTTCGTCAATGGTCTTGATGATCTTTGAGGTCTCTTCACTGGCTTTTGAAATCTCCTGCATGGAAGCGGTCAGGAGCGCCATTGATTCGTTGGCTTGACCGACAACCTGCCTGGTCTTGTTCATCAGATCATTGGCCTGATGAGCGTTTGAGGCATTCTGCTTGGTCATTGAGGACATCTCTTCCAAAGAAGAGGAGGTTTCCTCAATGGCCGCGGCCTGCTCGGATGCTCCTTCGGCAAGTTCCTGGCTGGCGGATGAAACCTGGCCGGAAGCAGCGCTAACCTGGTCAGCGCCTGCAGACAGACCGTTGATAATACGTTTGATCGGCCGGGTGACGCCAAGAGTCATAACAATGCCCAGACCAATGCCGACAAAGAGACCGGCAATCGAAAGGATTATCATGAAAGTACGGCTTGACGAGTATATTTGAGAGCTTTCAACGGACGTTTTCTTCGCACTATCTCTTTTGAGTTGGGTAAGTTCTGAAACAATATCACCGACAGCCTTGACTTTCTCCCGCCCGAGCCCTGTGGCAAGATCAATAGAAGCTCTCTTTTCCGACAGATTTTCTTTCATGGCGAGATCAATTATTTGCTTGTGGACGGGTTTGTATTCTTCCCACGCTTTTTCCACCTTTCCGAAAAGCTCTTTTCCTTTTTCCGAGTAGAAAAGGGGTTTCGCCTCTTCCAGGCTTTTTAATACCAATGCTTCGTGCTCGTTTGACTGCTCTGAAAACTTTTGTCGGTCTGCTTCCGAAGATGAGAGCATTACATTTTTTTCCGCTCGCACAAGAAGAAGCAGATCAATGTTAGCCTGTTTAATATGAGACAGTCCCAGGAGTTCTCTTCCGTAAATCCTATCAGCCAAGTCATTCATGGTGGACATGTTGCTTATGCCGATGAAACCTACGACAACGGCAATCGATGCAACGATCACGAATGCGCCAATAAATTTAACTTCAATTCTCAAATTGCGAAACCAATTCACAATCACTACTCCTTTCCATCAGGTAAGTTGTTATGCAGCTTCCAGTAACAGGATCTGTTTATCAGTGCTGAACACCTTGTCGATATCCAGAAGTATCTTTACTCCCCCGCTCATTTTGGCCATGCCCTGAATATATTCCGTGTTTAGAGCGGTGCCGAAAGCCGGGGTATCCTCTATATCGCAACCCTTGATGTTGATAACCTCCGATACCGAATCCACCATAATTCCGACAGTGAATACGCTCTTTTGCTCGTAGGCGGTTTGAAAGAAACTGCACTTGCGACATGCTTCGATCTTCTGATGAAAACTCCCCTGTATTTCATCGCGGCAATGGGTTCCCGAAATCATCCAGCAACGAGACTCATTGTTGTCGTATCCGGGACATGTCGTTTTGTCGCATTTCTTGACGATCCAGCATTTTCCCATCTCGGATGAACTCGCCTCCATCACAATGATACATTTCCGCCCGACGTAGCCTGCGACATCCATCCCGAAACGAGCCCGGAGGTCTATGACGGGAATCACCTTCCCCCTCAGGTTGATGACGCCCTTCATGTACTCCGGCGTCTGCGGAATAGGTGTGATTCGCATTATGCCGATGATTTCCTTAACCCTGAGAATCCTTATTCCGTATTCCTCCCGGTCTAACGAGAAGGTGAGGTATTTCCCTTCCCGGTCTGCAACTTTTTGCAGTGCTTGACTCATAACATTTACCTGCCCCGTCATGATTGCCCCTCCTCATTCAGTAATGATTATCAGAACTGCATCCGTACCGCTTCTGCTTGTACCAAGCGGGTAAATCCCTCTAAAGCTATAAGGGGTTGCCTGTTTTATCGTCTGAGGACGGGAAGTTCTTGACGGTGATTGGTCAGTGAAGGAGCAGTGATGCTCCATCACTAGAGGTCGATAGAGCTGAGGTAGGTACTAAGGTTTACCTGCTTACCCTTTACGCCGAGTTTCGTTCGGATATGAAAACGGTGGGTCATGACCGTATTCAGCGAGACTACCAGGATTTGTGCGATTTCTTTATTCTCCTTGCCGGCCTTAATGAGAGTTGCAACCTGTACTTCCATGGGACTCAGGTTTGCATGGTGCTGAGAGAGCTTGTTAATGAAAGGGGAACATATGTCAGCAAAATTTGATTCCAATATCTCCAGATACGTGCGCTGTTCTGCATTCAGGTGGCTCCCCTTCAGTTTTTCCACGTACGGGTATATGCGTTCCTTGACGTTCGCTTTTACGTCCGAACTCAGCTTCAGTTTTTCTCTTTCCATCCCTTGAAGCAGCACCCCGAGCCCGGTATTCAGTTCCTGGAGCTCTCTTTGAAGCTTGCGCTCACGATTGACTCTTTCTATTTTTGCCTCTAATTCAGAGATTTTAAACGGTTTGGCAATAAAATCAGCCGCTCCTGCCTTGATAATATCGCTATAGCTGTAAGCATCAGTATAGCCGGTCATTATGATCGTATCGATTCCCGGGGCGACCCTGGAGATCTCATTGAGGAGCCTCAGACCATCCATTTGCGGCATATTTATATCTAAGATGGTGAGTTCGAAGTTTCCTCGTCTCACTATTGTCAATGCATCGACCGGATTCGTAGTGCTCTCGCAGCTATAGCCGGATGAAAGCAAGGACTTGGTCAACGTTACGCACATTCTTTGTTCATCGTCAACGATTAGAATACTTTTAATTTCCTTTTTTGGTGACATCTTTTTTATCCGTGTGGCGTTGCGATAAAAACAGACGGCTATAATCCAAAAACCGGTTTCATTTAGATCTAAAATCAAGCCCTTTTTGCGCAAGGAGAATCTTTCGGACCACCTCGGATATTTGCCTTATATCCCGACTT
Source organism: uncultured delta proteobacterium (assembly GCA_963795045.1). Lineage (GTDB taxonomy): Bacteria > Desulfobacterota > Syntrophobacteria > Syntrophobacterales > Syntrophobacteraceae > SbD1. The sequence continues at coordinate 2,180,050 of CAWCGB010000001.1, forward strand.
TAACAGCAGCCTCGTAAGTTGCTGTATTTCCATGATTAAATTTTGGCTTTCGTGACTACAAATGAGGTAACCACATATTATTTAAGGATTGTTTCTGGTTTTCGAATTCCAAGCGCTTCAAGAAGGCTCGCTATCTCCGGATCGATCTGATTGGTCACAATTAAGCTCCTGCCGTTTGCTTTGCATTCGATACTTTTCAGTTGCGAGAGAAGAAAAAGAGCCCGCCTGGCTGAAAGGGTTTTGGACGCCCGCTTTAGCTGAAGCCCGATCAACTGCTCAAGAAGGTAGGACAGGACGCAGACGAAGACGTGGGCTCTTACTCGGGAATCGGTGTAGTGGAAGATCGGCCGTATTTTCAGGAAGTCCTTTAACTCTCGGAAGGCCCGCTCCACCTGTTGCAGTTGCTTGTAAGACCGAACCACCTCCGGGGCAGGAAGCTCCTTTTCGTCTATGTTGGTCTTAAGGAAAAACTTTCCCGCCAAAAAGGTTTCCTGCTCCCAGACTTCGGGATGAATGTAGAGGATCAGCTTGCCATTCTCGATCTTCGGATCAAGATATCTGCTCATGTGGTATTTTTCGATTGATTCGCTGACCCTGTGGTGCAGATCGAGGTCCTTAAGGCGGCCCCTCTGGAACTGCTTTTCCAGTTTTTGGGCCTCTGCTCTGATTTTCGCGTAGTAGTGCTCCCGCTTTATCTTCTTTTTCTCTGCTACCTCGGGATTGTGGCAGAGGATGTAGCGAAACCCGTTTTGCCGCTTTTCCTTTATGCGAAGGTCGCCAAGCGTCGCATCTTCCAGAAAGCCGGAAAGATTCTTCTGGTAGAGACCCTTGGCCTCATTGTTCCCCCTGGGTTTTAGGGCAATGATGTAGGGAAAGTGGAATTCATCGAGCTTTTCAAGATTGTCTTCGCTTATAAGTCCGCGATCACAAACAAAGATAGTCTTCCCGATGTTGAACTTTCGGGAAAGCTTCTCGACGGTTTCCTTGAGGGTTGTTACATCGGGTGTGTTGCCGGCAAGCACCTCATGGGTGATCGGAAGTCCTTCACGAGTTACTACCAGAGCCAAAACGATCTGTTTCCTGTCCGGGCGCTGGTCTCTGGAGTAGCCAAACGAGGCGATCTCCGGTCCTTCTCCTTCAAAATACGACGATGTTAGATCGTAGAAAACGAGGTCTACCTTGGGAGAAAAGATCGTAACCAGATGGTTGAAAAGTTGCTTTTCAACAGGCTCCTTTGCCTCGACCAAATAGTCCATTGCCCGGAGAAGATGCTGGTAATCGACCTCATCTGATTTAAGTCCCGGAATGTGGACGGTGCCGAGCCATCGCATCACGCCGAGTTTGGAGTGCGGATCACAGGCGCGGTTTAGGACCATTACCTTCACCATGTCGGCCACGCTGAACTCGACTTTGTTTCCCTTGAGATTTGCGGTGATCGTTTGCCCGACCAGCAGCCGGTCCCAGAGATGCTCAAGGGCCAGGATGTTCCCATAGTCCCTGACCCTGCCGTATTCGGTTTCTGCTGGCTGGCGGACAAGCGCCGGATTTGAAGCATACTTCAGCAGTGCGGTAATCGTTTGATCGATCTTTTTTGCATCAAGCTTATCCGCCCGGCCGAAATTGGCAACGACCCTGGTGCGAGGTTCTCCCCTGTCGTTGCGGAAGGACTCACACAACTGAAGGTACTGGTAGGTCGCCCCCTCGGACCGCTTGGTACTTAGTCGTATGTACATTATATGAAGATAATACACCACTACAATTGTAATATACAACAACTATTTTCGATATTTTCGTACTACATAGATTTTGGATTTTCGAAAACTGGGGCAAACAAATTCAATTGCTTGGAGAAAGTATTGAAGCAATTATTGGGGTGGTCTGTCGAACTTGGGTTATATCATAAGGCTTCACCAAGAGTTCCATCCCCAACTCTTTCAAGATATCAGGGGCTACTATCTCACTAAACCATGTGCAAAGCAGGATCGGCATGTTAAGGCCGGATTAGTTGTGCTACACCAGCTAAATCCAGCCCTGTGAGTTTGGGCATTGTGTAACCGGTGTTAACCAAGTCGAACTCGGCCGGGCTGACTCTGGACGGTAATAGCCCCATTGTGCCGTTTGACTATCCCTGCACAACAGCCAGCCCAAGGCCACTTCCTTTGATTCCTCAGCAACCCAAGGGCCAGGAGAGCTGCTGACTCGATCTTTTAGCCATCTATTCCAAATGGTCCAACACTTGTCTGACTTTTACCGCAATTTCATAGCTGAGGAAAGGTTTCTGAATGAAATTTAGTCCTTCGCCCAGAATGCCCCGATGGGCAATCACATCGGCGGTATAGCCCGACATATAAAGACACTTGAGGTTCGGGCGGATGGCGCCAAGCTGTTTTGCCAGTTCTCGGCCGTTCATCCCCGGCATCACTACGTCGGTGATCAGCAGGTGAATATCCCCCGGTTGCTTCTCGACAAGATGAATGGCTTCTACCGGATTCTGCACTGTAAGGACCGTGTAGCCCAGCATTTCGAGAATCATCTTGCTGAGGTCCAGAATCGCTTCATCGTCCTCGACAAGCAGGATGGTTTCCGTACCTGTCGAGAGCTTGCCGGCGGCCGCCTCAGAGAGGACCTGTGCGGTTTCATTCTTGAACCGCGGCAGGTAGATTTTAAACTTGGTTCCTTTTCCCGGCTCACTGGCAACATAAATAAAACCGTCGTTTTGTTTGACGATGCCGTAAACGGTGGACAATCCAAGCCCCGTTCCTTTGCCCACTTCCTTGGTGGTAAAAAAAGGCTCGAAGATCTTATCGCAGACCTCCTTACTCATACCCTCGCCGGTGTCGCTCAAGATCAGATGGACGTAATCTCCGGGAATAAATTCCAGGTGATCATCCCTATTTGAATCATCAATCACAATGTTTTCCGTCTGCAAATTGATGGCGCCTACCCCGGAAATAGCATCGCGGGCATTGACCACGAGATTGACCAGAATCTGGTCCATCTGGGAGGGATCAATTTTGACGTTCCAGAGATCGGGTCCCGGTACCCAGAACATCTGGATATCCTCGCCGATTAGCCGCCTCAATATCTTGAGCATGCTCGAGATCGCGTCGTTCAAATCGAGTGTTTTAGGAGCGGCGGTCTGTTTGCGGGCAAATGCCAGCAGTTGCCGGGTAAGGTCCGCTGAACGTAGGCCGGCTTTGAGGATCTCCTGGAGGTTGTCCTGGAGATCCTCAGTGGCAACGTCCGTCTTTAATGCCATTTCCGCCCGGCCGATGATTACGCCCAGCATGTTGTTGAAATCATGCGCCACACCCCCTGCCAGCCGTCCCACCGCTTCCATCTTCTGAGCTTGAAACAACTGTGCCTCCAGTTTCTCTTTTTCCACCTTCGCCCTCTTATGCACGGTGATGTCATGTGTAAGGCCCAAGATATACTGCTGCCCGGCCACCTCCATAACCTCCGCCGAGACAAGCACTTCCATGATCTTACCGGATTTCTTGCGGCACTGGGTTTCAAAGTTCCGTATCCTGCCTTGCTGATGGAGTATCTCGACCATCTTAGCCCGGTCTTCAGGATTGGCCCACGTTTTCAGCTTGAGCGGATTTTGGCCGACAACCTCCTCGTGTGAGTAGCCAAATAAGCCCAGGAATGCATCATTGGCGTCGACGAACTGGCCGTCGCTCAAGCGTGATATACTGGTGCCGACGGGAGCGGAGCGAAAGAATCTGGAGAAACGTTCCTCGCTCTCGCGCAACGCAATTTCGGCCAACTTGCGCTTGGTGATATCCCGTATAGATTCTATTGCACCGGTGACATTTCCCTGCTCATCAAACAGGGCAGTTGCGAGAACCCACAGATATGCTCCACTTCCTCCATGTGCCTCCGGTGCATAAGTTTCGATAGCTATGACGCCACCAACCGTTGAAACAGAGTCATGGTACTCCCTTTTCTTCTCTTCACTTGCAGACACAAGGTCAATCAGTATCGGTCTCCTGCTCCCGAAAAAAGGTAAGGAATACTCAAAATCGCCCTTGCCAATCATTTGATTCTTCGAGACTCCGCTCATTACTTCCATGGCGCGATTCCAGGCGATAACTGTTCCTTCGTTATTGATGACCAATGTCGCATCCGGCAAGAATTCAACGATGTCAGCCAATTGCCGTTGTGATCCCCGTAGCGCCTCCGCAGCTCTCTTACGCAGCGAGATATCACGAAAGGTGACGACTGCACCAACCACCTGGCCATCTTCCATAATGGGAGCAATCGAATAAGCAGTGGGAAAACCCGTTCCATCTTTTTTCCAAAGGACTTCATCTCGTACCCGGCAGCTTGTGCCATTTCGGAGGCATAGCCACATGGGACATTCCGTCACCGGGTAAGGGGTCCCATCCGGAAAGGAATGGTGAATCGTCAGGTGCAAATCCTTGCCGATCAGTTCCTCTGCCTCATATCCAAGCATCTCTCCAACCGCAGGATTGGCGAAAGTGATGGTTCCTTTCTCGTCCAAACCGACAATACCTTCCCCCGCCGTCTTGAGGATGAGATCATTCTTGCGAAAGGCGCTTATCAGCTTTTCTTGCGCCTTCTTCATTTCCAGATTCCTTTGCTCCAGCAATTCCGCCATACTATCGAAGGATTGGCTCAGTTTGCCCAACTCATCTTGAGTGTGACGTAAACCCGTCCGTGCTCCCATCTCGCCACTGCCGAATCTCTGCGCAGCGCTGACCAATTGGTTGATTGGCTTAGTGAAAGCAATATTCCCCAAGAGCCATGCTAACGATACTGCAATGGAGGCTGCTAACCCCAAAATTAACAGATTGCACAACATCGCGAAATTTGCTTTCTGCAAAATCTTATCTTTAGGAACACCCGCCGTAATTAGTAGATATGGAGACGAACTTTCAGTAAGGCGTAATCTCTTAAAGGCAACGATCCGGTATGTGCCGTCGTCGGTTTTCTGCTCGTAAGTCCCTTCATCCAGCCCTGCTATCTGCTCGAATCCAGATGTAGGATGCCTGCCCAAAGCTGCTGCCTCATTTTGAGGGTAGCGATACAGGCGCAGTCCTTGATGATCCAAAATCACTACTGCTGAGTCCGGCGGCAGGTTTGCCTTCTTTATTAAACCGTCATATTCGGTAAGTCTGAACCCGGCAATGACGATGGCGATGAGCCTTTTACCGGCATCCAACACAGGGTAGCCATAATTAATCGCCGGGACACCGGTGAGCCTGCCCAGCATATATTCCCCGGCAGAGAAATCGAGTGACTTTATGGTATCCCTTATGTGCTTCAGGTTAGATACATTGACGCTGCCAGGCTTAAAATGTGTGGCATTGGCAAACATGTTTCCATCGGGTGTTGCTAGCCCTATAGAAGTATATATCGGGTTCTGATCTCTTAACTCGCGAAAGAGCTTATTGCAGGCTTCTACATCCAAGCTTTGAACCTGTGGCAACTGCGCCAGGGTACTCAGCATCTGTTTTGTCCCCGCGGCAATTTGTCCCTGCAGGGCTGCCATACTCTCAACCATTAGAATGGCTTGGCGTTTTGTGTCCTCCAATTCCTGTCTTCGATCTTTTATACTGTCATGGACGATGATCCCGGCTCCGGGCATTAAAACTGTCAGTATGAGCACCAGCAATTTTCTCCGAATGGACCATGAGTTCACGATTCTCTGAAGACGCATAATGGGTTTCCTATTCGGCAACACTGCTGTCCGGTTAATTGCTAAATAAATTCAGATGGTTCCAAGGGTAATGCTCTTCGGCAGTTTTCTTGAAGGCCTCGAAAATCAGCAATATGATTGGCTTTTTCTCAAATATGTTCACCTCAAGAATTTGTAGAAACGTGTAGAGCGAGCACTGAACTCCGAGCCGTTTTTTGACGATGGCCACTAGCAGGTGGATGCACAGCCCAACCCAAATCCGCTTCTTCACCGCATTGACCGAAGTTCCGTAAAATGACTTGATCCGCAGGTACTGCTTGATCCACTTGAAAAAGAGCTCTACCTGCCAGGGTTGCTTGTAAATGTCGGCAACCGTCTCTGCCGGGATATCGAAATTGTTCGAGAGAAACGCGAGCCGCTTCTTACGTTCTTTGTCAAAATAACTGACCCGCTGGAGCCTTTCCGGGTAGGCTTTTTTTGATTTCGGCGTCACCAGGGCAACGACTTGGTCTGCCCTGACTCCGGTCTTTTTGTCCTTTGGCGAAGAGTATAGGCGCTTGAACTTTAGGTTCTCCTTGGCTCGGACAACGAAGAAGGCCCCCTGTTTGTGGATAGCGTACAGTCGAGCAAAATCGACATAGCCGCGATCCATCGTATAAATCGCGTCTTCGCTCACCGGCATCTCGTCGAGCATTTTAACGTCAGGGACCTTGCCTGGCGTGACGGCGACGAATGTGAGAATCGAGCCCCGCAGATCGATGAGTGCATGTAGTTTAACCGCCGCCTTGGTCTTCCGAAATTCGGCCCATGGAAACAAGGACAGGCAAAGATCGATGACAGTGGAATCGAAGGCGAACAGCGGCTGCGTCAACTCGATGCCTATGGGCTCACCCTGGTAGAGCCCTTGAGCGATGCCGGTCAGAACGTGGCCGAAGCAGTCGAAATTGAGGTAATCGCGACGTTCGTTTGCGTCGGCAAGAGTCGTCAGGGAAACCGCTCCGCGAAATCCGACATGGTAGAGTTTGTCGCGATGGGAATTCAGGCAGGTTTCGATGTCCCGCAGACTTTCGCCCCGACAGCCGGGCGTACGCCAGACAAAGGAACTGATCGAATGTGGTGAAGGTTTTTACCCAGTGCTCCCCTGGATATCGGCGAACGCAGATATTGAATTCGTGCCGAGGGAGAAACTGAAGCAATTGCCTGAAGACGGTTTTACCGGAATTCATGGTCACCTTCCTGAATGGAGGGAAGGTATCACCAGTCGAAATTCAAATTGAAAACGAAAAATTATGTCAAAGAACTTTAAAAATCAAATACTTGTAGCCTCTAATTCAGATTTTACCGGACAGTAGTGATTCGGCAAGAATACTTCCTTATAATGGGCCTTCTTTTTTGAAGAAGTTAATAATCGGCACCACCATGGTGATCTCGATCCTTGCGAGTTCCCGGCCTAGACTAGAGCTGCAGACACTGGAAAAGAGTCTGCCGGCGCAATCGTTCTATTTATTAAATTATGGAATTGGAATTTAACCTCAGCTCGAAATTTGAGCGTCCGGTGGAGTCCTGAATAGCTGGTCACTGTATCCCTCTTTGTCAGCGATGTGGCAGCGAATGGTGAGAATATACACCGGGTCATTACTGAATACCATGTATTTCTTGATTGTGTGAGGCTACCAGCAAAGTTACATAAAACCAGTACGGAAATGGGCATGAAAATCCGGGCTGTTGCTGGATTGGCTATGAGGTTCAGTTCCAGTCTTCGGCTCGCCCGCTCTCTACCCCGCGAGCTGTATTAATTGACACTCAGCCCCCCTTTAACACTATATGTAACAAACACCGAAAATCCCGATCCGCTCGTCACATGGAAAGTTGCTGCAGCTTGCCACTTTCTGCTGAGGCCGTGGTGCATAACGACAATGATACTAATGTGTTGATCAAGTAACTGGTCCCATCCTTTGATACCTCGCCTGCAACTCCGCCCGCCCGGCAATCTCCATGTCCTCCCGTTCAAGACCTGGCGCCACAGTACATCCTGCCAGGGTGAAGTCTCCCGGGCCCCGCTGTTCGGCCGCAAACCGGCTCCCTGCCACTAAGGCCACCTGGAAAGACTCTCCCTCATCGATATTGCGCCCGAGTCTCTTTTCACTGAGGGCGCCATGCGGGTCGAGGATGTAGATCATAAGGGGATTGCCTTCGAAAAAGTTCCACACTTCTCAAAGTATTTATGTATTTTTTTGCCTCGTGAAAACTCATTGAGATGGCTTTTTCTCGGGGACTTCCGCCTTCAGCCCATGTCAATTTTCCCTCCGTGATCGGTATCGTCAAAAAGGTAGAATTTCAAACGAATCTGCAATCAGAAATAAAAATCCAGGTATGTTCCGGAAGCGGAAAGATTCTGAATGGAGCACCGCACAACGCCACAGAGGAGAGATAAAGTAACTTCAGATAGGAGCAAGTGTTTGAACTGAAGCGACAAATTCGGCCAGTCCTTGCCGCGAATTCCCACACGGTGTCCGACAGTGGAAACCACCAAAGGACGAGTCGGGGGTGTGCTTCATCACGAAGAACATATGATTTCTCGGAAAATTGCTCCATGACTGAGACCACCTGCGACCCTTCCGGAGGTGGCCCGCACACTTGTAATTGAGTCCGACAGAACAAAGGGGACTGTGGTGCCGTTATGAATCTGCCAGTTTCCTCTTGTGCTTGGCACCTGGATAGCCGAGCTATCCAGGCCACCCGTAGAAAAGCCTTACCTCCTGTCACCAGGAGCGTGCTCGCGTCAATCACGCCCACCTGAGCCAGTACTGGACTCCCAGTAAATACGCTCTCGTGCTTGTCTTTCCATCTTTAAACTGCACAACCACCATAAGGGCGATTTCAGACTATGCGGTACACTGAGCGCCACAAAGAAACCAGTGCCGTACCGTTCTGCCCTCTTCCAATATCCTCTACACCAGCTTGACTTGTCCTCAGCAATGCTTACGTGTTGTTCATTTCCAACGATCTTCAGGAAGAGGCAGGGACAAGATGTCCAGCCCTCCTGCCGGGTCCCCAAACGACCATTCGTATAATATCTATCACGCGCTACTGTAGTGCGTGATGCTTTTAGACAACATTTAACCCACGGAGAGCAACATGAGCGATGACCTGAAGCGCTTCATATGTCTAGGGTGCGGCTTCATGTACGACGAAGCTCTGGGACTGCCCGAGCACGACATTGCACCGGGCACCCGCTGGGCGGATATCCCTGAGAACTGGGCATGTCCGGACTGCCTCACACCAAAACACAGATTCGAAATGGTCGAGATTCCCTATGCTCCAGGTGGGCCCCATCTGCCGCGGGTGGGCCCCATCGCGATGCCGCCTGACCCCTCACTCCATATCATCTAGAGGAGATCAACCGTGAAAACGTCCTTCGTAATGCGCGCCGAGGCGCGCGGCTACAACAAGTTACGGTCGACGGGCCCGCTCGCGACTTACATCTCGGGACATCCCGAGGCAGTTCTGGTTCGCCACTCGAGCTTCAACTTTGGCCCGTATCAGGCTGGCCGCGCAGGGTTCGGCCGACTGCGGGTATTCGGCGACGAGGTCTTTAGCGGACCTGGCTGCGGTTACAACATTCACCGTCATCACAACTTCGTCATCTGCGCGTTCGTCCTGCAGGGTGAGCTTACGCACATCAACACGGTGGGCAACATCGATCAGCTGACTTCGGGCGATTACTACGTCTTCTCCGCAGGGTCGGGGGGCAAGCACTGCGAGGTGAATCTGAAGAACGACGACATGCACGCCATATATATGTGGTTCCTGCCCGACCAACTCCTGCTTCCCCCGTCGTATAGGCGGAATCATTTTGACGCCCTGGCCAATCGCAATCGGCTCGTGAAGCTGGTGGGTAATGCAGACGATGGGTTGCGCATCTCGCAGGATGTCACGGTGTCGCGCCTGTCGAGTGACACAGCTATGGCGCTCGACTACGCGCCACGGTCGCCCTCACATGGCGTCTACGTCTTCGTGCTGGAAGGTGAAGTCCATTGTAACGACGTCACCCTTGCCCGCCGCGACAGCAGCGGAATCTGGGGTGCGAAGCGGATCAACCTCCAGACAGGGCCGCAGGAGACCGACCTGTTGATCGTTGAAACGGCCCCATAACCGAGCGAAGCGACCCGCTCGGCGTCCCCTCGATCGACAACCAGACAGCCTCGCCTGGCGGGGATGCAATGGAGAACGCAAATGCCCATAATACAAATCTATTACCCGCAAGGATCGCTGACCGGTGAACGCAAGGCGGCGCTCGCCCAACAATTAACCGACGTCTTGCTGCTGATGGAGGGCAACGCCAAGACGGCTGGCGGTCTCAGCTTCGCATCGGTTCTGTTTACCGAGGTCGCGCAATCGGACTGGTGGGTCGGTGGCCGTACCGACGCCACTTACGTCGCGCCACCGGGCAAGTTCCTGGTTCGCGTGACCATCCCCGAAGGCTATATGAATCAGGCGCACAAGACCGAGGTCCATATCGCAGTAACTGCCGCCATCGTGGCCGTCACTGGCAACCCCAACGATCCCGGGCAGGGAGGGAGCGTGCAGGTCATCATCGACGAGGTGACGGAGGGTAACTGGGGTTCCCATGGTAAGACCATCAGTCTCGCCAGCATCGCCGACACGGTCGGGCTGCCCAAGGACGGGGAGCGCTTCCAATGGGTGCAAGCTTATTTTGATGCCAAAGCAAGGCAGTTCGCTGCGGCGGGTTATCCTGCGGACGTTGGAGGCCTTCCGGGCGATTCGAAGTGAGGACAGGTTCGAACGGTTGCAGGCTCGTTGCTGCACTGAGCAGCTCCGGCTGTTAGAACTCGTCGAGCTGAAGGCTTTAGCGTCTAACCACGCACTCAGCGACCGCGACTCGATCGGCAATCGCTCAGTGCGTGTTCGCTGGAGTGGTGGCACACGAGACCAACCGGGCATTCAAGCGTCTCCCAAGGAGCGGGTCGGGATATAATGGAAAGTAAGCTGAACCGGTCGGTGTCATCCGGCCCAGGGCGGCACACCACAACTCGCATCGAGGCTCTTAGTGATGGCGTGTTTGCGATCGCCATGACGTTGATGATTTTTAACATTAAAGTGCCCCAAATCCCGAATGAGCGGGTGACAGCAGAACTAACGCGGCGTCTATTAGACCTGTGGCCCCATTTTCTCGTCTACGCGATCAGCTTTGTGATGCTGGGTGTGTATTGGGTCGGCCATCACAACCAATACCGTCACATTCGTAGAACGAATCGCATACTGCTCTGGATCAATAATGCTTTGCTGCTATGTGTGACCTTAATCCCGTTTTCGACTAGCCTCGTAGGGAGTTACCCCACCCATCAGGTCTCGGTGATTCTCTACGCAACCAATCTCGTTCTTGTCGGCCTTGCTTTGTTCGCTCATTGGCACTACGCTACATCACAGCGTGTTCTAGTGGACCAGAACCTTGACCCTGTGCTGATCAGGCTTGCAAGCCGAAGGATTCTGATTGGACCGGCGTTACTGGCGTTGGCAATTGCATTTTCCTTTGTGAGCACACTAGGCAGTCTGGCGCTGTGTGGGTTAGTTCCTCTTTTCTATATTATCCCCGGCAAAATAGATCGCTATTGGGAACCGACTCTGTCTGAGTGAAATTCTTTCCTTGACAATGTTGTCTCGCAGTCCCACCGAATTTTGATGAATGGGTCAGAATGATGAAGGCAGAGATAGAGGGCCAGTATAGAAGTGTAATGTGTCCGGGGTAGAACGTACTAAATTGCTGTCCACGCCCATTAGTATTTACTTCTTGCCACTATGGAGAATTCTGCTGAGGCCGTGGTGCTTAACGACAATGAAATAGACGATTGTACGAGTCGCGAAGCGCATTCGTGTAATCGATATCATGAGCTAAGGCCAGGGAATAAGTGGAGTCGTCGTTCTTTGGCTATGGGGATTCAAAGGATAGTGCCGGAGGATATATGGCACTGATTGTGTTCAAGGGGAAAGGATAATTGAGGCAGGTGAGCAGAGAAATCGGGATAGGAGCAGAGAGCCGGGTGAGGTGTCGTCAGTGAAAGGAAAGTGGTTGGATTTCGAGACGCAGGTGTCTGTATGGCTCTGCGAGGAGCGGCTTGGAGTGGTGTTTTAGAGTTTAATGTGATGCTACGGCAGATCATGATGAATTCCATATTGGAGGTGATAGTGAATGCTGAGTACCGCTGAGTTTGAATCGGACAAGCCTTCCTTTGCCGCATTGTGGGCAGAGGGTGAGGTTGATACCGGTAAGATCTTCCATCATCTCCTGCCATGTTTTGCTCTCTTTGGAAATATCGGTCCTTTCAGGAGGGACCTCACCGGGTGCGGGTCCCTGGTTAATGATGAGAGTCCGTGCACTCTCAAGCTTTGTCTTGGCATTGCAAGGGGCCATGAGGCCGAAGTGTCTGATTTTGACAAACCTGGGCGGAAGAATGTGCAGGAGAAACCGGCGGATGAACTCCTGGGCATGGATAGTGACGAATCTGTGCCGGCCGGGGTTGCGGTTGTCTCTGGCCCGGAAAGTGACCAAATGGTCGTCAAGGCTTAGCAGGCGGTGATTGGAGATGGCCACCCGATGCGTATAACGGCTTAGGTAGTCGTAAGCTTTCTTTGAGCCGTGGAAGAGCCCCTTGCAGTAGACCACCCACTTCTTCCTTTTGAGTTTCCTTGTGAACCGGGCAAACTCGACTTTGCCTTCCAGACAGGGAGCATTTCCCTTAAGCCTTCCCCCCTGGTACACCTTTTCCAGGGCCTGCGCAAACTTGGCCCGGATGATCTTGGATAGCGCCCTTACAGGAAGAAGGAATCCGTTTGTGGCACTGATCCACCTGCTTCCATCCGGGCTCAGGCCGCCTCCGGTTGCAACGATGTGTAAGTGAGGATGGAAGTTTAAGTCCTGGTCCCACGTGTGCAAGACTGCCGTAAAGCCAACCTGGGCACGAAGACGCTCATAGCCGAGGGAAAACTCGAGAAGAGCCCGTGAGGCGCTCTCGAAGAGCAGATTAAATACAATCTTGCGGTTGAAAAGAGCCAATGCAATTACCTCATGAGGAAGAGTGACGACCATGTGGAAATAGCGTGTTGGAAGGAGCCGCTCTGTCCTCTCATTAAGCCATTTGGCCTGTTTGAGGCTCTGACACTTCGGGCAGTGGCGGTTGCGGCATGAGTTGTAGGAGATGGCCGTATAGCCGCAGCCTTCTTGGGCGCAAGAGTCCACATGGCCTCCCAGATGAGCGGTGCGGCAAGCCTCGATATCACTCATGGCTTTTTGCTGTTGTGGGCCGAGATGATGCGTTTGTCTGTAATCTTCACCATGGCGGTGGAAGATCCCGGCAACTTCAAGGCAGGGCCGTTCCATGATCCACCTCCCTTGTCAGGAGGAGGGCTGGATCATATCGAGAGGACTTACCAGTTTACCGACAAGCCGGTCCGTGATGTGGGTGTAGCGCAGAGTGGTTTTTATGGAACTGTGTCCAAGCAGGACCTGCAGGACGCGAATATCGGTTCCGGCCTCCATCAGGTGTGTTGCAAAGCAGTGGCGGAAGGTGTGCATGGTGATTTTTTTGGAGAAGGCGGCCTTGCCAATGATTTTTCTCAAGACGAGGCTCACGGTGTGGCGGGAGAGATGGGAGCCCGGTTTTTGTCCGGGGAAAAGGTATTCTCCCTTGGGGCGTTCCGCCTTGTAGTACTCGCGCAGGAGCGCCAGGAGGCTTTCCCCAAGGAACACATAGCGGTCCTTCTGCCCTTTTCCGGAACGGACGTGGATGGACATCCTAGTGGAATCGATATCCGAGATACGCAGGGCACAGACCTCGGAGATTCTCAGACCTGCCGCATAGGCCGTCGCGATGATGGCTCTGTATTTGACCGAGCGAACCTTTTCAAAGACGCTCAGGACCTCTTGAGGACTCAGAATAACCGGAAGCTTTATGGGTCGCTTCGGATGGGAGATATCCTTTACAGCCTCTGGCCGCTTGAGGGTAACGGTGTAGAGAAATTTGATTGCGCTGACGTAGGTGCCCTGAGTGAAGGGCGAGGCTTTCCGGACCCGAACGATATGGAGGAGAAACTCTCGGATCTCTTGCTCCCCCATCTCGTCCGGCGACCTCATGAAGTGCTTTACAAAATGGCCTGCGCACCTGAGATACATCTCCCGAGTATGACGGCTGTAAGCCTTTAGAATCAGGTCCTCTCGCATCCTGTCGTACAGCTTTCCCATAGTTTTCTCCTTTCGGGGCGGGTTAGGGTCCTTTGGAGGGAAAGCTAAGCTTAAGCAGGCGAGTATACGAGGTAAAAGGATTCCAGGTCGTTATCCCGGCAGATAGAAACCACTTCGAGGACCGGGGGAAGGAAACAAATTTGCAGGGCCGATTCCACGCGAAGCGTTTAGTTCATGATACTAATGTGTTGATCAAGTAACTGGTCCCATCCTTTGAAAGGCCGGGGGGAAAGGGAGTTCGAATTCATCAAGCCCTTGTCGGCCTTGCAATAATTTCCACGTGTTGAGCGTATCTCGCTTTCAGTTCATCCCTGCCGGCAATCTCCATGTCCTCCCATTCAAATCCTGGCGCCACCGTACATCCTGCCAGGGTGAACTCTCCCGGGCCCCGGTGTTCAGCCGGAAACCAGTTCCCGGCCTCTATGGCGGCCTGAAAAGATTCTCCCATGTCGAAATTGCGCCCGAGCCTCTTTTCAATGAGAGCGCCATGCGGGTCGAGGATGTAGATCGTAAGAGGATCGCCTTCGAAAAGGTTCCACACTTCTCAAAGTATTTATGTATTTTCTTGCCTCGCGAAAACTCATTGAGATGGCTTTTTCTCGGGGACTTCTGCCTTCAGCCCATGTCAATTTTCCCTCCGTGATCGGTATCGCCAAAAGGTCAGAATTTCAAACGAGTCTGCAATCAGAAATGAAGATCCAGGTATGTTGCGAAAACGGAAGGATTCTGAATGGAGCACCGCATAACGCCACATAGGAGAGCTGTGTGAACTTTCGCCGAGCCTGAAAAAGAAAGGCCCCAGAAAACCAGGGCCGGCGGAATCTTAAGTTTAATTCGAAATCAAAAATCAAGTATCTTCATTCATTGCACTTAGGAAAGGGCGAATGGCAGAAAATGGAAAAGCCGCAGTTGCCGCTGCTGCAACCAAAATAAGTAAAAGGGGCCGTCACGACAGCCGCCGTTATCATCAGCCCTGCCACGCCTACATAGACGGGCGCGCCAACAATATATCCCACGTAGCAACTGCAGCAGGATTGGGCCTGCGCCGCGGTTGTCCCGACGGTCATGAGAAGAGCAAGGGCCAAACAAGCGATTACTAAAGTTGATTTAGTCTTCATGTTTTGTCCTCCTTTAAATGAATTTGAGAAAAACTACCTCTGAGTGGTCCGCCGCGATCGGGGCCTTATTGGGGTTTCTGTTAATGAAGATATTGCAGTTTTCAGATTTGTCTATGCCCTATGAACTTCTTATCCGGAATAATGGATCAAGTCGTGAGCTATGCATCCAAACTGCATTTTAGGATTGGTTTTTTGCTCGAGTAGCTTCCGATGCAACGCCAGAGCCTGCAAAACCATACAATTCCACATTCGAACATGCAGTGATATGTCAATGAGGCCGGTTTTTGCGATTCCAGGACACATCTCCATTTCCGAATCTTATAATTCCCTTCTCGCCTTGCCGAGCTGAGGGGCTCGGGGAAAAATGGTGCGATAGTAACGGGCTAGTGGAAAATCCGACGCAACATGGACGTACCACTTCCTACCATGGTAGACCACCCTGACCCCAACCTTTACAGGCCGACTGATGATCGAGTCTGAGCATATAATCTGTTACGGATGAGGTCTTCGAAATCACAGTTAAAATCTCAATCCTTCCTTGCCACTATGGAGAATTCTGCTGAGGCCGTGGTGCTTAACGACAATGATACTAATGTGTTGATCAAGTAACTGGTCCCATCCTTTGAAAGGCCAGGGGGAAAGGGAGTTTGAATTCATCAAGCCTTTGTCAGCCTTGCAATAATTTCCACATGTTGAGGGTATCTCGCTTTCAGTTCATCCCTGCCGGCAATCTCCATGTCCTCGTATTCAAAGCCCGGCACCACCGTACATCCTGCCAGGGTAAAGTCTCCCGGGCCCCGGTGTTTGGCCGGAAACCAGTTCCCGGCCTCTATAGCCACCTGGAAAGACTCTCCTTTGTTGAAATTGGACCCCAGCTTTTCTTCACTGAGAGCGCCATGCAGATCGAAGATGTGGATCGTAAGAGGATCTCCTTCGAAAAAGCCCTACGATTCAAAAGCTGTCATTAAAGATCAACTGCTCGACCATCGAGGCCGCCGGCGCCTGGCTTTGGCGGCCCCCCTTCCCTGAATAGCCCGTGGCCAACCGGGCGCTCCGGACGCCCGCTTCACCGTTGAAATTGACTTATACGAATTCGCGTTCAAAATGCATTCGAAACGATGGGTTTCGTCCCGCAGGGCGGGACTCCACCCATCCTACGAATCAAGCGGTCTATCGCCCGTAGCAACTGTGGAGCGAAGCGTAACCCATCCGGTCAAACTCTTGTGAAACTTGAAGGGACAATGAACGCCCCTAAGCAGCTAATGGTTCGATTTTATAGCCCATTTTCTTAAGAGTTCTGGCATACGTTGCCAAACGACGCTCGGTAAAACGGGCCTCGTAGACATCGGAGCCTGTGTCAACATATGCTTGGCCATAACGGATCAACCGATAAACCAGTTGGGCCAACTTGCGGGCCGTCGCAAAAACGGCGACCGACTTGCCTTTGCGTCTCGAGATGCGGCGATAGTAGGCTCCAAGTGCTGTTTTCGAATTGCGCAAACTTGTTGCGGCCATGCGCAATGCATTGCACACCCGCGTGGAGGTGACAGCCCGGAACTTGCCCGGGACCTTTTTGCCTGCGCTGATCGAGATATTTGGCGCTAGACGCAAGTACGAAACGAAGTGGCCTTCATCTGGAAATACAGACAGGTCGGGGCCTAACTCACTCATGATAACGGAGGCGGTATCCACACCAATGCCGTCAATTGTAGTGAGATCAAAGCCCGACATGCGATAAAGGGCCTGGCGCATTGGCTCCTGACCCAGCTTGGAAAATTTAGTCGCTTTAGCTCTGGATGCCGGAGGCGGCGCCGATGAATCCTTTGAGTCAGGAGGTTGCAAGGAGTTGACGTACTTGAGGACCTCGGCATCATAGTCGGCGATGATGCCACATAGCTGATCATAAATCTTAAGGGCTTGCCCAAGGTTGAACAGGTGCTCAAGGCGCCAGTTACCGGTGAGCTCCTCGGCGATCCTGTCTTCCGATTTCTGGCATCGGCAATCACGCAAACTCGCCAGGGCACGAGGGTCCCGTTCACCGCTTATAATGGCACGGATAATTGCCATGCCGGTAAGGCCTGTAATATCCGAAACGGCGTGATGCACGCAAATGTTCATCTGGTCGAGGCTCTTTTGCATCCGTCGGACCCAGTCGGAACGCAGGTCTACAATTGTATTGCGTTCACGTATGAGAGCTCGCAGGCAACAGATGTCCTCGCCTGGTCGGAAAGACCCCCGGAGCAATCCGCAGGCGTGCAGTAATTGAATCCACTGGCAATCGATCATGTCGGTTTTGCGGCCCGGAACATGACTAATCTGGCGAGCATTGACCAGTTGGACGTCGAAGCCGCGGCTATCGAGGATTTCAAATAGGGGGATCCAGTATACTCCGGTGCTTTCCATGGCGACAGTAGCGATCTTCTGCTGCTCAAGCCATCCGGCGAGGCGCAACAGTTCCGGGGTTGTGGTTCCAAAATGCTTTACGTTAGGGGAACCGTCCGGTAAAGGTGGACCGGCCACGCAGTGCTCGCGTGAGCCCAGATCGATACCGGCTGCATTGG
Organism: uncultured delta proteobacterium; assembly: GCA_963795045.1. Taxonomy (GTDB): domain Bacteria; phylum Desulfobacterota; class Syntrophobacteria; order Syntrophobacterales; family Syntrophobacteraceae; genus SbD1. The sequence goes on from CAWCGB010000001.1 coordinate 2,197,654, forward strand.
GTTGAATTGGGTTCAAAGAGTGTGGCTGCCCTTTGCGGCCTTTGCCTGGTGCATGCTTACGCTTGTGGGCCATCGTTGTCAGTCTCCTTTAATAGGGTATGGGAACGACAGCCCGGGGTGGCCTTTGTAAATATTCTCTTGTGGGAGAGTGCATAAGCCTCATCAGTGTTCAAAAAGCGGCCCGGGGCCATGCTTGAACAGGGGCATCGAGCTCCAGTGATCGAGGGACCTTGGCTGCTGCCGCGCCCGAGCTTGTTCTTTTAGAATGATGCATCCGGCAGGGCAAGGTCCAAGTTTCACTCTCGTTCAAACCGCGTCCGAGGACGTGGCGGCGTCGCTTGAACGCAATTTGGGTATTACGGGCAATAAGAGCCATGCAGATGGGCATCCAGGGAACGCTTTATGGGAGATCATGTGAGGCGGCGGCGAAACATCCATACGGCCACGGAGAGGGAGCAAACGGCGATAAGGGCGAGCGGCCACAGTTCCGAGAAGATCACCCGCAACGAGGCGGCCTCCAGGAACACCCGGTGGATGATCGATATGACATAGCGCAGCGGGTTTATCAGCGTAATATATTGTACTTTGCGCGGCATATTGCTGATCGGTGTGTTCAAGCCGGAGAGCATGGCGAAGGGCATGATGGTGAGAAAGCTTCCCAGCAGGGCCTGCTGCATGGTGGCCGCAACCGAGGAGACCATCAGACCGATCCCCACAGCCGCAATCAGAAAAAGAAGGACCCCGAAATAGAGCGTGAATAACGACCCCTGGAACGGTATTTTAAACCAGAAAAGCGCCAGCGTCAGAACCATCGTCACCTGCGCCAGTCCGATGAGAATGCTCGGGACGGATTTACCGATCATGATTTCGATGGGCCGGAACGGGGTTACCAGCAGTTGGTCGAAGGTCCCCTGCTCCCGTTCGCGCGCCACGGACATGGCGGTTATGATGACCATTTGAACCAGTGTCAGCATCCCGATCATACCCGGGACCATGTACCACCGGGTCTCCAGGTTCGGATTGTACCATGCCCTCGGCACGGATTGCACGGGCGGCGCAGGAGCGCCGTGAGTCTGCCGCCAGCTTGCGTTGAAGTTGTCGGCAATAGTGCCGATATAGTTCAGCGCGGTCCCTGCCGTGTTGGAATTGCGCCCATCGGCTATGACCTGTACATCGGCCGCCTGGTTTAAAAGCAAACGCCGCTCGAAATCCTGTCCGATCTGCACGACGATGAGAACACTTCTGTTGTCGATCAACGGAGCGATCTCTCCCTGGTCCCGAAGGTTGGCGACGCGCCTGAATGTGCCGGAGCCGTCCATGCCGGCCAGAAACTGCCGCGAAGCTTCGCTGCGGTCCTGGTCATAAACCGCGTAGCGCACCTGATTCAGATCGTATGTAGCAGCGTAGCCGAAAATCAGGGCTTGAATAATGGGGGGGCCGATCACGGTAAATCGGCTCCGGGGGTCCTTCAAAATGGCCAGAAGCTCTTTTTGGATCAGCGCCAGAATCCTTCGCAACGATTCCATCTTCTAATTCAGCCTCTTTTTGGTCTTGCGCAGAGTGAGCGCAAAAAGGATCAGGAACATCACAACCATGGCGGCAGCGTTCGGGACGATAACGCTCCACACGTTTCCCGCCAGAAAGATGGTTTGCAGGAACGAGACGTAATACCTTGCCGGGAGCAGATAGCTGACGATTCGAACCGCTTTGGGAACGCTGGTAAGATCGAAGATGAAGCCGGAGAGAAAAACCGCAGGCAGAAACGTCGCGATTAGCGTAATCTGGCCGGAGACGAACTGATTGCGCGTTGCGGAGGATATGAAGAGGCCGAATCCCAGGGCCACCAGCAGGTAGAGGGCCGAGACCGCCGCCAGAATGAGCATCGAGCCTTTGAGCGGGACATGGAACAGGAAGCGTCCGGCCGACGCTGTCAGAAGCAGACCGACCATCCCGAGCAGGAAATAGGGCAGGGTCTTGCCGATAAGGATCTCGCCCGCCCGGACCGGGGTTACAAAAAGCGCCTCAAGAGTACCCTGTTCCCATTCGCGCGCCATCACGAGGGCGGTGAGCAATGATCCCGTGAGCGTCATGATGAGTACGAGCAATCCCGGCACCAGAAAGTAATGGCTGTCCACAGCTTCATTGAACCACATCCGGGATTGGAGCCGGGCCGATCCCACGGATTGGGAGGCCTTAGTGACCGCTCTTTGATTGGTCCACTGTTGGAGCGCGCCCTGGGCATAGCCCTGAATGAAGCGGCCCCGGTTGGCGTCGACGCCCCGGACGATCAACTGGACGGGTGCGCTGCCTGAAGCCAGTTGCCGGTCGAAGTCCTGCGATAAGCGCACGATGCCGTCCACCTCGTGGTCCCGCATCAGTTTCACGGCTTCCTGCATTGAAGTGGCTTCCGTTACCTTGAAATAGTCGGACAGCTTGAATGCTCCGGCCAGACCGGCCGAATCCGGGGTAGGGTTCTCAAGGATCACGGCCACCGGCACCTCTTTAACGTCCAGTGACAAGCCATATCCGATGAGCAGGATGAGAAACACAGGCAGGACGAGAGCGATAGCGATACTGCTGGGATCGCGGATGACCTGGACGAATTCCTTGCGGAGGAGCGAGCGGATACGGCGTGGGCTCATCTTTGAGGAATCGATTCCTGGTTCGCCGGCAAAACGTGTTTTCATCCTGTGGTCCCCGGGTCAGTGAATAGTGAATAGTGAATGGTGAGTAGTGAATAGTGAGTGGTGAGCAGAAAGAACAATGAGCGGTGAGCAAGATCTTTATGGTTCACTCTTCACCCTGTATTCTTCGACAATGGCAACGAACGAATCTTCCATGGTCGGTTCCTTTGCTTCAGGGCCCCGCGCGTGCCCGCGAATATCCGCCGGCGTTCCTGTGGCCAGGACCTGGCCGTCCACCATGATCACCATATGGTCACAATACTCGGCCTCCTCCATGAAGTGGGTCGTGACGATCACCGTGACCCCCTGATCGGCTAACGCGCTGATGCGGCGCCAAAACTCACGGCGCGCTAATGGATCGACCCCCGAGGTAGGTTCGTCAAGGAAGAGGATTTCGGGTTGGTGCATCAGTGCGCAGGCCATCGCCAGGCGCTGTTTGTAGCCTTCCGGAAGTCCGCCGCAGGTCAGGCCGGATTGCGAGTGCAAGTCAAACTGCTCGAGCGCCCAATCTATACGTTCACTTTTGTGCTGGCCCCGAAGGCCGTAAGCGCCGGCGAAGAATTTGAGGTTTTCCATTACGGTGAGTTGCCGGTAAAGGGAAAACTTCTGGGCAACATAGCCGATCCGCTGTCTTGCGGATGCGCGGGCGTAGCGCAGATCCATTCCGGCGACGCTCAGTGTCCCGCTGCTTGCCGGGAGCAAACCGCAGAGCATGCGGAACGTGGTGCTCTTTCCCGCGCCATTTGGGCCGAGCAGCCCGAATATTTCACCTCTGCGGACCTGGAACGTGACGTTATTGACAGCGATGAAGCTTCCGAATTTTTTGGTCAGGTCATGCACCTCGACAACTACATCTTCCTTGCGCATGTCTTCCGGCGGACTCGAAGACCTGAACGGTTCAAAGTGCGCCTCGATGTCTGCCCCCGAGACGCGGCGCACAAGCGTCATGAACCCGTCTTCGAACCGTGGGGTAACCGGGCTGACGGTCAGTCCCTTAAAGAGCGCGCTCCCGGGTCCCTCATCGCCGGCTGTGACAACCCGGACGCGCCTGCCCTCCAGGGTGGCGTCAACGACACCGCCCGCGCTTGCCAGGCGGGCCTGCAACTGGCGGGGTTTCAGGGATTCGGGAGTATCGATTCTAAAAGACCTGCCGCTCGCCATGGAGCTGATTTGGGAAGGCGGCCCCGACGCCAGGACCCTCCCCCGCAGGAGCAGCACCGCCAGATCGCAGCGCTCGGCTTCATCCAGGTAGGAGGTGCTCAGCAGTACCGTCACGCCCTGCTCCCTCACCAGTCGATAGACAATTTCCCACAGTTCGCGCCGCGACAGGGGGTCTACTCCCACCGTGGGTTCATCGAGCAGAAGCAGTTCGGGGGTGCTCACAAGCGTGCAGGCGAGCCCCAACTTTTGTTTCATCCCGCCGGAGAGGCGCCCCGCAAGGCGGCGCTTGAAGGGACCGAGGCCGGTCATCTGCATTAACCGGGGATAGCGCTCGGTCCTGGTCTCGGGCGTAATCGCGTGCAGGTCCGCATACAGGTTCAGGTTTTCCTCGACTGTCAGGTCTTCATAAAGCCCGAATCTCTGAGGCATGTAGCCGACCCTTGACTGAACGGCCTGAGGATCGGCGGTGACATCGATGCCGAGCACGTGAATTGATCCTGCTTCAGGGGCGAAAAGACCCGTTGCAACACGAATCAGGGTTGTCTTGCCCGCGCCATCGGGGCCGATCAGACCGGTGACGGCGCCACGGGCAACACGGAGCGTCACGCCGTCAAGGGCTTTGATCTTTTCCTTCGGACCATGCATGAACTCCTTGGTCAAACCTTCGCAGCTCAGTATGTCCGATTCGAGTGGATGCTCCGTCATCAGCCGCCCCGGTTTTCCGCCGCGCTTCCACCATTTTTGGATTCCATCCCGGTGAGCGGAATCAGCACCGTGGCGGGCATCCCCAACCGCAGTTCGTCGGACGGGTCGTTAACGAAGATGCGGACTTCGTATACGAGCGACGTTCGCAGATCGGTCGTTTCGACCGTCTTGGGGGTAAAAGACGCAATGGGGGAGATGAATCCCACCCAGCCGGCGTATTTTTTGCCTGGGAAACTGTCCGTGGTCACCGTGGCTGTCATTCCCATGCGGATTTTTCCGAGGTCCGGCTCTTCGGCATAGACGCGGACCCACTTTGGATCGGTAATGGCAATGGCCAGCACCGCTCTTTGCGGCGACGCCATTTCCCCGGGCTCCAGTATCCGGTTCTGGACCACACCGTTCGTAGGGCTGACAAGCGTAGCGTAGGCAAGGTCCCGCTTTGACACAGCAAACGCCGCTTCGTTAGACAAAAGTGTTGCGCGCGCTTCGGCAATGTCCTCCTGCCTCGGACCGATCACCGCAAGATCCAGCGCTTTCTGATTTACGCGGAGCTTCGCCTCGGCGACCTCAAAAGCCGCCTTGGCTGTATCCATGTCCTGCTGGCTTGTGGCGCCGCCGCCGGCAGATTTTTTCAATCTCTCATAGTTGAGGCGGCTGTTCGTCAGGTCGGCCTTGGCGGCGTTCACGTTCGCACGGGCCTGATCTATCTCCTGGGGCCGCGTCCCGTTTACCATGCGCTCGACCACATGCCGCTGCGCCTCGACCTTTGCTTTGGCTTGCGCCGCAGCCGCCTCGAGCCTCTTCATCTCCAGGGTGCCCACGACCTGCCCCTTCTCCACCCGGTCCCCTTCCTGTACCAGGACGGTCTCTATCCTTTCGTTGCCGTTAAACGCGAGGTTGACCTGACGGAGATCCAGGTTCCCATACAACCGGAGCTCGTTTTGTTGTGTGCCTGCGAAGTGGTGCACCCACCAGTAGACGACGGCGCCTGCCATCACCACCACGAGCGCTATGAGTATTGCGGCCCTTTTCATTTTCGGTTTCCTCCGGTCGACAACTATATGGGGAAGGGTTGACAGATGTCAAATTAAAATTTCAATTTAAAATTTATATTTGACAACCGCCTTCCACCGGTGCTATACCCCCCTGACATGGAAAAAAATGACAAGGACCTGACAAGTATCGATATTTTCAAGGCCGAGGACCATCGGACCCGCGACCGGCTTCTCGAAGCTGCCGGGGTAGTATTCTCCGAAAAGGGCTTCGAGCGCGCGACGGCACGGGAGATTTGCGACCTTGCCCGCGTCAATTCCGCCGCAGTCAACTACTACTTTGGCGGGAAGAAACCGCTCTACGTGGCGGTATTGCGAGAGGCCCACCGCCGCCTGATGAACCTGGGCGTACTCAAGGCTGTGGCCGAAGACATCCATGCCCCGGAAGACAGATTGAAGGGGTTTTTTGCCGCCCTTCTTCATTCAATGCTCGACCCATCGCCGGCCGGATGGATCGTCAGGGTAATCATGCGTGAGACGGCGTCGCACACTGAGGCGCTCCCTGAACTGATCGAGCAGCAGATCCGCCCCACCGCCAGGCTGTTCCGTACTATCATCGCAAGGTTGATGGACCTCCCGGTGGACCACGAGGCCGTGGTCCGTGGGACCATCAGCACAATTGCTCAGTTTATATTTATCTTCCAGAACAGGGACGCCATCGAACTGATCAACCCCGAGATCAATCTGAGAGGCGAGGGCATTGACAGGATGGCGCTGCATATCTGGCGTTTCAGCGTTGGGGGGCTCCGGGCCGTGGCCCACGATATCAAGGCATCCCGCTGACGGCCAACGCGCACGATATACGAACCAAGCGGGATGCCTTCCGCGCTACGCGAAGTATATCGCTAAGGGATGCCCGCAAGAGCATCTCACCAAATGATCGTTTAGTATTGTTAACAAGTCTGTAATACGAGGCATCCCGCTGACGGCCAATGCACATGATATACGAACCAAGCGGGATGCCTTCCGCGCTCCGCGAAGTACATCGCTAAGGGATGCCCGCGAGAGCATCTCACCAAATGATCGTTTAGTATTGTTAACAAGTCTGTAATACGAGCAGGGAGGCAGCTCATGAGAGATCCGCTCGCCGGCATTACGAGGTACGTTTGGCCGCTTATTATATCAGTGGTGATTCAGGGCTGCATGGTTGGACCGGATTACAACCGCCCGCCTGTCCCGCAGCAGAACGGCTGGCAGACAGTAAAAGGCGCTGAGGCGCAGCAGCCTGAAGATGTTCACTGGTGGCGAAGCCTTAACGATCCGCAGCTCGTAAACTATATCGAGAAAGGGATATCCGGAAATCAGAACATAAAGGAGGCCCAGGCCCGCGTTTGCGAGGCGAGGGCGCTCCGTGGAGTCGCGATGGCCAGCCTGCTGCCGCAGGTGAGTGGCAGCGCCCTCTACAACAGGTCGCTGACAAGCGACACCGCCGGCATCATCAGCGAGTTACCCAAGAATTTGATAAGTAAGGTAAACTTCGAGCAGAATCTTTTCCAGGCGGGTTTTGACGCCAGTTGGGAAATAGACATATTCGGCGGAAGGCGGCGGGAGGTGCAGGCCGCTTCGGCTCGCGCCCAGTCGAGCATCGAGAACTATCGCGATGTAATGGTGTCTGTAATCGCCGAAATTGCCCGAAATTACGTGGAACTGAGGGGCGCACAACGCCAGTTGGCTATAGCCGAAAAAAACAGCGGCATCCAGGAGGAAACCCTCTCTCTTGTAAGGATCAGGCAAGACTCAAAAATAACCTCGGACCTCGAAGTGGAGCAGGCCAAAGCGCAGCTCGAGCGCACGCGGGGAAGCATTCCACCCCTGGAAGCCTCGATTCGTGGAAGCGCCTACCGGCTGGCGGTCCTCACGGGACAACCCCCGGATTCGCTTTTGAACGAACTGCTGGCGACGTCCCCCATCCCCAATCCCCCCGACATCGTACCCGTAGGGCTGCCTTCGGACCTCCTGCGGCGGCGGCCGGACCTCAGGCGGGCGGAAAACGATCTGCGCGCTGCCACTGCGGACATCGGCGCATCCACGGCGGACCTCTACCCGCGCTTTTATCTCACGGGTTATGCAGAGCCGGAAAGCGCGAAATTCGTGGATCTTTTTCGCGCCAACAGCTTCGCCTGGTCTGTGGGGCCGACCGTCTCGTGGCCGGTTTTTCAGGGCGGGAGGATACGATCCAACATAGCCGCCACGGAAGCCCGCCGTGATGAGGCGCTGGCCAGGTATCGCCAAGCGGTGCTGACGGCCATGGAAGATGTTGAGACCTCACTTGTGGGCTATGCCGAACATCAGGTTGAAAGGGAGCGGCTCGCACTGTCGGTCCAATCGCAATCGAAGGCGGTGGAACTGGCAAGAAAGCGGTTCGAGACGGGCATCAGGGATTTTCTCACTGTTCTGGATGCTGAAAGGCAGTTGAGGGATGTTGAAAACAGCCTTGCCTTGAGCGAAACGCAGGTGCTCGTTAACCTGATAAGCCTCTATAAGGCTTTAGGCGGCGGTTGGCAACAAGCCGATGTCTCGACTCATCCCGGTGATAATAGATCGTAGCATTTCTTTTTCCCGCGTGCGGCTCAGCCTCTGATACCAACATTTGCGTTCAAGACCGGGCGGGGATTCTTCGAAGAATTCACAAATTCCTTTTTCGTGGCCTGATGTTTTTAAAGCCCGGACCAGGCGTGAAGGCAAAAGCGCGCTTGATTTCAGGAGTGGGTGGCAAATCCGCACCTCGCGAGTCCCAAGCCCGGCTTAAAGGTATCATTTTAGGAAAAACATGCTTTTTACTGCCTATTCGTGCATCGAGATCGAACTCTCGCTTCTTCTCCTATCGACAAAAAAAGCTTAAGAATACTTAAACGGAATGCCCAATTTTATCATCCTGTTTCTAAGGGTACTGGGATTAATTCCAAGGAGCTGGGCTGCTCCATTGGGGCCGCTTATTCTTCCGCGGGAAATTTCCAGTGCCTCGCGGATGTGCAGCGAATCGACCTGCTCGAGCCTAAGTAATTTTTCGCCGTTACGGTGCTCTACTACTGCTTTTTCTTCCTCCGCTGGTATTTCGAGGTGTTCGAATTGCAAGCGTCCACCGCTTCCCTTGCCTCGATTATGGATGAGCTCGCGTTCAATCAGGTTCTCCAGCTCTCGCACATTACCGGGCCAGTGATAAGTTTTGATGCGCTCGACCTCTTCGATGAGAACTGAAGGTGGTGGATAAATCTTGAGTTCTTTCGATTTCTTTACAACAAAGTGATGGACCATCGCCGGAATGTCTTCTTTGCGGTCCCTTAAAGGAGGGATCAGGATCGGGAATACATTGATCCGAAACCACAAATCCTCTCTGAATGCACCCGTTCTAACCAGCCCTTCCAAATCCCGGTGGGTTGCGGCGATGATGCGGACGTCCACCGCGATGGTCTTTGTGCCCCCCACTCGCTCAATCTTTTTATGCTGAAGAACTCGTAACAATCTGACCTGGGCCTGTGGAGGCAATTCCCCGATTTCATCGAGAAAAATGGTCCCCCTGTCAGCTCTCTCGAAATGCCCTCTTTTTTGAGCGATGGCCCCGGTAAAAGCGCCTCTCTCATGTCCGAAGAGCTCGCTGTCCAGTAAATTCTCCGGGATAGCGCCGCAGTTCACCGTCACTAATGGACCGTCATTCCTGAGTGATGTGGCATGAATCGCGTTAGCAATAACTTCTTTGCCAACACCGGTCTCCCCAAGCAGAATTACCGGACTGTCGAGCGGTGCTACCTGCTGGACCATCTCCATTATCTTCTTGAGGCCGAACTCTGCGCCAATAATTTCGTCGCCCGAAAAGCGCCGCTGCAGTTCCCGGTTGAGTTCCCGGTTTTCGGCATTCAGTATGTCTTTGAGCTTCACGACTTCTTCATAGCGAAGGGCATTGGACATTGCGATGGAGAAAGGCTCCCTTAAAAGCGATATCAGGTCGACATGCGCTTGAGTGAACCTTGCCTCTTCTTCCGCCAGTACGGAAAGTGTTCCCAGGAGCTTGCCTTCGACAGCCAGCTCCATGATGAGAGCAGAATTGTTCGAGAAGTCAATATAAGGATGCAGGACTTTCTCTAATGCGCTATGTGCCCCCTTTTCCACGATCCTGATATCGCCATGTTTTGTGAAAGATTTGATTTCTAGAATGGCTTCCCTGGTCAGTTGAATGGGAGGCAAAGATTTCTTTTTCGCTGCGCGATCTACTATCCTGAGGCCGGCAAGAGTCCCGGTGCTTGGTTCAAACACTCCGAGACACACCTTTGAGGCAGGCATAAATAGACAAATATACTGCAGGAAGTTGGATAAGGCCTTTTCGACATCAAGACTGCTGCAGATTCGCAGCGTGGCCTGCCGGAAAAACTCATTCCTGTCTGGCTCCATTTTGGCGTACTCCCCATTGACTTGATGCGTGCAAAATTTGCCATTTGTGGTGAATATGCCATATTTGGCAAAAAATCCACTATTTATTGGTGATCATCAAATACACAGATCCATCATATGGCTGAAATTGCATGAGAAAACAATATGGCATGAATATAGCTCTATTCCAGAACAGAGGTCGAGACAAAGACCCGATTCCAATTATACGATAGGAGAAAAACAATGAGAACAGTGATGAGCATTTTGGTTGTGTTGATGATGGCGTTCGCCCTGGTTTCAAGCAGCGAAGCCGGATGGTTTCCGTATCGTTGTGGTGTTGAGGGGCCCGCGTACACCGACTATGTCGATGCCCGCGCGCTTCCTTGCATCCATCGAGACCGAAATTTATCCGGACAGGTCACGGAGCCGCCGGGTGGTCCAGGGGCAAACTAATAACTCAAACATCGCTGCTTAAATGCGGAGTAGGGGGACGGCTTTCCGTCCTCCTCCCTACAGGATGTGCTGCCGGGGTGGATAGTGGTAAAAGACGATTTTTTCACCTGCCAAAGGAGAACGCCATGAAAGAGTGCGGTTGCTGCGGGCGACCTGTGCCTGAAAAAATGTTGTTCCTTGGCTCGTGCCCTGATTGCTGGGTGGGCATACGCAATACGGACGTGATAGCTGGAGTGTTTTGGGGTATTGCGAGGGTGGTGGAATATGGAGCTTGATCCTTGTTAGAAGGCAGGCACCTGGTCAATAGCTTGCCTTTCATAGAAGGATTACCGTACCAACTTTAGAAAAGGAGAACCAAATGAATACCACACTCAAATACTTGTCGGTTTTGGGAATTGTAATGGCTCTCGTGCTCATATTTGGAGTAACAGCCAGCAGAACTGACCACGTCCGTGACCTCGGATATGGTCTGGAGACTAACAGCGTGCGTGGAGCGGGAGATCCGGATAAGGAGATTACCTCAAACCCGATACCCAACTGTCCATCTGAGCCGGGCGTTTTTGGGTGCGGCAGGGTTGTCTGCACCATACCAAACTTGCTTGAAAATACCTCCTGCCCCTTAAATGTGGTGAACAGTGAGTAGTGGATAGACTCGATAGAGTGACAGGGGAATCCAGATGAACGCTCTCAACATTAACGGGGCGGTGTTGTAAACTGGCCAATGTAAGAAAGGTAAAAAAACCACGCGGGCTTAACAGGGTAAGAGTGAAATTCTATGTATGAATCGATTAAAAATAAGAGCCTTAAAAAGCATGTTATTTCACTGGCTAGACCAGCTACCAAGTTTGGATCGATTAGGAAGTTAGTACCAACCGTAGCCGTTATATTATCTATTATCATTATATCAATTGTTGTAGTTTCATGTCTTAATTTAATAATAAACAATAGAATTAGTAATAATGAATTTATAAAAGAAGTAGCTTATGCAATATTGCCACCATTCTTTGTTTTTTACGACAATGAGAAGTATATACGTGATAATACAAACGATAAATATATTGAGTCGATGCAAACACACAAAGAAGACAGAAGTGCACATTCAGACATAACCAAATTAAAGACCGGAAAAACGAAATAAAAGAAGTACATGAAATAATAGCAACTAATCAGTTGCATTGAATTCATGATAAAATGGGAGGAACAACAGTGATTAGAAAACTAACACATATTTTAGCACTGTTTTTTGGACTATTAGCTTGCTCTCTTGAAGGAGAGTTCAAATGCGTCACTCCTGACACGATTCCCTTCCCCTTCGGGGGCGGTGTCGTGCAGCCTTTGGTATCGACTCCTCAGAATGATTATATCGAGCCACCGACGGCAAGGGAGCAACTAATAACTGACGAGCATCTCCATGGAACCAGGGACGCCCCTGCAGGCGGTGTTGGCGTGATGCAGAAATGGGACTTTTAGGGATCTCTGTCCCTTTCACCGCGCATGCATGATGCGGGATTAGCATTCATGAGTTTGTATAAACTTCAACGTCCTGCAACAAGAAAATCATAAGGAGTACCACCCATGGCGGGAAAATGGGCCTATTTGTTCGACGAACTCGATCAGGCGTCGGCTTATGTTGGTGGTGACCGGGATAATGTGCGGGCACTGTTGGGCGGAAAAGGCGCCAATCTTGCCGAAATGACCAGAATCGGATAGCCCGTTCCTCCTGGTTTTACCGTGACCACCGAGGCCTGCAACTCCTACCCGGCTGCCATGAAATTTGCAGAACGAATATGGGAGCAGGAGTTGGCAGCTTTGGCCCAGGTTGAGGGTAAGACCGGCAAAGAATTCTGAGACGCCAAGAACCCTCTGCTCGTGTCATGCCGCTCGGGGGGCGAAGTTTTCCATGCCCGGGATGATGGACACCTGCTCAATATCGGACTAAACGACCAAGGGGTAAGGGGTATGATCGAGGCCACAGGGACCCCCGCTTCGTTTATGACTGCCGATGAAATCGCCGAGCACTCCGAGTTTTTTTCCTGTTTGGTGGCGGGCATAAATAATCCAATGTATCGGAGGCAGTCAAACAGAGCCTTTTCGATATCCAGACTGCTGCAGATTCGCCGAGTCGCCTGCCGGAAAAACTCATTCCTGTCTGACTCCATTTTGGCGTTCTCCCCATTGACTTGATGCGTACAAAATTTGCCATTTATGGTGAATATGCCATATTTGGCAAAAAATCTACTTTTTTTGGTGATCCTCAAATACACATATCCATCATATGGCTGAAATTGCACGAGAAAACAATATGGCATGAATATGGCTCTCTCTGCCGATGGAGGCTGTGTCAGTATGAAATGGTGATGGACGGCCGCCGGTTTGAGCGCCCGGTAAAATGAATGCTTTCTGACAAATGGTGGGGATATGAATATCAGCTTTAGTCGGGAACCCGACAATACATTTCTTGTTCGGCTTGGCGGCAACTGGAACATTGCTGACGGGCTGTTTTCGACAGAACAACTTCAAGAACAGATCGGCTCGACGCCGGCCCCCGAGCGAGTTGCCTTCGACACGCGGGAACTCGGAGGGTGGGACAGCAGTCTACTGACGTTTCTAATTAAGCTGACCAATTTCTGCAGCGAGAAATCCATCCGCGTCTCCAACCAAGGGCTTCCCGAAGGGGTGGCACGACTTATCGATCTCGCTTCAGCGGTCCCGGAAAAAAAGGATGCGCGCAAAAAGAGCAGTCGTGCGTCCTTTCTGTCCAGAGTGGGAGAGGCGACTCTGGAGGCTGTTAAATCGGCGGAGCAAATGCTGGCTTTCATCGGTGAGGCTTTTCTCGGTCTGATCAGACTCCTGCGAAACAAAGCGCGATTCCGGGGTTCCGACCTGACCTGGCTGATCCAGGAATGCGGCGCCCGGGCACTGCCGATAGTATCCCTTGTAAGTTTTTTGGTGGGACTGATCCTTGCTTTTGTGGGGGCCATGGAGTTGAAACTCTTCGGAGCGCAGATCTATGTGGCAGACCTCGTCGGTATAGGCATGGCGCGCGAGATGGGCGCTATGATGACGGCAATTGTCATGGCCGGGCGCACTGGAGCGGCTTTTGCGGCACAGCTTGGAACAATGGAGGTAAATGAGGAAATTGATGCACTAAAAACCCTGGGCATTTCACCCATTGAGTTTCTCGTTTTACCTCGGATGCTCGCGCTGGTCCTCATGCTGCCCCTGCTGTGCCTTTATGCCGACCTCATGGGAATCCTGGGCGGCGGGATAATCGGCGTCGGAATGCTCAATCTTTCGCCGGCTCAGTACTTCCATGAAACCGTATCGGCTCTTAGCCTGACGCAGTTTGCAGCCGGTTTTATCAAGGCGGGGGTCTTTGGCGTCCTGGTCGCCCTCTCGGGCTGCCTTCGCGGCATGCAATGCGGGCGGAGTGCGGCCGCGGTTGGTGAGGCGGCAACTTCGTCGGTTGTGACCGCGATCGTTTCCATCATAGTCTCGGATGCCGTGCTGACCGTAATCTATGACAGAATTGGCGTGTAGGTCATTTATGGAAAATCATGCGAATCAGAAGACTCCCCGTATCGAAGTGCGAGACCTTACCATGGCTTACGGAGACTTTGTGATCCAACGCAATCTCAATTTCACTGTAAAGAGCGGTGATATCTTCATCATCATGGGTGGGAGCGGATGCGGCAAGAGCACACTTCTCAGGGGTCTCGTAGGTCTAAAAGAACCTGCCAAAGGACAGGTCTTCTACGACAAGGTGAGTTTCTGGGATTCGGGGCCCGCCGGAAAAGAGGCCATCATGAGGCGCTTCGGGGTCCTCTACCAGAGCGGTGCATTGTGGAGTTCCATGACACTGGCCGAAAATGTGGCGCTCCCTCTGGAGGAATACACGGATTTGAGCCCGGCACAGATAAAGGAGTTGGTTTCGCTCAAACTCTCCCTCCTCGGCCTGGCAGGATTTGAAGAATTCTACCCCTCCGAGATCAGCGGCGGGATGCGCAAACGTGCCGGCCTTGCCCGTGCGATGGCCCTCGATCCCGATATTCTCTTTTTCGATGAACCCTCTGCGGGATTGGACCCGATCAGCGCACATCGCCTGGATGAACTCATCCTTGAGATTCGCGACAGTCTGGGGACCACAATCGTGGTCGTCACGCACGAACTGGCAAGCATCTTTGCCATCGGAAACAACTCGGTTTTTCTCGACGGGGAAACCAGGACTATGATCGCAGCCGGTGACCCCAACAAACTCCTGGCGGAAAGCAAAGACCCCAGAATTCGGGGCTTCCTGACCAGGGGTGAAAAATGAAAAGCACAATGATCCAGGGCGGCGGTCGCCTGGCAGTGCATTGCGACAGGCAATAATCCTGGACCTTCCGGAAAAGGCTCGGAGAACAATGAGCAAACAGGCAAACACAAAACTGATTGGTGGGTTCGTTGTAGGGGCGATAGTGCTGACCGTGGCCGGCATACTGCTTTTCGGGTCCGGCAAGTTCTTCAGCCATCGGGAAGAATTCGTTCTCTTTTTTGAAGATTCCGTGAAAGGGCTCAACATTGGGGCGGCGGTTGATTTCAGAGGAGTCAATATCGGGACGGTAAAGGAAATCAAGGTCGTTGTGGCAAAAGACGGTTTTTCCCTGCTGATTCCAGTTTTTATAGAGATCGACCTGGATCGGATCACTTTCGAGAGCGCAGAGAGCAAGCTAATACAACGTGTTGAAATAGGAACGTATGTTCAACTGCTGATCGACAAAGGACTGAAAGCGCAACTTTCGATGCAGAGCCTTATCACCGGCCAACTTGGCATTCACCTTGATTTCTACCCGGATAGACCTCTAAGGCTTGTCGGTGCAAAACCCTCATATAAGGAAATCCCTACGACAGAGTTTGGTCTTGCGGCGCTTTCCAAAACCCTGGAAAATATCCCTCTTGCAGAAATTGCCGACAAGGTTGAAAAAACTCTGGACGCAATCGAAAAGCTGGCTACTTCGCCGGACCTTAAACAGAGTTTGGTCTCTTTTCATCAGACATTCGATGAAGCTCATGTGTTTCTGTTAAATTTGGATAGCGAGGTAAAGCCATTGGCGACAAGTACGGAACTCACTTTAAGTGAAGCAAGAAAACTATTCAGAAATGGCGCACAATTAGCCCGCAACCTCGACTTGAGTATTCCACCGCTTATAGCCAGTCTGGAAGATACCTCCAAATCAGCCGGCATAACCATGAAGACGGCAGATAATGCTATTGAAAGGTACGCCGGGGCTAACTCCCCCGTGCGCATTGAACTGATAAAGGCCCTGAGCGAGTTTTCCGCTGCGGCTCGTTCGTTCCGCATTTTCAGTGAATACCTGGAAAACCACCCCGAAGCTCTCATCAAAGGGAAAGGCAAGTAATAGATGTAAGAGGCGACCGATTGCTCCTGGCAAATAAGAAAGGAAAACGTATGGCCAATAAACTTTTAAATTCCGGGATTGCGGCAATCTTCCTGCTTTCTTTACCCTTGTTTTGCGGGTGTGCCTCGAAGCCGCCCAATTACTACGTCCTGCATTCGCTTCAAAGAGAGGCGCCAGGTGTAAAGACGGCGCGAGCAGAGAACGATCTGACCATAGGGGTGGGTCCCATCAAAATTCCCGAATATCTCGACCGGCCGCAAATGGCCACCAGGTCAACCCTGAACAGCCTCGAATTTGCCGAGTTCGACAAATGGGCTGAGCCTCTGGATAAGAACCTGGCCAGTGTGCTCGCCGAGAACCTTTCCATATTGCTCTCAACGGATCGGGTCGTCGTTTTTCCATGGGTAGGGTCCAGGCACGTTCTGTACCAGGTAACCGTTGACGTTTCACAGATGGAATATACGCCGGACGGCAAAGCTGTGCTCGTCGCCGGCTGGAGCGTTTTCGGCAATGATGGCGACAAATTGCTCGAGACCAAGCGGTCAAGAATCATCGTACCCGTTCAGTCCACCGGGTTTGAAGCAGTAGCCTCTGCGCAGAGCCGAGCGATCGGGGACATGAGCCGTGAAATTGCTGCCTGCATTGAGTCTCTGCCTCGGGAGCAGGAAATCCCATAATTTTCAAAGAAGCTACTTGGCTGCAACTGGTCACCTCACCTATTTACTTCCTCTCATTGGGCCGGTTAATTCTTCAAGCGTTCACGCATCCCTTTGGCGCTGCCCCTCTTGTGCCGGGCTCTTAGCTGGCAATAGGAAGGCCCTTTCATTGGAGTTGCAGTATGGACTTTTCCTATGTGTTTTTATCCTCGGAAAAAATTTGATTTGAAATAACATCATTACCGCATAATTCAAAATAAGGCCTTTTCGGCATCAAGACTGCTGCAGACTCGCAGCGTGGCCTGCCGGAAAAACTCATTCCTGTCTGACTCCATTTTGGCGTTCTCCCCATTGACTTGATGCGTGCAAAATTTGCCATTTATGGTGAATATGCCATATTTGGCAAAAAAATCTACTTTTCTTGGTGATCCTCAAATACGCATATCCATCATGTTGCTGAAATTGCACGAGAAAACAATATGGCATGAATATGGCTCTCTCTGCCGATGGAGGCTGTGTCAATCGGTTCACTCTTCGGGGTAGCCCCTGGTTGCCCGCCGATCACCCCGCCCTGAAAACACCGGGCCGGTGGCCGGTAAATCGAAACCTGGCGGGCTCGGCCCTGTGCTCAGGATAGACTTGAGATCGAGCAACCTGGTGACACATTGCTCACAATCTGAAGGGAACAAAAGCATGACATGGCTTGAGACGATAAATATTCGAACTGCGCGCGTTACTGAAGCGGCAAAGGTCATCGAGCTTTGCAGGCAACACTTCCAATCAATTGCAGTCGAAGAACTGTTGAAACTGAGCGTGTATTGCAGTGCTAAGTATTCGACCGATATCAGTATCCATCTTGAATGGGCGTCCAACCCCGGGTCGGAGAGCGTTTCGGGCAGAGCGATCTGCAAGGCGCTCGGAGACTTTGGACTAATAAGCCATACGGTGTGGGCAAAGCAGGAAGAAGCGATCACCGAGGAGCCCGGGGAATGAGATCGAGTACGACGGCCAAAAACATGAAAAACCATGATGATGACTTCTGCAATCGTGCCCCGTGCCTTGCAACCGCCCCAATAGAGGCTGGGGATTAGGATTAGCTTCCGCCACACAAAGAGAATGACATGAGCCATCTTGAAATTACAAGTGTTGAGGCAGCCAAGCCGAAGCAAAAAGTAACAATAGTTGAACTCTGTAAAGTAAACCGAACCGGAGGTAATTCCATGGCAAGGAAAACAATGACAATCACCATTTTGGCTATCTTCCTCATGGTTTCCGTATCCTGGGCGATGGGCGGCGGAGGCGGGGCAGGAGTTTCGGCCAGCCCAGGCCTTCTCACGCCGGACCCGCCAACCAGCGTAACAGCAACCGCAGGCAACGGCGAGGCAACCATCAGCTTCAAACCCCCAAAATCAGACGGCGGGAGCCCCATAACCAACTATACTGTGACAGCTCGCCCGGGGAGGATCAAGGCCTCGGGCAAGCAAAGCCCCATAACCGTTAAAGGGCTGACCAATGGAAGAACCTATACTTTTACAGTAACAGCCAACAATTCCGTCGGGAACGGGTTCCCTTCGGAAACATGCAACAGCGTGACCCCGAAGGCTGAATGAGAAACGGACATAAGTAAACATTAATCGGCAATATTGAATGTCTATGGAAACGTCTTGGCCTTACAAAGAGGGGATAACAAGATGGAGGAGCGACAGAAAGTAGTAACTGATTTTGATATATCGTTCTGGAGAAAGGCAGGGTTCACAATCAAGAAGGAGGTTGCAGCAGTTCCAGCGGCACTCATTCTGGCAATCGTTGGGCCAATAGTAATGGGCATTCTCGCGATGATAATTCTTCATCCTTAGATCCCCAAAGAGGGAAAATCCTTAGAAAATTGTATGGGAGGCCGGGTGAGGAGTTGGGCAAGCGGGGCCGCAATGACCTTGAGGCATTATTCCGAAAGTCCCTGTCTGCATCCAAAGGATAAAGACATTCTGTTTAGTTTACTGGAAGGAGGTCCTCTATGACCCCTCAACTTCTAACAAGAATTACTGCGTTCCACAAGGCGATTGAAGAAGGACCGTTTAACGGCAAATGTGCATCCAAATGTCTGCACAGCGGGAGTCCTGGTAAAGATTTCCTATCAACTGACATTTATAAATGGAGTGAAAAACGGTCTTTAAAAAAGAAGCAGCTTCGCGCCAAATGGAAAAAAGAGAATGGTAAGCTCATCTGCAGTTGGGAAAGCGTTGAAGTCGAAACAGTCTGTGAAAGAGCTATGAATGTTCCGATAATGCACCCGGTGCTTGAACCCCGCTTGCCACCCGGTTCGGTTCTTCAGCCAGGAATCTATGGGGCCTGTCAAGCTGCCCTGGAGGCTACTTACGCTATCATGCCCTTGGGCTTGGCGACCGGAAGATCCGGGTTCACAGGATTTCACCGGGGCCGATAAAACCGAGGGCCGGCGGAGGACTTAAGGACTTTGAATTACACTTGAATGGGGTTGCCTGTGTCGAGATCAATGAGTAACGTTTCACCAGGAAAATTTCATCTCAACCGTATGTCCTGTATTTATTCAAACATCTTGAATGACTGGAGAATACCATGACAAAGGAAGCCAAACCTCCCTCTTCTTCCGCCCAAGCTTCAGCCACGGCATCAAAGAATCCTCTTTGGCAATGGCCGACCTCCGACCTCGGTAGCCAAGCCGTTTCATACGTGGTTGACTCCTGGCAGCGTTCGCTGCTTTTCTGGGACGTGATGCGCGAGCGAGGCAACGTTTTTATAGAGCATGAGAAGAAAGGCGCGCCGCCGGTCCTCGTTTTCGACTATGACATAGTCGTTGATGGACGCACTCTCGAAGACCCGGTTAATTACGCCCTGGTTCGGATCAAGCCCACCCCGGAATATCCCACCGACCCCGGGAAACGGCCAATCGTAGTTGTGGACCCCCGAGCGGGTCACGGACCCGGTATAGGAGGCTCCAAGATAGCAAGCGAGATTGGCATAGCGTTGCGCGCGGGGCACCCATGCTACTTTGTCATGTTTTTCCCAAAGCCTTGCCCAACGCAGTCTATCGAGTCGGTCACACGTGCCGAGGCAGTGTTCCTGCAAAAAGTCAGTGAACTCCACCCGGATGCCGAAGGAAAGCCTTTCGTGATCGGCAACTGCCAGGGCGGCTGGGCTGTGCTGATCCTTGCGGCAGCGGCGCCCCATCTCTTTGGCCCGATCCTTCTCGCCGGATCTCCGGTTTCCTACTGGGCAGGGGTGGAAGGCAAAAACCCCATGCGCTACTCAGGCGGATTGCTTGGTGGTTCATGGCTTTCCTCGTTTGCAAGCGACCTGGGCAACGGAATTTTCGATGGCTGCTATCTGGTTCAGAACTTCGACAACCTGAATCCGTCGAATACCTTATGGAACAAATATTACAATGTTTACTCGAAGATCGACTCCGAGAATCTGCGGTTTCTCGATTTCGAAAAGTGGTGGGGAGGGTATTTTCTCCTTAACAAGAGAGAATTGGAGTGGATTGTCCAAAATCTTTTCGTCGGAAACAAGCTCTCATCGAATGAAGTCATATCGGCTGACGGCAAGGTTACCGTAAACCTCTACAATCTCCCCTCACCTATCGTGGTATTCGCTTCATGGGGCGACAATATTACTCCTCCTCAACAGGCGCTTAACTGGATCCCGGACCTGTACGACAGTGTGGACGAGATCATCGCTCATAACCAGACTATAGTTTATTGCCTGCATAAGGAAGTCGGCCACCTCGGGGTATTCGTTTCGGCCAAAGTGGCTGACCGGGAGTACACCGAGATAATGAGCATGATCGATATGATAGACGCGCTACCTTCCGGACTCTATGAAGCAGTAATTGAAGACACACGGCCGGATATGCCCGGTCTGGAACTGATCGATGTACGATACGTGATCAGGTTCGAGGCGCGCACGATAGAGGACATCCTTGCCCTTGACGACGGCCGTAAAGATGAACGGCCTTTCGAAATCGTCAAGAGGGTCGCCGAGATAAATCAGAGCCTCTACGACACGTTCCTCTCGCCCCTGGTCAGGGCAACCTCTAATGAAATGACTGCACATTGGTGGCGCATGCTCCAGCCGGAACGCATGCAGCGCTATATGTTTTCCGACGTTAATCCCGCGATGTTGCCTTTTAAAGCTTTTGCGCAGATGGTGCGCGAGCAGCGTCAGCCTGTCTCTTCCGACAACGTATTTCTCGAGTTTGAAACCCGGATGTCCGGCCAAATCACAGCTTCCCTCAACGCCTTCCGCGACCTGCGTGACGCATGGTGCGAACGGCTGTTCAAATCGATCTACGAGTCGCCGTGGATTGCCGCTATGGTAGGGTTTTCCGATCTGCCCAACAGGCGAAAAGGGCCAAGACCCGACGGTTGGCTTCGCAGCGAACTGAAGCGTCTGGCGACCATTGAGAACGAGTCGTACATCGAGCAGGGAACCCCGATCGACGGTGGCGTACGCATGCTCCTCTACCAGGGCCTCGACGCCAAGGTGTCCGACGAACGTCAGTTCAGACTGATCCAGCAGTTCATGAGCGAAATCCCCGAGGACATGCGCCCGACTATGGCGCAACTGAAGCAGGCGTTCAGGCGGCAGTTCCTCATCCTGCTTCTCGATGAAGAAAGAGCTATCAATGCGCTGCCAAAGCTTTTGCCCGACACAGACCGGCGCGAACTTGCACTCGAAATCGTGTACCGGATTGCGACCGCAAGAGGCGATCTGAACGATGCCCAAAAGGAAAGATTTCGGCGGATTGAGGAAATCCTCGGAGTTACAGCTCCGGCCGATAAAGACCGGGAACCGGGAGAAGACGCGAGGCCGCGACGGACTCAAAAGTCGAAATCATAGGCCATTGGCTCAGGGAAAAACCTTACTGAATAGAGGCGGTATAACTGTATGAGCAATCCAAACGATATCAGAAATGTGACTTTTGATGAAATCGAGGTCGGCGCCTCTGCAACCTTCTCCCGCACGCTATCTCTACCTGACATTGAATTGGCTGCTCTCGTTTCGGGAGAGGTCGATCCGTTTCACATCGAACAGGTGGGAAGCGCAGACAGCCGGTCTGATTCAAACACTATTGACGGCGCGGCGGCGGCGGTTCTTATCTCAATTGCCATTGGAACGAAACTGCCGGGACCAGGGACGCACATACGCAGGCAGGACTTGAGCTTTCAGGGAAAAATTTCGACAGGAGACACTCTGGAAGCTACTGTGGTCGTTGCCAAAAAGGTCGAGGAGAACAGCGAGGTTATTTTAGATTGCCGGTGTGTCAACCAGGACGGCCTTAAGCTTGCTACAGGGAGTGTGACTGTGACAGCGCCCCGCCAAAGCATTACCTACTCTGACGCTGTCCCGCCTCAAATCACTCTGCGACGAAGTGATGAATTCGTTAAGCTTCTGAAAGCCTGTGAAAAGGTTCCGCCTGTTCCATGCGCCATAGCTTACCCATGCGACCACGATTCACTTTTGGGCCCCATCGAAGCCGCTGAACGGGGGATCATCAAACCAGTCCTGGTTGGTCCTGAAGATCGCATACGCGAGGTTGCCCTGGCTGCCGGTATTGATATCGGTCCGTATCGGATAGTCTCTGTTCCCCACAGCCATGACGCCGCTGAAAAGGCAGTGGAAATGGCCCGCAACGGCGAGGTAGACGCATTGATGAAAGGAAGCCTGCATACGGACGAACTCATGGGCGCGGTCGTGAAATCGGATACCGGCATTCGCACTGCCCAACGCATCAGTCATGTCTTCGTAATGGATGTGCCTGCATATCCTCGTCCAATACTGATTACCGACGCTGCTATAAACATCTTTCCAAAGCTTGAGGATAAGGCTGGAATTGTACAAAACGCGGTCAACCTTGCCCATGTTCTTGGAATCGAACGGCCCAGGGTGGCTATCCTTTGTGCGGTTGAGACTGTTAATCCGAAAATGCCTTCCACTCTCGATGCTGCCGCCCTGTGTAAGATGGCCGACCGTGGCCAGATCACCGGCGCAATCCTGGACGGACCTCTTGCTTTCGATAACGCAATAAGTCCGGCTGCGGCTCAAACGAAGGGCATCTCTTCTCCGGTCGCGGGCCAGGCCGATATCCTTCTTGTTCCGGACCTGGAGGCCGGCAACATGCTTGCCAAACAGCTCTCTTACCTCGCGGGGGCGGAAGGTGCAGGCATTGTGCTGGGCGCCCGGGTTCCAATAGTGCTGACGAGCCGCGCCGATTCGGTCCGGTCCCGTCTCGCCTCGATCGCGGTTATGGCCTTGGTCGCCGCTGCATCTGCAAGCCCAACAGCAAAGTGAGGTGATGTCATGGACGATGTAATCGCGGTGGTGAATGCCGGGTCTTCAAGTCTCAAGTTTGCGCTCTTTATCGAAAAGAAACAAGGGCTTGAACTTTGGCTGCACGGGCAGGTCGGAGGACTTTATACCCACCCCAGGTTCGAAGTCCACAAGGCAGGGAAATTAACCGATTCAAAAGCTTGGCCTGAATCGGAGCACTTCGGCCATAAGGAGGCAATTGAGTTTCTCTTCGACTGGGCTACGCATGGGCCATTGCACACTCGTCACCGCGCTGTGGCAGTCGGTCACCGCGTGGTTCATGGAGGTATGGACTTTACTAGACCGGTTAAGGTTGATGAAGAAGTCCTGGGTAAACTCGAAAAGCTGATTCCACTTGCTCCCCTCCACCAGCCGTATAACCTGGCCGCCATCCGAGCCGTTTCAGAACATCGGCCGGATTTGCTCCAGGCAGCATGCTTCGATACGTCTTTCCATCGAACCATGCCTGCCATTGCAGGGGAGTTTGCCCTGCCGCGCGAGTATTCCGAGAAAGGCGTAAAGCGTTATGGTTTTCACGGCTTGTCTTATGAGTACATCTCTACGGTTTTACCCAGGTTCGATGCTGGTGCGGTAAGGGGAAGAACGATTGTCGCCCACCTCGGTAACGGCGCCAGTATGTGCGCCATGCAAGGGTGTAAGAGCATCGCCAGCACGATGGGATTTAGCGCGGTGGAAGGATTGCCGATGGGGACCCGTTGTGGCTCGATTGACCCGGGGCTTCTTATCTACCTTATGGATAACCATGGATTGGACGCGAGAGCACTGGAGCAACTTATCTACAAGAAATCGGGGCTTCTTGGTGTTTCCGGGATATCCAGCGACATGCATGAACTGCTTTCAAGTCCGGACCCCCGTGCATCCGAGGCCGTAGACCTGTTTGTCTACAGAATTGTGCGCGAGATGGGCTCGCTGGCTGCAGCTCTTGGCGGTCTCGATGCAGTCGTGTTTACCGGGGGAATCGGGGAACACGCCGCGGAAATTCGCTTCCGCGTATGTAAGGATTCAGGCTGGTTGGGCATCGTCTTTGACGAAGAAGCCAATAACAAAGGTGGGCCAAGAATAAGCCGCACGGACAGCCCCGTATCGGCATGGGTTATTCCGACAGACGAGGAACTGATGATCGCACGGCACACGTTCTTACTCATGGATCCACTAAAAACAAGTTTAACCTGATTTCCAAGACGGTTTTTGCCGTCATTTGCAAGGTTCAGCATTGGAGCCAGATATGAGCACAGTTCATTCACCGGTCCTTCAGGGCCAGAAAGCATTGATACTGGGAATTGCAAACGAGCATTCCATCGCATACGGTTGCGCAAAGGTATTCCATCAGCTCGGCGCCGAGATTGCCGTGACATACCTGAACGAAAAAGCAAAGCCGTATGTCGAACCTCTTGCAAAGGAACTTGAAGCACCCATTTTCATGCCTATGGACGTTCAGAAACCCGGAGAACTCGAAGCGGTATTCAAAAAGATCAACAGCGAGTGGGGGAAGCTCCACATTGCGTTACACTCCCTTGCCTTTGCCCCCAAACAGGATCTGCAGGGCGGATTGTTAAACTGTACCTCCGAAGGATTCATGCTCGCCATGGATATTTCCTGCCACTCGTTCGTGCGCATGACCAGGCTTGCAGCGCCACTCATGACGGAAGGCGGAACGATATTTGCCATGAGTTACTACGGGGCAAACAGGGTTGTTCCTAACTATAATGTCATGGGACCGGTCAAAGCGGCCTTGGAAGCTTCCGTGCGCTACCTTGCCTTCGAACTCGGCCCGAAAGGCATCCGGGTTCACGCGATCTCACCCGGTCCGATCAAAACACGGGCTGCGGGAGGCCTGAAAGATTTCGACCTGATGCTCAACGAAGCAATGACTCAATCTCCCGTTCATGACCTTGTCGATATTGAAGACGTTGGTTCCGCTGCAGCCTATCTGGCAACTCAGTATGCAAGGAGACTGACAGGATTAACTTTTTATGTCGATGCCGGTCTCAACATCATGGCATAATCCGGCGCCTGGACCCCCAGCGAAAGAGCAGTTGGAGCCGGGGCCGGTCCTGCCATCGATCCAATCAGGAAGTGAGAATGGCATTTAGAAGCCCTGCCAATGCTGTGGAGTAAAAGAAAAATGAGATTAGGCTGTGGATGAGAACGGTGCGCCTCATCAGCGGATTTTCCACAACAACATCACTCATGGAGTAAGTCAGCGCCACAGTAAAAGAAACATAAAGAAAATCGATATAGTTCGGGGTTTCCGTTCCTGGAAAGTGAAAGCCGCTGCGTCTGCCTTCTTTGAAAGGGCGACCATGGATATCTTTGGCTTCATAATACAACCGGGCGTAATGCACTCCAAAGGTAGTGTGCAATACGGCCCAGGCCAGCAGTACGGCTGCCACGCTAAGGATGAGCAGGATGCGAGCCTGTCCCTGCGGGTGTTTGCCAACCGCGGTGAGAACCTGGCCTACTGTCCCGGTGGAAAGAATCGATAACGAGATGATCGACACCATCAAGGTCTTCCGGTTCGGCTCGTCCTGGGAGACGCGGTCTCGCGTCATAGGGCCGTCGGCACTGAATAAAACGATGCTCCGGAGAATTAGTTCGCTCCCCAATGCCACAATTAAACCGCACAGAAACGAAAGTTGCCAGGTCCAACCCAGGAGCCTGTTGACTAAAAGCGCCGTCGCGACTCCTAACGAACTGCAGATGGCCGTTCTCCCCCTGTCATGCAGACCCCAGGCAAACTTAAATAACGATTTCCTCACAATTCCCAATGCCATTCTCATCCGGCAACTCCGTAAACCATTATCGATGTACCGAAGCGTTTCAGGCGGCACTGAACGTAATAAATTTGCTAAGATTACCACCGCCCCGGGGGTGTTGCAAGCTACCTTAAACCCATGGGGGAGAAGGTTGATCCGGCCCCCTCATCCTTTTTCTTGCGTCGTTGCGGCTTCTTTCGTGAGATTTAAATTCTGGGCAGAGCATACTTGAATACGGGTGGATGGGGTTAGGTGAGCGTTGTTATCGCCACATCGGGCAGCCAGGCTTTCTTCCTCGAACAAATGCGAGAGGCCGGGACCATCCCCGACCTCTTACTCGAGAGAGGATCAATCAAATGGAAGGTTTTTCTGAATACGCTTCACGATCACTCGGTATCAAACTTCCGCAAGACTATACGAGCTTCATGGAAACCCATGGGAAAAAGTTACCGGAAGATCCCATCGGAGAGAAGAGCTGGATCCGCGGACTCGGTTCGCCGGAGTTCGTCATCGGCACCACGCTTGCTTTCCGCTCAACCTTGCCCGGTTTCAGCTCAAAAAGAGTGGTGATCGGTTATATGGGTACCAAGACGATCATAGTCAACAAAGCGTACGAGGATATAGACGAGTACTTGGTGCTGGATGCAGGGGATGGGAGCATCCTGACCGTTGATTCAGTTGGTGTCACAACCGGGATAGCAAGCAGCTTCGAAGAGTGGATCATTCCGGAGTTCCTGAGGGCGACGCTCAGGGAGAAATACACCAGCAATCTCATAGCTGTCGTTTTCGATGAGTCAGTTAAGGCGGAAGAAGCACGACTCATGCTTCTGGAACTTAAGCGCGAGGGCTTTGTTGACTTGGAAGACGTCGTCGTTCTGGTGAAAGACCAGTACGGGACAGTCCGATACCATGGGATGCACGAACAGGCAGTAAAGGAAGGACTTCTCGGGAGTATCACCGGCTTCATCGTCGGCAGCATTCTGTTCAATCCGCTGGTCGGTGGGGCTTTGGGATTAGTTTCAGGGGCCGTGGCCGCATCTCTTGCCAAAAGTGGTATCGATGACCAATTTGTAGAGGACCTGTCGAAAAACTTCAAGGCTGGGTGCTCCGCCCTGTTCGCATTGGTGCGAAAAGCAGACCCCGATCGTGTGGGGGAAGCATTTGCCGGCTTTGGCGGCAAAGTCCTGGTGAGTTCTCTGAGTGAAGAACAAGAGGCGGCCATACAGGCGTCACTCGATGAACGAAGGGAGACCGCTGAACAGTTGAGTAGAGGTTCGAAAAAGTCCACCGCAGCATCTCATGTTCTTCCGGAACACCCGGAACAATGAACGGGTGAAATTCTATACTCAAGGCACACGTCGATTCTGAAGAGATTTTGATCAGCATGTTTAGAGAGAACTTGCCAATCGAGTCTTTCTCGCGTCCGGACAGGAATGTCGGCGCTAGTCTATCCAAAGCCGGAGCTTTGCTTGAGCAGCGCTTCGGCTGCCTGATGCGAAGCAAAGGGGCCGATCTCTTGCTCCATACATGGACTCTGACCATAGGTCTTTGGATAATGATGGACATTCCGGATGAAATGAAAAAGATCCTCGACGACCCCACCCTGGCAACTTTTCGCCGCGGGTTCAGCACGGAACTGAAGACTGTAGTCGCGCAATTATGGCGAGGAGCCATGATTTGCCAGTGAGCGGCGGCGCTAAGAGTTGCTCGGGAAAGTCGAAGTGGTGTAACTCCAGTGAAAGGACTCTTGCAATGCGATTTTTATCTGCCGTACGTTTCGTTTTAATCTTTTTTGTGTTGACCTCCTGCTCCCAGGGTAAGAGTGGGGAGCAGCCCACTGCCAAATCGACCCCGATAAAAACAGGAAAGGTGCGGCACGTGCAAGCGCACGAATTCGTATCGGTGAGCGGTACGGTCGTATCGCCTGACGCTCCGGTTCCGGTTGCTTTTCTGGTCGCGGGGAAAGTGATCGAAGTGGCGCCTCGGGAGGGCGATTACGTTAAAAAGGGACAACTGCTGGCGGTTATCGACCCAATTGACTATAAACTGTCGCTTCAGGCAGCATCCGCACAGGCCGGACAGGCAAGAGTCGCCCTCGATCACAGTCAAGACGAATACGCCAGGATGAAATACCTGTATGAGTCCAGGAGCCTCGCGGAAAACGATTTTGAAAAATACAAGGCGGCCTGGTTGAGCGCCAGACAGCAGGTGGATCAGGCAATCGCAAATCAAAAGCTTGCCCAAAAGCGCCTGAGCGATGCATCGCTTTATGCCCCTGCCGACGGTTTTATTTCAAGGCGGTCCATCGAGCCGGGCCAGACTGCAAGCCCCGGGCTCCCTGTTTTCGAAATCGTGAAGCTCGATCCGGTGGAGATCAACGTAGGCGTGCCGGAAACCGACATTCATCTCGTCAGGCTCGGGCAGACTGCGTCTGTCACAATCCCTGCTCTGCCGGCGGAATCGTTCGAAGGAAAAGTCCGGGTCATCAATGTCTCGGCAGACCCCAATACCCGAACGTATATGACGAGGATTGCGGTGTCCAATCCAGCCCATATCCTCCGGGTCGGGATGGTTGCCGAGGCCAGGATTCAGGGAGACAAAGACATCAACCTGATAATGCTGCCCGCCGAGACCATCTTACGGGACCCGCAGGGGGCCACGATTGTTTTTGTATACTACCCCGAGCAGGGGCGCGTCTATGCGAAGCGGGTCGAGACGGGAGTCGTTTACGGCCGGGAAATTGCGATCAAAAGCGGACTTTCAGGCGATGAGGCCGTGGTCTTTGCAGGCCAGGAAAAGCTCCGGGACGGAACCGTCGTCTCATTAATTGGGGAAAACGCCCCTGGAGGGCAACAAAACCCGCCTGATAAAAAAGAGGTGCTGTGATGGACCCGGTAAAGTTTTCTCTTCGCTACCCGACAGTTACCTTGATCCTTACCGCCATGGCGGTAGCGGTCGGACTGTATTCCTTCCTCTACATGCCACGCACGGAAGACCCGACAGTCACCATTCGCACCGGCCTGGTGATTGCGCTTTATCCGGGCGCGACTTCGGAGCAGGTCGAAAAGCAGGTAACAAAAACTCTGGAAAAACACATTTTCAAATTTCCGGAAATCCGCAAGGAGAAAACATATTCAACCAGCCGCCCCGGTCTGGTCATTATAAACGTGGAACTTGAAAACAACGTAAAAAACTCGGACGTCATCTGGGCCAAAATCCGCCACGAGATGAACGAGGCCCGCCTAACCGAGCTGCCCGAGGGTGTCCGAGGCCCTATCGTCAATTCCGATTTCGGCGAAACCGTGGCAATGCTGCTTGCGGTCCACGGCGAGCGCTATGGCTACCGCGAACTGCGTGACTACGTGGACACAATTCAGGATGAGCTGCGAACGATTCGTGAAGTGGGCAAGCTGGCCATGTATGGCGAGCAAGGCGAGCAAATCTGGATAACCGGCGACCTGCAGCGCATGTCGCAGTATTTCGCGGACCCGCTTAACGTGTTCCTGGCCCTCAGGCAGCGCAATATTATCGAGAGCTCCGGCCATTTTGAGGCAGACCGCGCAAAAATTCCCTTTCACACCACCGGCCTTTTCAATGCGGAAGAACAGATCAGAAATGTTCTGGTGGACGTCTCCCGCACGGGCCAACCCGTCTATATCCGCGACTTTGCCGAGGTGGAGCGGCGATACCAGGACCCCACGTTCATGGTGCGCTATGACGGCGAGCCGAGCCTGCTGTTGTCCGTAGAAATGCAGAAGGGGAAAAATATCGTCGAACTCGGCGACAGTATTCGGGATATCTTTAACCGCCTCAACGCTCTGCTGCCGCCGGATGTCCGGATCGATCTCATCGCCAATCAGCCTGAGGTCGTCAAGGAAAGCATCACGCATCTGAGCCATGAATTCATGGTGGCCATAGCATCTGTTATTTTCGTCACGATAATACTGCTGCCCATCCGGGTGGCGGTGATCGCGGCGCTCGCCATTCCAATAAGTATACTAATGACCCTCGGGGCAATGAACGCCATCGGCGTCGCGCTGCATCAGGTCTCCATCGCTGCACTCATAGTGGTCCTCGGGATCGTCGTGGACAATGCCATTGTCATTGTCGACAATTACGTCGATCTGCTCGACCGCAAGGTCCCGATAGATGAGGCGGCCTCGCGCTGCGTTTCAGAAGTGATCGTTCCGGTCCTTGCCGCAACCGCGGCCATCATCTTTTCTTTCCTGCCCCTGCTGATCCTTACGGGATCGGCCGGCGAGTTTATCCAAGCTCTTCCGATAACGGTCGCCATAGCCCTGGTTGTGTCGACCATTGTGGCCGTCATGCCGACGCCGATTTTTTGCCGGTCCTTGGTCAAAAAAGGGCTCCACGATCACGAAAAAGACCCAGTCACCCCGGCTAAAGAGAAGTTCAACTTCTTAAACCTTCTCCAGGCCGGCTACAGGATGGTTATTGCCGTTTTTATGCGCTATAAGGTCCCGGCCATGGTTTTTGGGGCAGGCGCCATCGTGATCGGGGTAGTCCTTTTCAGAATAGTGCCTCAGCAGTTTTTTCCTTCGGCAGAGCGCAACCAGTTCGTGGTCGACGTATGGATGGCCCAGGGCACGCGAATCGAGGAGACGGACGCGGTGATGCGCCGGATAGAAGCGTACATGAAGGGGAGAAAGGAAATCGAGCATTTTGCAGCCTTTATCGGCCAGAGCGCGCCGAGGTTTTACTACAATGTCAACCCCCAGCAGCCGGATGCCGCGTACGGGCAGTTCATCGTCAACACCCATTCAGCGAAGCAAACCCCGGCATTGGTGAACGATCTCCGGAAATCCTTTACCTCGGTGGCCCCCGAAGCGATGGTCATCGTGAAGGAAATGCAGCAGGGGATGTCCTTGGAGGCCCCTGTCGAGGTGCGGATCGTGGGTGAGGACATCCAGGAATTAGAACGCATCGGCTCCCGGGTGGAGGGACTGCTCGTTCAGGTCCCCTTTTCGGTTTTCGTCCACCGTGACTACTTCAACGAATCCTGCATGGTGGACGTAAAGGTCAATGAGGAGTTGGCAAACAGACTCGGAATAACCAATTCTTCCATATCGAAGCTCGTGGACGGGGGATTCGACGGGGTCCCGGTGAGCACGTTCTGGGAAGGCGACAGGGCGGTCACCATCCTGGTCCGTCTTGCACAGGCGTCCCGCTCCTCTTTCAGCGACGTGGGTGATGCCTACATCAGCTCTCAGTTGACCAAGGCCAGGGTGCCGCTTCGCGCCGTCTCCACGCTTACGCCGGAATGGCAGACCAGCAGGCTCGTGCGCCGCAACGGCGTGAGGACACTGACAGTTCGAGCCTTCGTGGACAGCGGCCATTATGCATCGGAGCTCCTCGATGCGGCACGGCCAGCCATTGAAAAGCTGCCGCTCCTGCCGGGGTACAGGATTGAATACGGAGGGGATAAGCGCAACACTGACGAGACAATGCCCGAGATGCTGACTGCGCTCAGCATAAGCCTTGTCGCCATCTTCCTCACCTTGCTTATCCAGTTCAAAAGCGTATCGGAGACCCTGGTCGTCATGTCCTCGATTCCTCTCGCGCTGCCCGGCGCCGTCCTGGGACTGATAATTACACACAACCCGTTCGGGTTTACCGCTTTCATGGGACTAATCGCCCTCTGCGGGATCGTGGTGCGAAACGCAATAATTCTCATCGACTACACTAACGAGAGGATGCGGGAGGGACACTCGCTTGAGCACGCTGCAATGGAGGCGGGCGAGCGCCGCCTTCGGCCGATCTTTCTGACCACAATGGCCGCAGCCGCCGGAGTACTGCCGATGATCCTTTCCAAGTCAAGCTTATGGAGCCCCTTGGCGAGCGTTCTCGCCGTTGGACTGATCTGGTCCATGTTCATCACCCTGCTCGTGGTCCCGGTGCTGTTCGTAGTAGTCAAGTCGCGCATGATCAAGCCTACTTCGGCTGCCGTGGCGACAATGCTCATCGCGGGGTTGATCTTGGTTGCGAATCCGGCATTTGCGGAAACAAAGCGCCTCACCCTGCCCGAGGCGGTCGATCTCGCCCTCAAAGGAAACTCCGCGCTCAAGATTGCCCGCTTCAAAGTGGACGAGAAAGGGAAGAAGGTGGCTTCCACCTCGGCGGACTACTATCCGCACCTGTCCAATTTTTCCTTGTACCAGGGCACTTCCGAATCACAACTCGTAACCATCCCGTTGCCGGGTATAGGTACAATTCCTGTCAGCCAGAACCTTACAAAGGGTTCTTCTACGCTTTTTCTCAACGGTACGGTCCTTGGCCAGCCCGTGACGCAGCTCCTGAAAATCCACGAAGCCACCGTAATTGCGCGATCCGACCAGAAGGTGGCGGAGGCGGACGTAAAAAAGGGGGAAAATGATGTCATTTATGTCGTGCACCAACTCTACTACGGCCTTCTTACGGCCAGTAAACAAAAGGATGCGGCGGAGGCCGGGCTAAAGGCGGCCGAGGAAAGCCTGCGCGAGGCGGAAAAAGCGGTCCGTGCAAGGAATCTTCTTGAAGTTGGCCTCAACGAGGCCCGTACGGCCGTTTTGCAAAACAAACAATCTCTTATAGCGGCGAATATCCAGATTTCAGACCTTAATGCGGAACTGAACCAGCTTTTGGGGCTGCCCCTCGATACGCAACTGGAGCTATCCGATCCCGGTCCTTCCGAGGGGCCTGTTGAAAGCCGTGATTACTACCTGCAGGCGGCGCTTTCAGGAAACCCGGAGATTGAATCCGCGAAAGCCACGGTGGTAAAGGCCCAGGGCGGAGTGAGAGCGGCCCGGGACGAATACATCCCCGATGTAACTCTTTTTGCCGCCAATACGTACCAGGAAGGCGCGTCGTTTCTCAAAAACAATGTCGGCACATTTGGGGTCATGATGTCCTGGGATATCTGGGACTGGGGCAAACGCAACGCCGTCATTGGCGAACGCTGTGCACAGCTTTCGCAGGCCCAGGAAAACGTCCACAGGATAAATGACGCAGTAACGGTCGGACTGGACAATGCGTACAGGAAGCTTGAGAATACAAAAAGCATGTTGGATGTCGCCCGAGAGGCGCTCGCATTACAGCGGGAAAGGCTGCGCCTGGTTTCCGATCAGATCAAAACCTCTACTGCCAGCTACGCAAAATATAACGAGGCGGTCGCGGCCGTCAAAAAGGCTGAATCAGACGAACTCCAGGCGCGCTTGGGATATGAGCTTGCCGTAGCGGAACTCGATCGCATTGCGGGAACATACGGGCGTAGAGAATAAGGAGCGGATCGCCATTTAATCCACGGGAAGCCCTCAGTTCATATTCTCGATCCGAAAGCAAAGCTTATCCAACTTTTGACAGCATGGTTTTTGAACAGGTAGATCGGAGGAAAGATGGTTCAGTAAAAGAGAGGCCATGTGCGGAACCGCTTATGTCAGCGAACATGGCTTTGGCATGTCATCACGAAAACGTGGTCTCCTTCGCTTTCGTTTGCGGGGGCCTCAGACAAAGAGTCTCGAAGCGATTGAAAATGGTTCTAATGAGGCTCTGCGCGGACTTTCGCATGTCGGTAAAATAAAGTAACGGCTTCTGACCACCGGATTGGAATTGCACTATGGACTTTTCCCATCTGTTTTTATCCTCCGGAAGAATTTGGTCTCAGGTACAACAATATTTCCTCAACCACGTCCTCACCTGGGCCATCGCGGCACAACTTGCTGTCGGAGGTTTTGTTTTCCTGCTGGCTCATATGGCTGCCAAAGCCATCCACTCATGGATTGGACGCCTAATGGAGCAATCCGGATTGAACGAGCCGTCTCATGAGTACGAGCAGCGAAAATATGAGGTGTTCCTTAAGACCATCGGCCCATTTCTGTCTGTTCTATTCCTGGGAATTATATTGGCCGTCGCTCAGCGTTTCAACTGGCCGGAGGAAGGACTCAAAGTCCTGCTCATTCTTACGCTCGCAGTGTTTCTATTCCGATTTCTCACACCATCGATAACTAGTCGTCTCTGGGCGGCAATTCTCACCGTGGCACTCTGGATTTGGGCCGTCCAGTATCTTTTCAATCTCGTGGACCCCTTATACAATCTACTGGACAGCATGGCTGTCACAATCGGTCAAGTGCATGTTTCTATGTTGACCGTTTTAAGGGCCGCGCTTCTATTATTGATTCTCTACCTGCTGTCAAAGAACCTCTCAGTTATCTTTCATCTCTGGCTGCAGACCGGATCGGGCCTGCCTGCCGCAACCCAAGCCCTGCTTTATAAGCTGTGCAAAGTTCTTCTGTTTTCGGTATCCGCTGTCTTAGTCCTGCATTACATGGCGATCGATTTGACGTTCTTCGCACTATTCAGCGGGGCTCTGGGGCTTGGGATCGGCTTCGGCTTGCAAAAGATATTCGCCAATCTGGTCAGTGGTCTCATGATCCTGGCTGATAAGTCGATCAAGCCCGGCGACGTGATTCAATTGGGAGACACGTACGGCCGGATCAACTTCCTGGGCAGCCGTTATGTCTCCGTAATTACGCGCGGCGGCGTCGAACATCTTATACCTAATGAGAGTTTGATCACTGGTCAGGTTATCAATTGGACCTACACCAGCAGTCTCGTCAGAGTGCAAGCCCCAGTGGGAATCTCCTACGCCTCCAATGTGCAGAAGGCCATGGATTTGATGCTTAAAGCCGCAGCGGCCACCAGGAGAGTCCTGCAGGAGCCCAAACCTTCCTGCTCACTAACAGGTTTTGGCGACAACGCTCTAAATCTTGCAGTGGATGTCTGGATAAACGATCCGCAAAATGGCATTGGATCTGTAAAGAGCGAACTTCTCTTGGGCATCTTGCAGCGATTCAACGAAAACGGCATCGAACTGCCCTCTCCGCAGAGGATCTTGCACCACGAGTCCATCCCTGAGATTTGGATTCGCACTAAACCCGATAGCTGAGAACGCTGCTTGATAAACTCGCATTGGAAACTGAACGCTCTGTCGTAAGTATTTATAACCTTGTTCCGTGCAACGCACATAGTGCACGTTACAATCCGGGTTGCCTTCCGAAGGGCCTTATTCAGCTTGCTAAACGGTGAACTGGAATTGTGAGGAATAGACATGCGGCATGCAAGTGCACGGGATCTCGATCCCGGTATTGAATTATGAAGGAGGCTAGTATGGCTTCTGAATTCCAAATTAGGGCTTACCCAAAAGATCTTGCGTCTTTCGTCCGAGACAACTGGCCGACGCGGAACGCCCGGGAATGTGCTTCATTACCAGATCTCACAGTGTTGGAACACTTAGTCTCGGTTTGTTACCAAGCCAGTCTGCTTCGAGAAGAGGGGCGGCCCGTAAGGTTTAGGGTCATCTTTCTGGCCCCCGACCGTTTTCCGCCCGATCTCGGGCCGCCAGTCGGGCTTCACCGGCTGTTGTTCAGAGACAAGCTGCCGCTTACCGAGCGTGAGTTGCGGAAGCTGTCGCCATCAGTGGATTTTTATGGTTCCCTGATAGGATTGTGGCACGATGGAAAAAACGGATTATCGATCTGGGGAATTGTGCACTCCGGACCACGATGGACCCAAAGCCTATATGGAGGGGGGAAGGAGTCCCAACCTCTTCCGGACTCTCTCGTAATAAACGTTACAAATCCGGGTCGCATAACCGTGTGCAACGGATCAATCGAGATCGCCACGCTCAATTCCGGGGAAATCGTATCAACATCAATGGCAGTTTTTGATTCGATGTGGGTCCGTTCAGTATTTGTGTCTTTCGCGGATGAGGAACTCGCGTTGCACAGGGAGGCTCGAAAAAAAGCGGAAAAGTCTTGGGCGGTAATTGATCCTGAATTTTTCGGGACAATAAAAAAACAGGCTTTCATGAGAATTATAGGCAGGGTTCGCTCCAATAGACATGGTGGAACTTTGATTTTCATCCCAGATGAGCTTAAAGAAAAGTTTTTGTCAGAAAATCCTTACTTAAGATTTAAATACAGATTCGTTGACGAAGAACCAAGCAGACGTTTTCGCACTCTGATTGTAAAAATGGCCGATGCGTTGGCAGAATTCTACGGCTCTCCTGAAAACCCGGAAAAAGAGGTGGGCTGGGCACAATACCTGACTAGTAAGAATCAAGCTCTTTCCAAGCTGGATGAATCAGTATTCGAGTGGGCGCATTTGGTAGCCGGGATGACGCAGGTGGACGGTGCCGTAGTGATAACGCAGAGGCTGGAACTAGTTGGATTTGGAGCCCAAATATCCGGCAAGCTGGAGCGCGTCGATGAAGTGGCGCAAGCTTTGGACCCGGAAGGATTCGAGGTTCGGAAGGAGCGGACCGACTGCGTCGGCACCCGCCATCATTCGGCTTACAGCCTATGCAATGTGTTGCACGATGTTGCGGCGGTGGTAGTCTCTCAGGACGGAACAGCCCAACTTGTCAAATGGAACGACGGTATCGTTACCGTATGGGAACAGTTGTCGCCCAGCCTGATAGAGGTATAGCTGGAGTCAGACGAGAAAGCACTTTTGTTCAAACCACGATCTCTTTACTTGCCGGTTTTCTCAACAAGAGCGAGGAAACCAACCTGGCCGATCGTTCATCCCAGATCTCTTTCTCTATCTGTAATTTACTGAATTAAGGCCACAAATTCTTTGGCACGTGCCTTGCCAGTCTCCAACAAGGAAGGGATGAAATCCTGAGAATAGTGTGACTCCGAATAGAGACAAAGGTTGTAAATGTTTCTTCCAGGTCTTTCAGGTCAGAGAGGTCTATTATGATTGCATGGGTCCATCAGAAACTAGCATTCTGGTTTCCAGCCGTGGGAGAATCCGCGCATTCGGAGCTCGATAGAAGCCTGGTATACGCGAACCTGCGCCGACAGCACGTGCTGATCTGGGTGTTTATCTCATTTCACCTGGCAGTCATTTACCAGAATTTTGTGAGAACGGGAAGCATCCATTTGCCTTATATTGAAACCGGACATTTAGGCATGCTCTTCAGTTGCATCATTTTTCTTATCACAATCGGTAGGCCGACCTCCCCGCCAGAGATCGATCTCCGCCACCGGTTCTGTGAGGGAGCGGTATTCTTTTTGGTTTTTCTTGGCGCTGGTCTTCAAACCGGCTTTGCGATAGCGGGTGAGCTCTTCATCGATCCTTACGTCCTGATCATCTTCCTGTCGGCCGCTTTTTTTTACCTGGCCGGTCTTAAATTGCTCGTTTTATTTGGACTCGCCTGGTTTGTCTGGTTGGCTATGGTCTGGCGTTTTTCAAGTCAGTTGCATTTTCCTGCAGAAATTCTCATTGCCGGCACCCTCGGCACCGTCGTGGCTATGATAATGGCGCGCAGCACCTACGTCACCTTTGTCAAGGATTTCTTGAATCGGGCGATCATCGAACAACATAAACAACAAGAACGAGAGCTTAAAACTCTGAATGAAATTTCCGCGCGACTGGCTCACGAAATCCGTAATCCCCTGATCTCGGCAGGCGGATTTGCGCGAAGGCTCGCTTCGTCCATGAGTCCGGAGGATCCTAATCGGGCAAAGGCGGAAGTTATCGTAAAGGAAGTGGGCCGACTTGAGGCTATTCTGAGAATGATCCTGAATTACTTGAAGCCCTTGGAGCTCAATAGGTCACCGGCGGCCCCAAACGAGTTGGTTACAAAGGCATTGCACAGCATGAGCGCGAAAATCAAGAAGCGAAAAACGGGACTGGATCTCCATTTGGATCCAGAGCTTCGAGAGATTTCGGTTGACCCGACACTAATGGAAAAGGTGATGGAAGTCCTGCTCAACGACGCTCTAGATCGTATGCCGGATGAGGCCACTCTCTTCGTTGCTACCTTACAGGAGAATAACATGTTCAAGCTGGTCATCCGGTATCACGCCGTACACATGGCCGCCGATGATGTGAAGGATTTCTTCTATCCTTTCACAACCTCCCGGGTTGAGCACGACGACGGGCATGATGCCGTGGATCTCCCGAAGTCTCGAATTATAGTGGGAAAACATGGAGGGGAAATCAATGTAACACTACAAGAACCAGGTAAAATCCTCATCCAGGTGTCATTACCGCTCACCTCCATGTAATGGTTGTGGTTCACAAGGTACGCACGATCTGGATAGGTGCGCGAGGAGGAATAATGAGCAAACAGGCGAACACAAAGCTAATTGGTGGGTTTGTCGTAGGGGCGATGGGGCTGACCGTGGCTGGAATACTGCTTTTCGGGTCCTGAAAGTTCTTCAGCCATGAAAAGCCATTCGTCCTCTTTTTCAATGAATCGGTCAAGGGCCTCAGCATCGGTTCGCCGGTGGACTTCAAAGGGGTGAAGGTTGGCGAGGTAACCGACATTAAGATTATCCTGGACAAAAAGG
The DNA here is from genome assembly GCA_963795045.1 of uncultured delta proteobacterium. GTDB lineage: Bacteria > Desulfobacterota > Syntrophobacteria > Syntrophobacterales > Syntrophobacteraceae > SbD1. The sequence goes on from CAWCGB010000001.1 coordinate 2,235,610, forward strand.
ACCTGTCCCTTGGCATTCCCGTTTTCATTAAAATCGATCCGAGGAAAATCAGCTATGGCGCCTCTGTAAACGATATGATGAAGGTGGTTGAAGAAAAATTAAAAGGGCGAGAAAAGTTCGTCGAATTACTGATAGACAACGGCCTCAGGGCGTGGATGTTGCCGGGGAGGTGCTCGCGCTGCGCAGGGAAAGGCAACGTTTGAGCGCCAACCAGCTTAAAGCCGCGGCCACCAGTTACGCAAAGCATGCCGAAGCGCTTGCGGCAGTCAAGAAAGCCGAATCGGAAGAGCTTCAGGCTATCCTGGGTTACGAACTCGCCCGAGCGGAACTCAATCGCATTGCAGGAACATTTGAGCGCTGAGGACTTACAGCCCGCCACGCGCATCCCGGCTTGCTCATCAAGGAGTGTCTCGACGATTTGGACTTGAGTGTTCTCGAAGCCGCGCCCGTTTGATTTTGTGGCTTTTAATCCGATACAAAATCTTACCAGGGGTGGTAGAATTTAAACTAAACCTTTAACTCCGGCTCGAACCAGGCATATGCCAAAACAAACCGACAGGATACATGAAGGGTCGAACACGCTGCCGACCGTTGCGATAACAATGGGCGACCCTTGCGGGGTCGGACCCGAAATCATCGTCAAAGCGTTCGATTCGCCCGGGTTTGCCGGTGGGTTCTCTGCGCTGGTGGTTGGAGACAGACTGCCGATCGAGCGCGCAATCGAGCTTCTCGGTTCGTCCGCAGTTGTTCTGCCGATGACCGGTCAAATGCTGAAGTCGTTTCGCTCCGGCATCCTCAGGGCGGGTGCGGGCGTGATTCCGCTTCTTTCAGAGGCTCAAGACGGAAGTCCGGTCACAGGACTTACGCAATCGGATATAGAATTCGGCAAACCGACACCGGCTGCATGCGAAGCAGTGGTGTCCTGCATTCGGACGGCTGCCGGGCTGGCCCGCGCCGGGTCGGTCGATGCGGTCTGCACCTGTCCCATAAACAAGGAACAGCTCCACCGGCACGGCTTTCCATTTCCGGGACATACGGAGTTCCTGCGGGAATTGACGGGCGCCGAAGATGTGGTGATGATGCTTGCCGGCCCGACACTCAAGGTCGCGCTCGCCACGATCCACGAGTCCCTGGCCGAAGTCCCCGGGTTGCTGACAAAAGAGCTGCTGCACAAAGTTATCCGGATTACGCTGGAGTCCATGTGGCGGGATTTCGCAATCAGATCTCCTCGCATTGCCGTTGCGGGCCTCAATCCGCATGCGGGGGAAGCCGGAAAGTTCGGGCGAGAGGAAATCGAGGTTATCAGGCCCGTAATCGAGCAAATCGAGGCCGAGATCCAGGAAACGTTAAGTCAAAAGACCGGCTTTTACCCCCTGATCAGCGGTCCATGGCCTCCTGATACCGTTTTCCACCGCGCCGTCACGGGCGAATTTGACGCAGTCGTAGCCATGTACCACGACCAGGGGCTCATACCGGTGAAGCTCGCTCATTTCAACGAAGCCGTGAACGTAAGCCTCGGGCTTCCGATCGTTCGCACTTCGGTCGATCACGGGACCGCCTACGACATTGCAGGTAAAGGACTAGCCGATCCGGGGAGCCTTATGGAAGCCGTGAGTCTCGCCGCCTTTATCGCTCGAAACAGAAAGACCAAAAGCTATTCACCGCAGAGATCGCTGAGAATAACGCAGAGGAAAAACGGTAGCTTAGCCTGATATACCTGACAAGATTTCAAGAAGTTTCGGGCGCCCCTGCGAGACATGAATTATTGCGGTGAACGCTTACAAAAAACAACACCGGCATCGATAATGGCAAACGAATCGATCTCCATACGGGGAGCACGCCAGCACAACCTCAAAAACATCGACCTCCTGGTCCCGCGGAACAGGTTTGTCGTAATTACAGGTGTAAGCGGCTCGGGCAAGTCTTCGCTCGCCTTCGATACTCTTTTCGCCGAAGGGCAGAGGCGCTACCTGGAGGCTCTTTCAACCTACGCGCGCCAGATGGCCGGAAGGCTGAACGCTCCCCTTGTCGATGAAATAGAGGGACTGAGCCCTTCGATCGCTATCGAACAAAAAGGCCTGCCTCACAATCCCCGGTCCACGGTGGGAACGCTTACCGAGATTTCCGATTACCTGCGGCTTCTTTTCGCACGGCTGGGCACAATCTTTTGCCCGAACTGCGATTTGCCCGTGCGGAGCTGGACGATTCCAGAGATCCTGCGTGACCTCTCGGAGGCCCTGCCCCCTGAGAGCCGGATGCTGATCCTTGCGCCCCTTGGCGAAATTGCGGAAAAGGAACTGCCCAATCTGCTCAAAAGGCTCAGAAGGGATGGTTTCGGCAGGGTGCGCGCCGAGGGGGCAGTCTATGAGCTGGACCCGCTTCCTGCGCTACCCCGCAGGCCGGCCCACCGGATTGAAATTGTCGTTGACCGGCTCGTGCTGGATGAAGAAAAGCACAGGCGACTTGTTGATTCGCTCGAACTCGCCCTCAGGGCCGGGAAAGGGACCGTAGGGATCACGACTCCCGAAGGCGTGGAAAAATTCTACTCCGAGTCGGCCCGGTGCGCCTCCTGCGGATATACAGGGCCCGAGCTTTCCCCCAGCTTGTTTTCCTTCCAGCATCCTTCGGGTATGTGCCCTTTGTGCCGGGGACTTGGATATACCGATGCGGACGAAAACAAGGCCGCCCCGGGGGCGGACGTTTCCACTGCGGCGGAACCCGAAGGGCCCGAACTTCCCGAATTCAGCTCGGAGCGCTCTCCCTGTTCCGCCTGCAATGGAACGCGGCTGAATGAGGCTGCCCGCTCGGTTCGGCTCGGAGGTCTTTCCATAGACCGGGTCTTTCGAATGAACCCGCCCGCAGTGGCTCAGTGGATCGAAGGACTCGACTTCGACCAGTCCCGGCTCGACATCCTGAAGCGGCCGCAAAAAGAAATCCTCAACCGGCTGAACAGCCTGATCGAACTGGGGCTGCCATATCTCACCCTGGACCGGGCCTCCAATACGCTTTCGGGAGGAGAGGCCCAGCGAGTCCGGCTTGCTCACCAGATCAGCTCAACACTTTCCGGCGTGCTCTATGTTCTGGATGAACCGAGCGTCGGCCTGCACCCGCGCGATCACGGCAGGCTTCTGGATATTCTTATCCGGCTTCGGGACGCCGGTAACAGCCTGGTGGTGGTTGAGCACGACAAAGAGACGATCCTGCGCGCCGACCACGTCATTGATATGGGACCGGGAGCGGGGACCCAGGGAGGTGAGGTCGTCTTCTCGGGGCCGCCCGAAAAGATCGCAAAGTGCCCTGCCTCGCTCACCGGACTCTATATCTCGGGCAAAAAGCAGATTCCCGTTCCGAAGCAGCGCAAAAAAGGAGGGGAATTCTTTCGGATAACCGGAGCGGCCGGACACAACCTCAAAAATATTTCTGCAGAATTCTTCTACGGATGCATGACGTGCGTAACGGGCGTTTCCGGTTCGGGCAAGAGCACCCTGGTCCTGGATACGCTCTACCGCGCGCTGGCCCGAAGAATCTATAATGTCGAGACCCATCCCGCCCCGTTCTCGGGATTGGAGAACGCCGAATCCCTGAGAAAAGTCATCCTGGTCGATCAAGCGCCGATCGGCAAGACGCCGCGCTCCATACCCGCGACCTACACGGGGGTCTTTGGACTCATCAGGCAGCTTTTTTCGCGCGTGCCCGAAGCCCGCACTCGAGGTTACTCGCCGGCCCGCTTCTCGTTCAACGCCAGGGGAGGCAGATGCGAGCACTGCCGTGGCGAGGGCCTCCAGCGCATCGAGATGTACTTTCTACCCGATATTTACGTTACCTGTCCGGTCTGCGAGGGGAGCAGGTACAACCGGGAGACACTGGATATTACATACCGGGGCCACTCGATAGCTTCAGTGCTGGAGATGACCGTTTACGAGGCGGCGGCATTTTTCGGAAATTTCCGTGCGATCCGCCACAAGCTCGATACCCTCATCGAAGTCGGAATGGGGTATATACGGCTTGGGCAGCCGGCGACCACCCTTTCAGGAGGCGAAGCCCAAAGAACCAAGCTTGCAGCGGAATTGAGCCGCCGAGGCCAGGGAAAAGCGCTCTACATACTCGACGAACCCACGACCGGCCTGCATTTCGAAGACGTCAGCAAGCTCCTGCACGTTCTTCGCAAACTGGTGGACCAGCAGAACACGATTATCATAATCGAACATCATCCGGACGTGATCAAATCGGCCGATTACGTAATCGACCTCGGCCCCGAAGGCGGAGAAGGCGGCGGGCAAATTGTTGCCGCAGGGACCCCGGAGCAGGTCGCCCTTTCGAAAAATTCCCATACGGCGTTCTATCTGCGCAAGGCCCTGGGGATGAGCTGAGCGGCCGGGCCGCGGCCAGGGTTGACGCGCAAACCGCGGGCGGCATGGCTTGAAGCGAAAGGAGGCACCTCGAACATGCATTTTCATATGTGTTCCTAGAAAAGTAGCATTTCTTTATTATAAAAATCGAAGAGACGAATATCCAGGATTTTCAATCATTACTAGAAAAGTCTGAATCGTGATTGACATCTGATCCATTTGGCTCTTTAAGTGCGAGCCTAGTGAGCAAATTGTTTGCCTTCAAAAGATAGATACCTAGCAACATACCACCAAGGCTAGGCAGGAACTGAGAATAGGTAGTAACTTTCTCAAACCACACCTGAGATGGCATACTATATACTTTGGAAGAATTTAATTGTGTAAAATAGAAGGAAAGCGTCTTTATAAGATCAGGAAAATTTGTAATAATCAGATATATTCCAGCAAATTGAAATGCCAATACGATCTTAGCCGCCATTGACAATGCATCACCAGTATTTGTATCGATGGTATTTGCATCATTATCTTGATTGGGAGGATATGCAATGTTATGAATGACTCTACCGTTCTTAACCAGGTAGACTCCGAATATTAAGTATACAATAGGAATAAGTCTCAGTACGGTTTTTGTTACTAACAGACTCCACGCCATGTCAGGAGAAAGATTAGCAGGGTAGAAAAAAGTCCCAACTGCATGGGCAAAAAATTCGATACTTCGGAAAATGCAATAAATTCCAACTACTTTGCATCCGACGATGAAATAGTCACGGCTGCTCATTTTCAAATCCATCTTGTAAATTGCGAGATAAAATCCCAATGTCACCCCGGCCGCAAGGCCGCATCAAAACAACGCATTCGTGAACTCTTCGGGGTCGAAGGGACGCAGGTCGTCGATGCTCTCCCCGATTCCTATGTAGCGAACCGGTATTTGAAGCTCGTCGCAAATGGCGGCAATTATGCCCCCTTTGGCAGTGCCGCCGAGCTAGGTCAAAATCGGCCCCGTCAGCCCGTTGCCTTGGCCTGCCGTCCCCTTAGCACCGTCAGCGCACTCGGATCATGATCGAGCAAAACCAACGCGCTGCTAATGGCCCGGCTGGGCAACAGGTCGCCGCTTTCATACTTCTGAAACGCGCGCGGCCCGCCGCCGATCAGCAACCCGGCGGCCTCCTGGGTCAATCGGAGCTTTTTGCGAATGCGCCGGATTTCCTCCGGCTCAAGCAACCCATCAGTGCGGGCTTTAAGACGGTTCAAAATCCGGTCGGATACTTTCATATCCTCGCCGGTGTGAATGCTCTCTTCCGACTGGTCGCAATACCAGCCGGGCATATCAAAAGTAATACTCTCGCCCTTATAGGTGAGAGTCGCCGGGCGCACGTCGCGGCGCATCGGCGCCCCCGTTTCCGGACAGACAGGACTAGTCATTGCCTTTCTCCTTGAACGACAGCAACAAAAATCGGGTGACGGCATCAGCAGTGAACTTCACATACAGTACACCCGCCGGTGAGGGGACGTGATAGACGTCCTGCCAAAGCCGAGGGTCGGCAAAAGCCGTCATTGACTTATAGAAATGCTGTCGCTGCATGGTCCGGATCGTCGCCACAATTTCGACGCGTCCAAATCCCAGAGCGGCAGCGCTGCGCAGTGCCGTACCCGTTACGGCAAGCCTCCCCACGCTGTTAAACGCGGCTTTGAAAGCGTTGAGGTCGTAGGTTGGCTTCCACTTCTCTGCCATATCAAGAATATACACCTTTATGGTGTAAGTTCAAGTTAATAACATAATTTGCCTGCCTTAGCTCTGCATCAAAACAACGCATTCGTGAACTCTTCGGGGTCGAAGGGGCGCAGGTCGTCGATGCTCTCCCCGATTCCTATGTAGCGGACCGGTATTTGAAGCTCGTCGCAAATGGCGGCGATTATGCCCCCCTTGGCAGTGCCGTCGAGCTTGGTCAAAATCAGCCCCGTCAGCCCGATCTGCTCCTTGAAGAGCTTCGCCTGCGAGAGCGCATTCTGGCCCGTTGAGGCGTCCAGGACAAGGAAAACCTCGTGGGGAGCGTCCGGCATCTTTTTGTTGATGACCCTGTGGATTTTTTTCAGTTCCTCCATGAGATTGACCTTGGTGTGCATGCGGCCTGCAGTGTCCATCAAAACGACATCGATGTCGCGCGAAACCGCTGCGTCAAGGGCGTCAAAGACTACTGCGGAAGGGTCCGATCCGCTTTTCTGCTTAATCACCGGAACGCCGACACGCTCGCCCCAGATTGACAGTTGCTCGACCGCGGCGGCCCTGAAGGTATCGCCGGCGACGAGCATCGGCTTCAGGCCCTGCAGCTTCAACTGGTTGGCCAGCTTTCCCGTGGTCGTGGTCTTGCCCGTGCCGTTTACTCCCACAATCATTACGACCAGTGGTTTGTGCGCGCGGTAGTCGAGCACAGGGGCTTCAACGCTCAAAACTCCCTTGATTTCCTCACGTATGTTCTCCATGAGCCTGGCGGGATCGCTCAACTCCTTTCGCTTTACCTTGTCGGCGACTTTGCGCAGGAGTAGTCCGGTGGTTTTCACCCCCAGGTCGGAAGTTATGAGAATTTCTTCCAGTTCGTCCAACAGGTCCTCATCTATGACCTTTTTGCCCAGAACCAGCCGATCTATCCGGCGAACGAATTTCTGCCGCGTTCCTTTGAGCCGCTGGCGCAGGCGCCTGAAAAAACCCCTTTTCGGAGCACCTTCCTCCTGAGCGCGGCCTTCCTGAGCTTCCTCTTCTTCCTCCCATGTATCTTCTTCTTCCGCCCAGGCCTCTTCTTCCTCCCGGGTCTCCTCTTCTTCGGCGGCTTCAGGGACCAACGTTTCGGGTTCGGGTTCTTCCGCTGCTTCGGACCCTGGCGCCCCGGATTCCTCGAAGGGGACCTCCTCGTCCTGCAGATCTTCTTCCAGTTCTATATCCGTTTCACGGATGTCCTTCTGAACTTCCCCCTTGTCTTTCTTTTTTTTTCGCTTGAACCACCTGATCATATTTAGTCTCCCTGGAGATTGTTTTCGGTATGGCGCCCGCAAGGCTGTAAAGTATAGTATGTAACAGGGACGAACCGGGTTTCAAGAGTCGAACTTCGATTAGAGGCTTGTCGCCGGCCAAGGCGCGATTTTGGGGGGAGCGGGATGGATAGTCAAGAGCGGAGTTTACGTCTGGAGATAATTAAGGTGTGCAGGAAACTGGATAGCAAAGGTCTTATTGCCGCAAGCGACGGCAACGTAAGCTGCAGGCTGGGGGAAGACTGCATGCTGATAACCCCGAGCGGGGTCGCAAAGGGGGACATGGAACCTGAAGACCTCGCAAGAACCTGCATGCAGGGAAATCTCCTGGAAGGCCGGATCAGGCCGTCGAGCGAAATACGAATGCACCTTCTTGTCTACCTCATGAGGCCCGACGTTATGGCGATCGTGCACGCGCACCCGCCTTTGGCAACGGCATTTACACTCGCCGGATTTCCTTTCAACTCCAAAGTCCTGCCCGAGGTCTGGCTCATGCTGGGCAAAGTTCCCGTTGCCCCATACGCAACTCCATCGACCGATGAAGTCCCGCGGTCCATTTCGCCCTATATCGCCGAGAGCCGGGCGATACTTCTTCGCAGGCACGGGGCGCTCACTTTCGGTGGGAGCGTTACGGAAGCCTGCATGAGGATGGAAAAACTCGAACACTGTGCAAAAATTCTTTTCTACGCCTCCATGCTGGAGGACCGAAAAGCCCCGGTCGCTCTGACGGAGAGCGAAATCGCAAAACTCGGATCGAGCGATTAACCTCCAGTAGAATTCGAGAGAACGAGCAACGCCATGCCGGAGGCTAAAAAGAAAGCGACATACGACGATCTCTTGAGCATCCCTGAAAACGCGACTGGGGAAATCATTAATGGTGAACTCATAGTGACACCCCGGGCGTCGCGGAAGCATCTCTATACTGAGTCCGCTTTAGATAAAAAGATCGGGACGCCGTATCAGTTTGGTGAAGGGGGAGACCCTGGCGGCTGGATCATTCTCCTTGAACCTGAAATCGGGTTCGGAGAAGACATCCTGGTCCCTGACCTGGCCGGATGGAGAGAAGGAAGATATCCGGAAGAAGAACCCCATAACTGGATTTCAGTCTGTCCGGATTGGGTATGCGAGGTGCTTTCTCCGAGTACTCAGAGAACAGACAAGATGGAAAAGATGCCCGTCTACGCCCGGTACGGTGTTCCCCATCTCTGGCTTATCGATCCAATCGCCAAAACTCTGGATGTGTTCCGGCTCAAAGCTGGTGAATGGGTAGTAGCCGGGCTCTACGTGGAAGGGACCCAGGTGCGGGCCGAGCCGTTTGCTGAGATCGAAATCGATCTGAATGATCTTCGGCAGGAAACACGGCGCGGACGACCGGTAGAAGCGCCGGAAGATTAGGTTTCATTGGCTCGAATTGTCCGAATCAGTAAGGATCGTTTCTTTTTGCGTTTCACCGGCCGCTCATATCAGTCCAGCTCATAGTGGAGTCTCAGGGCACGGTCAACTTCCTTCATTATGCTCTGAGGCAGACAGCCAAGTTTCTTGATGAGGCGAATTTTGTCCACTGCCCTGGTCTGGTTAACCATCACCTTCGAGAGCAAATCAAGTCCTCCTGTTTTAGCGGGGACTTCAACTTCGAAGGCATAGATTCGAGACACATTGGATGTAATGGGTGATATGGATATTATGGGTGAATGGGCGTTGTTGATGTTATTGGAGACCACAACCGCGGGGCGGGCTTTTCTGGCCTCAGCGCCTACGGTCGGATCGAAATTGACCAAAAAAAGGTCCCCCTCGCTTAATCGAGGCCATCGGCTATGGCCCCTTCAAGATCCTGATTGATCCTTGAGATCTCGGCTGCGGCTTCCTCGTATTCGGCTGCGAGCTTTTGATCCTTCAATTCTCTAAGAGACCTTTCGATGGCCTGTGTAATAAACCGGCTTCTTCTCCGGGGGCCGATCTCGCGAGAGATCTCCTTAAGAAGCTCTTCCGGAAGGCTTATGTTGACTCGTACGGTGTGCATTGTGTCTCCTTAATGTGTTATCGTTATGGAGAATAACAGGGCACATAAACATCGTCAATTTCTGTTCAAGGATGACCGATACGAAAAGTTTCGGTGGGCTTCGCTGCGCTTAGCCGACCCTACGGACTACCTGCGGAACGGTCTTTTCATGGTTTCAGGGTGTCCTCGGAAGAACCAATGAGGACCTGTCTCGAAAAGGCCGCTCACAGGGGCTGTGACTAGCATTGACGCAGGTAATTTTCCATGTTCAAAGGTGTCCCATGGCGACGTGAGTTGCTGTTTCTGCATATTTTGTTTGAAACACTTGTTCCAATACTTTAAATTCTTGTAGTGAAAGATCGGTTTTTAGGCCAATCCTCCCGTTCAGGCGGAAAGGGAGGATTTTTATTTCTATTCCCGTGGGATTGCCATGAGTGAAAAAGCTAGCATTCTGGTTGAAGCTCTTCCTTATATTCGCCGGTTTTATCAAAAGACGATCGTCGTAAAATACGGCGGTCATGCGATGGTGGCCGAGGAGCTCAAGGAGAGCTTTGCAAAGGACATCGTCCTGATGAAGTACATCGGGATAAATCCGGTGGTGGTTCATGGGGGTGGACCGCAGATAGGCGAGATGCTGCGGCGCATCGGGAAGAAATGCGATTTTTACGAAGGAATGCGCATAACCGATGAGGACACCATGGACATCGTGGAGATGGTGCTCGCCGGAAAAGTCAACAAGGAGATAGTGGCCCTGATAAACAGGCAGGGGGGACGCGCGGTCGGACTGAGCGGCAAGGATGGCCAACTCATCGAAGCTCGAAAGCTCCAGATCGTTCGAGACACCGGGGAGGACAGGCCTCCTGAGATAATCGACATAGGGATGGTCGGAGAAGTGGCCCGGATAAACCTGGAGATACTGCAAATCTTTTCGCAAAGCGATATTATCCCGGTCATTGCGCCGGTGGGAGTGGGTGAGAACGGAGAAACCTACAATATAAATGCCGACCTTGTGGCAGGCGCGATTGCCGGGGCTCTCAAGGCTGACAAGCTTCTGCTCATGACCGATGTGGCCGGAGTGCTCGACCGGAAGGGCGCCCTCATATCGAGCATGACGATCGACGAAGCCGGAGCGGCTATGCGCGACCAGACCCTTCGGGGTGGGATGATCCCGAAGATCCAATGCGCAATCGACGCCCTGGAGGCCGGGGCTTCAAAGGTCCACATAGTCGATGGCCGTCTTCCCCACGCCGTCTTGCTGGAGATATTCACCGATGCAGGGATCGGGACCGAGATTCTGAGGAGCAGTGAGCAAACCAAATGAACGCACATATCGAAGGAATACAGCAGGAGTGCAGCAGACACATATTCGGCACATACGCCAGGTTTCCGGTCGCTTTTGTGAGGGGGGCCGGGTGCAGGCTATGGGATGACACCGGGAAAGAATACCTCGATTTCCTTGCCGGCATCGCGGTGTGCGGCCTCGGACACTGCCACCCGGAAGTAACCCTGGCAATCAGCGAGGCTGCCGGAAAACTGGTCCATGTTTCGAACCTTTTTTATACATATCCGCAGGTTGAGCTGGCGGCACAATTGACACGCCTTTCATTTGCGGATAAGGTATTTTTTTCAAACTCCGGCGCTGAAGCCAATGAAGCGGCCATAAAGCTCGCAAGAAAGTTCAGCAGGGACAACTTCGGCCCCGGCAGGTTTCATATCATTTCGATGAAGGACTCCTTTCACGGCCGGACCATGGCCACTCTTTCGGCAACCGGTCAAAGCAAGGTCCATCAAGGTTTCGAGCCGCTGGTGGAAGGCTTCGCCTTCGTTGATTTCAACTCCATTTCGGCAGTTGAAGCAGCCATTACGGACAAGACCTGCGCGGTAATGGTCGAACCGGTCCAGGGAGAAGGGGGACTCAATTTTCCTTCCGCCGGATACCTGAGAGACCTTAAGAGGCTGTGCAAGGATAAAGGGCTGCTCCTCATCTTTGATGAGATTCAGACCGGAATGGGAAGAACCGGATCACTTTTTGCCTACGAGAATGAAGATGTATCGCCGGATATAATGACCTTGGCGAAGGCGCTGGCAAACGGGTTGCCGATGGGGGCAATGCTGGCCTCCGATGAAGTGGCCCGGGCTTTTACCCCCGGGAGCCATGCTTCTACCTTCGGAGGAGGCCCTCTGGTAGCCTCGGCGGCTCTGGCGACCATAAGGATCATTTCCGAACCGGCTTTCCTGGCCAAAGTTCGCGAGACCGGCGCCTATTTCGTCTCAAGGCTCGAAGAGATCAAAAAGAGCTATTCGTTCATAAAAGGCGTTCGCGGGCGAGGTCTCATAGTGGGTTTGGAGTTGGATGTCCCCGGCGCCAAATTCGTTTCCAGATGCCTGGAGAGGGGCGCAATAATAAATTGCACTCACGATTCCGTTTTGAGGTTCGTTCCGCCTCTTATCGCCGGCCGCTCCGAAGTCGACGAGATGATCGGTATCCTGGAGGGCGTCTTTAAAGAGGAAGCCCAATGAAGCGCGGCCTGTTCTCGATCCGGGACCTGTCCCCGGAATAGCCCTCCTTGACTGGATGATCGGAAGCCGAAATCTCTAAACCGAGTTTTGGCCAAATTGAGAATCTCCCCCGGCCGCCGGCAAACACTGTCGAGGAATCGGCAAAAGGGGGAATGCAACGCCCCAGGGTGTGGAGGGGCAACGCTCACGGGGCGCAGCTTATCGCCCCTTCTTCAAGTGGTTTTGAAAACGGAGTATTTTAGTAATGAGTGTTAAAAAGGTAGTTCTGGCATATTCCGGTGGACTTGATACGTCGATAATCCTGAAATGGCTTATCGAGACATATAAATGCGAAGTTGTCGCTTTCTCGGCCGACCTGGGCCAGGATGAGGAACTGGACGGTATTGAGAAAAAAGCCATCGAGACCGGCGCGATCAAGGCACGCATCGAAGATTTGAGGGAAGAGTTCGCCGGCGAGTTCGTTTTTCCGGCATTTCGCGCCAACGCTATTTATGAAGGCCAGTATCTGCTCGGCACTTCGATTGCGCGCCCGCTGATCGCCAAACAGCAGATCAAGATAGCCGAAGAGGAAGGCGCAGACGCGGTCAGCCATGGAGCTACAGGCAAGGGAAACGACCAGGTGCGGTTCGAGCTGGCCTACATGGCGCTCAATCCTGACATAAAGGTGATCGCGCCCTGGCGCGAGTGGGACATGAAATCGCGAAGCGACCTCATCGCGTTTGCCCAAAAACACGGCATTCCGGTTCCCGTCACCAAGGCCAAGCCCTATAGCTGCGACCGCAACATGCTGCATATAAGCTACGAAGGCGGCATTCTCGAAGACCCGTGGGTGGAACCCGACCCGGAAATGTATGTTTTGACTGCAAATCCGGAAAAAGCTCCCGATGAGCCTGAAGTGATCGAACTCGAATATGAAAAGGGAGACCCGGTAGCGGTTGACGGCCAGCGGATGAGCCCGGCCCGACTGCTCCAACACCTCAACAAGGCCGGCGGAAAGCACGGCATCGGCCGTGTGGACCTCGTGGAAAACCGGTTCATCGGAATGAAATCTCGAGGGGTTTACGAAACTCCGGGCGGCACTATCATGCGAATTGCCCACAGGGCGGTGGAATCGATTACGATGGACAGAGAAGTCATCCATCTGCGTGACGGCCTTGTTCCGGAATACTCGCGCATGATCTACAACGGGTTCTGGTATTCGCCTGAGATGCGCTATCTCCAGCACATGATGGACTTAGCGCAGGAGAGTGTCTGGGGAACCGCGCGTCTTAAGCTCTACAAGGGAAACTGCCAGGTGATCGGGCGCAAGTCGGAGCGCTCTCTCTACCAGCCCGGCTTTGCCACCTTTGAAGAAGACGACGTTTACCGGCAGGATGAGGCAAGCGGTTTTATCCGGCTGCTTGGACTGAGGCTGCGAATCGAAACACTTGTGAAGCAAAACCTTCAGCGGCCTCTCAAGTCAAATTGAGAGAAAAAACTCATATAGGACCAACAAGACCTACTAAATCCGCATCAGGAGTATAGTTCCGCATGGCCGAGAAGCTCTGGCAGGGACGCTTTGACCAGCCCACAGACAAGCTGGTTGAAGAATACACTGCTTCCATCGATTTCGACAGCCGGCTCTACCGGTATGATATAGCGGGAAGTATCGCGCATTGCCGCATGCTGGCCGAGTTCGGCATAATTTCGCACGAGGATGCCTCCCGCATAGTTCAGACGTTGGGCGAAATACTTCGCGACATGGAGCGGGGCAAGATTGCCATGGACTCCTCCCAGGAGGACATCCACATGGCAATCGAAAACGAGCTTACGGCTCGGATAGGAGAGACCGGCGGCAAGCTCCACACGGCCAGGAGCCGTAACGATCAGGTTGCTCTCGATATGCGACTCTACATGCGCGATGTGATTTCCAGGACGTTGGACCTTGTGCGCGGAGTGCAATCGACCCTGGTCGAAATGGCTGAAAAGAACCTCAACGTAATCATGCCGGGATTTACTCACCTCCAGCATGCACAGCCGCTTCTTTTATCGCACCATCTGATGGCCTACTATGAGATGTTTGACCGCGATTGCGCCAGATTCAGCGACTGTCTCACCCGAACCGACGTTATGCCGCTGGGAAGCGCGGCCCTTGCAGGCACAACTTTTCCCACCGACATGGAATGGACGGCCCGCCAGCTTGGTTTTTCCAAGGTTGTGGCCAACTCGGTGGATGCTGTAAGCGACCGCGATTACCTGATCGAATTCTGCTCGGCTTCGGCTATTTTAATGATGCATGTGAGCCGCATGGCCGAAGAGCTTATCATCTGGTCAAGCCCGGAATTCGCATTCATCGAGATAAGTGATGCATTCTGCACCGGTTCCAGCATTATGCCTCAGAAGAAAAATCCGGACGTACCCGAGCTTATGCGCGGCAAAACCGGCAGGGTTTACGGAAACCTGATTGCGCTTCTCACTTTGACCAAGGGACTGCCCCTGGCTTATAACCGCGATCTGCAGGAAGACAAGGAGCCGGTTTTCGATACAGTTGATACGGTGCTGGCCACCCTGCGGCTGCTTAGCAAGATGCTCCCCCAAATCCGGATCAATCGGGAGAGAATGGCCGCTATGGCCGGGCATAACTTTACGCTGGCCACCGATCTGGCCGATTACCTGGTCAGGCATGGTGTCCCTTTCCGCAAAGCGCATCACGTTGTCGGCCAGATCGTTCAATACTGCATTCGGACAGGCAAAGAGCTGGGCGACTGCTCGCTGGACGAGTTCAAAACTTTCCACAAGACTTTCGATGAGGACGTTTTTCCCTACCTCGATATTTTGAGCGTAATCGACCAGAGAAAATCTGTGGGAGGCACCGCCACATCGCGGGTGAAAGAAGCCATTGCCCGGGCGCGGGCAGACCTGGAAGCCTGCAAACGAGACTCAAATGAAAACACGAGACCGGAAAAATAGGGGGCGTATGCGAATCCTGGCTGATTCGATCAAATATAAGTGCCTGGGAATCATTTCTATTTGCGTTTTGAGCATTATACTTTCAGGCTGCGGCAAGAAACTGTTTCCAAAACATATTGGAGAGGCGCCCCCTCCGCAGGTAAACGACCTGAGGGCCCAGGTCATGCCTCGATTGGTCGAACTTTCGTGGAGCCCGGTCGTTGCCGGAGACAAGGCGGTTGCCTATTCCATCATGCGGTCCGAGCTGAAATGGGAAAACCGCAACTGCCTTGAATGCCCCGCTCCCGACCAGCAGCAGGTACAGCGCATAGATATTGCTGCCGCAAAAGCTGCCTCGGAGGGCAGGTTGCGATGGACTGATACCGATATCTCCAATCACCGGGCATTTCGTTATCAGGTAGCTGTGGTTGACGAAAAAGGCACTCGTTTGAGCCTTTCCAACCCCGCGATAGCCAAAATCTACCTTGGACCGGCGGCGCCTGTTAACATTACTGCCGCTACTCAGCCACAGGGGGTTCTGGTATCGTGGAAACCGGTCTTCAAGGACCTTGACGGCAACAATCTCGATGCGGCAAGTATGTCTTTCCGCGTCGAAAGGCGTACGGGGGAAAAGGCTTGGGAAAAGGCCACGCCGTCTTATGTGAAAGGCAATTCCTATTACGACCAGGCGATTGCCTCGGAGCAGAACTACAGCTATCGGGTTATTCCTGTCCTGAATATAGATGATACCTCTATATACGGGGAGCCATCTTCTACGATTCTCGTCAAAGCGCCCGAAGCAATGACGCCCCCTCCTCCCGACAAGGTCTGGATAACTCCGGCGCGTGGGGCCCTCGAGATACACTGGACGGAGAGCGAGGGGAAAAACAGCGGTTATCACGTCTACAGGCGGGAAGGAAAACAAATAATCCGCCTGACCGCGAGTCCGGTAGAGCATCAGCCTTTTGTGGACCACGGCGCGAAGAAGGGTGCGACTTACTTTTATGCCGTATCGGCAGTAAGCCCCGGGCCGGACCATAAAGAAGGGTTGCTTTCCAAGTGGACTGAGGTGAAAAATCTTTTGATGGAGTAGAAAGACTCGTCCGGAACTCTAATCCCTGGCACGCCAATCGAATTTCGTCATGCGAAGCTTGCCCTGAAATTCGATCAGGCCATTTAAAGTCTATAAAATACGAGGACTTCCGATGCACCATTTTCAATACAAAGGAGACGAACTCTATTGCGAGGACGTCCCGGTCCGGCTTATCGCTGAAAAAATCGGGACCCCGTGCTATATATACAGTCATGCTACGCTCAGCCACCATTTCATGGTATTCGACTCCGCTTTCAAAGATGCTGAGCACCTTACCTGTTACTCTGTAAAAGCCAATTCCAATATCGCGATTTTGAAGCTGTTAGGCTCGATGGGCGCAGGAATGGACATTGTATCAGGCGGAGAACTCTACCGCGCCCGAAAGGCCGGAATTGCGCCGGAGCGAATCGTCTATTCAGGGGTGGGCAAAACTATTGAAGAAATCGATTTCGCGCTCCGCGAAAAAATCCTGATGTTCAATATCGAATCTACCCAGGAACTCGAGCAGATAAACCGCCGGGCCGAAGCAATGGACACCATCGCCTCCATTTCGCTGAGGGTCAATCCGGATATAGACCCGAATACGCACCCCTACATTTCGACCGGCATGAAGAAAAATAAATTCGGAATTTCGATCGATGCCGCTTTGAAGACCTACGAGAAGGCAAAAGGCCTTAAGAATATTGAGATTCTCGGACTCGATTGTCATATTGGCAGCCAGCTTACCGATGTAACACCTTTCATCGATGCGCTCAAACGGCTTCGCTCTCTCATAGAGCGGCTGCGGCAGGCCGGGGTCCAGATTCGCTATCTCGACCTGGGAGGCGGGCTCGGCATTGTGTACGATCAGGAAGCGCCGCCGCAGCCTCATGAATATGCACGGGAAATCCTGCGAGAACTCGAAGACATCGACTGCACTCTGATTTTTGAGCCCGGCAGGGTTATCGTGGGAAATGCCGGCGTTCTCGTGAGCAAAGTGCTCTATACAAAGCGGACCCAGTCGAAGAACTTTGTCATTGCCGACGGAGCCATGAACGATCTTGTGCGCCCGAGCCTCTACGGGTCTTATCACTACATCCAGCCCGTTGTGAGGAGCCAGAAGGAAACGGAGATCGTTGACGTGGTGGGTCCCATCTGCGAGTCAGGCGATTTTCTGGCCAGGGACCGTGGACTGCCCATGCCCGGGCCGGGCGATTACCTGGCAGTGATGAGTGCTGGAGCTTACGGGTTCAGCATGTCCTCCAATTACAACTCGCGTCCACGCGCCCCGGAAGTGCTCGTGAAGGGCGCGGAATACTTTGTCATAAGGCAAAGGGAGAGCTGGGAAGACCTGGTGCTGCCCGAAGCGATTCCGGATTTTCTTGCAGGTTAAACCCAAAGACCAAAAGCGATTCATTATCTCAAGAAACTCAATGTTAGCTGCGCAGAGCACTCCGGGAAATTGACCTCGAAAAGCATGATGAAGTGTTGAGAAAGGCCTCCCGGGTGGGAAGATGAACTGAAATTACCAAGGAGCCGGAATTGTCCGAAACTCAGAATCGAATCCGCTTCACGAAAATGACCGGCAGCGGCAACGATTTCATAATAATAGATAACCGGGCATTGAAGCTGGAAAAGGAGCGCGGGCGCGAGCTGGCCCGGCTTGCCTGCCGTAGAAGGATGTCCGTCGGGGCTGATGGCCTGATTCTTATTGAAAATGACAGCGAGGCCGATTTCAGGTGGCTGTTCTTCAACGCTGACGGGAGCGAGGCGGAGATGTGCGGAAACGGAGCGCGCTGTGCGGCCCGGTTCGCATTATTGAAGGGCATAGTAAACAAGGAGCGTCTGTCTTTCAGGACGCTTGCCGGACTTATCGAAGCGCAAGTCCTGGGCGAACGCGCCAAAGTCCGCATGACTCAGCCGCACAGCCTGGAAGTTGACATAGAGGTCGTGCTGGGTGATTGTCTTTTCCATCTCAATTTCATCAATACCGGCGTCCCGCACGCGGTCTATTTGGCAGAGTCCGAGGAGCAACTCGCTGATCTGGACGTCTTTGATCGGGGACGCTGCATTCGTTTTCATAATCGATTTCAGCCTATGGGTTCAAACGCCAATTTCGTTTTTGTTCGCGGCCCTCACGACATTTCCATCAGGACCTATGAACGCGGCGTGGAAGCGGAGACCCTTGCATGCGGCACGGGTTGCATAGCCGCCGCCCTGATCGCCGCAGCAAAGGATTTGGCCGTATCGCCGGTCGAGGTGCGGACCATGAGCGGGGAAACGCTGGTTATTTACTTCGAGAAAATTTCAAGAGAAGGTGAAACGAGCTTCTCCGACGTTTACCTGGAAGGCGACGCAAAGGTTGTCTACGACGGCGAACTCTGGGACGAAACCCTGAGGGGATAGAAAGGAGGCCGCAATGTTTAGTGGAGCAATAGTTGCGATTGTTACACCTTTTAAGGACGACAAGGTCGATGAAGCCGGATTAAGAGACCTTATCGAGTTCCAGATTGCAAACGGAACGCACGGCATCGTTCCCTGCGGGACCACGGGCGAATCGCCCACACTTTCGCACGACGAGCACGCCCGGGTAATTGATATCACAGTCGAGCAGACGGGGAAACGCGTTCCGGTCATTGCCGGAACCGGCTCCAACAACACCGGGGAGGCGATCTCTCTTACCAGCCACGCCAAAAAGGCAGGCGCTGATGCTGCTCTCATGATAAGCCCGTACTATAACAAGCCTACGCAGGAAGGGATCTATCAGCATTTCGAGAAGGTGGCCAAAGCCGTCGATATTCCGATCATTCTTTACAACATTCCGGGCCGCACAGCTTCAAACATTGAACCTGCAACGATTGAGCGCCTGTCGAGGATAGACAACATTATCGGAGTAAAGGAAGCCTCCGGTTCGATGAAGCAGGTAACGGACATAATCTCCCTGTGCGGGGATGATTTCACAGTGGTGTCCGGCGAGGATTACCTGACTTTTCCACTGTTGTGCGTTGGAGGCAAGGGAGTCATATCGGTTGTCTCAAATGTTGCTCCACGAGACATGGCCGATCTTTGCAATATGTTTTTCGAAGGTAAATTTCTAGAGGCCCGGCGGCTCTACTACAGGCTTTTGCCCCTGCTCCACGGCCTTTTCGTCGAGACCAACCCTGCCCCGGTCAAGGCTGCCCTGGCCATGATGAAGAAGATAGAATCAGAAGAAGTAAGGCTCCCGCTTGTAACCATGTCGGCAAGCAACAAGGAGCGCCTGAGAAAAACTTTGGAAGATCAGGGTCTTCTTCCTGGAAAAGGCCGGGCGTAAAGAGATAACTCGCTAGTGTCCATCCGGAAACATCCGGATGAGACACTGGCAGTTTCCGATTCGGACTCGAGGAGATTTCTCTCCCCGGCTGGGAAATCGTGGTTCGGATCAAGTCCGGGGTGACGGCGGAGCGGATTTCCACAGGAATTATTGACGCCGCATATAGCATACAAACGGTGGACAATGCTTTTTTGCCGCCGCCTTGAGGAGACGTAAGATGGTGCGTGCAGCGGTTGCGGGAATTGCAGGAAGAATGGGTTCGAATATCGCCCGGATCATCGGGGAAACCGAAGGCATCGAGCTGGCCGGCGGCTTTGAGTATTCACAGCATCGCCTTGTCGGCAAGGATCTGTCCGAAGCGATCGGTGGCGGACCCACCGGCAACACGATCAAGGGCCGCATTGAAGACGTGCTGGAGGGGGCCGACGTTGTAATCGACTTTACCAACGCCGCGTCATCGCTCGAACACCTGAGGCGCGCATCCGCGTCCTGCCGGCCCATGGTGATAGGGGCGACCGGATTTACGCGTGAGCAGCTCGATGAGGCGGCAGAGCTTGCGCGCCAGATCCCGTGCGTAATTTCTCCGAACATGAGCATTGGCGTCAATATTTTGTTCAAAATGGTGGCTGAGGCGGCAGCGCTTCTCGGAGACGGCTACGACGTGGAGATAGTTGAAGCCCACCACAGGTTCAAGAAAGACGCGCCAAGCGGTACGGCCATAAAACTCGCACAGCTTGTAGCCCAGGCCCTTGACAGGGATCTGGGGCAGGTCGGAGTCTATGCGCGGCACGGAATGACTGGAGAGCGCACCGGATCTGAGATTGGAATTCAGACCATTCGCGGCGGGGACATCGTGGGTGAGCACACTGTTATTTTCGCCTCTCTGGGCGAAAGAATAGAGATAGTTCATCGCGCCCACAACCGTGACAATTTCGCCAGGGGTGCGATAAGGGCCGCCAAATGGATCCTTGACCAGCCCGGAGGGCTCTACGACATGAGCGATGTGCTCGGTATCAAATAACGGAAGGCGGAATACGAAAATCCGTCCTCTGATCCCCGTTAGGAGGTTCGAATGGCGGTTGTAAAATCTGAACGGTTGCGGCGGCTTCCACCCTATCTTTTCGCCGAGATCGACCGGCTCAAAGCGGAACTGATAGCCAAGGGAGCCGACGTAATCAACCTCGGGGTCGGTGATCCTGATTTACCCACCCCGGCTCACATAATCGAAAGACTGGCACAAACGGCCAAAGACCCGGCCAACCACCAGTATCCTTCCTACTCGGGTATGAACGATTTCCGGGTCAGCGTGGCGAAATGGTACAAGAGCAGATTCGGAGTCGAGTTGGACCCGCTCTCGGAAGTGCTAACCCTGATAGGCTCCAAGGAGGGATTGGCTCACCTGCCGCTTGCCTTCATCAACCCGGGAGACCTTGCGCTCGTGCCTGCTCCTGCCTATCCCGTATATCATATTGCGACCATGTTTGCGGGGGGTGAATCATGGTTCATGCCCCTTCTCAAAAAAAACGGCTTCCTGCCGGACCTGGACGCCATTCCGACCGAAGTGGCCAGGCGCGCGCGGCTCATGTTCATAAACTATCCCAATAACCCTACCGGCGCTACCGCCGACAGGGACTTTTACGAGCGGGTCGTCCGGTTTGCCCGGCAGTACGAAATAATCGTCTGCCATGACGCGGCTTATACGGAGATGGCCTTCGGGGGATATCGCCCCATGAGCTTTCTCGAGGTCCCCGGCGCAAAGGAAGTAGGAATCGAGTTCCACTCTCTTTCAAAGACATATAACATGACGGGATGGCGGCTCGGGTTTGCCGTTGGCAACCGTGAACTGGTCTCCGGGCTTGGGCAGATAAAGAGCAATATCGACTCCGGCGCCTTCAACGCCATCCAGTGGGCGGGCATCGCAGCACTGGAGGGCGACCAGGGACCGGTTGCCGATATGCAGAAGATTTATGAAGAAAGGCGCGATATCCTTATTGCCGGTCTAAAAAAGGCGGGACTTGATCCGCAAATCCCAAAAGCTACGTTCTATGTATGGTGCCCAACTCCTTCGGGCTATAGTTCAAGCGATTTCACCTCCCTTCTGCTCCGCGGGGCCGGTATAGTGGCTACTCCCGGCAGTGGGTTCGGCGAACCCGGCGAGGGCTATGTAAGAATGGCGCTTACCGTTCCCAGGGAACGCATCATGGAGGCCGTTGAGCGAATCTGCAAACTCAATTTCGAGAATTCCGCCGTCCAGTGAGAAAAGCTGCAATCGGAATAGGAAGCAACCAGGGGGACTCGGTCCGAATATGCCGGGATGTTTTTGATCTATTGCAAAAACACCCGGCGATTAGTATTCTTAGAACTTCGGCGCTTTACAGAACCAGCCCCGTCGGCTTCACGGAGCAGGAGTGGTTTATAAATGCCGCCACCGTCCTGTACACCAGGCTCTCTCCGCAGGCGCTGCTCGAGCTTATGCTCGAGGTGGAAAAGAGCTTCGGGAGGGTCCGGACGGTAAAGTGGGGACCCCGGTCCCTTGATCTCGACATCCTTTTCTACGAGGATATTCAGCTCGATCTGCCCGGACTCAAGGTGCCTCATCCGCTAATGAGCGAGCGCCTTTTCGTTCTGGCGCCCCTGGCCGAAATAGAACCCGACTGGGTGCATCCGGCCCTCGGGCTGACGGTTCACGAAATGCTGGATCGAATTCTTGAACTCGACCACCAGCAGGAAATTCATAAAGTGGAAAATTGAAATGGGACGTTTTTTTCTCTACGCCCTGTTGGTGTGGATAGCCTATTTTCTCGTAAAAAAGATCGGGAAGGAGTTTTTTGCGCCCTCCAGTGCGCGGGACGATACGCCCGCGGCTTCCGAAACCGAACTCATCCGCGATCCTGAGTGCGGCGCCTATTTCATGAAGCAAAAAGGGGTGAAGGGGGTAGTTGAAGGTAAGGTCATCTATTTTTGCAGCGAGCAATGCTACGACATGTATCTCCAAAGGCGGCGAATCCAAGAATAAGACAACCATTTTTTACAGGAGCTCGATGTGAAATTCTTCATAGATACGGCCAACCTTAACGAAATAAGAGATGCGCATGACCTCGGGGTCCTGGACGGGGTGACGACCAACCCCAGTTTGATAGCAAAGGAAGGAATCGCGGGCAGGGACGCCTTCAAGAGTCATATCCGCGAGATATGTGAGATCGTACAGGGACCGGTGAGCGCCGAAGGTGTCTGCTGCGACCTGGATGGTATGCTCAGAGAGGCGCGGGAGCTTGCCGCAATAGACCAGAACGTCGTCGTGAAAATCCCGATGACCACCGTGGGCCTCAGGGCGGTCAAAATATTGTCGCAGGAAGGGGTGCAAACGAATGTAACCCTGATATTCTCCCCTCTCCAGGCTCTTCTTGCTGCAAAGGCGGGAGCATCCTACGTCAGCCCCTTCGTCGGCAGGCTCGACGACATATCCCAGGATGGTATGGGTCTGATTCGCGAAATCCTGGACGTGTTTTCGAATTACCTTTTTGAAACCGAAGTGATCGTCGCCAGCATCAGGAATCCTGTACATGTACTTACAGCAGCGCGCTTAGGCGCGGATATTGCAACTATTCCGCACAAGGTCATTGAGCAGCTTGTACGCCATCCGTTAACCGAACAGGGAATAGAAAAATTCTTGCAGGATTGGAAAAAAGTAGAACAATAGAGCGGGTGCCACAGCCTGTAACAGGAGGGGTTATGAAGCGCGCGACAAGGGCTCCAGAGTATCTCCTTTTGGCTGCGATGGTCATTGTTTTTGGGATTGGCCGGCCAATAAGCTCGAATGCCGAAATATTCAAGTTCGTCGATAAGGACGGGGCAATTCATTACACCAATGCCCCCACGTCTGTGCAGTCAACTCCCATGAATCTCCCACCCCTGACCCAGGTTAATTTTCAGAAATATTTCCCCATCTACAAAGGATACCAGGGATATCAACCGGGAGCTTTTTCCCCCTTCTTAAACCTGCCCAACCAGGCCGCCTACGATCCGCACATAAAGATGACATGCAAACTCTACGGTCTGGATTGCAATCTGGTTAAGGCAGTCATCCGGGCCGAATCGGGCTTCAATCCGGCGGCGATATCTCCGAAAGGCGCAATGGGCCTGATGCAGCTCATGCCGGGGACTTCGCGCGATCTCGGCGTTGTGAATCCTTTCGATCCCCAGCAGAATATCGACGGTGGAGTGAGGTATCTCAGGATGATGCTCGACCGGTTCAACAACAACACGGCCCTTGCTCTGGCCGCCTACAATGCGGGTCCGGAGGCGGTTGCAAAACACGGTGGAATTCCACCTTTTGATGAAACACAAATTTATGTTAAGACAGTTATGGACTTTTATGACCGATATCGTTACTAATTTGGAGGAAGCCGGGGCCAGGAAAAGGCGAGCATGAAAAACACAAGCGAAGAGGCGAGGAGCGAAAAAGGGTTTTTGTTCCTTTGCGCCCGCTTCCATGTTGGGGTGGGAATTCGCCTTGAGGCCTGGTTTTATGCTGGTTTTCAACGGAGGGTGCCGAGTATTTCTTAATGGAAGTTTGATTTTATGCTCGTGTTGAACCGAAGCGACCTCACAAGGCAAAGCCTCACGACTTTGCCCAACGTCCTGACCTACCTGAGGATGGCCACCATACCGGTTCTGATTGTTCTCCTGATACCGCCGGCCTCCGGCCTTGATCTGAATTTAGCTTTCATTGTCTTTTGCATAGCTTCACTTACCGATTACCTGGATGGCATTCTGGCGCGGCGCAGCAACACGGTTACTTCCATTGGGAAGCTGCTCGACCCGCTCGCCGATAAGCTGCTCACCACCGCTGTGCTCATAATGCTTATTCCCTACGGCAAAGTCGCGGCGTGGCTGGTTTTTTTGATCGTCGGCCGTGAAATCGTTATAACCGGCCTGCGCTCGATTGCCGCGGCACATGGGATGATCATAAACGCGAGCCGGATGGGAAAAAACAAAATGGTTTCCCAGACCCTGGCATTTGTTTTTCTGCTGCCCGCCATTCCAGGCATACAAACCACGCTGAATTTAGTCGGAACTTCCTTCCTCTGGATTTCACTGGTCCTGGGCTATATCTCCGCTCTGGCCTACTTCCTGGATTTTTACAGGGAGGCAAAACGCCGTGGACCACCTGATATAAGCGACCATTCATAACCACATTCTATGGAATTTCCGCATTATCACTGCCAAGTTGGAAGGATCGCGGAAAATGTCATCCTTTAAGTTGCCGCAATTCCGTCCGCCCGATTTTACCCGGCCACCCCTCAATGACGCTCCTCCAGTGCAGTTCAAGGAAGTCGAAAAGGCCGGTGTGGCGCCGGAAGGATATCACGCGACCTCGATATACCCGGAGTATTTCCAGGTCTCCAAGGGAGAGTGGGTCCTTCCCAGGCATTCCCGCATGGACTGTGTAGTGGTGCTCGAGGCCGACGGGACAATCGAGGTACGGGAATTCCGGCTTCTCAAGCCCGCAGATCTGGTCGCGATCGGCCGGCGTGAAAACGGTGAAGATGGCATCTTCGTCCACACAGACGCTTTCGGATGGGAACACCCGGTGTCGGAAAAATTTGCCTTTCGAACCACGGTATCTCGCGAGACTTCTTTTTCATATGATTACGACGAGCTGTACAACCTGCTCGAATACGAGCGCGAAAAAGGGTTTCTCCTGTGGGTGCTCGGTCCTGCCGTTGCGTTCGACAGGGATTCCCGCGATTCCCTGGCCGCAATTATCGAGGATGGATTCGTTCACGGAGTTCTTGCCGGAAATGCCCTTGCGACTCACGACATCGAGGCGTCTATCTACGGCACTGCGCTCGGACAGGATATCTACACTAAAAAGCACGCACACCTGAGCCATTACAAGCACCTGGACACAATCAACCTGATTCGGGGGATCGGTTCAATTAAGGCAGCCGTCGAAAAGGGAATCGTTAAAAACGGGATAATGGCTTCTCTGGTGAGGCGCGGGGTCCCGTACGTGCTTGCAGGCTCCATCCGGGATGACGGCCCCATGCCCGAAGTGATCGCAAGCTCGTATGAAGCACAGGACAGAATGCGATTGCTGGCCCGAAAGGCTACAACCATCATCGCAATGGCGACCCAGCTTCACTCAATCGCGACCGGAAACATGACCCCTTCATACACTGTGCTGGATGACGGCACAGTGCGCCCTGTATACTTCTTTACGATCGATATGTCCGAATTTGCGGCAAACAAGCTTGCGGACAGAGGATCGCTGACCGCCAGGTCTATTCTTACGAATACACAGGATTTTGTTGTCAATTTGCACCGCAAGCTCATCCGAAGCTGCTGATTATGAAGGGTGAGCGGTGCAGCGTAAGGTGGACTGTCATAGAGCGAGTGATAACCGCGCATGGATGAAGCGCGCGGTGCGGCTGACTCGGTTCTCTTCCATTGGCGTCGTCTCCCGTATGATTCAACCCTGCCGCCTCATTTCACCACTTCCGTCCCCGCGTTTCCAGCCACCGCCTCTTCAATCGAATCAATCGAGCATATCACGGCCCGGTTCCCGCCGGATTTGATGAATTGGAGTGCGGCCTCGATCTTGGGTCTCATCGATCCGGGCGGGAAGTGCCCTTCCCTGAGGTAGCGGACCCCTTCCTCGACACTCATTTTGCGCAGAAAGATTTCGTCCGGGGCGCCGTATGAAATCGCAGCCCCCTCGACATCGGTTGCGATTGCCAGGACATCCACCCCGACTTCTTCAGCAAGTTTTGCGCTGGCAAGGTCCTTATCGATTACCGCATCGACTCCATGAAATGCCCTGCCATGCCGGATGACCGGGATTCCGCCCCCGCCGCATGCGATGACGATAAATCCCATGTCAATCAGCCTTTTGATTTCCCGCTTCTCGATGATGGTTATAGGCTTCGGAGAAGCGACTACTCTTCTGACGCCAACGGGCGATTTCACGGTAGGGTAAAGCAGTTTCGAGGCAGAATCTTCACTGAAAACCGGGCCGATAGGTTTTGACGGACTGGAGAAGCCGGGGTCGTTCTCATCGACCAGCACATAGGTGAGCACGGTCACTATCAGCTTTTGGTGTTCTCCCTCCATTTCGGTCAGCTCGTTGTCGAGTGTGGATTCGATCATGTACCCGATCTGGCCCTGGGTCTGCGCGACAAGAATTTCGAGCGGAAGCCGGGGAACTTCGGGGCACGATTCCTGTTGGAGGAGAAGATTTCCGACCTGCGGACCGTTTCCATGAGTGATTATGATGCGGTACTTCTTCGAGAGGCGCGCGATCTGTCGAATAGGGACGGAAAGCTTTTTGAACTGTTCATCTATCGTCCCGCGTTCGCCTTTGCCGATGAGCGCGTTGCCGCCAAGCGCAACCAGCAGAATCGGCCGTGTTTCATTTTCATGTTCCGAATTTGCAGGCAAATCTCCGTCATCCTTACGCGTGATCTCAGGCTTCAGTCGCCGCCCCGGACCAGGTCCGGGAAGCGCCGGTATCTACAGCCCGCCAAGCGGTCCCATCGCCCCGCCTATAGAATCCCGATTTTTTCGAGCTTCTGCAGGAGCACGTCTTTGAGAAAGGGCGAGCCGTGGTCCTTGTATCCGTATCGAATCCGGAGCGACGGCTTGTTTATCCGCAGCAGGCTGCTCAGGTCTGCAGGGGTCGAAAAGACAACCAGGTCACAATCGGCGCGGTTGATGGTCGCCTCGAGGTCCATTATCTGCTGCTCCGAGTAGCCCATGGAGGGCAACTGGTTTCCGATGTGCGGATAACGTTCGTAGATCTCCCCTATCAATCCCACCGCAAACGGCCGTGGGTCAACTATTTGCGACGCCCCGAAGTTGCGGGCCGCAATGGTTGCAGCGCCGAAAGGCATTCCACCGTGGGTGATCGAGGGACCGTCTTCTATCACCAAAACGCGCCGCCCTCGTATTCGTTCAGGATCGTCGACCACGATAGGGGATTCCGACAGGATGACTATTGCCTCCGGGTTGCTGGCGGCGATATTTTTTTTCACCTTTTCGACGTCGCCCCATAGAGCGGTATCCACCTTGTTGATGACCGCCACGTCGGCCATGATCATGTTCGTTTCGCCGGGGTAGTAGAGCAGCTCATGGCCGGCCCGGTGAGGATCGAAGACTACTATATGAAGATCGGGAGCGTAAAACGGAGTGTCGTTGTTGCCCCCGTCCCAGATGATGATATCGGCTTCGGACTCGGCCCTCTCGAGGACCCGGCCGTAGTCTATTCCGGCATAAACGACTATTCCTGCCTCGATAAGAGGTTCGTATTCCTCGCGCTCTTCTATAGTGCATTTGTTGATCTCGAAATCTCCATATGCCGACAAGCGCTGAACTACCTGTCTCCTCAGATCGCCGTAGGGCATGGGATGGCGGACTACGACTACTCTCTTGCCGAGCGCCTTTAGTATTTTGGCGATTCTTCGGGTGGTCTGGGATTTTCCGCAGCCGGTTCGGACTGCGCAAACCGCAATGACGGGCTTTTGGGATTTGAGCATGGTGTAGGTGGCGCCCAGGAGTATGAAATCGGCCCCGTGGGCCATGGCTATGGCCGCCAGGTGCATTACTTCCGCATAGGAAACGTCGCTGTAGGAAAAGGCCACGAGATCGATCCGGTGTTCGCGGATGAGCTTGGACATCTCCTGTTCGGGATAGACGGGGATTCCATCGGGGTATAATTCTCCCGCCAGCTCGGGAGGATATGTGCGTCCCTCGATGTTGGGTATCTGGGCCGCAGTGAAGGCAATCACCCTGTAGCGCGGATTCGCTCTGAAATAAACATTGAAGTTGTGGAAATCGCGTCCTGCCGCGCCGACGATTATGACCTTTTCGACCATTCGGGACCTCGTCCGTCCTGCACCCTTCTCAGGCGGTCCAGGAATTCCCTTCTCGGTATTTCCCTTGCGCCCAGCCTTTTGAGGTGTGCGGTTGCCGTCTGGCAGTCAATGAACTCGAACCCGAGGCCGGCCACGAAGCTCACCAGGTGTACCAGCGCGACCTTTGAGGCATCGCTCATGACTGAAAACATCGACTCGCCAAAAAAAGCCCTGCCCAGCGCAACCCCGTAGAGTCCGCCAACAAGGCTCCCCGCATGCCAGGTTTCAAATGAATGGGCATATCCCAGTTCGTGCAGGGCCTGGTAAGCCTCGACCATTTCCCTTGTAATCCAGGTCTCATCGCGAACCCGGGCGCATGCGCGGATCACTTCGCCAAACGCCCGGTCAATCGTGACGTTGAAAACCTGTTTCTTCAAAACGCGCCTGAGGCTGCGGGAAATCTTGATCTCATCGGGAAAAAGGACCAGCCGCGGGTCAGGGGACCACCACAGTATCGGACTGGGGTCCGAATACCAGGGGAAGATCCCCTGGCAGTAAGCAAGCAGGAGCCGGCCCGGCGAAAGGTCGCCTCCGACGGCCAGAAGACCGCCCGGGTCGGCAAGCGATGGGTGCGGAAATATGAGTTCGTCTGTGAGACGGAAAACCGGCATATTCCCTTAAGTGGTCAGCTCCTGTTCTACATTTGGCGCAACACTCCTGTCTGGAAACTCGAAAACCAGGTTCTCGGTTCTCAGATCGCCATGGTCGTCAGCGGACTCTTCTTCGGGTCTGAAGATCTTTACCCTGCCGCCTTTTAGAAGTCTTCCGAACAGGATTTCGTCGGCCAGGATATCCTTTATCTCGGACTGGATGAACCTCGCAAGCGGCCGCGCTCCAAAACTCGAGTCATAGCCGGACTCAGCCAGCCATCTCCTGGCGCCGGGGCTAAGCTCGAACCGGATGTTTTTCTCGGCGAGCTGCTCCTCGACTTCGTTCAGGAACTTGCCGACTATGCGCTCCATTATCCCGATGCTCAAACCGTTGAAAGGAATGATGCCGTCGAGGCGGTTGCGAAACTCAGGGCTGAAAAGGTTTTCAACGGCCTTCATGCCCTTTGCCACCCGAGTGTCCACCACCTCGCCGCCCGCGAACCCGATCAAGGGCGCGTTCATCTCCCTTGCGCCGGCGTTGGATGTCATAAGCAGGATTACATTTCTGAAGTCCGCCTTCTTGCCGTTGTTGTCGGTCAAAGTGGCATGATCCATCACCTGGAGAAGGATGCTGAACAGGTCGGGGTGCGCCTTCTCGATTTCATCGAGCAGCAGGACCGTATAAGGCTGCTTGCGGATGGCGTCGGTCAGGAGTCCTCCCTGGTCGAACCCGATGTAACCCGGAGGTGCGCCCACCAGCCGGGAGACCGTGTGCTTCTCCATGTATTCGCTCATGTCGAAGCGCAGGAAATGGACTCCCAAGATCCTTGCAAGCTGCTTTGCCACTTCGGTCTTTCCCACTCCGGTGGGACCGATGAGCAGAAAGGACCCGGTGGGTTTTTCAGGAATCCTCAGGCCTGCCCGCGACCGCTTGATCGCCTTTACCAGCATTCCAATGGCCAGGTCCTGCCCGAAAACGACTCTCTTGAGCGCTTCGTCGAGGTTCTGGAGCTGGAGCTGATCCGAAGAAGTGACGCTTCGAGCCGGAATCTTGGCCATCCTGGCCACTACGGTCTCTATGTCCCGTACCCCGACGATCCTTCGAACTCGTTTGTCTTTTTTGAGCCGCATGCTCGCACCGGTCTCGTCAATCACATCTATTGCCTTATCGGGCAGGTACCTGTCATTTATGTACCTCCCCGCAAGGTCGGCAGCAGCCTTGAGAGAAGCGTCCGTGTACTTTACCCCGTGATGCTCTTCATAGTAAGGCCTCAGCCCCTGGAGTATCCGGTAGGTCTCATCGACCGAAGGTTCTCGAATTTCCACTTTCTGAAAACGGCGGCTGAGCGCCCGGTCCTTCTCGAAGTGGTTCTTATATTCCTCGTATGTGGTCGAACCGATGCAGCGAAGTCCTCCAGTCACCAGAACCGGCTTCAGGATGTTGGAAGCGTCCATGGAACCGCCGCTTGTAGCCCCTGCGCCCACCACGGTATGGATCTCATCTATGAAAAGGATTGCTCCGCGCTTCTTTTTGAGTTCCTGGATCACGCCCTTGAGGCGCGCTTCGAAGTCGCCACGGAATTTTGTCCCGGCAAGAAGCGCCCCCATGTCGAGGGCGAAAATCTCGATATTGAAAAATGCAGGCGGGACCTCCTTTTTATGGATCTTGAGCGCAAGGCCCTCCGCTATGGCGGTTTTGCCCACTCCGGGGTCCCCCACGTAGATAGGATTATTCTTGCTGCGCCTGCCAAGTATTTGAAGCGTCCTCAGGATTTCCTCATCGCGCCCGATAAGCGGATCGATCAGCCCCTGGGCGGCCTTCTCTATCAAGTTGACAGTAAAGCTCTCCAGGGCGTTCGTCTTGCGGTTCGGCTGGTCCGGGGGAGAGGAAACCGACTGAAATTCCTCCTCGGGGTCGGAAACCTTGGAGATGCCGTGCGAAATGTAGCTAAGCACGTCCAGCCTCGATACTCCCTGGGATTTCAGAAAATAAACCGCGTAGGAGTTCTCTTCGAAGAACATGGCCGCCAGGATGTCTCCCGCGTCAACTTCCTTTTTCTCCGATCCCTGCACGTGCATGAGCGCCCGCTGTAAAACGCGCTGGACAGCCAGGGTCTGAATCGGGTCCTGCTCCACACCATCGGGCAGTTTTTCCGAACGCTCATCGAAGTGCTTTTCCAGGCGCTCTTTTAGCTTGTCGAGATCGGCTCCGCAGTGGTACAGAATGCGTCTGCCCGTCACGTCATGCAGGATGGCGTAAAGGATATGCTCCAAGGTGAAAAACTCGTGCCTGCGCTGTTTGGCTTCTTTAATTGCTGCGGCAAATGTGAGTTCAAGCTCTCTGTTTATCATTTTATGCTTCTTCCATACTGCACCTTAGCGGAAACCCACTCTTTCTCGCCAGGTGGTGTACGATTTCTACTTTAGTTTCAGCTACATCTTCGGTAAAAACACCGCAGACGCCCGATCCCGTTTTATGGACCAGGAGCATTATCCTGGTCGCTTCAGCGGCGTTTTTATGAAACACCTTCTGAAGAACCTCAACGACGAATTCCATCGTGGTGTAGTCGTCGTTGTGGATCAGGACCTTGTACATGGGAGGCAGTTCAAGTTCCTGTTCGACCTGTTGCTCCAGATCCTCCCTGTAATCAGGATGATAATCACTCATCCTCAAACCTCCGCATGGGAATTAAAAGAAAAGTCCTTCTGCTCCCTTTGGCTTAATTATAATATAATGAGTCAAATTTTTGCTAACAGTATCCAAAGGTAATCACTCGAACCGGAGAGCTAACTTGGCAGGCAATAGTTTTGGACGTTTTTTTACTGTAACGACGTGGGGGGAATCGCACGGCCCGGCCCTGGGAGCCGTCATCGACGGCTGCCCGCCCTTAATTGCGCTCAGCCCCGAGGACATTCAGAAGGACATGGACCGCAGGCGCCCGGGGAAAGCGTTCACATCACCACGGAGCGAAACGGACAGCGTCGAAATCCTCTCGGGAGTTTTCCAGGGCCTCACAACCGGGACTCCCATCAGCCTGATTATTTACAATCGCGATGCGCGAAGTTCGGACTACTCGGAAATCTCGAAGCTCTACCGGCCCGGTCACGCCGACAGGACATACGAGCAGAAATACGGGATTAGAGACTGGCGGGGCGGAGGCAGAAGTTCGGCCCGTGAGACCGCAGCAAGGGTAGCCGCAGGGGCGGTCGCCAGGAAGTTCCTGGACAGCCGTGGGATTTCGGTGAAGGCATGTACTCTCGCCCTCGGCGGCGTGCAATGCCGCAACTTCGACCCGGAGGAAATAGATAGAAACGGGCTTTACTGCCCGGATGCCGAAGCCGCGGAAAAGATGCTGGATCGCGTCAAGGAACTCCTGGCCGCCGGGGATTCGGCGGGCGGGATAGTCGAAATCCGCGCCAAAGGGTGCCCCCCCGGTCTTGGTGAGCCTGTATTCGATAAGCTGGACGCCCGGCTGGCGGCTGCAATCATGTCCGTAGGCGCCGTCAAAGGGGTTGAAATAGGTGAAGGATTCAGGGCCGCCGACATGCTCGGCAGCCAGAACAACGATCCGATAACGCCGGAAGGCTACGAATCAAATCACGCAGGCGGGATTCTGGGCGGGATCTCCACTGGCATGGACATCGTAATCCGGGCCGCAGTAAAGCCGATCCCGTCGATCTCGAAGATTCAAAACACGGTGGATTCGAGCGGTAAACCCGCGCAAATCAGTGTAAAAGGCCGTCACGACATTTCCGCCATTCCAAGGATCATCCCGGTCCTGGAAGCCATGACCCTGCTGGTTCTGGCCGATTTTATGCTCCATCCGCAGCCGGGGATCTGAGGGCGGGATTGGTTTCAGGCCATGGCCATCGCCAAAATCTCCACTGGATGCATGACCTGGATACGATCGTCTTCCAGGTTGCCGTGAATCTGCACGCGGCATCCGGGGCAGCCTGTCGCAACTATCTCCGCGCGCGTTTGCATGATGGCCTGAATCTTATTTTTTGTGATTCCTGAGGCCACGTCGGGATGTTCCATCTGAAAGGCGCCTCCTCCCCCGCAGCAGACGTCGGCGCCGGCCATTTCCACGAGTTCCAGGTCCGGAATGCGGCCGAGCAGGCTTCGCGGTTCATCCTTTACTCCCTGAGTGCGCAGCAGATGGCAGGGGTCATGGTAGGTCACTCTGGCCGGGAACGGCCGGAGGTATTTCTCAAAATCGAAGCCTGAAAGGTACTGGGTAACATCCAGCACCTTCCGCCCCAGCTCGCGGGCAGCCCGGGAATCCTGTTCCATTTCTTCCAGCACGCTTGCGTATTCTTTCTTTAAAGCAGCGCCGCACGTAGCGCAGTCCACGATGACCGCATCCGCTTCTCCCGGGTCGAATGCCTCCAGGTTGCGCCTGATGTTTTTAAGAGCCGGTTTCCGCGCACCGGCCAGACATATCGGAAAGCCGCAACACATCTGTCTCCTCGGGATGATCACTTCAACTCCCAGCTTTCCGAGGATGCTGATTACCGAGTGGCCGACATTTTCAGAGAGGTAATTCGTTGCGCAACCCACGAAATAGAGTACCCGGCCAACCCGTGTTCCAACGGGTGGAATGATCTCCGGATATTGACTCAGCAACGGCTTGGAGTTCAACCGGGGGAGCCTGGAGCAGGGAATCGTCCCTGCCTTGCCATCCTTTGGCAGCATGGATCGTAAAGGCGCCTCCAGCGTTCGTCCCAGGAACATGGCGAATGGCAGCAGGTGGGCGCCTGAAAGGAGCTGGTAGACAGCCCGCTTCTGCCAGGGCAGGCTGAATTTGGCAACCACTTCCGCGCGCATGGCCTTCATGAGACTGTCCAGCCTGACGCCGCTGGGGCAATTCACCATGCAGGTCTCACAAAGAAGACAGGTCCCCAGAAGACGGCTGAAGTATTCCGATATCTCCAGTTTTCCTTCCAGTATCTTCTTTATAAGCTGGACCTTGCCTCTGGGAGAGACTCCTTCAAAGCGGAGTTGCCTGTACACGGGGCAGGTGTTCATACACAGCCCGCACTTGATGCAGTTGTAAACCTGTTCTCTCAACTCCGTGGGAATCATGATCTGCAATGCTCCAGAAAGCTGCCCGGGTTCAAGATCCCCTGGGGATCGAAGACCGCCTTGACGGCCCGCATCATTTTCAGACTGGTTTCGCTCAGTTGCAGGGGCAGGTACCTGGCCTTGTTGACGCCGATGCCGTGCTCGCCGGTAAGGGTGCCGCCAACAGACAGAGCAAAGTCTACGATTTCATCCATACTCTTGTGGACTCGGGCCATCTCCTCGGCATCCCGCTGATCGCAGAGCATCAAGGGATGCAGGTTTCCATCTCCCGCATGGGCGAGCACTGCTACCTGAACGCGATTGCGCTCGCAGATTTCGACTACTTTCTTGATGGTAGCCGTGAGGAAGCTCACAGGCACGGTGGCGTCTTCGATCAAACACGAAGGGCGCATTCGGGCCACTGCGCCAAAAGCGGAGCGGCGGGCAAACCAGAGCTGTTCATTTTCTTTGTCTGATGAAGAAACACGAACTTCCCGGGCGCCCTGCCCCTTGCAAAAATCAGCGACCAGCGCGGCCTGTTTTTCTACCGTTTCCGCATCTCCATCCACGTCCATCAACAAAATGGCCTCGGCGTCAAGAGGGAGGCCAATGTGGGTAAATTCCTCGAGGGCCTTGATGATCATCTTGTCCATGAGTTCGAGGGTCGCCGGAACGATCCCCGCTTCGATAATTCTGGAGACCGTATCCCCGGCGGCGTCGATATCGTTGTAAATGGCTTGCAGCGTGCGCTTCGTTTTGGGTTTGGGGAGCAGACGGACGTTTATCCCGGTAACCAGGGCCAGCGTGCCCTCGGACCCGCAAATCAAACGGGTCAGATCGTAACCCGTGACGTCCTTGGCGGTCACGGTCCCGGTCATCATCACATCGCCGGATGGCAGGACGATCTCGAGCCCGAGAAGATAGTCCCTTGTGACCCCGTATTTGACTCCCCGCATCCCTCCCGAATTCATTGCCACGGAACCGCCCATGGTCGCGACCGCCGCGCTGCCGGGATCAGGCGGATAGAAAAGACCGACTTTTTCCACCTCTTTTTGAAGGTCCGAGATGACCACTCCCGGCTCGACCACGGCATACCGGTTCGCAGTGTTTATCTCGAGGATTTTGTTCATCATGGAAAAGCACAGGACGATCCCCCCGTTTTTGGCCAGGGCTTCCGAGCCCAGACCCGATCCTGCCCCTCTCGGTGTCACGAAGACGTTATGAGCTGAAGCTGCCTTCATGATTTCAGCGGCTTCCTGCGTCGATTTCGGGAATACTACCGCATCCGGCAGATATTCGTATATGCAGGCATCGTAGCCATATGTCAGCAAATCCTCCGGTGAACTTTTACAGCGCTCCCGGCCGACAATGGCGATAAACTTTTGCAGGATCTCCTGTTTAAGCATTATTAAATCCTTTCCTTCTTTACCGGACAAAACCCTCTCGTTTGCAGGATTATGGAAGCTCTTGCATCCGTCAGGGGCGAAGGCAAAAAGCTGTGATCTAATACTTTTGTAATGACAGAACGAACATGCATAAACACCCAAGAACTCCCAGTCCCACCAGGAACATCAGGCCGCCGATGTAGCCGCCCGTAATCGCAATGAAATAGCCAATGAGCGCGGGGGCAAAGGCCGAGCTGCCATTTGCCAGCCCGTTCATCATGCCGGACCCGGCTCCGATCGCCCCAGCGGGAACGATGCGCTGTAGCAGCGACCAGGAAGCAGGCAGGGCAATCGCCAGCGAGGCTATGCCGAAGGAAATGAGCAGAGCGGCGGTCATATTGTCAGTCGCGTGTGCGCCAAAATAGATGCCGGCAGCCGAAAGTGCGTGCCCAACAGCAGCAAGGGGCGCTCTCCGCCCGATTTTATCACCCAGGTGCCCGAAAAACAAAATACTGATGGCGCCAAGAACATATGGCAATGAAGACAACGCTCCCATGGCAGCCCAGCTAAAACCGCGTGAAGCCTTTAGATAGGAAGGCAGCCACGCCATCATTCCCCACCATATGGAAGCGATGCAGAAATAATTAATCGTAAGCAGCCAGAACCGGTAATTGAAACAGAAAGACGAGAGCCGCTGGCCAAGGCTTTCCACCCTCATGTTTGTTTCTTGTACGGCTTCCGCCTTGAGGGCATTCTCGATGTAGTCAAGTTCGGCCTTATTTACGCCTTTATGCTGACGGGGATGATCAGTCACAAAGAAGTACAGCAGGAACAATGGAATAAGCCCCATTGAAGCCAGCACGAAAAAGCTGGGACGCCAGCCCCAACTCGAAATAATCCAGGTGAAAAACGGCATCGCAACCGCAGGCCCGACCATAAGGCCGAGCAGCCAGGCGCCATTGGCCTTACCACGTTCGTGGGGAGGGAACCAGTTCTTGACAAAGGCGCTCTGCATCGGCCAGTGCATCCCTTCGCCGACGCCCAGCACTACGCGCGAACAAAGCAATACGCCAAAAGTCGCTGTAAGACCCCCTATCATTACGGAAATAGTCCAGAGGAAAATCGAAATCAGCATCGCCTTGCGCGGACCGATAATGTCGCCCAGAGGGCTGAGCACGACATTGGCCACACCATAAGCGATCAGAAACAGGGTCATGAGCATCCCCATCTGGACCGGGTTGCCTTTGATGCCCATATCGGTGAGAAAATTATTATCGGCTACCAGGACGGAGACGTTTACCCTGTCAAGATAAGCCACCAACAAGGTTATCATGAGGATTACGGCCAGCACCACCCTCTGCCTGGTCGCACCAAGTGCAAGTTCGGCATTCCGTACATCCGATTCGAGTTCCATGAAGCAGCCCCCTGTGATGTATCCCGTGATAAATCCAAAATACCAGGCGTTCACCGCAGATGAGAGGCGCGAATGCCCGGTTTACGATTGGCTCCTTTTACTCTAATACCATAGTCTTTCAGGTTTGCTATTACGGAAATCGCGGCCTGCATCAGGCAGTGCCCGGACTCCTGCTGATGGAGGATAAGCGAATTTGCTCGAAGCGAAAGTGGTTTCGGACGCACTGGTCAGACCAGAGCGTGACATAACGCATATGTTATTGTCAAGAAATTTCCCGGGGAAGTGCCGGCAGCTCTTTGGATGGGCTGCAGTAGATCGCTTGACCCAACCCGGCAAGATGGTATAGTCTTATTCGATCCTGCTGGTCAGACCAGATGCCCGGCTGTTGTTTTTCCAATATCGATGCAACGGACAGAAACGGGCTTCGGCGTCTTTTTTCTCCCGCGCGGGGTTTGCGAAGTGAAGAATATTTACCGGCCAATCCGACAGCACAAGGTCACGGAAGAAATCGTGACCCAGATTAAGTCCCTGATCAAAGATGGAACACTGCAGCCGGGGGAGAAACTGCCCTCCGAGAGAATGCTTTGTGGTCTGCTCGGCGTGGGCAGGTCATCGCTTCGGGAGGCCCTCAATATACTGGAAGCACTTGGCTTTCTGGAGATAAAAAATCGGAGAGGCATCTTCGTTCACTCCGTGAGGTCGCCGCTTTTGTGCGATCCCCTCGTCCAGATTCTGCGGGAAGGCAACGCCGGGCTGGGTGATCTTTACGGGGTCAGAAGAGATATCGAGCTGGGTTCCGCCTATCGGGCCGCGAAGCTCAGAAGTAAAAAGGACCTGGCCAGGTTGAAGGAATTCCTGGAGAGAATGGAAGCGGCAGCCCAAAACGGTTCAAGATGGTCGATCCGCGATGATCTGGACTATCACCTTGCCGTCGCCCAGGCCTCGGGAAATCCTCTCAGGCTGCATATCCTGAAGAATATCTTCGACCTCGCGGGAGAATTTTTCCGGATATCGGCTGAGAAAATCACCGCAATCTGGTTTGCCACCGTTATCGAGCAGCATCGGAAGGTATTTCAGGCCATCGAATGTGGAGATCAGGAAGGGGCAAGGTCACACATGGAAGAGCATCTGAGATGGGGAGAAGAGAAATGGAGGGCGCTGTCGGAGGAAATCAACCCGCAGCAATGAATGCCTCCACCAGGAATGAACGATTGGCCGTAACGGTAGAGTAAGCCGCCCGTTTTTACCCGTCCCCGGAAGATCTTGCCGCATAGGCAAGGAGCGCAAAGATGGAAGAAGATCAGACCAGGGCCTTTTTGCATGCTGCCCACGAAGGCGTGCTGGCGATTGACGCACAGGGACGCGTCACTCTTTTCAATCCGGCGGCCGAACGGCTGATGGGGATGGCGGCCGGGTCCGTAGTGGGTCAGCATGTTATGGAGGTTATCCCCAATACTCGCCTGCATGTTGTGCTCAAGACCGGCGAAGCCGAACTCGACCAGATCCAGGATACGGGAACGACAACTGTTTTAACCAACCGGGTACCTGTGCGAAACGCACAGGGAGAAGTCGTCGGGGCGATGGCTACGTTCCGGGATATCGGCGAAATAAAGCGCCTGGGCAGCGAAATTGCCGCGCTAAAGGAGACTCGAACCCTTCTGGAAGCAATCGTTAACTCGACACAGGATGCCATTTCGGTGGTGGATGATAAGGGGCTGGGCATACTTATCAATCCTGCTTATACCCGGCTGACCGGCCTGAACGAAAGTGAAGTCCTGCAACGGCCGGCCACGGTCGATATCGCCGAGGGAGAAAGCATGCACCTGCAGGTGCTGCGAACGCGCCAGGCGGTGAAACATGTACCGATGAAGGTAGGCCCGGGCCGTAGGGAAGTTCTGGTAGACTGCGCTCCCATCATTGTCGACGGCGTGCTCAAGGGAAGCGTTGGAGTAATCCATGATGTCTCCGAACTACGTTCTCTCAGCGAACAACTCGATAAAGCGCATCAACTGATCCGCCACCTGGATACCAAATACACCTTTGACGATATCGTTGCCGAGAGCGCGGTCATGCGGGAAGTGGTCGAACAGGCCAGACGGGCGGCCGCCACGAAGGCTACAGTGCTTTTGTCAGGCGAAAGCGGCACCGGGAAGGAACTCTTCGCGCACGCCGTACATCACTCGAGCGACCGCGCCAACGGGCCTTTTATCTGTGTGAACTGCGGCGCGATTCCCGATACCCTCCAGGAGAGCCAACTCTTCGGCTACGTGGAAGGAGCGTTCACCGGGGCCAGGCGCAGGGGACAGAAAGGATACTTCCTCGAGGCCCAGGGCGGGACTATTTTCCTGGACGAAATAGCCGAGAGCAACATGGCGGTGCAAACCAAACTGCTGCGGGTGCTCCAGGAAAGGGAAATCGTCCCGGTGGGGGCTTCGCGGCCTGTTCCGGTTGATGTCCGGGTAATTACGGCAACTAATGTCGATCTGATTTCCGCAGTCGAAACACGGCGCTTTCGCTCGGAACTTTTCTATCGGCTGCATGTCCTTCCAATCCATATTCCTCCCTTGCGAGAGCGCCGGGAAGATATTCCTCCACTGTTGAATTCTCTTCTCGGCAAGCTCAACCGTGAGTACAGCCGGCACGTGGAAGGGATCACCCCCGAGGCGCTGGCCCTGTTTTGCTCATATGACTGGCCGGGCAATGTGCGTGAGTTGGAAAACATCCTGGGACGGGCATTGATAAACATGCAGCCGGGAGAGAAGATGGTGTGCGCGGGCCATCTTCCACTGTTGACTCCGGTTTGCGCAAGGCCCGCCACCGGAAGCGGGCCGATCTTGAATCAATTGCATGAAGGCAATGCCGGCCTTTCCAAAGCCCATGCCGCATGGGAGAAAACCTTCCTGCGGCAGACAATGGACGCCGTGGGAGGGAACAGGACGCATGCCGCGCGGCTGCTGAAAATTTCGGTTCGCCAGTTGTATAACAAGCTGAAAAAGCATGGCGTGGAGCGATAAGGAAAAAATATTCCGGCAATATAGTTCATATCGGAAATATCTTTCCACCTATCCCGCTGCTATAAGTCGTCGAGACCTTCCATTCCGGGACCTTCTTTAACCCCCACGAAAAAGAGAGGGGATCTTATGCCTCCTGGCCAGGCGGCTAAGGAAATCCTCCGAAGCCCCCGTCTATCAACACCTGAAAGCCAATTCAGGAAAATAGCGAAATCACAAAACGCCCTTGGTTGCCGGAAGCCTTCAGCGAATAGAGAATTTTTCGGCTCACGGGAGACGGCTCCCGATGTCCGGAGGGCGGTGGCACGGGACGTGCTGATTGCTCAAGGTAAAGAATCGGGGAGGGACAACCATGCTCGATTTCAAGAGAGCTCCGGCGCAAGAAAAGAAACCCCATGCAATTAAACCGGTGATCCATCCGGAAAGATGCAAGGGTTGCGGGATTTGCGTTGAGTTTTGTCCTGAGAAAATTCTCGTCCTCGGCGACGAATTGAACTCTTACGGATATCCCACTGTCGGGATCATCGATGAAAAAGCCTGCACGCATTGCTTGCGCTGTTCCCTTGTGTGCCCCGACGTTGTCTTTGCTTTCCTCCCAGAGGAGACCGGGCCGTGCTGGAAACACTGATGAAAGGAAATGAGGCATTAGCCGAGGCGGCGGTGCGCGCCGGATGCCGTTATTATTTCGGTTATCCCATTACTCCTCAGACCGAACTTATGGAATACCTCGCCCGGCGTCTGCCCGAGGTAGGCGGCACTTTTCTTCAGGCGGAGAGTGAATTGGCGGCCGTGAACATGGTCTATGGGGCGGCAGGCGCAGGGGGCTCTGTGATGACCTCCTCTTCCGGCCCCGGAATCAGTCTGAAGCAGGAGGGGATTTCCTTCCTGGCATCTGCCGAGCTGCCGTGCGTGATCGTCAACGTAATGCGGGGCGGACCTGGCCTGGGTACTATTCAGCCGTCTCAGGGCGACTACTTCCAGGCCACCAGGGGTGGGGGGCACGGCGACTATCGGGTGCCCGTCCTTTCTCCGGCATCCGGACAGGAAACGGCTGACCTTGCGTATAAAGCGTTCGATATGGCGCAACGCTATCGTACTCCGGTTATTCTGCTCAGCGACGGGGTCATCGGACAGATGATGGAACCGGTT
Source organism: uncultured delta proteobacterium (assembly GCA_963795045.1). GTDB lineage: Bacteria > Desulfobacterota > Syntrophobacteria > Syntrophobacterales > Syntrophobacteraceae > SbD1. Next base: position 2,276,344 of record CAWCGB010000001.1, read on the forward strand.
CGGCTGCCTGAAGAAAAAACCGGCGAAAGCCTCAAACCGTGGGTTACGAATGGCTGCAACGGCCGTCAAAGACGGGTGATAAAAACCTTGTACCTGGACTCGGCCCAACTGGAGGCCCACAATCTGCGCCTCCAGGCCAAGTATTCCCTAATCAGCGAAAAGGAGGCCCTCGCCGAAGGATACCTTCTCCGAGATGCTCAAGTGGTGATCGTGGCATTCGGGATTTGTGCCCGGATAGCGCAAACCGCCGTGGACAAATTGAGGGAGCAGGGCCTGAGGGTTGGATTATTCCGCCCTGTTACCTTGTGGCCCTTTCCGGAAAAATTCCTGAAAGACGCGGTGGAAAAGGCGGATCACGTATTGACCGTGGAAATGAATGCGGGCCAGATGCTCCAGGACGTCCGGCTCTCCCTGCCATCGAGAAACATTCTCTTCTACGGGCGTATGGGCGGAGTCACGGTCTCCGCGCTGGAAATTGAAGCAGAGGTTAAGCGAATCATAAAGGGCACGGTAAAATGACCAAAAACTTTTATGCCGCCCCGAAAACATTGACAACGGCCAGATTTCATTATTGCCCCGGATGTGGCCATGGAGTGGCGCACCGTCTGGTGGCCGAAGTCATAGACGAGCTCGGAATTCGCGAGAAAACGGTTGGTGTGGCCTCGGTCGGCTGTTCGATCCTGATTTACAATTACCTGGACCTGGACATGCAGGAGGCGGCCCACGGCCGGGCGCCGGCTGTAGCCACCGGCATCAAGCGGGTCCTTCCCGATCGCGTTGTCTTCACCTACCAGGGCGATGGCGACCTGGCGTCTATCGGATTGGCGGAGATCGTTCACGCGGCGGCTCGGGGAGAAAACATAACCGTGATCTTTATCAACAACGCAAACTACGGAATGACAGGCGGGCAAATGGCCCCGACTACACTGCCCGGGCAGAAAACCACCACTTCTCCTTTCGGACGGGACGTAAAAAAGGCAGGCTATCCTTTGAGAATTGCAGAGTTGCTGGCTGTCCTGGATGGGCCGGCCTACATAAGCCGGGTGTCGATCCATAACCCCGGGGCAGTCCTGAAAGCGAAGAAGAACATCCGGAAGGCTTTCGAGTGCCAGCAGCTTGGTTTGGGGTTTTCGCTGGTGGAGATACTTTCGCCGTGCCCGACAAACTGGGGTATGGAACCTGTGGCGGCGTTGCAGTGGCTCGAGAGGCAAATGATTCCCTATTTCCCGTTGGGAGTTTTCAGGGACACCCCAACGCCGGCGCCGGAAAGCGCAGCCGATAATCACGGGGTTTCCTCGCCCCGGCCCGGGAAGGCATAAGGAGTGTTAAACTTATGTATCATCAGGTATTGATAGCCGGATTTGGCGGGCAGGGAGTATTGACGTGCGGACAGGTCCTTGCCCTGGCAGCTAAGATGGAAGGCAGGCACGTGACCTGGATGCCTTCCTATGGACCCGAACAGCGCGGCGGGACCGCCTGTTGTGTGGTCACGGTTTCGGACCGCCGGATAGGGTCCCCTCTGGCGGAGAATCTCACCGCGGAGCTGATTTTCAACAAACCTTCCCTGGTCAAATTCGGGCCGCTGTTGATCGAAGGCGGCCTCCTGATCCTCAATTCTTCCATGGTCAAAACCGATGCCCAACGCAGTGATCTCATAGTGCATCAAGTCCCGGCGGACGAAATCGCCCGGGATGCGGGGATGAGGCGGGCGGGCAATATCGTCTTACTGGGAGCCTACCTTGCAGCAAGCAGCGCAGTTTCTTTCGACGCCACCATAGAGGCCCTTGTAGAGTACCTGGGGCCGGCGAAAGAGTCCCTCGCGGAAGTTAATCGAAAAGCCCTCACGGCGGGATGGAATTTTGTGTCCGGGAGGACTTCAACCCTGCCTCTCCGGGACCCCCGCTTTGCAGTTAACCCGGCGCCGTTTCACGACGGCCTGACTTGTTAACCTGCAGATGCCTCCTCGACAGGAACAACTTCAACCTCCATGCGGTCGGGACCGCGAATGATGGTGAGCTTTACCGGATTTCCGACGGGCCACTCGGCAAGGAACCTGTGAATGTGATCCACACTGGACACCTCGCGCCCATCAATGGCTACGATGACATCGCCCTCTCGAACACCGCCGCGCGTGGCAGGGCTTTGCGGCGCGACCCCCATGACCTCGACGCCGGACTCCGCGCCAAGCCCGTAAAAGCGCACCATACGCCGTGCGAGCGGTCGCTGCTGCGCAGTTATCCCCAGGTGGCCGCGCTTTACTTTTCCGAGCGTAAGCAACTGAGGCACCACCCACTTTGCCGTATCGGAAGGGATGGAGAAGCCTATCCCCTGGGCCATAACTATAATGGCGGTATTGATCCCTACGATCCGTCCTCTGGAATCGACGAGCGGGCCGCCTGAATTACCGGGATTGAGAGGCGCCGTATGCTGGATGATGTTCTCTATCAGCCGTCCGTCAGCGCTCCTGAGAGCCCGGCCAAGTGCGCTCACGACACCTGTGGAAACCGTTGACTGGAATCCGAACGGGTTTCCTATGGCGATCACGAGTTGCCCCACATGCAGGTCCGATGAATCTCCCATCGAGGCATAAGGCAGGGCTGATCCCCCTGCTCTGATCAAGGCAAGGTCCGTGGCAGGATCGGAGCCGATCAGCCCGGCTTCGAGGCTCGTTCCATCCCGGAGCGTTGCGGTCAGGCTCTTCGAGCCCCGAACCACATGATCGTTGGTGAGAATATAGCCATCCGGGGTGATGAGCACTCCGGAGCCCGATCCGGCCTGCCCCGGTTTTCCCTCTGCATGCGCGCTTCTTGCCATAATGCCGACTACAGCGGGTCCTACGGCATCCACTACAGTTATGACAGCCCGTGAATATGCGTCGAGCAGCTCGACGTCCTGCCTTCCTTCATCGCTGACCTCACAGCGGTGAAGCGGCTCCCCTGGCTCTCCCTCGCCCTTTATCAGATTCAAAGCGTACTGCAAGTTCTCAACTTCCATTTGTGCTCCTTAAAACATCTTCCCGGCGTCAGAGACAGCGTCTGTTCGTGCCTGGAACTCAGGGTCTGCGGCGGGCGTTCAGCCCGGTGCGATTCACCCAATACTCACAATGTATTTCTTATGAACGGTTTGCCCAAAGTCAAGTTATCCGGGGGGCATGGGTGAATTCAAGGGGGTATGGAAGCCTCGAACTGAAGGGCAGGATGTTTCACGCGGGCCGCCGGCTTCGGCGGGTTCGCCCATAAGCGTCTTTCCAGGAAATAAAAACACTTGCACCTGCCAAGGATTGACTTTATAGTAAATTTTCTATATTCTATTGGGGTGATTGGCCTTGGTTGATCCCGAAACGCCTGTATTGCGCCCCCTGGTCTGGCTCGGAAATTCAAAAAAGGATCTTCTAGCCTTTCCAGTAGGAGCACAAAAACTCATTGGCGATGAGCTGCAATTGATGCAATTCGGCGGGATGCCAAAGGACGCCAAACCTTTCAAAGGGGTTGGCAGCGGCGTTTTCGAGATCGCCCTTCGGTATGACACCGGGGCTTACCGCACGGTAGTAGCGGTACAACTTGGCAAAAAACTCTATGTGCTTCATGCCTTTCAGAAAAAATCCAGAAAAGGCATTGCAACACCGCAGCAGGATGCGGATTTGATTAAACAGCGATACAGGGAAGCAAGGGAGCTTGCGAAAGATGAGCACTAAAGATCAAACAAAAATCGAGTTTGAAGAAGGCTCCGGCAACGTCTTTGCGGACTTGGGCTTTGATGATGCGGACGGACTTTTCGCGCGCGCACAACTTGGTTTTCATGTGTATAAAATCCTGAAAGACAGGGGCCTTAAACAACGGCAAATTGCCAAGCTGCTCGGCATTGCGCAACCGGACGTTTCGCATCTTATGAACGGCCATTTTAGCCGCTTCACCACGGATAAACTGCTCGATTTCTTTAAGCGGCTTGACCGAAAAGTCTCGATACAGATCAGCCCGCACAAACGGGGAGAGCCTTACCAGGAAATTGGCCTTGTTCCGTAAATACAAAACCTTTCAAGCCTTAGTGTCCCCGCTGTGCCAGAAATCAAGATTTTTGACACAATGACGCGACCCTGTCATCAATGGCTTACCAATGCCATAAATTAGGGAGCATCTTGTACGTCTTCTTCTGGAACTCAATGCTTTCAGGAGTTCGGAAAACTCGATCACTCATTCAATTCTCTCCTTTTCTGGATAGATCTGGCAGGAGAGGTTTGTTCTCATATCTGCCTTCGGCCAGGCTGGAGAGCCCGCACTTCAGGGCGTCTGTTCAGGAAGGCCCAAAAACCCCACTCCTTCCTGTTCCTCACCGCTTAGATAGACGTGAAGGTATTGCCCCTGCGCGCATGAAGGGACGTGTATCACCCGCGCAATTCCATCCGTTTGAAGCCCCGGGTCGAGCGATGCGAGGGTGTCCGGACACTGGTGGAAAAACTCCTCCCTGAACACTGTTCCGGGGTCGTCCGGGAATATCGCAAGCGGGACGATGTTCGCTTCGACAAGATCGTTGAAAAAATGGGTGCCGAAGGACGGCTCCGGAACGACCCCCAGCTCTTTGGTGGCTATTTCGGCCAGGACCCTCGTGCGGTTGATGTCTTCATACCCCACCCTGACGCCCATTTTGACATCGTTGGTTCCCCACCTCCCCGGCCCGAAAAGCGCGTAAACCTTATTTTCGAGCAGGCGGTTAATTCTTCTCACACAGCGCCCCACCGCAAGCCGCTCATCGAATGTCGAAAGCCCGGCATAGGCCCTCGGATCTATGTAGACGATATATTCGATATTTCTGACCACGCTGCTGAACAGGACACTGCCGCAGGTAAAAAGAACCTTTTCGGGCGCAATGTCCTTCGGAACGACCACTTTTTCCACAAGCCGGCTGGCAGCCAGCGCGCGGCACTGGAGAAGATAGAGGTTGCCGTCGTCCCATGCGAATTCAACCTCAACCGGACGGCCGTAAGCCTGCTCCAGCCGGCGCAGGATTTTTTTCATGAGGCCTGCCAGGGGGGTTTTGGAAAGAAGGTTATCGAAAGTTATACTGGCGCGGGCCGTGTCGATTTCCCGGTTTTTGAAAAGAGGGGCCGAAAGATGCCCTTCGTCATCGACGGAGACAGCGTAATAGGCGTCGGGATAACTGATTGTGCGCAGGAGGTCCGAAGCCGGGATGGTCAGGATCGAGCTTGCTTTCATGTCCAGAACGTCAACGAGCTTCTGAGAATATTTCTTTATTTCCTCTGCGCCGGCTTCCGGGCGAAGAAGAGGGTGGCTGAGGGGGACAAGTCTGGGATAATCAGGCCCGATGCGGTCGACAGCGCGCGTGCCCAGCCCGAAGACCATCCTTAGCAGCCCGTCCGCCCTGACTATGCGTGGAGTCCAGGAGTACATGTTCTGCGAGAAGGCAACTCCTGCCGCGGTCGGAAAGAAATAATTATCAAACTGCCTGCCTACGACCTTCTGGACGAGAACGCTCATCCGCTCGTCGAAATCGAGCAGGTCACGGTCCCGGCGGTAAAGAATGGCCCTCGAGCTGAAGACGCTGGTGAGCACCTGCTTCAGGGCGCACGTGAATTCATTTAGCCGGATTTCGATATCGCCCTGGTTTGCTATGAAAACCGAGTCGTACTTCCCCGAAAAAGTATATCCGAAGTTGTCCTCGAGCATGCTCGATGAACGGATTATAAGCGGATGCTGCCCTGTCTTTTCCAGAAAACCCCTGAACTGCGATATCACATCGGGCGGGAAAGTGGCATTCTGGATTGTTTCGGATACCTGGCTGAATTCCTCCTCAATCGTCTCCCGGCTTTTATATTTTTGAGAGTGAAGTGAGTAAAGATTGTTCGAGTCGAGAAAATCGGTCAGAAAACCTGAAGTGAAATAGTGCGACTCGGGGATCCTGACGTATTTTTCAATTTCAGGGTCCCTGCGTCCAAGCAGGGGCAAAATGATCTTATAGGCCAGGAACATGCCTGCCGATTTTCCGCCGATCCGCCCGCCGCGCCTTGGGTTCCAGATGACGCGCTCCATCAGCTCGTCCATGTCCCGGATCGTGATATGATTCTTGGCGACCCCCAGGAAAGGGAGCTGGTCGGAGATGAATCGGCTGATCAGGCCTACACGCACGCCCATTGAGTCGCCAGGGGTCATGTGCAGACTCCCCTTTGGGATTGCGCAGAACTCTCTTACGGCTTCACGAATCTGGATCGAGGTAACTCCTTCCGAGTTCATGATCTTGTTGAGAGTTTGGAAGGAGTCGTGTTTTCTAGCAAGATTGATGTAGTCCTCGATATCCTCCCATGTAAAATGCCGGGCAAAATATATATCGGTCAGTATATCTATCAACTCGCCGACTGCCTGCTCCGTTACAGGCTCGCCCAGCGCCTCCAGTTGCTTGATTGCATCCAGCCGGATCGATTCCGCGCACACGACCCCCCGCTTGCAGAGCGCCGAGAGAAACAGCTTGCGAACATCACCCATAAGATGGCTGAACCGGATCATTTCGCCATAGAGCCTGTATGCGAGAATCAGGTCCGCTGCGCACATGTCTGCCGAGGTGAAGTAAGCTTTGCCGTTTTGATCCATCGAAACTCCGGGTGCTTGAAACCCTTCGCGCAAGAATCCCCTATTGAGACCCTACACCCATCCTCGCAGCTTGCAGGCTTCCGCCACTCGAGCAATTGCGACCAGGTAGGCGGCTTCTCTGAAGTCTATTCTATTGCGCTGACTCATTTCGTAGACGTCCCGAAAGGCCTGGGTCATCCTCTTGTCGAGCCTCCAGTGGACCTCGTCGAGCTCCCAGTAGAGGTTGTAGGCGTTCTGGACCTGCTCGAAATAAGACACGGTCACTCCTCCGGCGTTGGCAAGGAAGTCCGGCAATACAACTATACCCTTGTCGAGGAGAATGAGGTCGGCTTCCGGAGTAGTCGGACCGTTTGCCAGCTCGCAGCATATCCTGCATTTAAGATGTTCCGCGTTGTCGGCGCGAATGACATTTTCGAGAGCTGCCGGAAAAAGGACCGTCACCGGAAGCCCGAGAAGGTCCTCGTTGCTTATATCTTCGGCTTCCGGGAAGCCCTGGACCCCTCCGGTTTTGATCTTGTAATCGACCAGGGCCGACGCGCTGATTCCATTGGGGTTGTAGACACCGCCCCTGGAATCGGAAGCCGCGACGAGCTTCAAGTGCAGGATCTCCTCCCCCAGAAGAGCCGCATGCTGACCCGCGTTGCCAAACCCCTGGATGGCCATTGCTTCGCCTTCCAACTTGATTGCGCTAACCTCCGCAGCTTCACGCGTGACATAGATGCCGCCTCTTGCAGTCGCGTCCGCCCGGCCCTTCGACCCGCCCAGGGCTATAGGTTTTCCGGTTATGACTCCAGGATGATTTTCCCCAACGATCGTTTCATACTCGTCCATCATCCAGGCCATGATCTGAGGCGTCGTATAGACGTCGGGGGCCGGAACATCCTTCGTCACACCCAGGGACCTGGCCATGGCGCGCATATAGGCCCTGGCCAGGCGCTCTTTCTCGGTCCCCGACAGCTCCTTCGGATTGCAGACAATGCCGCCCTTGCCTCCCCCAAGCGGCAGGTCCACAACGGCAGTCTTCCACGTCATCCAGGCGGCAAGCGCCCGAACCGTATCCATTGTCTCCAGAGGGTGCCATCTGAGGCCGCCTTTGGCCGGACCGCGAGCAGTATTGTACTGGATTCTGAATGCGTGGAAGATCTTTGTTGAACCATCATCCATTTTAACAGGCAGGGTCGCCTTGATCTCCTTCATGGGCCACCGGAGCAATTCGTGTGTTGCCTTGTCGAGTTCCAGTTTCTCGGCCGCATGGTCGATCTGCTGCTGCGCAATTGTAAACGGGTTAAACGGCTCTCCTTGCATAAATGCTCCTCAACGGGTAATGGTCGCACCACAGTAAACCATGTCCCTTTGGATGCCATGAACCGGGAGCCGGCAAACCCGGAAGGGACATGGAACCTTAAGTATTCTCTATTGGTCTAATACCGATTCGCTGTCAATTATTAAAGATAAGGAGCGTGGGGGCGCGATCAATTCAGTGTGTAAGGTTCCAGATCATAGCGCTTAAGCCGGTCGCGATCAGAACGATCTCTATGAGAACTTCGTAGAGAGGGTCCTCCCGAAACTTTCTTTTGGAACCCATTTTCAGGAAAAAACCGTAAGTAAGGGCGGGAGCGATAAGGAAGTAGGAAAACACAGTGCTGACTCCCGCCAGGGGCCCTAAAAGCGCTGTAAGGACTAGCGCGGCCAGGACGCCGACCGTGAAGTGCGCCGTCCTCTTTTCTCCCGCGAGTACGACCATGGTCTCCTTGCCGACGAGCCTGTCGCCCTGAATGGCCAGGAAGTCACGCAGGGTGGTTCGAACCAGGGAAAGGAGAAAAATGATCCAGCAGGCGTAGGCCACACGGCCCGCTTCATAGTTGCCGGCAAAATAGGGCAGGACCGAGCTGACCGTTGCCCAGGCCATCGGTACGAAAAAGGTTTTCGAAGTGGGAATATCTTTGAGTTTTACAGGAAATTTCTCCCACCTGGCGGGCATCAGGAGCTTTACCCCGTATAGAAGACCAAGCAGTATCAAAAAGATCATGGCAAGGAAGTTGGGTATGCCTATACCGTGCGCCAGAAACAACGCGGCCGCCAGGGATATGACGCTCGAGAGCATAAATACGGGCCGCCATTGTCGATAAAAGGCAGCCCTGCCCGGATCGTTCAACTCGAGGGAGTCCTGGTCCAGGTAAATGTTGAGGGAGTGCATCGCAAAGGCGTAAGCGGCCGCCATGAGGCTGAAAGCCGCCGATCCGGCGAAATCGGTCATAGCTTCCGAAATCTGGGCCAGGAGCGCTGTTGCCAGGGCGATGTAGAAGTTGCTGTAGGCGAGCATCTCGAGAATGTGCTTCCACCGGTACTTTGTTCCGGCTTCCGGCGTAATGGCCTCGAGAAATTCAACAATGTCCCGTATGATCCAGTTGGGAGTAGAGGCCCCTGCTGAAACTCCGACGCGACGAAAACGGGCCATTACCTGGGGGTCCAGGTCCGCTTCCGTTTCGGCGTGGAAAGTCGGTATCGCGCATTCCCTGGCTACCTCGGCAAGTCTCAGAGTGTTTCCGCTGTGAAGCCCCCCCACTATAACCATGGCCTCAACCTGGGAACAGAGCTGCCTCACTTCCGCCTGCCGCTCCTGGGTCGAATCGCAGATCGTGTTTTTTACGATACCGCACGGGTATTTCTTTAAAAATGCCTCCTCGATCGCCCGGAAAACCTCCTCGTTCTGGGTGGTCTGCGCCACCAGGAGCACGTCGCGCCAGTGCGATGGAAGTTCTTTGATCTGTTCGGGACGGTTTATGACCACCCCGCGGCTTTCCGTGTATCCGAGCAGCCCGATCACCTCCGCGTGGTCGGCGTCGCCAACTATTATCGTGTTATATCCGTGTCTTGCATGTCTCTTTATCGCCGCGTGCACTTTGGCTACGCGCTTGCACGTCGCGTCCAGAAGAGTTGCCCCCTGCTCGTGCAGCTTCTGGCGGCTGTCGGGAGGAATCCCGTGAGCGCGGATTACCACCTTTTTTCCCGCGCATTTCTCGATCAGGTTTTCGTCTACAACACCTTTTTTCCCCAGCATCGCAAGGACCTGCCTGTTATGGATGAGCGGTCCAAAGGTGCAGATATCCTCACCTTTTTCGCGGTGCTTGATGGCGTTCATCGTAATTTCGATTGCGTCCCGGACCCCTTTGCAAAAGCCGGCTGTCCTGGCGATGATGACTTTCATTGTTTTCCCGTTTTCAAGTTACTTCACTTTTTGCAGATCTTGCCGACCGCAGTCATCCGAAACCATGAAAAGACCTGTAGGGTGGGCTAAGCGGAGCGCAGCCCACCAAAACTTTTCGGAACAAAGAAAAATGTCCCGCGCACCTTCAGTGCTCATACACCTATTTTATCCGCAACTCCCTTGATTTTCATACTGTTAATCGTGCGTCTTGAGTCATCAATCCTACCAACTTTGAGAGGTCCTGGCAATGGCGGGGAAAAAAGGGAAAGATAAGGGCAAAACCCCCGGGAAATTCGCTCCTGTGATTGCAGACCTCCTCCGGCTGCCGAGATCTGACTTCATCGAGGGAACATCACCCCGGACAAACCGGCTCCGGCAGATCTACTTCCTGAACGGCTGAAGAGCGTCCCGGAAGCTCGGTGAACCGGGATACCCGAAACTGGCTGCCTTATCGTACTCTTTGATAGCTTCCTCGAACTGACCTTGAGCATAGTGCGCCAGTGCTTTGTTGTAATGGGCTATTGCCAATGAGGGTTCTATTTTCAAGGCTTTCTCGTATTGCTCTATAGCCTCCTGGTGGTTCTTTTTGAGGAAATACGTATATCCAAAGTCATTCCGGACGCCGGCGTCCTCAGGTTTAATGGCAACTGCGGCCTTGAACATGGAAACGGAATCGTCCAGCAATCCGTCTTTGCCAAATATCCTCCCCAGTTGAACGTAGGCGTCGAAACAGGACGGGTTGATCTCGATTGCCTTCTTGTACTCTTCAACTGCTCGATCCTTCTGGCCCGTATTCAAGTAGCACAGCCCGAGGCTATAGTGCGCTGAATACAATTTAGGATCAATTTCCACGACATTCCGGTAAGAATTGACGCCCTCTGCAAATTTCCCCAGCTTATAGTACGAAAAACCCAAGAGTTCATTAACTTGCGCAGACTTGGGATTATTTTTCCTGGCCAATTCAAGATGCACAATCGCCTTGTCCCATTGTTCCAGTTGATAATAAGCCTTACCCAGACCTTCACGGGTGGTGGCATTTTCAGGGCCTTTCTCCAACGCTTTTGAAAAGTACTCGATTGCCTGTTGCGGCTCCTTTGATCGAAGGTAATGGTAACCGAGACAGTTGTTGGCATATTCCGAGTCGGGCGAGAACTGCAAGGCCTTACGGAAACTGGAGATGGACAAATCCCGCAGGCCCTTTTTATCGTAAGCATGCCCCATGTCTTCATAAGCCAACCCAAAATCCGGCTTGTTTTCGAGGGCCTTCTGATAAAGCTCAATTGCTTTGTCGAGGTTGTTCTCTTCATCGGAATAGAATCTGCCGCGATGCCGCAATTCACTGGCCATGGCGTAGCTGCGCGGAGACTTTTTGTATGCCTCCAGACGTTTCACACAATCCGGGCAGAGTTTGTCCGATTTCGCATCATGCTCCGCCAGGGTGGACGGAAATGATCGAGCGCAATATGGATTGTTGCACCGGGGAATGTCGAAGATGAGGTTCGAGGTCGATAGGGCCTGCTTGAGAATGCGCGCAACGACAAGCGGCCGGCACTGCTTGGTGCCGTTATGTTCAGCGGTGAATTGGTAGTACGAAATCACCCCGCGAATCCCATCCGACCCGCCATACAGGAAATTGCAACAAGACATGTAGAGGTCTACAGGAGTTATCCCCAGATAAGCCTTGACGGTCTCCCTGCCGTCAATCGGGAAGGTGCGTTTAATCCCTTCTGCAAGTCTATTGATATTGTACTGTCCCGAATCGCCCACTTTCTTGAGTCCGGCTTCAAACTGCCGGAGTGCCTGGCGACCCTGTTCGCCTGATTTTGAAAGAGCGGCCCTTATGAAATGTGCCTGATACTTAGGTGAATTCAGGTCCCCATCGGCTATGTGGAATTCCTGCATGATCAGGTCGCGTTGAGATTGGTTCAGATTCTGTTGCACACTGCTGAAAACTTTAGAAACGATAAGATCGGCGTACTTTCTATCGGCCTCTCCCGGATCTACCGCATGGTCGGAGATCGAAACCGCGATCCCCAATCTATCCTGCAAAGCAGCTCTTAGTTCGGAGAGTATTTGCCCGGAAGGGTTCCCCATGGGAACGAGAACAATCTCGATATTCTTCTCGACATCCTTTCGCGCAAGTGGTTCGATAATTTCTGTTTTTGCACTGCTCAGCAAATCGCGAGTTTGCAGGAGCAACCCGTCGTCTTCAGCGAAATCATAAACATAACGAAGCTTCGATATCCCGTCTTTTATACGGTTATGTGCAATCAGCAGCCTGGCAAGTTTGAACTGATAGGGCAGATTCGCGGGGTCGGCCTCCAGCGCTTTTTCATACAATTCTATGGCCTTCTCGTCTTTACCTTCCCCTTCATAGATTTCCGCCAGGGCGAATACCTTATCCACACTATGCCTTAACTCTGTAATATCGTCCGAAGGCAGCTTTTGAACAAGTTCCTCTAATTGTTCTCTGGAAGGAGGTTCTTCCTTCTCGTGCGTTCCATCCTGTGCTGCCGCCTTCTGTGATGTGTCTTTCAGCAGGTCTGATTCTACAAAAAAAGAAACGATGCTCCACTCTCCATTTTCTTTGACAATCTTCAGAGTAATTTTTGCATGACCGTTTTCAAAGTCCAATTGTGTAACATAATCGCAGAATATGTTTGTTTGACCATCGACAGTCAATTTGGAAACGGATACCTGGCCTTGGGATTCATCATATTTTTTCAAAGATCCCAACTTCATCCATGCGAAAAAAAGCTGATCCAGTTGTTCGTCGGAAGTTTTCTTCACAAACTCAGGGTGTGAATTCCAGAGGAGTTGTTTGGAGTCCCAGGATGCAACTATTCCGGGCAGGACTCTATCGACATAGGCCTTAGCCTGTTTTTTCAATGCGTCTTCATTGGTAAACAGGCTGCAGGAGCAGCAGACAACAAGCAAAAGAGTTATCCAGGTTCGATTTATAATTCTCGTTATCACTTCGCGACGGGATTCCCTTGCGCCTCTTCGCATAAACTCTCCAATCGACTCACCGGGCTTCAGCCGAGAGCTTTGAGTGAAAAAATCGCAGCAAGCCATAGGCAACCTATGCCGCGCTCAGGATCGCCGGCGCCCGGTCACACATCCCAAGCCGATCAGCATCAAAGCCGAAGCAACCAGGTGTAGTTCATCGGGGCCTGGTCGTTGAATCCAGGGAAGAAGTAAGGATGGATCACCTGGACCTGTATCGTGTTTGCGCTACTGCCGACGCTTTCCGATCCCCGTGGCGGGGACGGCAAAGTTCCGAACGCCAAAGCCGCGTCACCTCACCGGGGCAACCCAGTTATCTCGGAAACGCAGAAGCTTGAAAAAAAGCGAGGCCCGTGGCTTTTCGTCTCTATCTCGCGACAGGTTTGGCTTTTTTGATCTTTGAACATGAGCCGGTTAAACGGCCCTCACTGAATTTGGCCGCCCCAGTCCGTCGTGATGTGACCTTTGGATGAGACGCGACGTTGCCACATGACTGGACGATTGGTCATCTCGATCCAGCGACAATTCTGTTACAAGATGTGGATAAAACATAATGCGGCCCGTTAAAGTGCTGCTTCAAAACGTAGGCGAAAATAGTAACGTAAGCCTCGGTCCAAAGCCCTGGGGGTTTGCGGATGGACACTGACTAACAAATTTGAATACTGAATTTGGTCTTGAACCATGATAAAAGCTTCATGTAAAGAGCAATCCCTGCCGGGCAAAAACCCGATATTTTGCGTTTACCGCAGGAGCGTTTCCATGCGCGGGGTGAACTCTATACGCCGGCGGCGCCTTGATTGTCCTCTGAACGGGAAAGAAAATGGAAAAAGTCGATCTGACGATTCTCGGTGCGACTCCCGCAGAAATATCCCGGCTCCCGGCTCTTTTGCCGTCCACGGGAAGTCTTGAAATAGCCGGGAATCAGTTCTCGACTCATATTTATCGTGACCTCAGGCTGCTTATCGGGACGACCGGCCTCGGGAAGGTAAATGCGGCTGCGGTTGCGGCGGCCGTGCTTTCGAGCTTTCGGACGAGCGAGGTCTGGAACATCGGCTGCGCAGGGGCCTACGGCGCTTCAGGACTTCAAATCGGAGATGTTCTGGTCACCCGGAACTGTCTGTGTGGAGATGAAGGAATCCTGGAAAAAATAGGCGCCCTCCCAACCAGCACTCTGGCAATCCCGCTGGTTCTCAAAAATGGTCAACCTTTCTACGACTGCTTCCCGCTCGATGAGTTCCTCTCCCGGAGACAGATTCGCGCCCTTCTTCCGGCGGCCGCTTACACACTGGGTCCGTACTGGAGCGTCCAGCCGGGCGAGCCCGGTGGGGCCACTCAAAGAAGCGCTGGGTTCAGGGTCCATTACGGACCGAGTCTTACGGTAAGCATGGCAAGCGGCGACACCCAGACAGCCGACGCACGTTTCCGGCGCCACGGCGCCCTGGCGGAAAACATGGAGGGAAGCGCGATTGCTCAGACCTGCCTTCTTTTTGACGTTCCATTCCTGGAATTCCGCGGGATCAGCAATATGGCGGGAGTGCGGGACAAGGCCAAATGGGACCTTGGCGCAGCCCTCGATCACTGTATCGCGGTCATAAAGCTCCTGCTGGACCAACTGCTTTTCTGAAACCCGCAGTTTTCAACCCGCTCGCACTTTCCACAAATTTGACTTTAGCTCCCGGTGCTGATAAATTCCGTTTGCCCGAGGTTTTTATCCGACAAACTCAATCCTGCGTCAAAACCTGCAAGTCAATCGAGGTAAGAATTGAAACCGCTCACCCTCGGATACTCCCCCTGCCCGAATGACACCTTTATATTCTACGCTCTTGCGGAAAAACGGATCGAAGTCCCTTTTTCGCTGGATGTCCAGCTTAAGGACGTCGAGACGCTAAACCGGATGGCAGGGCTGGGTGCTCTCGATATTTCCAAGATTTCCGCAAGTGTTGTCCCTGGCATCCTGGACAAGTACTGGCTGCTGCGTTCAGGAGGGGCCATGGGCAGGGGATGCGGACCGCTCGTCGTGGCGAGGCGCCCCGTTCGGTTCGAGGAGCTTAGAGACGCTAAAATAGCCACACCTGGTGATCTGACCACCGCCAGCCTGCTTCTGCGCCTTGAGGGAACTCACCGGGGCCTGCGGGTGCCGATGCAGTTCGACCGGATAATGCCGGCGGTCGTTGCGGGGGAAGTGGACGCCGGGGTCATAATTCACGAAGGCAGATGGACCTATCAGGCGTATGGACTTCACGAAGCGCTCGACCTTGGGCGGTGGTGGGAAGAGCAGACCGGGCTTCCGCTCCCCCTGGGGGCAATTGCCATCCGGCGGGACCTCGGCGGTGAAGTCGCCGGTGCGGTGGAGGGGAAAATAAGGGAGAGCCTGCTCTACGCCATGCAGCACCCGGATGAAGCCTGGCCCTACATCAGTCGGCACGCGCAGGAGATGGCCACCGATGTGATGCGCCTTCATATCGATACGTTTGTAAATGAATTCAGCATCGATGCCGGGTCTGAAGGCGAACGGGCGCTCAGAAGCCTTCTGGAAGCGGCCTGCGCCTTGGAAAACAGGCCGCTGCCGAGCCGGCGGCTTTTTTGGAGCTGATCTGACCCGATATTATGCAGTGGTCTTCCGGCTTACTGCATTAGAAAGTGTACTGACTTTATGACCGCAATCGGCGAATTGAAGTATTTTCTTTTTCCCCACATGACACTCTCCGTGAATGACTTCAGGGACCTGGGCATCTTTCTGCCTCGGCTCAGTGTGTTGGAAATCACCCGGCAGGCTTCCTTCCCGCAGTGGGCGAAGGGAAGGTTCTCCGGTTGGCCGGTTTTGCGCGGAGAGGAGCTTTCGACCGTGCTAAGCTCCTGCATCGCGGGATATAGGGCATTCGCACAAGTTCAAGGCGGCCCGGGCGGGGTTCTCGGGTTTCTCAGCCAGTTGCTCGATGAAACTGATGAGCCGCGCTATAAAATCCAGGAGGAGATCCGGGGAAAATGCCCGCCCGAACTGACGCCCGCTCAAAAGAAGACCGTCAGGGCTGCGCTGTTTCTTGAAATAGCCCGCGAACTGGATGAGAAGGAACTGGAGATCGAATCCAGCTACGACCGTCTGAATGCCATTGAAGATGAATTTCGAGACATACTCGGTATCGAGGATGACCGGCCGGAATCCGCCGAAACCGGCCTCACCCCTCCTCTGGCCCCCGACACAAACGGCCTGCTCTATATGCTCCCGAGGCGGATCGAGGCCTGGTTCCAGATGCTTTCGCTTCAACCCGTTGAAGGCATGCCGATCTTTGTGTCCCGTTTTCCGGATGTGGTCGAGGAAACCCTGGAGATGATCAGAAGCGGTTGCGAGCAGAAAAATAAGGAGTTTTCCACGGCCACTTACCTGCTGGGGTCGATTCCCGGGGTGGACGGCCTTGGCCGGAAGCAGTTCCAGAGTCTTGTGGAGGCGCCCGGAATGCCTGAACTTCTTTCCTCCTGCCACCGCGAACTCGAAGATTTCATCAAAAGGGCCGCAGGGGGCGAAAATACGGCTGAACTGCAAGACAAAAGCCGGTTACCGCAGGGCGCTTTTGAAAAATTGTGCCGAAAATGCGATGTGCCCGAAGGCGATAGGGCTAGTCTGGTTGTTACTTTGGTCGAGAACGTCTCTCTTGGCGATGTTGCCGGCTTTCTCGGGGCATCCCCGGGTTTTGAAGCCGGACCATGGCCTCCTGTCTTCCTTGGCATCGCATCGGGAACATGAGGTCCCAAAACCCCGGCTGCGTATGTGATTCCAACTAAAGGCGGTCCGGGTTCCTTCCTGAAAGGATCTGTCTAAGAGTAGTTTCCTTCTTTGCCTGCCTCGATCTCGAGACGATCACCGTGGTCTGAAAAAAGATCTTGCTTCGCAAGAGCCTTTGGGCTTCTATCTTGTAGGGTTTATTCGTATTTGTTCCAGATCTTGCCGCAATAAAACACTATAATCAATTACCGCTTCAACCGCGCGTGTCCCGCCACGAATCGATCAACGGACCCCCGAGGATCCGGGTCGCAAGAGCGCGCCAATGCCCCTCCGGTCAGCATCGGGGAAAAAACCTTCCGTGGCACCCGCTCCCAGAAAATGTGGAGAACCCCTGAGAAGCAGTTGCCGAAAAAGTTCGACTGGAACCGGATGCCATGAGATCGAGACAGTCGTGCAGGCGCTGCCTTCATTACGCGGACTCCAGGTCCGGAGATAAAGACCGCCTTTGGCCAGGAATGAAAGATCGTCCTGATTTTAGCCAGGCAACGCTGTGCACCTCGTGCCCCATGCCATGGACCGCGAGTAGTATCACAAGTTAGGAAGCCCCCGCCGGTAAACACCTCAAGTCCATCTTTCCAATGCTTGAAGGCGAGCCTCGCCGGGATGGCCGGGACCAGAATATCCAGATTGCCGCATCAAGATGCTTCGGACCATATCTCGATGTGCTTGGAGTTCAGGGTTCCGGCAAACTGCACTGTTTCTATAGGAATTATTTTCTACATCGGTATTTCCTATTCGACACATTGGAAATATTGATTTAAACTGGCTCGTAAAGTTCGCGTCTACGCCACCAATGCGATGAGGCAGAAAGGATCCTAATCATCTGTCACGCCGGCGCGACTGCCGCCAGGTCCTCTGGGAGCGAACTTGACATAAGAGTTATGCGCTGAGGCAACTAAAGATCCCGTCTATGGAATTTAATGTTTTTCCCATTAACATTCACACGCCCTCCCCTTCGGGAGAGGCCATTTTTCGCAAGGAGAAGCGTCATGGCGAGAGAAAGGGAGGATATCCTCCAGGATTTGTCGGACTCGGTCCTAAACATGAATCTGGGCCTTGCCGTTTCAACGGCTCGGGAGGCTATCGAATCAGGGTTGGATGCGTTTGATGCTATCACTAATGGGCTGGTCGTAGGGATGAATAAAGCCGGTGTGCTCTACGAGGAGGAGGAATATTTTGTTCCCGAACTGCTTATTTGCTCAGACGCCCTGTACGCTGCTCTCGATATTCTCAACCCATATCTCAACCGGGAAGAAGGGCAGGCAAAGATCGGTTGTGTGATCGGCGTGGTAGAAGGGGATACCCATGACATCGGCAAAAATCTTGTCAAAATAATGCTCGATGTCGCCGGCTTTGAAATTCACGACCTTGGTCGAAATGTTCCCCTGGCCAATTTCGTCGAAAAAGCCAAGGAGGTCGATGCTCAACTTATCTGCCTTTCGACTCTGATGACGACAACCATGGACGAAATGTCCACCGTTATTGAAATGCTCAAGGAAGAGGGAATCCGCGACCGTTTCAAGGTGCTGTTGGGAGGCGGGCCTATTTCCCAGGCATTTGCCGATCGGATCGGAGCTGACGGCTATGCGGACAATGCGGCCGATGCCGTGAGAGTCGCCAAAGAACTTATCGCCCGAAAACCAGTAACCGCCGCCCGAACCTAAAAAACCGAAAAGGATTAGTGAAAATGCAAATTCCAGAAGATACCCAGACATCCCTGGAAAGAGTCCTAAGTTACCTGCAGGGAGTAAATCCGCAGCGGATAGCATGTTTTCCTCTTATTCTCAACCATGCGTCCAGAGCTATCAATGTGCCGGTTTCCAAGTGCATCCAGAATGCCGAACTCTTCGGCAAAGCCCACGTTGCCGCCTATCGGCGCTACGGAAACGACCTCATCACTTTCCTTTCCAGCACCTCTTCTCTTGCCGAAGCGATGGGGCAGAAAATGAACTTTATCGAGGACGACGCCCCCCAACTCGCCGATCCGCTGGTCAAACAACTCGAAGATATCGAGCGGGTGAAGATCCCCGATTTTTCCAGTGACGGACGCCTCCCGGTCTACCTTGGGGCGACCGAGCACGCGGTGGCGGAGGTAGGCCAGGAGGTTTGCGTAAGCACCGTTTTGGCCGGGCCCTTTACAACCGCTGCGGCACTGCGCGGCACGGATGTTTTTGTGAGGGACCTGTACAACAACAAGGAATGGGTCCATAAATTGATCGAACTTTGCTGTCAGGCCGGCCTTAAGTTTATTGACGAGATCCTGAAAAGAAAGTCTCTTCCAATCATTGCCGAGCCAATCGGTTCAGCAAGTCTGGTAAGTCCTCGGGTGTTCGCTGAATTCGTTTCTCCTTACTTGAAGCGGATGGCTGACCACATTCACGCCAACGGCGGTGGACTTCCCGCTGTCCTGCATATATGCGGCAAGACCAAGCCGAACTGGAAGCCAATGCGCGAAACCGATTGGGATATCTGGAGCCTCGATGCAGTCGACATGGCGGAGGCGAGGGCGTTTGGCGGGGACCGGGTAACTCTGGTTGGAAACGTGACCCCGGCCAACCTGTTGAAGAACACTCCGGATGAAATTGACGCCGAGGCGAAGATTATCTGTGAGAAGGCCGTTGGAAGTCCGCGAGGCTTTATCCTGGGGTCGGGCTGCGAAGTTCCGATCAACACTCCACCGCAGAATATCGATGCCCTTATAAATGCCGCTCGTCGTTACGGCCGATTCGGGGCTGATGACGTACTTAGCCCTAAGGGGAAATCATGTTGTTGACCGGAGCCGCTCTTCTTTACGATCGGTTCAAAGGATAAAGTTTGGATCTCAGGGCAAGTAGAGAATGGTCTATTCCGGGGACCCTGCTGGTTTGCGGTTTTCTGGGAGCCGGCAAGACCACCTTCATAATGGAGCAGCTCAGAAGTTCCAGGGGCAGGACGGCGGTCCTGGTGAACGAGTTCGGCGACCTCGGTATTGACGGATCTCTGATTCGTTCCAGGGGCGGGATCCATGTGGTCGAGATGCCCGGCGGATGCATCTGCTGCAGCCAGCAGGAAGGCCTGGTAGAGAGTGTCCGGACTATTGCCGGCGAAATCCGGCCGGATATGCTGTTAATCGAACCAAGTGGCGTTGCCGAGGCATCGGAAGTTATCAAGGTGCTGACGGACGAACCCTTGTTGGGCGTGATCCGGCTCGATGCCGTTATAACCATTATCGATGCTTCCACGTTTCTGGAATTTTCGGAACCCGACTCGTTCGGCTCTTTTTTTCTCGACCAAGTGACCAACGCTGACCTGATTATCGTCAACAAGACCGACCTCGTCTCCCCTTCGGAGCGCGAACGAGTAGCCAGGCGACTTTTCGACCTGAACCCAATAGCTTTGCCGGTGGAAACGGCGTTTTGCCAACTGGAGACTTCCCTGCCTTCGGGAAGACAAAGGCAAGTCCGTTCCTCAGGTCATTTTGGACTTGGAATGGAATGCGTCAGCATAGTTCCCGAGCTGCCGATTTTCGAAAATCAATTGGAAGAATTCACCCGTGCGCTATCAAGGGGAGAGTTCGGGCAGGTCTTCCGGTCGAAAGGCTTGCTGATGGTTGAGGGTGGTGGGTGGGTGAATCTTCAGTTCGCCGGTGGAACTCCGACTCTGACCCCGTTCCATGAAGAGGGTCGGTCGCGCATCACCCTGATCGGTTTCAATCTGGATCGGAAACGGATCAGCGAATTTTTGAAGTAAAAACAGGAAACGATATGACACAGAAAGAACGCTTGCTTAAGGCAATCCGGGCCGAGGCTGTCGACCGGGCGCCCTTCATATGCCCGGGAGGGATGATGACCATGGTCGTGACCGATGTCATGGATGCCGTGGGATGTTCCTGGCCGGGAGCGCATATTGATTCGGAAAAAATGGCCGCGCTCACTATCGGCGCCAACCGGCTTGCCGGAATTGAAAATTTCGGCCTGCCCTTCTGCATGACTGTGGAGGCAGAGGCCATGGGCGCTCAAGTGGATCTCGGCCACAAGGAGTGCGAACCTCGGGTTACCCGCTATGCCATGGATGCGATGGCGGACATTGACCGTCTCACCTCGGTCGATGTGACCGGAGGGCGAACCCGGGTCTGCGTGGATGCGGTCCGCATTCTCAAAGAGCAGTCCGGAGAGGTCCCGATTATTGCCAGCTTAACTGGTCCTGTCAGCCTGGCGACCTCCCTGGTCGACCCTCTTCTCTATTACCGCGCGCTGCGCCTGAATAAGGAAGCTGCTCATAATCTGAACAGACTTGCGGTGGAAAATGCCATCGCTTTTGGAGACGCGCTCGTTGAAGCTGGGGCCGATGTGGTGTGCATCGCCGACCCGAGCGCCACCGGAGATTTGATCGGGCGCGCCGCCTTCGAGGAATTCGTCCTTCCCTGCATAAACGAAATGACGGAGCATTTCCGAAGTCGTTATGGGAAGCCTTCCATTGTGCATATTTGCGGGGATGCCAAGCGTCTTGGCGATGTCTTGCGGGGCCTGTCAGCCGAGGTCGTGAGCGTCGATTCGATCGTCGGCGTCCAGCATTTGCAAAGTATCGTTCCGGGCAAAGTCACGATGGGGAATATCAGCACTTATGTCCTGGAGCGGGGGGAACCAGCTAAGCTGGCAAAGGCGGCCGAACAGTGTTTGAGACATGGCGTCGATATTCTTGCGCCCGCCTGCGGCATTAGCCCTAAAACGCCGATGAAAAATATTCTGGCCGTAGCGGAGGCGGCCCTTAAACGCCCCCAAATAGTATAGCCTCGGAGAAGAGCTAATGGCGATAGTCAGTTTTTACCCGGACCGTCGGTCGATCGAAGTCCCACGGGGCGCCACTATTCTGCAGGCTGCCCGGAAGGCGGGAATAATGATCGAGACCCCCTGCAACTGCGTGGGGATTTGCGCCAAATGCGCGGTTCGACTCGATCCCGATTCCCTGAAAAACATCGCTGTGACGACCCCCGGCCCCAGGGAGGGGACCGATCTTGAACATGCATGGGTCCTCTCCTGCCAGACGGAGATCCTGGGGGATATTGCGGTCGAGGTGCCAGGCGCGGCGCAGTCCGAAACGATCAAGATTCTGTGCTACGGTCGGATGCGGGCCGTCGAGCTTGATCCGTGTATCAGAAAGACCTATTCGAATGAGGAAGACAAAACCAGTGTTTTTGCCCTGGACAGGCTTCTAGCCAGGGAGCCGGGGGACACCCGCGGGACCAATCTCGGCATTGTGGTCGATATTGGAACCACAACCCTCGTGGCATCCCTTGTCGATCTAACCAATGGGGAGGAGGTCTGCGTTGCTTCGGCGCTAAATCCTCAAAGCCTGCACGCCCAGGATGTGCTTTCCCGTATTCGCTATGCGTCTGAAGAGGCCGGTCTTAAAACCATGCACATGGCGGCGATAGAGGAGATAAATCGGCTGACGGGAGAGCTTGCCGGCAAGTCCGGCATTGCAGGCGAATCCATATATGAAATGGTGTTCAGCGGCAACACCTGTATGCTCCATCTGGCCACCGACTGTAATCCCTCATCGCTTGGAAAGTTTCCATACATTCCTGCCATAACGGGCGGCAATCAAGTGAGCGCCAACCGGCAGGGACTTAACATAGCAGAATCGGGACTGGTTTATCTGCCGCCGATCATCTCCGGTTTTGTCGGGGCGGATATTACCTCCGGCATCCTGGCGACAAGGCTACACCAGAGCACGGGGACCACTCTGCTGGTCGATATCGGTACAAACGGGGAGATGGTCCTGGCTGGAAACGGCCGCCTCAGCGCCGCTTCCACCGCGGCCGGTCCCGCCTTCGAAGGGATGAACATCTCCTGCGGCATGCGCGCCGGACGGGGAGCGATAGAGGCTTTCGACATTGACGAGGACGGCGCGATTAC
The DNA here is from genome assembly GCA_963795045.1 of uncultured delta proteobacterium. Classification (GTDB taxonomy): domain Bacteria; phylum Desulfobacterota; class Syntrophobacteria; order Syntrophobacterales; family Syntrophobacteraceae; genus SbD1. Next base: position 2,298,835 of record CAWCGB010000001.1, read on the forward strand.
TGTCAAAACCATAGAAAACGCCAAAGCTGCCGGGATTTGCGGAAGCGGTCTGCTCGACATCGTTGGCGAGCTTGTCGCGCATGGGGTGATCGCGGGAAGCGGCCGCTTCGTGGATCGGAAGAAATCGGACCTCCCGGCCATGGTTAAAACGAGACTGATCGAGCGCGAGGGAAAGACAGCCTTTCAAGCAGCAGAGGACATCCTGCTAACCCAGAAGGACATCCGTCAGGTGCAGTTGGCCAAGGCGGCGGTCCGGACCGGCATCGAATTTTTGCTTCAGGATGCCGGGATCGGACCCGAAGAGGTGGACAGGATACTGATCGCCGGGTCCTTCGGTTACCACTTGCAGGAAAAAAGCCTCATCAACGTGGGACTCCTCCCGGAAGAATTTGCCGGGAAGATTGAATTTGTCGGCAATACATCCAAATCCGGGGGGCAGGCCTTTCTTCTGAATCGGGGGACCCGCGATGAAATGGCCGCCCTGGTGAAGGCAATCCAGGTCATTGAATTGGTCGGCGTTCCGGACTTTGACAAGGTCTTCGTCCGTTGCCTGGGTTTTTAAGGGATATCAGCGGCAGGACGATTGAATATGAACCTCGGTTTAGGCATCGATACAGGCGGAACTTTCACAGACGCTGTTATCATCGAAATTGATTCCGGCCGGATATTGACCAAGGCGAAGGCGGCCACTACCCGTCAGGATTTGCGGATAGGAATCGGCAACTCGTTAAGGGCTTTAGATGGATCTCTATTTCCTCAGGTGAAGCTTGTCTCCCTTTCCACCACCCTGGCCACCAACAGCATCGTCGAGGGAAAGGGCGCCAGGGTGGGATTGATCGCTGCGGTTCCCAAGCCCGAGAGCTTTTCCTCCTTCACGAATATCCCGGCCGAGGAGACGGTTGTCATCGCCGGCGCACACGATCGTCGGGGCCAGGTCGTCGCCGAACTTGATAGCGACGCCGCTCGAGCCGCCGTCGTCCGTATGGCGGAAAAGGTCGACGCCTTCGCGGTCTCCGCTTATTTCAGCATCTACAATGCGCGTCACGAACTCCAAATCAAAGAGATCGCCTCAAAGCACTGTTCTCATCCCGTCGTTTGCGGTCACGAACTTTCGGCCTCGGTCGGCATGGTGGAAAGGGCGGTCACTGCGATCCTCAACGCCAGGCTTTTGCCGGTCATCCGGGAACTTCTCGAAGCCGTGCGTCATATGCTGTGGGAAAACCGCATCGACGCTCCCCTCATGGTCGTTAAGGGAGACGGTTCGCTGATTTGCGCCGAGGTCGCAAAAGAGAGGCCTGTTGAGACGATTCTCTCCGGACCTGCGGCGAGCGTCGCCGGGGCCTGCCGATTGAGCGGCCACAATGATGCCGTCGTTGTGGATATGGGAGGGACCACTACCGACATTGCCATCGTTGTCAATGGCAGTGCGCCTTTGGACAATGATGGGGCGGTGGTTGGCGGATGGAAGACCCGGGTTCGGGCGGTGGATATGTGGACGGTGGGCCTGGGGGGAGACAGCCGGGTCGATGTGCGGCCGGAAGGCCGGCTCCTTATCGGCCCTCGAAGGGCTCTGCCTCTTTGCGCCGCGAGCAGGATATCCCCTCAGTTTTTGCTGACGCTTCGTGAGTTCTATAATCGGCATGCAAAAAAACTAAAGACGGATCTCAATTTCTTTTCTCTTGTGAGGAAACCCCAATTCGCACTCTCCAGGTATGAGAAGGCGCTCCTTGACGCTCTCGACGGCAATATTCTGCACTGTGACCGGATCGCCGAAATAGCCGGCCCATTTGTCTCTCTAGATCGTTTCGTGGCGCTCGGTTTTCTCTCTGAGGTGGCGTTTACTCCCACGGACCTTCTCCATGCCGGGGGCACTCTCGATCTTTTTGACAAGGAGGCTTCGATTATCGGTGCGGACATCCTGGCGCAACGCATGGGAATGGACCGGGCAAAATTTCTGAATCGACTGGCGGATGAAATTACTTCCGCCCTTTACCTGCAGATTACGGCAAAGGCGCTCCAGGACAATAAACGCCTCCGCCGCGTCTGGTCCTCGGCTAATTTTGATTTTCTCGACCTGCTGTTGCAATTGCCGGCTGAATCGGGAGTCGCTTTGGATGTTCGCCTCGATCGTCCATTGATAGGAGTCGGGGCGCCCGTCGGGGCCTTTCTTCCTGAAGCGGCCTCCAAACTGTCGACCCGCTTGATTGTCCCTGAACATGCCGAGGTCGCCAATGCCTTCGGCGCCATCACCGGACGTGTCGTCGAGCGCACGGAAGTGACCATCCGTCCACATAGACTGGATGGATTTAATCTGCTGGCTACAGACTTGCAGTATCGATTCGACACCCTTGCGGAAGCCCTGGCTGCCGGTGAAGAACACTCTCGGAAAAATGCAAAGAGACGTGCCGAGGAAAGGGGAGGCAGGGAAATCGAGGTGAGCGTAGCCAGGGAGGAGCTTTTGATGCCGATGGCCGGCACGCGAGGGGATCAGGTTTTTCTTGAAATCAAACTGACGGCCACGGCAACGGGTCTGCCGGCCTACTGAAGGAGAATATGAGTCATGCGTCTTGGAGTCATAGCCTGCACCGTTTTGAAACCCGAACTCGACCTTCTCCTGGGCTCCATTCCGGAGGTTGCCGAGGTGGTCTATCTTGATGCTGCCCTGCATGTGTATCCACAGAAAATGCTGGAGCGGCTTCTGGAGGAGATACCCACAATGGGGCAGAAGGTTGACGCCGTCTTTCTCGGATATGGCTACTGTCAGTCCCTGAGGGGAATAGACGAAAAATTCGACTTCCCGGTGATCCTGCCCCAGGTCGATGACTGCATAAGCTTGCTGCTGACCCCCCAGCGCTACGCCGAAGAAGTCCGCCGAGAGGTGGGAACCTGGTTCATGACCCCGGGGTGGGCCGAAATAGGCGCCCAGTTGCTGATCAAGGAACTCAAGCTGGAGAGGGCAGCCCGCTACGGCCGGGACCCGATGGAGATGGCCCGCCGCCTGTTCACCCACTACAGGCGAGGGATCTTTATCGATACCGGGGTGGAAGGACGGGAAGCTTATATGGAAAAGGCTCAGGCCTTCTGCGAGGACTTTAACCTCACCATGGAAACCACCACTGCCGACACTTCGCTGCTCGCTAACTGGCTGGAGAAGGCTCGGCTGTGACAAACCAGGGTGTGAAGCGGGAAGCTCGAATCACTGTCTGAAGAACGCCCGATTATATTCATTGGTCGACAGGGAGCGCCAATTTCGATAGGACGGAAGCAATATTTGGAGGAGTACGCATGCGGCCTGCAACGATGAAGATTTTGGACGATTTTACCGAGCACAATATCCTAGCGCTTGAGCACGCTAAGCGGGAGGGCCGTAAGATCATAGGCTTCTACTGCGGATTTGCCCCTTTGGAACTTATTTCGGCGGCCGGCGCCATACCGGTTGGCCTCTGTGGAACGAAAGAAGCACCCATTCCCGTTGCGGAAACCATTCTGCCGCGTAACCTGTGCCCGGTCATCAAGTCGAGCTTTGGCTTTGCAATGACCGATACCTGTCCCTTCTTTCGTATCTCCGATATGCTTGTGGCAGAAACAACCTGCGACGGCAAGAAGAAGATGTTCGAACTGCTCGGGAAATACAAGCCCTTGCACGTGATGCATCTTCCGCCTGGATCGGGTCGCCCATCCTCAAAAACGTTGTGGATGGAAGAGGTTCGCTTATTCCAAAAGATTTTGGAGAATTTTTGCGGAGTCGAGATCACACGGGAAATGATCTGGGAAGCCATCAAGATGTATAACCTGGAACGAAAGACGATGAAAACGCTCCATGAGCTGAATAAAGCCGATCCGGCGCCGCTTTGCGGTTTAGATACATTCAAGGCCCTGTTACTTCTCTTCTTCAACGCAGACAAGGAACATGGGATAGAGGTCGTTCAACAGTTGATCTCGGAGGTTGAAAGTGCGCCCGATGCATTTTCCCCGTTTTCTCCAGGCACTCCGCGCATCTTGCTCACGGGCTGTCCTGTGTCCCTGGGATCGGAGAAGGTGGTAATCATAGCTGAAGAATGCGGTGCAAGCGTGGTTTGCTTCGAGATGTGCACGGGTTGCAGAGGGTTTACCCTTGTCGATGAGGATAAGGGAAAAGACCCGATCGAGGCTATAGTCGAGCGCCATTTGAGCATACCCTGCGCGTGCATGTCACCCAACCCGGGACGCCCCAGACTTATCGGGGAATTGATAAAGGAATACCGCATTGATGGCATTATCGACCTGACCTGGCAAGCGTGCCACACATTCGCCATTGAGGACGCAGTCTTACAGCAACACAACCGATCCGATTGGAAACTACCCTTCCTTCACGTAGAAACAGACTACTCTTCAGCCGACGTCGAGCAGCTCAAGACCAGGATTGCTGCATTTATCGAGATCATGCAGGGTAAGAGAAGGTAATCTTATCGACATTTGGAAAGTTAAGGCTCTGAAGGAAATAACTTTGAAAATCCGGCAGGATAGAAAGCTTTTGCTGATTCCAAACAGCCAACGGCAACGGATTACGGCTGGCAATTCCGGCATCGATGCGCCGCTCCGGATCATTTCTTGTCATACATGACCTTGCCCCCAACGATTGTATAGACAACCCGGGTGGTCGTGATCTCATCTTCGGGGACCTTCATGATGTCTTTTGATAGTATCGTGATGTCTGCCAGTTTCCCCGGCTTCAGCGATCCTTTGATATCCTCTTCGAAAGCGGCATAGGCGTTGTTGAACGTGTAGGCTCGCAGTGCTTCTTCCCGGCTCATCCGCTGGTCCGGATAGAAGGTTGAGCCGTCGGGCAGCTTTCTGGTTACGGCGGCATGGAAATTGGCGATCGGATCGACATCTTCCACCGGGGCATCGGTTCCATTCGTTACCAGAGCCCCGGTCCGCATGAGCTTGCGCCACACGTAGGCGCCCTCTTCGGCCCGTTTTGTTCCGATCCTCTTGGTCACCCACGGTCCATCCGATGTGCAGTGGACGGCCTGCATGGATGCTATGACCCCAAGCTCGCCAAAACGGGGAATATCGGCGGGATTGAGATGCTGCGCATGTTCGATCCGCCACCTGAGCCCCTTCAAGCCGGGATTCTCCTTGAAGACGGTCTCAAAGATGTTGAGCGTTTCACGATTGGCGCGGTCCCCTATGGCGTGCACGCAAAGCTGAAAATCACTCTTGATGGCCAGCCGGGCCGCCTCGAGAATATCTTTGGTGGGTTCCACATTTAATCCCGTGCTCCCGGGAAGGTCGGAATAGGGTTGGAGCATCCATGCCGTATGAGAGCCCAGGGCGCCGTCCATGAATTTTTTGACGGCCCGCACGGTCAGCCTTTTATCGCCGAAGTTTACGGTCCTGTATCGGTCGAGATTGGCGGCCAGGGCTTCGTTGTTTTCATGAATCATCACCCAGAGCCGGATTCCGAGGTTATGCTCCAGGACCAGTTTTTTGTATAAATCAATGTCCGCAAACGAAGAAGCTGCATCCTGGAAGCTTGTGATGCCCTTGGAAAGACAGTCCTGAACGGCCAGACGGATAGCTTCGCGCAATTGTGACTCGACCTGCTCGGGGCTTTGCCTGGCAAGACTTTCCCTGTAGGCGCCCGTAACCAGTTCCTGCGCTGCATCAAAAAATACACCCGTTGGATTTCCTTTGGGGTCTCTTAGTATCTTCCCCCCGGCCGGGTCTTCGGTGGCGCTCGTAACCCCTGCCAGCTCCCTTGCTCTGGCATTGGCGATCAGCGCATGTCCGCTGGCGTGGGTAAGCAGCACGGGATTGTCCGGGGTAACCTTGCTGAGAGCATCATCGACCGGGTACCCCTCGATAACAGGCGACAGCGCCCTGTTCCATTTTTCCTGGTGCCATCCGGAGCCAATGATCCACTCGCCGTGCCTGGCCTGCCGGGCGCTCTCCCTGACGATCGACACGATTTCATCCCAGTTGCCGGCCTTTGTCAGATCGAGCTCCATTTTGGACCGGCCGAACGGGATCAGGTGTCCGTGGCCCTCAATGAATCCCGGTATGGCTAACATGCCTTTTATATCGAGCACTTTTGTGGACGGGCCTATATAGGGGCGCATATTGTCGCTGCTTCCGACAGCGACAATCGTATCGTCTCGAACCGCCAGCGCCTCTGCTTCAGGCCGGTTTTCGTCCACTGTGGCAATTCTGCCGTTCAAAATGACCATGTCGGCCGGCGGCGGGGCGCCGCTGCCCGGATGCCCGCTCAAACCTTCGGCGGCGGATAACGGGCTGTCAGGGCCACCCGGCGCATGCCCATAATTCAAAAAGAAAAAACCGGCAAAGATCAGCAGCGCGAGGAAAACTATAGCCCTGGATCGCCTTTGCACTCTGATCGACATGTTCACTCCGGTTTATTTCTTGAGCAGATGTTCAACTTCATCGATTAGTTGCAGGAACTCCTTCGACTGCCTGTACTGGTCGAGTGCTTTCTGATGCTGGAGCCAACTCTCCCACACCCTCATCCATGCGGAATTATGCCAGTAACAGTCGGAATCGGCCTGGTCTCCTCCTACCCTTGCGCGGTATTCTTCGTATTCTTGCTGGCACGACCTGCAAAAACTGTATGGAGTGGCAAATCTGCTGCGTTCATCGGCCTGTGAGTCTGTCTGAGCCCCGCACTTGGCGCATTTCACAATGCACCGGGTACACTGAAAAATCTTCCGCAGGGCTTCGATCTTGCGCTGACGGATACCGGTCTCGCGCTCCGACTTCAAGTGTTCGGCTTTCTTGCCGAATTCGATTATGGTAGCCATTTGACCCTCATTTCTTCACTGTTTTGAGAAGGGTTTGATCTTCAGCGTCCTCGCCTTCCGAATCAATAGTAGATGTTTCCACTCCGTTTCCATCAATCAGGTTGAAGAGTTGCTGGGTGAAATCCATGAAAACGGCCTGCGCGTTTCTTTGCGCCTTCTTTTTTAGAAATACGATGGGGTCGTGGAGAAATTTTTTGATAATGGACTTGGTAAGGATTTCGATTGCTTCCTTTTCCCTGTCGCTTAAGTCAGGAAGCTGTGAAAATGTCTTCCTGATCTCATTTCGCCTTATCGTTTCAGCCTTTTCCCTCACAGAGACTATCGTCGGCACCGCGCTCAAACTGTTCATCCAATTCCTGAACTTGACAGTTTCCTCGTTGACGATGTGTTCGGCCTTCTGCGCCTGGTTTAGGCGTTCATCCCTGTTGAGGTCTATGACACCCTGCAAATCGTCTATATCATAAACATAGACGTTATCTATCTCGTTTACCCTGGGGTCGATGTCTCTGGGCACAGCGATATCGATGAAAAAAAGAGGCTTATTGCGCCGCTCCCGCATCCTCGACCTGACGTCCTGGTATTGTATGATGGATTCCTGGGACCCTGTCGAGGAGACCACGATATCAATTACCTTCAGTTCCTCCAGAAATCGGTCGAACGATACCGTCTCAGCGTCGAATCTGCCGGCCAGATCCATCGCCCTCTCAAGCGTGCGGTTTGCCACCACCATCCGGCGCACGCCCTGCCTGATAAAGTGCTCAGCGGCAAGTTCGGCCATTTCTCCGGCGCCAATAAGGAGCACACTCTTTTCCCTGAGGTCGCCGAAGATCTTTCGGGCGAGTTCGACCGCCGCATAGCTGACCGATATGGCACAGGACCCGACGCAGGTCTCAGTTCGCACGCGTTTGGCAACTGAAAAAGATTTATGGAGAAGCCGATTGAGGACCACCTTCACCGTTCTATACTCGACTGCATCACGGAAAGCGTCCTTTAGCTGTCCGAGTATCTGCGGCTCGCCTACAATCATCGAATCAAGGCTTGATGCGACCATGAACAGGTGTTTGACGGCTTCCAGGTCCTCATAGACGTAAAGGTACGAATCGAGTGGAACGGTCGCGGGAAGCCCGACGTGGGTCCTCAACAGCGCCTTTATCTCCCGCACGCCCTCCGCAAATGCGCTGCAGGTGAACAGGAATTCCACACGATTGCAGGTGGAGAGAAAAACCAGCTCATCCACATGATCCAGATGCGGAAGCATATGCAGAGGGTTTACTTCTTTGCGGCATGCCACCGCAAGCTGCTCCCGTATTTCCACGGAAGCCGTCTTGTGACTCATGCCCAAAAGAACGATGTGAGCCATTACATCCTACCCGAATGGTGGCCGCCCAAAATGAGGCTCGCTCCGACAAAGGTCAGAACAACCGCGGCAAAACCGAGGATCGAAAGCCACGCCGCCCTGCGGCCCCGCCATCCCACCGCGAGCCGCTCGTGGACAAGGACAGCGTAAATGATCCAGGTGATCAGAGACAGTATCTCTTTAGGGTCCCAGTTCCAGGGTGAATGCCAGACAACGGCCGCATAGGCAAACCCGGTTATAAGCCCCGCGGTCATGAGAGGGAATCCCGACATGACGCAGTAATGAGCGATGGAGTCGAGCCGTTCAAGCGAGGGCAGCCTCTCATAGAGGAACCCGAAATTCTTTTTCTTAATATGTCTTTCCTGGAGCAGGTACATTATGCCAACGCTGAAGGCCAGAGCGAACAATGCGTTCGCAAAAAAGAGGCTCCCTACGTGCATGATGACCCAGCCGCTCTTGAAAAACTGGCTCTTGAGCATCACATGTGACGGCAGAAACGAAGACGAGAGCATGAAGACCACGGCGAGCGGAGATACGAATGAACCAAGGATGCGAAGCTGCAGCCGGATTTGAAGAATAAGATAGGTAACCACAAACACCCAGGCGAACACGCAAAGCGCATCCTGAATCGTGCTGACCGGAAGGTTTCCGGTGTTCACGGCACGCATTACAAGCGCAACCCCATGGAATAACGCCCCAACCAGCATTATCGACCACGAGATACGGTGCAGTTGCTCCCGGTCCCTGAAAAGATAGACCAGATAGCCTACCGTCGCTATCAGGTAGCAAAGCGTTGCGATTACCAGGAAAAGAGATTCCATAGATTTTCCCAGACGGCTTTTATTTCGGATCCCGGCATAACCGGGCTGCAGATCTCAATTGTTTTCGCAAAAGCTTGCTCCCTGCCGCCATGCTTGAGCCAATCAGGGATGGGGAGCCCCGCAAGCCCGGTGAATACATCCCGGGCCTGTTTTTCCGCTACTCCCCTGGATTTGAAACACTGCCTCAACTCCCCGAGCAACCGGATAAAAAAATCCCATTCGGGGCCGATTTCCAACTCCAGCTTCTGCCTGAGCACCCTTGCGACAGCCGGGCTAAGGCCGGAGGTGGATATTGCGATGTTCAAGGCCCCCCGCTCGACAGTGGAAGGGACGATAAAGGACCCCAGGTCCGGGTCTGTGGCCATATTACACCATATGCCGAGTTCGCGGGCATCGGCGGCAATGGCCCGGTTCAAATCCATATCGTCTGTGGCGGCAAACGCCAGGCTCACTCCGAGAAGATGAGACCTCTCGTATAGCCTGCCTGCCCAGGATATCGATTTTTCCGAGCGCCTCTCATCGAGCCATGCCGAAAGCTCACGGGCCACAATCCGTATGTTGGCCCCGTATTTGAGCAGTGTCCTGACTTTGCGCTCACCTACGGCCCCTGCGCCCACGACAAGGCAAGTCCGGCCCTCAATGGCCAGGAAAAGAGGGTAATATTGGGCCGGTGTCTTTCCGGGTTTTTCCATTAACGGCATCGGTTTCAAAAGTGTGAAATTACCTGTGTCCGAACCCGCACAATTTAACATTGAAAACTCGATTAAACAAGTTATTGCAGGGTTTCAGGGGCTTGAGCGATGTCTCACGGCGCAATGGACTGCGCTGACCTCAAACGGCTCTTCGCCACTGCTATCGGCGTCTCGGCCGAATATCATTTCTTGCTGAACATATTCTGCCGACACTTTACCCGGGTGAATTATTATCTTGGTTTTGAAAGGAGAGCAAAATGCGAAATATAAAAAGGGACATAATATTGACCGGGCTGTTTGCAATGCTCGCTTTTTTTCCAGTTCGATATACAGATTGCGGATCGACCGCTACGGGTTCCCAGCCTCCGGAAGAAAATTGCGATTGGTATTGCAAGAATCTCCAGCAGGATTGGAACTATATTTTCCATCCCGAGCGTATCAACCAGTGTAAACCACGCGAAATCAAGAATCCGGGCAATGGAGGTGCCCCAGGAAGCGCTGCTTAGGGAGTGCTTTTCTTAGTGAGAGATTACTCTTTCAGTGAACATGAGGTCCCCGGGCAGGATTGGCAGGCCCGGGCTGCGGCCCTGCATCCTCTCAGGTCCTGCGGCAGATCACATAATCTGCGATGTCCTCGAGGATTTCTTTTGCCGGACTCTGGGGGAATATTCGAAGGGCCTCTTTGGCCCCCATGGAATGCGCGCACGCCTGGTTATTCGTGTATTCGATCCCACCGGTACGCACCACAATGTTTCTGATCTCACTAATGTCTTTTGCTGAAATTTCCTCGGAGGTGAAAATCTGCCTCAGCCGGCGGCGCTCGGAGGCTTTTGCGTTCCGCAGAGCATAGATGAGCGGCAGGGTTGCCTTACCTTCCTGGAGGTCATTTCCGACAGGTTTCCCCAGTTCTTCAGCCTCGCCGGTAAAGTCCAGGGTGTCGTCAATCAACTGGAAGGCTATGCCCAGGTTGTGTCCGTAAGACTTGAGCGCTTTCTCCTGGGCCAGGCCGCCGCCTCCGAAGATGGCGCCTGTCTGGCACGCCGCGCTGATAAGCACGGCGGTTTTTCTTGTGATTACTTCGAGATATTCGTCTTCACTTATTTCAAGATTATCCGAGTTTACGAGCTGGAGGACTTCGCCTTCGGACATCCTGGTTGTGGCTTCGAGCAGAACGTCGAGTATCCGGATGTCCCGGTATCCGACAGCCATCTGTATGGACCTGGAGTAAAGATAGTCTCCAACGAGCACTACGGCTGGATTGCCCCAGACCGTATTTGCAGCGGGTTGGCTTCTTCGCAATTCGGCATGGTCAACAACATCGTCATGCAGCAGCGTTGCCGCGTGTACGAATTCGAATACAACGGCAAGCTTGGTGTCATCCTTGCCTTTGTACCCGCACAGCCTGGAGCACAAGATCATGAGCAGAGGCCGCAGCCGTTTGCCACCACTGCCCGTTATGTAGCGCCCGACAACCGAAATTAACGGAATATCGGAGTCGAGAAGCCGGTTTATTACCTCTTCGATCCTCACCAGGTCCGGACCGACCTGGGCATAGATCTTCTCCTTGAGATTTCCAGGACCGGGAGGCATGAAGCTGGGCACTGCGGAAACGTCCACTAGTTATAAATCCGATGCTTGTTCAGGTAAACTTGCCCGAGTCGGGTCTTACAAAAAGTCGAAGGAGAACCCTTGGTTAAATAACGAAAAATTCACGCTATGTCAAAGCGTTTCGCTCCGGGCGTCAACAGGATGCCGAGTTGTCGTCCCTGGAGCAAAAAAGGAGCGCTCGAAAGCGCTCCTGCGTACCAGATTTGAAGGTCGCGGGTTTGACTCAAACAGAGCTTCACCCAGCCCCCGCCGCTGGCGGCGGCTATCTTTCCGATAGCTCCACGAGGACACCGTAGGTTGACTTGGGATGGAGAAAGGCAATTTTCGCGCCGCCTGCTCCCTTTCTCGGCTTTTCGTCGATCAGCCTGACCCCTTTTGCCTTGAGTTCTTCGAGGGCTTGTTCAATATTCTCCACGCGGAAGGCAATGTGCTGGACCCCCTGTCCCTTTGCTTCAATGAATTTTCCGATCGGGCCATCGGGGGAGGTCGATTCGAGAAGCTCGACTTCGGTTTCTCCCACCGGGAAGAAGGCCGTCGTTACCTTTTGCTCCGCAACGGTCTCGCTTCCGAGATGCTCAAGCCCGAGAATATCGGTATAGAGCTTCTTTACTTCCTCGATACTGCTTACCGCAATACCGATGTGGTCAACTTTGAGTACCTTCATGACGCCTCCTTCTTCGATTTGGAAATGGAAAGCCACTCGCCGACAATGTCGCGCATCAGAGTGTAAGGGTCGCTCTTCTTCTTCATCAATTCCTCGACAGCGGTGTCGAGCCTTCCGTTCTGCTCCAGTTGCTCTCGAATGACCCGAAAAAGCTCTGCATGGATCATCCGCAGCGTTTCCCGGCTGGTCCTTTCGCGTCTCTTTTCGTAAAACCTGCCGGAATCGAGCAGATATTTGCGATGCGACTCGATGGAGAGCCACAGTTCCTCTATCCCGATATCTTCGACCGCAACGGTCTTATTTACCGGGGCGGTCCAGTCGCGCTCCTTGATATGGGCATCGATTTCGAGCCGCGAGCAAACTTCCGTGCATAGTTGCTCGGCCCCCAGCTTGTCCGCCTTGTTCACCACGAAGACATCGGCTATTTCCATGATGCCGGCCTTCATGCTCTGTATCGCGTCTCCCAGACCGGGCACAAGGACAAGACAGGTGGTGTCGGCGATGCCGATTATGTCGATCTCATCCTGTCCAACGCCGACAGTTTCGATCAGGATCACGTCCTTGCCGAAGGCGTCCAGGACCTTTACCACGTCTCCCGTGGCTTTGGCCGTACCTCCGAGAAATCCTCGAGTAGCCATGCTTCGGATATAAATATCGGGATCATTGGTGAGTTCGCTCATCCTGACCCTATCCCCCAGCAATGCGCCTCCGGTAAAGGGGCTTGACGGGTCCACGGCAATGATTCCGATCTTGAGACCGCTCTTTCGGATGACGCGCGCCAGCTTGTCCGTAAGAGTGCTTTTCCCGGCCCCCGGCGACCCGGTAATTCCGATTATATACGCTCTTCCCGTGTGCGGATAGAGCTTCGCCATCCATTCGTAGGCCCTGTCATCTTCGTCCTCGAGCCAGGAAATGAGACGCGCGGCCGCCCGAGGAGAGCCTTCCAGAATTTGGGCGGCGAAATCAAAGGCCATTTTCGTTAATTCCTTAATAAGGGCAAAAAACTTTTGGAACCCGCCCGCGTTTTGCGGACGGGTCCCTGTACTAAACGGCAATCAGTCGATCGGGAAATCCCTTTGAGCAGAACCGTTCTTAGCGTTGGCGCACGTTGCTTTGAATGAAATTGACGATCTCCGTGGTCGGCGTGCCCGGCCCAAAAATAGCGGCCATGCCGGACGTTTTCAGGAAATCGTAGTCTTCCTCGGGAATAATGCCGCCGCCAACCAGCAGCACGTCATTGAGCCCCTTCTGCTTCAACAGTTCATTGACTCGGGGGAAAAAGTAGTTGTGAACGCCCGAGAGGCTGCTCATGCCGACAACATCGGCGTCTTCCTGCTCGGCAGCCGCAACTATCATTTCAGGGGTCTGACGAAGGCCGGTGTAAACGACTTCCATACCCGCCTCAGCGAATATCCTTGCCAAGAGCTTGGCGCCGCGGTCATGTCCGTCCAGACCGGGTTTTGCCATAATCATCTTAATTTTTCTGGCCATGGAATTATCCTCCAATATAGCTTTGTCAACTGTTGGGACCAGTCTTATACAAATTCTTTCGGCCGATACTCACCATAAATACCTCGCCATACATCGCAGACTTCGCCGACGGTGGCCTTGGCTTTAACGGCTTCGATAACATGAGGCATGACATTTTCATCCGTCTTGGAAACCTCGCGCAGTTTGTCAAGGCCGGCCTTCCACTTTGCCTGGTCTCTTTCCGCGCGGTATTTCTTAAGCTCGGCGCCCTTCATTTCGCCAACGGACATGTCCACCTTCAGAAGACCGGTCGGAGGAGGCTCCTCCATGGTGTACTTGTTTATACCGACATAAACGCGCTCGCCGGACTCGATCTCTTTCTGGAACCGGTAGGAGCTGTTCTGAATCTCTTTCTGGATGAAACCCTGCTCGATTGCGGTAAGCGTCCCGCCCATGGCATCGATCTTCTTGATATAATCGTCGATCTCCGCTTCGATTTTGTCAGTCATATTCTCGACATAGTAGCAGCCGGCCAGCGGATCGATAGTATCGGTCGCACCGCTTTCTTCGGCAACGATCTGCTGGGTGCGAAGCGCAACGGTAACCGCCGCCTGGGTCGGCAGACACAAGGCTTCGTCATAGGAATTGGTGTGCAGCGACTGCCCTCCGCCAAGGGCCGTGGCGTATGTCTGCAGTCCCACTCGAACGATGTTGTTCAGAGGCTGCTGAGCCGTAAGCGTAACGCCTCCGGTTTGCACGTGGTAGCGCAGCATCATGGAGCGTGGGTCTTTTGCCTTGAAGCGGTCTCTCATGACCTTTGCCCAATATCTGCGGCCGGCGCGGAACTTGGCAACTTCTTCGAGCACGTTTGTGAAGGCGTTGAAGAAGAAGCTCAGCCTGGGAGCGAATGAGTCGACATCCATACCGCGATCGATACAAGCCTGTGTGTAGGCGATACCGTCCGCCAGGGTGAAAGCCATTTCCTGGGCGGCCGTCGATCCCGATTCACGGATATGATAGCCGCTGATGCTGATTGAGTTCCACCTTGGTACCTTTTTCTGGCAAAATTCGATCAGGTCAACGGTAAGTCTCATGGTCTGCTTGGGCGGATATATATATTGGCCGCGGCAGATGATCTCTTTTAAAACATCGTTTTGAACGGTCCCGCCGACCTTGTCCCAGGGCACGCCCTGCTCTTCGGCGATGGCCAGATACATGCCAAGCAGCACGCCGGCCGGAGCGTTCATGGTCATCGAAGTGGTGACTTTGTCCAGAGGAATCTGGTTAAAGAGAATTTTCATATCATCGATGTGGTCGATTGCCACACCCACTTTTCCGACTTCACCCATGGAAAGCGGGTGGTCCGAGTCGTAGCCGGCCTGGGTCGGAAGCTGGAAAGCAACGCTAAGGCCCGTTTGGCCCTGCTGGAGCAGGTAGCGGTAGCGCTCGTTTGTGCCCTTGGCGTCTCCAAATCCCGCGTACTGACGCATCGTCCAGTAGCGGCCGCGGTACATAGTCGGCTGCACGCCGCGGGTAAACGGAAACATTCCCGGATAGCCCAGATCGCGATCGTAGTCGAGCCCTTTAACGTCCAGAGGAGTATAGAGCCTTTCGACCGGAGCCCCGGAGATCGTGGTAAAGACAGGCTTTGCTTCGGGCGACTTCGAGAGTGTTTTCGCAACAGGTCCCTGGTCCCACTTTTCTTTACCGGCTTGAATTTTTTGAAGTACCTTCTCATCGAACATAAGTAGCCTCCTCAACGGCGAAATTCCACACGACACCCCGCTGGCTGCGTCAGCGGAATCTATTAAAAAGAAGCACGAACCGCATACAGTCCGGCACCCCTGGCCATTTTTCCGTATAGAGAAAAATGAACCCGAGCCTGAACGAAAAGGAGAATTGGTTGGAAACGAACACGCGCCATCCTGCCCAGCCTGGCCGCAACAGACAGGGCAAGAGATAGTGAAAATATTTTCAACGTCCAACCTATAGCAGCAGTTCCGTTGTGGGTCAACATCAATGATGGGGAGTTCGTGAAAAAAAGTAGTTAACCATCCCCGCAAATTCAACAAAAAAAACCCACAATGGCCATTGAGGGCGGCAGGGGCCCGTGATCGGATGCCGGATACCTGCATCACATTCATCTGAAGGAAAACCGCGCACGACAATTCGGCAATCCTGACGGCCTATTCTGCTCAATTTGTGCAGACGTTACGATCGAAACTTTAAATTATTCACGTGGGATACGCAGCTTCCACCCATTTTTCGCTTGACAGCTTGTGAAAATATGTTCTAGGATATCGCCGTTGAGACTGCCCCGCTCACTTACTCTTTTGCCTCTGGAGGAACCGCCATGCTCTGCTTCGCCAAAACCATCGAAAGCCCCTGCAGAAATTGCCAATACATCGACCAGGACAAGGATGAATGCGCCAAAGATTGCGTGCAATTAAGCGCCTTTCAGGCCGCACTCCTTCGCCGTGACGAGATCAATATCAAAAACTTCGAGATCCGCTCCCCCATGCTGGCCAGGAGAGCCGTTTAGCAAAACATGCACACAAACCCGGCTGAATAATAGAGGAAGGGGCGGCAAATCACTTTTGCCGCCCCTTCCTTTTTAGATGCCGCTGCCTTCGAATCGGTTTTACCCGTTCGTTAATTTCAGAGCCCTTTCCAATATCCCGGTCTTTTCCAGCCATTCCATGTTCGAAGATACTATAAAAGGCCCGTTGAGCAGGTTCTCCTTGTTATAAACGAAGGGCTTTCCCGACAGATCGAGCATAACTCCCCCGGCGGATGTAACTATCGCCTGGCCGGCCGCCGTGTCCCATTCCCAGGTAGGACCGAACCTCGGATAAAAATCGGCTTCCCCACCGGCTACGGCGCAGAACTTGAGGGCGCTCCCCCGGTTTATGATCTCGTGGGCGGGTATCAGAGACAGCAACTCCTCCAGCCCGGGGCTCGGATGAGAGCGGCTTCTCACGATCCGCACAGGCCCGTCGGCTAAGATTTGCGATACCCTGAGGCTCCTGCGGCCGCTGTCCGAAATTTCCCAGCAGCCTTCGCGCACGTCCGCCATGAAGAGCTGTTTTGTCACGGGGATGTAGATCACCCCGGCCACCGGAGCGCTACCTTCCACCAGGGCGATATTTACTGTGAATTCGCCATTTCGCTTAACGAACTCCTTTGTTCCGTCAAGCGGGTCAACCAGCCAGAACCGGTCCCAATTCCTTCTGATTTCGAAGGGGACCTCTTTCCCCTCTTCTGAGAGAACGGGAATATCAGGGTAGCGTGACCGAAGCGAATCAGCGATTATCCTGTGTGAGCGCATGTCGGCGAGTGTGAGCGGGGAACGGTCGTCCTTGCACTTAATCTCGAAATCGGTGCCGTAGACTTCCAGGATGGCCTTACCGGCCTCCCTGGCAACGCCCGCAAGAAAATCAAAGTCCAGCATTCAAAAATCCCTTCGCTGCAAGCTCTATCTCTCCGCCTTAACGAACTGGCTTCTGATAAGCTCGAAATGGTTCCTGTGATTGCGAATTTTCCACCATACCGCTCCCTTTCGGGCGATTTTCCACGGAGAACCGGCAGACGGGCCCTCGCCTGAGAGCAGCCCTTCGACGTTGTCTATCCCGGCCCCGGCGAATCTTGCGTCCGCGGAGCCCCCAAGCCACCGGTCTGGAGCGCATACCGCCTCAGACCACGAGAACGGATCGGATATGAGCAACTGGGCATTCCGGACGCTCGCCGCCCGGCATGCCTCCGCTATGTGCCCGAGCGGGTGGGCGATTTTGTCTATCAGATTAAGAGAGGCGACACAACTAAAGGACCCCGTGCGAAATGGCAGCGCGTTCGCATCGGCCACTATGAATTCCACCTTTTGCGGGTCCCACCGGGCAGGTAGAACGAAAGACCTTTCTGAATGAATCAGGCCTTCTTCCTTGATCCGGAAGACCAATTTACGCTCCTCCATGATCCGCCTTGCCATGGAAATGAAGTTCTCGGAAAGATCCACCCCGATCACCAGCTCGCATTTGCGAGACATCTCGAAGCAAAACCTGCCCGTGGCGCATCCTGCGTCAAGAGCCGCCCCGGATGCCGGCGAAATCTGTTCGGCCCATTCATCGTAGGCCCCAGTGGCGTCCGGGTCATAAAAAAGATCGGCATAATGGCTCCACAGGTAGGCGGATACAAGGTCCGGCGACTCATAGCGCAAGCCGTCTCCGCCCAGGGCGCCATGATCGGGCACTACGCGGGCGACCCCTCTTTCTATCGGGTATGCCCGCCGGCAGCGGGGACACTCCAGAACGCCTTCGCCTATCTCATCGAACGAGATTTGAGCGTGTCCAAGGCGCAACGAATTTTCTTCCGGCAGGCAGGCCGGACATATGAGGTATTCGAGGATTTTCCGCTTCATTGATCCGCCGTTCCAGCCGTCTCCCCTTATAACCAAACAGGCCGCTCAGTCATCGAGGCCGAACTGTGCGGGCATGGCGCCGCTTCCACAACTTTAATCACCCGAACATGTGAAGGCAGCCCCGTTTCATCCGAACTAATCAAGCCTTATCTCTTAATTACTCAGGATCAGGCATTGAATAAAACTAAAACATACCGTAGCTTATAATCACGTGAAGGCGGCTGTGAACGCAACCTATAAAGCACAAGCGAGGCAGAAAAATGGCTGAGGTGGAAGTGCCAAACCCCCGGGAATTGGAAGAAATCAAGGAGAAAGGCTTTAACAGGCGGATAGCTCTTGTCACAGCGGTTTACGCGGTGGTCCTGGCTATAGCGTCTCTTGGCGGGAACCACGCAATGAAGGAAATGCTGCTTGCCCAGCAGCAGGCATCGGACCAGTGGGCTTACTACCAGGCGAAATCGATCCGGGAGCACCTGTACAAAAGTCAAAAGATGTTGCTCGAAAACGAACTTGTACTGCTCTCCGGAGCTGCGAGCCCCGACGCGGCGGAAAGAGTCAAGGCCTCCCTCAAAACTCTTGAAGACGAGGAATCGCGGTTCTCAAATGAGAAAAAAGAAATCCAGAAGGAAGCCAGAAACCTGGAGAAGGAACGGGACATAAACAGGACTAAAGACCCTTACTTCGAATACGCGGAAGTGCTTCTGCAAATAGCCATTGTCATGGCCTCGGTATCGATAATAGCAGGCAGCCGCGCGGTATTTTCTTTCTCAGCCCTGGTTGCCTTACTTGGCGCGTTCATGTGCGCAAACGGCTATCTTCAGTTCTTTGCTCTGCCCTTCATGCATTGAGCCTTCAGGCGCCGTCCCCTGCAGCTATTTGCCCTGTAAAAATAAGCTCGGGCTTCTTCAGGATTATGCGGGTGTCAGGTGGAACGGATTCAGTAAGCCAGACATTGCCGCCGATTATCGATCTTGCCCCGATAACGGTATCTCCGCCAAGGATCGTTGCCCCGGAATAGATGATCACATCGTCCTCAATGGTAGGATGCCGCTTTTTGTTTCTGAGCAGATCGCCCGCATCGCGCGGAAGCGAGAGCGCTCCGAGCGTCACGCCCTGGTAGAGTCTCACACGGTTACCGATCTGAGTAGTTTCGCCTATGACAACGCCCGTCCCGTGATCGATGAAGAAGCTCTCTCCGATATGCGCCCCAGGGTGGATGTCGATTCCTGTCACGCTGTGGGAATATTCGGTAATGATACGGGGAAGAAGAGGAATCCCCTGTTCCCATAGATTGTGAGCCATTCGATGGACCGATACGGCAAAAAGGCCAGGATAGCTGAATATTATTTCATCGAAGCTCTTGGCAGCCGGATCGCCCTGGTACGCGGCACGCACGTCGCTTGCAAGCATGAGCCGCAACGAAGGCAGGTCCTGCATGAAATTGATTGT
Organism: uncultured delta proteobacterium; assembly: GCA_963795045.1. Taxonomy (GTDB): domain Bacteria; phylum Desulfobacterota; class Syntrophobacteria; order Syntrophobacterales; family Syntrophobacteraceae; genus SbD1. The sequence continues at coordinate 2,318,110 of CAWCGB010000001.1, forward strand.
CGCCCTCTGGCCCAATTCATCACACTGAACACAGGGAAGGTCGTGACGTATGCAGTCATGGCGCAGGGCCAGAGCTATCTGCTCAGACATCAGTTCGAAGAGCGCGGTTGCCTCCTGGCCGAAATAGTAACCTAAGTTGAACTTCTCCAGCCGGTTCCTGATGAAATATCCCGGATAGAGCAGCCTTCGAACCCGGTCCACGATGTCCACAACGGCCTCTCTTGACGGAATCGGCTCGGGTCCCACATGGTCAAAGCACTCTCCGTCTGCGCAGGAGATGACGAGCCTTTCGACAATCCCGGGAATCTCCTCCCGAAAATGCCGCTCCGTCACAATCTCAGTCCGGCAGTGATCGAAAACAAGTTTATCATCCACGGTCCTACCTCCAGCCGGCAGAGCGCTTTCCGGCAATCTGGGTCCACCCGAAATTCCTAATTTTACTTAAGATTTCCTTACCGTAAAATCAGGTTTCATGCTCAGACCGGTTCAAAAAAGGAAGAGCCGGTTCGTTGATAAATAAGCGATCCGGCTCTTCGAGAAAATCCTCTTTCGCCGGAGTTATGCTTCCTGGCAAGCCTGAACGCCTGTTTTCCAATATGGTGACATGCTCCTCAGCGTCTCGATTATTGGAGGCAATTTTTCGATGACGAAATCTATTTCCGCATCGGTGTTGTAAACACTGAGGCTGAACCTGATCGATCCATGCGCCATGGTGAAGGGGATCCCCATTGCCCGCAGTACGTGGGAAGGCTGCAGAGACCCGGAGGTGCAGGCCGACCCCGACGACGCGCAAATGCCGAACTCGTCCATCATGAGCAGGATGCCTTCGCCTTCCACGAATTCGAAACTGATGTTGGTCGTGTTAGGCAGCCGATTTACCCTGTCACCGTTCACCTTCGTATTGGGGACGGTTTTCAGAATAGTGTCTTCGAGCCTGTCCCGCAGACCCTTTACAAAGGTGTTTTCAAACTCCAGCTTTTTTTGCGCAAGCTCAGCGGCGACTCCCAGCCCTATAATACTGGGGGTGGCTTCCGTTCCGCCGCGCCTTCCACGCTCCTGGTGGCCCCCGATGAGGAAGGGCGAAAACTTGGTGCCCTTGCGCAAGTACAGCACGCCTATTCCTTTGGGTGCGTGCAGCTTGTGTCCGGAGAGCGAAAGCATGTCGATAGTCATCTCGGCCAGGTTGGTGGGAATTTTTCCGACCGACTGAACCGCGTCGGTATGGAAAAGGATACCGCGCTCGCGGGCCAACTCTGCGGCCTTCTCTATGGGAAAAATCACCCCTGTTTCATTGTTCGCCCACATCAGGCTCACTATTGCCGTGTCCGAAGTGAGCGCCCGTCTATACTGATCCATATCGAGGCGCCCTTCGCCATCCACGGGCAATTCAGTTAGCCGGTATCCTTGCGTAGCCAGGTGAGCGCACAGCGCACGCACCGCAGGGTGCTCGACCCTGCTGGTCACGATGTGCTTTTTGTCTGGGTAGCTGGCCAGGGCCGAGCGGATGGCCGCATTGTCGCTTTCCGAGCCGCAGGACGTAAAGATGATCTCCTCGGGAGATGAGCCCAGAAGAGCGGCGACCTGGTCGCGCGCTTTCCTGACCTGTTTCATGACCTGCCCCCCAAAGGAGTGCATGCTCGAAGGGTTTCCATAGAGCTCATGGAAATACGGGAGCATTGCTTCCATCACTTCCGGGGCCACCTGGGTCGTCGCATTGTTATCCAGATATACAGGTTTCACGCCGATACCTCCTCAACCACAAGTTCCGGCAAGACCAGTTCGCGCAGTTTCGCCTCTACGAAATTTTTCAACGTCTGGTCGGATGCCTGGCAGGATGCGCATGCCCCGCGCGTTGCGACCAGCACGCGATTACCCACCACGTCCACCAGTTCGATGTCTCCGCCGTCGTGCTTCAGGGCCGGCCTGATTTCCCGTTCCAGGGTTTCCTCTATCATTTTGATTTTCTTGATATTTGACAGCTTTGGCCTTTCAGCCGGGGTTTCACTCCTCTGGGAGAGCACCTTGTCGATTATTTCCTGGATAAGCGGGTGGCAGTTTCCGCAGCCCCCTCCCGCTTTTGTGTAGTTGGTCACCTCTTCGATTGTCGTGAGACGATTCTCCCGGATGTTACGCTCGATTTCCTTCTCCGTTACTCCGAAGCACTCGCAAACGATTTTTTCCTCTTCGGCTCTGACGGGGGCACCCTTAAAATGTGAAATAGCCTGCTCCAAGGCCTCCCGCCCCAGAACGGAACAGTGCATCTTTTCCTCGGGAAGTCCTCCGAGGTAGTTTGCTATGTCCTGGTTAGTGACCTTCGCGGCCTCCTCGACCGTCATGCCTTTTATCATTTCAGTCATTGCCGAGGCTGAAGCTATTGCGCTGGCGCATCCGAATGTCTTGAACTTCGCCTCTTTTATCTTGCCGTTTTCGTCGAGTTTGAAGGTGAACTTGAGCGCATCGCCGCACGCAATCGATCCAACTTCCGCAACCCCGTCCGGGTCTTCGATTTCTCCAACGTTCCGAGGATTGAGGAAATGATCTTTGACTTTGTCGGTGTAGTCCCACATATCGGCTCCTCCCGCTACCATGTTTTATCCGCCCGGCCCCGAGAAGAGCGTCGCCCCGAGGTTGCGCAATCCGGTCCGGTCTTCTGATTCATTATAACTATAAATACGCCCCGGTAAAATTGTGTACCAAATTCTGCAATATTTTCCTAAACTCCTTCACATTAAACACATAATTTTAACAGAAATAGACTAACAGAAGTAGGCTAACGTTGGAACATTCAATTGCAGAACGACACCGGAAAGCGGAAGCTCGCCGCCGAGATCGATTTCACAATGGAATACTCCCGGGCATCCGGGGCTTGTAACCATATGTGCCGCCCCGACTTTCTTCTTGACAAAACCAGCGTTACTCATTTAATTAACGGTTGCCCTAGCTTCTACCTTGTTCGGTCTCTCTATCGCACTCTGCTCCTGCATCTATTCCGCAGCCTTTTGCGACCGCTTTTTCAACTCCGGGTTACCTGTCTGGCATTTTCAGCTCTCAAGAAACCCTGAAATCCACAACAGGATACAGGTTTGATCGCGCTAACTCGAGTTCAAGGAGGTGAAGGAAATCCTTACCAGGTCTTAGGCTGAGTATAAACGAAAAAATCTCAAAATGGAGGCTAAGTCGAAGATGCCCTACGATGCGACAAAAATGAAGGATTGGCAGATTTCGGAAGCAGCGGAAGCAAATATGCCTACGCCGTGGGAGTTCCAGGAAAAACTGGGGCTGCAAAAGGATGAAATTCTTCCCATGGGCAGGCTCTGCAAGCTCGATTTCATGAAAATCATCGAGCGGCTGAAAAAGCGGCCGGATGGAAAGTACATCGAAGTAACTGCAATCACCCCCACCCCTCTCGGAGAAGGCAAAAGCACAACTTCCTGCGGCTTGATGGAAGGTCTTGGTAAAAGAGGCAAAAATGTGGGCGGGGCACTCAGGCAGCCTTCAGGCGGCCCGACCATGAACATAAAAGGCACTGCGGCCGGCGGCGGCAACTCGCTTCTCATCCCGATGACCGAGTTCTCGATGGGCCTCACGGGCGACATCAACGACATCATGAACGCCCACAACCTGGCCATGGTGGCCATGACATCCCGCATGCAGCACGAAAGAAACTACAACGACGAGCAGCTCCAGCGCCTGACCCGCATGAAGCGCCTCGACATCGATCCCACCCGTGTCGAAATGGGCTGGATCATGGATTTCTGCGCCCAGGCCCTGCGTAATATCATCATCGGCATAGGCGGCAGGCAGGACGGCTTCATGATGCAGTCCAAATTCGGGATCGCGGTCAGTTCTGAAATTATGGCCACTCTTTCGATCGTTAAAGATCTGGCCGATATGAAGAAGAGGCTCAACGAAATCACCGTGGCGTTCGATAAGCGCGGAAAACCGGTTACCACCGGCGACCTGGAAGTCGGAAACGCCATGACCGCTTTCATGAGAAACACTATCAACCCAACCCTCATGTGCACCGCTGAGTACCAGCCGTGCATGGTTCACGCCGGTCCTTTCGCAAATATAGCCGTCGGCCAGTCTTCGATTATCGCCGACCGCGTCGGCCTCAAGCTCTTCGACTACCATGTGACGGAGAGCGGTTTTGCTGCCGACATCGGGTTCGAGAAGTTCTGGAACGTCAAATGCCGCTACAGCGGCCTGAAACCTCACGTATCGGTTCTTACCACGACCATCCGCGCGCTCAAGATGCACGGCGGCGGACCCAAAGTTGTGGCCGGTCTCCCCCTTCCCGAGGACTACACCAAGGAAAACCTGGCTCTGGTCGAGAAGGGTATTCCCAATATGGTCCACCATATCAACACCATCCGCAAGTCGGGAATCAACCCGGTTGTGTGCATCAACGCTTTCCATACGGATACCAAGGCTGAAATCGCTCTGGTCCGCAAGCATGCGGAAGCCGCCGGCGCCCGTTGCGCTCTGTCCGAGCATTGGGCCAAGGGCGGCGAAGGCGCCCTGGAATTTGCCGACGCGGTTATCGAAGCCTGCGAACAACCCAGCGAGTTCAAATTCCTCTATCCGTTGGAAATGAAGCTTAGAGACCGCGTTGCCCTCGTGGCCAAAGAAGTTTACGGCGCGGACGGCGTCGCATGGACGGCCGAAGCCGAAGCAAAGGCCAAGATGCTCGAGGCGGATTCAAAGTATGATGAGTATGCCACCATGATGGTCAAGACTCACCTTAGCCTGACCCACGATCCGGCAGTCAAGGGTACGCCCAAGGGCTGGGTGCTGCCGATCCGTGACGTTCTCATCTACTCGGGATCCAAGTTCCTCTGCCCGTGCGCTGGAGCAATCAGCCTCATGCCGGGGACTTCTTCCGACCCTGCGTTCCGCAGGATTGACGTCGATGTAAAGACCGGAAAAGTCACAGGCCTGTTCTAACCGGATACCGGATACCTCTCGCAGAGTCGAGACGTATCCGGTAATCCAAATAATTACGGGAGATATCATATGTCTGCCAAACTGCTTAAAGGGGCCGAGGTGGCCAAGGAGATCCGGGCCGAACTCAAAGTCGAGGTCCAGGCGCTGCAGGAAAAGCACGGGGTTGTACCGGGCCTGGTCACCATCCTCGTCGGCGAGAATCCGGCCTCTCAGAGTTATGTCAGAGCCAAGCAGAATACCGCTCATGAACTCGGGTTCTACTCCGTCCAGGATAGCCAGCCCGTCGATCTGAGCGAAGAAGCACTGCTGAAGCTCATCGACAAGTATAACAAGGACCCGAAAATCGACGGAATCCTGGTCCAGTTGCCTCTGCCCAAACACGTGAATGAAAACCGCGTGCTGCTGGCAATTGACCCCGGCAAGGACGTCGATGCTTTTCATCCGGTAAACGTTGGGAAACTGATGATAGGGGAGCCCGATTATCTGCCCTGCACCCCTGCCGGCATTCAGGAACTCCTTGTGCGATCCGGAGCGCAGATATCCGGCGCTGAAGTTGTCGTAGTGGGAAGGTCCAATATCGTCGGCAAACCGATTGCGATGATGCTCATGCAGAAGGCGCCGGGCGCAAACGCTACGGTGACCGTAACACACACCCGCACCAAGGACGTCAAGGCACACTGCCTGCGCGCGGACATCCTGGTCGTTGCCGCCGGAGTCACTGAATATGTCAAGGGCGACTGGGTAAAACCCGGGGCCGTCGTGATCGACGTGGGAGTGAACGAAGTGGGAAAAGCCGCAGACGGCAAACGAATCCTCAAGGGAGACGTAGCCTTCGAAGAAGCGGCCCAGAGGGCGAGCGCCATCACGCCCGTTCCCGGCGGAGTGGGACCGATGACCATCACGATGCTCATGAAAAACACCGTACGCGCCTGCAAGGTGCATCATAACCTTAAGTAAGGCGCCTTCCAGCAAAGCTCAAAAAACTAATCTATTGGTTTTTGCTTTTTAAATTCAGAGCATTCACTAAGGGCGATTTCCGGAAACGGATATCGCCCTTTCGATTTTCGTCGCCCCTGTTACGAAAAGACAGGCTTTCACGCGGAGGCGTTCGATAATTTCAAAAACCCGCTGGCCCGCTTCGAAGGGCCAGGGTCGATCTTTAGAAGGCGCAGAGAAAGACTCAAACCACGGATGAAGGAGCGTAGCGCGGTAGATGCACACGGATAAATCAGAAGACACAGGCATGAGTTTGCACGTTCGCAGCGCCGGTTCTTTTCATGGTTTCAGAGTGTCCGGAGGGACATAACGTACTGTTAAGAAATGGTTCAGGCCCACTTACAATTTAATCCGGGAACATGTTGCCTAACGGCCATTCACTGAATAAGCGGAATACATTCGACTGGAAAGTATTAAGAATTTGCTATTAGACAATCTTCGTACTATTTTCAAAGTATCGTTATTTATCTCCAACCCAGGCGTTAAAAGGCCGTGCAAATGGCAAAGAAGGCCGGGAATCAAACCACGAAAGAAAGACCCGCACGACAATCCGAGGTTTTTACGGACACTCATGAGAGTGCAGCTTCCTTGAGCCTTTCGCCGCCTGAGGCTGAAACGGCTGATGGTTTTCCTATAGTGGCAATGGGCGCCTCTGCCGGCGGGCTCGAGGCCCTTGAAACTGTTTTCTCCAATATGCCTCCCGATCCGGGCCTTTCCTTCGTTGTCATCCAGCATTTATCGCCCGGGGCCAAGAGCGCTATGCGTGAGCTTTTACAGGCTAAGACGAAGATGGCCGTCCACCTGGCGGAAAACGGGACGAAAATCGAGCCCAACGGGGTCTATGTCAATCCGCCGGGCATGGAAGTCTCTATCATCAACCGAATTCTTCACTTGACTGAGCCAAGAGTAGGCAAGGCCCCTCTTTTCCCAATCGACTCTTTTTTTCGCTCCGTTGCTGCAAGCGAGAAAGAAAAGGCCATTTGTGTCATCCTCTCGGGGACCGGAACGGATGGCACCCTGGGGCTCAGGGCCATCAAAGAAGAAGGCGGCGTGGTTGTCGTCCAGGATGTAAATCAGGCCAAATTCGATGGAATGCCCAGGAGCGCCGTTGCAACAGGCCTTGTTGATTTGGTGCTTCCGGTCGAGAAAATGGCCGAAGGAATTTTGAGATATGTAAAGCAACCTTACATGCTGTCCACCGAGCAGAACGGGAGAATCCATAAGACCTTTCAAGATTTCATGGCAAGAATACTTCTTCTGGTCCGGACCCGGACCGGAGTCGATTTTACGGAGTACAAGCAGTCCTCCATCCGGCGGAGAGTAGAACGGCGGATGGCAACACACCAGATAGAGTCCATAGAGAAATACTTTCGCTATATGGAGGAAAATCCTTCTGAAGCAGAGGCCCTCCATAAGGATTTTCTCATCGGCGTGACCCGGTTTTTCAGAGACTCCGAGGCTTTCCAGCTCCTTTTCGAAAAGGTTGTTTCAAAGCTGACCCAGGATTCCCAGCCGGGCTCCACTCTGCGAATCTGGGTCCCCGGCTGCTCGACCGGCGAAGAAGCTATTTCTATTGCCATACTGCTCGTCGAATACATGGAAAAGGTAAATGCACACCACAGTATTCAGATATTCGGGACCGATATCGATCCCGCCGCCATAGATCGCGCCCGGTTGGGGGAATACCCGGAGAGCATTGTATCCGATGTATCCGAAGAGCGCCTGGAACGTTTTTTCGCAAAATCCAATGGTTCGTACAGGATAAAGAAGTTTGTTCGTGAGAAGATCGTCTATGCGGTCCAAAACGTGGTGCATGATACGCCTTTCTCAAAAATGGATCTCATAAGCTGCCGCAACGTTCTTATCTATATGGGCATGAAACTCCAGCGAAAGGTGCTTCCACTTTTTCATTACTCTTTGAATGAAGGCGGGTATCTCTTTCTTGGCTCCTCGGAGTCGATCGGGAGGTTTGACGATCTTTTTTCCACAATTGAGGCCCACTGGAAGATTTATCGGCGAAAAGACATCGGCTCGAGACGTTGGGCCGGAACTGTCCCTGGAACCGAGGACGCCTCGACCGCAATGCAGCCCGCCCGGGGCCGCCATGTCTATGAAACGGAAGACCTTGGCCGTTTAAGCGCAAGGGCCGTTGTGGACTTATTTTCTCCACCCCATGTCATAGTCGACGAAAAAAATGAGATCCTCTTTTCACATGGCGCGGTTGAAAAATATCTGAAGTTCCCCGAAGGAAAACCGAGCTTCAACATATTGAAGATGGCAAAGGAGAGCTTGCGTCTCAAACTGGAATTGGCCCTCTATGAAGCCGCAAGGGATGGCAGGCCGGTTAGCATTGAAAGCCTTGCCCTCGGGGAAAAAGAAGAATATCAAATTTTTGATCTCCTGGTTAGCCCTCTCACTCAAGCAAATGGCTTGAGCGTTGTGGCCTTTATTGAAAAGGGCAGGCCCCAAAAATCCAAGAAGAAAAAGAAGGCTTCTTCATCCGAGGAAATCGATCCCCATGTTGTGATTTTGGAGCGGGAACTCCAGGCCACCAGGGAGCACCTCCAGGCTACAGTGGAAGAAGTCGAAGCTTCCAACGAGGAGCTTAAGTCCGCAAACGAGGAATTGCAATCCACCAACGAAGAACTGAACACGCTGAACTCCGAGCTTCAGAAAAATCTTGGCCGCGTCTCGGAGTTAAGTAACGATCTGGATAACCTTCTCACAAGCACTGAGATTGCCACAATCTTCCTGGACAACCGCCTTCATATCAGGCGTTTTACTCCTTTCGCGACCAGGATCTTTAATCTCATCGAGACGGATATCGGCAGGTCCTTTGGCGATATCACATCGAAAATTTCAGGCGTTAACCTTCTCAAGGAAGCGGCTGACGTCTTGAACACCCTGCACCGGAAAAGCCATGAGATCCAGGATGATGACGGAAACTGGTTTTCGGTCCGGGTGCTCCCTTACCGCACAATCGAGAATCTAATAGACGGGGTCGTCATTAACATTATAGATATAACCGAGGCGAAACGCGCTCAGGCCCTGGCAGACGATGCGAAAGGATTTGCACAGAGCATCGTCGATACAATCCGGGAGCCTCTGCTGGTTATCGATAGAGATTTTCGGGTTGTCTCGGGCAACAGGGCTTTCTACGAAACGTTCAGGAGTTCGAGGCAGGAAACCGAAGGGGTCCCTCTCCACGAACTCGGCAACGGTCAGTGGAACATTCCGGAGCTGTGGGAACTTCTCGAAAAGATCATACCCGAGAAGAGCTCGTTTCACGACTTCAGGGTCGAGCATGATTTCGCGCCGGCCGGACATAAAGTGCTGGTCCTGAATGCAAGGCGGATCGAACAGAGGGGCAGCCAACCGCAATTGATCCTTCTTGCGATGGAGGACATCACCGAATAAGAGCGGGGAACCGGGGACCGTTTTCCCACAATTAGAGAAGCGGCGCATCGACAGGCCGGGGGAACTCCACAACATTGAGAATCGGGATCGGAGAGCTATGAAGGACAGTGATGCAAGAATTGCCGAGCTTCGTAATCGGGCCGTGGAGACCCTGAAATTCAAGTCACCGATTGAGAATATGCCGGTTGAGGACGTGCGCAAGCTCGTCGAAGAGCTGCAGATTCACCAGACTGAACTCGAAATGCAAAACGAAGAGCTCCGCTCCGTCCAGTACGAACTGGAGCAGTCGAGAAAGAAGTACTCCGACCTCTATGATTTCGCCCCCGTGGGTTACCTCACTATAAATGAAGAAGGCAGAATAGTTGAAGCTAATCTGACCGCTGCAAAGCAACTGGGAGTGGAAAGAAGCATCCTGATCGGGAAGCCTTTCAATCTATTCTCGGCGGAAGATTACAGGGAGGAACTGCACCTTCATTTGAGGAAGGTCTTTAAAACGAGGCAGCCTCACACGTGCGAAATAAAGCTTAACGGGAGGAGCCGGATCAACGGTTACGTTCAGCTTGACAGTGCATACGTGCTGGATTCAAACGGTCAAAATCTTACCCGGACGACAATGACCGATATCTCGGATCGGAAACAGGCAGAGGAAAAACTTAAGCTGTTTGCAGGAAAACTTGAGCAAAGTAACAGGGAACTCGAGCAATTTGCCTTCATCGCCTCGCATGACCTCCAGGAGCCCCTTAGAAAAATCCATGCCTTTGGGAATATGCTTGGAAACAAAAGTGGTGATAAGCTGGACAAACAAGGAAAAGATTATCTCAACAGGATGCAGAATGCGGCAAAACGGATGCAGCAGCTCATCGGCGATCTTCTCAAATATTCCCGCGTGGCTACCCGTCCCGAATCTCTGGACACTGTGGATTTTCGGGAGACTGTGACGGAAGTGGTTTCGGACCTGGAGCTAAAAATTAAACGGCTGGGAGCTGATGTAGAAGTCTCGGAGTTGCCTGTCATCAAGGCTGAAAAAAGCCAGATTTATCAACTTTTTCAAAATCTCATTGCCAATTCGCTGAAATTTCATCGCGACGATCGGCCCCACATCAAAATATATTCCCGGCCGACAGATCATGGTTGCCGTATATTCGTGGAAGATAACGGCATCGGTTTCGACGAGATATACATGGAACGCATATTCGCGCCTTTTCAGCGCCTTCACGGCAGGAGTGCCTACGAAGGAACCGGGATGGGACTTGCCATCTGCCGCAAGATCGTAGAACGCTATGGAGGGAGCATTACGGCGCAGAGCAAGCCGGGGGAAGGATCGACGTTCATAATAACCTTGCCGGCAAAGCAAAACTCTGATAAGTGAACCCGCCGGCAGCGCCGCCTTCAACGGCTGGCGCCTCAATTGGTAAATGATTTGGTTTTGGGACTTGGCCGGGACAGATTCACCGAGGGGATCAGCCCGCCTCCAACATATCCGCCTTGTCCGTTTTCTCCCATGGCGGATCCAGGTCGAGCCTGCCCATATGGCCGTAGACCGCAAGCTTCTGGTAGAACCCTCCCTGCCCATTTGCCGGAAGCCTTCTCAGTTTGAAATCCCTGACTATGGCGGCCAGCCGGAAATCGAAATGTTTTTCGAGAAGCTCGGTCATTTTCTCGTCAGGAATTTTGCCGGTCCCGAAAGTCTCCACCTGAACGCTTTCGGGACGCGACCTGGAAATCGAATAGCTCAACTGCACCTCGCACTCATCCGCCAGCCCAGCCGCCACGAGGTTCTTGGCTGCGTATCTCGCGGCGTAGGCCCCCACCCTGTCTATGCGAAGCGGGTCTTTTCCGCTGAGAGCGGCCCCGCCGTGTCTCGAGTAGTCGCCGTAGGTATCGATGGCATTCTTTCTTCCGGTCAGGCCTGAGTGAACGGAAGGGCCTCCCAGGTGAAAAACGCCTTCCGGATTTATGAATATCTCGGTCTTGCTGTCGGGCCTGAGGGGCTCGTCACTGAACACATGGTCGATTACGGCCTCCCTCAGATCGGCCCGTAGTTTGTCCAGCTTCGGTTTTTCGGGGTCCTTCTGGCTGGCCGTGATGGTAATGCTATGGATGCGCGAGGGTTTCCGATCCCTGTATTCGATTCCCACGTCGGTTTTGGCTTCCGGACAAAGGTAGGGCAAAATTTTTTCTTTTGCCGCCGTGCTCATTCGCCTCGACAGCTTATGGGCAAGCCAGATGGGAAGAGGCATCAGCGCATCGTTCTGGCGGCACGCAAACCCGAATGTAGTAACCTGGTTTCCGGCCGGTATTGCTTGTATCTGCTTTGATGTTAGCTTTCTTTCATCGAAGCGGTATGCCGGGTCAAGTGGAAGCTCCTTTATACTCGTCAGCACGCTGGAAGTCCTCGCGTTGAAATCGAGGCCGTCGTATCCAACCCTGCTGATTACTTTCCTGGCTATTTCGGAAAGACTGAACGCTGCCTGCGATGCAAATCTTGCGGCAATAAAAACTATCGAGGCGGCAATCGAACACTCGGCAATTACCCTGGAGTAGGGGTCCTGTTCCAGGAAATGGTCCACTATGGCGTCGCTGATAATATCACAGAGCTTGTCCGGGTTGCCCTCCGTCACCGACTCAGACGTAAGCATGAAGTTTTTTTTCATCTCGTTTGCCCCTCGTTTTCCGAATTCGGACCAGACTTAAACCCTTTCGTAGCCTCGTTTATAAGGAGCGGCAGAATCGAGCTGATCCCGATTATAGCGCCATCGAAAAGGTTAAGCGGGGAAAGCCCGAGCAGATTGCGAAGCCCCGGGACTACAAAAGTGAGCAATTGCAAGCCAATTGAACCTCCGAGCGCAAGGGTGAGATACTTGTTCGTGGGGAGTTTTTCCTTGTCATAGATGCTCACCTTCTCCGAGCGGCAGCTTATGGCATGGAACAATTGGGCAAGGGTGAGACTCTGAAAAGCCAGGGTGGAAGCCTTTTGCCCAATTCCGTAGCGGGCCAGGCCAACCCCATAAGCGCCCAGGGTTGCAAGACTGATTACGCCTGATTCTATCCCTATCCGCTTGAAATCGGACTTCCCTATGATCGGCTCTTTCGGGTCTCGAGGCGCCCTGTCGAGTATTCCCGGCTCCGGAGGCTCCAGAGCAAGGGCGAGACCGGGAAAGATATCCGATATGAGGTTTATCCAGAGAAGTTGCATGGCGCTCAGTGGATAACCTATGCCGGCCGCACCGGCCACAAACATCACCTCTATTTCGCTGAAATTGGTCGAGAGGATGAAATGCAGCGATTTCTTTATATTATCGTATATGGTCCTGCCGTGGCCGACCGCCACGACCATCGCTTCGAGATTGTCGTCCTCGAGCACTACGTCGGCCACTTCCCGCGCGACGTCGGTCCCGGAGCTGCCCATGGCGATCCCGATATCGGCGGCCTTGAGCGCCGGCCCGTCGTTAACGCCGTCCCCGGTCATCGCCACTATTCTCCCGGCATCCTGCAGCGCCTGGACTATCTGCAGCTTATGGGCGGGACTAACTCTGGCGAATACGTGCACCCTTTGTGCAAGACCCCTCAGGGCTTCCGGGTCGATGTCGGTAAGGCTGGTGGAATCAAGGATCTCTATCGGGTCATCCCCGCTCAGGCCCAGCGCTTTTCCGATTGCATAGGCCGTCGGGCTCTGGTCGCCCGTCAGCATGATAGTGTCTATCCCGGAGCGGTGGAAGCGGGCCACCAGTTCCTTCATTCCGGGGCGCATCGGGTCCGCCATACCAATGAGTCCAAGCCAGGTCAAACCGCTGAGTCTGTCCGGAACTTCATCATCGTCGACCGACAGGCATGCGAATCCAAGCACTCGCAACGCCTCGCCCGCCATGCGTTCGTTTTCGAGTTCGATTCTCGAGATGTCCTGCTCGCTGAGGGGGAGCTTTTGACCTCCAACAAGTTGCACGTCGCACATGGCGAGAACTTCCACCGGATTTCCTTTGACAGCCACAAACTTTTTAACGGCGCCGGCGCCATGAAGGGTAGCCATGAAATGACGGTCTTCGGTGCGCAACCTCGTGTCGATTCTGGGATAACGCTCGTTGATCTCCGCTATAGTGAGACCGGAGCGCACTGCGAACTCGAGCAATGCATTTTCGGTAGATGAACCTTTGTCACCCTCTCGTTCGCTGAGTTCCCCGCACAGGATACATATCTTCGCCAGTTGTACCAACTCCGGGCTGTTGCGCGGGCTGATTTTTTGCGCGCCCCGGTAAAATCCCTCCGGTTTAAGCTCTACATTGCGATTTCCGGTAAATATCCTCGTAACCGCCATGCGGTTTTCAGTAACAGTTCCGGTCTTGTCAAAGCAGATCGTCTGTACTTCTCCCAGCGTTTCCACGGCTTCCAAATCCCGGATAATTACCCGGTGGGAGTTCAATTTGCGGATGCCCAGCGCCAGGGTCGTCGTGGCAACTGTGGGAAGCCCCTCCGGGACAGCGGCTACCGCAAGAGAAATGGTCGTTTTGAGAATCAACCCCAGCGGGGTCCGCCTCATCAGTCCCATCATGAAAACAAGCCCGCATATGGCCCCGCACGCCAACACAAGTTGATTGCCCACTGTGTTTAACTGCTTTTCCATCGGGGTCTGCGGAGCGACGGTTTCGCCGATCATCGCCTGAAGTTTTCCGATCTCCGTGAAGCGGCCCGTTGCAACCACGACCGCAAGCCCCTGCCCCCCGGTGACGAGAGTGCCCATATAGACCATGTTCTTCCGGTCGGAGATCGGCGTATCTGTTTCTTCAATCATTTCCGTCTTTTTGAGCACGGGGATGCTCTCGCCGGTGAGACTTGATTCATCGACACTCAGGCGGGCTGCCTCGAGGAGTCTGCAATCGGCCCCGATGTAAGTTCCAGGTCCCAGGATCACCGTGTCCCCCGGGACAACATTCAGGGCGTCGATTCGCTTTCTAACGCCGTCCCTGACCACCACAGCCGATGGGTGCGTGAGGGTTTTGAGAGAGGAGATCGTCCTCTCAGCCTCATTTTCGGTTACAAAGCCGATTGAAGAATTGATTGCCACTACCGCCATTATTACGACCGCATCGACAACTCCTCCGGTAAGGACGGCAACTCCAGCAGCAACGCCGAGCAGAGCGACCGGCAGGGAATTCAACTGATTGAGAAAGATTTCTAACTTTGACCTGCGCGGGGCTTCCGGAAGATGATTAGGACCAAATAGAGCAAGCTTTTCGCAGACCGCTTCGCTCGAAAGCCCAACCTCTGCCGAACTTCCCAGGGCGGCAAGCGCCGCCTCAGAGCCGATCATATGCCAGGCGCGTTCGGGCTGAGCATTTGGGCTGCCGAAAAAACCGGATTTGACTCTTTCGATGATCGATTGTTCTGACGGAGGGCGAGGGCCGGACGCCGGTGAGCATTCCTCCTCGGAGATCCGGCCGTCAACATCCCTCTTCCACCCGTCGGCCCCCGTTCTCCATCCTCGGAACTCACCTGAATCTTTTCCGTTGGATCGACCGTATTCTGACACGGCTTCTTCGATCAAAGACCCGATCAGGCCCCGGGAAACCGCTAAATCATGGTGTACCAAAATGGCTGAGGTTAGTGTGTTCGCGCTGGCGCTGATTACTGCGCTGTCCCGGGCAAGTCTGCGCTCGAGGTGCTCCTTGAGTGGATCACAGCGGTAAAGCTCACTGACTCTGAATCTCGATCTTCCGGCTATGCCGGCGTGCAAAGTCTCGACCACGGCGATTTCCTGCCTGGAGTATTTTCACAAGGATCGGGGCCCCTGAACCGCCGGCCCTCTTTGAAATTCGCCAAGGTCCATCCGAAAACCCGGTAAAGTTCCGGGCGAGCGGCGAGCCCCTGACCCCGGATCAAGTCCGGGGGAGGCTTTGGCTGCGGTCACACCGCCTCCCTACCGTCCTTTGAGGGTGAATTCACCTTCGGTCTGAACTCCGGAGAGTTCCCGGATAAAATCCGGCTAGGGCCGGGGCTCTCGCCGTCCCGGCAAGGCCGCTCCGGCTACGTCCTTAACACCGGCAATAACGCCCGTCAAAATTCCTCGCACTGCGCTTGCAGCATTTTCCCCGATAGAGCCGGCCGCCTCGATTGCCCCGTTTGCCGCAGCCCTGGCGACTTCATTGACGTTTCCGCCGATTTGTCCCATGGCCTCCACGATACCATCGACCGCTCCCCTTGCAACGAGCGCGACGTCCGCCCCGACATCGGCGGCCCCCTTTACGGCCTCTCTGGCAGTCTGGCCTGCAGCGCCCACCACGTCACCGCCGACTTCACTTACCCCGAGGATGATACCCTTTGCTATACTCCTGGTCGCGTCCAAAAGACCCGAGCCAGCCTCCTGCGCGGCCGCAATGGTCCCCTTGATAATGTCGCCCGCCACCGAAACCGCCTCGTTAGCGACGGTCCCGGTCGCCTTTATCGTGTCTGTGACTGTGTTTCTTGCGAGATCCACCAATCCTGCCTCGATTTGGTTTATAACCTGAAAGCCGTTGATTATGCCTTCTTTTATAGTTTTTTGCGCTCCCGTGCTCTTATTGAATGGAGCATTCTCCGGTGAAGCCGATTGGCCCTCTTTCATTTCTTTCTCCCTTGCTTACAAACCTGCAGTCATTAGGAGCAAAGGTCACGGGACCCAATTTATCGCGTATCGCGCCAGGCCCGCAACGCCGGGAAGTGCTGTGGGAAATGAACACCTCTTAGTAGACATTCGCGTCGTCACCGGCGCCAACGGCCAGCTTAAGGGTTTGTTGGCGCCTTTCCTCAGCCAGCTCCGCCTGAACTTCCGCTGCCAGGTCCTCCACCGATTCCTTGGCCTCGGTAATCAACTCTAATGTTTTCTCATAGAGGATTATGGCGCTTTTAATCGATGCCTTTGCCACCGGCCTCACCACGGCTGCTATTGCCGGGGCGATCGCAGGCGCCAGGACAATCACCACGAGACCAATCGCCAGACCTGTCCCGATCTTTAATCCATTGAGCAGCGCCATCTCCCACCTCCTCTGTTGGCTTCACAAACCAGCTCGTACCTGGCAAAATTGCAGTGCGCCCGTACAACAATATATAAGCTTTCCGTAATAATTATGCTTTATCTATTGATTTCGGCCGCTATAATTCGGAGCCCAACTCTTCCGGCGCACATTCTTCGTCAGGTTTATTTAACCTCGCGAAGGATTCAAATGCGAAGTAAGCAAGTACGTACCAGGGCGCACCCTCAAGTTGAAAACCGCGCCTGGCGAGTTGCAGAAAAGCAAGAACACCGAATCCGAGTGGCACCAGCAGCTTCAGATTCAGAATGCGTCCGGTCGAAAAACCCAGACGGCTTTCGAGATCTGAAATTGCATCTGTCAGCGATTTTGCGGGCATTTCGACGCCCGTTGCGGCCATCGCTATCACGCCCAGGTCCTTCAGTTTGGACTGGATATCTTCGAGCGATTCCTTTTCGTGGTGGACAACGATGGTCCCGGTTTGTAGATTGGTATCGACGCGACTGACAGAGGGAAATTCTTCAAGAGCCCTGGCAAGTCGGGTCATTTCTTCCCGATTTCGCCTTTTACGGGAAAGCCGGATTCGGGTACGCCTTGGAGTGTTTGATACAATTTGCGTATGCTCGGCCATGGAGGTTCAAGTCCCGTTTCAAACAAATACCTGGTGAACAGAAAAAGCTATTCCTTGGTGGTTACAATATGTTGCCGTTTGTGTGATGTCAAGTTACATGACTGTGACATTATGATGACAAAATATTCTACAGCTTACATAGGACATGCCGAAAATGGCGAGTGAAAACGGAAAAGGCCATATTCTTATAGACAAGCTGCTTGACGTTGCCTGTCAAGCGGAAATCTCCCACCACATTCCGGGGCGTATCAGACTCAAGGTAAAGCTCTCGGGATTGTTTCTCGCACAAGATCTCGATGCCGAGGACCTGATGAAATACTTTACCGGCATTTTGGACGCCAGGACTAATGCCGCTGCACGGTCCATAATCATAA
The DNA here is from genome assembly GCA_963795045.1 of uncultured delta proteobacterium. Classification (GTDB taxonomy): domain Bacteria; phylum Desulfobacterota; class Syntrophobacteria; order Syntrophobacterales; family Syntrophobacteraceae; genus SbD1. The sequence goes on from CAWCGB010000001.1 coordinate 2,335,476, forward strand.
AATACGATGAAAAGGTAATTTCTCCGGATCTGTGGGAGCGCCTTGTCCTGGTGAAAAACCAACCGGCGCTAAGAGAGTCTGTAAAGGAAGCGCTGCAGAGTCTTACCAGACCGGAACCTGAATAGCGGGCTCCCGGGCAGCTCGATCCGATCTCCCTTTTGCCGATGTTGCCGGGTCAGTGACCCCTCAGCCCCCCACTCGGTCCGGGGGGCTCGGAATTTTTGGTTGACTTTATTGTTTAGATAGTAAACAATATATTTATGGACAGTGAAGCTGCAAGTAACGAGATCATGGAGATCTTTCTCAGGGTTGTGAATAAATACAACGCCTTGGAAAAGATACCCGTTCGGCATTCCCCGGATCATGGTTTGTACCATTCCGAGCGCCACATGCTCGACAGGATCGGAGCCAATCCTGATATGAACATAACCGGCCTTGCACGGGCTTCCGGGGTGACGAAAGGCGCGATCTCCCAGATTGTGAAAAAGCTCGAAACCAAGGGAATTGTCCGCAGATACAAAAGAGCCGCAAATGACAAGGAAGTCTTTATCGAATTGACCGAAGCCGGAAGGGGGGCTTACGAGGAACGCAGGAGGACCGGTAAACAAACCATAGGACCGCTCTGCGATGAGCTTAAGCGGCATTCTGACGAGAAAGTGGCCTTTCTTGTTTCCATGTTCCATTGGCTCGATAAGTTTATGGACCAAACCGGCGAGAAAATGAAATCTCACGGCCATAAGTGAGGGAGATTTTTTTTGCGCACAATGTTTAGCTACTAAACTAAAATGGGTGCGGCCCGGCAGGTAACAATCCCATGGTGGAATATGGTGGATTCACCTGGCAGCCCTTTGCAACCCCAAATCAAAGGAGAGTTTCATCATGAAAGATGCCATTGTCAGACTCAAACCTCCCCGCATAGCGATTTTTCTGATGGCTGCTGCAAGCCTTTTGTTCTGGTTTACGCCGGCTATTCGTTTATGGCCCTTTTCCTGCCCCGGTTTCGGCGTCGCTGCATCAATTGCGGGGTTTGGCGTCATGATGTGGGCATGGAACGAATTCAGGCGGCAAAAAAACCCTGTCCACCCGACAGCAACAGCGGTGACACTGGTTCGGTCCGGGCCGTTCCGATTCTCCCGCAATCCGATGTACCTTGGAATGGAGTTGATGTTGCTGGCGCCATTCCTCTGCTCGGGTTCACTTTTCTTCTTTCTTCCGCCGGCCTTCTTTTTCGGGATCATTCATCTCATTTTCATACCCTATGAGGAAGAACGGCTGGAGCACACGTTCAAAGAAGATTATGACGTTTACAGGGCGCAGGTCAGGAAGTGGCTTTAGACAGGTGCGAATGCAGGACTCGTAGGGGGATAAAAAGAATTCTGCCTGAAATGTCTGCGAATTGTAGTGGATTTGTCAAATTTCTGTAACATTCGGCCCTTAATATTCCATTCAGCCGAAGAATGATTCCGCGATGAAACCGGGAACTCTTTCGGAGAGACAAGGTTTTAGAGGATGGAAGATTTTGTGGCGGAGTATTGATAAGCGCAAGGCAAAAATCGGGAGAGATACTATGAGTTTTTATTGCCACAGCACTCCTGGGAGACTTAGAATCAAAACACCGATAATCAAGCAGAACCCCGCGGAAATTGAGAAAGTACGCGAAATACTTGAATCGCTCCCGGGGGTCGATAATTTTTCAATTAGCGCCCTCACCGGCAGTATCACGATCAATTATACCGATCACAAAATAGATTCCGAATCGATTTTGAAGATTCTCCAAGAGAAGGGCTACTACAGAATTTTGCCGTTGGAGGAACAAGAGGACCCCATGCAGACCGCAGTGTCGAAGGTCGGAGAGACCGTGGGCAAGGCGCTCATCGGGGCTTTCGTCCAACAAGCGTTTGAAGGCTCTATGCTCTCATTCCTTGCGCTGCTGGTTTAACCCCGGGGTTCGGACCCCCGCCTGTTTTGTCCGAACTGCACTCGTTCCCACGTTTTTGACCCGGGCAACCCCCCGGGTGTCGGTTCGTCTTCCCCTCAATCCCATATCAAGTACTACCGCCGCCGGATTTTAATCCAAAGAAGCTTTGAAGTCTCATGGCCGGCATTTTTCATTGGCCGGGTTATGCGCATTCAGGGATAGAGCGTATCTCCCTCGAACTGTGCAACTATCAAATACCTGGAGGCAGAAAAATAGTTCGCCTCATACCCATGAGGTCTCCTCAATGAAAATCAGCCCCGAAGAAAAATGATTATCTTTACCTGGAGATCATGACGAAAGTGAGTTTAACCAATGTCCGATAAAGAAAACTGCGAACTTGGATGGGTAAGGATGTGCAGGTCCTGCGACCTTGACGGCAAATCCTATGAGCACGGATCGGAAGTGGTGAATGGGGCGCTGGCCGTGCTGTGTGAGAACGGTAAATGGAAGGCGCGCATCGATCCATTCATTACCGTCGGTCCCTGAGCAGGACCGCACGCAAAGGTAACCGCCGGTTTTGCTGAAGGTTCCGGCACAGGATCGCCCCTCAGGGGCGCTGCCCGACTTACGTCTATCAAGCCGGGCGGCTAGTTCGCTTCATTCGCGTCCACATCCGCGACCTTTTCTCATCCGGTGTTCGCATGAAGAGCAAATATATGGAAAAAATCCCTGTATCGGACTTGTCGCCGCATTCGGCGGAGTTAAAATAAAATTGAGTGTCCACCTTTCCCTTTCACGGGGGAGGGAAATTAAGTCAAATCCAGCCGGCTTTTCTGATTGGAAAGCCGGCTGTTCCATTTTTACTCTCTTCCCGTTTACTTTTCATGGCCTGGGCTTATCACATAATAAGAAGATACTGACTTTTAGAAAGGAAAGGCACAATGAATCTGACTCACATCGCACCAGGACCTCTGATATCCCTGATTGCCGGCATCTTGATTCTTGTGATGCCAAAGCTGCTCAACTACATTGTCGCTATCTACCTCATTGTAATAGGGATCATGGGATTGGGATTTGCAAGATTCTGAGGGAAAACTTGATACAAACTAAAGGATAGAGGATTTATCAAGACCAGGAATGCATCTAAAGGGCAGGTCACGCCCAATTTTCGGTTCGAAGCCCCGGGACCCTGTCGAACTCCTTTACTTTTCTTCTACAGTGACCATCCGGTCATTACCAGCAAACCCGCGTGGATGCTGGATCGTTTTTTCTGACGGTCAAAAATGTAGTGCCACAGAATCTGCTGTTTTGTGTTGATTTGCTGCTCAATTGTCCGCTAATGTTGAAGTGTCCTATTGGGAGACTTCAGCATGTTTGCTCGAACCAAAAAGTCCGGTAAGTACGAATACCTCCAAATCGTCGAAAACCACCGGGAAGGTACCAAGGTAAACCAGCGTGTTATCGCAACCCTTGGCAGACTCGATCAAATGCACACCAAGGGGGAAGTCGAAACCCTGGTTCGCTCCCTGGCGCGTTTTTCCGAACAAGCCCTCCTTGTCCTTTCAGGTAGAAGCGACATCAGTGCCGAATCTACAAAGATAGGGCCTGCTCTCATTTTCGAGCGGCTGTGGAAAGAGCTGGGGATTCCAAAGGTCCTCAAAGGGCTTCTTTCTGAGAGGTTTTTCTTTTTCGACGTAGAGCGAGCGCTTTTCCTGACCGTGCTCCACAGGCTTATGGCGAGCGGCTCGGACCGCTTCTGCGACAAGTGGCGCAGGGACTATTTCGTAAACGGGACAGATGAGATCGAGCTTCATCACCTCTACCGTGCCATGGCCTTTCTCGGGGAGGAGACTTACGACCAAAAGAACGCCACTCCATTTACTCCCCGATGCACAAAGGATGTCGCCGAGGAACGGCTCTTCATGGCCAACCGTCACCTCTATTCCGGGTTGGACCTCGTCTTTTTCGATACAACGTCCTTCTATTTCGAGGGAGCCGGAGGAGAAACGATTGGCGAGCGGGGCTTCAGCAAAGATCATCGCCCGGATCTAAATCAAATGGTGGTCGGAGTTGTCCTCGATGACAACGGGCGTCCTCTGTGTTGTGAAATGTGGCCCGGCAACACCACCGACGTAACGACTCTGATTCCGGTTGTGGAGAGAATCCGGGATAGATTCAATGTCTCAAAGTTCTGCGTCGTGGCCGACAGAGGAATGATAAGTAAGGAAACCATCCGGGAGTTCGAAAAACCGGAAAACAAGGTTCCATACATCCTCGGCACCCGCATGCGCAACGTCTTGGAAGTAAAACGCGACGTGCTCTGCCGCGCCGAAAACTACCAGGAAGTCGTTCCGGAAGGGACCCGTGTCAAAGACCCCTCGCCCTTGAAGGTGCAAGAGGTTTGGGTGGAAAACCGCCGCTACATCGTCTGCGTTAACTCCAAACAGGCCAGAAAGGACGCGGCCGACCGAGAATCCATCCTGGCATCCCTTGAAGCACAACTAAAGCATGGCCCGAAATCCCTTGTGGGAAACAGAGGCTACAGGCGCTTTCTCAAGATCGAAAAAGGCAGCGCGACCATCGACTGCAAAAAGGTCGAACAGGAAGCTAGGTTCGACGGCAAATGGGTCCTGAGGACCAATACTCGCTTGTCGGCCAAGAATGTGGCGCTGAAATACAAAGAATTATGGCAGGTGGAACACACATTCAGGGATATGAAATCAGTTCTGGAAACCCGGCCCGTCTACCATCGCCTGGATGAAACCATAAGGGGCCATGTCTTTTGCAGCTTCCTCGCCCTCATGCTCAAAAAGGAACTCTATCGGCGCCTGGAGGCCGCAGGGCACAGCTTTGAATGGGCGCAAATCAAACAAAACCTCAAAGCCCTTACCGAAACGGTGCTCGAAGAAGACGGAAAGCGCATGGCTGTGCGGAGCCAGTGCAAGGGCGTCTGCGGGAAAGTGTTCCAAGCGGTTGGCGTGGCGATCCCTCCCACCATCCGTGAAATCTGATTCAGTTTTCAAAGAGCGGGAATGTAGTGCCAAGAAAGTCAAGTGCTAGTCTATGTTGTTGAAATTACAACATAAGTTTTCCGGTACTGTAGAAGTTGAGCTTTACATTATTGGTTACCAGCGTTGGCGATAAGCTCCGTGCATGAGCAGCAATGAGCAGATCCATCGCTTCAATCGGTTTCCCGCCCTTCTCAAGATGCGCTCTGATGTCGCCATAGTGGGAAGCGGCCTGTTCATTGAAAGGGCAAATTTCAAACGGGGCCAGAAATTTTATCAATGCCTGCCGATTCGAGTTCAATAGCAGGAATCCAGCGCCCACTCAACATCAAGTGGGCGCCGGGTTGACAGGACTGCTCACGGGATCGGCTCCCCGGCTCTATTTAGCCGAAACTTCTCCCTCTACGCACATGATCTCGACTTGTCTCATCTTGAGTTCGAACAGGGCCCCCTCCAATTCTCCCTTCGTTGCGGCAAGCCTTCCAATGTCGTTAATGACCAGACGCTCTACCCGGTCCCGCTCGACATCCCTGAACAAATCGCTCCTCCTCGTATAGAAAACCACTTTAGACTCATCTATTCCTTTTTCCCTGATAAACTTCAGGCATTTTTCCTTCTGTGCCGCCAGGGGACGTTCGAAGCTTCCTTCGTCCCCGGCCGCCGCCTCCTGTTTCCACACCAAAAGGTAAACCGCTGTCACTTTTTCTTCCATACTTTCTCCATAAATTTGTTATTTTCCAAAGGGAGGGTTCTTCTTGCTGCAATTAACCAGTTTAGCAGTGTGCACCCACAGTTTCAAAGAGCCAATATCAGGACAGGGATTAAGCGATGAAAGAAAAAAAGTTCGAACAGGGGCCGATACGCCCTCCGAGCGAAGCAGGGAGCCTGCTGTTTCGTTTCACCAGAAACTGTCCCTGGAACAGGTGTACCTTCTGCCCGGTGTACAAGGGCAAGCAGTTCAGCAGGCGCTCGCTCGAAGACATTAAAAGTGACATTGATACGGCCGCAGAGATTCATGAAGAACTTCTCGCCTTTTCCTCAAAGCTCGGCCACGGGGGGAGACTAACCCGTGAGATTTTGGAAACCGTATATACCAGCGGCCACTTCAATGATTTTCACCGGCAGATGGCCCTTTGGCTCTATATGGGAAAAGGCAGCGTATTTATTCAGGACGCCAACAGCTTCGTGCTCCCCGCCTCCGTGCTTGTCGAAGCCATTGGGTATCTAAAGCAGAAGATTCCAGGGATCAGGCGAATCACATCCTATGCCCGCAGCAGCACGATCGCCAAGATGAGTGTGGCCGAACTTGGAGAAATACGGCGGGCCGGGCTCGACCGAATACACATAGGCATGGAGAGCGGGTCTGACCGTGTATTGGAATTCGTACGAAAAGGGGTCAGCGCAGGACGCCAGATAGAAGCGGGACGGAAAGTTATCGAAGCCGGCATGGAGCTTTCCGAATATTTCATGCCAGGGCTTGGAGGAGAGGAGCTTTCCGAGGATCACGCAAGGGAATCGGCGCGGGTCCTGAACGAAATCAACCCGCATTTCATAAGGCTGAGGACACTGCGTGTTCCGCCCCGTGTCCCTCTTTTCCAGGACAAACAGTCCGGCCGCTTTAAACCTCTATCGGATGACGAAACGGTGCTAGAGATCAGGCTGTTCATCTCCTTGCTCGAAGTTTCAAGCCGGCTCAAATCCGACCACATAATGAACCTGCTCGAAGAGGTCGCTGGAAAGCTGCCGGAAGACAAAGAGGCGATGCTCGCGGTGATAGACCGCTACCTGGGAATGCCTGACGAGGAAAGACTGCTCTTCCGCCTGGGGCGCCGTGGAGGGGCCTTGAGAGCTCTCGATGATTTGAATGACCCCGTGATGCGGCAGCGGCTGGAATCGGCAATGGAGGAAATGGCATCGGAAGCGGGCGGCGACGTAGAGAAGCTCATAACAGAACTTGCTGACCAGTATATTTAACCCGCCGAGCGGCAATAGCTTGACGTAATAATTATTGTGGGTACAATAATTCATATGGAGATCGAGTTCGATCCCGAAAAGAACGCCCGAAACATTGAGTTACGCGGGGTTTCCTTTGAGGAAGCCGTTCGATTCGAGTGGAAGAGTGCGGTGATCATCCCCGATACGCGCCTGGATTACGGGGAGCCACGCTACCGGGCTTTCGGTTTGATTGAGAATCGTCTCCATGCGCTGGTTTTCACTCCGCGTGAAGGGGTAATCCGGGTTATTAGTCTTCGTAAGGCCAACCGCCGGGAGGTGCTTCGGTATGAAACGCAAACTTAATCCTGAGCTGATTGATAAAGAAAACCCAGAATGGACCGATGAGGATTTCAATCGTGCCCAACCAGCCGCCGAAGTATTGCCTGACCTCTTTGGGCCGCAAGTTGCTGCTGAGATGCTGAAACCACGTGGTCGCCCAATAGCTGCTATGGCAAAAATCCATGTCAATATCCGCTTGGATGCAGACGTACTGGAAACTTTCAGAGCGACGGGGCCTGGTTGGCAGACGCGAATCAACAAGGTCCTGCGTGATTGGGTTAAAGAAAAGGAACCGAAGAAATCACGGCGCGTTTAAAGCATCGGCAATCTTTAAGTCGAGTTAACTCACCCGCGAGAGATTTTTGGATGCGATAGCCCTGTTTACATCATGAAGAGTACGGAAGCCTTGATGCACGTACGTATAAATCGCATACAACGTGAACCTGCTCGAAGAGGTTACGGGCACCTTTCCGGAAGGAAAGGAAGCGATGCTCGCGGTGATAGACCGCTACCTGACGCTGCCCTCCGAAGGAGAAGCTGCTTTTCCGCCTCAACCGCCGTGGTGGGGCCTTGAGGTCGCCCGATGACTTGAAAGATCCCGTCATGCGGCAGCGGCTGGAATTTGCATTGAAGGAGATGGCATCGAAAACAGGCGGCGACGTAGAGAAGCTCATAACGGAACTTGCGGATCAGTATATCTGACGAGAATCCATACAAGGAGATTTTTGTATGAATGAAGAGTATACAGGTGTTTTCAAACAAGAGGGTGAATGGTGGATTGGCTGGATAGAAGAAGTTCCAGGAGTGAACTGCCAGGAACATACTCGGGAGGAACTCATCGAAAGTCTCAAAGTAACTCTGCGAGAGGCACTTGAGTTCAACAGGCAAGATGCTTTGTCTGCTGCTGGGAGGGACTTCCATGAAATTAAGATCGCCCTATGAAAAGAACCGAGTTCCTGAAATACCTCCGGTCTTGCGGGTGCGAGTTTTTAAGGGAGTGAGGCCGGCACTCATGGTGGCACAACCCGACGCTCAACAAGAGGTCGGCAATACCCAGACACACCGAAATCGATGACACACTTGCAAAAAAGATCTGCAGGGATCTTGGAGTGCCACTTGCTAAATAACAACACAGCTCGTGCCCGCGGCTTTGGCTCGCTACCCAGGGACGCCCGACGAGGAAAGACTGCTTTTTCGCCTCGGCCGCCGTGGAGGGGCCTTGAGGTCGCTCGATGACTTGAACGATCCCGTACTGCGGCAGCGGCTGGAATCGGCAATGGAGGATATGGCATCGGAAACGGGCGGCCATCTAGAAAAACTGATAACAGAACTCGCGGACCAGTATATCTAGGAAGCTATCCATAATGTTGTGTCTCGCCGTGATAACGGCGCTCAATCATTGCGTCCGGGTCCAAAGCCAATTGCGGCAACCCTCGTTTAGGGTAATATTCTTACCAGTAAGAATCCTACTCGAAAGGATAGCCCCTGCGTGTCACATCAAAAGGACAGGTAACGATACCACAGTCCATTAGGGAACAACTTGGAATTATACCAAACAGCGAGGTGGATTTTGTGGAAGACGGTGACCGCGTTTACCTCCTAAGAAAAAGCGGTAATCATTCCGAGAAAAGATTTACAGCGCTTCGAGTATTGCTACGGTCAAAATGACAACCGATGAAATGATGGCAATGACCGGTGGCAGGGAATGAGAGATCTCGACGTTGACTCAAACGTATTGATCGATGTTTTTGAGAACGATCATGTATGGGAGCAATGTTCTGAGGGCATCGTACTTTCCCACCGTGAAGCTCGTTTCCCCGAATAACCTCCAGTAGAGGGCGCAACAATTTCAAGAGATAATCTCCAACGCCAGCGTCCACCTGAGTAACAATAATCTCGCAGTGCAAGCGATTCTTAAGGAGCAATTTTATGCACGAACCATCCGCAGGACATCCGCATGGCGCAATGCGGCGGAAAGACCGGGAGATTACCGACCGCGCGGAAATCGATGAGATCGTTCGCTCGGCAAAGGTAATGCATCTTGCGCTCGCCGATAACAACATCCCCTTTCTCGTTCCGGTGTTTTATGCATACGACGGCACGGCGCTTTATTTCCATTCGGCTCGGGTGGGTACGAAAATAGAAATTATGAAGCGCAATAATAATGTTTGTTTTGAGATTTCGGTCGAACACGGCGTTATCGAAAGCGATATGGCATGCGACTTTGAAGCGAAACACCGTACGGTGATAGGATTCGGCAAAGCGGCATTTGTTGAAGACGAAGTGGAAAAGATCAAAGCGCTCGATATGATTGTAGCGCAATTTTCAAACAAGAGATTTGAATATCCGAAAACAAATCTAAACTCTGCGGCAGTCATTCGGATTGATATTGAATCGATCAAAGGAAAGAAGCATGGCTTTTAATAAGTAAGCATCTTCCCGCCTGAACCGGGATGTCACAAGGTTTACATTTTTGTCGCCATAGGTTGCATTTTTGCAATGTTTCCTTTGGAAATGATCGAGAAACAAACGCACTGTATCTTCAGGCCCGCCCGCAAAAGCAAAGGGCTGTCTCAGAGCGGCTGGCCGGGGCTGCTTGAGATTCAGGGCATCGATTGCTCTCGAGGACTTTAAGCTTATTAGATCTCCTGCGCATCCGGCATGACCTTCCCCGCCTCTTTTTTGTTTGGATTCCGCCAAAATTCGCGTTGTCACGCGAACTACCCCGTTGAAAGGGCGCGATCCTAATCGCTGGCTCATTAATTGCTATTCAAAGTGGCTACCGGATAAAACCGCAGACTGGAGGGTTGGCATGCAGGAGCTTCAAAAGTTGATTCATTCCATCGTGGGGATGGGCCATGAACCGGATCGCCTCGCGCCGTCGAAAGTCGACCTGCTTCTCTATGCTCCCTGTCCGGTCAAGCTGGCGGTGAAAGACCAGGTGGATCGGATCGCCCGGGAGATGAGGGGGCGGGCCGAGGATATCTCAATCCACATCCCCATGGGCTGCACGTCCATCGACCCATACGACCCTCTCTATCAGGAAACAGACCCGGACCGGCTTCCGGCAATCATCGCATCCATCGGTTTCGGGGATTTCTGGAGGAAGGAGTTCGTCGAGCGGTTCGTCCGTCCCGGGGTGTTCGAAACGGTGCTTCCTCCTCGAATAAACCCTATGATCGAACGCGCGGGGATGATCGACCCTCGCGGCTTCTACACTATTTACGGCACCACCCCTTATCTCTTTCTTGTGGATTCCAACCGGCTGGGGCCCCTTCCCGTCCCCCGCACCTGGGACGATCTGCTCCATCCGCGCTACAGGATGGAAATCGTCTTATGCGGAGACGGCGATGATATGGCCGATGCGGTCGTCCTGAACATCTACAAGGAACGGGGAATCGAGGGACTGAGACAGCTCGCCGCCAACGTCAAGGGCTTGATGCACTCATCGAAGATGGCCAAGATAGCCGGGTCGGCCGACCCGGAAGCCGCCGCCGTTTACATCATTCCCGCGTTTTTTGCCGAAAGCGCCAAACAGCCGGCTCACGTCCGTGTGGTTTGGCCGGAGGATGGAGCGGCCGCAAGCCCGCTCTATTTCCTGGCCAAGAAGAGCGAGCGGGAGCGGCTCGCCGGCCTGATTTCGTTCTTCACCGAAGGCTTTGCGAATATCGAGAGCGCTTCCTGGTTTGCGCCCCTCGGCCTGACCGGCTTGTCGGGGCTTCCCGCCGGCGCGAGTCTCAAGTGGGTCGGATGGAGCTTCATCGAGTCAAACGATGTCAATCGCCTGCGGGACGAACTCAACGCCTCCTTCCGGCTCATGCAGCGAGCGCCCCGATGAGGCTCATTACCGTAGCGGGCCCGCCTTCCTGCGGGAAGACATCGCTCATCGCAAAGACCTGTCAACCCCTCATGGCTGCAGGGACCTCGTGCGCGGTAATTAAGTTCGACTGTCTTCGGAGCAACGACGGCGCGCTCTATGAGGCCGCGGCTATCCCCGTGACCGTCGCCCTCTCCGGGGGGTTGTGTCCGGATCACTTTTATGTGACGAACCTCGAGGAGGCCTTCAGTTGGGCCCATGAATGCGGGGCGGAGTGCTGTATAATCGAAACCGCCGGCCTGTGCAACCGCTGTTCTCCCCACATCCGGGGATTGCTCGCCCTGTGCGTTATCGACAACCTCATGGGAATCGACGCCCCGGAAAAGATCGGCCCGATGCTCCGGATGGCGGACGTGGTGGCGATCACCAAGGGCGACCTGGTCTCCCAGGCGGAGCGGGAAGTGTACCGCTACCGCATTCGGCAGATGAACCGGCGGGCCATCATCCGGCATGTGAACGGGCTGACGGGCCAGGGCTGCAGCGACCTTGCCGAAATCGTCGCCGAGGCCCCCGGGGTGGAATCGATCACGGAGATGCGGCTCCGGTTTTCCATGCCGGCCGCCATTTGTTCCTATTGTCTCAGCGAAACCAGAATCGGTTCCAGGTACCAGAAGGGCAATGTGAAGAAGGCCTGCTTCGGAAAATCTTCATGAGCTCGGATCGCATACTGCAGGGATTGGAAAGCCTCACCGTGGTCGCCGGGCGGGACAAGGCAGGAAGGGACGAGGCGGAGAATATAGATTTCCGGACCGGCGAAATTTCGGCCCTCCTCGGACCCACCGGATCGGGTAAGAGCCGTTTCCTCTCGGACATCGAATCCCTGGCAAACGGGGACACCCCAACCGGGCGAAGGCTTCTTCTCAACGGGGTCCCGCCCGACCCCGACATGCGCTTTGCGCTTCAGGGAAGACTTGTGGCCCAGCTCACCCAGAACATGAACTTCGTGCTCGACATGAAGGTGGGCGAATTCATCAGGGCCCATGCCGAAAGTCGTGAGGTCCCGGACCCGGAAGCCGCCGCACTGAGGGTGATCGAGGCGGCCAATCGCCTCGCCGGTGAGCCCTTGAGCGCCTGCACTCAGCTCACACAGCTCTCCGGAGGGCAGTCCCGGGCCCTGATGATTGCCGATACGGCCCTTTTGAGCTGGTCGCCGGTCATTCTCATCGACGAAATCGAGAATGCGGGGGTCGACAAGCGCAGCGCTCTGGACCTCCTCATCAAGAGCGACAAGATCATTGTCATCGCAACCCACGACCCGGTGCTCGCCCTTTCGGCGGACCGCCGGCTCGTCTTCCGGCACGGTTCAGTCAAGCAGGTCATAAAACGGACGGACGAGGAAAAGGAACTCCTGGAAGGGCTCCTGGAGATGGAGCGGCACCTCTCATGCATCCGGGATATCCTGCGTCACGGAAGCCCGCTTCCCGCTGGAAAAACAAGTAATGGTTTAACCTCCCATAATCGAGATTTAAACAATTTGCCCGCACCCTCTTTCACTGTTGAAATCCAACCTAAGCTTAGACCATAATGGCATGAGCTACTGAAAGAAAGCCTCTCTAACGGAGCGCTTCCGACTAAATATGCTCGACATTTAATACCGGACTGTTATTTTCTCTTTGAGGCAACGGGCACAGCGTCATGTACAATGTATACTATCAGTGTCTGTCAGGAGTGGACTCATGGAACGCTTCCTTATCGCCCTCGACTGTATGCCGGGCTGTTTAAAAATCATCGATTACACTGTTCGGGTCCTGAACGGGGCGCAACACTTCGAATTTGTGATCTTCCACATTCTTCCGACCGTGTCTCCAGACAAACTGAGAATGGACGAGGTTCAGCGAATCGAACACAGGCATGCGGGCAGACCTGACCTGGGGGGCTACTTCTGGAGGGAGGAGGAGGAGACAAACATGGCCCACTGTTTTGCCGAGGCCAAGGAGAAACTGGTCCTGGGCGGCTTCCGGCCCGAGTCGGTATCGTCCGACTTCTGCGTTGAATCCGGCGACATGGCCGGAATCATTCTGGCCAAAGCCGCCGAACTCGAGTGCTCGACCATGGTGCTTGGCCGAAGACGCCTGAGCCGCGTAAAGGAATTTCTACTTGGCAGCGTATCGACCGCTGTCATAAAATCAGCTCGCGAATCGGCAATTTGGGTCATCGAGATCTAGTGAAGACAAAGGAGGGGAAAATGCCAACAAAACTCTTCAAGAACATAGGATTCTGCACCGATTTTTCCGAAAATGCCGACCAGGCGTTCGCCGTGGCCAGAGACCTTGCGGTCCAGTTCGGCGCCTCGATCGAGATCATTCACGTAACGGTGAACTTTTCTCTCTCCCCGCCTGTGCACTCCACCTATATGCCTATCGAATATGATCCGCAGTTTATCGAGGAAATTACACAGTCAGCCATGAAATCAATCCGGGAAAGGTATGTGGAAAAAATTCCCCCCGGCCTGCCCTATAACGTGAATATCGAGTCCGGATACCCCTCCACGGAGATACTCAGAGTAGTGGAGGATAAAGGCATAGACCTGTTGGTCATGGGATCTCACGGTTTAACGGGCCTTGCCCACGTCCTTTTCGGGAGCACTGCGGACAGGGTGGTTCGAAGGGCCTCGTGCTCGGTGCTCACGGTTCGATTTCGCAAATCGTAAGCCCGAAGCAATTGAAGACAAGCGTCAAAACGTTGTGCAAATCAGCCGAACAGATTGAGGCCGGGTAAGCTATGAGAACAGAAGGAAAGAGCGTCCTGGAGAGCAGGACCGTCATGACGCAATTGATGTACCCGCCGGATGCCAATTCTTCCGGAAACGTTCACGGGGGCACGATAATGAAGCTGATCGACACCGCAGCGGGCGTGGTAGCGATCAGGCATTGCCGCACCAATGTCGTGACTGCTTCGATAGACCGGCTCGATTTGCTTCGGCCCATTTTCATCGGAAACCTAGTCACACTCAAAGCCAGCCTCAACATGGTGGGTAAAACCTCGATGGAGATAGGCGTGCGCGTGGATGCTGAAGATCTCCGGACGGGGGAAACCCGGAAAGTAGCCGCCGCATTCCTCACCTTTGTGGCCCTGGACAAGAACGGCCGGCCGACGCAAGCCCCCCCTCTCATCCTGGAAACGGAGGAAGACAAGCGGCGCAACCGGGAGGCTGGAGCGCGAAGGCTCGCGCGCCTCCAGGCTAAAGAAAAGTCAAAGACCTGAACGGCCTCTTCTATAACCGGCTTGCTGGTCCGGTTCCGATAACTTATAAGGGTATGGATAGATTTGAATTATCTCCAGCGCAAGGCGATTTTCGGAAATGAGGATGGAAGACGGATCGACGGTATCGGCAGAGAGAAAACAACGGCTCGTGATGATGGCCTTGTCCGTTTCCATCAGCACGCTCCTGATGATACTGAAGTTCTACTCCTACTGGCTCACGAATTCCTCGGCAATACTGTCCGACGCGCTCGAATCGATAATAAACGTGGTTGCCAGCGCATTTGCCCTTTGGAGCGTATTCCTGGCCTCAAAGCCCCCCGATGTCGGCCACCCTTACGGGCACGGAAAAATCGAGTTCTTTTCGGTGGGCTTCGAAGGAACGCTCATTGTGGTCGCGGCAGGAGGAATATTCTGGCAGGCGCTGCCCAGGATCATTGAACCCAGGGCACTGCCGAAGCTCGATTTAGGACTTCTCATCCTTGCCGGTACTGCGCTCGTCAATCTTTGGCTCGGAAAAGCCCTGGTGAGCACCGGAAAACGCACGCGGTCCTCGGCCATTACGGCGGACGGCAAGCATATCCTGTCAGACGTTTACACTTCGGCGGGCGTGCTTATCGGACTGCTTCTGGTCCGGCAGACCGGATGGTATTTTCTCGACGGCGCCGCCGCTTGCGTGGTCGCGGCAAACATTCTTTTCATCGGTGCCCGGCTCATCTTTGAGTCTTCTTCGCGACTCATGCACGCATACGATCCAGAACTGCTCGATCAGATCAGCTCGATTATCGCGCAGCACAGAAAACCTGCATGGATTGACGTTCACCGGCTCCGCGCCTGGCGTTCGGGCGAGCATATCTACATTGACTTTCATCTCATTCTCCCTCGCGATTTGAGCCTGGAGGATGCACACAGGGAAGTCATGGAGATAGAGCAACTTCTCAAAACACGGCTGCCGGGTATGGGAGACGCCATGATCCATGCCGAGCCCTGCGTGGGCGCAGAATGCCGCATTTGCTCCCAGGAGCCTTGCCTGATTCGCATGCAACCGCTTTACGAGCAGCCGAACTGGTGCCGCAAGCTGGTCACCTCCCCCGCTCCGGAAGATGACGAACGCGAAGCGGACCCTCTGGATACAAACCGGGAAGACGCTTCACAAGGGCGGACCGATTGAAAACAATGTGAGGAGGAATCAAGATGCGGATCATTTTGATCGGGCAGGCGCCCTTCGGCGTCAGGACCCTGGAAGCCCTGCTGAACGCAGGGGAAGAGGTGGTCGCGGTTTATACGCCGCAGGAAAAGCCGGGGGCAAAACCCGACCCGCTCAAAGAAGCCGCCCGGGCGAGGGAGATTAGAAACATCCAGCCCAAAACATTCAAGGACGACCAGATCTTCGCAGAATTTGCAGGGTTCCGGCCGGACCTGGTGGTGCTTGCATTCGTCACAAACATGGTGCCGCAGCGCTATTTCAGCGCTGCAGGAAAGGGGGCCGTGTGCTATCATCCCTCGATCCTGCCGCGCCACCGGGGAGCGAGCGCAATCAACTGGGCCCTGATAATGGGGGACAAACGGACCGGGTTAACCATCTTCTGGCCGGACGAGGGGATCGACACAGGCCCGATACTGCTCCAAAAGGAAGTCGATATCGGCGCAGATGACAGCGCCGGCTCGCTCTACTTCGACCGCCTTTTCCCCATGGGAGTGGAAGCTTTAGTCGAATCCGTCAAACTCATCGAAGAAGGAAAAGCGCCGCGAATAGCTCAGGATGATTCGAAAGCCACATACGAGCCTCCTTGTGACGACCGGGTTGCGAACCTCGACTGGGAAAGGACCGGTCAGCAGATCTACGATTTCATTCGCGGGTGCGACCCCCAGCCAGGGGCTTACGCGGATTTTCATGGCGAGATGGTGCGTTTCTACGGCGCAGCCTTCGTGCCGGGAAAAATCGGCGGGGACATCGATGCCGCGCCGGGGACGGTTACAGGGCTTGACTTGAAGGGCCTGAGAATAGCGGTAGCGGGAGGGGAGCTGCTCGTAACCAAGGTTCGCACCGCGTCAGCCGGTAAACTGGATGCCACCGCGTGGGCTGTCGCCGCCAATGTGAAACCCGGCGAGAGGTTTTGTAAATTCTCGAAGTAGTTTATAATTCAACTCATCAAAATTTGAGAGGGTGCCATATGTATTTCCCGGAATACAGGCCACGAAGGCTCAGGCGTACAGAAAATCTGCGGCGGATGGTCCGAGAAACCAGGCTCAGTGTCGATCAGCTTATATATCCTCTGTTCGTTGTGCCCGGCAGCGGCGTGAAAAATCCCGTGGCGTCGATGCCCGGGGTCTTCCAGTTCTCGGTGGACAAGCTCATCGAAGAAGTTCGCTCAGTTGTTGAACTCGATATACCCGGGGTCCTGCTCTTCGGCCTGCCGGAAAGAAAAGATGAGCGCGGCTCCGAGGCGCACGCGGAAAACGGCCCTGTCCAGCAGGCCGTGCGCGCAATCAAGGAAGCCTGGCCCGAACTCACCGTCATTACCGATGTGTGTCTTTGCGAGTATACCAGTCACGGCCACTGTGGCATTCTCGAAGGAAATGAGGTGCACAACGACGCTACACTGGAGATACTTGCCCAGGTTGCCCTTTCCCACGCCTGGGCCGGCGCTGATGTCATTGCCCCCTCAGACATGATGGATGGCCGGGTTGCCGCAATCAGAGAGACGCTGGATGAAGAAGGATTCGATCGGGTAGCCATTCTCGCTTATTCCGCCAAATATTGTTCCGGCTTCTACGGGCCTTTTCGAGAGGCTGCCGATTCGGCGCCCCAATTCGGCGACAGACGGGCCTACCAGATGGACATATGCAACACGGAGGAAGCGATCAGGGAAGTGGCTCTCGATATAGAAGAGGGCGCGGACATGGTCATGGTCAAACCGGCATTGTCCTACCTGGACATAATCTGGCGCGTGAAGGAGCATTTCGACAGACCGGTCGCCGCTTACAATGTGAGCGGAGAATACTCCATGGTAAAAGCCGCCGCTGCAAACGGGTGGATCGACGGGGACCGTATAATGATGGAAGTTCTCACCTCCATCGTCCGCGCCGGGGCAGATCTCATACTCACTTACTTTGCAAAGGACGCCGCCGGGCTGCTGCGGAAGTAGCATATTTTTTCGCGCGAAGACGCGAAGGCGCGAAGAAAGAAGCTGACGTTAGGGAAAGTGACTGTTTTTTCTTTTTCCTTTTCTTATTCGCGGCTTCGCGCCTTCGCGTGAACCCCGCATTCAGGGTTCGGATTTTTCTACGACAAAAAGCGCGGCTTCGCGTGATACGAAAGTCGGTAAATGAACACAGACCATACCAAAATGAAAGGCCACCCGCACTCCATGACAACGGGTGCAACTCTTCAGGCGAACTTACGCCTTGTAGCCTGGGAGCTTACGCGTTCGTGCAATCTCGCATGCGTTCACTGCCGGGCAGCCGCGCAGGACCGCCCCTACGAAGGGGAGCTGACTTCGGCTGAGTGCCGCAGAGTGATGGACGAAATCGCCGAGGTTGCAAAACCTATTGTCATTCTGACCGGTGGAGAGCCGCTGCTTCGCCCCGATGTTTTCGATCTCGCGCAATACGGCAATGGCCTGGGCTTCCGGATGACTATGGCCACCAATGGCACCCTGCTCACGCCGGAAATCGTCCGCAAGGTGATCGACTCGGGCATTCAGCGGATAAGCGTCAGTCTCGATGGAGCCACCGCTGAATCTCATGACGCTTTCCGAAAGGTCCAGGGCGCTTTCGAAGGCGCCTTGCGCGGTATCGCCATGGCCAGGGAAGCGAAACTGGATTTTCAGGTCAATACGACCATCACTCACGCAAATATCGAGGAATTTCCCAGGATCCACGAACTCGTGGTTTCGCTCGGCGCGGCCGCGCACCATATTTTCATGCTGGTCCCGACGGGAAGGGGAAAAGATCTGGCCGAAGAGGCGATCGGAGCTGAACAATACGAGAAAACGCTTCACTGGTTCTACGAACAAAGAGACAAGGCGCCCTTACAGCTCAAGGCCACCTGCGCCCCCCATTATTACCGGATTCTTCGCCAGAGGGCCAAATCCGAGGGCAAAGAAATAAATTTCCAGACCTTTGGGCTCGACGCCGTCACGCGCGGCTGCCTCGGCGGGAGCAGCTTCGTCTTCATATCCCACGTGGGACAGGTGCAGCCCTGCGGCTACCTGGAGGTGGACTCCGGAAACCTGCGGGAAAAATCGTTTAAGCAGATTTGGGACGATTCGCCGGTTTTCCGCGACCTGAGAGACCTGAAGCGCTACGAAGGCAAATGCGGAAAATGCGAGTACATACGAGTTTGCGGCGGATGTCGCGCGAGGGCTTATGAAATCGCCGGCAATTACCTGTCCGAGGAGCCTCTTTGCCTCTATAAGCCGGGATTCAAGGGTTCAGGGATTTAGGGATTCGGGGATTCGGGGATTCGGGGATTCGGGGATTCGGGGATTTTTCAATTCCTCAATTATCAATTTCTCAATTGACCATTTGTATGAAAACTGCTGACCGAAACGAAAATAGCAATATCACAAAGGCCCTGTGGCAAAGCGCCCTGATCATCCTGATGGCTGCAGCCATTTCGCTCGGGGTAAATTACCTGCGGCGCGACGGACTGTCGCTGGCCGGCCGCCGGGCTCCCGAAGCCTTATCGAGCGGTACACAAACGGCCCTGGAAGACATCTCCATCGATGAAGCGAGGGCGCTTTTTCTTACCAACGGGGCCGTGTTTATCGACGCGAGACCCGCAGAAGCCTTTCGTTCCGGCCATATTCAGGGCGCCCTGAATCTGCCCCCGGACAACTTCGAGCAATTGCTGCCCGATATCAGGGAGCAAGTCCCGCCCGATTCGCTCATCATCACCTATTGCGATGGCGAAAGTTGCAACCTTAGCAAAGAGGCCGCCCTTGAGCTGTCCGGAAAAGGGTACTCGCACGTCCAGGTGCTGGCGGGCGGATGGTCCGCCTGGCAGGATGCCGGGCTGCCTGCAGAGAAGACGCCCTGATTGAAACTATTCTTCTTCAATAAAGTGCAGCGGACTGCCTTTCCGGTAAACCAGGGCCATACATGACGCGATCAGGCCCCCCCGCTCGTCGTGGACCTTGATGTCGTAGGAAGCAGTTTTTCGCGTCGAGCTTACCTCGCGCGCTTCTGCCCTCAGTGTGCTTCCCGGTTCAGGGGATGCAATGAAGGTAACATTCATGTTCAGCGCCACCGCAAGGGTCCCGTGAGAGTTTCCGGCGGTCTCGAAGGCCTCGTCGATGAGCGCGAATAGCGCTCCCCCGTGCGTCATCCCGAACAGGTTCTCCATATCCGGACGAAGTTTCATCTCCACTTTCGAGTAACCGTCCCCTATTTCCAGCAGTTTCAGGCCAAATTTTAAGGCGAATGCCTCCTTTTCAACCCTGGAATGAAAAGTTTGCCTGAGTTTTTCGTCCATGCTTTTGCCCGCCTTCTAGAAAATTCATTCAAACCCGGCGCACGGGTTCTTCAAAAGACCGGTCCCGGGAGAAAATCTTTCGCTGCGACTGGAAACCATCCCCCGAACAGCACAGGGAAAACTTATCCGTCAGGTCCGCCCAGGGGCGGCCTGGAAACTTATGACAATGTCCGGTCGCAGAGATTAAACGAAAAAAAGGCTCAACGCAATAATCGTTATCAAATAGTTTGACGACCGGAAAACCGATAGCATTTCGGTAGAGTTTAAAAAAGGAAACTTTTCCCGTTAATTATAGATTTCCGGCTTGTTAGCAAACTCAATTGACTCTTGCATTTCTGTCAAGCCGTGATATTTTCGGGTACTAGACAAGTATGGCAGCACATTCTGATTTTGCTTGCATAACTCTTATTTTATTGTATTTTTGTCAGCACATTCGATATGAACAGCGCATCAAGCACTTAGGTTTTTGCAGGGAAATTCTTAGGAGGGGAACGGTTCCCGGCGGCATATGGTTGACCCGTTACAAGGCCATTTCGTGCTTTGTGGGCCTTATCGTGATTTCCTTCTGGAAGGGAGCCCAAGATGATGGCAAGAAGATTACTGGAGATCGCTGCTTCTATAGTTAAAGCCCAGGCGTCTGTGAGTAAGATTTCTCCCGAAGAAATCGAACAGACTCTTATGAAGACTTTTCTTGTCCTGCAACGGATGCAAAATGCGGAACAGCATGGGGTTTTGCTGCAAGTGAGCGACGACCCCGCCTCAGGCGCTCTGCAGGAAAATCCGCTGGAGCCTGTCACCCCCAAAGACTCGATCCGCGAAAACAGGATCATTTGCCTGGAGTGCGGAATCGAAATGAAGCAGCTCACCCGAAGACATCTCGGGTTACATGGGCTTACACAGCGGGATTACAAGAAAAAGTGGGGGTTTTCGATGAGGACCCCGCTTTCGGCGAAATCTCTTTCCAGGGCGAGGAGCCGGGCTGCAAAAAAGAGGGGGCTGCCCCCGAACCTCGTAAAATTTCAGCAGGAGAGGAAACTCAAGGCCACTGAGAAGGTGACGCCTTCCCCGCCTGCAAGGTCCTGATGTTACTTATTCCGGATCGGCCGTTCATGCTTGTAAAGAAGCTGAACGGCCACATGGTGTTCGCCCTTCGATACGTTGCTCGCGGCGAGCGGTTTCATGACTCTTTCAGCTTGTGGGACGCCACACCGGCATATCTGTGCCGAACGGAATGAAAGCTCATGTTTACGGCCATGGAAATTTTCGATCTCGCCATCCAGGTCGAAGAAAACGGCGAGCGGTTCTACAGATATGCCCTGAGCAGGGTAAGAGAAGATTCTCTTAAGAATGTCCTGAGCTTGCTCGCAGACCAGGAATTGCAGCACAGGAGCGCGTTCCTCGAAATTAAGGAAAAGATCGGCGATAAAACGAAACCCGCACCCTCTGTTTCCTCTCTGAGCCGGCAGGTTTTGCGCGGCGCAATGGGCCGCCATGCCTTCTCCCTCGATGAACTCCGAGTCGATTCAATCCAGGAGGAGAAGGAAATCCTCGAGGCTGCAGTTCATTTTGAAGAGGACGCGATACTGTTTTTTGAATTCATTGCCGCTTTTGTGTCCGACCCCGACGTTCTTTTCACTCTTGAACAGATCAGAGCTGAAGAATTAAAGCATAAGCTGCTTCTCATGGAGAAAATTTCCGAACTCTCAGCAACCACACTTTAAGTCATCACGGAGTGATACCATGGAAAAACCGATTGAAAATTTCTGGTCGCTAAGGCTGGCTGATCTTAAAGAAGCGCTTGAAACAAACAATTTCGAAGTTCACATCGCTGAAAATGTCGATGCGGCAAAAAAGATCGTCAGGGAAATCGTTTCCGCTACCAAGGCAAAGAGCATGTCATGGGGCGGTTCGATGACGTTCGTCCAAACCGGCTTGTACCAGGAGCTAAAGGATTATCCGGGCATCGAGGTGCTTGACACCTATGATAAGGGAATCTCCCCCGAGCAGATGATGGAGCGAAGAAGGCATTCGCTTCTGGTCGATCTTTTCATTACCGGAACCAACGCGGTAACCGAGACCGGGAAGCTGGTCAACCTCGATATGACGGGCAACAGGGTAGCTGCTATCAATTACGGGCCCAGGAACGTCATCATCCTTCTGGGACGCAATAAAGTCGTTCCCGACCTGGAAGACGCGATGCTTAGGATAAAAAACTACGCGGCACCGGCGAACGCGATGCGCCTGGATAAGAAAACTCCCTGCGTTAAGACCTCTATATGCGACGAATGCCGCAGTCCCGACCGGATTTGCAATATCTGGACGATCACGGAAAAATCCTTTCCAAAAGGAAGAATCAAAATAGTGCTCATAAATGAAGACCTGGGGCTGTAGCTGTATTGACGGACCGATTGCCGTTAGATGTAGCCCGCGGTGGAGAATAGTTATAAAGCAACCAACAGGAGTCCCTGGCCGCCTTGTGTGCGGCCAGGCTCTTTGGACGGCGGGTCCTCGACAGGCTTAAACAGGCCGATTACGGTCCGGAAGCTTCGAGGCAAGCCGGAGCGGGATTTTCGGAAAGGGTGCCGGCATGGTTACGCGGGTTCTTGATCAGGGACTTGCCAGATTGCTCCAAATGCAGTAGATTCAGGCATCTTGCCCCCGTAGCTCAGGTGGATAGAGCACGAGATTCCTAATCTCGGTGCCGTGTGTTCGAATCACGCCGGGGGCACTAAGAAAATCAAGGGGTTATGGTCAATGGACTGTAGCCCTTTTTTCATTGGTGTGTGGTTTTGTGTGGGGTTTTGGTGTCCT
Source organism: uncultured delta proteobacterium (assembly GCA_963795045.1). Lineage (GTDB taxonomy): Bacteria > Desulfobacterota > Syntrophobacteria > Syntrophobacterales > Syntrophobacteraceae > SbD1. Next base: position 2,358,044 of record CAWCGB010000001.1, read on the forward strand.
TGCTCTTTCAAACGCCACCATAGCCTCTCTATGAGGAGAAAGAAAGAATGAGAAACCCTGATGAACCCTGATGAAGTCTGGTGGGGTGGAAATTTTTCAAGGTTCTGAAGGTAGAAAGATATGGCGAAGATATGAGACCTGGAAAGGATTTGGTGGATATGAAGAGGATTTAAGAAAAGGGGGGAGAATTGATATAGAATCTCGGAAAAAGCGGTCAAAATTCTCATTCTATGTTTCCAAAACAAAAAGCGAAATTTGCCAATTTTGGAAAAATAAAATGAGAATTTTGGAAGCTGCAGAGTGGCTCTGCATGGGAATGTCACAATTAGAAAAGGGAAAAGCGTAGAATGATTATGAAGACCAATAGAAGTTGTTGATTATTTTAGAAGTGCCGCAAAAGGCAACACCTTATCTTCTTTAGCACAATTCCCTCCTAAAAATCACATTCGCAAGATTCTTATATGATAATGAGTATTAAATGAGATCATTCCTGTTCCGTAGAATCAGCCAATATCTTATCAATAAGCGGATGAATCTTGTCCAAGGGAAGGTACTGTTTGATCGTTTTCAGACTCTTAACAACAGCCGGAGGGAGGGGTTCTGGGACTTCCCGAGAATATTTATCCAGTTCGCTGAATAACCTCATCATAAGCCAAACATTGACCTGGTAGAATATAGTCAAGAGCGTATCGAAGGCTCGAAGATCTAGCTCGTCTTGGTGAGCTTTTAATATAGCGAACTTCTGAGGCATGTGCCCCTCGCCCCTCGTAAGCCACTTCCATGATATGTCATATTCGTGTGCGATTAACCGCAAAAGCTGTTCAGAGGGAACTGACTTGCCAGATTCGATTCTCGAAATATGAGCCCGGTTAATTCCGAGACGTTTGGCAAAGTCCGCTTGCGAAAGTTCGTGCGCATTGCGGACTTGTTTGACTCTTTCACATAAGATTGTCGGCGGCTCCAAAGTTTGGCCCATCTAGCGTCCTCACCTAAAACTCGTTGAATGAAGTACGGCGTTATTAAAAATATTAGTACTCCAAGTACGTTTTTTTCTTGACTGCCTCCTACGGAAGTGCGTATATCATACACCTGGAATATTTAGCAAGCGCTGATTGAGGTAACGTTTTTGTGAGGACTTCATGGACAAAACAATCAAAAAGCTTCTCATTGACCGGGAGATTACCATCGCCGACCTGGCCAGGCAAACCCACTACACGCGCGGACATCTCTCCGCCATCATACATGGGCGCTTAGATTCACCAAAAGCCAAGAGAGCGATCTCTGCGGCCCTGGGAAAGACAGTCCAGGAGCTGTGGGGGGCTGAGCAAGAAGACATTTCAACCAAACAAAATTAACTTGGATTTGCAATGTCCGAACGCCGCAACTCACAGGCTCTTCAGGTTACCACCGACGCTGAGTGTGCGCGTGCGCGCCAGGCGCCCCGTGAAATCGCTGCGATAGATCCTCACAAAATGAGGCAAAAGGACATCGAGCTATGCACTGTTAAATCCTGTGTACTGGCGGAATATCGCAAAGTCAGAGCATCAGCAGGGCCGGGAGAAGTATTCCGGGCCAAGAAGAAGTTTATAAAGGACTACAACCAGGGCGAATTCGGGCCATATCCGGACCTTCACAAACAGACGGGCAATCTTACATATCAGACGCTGCAACGCTGGCTTTCAAAGTACAAAGCAACCAAAGATCCTCTCGCCCTGGCCGATAATCGCGGAAAGCACCGGAAGGGCCAAAGCTCTGTTTCTCCAGAACAAGCCCGCATCTTGACTGCCATCGCTCTTTCTCCAAATAGGCCCAAGATGTCGGAAGTTGTCAGGCTGGCGCGGGCGCGAATGGCTTTCGAGGGCATAGACGCGCTCCTGTCTAACAAAACCTTTCTCAATTTCCTTAATGAATTCAAGAAATCGAACTTCGATACATGGACTTTTTTCAGACATGGCCAGAAGGCCCTGAATGATATTTGCCTGCCCCATATAGAGCGGGATTGGGATCGTGTCGAGGTCGGTGACATTCTGATAGCAGACGGCCACATACTTAACTTCGAGATCTTAAATCCGTTCACGGGCAAACCAAAACGGATGATGTGGATTGTTTGGTTTGATGGGCACTCCGGACTGCCTTTGGGTTGGGAGATCTCGCCCACGGAGAATACTCAAGCCATTGCCACGGCGATGCGCAGAGCCATTTTGTGCCTTGGAAAGATTCCCAAAATTGCCTACCTCGACAACGGGCGAGCGTTTCGAAGCAAATTTTTCCACGAAGTAAAAGATTTTCGCCATGAAGCCTTTATCGCCCTCTTCAAGCGATTGGGAATGCTGCCGATTTATGCCTGGCCGTATCACGGCGAAAGCAAGCCGGTCGAGCGCTTCTTTGAGACCTTTTCCGAGCTGGAACGGAGGGCATTTTCTTTTGTAGGCACATCAATCGAAGATAAACCGCCTCGACTCAACAGAGGGGAAAGAGTCCACCGCGCCCTGCACGATCATTATACCCAAGGGAAAATTCCGACAATCGTGGAAGTTCATCGTGCGATAGCGGCTTGGATAGACGAGGAATATGGAAACCGGCCCCAGCGCGGTCATTTGAATGGGCGGACACCGCGAGAAGTTTTCATAGAAGGGCGCGGACCGGGCTTCAGCGCCGAACAGGAAGCCGAGCTGCGCATCTTGATGGCAGCCCATGAAATTCGGCAGATAAAACGCGATGGAATCACGCTTCCGGGCGATAAGACCAAATATTACAATCCGGACCTCTACGGCAGGCAATTGCAATCGGCCCTGGTCCGCTATGACTGGCAGGACAAATCGCAGATCTTTGTTTATGGCCTCGATGGCAAACTTATCTGCATTGCGGAGCCAAGAAAGAAGGTCCACCCGGCTGCGGCCCATCTCGGAACGGCAGAAGACAAGGAAGAACTGGAGCGTCAAATCGCCCTGAGACGGGGAGCTGAGAGGCGCACTTTCGGCCCGGCTCGCGCACTATTCGAAAACACCATCCGTCCGGAAGTACAGTTTCAGCAAGATCAGCTTGGCCTGAAGGGGCAAGCGCCTTCTTCCGGTGAACCGCGCAGGCAAGTAACTCCAAATGCGAACACGCCTGCAGAACCACGGCAGTTAAGTCAGTCCGATATCACCGACATCGACAAAGTGGTCGAGGAACTCGAAACAGTGCATGCCACGCGCGAGATCCCAGCATGGGAGAAAGCACACAGTCTGTCGGATTTCGACCGGTACGAGGCGCTTATTGAGATCGAGGCAGAGGGGACCGACCTGCCCGGAACCGAGAAGGCATGGATGGCTCTATTTGAACGTGGGCCTGTATACAAGCGTTACAAGGGCCACTTTGAACAGTTTCAAATGAAAGTTGCTTACCAGCACGGAGCATAAAAGGCAATGGAACCTATTCGGATCAAACCCGTTTTCGTGAGCACCAAGAATGTTCGCAACTTCGAGGTAATGCTTGATGGGCTCGCCCTGGCCAAGGGTGAAGGGCGTCTCGGGTGTGTCGCTTCCCCGCCCGGCAGAGGCAAAACCTTTACCGCTCAACTCTACGCGGCAAACCACGATTGCATCTACTTCAGAGTGGCTTCTATCTGGAAGCACAGCGGTCTTGATTTCATGCAGGCCCTCTGCCTGGAGGTCGGGATAACGCCTCCGCCAGGGCGCAAGGGCCGTTGCTACTCTGAAGTGGTTCAGCGCCTCCGTGGCACTGACCGGCCGGTCTTTATAGATGAGGTTCAACGGCTTCCCAAAGACTTTCTGAATGTGATTCTCGATCTGAGCGATGCCACTGCGTCCCCTTTTGTGCTCCTGGGCGAAGAAGAACTGAAAGGCTTGATGCAAGAAAACAAGCGAGTTTGGAGCCGTACCTATCATTTACTCGAATTCGATCCGATCTCGCCCGGAGACATCATTTTTTACGCCAGAGAGGCGGCGGAATTGAGGCTGAGCAAGGAAGTGGCTGTGATTCTGCACAAGAGCAGCAGCGGCGATTTCCGTATCGTGAGGCGGGACCTCCTGGCCCTGGTTCAATTTGCGAACGCAAAGGGAACCCATGAAATTGATGAGGAGTTGGCGCGGATCGCGGTGACGGTCGGGCTCAAGGGTTCGGCGGAAAATGGCAAAGCTGCGCGGGCTTAGGCACGGGGCGAATAAGCAGAAATAAGCCAATCCGCTGAATAGCTGAAAACTGGAGAATATCCGGAATATCCGATGGAGAAGGTTGCATGAGAGATTCTTTCGCGAACAAAGTGAGAACAACCGCACAGGAGTTCCGTGCTGCTGGAAGAACTTTCACGCCGGGAGATATCGGCGAAAAGCTTGGGGTGCAAACTTATCGCGAAAAAAACCGGGTTCATGACGCTATCCGCCAGATGGTCAGGGCTGAAGAGATCCAGCGAGTGAGCAGAGGCGTCTACGGTTATTCCGGCAAGCCCAACCAACCGATCTCAAAAGAGAAGATAATGTGGAATTACTTCCGCATGCGAATGAAATGCGGCGCCAGTGTGACGATAGAGGAGTTGCAGGCGGCGGCTGATGTCTCAAAAAGATATGCGTATGAATGGCTTGCTTTCCTTGTGGGGTCTGGATTCGTGAAGAATCATGGAAACGGAAAGTTTCAGCTCCTAAAAGACCCTGTCGAGATGCCGGTTAATGAGGCGAAAGCCGAAAGACTGAGAGGTTTACGCAAAGGCAAACGAGAGGAGGTGATAGCGATCCTGGACGAGATCAGAAGTGCATTTTCCCGGCTGGAAGGCGCGGTCGGGGAATTGGCGGATTGACATGACGTGAGAAAGGGGAACTCGGTTATGGCACTACAATCAATTGGGAAAAAGGAGAAAGCGCTGATTCATGTTGCAAAGTCGCAGTTGGGCCTGTCCGAAGATGAGTATCGAGGCATGTTGTCAAGCGTCGGCGTCTCTTCTTCTACGGAACTCGACTATCAGAGATTTGACGAGCTTATGAACCAGCTCAGGTCGCGAGGATTCAAGCCTCTAGGCGGCTCGAAGAGAGTATCAGGGATGCATTCCGATTTACCGAAGGAAAAGCAGCCCATGCTCTCCAAGATCGGGGCTATTCTCGCGGATCTGGAGATGCCCTGGCCCTATGCTGACAAAGTGGCAAAGAAGATGTTCGGCGTAGACAGGCTTCGTTGGTGTACAACAGACCAGACATGGAAAGTGCTTCAGGCGTTAATCATTTTCCAGAAGAGAAAGAAGGTTGCTTAAAGGTGAACGTGGTTTGTATCGGCTAGGGTAGCTCCCGAAAAGGCATTCCTCGATGCCCTGCCGGTACAAAAACATCGAGGTTGACAGTATACGAGGGCTGTCCGATCCGGAAGAAGTAGGCGCTTCTTTTGTGGATCGTTCAGCCCTCTTTTTGATGTGTCCGCCCTGACGGGCAGCAAACCACAAGAAATAAATATAGCACATCGGGGCTCGGAGAAAGAAAGGAAAACGATATGCGACCATTTGCAGATCCCGAAATAAAAGATGTTGTGCGCGACCTGCAGAAATGCGAGGCCACGTTAGCTCTTATTCGTGATTTTTTGTTTAATGCCATCGGTGATGATGATACAGCGTGGGAACCCGACCGAGAAGCATTTACCGGGTTGGCGCACGTTGCAGACGAGGTTTGGCTTGCCCTGGGGAAAATCGTAGCAAACACCCAAATGAAATATGTCGAGGAAATGGTGAGAGTAGCGGCCGAAAATCGAACCTCTTCCAATCTGCAAACAACAAAAATCGAGGACGATGAAGTATCGACGCTCAAAGAGCAGTTGAGAGTGATGGTCAATCACATGGTTGATGACCCGTCTCTTATCTGCTCTACCATGTTCGAGCTGTCGCAGATAATGGACCAGGTACGCAAGCTGAAGGGCATCAAGGACGCCTGTGACGGCTCGAACGCAGAACAGGTAGAGTCTAAAACTGTAGGAGAATAGCGAATGGTTAGAAACAGCGGTTCTAATATGACATAGACTGGCGAGACCTCCTCTTTTGAATTTTTGAGGCGCGAGGGGAAACGTGTAGCAGCTTGGGTGAAAGACCTGGGCGCCGAATCGCGTAACGCTGCGGGCCTGCGGCGTGATGGCGAAAGCGCCCGGCTTCGGATGAAAGATTTGGGCGCCGAATCGTACAGTGCTGCGGCCCTGGTGTCTGAGGGGGAACGTGTAGGGGCTTGGATGAAAGACCTGGATGACATGCCCGATCTTGAATTTTTGAGAGGCTAGGCGGCCGCAGCTCACGTCGCTCAGACTGATAGTATACACCTTAGCGTGAAAGGAGAAATGGAGATGGCAATTATTACCCAAAAAGGGACCCTTCCCTTCGGGATCGAACAGGACGGCGTGCGGCATCGCGATTTCGAGATGAGGCCGCGCCTGGTCAGGGATACGATGGAGATCGCCAGAGAACAGGGCATGCAAAAACTCGAAAATGATGACATTTTCTTTACGCTTTGCCACACCGCCAAGCAAATCATTCATATCGGAGATATTTGCCCGGTCCCCATCGAGACCGTGCTCGATATGCTCGATGAAGATATGGCCGCCATATTGGACGCAAAGGAGGTCCTGGCAACGCGCCTCGAATCGTTTCGCGCCTCCATCGGAGAAGAAGAGACAACTTCCAACGGCTCCGCGACGGCAGATACGGGAAATGAGGAAGGCCGTACTGGCGCTCCTCAAGACACGGCTCCCGATGGAGACGGTTCTTGAAATGACGGCCTGTGAGGCCGAAGACTACCTGGACGCCTGGCAAGAGCTGCAGGAGCCCCAAAAGTCTAAAAAATTCATCGTCAGGAAATTAGACAAAGCCGGAGGGAAGCAGCGGTCGGGGCTTGAACCTTAGACCGCCCCTCTCGCCTTTTGCCTGTCAGGGAGAATGAATATGGCCGTCAGTAACACAATGAAACTTGCCATGACCTTCACGGCGGTGGATGCTGCATCGGGCATTGTTCTATCGCTCGAAAAGAAAATTCTTGGCATAGGGAAGGCTGGGCAGCAGGTTAAACGGGACTTCGAGAACATGGTTGGCCATATGCGGGCCGGAATCAAGTCTCTGGCTTTCTCGAAGTACCTCTTCGATTCGCTGAAACCTGCCGTAAGAATTGCCGCAGACATGGAAGAGGCCATGTCAACCCTTGAGATGAGCATGAAAAAAAGCGGGGAAAACGCTCAAACCTTTCACGAACAGCTTGAAAAGATTCGAGAAACGGCCGGAAAGGTCCAGTTGCTTTTCCCGTTCGGTCAGAAGGAATTTATTGAGGCCGCTACCGTCCTTGCACAGTCCGGCATGTCCCGTGAGGACATTGCTAACCCGAAAGGGGCGCTCTATTCGGTCGGTGCTCTTGCGCACATAGGCAAGATCGACACGCAATCAGCGGCGGAGATAACAAGGCAGGTTGCCGCAATATTTGGCGTGAAGGGAGCCGAACTGGGCAAGATGGCCGATTGGATGCAAAAGCTCGGCACGACGAGTGCGCTCCATATCGGCGAGCAGGGGCATGCCGTGAGCGAAGGCGGCCAAATGGCCAAGTCAATGCATATGGGGTACAAAGACACGCTGCAAGCCCTGGCGGTAATCGCTCAGCAATCAGGCGACGCATCGAAGGCCGGTGATGAGCTGCAAGAGTTTTTGTCGCGCCTGATCGGGGTAGGCAAGAAGGGCAAAGAGGCGATGGAGGAAGCGGGCCTCGACTTTTTCGATAAGAGCGGCAAGTTGATGCCCTTCCTTAATATCGTCAAAGAGCTACAGGGCTGGGAATCGAGCCCCAAGATGCGCAAAAAGACAGAAAAAGAGCGAGACGAACTCCGTCAAAATATATTCGGGCTCAGAGGGCAGCGAGCAGAGCAGTCTTTTGCCGCTACCGGCGAGCAATCCTTCCAGGCGGTCGGGAAGAGGGCGGAGCAGTCGTTAGATATCGATGAAAAACTTAAGGTTGCTCAGCAGGATCTCAATACTCAGGTCCGGGCACTGACCGGTTCAATTCGGACCTTGATAGGCGATGCATTCGATCCCCTGGTAAAGAGCCTTACTCCGATAGTCATGAAGATAAATGACCTGGTCGGGGCGCTCGATTCATTCTCTATCGAACATCGGAGGTTGATGAAATATATGGGTACCGCCCTGGGGGGAATCCTGGCAGCGGGCACCGTACGCGGGATTTACCATATTGCCAGGGGCATCATGTCTTTTACCAAGGTCCTTGGCGGCCTCGGCGTCGCGGTGGGAGGGGTGAGTATGGCGGCGGGGGGCGCTGCCGGGGCGGCAAGCCTCGCCGCAAAAGCGGTATCTGGTTTGGTGGGCGTCCTGGGCTCTCTTACCAACTATCTTGGTCCGTTTCTCGTCGGCTGGGAAGCGGGGAAGAAAATACTGAAGTCGGAGGAAGACTATAAAGGAAAGCGCGCGGCGATGAAGGGCGAGTTTGGCGGTGCTAAGGATTACTATACTAAATTCTTTTCTAGAATGGACATTACCCGTGATTCCCATATCGAGAGCAGCTCCCTCGAAAATGCGGTATCAAAAATGGCTGAAGCATTCAACGTGCGTCCCAAGATCGATATCACGCAAAACATAACCGTCGATCAGAATGGCCGCGTCACATCAACGTCAAACGATATGGACACTACCACAAAGATTAATTTGAAACGCGGGAACTTTTTCGCGCCAATGAATGTACCATGAGAACTACACTGGAAACGGATTGAATCAGGAGGGGAAGATGAGGGAAGGCGGAAAGGATAGTTCGATGCGGAATATGGCGGCCTCGGCTGTGCTGATAGCCATTATCGGGGCTTGCCTGCTTTGGTCGGTTCCGGCCAGGGCGGGGGACTTGCGGTCAGAGGTCATGAACGGGCCTCTTGAGAAAAAATTAGCGTTTTTGAATGATCCGGCTGCGCCTGCGGCTAAGCTCGATCCCGTGCTTGTCGCGCGGTTCAGGTCGCTTCTGGACCAGTTGGTCAAAACTTACTCGTCAGAAGATGAATACCAGATTGCTAACTGGACATCCAAAATCCAGAGCGCCTTAGAATCGTATGGCGTCAGGGAAACGCTACTCAATATGATGGAGGGGATTAACAGCCTTAATCCGGGGCCAGGGCGCAAGGCAACATTCAAGGACTCCCTGACGGCGTATGCGACCTTGAGAAACAAAGGAAAGTCTCACAAGGACGCTCTCGCGGCTCTTCCTGCGTACATCAGGGAGCTGCGGGCGAACGGCACGATCAAACGGTAAAAGTGGGAAAAGTGGGAAAAGTGGGTTCTGCCGGCAGCGCGATCGCGCCCGAGGTGGGCAACTTTTCGAATCGAAAGTGGGAATTTTAATCTTTTTCTGTGTTGTCTATGCCTCTTTGGTCTCATTTAAAAAGGAGAAAATGAATGGAAACCTTCAAGTTAAGCGAAACGACACGTGAATTGCTGGCGCAGCTCATTGATGCCGAGAAAATCGAAGAGCAGTTTAGAACCTCGGGTGAAGACGCATCGAAGAAACTTGTCGAGCTTGAGAGGCGGGCAATCCTGGCCGGTGGGAACACAGTTGAAAGCAACTCCGGTGAGACCCAACAGATAGCAACCGACATAACCGGCTTCCGGTTCAAGATTGAAGCGTGCCAGGCCATCAGGGCGGAGCTGAGGGAAAAGATTCTCACCCTAATAGACGTAGACCGCCTGGCGGCGCTTGAAGAACTCCGCAATCGTGGCGAATCGCTGCGGAAAGAGGCCGATCAACTCCAGAGCGATTTTATAAAGGCTCTGGCTAAGGCGAAAGTTGCCGAGATCAAGTTGCGCCGTTGGCACGAAGATGGGAACCGTTTGGGACCCGCGATAGCAACCCACGACCCGGCCATATGGAATTCTTTTTTCTCCGAGGTTGAGAGACTTTGCGCAGCCCAAGGCATTGACAGTTCATGGCTCAGCCCGGCAGATCAGCTAAAAGAATGCGTTCGAAGCGCCGCCGAATTTCGAAAGCCGGTAACCTGTGAAGATGTTGATCGGGCTATCGAGGAAGCAAGGCGGGAAGCCATTAAGCTCGCATCGGGCACAGAGGAACTGATTGGCGTTGAGGTGCGGGCGCAAGATGCCGCCTAAATCGGCAATGGCAGGCTGCCACTGCTAAGGAGAGCTTTTAATGGCTGACGAGACCCCAAAAGAACCACCTATGCTCGAAGTCGCATCCGCCAAGAAAGACATAGATCTTTTCTACGGCTGGATCACCCGGATGGAAAATCCGGACATGGTGGTACGGCTAGAAGGGCGCGGGAGGGGAGTCAAGATCTATGAGGATCTACTGCGCGAATGGCAGGTCCACGCTATGCTCCAGGTGCGAAGCTTGGCCCTCCAGGCATGCGAATGGCAGGTAGAGGCCGCGTCGGATTCGCCTCAGCACAAAAAAGAAGCCGAGCTTGTCCGGATCGTCCTGCAGGAAGCCAATTTCGACAGGCTGAGCGCCGATCTCATGGAAGGCATCGTGACGGGCTATAAGCCCGTTGAAATCATGTGGGAGACGAGTGAGGGGCAGACCTGGGTAAAGGAATTTCGCGGGCGTAGACCTTCCCGCTTCATCTTCGATATGGACGGTCGCCTTCGCCTTTTGACCATCGAAAACAACTTCGACGGCGTGCCCATCCCGGAGCGCAAGTTCGTGACCTGGACCTTTGGCGGCTATGATTTCATCCCTTATGGAATGGGCCTGGGATATCAGCTTTATTGGCCGTGCTGGTTTAAAAAGCACAATATCAAGTTTTGGCTCGTCTATTGCGATAAGTTCGGCTCTCCCACCGCGCTTGGCAAACACCAGGCGGGAGCATCAGAAGCCGAGCGCAATAGTCTTCTGGCAGCCCTTGACGCCATCCAACAGGAGACAGGCATCACGATCCCGGAGGGCCAGACGATAGAATTCCTGGAAGCCAAACGGGCGGGTCACGGCAACTCCTATGAGACGCTCGTTCAGTATTTGGATAGGTCCATCGCGAAGATAGTTTTGGGGACCGTCCTCACTGAGGAGCTGGGCAAGTCGTCGATAGGATCTGAGGGTATGGCGCAGGTCCTCAACCAGGTAAGACGGGATATTTTGAAGGCTGATGCCGATTCGATGTGTGAGACCATCAACCAGACGGTGGTGCGCTGGATTATCGATTTCAATTTCCCTGCGCCGTCCACGACGCGGATGCGGCTCTATCCGAAAGTGTGGCGGCGTACTGTGGCTGAAACGGACCTGGTGGAGCTTGCCAACCGGGACAAGACGCTTTTTGTGGATATGGGCATGGCGAACCGAGTTCCGGCAAGCTACATCACTGATGCGTACGGAATCCCTCTCGCCAAACCGGGAGAGAGAACCATCGGCGATGCTAGAAGGGGCAGTTTGCGAAAAAATGCCCTGACATATCGTGAAGAGCGGGAGGGATCTCTTGATTTTCTATGAGAGCAACGAACTCTCCCCTTCCGGAAGACAGCGCGAAGGGATTTGTGAGAGCCCTCACCCCCCGTACGGGGCGCGGCGCCCGGCAACCAGCTATCGGTGTACGGCCCAACCGGCGCCTGCCATTTGTAAGTGTAGCGACGCCCGGGGCCGCAGTCAATGACAAAGAGAGCCGGGCTGGAAGCAAGAACAGTGTCTTTTCTCTTTGTGAAAATCGCGGAATAGTAAATTCGCGCATGGATGGGCTTGTACGGGCATTCAGGCGGCCTTCTTCTCGATATGATGAATCATGGGCGGGGGATTTGGAAAATCGAAAAGAGTGGCAAAATTTCGATCTGCCTGGTTAAAGCAAGAAAGCCACCGGGACGAAGGGTGGCTTCTTGACACTTACTCACAACATCAGACTTTCCCCTAAAATAGTCGTCACTACGGAGGAAAGTCAAGATGAATCCTATTCGGGCCGGGGCGGTGGAAGAACTTCGCAAAGTGAGTAGAAACGTATTTTGTAAACATTATGATGGCTGTCTCGACTTAACCCTCCAACGTGGCTGGAAAAGCTTCTCTTGCAGGAGCTGCGCAGATTTCAATTTGATACAGAAGAGCCCGCTCGATTGGGAAGAGGATGCGCTGAGATGCGGCGCCCTGGCCGGTGTTGTATTTGGCTTCGTGATTATGCCTGAAACGGGATTCTGAGGAGCTTCAGAATATGGACGAAACAAAACATGGAAACACTCGGAGAAGAATGGTGGTGCAGTGTGTTGCATTCCGCACGCTGCTTTGCCAAAAAGACCGCATCTCCATATCGGAGATAGCCGACGCTCTACAAATGCACCCTGTTACCGTTAGAAGATGGCTGAATGCTTTCAGCCTCGCGATGGATCTGCGGATCGAGAAGGGCATCGTCGTTATTGAGAGGAACTGAGGGGGCTGGAAGGCGGACAGTCTCCGACATCTAAGCGTTTGGCTTAAAGGATATAGGAGATATGCTATGTCTGCTGATGGAGTCTTAAAGATCAACCACAGAGAACTCATTCTCAGCTCTCCGAAGAAAGCTGGTTTCCAGTTCTTGAGGATGCCCCACGACTTGCAGGATCGAATAATTGACGGCTTTGACACGAACACGATGACCCTTCGCCAGGCGTCAGACCTGGCCCGGCAGGATGGCTTCAGCCTAAGTTGTGAGGCCATTGCTGGTTATTATAGGGTGGTTCGTAGGCGTCGAGGGGATTTGCTCGCAAGGACTACAGGCTGAATCAAAAGGAGTCAGAATCCGAGCTTATGAAGCTCCATAGGGCATCCGCGAATCATGTCATGCCGCGATCCGGATGTTAGGCTCTCCTCTGCCTCCCTGTTGAGTCACATAGAATCCCACCAAATAATGTCCTTTCTGACTGCCTCGTGCAGAACCCTATATTTGTCTCCGCTTGCTTTCGCTGTCAATATTCGGCACAATTCTCATTCTATTTTTCCACAATTCTCATTTTATTTTTCCGCTTACA
>CAWCGB010000002.1:0-88268 GCA_963795045.1 uncultured delta proteobacterium
TACTGGGGCTCCGAGGACGAGTGGCTGGGTGACAAGCGCTACGCCGGCGACCGGGACCTCGAAAATCCGCTCGCCGCCGTGCAGATGGGCCTGATTTACGTCAACCCGGAAGGCCCGAACGGCAACCCGGACCCGGTCGCTGCGGCGCGGGACATCCGCGAGGTCTTCGCTCGCATGGCGATGAACGACGAGGAGACGGTGGCCCTCATCGCGGGCGGCCACGCGTTCGGCAAGACCCACGGCGCTGGTGATGCGAAACATGTTGGGCCTGAGCCCGAAGCGGCCGGCATCGAGGAGCAGGGCCTTGGCTGGAAGAGCAGCTTTGGCACGGGCAAAGGCGGCGACACGATCGGCAGCGGCCTGGAAGTCATCTGGACCAACACGCCCACGAAGTGGAGCAACAACTTCTTCCGGATCCTGTTCGGCTCCGAATGGGAACTGACGAAGAGCCCGGCCGGTGCGCACCAGTGGAAGCCGAAGGGTGGCGCAGGCGCCGGTACCGTGCCGGATGCGCACGACCCGTCAAAGCGTCACGCGCCATCCATGCTGACCACGGACCTCGCTCTGCGGTTCGACCCTGTCTACGAAAAGATTTCAAGGCGCTTCATGGAAAATCCGGATCAGCTCGCGGACGCGTTTGCCCGGGCGTGGTTCAAGCTGACGCACCGCGACATGGGCCCGCGCGCACGCTATCTCGGCCCGGAGGTTCCGGCTGAAGAGCTCATCTGGCAAGACCCCATCCCTGCCGTCAATCACAAACTCATTGATGCACAGGACATCGCCTCCCTCAAGGGCAAGATCCTGGCTTCCGGCCTGTCCGTGTCGGAGCTGGTTTCGACCGCCTGGGCGTCGGCGTCCACCTTCCGTGGCTCCGACAAGCGCGGCGGCGCCAACGGTGCCCGCATTCGTCTGGCGCCGCAGAAGGATTGGGAAGTCAACCAGCCTGCCCAACTGGCGAAGGTGCTCAAGACCTTGGAGGGCATCCAGAGCGCGTTCAACAGCGCGCAGTCCGGCGGCAAGAAGGTATCACTGGCTGACCTGATCGTTCTGGCCGGTTGCGCGGGCGTCGAGCAGGCTGCGAAGAATGCCGGTCACGAGGTGACGGTTCCCTTCACGCCGGGGCGCATGGACGCCTCGCAGGAGCAAACCGATGCGGCCTCCTTTGCCGTGCTCGAGCCGGTCGCGGACGGCTTCCGCAACTACCAGAAAACCCGCTATGCCGTATCGGCCGAGGAGTTGCTGGTTGACAAGGCGCAATTGCTGACCCTGACCGCACCTGAAATGACAGTGCTCGTGGGCGGCATGCGCGTCCTGAATACCAACTTCGGAGGGTCCCGGCACGGCGTCTTCACCAAACGGCCGGAGGCGCTCACCAATGACTTCTTCGTGAATCTGCTCGGCATGAGCACGACGTGGAAGCCAACTGCGGAAGACGACGGCGTATTCGAGGGTCGTGATCGCGCAACAGGCGCACTCAAGTGGACCGGCACACGTGTCGACCTGATCTTCGGTTCGGACTCCCAACTCCGGGCCTTGGCGGAAGTCTACGGGTGTGAGGACTCCCGGGAGAAGTTCGTGCACGACTTTGTAGCGGTGTGGAATAAAGTCATGAACCTTGACCGTTTCGACCTGGCTTGATCGTAGCGTAAACGTCTTCGAGGGTATGACAGGGCGACGAAAAAACGGTCAGCTAACAACCGGTTCCAGCGGACGGCGTATCGCCGCCGCTGAACCGGAATGTTCGGTTGGAAAAGAATATGGATGAGTTCCCAACGCGGTTTTACACTATCTTGGTCGGAGGCTCCTGTTTGGCCATAAGGACGATATCCCTTGGATTGCAAAGCTGGCTCGGAAGCTGAGCCACCCTTCCTACAGTGATCACGCTGCGCGCCCCAACGCTCAACCTTTCCAAAGGCCATGCAGATTGCAGAATTCCTTCGCAACAGCCGGTCCGTCCACATCAACCGAGAATATACCCTCGGGAGCATCGCCCGGTTTCAGAAATTTGCGATAAACTTTTTCCCCGGCAGTCAATTCGACCCACTCGATATAATGCTTTTCTTCCATCGGGTGGGCAACGCTGCCGACCTTTACCCTGGTTCCTGCGGCTGTTTTTTCAATCACAGGAACATGTTTTTCCTTTGCGGCGTCCACTGTATTTTCAACAAGCAACTTCATGGGCTTTCCGCAGCAAACCAATTCCCCGTCCCCTGCGTGCAGAACCTCGACGATGTTTCCACAAAGTTCGCATTTAAAAACCTGCATCTTTTCCGCCATGACCTTTTGTTCCTTTCCTGACAACAATCACCAACAGCCAGGGTCTTGTACACCGTAGCAATGCTGGTAGTAGGGAAGTCCGCTTTCAGCGAAGCGTAGATTTCCTCTGCTCCTGGATGCCCCTTGCTCTCAGCCAGGACCTTGAGTATGGCCAGCCGCTGAGGCGTGATTGCGAAATCCCAATTTCCGAAGCTTCCGGAGCATGGTTTCAATACGGCTCTTGGCATCGCGCATTGGACCCTCGGAGAAGTAATGGAAACCCATTATCACCGGATGATGATTAGTTACGGAGGCCCACTATGTCAAGTGAAGGAAAGCATGTATGGTTTCTTATTTGAAGGCTTATGGAGTTTATTCCCGCGCGGTCTCTTGTGAAACTTGAAGGGACAATGAACGCCCCTAAGCAGCTAATGGTTCGATTTTATAGCCCATTTGCTTAAGAGTTCTGGCATACGTTGCCAAACGACGCTCGGTAAAACGGGCCTCGTAGACATCGGAGCCTGTGTCAACATATGCTTGGCCATAACGGATCAACCGATAAACCAGTTGGGCCAACTTGCGGGCCGTCGCAAAAACGGCGACCGACTTGCCTTTGCGTCTCGAGATGCGGCGATAGTAGGCTCCAAGTGCCGTTTTCGAATTGCGCAAACTTGTTGCGGCCATGCGCAATGCATTGCACACCCGCGTGGAGGTGACAGCCCGGAACTTGCCTGGGACCTTTTTGCCTGCGCTGATCGAGATATTTGGCGCTAGACGCAAGTACGAAACGAAGTGGCCTTCATCTGGGAATACAGACAGGTCGGGACCTAACTCACTCATGATAACGGCGGCGGTATCAACACCAATGCCGTCAATTGTAGTGAGATCAAAGCCCGACATGCGATAAAGGGCCTGGCGCATTGGCTCCTGACCCAGCTTGGAAAATTTAGTCGCTTTGGCTCTGGATGCCGGAGGCGGTGCCGATGAATCCTTTGAGTCAGGAGGTTGCAAGGAGTTGACGTACTTGAGGATCTCGGCATCATAGTCGGCGATGACGCCACATAGCTGATCATAAACCTTTAGGGCTTGACCAAGGTTGAACAGGTGCTCAAGGCGCCAGTTACCGGTGAGTTCCTCGGCGATCCTGTCTTCCGATTTCTGGCATCGGCAATCACGCAAACTCGCCAGGGCACGAGGGTCCCGTTCACCGCTTATAATGGCACGGATAATTGCCATGCCGGTAAGGCCTGTAATATCCGAAACGGCGTGATGCACGCAAATGTTCATCTGGTCGAGGCTCTTTTGCATCCGTCGGACCCAATGCCGCTAACTTAAGAGAAACTCCTGTCCTTTCGCTCCTTTACGAGTTTCGGGTTTGGAAAGTGGGGACGCCTCCTGGTACTCACGTTTGTTATTTTTGCGACGCTTCCCCTCCAAGCCGCGACTCTTCCTTCGATATTCCTGCCGGTCCCTGGTGAATCGACGATCTGGTTTATATCGGACCCGGTGTTGTGAACAGCAATGTACGTGTGTTGCCCAAACAGAAGCCCACACGTGTGCATCTGTAAAGGCCAACAAGAGCTTCAAGAACAATCGCGTCTCTGTCAGGGCTCGTCCAAAACTGAGCTGTCCGACCGAGAGCTTGACCAGCCGACAGGCATCGAGCATTGCTATTCGTATCAGGCTACAGACGATCATGTGCATTAACAGTTCCTGGTGAAAGGACTTGGGCGTTTGGCAATGCCAGCAGGTTGCACGCAGGCTGCACTTAAAATCACGATAGAAAGTCTCGATATCCCAACGCATGTGATAGAGTCTTGCCAGTTCTGATGCGGGGAACTCCATAGGGTCCATAAGAGAGGTTACCAGGCGGCGGCGGCGAAAGCCGTTTCGGTGAGCAAAAAGAACTCGCACCGTTACTGTTGTTTTGTCGCTGTAGTCTATTATTGCGCAGAGATAGTCACTTTCTGCCAACCTCCGCAGCACCTTGGGACGCAAATTATCCCTGGCAGGGATGACGAAGTGGGCAGATCGAGCCATGATCTTTCTAAAGATTGCACAGAGGTAAAAGCCCGAATCCAACAAAAGCAAATCACCCTTCTTGAGGCGGCCGATCAGTTTTGGGAAGAGTCTGTATTCTGAGGTGCACACCTTGCCGAAGACAAACCTCAGGGGTGCGCGGCTGATTAGATCGAAGAGGCAGCAGAGCTCAACGGCAATCGGTCCCAGTCCCCGCGATCCCTTGTGTGAGCCGAAACACTTCCAAAGGGGCTGAGATTCGGGTAGAGCCAGAGTGGTCCTATCGCAGGCAAGCAGGCGCAATCCATGCCAACGACTGCGTTTGGTCCCGCAGGCTTTTTGCAGCCGCGATACCAGTTGGCCATGTAACCAGCAAAGACCGTCAAGGGGAAAAACGCGAACGCGCCTTGCAAAACGCGGGCACAGAAACGGACCATCTTATATTGAGATCTCCGGTAGCCAGTCGAAGAATTTCATGAAGGCTGGACCGGGCAGTGTCCAAAGAGACGGCCAGCATCAGCCAAAGGGTCCCCAGAGTCCCCAGCTTGCGGTTGCGGCACCACTCCTTCTTTAGACGCCGTTTACCGTCAAGTGCCTCGACGATGTCGGTATCCAGCCATTTTGCAAGCAAATTCAGATCGGGCTTTACCATGTGGTTATCCCTCCTTGGAATCTAACAGGCAAAAGGTAGCAGGAGCGCTCTGGCGAACAAGGATGCCCCGACGTGCCTTTTTTGCCAAGGCACTGGAAAGGGCGTCTCTGTCTGTGAGCCGGCCAAAACGCTTCTGGAGTAGTTGCACAAGTTCATCGACGTGCAGGGGCTTTCGTTCTTCTGCCAGCACTTGGATCGAAAGATCAACCAGGGACTGGCGTCTTCTCCCTCGCCTGGGTGCAGGGATAGGCTCGACATCAGGTTTTCCCCGCAGTTGTCGGATAGCGCGCAACTGATATTCGAGTTGCAGCTCAAGCACTTGCAGAAGGACTTCCTTGAATTCCTGCGTTTTCATAGGATGGTCTCCTCGTGATTTGGTGGCAACTTTCAACATCAGTATATATACTGTCCTACCTTGCATATTACTGACTGTTTGTCAAGAAAAAAATGCAGGGGAAATGAGTTAGGTCAAGGTGAAGGTTAATTGGCTCAGTTGGCTGGAGAAGGTCGGTAGGTCCTGGAGGGGCGGCCTTTGTGGCACGCTAAATAGGCTGGTATTTCAATAACTTACTTAAGTTAGCGGCATTGCGTCGGACCCAGTCGGAACGCTGGTCTACAATTGTATTGCGTTCACGTATGAGAGCTCGCAGGCAACAGATGTCCTCGCCTGGTCGGAAAGACCCCCGGAGCAATCCGCAGGCGTGCAGTAATTGAATCCACTGGCAATCGATTATGTCGGTTTTGCGGCCCGGAACATGACTAATCTGGCGAGCATTGACCAGTTGGACGTCGAAGCCGCGGCTATCGAGGATTTCAAATAGCGGGATCCAGTATACGCCGGTGCTTTCCATGGCGACAGTAGCGATCTTCTGCTGCTCAAGCCATCCGGCCAGGCGCAACAGTTCCGGGGTTGTGGTTCCAAAATGCTTTATGTTAGGGGAACCGTCCGGTAAAGGTGGACCGGCCACGCAGTGCTCGCGTGAGCCCAGATCGATACCGGCTGCATTGGGTTGAATTGGGTTCAAAGAGTGTGGCTGCCCTTTGCGGCCTTTGCCTGGTGCATTCTTACGCTTGTGGGCCATCGTTGTCAGTCTCCTTTAATAGGGTATGGGAACGACAGCCCGGGGTGGCCTTTGTAAATATTCTCTTGTGGGAGAGTGCATAAGCCTCATCAGTGTTCAAAAAGCGGCCCGGGGCCATGCTTGAACAGGGGCATCGAGCTCCAGTGATCGAGGGACCTTGGCTGCTGCCGCGCCCGAGCTTGTTCTTTTAGAATGATGCATCCGGCAGGGCAAGGTCCAAGTTTCACTCTCGTTCAAACCGCGTCCGAGGACGTGGCGGCGTCGCTTGAACGCAACTTACCGCGCCGGGGAGCATAGCGGACTGGAGACCGATCCTGTCCGCGACGCTTCCGGCAAGAAGGCTTCCAAACGGCATGACACCCGGGAAGGCCATGGCGCTAAGAGTCATGATCCGGCCGCGTTCGTCCCCGTCGATTTTCATTGCATTTTAGGCCCGGAGTGCTATTTGCCTGTATCCAGTCTCTTTAGGTACCCCCTCTGCATTGCAATCGCCAGTTGGAGCTTGTCTCGACAGATAATCGCTGTCGAGAGATCAGGAGGAAAAGTGTGCGATACGCGGTCTTTTTGAACCATGTTTTATCACGGCGCAGGCATTTCTTCGGACGGCGGTTATTTTTGTCCTCGATTTTATTTGCTGCGGTGCTCGCCGCTTCCGGCTGCGGAAAGCATGACTCCACCGGCTCCGGGGAGGGACAGCGTCCGGTAGAGGTGACCGTGATAACCGTTGCGCCAAAGGACACGCCGGTCACCTTCGAGTACATCGCCCAGGTGGAGAGTTCCCGGCAGGTGAACATCCAGGCGCGTGTCAACGGGTTCCTCGAAAAGCGCGTTTATACCGAGGGCGCAGTCGTGAAGGCGGGGCAAACCCTTTTCGTGATGGACCAGAAACCGTTCAAGGCGCAGCTCAACCAGGCCAGGGCAGCGCTTGCACTGCAGGAAGCATCCCTCGAGGTGGCCCGCAAGAACCTGGCCCGAGTCAAACCCCTTGCCGCCGCTAACGCGCTCTCCCAAAAGGAACTGGACGACGCGACCGGCCAGTCCCAGTCGGCTGCAGCCGCGGTTGCTCAGGCCAAGGCGGTGGTCGAGCAGGCGGAATTCAATCTCTCGTACACGGTCATCAAATCGCCCGTTGACGGCATTACCAGTTCTGCCCAGCAAGCGGACGGGACCTACCTCAGCCAGGGTAACAGCCAACTCACCACCGTCGCCGTGCTGTCGCCGAGTTATGTCAATTTCAGCCTCTCCGAGAACGACAGGCTGTCGTACCGTACCGAGATCGAGAAGGGGCTTCTGCGCGAACCGGAGGACCATAAGTACATCGTCGAGGTCGTTCTCGCAGACGGTTCGATTTTTCCGCATCATGGGGAGGTGACTTTTTTGAACCCCATGTTCAACCCCCAGACCGGGACGTTTCTTATTCGTGTTACCGTTGATAATCCCGAGGGTTGGCTCCGTCCCAACGAGTTCGTGCGCGTCCGCACAAAAGGCGCGATTCGGCCGAATGCAGTCCTTGTCCCGCAACGCGCGGTCCAGCAGTCATCCAAGGGTCATTTCGTGTGGGTGGTGGACAAAGACAATAAAGCCGAGCCCCGGCCCGTAACGCTGGGCGATACCTACGAAAACGACTGGTTTATCTACCAGGGTTTGAGCGCAGGCGATCAAGTGGTGGTCGATGGATTTCTCACGCTTCGTCCCGGCGCTCCTGTAAAAGCCTCACCAGCGAAGGGAAAGACGGAAGCGCCGGAGGCCGGCGCCACCAGGACCGATTCGGCAAAAAGCGGCAAATAAGCACAGGAGGCGCTTGCCCATGTTCTCCAAGTTCTTCATCGAGCGGCCAATCTTCGCAACGGTCATCGCGCTCATCATCGTGATCGCCGGGTTGGTGGCGATGAAAGCCCTGCCTGTGGCGCAATACCCGACGATCACGCCGGTACAAATCCAGGTGTCGGCAACCTATCCCGGCGCGGATTCGAAGACGGTCGGCGATTCTGTGGCGGCGCCCATCGAGGCCCAGGTAAACGGCGTGGACAACATGCTCTACATGACATCCACGAGTTCCAGCACCGGCCAGATGACCCTGACAGTCTACTTCACTCTCGACACCAATCCCGACATCGCCCAGGTACAAGTGCAAAACCGGGTAAATCTCGCCATGCCTCAGCTTCCCGAGGCAGTGGCGCAGTTCGGCGTCTCGGTGCAGAAGAAGTCGGCGAGCACGTTGATGATCATCGCGGTCTACAACAAGGATGGCCGCTACAGCCCGGAGTACGTGTCTAACTATACCAATGTGTATGTCCTGGATGCGGTCAAGCGCGTGAACGGCGCCGGGCAGGCGCAGATTTTCGGCGTGCCGGACCAGGCGATGCGCATCTGGATGAACCCGGACCGAATGGCCTCGCTCGGAATCACGACGACAGATATCCAAAACGCGGTCTCGAAGCAGAACGCCATGTGGGGGGCGGGACAGGTGGGGCAACAGCCGAGCAGCGACAAGGTGCAGTTGACCTACCCCGTCGTGACCCAGGCCCCCTATCTCAAGCCCTCGCAGTACGAGGATATAATCCTTCGGGCGAGCCAGAACGGCAGCGCAATCGTCCGTGTCAGAGACGTTGCCAGGGCCGAAGTCGGCCGCAGGCTCTACATCGACGACAACAAGCTGAACGGTGCGCCTGCAACCCTGATCGGCGTCTACCAGCAACCCGGCGCCAACGGGCTCGATGTCTCCAAGGCCGTCCGCAAGACCATGGAGGACTTGAAGAAAACCATGCCCGACGGCATAGAGTATTTAATCGCTCTGGACACCACCGATTTCGTGCGGCTGTCCATCGAGGAGGTGATCCACACCCTGCTCGAAGCGATAGTGCTGGTTGTGCTGGTAGTCTACCTCTTCCTCCAGAGCTTCCGCTCGACGATCATCTGTATCGCTGCAATCTTCGTCTCGCTGATCGGCACCTTTGCCGGCATGCTCGCCCTGGGGTTCTCGATCAATCTGCTGACGCTTTTCGGCATTGTGCTCGCCATCGGAATGGTCGTGGACGACGCCATCGTGGTTGTGGAGAACGTGGAAAGGAACATGGCCAAATCGGGCACGTCTCCCCGGCAGGCCACGGAGAAGGCCATGGAGGAGATCGGCACCTCGCTCATCGCGGTGGTGCTGGTCATGGCGTCGGTCTTCATTCCGGCCGCCTTCCTTCCCGGCACCACGGGGCAGCTCTACAAGCAGTTTGCCATTACCATCGTCATCTCCGTCGCCCTGTCCGGGTTTATAGCCTTGACGCTTACACCGGCCATGTGCGGGACCATGCTGAAACATTCCAAGCCTCCCCGGAAAGGCCCTTTCGCCTGGTTCAACCGCCTGTTCGACCGCTTTACGCTGGCTTTCGGCGATGCGGTGGTGTTCATGATCAAACGAATGAGCGTGGCGTTCCTGATCCTGGCCGTCCTGATCTGGGGGCTTGTCCACCTTTTTCGGACGACCCCGACAAGCTTCGTACCCAACGAAGACCAGGGTTACCTTATGGCCCAGATCGTCATGCCCGACGCGGCCAGCCTGAACCGTACCACTCAGACCTCGAGCCAGGTGGACGAACTGTTCGCTAAAAATCCGGCGGTGGCCAACCGGACGGCCGTCAACGGCTTCAGTTTGATCGACGGCCAGTACAAGCCCAATGCGGCGACCCTCTTCGTTACGCTCAAGGATTTCAAAGACCGTTATTCCTCGAGCGAGCGCGCCCGCAAGGAAAATTCCAGGGCTGTTCTGATGGAGGTCGCCGAGGCGGCCCGGGAAATCAAGACAGGGCTCACCATCCCTATAGCACCTCCCGCGATCCCCGGGATCGGCGCCACGGGCGGCTTTGAATTCTGGATTCAGGACAAGGGGGCCGGAGAGCCGACGCGCCTTTATGAACTCACTCAGCAATTTCTCGCCAAGGCCCGCACACGACCCGAGCTTTCCGGTCTGAACTCCACCTTCCGCGCTTCTTCACAGCAGTTGCGGGCCG
Source organism: uncultured delta proteobacterium (assembly GCA_963795045.1). Taxonomy (GTDB): domain Bacteria; phylum Desulfobacterota; class Syntrophobacteria; order Syntrophobacterales; family Syntrophobacteraceae; genus SbD1. Next base: position 10,011 of record CAWCGB010000002.1, read on the forward strand.
AAGTCGACCGCTCCCAGGCGGTGCTGCTCGGGGTGCCGGTGCAGGATGTGTACAGCGCATTGCAGGCCCAGTTCGGTTCCATCCAGGTCAGCCAGTTCAACCAGTACAGCCGCGTCTGGAATGTGATCCTGCAGTCCGACGCGCCATACCGCCAGACCCCGGCCGATATTACGCGGTTGTACACCAGGTCGAGTAACGGCAAGATGGTTCCGCTGTCGGCCGTGGTAACGACCGATTTTACTTCCGCCCCAGACCTGGTGCCGCATTTCAACGGTTTTCCGGCGGCCCAGCTTACCGGCGGGGCCGCTGCGGGATTCAGTTCGGGGGAAGCGATCAGGGCCATGGAAGAGGTGGCGAAAGAGGTGCTCCCCAATGGTTATGGCTATGCATGGTCAGGTATGGCTTACGAGGAGAAGAAATCGGGGGGGACCTCCGCAAACGCCTTCGTGTTCGGCCTCTTAATCGTATTCCTCGTCCTGGCCGCCCAGTTCGAATCCTGGACACTGCCCGGCTCCGTCATGACCGCGGTGCCGTTCGGCATCCTCGGCGCCCTCGCCTTCAACGCACTTCGCGGTCTCGAAAACGATGTCTACTTCCAGATCGGCCTGCTGGTGCTGATCGGCCTCGGGGCCAAGAACGCGGTCCTCAGGGTCACCTTCGCGGTCGATCTGCGCAAGCAGGGATTGTCGATCATGGACGCTACGATCAAGGCCGGCGAGGAGCGACTGCGTCCTATCATCATGACCTCGCTGGCATTCATCTTCGGAGTGCTGCCGCTGGCTGTCGCCACAGGCCCGGGCGCCAACGCCCGCCACTCGATCGGCACGGGCATCATGGGCGGTATGATTGGCGAAGCCACACTGGCCATGCTCTACGTCCCGCTCTTTTTCTACATCTTTGACAGGCTGAGCGAGCGTTCCGAGGCTAAGAAAAAGCCGGGAGAAGCCGGCGCCGGCCCACCGGCGGATGCGGCCGTCGAACATGGGGAGGGAGACTGACATGGGCCGGTTCACTTTCTTAGCAATCGCCGTTTTGCTGGCAGGCTGCATGGTAGGTCCGGACTATCGCCGCCCCGAGGTGGACACTCCGCAGTCTTTCCAATATGAAGAAAAGGACGCACGCGACACGGCCAACACCGATTGGTGGAAGAGCTTCGATGACCCGGCGCTCGACGCCCTGATCGCCGAGGCGCTGGCCAATAACAGGACGGTGAAGATCGCCGCCGCCAACATCGAACAGGCTGCGGGCGTGCTCATGCAGACCCGCGCCCAGTTGTTTCCGCAGGTCAGCTACAGCGGGAGCGCCACACGCGAGCGGCTGAGCCAACTCACCGCGACCCCCGTGCCGTCTTCCATCCCGAACCCGCAGTCGTCTTACCAGTTGTTCGCAGGCGCCAACTGGGAGATCGATCTCTGGGGCCGCATCCGGCGGCTGACCGAGGCCGCCCGGGCGAGTCTTTTCGCCACCGTCGAAGCGCGGCGCGGCGTTATCCTTTCCCTGGTCGCATCAACTGCGACCGGTTACCTTCAGCTCGTCACCCTGGACGATCAGCTCGAGATCGCCAACCGAACGCTCGCCGTCTACGGGGAAACCGTCAAGCAGTTCGAGTTGAAGTTCCAATACGGCCAGGTCTCCGCCATGAACGTCGAGCAGGCGCGGTCCCAGTACGAAACCGCGGCGGCGGCGATCCCGCCGATCAAATCCCAGATCGTGCAGACCGAGAACGCCATATGCATCCTTCTCGCCCGCAACCCCGGCCATATCGAGCGCGGCAAGCCGCTGTCCCAACTTGCACTCCCCACCGTGCCGTCCGGTCTTCCGTCGCAGTTGCTCGAACGAAGGCCCGACCTCGCCCAGGCGGAGCAGAACCTGATTGCCGCTAACGCCCAGATCGGCGCAGCCAGGGCGCTCTATTTCCCCGCAATTTCGCTTACCGGCGCCTTCGGCACTGCCAGTTCCGACCTGTCTAACCTTTTCAAAGGTCCTGCGCGGATGTGGAGCTATGCCGGGTCTTTTACCGGGCCGATTTTCACCGCAGGGTTGATTGCCGGCCAGGTAAAGCAGGCCGAAGCACAACAGAAGGCCGCCCTCCTGTCCTACGAGAATGCCATCCAGAGCGCCTTCGGTGACGTGGAAAATGCGCTCTCGTCCCACAAAGAATCAGTCGACCAGCTCCAGGACCAGGAACGGCTCGTCAAGGCGTTAAGGGAATACGCCCGCCTGGCCCGGATGCAGTACGACGGCGGTTACACGCAGTATCTCACGGTACTCTACGCGGAAACCCAGCTCTTTCCCGCCGAGCTCAACTACGCACAGATCCACGGCTCGGCACTAAGCTCGGTCGTCGCTATTTACCAGGCCATGGGAGGGGGATGGGTAAACGAGGCTGGCAAGCTCACCGTGAGCAGTGAACAGTGAGCGGCCATATGCCGATGATTTACCAGGATTCTTGTCCGCTCGCCTCTTAAAACGGCGCTATCCGGCACGCCAAGCTTTTTCTGCTCACTGTTCACCGGCGGATCTTGTTCGCAGGGCCATAGAAGAATGTGGCGGGAAACCGGGCGTAGTGGTATATGTGAGAAATGACGAACTGAAGGACCGGCTTCGAGGGGGCTTTCATTGTTGAAGCAGGGCCGAGGCCCTGAATCTCCACTAATCTGTATAGTCAGGTACAGCCGGCTCGCTCTGTTTCTGCGGAATCAACTAAAAGGGGATGCAGGGAGTTTGCCCCGCTTCGGGAAGAAGCCGCATGCGAGATCTTAGCAGTAAGGTAACTCAATTTTTTGAATTCCTCAGCACCCAAAATCGGGAGCAAATGGCGAATTTTCTAAAAGAAGACGCCCGCCTTTATTTTCCAAAGACTCAGCCCCTGATCGGCAAGGAAAGAATCCTCAAATTCTTTCAAATTCTTTTCCGCCAGTATCCTGAACTCACCTTTACGGTCGAGCACACCATTGCCCAAGACGATCAGGTCGCAGCCCACTGGAGAAACAGGGGAATCAACAGGAAAAACGAGCCCTATGAGAACGAGGGGGTGACCCTGTTTTTCTTCGAAGATGGACTGGTCTCCCTGATGAGCGACTTTTTTAAAGATACCGGAAAGTTTTGACCACGCCCGGCAGCCGGCTTCCTCGAAAAGGCAGTCTTTCACGCGACCGTTTTCATTGAGGTTTGACTTGCGTATTCTATTGGGCTAATTGTATGGTGTCGCGGGCCGCGGGAGTGCGGCGGAAGTTTTTAAGGCAAAGATCCGTTCCCAACATGCAGTTTGGCCTCTAGTGCGCTGTCTGGGCACAGTAGAGGCTTTTTTTCGCTGCGATGTCTCGTTATTTTCTATCGAAAGGTGTTTGGCGATGAGTTTTCCGAGCATACTGTTTGCCAGACCGGAAGATTTCACAAACGATCAGCAGTTCGACGAAGCCGATTTTTTTACTGATTTAAATCTCGATCAAATCATAGCCGCCATCACGGCGGGCAGGGATGAATATAACCTTAAGCCCTTCTTTTACTTTCCGCTGAACCGTACCGACGAGATCGAGTATCGTCATGAAGTAATGCAGGACCTTGAAAGCGCGACCCTGTTAGAGCAGGTAAAATCGTTCACACAAAAGATGCGCACAATGCGCGAACATCTGACCGAGGCAGACGACCTCGTTCACACATATCAGAAAAAAGCCTGGTTTTTGGACGCAGTGGAGATTTATTGCGATGCGGTGAATTGCTTTGCAGACGATCTGTCGCATGAAGCCCTTAAATCTCGCGGGTTCCGGGCGTTTCGCAAATACCTTGGCGACTATGTCCAGTCTGACGGTTTCAGCTCGCTTGTTGCGGAAATAAAAAAGATCAAGGCCGATCTGGCCGCAGCAAAATATTGCGTGCTCCTGAAAGGCGACAGCTTCAAAGTTCGCAAATATGAACTCGAATCCGATTACAGCGCGGATGTCGAGGAGACATTCGAAAAGTTCAAAAGAGGGGCCGTAAAAGACTACAAAGTCCAATTTCCCTGGTGGCCCCAGATGAACCATATTGAACTAAAGATACTGGATTTTGTGGCCCGGTTGTATCCCGAGACGTTTTCAAATCTGGACAGCTTCCACGCCAATCAAGGCGATTTTGTGGATGAAGCGGTATCGGCCTTCGACCGGGAAATCCAGTTCTACATCGCGTATCTCGATCACATGGGAAGGCTCAAACGGGCGGGACTCAAATTCTGCTATCCTCGCGTTGCAAACGATTCCAAGGAAGTTTACGACTACGACGCGTACGATCTCGCCCTGGCTCATAAGCTCGTCGGTGAAGGCTCATCGATTGTCTGCAATGATTTCCACCTGAGAGACGGGGAGCGCGTAATTGTAGTAACCGGTCCGAACCAGGGCGGTAAAACGACCTTCGCCCGCACCTTCGCACAATTGCATTATATGGCTGCCTTAGGTTGTCCCATCCCCGGCAAAGAAGCCCGGCTCTTCCTTTTCGACAGGCTCTTTACGCATTTCGGGAGAGAAGAAGACATAGAAAACCAGCGCGGCAAGCTGGAGGACGACCTGGTCCGGATTCACGCTATCCTTGACCAGGCTACATCGAACAGTATCATTGTAATGAACGAAATTTTCACTTCTACGACGCTGCAGGACGCCATTTTTTTGAGCAAAAAAGTGATGGAAAAAATAAGGGAGTTGGATTCGTTGTGCGTTTGGGTGACATTCATCGATGAACTGGCTTTTTTTAGCGAGCAAACCGTATCCATGATCAGCACGGTAGTTCCGGAAAACCCGGCACAGAGAACTTTCAAAATCCTGAGAAGGCCCGCTAGCGGGCAATCATTTGCAATGTCAATTGCCGAAAAGTACCGGCTCACCTACGAAAGTCTAAAGGAGCGCATACAGCCATGAAAGCGTTCCTCTTGTATAAAGATCAAGATTTCGACCTCGAACGAGAACTGCCTCCAAACGAGCAGGCGCTGACACAAGACCTGGGATTGCCCATTTTGTTCGAAGCCATGGCGCTCGGCGACCAATTTTTATTGGAAATGGCAAGGAAGGCTGTTTTGTCCAGTCTAAAAGATCTGGATTCGATTCTATATCGACAAGATATTCTTAAGGACTGTCTGAAAAATTCTTCCATCGTCAGGGATATGTATAATTTAGTGGTTGAATCAATTGAGAACAGGCAAAAACAATGGTGGGCAACCAGATATCCCAGCTCAATAATGTATAGTGCCGTAGAAGCATTGAAGATGTTTGTAGGTCAACTTAAAAAGCTCAGAGCCATCGCCGGCGAACACGCCGATAAATTCGATTCGGAGGGTTTTGTCCGGTTTTACTCGATGCTCATTGCGGAACTCGACGACAAGTATTTCGCCAGAATCGAAGAATACCTCACAGAGTTGAAATTGCGAAAAGGCGTGCTGATGAGCGCCGAGTTGGGGAAGGGCAATAAGGCCGTCAACTTCGTCCTTCACAAAACCCGTGACAAAAAGCAGAGCTTGCTGGGGCGACTCTTCCGGAAACAATCTCCCGCCTATTCCTATCGTCTCTCTCCCCGCGATGAAATCGGCGCGAGAGCGCTGTCGGACCTGAGAGACAAAGGCCTGAACATTGTCGCCAATGTGGTTGCCCAGTCCACGGATCACATTCTAAGCTTCTTTGAAATGCTGCGAACGGAACTGGCATTTTACGTAGGTTGTCTGAATCTGCACGAGCAACTCATCCAAAAGGGGGAGCCCGCGTGCTTTCCCGTCCCCGTGGGGCCGAGTCAGCGCAAGAGTTCCTTTCACGGCCTGTACGATGTCTGTCTCGCTTTGAGCGTGACGCAAAAAGTCGTGGGCAACGATATAAATGCGGACCAAAAGGACCTGGTTATAATCACGGGCGCCAACCAGGGCGGCAAATCAACTTTTTTGCGAAGTATCGGTCAGGCCCAATTGATGATGCAGGCCGGCATGTTTGTGCCTGCCGAGTCCTTCTCTACAGAGATATGCAACGGGGTTTTCACTCATTTCAGGCGTGAAGAAGACAGCACTATGGAGAGTGGAAAACTTGATGAAGAACTCAGTAGAATGAATGATATCGCGGACAGCATCACGCAAAATTCCATATTGCTGTTTAATGAATCGTTTGCGGCGACATATGAAAGAGACGGCTCGGAAATCGCAAGGCAAATAACCTCCGCGTTGGTGGAAAAAGGGGTCAGGGTCTTTTTCGTAACGCATTTATACGAATTTGCGCACGGTCTATTCGACGGCAAAATGAGAAACGCGATTTTCCTGCGCGCTAAAAGGCGCCCCGACGGTACACGAACATTTAGATTAGTCGAAGGTGAGCCGTTGCGAACCAGTTACGGTGAAGACCTGTATCACAGGATATTAACGAACGTCAGCCCGATGCCGAAGTGAAAACGCAGCCGTTATCCGCCGGCGGGTAAGGTCTCGCGCCGCACTTCGTCCTTTCCACAATGTCTGCTCCGCACTCGCAGGAAGGGAGTGGTATCCCTGAGTGAATTTCTCATCCTTGCAGTAAAAATTCCATAGCGTGAGTTCTCACGGTTTAATGATGCTTTTCGCGGTTTTTTGATCCGGAACTGAGCCGTTTCAGGTAGTCTCAGCCGGGAGGAGACTCTCCACGCGCGGTTTGCAGGCATTTCCGCAATTGCCGCAATGCGGTTGACAAAGGCGGCGCCGATGGTAAACGTACATCCATTAACGATTATTGATAAAGAATTTTTATTAAGACCTACGATACACGGGAGAGTAACATGAGCACCCGGAAGGCCGCCAAAAAGGGTGGACCCGATCCAGAACCGAAGAAGAATTCCAACCCGGAAACCCGCACGCAGGACAAGGAACAGGTAGAAGGCGCCCGTTCAGGAGGCTGTCTCATGTGCGGGGGATGCCAGATCACGGGGAATTGTATGCTCGAATCATAAAGAAAGGATGGGTGGGAAGCGCAACCCATCAAGTCTTTTCAGCCGGGATGGGTGGAGCGAAGAGACTGTGTCGCAATTGCTGCCGTAAAGTGGGCGATTTTGGCATTTAATTGAAGCATATCGAAGCGTTATGTGATATATTAGGCCCCCAATACAGGAGGGGCTATGGCTTATCGACATGGAAAAGATCGTGGACAGATGATGGTGCTGCCGCCGACTCTGGATCAGTACGTCTCCCGGGAGAATCCAGTTCGCGCCTATGATGCATTTGTCGAAGCACTTGACTTCAAAGACTTGGGAATCGACATCGATGATCGCAAGGTGGGCAACAGTGAGTATGATCCCAGAACGATGCTGAAGCTGCTCTTGTATGGTTACTCATACGGCGTGAAGAGCTCCAGAAAACTTGAGCGAGAGGTCCACAACAATCTCTCCTTCATCTGGCTGATGAAACAATTGAAGCCCGATCATAAAACTATTGCTGAATTTCGGCGCAAAAACAAACGGGCCTTGAAAAAGGCACTGACTCTTTGTGCCAGGCTCTGTCTGAATCTCGGCCTGATCGAGGGCAATGTGCTCTTCGTGGACGGTACCAAGCTCAGGGCCAATGCTGGAAAAGGCAACCTTCACAGGGAAAAATGGTATCGAGACCATCTGGAGCAAATTGATAAAAGAATCCAACACATTTTGGACGAATGCGAGAGGGTCGATCAAAACGAGTCCCAATGCGGGTCCTTTGTGAAAATGCCAAAAGAGTTGGCGCAAGCCGTAAAGCTAAAAGAATCCATTGAGAATGCTCTGGCCGAGTTCACACAGCGTGGCGACCAGACTGGAAAGGAACGCAAAATCAACCGGGTGGATACACAAAGCGTATTGGTCAAAAGCCCTCAGGGCACCCATTGCGGGTATTGCATGCAAAACGTTGTGGATGACAAAAACGGCCTGATTGTTCACACCGATGTAGTGAGCGAGTCAAATGACCTGAAGCAATTAGCCGCTCAGGTTTATGGCGCCGAAGCCGAACTTGGTCGTGAGTGCAAGGTGGCCTGCGGCGATGCGGGCTACTGGGACATAAGCGAAATCACAAAGGTTGAATCCGGTTTAAGGAAGGTGGTAGTTCCATCCAAGACTCAAGCATCGGGGAAAGAAATTGGTCCTTTCGAAAAGAGTAGATTTGCCTATGATGCAGACTCGGATTGTTACCTGTGCCCGGAAGGTCACCGGCTGATTTTTAGACGTTTTAAGGAAAAAAAGCAGCAGAGAGAATATCGCATTGATAAACGAGGTAATTGTCGGCGTTGCCCGCATTTTGGCATATGTACCAATTCAAAGCAGGGCCGAACGATAACACGCCATGTATTTGAAGAGGTAGCCGAAGCAGTGTCCAGAAGATTTGAGGAGCCTGAAATCGCGCAAGTGTATGCGAGGAGGAAAGCTCGTGTTGAGCATCCATTTGGATTTATTAAGAAAAACTTGGGCTTTGGTCAATTTCATCTACGAGGACGAGAAGGGGCCGGGGCTGAGGCATCGATACTGGCTACATGCTTCAACCTGAGGCGAATGCTAAGTCTGCTTGGCGGGGTCAGCGGTTTCATCGCCTCGATACAGGCGGTGTAGTCAAAAACATTGGTAGACAGTTGCCAACGCATGGCCTAAGTCGTTCAGCCTTCCCCGGGTGCGGATAGCTGATTAGTGGAGCACAATACTTTGTGGGTCAGGTTCTGAGAGATCTGTGACCGCGTGCTTTTAAAAAATAGCATGCCTTGAACAGGTACGAGGTTCGTAATTCTAATACGACACAGTCTCGTAGCAAAGCCCACCGAAACTTTTCTTAAGAGTTATTTATGTCACATTGGCACTTCTTCGCCTCTTCGCCTCTTCGCGTGAAACACTGTCTTTTCGACAGAAAAGTGATGCGGGACTCATTCCTCTCCCCAGACTGCGCACAGGCATCAGGGGAGGGGAATTCTACCGGGAATTCATGATATTATCAGGATTGGGAAAGTACACCTTCGAACCTGCCGGAAAAGGTAGTGCCGTCCAGTATGCTTCCGCGAAGGGTGATCGAAGGAGAACTGGCGTGAGATCTACGGGAATGCCCCCGTCGCCATTCGAGCGTGCCTTCGGCCGACAGCGAGGCGCCGGAGGTTGTTGACCCTGTAATACGGAAAAGCCCGCCTCCCTCACTGGTAGCTGCGATATCAAACGTCAACGGCGTGCCTGTGACAGGCGTTAATGTAAGGGTGCCCCAAAATAAGTTGGTAGGCTCTCCTGACGTAACCGTTGCTTCGTTAAGTGTGATCGTCGCCGTGGTATCCGATGTTACCGTGCCGGTCCCGGAGATGAAATAGAGAGTGCCCGTGGTTGTAGTAAACGGGAAGAGCGCGGCTGATTGCCCTGCTGTTGCAAGGCCGGCCGTGAAAATCACCAGAAAAACAATTGCACTACCGATAAGCAGTTTCCTCATTCGATTCCTCCTTTGTCGTTATCTGCTATGTTTTTTGGTTGATTTATCGTCGTGTCGCCAGTTGGGTCTGCTCTGTACCTCCTTTCATCTTTACTGTATTGACGAACGTCCTGATAGTTTAGCCTACATCAATACCGGCTTTTTTGATTCGCGAGATTGATTGAGCATCTCTTGAATTCTGACGGTCCTCGACTGCAAAATGTATACTATTCGCTTGGTCTGTTTTTCCGAGGGCTGACATCATCATTCTGTCTTATATGATAGGTCAGCCGGGAGGGATTGAAAAGGCAAGGCCTGGGTCAGGAAATCAGCGTGCAATGCCAAGGTATGTTATTATCGGTCCCAAAGCCGTTATGCCGGAGTGGTGGGATAGCAATGCCGAATCGTGCCGGACGATCGTCGAAACTCACCGGTAACGGTGTATTTAAAAGACTACGGTATGTAGTCAAAAAACTACATATCCGTTCACTAAAACCAGGCGACCCGGTTTGTCCCGAGCCCGGATTTTCAGATTGGCAGGTTTGGTTATCGGCGCCGGCTTTGGCAGACCTTCCCGGTTTTCCTGGGATAAGACCACCTTGCTTCATTGCCTGCTTGTCATTGACAGCGCACCATTCCAAAGGTATCTTAGTTTGACTGGAAAATAAACCCCGAAAGGATTGGATCTGTGAGCCCGAGCAGGAGCTATACCGTCAAAATTCACGCTCCTGATGTGGATATAGGAATCATTTATAAAAAACCTGGATTTTATCATGATGTCCTCAGATTTTTCTCAAGAATCACTACACGAGCTCACTTCTAAATGGTTATCTCAAAAGCCGGGTCAGCGCCTTAAAGTATACAAAGATACATCCGATTTTTTCCGTATCGAATACGGCGATATTGTCATACTTGACGGGAATCCTTTTCTGATTCGCCATAATGCGAAAGAAGGACGTTTTGGACTCGATGATGAAGAAAAGTTTTGGGTTAAGCGTTCGATTGATTTGCGTTCAGGAGTGACAAAAATCATTAAATTTGTGTTCTACGAGAAGTTTAATGTACATATTGGCGAAATAGAATTCGAATGCTTCCGAAGCCCTCGAAAGGAAGCTCGTATCCTCAATTTAGTAAAGAATCTTCCCAATTTCATGCAAGGTTATTCCGTACAAGACGATCATGAAAATATTGTTCGCGTCCTTGAATTTATCTATGGGATATCATTATCAGAACACATCAGCGAAATCGCAATGACCATGGATCATGAGACGTATTTCTACCAATATTTTCCAGAAGTGTTAGATAATTATATTCTTTGTGTAGAAGGTATTCGTTTCCTTCACGATCATGGTGAAAAACATGGAGATATCCGTAGAGATCATATTTTGATTGACCGGGAAAGCGGACAATACCGGTGGATTGATTATGATTACAATTTTCGTCATAGAGAAAATATGTATGGCTATGATCTGTTTGGTCTTGGAAATGTTTTGATGTATTTGGTAGGTATGGGAGATATTGTATATCAGGATTTGAAAAGATCGAATCATCCTTCACTTGACCGGTTAGTAGAGGATGATGTTAACATTGTCTTCAATAACCGCATTGCCGATCTCAAGAAAGTATATTCTTATATTCCGGACAATCTGAACCGAATCCTGAAACATTTTTCAAGAGGAGCTAACGCATTTTATGATCATACGGTTCAATTAATTGATGATCTGCGCGAGGTCCAATCGACATTTCCAAAATCAGCATAAGAGTAGGCAAGCGATTATGCTTACGGAATTCTACCTGGTATGCTGATATAGAATATTGAACGAGCAAGTATATTCCGTTCAATTCTATCTTATAGAAGGAAGTGAAAGAGATGAGCTTCGAAATAAATCGACATATTCTAATCGCTGCAGATGAATCTCAAAATGCGCAGCGCGCAGTAGCTTATGTTGCGAAACTCTTAGGAGGAATTAAAGGGTTTAAAGTTACAGTATTGCATGTTATTCGTGAGCCTGAAGAAGACTATTTCCCGGAAGAAGCTGATAAAGATCAATGGTATAATGAATATAGACAACGCGTTGACCAGATGCTTGATAAGTATCGCAATATTTTGATTGATGCAGGATTTAGCCCTGAAGATGTATCCACGCGTTCAACTACCCGGTATTGCCCTTCAATGGCAGAATGTATTCTTGCAGAAACAGATAATACGGAATATAGTACCTTAGTCGTCGGAAGAAAAGGACTTACTCATAAAGAAGAATTTTTATTCGGAAGCATTTCAGGAAAAATCGTCAGAACTGCTAAAAATTGTACTGTATGGGTAGTTCAATAGCCCGGATAAGCTACAGAATGTCATTGTGCGAGCTTGCTTACCACGTATTGGGCCACCAGGCGGTTGGCCAGTGCGTTCGGGTGGGAGTCCACGGAACTTAATTGGAACTTTTCCGCGCCTGTGACATAGCCGGGCAGAATCTCCTCCACCAGGTCGACCGGGATGTTCATCCGGAGGAACCCATCGCGGATCTTCTCGTAAGTGGATCGCTGCGCGGCGCTGCCGCCCTGACCCGGCCACAAGATGATGCGAAACTGAATACCCGGGTATTGGGTTGTGAGCAGTTCTTGTGTGCGGCGAACCATCGCTAAATAGAGACGTATGTCATCGCCGGTAATGCGAGAATCGGAAAGCAGGAATCTTCGCCATATGGCCGCCTTGTTCAACTGCCCGTCGGTCCAGTTCAACAGCCCCTCGATCGGCCAGCCTACCCCGAGTTGCAGGCCCAGGGGTTTGCGGCCCTCAAAATACCCTGCGCGATGCAGTGTTCCATCGGCGTCCAGCACATAACGCGGCTGGTGATGGATCCAGCCGACCCGTCCCGCCGCCCGCCACACGTGATGCGGAATGGCTATGTAGTAGGCATACCGGGGAGTGGTGTCCACCGCCTGGCCCATCCTGCCTGCCTCAACGGCCGCCAGCATCTGGGACGGGCCATATGCGACAAAAGCGAAGTTAAAGGTACGGTACCGCCCTTCCGACTGGACGCCAACCTGGTATGGCAACGTTTCGTCGTCCTTGAGGCCTATGCCGAAAGTGTATGAGCAACCGAAGAACAGGGCCGTGCCGGCCAAATCGTCCTTGTTGTATGGGGGAGCGACGCGAAGCCCGTTCGAGTCTATCGTGTACGCGGTATCGGACATCTTTCCAACGGGGCGGTGGAACAGTCCTGTGGAGGCGACTTCCATCGCTTTGGCCTGCATCCCCTTCGCAGGGGCCCATCCCAATACGTCATCGGGAACCATGAAACCAGGCGAAAAAATCCGGGGTGTGTATTCATGGGTGAACATGAACGCCTCGACGCCGGCCACCATGCATGCCACGATTCCGAGGTTGAGCAGGATTGCGCGGGGCCAGGACCCGTGGACAACGAAGATAGCAGCCCACAAGGCCGCGGCCCAGGTGAGCAACATCCAGAAGAATGGGGCAGGTGCAAATTGCAGAATTAGAAGCGAGGCCGCAATTGCGCTGAATAACAGTGACGCAGGAAAGAGGAATTGCCGCACTTCCCGTTTTGCGCCGTGCGGGCGTGCCTGGACTGTGGACGTATGATTCACGATTCTGGGCACGCTTTTTCCCTCCTTAATTCAGAACACCTGGCAAACCGGGCCGCTACTATAAGGTTCCAGGTACTGAGTCCTTACTCCGGGTCAGTCGAGCTTGAATTCCTTGCGCCAATCGTCTGTTTCGGATAGTGCCGGCTGGTCCTTCTTATCGAGGAGATAATCCCCAACGACCAGGAAATCCATTTCGGTCCTCATGAAACATCGGTAGGCGTCATCGGGAGTGCAAACGATCGGCTCACCGCGCACGTTGAAGCTTGTGTTCACGATCACTCCGCAGCCGGTCAACTCTTTAAATTTGTGGATCAATTCCCAATATCGGGGATTGGTCTCCCGGCTCACACTCTGTATGCGGGCGGAGTAATCGACGTGAGTGATTGCGGGAAGATCGGACCGAAGGAAATAAAGTCTTTCGTAGAGCGGCTTGTCGTTATACCCATCGGGAATCGGATTTTTTTTGTCCTCACGGATCGGCGCAACCAGCAGCATGTAGGGAGATGGACGGTCGAGATCGAAGTATTCGGCGATATCCTCTTCCAGGACTGAAGGGGCGAACGGCCTGAAGCCTTCCCGATACTTGATCTTAAGATTCAATCTTTTTTGCATCTCCGGGTTTCGCGCATCCCCGAGGATGCTTCGGTTACCCAGAGCGCGCGGGCCGAATTCCATCCGGCCCTGAAACCAGCCGACGACTTTTCCATCCTCGAGCTTCGCGGCGACATCGGAAGCCAGGCTCTGAAAGTCTTCGTAGCGGCGCGCCTTCGCGTCGTATTTTTGCAACACGCGGCGAATCTCGTTGTCCGAGAACTCCGGGCCCAGGTAGGAGCCCTCGACCGCATCCCGGTGCCCATTGAGCTGACGCTCGTTTCCATCGAGGATATGCCAAACGGCGTAAGCCGCACCAACAGCTCCACCTGCGTCGCCCGCGGCCGGCTGGATCCAGAGATCGTCGAAAATCCCGGCCCGGAGAATCTTCCCGTTGGCTACACAGTTGAGCGCCACGCCTCCCGCCAGCACCAGGTTCTTGCTGCCGGTCAATTGCTTTGCCGTACGGGCGAGAAGAAGGACAATCTCTTCGGTCACCTGCTGGATGGCCAGCGCCATGTCCATGTAAACCTGGGAAATCTCGGACTCCGGTTTTCGGCGGGGCGCCCCGAAGAGTTGCTCCCACTTCTCTTCGTTGGCCATCTTGAGCCCGGTGGCGTATTCGAAGTAATCCATGTTCAGCACGATCGATCCATCTTTTCGGATATCGACGAGTTCTGTTTGGATTTTCCTCTTGAAGTCCGCAGTCCGTTGCGAATCGGGATTCCCGTAGGGCGCCAGGCCCATGAGCTTGTACTCACCGCTGTTCACTGCGAACCCGGTGTAAAAGGTAAACGCTGAATAGAGCAGTCCTACAGAGTGGGGGAACTGGAGCTCTTCTATGATCTCGATCTCTTTGCCTCGACCGCGTCCGATGGTCGTCGTGGCCCACTCGCCTACACCATCCACCGTGACGATTGCGGCATCCGGGAACGGCGAAGGATAAAAGGCACTCGCTGCGTGAGACAGGTGGTGCTCCGGAAAGTACATCGGGGGGCTTCCATCGCCGAGCGCAGCGAGTTGCTCGGTGAGCATCCGTTTCATAAATACCTTTTCCTTGACCCAAACCAGCATTGCCGAAAGGAAGCTCACGAAACCGCTTGGAGCAAAGGCATGATACGTTTCAAGCAGCCGCTCGAATTTCAGGAACGGCTTCTCGTAAAACGCTACGGCATAAATTTCATTGTAATTAATGCCTGCTTCCTGCAAAACGTAGCGGCAGGCGTTAATCGGAAATGACGAATCGTGTTTTTTCCGGGTGAACCGTTCCTCCTGAGCAGCGGCAACAATCTTTCCGTCGATAAGGATGGCCGCAGCACTATCGTGGTAGAACGCAGATATACCCAGAATAGCTTCTTTCATCCCGATTCCTTATGCCTTGTTCCAATCCCTTTCCCGGTACTTTAGAATATCGAATAGATAAACGGCGCAATGGCAGATCCTGCGGTCAACGCCATCATGGCGCCAAATCCCAGCAGAACCACAATCACCGGCAACAGCCAGAACTTTTTCCTTTGATTCATGAATCCCCACAAGTCTTTCAAGAAGAAGTCCATGCTAATTTCCCCCTTTCAGTAGGGTTTTTCAGTAGGGTTTTTCGATGTCGCTACGGACAAATTTATGATTTCTCACCAACATGACGGATTCTTCACCGGCTTTAAAGGCACGCAGCTTCAAGGAGTCCTTTCGGAAAAGCCGGCGCAGAACGCCAATCGGGGTTACGAGGCCAAAGAACAGGATAGAGAGTAGAATTTTGGACGTCACGGCGCCGAGCAGGCGAGAAAAACCCAGCCAGACAACGGCGATGGGCGCGTAGATCCGGGGCTCTATCATGTTCGCTACGAGCAGGACTATTGCCGCAAGCAGCATCCCGTCCCGCCTGGTACGAAAATATGCGAGCAGAAGCAGGAGCACCATGGCCATTCCGGTGCCCACGCTCTGGTCTTTAGTGACATTTTTCAACTTGGTAACAGGCGCCACAGCCTCTCCCTTCCTGATCCTGCATCCACAAAGGACGGCAGCCTTTCGCGGCTCCCTGCCGAAAAGGTCGGCAAAGAATGAGTATTCATCCGTCTGTAGGTTGTCAAGATCACTTGTCTTCGGGTGGCTTCAGGCGTCGTTTCAAGAGGGCCGCTTCACTTGATTTCATCGCTGTTTTCAAGCGACTGGAACGCAATTTCCCAGATTAGGGTAATTGTGTAATAATACCTTCCGTTGAGGGTGCTGTAAGTTCCCGACAAACGCAGTCCGTTTTCGGCCCTGATGAGCCAGGCGCGGTGCGAGGTAAAGCTAAAATGAAGAAAAAGATCAAGTATGACGAAATTCTGGACAATGCGCCAATTGGCATTTTCGCTACGAACAAAGCCGGGATTATCAAGTATTCGAATCGAGCCGCTTGCGCTCTACTTGGCCTGGATGAAGCGCGCATCGCGGTCCGGATAACACAAATCCTGCCCGCACTAGGCAAATATGTGATGGAGTGTCTCCGAACTGGGGATAAACGCCCCGATTTGCGGATATTGCAAGGTGATCTCAGTCTGAGCGCTGACATATCACCTATAGGCGGGGTCGATACACCCCTCGGTGCAGTTTGTTGCCTGGCGGTCTCTCGAATGGATTTGGGCGGCGAGCTCAAATCCTGCCAGACCTTGAACCGGGAGCTCAAAGCCATTTTCGAATCATCTTCCGATGGCATTTGGGTTTGTGACGGGAGCGGAAAGGTCATCAGCATAAACAGTGCTTCCGAAAGACTCAATGGTGTGAGCGCCAGGCACATTATCGGAAAGCATGTGTCAGAGATAATGGGTGAAGGCCTTTTTGACCGGTCCGTTACTCTAGAAGTCCTCGAAACACTTAGGCCGGTCAGCCTCATTCAGAGTATCCACAAGACGTCAAAATCGCTCCTGGTTACCGGCACCCCCGTACTCGATGCGGCGGGTAATCTTTCAATGGTGGTAGTCAACGAGCGGGACATAACGCAGCTCAACCTGATACGGGATCAACTGGAGCAGACGCGCATGGTTAGCGAAAAATACAGGGAGGAGCTTGCCGAGTTGTCTGTTCTCGAGCTGGAAAAGCAGGATATCATAGCCGAAAACCCCGGTATGCGAAAAGTTATAACAGCCGCATTCAAGCTCGCCAATCTGGACGCCTCCAATATCCTGGTGCTTGGGGAATCCGGAACGGGCAAAGGGCTTCTTGCCAAGTTCATTCACAAAAACGGCAAGCGCTGCAAAAAACCTTTCGTCCAGATAAACTGCGCAGCTCTTCCGGAAAGCCTCCTCGAGGCGGAGCTTTTCGGATACGAGAGAGGCGCCTTTACTGGCGCCCGTACCGGAGGCAAAGCGGGGCTTTTTGAACTTGCCCAGGAAGGGACGCTTTTTCTGGACGAAATAGGCGACCTCCCACTCTACCTGCAAGCCAAGCTTCTAAAATACCTAGATGACTTCCAGGTATTGCGGCTTGGGAGCCTTAAGCCAATAAAGGTGGACTGCGCGGTTATTGCGGCAACCAATCAGGACCTGGAAAAACTGGTCGCCAAGGGGCGCTTCAGAGGGGATCTCTACTACAGGCTAAACACGTTCACGATCCGTATTCCTCCTTTGCGTGAGCGCTCCGAAGATATTTTCGAGCTGGTTCACTACTTTCTTCAAAAATATAACCGCTCATTGGGGGTGAAGAAAAAGATTTCACCTGCTGCCTTTGACTTACTGCTTTCCTATTCCTTTCCCGGGAACGTTCGCGAGTTGCAGAGCATGATAAAAAGGGTGGTTTTCCTTAGCGACAAGGATGTTCTGGACGAGTCTCTGACTGAAATCGTTGGCGGTGGCCGCCAGGAGGTCACGGATGGCGGGCCGGGCCGGCTGGGTCTGCCCGGGGCTGTCATGGATGCCGAGAAGGCGACTTTGGAAAGAGCGATTTCGCTTTGCAGGACGACGAGGGATCTGGCGCGCCACCTTGGAGTAAGTCAGCCAACTGTTGTTCGCAAGCTAAGAAAGCATGGACTAGGCCGTCTTGATTCACTAGTGCATCAAAAAAAGGACTAAAAGGCTTGAAGCCTAGGTCAGAATTAGTTTTACACCTTTGATTCAGTAATGTAGCCGGCACAAAACCTTGTTCCAGGTCATATTTTAAAAAAATAAGATTCATGAGTGAATCAAAGCCACAACGGCAAATTCAAACTTCCCGCCCCTGAATCCTTACCTGATCTCCTTAGCGCAAAATCCTGTTCCAATGGCATGTAAATTGCTCTAAACCTCAAGCCTGACGCAATTCTTTATCAAAATAACCAGGAGTTCATATGAAAAGTTCTAGGGAAGAGATTCTCAAGGACATAAGGGACAGATTTGTACCTCGGGGCCCCGCTAACTCGACTCCATTCTTTGCTGAAAGGGCAATCGGCGCTGTCATCTACGATGTCGAAGGCCGCGAGATTATCGACTTTGCCGGGGGAATCGGCGTAATGAACGTCGGGCACAGCCACCCTAAGGTTGTTGCGGCCATAAGGGATCAGGCCGAAAAATTTACTCATACCTGCTTTATGGTTGTGATGTACGAAGGATATGTGCGGCTCGCAGAAAAGCTCTGCCGTCTGGTCCCTGGAGAATTCTCCAAGCTCGCCATTTTCGCTAACTGTGGCGCTGAGGCTGTTGAGAATGCGGTCAAGGTTGCAAGGCATTATACTAAAAGACAAGCCGTCATTGCGTTTGCCAATGCCTTTCACGGCCGGACCTACCTGACGATGACGCTTACCAGTAAGGTGATGCCATACAAGGCTGGGTTCGGCCCCTTCATGTCCGACGTCTACAGGATGCCATACGCTTATTGCTATCGATGTCCGTTCGGTCTGAAGTATCCGGGCTGCGATACCTGTTGCGCCGACTATCTCAAGGAATTTTTCGTAGGCAATGTAGCGGCGGAGAACACGGCCGCCCTGATAATCGAACCGGTACAGGGTGAGGGCGGCTTCATCACACCGCCTCCGGAATATTTACCGAAGCTCCTGAAGATTTGCCGCGAGAACGGCATAGTGTTCATTGCCGACGAAATTCAGACCGGGATGGGGCGCACCGGTAAAATGTTTGCTGTGAAACACTGTAACTTGGAACCCGACGTGGTGACCATCGGCAAGAGTCTTGGCGCCGGAATGCCCTTGAGTGCAGTGGTTGGAAGAAGCGAGATTATGAATTCACCTCAGGTCGGTGGGCTCGGGGGGACTTACGGCGGCAACCCGGTTTGCTGTGAAGCTGCTCTTGCAGTAATCGACATATTTGAGGAAGAAAACTTGCTTCAAAGATCTGAGAAGCTTGGCACTAAAGTCAGGGCGAGATTTGAGGACTTCAAGAAACGCTTTGAACTCGTCGGCGATGTGCGGGGCCTTGGACCGATGGTCGCGATGGAACTTGTAAAGGACCGCGAGACCAAGGAGCCGGCAACTACAGAAGCCAAAGCCCTTGTCAAATTCTGCTGCGAGAGGGGCCTTGTAATCCTTTCATGCGGAAATTTCAGTAACGTCATTCGGACACTCATGCCCCTGGTCATAACTGACGAGCAACTCGAAAGAGGCCTCGCCATTATGGAGGAGGGAATTGCGAGCCTTTCGAAGTGATAATAGGAAAGGGCATCCTGTATCGGTCACCCTGGAAAGAATAAAGCAAGGACTGGACCCTGCTTTTAGTTATGTAATTTTCGAAAGGGACGGGTTGGCTGAGAAGAATGTCTGGATCGAGCTGTACGCTTCTTTGGGCGGACTTGAACTGCCCATCCTGGACGTGCTGACCTTTGAGGATACAAGCAGGAGGAAGATGTTGCTCGTGGCCAAGTTTGAAGCAGGGCGGGCGGATGCGATCATGGACAAGATTATCCGCGCCAGGTTGCCCAGGGACATGGTTTCTTACGTCTACGGCAGTTCCCATCCATGCTGAGAGCCCGGGATCGGCTTTTCACGGAAACCTGAGAGTCCTGCGAAAAGGATTTATCGAGAACTTCAAAAAGAAAGGAGGATGCCTATTGAGCTAATGAGGGACGACCTCGTTGCCTGCGATCGTTTTGCTCTCGTTCACAGAACTGCTGTCTCTTCTTTTCTCTCCTGCCAGGCAGCCGGTAAGGTGGTAAGTGGGTTGGCAACATTGAGCCGCTCTAAGGCCCATCGTAAGATGTGGGTTAGCAAATTCTCCCCGTGACATGGCCATGGAACAGATTAGCCGCATCCGATGAAAAGGATGATACGCCGCCAGATCAGCAGTTTGGAACGGACCTTTCATGCAGACCCAGCAAAAGGGAGGTTAGATGCAAGATGAGTGAGAATAAATATGACGTCATACTGGATGAACTTGCCGAAGCCGAATCCCGGCCCGAGGTGTTGTTCCGTCAGGCCGGAGACGGTTTCCTGCAGATTGAATACGGCGCAAATCCGAGATTCAATCTGGTCGATTCCTTTAGGACCCTCACTATCAATGAAGCCGTCAAGGGAAAAAAGGTAAAAGGGTTATTTGAAACTGTGCCGGGAATCCGAACAAACTTGTTTCATTTCGATCCGGAGATCCTGTCCGCCGAGGATTTGATCGCTCAAATCAAGGAAGCGGAGGAAAAGCTCGCACATGTCGAAGATATCGTATTCGAATCGCGCATCATCTCTTTGCCCATCGCTTTTGAAGACAGTGAGACAAAGAAATCGGTGGCGAAGTACCTGAAAGAAGTGAGGCCGGAAGCCCCCAACGCGATCAACGGCTACAATATCGAATACATGGCGCTTTGCAACGGGGTTTCAGTTGCCGAAATAAAACGGATGGTCTGTGGCACTGAATGGTACAACAGTGGAAACGGCTTCTGGCCGGGTGGAGGATTTTTTTGGCCCCTTGACCCAAGGTGCGCCATCGTGGTGCCGAAGTACAACCCGCCGCGAACCTGGACCCCTGAGGGGACCGTAGGCATCGGCGGTCCCTGCTTATATGTTTATCCCACCCCTACGGGAGGCGGCTACCAGCTTTTCGGCAGGACGATCCCGATTTTCCAGTTTGCTCAGAAGCACCCGCTTTTCAAGGACAGCCCCACGTTTTTCAAGGCAGGGGACAGGATCCAGTTTCATGAGGTAAGCGAACCTGAGATCCTCGATATCTATAAGCATGTCCATGAAGCAACCGATTACGTCTACGATATCAAACCCGCCCGATTCGCCGTAAAGGATTGGCTCGATTTCTACAACTCGGCGGAGGTCCAGAAGCAAGTGAAGGAGCTTCTAGCAAAACAGGAAGCAGGAACGAAGGTTGCCCCGAGAGTATAAACGATCTAGCCAGGAGCAGACGAGATGTTGAAGATCATAAACGGAGGAATTGAAACAGTCGTTGAGGACTGGCCGGGAAGAATAGGCTATCTGGACAATGGAATGGCCTCTTCCGGCGCTTTCGATAATGTTGCCCTGGGGTTTGCGAATCTGCTGGTAGGGAATCCGGCAGGCGAGGCCGGGATAGAGATCGCAGGAGGGTATTTCGAAGCGGAGTTTGGATCTGACGCGATTATCAGCGTGACCGGGACCGACATGAAGCCCACATTGAACGCCCAGCCCATCGGTATGTGGCAAGCCGTCCCGGTAAAAAAGGGTGACACTATCAAATTCTCGCATTTCAGCGAATTCGGTTTCCGGTCCTACATTGGCGTCGCCGGAGGAATTGATGTTCCGGTTTACCTCGGCAGTAAATCGACCTGCCTTTTCGGGAGCTATGGCGGGTTCGAAGGACGCAAGCTGGCGCCGGGCGACGTTTTGAAGTTCGGTGCTCCGTCCGGAGATCTCCAGGCTCTCAAAGGCCGAAAGGTAAAGCCGGAGGCCGCGCCGAAATATTCACGTGAATGGGTCCTGCGAGCCATCCCGGGTCCGAACTCTGTTCCGGACTATCTGACTGAGGAGGGCATGGATTATCTCTTTGCGAATTCTTTTAAAGTCCAGCTCAACTCTAACCGGTCGGCCGTTCGGCTGGCGGAGGCAAAGGACCTTGCCTTTTCAAGAAAAGACGGAGGAGTCGCGGGAAGCCACCCCTCCAACGTACTGGATCACGCCTATCCTATTCGTGGCGCGGTCAACATCTGCGGGAACACGCCCATTTTGCTGATCGCTGATGGGCCGACCCTTGGCGGCTATATGGTGGTTCAGCAGGTTATCTATGCCGATCTTTGGAAAATAGGGCAGGCAACGCCTGGCCGTGACTTCGTCAAGTTCGCGTTCTGCACGCAGAAAGAAGCTGTTCAGGCGCGCAAAGAACAAAGGGAATGGTTGTCTGCAAAATCTTTGTCCTGATTTTCGGAAAGAGGTGAGCTGCAATGGACCTTAATGTAGACATGGGAGAAAGCTTCGGCAGATACAAGCTGGGCAACGATGAAGAGGTCATGAAATATATCACCTCTGCCAACGTTGCCTGTGGTTTCCACGCGGGCGACCCTCTAGTGATGAACACCACTGTCGAGCTTGCTAAACAGTATGGCGTCGCCGTGGGCGCCCACACCGGACTCGAGGATATACGCGGTTTCGGGCGCAGAAGGCTCGATATTACGCCCGAAGAATTGAGAAGTGATACTCTGTGTCAACTCGGGGCTCTTGATGCCATTTTGAAGGTGAACGGCATGACCATGCAGCACATAAAACCGCATGGGATACTGTACCGAATGGTTTCAGACGAGGATAAATATGCCGAGGCCTATCTCGATGCAGTAGCCTCATACAACCGTCAATTGTTCATCATGATTCCCAGAGGCACGCTGATATGGCGGCGTGGTAAGGAACTCGGACTTAAGATGTCTGCCGAAATCCTCATTGACCTCAGCTATGACGATGAGGGGAACTGGGTGCTTGAACGCACCAAGAAGGCAAGGTCCCCCGAAGAAGTGGCTGAACGGGCGGTGATGGTGGCTCGTGACAAAGAGATCACCACGATAAGCGGGAAGCGCATAAGTGCCGATGCCGACACGATTTGCTGTCACGGCGATTCGCCCAATGCCGCGGAAGTTGTAAGAACGGTCAAAGCTGAATTCTCTCGCTTGGGGATTTCACTGAAGAAACTGAGCGACCCTGGAGCATAGTGGAACAAGGAGGATAGAATAATGGAATTTACCGTAAAAGCTCACATGCCTGGTCTCGTGGCGCGTGTTGTCGTAAACGAAGGAGACAAGGTCGCCAAGGGGCAGGAAGTTGCCGTAATCAACTGCATGAAAACAGAACTCTCCGTTACGTCCGCAAACGATGGGATTGTGAAGAACGTACTCGTCAAGGAGTGGGATGAAATGGAGCTCGATAGCCCGATGATCGTCTTGGAAATATAGGCCGGTTACCGTCCTGATTTTTTGACATCAAAAAAGTTCTTTTCCGCCTTGGCGGTGTGAATCCTCGGACTTCGGGGAGCGTGGAGATCGAGGGGCGGGATAAACTCCGCCCGCTACGCGGCGCAATACCTCTTTGTCCAGTTGCCGCAGTTGTCGGCCTTTGTGTGGGATATTCCAAAGCAGAGAAGGAAATAAGAGTCGGTGATCAAGAAACTCTTAATAGCAAACCGTGGTGAGATCGTTGTCAGGGTAATGAAGACATGCCGGAAGCTCGGTATCAAGACGGTTGCCGTTTATTCAGAGCCTGACAAAAATCTGTCTTATCTCAGGCATGCGGACGAAGCCTACCACATAGGTCCGGCAAATCCCGTCAAAAGCTACCTCAGCGTCGAAGCAATCCTCGAAGCCTTGAAAAAGTCCGGGGCGGATGCCGTCCATCCCGGCTACGGGTTTCTCTCCGAGAATTCAGCGTTTGCCCATGCAGTGGTTTCGGCTGGTCCGACGTGGGTGGGCCCGCCTCCTTCAGTGCTGGCGGAGATTGATTCCAAGTGCTTCTGCAGAAGGATTGCAACCGATGCGGGGGTCCCTATAGTACCGGGAACTGTCGCTATCATAAACAGTGCGGACGATGTAGTCAGCTTTGCTTCCGAGCACGGATACCCGCTTGTCCTGAAGCTGGACAAAGGCGGTGGTGGTAAAGGCATCGAACAGATCATGGAGCAGGGGCAGGCAAAAGATGCCTTCGATCGACTGTCGCGAATCGGCCTGATGGCGTTCGGCCATTCAGAGAGCTATATCGAGAAACTGATCGCCGCCCCGAGGCATATCGAAGTCCAGTTTCTGGCGGATCGAGCCGGTAACTGTGTCTGTCTGGGTGAGAGAGAATGTTCGATCCAGAGACGCTACCAGAAGATCATTGAGGAATCGCCCTCACCCGTGGTCACAAAAGAGGACAGGGATTTACTTTTCCGGCACACTGCAAACCTTGTTAAGACCATGGGCTATCAGGGAGCCGGGACGATGGAATTCCTGAGATCTGAGGACGGCAGTTTTTACTTCATGGAAGTAAACGCGAGATTGCAGGTCGAACACCCCGTGTCCGAGTTCTTGACGGGTATAGATATTGTCGAAGAACAGCTCAAAATCGCCTCGGGTGAAGAACTCGACATCAGGCAGGAAGATGTTTCGCTCAAGGGGTATTCCATCGAGGCCAGGGTCTATGCGGAAGACCCTTTTTCATTCTTCCCGTCGCCAGGAACGATCAGCAGGCTGCAATTGCCTGCGGCTGATGAGAAACACCTGAGGGTCGATCACGCTATCGAAGAGGGTTGCGCCGTTCCACCCTACTATGACCCTCTACTGGCCAAGGTAATCTCCTGGGGAGAGTCGCGCCCGGAAGCAATCAAGCACTTGAGAAAGGCCCTGGCGCAATTTCAGATCGAGGGAATAAAGACAACCATCCCGGTGAACATTTTAATTCTCGACAGCCGTGAGTATAGGGCCGGCGACCTGCACACCGGGTTTATAGAACGCCTGTATTCGAAAGCGACCCCGGAGGATGGCTCCGTAAAGCCTCTGTGGCCTAACATGTGAGAGACCGTATCGATCAACAACAGGCAAAGGGGGTAAAGAGATGGGAGACACGTCAGTTAGCACCAAGATTGCCGATGCCGGGCCGGCGGGATGGATCGCATACTCCATTGCGACATGGATGGCCTGGGCATTTTTGTGCGGTTTCGTGGGCAGCAAGGCGCTGCTCTTCATGGCCTGCGTTTCTCTAGCGTGTACAATCCCTTATATGGGTGCCGCGATCACCCAGCTCAAACTTGGGAATGCGGCAGGCGGCGTCACGTGGCTTTATTTCGGAGCTTTTTTTGCGTTCGCCTCGGCCCTGAATTACGGAACAACCTACTTCGCTGCTATTTATCACTGGGAGTTGGAAGCAAAGATCCTCGGGTTTGAATGGGGGGTTTTAGGTATTGTCCTTATTCTCACAACGCCGATTTTTGCGAGATACGCGCCGGCGGCTGCAACAATATCCGTCCTGGGGGCCGACGTGGGGATCGCAGCCCTGTCCCTGATCTATTTCGGGTATAATGGCGCTTTTATGCTGCAATTGAGCGGGTGGTCTTTCTTCGTTGCCGGACTGTTTGGCATCGTTATGACTGCGGGGGGAATTCTGGAGAGTGCGGGCATGGCATTTCCCATGGGCAAGCCGCTGTTTAAGCAGGCTGCTTAATACCCCTCACCGGGCCTTCCCGGGTTTAAAACTCTTTTCAGGTGGGATCTTTCCCTACCGTCCATTGGAAGGGAAAGATCCGCACCATTTTCGTCTTGCCGACAATTGACGTGCATATCGATACCATACTATCTGAATCGAGCGATTCCCTCGCGAGGTCTGCCCGAATGCATGCCGCGAGCCGGCGAGGATAAGCCCCGCCTTGCACCTAAAATTACATTATCGCCGGGCTATCCGAAAACCAGGGGTGTACCCCTTTTCCATATGAAAAGTGAAAAGCGATGCTCTGATGGCGTTGCCAATCGCCGTGGATCTCCGGGTTCACCGGGTTGCGACCCGGTAGTCGTGTATCTCTGCGAAAAGTTAATAATGTCTGGAGGAGGATTGTGAAGAAAATCAACCTTAAGGTGAATGGCCGTCCGGGGCAGGTCGTTGTTGATCCGAACCTGGCGCTGCTCGATACGCTTCGGGGCGTATATAGTCTTACCAGCGTGAAGCAATCCTGCGATCGCAAAGGGCAATGCGGAGCATGCACAGTCATAGTGAATCGGAAGGCTGTGCGCTCGTGTTTAGTCAAAATGGGTGACATGGAAGGAGCCGACATAATCACCGTGGAAGGTTTGGGAACGCCGGACAACCCACACCTTATCCAGGAAGCGTTTGTGCTGTCGGGAGCCATCCAGTGCGGATTTTGCACTCCGGGCATGATCATGGCGGCAAAAGCGCTATTGGACACTAATTCAAATCCCGGCACCGAAGAGATTAAGAAGGCTTTCCGTCGAAACTTATGCCGCTGCACCGGGTATGTCAAAATCATAGATGCGGTCAAGCTGGCGGGCCGGTTTCTCCGCGGGGAAATCACCCCCGATCGGATCAGGCCCAAACCCGATGACCCTAAGATGGGGGTCTCTCATCCCCGTCCTTCGGCAATGTTCAAGGCCTGCGGCACGGCCGAATTCGCAGCAGATATCAAAATGCCCGGTGCGCTCGAACTGGCGGTAGTTCGGAGCCCGTACGCACATGCAATCATTAAGAGCATCGACACTTCAAAGGCGCAAAATATGCCGGGTGTCGCCGGCGTCATGACAGCAAGGGACATCAAGGGAACGAATTGTCTCAAATACATAATCGCAGACCGGCCAATCATCTGCCGCGAAAAAGTGCAGCTCTTGGGAGATGCAGTGGCAGTGGTTGCTGCCAAAACTCTTGAACAGGCCCTGGCTGCGGTTAAAGCAGTCCAAGTGGATTATGAGCCGCTCCCGGTTTTGGCATCCCCCATGGATGCCATGGCTCCAGGCGCGCCCCGGATTCATCCGGACCGACCCAATTTCTGCTACAAGCAACCCATTATCAAAGGCGATGCAGACAAGGCGTTCGAAGAGTCCGCAGCAGTGATTGAAGGCGAATTTAAGACTCAGATCAATCATCAGGCCCCTCTGGAGCCGGAAGCGAGTGTGGCGTTTTTGGAGGGCGAAGGCGAGGATGCCGTTCTGGTGGTCATAGGACGCAGCATCAATATCCATCTCCACATGGCTACCCTTCAGGAGGCTTTGGACTGGGAAAATATGCGGTATGAAGAGGCTTATTCCGGCGGACAGTTCGGCATCAAGCTTGAAATCATTACAGAAGGAATTGCCGCCGCCGCCGCTCTTCATTTCAAACAGGCAGTGCGTTATATTCCAAGCCTGGAAGAATCTATGATGATTACCAGTAAACGTCATCCATTCGACATGAATATCAAGCTCGGAGCTGACAGCAGCGGGAAGCTGACTGCTCTTGCGCTGGACGCCATTGTTGACAACGGGGCGTATCATTCCATCGGTAACGTGATTATCAACCGCGGATTGCATATGCTTTCCAGTTCCTATTATATTCCCAATATCAGAGCGATGGCGAAACTGGTCTATACCAATAATCCATGGGGTTCGGCCGCCCGAGGTGCCGGACCGCCGCAAATGCACTACGCCCTCGAGTGCGCAATGAATATGCTCGCGGAGAAACTCAACATCGATCCGCTTGAATTCCGCTTGCGCAATTCGCTCAAGCCCGGCCAGACAAAGGCGACGGGGTTTGTGGTCCAGGAATGGCCGTTCCCCGAACTATGCGAGGCCGTGAGACCCGCTTACGAACGCGCCAGAAATGAGGCTGCCGAACATAAGAACGGTATCGTTCGGCGAGGTGTAGGGCTGGGCGCTGCCGCCTTCGGGATCGCCATGCCGGGTGATAAGGCCATCTCGGCCGTAGAGCTGGATTCCGATGACTGTGTCACTGTTTATGCAGCGGCCGCCGATCCGGGTGAAGGGACCGATTCCATGCTCAGCCAGCTTGCCGCACAGGTGCTGGACTTGCCGCTGACCAAAATTCGCGTCGTTACCCGGGATACGGATAGAACCACGGCTGCCGGTCCTGCCTCCGGGAGTCGTGTCACCTATATGATTGGAGGGGCCACTGTCGATGCTCTGCAAAAGTTGAAAATTGCAATGGACGAAGCTGGTTCGAAAACATATGAAGCACTGAAAAAAGCCGGGACACCAACGCGTTTTCTGGGTGAAAAGAGGACCGTCGAAACGGCGCCCTTAGATCTCGAAACAGGTCAAGGTCCTTCTTTTGAGTCGCAGGTCCACGCTGTCCAGGTGGCCGAAGTGGAAGTGAATACGCAGACCGGCGAAGTCAAAGTGCTCAAAATGACCACCGCGGTGGATGCCGGTCCGGTCATTAACCCGCAGAACCTGATCGGCCAGATTGAAGGCGGCGCGGACATGGGCGTAGGATATGCGCTCAGAGAAGAATATATTGCAGGCAAGACAAAGGATTGGGTTACCTTCAAGTTCCCTACCATGAAAACGGCATTCGATATGGATACAATAATTCGTGAAACCCCGAGATCACGGGGGACACTGGGCGCAACGGGCGTGGGAGAAATGGCCATGACATCGACTGCGCCCGCTGTAATCAACGCCATCAAGGATGCGTGCGGAATATGGATTCGCGAACTGCCGGCCACCCCCGAGAAGATCAATGCGGCTTTGGCCGATGTCAAATAGCTATTTTGAGTAATCGGTGATGACTGCCGAAGAAGAACGCGAAAAGCTTTTAGCCGATCTCGGCAGGGAGGCTCGAGTTGTGGCCGGCCGGGAAATCTACTTCGATTGGGAGGGCTTCTTCTGGGACCCCAATGATTGGAACGAAGAAGTTGCAAAAATTCTGGCCCGGGAGAGCGGTCTCCAGGACCTGAGCGAGGCCCACTGGAAAGTGCTCCACTTTTTTAGGGAATACTATTTTTATCATGGACGCGCTCCAATGAATCGCCATTTGAAAGAAGGCACCCGCTTGAGCCTGGGTGAAATCGAGTCTCTTTTTCCCGGCGGCATCCGGCGGGGCGCCCGAAGGCTGGCCGGACTGCCCAATCCCAAGTCGTGTTTTTGAAATGCCGTTATGGCTATGAACGAACGACTGATATATCTCGACAATGCTGCGACGTCCTTCCCCAAACCCCGCGAGGTGTTGGACAGGATGCTCCGGGATTACATACAGATGGGGGTATCTCCCGGGAGGGGAAGCTACGACCTGGCCCTGGAAGCAGAAGATATCGTTCTGCGCGCGAGAAAAAAACTGGCCCTCTTTTTTGGCGCCCCCGATGCAGATCGGATTATCTTTGCGGCCAATGCAACGGATGCATTGAATATCGCTTTGAACGGATTGCTCCAACCCGGAGATCATGTGATTTCCACGCGCCTGGAACATAATTCCGTTTTGAGGCCTCTTTATCACTTTCGAGAACGGGGCTGGATTTCCTATGACCTCGTTCACTTTGACGATAAGGGTTTTGTCGATCCCGATGAGATAGGCCGACTCGTAAAACAAAACACCCGCCTGGTGATAGTTTCGCACGCCTCCAATGTGCTCGGCACTGTCCAGCCGGTGAAGGAAATCGGCCGGGTGTGTGCGCAACGGGGCATCCCCCTCCTCATCGATGCCTCGCAAAGCGCTGGAAAAATTCCCATCGATATGACGGCATGGAACCTATCGGCAGTAGCATTTACGGGCCACAAAGCACTGTTTGGACCTACGGGAATAGGCGGCTTGGCGGTTTGCCCTGATCTGGATATAAAGCCCAGCCGTTTTGGCGGAACAGGCGTAGATTCCAGGAGTCCGATCCACACGGAGGCTTTCCCCCACCGTCTTGAAGCCGGTACCATAAACCTGATCGGCATTATGGGGCTTTTAGCAGGCATAGACTTCATCATGCAAAAAGGGATGGAGTCGATTCACAGCGAGGAGATGGCTCTGCTGAAACGTTTGCGGGACGGTCTTTCGGGTCTTGAGCATGTCGAAATGTATTGTGCCGGGGACCTGTCCAGCCATGTTGCCGTGCTCACGGCCAATGTCGACCACGTCAATCCGGAAGACGCCGGCGCCATCCTGGATGGCGATTTCAATATCGCGGTACGCGTGGGCCTTCACTGCGCTCCATTGGTTCACGAGGACATTGGGACCATCAATCGCGGAGCGATCCGCTTCAGCCCGGGGATTTTCAACACGCCCGAAGATATTGACCGCGCCATCGGGGCAATGGCTTCAATGTCATAGTTGCCCGTTCCAAACGACGGCTGGTGGTAGTGCCGCCTTCCATGCCGGTGTTTAAAGAAGGCTGAATGGGTGAATGGGTGAGTGGGCAAAAACCTATTACCTCAAAACGGGTCTACTCAAAACGGGTCGGATCTACCCTTTTTGACGATTTCCCGCCGAGCTTGGTGGGGAAAGAGCCAGTGAGCGGCGAGCAGAGTACGAACATCAGGAATCCGTACAGCCGGATCATGGCCGGCGATTAGATTATGCAGCGGAAGAGTAATCCTGCATATCTCAACGCCTCGTCCCTTCTCCCGCAAAGATGAGCTTCCCGGGTCATTCGACTGCTTTTTCGACGAGCACCTTGATTCCTGAGATGTTCTTCACCAGCTCATCGGGCAACCCATACCGCTCTTTGAGATACTCGGGCCTGTTATAAGAAAGCCAGACTTTTCCATCGGTATCTTCCCATGCAAGGGCCTTCAACGGAAGGTCAATTGCTGCGGTGGGCGAGGCAATCATCAAAGGGGTGCCCGCCTTGGGGCTGCCGAAAATCAATAACTGCGACGGTTTCATCTCCATCTGTTCTTATACATAACACACCCCCCGGGTATTGTTTTTCGCTCGTGTCTCATTTAGTTTTTGTCTCATTGCAGCCGCGATTGGGAAGTGCACAGGAGATCGGATCACCATTCATTCGGCGCCTGGTCTGCGTCAGTGTATGGGCCGGCCCAAAGCGCCAGTTGCAGTTGAATTGACTTGCACCACGCCCGATGCATCTTTTCGACCTCTTCATCGGGATTCCCTTTTGCCGCAAGATACGGCTTGATGGTTTCGTTCATGACCGCGATAAATGCGATAATGTCGCGCAGCGGCACGTACGGCGTCGACCGAACCCCATCAACCTTGTTCTTCTTCAGGGCCGTGTGCCGCAAAGCAATTTCCTGCTGGTAGTTCACCCAGTCCTGATCGTAGGGCCGCAGGCAGGTGTCCAGGATCCATTGTTGAAAACGGAGGTTGCTGTTCGCCAGGTATAGCGGGATCGCGTTTCCCTCGGGCGTGCGGGAGTGTC
Organism: uncultured delta proteobacterium; assembly: GCA_963795045.1. Lineage (GTDB taxonomy): Bacteria > Desulfobacterota > Syntrophobacteria > Syntrophobacterales > Syntrophobacteraceae > SbD1. The sequence goes on from CAWCGB010000002.1 coordinate 40,767, forward strand.
TGGCGAGGTTCGGGATGCCGGCGATGATACCGCTGCGCCAGTGTTCGACTATTTGCCTGGTCTGGTCTGCGAGCACCTCACCTGCGAGCCGAAGGTATCGCTCGTCTTCTTCCGTAAATCCCGCGCTGATTTTCAGATCATAGAATTCCATCATGGAGACGGGCGACTTGGCAACTTCGGCCGTTCCGTACGAGTATCCCGGAATATGTTCGGAGACTTTTTTCATGGAATGTTCTCCTCTGTTCGCCTCTCCGCGGTCATATTTAACTCACTGTAGAGGTTCGCCGGCATCAATATGGGGATGTTCGAGAAGTCCCGTCACCGGCTGCGCAAATCGCACCTTCCTCCCTGGAAAACGCCGGCAGAAAAACCTGCCGCTCGTATTTTTGTCGTCACGGTCTTGATTTTTGTCACGCAGCCAGCTTTCCCTCGTGGGCCGATCCTGCCTGGTGCCTCGCCGTGACTTCATCCATCTTTTTCGCCAGCTCCTCGGGGGTCAGGATTCCCTTCTCAAAGAGAATGTTGGCGAATGCGACTATCCAGCGCTCGTAGTACGTGAGCTTGCCGACCATCTCCGTGCCCAGCGCCTCAACACCGCGACGCTTCTCCTCGGTATTGATGATCTTGTGAAAATCGAGCACGTCCGCCAGCGCATGGCACCGTTTCTCCCAGGGTTCGAGTTCATGCTCGATACGTTCGACGCGGTCGGCGGACAGGCCGCCCAAATCTGTCGGCAGCCGCTTCAAAAGCTCTTCGGTCTGGCTCATTGGTAGCTCCTTGTTTCAATGTCGACTTTGACAACGCCGATCATTGCATCGCGCGTAACGAGAGCGGCGAGCTGCTCCTCGCTGAAACCCTCAGTGCCTTCGGGGCGTTGCGGCAATACCATGTAACGCACCATCGCCGTCGAATCACTCACGCGAATCTCGACGTCATCAGGGATGATAGTGCCGAATTCGGCCAGCACCGCCCTCGGCTCCCTGACCGCGCGCGCCCGGTAGGGTTTGAGCTTGTACCAGTCGGGCGGCAGGCCAAGCAGCGGTCTCGGGTAGCAGGAACAGAGCGTGCAGACGATGAGATTGTGAACCTTGTCCGTGTTCTCGAGCACGATAAGCGATGTGTCGTCGTAGAAGCTGATCCCTAATTCTTCACAGGCTGTACGGCCGTTGGCAAGCAGGCGGGCCCGGAACTCCGGATCGGTCCAGGCCCGGGCCACCACTTTCGCACCCAGCGCGGGTGTGCGCGAGTCGAGGACTTCGATCTGGCGGCGGATCTCTCCAGGGCCGATCAATTTCTTTACGACGAGCAACTCGCGGACGGCAGTCTCCATGATTTCGTAATAGCCGGGCGCAGTTTCGCCCGGATTGCTACCGGCAGAATGGCCGTGTTCAGCGTCGTGTGGTTGCATGTTTCAACTCCTTTCCAGCCAGGTCTCGAACACTTCGATGCGCAGGCCGTCATTGGCCGATCCAGCATAGCCGGGCCACAACCCCGCGAGTGGAATTGCTACACGGTAGTAGTGCCTTTTCGACCCGGCATTTCTGCCGAACCCTTCTTCCTCGTTATTTATGGCGGCAGGCTCTATAACCGCCTCGATCGAGCCAAGCTTGCCGCGAACGTAACGCGGCACGCGATAGTGGCCGACAGGATAGCGAACCGAAATCCTTACGCTGTCACCTGCCTTGAAGATCGTTTTCTCGCCCATCGCTTTCACGATGTGCGCAAATGGCTTTGTAACACCATGAGATTTTTGCGGCATTTGGTGGGCTCCTTTCCAGTCATTTCAGCACTCCAGGCAAATTGCGGCCGGATGAAATCACGCAACTTGGCCAGGGAACGCGATCCGAAACGTGCCCATACACGGATCGGGATCACGATCGCAAACAAGGCCAGTCCGGGTTGGAATACCAGCAGCCCGACGTACGTCCCCCGGGTAGTTTCAGCAGAAGCCGGTACTTGAGGGAGATCGCGTCAGTCTATGTAAAATAATCTAACCATGACGAGTTTCGTGACAATGACAAGTCGATCGGGGGGGGGGATTGCGATCAAAAACCGCGTGGCATTCCAGCGAGGGCATTTACTTAGGATGTTTAGAAAGGCGCGCCGATCCATATCGGAAAAGGGTGGTCTCACCGCGCCGCATGCTGAAACGATGAACGAGGGAGGTGTTTTTCAACTCTTTTCACCGCTCACCGTCAGGTGCTCACTTTTCGGCTGCCCCGTTTCGCATATCCCCATGTTCGCAAAGACCGGCCTGAGCAGTTCGCAAAGCCTGGGGAGCTTCAGGGCGAAAATCAAGGCCCCGGTTATGCAGCAAACCGCGCCAAGGAGCATGGTGAACTGGACACCGATCCTGGCCGCGACGCTTCCGGCAAGGATACTCCCAAAAGGCATGACGCCCATGAATGACATGGCGTAAAGGCTCATTACCCGGCCGCGTTTGTCCTCATCGACTATCGTCTGGATGATCGTATTGCTGGAGGCGATCTGAGTCATCATACAGAACCCTGCCAGGAAGAGGCAGATTATCGAGAGGGTCAAGTTTCTGGAAAGGGCGAAAAAAGCAATCCCAAGGCCGCATGCGGCGGCTGCTGCGGGAACGATTTTTATCAGGCCGTAGGCATTCCTGCGGGATGCAAGGTACATGGTTGAAGAGAGCGCCCCGATGCCCGCCGCGGACATCAGGAACCCGTACGTGTGTGCCCCTCCATGCAGAACGTCCTTGGCGAACGCGGGCATAAGCACAAAATAAGGAGCGCCGGCCAGGCTGAAGACCGAAAGCAGCGCGAGAATGGCGATGATGGGCTTGAATTCGAAGGCATAGCGGATACCTTCGTAAAACTCCCGCAAAACAGGGGCCTTGCCGTTGTGGTTTTGTCTCGGAGCAACCGTGATCGCCGCTAAACTCGCCAACACCGCAAGGTAGCTTATCCCGTTCAAAAGGAAGCAAACTCCTTCCCCCACCGCGGAAATTAGAATTCCCGCAACCATGGGACCGATGAAACGAGCGCTGTTGAACATCGCCGAATTGAGAGCAATCGCGTTGCCGAGGTCTTCTTTTTTCTCTACCATCTGCATCACGAAAGACTGACGGATAGGTATGTCGAAAGCGTTTACGATCCCGATAAAAAGGCTGAGCGCGATTATATGCCACGTCTGGATGGCGCCGGTAAGCACGAGCGTTGCCAGGATCAGCGCCTGGAGCATGGAGAGGGACTGGGTCCACAACAGGAGCCGCTTGCGCTCAAACCTGTCGGCCACCACCCCGGCAAACGGCCCTAGAAACAGGGTCGGAATTTGATTGGAGAAGGCAACCACACCAAGCAGGAGCGTCGATCCGGTGATTCGGTACACGAGCCAGCTCATGGCCGTCTGCTGCGTCCAGGTGCCAATTAAAGAGATGCCTTGCCCCGTGAAGAACAACCGGTAGTTTCTCGAGTTGAGCGCCCGGAATATGAACCTGGCCCCAGAGGTTTTGATGCTCTTAGCCACGGCATGATCTGGTTTCACTTGTGATCCTCTTTCGGCTCAGGATTTAGCTGACCGGGGATTATATAGCGGGAACAGTTTTTCATCAACTTCAGGTCATCGTCGATCACTCCCCACGGCAGCGCCGCCTTCCACGGCGGCGTTCTCCGTATCAGGGAAAAGGGGTCTTTATGTAGGAACCACTATAACCATGGCCCCTTTTCATCGTTTACGAAATATACGAAGTGATGCGCCGCCGTGAAAGGCGGCGCTAGGATTGAACGCATGTGTTCGAGATGGACTTTCTCCGGCCCGTTTCTCAGCCTTTTTCCTTTACTGCAGCTCCTCTTGCGATTAATCATGACCCCGGACTAAAGCACAGCGGCAGTGGACCATGCCCGTTGCTGCGGCCTTTCGTGGAACGATTGGAGAGTTGAGAATGTCCGGGAGGATCACCCTTTTCGTGCTGTTTTTGATAATGCTGACGGCTGCTCCGACCGGGGCGGCCGGTGCTGATTCCGTAATCGGCTTTTGGAAGACGCAGGATAATGATGCGCTATTCGAAATATACGCATGCGGGTCACTTTACTGCGGAAAAATCTCCAGCCTGGAAGAACCCAACTATCCGCCCACAGACAAACAGATGCCCGGCAAACCCAAGGTTGACATCAATAACCCGGATGCCGCCCTGCGAAATCAGCCTCTTGTCGGTTTGCCCCTGATATCCGGATTTCATTATGAGGGGGATAATTCCTGGAAGGGTATGATTTATAACCCCGAGGACGGAATGACATACAGGTGCAATTTCTCGATGGATGGGGAGAATCGGCTCAAGGTAAGGGGTTATATAGGGATCCCCCTCCTGGGAAGGACCCAGGTCTGGACCAGGGAGAGATAAGAGGCGAAGACTGGAAAGAGCATTAATAATGATTATCGAATAAGAATACTTTGATAAATGTATTGCAGTTCAGCCCCTCGTGGGCGTCGTTCATTCAGGATGAAAGAGACAATCTATGGAAACTAATCAAAAAAGCGACTGCGTGTTCGAGGAAAGGCTTTATCCGCAGGGACATGAGCTTTGAACGAACGCGGGGTGCAAGGTTTGCACCGACGGAAAATGGCGCGACAAACAGGAAGATGAGGTGCGCATCCGGCACTGATCCCGCCTCGCGGCGGTATGGAGTCCGGCGTCTGATGCTTCACGGTTCGTTGCCGCTCTCACAGGGACCACCCTGCAAGGTCCCCGCTGTCAATATCTGCTGACACTCCAAGGCCGACAGTGGGGGCCTACCTGTTCTTCCACACCGGCTTTCTCTTTTCGATAAAGGCGGTCATCCCTTCGAAGGCGTCCTCAGCCATACAATTCATGGCTATTACTTCTTTGGCGTAGTCGTAGGCGGACCTTTCGTCCAGGTCCACCTGGGAGTAGAAGGCGTTCTTTCCGAGGCTGAGGGTAAACGCACTTGCCTGCGCCAGTTCCAGCGCCCAATCGCGGGTTTCGTCGGCCAGTTTTTCAGGTGAGACGACCCTGTTTACCAGGCCGAACTGCAAGGCTTCTTCGGCGGAAACGAACCGGCCGCTGAGAAGCATGTCCATGGCGCGCCGCCTGCCGATAACACGGACCAGGGGGATCATCGGAGTGGTGCAGAAAAGACCTATCTTCACACCAGGAGTGGCGAAGCGGGCTCCGGTTTCGGCGACGGCCAGGTCGCACGCGGCGACGAGCTGGCATCCGGCGGCCGTTGCGGTCCCATGCACCTGGGCTATTACGGGCTGCGGCAACTCATGGAGTTTGAGCATCATCTTGTTGCACTCGGTGAAGATTTGCCTCAATTCGTTCAGATCGGAATGCTTCCGGGTCATTTCCCGGATGTCGTGCCCGGCGCTGAAGACCGGGCCGTTTGCCCGAATTATGAGGATGGATATCTCCCGATCTTCCGCAACCTTATCGATGACGCCACGGATCGCGTCGATCATACCCAGAGAAAGCGCATTTCTGATTTCAGGCCGGTTGAGGGTGAGCCAGCCAAGTGGAGGTTCTTTTTCAAGTAGTACGGAGTTCATCGGATCACCTCGATTCAGTTTACCGGTCAGGCGGCAGCCCCGGCCAACGAAGAATCCGGCGGGTTTCCGCTGACCTGACAGTTAGTATAAACCTTCACCAGGGGTTTTGCATTCCCCTGCTGAAATTTCAAACTCACCAAAGGCAATGCTGCTCCGCTCAACGCTATTCCCACTCGGACTCTCCGTCCAGGCAGAAGCGAAGGGCTTTATTTATCTCCTCGATCTGCTCCGGGTCCGTCACTTTCTTACGCTTCTCGTTTCTGATATAGAAAGCGTCCGCCGCCCGGTCGCTCTTTGTCGTGATTTTGGCGACATATATCGGGATCTGCAGTTCGTGCAAAGTCCTGGTGATAGTATATAGAAGTCCTATCCGGTCCGCCGTATATACTTCCAGGATGGTGTACATGGCCGAGGATTCGTTATCGATAACGATCTTGCTCGGCTCGGCCCGCAGTACTTTCGGCTGTTGTCTTCGCGCCGAACGCGCGGCTATCCGGAAGTCGAGGGCCAGCTTGCCATCGAGCAGTCGGTCCATATCCTTTCTCATCGCATCCCAGTCCGTTGCAGTCCCGCCTTTCGGAAGCCCGCACTGAAATATGAGCAGGGTGATTTCGTTGTTCATTGTGAATGCCTGGGCGCTGATGATGTTAAGTTCGTGGAGAGTCAGGATCCCGGCCGCTTTTGCCAGGAGGCCCGGCTTTTCATAGCTCATGAATGTGATCTCGGCCGTTTCGCGCGAGGAGGAGACCTCCCAGATAAATGACTCCTCGGACTCCTGGAGCCTCAGCCTCAATTTGAGGTGCTTCACGATCTCCTCGGGAGATATGGAAATTAAATATCTCGGGGCGAGTTGTGAGAAATAGGCCTCCACCTCGCCTGGACTCAGAAGATCCGACACGCAGGTTTCGATCTGCTTCCTCACCCTGGCGGCCCGTTCAGAGATGATCCTGGAGCTGGGCTCGCCCTTTTCCAGTATGCCCCGAAGATTGCAGTAGAGCGTCAGGACCGGCGTATTGCGCCATTTATCCCTGGCACGGGGCCCCGTGGACATCATGTCGGCAAAGGTGAGCAACACGAGCTGATCGAGATACTCCTTTCTTCCGACTGCGGCCGTACAGCCGGAGAGCATCTCCTGGTCGGCCAGATCGCGAAGGGACGCGCTGTCGAGCAAAAGCAGATGTTGAGACACAAGGAACTGGACCGTGTCGGCTTCCTGGGACGAGAGGCCGAGGCGTCTTGCCACAGCGGGGATCATCTCGCCGCCCCTGGCCGCATGCCCGCTTCCGGAACTCTTTCCCACATCGTGCAGAAGGCCTGCGAGCAGCAGGGGGGCGGGGTCTCCAAGGTCCGTGGCGGTTACGGTGAGTTCAGGTTCTTCTTCAGAGTAGACCCCTGCGATGGTCTTTTTTAGCTCGGAAACGGTACGGAGGTGGTGCTCCTGGACAGGGTAGAGGTGAAACTGGTCGTGCTGGACCAGCCCGTGTACCGAGGAAAGCTCAGGGATGAGCGCGGTCATCAGGCCGTAGTCGTAGAAGCGTCGCAGAACCGGGACCTCAGGAGAGTCTGCCCGCAGCAGATCCAGGAATTCATCTTTAACGCAGGGATCTCCCGAAGCCGCGTCCAGGACGTTTTTATTGTGAGATATCCACTGCCTTGTGACGTTTGCCAGCCCAAGACCGCGCCGGGCGCACACAGCAAAGAGATGAACCAGGCGCTCCGGCGTCGCCGGGTAACGGTCGGTCTGTATGTAAATTTTCCCGGCGCGCGCAACGATCCCTTCCTCTATAAAGGTCTCGGGCTCTTCGGCGGGCGCCAGGCGGCCTTCCTCGCGCCTCTCCCAGAATTCCCGCGAGACCTCGGCGACTCCTTGAAATAACCTGTGAACGTGCTGCATGAAGATTTCGACAGGAAGAAAACCGGATTTTTCCGCGTATCCCAGCTTGCGGGCAAGCGTTTCCTGGTCGTCGAAAAGCAGAGCGTTTCCCGTGTGTCCCGATGTAGCGCGCAGAAGGGTCAAGTACCGGCAGAAAGTTTTTTCCGCTCCCTGCAGCAGGTCCACTTCCTGCCTGGTCAGATAGCCCAGGAAAATTGCATCCTCGAGGTTGCGGATCTTTGATTCTATGCGGCATCCGGCTCGGATGGCGCGAATTTCCGAAAGCCCGCCCGGATTTTCTTCCAGGTCCGGCTCAAGCCAGTTCTGGGCGTTTTCGAGCAGCTTTTTCCGGACTGCAATCGACTCGCGGAGAGAACGCAGAAAGAATTCCCGATTCTCCTCGATGTATTTATCGATTTCCCGATCCAGTTGATCGGCAAGATTGCGGTTCCCGGAAATATACCGGAGGTCCATGAGCTTGAAAAAAAGATCTGAATCCGTCCGCGCCAGGTCCGTTATCTGCGCGACCGATCCCTGGACGGCTTCAACGGTCCATCCAGCTTCGATGAGTGGATTAGTGATCTCGTCGACCCACGCGTCTTTGAGAGGAGATTCATCGGCCTGCAGGCACAGGATGGGAACAAGCTGGGTCGGACCCGATATGCCCCGGCCGAAAGAGCCGATCGCCGCTATTGCAGCGCCTGCCCGGAATGCCTCGGAGCCGTTGACCAGCCGGTTGGCAAGCCGGTTGTATAAAGAAATGATAGCGATCTCCAGTAGACTTGTGTGGCGATCAAGCGCCTGCTCGCTGCTTTCCTCCAGGATCAGCTCGCGCTGCTTCCTCAAGGATTCGGCCATATTGCCAATCATTTGTCTCTCCGTGTCAGGGTTGTGTGAACCTGAACTTTAAGCAGTTTTGTCTCAAAAGTAAGTGCAAAATGAGCGAAAACCCAAATGGTTCGGCCGGAAGATGCCGGTGTTCGGAGTACCGGGGTGGGTTATGCGGGAATGAAATTCTCGATCAAATCTTCTCAACCCCCTCCCGAATTTGCGAAAGCTCCCCCCTTATGGGCTCCATCGCCGCAAGCCGCTCGGCCAGCCGGGATCGTTTTCGGGCTGCTTCTTCTTCTCCCTTGAGACGCAGGTCCATGCCGCTTTCTATTGCCCGGGATATTCCGCTGGATACGGCGTCCATATTTCCGATTATCCGCGAGCGGAAGCGGGATGCGCTGCGGTTGAGCCTGTCGATGAAATCGGATCTCAGCCTTCCGGCCTGCATCTCTATCATTTCCAGCATGTGCCGTTTTCTCTTGTTGAGAATAACCCTGTTGGCGGTCCGAACGGCCCAGTCTCTGAATCGCTGGAATTTCCACTTTCCGCTTATGTACTTGGGGATGACCTGCGTCAGGGAGTCGGACAGCATGTCGAGGCCGACCGCATCGCCTCGGAGCTTGTAGTGAAAGGATGACTCCGAGGCCTTGATGGATTCGGCTTCGACGGCTTCGAACGGGACGCAAAAGAGCTGAGAGGAAAAGTCGAGGAGCGTATCCGTCACCCCGTTAACCTTGGCGGCAAACCTGCTGCAAATGGAATCAAATGAGTTCGAGATCCGTTCGTCCTGGAGTTCGCGCCATGCCGTGAATTCCAACTGGATTTTTTCCATAACGAACTGCTCGAGCGCGTCGTTGAGTTCTTTGAGGGAGAGGTCCTTCTTCGATTCGTAGAACTGGCTGAACTCCTCCGCCATCTCGGATGCCAGCCTGCTTTTCAGTTCGCCTATCGTAGTATCGAGATCTTTCGTAATGAGGCGCTCGATCTCCGAGCTGAAAAGGACATCGAACGTCCGCCTCTCTTCGATGAGTTCCTCTTTTCTTCTCTCAAAGGCGGCTATTTTTTCACGGATCTGTTCGACCGGGGTCTCGATCGACTTTAGCTCCAGATCGGTCTCCAGCTTTTCGCGGGAAAGGATCTTTTGGAGGTTCTTAGAGGCCGACTCGAGCAGGACCTTGCCCTTCTCCTTTACGAGAAACCGGTCGAGCGCTTCGGAGAAATCCGGAAGCCCGCTGGAGGCAAGTGTTTCCGGAGCGCCCTCGAGCTTTGCCTGGAGTGCGAGTTTGGCGGAAATTGGAAAGATCCTCACATCAGGTTCCATAATCGCTTCGAGAGTCTCTTTAGCAAATGACAAAGCCCTCCCGGTTTCTTCTTCGGAAAGGTAATCTATCTTATTCAGGAGGAAGAAAATCCTGCCGGCGTATTCGCGAACATCTTTGAGAAATTCGATTTCGGCGCTGCTCGCGGGCTGGTCAACCGAAAGCAAAAAGAGGGCGGCGTCTGATTTGGGAAGATAGCGGTATGCGACATCGGTATTGTGGATGTAGACGGACCCGACGCCCGGAGTGTCCACCAACCGCACCCCGTCCTTGAGGTAGGGCGAAGGATAGAGGACCACAACCTCGAGGACCTCTTTCTCGTTTTTTGGGTTTCCGGATTCCGTAACGTAGTCGGAGAGCGATGCGACAGGTAAGTCGGCTATTTTCCCATTTTTGAAAAAGACCTTAGCGCCCGGCGTTTCGCCGTAATCCAGAATCGTTACGATGGAGGTCAGCGGCACGACTGATACGGGAAGAATGTCCGCGCCGAGCAGGGCGTTTATCAGGCAGGTTTTTCCGCGCTTGAACTGCCCGACAACGACCAGGTTGAATGTATTCGTCTCGAGCTTTTCCTTGATCTGAAGACAGGAATCCCGCTCAGAGAGGCCCAGCTCGAGCATCCGTTCTATGACCTCGAAGATGTACTCCCTGCAATTTTTGAAATCACCGATTCGGTCCCTCTGACGTGAAATCGGTCCCGGAACGCCAGGCATAGAATCTCCGGTTGACAATTCCCGCCCGGCTTAGTGAGCGGGCAGGGAATGAAGAATATTCTACAAGCTCAGCAGCAATGGCGCAATTGAGCAGGGTTTGCATTAAAAGTGCTGATAAACTATAATGAACGCTGCGTCAACCGCAAGGCAAAATCGCAAGGGAAAACTCTGAACCAAGGCTGCAAAAGGTGTTTTCGGCATGCTGAAAAAAGTAGTTTCTGTCGGTATGGGAAGCCGGATTGGGTTTTTGCCGGCTATTTTGATTTTCATGGCCCTGTCTTTTAACCCAGCGTGCGCGCATGGGGCCGAAGACGTCTATGGAATGCTGAAGATCAAGCTGATGCAGGACGGTTTTTCACGCCAGCAGGTCGCCGGCGCCTTCCGCCATGCCTCCCCTCCCATGTTTAAACTCGTCGCCCAGACCATGAAAATCCGGGAAGGCCAGGTTAACTACGACCATTTCCTGGCACCCTCGGAAATCGATGCCGCACGCCAGTTCATAGCCGAGCACCGGAACTGTTTCCGCAAGGCGCAAGCAGCATACGGGGTAGAGCCGGAAATCATAGCGGCGATTCTTCTCGTTGAAACCCATTTCGGATCATATACCGGAAAAACTCCAACGCTCGCGGTCTTTTCGACCTTTGCCGTAATGAATCTGAAAGCCAATCGCGACAAGGTGTGGAAGCTTCTTTCCCCGCAGGACCGTGGAAAGTGGGATCGCAACGCCTTTGACATGAAGCTGATCGACCGCTCCGGTTGGGCTTACAGAGAATTGTCGGCTCTGCTGGAGTTAAAAAATACGCACGGGCTGGAACCGGGATCGCTCAAAGGGTCCGTAATGGGCGCAATCGGCTGGCCGCAGTTTCTGCCCAGCAGCCTCTTGAAGTTTGGCGTTGACGGTAACGGCGACGGGCGCATTGACCTTTATGACGCCGAGGACGCCATTTTCAGCACGGCCAATTATTTCCGGGGCCACGGGTGGTGCGAGGCAAGATTTCCTTCCGACAAGGAAGCCGTGGTCTGGGACTACAACCACAGCAGGGCATACGTTCGGACAGTTCTGGGAATAGCCGAAAGGGTCAGGGGGGAGGCGAAGTAAGAACCCCGGAGCAAGGCACCGCAAAAATAGACATCCCTCACTCTCGGGAGATCACAGCGAATCTTTCCCGGCGAAGTCCCAAAAATAAATCATCAACTTACGGTTAACCCTGGTCAAAGGCATTACGTAGATCTTTTCACCTCCACACGGTAGCGCCGCCTTCCACGGCGGCGCTCTTCGTAATACGCAAAAGTGTCTTTATGTACGACCACCAGCGCCATGGTTCCTTTTCATCATTTACCATTGATGCGCCGCCGTGGAAGGCGGCGTTACCGGGCGTGTGCATTATTCTCTTATTTCCCCAAAAATGATGAAAAATTCATATGTCTCTGCCTGCCCCTTGAGGAGAGCAAATTTACCGTGCTACAGCTTATAGCCGATCTTTCGCAGCAGGTCCTTGCGCCAGTTGATTTCAGCTTCGTCTTCCACGCCCCTGGTTGAAAAGCCGTCCACGACCCCCATGACACCCCGCCCCAGCTCCGTTTCCGCGACAATGACTTCAGTCGGGTTTGCCGTGGCGCAAAATATACGGCACACCTCGGGGACCATTTTGATCGTGTTCAAAACGTTCACCGGATAAAACCCGGGCCCAAGGAAAATGATGAAGCTATGACCGGCGGAGAGGGCTTTCGCATTCTTGCGGGCTAGTTCGATCATTTCGGGGTCGGTTCCCGACCATCGGACCAGGCATTTGCCCGAGGCCTCGCAGAAGGCCATTCCGAACTTGATGCCCGGGACAGCAGATACCAGCGCTTCGTGGATATCCTCCACGCTTTTTATGAAATGAGTCTGGCCAAAAATAAAGTTGATCTCTTCCGGTTTTTCAATCTTCACGGTCGTAAATTGCATGATCCTCTCCTTTTCGGCATGAGATATTCGTGAAATCCGTGGTTTCTCGCATTGTATTTTAAAGAACTGAACCACGGATAAGGAGCGCAGCGCGGTGGATGGCCACGGATAAAAAGCTTCATATTCGAGCAGAAGGATCAGGGCGGAAGCGTGTGGTGCTCTGTGAGGACAAAAGCCCAATCCGTGATATTCGTGAAATCCGTGGTTTCCGGCACTGTATTTTAAAGATTTGAACCACGGATAGCACAGATGGCCACGGATAAAAAGCTTCATATTCGAGCAGAGGGATCAGGGCGGAAGCGCGTAGTGCGCTGTGAGGGCAAAAGCCCAATTCGTGATAACTCTCTTTTTGCAGGTCTTTTGCAGTCTATCTTGAAGGCGCAAAAAAGGGGGGGTGATGACACCCCCCCCCTCTTGATAGACCCCAAGAAGAGCACGGCCGCTCTTCGTTTCTAACCGGACTGGTTCCCATGTCAAGGGGATTGACGGGCAGGATGCCCCTTCATTGAGATTGCAGCCCTGGCGGGGGGGCATCTCTTGTCATATAGATTTTGGAAGAAAAAGGATCAAAAAAGGATAACCGGAAAAAGAAGCGAGAGGATGTGTGGAAAAAAGTTGAACCCCAAGTGACCATTTCAGCTACCCAGCTCCACCTTTAGGTTCATCCCCGCTTCTTTTCCCAACTTCCCATTTGAAGGTTTTACCCTTATTTTTTCCGTTGGGTCAAGCGAGCCGGTCATATCCACTGGGTTTCTTACTAAGACCTCTTGGGGCTCGATTACAACATACACACAGAGGGGGGTGGTGTCAAGCACTATTTGAGCGGCCAAGGGGCCCACGGGAGCGGAAATCGGGAACCGGACGAGGCGGGGGAAGGCTTCGGCCCTGCTAAATTTTTTTCAGATCCTTTTTCTTCCCTATACCCCTCGCAAGTGCGGATCGTTGCGGGGGGCCGACCTGAACCTCTAGCCGGCTCTTGTCAACGTGGAGTCGCGGTGGGAATGCCGGCCGGCCGCGTTGCGGTCCAGTCCGGTTATTTTATCGCTCAGGACGCCGATGTAGGGCAGGTTGCGGTAAAGCTGGCGAAAATCGAGGCCGTAGCCGACCACGAACCTGTCCGGGATCTCAAATCCTCTGAAAGCAACCGGGATTTTAACGATTCGGCGGGCTGGCTTGTCCAGGAGTGTGCACACCCGGATGCTGCGAGGCTGGCGCGCCTCCAGGTTGCGAAGCAGATAGCCGGCGGTCATCCCGGTATCCACTATCGCTTCAACCAGCAGTACGTCTCTGCCTTCAATTACACAGTCGAGGTCCTTTGTAATGCGAGCCGCCCCGCTGGGCCTGGTCATGCTTCCGTAACTCACCAGGGAAATGAAATCCATTTCCAGGGGGATTTCGATTTGCTTTACCAGGTCTGACATGAACAGCGTACATCCCTTGAGCACCCCAACCAGGAGAGGCAAGCAATCCCGATAGGCGGCGGTGATTTCTTTTCCCAATTCGGCAATGCGCTGCTCGATAGCCTCTTGAGCGATCAAAACCTCGATAATGTTATCAGCCTTGGAATTCATAGGTAACCCGCTTTTACCGGTTCACCACAGTACCGGTTCACCACAGTACCGGTTCACCACAGTACCGGTTCACCACGGAGACACAGAGAACACGGAGAAAAAAATGAACCAAAGATGGAGGAGCGCAGCGCGTTTGATTCGCATGGATAAAAGTGGCGTTGTGGCGCGAAAGCGCAAATTCTCCCTGTTTTTCTCATCCGTGTGTATCCGTGTTTCATTTTTCTTTCTCTGTGTTCTCTGTGTCTCTGTGGTGAATATCCGGCCTCTGCTCGTGAACACCGTCCGGCAACCCATATTTGGCCATAAGGTTGCAAAAATCCCTCTGGTAAAAAATGCGTATATTGATCTCGGGGTAGAGCCTCTTCAGTTTGCGTACTTTCCGGTTCTTGCGGGTTACCAGGCTTTGTTTCATCGTGGTGAGTTCGATATAGAGGTCCTGGTCCGGCAGGTAGAAATCGGGTGTGAAAGCTTCGACTATCCTGCCCTCGGCGTCGGTTTCCAAAGTGAAAGTGCGCGGCTCGTATTCAAATGGAATATGGTAGAATTCGAGAAAGCGCGCAAACTCCGTTTCAGCGGAATTGGCAAAAAACCCATTATCCCGTTTTTCAACCGGTTCAGGCAAAAGATCTTTAACGATCAGGTCCCTCGGTACTTCGCGAAGACCCATCGAATCAATGGCAGTCACTATGAGCTTTAATGCCTGCTCGATCGACAGGCGATCCATTCGGAGGGTCAAATCGTAAAGGTTGGGGTTCGCCGGGTTAAGGTGACAAAGAAAACGCAGGTAACGGGTACGCTGTAGCTCCAGAGTTCTGATTCGCTTCCGGGCTTCCCGTTCGGATAATTTTTCGTAGGTCTGCGCCTGCTGAATGCGGAATTTGCGCGGAGCAACAAAGTGCACATGCAATGTGCCCGGGCAATTATGAAAGAGCGCCTGGGCGCCCCTGCCTATTATGACCAGGTCTTGTTCTTCCGCCAACAGGACAAGGATAACGTTCAACAGCCTGGCGCAAGCTTCGGTTTCCGAATCGATCGGGGATTCCCCCGAAATCACTTCGTCCACTTTTCGCCTCGCCTCGTCCAAGTCCATTTCACCCGCGAGTTGAGCAAGTCTGGCCTTATCGACAAGCGAAAATCCCAGGTACCCTGCCAGCCTGGCTGCAGCTTCTTCGCCAAATGATCCCGGTTCCCTGGATATCGTTATGACAGCCATTGTTTTTCCGTAAAATCCCGGGTGTTGCTGTTAATACGTCCGTGCGGCCGATTTGCCGGCGAAGCGGGCGGCGCCCGCAATTCAGAATCCGAGGATGCCCTGCCGCCAGGCTTCCCTTCCCATTCCATTACAAATATCGCGGGACGCCTCGTTATAGGCTCCCGTACCGCATAATCTCTCGCTCAAATCCACCAGGATCCTTGTCGGACTGCCGGCGCTCGGTCCTGCAACCTGATTCGTATTCCTATTATAGAAGAAATCTTCCCCGAGATGTCGCCATCCTTTTTGAAAAACGGCTGCAGCATCGATTTCGGAATATTGTTCGTCATCAAGGTCCGGATCGGCCCCGTGAATTATCGCCTTGGCCTCTTCCAACCCAATCATGTTCAGCTCCTTCCAGCTACTTCGATATACTTTTATTATATCCGACAAATAGATGGAATCGGATTTTTTGAATTGAAAACTCTTTTACTGCCGTTGAAGAAGTCTTTAATCGTGCCAAATGAGATTTCGGCCATTTACCATCGCCCGAACAATCATTAGTTTGGCATACGTTGCCTGTTTTTGGATAAGGCGGTGGAAAACCAGGGAGAGCGAGATCCGGTTTTCCCGCCCCGCATTTTCCGCTGGAGGTCCCATGCAGCCGATATCCGATGGAGTAATGTCGCCCTGGGAACCGGGAGTTTTCAGCTTGGCCGTCTTTTCGGTCCTGGTGTTGGCCTTCATAGTTTCCCAGCTCTTTCTCGCAGTCTGGCTGGGAGAAAAGAAAAAGAGCGTAGAAAAATCGCGGCCGTACGAATGCGGCATCATTCCAACCGGGTCGGCTCATTTCCGCTATCCGGTCCCTTTCTACATGGTTGCCATCTTCTTTCTGATCTTTGACGTGGAAGGCGCATTTATTTTCACCTGGGCACTGGTTTACCGGGAAGTGGGCTGGGCCGGGTATCTACAGATATCGTTTTTCATCGTTTTGCTGCTGGTCGGATTGTTCTATATCTGGAAACACGGAGGGCTGGATTGGAGAGTAGCGTACAAGGAAAGGGGCCCGGCCGGTTTTTGAGTCTTTCGGACATGGTGGTCAACTGGTCGCGCAAATACAGCCTCTGGCCCATGTTTTTCGGGCTTTCCTGCTGCTTTGTCGAGGAAGCGACCGCCTTTACCGCCCGGTACGACCTGGCCCGGTTCGGCGCGGAGGTGCTGCGAGCTTCCCCCCGGCAGGCAGACCTTCTTATAGTTTCCGGGACCGTTTTCAAAAAAATTGCCCCCGTTGTGCTGCGCCTCTACGAACAGATGCCGGAGCCCAAGTGGGTGATTTCCATGGGTTCGTGCTCGAATTCGGGCGGGATGTATGACGTCTACAGCGTCGTGCAGGGGGTTGACCAGATTATTCCAGTCGATGTGTACATTCCGGGGTGTCCTCCGCGCCCCGAGGCGGTCCTCGAAGGACTCGTCATCCTGCAGGAAAAGATTGTATCCACCGAGAGGCCGAGCCGCAAAATCTTTCATCTGGGAGGCGGGACCCAGGGCACGGACAGGCCGGTCCTCGAAGATGGGGTGACCAAGTCCTCAGACCCGCGTGGTCCCGGATACGAGGGCCTGGAGATAAGGGGCACTTCGGTCGATCCGGGGTGGCAGCAGCATTGGGGCAGCCGATCTGATATGATGTGGACGCCTCCCGCCCGCCGCATCCAGCTCTCGAGCGCTGACCAGTCTATCGGCGCAGCGTTGAAGGAACGCTTTGGGGACAAAGTGCGCCAGGAACCTCATACATCGGATATGCCCACCTTTCATATCGAGCAGGACAGCCTGAAGGAGGTCCTGCGTTTCCTGAAATACGAATCAAAGCCCAATTACAAACGGCTCGACGATCTTACCGCAATTGACGAATCCGCCAGAAGAGAACGAATCTGGAACAAAGATTTCGCGGGGGCGATTACCGACACGGGGGCTGCCGAATCTTACTCACAGATGGCGAAGCGCCCCTATCCTGATTTTACGCTGGTCTATCAGCTTCTGAGCTTCGATAACGCCAGCCGCCTGCGCATAAAAGCCGGACTGAACGGCGCATATCCCGCCACCGGATCTATCACCGATATCTGGCCGTCGGCCAACTGGTACGAACGTGAAGTGTTCGACATGTTCGGCATCCGATTCGAAGGCCATCCGAATCTCAGCAGGATTTTGATGCCCCAGTGGTGGGAAGGGCACCCGCTCAGGAAGGGCTACCCGGGGCGGGGAACGCAGATGCCTCCATATACCTATCTGGATGCCCAAAAGCGCCAGCCCATGGACGCCCGGGAAGTCGCGGCCCTCGACCATAAAGCCCCGGCAGGAAATCGAGAGTTCTTCCTCAATATCGGGCCTCACCACACGAGCACTCACGGCCTGTTGCGCTGCATTGCCGCTCTGGACGGAGAGGAGATCAGGGAGCTTGACCTGGAGATTGGATATCATCACCGGGCGGCTGAAAAACTGGGCGAGCGGCAGACCTGGCATCAATATATCCCCTACACGGACCGCAATGATTACCTGGGGGGCGCCTGCAACGAGCTTGCATATGTAACGGCGGTCGAGACCCTTGCGGACATCCGCGTCCCGGAGCGGGCGCAGGCGATTCGGGTCATGCTCGCTGAGCTGTATCGGCTCAGCAATCATCTTGTCTTCTTTGGGACCTTCGGGCAGGACCTGGGAGCAATGACGCCGAATTTTTATACTTTCGCAGAACGGGAGATGGTCCTTGACATAGTTGAGCTTATAACGGGGGGAAGGCTGCATCCGGAATACTTGAGACTCGGAGGTGTGGCGGCCGATCTGCCGGAAGGTTGGAAACAGGCAGTTGACAACCTGGTCGCAATATTTCCCGGCCGCCTTCGGGAGTACGAAAAGCTGCTCGGAAAAAACCCCATATTTTTGGCCAGGACAAAAGGTATCGGACCCATGAGCCTGGAACAGGCGATGGACTGGGGAGTCAGCGGGCCGAACCTGCGGGCCTGCGGCCTCCAGTGGGACCTCCGGAAGAAGTTTCCCTACTCCGGTTATGAAAACTATGAGTTCGAGGTCCCAACGGCTACGGAAGGCGACTGCCTTGCGCGCTACCTGGTGAGGGTCGAGGAAATGCGCCAGAGCATCAGGATTATCGAGCAGGCCGCCGCGAACATGCCTTCCGGCCGTCACGTAACGGACGACTACCGGTATTCGATACCAAATCGCAACGAGATGCTCAGGGACATCGAAACCCTTATCCATCATTTCATAAATGTCACAAGAGGCATGAAAATCCCGAGGGGAGAAGCCTACGCGGCGACGGAAGGCGTCCGGGGAGAGCACGGCTATTATGTGGTGAGCGACGGACTCGGGTATTCCTACCGCACGCGCGTACGGGGGCCGGGCTTCGCAAACGTGCAGACGCTGCCGATGATGGCGGAGGGTGAGAGCATTGCGGACCTGATCTCGATCATCGGCTCCATAGACATTATATTGCCGGACATTGACAGGTAGAACTCTTATATGCTGACCTGGATTGCGGGATTCATCATCCTGATCGTAAAACTCACAATGGTTCTGTTATTTGTGCTCTTTGTAGCCGCCTACCTGGTGTGGGTGGAGCGCAAATTTCTGGCGCGGCTTCAGATTCGCTATGGACCCAACCGGGCGGGGACCTTCGGCCTGCTGCAGCCCCTGGCCGATATAGTCAAACTGATAACCAAAGAGGACACGGTGCCCAATGGGGCAGACAAGGCGTTTTTTCTGATCGCTCCGGCCATAGTGGCCACCACTGCTTTCCTCATGTTCTCCGTGGTCCCTTTCGGCGGGGACATAACCTTGTGGGGGCGTAAAATCCCGCTCGTCGTAACAGACTTGAACATCGGGGTTCTTTTCGTTTTCGCCATGTCGTCCCTTAGTGTCTACGGAGTGGCCCTGGGAGGCTGGGCATCGAATTCGAAGTACGCTCTTCTTGGAGGCATACGAGGTGCGGCCCAGATGATCAGCTACGAACTCTCCATGGGGCTTTCGCTCATCCCTGTGGTCATGATGGCGCACTCGTTCAGCGTGGTCGATATTGTCGAGTCGCAGCAAAGATATCCGTTTATCATTTTTCAACCCTTGGCTTTCCTCATTTTCCTCATAAGCGCGATGGCGGAGAGTAAGAGAATTCCGTTCGATCTGCCCGAGGCAGAAAACGAACTGATTGCGGGATACCATACCGAATACAGCGGCATGCGCTTCGGCCTTTTCTTCCTTGGCGAATACGTTCACATAATGGTTTTCGGGGGCCTTCTGGCGGTCTTCTTCCTGGGGGGCTGGCGCGGGCCGTTTTTGCCCCCGTTAGTCTGGCTCCTTATAAAGATGGCTCTGGCTGCCATATTCATGATCTGGGTGCGGGGCACGCTTCCCCGGCTCAGGTACGATCAGCTCATGGTCCTGGGATGGAAGGTCCTTATACCGCTGGCCCTGGTGAATATCGTGGTGACGGGTGCGTTGGGATTGTCCCACGTGTTTCCCTGAGGGCGCTTTCACCCAACCTTGCATGTGTCCGCAAGCCGGAGGGAAAATCAGTAATGGAATCGGTATGGGATGCGGTAAAAGCGCTCGTTTCGGGTTTTGCCACAACGTTTGTTCATCTCTTTCGCAAACCGATAACCGAGCAGTACCCTGAATACAAGAGGCCTCTGCCGGTCAGGGCGCGCGGAAGAATTATCCTGACGCGGGACCCTGACGGCGGCGAACGCTGCGTCTCCTGCTTCCTGTGTTCGGCGGTCTGCCCCGTAAACTGCATTTCGATGGAGGGCGCGGAAAGGCCGGATGGACGGCGTTACGCGGCATGGTTCCGAATCAACTTCGCCCGCTGCATCTTCTGCGGGCTTTGCGAAGAAGCCTGCCCGACCTCGGCAATTCAGCTCACTACCGATTTCGAGATATCAAAAAAAGACATCCTCGCTTTTGTTTACGAAAAGGAAGACCTCCTGGTTGACCACCAGGGGAAGGACAAGGATTACAACTTCTACAGATACGCCGGAGTGGCCACCAACTATGGAGATAAAGGCGAACACATCGGCGAACAAAAGCCGGTCGATGTAAAAAGCAACATGCCTTAGCAGTATAGCGTAGAAACCATTTCACCACGGAGGCGTTCGATAATCCCAAAAACCCGGCGGCCTGTTTCGAGGGGCCAGGGTCGATCTTTAGAGAACAGGGAGAAAAACTTCGAGGGGCGTCGAAAACAAGATTGACAGAAACGGCTATCTCCAGGCCCTGAGAGCTTCATTGATCTTGTTGAGTTCTGGTTTTCTCTGTGTCCTCCGTGCCTCTGTGGTGGGGGTGCCCAATCTAAGTATACGGGGTCCTTTATGACGCTTTATGGATTTTTATTCTATCTGATATCGGCGGCGGTGGTAGGGTCAACCGCCATTGCGATTACCCGGCGCAACATGGTGCATGCCGTGGTGTACCTGATCGTTTCTTTTTTCGGGACCGCCATGCTTTTCTACCTTTTCGGCGCGCCCTTTCTTGCGGCCCTGGAGGTGATTATCTACGCGGGCGCGATAATGGTGTTATTCCTGTTCGTGGTAATGATGATCCGGGTAGAGTCGCCCGGAGAGGTCATGTTTCCACTGAGTCAGTGGCTCCCGGCGGCTGTCTTTGGACTCATCTATCTGGCCGCCGCGGTAGCGATGATATTCCAGACTTCGGGTACGCAGGTCTTTTTGGGCGCTCTGACGGCTGCGCCGGGACAATTTGCCCTGTACGTTTTCGAGCACCACTGGTTTTCCATAGAGGTCATTTCGACCCTGTTGCTGGTCGCGCTCGTCGGGGCGCTGCACCTCGGGATGGTCCGGCGCAAAGACCGGGTTGAGGAAGAAATATGATCGTACCGTTTAGCCATGTTTTGGTGGTTTTCGGGATTATCTTCGGGCTGGGCGTATTTTGTGCCGTGGTCCGGCGCAACCTGATCATGATCGTGCTCGGGATCGAGATCATGCTCAATGCCGCATCGATAGCTTTTGTGGGGGCTGCGCTGCGTTGGCAAAACCTCGAAGGCCAGACGTTCGTGCTCTTCATCCTGGCGGTAGCCGCAACCGAGGTGTCGGTAGGCCTGGCGGTAATTGTCTACGCTTTCAGGCAGACAGGTTCCTTCGACCCGAACAATTTCAACCTGTTGAGGTAAAGCAAAGAGATGGTGGGCTCCAGTGCTGATACAGCGACCCTGATGGCTCTTTTTCTGGCGACACTGCCGCCGTTTGTCTCCTTCCTGGTGATATTGGTCTTCACCAGGAAACGTCCGGCGCTCTCCGCCGGTATCTCGATCGGGACAGTTGCCGTCTCGCTGATATGTGCTCTCGTGCTGTTAGGGCTGCATCTGAAAATAGCCGGACCGATTCAGTACTCCGTGAGGATGCTGGCTTCCAGCGGTTTTGATATTCCGTTTGGCTTTTTGCTCGACCATCTCAACATCCTGATGCTCGTGATCGTATCGACAATCTGCTTTCTCGTGCAGGTCTATTCGCTGGGATATATGGCCGGCGACCCGGGCTTTACACGCTATTACGCCTTCATGTCCCTTTTCGCCTGGGCCATGATGAACCTGAGCGTCTCCCCGACGGTTCTGCAGATCTACATTTTCTGGGAACTGGTCGGGCTTTCGTCCTATTTACTCATCGGCTTCTGGTACGAAAAGTTCAGCGCCACTCAGGCGGGCAAAAAAGCCTTTGTAATGACCCGCGCGGGCGATGTGGCGTTTTTTATCGGTTTCCTGATACTTTTCCTGCACACGGGCAATCTCGATATCACGGACCTGAACGGTCAGGCCGCGTCGGCCGTTTCCCCTGCAGTACTTACCCTGTCGGCGCTCCTGATCTTTGGCGGAATAGTAGGCAAGAGCGCACAGTTTCCACTGCTCACGTGGCTGCCCGACGCAATGGAAGGGCCCACCCCCGTCAGCGCGCTGCTGCACTCGGCGACGATGGTTGCGGCCGGCGTGTATCTCTTCGCAAGGCTGTTCCCCTTTTTCAGCATGTCGCAAACCGCGATGAGCATCTTTCTCGCAATCGGAACCATCAGCATGCTCCTGGCGTCCACTATGGCCATGGTCAGCCGGGACATCAAGAAAGTGTGGGCCTTCTCGACCATCAGCCAGCTTGGGTATATGATAATGGCCCTCGCTGCGGGAGGCTATTTTGCCGGATTTTTTCATCTCACTACGCATGCCGGATTCAAGGCGCTGCTCTTCCTTTGCTCCGGCGTTTTCATTCACCGCTACGGGACCAACGATGTCTATGAACTCGGCCATCTTGGGTCCAGGCGGATGCTTATCCCAATCGTTTCGATGACCCTGGCGGCTGCGGCGCTTTCGGGTTTCCCGCCTTTGTCCGGGTATTACAGCAAGGAGGCCATAATAGGGACCCTTGCGCAGTTGCCCAACCCCGTCTGGCTCGTGGCGGGTCTGGCCGGGGTTTTTCTGACGGCCTATTATGCCTTCCGCCTGATTTTTATCCTGCTCTTGCCGCGTCCTGAAAAAGAGCTGTCCGCACCGGCACCGGTTTCTCACGGCCCCGGTCCAGGCGAAGCGGAGCATGAATCCAGCTACTGGGCCATGGCGCTGCCGCTGATTATTTTGGCGTCTATCACGGTTATTCTGGGCTATTTTTTTGAAACTCCGATTAAAGATTTTCTCGAAGCCGGGACGATGGCCGGCGCCCCGTCTACAGAGGGATCTTCTGCATGGCCCCATGCGGCGGCGCTGTGTCTTGCGGCCGCCGGAGTCGCCGTCGCGTGGTTTGAATTCGGCCGCAGCGGCGCGAAGCAAATCGGTTTTGTGGAGAGAATTCCGCCCCTCTACGCACTTTTCGCCGAGCGATGGTACATTGACCGTTTTTATGGGCTCCTGGTAAGCCGCGTCATTGACAGGGGAATATCCTTCCTCTGCTATCGGAATGACAACGAGGTGATTGACCGAAGCATCGATGAACTGTGCCGGACAACCGTAGAGGGCGGCCGGATCGTCGCCTTTTTGCAGTCGGGAATGATTCAGTACAGGCTGCTGGTAATATTCGCGGTCATGGTCCTCCTTGCGGTTTACTTCTTCTTTCCAATAATCTGAGGAAATAGCGCGATGCACATGGCTTTCGCCCCATTCCCTTATCTTTCCGCCATTCTGCTGAGCTGCGTTATCGGTATGCTGGCTATTCTGCTGATCCCGCCGGACCGAAAGATGCCGATCAAGTGGGTGAGCGCCGTTTTCTCAGGGATTACGCTGGTTTTGTCTTTGTTCTTGTTTCTGGCCTATGACAAAAACCTGGGCGGTCTTCAGTTCGTGGAAAACATCCCGTGGATTCCGTCTCTGGGAATCAACTACTTTAACGCCGTCGACGGATTCAGCCTGCCCAATCTGCTTTTGACCGGCATTGTCTTCTTTACGGGCGTGCTCACCATGTGGGAACTCGAGACAAGGGTAAAGGAATTCTTTGCCCTGTATTTCCTGCTGGTAACCGGCGTATTCGGGCTTTTCATGAGCCTGGACCTCTTCTTCATATTCGTCTGGTATGACGTCTCACTTTTTCCGATGTACCTGTTGATCGCGGTTTGGGGCACGACCCGAAAGGAATACGGGGCCATGAAGCTGACCCTCTATCTACTGGCGGGGAGCGCCCTGATTCTGCCGGCGGTCATTTTTCTTTACACAAAGTCCGGCATGAATACGTTTTCGATCGTATCGCTCATGCAACCGGGAGTATTGAGCCCCGGGGCACAGAAGTTCGCATTCATACTTCTTTTTCTCGGGTTCGGAATTCTTGCGGCCGTTTGGCCTTTGCATACATGGTCGCCGGTCGGACACGTCGCCGCTCCCACCGGAGTCAGCATGGTGCACGCGGGCGTGCTGATGAAAATAGGCGCTTTCGGGGTCCTTCGGGTGGCCATCATGCTCTGTCCTCTGGGATGGGTCTACTGGGCCGATCTCATGGCCGTGCTCGCCGCAACCGGGATAATCTACGGGGTGCTTGCCGGTTTGAGGCAAACGGACCTGAAGTATGTGATCGGATACTCCAGCGTGTCTCACATGGGGGTAGTCGGCCTCGGCCTTTCAACAGTCACCGCAGAAGGCCTGAATGGCGCGGTGTTTCAAATGTTTGCTCACGGTATTATGACCGCCCTGCTGTTTTCGTCGGTCGGCTACATCTATGACCGGACTCATACGAAGCTGATCCCCGAGCTTGGCGGTCTCAGCAGGATCATGCCGGTGGCCTCGGCGTTTTTCATCTTTGCGGCCCTTGCGGGTATAGGCGTTCCGGGTCTGGCGCCTTTCTGGGGCGAACTCGTGGTCTTTGTGGCCGCTTTCAGAACTTATCCCGCTCTTGGAATAATTGCGGTGCTCGCGCTCGTCATATCCGCTCTTTTCATGCTGCGCGTCGTGCAGCGGGCCTTCTACGGCCCGGAAAACGAGCGCTTCGCGAAACTGCCGGATATAACGCTGTCGCTCGGAATTCCCCGGATAATACTCGCTGCGTCCCTGCTGATCGTTGGGTTCTACCCTTCTTTTCTTTTCGACATTATCCGGACTGCATCGGTACCGTTTATGAATGGATTGCTTAGATGAATTGGACAATTGCCGGCCCTGAAATATACTACTTTGCCGCAGGCCTGCTGTTCCTGCTGCTCTCTTTTGTAGCCGAGCCAAATCCCAGGCGCGAGCATCTCACGGCCCTTTTCCTTGCCTCGGTGGGGATATTGGTTTGTCTTGCGTCGGTCGGCTCGCAGGGGCTTCTTTTCATAAGAGCATTCAGGGTGGACATTTTCTCGCAGGTCTTCAAGGTGCTGCTCGCCCTGGGGCTTTTCCTGATTGTCTGCATATGCGGTGATATGACCGACATAAGGGAGCGGCGCCATCAGGTGTTCTATTTCCTGCTGTTCACCTGCACCCTGGCGCTCATGCTGCTCGTCAGCGCGGACCACCTGCTCTCGATTTACATATCGCTTGAGGTTTCGAGCTATTCCCTCTACATCCTGGTTGCGTTGAGGCAAAACCAGAAGTTCGGGCTGGAGGCCGGAATAAAATATTTCCTGGTCGGGAGTTTCTCCTCGGCGGTAATGCTTTTCGGAATGGCCCTTCTATATTCCACGTCCGGGACAATCTACCTTACCGACATGGCGGGCGTGCTGCCGGGGATAATTAACCAGCCGGGTGTGATAGTCGGTTTGCTGTTCACCCTTGGCGGGTTCTTTTTCAAACTGGCGGTATTTCCTTTTCATTTCTGGGCGCCCGATACCTATCAGGGGGCTGCAAACCAGGTGGCGGCCTACATTGCGACGGCATCCAAAGTCGCAGCTATTGCAGTGATCCTGCGGGTGGTGGCCTTTGCGGGGCATGGCAGCGTCTACCTGGTTCACTGCCTGGTGATCCTGTCGGTCGTTTCGATGACCCTGGGCAACCTTGCCGCCATTGTGCAAAAAGATATCAAGAGGCTTCTCGCCTTCTCGACAATAGCGCATTCCGGTTATGTGCTGCTCGGGATACTGGTTTTAAGTCCTGCGGGGTATTCAAGCGCCATATTCTATGCGTTTGCGTTGCTGCTGATGGAATTCACAGCTTTCATGGTGATTGTGGAACTTGCTTCCGATGGCCGCAACCTGCAGATAGAAGAACTCGCGGGGCTGCACAGGCGATCCCCTATCATGGCGCTGGCCCTTATGGTGTCTCTTTTCAGCCTTGCCGGCATTCCCCCGACAATAGGATTTGCAGGAAAATTCCTCGTTTTTGTGGCGGCCATCGGAAAAGGTTATGTAGCGCTGGTTATCATCGCCATGATAAACGTGGTTATATCGCTTTATTATTACCTGCTCGTGATCAAGGCCGCCTATCTGCTGGAACCTGCCCAAGATCTGCCGCCCCTTAGCGTCTCTTTCCCCAAAAAGCTGCTTGCGGGTGCATCCTCGCTTGTTATCGTAGTCGCTGGTTTTGCTCCCTACTGGCTCGTTAGACTCGCCCAAACCGCCGCCCAGGCTTTGATCTGGAGCCGTTGAATTCCCCCCGGTTTTCTTCGCCGGTCATTCCACATACCTGCTGTAAATTCCTGAAGCAACGCTGAATCCTTTAGAAGAAATCACTTCAGGCAGGAATCCTTACTGCCGATCTAACCTTCAATGAGCACTTTGAATGTAGGTTGTGTAAGAGGAAAGAAAACACAACAAAACGGATCGGTTGTGTCCACGGCGAGACCGATCGAAGCCAACGCAAGCTCTTTTTCCTCTCCGCAATCCGAAATATTGGATGCAGTCTAGAGGTCTTTTTACCACATTCAACCAAAAGGAATGGAAATGAAGCAGCTTACTCTCACTCAGAAGTTAGTGTTCGGTGGAATCTCAATCGTGCTCATCTCCGTCTTATCCATGGGTGTCGTTTCAACAATTGACACCACGGCCGAAATCGAAACCAGCTCAAAGAATCAGGTGCAAAAAACTGCCCAGGACATTGCGGAAATGGTCCAGATCGCGCTCAAGCAAGAGATGAATATGGTCAAAGAGATCGCGGTCGGCAATAACGCCGTCGATGCGGCGACTAAAGTAACAAAAGAGGGTATAGAAAGCGCAGCGGCCCAGATTGAGAGCCTTAACCGAAAACTTGCGAATACGCAGAGCCACGTGGGTGAAAACTACGAGGCGATTGTCGTCATGGACCTTAACGGGGTCACAATCGCAGATAGCCTGGGAGGCAGGAACAAGGGAATAAACATTGGTGAGCGAAACTACTTCAAGCTGGCAAAGCAGGGTAAGTACAACATCGGCGACGTGGCCAATTCAAAGGGCTCAGGGAAACCAATCGTACCGATTGCCGGCCCCATACTGTCACAGCAAAAGGAAGTAGTGGGGGTCCTCGCCGCAATCTTGAAGGTCGATTACCTGATAGATGCAGTAACGAAAGTCAAGGTGGGAAAAACAGGGTATGCGGGCATGGTCGATCAAAACGGCATCACGATAGCTCACCCTAACCGGGAACTCGTTCTCAAACTCGACTTGAAGTCGGTGCAGGGGATGGAGAAGATAACCAAGGCTATCCTGGCGGGAGAGTCCGGGGTGAGTGACTATATCCTGAATGGGGCGAAGAGAATGGGCGGATATGCTCCGGTCCGTATGACGGGATGGAGTGTGCTGGCGACAGAATCCCTGGACGAAATGTGGGCGCCGATACGAGCCACACAGATGAAAATGGGTCTTACCGGTTTCATTATCCTCTCTGCGATCGCAGTGGCCGTGTTTTTCCTTGGCAGGAGAATCTCCAAGCCGATCACCAGGGCGGTTGTGGGTCTTTCCGATGCTTCCGACCAGATCGCCTCGGCGGCCGATGCGGTTTCGAACTCGAGCCAGACGCTTGCGGAAGGGGCATCCGAGCAGGCGGCGGCTATCGAGGAGACATCCTCGTCTCTTGAGGAGATGTCCTCGATGACCAGACAGAATGCGGATAACGCAAGTCATGCCAATCAGTTGATGGCGGAAACCAAAGAGACCGTAGCAAAGGCCGGTCAGTCGATGGGGAATCTGACAACCTCGATGAGAGAGATATCCAGGGCAAGTGAAGAGACTTCCAAAATCATCAAGACAATTGACGAAATCGCCTTTCAGACAAATCTGCTTGCCCTCAATGCTGCGGTGGAAGCCGCCCGCGCGGGAGAAGCCGGGGCAGGATTTGCGGTGGTGGCGGATGAGGTTAGAAATCTTGCGCTGAGGGCTGCGGAAGCAGCAAGAAACACCGCCGACCTCATAGAAAGCACGGTTAAGAAAGTCAAAGAAGGTTCGGAACTAGTAGAGAAGACGGAGAGGGAATTTGGCGAGGTGACGACAAGCGTCGGCAAATCCGGCGAATTGATCGGCGAAATCTCTGCCGCCTCTCAGGAGCAGGCCCAGGGCATTGAACAGGTGAACAAGGCTGTGAGCGAGATGGATAAGGTGGTCCAGGAAAATGCCGCCAATGCCGAAGAATCGGCTTCGGCATCCGAGGAAATGGATGCCCAGGCCGTGCGGATGAAAGAATTTGTAGGCGGCCTGGTTGCGCTCGTAGGGGGGGCGAACCTCAATCGGACCCAAAAGTATGCCGGGCCGGCAAAAGGTGCAAAAAACCTGATCGGGGCGGTCAAAAAAACAGCACAGGCATTCCCTCTCAAAGGGAGAAACGGGAATGCCGGCGCCAATGGAAAGAAACCAGCCCGCTTCGACAAACGCAAATCCAGCCCTGATGAGGTCATCCCTTTTGACGATGCTGAGATCTCACAATTCTAAGCCAACCCAATAAGCAGGGGTGAGTTCAATGAACTTGCCCCTGTCGATTTTAAGTTCAAGACATCTATCTTCTGAAACAGCTTTTCATGTCCCTTCGGGGCACCCTGAAACCATGAAAAGACGCGTAGACCTGCAGGATGGGTGGAGCGAAGCGCAGCCCATCAAGTCTTTTCGAAGCAGCCCGCTTTGCATTTCCCGCCCTTTTTTTACTTAAAGATGGGCCGCCCCTATTCCGAATTAAAGATATGCATGTGGGAGGGGAGCCGGAGCCGACCCGCGAAAAAGAATCTCGCTAACCGTGAGCAAAGAGAAATGGATAGACGTTTAGGATTCATCAGGTCGTGGTCCATTCGCGGGAAGTTACTGTGCTTGTTGCTGATCGTCTTTCTGCCGGCATTCGCGATCATTGTCACATCCGGGTTAAGCCACCGGAGAGATGAAATCCGGAAGGCGGAAAACAGTGCTCTGCTGCTGGTCCAGAGCCTGGCGGCACAGCAGGAACAAATTGTAACCTCCACGAAGGTAATGCTCAGCACGCTGGCGCAGTTTCATGAGCTGCGGAGTTTGGATTCCGAGGCATGCAACGTTCTCTTCCGTCAAATGCACGACCGTTATCCATTCTATTCCGTCATACTGGCTGTAACACCGGACGGGAACGTGTTTGCTGCTTCCATGCCGTTCAAACCCGGCAACATAAACCTGGCATACCGGAAACATATAAAGGACGTAATAAGGACGCAGGACTTTTCCTCCGGTGAATACAACGTAGGAAGGGTCAGCAATATGGTATCGTTCAATTTCGCACACCCGGTGTTCGATGATAATAAGAACCTCATTGCAATTGTTATTGCGGGCTTTAATCTGGATGAATATGCACGATTTGTAGCTAAGGTCAACTTGCCTGAAGATTGTGCCATAGTCATCACGGACCATAACGGGGTCCGGCTTTATAGATATCCTGCAACCAAAGAGACCGCTCCGGGCGTGCCCATCCCGGCTGATCCCTTCAAACTGGCATCCGGTGATTCGGAGGAGGGAATTTTTGAACGGCTTGCCCAGGATGGCATTGAAAGGGTTTATGCTTTCAAGCAGTTACGGCTCCACGGAAATTCCCGTCCCTATATGTATATGCTTGTCGGCCTTGGAAAAAATCAGATATTCCGGAAAGCCGATATCCAGATGCTTTGGAATTTATCGTTTCTCGGGATTGCAGCCTTTGTCGGGCTTCTTGCGGCGTGGTCTTTCGGAAACTCCGCTTTCGTAAGGCCAATCAAACATTTGGTCTCGGTTGCAAAGAGATTCGGAGACGGCGAGTTGAGTGCTCGAACGCGCCTGGTTCCCACCTGCGATGAGGTCGGTCTTTTGGCCCAATCTTTCGACGAAATGGCCTCTCTCGTGGAAACGAGAAGCATCGAGCGGGAGAAAGCGGAAGCGGCCTTGAGCGGAGCATATGCGGCATTAGAGGCGCGCGTTCAGGAGCGGACGGCCGAACTGTCGATCTTGAATGCCAATCTCAAGACTGAAATCGTCGAACGCCGGCGAACGGAAGAAGCTTTGCACGCTGCACTGACCCAACTGGAAAGTTCAAACCGTCAGTTGCAGGACGCCATCACCCGCGCCAACGATCTGGTCAAGCAGTCCAGGTTGGCGAATACCGCCAAGAGCGAATTTCTGGCCAGAATGAGCCACGAGATTCGGACGCCCATGAACGCTGTCATCGGTTTTACAGACATCCTTCTGGATACGCACCTCGGGGGTGAGCAGTCCGATTATGCCAAAACCATAAAAAATAGCGGAGAAGCTCTTCTGCAACTGATCAACGACATTTTGGATTTCTCGAAGATAGAAGCCGGCCAGATGGCCCTTGAATCTGTTGAATTCGATCCGGAAACAATCGCCTACGAAATCTGCGAACTGATAAGGCCAAAGGTTAATGACAAGACGGTGGAAATCATCTGCCGGATCGACGATGAGGTCCCGGAGCGCATCAAAGGCGACCCCGGGCGTTTTCGCCAGGTCCTGGTGAATCTTATGGGCAACGCCACCAAGTTTACCGAAGCGGGTGAAATCGAGCTCTCTGTTGGCGTTGAAGAGGAACAGGATCTCCGGGTGAAACTGCGCGCCTCCGTTCGGGATACCGGCGTTGGAGTGGCGCATGACAAACTGGATAAGATTTTTGAAGCGTTTCGACAGGCAGACGGCTTTGATACCCGAAAATATGAGGGAAGCGGCCTGGGACTGACAATCTGCAAGCAGATATCCCATCTGCTGGGAGGGGATGTTACAGCACAAAGCACCCCGGGCGAGGGATCGGTTTTCCATTTTACAGCCTGGTTTGAAAGAGCCGGGGTCCGGAAGAAAAGCGACGTCGTTCCTATGCTTTCTCCTGACGGAACGAGGGTCCTGGTTGCCGACGACAATGCGAACAATCTGGAGATACTGAAACATATTCTGAGTCAGGCCGGAGTGCGGGTCACCGCAGTAGCTGAACCGGGAGAGGTCTTGCCCGCCCTGCTCGATGCGTACGCTTCGGAAGACCCCTATTGTCTCGCCATAATTGACATCTGCATGCCTCATGTGAGCGGCTATGAAGTGGCCGGACAAATTCGAGGACAGAATTCCGGGATAGCTGAGATGCCGTTGCTCGCCTATTCCTCATCTGTGGGACATGGCGCCGATAGTTGCATCGAGGCCGGGTTCAACGGATTTCTCGTCAAGCCGGCGTCCCGGAAAAAGCTCCTGGAGATGATCGGGCGATTGATCGGGACCAAGCGCGAGCCGCCGGCAGGAATCGAGCAGCACGCCATCATTTCTCAATCTGCTCCTGGTGCAAGCGGCAACAATGGGTTACGAATCCTCCTTGCAGAAGACAACCCTGCCAACCTCAAGCTCACAACCCTCGTGCTCACTAAAGCAGGGTTTAGAGTGGATGCGGCCCGGAATGGTCACGAAGCGGTGGCAATGTATACCAGCACCCCCGATGTTTTCGATTTGATTCTCATGGACGTTCAGATGCCGGAAATGGATGGTTTAAGGGCGACAACGGCCATTAGAGAAAAAGGTTTTGACACTGTCCCCATAATCGCCATGACGGCGAACGCCATGAAAGGCGATCGCGAAAACTGCCTTGATGCCGGGATGAACGATTACATACCAAAGCCGATCAGGCGCGAGAATGTTCTTGAAGTGATTCGTAAATGGATTTGAAAATTAAGATGGAGAAAAACCTCGAGGACGCCATCCTGAGGGAACAAGTATGCCTCGCAATGCAACAGGTCCCGACGATGCAGGCGGGCTCTTTCGTCGTTGCGCTTGTTCTCGCGTATACGGTGCGCGACATCGTTCCTCATACCAATGCTCTTCTATGGGTGCTGATGATGCTGGCCGTCGCCGTCGGCAGGGTCGTGTTCCACTATGAATTCCGCAAAGTACGGGAAGGACTGTTTTCCGGGGATCTCTGGAGAAATATCTATCTGATCTCGGTTCTTATCTCCGGGATAGCGTGGGGGCTCTCCGCCTTCATTATCTTTCCCGCCGGCAATCTGGTGCTGATATCCCTTTTTCTTGTTGTAATAACCAGCGCTTCGTCGATCGTTACTGTCTCCCATTCTTCCATCAGGTTAGCCACCACTGCGGGGACGGGACCGGTAATGGTGCTCTATTCCATCCGCTGCGGTATGGAAGGGGGCCAATTTGGATATACTTTAGGTTTTCTGCTCATTGTTTTCCTGATTTTAATTCTTCGCTTTTCGTTCAACCACAATGACACTATCACCTCTGCCATAGCCCTGAGGTTCGAAAACCTGGAACTTCTCAAGAATGTGCAGGTGGCAAATGACAACCTTCATCAGGAAATCACGGAGCGAAGGAAAGCCGAAGAGGCGTTGATGAGTTCTAAAACTGAACTGGAGGAGATCAATCGACAACTCAATAGCGCGATTGAGAGCGCCGAAGACATGGCGTCTCAAGCCCAGGCCGCCAATATGGCCAAAAGCGATTTCCTTGCGAATATGAGCCATGAGCTGCGCACGCCTCTCAACGTGATCATCGGCTTTACCGAGTTCATCCTGGACAAACAATGCGGCGACCTTACGTCAGAGCAGGAAGAATACCTGGGCGAAGTAGTGCATAGCGCCCGAGACCTCTTCCTGCTCATAAATGACATTCTGGACCTGACCAAGATAGAAGTCGGCAAACTCGAACTCGAACTTTCCGAAGTCCCGCTGCCCGAACTCCTCTCACGCAGCTTTACCATTCTCAAAGCAAAAGCTTCGAAACACAACATACATCTCTCATGCGAAATAAAGGAGATTCCTGAGAGCATCATTGCCGACGAGCGTAAGCTCAAGCAGATAATCTATAATCTTCTCGCAAATGCAGTCAAATTTACGCCGGACGGGGGAAAAGTACACATGGAAGCGGAATCGGCCGGCGGCTTTGTAAAAGTTTCCATCGAGGATACCGGCATTGGTATTAAAGAGCAGGACCTCCAGCGTATTTTCAATTCGTTTGAGCAGGCAGAGAGTTCGCTTAGCCGCCGATTTCAGGGCACCGGGTTAGGACTTTCGCTTACCAGAAGCATGGTGGAGCTGCATGGCGGAAAGATCTGGGCCGAAAGTGAAGGGGAAGGCAAAGGGGCCAGATTTTTCTTTCTCATGCCGACGATGCCCCTTAAAATGAATGCGGAAAAACGATGAACAAATCGCAGACGGGCATATCACTTTCAGCCTGGGCCGTCAGAATAGTTGGACTTGCCGCGGTCTATTTCTTTGCGGGCAAGCTGACTATTCCCCTGGCCTCGCTGCCCGCCTATGCGTCGCCGATGTGGCCCGCTGCAGGATTGGCCCTGGGAGGGGTCCTCGCCTTCGGCTATTGCGTGTGGCCGGGAGTCTTCCTTGGCTCATTATTGCTGCATATTTTGTATTTGTACAATGCAGCCGAAGCCTTGCCTGCGTCCAGGATGCTCCTTCAATCTGTAGGAATGGCCTCCGGGGCCTCCCTTCAAGCTCTCGCCGGAGCATTCCTGATCCGTAAGGCCGTCAGGTTCCCGGTTTCCCTGAGCCGCATGTACGATGTGGTGAAAATAATGCTTCTCGGAGGGCCTGCCGCATGCGTCATAGGCGCTGCCGTATGCGTAGCCGTTCTGTTGCTTACAGGAACAATCCATCCGAAGAGTTGGCTGCCGTTCTGGGGGACATGGTGGCTGGGGAATACGGTGGGCGTGCTGGTGTTTATCCCGTTGGCTTCAGCCTTTAGTATGGAAATGGCCAAAACACGGCCGCGCAATCAGCTTTTCGTCGTTATCCCGGTCCTTATCGCGTTCGCTCTTACCGTCGCCGTTTTTCTCAACGTCCGCAAGGAAGAGTGGAAAAGAGCGCAGTTGGTATTTGAAAGGCAATCAAGAGATATTACAGACTCCCTTCTCGCCAATCTGAATTCCTACATGGAAGTCATGTATTCCATTGGAGAGTTCTACCGGGTCGGCGCAAGCGTGGACCGGAATGCGTTTCATCTTCTTACCGAAGGGCTGCTTTCGAGGCATCCCGGGGTCCAGGCCCTCGAATGGATACCCCGCATACCCGGCGGGCAGCGCTCGTTCTATGAGGATGCGGCCCGTGGGGACGGTTTTCTCCAATTTAGAATTTCGGCACTGGACAGTCAGAAGAAACTCGTGGCGGCGCCGTCAAAGGATGAGTATTTCCCTGTCTACTACGTGGAACCCTATATAGGGAACGAGAAAGCTCTCGGGTATGACTTATCCACCAATCCGGCTCGCCTGGACGCTCTGGACAAAGCACGCGATCTGGGCAAGGCGGTAGCCACTTCCCGTCTTGTGCTCGTCCAGGAGAAAGGAACACAATCGGGGGTACTCATATTCCTGCCCGTTTACGCCCATGGTTCGGTTCCCGGAGGCGCGGAGTCCCGCCTGCAGAATCTGAGAGGATTCATCCTGGGGGTTTTCAGGATCGGCGACATGGTTGCCGCTGCCGTGAAACCATTCGATCGGAGAAACATCGCGATCGATCTCCTCGACAGGACGGCTCCTTCGGGAGAGCAGGTGTTGTTTACGAGCAGGGCTCAACCTTCCGATGCCGCCGCTGTTGCGGGGGGAGGGAAGGGAGACGGTTTTGAGAGTCTTGCCCGCCTCCAGACGTTTGAAATCGGAGAACGTCAATGGTCCATCGTTTGCTCTCCCACTGATTCCTACCGCGCCGATCTGCATCTTTGGGAGGCATGGGCCGTCTTGACAGGCGGGCTTTTTTTCTGCAGCATGCTGGGGGCGTTCCTGCTGGTTGTGGTCGGCCAGTCGGTTACGACCGAGCGTATCGTAATAGAGAGGACGGCGGAACTGTCGCAAGTCAATGCGGAACTCTCGCGGGTCAATGAAGATTTGGAACACGAGATCGCTATCCATAAAGAGGTGGAGAGCGCATTGAAAACCAGCGAAGAGAAGTTCAGG
This sequence comes from uncultured delta proteobacterium, assembly GCA_963795045.1. Lineage (GTDB taxonomy): Bacteria > Desulfobacterota > Syntrophobacteria > Syntrophobacterales > Syntrophobacteraceae > SbD1. Next base: position 75,493 of record CAWCGB010000002.1, read on the forward strand.
ACATTTGTCGACTGGACCGGTGATTGGGAGTACTGGATTACTCCTGATGGCCGTTTTGTCTACATGACGCCGTCATGCGAGAGGATAACCGGCTATTCGCCGCAGGCCTTTATTGAAGACCCCGGACTCATCAAAGCGATATTGCCCGGTGACGACTATTCGAAATGGGAGGGGCACCCCTGCAATCGTTTCGAAAGCGAGGCCGCAGAGTCGGAGATCGAGATACGCATCGTGGCAAAGAACGGCGATACAAGATGGGTCAGCCATACTTGCCGGCCGGTCTTCCAGGAGGGTGGGGCTTACCTTGGCCGTCGTGTCTCGAATCGCGACATCACGGAGCGCAAGCGTGTCGAAGATGCGTTGCATATGGCCACTAAACGTGCAAACGCAATGGCGCAGCGGGCCCAGGCTGCCAATGTGGCCAAAAGCGATTTCCTTGCGAATATGAGCCATGAGTTGCGCACTCCTCTCAACGTGATCATCGGTTTTACCGAGTTGGTCCTGGACAAACAGTGCGGCGGCCTCACACCGCAGCAGGAAGAATACCTTGGCGATGTGGCGCATAGTGCCCGGGATCTCTTCCTGCTCATAAATGACGTTCTGGACTTGACCAGGATTGAGGCCGGCAAACTCGAACTCGAACTTTCCGAAGTCCTGCTGCCCGAACTCCTCTCCCGCAGCTTTACCATTCTCAAGGAAAAGGCCTTGAAACACAACATACAGCTCTCATACGAAGTAAAAGACATCCCTGCAAGCATCATTGCCGATGAGCGTAAGCTCAAGCAGGTAATCTATAATCTTCTTGCAAATGCGGTCAAATTTACGCCGGACGGCGGAAGAGTGCATATGGAAGCGGAAAAGGCCGGCGACTTTGTACAAGTTTCCATCGAGGATACCGGCATCGGTATCAAAGAGCTGGATCTCCAGCGTATTTTCGATCCGTTTGAGCAGGCAGAAAGCTCGCTTAGCCGCCGGTTTCAGGGCACAGGGCTAGGGCTTTCGCTTACCAGAAGCATGGTGGAGCTGCATGGCGGAAAGATCTGGGCCGAAAGTGAAGGAGAAGGCAAAGGGGCCGGATTTTTCTTTCTTATGCCAATGACGCCACCCAACATGAATGTGGAGAAGGACGAATGGAAGAGAAAATAAAGACGCTGATTGTCGAGGATAGTAAGCCAATCCAGGTTATTTACGCCGCCGGTCTCAGTGACAGTGTCTTTGAAAAGCGTTTTGAGAAAGACGGTGACCAGGCCCTCGAAATCTACCTTGCATGGAAGCCCGACATCATCGTGTTGGACATCATGATTCCCGGGATGAGCGGTTATTCGCTGCTCAAAGAAATTCGAGAGGAAAGAAGGGACGAGACGACCACGGTCGTAGTCGCCAGTTCCATCTCGGAGCGCGATACGGTTGTCGATATTTTGAAACTGGGAGTCCAGGGATATTTCGTAAAGCCTTTCACCCATAAGGAGATTGGCCATAAGATACTTGACTCTTATAAAAAAATGAATCCGGAGAAGGCCGAAGCAGCTTTTGCTGAATTGGAATCGGAGCAGAAAGAGGTACCACCAGAGTCGGCCAAAGACTGATGCTGCGTTGCGTTCAAGATGGCGCGACCTGGCAGGACGCTTTTTCCCGCGGCGCTCTTTTGATGTGAAAATCGTCGTAGAATTAACCCCTTAAGGGTGGGAGGCCATTGTCTTGTCCCCTGTGCAAAAGCATACTATCTCTATGGCTTGGAATTGTGCAATGCCTGCACTCCCGGCTTCCTGCGGGGGAGAGTCAATGCGGGAAAGCGGATCAGCATTCCACGGAGAAGCCGATATGCCGGTAGAAGAGCAAATCATTCTTATTGTCGATGATGAGGAACTGAACCGTAAATTACTAAGGGCGCAGCTCTCTATCACCGGCTTCACCGTTTGGGAAGCTGCAAACGGCAGTGAAGCCCTCGAAAGAGCGAAAGAAAAACCGGACCTGATCCTTCTGGATGTCATGATGCCAAATATGGACGGGTTCGAAGTATGCCGCCGTTTGAAGGAGAGTGAGGCTACTCGCGGCATTCCGGTCATATACCTGTCTGCAGTCAAGTGTTCCGGGGACAAGGTACATGGACTGGCTCTCGGGGGAGTTGACTATGTCAGCAAACCTTATGACGGTCCGGAACTGCTTGCCCGGGTGAAGATCCACTTGACCATCCGGCGGCAGGAAAAGGAACTTTCCCGTTACGCCGGAGAACTCGAAGAGATGGTGGAGCAGAGAACGCGGCAATTGATACACTCGGACCGCCTGGCCGCCATAGGCACCTTTGCATCCGCCATCATGCATGAAGTAAATGGAGCGCTCACATATATCAGTGGCTCCGCCCAATTACTGGAGCTATTCTGGGCCAAGGCGGGACCGTTTCTGGAACGGTTCAGCGGCGAAGATCCAACCGGTGCGATAGGTAAAGGCATTCCGGAGGTTGAAGGCTTTATTAAAAGGATACTCGAGGGAGAAAGGCGCATAGCTCAAACCGTCAACACCCTAAGGACCTATGCACAAAAAGACGAGGGGGCCATGGAGTCCTGTTTCCTGGCCGATCCCGTAAACGATGCGGTTCGTCTGATTCAGTATAGATGCAAGCAGGGGGTGTCAATCGAGGTTTCCATTCCCCCCGGCCTCCGAATCTTATGTAACCGGCGCAAAATTTCCCAGATATTTATCAATCTTTTTACAAATGCCATCGATGCAATGCCCGGCCAGAAGGGGCTCATCCGCGTTGATGCGGTCCCCGCAAACGGCAGCGTAGACATCACTGTAAAAGACAATGGCTCCGGGATACCCGATACAATGTCCGAAACGATCTTCGATCCATTCTTCACCTCAAAAAGCGAGGCGCAGGGAACCGGTCTGGGGCTCTACATCGTCCGGAGCATAATCGAGGAGCATGGAGGCAAGGTCCGCCTCGCGCCACCCGACGGCACGGGCGCAGAGTTCCATATCGAGCTGCCGTTGGTCCAATAACGGGGATTGTTTCGCGGCGCGCCGGCAGTTAGTACTTCCCGTGAAGGATGAAAATGACGCGGTGACTCCGTTCCCCTTAATGTTTCACAGGGCTACTAACTTATGGATATTCCATATATTATAGTAGCTCCAGAAACTCCTTCACGGTCATGCCTGAAAGACTGATGAGTTTGCGCAGGGTGCCAGTGGAGAGTTCTTTATGCTGCGGGATAGAGAGATTGACTCGGACCCCCGCTTTGACCATCACAAGATGGCTTCCAACTTGGCCGATTACCCGCCAGCCGGCTTTTTCAAAAGCTTTGGCAGCTTCCTTGCCCGATATATTCCCCAACTTTCCCATGGTTTAAACCGCCACCACCAGCGGTTTTTGCCCTTTTCGTTTCGATAAAGCCGTGAAGGCCTTTTGATCTTCGGCCCAAAGCCATGCGGTTATTGCCTCTTTGATATTCTCAATTGCCTCTTTCTCATCTTTCCCTTGCGAAACACATCCGGGCAGAGCCGGACACTCTGCGACTATCCAGCCATCTTCGGCTTCTTCAAGAGTGACGTGGAAAATCATAATTTCATCCTTTCGAAAGTTCCAATCCCTTTCGTCTGACGAAGTCTCTCATCGTGTTTATTTGCATGGAGAGACTCTGCCGTTCCTCGGTGGATACCCGTGCATAGATGGCTGTTCTCATTGTGTACACTCTTGGGGAAAAACCTATCCGGTTTTCTCCAAAATGGCTCCTACATTTCACTGGCTTTTATGAGTATAACGGCGCCTGGGCAATAGCACAAGTTTTTGCCCATCTTAATAAAAAACGGCTGTTTCCGGCGCTTTGACGGTTGGGCAAAAAAGCCGGGAAAAGGTGAGAAAATTACACGCCTCGCTGCCTGTCTCATCTTGATGCAATGCCCGGCCAAAAGGGGCTCATCCGCGTTGATGCGGTTCCCGCAAACGGCAGCGTAGACATCAGTGTAAAAGACAATGGCTCCGGGATACCCGATACAATGTCCGAATCGATCTTCGATCCATTCTTCACCTCAAAAAGCGAGGCGCAGGGAACCGGTCTGGGGCTCTACATCGTCTGGAGCATAATCGAGGAGCATGGAGGAAAGGTCCGCCTCGCGCCACCCGACGGCACGGGCGCAGAGTTCCATATCGAGCTGCCTTTGGTCTAGATCCATCCGGAAAGACCCAATGATACCAAGTTACGTTCAAGCGACGCCGCCACGTCCTCGGACGCGGTTTGAACGAGAGTGAAACTTGGACCTTGCCCTGCCGGATGCATCATTCTAAAAGAACAAGCTCGGGCGCGGCAGCAGCCAAGGTCCCTCGATCACTGGAGCTCGATGCCCCTGTTCAAGCATGGCCCCGGGCCGCTTTTTGAACACTGATGAGGCTTATGCACTCTCCCACAAGAGAATATTTACAAAGGCCACCCCGGGCTGTCGTTCCCATACCCTATTAAAGGAGACTGACAACGATGGCCCACAAGCGTAAGCATGCACCAGGCAAAGGCCGCAAAGGGCAGCCACACTCTTTGAACCCAATTCAACCCAATGCAGCCGGTATCGATCTGGGCTCACGCGAGCACTGCGTGGCCGGTCCACCTTTACCGGACGGTTCCCCTAACATAAAGCATTTTGGAACCACAACCCCGGAACTGTTGCGCCTGGCCGGATGGCTTGAGCAGCAGAAGATCGCTACTGTCGCCATGGAAAGCACCGGCGTATACTGGATCCCGCTATTTGAAATCCTCGATAGCCGCGGCTTCGACGTCCAACTGGTCAATGCTCGCCAGATTAGTCATGTTCCGGGCCGCAAAACCGACATGATCGATTGCCAGTGGATTCAATTACTGCACGCCTGCGGATTGCTCCGGGGGTCTTTGCGACCAGGCGAGGACATCTGTTGCCTGCGAGCTCTCATACGTGAACGCAATACAATTGTAGACCTGCGTTCCGACTGGGTCCGACGGATGCAAAAGAGCCTCGACCAGATGAACATTTGCGTGCATCACGCCGTTTCGGATATTACAGGCCTTACCGGCATGGCAATTATCCGTGCCATTATAAGCGGTGAACGGGACCCTCGTGCCCTGGCGAGTTTGCGTGATTGCCGATGCCAGAAATCGGAAGACAGGATCGCCGAGGAACTCACCGGTAACTGGCGCCTTGAGCACCTGTTCAACCTTGGTCAAGCCCTAAAGGTTTATGATCAGCTATGTGGCGTCATCGCCGACTATGATGCCGAGATCCTCAAGTACGTCAACTCCTTGCAACCTCCTGACTCAAAGGATTCATCGGCACCGCCTCCGGCATCCAGAGCCAAAGCGACTAAATTTTCCAAGCTGGGTCAGGAGCCAATGCGCCAGGCCCTTTATCGCATGTCGGGCTTTGATCTCACTACAATTGACGGCATTGGTGTTGATACCGCCGCCGTTATCATGAGTGAGTTAGGTCCCGACCTGTCTGTATTCCCAGATGAAGGCCACTTCGTTTCGTACTTGCGTCTAGCGCCAAATATCTCGATCAGCGCAGGCAAAAAGGTCCCAGGCAAGTTCCGGGCTGTCACCTCCACGCGGGTGTGCAATGCATTGCGCATGGCCGCAACAAGTTTGCGCAATTCGAAAACGGCACTTGGAGCCTACTATCGCCGCATCTCGAGACGCAAAGGCAAGTCGGTCGCCGTTTTTGCGACGGCCCGCAAGTTGGCCCAACTGGTTTATCGGTTGATCCGTTATGGCCAAGCATATGTTGACACAGGCTCCGATGTCTACGAGGCCCGTTTTACCGAGCGTCGTTTGGCAACGTATGCCAGAACTCTTAAGAAAATAGGCTATAAAATCGAACCATTAGCTGCTTAGGGGCGTTCATTGTCCCTTCAAGTTTCACAAGAGACCTGACGGGATAAACCCGGGATACCCCCCCCCTCCCACAGCATCGTCGACAGGCTCTTCCGTAGATACAAGGGGAGGGCTTTACGCCCTCCCGAACCACTCGATTTGGACGCAACTCTGTATTAAAAGGTTTTTCTCCGTGCCCTCTGTGTCTCTGTGGTGAATGTTTGAGAGGAAGCTTGGGGTGCGAAGAGCGTAAGTTTGCCCTCTTCTCTTTTGCCCCCCTCTCTTTATGACCAACGAGACCCATTCCACGTTCTCATTTTATATGGGCGAGGACTCACATCTCGAGACCATAAGGCGTTGTGCCTCGGTCCCTCCTTGGATTTGATGGATTGGCAAGGAAGTTACAGTTTTCAAGAAGGATTAGGGCGGCAAAGAATCTTCGATCGTCATGGTGGCAAGAGCCAGCTAATTCAGGGGATCAGGAAGAGCATCCGAACTCTTCCTGATCGTTCCTTCGCTTGTACCTATTTTTTTTCTATCGAGGGAGGACATACCATGCATAGGCTGCCAACTCCCGATTTTAGTTTGATCGCATCTCCAGGTCGTCCAATCGTTCCTTCGACCACCTCGGCTATAATAAAATATTCTCCCCCATATCCCAATATCTTTAATTTGCCGATCTTCTCATTCTGGTTGAGACCGAAAGCTAGGTTTCGAGTGTAAACACCCATCTCCTGCCCCAAGGGAAACTCTTTTCCCATGTCGCCGCTTCTCCCGTGGAACAACGTCACCTCATCGCCCACCCTTACTTCTATTTTGACTTTGATCTTTTCCGGTTGTTGTTGTGCATCGGTCAGCGCCGCACCCGATACCATGATGGCAAAGGCGACAAAGCATGCAACATGTACCTTTAACGCTTTCATATTCTCATGTCCTTTCGCCCGGTTTTAAGTGTGTTACATGAAAGAATATTCATCAACTCAGGCCTTAACGGTGTGAGGACGTACCGCACTTGCTTGGAGCGGTTATTTACAAAAGTTAACAATATCGGCGGCATAAAGCAATCGAACCAGAAAAGTCCGAGCCGAAATACCATTCTGAACTGCCACATCACCCTCGTACTGGAAGAGGACTTGCCAACCGGGGGTGAGATTGTATCGGAGAAGTACCGTTTGATGTATTCTCACCCCCAGATCATATTATGACCCGAAGTCCGCGTGGGTGGTTCCTTCAATTCCAACCTGCTGAAAGTCCTTGGCCGGTTAAATCGAACCCTTTTACCGGAGGCCTGTCAGATCAAGGCATGGCAACCGAATATGAATGGGGTGACATCATGAGGATCGGTAGGTTGATTCATATTCCAGATAATGCAACGGACACTTCCTTATTCTTTCTGCCAGTTCAAGCAATCGGGGCCGACGCTTTCGAACTTGCTCTGTGCCTCATTTCTCATGGGCTGGAGGGGGTTTTGTTTCATCTAAAGCCGGATAAACAATTGATAGATCAAGAATATCATTGCCACGTTGGATACGAATTTGTTTTATACCTCCAAAGTGAACATTTTTCATCAAGTTAACGAAGCTATCCATATCAGTTAATGGCACATTATCACAAGCGATAATAATATCATTAGCCCTTAACCCAGCCTTTTGTGCTGGAGATCCACTATTTACAGTCTTAACAATTATGTTATTGTTTACAACTCCAGCCCTAAACCCTGACGTTGGTTTCTGCAAAGTTTCTTTGTTTACATTTTTAGCGGAGTAGGATGTGTCATTGTGAACTGTCAAATCGACATGATGCTTAAAATCTGAAATAGCATCCTTTATTGGAGGGACACATCCTGACATATTATTGCACCATAAGTCTATTGATATAGCGTAGACTCGTGGATTAGAAGTAGGTTGTTTTCTAATTATGAATGCTATAACATGTGAATCTTTGGGCGCATCATAAGTCTCTATCAAATCATCGCTGTAAATCTGGAGCTTCATATTTGAGTTATTTAAAGCCCACTCTGTAGCTGCAGACCATTTTAAATCGCATTCTGATTTGCTGGAGCACAGTGTGACATTTTCGTTCAATAATGTTTTGTCCTTCGAGGTGATTGTCGCACAGTCGGATAGAACGAACAAGAAACCAAGTACAAACAATGATATATACGTATTGCTGATTATTTTGGTGTTCACAATAATCCCCATGTAAGTTATTTTTGAATAAACACAATTCCTTCTTTCTCTCTCCACTGTAATATGGGAAGACGGCTACGGGATTCTGATCTCCGCCTACCTTTTCCCCTCCCCTTATGATGCTGGCGCACCAGAAACTCGGCGATCAGCACCAGGTTGAGTGTCATGCATTCATACTGCATTTTCGGGTCTGATGCATATCGGCTTCCCCTTGCACCGTCCCTTCTCGACCAGGAAAATATGTTCATTGTCCTATCGTAGCCTCTGGCGCTTCGCGCCCGGATAGGCGAGCTATCCGGGCTACCCGCCGTTTGCCTTTACACCCTCGCTCGTTACGGCGTGAAAGACGACCATCACCACAAACAGCAGCAAACCAATAACTGGGCGCACAAAGCTCAAGAGTCCCGGAGCCGTGTACAGCGCGACACCAGCAAGTCACATCAAAGAGCACGTGAAGACTGTGTTCATTTGAAGTGCTGATGGCTGTCCCTTTAGCACTTGGATTCTCGTGCTGTCCACGAAATAATTATTCCCACCACTACAGCCCAAAAATAGATTCCGATCATGACTTCAGAAATTATCATAAATCTAACTAACATAGCTTGTCTCGCCAAACTCATGTCTCCCGTTCCTAGCATAGTCATGATACTGAAACTGGAATAAATAGGATTGATTATCTCAGGAGTGATATTAAAGGAAGAGCGACAAAGCGTGATATATAACACCCCGAAAGCTATCGCGATCGAGATATAGGTGACCAAAACAAAAACCAAAGCCCGTAGCGGCCTCATGTCATGAATGCCGCCAAAGGCGAGGGAAGTGGGTATCAGAAACATATCGGCTATCGAATAACCAGCCGCGATTGTCATCGGGATTTTCAGCCAAAAATATGACGGCAGATAAAAGGCAGTTAGATATAGTGCTATTAGAAAAATAAACCGAAAAAAAACGAAGTACCCTTCCCGCCCGCCGGTCAATCCGCCCCAGCCTCCAAACCATCGAACCGGGGCATACGACAGTTCATATTCTTTCAAAAGGGATTCGATTTTTTGCCAAAATTCATTATGTTCCATATCATGCATCATCCTCTTTTCAAATATCACTGCTTCATTTCTCCAAGATTTTTGACACCTCTAATTGGACTTGTAAGAACCCAACCTAAGCCAAATGCTGATTTCATTCCGCTCCTACGCGGGTTCCTTTTTCGGCTACGGAGCGCTTCATGAAGAAAACGAGAGGCACCAGAGCAAAAGCAATAACGGCGAATACCCAGAAGCAATCGAAATACGCTAGCGAGGATGCTTGCTGCAGGCGAAGGGCACCGAGACTCTGCCAGGCAATCTGTTTAGACAATTCAGGGTCACCCGTCTGTCCGAGGAAGAACGTTTGCACCTGGTGTAGAAAAGAATGTACCGCAGGGTTGAAGGGATCGAGGTATTCTCCCAAACGCAGAGTATGAAATTGAAAAAGACGCTCGTGAAACGTCTGAGCGAGTGACGTGCCCACACTGCCCCCCTCATTGCGCAACAGGCTCAGAAGGCCGACCGCAGCCCCTCGTAACTGTGTTGGGGTATATAGGTAGGCGGCAACATTTAGCGGAGCAAAGCACATCGAAAGGCCCATGATCGTCACCACTCGGGGCCAAACCACAAGTCCAGGGCTGACATTGAGGTTCATTTGCGACATCCAGTAGTTGCCTGCTCCCATGACCAGGAGACCTGCCACTATTATCCATCGTGCATCCTTTCCCCTGCCGAGCAGGAAGCCAACCACAGGCATCAGGATGACTGCAAATACGCCCGCAGGCGACATAACCAGTCCCGCGTTGAGAGCGTTATAGCCGAAAAGGGATTGCAGCAGGGCCGGCAGCGTCGTACTGGCGCCGTAGAGTACGGCGTAAGCAGAGAAAATAACAATGCAGGAAACCAGGAAGTTTCGCTCGCCCAACGGCCGGAGATTGACCACCGGCCTCAACTGTCGCAGTTCCCGGATGATCAGGCTTGCCAGGGCCAGCAGAAAAAGGATTAACATCGTTTGCACCCGCCAAGAGGGGTCGCCCAGCCAGTCCCACTCCTGTCCCTTGCTGAGCATCACTTCCCAGCAAACGATTGTGATCACAAGGAGACCCAGGCCGACTGAGTCAAACTGTAACGGCTGTTTTTTCAATTCGGTGAGTTGGGTCCGCAGGTACTCGGGGTCTTCCAACAGAGCATAGCAGGCCGCGAGCGCCAGCGCGCCGACTGGGACATTGATGAAGAAGGTCCATCGCCAGGAGTAATTGTCAGTGATCCAGCCACCCAGAGTAGGACCGAGGACAGGTGCGATAAGTGCTGCAAAACCGAACAAGGTCATCGCCGCACCTTGTTTTTCCCGTGGGAAAGCGTCCAACAATACTCCTTGGCTGCAGGGCTGCAGACCGCCGCCGGCCAGACCCTGGAGTACACGGAATAGGATCAGTTGACTCAGGCTTGTGGACATCCCACACAGGGCGGAGCTAAGAGTAAAGACAGTGATCGACAGCAGAAAATAGTTACGGCGACCGATATGAGAGGCCAGCCAGCCAGTGATCGGTAAAACGATGGCATTAGCCGCGAGGTAACTCGTGATGACCCATTCGCCGTCATCGACGGTCGCTGAAAGGCCTCCAGCGATGTAGCGCAAAGCGACCACAGCGATAGTCGTATCCAACACTTCCATGAAAGTCGGGACCACCACAGCGGCGGCGATCAGCCATGGATTCACCGCCGGACGACTCGAAGGGTATGGAAGTGTAGTGTCATTCAAGGCTTCGCCTCTACATGTTTGCCATATGCATTACTGTGGCGCCTGGGCCATATGCGGCTGGAGGATCTTTCCGGCAAGGGGCCCGGTCGCCGGTTCTTTATAATAGACGTAAACGACCACCGACAATCCGACGAACAAAGGAGCTTTCGCGGGGTCATAGTCCGTGATTTCAATACGTACCGGCAACCGTTGCACCACCTTGACGAAGTTGCCGGTAGCGTTTTGTGGCGGCAGTAACGCCAGTGTCGAACCAGTTCCCATCGTAAATCCGGATATTCGGCCTTTGAACACGTGTTTTTCTCCATACGTATCCACGTATAAATCTGCATGCTGGCCGATACGCAAGTCCGAGAGTTCAGTTTCCTTAAAATTGGCGTCGACCCAGATTTCCCGGATCGAGCGAATGGCCATCAGGCTTTGTCCAATCGCAACATTGTTGCCGGGGTTGACGTTCCGGCGTGTAATGACTCCATCGATCTCCGCTACAACATCACAGTAACTGAGGTTAAGCTGGGCCTGCTCCAGGTCGCGTTTTGCCTTCTCAAGCTTTGCCTCGGCCTGTTTGACCCAAGGAGTCTTGTCTACAAGTTGCGTGAAGAGAACGTCGAGATTGCCATTGGGTGCGCTTTTCATAAACTCGTCCAGCATCTGTTCTGGCGTCTGTTCAAAGGAATGGATAATGCCAAGCTGGGCGGCACTTTGGATCAAATCCGCTTGTGCCTGAAGAACCGATGGGGATGTCTGATCAAGGTCAGGCGGTACCTGTGCAAGGTCTTCGCCATTCTTGGGGATTTCGGGCAATCCGAGAGTGGCCCGGATCTGATAGATATTTTCCAACGCCTCCTTGACCTGCGCCTCGGCAACTGAGAGCTCCGCCTGCCGCTTGTCATAGTCTTGTTTGCTTCCAGCTCTGGCAGCGAGCAGGTACTTGGCCCGGTCGAAATCGGATTGAGCCCGGACCAAAACGGCCTTCTTGGATCCCAGCTCAGCAACCTTGGCCACCAGCAGGGCAACTTGGTTGTGAACTTCATCCATGGCACGCTGGAGATTCCATCGTTTAGCCCTGGCCGTCGCCACAATCCCGCGTGCTCGGGCCTTGGCCGCTACTAAATCGGCCTGAGCCTGAGCTAATGCGGCTTGTTGCTGTTCGACCTTGACCTGATAAGGTTCTTTATCGAGTTCTACGAGCAGGTCTCCTTTGTGGACCGCGTTATTGTCGTCGACCAAAACCTTCACGACTTGGCCTACTACACGAGGCGCTACAAAGGTCACGTGTCCGTCCACATAGGCGTCATCGGTGGAAACGGTGTTTAGAGCATGGATCGTGTACGGAATGGCGAAATACAGGGCAACCACCAGGGCAATAATACCGACCCCTGCCTTCCACGCCCAGCGGGGCACTTTGGTGCCGTGTCCATTAGGCATCGAAGAACCGGTGGAACTGTCTGCTTGCTCATGGCCTGACGCCGCATCGGCTGAGGTCGCTTCCTCTTTTTCAAGTGAAGGCGACTCCTGTACGACCTTGGTATCCTCACCATCCTTGGATTTGTTCTCTTCCTGGGGCATGATCTGCATCCTGTGCCGTGCGAAATCCGGCATGATCCGTTTTAGTTCCGGGCAATGCCGGCCGCGGGAGGATTCCGGAGCTCTCCGCCGAAAGAGTCAATTACCTTAAACTTTTCACCGAGGTTCTCCTCCTCTGGGACCGGGACACCTGTTTTTACGACCGAGTCGATAATCTCCTTACGCAGCGGTGCGTTCCTGCTGCAGGTAGCGGCTGAGCCAATCTTCGAAGTGGATCGTCCCGAGCCGCGGATTGTCGCCGGGCGTGAGGCTTTGATCGTCCAACTCTATGCCGAAGTAGAGTGCGCGGACGTCTGTGATCACCGTCCGCGCGTCTCGGGTTGCGCTCAAGAATCGTCGGACGAGTTCGTCGAGACGTATCGGTTCCGGACCCGCTAACTCGAGCGCC
>CAWCGB010000003.1:0-681746 GCA_963795045.1 uncultured delta proteobacterium
TCGCAGGCGCCAAACAATCGGTGTGGAGCTTCATCACATTGTCCCAAAGGAAAAACTCGATGACTTTTTGCAAGGCGGGCGCAAGCTTCCACAATCCGGGCTTTGGTGAGACTCATTGATTGCTCCTCGAAAATGAGCGTAAAATCAATCCTGTTCAATCCGGGCAACTTCAATGGAAGCTTCTGAAGGTAAGGGAAGATATACCCCACTGGCTCTCCGGAGGCAAGGACCGAGCAGTCGGGGATGGAGTGAATGACTCGATGCAGCTCTCTTGGGGAGACCTGCTCGATGAGTACCCGCATCGACGGGTTATGAAATGCGGAAGAAAGCTTTTCACGTCCCCATGGGACACCCCGAAACCATGTAAAGGCTTGTAGAAGGGTGGGCTAAGCGGAGCGAGCTCACCAGAACTTTTCGAGACAGTTGTTCATGTCCCTTTTGGGACACCCTGAAACCATGAAAAGACCCGTGAGCCGTAGGATGGGTGGAGCGAAGCGCAACCCATCAGGTCTTTTCGGAACAGTTTTTCATGTTTCATCGGACCCTGTCAGTCTCTTTCGCGTCTTCGCGTCTAAAGATCGACCCAAGCCCCTCGAAGCGGGCTACCGGGTTTTTGGAATTGTCAATCGCGTGAAAGGCTGTCTTTTCGGAACGGAAAATAGTGTTGGATTGAACTTATGCCATTGTAATTGCTTGAATTTAGCCAACTTTTCGAATTGGCCGCGTGAGAAGGTGGTCTAACCACAAGTATGCCCGTATCCGCCGTTGCGGGGGCCTACTCCGTATCGGCCGGCCGGCCGGGTAAGTCGATATTGATCTGCCTGCGGGAGTGTTTCGTCAACCGGGGCTGAGAAGGCTGGGGCTGAGACTGTTGTCGTTCAAATTGGTAAGGTTGGTAGAATTTGATAGACTGGTCAAGGTCAGAAGGTTGAGAAAATTGGTCGAGTTGATAAATTTGGTAGGGTTGCAGAAGTCCATAAGCTTGATAGTCTTGGGCTAACGCCGGTGACGCAAAGAACAGAACCGCGAGCACAATGATTATCTTTTTCATTTTTCATCCTTCAGTCGGGGTGAGAGCTGTATTCTACAGGTAAAAGTAATCTCTACAAAAGAGAAAAGTTATCCTGCTCGAACGGGAGGCACAGCCGGGGCAGGATCGTGGAAGAGCGTTGCTTTTCGATTTGATCGCTGCGCCGCTAAAAGTGGGAATGAGTTTTTTGGGCATTAATTCCTGTGGCCTTTCATACAATCTTGTTATCGCATTCGATAATATCTAAAATATAGTGCACTCTTTAGTATCGCTTGGGCTAATCTATTCCCGGGAATTCAGGTGAGAAATCGAGCAGGCGGCCGGGTCGTTCGACCTGAGGTCGCCATCCGGATTGATATTTTCGGCAATAATTTCAGATTAAATAGAGCGGAGGCAATGTGGGGGGACGGTTAGAAATACTTATCCTTGACGATGAACCTTTGGTGGGCCTCCGGCTCAAGCCGGTTTTGGAAAGAGATCATCACGTGGAGATATTCGTGGAACCAAAGGCAGCTCTGGCCCGTATGCAGGAGAAGAAATTTGACATTGTAGTAACGGACATCCGTATGGAGGAACTGGATGGCTTGCAGGTCCTGGAGAATGTGAGAGCCACGTCGCCCGAGACCAAGGTCATTATGATCACGGGTTACGCCACCCTCGATACGGCCCGGGAAGCAGTGGCCAAAGGGGCTTTTGGTTTTATTGCCAAGCCTTTTAAGATCGGAACGATACGGGATGCAATCATTAAGGCCGCCAGAGCCTTGGAAAACGAACGGGCTGATAGTAATTTGTGAAAAGACGCCGAGGCCAAACGCACCACATGGGCCACCGGATTTTTCAAATTATCGAATGTCTCTGTGCTCTCTAAAGATCGACCTTGGCCCCTCGAAGCAGGCAACCGGGTTTTTGAAATTATCGAACGTCTCTGTGGTGGAGTCTTTATGGTCCCGCCTGCAACGAACATTTCCCTTAATTGAGAAGTGAACAGCGATGAAAACGTACAGAAGCCCCATGGAAAAAATACTGGATCAGCAAGAGATGGATACGATTATCACCAACCCGAAGCAGCCGGTCAGGACCTTTTTCAGAAAAATACGCTATATTCTCTCCGTATGGAGCGACAAATTGAAAAGACTATTCCGCGCCTGAGCCACCCTCATTTAGATCAAGCTCCAGCCGGCTTATGCGAGAAAATATCGACATCTTCCCAGCCGGCTAGGTCCAGTTCGACCCGCGCGGGCAGGAAATCGAACGCGGCCTGCGCCAGATGAGCACGATGTTCGCGTGCCAGCATGTTATCCAGTTTGGCTTTTATCCGGTGTAAGTAAAGCACGTCGCCAGCGGCATAGTCGAGCTGCTCCGGCGTCAGTTGCGGCGCCCCCCAGTCGGAGGTCTGCTGCTCCTTGGCAAGCTCGATGCCAAGCAGATCGCGTGCAAGGTCTTTCAGGCTGTGCCTGTCGGTGAAGGTGCGCGCAAGCACCGATCCGATCTTGGTACAATAAACGGGTTTCGGCATAACACCGAGATGATGAGCCAGCATGGCCAGATCGGCGCGCGCGAAATGGAACAGCTTGGTTACCGCCGGATCGGCCAGCATTTTTTTGAGATTGGGCGCCCCATAATAACCGGGCGCAAATTGCACGAGATGGGCCTTGCCGTCGCCCGCCGACAGTTGCACGAGGCAAAGACGGTCACGCATGCATTTAAGACCCATCGATTCCGTGTCCACTGCGACCGTTGCGGCCAGGGTCAGGCCCGCGGGTATGTCGTTGCGATACAGAGTGATTTCGGGGTTTGCCAAGGTTTCCTCCAAAACAGGTCAGGGAGTACCCTGCCTTTGCGCCCAGTTCCGATAGAGACGCAATGGAACGATCAGGGCAAAAAAAGGGATCGTATACATCGCTGCCACAGTTGCTTCTATGGGACTGAAAAACTCGGAGCTTAAGACCAGGACGAGCACGTTGTTTATGATTCCAAGGGTTATAATCGAAGAAAGGTGATCGGGCAAAGGCCGTCCCAGAGAAAAGAGCATTCCCGCCGCAAAGTAGAAGACCGCCAGAATTACGGAGACGCCCAGAGAGATCAGGACGGTTGACGGCTCATCGCGAAGAAAGGCGGCGTAGCGTGAAAAAATGCCGAGATTTGTAATCACGAACGAAACCAGCGAAACACCGTACTGGCCTTTGGATAGCTTTGCTGTAAAGCCGGGGGCAAAGCGCTTCAGGATTTCAGCGAGTACGAGCGGGCAGAAAATGACCAGCCCGAGAAGGCTCGACATGGCTAAAAGAGATATCTCCATGTATTTGCCGACGAAAATATGGGCAAGGATGGGAAGTGTGAATGGAACCAGAATCGAGCTGGCAACGACCATTCCGAAGACAAGAGAAATGTTGGCATCCACGAGACCTGCGAAAAAAGGCGATGCCACGCCGGATGAAATTCCGCTCAAAAGCATCGCGGCGACCGCATATTTGGGCAATATGTACCGGAAAGAAACGAATACCACTAAAGGCAGCAAAATCAGTTTGATGAAGACACAATATCCGAGATAGGGCACGGAACTTCTCACCGAACTTAAGATGGCGTCGAGCCGGATGGGAAGAAAGCTGAAGAAAAGAAGGGCCATCATGCAATAGATCGGATAAGGCTGAAAGGGCGTTCCGAACGCCGGCCAGATAATACCTGCAAGGATGGACGCTAAAGTCGCAAGGAGCAGTAGTCCGTCTCGGAAGTTGAGCATCTTTCACCTTTTATGGAAATAGTCCGGCGGTAAAGAGCTAATGAGGTTTAGCGCGCAGGTATTGGTTCGGCCAGACTACATCGGCGCCCAATGCGTATGCCGCCTGGAGAGGCCAGTAGGGCTGGCGCAGCATCTCCCTTGCCAGCAGTACTACGTCGGCCTGCCCTGTTGCTACAATCTGTTCCGCCTGTGCCGGTTGAGTGATAAAGCCGACGGCGCCTGTCGGCATACCGGCTTCTTTTCTGATGGCAGCCGCAAAGGGGACCTGGAACCCGGGGCCGGCCGGAATTTTCGCATAGGGAACCAGGGCGCCGCTCGAGCAATCGATCAGATCGACCCCGATATTTTTTAACTTTCGGCAGAAGTCGATGGATTGGGCTAAATCCCATCCGCCTTCGACCCAATCGGTACAGGAGATTCGCACGAAAACAGGCAGGCGGGAAGGCCAGATTGCGCGCACGGCTTCGGCTGCCCTCAAGGGAAGACGGATACGATTCTCGAAAGTCCCGCCAAATTCGTCGGTGCGCTTATTCGATAGCGGTGAGAGAAACTCGTGAAAAAGATAGCCGTGGGCCATATGGATTTCGAGTACCTCGAACCCGGCGTCAAGGCTTAAGCGGGCGGCGGCCTGAAACTTTGTCAGCAGGTCGGCGATGTCTTTGCTGCTCATTTCTCGAGGAATCGGGGAAAGCTCGCTGAAAGGAATCGGGCTGGGAGCTATCGGTTGCCATCCCCCTGCGCTTTCATCCAACGGGCTGTCTCCCCGCCAGGGAATATCCGTTGATGCTTTGCGCCCGGCGTGTGCCAACTGAATACCCGGAACTGCTCCCTGGCTTTTTATGAAGGCTGCTATACGACTGAATGCCTTCCCGTGGCCGGAAGACCACAGACCGGAATCATACGGCGAGATGCGTCCCTCGGGGGAAACGGCTGTAGCCTCGACCATAACGAGGGCGGCTCCTCCAACAGCGCGGCTCCCGAGGTGAACCAGGTGCCAATCATTGGGCATTCCGTCCTGACTGGAATATTGGCACATCGGAGATACGAATATTCGATTTCTGAATTCGATTTCTCTCAGGCTGAATCGGGAAAAGAGCACGCTCATGGATGAACCTCCTGATGGATAAGGGAACAAATTGGAAAACACCTACTATTCACACTTAGCGCATCAATATCAACTGGTAATTCTACACCCATCGTCAGTGCGCAAGGGTACGGAGGTTAAATTCTCTATTCAAAAAGCCGAGACACACGGGGGTAGTTTTCCTCATCCCGGTCTGCGGTCCATGAGGTCCTGACTCAGCGCTGCTTACCAGGAGCAGGGGCTGATTGGTTTTTTGCAAATCGGAACTTATCTTATATCGCATATCGCATTGAAAACATTGGATTGTAAACCTGGAGCGTGCCGGGTTCAAAGAGGATTCCATATGAGAACGGGAATGCTTTTTCTCTGGTCCGTAATCGTTGCGGCCTTTTTTATCTCTGCATCGCGGATCATTGCAGCGGATGCCGGCGCCGGGTCCGTATCAGCCGCAAATCGCCTCTCGATCGAGCAGCCCCGGTACTCCGGACTGTGGAAAGGCAATGACCTTAGCGTCCAATACCGCTATTCAAAAGATCAGGGGCAAATGGATCTGTCGGGTAATATCCGGTTTTCCTATTCTCTGGTCATGGGCTACACGGACCTGCGAAACTTTCGGCTTGGCGCGATATTTCTGGATGAAAACGGCAAGGTCCTCGAAGAAATCGGACTGGCCACCGACCGCGGCTCCTTGGATCCCATCCCTTTCAGCCGCAGGATAGACCTGCCGGCCAATGCAGTTTCCATGGCCTTCAGCTACCGGGGGGTAGCGACCGATGTGGGCCGGGACAGGACTTCTTTCTGGTTCTACCCGATCCACTGAAAGGACCCGCCTGGAACCCTCAAGACTCGGGTCGAAAGACACTGAAATGTCACCACTTTCCCGGATGGCGGTGTAATCAGGTTGGCCTGTCCCGTGGTGTCTGCCCCTGCGTTTACTCCTTTCCTGAACGACGGCCCCGCATCCTGAACACCTTTTAGTGATTAGAGTATTTATATAAAGATATGGCGGACTTAGGGCTTGCCCGTGAATAAGCCTCTCAAGCCCTTGGTGAAGGAGAAAAGAAATGACCGCAAGGAGTTCAATCCCCTTTTTGTTATTTGTCATGACGGCTGTTGCGTTTTCGTTGCAATTTGGCTCTGCCGGCGCCACGGTTCCGGAATGTAAAGGTCCTGCCCAACTTGACAGGATGGCGGCTTTCGGATTTATAAGCTACGTCAAACCGGCATGCGACATGCATTTTGTAAGGAAAGCCGAGGACGGCTACATGCTGGAAGCCGCGCTTGGCGAGAGGGCCGTCGAGCAGGCGGCAAGCGCCGATGTCAGGCGTTTCGCCGAGATGATGGCAAAGTGCAATACTTTTGCCCGCGACCGGCTGCTGGCTATAGCGAGAAATAATGACCTCGAAGTCCACACGGATATGGACAGAGAAGACCGGGAGGCGCTCCTGAATCTTTCAAAAACGCAGGGCCTGGACTTCGACCGGGAATATATGAACCAGGTGATCAAGGATCATGAAGATAGCTTGAAGTTGTTCGAACAGATGGCCAATGAGGTCACCAACCCCGATCTTAAATGCTACGCTCAGCAGACCATCCCTGCGCTGCGCCGGCATCTTCGGATGGCCCGCGACATCTACGGCAGGATTGAAGGCCGGGGATAAACGGGGACCGGTTTCGCATCTATGTCTTAGCGCGTTCTTCCCTGAGCTTCCTTTCCCAGTAGCACGAAATCCCCAGTCCCTCCATACCTGTCTCGAAACAGCGGTTGCATGAGATGCACCTGGCTTTGTCGGTATCTCCGCCCTTCCATCGTTTGATAAGATGCGGTTCGCGGATGAACGGGCGGGCCATTGAAATGTAATCTGCCTGTCTATCCTTCAAAATCCCGTCTATTATGGGCAATGACCGTATGCCCCCGACAATTATGACTGGGACCTTGATCCTTTCTTTAATGTAGCGGGCAAAGTCCGCCAGGTAGGCTTCATGTTTTTCTTTAACAATCATACTCTTCGTGCAATGTTTATCCGGATTCGAAATCGAGCAGCAGGCGCTTACCTGGATCGCATCTATTCCGTCATTGGCCAGACGTCGAGCAATTTCTGCCGATTCGGAAAGCTCTATACCGTTTTCGACAAAATCCTGTGCACTGAGTTTGAACATGACTGGAAAATCTTTTCCTACTTCTCCCCTGATTGCTTCGAGGATCTCTCCAACCAGACGATACCGATTCTGAAGACTGCCGCCATACATGTCGCCGCGCCTGTTCCATGCTGGAGAGAGGAACTGGTTGACGCCAAACCCATGAGCGCCATGAATCTGAATACCGTCGAAGCCGGATCTGAGTGACCGGGATGCAGCTCTGGCATGAGTCTCCACGAGCAGGGCAATATCCGCCCGAGTCATCTCCCTTGGGATTTTGTCTCCCGCAGAATACGCAATGGCGGAAGGGCCCCATAATTCATCGCCTTCCCTGAAAAAAAGCTTGGGATTGGCCCTTGCTAAACAGTGAACGAGTTGCGCAGCGATCTTGCCGCCCTCTTTGTGCACCGTATCGACGAGTTTTTTCAGCCCTTCAACCTGTGTGTCGTCGTAATTACCCAACATGTAAGGCAGTCCCTGCCCATTGGTCATGACATACTGGTAACCGGTCAAAATGAGCCCGATGTCTCCCCTGGCAAGTTCACCATAAAATTCCAGGGCACGATCGGTTACATAGCCTTTCCGGTCTCCTACGCCGCTCCATGTGGATGACCTGATGGCGCGGTTGGAGAGTTCAAGGGACCCGATCCAGGTTTTTTCGAATAAGGGGTGGTTATCGGCCGTCGCGAGCCGGGGTCCCACAACTACTGCCGCCGTTGCCGCGAGCCCTGTTTTCAGAAATTTTCGACGCGAGAGTGTGTCAGTCATAAATTTCTGCCTCCTCCGGCAGTTTCATTTTGGGAGATCTACCTGGTCCATCCGCTCTTCACACTCACCACATTCGGCGCAATTTGGGGCTCTCTGCCCCAGGGTAAGCGTGTGGTTATAGGGCATGAAATTAAGATCCTCATCCTTCATCATGAAACAGTCAAGGCAGCGGGAGATAGATTCTTGGGCACTGTAGCAAATTTTGCTTCAGATCTTAAGTCCTCTTTCCGACAATATCACTGGAGGCCTTCTGCCTCTTTAGAGAGCCGTGAGTAGGGCCAATGTGGTTCCTTCCTTCCCGGCTCTCGCCATTTTAGCGGGTTAATCACCGGGACCGAACCGGGCCGGTTGATTCAGAAATTTTCAGGCTGCGCCCAATGTGTCGCCCGATTCGGACGCGCATTTACATTAGCCTGGTGCGCCCCATCAAAACGCAATTGTCACAAGAATGCGTCCAATCTGTCACTTTTACGTAATGACCCAGTGACACACTCGTGATGAATAATAAAAAAACTTCAACGCTGGAGCTCTTGGGGATGTCCATTCTATTTTTTGTGTCCGACCGGGCTCTGTCAACTGGACCACCCACGAGAAGGGGCAACAGCATGAAACATAGACGGAACATGTTATGCGTGTCGTTGGTGTTGTGCGCGATCATTCTGCTCTCAGCCGGCAACAGTCATCTTGCCGCCGCCGGGACACAACGGAAGGTCATTCTTTTCGTATGGGACGGGCTCAGACCCGACAGCGTCACACTGAAAACGACGCCAAACCTTTGGGCAATGTCTCAGCGAGGGGTTTTTTTCCATAAGAACCATGCGACCTATCCCACCTTCACGATGATGAACTCCTCATCGTTCAATACGGGCGATTTCCCTGCTAAGACAGGTTTCTACGGCAACTGGGTCTGGCTCGGACCGAACACGCTCCAAGGCAACAACGCCTCAAAGAGTCGCGTCGATTATAACCAACCGGTATTCACTGAAGACTGGAACATGTTGACCTCAATAAACGGGTATTACAATGGAGAACTCCTTCTGGTCACACGTCTGCTGCAAGCTGCCCAGGCTAAAGGGCTCAAGACCTGTATCGTCGGCAAATCCGGTGCTGCCTTCATGTTCGACCTGACGCGCACAGGGTACGGCATCGACGAAAACATGGTATTCCCGGAGTCGCTTGCCACCGAACTCCAGAAGAACGGCTATCTCCTCCCTAAAAACACGCCGGTGATGTGGCCGGGCATCGCGCTCGCCTCCAGTAATGGGAGCCCGACTGCTGCCGGCGCAAAATCGTTTCTTTCCGACGGCGTAACCTTTGACCCCACAGCGGGCACGGCCAGCATCTTCTCCAGCGCCAATCAGTACATGCTCGACACCTACCTGAACTATGTTCTTCCCAAGAAAGCCCCGGACGTTTCCGTCATCTGGTTTCGCGATCCCGACTCCACCGAACATTTGTACGGCCCGGGCAGCGCCGCTTACAGGGATTCCCTCGTCAGCATGGACACCATGCTCGGCCGAATACTCACGAAACTGAAAGAGTTGGGAATCCATGACGATACCGATATCATGATAGTCTCGGATCACGGCCATAGTACCGTATCCGGAGACGTCTCGCTCTTTCCTCTCCGGGATATCCGGGGCAAAGCGATGGTGACGACAGGCACGGACCCCGTTGACGGCTATTCCGCATCCGGCGATGTGCGGCTGCCTCAACTTCTCTCCGATAACGGCGTAGCGGCGAACGTCTACGACGGAATCGGCTGCGTAAAAGACCCGGTCATGTCCGGTATTCTGTCGGATGGCGCGCTGGTCTACCCCACCCGGACCGATACCGACGGCACGGTGTGCGGCAACGGACCCGGCTACCAGTATAACACGAGGAGCTTCGTCGTTCCGTCCACGCTGCCCGAGGATGCTGTGGTCATTGCCGCAAACGGGGGAAGCGATTACCTGTATGTGGTGAACAAAAACGCCAAGATGGTCAAGAGCATAGTGTCATTCCTGCAGTCGCGCGAAGAATTCGGCGCCATCTTTGTCGACGACCGCTACGGCCCGGTCGGTGGAACGTTCAAAATGAGCACGGTCAACCTCGAGAATGCCGGAAGAAGTCCCGATATCATAGTCAGTTACAATTACAACGAAAACGCAACAGTGCAGGGGATGAAGGGGACCGAATTCGAAAGCATGCAAGGCTACAGGGGTATGCACGGCTCATTCAGTCCCGTGGATGTGCACAATACCCTGATCGCCTCCGGTCCCGACTTCAAGCCGGGTTTTCAGGACCAGGTCCCTTCCGGGAACATCGACGTTGCGCCCACGATCGCCTACCTGCTCAGCCTGAATCTCCCGAATACCGACGGCAGAGTGCTGTATGAGGCCATCAAAGATTCACGCGCGAAAGTCCGGGTCACTCTGCCTCGCTCCGTCCTGACCACCCGGTCCGTAAAGGGCCTGACCTTTTATAAACCATCGGCTATCGTTAACGCGAGCAGCATGATCGACCACGGAAAATCAGCTTACAAAGCAGAACTTGTCACTTCGACAGTCAAAGATTCGACCGGAAAGAGTGTAACCTATTTCGATTACGCAAAGGCGCTGCGGCAGTAACGCCGCCGTCTCCGGTTACGACGTCGAAGGGTTTGAGTGGCCATCCCGGCTGAGGCCATGCAGCCTCTGCGGATACAACAGGCGCCCATCAAGCCAAGGAGAATACGATTACTGCGAAGACCTTGATTTGCGCCATCCTTGCGGCATTCCTGTCCTGCCTGGCTGCCTGGCCGGCTCCTGCGGCCAATGCATGGGCAGAGCCGCTCTGCATACGGGACATCATAAAGCCGCCGATCGATTTGTCCATCAGCGGAACGTACTATTCGGACCGGGAAAAGGGATTTTCAGTCGATGTCTCAACCGATAGATTCATCAAAGCCTACAGTGATGGAGTGACTATCATCGGGATCAAAGGCGAAGATTTGCCCGTCTATTACATCATAGACAAGAACAAAAAAACGGTGTTGAAGGTCTCCCAGGCCAACCTGTACAAAATAGGCCTTTTCTTCAACTGGAACAGCATGACTAGCCTCGTAGATCTACCCGGCAATACTGCCGTGACTGCTCAAAATGAAACACAGGATGGTTGCACCGTGTACCTTGTCGCCGGTGCTGACGCGGAACTATGCGTGGACGGCAACTATCACATCCCGCTGCACATGTCTCAAAAGGGCGCCACGGTCGCACGGGTGGCGTCCGTGAAGCCATTGCACACGGACCTGAAGACCACTGTCGATTCTCTGACCCTCACGTGGCGGCAGGACCACTACACTTTCTTCGATGTGGACTCCGATATGGCCCCCGACGCTGACTGAGCCTGAACCATGCCTGCCCTCCAGACCTTTATAGACATCTTCTCCAGCAGTGAACTCAAACACCCCCGTTTGCCGATGGCGATCATGACCGGCGTTTTAACCCGGATATCGAACCGGTGGGATTTTGCGCTCATTTTCTCCTCTTCTTTCCGTAGAAGCTGAATAGCGCCGGTAGTCGTCACTATAATAAGATATGGCGAGTATCCGGTATGGCCCGGAAGACAACGGCCTCACGACGGCGGCAGAAATAGCTCTGCGGTCTATCTGCCGTGAAAAGGGAGTAGCCGGCTCGAGAAAATTCGATCTTTGACACAAAGTTTACAAAGAATTCTTCTCCAAAGCAGTTGCATACTTTCAAATAATTCGTATATGTTAAGTGCGTTTCTGACAATCGTACTAAGGTACTGGATTCATTTCACATTCGAAAAGAGGGGGTAAAAAGTGAAGGAGAAAGGCGATTTGGACTACATCGCTGTACTGAAGGCTCACGGTTTCCAGGTGACCCATCAGCGGCTGGCTATCTACCGGGCGCTACACGATTCGACAGGACATCTCAGCGCTGATGAGATCCATCAGAAGGTCCTGACACGTTTTCCCATGATTTCTCTTGGAACCGTTTATAAGAGCCTTGAAAAGTTCTACGAAGCAGGCCTCGTGCAAAAAATCACCTCGATGACAGACGTTTCGCGATATGAAACCAAAATCGATTCTCACCATCACCTGTTTTGTGTAAAGTGCCAAGCAATCCACGACATCACCGATCCCATTGGGAAAAATGAACTCTTGCTGCCGGAAGGCCATGGTTTTGAGGTCTTGGGGCACGAGGTTATCGTTCGAGGCTGCTGCCCCAAATGTGTTGGGGAAGAGGCAAACTCATAATCGAAGTGCTTGGGGCCCGTTCAAATCCGGTCGCCTCGGCTTCTTGAGTGGCCGCCTGTAAACATATCAAATTTGTTATCTCCAGCATGTTCCAACCGGGCAAACCTCAGTTCAAAATACTCTGAAAGCGTATTGGGACTCGGGTAACGCCATTTTGGGCAAAAATATAAATATCGCTGATACCAGGCGCTGCCGCTTTATTTCTTGCCTTAACTACGATTTGACATTAATGTAGGGTTATGTATGTTTAGAAGGGTCCGCACAAACAATATGGAAGGATTTGGAGAGTTATGCCTCAAGGTACTGTAAAGTGGTTCAATGATCAGAAGGGTTTCGGGTTCATCACTGTAGAGGATGGCGGCAAAGATGTCTTTGTTCACCATAGCGCCATCGAAGGTGAGGGTTTTAAGAGCCTTTCCGAAGGTGATCGTGTCAGCTTTGAAATCGAACAGGGCGCCAAGGGTCCTGCTGCGGTCAAAGTAAAGAAAATCTAACTACTCATCCATTCTCGAATCAGAAGGGCTGGAGAAGCAATTTCCGGCCCTTCTGTTTTTGGTCCGAAAATCCGGTCCGATTCCGGTCGGGCCGATCCGCATGTAAACTCGAGGGAGAACCATTCATGGCTATGACCGTCGAAATCAGAGACAATAAACTCTACATAGAGATCGACTTGGAAGAACCCACACCGTCTTCATCCGGCAAGACCCTCGTTGTAGCAAGTACTCACGGGAATACCGTCACTACTGCGCAGGTAAATGGAAAACCGGTTACCATAGGGTTGAACGCCTATATCAAGCCCTGATCACGAGGGAAGAAGCGGCAGGAAAAAGGCATGAAATCCTTGTCAATTACAATAGCTTTGGTGGCCCTGGCAGGCCTGATGGCCTACACGAACCCCTCCAGGGAAGATCTCGGCAACTATGTCCGCCAGTACGTCATGAAGGAATCCCAGAAAAAAATGAAAGATCCTTCAGGACAGTTCCTGGGCACGATTCTGGGAGGTGTAGCGGGGAGTGTGGTGAGCAGCCAGACGGTGAGAACCGACTACATTCTGTTCAGCACATACGAGGTCCAGTTTGGGAAAGAGCGATTCAAGGCTCTTGGGATCTTCAAAAACTTTATCCTCTTGGAAAAACCCGACCTGGAGCGGTTCAAAACGGGGAATAGACCCGCCGGCTGAAATCTGAAAGTCGCTTATGACGTGCATGTTGGGGGTAAACGGCGGTGGCTTTGCCGGCATAACAAGCCGGGTTGTCAAACTGTGAACCGGTAGTTTTATTTCATATCCTCGCTTAGCCGCACGACGACCCTCTCCTCTAATTCAGCGAGAATAGCCCTCATTGCTTTGCTGGTTTTAATCGGGCCTGAATTGTTCCAGCCTCTGAACATGGCCTCCTTTTCCTTCTCCTTGAACTGATCGACGCTGGAAGCGAACAATTGCCATATGAAGAGTTTTTGCAGGATGTGACGCTCCGGAGCGGTCAGGTCTTTGTCGGTATCGAAAGATTCTCCATCCCTTGTCGTTATTATCATACCAACCGTCCTCATCTTCTCCGGTGGCTCGATGCTGCTCGCCGGCTGCGGGGAAAGCCGTTTTTTTCGTGGAAAATAACAAGGAATATTTTATGTTTGCCGGCATTCTACGCCAGAAAGCGCAGCAGCCTCTCATTGAAAAATGCTGCTCCTTCCACATTGCTTAAATGCAGGGCGCCAGGGATAACGAACAACTCCGAGCCGTGAATCTGCCGGTTCATTCTTTCCGACGCAGCGACAGGGGCGCTCGAATCCTTCTCGCCAGTCATGATCAGGGTTGGCGCGGATATCTTCGGCAGCCCCGATGAAACATCGAACACGCTTATGGCCCGCGAGCATCCTACATAACCGGGCACAGGCGTGCGGATTATCATTTCCCGGATACGCCCGGCCACTTCGGGCCGTTTTCTTCGAAATTCTTCGCTCAGCCAGCGTTCCAATGTTTCATCGGCCATTGCCTGCATGCCCTTCGTTTCCGCGATCCGGATTCTTTCTTCCCATACAGGGCCCATTTCGGCAGGCACTCTGCCCGTTGTATCGCACAGAACCAGCTTTGCAAGCCGATCCGGATGGCTGATGGCAAAGACCTGCCCAATCATCCCGCCCATCGAAATCCCCACAAAATGAGTCCGGCGGATATTCAAATAGTCGAGCAGCCCTATCAGGTCTTCATCCAACATCTCAATCGTGTATGCGCCGGGAGTTGCAGAAGAATTTCCGTGTCCGCGCGTATCGTAGCGAAGTACCCGGTACGAGGCTGAAAGCACGGAGACCTGGGGTTCCCACAAATCCAGAGTGGCCGCCAAAGAGTGGCTCAATGTGACCACCGGCGCCCCTTGCGGACCTTCTATTTCATAGTTGATCGCGACATCCCGGATACGAGCCTTCATTTTTCACCCTCTTCGAAATTGAGTTGTCAAGAACGCAGGCCTGATCAGCCCCACACGTGAACCCGAAATAGAGCTTATCCATGTCTGCCCGCACCTTGTTGCAGGCGCATCGATCTCCTGCGCCCCGCCGCCGGCATCAGTGCTTGATGCAGATTTTGCCGAAATGCCTGCCGCTCGCCAAAAAGTCGAGAGCAGCGTGCAATTCCTCGAAAGCAAACACTCGGCTGACCGGCGGGTGAACCTTGTGCCGGGCAATCGCCCGGGCCATTTGGGTAAAATCGTCGCCGCTGCCGACAGTGATTCCCTGCATCCGGACGTGCCTGGTCACGATTTGTCCCAGAGGTACGTTCAAGGTTGCACCCGAAAGCACGCCTATCACGCTTATTGTACCTCCCGGCCGAACGGCGCGAAGCGATTGCGCCATGGTGCCCTGGCCGCCGACTTCGACCACGTGGTCAACACCTTCTCCACCGGCAATTTCGCGTGCGTATTTGCCCCATTCCGGGACGGTATTATAGTTGATCGTTTCGTCGGCGCCCATCGCCCGCGCCCGCGCCAGCTTCTCATCGCTCGATGAGATGATGATCACTTGTGCGCCCAGCATCCTGGCGAACAGGAGCGCGAAGAGCGAAACACCACCGGTGCCCTGGACCAATACCTTGTCTCCCGGCCTGCATCGGCCTTCTGTAACCAGTGCCCGCCAGGCGGTCACTGCGGCGGCTGGAAGCGAAGCCGCTTCAACGACGTCGAGATGCGCGGGGGCAAGCGCAACGCCTTCCTCGGGAAGCACCATGAACTCGGCCATCGTGCCGTCAAGCTCGCAACCCAGGCTCAGTGAAAGTCTCTGCTGATTCGGCGCTCCGCTCATCCAGCTTTGAAAGAAAAGCGGGCATACCCTGTCTCCCGGCTTCAGGCGCGTCACGCCCTCTCCCAATGAGTCAACCACGCCGGCGCCGTCGCCGAGCATTACCAGTGGAAGCTGTTTCATTCTAGACCCGTAGCCGCGGGCAGGCACGAGCAGGTCCCGGTAATTGAGGGCCGATGCTTTCATCCTGATCCTCACCTGGTGCGCTCCGGGTTGTGGATCGGGCCTGGCGCCTATGCGCAGGTTCTCCATAGACCAGGTATCTTCGACTTGAAAGACTCTCATTTGAGACCTCCTGCGGCCGCGCCGCTTTAAAAGGGCCTGATCCGCAAACGGTTGAATGCACAAGTTGTCCGTTGGCCGGGCAACGTCCGGGCAGGTTTTTCCCAACCTGTTCCTCGCAATTGCAGTTCATCGGCCGGAGGATACGTTACCCGGTTTATAGTTGGAGGGCAAGTTCCACATACATGAAGTTACAGCCGCCCGGGAGGATGCCCTGCTTGGGCGCTGAATGAAGCAGTTATACGAATTCGCGTTCAAAATGCATCCAAAACGATGGGTTTCGTCCCGCCTGGCGGGACTTCACCCATCCTACAAATCTGTAATGAAGCAGGGGAAAGGCGATCGAATTTGGAGACCATTTCGCGAAGCAGAACCCCGTCTCCAGATCGGCCGGCAAACCGGTCCGGATAACCGGTATCATAACCGGGAGCGACGACAGGGAGATAATCGAAGTAAAATCGATTGAAAAAATCGCAGAAACCCTGCCGGAATAAGCGGGAGCCGGGACGCTTTTTGATTAAATCATGCGGGGGATTTTGGGAAAACTATTCGGATGGCAACTGTCCGTTTCGTTCGAACGCTTTCCATTCTTTTCTTTTCATCAGCCGAACGTTTGCTTCCTGGCACTGCGGGCACCCCTGGTATTGGCCGTCCTTCGATTGCCGCCAGACGGTATACAGAATGCCGGGTAGAAGTAAACAGCACCACAGCGTGATTTCCATTTTCCGAGAGCCTTTGGCAATGCTCTTGCTCTCCCCGACGTAACGACATGATGGACAGATGATCTTCATGATTGCTCCTCTTTTGTGGCTAAAAAATGAGTGCACTATATAAAGCTTTCCCTCACTGATGGCAACTCTTTTTGCCGTCACATTTCCACGAAGTCCGTGGGCGCCGGGTCCGCAGTCGATTGACAACCGCTTGTGAAGCCGCTTTCCAGGGGGGCGTGCAGGGCGTTACACAAAGGTTTGTCCCGGACCGCGGCAAATATCATCTGCTGATGGCGCCGTTACCTATGAGCATGAGCCTCGGGTCCTCATTCAGCCTTTGGGGTCACGCTGCCGCATGGTTCCGAGGGGAACCCGTTCCCGACGGAATTGTTGGCTGTTACTGTAAAAGTATAGGTCCTTCCGTTGGTAAGCCCTTTCACGGTTATGGGGCTTTGCTTGCCCGAGGCCTTGATCCTCCCCGGGCGAGCTGTCACAGTATAGTTGGTTATGGGACTCCCGCCGTCTGATTTCGGGGGCTTGAAGCTGATAGTTGCCTCGCCGTTTCCTGCGGTTGCGGTTATGTTAGTTGGCGGGTCCGGCGTGAGAAGGCCCGGGCCGGCCCCGGCGCTTGCCCCTCCTCCTCCCCCTCCGCCACCCGCCCAGGATGGCGTCGCCATAAGCAGGACCAGAAGAGCGAAAGCAGTGGTTATAATTCCTTTTGCGGCCATCGAATTACCTCCTGTTCGAGTACGTTTTCCGTTTAGCTTGCACCTGAACGTCTTACACATCGAACAAAAGGTAATCATCCTGAAAAAAAGCCGCCGAATGAAGACAAACTGCACCCCGGCGAAAGCCGGGGTGCAGTTTGTCAGTAGCTGATGGCTTTGCAAATGCAGGATGTTTTCTTACCGGATTAGCGATTCATCGCTCGTTAGAGTTCATAATCGCCTTCCAGGTCGAGAATAAACTCCCCGGCAACAGGTCCGGCTTTGACTGTGAAGTTACCGCTTCCTTTGAGGTTTGTCAGCTTGCCCGTGCCCCTGTAGACGTTCCAGGTCCCTTTGGTGAGCTTGGTTGCAGCATCGCGGTGGCCATCGTATGAAGAGTAAATTGCTCCATCTTGAAAGGTAGTTATGGCGTAGCCCTTCGTCTCTCCTGTACCGGCGATCCGGTCATGGAAAGTCACGCTGCGGCGGGAAACAAATTTGCCGGCAACACCCACCTGATATTCGATCGGTTCCCCCTCCATTTCCACCAGCATCAGGGTGTGGTCGAACTGATCGTGGACATAGAGCGATTCCCGGCGGGTGATAACCAATCGATACGTTGCCTTTCGCTTCATTGTTTTCTCCTTTTCCTCTCAAGGCAGTTCTTCATGTCCCCATTGGACACCATGAAACCATGAAAAGACGCAAGCTTCATTTACCTGTTCACGGGTCACGGATCGGAATAATGCATCAACGTGAGTGCTATGCAATCTGAAGCGAATTTTTCATGTCGAATTTCGCGCGAAGACGTCGTGTAACGATCCCGAAGCTCTCGAAAACATACGATCTCCCAATCGAACACGCAAGTGGGATGTCTATCAATGAGACAGGTTTTTCAGTGGGGATAGAAGTGTAATTGCGGCTCCACTTTCGCGATCAGTCACTCCATTCCTTCATGCGGGCAGCCTTGACTTTGACCTCCTTAACACCGGGAATGCTGCAGGTAATTCTTTCCATTTCTCCGATCAGATCGGGCTCCTTCATGATCTGGGAGCTGGCGCCAATAGTAACGACTCCATCGCGCACGGATACGTCGATCTCGGGTTTGATCTCGAGCAGGGTCGTTTTTACTTCGGATGCCAGCACGAGGTCTTCCATAGCCTTTTGAGACTCAAAGGTAGTCCTGAAAGTTTCCAGTCCCGCCGTATGGCAGATCACGTCCGCCACGTCATCCACGGTCATGTTCCGCACGCGGATCACCAGATCGTACAAAATCGGGTCGGAGGTGTCGATCCCGTATAGATGCTGGCTCCATTTGCGCCTTTCGATATCATCCTTTTTGATCAGCGCCAGGGCGCTTTCATAAGAGATTTTTTCCCGGTCCATAACTATTTGAATCCGGTCCTTCATCTCGGCAATAATCCTGACCTTGAGAACGTGGGAGACACCTCTGACATAGAAATGTCCAGCCAGGCCGTGATAGACCACGTTATCCCTCTGGAGACACTTCAAAAGAGCGGACTGAAAGTATGTAATGAACTTCTCCTTGCCGTAGGAGAACCTTTCCAGAATGGAAGGAGCGTCATGTACTGCGTTCACGAGCTTGATTTCGGGGATGTTGAATTCTTTTGAGGCCTCCAGAATAACCTCACGCGCGTAACACTGGTAGCCAAGCTTCTGAGCCACTTTTTCGGCTACTTCTTTGCCATTGCTGTAGGAGCCTCTGGATATAGTTATAATCGCCATTTGTGCCCGTCCTCTATTTTTGATTTATTAACGATCTGAATCGGTGACGGTCATTTTCTGTTCTTCAGACGTAGCTGTAGATTTAATCCCACTAATATCTTTAACATCCGGCTTTGTCGTTGAACCCTGGCACTTAGATGTTAAGGATAACATCAAATTCCACGCTTTGCCCTGATGTTTTTGAACGCTTCTTTGATTTGATTTTTTCGTGAACTACTGACCATAAAACGCCACGAAATCCACCATATAAAAATACCCACCAAAATACCTATGCCTGGAAAAATACTAAATCCTAAAATTATAAAAACAAGCCCGATCACAAACATAGGGATAGCAAGCGTCAAACCTTCCAACCTGTTTGTCATGAAATATGTTATTTTTTTCATATCCATATTTGCACGCTTCTTTCCACCTTCCTGCGCAAGATGTTGAGACATCACTTTCGCTCATCACCGCGCAACGAGGACGCATCGGTTCGTTCCCTCCGCCACTGGTAAAGCTCCAAACTGCCAGTTTTGGTAAACTTCCTGACCGCTCTCTATATAAAAAAGACTCTCTCACAAATAATGGCTTAAATCAAGATATTCCGTCCCCCAATGGAGTCGCTCCGGCAGGTAAGATCAAGGTATTGACGTTGGGGGACCTACAGCGCCGTACTTTATCCGGCTCGAATTGGACGAGATGGAACATTCCGGTTACTTGCCGGCATTTCAGTGTTAGAATGTGTACGGGGGGACATGAATTGCGGCATTGAAAAGGCCGCCCACAAGGGGCTAGACTACGGTTCATGGTGGAATATTGGGCTGGTCTATGGACTCTAAACGGGAGGGATGGAATTGGGGGAAGTTAAGTGGTATTTGCCTGAATCGGAAGCGGCAGAGCTTTTAAGCTGTACTTATAGAAAGGTCCGTGGACTTGTCGAAAAAGGAGAACTCAGTTACATCATAATGCCCGACCGCAAGCTGAAAATTTCAGAGGAATCGGTCCAGCGGTTTCTCAACCGCAAAACCTGACCGGGATGAAATGAACGAATGGTGGATATGATTGGAACGGGACCAGGATCATTTCCTGAACCAAGGTGAAGGAAAAGCGAAAACCGTTTTTGGAGGTCCAGTTATGAAAGAGTATACGATTTACCCTATGACTATCGGGGCAAACGAGACGGATCAAGGAATCATGACCTATCTGCGCGGCTATGGGAAGCGCATCTGGATTCCCATCTACGTCTTTCTCATCAAGGGGAGCGATAAGAACATCCTGGTTGATACGGGCCTCGAGCAATTTGTCGTGCCTGACCATGTAGGGCGCGAGTATGGATTGGAGATCATGGAATTCGATGATGCCCTGAAATTGCATGGGTTGTCGCCCGAAGACATCGATATCGTCATCCACACCCATCTGCATAACGACCATTGCGAAAACGACTACAAGTGCACCAACGCTAAGATTGTGGTACAGAAGGCGGAGTATGATTTCTTTCTGAATCCTCATCCGCTTGACCATCGCTACTACCCGGACCTCCTGGATGGGCTCGATGTCGAGATTGTGGAAGGGGATTTGACACTGATGGAAGGGATCGACCTGATCTTTTCGCCGGGCCATACGCCCGGAGGACAGTCGGTAGCGGTGCGGACATCCGCCGGCCTGGCCGTCATAACCGGATTTTGCTGCAATGCTTTGAATTTTCCGGCAAGCGGCCCTGTAGTACCGTCGGGCGTCCATACGGATGCCATTGCCGCTTATGAGAGTGCGAAGAAGATACGGGAAATGGCCGACATCATCATCCCGTTGCACGACCTGTCAATCGGGAAACAAAACCGCATTCCAGCTTGAAAAGCTCTTAACCGCCGGGGAAAATCGTAACGATCGTATTAGAGGCTCAGATGCTTCCAAAATGCTGTTCGCGGTATCCCTTTATTGTTGCTTCATCAACGAGTTCCCTGAACTTGGCGACACAGAAGTCGTCCAGGCATGCCTTCGGCCAGAGCAGCGGAACCACCTCGGCGATGAATTTTTTCTGATCTGCTTCGCTCAGGCCTAAAATTGCCGATTTAATTTCGTCCAAGGTCATAGTGAATCCCTCCTTCGCACATTAATTCCGGTTAAATCCCAAAAGACCGCAACACCACCTTGAATAATACGTTAAGTTAATCACAAACGGATGCCGAAGCTTCATTTTCATTAGCCGTTTTGTGATCACTCCCGGCAGAGCATGAAGTTGACCGCTTTAAGGGTCAACACCACCTCACGGTTCTGGTTGAGAACCTCGATGAACGATTGCAGGACACCCCGATCCGGTTTGGAATGCGATCGGTTGGCTTCCAAAACGGTCACACGGACCGAAAGCTTATCGCCGGGGCGCACCGGTTTGGTCCAGCGCAGTTCGTCAATACCGGGAGAGCCGAGGCTCCTCGCCGATGGGAGGTAATGTTCCACGAGAAGACGCATCATCATGCCGGCTGTATGCCAGCCGCTGGCGATCAAGCCCCCGTAAATGGATCTTTTCGCAGCCTCGGGATCGGTGTGGAAAGCTTGCGGGTCAAAGCGGCGCGCGAAGTCAATGATCTCAGCCTCTTCGACGGTGATGGAACCGAACTCGCTCACAGAACCGACTACATAGTCCTCGAGGCAGCGGTCCTCGATCGGGGTGGTAAAAGTCTCATCGTTCATACTGCAGCGCTCCTTAACGGGCCGATGAAAACATGGAATCCATGAGTCTGCACTCCATGTTAAAGGGATACTTCCGGGAAACCACATAGCCCGCAAAACTATAGGATTTCTCAACCGAACACGCAAGTGGCGCCTCTATGAGATTGGTCTAAGATGTCTTGGCGCCTCGATGTCTTGTTGGGAGGACCACATTGAACGAGCGCTGAACGGAATCCCGGATTTCGGCAAGGTTATAGCCCATTCGCGCGGGGAAACGGGCAATGGGGATTCCCGCCGAGCCAAAAGCCTCATCGACTAATGCGTCGCGTCTCCGGCGGCTATCCTGGTCATGGCTCTTGTCATCGAGTTCAACCACGCCGACAACCGACAGATTCCCGGGGTCGCACACGACGAAATCCACGTGCCTGGCTATTATACGGTTGAGAGCGGCCTGCCTCCCGGCCCCATTGTCCGGCTTTATGAGATCGGCGATACGCACTTTGCCAAACACCCTGTACTCAGAGCCCAATACCTGGTCCAAGACGCCCAGGAATGACCGTTCTGCGGGTGAGAAAAGAGCGGGTTCCCGTTTATACGAGAAAACCTGCCGAGATTTCAGCCAATTCCGGAACTCTTTTCTCGAAAGGAGCCGTACCAATACGGCCAGGGGGATTAAAACCGCAAGATAATAAAGCGACCACATACGCCAGGGTCCTTTCTTCCAGAGGATTGGAAAGATGATTCCATGCGTGGTTATGACCCGTTCCAAAAGACAGTCTTTCACGCGAAGACGCGTTTTTTGACGTAGAAGAACGCGAAAAAGTTTCAATACGACATGAAAAACTCTGTTCAAAAAGACAGCCTTTCACGCGAAGACGCGAAACGGACTGACAAAGTCCCAATGATACATGAAAAACTGTTCCGAAAAGACTTGATGGGTTTCGCTTCGCTCCACCCATTATGGCTACAGGTCAACGCGTCTTTTCATGGTTTCAGGGTGGCTCAAAGGAACAGGGATAACTGTTCCAATTTTTATCGGCATATTTCGCGGCACAGTAAACCGCAAGGAGATCCAAACCGGATTCTTTGCTTTATAACGTAAGAAAAGGTGGCCGGGCCTTGAAAAGGGAAATTGGTTCACACAATCTCAATGTGGGATTGTCTTGCCGTACGCCACCTTTCAGATGGTTTTACGATATTCGAATCATATTTTGAAAGATCGCCAGTTCAACCTGTGACAAGATGTACTAAGATTTTATCTGCGATTGCGAAGCGATATAGGATATCGTTTTGAGAACCTCAGACCATCCATAGACTCTCAGGTCAGGGCATACCAACCAAGCTTTCGTTGTCAGCTCGCAGTGGCTGACGTAGAATAGGGCGGTCGATTTAAAGGAGGGCGAAAATGAGCCTTGAGATAACCGCAGCCGTCATCTTTCTTGTGGCATACACCGGGATTGCATTGGGGAGCATCCCGGGATTGGCGATAGATAGGACAGGCATTGCGGTGCTCGGAGCTATCGCCATGCTGGCAACGGGAACTCTCAGCGAAAAGGAGGCATGGAGATCAATAGATGCCTCTACAATATTGCTGCTCTATTCACTCATGGTTTTGTCCGCCCAATTCACCTTGGGCGGATTCTATACGAAAGTTGCCTTGACTTTTCTTCTACAGTGACCATCCGGTCATTACCAGCAAACCCGCGTGGATGCTGGATCGTTTTTTCTGACGGTCAAAAATGTAGTGCCACAGAATCTGCTGTTTTGTGTTGATTTGCTGCTCAATTGTCCGCTAATGTTGAAGTGTCCTATTGGGAGACTTCAGCATGTTTGCTCGAACCAAAAAGTCCGGTAAGTACGAATACCTCCAAATCGTCGAAAACCACCGGGAAGGTACCAAGGTAAACCAGCGTGTTATCGCAACCCTTGGCAGACTCGATCAAATGCACACCAAGGGGGAAGTCGAAACCCTGGTTCGCTCCCTGGCGCGTTTTTCCGAACAAGCCCTCCTTGTCCTTTCAGGTAGAAGCGACATCAGTGCCGAATCTACAAAGATAGGGCCTGCTCTCATTTTCGAGCGGCTGTGGAAAGAGCTGGGGATTCCAAAGGTCCTCAAAGGGCTTCTTTCTGAGAGGTTTTTCTTTTTCGACGTAGAGCGAGCGCTTTTCCTGACCGTGCTCCACAGGCTTATGGCGAGCGGCTCGGACCGCTTCTGCGACAAGTGGCGCAGGGACTATTTCGTAAACGGGACAGATGAGATCGAGCTTCATCACCTCTACCGTGCCATGGCCTTTCTCGGGGAGGAGACTTACGACCAAAAGAACGCCACTCCATTTACTCCCCGATGCACAAAGGATGTCGCCGAGGAACGGCTCTTCATGGCCAACCGTCACCTCTATTCCGGGTTGGACCTCGTCTTTTTCGATACAACGTCCTTCTATTTCGAGGGAGCCGGAGGAGAAACGATTGGCGAGCGGGGCTTCAGCAAAGATCATCGCCCGGATCTAAATCAAATGGTGGTCGGAGTTGTCCTCGATGACAACGGGCGTCCTCTGTGTTGTGAAATGTGGCCCGGCAACACCACCGACGTAACGACTCTGATTCCGGTTGTGGAGAGAATCCGGGATAGATTCAATGTCTCAAAGTTCTGCGTCGTGGCCGACAGAGGAATGATAAGTAAGGAAACCATCCGGGAGTTCGAAAAACCGGAAAACAAGGTTCCATACATCCTCGGCACCCGCATGCGCAACGTCTTGGAAGTAAAACGCGACGTGCTCTGCCGCGCCGAAAACTACCAGGAAGTCGTTCCGGAAGGGACCCGTGTCAAAGACCCCTCGCCCTTGAAGGTGCAAGAGGTTTGGGTGGAAAACCGCCGCTACATCGTCTGCGTTAACTCCAAACAGGCCAGAAAGGACGCGGCCGACCGAGAATCCATCCTGGCATCCCTTGAAGCACAACTAAAGCATGGCCCGAAATCCCTTGTGGGAAACAGAGGCTACAGGCGCTTTCTCAAGATCGAAAAAGGCAGCGCGACCATCGACTGCAAAAAGGTCGAACAGGAAGCTAGGTTCGACGGCAAATGGGTCCTGAGGACCAATACTCGCTTGTCGGCCAAGAATGTGGCGCTGAAATACAAAGAATTATGGCAGGTGGAACACACATTCAGGGATATGAAATCAGTTCTGGAAACCCGGCCCGTCTACCATCGCCTGGATGAAACCATAAGGGGCCATGTCTTTTGCAGCTTCCTCGCCCTCATGCTCAAAAAGGAACTCTATCGGCGCCTGGAGGCCGCAGGGCACAGCTTTGAATGGGCGCAAATCAAACAAAACCTCAAAGCCCTTACCGAAACGGTGCTCGAAGAAGACGGAAAGCGCATGGCTGTGCGGAGCCAGTGCAAGGGCGTCTGCGGGAAAGTGTTCCAAGCGGTTGGCGTGGCGATCCCTCCCACCATCCGTGAAATCTGATTCAGTTTTCAAAGAGCGGGAATGTAGTGCCAAGAAAGTCAAGTGCTAGTCTATGTTGTTGAAATTACAACATAAGTTTTCCGGTACTGTAGAAGTTGAGCTTGAGCATAGTAAGATTTGTGGCAAGGCCGGAAGTGTTCCTCTTTGCACTCATTTTCTCTTCGGCCCTTCTCTCGGCAGTGGTTGCCAATGATATAGTCTGCCTCGCCTTCACTCCCGTAATCTGTGTGTCCTTAATCAGAGCGTCCTTGAATCCGATCCCTTTTGTGCTCGCGCTTTCCTGTTCGAGCAACATTGGCTCTGCGGCAACCATCATGGGCAACCCTCAAAATATGCTGATAGGACAGGTTGGGGGGCTGCATTTCCGCGAATTTGTGTCGTGGTGCCTGCCGCCAACCATGATTTCGCTTGCAGCGCTTTATCTGATAATATTGATCATGTATCGGGGCAAATGGCGGGACGGGTCGATTGTGTCAAGCAAGAACGCCGAAGGATGGCCCAAGTACGATTCCCATCAATCAGCCAAGGCACTGGTACTGACAACGGTACTGATCGTGCTGTTCTTTACCGGTATTCCACGAGAAGTCTCGGCACTGACCGTGGCAGGCATAATTCTTTGTAGCAGAAAAATGACGACCCGCTCGATTCTCAGACTTGTGGACTGGCATCTCATCACCCTGTTCTGCGCTCTCTTCATTGTTGTTCAGGGGATCACCAAGTATGGAATTCCACAATCAGGGGTTCAGCTCCTTGGGACTTTGGGGTATGACATCAACCATCCTCTCGTGCTCTCCTCCGTTACATTGGTTCTCAGCAATTTGGTGAGTAACGTACCGGCGGTGATGCTGCTGCTCAAAAACATTGACCTCGAACAGACGAAAAACCTCTATCTACTCGCGCTGGTGAGCACCTATGCCGGTAACCTGTTTATAATAGGGAGCATTGCCAACCTCATCATGATCGAACAGGCAAGGATCTACGACATTTCTGTCAGCTTTTGGTCACATGCAAGGGTCGGAATCCCGGTTACTGCGGCTTCCATTCTTGTAGCTTTTGGGTGGGCTTTCTGGGTTGGATAAAGTCGTTTTCGTTGGCAAGCTATCAAGGATTTTTCGTTAGGCGAATTCCCTTGTATCACCCCGTGTGTGTGGTTAGGTTAAATTTTGCATTGAAGCTCGGGTTCTTTTTGACTTTTCGATCCAAAACGGCTTGCAGATTCTCCCTTTCGCTCGCTTCTTCTTTGAAAGTACAACTCATAATCGAATTGCATGTATTGCGTGAACGGGTTGCTGCATCGAAGAAGGGCAAGGAAGAGCACAAACGTGCGGAGGTGCGCCATGCCAGCGACAGTCGTGATCACGATCGCCCGTCAACTGGGCAGCGGAGGTTCCTACATAGGCCAGCGGGTAGCCAGGCGGCTCGGCTATGCCTACATCGACCGCCAGATCCTGCAGCGGGCCGCAAAGGAACTGGGGGTCGAGGAAGCGGAGATCGAAGACCTCGAAGGGTATCCACAGAGCTTCAGGGAGCAACTGGTTTCGGTCTTCAAGGTGGGAGACCCGGGCTACATCTACACGCCGCCGCCGCCGAACTGGGCCTCCTATGAACAACTGGCGGAGATCGAGCACCGCCTCATTACCGAACTGACGGTTAAGACGTCCTGCGTTGTTCTCGGCCGCGGCGCATTCCACCTGCTGCGCGGCAGGGCAGGGCTTCTCAACATTATGGTTCACGCCCCTCAGGGGTTCCGGGTGGAGCGTGTCATGAGCATCTACCATGCGCAAAGCAGGGCTGAGGCCATTAAAATGATCGAGCGCTCGGACGAGTATCGCTCCCGCCATATTCGGGGCTTAACCGGTCTCGACTGGTTTGACTCCCGGAACTATCACCTGACGATCGATACGGCCAAGCTTGATTTCGCGACGGCCGAGGAAATGATCGCCTCCGTTGCCGGGCGCTTGCCCGCAGATG
This sequence comes from uncultured delta proteobacterium, assembly GCA_963795045.1. Classification (GTDB taxonomy): domain Bacteria; phylum Desulfobacterota; class Syntrophobacteria; order Syntrophobacterales; family Syntrophobacteraceae; genus SbD1. The sequence goes on from CAWCGB010000003.1 coordinate 26,825, forward strand.
AGGTCTGGCCCTGGGTGAACGAAGCGATCTGATGACTACTCCCGGGGGAGCCGGCGGACAAGGGTAAAATGTTCTTTTCCTCAACTATTTAGAAAACTGAAAATTCTTTTTGTAAAACAGCGCCAAATCGGCTGAATAGATGGCGAGCGCGGTCCAGATCAAGAAAAAAGTTGTAATCTGCGCGGGGGAAACCGACTCCTTGTAAACGATTACCGCAAAAAGAAAATAACAGCTCGGCACTATGTATTGCATAAATCCAAGAGTCGACAGGTGCAGCAGCCTGGCCCCAAGGGTAAAGAGAAGAAGCGGAAAGGCCGTAACCAGGGCCGAAGCCATTAAGGAAAGATCGATGCCGTATCCCATGTGCAGAAAGGCTCCCCGGTCCTTTGCATACAGGTAGGCAAGCCAGCCGGCGGCCGGCGGGAACAGGAGCAGGGTTTCGATGCACAGCCCCGCGAGCGCGCTCACCGGCGCCATCTTGCGAATAAGCCCATAAGCGCCAAACGCGAACGCCAGCGAAAGAGCAATCCATGGGAACTGCCCGAGGCTGACAGTCAAATAGAGCACTCCCATTCCGGTCAGAATGACCGCTACCGCCTGAGCTCTTCTCAACCGCTCCCTCAGCAACACCATCCCCATCGCGACGTTTAGCAGCGGGGTGATGTAGTAGCCCAGGCTCGCCTGGAGAACAAAGCCGTTTATCATCGCCCAGATGAAGATCAGCCAGTTGACCGAGATCAGCACAGCCGTGCAGATCATGATGCGGAGGATTCGAGGATTTCGCAGGGCCGATATAAACTCGCCGCGGTTTTTCTCCAGCGCCGCAATGGGCGCCAGGAAGAAAAATGACCAGACTACCCGATGCAGCAGAAGCTCAACTGCCGGGACGCTGGAAAGAGTTTTCCAGTAAACGGGGCTTACCCCCCAGATGAGGAAAGCCGAGGCAGCGCAGAAAAAGCCCTGCACGGAATCTCCGCTTGCAGCCGCTACCCCCCCTGATGATTTCCGCATTGGCTCTTTTTCCCTCTCAGATGCCGCCGCCGGGCGGGTTTCTCTTTCCATGTCCGCGACTTTTGGCTTGTACGGTTTTCCTTCAAATTCGATCGGGCGGATAATAACTTTTCCACGCTTTCGCAGAAAGGGTAATCGATGCGGAACCAGATTTCCCGAACTGAGATTCTAGGGTTGGCTTATAAAAGCGAATCATCGGAACCAAAAAGGGACAACTGAACCACGGATAAACACGGATGAACACGGATAAAACTTCATCCCACATCGGACAGATGCTGAATTACCCGAACACTCCTCCAACCGTGCCTCGTGTTTCTAAAAGTTTTTCTCAAAGCAGGCCGGCAGCGATGACAAGCTATTATTTCGTCGTTAAAAGTTAGTTGATCCCTTGTACCAAGAACGGGGGGAGACACTGTGAAGAAGCAACTTACAGCCATTATCGAGCGTGAGGGAGGCGGGTATGTGTCGCTCTGCATGTCGCAACAATGTCTGGGCCATTGACAATCCGCCACCTCACAAGTATGGTTCTGCAGTAGCCTTTAAGAGGGTTAGTTTGCCCGATGAACCCTGCGTTTGCAGTTTATTACCGGCTCAAACTGTTAGGATTGACGACAAATCCCTCTTTGGTTGCCGCGGACTTCAATCGGCCGTCAAAGCAGAGGATTGTCAATCTTTCGGGATCTTCCCGGGAACCCACCAAGGCAGCCCCCAATTGACACGCTTCAGCAGCCCGCAAAGAATGAACCTCCAGAAGCCTTAAGGCCCTCGCACGCACTCTATCGACCGCTGTGACCTCGTCGGCCCTGCTCACAATGCTTGCAAGACGTTCCTTGGCTTTCTCGAATTCCTCAGCGCCTATAAGCCCATCCCTTACTCTCCGGCACAATGCACTGACCACCTCAACGCGACTCAAGCACCAGATCAGCATTCTCGGGTCATCGGCTACCACTTTGATGCAATATTCCGTGTTTTCTTCATTGATGAGCAGGGGAACGATTGCCGAGGAATCCCAGAACTTCATCTCCCACCTTCTCTTTCTTCGAGAAGGGCTTGCAAGACTCCCTTGCCGGCAGGCATCTTATCTTTATCAAAGAAATCAGGTGGAAAAGCCTCCCTATCCTGCGCCCTGGTGATCAAGCCAAGGCGTTCGGCCTCTTCTATCCATGCCGCTTCTTTCCCGGTTCCGGCCGATTTGGAGACATGAACTATTCTGGCAACAGGAGTTCCTCGGTCGACTATTTCCACGTCTTCTCCTCCACGCACCAACCTGATAAAATGGCTCAAGCGGTTCTTGGCCTCGGATATACTGGCACGAATCACAGGGGCACCCTCCTTACTTTATGGCCTTAAGCTCTCTTTTAATATAGCTATAATAGCTATTATTATAGCTACCGTCAAGGTAGTGAGTAGTGAGTAGTGAATAGTGAATGGTGAATAGGTGAATGGTGAATGGGTGCTTCAATGGTCAAAATAAACCACTATGCACACCCATTTTCCAACTTTTTCAGAAAATATTTTCAAAAATGCCTGTATCCCGACAAGCTCCTGGAAAACACAGGGGTGTATTCTTAGATTGAACGCACTCATTCTCCCGGTAATTGAACGCTTCCAGGATGAACATGGAAAGGAGATAACATGGGACGCAAGGTAGTTGTTGATGAGGAATGCTGTATTGGATGCGGCAGTTGTGCCGAACTCTGCCCTGATGTTTTCGAGATGGACGAAGAGGCGGAAAAGGCACGCGTTATTCTACCTGCAGGAGGGAACGAGGAGTGTATTGACGAAGCTATCTCAACCTGCCCGGTTGAATGCATCTCATGGGAGGAATGAATGAGCGTGCGCTCAGGTTGACCTTAGAGTTTGAGAATGAAATCATGACTGCAGGACCGTGTTTTTTGGGACAAAAGTTCAGAGCTGCTTGGCCAGCAAGGTTTTGACGTGGTCCGACTCGGAATCTGTCGCGAATCATTCTGTAAGCATCTGGAGAGAAGAGGGATTTTTTGGTTCCGGCAATTTATTGTAAATTTTCAACATGTTGGTTTAGCGAGAATTTTGGGCGGGCAGATGCGGACAGTGTCAGGGAGTTGAATTAAGTCCAGTAGGGATGTACTATTAGGGAGGGTTATTTGTCTGCAAAGGTCCCGACACCCGGTATTCGGCGGCTCCCTGGTTTTGCAGGGCCGGAGGCGGCCTTCAATTTAATGCTTACCGATAAGTGATAACGATGAATTTCCAATCAAAAAAGTCATTTCCAACCGTGGATTATGGAAAGTGCAACCCAAAGGGATGCAGTCCTGAAAAAGGAGTTTGCGCGTCGGCGTCTGCCTGCACCCATAAAGTGATCAAACAGATCGACGGAATTTTTGAACCGCCGGTAATTTTTCAAGACATGTGCCTGGGATGCTGGGACTGTATCGAGGCGTGTCCTCTGCACGTCATCCGGATAAGGCATGTCACATAGAAAACGTCTTCTGTTGCCGCGTGGCGTTATAAAGCGAGGCAGCCTCCCCGGTTAACAAATTCAGATCATACCCGTTACGCCTCCGGCTCGATGCGGGATTTCAACTTTGGCAAGCTGCCGATACTCTTACCAACTCTGTGATTAGATCCTGCCTTAGAGGTATGATTTTGGCAAAAACGTGCTTTTAAGCGCTAATAAGGCATGTGTTTTTAACATTTATCCATAGAAACCGGGTTATTATCTTGGCCGCTGCCTTTTAATGGGCGACCCCAAACTGAACCACCCGATCCCAAACCGCAAACCGACATTACGAATCATTTGTTTACCGAATCGCTGCAAACTGGACTCTTTGAAGTTGGCAAGCTATAAATGATAATCCAAGCTGAATCGCATCAGAATAAGTTCGCGGCGCCCGTATCACCGTGATTGCCGCTTGTGCATGCAACGGACTTGAACGATACTGGAACGTATTTTGATATACACCACTCATTGACGAGCTTTGATATCCGGAGGCTGCGAGAGATGGATAGGGTGGATGCCGTCATTGTCGGTGCGGGACCCGGGGGCCTTGCTGCCGCCATCAGGGGCCGCGACCTGGGATTGAATGTTGTTGTTCTTGAAAAGGGAACACGGGTTTTTCAGGGTATCCTCGATACCTATCCCAAGGGCAAGAAGGTCTACCCCACCATACCCAAAGGTGAAGAGCAAGCTTTCGCCATCCCGGACCTCGAACCGGCAAACGAGCCGGTGGAGGAATATCTTTCCAGAGTTGAAAACTGTGTGCAGAAGCACGGCATCGCAATCTGTTACGGGGAGGAATTCCAGACCCTCACACGCGAAAAGGATTTAATCACCGTAGCCACAGGCAAAGGCCGCTACAGGGCTTCAGCCCTCATTCTGGCTTTCGGAAGTAATATCCCGATCGATCTTGGCATTTACGGAGAAGCCAAGATGGTTGCCCGCAGCCTGGGGAATCCAGAGGAGCACATCGGGGCGCCGACGCTGGTGCTGGGGGGTGGCAACACTGCCGCTGATGTGGTCTCCATGCTGTCCAAAACTAAGCGGGCCGCCAGTGACTCTACGCCCGTCTACTGGGGCCACCGCCGCGAACATTTCAAGGTAGACAAGGATGTCGCCCGTGATCTTGGTGAAGAGATCCTGCTCGGTGGCAACATCAAGATCCTGCAAGGGGCCGTGCCGCGGATTGGTGAGGTCGATGACGAGGGAGTCGAACGGCTCATTATCCAGACCCAAAATATCGCGCTCCCGCACGGCATCGAGATGCAGCAGGGAATGAGTTTTCCCATGAAACATGTGATCGCCTGTATCGGGACACAGGGGCCTTCGAGCGTTTTTGAACGCCTCGGCTTACAGCAGATCACTTGTACAGCGGGTGTCTGCAAGTTCGGCAGGGAAGGCGCAAAGCTCATCATGCTTAATCATGGATTCCAGACAAGCGTGAGCGGAGTTTATGCCATCGGCGGGGCTATTAGCCCGGCCTACCTCCACGTCGAGGAAGAAGGCACTCTCCGCGAAAAGAAGCATTCCAATCTTATCTTCAAGGCAATACAAGACGGTGTTGGCGCAGTGGAAGACATCGCAATGCGACTTGGCGAATATGCACCACCTCAGCCGAGCCTTGCGAGCTGATTCATTCCCGTTTTAAGGCAGACCAAGCGCCGCCGGTGGCTGCCGAAGGCATCCCGTTTCCAGAGACATTCCGTTCTGCAACCAGAACTTCTGCTCGATTGAGGTCAAGAGCTGACCGAAGAGCATTTCTTTCCGTGAGCCGGCGTATGATTTCATCTCTTGCTTCGGTTGAAACACTTGCGATCACCTCCAATACTTCAGCCTGAAATTGCTGGACCGCCCGCATATCGAAAAGCGCCTGGAAGATTTCGAGCTGCAGCTTCAGTTGTCCCCGGATTTCCTGCATGGCCTTTAGAGCGAGTTCGCGCGGGTCCTTGAATCTGTACTCGGAGATTTCCTCTTCCTGCCCCCGGACCTTGATTTTGCGGACCTGAGATTCGAGTACCTGAAGCGCCGCGTCTTCGCCCCGGTTCCAGCGCATGAGCAGATCGAGCATCTCGTTGGCGTCGCGGTTGATCTTCTGCAACTGGTCCAACGCATTGATTTCGCGCTCAACAATCTTGTGCGCCGCCCGGAGGGTTACATTCCGGTTTATGGCGACATTCAACGCCTTCAACCTTCTAGATACGGTGCCTTTGTCGATTCCTAACTTACGGGCGGCTTCGGTAACGGTATCGCCGTTCCTGATTAATTGAAGTAATTGGTTATCATCGATTCGGTTTCTCATGCGGCAAGGGTTCCTGAAATGGGTAAATGGGTGAATGGGCAAAAACATGCAAATTCCTTTTTCAAACCGCGGATAAACACCTTAATCCCGGATGGCGGAAGACGGAGGAAATTATACCTCAGTATTAGAAGTATTGTCAAGCATAAAATGAAGTGGAAAGGGCAGTGAACAGTGAACAGTGAGCGGTGAGCAGTGAAGAGTGAATAGTGAATGGTGAATAGTGAATGGTGAAGAGTGAACGGTTAGCAGTGAATAGTTAAGGAAAAAATTCCAAAAGAGACACGCAGAGACGAGCCGCAATCACAGGGCGAAAATTATCTCACGCGGAGGCGTTCGATAATTCCAAAAATCCGGTGGCCTGCTTCGAGGGGCCAGGGTCAATCTTTAGAGGGCGCGGAGAAAACGGAGAAAAACAACCAACCACGGATAAAACTCGAACCACGGATGAACACGGATATACACGGATGAGAAAAGCAGAGAGTAGATTATTGCTTCAGGTCTCGGGTAATGATTCATCTTATGAAGTGCGACGACACCCAAAATTAAGTTATTGAATTTACAGTACTTTTCTTTGGACTGACAAACCCGACCTCCGTATAAAACCGAAAAGGCATTCTACTACGCGCAAACTGAACGTACCCGGCGAAGGCGGCAGGTGCCGTTGTATTGCGGGTACGTGCCCATATATCAACTTATTTGTGCCGAGTGCCAGTCTTCGATGACTCTTGACAACTTCGCCGAACATTTTAATTTGAAATGATTGATGAGTTCGGCGCTCCGCGGGGCGAGTGGAAAGGAAGGCCGTTTCCACCGAAAGGCTTTGCACAGGTTTCCAAAGCAGGCCATCAACAGATCCGGCTCATTATCTTGGCCTGAATTCAATTTGTAGCAAACTTATTTATGGAATACGTATACCTTGCATTCACTAAGTTCTCACCAGCGTTCTTGCGCGGCCCTGTCTCACCGGTTGACCGCCGCTGCCTGAGTGACATTTGTTATGTGTAACAATAAGAATCGACTCTGGAGATCTGACATGTGGAGCAGAAAATGATGAATTTGCGACTTTTCAAGACCATCGGTCCGAAGGCCCTTGTTTTCATTTCGCTATGGGCGGCACTGGCCGGAGGGATCGTCCTGGATCGCCTGGTTTTCGCAAGAATTATAGCCGATACACCGGCGCCGCTTGATTTCAAGCTTATCGCCGAGGCATGGGACCTCATCGCAAAAGAATATGTCAGGCGTGACGCGGTTCAGTCTCAAAAGCTCACTTACGGGGCAATAGGCGGCATGGTCAACGCCCTGGGCGACACCGGACACAGCGCTTTTTTGAGCCCTGACATGGCGCATCTCGAGAAGCATTTTCTGGAAGGAAGTTTCACCGGCATAGGGATCGAACTGCGCATTAAGGACGGCCACGCCGTTATATTGGCGCCAATTGACGGCTCTCCGGCCCAAAGGGCCGGCCTCAAATCCGGCGACGTAATAATCAAGGTCGGTGAAAAGGATGTCGTAGGGCTCCCGTTGGAAGAGATTATAACCAATATAACCGGCAAGCCCGGCACTTCGGTTACGTTGACAGTCCTGAGCCCCAATACCGGACAGACCCGGACCGTGTACCTGGTGCGCGCTGAGATAACCGTTCACAATGTTACCTGGACACGCTTCCCGGGGTCCGGACCGGCAGACATACGAATCGCAGGATTCAGCCAGGGTGTCACCGACGAATTACGCAAGGCGCTTGCGGAAATCAAGAAAGCGGGAATCAAAAGCGCCGTTCTAGACTTGCGCGATAACCCGGGCGGAGTACTCAAGACAACCATCGCCGCAACCAGTCAGTTTCTTCGCAGCGGTAACGTGGCTTTGGTGAGAGACAACAGAGGCGTTATAGCGGATATGCCTGTCGAACGAGGAGGACTCGCGCCCGACATGAAACTTGTCGTCCTGGTTAACGGGGGAACGGCGAGCGCTGCTGAAATAATGGCTGGAGCATTACAGGATGCCCGCCGGGCCGAGTTGGTGGGAGAAAAAACCTTCGGCACCGGTACGGTATTGGAATCATTCAGGCTCTCGGATGGCTCCGCACTGCTTCTGGCCATAGCCGAATGGCTTACCCCCGATGGGCGAGTGATCTGGCACAAAGGCATAACGCCCGACGTGCAAGTCCCTTTGCCTGCAGAAGTCGATCCCCTCTTTCCCGCGAGAATAAAGGAGATGACCATGGCACAAATACGAGCGAGCGAAGACAAACAGCTCCTGAGGGCGCTTGAATTGTTAAGCGCACCCGGCGCCAGATCGTGACGGTGAGACAATACATTTGCGCACTCGTCGTCTTGTTTGCAGCGAGCATGCCGGCTTCCTGCACTGTCCGGCAGGTTAATCTTTCCCCCGAACAGATTGCGCCTTCAGTTTTAGCGCCTACCGCCCAAGGTGGAATTATTGACGGCAGGGGGCGTTTTCGTGAAATCTTTAAAGACGTGCTCTTTTCCCTTCGCGCAAAAGATGCGGCGGGGTCTCCATGGGATGACACGGGAACTCTGTGGAAACTTCAAGGTGAAGGGCCGCCAACGGGCAAACCCGCTCCCAGCGGGCAATCCAGGGGTTCTTTCCGGGTAGTCATGGTCCCCGGCTTACTGGCCGAGTGCCTGGCACACGAATCGACGGTCTTCGGAGACGCCCGCGCGCGGCTCGAAGCAATCGGCTATGAGACGGACTACATACAGACCGGGGGACGCAAGGGGAGCGGGGCTAACGCCGAGCTGATCCGGGATGCGGTTATGGGTATGCCCGCCGGGCAGAGGCTGATATTTGTCACGCACTCAAAAGGCACCGTGGATACCCTCGAAGCGATCGTGAAATATCCGGGCGTCGCCGAGCGGATTTGTGCCGTCGTAAGCGTCGCGGGGGCGGTCAACGGCTCCCCGCTGGCGGACGTGTTTCCGCAGTTTCTCTCAAATCTTCTCCACAGGTTACCGCTTGCATCGTGCGCTTCGGGAGAAGGGGCCGAAGCCATCGAGAGCCTGCGCCGCAACGTGCGGATTTCGTGGTTGTCCACGCACCGGCTGCCCGCGAGCGTACGCTGCTATTCGCTGGCTGCGTTTACCTCGCGTGAGAATACTTCCCGGATTCTGCGTCCATTCTACGATATTCTTGCCGGAACCGAACCGATCAACGACGGCATGGTCGTAGCCTCTGACGCGATTATTCCCGGCTCAGTGCTGCTTGGCTATCCTAACGCGGACCATTTCGCTGTAGCCATGCCCTTCAGCAGGCAGACATCGCCCCTGTTTGCCGCGCTCATCGACAAGAATGATTATCCGCGCACAGCTTTGCTCGAAGCCGCCGTGCGCTACGTTGAAGAAGACCTGGCGCAGTCCGGTTCTCCATGAAACTTGCTCTGGAAGAGCGGCTTCCAACCCAAAGAAACGGCGCGCCGCCTGACTCTTGACTACGGAAGATCGTTCATTATAATAAAGATGGGTAGGACGCATAGGGTGTCTTATCCACTTCAGTGACCATTCCAGGGGCAAGCGGCCATTCTGCTTGCCCCTTTTTTTGGTGGTGCGCCCGGCATGGGCGCCTGCACAAGAAATCTCTTTTGCTTTTCAGCGCAGCCTCTTGCAAAATAGCCCTGTCTCGAAAAGACAGTCTTTCACGCGAAGACGCGGTGGACGAGGTGGACGCGGTGGACATGGTGGACGCGGTGGATATGGTGGACATGGTGGACATGGTGGACATGGTGAACATGGTGGACGCGGTGGACAGGGTGGACAGGGTGGACAGGGTGGACAGGGGTAAATCAGAAGATACAGGCATGGGTTTGTACGTTCGCAGCGCCGGGCCTTTTCATGGTTTCAGGGTGTCCCGGAGGGACATGAAAAGCTGTTACTGCAAGTCGCGAAGGACTTAAAACATATTGAGGGGCTCTTAATGGATGAGAAAACAAAAAAGGTGCTCCAGGATATTTTTATGGCTGGAGTTCGAGCCGTTGACCCCGAAGAGGCTGTAAAACGCTGCATCGAGCTGAGCGGCAACGAGCTGAGGGTTGGAGACCGTTCATATCAGCTCGATCGCTTCAAAAGAATTTTCGTGACCGGATTCGGAAAAGGAACCGCGCCGATGGCAAAGGCGCTCGAACAGGTCCTTGGCGAGAGGCTCACCGACGGCTGGATAACCGTCAAATACGATCACGGCCTCGCTTTGAACAAAGTGCGCGTGATGGAGGCCGGGCACCCGGTACCGGACCAGGCCGGATTGGAAGCCACACGGTTTATTCTGGAACGATTGAAAGCCTGCACGGAACAGGACCTGGTTGTGTGCGCGTTTTCGGGTGGAGGGAGCGCTCTTTCTCCAGCCCCGCGTCCCCCTCTTCAGTTGAGCGAAAAGCAGGAAACGACCCGGCTTCTGCTCGAATGCGGGGCCACCATATTCGAACTGAACGCACTGCGCAAGCACATGTCCCTCGCCAAAGGAGGGCAACTGGCAAAGATTGCCTACCCGGCCACAATGGTCTCCCTGTTTATGTCAGACGTTGTCGGAGATCCGCTGGATGTGATCGCCTCGGGGCCAACGGTCCCCGACCCGAGCACCTTTGCCGATTGCATCCGGATTATCGACCGGTACGGGCTTTCTCAAAAACTTCCGGCTTCCGTGCTCAAGCTGTTGAGAGATGGCACCAATGGGCTGGCAGAAGAATCGCCAAAGCAGGGAGACGCAGTATTCGAAGCGGTCCAGAACGTGGTTGTCGGAAGCAACCGGGAAGCCCTGCTGGCCGCGGCCGAGAAGGCAGAGGAACTCGGATACGCCACGCTGGCCCTCTCGTCATTTTTTCAGGGCGAAGCCCGCGAGATCGCCCAGGCATTTACGGCAATAGGAAAAGAGGTCGTCTCCTCCGGGCATCCCGTTGCTGCTCCTGCCTGCATTCTGGCCGGAGGCGAAACCACCGTTACGATCAGAGGCGAGGGGAAAGGGGGCCGGAACCAGGAATTTGCCCTGGCTGCGGCGCTTAGCCTGGAGGGATGGGCGAAGATCTCTGCGCTCAGCGCCGGAACCGACGGTTCAGATGGGCCGACCGATGCCGCCGGCGCCTTTGCCGATTGCGACACCTGCCTGAACGCCAGGCGCAAAGGCCTCGATCCGCTCGATCACCTTTCGAGAAACGATTCCTATAATTTTTTCAAAACCATAGGAGATCTTTTCATCACCGGCCCCACCCGAACGAACGTAATGGACGTGCTTTGCATGATAATCGATAAATAGACAGATTCCGTTGCCTACGTTTTCCAATTGAGGCAGTTGGGAGGGCGTTCGCCCCGAAGCGCGGCCAGGAGGTTATCCGCGGCCATGACGGCCATTCGGGTGCGCGTTTCCACAGTTGCGCTTCCCGAGTGCGGAAGAAGCACTACGTTATCGAGTTCGGCCAGTCCGGGGCTCAAGGAGGGTTCGTTCTCATAGACGTCCAGGCCGGCCGCCCGGATACGTCCCTGCTTCAATGCCTCAACGAGGGCCTTTTCATCGACGATCGGGCCCCTGGCCGTGTTTATAAGGCAGGCCGTGCTTTTCATCGATGCCAGCTCCTTTTCGCCGATCAGGTGGTGCGTCTCCGCTCTGAGCGGCGCGTGCAAGGATACAAAGTCGGACTCTTTCAACAACTCATCGAGAGGGGCAAAGCGAACACCCAACCTGTCTTCTTCATCCTTTTCGAGCCGGGTCCTGCCGTAGTAGATCACCTTCATGTCGAATCCCCCGGCCCTCCTGGCAACCGCTCTTCCGATCCTGCCGAAGCCGACTATGCCAAGTGTTTTGCCGCCCACATCCTGACCGAGGAAATGAAGAGGCGCCCAGAATTTGAATTCTCCGTTCCTGGTCATCCTGTCGCCTTCGACTAGTCTGCGCGCTGTTGCCAGGATCAGAGCGAAAGCCAGGTCGGCGGTCGAAACGGTGAGCACTCCCGGGGTATTTGTTACCTGAATTGCCCTCCGGGTTGCTGCTTCAATATCGATATGGTCGAAGCCCACTCCGTTATTGGCAATAATTTTGAGCCCCGGGGCACGTTCGAGGACCTCAAGATCGATGCAGTCGGTGATCGTGCAAAGAAGCCCGTCTGTTCCTTGAACGCCTGCCAGCAGCTTTTCCCTGCCGATAGGCGTATCTTCATGGTGGGCCTCCAGGGAATGCTCCAGCGCGATTCGGGCCAGGACTTCCTGCGGCAGCCTGGCTGTGATAAAAACTCTCATGGGATGCATCCTCGGCCGCAAGTTCGGGGAAGTATTCGGATTCAACAGTTATCGAGACTCAAGAAAGTTCTATGATTCGCCTGTAAATAGAGGAAGTCAGCCTGCCCGGTTCCACTCCAATCTCTCTCTCCAGGGTCTTTCTGCAGTCTTCGTACACCTTCAAAGCCTCGGCCCGCATGCCGCCGTTGGAGTAAATCAGCATCAGCTTCTGATAAGCTGCTTCGCATACGGGATCGGTCTTTATTACCATATTATAGTACTCGGAAGCTTTCTTCGACTTCCCCTGCGTCTCGTACGAAGCGGCCGTGCGGTACAAGAGGTCGATATACATGGTACGCAACTGGTATCTTCTGAGTTCGGCCCAGGCTTCATAGAGATCTTCGGCCAGGAAGTCTCCGCTGTAGAGATCGATTGCCGACCTGTAGCAAAGGAGCGCATGATCGATGTTTCCCGCTTCTTCTGCCTTTTTTCCCTGCTTTTGCAGCGATAGAAATTCTTCCAGGTCCGTGCGGCAGATATCTTTTCTGAGAGAGACAAGATTATCTTTCAAGATTACGTAGGACGAGCCGCGGGATTTGGCCATGGAGGGTTCCAGAGCGTAGCGCAACCGGTGCAGAGCCACTTTAAACTGGCTGTCACCCGACTCCGGGGGGGCTTCCGGCCAGAGGTCCTCGATAAGCAGGTCCTTCGGCACCCCCGAGCCTCCACGGGCGATGAGCGCCTTCAGCAATAATTTCGGGGGCCTTGCTTTCCAGTCCTGGTCCGGGACCCGGTTTTCACCCCGGAAAACCTGAAAATTCCCGAAAGTGCTGATCCGAATCGGAACAGTTTCAATCCCCGTCCCCGTTCTTACAATTTCTTCTTCGCCTGCACGTTGCGGCCTGAGATTTTCGGCCTCATCGGTCTCATATGGTTGGTCGAATTTAGTTTTCGTAAGTGCAAGGGCCAACTTGCGGTCCTTGTCGGCAATTGTGCGAAGAAGATTTATCTCGGTATCGAGCAGACGCTGGGTTATCCCGCATGCCAATTGATATTCGAACTCAGGCCGGCGGTTCAAAAGAGATTGAAAGTCGTCCGTCGATATTTCCAGCAACTGGACCCGGCTCAGGGACCTTACGCTTGCAGTCCTCAGTCTTTGGGGGTTGAAAAGGTACATCTCCCCGATGTACTCGCCTCGGCCGCGAAGCCCGAGGACGTACTCCTCGGCCGTGCCGAGCGATTTTAGAATCTCGAGTCTGCCTTCCACGATAACATACAGACAGTTTCCACGGTCGCCTTCGCGCAAAAGGGTGGTATTGGGAGGATACTCAACCACCCTGGCAATCTCAGCCAGGAATTTAAGTTCTTTCTTCTTGAGCGGAGAAAAAATGGGGAGCGAATGAAGGAGTTCGATCATTCCGGCTATCCTTAAAAGGTGTCCGACGGGGCTATTGCACGCTTTGTCTCATTCAATCATTTGCATCCGGGTGCTTGAACTTCTGAGCACAGGCAGGGCAAATACCGTGACTGAAGTCGGCTTCAGTATGGTCGCGAACATACGCTTCAATCTGCTGCCAATAACCCTGGTCATCACGTATTTTTTTGCACCATGCGCAAATAGGGAGCAATCCTTTCAGAGTCTTGACCTTGGCAAGCGCCTCCTGGAGTTCGATGATAAGCTTTTCGCGCTCCCTGCGCACTCGTTGCCTTTCCGTGATGTCCCGCGCAATAGTCGATGCGCCAATAATCGTACCGGCGCCATCTCTGACAGGGGATATAGATAAAGAAACAGCGATGTCATCACCACTCTTCCTGTGATGCACAGCCTCATGATGGAGAATACGTTCACCACGACCTATACTTTCAAGCAAGTCCGGCACTTCATCAACGTGTTCGGCCGGCACATACAGGGATTTCGAATTGCGTCCGATCATTTCCGCCGCCGTATAGCCGTAGATGATCTCGGCAGCCTTATTCCAGCTCGTAATTATCCCATCCAATGCCGTTGATATTATTGCGTCTTCAGATCCCTCGACAATGGCCGCCAATCGCTTGCTTTCTTCCTCCGCTTTGCGGCGCACACCGATTGCGATCTGAAGATTTCTGTTTGCTTCTTCGAGTTCCCTGGTGCGTTCCAGTACAACTTCTTCCAGGTGGTCACGGTATTTTTTGAGTTCAATATCGGTGCGTTTTCGTGCTATCGAGTAGCGGATGGAGCGTTCCAGGAGATCGGCAGTGATTTGTCCCTTGACCAGGTAGTCGGCTGCTCCCGCCTCCAGGGCTTTGAGGTCCACATCGTATCCCCCCTGGCCGGTAAGCAGGATAATCGGCATTCGGCTCCCGGCTGCGGTTGCTTCGCGCAAAAGCTCCAGGCCGTCCCTTGCGCCCAGGCGATAGTCAAGGAGACAGACATCGTGTTCAGCGCCGCGAATTCTCTGTGCACCCGCTTCATATGCATCCACCCAGTCCAGGTGAAACGCTGCCGAACCGATGTCTGAGAGGAGCGCCCGCAAGGATACATAGTCATCCTCGTCATCTTCGACAAGAAGCACTTTGAGAAGAGGTCTTTCCATCATTTGCCCCCGGTGCATGTGGCGCCTCCAGCCGAACTCCCGTGTTGACAGCCGCAGTCCCGGCAGGCGCTTGCGTTAATCAGGACCCACACTATCGAACAATAATAATCTCAGAGGCAAAACACCAGCGCCGCTTCATTACAGCCATCCCTCTTTCCCGCAGTTTTTGAAAGAGGTCCTTGATTTTCGCTCAGCGAGTGGAAAATATAATAGCGATAGAACGCTTTCTTGTACTCTTTTTAGCGGTCTTGTAAAAGGCCGAATTAATCTTGATTCATGCTGCCCGGCGTGGGTCTCGTGGTACGGGGCTTATGGAAAATCGAAAAAAATTCCTGTAAAATGTGAACCATATCCGGGCGCCATTCGTCATTTATTATGCTGAGGACAAAAGAGAAAAACAGCAGTAAAAAGAGCAGTCCGGGATCAAAGTGAAGGGAGGTATTGAGATGAGATTGACTCGAATCTTAGCGGTGACTCTGGCCGTGATGCTGATCCTGGGTACGCTTTTCATGGCGAACCCGGCTTATGCGTGGAGAGGCGGCGGCGGGCACGGAGGCGGCTGGCACGGCGGCGGCGGGCACGGAGGCGGCTGGCACGGTGGCTGGCGCGGCGGCGGCTGGGGCTGGGGCTGGGGCGGCGGCTGGGGCTGGGGTCCTTACTGGGGGGGGTATTACTACCCTTATTACTCCGGGTATTACTCCCCTTATTATAACGGATATTACCCCAGTTACTATTATCCTTACCCATATCGGTACTATTACCCCTATTGATGGTTGCTTCGGGTAGATCGGGCCCCCAAGCCATAACCGGAGGTCCGGACTCAAGAGCGAGGGGTTTGCCCTTAGAAATGGCAGGAGCTTGCATAGCCCTGCCATTTTTTTCACGCGGAGACGTTCGATAATTTCAAAAATCCGGCGGCCCGATTCGAAGGGCCAGGGTCGATCTTTAGAGAAAGGCTCGAGCCACGGATGAACACAGATGCACACGGACAAATCAGAAGGCACAGGCATGAGTTTGCATTACATGTCCAGCGGTGTCTTCCGCATTCATCATAGTTCCTGTCGCCACCTGGCGCGCTGTAAGTCAAGTGCGTTCTCCTAAAGCTTAAAATCCCAAGCGCCTCGCAAGGCCATATTTCAGAAAATGATTTTCGGGACGGATTGCCTCCGGCGATACCGCCGGTCGCCTTTTGCGAGTTTTTTAGGTGCAGAGTGCACAATGATAATATCAATTTATTATAAGCACTTACATCATCTACAAGGATTATCGGTTTGCGGTTGTGCATGATAAGGGTTCAAGATTTTTGGAAGGATTCCGATTAAGTCTTAGAGATCAAAGGTCTGTTATGTTGAGCGAATAATTCTGTCTGGAAAGAGAAAATGGCGCTTAACGCTTGCGTGCTTCTTGTCGAAGACAATGCAGTGAACCAGGAAGTCGGGTGTGCAATGATGGAGGCCTTTGGCTGTCGTGTCGATGTGGCCTCCAATGGCTATGAAGCGATAGACCGGATGAAATCCGGGGCATACGACGTTGTCTTTATGGACTGTGAGATGCCCCTGATGGATGGCTTTGAAGCGACGCGGATAATCAGGGAGCAAGAGAAGAACGGATGGTGCCGGACTACGATTGTGGCTTTGACGGCGCACGACTCGGACGCTGACCGCGTCCGGTGCTTCGAGGCCGGAATGGATGACCATCTGAGCAAGCCTTTCCTGATGCGAGAGCTTTCCTGCATGCTGGAGAAGTGGTCAAACAATAATCAGGCTCAGGATTCAACTGCGGGCACTAAAGCGCCCGGGCCGGAGCCGGGACCACCTGAAACCGTCAATGAGGATTACCTGGATCAAAAGAGCCTGGATAAAATAAGGTCGCTGGGACCAAACGGTCCTAAAATGCTTTCAGCGGTTATCAACATTTATTTGAATGACTCCCCGATCCTGATCGAAAGACTGGGCGAATCACTAAATGCGGGTGATGCGGAGGCTGTGGCGCAGGCGGCGCATGCGCTCAAATCGGCCAGCGCCAATCTGGGGGCGATGTCGCTCGCCGAAATGTGCAGGCAGTTGGAAGATATCGCCCGTACGAACTCAGTTCAAGGCTGCGATTCCCTTATTTCCCGGATTCGGCTGGAATACGGCAAGACAAGAGAGGCATTAAGTGGCGAGATCCAAAGGGGGCTTTATGGATGATTCGTTGGGCCAGAAAGAGAGCCCGGTTGCCCTGGTCGTAGATGATGACAGGGGGGCTCGGTTGCTGGCAGGCGCCTTGCTGGTGGAATCAGGCTTTGTGGTCGAGCAGGCTTCGGACGGAATCGAAGCCCTGGAGGCCTTTGAGCGCTGCAAACCCAGTATAGTGCTGCTCGATGTAGTCATGCCCGAGATGGACGGCTTTACGGCCTGCAGGGAGATAAGAAACCAGCCGGCCGGCCGGCATATTCCCGTGCTGATGATGACGGGTCTGGACGATATAGAATCGATTAACCGCGCCTACGATGCAGGCGCCACTGACTTTATCAGCAAACCGATCAACTGGGCTATCCTTCATCATCGCCTGCGCTACATGTGGCGTTCGAGCCTTGTGAGCGAGAATCTCAGAAAAAGCGAGATGAAGAACCGGGCGTTGATAGATGCCCTGCCAGACCTCTTGCTTCGGATCACCAGGGAGGGCCGTATCCTGGAGTTGCGAGAACCGGGCGGTTTCGACAAGGTTTTTTCCGGCGCGGGGTTGTTGTCTAAGAAAATCAGCGAAGTATTTTCTGAAGAGGTTTCCCGGCCGATTCTACAAAACCTGGAAATGGCGTTCAACCAGGGTGGGATGCGGTTTTTCGAACATGAACTCCAGGTTGGCGAAGACGCCGGGTATTATGAATGGCGAATCGTGGGCAACGGAAAAGATGAGGCGCTGGCGATAGTGCGCGACATCACGGAACGAAAAAGGACCGAGGAGCGCATATTTCGCCTGGCCTATCACGATATACTGACCGGACTGCTGAACCGAAATTCCTTCAAGGACCATCTGGGGCAGGCCGTTGCTCATGCGCAGCGCCACGGCCGCTATGTCGCCACGTTGTTTATTGACCTCGACAGATTCAAACGGATAAACGACACCTTCGGCTATAAAGTAGGAGACCTGCTGCTTCAGGCCGTCGCCGAGCGGATACACGAAGGCCTTCGCAAAAGCGATAAAGCGGCCCGTAATGTCGAAGCCCAGTATTCGCACGCCGTTTCGCGGCTTGGCGGAGACGAGTTTACGATTCTGTTGCCGGAGGTAAATCGAATACAGGACGCCGCCAAGGTCGCAAAACGAATCCTGGACACCATCTCGACACCTTTGATTATAGCCGGCCACGAGATATTCATTACGGGCAGCATCGGGATCACGGTCTACCCGCTGGATGGGGAAGATCCCGATACACTGCTCAAAAATGCCGATGCCGCGATGTACAGCGCAAAAGAGCAGGGCAGGAATAATTATCAGTTTTACTCCGAGGCGATGAATGCTTCATCGTTCAAGAGACTCTCGCTCGAAAACGCGCTCAGAAAGGCGCTGGACCGCCAGGAGTTCCTCGTTTACTATCAGCCTCAGATAGATATCAGTTCGGGAAAGATCGTAGGATTGGAAGCACTGCTTCGCTGGAAGAACCCCGAGATCGGGCTTGTACCTCCGGGAGATTTCATCCCGCTGGCCGAAGAGACGGGCCTGATCGTCCCGATAGGTGACTGGGTGCTTAGCACGGCCTGCATTTTCAATGAAGCCCTGCAAAAGATGGGGACGCCTCCCATCCGTATGGCCGTCAACATATCAAGCCTTCAGTTCAGACCTGTTAGCCTTGTCGCTTCGGTAACGCGCGCCCTGAAAGAATCGGGCCTCGATTCCAGTTTACTGGAGATCGAACTAACCGAGAGCGCCATTATGAAGAATATGGAGGAATCCTCCAGTATCCTGCGCGAACTCAAGCAGATGGGGTTGCGGGTCGCCATCGACGATTTCGGGACCGGCTATTCGTCACTGGCCTATCTCAAACGTTTCCCACTGGATATCCTCAAAATCGACCGCTCCTTCATCCGTGACATTCCCGGGGACAGGGACAATGAGGCAATTGCGGCTGCAATTATTGCAATGGCTCACAGCCTTAACCTCGAGGTAATCGCGGAAGGGGTCGAGACCGAGAACCAGCTTGCATTTGTGCGCGAACATGGATGCGACGCGGTGCAAGGGTATATTTACAGCCCTGCCTTGCCCGATGAAGAGATCAAAGAGTTCATTAGAGCGAACCTGGGATTGATGGCCGGACCGGCAGAGTTCGCAAGTCCCAAGGACGAAGTCATTTGCAGTAGATGAAGTGCGGGCGACCACGGATTTCACGACCCGACTTTTATGCTCATCCGCGCACTACACGCTTCCAGCGCGGATCTTTGCGCCTGACAGAGCCGCTCAACTGCCCGCGAATCATTCGATCCGCGATCCGGGCCATCCTGGTTTGAATCTTCAACGGCTGCGTGTGGAACTCAGTGCGGCTTGAAATAGCCCTTGGGCACTACGACTATTCCTCGAGGAGTTACGGTAAACTTCTCCCGGTCGGTCAGCGGGTTTATTCCGATTTCGGTATAAGGCGGGATAACGTTGTGCTTGTCTATAATGGCTTTTTTGATTTTGCAGTGACGGCCCACTTCCACATTGTCCATGATTACGGATTCGTCCACCTGCGCCCAGCTCCGGACCATGACTCCGCAGGAAAGCACCGAACTCCTCACGGTCCCTCCGCTTACTATGCAGCCGCTGGAAACCAGTGAATCAACGGCAGTGCCGACTCTGCCGTCGGGATCGTGGAAAACGAACTTGGCAGGCGGGTACTGGCGCTGACGGGTCCTGATGGGCCAAATGGTGCCGTAGAGATTGAAGAAGGGGTCTACGCCCGTCAAATCCATGTTGGCGTTCCAGTAAGAGTCAAGGGTGCCGACATCCCTCCAGTATTGCGAGTCGCGAGTCGCATCGACCAGCTCAAGCTTCCTGACGCCGTCGGGATCGGTCTGGTGGATATAATCGCGAATCCGGTTCAGACGCCTGTAGGGGTATGCGTAGATTTTCAGTTTGTCTATGACTCTGGGGATTATGTCCCCTCCGAAATCGTCATAGTCCGTATTGTGCAGAAGGTCGACCAGCAGGTCGGCCCTGAACAGATATATCCCCATAGAAGCGAGGCACCTCTCCGGGTCGTCCGGAATAGGTTTTGGGTCCTTGGGCTTTTCGGCCCATGCGCGGATTCTGAAGTCGTTGTCCACTTCGGCGATCCCGAAATCCGAGCCTTGTGACCGGTCCACTTCCAAAAGCCCCACGGTCACGTCGGCGTCTACTTTTTCGTGATAATCGCGAAATGCGGCATAGTCCATTTTATAGACATGATCCCCGGAGAGGATCAGAACGTAGCGCGGCATTTCACGCTCGATTAAATACAGGTTCTGCCGCACGCAGTCGGCTGTCCCCCGGTACCATACCTCTCCGGTCCTCTGTTGAGGGGCGACGATTCGCAAATAATGGCCAAGGTCGCCCGAAAATATGTTCCAGCCTTCTTCCAGGTGGTCCACCAGGGATTGCGATTTATACTGTGGGAAGATCAGGATCTTATAGAGCTGCGAATTGATGCAGTTGCTCAAGGGTATATCGATCAGCCGGTATATGCCCCCAAATGGGACGGCGGGTTTGGAACGGTCCTCAGTCAGAGGCAGCAGCCGGGTACCCTTGCCTCCAGCCATGATTATGGTCAGCACATCCTTCATGGAGCCGTTCCTGTTCCGAAAAGACAGTCTTTCACGCGAAGACGCGTTTCTTGACGTAGAAGAAACGCGAAGAAGCCCCGAAGAGACATGAATGACTCTTACGAAGACTTGATGGGTTGCGCTTCGCTCCACCCATCCTACCGGTTTCGAAAAGTTTCGGTGGGCTGGGCTGCGCTTAGCCCACGGATCTAATTGAGTGAACTGTTTTGGCGAAGCATTTTCGCCAGGTCCGTGTCCTCGTGCATTTCACAGTAGCCTGCGGGAAGTTCTCTCGGTGAGTTGCCAGGGCTCAACCAGAAATCCGACCGAGACTCAGATGAAGCTGCGTCCTGCCAGCATGCTTCCACAGTGCCTTTGGCAATATTGATAAAAATTATGGCTTGATGATAACACTGGTCGTTCGGCTTACACGCAGCAAAAACCATATTGTCATTGACACGAGTGATTTCGTTAGCTACGGGATTGCCGTTCCCCCAGCCGGTAATGAGTTGATTAGTACGCTGCTTGCCGAGGGCATCCTCTAACTTATTCATAAATTTTGAATCAGCCCAAAGGTTTTCCCGGATAGGGTCTTTGCCTTCCAATCTGGCAAGGTGGGCGAACGGTTTAGACTGTTCCTTGACAAGGGCTTCCACCATGGAATCTGGTGGCAGCCGACTGCCGCTGTATTTAACCGCCCCGGTTTTGTCCAGCAAGATAAAATGGGGGATTCCTTCGATCTTATAAGAGCGCGTGACCTTTGAGTCGGGGTCGTAGAGAACTGTATAAGGCACTGGATCGGCTTTCTCGTAACGTTGCACCTTTTCAAGCGAGTCCCCGCTGCCCACATTAATCGCAAGAATTTCAAGGTCGGGGTTGGCTTTTTGCAATTTGATTACTTCAGGCCGTGTAGCCTTGCAGTAGTGGCACCATGTGGCCCAAAAATAGAGAAGTACCGGTCCCTGTTCTTTGAACTGGCTCAGAGATACGCTTGTTCCATTCAAATTCTGAAGCTCCGAATCGGACGCGGTAAAGTTCGTTGCCGCGCTGCTCTCCTCGGCCGCGCCGGCAGGCAAGCAGATCATGAGAGTTATGAACAAAATGGATGAAAGGAAAAGCGATGCGAACTTTTTGCAGGTTTTTAAACGGCTCATATGAAAAACTCTCCAGTCTTGATGAGGAAATATTCCGCCGCCAGGATCATAAGGACCCCGAAAATCCTCTGGACCCGAAGCATCCATTTCCCGGACCGTGGCAGCGATGTAAGCAATCCGGTGAAGGTACCCACTACGATTACCAGTGCTCCGAGGCCGAATGAAAATGAGAAAAGCATACCCACCCCGAGGGCGATCTGGTGCCTGGCTGCCACCAGGGCCAGAAGGACGCCCAGAACGGGAGTGGTGCAAGTACTTACGACCAGGGCCGATGCCCCGCCCAGTATCATACTGGTAATAACATCGTGACCTGAAAACTCTGCTACCTTCAAGTTATTGAGGAATCCCGGCGGCGCAAGGGGCACCGCTTCGAGCATCACCAGTCCGAAAAAAAGACAAATATTGCCAACGATGAGATAAATCCATGGGCTGGCTGTCAAAGCCCCGAAAAATTGTCCGGTAAGTGCGGCAAAGGCGGCGAGGGCTGAATAAACGATAGACAGGCCCAGGACATAAAAAACCGAAAGCAGAAAGCCTCTGCGTTTACTGCCGTTGGCCTTTCCGCCTATAAAGGCGACCGTTATCGGCATCATGGGATAGGTACACGGGGTAAAACTTGCCAGAACGCCCCCTGCAAAGGAAAGCATTATTGCATACCACGGGGAGCTGCGAGCGATTCCCTCAAGATGGCTGATCCAGTCCATAAAAGACCGCCTTTCCCCTCTCCGGAAATATCAGATTCCCGGTGCGTCGGGTTCAGTAATCAGTTTTGAAAACTCATTGCTGTACCGATTTATTTTGTCGATCGGCCAGTTCCGAGAAAATCCACAAGAGGGCAGGATTTGCTCGAGCACCTTAATACTCTGGATTTGTTTCCCGGTATGATAGCCGAACCAATCGAGAAGGCCCCTCAAAAGAGGCGCTTTCATCTCCCGGCGCATCCGAAGCCGCCAAATCTTCTCGATTGGCATTATCATCAAATATTGTATTAACGCCAACGTCCCCATATCCAGGATAATATACCTGGTATTCGAACAAAAGTGATCCTCGCAGACCAGTTTTCCCTGAACCACCTGCCAAAACCATCGTTTGGAAGTTTTCAGCCTGCACCTGCAAACCGCGCATCCATCCATGGCCGGCATATACCCCATCAAAAACTGGAAACGCAATAATGCTAATACTAACACATTCTGCGGGTCTTTGTCGCACTCCAATCTATCAAGGGTCTTTTTGTGAAGCAGGAAGGGACCGGGGTGCGGCTCTCCTGCAGGTACCATTTCCAGAATGATTTCGGAAAAAAGGGCTGCATATGCCCATTTTTCTATGTCTGTGCGCATTGGAAGGTAGGGTTCAACCAACTCACAGGCCTCGATCCAAACATAAGAATTCTTCTCCCGACATTCCAGCCGCACAAGGCTGCAGGGCTCAAATACGTTTGCAAACCTTTTCCTGCTTCTCCTGGCGCCCTTGGCAATTCCACGCAATGTACCAAAGCCAGCGGAGTGAAACGCCACCAGGCGGTCCGATTCGCCATGGTCGCGTGTGCTAAGAACGATTGCATCGGTTTCGAATGTTTTCATCTTCCCTGGACCCTGGATAGAAGTCGCATCTGAATCAGCCTCGCATTCTAAACGTGTTCGGGGATTTGTTCAATAAAGGTTGGGCGGATTTAAACCACGCTGCAAAAAAAAGAGATATTTATTATCCATTGTTCCGGGCATACCGGGAAAAAGCGCATAGAAGGGTTACGCCAGGCTGGTTTGTTTTAAAAAGATATTGACTTATTGCACTCACTGATTATTCAGATTGAAGTCAGTGGGCTTCCACTCCCGGAGCGTTCCGCGTTGAGTTCTGTGCCCTGGAGCGGGCTCTCGCCAGTCCGTGTTCGAATATCCAAGAAAAAATGTGAATGCGGTTTTATATTAGTTCTGTCCTTTTTGATCAAAGTTGACCATGCCCACACGCAGTGTGGGTCCGTTTGTTCGCGGCATCTTCTATTTTCAATTCCGGTTCTTTTTTTGGTTTCCAGATTTAGAGGAGGACTAAAATGAGCACGAGGAGCAAGGATGATGCAAGGGATTGGGTGAACAACGCGAAATCTTTTTACCGGGCCTCCGGCAAGAGGATCGCTCTTGCTGAATTTACAAACCCGAACGGAATGTTCAGCCAGGATGAAATGTACGTTTATGTCCTCAATACGAAGGGAACTATGCTGGCCCATGGGATAAACGAGAAGTTCGTGGGAGAGGACTTTATCGACCTGATGGATTCAGACGGAAAGAAATTCATAAAGGAGATAGTAGATATCGCCAACTCAGAGGGTAAGGGCTGGGTGGAGTACAAGTGGTATCATCCGAAGACAAAGAAATGGCTTCCCAAAGTGGCTTATTGCGAAAAAGTGGACGATCTTATAATCGTCAGCGCAATCTACAGATCATAGGGCTTATATACCACAGGGGGCCTGGAGTCCGGGAACCGGCGACCGGTTTCCGGCTCCGCGCGCGCCTGCGCTTTTGCCCCGGACCCTTGAACAAGTCCAGGGCGGGTTCCTATCGCTGATTATCCGGAGCGGCCCTGCCCGCCGGTCAATCGGCGGAAGTCTTCTTGACCCCGGCAGGAGCGGCATCGGCAGCCAACTTCTGAAGCATTTCCGCACCGCCGTTTGCAAAATATCGATTATAGGCATTCAGATAGGCGCGGGCGCTGGCTTCGATCACGTCCGGACTGGTCCCTATGCCCGAATAGATAGTCTCCCCGATCTGCACTCTCACCATGGCTTCACCAAGGGCGTCCCTGCCCATCGTAACCGCTTTCAAGTCATAATCGCGAAGCTTGCCCGAAACCCCGATAATTCGTTCTATCCCGTTGAAAGCAGCGTCTACCGGACCGTTTCCGGTCGCGGCGTCGGTAAAGAGTTGACCGTCTCTTTTAAGAGTTACGGAAGCGAGCGGGACCATTTTCGTTCCGCTCATGATCTGCAGGCTGTGCATCGCATAGGTCTCGGGCACCTTGGAAATCTCGATCTCGACAATCGATTGGAGATCCTGGCTGGCGATCTCTTTTTTCCGGTCGGCGACATCGATAAACCGATTATAGACGCGTTCGAAGATTTCAGGTTGGAGCGAGAAACCGAGTTCGCCGAGGCGGTGTTTGAGGGCGGCCCTTCCCGAGCGGGCAGTGAGCACTATCGAGTGCTGTTTTATCCCGAGGTCCTCAGGGCTCATGATCTCATATGTTGTCCTGTCTTTGAGAACGCCGTCCTGGTGAACTCCGGAGGAATGCGCAAAGGCGTTGCTTCCAACTATGGCTTTGTTCGGCTGGACGGGGATGTTCATGAGCCGGCTAACCATTCG
The DNA here is from genome assembly GCA_963795045.1 of uncultured delta proteobacterium. Taxonomy (GTDB): domain Bacteria; phylum Desulfobacterota; class Syntrophobacteria; order Syntrophobacterales; family Syntrophobacteraceae; genus SbD1. Next base: position 51,662 of record CAWCGB010000003.1, read on the forward strand.
GCTTGTACGGAATATCTCCGTGGTATCGACGTCTGTAGTGGCCTGGTAACTTGCAAACCTGGTCTTGAGCAGCATAACTATTTCTTCGAGGGACGCGTTTCCGGCCCGCTCGCCGATTCCGTTGATCGTGCACTCCACCTGGTCTGCTCCATTGCGAATGGCGGCCATACTGTTGGCGACCCCTAATCCGAGGTCGTCATGGCAATGGACGCTCAGACGGACGCGGTCAATCGATGGAACGGTCTCACGGATTCTACGGATGAGGTCGCCGAACTCTTCGGGCACAGCGTACCCAACGGTGTCAGGAACGTTGATAACGTCGGCCCCGGCCCGAATGGCAGCCTCGATAATGCGGCACAGGAAGCCGAAATCCGTTCTCGACCCGTCTTCGGTCGAGAATTCGACTTCACGGCAGAGGCTCTTTGCATATTTAACAGCCTCCACAGCCATCTCGAGGGCACTGTCGCGATCCCGCCGCAGCTTCTTTTTGATATGAATGTCAGATGACCCGAGGAAAACGTGAATCCTGGGCTGTTCCGCTTCCCGGACGGCCTCCCAGGCGAGATCGATGTCTTCTTTTACCGCCCGGGCAAGGGCCGCGATCACCGGTCCTTTCACCTGTTGCGAGATGGCCTTGACCGCCTGGAGGTCACCGGGGGAAGAGCAGGGGAACCCCCCTTCGATCACGTCGACGTTAAGTTTCGCAAGCTGCAGGGCTACCTCGATTTTTTGCTTCTTATTGAGCTTTGCGCCCGGAACCTGCTCCCCGTCCCTGAGCGTGGTGTCAAAAATATAGATCTTTCTGCTCATCTTTTTCTCCTTATGCAATGCAGGCTGTTAAAATAAAAAAGTCCATAAAATGCAAAAAGGCCATGGGGAGAACCCATGGCCTTTAATCGTCTGTCAGTCTCAGTTTAAATCATAGGAAGAGAAAGGCGGAAGTTCCCCCGGTCCGGCTCAGCGGACTAAGTAGTAGCACTAGTAGTAGGGACAGGGGAGCGTACATTTTCAGTTTCCGAAAAAGTTGTTTATTACGTTCCGGTGAATATACCAATCTACAACGAATAAGTCCACCCTAAATAAAGTGAACGATCGCGAAACAGGCCGCGATCTCCGCGAGATACAGAACCGCATAGAATGCGTATTTCCCAATGGGGAAGTCTTCGATTATGCGATTTGCTTCCTGCATCCTGCCGTATGCTTGTTCCGTATCCATGCAAAAAACCTGCCTTTTAAAGTCCGCGGTATAATGCCCACCTGGAAACACCCTACGAGACACTGGCAGTTTCCAAGTTTCTCTATTATATTGGCCATTGCGAAAAGATCAAGCCATTTTAGGGAATAGGGCTCAAGCTTGCCGGAAAAAATGTAAACGTGCCGTGGGCACAGTGCGCACAGATCGAAAAAGTACACAAATTTTATATACAGTACAAATTTTTGACATCCTATCCGGATTCTCTCCCGATGCCAATGCCGTCTGACAGGCCAGGACTCTCTTTAGTTCCGCGCGATGTTCTCGCAGCCATGGAAATAATCCACAAGGCCGGATTTGACGTGTGGGTCGTCGGCGGGGCTTTGCGTGACTTCCTTCTCGGAGTAGAACCAAAGGATTGGGACCTTGCTACAAGCGCAAGCACCGGGAAAATCAGCTCTCTTTTTTCAAGGGTCATTCCGGTGGGAATCCGTCACGGCACGGTCCAGGTGCACACCAGGACCCGTGATATTGAAGTGACCAGTTTCGAGCCTTCGGGACAGACCGGAATATTGAAAGACCTCGGGCGACGCGATTTTACGATCAATTCGCTTGCTCTCTCATATCCGGATGGCGTCCTGGCCGACCCGAACGGGGGCCGCGAGGATTTGAGGGCCGGACTGATTCGCGCGGTCGGAAATCCACGGGACAGGTTTTCTGAAGACCCGCTGAGAATCGTTCGGGCTGCCCGTATGCTCTCGATTTACGGCTTCGAGGTCGAAGCCGGCACTTTCGCCGCGATGCGGGAGTGGTCCTGGAAGCTGGAAAATGTTTCGGGCGAACGGATTCGAGACGAACTACTCAAGATACTGCTCGGCCGGGACATAATAGGGGCCTTTGGCCTGCTGAGAAAGAGCGGGGCCTTCGGGAAACTGCTTCCCGGCCTGGATGAGGGCTCGAATATCCCGGCCCACACTGGATCGGGCGTTGGGATCTACGAGCATACCCTTTCATGCATCGTTAACTCTCCGGAGAGAGTGCGGGTCAGGCTCGCCGCTCTTTTTCACCAGATGGCCCTGCTGGCTGCCGAGGCGGCGGCGGACGGACCCGCGCCGGATTTTCGACGCGAGAGCTCCCGCAGTGCCAGGGAAACAATGAAGTGGTGGAATATGTCGAACAGGAGCATCGATGAAGTTTCCTCGCTCGTTTTGCATCAGCTTCCCCCGGAAGCCGTATCCTGGAGCGACACCCGGATCAGGCGATTCATGACCACTATAAATCCTGCGATTCTGGAGGATTTTACCGCGCTTGCCGAAGCCGAGATCCTGTCTGAAGGATATCCGGGAACCGCTGAGCAAGTCCAAAGCGGAATCGAGGGCATAAGACGTCTTGGAGACAGGATGAGAGTTCAGCTCAAACGGCTCTCCGCCTCCAATGTACGTGAGCTTGCGCTCAGTGGGGATGACATCATCAAGATCCTGGATATTTCGCCGGGACCGGAGGTGGGGAAGGTCCTCAGGCGTTTGTTCGACCTGGTCCTGGAAAACCCCGACATCAATACGCGCGAGCGCCTTTCGGGAATAGTAGAGGCAGAAAGAACCGAATCCCGGTGAGCCGCCTGAGACAACACGGTGATCAAGGCTGCGGTAACAGCAGCTAACGTCTCCAGGAATTCGTAGCCTAAGAGGCGATAGGGATCAGAGCCTTGAAAGTGCTCCCCTGGCCGGGGGAGCTTTCTACACTGATGGTCCCGCCGTGAGCAACAGCGATTGATTGAGCGATAGCCAGCCCCAGACCGGTTCCCCGTTCTACCAGGGAGCGGACTTCCGAAGCGCGATAAAAGGCTTGGAAAATATGCTCTTGCTCTTCAATGGGAATCCCTATTCCAGTATCGGAAACGAGAATTGATGCCCATCGGCCCTCACGCTGCAGTTCGAGGGTCACACTGCCTCCCGCCCCGGTGTATTTTATTGCATTGTCCACGAGGTTATTTGTCATGCTCTGGAGACGCTCGCTATCACCCTGAACGCAGAGCGGTTCTATGGAACCGAGCCGAAATTCTATGCTATGGGAGTCCGCCAGTGGCTTGAGCCGGAGGTAAACCTCTTCAAGCACCTGCACCAGGTCTACCTCCTTTCGGTCCATTCTCAGTATCCCCACCTCGGCGCGAGCCAGGAGCAGTAGACCTTCCACCAAGCGAGCGATTCTGTCGACCTCTTCCAAAGCACTCTCCAGGGTTACCCGGTATTCCTCCTGTGTTCTCGCCGAACGCAGAACAAGCTCAATTTCACCTTTCAAAATGGTGAGGGGAGTCTGAAGTTCATGCGAGGCATCGGCACTGAACCGGCGGATCTGGCTGAATGCAGCATCCAGACGGTTGAGCATCTGGTTCAAGGTCTTGGCCAGGTTGTCCAGTTCGTCGCCCGTCCCTGTCTCATGCACACGTTGGCTAAGGTCTTCAGCGTCTATCCGGCGGGCAGCGGCGGTCATCCGGCCCACAGGCTTCAATGCCCGATTGGCCACAAGCCATCCACCGGATGCAGCCAGTATCAGGCCGAGAGGGAGCACCCCCGCCATGATCAAAAGGAACCGAAGACGGGTTTCATCGATACTCTTAAGGGACATTCCGACCTGGATGATGTTGGTCACTCTGCTGGATTCCATCACGGGCATGGTCAGCACCCGCACCGGATGTTCCCCGAGACCCTCCACTGTTTCAAAAGAAGATAGACCTTGCAATGCGTTTGCGAGGGCCTGCCTGCTCAGAGGCAACTTCCTGGTGGAAGGCAAAGACCTGAGTTCGTCACGGTTGCCCGATGGGTCACGCATCTGAAAATATTGATCCCATGGAGAAAAACCGAAAAAACGACGGAAAGCCTGATCGATTTCAGAAGAGAGACGAGTCGCTGATCCGCCAAGGTCCCGTTCGATCAACGCGCTGGCAACGCTATGGAGCGCGTTGTCCGTCTCGTGGGAGAGGCTGTACGACAGAAGGCCGAATGCCGCCGCTCCCACAATGAGCAGAGTAATGGTTAAAAGGCTCGTATACCAAATGGTGATACGTGCCCGGATAGACCTGAAATACAAGGATCACTCCTCTTTTAATACATAGCCGACGCCGCGAACCGTGTGAATGAGTTTATGCTCCCGATCCGAGTCGATCTTCCTGCGAAGGTAGTTCACGTATACGTCGACGATGTTGGTCATCGAGTCGAAGTTGTAGTCCCAAACATGGTCGGAGATCTGAGTCCTGGTTAGTACCAGCCCGGGGTTCCGCATGAAATAATAAAGGAGAGCATACTCCTTTGCGCTCAGGTCAATTTTCTTGACGCCTCGGAGGACGACACGGCGAGCGGGGTCGAGGGTAAGATCGGCAAACTGAAGCACCGGAAGTTCTGCCTCGGTTTTCCGTCTGAGCAGCGCCCGAATCCTGGCGACAAGCTCCTGAAATGCGAACGGTTTGGTCAGATAGTCGTCAGCGCCTGCATCCAGACCCAGGACCTTGTCTTCAATGTTTGCTCTTACCGTGAGCAGCAGCACGGGAGTTGAGACCTTTCTCTTGCGCAGCTCATGAAGAACGCTCATGCCGTCCATCCCCGGCAGATGAATATCGAGAATGACCAGATCGTGTATCTTATCCATGGCCATTTGAAGGCCGGTCTTTCCGTCGAATGCCACATCGACTGCGTAGCCCTCTTCCTTCAGGCCCTTACTGATAAAGCTGGATACTTTTTTTTCATCTTCCACAACCAGGAGCCGCATCGTCATTCCACGCTCACCAAGTCTATAATCCAGGAAACCTCGATCATCCTATATCAGGCAGGAGTTTCAGGAATCTTGCCTGCCAAGGCCCTCAATATACTTTAATTCAGGGTAGATAGCACCGAGAGAGTGTAACACCCCCATCCCGATTTATCTTAGCAGATTACTCTATAGTCACATAGCCTATTGATAAATATCGTCATAACTGGTTGATTTCACACAGCAGCAAGACTTTCTTGACTTTCTCGGCCTCTTGGCCACACGCTTGGGCAGGTGTTTTTACCCCGGCCTTGCTCTGCTTTTTCAACTACATATGAAACTTCTAATCCCCGCTTAACTTTCTTTTAATCTTCCCTGTCTATATTTCCTCAAAGGATGAGATCTGCCGCTGCAGACGCAAATTGCAAAAAAATCTTTTCATGATAAGGAGAATACCAATGTTTGGGAGAATCGGGAATTCTTTAACCAACAGACGTTTTGGGATGAGCACGGTCGTGTTTACGGCACTTCTGTTTCTTCTGGCAGGCTTTATTGTGTCGTCAAGGTTCAACACGATTGGTTCAGCCGCTGCCGAGAGCCCCGCCCTTCAACAGCAAATTCCTGCAAAATCGTTCGTGGAAAGTCCTTTTACTCCGCTTGCGGAGAAATTGACCCCCTCGGTTGTCAACGTAAAAGTGACTAAGTTTGAAAAAGCCGAATTTCCATTTCAGGAGATGCCGGGAAACCCATTCGGACAATTTTTCAACAACCCGAGGTCTCAACAAAACCGGCCTGTTCAGGGCGCCGGATCTGGGGTGATCATATCTTCCGACGGATATATTCTCACCAATAACCATGTTGTCGAGGGAGCCAAAGAGGTTGAAGTGACACTAAACGACAGGAAAGAGTTCAAGGCTCAAATCGTCGGGCAGGACCCGAAAACAGACCTTGCAATCGTGAAGATTGACGCCGGAAAAAGCCTGCCTGCCGTAAATATTGGCGACTCAAACGCTCTGAGGGTAGGGGACTGGGTCCTTGCGATTGGAAATCCTTTCGGCCTGAACCAGACCGTAACTTCGGGGATCGTGAGCGCCAAGGGCCGGGTCATCGGTGCGGGCCCATACGATGACTTCATCCAGACTGATGCCTCGATTAACCCGGGCAATTCCGGCGGCCCTCTGTTCAATATGCGCGGAGAAGTGGTTGGGATCAATACAGCTATAATTGCCGAGGGGCAGGGCATAGGATTCGCCATTCCGATCAACACGGCAAAGCCTCTGATCCCGCAGTTGGAGGCAAAAGGCGAGGTAACCCGCGGTTATATGGGAGTCAACATTCAGACCGTAACCCCTGAGCTTGCCTCCGCGCTGCAGTTGGAAGACCCCAAAGGCGCACTGGTAGCTGACGTTGTGCCAGGAGGACCGGCAGACAAAGCCGGAGTCAAACGCGGTGATCTGATAATTTCATACGACGGGAAGGCAATAGGTGACAGCCATGACTTACCGGCGCTGGTTGCTGCGACTTCAGTCGATAAGGAAGTTCCGATGACTGTCGTGCGGGATGGCAAAGAGCATAAGATCTCAGTGCGAATAGCCATGCTCGAGTCCGGCGGGACTAAGCTCGCTGAGGCTAAACAATCCGTTCAGGGCAAATTGGGCCTTCAGGTCCAGGACCTGAATTCTCAAATGGCGCGACAACTTGGAATCGATGCCGATCACGGGGTTGTGGTTGCCAACGTCGAGCCTGGAAGTCCTGCGGACCGCGCCTCTCTTCGGCAGGGAGACGTAATAGTGGAAGTGAATCGCAAAGCGGTGAAATCGACGAGTGATCTCAAAGAAGAGATCGCAAAGGTCCCGAACGGCGATCCAGTGCTACTTTTTGTAAAAAATGTGCAGGGCAGCCGTTACGTGGTCGTAAAAGGCTAATCCTGGGGGAAACCGACATATTCAGGAGGGGGGCGGCCTGGGGCTGTCCTCCGCCTTTTTTGAGTAAATGCAAAATAACCCCGGAGCCGATCGAAGATTATAAAGGCGTCACCAAAGATTAAGCTGTAGCCCGTAAAGCCGAATGTGAATCGGTAAATAGGGAGAGAAAATATGAAAGTCTACGCCGCCAAGAAGGGCCGTCCCTTCGGTTATTTTTTTGAGGAACGTGCCGCGGAGGAAGACTTCGAAGACCTGATCGACAGGCAGGTGATAGGAGGCGAGTTTTCCGGCCCGGACCTGGAACTCGAACCCATAGAGCCCACCCCGGCCGGTGAGGAGACTGATATTGCCGTTTTCTCTGAGGAACGAGTAGAAGCAGAGGAGGAAAAAGAAGCTCTTTCCGAGGTCCCTATGGCGCCTGACCAGGATTTCGAAGGAGATTATATTACTTGTTATCTCAAAGAAGCATCCAGTTTTACGCTCCTCACCAAGGAGCGCGAGACCGAACTGGCGCAGATAATCAGAAACGGCCAGGACGAACTGGTGCAAGCCGTTGGCGATCATACCGATGGGAATACAATCCTGGCCGATCTTGGCGACAAGGTCAATAAGCTCCTCGAACGCGAGAAGACCTTCCCCGGTGTGAGGGACAAAGTTCTGAAGGTAATCGTGCGCACACTGGAGCGTGCAAGCGAAGATTATCCCGAAAATTCGATTTTTTCGGCTTTGCTCTCTCGTGTGCGGGCCACAATGTCGGCTGTGGATATGGCGAAGCATGAGATGGTGAGCGCCAATTTGCGCCTGGTTCTGAGCATTGCCAAACGCTACAGAGGCCGAGGGATGACTTTCGATGATCTCATTCAGGAAGGCAACCTGGGGCTGCTCAAAGCAGTCGGACGTTTTGACCATACCAAGAGAAACAGATTCAGCACGTATGCGACCTGGTGGGTACGGCAGAGTATTATCCGGGGGATTTACGACAAGACGCGAACAATTCGATTACCTGTTCATGTTATCGAATTGAGGAACCTTTTCTTCAAGGTCTATTATGAACTTCTGAAGGAACTCGGGAGGGAGCCTACACCGTTGGAGATCTCCGAACGCTCGAAATTGCCGGTCGAAAAGGTTCAGATGGTTCTGAGCCTTGCCGCCCAGCCGGTCTCCCTGGAAACACCGATCGGAGAGGGCGAACAGAGCCTGGGCGATTTCATCGAGGACGAGCGGGCCATATCTGCGGTGGACGAATCTTCGGATAGAGAGTTGGCCGAGATCACCCGTACCCTGCTCTCAACGCTTCAGCCTCGCGAAGAGAAAATCCTCCGACTCAGATTCGGAATGGATGGCCAGCCTGCGGAAACTTTGGAAAAAATCGGGAAGAGATTCAATGTTTCCAAGGAGCGTATCCGGCAGATCGAGAAAAAAGCCCTTCAAAAGCTCAAAAATCCGAACAGGCAGCCTTGCCTCAAAACTTTTATCGAGTAAATACCCGGTACGCTGTTTTTCCCTGAGTGCTAAAGAAGTCCTCCCTTAAACATCTTCATAATCTGCTCCGGTCCAGGAAGCCGGGTCCAACTCCACCCGGCATGTACCCTCGTCAGGCTCGAGGATGGTAAATCCCATCTTTTTTACCAGACCCAGCATGGGCCGGTTTTGAGCCAGCACCTCTCCGGACAGGGTCCGCACTCCATTTTCCTTTGCAATTTCTATGGTCCGCTCGATCAGCTTCGGACCAAGACCTTCGCCCTGCCACGGATCGGCCACGATCACGGCAAATTCGGATGAATCCCGCTCCGGGGTCATCACCAGCCTTCCAACCCCCATCATTACGGTTGGTCCCGGCGGCAGCCCAATGGCGACAATACCGATCTCCCGGTCGTAGTCGTTTTGGGTGAAGCGGACCAAAGCCTCATGGGGCCAGGTTTTTATCACGCTAAAATAGCGAAAGTAGATCGTCTGTTCGGAGCAATTGTCCAGCAGGTCCGCTGCCAGGGACTCATCCTCGGGCTTCATGGGACGGATCAGCACCGGGGTGCCGTCTTTGAGCATCCAGTCACTTTCATACTGGTTGGGATAAGGACTGATGATCAGGTGCCGTGGGGCAGCCACCTCGCTGTGCTCGACCACAATACGGGCATCGATAGCCACCGGGCATCCCTCGCTGATGACCACAGGGTTGAGGTCCAATTCGACGATTTCCGGAAAATCGGCCACCAGTTGCGAAATTCGAACGAGAAACTCCGCCATGAGATCCACGTTGGCTGCGGGAATATTACGGTAACCCTGCAGGAGGCGATAGACGCTGGTCCGCTCCATGAGACGGCGGGCCAGGAGCAAGTTGAGAGGAGGCAGGGCCACCGCCGAATCCTTGAGCACCTCGGTCAGTATTCCGCCCATACCGAAGAGGATGAGTGGACCGAACTGCGGGTCGCGCTTGCTTCCAACGATCAATTCGATTTCGGATTTTTTCACCTGGCTTTGCACCGTTACCCCCGAAATCTTCGCTTCAGGCTTCAGCATCCTTGCCCTGGAGGTGATCTCTTCGAAAGCCGCTGCAACCTCCTGCTCACTCCTCAAATGAAGCCGGACGCCGTCCACATCGGATTTATGGGTGATGTCGGGCGAGTAGATCTTGACCGCGACAGGAAAGCCGATGCCTTTGGCGGCCTCGGCTGCTGCAGACGGGCTCGATGCCACAACGGTGCGGTTGACCGGAATGCCATACGCCGACAAGATGGCCTTGGATTCAATTTCCGAAAGGATTCTCTCGCGTCGCTTGAGACACTGGTCGATGAAGGTCTTCGCCTGGCCCCTGTTGACCTGGATTTCGTGCGGCAGGCTCGGCGGCGTTTCCTGCAGGAGTTCCAGATTGCGGGAATACGAGTACATGTGCATGAAGGTATCCACTGCCTCTTCGGGAGTGGCGAAGGTGGGAATGCGGGCCTCATTGAGTATTCTTATGCCGGCTTCCACGTCCTGGGCCCCCATCCATACGGCCATGAAGGGCTTGTGCCGATTCTTGATGCCGGTAGCCATGGCGTTGGCCACTCCCGTAGGGTCCGTCATGGCCTGCGGGGTTAGAATTACGATCAATCCCGAAAGCTCGGAAGCTTCCAGGCAGACTTGCACCGCCTGCACATAGCGATCCGGCGGCGCATCTCCGAGAATATCGATGGGATTTCCCCGGCTCCAGAAGGGGGGGAGAAACGCATCCAGCTTTTGAAGCGTTTCAGTGCTGAGCGTTGCCGGCTCGAGGCGCCATTTGCTCAAAGCATCGACCGCCATGACCCCGGGACCACCGGCGTTGGTAATGAAGGCCAGCTTGCCTCCGGTGGGCCGCTGCATCTTGTCCAGGGCCTGCGCACAGGCGAAGAGCTGGCTGATAGTGTCCACCCGGATGATTCCAGCACGGCGAAACGCCGCATTGTAGGCATCATCCTGTCCGGCGAGGGCCCCGGTGTGTGAGGCCGCGGCTTTGGCGGCTGCGTCGCTGCGCCCCGATTTGACCACGATGATGGGCTTGACCCGGGAAACGGAGCGCGCTGCACTCATAAACTTGCGATGCCGGGTCATGTTCTCCATGTAGATGATGATGCTTCGCGCGTTCGGGTCGTTTCCAAGGTAGTCTATCATGTCGGCGAAGTCCAAATCGGCCATTGAACCGACGCTGACAAAATGCGAAAAGCCGATCTTTTCGCTTGCCGCCCAGTCCAGAATGGCGCTGCAGATGGCTCCGCTCTGGGAGAGCAGCGCGAGGCTCCCGGGTTCGGCAGAGTGGGCCGCAAAACTGGCGTTCAAGCCGTTGACGGGGGAGAGAATCCCCATGCAGTTGGGACCGAGGAAGCGTATCCCGCTGCGTTGCGCCTCGAACCGAATTTCCTCCTCTACGCGCACCCCTTCTTCTCCCACCTCTTTTCCACCGGCCGAAATGATGATGGCCGCCTTCACCCGGGCCTCGCCGCATTCCTTCATGACTGCCGGCGCCCCCTGGATGGGCACGGAGATAACTACCAAATCGATGGGCGCGCCCACTGCCGCTACGGAAGGGTAGGCTTTGAGGCCAAGGATCTCCTCGTGATTCGGATTGATGGGATAGATCGGACCGGGAAATCCGTCTTTTTTTAAATTAGTCAGCAGCGTGCAGCCAATGGAGGTCTCCCTTGGACTCGCCCCGATGACCGCAATGGCTCCCGGCTTGAAGAAATAATCGAGGACCGGTTTTTTCAGCATCAGTTTCCATCCATTCTTTTCGTGGGACCGCCGGCGAAGGCGGGAAAGGACCCTTTCCGCATGGAAACCAGGCATGGAGCAGGGCCGGATCAAACGTCATGCGAGCAATCGGATATACAACGCCGGCGAGGGAATAATCCGCTTCCTGCGGCCCGATGCCATGGCCGGGCGGCAGGGTCTAGTCCTGGAACACATAGGCGCCGGGCGCATCGCTCAGCGGTGGAAGCCCTTTTTCAGGGGCCCCCATGGAAGGAGGGGCAACAAGCGAAGATGAGTGCTCAGCCAGCCAACGCTCGCAGGGGACCCACCAGGAGCCGTTTTGCGCGGGGGTCTCTTCGAGCCATGAATCGGCGTCAATGTGTTTCTCGCCCGTTTTCCGTTTCAATATTCGAAATGACCGTCCGGGAAGCCCGGGTTCGCTGATTATGCCGGCGTTGTGGCCGCCGCTGCAGAGAACAAAAGTTAACTCCTCAGCATTGTTAAAGAAAAGAAACTTGTAGACCGAGCGCCAAGGGGCCACATGATCTCGGAGCGTTGCCACCAGGAAGACCGGGACCTGTATGTCGCTGAGAAAAACGGGACGATTGCCTACATGGTAACGTCCCTCGGCGAGATCGTTATCAAGAAACAGGGACCTCAGAAACTCACTGTGCATCAGATACGGCATCCGGGTAGTATCAGCGTTCCATGCCATGAGGTCCGACATCGAGCGGCGCTCCCCCATCAAATAGGCATGAATGAACTGTGATCATATAAGGTCGTTGGAGCGAAGCAACTGAAAGGCCCCGGCCATCTGCCCGGTATCCAGATATCCTTTCTCCCACATGCCGTCTTCCAGATAAGACACCTGGCACTCGTCGATAAAGAGCATCAGCTCGCCGGCTTCCGTAAAGTCGCTCTGGGTCGCGAGCAAGGTCAAACTGCGGATTCGATTATCATCATCCCTGGCCATTGCTGCCGCCGTTATCGTGAGAATATTCCCGCCGAGGCAATATCCCAGGGTATGAATCCTGCTCTCCGGGATTATGGTGGAGACAGCATCAAGGGCAGCCATAACCCCCTGCCTGCGGTAGTCGTCCATTGAAATATCGCGGTCCTCCGGTCCCGGGTTTTTCCACGAGATCATAAAAACCGTGTATCCTTTTTCGACCAGGTATCTGACAAGCGAGTTATGGGGCGACAGATCGAGTATGTAGTACTTCATTATCCAGGCAGGGACTATGAGTAAGGGTTCGGGGTAAACCCGTCCGGTCCTCGGACTGTACTGAATCAACTCCATCAACCCGTTGCGGAAAACCACCCTACCCGGCGTGACGGCAATGTTTGCGCCAACGCGAAATGCTTCAGCGCCAACCGGTTTTTCGCGATTGAGCCCCCGTTTCGTGTCCTCGAGAAAATTCACCCAGCCCTTCACCAAATTGGCGCCGTACTGCTCACGGGTTATTTTCAATACCTCGGGATTTGTCAGAATGAAATTGGGAGGGGCAAGCATATCGAGCAACTGGCGCGTTGTGAAGGAGACCACGTTTTCATAATGGCTTGCAAGGCCGTGTACGTTAGTGGTGGCGCTCTGCCAGCAGCTCTCCATCATGAGAAACCCTTGAGAAATGATATTGAACGGCCATTTATTCCACTCGTCGTTACTAAAACGCTCGTCGTGAGGCAGCGGCTCGAAGCACGGAGGATGTTCAGAGCCCATCGCAGTGTGGGAAATGTATTCGAAATACTTGGATATTTTGATTAAATATTCCGTCAGGAGCTCTGTCTTTTTTCCGGGCAAATCGGCAAGGTGTATCGCCCAGGAAAAGAAGGCGACAATTAAAGATTCGGGGGAAATGCTAAGGGTAAAATGCGATTGCCAGGCACGGACGATACGGTCAATATCCACGAAATCGTTGATCTTGGCTCTTCTCATATCCCTCCCGGCCCATAGATGTGAGGTTAATCGGGCATATGGAAGCTTGTGCGTTTTCGCTTCAGGGTTGGAAGTTAATACTTAAATCCGATCCTGCAATCAGGATAAGTGAAGACGGGCACAGTTACGCCGGGCTTGAATCGGCCACAGCGCAGAGCCCGCTGAGCGTGGAGAGCGAACGATGGGCTACGGCGGAACAGGAAGGGGAATAGATATCTCAGATTTCAGGTGGAATTCCTGAATAAGAATGCTTATCATGTTTTCGAGTCAATCAGCAAAGGTCTCTGGAGAAAAGCAATTTTACCAGGGGGAGGGTATGGCGATGGAAATTGGAGTTTGTCTTTTAGGAGATTTTAGATTCAAGAGCGGCGAGCGGGTATGCGAAGAACGCCGATGCTTTGTTTGCAAAGACGGGAGTTGGGAAGAAAGGTTTGACGGCAGGCCTTAGGTGTTGGCCTGATGATTGATAGGCATTTCCTCACATAAATTAATCTACTCATATCGGCCGGGAGAAAGCTCCCGGCTTTTTCATTTTTCGATCAGCCCGGTAAAAAATGTACAGAATTGGAAGAAATTGGTACTGGGTCATTTTCAATAACAATATTCGGGATGACAATCTATCTTAGTTGAGTGGCAGGATTAACGAATAATGAGTTACCTGATTGAGAATTGCCGCCTTTGTGTAAGTAGTTTAAGATTTTTAGGGAAGTTTCCGAATTTTAGGAACGAGGTAGGGTGTTCACCCCATGGATTTTGTTTGACACAATTGTTAAGCTTTGACTATATCTTGCCAGATGTCGCGCAGCGCAGGGCAACCATGAAATGGAGGAATGGTATGGCGATGCCAATCAAGCCTACTCCGGTCTTAAAAAAAGATGAAGCAGTAACATTTCTGAAGAAGGTTGAGGCAAATTTGGACAAACCTTCCCACAGCATAGCTACGCCCAAACTAAGCCAAGCAAAGAAGCTGGCTCTACAAAATGCTGACCTGCGACAGAAATAGCATCGAATCCGATGGTTTCGTTTTCTGCAAGATAACTGATTTTTCTATATTCCATAGCTTCGATTGCGGTAGGGACGATCTAAACGATTTCATCCGCAACGACGCTGTGCAACACAAGGTTGAGTTGATTGCGGAAACGTATGCCTTTAGTGTCAAGATGGATGACGAACTGAGTATTCCGCTCGCCTTTGTGAGTCATTCCAATGACACAATAAAGCGCGTCTCACTTCCAAAATTGGTGGTTAAGTCAATCCCCCGAGGTCTACGATATGCAGCTCTGCCAGCCGTAAAAATCGGCAGATTAGGGGTTCTTAAAGAATTCCATAACTTGGATGTCGGTACCGCATTAGTGAATCTTTTGAAACAGCTTTTCACCACCGAGAACCGTACCGGGTGCCGGTTTATGACCGTTGATGCTTATAATGATCCTCACGTCTTAGGATTTTACCAAAAAAACGGTTTTGATTTTTACCGTGAACAAGACGTTGCTGAAGACACTCGAATTATGTTTTTTGATCTGAAAACCTTTGTCCCACGGTAAGTCTGGCGGCGGGACCGGGCCATAAAAACAGCCGGAACAACAATAGAATGTTGAACCGGCTGCCGGTTTTTCAAGCTAGATCAATTTATCCAATCCGGCGGAGATTATGCCGGCTTAGCCACCAGCGGTTTGCCCACCGGCAGGACATCCCTGCCGAAAACCTGCAGAAAAATTACATGCGCCATCATGTACCATGCAAGAAGAGCACAAACGACCAAATCCCAAGCGGTGATGGTCAGCAGATTTTTCATGCCGGCCAAAAAGACCAGATCAAGGCCGATAAAGCCCAGCAACAGGGTGAGGAAGGTAAGAAACATGGCGGTATGGACTGCAAACGAACCGATCCACATAATTGCCGTATAAATTGTAAATCCCAAGAGAAACATTCCAAGATCGAACCCGGTAATCTTGAGATGCTCTCCTATAAAAGTGCCTGTTGCTTTCTGCACGTCCAAGACCAGGAACATAAGCGCCAATGCGATCCAGAAAGCTCCATAGGATACAAAGGCGCTGTAGCCGAAATTGTTACCTGCCTTAAATTCCTGGAACCCGGCTATGAGCTGTGCACCCCCGCCAAACGCTAAAGCCGTGCAAAAAACAATCCCGCTCCCGCACCAGCCCAGGTTATGAAACTGAAGTAAAAGCGTTGTCATGCCGAAACCTGCCAACCCAACGACCGCCGGATTTCCCGTTGCTTGTTCTGCCATGATAAAACCTCCCTGAAAAAGAATGCGTTTGTAAAGCCACTATTAATCACGGGTTACAAGACTTAAATCGCTTAGCACGTCATCAAAACGGCAAGACTAGCACCACCTCCTTTCCCCCGGGGTACCAAAGTGAGGCCTTCAGCTCAAAACCAAAGCTCGCAGACGGATGTGGGACAGCAACTCGAAGATCAACGAAAAGAGCCGGAATAGAGTTCGCACACTGAAGGAAACGAAGAAACAACACTTCTATAAAAAGGTGCCCCGATAGAGATAGTTAGTTTATTCACTATATTCCCGCATTTGGAAACTCTATTGCACAGAACCTGGAGTGTGTCAAGCGAGTTGAAGAATGGAAAAAGGTGGGATGCCGCTTCGAGCGCGGTTATAGGGAATTTCCCCTCCTGAGGATTTCCCGTGGAAAAGTGCATCAATGCGTCACGGACGGAAAAATGGCGCAAAGGATGTGCCGGTTTCACCTTTTCGGCTTGACAGACGAAGGTAGGTGAGCCATTTTCCGAATGGTCACGATCCCTTGCAGGACCTGATTTTTATGCTTTGCGTTCTATCTTGGAGGGAAACAATTTGAAAAGAGTATCCGCAGCCCTGGTTTTGGTTTTAGGACTGACATGGGTTTGCTGCGGCGCACCCGCTGCGGCAGAAGAAGCAAAAGTCGGGTTTGCGCTCAGTATGACAGGCGCCGCCGCTGCCTATGGCGAGACCCAGAAGTACGGCGCGCTCCTGGCCGTCGATGAGATAAACTCACAGGCCGCGAAGGATGGGGTCAAGATCGCCGCGATTTTCGAAGACGATGCGAGTCAGCCTCAGCAGGGCGTAAATGTATTCAACAGGTTCATCTTCGCCGACAAGGTTGCAACGATCTTAGGCCCAACCCTGAGCAACACGGCCCAGGTGGCGGACCGAATCGCTCAGCAGGCCGGGGTCCCCGTTCTTGGCATAAGCAACACCGCGCAGGGCATCACTGAAATCGGCGACTTCATCTTTCGCGACTCTCTGACGGAAATGGTCGTCATTCCAAACACGATTCGCGTCGTAAAGGAAAAATTAGGCATCAAGAAAGTGGCCTTATTGTACGGGAACGATGACGCCTTCACAAAGGGCGGCTACGATGTTTTCAAGAAGACGCTCATGGACTCCGGCATACAGATTCTGAGCGAGCAGACTTTCGCCAAGGGTGACCGTGATTTTTCAGCCCAGTTGACGCAGATCAAGAGCGTAAACCCGGATGCACTGATCGTATCTGCGCTTGTGGAGGAAGCCTCCGGAATAGTGAGCCAGGCACGGCAGTTGGGGATTCCCACGGATGTGCCCATTATAGGCGGAAACGGATTCAATTCGCCCTCATTGATGAAAAATGCAGGCAAGGCCGCTGAGAATGTGATCGTTGGGGCCGCCTGGAATGCAGCCTCCTCAAACCCGCTGAATCGTCATTTTGTTGAAGCCTACACCGCCAGATACGGTTCCCCGCCCGATCAGTTCGCAGCCCAGGCCTACGCCGGAGTCTACATCGCGAGGGAAGCGCTGAGGCGCGCCGGTTCGACCGATAATCATAAGGCAGTGCGCGATGCGCTTACGCAAATCAGGGACCTCGACACCGTGCTCGGCAAATTTTCCTTTGCCGCGAACCGCGATGCGGACCACACTCCGGTAGTTCAGATAGTGCGAGACGGCAAGTTCGCGATTTTTGGAGAATAATCAGGTTTTATCTGTGGACAGGCCCTAAATATTCAAAAGCCGCGATGCGGTCTTTTCGCGGTGAACCCTTCCTCACGCAAGAAACATTGCCGTATGGCCGTTCTGCTGCAGCAACTGATAAACGGGTTTTTCATCGGGAGCGTTTACGGGCTTTTTGCAGTCGGTTATACGCTGGTTTTCGGTGTCCTGGATATCCTCAATCTCGCCCATGCTGCCATTTTTACCCTTGGCGGGCTGACAGCGCTCTGGCTTACAACGGCTGCAGGCCTGTCAACCTGGATCGCCTTTCCCCTGGCAGCTCTATTTTCCGGAACACTCGGACTCGTGCTCGACCGGGTGGCTTTCGTTCCTCTTCGCCGCCGCGCCGATTCAAACCTCTCCGGCCTTATTTCCAGCATCGCCATGGCAATCATTTTCGAGAGCGTTGCGCTGAGCATCTTCGGGGCGCGAACGGTGCGATTTCCGGAAGGGATTTTCCTGAATCGAGTCTGGCGCTTCGAGTCAGTTACGGTAACTTCTCTCCAGGTGGAAATCGTTCTGATCGCCCTGGGGCTGATGCTGGCTTTGACGGCGTTTGTCAGGTACACCCGCACGGGCAAAGCCATACGGGCAGTCGCCGAGAGTGAACGTACGGCGCGGCTGCTTGGCATAAATGTTGACGGCGTAATTGCCCTGACCTTCTTTGTATCCTCTGCCCTGGGCGGAGCTGCCGGCATTTTATACGGACTCTATTTCGATGCCCTGGCCCCGGATATGGGCCGCTCGATAGAACTCAAGGGGCTTGCCGTAATAATCCTGGGAGGTATGGGAAGTATTCCCGGGGCCATCCTCGGTGGAATCGCCTTCGGATTGAGCGAGGTGTTAACGGTCGCACTGACGGGCTCATCCAATCTGCGCGATGCCGTGGCTTTCGCCGTTCTTTTTGTGATCCTGATCGTGAAGCCCTCCGGACTGCTCGGACGCGGGCGGGTGCGGGAGGCCTGATGGAATCCCTGTCTCAGTTTTATGCGGTCTACGGAAGCCTTATCAACTTCATCGGGATTAATGCCATTCTTGCCCTCAGCCTCTATGTCACGCTTTCGGCCGGGCTGCTTTCACTTGGCAATGCCGCTTTCGCCGGAATCGGCGCATACGCTTCCGGCATTCTGACCATGCGCTTCAACCTGCCGTACCCGGTCTCGATCGCCGCAGGAGCCGGCCTGTCCGCAATAGCTGCGCTTGTAATCGGTATGCCGGTTTTGCGCATGCGGGGCATTTTCCTGGCCATGGCCACCCTGGCATTCGGAGAGGTCGTGCGGATTGCCGCTGTAAACATGGATATCACCGGAGGCGCCCAGGGACTGGTTGGCATCCCGACTAAGACCACAACATTCATAATATACGGCCTGCTCGCAGCCACAACTTATTTTCTGTCGATCCTTCGCGGTTCGAAAATCGGCTGGAGCCTGGCCAGCATTCGTGAAGATGAAACCGCAGCAATGGTTATGGGCATCAACACGTCCTACTACAAGACCCTGGCGTTTGTTTTGGGCGCCTTCATCGCCGGAATCGCCGGGGCCCTCTATGCTCATCTGAACTTCATAATAACACCGGGTGAGTTTGGCTTTTACGCCGCCGTCCAACTGCTGATCTTTAACATTGTCGGAGGGAGCCAGTCGGTTTACGGCCCCATCTTAGGAGCATTTATACTCACGGCCCTCCCCGAAGTGCTCCGGGGAGTCGGGGTGACGGCCGGGTCTTTGCGCCTCGGCGTGAACGGAGTCATTCTTCTGCTCGTGATCCTTTACCTCCCCAACGGGCTGATCTTCTTTTTCAACAGGAAGGCCGGCGGCCCAGTTCATAGCGAGGTCTGAGCCGTGTTTCTCGAATTAGAAGAGATCAGCCGGTCTTTCGGAGGAGTCAACGCTCTTTCACGGGTCTCTTTTTGCGTTGAGGCCGGAACGATCCACGGACTTATAGGGCCGAACGGCTCGGGCAAGACGACCCTGATAAACGTGGCAAGCGGCCTTACAAGGCCTGATTCCGGCCGCCTGCTACTCGACGGCGCGCCGATCCATCGGTTACCACCCCACCGGATTGCCGCCCTGGGAGTGGCCCGCACCTTTCAGAACATCCGCCTCTTTTCGAACTTGACCTGCCTGGAGAACGTTATTGCGGGACAGCACCTGAGGGTGGGCCGCGCGCTTGTTCCCCGTTTGCTCAGACTGCCGTCGGCGCGGCTCGAGGAGCGACAGGGCATGCAGGACGCCATGGGCTGCCTGTCGAGAGTGGGGATCGAAACCCGGGCGCTGGTCCCGGCCGGCAGCCTCTCCTACGGTGAGCGCAGGAGGCTCGAGATCGCCAGGGCCCTTGCCTTGCGCCCGCGTCTTTTGCTTCTCGACGAACCCATTGCCGGGATGCGGCAGCGGGAGATCGATGAAATGGAAAGTCTTTTTCGTTCCCTGGTGCACGCAGGTGTCACGATTCTGCTGATCGAGCACAATATGCCGTTCATAATGAGGCTTTGCTCAAGGATTACCGTGTTCCACTTCGGGCAGACGCTCACCACGGGAACGCCGGAAGAAGTGGCCGTTCATCCGGAGGTGATCGAAGCATACCTGGGGGTAGAAGGTTAGAGATTGAGTCCCATACTGCAGGCAACCGGCATCAAAGTGAACTACGGCCCTGTCGTGGCCGTAAAGGATGTCTCGTTTCGCATCGACGAAGGGTCGATCGTTTCGCTGATCGGACCAAACGGGGCCGGAAAGAGCACGATCCTGAATGCGTTGAGCGGTCTGGCGCCGGTTCGGTCCGGAAGTATTGTGTTCGATGGGCGGGATATTACACGAATGGCGACCCACAACAGGGTTGCCCGGGGAATAGTGCAGGTGCCCGAAGGAAGGCAGGTGCTTTCGACAATGAGTGTGCGGGAGAACCTGGAACTCGGGGGCTACAGGCGGCATGGCCGGAGCTTGCCCGCCGAAATCGGGCGAATGGAGGAGTATTTCCCGATTTTGCGCCAGCGAAGCAGGTCCCCGGCCGGTTCCCTGTCCGGGGGAGAGCAGCAGATGCTGGCGATTGCGCGGGGTCTTATGGCCCGCCCTAAGCTGCTTCTTCTGGACGAACCTTCACTTGGACTGGCTCCCTTGGTGGTGCGGTTTATCTTCGAATTTATCCGCAAGCTTCGCGATGAAGGGCAAACTATCCTGCTGGTCGAGCAGAACGCGCGGCAGGCGCTCGCGGTTTCCTCTTACGCTTACGTTATCGAACGCGGCCGCGTCGTGCTGGAGGGGCAATCAGAGCAGCTCCAGTCCGATCCCGGGATTGCGAGGGCCTACCTGGGGTTGGGCAGTGAATAGTGAATAGTGAGTAGTGAGTAGTGAGTAGTGAGTAGTGAGTAGTGAGTAGTGAGTAGTGAGTAGTGAGTAGTGAATAGTGAATATTCACTATTCACGGCTCACGCTACAACCGTTTCCAGCAGGACCTTCACGGTCTCGGCCATAACCTCGTCATCCGTAATCAATGGAAGCATAAGGTAAATAGTGGCGCCGAGAGGGCGAATCAGGAACCCCTGCTGCAGCATCGCCGCGCATAGCCGCCGGGCGCGCTCTACCCCGGTCAGATTTTCTTTTTCGGTCAATTCAAATGCGGCGATCATTCCAAGGCAGCGGACATTGGCAACACCGGCAACGTCCTTGAAAGCCTCGAACTCAGCGGCCAGCATGCCCCCCAAGCGCTCGGCCTTTTCCACTATTCCTTCTTCGCGGTATATGTTCAGGCACTCGATCGCCGCGGCCGCCGCAATGGGGTTCCCTGCAAAAGTATGCCCGTGGTAAAATGTATGATCCTCGGGTTCATCGGCAAAGGTTTTGAAGATTTCCTCTTTCACCACCGCTGCGCTTATTGGAAGATAGCCGCCTGAAAGGCTCTTGCCGAGGCATACGATATCCGGGTCAATGCCCGCGTGCTCAAAGGCGAACATCCTGCCGGTGCGTCCAAAGCCCATTGCGATCTCATCAACTATGAGCAGTATGCTGTTTTCCCTGCAAAGCTCGCTCAGCTTCTGGAGGTACCTGGCAGGATACATTCTCATTCCGGCGGCCCCCTGGCATAACGGCTCGACAATTACGGCTGCAAGCTCGTCTGCGTGTCCCCTGAGAGTGCACTCCATGGGAGAAAAGCACTCGAGGCCGCATGTCTGCGGAACGGTCCCGGGGAGACATTGGGCGCAGTCGGGCGTTTTCACTTTGTGGACCGGAAACAGCAAAGAACGGTAGGGGTCGTGGAAAGCGGGCAGGTATCCAACGGCCATTGCTCCGAGGGTGTCACCATGATAGGCGTCTTCGAAAGCTGCAAACCGGAAACGGCCTTTCTCCCCTATGTTATGCCAGTATTGAACGGCAACTCTAAGCGCGGCCTCCACCGCGCTTGCGCCATCGCTTGCGAACAGCACTCTCCTGCGCCTGTCGGGGAAGAACCCCAAAAGTTTGTAAGCCAGTTCAGCGGCCCTGGGGTGCGTGAGGTTGCCGAGAATGCTGTGCTGGAGTTCCCCTGCCTGACCGGTGATGGCCTGGACGAGCCTGGGGTGGCTGTGACCCAGGTTGCAGGCCCACCAGGAAGATATTGCATCCACGTAGCGGTTGCCTTCGAGGTCGAACAGGAAGGTCCCTTCGCCTCTCGTAATTACGGGAAAACCGTCCCTGAGCGCCGAGTGACGGGTATATGGGTGCCAGAGGCTTGCCTGATCAAGTTCGCGGTAGTATTCGCTGATTTCTTTCATGACTCTTTTTTCTTCCTTACTTTTACGAAACGCTTGGAGTCTCGGAATTTTTTTCACGCGAAGGCGCGAAGACGCGAAGAAGGCGAAAAGAGAAAGAGCAGAGGCGAATCGCCTGAAAGCCTTCCACGGCCCTTTGCATTCTTTTCCTGTTAATCCTGTCTGAAAAGCTTCAACCGGGCCGTATATCTTGCAAAAACCTGAGGACTCATGCCCTCATCCAGTCCGGGCATATAAGGAATACGCCCAAGCACCGGCACTTTTCCCATCCGCGCGATGGTTTCCACGTTATTTTCCTCGATTTCGCCCCAGCCAGTATTGTTCGTTTCACAAAAAATTATTCCGAGCAACTCAAGGCCAGTGCGCTCGAGTTCCCTGACCGAAAGGAGGGTATGGTTAATGGCGCCCAGACCGGGGCGGGCCGCCAGGATAACAGGAAGCCCTAGTACCGCCATGAGATCGATCATGGTCTTGTCGCCGGAAACGGGGGCCAGCAGACCTCCAGCGCCTTCCACAACTACGCGCTCGTGCCTTTGGACCAGCCGGTGGAAAGCCTCAATGATACGATCGAGCGAAATCTCACGGCCCGCTTTGGCTGCCGCGAGATGAGGGGAGCAGGCCGGTTCGTAAATGAAGGGGACCATGTCCTGAAGTTCGCCGGCGTCCGGCCGCAATTCAGCCATCCGGAGGCAAAATTCGAGGTCCGGGCTTTGCAAAACCGAGCCCTGCACAATAGCGCCGGTCTGCACGGGTTTCATGGGGACGGCGTCGATCCCGGCGGCGCGCAGCGAGACCAGCACTGCCGCAGCCGCAACAGTCTTGCCTGCACCTGTATCGGTTCCTGTAATGAAGACCCCTCCGGCTGGCGTAATCATTTCTCCTTCCCCGCTTTTACATACAGGACACGGTAGGAAGCGAATACTCCTCCGGCCGGGGCCGCAAATCGCTGATCGTAATATAAAATGAGCTTGCGCAGTTCGGTTCGGTTAAGCAGGCTGCATCCGTTATCGGCCATGCCCGTTACCCCCTGCCGGTTGAGGCTTCGAAAAAATCCGCAGGCAGAATCATAGCGCTCCATGAGAACCTCCTGGCGGCTGCTCTCGATTTTCAGTCCTGCGGAGGCAATTGCTTCAAGGACCTCTTCGGCGGGCGGCAGGCAGACTTTAGCCGTCTTATTGGGAAACAAATATTGCCGCGCGTTGTGGAGTTCCTCGAAGGTACCCTTGACCATCAGAGCGGAAACCAGGTTTCCGCCGGGTTCGAGCATACCGGCGAGCCGCCTGACGGTTTCCGACACCGGGGTCATCCAATGCAGGGCAGAACTGCTGACAATCAAAGGAAAATCCCTGCCGGGGCAAAATTGCCTGGCATCGGCGACGTGCCAGTGCATCCGGTACTCCCCGATGCGATCTCTGGCCAGGTCTATCATGGGACGGGCTATGTCCACGGCATGGATCGCGGCATCGGGAAAACCGCGCCGCAGCAGTTCGGTCAAAAGACCGGTCCCGCACCCTATCTCGAGAACGCAGTCGATCTTTTCCAGGGGCAGAATCGAAGCTGCAAGCTTTGAAGCAACCGTGCGCTGCAGGCTGGATTCGTCGTGATAGGTTCGAGCGGCGGCGGCGAAACGTGCGCAAATTGAACGTGAGGCGGCGGTCTGGTTCATCTGAGTGGTCCCACAAATTGTGCGATGCGTTGGATAAGGTCCTTCGGGCACTGCTCCATGAGCAAATGTCCGGCGGAGGGCGAAAACTCGGCATTGGAGAGCGGAAGATTGGAAGCTAGAAATCGGGCTGCCTGCCAGGGTATGATCCTGTCCTGCATACCGTGAATTATGAGGCAGGGCATGGATATGGCCGGAAGAGCATCGCGCAGGTCAACCTGTGCGAGGTATTCGAGCCCGTGGACCAGGGAATCGATTCCCTGGTCGAGGGCGTCCTGGGTTCTGCAAGACAGTTCGTCTGCCGGGATGGTCATCGGTAAAACCGCCTGAGAGAGAAAATCAGCCAGTAGCGCTTCAGGGCTTCTTTTCAGCTTTCGGATCATTACCCGCAAAGCGGACGGGTCAACGCCCGATGTATATTCTTTTGAGGAGCAAAACCGCGCTGTCGTACTCAGAAGCACCAGGGCAGCGACTTTCTGCGGGTTGTTGGCCGCCGCTTCTATAGCTACGATGCCTCCCGTCGACCAGCCAACGATACATGCGGGCTCGCCCGACTCATCGAGACGGCGGGAAATCGCACGGGCATACGCGGAAATTGCGCCGTTTTGCGAATCCTCTTCCTTCCCTTGCACGAGAAGTTCGGCAAGGGAAAATGAACTGACCGGATGGGAGTCACGCATGACATCGGCTAACGGATGCATGGCTTCCGCCCTGTGCGCCCATCCGGAAATGAGGATCACTCCAGGCTTTTTCATTTCCCATCCCTGGTGTAAGCGTTCACCGTTTGCGCAGCACCGTAGTTCTCCACGACTGTTGGGCGTTGAATATTTTCACGCGAAGACGCGAAGACGCGAAAAAAGACAAAGCAGACGAGGGAAAATCGCCCGAAAGTGTCTTCCAAGCCCCCCCGGCCCTGGTCCAAGGGCGGCGATACAGGGCACATCGACTTCGGATACAGGGTGTTGGATGTCAACAGGAATTCTTTCTTCGCGTTTTCGCGTCTTCGCGTGCACCAAACTCCCCGGTTGTCTCGGCGATAATTTCTTCGGCGGCCCATTCCAGGTCCTGAGCGGTGTGGTCCAGCGTCACGGAAAGCCTCAGGCGGGCAGTCCCCTCGGGGACCGTTGGCGGGCGGATCGCCACTGTCAATATGCCTTTTGCTCTGAGCCGTTGAGCCAGGGCTAAGGTCCTGGCGTTTTCGCCGATGAGCACCGGAATTATCTGGCTTTCGGAATTCAAAGTTTCAAGGCCTGCCTGCTGCAGGCTGTTCCTGAAAACAGCCGCCCTGGCGAGCAGCTCCGCACCCGGATTGCCGGCTTTTTCCACGACAGCCAGAGCGCCCAGAGCGCTCCCCACGACGGAGGGCGGAAGCCCGGTGGTGTAGATAAACGATCTCGCCCGGTTGACGAGGAGTTCGCGTAAAGGCTGCGAGCAGGCTATAAAGCCGCCATATCCGCCAAGCGCCTTGCTAAGCGTGCCCATTGATACGTTGACCCGGTCCTCGAGGGCATATTCCCTGATCAAACCGCTTCCGCGCGGGCCGAAAACCCCCGTCGCGTGCGCTTCGTCCACCATTACCATAGCGCCGTGTTCGACGGCGACGGATGTTATTTCGGGCAACGGGGCGATATCTCCGTCCATGCTGAAGACAGACTCGGTGACAACGAGTTTGCGGCCGGCGGCAGGGCACTGTGCGAGCAGCGTCTTGAGATGGTCCGTATCGTTGTGGTGGAAGCGCTTCAGGTTGGCGCGGCTCAAGACGATGCCGTCGATGATGCTGGCGTGTGCGAGTTTATCGGCGAATACGTGATCGCTGCGGCCGACGATTGACGTTATGACGCCCGCATTGGCAAGAAATCCGCTGCCGAAGACCAGGGCCTCGGGGTATCCCTTCAGGGCGGCAATCACCCGTTCCAGGTGACAATGCGGGTCCAGCGTCCCGGTTATCAGCCTGGAAGCCGTCGCGCCGCAGCCGTAGGATTCGAGGTATTCGCGGCTTAGGGAAATTACTTCCGGATGGCGGGCAAGTCCGAGGTAGTCGTTGGAGGAAAAATTAAGGAACGTCCTGCCGTCTATTTTAATTTTTCCACCTGCCTCGCAGAAGACCGACAAACGGCGCTCGAGGCTTTTCTCCCGCAGTTCGGCGAGGTCTTCATCAATCCATGTCTCAGAATGCATATTCGACCTCGAGGTCGCGGAGCATCCGGAGGTCCTGGTCCACGTTGCGCCCGGCAACCGTCAAGAGCGGGCCTATCATCATTGAATTGGCCCCGGCGTGGAATATCATCGACTGCAGGTCGCCCAGGTGCACGCGCCCGGCGCAGACCTTTACCTCGGCCCCGGGGTTGGTGAGACGAAACATGCTCACAGTGCGCAATATATCAAGGGGCTTCATGATTTCCATTTTTTCAAGCCTCGTCCCGGGGATGGGAACCAGAAAATTCAAAGGAATGGATTCAATGGCTTCGCTCGCCAGTGTCATAGCAAACTCGACCCGATGCTCCGGCGATTCCCCAAGACCGAAAATCCCGCCGCAGCAGACCTCCAGCCCGGCCTTTCTTGCATTCCGTATCGTCTCCAGACGCATTTCCCAGCTATGCGTGGTGCAGATTTGCGGAAAGAAGCTTGCCGCCGCCTCGATGTTGTGATGATATCTCTTCACCCCGGACGCTTTGAGGGCGCACATTTGATCGTAATCCAGGCACCCGAGCGAAGCGCACCAGTTCACTCGCGGATGTTTCTTTTCCCGCACTGCGCTGCAGACCTGCTCGACCCCATCCGCGGAGAGTGCGCAACCGCTGGTGACCACGCCAAAATGCGTGACGGGAAGCTCGGCGGCTGTATCAAAGGCCTCGACCATTCCCTGCCGGGAGCACAGGGCAGTGGTTTCTATATCCGTATTATGGCTCGATGACTGAGCGCAAAATGCGCAATCCTCGGAACATGCCCCGCTTTGGGCGTTCAAGATCGAACAAAGGCGAACGGTGTTGCCGAAATAGCGGTGGCGAACGGTGCTGGCGGCAGCGAAAATTCGAGGCAGATCGGCGGCAGAAGAGCGCAAAACATGGAGCGCCAGTTCCTCGGATATCGGCTGAGCGTTTTCGGCTGCCTTCTGAATGGATTTCAATTCCAGGTTCTGCATGAGTCTCACCTTTCTGAGGATTTATTGTTAACCTAACGGTGATCGTTTGGTTAACCATGATTGCACTATTTATCACATCGTCGGGGAAATGGAAGAAAAATCTGGCTTGGCGAAAACGAAAGAAGACCGGCGGGGTAGGGCAGGAAATGTTTTATCGGCCTTAAATTTTCCCGGGCAGCCGAACGGGGATATCCGAGTGTTTAAAATCGGTCATATTGCGTGTGACAATCGCGTCGGCATTGACAAGGCGAGCGGATTCATGCAGCACGGCGTCTTCGAAGTCTTTGAACGGCGGATTCAGGGCGCGTTCCAGAGCGGTTTTGTTCACCGGGGCGATTTCGAAAAGGGAAAGCAGAAGCGAGATACATTCACG
Source organism: uncultured delta proteobacterium (assembly GCA_963795045.1). Lineage (GTDB taxonomy): Bacteria > Desulfobacterota > Syntrophobacteria > Syntrophobacterales > Syntrophobacteraceae > SbD1. Next base: position 78,560 of record CAWCGB010000003.1, read on the forward strand.
CGCCCTTGCGGCCCCGACGGATTTTCTGATGAGATAATGGAGCGTTGTAACAGTTGTCCCACACAGCCAACCTTCTATCTCGCCCGCCTCAACCCTCGAGAAGCATCTGGCCGCATCCAGCGAAAAAGGCTCGCGATCAAGCAGCAGGTCCAGGACTACATTGGTGTCGAAGAGTACTCTCAAAGATGCTTCTCCTCGAGATGGCGGAAGTATTCTTCTTCCCCGGCGCCGGTTTTCTTGAGAATGCCCCTGAGGGTAGCCACTTTCGGGGTGATATCTTCGATCTCTTCGGGTGGAGGCACGTCGAGTTTCTCGAAGTAATCCGCCACGATCATAGAGACCGATTTGCCGGTTTTTTTGGAAAACCTCTTAGCCTTCCGAATAAGCTCATCGGCCAGACGCAAAGTAAGTTTGGTTTGCATCGTCAACCTCCATTTTTCATGACGTACAATCAGTTTAAATTATACGTCTTTGGCTGACGGGTGTCAAACCTGATGAGGTGAGAAACAGCCGCCCGTTATGGTGTCCTGCCACGGTAATCAGAACTTAACATAAAATTAACCCGGGCGTCATGCTTCCGGCTGTTCTCCGTGGGATGGTCCGGCTCGGGTCTTTGGTGTGCATCGAAAGGGAATAGATTTAATGCCGGCATACAGGTATGGTACTGGAGCCGAGAGAACCGAACCTTGGGGAAGGATGCGACGTGTCTATCCGGCCGTTGAGTTTACCGCGCTTTTTATCGTTTTGCCGTCACTTTACATACGATTGCGGCATATAATATATCCGATCCCCGCCTTATGCCGCCTTGCCGCCGTCTGCTCATGGCTACTCAAGCGCGACGGCTATTTTACGAGATCCCGATTGTGGGGTAAACGTCCGACCCGAAAACAAATCCTGTTGGTGGTTGGAAGATTTACAGTAATTGCAATAGCAATCGGAGGGAGATCCAGTTTGTCGGTCAATGGGGGGGAATTCCGGAACGGGATGCCAGGGGACGCAAGGGCCTCCTCAAAGTGATTTGATTTCCGTGAACTTTTGGGAGGTTACATGCTTGGATTCATTGCCGGAACTCTAACAACGGCGGCCCTGGCTCCACAGTTGGTGCACTCACTTCGAACCGGGAGCACCAAGGATGTGTCGCTCGCAATGCTTGTTTGCATATCCGTCGGGATGTCCCTTTGGCTGGCCCACGGGCTGATGATCGGAGATCCAGCCCTTGTGATCGCCAACGCGGGGTCGTTGGTCCTGGCTTTGCCTATGATTATTCTCAAGCTCAAGAACGGATAGCGTTAAATGTTTATTACGGGATTTAGAATCCTGCGCATGTTTTTTCCTAAAGCTTTTTCGATCCTGCTGGTTGCTTTTCTTTTGATCCTGCCCAAAACTTGCCTTGCGCTGGCTCCAAGTGAGATTCTGGTGGTAGCCAATCGGAATGTCCCGCAGGGCAGCGAGCTTGCACAATATTATATGAAAAAAAGAGGAATCCCCGAGCGAAACCTGCTTCTGGTCAGGACTACCAAAGACGAACGCTGCAGCCGGGAGGAGTACGACAGAGAAATAGCGCTTCCGATCCGCACTTACCTGGAAAAGCTCGAGGCAAAAGGTCGGCATATTCGCTGCCTGCTTACTATTTATGGTGTTCCGCTTACAGTTTATGAACCTCAATTGCGCGATGAAGAAGTAAAGGAACTTGAAAGGTTGAAGGACCTTGCGCGCAAACTGGAGTCTCAATTGCAAGGAGGTGGAAACAAGCTCGAGGAGTTCCTCAGTGATTTGAAATCACAGTATAATGAAACCCAGAAGGCGATTTCAGCCTTATCGAAGGCAGATCAGATGGCGGCTGTGGATTCGGAGCTGGCACTGGTACAAAAAACCGATTACCCTCTGGCCGGCTGGATTCCGAGTCCCTTCTTTATCGGCTTTGAGGGTAAGAAAATCAAGAACATGCCTGAAAGCGCCCTGCTCGTCTCCAGACTCGACGGGCCGACGGTCCAGATAGTAAGGAGAGTGATAGACGATAGCCTCTTGGCGGAAAAGAAGGGTTTGAAAGGAAAAGCTTATTTTGATGCCAGGTGGCCCGACCCGGGGAAAAGCGATTTAAAGGGGTATGCCTACTATGATGCATCCCTGCACAAGGCTGCCGCCATTGTCAGGGCAAGCAAGCTTATGGAAACCGTCCTCGATGAAAAGGAAAGTTTGTTCCAGCCTGGCGAATGCGACGACGCTGCGCTTTACTGCGGATGGTACAGCCTTGGCAAGTATATCGACGCCTTCAAGTGGGTGCCCGGTTCCGTCGGTTTTCACATAGCCAGCCAGGAATGCGAGACTCTCAAACAGCCAGGCAGTACAGTTTGGTGTAAAATGATGCTTGAAAAAGGAATTGCAGCTACTGTGGGTCCGGTAGGTGAACCTTATGTGGAGGCTTTTCCTGTCCCGGAAGTTTTTTTTGGGCTCCTCCTGGAGGGCAAGGCAACGCTTGTTGAATGTTTTGCATTGTCCAGTCCTTTTTTATCCTGGCGAATGGTTCTAATAGGCGATCCTCTATACAACCCGTTTCGTGCAGCTCACGCGCAAAAGGTACGGATGTCCACAACTCCCCGATAGGCTTCCGAAATTCTTTCTTCCTGTCAGTGGTTTATGGCTGATCGTCCGTTGTTTCCTGCATCCCCGGCTTGACCGGCAGAAATGAAGCATGAACTCATTCCGGCTCGATTTGGCTCACTGGACCATACATGCACCGTGCGGCGGAAAAGAGGCTTCCCCCAATTTATCGATATGCAAAAAGGTATTAATTGAGGTAGATTGCTCTAGTTGCTGCGAATATCCGGAAAAAGAGTGAAAAGCCTGTTAACAAGGAGTATGGGTAAATGGTATAAAGAAGGGCAGGCGATGACGTCCTGCGGTGGAGTTCACCATGAAGAGATGGACCATTTTTGTTTTGCTTGCAGTTTTTCTGAGCATCCCGGCTGTATCGGGTGCGGCGGCGGGCGATCTATTTGATTCCGGCAAAGCTATCTTCCTCGATGTCCCGTTTTTCAAAGTTCCGATTGGATCGAAACCGAATTCCGCAGCCGACAAGGAGAAAAAGGAGGGAGGAGAGGTAAAGGACGACGCAACAAAGGAGAAGGAGAGACAGGACAAAAAGGTCGACGATGCACTCAGGAAGGCTTGGGCAGAATGATAGCGGAAAGAACGTCAGCCGTTCGAATCAAGAATCACCATCAAACCAACCGTTGAAAAATCAACAGCTTCTGAACATCGACTCAGCTTAGCCCCGACTCCAGGTGATCGGCCGGAGGCCCCTGCACCCTTTAGCGGTACTTCTCGGAATAGCAGGTTACAGGTTGAGACATTCCCTTATTTTATCTTCCCTGAAGCCTATAATTACCTTATCGCCTATAATGAGTGTAGGGAAAGAGCAGGTGGGGTTGACTTCCTTGATCTTCTCCAAAATGGTCTTTCTTTCTTCCCCTTCCAGTTGATCCACATCGATACAGTCATACCTAACCCCACAGCCGTTCAGGAACTCCTTGCAGTTTTTGCAGTGGCTGCAGGTACTTAAAGCGTAAAGTGTCACTTCACAAGCGTCCATCTTCGCTCCTGTTCACTAGGTTTGTTATGCAGGTATTTCCATGAAGATCCCTATTGATATGTAAGATCGACGAATCGAAGAATACGCTAGGTTGACGCGAGTGCCTTCCTGGCTATTTCCCGCCCATAATCCTGGGCCATTTTGATTCCGCCGCCGAGATCCGCAGATTTCAGTCTCAGTGGCTCACCTGCCATATTCATCTTGAGAATATGCGCCATAGTATCGAAAATGCGCCCGGGCGCCTCTCCACTCCATCCAAAAGCACCAAAAGCTCCGCCGGCTTTTCCTTCAAGATTCGCTTTTTCAGCAAAAAACAGGAATGTCTTCATAGATTGAAGCATCTCGCCATGATAGGTCGCCGATCCGAGGACAAGTGCGTCGTAGTCATCGAGTGAAATGCCGTCTTTGTCGATCTCCGTCGCATTTCGAAGGTCAATGTCATATCCTTCGAAACGCATTCCCTCGGCAATCAGTTTGGCGATTTTTTGGGTCTGATTGGTTCTCGTGGCAAAAACTACGAGCCCTCTGGGCATGACCATTTCTCCTCTGGACGTTTTTTTAGTTTGCAGCCGGCAGCCGGCACAGCACTTTTTTCGTGGAACCTGCTCCCGCGTTGGACTTTATCCGGTGTTTTTCTGCGCTCGTTCCTCCTGAGTAAGTTGCAACGCGGCAGTGGCAAGAATACTTATCCTCGGATAACGAGTCAATAGGTTGGACCGCTTTGGAGACAATTTTCGGTTTCGAGCCTTCGCGCGGGAGTTAGAAGCTCGGATTACCGCTAAGGCTGCTCAATGAATCGTCGGTTTATCGTCCTTGGAATTTACGATCTTGAGGTGAGTTTTTCTCGCCTGGCTTTTTTTCTCGCCCTTGCGTGCAGACGGCCGTGGGGGGTGGCCGAAATGAGTCCTGTAATAGTTCAGCGCATCCAGCGCAGGTTTTACGATGATAAGAAGACCGATAAAGGCGACCGCAAGCCGAACGGTCAGGTCGCTGCTCGATGCGAGATAGCCCGTGTATGCCAAGGTTGCCCCGAGGATGAATAGAACGAGGGAACGCATAAGAATTCTCCAAAATCGATACCTTTTGTCAGATCCGTACAAACAGCCTGAGCACACCGATGGACAGGGCCGGAACGTAGGTAATCAGCAGTACTCCCAGCCCGAGTATCAGGAGGAACGGGATAACGTTCCAGTATAGCACTGCCATCGGCTTTCCGAAACGAGACGATGATAAGAGCAGGTTCAGACCTACCGGCGGAAAGAGAAAACCAAGTTCCAGGTTGGCCAAAAAAATGATGCCCAGGTGCACCGGGTGGACCCCGAAAGCCACCCCGAGCGGAATGACAAGCGGCGTCAGGACGATGATCGCCGAAAATATTTCGAGTACGCTTCCAAGCACCAGCAGCACGACGTTCAAAGTGAGAAGGAAAAGAAGCGGCGAGTGAATATTCTCTTTTACGATTTCCAGCAGGCGGTCGGGAATCTGGGCGTCTACGAGGTAGCCTGTGAGGCCCATTGCGCAGCTAAGAAGGATAAGGATAGCACCGACGAGCGCGGCAGCCTTGACGAGGGTCGCAGGCAACTGCTTCAGGGGGTGCAGGTCCCGGTGAATGAAGCATGAGATAACAATTGTGTAGGCGCAGGCGAAAGCGGCTGTCTCAAGCATCGATGCCAGGCCGGTCCCGAACAGAAGCGCCATTGCGAGAGGGATAGAGAGGTCCCATTTTGCGATGCGCGCTGCAGCCAGGAGTTCACTCCATTTAAAGGGCTGCCGCTCTATCCCGGCTTTGACGCCGACGCTTATTCCATAGATAGCCACAAGGGTGAGCAGCAGCATTCCCGGCACGATTCCGGCAATGAACAACTGGTCAGCCGGAGTATTTGCGACAACGCTGTAGAGGACCACGGCGAGGCATGGCGGGAAAAGGAGGCCCAGGCTGCCTGCCGCGGTTACGAGACCCAGCGAGAAGCCTTCGGGGTAACCGTCGCTCAGCAGTATGGGATAGACGAGTCCGCCGAGGGCTATGATCGTGACACCCGAGCCGCCGGTCAGAGCAGTGAAGAGCGCGCAGACCGCCCCAACCAGCACTGCGACCCCTCCGGGCATGAACCCGAGCATCGCACGAAAAAAATTAACCAGCCGCCGTGGTGCGTTGGTTTCTGCAAGAACGAAGCCGGTAGCGGTCAGCAGCGGTATCGCCGGAAGGGTTGGAGAGCCGACAAGCCTGTAAATCTCGGCTGTCACAGCCGAAATCGGGGTCCCGTCTTTCCAGAAAAGGATCAACGCCAGTCCGGACATTGCGGCGAACACAGGGGAGCCAAGAAGGGTAGCGGAGATGAGCGTTGCGCCCAGCGCCCAGATTATAGGGGCCGCAGGCTGAATCATACACAGAAGAAAGGTTGCGCCTACAACGGCTGCGGCCCCAATGCGAGCCGGCAGCCAGTTCGAGGATTTCAAAACGTATGTCAGCGAGATAAGCCCCAGGCCGATGGGCATCACACTTTCGCTGATCCAGATCGGCAGGCCGAAAGAGAGGTTCTGGCCCTGCATCCGTTCGGCAATAACTACGCAGACGCTGGCATAGGTAAGAATTGCAGTGACACAGGCAGCTATGCAAGAGGAGAAGAACTCAGCCTCCTGGCGTACTCTTACTCCATGCAGCAGGCTGGCCGTGGACAGCGTTAGATGTTTGCCTGTCAGGGTGGCGGCAAGTCCGCCCATGAAGGTAAGAAAAAAGGTCAACTGCTGCGTATAGGTGGCAGAACCCGGAATGTGGAAGCCGGCAAGCGGGCGGCCAAGGAAGTCCACCAGCGGCATGGCGGTAAGCAGCAAAAAGCCGGCGACAAGCAAACCTTCCCCAATCCCGCGGGCCAGAGCACGAGGTGTCACTTTTCAGCCTTACCCGCCTGCAGGCGGCATCGATCCCTGAGCTTCAAAGCGGTGTCGAGAGCCTCGGCAGGCACATACGACCCGCGCACCTGCGTAAGAACGCCTTCGATCATGGCCCGCCATTCATCCCGGACTTTTTCGTCAACTGGAACTACCTGGGCACCACTCTTTTTCAGGGCGTCAATGTCCCTTTGTTCTGTCTGCCTTGAGAATTCGCGCATGCGCTGACAGGCCTTAAGCGATGCCTGCCTGATAGCAGGGCGGATTTCAACGGGAATTTTGTCCCAGGCGGATTTAGATATCAGTATGCCCCCCATGAGCACAGCCCAGTTGAGATCAGTCATATAGGTGAGTTGCTTTTGCCATTGCATCAGGAGGACCCCCTGAGGCGTCATGGTGATGGCATTGACGAGGCCGGTCTGAAGGGCGGTCGCAATCTCGGTGGAAGGCAGCGGCACGGGATTGAATCCAGCCTTTTTGCAGAGTTCCACATATTGGTCATCGCCGGCTAATGAGAACATCTTAAGTTTTCTCAGATCGTCGGGCGTCCTCACGGGAGACTTGGTAAAAAAGCGTGTCCATCCTCCATCCGACCATCCGAGGACAATAAACCCCTTTTCCTCCATTTGCCGTTCCAACTGTGGACCGATCTGGTCCCGGACGCAATCCAACTCACCGTAATCAGCGTATGCCAGGGGAACTTCGAGCGCGAGTATTCTCCGGTCTATATGACTGAGGCCCCCAACGGTAAGAAGCCCGGCATCGAGGGTACCCAGCCGCATCTTCCGGATGATGTCCAGGTCATCGCCGGTTACCCCGCCCGGATAAAGCCTGAATACAATGCGGCCATTGGAAGCTTTTTGCCATTCAGCGCCCATTTCCTGAAGGATCTTGTGATATTCGGACCCTTGGGGTGCGAGAGTGGCCACTTTTATGACAATGTTGCCTGCGCCCTGCGCAGTGGATGCTGAAATCAAAAAGAAAACGGCTATAAGGCAAAGCCATCTGGAAAGTTTCATGGTGCGCACCAATCCTGCCTTAAATCAGTCAATAAAGAGCCTGTCCATTCGGTCGAGGAGCCATCTTGCCCGGCGCTGTGCAATTATATTTGAAAGCCGCTGGTCCGGAGCGTCGTCGATATTGATTGCAAGAGCCTGATCGAGCAGTTTCTTGAACTCGGCCCGGTCCTGCAGGGAGACGTCGACCGTTTCAGCAAAAGAAACCAGGGGTGCGGCCCTTCGTCCCCCGGACAGTTCGATCGCCCGCGCAAGGCTTTCGCGCGCACGGTCGATGGAGCCCCCGGCCGCGGCCGGCCTCCCGCCTTCGTACACAATCATAAAATCATAGATCGTTCCCGAGCCAAATTTATCGTCAAGTTCCAGGGCTCGCCGAATGATGGCTTCTACCCCGGGCAGATCCATGGAAAGGGCAGGGTTGGTTTTATCCAGTGAGATGGCGGCCCCCCACGCGGCGGCGGTCCAGTAAAGGAGAGGCACATCCTTCTTGCACATTGGAGCCAAAGCCCTGGCGGGATCGCTCCTCAGCAAATCGACAAAACCAGGTTGAACTTCTTCGAGGCCGCGAATTCCATAACCCAGCGCCCGGCGGTAAAGACGCAGCGCACGCTCCCTGAGAAACATGGCCCGCATAAGGTCGGTATCTTCAATGAAATCGGCCTCCGTCTGCACAAAGGCATAGGCGTACTGAGTAAAACCGCTCGCGGCCGCCAGCAGCAGCACTTTATGATGCGGCGATTGCGCCAGCAGGCCCTCGATTGTTTTCAGCCCGAAAGGCAGCGCTGCGCCCACCAGGTCCGGATCGTCGTCGGAAGCGTATACAGATGAGCCTTCCGCCAGAGCGTCTCCGAGGCGATCCACCGCTAATTTCTTGATGGAACAGCCTGTCAGGGCCAGGATAAGGAGCGAAATCGATATCCAGTAAACTACCGGAATGGTTCCCTTGGCGCGTTTGCCAGTCATGATACTATTCCTCGCCGATGGTCTCTTTCTCGGAAAAGCGCTCAATGCTACTGCGACTCTTTAAAATATCAAGCACTTTTCTTCGCCCTGAGAGCTCTTTGGCAGCAATGGTCTTATTTGACTTTCCTGAACCGGAGGTTTTTTAAACCTGGAAGGGTGCAGTAGATAACTCCGTTACCGATATCTGCAACGATTACTCCCCCGTTTTTTGTGTTGAGCCTGAGTGAGTCGCCTTTCGCATACCAGGAAAACGCTACTTCATCGTCACCCACCTTCCACACGCCGACACCTGCTTCTTTCAATTCCAGGGTGGTCTCAGGGTGATTTACGGAATCATCGATCTCGGCAATGTAGGTCCCGAGGTATGCCGGTTTTTGTCCGCAACCGATCATGACGGCGAGGACCAGGCAAACCAGAAGCAACCGGAAACAAATCATAAATTGTATCTTTACACGCATACCTGAATCACGATTCGGCGGGAGTAGTTCGGGTCCCCGCGCCAATAATAGATTTCAGTTTGTGCAAAAGCTCCGGCCTGTCAAAATAATAAATCTGAACTGAGAAAACCAGCATAAGCGCATTTTCGAGGACCTTTTTCCACCCAATCGGCTCACCAACCGTATCGTAGCACCCGCAGGTGATCGGGGCGCCCTGGTACATGTTGATCAGGATCATCACATCGAACATTATCAGGAGCAGTCCGATCACTATTATGGATGTCTGGGACTTGAAACCGATGATTAAAAAAAGGCCTGTGACGAGCTCGATCCATGGCAGTATGACAGCTCCCAGGTTGAGAACCATGTAGGGAACCAGCCGGTAATTGGCTATTGCTTCCGCGAACTGGGCGGGGTAGGGTATCTTGCTCAAACTCGCGTAGACGAAGAAAGAACCCAGGTAAATTCTCAGCGCCAGGGAGAGATACTCGCTCTTTATCACCCGATCAATAAGAGGTGGGATCATTTGGAAACCTTTTGTTCAACCGGATACCCCATGGCCTCCCATGCGCCGAGGCCACCTTCCAGAACCTTCACATCCGTATATCCCCTGAGCATCAACTTGTCGGCAATTTCCAGGTCATAGGGCCTGCTTATGGTACTTCCGTAAACCACTATCTTTTTGTTCTTGTCTCTTTCGGAGAAGCTCATCAGGTACACGATGTCGAAAAGAGGCATCGGCATGTTGACCGCGCCCTTTATGTGCCGCAACTGGTAGAAATTGTCGGGCCTGGCGTCCACAATGAGAGCTTGCCCCTGCCGGTACTCTTCGAGCGCTGCGGCTGCACTGACCGAAGGGACAGGGTCCGGACGCTCGGGGAAAAGGGGAATTCCGTAAGGATTTGATGTGTTAAAGGTTATCGCAAGAATAACGGTCACTCCAATGATAAGGAGAAAATCGAACCATGAGACCCTGGAAGCCCTGATTACCGCATCGGCTTCCTGTTCTATGATTTCCTGGTCTTTGATGAGCCATTTGCGCATCTCCCGGACAAACATCCTGGAAATATCCGGGTAATCCAGCATCAGTCGGTCAAATCGTTCTTTGGGGAGCACCAGCAGGTTTGTTTCGACCAGACTTTCGGCATTGGCGGTACGCGACTCGGCCGCCAGGAGAGCCACCTCGCCGAAGTGATCGCCCGGTCCCAGCAAAGAGATCTCCCTTTCCATCCTGTTCTCATGCCTCACGAAAATCCTGACACGGCCGGAATCGATGAGATAGAATGCATCAGCCGGGTCCCCCTCCTTGAAGATGATCTCGTGCGGCTGCACATGCCTGTACCGGCAAGACCGGGCAAGATCATCGATTTGCTCGGGCGGCAAATCCCGGAGGATAGAGGCTTTCAATAAACTCTTTCTATTTTCCAGTTCGGTATCGGTCATTTCTGCGGCTATTTATTTTTTGTGCAAGGCTTTCAATTCCTTTAGAAACTTGTCAGGGTCCTTAATGACGCCGGTTTCGCTGAATAGCACTTTACCGTTTTCGGTTGAAACGATCATGGTCGTTGGCGTGGGCACGCCATCCATGGCTGCGGAAATTGCGAAATCCGAGTCAAGCATCACCGGAAAAGGCGTCTTGAACTTCTTTTTGTAAGCATCCACCTCGGCTTTTTCATTGCCTGACGCTATTGCTATCACCTTTACGTCTGCCAGACGTGAGTCTGCCTGGATCGTTTTGTGGATATTATTGATTATTGGAGCGTTGGCCAGGCAGAAGGGGCAAAACGCACTCATAAATTCAATAATAACCAGCTTTGCTTTTATATCGGAAACTTTGAACGGCTCCATTACCTTAAGGCCAAGATATTTCTGCGCCTCCAAAGAATCAGGGGCCGGAAGGGTGAACTTCGCAGCCGGAAATTCTTCCGCAGGGGTGGCGCAAAAAATTTGGTCGGAATGAGAAAGAATAAGTGAACAGATAATAATCTGAAAAAAAATAAATGCCTTCCTTTTCATCTCTTTTCTCCATTGTGCGTTCGGCTGCAACTCCGGCTTCAGGCAGGTGTAGCAGGCGTCACGAATGCGGCGGCTGGAACCGGTTCCTCCACTTTGCGGGGCTTTAATTATTAATGGCTTTCTAATGGGTCAAGTTGAGTAGAATAAGTGATGTGCCTTACTTCGTCAATCACAAGATGACTTGCGGGAGGCCAAGGCGTGGTTCTCCCCGCAGACAACCGGGCATTGGCGGCAAAAATGCATCCGGACGGCGGCAGGTCCAAATAAGGATGATCGAGAATCGCGGGGTTGTGCCGGGCCGCCTCTTAAAGATATCGCTTTTCACAGGATAATGTCGAAAAAATGTTTTATTATCTCGTCCTGTCGTTTTTTGCCGGGCTCTGAGCCGGCCGCCAAGCTCAAGTTCCGGAGGGGATTATCCGGAGATTGCGTCCGAGACAATTTGGATCATTATCCATATCTTCTTTATGCAAAATACAAAATGCAAATCCGTTTCAGAGACCCTGGAATGCCTGACGTCACCTGCCGGACCGAACGAGGAGACCACGGATGAGCGACGAGAACGGAGAACCGGGATTGGAGGCCGAACTCAAGCGCCTTCACGCCAGAGTTTCGGAACTGGAGGCGATGGAAAAAGGCCGCCGTGAAATCGAGAAGACTCTACGGGATCAGCTTCAGTTCCTGCAGGTATTGATCGACACGATACCAAACTCGATCTTTTTTAAGGATAAAGAGGGAAAATACCTCGGATGCAATAAGGCATTCGAGCAGCGCATCGGATTGGACAGGGGCTGCATTATTGGAAAGACGACCTCCGATCTTTTTCCTGAAGCGCTTGCCGCTCGATATGAGCAGCACGACACCGAGCTTTTCGAGCGTCCCGGTGAAAAGATGTACGAAACACGTCTGACATACCCGGATGGGCAGGAGCGTAACGTAATCATAACGAAGGGAACCTTTACGGATTCCGAAGGCAATGTTGCAGGGTTGGTAGGGGTCGCACTGGACATAACCGAGCGCAAGAGAGCAGAGGAGGAGCTGCAAAGAGCTCACGACGAGCTCGAGGGGCGTGTGGAGAGGAGAACCGCTGCTCTGGCGGAGGCCAACCGCAACCTGGAAAAAGAAGTCGCCGAGAGAAGCAGGATTGCGGAAGAGCTTCGGACGAGCTCTGAAAAGCTGAAGATATTTGCCTACTCAGTAGCACATGATCTGAAAAGTCCCTCAATCGGAATTCACGGGCTCGCCAGACTATTACAAAAAAACTTCGCAAAAATCCTCGGTGAAAAAGGGGTGAGCTTTTGCGACCAGATAACGAAGGCATCAGAGCATGTGGCCTCGCTGGTTGATGCAATCAACCAGTTTATCGCCACAAAGGAAACCCCTCTTAAAATAGAGGCGATAGATATGGAGGAAGTCTTTCTCATGTTGCGGGACGAGTTTTCGGCCAGGCTGAGAGTGCGGCGGATAGCCCTGCTCGATCCCAAAGGGGTTCCGCGCGTGCGTGCAGACAAGATTTCCATCCTCAGAGTTTTTAGAAATCTGATCGACAACGCCCTCAAATATGGAGGCGGCGGGCTCACTACTATTGAAATCGGCTATGAGGAATCAGAGAATCTCCATCATTTCACGATAAAAGACGATGGCGTCGGCATCCAGGCTAAAGACAGCGGTGAGATATTCAAGCCTTTTCAGCGGCAAGGCGCATCCGACGGGATCGAGGGCACGGGCCTGGGGCTTGCAATCGTAAAAGAAATAATCGAGCTGCACAAAGGGGAAGTCCGGGTGGAGCGTGGCACAAAGGGTGGAACGGTTTTCCATTTGTTCTTTGCAAAGGATCTTTAACCCTGAAACCTTTATGACCGATCCAGCCGGCGACCGCATGCCTTTTCATCCGCACGCAAAGGCTGCGTATGGAAAGCTGCCTACCCGGATGTAAACACCGGCTTGCGTTTTTCTGCGAATGCTTTTAATCCCTCCATGCCTTCGGGAGTTGCAGCGCAAGCGCACAGGCCCCTGCGTTCCTGTTCGAGGTGGCTCTCGAAAGAAGTATTGAAGGAATCCGTGAGCAGCTTTTTCGACCATGCGAAGGAAGCAAGGGAACCGCCTGCAAGCTCACGAGCCATACCGGTTGCCTCTTCCATGAGGTTTTCATCCTGCACGACCCTGGTCACCAGCCCCCACGCCATCGCCTGTTCAGATGAGATCGGCCGGTCGAATGCCAGAATCTCGAGTGCGCGGCTCAGCCCCGCCAGCCTGGGCAATGTAAAAGAACCGCCGCCATCGATGCACAGACCGCTGGATGTGTATGCTTGCCGTAGAATGGCGGAGCGGGCCATCACCCTGAAATCACAAGCCAGGGCCAATGAAAATCCCCCGCCGGCCGCCACGCCGTTAATTGCGGCGATAACGGGTTTTGGCATCCGGCGAATCTCCAGAATTGCCCGGTGAAAATGCCCGGCCAGTTCGTGGAAAGCAGCGGGAGGCCCTTGCGGGAATGAGAGGGCGCTTTTAAGGTCTCCGCCGGCGCAGAAGGCTTTCCCTTCTCCGGAGATGATGATCCCGCGGATGTTCCCATCTGCTGCGAGTGAAGTCAGATGGGCGGCAAGGCCCTCCGTGAGCTCAAAATTGAACGCATTAAAGGCCTCCGGCCTGTTCAGCAACACTGTCGCAATACTATCGGTCCTGGTGACTCTCACTAACTCTGTCATGTTTATCACCTCCCTGGCACGAAAGCGGGTAGCGTAGATCAATTGTTGGATCGGATTCTCGCCTCAAGAGGAGCACTCAAGTTACTTTTGCAGGTGTGGTGGGGATTTGTCAAGCTTCCGGGTTGCGGTACAGTCTTCTCAAAGGGATTTTTTAAGCAACGGCTCGATCAGGAGCATGGGACACCCCTGCGGCCAAGAGTCATGAGGCCACAAAGTGGATGATTTTGCCCCTTGGGTTCCATGCTGCTTTCTTTGGTGTGGTTACATCGAAGCATTCGATGAAATCGCCGACTTTGCCCTGGGTCGAGCCTGAGACCTGCACGCCCACCTGCTGGCCGGTCCTCGCTTCCTTTACCGGCTGCTTGTCGACCTGGAGCGATTCGATCCTGCCGCTGTGGACCGGTCCCATGGCGGTTACCACCCGGAAATGCTTTCCGGCCTGAACCGTGCCTTCAACGACCTCACAGCCTAAAATCACCCCTCCCTTTTTGGATTTGAAGGTGGCGATCACTTCACATTTTCCGGTAACCTTCTCTTCGGCCTCAACCGGCGCCAGGCTCTGCGCTATAGCTTTGACGTCGTCGGCCAGTTTGTAGATGATATCGTAGAGGCGCACCTCCACGTTGTGTTCCTTTACCCACTGCTCCAGCTTCGGGGCGACCCCGACGTTGAATCCGATGGCAAGCCCGCTTCCGGTCAATGCCATCAGCAGGTCCTGTTTGGATATGCTCCCAACGCCTGAGTGGATCACCTTTATGTGCGTTTCGGACACCTTGAGGTTGGCAAGCAGAGCCGAAACGGCTTCAACGCTCCCCATCGTATCGCATTTGAGCACTATTTCGAGCGTCGGCTTCTCCTCGCCGCGGGCTCCAAACTCCAGCGCGACATGCCTCATTTCTTCCGGGGCCTTGTGTGAATGCTTTCTTTCGGGCATTTTTGCTCTCCATCACAGATCGGAGCCGATTGCCGTAAAATCGAACAAAATATGAACATAAGGCTTAAGGATGTTGCAGGCTAGAGCCGGTGAAAAGAAACTCGCGCCGGTTTGGCCGGAAGAGGAGAATTAGTGGATCAGGAATGCCTGTCGATGATTCCGCCGCCCAACAGAAGATCTTCCGAATAGAATACGGCCGCCTGTCCGGGCGTGACGGCCCGCTGGGGTTCAAAAAAGCGGACCTGGGCCGCTGTTGCGCCGAGCGGGGTGACTTCGGCCGGTGCGGGCCTGTGAAGGTTTCGAATCCTCACCTGGCAAGTGACCGGCGCATCAGGGCAACCGATAGAAGTCCAGTTTACGCGGCTGACGGTGAACGTCTCGCAGAAGAGGTCTTTTGAACGGCCGACTCGAACCACGTTCGATTCGGGCTCGATCCGAATAACGTAGTATGGCTCCGTGGAAGCTATCCCAAGTCCACGCCTCTGGCCCACGGTGTAGGAATGAATGCCGTTGTGCCGGCCCAGAAGATTGCCGCTCAGATCCAGTATGGGGCCGCTTTGAGTGGTGCAGACCCCTCCATGGCGCGTTCGTACGAAATCCGTGTAGCCGCCTGAAGCGATGAAGCAGATCTCCTGGCTTTCTTCGGTGAGCAGCGGCTTAATCCCGGTCTGTTCAGCCCATGCAAGAGTCTGCTGCTTGGTGTGTTCGCCCAGAGGGAATAGAGCACGGGCAAGCTGTTGCTGATTAAGCCCCATCAGGAAATATGACTGGTCTTTTGCGGGGTCTTTTCCGCGCCTTAGCTGGAAGCTTCGATTGGTGCAGACCGGAGGGTTGAGTCGCGCGTAATGGCCGGTTGCCATACGCTCGGCCCCGAGTTTTATCGCTTCATCCAGGAGAAGCCCGAACTTGACTCTCGGATTGCACTCTATGCACGGATTTGGCGTAAGCCCATGCAAATAGGCGTCTACGAAAGGCTTGACCACCAAGGCATCAAACTGCTCGCGCAAATCGATTATGATGACCGGGATTCGGAACCGGGCGGCAAGCTGCTGGAGTGGACGCTCGCGTTCGGCGACGATCCGATGGACCTCGCCGGGTTCGCCGGGACAGGGGAGGCAGCGCATATGAATCCCAAATACCTCATGTCCCTCCTCGCGCAGAAGGACTGCCGCGCGGATGCTGTCCACACCTCCGCTTATTGCTGCTGCGATTTTCAACTCTTTGTCTCTTTTGTTTTGAATCCAGCTCGCGAAAGGTCCCGGGAAAAATCACCGGTCGCCGCTCAGGCAAGAGCCTTATCGAAAGTAACGATCATGGCCCTGACGGGGCAGGTCTTCACACAAAGCTCGCAGGCGCTGCACCGCTCGGACTCAAACTCGACCTCCATCTGCGGTCTGTGTACGTGAAGCGCCCCGGTCGGGCAGACGGCAGTACAGGACCCGCACTGGTAGCACTTTTCTTCGTCCCGGCGAATCCCCTGGCTGACCGGCTCCACTTGGACGCCCATCTGCTGGAGATATTGGACCCCTTTGTCGAAATCATCCGCCTCGCCCCTGAGTTCCATTACGAGCATACCCTCCTTGCGGGGGAAGATCTGGGCCTTCAGGATGTTGAAAGTCAGGCCATAGTCGCGCACAAGATTGGTTATGATGGGTTGATCGACGATTTCCTTCGAGAATCTCAGTACAAGTGTTCTTGAATGCATATCTGCTCCTTCCTGTTTTCCGGCCAGATAAAAATAACATTCCCGCGCAGAAGTCCAAACATTTTTTCGAACTTCCCCGATCAGATACCGCTCATTTGATTTTTGTTCTCCGTAATTATCTTGACCCGGCTGCCATTAAAAATTTACGATATAATGTTTTGTATCATTTTGTCATCCGGGGGGGCTATATGAAGTTATCGACCAGGAGCCGATATGGGGTCAGGATGTTGCTCGATTTGGCTCTTCACTCAGGTGAGGGACCTGTTCGGCTGGGGGATATTGCCGAAAGACAGTGCATAGCGGTAAAATACCTCGAACAGATTATAATCCCACTGAAAAAGGCCAATTACGTCTTGAGCGTTCGCGGCCCTAAAGGTGGGCACATGCTGGCCAAGCCTCCCGAAGAGATTACGGTAGGAGAGATCGTAGCGCTTCTGGAAGGTGGTCTGAAGCTTACGGGGTGCGTGCTGAAACCAGCAGTTTGCGATCGCTCCGATTACTGCGTTACGAGATTTATCTGGAAAGAGGCGACCGAGGCCATTCGCGAAAGGCTTGACGCGATCACCTTGAGAGAACTCGTAAACAGGTCCAATTCCATGGAATGTCCACTTGAAAAGTAACGCCCGGGGCTGGAATCACGGCCCGGGTTGAGGAGGGCAGCCATACATATGAAGATCAGGGCGATTGCAGTCAGCAAGAGAAAGGGCACCCGGAAGGACCTCGTCGAAGAGGCCCTTTTGGTTGAGGAACACGGGATACAGGGCGATGCGCATGCGGGGGCGTGGCACCGGCAGGTGAGTTTTCTGGCAGTGGAGAGTATCGAGAAGGCAAAAGCCGCCGGCCTTTCGGTGGGTTTCGGAGATTTTGCCGAAAACATTGCCACTGAAGGAATCGACTGGGTCAATGTTCCGGTGGGCGACCGGTTCAGGCTGGGCGAATCAGCCCTGGTAGAGATCACCCAGATCGGCAAGGAATGCCACAAAAAATGCGCAATCTACTATCAGGCTGGTGACTGTATTATGCCGCGCGAAGGGGTATTTGCCAGGGTGATCCACGGGGGAATAATCCGGTGCGGGGATGAGATAGCACCGGTTGGCTCCGACTAGCTTGCGTTCATCCGCAAACCTGGTAAAATTCACGGCAGATGGGTTTGAAGCGCCCCTCCGGAGGGGTATCAAAATACGCCCGCCAAATTCCATTTGCATGGGATGCGGCGGGCGGGTATTTTCATGGCTTTGACCGCCGGATGTTAACTCAGAGGTAGACATGTCATGCAGACGAACAAAACTCATTTTGACCATGCGGAGATTATCGAAAAGATCCGGGCCAGAAAACAGGAACTCGGCAAGCAACTTTTGATTCTCACCCACCATTACCAGCGAAAAGAAATCGTTGCACTCGGCGATTTCGTCGGCGATTCATTCGAGCTGTCCAAGAATGCCGCCGCCGACCGGGACTGCCGCTACATAGTGTTTTGCGGTGTTCACTTCATGGCGGAAAGCGCCGCGATTCTCGCACAGGCTCACCAGGTTGTTCAGATTCCCAACACGCAAGCCGGGTGCTGGATGGCCGGCATGGCAGAAGCCGAAACGGTGAAGTCCGCCTGGGAGCAGATCGAATCTGCTGCCGGACAGGGTTTGACGATGCCGGTGGTTTACATGAACTCGGATGCGGAGCTGAAATCGTTTTGCGGCCGGCGCGGCGGAATAGTGTGCACTTCATCCAACGCTTCTAAAGCAGTCAGGTGGGCATTCGCACAAAGGGAGAAGGTACTTTTTTTCCCTGACCAGTATCTTGGCCGCAACGTTGCCAACGACCTCCGCGTGCCTCTCGAGCAGATAATAGTCTGGTCACCCGGCAAGCCCCTGGGGGGAAACGATCCGGATGCGGTCCGGCGCGCCAGGATGATCCTGTGGGACGGCTATTGCCTGGTGCATACCCGATTCACGGTCGACCAGGTAAAAAAAATGCGAAGCGAATTTCCGGAAGCCAAAATCGTTGTTCATCCCGAGTGCACGCCGGAGGTGGTGGGGCTTGCCGACGCCTGCGGGTCGACGAGCTATATAGTGAAATACGTGAGGGAGGCGCCCGCTGGTTCGACTGTCGTTATCGGCACGGAGATAAATTTGATCCATCGTCTGGCGTTGGAATATCCGGACAAAAAGGTGCTCGACCTGCACAATTCACTGTGCCCCAATATGTTCAAGATTAATCCGGCCAACCTGCTGCAGACCCTTGAAAACCTCGGCGAGATGAATGTGGTCAAGGTCCCCGAAGATATAAGAGCGGGCGCCCGGCTGGCCCTGGACCGGATGCTCTCTCTGGCGTAGGCTATGTTCAAAACGCTCAAACCTCTCATCCTTGCCTCTGAGTCGCCGCGCAGGAAGCGCTTGCTCGAGTCTGCAGGGGTCCGGTTCCTGGTGGAACCCAGCGGAATAGACGAACCCGTCGAGCATGGCGGATCGGGCGAAGCGGAAGTGACGCAGCCCGCCGCGCAGCCCGGAGAATCGGGTATCGGTCCGGGAAAAAATCCAGCCGGATTCGCCGAAAGATGCGCCTGCCTGAAGGCCAATACGATCTCCACTCTCCACCGTGATTCATGGATTCTTGGAGCTGACACAATAGTTGTATGCGATGGACATATTTTCGGTAAACCTTCCGAGCGCGCCGATGCCGTCAGGATGCTTCAGTCCCTGAGCGGCAGGTTGCACGAGGTAATTACCGGGATGTGCCTTATCCAGCCCGGGGGGGAACTTTCCAGGAGCGGTTCTGTCACAACACGGGTTCACTTTAAAGACCTCTCGATGAGAGAAACAGAAGCGTACGTGAGCACCGCCGAGCCGATGGACAAGGCAGGAGCATACGGCATCCAGGGAATCGGAGCTTTTCTGGTCAGATCTGTGGAGGGCTCATATACGAACGTGGTCGGCCTTCCGCTTTGCCAGACCATTGAATGGCTGTTGGATGAGAATATTATCGAGCCGGGGTAACCAGAGGGGCCTTGCCCTGATTTTTTCTGAGCAGAACATAAAATGCGCCCCAGCCTCCGTCGTAGGAGCGCGCCGAGGCGAACGCAAGGACCACCCTTTTTAGAGGCGCGCGCGTGAGCCAAATGGGGAGGTTGTTCTTCAGCACCGGTTCCTTGTCCTTGGATTTGAGGCCCCTTCCCGCAATTATCAATACGCACCTGCGCCCGGCGGCGAAGCTCTCCATGATGAAGGCCCTGAGCTCGTCCTGTGCCTGCCGCCTGTTCAGCCCGTGCAGGTCCAGGTAATCCAGGTAGCTGAAGTAGCCCTGCCGAAGCTTCTTCAAGACCTCCGGCGAGATCCCCAGAACCGCGCCGTCGATGTACTCATCCGAACACGACAGCTCAAAGGGTCCCTCACCGGCCACCAGGTCCACCAGTTGCGTATATGCCTCGATTTCCTCCCTGGCCAGAAAGCGCGGGTATTGTCTCTCAGGGGGCCGGAGCGGCACCTTTTTGCGGAGTCCCTGCGGCAGCGGGCTCACATCCGCCATTGCCGACCGGAAAAGGGAATCATCGTCTGCTGCGGCTTCAACTACCGGCGGAATGAGTTCAGTTTTTTCGCCAGGCGGCTCGATGTCCGGATAATGTTTCGGATCGTTGGAAAAACCTTGTGCAAACAGTTGATCTAACTTCTCAAACGGGGTATAGAAACTTCGGGGAAGTTTATGCAGTGAGGATCGGTTCGTCGGTTTGAGGTTTTTGTCCTTGCGCTTGTTCATCGCTGCTTCGCTTTCCTGCCCGAGAATAACATCTGAGAGAAGAGCGGAAAACGTATATAATGAAATTGAACGCTGTGGCTGTGCTTGAAAACCAGCATGATTTCTCAAAATTTATAGGCAACCTTGAGAAGACCTCTCATATTGCCGTCGACACAGAGTCAAACAGTTATTACGCCTACTTTAACCGAATCTGCCTCATACAGGTATCAGCCGACGAAAGGGACTATATCATCGACCCGTTTTCGGTCGGCAATATCGAGGCTTTCGGAGAAATCCTTTCCGATGCCGGCATAGAAAAGATTTTCCATGCCGCCCCCAATGACATTGCCGGGCTCAAGCGCGATTTCAAATTCAAGGTAAACAATGTTTTCGATACTTCAATTGCCGCCAAGATGCTGGGATACAAGCAGTTGGGGCTTGCCCCCATTTTGCTTGAGCATTTCGGTATAAGCCTCAATAAAAAATGGCAGCGCTATGACTGGGGGAGACGCCCTCTTAGAGACGAGCAGATCGAATATGCCCGCTTCGACACCCATTTCCTCATTCCGTTGAGGCACAGACTGGTCGCCGAACTCGAACAAAAAGAGCTCCTCAATGCGGCGCGCGAAGCCTGTGATAAGCTCTGTCTGCAGGAAATATCCGAAAAACATTTCCGGCCCGGCGATTTCCTGCACATCTACGGGGCGCAGTCGCTCGATGCGACCGGAAAGCGTGTACTGAAGGCGCTGTATCTTTTCCGGGAAAAAGAAGCGCGCCGCCGCGACCGCGCGCCTTTCAGGATACTGACTAACGAGACGCTTCTGAGGCTTGCTCTTCAGCGGCCCAAGAGTATCCAGGATTTCACTAAAATAAAGGGCATTCCCCGCACCTACACCGGTTCGCGAGCCGCCATGCCGCTCCTGGAGCTGATCCGCAAGCACGAAGAGCAGGAAGAAGACGCCGTTGTAAATTAGTGAACAGTGAACCGTAAACAATGAACAGAACAACGATGCCGCCTCCGCCCATCGTTCCGGATATCTCCCGGTGTTGTGAGCTGAGTTCATCAAGCCGGCATTTCTACTCGACAACCCGTTGCGCGCCTTCTCCTCTCCCCGGGCAATCAGCCGATGTACTTAATCTCCCGGTCAACGCCGACGTTTTGGAAATCGGGCGGGGACCAGCGTATAAATAACAGGCAAGATTCTTAAAGCGGAGATTTAATGACTTCCAATATTGAGATTAAAGACAGTTTCAAAAAGTACAGCCATGACCAGGATAAAACGAGGACGCCGGAGCAGACGATCTCATGGGTGCGGGAGTCTCTGGCCGGGCTTGATATGGACGTTCTGGCAAGAACTGCGCGGATCGATACCGGCAGACTGGACATACCCGTATACATAAGCTTGTGCGGCGAAGACGCGACCCGGTTTACCGGCACGAAAAAACAGATGGGCAAGGGCGCCACTCCACAGCAGTCCGAAGCGAGCGCCCTGATGGAACTCCTGGAGCGTTTCAGCTTCTTCTCCTTCATTAATCAGTTTCAGTTTCCTACCTTGCGGTACAAAGATCTCGACGGCTTTGCGGTCTCGGCGGCGGACCTGAAAAAATCGGTTTATGATACTCGGACCCCGACAGAGTTATGCAGGCAGTTTCTCGATGAACTGCCGCTGCGGTGGGTCAAAGGCTGGAACCTGACGCTCGGCAAGGAACAGTGGGTCCCAATCGACTGGTTTTACACTATTAACGAGTATAACGGGCCTGCTGCCGGAAACACCCTGGAAGAAGCAATCCTTCAGGCCCTGTGCGAGGTTGTCGAGAGGCACGTTGGATCTATCATCAGCAACGACTTGCTGGTTACCCCCGAGATTGACGCCGATTCCCTTCGCGACCCCGCAGCAATAGAACTCGTAGAGAAGTTTCGCTCAAAAGGGATTAAGCTCTTCCTGCGCGACTTCTCTCTGGATACCGGGATACCAACCGTAGGCGCGCTTGCCTACGACCCGTCCACCTTCCCGGATAGGAGCGAGATCGTCTTCACGGCCGGGACTACCTCCAATCCCGAGAAATCTCTTTGCCGGGCGCTGACCGAAATAGCCCAGCTTGCGGGCGACTTCGAAAACCGTACTTCCTACAGGCCCACACTGCCAAAGTATGCCAGCCTGGAAGAAGCCGCCTTCTTGATGAAAAGCAACGGGAAGGTATCCATCCGGGAACTGGCGAACCTCGACGACGACAACATGCGGGTCGAAATCGAACGGTGCACGGCTGCTCTGGCAAAAATCGGACTTCAAGTCCTGGTGGTAAACGTCACACATCCACAACTGCAGGTCCCGGTGGTTTACACCATCATTCCGGGGGCGCACTTCCTGGACCACACCCGCAACACCGATTTCCCGCAGCACGCAGCTCGAACCATGGTGAGAGGACTTGCCAGTGACGAGATGGTCCCACAGATGGAGCGGCTTCTTTCCACCTTCGGGCCGCGTTATGATCTCACGTTCTTTCTTGCGCACAGCCTCGAACTGGATGGGAACCCGGAGGCTGCCCTCAAACTTCTCCGGCGGGCCCTCGAGCAGTCCCCCGATCCCGGGGAAATCGGAAGCATCCACGTCCATATCGCATCCTGCCTCAAAGAGTTGGAACGATACCAGGAAGCCCTGGAAGCGCTCGATCCGGCCGAAAAGGCCAACCCCGATCTCAGAGAAATATACAATCTGCGGGGCTTCTGCTATTTCAAACTGAAGAAGTACAACGAGTCAATCGCCTCCTTTGAACGGGTTATAGAGCTTGATCCCGGATCAGCGATAGATTACGCCAATATCGGGTCCAACCTCAGAGAACTCGGCCATAAGGAGGAAGCTATCCGTCTCTACAAAATCGCCCTCGAACTCGATCCGGACATTGAGTTCGCAAGGACCAGCATGGAAAAGCTTGAGGCTGAGATGGCGGGGTATTGACAGGTTCAACCGAGCGCATTCCGCCTGTTGGACAAGATCCCCGGAACCATCCAAGAATTGCAGGGCGGGTCTAACCCCTGCTGAAGGCTCCCGGCGATGAGCCGCCTGAGAGGGACAATATGGGAGAGTTGATTCGAATTTTACTAGTAAATGACTATAGAATAATGAGGGAAGGCGTTCGCTGTCTTATCGGCAGCCGACCGGAGATGAAGGTTGTGGGCGAAGCGGCGGGTGAAGCCGGAGCCGCCAAAGCTTTGCGCGATTATCACCCCGATATCACCCTGGTTATGACAAACGGAGGACTTCTCGAAAAAGGCATCAACACGATATGCAGGATCAAACATGAAGATCCTTCTGCACGGATTCTGGTGCTAAGCAATTTTATGAATGACGAGGAAATCTACACTATCCTGAAAACCGGCGTTCTGGGCTATATCTTCAAAGACCAGTCTCCCGAGGAATTGTTCGCCGCAATCCGCTCGGTTTCCAGCGGTAAATCTTCCATGAATACCTCGGCGGTGGAAAAGCTGATTCAGAATTTAAATAATCAGGACAAAGAGTCTGTGCCGAAGGCACGGCTTACCGATCGCGAGGTCCAGATACTGAAGTTTGTGGCGGCCGGCCTGTCCAATAAAGCCATTGCCGGCAAGCTGACAATCAGTGAAAGAACGGTTCGAACCCATGTGAGCAACATTCTCAACAAGCTCGGCCTTCGAAACAGGACCCAGGCGGCCCTCTACGCGATTCAGAGAAGAATGGCCTGACCGGAATTATGTACTAACGCAGATTGGTTTGATCCAGTTCATCCATCACGGGTTCCGGTTCCGGCAGTAGAGTTTCAGTCGTGTTTTGCCTGCTCGAACTGCTAACACGGTGTCGATGGCCGAGGGATTTCACCTTTTCGGTCCAATTGGATCGGAGGGTTTTTCTAATTCCTAACCCGCTTTTGCCTGCCCGCCAATAAGCTCTTCCAGATCCGTTACGTGTTCCTGCAACTCACAGGCCTGGTGGTTGAGTTCACCGGAGGCTTCGGCCGTTTGCTCCGCGTTTTCGGCTGTGCGCTGGACGACTTCATCCATCTGGTGCAGCGCGATATTGACCTGCTCTATGCCTTTGGTCTGCTCGCGCAGGGCCTGGTCGATGCCTGTCACGAGGTCCATGACCTTCCCGCCGTCAGTCTGCATGAGTTGAAAGTGCTTCAGAGTCTGATTTACGAGGCCGTTCCCGCTGGATATCTGGCCGAGGGTGGACTGTATCAGTTCCTGAGTGTCCTTTGCCGCGTTGCTTGCCCGCAGCGCGAGGCTCCTTACTTCGTCGGCGACCACGGCGAACCCCGCTCCGGCCTCCCCGGCCCTTGCTGCCTCGACTGCCGCGTTGAGGGCCAGTAAATTGGTCTGAAAAGCTATCTCGTCGATACTCTTGTTTATCTTGGCCATCTTCTCGCCGGACGCGGTAATCAGCGACATTGTATCCATTGTCTTGACAAGAGACTCATGGCTCGCATTCATTCCGTCGATCGTTTTATTGCTCAACCTGGACAGGTGTCCCAGACTTTCTTCGTTTTGCCTGGCGAGCGAGGCTATCTCTTCCATGGCCGCGGAACTCTGTTCCAGCGAAGCCGCCTGCTCTGAGGCCCCCTCCGCCAGTTGAACGCCCGCCGAAGAGATTTGGTCGGCCGCCGCTGTCAGCCGCAAGCTTCCCTCTGAAAGCCCCTTGATGGTCCTGCCCAGCGGCCGGGTTATTTTATGACTGCTGAGCAGACCTGCGAGACATCCGAAGAGTATGAGCGCGACAGAGGAAAGCAGGACTATCTTAAGGACTTTATCGGTATTGGCGGCCGTGTCCTGCCTGATCGTATTCGCCAGTTGCAGGAATTCATCGGCCGGGCCGCTGGCGGCAATGGAATAGGTCCTGTTTCCAACTTTGAGCGGCGAGTAAGCGATAAATTTCCTCGTCCCATCGAAAAGGTAGTCCCCTGTTCCGGTTTGGCCCTTCAGCATGTGGTCCCGGACCAATTCGGAGAGTTTTCCCAGGGAGGAGTCGGCAAGATTGAACGGGTTTAGAAGCCCATATTTTGGATGGCTTACGGCCCAGCCGGATTCATTGATGATGAACGGATAGCCGCTGTGTCCGTACACGTGGTTCTTGAGCAGGTTCCAGACGATTTCCCAGTCCATCGATAGAACTGCGGCGCCCCTCAGTTTATCGCCCACAAAAAGAGGAGTGGCCATCCGCATCTCCGGTTTGCCGGTGTTTGCGGCGATAACGGCGCCTGAGTTGTAGACCTCCCCTTTTTTGAGACCGATGGTTTCCTTGAACCAGGCCTCACCGCCTTTGAAATTGTTGTTACTGGAAAGTTGTCCATTCTGGACTTTGATTATTTCCTGGCCTTTTTCATCCAGGAAGCGCACCTGCTTGTATACGGGCTGTTTGCCGCCGTTGATATCAACGGTGGAATTTTTCGAGATAGCAAGGAATTCCGATTCGAGAAAACCCTTGGATAATTGAGCGGCCTCCCCGTAGAGGTCCTGTGCGTTGGCGGTAGCGCACACAATCCAATCCCAGTCCGGGAAATATGAACAGGCTACGATGTTTCTCTTTCCTTCGGATACATAATCGAGTTTGAGGATTTTGCCCGCTTCTTTCTTCGCGAGAATGTCGGAGAACTCGTTTATTTTGAGATCCGCGATGATATTCTTTCCGGTCAGCTCCGAGCTAGGGTGAACCAGGATCGTCCCTGAAGAATCCATGACGAAAACATAGCCGGTTTGACCTATTTTAGTATTGACGATTACGTTGATCAGGTCGGATGAATCCTGTTCTTTCATGCCGGTATAGAGCATCCCTACGGGTTGGCCTTTGTCCGAAAGAATTGGCTTGTAAGCTGTCGAGTACCAGCTATCGACTACAAATGCGCGCCCGTGAAATGTTTCCCCCTTGAGGACGGTGCTTATGACCGGGTTGGGTTTGCCGTCCTGGCCGATCGCCGGAATGAAAGTCCGTATCGCTCGTTTTCCATTCGCCCCTTTCACGTTTGTGGCGACTCTCAGCATGTCACCCGTGTCGTTCATCTTTTGAAAAATAGTACATGTGCCGCCAACGAGCTTCTGCACATCATCCACTACCGGAGTTGGCTTATCGAAATCATCATTTGGTTGCAGGACCGTTTCGCCCAGGCGCAGCAGCGGAAGTTCTACGGTATTCTGTTCCTTTGTGAACTGGTTCATCGCGGTCCAGCTATTGGTCTCGTCAGAAACATCAATCGTGCCCTGCAAGGAAAGGATTCGGTCGGCAACTGCCAGGTTGGAGTCTACCTGCCTTTGAAGAAGGCCTTGCTGAGCCTGGCTCGTTCGAACAATACCTTCCACGACGCGCAATTCTTCCTTCTCGGCAAGCTTGTTCAAGGCTTCATTGTCTCCGGATACCGCCGTGAGGTATCCATGAACGTTCGAGGAGGTCGCCATTTTCAAAACATCGTTCTCAGCCGAAGTAATCAGGCCGGAAATGGTGTTCCAGTCCCTGTCAACGCCCAGTTTCAGGGTCTCCAGGGCTTCCTTTTGCAATGCCGCAAAGGACTGTTCGCTGGTTTTTTCTCCAAAAGAGCTGAACTGCTGTAGACTGAACCCTCCGATGATCACGACCGGAACTATGGCTATTCCGATACAGATGAACATCAGTTTGATCTTGAGCGAGATACGATGCAGCATAAACTGTGCCCCCTGGTGAGAATAAGATATCGGCGTCCAAAGCAGTCCGATATAGCTGTTAAGTGCTTCTCAGATAAACGGAGTTTTTGGGACAATACTTTAAGGAAAAGAAACGGGTGAAAAAAGACTGCGCCCGCTTTGGGGTGGGATCGCGGGGCAGGGGATTAAACGATGCTGCTGCCTCTTGCAAAAGTACCTGAGGCACAGGTCTCGTGGAATGGGTGGGCTGAGGAAAACGCAGCCCGCGGTCCCACCGCCCGCTGTGCAGCGAGCCGCAGGTTCGATCGGCGGCGTCGGCCGGCGGCCCGGCCTCCCCGCCTCATTTATTCTTGCGCCACCGCGCATGAGTTATGCGGTGCTTTTTAATCATGTAGTTGAGTTTGCGCGCGGTAACTCCCAGCCGGCTTGCCGCGTCTTTCTGAATCCAGTCGCTGAGTGCGAGGGCTTCCAGGAGCAGGTCTTTCTCGCTTGCCGTGAGGTCTTTCAGCGGCTTCGGGGAAGACTCGGTTTTTTGTGAGAAGCCGGAAAGAGAGATACTATGCACGGTTATCCGGTTGCTTTCTTCCAGCAGGATGGCCCTCTCGATGCTGTTTGAAAGCTCGCGGACATTCCCGGGCCAGTGATGGCGTTTGAAAAGTTCGATGACTCCCGGGGCAAAACCGTTGAAGTTTCTCTTGAGTTCACGGCAGGTCTTTTGAAGCAGGTAATTTGAAAGAGGTTCGATGCACTCGGCCCTTTCTCTTAAAGGGGGCAGGTGGACTCTCAATACATTGATCCGGTAGTAGAGATCCTCTCTAAAAGTCCCGGACTCAACGCTGGCTTCCAGGTTTCTGTGTGTTGCGGCTATTATCCGAATGTCAGACCGAATGGTCTGGTTGCCGCCCAGCCGCTCAAAGCATTTTTCCTCGAGTACCCGCAAAAGTTTTGCCTGCAGAGAGGGAGAAAGCTCCCCGATCTCATCGAGGAAAACCGTTCCGCCGTTAGCCTGTTCGAGGCGTCCGGTCCTGGTCTTGGTGGCCCCTGTGAAAGCTCCCCTCTCGTGTCCGAATAACTCGCTTTCCAGAAGGGTTTCCGGAATATTGGCGCAGTTGATCTTGATGAAAGGTTTTGTTCGTCTGCGGCTGTTGAAATGCACCGTTCCGGAAAGAATGCTCTTTCCGCTCCCAGTCTCTCCCGTTATAAGGATCGTCGCTTCCGAATCGGCAATTCTCCTCAATGTAGAAATAACCTTGCACATCGCGGGGCTGGCAGAGATTATACTGTCAAAATCGTAGGTTATGTCCTGAGTGCGCCTCAGGTAATCGATTTCATTCCTGAGAGCCCGATTCTCGACGGCCTGTTCAACGGAAATTCTGATCCTGCTCGAAGAGTAAGGTTTGATGATGAAGTCGAAGGCGCCTGCCCTGATTGCCTGGACGACGGTCTCGGTCTTCATCTGCTCGCTGACGACCAGCACCGGCGTATGAGGGGGGAGTTTATCTTTCAGTGTCCGTATATTGTCTTCGTAATCGGATTCAATGCTCACCACAATTATATCGAATGCTTCTTTTTCCAGCCGTTTGTATGCCTCGCTCAGGGAGGAACATGACTCGAGCTTGTGAGCATTGAGGCCTTCAGATGCAATATCCCGCCACGTCCGGTCATATTCAACTAGGAGCACTCTGGCCATTTTCAGTCCGGCACCGCCTTGTTACTAATCATAAAAAACCGAGCCGCCTTTTTTGCGGAACATGCCTTGCAAAGAGCCGGCTCTCCCGAAGATAATACTCAATCCTTACGAGAAAACTCCCCGATAGGGAGTTTATGTTACCATATCGTATTTTGCAGTAAATAGCTAACTTATTGCGTTTAGTTTCATTATTTGGTAAGAATATACCCATTGAAAAGATGCTGAGCTGAACGCGTTTATTTTGATGAGGCCGGCAAGGCTATTCAGCCTGGATCGATGTTGGTCGGACCCTGCTAATTCATTTGACCCTCCGCGGGAGAGTGAAAGTGGACTTCATGGAAGCTTTCAGGGATTTCAGGGTAACGGTATTGGATGACGACCAGCTAATCTGCGAGACCCTCACAGAGCTGATTAGAAACTGGGGGCTCTCTGCGGAATTCTTTACCCAGCCGGAAGGCGCCCTGAAACATATCCGGGAAAACGGGTGCGATGTCATCCTGCTCGACGTTTTTATATCCGATGTCAGCGGACTGGACCTTATCCCGCAGATCAGCAGCGAAGCGTCAGACGATCTCAAAATCATTATCATAACGGGGTTTGCCGATAAGGATACGGCTATCCGGGCGCTCAAGCTCGGCGCCTTCGACTTATTGGAGAAGCCCTTTCGCAATGAGCTGCTGTACCATTCGATCCTGAGGGCCGTGAAGGCCCTTGAAAACGAGAGGGGATTCAGAAAGCTCATAGACGATCTGAAACAGAGCCGTTCGGAACTGCTCGGTCAGCAGAAGCGGCTGGAAAATCTGAATTCGCAACTTCGCGACACGAACAGGGCGCTGTCGATTTTTGCTCAAAACATCGAGCGCGAGAGAGAAGATGTCGAGAAGAGAATCGCTGTGAAGTTAAGAAATCTCGTAATACCCATGGTCCAGAGGCTGAAGAATGATAAAGCCCTTGCCAAGTATGAAAGCCAGCTCGAAATGCTGACCATGCAGATCGAAGACCTGACTTCAGGGTTCACTATGGACTCCCGTGTCGCAGCGGTCCTTTCATTCACCGAACTGCGGGTTGCGTCTCTTATCAAAAATGGTATAACGACCGAGGACATAGCACGGCAATTGCACATCTCGGAGAGCACCGTGCGAACTCACAGGAAAAATATCCGCAAGAAGCTGAAGATAAACAACGTGCAGTACAGTTTGAGAAATTTCCTCAACTCGAAAGCCTGACCCCGCCACGGTCCGCCTTTTTACGTGTTTGCCTTCGCCGGCGGAAAAACCCGTTGGACAAAATCCACTTTCAAGAGTCCTGGAAAAAGATATGATTTCATGTATCAGCCTTGCAAAAGAACTCATCAGCAAGGAGATTTTCGCCCTTGAATCCCTTCTGGCCAGAATCGGTCCGGAATTCGAGCGGGCGGTCTCATGCCTCCACGAGGGCAGGGGGAAGGTGATAACTTCAGGGCTTGGGAAGTCCGGAATTATCGCAGGCAAGATTTCGGCGACCCTTTCGAGTACCGGCACGCCGTCGATTTTCATTCACCCGGTCGAAGCAATGCACGGTGACCTGGGAATAATCCAGCGGGGAGACCTGGGCCTGTTTCTCAGCAACAGCGGCGAAACCGCCGAGGTTCTTCAGTTGCTTCAAATTTTCAAGAGGCTGGGCCTCAAAACTGTGGCAATAGTTGGAAGGTCGAATTCCAGCCTTGCCAGGGACTGTGATATCTGCCTGGACGCCAGTGTGGAGTCCGAAGGCTGCCCCCTAAATCTTGCCCCCATGAGCAGCACCACTGCCGCCATGGTCCTTGGAGACGCGCTGGCGGGGTGTCTCATGACTATCAGAGGGTTTTCCAGTGACGATTTCTGCAGGCTGCACCCCTCGGGCGCTTTAGGCCGGCGGCTGCTCTTCAGGGTACGCGACATCATGCATTCGGGAGACAATCTGCCTGTCGTAATGAGCGGAACTCCCATGCGCGATGCGCTCATAACTTTGACCGTGAAGGCAATGGGTGCGGTCCTGGTCGTTTCTCCCACGGGCGATCTTCTGGGTATTTTCACGGACGGTGACTTGCGCCGGGCGGTGCAAGAACATGAAAACCTGCTCGGCCTCGAAATCGATAAGGTGATGACCAGAAATCCGGTCGTTATTCACGACACCCGTATGGCGGCCGAGGCCCTGAACCTTATGGAAAACCGATCCTCACAGATAGCTGTCCTTCCGGTCCTGGACGGCGACGAAAAGGTGGCCGGAATCGTACGGCTGCACGACCTGGTGCAGGCGGGCCTGTAAGTAGGTGAGTGGGTGAGGGATTGAGGGATTGAGGGGCAACTGAACCACGGATAAACTGGGATAAACACGGATAGACACGGATAAACACGGACCAAAAACTTCATTACACATCGGCCAGATGCTGAATTGCTTGAACGCCCTCCATCCTTCCGTGCTTATCCACCCCGCTACGCTCCTCAAAATGAACTGAACCACGGATAGACACGGATAAACACGGACAAAAAACTTCATTACACATCGGCCAGATGCTGAATTGCCTGAACGCCCTCCATCCTTCCGTGCTTATCCACCCCGCTACGCTCCCCAAAATGAACTGAACCACGGATAGACACGGATAAACACGGATAAAAAACTTCATTACACATCGGCCAGATGCTGAATTGCCTGAACGCCCTCCATCCATCCGTGCTTATCCACCCCGCTGGGCTCCTTCATCCGTGGTTCAGTTCAGCAGTTTTCTGTCAGAAAAAGCACGAATTTCAGAATTTAAATCCCTGTATCCTTCCGTCACCGTAAAGAGCGCATCCATGAGTGCGATAAACTCCCTATGCCGCGCAACCGTGCCGGATGCTTCGGTGGACGCGGGAGCGTGCTTTGCGCGGAAAATCAATTGGATGTCGAGGGGCTTCCACCTTTTCTATAAAAAGAAATAAGAAACTCAGCGTCCTTCGGTGAGAGGTCGAATCGCGTGACGGCTTCATTTACGAGCTTCTGGACAGATTTGTCAGGGTCTTCGCCGATCTGCGCCGAAATCCACTTTACAGCCCTGCGCAACGCTTCTCCTTCAGGCATTACCGTGGTCATATGTCTGGCCTCCAATAGAAGATTCACATCCTGCGCCCAGTCGAACACATTATACTCTGAATGACGGCCGTTGGGTAAGCCGAATAACGAGGTGTTTCCCGCTAAACAGCCCCTTTGCGTCCTGCATTTCCCGCATCAATAAGATAAGATGAAATCGAGCGGCGCAGAACTTCGGTCGAAGGCGCAGTCCCGCCCCGAAAAAATATCCGCTCGACTGGACAGTTGATACTGTTAGTCATTAGTTTGGAACTTTCACGGAAAATCGAACCAAAAGCCGAAATTTTCTGTTCAAGACAATGGGAAAAGAATATGGCCACCCGGTTCATGATATTTTTGATTGCGGTTTTGGTCTGCCTTACGTCTGCCGTGTACTGTGCGGCTGTGACCACTTTCGAAATCTATGAGGCGAGCACACTCAACCAGGTGTTAAAGAAAAACAAGCTGGTGGTGGGAACGGAGGTCACGTTTTTCCCCTTCGAGTATGTGGACACGGACGGGAGGCCCATCGGTTTCGACATTGACATTGCAAAGCTGGCCGCGCAGGAACTCGGCGTCCAGATCGAGATAAAGGACATGGAGTTCAGCGGCCTCATCCCCGCTCTGCAGGGAGGCAGGATAGACATGATTATTTCCGGGATGACCCGGACGCCGGCGCGCGGGAGAACGGTTTCGTTCACGCAGCCGTACTTTACAGCCGGCCTGTGTGCTCTCATCAGCAACAAACGGGCCCCGGACGTTACGGAAGTGGGACAGTTGAATGCCGAGGGCCGAATCCTGGCGGTAAAACTCGGAACGACCGGCGATATCGCCGCATCGAAGCTGTTTCCAAAAGCCCGGCTAAACCGGTTCAAGGATGAGACCGCATGTGTACTGGAGGTCGTCTCGGGCCGGGCCGACGCCTTTATTTACGACCAGTTGTCGATCAGCATGCACCACTCCCAAAACCCCGAAACGACCCACGCGATTCTCAAGCCGTTCACCTACGAAGCATATGCGATTGCCATAAGAAGCGGCGATTTCGATTTTTTGAACTGGTTGAACCTTTTTCTGGAGACCGTAAAAGCAGATGGCAGGTATGAGGAACTCCGCAAAAAGTATTTCGGCGACCTTCAATAGCAGCCTGGAAAGGGTGAATGTCCTGGCCTTCGCGACAATCCTGGCCGGTTTCGTCCTGGGTGTATACCTGCTCCTGAGCCGGATGGAGTACGCCTGGAACTGGCGGGTCCCCTGGGAATACCGCAGGCTCTACTTCGACGGCCTCTGTTACACCCTCGCCGTTTCAGCGGGGGCCATCAGCCTCGGCTATATCCTGGGCCTTGCCGGCGGAATCGCAAGCATCTCGGGCAACGCCTTCGCCAGGGAGGCCGCGAGGCTCTATGTCATATTCTTTCGCGGGACGCCGCTTCTCATCCAGATAATCATCTTTTATTTCTGCCTTGCGGCATCCATGGACTACGACAACGCCGTCGTGATAGGGATTGTCACGCTGGGCGCGTTCGCGGGCGCATACATAACCGAGATAGTCCGGGGCGGAATAGAATCCATAGAGCGCGGCCAGACGGAGGCTGCCCTCTCAACGGGCCTTACCAGATGGCAGACCTTGAGGTATGTAATTTTTCCCCAGGCCTTCAGGCGGATCATTCCACCCGTAACCGGCCAGTTTGTCTCCCTGATCAAAGACTCGTCCCTTCTTTCGGTAATCTCGGTCCGCGAGCTGACCAAGGCGTCCGAAGTGGTGAACGCTACGACTTACAAGACCTTTGAAGCCTACCTGCCGCTCGCCTTGATGTACCTGCTGCTGACCTACCCGCTCTCCCACCTGACGCAGAGGCTCGAAAGAAAGCTCAGGACTTATTAGGCGGTATCGCGGCGGAGAAACGGATAGTGAATGTTTCGATCGGCAACTGCGCAGAATTGCTTTCACCTTGACTTTGAGGCAATGGTTGGATATTTTGGACGCTCACTGGGGGATCGTCCAGTGGAAGGACTGCAGACTCTGGATCTGCCTACCTAGGTTCGAATCCTAGTCCCCCAGCCATTTCATTTTATGGTCCCATCGTCTAGTGGCCTAGGATGTCGGCCTCTCACGCCGGAGACACGGGTTCGAACCCCGTTGGGACTAAACGAATGGCGGTTCGAATGATGGGTCTATCCGTCATTTAATCCGTCATTTTCTTTTTTCAGGGTAAGGACGGGGGATTCGAACCAGCGGTCGAGATATAGCAACTTCTGGATACTTCGTAAGAAGAAAGCTAATTCTGGGCCGAAAGCGCGGGATTAATAGCTCTTTGAAGGAAACGCTTCAAATCCGCTATCGCTAACTCCCCACGTTTTGTCTTTTTCAGAATATTGCCATTTGTGAGTAAAAGAAACCGTCTTAACGCCATGAAACCTGATCATATGATCCGCTGGATTTAAGGAATCGAGAGGCTCTTTTCTAAACTCTGAAGAGAAGCGCTGAATTTCCGGCGAGCCGTACGGCACACTAATTTGGTTAAATTTCAGTGAGAAAACCGTCTGCTCATTGACACTAACGCTGGTTAATATAAAATTGTCTGGTGCAAGGAGCCGAAATGAACACACTGGAAATTAAGAAAATGAGTAGAATTGAGCGTCTTCAAGCCATGGAGGCACTTTGGGATTCACTCCTCGGTGAAGAAGTTGAGATCGAATCCCCGGAGTGGCATCGGGACATCCTCGAAGAAAGAAAAAGAAAGATCGAAACCGGCGAAGCGGAATTCATTTCTCTTGAGAGATTGAGGGCTAGCCGTAAATCATGAAAGTCAAAGATGTCGTCGTAATGAAAGAGGTCGCTGATGACCTGAACGATGGCAAAGCTTTCTAAGAGCAAAGAGAATCCGGTATCGGTGAATACTTTTGGGATAGTCTGATTGCTGATATTGAGTCTCTGGTTATCTACGAGGGGTTCACATAAGAGAACACGGTCTCCACCGAATGCTTGCCAAGCGATTCCCCTACGCGATTTACTACGAAATTGTAGATGAAACTGCCTACGTAATAGCGATCTTGCCTATGCGTCGCAATCCTGCACGGCTTAAGAGAAAACTTCAGGAAAGGAGCTAACAGCGGGCTCTGAAATTCAATACAGCTTACCAATCTCGCAAGAGCCAGTTTGCAACGAATCGATAAACAAATGAATCGAAATAAACCTGAGGCTTTCTGTTCGGATCGAATGCCCGGCACGTGGGGCTTGCGTCAGGGTCGTCAAAAAGCCCCGAAAATAAGCCGGAGCCATCGCGAAGCCCGCTTGGGGAAAGTTGGGCGATTAACCGCAAATAAATTCTATATCGAGAACGGGTAAAGGAGTTAGAAACTGAATCCCGCAGCGCCTTGCCGGCGCCATGAAGGAAGAGCTCGCAGGAAAGGCGGTTTCATAGACGATCCTGGAGGGAATCGGTTCGCTAAAAGATCGGAAGCCATACCTATATACTACTTCACAAGGACTTCGCATGGGAATATCGATATCATATTGCAAAGGCAAATAGGTGAAACAAAGCCCGGATCGGCTGAGATCGACCAGCGGGCCTATGAGAGGATAAATACCGCTGACCGGTAAGGTAAGAACAACCATAATCGCCTTACATGGAGTGTAACGGGTATGTTCTCGAACATGCATAGTGATCGCCCTGGAACTGAGACGTTTAAGTTTATTGAAGTTCAGGAACAGGCCGCACGATGAGGCCTAAGTGGGAGTGGCGCTCCGCCGGTCACTTCCCCCTGCATTTGAGTCACCAATTTGTGAAACTCCAACTTAACCTGTTCCTGAGATATGCTTACCGCCCTGGTGGTCTAGATCCATACGAGTTCCCGGCCTGGAGAAAAAAGCCGGCGGAGCACCGGCATAATGTCTGCTGGAAAAGCTCCGCGATTTGCTCCAGGGCAAAATTGCTATGGAACTTTAAGCAAGACATGTGCCGACGGACATCACCTGAAAAAGCCCGGCGCAAAGCTTGACGCCGGTTGGTTTTCCATTCAACGGCCGGCAGTTCGGGCTGGCTCGCTTTTTACAGGAGTAGATATTTTGACAGGTGAAGACAGTTGCAGGCCCACGTTCCAAACGGCCAAAAACCAGCCGGTGCAGCGAATCGGTAAAAAAATGATTCGAAAACAGCGAAGATTTTCGTGTCAAATTTTTCAAGGGCCGGGAGAGTATTCTGAATGTTCGATGACATTATCCAGTGAATGGTTGGCTCAACCGGGCTGACATCAGATGGTCACGCCAGTTCCGAATTGCGCGGAGTACGTGCTTCTGGTGTTCCTTAAGTCCTCCCAATCCTTTTCTGCCGAAATGAAAATTCACTTCAACAAACACCGGGTCCCCCTCATCCGGGAACATGAGATCGAAGCCGGCGATGTCTATTCCCGCACGCGCGCAAAACGCACGGACAGCGAAAACGCCCTTCCGCTGCAACTCGGGCCAGCCCCCATGGTCGAGTCTCCCTCCACGGCATACGTTGTTGTAAAACTGACCACCACCAACACGAAAATAGCTTACGGCCTGGTCTCCATAGATCACCACACGAAGGTCTTTCCCACCGTGTTCCACCCACTCTTGGATCAAGAGGGGCTTATCCTTTGGGAGATTCAGGAGATACCCGGGTAAATCTCCCAGCCCATAGATCGGAAAGACCGTTTCGCCCCCTCCACCAAGGTCTCCTTTGAGCACGATCGGATATCCCCAGGTGGGTCCGTGTTCGTTTATGTAGGCTTGCAGATGGAGAGGAGTCTCAAATACAAGGCTGTCCGGATGCCGAACTTCCATTCTATTAAAGAGATGAACCTGCCTGGTCTTGCCCTGGAAGTTGAACCGAGCCTCCAGGCGTGGAAACCAATTTTTCGCATGTTGAATAATGCTCCGGTATATCCAGGGAGAGACGTGCGAAGGCAGTAATACGCCGGTAGCCTTCCTGAGAAGGTCTATTATTCCCGGGTCCTCGATCGCAGTGAATGGAGGAAGGTTCTCTTCCATTCTGATTTCAGGCCGAAAGGAGACGAAGTAGGGCGGCATCAACGACTCCAATAATAAAAAATTACAGACGGCGTTCATGGTTTAAAGAATGGTCCACGCGCATGCAATCGCTCTGCTATACATGAAAGAAGGAAAAAGGCAATCCATGCAAGGTGAACAAAAGTCCTATCAGTTTAACATCTTCCAGAGAAAGCCAGCAAGCATCTCAGTTGATATTGTGAACCTGCCCGGGGAAGGATGGACTGCTTTGGAAGGCATAACTTATTATGGGGCGATCGTGGCGAGGGCTGCGGCGGCCTTGGAGACGATCTCGGGCGGGAGCGGGATATAGCCGAGATCACCGCTAAAGCGTTGTCCATCGTAGAGGCACCATCGAAATAGTTCCCTGATAGCTTCCGCTTTCTTCGGATCGGGGTATTCCCTGTAGAGGAGCACCCAACTGAGGGTGACGATGGGGTAGGATTCGGGGCCCTCGGGGTCCGGCAGAAAAACCCGCAGGTTGTCGGGCAATTCAGCCGCCGCGAAGGCCGCCGTTGCGCTATCGAAAGACGGGACGACGTAGTTGCCTGCCTTGTTCTCCAAAGCTGCCGTCTCGAGGCCCAGCTTCCGGGCAAAACCAAGCTCCACGTAGCCGATCGATCCCACGGAGTGCTTGATGAGCGTGGCGACCCCTTCGTTGCCTTTGGCCCGCATCGGGCCTCCCGGCCAGTCAACGAGGGTCTGCGCGCCATATCTCCGGCGCCATTCGGAACTGACGGCGTCAAGGTGTTTGGTGAAGGCAAAGGTGGTGCCGCTGCCGTCGCTGCGCGCTACCGCGGCTATGGTCAACTTCGGGAGCTGAAGGCCGGGATTGCATTCGCTGATGACCGGGTCGTTCCAGTTTTTGATCGTCCCGAGGAAGATGCCGGTGTATGCGGCGCGGCTAAGCCTGAGCTTACCCTTGAGCCCGGGCAGGTTGTAAGCCAGGGCAACGCCGCCTGCCGTCAAGGGAATGAGCCGCACTCCGCGCTCAACCCTGGCTATTTCGGCGTCGCTCATTGCGGCATCGCTCGCCCCGAAGTCTACGCGCTTTCCATCTTCCAGGCCAACGCCGATAAACCGTTCGACTCCCCGGCCGCTGCCCACCGGCTGGTAGTGCACCTCGACCTGCGGGTGCATCTTCCGGTATTGTCGAAACCACTGTTCATAGAGAAGCGATGGGAAGGTTGCCCCGGCCCCTTTTATCAGGAGAGCGCCGGCAGGCGCTTTGAGGGTGGATTGTCCCAGTGCCGACGGACAAAGTCCGGCCAGGGCAACGACAAGAGCCGCCAGGCTCAACAGGGTTTTTCGTGCGCTCATGGGTGGTTCCTTAAGTGCCGCACGGCGGGCGAGCAACGGGCGACTAACTGAATTTGCCGCTTATGTAATCCTGCGTATGTTTTTCTTTGGGGTCCTCGAAAATTTGCTTACTATCGCCATATTCGACCAGATAGCCGGTGCGCCCCCCCTGTGTGGTGTCGACGTAGAGGAAGCCGGTCTTGTCGGCGACTCGCTGGGCCTGCTGGAGATTGTGGGTGACGATGGCGATGGTGTAGCTCTCCTTCAACTCCAGCATCAACTCCTCGATCCTGCGCGTCGCGATGGGATCGAGGGCCGAACAGGGCTCGTCCATCAGCAGCACCTGAGGCTCAGTGGCAATGGCGCGGGCGATGCAGAGGCGCTGCTGCTGACCTCCGGAAAGAGAGAGACCGCTGTTGTGCAGCTTGTCTTTGACTTCGTCCCACAGCGCGGCCTTCCGAAGGGCCTGCTCGACGCGCTCTTCCCGGTTTCCCTTGTATCCGTTCAGCTTAAGGCCGAAGGCCACGTTCCGGTAAATGCTCATGGCAAAAGGGTTCGGCTGTTGAAATACCATGCCTATATGGCGACGGACAGCCACAGGGTCGATTTTGGGATCGTATATATCCGTGCACTGAAAGTGTACATGTCCTTCGAAGCGGAACCCCCGCACCAGGTCGTTCATCCGGTTCAGGCACCGCAGCACGGTGCTCTTGCCGCACCCGGACGGCCCGATGAAGGCCGTAATCTTGCCCCGCTCGATGGGGATACTGGTATCCCGCACGGCTTTGAACTTACCGTAGAAGAGCTCTTTTATGTTGCAGTCGATAACTACGCCATTGCACCCAGCGGATGATAATGGAAGGTTCTCGGCAGATTGATTCATGGCAATTATCTCCTGGTCCTTTTGAGAAGATTTTTTCATTCCGTGGTCTTTCTTGACAGGCTCTGTCCAATCAAATTCACAGTAAGCACCAGCAGCACAAGTACAAGGGCCGCGGCCCAGGCAAGTTCAACCTGGTTTTCAAAGGGCATGGCCGAAAAGTTGTAGATCAGCACAGCCAGTGAGGCCATCGGCTGCATGAAGTCAATATGCCCTCCGGATGTGAGCCAGTAATTGCTGAAGAGGGCGGTGAACAGAAGCGGCGCCGTCTCGCCCGCCGCCCGGGCTATGGCGAGCATGACTCCGGTGAGGATTCCGGGAAAAGCCGTGGGCAGCAGCACCATCCAGACCGTCTGGGTCTGAGTGGCCCCCATGCCGATAGCGGCTTCGCGCATTTTCGAAGGCACCATGCGGATCGCTTCTTCCGCAGTCAGCATGACCGTTGGCAGCATAAGGATAGACAGGGCGATTCCTCCAGCCAGAGCGGAAAAACCGCCGGTGATCAGGACCACGGCCCCGTAGGCGAACACGCCGGCGAGGATGGATGGAAATCCGGTAAGAACTTTGGCGCACATGCGTACGACTTTGGCCAGCCTGGTCTGCGGTCCCACTTCGGCCAGGAACACTGCCCCGAGAACACCGAAGGGCACGCTGATAAGAGCGGCGAGACCGACCATGACGATGGTGCCGACTATGGCGTTGCCAAACCCGCCCCCGTCTTCGAAGGCAGAGGGCGGTAATTGAGTAAAGATGCTGAGGCTCAGCCGCTTGCCGCCTCGTACCACCAGCATCAGCACTACTGAAAAGAGGGGCACCAGGGCCATGATGGTCAGGAAGGTCACAAATGCGCTCATAAGAAAGTTGAAGGCCGTCCGAGGACGGCGCAGGGACTTCTCCAATTTACCGAGGTCGATCCCGGCGGCAGGTGGTTGGGCGACGGGAGGAGGAGACGGGGGGATAGCATCACTCATTTTGAACTCCTTCCCGGCCCATGGAGGCCCGGTTCAAAACGAAGGCCCCCACCATATTGACGAGGATAGTGATGGCAAGGAGAATCAGGGCTGCGAACATGAGGACCCCGATTTCCCTGGGGCCTGCTTCGGCGAAGTTGTTTGCCAGCAAGGCGGCCAAAGTGTTGGCAGGTGAAAAGAGAGACCAACTGATCACGTTGGAGTTGCCCACGAGCATGGCCAGGGCCATGGTCTCACCGAGTGCCCGGCCGAAGGCCAGGATGACGGCCCCGAATATCCCCTTGGACGCCGTCGGGATGAGGATTGCCAGGATGCTTTCCCATCGGGTGGCGCCAAGTCCATAGGCTGCTTCGCGCAGCTTGGGCGGCACTGCCAGCAGGGCATTGAGGCTTATCGCCGAAATGGTGGGCAGAATCATGATAGAGAGCACGAGGGCGGCAGGCAGCATGCCGGGGCCGCTCAACGTGGTACCGAAGATTGGAATCCACCACAACTTCGCATGCCATGCCAGGCAGATAGGGCGAATCAGGGGGATGACGAAGAATATCCCCCACAACCCGTAGACCACGCTCGGAATGGCGGCGAGGAGTTCGATGAGGTTTTTGAGCAGGTGCTCGAACCGATCCGGCAGTTTACCCCAGACCGGGTGAAACTGGAGTCCGACCAGCTTCAGCAGGGAGAACACAAACGAGGCAAGGTAGTGTTCACTGATGAATATAGCCACCGCCAGGCCGAACACAGTGCCCATAAACAGGGCCAGCAGCGAGCTGTAGAGCGTACCCCAGATCTCGGGCAGCACGCCATACCTGCCTGTGTTGGGGTCCCACGTGGTGCCCGTGATGAAGCCCCAGCCGTACTTGCTCATTGCCGGCAGCGCCTGGGTCGTTATGGTGTAGACGATGCAGAGCACCAGGAAGACGGTCAGCCAGGCGAACAGGTAGGTAGCCCACCGGAAGACCATGTTGCCGTACTTCTCTACGAACGTCGGCGCGCGTGCGACGGATGTTTCACCGCCAACGGTGCTGGGGCTGACTGCAGACACGATGATTTAGACTTCCTCTCGGAGCTATTTGCCCTGAATATTGTTCAAGGCGTCTCTAACCTTCGCTACGACAGGGGCGGGGAGAGGCACGTAGCCGAGTTGCTCGCTGCTCTTCTGCCCTTCCGTCAGGCCGTATTCGATGACGCCTTTTAAAGCTTTCAGTTTGTTTGCATCTTTGTAGTGCTTGTAACAAAGCATCCATGTATAGGTCACGATGGGATAGGAATTGTCCCCGGCGGGATCGGGCAGCCACGCCATCAGGTCGGCCGGCATTTCCACGGCGGTGAGAGACGCCTGCGCGGTTGGCGTGGAGGCTATGACGAATTTACCCGCCTTGTTCTCCAGAGCGGCCATGGGCAGGTGCTGTCCTTTGGCATAGCCGTATTCGATATAGCCGATCGATCCGGGTGTGGTGCGGATGCTGGCCGTAATGCCTTCGTTGCCCTTGGACCGGGTGCCTACGGTCCAGTTCGGCATCATGTTAACGCCGGGATTTTTCGCGAATTCCGGGCTGATTGCGGCCATATGCTGCGAGAAAACGAACGTGGTGCCGCTGCTGTCGGCCCGGACGACGACATTGATCGGAATGTCGGGCAGCTTCACGCCGGGATTAGACTTGGCGATCAAGGGATCGTTCCACTTGGTGACCGTCCCGAGAAAGATCCCGGAGTAGGCTTGACGCGTGAGCTTCAGTTCCTGAATGCCTTCAAGGTTGTAGCTAAGCACAATGGCGCCCGCAGTCATCGGAAGCAATTGCACCCCGACGTCGACCTGTGCCCTCTCCT
Organism: uncultured delta proteobacterium; assembly: GCA_963795045.1. Taxonomy (GTDB): domain Bacteria; phylum Desulfobacterota; class Syntrophobacteria; order Syntrophobacterales; family Syntrophobacteraceae; genus SbD1. The sequence goes on from CAWCGB010000003.1 coordinate 119,954, forward strand.
CGGTGTTCATGCCCGCATCGCTTGCGCCAAAATCAACGGTCTTATTGATGAAGTTCTTTATGCCGCTGCCGCTGCCTACCGATTGGTAGTCGACCTGAACGTTCGGGTGCAGGCCGTGGTAATCCTTAAACCATTTGCTGTAGAGAGGGGCCGGAAAGCTCGCTCCAGCTCCAATCAGTTTCACGTAGTCTTCCGCGGCATTCGCGGTCGAGCAAAACAACCCAAATCCCAGGACCAACGACGCCAAGGTGAAACACAACATCTTCTTGATTAACATTGCTACCCCTTTTCAAGGCTTAATCGCCAAACCACGAGGGCTGTCCATAAAAGAAACCCGTGCTCTTCCTCCACAGAATCGACTCCGAAGATACCGCAGCCCTCAAGCGATGCTGCGCGGCAGGAGACGGGCCGGCCCGCTTCCTCATGAAAATCCGGGGCAGCTCACTTGCAGATATCTCCAAACCGAAAGATCATCTTTATTACGTCGAAGTTACAATTTGATTTAGGGGATGTGACAATTGGATGACATTCTTTGTCACAATCAATTAAAGAGCCGTATTCAACGCAGGGAGTAAACAGGAATTCAGGCCGCCCTGCTGGAATCAACTCTTTTCAGCCCCGGCTTGCCCGCATGTACGGTCCCATGGTTTGTCCCGCTCTGTCTCTGAAACAGTACCGGCATGCCTGCAACCCAGGTCTGAGAGACACTTGCCCACTGGGCCGCGGCGTCTATCACGATCACGTCGGCGCCGGACCCGGGAGCGAGCCGGCCGGGCTTGAGTTCGCAGGCAAGAAAGTCGCCGGTGTTCGAAGTCAGCAGCCTGAGTATTTCATCGATTTTGAGGCCGTAGCGCCTATTGGCGATGAACGGCGTCTGCAGCAGGCATTCCGGGTAGTAGTCGCTGACCAGACCGTCACACAGGCCCTGCAGGATCGTCTCCGAGGCCTTGATATGTCCCTTGGAAGAGCGGTCTCGAAAAAGATTGGGCGCTCCCATGAATACTCTTATCCCGACTTTTTTCGCGGTCTCGACCGCCTCCATTGAAACGGGGAATTCGCATCCGCTAACGCCGAGACTGCGCACAAAATCGATCTTTTCGATCGAATCGTCATTGTGGCTCAGGAAGGGAAGTCCGGACGCTTTTACTTTTTGGGCGAAGCTGCCGAGGATTTTAAGCCGGTCGGGTTTCAGGGAGGATTTGTTTTGCGCCGCTATCATCGCATCTTCGGGTGTAATCCCGAAGGTGGTGGTCTTATAGGCTGTGCAGAACTGGAGTGTTTTGAACCGGTCCTGGCCGGGCGTATGGTCCATGATCGAAACGAGGTCCACCAGGCCTTTGTCGATCAGGTGTTCAATGCGCGCTGCCGCTTCGAGGCTGCTGATTTCATAACGGACATGGACCATGTGACGAACAAGCGCGCGTCCCGAAAAGGAAAATGTTTTGATCAGCCTGACCAGGCGCTCTGCATTTTCGGACGACCGGATGCTCAACGTATCGTCGGCAAAGCCTATTGCGTGGCAATAGGTGGTAATCCCGCATCCGGCAAGCCTCCGGTCGAGGCATTCCAATGCGAATTGGGGATCGAAATGGGCGCCGGGCCGCATCTCGATGCATTTTTCAAGGGCATCGCAATGAAGGTCGACCAGGCCCGGGGCTATGAGTTTTCCATACGAATCCCAGGCGTCATTAATTCCGTTGTGGTGGTCTCCCTGAAGAACGTCCACCACACACCCGTCCTCGAAAATGATTGAGCCGGAATCAAGCAGGCGTTCTCCATCGAATACGGGGCCGCCGTAGACGCATGACTTCGTTCCCATTGTGAGTCCTTTGCTGCGGAGGTTAAGGCAGGGTCGGCCGGACTTTCCACCATGCCTGATCGCGTCTCATTGCGTGGATAATCTCAATTCATCCGAAATACGGCGCTCTGCGCTCGTCTTTTTTCCGCGGACCTGCGAGTTCGCCGGCCAGGTACCCCGATTACAGCAGGGGCTTGTTACAGTATGATTAAGAGGAAGTTAAAAGGTTGTGCCGGATTTTCGGAAAAAGGGGGCCGGGTAAATAAGGCCGGTATTTCAAGCTCTTCGCACAGGGAGGCACGGAATAAATTTTTTTGGCAATGAATTTTCGCCGGTTTGCAATGAAACCGTAACCCGGTGAGTTTAGAAAGTCTCATTGACTATGAGGCAATGACTCAGTTCAGGTATGAAAGGAGTTGATTTTGAGACTGGAAGAGACGGCGACTGCGCACATGGCATGGAATGAGCAGTGGAAGACCGAGACGGGGCGGCACGACTGGCTGAAGCCCGAATCCGAAGTGAAGGAAATGGCGGAACTGCTGAGAAACATCGGCGCATTGACAGCATTGGACCTCGGGTGCGGTGTCGGCAGGCATTCGCTCTTTTTGGCTTCCCTGGGATTCAGTGTTTTTGCCCTGGACGCCAGCAGGGTCGGCATTGATTTCGCCCGTTCGCTTCTCCTACAGCAAATGCCGCCTGTTCAGTTCGTGACTGGATCGATTACGGACCTGCCCTGCGCCGACGATAGTTTCGATTACCTGCTCGCATGGAACGTGATCTATCACGGCAACCGGGAAGCAGTACAAAAGTCCCTGTCCGAAATCCATCGCGTGCTTCGCCCGGGAGGCATCTTCCAGGGAACGATGATTTCGAAAAACAACAGCCTCTTTGGCCGGGGGCGCGAGATAGAGGCTGATACCTTTGTTTTCGATGGAGAGGTGGATAAGTCTCACCCCCATTTCTACTGCAACCAAGCGGAACTGTCGGCCCTCTTCGAACCCATGGAACTGCTGCGCGTAAATGACCGCGAACAGGAACGTCCCGGATCATACCATCTGCATTTTGTGGCCATGAAGATTCATCTTCAGCATGGGGAATCGGCCAAATAAGCCTTCACGCAGAGACGCGGAGAACGCAGAGAAATAATGCGAACGGCCAGGACACCCTGCATCCTCGTGCTCTTCGTACTGACCCCCGTTTTCTTGTTTTTCGCGCAACGTTTTCGTGCTGCGGTCTCTGTGTTCTCAGTGGTGAAAGCAGTACGGCCGATCGGTTGCAAAGTTTATATAACGCGCCATTTCCTGCCGTTTCGCGCCACTCCATTCTCCGCGGTGACCGGTAGTTTCATCTTCTCGTTTTTCGCGATGAGAGATTGTTTTTTTCTTTACACTATTCCTCTGCGATGAGATCTTCTTACTCTCCGTGGCGGGGCTGATTTTTCCCTCTGTGATTCTACCGTGAATGATTTTACGATAAAGGTTCAAGGAATGTATAATCCTTACTTCGGTTTCTCGTGCTCCCCTTTCGAAAACACCCTCGACCAGCGGTTCCTGTTCTTCAGCGAGTGTCACGAAGAGGTAACTGCGGCACTGTTCTATTTCGTCAAGGAAAAGAAGAGCTTCGCGCTCGTTTGCGGAGACGTTGGCACGGGGAAGACGATGATCGTTCATCATCTGCTCAGCAGGCTGCCAGGGTCCGTAAAGCCGATTCTGATTCCCTATCCCGACGTGGAATACATTGATATATTGCGATATATCGCGCGGGTGCTCAACATCAACCCTGCAGGGAAGGGGACCCTCGATTTAACCGATGAAATAAGAGCTGCACTCACGAAGGCAAATCAGGAAGGCCAACAGGTCGTGCTGATCATAGACGAGGCTCACATTCTTTCTGTTGGCAGCCTCGAGCATATTCGGCACCTCTCCAACATCGAGATCACGGAAAAGAATCTCCTTCAGATATTGCTGATCGGCCAGAATGAACTCAGCCACAAGCTGCATCGAAACGATATGCGCCAGCTTCGCCAGAGAATAACCGTGAACCGGTTCCTGTCCCCGATGAACCTTTCCGAGACAATCGGATATATCGACCATCGGCTCCGGGTGGCAGGGTCCGGCTTCGACAGGTGTTTTGAACCAGCGTGCAAAAAACTGATCTATAAAATGACGGGCGGCGTCCCGCGCAGCATAAATCGATTGTGTGATACGGCCCTCCTGGTCTGCATGACCGAAAAGGGTGATAAGGTAACCGGGAGGGTCCTCAAAAAAGCGCATGACGCCCTGCATAGCGACGTGATCATGGCGACTGAAGAAAGTAAGGCGGGAAGATTTCCCATCGTCAACAAATTCGGCGCCGAAAAATTGAAGCCCGCGTTTGCGGCGTCAGCGCTGGTTGTTGTCCTTGCGTTGGGGTTAATTGGTTACAAGGGAAACCTCGGTGAAAATCTCAGAGACTGGATTTACGGTCCGAATTCTCGCAAAGCGGCAAACACGCATATTGAAAGGCCTGTGCCTCCTGTTTCTCAAGTTAGAAACGAAGATATCTCGAAGCCTGCGGAAACCGAGGAAAAGGGCCCTTCGAGCAACATGGCGGATTCAGTGACTCCTCCAGCTCCCGGTCCTGCAGAGGAATCTTCCGAGGTCCTCCCCAAAGAAGGCGAGTCTATTGACAATAAAGAAGTAAATGTGACGAAGATCGGTACGGACCCTCCTTCTGTCGAAGAATCCGGACCCGTTTCCGCATCACAGGAGGCAACACAGGACAACGACGAAAATTCGAATACGGACCGGGAGTCCGCACAAGCTCAGGCGGGAGATGACGAGATTACCGCAGAGGGGAAAAATCCTAATGCAACCGCTCAAAATCTCCAAACCGCTGGGAGAGCGTCGGGACCTTCCGGTGTATTCACGATAACGGTAAATAAAGGGGACACCCTAAGGGGAATTGCTGCAAGGTGGTTTCCTGAAGATCCGGTGTCCGGCGAGAAATCGATCCTGTCGGTCAATCCCCAGATCGATGGTGGAAGCCAGATGATTGCGGGGCAAACTTTACGAATTCCGGGGTTCAAATAAACCGGTTCGGAAAAACGATGACAAGTTTTCACCACAGAGACACAGAGGCCACTGAGTAAACCCAAATTTAAGAGGATCAAAAAGCAAAAGCCTCCCGCTTCCAGCTTTTCGTTTTACGCGGTGAGCGCGTACTTGATAGTGTGCTGATATGGCGAAACGAAAACAGGAGCCTATTTTTTCCAGGTTGAAAATATTTGAGGCTGAATTGCCGCCTGAAGAGCAGCAGGTGGAGGATTCGGTCCAGGAGATGCGTACCGCCGTTTCGTCCTTCGCAATAGAAGAAAACGCGGGCCGTGAACCTGATCCGGTCAAGAGTGAAGAAGAACCTGTCATTTCCGGCGAAACTTCCGGCCTGGCCGATCCCTTTGCTTCTTTGGAGAGTTGTTTTGTCCACATAGCTCCAGGAACCTTTGCAATGGGAAGCCCTGGATATGAAACCGGCCGAAGCGACGATGAAATAATGCACGAGGTGACCCTGACAAAAGGGTTCTATATGATGAAAGCCCCGGTAACCCAGGGGCAATGGAAAGCTGTAGCGGGGGATAATCCGTCATCTTTCCCTGGCGGCGGCGATAACTGCCCTGTTGAGAACGTATCCTGGAATGAATGCCAGGAATTCATACGGATGCTTAACGCGGGAAAGGACGGCGTATACAGGCTCCCCACGGAGGCGGAATGGGAATATGCGTCCCGTGCGGGGAGTTCGACCCCTTTATGCAACGGAGAAATTTCAGAGCTTTATAGTGACCATGACCCGACTTTAGACGAGGTCGGATGGTATTGCGGCAACTCCGGCCGGAAAACCCGGCCGGTGGCTCAAAAAAGTCCCAATGCCTGGGGGCTCCATGACATGCACGGCAATGTGTCCGAGTGGTGTCAGGACTGGTACGGCGAATACGGCTCGGACTCACAAACGGACCCCTGCGGTCCAAAATCGGCGTCCGGGAAAGTTGTCCGTGGAGGTTCGTGGCTCAGTAACGCCAAAAACTGCCGGTCGGCAAGCCGGTTTAGCTGGCTTCCGGATTCCGGGATCGAGTTTATCGGGTTTCGACTTGTAAAGGAGATATCCTCGGGAGACGCGCTGTAAGCGTTCGCCACGAAGGCGGCCGGGCCGCAGCCTCAATTCGAGTCCTTCGGACAAATCAACCATCTGCGGGCATGAATGGTTGTTCACCGGATGAGAACCTGCTGCTCTCGCTCAAGTCCCGGCTCATGAACTCAATATAGTCTGCGACAGCCTCCTTGTGTTTTTGCGCCACGACGGGTGCGTCCTCTCCAAGATACGCAGAAAGCCTTTCTATCATAAGAACGGCGAGCTTCTCTACGTCGCCGCCGCCGGCACCTATGCGGAAATACATATCGAAAAATGGGCCGACAAAGGCGGGGAGGTTATGTCTCCGCAGGATCTCAACTATTATCCGCTGGCGGGGCTTTTCGCACTTTTCGAAGACGGCGTTCATTTCCTCGGCCTTTCCAAAAGCCTCATCAAAATATTGTTCCAGAAGGTGCAATTCCTCAATCATTTCATCCTCCATCGGCTCTTTTTGCCGGACGAAACCGGAAGATCGCCACACCTATGAAAATAACCATTCGGGCGCCGGGAAATATCTTCTTCGCCTTTCAGAATTTTGGGAGGTTTCCAAAATCGTAAGAATAATGTATGTTCCTTGAACTAAAAAAACAGGAGAGTTCCATGAACATATTCATTTCCGGGTCTCTGGCTTATGATCGCATCATGGATTTCCCCGGTCATTTTGCCGATCACATCCTGCCCGACAAGATCCACGTACTGAACGTCTGCTTTAACATAAACGGACTTGTCGAAAAATTCGGAGGGACGGCCGGAAATATCGCTTACAGTCTGTCCGCTCTCGGAGAGTTTCCTTTCATTGTGGCCACCTCCGGCGAAGATTTTTCACGATATGAAAAATGGCTGCTTCAAAACAATCTGCCGACAGACTACATAAAAGCGATCCAGGGCGTTTTAACCGCAGGCGCCTATATCACGACCGATCTCGAAGACAACCAGATAACCGCGTTCAACCCCGGCGCAATGGCCTTCGAGGCGGACATTCCTCCGGTCAATGGTTCCAATTTGGTGTTTATCGGGCCTGGCAACAAGGCGGATATGATGAATTTCGCTCAAAAAGCGAGGCTTTCCACGACACCCTTCTTCTTCGACCCCGGTCAAAGCCTGAATATCTGGCAGGGTGACGAACTGCGGGAAGCGGTTTCAGGGGCGCTGTGCTTCATCTCAAATGATTATGAACTCGCGCTGTTTCTCCAGATGACCAACTGGGAAATGGCGGACCTGCGTAAAGCGGTGCAGGTGGTAATTACCACGAGAGGGTCTGAAGGTGCGCTTATCGATATTTCAGGCGACAGACTGCTGATACCATCCGTCCCTGTCTCGAATGTACTTGATCCGACCGGGGCGGGTGACGCTTTTCGCGCGGGAGTGCTCAAGGCCAGGACAATGGATCTGCCCTGGGATGTCGCATGCCAGATGGGCGCCACTGTTGCATCCTTTTGTATTGAGCATTACGGGACGCAGGAACACAGGTTCAACTGGGAGAGCTTTTGCCAGAGGTACAGCAGCACGTACGGCGCCCTGGTCTGCTGATATAGGAATGTCGTTACTCCAGCCGGAAATGCCCGAGTTCGATCTCGATCTCGCAATATATCAGCTACTCCGCCAGGCCGACACAATAAAGACAGGATTGAGCGCTTCGAACCTGAGACTGCTCCCGGTGGGGACCGAGCGGTTCGCCTGGAGTTGAACGATGGATACTTCGAAATCCCTGTCCTTCCAGAAAGCGATCACTTTTTCGAGGGTCTGAAGCAATACTACGGTCTGGACCACCCTCCCGCCCGGCAGGAGCCTCTGCGCGACGGATTCCAGGACAGTGCCGAGATCATCGCCGCTTCCGCCTATGAAGACCCGGTCGGGGTCGGGAAAGGCGCCGATCGCCTCTGAAGCGCCTGCGCATACGGCCTGCACCCCGGATACGCCGAATCTCTCCAGATTTTGAAGCAGGTTGATATACCTGGACCGGTTTTTTTCGACCGCGAACACCCGGTCGAGGCGCGCTATTCTGGCGGCTTCGATGGAGACCGAACCAGTTCCCGCGCCGATGTCCCAAAGTGTCTGCCCCGGCCCGGGCTGGAGCAAGGCAAGGGCCACCGCCCTGACTTCCATCTTTGTTATCATCCCGGCTTGCCGTTCAAACTCCTCTTCGCCAAACCCGAAAATTGGGCCGGGATCAACCCTCTTATCAGGTTTAACGACATGTTCGGCAGGTTGGACGAGAATGACGTTCAGGGGCGAAAACTCTTCATCGGCGGCATCCAAAGGCGAAAAGGAACGTACTCTCTCGGTCGGCGCTCCCAGGTCCTCGCCGATAGTGAGCTTGCATTCGGAGTAGGGCGATCTGGCCAATTCGCGTGCGATCCATTGCGGCATATGCTCAGGATCGGTGATCACGGCGACCTTGCGGCCGCCGGCAAGACTGTCGAGAACCCGGCCGATGCCGGTTTCGCCTTTGCGGCCGTGAAAGCTCACAGTGTCAATTTTATCCAGGCTTTCGCAAACCCTTGCGCACAGGGCCTGAACGCTGGTGATATTGGGAACTACGACGAGGCGCTCCCTGCCGAATTTGTCCGCCAATGTGCTTCCAATACCGAAGAACATAGGATCGCCGGAGCAAAGGACAGCTATCCGCTTCGTCGCCGAAATCCTGGCGATCTCTTCCAGGCTCTCTGAGAGAGGGGACTTCAGAGGCAGTTTTTCCCCTGCGTATTCGGGGACCAGTTCGAGATTCCGGCTGCCGCCGGCCAGAACTTGCGCCTCACTGATCCACTCGAGGGCTAAAGTGCCCAGGCATTGCGGACCGATTCCCACTCCAATTGCGGCAATCAGGGGCGGCTTCCAGTCTTTCGGTTTCAAACGGGTATCGATAGGATTCATTCAACATCCGCAAGCAGGCGCCCATCGTAGTCGAAAAGAAGCAGCCTGATCTGCGTACCCTCGCCTGCAATCCGCGCCGACTGTGCAGCCGCTTTTTGGGCAACTGATTCGAGGATACGGTTTGAACCTTTTGCGGCAATAATCTCCAGGGCATGCCTCGCAGTATTGGCCGAAGACAGCTCCCGGCAATGATCGGCATCGTGGCCCAGGCTATGGGCGGTCCGGGCCAGGAAATCGAGTGTGAGCGGCACTGAATGGGCGTGTGTATAAGGATGTCCCTGCGCCATCTTTATCGCTTTGCCGAAAAAGAGGCTGTGAATTATGCGGGTAAAACCAAACCGGCGGGCCTCTCTGACGGCAAAAGAAAAAAAATCGGCAACCTGGACGAACGCCTCCGGCGGGAGTTCCTTAAAAAGGTCCCTGGCGAACCGCTCGCTTTTTCCTCCTGTGCTGAGGACCACCGTGCCGCATGCGCTGGAGGCGGCCACCGAAAGAGCCGCCTGGATTGTCTGTTCGTATGCCTCATTGGAGAAAGGTTTGACGATGCCCGTCGTGCCGAGGATGGAGATTCCCCCGAGAATTCCCAGGCGCGGGTTGAGTGTATGTTTGGCAAGTTCTTCGCCCTTCGGGACTTCGATTTCAACCAGGATGGACAAGTCTCCCACCCGCCCCAGCGTCCCATCCAGCCCTTCTTCAGCATAAAACGGCAGGTGCAGGGCCGGCTTATCAGCCAGCGACGCCAAAACGGAGGGATCGGAGCTGCTTGTAAAAATCGGTTCGAGATGAAGATTTTCCGACAGCAGGAGTTCGAGAGTTATATTTTCGGATAGCTCCTGCCTCGGGACCGGATTTATCGCCGGCTCACCCGGAGCTACCGGAAGACCCGGCTTTGTAACCAGACCGACACCTTTTCCGGCGACCAGGAGAATCTCAGGGCGGCTGCACAGATCGTCATTATGCCTGATGGAGTCGGGCCGATGGCGCAAAATGCGGACTCTTGCCTTGATTTCCGCTCCATTTGTGACATCGGGGTCGTCTCCCCCGTCCTTTATGACCGAGGCGCATGCAGTCTTTCCGTCTATGCCGGTCGATGCCACCGGTACCGCAAGATAGACGCCCGAAGGAAGCCGCACGGCTACGGCTCCGCCGCAGGACCCGGTGATGAGGCGGCGAAGGGCGGCTTTGGCTGCGGCAGCGGCGGCCGTTCCCGTGCTGAACCCACAGCGCAGTCTGCTTCTTTTATTCGCAGGTTTGGGCGGTTTTTCCGGCATCGATAATCACCTGGGCTCTGATTGAAGTCATCAGTCCTGGAATAGTAGCGCCTCCAGACCGTATTTACTCATGACCGGTTGAGTTCGAAGATGAGATGAGGCGCCCAATCGGTTCGGCTATTCCTGTTTACAGGCTTTGGCAAGTTCTAGAAGCGCGTGGATGATGGCTACGGCGACCGAACTGCCGCCTTTTCTTCCCAAGACCGTGATCGAGGGTTGTTTGACAACATCCCACAGTGCGTTCTTCGACTCTTCGGCCTGTACGAACCCGACCGGGACCCCTATCACCAGGGCCGGCCGGACCCCGTCCTCTTCTATCAGGCGCGTTACCTCCAGGAGCGCCGTGGGGGCGTTCCCAATCGCGATTACAGCGCCGTCCATACTCGCAGCGCAATCGCGGAACCCGGCAAGCGTGCGGGTAACGCCGCCTTTTTCCGCAAGTTCCAGGCTCTGCGGGCTTTCGGCTGGACAATACACCTCGTTGCCATGCCATTGAAGACGCCAGGGAGAAAGCTCAGCCCTGATCATCCTTGTATCCGCGTAAATGCAGGCCCGGGTCCTCAGCGCTTCGATTCCGCTGGAAACGGCGTCAGGTGTGAAACGAACCCTTTGCGCATAATCGAAATCGCCGGTCGTATGGATGATTCGGCGAATTATCTGCCACTGATCGAGAGGGAAAGAGTGCCGGCCTATCTCTTCGTCGATGATGCGAAAACTCTCCTGTTCGATCTCCATGCCTGCTTTAACCAGGCCCTTACGCTTTGCTGCGCCCCTCGGGGGGAATTGCAGTATCATTATGCTTTCACCTTGGATAGCGCTCATCGGGAAACTGCCCGGAGCTCAGGGTCAATGCTTGATCCCGCTGATCTTCTCCCTCCTTTTCTACGAGGCCGGAGAGGATTGCAGGGGGGGCAGGGGATTTTAGATCCTGAGCAAGCGGCTTGAAATAAAAAGTCCCTGATCCCGTACAGACGGGAATTCAAGGACTGCACCCAGCTCAACTTGATCCTTTCTCGTCAGGGAAATGCCACGTCCCCCGAAACAAAGATTTGTTCGAGAACCCCTGTGGAATTCAGGCAGGTTTTCTGGCTTACGGATCTCCCTAATGGCCATTCCTTCCCGGCCGGTTCACCCCAACCAGTGGAAAACTATGGCTTTCGTCCCCGTTTACAGCGGCGGGACCGCGACGGTTTCGCACCGTCTTCCCTTTTAAACCCAAAAGATCAAGGTACCTGAAGCCTTCTAATTTCAAAGAGCAGAAGGATTTGTTATAAACAGGCACTTGCGCCTGCATGCCGGAGATGCCCGGCATCAGACTTATTACTATACATTTTAGCCCCGGAGGTCAAGGTGCATGCGCTCCGGCCGGGGTTCATCGCGCCTGGCAAGTTCATGATCAGCGTAATAATACCCACATTTAACCGGGCAGAGTTCGTCGTGGACGCCGTACGCTCTGTTCTCGATCAGAAAGACGCTCCCGAGCGTGTCGAGATCATCGTAGTGGACGACGGCTCCACGGATAATACCGGCGCGGCCCTTGCAGCTCTACCCGGCGAATTTGGCTGCTTTCGCCGTGAGCATTCCGGGGTAAGCGCGGCCAGGAACCTGGGCATCTCCTTATCCCGTGGTGAATGGATCGCCTTTCTGGACTCCGACGATCTATGGCTTCCCGGCAAACTTCGCGCACAGATGAAATTCTTTTCGGATAACCCGGACGCCTTGCTGTGCCAGACCGGGGAAATCTGGATTCGAAACCAAAGGCGCGTAAATCCGCGAAAATATCATGAGAAGCCTGAAGGGTACTGTTTCCCGCGGCTGCTTGAAAGATGCCTCGTAAGCCCGTCGGCCGTAGTTGTCCACCGCAGGCTTTTCGACCTGGTAGGACTCTTTGACGAATCGCTTCCCGCCTGCGAAGATTATGACCTTTGGCTTCGGATCGGCTGCCGTTTCCCCATCGGGCTTGTCGAAAAGCCTTTCGTTATAAAGCGTGGCGGCCATCCCGACCAACTCTCGGCTACAATTGCGAACCTGGATAAATACCGTATGGAAGCCATCCTCAAACTGCTCCGCACAACTCCGCTCGACGCCGGTCAGAGGACTGCGGCGGAAAGAACGCTGGAGAAAAAACGCCGGATTTATTCGGATGGATGCCGCAAACGGGGAAACATCCTCGAGGCGGAGCAAGTGGACAAGCTCGTGCGCGAGGAGTTGGCGCGGGTTCGCTCATCGCAGATAGGCAGTCAGCCTGTAAAGCAGGTAGGGCGCAAGAGTGATCCAGACAAGCAGCGGCGCCCAGAGCCGGCCGGCGAAAATGTTGTAATCCTCGAACAGCTTCGCCCAGGAATGTCCGAGGACAAAGCGCCCGAAGATAAATTCAAAGGCAACGGTTAAAACGAGCCAAAGCAGGCCTGCGCCAATTGCCTGTCCGGCGCTCCCGGGCCTCAAATATAGGATTACAACCCAGATATAGACGCCCAGCAGCGTGGCCCCCAAAACGGTTGAAACCTGATGGGCCCGCAGTTCGGTCATCTTCTTTCCATATAAAAAATCGCGCGCCGCTCCATTGAGTATGGCGATCGGCACCATCGGCAGCCAGGCCAAAAAATATTTTAAAATCAATGCTTTCCCCCCGAGTCAGTTTCGGAACCGGCCGGCCCCGTCAAAAATGCCGGGCGATAAAGCACTCAAACCCGACGGGGCTGCAAAGTCAAATCGCTTGCGTTTTGCGATTTGCTCCTTCTATAATAAATCCTGTAGTTTCGCCAGTGGTGAGAATTTCAGGATCAAACCAAAAATGCGAAAGGAGATCATATGCTTTTCATGGCCATATTCAGCTACTCACCCGAAGACAGAAACCTTGTGATCGAGCGTGGAATGGAGTCGGCTAAATCGGCAGGGGTCAAGATCAAGGGCGAGTGGTTCGATGTTTCCGGCCACAGGGTGTTCCGGTTGTTCGAAGCCGATGACGATGGGCACCTGGCCGCATCCATATTTAGCTGGACCGATCTCGGCGTAGCGGAGATCATACCGGTTATGGAAACGGACAAGGCATTGAAGATGCTCAAAAAAATCGGCAAAAAGTCCTGATAAGCATTCTTCATGATAATTCTAATCAGTTAAACGATCCTCCCGGCCTGTTATAATCAGGGCCCGGAGGATTTTTCATTGTCTGAAGAAAAGAAGTGGAGAAGTTTGATATTGATTTGTTCCGGGCAAAATGGCCCGCTCCCGGGTTTTTTTCTCGAAAAGAAATCCCGGGGTTTTTGCGCGTTTGTTCGAATACTGCTGATGCGGCCCACAAAGAAGCCCTGGAATTGCTCCTTTATCCGGACGGGGTCGATCTGAGCAGCTATTATGTCGATCTGGCCTCTTGCATCCATACACTTCGGATAAGAACGCAGGACATTCCCGGGCCGCTTCTTCAAATTTTTTGCGAGTTGCTCGCCTCAGCCGGAACAATCCCACGCGGTCATGATGCGGGTGAACTGCCGGTCAGCCTTATTTCGAAAATACCCCCGAATCTGCTGGCCTGGCTTTTCGAAAAAAGATTTCCTCTGCGTCCGTTCATCTATACCATAGAGGTAAAAAGATTATTCCCCGGTAACGGAGAACCATTCAGGGTCCTCAGAAACAGGTGGAGGCTCCTGAGTAAGCGCTTGCTTTCGAGTTCGCGTGATGCTCGAAGCCTTCAGGACCCCGGCCTCGAGACAACCGTTGCAGATCTGAAGTTTCTCGCAAAGGCCCGAAGACGCCCCGGGAAGGTGAAAGCGCAATGGAGGACCCATGGTAAAGCTGTCGTATCAAAAGCGGCAGTTTTGCCGGTGGGAGCGCCGGCACAACCGCTGAGGCATCTATACTGGGGAGGGGCGCGCAGCCGCAGCCTCGCCTTCTGGGAAAAACTGGTTCGGTTCCAGGCCGGGGAACTCACCGAAATCCGGAGGTTTGCCACCGAAGTCAGCAGGCGCACGGGCCGGGTTGTCCTGAGCTGGCATAACGCTTCACTGGGGGCGGCCGGAGGCTGGGCGTTCGAAGACGTGGCGGCTCAGTTCGCCGACCCGGAGAATTTCCGCGTTTTTATCCAGGCGGTCCTCGAAGAGGCGGCGGAGGTCCGCAAATCGTTCGACATCTCTTCAGCCGGGGGCCTTTCCGATTTGAGGTCCGAGAGACTTTTCGCCCCTAAAATGGCCAGCGCGGTTGAACACTTCCATCTGCGGTACGGAAAAAAATCAGAATGGCCGGGGGCCCTGAGCCCTCACCAGCGCCTATCCCCCGGACAGGTCTTGGCATGGATGGAAAAAGCCCGCAAGACCTGGGCGGACGGTCTCATCCTGCTTTTTGCGCTTGCAAACCAGGGCCGGAGAATGATCGATTCCGGCAAAATTTCTTCCCTGGTCCTGCCCTGGATAGACAAGTTCTTCATTTCATCGCGAAGGCTCGCTGACGGTATTTACCTTGAACGGCTGTTTCGTTTCGTATCGGACAACATCGAAAAGCCATTGATCCTGTTTTGGGATGACACATCACACCGCGAGGCGCCCAGCCTGGGAATCGCACTGGAAGATATGGCCGGACGCGGCCTGCCTTTCAGAGGCATAGGCTCATTCGCTCCGGGCGCCGAGACCGGCCGGTCTTATGCGGCGGAGCGCGCCAACGCAGTGCGGACCATTCTCGACGAATATCCCGAGAAGGCGCTTTTCGCCCTGCGCCCCCTTAACGAAAATCACTGCCCGGACGCATACCGGCGGATCTTTAAAGACCTCGACATGGGATTTTTCCTCCATTATGATTCTTCCTGGAAGGACAACCTCGCTTTCATCTACGCCGGAACGCAGGTTTTTCCACTCCTGTCGCTCCAGGCGGAAATGGAATCGGTATCGCCCTGGGTCGCCGGCAGGGGAGAAAGGTTTGCTTTTGGTGCATGGTTCAGGCGAATGCTTCGCAATATTTCGGTTGGCAAGCCTGAGGGGCCGTCCGAGCGGCTCTGCTTCGAATACTGTTCCTGGGCCAACCTGCTGTGAGGAGCAGAATAGTGAACAGTGAATGGTGAATGGTGAATGGTGAACAGAAAAAGCAAAAGTGGATAATTCCTTTTGGTTCTATCGCTTCGCGAGGAGCAGTGAACAGGAAAAGCATTCCCGGATCGTTGCCCGGTTCGCGGAGCGTCGAGCTTGAAAGCGACATGCTCTGAGCGAGAATCTATGTGCGGTTAAAATCCTCTTGCTTTATCTTTTTTTATGTTGGAAAACGCGAGAGTTCCCCTAATCTCGGCGATGCGTGTCAGCTCGGCTGTGCAACCTGTAGACTGGTGGTACATCCGGAAACACCGGATGAGATACCGGCAGTTTCCGATTCGAAACTAGACTGGAAATGTCGGCATGGTGAACTTCAAGAAGGCCCGGGAACGCATGCTGGAAAGCCAGATCGCGGCCCGCGGCATTCGCGATGAACGAGTTATCGAAGCGATGGGAAGGGTGCCGAGGCATCTGTTCGTGGATGAGGCGCTCCGGGACCAGGCTTACGCCGACCACCCGCTGCCGATTGCGGAAAACCAGACTATTTCCCAGCCCTATGTCGTGGCCCTTATGACCGAGAGCCTGGAACTCGATGGATCTGAAAAGGTCCTGGAGATAGGGACGGGTTCCGGCTACCAGGCGGCTGTTCTCGCCGAACTGGCGGACCGGGTTTTTTCCATCGAGCGACGCCCGGACCTGGCATACCGGGCAAATTCGATACTACACAAGCTGGGATACAATAATATTATCATCCGGGTCGGAGATGGTTCTCTTGGCTGGCCGGACGACTCTCCATTCGATGGTATTGTCGTAACGGCCGGCTCTCCGAAAATTCCACAGCCGCTCGTAGATCAGCTCGCGGTAGGCGGCAGACTGGTTGTTCCGGTCGGCGACCGGTTCGGCCAGGAGCTGACTCTGGTTCGGCGAACGGCTGAGGGCATCAAGAAAACTAACCTGGGCGGGGTTCGGTTCGTGGACCTGGTGGGGAAATGGGGATGGAAAGAATAGAAGTTGGCAGTCCAATCATTGGGGTGATAGGGCCGGGGACCGGCCGGCCGGATCTGGCGAAGCTGGCCGAGGAGGTCGGGCGCGAAGTTGCCCGCAAGGGCGCCGTGCTGCTGTGCGGAGGTCTTGGGGGCGTCATGACCGAGGCGGCCCGCGGCGCAAAGGAAATCGGCGGAGTTACCGTTGGGATTCTTCCGGGGCAGAAAACGGCGGATGCAAATGAATTCATCGATTTTCCAATCGCCACGAACATGGGGCAAGCGCGCAATGCGATCATCGTCCACACGGCGGATGTCCTGATAGCGATTGGGGGAGGGTACGGGACCCTATCCGAAATAGCGCTCGCGCTAAAGATCGGAAAAGGCGTAGTGGCGCTTCAGTCACAGTATCAGGTCCCGGGGGTGATAACTGCCCAGACGCCGCTGGAGGCCGTTGACGAGGCCCTTACGCTTGTCATACTCGGCCGTAAACCACTCAAGATTTCCGACAGCCGTCCCTGAGGCGCTGAAATCCATGTCAAAACGCAATCGGAAAAAGAGTTCGGCAGACCCCGGCCTTCAGGTCGCCGCCCCGCCCCCGGGCGCCGCCGATGAGAGCGGCGATATCCAGAGACTGCGGCGGGAAAACGAAGACCTTCGAAAACAACTGGCCGAGGTACTGGCCAATGCCTCGGAAAATGAAAAAATCTGGAGGCATTTTGCTGCGGTCGAGCGAATCCTTTTCAGGACCCGTGAGCTGGACCGGCTTGTCGAGGAACTGCTCCGGGAGATAAAGGAACGATTCCAGGCAGGGCTCCTGGTTTTATATCTTTCGCATCCCGAGGCCCTGGAGAGGTTCTTCCAGGGGGAACCCGGGACGAGCAGCCTGATAGACGCCAAAACGTGGATTTCGCCGCTGGACGGCGAATCCGGCCACGCCCTCTTTGGCCCCGCTCTGAAACCGATGCTCTTTTCGACCGAGAGAAACGGCTATCCCCGGATGCTCTCCGAGAGCGGCCATACCCTGCGCTCAGGCGCGTTGATCCCGCTAAAGATCGGAGAAGTCCTCTTCGGAGCGCTCCTGCTTGGAAGCCCCGACCCCGGAAGATATCACCCGGAAGACGGCACCGACCTGCTCGAGCAGCTCGGAATAAATATAGCCCTTTCCATGGACAATTGTCTCACCTATGAAAAGGTCCGCGACTTCGCGGTAAAGGACCAGCTCACGGGGCTTTTCAATTTCTTTCAGATACATACCGTCCTGGAGAAAGAATTCAGAAAGGCGCGCCGGTCCGGAAGCGCGCTCTCGGTTCTGGTGGTAGACCTCAACTTCGTCCAGGACTGGGATGAGTTCGAAAGCGGCATGGAGGTCCTCAGGCATGCAGCGAAGCTCCTGGAAGAGATCCTGCCACGCGAGGATTGCTTCATGGGCAGGTACGGCAGCGACGAATTTCTGATCGTGCTCCCGGGCGTGCCCGAGGCGGAAGCGCGCGAGGTCATGCCCTATATCTCGTCTACGATGAGAAAATCTCCTTACCGGGACGGCAATACGGCGATCCTGATCACTACGGCCATAGGGGTCGGCACCTTGAACGAAAGCGCCGCCGGCGCCCAGGACCTGGTCGATGCGGCCTACGCCGAGCTTTGCGCGGTGAAACTCCAGTACAACAGGGCTGAGTAGTTGAATCGGTGAATAAAAATTCCCGCTCCGCGGGAGGTCTATTCACTGTTCTTGCCTTTAGGTCCGGCTCATGATAGAAAAAACAGTTTTATCGGGGCGTAGCGCAGCCTGGTAGCGCACCTGCCTTGGGAGCAGGGGGCCGTAGGTTCAAATCCTATCGCCCCGATTGAGTTTATGGGTATTAAGAAATTCGATGCTTGCGGCTGATGCTTGCGGTTTTCTAAAAATTGGGGAGTGGCATGCCGAAGATCAAGCAAACTTTGTGGCAAAGAGTCATCCTGATAGCTTTCGCGCTGCTCATGCTCGTGCTTGAACTCGTCAAGTTGGATAGCTCTGACACCCGGAGCTATTTTACTTTCCTGCCAATACTCATTGCGGCAGCCCTTGTATGGGTGGCTTTGATTCCGAACCCCGCCAAAGACGACGAAGATATCATCGAATTGAAATAAACTACCACCTGTTCCCGTGATGCCTCGGCCCGACCGGTCTGCCCTCGTACGTAGCACCACGGTCAATTAGACTCCACTCGGCCTGAGATTTCCCGCTCTTGAGATCGAGCAGCCCCTTTGCAAACGTGATCGCTCGACGCAGAGGGGATCCGCAGAGAGGGTTCGTTATCTAGATCGTGCCGAGCGTCTCGAAAACGTCTGCCCATCGGTCCCGACTGACCGGCCTGCCGGATGGATAGTCTAAACCATCCAGGAAGGCCTGGGCGCTATCGTTCAAGAACCCCATGCCGGGTGGCATACGCTGATCGGTCTTTCCCCCTGCCTTATGTTCGTAAGCGAAGAGAGGGGCCTCGGTCAAACAATTCAAACCCGGGATAAGCGATGACCAATACATTCGTGTCCTCAGGGTCGCTGCGCCGTCGTTTTTCAGGAGCTTCCTTTTTGTCTCGCTCTCAGTCAGCATCGGGGTGGCCATCAAGATGAGAAACAGCGTACTGGTCCCGCCAGGACTAGTTCGGATCACGTCGGAAGCGAACACGATGGGGGCCGGGCCCGGGCCCTTTGTACTGTCATCCACGATATCTAAGGCTTACCTCAAGTATCTGCAAAGCTGATAATCTGTTCGTGCTTACCGCCCGGGGCAACGAGCCCGTCACTATCCGCGAACGAATTGCACTGATCGCTTCCGTTCTGAGAAAATGATGCGAAATGGCACGATTTGGCAGGGTTTCAGGATTTTTTCGGGTAAGGATTCACCGCAAAGGCGCTGAGGGTCTAATTCTCACGCGAAGCGAAGACTAAATGCGATTCACCGCTGAGAACGCAGAGAACACAGAAAAAGAATTATTTATAACGGGTGGGGAGTGAAGTATGAAAATTTCACCCTTCTAACTCGCCATTAACACTTCAGGGTACCCGTATGCATTTTTCAAAGAGCCGAGAGGAGCAGTGAGCAGTGAGCAGAATCCCTCAATTCCTCAATCCGCTTTCCTGCAAATACAGGCCGAATGCAGGAAATTCTCAATGAGCTGGGAGCAGGGAGTGGGGAGCGGGGAACAGAATTTCCAATTCTTCAATTCGAGAATTCCTCGATTACGAGGAATTCATTTCAATCCGGTAACAGGATAGCACGAATAATTTTAGCCCGCAAAACGGCAACGAGAAGCGGCAACCAGAAGCGGCAACGAGAAACGGCAAAAAGGAGAAAAGCAGGTGGATCGGTGAGTGGGTGAGTGGGTGAGTGGGTGAATAGAGGTTTCCAATTTTCGCTCGTAGACGATCCTGTTGGGCCGAGCAGGTGGGCCGCGTTTGAGTTGCGAGCGCGCCACGTCTCAGACAGCTCCTTGCTTAGAACGGGAAAAATGACCCCGAAAATGAAATGGTGGTCCTGTAATTTCAACTACTTACCGTGATGCGTATTCGGACTATCCCTGTAAGATCGAGCAATTGCCTTGGTACGACCCTTTGGACAACGACGAGTAAAAACAACGGGTAAAACTGGACATCTTGTTGTAAAGTGTCTCGTTTGTGAGAAGGCAACGTACTATTGAAGAAATCCAAGGTGGCTCTCATATGAGTGCACATTCCCATGGTGTTGGTTTCTAAATTAAAATATTGGGCTTGTAGTATGAAAACAGTTTCTAATCAGATTCACTATTTCGCCTTATTTGCTATAGTCTTTCTATTTGTCCCTTCATGTTCAAGTGTATCCAAGGATCAGCGCAGTTCGGTAAAAAACCAATCGCTCAAATCATTGGGATATAAAGAAGTAAATATAAAAGCACTATTAGATACTGAAGAGATTGAGGTATTATCTAAAAATGCTCATTCATTAGTTAGATGTGCTACTGAACTTGCATTTCGGCAAATTCGATCAGAGCTAGAAAATAGGACAATTAAGTATACATGTTTTGTTAAAATTAACGGAAAGAATCCTGAACTAAGTATAATAGCAGGGCTGGGAGATGATCAAATCAAAATGAAACCAGCATCTATGGGAAAGTTGAAGGATGGTCTGGGTCTGAGTAGTGTTTACGATCCTCAGGCCGACCTTGCAGAACTACTCTCTGTGAAAATCATTTCCATGGATGACATAGATGCTATCCTCGAAATCTCGTTCTATCATGGTCCTCTTGCGGCTCATGGTTACACGGGGTTATTTTTATATAAAAATGGGAAATGGGAGTTCATTAAAGCGACACGGGTATGGATATCTTAACTGGACAAAAGAGCGTACTGTACGTAATAAGATGATTATTGAAACGGGAGCCTCTCCCATTTGTGGAAGATAGCGAATTTCCAGGAATAAAATTATGCAAACAATCATATTTATAATCATTTCCGTGATGCTGATTCCGACCGCGATTCATGCGGAGAATGGCGAAGATTTCACTGAACTTCTTGGTATCCATCTTGGGAGGAACACAACATTAGCTGACGTGCAAAATAAACTCGGCAAAACACGTCTGATTGAGATTGATACCGCCGGAGAAAAGAACGCCTATATCTGCTATTACGTACCGAGATGCCGGTTAAAAGTGGAGTTTTGGTCTGAGGATCTGGGAGGTCCTGAGCATGGTTTGATTGGCTTCACGCTCACTCGAAGTCAACATTCACCACCTATGTGCTCCGAGATGACTCGTACCGACTGCTCAACATTAAGTATTTCAAATAAAATCCGACTTGGAATGTCGCTCGATGAATATAAAAATGCACTGGGTGGTAATGTCGTATCAAGGGGAGGATTTTACCAGAAGGATTTTGAGAGACATGAAGCCCTAACAGAGGATGAGCGTAGGGAAATCCCACGCGCAGATTTCAGGGATACCTTTATTTGCATCAGAGGGGCTTTTCAGGGCAATAGCCTGGATGAAGTTGTAGTTTCTAAAGAGGTAACGTATTGACGCTCCAATCATCGTGGACAGTAGACTTCACCAACACCCGAAAGACTTTAAAACAGCAGACTTTAAAACGACAAAACTTGACAATTGAATGGGTGAATGGGTGAGTGGGTGAATAAGAGTTTCCAATTCTCTTTCGAAGGCTATTCCGCTGGGCCGAGCGGGTGGGTCGCCTTTGAGTTGCAGTGCGCCACTCTTGAGGCAACTCCTGCCTTAGAATGGGAAAAATGAGCCCGAAAATGAAGTGCAGGCCCTGTAATTTCAAGTACTTACCTTAGCGGGCGTTGGAGCTATCTGTGTATAATCGGGCAATTGTCTTGGTCCGACCCTTTGTACAGTAGAACCCTCGGAGCTGCCATGCGCCGAAAGCATTGAAATTGCAGATGCTTGTCAAGATTCTCAGTTCGCAGACGAAACTCTATTTATTAATCAAACTCGCTATTTCCTTCGAATTCGTAATTATAGCTGTTTTACTGATAATGTTGTCGAAAATCCAATTGTGGAGGTCATCGCTTGAATCATCGCAGGCGTCCTTCACCACAATAGGATAATACTGTCCGTCGCTCGCTGAAATGACGGTCGAAAGAACAACCCAGCGCGCACTCATTATACCGGTGATTATAAGATCGGTAACTCCCATGGCCTTAAGAACATTGTCCAGATTAGTTCCATCAAATGCGCTCAATGAGGGGCTGCTGAGAACCACATCCGTCTTTAATGGTTTTAATTCATCGACAAATTCGTCTCCCCATGTACCTTTTTTACAAATATCAGCCTTCTTAAGAGCTGCCCATAAGGGATTAGGTTTCTTGGCAATTTCGGCAAACCCTTCTGTCACGGCAAACTGATGATATATGACTGGTATTCCCGCCTTCCGGCATGCGTCCAGTACGACTTTGGTATTCTCAACAACGTGCGACTTTGCAAGTCGTTCGGCGTATATCGGTCCAAACTTGCCTTTAGGATTGAGGAGATCATTCTGATAATGCAGAATCAGCAAGGCTGCGTGATGCGGATCAAACTCCATTTTGGGATTATTTGTCGTGGCTTTTACGGTCGGTTCGGCGGCCTGCAAACATCCAGTTCCGCCGAGAATAGCGATTGAAAGAAAAATGATTAAAGAAACCGCGAGATACCTGCTCCGGCTTTTCATTGTCATATCTCCCTTCTCATGTTGATGGAAAATAAAAACATTGTGACGGCACTCTGGTTACTATAAATTAATCGCATCATCAATCAGTGACTCACTGGAATTCACCCCTCTCTTTCTTGATCAGGTTACGGGGTGGTTCTTACTGGAAGCATCAGCCAAGGATAATTTGATCCATAGTGACCAGTAAGGTGCTGCCATAACAATCTTCCCTTTTTCTATCTTTTTTAAAAGCTCTGTTGCGTCTTTGTTTTCGGGAAAGGATGTGTTCCAGTTCCAGTTCTAGGCTTTCGAAGCGCCTTTTTGCTCTTTGCCGACCTTCCGCAACATCATCAGCAGGATTGCTGCCACAATAAAGCACGCCCCCAGAAACAGCATACCAGCGTTAAACGAACCGGTCACATCGCGAATCAACCCCATGACGTACGAGCCTACAAAACCGCCCAAATTACCGACACTGTTGATCATCGCAATGGCGCCCGCCGCCGCAGTGTGTGCCAGGAACGAATTGGGAATCGCCCAAAACGGTCCGAAACAGGCATAAATACCGATGATCGCGAGAGTAAAGAAAACCATCGAAACAAACACGCTGACATTTGCCAAATATACGCTTCCGATTAGCCCAACTGCGCAAGTCAACATCCCGCAAATGGTATGCCAGCGTCTCTCGCCGGTCTTGTCGGAATGGTGCCCGATCAGATACATGGCTACAAAGGCGCAAGCGTAAGGAATCGCGACCAGCCAGCCTACTGTCATGTTGCTGAACGTCGCTGACAGGGCTTTGACCAGAATCGGCAGGAACAGGCCGAAACCATACAACCCGCAGACCCACAGGAAGTAAATGCCGGAACAGATAACGACGTCGCGGTCAGCGAAGGCCTGCAGCACGCTGTATTTCTTCTTCTCAATCTTCTTGGCGCTTTCCCGGGCCAGGACATCGACCAGCCAATTCCGCTCTTCATCCTTGAGCCATTTGGCATCCTGCGGTTTGTTTGTTAGGTACCAAGGGGTAAGGAAACCGAGGATGATCGCCGGCACCGCTTCCAGGATAAACAACCAGTGCCAGCCGTGCCACCCCAGCCAGGTGACTCCCAGCAGATATGTGGATATCGGAGCCCCCAGCATATTGCAAACGGGAAGAGCCATCATAAAAAAAGCCACCGCCTTTGCCTGGTCCTTCGATCTGTTCCACGTGCTGAGATAGTAGATAATGCCAGGGAAAAAACTCGCCTCCGCCACACCCAGCAAGAATCGAATCACATAAAACTGCATTGGAGTGGAGACAAAAGCCGTAAGGCCCGCAAAAATCCCCCAGGTGATGAGGATACGAGCAATCCACAGTCTGGCCCCCACTTTCGCCATGATCAAATTACCAGGCACTTCCATGAGAAAATACCCGATAAAGAAGATGCCCGCTCCGAACCCATAGACGGCGTTACTGAAGCCAAGATCTTTATTCATCGATAGTGCCGCAAAGCCGACGTTCACCCTGTCCAGGAATGCCACGATATACAGCAAACCCAAGAATGGCATCAGGCGCCAGAAGACCTTACCTACGGTTCGTCTTTCCAATGGACTTTCATCCATAAAGACTGCTGGACCGTCATTCATACTGTGTTCTCCTCTCCTACCACCTCTCACAGTCAGCAGTGAGCAGTGAGCAGTGAGCAGTGAGCAGTGAACAGTGAACAGTGAACAGTGAACAGTGAACAGTGAGCAGTGAGCAGTGAGCAGAATCCCTCAATTCCACAATTCCTCAATTGCGGGGAATTCATTTCAATCCGGTAATAGGATAGCATGAATAGTTTTGGCCCGCAAAGCGGCAACGAGAAGCGGCAAAAAGAAGAAAAGCAGGTGAATCGGTGAGTGGGTGAGTAGGTGAATGGGTGAATAGAGGTTTCCAATTCTCTTTCGAAGGCTATTCCGTTGGGCCGAGCAGGTGGGCCGCGTTTGAGTTGCGAGCGCGCCACGTCTAAGACAACTCCTTGCTTAGAACGGGAAAAATGACCCCGAAAATGAAACGCGATATTATACTTGACGTGTCAAGTATAATATCGCGAAATGAAATGGTGGTCCTGTAATTTCAACTACTTACCGAGATGCGTATTCGGACTATCCCCGTAAGATCGAGCAGTTGCCTTGGTACGACCCCTTTGCACATGAATGACTTCGTTTCGGGCGCTTTTCCCTTTGATAAGCCCGGTTTTATAATTTACAATTCGCCAACGGACGCGAAGCTGCCACAATCGTTTGGGAAGGAGAATTCTGATGGCACCGGTGAGATGAATTAAGCGCAAGCCAAAAATTCTTCCTTCTAAGAACCCGAACTTCCGGCCAGAAGCGTAGTTGGGTATTTGGGGTTGTTCTTATGATGAAAAGATCAACTCGCGACTACATACGCCACGGAGAAAAAACCCCCGTGATAGATTCTTTTAGAGGCGATACTCCCGACAGGGGACCTGCTGAAAGCCAAGAACTCTTCAAGGCCCTGACCGAGCGATCCCTCATCGGTATTTACGTTGTACAGGACGGAGTATTCAAGTCCGTCAATCCCGTTGCCGCCTCTTACGCGGGTTATACAGCCGAGGAGGTTGTCGGAAAAAGGGCGGACTCCATTCTGCATCCCGACGACATGAAACTGGTAAAAAAGAATGCCCTTGCGATGCTGGAAGGTGGCCACATAGCGCCTCAGGAATTCCGGATCGTGACCAAAACGGGGGAGGTTCGGTGGCTCAGGGAGACAGTAACTTCGGTTTGGTACGATGGGAGGAGGGCAATCCTCGGCAATTCCATGGATATCACAGAGGCCAAACTCGCAGAGGAGACGCTTCTAGAATCCAGGCGACGGTTCGGGGATCTGATCGAGTTCCTGCCGGATGTGATGCTGGCCATCAACAGTGAAGGAAAATTGATCGCATGGAACCGGGCCGCGGAGGAACTAACAGGGACAAAGGCGGGTAAAATGCTCGGAAAGAAGGGCTACGAATGGGCACTGCCTTTCTGGAAAGAAAGACGGCCCATAACCATGGATTTGGTTCTGAGACCGAACAAAAAATATGAAAAGACCTATTCTGTCTTCAGCAGGGAAAGGAACCTGGCGGTCGTCGAAGTGTACATGCCTGGTATCCAGATTGGAGGGAGAATCGCCTACCTTTGGGGCAAGGCGAGTCCTCTCCGGGACAGAGGAGGAAACATTATAGGCTCTATTGAAATCATTCGTGATATTTCTCAGCGAAAACTTTCGGAGGAAGCCATTTTGCAGCGAGAGCGGGAGCTGGAGGCTTCATCCCATCAACTGGGTGAGCTGAACACGGCCCTGAAGGTCCTTCTGAATCAGAGAGAAAAGGATCAGGCGGATCTGGAAGAAAGGCTTCTGACTACAGTGGAGGAACTTGTTCTGCCCTACGTGAATGAATTGAGACAAAAGCGGATGGACGCCAGGGATGCAGCACACATCAACATTCTTGAGACAAACCTGAGAAATATTCTTTCTCCTTTTGCCCACAAGCTCTCCTCCAAATACCTGAGCCTGACCAAAAGAGAGGTTCGAATAGCCGATTTGATAAGAGAAGGGAGGTCATCGAAGGAGATAGCCGATCTCCTGAACGTTACGGACAGTTCCGTCAATATTTATAGATACCGCATTCGGAAAAAGCTGGGATTGATAAGGAATGAAAACCTCCGAACCTACCTGTCGTCCCTGGTGTAAAGCCCATCCTTCCATCATAAAGGTTCCCTTCTCCATACCGTCACCTCGATAGAAAATATATACATAAATTGTATATATTGTATTAAGAAGTATTAATATTGCCGTATCCTAACGCTTCAGGTAGAAACAATTCAAAATACCAGCCGTTGGACAATCCGGAGCAAGCTTGCAGAATCGAATGTAAGATGCCATGGCAAACGAACCTTTATTGAAAGGAGCGCTGATGGCACAAAAGGAACGTTTCGAGTAGTTGCATTCCAGGCAGATTCATCGAAATTTTTGAAAACCCGGGTTTTCGTAACCTAAACCAAATTATGAGTATCGGGTAGAGATGGATTATTCCTGAATACAGGAGACTGCATTCGCACCAGTAGTCTGTCCCTGTTTCGGAATTAGCTGCGCAAATCTGCGTCCTCGGCATGCAGCAATCGTTCGCGAACAGGTCTGTTGCACCCGGGCCGACTATCATTAAGGAGGAGAAGTAACACATGGAAGGAGAACTGAAACCTCGGTGGGGGCAACCTGCTACGGGTATTGTCTCGCTCATCGCATTCGGTTTCATTGCATGGTTTACGTGGTTCCTATTCAGCGACCCGCGGGGACCTGTAGCGGCTTTTCCGTACCCTTTTACCGTATACCTGGCGATGATGATCCTGGTGGGCGTGTGGCAGCACATACTCTTTGGCGACTGGCCTTTCCAGAACATATCCCAACCGATACGCGGAATAGTTGAGACGATTGTAAATCTGGCAGTCACATGGTTTGTCATTCATATTGTCTTCTATAGGATTATCGGACTAGGCTTCAATTTCCTCAGTCAGGTGAACCTCGAAACCCTTGCCGCGGCCGGGAAAACTGCGATTGCGGAAACGGCTGGCAAGACCTTGACTCTTCAGGCGCTGGTCAGCCCTTC
Organism: uncultured delta proteobacterium; assembly: GCA_963795045.1. GTDB lineage: Bacteria > Desulfobacterota > Syntrophobacteria > Syntrophobacterales > Syntrophobacteraceae > SbD1. Next base: position 146,858 of record CAWCGB010000003.1, read on the forward strand.
GGCACGGTTCGCGGAAAGGGCCGTTGTCTCCTTCGTGCTGATCGGTTTTTTTAGCTACCCGTTTGTCAGCATCCTGTTCGCCAAGTGGCCGATTCGCCCGAGCGATCTCAAACAACCTCAGGCAGGTCTGGCCGAATTCGGATGGACCAGCCTGCTTACAATACTGTTTTTCAGCACCTTGATCGTGCCTTTTTGGGGCTTGATTTACGGAAATGTATTCGGAACCTCCTTCGGGCTTAATACGCCATGGTGGACGGATCTGGTTGGAACAAGCCACGTGCATTGGGTTTTCGGCTGGTGGGAATGGTCGATTGTCGTCCTGTTCATGACCCCGAATGTGTGGCGGATGAAGCCATGGACGTTGATCAAGCTTCCACAGCCCTGGAAGGGAATCATAAGTGCCCTGCTCTGTCTCGCGCTCGGCTACGGGACGGCATTGCTCTGCGTGAAAACGGTACCGGCCTGGCTGCCAATGGATGAAGTAATTCACCATTTACCAAAAGGCGATGCCGGCAACCCCGCGCGCTTCCTGTGGTATCACGCCGCCGAAATTGCCGGTTTCACGCTGATCCCTTTCCTGATATGGCACCATTACTTTGACGACATTTCGCCTTCACCGGACAGGGACTCATGGGCCAGCTTCTGGTTCAGAACCATCGGCGTCCTGCTGTTTGCCGTCCTGAACTACCTCTTTTTCTATTACCTGAACTTCGGCTACTGGGGTTTGGGCAACCATCACATGGCCGGAGGAATTGCTGCGAGGGTGTTGGAAGGCGAATCGCTCGTCTGGAACTTCTGGTGGATCATTCCGGTTTTGTGGAACGAATGGTTCTTTCACAAGTGGCCATTCTACATTCACGAACATCACTGAAGATATTATCGACAGACCGTGCCGGGCGATATCTCACCCGGTGAGATAAGGAAACAGGATGAAAAACCGCATAACGGATCTTCTAAGCATCAGATCTCCCATCCTCCTGGGTGGCATGGCCTGGGTAACGGACGCTGTGCTCGCCGCAGCGGTGAGCGAAACGGGTGGACTTGGGACTATAGCGGCCGCTAAGGAGTCGGGTGAAAGCCTGAGCAGGGAAATTCGTAATTAACGACGGGAGGGAAAGTGTCATGGGTAAAAGCAAAGTGATTTCAGCCAAGGAAGCCGCAAATCTTATCAAAGACGGCGATACACTAGGGATCCAAGGTATTATCACAGCTTCTACGCCAGTAGACCTTATGGCGGCGGTAAGAGATCGGTATTTAGAAACCAATTTGCCTAAAGGCATTACGGTTTTTCACGTGTCCGGCATTGGCGACGGCAAAGACGGTGGAATGAATATGTTTGCGCATGAAGGCCTTATTGGAAAACTCGTGTGCGGACATATTGGAACGTCACCAAAGCTTTTCCCCTTAATTACCGAAAATAAGTTCCCCACATTTGTTGTCCCGCAGGGTGTATTGACCCAGCTCACTCGTGCGATCGGTGCCAAAAGACCTGGCGTTGTTACCACCGTAGGTCTGAAAACATTTGCGGATCCCAGGGTTGAAGGGTGTAGGGCGAATCAGGCGGCGGCAAACCTCAGCGAAGAAGAACAAGTCGTAGAAGTGCTGAAAATTAAAGATAAAGACTATTTGTTGTACAAATCTTTCCCAGTCAATATTTGCTTTATCAAGGCAACAACTGCAGACGTGGATGGGAATCTTTCGATAGAGAAAGAGGCTGTACGGCTTAGCTCGATGGAATTGGCTTTGGCAACAAAAAACAGCGGTGGAATTGTAATCGCTCAGGTTGAAAGACTGACAGAGAAGCACATGATCAGGCCTCATGATGTTGTTGTGCCGGGGGTTTTGGTAGACCATATTGTATTAGCGAGCGAAGTCGGTCGCAGACAATTTTACGCGGTTTCTGAATTTCATCCGGAATGGTGCGGAGAGACAAGGTTGCCATGGGATCAGCTACCGCAAATGGACCTGTCCGAAAGAAAAATTTGCGGACGACGCGCTGCACTCGAGCTTAAGGAAGGAGCCATTGTCAATTTGGGAATCGGCATGCCGGAGGCAGTCGCGACCGTTGCGGCGGAAGAACGGGTTTCTTCGAAAATAACCCTTACTGTTGAGGCCGGCTCCTTTGGCGGCGTCCCGCAAAGCGGATTGGCGATAACTGCTTCCGCCAACGTAGAGTCGATCATTTCCCATGCTGATATGTTTATCTTTTACGATGGTGGCGGCATAGATCTTTCTGTTCTTGGGGCGGCAGAAATAGACAAGCAGGGTAACGTTAACGTAAGTAAATTTGCCGGGAGAACAGTAGGTCCGGGCGGATTTGTAAACATAACGCAAAGCACAAAGAAGATCGTATTCGTAGGCACATTTATGGCCGGAAAAACCAAGATGGAGATCAAGAACGGTAAGTTGAACTTGCTAGAAGAGGGCAAGACTTCAAAGTTTGTCGATAAGGTAGAACAAATTACTTTCAGCGGCGAGTATGCCAATGATACCGGTAAAGATATCCTATATGTTACCGAAAGAGCCGTATTCAAACTTACTCCAGCAGGTGTGGAGCTGATCGAAATCGCTCCGGGGGTTGCTCTTGAGAAGGATGTACTCTCGAAGATGGCCTTTAAACCGATTGTATCGAAACAACTCAAACAGATGGACCCAAGAATATTCACAGATGCTATTATGAACTTGACTATCTAGTAATCGGATCAAAGGTCATCGCTTCTCCGGTCGATATATCGCCGGAGAGGCATGACAGTTGAAACAGCAAATATTGAATGGGGTGAGAATTATGGAAACGAATAGTGATGATATAATTACCAAGGCCAAAGAATTTTGTAGAACACGGCTGGAACCCATTGCCAAGAAACTGGATGAAGAAGGTAGATTTCCGGATGAATTACTGGGTGAAATGGGCCGGGCGGGGTTCTTTGGAATCGAATATCCAGTTGAATACGGTGGGGGAGGTTTCGACGCTTTAACTGCATACAGGGTGGTAGAAGAATTAGGAAAAACCAGTGCGGGTGTTGCCCTGACGGTCCATGTTCACTGGATGGTTGCCGATATCATCCTGAAATTCGGCAGCGACGCGCAGAAGAAGAAATACCTTCCGAGCATTCTAAAGGGGGAAAAAATAGGGGCATTCTGTGTCAGTGAATTTCAGGCAGGATCGGACGCTGCCGCAATAACTGCATCAGCGACGAGAACCGACAATGGCTGGCTTTTCAATGGTCCGAAGTGGTTTTGTACCAATGGCGGCTTAGCGGACATCTATGTAATCGGATTTAAAACTGATCCTGCTGCCGGTGCTAAAGGCATCAGCATGTTTATCGTAGAAAAGGGAATTCCTGGTTTTGATATCGGAGATTCGCAGGAAAAAATGGGTTGCAGGAGTTCTGTTACAACCGGTTTGAAATTCAAAGATTGTGCTCTAAGCGACGATTCGCTGATAGGCAACGTTAACGACGGATTTAAAATAGCGATGTATGCGCTGGTTGCAGGGCGTTTAGGCATGGCCGCAATGGGGCTGGGCATAGCCGAGGCCGCACTGGGTACCGCCGCCAAATATGCCAACAAACGGACTGCGTTTGGTAAACCTCTAACCGCGCTTTTTGCTATCCAGGAAATGTTGGCTGATATGTATGTTAAAGTTGAGGCTTCAAGATTGTTGGTGTATGAGGCCGCAAATAAGCGTAGTAGCGGTAAAGATCATTCGTTAGATGGCTCAATTGCTAAATTGCTTGTGGCTGAGACTGTCAACGAAACTTGTCACAAAGCCCTGCAGGTCTTTGGCGGGCATGGTTATATGAAATACAACGATATTGAACGTTATGCAAGAGATGGCCGTTTACTCGATATAGGTGTCGGCGCATCGGAAGTACTGAAAATGGTTGTCGGCGGCACGGTGGCTAAAATATTGGGCAAGGAGTAAGACTGGCCTTTCTGATTAACCACATCTTCTTGTGAGCAGGTGGTGGAGCAATCGGATAGGTGTTTAGGCTGAAGGCTGAAGGTGAGAAGTAAAATGCTTCTACCTGACCTCCAGTAAGAAATAGGCGAGCGCGTAGCCTAAGGCTATCGCCAGTGCAAATGCGGCTCCTCCTTCAATGAAAGCAGCCTGCCCGCGATTATTCCTCGATAATACTCTCGCTCCTATCGGCAGAATAGCCAGGAACATCAAAAATTCCCCGAAAGGAATGTACAGGGCGCAGGAATCTCCAAGCATCACATTGGCTTTCTCATATCTCCACAAGTTCGCTCTGTAGGCGAGGTATTCGTAGAATCCCACCATTACCGAGGCGGTCAGTCCGGTCAGGAGCGAGGCGATGACCGCCGCTCGATTCGTGGTCATGGATGCTTTGAGCCATCGGAACAGGCGCATGGCAGGATAGCCAAGCTCTGCTATCACGCAGGCCCAGGCCAGGGGCATCCACAGCGGCGAGGCAAGAAGAACGACGTCGTTGCCGGTAAGGTAAACCAAACGGCCGTTGGTAATCCAGTGGATGAGGCCCCAGTCCACGAGAATCTCAAAAATGCCCGCCACGAGTCCGAGCATGAAGAGATCGGATAAAACCTCACCGCCGCGGCCCTCCAGAACAACCCCCGCCCTGAAGTAGAGGTTCGCGCGAATGCTAAGTCCGGCGTATGCCAGGAATTTCCCCGTCGGAGAGAAGGCAAAAAGATAGGCGGCAATCAGCGTAAAACCGAGACCGACACTCAGGGCCGCAAGCCAGACACGGTCCGATTTTACCGAAAGCTCACCAATGCGGCGGAGAAACTCCGGGTCTTCAAGTCCGCCTTTGTGCAGGTAATGCAACATGATCGATCCTTCGTTTACGGCCTTTCACACGGCGATCCTTGGACAGGCGTTCTTTGCGTGAGAAGCATTGAGGTTACCCCTCCAAACCTTCCCTATCACGAATGCTCATCATTGTAGCAAGCATGGTGGCTACCAACTTCTTGTCACCGTCTTTTACAGCGAACACATCTCCTGAGCACACGGTAAGAGTGCGCCCCGGTCTGGTCACTTTCCCAAGTGCAATCAACGATTCCCCTGCGGCTGGTGAGAGCAGGTTTATCTTGTACTCGACGGTAAGCACCGCCGCATCAGGAGCCATCAGGCTGAATGCGGCATAGCCACAGGCGGTATCGGCAAGGGTGGCAACAATACCGGCATGGATGAAGCCGTGCTGTTGCGTTAAATCGTCTTGGAACTCGAGTGATATTTCAACCTCACCCGGCATCACCTTCGTTAGAGTCGCTCCAATGGTTTGCATCAGCTTCTGCCTGGAGAAGCTCTCTCGCACTCGCATTTCGTAGTTGTCATCTTGAGGTACACAGCCCTGCATCGCCTGGCTCCTTCGTCCGAGAACGGAATCGACATCCGTCCCTGTCATCTACCGCTTATTCTTGTGAAGATCGTGGAAGCGACTCAGAATGGTATTTCGTGTAAACATACAATTTTGAGCCATCATAAACTACATCAAATTGCTTACCAAGCAGCCGTTGTAAGTCGGTAAGCGATATAGTAGTGGAGGTTTCGATGACAATGCGGCGCATCGGTTGAAATCTTCTTGTGAGCAGGTGGTGGAGCAATCCAAGGTAAGATCGCAGGTGAGGATCGGTCTCGGGCACATGAAAGATGAGGGTCTTTGCGCTGCGCCGTGATTCCATTACCAACGTGCTGTCATGATAGACCAGATGGGTCCCCGGAACCCGCCGGGGGAGCTTTCCTTTCAGAGCGTCCAGCCGTATGCCGCAAACCGATGCCGGATCTGTGGCGCAAATCCAGTAAACGGACTCCTCCGGGAATTTCCTTTGGAGCATCCGGAAAGCATCATGAGCAATAAACTGCGGGCCAGGCACTCCCTGAAAGAAATAGCCGGTCAAGACTTCTCCGGAAAGTTCCATCAGCCGCAGCGATCTAAAGATATTGCCCCAACTGAACGCGGGCAACTCGTTTTGCAGAAGCTCACGGAATAAAATCCCATAACGATCCAGAAGCAGCCGCACCCGTTCCTTCCCGCGCTCGGCCCTTTCGAGGAGATCCTCTTCGCGCTCCGGCCATCGAATACGCATCCAATTGCCAGCCATCGGAAGCGAACCCTTCCACATGGAAAAGCCGGTCCTTCGACTGTGCCGCCGTCTGCGGCTGCCTCCGGCCGTCGGCGGCGCCACCGCGTCCGACACCCTGAAGTTGTTTTCGATCCCGTGGCGAAGGGAGGCGAACGTGTCGTTGGTGAGCTTCCCCAGCCAGACTTCTTTCCAGAGCATGTCAGCCAATCCCGCCGGCCTGGTGTTGGATAAACCCACGAGAGTTGAAAAATTGTAGCGGATTGCCGGATTCGGAAAGAGCCGGTCGAAATCTGCGTCAGTCCCTATCCCTTCGAATTCGCTTTGCATTTTAAGTGCGGGTTGCTCCCCGGCAGCGGGTTTAGAATCGTTTGCCGTGTCTTTCACAGAAGATGGAACCAGGCGAAGAAGCGGCTTTCTGAATCCCCGCCCTTCTTCAGGCGTACGAAAGACCTTATCCGCCGGTGATGTCAGGAGGTTCTCTTCGGACAGGCTCACGGCTTCGCCGGCCTGAACAGCGATCCCTTCGCCCGCGCCTTCTTCCTGCAGAAGATCCAGATCCGGCTCAAAGGAGAAGGCGACACGCCTGCCGCTCATTCCAACCCAGCGAAGATCGCTCTGCTGCATGATGGAGTCCAGCCAGGAAAGATCATAAGGTTTGAGGCGCGCTGGAAAGACCTCCGTTTCCCAAAGGTCTGCCGGAGCGGGGTAGGAGACGAGCTGGTCTATTCTTCGGAACAGTCCATCGAGGCCGGCTTCGGATTCCGGGGTGACAAGACCTTGCCATTCAGCAAGAAAGGGTTGCAGCCTATCGACGTCCAGGGCGGAAAAGGCGGGTATGGCCGCCGCCCGTGAAAGCCGGAGCATCACTTCATAGTTCCGGCTGTCGCAGATGCTGTCCTGCCTGTCATTCACCGTTAGACGTCCGGAAACGAGCCTTTCCGCATCGATCAGCGCCTCCACTGCTCCTGCCAGCCGGCCGTTGTCCAGGCCAAGGGTTGAGCGCACGAATTCCATGCTCCTGGGCGAATAGAACTGGAGCCATTCCGAAAAGATCGCCGTGAACAGCTCGTCCCGGTCCTCGTAAGCCGGCTCGGAAACCCAACGGCCCTCTGGACCCCGGCTTGAAAACCCTGCCGGTGTGACGGAGTTGTCCTCGGGAGCCGGCTCGGAATCCTCGAGCTGCGAGAGAATATTCCGCAATTGCGAAGCCTGGAAGGCTACTCCCGAGTCCAGCCTTGAAGCGGGCAGGGAGCCGATATCCCAATGCAAACCAAGGCTTATGCGCGGAAGATTCTCAAGTGCGACAATCAGCGGCTCAGCCGCATTCGGCGGGTTGATCCGCGCCAGCCTGGCGGCAATTGACACAAGCACGGTTTCAGGGTCCAGGCCGTGATCGCGCCGCATGGCGCCAAGCAGCCTTTCCCATTCGGATTCAGGCAAAAGAAGCCGTTCTTTTACCCATTCGATCAGGTCCGGAGCGCTATCCGGCGAATAGCCGGGGCTCAGCCGCTGGCGCTTCAGCTCGAACCGTTCGGCCAACTCGACGGAAACAGCCGGGCGCAGCTCCGGGATCGAGACTACCTCGTGCAGAAGATCGGCCCTGAGCTTTGAACCCTTCCCGGACCTCGTCTGGTCGTCCATGTACATGTATTGATTGATCTGGCCCCAAGTGATGGACTGCGCCATCGGGCTGGGGTGACCGGTACGAGCTTCCGACCAGGTGATGATGCCCGATTCCAGGTCGGCAAGAACTTTGGCAAGTCCTTCCAGGTCGAGCTCATCCTTCAAACAGGTGCGCCATGCCTCGAGAAGGATTGGGAAATCCTCATACCGGAGCACGGAGTCAAGCAGCCTTTGAGAACGAAGCCGACTCACCCAGAGCGGCATACGCTCGTTAAGTTGGCGGCGGGTCAGGAGCAACGCGCGGCCGGCGCATTCCCGGAACCTGGCTCCAAAGAAACCGGAGCCCTCGAGTTTCTTCCTTATCAGCCCGGAAAAGTTGGCGCTGGTGACGAGGGAGAGGATTTCTTCACCGCCTGCTTCATGAGGCAGTTGCAACATAATGGAGTCATTTCCCGGATAAAGCTCCGGCCTATAGCCGTAGCGATCTTCCCAGGCCGCCTCGACGGCCATGGCAAACGGCCGGTTTATGCGGCCCCCCCAAATGGTGTGAAGCACGATCTGATTTCCAGGATATCCTCCAGGCGCCGAGCTGATATACTCTATCAGCAGATGGCGCCGGTGCGGCAGAGGCCGCCCGGTCGCCTCCTTTTGCCTCATCAGAAAAGAAATGAGCCGTTCTACGGCGCTACGATCCAGACTTTGAAGAGTGAACAATAGACCGCGAGGATGGAGAAGCGAAGGCCGAGTGGAGAGCAAACCTGCAAGCCGCTCTACGGCACTGGTGTCGAGGATGGGTGTTTTTCCCGCGAAGGATTTCACCTCGGGATCTTCCAGCAGTTCCTCGGCCGCTTCTAGAAAATCTGCAATCCGCTCCGAAAAATGAGAGTCGCGCAGATTTTCCTCGGCTTTCCAAAACGGAGGAGCTGCGGCACCGGGTCGCGCCGGAGTGACGAAGACATCGTTGTGAGTGATCCGTTCGATCTTCCAGTTCTGAGTACTGAGGGTAAACACCTGGCCGATTGAAGCTTCCCAGACGAACTCTTCGTCCAACTCCCCGATTCGCGCCCCGCTTTCATTGTGGCGCAGATGGAAGTAGCCCCGGTCGGGGATGGTGCCGCCGGAAAAATAGACTGCCTGCAGCGCGCCTTTTCTTGCCGTCACCGTGTTTTCGAGTTTATCGACAGCTACCCGGGGCTTCAGCTCTCGCAGCCGGCTGCCGGCATATCTGCCTGCCAGCATCTCGATCACGAGATCGAACTGCCGGCGGCTGAGCGATTGGTAGGGATAGCTGGTTTTAAGCCGGGCATAGAGATCATCGAGATTCCATGTTTCGACGCCGGTCATCGAAACGATGATCTGGGCCAGCACGTCCAGTGGGGAGACAATAGGATGCACCGCTTCGATGTCCTGACTGAGGATTCCCCCGGACAGTACAGCGGTGTGCAAAATATCCTGGTCGTCCGTGGGGAAAAGAGTTCCCCGGCTGATTTCCCCTACCCGATGACCCGCCCTGCCGATCCGTTGAATCGCGGAAGAAAACGATGGAGGCGCCTGAAGCAAAATCACCTCATCAAGGGCTCCGATGTCTATGCCCAGCTCCAATGAGTTCGTTGCAACTATGGCGCGCAGTTCCCCGGCCTTGAGCTTTTTTTCCACTTCGGCGCGGATTTCGCGGGCGAGGGAGCCATGGTGGGCATAGGCCACGGGAGCCGGTTCGCCCTCGTTCAGCAGATGTGTGAGCTTCTCACACAGGCGCCTGCTGTTGACGAAAATCAGAGTCGACCGGTTCCTTGTGACTATCTCTTTGATCTCGTTCACAAACGGCTGCCAGAATGAGTCCCGATTTTCCCAATCGGGGGCTGCCTCGGGGAATCGAACGGTGAGTCTGTAGTCCTTCTTTCGGGAAGAGGAGACTATGTGGACCGGTCTGGCGGAGTAGCCGGGGCTGCGAAGATCTCCAACCATTCGGCAGCCTCCGACGAATTGGGCCACCGTTTCGAGCGGCCGGACGGTAGCCGAAAGGGCTATGCGCTGGAACTCGCCGGAAAGCGGCACCAGCCGGTCGACTCCGGTAATGAGATGCACGCCACGCTTGCTGTCCATTACCGCATGAATTTCATCGAGGACCACGGTTCGTATATTTGTCAGCATGGATCGGCCCCCGTGGGAGCTTAACAACAGATTGAGGCTCTCCGGTGTCGTGATCAGAATTTCCGGGGGTTCGCGCAACATGCGGCGGCGCTCGGACTGTGGTGTGTCGCCGCTTCTTATGGCGATTCCGAGAGGAGGCCAGTATTCTCCCGATCGAGTGAAGAGCGCTCTCGGCTCGGAGAGCGGCCTCATGAGATTTCTGCCGATGTCATTGTTCAGCGCCTTGAGTGGCGAAACATAGAGCACGCTGATTCGGCCGAGCGGCCATTTTCCCGTGATCAGCTCATTGATCGCCCACAGGAAGGCAGCCATCGTCTTCCCGCTTCCTGTCGGAGCGGTGATGAGGACGTGCTCTCCCGCCGCAATGTGCGGCCAGGCCAGCGTTTGCAGGTCAGTGGGCATGCCGATGGATTCGGCAAACCAGCCGGCCACAAGCGGATGGAAATAATTCAGCGAGGATTGATTCTTCTCCATAACTTACAGATAGCGATCATGATGAGGGTCTGCAAATGGGTGAGTGGGTGAATGGGTGAATCGGTGAGTGGGTGAGTGGGTAAATAAAAGTTTCCAATTTCCGCTCGAAGACGATCTTGTTGGAACGAGCATGCCGGCAGCCTTTGAGTTGCGAGCGCGCCACGTCTCAGACAACTAAACTATCGAGGGTGCCTCGCTTTTTGCTGCTGCTGTTCTGTTGTCATCCTTCCCATCATGTCGGTTCTTACCTCATCTTTGGTGATGAAGCCATCGCCGTTTTTGTCCAACAGCCTGAATTGTTTTTCCTGAAGCTTCCATTCGCTTCTGCTGATCCTGCCGTCATGATCGGTATCCATGTACCTGAACAGCTTATCGATCACGTGCTCCATGCGGGGGTCCTTCTCTGCAGGCGTTACTCCTTGAGTCGGCGGTGGTTGCTGTGTCTGCGCAAAAAGGAAACCGCCGTAAACCATAAATATGATACCAACCGCGCTAAGAACTGCTTTCCATCGAGCCATCTGATCTCACTTTCATCAAGCAGGCTAAATGAGGCGCATAATTGGCCCAATTTCCTATAGCTGTGTACAATAGATTCATTTTGTCAAATCATCAAGCTATCGAAGCTGCCGAAACCGGTATTCTTCTTCCGAAGTCCCGTCCGCTTAGGTTTGCCTGCTTCACCAGTCTCGGTAAGCTTTTGGGCAGGGCCTTCGGTCTTTTCCTTTTTTCCGGCTACATTCAACGGGGGCCAGGCTAACATTGCGCTATTTAAGGATTAGTTTGCCAAAAGCAGGCATTTTATGTGTTTCGAAGGCCACATTTCTTCACAGGCTCACCTTCATTATCATACCCAAGATGCAATTGTCGATGCCATCGGCCTTGACTCGGCATTGCGGATATTTTTCGCATTGCCGGCAGGGAGACGGTTCGCACCATCCTTTAGCTAAAATGTCAAAGGTGTCGTGCCGGTTTCTTTTGACACCGGCAAAAACCTGACCTATGGTCATAATTGATCGATAGTCATACTTGATCGATAGTCATACTTGTCCGATGGTCACGAAACGGAGGGGTATATTGAACATAAAAATTAACACTTCCGACATCAGCTCCGGGGAGTCAAGAAAGCCTATCGGCAGGCGTGAAAGACGCAGCGAGGAGACCCGCGAAAATATCTTTCGCGCCGCGCTTCAGTTGTTTGCCGAGCGTGGATTCAATGCAACGACGATAGAGGCGATTACCGAAGCGGCCGACGTGGGCAAGGGTACTTTTTTCAATTATTTCGAAAACAAGGAAAGCTTGTTGTTGGAATACGGGGAACTGCAGATGGGCAAGATCAGGTCGTTTGTGGCTGACGGAATGAACTCAAAAGCATCACTGGCAACGCTCATGTTCGAGCTTGCAGTGAAAATGACCGAAGAAGAGCGCAAGAGACCGGCATTATTCCAAAGTTTAATCACTGCGGTCTTTTCAAACGAAACTATAACAAAGCGCATGTCAGCGGGGCTTAGCCTCGACAGCCAGGTGATCGGAGAGTTGATTGCCCTTCGGCAACAATGCGGTGAAATCCGTTCCGATATTGCACCGGACGCAGTGGGCCAATATTTCCATCGGATGATTTTCGGCTCCATGCTCATCTGGTCACTGTCGCCGGATACTCCACTTGAGGAGAATCTGAAGAAAATGACTGATGTATTCATCCACGGCATCCAATCCGGGCAGCAAAGAAGCGTGCCGGAGGCGGCCAAACAGTAAAGTTCGTCAAGTACAGCGAGGGAAGCAGTTTTCAATGAAAAGAGAAGCGAGGAAATTATTTCATTGTTTTCAACGCAGCCTGCTAACCGCGGTTATCGGCATTTCTTTAAGCGGTTGCATGGTTGGTCCCGATTTTCGAAAACCGGAAGCGCCATCCGTGATGGACTATACTTCAACCGCGCTCCCTCGGGAGACCGCAGGCGCGAACGTATCCGGCGGAGCAGCCCAGTATTTCGCGGTAGGCAAGGAGATATCCGCCCAGTGGTGGCAGTTGTTCAATAATCCGGCCATCGATCAACTGATCCGCCAGGCCCTTGCCGACAGTCCGACTCCGGCCGCGGCGCAGGCAACATTGCGCAAGGCACGTGAAAACCTGCGCGCGCGGAGCGGTACGGAATACTTTCCGCAAGCAGATGCATCGCTTGGGGCTTCTCGCCAGAAGGTCTCAAGCGCGGAATACGGCCTGCCAAATTCCCCTCCCGTGACCTACGGTCTTTTCAACGCATCGGTATCGGTTTCTTACACCCTCGATATTTTCGGAGGCGGCAGACGTGAACTGGAGGCGCTTCAATCTCAGGTCGATTACCAGGGGTACCAGTTGGAAGCCGCTTACCTTGCCCTCAGCGCCAACATAGTCACCGCAGCAGTACAAGAGGCCTCCCTGCGGTCGCAACTGAAGGCCACGGAGGAAATCATCGTCCTGTCTGAAGAATTGTTGAAGCTGGTGGAACGCCATAACGAACTGGGCGGAGCCTCACGCGCCGAAGTTCTGACGCAGCAGGCGCAAGCGGCCCAGTTCCGGGCCAATCTGCCGCCGCTGGAAAAAGAGTTGGCCCGGACTCGCAACCAACTGGCGGTGTATGTCGGAACATTTCCCGGAGAGGCCCGTCTTCCTGAATTCACTCTCGATCAATTGAATCTGCCGCGGGAATTGCCGATTAGCCTGCCGTCGTCTCTGGTGCGACAGCGGCCGGATATCCGCGCGGCCGAAGCGCTGCTGCACGCGGCCAGCGCCCAGGTGGGCGTTGCAACCGCAAATCTCTATCCCCAGATCACCCTGACCGGGAGTTTGGGGTCCCAGGCGCTTACGCTTGCCGAGCTGGCCAGCAACAACGCCTCGGTCTGGAGCATCGGCGCCGGCCTTGTGCAGCCGATTTTCCGGGGTGGCGAACTGACCGCCAAGCGAAGGGCTGCCATTGCGGACTATGATGCGGCCGCGGCGCAGTATCGTGAAACCTTGCTGGAAGCGTTCCAGAATGTGGCTGACGTTCTGGAGGCGCTGGACTCGGATGCGGTCAGACTCGCAGCGCAGGTCGAGGCGGAACGGGCTGCTCGAGGCTCTCTTGAGCTTACTCAGCGTCAATTCGAGTGCGGCACGGGGAATTACCTGCTCCTGCTCATTGCCCAACGCCAGGACCAGCAGGCACGGATCAACCTGGCCCAGGCTCAGGCAGCCCGTTTCGCCGATACGGCAGCGCTCTTCCAGTCGCTGGGCGGCGGCTGGTGGAATCGCGAGGAGCCGGAACGTGATCAGGCAGTGGTGAAGAAAGAGAAGAAATAGGCCTTCCACGCTGGACACGAGAGATAAAGATAGAGTCCCTGTCGAGCGATATGAACAGGTAAATGGAGATTTCCTCTTATGAAAAAACGCGTCATTTTGGTCATACTTGGCCTTGTTATTGTCATTGCCGCCCTGGCGGGAGTCAAATGGCTGCAGATCGCGGCGATGATCAAACAGGGCAAATCGTACGTACCTCCACCCGAGACCGTCACTGCGGTCCCGGTCAAGGCCGATTCGTGGACATCCGATCTGACCGCGGTCGGTTCGTTGACGGCGGTCCAGGGGGTCACCGTGGCATGCGATTTGTCCGGCAAGGTGGTAAAAATCGCTTTTGAGCCGGGCGGCCAGGTGAAAAACGGCGACTTGCTGGTACGGCAGGACACCTCATCGGAAGAGGCCCAGCTTCCGGGCGCCGTTGCCCAGGCAAAACAGGCTCGCAGCGAGTTGGAGCGTTCCAAAAAATTGGTGGCGGAAAATATAATTTCCCAATCCGATTACGATAAGGCCGAGTCTACTTACGAGCAGGCCCTGGCACAAGTGAACAGTATCCAGGCCACCATCAGCAAGAAGACGATTCGCGCGCCTTTCAGCGGTCGTCTGGGCATCCGCCAGGTAAACCTGGGGCAACTGCTCCGTGAAGGCGATCCCATTGTCACTCTGCAGACCCTTAACCCGGTTTTCGTGGATTTCAGCCTGCCCCAGCAGCAACTTACCCAGTTGAACTGCGGACAGCCCGTGCGGGTGACCTGTGACGCCCTGCCCGGAGAGGAGATCGAGGGAAAAATCACGGCCATCAACCCTTTAGTGGACAGTGACACCCGCAATATCAAAATCCAGGCAACTATTGCCAACCGTAGCGAAAAACTGCGGCCGGGTATGTTCGTCAACGTCGCGGTCGGCCTGCCCGCCCGCTCGAACGTGTTGACCATTCCGGCCACGGCGGTGCTGTATGCTTCCTACAGCGACTCGGTTTTCGTCATCGAGAAAGATCAGGATGAAAAATCATTCAAGCTGCGCCAGCAGTTCGTGCGCCTCGGCGAGAAGCGTGGCGATTTCGTCTCTGTTGCCAGCGGTCTCAAGGAAGGGGAAATGGTTGTCAGCACAGGGGTCTTCAAGCTCCGCAACGGGCAGAGGGCGGTGATAGACAACAACCTTGCTCCGGATTTCCAACAATCACCCAGGCCGGAGAATAATTAACCGATGCAAATTACCGATCTCTTCGTACGTCGTCCCGTTTTGGCTGTGGTCGTCAGCCTGATCATCGTTATAGCCGGTCTGCAAGCGATCCGCAGCCTCAACGTGCGCCAGTATCCGCGCAGCGAAAACTCAGTGGTAACCGTCACCACCGTCTATGTCGGCGCAAGCGCCGACCTGGTGCGCGGCTTCGTCACTACAATGCTGGAACGAGCCATCGCCGCCGCGGACGGCATCGAGTACATGGAGTCCCAAAGCACCCTGGGCACTTCAACCATCAAGGTGCGTCTCAAGCTCAATTACGATGCCACCAAGGCGTTGGCCGAAATCAGCTCCAAGGTCGATCAGGTGCGCCGCGACCTGCCCCCTGAGGCGGAGACGCCGGTGATCAACATCGAATCGGCCGACAGCGAGTTCGCCTCGGCTTACCTCAGTTTTAGTTCGGACATACTCAAGCAGAACGAGATCACCGAATACCTGGTGCGCGTCGTTCAGCCGCGTCTTTCCGCCATCCAGGGGGTGCAGCGGGCCGATATCCTCGGCGCGCGCACTTTTGCGATGCGCATCTGGCTCAACCCGGAGCGGATGGCGGCCCTCAACATCAGTCCGACGCAGGTTCGCAGCGTTTTGGGGGCCAACAACTTTCTGTCGGCTCTGGGAAATAGCAAAGGTTCGTACATCCAGGTCAACCTGACCGCCAACACCAACCTCAATACGGCTGAAGAATTCAAGCAGTTGGCGGTGCGCGACCAGGAAGGCGCCATCGTGCGCCTGGGCGATATAGCCCAAGTGGTCCTGGGAGCGGAGGACTACGACACCGAAGTGCATTTCTCCGGACAGACTGCCGTATTCATCGGGATCTGGCCGCTCCCCAACGCCAACTCTCTGGACGTCATCAGACTGGTCAGGACTGAGATGGCGGCGATTCAAAAGGAACTGCCCAGCGGCATGCAGTCCCGCGTGGCCTACGATGTCACCAACTACATCACCAGCGCGATTCGCGAGGTGCTCAATACCCTCGGGGATACGCTGCTGATTGTCGTGATAGTCATCTTCCTGTTCCTGGGATCGTTCCGCGCTGTGCTGATTCCGGTTGTTGCCATACCGATTTCGTTGATCGGCGCCGTGTTCCTGATGCAGGCCTTTGGTTTTACCGTCAACCTGCTGACCATACTGGCGGTGGTGCTCTCGGTCGGTCTGGTGGTCGATGACGCCATCGTGGTGGTGGAAAACGTCGAACGGCATCTCGGCATGGGAAAATCGCCTCTGGAAGCTGCTTTGGTGGGCGCGCGCGAACTGGTCGGGCCGATCATCGCCATGACCATCACCCTGGCGGCAGTTTATCTGCCCATCGGATTGCAAGGGGGGTTGACCGGTTCGCTGTTTCGCGAATTCGCCTTCACCCTGGCCGGTGCGGTAACCATTTCCGGCATCGTGGCCCTGACGCTGACACCGGTCATGTCATCAAGACTGTTGAAACCGGGTATGGACGAACATGGCCTGGCCGGACGAATTTCCCGAGGCTTCAAGCGTCTCAGAAACGTCTACGGGCGCCTGCTCGACTACACCTTGAACGCCCGGCCGGCGGTTTACACGGTCTGGATCGTGATCAGCCTGCTGACCATTCCCCTGTTCACTATGTCAGCCAAGGAACTGGCTCCGGTGGAGGATCAGGGGGTTATTTTCGGCATCGTCGACGCCGCCGCCAACTCGACCCTCGACCAGAACAGCGGTTTCACCGCAGAGGTCAACAAAGTCTTTATGAGCGTTCCGGAGACCGATTTTACCTTCCAGGCCACCATGCCCAATTCAGGTTTCAGCGGCATGCAGGTCAAACCGTGGAAAGAGCGCAAGCGCAACGTCTTTCAGATCATGCCCGAGGTACAGCGGAAACTGCAACAGGTCCCTGGAATACGAGTCTACCCGGTGACACCTCCGGCGTTGCCGGGCGGGGGACAGTTTCCGGTGGAATTCATTCTGGCCTCCACGGCCGAGGCTCCGCAGATTCTCGAATTCGCCCAGAAACTGCAACTGAAGGCCATCCAAAGCGGTATGTTCGCCTTTCCGCCGCTGATCGACGTCAAGATAGACGAGCCCCAGTCCGAATTCGTAATCGATCGTGACAAGGTTGCGGCCCTGGGGCTCACGCTCGGACAGGTCGGCGGCGATCTGGGCGCCATGGTGGGAGGCAACTACGTCAACCGCTTCGACATCTCCGGCCGCAGCTACAAGGTCATTCCCCAGATCCAGCGAGTCAGCCGCCTCAATCCGGACCAACTCAAGGATATCTTCATCACCGGTCCCAATGGCAAGCTGATCCCGCTCAGCACCGTCGCCACCCTGCGTGACTCGGTCGTGGCGCGCTCCCTGAACCGCTTTCAGCAGTTGAACGCGGTCAAGATCAGCGGTGTGGCTATTCGTCCGCTGGACGAGGCATTGCGGTACTTAGAGGGCGAGGCGGCCAAGATGTTGCCCGAGGGTTATAAACTGGACTACACCGGGGAGTCGCGCCAACTGCGTACCGAGGGCAACAAATTCCTTCCCGCGTTCGCGCTGGCCGTTATCCTGATATTCCTGGTGCTGGCGGCCCAGTTCAACAGTTTCCGCGATCCCTTCGTGATCCTGGCCGGTTCGGTTCCGCTGGCCATGTTCGGCGCGTTGATCTTCACCTTCCTGAAAATGCCCGATCCCAACATCCAATTCTGGACCCGCGGTTGGACCACCTCGCTCAATATCTACTCCCAGGTCGGTTTGGTAACCCTCGTGGGTCTGGTGTCCAAGAACGGCATCCTGATCGTTGAATTTGCCAACCACCTGCAGCTCCAGGGATACTCCAAGCTGGAGGCGGTGCGTGATTCCGCCATGATTCGTCTGAGGCCGATCCTGATGACAACGGCCGCCACAATCGCCGGCCATTTCCCGCTGACTCTGGTTACCGGCGCGGGAGCCGCCGCCCGAAACTCCATCGGTCTCGTGCTGGTGGGCGGCATGTTCATCGGCACATTCTTTACGCTGTTTGTCGTCCCGTCCATCTACATGCTTATCGCCCGCGACCACGGCAAGGACCTGGCGAGAGAGCGCGTGATAGCTACCCGAAGTCTAACCCGATGATGCCCGAGCGCCATTGCATGTGGGCGCCCAAGTACCGGTATCATGAATTGGTAGCACACACCCCGGCCTTGAGCTTTTTTTCCACTTCGGCGCGGATTTCGCGGGCGAGAGAGCAGGCCACGGGGGCCGGTTCGCCCTCGTTCAGCAGATGTGTGAGCTTTCAATACAACTCCGCGCAAGCGGTTGACAGGAGCCGAAACTGCGTTTATAAGTTATGTAGTAATTTCAATTAGTTGTAGTGTTTCTAGAAACAGCTATGTGGATTTTAAGGAGATAAAAATGAACAAAATACTGATTCTTGGGATGGCGCTTTCACTGCTATTCCTGAGCGGTTCATTTTTCAGCGTACAGGCAGGGTGTGAATTTAGCTTCAATGGCTGTCCGCCTCTCTCCTCATCTTTTCTTTGCGGCTCAGGAAGTATGGACAAGGGCACGATGACCAAGCAAGGGAGTCCAGCGACGTACGACACTAACGAGAAAATAGATTTTTCAAACGGTTTCTGGCAGGACATGGGATAAACCCAAGTAATTATTAACCACCCTGGAACAAGCAGATCGGTCCACCCCAACCATTGCTACCTCTTCGGATGGGTCAAAAATCTCGCAGTCCTTTTTGGAGCGTCTTGTGATCAAACACTATCCTTCAAGACAGAAACCAAGCCACGGGACTTCTATTTTTGTTCAACATGGCGTTCCCTTGCTCCCAATGCGATTTCAGATTATTTCAAAATCAGGTTTGCCCGATCGGACTCGATATGGCATACATGAGATACATCGGCCAGCGGTGGGAGATCTTCCATGATCTTACCTCGGACCCCATTGAGCAAATTTAAGAAAACTCCCTTCTGCAGCCATAGCAAGTGAGCTGAGCTTTCCGTAGAGTAGTGACTTCTTGCGACTCAAAAGCCCTTGAAGGAGAAAACGATGGAAAGGCTGATATGTTATTGCTTCGGTTACACCACCTCCGATATTGAGCGGGATGTCCTGGCGAATAGTAAATCCACCATCATGGATAGAATCATGTCCGAAAAAAAAGCTGGAGGATGCCAGTGTGCCACCAAGAACCCCAGCGGTCACTGATGCCTTGCCGATGTCCGCCAGGTGGTTGACAACACCATGAGAGGCAATGGAATTACGCCAAAACTTCTTTGACGAACATTATCTCAGCCCAGCATTCAGGGCAGATCATTGGATTGGGCGGTCCTTCAAAACAGATTCTTCACGGCCCGCTCAGGTCGATCAACCGATCCCCAGAGAACTCAGCTTCCGGAGGAAACTCATGTCCTTGACAGTCTCTTCACTGTGTTTAAATTAAATTCGGACCCCAAGAGGTCGAAGTAAGAGGCCCAGTAGACATGCTCGGCGGAAATTCTCACCGGAAAGAAGAAGCGCAAAGCTTCTTTGGGGAAGTTGATAGAAAAAGCCGGGATGAATCAAACGCGATAAAGCTGGGCAACTGAAATGGTCACTTGGGGTTCAACCTTTTTCGGCCTGGACTTTCCGACGAGACCGGACATTCTGATCAGAAAAACTGAGAAATCGTTGCCAGAAGCCCCTTCGTTGATCTCACAATCCGTCAGAAGAACATTCAATCATGGCATTCACCACCGCTCCGCTGCAAGCAACTCGGCGTTCTTCCCGAACAGCTCAAAAGAGCTGCTTAAATAAGTTGCCATACCAGCAGAAAATGCCTCTTGACGCCATTTCTCCGACACGCTCCTGGCGAGTCACCATCAGCCAGACTAAATTTCTGTGGGCAGGGCTTCGGCCCCACTCTTGATACGGAAGATTTTTTCGACAGGAAATATTGCGACCAAACCATCTCCCGCCATGCCGGTGTGAGCGGATTCGAGAATGGCCCTAACTATCGCATCAACTTCTTCCTTCGTTGCAAAGACCTCAATTCGTGATTGCTCGGAAAGGCCGTCTTTGGTGAAATATTGCTTATATTCACCATAACCTCTAATATGGCTCACGGTAATGCCTTTAACACCTATCTCCCGAAGCCGCTTTTCGACATCTTCCAAGAGATAATCTCGAACGATGGCGGTGATCTTCTTAAATTCCATGTGGTTTCCTATTGCGCTTCCTATGCCTCAGGTACGGACGAGGCAACCTGATGTTATACCCTGCTGATATTATCGCCCTTTACTTTCGGAACGGGGAGGATTGCGACGGTGACATCGAAACAGGTTCGGTCTTAACCCCACAAGCAAAGGCCGGAAGTAGCGTTACAGCCAATTCCTGACGCGATTTGCTTCGGGGTAGAAGCCTTCTTCGGACAACAGGCAGAGCGAGTTGGAAAAACATTGCTGTTCTAAAATCAAGCTTCAGAGTTGCCAAGTGCAGTGATATGTCGTGGAGGATTTGGAAAAATAGCGTTCGAGATTTGGACTGACTTCGAAAAGGCTGGAGAATGAGATCGGGTTTCGGTTAATGCTGTGTGTCCTGATGATATGATTGTCCTCCGGTCATCGCGAGCGAGACCCCCAAAGTAACCAGAAAAACGAAAAAAAACGCCCTTGCAACCCATGCTACATCTTCGGCCAACACCCAAAATCCCAATACCGCTGAGATGATCGTCAGAATGAGAAAGGTGACCGTCATCGAAAGAAACATGTCAGCCTCCATGTAAAGAGCAGGTCATGACCTTGGCCCCTGCGAACAGTGTTAGTAATACTTGCCGGTGCTGTATCCTTCGATTTTCATATAGCGCAACGCATGTTAGCCATAGACTTACCGAGACCAATTTCAATTCAACACTTTTTTCCGAATCGGTTTCCTCGTTCCAGTAATTTGATATCAATAGGAATATTAACCTGTCTAAATGTAAGCATCATTTACTCTGAAATCAACGCCAAGAAAGCTTACTTAATAAGAGAATAACCTTTTAGAAAAAAATGGAGCAAGACCGGCTCCGTTCGTTTTGATCAGACTCTTGAGCTGTATGCCTGCCCTTCGACTTTGAGACTTAAGTTGATGCATTTATTCCCGGTGATTATCCTTAAATTGTATGGGAACATACCAGATAGGAAGTAGTGCGATGACCGGCATTGGAACAGTAACTGCTATTTTCGCTCTGCTGCTTATGGCGACGGCTTCCTGGGGGTTTGGCGGCGCCACTATGAACCAACTGATGCCTGGCCCGCCAACTAACGTAATCGCAACCGCAGGCAACGGCGAGGCGACCATCAGCTTCAACCCCCCGAAATCGGACGGCGGGAGCCCCATAATCCGCTATAGCGTAACATCGCGCCCCGGCAACATCATAGCCTCGGGCAAGAAAAGCCCCATAACCATGAAAGGGCTGACCAACGGAATAACCTATACTTTTACGGTAACGGCCAGCAATTCCGTTGGGACCAGACTCGGCTCGGAATCATGCAACAGAGTGACCCCAACGGCTGAATGAGAACTGGAGGCCCGCCGGTTTAGTTCAATTGAAATCTCCAGGGTAAAGGGAGCCATCAGGCCTGGCCCTCCCGCAAAAATAAGGAACTGCGCCGCTGTTTTTTCGCTCAAGGAGTTGTCCCATGTTACTCAATAGTTACACCTTGGAATTCGTCCGCCTCGCGTGCGGGTCTGAAGCCCAGCCGGTAGATCTGATAGCCTATCTCAATCAGGACATCAGTGAGGTGATTCCCTATCTGAATGCCGTCCTCGGGGGTTTTCAGTACACCAGAGACCCCCGTTCCGTTTCATTCAAGCTACATGGGAAGCTGGTCGTGATTCATCCGAGGGAGATCTGCGTAAATGCCCCCAGTGACCAATCGGAAGGAGAGAAAATCATTGAATGGCTGAAAGAGAAAATCAACGATACCTGGGAGCGCCGAGGAGAAATTCAGCCTCGTTTCGAAAGTGCTCCAAAACCAAAGATGCTCGAAATCCTGAAACTGCTCCCTAAAACCAACTGTGGCGAGTGCGGTCAGCCTACGTGTATGGTCTTTGCCACGCAGGTTGCTGAGGGAGGCAAAGACTCCGACGATTGTCCGCCTCTCGACGAGGAGGGAAAGGCAAAGCTTGCAAGATATCTCGGGCATTTCGAATTCGAACCGCAGGAGAAAAACCCGAAATAATGCATCAAGTCGGGTACACTGCATCAGACCTCATTTGGGGGTTGGATTTTGTCTGAAAACTTCTGAGCGAGCGAACAGAATTCCCAATCCTTAAATTTCAAAATTCCTCGATTGCGGGTAACAGACTACCATGAATAGTTCCGGCCCTCAAAACGGCAACGAGAAGCGGCAAAAAGCAGAAAAGCGGGTGAATGGGTGAGTGGGTGAGTGGGTGAATAAAAAAGTTTCCAATTCCCGCTCGAAGGCTATTGCGTTGGGCCGAGCAGGTGGGCTGCGTTTGAGTTGCAGCGCGCAACTCTTGAAGCAACTCCTGCCTTGGAAGGGGAAAAATAATCCCGAAAATGAAGCACTGGCCCTGTGATTTCATATACTTACCATGGCGGCGTTGGAACTATCTGTGTATTATCGGGCAATTGCCTTGATCCGACTCTTTGTAACCTGCACAAACCTCACCCCCATGATTTTTGTGAAGGTTAGTAATGAGACTTTTGAGCTAATCAATGGATGTTTGAAATAACGTTGCAAATACAAACAATATTAAGCGAATTTTGAGTAATCTAAATACTCGATTCATACCCTTTCAAATCCCCCTTTACATCCAAAACTCGTGCATGTAGGAGTCACTGACCATTATGAATTATTCATGACCGTTCAGGTTCGATTGCATTTTTATAAATTAGAGGGGCTAAGTGAGGCAGAAGTTCTGGTTGAGGGTGCTGTCTCATATTGGAGTCGAAGTCAACCAATCTGATTGGCTCGGACTCCACAATAAAGGTTCTTACAAAACTAAGGGCGACGCATTCGAGATCGAGAATTTCCCTAATTCAACAACATTGGGCTGGAGCCGCCTCGCGGGGCGTTGAGATCGGGGCTCCGAAATCGATCCGGAGGTGTGGACTCAAACCTTCGGTGGCGGGGCAATGGCTTATTTGATAGTCATGATTTCATCGGCACGGAGAGGGTGCGTCGTGGACAATCCCTTTTTCACCCGTGCCACAATTACTTCAGGCCTCAGTTTCAGAGTTGGCTATGGCATCCAGCATTCTACTGTAGACGAGGTGCCATAATTTTAACTTAACACATTGTTGACACACAAAAAGGAGAAGGCTAGTGAATCGACTGTCGTTTTTCGTAGTGCTTTGTTTCATTTGTCTCGTTGGCTGCTCGAGTACCGGAACAGAAATTAAACACGAACAATTATCCACCATACAAAAAGGAGTGACTACTTGTTCTCAAATTGAATCGAAGTTTGGAAAGCCAACGACTATCACAAACAATGGTGATGGATCAATGCAATACTTCTATATGTATACAAATACACAAATACGAGCAACTACATTGATTCCGTATGTAGGAATGCTTGCAGGCGGTGCTGACACGAAATCTGATACTGCATCATTCACTTTCGACAAGAACGGCGTTTTGACCGACTATACATCGAGTCAAAGCAATATTGGTGTAGACACCGGCCTTTTGGGCGGCGGCAAATAGTTTGGTGCTGTAGTTACCGCCAAAACAGCTCAGGTTTTGCCGGATTAATCGCGATGTAAACAACAGTGTGCCTGATACGCGGTGTCCTGGATAGTCCTCAGTTAACCGCGTATCAGCGCGCTGATACGCAAGGGCGAAGCAGTAAGCGTGGCGTAGCCGGGCGGGTGCGCGGGTAGTTTCAGCCCCGCGGGATCGCCATATTTGCCAATGGCAAGCCACAAGGGACAAGAAGGCAATCCGCCGCTGAGGACTTGATCCGCGATAATAAATCTTCCCGCACGCTTTAAGACTCTACAAGCTTCTTGCAGTGCTTTCGCTTTGTCTGGAATGAGGTTATAGGCTCAGTAGTATCGAGCAATCGTCCTGGCCCGCTTTGCACTGTAAAGACGCGAGGCGAGTCCGCGTCCTATGCCGCAAATTAAGATTTGTGACACTCAAAAGCGGCCTTACCGGGCGGCTGGGAACAGAGGGAAAAGCAGGCGAAACCAGGGACAACCTTGAAGCAGAGTGTTCCAGTGCACTCTACGATCGAGCGCTCAACACAGCATGAGCGCCCGACAAAATTCTCAAGTATTGCGCTCTCTTAGCCGATAGGATCAGCAATCCTTGAAAAAAAGAGATGCACACCAGCAGTGGTAGTGCGCACTACAATCGAAAAGGAGCGTGCGGAAGAGAGAATTAATGGAATTTTTATAAAAAATGTCCTTTTTGAAAAAATGATATTTCCTAAGAAGCTATAGTATTTTGATACAGAACAGGCAATTTGCAGAAGCAAGATCGAAACTGTATATGGCAGGAGGGCATGTATGAGAAAAAAACTTGTATTTTTGGCGCCGGCTCTCGTATTGGCTTTTCTATTCTTCAGTGCTGTAGGAGCCACTGCATTTCAGTGTTACAATAAGTCCATTCCGATCGGCAGTTTTAGAGATGAAGTTCTGGACTGTTGCGGTCCTCCGTCAACGAGCGACACGTGGCAGGAACAAAGGCCCATTGGCGCGTATATCCTTTACAACGGGCAATTGGGCGGATTACAAAGCGTCCCCGTGACGATCGACAGGTGGACATACAATTTGGGGCCCACTAAATTCATGCAAATACTGACGTTCGAGAATGCAAAACTTATCAAAATCCAATCAGGCAAGCGCGGATTTTAAAGCATGAGTTTCAAGTATTCCCTTCTTTGTAAGCGTCCTGTGAACCCCACCTTGTAAGTCGATCCGCGCTCTGCGATGATCTCCTGCAAAAAACACCAGGAGGTGAGGCATGACGGGAAATCTCAGATGCTGCACTGTAGCGCTTCCGTCGGCCTGCCATTTTTTCTGTCCTCTTGCTCAAGTTTTAACTCGGGCCAGGACCGTCTTTCCACCTTATTTCTCTATCCGGTTTTTGGGGTCCATTATATCTTCGGGTGGAATCTTTCGGCTGTCCGTTGGCGACCACCTTGAAGAATTATTCAGGATGATATTGATTGCAACATATGCATTATCGGACTCATCTTTTTCCTAATATCAGGTATGTTATTTACCCACTTTCTACCGCGTAATTTCCCCTTTCTTAACTTCGGAAGTTCATCTATGTTGCAATCTACCAAGGATGATCCCTATCATACTGGACTTGGATATACCGTTTTGCACCACAGTTACCGAAAGGGCATCAAAATGATTTATGAACGCGATCCG
This sequence comes from uncultured delta proteobacterium, assembly GCA_963795045.1. Taxonomy (GTDB): domain Bacteria; phylum Desulfobacterota; class Syntrophobacteria; order Syntrophobacterales; family Syntrophobacteraceae; genus SbD1. The sequence goes on from CAWCGB010000003.1 coordinate 172,039, forward strand.
GAATCGCCATTTTCGAAAATCGTGGTCAAAAACAGTTCATCAATTGTTGGCATTATCCGAAGGGACCTGACCGGCCATTATCATTTCTACGATAACCAGCGTGATGCATTGAATCCCAAGTTCGACAGACCACCCCAATAATTGCTTCAATACTTTCTCCAAGCAATTGAATTTGTTTGCCCCAGTTTTCGAAAATCCAAAATCTATGTAGTACGAAAATATCGAAAATAGTTGTTGTATATTACAATTGTAGTGGTGTATTATCTTCATATAATGTACATACGACTAAGTACCAAGCGGTCCGAGGGGGCGACCTACCAGTACCTTCAGTTGTGTGAGTCCTTCCGCAACGACAGGGGAGAACCTCGCACCAGGGTCGTTGCCAATTTCGGCCGGGCGGATAAGCTTGATGCAAAAAAGATCGATCAAGCTCAACTTCTACAGTACCGGAAAACTTATGTTGTAATTTCAACAACATAGACTAGCACTTGACTTTCTTGGCACTACATTCCCGCTCTTTGAAAACTGAATCAGATTTCACGGATGGTGGGAGGGATCGCCACGCCAACCGCTTGGAACACTTTCCCGCAGACGCCCTTGCACTGGCTCCGCACAGCCATGCGCTTTCCGTCTTCTTCGAGCACCGTTTCGGTAAGGGCTTTGAGGTTTTGTTTGATTTGCGCCCATTCAAAGCTGTGCCCTGCGGCCTCCAGGCGCCGATAGAGTTCCTTTTTGAGCATGAGGGCGAGGAAGCTGCAAAAGACATGGCCCCTTATGGTTTCATCCAGGCGATGGTAGACGGGCCGGGTTTCCAGAACTGATTTCATATCCCTGAATGTGTGTTCCACCTGCCATAATTCTTTGTATTTCAGCGCCACATTCTTGGCCGACAAGCGAGTATTGGTCCTCAGGACCCATTTGCCGTCGAACCTAGCTTCCTGTTCGACCTTTTTGCAGTCGATGGTCGCGCTGCCTTTTTCGATCTTGAGAAAGCGCCTGTAGCCTCTGTTTCCCACAAGGGATTTCGGGCCATGCTTTAGTTGTGCTTCAAGGGATGCCAGGATGGATTCTCGGTCGGCCGCGTCCTTTCTGGCCTGTTTGGAGTTAACGCAGACGATGTAGCGGCGGTTTTCCACCCAAACCTCTTGCACCTTCAAGGGCGAGGGGTCTTTGACACGGGTCCCTTCCGGAACGACTTCCTGGTAGTTTTCGGCGCGGCAGAGCACGTCGCGTTTTACTTCCAAGACGTTGCGCATGCGGGTGCCGAGGATGTATGGAACCTTGTTTTCCGGTTTTTCGAACTCCCGGATGGTTTCCTTACTTATCATTCCTCTGTCGGCCACGACGCAGAACTTTGAGACATTGAATCTATCCCGGATTCTCTCCACAACCGGAATCAGAGTCGTTACGTCGGTGGTGTTGCCGGGCCACATTTCACAACACAGAGGACGCCCGTTGTCATCGAGGACAACTCCGACCACCATTTGATTTAGATCCGGGCGATGATCTTTGCTGAAGCCCCGCTCGCCAATCGTTTCTCCTCCGGCTCCCTCGAAATAGAAGGACGTTGTATCGAAAAAGACGAGGTCCAACCCGGAATAGAGGTGACGGTTGGCCATGAAGAGCCGTTCCTCGGCGACATCCTTTGTGCATCGGGGAGTAAATGGAGTGGCGTTCTTTTGGTCGTAAGTCTCCTCCCCGAGAAAGGCCATGGCACGGTAGAGGTGATGAAGCTCGATCTCATCTGTCCCGTTTACGAAATAGTCCCTGCGCCACTTGTCGCAGAAGCGGTCCGAGCCGCTCGCCATAAGCCTGTGGAGCACGGTCAGGAAAAGCGCTCGCTCTACGTCGAAAAAGAAAAACCTCTCAGAAAGAAGCCCTTTGAGGACCTTTGGAATCCCCAGCTCTTTCCACAGCCGCTCGAAAATGAGAGCAGGCCCTATCTTTGTAGATTCGGCACTGATGTCGCTTCTACCTGAAAGGACAAGGAGGGCTTGTTCGGAAAAACGCGCCAGGGAGCGAACCAGGGTTTCGACTTCCCCCTTGGTGTGCATTTGATCGAGTCTGCCAAGGGTTGCGATAACACGCTGGTTTACCTTGGTACCTTCCCGGTGGTTTTCGACGATTTGGAGGTATTCGTACTTACCGGACTTTTTGGTTCGAGCAAACATGCTGAAGTCTCCCAATAGGACACTTCAACATTAGCGGACAATTGAGCAGCAAATCAACACAAAACAGCAGATTCTGTGGCACTACATTTTTGACCGTCAGAAAAAACGATCCAGCATCCACGCGGGTTTGCTGGTAATGACCGGATGGTCACTGTAGAAGAAAAGTCAAACGATTACCGCACTGCTGAAGTATGCTTCAAATCCGGCGCTTGTCCGCCAGCCAGCAGAAACCGAATACGGCAGGGTCAGGGACTATGGGAACATCCTGGCCCTTGAGCATCTCTGGGACCGGCTGCTGGTCGGGCAAACGATCACCGCAAATCTCAAGGGAAACAAAGTCGAGTTCAGCGTGGCCGACATGGTGAAGGTAATGGTCCTAAACCGCGCCTGTGATCCGCACTCCAAACTCGGCGTGATGCGATGGCTCGGCACCGTCCACATTCCGGGACTTAAATCAGATGAGGTCGATTACCAGCATCTTCTCCGGGCAATGGACTATTTGGTCGAGGCAAAGGAGCCTGTTGAAAAGCAACTTTTCAACCATCTGGTTACGATCTTTTCTCCCAAGGTAGACCTCGTTTTCTACGATCTAACATCGTCGTATTTTGAAGGAGAAGGACCGGAGATCGCCTCGTTTGGCTACTCCAGAGACCAGCGCCCGGACAGGAAACAGATCGTTTTGGCTCTGGTAGTAACTCGTGAAGGACTTCCGATCACCCATGAGGTGCTTGCCGGCAACACACCCGATGTAACAACCCTCAAGGAAACCGTCGAGAAGCTTTCCCGAAAGTTCAACATCGGGAAGACTATCTTTGTTTGTGATCGCGGACTTATAAGCGAAGACAATCTTGAAAAGCTCGATGAATTCCACTTTCCCTACATCATTGCCCTAAAACCCAGGGGGAACAATGAGGCCAAGGGTCTCTACCAGAAGAATCTTTCCGGCTTTCTGGAAGATGCGACGCTTGGCGACCTTCGCATAAAGGAAAAGCGGCAAAACGGGTTTCGCTACATCCTCTGCCACAATCCCGAGGTAGCAGAGAAAAAGAAGATAAAGCGGGAGCACTACTACGCGAAAATCAGAGCAGAGGCCCAAAAACTGGAAAAGCAGTTCCAGAGGGGCCGCCTTAAGGACCTCGATCTGCACCACAGGGTCAGCGAATCAATCGAAAAATACCACATGAGCAGATATCTTGATCCGAAGATCGAGAATGGCAAGCTGATCCTCTACATTCATCCCGAAGTCTGGGAGCAGGAAACCTTTTTGGCGGGAAAGTTTTTCCTTAAGACCAACATAGACGAAAAGGAGCTTCCTGCCCCGGAGGTGGTTCGGTCTTACAAGCAACTGCAACAGGTGGAGCGGGCCTTCCGAGAGTTAAAGGACTTCCTGAAAATACGGCCGATCTTCCACTACACCGATTCCCGAGTAAGAGCCCACGTCTTCGTCTGCGTCCTGTCCTACCTTCTTGAGCAGTTGATCGGGCTTCAGCTAAAGCGGGCGTCCAAAACCCTTTCAGCCAGGCGGGCTCTTTTTCTTCTCTCGCAACTGAAAAGTATCGAATGCAAAGCAAACGGCAGGAGCTTAATTGTGACCAATCAGATCGATCCGGAGATAGCGAGCCTTCTTGAAGCGCTTGGAATTCGAAAACCAGAAACAATCCTTAAATAATATGTGGTTACCTCATTTGTAGTCACGAAAGCCAAAATTTAATCATGGAAATACAGCAACTTACGAGGCTGCTGTTAAAGTCGGGTTGAATTGCCTTACTCTCTCGCCCGAAGAGGGTATAACGGAGCCGAGAAGGTACGAACGCTACTCTCCTAAGAAAGAGATTATGGCTGCCCTCCGGCTGCCGCCAGAGCAGCAAAACTGGACGTTCATAGGACACATTGTTGATCTCAGCCAGTCAGGTTTGTCTTTCGCCTATTTGCCGATATATAAAGCTTCCGTCAAGACCGCCTGTGAAGTCATGCTTAAAAGTGGCTCAGTGCCTTTTGGGGAACCAATTGCGTGTGAGCCTGTTTATGAAATGCCTATCAAAGGAGTAGGGAAGGCAATTAGCGACACAATAACATATGAGACTCGGTTCTTCTCCAAGACCTACTCTCTCCCCTTAATGAGACGCTGCGCCGTTAAGTTCATAAATCCTCTTTCTGTTTCCGACCTTCAAGAGTTGCTTAGTGCCCAGGGTGACCTATCCTCCCGAACCGTGCTTGCCGAACCTTGCGAAAAGACCACGGCACCGCCAAAACATTCCTGAAAGATGGTGTTGGCCTGACGTTTCTCAAAACGGCATCCCGTGTCGTTACGCAACAGGCTTTCAAAATCAGAGGGAAAATCGGTTCATCCGGCAAACGAGTACCTCCAATATTTTCACGCCACCCTTTATAATGGGCCCGGAGGCGGGAATCCAGTCTAAATGCAGATCGTGCTGTACAGATCCGGCCGGGCGAACCCGCCCTCACGCTTCGGCCGAACCTGGCCCGCTCCGTTAGCCGATTCCGTAGATCAGGCTCACGCGCCCATTTGCAAGCTGCTGAACCTTCCGTAGTTCGAGCCCGCGACGATGTTTCGTCGTCGCAAAGAGCGCCTTTCCTTCACCGAGGATCAACGGATAGACAATAAGCCGGAGTTCATCCACCAGCCCCGCATCGATAAAGCTCGCCGTAGTTCGAGCACCCCCAACGAGATAAATGTCTTTGCCCGGCTGCTGCTTGAGGGCAGCGATTTCTTCGAGTCCCCGGACGAAGCTCGTATTCGGCCATAGAGCCGAAGTCAGGTGCTCGACAGCACATAATGCGGGGTCTGCGCGGCGAAGCGGGCCCATTCGATCTCAGCCGGCGTCGGCGCGCTGCCGGTAACCCAGACGGGCTTGTCCGGCTCATTGCCTATCGCGGTCCAATACCACTCGTAGCCGGGGTACATACCTGCCCCAAGCACGCACGCGTCTATCTGCGGCATCAGGCCGTAGTCGTCCGACCACGCTTCTACCCAATCCGCAGTACCATCAGGCCCCTCAATCTTCCCATCAACAGAAATCTTCATTCCAGCGATCAACTTCCGCATGGCGACCTCCATCGCACTTGTATCATGCAAGCATCAGCAGCCCTACAGGTACCCTTTTCATCTTTTTGCGGTTACTGCCGCTTTTGTTTTGCCACAAAGTGAACACTTGTATCCATTTCAAAATCTCAGGCGGAATCCGTAATTTTGAACGAGAAGACCTGCGACCACAAAAACAAGTCCAGCTATTGTCGATCCCCGTATCGGCTCACCCACGAAGAAATGTATGAGCAGCAAGGAAATAAACGGAGAGGCGAAAATCAAGCCTGCGACCTTGGCCGTGTTTTCAGAGCGTCTTAAAGCCATGAGCCACACGACATAGGTTATGCTCATTTCGAATGTGCCGACATAGGCGGCGCCGAGGATTCCACGAAACTCGGGCATGCGTACCGGATGGAAAAACAGATAATAGAGGATGGTCGCCGGCAGGCTGAAAGCAAAGCTCATAAAGAGGCACAGGACAGGTGACCTGGCGTCTCTGGTGCTGTAGATCCAGTAGAGCGCCCAGACCAAAGTGCTGCAAAGAGCCAGCGCAACCCCTGCAGGCTCCTGAATTTGAAAGCTCAGCAACTCGCCTCGAGTAGAAATTATAAGAACGCCGCAATAGCTCAGAAGCAGGCCTGCAAAATCCGCAGCGCCGATCCTCTGTCCGAGGAGAGGAACAGAGAGCAGCGAAATGGTAATACCCCAAGTGTAGTTCAGCGGTTGAGCCTCCTGGGCAGGAAGAAGCTCGTAGGCCCTGAAAAGGATCAGGTAATATAAGAACGGGTTCAGGATGCCGAGCAGGAATGAACGAAGATACTCTTTCAGCGTGCACCGGAAGACCTGCCCGAATCCCCGGCTGGAAGTGAGGATGACCGCCAAAATTACAACCGAAAAAGCCTCGGAAAAAACAAGAAGTTCGACGTTATCCAGGTATCGTAAGGCGAGCTTGAACGCCGATGCCACGGTAGACCACAATAAGACTGCGGATAGAGCATAAAGGTATGCGGATTTTTGATTAACCATAGCCTCGAAGTTATCTCATAATCACAAAGATGAGTCACATCGAGCTGGAACCACCAATTTTAGAGGTGGTGGCGCCTTGACCTTTTTGTTGACGATCAGTTTGAACGAACGCTCAATGGATTCCTTGGAGGCGGGCAGGCTATAGTCGGCTCTTGCCGGAAAACGTGTGATGGGAATTCCCGCTGAGGCAAAAGCCTTATCAACAAAGGCATCCCGTTTCCGGCGGCAATCCTGGTTGAGGCTACTGTCATCGAGCTCGATCACACCGATTACCGACAGATCCGCGGCGTTGCAAACGACGAAATCAACATGCTTTCCAGCAATGCGATTGAATGCGATTTGTCGCCCGACTCCATTTTCGGGCTTTATCAGATCAGCGATACGGACCTTGCCAAACACCCTGTAATCTGAGCCTAATGCATCCTCCAGCATTCCGAAGAACGAACGCTCGGCAGGGAAAAAAAGCGCCGGCTGCCGCTTGAATGACAATGATGCTCGTTGGGATTTCAAGCAGTTCCGAAATTCTTTGCTCGAATACCGAAGCCTGAGAATGCCAACAGCTACCAGCAGGACGATCAGATAGAAAAGAATCCACATCTTGAAAAGCCTTTCTTGTCGGGTGCGGCGGAGTTCGCGCTTTTCAGAACGGGTGGTTTCCCTTTTAGCTTTTCTATCGGCATTTTGGCCGGAAATGATAAGGCTGAACTCGGGGAAAAGGGGAATCTGAGTCTAATCGCACGAGAAGAATGAGACCGGGCTGCATCAATCAGGGATCCGGGAATGGGGAGGCAAGCACGCTATGGTGTCTCACCATTCATTTTCGACCGGAGGGCTAATCTACCCGGCAGAATTGGCTCGAAACGAACCTGGACGAAGAAAACCCCTCTTCGATAGTTTTTGCCAGCGTCCGGGCAAATTCCATCTCCGGAATTTCAGGACTGAAGTTGATGACGACAGAAGCCGTACCAACACTGATACGAATGCTCCTGACGTTATCAACCGTTTCTAAAAGGGATTGTAGACGATTCGCATAAGCCTCGTCCCACCGCAGGCACGGTATCCCCATCCTGATACGTCCCCGTGTCTGGTGAAGCACTGTCGCAACAGTCGCCGCCTCGGGAAGGACCCCGGCAGAAGATCCTGCGAGCCGTGCTCTTCTGCGCGCCCCGATAGAAACGCGAAAGCCTTCCACACCTTCCAGGTATGTGAGCAGATCAACCAGGAGATTCTGCAAGACCGCCAGCCGTTCGGACCCTTCCAGCGCCTCAGGCCGATCGGCGTGATCAATGGCTGCGAGGGTGCTGCGAATGGCTTTGCTCTGATACAACGGGGTGTGCTTGCTTGATTTGTCACTCATCTCTTCTTGAAACTCAAAGAGCGTTATGGACTCGAATGTGGGGATGAGGGCCGTTGCATCCCCTGTGCGCCTTACAACGGCTCCGCCGAGAGACACTCTCTCGTCAATAGTGAAGCGGAAGGCATCCCCGGAAAACTTGCTGCGATTCTCGAAGGTTTCCCCTATCGTTCTGACCAGTTCTATTACTCTGGGATCATTCGTGTAAGGACCGTACCGATAGTTACGCTGCGCCCACCCAAAATACTGGCTGAAGCGGTAGAGGATTTCAATCGCATAGGGAGAGCCAAATTCATATTTCTTAGTGTACTCCTTCTTATAAAAAGCCAGTTCGTCTTCTTCGAGCATACTGTAGAGCCGCATTTGCAGTTCTTCCGTTGCCAGGATCAAGGAATTCACAAAGAGAGCAGACTCCTGGTCCCGTTTGATCTGCCTTTCTTTTTGCTGTTCCTCTCTCCAGGTCCAGACGGACCAGACCGATGCAGCTAACGCCGATATGACGGAAAAAATCAACGTTGGATTCATGACCATCCTCCTGCGGGACAAAATTAGACCATATCGTTATTTATGGCATATGACCGGTTTTTGCGGTCTCCAGTCTGGCAACATCAAGGAGGACAAAATAAATACGAGAACCACAAATATTCCAAATAAGGATAGCACATAAGGGCTAAAGACGATACCACCGTTTGCCTGTCTTATATTATGAGAACCACAGCGTTGGGCGAGGGAATCGCCCGCGCGCCATATAAGACGATGCAGGGCTAAGTGACCGAAAGGACCACAAACATGGAGCAGAAAAGTTGCGAGTCGCAGGGCAATATTTTCCCGAATGGCAGCCTGACCCACATGGGCGATCAGTATATGAAGACTTCTGAGGGAGCCGTAATCGGAAATAACAGGGTTTTTATGTTCGTGCTATTGGCTCTTTCGTGGATGCTCTTGACCATGAATTCAGTTTGCGCCCAAACCTATTCCATCATGGACCCCGGCGCACCCGCCGGTGTCATTTCCCCGGGCGGCGCAGGCAGTTCCGCGTATGGCGTCAAAGATTCCGGCCACGTCCCGGGTCTGGCTTACGATCCGGCGAGCTGCAAAACCAATGCATTTATCTACACCGGCGCAAAGACCACCATTCCCAGAACTCGCGGCGGCGCAAATAGCCGAGGGTATCGTATCAATGATTCCGGCCAGATGGTAGGTCAAGCCGACCTGCCGGGCGGTCAACATCACGCCTTTCTCTACAGCGGCGGAAAGATGATCGACCTCGGAACTCTCGGCGGCGGAAACAGCAGCGCGGATGACATCAACGATTCCGGTCAGGTCGTGGGCAGCGCCGATAATTCAAGTGGCCAATCGCACGCCTTCCTCTACAAGGACGGAAAGATGATGGACCTCGGAACTCTCGGTGGCGCAAGCAGCTCCGCGTATGGCATCAACGATTCCGGCCAGGTCGTAGGTCAAGCCGACACGCGGGGCGGTCAACACCATGCCTTTCTCTACAATGACGGAAAGATGATCGACCTCGGAACCCTCGGCGGCGCAAACAGCAGTGCGCATGACATCAACGATTCCGGTCAGATCGTTGGCAGCGCCGATACTTCAAGTGGCCAGTCGCATGCCTTTCTCTACAGCGGCGGCAAGATGATCGACCTCGGAACTCTCGGCGGAGGATACAGCGCAGCTTATTATGAGATCCTGCTACTGAAATCCTGGCCTTGCATGCTCGTGAAGATTCGCAGTTGTGCCTCTTCCCCGGCCCAATTCGACGTCATAGTATGACTTGAAGGTTTCGCTGATCGACCGGATTTCCGGCAGCACATAGACTATGCTGCTTTTTCCGGTAAAAGTCGGTTTCACGACGTTATCGAAGAACTTTGCAGGAACATTGATGCAACCATAGGAAATACGCCTGTCGAGCGGCGCTGGAGAGGCCAGGCGCTCCAGGCGGCGCTCCTTGGGATTGTTCGTAATCACCCGGTGCAGAGAAACGGCATTTTTGAAGTCCACCCAAAGGACGTCTTTCCCTTTGAAATTGTAGCCCAGCGCGGCCACGAAGCGGCCCGCCGGTGTGGTGCGCTCCTCAGGGCGAATGTCCGACAATTTCCGGTTACCGATACCGGGGACGGTGTAATCACCCCGCGCGATGCCCAGCAGGACCGGGGCGGCGCCGCGAAGTCGTCCATGGGCATCGAATACAAAGACTCTGGCGTCCATCTTGTCTATGATCGCGAACGGCAAGCTGCGATTGTCGCCGGAGTCCATGACCCAATCTGCCATGTGCCGGGTTTGGTGGGACTTATGTTCCCCTTCGAAGTTCGCCCGCCTGGGGTGAGGCGCCGCGGCAGGCTGCGCCGCAACAGTCGGGCGAGTCCCAGCGACTTGAATCGCAGACAATAAACTGACCGGGTCGGAGAATGGCGCGTCGTTCTCCGCAGCGGCAACCTGGTGGAGGTTGAAACTGACGGCTATCAGGGCAAGGCAAATCCCCTTTGCGATACCGGCCGCGAGCGGGCACGCGCTCCCTGAACGCCTTGTGCGCCTGAATGCCGCCAAAAAGCATAGTCTGATCTTTTCCATCGTTTTCAATGATTGTTCGCGCCTGACCGGCATATTTCCATTGTCCTGCAATAACTGCAGGCGGCCCTGCAAAAACTGATTTAGTTGCGGTCCTGCTTATACACAGGAGCCGGCCGGGGCGGCGCAGTCCGTGTTTGCTGCCGTTCGACTACCACACGCCGGTAACGCACTTGATACGGGTAACTATAGTAGCTGTAACCCGCATAGTAAGGATAACCATAGTAGGGGTAACCCCAGGCGCCCCCGTAATATGGCCATGCTGCAGCACCCCCCCACCACCAGGGGCCACCGCCAAACCCATACCCTCCGCGAAACCCATACCCTCCACGAAACCCATACCCTCCGTGAAATCCATGGCCTCCGTGAAATCCATGGCCTCCGTGAAATCCATGGCCACCGCCGCCGCCTCTGAACGCATACCCTGGAGATGCCAGCATCATCAACACTGCAGCCACTACCAGGACCACCGAAAAGGTTTTGATTAATTTCTTCATAGCTTTGCTCCTTAAACAGATTACCGGCTCGACTTCGTGGTCCATTTTTCACCTTATCAGACGTAGCTGGTTGCCGGTTCAGTCTACAAAGATCAGTAAATTGTCTCGCCGTGGAGAGCTTATTGAACAGATAATCGTTTCACAGGGAATAATTTCCCGGGGCATTCGGTTTTGGCCCCCGGAACATCACGGTGTACCATGACGTGGGAGGAGGGTATCCGATAATAGCTGCGCAGGGCCGAAAGAAGGAAAGCGAGAGATTGCATCTGGTTCGGGGTTGGTTTCTCATAATTGAAGTTTCCGACCAGTGAGATTCCAATCGCTTTTTCGTTCATTCCGCCGGCTTTGCAGTGGGCGCCGCATTGCTGCCTGATCCATCGTGGAGACATTTCGATCTGCCCGTCGCCTTTCCCGAGAGTTCCGTTATCTATCAGGAAATGATACCCGAGGCCATTCCAGAAGCCGCGCGCGCCGTGTGAGACGTTTATCGTTCTGGCATTGCCCTTTCCAGTGGCGGTGTGGTGTACGATGATGTACTTCCATTGCGGGTTCCGATAGAGGTTTATAACATAGCGTATCATCCGTGCGTTCGGGATGATGAGTTTTTGCCCTATCAGCAAATGATCGCCGGGTCTCAGCCTGTTTGCCGAATAGATGGACTCCGGCGTAACATCATACATCCGGGAGATACGCCAGACCGTTTCCATCGGCCCGACCTCATGATAAACGGTCCTCGGGCCACCAAGATATCTGACGCTTTTCACGATCACTTTGGCGCGTCCGCCCGGCCGGGCCGCCGGTGGAGAGTGAGAGGCGGCCTCTGTCTTTTCGCAGCCGGGCATCAGGACAGCAAGAAACAGAAGCAGTAAAAATGTTTTTCGAAAGACACTCGGGTGGGAATATATCATAAGACCTTGTAATCATAAGTTAAACAGTCGATATGAGCCAGGGCCGTGTATGTATATTAGCTCTATTCTTCCCTTTTGCAAGAGCGTTCTGATTATCGGCATTAAGCGGTTGCCCTTGCCGTTTTTTGTGCTTTGGCCCTGTTGGTTCACCCGATCACGCGGGTACTGAGGGGGCGGGTTAAGACCTATGTACGCGTCTTTTCTGAGAATCGACGATGATTATCATTACTTTACGATCTGAAGATTTCGAAGTTCTACCTGATAATTGGCTGAGAACCGGCCCGGGACCGGATCATATAACTCAGTCAAGGTGCTTGCACGCAGGAGGATGCAGTGAATACAGTGAAAAAAATTATCTTAATAATCGCAATAGTTCTAGCTGCTTATACTTCCGCATGGGCCGGTGCCTGCAGATTCGATCTGGATGCGGCAACTGCAGCTATTTGCAATCGAGAGTATGAATCGGGAGTCAAGATATGCAGGGAAACGCACCCTGATCCTTTAGACTATAGCAATCTCACGATGTGCATCGGCAACTCGCGAGATGTATATAGCAAATGTACGGGCGGATGTAACTGAACTGGAGCGAGCTGAGATGACGGCTTTTTAGCTTAGGTCTGATAACCGGCTTTGATGAGATGGTACGAACAATAAAGCTTTTTGCCGCGAATATTGCAATCAGTCTCCGGCAAATTTGATCAGGAATTCTTTCTTATGGCGCCGATGGGTTATGTGCCGGGCGTATCCAGGCAGGAAGTGCCGTTTGTCTCCGGCCATATCTCACAACATGCTTCTTTGGTTAGGAGGTCCTTTATGATGCCAAAAATGCACTTCTAAGGTCAAAAGAAGCCCTGATTGTTATATGTGTTCCTGTAAAGTTAATGTGTTAGCTTGGGTGAGACCCCTTGAAACCTGGATGATTATCCAGCCCCTTCCACCCAGGGTGAACAAACATTCTCGTTCCCCTTTTCAGGGCGAGACTTTCTTGATAGTTTCCTGAATCGCCGGGTTATTCAGTAGTTGCATGAATTTGTCATTTGACATGAGCGCCGTGACATCGCCTGAAGCCAGGTCCTTCATAATTTCAGGATCTTGAGCGGCACGCATTACGTCAGGGTCATTAGTGAGAGATGAGAGATTGTTCATGATGCTCTGATCGCTCATCATAGCATCACGCATGGTATTAATCTGCGCGGTGATATTGGGCGCCGCCGTTTGCGGGGCTGCATTCGGCGTTATCGATGAGGGGGTGCTGACGTGCGTGCGTGCCGGATCGCCGGCCCCCATTTTGATGCTGCTGATCTTGGATTTTTCGATAACGATCGTTCCGAGGGTTTCAGATCTCAGTGTATATAAGCCATCCTGCAATGAGATAACCTCGGCACGGATGACGCTGCCGTCGCGCAGATTGATCTCAGCGGGTTCTGCGGCGAATGCCTGCCCGGCAAGGATAAACAGCATAAATGTAACAATTGCGGCTACTTTCATCATTTTTCTTTAATTCACCAAGGCAACAATCAATGAGCAAACAGAGTTCACCCGTGACTTCATTTCGGCGGACCGCCTTCAAAATCAATTATAAATCACATTCACCGAAATTGCTGGAAATTAGTGAACTTCTCCGGCGATAGGGTTGTCCTGCGCAACGGGGCCGCCCCCTTTCTCGGGGTCACAAATACCTGCGGGGTCAATATGGCGAAGGGTTCGAATCCCATGCGCTTCCGCGCCAGGCAAACAGGAAAGCGGCACAATTGCCACCGAGCAGAAAAGCCAGTAAAAACAACGGGCAAAACTGGACAGTTTGTTGTAAAGTGACTAGTACCATGTAACGCTTATAGTTGCGGATAAAGGCGCTTCAGCTTTATGCGCGCCTTGGCATTCGTGAACTGCCATTGAATCTTTGCTTGCCGGTTGTTCCGGTCATTTTCCCACGCGGCGATATGGCCACGCAATGTTTCTATATCGGGAATTCGCCGGTCCAGGCTCTGTCCGTTTAACGCGCTCAGCTCTATCTCCGCCATATTGAGCCAACTGCCGCGTTTTGGTGTGTAATGGATTTCCAGGCGTTCTGCCAAGCGTCGAGCCTCTTGAGGTTTAAACGTCTCGTAAAGAGAGGCAAGACAGTGTGTGTTCAGATTGTCCAGGACCAAGCGCACTTTCACTGCCTTTGGGTATCGCTTGACGAGCATGCCCTTGATCCACAACGCCCAGTCTTTCATGGTTCTATGCTGGGCGGCCTCCACGTGGCGCTTGCCCGTCAACGGTTCCACTTCAAGGAAAATCTGGGCAACACCATTGCGGACGTATTCGGCGTCCATCCGTTTGGGTCTTCCGGGCGCGCAAGCTATCGCCTCGTGCGCTTCCCCGATGAGTTGCTTACAGCTTTCATCCATACAGACCTGCGGATAATCGGGATCGTACGGCAAATGATAGACAGCGATGACATCTTCCATATTTGCTACGAACGCGGCGCTCCCCTCCGGCGGGATTTTCCAATACTTCCTGAGGTGAGGCTTAAGTTCGTTTTTTTAAGTATGCGCTGCACCGTCATATGCGAAACGCTTTGGGCCAGATGCAGCTCAACCGCTTTTTCAGCCAGAAGCCGTACAGTCCAGCGCCGTCGCCCCTCCGGTGATTCTGAGCATGCCAAGGCGATAACCCGCGCCTCGAAAGCCCCGTCAAAAATTACCTCGCGCGATGGCTGTTCCGGTTGCCTGCGCTCCAACGCTGCAGCTAATCCATCTTCTACGAAGCGCTTCTTAAGGTGCTCGATGGTGCGAGGCGTGACGCCCATGGCCTCAGCCGTATCCGCTACAGTCCACGCAGGCCCAAAAGGACCTGCATCGCACAGGAGCAAAGCGCGTGCGAAGAGAAATCGTTTCGCATTGGTCTTGCCCGTTTTCGTCAGCGCCTCAAGTCCCTGGCGCTCTTGTTCCGTCAAGGTTACTCGGTATCGTGGTGCCATGGCGAATCCCTCCTCCTGGAATTTGCCATGATTATACCGAATTATACGAATATTGCAATGTTACATGGTACTAGTTAGTTACCCGTAGAGCGGGTTCAATCTTCAAAGAAACTCATTGAATCTGTGCAAAGGAGTTTTTAGAGAAGTTATGAAAAGCACCCAGGTTTTACGGGGTATCCCAACACACCGAACATTGGGCAATTCATGCTAGATAAGGAGTTGCGTTGAGATGACCATTTCACCATCTTCGCTATGTTTCCATCTTATTTTTCTTATTATAGTAACTATCATAACCGCCCTTAAGTATCAAAATAAGTTAGCTGCTAAGGATTGCGATGTGCGGTTTGGGTTTGATACGTTCGTCTTCCTATTTTGTGCATTGTATTGTTTTATACTCTCACCAATTATGACTAATATAGCCAATAAGTCCTCTACTTATATAGTTGACTATTACGCCTACATAGTCATGTACTCTATATGTATGGGAGTGGTATGTTCACGAATAGCTGTTGGAACAATTATATATTTAGTGTGGGGTCGAGATAAACCTCCCATAGTATTTATAAATACATCACTATTTAGAACACTTGCAAATAAAATATCTCATATAAAGCGGTCATTGAACAAATTGACACCATACCAATTTATCTGCTATTTGGCAGTACATCTAATAATTACTTCTATAATATCACTACTTATCGCATCAACGTTGCAGCTGTTGTTATTTGCTCTAGGATTTACCAGACCATCACATTCACTTATATATGTCGTATTTACTGTACTAGTCTGTGTTGGTGTTACTATGCTATCAATAAGGAGACTTCGCGATATGGGGCGACCTACTTGGCATTTATGCTTGCTATTGCTTCCTTTTGCACTTTTTTATGTCATATACCTTGTGTTAAAGGAAGCTGATGAGAGCGGACATCGTGCATGGTACTTCATCTTTCTGCTACTTCCTGTCTTGCCGTGGCTTTATACGTCATACTTCGTTCTATCACTTTTCCTTTCTCCATCAGTTGCGCATATTGATCCAGGTGACTAGTGCCATGAGTTAAAGATTCGCTTGGCAAAAGCACTCCATGTCCGTCATTCCCGCGAAGGCTTAATGAATCATTTTTCTCTGATACCCACAGCCACCTCCTTGGCACGGGCGTGAGATTAAGGGCTTATTTGCAGTGCTGCAAGTAGACCAAACGCGCCGAGGGGCTCTCGTCTTTACAAAGATACTGGACAATAGAGCGTACTGTACGTAACGAGAAGATGATTGACCCGGAAGCATGGAGGGTGAATTATCTGCCTGTTTTTTCTAGTGAAACAGAAAAAGGAGGCAGAAATGAGCCCAGGAACTATTGCTTTAGATTCAGAACATCCCCCGATCCAGTATGGACATCTTCCGGCAGGTTATTGCCGCCTTCCCCGGACAGCGCCACGCCAAACGGAGAACCGTGAGTACCTGGACGAGCAGATCAACATCCTCAGGCAAAGCGAGCTTCCCGGAAAAGAGCACGCCGAACAATACCTGTCGCACTTGTACCGAAAGAACTGCCGGCCCGGCACAATCGAGGCCAATCAAATATCTATCAGGCTGTTTCTACAGTTCATCGGAAACCAGCAAGGCATCATCCATCTTGATCACGTCACCAGGCGGAGCATAGAGGCATTCGTCGAGCATGAGCAAGACCGGGGCCTAAAGGCTAAGACGGTTAGCGTCCGGCTTATGGTGGTGCATGCCTTCCTTCGGTTTCTTGTCGAGGGGGACGTGATTGATCCGAATGTTCTCAGAAAGAAAATAAGGGTGAAAGTCCCGGAGGGGCTGCCGAAAGCCATCGAACCGGAAAATATAAGGGCTCTTTTTGCGGCAATCGATCATGTTCGTGATCGGGCCATGTTCCTTATGCTCTTGCGGACAGGAATGGGAATAGGTGAACTTCTGGATTTGAAAATCCCTGAAGTCAACCTGGAAGAAAAGAAGGTGATCCTCTATGAAGCGCAGAAGACAAGGGTCGGAAGGGTGGTCTATTTTAGCGATGACGCTAAAGAGGCCCTCTGTTCCTGGCTCAAGGCAAGAGACCCCAAAAAGGAGTTTGTCTTCTACGGGCAGGGAAGAAATCGCCTGGGTTATACAGGGGCTCAGCTAAGGTTTGAGAAATACATTCAAGCCGCCGGCCTGTCGGCAATGGGCTACACGATCCACTGCCTTCGCCACACCTTTGCAAGCGAGCTCCTGAATGCCGGGATGAGGCTTGAGTGTTTGCAGCCCCTCCTTGGGCATACAAGCCTGGAGGTGACCCGAAGATACGCCAGGCTGACCGACAGGACACGCGAGGAGGAATACTTCCGGGCAATGGCAATCATCGAGAAAGGAGCGGCCGGTGGCCATTATCGATTCAATCATTAACTTCAGAAGACATCTGAAGAGAAAGAATTACTCGCCACGAACCGTTCGCGACTACATGAGCACTCTCAAACAGTTTGTGGTCTGGCTGGATTGCCCCATCGAAGAGGCGAGCAACAAAAAAGTGCTCTGGTTCATTGACTATCTTCTTGATAAGAAACTTAAACCCAAGACGATGAACTGCTATCTGGACAGCATCCGCTCATTCTACGACTACCTCAGGGAAAGCGAGGAGTTAGAGATCGCAAATCCGGTAAAGAGCGGCTATGGCCTCCGGCTTTCAAAGCCTCTCCCACGGTTTTTAAAGGACGAAGAAGTTTCACGGTTTCTCGAAAAACTCGAAGCCCCAAGGGACCGCGCCATGTTCCTGCTTATGCTCAGGTGCGGTCTTCGAGTGGAAGAGGTTGCATCCCTCACTCTCGGCGCACTTGATCTTAGACGGGGAAGTCTTCTGGTCAAAAGCGGCAAGGGTGCAAAGGATCGGGTGGTTTATGTGAGCCCGGATGCCCACGAAGCCCTGACATGCTATCTCAAGGAAAGGTCTCGATTGAAATCGAAATCTGTCTTCCTGGTCGAACGTGGACGGTTCAAAGGAAAGCCAATATCGGTACGAGGTATCCAGAAGAGGATGGAGTATTACGCGGGTGAGAGCGGCCTCAAAGTTTCCTGTCATCACCTGCGGCATACCATGGCCACTCAGCTTCTCAATGCCGATGCAGACATTACGATTATCCAGGACCTCCTTGGCCATAGCCGGATTACAACAACTCAGAGGTATTGCAAAGTATCGAACCGGAAAGTGGAAAGGGACTACTACCGGGCAATCGATCTGGTAGTGAAAAGAACTTCGCCCCTGGAAACCGCACCGGGGCCGGGCGATCCATAAGCTTATACCTAACCCATCCGGTGGAGGTGGTAAACTCCAGTCGCCCTACGGGCTCCTTCCGTTTCCCCCATCCACCGGTACCCCCACATTTTGGTGGTGGGGCAAATCCATTTGACAAAACCAGCCTCGGCGTTCGGGTCGCTCCTCAGCGGCCGGGTGGGCAAAAAACTCTAGCGCGGAAAGATTCGGATCAGATATACTGATCGCCGAGAAAAGATCAAGGAGTCTGCCAGAGTGGAAAATCAGACAGATAGAAAGAATCCAACAGGCATAGGCAGACTATCGCTAACACACCATCACCACTAGAAAAACTCGCCCTCGTTACGTACAGGAGCGTAAATTGTCCATATTCGAAAAACGCCCTTGAGCATTGGCGCGGATTTGCGCCCTGCGAAAAGACCTGAAAACTGAACAATGACTAACGATTCGCGTATCCAGCATTTCCATTTTTGCGCAACTTTGGTGCTGGCTCGAAATGATCCTTACCCCGCCTATGTTTGCGTGCAAAGTCGGAGATTCAAATCCTCTCGCCTCGATTGAGATTAAGGGTATTTAAAAATTCGATGCTTGCGGCTGATGCTTGCGGTTTTCTAAAATCTCTTCGTGCGATGCCTCGGCCCGAGGACTTCCCTCGTACGTCGCGCCGGCAATCCGTACGAAAACGGCTCTTCAGGATAAAAGCAGCGATCCGGAACGAACCGTCAATGCACCTCGAGGGGGAGCGTTTTGCCGTCCTTCAGATTTACCAGGCCCTTCTCGCAGATTTTAAGGTAGGGAATCGCCGCCCCCGTCAGGGTGGACAATGTCAGCACCGGGTCCGCGAAGGGAATGCCCAGGGCGCGCGCCTCGCGCCTCACCGAATCGAGCTTTTGGGCAAGCTGGTTCATGCCCAGATCCGATATAATCCCAAAAATCGGAAGCGGCAGCTCAGCCATTATCTTCCCGTCTCTACAGACCGTTACGCCCCCCTGCAGTTCGCGGATTCGATTGACGGCCAGCGCCATATCTTCTTCATCGGCGCCCACCACGATAATGTCTGAAACGTCCCAGGCTGCGCTGCATGCAATCGAGCCCTTTTCAATTCCGAACCCCTTGATCAGCCCGACAAATGAGCGGCCGGGATCGTTTTTGTAGTCGATAGCCGCCACTTTCACGATATCCTGCTGCAAGTCCACCTCGATCTTTCCAGCGGCAGGAAAGACATCGGCGTGCAACTCTCTGGTCACCAGGTCGGTTACCATTTCGATAATCCGTACCTTGACCGGACCGTTTAAAGATGCGCCATTGGCATAAATGTCAAAATCCGAAGATTTCATGGCCCTGGGGAGCCGAATGCTTCGCAGGCAGCTATCGGAATAATGATGTTTTCGGGGCGGCGCCAGGAGCTTTCCGTCCTTAAAAAGAACACGGCCGTTGCTTATGACGATTTCGGGCGTAATTGTCCTCTCATCGGGAAGCACCAGGATATCGGCGCACCTTCCGGGCGCAATGCCGCCGATGGCGGCATCCAGGCCAAAATGTTCGGCCACGTTCAGGGTGGCCATCTGGATGGCGCTTACCGGATCGAACCCGCAGGCAATGGCCTTTTGCACGACAATTTCGAGATAACCCTTCTCGACCAGTTCTTTCGGCTCGATACTGTCGGTGACTAAAATGAGCCTCCTCAAATCCACGCCGGCCTGCATGATCTTCGAAATTTCCTGGAGATCTTTTCGGATGCTTCCTTCCCGCACCATCACGTAAAAACCGAGCCGTAACCGCTCCAGGGCCTCCTCTGCGTTAATCGGTTCATGGCACGAGGAGATTCCGGCAGCGGCATAGGCGGCCAATTTCTTCCCCTTTGCCCCCGCCGAGTGTCCCTCCAGGCGCTTGCCTCGATCGAGGGCGCTTTGAAGCAGCGGGACCATAGCGTCAGGCGATTGCAGCACCGTCTGCCAGAAAGATTCTCCCAGCCCGATAATGTCGTCCCTGTCGAGCAGACTCTCCAGGCCCTTCCTGGAACCGCCGTCGAGAGTTTTGCCGGTGGATATCGTGGCCGGTGCGGTACCCAGGATTTTGATCGGCTGGTCCTTCAGGGAATCGAGGAACTCGACAACCCCCTCGAAGCCGGCCGGTGGGAAGAACTCCATGGTTTCGACAATAATGGTGGTGGTTCCTCCTTTTATGGCATAGGGCAGGAATTCCTCCATGGATTGGAACCACATGTGGGTATGGCCCTCTATGAGACCCGGTATAAGGGTTTTTCCGGCGGCATCCAGAACCAGCGTAGATGCACCGGCCGCCGATGCAGCATCCGGCCCCACTGCGGCGATCCACTTTCCTTTGATGCTGACCGGGCAGTTTTCCACGATTTCGCCGGAGTACACATTGACCACCGAACCGTTGAGGATCACCATATCGGCTGGCTCGAGGCCAATAGCGGTCCGCATCAATGCGGCTCTTTCCTCGGCGTTGCATATAAGCATTCGAGAAGGGGGATTTTTCATTTGTTTTTTCCACTTTTCACAGGCTTGCAGGAGGGCGGTTTCCTGCTAAGACTATTAACCAGCCAAAACACCGGGTACGTCCAATTCGAACATAGCTACATCGTAGCTTCCCGCGAATCCCCAGTCAACAGCTTTTGATTACCGCCGCCACGGGCGACCCTTCAATACCTGCATAGACTAATTTCCCGATGGACACCTTCATGATTCAGTTTTCATGAAATATGAAAAAAGCGCTTGCCAATTCAGGGGCGCTTTTCTATATTTATACGCATAGGAGGAATGAGTGGCAAAACTTCAAAGGGAAAAGCTCAGCAACCAGATTTACATCGTCTTGAAGGAGATGATAGCTGATTACCGATTCCAGCCCGGAGCCCGCCTCAATATCGAAAGCATCGCCAGAGAACTTGATGTGAGCCGCACGCCTGTCTGGGAAGCGGTGAGGCGATTGGAGCAGGAGGGCCTCGTTGAGGATATTCACAACAGAGGCGTATTCATGTCATCTCTCACCTCTGAGAAGGCCCTGGATCTTTACGCGGTAAGAGAGGTGCTCGAAGGCATGGCGGCCCGGCTGGCGGCCACCCGCATTGACGATGCCTCCCTCCAAAAAATGTCCGAATGCCTCCAAAGGCAGAGAGAAGCGGTCGATAGCCGTGATGTCCTTGCTTATTCAAAGCTGGACTTCGAATTCCATGCCACCGTATATGACGCCTGCGGCAACGAGCTGCTCAAAGAACTCCTCGATACCATCAAAAATAAGATGCGCCCCTTGACCCTGCATATGCAGCCCAATTTCCTTCAGCTCATCGACCATCATGCCGAACTTATCCGGGCCCTGCGGGGACGCGACCCGGAAAAGGCCGAAAATGAATTCCGCAGGCATAACCAGTATATGATGGCGCAAATTCGAGAAGACGTAAGCGCAGGCCGCTGGAAGCAACTCGGGAGGCGGTGACGCAGGGTCCCGCCCAGCTACCCGCCTATTCATATACATCTACCTACGCAGAAGGGATACAGCCATGAAGTTGCCGCCCGACAAAACAGCAATTGTTCTCATTGAGGCCCAAAACGACTTTCTCAGCCCTGGGGGCACGATGTATCAGTACATTGCCGACCAGTTAGCCAAAAGGGGCGTTATCAACAACTTGAAGTCCCTCCTGGATGGCGCGCGCGGCAAGGTGAAGATCATCTATGTCCCCTTTCAGGCTTTCAAGCCCGGCTTTCCGGAATTGAAGCCGGGAGGACCTGGAACCGCGGGCCTTCGCGGCATAGAAATGGAGATGAAAGCCGATTGGGGCACCGGCGCATGGTTGGAAGGGACCCCGGGCCCTGAGATCATCGAGCCCCTGACACCGAAATCAGGAGACATCGTGGTTCGCGGCAAGCTGACCCTGGATGCCTTTCGCTCCACTGCCCTGAACTACCTGCTGCGTGCAAACGAGATAGAATATGTCGCGTTTACCGGATTCCATACCAACTGGTGCGTGGAATCTTCGGCCCGTTCCGCCTACGACCTGGGGTACCGGGTGGTCTTGATCAAAGATTGCACCGCGACGGATACAGACCGTGAGCAACTCTATGCGGAAGAGGTTATCTTTCCCCGCATCGGTAACGTAATGACGAGCGCGGAGTTCCTCGCAGCCATTTCTTAGGCGTCTTTTTTACTAACCGGACAAATTAACTTAGCGGAGATCAGGAGGGCCGCATCCATGCAGATAGATAAATCTGGCAAGACGGGTTTAGTAATTGTAGCGGTGTCGATCTGCCTGTTATTTACGCTCGGGGTTGCAGCCATGGCCGCGGCGCCTCCCAAAGAAGTCAAGGTAGGGCTGATCTACGGTCTTACCGGAGCCGCCTCCCCGGTAGGCCCGGTGCAGTTGGACGGCTCCAAGCTGGCCATCGACGAGATCAACGCGGCCGGGGGTCTCGACTGGGGGGCAAGAAGGTCCCGGTCAAGTACGTCATCAAAGATGATGAGACCAAACCGGACGTGGCTATCCGCCGTTTCCGCGAACTGGTCGACGAGGACAAGGCCGATGTCATTGTCGGACAGACCTTTGCTCCTATCAGCGGAGCGCTCAATAAGGAAGTCGAACGAAACCCGATAGGCTATTTCCCGGTCAATGTGGTGGCCTTGAAGATGTTCGAAAAAGGGGAGATGGCGCCCACCACCTTTGCCGTGCACGGCTGCGCCTATTCCGTCGGCTACGCCGGGGCTTCTTATATTGTCAACAAATTAGGGTTGAAAAAGATCGTCTTCTTCGGCCCGGCCTATGCCTTTGGCCAGGATCAATGGCGTGGCGCCAAGGATGCCTTCGACAAAATGGGTATCCAGGTGCAGTACCTCGAGTCGCCGGTGGGAACGAGTGACTTCACGCCTTATATGACGAAAATCATGGAAATGAACCCTGAGATCGTCATGCTTGCGCACTGGGGCACCGACGCGATCAACGTGCTCAAGCAAGCCTCCGAGACCGGTTTGAAGAAGAAGACCAAGATCTGGTTCGATTGGATGACGAATGTGTTTGGCAGCGGCGTGCCTCCCGAGGCGATAGAGGGCGTCTATTCCCTGATGAGTTGGTATTATGATTTAAGCGGCTTCCCGGACGAAGCCATCGTGAAGCAGGCCAAAGCCTTTTCCGACAAGTTTACCAAGGCATACGGGTATCCTCCCGATCCCTATTCGGCCATGGCCTACATCGGCACCAGGGAAGCCCTGCGCGGCCTGTCGATTGCCCAGAGCAGCGAAGGCATGGCCGTCGCCAAGGCCATCATGGCAAATCCCACCTTCGAATCGATGAAGGGCAAAGGGACCTGGCGCGAGGACCACCAACCAATCTTCAAATACAATGCCTTTGTAGTAGTGGGCAAAAGTGCGGCAGAACGCAAAGACCCCAAGTGGGACCTGGTGAAGGTTATCGGCGCCTATACGGGTGAAGATTACCTGCCGTCCTTGAAGTCATTGGGATACTAACCCCGGCAGCCGGTCTCATGGACCGTTGCTGCCCAATCTCACCTCGAGGTCAGGAAGAGGGTCCTTTGGCCCCGTCCTGACCTCTCTCTACATGACACGCCGCCGCCAGCATATTGTAAAGGAACCCCTGATGCCGGAAGAGGTCCTTCTCCAGAGTCACGGAATTACCAAGCGTTTTGGCGACTTCACTGCGGTTGACGGCGTGGACTATAGACTTCGGAAAGGTGAGGTCGCAGGCATTATCGGACCCAATGGCGCCGGCAAGTCAACTTTTTTCAATCTCCTGACCGGTCTTTTCCCTCCCTCTACAGGAACGATTACTTATCTGGGCGCCGATATCACCAACAAGAGCGCCCATAAGAGGGTTGCTCTCGGATTGATACGAACGTTTCAATTGGTCTCCGTTCTTGATTCCTTGCCGGTCCTCGACAATCTCGTCATATCGGTCGTTCACTCCCAGGCGGAATCCAAAGGGCTGTTGTGGCGCCTCCTGGGCGATCCCCATCCTTCCCGCATTGTAGATAAGTGCAGTTATGCCCTCGAAAGAGTGGGTATCGCCGGGAAGATGAATCTGCCCACCTCGGAGCTTTCCTATGGCGATAAACGCAAACTCGAAATCGCCATGGCGCTGGCCTTAAGACCCAGGGTGCTCCTACTGGATGAACCGTTTGCCGGCCTGAGCGAGGTGGAGATTACCGATGTGCTCGATCTGATCCACCAGATAAAAGATGAGTTCACGCTCATGATCATCGAGCACAAAATCACGCGCATCATGGGTCTCATTACGCGTCTGAGCGTCATGCACGAGGGCCGGTTCATCGCACACGGCCTTCCCGAATCGGTCCTGTGCGACGAAGCGGTACGGCTGGTTTACTGGGGCGACCGGACCTGCCGCCCTCCGAACATGCCTCAAGGATCGTAGAATGCTGTTATCGGTGGACCGGATCAATGTTTTTTACGGGAGCGCCCGGGTCCTCTCGGAGGTATCCCTGCACGCCAGGCATGGGGAAGTCGTGTCCATCGTCGGCCGCAACGGGGCCGGCAAGAGCACCATGTTGAAGACCATTGCCGGTTTTCTGCGTCCTTTGAGCGGCGCTGTTAAGTTCGATGGGGAGGAAATATCCGGAAGGCCTCCCGACCAGGTGGCCCGTCTGGGCGTCCGGTACGTGTTTCAGGACAAACGGGTGTTCACCAAACTCACGGTCAGAGAGAATATCGAACTTGCCGCCCACGCCGCAAAAGTGAAGCTCACCGAAGCCATAGATCGGGTGGCCCAGGTCTACCCAAAGATAACCATGTTTCTGACAAGCAAGGCTGGAGGCCTTTCGGGAGGGCAAAGGCAACTCCTGCTCATCGGCCGGGCGATAGTGGGCTCTCCCCGCCTGCTCCTTGTCGACGAGCCTACCGAAGGTCTGGCCGCCGGGGCCATCGAAGAGGTCTTGAAAGCACTTGAACTTTTGAGAAATGAAGTGGCCATGGTCATCGTCGAACAGAATCTTTCCGTGGTTTCCAGGTTCGCCGACCGGATCTATTGCATGAAGGAAGGACACATAGCCGCTGAGCTTTCCGATCCGGCCGACGTCCAAAACCAGGCTTATCTGGAGACTTATCTGTAACGGCCAACAGCCGCTTCCTTACTCCATGACTGGCGGAAAATCGATGCTCAATGCCACCCTTAGAAATTTGCGGAAATTTGACTTGCTCGTCATCGCAGCTCTCTTTTTGCTGCTGACGCCCATTATCTCGATGGACCGAAGCATCGACTTTATGATCTTCTGCATCTTCGTGCTGGCCTACGATCTGTTGTACGGCTATATGGGCAGGCTGTCGTTCGGCCATATGCTCTACCTGGGAGTGGGCGCGTATGCCTTTGCCTTGTCGGGGGCGTATCTGTCGGCGAATGTCTTTCTGGCGCTGCTGATCGCGCTGGGTTCGGGGGCGGCGGCCGGACTTATTCTGGGACCCATCGTAGTGCGCACCACGGGGGCATGTTTTGCGCTCATCAACCTGGCGCTCAATCAACTGGGATATTTCCTTGTCCTGGTGGCATTCTCTCGCTGGACCGGGGGCGAAGACGGTATGTCCGCCTCCTTCAAAAGAATAGGGATATTAAGCTTCTCCAACCGTACGACAGTCTTCTGCTTCGTCTTCGTGTGCCTGCTCCTCGTCGTATTTTTAGTTCGGAGGCTGACGAACTCGCTCTTCGGCATCCTCCTGCGGGGTATCAAGGAAAACGAAACCCGGGTGAAGTTCCTGGGCTATGACACCTTTGCCGTCAAGATGGCGGCCTTTATCCTCTCGACCACCCTGTCCGCCTTTGCCGGGGCGCTGTTCATCATCAACTACAGCTATGTGACCGCGAGCTTCATCGATCCGCTCAGGAGCGTGGAGGTGATCTTTGCCTGCCTCATCGGCGGGGCGGGCAGCGTTTACGGCGCGCTCGCGGGCGGGGTCGGCTACAAGCTGATCAGCAATTACCTGCCAAACTACATCCAGCGTTGGGAGATGTTTTTGGGGGTGATCCTGCTCCTGCTGGTGTTCAAGTTTAGAAGCGGGGTGTGGGGTTATGTGGCGGCCTTGATCAAGCGGTGCGACAGGCCGGCCGGGGAGTCGAAATCCCACCCGGAGGTGAGCCGATGATCAGCACGCTGGCCTATGGGTTGACCGTGGGGGGGATCCTTTACATTATTTCGATCGGACTGTCCCTGACATTCGGAACCATGCGGATCGTCAACTTTGCGCATGCCCTGGTGTACACCCTGGGGGCCTATATCCTGGTGACCGTCATGCATGTATTGGGGGCGGGATTTTTCGTTTCCGCCGTTATCGCCGTAGCCGCCGTCATCCCACTGTCTTACGTGATCGAGCGTTTCGTCATCCGGAGACTCTACGGACAATCCATTGATTACGCCATCATTGCCACCTATGCCGTCCTGCTCATCGGGGTGGATGCCATCAAGTGGATCTGGGGGGCCGTCCCCATCCCGTTATCCGATCCCGTCGGGGCCTCATTTTCCCTGTTGGGCGTGGAGCTTCCGGTCTATCGGTTCATCATTATTCTGATTTCGCTGCTTATTTTTGCCGGATTGGAACTTTTCTTCGGCCGCACCGTGGTCGGCAAGATCATCGTTGCCGGCCTTGAAGACAAGGAAGCGTTAGCCAGCCTGGGAATCAACGTAGACAAATATTTTGCAGTCGCCTTCACGCTGGGCAGTTGCCTGGCGGCGCTCGGGGGCGTTTTATATGCGCCTATAACCGCGGTAAATCCCTACATGGGGTTCCAGGTCCTGTTGATCTGCTTTGCGGTGGTCGTAGTTGGAGGAATGGGAAGCATCAGAGGCACTTTTGTGGCTGCCTTTGCCCTGGGGATGGTCATGTCCATCACCGGCAGGTTCTGGGGACCTGCAGCCGACACCATGGTGTTCGTAGTGTTGGGCCTGGTTTTGATCATCAAGCCGATCGAAGCGTAGGCGGGGAGGAAGCGGGAAGCAAAGGGCAGGAAGCAGGGAGTGGGCGAACAGAATCCCTTAATCTCACTACTCACTACTCACCATTCACTACTCACTATTCACCATTCACTATTGCATAATTCAGCGCCTGTTCGCCGCCATCGCCGACAGTTTGATTTCGGCATAAGCTTGGTCAAGGAGTTCTTTTGCCCTCGCGGCATGGCCTTCCATGTCATATTCATTGGCCACCTGCGCCGCAGTTACCTTATTGATCGCTTTTTCTATGAGTCTCTGGGCCGCCCTAAGATTCCCATGACGAGGGCCCACATCAACGGCATTAACCGCAATACCGGCGGTCACAAGCCCAACCACGATAAAACCTGCGACTAAAATCTTTCCCACCGATGATTTCATTTTTCCCCTTTCCATTTCAAATCTTACTTGCAAGGTAAAAACACAAGACATAGTTGTAAAGCGGACAGGCGGTTCGGGCCGGCCCCGCATCACGCGGGATAATCACTGATATTAAAATCCCTGTTGGGAGGAGGGCGAACGAATGAAACATGGCGGCGTGCTCCCTGACTTACTTTTGATTCCGGGCCTGCTTTGCGACGAGCGCCTCTGGGCGGCGCAAACGGCGGCATTAGAGGACTTGGCGCGCAGTCGAACTTCCGACCTCACTGCGTACGAGTCCATCGAGGCGATGGCGGACGCGGTCCTTAGCCATGCTCCGGAGCGGTTTTCCATGGCCGGGTTCTCGATGGGCGGGTGCGTCGCACTGGAGGTCGCTGCCCGGGCGCCGGACCGCGTGGGCCGCCTGGCGTTGCTGAGCACCAACTCCGGTGGACTGTTGCCGCCGGTTCGCCGGCAACTAAGGGACTCGATTTCCGGCATCGAGGGGGGCGGATTCGACGCCTACCTTGCGGATGCCTTTCCTCGCTATGTGGCACCCGAACGGATAGATGACCGTGCGCTGTGGGGGGTCTTCGCGGCTATGGGAAAGAGTCTCGGCCCGGCCGTAGCCGTCCGGCAGATACGGGCGCTGCTTGAGTACCCCGGGTTCTGCGGCGATCTCGAACGGATCGCTTGTCCGACGGTCGTGATCTGCGGGCGGGAGGACCGGCGCACCCCTGTGGCGGCCCACGAAGAGTTGGCCGGGCTGATCCCGGGCGCCAGGCTCAGGGTGATCGAGAGGGCCGGCCATTTCACCCCGCTGGAAGAGCCGCAGGCGGTCTCGTGCGCGCTGCGCGACTGGCTGCAGGTACCCCAGCTTAGGTGATTTCGAGGGTGGCCTCTTCCTTTTTCAGTCCACCCGCCCTGGCATTTCGATACAGTTTCATGCGTAAGCCCGGCACGAAGACTTCAGGTCCCTGCGGTTCCCGGAGCGCACAGTCACCGCCAGGCCCAACCATCACTCCTCCCGGGCGAGGCGGCGTCCGCAGCCACTATTTCGAGGCCCTGTCTACAGATCGTTGATCTTCTTCATGTCGATTTTCTTCAGGACCGTAATGCCTTTCGCCTTCATGGTTTCAAGGGCCTTCGCTGTTGTCTCGGGCGCCACGCCCCTGCACAGATCTTCGATTACAACGACTTTGTACCCATCCGCTGCCGCATCGACAGCGGTTGCCATAACGCAGTAATCGGTAGCAAGCCCATAAACCACAAGTTTCTTAATGCCCGCAGCTTTGAGGATAGTGTCCATTTCGGTCTTGGAGCCGCCGTCATCCTGGAAACCCGAATAGCTGTCGAATCTCTGGTCCTGCCCCTTCTTGACCAGTGCCTGAAAGATATTGTTGTCGAGGAGTACCTTGGCGCCGTCAGTACCCTGGACACAATGGTCCGGCCACAGTACCTGGGTCTTGCCATTCACCTGGATGGCCTGGAAGGGTTTGTCGCCGGGATGGTTGCTGGCAAAGGAAACATGGTTTCGAGGATGCCAGTCCTGGGTACCGTAGAGGACAAGTCCCTTTTTCTTCAAGAGGGCCGTGGCGTCCGCAACCTTCTTGACGTATGCTTGGTCTGCCCCGTTGACCGCCAAGCTCCCTTTCTTCCACGTGGTGAAATCACCCTGCATATCAACTACGATCACAGCCGTCTTCTCACCGGCTGCAACTGCCGACAAGGGAGCAACGCAGAACAGCATCGTCAGAACAACCAGACCGCTTAGGAAAATGATCATGTTTCTCATAACCTTTCCTCCTTTTGGTTTTGCTGCGTTCTTTTCTCTCAGCTCTTTTATCTTGCCGCCTCTATCCACAGATCTCCCGACTGCCCGTTCAATATCGTTTAATAATGTCAAAGCAGCGTAAAACCATACGATGTCCCAATCGAACAAGCAAGTGATATGTCGATGATCTCGGGTCGTCAATCATAGACTCTGCACCGCCGAGGATAGCTGTGAGGTAAACAGAATGTCTGTTTCGGGGATGTTGTCAGGCGACAAGCCACATTCTCTCCGCCCTGGCGAATTGTTTCCCGGAGACTCGCCTGCTTTTCAGGTGTCACCTTTGTAGGATTTCCTGCCTGGTTCTCGAGTCAAACGAACCAATCCAAACTGGTCGGGCCAAGTATGTGCACGGGCATTTTGATTGACGCCGATTCGACACAGTCATATTCTGAACCGATCGGGCAACCGTGTTAAACCGGATTGTCGGAAAACAGATAGGGTGGCTTGCACCAGGCGACTATTGTGGCAATCCGATGACCACCTGTCCTTGAAAGGAAGGAATAATGCGCATGGGAAGAATGAAAATAATATGGCTTTCGCTGTTCTTGATCATTCTCCTGGGATGGCCGGCGCAGGCCGGTGCGAAGGGATTTCCCGCGAAGAATCTTCCGCCTGAGGGAAAGTCGTTGGTTGATTTTGTTCCCGAAGGATGGACCGTGCAAGATCAAGTGAATGGAGACCTAAATGGCGATGGAGTTTCCGATATCGCCGCCATACTGGTTCAAAGCAAACCCGATAGCGGGGAAGACGAGCTTCAGCGTGCCCTGATTGTTCTCCTGGGTCGTGATAAAGAAGAAAGGTTCTTACTCGCGGGGACCAATGACAAAATCATTAACTGCAAGGGATGCGGCGGTGTCAAAGAGATGGTGGGAGTCAGTATCAAAAAAGGGGTTCTCCTCGTCGAGCAAATGAGCGGCTCACGAGAGTTTGCCAATGAGACGTGGCGCTTTCGTTATGATCCCCAAACACAGAGGTTCGTTATGATCGGCCACGATCTTGAGACTGGAGACGGCATGCGCGGGACAGGAACGATAGTGAGCTCCAATTATCTGACCGGCCGGAAAATAACCGAGACCTATCGGTACGACAAGAGCGGCGAACATAAAATTGCAATCTCAACAAAGAAGGCCGAAGCCCCCCGGAAAACACCTTTTATGGAAGATGTCGAACTGGAGTACTGAGCTAGGATCCAATACTCTCTGGCTCAAACACCGCAAGTTTTATTCCAGTCGTCTCGACTGGACGAGAAGCGACGGATTTCTCTCTCGGTCGAAATGACATAGACAAGCTCAAGGATGCACAACCAACATCGAGACCTTTAAGCTGGAACAGGAGATGGATAAAATGGAGAGACTTAACAGAAGGAGTGTAATCGTAGCGGCTATTGCTCTGGTCATGATCTTTGGAGTAAATTCATTTTTAGTGCCGCAAAGCTTTTCAGCCGGTGAAGAAGGGATAAAGGAAGCTGCCGGCTTTGATGTAAATACATCCATGAAAGACAATCTGGCAGCACTCAAAGGAAAGAGCGTGACCGTCACCTTATCGTCGGGTCAGGTGATAACCGGAGCAGTTACTGAGGCCAAAGGCAATCTTTTGCATCTTTCCAAAATAAGCCAGAAGGATTTCTATGATGCCTTGGTAGCTATAGATCATATCGCTGCTATTGAAATGAAAGTCAGATAGAAAAGACCGCAACCGAGTGGGATCAGTATCGGCGGGCGGTCAGGTACGCGAAAATAGCCGCGAGCCACGCGGCGATTTCGAATAATACTAGGTTTATGTCGTGCAATACGCCCCTCATCGTAGAAGGGCCTCGGCGAAAATGAAATGACCATAAGGGGCGAGAGGATAAATAGAACCAAAAGGAATTATTTCCCTTTGCTTTTTCTGCTCACTGTTCACTCTTTACCGCTCACTGCCTCAGGGTGCGGAGTGTTCGAGTCGCTGGGAGCACGCTCAGGATAATACTACCGTCCTGCCGTGTTTAACTCAACAAATTCCGCGCATCTTGCCACTGTGAGAAATCGCGATGTGGCTGGAGTGCAGAACGAAAATGATTTGAATATGTTGACTCGCGATTGCTGATACATCCCAACCTTTTTGAAATTCTCAGGCTCAAATCCCGCCAGATCCGAGCGGTCTTTTCCGAGTGTCCCCCGCATTTACTTGAGACCTCAGATCATACTTTTTATGCGACGTCCCTCCGGTCAGATTCCACCTTCCGGCAAGCTGGTTCAAATCGAAGGAGCAGGTCAAGTCGAGTGGCTGGAATCATTCACTATGCTTAGCTTTGGAACAAGCTCAATGACAACTTTTGACAGCATCAGTCCCTTTCCGGTTGGACATGAGACGGGAAAGCAGTATGCTGGTTGGTCGCGTACTTAAGGAGAAGAGATGGAAGATACGAAAAGTTTTACGAAGATCACTGCGGAGGAGCTGTACGGCAAGAGCTCCCAGAAGACCGATCTGATCATTATTGACACCTTGCCAAAGGAACTATTTGAAAAGAGGCATCTGCCGGGCGCCCGAAATGCGTGCGTCTTTCAAGTTTCCTTCCTTTCAGAAGTTGAGGCTATCGTACCGGATCGTGACCGGGAGGTTGTTCTGTACGGCTCCAGCGGGGCTTCCCATGATGCAGTCACCGCAGCCGAAAAGCTTGTGCGGCTTGGGTATTCGAAGGTGTTTGCTCTGACCGGAGGGCTGGCCGGCTGGGGAGAAGCCGGATATCCTCTAACGGGTAATGATCCGGATTCTGTAGACGAGGACGATCGGTTCAGATTGGACGACCGCAGATACACTGTCGACGTCGAACAGAGTATTATCGAGTGGACCGGGCGCAACCCGAACTCGACTCACTACGGCACATTACGTCTGCTCAGGGGAGATGTCACGATACAGCAAGGCAGGTTAGACGGAACTTTCGAGATCGACATGCTCTCGCTCAAAAATGTGAACCTGGAGGGCAGCGAATGGCAGCCGGTCCTCATTTCTCACTTAAAATCGGATGATTTTTTCTTCGCAGAGAAGTTTCCGACGGCCCGGTTCACGATTAATTCGGCCCGGAGAATCAGCGAATCCCTGACTGCACCCAATTTCGAAGTGGAAGGCACATTTGAACTCCGTGGCGTGCGCAATGACATGAAGTTCCTCGCGACTATCAGCAACCTGGCCGATGGTGCGATCACCGCCGAAGCACATTTTGACTTCGACCGCACGCAGTGGAAGATCATATACGGATCGAGCCTCTATTTTGAACATCTGGGCATGCATCTGGTTTTTGACCCTATCAGCATAAGGTTGCGCATCGTAGCGAGGTAGGCCTGGATTACAATGAAAACCTGAAGCCGGCCGGGCTGTCCTATCCCCGAGATGCTCAAAAAGCGCCCGGCCCTCTGCGAGCAACATGCTGCGGGGGTTTGATGCTCCGATCGAAAGACAAAACGATGTCAATGGCAATGCGGCTCTTAGCGCTGAAACCGGCAAGGCAATGCGAAGGTGGAACCGGTATATCAAAGTAGAGGAGGCATCCTATGGATCAACAGGATAGAATCATCCTGGAGATTTTCTCCGATTACATCTGACCCTGGTGCTATTTCATCGCCGGGCGCGTTGAAAGGCTAAAAGAAGAGTACGGGGTCGGAGTCAAGTGGATCGCTTTTCCCCTGCATCCGGAGACGCCGGAAGAGGGCCGTTCCCTGGAAGAACTTTTCGCCGGACGGGGAATCGACCTCGCCGATTCCATGGAGAGGCTGAAAAGAGCGGCTCACGAGTGCAATCTGCCGTGGGGCGCACGCACCAGGACTTATAACAGCCGCCGGGCACAGGAATTGGGAAAATGGGCCGAATCGATGGACAAAGGGGATGAGTACCACGCGGCCGTTTTTAAGGCTTACTTCGCTGACGGGCTGAACATCGGCAAGGTTTCAGTCCTCGTAGAGTTGGCCGAGTCGCTTGGCCTTGATCGTCGAAGGGCGGAGGAGATCTTGAGTCGAGGGACCTTCAAGGATGAAGTGGACCGTGACTGGGAATATTCCCGGGCCAGCGGCATTACTGCGGTCCCGACGTTTCTGGCCGGAGGGCGGGTCGTGGTTGGCGCCCAGCCTTACGATGTGCTGAGCGATTTTGTCAAAACCGCAGGAGCGAAGGCGCAAAAACACTCCCCTCGATCTTGACGAATCGGATAGCCGGAAAGATTTAAGGTTACCGGGTCATATGGAGGAAAACTGGCGATCAGTGCACCGATGGACCTCTGCCCGCAACAACGACGCAAGCGGGAGCAAAATCCCCCAATCCTGCCGCTCGATTGACAATGCTCCGCAGTTCCTGCTATTGTTTTCACGATAAGATCCATGCAATAATCCTCATTCGATTTGACACCCGGGGCCGCAAGCCCCCGGTCATCATGCAGTTGTCTGTGGAGCGGGAGCGGGGAGGCTCTCTTGTACTTCTCAGACCGTGCAAGAAATCTATCAATCCTGCCAGAATATCTCTACTCGAAGCAATTGAAAGCTCAGCCCGGCATCACACCAGGACGGAATTGGGCAGGCGCCCGGTCTCCGGACAGTTATCTCAGATTTTCTACGCAACCGCACCCCAAAGGAGGAGATTATTGTGGCCGGAAAATTCCCGTTGATCCGAGCCGGACTCGTTATCGTTGCGCTACTCGGCGCCTCCGGATACGCTAACGCTCAAGCATCACTTGATAAGATGCTCACCCCCTATCTTGCTCGTTACGACCTCCCGGCCCTGGCAGCGGCGGTCGTAAAGGACGGCAAGATTGTGGCGGCCGGCGCCGTAGGGACCAGGAGGGCCGGCGAAAATATTCCTGTTACGATCAACGACCGCTTTCATCTGGGATCTGATACGAAGGCGATGACAGCCCTTCTGTTGTCTATGTTTATAGAGGAAGGGAAGCTTGGTTGGAACTCGACATTGGCTGATCTCTTCCCGGAGATATCAGACAAGATGGACTCGAGGTTTAAGAGTGTTACAGTCGCGCAACTGCTCTCTCACACGAGTGGTATCTCGCCGGATAACGAGGCGATCTTTGACATCATAGCCAAGTCCATGATGGAGGATGGAAATCTTGACGAGATGCGTTACTCCGTGCTTCGGCAATGGAGCACCCATGCACTGGAATCGGAGCCCGGCAGCCGGTTCGCCTACTCCAACATGAACTACATTATCGCAGGGGCTATCACCGAGCGGTTGAGCGGCAGGACATGGGAAGAACTCATGTTCGAGCGCATCTTCGTGCCCCTGGGGCTTAAGTCGGCGGGCATTGGCCCGCAGTCCTCCCCCGGCAAAATCGATGCACCCGTTGGCCATTGGCTGGTCGATGGAAAACCCAAGGCCTTTCTTGCAGGTCCGGACGGGGATGGTCCCGCGGTCTATGGTCCTGCCGGCACGGCGCACATGTCGGTCCTGGATTTTGCGCGCTGGGCGGGATGGAATGCGGGCGAAGGAAAAAGGGGGCCCGCACTGGTAAAGCCTGAGACCCTGAAGAGGCTACATACCCCGGTTATCTCAACCCCGGAAAGAAAGAATGCCGCACCCGGCACACCCCGCACCGGCAAATACGCCATGGGATGGGGAGAGGTAGTAGTGGACTGGGCCCCGGAGCCTCTCCTTCAGCACGCCGGTTCAAACACGAAGAACCTTGCCCACATCTGGATCGAGCCCAAGCGTGACTTTGCGATGGTCATCCTCACCAACATCGGAGGAGCGAAAGCAGACGAAGCTCTGAATGCGCTCGCACCCGAGCTCTACAAGAATTTCGCAGCGCCGAAGCCGAGAAAATAGATCGTGATCGAAGACATAGACTCAGCGTCGAAAGGACCCGGGCCAGGCGCAATAATGCGCCTGGCCGGCCCTCCCTCGCGCCATGTGAAGTCTAATATTTCGGATTTAACTTCGATGCGGTGTAAAGGAATAGCAGGATGAAGAGAAAATTATTCGCTGTTCTCCTTACGGGCATGCTGGCCGTATTGGCATACGGGTATGCGCAGGCTAAGGAGCCGGTTGATACAAAAGGTATGGCGCTGAAATATCTAGCTGAGTTTGAAGGAGGGAAACTCTACAGCGCCGGAAAGATCAAGGTCGTGGAACTGACAGGCGGCTACCGCCAGATGGGCAGGCAGTACGGAGCTCTTCTGAAAGACGATTTAGAGGCGATTCACCGTACAATCGGAGAGGTCTTCGTTGAAAAGCACAAGATGTCTCCGGATCAATTGGCCACAATCGCCCGGGCAATATTCGAACGTTATCCGCAGCGCTATAAGGAGATCGTTTACGGAATCGCGGATACCTCCGGTCTGGGACGAGACAAGGTTATCCTGATTAATGCCGTCGAATGGTTCCCGAAGATCAACCGCCTCTCTTTCGGGCATTGCTCAGGTATAGCCGCCTGGGGTCCCTACACAAATCAGGGCCCGCTTGTATTCGGTCGAAACGATGATGACGATGCGCTCTATTTTGAATTTGCAAGGATAGTGGTAGCCGTTTTCAAGCCAAATGACGGGAGCATTCCTACGGCGCTGATCAACTATGCCGGCACAATTTACAACGCCACGGGAATGAATGCCGACGGCCTGTTCGTCGAACTCAATGCCGGCCCCTGGCAAGGGTTTTCCCTGGAGCGGGTTTCCATTTTCACGACGCTGTTTTCATATCTGCAGGAGTATCATAACCTGGCGGAATTCGACCGGGCGATGCGGTCTACCCTGGTTGACATGTGCTCTATTATCAATGTGGCCGATCCAGGCCGGGCGTACTCCTACGAATGCTCGCTCTGGGATACGAGACGCAGGGACCAGGATGAAGAGGGAATCATCGCGGCTGCTAATGCTTTCTCGCTTCCGGGCTGGAGTATCTCGCCTCCCGACCCGAAGCTCGACCCCGGATTGAACGAAGTGCGGAAGGCGAACCTGCTTGCCCTCGGTGCAAAGCACAAAGGGGCCATAAGTCCGGCTGCCATGATGGAGATTTTGGATGTTTCCATCCCTGACGGCGGCGCCACGCACAAGGGGACTATTTTACAGGTGATCGCGGTTCCCGCGCAGGTGAAGATATGGCTAAAAGTGCCCGGTCTACAGGACTGGACGGAGATTCCATTAGAACCGCTCTTCAGGAAATAACCAGCATCAGGAACCCTGTGAAGTCCCTAGTTTCCTGCCCCCTCCGGGAAGACATCATAAACATAATCGTGCGCCGCCAGGGCTTTCTTGCCAAGCCTGCCTGCCTTCACCCGTTCCACGATTTCTTCCCGGGACAAATCGAAGATCGCCTCGAGAATCTGCCCGCGCTCCTGCTCGCTCGCTTCCGCAACGACAAACAGCACACGGGCGCTGTGCTGGATGTAGCGCGGCGAAACCAGTTGCCGTTTCAAAAGTTCCATAATGACCGGCGCTTTACTGCGGTCGAAGCGGCCCGGATCGCCGCGGCGGTCTAATTCGGCGAAGAATTGGGTTGTCCATTCGTTGTGATAATCGCATACCTTGTCGAACAACTCGCGGGTAAAGCGGGTCCCGGCCTTGATCTGGAGATCGTTGACCACCGGTTCGACGCCGTCTTCCGTGAGCGCCGGCCGCTTGAGCCAGCCATCCCTGGTGATGGCGGCCTGGTGCCGGACAAGCGTCCACAGCCACGAAACATCGATTCGGTAGGTTGCAAGATCGTTCATGAACCGCAGCTTGAGCTCATAATCGTCGATCGCCGCCGCGAAGTTGCCGTTGAGAATTTGAAAACCGTAATTGGCAGCCATGTAGAACGCGTGCTGGATGTGCTCAATGGTCACGTCACCCTTCGGCACTGCATAGATGGATTCCCATAGTTGCTTAGTGAAAAGCTTTTCCGGTGAATCCAGCGCGTCCCGAGTAATGACCCGGGGCGTAATCCTTCCCTGCGCATTCAATAAGCCGCAGGATTGGAGCAACTGCCGCTCCGCGTCGCTGATACCGCTCGCCACCGTTGGTATTGGCTTGCCTTTCACGTCTACGGTTTCCGGAGGCGCATCGAGGATGGACTGAAGCTCTCCCACGGGCACTCGCATCGGTGTATTGCCGGCGGCAACGTAAGCCACTTCGGGGCTCGCGACCCAGCTTTGCCGGTAAGTATCGTAGAGCCTGCCCTTCACACGGTTGGAAAGGACGTCGTCCAGCGTTGGGTTCTGCCCTGCAGGCAACGGCTGGTCAGGCACGAAGATCAGGCCCAGAATGCGCTCCCGCAGCTTATCCATGGCTATCCCGCGCAACGCCAGGGGGTTGAACCGCGAACGTCCGTACACGTCGCTCTGCTGGTAAATCATCACCGCGGCCATTCCGCCGATCGGCGCCGCCGTACTGAGTTCGTTATTTTTCATGCCGGCCATCAGCATATTCAGGGCGTTGTAGCGTTGATAGGCAATCATGTTCGGCGAGGCCATGCCGATGGATTGCGGATCGGGAAACACCCCCTGCGGATCGTCCTTCCACATCTCGATCAGGCTGCCAAGGTAATCCCAGCGGCCGACGTTGGTTCCCAGCAGACGGCGCCGCAGCGCCCAGGCAATCGCCGCAAGGGACCGCCCGGCATTTCCTTCTTCATAGAGCATCTTGATCTTGAGAGTGCCCGGAGCGACACTGATGGCGGCCTCGATGCGCGCCAGCAGCTTTTCTACTATTGCTGCTTCCTGCGGAGTTTGAAGCTTCGGGATGTAGTAGTAGACGCTCGTGCCCGCGCTTTTGAGCGAATCGTAATTGTTGAGTGCCCAGAGGACTGCAACGGCAATGATGCCGGGCGCAGGTTTACCATCGACTGTGACGTGGTCGAAGCGCACGTGGATGCTCGGGGGTCGAACGAACAGGGTCGGCCAGTTCTCCGGCGGCCTGTCGATCTTGTAGGTGCGCTTTTTCCCTTTCTTGCTCACCTCGTAAACGCGGGCGGCCCAGCGGCCTTCGAAGATATCCCTGGCATTTTTAAGCGCGGCAAATACGGCGGCCGGCTCATCGGCAGGGGCGCCGTCCGGCTGGAAGTGCGGCGGCGAGGCGTCCTCGAAGTCCGGCATATTCATAGGGGCCGGACTATTGAGGGCATTGAACGCCATGTCCAGCGGATGCCACGGCCCGGTGAGTTCCAACCCCGGATTCATGAGGGGATGAGCGTTCTTCGGAATGGGCGCCTCGTCATTGAGACGCCAGCGCCACTCGCTCTCCCGACCCAAAAAGTTATCGATCAGGCCCTGCACGATCTGGCGAAAGGTCCAGGACCGGCCCGTAACGGGGTCTGGAAACGTGTCGTCCCACTTTGGCCAGGCATATTTTTTGCCGACCGGTTCGGGCGAGTTTAACAGCACGCGGCGCGCCGTCAGGGCGGCAGCGATCTCTGGGTCCAAGTCGCGGGTGAGATCGGCGATCGTTTGTTCCACGTTGACTTCTCGCCCGTTCACCCTCCTGGTCCCGAAAAGTTCCGGGAATTTTTGCAGAATGTCTTCACGAATCATGACCCGTCGTCCTTCAATCCGATCATTTACGGTGCTTTTGTCGCCATCTGCCAAGGTGTGGTTCCGGCCAGAATGCGCCTATCCCTGGGCGTTGTTCCTAAGCAGGGCCACGCGCCAAACCATCGCCACCATATATAAGTTTTTCGATTACGAGTTGCAATCCGTTACCCTGCACGCCACCTGTAGCCTGGCGTTTTATCAGGGTTATTTCTGAGCCACTGTGGAACCGTGACGCGCACTGAAGACTTGGGCGGCAGGGTGAAGGCCCTGCCGCCCAGGAAAGCCTGCCTGGTCTGGTTCGGACAGATCCCCATTTGCCTACGGCATCAGGGCCATCGTATCCTGAGGCACAATGCCCGGAACCACGTATGCCTGCAGCGATACCAGGATGATCGTAATGCCCAGGAGCATGACCGAATACTTAAGCGTCTTGCGGAAGATGTCCGGCTCCCTCCCCACCAACCCCGTAGCCGCACACGCGACCGCGATCGATTGTGGCGAAATCAGCTTGCCCATGACGCCACCGAACAGATTGGCCGAAGTGGTCAACACAGGATTGATGTTGATTTGCATGGCGGTCACTTGCTGGAGCTTACCGAACAAAGCGGCAGAGGACGTAACCGATCCGGTCAGGAAAACTCCCAGCCATCCGATAATCGGAGAGAAGATGGGGAACAGCATCCCCGTATAGGTGGCGCAGGTCAAACCCAAGGTATAGGACATGCCCGAGTAATTTGCCAGGAAGCCGATACCGATAACCGAAGAAAGAGTAATCAGGGCGAAACGCAGTTGTTTGAACGTTGCCACGAATACCTTCACGCCGCGGGACGGACTGATCCTCAGGATCACCATGGTGACCAAAGACGAAATAAACATGGCTGTTCCCGAAGCGGTAAAGAATTCCCACCGATAGGCGGCCGCATACATCGCCGGTTTAGCCCCGGGCACCGTGGTATAAACCAGGCCGTGCAAGCCGGGCCATTGAGAAATGATGACAATCCAGTGAAGTTCGTTGGCAATCCAGCTCTTAAATGACGGAATTCCCCACAACCCCATGATGGCCATCAAAATCACGAACGGAGACCAGGCTTTCACAACTTGAGCCGTAGTGTACTTCTTCTCCAGTTCCTGTCTGACCTCGGGTTCCCCGGGAAAACGCCAGATGGTATCGGGCTTCCAGAATTTCAGAAAAACCGTCAGGACCATCATCGAAACAAAGGAGGAGATGATTGCCGGAAGTTCCATGCCCACGCGCTGAGTAACGATCATATTGGTGATTGCATAACTGATCCCGGCCACCATGGCAGCCGGCATTACCTCCATCGCCCTCTTCCAGCCTGCCATAACGACCAGCATGAAAAAGGGAATGAAGATGGCGGTTATCGTCATGTCGATCCCGATGGCCTTGGTCATCACCAACGCATTAATCTTGGTGACCGTAACCATCATGTTGGTTGGCACGCCCACCGGACCGAAGGGCACGGGGGGAGTGTTTGCGACCAGGCAGATCACGGCTGCCGGCAAGGCGGGAAAGCCCAGACCGATCAGCATGGCGGCAGCAACCGCTACCGGCGCTCCCATTCCGGATACCCCTTCCATGAAAGCCGAAAAGCAAAACGCAATAAGCAAAGCCTGGAGCCGCCGGTCGGTCGACAGCGCGGAAATCGAGCTCTTCAGAACTTCAAACTGCCCGGCTTCTACCGTCAGGTTATAAAAGAACACAGCCGTCAAAATAATCCAGCCGATAGGAAACAAGCCGGTGACCATACCCAGGGCCGCCGCCGATACCGCGATCCGCAAGGGCATGCTGTAAGTAAAAATTACGATGACCAGGGTCAGCAGCAGGGTCAACACCCCGGCCACGTGCCCTTTCATGCGCTTTACCGCCAGCGCCCAGAATAAAAAGAATATTGGGATCGATACGACAAGTGCGGTCAGGCCAAGACTGTTGCCCATGGCTGCGTAATTGTGATACCAGGGCATAGCCGGCACCTCCCCTTTGAGTTCTGAATGTGGAGAGCTGTGGAGTATGTGGAAACTATCACTAAGTGGTGGCGCAGGCAACAGGAAATTCTCTGCGGGATGGTCATGCCGTCTGGTTCCCAAGTCCGTCAAGACCGGGCGGACACGCAAGACGGAAGGTGAGGGCCTTCAATTATTTTGTGCAAAATTGCACATTCCGGACCCCGGTTGCGCGCAGATAGATTCTAACTCAAAGAATATTCTGAGGGTTAATCGCCACTCTGAACAATTTTTCACGATTGCATTTCGACCACTGCTGATATAAATAGATGGCCCTAAGGTCTTGTATTTTATAGTAATTATTATCTGTTGAGAGTTGCTATTCATCAACTCTGACGCAGACATATCACAAAGGATTCATGAGGAAGGCGATAAGCTTCTTAATAAATAATGTCTGAAGACTTGTAACTGGTAAACGTTCTTCACTATGTCCGGATGTCCGGGAAACGCAGAAGGTAACTATAGTCCACGTAATGAAAACTCATAGGGTCAGGTTTTTACCTGACGATAAGGAAATAGCCCTTGTGGAGTTCGACAGTGTCCTCCACGCCGCAATGGAAGCAGGGGTTCACGTGAATGCGTCATGCGGAGGTGAGGGGTTTTGCGGGCAGTGCAGGGTAATAATCGAAAAAGGCCGGATAGAAGGGGGTATCTCGGAGCGTCTGAGCAAAGAGGACGTCGATGCCGGTTACAGGCTTGCCTGCCGGTGCCGAATCAAAAGCGATCTGCTTGTCCGCGTTCTGGTCGAATCGGAAATCGACGCGAGCGTCTTAAACAGTGACACCCGGCGGTGCGCCCGAATTCAGCAGATGAACCTGGAAGAGCTGAAGGGAAATAGCCTTCTTATACCCCCTGTCGAGAAAAAGTACCTCGAACTCCCAGAACCGACGGACTCGGACAAGCTCGCGGACACCTCGCGTCTGGTCAGCTTTTTAGCGCTAAATCATAATGAACACCGGCTTGAGGTTGAGATCCCGGTTGTTCGCAAAATTTCCGGGATAATGAGAGAAGCGGGTTTCAAAATTACGGCGACCCTCAACCGGCCTGTTTACGACAGCGGGAAAACCCGGATCATTAATATAGAACCCGGAGATACCACCGGCAAAAACTTCGCGATAGCTGTCGATATTGGCACTACGAACATTTACGGGCAACTGATAGATCTCATTACGGGTGATGTCCTTGCGGAGCACGGAGACTTGAACGGCCAGATCAGCTATGGTGAAGACATTATCTCGAGGATCATATACGCGCAGAGGCCCGCCGGCCTCGCGACCCTGCACGAAGTCGTAGTCCGGACCATCAACGGGATAATCGACCATGTCATTCGGATCTCCCAGGTCGATCGCCGGCAAGTCTCGACGATTACTTTGGCGGGGAATACCACCATGACACAGATCTTTCTTGAAATCGATCCCAGCTCTATCAGGCTATCTCCTTACGTGCCGGCGTCCACTATATATTCGCCCATACAGGCCGCCGATCTGGGGATCGACCTGGCCGACCATGCGACCGCCCTGGTCTATCCGAGCGTGTCCAGCTTCGTTGGGGGGGACGTGCTCGCCGGGGTAATGGGTTTGGGCATGTACCTGTCCGATCAGATCTCGCTTTTAATAGACATAGGCACCAACGCCGAGATCGTGATCGGCAACAGGGATTGGTTTGTCTGCGCCGCATGCTCGGCCGGCCCGGCCTTCGAAGGCGGCGGCATCCAATTCGGCATGCGTGCGGGTAGAGGCGCGATCGAGGACTTCCATGTCGATCCGCACACCCTGGAGCCAATGATCCTGACAGTGGGAAACGTCAGGCCGAGGGGCATATGCGGGTCCGGCTTGATCAACATAGTGGCAAGGCTATTCGAAGCCGGAATTATCGACAATCTCGGGAAGTTCAACCGCGACCTGAAATCGGACAGGCTCAGGGAAAAAGAGGGTGTTTATGAATACATGCTGGCGCGGAGCCAAACGACGCAGATTGGCAGGGACATAGTTCTCACCGAAAACGATATAGGGAACCTTATCCGCGCAAAAGGGGCCATATACAGCGGGTGCCTGACCCTGCTCGACGAGGTGGGCCTCAAAATCGCCGACCTTGACCGAATACTGCTTGCCGGCGGAATCGGCAGCCACATAGACATCGAAATGGCCATGACTATCGGGTTGCTTCCTGAAATCGATCCGGAGAAGATCACCTACATCGGGAACGGCTCGCTGCTAGGCGCAAGGATGAGTTCGCTGACCAACCGGATCAGAAGAGACGTTGTTGACGTACTGAAAAAGATGACAAACTTCGAACTCTCGGAAACTCCCTCCTTCATGGACCATTACATCGCCGCTCTGTTCCTGCCTCATACGGACCTCGATCTTTTCCCAAAACTCAGAGGGAGGCTGGAACGGAGATCAGGAGCCAAAACCAATTGCAATTCAGGAATTGGCGAATCAAATTTAATATCCCAAACTCCTAAACAGGAATAATGCTTAAAGTTTCATGCTATGCATCCGAACCGAATTTTCGGATTGGATTCTGCCCGAAAAAACTCAAGGCATGAGACTGAAGCAGACTATAAAATCGTTGATTTGCAGATGTGTGGTCTTTTGGCTGAGTCCTTCATGAGGCTCGGCAAGCAGGCGACGATACAAAAACATTATATTACCAGACGGCTGGGTGCATTGGGACCTGGAGAAATTGCCGGGTTGAAATCGATCCTGCGAAAGATGTTCTCATTGTAGGGATTGCCTTTGTGGTCTGATAAAGTTCAAAAGCGAGTTGAGCACTATGCAGGCCAAGTTGGTGGAA
Organism: uncultured delta proteobacterium; assembly: GCA_963795045.1. GTDB lineage: Bacteria > Desulfobacterota > Syntrophobacteria > Syntrophobacterales > Syntrophobacteraceae > SbD1. The sequence goes on from CAWCGB010000003.1 coordinate 215,296, forward strand.
ATTACCGAAAAGACACGCAATCCGGCAGATGTTATCTGTCTCGATTGGAATGGCGAAATTGACATCATTTCTCAAATACTAGTCCTGTAATTTCAAGTACTCATCGTGGCGGGCATCGCAACTGCATCAGTAATATCAATAAATTACTTTGGCCCGACCCCTGCGGTAAAGAGGGTCCGACTGATGGGCCAGTGCAACTCGTGCTCTGCAATTGCAATAACGGGGGTATGCCACCCCCATTACGGCAATATTGGAAGATCTTCGCGTCAGTTATGCCACATATTCAACGGTCGGAGCGCTTGACCCTACAACAGCCGCCTCCGTCCCCGCCCTCTCATCCCTCCTTTTTTTGCCTTCTTGCTTTCGGGTTAGCTGGTCTTATTGCGCTTAATCGGAAGTCCGAACTCGTTCTGTTCTTTCTTGGTTGAAACACGGACGGTGTGAGGCCAACCTTAGTCCCCTCGACTCATTTTCGCTTTGCGATGAAATTTTCTCATCAAATAGGCTAGCTAGACCGATCTAGAGGAGGTGATCGGTTGCCGTCCAGAATGCTCGCAGAAGTATGATTTCCTGTCGTGCTATCGGTGTTCACTGATAAGGAGAGTACGAATTGAACAATATGCGCGGAATTAAATATTACGCTATTATTCTTCCGATTGTTTCCGTCTATCCCATAATATCGTTATTATTCCAAATCTTCATGGGTGACACGGATACCGGGTATCACTTAGCTGGGGGGCGTTATTTCTTTAACCATCTGCAGATTGTCAGCTCGGCCTATTTTTCCTTTTTACACCCAGATGCAGTCATGACAAACTACTATTACCTCTTTCAACTGATTTCATTTGGAGTGTTCAAAGTAACGGGTTATCCCGGTTTGGTTGCCATGAGGGCGATAGTCATATTGTTTACGCTAATTCTTATATACAAGATATTTTCGCCATTGCAGTATGATAATAACAGTTATATTAGAACATCATTGATGATATGTATGCCAATAATAGCGTTTATTGCTTCATGTCTAATTCGAAGACAACTTGTCTTTAGACCACACTTGTTCAGCTATTTTTTTATTGTATTATTTATATATATACTCGATAGAAACGATAAATTTATAATAGCTTTACCTTTTCTTGGAATGCTCTGGATGAACATACATGGGATTCAATATCCTGTTATGTTGGTTATTTTGTTTGCTTATCTCGCTGAATCTATCTATGAAAAAAAGCGTGAAAAAGGCAATAGCGGAGTAGTCAGCAAAAGATTAATTTGCATAATAATAACATGCTACACAATATTTCTGACGCCGCATTTCACAAATCTTTTGGCGGTACCGTTCACTATGGCTGAGCATCAGGCAATGTACATAAGAGAACTGGTGGCAGTAAATATCAGGGAACTCTTCACGCTTGACCTTTTTCCCGCCGGACTCTCTGATGCTCCCGGCAGGAACTTGCTACTTCTTCTTGATCTGGTAGCCATCGCGTTTTGTGCAGTACGCGGAAAGCTCCGTGTGAGTTCCATTCTCCTGTTTGTCGCGGGACTTGCGCTACTCATGATGTACCCCCGGTGCATAGCCGAATTTGCAATACTTTCCATCCCGCTGTTGAATCAAGCCGTATCGCTGCTCGCAGGTTGCGAGGTCTTTCGAGGTTTCCGTGCAAGCATCGCAATAGGTGGCGTTCTCGCGATCATTCCCGTATGTTTCCTATATAACCTGCTTAATGAGAGGGATAATAGCCGAGAGCAATTCTTTCTTCCCGTCGGAACGGTTCAATTATTGAACAAGCTTCAGGTGGGCGGCAATGTATTGAACAATCCGGAAAAAGGGGGATACCTCGAATGGGGGCTGAGTGATAAGTACCGGATTGCGGCAGATCTTCAGATGTCGCTTTTCGATGATGCCGATATTGCAAGGACTCTCGATGCCCTATCCGATGCGACCGCTCTCGACAACCTGACAAGGAAGTATGGCGTTCGTTTCATTAGCGTGCCGACCAGAATGACCCGCTTCGGATCCGTCGTATCCAGCTTGCCAAGGTTCAGGCTGATCTACTTCGATCAAGCGGAGGCCTTGTACGCAGATGGCGAACAGATGCCGATGCTTGTAAAGGAACTCTCCATTGAGTCCATCGACCCGTACAATGTGGAAACAATGGATCCCGCCAACAAGAGCCCCGAGACACTCCGGAAGATGGTTGCCGATGCACAAAAGCTATTACACGCTTATGACAGGAATCTCACTGCAAAGGTCATCGAAGGTGATATCTTTATTGCCGAAAAAAAACCTGACCTCGCTCTCTCTACGTCTAAGATCATCATTGGGGAATTTCCCGAGAGCTCGGCCGGATACCTGTTGAAGGCCAGGAGTTGCATGGAACTGAAGCAGGTCGTCGAAGCCGAGGAGAGCATACGGCAGGCCTTGAAGAAACCAGACTGTCCGGACGTTACCACGCTTCTGTTTGCGATCCTCTATAAAGCAGAGAAGTACACTGAGGCTTACCGGGTAATCAGCAACAAATGGAACCCATTCCTTGGAAGCACCCCCGTCGACGTTTTGATTGACTTCGGCAATGTCGCCTCGGTACTCGGAAACATCAAAGATGCCCTTCTATTTTTCGGGTGTGCTGAGGAGAAGACTCGCTCCGATGATGTGGACCGTCGAAATAAGATTCACAACTACATCGAGGAGTGTCAATCGGCTTTGAAACCCAAGTTTGACAGAACACATCAATAATACCCTTCGGATTCGTTGTAGCAGGTTGAACTGATTTGCGTTGGATTTCAGGAATCTGAAATCCATGTAGTGGGATTCAAATGGGGTCGCTCAAGACAAGGCACTAAATCTACAATACTCCTGGTTGAAAAGCGGCGGTTCAAATGTCCAGTGCACCGCCTTTTTTAGACAAGGACCACCGAGCGTGTGAGCATTTCGGTGAAAGCGATTTCATCGCATGCAATCAACCGAGTTTTCGAGTGTGGATTTCTCCGCCGCAATCGTCCTACGTGGTTTCAGTCATGGAGGAGTCCCCACAAGCAAAGTCACCTGATCTTCCTGATCCACACCAAGCCTGATACCTCCCCAATGGTCTCAGTCATAGAATAGCCTGTGGACAAAGCACCTGATCTTCGCCATCCGAGTAACTGCCTGACCCCTCCCACGTGGTCTCGACCATTGAGGAACCCCTGGTAACATGCGAAGAGTATCCGCGCACCACTTTAGACATGCACATCATAGTTTGAGCAAAGGGATTGCCGGTCTCCGGATGCAGAGGAAGAACGGGCATGCGGAATAGGTCCGATGCCCCTCATGAAAATCACTATCTGTCCCGCCGTCTCATGCCGATATACTCATTAATTCGGAACGCCCGGGAGTCGAAGAAGGGACCCGGGCGAAATCCGGGGGGAGGGCGTTATCCGGGCTGTGAGAATCATTATGTCTCAACCTGGACATTCCATGCTAAAGTAGCTGTAAGAGAGCTTTTCATCATAGATTCAGGAAAGGACGGGCGATGGCGATAATCACCATTTCGAGAGGCTCGTACTACCGCGGCCGCGAAGTAGCTGAAAAACTGGCGGCAAAGCTGGGCTATGACTGTATTTCGCGCGAGATACTCCTGGCGGCTTCAAAGGAATTCAACATTCCGGAAATCAAGCTGGTCAGGGCGATCGAGGATGCGCCCAAGATTCTGGAGCGTTTTACAAGCGACAGGAAAAAATACGTGGCCTTCATCCGCGCCGCCCTCCTAAGACACGTGCAAAAAGACAATGTAGTCTACCACGGGCTCTTCGGGAACTTTTTCCTTCAGGAGATACCTCACGTGCTCAAGGTGCGGATAGTGGGCGACCTTGAAACCCGCGTAGCGGACGAGGTCGAGCGAGAGGGCATCGCTGAGGCCAAGGCCCGGGAGATCATCACGAGGGATGACGATGAGCGGCGAAAGTGGGCGCTTTCCCTTTACGGGGCCGATACCTGGGACGCGACCTACTACGACATGGTGCTTCACCTCAAGTCGATCACCGTGGATGATGCGGTGAGTCTGATAATGCATACCCTCGAGTTCCGGGGTTTTCAAACCACACCGGAGGGCCAGCAGGCTATCGACAACCTTGTCGAGGCAACGCGCCTGGAGTTTACTCAGGTATGGTGGGAAGGCTCCCCGCAGCCCAAATGAGGAAATGATTTTCCATGAGCCACGCTAAAGAGAAGGCCGGTGTTCTGGTCGTCGCCGCGCTTGGGGTCGTTTTCGGCGACATCGGCACCAGCCCCCTGTATACTCTCAAAGTTTGCTTCCTCGGCCAAACATCGGTTACTCCCTCGCCGGAAAACGTTCTGGGCCTGGTGTCATTGATCTTTTGGTCGCTCATGCTGGTGGTCAGCATCAAATACGCGCTGTTTATCCTCCAGGCCGAGGATGGCGGAGAGGGCGGCGTTTTTGCCATGCTGGCCCTTCTCCACAAGAAAAGAGGCGCCCGACTGGGCAGGGGACTGATCCTGGCCGGGCTCTTCGGTTCCGCACTGCTCTACGGGGATGGTCTCATAACTCCAGTCATTTCGGTGCTGTCCGCGCTGGAGGGCCTCGAAGTGGCCACGGCGCGCGCCAAGCCGCTGGTTGTCCCCCTGACCTGCTGCATACTGTTTCTGCTCTTCTGGGCCCAAAGCCAGGGCACGGGAAAGATCGGCAAGCTCTTCGGACCGGTGATGATCCTGTGGTTCGCAGTCATCGCCACGCTTGGAGCCGCGGCAATCTGGCGAAGGCCCGACATACTGGCCGCGGTAAACCCGGCCTACGGGGCCCGGTTCTTCTTGAACAACGGGCTGCGCGGGTTCTTTCTGCTGGGCGCGGTGGTGCTTTGCGTGACCGGGTGCGAGGCCCTCTACGCCGATATGGGCCACTTCGGGGCCAAGGCTATCCGCATCTCCTGGTATCTCGTGGCCCTTCCGGCGCTTCTTCTCAACTATTTCGGCCAGGGAGCCGTTATCCTGCACGACCCGGCAAATGCGGGAAACTCGTTTTTCTGCCTCGTTCCACGCGCTCTGCTCTACCCGATGGTCGTACTCGCCACGGTTGCCACAATCATAGCCTCGCAGGCCATCATATCCGGGGTCTTCTCGCTGACCCGGCAGGCCATTCAACTCGGCTTTCTTCCGCGCATGAGGGTCTTGCACACGTCGGGAATGGCCGAAGGGCAGGTCTATCTCCCCGATGTAAACTTTCTTATGCTGGCGGCCGCCATCGCGATAACGCTCTACTTCAAGGCGTCCGACAACCTCGCCGACGCCTACGGCATAGCGGTCACCGGGACCATGCTCATCACTTCGGTGGTGTTCTACTATATTTGCAGGTGGATCTGGGGATGGAGCGTCATCAGGGCCCTGCCGCTCTGCTTGTCTTTCATGATTATGGACCTCACCTACTTCAGCGCATGCCTGCAGAAATTCACCACCGGCGGCTGGTTCCCCCTGGGCAGCGCTTTGCTGATCATGGTTATCATGGTCGCCTGGTGGGATGGCTGGAAGAGGCTGGCGATAATGGTTATGACCAGCACCATTCCAAAAGAAAAATTCATGGAAAAGGTTGCCAAAGGGAACCTGGTACGGCTGCCGGGCGTCGGCGTATTCCTCTCTGCTTTCCAACGGGAAGTGCCGCCCATGCTCCTCCACTATGTCAACCAGACGCGGGCCTTGTATGAGAAACTGGTAATCCTTTCGGTGCTTACCACCGACGCCCCCGAGGTGGCGGAATCAGAGCGGATAGAAATCGAGAATCTGGGTTACGGCGTCTGCAAGGTCAGCGCCCGCTACGGGTTCATGGAATCGCCCGACATACCGCAGATAATGTCCCTGGCCAAGGCCAAGGGGCTGGACATCAATCTAAGCGAAGTGACGTACTATCTTGGCCGGATAAGCCTAGTGCGCGACCGCAAGAGGACCATGCCCAGGTGGCGCAGGTTCCTGTTTACTTTCATGTTTCGCAATGCGCTCGGCGGATCGTCCTACCTGAACATACCGCCCTCCAAAGTCATGGAAATCGGGGTCCAGATGCCGTATTAAAGGCGTTCACCACAGAGTCACAGAGATCACAGAGGTAGCTGAGAAAAACGCAGAGAAAAAACAGCGGCTTAGCCCTATATACTTGACAGAATTTCAAGACACTGCATGGTAGTAGTACAGGGTGTTGTCGAGAGCTAAGTTACTTCAGGATTGGGCCTGAATGCCGGGTTTTTGTATCGCAGCGCGGGCCGATGAACGCCATCTCGCCATTTCGAGGAATGCTTCTATCCTCGTTCGCAACTGCTCCACGTCCGATTGGGAATAATCTGTTTCCACGTGGAGAAACGGCAAACCGAAGCCTTTTTCGACAGAATTGCCAATCACCTGAGACTCAATATTATAGGTATGGCAGCATTGAAAAGTGAGGTCGACGACGGCGTCGACACTGAATTCTTCGATCAGCCGGCGCAGCAGAACCATGCGTCCGGTGTTCGGGGTCATGCACGAGCAGGGGATTTGCAGGTAACGCCGGGCGAGCGCCAGAAACGGGTCTTTCTCCTCTTCGTCCACCAGCAAATCCAGGCCTTTCACGCCGGTGCAATTCTCCATGCACACCACGGCGCCTCCACACTCCTCGATCATGCGGAGCACTTTTTCGGAACCCTTCCCGATGGGACAGCCTGTGAGAAGGATCCTGGGGGCATCCGGCTCGAAAGGTGAAAAGCCCGTGGCGGCGATGTCTTCCATCTCTGCTATGAATTCCTGGAGCAGGTCAAGATATTTTTCGGGGTAAACGAAAAAGCTCTTCGTCTCCATCACGGTCATCATATCCAGCCCGGAGAGAGGAATGCGCTCAGCGGCCTGGAAACGGGAAATTCTCCGGACAAGCTTGCGTACCCTGTTGTGCACCCGGATCTGAAACCGAAGCTGGTCCCGGTCTATCTTCCGGCCCGTGGACTCTTCGAGGAACCTTCCGAGCCTCAGGATTTCCTCGTACCAGAATTGCACGGCATGCCGCTCCGTGGTCATATATGGCAGGTGCATGAGGTGGACAGGCTTGATCAGTCCGAGGAACTCATACATCTTCTTCTTGCCGTCGCAGGTGGTCTCCCCGATCAAAAAATCACTTGCCGAAAAAAACGGGCATGTATCGGTAACGGCATAGCCATAGCTCGATTTAATGAGCGGGCACAGATTCGGGGGAAGTGTTCGCTCGGCGTCGGGGATCGGTTTTTCTTTTTTCCCGCAGAGGCTGACGGGTATCGCCCCGGCGGCCCGTACCAGCTCAACCGGTGCAAAGAGGCAGTAGATGCCCGCCACTTTTTTCGTACCTTCCAAATTGGAAACGTCGAGCAGAAAACGTTCGCCCGTATCTTCAAAATGTTTGAAACTAACCGGTTTCAACACGATCCTCCAAGCGCCCTGCATTCGGGCGGGTTCATCGTAAAACTCAAATCTTCGAGTCGGCCACATTCCTGGCGTAGAGCGCAGCTCCGAGGGCGCCGACCATGTCGGGGTTCTCGGGCACGATTATCGCCTGCCCCAGTTCTTCTTCGAGCAATCGTACGACGCAGGGATTGTGGGCTACACCGCCTGCAAATACCAGAGGAGCGGCTACACCGACGCGCCTGAGCATGGCTGCCGTGCGCTGAGCAATCGCCATGTGCAATCCCATAGCGATGTTTTCCGGGCGTTCTCCTCTGGCCATAAGAGAGGTCGCCTCGCTTTCGGCAAAAACGGTGCACATGCTGCTTATCTGTATCCGGCGGTCGGACCTGAGTGCATAATCTCCGAAGGATTCGAGCGGAATCTGGAGGGCGGTAGCCATGAATTCCAAAAACTTACCGGTTCCAGCAGCGCACCGGTCGTTCATTTCGAATTTGAAAACCTTTCCCGCATCAGAAAGCGATATAACCTTAGTATCCTGCCCTCCTATATCCAGGACCGTCTTGGCTTCCGGATATAGAAATTTTGCGCCGAGTGCGTATGCCTGGATTTCCGTGATTGTGGAGACATTCTCCCGGCTGAAGGTTTCGGCGAACAGTTTCCGGCCGTACCCGGTCGCTATTACTCGATAGCCATTGATCCCTTCCATCATCTTCCGGCATTGCCCGAGAGGATCAAAGGTGGTCTGAGTCTTAATCTGGTGGAAAGGGCCGCCCGAGTTGAGCATAACCAGTTCTATGGAGCGTGAACCGATGTCAATACCGGCAACGGTTTGGTCATTGAAAAGAGATTCCATCATAATTTCCGTAGGCGTTCACCACGAAGGGTACTCATTACCCGCGAGCCAAGCGCAACATGTCCTGAGGCTGCGGCCCCCCCTCGCGGGAGGTCTGGCTTGCGAGATGGTATCCTTCGTGGTGCATAAAATTACGCCCAAAGTGCGGTGAAAGGTTCAAAATTCAATCAACGCGTCATTTCAACGAAGGCTTCGACGCGGGTCTTTAGCTGTTCCACGTCTTCCATGCTGTAGTCCGTCTCGATTGAAAGCATTGGAATACCGGCCTTGGTGAGCGCCTTTTCAACCTTGTAGGCTTCAATGGCATAGGGCTGGCAAAATGAGAGTCCGTAATGGATCACACCCTTTACCTTCAGGTCCTGCGCCATTTTGACGATGTTGTCCAGCCGTTCCGTGTTGGGAGTAAAACAGGCGCAGTCGATTTTCATATACCGGTCCAGGATGGCGTCGAGCATGCCGTCCATCGTCTGGGCGCTTTCATCCACCAGGTCGCGGGTGTTTCGAGTCCCTATGCAGGATTCTTCACCAACGACGACCGCCCCGGACGACTCTATTATATAGGGCAGCTTCCAGTTGGGAACGGCCATGGGGCATCCGGATAGCATCAACCTGGAGGTCCCTTCTGGGGCGATACCCTGACCGCTCTTTACCCGCTCCTCCAATTCGTCGCACAATTCTTCTATTTTGGAGGTGAATCGGACGGGGTCGTCATAGAAAGATATCTGGTTGATAAGGAGCGCGTCTCTGCCTGAAATCGGTGTGGGGACAGCTTCGCGAAGCCGGTTTAGCCGTTGGAGTGCCCGGCGGCGGCTGTTCAAAAGATGAGTGGCTTCTTTTAGCCCCTCCGCCGTTATTTTGTTCCCCGTTGTCTCCTCTACCTTCTCCTTGAAGCGCAGGATTTCACTTCGCCACAGTACCCGGTCAGCGGCGTTTTTCATCTGGGGTATTTCCATGACGTGGACCGGAGAATAGTCCGAAAAAATTTCGTAGGCCTTTTTCTTGCCGTCGCAGGTGGTTTCTCCGACGATAAGGTCGCATGATTCAATGAAGGGGCAAAGCCTTCCCAGTTTGAAGCCCACAAATGATTTGATTAACGCGCATGTATTTCGTGGAAGGACTTTTTCGGCTTCTCCCGTTCCGACTTCAGCTCCAGCGCATAGGCCGACTTGAACGCCGCCGGCCGCGAGCACTATTTCTTCGGGTACAAAGACGCAGAATGTCCCGACGATCTTCTTGCCCGCCGCTTTTGCATCTTGAAGCTCCTTTATTCTGAGCCCATGGACCTCGGTGAGGACGAAATCAAGATACTCCATGCCACGCAGGCGCCCCTGCTGGCTCATGTAGATGTCCCCGTAGAACTTACCGAGTACCTGGAGCAGTCCCGCATGGGCCTCCAGATCCAGATTGAGTTTTTCCCACATTGCATCATAAGAAGTGGCCATATAAGAGTCTCCTGGTTTGGGTTGAATTAATAGTGTACATTTGATTTCTCTATGTAGCAAATAGATAATGCCTATGGTGTTGCGTGTAACTATCGACAGTTCCGCTGGGGGGGGGGTGGATTGGGGGGCTTCTGCGAGAGGAAAATCTTAGGCGCAAGTATTGTGGCCACGTGTAATTTATGGGAGGCCACAGCGGCATTACCCTGCCTTGACGGACCCATGGCCTCCTTGGTATAAGTACAAACTCCACAAGACGAACTAAGGCTCACCTGACGGGAATCTGGGTTTCGCGTTTTATTGTGCTTTGCGATTCGATGCATAGTGGATGGAGGGGAGCGAATGGAATTCGAGGCAATCCACCTTGTTGAACTGCTCGATTTCCGCCCCGACGATGGTTCAATATGGCTCGAGAATGAGAGGGTCGTAATCCAGAACTCCAGCGCGCTTGGAATGCTTCGCAAGGACCTTATCCAGAACTACGGCGCGGAAGCCGCACGTCGCTTTATTCTTCGCATGGCATACGCGCAAGGCTATCTGCAAGGATTGATACTGGTAGAGCGTTATGGAGTCAAGGTTGCAGATCCTTCCGGTCCGATTATCTTCGGCCTTGAGGGCCTAGGCAAGGTAACAGTGGTGGTTAAGATTAGCGACCCTGACGGTCCAGCGTTTCATGAAGAAGGGATAATTCACAAGTCGCCCGATGCCGAACAGCATATGCTCCTTTTCGGCAAAAGCGAAATGCCGGTTTGCTGGAACGCAACCGGATTTGCCAGCGGCTATCATTCCGCTGTTCGTGGCAAGCTTCTCTATTTTGAAGAGGAGACATGCGTGGCGATGGGCGATTCATGTTGTCACGTAATCGGTAGAGCGGTTGCCGGCTCTCAGCCACCGTACCAAATCAGTCGGACGAGTTCTCCTGCAACCGACCTGTTGCCGATGGGCGATATCTTCGGTGACATACGGGACGAAATGAACCGGAAGTTCCAAACATTTCGAAAAAAACGACCCCACGTTAAGCTGCACGAATCCAGTCCGGGAAGCGACGATGATAGTGAATCACGGGCTGGAGTCGAGCGCGCCATAGATCTCCCCGGAGAAAACCGGTTTATTGTAAGCGACCGGGCTATGTCGATTGCGGTTCATGCCGCCATGCAGGTTGCGCCGCTTCCCACGACAGTGCTGATCCGGGGAGAAAGCGGCACGGGGAAAGAATTCTTTGCCCACCTGATACATCACAACAGCGGGCATACAAACGCTCCATTTGTTTCATTGAACTGCGCGGCCTTGACTGAGAGCCTCCTTGAGTCGGAGCTGTTCGGCCATGTGCGTGGAGCGTTTACCGGCGCCATTCGTGACAAAGCCGGCCTGTTGGAACTTGCCCGTGATGGGACCCTTTTCCTGGATGAAGTGGGCGATATGCCTCCCTCCGTACAGGCTAAGTTGTTGAGGGCGCTTGAACTTCGTCAGATCCGCAAAGTTGGCGGAGAGGCCGATATCAAGGTTCGCGCGCGAGTCGTTGCGGCCACGAACGTCGATCTCCCGGCTGCTATCGATGCTGGGACGTTCAGGCGGGACCTGTATTTCCGGCTCGCAGGTTTCGAAATCCACCTGCCTGCTCTCCAGGAACGACGGGAGGCGATACCCATCCTCGCGTACGAATTTCTAAAGATAGCGGCTTCCGCATTCGGAAAGAAAGTGGTTTCCATCAGCCCGCGTGCGATGAGCCGGCTGATCCATTATTCGTGGCCCGGAAATGTTCGCGAACTCAAGCACGCGATCGAGCGCGCTGTAATCGTCTCAACTTCTGCCGAAATCCAGATTGACGATCTTCCGGGGAAGGGTTCTCAGAATGTGGGATACTCCGCGGATACCCTTAATCTAAGGCAGAACGAACGCAACCTGATATTGCAGGCGCTGCTGGAGGCCAAAGGAAATCGTTCCATTGCAGCGCGCAACTTACACATCGATCCAGCCACACTTTGGCGTAAGATGAAGCGCTACAACATCGATGTTTCCAAATGATCCAGGGAGCAGGAACCGGATGGGCCGTTTTCGAGGCAATAGTCTGACCCCGTCTGAATCACTGCTGTTGGTTTCGTTGATGGAGCGCAGTCCCCGTAATTGAGGCTACGGTTTTACGCATCCTCGCCTTTTAACGACCGCTCTTCAACCTCGCAGATTTTTTCTATCCTGACTCACACGACCCAAAAGTATTGCAGAGTGCACGATGTATTCTTGCAAACTGCAAGACTTCGCTTCGACAAAATTCCGGAACCACACCGTAAGTTATTGACAAATAACCCTTTTATGTACGGACTGGTTGTTGGTACCGCGATTGCATTAATCCATGGCGATACATCAACCTGTTGGCCCCCCTCTCGTTTTTGGACGTTAGCAAGAGCATGCTTGCGTCGGCTGTTGTTGCTCGCATTGGCGCAGGGAAGAGATTTGTGAATCGGACTAACCGTATCTTTCAATATCTGGCTATCGCGATCATTTTTGCAACGGTCATCGCTCTGTTAACTGCGATGGCGTATTCCGGGTCCATCAAGAAGTCGTATCACTGGACAAAGCCGTCACGTCAGGCTGCCGTGAGGCCGCCCGTCACAGAAGATCATATTCGCTCTCTTTTGGCCCAGGTTCCCGATTCCGAATTAGGAGTCAGCATCGTAGACCTCGGTCTGGTGTACGGCATTCGCTTCCCGGGTCCAGACATCGTGGAAGTGACGATGACCCTGACTACTCCTTACTGTCCTTACAGCAGATCAATCGTCGATGACATTCAGAAAATCTTGATGGGGGACCCGGCGATAAACGACGCACGGTTGCGCATCGTATTCGACCCGGCATGGACATGGGACCGGGTCGATAAAAGCATTCGCGACCAGATCATCAAACAGTTCCCGGCTGTACCGGGGACGGTAGGAGGCGGCCATGATTGAGGGTTTGCCCATCACCTCCGGTTTTCTGCTGGGCCTTTCAACCGGCCCGATCTGCATGGCCACTTGTCTGCCTATAGTTTTTCCGTTTGCCGTGAGCGGGGACGGCGGGGCCAGCGCCGCTCAGCGATGGGTTTTTCTTGCAAGATTCCTGGCGGGAAGGCTTGCAGCGTATGCCGCCACAGGTTTTGTCACCGGGTTGATCGCGAGCCGGCTCGGCTTCGCGGGAGCTAAAATCGGTATTTACGCATGGCTGGTTCTCTCGCTGCTGCTAATTGCCTACGGCCTGGGCGCCAACGTTAAACATGCCGGTTTATGCAGGCTTGTGACACGGAGTGTCGCGGCACAATTTTTCCCCTACATTTTGGGTTTCTTGACGGGACTGTCGGTCTGCCCTCCTTTTCTATTGGCTCTGAGTTACGTCATGGAGCGATCCGTTAACGTGATGTTTGCCGTTGTGTTTTTTGTGTCATTCTTCTGTGCCACCAGCTTATACGTCCTGCCCATTGGGATTTTGGGGCATCTTCCGCGGCAAAACTGGCTGCGCATGGTGGGACGTTGTGCCGCTGTTGTAAGCGGCTTTTTCTTTTTGTGGCAGGCCCTGTTCAGTTTGGTTTGAACTCAAAGTGAAGGAGGTGGGGATGACGACATAACAAAGATGTTGGCAAGGGGTACGGGCTGCTGCCGGTGCGGCCCTCATACGGCTTGAGGTTCAAAGTGGAGGAGGTAAATATGAAGTCTAATCACAGATATGTTCTCATGGGGTTGTGCTCTGCCGCCGGTGTGTCCCTGATATGGCTTGTGGCCTCAAAGTGGAATATGAATGCTTTGTTGTGGTTCTTTGTTTTTGCAGCACTGGCCCTGGCCTGGTGGGGTCTGAAATTCGAGATCAGCGAGAAAGCTACGGCTGTAGCTTCACTTTCGGTCGCCGGTTTCTGGACCTTATTTGCGATTCTACTCTTTTTCCCATTTCCAATCCCGGACACGCCCGAGTACATCGTCGGAGAAGTTCACCGATTCAGCGAGCTTGAACATGGGTTTGCACGCGCGGCTACGGGGGCCCTCGGTCCGAACCTGTCAGGCGCCGGCTGGATTGTCTACAACGATCCAAGCGAAACACCCGGACATGACCCAAGGTTGCCGGGTTTTATTGCCGGGTATCCAGCGGCCCGTTCGTGGTTTGGCGGAACATTGCTGCTCGAACAATTTCGCGCCGGATCGACCGAAGGCGGAGTGCCCGCAGTCACAGAGAAATGGCCGTTTCAGGGCTGGGATGGGGACCACAGGGAGAAGAAGCTTGGATGGAATACAGGCAATGTTCTTCTCGGAGACGTTGCAAACGCTGTCGGTCATGAGAAGGCGACATACGAACCCTATGAAAATACGCTGATGGTGGAAGCGATAGCGAAGTGGCTCGGCGCTGTCGAGTGCACCGTCGCCGCCGTGGACCCTCGCTGGATCTATTCGCATCACTTGATGTCCGGTGGTGCACCGGCCAGCCTGGACGAAATGAAGGGCATGAAGTACGGCATTCAGGTTTTTACCGATCAGAACTGGGACCGCGTACATAACGATCCTGGTAGCGGTTGGTGGTCGGTAACGAAAAGTGGGGCCGCGTACAGCACCAGCGGATGGGTTGCTGTTCGTCTCGCGCAGATGCTGCGAGACATGGGCTACGAAGCCCGCGCGGGATATGGCCCGTTCATTTACGACACAATTGAAACGGTATTTTCAGTTTACGGCGGCGCAGGTGAGTTTGGCCGTCTGAGCGACGCCGTGGTTCCTTCCGCGGGGGGGTTGAGATTCAAATCGGCGGTAGTTTTGACTGACTTTCCCTTGAAGGTTGAAAAGAAGAAAGGATATGGCATCACTCGCATGTGCGCACATTGCGACCGCTGCGCCAGAGCCTGCCCGGTTGCTTCCATTCCGATGGGGGAACCGACCATCGAGAACGGCGTGAAGATGTGGCAGGTCGACAAAGATAAGTGCGCACGCTTCCGGTCGGGCAACCTCTCCGGGAACTGCTGTAATGAATGTCTCAGGGTGTGTCCTTATAACAAACCGCACACGGCGTTTCACAGGGTAGGCAATTATATCATTCGGCACTCCTTTATTGCGCCCTACCTCTTCGGAAATGTAAATGCTCTCGGATTAGAAGATTGGCTGGAGTTCGAGGTATCCGACCCGGCAGGCCCACACAATGTTAACAGGCCTGCACGTTGGGTATTGGAAGAGCCAGGGTTCAAGATGCCCCTGCCTTATCAGATCGCTAACTATATCTACACGGAGGAAGACAGGTCTACGGCTGAAGAATGGTCAACAGGTGTGGGGGCAAAAATGGGGAAAATCGGGTTGACTTACAAGGGAGTAGAGTGGGGACAGCCCCCTAAGGACCTGTTCGATTCCCATGGGCGCAGCCGCAACGTTCACCAGGATTATGCAAAGGGAGAACTTCCTCACGACATGAAGCTGCCTGGTAAGGCAATTACCGTAGCCGAAGCTGATGCTTTGCTGAAATCGGGCAAGGCGTTTACGGGGGGCTCTAATCACGCGGACAGCAACGTCTATCCACCACGATCCAAGTACGAGCACGGCCTGGTATCGTATGAAGAAGCGGTGAAGATGTGGCAGGCGGAGAAGTAAAGGAGGACTGGATGCAAAGCATACTGAGAGTCAATCTTAAAATACGCTGGTACAAGCTGCTGCTGTTCCTGGTGGAAGCGGGACTCCTTGCATTTGGGATCTGGGCTTTTGTGGACACTGTTTCTGTAGGCGCCTCACACGCGGCTTATCGATTCCTTCTGCTCTTTATTATCTGGAGTTTGCCGGGCATAGCGATTTTGGCTTTCGTTCGTCCCAGGTCGGAGAGCGAAGGACAGATTGACACCTCCACGCGAAAAGTTAAGCAGGAAGCAGCATAGGCGTGACGCGTTTGATGGGACCATGCCCCAAGGGCATGGTCCCATCCGGGCGGCATAAGTGCGGCGGGCGCAGGAATCGAGGACCAATTATGACGAGGACACCAAATCGGTGGCGGTGGTACGAGGCCGGATCGGCGGTTTTGATCCTTGGCGTTGCCGCGCTTGCTCTTCTCCTGGCGTTGGCGGCCCTCGAAGAGCACGAGGCGAGAGCTTGCGCAATCTCTGTTTTCATTATGATTTTTGCCTTTCTCGCTCTGCCTGCCGGAATCATGCTCAAGCGGAGTGGGAGGCTCGAGAACCAAACTATTCGCAGAACGCTGATCTCCGGCAATCTGCTGGCTGCGCTCTTTGTAGCCTCTTTGCTGATTCGCTCGGATTACACTCTGACCAGCAAGGACATCCGGCAAAACCTCAAAGGAGAGGTGGAGTACGACGCCACCATGCAACCGGGCAATGAAGTCCTGCAGAAGCTCGAAACTGCAGTTAATGAAGACGTACTGACATTTTCGATTTATGACGTATGCGTCGGGAAGGTGTCTCATCGCGTTTTGCGGGATGGTCCGGTATCCCCTGAACGCGTCGAAGTGACCAACCGGGAACTCCTGACTGAAAAGATAAAGGCGGATGCCAGAGAACTGGGGGCCGATGTTGTCGGCATTACGGAGCTGGACCCCCGGTTCGTGTTCGCCAAAGACAACAATGGCAATCCGGTTCAACTGAAGCACAAGTATGCGATCGTGATCGGAAAAGGGTTGGACTATCGCCTTGCCAATCCAATTGCGCCGAGTCCCTGGGAGAAGCAGTACTCGGCAATCCCCGAGGAGCTTGCAGCCCTCCTTTCCTGCAAGAAGGTAGAGTCCACCCACGCAATGTCTCCCGCGGACGTCGAGGATATGCGCCAGACGCTGGAATTTTTCCAGGACGGGGGCAAAATCGCGGTCGAATTGGCCGGGGAGATTCGGTCTTTCGGCTACGCAGCGCGTGCGCACTTCGGCCGTTGGAGTGAAGTCCAGGTTATCCCGGTTGCGGTAGAAGCCGGACTGGGCGAAGTCGGGAAAAACGGTGTACTGATCAGCCCGAAGTTTGGACCGCGCGGCAGCTTTCCGATCGTTACCACGGACCTGCCGCTAATCCCGGACAAACAAGCGGACCTGGGCATCCAGGAGTTCTGCCGCGCTTGCAACAAGTGCGCCCGCGCCTGTCCCGTACGGGCGATTCCAACGGGGGCGCCGGTAGTCGCAAATGGATTGTCGAAATGGCCGGTAGACGGCAATAAATGCTGGACCTTCATCAAAGGCCACCCAAAGTGCATGGCGTGTATGGGGGCTTGTCCATTCAACAAAAAAGACCTTGCGATACATCGTATAGCCGGCTGGCTTATTGCTCGAAAGTCGGTTGTCGCCGACCGGCTGCTGGTAAAACTCGATGATGCTCTTGGATACGGCGCGTCGGCTCTTGCCTTCGCGGGGCACCTGGAAACCGGTGCTTCGATCGACCACGCATCCGTAGCGGGGAACGAGAGCGCAGATGCAACCGGGCTTCAACGATAGGCACGAGAAATCTAATGAACAGAGAAATTTTGCTGCAAAAAGTCAGGGAACACGAATGGAAGTGGTTTATTGGAGCGGGCGTAGCGGTTGGAGTGCTTTTCAATATTGCTCTCCATGCCAGGCCGTACGACCTGGGCGGACTCGCAGGCGGGGTTTTGAGCGCGGTCCTCATTTATTTATTGGCTTGAGGGCGTGAGGCGAAGCATGGCGGGCTTGCATTTCCTGATAGCTGCGATCCTCGTGGGAATTGGCGTCTACAGTATCATTACAACGTCGCGTAATAATTCGGCGGGATGCAAGGGCACGAGTTCGTGCGGCGATTGCAGTTTCTCAGGTTGCTCTGACGGCTCAATCTCGGGGGACGGTTCCCGGTTGGCTCAGATTTCACCAGGCGCGGAATGTCTTACGCCTGCCGGTCAGCCCCGGAAAGTGCAACAACGGGTTTCTATTGTAAGGGTCCGATAGTGACGGTGCTCGGTGCCATCTCATTGATGTTGTTTGTGACTACGCTCGTTGCAGCCCTGCGAGGATGGATCCCTCAACGGGTCCTTACATTGCAAAGCGTTCTCGTTTTGATATCGGTAGTCATTGTCTTGCTTCGAATGATCGTGGGGCCGCGTATCCTCTGGGCTCAGATATTTACTGCTACAAGCCTCCATCCGATAACCAGCACCATCGCGGGATTTCTTTTTGCCGGCGCGCTTCAGGCGGCAGGAGGATTTCAGGCCGCGGCCTCTCTTGTCGAGCGGTTAACCCGTACTCCATTGGGATTGCCATTCGCAATCGTACTGCTTGTGAACTTCCCGACGATCTTCGCTATGCCGTGCGGCCGGATCCTGGCTGCTCCGCTCATGCCGTTGGCGCTGATGCTGGGCTTTGAGATCGCCAGGATTCAGGAGGACAAGACAATGGTGGCGATGGTAGTCTTCGGATTTCTTGTAAACGCAGGAGCATCGTGCGCGCCCTCGCTGATCGGCGGTTTGGGTCTTCTCGGCGAAGGTATGGGCCGATTTCCTATGGGAGCGTTTTCCAAACCGAATCAGATGGCGATCCTTGCAATCACGGTCGCAACGATGGCCACGATTCGCCTCTACTACGGACGCAGCTTAAGCATGCGGACCGAAGAGGCCCCGGCTGGTCCTTCGAGGCCGGTTCCCGAGTCCGGATATTTGTCCTTTATTTTGTTTATTGCGGTATTAATCATTGTCGTTGCGGTAAAGCCGCCGATCCCGATACAGACAATTCTCACACTCATGACCGTTGTTGTCATGTTCGTCGCACGACTCTCGTTTCGAGACCTTCTGGGCGGAATCATGCTGCATCCGCTGTCGGCACTGGTCGCCGGATACATCGTTGCCGGCGCCCTACTGACGGCAGGCGGCTTCGAAGTGTTGCAGGCGGTCCTCGTCCTTCTTGCCGAGCACACCTTACTCGGGTACGTCGGCGTCAGCGTCCTGTTAGTTTTTCTTCCATTATTTCTGGCTATGCCTTGCGGCCGGATTATTTCAGTAAGCCTGATTCCAGGCGTGCTCATGTTCGGCAGCCGTGTCGCCGAGGCTTCCGGCTTCACCACCGCTCCCGCGGTTCTGCTCGCATCGTTTGTGCTTTCGAGCGCTGCTTCGTGCGGACCGTCACCTCTCGGAGGCGTTGGAAACATCGGGGAAGGCCGCCTGCGGATTCGTGGGTCCTGGTCCAGTCGCCCACAAGCGCTTGGGATATTCTTAGGCGTCCCGTTAGCAGCGTTGCTGGTCCCGCTGCACGGCATCGGGCCGGCGGGCTTCGACCCCAGATTTGCTCTCACAATGCTGCTCATCGGAGCAATAACGGGAGTTCTAACCAACCTGCTATTCGGCTATCGGCCCTATCACATTGGAGGCGTTATCGGGGGCCTGTTGGTCGGAGGACTGACGGTGGTGTTATGAACCGGTCATTGGTTAGATTCAATGCGGCAATAATGGGCATCCTTGCGCTATTTCTGCTTGCGATTGTCGCAAATTCACTCGCGTCGCGTCAACCCTGGGTTTTGTCCTGCTACAAATGCAAAGCCTGCAACAGTTCATGCATACTCGGAATCGATCCTCAGGGATTCATCGACGCCGCCCTTGCAGGCGATCCGCGTATTTACATCTATACTACGAACGTGAGACTTCGGCTGTCGAAGGCGGTCGCCATAGATCCGGACATGGTAATCATGGTTGCGGGCAAGAAGGTTTCAGCGCATGCCGCCCTGAACGATCTGCACGTTGCACCGGATACGGAGGTTGTTACCTATCAAGTGCAAGCCCGCAACGCCGCCCAATTCTGCATCCGATGCGGGGCGTGCGAGCGCTCCTGCGTGCTTGGACTTCCGCTGCTTCGGATAATAAACCAGATGCGCGAACAGGAAGACTCCGAACTGAAGGTGTCCAATGGCCGGTAACGCTGCAATAAAGGTCTCACTCATCATTCTAGGGCTGGCCGCCGGCGCCTTCCTTGTTCAGAAGACGCTCCGGGAAGACTTTCCGGGGAATTATCCGAAATTTGCCGCGCCAGTGAAAGCCAGCTTTGAGTTTGTCGATCAAAAAGTTCGTATTCGCGTCCCGAATGAGTTGAACGGCCTCCGCGTTTTCGTATTTGCGTATGACTCTCAGGGACATATGCAAGCCATTGTTAAACCGGTGGAAAATGGAATCATAGAGGTCGACCGGGGTGATCGCTCGGATATAGATGTACGGTTTGATAAAGACGATCAAGCCGCAGGTTTCGAGATACTGAAGCGTATGGACAGCTACACCCGTGAACTGGACATGTTCAATGCGCTGAAGGAGGCAATGGCAAATGGGCGCCAGACAGGCATTCAGCGTTGCCTCTATCCCTTATGCACACGCTGCATTGATGGATGCCGCAGCGTGATCAGTGGAGGAGATCTTGCACTGGAGATGCGCAAAGGAGAAGACGGAGCGATCCGGCCTGTGTACTCCAAGGGGAAATGTCCGCGTTGTGGAAAATGCTTTGTATGGTGTCCGGTCAAAGTCATAACAAAGTCGGACTCGCTGTCAGGCAAGTAGCGGGGGAAAATCGCCATGCTCGAGGCACTTAACACAGCATGCATTATTGCGCCGGTAGCCGCCATTGTATTTCTTCTAATTGATCTCGTGCGGCGAGGAGATTCTCAGGTAATGCTGTGCATGGAGTGCGAACAATGCGCTGGCGCCTGCCCTGTAGCGCTGAAAGCGGGTCCCGATTTCGCCGGACCTCGCGGCATTATGGCGGCGGCAAAGGTGGGAGATCCTTCGATGGCCATTGAGCATGGCGCATTGCTGTGCAACGGGTGCAAGGCGTGCCAGCGCGTGTGTCCGCGAGGGCTGGCCCCCTATCGGGAGGTGGCGCGATGGAGAACAGCCATCGTATCCACGGGCAAGGTTGGTGAGAAAGACGTGCCCGCACAGAAGGGTTTCTGAATGGTATCCCGGGTGGATGCGAGTATGCGAGTATGCCATCGGGCGAGGTTGTTATTGACCTTCGACGTTGAGTGCAGCGATACGAAGGATTGCGACAGACAAGTACAAATACTCCTGTTAATTGCGCAGGGTGAAGAGGGGCAACTGCAGCGATAGAGAATATCTTTTTTCTTTACCATGCCACATCAGCGGTTTGGACCGACACATGAAGACATCGGGCACCTGTACGCAAACATTTGCGGCTAAAGGAACCATGGAAAGGGGAAAACTGATGGATGTGGCCCTCTTTTACGCAGTTGCATGCCTCTTTATGGCTGTCTCCGCTCTTCTCTCGGGCATCCAGTGGAACGAGGCAAACGGGGTCCAGGAATACCTGAAACTGGTGTTCATGAACAAGCCGTTCATTGTGCTCGTTACCATCGTCGTTTTTATCCTGAGCGGGGTCCTCATGCAGATCGGAAAACATTATTTCCATCTCTCCTACTATGAGATCTCGATCATCTGGCTCGCGACCTCGTGGGTTGCGCTGGTAACCCTATGGATAGCAGGCGGCATTAAGCCTTCATCCTCCGAATTGATCGGCATACTTTTTTGCCATATCGGGTTGGCGGTTTCAACCTTTGCCAAGGTCTGATCCAAAAACTCGGGAGTACCCTGCAATGTAATCGATTCAGATTTTGATCGGGCGCTCAGAATAGCCCTTCAATTTCCCCTGGGAATTGAAATGAACTGCAGGGATGTGCCATCACCGGGAGCAGGCGTTAAGACGGTGTCCCCTTGCCCGTATAGGGCAAGAAACAGACTGCTGCAGACAGGAATGAGAAGCCCGACGGCAACTCAAGATGATCCCAGCGCACGGCTGATAGCTGCGGCCATAGTGGAGATCTTGTAGGGCTTCATGATGTATTCGCGAATTCCCGCCTCTTTGGCTTGCTTTTCATCGATGAGATCGCTGAATCCCGTGTAAAGGATGATCGGCACATCCGGGCGGATTGCCAAAAGTTCCTTGGCGAGTTCATGACCGTTGAGGCCCGGCATGGCCATGTCGGTTATTACGAGATCGAATGCATCCGGCTCTAACCGGAAGGTTTCCAGGGCTTCACAACTGTTGGTCAAGGCGGTCACCGTGTAGCCGAGCGTCTCTATAATGTTTTTTCCGAGATCCGCCAGACCGATTTCATCGTCCACGATGAGTATCCGTTCACTGCCGTTGGGGAGCGGTTCTTGAACTGTTTGATCCGGTGCGGTCCTATGCCCTTTGTTCGGAAGAAACACATTAAAGGTTGCTCCCTGTTCAGGCTTGCTGCGGACGGTGATCGCTCCCCCGCACCCTTTGACGATCCCATGAACCACGGCAAGACCCAGCCCCGCTCCTTCACCTGTTACCTTGGTCGTGAAGTAGGGATCGAAGATTCGCTCCACTACCGTCTCTCCTATGCCGTGCCCCGTATCGCTCACTGTGAGGCACACGTAAGGACCCGGCTGCAGTTCAGGATGCCTCGATGCCGTGAATGGATCGACCATCGTATCGGACAATTTCACACTCAGAACGCCGCCTGTTTCGCTCATGGCGTGGGCGGCATTGGTGCAAAGATTCATCAGCACCTGACGCATCTCCATAGGGTCGGCCAAAACCACGGCCTGCTCGGCGGACTCTGAAATGTCCTGGTGAATATCAATGGTTGCGGGCAGTGAAGACCGCAATAGTTTGAGCGACTCTTTTACGCTGAGTGAAACCATTATCTGTTTCCGCTCCCGCGCGGTCTTGCAGCCGAAGGCAAGGATCTGTTTGACCAGATCCGAGGCGCGTGAACTGGCGTGGAGTACCTGCTTCAGGTACTGCCGCAACGGACTTTCTCCCGTGAGCTGATGCAGGGCCAATTCCGTGTAGCCACTGATCGCAGCGAGGATGTTATTGAAGTCGTGGGCTATGCCTCTGGTAAGTGTGCCCATGGATTCGAGTCTCTCCGACTGGCGCTGCTTTGCCGCGAGCCGTTCGCGCTCCTCTTTCTCTCTCTTGCGTTCATTCCGCTCGTCTCTCTCCTTGAGTGCCCTGCGCACCGCAGGCGCAAGGCGGGAAAGATTCTCTTTGAGAACGTAATCGGCCGCGCCGCTCTTGAGGGCTTCGATCGCGATATCTTCCCCCAATGTTCCGCTGATGAAAATAAAAGGCACATCGGGGCAGTGCTCGCGAGCCAGATCGAGCGCACAGAGACCATCGAAAGAGGGAATGGAATAGTCTGCAAGAATAATATCCAGGGATTCCCGCTCGATAACGTCAAGAAAATCTTCACGTGTATCGACACAGATCAGCTTACAATCGATGCCCTGGCAGGCAAGCATTTCCCTGTTCAAGTCGGCGTCGTGCAGGTTATCTTCAAGATTCAGGATTAACAGCTTCTGTTTCATTGAATCCTCGTTTAGTTTATGCGCTTCGAAGGGATTTCTAGATTTGTGTGGGGTTAACATGGATGAGGTAACACGGAGGTAACACCTGAAGGCATGTTGTCGGTAACGACGGGATAGTGCAACCACGCGTATCTATTATGTTTTTATTCTATGAGGGCGATGTGAGGCGGATAGGCGGAGCGATTTATTTAGGGCACAGTGCTGTGTAGAGGGCTTCGGTCGAAGGGGATGGAGATACGTGAAGGGCAGCGGCGAGCTGGGCGCGACAGAGGTCATAGACGGCAAGGGCAGCGACGCGATTGCCAAGCTCTCTGTGGCAGACCATCGGGCGCGCTCACTATATTTGACCCTCGACCAGCGATCTTGCGACCTCCGAGACCGGCAACAGAAACCGCGTGGCAAAGCTGTTGTGTGGCTGTTTGTGTAAAATTATGGTATGGATATCAGAATGATGCTGACAGGGAGGAGTTCCCTATGCCCACAAACCTTAATATTGATTCGCAATTGCTGGAGGAGGCCAAGCGCATTGGCGGCCATCGGACCAAACGAGATGCAGTCAATGAAGCTCTTAGGGAATACATAGCGAGACGTCAACGTCTCGGGACTCTCGAGACATTCGGGACCATCGATTTCGATCCGGAGTTCGACTACAAGGAAGTACGGAGGCGTCGGTGATCCTTGTTTGGTCTCTTGCTTTTCGAAGAAATAAGCTCTGGTTCCGCGGAATTTGGAGACGCTGAAGTGCTTCGAAGGTTGATTGCCGCTGATGAGAGCATTGGCTTGCCGGGAATTGTCCTGCAGGAGCTTCTCTCAGGAGTGCGGGAAGAGCTTCAGTTTGAAAAGCTCAGCAGGCCATGGCGGGTTTTCCAATCGTTCTTGCCACAAAGCGAGCCCATATCGAAGCAGCACGAATAGCAAATCGATGCCGCAGAAGTGGAGTCGTAGTCTCCACGGTTGACTGTCTAATTGCCGCAATAGCTATTGAGCGCAAAGCGCAGCTCTTTACGACGGACAAAGATTTCACTCGGATTGCTGAAAATTGTGCTTTAAAGATTTTCCAGAATGAATGAACGCAGTAATCCCGGCAAGAAGTGACGTACTATTTCAGCGTATCGGGAAATCGAAGTAGGTTTCGGGATAGGGTTCTCCTTTCAAAGTGAAATGCCACCATTCCTTCAAGTATGGGGTAAACCCGTGCTTCTCCATGACTTGCCGCAGCAGCATGCGATTTGCGCGCCGGCCGGCCTCGATTTCAGGGTTGTTCGGCCATGACTGCGGCCCGAAGTAATCAAAGCAGGTCCCCATGTCTAACTCTACACCCCGCGCCTTCGGGTCGAGCGACACGATCGTTAGATCTACGGTGCTCCCACGGCTGTGCCCCGATTTTTCTACTATATAAGCATCCGTGAAGAGCTTTTCTTTCGCCACTTCCGGGTAGAATTCCCCTTTCATGCGAACATCGCCGGGGTTCTTAGCCCACCTTACAAAATGGTCGACTGCCCGCTGAGGCCGGTATGCATCATAAATTTTTAGACCGAGACCGAACTGGTTCAAATCTTCCTGAGCGCCCTTCAGGGCCGCGGCCGCTTCCTTCGTAAGAATGCACCGGGAGGCCGTGTATCCGTCTATGCGTTCGCCGACAAAATTGTGGTTCGAAAAATACCGCAGCTCTATCTGTATGCCGGGAACAATGTCCTCTACATAGACAAAGCCCCTTGGCAGATATCCACCAAAAGAGGTTAGGGGGCGTAAGCAAATAAATATCAGAAGCATACAGAAAAGCGGCAAACGCGATCTCTTTACCATCGATCATCCTCTCAACGCTGAGGTCTTTAATACCGGCCACGAGATTGGACCGTAACCACTTGCATTTTCCCCATCTTTTATTCATCTTGTCGGCACGCTATAGATTGTGAGCGCTTTAGACTCGTACGAATGGCCGGAGAGGGATATGTCCGACTTTTTCGGCGCATGGTGCTGCGCGTCCATGCGCCTGATTATTTTAGGATACAAAAATACCGGTTCAAAGGAAAGAAATGGCAGATCAGAAAATAACTTCCCCTGGAGCCGTTCTTCTCACTGTCTGCGTGGCTCAGTTCATGGTGCCTTTGATGCTCACCGCAGTGGGGGTGGCGCTTCCATCGATAGGGAAGGAGTTCAAGGCATCAGCCGGGCAACTCGGACTGGTGGAACAGCTTTATATACTATCCCTGGCAATGACCATGCTGACTTTTGGACGCCTGGGGGATCTGGCCGGCCGAGTCAGGGTATTTCTCACCGGCCTTGTATTGTTCACCGTGATGACCACCTCGCTCGGGTTCGTGCAAAGCATAGGGATGCTTCTTGTTCAGCGGTTCTTCCAGGGAATGGGCGCCTCTATGCTTCTTTCGGGCAGCATGGCGCTGATCGCTTCCGCTTTTCCTCCTGAAGTGCGTGGTCGAAAGATCGGGATAGTTTCGGCTTTCACCTATTCGGGCCTTTCTTCAGGTCCGGTGCTTGGGGGATTTATAACGACCCATTTGGGGTGGAGATACATATTCTGGCTGGTCGTTCCATTCGGGATAGTCGCAAGTCTCCTGTGCTTCTATCGCATGCGCGGCCAGTTGCGAGTTGCCCGCAGTGAAAAGATGGATTGGCAGGGCAGCCTCATATATGCCGCCGGGGTTGCGCTGGTCATGCTTGGCGCATCTCATCTGAGCGCCGGGAGTCCGGGACTGGCTATGATGTCCACAGGATTCGTATTGATCTTCTTCTTCGGTATTTGGGAAACCCGTACTCCAAATCCGCTCATCGACATCTCGATACTTGCCAAGAACAAATTTTTTACCCTGAGCTGTTTCGCGGCAATGGTCAGCTACGCGGCAACCTTTGGGCTGACTTTCTTTATGAGCCTCTACCTGCAGTATGTCATGGGCCTGTCTCCGCACCGGGCAGGGTTTATGCTGCTGCTTCAGCCTGTTTCACAAATGGTCGTTTCGCCTCTGGTGGGGAGGATCACGGATAGGCTTGCCCCTGTCAAATTGGCCAACTTGGGGATTGGGGCCATCAGTGTCGGGTTGGTTCTGATAGCTTTGACAATCGGAACGAAGGCGAGCCTGCCCATGATCGCAGTGGATCTCGTGCTGATCGGGGCGGGCTTTGGCGTCTTCATCACTCCAAACACCGTTGCCATAATGGGGAGCGTAGGGACGCAGGAATACGGGATGGCTTCGGGCATGATTGGAACCATGCGAACACTGGGCATGGTGACCAGCATGACGACCATCACCCTGGTTTTTTCCCTTCTCATGGGAACACAGCCGGTGACAAATGAGACCATACCCGCGTTTATTTCCAGTATGCAGGTGGGGTTGTGTTCTTTTGCAGTATTTTCACTTCTTGGCGTAACGCTATCCCTGCGGAGGGGACTGGCGCATAAACGGTCAGCTCCACCCCTATGAGGCGTCCGCCAAAGGCGAGCCCCCGGCAATGGATGAGACAAGGGCGCATGACACCAAAGTCGAGGATTTAAGACCTGAGAATAACCATTCTCCGCTAGATCCCGAACAGCGAGTGCAGTGCGAAAACCCCGATCGATGCCGCCAGGCAGTAAAAGCCAAAGACATGCCACAAGCCACGCTCAAGCCAGCGTGATAACCATCTGAGCGCCAGAAGGCCGGCAATAAAACTGAACACCATTCCCAGGAAACTGGGATAGAAGAGGGTAAGAAGCGGGGAAGTTTGAGAGAGCGAAGCCGATTGCGCATGCAGCAGGCGTAGCACCTCGCGGGCGATAACCGGCGGTGTCAGCACCACGGCAAGGGCAAAACTGAATTCTTCGACTTGCACTTTGCCTATGCCAAGGGTCAGTCCCATTGAAATCGTGGCTCCGGACCGGGAAAAGCCGCGGAAGGGAAGGCAAAGACCCTGTATGGCCCCGATCCATGACGACTCTTTGAAGCTCAGACTCGATCTATTCCTCAACCGGTTCCTTGATCCTTTCCCCTTGAGGCCGGCATAAACGATGAACAAGCCCACGGTAAACAGCGACACCGCGATCAGGGTCATGTTGCCGAAAAGGAGCTCAACCTCGGCATGAGGAACATTTCGAAAGACGACCTTCTCGATCAGGTATTTAAGCAAAAGGCCTACTACGCCTGTAAATGCGGTGGCTACGACAACGAGCTTTGCAAAGCGTATAAAGACCTCACGCGAACTAAAATAATTTGCTTTCCACGCCCTCCAAAAATAAACGATTACGGCAAACATTGTACCCGTGTGCAGCATTACCAGCAGAAGAGTCATCTCGGGGCTGACGGGGTCAAGGCCCATTAGTTTTTCAGCCACGATAACATGAGCGGAACTTGACACGGGCAGAAGCTCTGCGGCCCCCTGAACGATAGAAAGTATCAAAATCTTGAGAAGCATCATTAGTACGGTCCCCGGGTTCAATTGCCATTGGAGCGTTTAGTCAACGTAATGAGGGCATAGCGTAGCAGATTGGCCGGCTCTCAGCAAGACGAAGCATCCGGGGCGAAGCGCCCGGCCTCGCGCGCTTGATCGCCGTAGATTGAATGTTTCATGGGAATAAGATATCTTGATGTCAGCTACGCTGTAAAGGAATCATACCGCAACAGCAATTGCCTCTTTACGAGAAGGAAGCAGCTTGAACGAGATCAGAGAAAAAACATGCTGCGCTGAACAGGCCGAGCCCTGGCAGCAGAAAAATACAAGTGACGCTTGCGCGGCGCCTATATCGCTTCAGGCCGGCAAGCCTCCGTGTTGACCGTCCAAGACCGTAAAGGCCCGGCAGGGCCTTCCCAGTCTGAATCAGCCGTTTGTTTCCGGCTCCATCGAAACGCTCGCCGGCAAGGTGCCCGGAGTCGAATCAAAGCTTAGTTTCCGTGACATATCAGGTACATTCAAAGTACGCTGGGCCATCGGGCGGATGAACTACAAGGTTGACCCCGGGCTTTATGCATTGGGGGTCCCTGATGCGGATTCGCCGGTTTTGGTATCGGCCAATTTCAAGATGAGCTTCGATTGCCTGAGGGAAGCGCTGCCCGGCAGAAACGCCTGGATACTGGTCCTGGACACCGGCGGAATAAACGTCTGGTGCGCGGCGGGAAAGGGGACTTTCGGGACCGAAGAGCTGGCCGGCATGATCGAAGCGTGCGGGCTGGCCACGGTGGTCAAGCATCGCAGGGTCATCGTCCCGCAGCTTGGCGCTCCCGGCATCTCCGCGCATGAGGTACAAAAACTTTCCGGATTCAAAGTGGTCTACGGTCCGGTTCAGGCCGCGGACCTCCCCGCATTTATGGACTCAGGCATGAAGGCCGGACCGGGCATGCGAACGAAGACGTTCACAACCGGCGAACGGTTGTCGCTTGTTCCGGTCGAGATGATTCACGCTTTCAAGACTCTTCTAATGGTCCTGCCGCTGGTATTGCTTCTGAGCGGGTTTAGCGCATACGGCGGTTTTTTTTCGAACATTCTGAGGTTCGGAGGCTTTACGGCCCTGGGACTCATCATGGCGATTGCTGCCGGATGCCTGTTGACACCTGCGCTTCTCCCCTGGCTTCCCGGAAGGGCTTTTTCGATAAAGGGCATTTGGCCGGGAATTGCCTGCGTGCTCCTTTTTCTGACGCTGCGCAACACAACCGGGTCCCTGCCTGCGGCGGGCGCGCTGGAAACTGCGGCCTGGACGCTGATAATTCCAGGCGTCTCGGCTTACCTGGCTATGAATTTTACCGGGTGCTCCACCTTTACCTCTCTTTCAGGCGTTAAGAAGGAGATGCGGTGGGCGGTCCCGGCGCAAATCGCTGCAGTCGCGCTGGGAGCCATTTTTTGGATAACTTCCATCTTTGTCTGATCGAGGATTTATGAGCAGGCTGGTTTATCTCAAAGACGTAGTAACCCTGCAACTGGACGGCGAGTCGTGTTCCGGATGCGCCATGTGCGCAACAGTTTGCCCCCGGGGGGTATTTGAAATATCGCACAAAAAAGCGCATATCGCCGACAGAGATTCGTGCATCGAATGTGGAGCGTGCGCCCTCAATTGTCCGTCGGGGGCCGTTTCCGTCCGTGCCGGAGTGGGCTGTGCGACGGCAGTGATAAACAGCATGCTGGGGATCAAAGGCGACTGCTGCTGTTCCGTCGACCAGTACGAAGTGGATGAAAACTCCGCAAGGTGAAGCGCTGTATGGATGAGAGGCTTTCGCCTTCTTCGGCAGGCATGTCGGACATCTTTTTCGACACCATTTTCCAGGGGATCGATTTCCATTGCAACGTAATCGACAGAAGCTACCGGATCGTATGGCACAACAGGGTTGAGGACGAGGGCCGAAGGGCCGGCCTGTTTTGCCATGAATTCTACCAGGATAGAAAAGAACCCTGCCTGGAGGCATGTCCGGTGCGTTTGGTTTTGGAGTCCGGAGAGCCTTGCATGGTGGAGCGGAAAAGGCTTCAAAGACTCCCCAACGGCCTCTCCCGGTGGGGCGAGATCAGGGCTTTTCCCATTTTCGAAGAAGGAGGCCGGGTCGCATTCGTTGCGACGATCGGCTTCGATATAACGGACAGGAAACTTGCGGTAGACAAGCAGCAGGGGCGGATGGCCAAGCTTCAGAGGAGCTTGGAGCAGTTGGCGCCGGCCGGGGCCCGTAAAACGGCCGAAAAAATCCTTGCGCCCCTGACCGCACGGGAATCCCAGGTACTGAGGCTCATCGCCGGCGGCCTCAGCAACATCGAAATTGCCGAAGTCCTTTCACTCAGCCCCCATACAGTAAAAAGTCACGTTATCCACATTTTCAACAAGCTCGGGGCAAACGACCGTACCGAAGCGGCGATCATTGCAGCCCGCCTGAAACTCATAGACTGAGCCTCATCTGCAATTTTCCACGATTGCGGCTTCGCGTGGAAAATTTACATCCATCCCCCGAATGGGCGATTTCAGCCGGTTCGGAATCTGCTAGGAAATACCGAAAAGATTGGACTGCGCCACACGGCCGCAATTTTGCGGGGGTGCGGGGGGAACCGGTTCTCCCGCCTGGCGGGGCCTGGAGATTGTCAGTGCGGAGGCGGAAGGAGGATCTGAGCATGAGCTTTGTGATTTCGAGCAAAAGTGTCGGTATCGCGACGGTCAGGATCGAGAGAGGGAAAGTCAATGCTCTCAACGGGAGCGTCGTTTCGGAGCTGCACTATATTTTCCAGGGCCTGGAAACCGATGAGAGCGTCCGGTCGGTGATCTTGACGGGTACCGGCAGTTTTTTTTCTTTCGGGTTCGATATCCCCGAATTCCTGAGCTATTCGAAGGGCGATTTCGAACAATACCTGGACGCATTCACCGATTTTTACCGGTATCTGTTCCGTTTCCCGAAGCCGGTTGTAGCCGCACTGAACGGCCACACGGTTGCCGGGGGCTGCATGATGGCGATCGCCTGCGACCACAGGCTCATGGTAGATGGGAAAGCGAAAATCGCCCTCAACGAGATCGGGTTCGGCTCGTCTGTATTCGCCGGAAGCACGGCCATCCTGGTCTATTGCATCGGATCGAAAAAAGCCCAGGATGTGCTTTATTCCGGGCGGATGTATTCGGCACGGGAGGCGCTGCAAATCGGACTGGTCGATGAAGCGGTGCAGGAAGATCTGCTCGCGGCCAGGGCCCTGGAAGTTGCGCGGGAATTTGCGGGCAGGGATTCGGCCGCCTTTGCAGGCATCAAGGACCTGCTGAGAGTGCCCGTTTGTGAACAGATCGCGCTGCGGGAAAAGGGTTCTATAAAGGAGTTTCTGGATATCTGGTATTCTGAGAAAACGCGGGAAAATCTCCGGAAGATTACGATAAAAAGTTGATGAGGCCACGCAGGGCGGCACAACCCCTTTTTGAATCGGGCCGTCAGCAAAGCAAACTCTGACCGGCGCGAATATTCCTCCGGTTTTTGACTGAAGTCAAGGCGTCCCCGAAATCGAGTCGTTATTATGTAAGCTAAATCGCCTAACGAGTGGTTAAGGTTGATAAGGTTGGTTTGTGCGTGGAAACCCGGACGTTGCCGGCAAAGAAGGAGATGAAATGAAAAAAGTTGATTTGTACGCGGAAAACGGTTTCTCAGAACTGAATTTCAGGAATTTTCTGGTACACGATTCGCCTTATTTCAAGATACTGAACTTCAATTTCAAGGCGGGCCAGACGCTTCCAATACATTCACACGATATCGAGGGCCAGGTCAGCATCGCCGTACTGGAGGGCGAGGGTGAGTTCCTGGGGGACAAGGGGGCCGTCTTGCCGGCCGGGCCTGGAAACGTCCTCATCTCGGATATTTCGGAACCGCATGGCCTGAGGGCAAAGACGGACATGCGGGTGCTTGTGACTATCGCTCCTCCGATTTGACGGTTCAAAACCTTCTCATCGATTCGGGCTTCAGGGCTGTCTCTCCATTCAGCGCGCTATCCAGCGCCTGGATGGCCTTTTCTTTGTCAGCGGGCATTTTAACTCTGAGCGGCAGGTAATTTGATGCGTGATTGGCAAAGAAAAGGCCGCGGGTCATGTTCGTATAGGAGAGCATTTCCCGCAGTTCTTTGAGCATTTCGAGAGGCGTGAGCAGCTCGAATCGGCCATCGTTTACCTGGGTGGCCAGTTGGGTGCCGGGATAGATCATCAATGTGAGGACGCCGACATAATTGGGGTCGATTGATGAAAGCGCCTCGCCCGTTGCGCGGGCGTGTTCGAGCGATCTCTCGCGCCCGGCAAGCCCGAGAATGACCATCACCGAGAGCTTCATCCCGGCGGCCCGGATTTTCCGTCCAGCCTCGATCATTCGCTCCGGCGAGTGCCCTTTGTTCACGTCCTGCAATACCTGGGCGTCCCCGCTCTCAAGGCCGTAATAGACCACTCCCAACCCAAGATCGCGCAATTGAGCAAGCTCGTCCTCTGTTTTGCGGAGAATCCCCTTGGCGTTGGCGTAAATACCAACACGCTGAATCCAGGGCATCTTTTCCCTTATACCGGACAATATCCTTACGAGCCTTTGCTGCGGGATTATCAGAGCATCGCCGTCTATCAGGAAAACCCTTTTTTGAAACCGAAAATTTCTGGAGGCGTAATCAATGTCCGCCTCGATGATTGCATCGTCTCTTATCGTGAACCGCTTTTCCTTATAGGCGCCGCAAAAGGTGCACTTGTTGTGTGAGCACCCGAGGGTTACCTGGAGCAATATACTGTCGGCTTCGCTGGGAGGCCTGATAATAAAGCCTTCGTAGTGCATTCCATCCATGTTAAGTCTCCGCATTGATGTTATGGATTATTGAAAACAGTATAGCCTGATTATCAAAAATGGAATACGATCACCATCGCAAATTATCCCAAAAACAAAAGGCTGAGATCGATGGAATACCATATTCCGAAACTGCCCGAAGAAGCTAAATGCAAACGGTGCCGGGGGAAGGGCGAAATCAGGCTTCCGAGCCACAACACGATTTGGTGCGGCGACTGCTTCATTTCTTTTTGCGAGCGGGCCGTGGCAAAAGCCATGAAAAAGTTCGGGATTTCGAAAGAGGTTGAAATCCTGGTGGCGGTTTCAGGTGGAAAGGATTCACTGGCGCTTTGGAACATTTTGAATAACCTCGGATACACGACCCGGGGTCTCCATATAAATCTTGGCATTGAAGGTTTTTCCGAAGCATCGGTTGGTGCGGTGGAAGAGTTTGCCCTGGAGCGCAATCTCACCTGGGTGCAATACCCGATAAAGGAGCTTTTCGGCTGGACAATCGATGAGATACGCTACCGCACCCGGCGCAGCATCTGTTCGATATGCGGCGCGGTGAAGCGCCAGATGCTCAACCGGCTTGCGTCGCGTGAAGGGTACCGGACACTCGCAACCGGGCATAATCTCGATGACGAAGCGGGCCGCCTGCTTGGAAACTTTCTGCGGCATCGCACCTATTACATCGAAAAACAATATCCGTACCTGCCCTCCACGCATCCGCTGTTTGCGGAAAAGGCAAAACCGCTCTATCGGCTGGAGTCGGGAGAACTCCGGGCGTATTGCCATTTCGCCTCCATTCGGCCTCTGAGTGAATCGTGTCCGCTTTCACGAGGTGCTACAAGCCATTTTGTGAAGGAGGCGCTCCAGTTCATGGAAGAAAAAATGCCCGGCACGAAAAGGGATTTCTATTTTACATGGCTCAAGAACAGGGAGCCCGCGCCTCCTTTCGATGGGAAGGGCGTCTCGTTTTGCCGGGAGTGCGGCGGTCCGGCTTTCATGGAGATCTGCAGCGTTTGCGCGATCAGCGCGACGTTGAGTTCGGGTGGACATGCAGCAGACACTGGAGAAATCCAGGATGAGTAAAGTCCCTCTTTCAGTCGCCATCATCACAAAAGATGAGGAAGACGATTTGCCGCGCTGCCTCGAAAGCGTCGCATTCGCCCGTGAACTCGTCATTGTGGATTGTGGGAGTACCGACCGCACGGAAGATATCGCCAGGCAGTTCGGCGCCAGGTGGTTCGTGGAGACATGGAAAGGCTACGGACCGCAGAAGAACAGCGCGCTGGAAAAGTGCTCGCAAGACTGGGTCCTGATTTTGGACGCCGACGAGCGCGTTCCCGAGGCGACGGCCCTGAAGATAGCCGAACTCCTTTCGGGCAAAAATCCGGCCGACGGCTATTCATTCCGACGGAAAAACTTCTTTCACGGAAAGTGGATCAGATCCACGGACTGGTGGCCTGACGAACAGGTGAGGCTCTCCAGAAAGAGTAGATGCAGATTTGAAGGGCTTACGCACGAAAAACTTGTTGTAGACGGCGTCACGGCCAAACTGCCCTTCTGCATCGAGCATTTCAGCTACAGGTCCTATTCGGAGTTGTTCAAAAAACTCGACGACTACTCCTCCGAAGTTGCCGCGCAGATGTATTCCGAGGGAAAAAGGGCAGGACCGGCGGATGCCTTTTTCCACGGATTTTGGATGTTTTTCAGGAATTATTTCCTGCGGCTGGGGTTCGTTGCGGGGTTCGACGGATTTTTTATTTCACTGACTAAAGGAATCGGGACCTTCCTGAAATACGCCAAACTTTATGAATTGAGAAAATTTCCTACGGTTGGGCTGACGCAGTGAAGTTGGATTACCATTGGGTTGCCAGGGAATGGAATTTCATGGTAAACAAGCTGCGGACTCACCCGGCAGCCGTAAGATCGTGCTGCACAGTTCGCAAAACGCAAGGTTTAAAGGGAAACATATGCCCGCAGTAGAGACTGGCAATCTGCCGAAAACACCCGAATGGGTCGGCGACGATCGCGCACAGACGGAACTAACGCTTTTGATCTGGCTCGTGCCGTTGCTGGTTGTAAGCATCCTGGTGGCGCATAACCCTCTGCTGCGCACCGTCACCCCTGTCTACTACCAGGCCTGCGCCGATTGGTGGGCCGGAAGAGGTCTCTACGTTGGTTCCGCCGGCTATCACTACATGCCCCAGTTTGCTTTGCTATTTTCCCCTTTTTATTGGTTGCCTGTGCCGGCAGGCGATATAATCTGGCGTATTTGTGGATGGGCTCTTCTGGCAGCCGGTGTTTGGCGTTTTCAACGGGATCTGTTCGGGGCTGATATTGCCCGGGCTTTTCTTTACGCTTCGCTCCTCACGATGCCGCTATGCCTCGGCGCACTGCGGAACGGGCAGGCAAACGTGATGTTTGCCGCCCTCACTTTGCACGCTGCGGCGTGTATGCCGCGCCGGCAGTGGTGGCTTGCCGCTTCTTTGATCGTGCTTGCAATCGGGATAAAGCCTCTGGGGGTGGTGCTGCTGCTGCTCTCGGTGGTGGTTTATTCACCTTTGCGCTGGCGTGTCGTTCCGGCGCTGGCCGCTTTGGTTTTGTTGCCTTTTCTGTTCGCGCCCGCCGATTATGTAATAGCCCAGTATCACGCATTCCTTACCAATATGCAGGTGTTGGCCTCACTTACCGAACACCGTTTCGCCGACATCGGCGGCATTATACGGACCTTTGGCTGGGAACTGCCCGACGGCGTATCGAAATTGATGCGCGTTGCAGCGGGAGGGCTAACCCTTTGGTTATGGGTGATGGGGGCCCGGCGGCTCTGCGGAACGTTCCGAGGTTTGTGGCTGCTGACGCTGACCGCTGCCTACCTGATGTTGTTCAACCCAAATAATGAACCAAACAGTTACGTGATTCTCGCGCCGGCCCTGGGGATCTGGGCTGTAGCGGCTCTTAACTCATCGCCGACCCGCCTGCTTGGATGGCTGATGGCCTCAATCTGCTTATCCATGAGCCTCTTGCCTAACCTGCTCTACCCTGTGTTCGGGAATTACTTCGCGCTTTTTTGGCATCCCGTGATGACAGCCGTTTTTATGGGCATGTTGATTTACCGGCTTTTGCGTATGGACAGCCGGGTTGTCTGCATGCCCGCTAATCAATGAGAAAGGGCGATTTAAAAATTGCGCCCTCCGGGCTTTCGCCACTCTACTGTTTATTATCCCCAGCCATATTGAACTGTTTTTCCCATAAGTTTTGAGGTATAAGAAATCTGTTAAGTTCGGATTCACTCTTATTCCAGTCTAAGTCTTGATTCGTCCGGTTTTCAGTACCTGTCGGTAAGGCCCCTGAACTTCAAAACCAATTTGTCGAAGAAGGGCTAGAAAGATGGGTTCCCAAGCTACTGCAACTACCGAAACAGACCAGCGCCTTTTGACTGCAAACAGCACCGGCCTGCCGGATCTGGAACTTTTTCGAGTCTGCTTCAGCCGTTTACCCGACTTGGTCATAGTTACGGATATGCAGTCCAATCTCCTTTTTCTCAATGACTCTGCCCAAACCGTTACAGGATGTAAACCAACCGGCGCAAGCCGCCTGATCTGTTCCGATATTTTGCGTAGCGCTCAAAATGAACAGTTATCTTTGATCGAGGAATGTCTCAATCGAGGGACCCTTGATGCGTTTCAAGTGGATGTAAGGAATTACGAGGGCGGCTGGGCGCCTTACCTGCTGTGCGCGCAGTTGGCAAACGACAGCCTGGGCAAGCCTGCCGGATGTGTGTTCATACTGCGGCCTGACCCTTCGGTTGCCGTGGGTCTCAAAGAGAAGGTACTGGATCATCACATATTTACCAGCGTTATCGATCATTTCCCGATGCCGTTCTTCACCGTCGATACGAACCTGACGATCACCTACATGAACGAACACCTTGAGAAACTCACGGGATATAGCCGCAGTGAGGTGGTCAACCGTATGCGTTGCTCGGAAGTGCTTAGAACTTCGTACTGCCATACGGATGGTTGCCTGTTGAAGCAGGCAATGGAAAAGAGGACACCTGTCGCCGGAGTACGGCGCGTAATTCATGATCGTGAAGGAAGAGAAATCCCTGTTGCGGGCCACTCTTCCATGATTACGGATTCGCAAAACAGGGTTATAGGCGGATTCAAGGCGCTCCGGGACATAACTCCGCTCGTAGAAGCCGAACAAAAAATCAGGATGCTCGTGGAAATTACCCCGGAGGGTATCCTGATGGTTGATGAAAACGACCGCATAATATATGCAAATTCGAAAATGGCGGAAATACTCGGCCATTCTAGAGATGATCTGGCAGGAAAAGAGATCGGCGGACTTCTTCCACAGCAATTGTGGAGCATGACGCGCGATCTGGCCCGGAAGATCGATACGGAGCATTACCAGGAGCTGCGTTTTTGCAGTACGCTCCAGCCTGCCACAAACTCCCATCGGGAGGACAGGG
This sequence comes from uncultured delta proteobacterium, assembly GCA_963795045.1. Lineage (GTDB taxonomy): Bacteria > Desulfobacterota > Syntrophobacteria > Syntrophobacterales > Syntrophobacteraceae > SbD1. Next base: position 251,941 of record CAWCGB010000003.1, read on the forward strand.
TATATGAAACCTGCATAGCGGTCGCAAGGTTTGGCAAGGGCCACATAACGTGTATGTATTTCCAGGACCTGACCAAGCATATTCAAATCGAAAGGGAGCTTTTCAGCGCCAACAGTTTTCTTAACAGTATCATCATGAGCTCGGCCGACGGCATCGTGGTAGCCGATCTCAAAGGCAACATCCTGATTTGCAATGATACGGCCGAGCGGATTCTGGGGTACAGCGCCGATGAGGTGATAGGTAAGCCTGGCGCCGTGTATAAGTTTTTCACCCCTGAAATCGCAAAGGAGAATTTGCGGCGAATGCGCAGCGGCGAGTACGGCCCGTCCGGTAAACTCACCTCCACTCCAATAACTCTGGTCAGAAAAGATGGTGAAGAGGTACCGGTAAATTTTTCTGCTGCGATCATAGAGAAGAACGGCCATGAGATAGGGACCGTAGGTATATTTTCCGACCTCAGGGAGCGCCTGCGGATGCGCAAGGAATTGGAGGAGGCCAGGATGCAGTTGATGCAGGCCGAAAAAATTGCATCAATAGGAAGGCTGGCTGCGGGAATAGCTCACGAAATCAACAACCCTCTTTCCGGCATCTTGATATTTGCCGACATACTCATGAAAGATTTGGCCGCCCACAATCCGCAATGGGGTGAGGACCTTCAGGAAATAATCAATCAGAGCATGAGGTGTAAGGAGATTGTCGCGCGCCTTCTGGACTTCAGCAGGCAGTCGGTAGGTCAGAGATTAGATTACGATATGAACACCGTCATTGAACGTTCCATGGAACTGTTGACTTATCAGGCACTTTTTCACAATATCGTGTTCGTGACAGACCTCCAGCCCGATCTCCCGACGATGAGCGGCGACCCCGGCCAGCTTCAACAGGTCTTCATCAATTTTATCCTCAACGCCGCAACGGCAATGCAGGGGAGAGGCAGGATAGCGATCACCAGCCGGTTCGATTCAGCCTACGACGAGATCATTCTGGAATTTGCAGACACCGGTCCTGGAATTCCGGCTGACATCATGAGCAAGATATTCGATCCCTTTTTTACAACCAAGGGTCCTGGAGAAGGTACAGGACTCGGGCTTTCTGTCGCCTATGGGATAATTCAGCAGCACGGCGGAAGTATCTCGGTCGCGAACTCTCCTGCAGGTGGGGCCGTATTCACTGTGGTATTGCCATTGAAATGTCCTGAAAAGACTATTGAATTCGTCTGTTGAAGCTGATGTCCGCAACTAAGGTTGACAGCATGCAAACCATTTTGGTTGTCGATGATGAGAGGGTGATAAGGGAAGGCTGCCGCCGTCTTCTGGCTCCGGAAGGATATGAAGTTCTGACCGCCGAGCATGGCAGGGAGGCGCTGGATTTACTTTCGACGGAATCGCCGGACTTGATTCTTTGCGATCTGGTGATGCCGGTAATGGGCGCCTTGGAAGTGCTGGAAGAAGTAAAGGCTAATTACCCTGATTTGCCCCTGATAATTATTACAGGGCATGGCACTGTGGCTGATGCTGTCGAGGCCATGCAGAAAGGAGCCTATGATTTCGTAACGAAACCGTTCAGGGCCGACCATCTGATGCTGATCGTAAAAAGGGCCCTGGAAAGACGCGCCCTGGAACGCTGCGCTCGCGAACTTCAGCAGGCACAGGCCAGAAATCTCTATGACCTGTCGGTGGAAAGAAGCCGGACCAGGACGATTATCAACTGTATGGCGGATGGGGTCCTGGTGACAAATCGCGACCTTGAGATCGTGCTTCACAATCCGGCCTTGTTGAGGCTGTTTGAATTTTCAAAACCTTTTGAGGAACCCTCCGCTCTCCGCGGCTGTATTGGAGATGAGGACCTGGAGGAAGAGCTCAGAATCATTATGGATTCATGTTGTGAAGAGGCCAAGCCGGTTTATCGGGAATTTTGCAAAGGCGATAAATATCTCCGTGCAGCCTCGGCTCCCATTCCCGGATTAGACAACCAGGTCATGGGTACGGTGACGGTTTTTCAGGATATTACTGTTTTCAAACAGCTAAATGAAATGAAGTCCGAATTTGTGCAGTTGGTTTCCCATGAGCTGCGGTCTCCCCTGGCTTCTATCAGGCAGCTCTTGGCGGTCGTGCTGGATGGTTTGGCCGGTGAGTTGGTGGAGAAGCAAAAAGATCTCCTGAGTCGTTCTCAACTGAAGATTCAGGATTTGCTCGATCTCATCAATGACTTGCTGGACGTGGCCAAGATTGAGAGCGGTCATGGACTTCAGCAACGCTCACCTCTTGATCTGTGTGAGGAGCTGCGCCATATCGTCGAACTGATGAAACCAAGGGCGGAGAGCCAGAATATCATTCTGAGGCTTGAAATTCCGGATGGACTTCCACTCATTCAGGCTGATGCCCGAAGCATGGAGGAAGTTTTTTCCAATCTGGTCAGCAACGCAATCAATTATTCTCCCGACGGGGGGGAGATAGTCGTATCAGCGGTTTCGATCGGTAAGTTTCTGGAAGTTTGTGTAAGCGATACCGGGGTCGGTATTGACCCTGAGGAGATTTCAAAAATCTTCGACAAGTTCTATCGGATCAAGGACCCGAGAACAAGGCACGTGAGAGGCTCTGGTCTCGGGCTTGCCATTGTGAAGGCAATCGTCGAATCACACGGAGGATGCGTGAAAGTCACAAGCAGGCCGGGCAGGGGAACAACTTTTCGCGTGCTGCTGCCCATATCCGGGCAGCTTTGACCAGTTTCGAACGGATGCCGGGCTGGACTTTATGTTCCTGAATTACAAATTTTTCAATCAACGTGGCTTAGGAGGTTAAGAATGGGGAAAAGGTATGTTTTGATAGTCGATGACGATCCGGATATGGTTGAAACCGTAGGCATGATGCTGGAGAGCAAAGGCTATGAAGTGGGGAAGGCTTACGACGGGGTCGAGGGGGAGGAGTCGATCAGAAAAAGGAAGCCCGACCTGGTCGTTCTGGACGTCATGATGCCCCGCAAGAATGGGTACGTCCTATGCGCGGAGCTGAAAAAGAAGTCGGAGACGAAAGACATCCCGATAATTCTGCTTACCGCCGTGGGGGAAGCCGTGCCGAGTACCTCGTATTCACACGCAGACGGTATGGCTACGGCGGCCGAAGAATATATTCCAAAGCCGGTCGATGTCCAGGTCCTGGTCGAGAGCATTGAACGGCTGGTTGTCTGAAAGTCGGAAGCCCCTGATGTCAACTATTAGACTTGGCGGCGTGAAAGTCATTGAAAACCGGGCCTATCTCTGTTCGTCATGCCGGAGTGGAGACGCCCTGGGGAGCATTTGCTCGGTTCTTGCTGCCGGCAGGGTAAACCTTGGCCTGCTGACGTATATGGCCGACACCGTGCCGGGTGAATCGATAACGGCGGCATGCGCAAAGAGCGATGGTTGTTTTTCCGGCTATATTCTTGATAAAGCCGGTCGAGGCGAATGCAAGACGGCGGATATAGAGAAAGATGTTTCAAGAATATCTATTTTTCCGCATGATCAAAGGCCTGAGGTGGCAGCCTCATTGCTCTCGATTCTCGGTGCAAACGCAATCAAACCATACGGATTTGCCAGCTCGCCTTCGGCTATTACGATTGTCGTTTCGTCCCGGGATTTCAATATCGCGATGGAAAGGCTGTTTGATGCTTTCGCCTTTGCTGCCTGGGGATCTTATCGCCAATGGCAGGCTGCCTGCCGGATGGACGAACAAGAGCTCAGCGAGGTACGGTGCTCATATAACGAAGAAATAATCGCGGTTTATGGCGTTACCCGCCAAACAGATTTGGATCTATACAATGTTTGTTTGCCGATCGAGTACGTGGGCCGATTTGGGTCGTTCTTGTCGGTTTTGGGGGAACTTGATCTCAAGCTGCCTTTCCTGGTCTCTAACTCTGCACCCGCGGAAAAGAGCATTCATTTTTCATTCGTTCTAAGAGCGGGCCAGCGTCAAAGAGCGGGGCAGGCTTTCGATAACCATATGCCGGGCCGTCGGTATTCCTGCCGCGGCCCGGTGTCGGTACTTTTTGTGCACGGCCCGCATTTTGGCGACCGCTACGGTATTGCCAATGCCTTCACAACAGCCCTGAGAAATGCGGACATCCCGATTTTGGCGCTGAGTTGTGCGGTTTCCTCTATCTCCGCCGTGATTGAGGGTAACGATCCAAGCAAAGCCCTGGAGGCTTTGAGTGCGCGTTTTCAGACCCCGTGCGGGAAATAAACGCAAGTACAACCCGCCTCCTCGCCGGCTTGGCGGTGTAGTCCTTTCCCTTCCTGCCTGTTACCCTTTTTTCTTCAGGTATGTCTCCACTCTCGTCAGCAAAGTAGGTGGATCGATCGGTTTTTCTATGTAGTCGCTGACCCTTAGCTGTAAGCCGGTGCCCAGCTCGTAGCGCCGACGGCCCGCGCCTTCTTTGACCGACGTCAGGATTATGATGGGAATGTTGCCGTACTTGGCCCACCTGGGGTCGAGAAGCTCCTCGCAGACTGCAAAACCGTCCATTCGGGGCATCATCAGATCGAGTATCATCAAGTCCGGCTTTTCCGACCTGAGTTTGTCCAACCCATCCTGACCATCCCTTGCGGTGATCACCGTATACGCATGCGACGTCAACACCGCGCTCATGGCGTCGAGGATATCCGGATCGTCATCGACGAGCAATATCTTCGCTTTCTGTTCCATTTTATCTCCCATCTCTTAAACTTCGGGTCTCGGCAGAAGTCCCGCTTTCTCCACGATAACCGGTACTATGTCTTCCCAGCCCACCGCCATTATATGGATTCCGTGGACTTCCGGTATCTCCATAATCTGGTCGATTATCTCAAGGCTTATCTTCAATCCCTCCTCTTTAACGTCGGTGGCCTGCTCCAACCTGGTAACCACTTCGTTTGGTACGGTGACCCCGGAGACGTAGTCTCTCATGTAGCGCGCCATACCTGCCGATTTCACCGGTATGATGCCGGCCAAAATGTGCACTTGCTCGTCGAGGCCCTGGTCTTTAACCAACTTCATCCAACTGCTGAACTTGGCCACATCGAACACTGCCTGGGTCTGTATAAAATCAACGCCGGCCCTGATCTTTCTCGCAAGCCTGAGCACGCGGTATTCAAAAGGATCTGCGAATGGGTTTTCGACAGCTCCGATAAAAACAGGGAGCTCTCCATTGATATCCTCGCCGCAGATGAATTTGCGCTCATCTCGCATTTTTTGCAATGTTTGGATGAGCTGAGTCGAATCCAGGTCGTAGACCCCCTTGGCGGTAGGATGGTTGCCGAAGGACTGGTAATCCCCCGACAGGCATAGAATATTGCCTATGCCCATCGCCGCTGCTCCCAGGATATCGCTTTGCAGGGCGATGCGGTTGCGGTCGCGCACAACCATCTGCAGCACCGGGTCAACCCCCACGCGTTTAAGCAGAGTGCACCCGGCGAGACTGCACATCCTGACTATGGCGGTTTGATTGTCGGTAACATTGATGGCGTCGGTGAAATCCTTGAGCTTTTCGCCCTTCTTCAACACTCCGGAAGTTCCTGCTCCTTTGGGAGGACCCACTTCGGCCGTAACCGCGAACCTCTTACCCTCCAGCACTTTCTCAAGATTAGTTCCTGCTTTCATGGCTGGACATCTCCTCTTTCTTCCCAGTGTCGGGCTTAGCTTTCCCCTTGGGCAAAGTAAAGGTAAACCTGGCGCCTCTTTCGGATTCAGGGTAGGGGCTTTCAGCCCATATGCGCCCACCATGAGCCTCGATAATCCTTTTGGTATTGGATAGCCCTACGCCGGCCCCCCCCATCGGGGCATCCCTGCCTCGATAGAAGTCGTCAAAGATCCTGGGAAGCTCGTCTCCAGCAATCCCCGGCCCGTTATCCATAACCTCCACAACAATCTCTTGACCCTTATCGTCCTCGGTGATCCTCAGGGTAACCTTGCCGCCGCTCTGTGTAAACTTGATTGCGTTCCCGAGCAGGTTGCTCAGAGCCTGCTGCAATCGAGTCTGCTCTGCCGGGATGACCGGCGATTCTATCTTCCAGTCGGCCACCAGGTCTATATTTTTCCCTGCAGCCAGGGGTCTCGCGTTCTCGAGGGAGTTGTTCGCTATCTCGACAATAGAGACTGCCTCCCGTTGCATGTAACAGGACTCGTTGCGGGCCATGTCAAAGATGTCATCGATCTGGGATACCAGCCCCTTGATCCTTTCCCCGGCCCTGTCCAGGAATTTCTTTTGTTGCTCGCTGATTTCCCCGGCATAACCGCCCAGAATCGTCTGATGCAAGCTTTGTATGGCAGCGAGCGGGGCCTTCAGGTCGTGGGACGCCGTAGACAGCATATTGGCCAGTATCCCCGTTGTGCTGGACAGCCGGGAACGGCCGAGATCAACAAGCCTGCCCATCAGGCGGAGCCCTGAAGAGGGGTTCTCAACGAAGAAATGCCGGATGGCTCGTCTATCTACAACAACCGCTGTGGTCTTTTCCACAGCATAAGCCGAAGCAAGATACTTATCCGAGCCAACCCCCGCCGACCATCCTACAGACTCTCCCCGGCGCGCCGTAGCTATGGTAGCGCAACGCCGCCTCTGGCGGCCGAGAAGTCCCACCTCCACTGCTAACGTTCCTTGAAGGACAACATATAAATTGTCTGCTGAGTCCCCCTCGTTGAACAGTACATCGCCGGTCTCGAAGATCATCTCGCGGCTCGACCGGGCAATCCTGTCCCGCTCCTGATCGCTCAGGTCCCTGAACAGATCGGATTCCCCAAGTGCTTTGCTGATAGCGGCGGCTGGCAATCCACCCCTCCTCTTACTGCTTTTCTATCGGCCGGGTCGGAGGGCCGCCTGTAAGACTGACGCCCCAGTTCTTGGGCGGTAGGACATCAGTGAGCCGGTCCAGCCTGCCGATCCTGGTGAGCTGGTCTATGATCAGGTGCCAGGCGCAGGGCAAGTCGGGCGAGACCTCGCATTTGCCTTCCACCGACCCGCCGCAGGGGCCATGGAACAACTGCTTGGCGCACCTTGCGATAGGGCAGATGCCGCCGGTATATTCCAGCATACACTGACCGCACTCAAGGCAGCGTTCCCCATCCCGCCATTCTCCATGACGGCCTCCCAGGGAAACGGTATTGCAGCCGGGATGGATAACCTTATCCACAACCAGCGCCGTAGCCTGGACGCCGATGCCGCAGCACAGCATCAACAGGGAGTCGGAGTCCACGATCTTGCTCTCGTGCGCGTTGAGCGTTATCCTAACGAGTTGCTCGTTGCAGGCGAAGTCAATGAGAGATATCCCGGTAACTGTTTTGCCCGTTTCCTCCAGCATCCGCTTCATCTCTATCGCCTGTTGTTCGCCCCCCGTTTGGCATCCCTCGGCGCAACCCTTACAGCCAACAATGAACACTTTTTCTTCGCCGCTGATATACGAGAGGATCTCTTCCATAGGTTTCTGTTCACTGATAAGCATGTCAATCCCTCATCTAGCCAGTTCCCTGGTCTGGAGTAACCTCTTTTAATACTATTTCAATGACGTCGGAGATGCGGCCCCGGAGTTCGTCCGAAAGCTCCATCCCCCAAGCTACCTCTTTGGGCTCGATTCCTATGATTACGGTTTTCTCAGGCTTGTTTCCGGTGATCTCGCTTAATTTAAGGCTGTCCACAAAGCTGAGCTGGTGAATTGAGGTCATCAGGCAGGTTTCAAACTCGACGTCTCCCGGGCTGAACTTGTAGATGGCTCCAGGCTCGCTGCCTCCGTAAACTGCGTCTATGACTACCAGCTTGCTGACCGGCTCATCCCCCTGCCAGCAATCGGGCACTGTCCCTGCTTCGATGATTTCCACCGGAAACGTGAAGGTCTGTCCGGCAAGCTCCCGAGCTACATGCACCCCGATTCCTTCATCCCTGAGCAGCTCGTTGCCCACTCCCAGAACCACCACTTTGTCTCTGCGCCCTTTGCTCATTTGGGCTACCCCACGCGAAACCTGGTCAGAATTCTTCCCTTGGGCGACAGCACATGAATAGCGCAAGCAAGGCATGGGTCAAATGACCTGACGATTCGCACAAGCTCAAAGGGATTGGCCTCATCTTTGACCTTGGTCCCGATGAGGGCTTGTTCCAGGGGCCCCGGCTGACCCTGGTCATCCCGAGGCGACATGTTCCAGGTGCTTGGCACTACGCACTGATAGCGGCTTATACGCTTGTTCTTGATCTCTATCCAATGGCCCAGGGCGCCCCTGGCGCCGTCAACCAGGCCCATCCCCTTTGACTCTTCGGGGATTTCGTAAGGCACATAAACCGGTTCTCCCGGCTTGAGCTGGAGTAACCAGTCCCCCATCGAATCGGCCAGCACCTTGGCGCACAGGGCACGCGCCAGGTGTCTTCCAAGAACCGAGAACAATGCCTGCGGCTGGATTCCAGCGGCGGATAGAGCGGAATCCACCAGCTTCTTAACTGCCGGCTGGCCGGAAACGTAGCTGGCCAATACCCTGGCCAGCGGTCCGACCTCGTAAACCTTGCCGTCGTATCTCGGCGCTTTTACCCAGGAGTAGCCCTTACCCCAATTCTCGGTGGGCACGGTTTTTCCTTCGGCCGGCTTGAGACCGGTCGTGGAATCCTCGTACCAGGAATTGGCGACATACTCGGCGATCCTGGCTGGATCGACGGGCTGCCATTTCAGGTCAGCAGAGACAGTTCCCTGTTTCATCAGCCGATTTCTTTCGAGGTAGTCGGCATTGGTTCCATCCAGGTCGTAGTTACCATAAGAGAGCATGTTGCAGCAGCCGCGCCCTATTTCGAAATAGTCGCTATAGGCCGTGGCGACGGTGAGGACATCGGGTAGATATACATTGTCGATGAAGTCCTTGATTTCGTTTAGCCGCCACAGGAACGAAGCTATTTTGTCCACTGTGGGCGCTACGGTGACGCCGCCGGGAACCACTGCGGGATTGTGGGGTATCCTGCCTCCGAAAATGGCCAGCATTTCCTGGCCTTTTCGCCGGACGGTGAGCGCCTGCACATAGTGGCCTACTAATTCCTGGTCTACACTGGCTGGAAGTCGGTAGTCGCCCTCGTAACGGGGAACGAAAGGCCCAAGCTCTCCCCGTTCGATGAATGCCTTCACAGAGTTCAAGGCGCTGTCTTTGCCGTCATATGAAGCTACCTTCGTCACATCCACGTAGTCCAAAGCGGCCAGGTGATAAAAGTGAAGGATGTGATCTGAGAGGTGAGCTGCACCCAGGATCAGATTGCGGAGAATCCTGCCGTTATCCGGTATCCTGTCGGCTATGCCGAATGCGCTGTCCAGGTTGAAAGTGGCGGCTATGGAGTGGCTTGTCGGACATACTCCGCAAATGCGTTGAGTTATGTGCTGGGCGTCACGCGGGTCTCTTCCCTGAAGGATGAGCTCAATGCCCCGAAAAAGAGTCCCCGTGCTCTTAGCCTCCTTTACCGTGCCATTTTCCAGGTTAACTTCAACTTTGAGGTGTCCCTCGATACGAGTAATGGGGTCTAACAAAATGCGGCTCATTTGTCCAAACCTCCTCTACCGGCTTGCGCCTATGTTGGGCAAACTGACGTCCGGGGCCTTCTCATATATCGGTGATACCATGTCGGGGAAGCCGGGGCTGGTGCAGCCGATACACATTCCGCCGCACCCCACGCACCAGTTGGCGCCGCCGTTCCAGAGCCTGTTCGGGCAGTCGGCGTGAGTCACCGGTCCTTTACAGCCTAACTCGTAAAGGCATCCCTCATCGCCAAGCTTCTTGGCGAATTTTTTCTCGTCATAAAATGCCCGGCGCTGGCAATTCTCGTGGATGAGACTGCCATAGTATGCCTTGAGGCGTCCGAACTCATCCAGATCGCCGGGCTTGGGCAATCCCATGAGCAAAACACTTGCCACGGTCCCCATGAACCAGTCGGGATGAGGGGGACATCCCGGGACGTTTATCAACGGAGTATTGATCCCTTTCGAACGGAAGAACTCAGGTACGCTGACCGACTGGGAAGCATTGGGGGCCGCAGCGGCGATCCCGCCGTAAGCGGCGCAGGTCCCCAGGGCGATTACTGCCAGAGCGTCGGCTCCCAGTTCGGCCGCTCTGTCAGCGATAGGGACCAGAGCGCCGTTCCTCTCGCCCAGGCTGCAGTACCTCCCATCGCTGCGAGTGGGTATCCCCCCTTCTGCAATCAATATGTACCCACCTTTATGCTGCTTGCATGTGTCTTCCATGGCTGTGATGACTTGCTCCCCGCTGCCCGCCATCACTGTGGCCTGGAATCTCAGGCTGATATGTTTGCCGGGGAGGAGTTCATCAATGAGCAAATTTTTAATGGTGGGGCTCACGGAGTTGAGGACTGAAACGGGGCACCCCGTGCAGGTAGCCGCTTGAAGCCAAATGACCGGGTATTCTTGAGTCTTAGCCACTATTGCTCTCCTTGTCTCGACTTCGGCAAAGAATTCACGGGACAGGCACCTATCCATGACTCTTGGAAATCGACTTCCGAAATCCGCAATAAGGTAAAGAGTTCTTATCCCAGTGATCGTCGCTAACTGCGTCTTGTATCTTGAGCATCAATCGAGGTGAAGAACAGTGCGATTTTGGCGGTGGATGGCAAATGCAATCCACACACCGGCACTCTTATGTCCGAATTATAGGAGGCCTTGGCCCCACATTACCATAGCCTGACGGATGATTTGATCCAATCAGGAGGACGATATTAAACTGGGCCGAGTATGAGAAAGAAGAGAGTGAAATATGGCCGTCCAGCCTGCAGTTGGAACCTGGTAAGACGATGGTGGGTTCCATGTATTCTTGAGTCTTAGCCATTATTGCTCTCCTTGTCTCGACTCAGGCGAAAGGATTCCTCGCCCTGGCGCCCGTCGATGACTCTCAGAAATCAGCTTCTGAAATCCGCAATAAGGTAAAGAGGTCTTATCCCAGTGACCGTCGCTAACTGCGTTTTGTATCTTTTAAAGTTATGGATTTTGTTTGTTTGAGACTCGGGCAATTGCAGAGAGGCGGGTTGTTGACTGCAAATTCCCGGGACAAATCCGGGACAGTGATGCCCGGTTTGCCGCTTACCAGGATTCGAATGAGAGTGAATGCGAAGATATCCAACGAGTAGCACCTCAGCAGGGGGAACGCCAGCTAAACTATCTCACACAAAGGCTTTAGCATACGCGCAAGGAGAGGATACCACTTCTTGCAGAGGTGAGTCAATGAGGAATGTGCCGGTTTTAACAAGTCGAAAGAGAAAAAAGCCCCCGGATGCGAGGGCGCATCCGGGGGCTTTGGCAATGAAAAATGTAAATTCAGGAAAGGCTTTAAGCTGATTTCAAACTAATCGACCTTCGGGCGTGGGTAGAGGCCCGCACGTTCCACGATTTCGGGCACCTTTTCCTCCCATTCGATAGCCATAACGTGGAACCCGCGCACTCCAGGGCATTCCTTGAGTTCCTGGATCTGTTCGACCGCCATGGTCACACCTTCGGCAGCTACCTTGTCCTTGGGCACCCCCTGGAGGCGCTTGATAATCTCGTCCGGCACGTCCATGCCGGGGACCTTGCTCTTCATATACCTGGCCATACCGACGGATTTCATTGGTGTGATTCCGGCCAGGATCGACACTTTTTCATGAAGCCCCCGGTCTACGACCTGCTGCATCCACGTTTTGAACTTTGCCATGTTATAGATGCACTGGGTCTGAATAAACTGGGCGCCTGCGGCCACTTTTTTAGCGAGGCGCAGCACGCGGATTTCAAACGGGTCCGCGAAGGGGTTTTCCGCCGCTCCGATGAACATTTTGGGTGGCACACTCATCTCGAAGCCGCTGAGGAGCTTGCCTTCGTCGCGCATTTGTTTGACCGTCTGGATCAATTGAGTGGAATCGAGGTCAAAAACATTGGCGGCGTTGGGGTGGTCACCGAATCTTTGATGGTCCCCTGTCAGGCAGAGCACGTTATTTATGCCGAATGCGCCGGCTCCCAGAAGGTCGCTCTGAAGGCCGATGCGGTTTCGATCTCGGGTGGTCATCTGCAGCACCGGCTCGAAGCCCAGTTGCTTTATGCGAATACAGGAAGCAAGGCTGGACATACGCACTACCGCTGTCTGGTTGTCGGTCACATTTATGACATCCACATACGGGCCGACAAGCCTTGCTTTTTCGTCTACTAGGGTTCCTTCAGCGCTGCGGGGGGGACCGCATTCCGAGGTGACCCCGAAATGGCCGGCTGCGAGGATCTTTTCCAATTTACTCGCTGTTGTGACACTCATAACTGCGACACCTCCTTCGTCAGCTTACGGGGACCCCCGTCCCTGCTTTTCAACCAATCCTTTGCGGTTGTAGGTTCCTCGAAACGCTTGAGTTCTCCCAATTCTTTGAGCCGTTCGTAGATCAGGTGCCAACCACAGGGAACATCCTTGTCGATCTCGCACTTGCCATCCGAAGAGCCGCCGCATGGACCATTGAGAATGCGCTTTGAACATCTGGCTACAGGGCAGATGCCCCCGGTGCTGGCAAGAATGCATTCGCCGCACGCCTGGCACCGCTCGCTCCAGACCCCTTTTTCATCGGTTACCCCGATAAAACAGGTGTTGACGCCGGGGAAAATGCGCATCTTGTTGTACATCTCGGCCATGAACTGCACTCCGGCCCCGCAGGCAATGGAGACCACGGCATCATAGTTGCCGATCCGGTCCTTCACTTCCGCCAGATATTCCTTATCGCACTGCCGGGTCAGGCTGACTTCGCCGACTTCGATTTGTTTCTGCTGGTTGGAGAAATACATGCGCAACGCCGAAGCCAGGATTTCCACTTCTTTGAGTCCGCCTGCCTCGCAAACGGCGACACATCCGTTACAACCTGCTACCAGGACCTTATCGAGATTCTTGATTTCGTTGATTATTTCTTCAATTGGTTTGGGTTTGGCCATTATCATGCGGCTTTTTCCTTCCTTTCCCCTTTAAGCTTAACCGGGTTGGGGCCTAGCTGCCGGATCTTTTCGGTCATCTCCTGGCTGATTTCAGCAAAGCGCGGGCCTTCACCCGAGGATAGGTTGTACATGGCGACCCGGTCGGGTTCCATACCTATGGTTTCGAGTAGCTCCCTGACGTAGGCAACCCGCTTTCTGGCCCTCAGATTGCCTGCCTGAAAATGGCAATCGCCTTCCATACACCCAGCCACAAAAACTCCGTCAGCTCCTTTTTCCAGCGCTTTCATGAGGTGGATAATGGCCACCCTGCCGGTACAGGGCACTTTCACAATCCGAATGTTGCTCGGATAAGTCAATCTCATCGAACCTGCCAGGTCCGCTGCCGAGTATGCTCAATACGTGCAGCAGAAGGCAACTATAAGCGGTTCAAAGTTTTCCATCAGATTACTCCTTCCAGAAGGGCATCCACCTTGATCATGATCTGGTCGTCTGCATAATGGCCGAGCCGGATAGCTTTGGCCGGGCACTCCGAAGCGCAGATGCCGCAACCCTGGCAAAGCGCTTCGTTTATCTCTGAAACGTCCTGGTCATTAATACGCGGAACACCGTATGGGCAGTTTCGTACACACACGAGACAGGCGGCGCACAGACTGGGTTCGACGTGTGCGACTACGCCTCCAACCGTTACATCCTTTGAAGACAGGAACGAGGCGGCCCTGGCTGCTGCAGCCATCGACTGAGCGATGGTCTCGGGGATCAGCTTCGGACCGTGTGCGGTGCCGCACAGGTACATACCCTCCGAGGCAAAATCGACCGGTCTGAGCTTGACATGCGCCTCTATGAAAAAGCCTTCGGGGTTTCGAGGAACTTTGAGAAGCATCGCAAGCTCCTCGTTCTCCTCGGCCAGCGTCGCCGCGCTGAGGATCACCGCGTCAGCGCTCATCTTTACGGGCCTGCGCAGCACATGGTCCACAAAGGAGACGCTGAGCGGCCACTCGCTATCCATGCTCACTTCCGGCGGGTGCTTTTCATCGAACCTTACGAACAGAACGCCGGCCTGGCGCGCCTTAGTGTAGTAGTCCTCCAGAACTCCGTAGGTGCGCATATCCCGGTAGAAGACAACGACGTCCATTTCCGGATTGAGCTGCTTCAGCTCCAGAGCGTGTTTTACAGCGCCCTGGCAGCAGATTCGGCTGCAATTCGGATTCTCAACGTTACGGGAGCCGACGCATTGGATCATGATCACACGGTTCCACTTCGAAATATCGCCGGGGTTATTGCTGACAAGCTTCCCCAGTTCAAGCTGGGTCATGATCCTGTCGGACTGGCCGTACAAGAATTCGGTTGGTTTGTATTCGCGGGCGCCGGTCGCCACTATTATGGCTCCGTGATCGATTTCCCTGGAGCCTCCAGCGCCGTTTTCAATCCGAGAAACAAAGTTCCCCTTATATCCCGAAACGCCGCTTAGACGAGCGCCGGTCAGGACTTCTATCTTGCTGTTTGCTCGAACTTCTCCAACGAGCTTTTCAAGGTATTCGGAGACGTCGAGCCCATCAATTGTGTGTGAAATATTGCGGGCCATGCCGCCAAGGTCGGCGCCCTTTTCGACGAGTATAGACTCGAAACCCTGCCGTGCAAGGCCGAGGGCCGCAGTCATGCCGGCTATGCCTCCACCCACGACGAGGGCTCGCGGATTCACCGTAAGCGACGTCTCGACAAGGGGTCTAAGAAGCGAGGCCCGGGCCACCGACATCCGAACCAGGTCTTTGGCCTTGAGGGTTGCAGCTTCCGGCTCCTTCTGGTGGACCCAGGAATCCTGGTCGCGGATATTGGCCATCTCAAAGAGGTATTTGTTCAGGCCGCAGTCCTTGAGGGTCTCCTGAAAAAGCGGTTCATGGGTCCGGGGTGAACAGGCCGCTACGACCACCCGGTTGAGCCTGTTCTCTTTTATGATCTCTTTCACTTTCTCCTGGCTGTCCTGGGAGCAGGTGAAGAGGTAGTCGGTAGCGTAGACCACATTCGGTAGAGTTGCGGCGTACTTGGTAACTTCCTTGACGTCCACCACCGAAGCGATATTTATGCCGCAGTTGCAAACAAAGACGCCGATCCTGGGCGCCTCTTCCGAGATGTCCTTCTCGACGGGGATTTCCTTTACCGTGACCTGCGAACCTCTTGCCGATGCAAGGTCGGCCGCCGCCGCGCAAGCCGCCGCGCTGGCTTCCATTACGGACTGAGGAATGTCTTTGGGTCCCTGGAACAGCCCAGAGACGTACACTCCCGGGCGGGAGGAGTTTACAGGAGTGAAGCCGCCGGTTAAGGCGAAATTGTGCTCTGTCACATCGATTCCCAGTCGTTTCGCCAGTTCGACGGTTTCCGGCGAGGTTTCCACCCCGACCGAGAGGACTACCATGTCGAACTCTTCTTCAGCCTGTTCCCCGGCTTCATTGGCATATTGGATCGTCACGCTGCCGCTTCCGGGAATGGGGTCCACAGTGTGCACGCGCGAGCGTATGAAACGGACCCCGTACTTGTCCTTTGCCCGGTTGTAGTATTTCTCGAAATCCTTTCCGTAGGTACGCATGTCCATATAGAAAATGGCTGTGTCGAGACCGCCGGGACAATGCTCCTTGGCGACCATCGCTTCCTTGATCGCATACATGCAGCAGACACCGGAGCAATACGTGTGGGCTTCATGCTGGCGGTCCCTGGAGCCTACGCACTGTATCCATGCTATCTTTTTGGGTTCCTCGTGATCGGACGGCCGTACGAGGTGACCCTGAGTGGGGCCCGAAGGTGAAAGAAAGCGTTCGAATTCCATTGAAGTCACGACATTCGGGAAATTGCCATATCCGTAGGTGTCAAGCTTCGATGGATCGAAAGCCCTAAAACCGGGCGCCGCGATAATGGCGCCGACGTTTAGTTCCAGCTCTTTGGGCAGTTCGTCATGATCGATCGCTTTGGCAAGGCAGGCCTCGACGCACTGGTAGCATTCGGAGCACACGCCGCAACTGAGGCAGCGGTTTGCTTCGGCCCTGACCTGCTCTTCGGTTAAGCCCAACTGCACTTCTTCGAAATTGCCGGTGCGGACCTCCGGAGACACAACGGGCATACGTGCGCGCGGAATTCTGTCATAGCCTTCGGTCGCGACTTCCTGGACCGCTTCCCATTCACGCTCCCGCCCGGCTTCGATGTCTTCGCCCCGGATGTAGCGGCCGATCGAAATGGCCGCCTGCTTGCCGGCCGCAATCGCTTCTATTACCGTCTTGGGGCCGGTTACCGCGTCGCCGCCCGCGAATATGTCACTGTCATGCGTCTGGCAGGTGAGCGGGTGCACCTTCATGGTGCCCCAGTCGGTGAGTTTGCAGGCGCAGTCATCGGTAAGACAGGCCCAGTCGGACTCCTGTCCGATCGCCGGAACGAGCGCGTCCACCTCCATGACGAACTCAGATCCCGGAATGGCCACAGGCCGCCTTCGCCCGCTTGCATCCGGCTCCCCGAGCTGCATCCTGACGCATTCCACCGCCTTTACCCGCCCCTTTTCTCCAATGATCCGTATCGGGTTGGTAAGGGTCATGATCTCGATGCCCTCTTCACGGCACTCGAGGATCTCTTCCTCGTTGGCGGGCATTTCATGCTCGCTTCGGCGATAGATGAGAAAGGGCTTAGCCGATCCGTTGCGAAGGGCCGTACGCACGGTATCCATCGCGACGTTTCCCCCGCCGATGACCGCGACCCGGTCGCCAAGGGAGACTTCTTTGCCGAGGTTTATGTCTCTCAGGTACTCTACGCCCGGGACAACACCTTCGAGTTCCTCGCCGGGGATTCCGAGCGCCTTGCATTCCTGGGCGCCTATGCCGACGAAGAAGGCCTTATATCCCTGGTCTCTGAGTTGAGAGACGGTGAAGTCTTTGCCGATCTCCACCCCCGTTTTGAACTCTACGCCCATATCCCGCAAGACCTGGATTTCGGCCTCTATGGTCTTTTTCGGGAGCCTGTAAGAGGGTATACCGACTGTCAGCATTCCACCGAGCACCGGCAGTTTTTCAAAAACCGTCACCTGGTAGCCTTCGATTGCCAGGTAATAGGCGCAAGATAAGCCGGCCGGACCGGAACCGATGATTGCGACCTTTTCGTCGCGCTTCTCTTTTATCTCAGGGACGAACCTGGTTTCGGAATTCAGATCCAGATCGGCCAGGAAACGCTTGATGGAATCGATTGCCACCGGTTCGTCAACCTCGCCGCGCATGCAGGCGGACTCGCAGGGATGGTGGCAGACCCGTCCGCAGATAGCGGGCAGGGGGTTTTCTTCCTTGATAAGCTTCAGGGCTTCCTGATATTTGCCCTGAGCAGTCAGAGCCACGTATCCCTGGACCGAAATGTGAGCGGGGCAGGTCGCTTTACATGGGGAAGTGCCGCGCTTTTCAATCGCAAAGGCGCCCGGTACCGCCTGGGGGTACCTGCGGAATGCCGCCCGGCGGCTGTTGAGACCCTGATTGTATTCATTGCTGCATTCAACGGGACAGACTTTGGCGCATTCGCCGCACCCCGTGCACTTTGAGGGGTCCACATGGCGGGGCTCTTGCCGAAGCTGCACTGTGAAGTTCCCCGGCTCACCGGTAACTTTCTGAACTTCGGAAAGGGTAAGTATCTCGATGTTGAGATGCCGGCCGACCTCGACCAGCTTGGGTGAGATGACTCACATCGCGCAGTCGTTTGTGGGGAAGGTCTTGTCGAGTTGCGACATCACTCCGCCTACAGCGGAGGATTTTTCCACCAGGTAAACGTAAAAACCGGAGTTGGCCAGGTCGAGCGCCGATTGCATGCCGGCAATCCCGCCGCCCACGACCATAACCGAACCAACAAGCCCATCACTTTTGGTCTTCATAACTATCTACACCTCTGAAATTTTTGATGATTTCCCGAAATAACTTCAAACGTTCCAAGGGCATACGAGCACTCTTCAGTGATCAATCGGGTGTGGAGCTTCGAGCGCGTTGAATGGCAGCAGGAGTTTGGAGATTGTCGCGAAGGCGACCCCGAAGTATTCCCTTTTGGGCGCGGTAATAATAGTGTAAAAGTATGATTTGGAAAAGAGAAAAAAGAAGCGTAAGCGGAGAAGGTTCAATAATTGTTATCCTTTGCCAAATATGTCTCACTTCTTGACAAGCTTTGCCCCGAAGTGGGAAAAAGGAAATAGTTCGTTTTTAGGTGCTTTTATGCACGAATTTTTAAACAGCTTTCAAACAGGAATTCTAAGATGGGCGAGCCAGTTCGATTCGTAGGCGCGGGTCCCGGCGACCCCGAGCTTATCACTGTAAAGGGTATGCGCTATCTTCAGGAAGCCGACCGGGTGGTGTATGCCGGTTCTCTTGTTCCGGAGACCCTGCTCCAATATTGCAGGAAAAATGTCAAGGCATATGACAGTGCGTCCTTGACCCTCGAGCAGACTCATGCACTGCTGAAGGAGGGCTACGAGGCCGGGGAACGCGTGGTGCGGCTCCATACCGGGGACCCGAGCCTCTACGGCGCGATCAATGAACAACTGGTCCTTCTGGACCGCGATAAAATTGCCCACGAGGTAGTACCCGGAGTGTCGGCTGCCTTTGCGGCCGCTGCCGCATTGGAGCAGGAGCTTACCATTCCCGAGGTCTCACAGACTGTGATCCTGACCCGGATCGGAGGCAGGACCCCTATGCCGGAGGACGAGAAACTCGCAGCCCTTGCTTCACACCGCGCCACTATGGCTATTTACCTCAGCGTTCAGCGTATCGAAGAGGTCGTTGCGGAACTTACGGAACATTATCAGGCCGACACTCCCGCGATAGTTGCCTACCGGGTCGGCTGGCCGGATCAGGAACTAATCCGCGGGACCCTTGAGAACATTGCCGGCAAAGTGCGGGGCGCTGAAATCGGGCGGCAGGCGATCATCCTCATTGGCGATGCATTCAGGAAAAACGATCCGGCAGGCAAAAAGGTGAAAAGGTCCAAGCTTTATGACGAAGAGTTCGGTCACCGGTTCAGGGATGCCGCAAAACCCGTGTAGTGGCAATACAAAGACGGCGATTATCTCCCTTACGCGGAAGGGCGCTGAACTGGCGGCAGGCATAAGTGCGCAGATTCCCGGCAGCACCTGCCTTTGCAACCACCGCTACGCTTTGCCCGGGATGACTCTTTTCGGGAAAATATCCGAGATTTTCCCGTCTGTCTGGCGAGAATGTGATTCGATAATCTGCATTATGGGCTGCGGAATAGCGGTCCGAATGGTTGCGCCTCTTCTTGAAGACAAAACAAGGGACCCGGCGGTCATAGTCCTGGACCAGAATGGCCGCTTCGCGGTAAGCTTGGTGTCGGGCCATATCGGTGGGGCCAACGACCTGGCGAGAAAGGTCGCTTCGATTACCGGCGGTCAGGCCGTTATTACGACCGCTTCAGATCTCCAGGACAAGCCGGCCATAGACCTTGCCGCAAAGAGCGCCGGGCTGCAGATCGAAAACCGCGAGCTACTAAGCAGAATCGAAGCTGCCATCCTGGATGAAGAGGCTCTGTGGATATTCGATCCCGATGGGCTTCTGCTCAAGCATCTTCCGGCGGACCATGGCTTGCAGTTGGTTAGTGCCGGGGAGAATCCGGGAGCGCTTAGAGCAACTCTCGGCATATGGGCCTCGGAATTAGAGCCCGACAGTGGCGTAAAATGCCTCAAGCTTCGGCCTGCCAACCTCGTGATCGGAATCGGCTGCAACAGGGGGACCTCCTCAGAGGAGCTGATTGAATTTATCGGCGGAAAACTAAGGGAAAACAGGCTTGCGCCTTTATCGATAAGAAACTTCGCAAGTCTGGATATCAAATCAGACGAACACGGGCTTCTGGAAGCTGCAAAGGCGTTCGACAGGCCGATTCACTTTTGCACCCGCGGGCAGATAGAGGGCATCGCGGTTCCGAACCCGTCGAAAACGGTTGCCCGGCATGTAGGAGCGGAAAGCGTATGCGAAGCAAGCGCCCTTTGGAGCGCAGGGACGCGGGAGTTGCTGGTGCCCAAACGGAAGGCGGCAAACTGCACTCTGGCGATAGCCAGGGTAAGCTCTTCATAATCAGCCTTGGGCCTGGACACAGATCTTATATTGCCCGCGAAGCGCTCGATGCGCTTCAGTCTGCGGAAATCGTGCTGGGATATAAGACCTATCTGGATCTTATCGCCGACCTTTTGCAGAACAAAACCGTCGTTTCGAGCGGAATGCGAAAAGAGGTCGAACGGTGCCAGGCTGCGATAGACCATGCTTTGTGCGGCAGACATGTCGCCCTTGTGTCCAGCGGCGATGCAGGTATATACGGCATGGCCGGGCTGGTTTTGGATATCTGCAAGAAAAAGCAGATCAACGTCCTGGCGTGGGGTGGAGAGGAGAGGGCAGGGTCCTCTGGTTTTCTGCTTCGTATAATTCCCGGAATTTCAGCTTTCAACTCGGCGGCGTCCCTTTTAGGGGCGCCTCTTATGCACGATTTCGCCGCAGTGAGCCTGAGCGATCACCTTACCCCATGGGACCTCATTGAGAAAAGACTCTCGGCCGCGGCCGAGGCAGATTTCGTCCTCGCACTCTATAACCCTCGCAGCAAGAGCAGGCCGGATTTGCTTGAAAAAGCCCGGAAGATAATCCTTGGCCATCGTTCGGCTGAAACCCCGGCTGCAATTGTGCGCCAGGCAATGCGCGAAGGCCAGTGGAAATGCCTGACCACGTTCGGGCGTCTCCCCCTTGATGAAGCGGACATGCAGTCGGTGGTAATCGTGGGAAATAGTCAGACCTATATCTGGTGTGGGTGGATGGTTACCCCACGGGGCTACCTGGATAAATATTCCTTAGCTGCGCCGCCTGCGGAATGCGGGCAGGATTGACCCTGCTCCGGATGACCGCATGCAGGGCCGGGCTACACTGCGCATGGATCTTCAGCCTGAAGCGTTTCCCTCATCGAAGAGAGGATTTTTTCAATTGACGCCTGGCTCAAACCAAGAGCTTTGGTGCTCTCCAAATCGCTAAGGTCCAGGTCCGGCTTGCGTGTGGGGCCCACTTCCAGTTTGTGGCAAATCGAGTTGGCCATGCTGACGATGTGTGTAAGCTCAGGGGCCGATCGAGCCTGGTCCGGCCGGTGGTGGTTTGCGATAGAGTCTTCGATGTCGAGGGCAAAGCGCCATTTGTCGGCAATCATCTGCCCTACATCGCTGTGGGTGAAACCCAGCGTTCGCAGTTCTACTTCAAAGAAATCCGCACCATCGTTATAGACTTCCTGCATAATCTCCTGCATCACCGCAGGGGAACGCAGAAGGAGGGCGGCCTTTCCGACGTCGTGCATCAGCCCGGCGAGATAAGCCTCATCTTTGCGCTGAAAGCGAACCTCCTCTCCTATCATTTTGGCCGCGAGGCCGGCGCCTACCGTATGCTCCCAGATAAGTTTCTCTGAAAGGCTGACACTCGAAAACATGCCTTTCAGCACCGCCGTCATGATTAGAGACCTGATCGCGTCGAATCCCATGAACATACAAGCGTCACGGAGAGTTGAGATGGACCGCGACGCCCCGTAATACGGAGAATTTGCCACCTTGAGGACGCGGGCGGCAAGCGCCTGGTCCTTTTGCATAAGGTCGTGAATATCCCGTGCCGTGGAGTCAGGCTCCGATAGCTTGCTTATTACCTGAGCGGCGATATGGGGCATCGGTGGCAGGTCTCCGGTTATCTCGACTATCCTGGCAGCCTTGTGGGAAATGTCCTGGTGAGGGGACACTTTTCTTTGCCCCGGTGCATCGTGTAAACCGGTCGCTATTTCAGGCTTCATCTTGACTCCGTCGTTTTCTGTGGGATCAGGGGTTTCGTTACGAATATTTATTCGGCATTAGAGCGCGTAGAGTTCAATAAAAACGAGGGAGCCATGATTTTTGATGGAACAATTTCCAAAAAGAAAGCCGGCCCTTCATGTTCGGAACGGCCGGCTATCGAAATATTATTATGTTTTTGACTGACGAGCCCTCAGCTCAAGACCGAAGACGCAATCTGGGGCTGATTTGAATTGAATCGCTTTCCTACTCCGCGGGGTTCGCCGGTTTAATGGCCTCGTCATGAGATTCCGCACGGGCCTGCCTCAGGGTGTTCGCCTCTTCCGCCTGTTTTTTCTCCATCCGCTCCCGCTTGAGCAAACGGCGCACTTTGAAATAAGGTTTTAACATGAGTGCTAAGCCGACGATTAAGCCGAACAGTCCCGCAACCAGGATGACCATATATAGTTCGAGTTGCGCCCCGGCAGGATCGGTCTGAAAGAAGCCAAGATTTAGCTTTAAGCCAACCGTTTGTGTCCACGTCGGCATGTTCTGGTAGATGAAAAGGGCGGCCAGACCAAGTATGACCAGTGCTACAATCGCCTTAAACAGCCTCATCGGCGCTCTCCTTTACGAAGTAGGGTAACAGCCTGGAGTAGGATTGCTTCAGATGCTCCGGAATACTGCGGACTTCGGCAAGAACGGCCATGAAATTCGTATCGCCCCGCCACCTTGGCACGATATGAAAGTGGAGGTGCTCCTCGTAGCCTGCCCCGGCTTCCCGGCCGAGGTTCAGTCCAATGTTGAATCCGTCCGGATGGATTACCTTTTTTAGCACGCGGGTGGATTTCTTTACCCAGTTCATCAGGTCATGCTCTTCATCGGCGGTGAGTTCGTCCAGGGTGGAGATGTGACGCCATGGACAAACGAGCAGGTGTCCGTTGTTATAAGGGTACCTGTTCATCATCACCATTACGAGGTCGTCCCGGTGAAGGATCAGACGTTCTTCATCAGACTGGCCGTGGTATTCGGGACAGAAAATACAGCCCGGCAGCTTTTTGCCGGTAATATACTCGACACGCCACGGCGCCCAGAGATTGTGCACCAAGACCGCTCCTAAATCCGAACTATTTCAGCTTCGATTTTATCGTGAATTCTCAGTACCCCGATGCTTTTCGGGGAATCTCCACGCCCGAGGCGGACGGAGCCGGGATTGAACCAGAGCAGCCCGTTTTTGCGAAAAATGAGCGGCTGATGAGTATGCCCGAAAAGAATGGCATCAACTCCGGGGAACTCCTGCTCGAGCCTCTGCCGGATTCCACCCTCCGGTCCCCACCCATGAGCGATGCCCAGGCGAAAGGCGCCTGCCTTGACTATCTTTCGGGCCGGGAGCCGCTGCTGAATCAAATAGTCATCCATGTTCCCGGCGACGGCTTCAAGCGGGTACTGCTCCAGGTAGTTCAGCATCTCGGCTTTTTCCATGTCCCCGAGATGGATCACCATATCGGCGTCATCGCAAAATTCTGAGCACAGGGCTTTGAACTCGTCTGTCGCCTTGCTAAGGTGAGTGTCGGACATTACTACTATTTTCATTCAGCCCGGAATGCCTTCCCCGATGAGTCCCGAAATGCGCGCTCAATGCGCCCCACGCCTCGCATGCAAGGAGGCACTATAGCAATAAACTGAGAAAAAACAAGGATTTTCGATCCTGGAGGGCTGAGGCGGATGGGCGCCGTCTATACTCCTGAAGGTCATGAGAGGCAATAAAGGCAAATTATTCAAATTCCCGGTTGCTGTTCTCAAGTCTTACCGCAAGGGTCTTAAGTTTTGCCTCTGCTCGTTTTCGAATCGGCCTACCCCTTTTCAAATTTTGCTAATCTAGAAAGACGATAATCCCGAAGTAGTAAACACTGACGTTAGTCATCCGCGAGGAAGACTCAGCACCTGCATAGTTTCGCCGGGAATGGGCCGATCTTCCGCCGTGGTCCGGCTTGGGTAAGGTTTCGACGAGTATTACAGTCAACTATCCAAAAGAGCAGGGAGTCCCAATGGACATTTTAAGAAGAGACTTTTTGAAATACTGTGCAGGTTCCGCAGCAGCCCTTGGGCTGGAGTTTTCGGCTCTCGGGAAGGTGCTTGCCGCCAGAGGGGTCTCCTATGTGCCGACGTACCCGATCTCTACAACAATCAACTCGACACTCGTTCAGACGGTCATTCCCGCGAACTTGCCTAAACTGGGTGTACCCTATGGTCCCGGCGCGCAGATTTGGCCGAGTGACATCGAGGACTATGCAGCACAAGGCTACGGATTGTGGAATCCGGATGGACCCGCCTTCCCGTACCTTCTCCCGGACATGAATAACCCGCCAAACCCGAACAATGGCTATGTGATACCGACGTCGTCGGGCCCATCGGGCACGACGCTTTTGACTTTTTTCACCATTAGCGACGTGCATATCTGCGACAAAGAAAGCCCGGCACGGGCAATCTACACCGCTTACCAATATCCGGAACCCCGCGTAACAAATCCCTTAACAGGCGCTCTTCAACCTGCAGTGGGTTCTTCGTTTTATTCAGGTATTATACTCAATACGACCCATGTCCTTGATGCCGCTG
The DNA here is from genome assembly GCA_963795045.1 of uncultured delta proteobacterium. GTDB lineage: Bacteria > Desulfobacterota > Syntrophobacteria > Syntrophobacterales > Syntrophobacteraceae > SbD1. The sequence goes on from CAWCGB010000003.1 coordinate 276,258, forward strand.
TCCAGACAATCAACGCCTTGCACCAAGTGACGCCGTTTGATTTCGGCATCGGTCTCGGCGATGCGTGTGACAGCAATCAGTATAACGAGCTCAGATGGTATATAGATGTCATCGACGGCAAGATGATCACCCCCAGTTCCGGCGCTCACCTTGGCAGCTACGGACCCGACAGCATTAATTATCAGAGACCGTACCAGGCAGCCGGGCTCGACAAGTCGATCAAATGGTATCAGGCCATCGGCAACCACGATCAGTTGTGGATGGGTTCTACCCCTGCGAACAATTACATCCGAAAAACCCTCGTCGGATCGAAAGTCCTCGACTTGGGTCAGATAGTCTTGCAACCTCCCTTTTATCTTACCCCTGATTGGAACCAAATCAAGAAAACCCGCGGTTTCTATATGGGTGTCGTTGATGGCGCGACCCAATACGGGACCATCATATATGCAGGAGCCGATACAATGCCGACCCCGAAAGTTCACGCCGACCCGAAGCGCCACTCGGTTTCGCCCAGCGCCTGGATGAGGGAATTCTTCAACACCACCTCAAAACCGGTTGGTCACGGATTCACGCAGGAAATGATCGCCGAAGGATTTGCCTGCTATCACTTCTATCCGAAGGCTGATCTTCCGATCAAAGTCATCGTTCTCGACGATACCGACAAGACCGGCACTATGTTTGGCGCTCTCGACAATAAACGCTACAAATGGCTCATAAAGGAACTCGACGCCGGCCAGAAGGCGAATCAACTCATGATCGTCTGTTGCCATATCCCGGTGCACCCCTATGCATTGGCCAACCCGATACCGTCTGAGAGCGATCCAAATCCTGCTTATGACTATTTGACAATCTGGACCGATCCTACCGCCTTCGAAGGTATCTCCGAAATGCAGTTGCTCGCCACACTCCACAACTATCCAAACATGATCTTATGGATCTCGGGGCACGTCCACCGCAACACCATCACTCCACAACCTTATGGCGATCCTGCAAACGGCATCGGCTTCTGGGAGGTCGAGACCCCATCGTTACGGGATTACCCTCAGCAGTTCCGTCACTTCCAGATAGTTTGCAACGACGAAGGTAATATTTCAATTTTTGTGCACAGTGTCGATCCTGCGGTCAATCCGGCCTTCGTGAACGGGTCGTCGCCGGCGTACACATCGCGCGAGTATTCGCTCGCAACCCAGCAGATATTCGGGAACCCGTGGCAGATGGGACCTGGTATGGTTCTCTCTGATCCCTCTAATCTCCTTGGTCCTAATGATCCGTCCTCTAACGGCGTCTATAATGCGGAACTTGTTATACAATTGAGTCAACTGACTCCAGGACTGCAGGCGAAGATGAGGGCATTTTCCGGGTGACATCCAGGGGTGGCGCTTACCCCGGGGTTCCATGCCGATATGGGATTTTGCAAGGCTGCTTTTACGGGAAGACGGTTCGAGTTTCCTTGTGGAAGCACCTTAGGGGTCCACGGCCAACCTTCAACAGGGACCGGCGCCTCCATAGCTTGCACCTGGGCAAAAGTGGAGCGTTGTCCACCTGGCAGGCACGCATGAGGCTGTAGCTACCCCTCTATCGCCATACGAAGCCGCAAATGTGCTAGATCGGGAGTATTTCTATATTCCCCCATATCCCCATTTTGTCTTTAATCAGGATAAGGACCGCTTCGATCGAGGGAATCCGCGGAGCAAGTTCGAGGGCTTTGTCGATATCGGCCGGGGTTTTCACCATGTTGCCGAGACGGGTTGCGGCCGCGTCCGCCAAGGCCGTGTCCGGTGAAATGATCGTCACTGCGTCTGTCTTGCCGAAGCTCAGAGAGTGGCCGACGGTTCCCGATGAAGTGCAAATGCCGAGCGGGAAGCGCTCCGGACCGAGCTTTATGCCTATTTTGCCGGTGAAAGGGGAGTCCGGTCCGGCGAAAATCCCGACAGTGGTTTCCTCGCTCAAGTCAAGATAGCAGTCGCCGCCGTTTTCCACTATTACGGAATCGGAAAACTGTTTAAGGGTGGCCCCAACGGCCTGGGCCAGCGCGCCGGCGACGCTTGCCATCGGCCCAACCCCGGCCGCCGCCGCTGCCTTGAGCATTCGGCGGACGAGGGGAGGGGCGACAGGATCGTCCGGGAGCGGCACAAGCGACCGCAGGAAGTCTTCATGGGCGGCAATATAGCTTTCCAGTTGAAGGCGGCAGCTTAAAACCGCCTGCGTAGCCTCACGCTCCAGGTTTCGCCTGGCCCTGATCCATAGATCGGTTTCGCGGTATTTTACCTGGAAGCTTTCCCAGCCTTTTGGCGCCTGATGCTGATAGCGGTAGAAACGGTGGGTTTCCGTATACATTGCGGTCCCCTCTCGGGGCGTGGAGGCCGGCATAACCGGGCCCTGCGTGAATAAGGCAACTTATTCCCATTCAATCGTGCTTGGCGGCTTTGATGAGATGTCGTATACGACGCGGTTTACGCCTTTAACTTCATTTATGATCCTGTTTGAAATCCGCCCCAGGACCTCGTAGGGAAGTTTTGCCCAGTCTGCCGTCATGGCGTCCACGCTTTCCACGGCCCTCAGGACGATCACCTGGTCATAGGTGCGCTCGTCGCCCATGACTCCGACCGACCTGATGGGAAGCAGCACGGCAAATGACTGCCACACATGTTCGTACCAGCCGGAGGCCTCGATTTCCTCCTGGATGACTGCATCCGCCTCGCGTAAAATTTCGAGGTCAGCGGACGTTAATTCTCCGATCAGCCGGATCGCCAGACCCGGACCCGGGAAGGGATGCCGCATGATTATTCTCTCGGGAAGCCCGAGTTCGCGGCCGACCAGCCGCACCTCGTCCTTGAAAAGCTCACGGAGCGGTTCGATCAGCCCAAGCTTCATCCTTTCGGGCAGACCCCCGACATTGTGATGCGTCTTTATAGTGGCCGACGGCCCTTTGAAGGATACGCTTTCGATCACGTCAGGGTAGAGAGTGCCCTGCGCGAGATAGTGGGCGTCCTTGATTCGGGCGGCCTCGCGCTCGAAGATCTCGATAAAAAGATTGCCGATTATCTTCCGCTTGCGTTCCGGGTCGGAGACCCCTTTCAAAGCATCGAGGAACTCGGCGGATGCGTCGATGTAGATGAGATTGATTGCGAAATGATCGCGGAATACTCTTTGAACGGTTTCGGCCTCGCCCTTTCGCAGAAGTCCGTTATTGACGAAAATGCAGTGAAGCCGCTCTCCTATGGCCCTGTGAAGAAGGACCGCAACGACCGAGGAGTCCACGCCGCCGCTCAAGGCGCAGATTACCTGGTCGTTCCCGACTTTTTCCTGAATTGCGCCAATAGCCGAGTCCACGAAGGATTTCATCGTCCAGGACGGGCGGCACCGGCAGACTCGAAACAGAAAATTCTCCAGGATGTCCTTGCCGCAGGGCGTATGCGCCACTTCCGGATGAAACTGCACCCCGTACAAATGACGATTTGAGTCGCCCATCGCTGCTGTGGGAGAATTATCGCTGTGAGCCATGATACTGAATGAAGGCGGGAGTTTCAGGATGCGGTCGCCGTGACTCATCCAGACCCGGACCCCCGTCTTTTCAATGTCATGGAAAAGATCTGCCGGCGTGTCTATGTCTATAGCAGCGGAGCCGTATTCACGCCTGAGCGCCTTTTCGACGGCGCCTCCAAGCTGATGGGCCATCAGTTGCATGCCGTAGCAGATACCAAGAATAGGGATTTGCAGCTCGAAAATTGCCGGATCGGCCAAAGGAGCGCCCACGTCGTGCACGCTCGACGGCCCTCCCGAGAGTATAATTCCCTTCGGCTTGAAGTTTCTGACCCCTTCCAGGGTCATATTGAAGGGATGGATTTCACAGTAGACGTGGCTTTCCCTTACCCTGCGCGCAATCAACTGCGTGGTCTGCGAGCCGAAATCCAGAATCAATACCCGTTCCTGGTGCAAATGATCTAACATTTTGTTGGGCTCCCGTGCGGCCTTATTTCAAATCCACCTGGTAGTTGGGCGCTTCTTTCGTGATTATCACGTCATGCACATGACTTTCCTTGAGGCCGGCGCTCGTTATCCGGACCATTTTCGATTTGGTCCGCAGCTCGCTCAAGGTTGCGCACCCGAGATAGCCCATCCCGGCGCGCAGTCCTCCTATAAGTTGGTGAACTATATCGGAAACAGGTCCACGGTAGGGCACCTTGCCTTCGATTCCTTCCGGCACAAGTTTCTTGGGTTCGAACACGTCATCCTGAAAATAGCGGTCCCTGCTGCCCTCTCGCATGGCGCCAAGAGACCCCATCCCGCGGTAGACCTTGTAGCTGCGGCCCTGGTAGAGTATGGTCTCACCGGGACTTTCATCGGTTCCGGCAAACAGGCTGCCGATCATTACGCTGTCGGCGCCGACGGCCATGGCCTTGACAACGTCACCGCTATATTTCACTCCACCGTCTGCAATCACCGGTATTCCCATTGCCCGGGCCACGCGGGCGCACTCGATAATCGCGCTGACCTGCGGAACGCCAACCCCTGCCACAATTCTTGTCGTGCAGATCGAGCCGGGTCCGACACCTACCTTGATGCCGTCCACTCCGGCTTTTATAAGCGCTTCGGCCCCATCGGCGGTGGCTACGTTGCCGGCTATAAGCTGGAGGTCCGCAAACTCTGCCTTGATTGTTTTCACCGCTTCCAAAACGTTGCGGGAGTGTCCGTGCGCGCTGTCCACGACAACTACATCTACACCGGCGCCGCGCACGGCGGTCACCCTTGGAAGCATGTCCTTGCCTATCCCGACGGCTGCCCCGACGCGAAGCCTGCCCAGAAGGTCTTTGCAGGCATTAGGATATTTCTTTACCTTCATTATATCCTTTATAGTGATAAGCCCTTTGAGGCTGCCTGCCTCATCGACCACAAGCAGTTTTTCTATCCTGTTTTTCTGGAGCAGCCTTTTCGATTCTTCGAGCGAAATGCCTATCGGCGCGGTAACAAGATTGTCTTTCGTCATGATATCCGCGACCCTGATCGTTCGATCGGTTTCAAACCTGAGGTCCCTGTTGGTTATGATCCCGACGAGCTGGTCTCCCTTTACCACCGGTACGCCCGAGATACGATATCTGGACATGAGATCGAAGACATCGCCGATCTGCTGGTCCGGGTCAACCGTGACGGGATCCACTATCATGCCGCTCTCGGATTTCTTTACCTTGTTTACCTCGTGGGCCTGCGCGCCGACGCTCATGTTCCGGTGAATTATGCCGATTCCGCCTTCGCGGGCCATACTGATCGCCGTCTCGGATTCGGTTACCGTGTCCATGGCGGCGCTCACCAGCGGGATACCCATCTTGATCTCCCTGGTGAGCATAGTCGCGACGTTGGTTTCAACCGGCAGAACTTCCGAGTAATTGGGCAGAAAAGTTATGTCGTCAAATGTCAGCGCTTCGTGTATCTCAAAACTCACCTTGTGATCCATCTATTTTCTCCGAGTCTTAATTTTCGTGATTTCAGATCGATATCGTGGGGCTTTATCCCTTTTGCATCCGCCATGTCAAGCTTGTTCTTGGGCCGGCGGCTTCTCCGCCGGAAAGCCCTGCTTCCTTTTCTACGAGGTCGATAAGAATGCCTTCCAGCAGACCCGCATCGGTCACAATGAAACTATCCCGGCAAAAACAGGAAAGGATCTCTGAAACTATGACGGCCCCGCCGAGAATTATGTCTTCACGGCCGGGTTCCAGTCCGGCTATCGACCGTCTTTGAGCCAGATGCATTTGCGCCAGAGATCCTATCGTGTGGGAAAGCCAGTCTTTGGTCAGAATCAATCCGTTCACCCTGTAAGGTACGTAACGCTCCATTTTCATATACATTGCCGCCAGGGTGGTAACCGTTCCAGCGGTACCGGCAAGCTCAGGATTAGGTATTGTACCGGTATTATTCAAATTTTCATATAGCTGCTCTTTAGCGGAAGTGATTTCATTTCTGGCCGCAAGCGCCGCCTGTTCGACCGCCCCGGGGCCCGGCGGGTCGTCTCTCAGGTACGTCTCGGTCAGCGTCGCGGCGCCGAGAGGACGGCTTGCGCTCCGCATGGAGCTGTCCATGCCCCGAAGCGTCAACAGGAATTCAGTGCTGCCGCCGCCAATATCAAAGGTGAGCAGATCGTTCCCGGTTTCAGGAAGTACGCTCATAATACCCTTTGCGGAAAGAACGGCCTCTGTTTCCTCGGAAAGGATTCCGCATTCGATTCCCGTTTCGGCTGTGATTCTGTCGAGCACTGCTTGGGAATTCTTAGCGCGTCTGACAACCCCGGTAGCGCCGCAGGCGATCTTGCCGGCCCTGAATTCCTTTAATATGGATATGTATTCCTTCAGGGCCGAAATGTTTCTCTGCTGCGCTTCCTCCGTTATTACACCGGCATTGCTGAAATCCCGAGCGAGCCGTGTTACCCTTCTCTCCATTCGAACAGGGACCAGTTCGGTCGCATGCTTTTGCGCAATCAGCATCCGAGAGGTATGAGATCCGATATCGATGCTTGCGAAACAGCTTTCAGAAACGGATCGGCCCAACCCTGTCCCTTTCTTGACTTGACATTGGCTCTTTAGCCAGCCATTATTTTCAGCTTGCTTTCGTGTATTTGCCGCATTGTCTGGAATTGACGCGAACCCCGCAATCCGTAAGTGCACATAAATTTTCGCTTCTGTTGAGGAGACGCTTGTAAATGATTCTGGAGATAAATCCAAAGCATCCTGAACCGAGAAAGATCAAAAAGGTTATCGAGGTTCTGGCAAACGGAGGAATAATAGCCTACCCCACGGACACCTATTACGGGATTGGCTGTGACCTTTTCAATAAAGCTTCAATAGAGAAAATTTATCTTTTGAAGCGCCGTTCTCAGCATCAGCCCTTCAGCTTCATTTGCAGCGACCTGAAGAATATAAGCGAGTACGCGCAGGTTACGAATTACGCCTACAAAACCATGAGGCGGCTTTTGCCCGGGCCATATACTTTCGTGCTCGAGGGTTCCCGCATGGTCCCCCGGATCATGCTGACAAAAAGGCAAACGGTTGGAATCCGGGTCCCGGACCACCCAATCTGTCTGGCCATTGTTGAAGAGCTCGGTCATCCTATAATCAGCACGAGCGCCACAGACCCTGAAACTGGGGCGATGTTGTCCACCCCTCGGGAGATTCAAGCCAAGATCGGCCACGCGATCGACATGATTGTCGACGGGGGGATTGTGCCTGGCATACCATCGAGTGTCATCTCACTTATAGACGACATGCCGGAAATTTTGCGGGAAGGCGCCGGAGACCTTTCCCACTTCAGGATATAAAAGGGATGGGACTTGGCGTCCAAAGCCATCCTCTGCGTTCTCCGCGCCTCGCTGGTGAAATCGTGCCCTTCCTAGCGGTCGAAATAAGGGAGCTGGTATCCCAAGTAGGCCGATGAGTCGTGAACTACATTGTTCATTGTCTCGCTCACATCGCTTCCGAGAAGAAACTCCAAAAGAGAGTGCTTCGTCTTTTTGGCCTCTATAACTTCGGGCTCGCCTACGATCTTTCCCAGCTCGCCAGCTTTAGCTACAGCGTCTTCAAAGTTGCCGAGCTGGTCCACCAGTCTTAGCTCGAGAGCTTTTTCGCCCATGATTATCCTTCCGTCCGCCACCCTGCGCACGTCATCTTCAGGCAGATGGCGCGCCTGTGCAACATCCCGGACGAACTGACGGTATGTCTCGTCGATTGTCGTCTGGAGCAGTTCTTTTTCTTCAGGCGTCATTTCGCGGTCCGGGTTTCCAATATCCTTGAACTTTCCGCTCTTGATCGTGGTCATCTGGTAGCCGATTTTGCCGAAAAGCCCCTCCAGGTTGGGAAAATGGATTATCACGCCTATGCTTCCCGTGATCGTGCCGGGATTGGCCACGATGTGGCTCGCAGCCGCCGAGATATAATAGCCGCCGGAGGCGGCGAGGCTTCCCATGGAGGCGACCACAGGCTTGATCCGGATAGTGCGCTGGATTTCCCTGTATATTTCCTGTGAGGGTCCGACCGCCCCTCCAGGGGAGTCAACTCTGAGCACGATCGCTTTGATCGAGGAATTCTTTCTGAATTCCTTTATCTGCTTCAAGGTCTCCTGGGAACTGGTAATAGCGCCTTTTATCTCGACAAGCCCCACTTTGTTCGCCTTGATCGAAAAATCAACGCCGGAAAACAGCCAGATGACCACTAAGACCAGTGCGACCCCTATTACCACCCCAAGTAGACAACCGCGCGTTTTCATTTGTAGACATCCATCCGGTCAAGTTAAGAGAAGACCCGGTCGGGCACACAACGCGCGCCGGCCGGGTCTTTTTATATCCATGCAAAAAAGGCAAAAAGGAAGTGCGGATTATGCTTTATCGTTCGCAGAGTTATTCGCCTCACTTTGCGCCTTGGCTTCCAGTTCTTCTTTGAGCAGTTCCCCCAGGTTCGAAGTGGCGGCTCTGCCGGTGTTCACGTACTCGTCATAATTTGAGCGTTCCTCGTGCTCGTCTATCTTCTTGACAGAAAGACCGATCTTGCGGTCTTTGGGCGAAATGTTGATAACCCTGGCCGTGATTGTATCACCGGGTTTGAACTGCCCGACGGGAGACTTGATCTTCTCCTTGCTTATTTCAGAGACATGGACGAGTCCCTCGATTCCTTCTTCGAGCTCCACAAAGAGGCCGAAATCGGTAACGTTCGTGATGGGGCCCGACACAATATTGCCAATCGGAAAACGCTGCGGGATGCTTTCCCACGGGTCGGATTCAAGCTGCTTGATTCCGAGCGAGAACCTTTCGTTATCCTTGTCAATGTTGAGCACGATTGCCTGGACTTCCTGATTCTTCCGGAAAATCTCGGATGGATGCTTCACACGCTTTGTCCACGAGATATCCGAAATATGAACGAGGCCGTCAATGCCTTCGTCGATCCCGATGAAAATGCCGAAATCCGTTATATTCTTGATCTTGCCGGCAATTGTCGTACCCACGGGGTATTTCTGCGCGATAACGTCCCACGGATTGGATTCAAGCTGTTTCATGCCGAGCGAGATGCGTTTGCTCTGGGGATTGATGCTGAGCACCACCGCTTCGACTTCATCGCCTACTGAAAGAATCTTCGAGGGATGTCGAATCTTCTTGGTCCAGGACATCTCGGAGACATGAATGAGCCCTTCGACGCCTTCCTCGATTTCAATGAATGCGCCGTAATCAGTAAGACTGACGACCTTCCCATGTACCTTTGTGCCAACGGGGTACTGCGATTCGGCCATGGTCCACGGGTCCTCCACAAGCTGCTTCAGGCCGAGAGATACTCTCTCGTTATCCTTGTCGAAGCTCAGGACCTTTACCTTTATCTTGTCGCCAATCTGGAACATTTCAGAAGGATGTCCCACGCGGCCCCAGCTCATGTCGGTAATGTGCAGCAAACCGTCAATCCCGCCAAGGTCAACGAAAACACCATAGTCCGTGATGTTTTTTACGATGCCGTCGACAACCTTGCTGTCTTCCAGCGTGGCCAGCGTAAAGGATTTCATTTGCTCGCGTTCTTTTTCAAGAAGAGCGCGGCGGGAGAGCACTACATTTCTTCTTTTCTTGTTGTATTTGAGGACCTTGAAAGGGAATGTATGTCCGATGAGCGATTCCAGGTTCCTGACAGGCCGCAGGTCAACCTGCGATCCGGGAAGAAATGCCTGAACCCCGATGTCAACGGCCAGACCGCCCTTGACCTTTGCGACGATCTTTCCCTCGATCATGCCGTCATCGCTGTAGATTCGGCTTATATCGTCCCATACCTTGATCTTGGCGGCCTTCTCCTTCGACAGATGGATAGAGCCGTCATCGTCATCGTGGAACTCGAGCAGAACGTCGATTTCATCGCCAATCTCGGCCTGGATTTTGCCCGATTCGTCCCTGAATTCGTGAATCGAGATTTGTCCTTCCGATTTGTACCCGATGTCAACCATGACAAAATCATCGCTGACTTGGACGATGTGCCCCCGTATTACCTCGCCCTCCTGGAAGTTTTGGAAGCTCTGCTCATAGAGGTCGTGCATGGAATCCATTTCCTCATCGGATTCTTGTTCATCCGAAGAAAAAAGAGTTTCCGGTTCAAGGGTTTGTTTGTCTTGTTCGTCTTTTACGGTCATCGATCCTATTTTGCCCCCTTACCTGATTTTTGGCTATTCGCCATATCAAACGCTAAACTCTAGCAAATAGCGCATAAATTAGCAATCTCAAAGTTCTCGATCAGTTGAAGATCGGACCTTGAGTAGACTTTGAGCCAACTCGCTCAGCCGGTCAACAACTTCCTGAACACTGAGATGCGATGTATCCAACAAAATTGCCCCTTCAGCAGGACGCATGGGAGAATGGTCGCGGTTTGCGTCCGCCTCGTCGCGCTCTGCGATGCGCCTCTGCATTTCGTCTAATGATAAATTTATTCCCTTATCAATGTATTCTGCAAATCGTCTTTTGGCACGTGCTTTCAAATCAGCCGTCAGAAATACTTTAAGATCGGCTTTTGGGAAAACTACCGTTGCCGTGTCGCGCCCTTCGGCCACGATGTTTCCCTGGTCGGCCAGCTTTCTTTGACACGCCACCAGGAATTCTCTCACGGCATGGAGTTGAGAAATCCTGGAGGCCGCATCGCTCATCTCCGGGCTGCGAAGCTCTTCTGAAAGAAGTCTTTCGCCGTAGGAAATTTCGAGCCTGTTCTCTCTTATCGAAAAAAAAAGCGGTATTCGCTCGAGCAGAAGGCGGACTTCATCTTCGTCCGGATGTATTTGGCTGCGTTCGGCAAAACCCGCATTCAGCGCAAGGGCAAGGGCCCGATACATGGCCCCGGTATCCAGATATGCAAAGCCGAGCCTGTCTGCCAGCATTTTACAAACGGTGCTCTTTCCCGCGCCGGCCGGGCCGTCTATTGCGATTATCACCAGTTCTACACCTCGCAAAGCGTGGAATTCTTCCCGTTTCAGGAATCCAAAACCTGGCCGAGAGTGTGGACGAAGCGCTCGTTCTCCCCGGGAAGGCCGGCGTTCACGCGAATAAATCGCTCCATGCCATACGAAGCCATCGACCTGATGATTACTCCGCGCCGTAGCATGGCTTCAAATAAATTTCTCGCCTCGCAGGCAACTTCGATAAGAAAGAAATTGGCCTCCGAAGGGATGTATCTGAGGCCCATTTTTTCAACCTCATCGTAGAGGTATTGCAGCCCTGTCCATACTGTTTGCTGGGTCCTGTGCAGGAACTCATCGTCGTCGAGAGCGGCCAGAGCTGCAGCCTGCGCAAGAGACCCCGTATTGAAGGGCTGGCGTACACGGTTCAAAAAACTTGCGATATCGGGGTCCATCGCGCCGTAGCCGATTCGCAGGCCGGCGAGTCCGTATGCCTTGGAAAATGTCCTGAGAGCGATGACGCCCGGCCCGTTCTCGCCGATATAATCAAAGCCCACTGGAGTATCCGGGTTCCTGTTGAACTCTATATATGCCTCATCGAGTACGATTACCACGTTGGGAGAAACACCGGTTAGAAAGGCTTCAAAATCGCTTTTGCTTATGACGGTGCCTGTTGGGTTATTGGGATTGGTGAGAAAAATTACTCTCGTTTTGGGCGTGACTGTTTCGGCCATTCTTTTCAGGTCGATTCCCAGGTTCGCCTTCAGGGGCACAGGGATTGGTTTCCCCCCCATCCACTGAACTACCAGCTTGTAGAGAAGGAAAGAAGGCGCAGGCATTATCACTTCGTCGCCCGGCGTCAAAAAGGCCCGGATCACCAATTCTATCAGCTCATTTGAACCGTTGCCCAGCATAATGCCATCGAACGGAATGCAATATTTTTCAGCAAGCTTTTTTCGCAGGTAAAAACCGCTTCCGTCCGGATATCGGTTAAGTTTGGACAGTGAGGCAAGAATCGCCTCGACCGCCCTGGGAGAGGGGCCGATCGGATTTTCGTTGCTCGCGAGCTTTATGGAGCCGCTGATTCCGTACTCGCGCTCCAGTTCTTCGATGGGTTTGCCGGGAGGATAGGGGGTGATGCTCGCAATATGTTCCGGTGCACGGGGTCTCATCTCTGGTTGTTAGTCAACAGTCCCTTCTCTTTATTTAACTGCGCACTTATAATAGAAGCAAGCTGAAAAATCAAGCATCCCTGCTAAAAATCGCTCCCCGTTTGATCTTGTTTTATACCTGCGGGTATACTAATATAGTTGGGAGGTAGTCCATTGGCTTCCTTATGCTGGGAGTTGCCCGGTTACGTATCGCAAATTGCCTCATGTTACCACGGCAGGGGAAATTAATTCATGCTCAAAAATGCCAAGATTAAGAAGGTTTCGGCCGCAAAGCGGGCAACCGCCGCAGAGACTCCGAAAAGCGAAGAAGCCGGATCGGTTAGCACTCCGGACAGGCATCAGCCGGTTTCCTTCGATCCGTTCCGCCTTTATCTCGACGAGATCAAGCGTTATCCGCTGCTCAGCAGAGAAGACGAAATGGACCTGGCTATCCGCTATCGCGAAAAGGGCGATATCGAATCCGCCTACAAGCTGATCACCGCAAATCTCAGGCTTGTGGTCAAGATAGCCATGGACTTTCAGAGATACTGGATGCAGAACCTGATGGACCTCATACAGGAGGGCAACGTCGGGCTGATGCAAGCGGTAAAGAAATTCGATCCTTACAGGGGATACAAATTCTCCTATTATGCCTCGTTCTGGATCAAAGCCTATATAATCAAATTCATAATGGACAACTGGAAGCTCGTTAAAATCGGGACCACACAGGCCCAGAGAAAACTCTTCTTCAACCTGCGCAAGGAAAAAGAAAGGCTTGAAGCCCAGGGTATCGAGGCTTCCCCCAAGCTGTTAAGTCACCGGCTCGACGTGAAGGAATCCGAGATCGTCGAAATGGACCAGAGGCTCAACAGTTGGGAGATCTCTCTGGACAGCCCCCTGAAGGAGGACTCCGAGGATACGCATAAATCTTTTCTTCCTTCGGACGACCTGCCCGTTGACGATCAGATAGCCGACCAGGAAGCCAAGGCTATCCTCCATGACAAGCTGATGCTTTTCAGAGAGCAGCTCAAAGGCAAGGAAGCGGTGATATTCGACAAGAGGCTTCTGACCGAAGACCCCATGACCCTCCAGGAAATCGGGGACAAATTCGGGATCAGCCGCGAACGTGTGCGCCAGATCGAAAGCCGCCTTAAAAAGAAGCTCAAGGCTTACCTGGAAGAGGAAATCGAGGACATCGATCTGCTTCAGGAGAGTATGATAGAAATTTGATCGATCGATGACCGCAAGCTGTTAACTGAACAAGCGTATCAAGAGAAAGCATGCCGGGCAGGACCGGGTCCTCTGCCCGGTCTTTTTTTCTTTGCCGCCAGCGCCTTTTCATAGACCTCGATATATTGCCTGGCGGACCTGTCCCAGGAAAAATCCTGAGCCATTGCTCTTCTTTGAATCTCGGCCCATTTGCTGCCGTCTTCGTATAATTCCAGCGCTGATCTTATCGCTTCAAGAATTGCCTCCGGTTTATATTCGTAAAACTTGAAGCCGGTACCGGAATCCGGGTACTCGAGGACGTCCACGACCGAATCGTGCAGGCCCCCCGTCGCATGAACCACCGGGATTGTGCCGTAGCGCAGACTGTACATCTGGTTGAGCCCGCAGGGCTCGTATCGGGAAGGCATAAGGAAAATGTCTGCTCCCGCCTCGATCAGGTGTGCCATTTGCTCGTCAAACTTGCTGTTGAGCTTCAGCCGGTCCGGGTAGAGCTTTTCCATATCACGGATGTTTTCTTCGATTGCGGCGTCCCCGGTCCCCAGGATTACCAGGTTCACAGGCATTTTCATCAAATCCTGCAGGATTTCCTCGAGTAGATCGAAGCCCTTCTGGGTGGCAAGCCGGCTTATCATACCCAGCAGCGGATAGTCGCGATTCTTTTTTGAAATGCCGGTCTGTTCGCACAGAATTTCTTTACAGACTTTTTTACCGGCAAAATCGTCGGCGTTGAAATTTTGAGGAAGATTTGGGTCCGTTTGGGGGTCCCAGGCGTTTACGTCAATTCCGTTCAATATCCCGCTGACGCTGTTTTTTCGCTCTTTGAGGATCCCCTCCAGCCCGAAGCCGAATTCCTTCGTAGTGATTTCCGAAGCGTAGCTCGGGCTGACTGTAGTAATATGGTCGCTGTAAACCAGCCCTGCCTTCAGGAAATTGCATTGCCCCCAGAATTCGATTCCCTGCATCGACCAGGCGCCGGGCGGGAGATTGGTCAGACTGAAAAAACCGGCGGGAAAGACCCCCTGGTAGGCAATATTGTGAATTGTAAGAACTATTGCCGAGCGGTGGAATTGTGGATCATAGCTCCAGTTTAATTGGAAATATGCTGCAACCAGCCCTGTTTGCCAGTCGTGGATATGAAAAATCGACGGATACCAGCCGAGGGCCACGCAAAGTTGCTTCGCAGCCAGACTGAAGGCTATGAACCTTTCGGCGTTGTCTTCGTAGTCACCCCGGACGGGGCTGCCATAAAGGCTGGACCTGTCGTAGAATTCATCCTTTTCCAGCAAATAGATCGGAATGCCCGATTCAGTCCGGCTTTCCCACAAGTGAATGTGGTAGTCGTGCACCCCGACCGGAATGATTATGCTCTGGGCCAGAAGATCGAGGCCGTCCATTTTTTCGCGTGCGGACCGGTAAAGGGGCATAAAGATCCGGACGTCGCAGCCAAGCTTGTGGAGCGATTCAGGCAGGGAGCCGGCGACGTCCGCGAGACCGCCTGTCTTTGCGTAGGGGGCAACTTCGGAGGCGCAGAACAGAATTCGCATTTGTATGACGCTGCTTTCCACGAGAATCGGCGCAGGAAAATGAAGGCCGATTGAAAAGGGTGAGCACGATCGGTCCTCAGGCTTAAATGGTGCTGCCGGGGCCGCTTCATTTGCTTTCTTTTCCGGCCTTTCATTTACAACATTTCCATTTCATATTAAACAGTGAACTCTGGGGCTGCCGGGATAATCCGGTCAGGGGCCGCTGGTTTTTTAAAATAGCCGCTGGCTCCGTGAAGGGTGATTGGAAATTTCTTGCATGTTTTTTAAAATAAAATCTAAATACCTCTTGAGCAAATATGATCGGTGGCAGCGAAGGGATAAATATTCTTCAATGGGCGTGACCGGCCGGATGTGTTCCGGAATCCGGAAAGCATGGCCGCAGCCGGGGCGCGCATGACTAAAGCAGAGGTCTTATTTTGGAATACAAACGCCGGGTAAGCAGGCAAATTCATGTCGGGGATGTTCCCATTGGTGGAGACGCTCCCGTTTGCGTGCAGTCCATGACCAATACGGACACGCGTGACTGGCGCTCTACTGTGGAGCAGATAAAGAGGGTCGAGGATGCCGGGTGCGAAATAATACGGGTTGCAGTACTCGATGAGCAGGCAGCCGACGCCTTAGAAATGATAAAGAGGTCAATTCGCATTCCGCTGATCGCGGACATCCACTTCGACTACCGCCTGGCGATCAGGGCCATGCGCTCGGGTGCGGATGCGATCCGCATCAATCCCGGCAATATCGGCGGCCCGGAGAAGGTGAAAAAAGTCATAGACTTGGCCAGGGAACGGAAGATCCCGGTACGCATAGGCGTAAACAGCGGGTCTGTGGAAAAGGACCTGCTGGCGAAATACGGTCATCCAACCCCGGAGGCCATGGTCGAGAGCGCTCTGCGGCATATCCGGTTTTTTGAGGACAACGATTTCGGGCTCATAAAGATATCGCTTAAATCCAGCGATGTAATCACGACGATCCAGTCATACAGGCTCCTGGCCGCCAAGACCGATTATCCTTTTCACCTCGGGGTGACCGAAGCCGGGACTGTAGTGAGCGGGGCCATAAAATCCGCCCTGGGGGTCGGGTTTTTACTGTTCGAAGGAATAGGTGACACGCTGAGAGTTTCCCTTACCGCCGCCCCGGAAGAGGAGATGTTTGTCGCATGGTCGATTCTGCGTGCATTGAAGCTGCGGCAAAGAGGGGTTGAGCTTGTGAGTTGCCCTACCTGCGGGCGAACTGAAATAGACCTTATTGCGATCGTCGAAAAGGCGGAAGCCTTGCTAAAACATGTAAAGACCCCGCTCAAGGTTGCCATCATGGGCTGCGTGGTAAACGGTCCGGGCGAGGCCAGGGAGGCCGACGTGGGCATCGCGGGCGGAAGGGAAAGCGGCATCCTGTTCAAAAAAGGCAAGCGGGTGGCAAAGGTCCCCGAGGGGGAGCTTCTTGACAGGCTGATATCCGAGATTGAACGGATGACAGGTGAGAAAATCAGGTAGGGGTCGAGGTTGAAGGATTACGTGTATATGGCCCTGGCGGCGAAATACCAGAGTCTACGGTTGATTTTTCCAATGGATGCGGGGGCGTGGATTGCGCTTCTTTGAGCTTTTAGACCTCGTATTGGATTACCTGCCCGGAGCAAATGTCGCTCTGCTGGAAAGGGCGTATGTTTTTGTCTCGAAGGCATACAGGGGCAAAAGCTCCCGGCCGGGTGAACCTTATCTGGGGCATCCCCTCTCAGTTGCGTCGATTCTTGCCAGGATGCGCCTGGATGAAGAGAGTATTGCCGCCGGCCTGCTGCACGATTCCCTGGAAAAAGAATACATTACCCCGGAAGAACTCGGAGCAATGTTCGGCCCGGAGGTCGCCCAGACCGTACAGGGCGTATCGAGGCTTACGCAAATCGCCTACAGCAGCCGAAAAGAGCGCCAGGCCGAATATATCCGGAAGATGATCCTGGCGATTTCCCGGGATGTGCGGGTGGTCCTTGTAAAGCTGGCTGACCGGCTCGACTGCATAAGGGGGACAGCCTGTCAGACGGGTGGTAACGGGGTCAACCTGGCCATGGAAACACTCGATATTTACGCGCCTCTTGCGGGCAGGCTCGGTATCGACTGGATGAAGCAGGAACTGGAAAACCTCTCCTTCAAGTGTTTTCTCCCAAAAGCCTATGAAGAAATAGAGACAGGGCTCGCAAAGACCGAAGAAGACCGGATTCGCTACATTAGAGAGGTGGAGCAGATTCTTGGCGAGAGATTGGCCGAATTTGGAATCAAAGGCCGGATCCGAGGCCGTCCCAAACACATCTACAGCATCTATCAGAAGATGGAGCGCCAGAAGCTCGATATGACGCGTATCTATGACCTGATCGCGTTTCGGATCATAGTGGATTCCATCAAGTCCTGCTATGAAACTCTCGCCATTGTCCACGCATTGTGGGAGCCGGTTGAAGGCAGGTACAAGGACTATGTCGCAAGACCCAAATCCAACATGTACCAGTCGCTCCATACGACCGTAATCGGTCCTTACGGTGAGCGGATGGAAGTACAAATCAGGACCGAAGATATGGACCGGGTCGCAAATGAGGGTATTGCTGCTCACTGGCTCTACAAGGAAGGAAAGCCGGTTACCGAAATCGACAAGGAGGAGACTCAGCGCTTTTCCTGGCTCCGCCAGATTATGGAGTTGAGTAAGGACTGGAGCGATCCTAAAGCCGTCATAGAGGCTGTGAAGGTCGACTTCTACCCCGATGAGGTTTACGTCTTTACACCCAATGGAGATGTTAAAGCTTTTCCCAAGGGGGCCACGCCGGTCGACTTTGCATACGATGTACATACTGAGGTCGGGCACAGGTGTGTGGGTGCGAGGGTCAATGGGAAATTGGTGCCCCTCAGGTATGAACTCCAGAACGGCGATACCGTTGAAGTGCTCACCTCGGCCAACCATCGGCCCAGCAAGGACTGGCTCAAACAGGTCAAGTCCACCAAGGCGATAGGCCGGATCAAGCACTGGTTCAAAACCGAGGAAAGAGAGCGTTCGATCTCTCAGGGCAGGGAAATCTGCGAAAGGGAATTCAGAAAGAAAGGTCTGAATTTCAATAACTACCTCAATTCACCCCAACTCGCCGAAGCGGCAAAGGCTTTTTCCCTGAAAAGCGTCGACGATCTTCTGGCCGGCATCGGTTTTCACAAAATTACGCCCAACCAGGTAATGGGTAAACTGACGGTGCTTCCTCCCGAAGATGAACATCCCAAGGATGAGATTCAGGTCGAGAAGCGGAGGCATGTGGCTTCGAAAGACGGAATCAAGGTCAAAGGGGTTGCCGATATCTTGATACGAATGGCTCAATGCTGCAACCCCGTTCCAGGCGAACCCATCATGGGATACATAACCAGGGGCCGGGGAATAACAGTGCATCGGCTCTCCTGCAAAAACCTCGACAGGGGGGGTGACGAAGGCAGAAAAATAGACGTACAGTGGGATTCGGGAAAAGAACAGCTCTTTCCCGTAGATATCCGAATCATCCACTCCGGGGAGAGGGGTACCCTGGCAGCTTTGAACGGGGTGCTCGGTCAAATGGATGTGAACGTAATAAGCCTCAAAGTCGACGGTCAGGCTGACAACTCGAGCGTCTGCCACCTGCGCATAGAGGTCAAAGACTCAAAGCACCTCCAACGCGTAATGTCCGCCTTGAGGAACGAAAGAGGCGTCTATAAGGTCCACAGGTCCATGGAATGAGTACGGGGTATTAAAAATACGTGTATATGGTGCATTTTTCCTTGCCCAGGAGTAAGGGGGCCAGTTCCTGTTGAAGTTTGGCCCGCTCCGGGTCCCTTTCCCATGCCTTCCAGTCTTCTGCGCTGTTCCAGTTGCTCAGAACTACGAATTTGTTCGGATTGTCTAATGCCCTGAGCGTTTCTCCGGAGATGTAGCCTTTTGCCTTGATGGCTTTTGTTCGCGCTAGAGTCATCAATTGCTGCAATCTGGCTTCCTGACCTTGTTCGACTTCCCTTTCGATAATGATCCGCACGGTCATGACTGTCTCCTGCGCAAGGTCGTTAATCGCAACACTTTCGCAATACCTGATCCTCTCTTTTATAAACACAACCTGCGAAAAAGCAATTAATGCAATAAATCAGCGCCTGCCTGGAATATTTTCCTTGCGCTTTGCTTTGTCAGGCCATATTGTTCCCAAATAAGGGCGGTGGCCATTTTTTATTGTCTCGCATGTAGATTTTTATGGACAAAGCGATTACTCTCGATATATGAACCAAATCTAGTTCAAAACTTGAGCGGGAGCGGATTGAGCGGCTTTTTGCCAAGCTGATCAGATATAGTGTATCCGGGCTAAGCGTCTTGTCTTTAAGGGGCTTATTTCGAGAGGGGGTGGAGCACAGGGTTTGTAAGTTGAATCAGGAGGAGGCGTTTTTCATTATCTATTTTTTTAGGAGGAAAGAAAATGACGAAAGCGGAATTGATTGCAAAGATCGCAGGCGAAGGCGGAATTACGAAATCCCAGGCCGAAAAAGCAGTGGACGGGTTCGTTACGGCTGTTTCAGGCGCTCTGTCTGGCGGCGACAAGATTACGCTGGTAGGCTTCGGGACTTTCAGTGTCGGTGCAAGGTCTCAACGTGAAGGCCGCAACCCCCGGACCGGCGAGAAGATCCAGATTCCCGCCTCAAAAGTGGTCAAGTTCAAAGCAGGTAAGACTCTCAGCGAAAAAGTCAAATAGGCTGATTTATCCCCTCTGCTCTCAATAGGAAAATTGAAGGGACTGCCCGCCCTTAGATGCGGCTGCAGTCCCTTTCATGTTTTCTGGCCTGACTTTGGCGGTCTGGCCCCATAATTGACAATACCTGGCCATAATCTTAGGTTTTGTGTGTCTTCGAAGATCCCTTCAAAAGGCTGAGTGTTGGGTTTTTGATGTGCTGCACCCCGGTGTGCAGGACTGAGGCCATCAGGAGTTGTTTCCTGGCGCCGCCCCCCCGGATCATCCCTATCGGCAAAGGAGAAACATGCTCCCCTTCGCACCTGTTTGACTCGCCCCGGAACGGGACTTTGATGAATCAGGATTCAGAAGGAAAAGCCGCAATAAATCAGAACAGGAGAAAGTAGTGGCTAAGAATCTGACCCAAAAGATACTCGAAACCCATTTGGTTGAAGGAAAACTGGTTCCCGGTGAGGAGATCGGCATCAGGATCGACCAGATACTTCTTCAGGACGCCACAGGGACCATGGCCATGCTGGAATTCGAGGCCCTGGAGATGAGCGCGATAAAGGCTGAGCTTGCCGTCCAGTACGTGGATCACAATATCATCCAGACAGACAGCAAAAATGCCGACGATCACATCTACCTTCAGAGCGCTTCGGCCAGATATGGGATCCATTTCAGCCCTCCGGGAAACGGCGTTTCCCACCAGGTTCACATGGAAAGGTTCGGAATTCCCGGAAAGACCCTGCTCGGCTCCGATAGCCATACTCCCGGAGCGGCCGGCGTCTCGGTTCTGGGGATTGGCGCCGGTGGGCTCGATGTTGCCCTGGCCATGGCCGGATATCCTTATCATCTTCCCTGTCCCAAAGTCCTTGGAGTCAAGCTTACCGGAGAACTCCGGGAATGGGTCAGCGCAAAGGACGTTATCCTCGAGATGCTCAGGCGTTATGACGTGAAGGGTTGCGTCGGTAAGATAGTCGAATATTACGGTCCCGGAGTCAGGAGCCTATCCGCAACGGACCGTGAGACGATTGGCAACATGGGAACGGAGCTCGGGGCTACTACATCCATTTTCCCGTCCGACGAAAATACTCGTTCCTATCTCGAGGCCCAGGGGAGGGGAGGGGACTGGATCGAACTCAGCGCAGACCCGGGGGCCCAATACGATGAAAATGATGAAATCGATCTCTCCAGGGTCGAACCGCTCATAGCGAAGCCGCATTCGCCCGGAAACGTGGTCACCGTGCGCGAAGTAGCGGGATTGAAAGTGGACCAGGTGATCGTCGGCAGCAGTGTGAATTCTTCTTTTCGGGATTTGATGGTAGTGGCCCGGATACTTGAGGGTAGACATGCATCGGCTTGGACCTCTGTTAATGTGAACCCCGGCAGCAGGCAGGTAATCGAAAATGTCGCAGCCCGGGGCGGGGTCGTTCCGCTGCTGCGGGCAGGGGCGCGAATACACGAACCGGGGTGCCTGGGTTGCATTGGCATGGGGCAGGCGCCTGGAACCGGTCAGATAAGCCTTCGGACAATGCCGCGCAATTTCCCCGGACGGTCCGGAACAAAAGATGACCAGGTCTATCTGTGTTCACCCGAGACAGGGGCTGCGGCCGCGCTCAAGGGCGTTATAACCGATCCAAGAGACCTGGGCCGGGAAATGGAATACCCGAAAATAGAAGAGCCGAAAGAATACCTGGTAGATGAGGTCTCCATCATCAAACCGAGTGAAGGTCTCAGGAGAACTGAAGTCGTCCGCGGCCCCAATATCGCTCCGCTGCCCACGTTCGATCCTGCGCCCGAGACGCTCGAAACAAAAGTGGTGCTGGTGGTCGGCGACAACATATCCACGGACACGATCATGCCTGCGGGGAGCAAAGTCCTTCCACTGAGATCGAATATCCCGGCGATAAGCCAGTTTGTATTTTCGATTTTAGACACGGAATTTGCCGACAAATGCCGTGAAGCGGGCGCGGTCACCGTCATCGGCGGAGAAAACTACGGCCAGGGATCGAGCCGGGAGCACGCGGCCCTGGCGCCCCGCTATCTTGGTGTCCGGGCGGTTATGGCGAAAAGTTTCGCCAGAATCCACATGGCCAATCTCTGCAACTACGGAATTCTCCCGCTGGTGTTCAAGAATTCTGACGACTACAATCTCATGAAGCCAGGGGCAAAGATAGTCTATCGGGATATCCCGGGGTTTCTCAAAAGCGGTGCGGCGGAGATGCCCGTAGAAGTCGATGGCAAAGAAATACGCGTCTTTTTGAATGTTTCAGCAAGAATGCGCCGCATGTTGCTCGTGGGCGGCGCTTTGAATCTGGTCAAAATGGGGTCTTCGTGATGTTGAAACGTGCCCTTAAGATCTCTATCCATCTGACTATAAATAATCGGGAGGGGGAACATGGCCGTCGAGACGGTCCGCATTAAGAACACCGGCCTCAGAGGAATAACCGTCGCCGATACCAAGATCAGCTACATTGACGGCGAAAAGGGAATATTGATCTACCGTGGCTACAGGATCGAAGAGCTGGCGGAAAGGTCAACCTTTATGGAAACGGCCTTTCTGCTGCTGCACGGACACCTGCCCACGGAGAGCGAAATCGAACGGTTCGAAAGACAGGTCGTGCAGTCGCGGGATGTGCCGGGACTCATTCTGGAGAGCCTTGAGAAGTTTCCAAAGCAGGCCGATCCAATGGATGTGCTCCAGGCATGCGTCCCTATGCTGGCTGTGGCTGACCCGGAACTCAATGACGAATCCAGGGAGGCTAATGTCAGAAAGGCTGTCCGGCTCATAGCCCGTTTTCCTGCGGTGATCGCGGCCTGGCATCGAATAAGGAACGGAGAGAAGCTGCTTGCGCCCGACAATTCCCTGTCTCACGCCGACAATTTCCTGTGGCAGTTAACCGGAAAAAAGCCCGGCAAGGAAATCGCTCATGACCTGGACGTCTGCCTGGTGCTGCATGCAGACCATACCTTCAACGCTTCGACGTTCGCCTGCCGTGAGGTGGTATCGACAAAGGCGCACATGTACGCAGGAATCGCCGCAGGTGTGGGGGCTCTCTCCGGCAGTCTGCATGGCGGCGCCAATGAGCGGGTTATGAAGATGCTGCTAAAGCTCGAAGCCGAAGTCAAATCTGTGGATGATCTCGGCGCCTGGGTCAAAAACAGGATCGAAAGCGGCGAGAAAATAATGGGAATGGGTCATGCGGTTTACAAAACCGATGATCCACGCGCAAAAATACTGAGGCGGATGTCGCAACGGCTCGCCAAAAAGACGGGCCACGAAAAATGGTACGACTATCTCACCCGCGTCGAAGATGAAGGTCACACCGCATTCATGGCCCTCGGCAAAACCGGCATTCGGACCAATGTAGATTTCTACAGCGGGTCGGTTTATGCCATGATGGGAATCCCGATAGATATCATGACGCCGGTTTTCGCTATTTCCCGAATCGCAGGGTGGTGCGCGCACATAATCGAGGAAAAATTCGCGGAAGCCCAGGAAAAACCCGAGCTCTACAGGCCTGAAGCCGAATACGTCGGCCACTATTGTGGAGTTGTGGGATGCACCTATGAGCCTGTAGATGCAAGGGGATAGATTTATGTTCCAGGAATATGAATCTTTTCGAGGAGACCGTTTATGGTTTTTAAGCACGATGTGCTGATCGTCGGGGCAGGACTTGCCGGATTGAGGGCGGCGACCGAGGTTGCCGGAAAGGCCGATGTGGCCCTTTTCAGCAAGGTCTATCCGACCAGGTCCCATTCCGGGGCGGCGCAGGGTGGAATAGCCGCAGCGCTCGAAAACGAAGAGCCTGATTCCTGGGAATGGCATATGTACGATACAACCAAAGGCGGGGATTACCTGACCGATCAGGACGTAGCTGAAATTCTCGCTAAAGACGCCATAAGGGCCGTTTATGAACTCGAACACATGGGCGTCCCGTTCAACCGCACGCCTGAAGGCAAAATAGCCCAACGCTACTTTGGCGGACACACCAGCAATTTCGGGAAAGCGCCTGTGAAACGCATATGCTATGCGGCCGACCGGTCCGGGCGCGTCATGATGGATACGCTATATTTTGATGCGGTAAGGAAGGGTATAAAGATATACCCGGAATTTAACGTGTTGGATATTCTCATTCAGGACGGCCAAGTCGCCGGGTTGGTTGCTTATGAGCTTGCTTCCGGTGAAGTGCATTTTTTTCAAAGCAAGGTGGTCCTGCTGGCAACCGGGGGATACGGGAAAGTGTACAAGGTGAGTTCCAACGCTTTTGCCAGCACGGGAGACGGTCTTGCTCTCACATACAAGCTGGGGCTCCCGCTCGAGGACATGGAATTTGTCCAGTTCCACCCGACCGGAATATGGGGGCTGGGAGTTCTCATATCCGAGGCGGCCAGAGGCGAGGGCGGGGTGCTTCGCAACGGGGAAGGCGAGCGGTTCATGGAAAGGTACGCTCCCACCATCAAGGACCTTGCCCCGAGGGACATGGTTTCCCGCGCGATTTATACCGAGATTAAAGAGGGCAGGGGAATAAATGGACAGGACTATGTCCACCTGGACCTTACTCATCTCGGCGAAAAGAAGCTGGCCGAAAGGCTTTCCGATATTTCTTCGTTCGTAAAAATCTACCTCGGCCGTAACCCGGCAACCGACTTGATTCCCGTTCATCCCACGTGCCACTACATGATGGGGGGCATCGCGGTAAATACCGACGGGAACGTAATCGATGCGAACCAGAACCCGGTTCCCGGGCTCTATGCGGCCGGCGAGTGCTCGTGCCTCTCACTTCACGGGGCCAACCGGCTTGGCTGTAACTCGCTGCTCGATCTCGTCGTTTTTGGCAGAAGGGCCGGGCAGCACATTGCAGAAAGTCTAAAGCACCTCTCCGGGGTAGAGCCGCCTGACGCAGCGGAGCGGGAGGCCGTGGACCGGATAAGGCGGATAAAGGAGAACAGGGCAGGGGAGAAGGCCGCCGGCATACGACAGACTCTTCAAGAAGTCATGATGGATGATTGCTCGGTTTTTCGCCACGAACAGGGTTTGAAAAAGGCCCTTGAAGCTGTCCGCGGGCTGCAGGAAAGAGCTCGCAACATCTCAATCGATCACCGGGGAAATCGCTACAACACCGATCTCATGGACGCCCTCGAACTTCGCAATATGCTCCTCCTCGCGGAAGCGATAGTGGTTTCCGCGTTGAACAGGACCGAAAGCCGGGGAGCGCACTCTCGCGAAGATCACCCCGAAAGGGATGACGAACATTGGCTGAAACACACCCTCGTCCGAAGGACTGACTCCGGCGTATCGATTTCTTATAAACCGGTTACGATCACCCGCTTTCAACCCAAGCCGAGGGCATACTGATATGGAACTTCGATTCAAGATTCTCCGATTCGATCCCCAGTCCGATAAAGAGGCTTACTACAAGACTTATACAGTGAATGCCAGGTCCGAGGAGCGCATCCTGGACTGTCTCAACCGAATTAAATGGGAACAGGACGGGACACTCGGCTACCGGATGTCCTGCGCTCATGGGGTATGCGGTTCCGATGGCATGCGGATCAACGGCGTCTGCGCTCTAGCGTGCCAGAAGCTGGTCCAGGACTACGCAGGGTCTGAGGAAATCACCCTGGAACCGCTGCCATTCTTTCATGTGCTGAAGGACCTCATTGTCGATATGGAAGATTTCCTGGGCAGGATCGATTCCATGCGGCCATACCTGATCCAGAGTAAACAGCCTCCAGAGCGCGAACGGCTGCAAAGCCAGGAAGACCACAAGAAACTGGAGGAAGTGATCCGTTGCATTCTTTGCGCCTGTTGTACGGGGGCCTGCCCGGTTATGAGTGAAAATCCGGACTACGTCGGTCCTGCCGCCCTCGTGTGGGCCTACAGGTATCTTTACGATACGCGCGACGGAGAGTTTATGAGCAGGATCGAAAAGCTGAACGAACCTGACAGCGTGTGGCCATGTGCGAATTATTTTGAATGCACTCGCGTGTGCCCGAAATCCATACCGATTACAAAATCCATCAACTTCATGAAACGGGAAATAAAAAAACAGCTCCCGGAAAGCGGCAAACAATAACAATGTTGCGCAAGGACCTCTTTTTCCTGTAAATTCATCCTCCTTGTTATTGCTCCTGATTCCAATTCTAATTCCTTGCGGAGAAAGTTAATGAAGATCAAGTCTATAAACCCTTATACGGGCGAGGTGAACGCAGAGTTCGATCCACTGGCGGATGATGCCTGTCGAGAAGCTGTCGAAAGAGGCAGAAAAGCATTCGATGCATGGCGGAAGCTGAGCGTTGCAGATCGTGTAAAACCTGTTGCAAATCTTGCATCGATTTTCAGGAGTAAAAAAAAGGAGTACGGCCGGATAGCCGCCATCGAAATGGGCAAGCCGATAAGGAATGGCGTAGCCGAAATCGAAAAATGCGCGCTGCTCTGCGATTATTATCACCAGAACGCAGAAAAGTTTCTCCTGAGCGAAGAGATCGAAACTGAAGCTTCGAAAAGCTATGTAGTCTTTGACCCTCTTGGCGTGATTCTCGGCATAATGCCCTGGAATTTTCCTTTCTGGCAGGTAGCGCGCTGGGCTGTGCCAACCCTCGCGGCCGGGAATGTCTGTCTGCTCAAACATGCTTCCAATGTTCCCCTGACAGCGATCGAGACAGAAAAAATCTTCCGTGAAGCCGGCTTTCCGGAGTTCGTTTTCCAGACACTGCTGATAGGCTCGCAAGGCGCCGAGCATCTTATAGAGGGAAGCCTGATCGACGGGGTTTCACTGACCGGGAGTGTCGCTGCCGGGTCGAAGGTGGGTACCCTTGCCGGAAAGCATTTCAAGAAAGTCGTGCTCGAGCTGGGCGGCTCTGACCCATTTATGGTCTTCGAGGATGCGGACCTGGACAAAGCTGCCCGAGCGGCAGTCAGGTCGAGAATGGCCAACGCCGGTCAAAGTTGTATAGCGGCTAAGCGGCTGATTGTAATGGAGTCGGTAGCCGAAGCGTTCACGAAGAAGTTTTTGGACGGGATGAATTCCCTCAGAATTGGCGACCCTATGGATGAGACGACCGATCTGGGCCCGCTGGCTAAAATGGAATTCGTGGAAGATTTGGCAAAACAGCTCGATGATGCAGTCAAAAAGGGAGCCAGGGTTCATCGGGGACCAAAGCCGCCGGCCCGGGGCTTTTTCTTTCAGCCTGCCGTTTTGACAGACCTCACCTCTGACATGCTGGTCGTTAGTGAGGAGGTTTTCGGTCCTGTAGCTCCCGTGATCACAGTCCGGACTGAAGAAGAGATGATCCGGATTGCCAACGGAACTGAGTTCGGCCTTGGGGCCGCCATCTGGACCCGGGATCTTTCAAAGGCGGCGCGACTGGCCAGAGAAATTGCTTCGGGATTTATCGCGATAAACGGCATTGTAAAGTCCGACCCGCGTCTTCCTTTCGGGGGCGTCAAGAAGTCGGGGCTCGGCAGGGAGTTGTCGCATTACGGGCTTAAAGAGTTCGTAAACATAAAAACTATAGTGATAGGCTAGTAATGGAACATGGGAACCCGGATCGAACGCGACGCATTTGGGACCGTTGAAGTCCCGGAAGACGCCTATTATGGGGCGCAGACCCTGCGCGCGGCCGAAAACTTCCCCGTCAGCGGCCGGAATTTCGGAAGGCCCTTCATAAGCGCGCTCGGTCTGGTGAAGGAATCGTCCGCCATTGTGAACGCAGAACTCGGACTGTTGCCTCCCGAGATTGCCGCAGCGATTCGCGAGGCCTCCCATGAGGTTGTAGAAGGTAAGTTGGACGCACATTTTGTCCTGGATGTCTTCCAGACGGGTTCCGGGACTTCGACCAACATGAACGCGAACGAGGTTGTCG
Source organism: uncultured delta proteobacterium (assembly GCA_963795045.1). Lineage (GTDB taxonomy): Bacteria > Desulfobacterota > Syntrophobacteria > Syntrophobacterales > Syntrophobacteraceae > SbD1. Next base: position 303,647 of record CAWCGB010000003.1, read on the forward strand.
CGGGCCGCGCAAACGAGATGCTCACCGGCAGAAGGGGCGGAAAAGAACCGGTCCATCCCAACGATCACGTAAATCTCGGCCAATCGAGCAACGATGTAATCCCTACCGCAATTCACGTGGCCGCCGTCTCACTGATTGTGCAACGATTGATCCCGTCCCTCGAAAAGCTTCTGACCAGTCTGAGCGATAAGGCCGCAGAGTTTCGGAGCGTAGGAAAAATCGGGCGCACCCATCTACAGGATGCCGTGCCCATAAGCCTTGGAGAGGAATTCGGAGGCTACGCCCGGCAGGTGGAACTCGGAATTCAACGGTCGAAAAAGGCCGCCGAGGCCTTATCCGAACTGGCGCTTGGAGGCACGGCGGTCGGAAACGGCATCAACACGCATCCTGAATTTGCCGGACGCGTCATCGAACTGATTTCCAGGAAAACCGGCTTCAAGTTTCGTGAGGCGCAAAATCATTTTGAAGCACAGGCGGCGCAGGATTCGACAGTCGAAGCGAGCGGCGGGATGAAGACGATTGCGGTGGGCCTCGTCAAAATTGCCAACGACATCCGCCTCATGGCTTCCGGCCCCAGATGCGGGATCGGGGAGATTTCAATCCCGGCCCTTCAGCCCGGATCGTCGATAATGCCCGGTAAAGTTAACCCGGTCATGCCGGAGATGGTGATCCAGGTGGCGGCCCAGGTGATCGGAAACGATGCGACGATTACTTTTTGCGGCCAGGGAGGCTACTTTGAGCTGAATACGATGCTCCCGGTGATCGCGCTTAACCTGATAGAGTCAATCGAGATACTCGCATCGGCGGCAGGGCTTTTCGCGGAAAAGTGTGTTGCCGGTATAAGCGCCAATCCCGAGAGGTGTCGTTCATACATTGAACAGAGCATCGCGCTTTCGACGTACCTCGTGCCCTATGTGGGATACGACAGGGCTTCGGAGATTTCGAAGGAAGCATTCCTGACCGGCAAAACAATCCGTGAGGTGGCGCTCGAGAAGGCAATCCTTCCGGAGGATATGCTGGATAAGATCTTTGGCGACATAAAATCCGGAAAATGAATGGGACTTAAATGGAATTGAGCACCTCGACGATTTCGCTCCCGCCCCGAATAAAACTTTTCATGGCATTGTCCCGTACGCCTCATGGGCTGCTGGATATGGCCACCCCGGCGCTTGCGGCCCTTCTGTGGCTCGGCTCGATTCCCCCGGTCCATGTGATCGTTATCGGCCTTGTGACGGCCTTCGCCGGCTACACCTCGGTCTATGCCCTGAACGACGTTGTAGACATCAGGGTCGATCGTCGGAAAATCCGCGAGTGCGGACTCGTATGCTCCGCCGGAGACCTCGATGCCGTTTGCGCGCGGCACCCCATGGCGCAGGGCCTGCTCAGTTTCAGGGACGGGATCGTGTGGACCGCCGCATGGGGCATAATTGCCCTGCTCGGGGCCTGGCTTCTCAATCCGGCCTGTGCAGTCATATTTATCTTGGCGTGCTTTGCCGAAGCGGTCTACTGCATGATGTTGAGGCTTAGCTGGATGAAGACGCTGGTTAGCGGCGCGGTTAAGACCGCCGGAGGGCTGGCGGCTATTTACGCCGTGGCGCCGAATTCTTCAGCACAGTTTCTGATCGGGTTTTTCCTCTGGTTTTTCCTCTGGGAAATTGGCGGGCAGAATGTTCCAAACGACTGGAGCGACATCGAAGAAGACAGGCGCATGGAGGCTGAAACCATTCCGGTCAGGTTTGGGACCCGGAGATCGGCGAAGATCATCTTGATCTCATTGACGTTCGCGGTGGCAATGAGCATCGTCCTTTTCTGGCTTACACCCGCACGGTTGAACGTCATCTATTTTGCCGCTGCCGTCCCGGCCGGTATATTCCTTCTGCTCCTGCCCGCATGGCGGCTCTACACCGGCAGAACCACCGCTCTTGCTTTCGCCCTGTTCAACCGGGCCTGTTATTATCCCGTGACGATGTTTGCTGCGATATTTTTGAGCGCCGTTCTCTAGCCCCTCGGTTTTTTCCCACTCACCCATTCACCCATTCACCCACTCACCCATTCACCCACTCACCCATTCACCCACTCACCCACTCACCCACTCACCCATTCACCCGCCCTTCACTGCAACAGCAACTGCTTCTCGCGAAGCTTCTTGATTTCATCGCGCAGGAAGGCCGCCCTTTCGAACTCGAGGCGGGAGGCGGCTTCCTTCATTTCTTTTTCAAGCGTCTGGATGTGTTCGTCGGGGGAGACAAGGCTGCCTGCCTGATCCAATTCAGCCTGCGGTTCGAAGAGGAATTCCGATTCAAATGGCTTCATGCGGTATTCGGCAAGAATATCGGTGATGTCTTTTTCAATAGACCTCGGCGTTATATTGTTTGCGACGTTGTATTCGAGCTGCTTTTTTCGCCGCCGCTCCATCTCCTGCATGGCTCTGCGCATTGAGTCCGTCACCTTATTAGCATAGAGAATGACCGTTCCGCTCACATTGCGGGCCGCGCGGCCTGCGGTCTGGATAAGGGACCGGTCGGATCTCAAAAAGCCCTCGTTGTCAGCGTCCAAAACGGCTACAAGCGCTACTTCCGGGATATCCAGACCCTCCCGCAAAAGGTTTATCCCGACCAGGACGTCGAAATTACCGAGGCGGAGATCGCGCACGGTTTCAATGCGTTCGATGGTGTTGATGTCCGAGTGCATATAGCGGACGCGGATGTCGATCTCGGCGAGATATTCGGTCAGGTCCTCGGCCATTCTCTTGGTGAGCGTGGTAACCAGGACGCGGTGGCCGGCCGTGACCTGCTTCCGGATTTCGCCTATAAGATCGTCGACCTGGAAGTCGGCCGAGCGGACTTCGATCTGCGGGTCAACAAGGCCGGTGGGCCTGATGATCTGCTCTATGACCCGCCCCCTGGTACTGGCAAGCTCATGGGGCCCGGGAGTCGCGGAGACATATACGACCTGCTTGACCCGGCTTTGGAATTCATCGAAATTGAGAGGCCTGTTGTCGAGCGCCGAAGGCAGCCGAAACCCGTACCGGACAAGAGTTTCCTTCCTGGACCTGTCGCCGTTGTACATCCCGCGAATCTGAGGGACCGAGATGTGGCTTTCGTCGATGAAGAGCAGCCAGTCCTGCGGGAAATAGTCGAGCAGCGTGTATGGAGGTGTTCCGGGCGCGCGGCCGTCAAGATGCCTGGAGTAGTTTTCGATTCCGTTGCAATAGCCCATCTCGATCAGCATTTCGAGGTCGAACCGGGTCCGTTCCTCGAGGCGCTGGGCCTCCAGGAGTTTGCCCTCACGGTAGAAGATCTCGAGTCTTTGGGACAGCTCCTGCTTTATGCTGTTTACTGAGCGTTCCAGGGTATCCGGAGCGGTGACGTAATGGGTCCCGGGGTAAATGTCTGCCCTGTCCATGCGCCGCAAAGTCCTGCCGGTCAGCGGATCGATTTCCTTTATGGAATCGACTTCGTCTCCAAAAAACTCTATACGTATCGCCCGGTCCTCCTCATAGGCTGGAAAGACCTCGATTACGTCCCCCCTCACGCGGAAAACACCACGATGAAAATCGTAGTCGTTTCGTTCATACTGGATATCCACGAGCTTGCGCAGGACGTCTTCCCTGGGGATTTGCAGCCCGACTTTGAGCTGCAGCAGCATCTCCTGGTAGTTTTCGGGAGAGCCCAGGCCGTATATGCACGACACGCTCGCCACGATGATGACGTCCCGGCGCTCCAGCAGGGAGCGGGTCGCCGAATGGCGCATTTTGTCAATGGTTTCGTTAATGGAAGAGTCTTTTGCGATATATGTGTCGCTCTGAGGGATATAGGCTTCGGGCTGATAGTAATCGTAATAGGATACGAAATACTCTACTGCATTTTCCGGGAAAAACGATCGGAACTCACCGTAGAGCTGTGCCGCGAGCGTTTTATTGGGTGCTATCACAAGGGAAGGTCTCTGGAGCTTCTCTATTACGTGGGCCATAGTGAAGGTCTTGCCTGACCCTGTTACGCCCAGCAGGGTCTGCTCGTCCACTCCTTCAACTATATTCGACGCAAGCTTCTCAATGGCCTGTGGCTGGTCCCCGGTTGGCTCAAACTGGCTTAGCAGCCGGAAAGGTTTCATTTGGAACGCGGTTTGCCTCCTGCGCGCCGTGCGCGCCGTAATGTACCATTATCCATTCATTATAAATCAACATGCTGGTCCGGAGAAGGCAGGCCAAAATCGGGGCGGCCCCGGCGAAAAACGGACCATGTGCGATGGGGGGCCGGTTTATCGATAAAGGGCGGACTTTTCTTCGTCTTCCTCATCATCATCCTGGGCATAAGTCAGAGGATCCAGGTCCTTTTTGAGTTCCAGGCGTTTGAGGCGCGACCGGTCGTTTATGACCTTCTCCATCTCCCGGCGAACTTCGGACTGCGCCATGAGTTCCGAGAGCAGGATTCGTTTGTAGCTTATGCCGCGGAGTTCGTTTTCCAGAAATTCATCCCTCTCCTGTTTGAGTTTCAGATTCTGTTGAAAGAGCTTTTCCTCCAGGGATTCGTTTTCGATGAGAAGCGATACCAGCATGTCGCTCACCTTGCTTTTTCGCAGCCCCATCATTCCAACTCCGGCGGCTTTTCTGCGGTACTGTTCCAGCTTGGCTTCCAGAAACACAATACGCTGGGCCATTTCCTTTTTCTCGTTTTCGAGGTTCTGTTTTTCACTATCCCAAAAAGCCTTGAGCGAACGTTCGATGGTGAGCATTTCCTCTCGATCGCAGGCCGCCTGAACTTTGAATTTCCGGAAATGCACGCGATATCCGACAAAATAGCTCAGCGCAAAAATGATCACCACGCAGAAAAGGCCGGCCATGACCTGATAAACGATCAAATCCATCTGAATTTCCTCCCATTGGAGTAGGGCCGCTCAATTGCCTCTCAACGGCAGCAACGAGCCGTCCAGGTTCTACTTTCCAGCCGCCGCCAGTATAAACCGTAATCGCAATCAGGTAAACAAGCTAGGTTGACCGTGGGAATCAATCACCAAAGGATAGCAATACGAAGGGCAAATCCGACTGAAATAAGATGGCCTTTGAGCATTTTATTTTAGCCAAAGCCGTCTTTTTAAAATAGTATTTTCATTTTTATGCCGAAAATTTCCGTAGTCTGAAATAACTTTTCGAAAATACTGACATGATGCCGCTTTCTAATATACGAAACCTGGTGCTGCTGGCGGCGCTGACCTTTCTCTTTTCCGGATGCGCCGGATCTTACGCGATAACGCCTCCAGCCCGAAACGGCGTCATCGACCTCTCCGGAGTCGATATCCTCCATTCCGGGCCGATGCGCCTGGACGGTGAATGGGCATTTTACTGGAAACGGCTCCTGACCCCGGACGATTTCGGTGTGCCGCATCCGCCCTCAGTGACCGCCTATCTGTCTCTCCCCGGGTCATGGAACGGCGTCAGGGTCGACGGCGAAGAACTCGGGGGGAAGGGATACGCCACATTCCGTCTACTGATCCTGACCGGCCCGGTACATGGCGATCTTGCGCTGCGTCTCCGTGGTGTGAATTCCGCGTGCAGGCTTTGGGCAGACGGCAAACTGCTCGCAGAAATCGGCGTGGTCGGCAAGGACCTCTCCGGGGAAACGCCGGCCCAATCCATTCAGATTGCCGGACTGCCTCTTGACGGCCGGCCAGTCGATCTGGTGCTGCAAGTCTCCAATTACCATTATCGTGAAGGCGGGGTGGTCGCTTCAATCGAACTGGGCTCCGCAAAGCAACTGGAATCCGCGCAGCTAGTGCTGTGGGGGCTGACTTTGTTCTGTATCGGCAGTCTGTTGGTGATGGGACTCTATCATGTCGTCCTTTTCTGCTTCCGCAGAAAGAACACCGCCCCGCTCTATTTCGGTTTTTACTGCCTTTTGTGGACGGGATACCTGCTAACCTCCACTTCAAACGACTGGGTTGTCAATCTCCTGTTTAACCCGATCCCCGTTCCGCTTCTGAACCGCGTCGACCTCGTCTGTTTCGTCATTTCGGTTCCCGTGGCGTATGCGTTTTTCCGCACCCTTTATCCCGAAGAGTTCTCCATGCGCCTTCAGCAAGCCACATGGGCCATGGCCGCGGTCTTCACCTGTTCGGGGCTTGCCCTTCCAACCATGACGTTCACTTCCATCATCCCGGTCTACTATCTTTTTTCGAGCATGATGATCTTTTACAGCCTGGTCCGGTTGTTTGCGGCAATGCGGAGAAAACGGCTGGGGGCGCTGTTCATTCTCCTGGGCTGCGTGGCCATTGGTTCGGCGGGTCTCAACGACATGCTCTACGATATGCAATTGATACGCTCCGTTTACCTGGTTCCCTTGGGCATGTTCGTTTTCATCCTGTTCCAGGCGCTTGCCCTTTCATTGCGTTTTTCAAAGGCGTTTACGGCGGTGGAATGGTTGTCGGACGCGCTTGCCGACAAGAATCTCTCACTGGAAACGGAGATGGCGGAAAGGACCCGGCTGGAGCTTGAGATCGTGAACGTGAGCGAGGCCGAACGGCGGAGCATCAGCCACGATCTGCACGATGGGCTCTGTCAGTTGCTTACCGGTGCAAGGCTGCATTTTTCGGCGCTGAGGCGCAAAGTGGCCGGCGCGGAGGATCAACCGGTGGAATGGTGCCAGCTCTCGTCACTGCTGGAAGAATCGGTCAATCTCGCCTATGATCTATCCCGAGGTCTCTGGCCGGTTGATCACGACCCCCATGGGATCACCCCCTCCCTGGAGGAATTGACGCTTCGCCTGAGCGAGTCGAGCGGCATTGCAATTGAGTTCCGGCAGCGGAACGGCTGCGCGGTGTGTTCGAATGCCGGAATGACGCAGTTGTTCCGCATCGCCCAGGAAGCCATTACCAACGCGGTCCGGCATGCCCGGCCGGGCAGGATTGTCGTCGGTTTCGAGTGTGCCGATCGAAAGAAGATCACCCTGACCGTTTGTGACGACGGCATCGGCAGAAACAATGGCTCAGTGACCAAGGGGGGACTCGGCCTGAGAATAATGGCCCATCGAGCCAGGATCATCGGCGGCGGGCTGGCCGTGTCCGACCGGGAAGGCGGGGGAACCATTGTGACCTGCATCGCACCCTGTGAAGTGTATTCAGCGGAGGATTCGAACCGATGATGAGAGACGTTGAGAGGGCGGCCCGTATATTTCTGATCGATGATCACCCGGTGGTTCGGCAGGGGCTCAAGCAGCTCTTTGCCCAGGAAGAGTACGTTATTTGCGGCGAGGCGGGAAACCGGCGCGAGACCCTGGAACGGATCGGATCATCGGGTGCGGACCTGGCGCTTCTGGACCTTTCCCTCGGCGAAGAGAGCGGGATCGGGCTCATTGCCGGGTTGCGCGAGGTAGGCGTCCGCGTGCTCGTTTATTCCATGCATGAAGACTCCGACACCATCGAAAAGGCCTTTGCCGCAGGGGCCGATGGCTATGTCAGCAAGCGGGAGATGGAGGATGTGCTGTTTTGCGCGGTCTCGGATCTACTGGCGGGGCGTCGTCACGTAAGCCCCCGGGCCGCCCAGAGCATGGCGAACAGGACCCTCTCTGCTTCCGGGGAGAATGCGGAACACCTGTTGAGCGAACGTGAGACCAATATCCTTATCATGCTCGGCCGGGGTGAATCGAATGCCGATATCGCCGCCGCCCTGTTCATCAGCGTGCGCACGGTGGAGACCTATTTCTCCCGGATCATCGTCAAACTTGGGCTCAACGGCATGAAGGAACTCAGACGGTATGCCATCCGAAACGCCCCCAGGTAGTCTCCATGCCTTTGTCCTGCCTGCGCCCGGCACGCGCTCCCTTTGGCCCGATTCGTTTCCAGCCGCGTGTCCGTGAATTCCCCTACAAAAAAATCAGCGTTTTCCCGGACAGACACAATGTCCGTTTTATTGCATGATCCAGCCTGATACGCCTGTAAAAACTCGCCAACGCAGGCGCTCCGGCGAAAGCCGTGGTCTGCAACCTGCCGGAAAACACTTGCTTTCAGCTTACGCCGGAATGACGAAAAAGGCTGAATGAGGACTTTCTACAGAAGGGTCGTGTCTAATCATTGCATGGCCGGAGCGCGATAAACCGGGCAAATGAATCGGAAAAAAACGTGGCCCGTATATTCCTGATCGATAATCATCCCTCGGTGCGGCAGGGATTGAAGCTGTTGCTTGCGCAGGAGTCGCACGTTGTCTGCGGCGAGGCTGGATCGGGAGGCGAAGCCTTTGAGAGTATCGGCGCATCCGGCGCCGATCTGGCATTCCTGGATCTTTCCCTCGGTCAGGAGAGCGGGCTCGATCTGATTCCCGGATTGCGGGCGCTCGGTATCCGGGTGCTGGTATATTCACTGCGTGAGGACGCTGACACCATCCAAAAGGCCTTTGCCGCCGGAGCGGGCGGCTATGTCAGCAAACGGGAGATGTCCGAGATCCTCCTTGCGGCGGTGGCGGACCTGCTGGCCGGCCGGCGCCATCTGAGCCCGCGGTCCGCCCTTACTCTGGCGATCAGGGTCCTGTCGTGGCCGAAGACGGACCGGTAATGCCCATCTTCTCTTTTGCCGTTGTCCGTGAATTCCCCCACAAAAAATCCGAGTTTTTCCGGACAGACAGGATGTCCGTTTCTTTGTAAATCAATGGAAACGGCTGGAGGATAACGAAAGATATTCGTGCCGGCGCCGCGTTTCAAAATCTACTGAAAGTAAACGTTATGGAAGGCTTCAAGAATTCCAGGGTCGCGGTAGTGGCCGGCGACCGGATGATCTGCGAATCTCTCACCGAGACAATCTGCAAGTGGGGCATTCGCGCCGAATGCTTTACCCGGCTTGAGGCTGCTCTTGAAAATATCAGGGAGAACAGGTGCGATATAATCCTGCTTGATATCTGCCTGTGCGATACGTACGGCCTGAATCTGATCGTGCAGGCCGGTAACGATCTGAAAATCATTGTCATAACGGGGCCGGCGGATAAGGACAGCGCTATCCGGACTCTCAAACTCGGCGTTTTCGACTTCATCGAGAAGCCCTTTCGGAATGAGCTGTTGCAGCATTCGATATGGAGGGCTTTGGCGACCCTCGAAAATGAGAGGAAATCGAAAAAGTTGGTGGACTACCTCAAAAAGAGTCGCTCGGAGCTGCTCGATCAACAGCAGCGGCTTGAAAAATTGAACACCCAACTTTTCGACACAAACAGGGCCTTGTCGATTTTTGTCCAAAATATCGAGTGCGAACGAGAGGAAATCGAGACGCGGATCGCCTTGAAATTGAGAAATCTCATAATACCCATGGTCGTGAGGCTGGGAAACGATCCGGCGTTGCGAAAGTTCGAAGCCCAACTCGATATGCTGGCCAGGCAGATCGAAGACCTGACTTCCGGGTTCGCAGTGGACTCCTGCGTCGCCATGGTGCTTTCATCTACCGAACTCCAGGTTGCATCCCTTATCAAGAACGGTGTCACCACTGAAGAGATAGCAAGGCAGTTGAACATTGCGAAGAGTACGGTGCGCACCCACCGGAGAAATATCCGCAAGAAACTCAAGATAAACAACGCACAATTGAGTTTGAGGAATTTCCTGAACCACAATGGTCATTACCAGGGCATATTTGTGAACAACCTTACAGGGCGAACCCGTTAAGGCAACGCCCGGGATAATGTGGGTTAAGAGACCCGTAACAATTGCAGTGAAGCTCAACCTGATGAGGTCCACGGAATGGTAGGGAAGATACTGGTGGTTGACGACGACGATGCTGTTCGCAATGTGCTCGATGCTTTTCTAAAGATTAACGGATTTAGTGTTGACACAGCAGAAGGTGTGGACGCAGCCCTGAAATTAATGGAATTCAATGACTATGGTATTATGATGATTGACAAGAACATGCCGGGAATTGATGGAGGACGGGAAGGGGGCATAGACTTGTTGAGGTGCGTTCGATCCCGGTCCCTGTCCTCCGAAGTCATCATGATGACGGGCTTTCCAACGGCTAAGAGCGCCATGGAGGCTGGCGAACTGGGTGCTGACTATATACACAAACCTTTTTCTTTAGAAGACCTCAGACTGAAGTTAATGAGCCTCTCGAAATAGCAGGCGCCCCAAACCCGGCCGGTCCGGTCAAAGGACCTGAACATGTTGCTGAAAAAGGAAAGACCACGGTGCTGACAGCCTTGCGAAGAGGTCCGGGAGCCGAACAATAGGAAAACCTTCAGACCGGCCTCGATTGAACTCGGATCATGCACCGTCGAGGCCCGTTTTCGCTTTTTCCATAAACCAGTGTTCGGTGTCGATATAGTAAAATCTTAAATCCGCAAGCATGATGTAATGGGCCCTCTCCTCGGCTATCATGTGGTTCAGGAATTCACGCTCGGTCGGCAAAGACGCTTCCTTGAGCTTGTCCGAAAAGAATTCTATGCCGCTGTTCTCCAGTTCCATCCCGCTGTCAATGGCGGCGACGTCGTCCAGACATGCCTTTGAGATTGCTTCCCGCTTTTGCCCGATCTTCTTTACCGCTTTGCTCCTGTTAAGGGACCCAAAATCATAAAACCTGCAGGCGTCGAGATCGTCGGCGCCCCCGGCGAGATCGGCATACACGGCGCGAAGCCTTTCAAGATGCTCCTGCTCCATATCACGCAGGGTTTCGAAAGTATCCGAGCCCACGCGGTCGTTGCATTTTCCGGCGGCATCTGCATACAAAGTTTTCATCTTTTCCTTTATTTCGATTGCCGTGCACATGATTTCAAGAAGTCCTGAACCGTTAACTTTCATGTGATTGTCCTTTCAAGTGGAGTCGATAAGATGCAGGTTTATGAACAGCCTTTCTCATATAAGAACGACTCTCTTTGCTGTCGAGTGGACTCTGCTCCGAAAAGACTTGATGGGTTGGGCTACGCTCCACCCATCCTGCGGGCGATAGACCGCTTGATTTGCAGGATGGGTGGAGTCCCGCCCGGCGGGACGAAACCCATCGTTTTGAATGCATTTTGAACGCGAATTCGTATCAGAGTGTCCCGGAGGGACGGGAAAAGCTGTCTTTTAACAGAGATTTGCGGAGATCACGCCAACGAAAAGAGGGTGAAAATTTATGGGAAGGCGACAGGAAAGGAGGCACACATTCTTTCATTCCAACTTCGTCAGATACTTATCTCTTGTCAGCCAAAGTTCCTCTACGCGGTACATATGCCAGTAGTCATGCATTAGAACATGCCTGGCCAGAATGTAGAGGGAATAGTGCTCATATTCCGGGTGGGTTGCTGTCTTTTGCCATGAGTTATTATCTGCGCCTTCGAGCAGCACGATTTGTTCATTCCGGTCGTGCGCGAATTGTTCGAGGGCGGCCGCCAGGTCCATCCGTGGAGGGGTAACAGGTTCGTCCTCGCCACTGTCGGGAATGTACGGGACGAACTCCGGGTGATCCTCATTCATGAACCGTTTAATACGCCCTAAGATCATCGGCTGCACTTGAGCCAGGTGGCTGACATGTTCGGCGATGGTCCAAAAACCTTCACCCCGCCGGACGTCCATTTTGTCTTCGGGAATAGCCTTTACGAATTCAGACAATACCTTGGGGGTTCGTTTCAGTCCTTCCAATAAGTCCTGTATATCCAGCATATTTCTCCTCTTCCGCCTGCGACGAAGGCTTGATTGGCGATCCGGATTTCGACGCTCAGCCAGGCGGGCACCACCGCCCTTGAAGCGGCTCCGGCCCGGAGCCATAGGCTTCGAGCCGGAGTTTTGGAGTTTTATTGATTTTTATCAGGCGGTCGGCATCATCTTTTCGATGGCCTTCGGCTGCGCCTGCCCGATCAGATACCATTTCCTGAAGGCCAGGACGAAAACGATCGTCATCATAATCATCAGTGAGGCTGCAAGGGCGACCAGAAGGTATTTGCCCTGATTATAGTTGGACAATACCAGGTAGTAGCCCGCCGTCATTGTGACGGGGAGCATAAGAATTCCCGGAACGGCGGTGATCCATGAGTATTTCATCTTCCCCATGTTCATAATCATGGTAGTTCCGACAATCAGGGCGCACGCGGCGAGCAGTTGGTTGCTCATCCCGAACAGCGGCCAGATGCTTCTTATATTCCCGGTGTAAACCAGGTATCCCCAGAAGAAGGAGAACAGGGCGCTTGTGAAGACAATGCCGGGTATCCATTTCTTCTCGGAAAACTTGGGAATGACCCTGCCGATCATTTCCTGGAGGAGATATCTTCCCACCCTTGTTCCGGAGTCAACTGCGGTCAGGATGAATACGGCCTCGAACATGATGGCGAAATGATACCAGTATGACATGAGCCCTTTCATCAAGGGAATGGAGCTGAATATATACGCCATGCCAACCGCCAGCGAAACGGCGCCGCCGGGCCGGGCCTGGACATTTTCCTGGACCGCTGCGGCCAGTTGTGGAAGGTTTACGGTCGAAACGCCAAGGGCCTTGAAAGCTGCAGCAGAGGAGTTGATGGCGAAATAATCGGAAGGAACGAGCACGCAGGCGGCAATAAGGGCCATTATCGCCACGAAGCCTTCGACAAGCATGGCTCCATACCCTACGAAAAGGACGTCCTTCTCGTTATTGATCATCTTTGGCGTGGTTCCCGTGCCTATTATCGCGTGAAAACCCGACAGCGCGCCGCACGCAATAGTTATGAACAGGAACGGGAAAATCGCACCGGGGACAACGGGTCCGCCGCCGTTTATGTACTTGGTTAAAGGCGCCATCTGGAGGTACGGATGGACTATCGCGATGCCTATTGCAAGCGCGGAGATGGTTCCCAGCTTAAGATATGTCGAAAGGTAATCGCGGGGAACCAGGAGCAGCCAGACCGGCAAAGCGGACGCAGCAAAACCGTAAATCGGAACGAGAACGGCGCACTGATCCTGGGACAGATAGAACAATTTCGAGAGTACGGGATGAGCGGCTACATAAGGGCCGGTCACAATTACCAGGGCAAGGAGCACCACACCGATGACGCTTGCGCCCGCAACGTCTCCCGGTTTGATCTTGTGCATCCAGATACCCATGATGATGGCGATGGGCAGAGTACAGATGACAGTGTAAGCGCTCCAGGGGCTCTTCATCGTAGCATTTACGAAAGCCAGGGAAAGCCCGGCAAGGGTAAGGATCAGAATGAACAATACGGCAAAGCTGGCGACGACCCCCGCAGCCTTTCCGATCTCAGACCCGGCAATGAGTGAGATACTTTTCCCCTCATGGCGAAGCGAAGCGAAAAGGATGACCATGTCATGGACCGCCCCGGCAACTACCGCTCCAACGATGATCCAGAGGGCTCCGGGCAGATATCCGAATTGGGCCGCCAGGACCGGCCCGAGCAGGGGACCTGCGGCTGCGATGGCAGCAAAATGATGTCCGAAAAGGACATACTTGTTGGTCGGCTGGTAATCCAGGCCGTCCTCGAGCGTGTGAGCCGGAGTGGGTCTGTTAACGTCCACTCCGAGGACCCTTTTTGCAATGAATAAGCCGTAGTAACGGTAAGCCAGGGCAAACACACACAGGGCCACGAATACAAGGGTCAGGGCGTTCATTCAGGTCTCCTTCCCGCTGCAAAATGTTTCAATAACGATTCACAATTCATTACGTTACGTGAAATACCAAATTTCAGGGACGCCTGATTTGATAAACGGATTCGGTGAGGAAAGCACGACAAATGAGCTTCCATAGATACTCAGATCCGAAGAGGGTGTATAAGCGCTATCCGCCCGATATATGGATATAAATCCCTATAAGATCGATTCGACCGGATCGATTCGTTGATAACTGGTTGGTGTAATAAATGGAACTCTTCTCTATCCGGAAAGTCAAGCAATTTGAGCAGGGATATTGAAACTTTTTCCGACGTGCGCAGAGGTTGTGAGCGATTCGAGATCACTTCTCGAAGGCAGGCGACTAAAAAAGGCCGGATAGCGGTTTCCCGCTATCCGGCCACAGAGAATACTCTCCGGAAACTTACTGCTTTTGGGCGGGGGCCTTCTTCTGTCCCTGCTGAGGCTGTCCAGTGGCTGGGGCGGGTTTTGCTTTTGTATCAGGTTGTGGTTTTGCCTGTCCCTGCGCTGCAGGTTGTTTAGGCGCTGCGGTGGATTTTTGCGAGGCCTCGGGGGCCGGTTGCGCCTGAGAAGATGTCTCTGGCTGTACCGGGCGGGCTTCGGGAACTGCCGGCATCTGCTGCACGGGAGGTGGTGCCTGGGGCTGCTCGATCGGAATGTCGGTCATAACTGACCGGCCTCCCCGGAACCCCGGCCTGTACATATACGAGAGTAGCAGGGATGTTATCATAAATACGATAGCAGCCCCCGTTGTCAGCTTGCTCATAAAGGAGCTGCCGCCTGTTCCGCCGAAGAGGGTTTGCGATGCGCCGCCGAATGCCGCTCCCATTTCGGCGCCCTTGCCCGTCTGGAGCAGGACTATCGCAATCAACGCTATACAGGCCATCAAGTGAAAAAGGACAACCATGATACTCATTATTCGAAAACTTTCCTTCTACGTGTTGAACTCAATTATGCGTTTGAAAGAGCCGACCTCGAGGCTCGCTCCTCCAACAAGCGCTCCGTCGATATCCGGCTCAGCCATGAGCGCGTCGATGTTATCAGGTTTAACCGAACCACCATATAATATCCTGGCCTTCTTTTCAACCTCTTTGTTGAAAATAGACTTGACCCTCTCACGAATGAAAGCGTGAACCTCCTGCGCCTGTCCGGGTGTGGCGGTCCTGCCCGTGCCTATCGCCCAAACAGGTTCATAGGCGATTACCAGCAGCTCCGCCTGGGCAAGGCTCAAGCTTTTGAGTGCCCCATCGACCTGGCTGCCGATGATCTCAAATGTCTTACCCTGCTCGCGCTGATCGAGGACTTCCCCGACACAGATCACAGGGACAATCCCCGCCGTGAAGAGAGACGCCGCTTTCAAATGCACTGTCCGGTCCGTTTCGCCGAAGAGCTGCCGGCGCTCCGAATGGCCAACGATCGTGTACTCGCACCCGATGTCTTTTAGCATGACCGGTGAGACTTCGCCGGTGAAGGCCCCCTTTTCCTCCCAGTGGGAATTCTGGGCGGCCAGGCTGTAGCCCCGTTGTTTCATAATATCCCGGACCGCTTTCAGAGCGGTGTAAGGGGGCGCAATCACAACTTCGCGGTCATCGCACGGCCCGGTTTCCTCCTGGATCGTTTTAACGAAAGAGATCGCCTCAGCTATGTTCTTGAACATTTTCCAGTTGGCGGCGACCAGAGGTTTTCTGTCCGGGTTCATTTTAGAATCCTCCAAAGTGAGGGAAAATCGCGGCCAAGGCTCTTTACCTGGAAATTGCGGGCCGCGGTGGATTTCCCAAACAGGTCTGTTTTAACACCTCTCCAGGGCCGAGACACCCGGAAGGTCTTTTCCCTCAAGCAGTTCCAGAAAAGCGCCCCCCCCGGTTGAGACGTAACTTACCTTGTCTTCGGCATTGGCCTGCTTTACGGCGGCGGCCGAATCCCCCCCGCCGATAATTGTGAGCGCGTCGAGCGTCCCCATGAATTCGGCGAGGGCGAAGGTGCCCTTGTTAAACGGCGGGGTCTCAAAAACTCCCATTGGGCCGTTCCAGATTATTGTCTTGCAGTTTTGAAGGACCGACTCGAAAACCTGTACAGACTGAGAGCCAATGTCCAGAATTTGCGTATCCGCCGGTATCTTGTCGATCGAGACCTGCCTCACGTCTCCGCAGCTCTCGGCACTGACGGAGACAACAGAGTCAACCGGCAGGAAAACTTTGACTCCTCCTTTGTTCGCGGCCTCAAGGAGTCTGGCGGCTGTTTCGATGTAATCGTTTTCAACCAGGGATTTACCGACTTCCTTCCCCTGTGCCTTAAAGAAGGTATTTGCCATCGCGCCGCCGATGATGAGGTAATCGATTTTTGGAATGAGGTTTTCGAGCAGCCCAAGCTTTGTCGATACTTTGGCCCCCCCGACCACAATTGCGAGTGGCCGCTGCGGGTTGTCCAGGGCCTTTTTGAAATACTCGATTTCTTTTTGGAGCTGATATCCGGCGGCACATACGGGCACAAAGCGGGTAATTCCCTCAACAGAGGCGTGAGCGCGGTGCGAAGCGGCAAAAGCTTCGTTCACGTAGATATCGGCCAGCTCAGCCAACTGCGCGGAAAACTCGGGATCGTTTTTTTCCTCCTCCGGATGAAAGCGCAGATTCTCCAGAAGGAGCACTTCGCCTTCTTTGAGCAGTGAGGCCTGTTTTTTCACTTCTGTTCCAACGCAATCCCGGGCAAAGGGTACGGGCTTAGCCAGCAGGTTGGAGAGGTACTCCGCTACCGGCCTCAGTGAAAACTCATCGGCCACTTTGCCCTTTGGCCTCCCCAGATGTGAAGCAAGGATTAGCCTGCCTCCCGAGTCGATAACCCTGTGGACGCTGGGCAGAACGGCGCGAATGCGAAAATCGTCTTTTACGCGTCTCTGCTTATCCAGGGGCACATTGAAATCGACCCGCATGAAGACGCGTTTCCCTTTGAGGTCAAGATCGTCAAGAGTCTTCATACTCGAGCTTCTCCTTTACGGCGCTACTCCAGCGATTCACCCACCATAACGGCCAATTCGGCCACCCTGCTCGAATAACCGGACTCGTTGTCGTACCAACTGAATACTTTAACCATGCGGCCGGCGATGACGCTGGTCAACCTCGAATCTATGCTCGACGAGAAATAGGTGTTATTGAAATCAATCGAGACCAGCTCTTCGGTCACATATTGGAGAATCCCCTTGAGCGGTCCATTAGCGGCTTCCTCGAGGACACCGTTAATTTCTTCTTTCGTCACGTCCCGGCCGACCCTGCACACCAGGTCCACAAGCGAAACGTTCGGCGTGGGGACTCGGATAGACAGGCCGTCGAGCTTGCCCTTGAGGTCCGGAATTACCTCGGCCACTGCCCTGGCCGCACCGGTCGTGGTCGGAATCATCGAGAGAGCGGCGGCCCTTGACCTTCTGCGGTCGCTGTGCATCGAATCGTGCAGGCGTTGATCCATCGTGTAAGCGTGAATGGTTGTCATAAGCCCGTGCTCTATGATGAACCTGTCGTGGAGCAGTGCGGCGATCGGGGCCAGGCAGTTGGTAGTGCATGAGGCGTTCGAGATGATATTGTGGGTGCGCGGGTCGTAGGTCCCATCGTTTACTCCCAGCACGAAGGTTGCGTCCATGCCTTTGCCCGGAGCGGTTACGATCACTTTTCTTGCTCCGGCGCTGAGGTGCTTCTCAGCCCCCTCGCGGTTGGTAAAACGGCCGGTGCCTTCGAGAACCACGTCAATTCTGAGGTCGCGCCAGGGCATCTGGGCTGGGTCCGTTATCTTGAGGCATTTGATCGACTTGCCGTCGACAATTAACTGGTCTTCCGTCCCGTGGACTTCGTGAGGCCAGACGCCATGAACGGAGTCGTATTTCAGAAGGTAGGCCAGTTCTGAAGGGGTTGCCAGATCGTTCAAGGCGACAACTTCCAGCGGGAGCTTCCTGTCTCTTATAACTTTGTAGATCGTGCGTCCAATGCGTCCGAACCCATTCAACGCGATGCGAGTAGCCATTTAGTTTCCTCCCTCGGAGTTTTAAGATTCTTGCGAAAAATCCTCCTAATAGAATAATCAGTCTTTAAACTAACAGCATCCCTGAAGAAATAAACCCCAACTTCAGGCGAAAAAGGAAGCGCAATCCAGGAATATTGAATGATTTTAAATAAATGCTTTCTCTATCGAAGAATTGACATAAAGGTTCACCAGGAGAGAGGGGTAAAGATGCCGGTGACAGGCCAAGGTTTAGCCGGGTGACTATCGCGATTTTGAGAGCTGGAAAGTGACCCTCGTTCCTGAGCGCAGGCCCAGTTCGTATGCCGCATTGCCATGGTTGATCGCGATTTCAATAAAACCGCTGCTCCCGGTCAAGGCGAGCGCTTTTCCGGCTGCGACTCGGCCATAGGTCTGTTGTATTGAATTGATTACCGTTTTGCCTGCGCAGGTGATCCAATTTTCCGCAGGCCCTTGTTTTTCCAACGTTTCGCGCATGACATTGGTAATCGCGTTTCCGAAGCGATCGATATGGATCACCTCGCCTTCCACTTGCCCTTTGCCGACGATCGGTTCGCTCCATTGTAAAAAGACCGGATCACAGGCGGGTCCGAGAGCGTCAAAATTTTCGCCGCGAGCGATATGGGCTGCAACGGGCGCGAAGAGGTCGCGGCCGTGAAACGTGCTGCTCAGTTTGCTTTTCCAAAACTGCCGGTTCTCTAGCTTTCTAGCCTCCCAACCGGTCTGCTTCAGTACAAATGAGAAGAGGCCGTTATCCGGCCCGACAAAAAAGCGGGACCCGGCGCGAATGGCGATGGCGCCGCGCTCGGTTCCTACCCCGGGGTCGATCACTGCCAGGTGAATGGTTCCCTTGGGGAAAAATTCATGGGAAGTGTACAGCACAAATGCCCCGGACCGGACATCCTGGGGCGCGATAAGGTGAGAGATGTCCACCAGCTTCGCATCAGGACAGATTTCGAGAATTACTCCCTTCATGCTGGCGACATATCCGTCCTGGAGCCCGAAATCGGTCAGCAGAGTGATTATTGGTGGATTCAAATGATCTAACCTCCAGCAGGATGCGCCATCGTACTATAAGTTCGTACTTTTTTCATTAGAACAATTCTCTGATAGTAATAATTATATATCGCACATTCTATTGACATTCCTACTAAAACATCGGTCAAGTCAAGGACTTGTTCCTCTCGGTCTTTTCCTGAAAAATCCCAAAACCCTGCCATTTCCTGCCATTGCCGCAAAACGCCGCCCCCAAGCCAGGCGGGCCGCATCCCCACGCCCGGCGCTCCTGTCACATTATGGACCTTGAAGATACTTTCCGTACATGAGCATAGCTCCTGTCGCATATTTGTGGTATTTTCGCAGTTCGAATGGACTTATAGGCATAATTTTATCCTGACGAGGAGGCGCAAATGGCGTTTCGGGAAGAAAATCCCGGGATCGAAGAGTTGCTGCGTTTTGCCAAAGATATGGTTTCGAGCGCGGGCGATAAAGCTCTGGGGTTGTACGGGAAAGGCAATCCGGAAGTCAAGTTCGACGAAGAACTTGTTACTTCGGCTGAGCTTGCGCTGGTGAACTTCTTCAGGGATCGGCTCAATTCCACCTATCCCGGGCACGGCGTTTTCGGGGAGCCCCTGCCTGCCGAAGACTACGTTCACGGTGAAAAAAGGTATCTCTGGATTTACGATCCGCTTGACGGGGTAGCCAACTTTCAGGCGGGAATTCCAATATGGTGCATATCGCTTGCGCTTCTCGAAAATTTCTGGCCGGTTTTCGGACTTACCTACATGCCGGTAACCGGGGACCTCTTCTACGCCATCGCAGGGCAGAAGGCCTACTGGGGCGAAAAGCAAATAAGAATCCCGGACACGGGCGAGATAAGCAACGAGAGCGTGTTGCTTACCTACTCACGGTTTCATAATCAATACCGGTCCACTTTCCCAGGCAAGATCCGGAACCTTGGATCGACCGCCGCCCACATAACATATGTGGCCAGAGGGCGGGCGGAAGGTGCGTTTCTTGCCAATGTTTCCTACCGCGATCTTGCTGCGGCCCAGGTTATCCTGATGGCCGCGGGCGGCAAGATACACCGCCTTGATGGCCGGGAGTTTCACCTGAGCGACTATTTGAGCGGACAGCGTATTGAGGAGCACCTTATCGCAGCTCCGGAGGGTTCTTTTGACTCCATACGGATGTATCTGACAAGGATGGCCGAAGAGTAATCCCGCCGTTTCATCCGTACAGATAGCGACAAACGGCCACAGCCGCTATCACGGCGATGAATTCAGCCGTTAGACCGGCAAGGAGAGCCTGGCGTATTCGTCTCACCTGTATGGCGCCAAAGTAGAGGGCCAAAACGTAAAAAGTGGTCTCGCTGGACCCCTGCAGTGTGGAGACGAGATAGCCCGTATAACTATCAGGGCCTATAGCGGGATTTTTGATAATGGAAGCCACAACTCCGTATGCGCCGGAACCTGAAATGGGCCGAATCATTGCCATCAGGAGGCCTTCGGGTGGAAGTCCCGCCGATGTAGTCCAGGCGCCCAGCGTGTTGGCAGCCGCATCGATTGCCCCGCTTGCCCTCAGCATTCCCATGGCTACAAGAATTGCGGCAAGATAAGGGATGATTTTCACCGCAACCTGAAAGCCCTCCTTGGCCCCCTCGACGAAGACTTCATATATGTGAACCCTCCTGGCCATGCCGAATGCAAGAAATCCTATCGTAATACCCGGGATAAACCAGGGCGAGACGATCCTTCCGAAGATCACCGTCACAGGGATAGTCATAATCAGTAAACCAAGAGCCAGGCAACTGACCCAAAGCGGATAAGCTTCATAAGATTCGCTTTGGAGCGTTGATTCACTCTCTTCACGGCCGGGCCCGATTTCGTTTCCGATTTCAACCTGGTGGCCTGAGGCTCTCGGGAAAGGAAAAAACCTCTGATACGCTTTTGTGGCCAATACAGCGAAAAGTGTTGCGCAAGAGCTTGCAAAAAGGGTCGTCGGCAGGATTCCGGCAGGATTCACCGACCCTGCAGCCGCCCGAAGCGCAATTACTCCCGTTGGCACCAGGGTTATGCCGGCAGTATTGATGGCAACGAAAAGGACCATGGCGTTGGTGGCTGTGCCAGGACAGGGATTGAGCTTTTCAAGTTCCTGCATGGCCCGGATACCAAAAGGCGTAGCAGCGTTGCCAAGACCCATGAGGTTGGCCGAAAAATTCAGGACCATTGCGCCGGTTGCAGGATGGTTTGGCGGTAACTCGGGAAAAAGCCATTTCATCAGAGGGCGTATAAGACGAGCAATCATCACGAGCAGGCCGCCTTCTTCGGCCACTTTCATTAATCCGAGAAACAGCGTCATCACGCCTATAAGGCTGAAAGCGAGTTCAACGGAACTTCCCGCTGATTCGAGAATGGCTTTGGACAATTTTTCCATCGGAGCGACAGCATCGCCCGTTGGAATCCACATGAGCTGGCGCCATCCGACGCTGATGAACCCGATAAGCGCAAAAGCGAAAAAGATGAAATTCATGACAGCAAAACCGCCTGGACCACGCCTTGCTCTTTCAAAGAGTGGCGTAAGAGTATTGCTCGCTTTTTCAATCGAGCGCCAAATTATTCCGCCCTGCGGTTTTATGCAATTCAAAATAGTCCGCGCGCATTGCTCGATGCTCCGCTCAATCTTATCGTGTAGACGCAAACCGCCAAGTCGAGCGTCTAAGTTAACATACGGATGGTATACTTTTCGATGCCTTTTTCCGTGGAAAGAAATTGATGGAATGGATCTGAATGTGCTGCTATAAGCTATCCGGATATGGTCCCGATGAAAACCGAAGGAAGAAATCTATCCGGAGGGTTTCTGTCTATCAATCACAAAGCCTGTTGCTGCTCAAGTGATACTCGAGATTATCGCCAATAAGACAATACTGCGGCTCGCCTGCCAACACACTTGGGAAAATAACAAATGGATATGCGCGACCTTAGAAAAATTAAAGTGCTTCTCATCGAAGACGATGAAGACGACAGTGTCCTGATCGAAGGTCTGCTGGCCGAAGTCGTTGCGGCGAAATATGAGGTTACATGGATCCAGACCTATGAAGACGGCCTGCATGAGCTCGAGAAAGGAATCTACGATGTGTGCCTTCTCGATTACCACCTCGGGTCAAGGAATGGGCTGGAGATTCTCAGCACAGTTGAAGAATTTCCGGAAAAGCCGCCGATAATCGTCCTGACAGGCCGGGGCGATTACATGATCGACCTGAGAGCAATGAAATCCGGCGCTGCGGATTTTCTGGTCAAGGACAAGTTGAGCGAACCCCTTCTGGAAAGAGCGATTCGTTACTCGATCGAGAGAAAGAAATCCGAAGACGCACTGCGGGAGTCGGAAAGGCAACTCAAACACCTTTCCTCCGCGCTGCTGAGGGTGCAGGAAAATGAGCGAAGGGCGGTTGCCGCTGAACTGCACGATGACCTTGGCCAACTGCTGACGGCCATCAAATTCAACATCGAAAGCGTTCTGGTGCGGATGGAACCCAACGATAGCTGCACCAGGGACCTTCAAGCACTTGTACCGACGATCCAGGCGGCTGTCGAGCAGGTCCGCAACATCTATACGGGGCTGATGCCCACAGTTCTTGATGACCTCGGTATTCTGGCGGCGCTGAGCTGGTTTTGCAGAGAATTTCAAAACGACCACCCCGGCATAGAAGTGGGGATGAAATCCGAGGTCAGCGAGCAAGATATATCGGCGGATTTGAAGCTGGAGATTTTTCGAATCGTTCAGGACGCTTTCAACAATGTGGCGGTCCATAGCAAAGCCGATAAAGCCAGGGTCTCGCTCATCGGAGAAAACCGATACGTCAGGCTGGAAATCCGGGACAATGGGAACGGCTTCGACGTATCTCACGCGTTGTCTGGAATGTGCGAAAATTGCGGGCTTGGACTGATGAGCATGAAAAGAAGGGCTGAACTCTCAGGAGGTTCATTTCAGATCAAGTCCGCTTTGGGCAGCGGGACCCTCATCAAGGTTAAATGGGCCCTGGCAGACCAATGACTCGCACCGGCGACCGGATCTGAACCGATCAGATCCGGCTGCTTTGCCCGCCCTCGGTTGTGTGACCTACGTCCGGAGACACCTCGGGCGACTGCTCTTTTCCCATCTCATTTGCGGTTTTCAAGATCTCGGCTGTCTTGAAGCCTTCGAACCAGAGATAAATCATCCCGAACGCCACGGTAGGGGCCACCTCGATTGCGTGCAGCGCAACCGCGCAGCTAAGAGCTGTTTCTATTTCGACTGAAAAAAGCTGGTTCAAAGTTCCGGCAATTGCGATCTCGAATCCTCCCAGGTTGGCGGGCGTGCTAACTAGAGCTATCCCGAAATTGAGCAGAATGAGAACGACCGGAGTGGCCATAAACGGCAGGTCGAGGGAGAATGCCTCGAACATGCAACGGAGCATCAAGGCTCGCAGCAGCCATGACAGGGCCGAAGTGAGGATAATCGGGAAAACCAGCCCCGCGTTTCGTACCACCGAAAGGCCGTTCATGAATTTGTTTACTTCTTCGGCGATCCTGCGCCGGATTTTTCCGGAAGAGTTGCGCCCCATATGGGTGCCAATGCCTGCCAGGGCAAAGATTGCCGATATAGTCACGGCAAAGATGAAACAGGCGGTCAGGCCCGTCCTGGTAACCGATGGAGGAAAGGGATAGAGGGCTGCCGTGATCGCCATCAAGGCGAAAAAAAGAACAAAATCCGCGATGCGGTCCAGCATGAGGGCGGAACAAGAGCCGGCAAGGCTTATTTTTTCAGTCTTTGCGATATAATAGGCCCTTGCTCCGTCCCCGAACCGCAGGGGTAACATGATATTACCCATTATGCCCACCAGGACGGAGGTAAAGCAGTTGCGAAGATCAAATCTTGCGCTCACAGGCAGCAGTATTATCGCCAGCCTCAGGCCCTCGACAAATGTGTTTGCGAGGTTGAGTAAAGGGACCCATATCGCCCAGCGCCATTTGATTCCGATGAACGCGTCGGTCATTTTTTCAATATCCGCAAATGCCAGAATGATTGCGAATATAGCAAGGATCAGGATAAACGACCCTAAGCGTGCAGCTTTGAGCAACCTCTTCACCGGGCCGGCTCCCTCATCATCCGTGAAAGTGTCAGGGGCCGAAACCCGCGGCGATGAAGTTCATCGATTATCAGGGGCAGCGCTTCAACCAGTTGACTCGAATCGGCCCTTTCCTCGATGCCGCGCCCGTCATGCAGAAGGATGATGCAGCCGTCACTGACGCCTCTCAGAGTTCTGCGCGCGATGACTTCGGCTCCGGGGCGATCCGTATCCCAGACCCCAAGCGTCCATGCAACTGGAATGCAACCGCATTTTCGCGCGATCACGTTTGTCCAGGGATTTCTCCAGCCATGCGGGGCACGAAAAAGGGTTGGCCGTTTTCCCGTGTGCTTTTCAATGATGTCTGAGGTCTTCGCTATTTCTTCCTTTATCCGGGAAGGTGGTTTTAGCGGGAGGACTTCATGAGTCAGGGTGTGGTTTGCTATTTCGTGCCCGTCCTCTGCAAGCCTTTTGAGCACACCCGGAAACCTCAGGCAATTTAACCCGGTCACAAAAAAAGTTGCCCTGACCTGCCGCTCTTTCAAAATATCGAGTATCTGCGATGTAAATGGTTCGTTTGGGCCGTCATCGAAGGTCAGTGCCACCATGTTGCGGCCTTCCTCTGCTTTCCAGAATACCGGTCCGAAGATCGGCGAGCGACGTTCGAATACGCCAAAGGCAAGGATGGCTTCGCTGAATAATAGGATCAAAAATGAGATGAGAATGATTTCCCACGGAAAAAAAGGCGAGAAGATGGCTAAAATGCCGGCAGCCACGGAGGCCGAAATCAGGGAAATCAATGTTATGGCCGCAATTATTTTGAGAATCATGAACTGTTTAGAATTTCCTCGTAAAACCCGTATATCGCATCAGACACATTATCCCATGAATAGTGTAAGGCTTTTTGTCTACCGTTAATGCCAAGTTCCTCCCCATGCGCAGGGTTGCGCAGAATTTCCAGGACCGCTTCGGCAAAGGCTGTCGCGTCGCGGGGCGAGACCAGCACCCCTTCCTCTCTGCCGAGGATCTCGCGGTATCCAAAGTTCTCCGTAGCCACGATCGGCTTGCCGGAAGCCATGGCCTCCAGAAGGGTAACCCCGAAGGATGCCTTTTCAACCGGGGAGCAGAAAATATCGCATGTGGCATAGTATCGGTTGCGCTCTTCGAGTATGGGACCAACGAGATGAATGTCTCGCACCAGGCGTTCAGGCAGGAGCCGCCTATAATATTTTCTGAGCGGGCCGTCTCCTACAACGATCAACCTGATTTCCGGAAACCTGGACTTGATTATCTCGAAAGCCTTCACCATTAAGGAAAAACCATTTCGCGGGTCGAGCCTTCCGAGGAAGAGCAGATTCTTTTTACCATCGTCGAATCGAGGCAGTTTGAGTATATCCGGGCTGAATTCGGTGATGTCGACTCCGTTTGGTATTATCCTGGCGTTTAATTTGAAAAATGGGACGAGAGCGTCTATACTGCTCTGAGAAATGGCTATCTGTCCGTCCAGCTTGTCTACGAACTTCTTCTGGACGACGTTCTTGAGCAGCGAGTACCACAAGCTTCTGTCGAAATACGTGTGAAAGGTGCCGACGGTCGGGCATTTTGCGTTGTGCAAGGCAGCCATAGGCAAGGTAGGAACGAGCGGCGAATGAAGGTGAAGCAGGTCGAATCCTTCATTCTCCAGGACCTGTTTTAATTCCTTGATGACATGCTTTCCGACTGTAACATGCGCAATCGATCCGTTGCTGAGGATTGATGCGCTTCGTCCGACTCTTATGATGTGCGGTACGTCTGCGCCGTTTTGGCCGCTGTTCAGGCGAGAGGTGATTATAGTGACCGTATTGCCTTTTTTTCGAAGCCGCACGGCTGTATTGTGAACGTGTTCAGAGATGCCTCCCAGTAATGGATAATAATATTCGGTTACTATGCCTATTTTCAAATTTATCCTCAGGCTCTCAAGTCCATTCAAGCCTCTGAGCATGAATGCGGATGAAAGGGCCGGTCCGATGTTTCTGCAACTAATTTAATACAGAAATTAATTCATTGAAATTAAGATGTGGTATAAATCGGCCGGATTGAAACAGCATCCTGAAAGTCCGCGGAAACAGCCGCATTTTTATCAGCTTACCCCTCTGATGTTCAATCTAAAACTGCAGCAGATCATTTAGCGCAGAGTGTGGCGTCTCCCAGATTTTTGCCGCTCCATGCTTTCACTTCATTAAGGATTTGAGACTCCCTGCGATTCTGTGGGAGGTCGTTTCCGGCGGCCTGCGAAAGACCTCCGTGAAATGGATAAAATGCTTGAGGCGGTGCTTTTTGACTTTTCTGTGCCATGGCTCCGGTTATAGAATAGAGCAGTTTAAAGCTTGAATAAATGAGGGCAATGATCGCGTATTGGGACTCCTTCAGAGTTAGGCGGGTTATCGTTACGCTTTCGAAAGAGAGGGGCAATTGAGAAGGTACGGACTTGCACTACCGGCTTTTTTTGTGTGTTTTCTGTTGCTTCCGCAGGCCTTGTGGGCAGCGAGGGCGGACGCCGGCCTCGGGATGTTCTGGTCGATTTTCTGGGTCTTTATGGGAGGAATGGCCCTCAATCTCACCCCATGTGTTTATCCGCTGATTCCCATTACGATATCTTATTTCAGCGCGAAATCGACTGATCCGAAGGTAGGGCGTGGCTCGACCTGCATCAATGCACTGCTCTATATTTTGGGAATTGCGTTAATGAATTCCTTGCTCGGGGTGTTCGCCGCGCTTTCCGGGCGTCTCATGGGAACACTGCTGGAAAATCCCGTAACTCTTGTCCTCGTCGCCCTGGTTATGTGCCTGTTCGCTCTCAGCATGTTCGGCCTCTGGGAGATCAAGCTGCCCGCATCGCTAACGAATGCAGCAGTTCGAAATTATGCCGGTTACTTCGGAAGCCTTTTCATGGGGTTGACTTTGGGCATAGTCGCTGCTCCGTGCATCGGGCCGTTCGTGGCCGGAATCCTCGTCATGGTTGCAAATACAAAGGACCCTGTTTTCGGTTTTTGGATTTTTTTCTGCCTGAGCATGGGGATGGGGTTTCCGCTTTTTATATTGGCCATGCTTTCCGGCCGGTTAGCGGTTCTGCCCAAATCCGGGGAATGGATGCTCTGGGTCCGGAAGGGCATGGGGTGGGTAATGATTGGAGCAGCAGCTTATTTCGTCGCTCCCATAATGCCTGATGCAATCGGGGCAGGGCTGCTTTGCGCCGTCGCCCTGGCGGCGGGGATTCATCTGGGCTGGATAGATTCGACAGTGGGGCGGTCCGCTGCGTTCAAATGGATAAAAAAGGGCGTGGGGATTGTCTGTATAGGCATTGCATGCGTGCTTATCTGGGATGCCTTGCCGAGTGAGGGCGTAAAGTGGACATCCTTTTCGGAGAGCGTCCTGGCCGAAGCCAAGGCGTCGGGCAAGCCGATCATACTGGATTTTTACGCCGACTGGTGCTCGCCTTGCCGGCATTTGGACAAGATCACCTTTCACGATCGATCGGTCATAGAGGCGGCAAAAGATTTTGTCATGATAAGGGTGGATTTCACTCATAGGGGGGATAGCACAAAGGAGAGCCTGGCTCGTGGATATGGTGTCAGCGGGGTGCCAACTGTCATATTTCTGAAGCCCGGAGGTGAGGAAAGGGCCGATTTGCGGGTTAACGATATCTTGGAGCCCGATCAGTTCCTGGCGAAGATGAATGAACTGAAGAATTCGAAAGTCTCTTCGTCCGGGCAGTAGTACGCCATTTACTCGGATTTTGAGTCGGGGCGGTTTCTGAGGGCCTTGAGAGACCCGAGTATGTCTGCGACGGCACTGGACCTGGCAACGGGTTCATCATAACCGCGTTTGTACTGGTATTCGAGGAAAAGATCGATTGTCTTCTCCATGAGTTGCTTGAGCTGATCTTCATGGAGCAGATATTTCTTCATGTCTTCTTCTTTGCGGTTCGAGTTGAAAAGGATATCGTCAACAGGGTATCACATGCCATGGTTCCAGTTGCCTGCTATTATACAATCGCTGAGTAAAATCGTCGATTATCCGATTTCGATTTGCGAGCCATCCGGCACCAAATATCAGCTTTTTTACGCTATATCGGCATTTTGATGGAATCTTGCAGGAGTTTAGAGATGCCAGTTGAAAGAAAATGCAGGTTCGGGGTTCTGGTTCTCGTTTCAATGCTGATGATCGGGTTCTATGGGACCGGAAGCTGGGGCGGGGTCGACCCCAGACCGCCCATTACGGTCATGAGTGTTCCCTATTTTGACCTTCCGGAAAACGCCGAACTTTGCGGAGAAGCCGTGCCGCTTGAGTCTTCTGACGTTCGCGAAAGGTTCGACCGGGAGTTTACGATCGTAGTGCAAAGCCATGCGCAGGTGTACCTTTGGCTCAAGAGAACAGAGCGCTACTTCCCGTGGATCGAGAAACAACTCGCATCCAGGGGGCTTCCGGACGATTTGAAATATCTGGCTGTTGCGGAAAGTGATCTGATGAACTCAGCCGTTTCACACGCCGGCGCTGCCGGCCCATGGCAGTTCATGTCAAACACGGCCAATGGCTACGGCATCACTCAGTCCACGGCCATAGATGAGCGCTATGATTTTGAGAAGGCGGCCTCAGCCGCATTCAGATATTTAAAGGACCTGCACGACTCCTTTCAGAACTGGACTATTGCCATTGCCGCCTATAATTGCGGGGAGCGGCGAGTCCGGGACGAAATCGGAAATCAGAAGTGCAACCGTTATTACTTTCTCAAGCTGCCCCAGGAAACAGAGCGCTACGTTTTCAGGATCTTGGCCATAAAGGAGGTCTTGGAGAACCCTGAGAAATACGGTTATCACCTTCCGAAAGGGGCCGGTTATAAGCCGATAATTTTCGAGAGGGTAAAGGTCAACCTTCCCGGCCCGATGCCCATCTCCCTCGCAGCCGAATCTGCCGGGATCACTTATAGAGAGCTGAAAGTACTTAATCCCTCTCTTGTTTCGGACGTAATCCCGAAGGGAGATCTTTCGCTACGTGTCCCCGAAGGCAGGGGAAAGAAATTCGAGAAGGAAGTGGAAGTTTGGAAAACGACGTATAAGCCCACCATTTTGGTGCACAAGGTTTCGCGGGGTGAAACCCTCGATGCGATTGCGAGGAAGTACAAATTAACCGGACAGCAAATTTGCGGCTGGAACAAGATTTCCGGCAATAAGATACGCGTCGGGCAGACGCTCAAGATTTACAGGTAGAATTACCGGGAGCGGGATCTTTCCCACTACTATGGATCGGCATATTTTTCCATTTTTAGCGCGATTTGCGGTCCTCTTAAATGCCTTGACAAGCTTTGCAGGGAGATCTACCATAAGTGGCCGATTAAGTTCGAAAACTCAATCATTTTGGGTATAATATGGAAAAATACCATAGATTCTCGGAACTGCTCATCGATAGCCGGTACGCAATCGCACTGACCGGCGCCGGGATATCGGTGGAGAGCGGCATACCGGATTTCAGGGGAAAGGACGGTATCTGGAGCAAGCGCGATCCCTTTGAATACGGGCATATAGATTCTTTTCGCGCCAACCCCGCCAAGGTATGGAAAATGCTATTGGAGATGGGCGCACTTGTGGAAAGCGTCAATCCCAACGATGCGCACATTGCCTTGGCCGAGCTCGAAAAGCTCGGTATAATAAAGACGGTTATTACCCAGAATGTGGACAGTCTTCACCAGAGAGGCGGGAGTTCCAGTGTAGTCGAGTTTCACGGAAATTTCCGAAGGATGCACTGCGATAACTGCCAGAAGCCTTATCTTCGCGAAGACATCTCACTGGTGAGATTGCCGCCTTTATGTTCATGCGGGGGACCGATTCGGCCGGACATTATCCTGTTTGGGGAGGGAATACCTCCCGGGGCGTATTCGAGCGCATTCGAGGCGGCGGAGATGTGCGATCTGATGCTTGTGGTCGGGACTTCGGCAAGCGTTGCGCCTGCCTCTGAGCTTCCATGGATTGCCAGGAGGAATGGGGCGCGTGTTCTGGAAATAAATCCGGTTGCTTCCGAACTGACTGGCACGATAACGGAAATACACATCATGGAGCCGGCTGGAGTGGCTCTCAGAAACATTCTGAAAATTGTCAGATCGATGGTAAAGGATACAAATTGATGTTCATGCAGTTTTTCTCAGGGATTGCGTATGCTGCCTCCGACATCGGCGCGCCTTATCAGCGCACGGGAGACAGTGTGGTGGATATGATTTTCAATGCCGGGCCGATGGTGAAATTTGTACTGTTGATCCTTATGGCGCTTTCCGTCGCGTGCTGGTGCATAATAGTGGTCAAATACCGCCTGATCCGCCGTGCAAAACGGGAGTCGAACGATTTCATATCTCTTTTCAGGCAGCGCAAGAACTATTCGGCGCTATACCGGGACAGCGAAAGGCTGGCAGACAGTCATCTCGCGCAGATTTTCAGGGTCGGCTACGCGGAGCTGAGCAGGCTCGGGAAATCCCTGGAAACGAGGAACCTTATAGAGCTGTCCGCAAACCCCGAAATCATGCTGGAGAATGTGGAGCGGGCGATTCAGGGGGGGATGACCGCGGAGCGGCAAAGATTTGAACGCTTTTTGCCTCTGCTTGCCACGACCGGCAGCACCGCCCCGTTTATAGGCTTGTTCGGAACGGTTTGGGGCATTATGACGAGTTTCCAGCAAATCGGTATCAAGGGCGCCGCCAACCTGGCCGTTGTGGCCCCGGGAATTTCGGAGGCGCTGGTTGCGACTGCCATAGGCCTGGGGGCGGCTATTCCCGCCGTTGTGGCCTACAATCATTTTTCCACTAAAATCAGGGGAATCGAAAACGAAATGAGCCATTTTTCCTCTGATTATCTTAATATGCTAAAACGCGATATCATGCGGAAGGGCAGGCAGGAAGAATCGGCGGCGAGCCCTGCGCCCGAACAAAGGTTCGTAATTCAGGACTAAGACCAGAGGATAACGGCTGATGCAAGCCAACGGAAACGGCTCTAAAGGAATAGTTTCAGACATTAACGTTACGCCGCTTGTAGACGTAATGCTTGTTTTGCTCATCATATTCATGGTTACGGCGCCAATGATGACCCAGGGAGTGGATGTGAAGCTTCCGGAGAGTTCAGCGCCGGCCATCCCGTCTGACGAGGAACGGCTTGTTGTCACGATCACCGAGGACCACAAGGTCTATATAAATGACAATGTAGTGGGACCTGATGAACTCGAGTCAAAACTGGCAGCCATCACTCAGAATCGGGCCGATCACAAGGGAGTTTTTCTGCGGGCTGACGAGAAAATTCCATACGGCTATGTGATGGAAGTTATGGGATTGATAAGACAGGCTGGAATTGACCAGATAGGTATGGTGACCGAGCCGGCGAAAAGTGCCGCTCCCAATGCTCGACAAAAGGGTAAGGGCAAGATTTGATTTCTCTTCACAGTGAGCTGTCGGTTCTCCACGCTCCGCGAGGTGAGGCCTAGAAATGGAATCCCTGGCATTAGCTGAGAAGAAAATTCCCAGAAAAGACCTGGTGACCGGGATCGGGACGTCGTTTCTTGTACATATCCTGGTTTTCACTACCGCCGTTATGTGGGCATGGATAATGCCTCACACACCCTTGAAGCCTCCTTACTGCACGGTCAATCTTGTGTCGCTGAAAGATCTCGGGGTGGGTTCATCGGAGCCCAAAGGCAGCCCCAAAGCGGCTGAGGAGGCGGTAGTTTCCGAGAACCGGACCTCGTCGGCCAGGACGAGCCGAAAACCCGAGCCGGCTGCGCCGATAAAGCGCCTTGCTGTTGACGAGCCGGTAACAAGACCCGAAACGCAGATCAAGAAAATCGAACCAAAAGAGGTGCCGAAAGCGCCTGAAAAGCCGGAGAGTCTTGAAGCCATCGAGAAGAACCTGGATAAACTGATTGCCAAACCGAAGGTGGTTCCGCACACTTCTTCGGCTGCTGCGGAGCGCGTCGAGCCTCAGCCAAAAACCGCAGCGCATCCGGCGCAGGCGCCTGCCCCTGCGAACGACCAGCCTGGAAATGGAAAAACGGCCCGTGGAACTCCGACCGGGACTGTAGACGGGGGAGCCAAAGGTACGGCGCAGGGCAGTGTCTTCGGGTCTCCCGACGGAAGTGGAGCTATTTCTGCTGCTTCGCAGCTCTATTACGAAAGAGTCAGGAGTGCGATAGGACAGGAATGGAAACTCCCCGATCAAAACGTTGGGAGTTTGGAGACGAGGGTCTTCCTGGTGGTTAGCAGGAATGGACAGGTCCTTAGCCTCCAGGTCGAGAAGCCTTCGGGAAACAGTCTATTCGATGAAGCCGCGGTGCGTGCAATTCGAAAGGCAGATATACCTGCAATGCCACCTGTGCTGGATCGTTCGAAACAGGACTTTAGAATCAGATTCAGCCCGCAGGGTGTATCCTAGCGAAGAAAGGTTTTGGTCCACAACATGAGTCACCAGCTTATTGATAGAGCTGCCAGGACTTCTTCCGTGTTGTTCCTGGTTTTAATTTTGTTGAGTTTTGCTCAAACCGCTTCGGCCCAGGTAGTTGATCTAAACATTAACCGGCCGACCTTCCAGAGAATTCCAATCGCCGTCCCTGATTTCAAATACATGTCCCCGGAGCAGACTCAACTGGCCCGCGAGATGAGCGACGTACTCTCTAACGATCTCAACCTTTCCGGCGTTTTTCGGCCGCTGGACCCTAAGGGGTTCCTCGAAAATCCGCAAGCGATGGGCCTTGAGGCTTCCGAGATCAAGTTCGAGGACTGGAGCAAACAGGGGGCCGATTTTCTGGTGCGCTGTTCTTATCAGGTCCAGGGGAATGCAATCAGGCTCGATGGCCGGCTCCTGGATGTGACGGGCAGGAGACTGGTTGGAGGCAAGAGCTATACCGGCGACCTGAGGGCCTGGCGGCAGATGGTGCATGCCTTTGCCGACGACATCATGATGATGGTGACAGGTCAGCGGGGAGTATTCGACACAAGGATAGCTTACGTCCAGAGTGTGGGGAGCGCCAAGGAGATTTTCTACTGCGATTTTGACGGCAGCAACCCGGTGCAGGTTACCAGGGACAACAATATCGCGCTTTCTCCCTCATGGAGTTCCGATCAGAGCCAGATCGCCTATGTGAGCTACCGCGACGGCAAACCCAAAGTTTACGGGTTCAACGTCTCCAATAATTCCAGTTACCTGATCAGCGGTTTTCCGGGACTGAATATCACTCCGGCGTGGAGACCGGGGAAAAATGAGCTGGCTATTACCCTGACCAAGGATGGGGGCCAGGACATTTATCTTGTCAGCCCGAACGGCCAGGTGATACAGAAACTCGGGGTCGGTTCCGGATCTTCGATAAGTGTCTCTCCCGATTGGTCGCCTGACGGTAGAAAGTTTGCCTATGTTTCGAACGAACCGGGAAATCCGCAGATATACATTTTCGATCTTACAACCGGCCAAAAAAAACGCCTGACCTTCAGCGGCAGGTATAACACGTCTCCGGCATGGTCGCCTAAAGGAGACTGGATCGCCTATGCCGCAGGAGAAGGAGGCGAATTCAATATTCACATTATCAAACCGGACGGCAGTCAAGACCATTCGCTCACGAGCGGAGGCAGAAATGAAGGCCCCTGCTGGTCGCCTGATGGGCGGATGATTGCTTACAGTTCTACAAAGCAGGGGGGGCCCGCAATTCGGATAATGTATTCGAACGGGACTGGGGACTGGCAGCTTACGCGGCAGGGAGGTGCGCAGGAGTTGCCTGACTGGTCGCCCAGGAAAAATCGCCAGTGAGCCGAATCGTCAGGAGGGAAAACCAATGAAAAACAAACATGGTGTGCTTCTAGTTTTGATGATTTTCACGTTAATAGCCGCAGTGAGCGGATGCACGAAGAAAAACGTACCTCCTCCGCCCGGCTACGGCGGTCCCGAACAGTACGGTCAGGGGGGACCGGGGGGGCCTGGCGGCATGGACGAAGCCAAGTGGAGGGAACTTGGCATCAACTCTGAAGCCGAAAAAAGAGAGTTTCTGGACAGAGCTAAGAGCTTTGAGAACCAGGATGTCTACTTCGACTACGACTCTTATACGCTTACAGAGCCGGCAAAAAAAGTTTTAGACGAAAAAATCGCCTTTTTGAAAAGATTCCCGAAGGTGCAGGTGACCGTCGAAGGGCATTGCGACGAGCGGGGTACGACCGAGTACAACCTGGCTCTGGGGGAAAGGCGTGCGCATGCGGCACAGCAGTACATAGAGAGTTCGGGCCTTTCGAACCTTAAGCTTACTACTGTCAGCTACGGCAAGGAACGCCCGATTGCCACCGGGCATGATGAGGCCTCTTACGCGAAGAACAGGCGCGATCATTTCGCCTTGAATTATTAAAAATTTCTCTTCTCCTTTGTTGGGTATTTAAAAGACCGGTCTTCATGATGTATCATGAGGTCCGGTTTTTTGGTTTGCGGAAGACCAAATCCCTTTTTCCAGGTAAATTGAAAGAAATTGCCCGAAAAGATGTCCGGGAACGGCGGCAGCCGTTCCCGGATCGAAGGAAAGGGTCTGTATGAGAGATTTAATCGAGTTCCGGTTGTTGAAGTATTTCGTAGTGGTTTTTTTTGCAGGACTGCTTGCCGGGTGCGCATCTACGTCGGAAACCACGACGCTTCAGGAAAACCTCTCTATTCTGAACGAGCGGCAGGCGGCAATCGAGACGCGCCTGCAAAGCACCGAAGGCGCATCTCAGAAGGGCGGTGAGCTGTACGCGCGGATGGAAGAGCTGCAAACGCGGATGAGGAATCTCAACGGCAGGATTGAAGAACTGGAGCATAAACTGGACCTGCTGCAGAAATCTCAGGCATCCGCCGCTCAGGCGCCCCAACCTTCGACGCCCTCCCCGGGCGCCGTTGTGATTGAAGAGGCGCAGCCCCCGCAACAGCCGGCCCGGCCGCAACCCCAGAGCGCATCTGCGCCTCCTCCTCCCGGCGAAGCTCATCCCCAACCGGCTCCTGTGCCTCCGGCAGCCTCTCAAAGCAAGAGCTCCGAGCAGATGGAATTCAATGGAGCCGTCCAACTGATGCATGACAAGAAATATGAAGCTGCAAGAAAGCAATTGCAGGGATTCGTCTCCAAGTTCCCAAAGTCCGATCTCGACGAAAGCGCCTTGTATGAAATCGGGGAGAGCTACTTTTTGGAAAGGCACTACGAGGATGCGATTAAAGCTTACCAGCAGGTGCTGGACAAGTACCCGAAAGGAGCCAAAACCGCCAGCGTTCTTCTCAAGCAGGCAATGGGATGGCAGAGCATGGGTGAAACTACGATGGCTCGGATAATCTACACGCGGCTTGTGGAAAAATATCCCGGTTCATCCCAGGCCCAGGCCGCCGAAAAGAGATTGCAGCAGATGTAGACGGCTGTCTGAAGCCGGAAATCGGACTTGAAGTTGTTAGGCGGTGATATTCCGGTCAGGTCCTGTATTTCGGTCTTTTCATTTCACTATGTGCAGGGTCAGCCAGGAAGGGTTTTGGATCACAGATTTTCAGCCACGGTTTTTTTATTCATCCTTCTGCCGTTGCTTTGGGCTGGCTGTGGGCTTGCCGATGAAGTTGAACAATCACAAGCGCCTGAAAATAATAGAAAACCCCAACTCCAGGTCAGATCGATCCATTTCGAGGGAAACAAAACCATCTCCTCCTCGGAGCTGAAGAAAATTCTCTCCACAAAAGAGATGAAATTTCGCTGGTTTTTCAAAGCCCCTCTGGACGAAACAGTTTTTTCGAAGGACCTGGAAAGAATCCGCCAATTCTATGTGAGCCAGGGTTTCTATCATATGCGGCTCATATCCCATGAAATCCAGCCTCTGGTCGGAAATAATGTGAGAATACTCATCAGCCTGGAGGAAGGACCTCCTATGATGGTTTCGGGACTCGATCTGAAAATAGATGGTCCGTCTCCCGAAAAGTGGCGCAAGGAGATCGTCAAAATCCTTCCGATTCAGGTTGGGAAAAGATTTACAACGCCGGGGTACAAGGACATCGAAAAAACCGCCAAGAGGTATATCGCGGAGCGTGGCTATCCGAAAGCGAAAGTGGATTTGCGCGCCCGGCTCGATAAGGGATCGAACTCTGGGACGGTACTGGTGGAGATCGAGGTCGGCCCCGTTTGCACCTTCGGTCCAGTGCGTGTAGAGGGGAACGAATCGATTTCCAGCCGTGTAATCATGCGAGAGGTTACTTTTTATGAGTGTGAGCGGTTCGATGTCTCTAAAATTGAATCGACCAGGCAGCGCCTGTTTGCGCTGGACCTTTTTCAGCTTGTCGACATAGCGGTGGAGGACCTGGATAAGGATACGACTGCGCCTCCAATCCGGATCCTTGTAAAAGAGGCGAAAAAGCAGACCACTCGCCTTGGGGTCGGATATGGAACCGAGGACCAGCTTAGAGGACAGGCACAGTATGAGATCAGAGATTTTCTGGGCGATGGCAGGAGACTTCAGATTAACGTCAAGGCAAGCTCTATTGTACAAATGGTCGAAGGTAGATTCACACAGCCCTATTTCATGGATACGAACGGCTCTATCGTTTTAGATGGCGGCGTTATGCGGGAGACTCAGGTATCTTACGAGAACTTGAAAGAGTACATTCGGCCAAAGTACGAGTACAAATGGTTCAACGGGCTGGTGTCCTATGCGGGATACAATTTTGAGGCCAACTACCTGGGAAATGTAGTGATCCCACCCAGTCCCGAGGACCAGGAGCACCAGGCATATTATGTATCTTCACTCATTGCGGGCACCACCTGGGACAATGTCGATTCCATACTCGATCCCAAAAACGGCTGGCGCGTGCTGCAGAATATGGAATGGGCCAGTTCTTTTTTCGGCTCTGAGGTTGATTACTTTAAGTTTACCCTGGATTGCAGGGGGTATGTTCCGGTATTGAACTTCGGCTCTTTGGCGGCGAGGATGCGATACGGCGGCATAGAGCCCCTCGAGGGCACTGCAGAGGTCCCTATTTTCAAGCGGTTTTTTCTGGGTGGTACCGACACCGTGAGAGGCTACCCTTACCAGAAGCTCGGGCCGCTTGATGCCCAGGGAAATCCGATAGGAGGTATGGAGCTTCTGGAGGGCTGCCTGGAGTGGAGGTTCCCGATAAAGGAGCCTCTGGAAGGAGTCGTTTTTTCCGATTTCGGCAATATTGCGTCTACCATTGGAAGCCTATCCTGGGCCGATACACGGTACACCGCGGGGGTCGGGCTGCGCTATATGACGCTCGTGGGGCCGCTCAGGTTCGATTTCGGCTACGAGCTAAACCCGCCGCAGCCCCAGCCCTTTGTACCCTATGAGTTCCATTTTAGTATAGGGCAGGCGTTTTGATCGACTCAGGGGTTGGAGGCCGGAGATCTGCGTTCGGGGCGGCTCCCGGGGCCAAGAGATTGGTCCTCGGCATCAGATCTCATGCATCCGATTCCCGATGCCGGCGCTCCTGTCTCCGCCATTTGTGATTCAACTTCGGGCTTCTGAGACAGGAATAAAAGAGTGCTTGCAAGCAGCGCCAGCGCCGCGCCGGTGATAAAGGCCGCCTCTGCGCTCACCGTTTGCCACAGCAAGCCGAAAACAATGCTGGCCGGTAAGGCCCCGAGACCTACGATAAAGTGATAGCAGCCAAAAGCGGTTCCTCTGAGATTGGGAGCTACCGTATCGGCGACAAGAGACTTTTCCGCCGGCTCGCTCAGCCCGAAGTAAACGCCGTATAGCAGGAATATGGCTATCAGGGCATTGGGAGCGCGTGTGAACGCAAATGCGGCGTATATGAGCGCATAAAAAATCCAGCCCGAGATAATCAGTTTCCGCGAGCCGAATCCGTCTGCAAGACGCCCCCCGGTATAGGTCGATATCATCTTGATTACATTGTGAGCAGACCAGAGCATCGCTATATGGGACGCTGAGATGCCCGCGTTGGACAATCGCAGAATCAGGAAAGCGTCCGTCGAGTTTCCAAGCGTGAATAAGAGCATTGCTGCGAGAAAATACTTAAAACCAGGGCCCAGGTCCTTCCATTGGGAATAAATGTTAAGAGGCCGTTCTATTTTTGTGGTTTTGGGGGCGGGCTCTTTTACGAAAAAAAGAATTATAACCATCACCAGAACGGATGGGATTGCGGCAAGAAGGAAAACATGACGGATAGAAAGGGCTGCGAATCCAATCAGAGCGGCCGTCACCAGGGGACCGGACACAGCCCCGGCATGGTCCATAGCCCTGTGGAGTCCGAAAGCGAGGCCCCGGTGTCCCGGCTGCGTTATATCAGCTACCAGCGCGTCTCTGGGAGAGGTCCGTATTCCTTTGCCCATGCGGTCCAGGAAACGCATTACTAAAACAAAGGGCCAGCCGGCCGCAAACGCGATGAGAGGCCTGGCAATGCCCGATATTCCATATCCGGCAATGATAAAGGGTTTTCTGCGTTCTGTTCTGTCCGTCAAATATCCTGAGAGAACTTTAAAAAAGGAAGCAGTGGATTCGGCGACCCCCTCGATGATGCCCAGCGCGAGTGCGCCGGCGCCCAGAACGCTGGAGAGAAAAACCGGAAGAAGGGGATAAATCATTTCGCTTGAAATGTCTGTGAAGAAGCTGACAAAACCCAGTACAATTATGCCCTTGGGGAGTTTATTCATTTAGTTTTCCTGATCTGAGAGATTTAGCCGATCCATACTCAGAAAAAAGTAATCACAGCCAAACAGGTTAAGAAGAGCGATGTCCCAAAACAGACCGTCTTGGGACACAGGCGTAGCGGGCGTAAGTCTACTTTATTGCTACCACGAAAATACATCCTTTATTTCAGTAAATACTTTGTTCACCCCATGTATATCCGTATTTGATTGTTGTATTCGTACTTACGAATACAGTTTTGTCTCAATAAGTTTGGCGAAGGCTACTTACATCTGAAAATCTGGGTTTTCCGGAGGAGAAAAATGGAAGGCGCTTCGATTCAAACATTTATGAGCCAGTACGGCATCTCCATGCAGTTGATGAAGGTAAATCAGGCCAACCCCGGCCGCGTCCATCGGGAGAGTGATGTGGAGCGCTACAGATGCCAGATTACCAGGCCCGGAAAAGAAGTATCCCTCTACGTTGCCGTTCCCCCGGAAGAAGATTCCCTCACGCCCTCAGACGTTTTTTTCATGCTTGTTCTGGATGCCTCCGGCTGTGAGATGTTCAAGGAATATTACGGCAGGCAGGAAGAATTCAACCAGATTTTTACAGGCTCGGATTCCAGACTGGACGGATTTGATGAATTCTGGCTGGAATACGAATGCAGGTGCGAGCAGAGCCGGAAGCTCAAGGCTTTTCTTGGCGCGAATCTGTATGAGAAGCTGATAACCCAGTTCGGTTTCAATAATTAGATCAATTTAGAGGTCATTGGACTATCGTGTAACATGGACTGGCTATGCCGGTCCCCGGGGCCGGAACTGCCCCATGCCACCTATGAGACGCATCTGGAGCCCCGCCCTGCCGGCGGGGCTTTTTGCTGTCCATCCGGAAAACGGGACACCGGCGGTTTCCAATACATCCGGGCTGACCTGAATCGAGGAAAATCTTTCGAGTTGCCGCACCCGCCGATTGCGTGTAAATCTGGAGACCATCACAAATTTCCATTCACTAATCATGTACAGGCGAAGTTAATGACCGGATTCCTCATTGCTTTTTTCTCAGTGTATTCGTTTTTGCACGCGTTCTGTTATTTCAGGGTCAAAGTCCTGCTGCCCGAAAAATGGCCGGCTCATGTTCTGTTGATCTTGTTTTTTGCCCTTATGGTTTTTGCCCCGATCTCGACTCGATTGTTCGAAAGAGGCGGCCATGATGTCCTGGCCCGGGGAAGCGCTGTTCTGGGTTATAGCTGGTTGGGATTTCTATTTTATTCGTTTTTGGGTTTTTTGCTGACAAGCGTTCTCGGTCTCATATTCAGACTTGTAAATCTTATTGCCGGGTCTTCTCTGCCCACTTTCACCGGCCCGTGGACAGCCGTTTGCATCCTTGCGGCAGCGCTTATTATAAACATCTACGGGTATTTTGAGGCGCGGTCCATACGCGTCGAAAGAATCGTCATCAAGACGGCAAAGCTTCCCGCCGGGACCGACCGGTTGAGAATAGCTCAAATTTCGGACGTGCATCTCGGGCTGCTGGTGAGAGAGGATCGTATGGCGGCCATCCTGAGTAAGGTTGAGGCGGAGAATCCCGATATCCTCGTAAGCACGGGCGACCTTGTCGATGGAAACATGGCTGGAATTGACGCTCTTCCGGCTCTTTTCGGGAAATTGCGGCCACGGCTCGGCAAGTATGCCATAACGGGCAATCATGAAGTTTACGCCGGGCTCGACCAGTCGCTCATGGCTGAAAAGGCTTTTGGATTCACGGTGCTGAGCGGCCGGATGGTAACAGCGGACGGTATTTTGAACATTGCCGGGGTTGACGATCCTGCGGCAGGTCTGCCGGAAGACGAAAAGAAAATCCTGGAAAAGGCCCAAAACGGTCTCTTTACTCTTTTACTGAAGCACAGGCCTGATCCGCTCAAGGAGAGCATGGGGCTTTTCGACCTGCAACTCTCCGGGCACACTCATTACGGACAGTTGTTTCCGTTCGGCTACATTGCCGGATTGGTCTACCCCCTTCAAAACGGGCCGTATTATCTTCCGAAAGGATCGATCTTATACACCAGTAGAGGTTCCGGCACCTGGGGCCCGCCGGTACGCGTTCTCGCACCGCCTGAGGTTACAATTTTCGATATCGTGCGGGAATGAAAGCTTTACGGACCGGTTCTGCTTCCCGGCTCGACGGCAACCGGGCGTCGTGATAATCAGGATATCTTGTGGTGTTTGCGGAGGCGTTCCATCTCGCGGGTCTCTTCTTTTCTCTTCAGGCTCTCCCGCTTGTCGTATTCCTTTTTCCCTCTGGCAAGAGCGATTTCCAATTTCGCCTTTCCGTCTTTGAAATAGAGTTTCAGGGGAACGAGTGAAAACCCGCGTTCCTGGGTTTTTCCAAGCAGTTTTTTTATTTCGGCTTTATGCAGGAGGAGCTTTCTTATCCGTTCGGGTTCGTGGTTGTCAAAAGAGGCGTGAGTATATGGGCTGATGTGGAGACCGTAGAGGAACACTTCGTTGCGCTTCGCCCTGGCATAGCTGTCTTTAAGGTTGGCGCGTCCTTCCCTGAGCGATTTCACTTCGGTTCCGAGCAAAACGATCCCGGCTTCAAACCTTTCACCTATTTCGAAGTCGTGGAACGCCTTTTTGTTCTGGCTGATTATTTTGATTTTTTCTTCAGTGTCTTTGGCTTTGGGCATATATCCGCCGGGACTTCCTTTCCGATATTATAGCTATTTGCCGAGTTGGCTCGCAGAGGATTCCGCGCTAACGAGCCAGTT
The DNA here is from genome assembly GCA_963795045.1 of uncultured delta proteobacterium. Taxonomy (GTDB): domain Bacteria; phylum Desulfobacterota; class Syntrophobacteria; order Syntrophobacterales; family Syntrophobacteraceae; genus SbD1. Next base: position 344,725 of record CAWCGB010000003.1, read on the forward strand.
CGGTTCAAATACCCGGAATTCTTCCGGGAACTTCTTCATGACCATTTTCCTCACTGACTGGTTTATCTCTTTTGCCGTCCTCATGCGAAGCACTTTGCGGGCAAACCGGCAGCATTCCTTCATGGAAGAACGCCTGACGAGATTCTTGACACGCGGCAGCGACTGCGGATTCATGCTGAAAGAATCGATATTGAGGCCAAGAAGGATTGGTACGTACATCGGTTCTCCAGCCATCTCTCCGCAGACGGCGACAGGGATTCCTGCTCTGTGGCCGGCATCCACCGTCTGCCTTATGAACCTGAGAACGCCGGGATGGAGCGGTTCGTAAAGATAGGCGACGTGCTCGTTCGATCTATCTATCCCGATGGTGTACTGGATGAGGTCATTTGTTCCGATGCTGAAAAAATCGACCTCGGGCGCCAGCAAATCCGCTACGGACACGGCTGACGGGACTTCTATCATTACTCCGAAAGGCATATTTTCATCGAAAGGGATTCGTTGTGCGGTCAACTCCGTGCGGACCTCATTGAAAACCTGCTTTGCCTGCAGAATTTCTCCAATGCCCGAGACCAGGGGCAGCATCAACCGGAGATTGCCGGCGATTGCGCTGGCCCGCAAAATAGCCCGGAGCTGAGTCTTGAACAATTCCTGATAATGCAGGCACAGTCGGATTGACCGGAGCCCGAGGGCGGGGTTTGTTTCTTCAAGTCTGGGGAACCATGAAGTGAGTTTCTCAGCACCAAGGTCCAGGGTCCGGATAGTGACCGGGAGAGGCGCCATCAACTCGGATAAATCGCGGTAATCTCTGAACAGGGCTTCTTCATCCGGAAGTTCGACCCGGTTCATGAAGAAAAATTCCGTCCTGTAAAGCCCAATGGCTTCGGCGCCGTTGTCTTTGGCCGCCACTATTTCTTCGAGGACTTCGATATTTGCCTCAGCGTTCACCCTGTGGCCGTCACGAGTCTCAGCGTGCAAATGAGCATGGCGGCTTATCTGCTTGACATAAGCCTCCAATTCTTCCTGGCGTTCATAATAGAAGCGTAAGTCGCTCTCGCTCGGATTGACTATGATTGTTCCGGTGGTGCCGTCGATGATGAGAAGATCGCCCGTCGAGATGAGACGGCCGGCATTTTCGGCCGCCACGATCCCCGGGATGTTGAGCGAACGCGCGACGATAGAAGTATGAGAAGTAACACCCCCGATTTCTGTGACCACGCCAAGCGTGCGCCCCACCTGCAACTGGATGGCGTCTGCCGGTGAAAGATCGCGGGCGATAATTATAACCCGTTCGCGAATACTCCCCAGGTCGGTATGGTTCTGCCCTGCAAGGATCCGGACCACCCTGTCACCGGCCGCGTCCACATCTGCTATTCGGTTCCTTGCATATTCATCATCAAGAGCGCTGAAAAGCTCTCTTGCTCTCCTAAGCGATTTTATGATGGCAAGCTGTGCGTTGTAGCGTTCCTTTTCGATAGAGCGCAGGGTTTCCCCATAGATCGAAGGGTCCCTCAGAATCATCTGTTGCACTTCGAGCAGGCGCGCATGTTCTCTAAATTCGGAGGGGATGCTCTTCTTTATGGCCTCCAAATCGGATTCGGCTTTGGCGACTGCTTCTTTGAACCGTTTGCATTCAAGAGCGATGGCCTCTTCGCCAAAAAGCTTATAGCGTGGAACCGGGATACGGCCTCGTTCCAGCAGATACGCCTTCCCGATTGCGATTCCCGGCGCAGCCCCGATGCCCTTAATGGTCAATGAGGAGTTGTTCATCGATAATCAAGTCTTTCTGAAAAAATGGACATGCCGCAAGTCACCTTCTTCTTAGTCCATTTTTTCAGCGGTGGGAAGAGTTCTTCAGGGTTCGCCGAATTTGGTCTGGAAAAGGGCAGCCAGTGAGTTGAGGGATTCGGCCGCGTCGGGGCCTTTTGCGGATACAGTGATTTTGGTTCCATAGGGGCATATGAGGGTCATCAAATCGAGAATACTTTTTCCGTTAATGGTCACCCCGCACTTGCTGATAAGTATTTCAGATTCAAACTGAGTGGCGACTCTGACTATCTGGGCCGCAACCCGCGCATGCATTCCCAATCTGTTGGCAATAACGAATTCCTGCACCAGGACAGGTGATTCTTCGGCACTCTGCTCCAAAGTGATTTCCCTTCGATACGCAAAATTTCGGGGGTCTATTAGCATATGAGTGCCTTGTAAGTCAACTGCGCGAAGGTTTCCTAAAATTGAAAATCGGTAAATCGATCGGTTTCCTTAAATACCAATTTAAGAACAAAATCTGAAAAAAAACGATAAAAGTGATCTTTTTGAAAAATTTAGAACGGGCGCAGGAAGCGAGTCCCGTTCATTGCGCGGGCGTCTTGCCCTGCAGGATTTCGATTACCATTCCTGTTGTGGATTTCGAATAGATCATGGCAGTATGGCTCAGCGGGCCCGTTTGATAGTAGACCCACCCCGGGTAGGGCGCCTTGAGGGCTTCGGAGGGCAGCACCATGTTATCTACCGGTGAAAGGAAAGACACCCCGGTACACGGAAGCCCCGCTGAGCGCAGAGATTCACGTTCTGTGAAAATAGGTCCACGGTAAAGCAAACTTGAAGCCAGCCTTCCGATGCCAAAAGCCGCGACTTTGGACCCCAGGTGCGGGGTCCCCAAAGTTATTACGGCAGCGGGTATCGCTGCACCCTGGGATTGTTCGGAATAAAACCTGGATAAAAGTCCCCCAAGACTGTGGCCTATTAGATATACCGGCTGGTCCGGGACCCTCTGCCTTGCATCGGCGACAAATTCTTCGAATTTCTTGAGGGTTTCCTCGAAAGAGGAAAAAAAACTCGAGTAATTCATGACGAAAATATTCTTGAAGCCGGCCTTCTGCAGCCGTCTTCTGAAGAGCAGCCAGGCGCTTGCATTATGGTAGAGTCCGTGTGTCAGGATGATTACGGGTTGTCCGGCGCCGATGTCCTTCGGCGCCCAAAGGCGCCGGACCGCGCCAAGCGGGTAGCTGACAAATATAAAAAAGACGCTCCCAATGGAGGAAAGAAAACCTGAAAGGACCATCCGTCTAAGTTTTGCGCCGCCGTCCGGTGCAAGTCGAGCGCTCCACGCGTTTTCGTACCAGAAAAAGCAATAGGTTACCAGCGATCCCCAGATCGCGGCGAGCAACAAAAAACAGATCAGGAGAAATAGAGCAATCATGGCCATCGATCCCTGAGAATATCTGCAAGATTTTTGATGTCTTCGGCTACTATTTCTGGAGGGGCGATAATTCCTTGAAGCATGCGGCTTATCGTTGTTTTTTCTCTTTCCGTACTGAAGAGAATCCATGCGCCCGGGCATCCGAGCATCCTTGCCGGTTCGATGTCAAGCTCGAAGCTGTCTCCCACGACTAAAGAACAGGAGGCAGGAACCGCCGCAACGCCGAGAGCGTGTTTGAAAAATTGCGGAGAAGGCTTTTTGATTCCAAGTTCAAAGCTGAGAAGGTTGAAATCGAAAATCCCGGCCATTTCCGGGCATGCCCGGCAAAATCCCAGATAGTTAGGACGCCATGTATTGGAAATCAGGCCCAGCACGAAGTCTGAGCGCTTCAACTCTTCAAGCAGGGTGCTTGCTCCATCGATCTCCCGAACTGAGGACTCCTGTTCGTCCCAGAGACTCGAGACCACAGACTCGATTTTCGCACGGTCTTTGTCCTCTAGGATATGCTTCAGCGCCTCGGCCAGTTCAGTTGCTCTATGGGCGTGGAATGTCATGAGCAGGCGGCCGGCCTTCTTTGCCTGCTTTTCTGTGAGGTCCAGCCTCTCGGCGAGCCGGTTGTGCGGGGTATCGGCAATTGACGTGACCAGAGTATTGCCCAAGTCGAAAAAAATGACTTTCGGTTTACGCACAGGCGAACGGATTGTCTCTGGAGAAATATCAGTCATGACCGCGCCGAATAAAGCAAGTGGTAAAAAATGATGGTGATAGAGACAACATACTGATGCAACTCACTTTGGCGAATCATCCCCGACTGCCGAATCCAACTGTATTCCTTTAGATCCATTGTGCTTCCGCCCCAGTAATTCCCTGACGGTGGGGAAAAGCTCCATATCAGTGTGGGGCAGAAAGAGTGAAGCTATGAACTCATTCATGAATTGAGGCGTTACGCTCAATTCTATGTAAGTCATGCGGTTTGCGATCTCCTCGGCCCGGTGAAACGCATTGACGGAAAGAAGGGCAAGCCTCGCCCCCGCAAGGGAGCTGTTTCCGATATAGCGGATTCGCTCCCTGGGGATATCTGGCAAGAGGCCGATGAAAATCGCCTTTGCGATATCGAGATGCGCGCCAAAGCCGCCGGCGACAAAAACCTTCTCAAGGTCTGCGAAATCCAGTTCCAGGGTTTTGAGCAGTACCCGCACAGCCGCAAGTACTGCACCCTTGCTCTTGATAAGGTTGATGATGTCATCCTCGGTGATTACGATCGGCTCCTCAGTGCCGGTTTCATCAGCGTAGGCCACAATGAATTCGGGAACTTCATCTACCACCCGGACCCTTGGATGTCCCAGAAGAGCGAACCTTCCGCTTTGATCTATGATACCGGCAGAGAGAAGTTCAGCAATTCCGTCTATGATGGCGGAACCGCAAAGCCCGATGGGTTGCTTTCCTCCTATGGTCTCGTAATGAACGCGGTCCCCTTCGATAACTATCTTCTCAATAGCTCCCAGCACCGCCCTGATTCCGCATTTGATCCCTCCGCCTTCAAATGCCGGACCGGCCGAAGACGAGCAGCACACAAGCCATTCGTTATTGCCGATTACAATTTCCCCGTTCGTTCCGACGTCGATAAGAGCGCTTATTTCATGATGATCGTGCATTCCGCAGGCATAAACGCCTGCCGTGATATCGCCTCCGACATAGCTGCTTACGCAGGGCATAGTATGCACAAGGGCCTTGGGATTGGCCTTCAGTCCGACCTCCGTGGCCGTGAACTGGGGAAACCGTGTGGCTGTGGGTATATATGGGGCCACACGGATGTTGCATGGTTCAAGGCCAAGGAGCAAATGGCTCATGACCGTATTTCCTGCAGCCACAATGGAAGTGATATCGTTGGGCTTGATATTGTTATTCTCAACCAGAGAATCGATCAGGGCGTTGATTGTAAAGGTCACAGCTTCGGTCAGGGGCCCCAGGCCGGCATGGCTGCAGGCAAAGATCATTCGCGAGATGACGTCTTCTCCATATCGCGCCTGACTGTTATGGCTGGCCTGCGATCCCATTATGGCCCCGGTGCGCAGATCGATTAACTGGGCGACAATAGTGGTGGTTCCTACGTCAATTGCAACCCCCATATTCCTAGAAGTGGTGTTGCCACCTTCTATTTCGCGGATCATCGGGCAGTCGGCATCACGGAAGTGTACAAGCGCCGTTACTTTCCATTTGCTTCTGCGCAGCAATGCGGCCAGGCCCCACAGGCATGAAAAATGAGCCTGGATATGCGGGAATTGGGGGATCTTTTTCCTGAGCTCCCGATAAACGCGCTCCAGGTCGGAAAGGCTGTCGCCAATCGTAGGCTCAGGCAACTGGAGATAATATTTCTGACACAAGGGCCTCACCATAGGGGCGGGGCCGTAATCCGGGCCGTGCGCGCGAGTCGGGTCATCGTAGGAAACAATGTAATCCGTAATCTGGATCTGAACATCGCTTCGCGATTCAGGTGGAATCCAAACTTCGACGTCATCTTCAGCGAGTTCCGCCTGGCAGGCAAGCGTATAACCCTGTTCGATTTCTTTGCGGCTCAGCTTGCCGATGACTTTCCCGGTTAGATTTACATTGCCCTGTTTGATCTTGACGCGGCATCTGCCGCAGACCCCCTGCCCACCGCAAAGGTTACTTATGTCAATGCCGGCATAGGATGCTACGTCAATCAGCTTTTCGCCTGATTGCGCTTCGGTGCGAGTGGATTCCGGCTGGAAGGTTACCGTTATTTTGGCCATTATGGTCTCCACAAGGAGAAATTCGGCGCATTTGGATTCAAAATGCGAAAAGGCAACTGAAGATCGCTGGTGCAAAAGATAGAGAGCCCAATAGCCGCGGTGAAAATTCTTGAACCCGAATACACAGGGAATATAGCGGGTTTCAGACAAACCTACAAGGCTTGCGGAGCAACACGGCGAGCAAAACGCGGGATTGGGTTCTAAAATTGGACGGCGTCTTCAGTCTTTTATTTCTTTCATCTTTCCTGCCCTGCCTCGCCGCCTGGCTAGCTTATCCACTTTTCCTCGAAAAGTGCTATGATTTAAATCTTAGGCGGTTTGGTAATCACAATAAGATGCGATAAAGATGAATCCATGTATATAACCTCATTTATTCACCGGGAGGAGTTGCTCCGCATTGCCGAGCGCTGGCTGTGTGGAAGGCCGGAGCCTTCGGACGCCTTGCAACTGACGCGGATATTTATCTGCGATGGGTATGTCCTGGGTGAAACACTCAAAACCGTGACGGAGAAAATTGTCGGGAAGTTTTGTTCCGGGGAGTGCAGAAAGGTTCGCATCCGGTTCAAGGGAGAGCTGAGGGACGCGCTCTGCAAATGTAACGGCCGGATCAGCCCCAGGATGGAGCACCTCTTCGAGCGCTATCGGCATAATCGGGAGTACTTCTATTATCAAACGCCGATCAACGGGGTGCTGTGCGTTGACGATGGCGGTCGCCTCCTTGCCTCATACAGGATCAAACGACCCAAAAGAATTGCCGAAAAGGCCAACAGGCGGATTGCCAACTGGATTTTTGAAACCGTTCAGAAGAAAGCCCTCACAATGGCCCGAGCGCGCGCGACAAAGTTCGGGATTCCTTTCGAGGCGCTGATTACCCCCCGCGAGGAGATGGACAGGGAATTCATTGAGGCTGAAGAAAGCATTGCCGAGAGCTTCCGCGCGGGTACCGTTCGGTTTGACCGGTCCTCGATTACTTTAGACGACGTGGGAGGGATCAAAATTCTGGGAACCCAGGAGCAGCTTACAGAGATCGAAAATGCCCTCAGAAGCGATCCATCGATCCTGGTGGGAGAACGGGAGAATTTTTACGGTAAATATGAAGCAGCCAGCCTTATTCTCGATATTCCGTGGGACCGCGAACAGGTGTGCCGAAAGTTCCGGGAAAACTGGCAGAATTACTCCAACCGCGGCATTTCGGCCTCTGAGCTCAAAAAGGGGATTGAACCCTACCTGGAAAATGCGGAGGCGAGAATCAAAATCGAGTTGATCCTGTCGACCACTGAAGCAATGGTGGAATCCGAGCTTGGCAACAGCATCCACGAAGAGCGGATTATGGTGCAGCGAGACTATAAGCCTTACAAGGGGTACATTCCCATGAACGTCGAATTTCTTCTTGAGTACCTGTTTGCTGTGGGATTCAGTCCCGCGGCCAAGATCGGGGACGTTCCGATAAAGCTGTGGGGAAGGTATTTGCCCGATACCCTCGTTATGTGCATACGCCAGCTCTACAAACTTCCTCAACACGATTTATTTTATTAATTTCTTCTACTCCGCATCTGCGATCTGCGAGGTGAAAAGGAAAGTTTTTCCGCTGAGTTACACCGATTTATCCCGGCCGGGCCGCAAAGCCTGTAATTTGTCTTAATTCAGTACTCGACAAAATCTTTTTTTTTTATATGATGGGGCATAAAGGCATGTGAAAGTTTTTCCAAATTGGCACGCGCTTATCTAACTTGCTTCTGCAAAAGGAGTTGAAAATGCCCCAGTTCAGTTACCAGGATCCTTTTCCAACCGGAAAAGATGACACAAAGTACAAGCTGCTCGCCAAAGGTTATGTTTCTATTGCAAACTTCGATGGGAAGCAGATTCTGAAGGTGGAACGAGAAGGACTCGAATTCATTGCCAATCAGGCAATGCGCGACGTTTCCTTTCTGCTTCGCCCGAAACAGCTCAAGCAATGGGTTGCAATCCTGGAAGATCCCGAATCATCTCCTAATGACCGGGGCGTAGCGATCGCGCTTCTTCAAAACGCGGAAGTAGCGGCCAAGTTCGTGCTGCCGCTTTGCCAGGATACCGGCACCGCCACGATTGTCGGCAAGAAGGGCCAGCAGGTCTGGACCGGCGTAAAAGATGAGGAGTATCTTTCGCAGGGCGTCTATAAGACCTACACCGAGGAAAACCTGCGCTACTCCCAGACAGTCCCTCTGACCATGTACGAGGAGAAAAATTCGGGGTGCAATCTTCCCGCTCAGATCGATGTTTACGCAACCGATGGGATGGAATACAAGTTTTTGTTCATTGCCAAAGGCGGTGGTTCGGCCAATAAGAATATGCTCTACCAGGAAACAAAGGCGCTTTTGAATCCGGCCAGCCTGGAAAAATACCTGGTTGAAAAGATGATGACTCTCGGCACGGCCGCATGCCCGCCCTACCATGTAGCCTTCGTAATCGGCGGCACGTCCGCTGAAGCCTGTCTGAAGACGGTAAAGCTAGCCACAACCGGATATCTGGATGGCCTGCCCACAACAGGAAACGACGGCGGCCAGGCGTTCCGGGACCTGGAAATGGAGGAGAAAGTCCTCAAGGCTGCGTATAAGTCCGGATACGGCGCGCAGTATGGAGGAAAGCATTTTGCCCTGGATGTAAGAATCGTCCGGCTACCGCGCCACGGTGCGTCCTGTCCGGTTGCAATGGGAGTTTCGTGTTCGGCGGACAGAAACATTAAGGCTAAAATCAACAAGGACGGCATCTGGCTCGAAGAACTCGAAGCGCATCCGGAGAAATACATACCCGCAAAGTTCCGCGGAAAACATGAACACGGGGTCGTTAAGGTAGATCTGAACCGGCCGATGAAGGAAATTCTGGCCGATTTGACAAAGTACCCTATAAAGACCCAGCTATCTTTGACCGGAACGATTGTCGTAGGCAGAGATATTGCTCATGCCAAGCTCAAGGAGAGAATCGACAAGGGCGAGGGGCTGCCTCAGTACCTGAAGGATCATCCTATTTATTACGCAGGCCCGGCAAAAACCCCCAAGGGAATGGCTTCGGGTTCATTCGGTCCGACAACCGCAGGCCGGATGGATTCCTATGTGGACCTGTTCCAGTCTAATGGCGGTTCGCTCGTTATGATTGCCAAGGGTAACCGTACAAAACAGGTAACAGACGCCTGCAAAAAACACGGCGGCTTTTATCTCGGTTCGATCGGCGGTGCTGCCGCCATTCTGGCCCAGGACAACATAACGAAAGTAGAAGTGCTGGAGTATCCCGAACTGGGTATGGAAGCCATCTGGAAGATCGAAGTGGTTGATTTTCCCGCTTTCATCCTTGTGGATGACAAAGGCAACGACTTTTTCAGCCAGTTGGCTGGTTGCAAGTAAGACTTGAAAAGCTAACAAACGTCAATCGTTGGATGACTCGCAGGGCCGGCCGGTCCTTCCCGCTGTCGAGCAGAGGGAAGGGCCGCCGGTCCTTTCTTTTGAATCTGTCGTGTTACTGCATCCACTCCTCAACCACCGGGTTGCTCAGGGTGCCGATTCTCTCTATTTCGACTTCTACAACATCTCCATGGCGAATTCGTCCCACTCCGCTCGGAGTGCCGGTTGCGATGATGTCGCCGGGCATGAGTGTAAAGTTCTTTGATATGAATGCTATCATCCGGTCAACCGGGAAAATCATCTGAGCGGTGCTGGCATCCTGAGTTATCGTGCCGTTTAGCCGGCATTGAATGCGCAGGTTCTGAGGATCGCCGATATCCGAGTGCAGAACGATCTGCGGCCCGATGGGGCCGAAGGTATCAAGAGATTTTCCCCGAAACCATCCTGCTCTGTCGCCGGTTTGAATATTGCGCTGGCTCACGTCGTTCATGCACGTATAGCCGAGCACATGATCGAGCGCTTCCTCCGGCGCAATGTTCCTGCACTTCTTTCCTATTATTACCGCAAGCTCGGCTTCATAATCGGTGCGAAGATCCTCGAATCCGTACTCCAGCAGAAACCTTGGTATCACGATGGGTTCGCCCGGCCCGATGAGAACGTTTGGGGTCTTCGGGAAGAGTATGGGTTCTTCAGGAACCTCCTCTGTAAAGCCGCGTACTTTGACCGAGTGGCTTTCCGCAATGTGGCTGCGGTAGTTCAGGCCGAGTGCGATTATTTTTGACGGGCTTACCTGGTATGGCGTCGATTTGCCGAAAATCGGTAAATGGAGCATTTCTTTTACCTTTACTCCTTTTGTGGAATGATCGGCATAGCCATCTTTTCGTATCCCGCCGGAAGTTCGAAGAGCGAATCAGGAAGCGAACCCAACTTGATGTTGCGGTATTCCATTGCCACTTCTGAGTCTTCAACCTTGATCGGAAATGGAAACTGCGTGGAAACCCATAAGATGGTCTTTTCTCCGTCTTCCAAGGTTTCGAATTTTTTGCAGGCTATTCCGGAAACGGTCTCCTGGCCGAGCAATTTGGCCTTCTTTTCCTTCTCGGGAGTCCATTCTTCGAAGGTCTTATCTTCAGACTGATAGGGCATCTCCATGTAGGACTTCTCTTCCGGGGTTATCATCCAGGTCAGCTTCTTATCGGGCCGGATAATCATGATCTGAGTCCCGTCCTCGTCTGAGGTTTCCTGCCTGATCTTGTCGCCCTTCACGAATATCTTGCCCGTCATTGGTTCATCGCCTTTGGGCGTTATGACCATATCGGATGAAAACTCAATTGCTTTGGCCTGACCCGGCCCCAGAAGCGACAGGATCGCGAGCAACACGGAAAAGATGAGTGAAAAAAGCAGGATTCTTTTCATTACATACCTCGCCGGATTCGAATTTTTTGAATGACAGTCGGGAAGGCCTCGCCCGCATCTGAATTTCGGAAAACTGATCCTTTTTGCTTCTGCCTTATTGCCATGAGATATATATTGTACTCACCAGCGTGTCAATAACTGCGACGCGACAGTGACCAGTCGTTCGTTTCGCTGCTAAACTCAAACCGATCGGGATTAACCGTGGTGCAGGAAGATTTGACTTACTTATCGGAGAAAGCTGGAGAAACGGTTCTTTGCGTTTACGTCCAACCCAGGGCTGCGAAAAGCGAGTTTTCAGGGTCTTTCCGCGAAAGGCTGAAAATACGCATCAGCTCACCCCCGGTTGAAGGGGGTGCAAACAGGGAGTGCATCGGTTTTCTAGCCGCAAAACTTGGTGTCTCCAAATCCGAAGTTAAACTGCTCAAAGGTGAGAAGTCGCGCGAGAAAACTTTTGTTATTTCAAGACCGCTTTCGTTCGTTCGTGAGAAATTAAGGGAAGCGGGTCTGGAAGGTGTTTAAAAAGCGGTTCCGGTCTTGTGGCGCTACATTTTTTTTTGTCAAAGATTAACACTTCTGGTAGAAGGAGTGGCGAATCACCAAAGGAGAATACAATAATGTACCTTGAGCCCGCTTTGTCCCTTTTCGCTATCCTTTTCTGCCGGTCCGCTGAGTTCAATGCCGCCTCTACCTGACTGCTGCATAAGGTGCTCAATTTAGGTTTTTCCTGGCCCAGGATTTTCAGCGCTTCTTTCCCTGTAGCCTATCGAGCGAGTGTATTGCACCGAGAAATTCAGCCCTTTATCACAATCAGGAGATTGCCATGCGAGAAGCCGTAATCGTAAGTGCCGTTCGGACCCCGCTGGGGAGCTTCAATGGATCGCTCAGTTCCATCGGCGGCACCAAGCTGGGGGGTATCGTAATCCAAGAAGCTGTTAAGCGCGCAGGAATAGGTAAAGATCAGGTAAATGAAGTCATAATGGGTATGGTGCTCCCATGCGGCTACGGGCAGAATCCGGCCAAACAGGCCGCAATTGCCGCGGGCATGCCTTGGGAGGTGGAAGCCATCACGGTGAACAAGGTCTGCGGTTCGGGCTTGAAGGCGGTGATGCTTGCCGCTCAGGCCATCCAGTTGGGCGATGCTGATGTTGTGGTTGCAGGGGGAATGGAAAACATGAGCATGGCTCCATATTATCTGGAAAAAGCGCGGAGCGGATACCGGATGGGCGACGGGGCCATAGTGGACCACATGGTTCATGACGGCTTGTGGGACATAGTAAATGATTTCCACATGGGCATTTCAAACGAGCTTTGCTGTGAAAGATACGGTGTGACGCGTGAAGATCAGGACCGATATGCCCTCGAATCCTACAGGAGGTCCCTGGCCTCCATTTCCAGCGGTAGATTCAAAGATCAGATCGTCCCGGTGGAGTTGCCGCGCCGCAAAGGCGAGCAGGTTATTTTCAGCGATGACGAGTGCCCCAGGGAAACCTCTTATGAACAACTCGCGAAGATGAAGCCCGCCTTCAAGGAAGGGGGTGTCACGACCGCCGGGAATGCTTCGGTAATAAGCGACGGGGGCGCAGCGGCAGTTATAATGTCCCGGGAAAAGGCGATGGAATTGGGCTGCAATATCATGGGTACGATAGGGGCCCAGGCATCGAGCGGGATCGATATGAAATACGTCCTCGTAGCTCCGATCTGGGCCATACCCAAATGCCTGAAAAAAGAGGGCATCGGGCTGGACAAGGTCGATATATTCGAGATCAACGAAGCCTTCAGCGGATCAACCGTATGCGTGATGAAAGAGCTGAAACTGGATGTCTCCAAAGTGAACGTGGCAGGGGGCAGCGTCGCCCTGGGTCATCCTATAGGGGCGAGCGGCTGCCGCCTTCTGGTCACCTTGCTCCATGAAATGATACGTTCCGATAAGAAGACGGGGCTTGTCACCCTGTGTCTCGGGGGCGGTGAAGCGGTGGCGATGGTGGTCAAGAGGTAGACATCGGAAAAAGGAGGAGACTCGAATGGAAATAAAGACCTTTGGAGTTGTGGGCGCCGGCCAGATGGGAAACGGGATTGCCCAGGTCGCTGCAATGAGCGGCCTCCAGGTGATCATGAATGACATCAAGGATGAGTTCGTCGAGCGTGGTCTCAAGAACATCACGAATATACTGACCAGGAATGTCGAAAAAGGGAAAATGGTCCAGGAGGAGAAGGAAAGCATACTGGGGCGGATTAAAACCAGCACCAGCCTCAAAGACATGGCTCCTGTCGATTTCCTCGTTGAAGCTGCAAGCGAGAACGAATCCATAAAATTCGGAATTTTTCGCGACCTGGATGCAACCTGCCGCCCGGAAGTGATCCTTGCAAGCAATACCTCCTCTATTCCTATCGGCCGGATTGCGGCTCAGACGAAAAGGCCCGACAAGGTTATCGGCATGCACTTCATGAACCCGGTGCCGGTTATGAAGCTCGTCGAGGTAATTCGAGGGCTTGCCACTTCCGATGAGACTTTTCAGACGACTTGGGACCTGTCGATTAAGTTCGGTAAGACCCCGGCACTTTCCAACGACTTTCCGGGTTTCATTTCCAACCGGATTCTCATGCCCATGATCAACGAAGCGGTATATGCGCTTTATCATGGAGTGGGAAAGGTTGAAGACATTGACACGGTCATGCGGCTTGGGATGAATCACCCGATGGGCCCTCTTGCCCTCGCCGACCTCATCGGTCTGGATACATGTCTGGCAATTATGGAAGTGTTATACAACGGGTTTTGCGATTCAAAATACCGGCCGTGTCCCCTTCTCCGGAAGTATGTGGAAGCTGGATGGCTAGGGCGAAAAGCAGGGCGTGGGTTCTATACTTATTGATCGGACAGGGTGGATAAAATGGATTTTGAACTGACGGAAAAGCAGAAGAGAATTCAGGAAACCGCCGCAGAATTTGTCAAAAGTGAACTGGAGCCCATAGCTGCCGAATTAGACCGGACCCAGAACCGCGAGAAGCTGTTGGCTGTTTTGAAGAAGCTTGCAGGACTGGGTTTTATGGGCATCACCATAGATCCCAAATACGGCGGCACCGGGGCGGAGACAGTCTCTTTCTCCCTGGTCATGACTGAAATCGGCCGGGGCTGCGCTTCAACGGGAGTGACTTCATCGGTCACCAACATGGTGGCCGAAGTGATCCAGGGCATGGGGACTGAACAACTCAGGGAGAAATATATCCCGTCCCTTTGCAGTGGCGAGTTTGCCGCGGGTGGTTTTGCTCTGACCGAGACCGTTGCGGGTTCGGACCCGGCTGCGATGCGCATGAGCGCTGTCCTTGACGGAGATCACTGGGTGCTGGACGGTCAAAAGATTTTCATTTCAAGCGCCGAATTTGCGGGTGTTTTCGTAGTGTGGGCGGTAACCGACAAGGAAGCGCGGAAGGGCAAAGGCATCAGCGCTTTTCTGGTGGAACCATCGTTTCCCGGCTTCCGGGTGGGCCAACACGAAAAAAAGCTCGGACAACTTGCCTCTCCGACCAATGAAGTGATCTTAGACAACTGCCGCGTCCCGAAAGAAAATCTTCTGGGTGTCCAGAATGATGGCTTCCGCATTGCCGCATCCGAACTGGCGGGCGGGCGGATCGGCATAGGCTCGATGGCGCTGGGCGTCGGGCTTTCTGCCATGGATTTTGCCGCAAAGTATGCCAAAGAGCGGGTGCAGGGCAAGGGGACCCCGGCGGACAGCCAGGGTATTCGATCGATGATAGCGGAGAACTACACGCGGCTTGCAGGCGCGAGATTCCTGCTGCTGCGCGCAGCGTGCCTCAAGGACCAGAAGAAGTTTTACGCCAAGGAAGCTTCGATGGCCAAGGTCTTTGCTACCGAATCGGCGAACAAAGCCTGCCATGACGCATTACAAATCGTCGGCGAATATGGCTACACCCGGGGTTGTCCCACGGAGCGTTTCTACCGGGATGTACGCGTGACCTCAATTTATGAAGGAACCAGCGAGATACAGCGCCTGATCATCGCTCGCGAACTGTTACGGTAATCGAGATGGGGGACGTCACTATGAATTTCGAACTGACAGAAGAACAGGAACTGGTCAAAGCCAATATGAAAGAGTTTTGTGAAAAGTACGTTGAACCCATCGCAGACCAGGTCGATCAGGAAGCGCGTTTTCCCGCCGAAAATATCAAGAAACTGGCCGAGCAGGACATGATGGGCATCCCATATCCCGAGCAATACGGTGGGGCCGGGTCGGACTATCTGACCTATATCATGACGCTCGAGGAACTCTCCCGTACTTGCGCAGCCACGGGCTTTATCGTTGAGGCACATACGTCCCTGGCGTGCAACCCCCTGTATAAATTTGGCTCGGAAGCCCAAAAGAAAAAATACCTCGTTCCCCTTTGCAAGGGTGATATATTGGGCGCCGTGGCTTTAATGGAGGGAGCAGGTGACGAAGCGGCCGCAACTGCTGCTCCGGACGGCAATGAATACGTGCTGAACGGCGTCAAATCCTTCGTCTGTAATGCCCCGAACGCCGGGATCTTCATCGTGTTCGCCAAGACCGGCGGCGGCGGATGCAGCGCTTTTATAGTGCCTGCGGGCGCCCCTGGACTTGAAGTGGGTGAGCACGTCGATAAAATGGGTTTGAGAGGTGCGCCGAGTTCCGAAGTCCTGTTGAAAGACTGCCGCATCCCTAAAGAGAATCTGTTGGGCCAGGAAGGGCAGGGACCTGCTATCGCCGCGGCGGCCCTTGACGGGAGCAGGGTAGGGATCGCCGCCCTGGCGCTGGGTATCGCTCAGGCTGCTCTGGATGAGTCCATTCGTCATTCGAAGGAAAGAGTCCAGTTCGGGCAGCCGATTTGCAATTTCCAGGCGATCCAGTGGATGCTCTCCAATATGGCGATCGAAATTGAGGTTTCAAGATATTTAACCTATTACGCCGCCTGGTGTTACGATCAAAATCTGCCTTACAGCAAGGAAGCTGCAATGGCAAAGCTGATGGCTTCGGAAACGGCAGTGCACCAGTCTGATACTGCTGTGCAGATTCACGGAGGCATGGGCACCGTAAGGGGTCAAAAAGTCGAACGGCTTTATCGTGACGCCAAGATAACCCAGATTCATGGGGGCACATCGGGATTCACAAAGACGGTCATCGCCGACAACATGCTAAGCTGGTAGTCCTGCGGAGACTCCGGACGAGAACTCAACGCCCCTCGAGGTTTGCAGTTCGGGTTCTGTGACGTCCGGAGTCTATTTTTCGTTCTGAACTGATATCTCAAATCGGCCGGCAACGTTTCTCGAAAGGAAAGGAAATGCTTAAGATTTTAACTTGTTTCAAGTGGGTGGTAGACGAAGCGGACATCAAGATCGATGCCGGTTCGCGCAAGTTACTGCTGGATAGGGTCAGTTACAAAATAAGCCCCTACGACCGCAATGCCGTTGAAGAAGCTATGCATCTTCAGGAACTGCATGGCGCGAGCGTGGCCGCTGTGACGGTCGCTCCGCCCACGGCCAAAAGCTGTTTGAAGGATGTCCTGTCCCGGGGGCCGGACAAGGCATATTTCATAAACGATCCTTCGTTTGCCGACTTTGAGCCTTCGCAGACGAGCGCCGTGCTGGCGGCGGCGATCCAGGGGAACATCGAGTTCGATCTCATCATCTGCGGTGAGGGTTCGAGCGATCTCTACACTCAGCAGGTCGGACCGGTTTTAGCGGAAAGACTCGGCATCCCGTGCGCCACATATGTTAACAAGTTAACGTACGTAGAAAATGAAAACAGCATCGTGGCGGAGCGGAAACTCGATGACGGGATTGAAGCCGTATCCATTGCGTTACCAGCCTTGATAACGGTTCTGCCGGACATCAACACCCCGAGGATACCTTCTTTGAAGCAGGTCCTGGGAGCGGCGAAAAAGCCTGTGGATAACATCACCCTTGATAAACTCGGTCGAAGCTTCGATGCATGTCTGCAGACGACCGGCGTTTTGGCAGCGACCATGGAGCGGCGGCACTTGAAGTTTGGCGCCAAGCCGGAGGAGATCGGTTCGCTCATAAGCTCTCTTTTAAAAGATGGTGTGATTGCCTGAGGAGAATTCATAAATGGCTGGAATTTTTGTTTTTGCAGAAACGCGTGAACATACTCTGGAACTCCTCAATGCGGGCGCGGATATTGCCCGTGGCCTGGAGACAAAGCTGGTATCATTCGCCATGAGCAATGAGTCTGCTCAGGAATACATCAGCCACGGCGCCAACGAGGTCCTTGTGCTGCAGCCGCCGGCGCAGGGCCAGCCGCTGGAATCCTATGTGCCGGTTTTAGCGCAGGTGGCCCGCGAAGAGGACCCCGACGTCTTCCTCGTCGGCGCGACTCAGAGGGGAAAGGAAATCAGCGCCCGACTCGCCGCGCAGTTGAACACCGGGTTATGTAGCGGGTGTATCGGCTTCGAACTCGACAAAGAGAAAAAACTCCTGCGGATGGACCGTCTGCTTTTCGGCGGTTTGGCCGTCCAGACAGTGGTTTGCACCACCCGGCCCCAGATGGCCGCCATTTCCCCGCGAGTTTTCGATCCGGCGCCCATGGTGGAGGGAAATGAAGGGAAGGTCCGCGAGATTTCCACCATGCCCTCTTCAGCGGTCAAGGTCGTCAGCCGGACTGCCAGGGCGCGTGAGACCGTAGATATAACGGAAGCTAAGATCGTCGTCTGCATTGGCCGCGGTTTCGAAAAAAAGGAAGACGTCAAGCTGGCTCGAGAGCTGGCGGATGTCCTGGGGGGCGAGGTGGGTTGTTCCAGACCCATTGCTGAAGAACTGCGCTGGCTTCCCGAAGATGTATACCTGGGAATATCGGGAAAGAAGATCAAACCGGACCTCTATATCGGCGTCGGGGTTTCCGGACAGATTCAACACGTGACCGGTATTCGAGACAGTAAGGTCATCTTCGCCATTAACCGCGATGAGAACGCTCCCATTTTTGAAGCCGCGGACTACGGGATAGTGGGTGATCTCTACCAGGTCGTCCCGGTGCTGATCGAGGAACTGAAAAAAGCTCTTAAGAGGTAGGACGTGTGAAGTCGGTTTTTTTTAAGTAAATCCCGGACGGCAAATAAGATTGCGTGGTGCTGGATATGTCAGAGGAAAAATCAACTGCGATTGTAGTAGGCGCCGGTCCTGCCGGCAGTACGGCCGCTTATATTCTGGCCAAAGAGGGCCACGATGTGGTGCTGGTCGAAAGGGGAACCGCGCCCGGCTGCAAGAATATGTATGGCGGGCGAATGTACAGTCATGCTCTTAACCGCATCATGCCGGAGTTCTGGAAAGAAGCGCCGGTTGAGCGGCCGATCGCCCAGGAGACCATCACCTTTCTCAATGGCGATCAGAGCGTTTCGATCAGTTGCCAGAATATGGACTGGGCGACCGATCCCTATCATTCCTTTACACTGTTGAGGGCTGAATTCGATGCCTGGCTTGCAGCGAAGGCTGAGGAAGCCGGCGCGATGCTCGCCTGCGGCGTACGCGTGGATGACCTGCTCATCGACGGCGGAAGGGTCACCGGAATACGAGCCGGCGAGGACGAAATGCCGGCGGATGTGGTGATCCTGGCGGATGGCGTCAATTCGATACTGGCCCAGAAGGCGGGCTGGGCAAAGATGTTTGCCCCGAGCCAGGTAGCTACGGGGGTCAAGCAGATCATCGAGCTGCCGGCGGAAACCATCAGCCAGCGGTTTCAACTCGAAGGCAATGGCGGCGCGGCGCGGCTGTTCGTTGGCGACTGCTCCAACGGCTTGCAGGGAGGCGGCTTTCTCTACACTAATAAGAGCAGCATCTCTCTGGGACTGGTCATCAATGTGGCGGAGCTGCGACGCTGCACTGTAAAGCTCTGCGACCTCATGGAGGATTTCAAGAGCAATCCCCATATCGCTCCTTTGATCGAAGGCGGAGAAGTGGCTGAATATTCCGCCCACCTGGTGCCCGAGGCCGGTTTGGCTATGATGCCCAAGCTGTATGGGGACGGGATGATTGTGGCGGGCGATGCTGCGGGATTTGTTCTTAATCTCGGCTATACGGTACGCGGAATGGATTTTGCCATCGCATCCGGTGAGGCCGCCGCCAGGACCGTTATTGAGGCCAAGACCCGCAATGACTTCTCCGAGCGGGGACTCAGCAGATATAAGGAGTTATTGAAGGAGAGTTTCGTTCTAAGAGACCTCGAGGCTTACCGGAACGCGCCGGAATTACTGGAGAACAACCGCATGTTCAAGGCGTATCCCGAGCTTGTCACGGGCCTTGCCGGCAAGTTGTTCACGGTCGACGGCGCTCCGCCCGTCCATCTCATGAAGATGATTATGGGCCAGATAAAGGAAAGCGGCATAAGCCTGATCCAATTGGCCCGCGACGGCTGGAAGGGAGTGAGAAATCTTTGAAAAGGCTAACCATCGAGCAATTGCTGGGTATAAACAAGTTTGTCGTCGACGAGGGCCATCCGCATATCAAAGTGAACAAGGAGGCCTGCTCCCGCTGTCAACCAAAGCCATGCACGTTCGCGTGTCCCGCGAGCCTCTTTAACATAGTGAACGAAGAACTGAGCTTTGATTGCGCGGGATGCCTGGAGTGTGGAACGTGCCGGGTAGTGTGTCCGAATGCAGGCGTCGCGATCGAATGGGAATATCCCCGCGGTGGATTCGGAGTTCACTACCGTTACGGGTAAGACCTGCCGGCTCGAAAAGACGGTGTTTCACGCGAAGACGCGAAGACGCGAAGAAATGCTCGAACCACGGATGAACACAGATGCACACGGATAAATCAG
This sequence comes from uncultured delta proteobacterium, assembly GCA_963795045.1. GTDB lineage: Bacteria > Desulfobacterota > Syntrophobacteria > Syntrophobacterales > Syntrophobacteraceae > SbD1. The sequence goes on from CAWCGB010000003.1 coordinate 364,286, forward strand.
AGACACAGGTATGGGCTTGCACGTTCGCAGTCCGGGCCTTTTCATGGTTTCAGGGTGTCTCGAAGGGGCGTGAAAAGCTATCTCGAAAAGACGGTGTTTCACGCGAAGACGCGAAGAAATGCCAGTGAGACATGAATCGCTCTTACGAATGTTCAGTTCGAAAGAATCGAGGGATAGTTGTTACGGGAGGCCCCGGTCCTTTTTCGAAAGTCGATCATAGACGGGCGGACGGCCGCGAGGACCTTTTTTTTCGCGGCCTCCGCCATCGCATTTCTGCTTGCGGCCCTTCAAGTGTGGGCCGAGCCGGAACCCGCCGGGCGAGTCGAAATCCTCAGGGGCAAAGTGACCTTTGAAAGAGCCGGTAAGCTGGAGGCCCTGAAGGCCGGCGACCCTGTGTTCATCAAAGACAGGATAATCACCGGTCCTGAGAGTGCCGCCGAGATCGTTTTCGCCGATAATACCAGGATGAAAATTGCGCCGGACAGTGCTCTGGAGATTACGGACTATCTATACAATCCGGCCGAAAAAATCAGGCAGGGGCTTATCTCGCTGATCTCCGGCAAAGCCAGGTTTACCGTCGAGGACCTTCATGAATTCAATGACAGGCGGTTTCGCGTTCAAACCAGGACAGCCATCGTAGGGAGCCGCGATACCGACTTCATCGTAGCCTATGAACCGGAACAGCCCAGGGACGAAGTTTGCCGGGAGGGGCTGTCGGCAGCGTTGTGCCTCGAAAATTCCATCATCGTGATAAGCCTTGAATTTCCCGACAAACCCACCCTGCTTACCGCCAAAATGATAAGCCAGGTATGTGGAGCAAATTTTCCCACCCCGCCCCGTTTTGCAACCCCTGCGGAATTGGCCCGAATACTGGCCGGGCTCGATTAGACCGGAAACACGAGGATGACGGCGCGACTTGCAAAGAATAGCGACCGTCACGTTTGAGCGCTATGTCAGGCGAATTTCCGCTTGCTTATCGATCCAGCTTATCACTCAGATACACTTAGTTTCATCGACAATTCCACATCACTCGCAAAAGGCACGGAGAAATATTCTCCGGTTGGCGAACGGACCTTAGCGAGATAATCCGGACTCCAGTCGGCGTTGTCGGCAATGATGAGCGCACCAGCACGTAAATGCGCTTCCAGAAGCGAGAGGACGCGGGGGTAGAGCGCTTTGGCTCCGTCGAGAAGAACAAGATCGATCGTTTCCGGCAAATCACGCGCGAGCGTCTCCAGCGCGTCGCCTTCTCGTATTTCAACAAGATCGGACAGGTTTGCCTCTATTATATTTTGGCGTGCCCGAACGACCTTTGACGGCTCAAACTCTGTGCTGATGAGGTGGCCGCCACCGTTGTCCTTGAGAGCGGCGGCAAGATGTAGTGTCGAGATGCCGAAAGAAGTCCCGAATTCGACGATCGAGCGCGCTCCTATAGAGCGCGCGAGCATGTATAGCAGAACGCCCGTATCCCTCGAGACAGCGAGATGGAAGTCCCTCATCCGGCCGTAGAGTTCCCGGTAGTCGCCACCTTCCTTCAACGCGTCGCGTTCTTCAGGGGAAAAATCTTCCAGTTGCTGTTCAAGCGTGGCTTGCGTTACGTCCGCGTCGGCGAATATTTGTGCGAGAAGCTGTGCTAAAGGTGGGGTCATTAGTGTGTTCATTTCAAACTCCTCAAAGTGGATGGATCAATAATTTGCGCCATTGATAGAGCTCCGAGCCGTGTCATCGCAGAATTACTCCAACGAGGTTCTTCCCAAGGTCGTGGATGTCCCTTTCGACTAATCCCAAATACCTACTCTCGCAGAGAAGTTCAGATTATCTGAGGAGCAAGTAAAACACCCAAAGCTAACGGGCCGATCATCGAAATCAAAAAACGTGTGCTCCAGGCGAAACGCCGGGGTCGAGGGCTTTACACGCAGCAATGTAGCGTTTTCCTCATCCAGCAGAGCGGACCTGATTACCAGCAACCCTTTTTTGATATCCGTTTCGCCGGAACCGCTTAACAGAGCGTGAAGAGAAGTCACGTCCATCTCTGCCTCGACAATGGGGCGCATGGGGTTGTAGATTAAGTGTTGTTCATGAGAGAGGATCGGGGTGTCGTTCTTGAGCAGTAATCGACGGAGATAGATAACTTTTCGTCCTGTGGAAATCGCCATCGCGTCGGCCACCACCTCGCTTGCGGGCACAATTCGTGTGGTAAGGAGTTGTACCTTCGTACGTTCTTTATCTCGAAAAAAGTTTTGAAAACCGTCCAAAGCAGAAGTCGAGCTTCCTAATTCCAAGCCTTTGACAAATGTTCCGCGACCCTGGACCGTGGTCACTACGCCCTGATCTACAAGCATGTTCACGGCCCGGCGCACGGTCATAGGACTGACTCCGTAGCGACTACAAATAGCAGCCTCCGATGGGAGTCGATCGCCACGACGGAAAACTCCGGACGATATTTGCTGCCGCAGCAGTCTGACGAGCTGTGCATACGCGGGTTCGTATGAGTCTCGATTTACGGTTTGTGGCGTTTCCGTCAATTGTGCTGCTCCTTCAACGCGTCCCGTTCTTCAGGGGAAAAATTCTCTAGTTGCTGTTCAAGCGTGGCTTGCGTTACGTTCGCGTCGGCAAATATTTTGCGCGAGAAGCGGTGCTAAGGGTGGGCCCATTAGTGTGTTCATTTCAAACTCCGTAAAGTGAATGGCACAATAATTTGTGTCATTCTATAATACGAATAATCAGTCGCATTTCAAATTCGCATTTTGGAGCGTTGTCCATGAAAACTCAGAAACTCCCAGTTATTTCGGTAAGAAAACGGCCATTACAGGCCCGCTCAACACAACTTGTCGCCGACATTTTGGAAGCAGCAGTTCGTGTTTTGGCTTCGGATGGCGCTCGCCATTTCACAACAGCGCGTGTGGCAGAAAAGGCTGGTGTTAGCGTTGGCTCGCTCTATCAATACTTTCCCAACAAGGAGGCGATTCTGTTCAGGCTTCAGGCCGACGAGTGGCAGGAAACTCGCGAACTGCTTGGACGCATCCTTGCCGACTCGACTCGTCCTCCATTCGAGCGACTGAGGGGGGCTGTGCAGGCGTTCTTCCTGACCGAATGGCAGGAGGCTAAGTTCCGTATGGCGCTAGACGATGCGACGCCACTTTATCGCGACACGCCTGAAGCGCATGAGAATTGGAAAGCCTGCACACGTTGCGTACTCGTTTTTATGAATGAGGTACTACCACAAGCACCTGTCGAAGACCGTGCATTTGCGGCAGATATGGTAATGACGGTAATGTGCGCCGTGGGAGAGAGGGTTTCCCAGCAAGCCCGCTCGGAATCTGAAGTGAATGCCGTGGCAGTGGCAATTGGTGAAATGTTCTGCGCCTATATTGAAGGAATCAAGCACCGCAGATGATGGATAGTGCAACGGTTTCAGCACGAATGGCGGAAACTGTGAGGAAGACAGGTAGAGGGGAGTTCGGTATGCAATTTGCCCATGCCATTTAAGTGGGGAGACAGCTAAAATACGTTATTCAGGGAATTTTAGAAAGTTCAGAAAGCTAATGGCCAGGCAGGAAAACCCTCGCAGAATGGTTTCTCGTCGGGTCGATCCGGGCTTCAAGTCAGCCCTTTGCTGCTTCTCAGTAAGGTTCTATATGCAGATCATATGTTGAAAAATCGCAAAATCAACGTGGCAAGCAAATGTTGACTTGGCAGACGCTGGAATCATGGCGAGACTGAGTGTATGATGATATATTCCTAACGGCAGCTATACTTTTTCCTGCAGGAGGTAAGGAAGTGATTCTTGCTAAAGAAATTGTCGAGCGTGTTCAGCGGCTCCCGGAACCACTGCAGGCTGAGGTTCTGGATTTCGTGGAGTTCCTTATTGCTAAGAGTTCCGGGGAGTCCGGGAAAGAAGAAAACCGGCGCTGGATGGGATTTTCACTGCAGTCTGCCTTTCGAGGCATGGAAGATGAGCCGGAATTGTATGCAGACACGGATCTAAAGGAACGATTTCAGTGAAGCATCCCGGGCAGATTGTACTTTTCAGGTTTCCGAATACCAGCTTGGCTGAAGGAGAGACCCGGCCGGCCCTGCTCCTGGCAAAAGTGCCCAACGACTTTGATGATTGGTTGCTTTGTATGATTTCCTCCCAACTGCATCAAGAATTGTCGGGTCTGGATGAAATCGTCAGTGAGGGCGATACCGATTTTCTTCTATCCGGACTAAAAACTACCAGTCTGATCCGTGTGACGCGATTGGCTGCCGTAAGTGGCGATGTTTTGCTCGGCTCTATAGGGGAGGTAGATTCAGCGCGGCTGCGCCGCATTAAAAATCGCCTGGCACGTCGGATCGAGGAAGTGTAGCCGTCTTTTGTGGTTGCTCGCCATAGCCAATTTGTGGAACGATCCATGATCGCATCGTGACGATCCCACGTCCCTCAAAATGCGCACGTCCGGATTGAAGTGCCCTTTTCATGGTCATGAAAACCGCATTTTAAAGGGGCTGTCTGCGGCGTTGTGCCTCGAAAATTCCATCATCGTGATAAGCCTTGAATTCCCCGACAAACCCACCCTGCTTACCGCCAAAATGATAAGCCAGGTATGCGGAGCAAATTTTCCCACTCCGCCCCGTTTTGCAACCCCTGCGGAATTGGCCCGAATACGGGCCGGGCTCGATTAGACCGGCGTAATAAAGGACAAGATTTCATGGCATTTGGCAGACCTCTCCCCGTTATTAAACAGGGACCAACCGCAGGGCAAACAAGTAGTTTGGCTTTGTACTGCCATCGCTCCCCAAACCGACAAGGGATGAACCCTGTTGCAAGGACCGAAGGGAACTGTTATCTTAACGGTGACATGTCACGACTTGGGAGGGATAAGGAATGGCTTTGAGTACATCTGAAAAGACGGCAAGATATCGGGAGAAATTGCGAGCCCAAGGCCTTAGGCCCGTTCAGATTTGGGTGCCGGATACTCGGTCCAAGACTCTGGCGGAAGAGGTCAGACGACAATCTTTGAGGGTTAGCCGGAAGGATGAGCCGGAATTAATGGATGAACTCGACACGACCGCTGCTCAAACGGAGGACTGGACATGGTGAGGCGCGGGGATGTGGTTATCGCGGTCTTTTCAGGAGACCACGGTAAACCCAGACCTGCCGTAGTGGTTCAAACTGATTTGGCTAATCCGACCCACAGCGGCCCGGTGGTCTGTCCTATCACGAGTCATCTGGAGAATGCTCCTTTGTTTCGACTCGAAGTTACGCCCTCCCCCGAGAATAGTCTTGAAAAACCCTGCCAGATCATGGTGGACAAGATCACAACGGTTCGAAAGGACAAGTTGCGGCAGGTAATTGGGCGACTGGATGAGGACACGATGATTCGAGTTAACCGCTCTCTGGCGTTTTGGCTTGGGTTAGGGTAGATTCGAGGCAACATTCCATACTTGATGAAGTCAGGCTTCACGCAAAATGCACATGATTCCTGGCCGACGATTCCTGAAGTCCCACAGAGGAAACCACGTTTTGATCTGTCTTCAGGCAGTACTTGTGATCGCTCGCGCACATACCCCGCTTATACCGCTTCCAACTTAGGAGATCAACACGTCAGGATCATTTCCGTTATGCGACCGGTGCCAGTCCGAGTTTGTTTCAGTAGAAAAAACAGGCAGATAATTCACCGGCTACACTTTCGGGTCAATCATCATTTTATTACGTACAGTGGCAGAGATTGTCGAAAAAGCCTATTCATACCGCTCTCATAAAAATCAAGGTCAGTAAAATCAGAGGCTTGCAACGGTCTAAAACCTCGATTTGGGGTTTTTCGACAGTCTCGCAAGCAGTGTTGACCATCCGATGAAAGTCGGACGCAGTTTATGATGCAGAACACCGGATTTTCATGATAGAAGGGGCCAAGGTTTGAAGTACTGGGACGTTTCGGTCGAAGTGCACCGCGCAGATGGCATACTGCAGTAGCCTCGCGAGTGACTACCGGACACTGATAATGGCCGATTTTTCAAACAAAGAACGTAAAGATGTTCCTGGCGCCCGCTCTCCATCAGATTCCTTGGCAGATGTAGACGAGAAGCTGGCTGATCTCACAGGTCTACCTGCAGGCTTGTCAGGAGAACCTCGGCGACAAGCTGTGCCTTCAATCCAGGGAACTGTCTATCAAGCGTGGTGGTCGATTGATGCATGGCTTCAACTGTCGGGCGCAAACGAAGTTATTTACCTGGAAGGTGCAGAAGACTTTGACTTTGTGAGAACTGATCTCGCGGTTACTGTGCAAGTCAAGCGGAACGCGGGGACGATCTCCTTGGGTACCAAGAAGGCATTGGAGGCACTGGAGAATTTTTGGACATTATCCCTCAGAGAAGCTCACCGGCGGATCGATTTTCATTATCTGACCACCAGTTCGGTTGCGATGGAACAAAATGCCGATTTCGATGGTCAGAATGGCATCGAGTTGTGGCGTGCGGCCCAGACTAATCCCGACTCCGCAACGACGATAAGGGATTATCTAGTTTCGAAACTGGGCGCAACAAGCCCATTGCGGGCCTTCCTGGCTTCTGCGACACCAGAACTTGTGCAAGATCGTCTTATCCGGCGATTTCATTGGCTCACCGAACAACCAGACCTTGATGCAGTTAAGCAGAGCGTTGATGAACGTATTGTGGTCCTCTTACGCGATCAGCGATTACCCCCGAAACATTCCTCGATGGTACGAAAATACCTAGAGTCACGATTTTGGGAAATTATTACGAAATCTTCTCCAGCACAGAGACGGCTAACCCTGGCTGAATTGCTTAGCCAAATCGAAGCTGCTACCACTGTGACTTTTACAGTTCGGGTTGATAAGCTACCGGATTTGATTGCAATCACACGGCCCGGAGTGCCTTTACTCAATCTGCTGCTTGAGAAGGTTCCCATGCCTCCAGAACCTCTTCTGCGTAGGCCTGAACTCACCAAACATTTAGAGAAATTGGTCAGGCGCCGCAACGTCGTTTTGATAACTGGTACTGTTCACAAGGGTAAAACTACTCTGGCTCAACTTGTGTCATGGACGCTCTGCCCCGAGGCATCGTGGGTCAATCTGACGGGACTTCGGCCTAACGAAGTCGATATGGTTCTCCACGCACTGGCTAATCGAATCGAAAGCGGAAACAGTCCAAGCTTAGTCATTATTGATGACCTAGACATTGGTCCGACAGCCTATCGAGTCTATCGAGATTCACTAAGATTGGTTACGCACCGCGCGAGTAACGTAGGAAGCAGTCTCATGCTCACGGCGCAGGGTGGCCTCGACGACTCAGCTCTAGTGCGTGATTCCAACATAATTGTTGCTTTCGAGGTTCCCGAAATTGACCCCGAAGAGATCAAGGTGTTGTGCATCGAGCACGGTTGTCCACACGAAATTGCTAAATCTTGGGGTTCTCTTATTTTCGTATGGACTGGTGGTCATCCAAAACTTGTCCAGGTGAGGTTGGCCGAACTCGCTGCTCGGGGTTGGCCAATTCCAACTGCTAGTGACCTCACCTCCCCATCCCCTGCAGAGGTATCAGTTCGTCAGCTGGCTCGAAGGTTGATGAGCGAATCCGTGCCAGAACCCATTGCGGAGTTTGTATACCTAGTTTCCGAGAGCTCCACCCTGTTGGATAGGTCAGTTGCAATCCGATTAGCCGAGAGCATTGGTCTGAGAAATGGCGGAGACGTTCTGGACAGTCTCATTGGGAAATGGTTTGAGCTGATCGAAGGTCAGTGGTTTAGAGCTACTGGGCTGCTCAAAGGAGTGGCTAAAGAGGTCTGGACCTCCGAAAAGAGCAAAGAAGCGCACGTACGTCTTCATGATGCAATCATTGCCAAGCATACGCTGTCCCCCCACGAGGCAGCCGCGATCATTTTTCACGCATACATGGGAGGTGATCCTTTTCGACTCGCAATGACAGCCTCGCGCTTGCAAATAGTTGAGAACGAAGAAGCGAGACGGGAAACTGAGCGATGCCTTTTATGGCTACCATATGTCGCCTTAGAACCCGGACAACGCATCACAGAGGATGCGAGGGCAGGGGCAATTCTGAGAGGAGTACAGTTTCGAGTAGCTTCAACGCTTGGTTCAGAAGTCCTGGCTAAGATCTGCGCTCGCTGGGAGGACGAAGTTGAGCGAATATCCCATCCAGAGTTCAAGGCCGTAAACCAGACAATGATGTGGCTCTCTCTGGGATTTTCTGAGGACCTCAATGTTCCGCTCAGATTTCGCCTTGAGGCCATCAGGGGAATTCCAACATTGCCTGCTGAGCTGTTGGAATCGTATACAGATTTGGGCATGAAATTTTTCGGAACGGCCAACGAAATGAATTATCTGCCTGAAGGAGGAACGGTAGACCAAATTATTTTCCTTAACGCGAGTCGAAGAGTCCGCGGGTTGGATGACCTTAATGAATTATTGCTTTGGCTGGATAATGTAGCGACAGAAGAAATCAGACAGCAATTTGACCAGATGCTGAAATGGCCGCTAACACAGCAGTTAGGTGCATTCGTGCAAGGGGCGTGGGCCGCAGTACATGAGATAACCAAGGATTGGGAACCCTGGTTATCGTTGCTTGGACGAGTGGAGGAGTACGCGAAGCGTCGCTCATCGCCCAGATTCGGCATAGAGGCGGCGAAGGCCAAGTCAATCATTTTAGCCGAGTATCTTAGGCGGGTTGAAGACGCGTTCGCAGTGCTTGATCAAGCCGAGGTGGCGTTCGGGCAGTCAGTCGTTCTCATGGAGCAGCGAGCCAATGTCCTCTTTCAGGCACATAACGATGAATCGGTGCTGGCGATCTGGAACGCGCTGACTCTCGATCCAGGAAAAATTACCAGCTTAAACCCATTTGCCTACCGAATGGCAGGAATGAGTGCCGGCAGACTCGGGCTGTGGGCTGAGGCAGGGCAAATTTTCTGTGAGGGCGCCGACTCGATTAAGCCAGGCTCTTTTGATCTGACAAAGTTCGGTCTTCGGGTCGATGCAGCATTAGCTTTATTGCTCGGTGGGGATCAGGTGGATGCGGCAAATATATTGAAAGAGGCGGTCTTGTCATTGCCTGTTGAAGCTGGTGAGGATGGGGATGCGCAGTGGGAAGCTGTACAGCGCGCAGCCGCTGAAGTTTGTAGGGCTATTGAAAACGGCGTTTGGAAACCGGCCGTATTCAACCAGCCATTCGAATTGGGTTATGCCAGTTCGCCCGCACTTAAGGTTACTAAGGTTGAGCCCGGCCAAGCCTTCCGTAGCGAGACAACTTGTGTCGAAATTCTGCGGCTCTTTTCGACCCTCGGGAGCAACCCAATTGAGCTAACCAAAAGGTTAGATGATTTAGCGGAATCGAGGCATTTTTTCGTTCGCTGGAGAGCAATCGAGGCGCGACTTGCACTAGCTTATTCTTCCGGTGCAGGGGGCGGCTTCATTCAAGCGTTAGTTGCCTTCGACGGGATCGTGTCTGAATTCTCCGCCATTATGCAGCAAGGCGTTTCTCCGGCCACTCTCTTGAACCCAGATGATGGACCAACAGCAGATTTCCCGATTGCCCCTGAACGCTGGTTTGGACTGCTGTGCGCAGGTGCTGTCTGCGCTGGCCCCGCTTTGCTCGAACGTTTGGCGACTTGGCTCCAAGCGAGCGTTGAAGTCCTTAGCAAAGAGGCTGCCCTGACGAGTGTGATTCGGATTCTTCTCGAGGGAGCGTCATTGCCCGCTGGTTCACTTGAGCCAGCCATCATCAACACAGACTTACCGTCATTCATGCGCTGTGGTGCTGCCGCCCAATTATTACAAGAGCCCCTCACAGCCAAAAGGACTATAGAGACCCAGGCATTTCTGGCCTCAGGGTTTGTAGCCGATGATAGCTATAACTTCCAAGAACTTTTCAACCACCATGTTGCTCTGTGCTTTGCAAATATTTGGCGCAGAATGGCCGAAAATCGCTTTTATTTTTACTCTCCGGATGATTCAGTGCCTGCACTTGTCGAGACATTGGACAGGATTGAGCGCGGGAGTGGCACTCTTAAAAGTGTACTCGTTAGTGCTGCGAGGGCACTCATGCACCCTCTGGGAGAGTTCATGAAACGCGTAATATAGGTTAATGCAGCAGGGAATAATCAGCTGTCACTCGTCATTTGGATTCATGGGACAAGCCAATACATCTCTCCACCGCCTTGAGAAATGGAACGCCGAAATCTTCGCCATTTTCGATTCATTTGTTTACCGAATCGCCACAAACTGACTCTTTCGAGATTGGCACGCTGTGTGAACTGTCGCTGAGTCGTGCTGGCGGCTGTTTAAAGAAATCTGTTACGTACAGGGACAGTTAATGATAGACTTTAGGAGTGAGCGTCCCTCTGCGGGAATTTGAGAGCATGTCGGGCTTATAATGCAACCATTCAGCTGAACGGCGAAGGGTATAAGCCTTCAATGTGTTAGTACAATACCTGACCCAGAAAATTCACGAGAAGTGGAATGGCTGAACCACACTGGATGGGTTACATTGGCATGGTCACAGGGATCGTGGGTGCGTTCACTGGGATCGCCGACGCGATCATGGGCTATCTCAGCTACAAAAAAAGCAGTAGTCTGAAGTCCTTGGATTTGCGACTTGAGTTGTGAAAAGCGGTAAATAAAGTACAGACAAACATTTCACAGATGGAAGAGCTTATTGAAGATGCAAATCGACCCAGACGGGCCGCATCTTCAGCGACCGGCACGTTTGGGTCAGGAATGATGGAGAAGTGGAAGCTGACAGAATCACGGCAAAACAATTTTCCGAGAGATCTCCCGCAGCGGGGGAGAGCTATGACAGCTTAAATCCTGCAGATTTGGAATCAAGGCTGGTGGAGGCTCATCGACTCCAAATTCAAGTGGATGAACTGAGGAATAAATATGATGCAGCGATCCGGGCGGATGACGATATAAGAGAAAATGCCATGGCCAGGCATGGATCAAAGTAGAGGAACACCCAACAACTCCACCAACGCGGATACCGGACTTGAAGAAGCTGGCACTAATGCAGCATTCCTGAAATAGTTCGATATTATGGTCAGCCAGTATGGCACGCGAGGAGTCAATTATGGCTATCGTGAAATATCGAGGAACTTACGGAATGCTACACTAGATCCTTTCTGTGCAGAGGTAACGAATGATGGCTGACCTTAGCTGGCGTGAAGCAATCACGCAGGTACTCCAAAATAGTCCGGAGGCAATGCACTACACGGATATTGCGCAGGCTATCTCAGAACAGCAATTACGCACCGAATTTGGTGCGACACCTGCTTCTACCGTTAATAGCGTCATATCAACTTCACTTCAGACCGAAGGAAGCAGCTCTCCCTTCATTCGTGTTGAACGCGGACGCTACTGGCTGCGTAGTCTGGCACAGACCTCACCAGCGCCAACAGCCGAAGTCCAGGAATCAGATCAGCCTATTACACTGGAGATGGATGAGACTGGTCTCATCAATGCGTTCGGTATGTACTGGTCCCGCAATAATGTCTTGTGGAATGCGGCCCCCAGAATTCTCGGAGAACAGCAACCGGGAAGCACGGCTGTCGATTTCTGTACCGAAAAGGGCGTGTATCTCCTGCACGATGGACGTGATGTCGTTTATGTAGGCCGTACCACTGAGCAACCGTTGGGCATTCGGCTTCGCCAGCACACGACCGACAGACTTAATGGCCGTTGGGATCGATTCTCTTGGTTTGGTGTGTATCCGGTTTCGGAGGACGCTTCGCTCAACACGACTGCTGCGGTCACTTACGATCTCAATCTGTTAATCACCACGATGGAGGCTCTTCTAATAGAGGGGCTTGAACCACCACAAAACAGAAAACGTGGTGATGATTTTAGAGCGGTAGAGTTTCTCCAGGTTGAAGATCCGGAAATTCAGAAATCTCAGATTCTGAAGCTGATGGATGAATTGAAGAAGAAGTTGTGAGAGCCAAACAACCGATTATAATAGGACACACAAGCACGCAGAACAGTAGCTCATCGGGCCGCGCGGCTGCGTGCCGTGAAGCCGGGCGTACGGGCTAACCGATCACGTCGAAGTTCATGCATCCTTGAGAAATTAGGTGCGAAAATCTTCGCTGTTTTCGAATCATTTGTTTACCGAATCGCTGCAAACTCTTTCCAAATTGACACCGCCGTGCTGAACTCTTCTGCACGTTATTGTTGCCTTGCCTCAAAGTTTACAGTCCCATAGCGAACGGCTCGAACCTTAAAAGTTTGTACTGGTGGCGAGAAATCGGTATAGTAAACTCGCAAAAGAAGGCAAAAACAACCCGACAGGTCCAGTTAAAGGAATGGATAATGGGATTCGTTTATAGGGGTTATTTACTCAGGTCACAATCTATTCATCTTCCCGACAGCAACCGTTGGACCGTACAAGTCACTGTTTCTCTTCACAAAGGTCAAGCTGGCGAACCAAGAGAGCAAACTTTCTCTTTCGAAAATACCTTTTCAAGCAAAGAGATGGCAGATATGGATGGCATCATATATGCGCGGAGGATCATTGATGGTGAGATCCTTGGACTGGCAATTGATTTGTGAGTAATGCAGAATTCGAAAAATTTCTATGGCTCACCGGGCGTTGAAAAATAGAGCGCCGAAATCCTTTACAATTCAATTATTGCCACTCCAAAAAAATTAAAAAGGGTAAGACTCGCTCCGCTCCCTCCGCTCCACTGAAAGCCGCCTGCTGAATGTGGCCTGACTATTGCGTCTCGGCAGCTCCGACGAGCGCCGCCACCAACTCGCGACAAAAGGCCGGGAGATCGGCTACAATCCTCCCCCAAACCAGGTTGCCTTCCCGAAACGCCGGCAGGTCCACCCAAGTAGCTCCAGCATTCACCAAGTCATCCCTGATGCCAAGTGAACCCGTAGCCCGCCGACCACGCACAATCCCGGCTGAGATGGCCACAAGACCACCATGACAGATAATCCCAATGGTCTTGCCGCCACTGTCCATTTCGCCAACCAAACCTGTTACAGCAGAGGACCGACGCAATTTATCGGGAGCCCAGCCGCCCGGCACCACTAACGCAAACAGATCCTGTGGTTTGAGGGACTCAATGGTTGTTGTGGGGGTGATTTCCAATCCATTTTTGCCCCTGACAGGTTTGAGCATAAGACCGGCAGCAATGACTTCGGCCCCCTCTTCTTCCAGGCGCACTAAGGGCACGTAGAACTCCAGATCTTCAACGCCCTCTGCCAAAAGAATCGCGATCCGTCTTCCAGTTAGGCGCATCTCACACTCCTTTTAAATAAGGTTTGGCTGAAATGAAAATGACCACTGCCATTCCAAAAACGACAATAAATATAAGTGCATATTTCCATTGAGGCACGCTCCGTACAGATCCTGAATGCTGATTTCACAAGGCTACGATAACCGTTTCGATGAAAGGTTATGATGTTTAAATTTCACCTTTTTCTCCTCGTTCTTGAGAAATGGAACGCCAAAATTTTCGCCGTTTTCGAATCATTTGTCTACCAAATCGCCCCAAACTCAGCTTTTCCTCTGGCCGGTCACAATCCCATAATTTTCGCCTGAGTTCCTTCAACACAATGGGGCGGAAACGAGTCCATCAAATGCGGGGACAGAGGTGCATCCTGAAGATGCCTGAAATGGTCTGATAAGCCCTTTCGACTTGCGTGTTTTGATTGGGATATCGTATGATTTACGGACTTTGCGCGGTCCAAGAGCTTTTTCGAATGGAATTTGATTCCGAAAGGCTCGTCGGGATCTGTCGGTGGTCAAGTCTACGCATTATTCAGGCTCGTGTGGGTTTCGGCCTCAATTTCTGGATAAACAGGGGAAATTTCACGCCAACCGAGAAGGAGTGCATCCTTTGAAACATACGACAAAAGTTCTTCGGGCCATGGCTCTGCTCATTTTCCTTGCAACAGCATGCGAGGGGATCGGGACAACTCCCATAGGCAACATACTCGATAAACCCCGTGATTATGCCGACAAAAAGGTTAACGTTTCCGGTGAGGTAACTGAAATATTCAGCTTGTTCGTAATCAAATATTTCGTCGTTCAGGATAAGACGGGCCAGATTGCCGTCGTAACCGACAAACCGTTACCCAGAAAGGGTACCACTGTCAGAGTGACCGGAACCGTTAGGGAGGCATTTTCGATTGGAGATCAGCAGTTGCTGGTTCTGGTCGAAGAAGGGGGGAAGTAAAGGCTCGACCACTTGGTTACGATGACGATGCTGCCATCAATGGAATTGCCTACCAACCACTATTCCTGGATCAGCGTCGGATGAGTAAAGCAAGGTGCATCGGTCTGCTCGCCGGAATTGTCCACGAACAACTTTGTGCCGTTAAGCCAGTAGACCGGCATCGATCACCATTGGCTATAGATAGATTTAACACAGGGAGAATTCATGAAGGCGATAGCTATCAACGGCAGCCCCAGGAAGGGCTGGAATACGGCGACTTTGCTGCGGAAGGCACTGGCCGGGGCGAAGAAACACGGCGCGGAGACCGAGTTCGTACACCTCTACGGCTTGGCGTACAAGGGATGTATCAGCTGCTTTGCCTGCAAGAAGATCGGCGGGAAGAGCTATGGCCGGTGCGCGGTCAAAGACGAACTCACCCCGGTCCTCAAGAGGGCCGCAGAGGCCGACATCCTGATACTGGGGTCACCCGTCTACTTTCACACGGAGACTGGCGAGGTGCGCTCGTTCATGGAGCGCCTCCTGTTCCCGTACCTGACCTACACCCCGGGCTACGCATCGATTTTTCCCGGCAAGGTTCTGACGGGCCTCGTCTACACCATGAACGTAACTGAGAAAGCTATGCCGGCCTTCTACCAGGACAAGACCGTAGAGGCCTCCCGCGGCGTCATGACACGTGTCTTCGGGAACTGCGAAGTTCTGCTTTGCACGGACACGTTTCAGTTCACAGACTACTCGAAGTACGTCTCTACGGCTTGGGACCCCGCAGCCAAGGCAAAGCGGCGCCAGGAAGTGTTCCCGCAGGACTGTGCGAAGGCCTATGAATTGGGGGCGAATCTCGCACTCGCTGCAAAGGCCCGCTAGCCCGCCCCCATGTCCACCAATATACGTTAGGTGATGGAAAGCCGGTGGGCACGAAAAACCTGTGCCCACCCTACCGGGCTGGATTCCGGCCCAAAAGCCCCGCCGGAATGACGAAATGTGAGATTCTCCAGACCGGCTACTTGATGAAAACCCTGGATTCCGGCCCAAAAGCCCTGCCGGAATGACGAGATGTGAGATTCTCCAAGTCCGGCTATTTACTTCGCGACCGCCATTACCTGAAGAGAGATCGTAATCAATCCTCCCTGTTCTTCTCCCATGGCGGGTTGAATATGTCGTATTCGGTCAGGGCGAATGCCGGCTCTCGTGAAGGAATGCTGAAGGGGAAACAAAACATTGCTCCGAGCACATAGTAGAGCGCGGTTACTTCTGGCTGCTCGAGGATGTCTTCGGCGCTATCCCATTCTTCAGGAACCCTTTGCAATGCAGCCTTAACCCTTGTGCACTCTCCCAAAAATACCGTCTTGCGACCCGCAGACGTTCTTTGGTCGAGTTCGGCATCGGCATAAGAAAAAAGCTGCGAGGCATCACCGGATTCCGATAACTAAGAGCGGTGAACAGTGAGCAGGAAAAGCAGTGAACAGTGAACAGTGAACAGTGAACAGGAAAAACAAAAGAAAATAATTCCTTTTGGTTCTATCGCCACGCGAGGAGCAGGAAAGCAGTGAACAGTGAGCAGTGAGCAGAAGAGGCAAAAGAAAATAATTCCTTTTGGTTCTATCGCCACGCGAGGAATGGTGAGTGGTGAGTGGTGAATAGTGAGGGGCCAAATTCCAAAAGAGGCACGCAGAGAAGCCTTTCCGTCATCCCGGCAGAACTTCTGCTCCATTGAGGTCAAGAGCTGAACGAAGAGCATTTCTTTCCGTGAGCCGGCGGATGATTTCATCTCTTGCTTCCGTTGAAACACTTGCGATCACCTCCAATACTTCAGACTGAAATTGCTGGACCGCCTGCATGTCGAAAAGCGCCTGGAAGATTTCGAGCTGCAGCTTCAGTTGTCCCCGGATTTCCTGCATGGCCTTTAGAGCGAGTTCGCGCGGGTCCTTGAATCTGTACTCGGAGATTTCTTCTTCCTGCCCCCGGACCTTGATTTTGCGGACCTGAGATTCGAGTACCTGAAGCGCCGCGTCTTCGCCCCGGTTCCAGCGCATGAGCAGGTCCAGGATCCCGTTGGCGTCGCGGTTGATTTTCTGCAACTGGTCCAGCGCGTTGATTTCGCGGTCAACAATCTTGTGGGCTGCCCGTATGGTTACGTTCCGGCTTATGGCGACATTCAACCTCTTCAACCGCTTAGATACAGCCGCCAGGCCGACTCCCAGCTTACGGGCGGCTTCGGTAAGAGTGTCGCCGTTCCTGATCAATTGAAGTAATTGGTTATCATCTATTCGGTTTTTCATGCGTTCCTCAAATCTGAACCACGGATGAACACAGATACACGCGGATAAAAATGCCAAAAGCTAAAAACAAATTCCTCAATTCCGAACCACGGATGGACACGGATTGACACGGATGAAAATGCCAATAACTCTTGAGGGCGGCGAAAAGCTAAAAGCAAATTCCTCAAGTTCGAACCACGGATGGACACGGATCGACACGGATAAAAATGCCAATAACTCTTTAGAGCAGCGAAAAGCTAAAAACAAATTCCTCAAGTTCGAACCACGGATGAACACGGATTGACACGGATAAACACCTTTGAATGGGTGAATCGGTGAATGGGCAAAAACATGCAAATTCCTTTTTCAAACTGCGGATAAACACCTTAATCCCGGATGGCGGAAGACGGAGGAAAGTATACTTCAGTATTAGAAGTGTTGTCAAACATAAAATGAAGTGGAAGGGGCAGTGAGCTGGAAAAGCAAGAGAAGATAATTCCTTTTGGTTCTATCGCTTCGCGAGGAGCAGGAAAAACAAAAGAGAATAATTCCTTTTGGTTCTATCGCCACGCGAGGAATAGTGTACGGTGAGGGAATAAATTCCAAAAGAGACACGCAGAGACGAATCGCAATCAGAGGGCGAAAATTATCTCACGCGGAGGCGTTCGATAATTCCAAAAATCCGGTGGCCTGCTTCGAGGGGCTAGGGTCGATCTTTAGAGGGCGCGGAGAGACAGCGGCCCAGAAATAGAAAGGGTACATTATTGCTTCAGGTCTCGTAGTAATGATTCATCTTCTGAAGTGCGACGGCACCTAAAATTAAGTGATTGAATTTACAATGCAGCTTGGCTCACGAATACGGGCCGGACTCGATTAGGTCGGAAAGACAAGGATGACGGCGCCCGGGTCTGGTGGCTGTACGGCTGCCGGGGTTCGAGCCCCAGCTTAGCAACCAAGCGAAGGCATTAAGGATTTCCGCTGCGAAGCCGGGTCCTTTCTCTATTTCACTCGAAAAAACAGGCAGATAATTCACCCACTACGATCGAGGGTCAGCTATCATTTTATTACGTACAGTGGCAGAGATTGTCGAAATAGCCTATTCATACCGCTCTCATAAAAATCAAGGTCAGTAAAATCAGAGGCCTGCAACGGTCTAAAACCTCCATTTGGGGTTTTTCGACAGTCTCGCAAGAAGGCTTAATTCATCCAATCGAGCCGAGCGGGAGCGCCCGGGTTATTTTATCGAATAGACCCTGCAGCCGGCGTGCTCGTCTCGAATAACCCGCCCGTCATCTTCAAGATATCTCAAATGGGCGATGGCTTCCCCGGTAGCGAACCATTTTTGTGAAACCGGGAAAGCAGCCCAGGAACTGCAGTCGATGTCCCAGGTCATCCTCGATGCCGCTTCATAGGCAGTTTGAGGCCCATACTCCAAAATCGAGAGCACTTCCTGGAGCCTTCTGAGGTGGTGGTGTCGCAGTTCCTCTATTCGGCCTTTGCAATCTCTTATGATGCGCCTGTGTCCGGGCAGCACCAGATCGACATCCATGCCGTAAACTCTATCCAGGCTCCCAAGAAAGAGCTTAAGTGGATTGGCCCCCTCAATCGTACAGCTTATGTTGGGTGTTATGTCGATGAGTATATGATCTCCGGACAAAAGAAGCCTGTTGGCCGTTTCGTACAAGCAGGTATGACCGTTGGTGTGTCCGGGGGTAGCAACAGCCGTGAAGCTATAGACTCCGTAGCGGATGATGTCCCCGTCTTTCACTGCGGTCATTACCGGCATTCGGTCGGAACCGTACTTGTAGCCCGGGTGGTTGCTGATCGCTGAACCGATCTCATCGCGGGGAAAGCCGTTCAACGCGACGAACCCGGCAATCGACTCCCAGCCCGGCCAACCTTCCATGTGCGCCTTGTCCGGCCCGTTCATATACACAGTTGTGGTATCATCAAACAACAACTGGGCAAGGGCGAAGTGGTCCGCATGCAGGTGGGTGATATAGAAGTCGGTCCGTTTCAAGTCCACCCCTATTTCGGCCAAACCTGCCAGCATGGCTTCGAGACATTCCTTTCGGTTCAACCCGGTATCAATGATGAGGTTCCTTTTCGAGTCTTTTACCACGTAAGAATTGACCCAACCCAAAGGGCTCCCGGGCAGAGGAATCTCTATCCGATACAAGTTGGGCAAAAGCTCTTCAGTCATTAAAGTACTCCTCTACCATTGGTTCCCCGGCCGTAAGCGCATCGGGTTTGAAATCACGCTGTGCTCATCCCAGTGTCCTGAGTCATTAATCAGTTGCCTAATTCAGGGTAGGGTGGGCAAAAGCAGAGCGTTGCCCACCACTGATTGGTGGGCACATAAAGCGTGCCCACCCTACGAACATTTGCGAAACGAACCTTTGACTCAGGACACTAGCGATTCGGTGAGTGCCCGCAGGCGATTCCTCCGATGATGAGTTTCTGGATATTGGTGGTCCCCTCGACCATCTGGAACGACTTCACGTCCCGGTAAAAGCGCTCTATGGGGTATTCGGTGGAGAAGCCATAGGCGCCGTAAATCTTCATGGCTTCATTGGCGGCCCTGACCGCCGACTCCGTGGCGTAGTACTTGGCGACGGAGGTCTGAAGCTGGTTGGGCAACCCCTTGTCTTTGAGGAACGCCGCGTTGTAGACCAGAAGCCGGGCGGCCTGGTGCTCGGCCACCATCTCGGCAATCTGGCCCTGGACGAGCTGGAATTTGGAGACGGGCTGTCCAAACTGGGACCTTTCGTTGGCGTACTTGATCGCCAGATCCACGCAGGCCCCACCAACGCCAAGGGCGCCCGCTGCGCAACTGATGCGGGTATTGCCCAGCATCCACATGCAGATAGCAAACCCATCGCCAGGCTTACCCAGGATGCACTCTTTGGGTATCCGGGCGTCCTCGAAAACAATCTCGCCGGTGGGCGACGAATAGAGCCCCAGCTTGGTCTCGATGGCCGTTGTGGTGAGTCCCGGAGTGTTCTTGATATCGACTACGAAGCAGCTTATGCCCTTGTTCCGGGCTTCGCGGTCAGTACAAGCGTAGACCAGACCGTAATCGCCGACCGGGGCGTTGCTGATCCACATTTTCTGGCCGTTGAGCACCCAGTGGTCCCCTGCGTCTTTGGCGGAGAGCCTGATGCTGGAGACATCGGAGCCGGCGTTAGGCTCGGTAATCGCAAAAAATCCGATTTTCTCGCCGGAAACCCACCCCGGGATGTACTTCTCTTTCTGCTCCCTGGTCCCGAACTGATTCACCGTTACAGCCGGTCCTATATTCTGAAGATTGAAGGGAAGCCGCCAGGACGGTGAGACCATGGCAGCTTGCTCGGTCATCAGGACGGACTCGAAAAACCCCATCCCGTTACCGCCATATTCTTCGGGAATGCAACACCCGAAAAAGCCCAGGTCTCCCATCTTTTTCACCAGTTCCAGCCGGAAAGTGTGGTTCTTTTCGTCTTGCTCCATCGTAGGCCGGATTTCCTTTTCGCAAAACCGCCTGGCCTGTTCTTGAACTATTCGCTGTTCGTCGTTTAAGCTGAAGTCCATCTGAGTTTTCCTCGTAACAATGAGTCGTCGAATTGAGTGTCCAGTCTCCAATTATGCTGCTGCAAGTTCAATACTGAGGTATGCATTAGCACAACACCTCGATAAATTCCCGAAACCAGCGGCGTCAGGCAGCCTTCTGCGGATCGTACATTTTCTCCTTTATGAAAAGTGCCGGAATGATTCCCGTCAAAAAGTATGCCCCACCCATCACGACCAGCCCAGCACCAATGGAATACTTCATCGCAATCAGGCCTATAGCCGTGGGCGCTATGGCCGCACCCACACGGCCTATATTGTAAGAGCCTCCAACTGCGGTCCCTCTTATCGCGGTCGCAAAGCTTTCAGTCATGTACGTGGCGGCAACACCGTACGGCACACCATAGAGAAAGCCAAAAAAGGTAAGCAGGACGACGATGTTTCCCGGGCTGTGATAATTAACGATAATGGGCAGAAAAAGAGCCGTTGCCACGCCGCCGAAAGCATATATCCATCGGCGTCCGAAAATATCGGCCGTGTACCCTGCTGCGATTTTGCCCAGAATCATGGCAACGTAGGTACCTACAAGGTAACCTGTCATTTTTCTGAAGTCGAAGTGAAGTTCGTTCACAACATAGGTCGGAAGCCAGTTATTGACCCCGTAGTAGCCGAACTGCAGAAACCCCGATACCAACGTCCATAAAATGAAGTTCTTTCGATAACCCCGATCCGCGAAAATGATCTTCCACTGATTTGTTTTCTCAGTTTTTTGCTCTTTTTCAGCCGCGGCCTGCTTTTTCGAAGCTTCGACCCAGCTTGCAGGCTCGGGAACGATGCGCTTCATCAGGATAGCGAAAATCACCGGTACGATACCGGTGGCAAAGAGAAAGCGCCAGCCATACACCGGGATTATGAGTCCGGCCAGCACGGTTGAGACCACATAACCGACCGACCAGCCGGCCTGGAGTGCCCCAAGAACAGTGGTGCGCCTGCTTGTAGGGACGTACTCGGACATAAGGGTATTACAGACTACATACACCGCTCCGAGCCCAAGGGATGAAATGAATCTGAGCAGAGCAAACTGCCAATAGTTCTGGGTCAGACCAAGGAAGGCTGTTGCGATTGAAAAAATAGTTATTGTCCAGACAACAGTGCGAACCCGCCCATAACGGTCGGCGCACCAGCCGCCCATAAGGCCCCCGATAGCCATTCCTAAAAGCGTGTAACTGGCCAGCGCTCCGGCTTCCACCTTCGAGAAACCAAGGTCCGGCATCAGGCTCGGAAGGCTGTAAGATAAAAACATCAGGGCCATGCCGTCTGCCACCATAGCCAGGAAACCGAAAATGAATACCGCTATCCAAACGTGCTCACCCCGCTGAGCAACAGATCCGGGCGCTCCTGCAGAGGACGAAACGGACCCATTAGCCGTCTGACCGCTTTTCCCGCTCATTTCTCTAAACCTCCAGCTCTTCTGATGCCGTTAAACGATTTTTCCCCTGCTGTTGCCTCCTGTTTGAATCAGGAGACCCCTTCCAGGACCATGGCCACCCCCTGACCTCCACCCCCGCAGATTGTCTCAAGTCCGAAAGCCGCCCCCCGCCGTTTCATTTCATTCACAAGAGTCACCATGCGCATTGTGCCGGTAGCGCCAATAGGGTGCCCAAGCGAAATTCCCGAACCATTCACGTTTACCTTGAGATCACGGTCCCGCTCGCTAAGACCCATGATCTTGGCGTCGGCAAGCAGTTGAGCGGCAAACGCCTCCTGAATCTCGATCAGCGCGCAATCATTCAACGCCAGTCCCGCTTTAACAAGCGCCTTATCGACGGCCGTTTTGACAGCCGGATAGGTCAATGTTGGATCGCAAGCCGCATTCGCGCCGGCTACGAACCGGGCAATGGGTTTGAGTCCCATTTCGCGGGCCAGGCTCTCAGAGGCAAGGACGACTGCCGCAGCTCCGTCGTTTTCCGAAGAAGAATTCCCAGCCGTGCAAATGCCGCCGGCATAGACCGATTTGAGCCTGGCCAGTCTCTCGAGGCTGGTGTCCGGGCGAGGGGTCTCGTCTTCGCTGAAATAGCCCCTCTGACCTTTTTCCAATGAGATCGGGACCGGGACGATTTCTTCCCCGAACTTACCCTCCTTCATGGCGGCACAGGCCCGCTGATGGCTTCTAAGAGACCACTCGTCGGCAGATTGCCTGGTAATGCCCTCTGCTTTCGCCGCCGCTTCCGCCCACGTCATCATCGAATTGAGCTCGCCGTAGCGTTCGATCGGCTGAGACATCGGGCGGGCTCGCTGAATGCGGTCGAAAAACGGGAGCCCCCACATCGGAAGCGCTCCGTGGCCCTTCGGCATGAAGCCCCATTTGGGGTCCATGCGGCCTCCCAATCCCCACCGGATATCCCCCGGCACGTAGAGTTCGGCCTGGCTCATCGATTCCAGGCCTCCAGCTACAACTACCCGGGCGTTACCCGTCTGGATTTTGAGTGCAGCGAAAATGATGCTGTCAACACCCGAGCAACAGCGCCGGTCGATGGTTATGGCTGGAACCGTTTCAGGCCAACCCGCGGCCAGGACAGCGAACCTGGCGGCATTGGCGCATTCTCCATTCTGGTATGATTGGCCCATAACGACCTCTTCCACCTGGGCGGGTTGAAGGCCGGACCGCTTGATGGCCTCATTGAGGACCAAAGCGCCGAGTTCATAGACCGGGACCGCTTTCATGCTTCCTCCGAATGCCCCGATAGGCGTGCGCACTCCGGAAAGGATTACTACTTTTTCCATTTTATTATCCTCCAAAAGAGCGGGTGAACGGGTGACTGGGAGATTAGGTAAGTAGCTGAGGTGAATAGGAAATAGCTATTCATCCATCCACCCGTTCTTCTCGATTGAATCAGTCTCGTGAGCATCGATCCCACCTTTTTGCACTGCTGTTCAATTGGCGGGACAAGTTCAGCTCTTCTTCATGCTTCCGTCGGGATTATATTCGTACCAGCCTCTGCCGGTCTTCCTCCCCAGATGTCCCATTTTGACCTTCCGCCGAAGAATGGCCGGCGGGTAGAAAGAAGGATCTTTGGTTTCTTCATGGATTGACATCAGGGCGCCACAGGTTACGTCAAGACCTACCATGTCACCGATTTCAAAGGGTCCCATTTTCCTCCCGGAGGCCAGCCGCAGCCCCTTGTCGATATTTTCCACGGTGGTCACCCCATCCTCGACCAGTTGCATCGCCTCGATATTGGCCCTGTAATTAATGCGATTGATGACGAAGGCGGGAATATCGCGCATAACCAGTATAGGCTCCTTTCCGACCCGTCTGACGAAATCCACACCTGAAGCAAAGGTCTCATCGCTGGTGTACATTCCTCTTATCACTTCGGCGGCAGCCATCATCGGCACCGGAGAAAAGAAATGGATGCCCAGCACCTTGTCGGGCCGCCGTGTCTCTGCGGCCAGGTTGGAAATGGAAATTGCGCTTGTGTTACTCGCCAGGATTGCAGCCGGATTTGCCGCACTGTCCAGCTTGCGGAAAATCTCGAGTTTAAGGTCCGGATTTTCGAAAACTGCTTCGATAACCATATCGGCGTTACTTGCTGCTTCCAGACTACCAGCCGAACTGATGCGCGCGGTGACAGCCTCCGCCGGGCCTGCCACAGTTCCCTTTTCTACAAGCTTGCCGACCGACCACGATATGCTTTTCAGCGCCTTTTCGACAGCTTCGGGTTTCTCGTCGTGCAGGACCACACTCAGCCCCGCCTGGGCACATACCTGTGCTATACCGCTACCCATCAAGCCGCTTCCAACTATGAACACCTTGTCAACACTCATCAGGCTCCTCTCCCCCTTTCACTCATTCAATCGCGCACGCCTCCGCGCTAAAATCCCCCCGGCCCGCTTTAGAAAAGGGGGGATCTCGATTTCCCTGCCAGGACGAAAAGTGCCTCCTTTGCGAACAGAAACCTCGCGGGGCGTTTCTCATCAGGGGTTTCCGGATGGAATCGAGCTACTCGCCGGCACCCCCCAGGATCAGGCGCTGGGGATCGACTTCTTCCCGCAAGATCCGAAGCTCCTCTTTGGTGGGTGCTTCGAACTCCACGGCCCGGCTCAGGTCGATTGGAAAACCGGTGGTTGCGGCAATCTGTTCCGGCGCGACCCCCGGATAGTACTCCGCCAGGTACATCTCCTTGGTTACATCATCGAATTTCATAACCCCCATGTTGGTGACCACCGCCAGGGGACCTCCCCTTTTGAACCCGGCCCTTTTTCGGGAGTCTCCGCCCGTAAGCCATCCCGGGCTGCTGAGGTAGTCAACCTTTTCAACAAACCTCCGCTTCTCATGGCTCATGAAGATCACCATGCCGAAGGCGAAGCTGAAAGCGTCGCAGGCGCCCCCCGCTCCGGGAAAGCGGTTCCGGGGCTTGCGGTATTCGCCCAGGCAGGTGGAATTGATATTTCCGAACCTGTCGATCTGGGCCGCTCCCACAAAGCCGATGGTCCGCAGCTTCGGATGGGCGAGTAGCGACAGGGCTTCGGCAAGCCCCGAATTGACCGAGGTCCCGACCATCACGCGCCCGTCGGCGACTGACATTGGAAGCTCGTCCAGTGAGGGATCGATTCCGCCGGTTTCAAAAAAAACGATCGCCCTGGGCGCGTGGATGCGCTTGGCTACAGTAGCTGCAAGCAGCGACACACCGGTTCCGGCAAACAGGATGTCACCGTCTTTTGCCAGACGGCCGGCGCTTATGGCCAGAATTTCTCGAGACGTGTAGCTCTCCATTTCACCCTCCTAGCGTCTGTCGATGCCCGGCGCATACCCGATCGCCGGGTTGGCTTTGATAGTCAAAAGATCGTCGATTCCAACCTTGGCCAGGTATTCTTCCTGGGTCTCGAAGGGATAAACCCACTCGTCCAGATATCTCTTGAAATCATCGTCGTCTTTCGACATCTCGGCGGAGAAGCGGAGATGTTTCGAGTCATAGTCATAGAAAAAATGACACGCGGTCGGGTGGGCCCCAAAAGGCGCGCGCACAACCGCATCCACCAGGAAATGGGGAAGGCTGTTCTGGTCGGGATCACGGCGAATGTATTCAGTCGGAACGATTTCCTCACAGGTTAAAATGACAAGTTTTGAAGCCTTTGCCTCTTCCAGGTCCGCAAAAGTGAGGCCTTGTATTCGCGCGGTCCCGTCCTCGCCTACGTACTGCGCATGGATCAGCGCCACGTCGGGATTGAGTGGGGGAAGCAGGACGACGTCCCCGTCCTCTTCTTTCCAGGGATTTCGCATGACCTTGAGCTTCTTGTGAGGGACCTGGCCCTTCCCCCTCACTTCGTCCGGGAAACCCATTTTCTTTACGATATCGGTTTCGAGCCCCGAGGTGGTGGCGACAAAGGGCAATCCCATGGCCCCGGCCATGAATCGAAGGATCATGTGGAAATTGGAGTAATCCTCCACCTGGAGCTCCCCGGAGCAGGCGGCTTTCCTGAACCGGATGCCCGTTGGGGCAAAACGCGCGACGCCTCCGTAAGCCAGCTCCACCCGGCTCACGCACCCCGCGCCTATCATGAGATCCAATCCCTGACCGTGAGAATGCACTACCAGGTAAATGTCCTTTTTCCCCTGGCGGATAATTTCCCTGCACAGGGCCATAGGGTTCCGGTTGGTGGTGAAACCTCCGAGAGTGATCTGATCGCCGTCCTTTATCAGACTCACCGCTTCCTTCAGGCTCATGAACTTGCCGCTGTTTTTGAGGTGTGTTTTTGCTTCCATGGTCCTTTCATCTCTCCATTCATTCAGCAGACTGTTGATCTTCAAACGAAACCGGCCGCAACGCTCCAGCCGGCTGCCAACTGGTACACACTCGTAAACGATTCGGGAATAAAATCACCTTACCCCGGCGGCCCCGGTCTTCTTCACCTTCTACATATGGACAAGGTAAAGACGGGGCCAGTGCCGAACGACCGGTTCTGCAGCGCTTCACATTTGATCCTGCCAGTTGGCCCTGATGTTGAACATGTGGACCCGAACCGCCGACTCAGCCAGTTCGGGGACCCCCGTCCGGAGACCCTTCAGGACCTCAGTGTGATCGGCTATGGAAGACAACACCAGGACAGGATTGTCGTAGTAAACCCGAGTGAGCCAGTACCAACCGGGGCTCTTCATGATGTTCGAGATGCTCTTCCTGAGAACACTGTTGTTCGCGGCCCAGTTGATCGTCCTGTGGAATTCGAAATTAAGCCTGGTGCAGGAATCCATGTCCCCGCCGCGGTAGGCTTCCTCCATCTGTCCGATATTCTTTTCAAGGCCTCGGAGCTGCTCCGCGCTGATTTGATTTGTTGCAAGATTGGCGGCAAATCCTTCCAGGCAGGCCAGAACCGTGTAGGTTTCCTGGATCTCTTCGGCGGTGAGCTTTCGGACGTGTCTCGTTTTGAATGCGTTCGTAACGACGAGCCCCTCGGACTCAAGCAGGCGAATGGCCTCTCTGATGGGAGCGCGGCTCACTCCAAACCATTTCTGCAACTCCACCTCTGTGAGGGGGCTTCCCGGTTTCAGCTCGTTGCTGAGAATGGCTTTCGAAAGGGCTCGATGGATTTGCTCCGCCAGGGATGAGGGTTTGGGTATTCCTATTGGCTTCACTTCGAAACTCCTTGTCAGTGACTCTTTTCCAGATGAAGGAGACGGATAATGTGGAGATGCCGGAAAGCAGGCCGGAAGTCCGTACTCCATGCATCTGCGGCGCCCCATGTTTTCAGACGGTCGTTATGACGAATCATTGGCGGAGATCTCGACCGGAGGCCAATAACTGTTTACGCAGCAATAAACGGCGCTGAAGGAAACCTGAGAGAGAAAATGGTGTTAGAGATCAGGAGATAGTCATCACGAAGAAGTTCTTCAGCTCGCGCTCTTTGTCGATTGTCGATTGTAGACAATCTTCTCGTAAATCTGCTGACTGCCATTGTCAAGCAAAAAATCATTACCATTTCGAGTTTCACTGACTCCGTATCCGACAGCTAATTCCCGGCAGGGTGGCGGAATCCCTTCAATATTAGATGGTATAAGATCTCAATACCTCTCCTGTCCCTTAAGACCCTTAGAGCAAATGGGGCCAACGGTCCCGCGAAGATGCTCCCGGGAACAATTATTGAGGTCAGGATGTTCGCAACAAATGTTGGCCGAGCGTGGACTTATCGTTCGTGAAGTGGCCTGGGGTAGGGCTTGGCAGGCGATTCATCAGGTTGAGAGTCCAGTGCGCGAGTTCTTGCCGATTTGCCGATTTGCCGCATCCATAAACGAAACAGGTGAAGAAAGCGCGTGAGGGCCTCTCTGAACAGCCTGAAACGGCTCGTGCGCCAGTCCGAGCAGGCGATCGGAAGGACCTCGATCCTCAACTCCGCCTGCCGGGCCCTGCACAGCAGGTCCAGGACATAATTCGTGTCCTCGCTCATTCCCGGCAGCAGAGGCTGTACTGAGGACACCCTGTAGGCTTTTGCGCCAATGGAATAATCGTCATAAGGAAGGCGCAGAAGGACCCCGGCGCACAGGATGAAGAGCTTGCTTCCAAGGAGCCTCACAGCAGAGCGGCTTTGAGCGCCTGACTTTTTCGACCCGACCACCACGTCGGCCGTTCGGAGCAAATCCAAAGCACTGGCAATGAATTCGAGATCGACAGAGAGGTCCATATCCATGGAGATAATGAGGGGGGCCGAAGCCAGTCCGGCCGCTATTCTGAAGACCTTCCCCACGGCGCCTCGGCTGCTCAGGTGGAAGAACCCGATGCGCCCCGGCCAGATCGATTCGATCAGTCTGCCCATCTCGACGGTTGCGTCAGTGGAACCGTTGCTCCCGATGATGATTTCTGCGTCAATTCCCCTATCCTGAAAAAAGAAGAGCAGTTTGCGAAGGTTCGGGATAAGAGTGTCCTGCTCGTTATAGACCGGTATGACCAGGGAAAGGGCAGGCGGCCCATGACGGTCATGCGAAATTTTCAATGCTGTTTGCACCACGGCGGTTTGCATTGAAGTCTCACGCATGTCCGAAGGGGGCGCAGGTCCTGTCGATTCCGGCGGCACTTTGCCGGCGGGAGTGAAAAAAGAGAGCATACCGGACAAAAAGCCGGCAAAGAGGCGGAAGGACGGGGCGGGGTCAGCGCCGCTGCGGAAGGCATCCAGCAGATACGCAGGGCGCAGGTAAAACTTGAGAAACTCCCTGGTCAGGTCCGGACCGCCGCACGCGGCCCCGGTCCAGCCGGAGACCCACCATGGTTCATGTTCAAATGCTTTCCCCAGGGAAGTCCCCGGATAAGGCGTTACCCTGTGAAATGAGGCATAGGAGAGAGGCAGTCTGCGGGCGAATCGGCCCGTTTCTCTCCAGTCGGATGCAGTCTCCCATGGAAATCCGAACAGAAAGAACCCGGCCGCCGCAATGCCTGCCTGTCGAGTCTCCAGGATAACCCGCTCGATTCGGGCGTTCGAGAGGGGTTTTCCGGCAAGTTCCCTGGTCTTCTCCATGCCGCTTTCGATGCCGTAATGAATCAGAGAGCAGCCCGATTTTCGCATTTGCCGAAGCAAATGAGCGTCCACAGCATCGATGCGGGTCTGGCAGCACCAGCGCAAACCGTACTTGCGGAGTATCTCGCAGAGCTCGAGGGTCCTTTCCCGCAGCATCGTAAATTCGAGGTCGATGAAGTAAACGGTTTCGAATCCCAGGGAAAGCACAAGCTCGAGTTCCGAGGCGACCTGAAGGGGGTCTTTCAAGCGGACCCTTGACCCATACATCGTCTTGAGGCAAAACGCACACCGGTTTGGACAGCCGCGGGCGGTTTCGAGAACGGCAAGTTTTTTTCCGAGCAATTCGTATTCATACATTTCGGGGCGGACGAGCGAATAGGCCGGAAGCGGCATAGCACAAAGATCTGCAAGAGGGGCAGGGGGGCCGCTTTGTATTTTGCCCCCTTCCGTCCAATGGATGCCGGGTACGCCGGACAAGGGGCTTTTGCGGTCAAGAGCGTTAAAAAGAGCCGGTCCCGATACTTCGGGTTCTCCGGACATTATTATGCGGGCGCCCGTCAGTTCGGTCATCCTCGATGGAAAGAGGGTCCCGTGAACTCCGCACAAGATGAGCTTTTCTGCCGGTATGGACCTGGTCAAGCGGACGAGATGCGTGAGGTCGAGGTTCGGGCACTGCCATCTGTCAAGCGGCGAGGTATCGACTACCACCCGGTCGGCGTCTGCCGTCAACCTGGAGAGGCGTTCGGGCGAAAGCCCAACAGCCCGCGCGTCGTGCAAAACTACGAAGTGCCCGTGATTTTGCAAAATAGCTGCAAGATTGAGCATATCAAGGGGAGGCCAGCGACGGTTATAACGCTGGGAGCGCATTTTCCCACCCCATGAAGGATTTATCAGCAGAATCTTCAACAAGGGCTCCGAGGTCAGAATTTACCGCTTACTCGGGCGGGGATAAACCCCGCCCCTACGGATTGTCGTACAGTTCAAGCTCGGGCGGGGATTTTTCGACGACAAAAGAACCCCGCCCCTACGGATTGTCGTAGAGTTCAAGCTCGGGCGGGGATTCTTCGACGACAAAAGAACCCCGCCCCTACGGATTGTCGTACGGTTAACCGTAGTGGAGGGCTTTACGCCCTCCCGATCGACAACTCGCAAGATCCTGTAATCTGTTCGAAGGGGCGAGGTTGATCTTTAGCACTCGATTTGAACGCAAATCCGTATTACAGGAAAAGCGCCGGATTAATAATGCAGTTTCTGTCCGGCCCAATCGAGAAAGCGAACGATCAACCCGGAGCGGGCAGGGGGGGCTGAGCCCGGATAGGGTCCCTTCTCCCACTCCTTGTTCTGAGCAATGATGGCCAGGCATTGTCTCAAATCGGCCTGGGCCTCGGCGGACTCGGGCGCATCGAAATTATCGTTAAGCCATTTAGTGAAGAGGCCGGATGCCTCCAGGAACCTGTTCATGTAAAAAGAACAATGGGCAAGAGAAAGAACGGCTCGATCGGCGGTTATTTTATCAGCAGAGAAGGCTAGTCCACGGTAAAGATTATAAGCATCGAGATATCTGCCTGATACGAGCAGCGCTTTGGCCTCCACAAAGATGGCGTCGGCTCCGACGATCTGCGCCAGATCCCGGCCCGCCAGTTCTGTAGCGTTATTCGGGGGCCAGGTAAAGAGCGCCCGCCGAAAAAACCTCTCTGCATCTTCCCTTTGATCCATATTGAGGCACGCTTCCCCCAACGACGTGAGGCTTTCCGCGTAAATGCAGTTATTCGGATTGTTTTCCAGGAAGTCCTCCAACATCAGACGCAAATCACTCCACCTTTTCTCGGCGCTCATCACCCGCGCCTTGTACAACATGCAATAGTCGAACACCGATGAATGTCCGAATTTTGCGATGCATTCGTCCAGGAGCTTAACGGCCTGCAAAGTCCGGCGGGATTGTGAAGGACCTGGTGAGGCTTGAGACGGAGGCCCGCCGGGGTTGGGTTTATCGAGGATTTCT
The DNA here is from genome assembly GCA_963795045.1 of uncultured delta proteobacterium. Taxonomy (GTDB): domain Bacteria; phylum Desulfobacterota; class Syntrophobacteria; order Syntrophobacterales; family Syntrophobacteraceae; genus SbD1. The sequence goes on from CAWCGB010000003.1 coordinate 394,785, forward strand.
TTCAGTTGTTCGGATGCAAGGTCGTACAGAAGAATCGGGTCACGATGATCCCGCGTCAATATTGCCGCTGGAATAATAGCGGCCAGCAGGGCCAGCACGGCGAAGAACCTTGCGTTTGCTCCGATTCTTAAGGTCCGGGGGCCCCGGGACTCCGTCCGGCCGGGGTTTTCGGGGCCGGCGCCTCTTTTGCGCCCTGAAAGCCAGTGCGGCCTCCATGTGGAAAAAGGGGTTAAATGGGTGGTCCGGGTAAGGATGGCCTTGAATATGAATACCAGGACGGTGAACAGGGACAGGATTTTTCCCCAAAGATAAACCCCGGCGCCGGTGTCGAATGTGAGGACCACCCTGGAGGTTTGCGGTACCAGAAGCATAAAAGCCGGAGAGGCCAGGTAAAGTTCCCCGGCGCCTTCGGTAATGCGCCAGTCCGGATGATATGAAACTTTTATCCAGAGCGGATGGCCCGGCTTCGAGGTATCGATCGTGATCTTTCGATCTCCCAGGGTGGCGTTGGCCCGAATTTTTTCATCGGTGGGAATTGGGGTCTCGGCAATGCTTTCGGGCCTTCCATCGTAAGTCTGCAGCTCCTTCCAGAAAGTACCGGGCGAATCTTCCGACGCTACAACAAGAGGTACTTTCAAGGAGGATTTGCGGAACCATTCGAACTGAACGTTTTTCCAGTCTTTCGGGGTAATTCGTAAAGGTTTGAATCTCAGAGGCTCCACGTAGGAATTGCCGCATTGGCTGACCCGGTAAATCCTGTAAGGCGGGAATTCCATACTGAGTTCATAGAGAGGCGAATAGTCAAGCGCATTGGCGATATCGCCGGAGACTGCAATAACCTGGCTGACGTTGAACAGACGCAGGTGAGCGGCCGCCCGGTCCGGGTCAGGCCGTGAATAATAATACCGTGAAAAGGGGGATGACGGGCTCAGGGACAATTCCGATTGAATATAGAAGACGAAAGGCGAACTCGGGCTCGATTGCATGTAAAGCCCTTCGAGGGTTGACCTTCCTGAAAAGTACGGGAGCAGCTCGAAAGCCCGCACGCTCCCGGCCTCGTTTGTTATTTCATTGTGCTCGTAAACCACCCTGGCGCTGTTTGCATCTCCGCGCAAGTAATCATTCACCATGCGGTAAGAGTTCCAGAAGGGCTTGGATTCCATGCCGGAATAATTCCACCTGATCCACGCATCCAAGGCGCAAGCCCTGGTCAGGGTAAGGGCGATAACCGCGGCGCAGAATAGAGCCAGCCACAGGTTCGGGCGCGGCAGACGCGACAGGAGCCTGCCCCATCCGACTGCGCCAAGCAGCACGAGCATTATCTGGGCGAAAGGCAAAAAGCGGATATCCACAAGTCCCAGGGAAGTGGCCAGGCTGAAACCGAGCAGCGCCATTGCAAAGTGCCAGAATAGATAGAATTCGGGACTGTCGATCGATTCATGAAAGGTAGCGCTCAATCCCTTGCCCTGGCCGAAAAGGCTGCGAATTCCCGAGAAAGCGACAATCAGGGTCCCGGCGAATGAAGGCCATAGAAGGGGGGGCGCTATTGCAGTCCAGTGTTCGAAATGCCAGGAATGCACGTATGGCGTATCCCAGCGGATGCGCCAGAGGACCGGGAGCAGCCAGAATGCGGCAAGTCCGAACGCCGCAGCATGGAGCCGGAGTATGTATCGGAAGTTGCCGCCCCTCAGAATGAAATAGGACGTCCCCATTGCGGATTGGAGAAGAGGATATCCGCTGCTCAAAGCTATTGAGGCTTCAAGGGCGGAACTGCCGAACGCAGATTTACGGCCGGCGATGTCCGCGTATAGTTTCCCGGTGAAGATGATGTATAGAACGGCTGAAATTCCAAAGGCGAACTCGCCGGAAAGAGTGCTGAAGATGTTTGCTCCCCACATCGAATTCTCGGTCATGAAAAGGAACGGGAGCGACATCACGGCGCCGATTGCCGCCGTATTCTGTCCATAGCCAAGGCGCCGAAGGCACATATAGACGGCAGCAGGCATAGGGATAATAGCCAGCAGCGTAACGAGCTTGAAGGCGATCTTGAAGGAGAGGACCAGAGAGAGAAGGGTCATGAGATCAAAAGGCAGGGGAAAGTACTGAAGGAAGAGCGGAAAACCCCCATAAGCGCCGTGAATCCAGGTGACCGGCGAGAAAAAAAGGTGCAGCCCCTTGCTCATCGCCACGGCTGCAATGAAATGCGATGGGGTGTCGCCTCCGGCGGTTACGTTTGATTCAAAAATAAGGGAGGCAGGGAAAAGAAGAATGAGCAGGACTTCGGATAACAGCAAAAGCAGGATTGGAAATTTAATCGTTCGAAATATGCTCATCAGATGCTGCTGTGATAAGCCCTTGAATTGAGGGATTGAAGGATTGAAGGATCAAGGGATTAAATTCCTGAATTCCCGGATTCCTGAATTCCTAAATTAAGGGATTGAAGTTCAATGTATTTTGAAAGTTTTGCCTTCCTCGAGCAGTTCCAGACATACACCGGGAATGCGCGCCAGTTCGGCCTCTATCTGTGACCTGTAAGGAGGTTTCAAGTGTGAAATATAGATTCTTTCCGGCAGGCTCGGCATCTTGCGGAACTCCGCTTCCAGAAGAGACGGGGAGAGATGGCCGGTTGCCAGAGCGCGCGAGCTGAGCTCATCGGGAAATGAAACCTCCACGATGAGCGCTTTTACATTACGGTTGCGCATCTTTTTCCAGATCGCCTCCGTGGGGCCGGTATCTCCGGTGTAGAGCAAAGATGCACCTGAAGCATGCTCGACGAGGTATCCGTAAGCCGGAACCGAGTGGTTGACCCTCGTCGCCAGGATTTTATAGTCGCCAATAACCACCGGGTTGCGAGTCGAGATCACCTGATAGCGCATAAGGGGATTCTCAATATTGGGGATGGCCGTAAAATCAGGCCAGATCCTGTTGTTAAATATATGCCTCCGGATATCGGATATGACCTCTTTTCCGCTAAGGACCAGAATCCGGCAGGCCGGGTTCATTGCGTTGAGGTTGTCCAGAAGGAAGGGTATGCCCTTCAAATGGTCCAGATGGGCATGAGTAAGGAATATGTGAGTTATGGCGCACTGCGCTATTTTTTCCAGAGAGAGCGCAACGGTTCCCGCATCGAGCATAAGAAAGTTGTCAATGAGAAATGCCGGGGGGTTGAGTCCCGGGGCTTCTGAACCTGCAGATCCGAGAATGCTGAGTTCCATAGTTACCTTCACAGAGGGAAAATTATGCGCTGAAGGGAACAGATTTTAGAGATTTTTTCGAATATTACAATCAAATAGTCCCGGGGCCCAGTGTTCCGAGGACCCAAATTTTGCACATTTCGGAATGCATAATGAGGAAAATATTCGCACTTTATTCTTCACAAATCGATCTGAATGGATTAAAAAGCCTTCCCTGTAAGTATTCTCCAACCGGTCTCAGGACCGGAGGCTTTACCAGGTATCTGTTGAAGATTTTCGCTCATCACGCTGCTGCGGTTCGATTGTTTGTGGATTAGGTTTTGGACTTCTGGATTCCTCCTGTAGCTAATATGTTAGGTGTTTTTCCTGGTACAAGCATCTAAGAGCCTGTTCCAAAATCCGGAATTTTCCAAGCCAGAACAGCGGGTTATTACCTCAGGTAGTATCCCGGAAGTGGGCCGGTCAGCCCTGGCATGGGTTCACATTGCCCCTGGGCTCAAGCCTGTGTCTTGGGATTTTTCGAGCACAGAACGAGGACCCCGGGCGATTTGAGGCACCGGACTGAACGCAAAGAAAAAGAGGAAGAAAATGCCGATCGAAATTTCTGACAAGACAATCAAACACGAGTTCATCGAGAGAATCGGTCAACTGAGCGGGCAGGACATCTACAAGTGTTTCCAATGCGGTACCTGCGGGGGCGCCTGTCCCATGTCCGGCCAGATGGAGACCATGCCGAGAAGGATCATGCGAATGGCTCAACTGGGGATGGAAGAAAGCGTCTCGGGTTCCAGGACCAGCCAAACCTGTGCATCCTGTCACACCTGCACGGCCAACTGCCCCAGGGGCATCGATCTGGCGAGAGTCATGGAGGCGGTGCGGCTTCTGACCCTGAGGAAAAACATCAATATGATCGAGCCTTCCAAGCTGGCCGCTGAGACCATCAAAGAGCTGCCTCAGATGGCTCTGGTAAGCTGCTTCAGAAAACTGACCAGTTGAGGATTATCATGAAAGCTAGCTACTATCCCGGATGTACCCTGAAGACCAAAGCGAAGAACCTGGAGGATGCGGCGGTAGCGTCCATGGCGGCCCTTGGGATCGAATTCGAGGAGTTGCCGAGATGGAATTGCTGCGGCGCGGTCCACTCTCTTGCCGATGACGATCTGATCCACCACGTTGCACCGGTGCGCGACCTCACAAGAGCCATGGAGCAGGGGAGCGATCGGATAGTGACGCTTTGTTCCATGTGCTACAACACGCTTGCCAGAGCGAATCTTCTGATGCGAAACGATGAGGTGAAAAGGAAGACCATTAACGACTTCATGAGCGAAGAAAAGCCGTACAGCGGCGAAGTCGAGGTCGTGCACTTCCTGAACTTTCTGCGGGATACGCTGGGTTGGGACAACCTGCGAGCCAGACTCAAAGCCCCTCTCAATGGAATGAAAATAGCCTCGTATTACGGCTGTACGCTGGTCAGGCCCAAAGATGTGGCCATTGAACCTGCAGGCGGCGGCAAAATTATGAATGAATTCGTCGAGGCGCTTGGCGGCGTCCCGGTGGATTTTGCGGCGAGCACGGTCTGTTGCGGGTCGTATCAAATCGTGGCCAACCCCGAGGCCGCCCTCGAAACGATCGCTCGAGTTATCGAAAGCGCTTCGAACGCGGGCGCAGAGGCACTCATCCTGAGCTGTCCGCTTTGCGAATATAACCTGGCGAAAAAACAGGAAGAGCTTCTGCGGAGCCAAAAAATATCGAGCAAGCTGCCTGTTTATTATTTCACTCAAATTCTGGCCATTGCCCTGGGGCTATCTCACGAAACTTACCGGCTCGATTTGAATGATCCGAGCTGTGGCGAGTTTCTAAAGGCGAAGAATTTTCCGGTCGGACCGACGGCTCACGTTTGAAGCCGAATGATGCGGCCGGATATCGAGATTAGGACAAGTTAGATTTTTAAGCCAAGGAGAAATAAGATGTCAGCACCCGCAAGACAGGTTGCAACCGGAGACAGAGCCATTCTTCCCGAGGGGGCGAAAACAATCCCCATTTATGTGATGGGCAAGCGCTACGAAGTCCCTGAAACGCTCACTATCATGAAAGCAATGGAATATGCAGGTTTCAAGTTCCTGAGGGGCGCGGGCTGCCGTGGCGGCATCTGCGGAGCGTGCCCGACAGTCTACCGCAGGGAGGGCGACTATAAGCTCTACTTCGGCCTGGCCTGCCAGACTGTAGTCGAACCGAACATGTACCTGGCGCAGATTCCTTTCTATCCTGCAAACCGCGCGGTCTACGATATAGAAAAGGTGGAGCCCGTTGCGGAGGCGATTCACTCCCTTTATCCGGAACTGTTCCGTTGCGTTGCGTGTAATAACTGCACCAAAGCCTGCCCGATGCACGTGGAGGTGCTCGATTACATTTCCGCTGTCAAGCAAGGCGACATCGCCAGAGCAGCCCGGCTTTCATTCGACTGCATCCAGTGCGGAATGTGCGCCAGCCGCTGTATGGGCGAACTACCGCAGTATCACATCGCACAGCTTGTTCGGCGCATTTACGGCAAGTATATCCAGCCGCATGCCGAACACCTGCGCACGCGAGTTGAAGAAATCGAATCGGGAAAATATGACGACATGCTCGATGAGCTTCAGAAGGTGAGTCATGCCGAGCTTGAAAAGATATACAAAGAGCGCGAACGCGAACCCGACATGGCCCCACTGGGGACCTGGATGCCAAAGGATACCAAGTATCTATGATCTTCGCGACTGCGGCGGTCTTACAAACTTCGTATTTCAGTTATAGAGATGCAGGCAATTCAAGGAGAAAGACGTTATGGGTTACACACCTGAGATGAAGGAACTTATAAAGAAGGTCGAGGCAACCAGGCCGGAGCGTGTCGCAAGATCGAAGCGAGGGGAAAATTTTCCGGCGCTGTCGCTGGAAGAGCGTGCGGTGGTCCTGGGCAAATATCATCCCGACTATCAGAAGGAAGGCCGCAGGGCCCTCAAGGCCGGCCCCGATAAAGGGCTGGTCGTTCCTGAAGAGATCGCAAGGGTAATGGAGTCCAGATCGCTGCTTCGCCACGATAAGGTCGATCTTTCAAAGCCCGATTACGAGACCGACATATTGATTCTCGGGGCCGGCGGAGGGGGGACCTCCGCAGCCCTCATGGCTACCGAGGCGGGCCTGTCGGTAATAATGGCCACCAAGCTGCGCCACGGCGACGCCAACACCATGATGGCCGAGGGCGGGATACAGGCCGCTGCGCAGGAATGCGATTCACCCTTCTATCATTATATGGACACCATAGGCGGAGGCCACTTCACCAACCAGCCCGACCTGGTTGCGGCACTTGCCCACGACGCCCCGCTTTCAATCGCCTGGCTGGAATCTTTGGGCATGATCTTCAACAAGCTGCCCGACGGGCGCCTCGATTCCCGTCACTTCGGAGGGTCGTGCCGGAAACGCATGCAATCGTCCGGCGACATGACGGGCGCTGAAATCATGCGCGTGTTGCGGGATGAGGCCAGAAACCGCAGGGACCGGATCAGGGTCGTCGAGTTCTGCCCGGCCGTCGAGCTCATCCTGGATGAAACCGGGAAATGCGCAGGCGCTATCCTCTACAACATGGAAACCCGCGAGTTTTTTATTACGCGCGCAAAAGCTGTAATCATAGCTACCGGCGGAAACGGCCGACTGCACATAAAAGGCTTCGCTACAACGAACCACTACGGCGCCACGATGGATGGAGTCGTCATGGCTTACAGGGCCGGCGTAGGCACGACCTGCCTGCCCTCGACCCAATACCATCCGACCGGCGTTGCCTATCCGGAGCAGAATGTGGGACTGCTCATTACCGAAAAGGTTCGAGGACTGGGCGCACACGTTCTCAATGTCGAGGGCGAGCAGTTCTGCTTTCCTCTCGAACCCCGCGATGTCGAATCAGCAGAACTGATCAAAGAAGCCGTCGATGTCCACAAGGCGGTAATCACGCCGACAGGACGTTTCGGCTTGTGGCTCGATTCGCCCATGATCGACTTGCTGCATGGAGAAGGTACGGTGCGCAAGGAACTGCCGGCCAAGTTCATACAGTTCGAGCGGCATGGAATAGACATCAGCAAGGAACCTATGCTCGTCTATCCGACCCTGCACTATCAGAACGGCGGGATAGCCATAAATGCAGACTGCGAGACGGTGGTTCCCGGCCTGTTTTCGGCAGGTGAGTGCACAGGCGGTCTGCACGGAGAAAACCGCCTCATGGGCAACAGCCTGCAGGATGTCATCACATTCGGAAGAAGAGCCGGTGTGAGCGCGGCAAAATACGTGCTCTCCGGCGTGGAACTCAAGAGACCCACGCTGGATCACGTGGTCAAATTTGAAGATGAACTCGCCCGTGAGGGTGTTACCGACCCGATTGTCGCTCCGATTCTGTTGCCTGATTATTCAACCGACGAAGTTACAGTCAGGCGTCTTGCGGAAGCAAGGCAGGAATCCGAGTAGTATGATTTTAGATCTCGCCGGGGCGAGATCATAAATCCTGAATACAAAACGGGGTACCCACGCAACGGGTGGGTACCCCGTTTTTTTCCCTCAGCTATGGCGCTTACCTGATTATATCTGTTGTCTTCGTCCGGTTACAGCAAAGCACGCAAATGGTTGACGATCTGGTCTTTGGGAAGAGCCCCTACAAATCGGTTCGCAACCTTGCCGTTTTTGAACGCAAGCATTGTGGGGACACTCATTACCTGGTATTGGGAAGTGAGGCCTGGGCTCCTGTCCATGTCGATTTTGATGAATTTCACGAGCCCGGAGTACTCCTTGGCGAGTTCATCAAAAATAGGCAGTAATCGCTGGCAGTGGCCGCACCATGGCGCCCAGAAAAGCGCGAACACGGGTCCGGGGAACCTGAGGACTTCGGAGTCAAATGTGCGTTCATCCACGACCAGTGTCCGTTCGGGGTATGCGGCGGTGAATTGGAGGGGAGTGCGGCATCTGCCGCAAACGGCTTTTTCTCCAGCGCGCGAGCGTGGAATGCGATTTTTTGCGCCGCACCGGCTGCATCTGACTATAAAGTTGTCTTGAAGCATTGATCTGGAGACTCCATTTGATTTAGAATATAAAGCTTGGATTCGGTGTAGATGAGCAACGGTTAATCACTATGTTTTTTCTATGCAAGGCAAGCGGTAGCGGATCATCCTGCTCAAGCCCATCTATTTTTTCACTCCGAAGACCTCGACCCGAAAAGTGCCGACTTTTTTCCCCGGTGTTCAGCTCTTGAATTGTATACCGAACAAAGTGAGGTGTTTCTGTGGCTCGGATTGACGATTACAAAGAATCCTTCCGTCTGGCTTCAATAGAACTGAAAAAAAGAGATGTCGCGACGCTCGCCAAAGCCGCCGGGGCCGAGTTTTCTCCCGAGCAGGGCTTGGTCGTTCCATTTCTGGGCAACAGGTACATAGTACAAATCCATCCTGAAACGGATATTCGCAAGGAAAATTCGAGCGAAGAGGTCCCGCTTCCGGACAGAATTCTTATCGCGCATTATCTGCTGGGCGCTTCCGGGAAGAAAAGAACCGGGAAGGTCATCACTTTTCGCCACATACCCGATGGTCATTTTTACTTCGAAGCGTTTCAGAAACGCGCCAGAGACCCGTTCGTAAATTTTTACGGCAATAACGGGAAGCTTTTTGTAGAATGTGCCTCGATGATGGGGGCCTCGCGCGTGGAAAACGGGGATTTCGCAATGGAATTTGCCGTCTTTCCAAATATTTGCGTTCAACTGGTTCTATGGAAGGGTGATGAGGAGTTTCCTCCGGATGCTACAATTCTATTTGATGAGAGCATTCAGCGGAATCTTTCGGCTGAAGACATCGCGGTGATGAGCGGAAGCCTGGTTTACCGGCTTATCGGTCTGGGAAGAAAAATTCAATCGGGAATGTGATCCGGGACATAGTTGAAGGGGGCATTTTGAAAATAGCTGTAACTGGAAAGGGCGGAGTTGGAAAGACTACGTTTTGTGCTTTCCTTGTAAAGTGGTTTGCCGATCAAGGTAAAAGTGTTCTCGCGATCGACGCCGACCCTGACGCAAATCTTGCGCACGCCCTGGGGATAGAAAACGCCGGATCGATAACTCCTATCTCGCAGATGAAGGAATTGGTCGCCGAACGAACCGAGTCGGTTCCGGGCACTTACGGCGGCTTTTTCAAGCTCAATCCGCAGGTTGACGACCTGCCGGAAAAACTTTCCGTCCGCAAGGGTGAGAACATACGGCTGATGGTCATGGGCGGAATCAAAAAAGGCGGAACGGGCTGTGTGTGTCCGGAGAGCATTTTGCTCAAGAACCTGGTCCAGCATCTTATACTGAGACGTGACGAAGTCGTGATCATGGATATGGAGGCCGGGATCGAACACCTGGGCCGTGGAACCTCGAAGTTCGTCGACTGGTTGATCACGGTTGTTGAACCCGGGCAGCGCAGCGTTGAGACGGCCTCACGCATACGCGAACTCGGCAAGGATATCGGGCTGACACGAATCGGTCTGGTTTGCAACAAGGTCCGCAACGAGAAAGATCGCTCGTTTTTGAGAAAGGTCCTCAGCGGCCAATTGATTCTTGGCTTCATGCCTTATGATGACCTTATTATCGAAGCAGACCTCCAGGCAACATTTGCGGAGAAAGTGAGCGCTGAAACCCGGACAGGTCTCGACAAAATAGTGAAGAACCTGGTGGAAGCATCTGAAGCTGTCGGACTCTAACGCAGGACGAGCTTTTTATGATCGATGTCCAGAATCGGGCTGATCACAGGAACATAAGCGTCGACAAGGTGGGCGTGAAAGATATCCGCTATCCTGTTACTGTGATGGACAAGAGAAACGGGGTCCAGCATACGGTGGCCTCTATAAACATGTACGTTAATCTGCCGCGGGAGTTCAAGGGCACGCACATGAGCCGTTTCATCGAACTCCTGAACGAATTCCACGGCCATCTCGATATAAGGGAGTTCTCCAGCGTTCTGGAAGCTCTTCAGATCCATCTCCAGTCCGAATCTGCCCATATGGAAATAAATTTTCCATATTTCATTCGAAAGCTCTCACCTGTTACGGAAAGTGCGGGTTTGATGGAATACGGCTGCCGTATAGTGGGTTCTCTGGACAGCCGGAAGGGCTATGACCTGGTACTCGAAGTAAATGTTCCCATTATGACCGTTTGCCCGTGTTCCAAAGAGGTCAGCCAATATGGGGCCCATAACCAGAGGGGTACCGTACGGCTCGCCGTTCGCTTCAAACATTTTATCTGGATAGAGGACCTCATAAGAATCGTGGAAAGCGCCGCTTCCTGTGATGTCTACTCGGTTCTCAAAAGGCCCGATGAAAAATATGTCACCGAGTACGGCTACGAGAATCCCAAATTCGTCGAAGACGTGGTGCGCGACATAGCTTATGAATTGAAACAGGATTCGAACGTCACGTGGTTCCTGGTGGACGTCGAAAATTTCGAGTCCATTCACAACCACAGCGCTTATGCGTTTATCGAAAGGCACCAGTAAGACATCGGAGCGTTTTGCGCTGCGTGCGCTTTTTCCCCTCCCTTTTCAGAATAATACATCCCCCGGTACTTATATTAAGCTCGGCGATTTCCTTTCGGAGAAAAATCCTGTGAGCGATCCGAAAACATTTGAGCAGTTATGCCGGGCCATGGCCGATCCCGCTTTCTATCCGCATCCGGTCTCAAAACTGGAAAGGCGCGATACGCATATATCATCCGTCTTTCTAACCGGGGATTTTGTTTATAAGCTCAAGAAGCCAATCGACTTCGGTTTTCTGGACTACACGGGCCTGGAGACCAGGCGGCGGATGTGCGAACTTGAAGTTTGCCTCAATCAGCGGCTCTCCCAGGGAGTATATATGGCCGTAGTCCCATTGAGCAGGGCGGGGGACGGGTTTCATCCGGGAGATAGCGGCGAGGTGGTTGAATACGCGGTTAAGATGAAACAGCTCCCGGATAAGGCTTCTCTTGCCAACCTTATCGTCAGCGGGACTATCAGCAGCGATGAGATGTTGCGCCTCGGCCTCCGTCTGGCCGAGTTTTACGCTGCCAGCGAGCGCAATGAGCAAATCGAGCGTTACGGCAGCCGCGAAGTCATAGAGTTCAACACGGAGGAGAATTTCCGCCAACTGGAGCCGTTTGTTGGAAACCCGCTTGTGAAGGATCAACTGGAATTTGTAAAGGAGTCAAGCCGCGGATTTCTCAGGGACCGCGGGGGCCTTTTCCAGCGCCGGATTGCAGAAGGACGCATCTGCGACGGTCATGGAGACCTCAGAGCCGAGCATGTTTACTTCCTCGACCGAATTCAGATAATCGATTGCATTGAATTTAACGAACGTTTCCGGTACGGCGATACCGCCGTTGACCTCGCGTTTCTTCACATGGACGTCGAACGGCTCGGAGGCGCCGATTTGAGCCTCGGGGTGTTGAACGGCTACACTGAGTTCAGCCGGGACTACGGGATATACACACTGCTGGATTTCTACTCGTGCTACCGCGCGGTCGTTAAGATGAAAATATCCTGTCTGAGCATGGCCGAACTGGCGGAAGGACCGAGAAAGCGCCTGATGGAGAGGCGCGCCGTCGAGTATCTCGACCTTGCCTTCGGATACGCAATTCAGTTTGCCCGGCCTACGCTCTGGATCTTGTGCGGCATGCCCGGGACCGGGAAATCAACCTTTGCCGAGCGGCTGCGTGAGATATTCCATATCATTCTTTTCAGGTCCGACGAGGCCCGGAAGGAGCTTCCAGGGTACCGAGGCGCGGTACCCTTCGGCACGGGAATATACAGGTCAGACATGCGGGGGCACATCTATTCACGGTTGCTCTCCATGGCTCACGATGAGCTGAAAAACGGACATTCTGTGATTCTGGACGCCACGTTCTCAAGGCAAAAATGGCGCGAAGAGGCGGTACGGCTGGCTCAGGACATGGATGCCAACATTTTGTTCTTCGAGTGCGTAAGCTCCCTGACGACTATCAGGGAAAGGCTTGGCCTGCGCCGGCAAGGCGAAAGCAGCGGTTCGGACGCAAGAGTCGAACAGCTGCCCGGACTTATCGACGAGTACGAGAGCCTGGATGAACTCTCCTCCGAGCAGCACGCCAGGATCAACACGGAAGATGACATCGAGGCAAACCTGAGGACAATACTCTCCAGCGCCTATTCGAAAAAGCGCGCGCAAATTGCGCGGATAATCGCGCGTCTGTGAGGTCGGTGAGCAGTGAGCAGTGAACAGGAATGGTTTTTTGCTTTCTGCGCCTTGCTTTATGCCTACTTCTCCAGGGCAAGCTCGATCAGCCTGTCCAAGAGCTGGGAAAACCCGATGCCCGCCTGTGCTGCGGCCTGCGGGAAAAGGCTCGTGGCGGTCATTCCGGGTATGGTGTTCGTCTCCAGCAGGTAGAGATCGTTTCCTGAAAGGATCATATCGGTCCTGCTGTAGCCTCTGCAGTGAAGGGCATTGTGGGCGCGCCTGGCGTATTGCTGAGCTTTTTCGGTCAGGTCCTGTGCAATGCGGGCGGGGCAGATCTCCTTTGTGGCGCCGGGCGTATATTTGGCCTCGTAATCGAAGAATTCGTACTTCTCGTCAGGACAGATTTCAATCAGCGGAAGAGCTGTCAGATCGTCGTTTCCAAGAACTCCGGCGGTGATCTCTATTCCGTTTATATATTTTTCGACCAGGCAGCGCCTGTCGAAACGCCACGCCTTTTCTAACGCACTCTGGAGGTTTTTGGCCTCTTTTACGATTGTCAAACCAATGCTGGACCCTTCATGTTCAGGCTTGATGACAACCGGCAGCCCCAGCTTGTCAAGAACGGCCGAGGCCTGCGGGGGGTTGAGCCTGTCAGCCACGTCGTAAGGGGCGGTAGGCAGTCCTGCCTGGACATAAAGCTGCTTGCTCAGGATTTTATTCATGGCAATGGCGCTCCCGAGTACGCCGCTGCCCTGATAGGGTATTCCCAAAGACCCGAGCAGCCCCTGGATGGTTCCATCTTCACCCATTCTTCCATGGAGAATTATAAGGGCGCCGTCTATCCTTTGAGCATCCTTTGCCAGTAACGGCAGGTCCGTTGCCGGATCGTACCTGAGGACCTCGTAGCGCAATTTATCGAGCGCGCGAAAAACCTGTTCACCACTTTCCAGGGAAACCTCGCGTTCAGCCGATTTCCCTCCCGCCAGCAAGGCGATTGTCAGCTTTTTCGTTTCCATGATATCCGGTCACGCTCCTTTGATGCGGTCAATGGTGATCCCCATAATTTCATCTTCATGAGGCGCTATGTCCAGGTGAGAAAAAACGGTCGCTTCAAGCGCTGAGTAGAGATCGAGCTTACGGCGCAGGAATTGCTCCTGTGAGGGTCCTTTTGCATAACGCGCGATGAGGTCTTCATAGCGTTCCTCGACCGAAACAACCTGGTCGTGCATCACTCTCTTGTCGGAGTAGTTGACGATCAAGGACTCCGTGACGGGACCGGCAACCTGCGAGGATGTCAACGATATGTGCTCTTCAACGATACGGGAAACCGACGGGTGTACAATCCCATCGAGCATGAGGGCGCCAAGTTCAGCGTGGTTCTCACCTGTCAGTAAGCAGGACACTTTCCCTATGTCATGCAAAAGGGCCGCAGCTTCTATGAGCGGCAAATCCAACCGGGAGCTGTTTCGGTTTAACCGGGCGGCAAGAAAGAGCGCCACTTCAGCAACCAGAAGACTGTGCCTGCGTATATGATGCGGCATATCGAATCGCTGGAGCAATTCCAGGCATTCGGTTCGTGACGGAATCAGCATGCTGATGTTCGAGTTCCTTCTGTATCCGGCGAAGCGGTTGCGAGCGGCGCCCGCTCCTGCTTCCCCGATAAATATTCTATTAAAATATCTAATCTACAGCTTTCTGTAGAATTTAGTCCATGGTTGGCGTTCGGTTTTCTTGAGGTCGAGAAGAGCGATCCGGAGCGCCTGGACGGCAAGTTCAGCGCAATGGAATTCGGCCTTTGGCAAAGTCTCGAGAAAGTCGGCAATATGCTGAGATGAAATGGCCCCGGCATCTTCAACCGGTTTACCTGCGATCATGCGGACCAATGTATTGGCACATGCGACCGTATAAATGCAGCCTTGCGTGTAAAAAGACGCCGAACCAATCCTGCCGTTTCGCGCCATCAGGAATATTTCCAGAGTATCGCCGCACTGCCGGCTGCACTTTCCATAGCCATCGGGATACAGTATCTTTTCGTGCCGGTCGCTCTCCAGCGCCATGGTAAGGAAGTTCACGGAGTGCCGACGCAAGAATTCAAAAGTTTTTTGGTCCATGCATTCTTCTCCGAACTCAACTATTATTTTTACCCTAATTTGCAGGTTTTTTAAACAGGGCCGGTCCACTGCCGGGAATAATTTTATCGGCGCACGGCTGAAATGAGATCAAACCTGGAAGAATGGCTGGATTGCTCAGATTTGCCGAAGATTTCGACGCCGGATTGCTCCACGCTCACTTACTCACCAGTTTCAAAAGGATAAGTCCAAGAACGTTGGCGTAAATTCCCGCCAGGACATCGTCGAGCATTATCCCGGCGCCCCCCTGCAGTTTCCTCTCGAATGAACGGATCGGCCAGGGTTTCCATATATCGAACAGCCGAAAGAGCAAAAAACCGCTCAGAATTGACACAAAGCTTACAGGGTGGCCTGTCATGGCCACGAGGTACCCGCACAGTTCATCGATTACGACTTCGCCCGGGTCGATCCTGCCCAGTTCGCGTTGCGCATTTCCGGAAACATACCATCCGATCATAAATACGACGGCGGAGAAAGCTAACTGCATTTGCCAGGAAAAGCGCCCGGCAGCAAGAAAACATGGAACTCCGGCTATGAGCGTCGCCACGGTGCCGGGCGCAGCCGGCGCCTTGCCGAGTCCGAAAAGGAAGGCCAGCCTGAGATTAATTGAGCGATCTTCTTGTTTTCTTTTCTGAGTCAAAGGCTTAACCAAACAACTTGAATTCTGAGAAAGTGTGAGATTGCGGTGCGCGCCTTTACAATCACGTTTTATGACTCGTTTGATCGTAAATCTCCGGGCAACCCCACTTTAGAATCAGGGTTTAATTCGATTATCCTGACGGTCACCCCCCGGACGCATTGCATGAGGATTCCCGAAAGGACGCTAACCGGAACCCGCCGCTTGGGAGTCCGGGGGCTAAGAGTAGTAGTGTAAATATCGCAGATATAAATTCCGATTTCGAATTGGGAAGGTTTGTATTCAAAAGAAGCCCAATCGTCACCTTCGGAGCAAACGAACTCGAGGTAAACGGGACTGCCCTTATCAGTAGTGAAAAATCCCTGCCCTTCGTTCACGAATGAGCGTTTTGCGCCTTCCAGTTTTTGCTGAGGTTCTGCTGCACGATCAAGTTCCAAATCGGCCGGAGGCTCACCGGACCCCACGGAAGACCGGTATTCGACCAAACACCGCAAAGACTCCAGGATAGAGGGTTTAATCCACACGCCGAAGCGCTCGGCAACGTCCGGATAAATCCTTAGAATATTTTCGAAATCGGTTTGGATATGAGGCGGGAGCAGAAGCATCAGTTCATGGAAATTCGTCAGGAGTGGTTCGAGAATACTTTGAACCGTCTCTGCGGGGACGTTGCCCAGGAGCATCTGATTTCTGAAGCTCGAGAAGAGAAGGTCCGGAAACCTCTCGAAGAGTTCGTCAGGATTCACATTGTTCTCCGAAAAAAGCGCATTGGCGCAATGCGCTCCTGGTTCGTGCCGGTTAGGTTAATGTGCATTCAGGGCTGCGCCATGTCATTTGCAAAATAGTGTCAAAACCTGGTCCAGCACACATTTCCTATGGTCGGCCAGAAGGCGCCGGTTGGCATGCTCAATCCTGTTTTCGAGGTTGAACTGGCGTTTGAGTTTGTCGACAAATTGCTTTCGGTCTTCGCCCTGGAGCCAGCCAAAAAGTGTGTTCTCCCACTTTCCGCCTTCAAACCCCGGCATTCTGGATTCTTCATCAATGATGGTTCCGTCGATCGTACGATCCAGCAAGTCTCTGAATTTATTTCTGAAAAATTCGAAGCCCTTCAGGCATACGACCGGCTCATTCATTATAATTTCAATCGCCAGGTAAACAAACCAGATCATCGACCTGAAGCGCATTGTCCTGTCCTGGTCCGGGCGCAAGCGCGTCTTCTCAGTGCAGAAAAGATGGAGAAAACAGATCACATCCTTTTGGTCGGCCGATTTTTTTCGGAAGAAACATTGTACAATGATTTTAAGCGCCTCGACCTGATGCGGGATAAGAATTTCGTCCCTTTCGGCGCCAGCTCTGACTCCATATGAGTCTTCAAGAATAACCTCAACGGTTTCCGCTTCACGGAAAATAGTAAAATGCTCTGAAGTGATTTCGCCTGCATTACGCTCGAGCGCATAGCTCAACAGGAATTGACGCACGGCATCGCGCCCATCCCCTCCTCCGGGAACCCGTCGAGCGGTCAGGGCCAGGACTTTTTGTACGAGTATATCTCTATCTTCTTTGAGAACTCGAGCCAACGGGGCAAAAGAGGGATCAGCCGACCAGACGTGGATGTGATTATCGATTATTGCATGTATCCGGTTTATCCGGTGGGCCGAAAACATTCTCAGGCTCTCACCTTCGCGTTAAATGAACCGAAGCCGTACGTTACCGAACTGTCGACGTGATTCATCTCGATGGGAACTGCTTCAGGGTCCGGGTAATTACACTTTTAAGCCGGTGCAGATCCTTTCGTGACACAAATGAGAAACCGTTTGCTTTCTCAGCGGTTTCACCCGTCGGGTCCGCGGGGTCGCAAAGCAGCACGAAAGGAGTCCTGGGTGAAATCTCCTGTGCGATCCCGTGAAGAGACATCTGCTCAGCACCGGCCCCGGGCGTTTCGGCCCTTGCGTCAGCTACGATAAGAGCAAATTTCCCCCCGACCAGAGCGGATACATACTCCTCGTGTGTCTTCACGAGCCTGGCCTCGAATTCGATCCCGGCAGCGGCAAGTTCGCGAATAAGCCGTTCGGCGTCTCCAGGGTCGGTCCAGAAGTGCAGGATCTGAAGTTTATCTTTCATGGAATCGAGTAATCTTTTAGACGAAGAATCGGTGAAATGACAGACTTTTATGCCGCGTATTTACGGAGTCAAAAGCCGATCTTTTCACCTTTCAGCACGGGGCGGCCAAGAATTTCTGCGGCCGGTTTATAAAACTGTTCCAGGCCCAACGCCTCCGCCACGGGTTTGAAGGTTATATAGCCTTTGTACATGTTCAGTCCGTTCATCAACGCCGGTTCCTCCAGGCAGGCGGTTTCCACTCCCTGGTGAGCCAGCATGACGCCGTATTTTCCCGTGCGGTTGTTCAGGGCAAAAGTCGAGGTCCTGGCGTAAGCGCCCGGCATGTTCGCGACGCAATAGTGAATTACGCCGTCCACTGTATATATCGGGTCGCTGTGAGTCGTGGGCCGGGAGGTTTCGGCACAGCCTCCCTGGTCGATTGCGACGTCGACGATAACAGATCCGGATTTCATTATGCTCAGGTGCTCGCGCTTTATTATTTTAGGGGCTTTCGAGCCGGTTACCAGAACCGCCCCGATCACGATGTCCGACTCTCTGAGGCCCTTATCGAGCGTATAGGCGTCCGCGTAAATCGGAGAAACGTTTGAAGGCATGACATTGCCGAGGTGCTCGAGGGTGTCCAGATCAATGTCGAGCAGTGTTATCCTGGCGCCAAGTCCTGCGGCAACTTTGGCCGCGTTGCTTCCAACCGTGCCGCCCCCGATTATCAGGACGTTTGCCGGGGCGACTCCGGGAACGCCTGTCGGCAAAAGGCCCCTGCCTCCATAGAACTTTCCCATGTAGAATGCCCCCATCAGGGGAGCCATTCTGCCGGCGACCTCGCTCATTGGTTTCAGCAGAGGCAATGAGCCGTCAGGTTTTTGCACCGTCTCATAGGCAAGCGCCACTATCTTCTTTTCCAGACATGCACGGGTGAGCTTTTCATCAGCAGCGAAATGGAAAAATGTATAGATGAGCTGCCCCGGTCTCATGAAATCATATTCGGCTGCAAGAGGCTCTTTGACCTTGATGATCATATCTGAGGCGGCCCAGACCTCATCCGCCGTCGCGCAAATGCGCGCTCCGGCCTGGTTATACTGCTCGTCGTGGATTCCCGACCCGATGCCGGCTCCTTCCTGGACGAGCACCTCATGTCCGGCATCCACGTAGGCCTTGACCGCTGCAGGGATAATTCCCGCCCGGAATTCCTGGCTCTTGATTTCTTTCGGGCAGCCGATTTTCATGTAAGCCTCCTGGCATGTGTAAATGTGAAACCGGCCTTAGGGCAGCGGCTCAATCATCGCTATTATAAATCTTTCCGCTTAAAAGTACTCGTATAATTGGTATATATAGTTAGTGCATATGGACGGAATTCGACCGGGAGAAATCTGTCCGTCAAATGAAGCTTCATTAGTCCTGGAAAAGGAGCCGCTATGGGACCGTCAATAGAACCGACGGATATCGGTACATGCAAGAGTCTAAAAATTCGCTGCATTTCGGAAACGAGCTGGTTTGACACCGAACAGTTGCTTGCCGACGTAAAAGCAGGCGGGGGCAATACGCAAAGCCAATATGTAATAGCCTGGAATTCCAAGAACTCGGGCGGCTACAGCGCACTGGTTGAAAGCGAAGATCCGGATGGAAAATGGACAAAATTCCTGCTCGACACCGGATGGAATCAGGCATGGATGGAATATGCATTCCAACGGGAGGGAATCGACAGGATGCTGGAAAAAGGCGAGATCGATTTCCTGTATATTTCGCATGAGCATATGGACCATTTCTGGGGATTGCCCGTTGTGATGAAATACAATCCGCAGATCAAGGTGCTGATCTCGAAGAGCTTTTATGCTGAAGGCAAAGAACTCATTCGATCCAGCGGGCACAGGGGAGAACTGATCGAACTCGAAGCGGGGAAAATCCGGAAGCTGTTTACAGGATGCGGTTCGTTTGCGTTCGATATTCCCATAATGCTCAGGGTCCACGGAGAACAGGGGCTTTTTTTCAATCTGAAAGACAAGGGGCTGGTAACGGTAACAGGCTGCTGTCACATGGGAGTAATCGACCTGCTCAAAGCCGGAACAAACCAGATCGAAGGGCACCCGAAGCCATACGGTATCTACGGCGGCCTGCACATTGCCCCCTTTGACAAATGGGAGGAAAAGCTCGATCCGATCATTGGCGATCTTGCTTCCATGGGTCTCAATAAGGTTGCCGCCAACCATTGCACGGGAGCCCTGGCCATTGAGAAGATGATCGCCGCCGGCATACCCGTCGTTCAGGGATCGGCAAAATACGGGAGCAGAAGTAAACTTTACGTGGGCAACGGGGACGAGGTAACGTTTTGATCGCTACGACAGGTGGCCTGAAGATAGTGGGTTGTTTTGAAGTGACCCACTACCGCCCGAAACCTCTCCTTGACCCAAGCCTGGTGTGATGCTATATAACTCTTTTCCCATTTACCCTAACTCCTTGCTCCTTCCACCGTGAGGGGCGATTTAACCCGAGAGGAGATCCGATGCGTAAGTACGAGACCTTTTTTATCGCAGACCCAGATCTGCCCGACGAATCAATCTCAGCCGTGGACAACAAAGTTCAGTCTATCGTTACCTCAAATGGAGGCGAGGTCCTGACCTACGTCCCATGGGGCAAGAGGAAGCTGGCCTATGCGATCCGCAAGCGCACACGCGGGCTCTACATCCTGATGGAATACGCCGGCGGGCCCAAGCTTGTCTCCGAACTCGAACGAAATCTGCGGATCGATGAACGTATCCTCAAGTTCATCACGGTTATGCTCGAAGACCGTTTCGACCCGGAAAAGGAAAGGGAGCGCTTAGCACAGGCAGCAGCCGTGGTTCCCTTCAGTGAGGAGGAAGAATCCCCACATGCCTCCCTTGACGAGGAAGAAGACGAGGAGATGCCCGAGGATTTCGAAGCTGAAGATCTGAAGGACGAAGAAGAGTAAGAGATCCGAAAATCGTCAAAATATGGAAAGAGAGCTGAAATATGATGACCGTCAGGCGTAAGAGACGTACATTTGCGCGGCGTAAGATCTGCCGTTTCTGTGTGGATTCCGATCTGCGGATCGATTACAAAGATTCGAAAACGCTCCGTTACTTTGTAACGGAACGTGGTAAAATAGTTCCAAGAAGAATATCGGGCAACTGCGCAAAACATCAGCGCGTGCTGACGCTTGCGATAAAGAGAGCGCGCCAGATTGCACTTCTGCCGTACACTGCCATACACATGCTTTAGCGGGCTGAACCCCTGAAGAAATGAATGCGCCCAATGGAAATTTGCCGTTTTTGCGGTTGGGTTCTGCGGGAAAAGAGTTCTTTTTCCAGATCGTACTGACTATTGGCCTTTTTCTGTCAATCTCGTTCGTACCGCTGGCGGGTTTTTTTTTCGGGCTCCTTACTCCTGCGCCGACAGCACTTGCGATTATCAGGTGGGGGCTTCCCGCTGCCTGGTATGTGCCCGGTTTCGCGGGAGTGCTTGGTGCGCTGATTCTGTACCTGCTGGACTCGTCCCACAGCATTCCATACCTGCTGGCCCTGATCGGCATGGGCGCAATCATAGGATATGGTTCCAGGAGTCAATGGTCCACCGAGAAGACAATCGGGGTTTCCAGTCTGCTCGTGATCGGGATTGCCGGCCTGTTTTCCATCCTGGTGTTCAGCGAAACGAAAGGTGAGATAGTCAGGCTGATCGAGCAGGACCTTCGGGGTGCAATCTCTGCCACCCTGAAGCAGTTCGGGAGTGCTTCCCCCGAGACTCAGGAGCTGGAGCAAAATCTCCTTGATACCGTACCACTGATAGTGAGAATCATCCCAGGGGTGTTTATATCCTGCACTCTCGGAATTTCCTGGCTGAATCTGCTCGTTTCGCGCAGATTTTGCCGGGCGGCGGGCATTGAGTCTTGCGTCCGTGAGAAATTGACACTGTGGAAGACCCCGGAATTTATCGTCTGGTTCGTAATAGCAGGGGGCCTTATGGCCCTCTTGCCTGTGGGCGATTTGAAACTGCTCGGGTTCAATTTACTTATCGTTATCGGAACCATATATTTTTTTCAGGGTCTTGCAATTGTTTCCTTCTATTTTGAGAAATGGAAAATGCCGTTTTTCGTTAAAGGTTTTGTTTATGCGGTACTTTTCCTACAACAGTTTGCATTGATGGCGACTGCAGTTTTAGGGCTCTTTGATGTCTGGTTCGATTTTCGAAAACTGGTAAAAAAGCCGGCCTGAGGCCATGTCCAAGAGGTTGGGCAATCGGCTTGCTTCCGTTCCCGGTTATGATGTATCCTGCATGAGCCTGCCGGCTCACCCCATAAGGAGTATCGCAAATGAAAGTGATATTGACCGAAACAGTGGCGTCGATCGGAGAGATTGGTGACGTGTTGAATGTGGCTCGAGGCTTTGCCAGAAATTTTCTTCTGCCAAAAGGGCTGGCTATGGAAGCCAGCGGCAAAAATGTCCGCGAGTTGGAACATAAGAAGCGGCTTATTGCGCAAAAACGCGAACAACAGCGCCAGGAGATGCTCGCCATTGCCGATAAGCTCAATTCCGTCATAATTTCTCTGCGCCGCAAAGTTGCCGAAGATCATAAACTCTACGGCTCGGTAAGTGTGGCGGACGTCTCGAAGGCTCTTGAGGAGCGGGGGTTTGCGATCGACAGGAAGGACGTACTGCTCGAACAGCCGATAAAGCAGCTCGGAGAATTTAACGTTTCTATCCGGGTCGGCGCCCAGGTCAAAGCAAATATTCGCGTGGTGATTGAAAAAGAAGAGTAGTTTATGGAGGACCTCTCCGCGGAACTCCGCAAAATTCCACCCCAGCAGATCGAGGCTGAACAATCGCTGCTGGGGGGAATCATGCAAGACGGCTCCAGTTTGCCATCTGCCCTCGAGGTCTTGAAGGGCGATGAGTTTTACAAAGAGTCTCACCGTATAATCTTCACGGCAATTCAGGACCTTTTTGAACGAAACGAACCTGTTGACATCCTGACCGTTACGAACCTCCTCACAGAGCGCAAGCAACTGGAGAGCATAGGCGGGGCTTCATATGTCGCCGCCCTTGTGGACGCGATGCCTTCGGTCGCCAACGTCGGCGCCTATGCTAAAATCATCAGCGAAAAGGCCGTCCTGAGGCGGCTTATCCAGACTGCAAACGAAATCATGTCTTTTGCCTATGGCGGGGGGAAAAGCACCGAAGAGGTCCTGGACAACGCCGAGGCCGCCATTTTCAAGATTGCGGAACGCAGGATCCGCAATTCCTATTTTCCGCTCAAAGAAGTCATCAAGAAGAACATCGAGATGATCGAACGCTACCAGGAATATCGGGAGAGCGTTACGGGCGTTACGAGCGGCTACAAGGACCTGGATAAGTTGACGGCCGGGTTTCAGAAATCCGATCTCATCATAATCGCCGCCAGGCCGAGCATGGGGAAAACCGCTCTCGGTTTATGCATCGCAAGAAATGCGGCAAAGGAGAGCGGGGTCCCGGTAGGTTTCTTTTCACTGGAAATGAGCAAGGAGCAGCTTGCCATGCGCCTCCTGTGCGCGGAGGCCAGGGTCGATTCGCACAAAATCCGGTCCGGTTTTTTGAGCAGGCAGGAATGCGGCAAGCTTCTCCAGGCTGCCGGGCTTTTCATGGATGTGCCGATATACATAGACGACACCCCCTCCATTTCTCCCCTGGAACTGCGGGCAAAAGCACGCAGGATGATGTCCGACCAGGGGCTGGGGCTTGTTGTCGTAGACTACCTGCAGCTCATGAGAGGACGCGATAACGTAGAGCGTAGAGAGCAGGAGATATCTGAAATATCGCGTTCGCTAAAAGGTCTGGCAAAAGAACTCGATATTCCCGTAATCGCCCTCGCGCAGTTGAATCGAAAAGTCGAGGAACGAACTGACAAAAGGCCTCTTCTGAGCGACCTTCGCGAATCGGGCGCCATAGAGCAGGACGCGGACGTAATCGCCTTTATCTATCGCGATGAAGTCTACGCCAAGCAAGCCTGCAAAGAACCAGGGATTGCGGAAATCATAATCGGAAAGCAGAGAAACGGCCCTTCCGGTGAGACTGTTAAGCTAGCTTACATAAGCACCTACACGCGTTTTGAAAACATGGCCGTCACTCAATGACAAAGCCGTAAACCCGGTTTTGATCGGAAAAGAGATAAAATAACAGAAATGAGGCAAACAACCCGCCTGAGCTGGTAAATTCTAGTGAGGCCGCTGCAGATTGAGGATTTCTAAGGTGTAGAGGTGTATAATTGTTAATTTACAGCGGAGGCGCCATACGAAAATCATTGGTTTAAGTATGACAGGTCTCAAACCCGGCATTCGTCAGCGCCTTGAGAAGCTAGGCCGTCGAAAGGTCCCGGCAAACCAGGTTATTTCACCCGAACTCTCCCGTGACCTGGCACACCTCTCATTTGAATCCGGACGACAGATAGGATTGCTCATAGGCCGCGACGGCGGCGTCGAAACTGTGCTCATTGGAGGGCCGCGCGCGCTCTACATACCGGACCTGCCCAAAAGCCGCGGCGGGCGATGGCGCCTGCGGGGCCTTCGCCTCGTGCACACGCATTTGCAATCGGAGCCTCTTTCCCAGGACGACCTGATGGACCTGGTCTTTCTGCGGCTCGACTGTGTTGGGGCCGTCTATGTGGATCAGCACGGAGGGGCCACTGAGCTCGAGGTCGCCCATATACTCCCGGGGGCCGCAAACGGTTTAAGCGGCTGGGAGGTCTTGCCCCCGATGCCATGTTATGCCCCTGACCTTGATTTTCCGGCCCTTGTCCGCTCGCTGGAAGACGAACTTGAACGCAATCGACTTGCCATTCCCGCTGCCGTCCACGGAGAAGACCGGGCCATTCTGGTGAGCGTTACGGATGCCGACAGGGAAAGCGCCAAAAGGTCGATGGATGAACTGGTCGAACTTGCCCGCACGGGAGCAATTATTGCTGCCGACACGGTTATCCAAAGGCAGCGCAAAAAAAATCCGAAGTACCTTATAGGCAAAGGCAAGTTGAGTGAAATCGTCTTGCGAGCGCTTCAGTGCGGGGTGGATTTGCTCATATTCGACCAGGAACTAAATCCCTCGCAGGTGCGTGCGATAACCGACACCACCGAGCTGCGGGTAGTGGACAGGACCCAGCTCATCCTGGATATCTTCGCTCAGCGGGCACAGACCCGGGAAGGAAAGATTCAGGTCGAGATGGCGCAGCTCAAGTACCTGCTCCCAAGACTGGGAGTGAAAGACGACGCCCTGTCGAGGCTGACCGGCGGGATAGGTACAAGGGGGCCTGGAGAGACAACCCTCGAGATAAACCGGCGCCGCACCAAAGACCGCATAGCCCAACTGGAAGAAGACCTGCGAAGCCTGGGAAAGAGAAGAAATCTCCGGCGTGCAAAAAGGACAAGGAAAGAGATGCCCACTATTTCCATTGTGGGCTATACGAACGCCGGCAAATCCACCCTGTTGAATTCTTTGACACACAGCTCGGTTTTCGTGGAGGACAAACTCTTTGCCACCCTTGACCCGACAAGCCGCAGGCTTCGATTCCCAAGAGACTTCGAAGTCATAATATCCGACACGGTCGGGTTCATAAGAGACCTGCCAAAAGACCTGTTGGAAGCTTTTGCGGCCACTTTGGAAGAACTGCATGATGCCGACCTGCTGCTTCATGTAGTCGACATCAGCAACGGGCGGTTTGAAGAGCAGAAGGCCGCTGTAGAAAAGATCCTGGAGAAGCTGGAACTCAATTCAAAACCTGTCATAACGGTTTTCAACAAAACGGACCTCGTCCCGCTCGAGCTTGTCGAGCGCCAGATAAGAAGGCACGGGGGAGTCGGCGTATCCGCCGTAAATGCGCGCACTCTCGAACCACTGATCCTGGCCATGCAGGACCATGTCGCCAATTTCATGGACAAGGCGGTTGGAAACTACGAGGTTGAAGGCGAAGGCAGCGAATTGGTGAGTTAAGGGCTGGTGAATGGGTGAGTGGGTGAATAGGTGAGTGGGTGAGTAGGAAAACCATCTGGCGAGAAGCCTGCGATTTTCTCGATTGAATCAGTTTCGTGAGCACAACAAAGAGCACAAAGATTTCGGGACCCTGGATTGCGGCCATTGCTGCTCCATGGTCTTCCCGGTAAGAAACTTTCTTACATTTACTCTTGCGCCATTACGAAAGTGCCGAGTAACCCTATTCACCACGAAGAACACGAAAACGGCGGGCATCCGGGGTAAGGGGACTGCTTTTAGCCCGCATAATATCCCATCATTCAGGTTCGCAGATTTTCATTTCAGCAAGAATTTTCTTCGCGGTGTCCACATCCTTTCTGATCTGCAGGGCGAGTTCGTCGGGGCTTGAAAAACGGAGCTCATTCCGAAGCCTGTCTATGAACCTTATGGTGATGATCTTGCCGTAGATATCCTGGTCAAAATCAAAAAGGTGCGCTTCCAGGGACAACTCGTTGTCGCCGAAGGTAGGATTGTATCCGAGGTTGGCCGCGCCTCCGTACGTCTTGCCTTCCACTTCAGCCACGATCACATAGACCCCTGTCCGCGGGGAGGTCAAAGGAGGCATTCGGATGTTGGCGGTCGGAAAACCCAGTGTGACCCCTCTTTTTCGGCCGGCAATGACGGTCCCGCTAACCTCGAAAAACCGACCCAGCAGCTTGTTGGCTGTCTTGACATTGCCGTCCATGATCATCTGCCGGATGGCCGTGCTGCTCACGACGGTATCGTTCATCCTGATTCCGGAGACGATTGAGACCTTAAAGCCGTAAAGCTCCCCCAACTGTTTTAGAAAGGGGATGTCTCCTTCGCGGCTGTGTCCGAAGCGGTAATCATGGCCTACGACAATCGCCTTGGCGCCGATCTTCTCAACGATAACGACTTCCACAAATTCGCGGGCAGACATTCGTGAGAACCCGTGATCGAAGGGGATTACTATCGTTGCGTCAATCCCGCAGCTTGCGATCAGATCAAGCTTCTGCCGGTGAGACGTGATGAATGAAAGAACCTTTTGAGGGAACAGCACTTCGAGTGGATGAGGGTCGAATGTAACCACGACGGATTCGCCGTTGAGTTCTGCGGCCAATTGTTTTACCCTCTGGAAAAGGGTCTGGTGGCCCTTATGGACCCCATCGAAGTTTCCGATTGTTATCGCTGGGTTTTTGAGTTTGCCCTCTACGGCATCGATTCCGTGAAACACCTGCATGATGTTGAGACACCTTCCTGGAAGTAGTTGGAAACGCCTTGACAGGCAAAGACTTTTAGAATACGTTATTGTCGTGTCTTTTTCAAGGCAATTTGCCGAAGTGGCGGAACTGGTAGACGCGCTAGGTTCAGGGTCTAGTGGCCGTACGGCTGTCGGGGTTCGAGTCCCCGCTTCGGCACTGGGTTTGCGGGAAACCGCAAGCCTTTTTTTGTCGGAAGATTCGTTTGCGTGCATATTGCGTGCACGGAGCTTTTTTGAGGCCCTCCAGAATGAACACAGCTTCAGGGCGGTATATTGCAGCCCGGCGTACCTCAAGGTAACTACCGGACTCAAGAAGAATCGTGCCGGACGGGAAGATACTCGAAAGATCATATCCCAATCTCCCTGGTCTTTCCATACCTTCGCTCGGTCTATCCTGGATTCCGACCATGCCAGACATGGCTCATGCCGAGAAAATGGACCACAGGGCATTCTGAAAGGGGTAGAAATCGAGAAGATGCCCTTCGTTGTGCCGATAACTCGATCTGCCCTTGCCATGATCTCAGCGTCCGACATTTCCGGGCTAACTGGGACGTATCCGCCAGTCTTGCGGATTTGCGGTAATACTTCCTCCGTAACCCAATCCTGAAACCGCTCGGCTTCCCTCAATTCGCTCCGCATAATAAGACGGTAGAGATCGGATTCCGGGATGATATATTGGCCGCGAGGGTTTAACTCCAGACCTACCGCTTCGGTACCTCTGAACAATTCCGCATGTTTACAGTGCCGCTCTATGTCTCGGCTTCCATTTGCATATCCGAGCACATCGCAAACGTCCTTCCCCACAAACCACGGCTCTCCGTCTTGCGTTAGCGTTCTAACTGGAGCGCCATGTTGCGTCTGCGGTTCGCATTTTAAGGAGATAATAAAAACCCTGTCTCCATGGGGGGGCTCAAGGTAACTGCGGCCCGCGTTAGCTCACGTTACCCAGTTAGTTTCAGTTACCAGGCAACCGCGCCGGCTGAGGTGGATTGAACCGGGCACCTGGTCGTCGTCGCCTTGCAAGTGGTTAGTTAATAGCTTCCCACTGACCATTCACCCATGCCCAGCTATGGCCCACCCCCCAGTACCGTACTCCGGACCCCCTGGAAGGCCCCCACCCTCAGATATCAACTCCATGCCCCTTTGCCGACATTCCCGGTTTTTAGAATTTGGACACTGTATCATCCTTAAATCATTATGAAATAATGGTACGGCCTCCATAATTATGATGGAGATATGTCTCAATTATCTTGACTTTATGCTAATAATATGATAATAATCGACGTAACATTAACACTGTATTGGTCTTCCCACTGGGTTGCCAATAACTTCCAACAAGGAGACGTGAACGGATGCGTACCAAGCCCGATCTTAACCTTGACAGTATTCTTAATGGCTACATTGCAGGGGCAATGCTTCTTCTCCTTGATGAGTGGGAGAAAAAACCCCAAAAGGGCAGAAAGCGCTCTCTGCGAACGGTGCAGATAGAACTACACGCTCTGACCAGCAAGAGCATCAAAGAGCAGGCCGAACTAACAGGTCTCACCCCTGGCAGCATTACGGTGACACGCGCCAGAAACCAAACACAAATTGCAAAACACTTCGATGAAGCCGTCCGGTTCTTTTTCGAGATAATGCTTACCACTGCCGTTAAGCGCACCCAAGAAATAACAGCCCTTATCCCCCTCCCGGAGTCGGAACGAGCGGCAAAGCTGACAGAGTACAAGGAGGAGAAGCGGAAGGAGATTTCCGAGATTCACGCAGATACCCTTTCCCCAATTTTGTTCTTGCAAATTCTCAAGTACATTTGTGCTTTCATCGGCAATCACCGGGAGATCGAGAAAGTACTACAGGCCGGATTCGTCCCGGCTGAGCACGAAGACTATCTGCACCAGGTTGCCTGGAGTTGGTACCGCGTAAGGCAAGACACCGACCTGTCCGTCGAATGGGTGGCAGAGTACCTCTCTTCTCTAATAATGCTGGTTCACATGGAGGTTGCGATACCCCTGATCCGAGCCTTCCGGGAAAAGATAAGGACGGATTATCGCCGGATGAAGGTCAAGGTAGACTGGGACAATCATGTAGAAGAGCTGTCGGGATCAGTCAGGGCAGGTTTAACCCACGCCATGGCAGAAGTAGCGTATCAAGAAGCCATGCGCTTTAAGGATGATGACTCGGAAAATGCACATGAAGGCGTTTTTGATGCTTTATCACCCTATGTTGGGGCACTTTTAGCAACAGGCGCGGCGGGGATATGTGTCCCGCCAGAAAAAAAAGAGTAGTTCGTATGCCTGCGGTAGACACCATGAACTTGATGAACTGTCTGGATGAACAGGCGGCTAAACGGCCTTCAACGATTCTGGCTCGCAAAACCTTATCAACCGATACCCAACGGGAAAGGAAATTATGAAAGTAGCGATGGAGAACTTAGTACGAATCAGTAAGTCGGATAAAGACCCCCGAGTACCATTTCGGCCCAGTACGCTCTATAAGTGGATGCATACCAACAAGTACCCTGGCCTGTTCGTCAAGCTCAGTGGGTCCGTATTTGTTGATCTTGATCGACTCGGGAAGATCGCAGAGGCAGGAAGGAGGTGAGGCAGAATTGGAAAAGGGACCCACAAAAGGAAAACGCCTCGTTGGCGCGAGGCGTCGGAACAAAATACAAAGTCAAAAGGTACATTATGAATAACATAAGTGTTTTGCCGAATCAACTCAAATCGTCAAACAAAAGCCTACCGGCTGATGGTTTCCTGACCGGCGTTCAGAGCTTGCCCACTTGGCCGATAGCAGGCCCTCCGCACAGTCCCCTTGTTGGTCGAATGACAGTGGCAGGGCGTGGGCGGGAGGGGCAATGCAGCCCGAATTAGCTATCGCGCAACAGGATGTCATGGGTATCCAGAATATCCAGGCCCAAGTCATTGAAGCTGTCAATAAGGAACGGGCAGAGTTTGATCCCGCGGCACTTGAGCTTCAGCCTTACATGGATGCGGTCTCCCATTCGGTCGGAATCTCAGATTTCCTTGGTCGCAAGTTGCCTGACAGGGAATGGCTTATCGAGCCACTCATATACCGAGGCCAACTCGGTATGCTGTTCGCTAAGACTGGAGTCGGCAAAACTTGGTTCGCCCTGGCATTGGCTTTAGCTATCAGCCAAGGCAAAAAATTATTCGGACCTTTTGTTGCCCCGTGCCCCGTGGGTGTCCTATACGTGGATGGAGAGATGCCGGCTGCGGAACTGCAAGAACGTCTTAAGTCCTTGTGCGCAGAGCCCCCAGAATGCAGCCTTTTTCAAATCCTATCTTCCGAATTGTTGGCGCAGGAAGGATTCAAGACCCCGAATCTTTCTGATCCGAAATGCCGGGAAGCCTTATTGCGTTACCTTAAGGATCGGCCCGATATCGGCTTCGTCGTGCTAGACAACCTTTCCTCATTGACTCCGGGAATGGACGAGCAAACGCGTAGCGATTGGGATGAAGTCAATCAGTGGCTTTTAGCTCTGCGTCGGTTAGGTCTTACCGTTCTATACATCCATCATGCCGGAAAGGGCGGAGAACAGCGAGGCACTAGCGCACGGGAAGATCAACTAGATATTGTTCTGAAGCTGATTGAAGTGCCCGGCCGGAAGGTCCCGACTTGCAAAGTGGAGTTTCGGAAGGCACGGTCCCTCACTGCCGACCTGAAGCGGTCTTTCCTCTTTGAAATCATTGAAACCCAGAGCGGCAAGACTGTCCTGCAACATAGATCAGCGGCAGAAGACTATCTAGCACAGGTTGCGTTCCTGACAAGCAAAGGCCACAAGCAGACAGCAATAGCGACGATTGTCGATATTTCTCAAAGCTATGTTTCAAAACTTATACAAAAGGCAAGGTCCGATGGACTGTTACAGGGGAACGAACTGACGGCGCAGGGAGAAGCCCTTTGTGCGGGCATATCAGAAGATGGGTGAGAGTATTCTTGATATTCCATATCCCCCCTTTAGGGGGGGGAATATTGGAATATTGGGAAATATATTCCTGGAATAACCTTGTAAAAACAGCATGTTGGCAAGGTGTACGGCTTGGAATATTCCGAACAC
The DNA here is from genome assembly GCA_963795045.1 of uncultured delta proteobacterium. Classification (GTDB taxonomy): domain Bacteria; phylum Desulfobacterota; class Syntrophobacteria; order Syntrophobacterales; family Syntrophobacteraceae; genus SbD1. Next base: position 425,388 of record CAWCGB010000003.1, read on the forward strand.
ATATTCCTGGAATATAGGGGCAAAGTATTCCAGGGCGTATTTTGAGGGTGGCATCGCATGAATCTTCTTGAACGGCTGCAGTCCTACGGGCTTTCCCTCAGGCGCGAAGCTGGTACGCATGGCGGGGAATATGCTGGCGAATGCCCCTTTTGTGGGGGGCACGACCGCTTTCGAGTCTGGCCCTTAGAGGGAGATGGCGGACGGTACTGGTGTCGGGGATGCGGTAAGAGCGGGGATGCTATCCAATATTTGAGGGACAAAAACGGTATGAGCTTTAAAGGTGCCTGCGAGGTTGTTGGCCGTGAGGTAGTATCCGGCAATCGGTTGCCTAGCCCAACTATCTGGACTCCAAAGCAATCCATTGCGCCGGCTGACCTCTGGCAAACGAAAGCAGGTCTCTTTCTTGATTGGACCGAAAAACGGCTATGGTCCGATGATGGCCCGCGGGCGATGGAATATCTCCGTGAACGCGGACTCAGGGATGAAACCATACGAACCTTCCGTCTTGGGTGGAATCCCAAAGACTTCTATCGGGTCCGCCAGGAGTGGGGATTGCCGGAAGAACAAAATGACCGCGGCAGATCGAAGAAACTGTTTCTGCCTGCCGGGTTGGTCATTCCTAAGATGACCGGGAGGCAGGTTGAACGGCTCCGGATTAGGCGTCCGGAAGGGGAGCAACGTTATTGCGTCATACCAGGATCGACCATGGGACCTCTCTTTGCTGGGGAGCGCTCTGAGCGAGTAATGGTTGTTGAATCGGAGCTTGATGCGATCCTTCTTCACCAAGAAGCGGGGGACTTGGTTCAAGTTATCGCACTGGGCTCGGCCTCTGCGCGGCCGGACCAGGAAGCGGTCCGGATTCTACGGGACGCGGAAACAATCCTTTTGAGCCTCGATAACGATGCTGCGGGCGCGAAAGAGTCATGGAGATGGTGGAAAGAACACTTCCCGAACTCTAGGCGCTGGCCTGTTATCAATGGCAAGGACCCTACCGAAGCGTATCAAAACGGGCTGCCCCTGCGCAATTGGGTACTTGCGGGCATTGAGCCAAAGAGTGGCACTACACGGACGGTAGCGAGAAAATCAGTACATGGGATGCCATGCATTATTTTTGATACTCAAACACCGTCAGATTGTGAGAGTACAACGCTTCCGGACCCCAATGCCGGATGGGTAGCCCTTGCCGAGTCCGGGGCAGATCCGGAATCGACCGACGATGAGACAGAATGGCCTTTTCTCTCAGCCTGCAAGATTCTTAGGGAAGCCCAAGGCCTACGGGCGCTAAATGCTCGCCGGGACGGTTATCGACGATGGTGGAGTGAGAGCCTGCCCGAAGCAGCCATGCTGGTCCTGGATAACCTTTTTTCTTCCCTGCGCGGGAATGATGGAGTGACGAATTGATTATTTTGTCTGTCTCCAGCAAGGCTGAAATCAAACCGATCGGAGAGTTGCCGGGTGCTACGTTAGATGTCTTGAAAAGCAAGCTCATGATGGATAACCCTGAATATGCCAACCGCGAGAGACGGGGTTTCCCTACCTATGGGATTCCATTGACACTCAGGCACTACGAGATCGACGAAGGGGCTTTCGGATTCCCCCGAGGCTTCACTCGGCGGGCGGCGAGCATACTTCAAGGGGCGGGGATAGTATTCGATGTCGATGACAGGACCCTCGCGCTTCCAAGTATTGACTTCAGGTTCCTTGGTACCCTCCGCGACGATCAGCAGCAAGCCGTTGACGCAGTATTAAAGCGGCGTTTCGGAACGCTCTCAGCCCCCACGGGCAGCGGCAAGACTGTGATGGCCCTGGCTCTTGTGGCGATGAGAGAGCAGCCCACACTCATCGTCGTACATACTCAGGAGTTACTCGAGCAATGGATTGAGCGCACAGGGACTTTTCTCGGAATACCGGTTGACGATGTTGGTGTGATCGGCGGTGGAAAGATGCGGATCGGGGAGAAAATAACGGTTGCCCTGGTGCAATCACTCTATAAATGCGCCGGCGAGGTTGCCCCTCATATTGGACATTTGATTGTTGATGAGTGTCACCGGATACCATCCCGAACTTTCAGCGAGGCTGTTGGCGCATTCGATTCAAAGTACATGATCGGCTTATCGGCGACACCTTATCGCTCTGACGGTCTTACTAGCCTGATCTATCTCCACCTTGGAGACAGGGTACACGAGATCGACACAGCTTCCCTCATTAAGAAAGGCAGCATCCTGCGGTTTGAAGTCATTGAGAGGGAAACGTCTTTTGAAACATCGCATAACCAAACGAAAGAATACTCCAAGCTGATTTCTGAGCTTACTCAAGATGAGTCGCGCAACCGTCAGATTGTGGGAGATGTTAAACGGGAAGCCCATGACGGCGATGGAGTGTGCCTGGTGCTCACAGATCGGAAGGAGCACTGCAAAGAACTCGCTCGGCTCCTGCAAGAAAAAGGCATAGAAGCCACGATACTTACCGGCGAAGTCAAGAAAGACAAACGGCGGCAGATCGTAGAGGACATAAATGCGGGGCTCGTCAAGGTGGTTGTTGCCACGGGGCAACTCATCGGCGAGGGTTTTGACTGCAAAGCGCTATCGATTCTCTTCCTTGCCAGCCCGGTTAAGTCTGCCGGACGCCTACGACAATATATCGGGAGAGTGCTGCGGCCTGCACCCGGGAAAGGCGTGGCCCGCGTGTATGATTATGTGGATAAGAATGTTGGGGTACTGACCAACGCCGCAAGAAAGCGGCAACAGGTTTATTACGCACAGGCGGCATAGTGGCCGCATGAACAGGGCATGAAAGCAATGGTAGAGTCCCGTGTGACGTGCTTTCCCTATGTATGAGAGTAGTACGTCACACTATAGTTAAAGGCCGATATTTGGGTTTCTCATTCACGAAGGCCGGTAATTCCAAAATTTAGACGAAGTTAGAGAAGAGGGGTTTATGGGAAAACAATTAACGGTGAGACAAACGAAGTTCGTGGCCGGAGTTGTTGAGGGCAAGACACAGACTGAAGCGGCCCGCGATGCCGGTTATGCTCACCCACACGTCCAGGGATCGACAGTGCTGAAGAGACCGCACGTCAAGGAAGCCCTGGAATCCGCCCTGGAAGCAGAGGGGCTGAGTGCGGGCTACATCGCCGGGAAGATAAAAGAACTCTGTGAGGCTTCCAATACTGAAGAGGACGGCAAGGAGACTCCAAACTGGACCGCGCGGGGAAGGGGCCTAGACTTGCTTGTTCGCGTAACCGGGGCAGATAAGCACCCCGCTGAGCTTGCGGGGCAATTTACGGTTGAGGAATGGATATTCCGTATGCATGAGTTGGAGTTTGGGCCAGAAGCTTCCGACGAATTTGGACAGCTAAAGGTTAAAGACGGCGGCAACGGGCGCCAGGTCATCGAAGTAAGATAGTGTGTCTTCCCACTGGGTTGCCAATAACTTCCAACTGAGTATAAGTATTTGATAATACTACTATTGTAGCACATTTGTCGTTGACATAAAGAAATGATGAGCGCATACACCATGGAAGCGAATCATCGGATTGTCGATGACGCAACCCACAAAAGGAGGGGAAATCCATAATGCGACAAATGATTAAAGCGTTGGTGTGGGATGACGGCGCGGCCGGCTATTTCGAGACGGGGGCACCGGGCAGGGAGAAGACTACCTTGGGGGAACTGAGTGCCTGTCCTCACTATGCCGGTAAAGGCAAGAGGGAACTGGAAGAAATACATGCCGAGAAGGAAATAGAGATTATGGAGGCAGACTGCGAGAGGTTGGGAGCGCTCAGGTGGCTTGCCCTTTTGAACGATGGGGCGGTTAACGTGGCTCCGGAGAAGGATGGGTTCGAGGGGTGTACGGAAGACGAGCTTCTTGACTGCACATTCATGGACGGCATGAGCCAACAAGCATTGGAAGGCATCGTTGACCGCGCGGAAGCGACGATCCGGGAGGCTGCCAACCAAAGGGTATCGGCGCTAAGGCGGCTTGCAAGAGTGAGTCAGCGGAGACGGGCTATGCCCGAGAACCAAGGCAAAGAATAGGCCGAGCACGCAGAGCGGCACCTCACCGAACTCATGAGAAGCAGATGGGGTAGTGCCGCTCTGCGTAACATGGCTATTATGACCGTTCCATAGCGATTATTTAAGCATCCACATTTCCAAAGGATTGAAGAGTCAGTGTATCATTTTAGTATTGCCGGCAAAAAGCTCGAGAGTTCTTTTAGTTGAAAGTCAAGAGATGGGTCATATTCACTAGAAGCATGTGGAGTATTGATATCGACATTTAGAATGGTTCCACTCCTAATCTGCCGTACTGCCTCCTGAGAAAGTTCGATATTAGTCGATAGCTTTTCCTTGCCCTTTAGCCAACGAACACCCTCATATTCAGCAATGAGCTTCCCATCAACTCGCAACCAAATAGCCCGCCCATCCGCTCCGCTAAAAGCGATGTCCATATCCTTAGCCGTCTTCTTGGCTGGTTCGAATGCAATCGAAAGTATTACCTTTTCTGAATTCTTGATGATTATAAGACTCGTTTGACCATGGCTCTCAGGTACTGTTTGAGTGATATAAGCAAAAACTATTCCTTGCTCCGTTGAACCTAATTGCCATTGTGACAGCACTACCGACATATTCTCTACTCTTAGTTGACTAATTTCTTTTGCAGAAAGCCAATATAGATTATCGGGTGTGTAAACTGATGCGATGTCAAGCATATTTCTATTTATTCCCATTTGTTCGAGATAGGCCGCGAGTGCGACAACTGTGAATTGAGTATTACCATCGCCAATAGACCCATGTGCGCTTCGAAACTGGTGTACTCCTATTTTCGCCTTCTCACCTACCTCTCTATTAACACCACCAGCGAGTGCAAAGACGCAAGCAGAGGCACAAATAGCATCTTTGTGAAAAACTTCGTCCAAAACCGGATTATCCTTTACAACTCGTTTGTACTCTGACTCAAGACACGTATTAAATTCGCGTTCTCGAATTGTGCTACCAAACTTGATCGCCCCTACGAGGTTTCCTCCTGGACTGTCAAAGCAAACAGTAGGTTTGGGAGGCAGATAATATGGAGATTGATCTTTTCCAACTATGAACTTTACAAACTTGTCGGCTGTATCCGCTTCAATTGTTCCTTCGGCCAAAATACGTGGAGCACAAAAGGAAGCGTTACCGTTACAGGGCCAAAATACTGAAAATCGCATTGGTCCAGGGTATTTACAAAGCACGGCGCTTGGAAAGCTGAGGAACAAAAAAACCGTCAGTGCAACTGTTCTGGAGATTCTATTTTTAGTAGGCATGGTTATTCCTGGATGCTATTAGGCTATTTCAACTTAATTTGTGAGGGTTCCCTTACAATAATTTCAGGACGGCCCTGATAGCTTTGTATCATCCCAGTGACGCATAGCCCTTTCCCGGAGTACATGGCTTCAGGCGGCTTCCCAAATTTGCCTCTATTCGCCCCCCGAATAAGCACTGTGAACACCTGATTGGGATAAGGCCTAGGTCAGGGACTGACGGGTGGGTGCTACCGAGATAATCCGCCCGACTCCGGTAAAGGGTTGACCTATTTTAATGGTCCGCTCTTTTCGCTCTGTTCTTTATAAAACGGGACCATATAAAAGTCATGACGTTTGGCAACCTCACGGAGAAAGTGTTCCTCTTCGCCAGCTTTAGTGAGGATGCAAAATAATCCCTGTTTGAAACTTCCAACCGACCCGTCGAGAGGGTGGGTCCATTGCTGTGAGGGCGCGGGAATATGCCTCAGCAGGGACGCTTTCCCTCTATTCCATTCATCTAATGAATAAACGTCGATGCTATCCATTCTAGAACGCCCGTTAGCGCAATCGTATTCGTCTTGAATACGCCAAACCTCGCCGTTTTGCTCGCCGGAAACCCAGAAAGTGAAAGTACTTGCCGAAACGATATTGCCCTTGATGCTTATGGACTCTGGATACAACAGCAACTCAATATAACCCTTGCCGGGAGTAATGAAAAACCCACCCCGAACCAAAGGCGCTTTCGTGTTTTTTAGTTCAGACCAATTTCTAGCTGTAAATGGAGTCCTAACGGGCTCCGCGTCTTGCGTATTCTTTGGTGGAGGGCTGGGAGGAACATAGTCTTTGCTTACCTGTTCCCATCCAAGGTTTGCCATGCAGGAAGCATAAATTCTATTTTGGGCGTCTTGGGCTTCACGAAGAGCAGTCCCTTGATTAATCCCCTGAGCTAAACCGCTTGTGAAGCCGCCGGTATTAGGGAACTGTATTATCGGTATCGGGGCCGCACCCCGCGCCACACTTTCGCAGTAAGCGCTGTCTTTGGTTAATCGGCCTTGTTGATCGTTTGGAGAGAGCGTTTTGTTATAATAATAAGTGGGGGGAGCGGCATAACAGGCAGTGCTAAAGGCAAACAGGAATAATGCAGCAAGCGCCCGCTTCTTCATGCTGGACCTCCTTCCGTGGGTGAACAAATAAGCCCAGGCCATACAAATCATAACCGGGCTTCCTGGTCCCTCTGAAAGGTCGGCGAAGTGCCCTGTGATGTACGTAGCGAATAGATTAAAGTACAATACACTATTTTGCAGATAGTAATAGAACGAAATGGAATCGAGTATAAGCGGGAGAGTCACTTTCTTTTGCCTCGGGAAGTACAACGCGCAGCTCTCTGGGTGTATCTCCCCGTTTAGGATTGGTCTTCTTGTTCACGCCGGAGGAAATTTCTCTAACCAGTCGAGCACGCGACGCACCACTTGCTCTGCGGTCGCCTTCGCGTCGCGGGCTTCTTCTGGACGGATGTCCGGCACGCCAGATGGAAAGTCAGAAAGCATTCGGCCCGCGTGGATTCGCTGTCGAGTCCGAATGAGTGTTTCCGCTCGGTTCTTCGTCTGCACATCGAGTATGGCGGAGCCGCTGCCAGAGGCGGCACTCGCTACCAGACTGTCAATCTTCCAAGTTTTGGGTTCTCCATTGAAATCTTTGGAGAGGAAAACGCCGAGGCCGAGTTTGCGTGCATGTTTGACAACGAACGTCAGCGCGTCTTCGACTAGCGCTGCGGCCAGCACCGAGATAGAAACAGGGGAGGAGTGAACATCACTACGGCGAAGTTCCGCGACAGTTTGTATCCACCAAAGACGGAACGATCCGTGGCCTAGCTTATCGAGTTCCTCTGCAAACGCGTCGAGAGGTTCGATATATTTCGGCCGACCGTCTGTGCGGCGCTCGATGATATCCTTCACTATAGGATAGGCACGTGCGCGCGCGTCTTTACGCACGGTGTGAAGGCGGTTCATCGACTTGAGTTGTTCGCTGGGAAACCCGCGTACCCCGCTGTTATTTGGGAAGCGCAGAACGCCGTCCTTTTCAGTGAGTTCGTTCGCCATTACCAGGTAAGTGATTGCGACCTCTATGTCGTTTAGCTGAATGGCCTTTGCCAACGCACGTTCCACAACAACGCTTCGCTCAAGCTGCGCGTTCCTCGCGCCGTCGGCTTTCACCCGGGCATTGAGTTCCGAGACGACGAAATCGAACGCGTCAAAATTCCGATATTCGGGCTCCTCGGGGCAGAAAACGCGCCAAAACGTGCGAGCATGCTGGTCAGGAATTATCATTTTGACACCGAAGTATCGTTCGCCGGCTTGGGGGGCGGCATCTGCGACTTCGCCGGCCTGAAATCCAGCTCTCTTACCGACTTCAAGAATTTCTTCGTAGCTCAATCCAGGCTCCGTAGGATTGAGGAAAACACTGCATTCGACGGCCGCCTGAAGAAGTTTTATGATCTCTTGGTTCATGTTATCCCTCCATACTGGAATTATTTATTATCCTTCGTCATCAAAAAGGAGGTAAGGGTCATCTTCTGGTTTGCACTCGCCTAGTGTAAGCAACTCAAATCTTATCCCTTCGGCGGCGAGTTGTTCCCGTGCTGCCGCTAGATCGGCTGCCGGTCCGGGACCCACCTCCATCACCGCAAGTAGCGCGATATCGGGCCGAAGCCGACTTGCAAGTGCGACGAATTCTGCAATGTGGGCGTGTCGAAGGCTGCGCCATGACGATTTGACCTCACAGAACATCGCTTGGCCATCGAGGATGACAAGCAGGTCAGCTTCCGCGTCGGGGTCTTCGGATTCACCCGTAAAACCGAACCACGTCGGCTCAACGAAGATGAGCGAGTGTCGGGACCGCTCGCCCAACGCTGACAGCACCCAGACAAGTGAGAGAACGCTGTGGTCCCGTAGGCTCTCGATCAGAAACTCGTTCGGGCGAAACAGCCACTGCATGTTGACGGGTGACTGCACGATATGTTTACAAACCTCACAAGCGATCTCAGATGACAGCGCAGCAAGATCAACCCAATTCCTATGGTGGCATTTTCGGCACGTCCATCGATGCCCCTGAAACATCATCTGCCGGCGACGCATCTCAATGAGGCAAGCATCGAGCGACTCCTCCTCGTGCTTGTCCCAATCGAAACCGGTATCCGGCGCGCCCTGCTCCGGTTGCCCAGCCCAATACTTTGCGCGGTAAGTTTTCCAATTCGCTTTAAGACTGTCGTAACTCATAAAATCCATTGGGCTCTTAAGCGTTCGAGCCGCCTTGACGATCAGGTCCGCAAGTGCCTGCCTGTCACTTTCACCCCTCAAATCGAAAGCGCCTTCCCGCTGCGCTCTCTTCAGCAGACGTTTAACAGTAGGAGTCACCGTGCCCGCCGGAAGGTTTGGTGTCCCGCCAAGTTTGGCAAAATTCTCCCGAAGGAAAGGGTGGAGGAGAAATTGGCTGGCCCGTCGAAGCCCCCCGGTCATACCCAGAACACCCGTCAGGTAGCGAGCCTCGTTCGACGGCTTTAACCAAACAGCTTTGATTGGAGGATGGACCTGCCCATGCCCAACGTTTCCTTCAGCCCAATGCCCGTCCACTGCAAACGCATATTGCAACGCTTCGTAAGCGGTGGGGACTTTGATCGTCTCGACTTGGTGATCTGCACTGACAAAGACCGCTAGGTTTCCGTTGCGACTTCGCCTCGGAGAGGGCGGCTCGGCATGGCGCGGATTATCAACCAGTGATGCCTCAAATGCACCGGCCATTCGCCATCGGCGCGGCAGCATCCATTGATTTCGATTACGAGGACCGGGACCATCATACTCAAAGATAAAATCCGTGCACCAATAACCCTGGGTAAACGCCTGCCGCACCGGAGCGTCCGAAAGATGATCGGGTACACTCACCGGTGGGCGGGCCGTTGGCGGCGACCACATGAAGCGGGTCCAATCCTGTCGCTGCAAGAGGGCACCACCAAAACGATTACTCTCGCGTGCCCTCTGAAACGCGTCGGCCAAGGGAACGATGTCGTCGAATCCTGTCACCGCTTCCCTTCTGACCACGCTCCACGACCTTACCGACAACACTAACTGGTGAGCTTCTTCGAGTTGACCCGCATTTAGCGACACAGATCGGATTGTGAGTTGAGGCTGACCGCCAGAGCCAGCGTTTACGTGGTTATGGCGTTTCAGCAGTTCGCCGAGAATATCCAGGAACTCAGGTTCCTTAAGCTGGTCCAATCTGACACGCAGGCAGCAAAGGTAGGTATCGAGCCAAGCGGGGATCAACAAACGCGCATTCCAGAATAAGATGCGGTCGGCAAAGTCATCGCCGACGACAAGATTGAATGATTCGCTCCAGCGACCGGCTCGAATGTCGAGTTTTGGCGCAAATCGCGTGGATGCAAGCGAGAGGCTCATAGCTCGATTGTTGGCGAACTCCCGGAAGGCAGCCATTTCGCTCGGAATGGCATTAAGGTATGGCGGAATGCCATACCTGCGGTCAGTCTGCTTTTCGGGAGAAACAATCGTAAGCAAGCTAGCTGCGGCAGTAGCGTCCGGCGGGTACATGCTGCCGCCCCGACTTTGAAGGTACGTGCCAAAGTTGTCCGTCAGGAACCGCGAAGGCCTTTCCGTGTGCCAACTATCGATGATCTTGACCGGCGCACCTTCACCAACAGCCGGACTGTAGCGGGCCAGCCTGAAGATGGTGGATAGCGAAGAAAGTGGCGAGAATCGGTAGGCCGGCTTGAAGCCGACTGCGTCGAGCCGCGGATTGCGGCCCAAATCGTGGGAAATATATTGGGCTGGAGAAAGTCGCTCGTGCACTTCCAGAACGTCAGTTCCGCTCAATGGTACATATGAATAGACGATGTCCGGATCGTAGGCTTCGAGCCACGGCCAGTAGCTGGGCACAATCCGCCCATTGAGGCAGGGCGCGATCAGACTGAATCGGCCGCCCCAGCGATTGTAGCAATCCGCAAAGACGCCATCCAAAGCGAGGTTCGCATGTTCGCCGTCTTCAATCAGGAAGGCAACGCGCAACGGTCTTGGTCGAGCCCGGCCGTTAAGTTCATGTGCCACGAGTTAAAACAACTCCTTTAGTGAAGCCTCAAAACAGTCCATTCGCGCAGTCAATTGGCGTTTTTTAGATATCTGTAGCTTAAGTAGCTGCGCTTGGTTCCAGGGACTACGCTTGATTCCATATTGGCAGAGACTTCAACAAACTCCTTTTTCCTTCATGAGTTCACCAAATCCCTCCACATGAAGTTCCCCAATTGGCCTCCCCCGAAACGAGATTATGGATTCAAGAATACCCAAGAGACGGTTCTTCTCGTTAGCGGGTAACTTTTGTTCTGAATAGTCCAGTTCCATAATCCGAACCATTAGCTCACTTAAATCCTTTAAAGTCACTTCGGAGACCGGCTTACCCATCAACTCAGAGTCAAAAAGTACATCCCGTTTACTCATACTTCACCCCCTTCACAGAGCATATGCGAGGGGAAGCACCGACAAATAGAACAGTGCAACCAAGAAAATTAGACGCCTGCATGCCTATCACCTCCGAAAACACGCAACTTGGGAAAATTAGAAGCTGATCGAGGCTCTCTGTTTCACTAACCAGAGAGAATACAACAAACCGCTCAGTTAACGAAGGGAGTTTTATTCACCCAGCTCCGGTAGTGCGCACAGCAAGCAATGAAGGCGGGACCGGGCAGGTAAGTCTGTGAAGCTGAAAACGAGGGTTTTTCAGACATTAACGCGGGCAGTACGTGAGGAATTACAGATCAAGATATCGGTCAATCCGCCTGTTGTGCCAGTCCTCAGCGGTCGGAAGCACAAAGGCGCGGCGGATGTATCTCACAATATCCTCAGTCACCCAGGGAACACTCTCCCTATTGTTTTCTTCATCCCAATCCTCGTATCCTTCGGTCTGAAGCCAAATCACCTTCTTAGTCGGCTGGTCAAGTAGATCCACCTCACATTGAATAATGCCCTCGATGGTGTCCTGGTAGGCACCCCACATGATGGATTCCTCTGACTGGACCTGGACGCAAATCTCGTCCCATGTGTTTCGGAGAGGGGAGTCGGCGCCGGACTGCGTACCATTCCTTATCTTTTGCAGCGCCAGGATGGCCTTCCGGGATATGCGCCGGCACTCACGCGCGGCAATGTCCTTTATGATTCTGTCACGATAGTCCATGTGCGCGTCGATCCCATTCAAATAGGGCGGGGCGGCCTAGGGTTCCTGGTCCCCTGGAATCCTTAATTATTCAACTATCCTCAGTGCGGGTTGTGCCTTTGCCTTACGTGTGAGCAATACACCGCTCTTCTGAGCCGCTGTTCTGAGAGCTTCGTCACTCAGATGTGCGTACCTCTTGGTTGTCCGAATGTCTTTATGGGTAAGTAGCTTTCCGGTCGTATAAAGGTCCGTTCCGTTTGATATGACGTGACTTGCAAAGTTGTGCCGTAGCCCGTGCAGTCGGTAATGCGCTGGCAGTCCTGCCGCCTTCCGAATATTGTACCAAGGATGCCGGAAGGTCTTCTTCCTGCCCCCATCCGGTCCAGGGATTACATATTCAGAAGTCTTCTTTATATCCCCATCCGGTCCAGGGATTACATATTCGGTCCGGCTGATGTTCTGAAAAACTGCTGCTGCCTCGTCGCTGATTGGAATTACTTCTGTAATGCCGGCCTTTGGGTCGCGAAGTGTTATCGACCTCCGATCAAGGTCAACGCACTCCCACTTCAGTTTTAAAACCGCAGATTTTCGTATGCCGGTGAAGAAGCTGATCCTGACGAAGTCAGCGGACTGCTTGCAGCGCCATGAGTCCAAAGTTTCAGACAAGCGTTCCATCTCATCATCGGTAAGAAACTCTGTGATTTCATTGTCCAACTTAGGCTTCTTAACGAATTCTGTCGGAGATTTTCCATCAAACATGCCCCATTCCCGCGACCTCTTGAACAGGTGGCCCAGTAAAACAAGCTGGTGCCTTATGGTTGCATCGGAATAGCCAAGTTGCCCCTGCGGGGTTTCCGTCTTCTTCATTTCGGCCTTCATGCGCTCGATGTCCAGGGGGGCGATTTCTTCCAGGGTTTTTTTGCCGAATCGAGGTTCAAGGTGCTTCCGGTAGAAGAAATCATCCGTCATCCATGATTTCTCTTTGTTTGCCTTCGCCCAGGGCAGGTATTTCTTCCAAACATCCGCCAAGGTGACAACTTCTTTAACCCGGTGGTCGGCAATCTCAAACTCGTCTCTAACCAGATCGCCCTTCAGGGCCGATTCAACATCTCTGGCAATTGTCAGGTTATCGACGATGCGGTTTGCCCGCTTACCTTTGACAGAAACGCTCACCCGGTATTTTTTATCGCGGCCGAACTTGGTCTTGCATACGGGGCATTCCTTTGCATCGAGTGAGCAGCTATTCCGGCATTTCGCACAGTAAATTTGGATTGCCATGATAAACCCTCCGGTGGTTTTGCGTGCATATTGCGTGCACGCGTGCAGCATAACTTATCTCAAAGTTGCCCAAACTATGGACTATCAATACCGGAGAATCGTTGGCCTGTCAAGGATTATCTGAAGGAAGGAAAAATTAGGAAAAGGATTTGCAGAAGATTCAGGGTCTAGTGGCCGTACGGCTGTCGGGGTTCGAGTCCCCGCTTCGGCAACCAAGCGAAATAATTAGGGATTCGGTCTTCGGGCTGAGTCCCTTTTTTGCGTCAAAATGTGCGTTTGGATAATATTCAGATAACATTGCGGAATTAACGGCTCTGGATAACATCTTGAAAATATATTTTTGCGAGGCATCTATACCGGGGTGGGGATGTCAATCTCTCTCGTACAGGCCTGCTGCCGCCGGGAGTCACAGTCGAGCGCTGCAGACCGTGCCCCTGGCGATAGAATACGGATAGAAAGCAGAATATCCACTGAAGCGCCTTTCTCCTCGATTCCCAGTGCACTTCTTCATTAGAATTTCAGTATTTAGTATTAATTATCGTATTGCTACCAAGGTATTGATTGTGAACACACAAATTATCTTTAAAACTGGGAGGTGGTTTCATGCGAAAGGCGGTTTGTTTCTTGTTCACAGCAGTATTGTTGTTTGGGATGATCGGGGTTGCAAGTGCCACAGTATTGTATGACTCTGGCGTTATTTCCGAAAATCAAAATGTTAATTGGTGGAGTTCTAATCAATATGATTTTTCCGTAAAGACCACGTATTCAGGCACCGTCAGTAGTGCGGAACTAATCGTTATTACACAAGGAGCCTATGGGTACGACAATGTCTTCATGAATTCCAGTAATTATCCCTGCGTAGTGCGATTTTAGGTTGATTTATAATCCATAATGCTTTCCGACATTGCCACGATCCTGTGGATTGAGAGCATAGAGTCAGGTCTATACATTAACCGAATTCAAGAATTGAAGAATTACAGAGGAGACCAGGCCATATTCACGTCGATACTCTCCATATGCAGAGGCAGGCCATAACCGAATGAACACAAAAAAAGCAGAGTCTTTGCCGGCTCTGCCCTTACTGAATGCGTTGCTAAATCCAGCTATACCTTCAGGAACCTGTTCCTGCATGCCAGCAGACCTAAAAGGCCACTGCCGACGAGAAGCATGGTGCAGGGTTCGGGGACGGGCGAAGACGAGACCAACCAGCCACCACTGACCTCAGGTTCATTCTCATCGAAAAAGGAAACAGGGACACCGCCTCCAATGCCGAAGAAGGTGCTGCCGCTGATAGAGCCAGACTGCGATGTGATGTAGTCAACTGAAATTGTGGCATCGCCCATAAGACTATTTGGACCCAATGGGTTGTTCAAATCTGGTTGACCGTCATCAAAAGGAGCCGCGAGATTGAGTTCGGTTGGTTGGGGTCCAGATCCTATATCGTAGCCAAATAAATTAACGAAAGTAATCCCCACGCTGGGATTACCTATTGGGCTCGATCCTCCAAATCCGGCGTGCTGGAAGAGTCCCTGCATTTCACTGGTTGTGGCAAATTGATACCCATAGAATATCCCGCCTGGTAGCGTTGCAGCCTGTACCTGCTCAACAGTCATGGATTGGGTTGCGGTGATTGGAATCCAAACTAAACCAGTCTGTGTATCAAGGATGTCGCCGGAATATGCGATTAGATCAGCCCATACCGGCGTAGCCAACGAAATGACCAAGCAGAAGAGAAAAAGACAGCAGGCAGCGGCTCGTTTTATTGAGGTTCTTCTGTAAAGAGGGTGAGGATCAACGACACGGTGTATAATTCGAAAAAGCGTGCAATTATACCAGCGATTCATCTCAACCTCCTCTGATGACTTAGATAGAGCATCATCAACTCCATGCGATCATTGTCGAGGCACAACAAAGCGTTATGGGCCACGGTCAGCGAATGCCTGAAGCTTTATCCTGCCTGCCCATTCGCTCAAATTTCAGGCAACATAATGAAAATTGAGATGACCTCTCGTAACCCCTCAATGCCAGTATTAATTACAAAGCATTACCCGTCAAGGATGAATTTGCGGGGTAGATAATAGGTATCCAAGGTAATCATTAAGCGATAATGTGGCGTAAAAACAATTACCTGTACCATTTGGGATAATTAGCGTCTGATCGGTTTCAGCATCACATGTATAATTTTCGAATTTAATCGACAAAGGATGCTGAGTCAAGCTTTGCAACTGAATTTCACCCGAAAAACCTCCTGGAAGCAGCGCCTGTCATTTCGCCATTTCAGTCAGGGCACGCCGGGCATCCTCAGCCCCCTTGAAATTGCCCCCCTTTTGCAGGGCGCGATCCAATGCCTGCTCTGCCTCATCATAGTTGCCGAGCTGGTAATGCGTCATTCCCAGATGAAACAGGACTTCAGAATTGTCGGGCAGCTTCGCCGCACTTTCCCGCAAATATGCCAGCGCCCATTCGAAATGGTTTTGCTTGTAGAGTACCCACCCGAGCGTATCGGCTATATTGGGATTGTCCGGTGCTCCCTCCCTGGCGGTTGTCGCCAGCTTCAAAGCTTTATCGGTATCGCCAAGGTATTCGCAATATATATAGGCGAGGTTATTCGCCGCCGGCACAAAACCGGGATTTAGGGCCACAACCGCCTCATATGCCTCCCGTGCCTTGGGAATATCCTCTTCCTGCTGGTGCAAAATCCCGGAGAGCATTAGGGCGCCAATGTTTTTCGGGTCCATTTTGATACTTTCATCCAATTTTACAAGCGCCTTGTCGTATTTTTTAGTAACGACGTAGACTTGAGCGAGGTCAATAAAAGCCTGAACAAGTTTGGGATCGATTTCGATCGCTTTCAGATAGGCTGCCTCCGCCTGGTCCATTTCCTTACGCTCGATATGAATCCGGCCCAGGAGGCGATACAATTCGGCATTAGCCGGAGATTTCCCAATTTGTTTCGTGACGCGTTTCAGTGCAGAATCCAGATCCTTTTCGGCGATATCGATTGAGACAAGCTGTGCCAGAGAATCCATGACCGGTGGAGAAGCATCAAGAGTCTCCTCGAAATACCTGACTGCTTGCGCCTTTTTCCCCTGACCGCGCAACGCCAGGCCCAGCAAATACTTACCACGAGCATCCCCCGGACTTTTCTCCAGATATGTCTCAAGGGGCGCCTCCGCTTTGACGGGATCTTGTTTCCCGAGGTAGCCCGAGCCCAGCAGCAAATAAAGTACTGGTTCTTTGAGCCCTTTTCCGAGCAGCGCCTCCACGTTATCAATTGCCGACTGGAAATCGCCGGAGCGCAGGTCGAGTTCAGCCAGCCGAACCCTGGGATCGTAGAGGCCGGGATTCAGGCGGACTACTTCCCTGAAGGAAGACCTAGCATTGGCGATATCCCCCTTCTCCAGATCCGCAAGACCCATAAACTGTAGCGCCAGCTCTGAACCGGGGTTGATTTTCAAAGCCTGTTTAAAGTCATCGAGAGCTTCGGCCGTTTTTTTTCGGACGCCGTTTATCTGCCCCCTCAATATCAGGGCATCGATATAATTGGCATTCTTTTGCAGAATCGCGTCGAGCAGTTTGGCCGATCCATCGAGGTCATTTTCGGCAAACGCTATTTTTGCCAGATAGAAAGATGCGGGCAAAAAATCGGGTGATTTTGCTGCGGATTCCGAAAGTATCTTTTTTGCCTCTGCCAGGTTGTTATCCAGCAGGTAGAATTCGGCCAGTTTTATATGCGCCATGGAAGCCGTGGGAGAAAGTTCGACCGCTTTCCTGAACTCCCGTTCGGCCCCGTCATGATCTTTTTCCCTTAGCAAACAAGTCCCCATGAGCAGATGAGCATGCACGGAATCAGGCGCCCCGGCCAATGCTTGCTTTATGGAATTGTCGGCTTTGGCAAGGTCCCCCTTCTTAAGGTACAGGGAACCCAGGGCCAAATGAAATCTGGGGTTATCTTTAAAAAAGGGCAGTTTGTTTTCCAGAAGCTTTTCAGTTTTTTCAATCTCTTCGGAAGTTTTGGCCGACTCCGGCAAGAGGATGTAAGCTTCTATATTGCCGCCGTCTTTTTCCAGCACTTTGAGTAAGTTGTCGGCCGCGGAGCGAGATGCGCCGGTGCGCAAGTTCGCTTCCGCAAGAAGCAGGAGGGCCGGCGTGAAGTTTGGTTCGAGGTCGACCGATTTCTGAACGGATGTTTTTGCCGCGAACGCATCCCCGCTTCTGATATAGGCAAGGCCCAGCAGAAACTTCGGGAAAGCAGCATCCGGCATGGCTTTGACGACCTCTTCGAGTTCCCTTGCCGCTTTGGCAGTTTCATTTTGAGCCAGGAGCAACTGGGCATTGATTACTCTTCCCTCTAAATCCGAGGGATTCTTCTGAAAAACTGTCTTCAGATATTTTTTGCATTCGTCGAGGTTTTGGTTTTCCAGCGCGATTCTTGCCAGCCGGTATAAAGCCGGAGAGAATTCGGGGGACTTTTGGATGATCTTTTCGAGGACTTGTTTGGCCTGGCCGGAATTTTTCCTGAAAAGATAGAAATCCGCCAGCCTCAGACGCGCGGCGGAGACTTCCGGGCTTAGTTCGGCTGCGGCTTGGAATTCCTGTTCGGCCTGTGTGAAGTCTTTTTTGGCGACGGCGATATTCCCAAGGGCCAGGTGTGCTTCGAGCGGATTGGCCTCACCTTTCAGGGCCTCCAATAAATAGTTTTCCGCTTTCGAAAGATCCCCTTTTTTCCCGTACAAAAGGCCGAGCGCCAAATTATACTTCTGACGGTCCTCGGTTCCCGGATTTAGATCCTTCAAACGGTCCAGCGCGTCGGCAACTTCCTCGGAGGATTTGGCGAGTTCAGCCAGCAAGAAGAGAGCGTCGAGCCTTTGCGGTTCTTTTTCCAGGACGAAATTCAACTCTTCCCGGCCTTCCTTCAGCTTCCCGAAGTGAAAGTAGCAGCGTGCAGCCTTGAGTCTTATGTCAAGGTCATCAGGATTTGCGTGCCTGACCGTTAGAAGAGCCTGCAGAGCATTCCCGAAATCTTCGACCGAGTAATAAGAGAGTGCGAGCTTACGAGTGGCGTCGACGTTATTTGCGTCGATACGGAGAACATTTCTATATTCGATTATGGCTTCCTTGTATTGTTTTTCTGCATAGAATTTGTCACCTTTTTCCAGGTACATGTTTTTTTTCTGCTCGGCTGACGTGCACCCTATAATCACTAGAATCGGGATTAAGAGGATTAAAGCCCGAAACGAAGTTTTCATTTTTCTCTCCCTTTAATAAACCCGGCTTTTGTCAGGCAACTGAAAGTATGACACAAGTTTAGTGACGATGCCGGGTAATTTGTCAGAATCGGCGCCGGTCCGTGAACGCATCATCCCAGCCATTCCTATGCGGCAGGCTTGTGGATCTCCAACAGCTATTCCGGGATGTATTTTGAGAGAATTGGATAAAAAGAGCGTATGAACTCCGCCTCGCTTTGAAGGGTCTTGCCGGGACCCGATGGTGCTCTCGAATTGACGCGGATCAGGGCGCCATCCGTCCGATTCTTTGTTAACTTGTCCCAAATCAGGTAAGCCTTTGTCAGGTATTCACTTGCAATCTGCCGCCCACGGCCGTGATACCAGAATAGAAACAGCTCTGTGTCGTTGCCTTTTTGCATAAGGTATCTGTTTACCGGGATTTGCCCCGGGTCTTGATCGGTTACCCGGAGCATAACCGGCGCCGTCTCGACTACGGACCAGCCGGCCCCTGGAAGGCACTGCCTGGGAGAATGATTGGTCTTTCCCTCTTTTTGCGTCTTGAAATACCCGATGTACAAGGTAACAGTCTGACCTTCTCTATTCGAATAGGTGCGCATGGTGTAGTCGTCCACCTGGAGAACGGCCATGGAGCTGTCATCCATCTGTTGCTCTCGAACGAGCACCCAGTTACCGATCTCGGCGGGGAATTGCTTGAGACTTAAACGGGTGAGGACCGGTTCGGGTGATGCTGGAAAGTAATTGATGATAATGGCCAGGATGAGAATGGATATGGTGATTATAAATCTACGCATTTTTATTCCCCCCCGATCTATCTATTTTCCGGGCGGAGCCGGCCCCCGGGGAGAAGCAATGTGAGCCCATAGAACAGGGCTACAGCCATCAAGAAAAAAATAAATCCGGAGAATTCATGAAAAAAACCTCCGGCCACCCCCGCCCCGTAATGATATACAAGAAAGCCTGTCGCCGATACCCTGAAAGCATTGACTAAAATGGTAACAGGTAAACAGGCAAGGACCAGCACGATCCTTTGCCAGAGAATCTTTTTTGCAAAATATGCAAACAAAATCGCCATGGTCAGAAGTGACATCATAGATCGAATACCGCTGCATGCCTCGGCCACTTCCAGCGAAGTATTCGGAAGACGGATTATATTTCCCTCCAGGAGTACTGGGACCGAGAGCAGTTCCAGAGCGCTGGCGGCACAGCGGGAGGCGAAAAGCTGCATGGGGAAAGTGATTTTTTGAAGAAGAATTGATGGAAGCGGGATCATCAAAAGAAGAAATGCGAGTGGAAAAGCAATGGTCTTCAGGTGCTCACGTCCCAAGAGAAAAAGAACCATCCCGGCGATTACAACCAGGATGGATAATCGCTGGGTAAAGGATTCCGCCGCGAGCCTTCCGAACAGGAGCAGGGCTATTCCAAGCGCAAGGAGGACTAATCCCCAGTTGTCGGGACAGGTTGAGCCGGGTAGCCTCGTCCTTCTTTCCCAGACCAGATAGAAGCTCACCAAGGGTACCAGAATGCCATGTGAAAAATCCGGAAGCCTGATCCAGTCCTGGACGAGGGAAGTAAGAACAGGGCAAAACAAGATAAGGAAAAGGACAATACAAACCCCGAATCCAATCAAAAAACGGGGACTAGTGGTGAACTGTTTTTTGCTTTGCACTGTTGATATTTCCATAGTTTCCGTAACAAATTCAGATTTCGACTTGGCGGCCTGATAATTCAGAAATTCTAAACCCGGAGTAATGCATTAAGTTATACTCCATCGATCCAAACCGCATTTTCGGCTCGCATTCTGCTTTGAGAAACTTCCGTAAAAACGGCAGGGCCTGCAAAACCATACGATTCCACAATCGAACTTGCAAGTGAAATGTCAACCAGGCTGGTTTTGGGAACTTCAGGGTACACTCCCTCGATAGGGGTGAGGTCTTCGGGTAAGAGGCACATACGGATCGCGGGTCCTCTTCGGGGCGATGCCGATGACGCGTTTTGCCGGGTACCGATAATACCGGATCGCAACATTCCATGTGTCTTGATTGACTATCCATCAAGAAGTATTACCTTTTAGCTAAGCAGTTGAAATAAATAGTGTTATGAAGTACATGGGTTTTTCGATCCGGCCCGTCCAGATAAGAAATGAAAGGAGAATATCCAATGGTTCTTTCATGGGCCTTGATGTTTCTTGTGATAGCCATCATTGCCGGTATCTTCGGCTTTGCCGGGATTGCCGGGACCTCAGCCTGGATTGCGCAGGTTCTTTTTATCCTTTTCCTTGTCTTCTTCGTTGTTTCCTTGCTTACGGGAAGACGGCCTCCGATATCCTGAGCAGCAATCCTAACCTGGCTTCCATCAGAATAACGGGCCGGCGGCCGCCCGGCAGCCGGTCTGCTTTTCTCGCAGAATTTGCAGGCCGGTCATTTCCGGAAAAAGGCGACTATCCAGAATGCATGGCGCGAAGCCATACTTTCAGATTGTCCGAATTCCGCTAATGCTTCCTGCCCAATAATCCGATCATAAAAGTAACCCAATATAGATTCCACATCAACGTCAGAGGCTGGGGGCGGCCATCTGCTGACGGAGTTCAGGAGGAAGTCCCAAAATGTCTTTTGAGTCCAGAGAGCATGTTCGGTATAAGACGAGAGACGGAATCTTAGCGGCACTGCCTGTGCCGGGAACCCTCAAGGTCATTGTCGGCCAGATTATAGACATATCCGAAAACGGGTTGGCGCTCAGCCATAAAGATGAAATTGCAACAAGCCTAAACGACGGCGGACTTGTCCTGATGGGCCATGAGCAGTTCGATAATCCTTTATTCGAGGTCCCAGCCAGATTAGTTTATGAAAAAGACCTTGGGGAAGCTTATCGATCCGGTTTTCAGTTTGGTGCTTTGTCACATAGTCAGACCTCTCGACTTGCCTCTTTCATTCAATCCAACGTCGAATCAAAAGCAGTATAGTTCTATTCGACAGAATCCACCATGAATCTTCACCAGGCGGGGGCGCTGAGACGGCTCTGCAATATGCTTTCTAAATTCCTGTCTGGTGAAGCAAGTATTTTTGCTTCGTCTGGATTCTGCGTGTGCCCATCGCCGAAAGTTTGAGCGGCGCATCCGCCTTGCGGTCTCACCGCCGGCCCGCCGCCTCGCCGAGCGCCGAGATCCGGGCTGCGGCCAGGCGGCCCTGCCGCAGGAAGGAGACCAGCTATGGGTATCGAAACTCCAATAAGCCTGATTGACTGTTTTTCTTGCTTGCATTTATTTTGGCAGGTCGCTATTTTATTATCGACTTGCATGTGAGTCCTCAATCAAACACATTCAAAAGGAATTAAGAAGAGATGGCGCAAGGTACTGTTAAGTGGTTTAACGACCAAAAGGGTTACGGGTTTATTACAGGTGAAGATGGTGGCAAAGACTACTTTGTTCACCATAGCGCAATCGAAGGCACCGGCTTCAAGAGTCTACAGGAGGGAGATCACGTCGAATTTGTTGTTGAGCAGGGAGCAAAAGGCCCCCAGGCAGTCAAGGTCAAAAAGATCTAACCTCCTTGAGCCCTGTGGAAACCCCTAAAGGCCGGAGTATTTTCCGGCCTTTTTTGTTTTTTTACTGTTTTTTTGATTTGCTCGAGAGTTTTCTATTTTTTGTCTTCAGCTAAAGACACATTCTTCCGACAATATAAACGGAGATTAAACCCCCATTTAATCTACCCCTCGAACAGAGCCGGGAGAAGGCCCCCCCCAACTCCCGGCTCGGTTCCACCTTCCAGGACATTCTGAGGCTCAATCATCGGTGCGGCATCCCATCATAATATTTGCTCTATAATCTTCAGCGAGACTCTAATGCATCACGTCATCCGATTTTCGCCCCTTGGTATAATTCTATCTCTCAACTTACGCGCAATGCTGATACAATGTCGAATTGTAAATTATTGACGATTTTGTGGAAAATGGCCGCGGTATGCCGTTTCAGAAAAGAGTGTTCGATCAAATGAATCCGCCGTCTATTGCTATCTGTAATTTTATCGATGATACATACGCTCTCAGGGAGACCGCGTCGCAGTATGGTTTCTCGGGGGTGGACTGGACATTCAAGCTGGAAGACCTCCCGCGAAATGAAATTGAAGAGTCGAGGCTCCTTGGGGAAATTTCGAAGCTCAAAGGCCTGGAAGTCCGGTATCATTGCGCTTTCAAAGGTATTGACCTTGGCGACGAGGACGACCGCAAGGCGGAGGCCGCCATGGAAATATTTCAAAAGGTCTGCCGGATTGTGTCTGGTCTTGAGGGCAGGTTTATGACCGTGCACCTCGGACTGGGAAGAACGTCATCCGAGGGCCTTTCCTGGGAACGTACGATAAGCGCGCTGGCCGATCTTGTCGGCTATGGAAAAGCCCTCGGAGTGCATCTTTGCCTTGAGAATCTGGCTTCCGGATGGTCTAGCAGGCCTCAGCTCTTTGAAAAACTGATTCGAAAAACGGGGGCCGGAATAACGCTTGATATCGGCCATGCCCGCGTTTGTCAGTCGGTGCAGTGCCAAATCTTCGAACTCGAAGATTTCGTGCTCCCCCATCCAGAGCGTGTTTTTAATGCACATATCTACCATGAGGAAGTCGATGACCGGCATGTCCCGCCCGTGTGTCTGGAGGATATTCGCGACCGCCTTGACCTTCTGGTATCACTTGGATGCCACTGGTGGGTCCTCGAGCTGCGAGAGAGAGATCCTCTCCTGGCGACCTTGGAAGCAGTTCGCGAGTATCTTGAGAGTTGTGATTTTGCCGGTGGCGCAAACCCCCTTTGAATCATAAGTATGAATAGAAAAGCTGAGCCTGCGATGAACGACTGGAAAACAAAACCGACTGACAGATTTATTCTTAAGTGGATCAAGATGAATCTTTCCGCGCGCATCACGCCGAAGCTCGTTGCTGTACAGGGGCTCCGCCCATGGATGATTACGCTGTTTTCGTCAATCGTCGGGGTTTTTGCCGGAGTTGTTTTTGCTGCCGGGTCGGGATGGATTGCAGCATTTCTTGCCGCTTTCGCCCAGGTAATGGACGGTGTTGATGGCCAGTTCTCCAGACTTACGGGCATGCAGAGCAAAGGGGGAGCTTTCCTGGACTCGGTGCTTGACCGCTACTTCGACATGGCCTTAACGATAGGCCTGGCCGTATATCTCATCAGGCTTCCAGTGGGTTTCCCCTTCTGGTTGCTTCTGGTGATTGCGTTTCTTGCTCTCGCGGGGGGCAGCCTCATCAGCTACACCACCGCACGGGCCGAGGGTCTCGGAATTTCAATGGGAAAACCAACCCTGGCAAGCAAAGGGACGAGGACGAGCGTCGTAGTACTTTGTGGATGGGCAAGCCTGTTGTGGCCGCCCGCGCCGCTTCTTGCACTGGTCTATCTTGCAGTGCATCCAAATACAGTCGTAGTAAGGCGCATTTTTCTCGCGCATGTCCAATCAGACAATCTATAATTGAGTCGAGGAACTATGACAGAAACCGGCGTCGTTCACGGCCGCTTTCAGATTTTCCATCTCGATCATCTAAAGTATGTTCTGGCGGCCAGGGAGAGGTGCAGACACCTGGTAGTCGGAATCACAAACCCTGACCCCACCCTCACAAAAGCCGATGCAGCCGATCTTTACCGAAGCTCATCGGAAGCAAACCCACTCACGTATTTCGAGCGCTACAGCATCATTCGGGCAGTCCTGTTAGAGGCGGGGCTGGACCATGCGGAGTTTTCCATAGTTCCCTTTCCGATAAATTTTCCGGATCTCTATCATTTTTACGTTCCGCTTGATGCCGTTTTTTATCTCACCATTTACGACGATTGGGGGAAGAGGAAGCTCAACATGTTTCAATCGTTGGCGCTGAAAGTGGAAGTGCTCTGGGCAAAACCCAGGGAGCAAAAAGGTATAAGCGCAAAAGAGGTGAGAAGACGTATGGCTGGAGGGGAGGCCTGGGAGCATCTCGTGCCGCCTGCAGCCGCGTCCGTGATCAAGAGAATGGGGATCGAGGCCCGACTGAGTCAGTCAAAAATCTAAGACCGATAACTGCAGATTGTTTCATATTGAGAAAGAATTCCCTGATTATATGGGCTGCAATTGCCGCTATCGTGTCAGCCGGCGTGTTTATTGCGGGAGAAAAAACAACTTTCGCCACGTCTGACAGGTCTTCCGCCCAGGGCGACAATTATGCCAGGGACTATGTCAACCGCTACGGCAACTCGGGTGGCGACGTGCTGGGCAGCGCACCGGGAGGGGCAGCCCTGGGGGCGCTTCTCGGTGGGAGCGCCGGCGGGGGCAGGGGAGCCGGAACGGGCGCGGCGATTGGTGGTGGAGTTGGCGCGCTGGGTGGTAGTGTGCTGCGGCTGCTAACGATTGGTCTTATCTCTACAACAGGTCCTATGACAGGTGTATGAGTGGAGGCCGGCTCTAAGATCCGGGGCCATGCATTGAGCCGTCTATCCGATGAAGCCTCACTGCTATGTGGAACGCGGTGATGGGCCTGCCGTGGGCAAAAGCGAAGCGTTGCCTGCAGTGCGTGGCGGGCGCGATGAAGCCGACCGGTGTTATTCCACAACGCACAAGGTGCTAGTCGAAGCTGTCTTCAGTTTGCTTAGGGCGCTGAAAACGTTCGCTGATGCGCTCCAGAAGCACATAGAAAACGGGCACGAACGGGATAGCCAGAAGTGTGGAAGAAAGCATGCCGCCGAAAACGACTGTCCCGAGGGCGCGCTGGCTGGCGGACCCTGCGCCGAAAGCCACCAGGAGTGGCACAACTCCCAGTATGAAAGCAAACGATGTCATCACTATGGGGCGAAACCGTCTGCGGGTGGCTTCGATCGCCGCCTCCGCGATGGACAGGCCTTCGTGATGCAGGTCACGGGCGAATTCCACGATGAGTATTGCGTTCTTGCTTGCGAGGGCGATCATGAGTATGAGTCCGACCTGAGTGTAGAGATTGCTGTCGTATCCGCGGGCTATGAGGGCGAGGATAACTCCTACGATAGCAACCGGCACTACGAGAATAACGGCGGCGGGCGAAGTCCAGCTCTCGTATAGGGCAGCGAGCACCATGTAGACCAGAAATATGGAAAGTGCATAGAGGAAATATGCCTGATAGCCCAACTGCTTTTCCTGGAAGCTTGTGGAAGTCCAGTCGAATGTCATGCTTCGAGGCAAAGTATCTGAGGCGAGTTGCTCCATTTTGGCCAGGGCCTGGCCTGAACTGAAATCCGGTGCGGCAGACCCGAAAATGGGAGCGGCCGGGTAGAGATTATAGCGGGTGATCAGCTCCGAGCCTTCGGTGCGCTTTACATTCAACAGAGTGCCTAATGGGACCATGCCTCCCGTCAGGTTGCGGACATAGAGTTTGTCGATATCCCTGGGATTCAACCGGTAATTGGTTTCAGCCTGGATATAGACCTGGAATACCTGATTGAACTTGTTGAATAGATTTATAAATGACGACCCGAGGTAGTCCTGGAGAGCCCCGAAAACGTTTGCCATTGGTACTTGCAGCGACTCGGCCTTGGTGCGGTCGATGTTCAGATAGAGTTGCGGGCTTGTCATACTGAATGTCGTTGCCAGATTTCGCAGCGTAGGCTGTGAATTTCCCGCCTGTGTGAGTGCTGTGGTAGCCTGGTAGAGTTCTTTCAGCCCGAGGTTTCCGCGGTCCTCGACCATCATCTGAAAGCCTCCGGCTTGGCCTAATCCTCGAATGGAAGGCGGGATGATCACAAGTGCCTGGGCTTCCTGAATTCCTGCCAGTTCCCGGTACATGTTGGCTACGATCACGTCCTGGTTGAGGGCGGTCCCACGCTCCTTCCAATCTTCGAAATTTACGAATGAGGATGAAATACTCGGAGTGTTGGCCCCATCGAGTGCGGAGTAGCCTCCGATTGTCACCCACCCCGAAATTCCCGGAATTCTTTTAAGGGCTGTGTCAACTTTGGCGGCCAACTCACGACTGCGCGACAGTGATGAGCCTTCGGGCAGGCGTGTAAATAAAATGACGTATCCCTGGTCCTCAACTGGGAGAAATCCCGTCGGCCTGCTGAGAAATTGCCAGAAAGAAACTAAGATGATCAAGATGAATACGATTAACATCGAGACAGGCCGTTTCACCATGTTGACAACCAGTACCATGTAGACGTCGGTCATCCATTGAAAAAGCCTGTTGAATGCGCGGTAGATGAAATTAGGCTGCTCTTTGCTGTGGGGCTTCAACCAGAAAGCGCACTGTACGGGTTTGAGGGTAAGGGCGTTGATAGCGCTTATTACAGAAGTTGCAGCAATAACGAGAGCAAACTGACGAAATATCTGCCCGCTTATGCCAGGGAAAAACGCGGCCGGCAGGAAAACCGCAACCAGGGCAAGCGTGATTCCCATGATCGGTCCCGTCAATTCCTGCATTGCCCTGATCGTGGCGCTCCTGGGCGTCATTCCTCGTTCTATGTGGTATGAGGCGCCCTCAACGACAACGATTGCGTCGTCGACCACGATACCGATGGCCAAAATGAGGGCGAAAAGCGTCATTAGATTAACTGTAAACCCGAGTGCGGCCATCGCGATGAAAGCGCCGATTATGGTGACCGGTACGGTTGTCGCTGGAACGAGCATCGCCCGGAAGTTCTGGAGGAAAAGAAGCACTACGATCAGGACCAGGACGGCGGCTATGACGAGAGTTTCATATACCTTTAAGATGGCTTCACGAACGAACTGGGTCGTGTCATACCGGATTCCATATTTGAGTCCTTCGGGAAAAGCTTTGCTCATATCGGCCATCGCCTTATAAACGTTATTGGCAACTCCGATGGCGTTTGCGTCCGGAAGGGCGAAAATCGGGATCAGGGCAGACTTGTGGCCGGAATAATCGGCGAAGTTGGTGAAGGTCTGCTGGCTCAGCTCCACCCGGGCTATGTCACGCAGATGCACGACCTGCGGGGCTTGGCCGGTTTTCGTTTTGACGATTATATTTTCAAAATCGGCAACGCTGGACAGGCGGCCCAGCGTGTTGAGCGTAAACTGGAAAGGTTGTTCTTTGGGCACTGGGGGGGCGCCGAGCTGGCCTAATGCGACTTGATCGTTCTGCCCCTGAATGGCAGCCATAACGTCAGCAGATGTAATACCCAGCGTGTCGAGCTTGGATGGGTCGAGCCATACTCTCATGCTGTATTGTCCGGCGCCGAAAATCCTCACCAGGGCTACACCCGGCAGCCGGGCCAGTGGATTCTGAAGGTTTATGAGGCCGTAGTTTGAAAGGAAAATCTCATCGTACCGGTTATCGTCTGAATAAAGGGCCACCACCAGGAGGATATTTGGAGAGACTTTCCTTATAGTGACTCCCTGCTGCTGAGCTCCGCTCGGGAGTTGAGCAAGTGAAGTGTTTACCAGGTTCTGCACAAGGGCAAGGGATGCGTTGAGATTGGTCCCTACGTCGAAGGTGATCGTAAGTGTATAAGTGCCGTCGCTGCCGCTGGTGGATGACATGTATATGGAGCCTTCGACTCCGTTGACGGCCTGCTCGATCGGGACTCCGATGGTTTCGGCAACGACCTGGGCGCTCGCTCCGGGGTATCGAGTCGTAACCTGTATTGTCGGTGGAACGATCTGTGGATATTGGGCGACCGGGAGTTGGAATAGGGCGACCAGGCCTATTATGATCGTAACGAAGGCGATCACGTTTGCGAAAATAGGTCTGTCGACGAAAAACTCTGAGATCATTTGCCATCCCCTTGAACGGGTTTTCCCGCCTCGCCCTGCGGTTGAGAGCGTTCCGGAGTAACCTGTTTGCCAGGCACTGCCTTGAGCAGACCAACTGTAATGACCCACTCATCTCCGTTGATGCCTTCCTCAATCTCATACATATGTTCTTTTTGAACGCCTGTCTTTATGTTGCGGCGTTCGACGATATTATTTGCATTCACGATCAACAGGTAGTTGCCCAACTGGTCGTAGCCTACCGCAGCTTCGGGAACAAGAATGGCAGCTTTTTCTTTCCCGAACGGCAGCCTGACCCTGGCATACTCGCCTGGACGCATTCTGCCATCGGGGTTTGGAAAAACTCCCCTGACAAGCAGCGTCCCCGTTGATGTGTTTACCGTACTCGATGTGAAGTCAAGATACCCTTCGTGAGGATATCCTTCTTCTTTGGCCAGACTCAAAAAGACAGGGAATTTTTCTGCCTTCGCGTCTGATTTGGAGGACTTCTGCCAAGCAGCCCTTACATCACGCATGTCAGGCGGAATATCGGTTTCGGCAATGGTGAAATAGACATAAAGCGGGTCGATTTGAGTCAATTCGGCCAAAACCGTACTACTTCCACTGCCTACGAGGTTTCCGGGATCGACAAGCCTCCTGTCGATGCGTCCCGTGAAGGGGGCGACTACCCATGTATATGTGAGATTGAGCTTTGCAAGATCGCGCTGCGCTTCAGCCGACATCAGACCAGCCTGTGCCGTATCGCGCTGATTACGCCAATTTTCGACATCTGTATCGGCAGCGGCTTTTTGCTCAAAGAGTTTGGTGAAACGCGCGAACTCCGTTTTGGCGTGCTCGAGCAGGGACTTCTGGTTTAGAACGTTGCCTTCGGCCTGCTGGAGCATCGCAAAATATGTATTTTGCTGGATGAGGAAAAGTAGTTGGTCTTTCTTCACCACGTCCCCGTCCTTGAAGTAGACAGCGTCAAGATATCCCTCTACACGCGCGCGAAGCTGGACAGTGTTGATTGCTTGCGTATTGCCGTTCAATTCCAGGTAATCGGTTACGTTCTCATGCACGGGCTGGCTTACGGTGACCTTCGGGGGGGGAGGCGGAGCGGCTTGCTTCTTTTGCGTACAGCCGGCGGAGAAAAGCAGGATTAAGCCGAGTAAAGCTGCAGCGGCTGTTTTTTTCATTAACGCCATGGATTTGAGAACCGAGATCATGATTTCTCCGGATACAACGTGTGTTTTTTATGGATTTAGCCGCCGGTCTCTACCAGTCCGGGCTTCGAATATCGGGTTTCGTGCCGGGAGGAGGCATATAGGCAGCCGGTGAAAGCAGACATCCCCAGTTAGTGCGCTTTGCCATGGCCTCTTTTACTTGAGGTGGGAGAATGTCCTCTCCCTGCCTGAGCTCCCACCCGCCGCCAAGCGCTCTGTAGATCCCTACGAGGTTCAAGGCGATATTGCCCATCGAGGTTGCAAGGCTGTCCTGTGAAGCGAGAAGAGACTGCTGGGCAGTGAGGACGGTAGTGAAATCCGTGCTTCCCTGCTGGTACTGAATGAAAGCGAGGTCAAGTGAATGTTTTGCGGCCGATGTGCTGATAGCAAGGCTTTCCGTGCTTTCCTGGTAGCGCAGAAACCCTGCCATAGCATCTTCGACCTCCTTTTGCGCCGTCAGCACCGTATTTTGATAGGAAAGCAAAAGCTCCTGGAAACGCGCATCCTGCACGCGCACATTATTTGTGATTTGCCCATAGTTGAGAATGTTCCATGTAACAGATGGGCCGGCGTTTGTCGATGCCGCTGCGAGGTTGAACATTTGTGAGAGCCTGGTTCCTGCATAGGTCGTGGACTGAAGGCCAAGAGAACCCGTAAGCGAGAAAGCCGGAAACAAGTCGGCTTTGGCGATGCCGATTTGCGCACACTGCGCTGCAGCCTGAAGTTCGGCACTGCGAACATCAGGACGGCGTCTGAGGAGGTCGGCGGGAATCCCGACAGCAACCTGGGGTGGGGGGGCAGGAATTTCCGAGGCTCCGGCGAGAATGTCCGAGAGGTCATTCGGAGGAATGCCAATGAGTACGCTCAGCGCGTCTTTAGCCTGTCTGAGCTGTGCCTCCAGGACCGGGATCGTTGCCTGGGTGTTGAAAAGAATCGTTCTTGCCTGTTCGACGTCACGCTCGGAGGTTGAGCCGCCGTTGAAGCGGGCTTCTGCTATCCTGAGGCTCTCCTTCTGGGTTTCCAGGTTTTCCCGCGCGATGTCGAGCCTCTTCTCAAGGGTCCTTATTTGAATGTAGGAATTAGCCGCGTCGGCAGTAAGACTCACGAGGGCGCTGTCATAATCGGCAACGGTTGCCCGCAGGGTTGCATCGGCCGATTCGACCCCTCTTCTGAATTTTCCCCAGAAATCAAGCTCCCAGGCTGCGTTCAAAAGCGCCTGGTCCTGCAGGAAACCCAATTGGACGGGGAAGTGTGCTGCAGTCGCCTGCGCCGCTGAGGCAGAGTATGAACTAGCCCTGTCGTAAGCCAGCGACGGGTTAAGCTGCTGAGTTTGAGGGTAAAATTTGCCCACGGAGATGCCTAGCTGAGCCCGTGCCTCCAGAACTCTGACAGCGGCAATTTTCAATGACGGGTTTTCACGATAAGCCCTCTCTATTACCCTGTTCAGATTCTGATCTTCGAAAGCTTCCCACCAGGCACGGTAGTTTGCCGGCTCACTTTTCACACGCTCATCAGTGGTTTCAAGCCAGTTCGATGAAACCGCCGCTTGTGGCTTGGTAAAATCCGGACCGATCTTGATGCAGCCGGCGACTGATAAGAAGCCCGCAAACAGCACAAGCGCCAAGGGAATGATTTGCCTCTGAGATATCATGCCGCTAAATCCACAAGAGTGAAGGCAGCCCAAAGTCCCGGGCGTAAGGTTATGGAGCGCTCTTTCGCGCCGTTCTTGCCTGACAGACGGTAAGGTTTTTTTTCAAGCGGTCATAATACAGTGATTTGGCCGCAACTCAAGAGCAAAAGGAAACCTTCTGCCACAATTTTCCATCCTGAGCGGAAGGGGCCTTTCAAGGGAAACACAACGATTCGAAAATCCACGATCAATAACGAATATCGTCAGTGGTGTTGTGGACGATTTTTGAATATAGGACTAAAATGTTCCAGCTTTCATAAAGGCGTCGGGCAGGGGTGATGGTTCACGTATAGATAAGCACAGAGAGTCATGCCGACTGAAGCGAGGAGAATATGAGCAAATTTATGCAGATCGACATCAGGCTTCTTCCGGCTTACGGATCGCGCGGCTTGATGGGCTCTTTCCCCCATCTATTTGAGTTCTTGACGTATAACGGATACGATCAGGTCGTTGCGAATGAACCTTCGCTTTATGAAATGGTCGAGGTAATGATTAGAATCAAAAACGATCCACACGTTCGCGAGGGGTCAAAAAAACCGATAATCGGGAGACTGGCCGAGTTAGTAGCAGTGCGGGACCAGGCGCGGGAACAGCTTCTGGCACGGCGGCTAAACGAGCTGGATCGGCTTCTGTACCGGCTTGAGGATTTATTCGACGAGCTTGAGGGAAGCCTGGGCTGAGGCACTTAAACATATCGGGAGCGGGTAGTCAAAACAGGCAACTAGTTCTTCTTTTCGTCGACATAATCAGCCGCAGCCAGGGCGGCTGTGCAGCCCTCAGCCGCAGCAATCACTATCTGTTTGGCGAATTTTGTTCTCAGGTCGCCCGCTACGTAGATACCCGGGATATCGGTGGCGCATTTCTCATCAGTTATCGCGTAGCCGGTGCTGTCAAGTTTTATTCCGGGAGGCACAATCTGGTTGTTCGGTAAGAGGCCGACAAAGATAAAAACTCCTTCTGTTGCGATGGTTCGGTCTTTGCCGGTCAGCAGGTCTTTTACGGCAATCGAATGAACCCCGTCTTCATTGGCGCATATCTCCGTGATCGCCGAATTGAGAACCAGCTCGATATTCGATTCACGGATCCTTTTCTGGAGTATTCTGCTTGCTCTGAAGGAATCGCGCCGATGTAACAGGTAAACTTTTGAGGCAAGCTTTGCGAGATAAAGCGCCTCCTCGAGCGCCGTATCTCCTCCACCGACAACGGTTACAACCCTGTTCTGGAAAAAGAAACCATCGCATTTGGCGCAATAGGAAACACCTCTTCCAATATACTCCATTTCGCCGGGGACCCCAAGCCGTCTTGGATTCCCGCCCGTTGCAATTATTACAGCATGAGCTTTGAGAGTTGTTCCGCTGCCAAGGGTCACTGTGTGAAGGTCAGGTCCCGAGTTGATGGCGACGGCTTCGTCCCGCATGACCTCAAGGCCGTAGGATTGGGCATGGTGAAGGAGTTTGTCGGAGAGGTCCAGCCCGCTGATGTCCTCGAACCCGGGATAATTCTCAACCCCTTTTGTAATGGCTACCTGACCGCCGTGAGTTGCCCGTTCTACGAGGATGGTCTTGAGAAGCGCCCTCATGGCGTAAAGTCCGGCTGTAAGCCCCGCCGGCCCTGCGCCCAGTATTATGAGATCGTAAATACCTTCATCTGAATTCATCCGCGCAACTCCTCCCGGTTATGTCAACGGAGCCTGAACGGGCCGGGGTTCCGATCTGTAAGGGTGCCGTATCGATCTCTCGGTTCAGGGCAGAATAATCCCCGATTGGGTTCGGTGCTCGCGCTCAACGGGCTCCTCAGTCTGCTGGGCAGCCTTGAAATCCTCTGGCCAGTAAAACCTCATTGAATATACTACCAACTTCAACACAACGGGGTTTTTTCCCACAGGTGATCCGCCCGCAAGATTGCAGGCAGCTATCCATGCCCAGCGCGCCTTGTCTTCAGCACCGGAGAGTTTGAAAGCCATCGCCTGCTCTTCGAAAAACCTTGTGAAAAGGTATCGCTTCGCCCCGACGCACAGGGTTTCAGCCGCATTATAAATCACTTCGTGGCTGCGTTCGGCCTGGACTTCCCGCGGGACCACGAGAAGCGGACTGTCCAAGGCTTTCAGTTTTTCGTGATAAGGCCCCAGTTCCTCCTTGTCAAATCTAAGCCATGAGAGGTCCATGGCTTCCAGGAGTTCTTCGATTTTCAATTCGGGAAAATACTTCTCGGGATTCTCGATTTCAGGCATCAGCTCATAGACGTAGGGCTTTCCGTCCGGGTCGTGATGCGCCTTGAGGAGATCTCTGGCTCGTTCCAAATGGGTATATGAGCCTTTGCCGGTCCAAAAAGCGAGCATGTCGAAGAAGAGTCGCGCCACGTGCCGGAGTGGAATTTCCACGTATCTGCGGCCAATCGCGTGGGTTGAGAGTACATGGAGGTAATCCCTGTACAGTTTCGGGGAGCTGTCTTCCGCTGCTCGCACATTGAAGGTGGCAAAATCGTCTTCAAGGAATGCGGTTAGAAGAACATAACTTCCGGTGGATGCTTCAGGAATCAGAGCGGAAACAATCCACATGGTCCCCTGGACCATTAAGAGGTGAGCGGTAGCCTTTCTATGCTCACCCTGGATCAGGACGATTTTTTCGGGCGCGGAGGTCTGGGCGGTTGCCGTGAAGCCCTTTTGTGAGAAGCGGTAGGCTGCCTGCTTAAGGCTTCTTTTGTATGGCGAGTTCTCCACGATCTTCTCGAGACTCTGGAATGTGCGAAAGCCTGTAGGGGCTGGATTGCGGCTCAGCCTGTCGATGAGTGCGGCTGCCACGAGCGGTCTTTGGGAAAGTGAGTTCCGAAGTGAGTGCAGGTAGCCCTCGAAACTCTCACCTTCGGGGTCCTGGACAGCCAGACGGTCAAGGATCATTTGCAGTTCGTCGGATTGCTCGGGAGTGAGCGAGAGGTCTTCTTTGCCTTTTTTTATAACACTTTGCTTTCTGCTCATATTGCTCCATTGTCAAATGAGCTTACGCTCGAGTTGAACTGAAATCCAAGCTCCGCGATATGGTACCGAGCCAACGTACTCAACCCGTTAAAATAGAAAAGCCCCATGCACACGTCAACGTGATTCTGGGGCTGTTTTATCAGAGCGGGTAATCTCTATTCTTCCTTTTCGGATTCCACCTCGCGCGGCTCGATAATCAGAGAGTCTGCTACGAGCTCCCAGAGGTACTTCACTTCGACGTCCATGAAGTCGTATTCCTTCCGGAGGCTCTTCATAATCTGATCGCGGCAGTTATGGCAGGGGGCGATGAGCAGCTTGGCCCCGGTCTCCTTTATCTGTTTTGCCTTCACGCGGCCGTAGAAAATTCTCTCTTCCACATATGGAGCTGCCCACGCGCCGCCGCCGGCGCCGCAGCAGAAGTTGTTCGCGCGGTTGGGATACATGTCCACGAAATTTTCGCAGCACTGCTGCGTAACCCACCTGGGTTCCTCGTAATATGCCTGGCCGAAAGTGCGTTCACTTTTTCGGCCGTAATTACACGGATCGTGGTAGGTGGTAAGGTGTTGATGGACCGATTTATCGATCTTGATTCGCCCTTCCTCGATATACTGTTTGAGCAGATCGTGGACGCTGAGGAACTTGACGTTTTCATCCTCAAACCATTTTTTGAGACCAAGCCTGGTCGCAAAGTATGCGTGCCCTCATTCGGGCAAGACGAGGTACTCGCACCCCAATTCCTTGTAATTTTTTACAATCCGCCCGACGACTGTTTTCATCGATTCGTCGTCGCCCGTGAAAAGGCCCCAGTTTACGCCTTCCCAGTTTTCGGAAGTAGTGGTCCAGGACTCGTTGGCGGCATACAAAATTCGCCACCAGTACATCATGTCCTCGGGTTCGCCGAAAGGCTCTTTGGAGTTAATGGTGAAAAGGTATTTTGCCCCTTTCTTGTCGACCGGGACTTCGAAGCCGGGAAGCTCTTCCGCCAGTTCCGCGCCAAGATCTTCAAGCAGGAAAAGAAAGTCTTCCTTGGGAATACCGACGTTGTTCCCCCTATCGAGGCACATCTGAACGCCCTTGTGGAGAACTCCGGGCACCTTGTCTCTTGCCCTCTTGCCTCGGGCCGAACGAAGCATTGCGACGAGGTCGATGCCCATTGGGCAGGCATGTTCACAACGGCCGCAAAGGGTGCAAATCCAGGGAAATCTGGAATCGATCAATTCCTGGTCCATACCCAGCAAAGCCAGGCGGACGGCTTTTCGCACGTCCAGATCGTCCACGCCGGTGACCGGACACCCGCCCGCGCACGTGCCGCAGGTGAGGCACAAGTCGGCGTACTGGGTCGCCACTTTGCGCTTTTCACGCTTTGTTAGTAACATTGGCTCCATCTTTTTTTCTTCTCCTAAGTGTGCTCTATACTGTGAGCCTATTCTAATTCACGCCCCTAAGCGGGGGGACAACTGCTCGCGGGCGCCGTGGGAAATTGTATCGCAAATGCAGCAGATGAAAACGAGGTCGTCTCTAGCAGCGCTTCCCTACATAACTCTTATTCCGCGCGAATGCAACTGTTCCGTGCATATTTAATATTCGTTAGGCAATTTCGATAGCTGTTCGAGCGTAAATACCGGACCGTCCTTGCAGACGTATTCAGTCCCGATATTGCACCGGCCGCAAATGCCTATTCCGCACTTCATGCGCATCTCAAGGCTCGATATGATCCGCTCGGGCGGAAATCCCAGTTCTGTTAGTACAGGCAGGGTAAATTTGATCATGATCGGCGGACCGCAAATGATTGCGTAGGAGTTTTCGGCGCTTGGCGCCTTTTGTTTGGTAACTGCAGGCACGAAGCCGACGTTGTATTTCCAGTTCGGGTCGCTGGAGCTGTCCACCGTTATATGCATGTTTATGTCCGAACGCCTTTCCCATTCGGCCAGTTCATCCTTGTAGAGAAGAAGGCCGGGGAAGCGCGCGCCGTAAACAACGTCTATCTTTCCAAACTTCGATCGGTTTTTCGGATCGATCATGTAGACTATCGAAGAACGAAGGGTCGTGAAAGCAAACCCTCCCCCGATGATTACGACGTTTTTGCCTTCGAGCAGGTCCCATGGATAGCAGTTGCCCATGGGGCCGCGTACGCCCATTATGTCACCCGCATTCATATTGTGCAGGTGGCTGGTCACTTTTCCGACCTTGTTCACCGTGAATTTGATAAACCCCTGCTCGGTTGGGGACGTGGCGATCCCAATGGGGATTTCGCCCAGACCGGCAACCGAAAGAATTGCGAACTGGCCTGGTGTATATGCGAATTTCTTCTCATCTTCCGGATTAATAAAGACCAGCTTGAACGTCTTCAAATTGCGATCTTCGGTTTCCGTTATAATGGAATCGATTCGGACCGGATAGGGCAGGTAAGGGTTGTTCACCTTTGTTCCTCCATTAGCGAAACGGCTCTAGGCCGGACACGCGCAGCCGGGTGAGGCCATTTGGCGGCCGACTTGCCTTATATCGATATTGACCGGACAGGCCTTTACGCACCGGCCGCAGCCTACGCAGGCCGGGCCGCTGTTGTACTTGTCCTGATAATATTTGAGCTTGTGCATGAAGCGCTGGCGCACCCGCTGTGTTTTCTGGTTGCGCGGATTGTGGCCGGAACCGTGAAGCGTGAAAAGCGGAAACATGCAGGAATCCCACATCCTCAGCCGTTCGCCTTTGTCCGCATATACTTCCTCCTGGATGTCGAAACACCAGCAGGTGGGGCACACGAAAGTGCAGGTACCGCAATTAATGCAGGCGAACTGGACTTCTTCCCAGATCGGTGAGTTGTAGAGCTCGAGCATCTCTTTTTGCGCAATGGGAGCCGGATCGAAGGTACTCGCTATGCTCTTCTCGGCAGCCTTTTTCTTATCAGCCAGAGATAGTTGCATCGAACTGGTGACCGATGACCAGCCGGTAGTAGCCAGGAGGGTGTTTTTGCCTTTTTCAGTCAGTACTTGGGCGGCGTAGCCCTCACCAGTATCCACCAGCAGCACATCGAGGCCCGCTGTATCGTAGGGACCGCTTCCCATCGAGGTGCAAAAACAAGTCGGGCAAGGCGAGTTGCAGGCAAGGCCAATCATGGTAGTTGCCTCTCGCCTTCGAACCCACCAGGGGTCCTTTATGGTTTCAGTGATGAAGTTGGCGTCATCGAGCTGAAAAGCCTTTGCGTCGCACGGCCGGACTCCGAGAACGACTTTGGGCGAGAAATCCTTGTCAGCCTCTTTGAGGATTCCGGCCTGCGGATCGTCCTTCGCCAGGCTGAACTCGAACATCCGTTCGGCCTGCGGG
The DNA here is from genome assembly GCA_963795045.1 of uncultured delta proteobacterium. Classification (GTDB taxonomy): domain Bacteria; phylum Desulfobacterota; class Syntrophobacteria; order Syntrophobacterales; family Syntrophobacteraceae; genus SbD1. The sequence goes on from CAWCGB010000003.1 coordinate 462,308, forward strand.
TGAAAAATCCCCTTGGGCGACAGGCGTGTATTCTGAAAGCCCAGGTCAGCCTCAGCCGCGTTCTTGAGGAGCGCAAATTCGTGGAAACGGCCGTTTTTCACGGGCCCATAGACCCGGTAGCGGCCCATCAGCCGCTCGATTACTCCGGGAACAAAGTTCCCTTTCTCGATGTAGACTTCAGACATTGACTGTTCCTTCTCTATCTGTCATGACCGGCGATCCCTCCACTGCCGCGCAGCTTAGCCCAGGAAGGGTTCGGGATCGTCAGGCCGGTAGGTATCGAGCGGAGGCCGCTGATCCTGGATCACACCAGCTTCATAGCCGTAGAGTCCCTTGACTTCCTTTTCCAGTTTCTTGGTGAACATGCGCACTTTTATCCCCACCGGGCACGAGCGTTCGCACGATCCGCAGTCGGTGCAGCGCCCGGCTACATGGAATGCCCTCAGGAAATGAAAAGTGCGGGTGTCTGTTGGATCGGTAGTCTTGCCCATCCACTGCGGCTTGGATTCATCGACGAAACACGTTGGACAGTAGCATGCGGGGCAGGCGTTGCGGCAGGCGTAACACCTGATGCAAGGTTTGACCAGATCGTCGAAATAGAGGCGTTTTTCTTCAGGCAGCATGGATTCGATTTTTTTGATGTCCTCGTAGCGGTCGATCTCCTGCTCCTTGACGGGTTCCCCCAGCAGTTCGTCATAAATGGCCGGATTTTTGTGCGTGCAGATAATGCAGTTCTGCTGGAGAAAGTCCGCACGCTCAAAGGTCTGCTCGAAATCACGGCCGGATACCCGCACCTTGTCGCCCGTATCTTCGGCCTGGAGGATCTGTCTTCCGTTCAGTTTTTCGTGGATTTTACTCTTATCGGTCATTGCCTGGCATGGAATCCCCAGGACATAGAGCTGTTCACGCTTGATCTGGTTTTCCAGCAGATGGATCACAATACTTCGCGAGTCGCATCCTTTCGCTGCAATGGCGATATTACCGGTCCTTTTCGGCAGGTAATTGGCCAGGTTGATACCACAATTTCCGTCCCAGACAAACAGGTCGGCCTGCTCGGGAGTCTTGGCCAAAAACGGTTCGTTCATAAACGGAACCGTACCTCTGCGGAACCCGATCACCGAATCCACGCGTTTTTCCGAGAGCAGCCGTTTGGCCGCCTCTCTGATTTTTTCGGTATATGCTTGCATCTACGCCACCTCAGCTTGCTTCTTGATAAAATACCGCGCCGGCCCGGCTGCCTTTACCGATTCGACGACATGGCGGGCTGTTTCAGCGAATTTGGTCCCCTCGGCCGAGGAAATCCAGGAGAAATGAAGACGGCCTGGTTCCAGGATACCCGTGTACTCGAGCTGGTTCTTTAGAAGAGCGAATTTTCGCCTTGCGTACAGATTGCCCTCTATGTAATGGCAGTCCCCGGGATGACATCCGGAAACCCAGATCCCATCTGCTCCGTGCCTAAGTGCTGCCAGGATGAACTTTGGGTTTATCCGGCCCGAACACGGCACGCGGATGATCCTGATATTTGCCGGATACTGGAACCGGCTCACCCCGGCGAGATCCGCCGCCCCGTAAGAGCACCAGTTGCACAGAAAGGCGATTATTTTTGGTTCCCAATCGGACATTTGATTTCTCCTGCCTGCACGTTTACCACCCTTTCTTAAAGGAGAGTGGCATTTTTAGCCATGGGTCCAATAGGACCGCATAATTTTCTTAGACGCTCTCTATCATGCTGTATATCTGGGCATCCTCAAAGCCGCGAAGCTTTATGGCCCCGGAGCGGCACGACGCCACGCAAAGACCGCAGCCTTTGCAAAGGGCTGGGTTTATTTCCGCCTTGCCGGTCTTTTCGTTGAAAGCGGGGGCCGAGTAAGGGCATATGTTCACACATGAGCCGCATGCGCTGCAATCCAGAGCAGAGGTATATGCGATCGTTCCGGCAAAATAGATGGTCTGCTTTGATAGAATGGTTGCAGCCCTGGATGCGGCTGCCTGCGCCTGCGCGATGCTCTCGTCAATCGGTTTAGGGTAGTGCGCAAGACCGCACAGAAAGACGCCGTCCGTTGCGAAATCGACCGGGCGCAACTTTGCATGGGCTTCTATGAAAAAGCCGTCCTCATTAATCGGGACCTTGAATAACTGCCCCATCGTTTCGGCCTCGTTGGGCAGAATTGCCGACGAAAGGGTGAGAAGGTCGGGAGTCAGGAGTATCGGTCTGCGAAGCACGTGATCGGTTACCGTCACCTGGAGCTTGCCTCCTGACTCGGTGACCAGGGGTTTATCGTCGACCGAGAAGCGGATGAAGATGACCCCGGCCTTTCGCGCTTCCAGATAGAGAGCTTCGCGCTCACCGTACGACCTCAGGTCGCGGTATAGCACATACACGTCCATATCCGGGCTAAGCTTCTTCAACTGCAGTGCACTCTCAAGGGAGTGCGTGCAGCACACCCTGCTGCAATACGGCCGCTCAGGCTCGCGCGAGCCGACGCACTGAATGAAGACAGCCGAGTTGATGCTGCTCAGGTTTGGATCGCCCTGCATGAACCGGCGGTCGAGTTCCAGATGAGTAATGATTCTCGGGTCAGTACCGTAGCCGTATTGGGTGGGCGTAAATTCCTTTCCGCCGGTTGCGATTACGGTGACTCCATGTTCGATGACCTGAGGTTCCCCTGCGTTCCGGACCGTCGTCTTGAAGTTGCCTACGAAGCCTTCTACGTTCACGAGGCTGGTCGAGAGGTGCAGGGTAATATTGGGATGTCCACTGACCGTTTCAGTCAAATTCTCCACAAAAGACTTGATTTCCTCATTACGCCACGTCCTGTAGAGGTTGAGCGCCTGGCCCCCCAGTTTATCCGTTCTTTCAATCAAGTGGACCGGGTAGCCCAGGTCGGCAATTGCTTTTGCAGCGCTCATGCCCGCCACTCCTCCGCCGATTACCATCGCTTTCTGGTTGACGCTGAGCGCCGGTTCGGGGAGCGGTTCGAGCAGGACGACCTTGGAGATGGCCATCCTGACCAGATCCTTCGCCTTGGCGGTAGCCAGATCGGGTGTGGTGTTGTGTACCCATGAATCGTGATTCCGGATGTTTGCCATCTCGAAGAGGTATTTATTCAAGCCTGCTTCGGCCATCGTTTCCTGGAAAAGAGGCTCGTGGGTTCGCGGAGTACAAGCCGCAACAACTATCCGGTTGAGGTTATGCTCCTTGATCAGGCCGCGCATCGCGGTCTGGGTATCCTGAGAGCACGTGTAGAGATTGTCCGTTACATACTCGACATATGGCAGCGATCTGGCATAGTCGCGCACGGCCTTGACGTCGACGACCCCGGAGATATTGATCCCGCAATTGCACACGAACACGCCTATCCTCGGCCGCTCGCCAATGACGTTGACCTGAGGCGGGATTACTTTCTCCCTGACCATGCTTCCACGCGCGGGAGCAAGGAGGCCTCCGGCGGCAGCGGCCGCAGCGCTGGCTTCCATTACAGACTGCGGAATGTCTTTGGGAGACTGGAACGACCCGCAGACAAAAATGCCCGGCTTGCTGGTGGAAACGGGACTAAACGAGGAGCTTTCGCTGAAGTTGTTGTCGTTGAGACGCACATCAAGTATTTTCGCGAGTTCTTTGGCCGATTCCGCAGTCTCAAAACCCACCGAAAGCACGATCATGTCGAAGTGTTCGCCTTTGATGATTCCGTCCTCAGTTACGTAATCTAACTGCAGATCGTCCGACCCCGGCACCGGGTCAATCGTATGTACGCGGGAACGGATAAAACGGACCCCGTGCTGGTCTTTTGCACGATTGAAATATCTTTCGAAGTCCTTGCCGTGCGTCCGCATATCCATGTAAAACATGGCCGCGTCCAGATTACCCCCCGAATGCTCCTTTGCAATCACCGCTTCCTTGATGGCGTACATGCAGCAAACACCGGAGCAGTACTTATGATCGCAATGATGAATATCCCTTGAACCAACACACTGGAGCCATGCGATCTTTTTGGGTTCCTTCTGGTCTGATGGCCGCACGAGGTGACCTTGAGTGGGGCCTGAAGCCGAGAGGATGCGCTCGAACTCCATCGAGGTCACCACATTCGGGAGTTTTGCGTAGGCATAGGTATCGAATTTGGACGGATCGAAGGGTTGAAAGCCCGGGGCTGCAACAATTGCCCCGACGTTTATCTCGAGAGTTTTAGGCTGCTCGTCGTGAACTACAGCATTGGCAAGGCATGCCTCGACGCACTGGTAGCATTCGGAGCACACGCCGCAACTGAGGCAGCGGTTTGCTTCGGCCCTGACCTGCTCTTCGGTTAAGCCCAACTGCACTTCTTCGAAATTGCCGGTGCGGATCTCCGGAGACACAACGGGCATACGTGCGCGCGGAATTCTGTCATAGCCTTCGGTCGCGACTTCCTGGACCGCTTCCCATTCACGCTCGCGCCCGGCTTCGATGTCTTCGCCCCGGATGTAGCGGCCGATCGAAATGGCCGCCTGCTTGCCGGCCGCAATCGCTTCTATTACCGTCTTGGGGCCGGTTACCGCGTCGCCGCCCGCGAATATGTCACTGTCATGCGTCTGGCAGGTGAGCGGGTGCACTTTCATGGTGCCCCAGTCGGTGAGCTTGCAGGCGCAGTCATCGGTAAGACAGGCCCAGTCGGACTCCTGTCCGATCGCCGGAACGAGCGCGTCCACCTCCATGACGAACTCAGATCCCGGAATGGCCACAGGCCGCCTACGCCCGCTTGCATCCGGCTCCCCGAGCTGCATCCTGACGCATTCCACCGCCTTTACCCGTCCCTTTTCTCCAATGATCCGTATCGGGTTGGTAAGGGTCATGATCTCGATGCCTTCTTCACGGCACTCGAGGATCTCTTCCTCGTTGGCGGGCATTTCATGCTCGCTTCGGCGATAGATGAGAAAGGGCTTGGCCGATCCGTTGCGAAGGGCCGTACGCACGGTATCCATCGCGACGTTTCCCCCGCCGATGACCGCGACCCGGTCGCCCAGGGAGACTTCTTTGCCGAGGTTTATGTCTCTCAGGTACTCTACGCCCGGTACAACACCTTCGAGTTCCTCGCCGGGGATCCCGAGCGCCTTGCATTCCTGGGCGCCTATGCCGATGAAGAAGGCCTTATATCCCTGGTCTCTGAGTTGAGAGACGGTGAAGTCTTTGCCGATCTCCACCCCCGTTTTGAACTCCACGCCCATATCCCGCAAAACCTGGATTTCGGCCTCTATGGTCTTTTTCGGGAGCCTGTAAGAGGGTATACCGACTGTCAGCATTCCACCGAGCACCGGCAGTTTTTCAAAAACCGTCACCTGGTAGCCTTCGATTGCCAGGTAATAGGCGCAGGATAAGCCGGCCGGACCGGAACCGATGATTGCGACCTTTTCGTCGCGCTTCTCTTTTATCTCAGGGACGAACCTGGTTTCGGAATTCAGATCCAGATCGGCCAGGAAACGCTTGATGGAATCGATTGCCACCGGTTCGTCAACCTCGCCGCGCATGCAGGCGGACTCGCAGGGATGGTGGCAGACCCGTCCGCAGATAGCGGGCAGGGGGTTTTCTTCCTTGATAAGCTTCAGGGCTTCCTGATATTTGCCCTGAGCAGTCAGAGCCACGTATCCCTGGACCGAAATGTGAGCGGGGCAGGTCGCTTTACATGGAGAAGTGCCGCGCTTTTCAATCGAAAAAGCGCCCGGTACGGCCTGGGCGTACCTGCGAAATGCCGCGCGGCGCTTGTTCAGCTCCATATCGTATTCGTTCTTGCGCTCGACCGGACAGACTCGGGCGCATTCGCCGCAGCCGGTACATTTGGAAATATCAATGAAACGAGGCTGCTGAAGGAGTTTAACCGAGAAGTTTCCGGGTTCGCCGGTAACTTCCTGAACCTGCGAAAGAGTCAGAAGCTCGATGTTGAGATGCCGGCCGACCTCGACCAGCTTGGGGGAGATAATTCACATCGCGCAGTCGTTGGTGGGAAAGGTCTTGTCGAGTTGCGCCATGACGCCGCCGATAGACGGCTGTTTTTCGACCAGATAGACGTAATAGCCGGAATCGGCAAGATCGAGAGCTGACTGCATCCCCGCGATACCGCCTCCGACCACCATAACGGCGCCAGTCATTGGCTTCAAAGCATTATTCTCACTCATGAACATTCACTCCTGAGCTTTTCCGGAACAGAACTCACTTATGCTTAACGGTTAAGATTAAATCAGGGGACGTTCCCACACCCGCCAGCGCGCGGCCTAAAAAGCAACTGCAAGCGTGCGGCTATTGTGACAGAATTCACAATAATGAACAGCACCCGCCCCTTCAAGGATACGAAACTGAGACTGCAAAGAACAGAAAACCAACCAGACGAGCCGGCCGATCAACTACCTCAGACAAACGCGATGGGGTATGTTCCTGCCAGGTCGGGGTGAACTGGAATAGGACTGGTACGGGGCGCTTATTGCGAAAGCCCGAGAAGATTGAAGCCATGCATGATACCGCTTGATTCTTCAGTGAAGTCCGATAGAAAACGATTCTCAATAGAGTCCGGCAGAATCCCCATATCAACATCCAGCTTTGCGGTTGTATGCTAATAGCCCGGCGCGGCTGCGAAGTCAAGGACATACCCCGGAATTGTACCACGGAATTACGGATTTATTTGAATCTATTCTGCTGCGTTCGCCGAAGGTCAGGTATCAAGGAAGTGTAATCTCCCTGGAAGTGTAAATTATTCTGCAGTCATATGCGTGTTGTTCCGATTCCTGTTTTGAAGTGGTTATCAAGTTCACCGGGCGAGCGTGAGTGGCTGACGAGAATGGCAGAGAACGAATTTGATCTTTGGGTGGAGCGGATTATCCGGGAGAATATGCCGATTTTTTCCCGTACCGTTCAATGTGTTGCCGGAACGGCAAGCAGGGAGAATAGCTCGCTTTCAGAGCTGGCTTGGGTGATTCTTGAAGACCCGACCCTCACCGCCCAGGTGCTTAAATTGGCCAACAGCATGTATTACCATCCCCACTCGACGAAACGGATAAACACTGTGAGCCGGGCAGTGATGAGGCTGGGGTTCAACACAATAAAGGAAATATGCCTCACAATTTCGTTGATTGAGACTGCGCTCTGCAGCCGGCACAAGGGGAAAGTGGCCCTGGAGGTGGCAAGGGCATTCCACGCGGCCGTGCAGGCTAGAACAATCGCGATCCGGCGCGGTCTGCCGCGACCTGAGGAAGTATTCATAGCGGCGCTCCTCACCCGTATTGGCCATATAGCCTTCTGGTGTTTTGCCGGGGAGGTCGGAGACAGGCTCGACAGCGAGGTGCTCAATGCCGAATGCGAGGAACAGGCTGAAATCAAGGTCCTTGGATTTGGACTCGGCCGGCTGACCCTGAGGCTCAGCCAGGAATGGAAATTGAGCGACCTTCTGGAAAGCGCCTTGCTGGACAAAAAAACGACCGACCCCATGGTCCATAGTATCAGGCTTGGATGCGCAGTTGCACAGTCATCCGAAAAAGGCTGGGATAGTCCTCAGATCAAGGAAATAATAAAAGAAGCGGGTGTTTTCCTCCATCTCTCGGGCGAGGATACGGTCAAGACTCTACATGAAGCCGCCATCGCCGCCGCTAAAACCGCCCAATCCTACGGAGCGGAAAAGAGCGGTACCCTGATTCCGCTCCCCATAGAGGCAACGGCGCCAATGCCTGAGCAGGTTGTAGGAAGCAATGCCGCTGGCGGAAGCCCGGAAGTGACAAAGAGCAGCCGCCTGGTTCCGCTCCCCACGGAGGCAACGCCGCTATTACCTGAGCAGGATGCAGTGACCAGGCTGGAATGCCCGGCGCCCGATCCCAAGATTCAAATGGGCAGCCTTCGCGACCTCTCCGCCCTGGTGTCGTCGGGGAAAGGAGACTTCAACCTGGCGCTTTCGTTTATTCTGGAGGGGATTTATCGCGGCATAGGGATGGACAGGGTTATTTTTACGCTGCTTACCCCGGACCGGCAGCATCTCAAGGGAAAGTACGGACTGGGGTGGGCAGACGGCTACGTCGAAAAGTTCAAGGTCAGCGCAAGTAATTCAGAGACGCCTAATATCCTCGGTCACGTGCTGGTAAATCGCAATCCGGTTTGGGTAAAAGATAAATCGGACAACGGCATCGGCCACCTTCTGAATGATGAACTTACCAATCTAACCGGAGGCGGCCCGTTCTTTGCCGTGGCGATTGCCATCAAGGGGACAGCGATAGGGGTCGTCTACGCGGACAGAAACCGGAGCGGCCGCTGCCTGGATGAGGAAAGCTTTGACAGCTTCACCTTCTTTGGCCAGCAGGCGAATATTTGTCTGAGCGCAGTAGCAGGCGCTTAGCCAAATCCGATTCATGTAAAAATGTTTGCGGCGCGTCCGAGGATGTCCCCGATTTGATCTTGCTGGGACATATCTGCTCAGCCCTTGAAAAGATGTAGCGATTCGCGGGTGCGCTATTTCAGCAGGAGCGAATGTTTCTTATGTCTCGATTCGCCTTCCGCGCTTACCCGAATAGCCCTCAAGCCGCTTACCGGACACTCGTGCTCACAGATACCGCATCCGGTGCAACGCTCGGGATCTACCTGGGGGGCCTGGAGCCGAACCTGCAAGGCAATTTTTCCCAAATCAGAGGTGTTGAGTTCAGGTGGAACCCGTGATTCCAGGATGATCGAATCCTGCGAATTAGAAAGAATCCGAGTTCTTGCAGAGATACCTCCGCTTTCTGCCAGAACGAAGAAGTCGCCGGTCCCGAATCGATCCGGCTGAAGGGCAGGGCCGGGAAGCTGAACGATTGAGCCGGAGATTTTTGCGCGGTCCAGGTTGCCGTTTCGCACCGTAGCGAAGCTCTCTTTCACGAATATCGCTTTCGGGCTTACCGGACAGTTTTCCTGGCATACGATGCAGGGTTTGTCCATGGCCCACGGCAGGCAGCGGCTTCGGTCGACGAAAGCAGTGCCGATCCGGATTGGACCGGCTTTTTCGAAAGCGCCGCGCCCCAGCTTTTCATCGAGTGAAATCGGTCGGATTGCTGCGGTTGGGCAGATATGGCTGCAGGCAGTGCAATTCATCTGACAGCCGCTTGACCCGGTTCGCATATTCAGAGCGGGGGTCCACAGGCCTTCGATCCCGGCCCTTGTAATATCGGGTTGTATGACGTTTGTGGGGCAAACTCGCGCGCATTGCCCGCATTTGATACAGCGGTTGAAAAACTCGGGTTCGGGCAGGGCTCCGGGTGGCCGAATCAGGGCTGGATCGTAGTTTTGGCCGAGCTTTCCATCTATTCGCAGTATCGGGACGGCGGCTATTGCGCAAACCGCGGCCGCGATGAACCCCCTGCGTGACAGGTCGGGAGAAACGATCTCGCCTGAAGCCGAACGGAACGTATTATAGCCGATCAGTTCGTCATTGCAGGTGTAGAGGCAGTTCATACAGAGCACGCATTCGTTTGTCCGGATGCGTCCCGCCGGATCGCAAGCGCCTTCACACCTGGAATCGCAAAGCCTGCACTGGCTGCATTCAGCGGTTTTCTTTCCTATCCTCCACAGAGCGTATCTGCCAAAAACGCCATAGAGAGCGCCCAACGGGCATACGAACCTGCAATAAAAACGAGGTATCGCCAAGTTCAGAAGGAGGGCGGCAATGAAGACCGAAGCTGTAAGCCATGCCCCTTCATAATGCCTTTGCGCTGCGGAAGTCAGGTGAAAGGAAGAGTCCGCAAAAGGGACAAGCAGGAAGTTCACCGAGCGATACACAAGGGGAATTGGATCCAGCAGTCCGGTCATGAGTGAAGCGGAAAAGGCTCCGTCAAGCTTTGGAAAATAACCGGCGGCAGCCCAGAATACCGCAAGTCCAAAGAAAACAGCGACGGTCCGTCTGGTCAGAGGGGAGGCCTTTCGCGAAACTGCTGCGGCAATTGCCAGAATGCATAGGAACCCGGCGATGATGAGCGAGTTCTGCTCTGAAGAATCCGCAATGTTCACCGACAATGCGCCGGCCGCCGGGGCAAGCAGGACAAGGAGTATGTAATATTTTATCCTTTGACTGCCCAGGTATCGATTTACGGTGATTCTTTCCTTTGCGGAGCGTCCGAGCGAGCCGAGATAACCGATGAAATGGTGCATGGTCCCGAAGGGGCAAAGCCATCCGCAGAAGAACCTTCCCAGAAGGAGAGTAAGAGCTACCGTTGCTATGGCCCAGAGCAGTCCCGAATACAGGGTGCGGGTTGTGAGAATGGTTCCCAGGCCTACAAGGGGATCAAGTTGTAAGAACCAGTTTACCGGCCAGTTCCTCAGTTGCCAGAAGGATTGCCCGAAAGTGGCCACAATACAGAACCATATGAACAGAACAAAAAAGAATATCTGTGATATGCGCCTGACAATTGTAATTTTCATCAGATTCTTACCCAGTGGATACCCGGAAAGGATTCAGGGATTCAAAATCGGAAGTTCCGGCCCCTGCCTCTTCAGCTTTGGCTATAAAGGGCAGATCTGCGGGTGTTTTGCCCAGCAGGGCCACCCCGGCCGCGTCGGCAGCTACCTGATCGGTACTGACGATCATCGTGTTTGTCTGCTTGAGATCTGAAACGGAGCCCCCGGTCGGTCCGTTTGAAATCATGGTGAAAGTCCCATCCAGTATGACGAGGGTAGGCTTTATCATGAGCGCAAGATCTTTTATGAATGTATGGATGTCCTGATGAAAGATGTTTCGCCTGCCCCCCACGAACCCGTACCAGTTTTTCATCGACATCGAAGCGCCGCTCCTGTGATGGTCCTTGACCGGAGCTATACCGATCAGCTTTGTCGCCCCCTGGAAAGCTCCGTACAGAACGGGCCAATCGCGGATCAGATTAGAGCCGGGCACTGTAATGTTGGTGAAAAGCGATTCTCTCGGCAAAACCAGGTCCGCCCCCGAGCTTCGGGCAGCTTCGGCGATGCCGCTGAGCGCAAAACAGCTTTCCGGATTATTGATAGGATTGTCGGTAACGGCAACTGCGGCTGCGCCTGCCCGCAGGCACAACCGCGTGACTTCGGCAAGCAACTCCGGGTTAGTGGTGGCGCAAAGGGAGGGGGGAGTTGCGAAAGCTGCATTTACCTTTATCAGGACCCTGTCGCCTCTTTTTACGTAACTTTCGATTCCACCGAGCGCCTCGATGGCAGCGTTTACAGTTCTCATCCTGTTGTCGCCGGTCACTATCGCTATCTTTTTACCGGCCTCGGGAACGGAAAAGTCAGGCAGGGCGATCGAGGATTTTTCGACCGGCGCGCCGGGTCCCGCAGGGTCATACAAAAAATAGCCAAGAGCGCCAGCGGCCGCCACAGCTATTCCGGCCTTCGCGGAGCGAATGAGAAAATCGCGCCTGTCAATACCCGGCCGGGGTGTATTACCTTTTGGAATTTTGGTCATTTCTCGGTCTCGTCCAGTTTGCGGTAGATGCGTGAAGCGACATCCGTTGCGCTTTTCAGGTTATCTGCCTCGTGGGTCCCGGCAAAAAACTTCCCTCTGTGCAGAACAAGTTCATAGGTATCATATACCTTATATATTTTAGAGCCGGGCGTGTCAGGGATTTCACCGGCTTCCGACCCTCCGTTTTCCACCAGGAACCGGCCGTATGCCGCCGCAAGATCGGAGGCTTCTTCTGCGCTTTGACGCTTGGAGAGGAACGCGGTAACCCGGTCCGTCCCAGTAGCGTAGCTGGCCGTATATACGCGGTCGAGCGTGCTGAAACCGAAAACATCACTCATATGGAGCGATATGCTCGACTCATCGAGGGATTCGGTTGGAAAGAGGGAAGATTCCGTTTGCTGCCCGGCATATTTCGGCTCTGTTTCGATCAGGTTTCTTGCCAGTGTGGTCATGTCGTCAGCGAGGTCTTTGGACGCGCAAATTATTTCGAAATATTTGGGGCCGTCTGCGAAAAAAAAGGCATCCTCCGTGGTGTATGCTGAAACGCCAAGGTCTACGGGCCGCGAGTCTTTTCGTTTCTGACTGCTGTATACCGAGAATGCGTTTATTGGGTCTCTCATGTCGTACACGAAGAGTTCGAGCCATTTGTGCGGGTCCGCTTTCTGTGCAAAACGCCTCGTGGAAAGCTTTACAAAGCCGCTTGAAAGGTAGAGTTCGGCCTTGCCGTCAATCTTATCGGATAAGGTTTCGGAATCGAACGTTTCCTCGGGGCCAAGAGGAATCAGATTTTCGGGAAGGTAGGCAGGCACGGGCGCCGAGTCGGGTGACGGCAGCGATATCTTGCGGCCGGAGCCGCTGCCGTCTTTCTGGAGAGCGGCCTGATAGAAGTCCGGATCGAACCGCGACTGCAGGATATAGACCCCACCTGCTACTCCAGCCAGAAGAGCCAGTATGAAAATTCCTATGCAGGTCTCGGCAATGCCCGGGCGCCTCATGCTGTTACTCCTGTACGGACCGGTTTAAAGTCGGGGAATAATATCAGGGTGCGTGGGAGGAGGCAAGGTTTCAAAGTCTCCGGTCTGGAAACCGCGCTCCTCATAGTTTTGCCAGGGAGATAGATCATTTTTACATGCTGCCGGCTTATTTTGTCCCCGAACATTAGTTTTCGAAATTTCATCGGGTTTATGTTATGGGAAGTTGCTTTTGCTGAAGAACGGCTTCGGAAATCTTTTAAACAGGGTCTGTCCGGAATCCTGGTAAGAGCACAATCCTTCACGGCAAGGTTGCAGGGCGTAAATAAAGTGCAGAAGCTCGACAGCGGTGATATCAGGAAAATACTGGTGCGATCCACAAACTGGATCGGGGACGCGGTTATGACTACACCGGCCCTGGGCGCGATCAGGGCGGCTTTCCCGTCATCGGAAATTGTGCTGGCTGCAAATCCCGTTATCTGTGAACTAATGACCCCGCATCCTTTTTGCGACCGGGTGATCGTCTACGACAAAGGTGGGGCGCACAAGGGGCTTCGAGGACTTTGGGGGTTTGGCCGGTTCATTGCCGGGGAGCGGTTCGACCTTGCAATCCTTTTCCAGAACGCTATCGAAGCCGCAATTATGGCTAAACTGGCCGGTATAAGGATGCGGGCCGGGTATAACACGGACGCCCGCGGAATTCTTCTCACCCATGGAATTCGAGTAACCAAAGAGGCCCGCAGACTGCACCATACGCAATATTACTTGAACATGCTCGCCGATTTGGGAATTCCTTCCGTGGGGCAGGCGCTTCGCCTTCAGTGTACCGAAGAAGAAAAGCGCTGGGCGCAAAGTATGCTGGGTCCGGGGAAATGGGTGGCGATAAATCCCGGCGCAGCCTACGGTTCCGCAAAAAGATGGTATCCGGAAAGGTTTGCACAGGTTGCCGACGCTCTTGCCTCTGAATTTGGGTACGGATCGGTGCTCGTGGGCGGGCGAGGGGAGGTCGGGATCGGCTCTGAAATCGAGTCGCAGATGCTTTCCAAGCCTGTGAACCTGATCGGCGCGACTTCCGTGCGGCAGTTGACTTCCCTTCTTGCCTCGGTAGATCTGGTCATAACCAATGATTCCGGCCCCATGCACGTGGCCGCAGCCTTCGATCGCCCGATAGTCGCGCTGTTCGGTCCGACGGACCACTCTACCACGTCTCCTTTATGCTCCCGGTTCTTATTGGTGCGCAAGGAAACCGAGTGTGCTCCCTGCCTCAAAAGGCAATGCCCGACTGATCACCGGTGCATGGCGGGCATTTCCGTAGAAGATGTTCTCGACGCGGTGAAGACCTTGTTGAACTCTGAGCAAGGGGCTGAGCGTCGATGAAAAACTTCCGCATGCCGCTTTCAGACCCGCGTAAAATTCTCATTATAAAGCCCAGCTCTTTTGGAGATGTCATCCATGGGCTGCCGGTACTCCATGCGCTTAGCCTGCGTTTCCCCGAAGCCGAGCTTCACTGGGTCGTGGCAAAAGGTTTTGACGGTTTACTCGTGGACCATCCTCTGATTCACAGGCTCTGGGTCATAGACAAGGATTCGTGGAGAAAGCCGGGGAACCTGCCGCGCACCTTATCGGAGCTCAAAAGGCTGTCGCGAGACCTGCGCGCGGAAAAATTCGACCTGGTGATCGACCTTCAGGGGCTTTTCAGGAGCGCAATGATATGTCTTTTCACGGGTGCGCAGGAAAGAGTCGGCTTTGAGAGCGCCAGAGAAGGGTCGAAGTTTTCATACAAATACAGGGTCAGGACAGAAACTGAGTTGCACGCCGTCGAAAAAAATCTCCTGCTCGCCCAATTCGTCGGCTGCAAGCCGGCTGACCCGGTATTCACGCTGCCTCCCCTGGGTGAAGTTCCGGAGATTGTAAAGGGTATGAGGCAATATGCGGTCATCGCTCCCTCGGCCGGGACCCTGGTGAAAAGATGGCCCGCCGAGTATTTCGGACGGCTTGCGTCCCTTCTGCCCATACCCTCGATCGTTGTGGGCGCCAGGCCGGATGAGGCGCTCGGAGATGAAGTTGCGCGCTTGTCCGGCTCTCGCGCCGTCTCACTTGCCGGCAAGACAAGCATTAAAGAACTGGGCGCGATAATCCGTGGTGCAAAATTCCTGGTGACTTCTGATTCAGGGCCTATGCATCTGGCGGCAGCGCTGAGCATTCCCGTTTTTGCGATCTTCGGACCGACAAGTCCAGTACGAACAGGCCCCTACGGTAAGATTCATACGATCATACGATTGGGGCTTCCCTGTTCGCCCTGTTTCACGAGAAAGCCCTGCGCGGACTGGAGGTGCATCCGCGAAGTTATGCCCGAGATGGTCCTGGAGGCTATCGCCGGGAAAAACCTTTTAAATAGTTGCCCGGTTCCGGAATAGTCTCTCCACTATGAAAGCCGATGGATTTTGGGGTGCCTTCCGCTTTATTAATCCCGAAATTAAAATGCGCATTTCGGAAATCCGTTTTTTAAGGATAGAAATGCTGATTTTTCACGATGAATGCCACTGCCCGAAGGCTACTTCATGCCGGAAACCTCCCCGGTGGCTTCAAACATCGAGTATCCCTTCGAAGGGCTTCCAGATGGTCCGGGACGGCTACGTTTATGGTTTGCTATTTATCTACCGGGATTGCATACGGAGAGTTTTTCAGCCTTTGCCGCTTTGAGCAGTTCAAGATCGGAAGCAACGAAAACCACATCTTCTTTCGTTACTTTCCTGAGCCATAATGCGGTCGAAAGATGTATGCTGTCAGCCCCCTTCAATGCATGTTTAGCAATCACTTCATCAATAAACTGAAACACCTCCTTGTGCATTTCGATGACAGTAAGGGATGTCCAATCGAGTTTAAAGGCTTTCTTGATTCGCTCAAAGGTGCCGGTTTCGATCTCTGCAGCTCTGTGCCTGCGAGTGATTGCCGCCAGTATCTCAGGGTAGGCGAGCCTCGAAGCAGCCGCAACAGACGTATCTTCGAGCAAGGCATTTACTTTGTCACTTCCCTCTTCTTCTATATAACGTTTGACCAGTGCGCTGCTGTCAAGGTAGATCATCTGCGCTCCCTAACGATCGTCTCGGATACCGGCTCACCTTTTGCCTCCGCTCTTTCAATAGGCGCAAATGCCGGTTCCTCCCGCATCTCCGGTAAGGTGAGAAAACCCTGACCGGCAAAATAAGCCAGATGCTCCTCGGACCCGGCTTCTTCCTCTACCTTGTCAAGATTGTGCATAACCGCAACAGGCGCTCCTCTGTCCGTGATAATGACGGTATGACCCCTTTTGGCCATTTCAAGATAGTGGGTCAGCTTGTTTTTTAAATCTCGTATGCCTACCTGCATAGTGCACCTCTTGTAGCTATTGTAGCCACAATATGTCCGAAGTCAAATGAATTCAGCGCCATCCTGTACGCACCCAGGCTTCGGTATGCCCCGAAAGGGCTCTTCTTCAGCAGCAATCTTGCGGTCATAAAGGAAATCGAATTTCTTCCGGGTGCAATCAACCCGGTTTTCGAGTGTAGTTTCAACGCCGGGATGATCCTACATGGTTTCAATCATGGAATATCCCGCAGGCAAATCACCTGACCTTCTTGATCGTGCATACACCCTGACACCTCCCACAGGATCTCCATCATGGAGCACCACTCGGAACAGGCAACAACAACCATTGCCGCCTACCAGACGACAGGGACGGGATATTGGCGGATCAAGGAATCCGGAGTAAGCAGGGACAAACCATGTGCCAGCGCCTGACAAACCAACATGCGGTCAAAAGGGTCTGTGTGGATATCGGGCAACTTTGGCAGCATCAGGACTGCTTCTTCTTCCAGCGGCAATGGTTCGATGGAATGAAGCGCTCTCATACCGGCAATGAATTGGGCGGGCGGATGCGGCAGCGGCAGCCGCCCCAAAGCGTGCTTGACAATGATTTCCCAAACGGACACGCTACTGAGAAAAACAGAGGCGGAATCATATTGAAATACTTCGCGCGCGCGTTCGGAGAGTTCCGTGGAGTCGCTGATAAGCCAGAGGAAGGTACAGGTGTCCAGAAGAATATTCAAGATTCTTTCCCGCCGAATGCATCGAGAAGATCGTCTGGAAGAGGCTCGAAGAAACTCTCCGGTACCTCGAACTGACCTTTAGCCAAACCGACCGGGCGTTTGGACCCAGTTTTAGGAGGCAAAGGGCGGATTTCGGCTATCGGTACGTTTCTCCGGCAAAGCAATATCTTTTCCCCCTTCGCAAGGCGATCGAGGTACTTTGACAGATTGGTTTTTGCTTCATGAATGTTTAATCTAATCATAGCTCAATAATAAGGCATAAACTGAACTAAGTAAATGACTCACTTATGAAAAGGCCACTTCAATCCGGGCGTGCGCATTTTTGAGGGACGCGGGATCGTCATCGTACGATCCGGGGTCGTGCCAGGAATCGGCCATGGCGAGCAACCGCAAAAGACGACTACACCTCCTCGATCCAACGTGCCAGACGGATCTTAATGCGGCGTAGCCGCAGCTAGATGTGGAATCGGGCGAAACAACTAAGAATGCAGCCAATGAACTCGTTTCTGCGTTGGCTGCCGAAAACATCCTGGTCACGACGGCTCTAATAAGATATGACCCGTCGGATAGATATAAGGACCTAATCCAAATACGAATTGGGTGGAAAACGTGAGCCTTCAGCATCGGGGACCTTTTCTCTCTTTTTGTGGTTTGTAAAGTAAATAATTCTGAAGATTTTTTCTGGCTTGAACCATACGGAGAAAAAGCATAGATTAGTAATACCAATTAATACCTTGTGGAGAGGCAGACGATGGGCAGCAAGGCCGTAAAGCTGGACGATGCAACCTATGACCGGCTTAAATCTTTAGGCGCAACGCGGAAACGTTCGCCGCACTGGCTGATGAAGGAAGCCATTGTCCAGTTTCTTGAACGCGAGGAAGAAGCCGAGCGCATCCGGCAAGATACTTTGGAGCGTTTGGAGCGCTACAAAGCAACGGGAGAGACAATCAGCCACGATGTCGTTGACGCATGGCTCGAAACATGGGGAACAGATCGGGAGGGCAAGTGTCCCGTTCCCTGAGATGGTTTCCTGAAGCCGTTTTAGATTTGGTCCGCCTTCGAGAGTTCATTCACATTCGCAAACCCTGACGCCGCTGCGCGGGCGGCAAAGCTCACTCGGGAAGCCGCCCAAAAACTGCAAACAATGCCTTTCGCTGGTTGCTCCGTGCCCGATATTGAACCGCCCATGAGAGATTTGTTTGTCCGCTTCGGACAAGCCGGATACTGGCTGCGTTACATGGTAACGGACGATCAAATCGTTATCGTCAAAGTATGGCACGGAAGGGAAAACAGACCTCTTTAGAATGCTTGGTTATCTCCGCGCTTCAAAACGCTCCGGCGGGCAGATTTCAGTCCCTGGCGTAGCGATCTATAAAAGAAAAGCGCCCGTGATCTGCTATTTTCCTCAGATCCCCAAGCGCTTCGCTCTATGCCGTCAAATTTGGACCTCACTGTTTTGGCCTTACAAACGGCCTCAGCCTCCGCAAATCTCGAATTCACCTGCGCCCCAACAGGTTTCGCACTGTCGGTCCTCGAAGTGGTCGAAGCCGCTTCCATTGCAGGCGTTGCAAAATGCTCTGATGCACCGCTGTATATCATCGAGATTCATTTCGGGCCCCCTTTCAATTTAAACAGGTAAACTCCATTGATCGAACGCGAGGAGAAAACCCATTACAGTAAATGTTATCGGACAGGAATCATTTTTTTCAAAGAAACGTAACTACACTCTAATGCTTCGACGCTGGCCACGCTAGGGGGGCGGAAGGTCCCAACGCGCTTTTTTGTGAAAATACCGGGATTGCAGTCGTGAGGATCGAAATGCAGGACCACCCCGATTTTGAATGTATTTCCGCCTCCATCCGCATCGGGCCTCAAATCGTTCACCGTCGCCATCGCTACTGTAAAAATATTTACTTGCCAAAAGGGGGAGTCGATCATAGTTTTTTGTCAATGAATGCCTCTTGCCTGAGAAGCATTAGCAAATCAGGGTTCGGACTCATGCAATTGCAAGGAGGTTACATATAAATGATCACTGACGATAAGAAACGGGATTCCCTTCCGCAATGGAAAGGAGAGGAGCGCTGGAGGGGCATAGAACGCCCTTACACGCCCGAGGATGTAGCCAGGCTTCGTGGTTCGATCCAAATCGAATATACATTGGCCAGTCAAGGTGCGCACCGGCTCTGGGAATTGCTCCATGGAGAGCCTTTCACCGCCGCCCTGGGCGCTTTGACCGGCAGTCAGGGCGTTCAGCAGGTGCAAGCCGGATTGAAAGCAATATATGTAAGCGGATGGCAGGTTGCCGCAGATAACAATAGCATCGGCCATACGTATCCCGATCAAAGCCTTTATCCCGTGGACAGCGTTCCAAACCTGGTGCGAAGAATCAATAATGCACTCATCAGGGCCGATCAGATCGACCATATGGAAGGTAGAAAAGGGCCACACTGGTTTGCGCCCATCGTTGCCGATGCCGAAGCCGGTTTCGGCGGGATTTTGAACTCTTTTGAGCTGATGAAGGCAATGATCGAGGCGGGCGCAGCGGCGGTTCACTTTGAAGACCAGCTCGCATCAGCCAAGAAGTGCGGACACTTGGGCGGAAAGGTGATAATACCGACCTCCGAGGCAATAAAAAAGCTTGTTGCCGCCAGATTTGCCGCCGATATCTGCGGGGTCCCCACTGTTCTTATTGCCAGAACGGACGCCAACGCCGCGACACTGCTGGCCAATGACGTAGATGAACGGGACCGCCAGTTCATAAACGGCAGCAGAACGGTTGAAGGTTTTTTCACCGTTAGAAGCGGGATCGAATCGGCCATAGGGCGTGCGTTAGCTTATGCACCATACGCTGACATGCTGTGGTGCGAAACATCGGAACCGGACCTCGCGGAGGCCAGAAGGTTTGCAGAAGGGGTTCATGCCTCATTTCCGGGCAAACCCTTGGCCTATAACCTTTCACCCTCGTTCAACTGGAGCGCGAAGCTCGACAAATCAGCCATAGCTGAGTTTCAGAATAAGCTCGCTTCCTATGGGTATAGGTTTCAATTCGTAACGCTTGCCGGTTTTCATTCGGTTAATTTCGGGATGTATGAGCTTGCCAGGGATTTCAGAGAGAAGGGGATGAGCGCCTACTCGCATTTTCAGGATAACGAGTTCGAATTGGAAAAGTTTGGATACAAGGCGGTGAAACATCAGTCCTTTGTCGGGACGGGCTACTTTGACGCCGTGGCGCAGGCGATCAGCGGTGAAGAGTTCTCTACCGGGGCCCTGAAGGGTTCGACCGAGGAAAAACAATTCAGGCAGACGGCAGTCTGATACCGGGACTGGATACGACAGGGTGGAAAAAGAAAAAAACGGAACAGACGGAAAATCTTGTTGCCATT
Organism: uncultured delta proteobacterium; assembly: GCA_963795045.1. Classification (GTDB taxonomy): domain Bacteria; phylum Desulfobacterota; class Syntrophobacteria; order Syntrophobacterales; family Syntrophobacteraceae; genus SbD1. Next base: position 482,155 of record CAWCGB010000003.1, read on the forward strand.
TTCCTCATGGGTTGTTATACGGTAGCTACTTTTAATCAGGGATGAATTTATGAGTCTTATCATCGATACCGCAAATTTCTGGCTCTGGTGGTTTACCTGGGGGGTGCGCGCCTGACGGGATAGCCATCAGTTTGAATTAGAAGACTTGGGACCGTGGGCCGCACAAAGGCTCGCGGTCCTTTTGATTTTTGGAGGGGACCGTGGATAGACTCTGCGGTCCCTTTTTTGTTTCGTGGAAGCGCAAACCGCGAAAAGGAGGCAAAAGTCGTGCTTGTCGTAATGAAAAAGGGAGCTACACCAGTGGAAATCGAGGCGGTGACCTCGGGCATCGAGCAAAAGGGCTGCATTGCCAGGCCAATTCCCGGTGGAGAACGGGTGGCGATCTGCGTTCTCCATAATAACGGTCCGGTGGACGCCGCGGCATTCCTGCAGCTTCCCGGAGTAAAGGAGGCAATTCCGGTAACCCGCCCCTACAAGCTGGTGAGCCGGGAATCCCAGGCATGGGACACCGTGATAGATGTCGGCGGAGTCCTGGTAGGAAACTCTCATCTCACTATAACGGCCGGGCCTTGCGCGATAGAGAGCGAAATGCAGGCGCTTAGCATCGCGCGAATCGTGAAGAAGGCAGGCGCCCAGATTTTCCGGGGAGGCGCGTTCAAGCCCAGGACCTCGCCTTACGCATTTCAGGGACTGGGAGAAGAAGGGCTCAAAATCCTGGCGAAAGTGCGCGAAGAAACAGGAATGCCTGTGGTTACCGAGGCAATCGACCATGAAGTCTTTGACCTGGTCGAGCAATACGCGGACATCGTCCAGATAGGGGCCAGGAATATGCAGAACTTCAGCCTGCTGCGGCGCGCAGGGAAGTCGCGAAAGCCGGTTCTGCTCAAGCGGGGTATGGCTGCTACCATCGAGGAGTGGCTCATGGCGGCCGAATACGTGATGGAAGGCGGAAATGACAAGGTAATCCTGTGCGAACGCGGAGTCCGCACCTTCGCCCACCACAGCCGCAATACCCTGGACCTTTCCGCTATTCCTGTCGTCAGCCAGGAGAGCCATCTGCCGGTGATCGTGGACCCGAGTCACGCGGCGGGCCTCAGGGACCAGGTCATTCCGCTTAGCCGGGCCGCCGTGGCAGTAGGCTGCCATGGCTTGATGGTGGAGGTGCATCACGCTCCTGAAACTGCCCTGAGCGACGGTCCGCAGTCGCTTTATCCTGCTCAGTTCGACGATCTGTGCAGGCAAATAGGGCCCATCTTTGGCGTGTGCAAGATGTCAAAAAACGGATACCCCGCAGAGCGTGACAATACCATAGTAAAAGCCTGATCGGCTGAGAAGGAGAAAGACCATGGAATTGGGGTTTTACCCGCAAAGGGCTGAATTCCGCGCAATGGCTGAAAATGGCAACCTTATCCCTGTCTGCCTTGAGGTGCTTGCCGATACGGAAACTCCCGTTTCAGCACTGGCCAAACTGTATGACGGGCAAGGGCCGGTTTTCCTGCTGGAAAGCATGGAGGGCGGTGAGAGGTGGGGAAGGTACAGCTTCCTGGGAAATTCGGCCACCAGGACGGTCAGAGTTTTCAGGGATGAAGTCGAAATCGTGAGCGGGCCGAAAAGGGAACGCATTGCCCATCATGGCGATCCGCTTACGATTCTGCGCTCCATAATGGCTCAGTACAAACCGGTCAAACTGGCGAGACTCCCGAGGTTCTGGGGTGGCATGGTCGGGTTCTTCAGCTACGAGTTCGTATCTTTTCTGGAAGCGATCCCAAACCGGCTGCCCCCGGACATTCCGATGGCGCATTTTATTCTCCCCGGACAACTTTTCATATTCGACAACGTCCGCCACACGCTGACCCTTGTGGCATATGGTCTTGTGGAGAACGGGGAAGCCGATGACGCCTATGACAGGGCGCTCGAAACCCTGGAGGAAATGAAAGGCAAGCTCTCGAGGGCGACCAAAATAGCGGCGCGGCGTGCGGTTGACGAATTTCCACTGGACCCCGAGGTTGAACCCGAGAAATTCCGCTCCTGGGTTTCCAAAATCAAAGAGTACATCAGGGAGGGGGACATCATCCAGGCGGTTGTTTCACAACAGTTCGAATGCCCGGCTCCTCCGGACCCCTGCTCACTCTACCGCGCTCAGCGCTTTATAAATCCGTCTCCATATCTTTATTTTCTCCATTTTGACGATACGGTGCTGGTCGGCTCTTCTCCGGAAACGATGGTGCGCCTGGAAAACGGCGTTGCCACTCTTCGCCCGATTGCCGGGACCCGCCCTCGTGGAATAACCGAGCAGCAGGACCGGGAGCTTGCCAACGAGCTGCTCCAGGATGAAAAAGAAAGGGCCGAGCACCTTATGCTTGTAGACCTGGGCAGAAACGACCTGGGGCGAGTGGCCGAAATCGGCTCGGTCCAGGTAACCGATCTGATGGTGATAGAAAGATACTCGCATGTGATGCACCTCGTCTCCAACATCAACTGCGATCTGCGCGGAGACCTCGACGCGTTCGACCTTTTCCGGGCTTCTTTTCCGGCAGGGACCCTTTCCGGCGCGCCGAAAGTAAGGGCGATGGAAATCATTGCGGAGCTGGAAGATCAACCCCGCGGTCCGTACGGAGGCGCAATCGGATATTTTTCCTATACGGGCAACATGGACCTGGCGATCACTATCCGTACGGCCTGCATTCAGGGGGGCAAGCTGACGGTCAGGGCGGGGGCTGGAATAGTCGCCGATTCCGACCCCGAGCTTGAAAGACAGGAAACGCTCAATAAAGCCAAATCCATCCGCAGGGCGCTCCAGATGCTCGAAGGAAACGGGGCGAAGCTGATGCCGGGCGCATCGTCCCATGCGGCGTAAAGGAGGGTTAAGCTTATGCTTTTCATGATCGATAACTACGATTCTTTTACTTACAATCTTTTCCAGTACTTCCGGATGCTCGGGGCCGAAGTTGAGGTTGCCAGAAACGATCAGGTCACTATTCACGATATTGAAAGTCTGCGACCTTCGGCCATCGTAATCTCACCCGGTCCATGCAGGCCGGAGGACGCAGGAGTTTCTATCGCTGCAATTCGGAAATTTTCCGGAAAAATTCCGATTCTCGGGATCTGTCTAGGCCACCAGGCGATTGCGTCCGCTTTCGGAGGCGCTGTGGTTCATGCAAAAAGGCTTATGCACGGGAAAGTTTCCACGGTAACCTCTGACGGAAAGTCTATCTACGGCGGGATTTCGAACCCTTTCCAGGCAATGCGCTATCACTCTCTTGCCGTTGAGCCGGGGAGCCTGCCGGAATGCCTGGAGATTACGGCTCATTCCGAGGACGGCGAAGTTATGGGAATCCGTCATAAAGAACACCTTACCGAGGGAGTCCAGTTTCATCCTGAATCTATCATGACGCCTGTTGGCAAGAGACTGTTAAAGAACTTTCTCAAGCTCGCAAATGGGCAAACAGATGCGGAGGGCAACGGAGCATGATACGCGAGAGCCTGAAAAGGCTGATTGGAAAGATAGACCTTAGCGAAGAGGAAATGGCCGCTTTGGTAAGTGAGATCATGTCGGGCAATGCGACAGACGCTCAAATCGGAGCCATAATGGCTGCGCTGGCCACCAAGGGCGAAACTTTCTCGGAGCTTGCCGGGGCTGCGCGCGCCATGCGGCGCAAAGCCACAAGGATCCAGACAAATGCAGACGTGGTAGTGGATACCTGTGGGACGGGCGGAGACGGTTCAAACACCTTCAACATCTCGACTACGGCTGCATTCGTAGTGGCTGGATGCGGCGTCACGGTGGCCAAGCACGGGAACCGCTCGGTTTCGAGCAAGTGCGGCAGCGCGGATTTGCTGGAGGCGCTGGGGGTAAACCTGGAACTCGGTCCGGAAGGAGTCGAAGAGGCGGTCAGGCAAATCGGCATAGGATTTCTTTTCGCGCCGCTCTTTCACGGCGCCATGCGCTACGCGGCCAAGGCGCGAAAAGAGCTCGGCGTGCGCTCGATTTTTAATATGCTCGGGCCTTTGACAAACCCCGCCGGGGCGAACTGCCAGTTGATCGGCGTATATGCGCCGGAGCTTACGGAAATGTTCGCGCAGGCGCTGCTGCTCTTAGGAGTCAGGCGGGCGTTTGTCGTTCATGGACATGAAGGTCTGGATGAAATCAGCGTCTGCGCCCCGACCAGGGTCTCGGAATTGAACAATGGATTTATCCGGACCTATGACATCTCTCCCGAGCAGCTTCTGGGACGCACCGCCGAACAGATCGACATGGCCGGAGGGACGCCGGCCGCGAACGCCGAGATAACCACAAAAATTCTATCGGGTGAAAAAGGGCCGAGGCGAGACGTCGTTGTGGTGAACGCGGGGGCGGCTTTGGTGGCCTCAGGCGTCGCGCAGGATTTCCGCGAAGGGATAAGACTGGCTGAAGCGGCGATTGACGAGGGCAGGGCGCTGCAAAAACTCGAGGAACTTGTGCGGTTCACCGGTCAAATGCACGGATAGGATAGATCCCGATGTCAGATTTTTTTTCCAAAATTCTCGACAAGAAGAAGGACGAAGTCAGGGCTGCGGCACAACTGATACCGGAGAGGGTCCTGCGGCAGGAGGCAGAGAAGCCGAAAGGCAGAAGACCTTTCATCGAGCGCCTTGTCAGACCGGGTCCTCTGGGGATGAACGTTATTGCAGAGATCAAGCGGGCTTCCCCTTCGAAAGGCAAAATAAAAGAAAATGCCGATCCGGCTGAATATGCCCGCAAATATGAACTGGGAGGCGCCGCAGCGATTTCCGTGCTCACTGACAAAGACTTCTTCGGCGGAAGCCCCGAGGATCTGAAAAAGGTCAAATCGGCGGTCGCACTTCCGGTTCTCAGAAAGGACTTCCTGATAAGCTCCTACCAGGTGTATGAATCGGCGGTCATTGGTGCCGATGCTGTATTGCTGATAGTGCGGGCGCTCTTGCCGCAATCTCTAAGAGACCTGATATCATTGTGCGAAAGCATCGGCCTGGACGCCCTTGTCGAGGTTCATGATGCAAGTGAATACGAAATTGCGGAAAACGCCGGGGCAAGGCTCATCGGAATAAACAATCGCAACCTGAGGACCTTTGAGACAGACATTTCGACCTCTATCGACCTTGCCCGGCGAATCGCTTCCGGCCATGTTCTTGTCGCCGAGAGCGGGATTCACACCCGCTCAGATATCGAGAGGCTGATCGATGCCGGGATAAGGAATTTTCTGATTGGCGAGAGCCTCATGAGATCGGAAGATCCGGTAGGGTTCCTTAAGGTCCTGCACGGAGCGCGATCATGACAAAGGACACCCTGAAATATACTTCCGCGCATCCCCAGAATAAAGGTCTGTGGTCTGACCCTGGTGGAGGAAGCGATTGCCTGTGCTGAATTGGGCGCAGACGCGATAGGGCTCGTTTTTTATCCCGCGAGCCCGCGTTTTGTAAGTGAACTGAAGGCCCGGGAAATATGCGCAAGTCTTCCGGAGCAGATTTGGAAAATAGGTGTTTTTGTCAACGAGCCTCTTATGGAGGTCATGAAAAGGGCCGAATTTTGCCGCTTGAACTGCGTTCAGTTACACGGAACCGAAACTCCCGAGATGGTTCAATCCCTTGAGTCGGCGGGAATAAGGGTAATCAAAACTCTTTTTGCCAAAAAAGAGCCGGCTTTCTCTCAAGCCGTCCTCTACCGGGCTTCGGCGTACCTTGTCGAGAGCGGGGAGGGGCGTGTTCCGGGGGGGACGGGGCTGAGTTGGAAATGGGGCGAGGCAAGGAATCTGGCGGGTGTGCAGCCCTGCATCCTATCAGGCGGCCTTAGTCCGGAAAATGTGAGCAAGGCAATCCGTGAATTCGGTCCGGACGCGGTTGACGTCAGTTCAGGCGTGGAATCGGCGCCGGGGCGGAAGGACATTGTTAAAGTGCGTGCTTTTGTTGAGGCGGTTCGGAATGCCGGGCCGCCGCGTGAGCCAGGGAGGATATTCAAATGAAATTGGCCGAGCAAGATTTGACAAGCAATTCTTTCCCGCTGGAAAAACCGCTCCAGCCTGATGCAGCAGGCCATTTCGGCCCGTACGGCGGACGCTATGTCGCCGAAACGCTGATGCCTGCTCTCATCGAACTCGAACGGGCCTACTCTTCAATATGTGGTGAATCTGCTTTCCAGGCGGAACTGAAACAGCTCCTCAAAGATTACGCCGGAAGGCCCACCCCGCTTTTCCGGGCCAGGAGGTTGAGCGCGCATGTCGGCGGGGCATCCATTTATCTGAAAAGAGAGGACCTTGCCCATACCGGCGCGCATAAGATAAACAATACGCTGGGTCAGGGGCTTCTTGCCAAATGGATGGGGAAAGCCAAGGTGATCGCCGAAACCGGGGCCGGCCAGCACGGGGTTGCTACAGCTACGGCTGCTGCGCTGTTTGGCATGGAATGCAAGGTTTTCATGGGAACCGAGGATATCTCCAGGCAGGCCCCGAACGTGCAGCGGATGAAGCTTCTGGGAGCCGAAGTAGTGCCGGTGGATTCGGGGACCGGGACCCTCAAGGACGCCATGAACGAAGCGATGCGATACTGGGTGAGCTCTGTTCGCGACACATTCTATATTATCGGTTCGGTTGCCGGTCCGCATCCCTACCCGGTAATGGTCCGTGATTTTCAGCGGGTGATCGGCGACGAGGCCAGGGTCCAAATCCTGGAAGCCGAAGGCGCGCCGCCGGACATGCTGGTGGCTTGCGTGGGAGGAGGGAGCAACGCTATGGGCCTTTTTTATCCTTTCCTCGACGATCCGGCCGAAATGGTGGGAGTTGAGGCCGCCGGCCACGGAATCGACACGGGAAAGCACGCGGCGACGCTTGGGGCCGGATCGGTCGGTGTCCTTCACGGCTCCAAATCTTATGTCCTGCAGGATGAAAACGGCCAGATTCTCGAGGCGCACTCGATATCCGCGGGTCTCGACTACCCGGGCGTGGGGCCGGAGCATTCCTGGCTGAAAGACACCGGCCGCGTCCGCTATGAGAGCGTCGTGGATAAAGATGCCCTGAGTGCATTCAATTTGCTTAGCTTGCTCGAGGGAATAATCCCTGCCCTGGAGAGCTCTCATGCCTTGTCCCGCGCCATGGTCGAAGCCTCGCGGCTGCCGGCGACGAGCACCGTCATCGTCAATCTTTCCGGGCGCGGAGACAAGGACCTGGGAATCGTGTCGCGTTTCCAGGGCGGGACGTCCGGTGGAAAGGATAAGCTATAATGAGCAGGATAGAAGAAACATTCAAGAGACTGCGCGCGAACGGAGAAAAGGCGCTCGTGGGCTTTATTACCGCCGGAGATCCCAACCCCGGGGTTTCTTTGGAGATAGTAAGGCGAATGTGCAGCTCCGGGCTGGACCTCCTTGAATTAGGCGTACCATTTTCCGACCCGACCGCCGATGGGCCGGTAATACAACGCTCCTCAGCGCGCGCGATCGGCGCCGGCGTAAACATGAAAAGCGTTATCGCGATGGTTCGCCGGGTAAGAGAGTTCAGCTCGATTCCCATAGTTATTTTCAGCTACTATAACCCGATTCTCGCATACGGAGCCGAAGAGTTCTACAGAGATGCGGTCGATGCAGGGGCTGATGGGACGCTGGTGGTCGATCTTCCGCCGGAAGAATCCGACGAGCTGACCCGCCTCTGGGGAAACGGGCTCGATTTTATAAGGCTGGTAGCCCCCACTACCCCTCCGGGGCGAATGGCCGAGATAGCGGCAAGGGCTTCAGGGTTCATCTATCTTGTTTCCATGACGGGCATCACCGGCAGTGGCGGGTTGAATTATGGTGAGATAGCCGGCGTGGCGCAAGATTTGAGAAAGAGCTGCGGCGAACTGCCGATCTGCATCGGGTTCGGAATCTCCACACCGGATGATGCCGCAAGACTGTCGGAGTTCGCAGACGGAATAGTTGTCGGGAGCGCTTTTGAGCGGCTGATCGAATCCAGCCTGGGGAATGGAAATATCGCTGAAAGGGTAGGGGAGTTCGCGGCCAGTCTGAAGAAAGCCATTAAACTCACTGAGCGTTGATTCCCGTATCCGGGTTCCCACGTCAAAAAAGAAGCCATGGTCGAAGTTTCTCGACATGGCTTCTTTTGGCTCTAAACTACTGAATCGGATTAGGTTAACATTAAAGGATAACGATTTGCCCTGTCCCCGGGAGGAGCGAACTCCACAGCGCGAGTTATCAGGCTTTGAGTTGTCTGGTTTGGAATCGTAGCCATCCCCGAAAAAATATGATATATCTTTATCTGAAATTTTTGAGCACGGGGGAATGATGTTCTTTCTTATTGGTGGGGTTCAGCCCAAGACTGTCATCGTGGGTGAGACTCAAAGAATTTGCTCCTCCTGTGGACTGGCTCAAGTCAGGCTGAAGCGGGTTGACTATTACCTGAGCCTGTTTTTTATGCCGCTTTTTCGTGTTAAGAAAGGCGACCCCGTTCTGATCTGTGATCGCTGCAAAACAATTTCCTCTCCGGAAGGAATTTCAAGGGGGTCCGTGCAAGAAGCCCGCACGGACGGATGTCCCCAGTGCGGCTATCCCATGGCTCGCGATTTTCGCTATTGCCCTGCGTGCGGAACGCGAATATAAGGGGATCAAGCGTATATGGTGACAAATATGAGCGAGAGCAAGAAAGTTTTGCATTTCCCGACCGTTTCGCGGCCCAGCATCGATGAGGTGCTGACGCTTTTCCTGAAGGACCAGCAGAAGCGGCTGAAGCCCCGGACTTTCAACAGGTATGAGGAAGTCATAGATCTATTGCGCCATTGTCTGAACGGACATGGGTATCATGATCTTGATAATTCGTCCGAGGTGGCGCTCTACGAAAAGCTTTACTTTCAGAAAAATCTTGAATTCTGTTTTATCTTCGGTCCGGAAAAGGTTGTGGCCTCGCTGGGCAACTTTCTGAACTATTTCATGATACGAAAGGTGATGGCTTCCGAGGCTCTGCTTCAGGCAGCGGGGATAGTTACCAAAAAACTGGTAAAGTGGCTCGAGGAAAACGGCCACATCGGAAAGGAAACGGCTGACAGAGGCGTCAGGCTGGCCGCCGAGGCGGCAAGAGAGTTGCCCGCAGCCGAACGGCTTGCAAGATTGATATATGAATACGCTCAGAGCCATGCGCCAAGATACTGGACTGCCGAGTTGGATGACTACTTTGTCGTCGACCAGGTCCATCCCGGCATCTTGATCATGTCCGGGATAGCGACCTCGGGGACTGTCGAAGTGCGTGTGCCTAAAGAGATAACCGACCACTGCCGGAAAGGGTGGCAGGTCAACCTGCTCCTGGGAAAGACCCGAAACGGCTGGTGCATCCTGGAAACGGGAAACGTCTACCCTAATTAGTTTACGGATGTTCTCGCGGGAGTCGTCAAATCTGAACGGCGGGCTTTTTGCCCGCCGTTCGCCGTTTGAAGGCGCCAAATTGATTTTTCAGCGATTCCAGAGAAATTTTGTCGGGGCCGTTGTTATTATTTCAGGCGCGAGTTTGCAAAATCCCAATTGATCAGATTGTCGATTACTGCCTGGATGTAGTCGGCCCTCCTGTTCTGGAAGTCGAGGTAGTAAGCATGCTCCCACACGTCCACCGTCAGGAGTGGATTGATTGAGTGGGCGATCGGGGTATCGGCGTTAGCGGTTTTCATCACTTCAAGCTTGCCGTTTTTTTGTACGAGCCAGGCCCATCCGCTCCCGAACTGCGTAAGTCCGGCATTTTTCAACTCTTCTGCAAATTTTTCGTAACTTCCGAAATCAGCGTTGATCTTTTGCGCTATCTGCCCTGAGGGGCGGCCTCCGCCCTTGGGTTTCAGGCAATTCCAGTAAAAGGAATGATTCCAGGTTTGGGCCGCATTATTGAAAATTCCTGCTTTGGAAGCGTCCCCTGCAACTTTTTTGATTATGGCCTCTGAGTCCTCTTTTTCCAGATCGGTCCCAGCCAGGAGCTTGTTCCCGGTATCGACGTAGGTCTTGTGGTGCTTGTCGTGGTGAAATTCCAGGGTCTTCGCGCTTAAATAGGGCTCGAGCGCATTTTTCGCATAAGGCAGGTCTGGTAATGTGAGAGCCATACATCTTCTCCTTGTGGTTTGCTCTGGTTTGACTGCACTTTGAAGTGTGAATTTTGAAGTTGGATCGTTGGCAAATTAAGCACGTATTCAATTATGCTCAAGCTGTGGTTCGATAAAATTTGAAAAAGCCGGATCTCTCATTCAACTTTGTGCAGGATCTCGGAGTGGTGTTTCTCAGTCCAACGGAGGATTGAAATAGCCGAGCTTTACATCCGGGAATTCGTTTCGGATATGCGAGATCATTTTCAGGATTCCCAGTTTTTTTTCTGTGAGGTCCGGACTTAACTGTTGCAGGTACCAGTCGGGATCGATGTTAAGGTTTCGCATCTGAATCATATCAAGGCGAGTTTCGGAGATGAGTTTTCGGAGGGCGTTAAATTCGCTCACCTGGTCTGTAAATCCCGGTAGAATGAAGTAGTTGATGGACGCAAAACCGCCGTTGGCTTTTACAACGGAAATAGAGTGCGTTGCGTCCTCGAAGGTAAAACCTTTGGGGCGGAAGTACTTCTCATAATACCCGGGCCGCGCGCTGTTCATGCTGACACGGATACTCTGCAGACCGGCGCGGCAGAGCTTTTCCACATCTTTTGGAAGACTTCCATTTGTGTTGAGGTTAATGGTGCCTCGGCTTGTAACCTTGCGCATCATGGAGATGGAGGCTTCAAGAGTTTTAGCCTGCAGCAGCGGTTCTCCCTCGCAGCCCTGTCCGAAGCTCACTACTGCGCGGGATGCATTTTGCAAGTGAGGTATTGCGACGCCGCATATCTCGTCGGGTGTAGGCACGAAAGTGATGCGGTCCTGGGTTGCGCTCATTCCGGTCTCGTCCTGACGGCTGATGCAGCCGAGACACCGGGCGTTGCACTCGGTGGAGGTTGGAAGCGGGGCCTCCCAGCGGTTCATGAACAGGTTTCTCGCCGCAGGGCAGCCGTAGTTAAGGGCGCATCGGCCCAAGTGCTGCAGGAGTCTGTTTTGCCGTTCGGCTTTCATGCGTCTGCGTGCGTTTCGCTCGATTGCCTTTCGATCGAAATTGCGGAAATCCTGCCGCTGGTCGCTGTCGATCCGCACCGCCGGAACCACAAATCCTCCATTCAGCCAGCCCACGGCAGTATAGGCGAAAAGGGGCAGAAGAGGCGCACCGGCATTGGCCTTGTAAGCGGTGGAGTAGAGTTGCGTATAAGCTGGGGAAATGAACGCGGCTACTGCCCTGACAGGCTTGGCCGAATCGTAAGGATCGGCTGAGAGGGGCCCGAAAGTGCCGGTTGCAGGATCGAATCCAACAGGCAGGCGTTCGGGGAGGAGGAAGAGTTCACTTCCTTCGGGGAGCGCAATGAGTTCGGAATGCCGGGGCCTTTGACACTCGTTTGCGCTGGCTCCAGCCATCTCCAGGGCCGGCCAGTCGAAGATATTTCCGTTGACGTCAGCGTAAACGAGCGACGGCCTGTTTTTCATCGGGACTCTTCAATATCTCCTTAAAACTGCAAAATCGAACTTTAATAACGTATTTTAAATTATAAATCATCCGTTCGAGGAATTCGAAGGCAAAAGGAGTCATCCGCTGGTGGTGGATCATTACTCCGGTCAGCCCCTTCATTGTCGATATAGCTTTAAATTGATCGATCAACAGTGCAAAGTCAGCCCTGGGATCTCTTGCCTTGCGGGTATGAAGGTCAAGGCGGACCGGCAGATGTTGAATCCCATAACGGGATTTTATTCCTGCAGGAAAAGGGCCCATTGCGGAAATGCCTTTGAAGCCAAGTTCGTGCAATGCCTTCAAGGTTGCGGTCGAGTAGCGGTTCCATGGAGGAGTAAACACCTCGACAAAATTTGGGCCGAAAATGCGCTCCATTTTAATGCGGCCCTGGAGAATGTCCTCGTGTTGGCGCTCCGGTGCCCGGTCCGACCCGAATTCACATTTCTTGCCGTCTTTTTGCCAGTCGATATGTCTCCAGCCGTGCTGGTGCCAATTCCAGAGTTCTTCATCCAGGGGCGCAGCCTGGAAAAGTTTTTCCTGCCTCGCATCGCTGAGCCAGGCGGGAATGACCGCCATGGCAATCGGGACCTGGTGGAATCGGAACAAATTGCAGATGGCTTCAAAAGCCTGGCCGGCAGCCCCGATATCGTCAGCACGAAAGAAAATCGGAGGTAAGCCCGCAGAAGCCATTCTTGCGGAAGCTTCGTCCAGCATATCCCTCCAACCAGGCAACGGGGCCTTCCATACGGAAGAGTATTGCCTGGGCATATAGGAAGCATTCAGGCCAAAGACTTTGGCACGGAGGCGAGATGCCCCTTCCATCGGGCTACTCCTCTGCAAAAGAAAACCAAAAGAACTGATTGAGAATAAAAAGTGCAGGATAAATAAAGGATGGACTTGAGACCGGTCTAGCGCCAGCCAGGGTATAATCTACACGAGGGTCTGCGCCTAGTCAAGCTACATTCCGTCCTGAAAGGCTTTGTGAATTTTTCAGCCCTGGAGTCGTGAAGGGCAACCCTCGCGTGCTGCTAGCGTGATTGATCTTTTCAGCGATTTTGCTACATTATAGCTACAATATGATCATTTTTGTGTTATAGGAGCTCTTCGGGAGATAGCGTGACCGCCAATCAGAATCATACAGGGAGTTTTTCGCGCAGAATCAAGACCCACATCGTGGGGCCGCAGTACCGGTTCGCGATCGTAACCCCGCCCGAACTTGCACAGATATGTCTGATCGAGACCCGTTTGCTCGATATTCAGGAACCGGCGGTGAGCGAAGCCGGGGTGGAATTCAACGGCAGGCTGAGGAATGCCTATGTTTGCAACCTGTGGCTCAGGTCCGCAAGCCGGGTACTTTGCAGGCTGGTTCCTTTTCGGGCCGGTGTTGCCGAAGAACTTTTCCGTAAAGTTTTGCGAATTCCATGGGATCTTTGGCTGAATCCGGGGGCTCGGCTTGATATCGATGCCCACGTGGAACATTCACGGATAAGCCACGAGGGCAGGGTGGCAGAGATAATTTCCGAGAGCATCGAAAAGAGTCTCCGCAAAAGAGGGCCTGCCCATTCCTCTGAAGGCATCGCGCTTGGAGCACCGAGCGAAGCCGGCAGCAAGCCCGCGATTGATGACGGCGGATTTAAGCAGAAAATCCTGGTTCGTCTCGTAGAGAACCAGTGCCAGATCAGCCTTGATACCTCGGGCGCCCATTTGCACGCTAGGGGATATAGACTTCGGCACGCAGGCGCTCCCCTGCGTGAGACCCTCGCCGCAGCCATTCTCTTGAAATCGGACTGGACATCCGATGAGCCGCTCATCGACGGTATGTGCGGTTCCGGAACTTTTCCGATCGAGGCGGCTCTGATTGCCCGGAGGATTGCTCCAGGGCTTGGCCGGGATTTTTTGTTCCAGAGGTGGCCCTCATTTCAGACGGACACCTGGCGATATCTGCTTCGCAAGGCAGGCGAAGCTATGCTTCTCAAGGTGCCCGGCACCATCGTCGGGATCGATATCGATCCGGAGGCTGTCGGAGTGTCGGCTGAAAATGCAAGTCGCGCCGGGGTAAGCGGCGACATTGAATGGGAGAGGATGGACTTCTTTGAGTTCAATCCCCGAAAGCGCGGGCTGAAAAAAGGTCTGCTCGTGTTAAACCCCCCGTACGGAGTACGGCTGGATGCTGGAGGAGCAGGCCTCTACGAGAGAATCGGCGCGCACCTGAGGCTTAATTTCAAAGGGTGGAAATACGCCGTGCTTGCGGGATCACGGGCTGAAACCGCCTCATTGGGGATGGGGCGGGTGCGCTTATGGAATATTCGGCATGGAGGAATGCCAATTACAGTCGTTCTTGGCAAAGTTGCAGCCTGATCTCCATTTTGCGCCTGCTTAATAAAATGCATTTCATAAAGGACAAAAAACATGGACAAAAGACATGGACAAAAGACCTTGTGCGCCTTGGGAGTGTGTGCTAAGGATTTTGAGTTCCCCTGTTTTTTGACCCCACTCTTACGCCAAGCGGAGGATGATATGTAGTCAACAACATGGTTATCAAGTTGACACCCCGCTTACCTAAATGCTGAACCTTTTCAAAGGAGCCAAGTTCATGAGTGATCAGTACGATGTTGAGTTGGGCGAAGACCATATTATTCTTCGAGATATGGTCCGTAAATTCGCAGACAAGGAAATTGCACCCTTTGTCGATCAGGATGAAAATGACCATCGTTTCCAGCGAGATCTCGTGGAGAAGATGGCGGAATTGAATCTTTTCGGCTGTCCTATCCCGGAGGAGTACGGTGGGAACAATATGGGTTACCTGGCCCACGCCATAGTAACCGAAGAGATCGGCAGGGTATCGGGTTCGCTCAGAATCTCTTTAAACATGCAAACCATGGGAACCGCCCTGTCCCTCGTCAAATGGGGCAGTGACGAACTCAGAAAGAAATATATCCCTGAACTTATGGCCGCCAGGCTGCTGGGTTGCTTCGCAATGACCGAACCGGATACGGGTTCCGATACGGCTTCCATGGCCACTACCGCGGTGAGAGACGGAGACAGCTACATTCTCAACGGCCGAAAGATGTGGATCAGTTGGGCGCCTGTTGCAGACATCGGGGTGATATTCACAATGACGGACAAGGCCGCAAAGCATAAAGGGATGAGCGCCTTCCTCATGGACATGCACTCGCCCGGCGTGTCAACTATCACCACCAAAGAAAAGCTGGGTATCTGGGCCTGCCCGACGGGTGAAATAATTATGGAGGAGGTAAAGGTCCCGGCAGGCAACCTCCTTGGTGAGGAAGGAAAGGGCTTTGTCTACCTCATGCAGGAACTGGTCAGCACGAGGCTTACTGCCGCGGCCGGTGCAGTGGGATCATGCCAGGCAGCTCTGGACGCGTCCATCAAATACGCGAACGAACGCAGGCAGTTCGGCCGTCCAATTGCCGAATTCCAGATGGTCCAGGAAGTCATCGCGAGGATGGTCGCTGAAACAGAGGCCGCCAGAGCACTGGTCTGGAGATGCGCCCTTCAGAAGGACCGTGGTTTGGTAAACAACATGAGAGAGACTGTACTGGCTAAGTTTTATGCATCCCGCGCTGCGGACGAAGTCCCCAACCTTGGCTTGGAGATCTTGAGTGCGTATGGGTATTCCAATGAATACCCCATAGCCCGAATCCTTCGTGACGGAAAAGTATACAAGATCCTCGAGGGGGCGACGAATATCATGAAGATGATCCTCGCCGCAGATGCACTCGGGATAAAAAAGGCGAACAGATAAGAATCTGAGAATTAACCTGTGGAAACAATTGGGAGTAGCATATGAGAGAAGTGGTAATACTCGGGGCAGCGCGCACTATTGGCGGACAATTCGGAGGGTCGCTCCAAAACCTGACCGCCCCGGAACTCGGCGCTGCAGCCGTTAGGGAATCTATAAAGCGTTCCGGAATTACACCGGATGTTATTGAGCAAACCATCTTCGGCAACGCCTGGCAGGCGGGAGTTGGACCTAATGCGGCAAGGCTCAGCTCGGTCATGGGCGGTGTTCCGGTAGAGGCACCCGCGGTTACGGTCAACGTCCGCTGCGGTTCGAGTATTCAAGCGTTGATTTTCGGAGCACAGGCAATCAAGGCGGGAGACGTCGACACCGTTCTGGTGGGCGGGACTGAGAGCGCAAGCCAGATCCCGTACGGCCTCCCGCGAGCCCGCTGGGGTTACCGGATGGGCGACGGCCAATTGATTGATTTTATGCACAAGGATGGGTTTCGGTGCCCGCTCGGCGGCGGTCTCATGGGTGAAATAACTGAATGGCTTGCGGAGGAAAAAGGCATTTCCCGACAGGAACAGGATGCGTTTGCCGCCGAATCTCACAACAAGGCAGAGGCGGCGGTTAAGGCCGGAAGATTCTTGGAAGAAATCGTCCCGGTTGAAGTCAGGGGGAAAAAGGGTGAACTCGTCTCAGTTATTGACGAAGAGATTTACCGGAAAGGGGTCACTGCCGATGGTTTGAGCAAGTTGCCCCCGGTTTTTAAGAAGGGCGGGAGTGTCACGGCGGGCAACGCATGCGCCCTGTGCGATGCCGCCGCCGCCGTTGTGCTCATGGAAAGGGCCAAGGCGGAATCCATGGGGCTGAAACCCATGGCCCTGCTGCGCGGCTATTCGTTTGTCGGAGTCGATCCCAAGCGCTTCGGCATATCGCCCGTAAAAGCGATCCCGGCGGCGCTGAAAAAAGCCGGCCTTTCGCTCGGCGATATCGAACTCATCGAACTAAACGAGGCATTTGCTGCGCAGTATATTGCCTGCGAGCAGGAACTGGGTCTCGACCGCTCCAAAGTCAATGTCTACGGAGGAGCCATCGCCCTGGGGCATCCTGTTGCAGCTACGGGTACGAAGCTGCTGACCACGTTGCTCTATGCGATGAAGCAGCGCGATGCGACGTTCGGAACGGTGAGCATGTGCATCGGTGGAGGCAACGGTGTGGCTGCAGTTGTCGAGCGGCTGAACTAATTAAATTGTCTATTCTTGCGAGGAGATCTCAAAATATGCCTGTCAAAAAGATTCTCGTCGTTGGTGCCGGGAACATGGGTGCGGGAATTGCGCAGCTCTGTGCCCAGCAGGGTTTTGAAGTAGTTATCAGCGATATCAGCCTGGATCTTTCCACAAGGGCCAAAGCACGCATAGACAAGGGCCTGCAGAAAAGGGTGGAGCTGGGAAAGCTTACCGAAGATCAGAAAAACTCCGTTATTTCACGCATATCTACTGCGGGTGATCTCGGTCCCGCACAGGAATGCGATTTCGTGATCGAGAGCGTTCTGGAGCAAATGGAGGTAAAGAGGAAAGTCTTTGCTGAGCTGGACCGGCTTGCCCCGCCGAACGTCATCATCGCCACAAACACGACCTCGCTTTCCATCAGCGCCATGGCCGAAGCCACCAAACGCCCGGATAAAGTAGTCCAGATGCATTTTTTCAATCCACCCGTGATAATGAAACTGGTGGAGATCATGCCCGGGGTGAAAACCTCGTCCGAGACCCTGACCGCAGCGGCGGACCTGGCAAAGCGGTTGGGCAAAGACCCGGTGGTCTGTAAAAATGAAGCGCCCGCCGGGATTGTCAGCCGGATTCTGGGGCAACTGCTCAACGAAGCGACATGGCTGGTTGCATCCGGTGTGGCAGCGCCCGAAGATGTTGACAAAGCCATGAAGCTCGGCGCCAATCATCCGATGGGTCCATTCGAGCTGATCGATCTTATCGGCCTCGACGTACACCGCGCTAAGATGCAAACTCTGGCCGCCGCTCTTGACGACCCCCGCTACAAACATCCGGAACTCATCGACCGGATGATTGACGAAGGCCGCCTGGGGAAAAAAGTTGGCAAGGGTTTCTACGCTTACGAAGAGGGAAAATGATGTTAGAAAACATCAAGCTCGAATATGACGGCGCAATTGCTGTCCTGACCATAAACCGGCCGGAGAAACGCAACGCAATCAACAATGCTACCGTGGAAGAGATTGACGGAGCGCTGTCCGAGCTGGAGAAAAGCGATTTGACTCGTGTGTTGATACTTACCGGGGCGGGGGACAAGGCATTTGTTGCCGGGGCCGACATCACGGAACTTGCCCGGCGCGACACTCTGCTGGGCAGAAGTGAAACCCGGCGCCGCCAGGAAGTCTATACGCGCATTGAGACGCTGGAAATTCCATCCATCGCCGCTATAAACGGCTTTGCGCTCGGCACCGGCCTGGAGCTTGCCATGGCATGCACACTGCGGGTGGCTTCCAGTTCATCCAAACTGGGCCAGCCGGAAGTAAAGCTCGGAATAATTCCCGGTGCGGGCGGAACGCAGAGGCTTCCCCGTCTGGTCGGAATGGGGCGTGCCATGGAAATGATTCTGACCGGCGAGCCCATAACCGCCGAGCAGGCTTTGTCCATCGGCCTTGTCAATCGCGTAGTGGCGCCGGAATCGTTGATGGAGGAAGCTGGAAAACTAGCCACGGTCATTTCATCCAACCCCAAAATGGCCGTCCAGTATGCGAAGGAAGCGGTCCTGCGGTACAACGAGGGGTCCTTTGCTGCGGGCATGGCCCATGAGTCCTATCTTCATGCGCTTTCATGCGGGACTCAGGACAAAAGAGAGGGAGTAGCCGCTTTTTTGGAGAAACGCTCGCCCATGTTTAAGGGAAAATAGCCCGGTAGGCGGCCAGGTGTCTTCGATCCAGAAGGCACCCCGGCCTCTGCAGGGTTGTCGAACGCATTCAGGTATGGGCCCGGTCTTCTCCAGTTGTTCCGGGTCCCTGTCTTTCTATGTGAGATATTCGTCTGATTGCTAAGCTCTGAGCTCTTTGAAATCTTGAAAAATATTTACTGCCGGCGATTCGGATTCCTGCGCAAGCCGGTTCGTCAGTGTATACCGAAAGGGGGATATGTATGGGTCATAGTGGCAAAGTATTGGGTTTATCAGAGGCCATCGAGAGGTATGTGCAAGATGGGGCCTTGATTTCATTTGGTGGATTTTCCGCCACCCAATGCCCGATGGCTGCAGTTCACGAAATCCTTCGCCATAGGATTAAGAACCTTCACGTTGTGGCAGCTTCCAATGGACAGGCCGTCGATGAATTAGTCGGTGGTGGCTGTGTTGAAGGCATTGAAATAGCCTACGGTGGGAACGGCAGGTTTGCTTCGACTTGCATTCGCTTCAGAAGAGCCGTTGAAAAAGGTGAAATCAAGGTAGAGGACTACTCAAATTATCAAATGAGCTTAAGGTTCATGGCCGGCGCCATGGGTGTTCCTTTTCTTCCAACGTATAGCTCCCTTGGCACGGACATTATCAACAAGTGGGGATATGGGGAAGAAGATAGACGCCAAAATCCGCGGCTGGCCCCCAAGAAACTTGTCATCGTTGATAACCCGTTCAACGTCAATAAGCAGGTAGATCAACTTGTGCTCGTACCTGCCCTGGAGCCGGATGTTACCATTATCCATGCTCAAAGAGCTGATATCTGGGGCAACGTTCAATTAATGGGTCTGCAGTTTGCCGATATCGAGCAGGCAAAGGCTTCCAAGAACTTAATCGTAACTTGCGAAGAGATAGTTGAGACCGAAAGACTCAGAAAAGATCCTTATAGAAATCATATTCTTACTTTCCAGGTAAGTGCTGTGGTCGAAATTCCCTGGGGTGCCTATCCATGTGCCGTGTTTGGATACTATGACTACGATCCCTGGTTCTTGCGTGATCTGTATCAAAAGGTGGCAAAGAATGACTCCGAATGGCAAAACTACCTCGATAAATATGTCTACGGAGTCAAAGACAGACAGGAATTTCTGGAATTGATCGGCAAGGACAGGCTGCAGACTTTACTCGCTGATAAGGAAGCCGGATACAATCCAAGCTTAAACCGGAGGTAGGGATAATGGCTGACTATAGCCTGCAAGAGATGATGGCAGTTATTGCGGCAAGAGAAGTTAAAAACTCAGACATTGTTCTGTGCGGTACTGGAATAGCTATGCTCGCTGCCATAGCTGCCAAGAAGATTACTGCTCCGGAGGCGTCGGTTTTTTTCGAGACGGGAGCGGTAGACGTTCAGTTTGCGCAAACCCCTTTAAGCCTGGCCGATCCGAGAATTATGCACGGAGCGATTCGCCTGGCAGGGTTGGTGGAGTCATTCAATATTATCCAAAATCGAACTACCGGGTCCAACGTTATTAGCATCCTCGGCGCTGCACAGATAGACATTTATGGAAATCTGAATTCCACATCAATAGGAGATTACTGGAGACCGAAGGTACGCTTTAGCGGGAGTGGCGGCGCATGTGACATTGGCTCGTTGGCCGGTCAATTTTGGGTCTTCATGGAATTAGGGAAAAAAAGGTTCGTTGAAAAGGTTGATTATTTGACAACACCGGGCTTCCTGGATGGGGCAGGAGCGCGTGAAAGGGTCGGATTGCCTGGCGGCGGTCCTTCACTGGTCATAACCAATAAGGCCTCCTTCCACTTTGATGATACGACAAAAAAAATGTACCTCTATAGTTACTACCCCGGCTTTACGCCTGAAGCCGTCCAGGAGGAGATAAGTTTTGAGGTGGATTTGACCAGGGCGACTGAAGCGAAACCTCCAACCGAACACGAACTGAACATTCTTCGAACACAGTGTGATCCCGATAGAATGGTTTTAAAAAGTTAGTGTTCATTATAAAGGAACTCTTGGGGTGATGGAGACTCTGACTAAGGAAGCTCTGCACTCCCGCCATGAATGGAATATTGACCTCACAGGGGGCGACCGATGATAGAAATGACCTCGGGCCATATTATAGGCATAGTTATCACATTATTGATCATTGTTGGCGCCGGAATCTATGCCGGAACCAGGGTCAAAGATGAAAAGGACTTTTCGGGCGCCGCCCGCAAAGCCGGTTCGGCAGTTGTTGCGGGAACTATTATGGGGACCCTGGTAGGTGGATCGTCCACTATCGGCACCGCACAATTGGCGTTCAGATTCGGTTTGGACGGCTGGTGGTTTACGCTTGGAGCAGGCATTGCCTGTCTGTTCCTGGGGACCTTTATGCTCGGGCCTCTCTATAGGAGCAACAAATCAACCATTCCTCAGTTTCTGACCGGCACATACGGTGACGCTATTGGACCCATTGCCAGTGTGTTCACATCGATTGGCATATTTATCAATGTCATAGGCCAGGGCCTGGCTGCGGTAGCCCTGCTGACTTCGATGGTTCATGTCAGCGCCACCTATGCCCTGTTGATCAGCACGGCTTTGGTCCTCGCATACGTGTTGGCGGGCGGGCTCCAGGGTACTGGAATTGTCGGAACGATCAAGTTAACGCTGCTCTATGGGGCGGTTATAGCTGCCGGTGGAATCGCTCTCTACAAGTTTGGAGGGATGAGCGGGCTATTCGAAGCATTCCCTGAACGTTTTCCCTGGTTTTCTTTGTTTGGCCGCGGTTTCTCACTGGATTTTGCGGCTGGATTCTCGCTGGTGGTCGGGGTGCTCAGCACTCAAACCTATATCCAAGCTGTTCTATCGGCCAAAAGTTTCAAGCATGCCCGCCGGGGAGCATTGATCTCGGCATTTTTTATCCCGCCGGTCGGTATTGGCGGCGTTCTGGTCGGCATGTATATGAAGGCGCACGCAGCCAGCTTCCCCGGGATGAAATCCGGCGATGTTTTGCCGACTTTCATTCTGCACTACATGCCGCCGCTTCTTGGCGGGGTGGTCCTGGCCACCTTGCTTGTCGCGGTAATAGGGACCTGGGCCGGCTTGAGCCTCGGGATTTCCACCATGCTCACCCGTGATATCTACAAGCGCTATGTTGATAAAAAAGCCGATGACAAAAGGACCCTTCTCGTACAAAGGGTGTTGATACTTTGTATTTGCGCCATCACTATCGTAGCGGTCAGCAGCAGTTTAGGCGGTTTGATCCTCGGCTTTTCCTTCCTTTCCATGGGATTGCGGGGTTGCAGCGCTCTCTTCCCATTATTGGGAGCGATGTTCTTCAAACGCTTTGTTACTCCGGCAGCGGGTGTATCGGCTGCCATAATGGGACCATTAACCGATCTCGTATGGCATTTAATGTACCCGAAGGGATTGGACCCGCTCTACCCGGGACTTGCGGTCAGCGCCGTCGTTCTGGTTGCCGTAAGCATGCTCTCACGTAAGAAGCCTCAAGCCGAAGCGGTGGCTGGTCCAAGCGTCCGGTAAGAATCGCTCCGGCGATCCCTTTCGTAAACGGTACCAAGCTGTATATCCGGAAATCAACGACAGGGTGGCGCGCGCATCAGGTCCCGTTGGCCGTGCCACCCATATCATCATCCACAGCCCCGGAATTTCACGGGTGGATTTCACAGGCAGTTGAAATCAAGTCGGAAGATTTCCAGGGCTATTTCTCCCTGTTTGGGGGAAATCAAGCCCGTATGCTTTCATTCTGGTATATAGGGTCTTGCGGTCGATTCCCAGAGATGCAGCCGTGAGCCCGCGGTGCCACCGGTTCCGGATAAGGCAGCTTTCTATTATCTCTTTCTCATAGGAGTTGAGCCTTTCTGCAAGGCTCCCTTCCTGCTGCGCATCGGAATTTTGTTGATCGTGACCGAGAAAGTCAATCTTCCCGGTTGCCAGGTAACGGCGCAGGATATTCTGGAGTTCGCGCACGTTGCCCGGATAGTTGTATTTGTAGAGGGATTCCAGGACCCAGCCGGGAAGCACGGGAGGGTCCTCATGCTCGGTGAACTCGCGCAAATAATGGTCGACAAGGAGCGGGATGTCCTCGCGGCGATTTCTCAATGGAGGCAGGTCGATTGGTACTATATCGATCCGAAAAAAGAAATCTTCCCTCATTCCGCCGCTCTTGACCATCTCTCTGAGGTTTCGGTTGGTTGCGGAAATGAGGCGAAAATCGGACCTCCTCGATCTGCTGTCGCCCACCGGGAAATAAGATCCGCCGTCAATCGCCCTGAGCAGCTTTACCTGCAAGTCCAGGCGCAGTTCTCCCACCTCGTCCAGAAACAACGTGCCGCCGTCCGCCCTGTCCAGGAAACCGCGTGAATCCATCGCGGCCCCGGTAAAGGCCCCTCTTTTGTGGCCGAAAAACTCACTTTCCAGCAGGTGTTCAGGAATGGCGCCACAATTTACCGGCACAAATTCCCTTTTTCCACGCCTGCTCAGTTCGTGAATAGCCCGGGCCACCAGTTCTTTTCCGGTGCCCGATTCTCCGTACACGATGGCAGCCGTGTCCGATCCGGCGGCCTGGAGTATGCTTTCATATACTTCCTGCATTAATGGGCTCTTGCCAATGATCTTGCCGAAACGGTAGCGATCTTTGAACAGGGTTCGAAGGCGCAGGTTCTCTCTGGTCAGGGTGTCGGATCGTTCCCGGAGCTTCTTTTCCCTGAGCCTCGCCTCCGTTACGTCCTCGATAAACCCGTCCAGGTGGCTGATTTTACCGTCGCCTCCCGTGATTGTCTGTATGCTCAAAGAGCAGGTGATGAGGCTTCCGTCTTTGCGGCGAAGCTCTGTTTCGAACCTGGAGACGCCCTCTTTTCCCTCGATTGCCGCAAGGATCTCGGACCTGCGTTCCGGGTGGAGATAGAATTGGTTCTCGATATCCTGAATCGATTCTTTGAGATCTTCCGGGTCGCTGTAACCAAGTATCCTCGCAAAAGCCGGATTGACCATCAAAAAGCGCCCATCCAGCGAAGACTGAAAGATGCCAAGAGTCGAGTTCTCAAAAATACTCTGGAATCTTTCGGCCCGCTCCCGGAGTTCACCTGGCTCACCCTGCCGGATTTTTCCATTCCAGGCCATAGCGGTCCTTCCCTGCAAAGATTATTGCCTCGGGCTGATTGGTAGGATACTAATAACGAAGGTTGCATAAAGGAGTCCAGTGAAAACCCTGATCCTAAAGATGTTTGCTCCATGATTCGGACCTGTTGAGGATTTGTGGCGTTCCGTTCCTCAACAATGAGGAAGAGGTGTGCTGATTCCAGAAACGCCGCATAATCACCACATAGCTCCCTTAAAATGCTAATTTTAATGCCGAAAATCAGCTCCAAAATCGCCGTTCCCATCGCTTCTCGTCACGGAATATCAAGCGCTTCTCTTGGCCCATTTGGCACAACAGGACCACGTTAAGCACTTACTTTAACCCGCTTATACAAAGGGCGCTTCCTTTGGTTATGAATGATGCCAAGATACAAAAACCCGCCTTTGGCTTTTTCCAACATATAATCTTGATCTGCTAAACTGCTCCATTGATCGCCAGGCGCTAGTACGTAAGGAACTGTCTTGCCTAAAGCGGGATGCGTGGGAACAACAAATTGCTGTTTTTTACCTCTCATCAAATCCCAGAACGAGTGTGCATAAAAGCCGCAGAAATGGGTTATCGTAGTTGGCGATGTTCCGTGGTTTACTGCCGTAACTGAGATATAAGATTTATCGCCGGTGATGGGCTGTGTTGGATAAACCTTCATATTGGGATTGGCACGCACCTTAATGCGCGCGCCAGATCGGATTGCAACAACAATATTCCAAACCAGTGTAAGTGTGGCAATGATTGCGCCCCACCATGCCGCATAGTTGCTGGCAGTAAACTTTGCCAGATCGATGTCCATCATTCCTTCCTCTTTGCCCCAGGATATTTCGCCTGCACCGAGGCCAACCGATTTGCCAAAACAACACGGGTGACACGGGCAACGTCCTTTTGTTGCCCGTGCCGGAGGCAAGAGGGGCCTAAAAGATTGCCTTAATATCCACCCCAACCCCTTTCCTGAGTAAATACCACCGGGCCGAACTGTACGGCCAGGAAACAGGGTTATCGACCAGTCCGGCTTTTACCGGGTTGTTGTGCATGTAATCGAGCTTTTCCCTGGCTTTAATCTCGGAAAACACATTAAAAGCATAGTACTTTGACTGCCACATGGGGCCGCTCAGGTCAAGCCTATCCCCATAAGCACTCAATGCTCCCCGGTACAATCGTTTCAGTTCCATTGACGAACGGCGCTTCCACTGGTTCATAAAGATGCTGAGTTGTCCTTGCTCGCTGAAGTGGACGAGTGCGTGAACATGCTCTGGCATTATCACAAAACCAAGGCAGTCGCCCCCCTGGTTCTTTAACTGGACCGAAAGGAAATGAATTACAATGCCTTTTGCCTGTTTATCGTCCAGTAATCTCCGTCGCCTGAAACATGAAAAGGTTACGAAATAGGCATGTCCCTCACTGTCGAAGATCCGCCGCCGCATGAGCGCCTTCTCCCTAATCAGTGCAATCTGCGTCGTTGGTCAACGCGGCCCCTCCTGTCCTTCGGACCCAGGCAACAAAAACACACTTAAACCCTGGGCCACCCCGATATTACATTTCTGCCGATCCTAATTCAATAAAATCAACGTTCCTTGCCAGACCCCTGAATCCTGAGCAGGCGGAAGAGCATAACGGAAACGATTCGGAAATGTTGAGCCATTGCCATGAAGCAGACTCTGTGGAGAAGCCGTCCTATGATAGAAAAGGATTCTTTACGGTGAGATCGTCAAGGCGAAAACCGTCTTGGAGATCTTCGGAGAGGACCTGGAAGCAATCCGCAGTCTTTGCCGCCTGCAGGATCAGCGCATCCCAGAAAGAAATGGAATGTTTCTGATGTATTCGAGTTGCCGCCACAACCATGTCGAAATCAGGGGTGACGATTTGGAGACTGGCCATGTACTGCATGAATTCAAGGGCATCTTCTGCCGAGATCGGCATCCGAATCTTCGTGGTCGCCACCTGAAAGAATTCCTGGATTACCTGGATGCTTATAACCCCGGATTCTTCGCGGATATGAGTCTTCACGAGCTTCCGTGCAACATTCCTCTTTTCCTTCTCTTCGGCTGATGAGTCGATGGAATAGACAAAAATGTTGGTATCCAGAAAGATCTTACCTTTCATGGATCTCATCTCGACTCCAGGTCTTCTTCCCAATCTGCGCTTTGCTCCGTATGAAGAAAGCCTCAACACCCTTCAGAGTAGCCTCGCGACTGAGATCGGTTGAAACAAACTCCTCGAGTTTCTCCCTCACGATGGCATTGACGGATGTATTCCTCCTCAGGGCCAGACGGCGCGCTTTGTCCAGGAGTTGGTCATCGATTTTCAACGTGAGATTCGCCATTTTGATCTCCCAATGCAAAATATCTTACGCCTATGAGATAGCACAGCAACTGTGCTTTCGCAAGAGGGCCTTGTCAGTATCGTGTCATCACTGTACGTAATAAATTCTTCGAAAACGTTATCTGATCAGGCTCTGCGAAAGTCAATACAGCTTGCAAACGTCGTAACCTCCCAATTTTTCAAGATATGATTTGCTTTTATAAGCCTACCTTAGAATCTCATCTCGGGAAACTGGTTTTCAGGGCGCCAAAATGGCGGAGGCAATTCCGGTGCGGCAGGTTCGCTGCACATAGTGCTTTTCTTGTAGAGGGGACCCGGCTGGGCTGGGACAGCCGCCGGCAGGTTTGCCCCGATGCTCCTTTACCGCATTAGATGCCGCTCCGTGACTGATGGTTCCTGATTGTTTCATGCATTCATGCTATCATGCAATAATAATCAGTTGCTGGAGGAACATTATGGAACACAGTCGAGCAGTTAAAGTCGTCGGAGCAAGCGGCCGGATTTTCTTTCCCCGATGGTTTCGATCGTGGAGCAACCTGTGGGCATACGACGCGCGGGTCCATGTGAAAAGAGCAGGTTTGCCCCAATGCTCTTTTACCGCATTGGATGCCGCTCCGTGACTGGTGGTTCCTTGAATATTTCATGCATTCATGCATTCATGCTATAATGCAATAATAATCAGTTGCTGGAGGAACATAATGGAACACGGTCAAGCAGTTAAAGTCGTCGGAGCAAGCGGTCAGATTTCCTTGGGGAAGAAATACGCCAGGCGTACTGTCCTCATAGAAAATATTCAGGAGGGAGTCTGGCTCCTCAAGCTCGCTAAGGTCATCCCGGATAGTGAGCTTTGGATGCATGATGAGGCCAAAAACACGCAGATCGATAAGGCAATTTCATGGGCCGCTGAGAATCCGCCTGAGGAAACCGATTTGGAGAGTCTGAGTGGGCGAATCTCCTGACGTCTTACTCGATCTCAATAATCCTATTTTTCAGGACGATCTTTCGGGTCTTGCGAAAGAGGACGCAGGACGAGTTCTTGCCGCCCTTCGCAAGATCAGGAAACTGCAATGGTCTCGAGTATACAGAGACAAAGGCTTGCATTGGGAACTTGTCCAATCCAAAACGGGACCGAGAGGGGCTCGTCTTTACACTATTCGCTTGAGTGACAAATTCCGGGCGCTTGTTTACAGAGAAGGTCAATTCATGCGTTTCCTTTCGCTCCACTCTGACCACAATAGCGCATATTCCTAGAAGCCGGTCAATACGGCGGTGTTTTTGTCTGCGGCTTCATGCAGGCAGTGCAAGCACGACACCGGTGGTGGACGAACCTGGAGGGAGCGGTTCAAATGCTCCGGAACCGTTCTCCCTCCGGTATGCGTTTTTCGCGTGACTGTTTCCCTGAACCGGCTTTCTTTCGGGTGCAATCAACCGAATTTCCGGTGTGGATTTCACAGTCGGATGGCTCCCCGATGATCTCAACCATGGAGCAGCCCTCTACGCATAACGAATTGAAAAGTTACGGCGTTGGCAAGCTGCAGAGAGCTTCCAGTCGCAATCATTATCTATGATTTCGCGTTGATGTCAGGTATCATAAAATATGACCGCGTCAAAGAGGAGAGATTCAGACATGAAGAAAATGAAAAATGACCCTGACATGCTCGAAGAATATGATTTTACCGGCGGGGTCCGGGGCAAGTACGCAAAACGGTATGAGGAGGGGACCAACGTTGTAGTCATTGAACCCGATGTGGCTGAATACTTTCCCGACCACGACTCTGTCAATGAGGCCCTTCGGAGTCTGGCTAAGATTATCAAGAGGCAATGGAAAGCCCAACAGGGCGCAGAGAAGTGAAACGCTAAGATCGTCTGCGATCCCGGAGTACTGGACAACGCAATATGGCGTCTACTAATTCGCCGCAAAATCGACATTCGCCATTTGGGCGCCCGACGTTTTAGGGCCTTTTTGTAAAGATGCAAGTGCAAAGCGCCATTCAAAAAATGCCATAATACTTAGCGAAGTCTCAACCATGGAGTATCCCTCGGAAGAATAGGTGCCAACCAACGGCCCACATTTCCTGCCGCTGTACATAGAAAATTCCTCAAAATCACCTTCAGCTCGGGCTCAGCGAAAGCCAACCCTGCTTGTCAACGTCGTAACCTCCCGATTTGTCAAGATATGACTTGCTTTTATAAGCCTACTTTAGAATCTCATCTCGGGAAATCTGGTTTTCAGGGCGCCAAAATGGCGGAACCACTTCCGGTGCGGCAGGTTCGCTGCACATAATGCTTTTCTCGTAGAGGGAACCCCGCCGGGCTTGGGACAGCCGCCGGATCTCACAACGTGTTGGCGTCTCGACTGCCGCATTAGTGGGATGCAGAGAAAAAAACGACATTGTGTGCCGGGAATTGGAGCATGTGAAATCGCGCGGTGCGCGTATCGTGTTTTGCCCCACCGAATTGTCGGATCGTAATGAGGAAGCGGTATAAAGGAGTTCCGTGAAAACCCCGACCCTAAAGTTGATCTTCGCCGGTGTGCGCGGCGAGGATTTCATCCACTCTTTTCAAGTCTTCAGGCACAATTTTCCAGCCCAGAGCTCCCGCATTATCTTCTGCCTGCTTTGCGGTCCTGGCTCCGGCTATGACGCAGGTCACTCCCGGCTGTTGAATCGCCCATCTGAGGGCGAACTGCGCCGGCGTCTTTTCATATCGGGCCGCAACCGCCTTGATTTCATTCACCGCGTCCACATATTTCTTAAAGCGGTCCGGCTTGAACTTGGGATCGTTTCGGCGAAGGTCGCCTTTGCGAAAAGTTTCGTTTCCGGCGAATTTGCCGGTGAGAAGCCCTCGGCACAATCCTCCGTAAACAAGAGTGGGGATTTCGTTCTCGAAGCAAAACGGGAGTATATCTTTTTCGGATTCCCGTTCAAATAGATTGTAGGGTGGCTGGAGGCTGTAAATAGGACACGTTTTCAGGCACTCTTCGATCTGCTCGCGGCTGAAATTGCTCAGGCCGAAGAAGCGGATTTTACCCTGCTCCCGCAGTTTTATCATTGCCTGCATGGATTTTTCGAAAGGCACGTCCGGATCGGGCCAGTGGATCTGGTAGAGGTCGATGCAGTCGACTCCGAGCCGCCGCAGACTCTCATCGGCTTCCTGCATGATGCGCTCGGGGCCGGCATTGTGGCGGATCCGGCCCTTGTCCCACTCAAGCCCGCATTTGGTCGCGACTGTGATCTTGTCACGCCCCCATTGGCGGATTGCCCGTCCGACTATCTCTTCTGATTTTCCGAATCCGTAAACGGGGGCAGTGTCGATGAAGTTTATCCCCAGTTCGAGCGACCGCATGATCGCGAGCAGGGATTCTTTTTCATCAGAGCCTCCCCATGCCCAGCCGCCGGTTACCCAGGTACCCTGCACCAGCCTCGAGACCTCAAAACCCGTTTTGCCGAACAGAATCTGCTCGTCCATAAAACCTCCAGGGGATCGAGTGTCCCGAGTCATTAATCCCTTACGCAAGTCCGATAGCCACCAAGCCGTCATTCCGGCACGCTTTAAGCCGGAATCCAGCTCCCTTTTCATTTCCGGAAAACCTCTGGACCCCGGCTTAAAATCCCCGCCGGGGTGACGAACGCATAAGCCATGCTCTCCCCATTTGAATTATGATGCGAACCTTTGACTCAGGACATTAGATGACCGGATAAAACATTCGACTATGAGTTTCGCACGGTGATACTAAGTCGCGTTCAAGACAGGGCGGGGATAAACCCCGCCCCGACGGCATCGTCGCATGGTTGTTTCGTAGGGGAGGGCTTTACGCCCTCCCTTGGTCCCGATTTGAACGCAACTTAGTGTGAGACCCGCAACAGCACTGCCTGGAAGTAATAAAAAGAGGCGATGGGCGCCCGGCTCACCCCGCTTGCACGTCATCGACGGGGTCGTCGTTCTCCGGGAGTTGAGATGTTTTACCGTTTCCAAAGTAGCGGGTGTGCTCGATTTTCATGCACCTGTTCATCACGACGTTCAGGCCTGCATACCTTGCTATTTGTGCGGCTTCTTCGTGTTCCAGGCCCAGTTGCATCCACACGGTCCCGGCCCCGATGGCCACAGCCTCATCGACAATGGGTGCAATAGCGTCTGGTTTTCTGAAAATATCCACCACGTCCACATGCACGGGAACTGACTTCAAATCCGGATAGCATTTTTCTCCCAGAACTTCTTCACAATTCGGATTGACCGCAATCACCCTGAAACCATGCTCCTGCAGATACTTTGCAACCCTTTGGCTGGAACTCTCTTTTTTAGTCGAGATACCGACGACGGCAACGGTTTTGGCATTTTCGAGGATAAATTTTACATCTACATCTGTTGCCGGCTCATCTTGCAGTTTACATACGACGCTCATTTCTTCTCTCCAGATAAAAATAATATTTACTCTCCGATAGTGAAAAATAGTCAAACGATAACATCTGTCAAGAAAATACGAGGTTGGATTGAAATTCGCGGGATTAGAAAAGAATAACAGGAAAAAGGGCGGGCGGCCGAAATCTTCGGCCGCCCGTTTGTAAGTTGGAAGATGCGCCCTGTTCTTTAGCCCCCTCCGGGGAGCCTGCCTACTTGAACTCGTAGGAAAGGATGTCGTTCACGTCAACCTTTTTGATTGCAGCCAGTTCCTCGGCAGTTGGTGGATTCATGGTCGCAACCTTTGTGTCCTCGATTTCCCATCCGGTATTTTCTTTCACTCCCTCGACTGTAGTGTACGGGTAGATGGAGTCGAGCGCGAGGAATTTCTCACCCGGCTGCTTTCTGAAAATGCAAAGCGGCGTGATCACTGTAAACAACTTGTCCAAAGCAGGGGCCGTTGTTGCAAACTCAACCCGCTGGACGAATATTCGCTTGTCATGAGCCGACTTCCATATAGTGGTCCTCGGAGTAACCGGGGTGAGCGTGGCGCTTCCTGCGCCCCCTGGTCCTCTGAGCTTCGGGTGTTCATAATCTCCGCCAAGGAAAGACATTGCTATGCGTCCCTCCTTGTCCATCTGGAGACACGACAGGAAAGCTATATCGCCCTTCCCGGAGCAAAAGAGGTCGAATATGCAGTCGAGCCCAAATGAGGCGACTGAGCCCTCATAGGTGTTTTCCGTAAGCGTCGATGCGCAATAAGGGGGCTTCGACCAGTCATGATCGAGGCCGTCGCTGAGCGTTACGTAAGCGAAGTCTTTCCCGAGAGCTTTAGCGGCTTTCATGGCAACCATTGGAGTGGGGGAAGCCAGGCCGTGGAATACGACGTCCCCCTCCCTGATCTCCCGCATTATGGCTACGGCCATCATTTCCGGTTTCCCGTAATCTTTTCCGTATTCCATGCTACACCCTCCCTTTCAGCATTTTTTCCGCAAAGGATGGGACCTCTCCGGCCTTGACGGCTCCGACATAGGTTTTGTGATCATCCCAATCCACGGTGAGATAATCGGGGTAGCATACACCGGGCTTGGCTCCGCCCGGCAGTTCGACTACAGCCTCGACGGTCAGGTAGGGAATCGCGGTCAGTTTTGGCTCTTCCTGCATGCGATAGGTACCGACGATCCGTTCGGTGGTAAGAATGGTCTTCCGGGCCGCCCTCGAGAGCAGAACGTCCTGGTAATTGGGTCCAAGAATCCGGGCATTTCCGTATTTGTCCGCTTCCTGAACGTGAATGATCGCGTAGTCGGGCACAAGGGCCTTAACGCAGACAACTTCCTTGCCGTCGAACGGGCTTTTGGAGACTTGAAAGAACTCAGGCCTGAGGGCCACAAGATCGCTTCCCCACATTCCGCCGACCGGCATAAAAGGGATTCCATATGCTCCCGCACGGAGAGCATTGATGATGGAAGTTCAGGACCCTTCAATCGCTCGCCCCGGTCCGTCCTTTTCCATTGATTTGCGCATTCCGGGGGCGAGACCTGCTTCATTTTCCAGTCCGAAGAATCCGAAATAGGCAGTGTCGGCCTGGAAAGTGGCGAACAGATAATCAGCGGCTATTCCGACAGCCGCTCCGCAGACCTTGAGGTTCTTAACCGGCCTTCTGGTTAGTTCGAGAAAAAAGAGACTCGGGTTGCGGTGCATGGCATTTCCGCCAACTGCCAGCAACATGCCGTCCTTGACAAGGCCGGCGGCTTGAGAGAGGGACATCACTTTTTCCTGCATCTTTATCCTCCTGTCACGTATTCGGATACAGCAGATCAGGCCAGTCCGCTT
Organism: uncultured delta proteobacterium; assembly: GCA_963795045.1. Taxonomy (GTDB): domain Bacteria; phylum Desulfobacterota; class Syntrophobacteria; order Syntrophobacterales; family Syntrophobacteraceae; genus SbD1. Next base: position 514,055 of record CAWCGB010000003.1, read on the forward strand.
CTGCTCAGAAGAGCCAAAGGGCTGACGAGCAAACGCCTCAAACCGGCCTCCCTGCGCGAATGGCCAAAAGCCAGAGCAATCAACTGGGTGAAATAGATGATAGGCAGTCCGTAAATGATTCCTCGCTCCTCCTCTATGTTTTTTTGCCTTGTGTCCAGGTTTGCCTGGCACATGGGGCACGCCACAACAATGGCTTGAGCCCCGGCCTGGCGAGCAGCCTCGAGCACCTGTCCCGCCAGATCGATGATTATCGAGGTCTCCGAAGCCGCAAAAGCGCCGCCGCAACACTCGGCCTTATGGGACCACTTGACGGTTTCAGCGCCAATGGCCTGAAGTATCCGGTCCATCGAAGAAGGCTGTTCGGGATCGTCGAACCCGGTAATCTTTCGGGGCCTGGTAATGAGGCATCCGTAATAGGCAGCCAGCTTGAGACCTCGGGCAGATCTCACGACTGATCCTGCAATTTTGTCCAATCCGATCTGCTCGGTAAAGAACTGGAGCAGATGCATGACATCAGGGATGTCCCGCTTCACGAACGGAGATCCTTTGAGCTCCAAACCTGCTGTTTTCATCCGGTTGAAACAGCCCGCACAGGGCGTGGTTACCTTGTCGAAGCCCATCGTGTGGACGGCAGCGAGGTTGCGGCCATTCAGCCGGAGCGTCAAAGCGCGGTCCACGCTGTGCGCAGCGGTAGCCCCGCAGCAATTCCAATCCGTCACCTCCTCCAGATGGACGTCAAGGTCATTGCATACCAAGCGGGCGGACCTGTCGTATTCTCCTGCCATCGAGTGCACGGAGCAGCCGGGGAAATATGCGATGTTCATTGCCAGGCTCATCCTCCCTTTGCACTGTTTTTGTTGAAAAAACTCCGAACGTGTTCCTTGTCCTTTACGCCCGGAGAATGAAAACTGATTTTCCCCTTCAACAGCATCTTCAACCCAAGGATGGCGTCTTTCAAGTACTGACGGGTTTTCCAGTTGAATTTCAAAACCAGCGGCAGTTCTGAAATCCGGCCGGATTTGCTGACAGAGGAAAGCATGAGTTCATGGAAAAGCGTGATGTTCGGGCGGGTTGTTATTCCTTTCCGGTAGGATTTCTCCCGCATGTAGTCCAGTATGCGGGGCGTATCGATGCCCGACGGGCAGCGGTCCACGCACAGATGACAGGAAAGGCATATCCAGAGGGCGTCCATATTCATCAGTGAGTCTTCGGCGTTCAGCTTTACGAGCTGGATGATTTTGCGGGGCGTGTAGTCGAAAACGTGGCCATTCGAGCATCCGCCGGAGCACTTTCCGCACTCCATGCACATTTCGACGTCCACACCACAGTTCTCGCTGATCTCCTTCCGGAGAGAATCGTCTATTTCATCGAGGCGCATTGGCCTGTAATCAGAGTGCATGCTCTCACTCCAGGTTGAACAGGGCGATGACATTGGCGGCGGCGGCTCCCCCCTGCTGCAGGGCAAGCGGGGTCTCAACCGCAAATCCACATCCCCCCGCAAAAAAAGTCCTGGCAGCCGCCTGCACCGGATTGAAACGATCGGGTTCGATGAAGCCGTATTCGTCCGTATTCGCACCGAACATTTCGGCCAGTCTCCGGGTGGCGGGCCTCGGCACGACGGCGGAAGCCAGAACCACAATGTCTACGAGGACCTCGACCGGAAGACCGAGCAGTGTGTCCTCAGCCCGCACCAGGAGCCTGCCTTCTTCGCAAAGTACTTTCGCCGGACGGCCGCGAATATAACGGACATGCCTGTTTTCGATAACGTCCCTGACGAATTCCTCATACTGCTTTCCGGCTGCCCGATAATCCATGTAGAAGACAAAGACCTTGGCTTCCGGAAAAAGTTCTTTGACCATGCCTGCCTGCTTTGCCGTGTACATGCAGCAGATTTTAGAACAATATGGGTTGCCCTTGGAGCGGTCACGGGAGCCGACGCATTTGATCAGGGCTACCCCCTTCGGCGGCTTGCCTCTGCCTAGCTTCCATTCCTTGAGTAACGCTTCGAATTCGAGCGCGTTCAGAACATCAGGATAGACCCCGTACCCGTATTCGCCGTAGATGGATATGTCCATCAACTCGAAACCGGTCGCCAAAACGACTGCATCTGCGATGACTTCGCCGGTCCGGCCGTCCAGGACGTCCGAAAGGGTGAGGTTATATCCGTTTCCGTTGGGTGTGCCGGCGGCTACGATGGTGTTGTTTCTGATCGTAGCCTTCGGGCAGCTCTGTAGTTCGTGGATTTTGCTATCCAGGAGTTCCCGGGGATCTTCCCAGCGGGGGAAGCTGCTGCAGAGCTGTTTTAGAGTGCCTCCCAGCTCGGGCTCTTTTTCGACAAGTACAGCTTTGAAGCCTGCCTGCGCGATTCTCAGGGCCGCTTCAATTCCCGCCGGGCCTCCGCCTATCACAACCGCCGTTTTTGTCCGTTTACCCATCAGCAGTTTCCTTTCCGATCCCGAGCCTCTCCAGAATGCCGTTAAGAGGAGTCGTATTCGCCGCAAACCCCAGTTTGTGAATCGGTACTCCCAGGGAAAGAGCGATAAGCTGGGACAGGTCTATCACAGGAATGTTGAAAGCCTCACCGTAGCGCTTGTTAATGTTGGGCTGCTCGCGGTCGAGCGCCACGTTGCAGCCCGGGCAAACCGTGGTGATCAGCTCCACGCCGGCCTCTTCGGCGCTTTTGAATTTTTTGTAAAGGTGAGGCTGCACCAGTTCTTCCTTATGGGTAAAACCCCTGCCCACCGCATAGCCGCAGCACAGTTGCCTTTCCTTGTAGAATACCGGCTCAGCGCCAAGAAGCTCGAACAGTTCCTCATGGAAGGTCGGGTATCCGCCGTCATCGAGGATTCCATACTGGCGGGCTACATAGTGGCAGCCGTTGTGCGCCGCCACCCTGAGGCCCTTGAGCGGTCTGATCAGCTTCCTGGCGATGGTATCCTTCATGCGATACCACAGTTCCTGGACGTGGAAAATCCGGGTTTTGCCCTCGAACCTGTAGCCAAGCTTTCCGGCAACTCCGTTTGCCATGTCCAGGTATGCCGGGTTGTGCAGAAGTATGTGCGAAAGCTCGCTGATATAGCCGAAACAGCCGTTGCAGAAAGTGTAAGTATCGAGTCCCTTTTTCTCCACGATAGCCAGATTGCGGGCCGTTACAGCCAGGGATACCTCCGGTTTGTGCGCCGAACAGGTAAGAAGATAGCCCGAGCAGCACGTCTGGTCGGGGTCCATGACGGCATCCACCCCCAGCATCTTCAGCGTTTCCCTGACAGCGCTTTCCGTCCCGGGATACTCGATGCTGCCGGTGCAACTGCGGAACAGGAAGACCCTCTCGGGAATATCGCGGATTCTTTCTTCCGGTCTAATTACCCTTGCCTCTTGCACGCGTGATCCTTCCTTCCAGGTAAGTCGAATGAACCGGCTTTTCATCGTCTTCCGTGATCGAAGCCAGGAAATCGGTCACCCCCGTCATGTCAAAAAGGGCCTTGTATTCCTCCCGGGCCTTGTCAGAAATCTCGGGCCATGGGCTCAAGCCTATTTCCTGACGGATTCTTGCTATCTTCTCACGCGCTTTTGGACTGGCGGGGGCGAAGGTGAGTCCATCCTCCCTGGCTCTAAGCGCAAATCTTTTGAACGGGAAAAAGTACTTGAGGCCGTATCCGTTCTCGATTGCCAGATAACGCATCTGCATTATCAACATTGGATAGGGGATATCCATGGGGCACACGGTATAACAATTTGCGCACCAAAAACACCGCCAGATCTCCTCGCTTTTCAGCCACCTGTCTTCCCGCCCTCTCAGGATGTCGTTTATAATCACCCGGGGGCTATAAGACGGTGAGAGATTGGCCACTGGGCAGACCCCGGCGCATTTGCCGCACTGAAGGCACGTTTCAAGATTCTGCGCCAGCTTGTAGGCATCGACTCGCGAGTAGAGATCTTGTTCAAGATCTTTTTCTTTTTCTCTGGACATGAATCGACACTTTCCTATGAAATTCACAGGTCCTTCAAAAGAGCCGTCTCAAGAAAAACTCACCTGCTGCGGTGCCCAGATCCAGCCCTCAGGTTATGGGCTTTTCCTTAAAGAACGAGTACAGGATGAAGCCCACGATCAGGCCGATGAAGGGCACCCAGAAACAAGCCTGATACGCCGCAAGGGGGTAGACTCCCGTCTTGACCGCTGGATAGTGCTGGATAACCAGCCCCATCACCTGCTGATAGAATGCCCCGCCGACGAAGATGAAAATATTGAGCGAGCCGACGGCTGTGCCCGCGAATCTTGGTTCACAGGTTTCCTTGGCGCAGGCGAAGCAGGACACGAAAGCGCCGCCCGACAGCCCATACCAGAGGAAAAGAGCATAAAGTTGCGTTATCGACATTTTATCCGTGAAGAAGACCAGCGGTATGTAGGCCAGGGCGTGCAGCGCAACGCCTGCGAGGAGGACTTTTTTCCTCGACTTCAGAATCTTATCGGAAATATAGCCTGAAAGCGGGCAGCCAAAAATCATTCCCAGCGGAAACATCATTATTATGTTTCCGGCCGCCTGTTTGGAGAGGCCGTAAACATGCTGCAGGTAAGGCCCGGCCCAAAGGGAACCTACGCCCATGAAGGTCCCGTAATAGGAGAAAAGAAGCACCCCGAGCAGATAAAACTGCGGATTGGCAAAAACGGCCTTCACCGCCGAGCCAAGCCTGACCCTGGGTGCGGGCGGCGCGGGCGGCAGGCCCATAAGATCACGCGGAGTGGGAAAATTGAGATCTGTCGGCTTGTTGCGAACGACTATCCAGGTAAAAAGAGCCGCCATTAACGTAAAGATGCCGACAACGTGAAAACAGTTCCGCCAGCCGATAACGGCCATGAGGGCGACGAGCGGGGCTGCCGAGATCAGGGCGCCGATATTGCCCACGGCCAGCAGTATCCCGCTGTATGTGGCAAGTTCGTCGGGTTTATACCAGTCCGCCAGAATCCGGACGGCAGGCACATAAATGAAGCCCACCCCGAAGCCGACCAGAAACCTGCCTGTCGCCAGGTATGCGACACCCGGCGCAAATCCGAAGATAAAACTGCCCAGCGCTGCGACCAGGATAAATACCGACATTGTCTTGCGCGATCCCCATGTGTCGGCCAGAACGCCTGCCGGAAGCATCGCCGCCGCATATGCCCAGAAATACATGGAACCCATGAAGCCCAGGGCCGCCGGGGCTATGGCAAGGTCCTTGACGATTTCGGTACTGACAACCGCCGGGGCCGCCCGGTGGAAATAGGAAACGAGATAGGCGGCCGAGATGCCCAGGAAGATCCATATCCTGTAGCTTTCCATCCTGCGGACAATTTCGTCGGCGAACGTCCTGTCGAGGGTCACCGGTGTTTCCATGAGCCCGGTCCTTTCTTTGGTGGCGAGGAGACTATTGCCGCGTGACATAAAGAGCGCGCGCCCTTGGGTGCGGCGAGCGCTCCAGTCCGCTATTTCTTCTTCAGCATGCCCGTGACGTCAACGGAGCGCAGGGCTTCGAGTTCTTCGGCCGTGGGCTCAGGCGTTATGCCCACCCTGGGCGAAATCTTCAGCTCCCAGGCTGTGGCGGCCTTGATTTCCTCGATGCTGGAAAAGGAATAGTAAGAGTCCAGCATGAATTCCTTTGTTACCGGATCGGGTCGAAGGATTCCGAGCGTGGTAACAATTGCGACCGGGCCGCCTCCTTTGAAACCGTATTTTTCACGTGCATTGCCTCCGTCGAGGTAGCCGGGCGTCGTTATGTAATCGACCTTTTCGGCAAATCTTTTTGCATCGTGCGCCATCATGATCACAACCCGTTTGCAGCCGCTGCCGATGTCATTTGCCCCTCCGCTGCCGTTCAGCCTGGTTTTGGGCGGTCCGAAATGGGGGTTGGCAGGGTCGGTCCAGAATCCTGTTGTGTTTACGTTGCCGAATTTGTCCACCTGAGCGGCGCCGATGATTCCCAGATCCACACGGCCCGAGGAACACATGAAACCCAGAGCGTCAATAGCATTTGTAAAGCATGTCGCATTGGCTGAAATGCGGTTGTCCTCTATTCCCCAGGGCAGGCCGCCAACCGGCATAGAGCCGTATACACCGCCTTCGGTCATGGATATTGCGTTGGGCGCGTGATGTGCAAGGGCAAAATATCCCGCCAGCATACTCAGTCCAACGCCGAATATACAAAGATCACCGTCACGAATTTCACGCCCCGTCGCGATGGCCATCATCTCCTGTCTTGTGAATTCCATCTGAACGCCTCCTGTGGGTAGATATCCGCTCTTGATGTCAGCGCCCGCAAGCAACGGGTGCGGGTTTCGCAAATCGGGATCGGGCCATTAATGCCTCTATTTCCTCGTTCGTTTTTATCCACTTGCGGTAAGGATCAACCAGGTGAGTTGTCGGGTTGGTCATGATCTTTTCGATTTTCTCCTTCCCGATAATGGCGAGATATTCCTCGTGGGTCTCCCACGAGTCGATGTACCTGGCCTTGTAGTCGAGCGCGCCTTCATCGCTGCCCAGCATTTTGTTCATCATGAACATATGCTCCTCATCGCTGTCATAGATGCCGACGGAGCACTGGGGCCATGAGCCGAGCTGCCAGGGAATAACCGCCTCGACCAGCAGGTCGGGAATCCTGACCATGTTCGGGTACTGCCTCATACAATCCGTGTCGACGATAAAATCGGCCTGGAGGACAACTTTTTCGGCTGCGCGGGCGAGTTCGTACCGGCTCCATTCGGTTCCAATGATGATGGCGTTGCCCTGTACGTCCGCCATTGTGACGTGAATGGAAGCCAATTCCGGTTTTGCGACAGGGAGCACACCACAAACCTGCCCGGTGAAAGGGTCCTTTATTTCCGGGATTTTCGACTTGCAGGGGAATTCATCCGGGCTTGATGAGCAGCGGGACTGAATGTCCGTACCGATATTGGTGATGGTGGGAACAAAGGGCCAGCCGAGAGCGGCTCCCAAAAACCGAAGCGGCATGCTCAGGTTGGTATAGTCTTCGTAAATGACCTTGCCGGATTCGACGGCGCGCCGGAAACCGTTTGCGAATCCGTAGACCTCGAGGCCCGAAAAGCCTCCGTCAATCTTGTCGCATACTCCCAGTGCACAAAAAAGGTTGGCTTGCTGGTTGTTGCAATGGGCAAAATAGTGGATGTTTTTGCGGCCCTGCCGGACCATTTCGCGCCCGAAGGCGATTGAATCCGATCCCACTGGCAGAGCTGCGCCGCTGGCATACTTCATTCCATCGCGCGTGAACCTTGAAACAGCATCTTTTAGAGTGATGAGCTTGTTTGGCATGTGGACTCCTCCGGACCTGTGCACAGAATCTGTGAGAAAATGTTTGGAATCGCGCTACGTGAAAATGAACGCAATCTGTATAACATTTCGTTATTAAATTGTCAAATGAAAAATCTGGCGTCCCAGATAAAAATCCGCCTGCCGATCAAGGGAAGAAGAGCTATGGAGATAAATGGCTCTTGTAGGGACGCGATCTCGATATGTATGCCAGTAGACCGTTAACGGGCTTTGTAGTGGATACGGACAAAATGAAAATATAACGTTATGTAATGCACAAGATGCAGGTAATGTGCCGGAAATCACGAATATGCCCACTGCGCATAAAGTCTTTGCTGTTTGATTGTGTCAAATAGCACAATCGAGGAAACGACCACTTGTCCAGGCCAAAATGACGAAAGCAGAGCAATGAGCCGCAAAGGACGAGGATTGGCAATATCATGCAGAGTGAACGGTCTTCGAGGAAAGCAGCCGAAAAATTCTATATCTGGCTTGAGATGATCATTTTCTGTATGTGGTCGGTACCCTCCAGGATTCGAAGCACCTGGGCGTCCCGCTGAAACTTGGCAAGAAGATTGGGTCCTGTATGGGCCGCCTGGCCCATTATCAGCATTCCTTCGCTGGTTAAGGCGGCCGCCATCCGGGATGCGAAGAGCTTGGCCATCGAAGCTTCCCTGGTGTAGTGAACGTTTCGGTCCATCATGCGGCAGGCTCGCCAGACAAGCAGTCTTGCCGCGCATATGTCGGTTGCGTAATCGGCCAGAGAAAAACCGATCCCCTGGTTTTTGATGATAGGCTTGTTGCGGATGGAGCGCTGCTTGGCGAAGGCTGCAGTCTGATCAAAAGCGGCTTTGGCAACCCCTACGCAGATCGCCGAAAAAAGCGCTCTGCCCCAATCGAGCGACTGCATTAGAAGGGGGTATCCGCTGCCGGGAAAACCCACCATGTCGGACTTATGAACCATCACGTCGTGGAAGGATACCGTGGCTGACGGAGCGCAGCGGAGTCCGAGTTTATCATGGTATTGGCCTATGCTGATACCAGGTGCGTCGCCCGGAACGATAAAGGCATTTATGCCGCTTCTTCCTCTGCCGCTATTGGTATTGGCCCAGATGACGTAAAAGGCTGCGCATCCGGCGTTTATCACCGGAGATTTCGTGCCGTTTATAATGTAGTTTTCACCATCCGGGTGGGCGTCAGTTGAAAAACTGGAAGTATGGGAGCCGCCTTTTGCCTCCGTTATACAGCATCCGGCAGTCCTGCCTCGATGGCCCAGAAGAAGGGGAAGGTAGGCGGCTTTCTGGTCGTGCGAGCCTCCGATCAGCAGGGCGGAAACGGCGTGCAGGGTTGCGCCATAGATGCTTGCAAACCCGGCGCACCCATACCCTAGTTCTTCTATGACGAGGGAGAGCGTGAGGAAGTCTAAAGGACGGCCCCCGTATTCTTTGGGAACAAGGAACGCATTCAGGTCCTCCTCAGCGAGTATTTCGAGATAGGCCGGGTCGATTGGGCCCGGCTCTTCTGCGTCGATCTTCAGAGAAAGAGGGTGAAGCTTTTTTTTTGCAAGGTGCCTGAACTTCAGTTCAACCCTTTTCTGTTCGGTGGAAAGCTCAAAAGAAATCACAATTTTGCCCCCTCATCTTGTTGCCACCGGATGTAGTCGAGTACGGATTTCCTCTGAGAGGCTTTCAGTTGTTTGGCTGCAAGAAGGATTTCGTGCAGGTATTGCTCTTTTATGATTTGCTGGATCTCATCGAGAGAAAAGGAATCGGGTTCATTGGATTCATCGAGAAAATAGGTGACCTGCTTACCAAGTAACAGGCCGATTCGCTGAAGGTCGGCGAGGTAGAGACGCCGCTTTCCCAATTCATAGTTGGAAAGAGATGCCTGAGTGCACCCGATCTTTTTTGCCAGTTCCTCCTGACTGAGACCTGCTTCTTCGCGGGCTTCCTGAAGTTTTTTGCCGATTTTTTCGTATGCATTCATAACGGGCAGTTCTCGAGCGAGACTGGAATAATAAATCCGGGCCCATTCCGGGGCTGTCTTAAAATCTAACGGAAATCCCCTTGAATTACAATGTCGATCTGCGAGCCGTAATGTTCTGCTGGAGGCAGCGCTCCAATTTGGGCGCCCTGGGGGGATTATTCTTTCAAATCGTTTGACTCTCAGGGGTGCAGGGGATACTAGAAAGGTCGTGATACGAAAACACGGGTAAATTACCGCCTTATCAGCCTTCCTGCCCTTGGAGCTTCGGGGCGGGTGATAAAAGATGGAGTAAAGATGCAGTTATACGGCAGCGCGGAGCTTTTTCAGACGGTTTTCTTGTCTGTACTGGTAATCATAGTCGTCTTGCTGGGCTTTAATGTCGTCTCTGTGTTGATGCTGCTTCGCAGAAGCAGGGGGAGCGATCTGTCGTTTCGCCTTGATTCGGTGGATAAGGATCTGGACAGATGCGAGCGCTCACTGCGGGATGAAATCGCCAAAAATCGAGAAGAAGCCACACTGGTCGCGCGGCAGGGACGTGAGGAGACCGCAAACGCCCTGAAGTCTTTCGGAGACTCACTTCAAACCAACATGACCAATATTGCCGGTCTTCAGAAGGAACAGCTCGATATTTTCTCCGAAAGACTTTCGAAGTTAACCGAAACAAATGAGCAGAAGCTTGGCGCAGCCCGTGAAACCATGGAGCAAAGGCTCACTCTTCTTCAATCCGAAAACAGCAAAAAATTCGACCAGTTCAGGGAAGAATCCAATTCAGGCTCGAGAATACTCAAGGAGGAGGTCTCGGCAACCCTGAAGAATTTCAATGATTCCGTGCTCAAGGGAATGTCCGGCATGTCGAGCCTGCAGAAGGAGCAGATGGAGGCGTTTTCCGTCAGGCTGGCAAGGTTGACCGAATCCAACGAAAACCGGATGGAGGCCCTTCGAAACGCTATAGACGGCAAGCTCAAACAGATCCAGGAAGACAACTCCAGGCAACTCGAACAGATGCGGGCCACCGTTGATGAAAAACTTCAGGGTACGCTTGAAAAAAGGCTCGGTGAATCGTTCAAGCAGGTATCGGAACGACTCGAGCAGGTTCATAAAGGGTTGGGCGAAATGCAGGTGCTGGCGACCGGGGTCGGCGACCTGAAGCGGGTGCTGACGAATGTAAAAACCAGAGGCGGATGGGGAGAAATCCAGCTCGGATCGCTTCTCGAACAGATTCTGGCTCCCGATCAATTCGAACGAGATGTCCGAACCAGGGAGAACTCTGCGGAGTCCGTGGAGTTTGCCATCAAGCTGCCGGGGCGGGGCGATGGAGATGGTAGTGACGTCGTCTGGCTTCCGATCGACGCAAAATTCCCTATGGAGGATTATCAGCGCCTGGTTGAGGCGCAGGAGAAATGCGACCCCTCAGCGGCTGAACTGGCGGGGAAAATGCTCTCCGCCACAATAAAGAATTGTGGGAAAACAATTTGCGAAAAATACCTGAACCCGCCCGCAACTACCGACTTCGGCATAATGTTTCTTCCAACCGAGGGTCTGTATGCCGAGGTAATCAGAATGACAGGGCTTGTTGAAAGTCTGCAGCGCGAATGCCGTGTCATTGTTGCTGGACCGACCACTCTGGCCGCCATTCTGAACAGTCTCCAGATGGGATTTCGCACCCTTGCCATCCAGAAGCAATCCAGCGAGGTCTGGAGGCTTCTTGGGGCGGTCAAGACTGAGTTCGGGAAATTCGGAATCATCCTCGAAGGGGTCAAGAAAAAATTGGATCAGGCTTCCAATACCATGGATGACGCTGCAAAGAGGTCCCGCGCGATAGAGCGAAAGCTGCGCAATGTGCAGGAACTGCCGTCTGAAGAAGCCGAAGTACTGTTGGTCCCGAACAATCTGGACCCGGAGCCTGAAGAAATCAATTGAGATTTTGCTGAAATCTTGGTGAGCGGCAGGCATGAATGCCAATGTCATTTATTTTTGGGTTTACAGCTATAATTTTTTCCGAAATTCGCTGTTAAGTTTACGAAAATATTGACATCGGGTGAGTGATAGGGCATACTCCGCTGGTTTTTCGAGTATCGGACTGCCTGGTTTGATTGTATGGGAAAAAAATGACGTAAATTAAAAACTTTTTCGCCAGCTTGGTGTAATTCTCCGGAAATCGCTTCCTGCTTACTCCCGTATCCTGCATCTGTTCTGTTGAGGTCCCGGGAAGACTGGTCCACCGTAGCTGACCCGCTTTTTATTGAAAGTGGTAATCTTTTTGGATCTACAGGCATCGCGAGAACGGCTTGCCGGTTTGCAATCCAGCCGAGAAATCCGAATTGCTTCGATGTGATTGCGCCCAGATTGCACGTGGGGTTCTCGATATTTGTATTTTTCTAATCTGTGTCCATCCGTAGCACGGGATGGGACACCAGCAGTTTCCGATTCGGGTTTTTCGTCGTGAAAAGAAACCTTTCTGGACGAAAACTAATCAGCTTAGGAGGATAAGCATGGTTAACGCAGTAACACAGAGTATTCTGGTGGTCGGAGGCGGCATGAGCGGACTCACAGCCGCCATCGAAGCAGCAGAAGCCGGCCACGAGGTTTATCTCGTGGAAAAAAATCCCTACCTGGGAGGTCGAGTAGCTCAGCTTCATCAATACTTTCCGAAGCTGTGTCCCCCATACTGCGGCCTTGAGCTCAATTTTCGCCGGATAAAAAACAGCAGCAAGATTCGGATGTTTACGATGGCTGAGGTGGAATCGGTTTCCGGCCAGAAAGGGAGCTGGGATGTCAAGATTAAAATGAGTCCCCGCTACGTCAATGAGAAGTGCACGGGCTGCGGGAAATGCTCCGAGGCATGCACAATGGAGATCGACAATCCGTTCAATTACGGAATGGACAAGATCAAGGCCGCATATCTGCCGCACGAGATGGCCTTTCCCCAGCGCTTTGTGATAGACCCGGCGCTTGCGAAAAGCCCTGAAGGGCAGAAGGTAAAGGAAGCGTGTCCCTATGAGGCGATCGAACTGGACATGCAGGCCAAGACATTTGATCTGAAGGTGGGAGCGGTGGTCTGGGCAACAGGCTGGACCCCCTACGACGCCAAGAAGCTCGATACCCTCGGTTTCGGAGCCTATCCCAATGTCATAACCAACGTTATGATGGAGCGCCTCGCCGCGGGCAACGGCCCCACAAAAGGTAAGATCGTTCGCCCATCGGACGGCAAAGAACCGCAGACGGTTGCTTTCGTTCAATGCGCCGGTTCGCGCGATGAAAACAACCTCCCGTTTTGCTCCTCCATTTGCTGCATGGCTTCGATGAAACAGGCCACCTATGTGCGCGAGCAGTATCCGGATGCCAAGATATACATCTTCTTCATCGACATTCGGGCGATGGACCGGCTGGAGTCCTTCTACGCCAAGCTGAAGGAAGACGGCAACATAGTCTTCTTCAAGGGCAAAGTCGCCAAGATCGAAGAGGACCCCGCAACGAAGAATCCCATTCTCAGGGTTGAGGACACCACTGCGGGCAGTCTGAACCAGATCAGCGTGGACCTGGCGGTACTCGCTACCGGCATGCAGCCCAATACTTCCCTTTCGCCCGTACCCGCTTTTGCCCAGCGCGATGACTACGGATTCATCGCCTCCCTGGAAACTACCCCCGGATTTTTTGCCGCAGGCTGTACAAAGACCCCGGTAGGCGTTTCGGAATCAGTTCAGGACGGCACGGCGGCAGCTCTCAAAGCCATCCAATCCGTTGGCAGGAGGTAGACTCGATGGACAAGAAAATTGCGGTATATATTTGTACGGGCTGCGGAATCGGGGAGGCCCTCGACATTGAGCAGCTCAGCAAGGTTGCAACATCTGAATGCAAGGCTGCGGTATGCAGGAATCACCCGAATCTTTGCAGCTCCGAAGGTGCACAGATAATCAAGGATGACATTGCAAACGACGGTGTAAATACCGTGCTCATTGCCGCCTGTTCGCCGCGCGTTATGTACGATGTCTTCAACTTCGAAGGAACCATCATGGACCGCGTGAACCTGCGCGAGCAGGTCGTATGGTGCCATCCGGCAAACGACGAAGACACGCAGATGATGGCCGAAGACTATCTTCGGATGAGCGGCGCCAGGATGAAGCAAACGGAGCTTCCCGAGCCGTACAAGCCCGAGCAGGAAATGTCGAAGGACATCCTGATCGTGGGTGGCGGGACAACCGGTATGACGGCGGCCCTCGAAGTGGCCAGGGCGGGATATTCCGCGGTGCTGGTCGAGAAGGAAAACGAGCTTGGCGGTTTTCAGAAAAACGTCTCGAAAAACGTCACCTTTCCGTTCAAGGACGTACAGGCCAATGAAATCAACAAGCTCATCGCAGCGGTCAAAAACAACGACAAGATTAAAGTCCTGACCGGCTCAAAACTTGAAAAGCTCTCCGGCGGCCCCTGTGTTTTCAACGCACAGATCAAAGAGAACGGGTCCACGAGCGATCATAGTATCGGCGCGGTGGTCCTGGCTGCGGGCTGGAAACCTTACGAGCCCGAAAAGCTCGACAAGAAGCTTGGCTACGGCGCATCCGCGAACGTCATTACAAACGTTCAGTTTGAAGAACGTGCAAAGTCGGGCAAAATTACGAGGCCGGCGGACGGCAAGGAACTGAAGACTGTTGCCTTTATTCAGTGTGCCGGTCAGCGCGACCCGCAATATCTGCCTTATTGTTCTTCGGTCTGCTGCTTCACCGCCCTTAAGCAGGCTATCCAGGTAAAGCAGCAGGACCCGAAGTCGAACGTATTTGTTTTCTACCAGGAGATGCGTACTCCCGGTCAGGGCGAGGATTTCTTCAGAAAGGCCCAGCAGGAGGGCGTGATTTTCGTCAGGACCCAGGCGCCCGAAGTCCTTACGAGCGGTGGCAAACTTGCCGTGGAAGCTTTTGACGAGCTTCTCGGGGACAAGATTCTTCTGGATGACGTGGATATGGTTGTGCTCGCCACCGGCATGGTGCCGGTAACGGCGTTCGGCGAAGACTTCAAGTTGAAGAAGGAAGAAGACGAAGAGAAAAAAGATGCAATGGTTGCCTCCGTTGACTCCATCTTTGTCTCGGACGTTTTGAACCTTGAGTACCGCCAGGGGCCGGAGCTTCCCGAACTTAAGAACGGGTTCCCCGATTCCCACTTCATCTGCTTCCCGTATGAGAGCCGTCGAACCGGTATTTATGCGGCAGGTCCGGTCCGCCGTCCCATGGGTATTGCAGGCGCAATTGAAGACGCTACGGGCGCCGCCATGAAGGCCATCCAGTGCGTCGAGCTGACCAGCAACGGCCAGGCGGTTCATCCAAGGGCCGGTGATTTGACCTACCCGGAATTTTTCATGCAGCGTTGTACACAGTGCAAACGGTGTACGGAAGAATGCCCCTTCGGCGCCATCAACGAGGATGAGAAAGGCAATCCTCTTCCTCAGCCTACCCGGTGCCGCCGGTGCTCGGTGTGCATGGGCGCCTGTCCCGAGCGCATCATCTCCTTCAAGAACTATTCGGTGGGAATGGTCGGCGATATCATCAAGTCGATCAATGTCCCGGACGAATACGAGGAGAAGCCCCGCATCGTCGTGCTCTGCTGCGAAAACGACGCCTATCCCTCACTGGATATGAGCGGGCTTCGCAGAATAAACTACAACGCGTGGGTTCGTGTAATTCCCATGCGCTGCCTCGGTTCGCTCAACCTGGTGTGGATCGCCGACTCTCTGTCCAAGGGTATCGATGGAATCATGCTGCTGGGATGCCGCCATGGCGATGATTACCAGTGCCATTTCATCAAAGGCAGCGAACTGGCAAATATTCGACTCAGCAAGGTCAGGGAAACTCTTGACCGGCTCGTACTGGAGTCGGATCGCGTCCGGTTCGAGACAGTGTCCATTACCGATTACGATAAGATCCCGGGTCTGCTCGATTCATTTGCTGAAAGACTTGTCGAGATTGGTCCGAACCCCTACAAGGGATATTAACAACTGTCAGAAGTAGCCGCCCCTCGGCAAGGGGGCGGCGCTTCTGCTTCCGCATGCCGGGACCGAGAGTCCAGGAGGGTAAGGGATGAGCAACAAAGTTGATCCTAATTTAATAAGGGAATTGGAGGAATACGGGCTAAAGGATGCGGGCAAGTGCTACAACTGCGGTACCTGCACCGCTATCTGCAACCTGGCGACCCCCGAGAACCCCATGCCGAGAAAAATGGTAAGGTACATTCAATTGGGGCAAAAAGAGAAAATCTTGAGGTCGCCCGAGCCCTGGCTGTGCTATTACTGCGGTGACTGTTCGACCAGGTGCCCTCGCGGGGCGGACCCCGGCGAGACCATGATGGTCCTGCGCAGATATCTCACCTCGCTCTACGATTGGACCGGTTTCGCGCGGAAATTCTACACGTCTGAAACATTCGAAATCGCTGCCGTCGCAATAGTCGGTATCCTCGTGGGCCTTGGGCTGCTCATTTTCCACAGTGGCCCGATAGACTGGACGCACGCTGACCTTAACTCCGTATGGCCGTCGGCCGGAATCGAAAAGGCGGACCTGGTGATGGCCGCCATATTATCGTTTTTCCTGCTGACCAATGTGTATCGCTGCATCAAGATCGTCATGGGGGACTATTTTGCGAAGGTCCCCGTGGGGATGTATTTAGACGAATTCAAATTCATGCTAACCCACCTTTTCACTCAAAAACAGTTTGGCAAATGCAACGACAGGCAGCAGTGGATCGTTCATCTTGCAATTATGACCGGATATGCTTCCATCTTCCTGATGGTGGTCGTTTTGGTAAACGGCCTGCCCCTCGGGATCGACTGGCTGAAGTTTCAGCGCGGCTGGGCTTCACTGGGCGGAAAGACCGAGTATTCGATCTTCCACCCGATCCGGCTGATCGGCTATTATGCGACATTCGCAATCATGTACGGCACCACATACGCGCTGATCGGACGTCTCAAGAAAAGTAAGCCTCAATATAAGAATTCGCACGGGACCGACTGGATGTTCCTGGCCCTGCTCCAGTTGACCACCATGACCGGCATTTTTATCAACTTCACACGCCTTCTGGATTGGCCCTTCGCTACCTACGCGATCTATGTCATTCACATGATGGTCGCTATCCCGATGCTGGTGCTCGAAGTGCCTTTCGCCAAATGGGCGCACCTGGCGTATCGGCCGGTCGTTCTTATGCTGCTGAATGTGAAACAAAGATATATTGCAGAGCATGAGCAAGCCGAAGGGGCGGTTCTCGCGGTAAAGCCCGCCGTCTGAACCAAACCCGCGAACTGCCCAAATCCGTTAATTCCAGCAAAGAAAAAGCCCGTCTTCGGACGGGCTTTTTTTACTGTGTGCCCGGCAGGGCGCATTCACTTGGAGGTGCAAGTCCCCTACAGGCCCGACAGGGGGAACTGTTAGCGGGTGTACACCGCCTGCAAGAAGTTCTTCCGCCGGGCGACCAGAGCGCCAAGGCAGGGGGCGGCCGGCAAAAGAAGACACCTCATCCCGCTCCGGCGGCCTGCTTTTCGATCAAACATCCAACTTGAACATCGCCTCGAAACAGTTAATCCGACCGTAAGAAGGCTTCCACCAACGCCTCGGGCTTTTCCTCGTTTTTCACCGCTTCGACGATATTGCTTACGGATCATTTATAGTGTGTGTGGTTATTTCGTACGAACCAATGGGCAAAGCGGAAAATGAAATCGACAAGTTTAGCCGCAAGCTGGAATCTGTCCTTTCGTTAACGATTTTTTCCACTTTTTTTGAATTTTCCCTCTTGACCGCCGATGATCCGCCATTTATAATCGTTCTCACTATGAATCATATTGCCGCAAAACCCGCAGGAGAACTTCTCCACTACCAGACAGCGCGGATTAAGGACCTCATCGAGGGGATTATCCAGTGCTGCCAGATGCAGACGGGTTTCCTGTCCCAGAAGTTTCATATCCCGCAGGCGGAAATCCGCTGTCTTCTGCTCTTCAGGGGTGAGCGGTACCTGACCGTCAAAGGTATTTCGCAGAAACTCGATGTGGCCAAAAGCCGCGTGACAAAGGTAATAAATGGATTACAAAAGAAGGGATTCATTGCCTGCAGCGATGATCCCAGGGATGGCAGGGTCAAGCTGCTCAGCCTGACTCCCCTGGGAGACAGAAAGTGCGAAGAGATGGGTGAGTATATCTGGAACGCACATGAAAAACTCCTGCTGGAACTTGATCCCGAAGAGCGGCGCGGAGTCATCTCTTCGCTTGAGTCGTTAAGAGTTGGTATGGAAGCCGTCAAAAAAGAGCTGGTTTAAATTTTTTTCGCCATATAGTTCACCCTATTAACTAATTCTAACAAAGGAGTTTCGCATGGCTCAGGAAATGGAACGCATCGAGGCGGAAATTTCGCGCATGAAAGCGCAATTGCAGGTGCTCTCCGGTAAAGCGCCCGAAAACAAGCTGTCGATGGTCGTCTTCAGCGGTGACCTGGACAAGGTGCTGGCCTCGTTTGTGATTGCCACGGGTGCAGTCGCGATGGGGCTCGAGGTGATTATGTTTTTCACCTTTTGGGCTACGCCCGTGCTCAGGGACAAGAACAAGAAGGAGCCTGGCAAAGACATGATGGGTACGATGTTTGGCAAAATGCTGCCCAAGGGAGCAGGGGCGGTGAAATTGTCCAAGATGAACATGGGGGGAATGGGTACCGCCATGATGAAGTCCCTTATGCAGAAGAAAAATGTGGCCTCTCTCGAACAGATGATTGAAATGGCCGGGGAACTGGGCGTTCGGATCTATGTCTGCGAGATGTCCATGGACCTTATGGGACTCAAACGAGAGGAAATGATCGACTATCCGGGTCTTGATTATGCCGGGGTGGCGAAATTCCTTGAAGAAGCAATGAACAGCAGAGTTCAACTTTTCATCTAAGTTTCCGCCCGGATTCTCGACGTCAAGGAATCCGAATCGGAAACTGCAAATGCGGCGCCGGTATTTCAGGACGCACACTGTCAGGAGGTTTCAAATGAGTGAAACGATCAAAGCCGATAAAACGATGGATCTCAAAGGGCTGCCCTGCCCGATGCCTGTAGTGAAGGTCAGCAAAGGGATAAAGGAAGTGCAGGTGGGCCAGGTCGTAGAAGCGCTTACAACAGACCCGGGCGCTTTGGCCGATTTCCCTGCGTGGGCCAGGACCAGCGGCAACGAAATCCTGGAAACCGTGCAGGAGAACGGAATTATCAAGTTTTACATCAAACGCAATGTCTAGGCGTGAGAGTGTGGGGCCTGGCGGGCGGGCCTCGTGCCAACCGCCTCGAGCACCGAGCGCCGGGCACTTGCGCGCTGGCGCGTGAGCGCCTGGCGGAGCCTGGAGATTGCGGGGGAAACGATCTCGGCGCCCTGCGAGGTTTTTCGAGTTTTTTGATTGTGCCAGGGGGAACCCGTGCAAACTTTATATTATCTAATACTGGTGCCAATGGTCTACGTCGCGTTTGCCGTTTTCCTGGTTGGAACGGCATCGCGACTCATCGGGATTGCCAGCCTTCCTGTCTATGCCCCGACGTTGCAGATTTTCCCACAGAAGGGTTCGGGATGGGTACTTGCTCTTTACGATTCCTTTACGCTCCCTACCGTCCGAAAGCATAATCCGCTTCTGTGGGTCTTCCTGATGCTGTTTCACATCTGTTTTTTCTTCCTCATAATCGGTCATATCGAGCTGATTGCAAAAATCGATGTGTTCCAGGTAATCGCTCATGAGATATTCCTTGGCAAAGGTTTTATCGGCCTGATTTTGGCGATTGCGCTGCTTTTCTTTCTTTTCCGGCGTTTCGTGTCGCCAAACCGGGATCTTTCGGTCCCCGAGGATTACTATCTGCTGATTTTGCTCTTTCTGACGGTGATATTCGGCAGCGAGATGGATTGGGCCAGGCGGTGGTATGACTATTCGGAAATGACCGTGCAGGATTACAGGGCTTATCTGTTCAGCATTCTTATCCTCAAGCCGGTCCTGCCCGGGGCCATAACCGGCTCCGGTCACTCTTTCATGCTGGTGCTGCATGTCTTTTTTGCGAACCTGTTCCTGATATTTTTCCCCTTCAGTAAGATCATGCATGCCTTTCTGGCCTTGCCGATCAATAAACTGAGAAGAGGTTGACAATGGACGAGAAGACTCGATCGGAGTTGCTGAAGCTCTTCGGGAGCAAGCTGACCCAGGCAATGAAGCTCTACCTGGAAACGTGCTCCAGGTGCGGCGTATGTGTAAAGGCCTGCCATGTGCATGAATCGATGCCTCAGGTCAAGTACATAGCCGCATACAGGGCGGAGATCGTGCGCAGAATCTATAAGAAGTACTTCAAGAAACAGGGGAAACTCTGGCCGTCTCTCGGAGAATCCAGGGAGTTGAGCGAAATGGCGCTGCAGGATCTCTATGACGCCGCCTATTCGTGCACCGGGTGTCGCAGATGCATGGTCTATTGCCCGTTCGGAATAGATACCCAGATGATCATGTCCATAGCAAAACTGCTCCTCGTAGGGGCGAACGCAGAACCTGAAACACTGACGATGCTTGCCGACATGTCGATCGAAAAGGGCAAATCGTTCGACCTGTTCAAAGAGGGGTTTCTGACCGGCATCAAGAATCTGGAAGCCGAAGTGCTCCGGAAGTGGAAGACCGAAGCCGAAGGGAAAACAGTGATACCGGTGGACTCGGAAGGAGCGGACCTGCTCTATGTAGCTCTGGCGGGAGCGCATTCCATAATTCCGGCTGCAGCGGTCTTCAATGCCGCCGGCGAGAACTGGACCCTCAGTTTTTTTGAAGCGGTAAATTTCGGGGCATTTGTAGGGGACCCTTCACGCACGAAGCTTATCCTGGAGCGAATCGTAAACGAGGCAAAGCGGCTCAATGTGAAGGAGGTCTGCATCTGCGAGTGCGGGACCGCTTTTCGCGTGATGAAGCAACTTTCCGGCAACCAGCCCTTCAAAGTCTCATCGATTACCGAAGTACACGCCAGGTACATCAGGGAGGGGCGTATTAAATTGGACAAGTCCAAATTCCAGGGGCCGATCACCTACCACGACCCCTGCCAGATTGCCCGAAACGGGGGCGTAATGGATGAACCACGCTATATTATAGAGCACCTGACCGGCGATTTCAGGGACATGTCTCCCGATCCCAAATACAATTGGTGTTGCGGCGGGGGAGGTGGACTGGTTGCTCTCGGAGAGGATACCCTGGACTTCCGGATGAAGTCGTCCAGGGTCAAGGCTGACCAGGTGAAACAGTCCGGCGCCGGCATTCTTGTTACTGCGTGTGAAAACTGCCATACACAACTGAGTGATCTCAATAAATATTATCAAATGGGAGTTGACGTGCTTTTCCTGAGTTCGATGGTGGCTGACGCCCTCGTAGCATAGAAGTTCAAGCTTCAGAGAGCATCGGCAGGGGCCGGTTGCATCTGCATATAGCGAGATGCTTTCTGGAAGGGTGGGGGGAAGGAGGCGCATTTGGCCCCCACTCCCCCCACGGCGGCAGAAATCCCGGGGGGCGAGGAAGATCTTTAAACTTGGAAAAGGTTCCCCCGCTCTGTTGGGTTTTCCGGACGGAAGCTGCTCAAAAAGAGTAACACTCCCCCCCGAGACAGAACGCCTGTCTATTGCCAAAGGCTTTCCGCACGGCCAGCAACATCATTAGCATTGCCAGGCCGCTGAACAAGAGGTCGATTCCGACTATCAGGCCCACAGTCCATAATGCCGTCAGAGGCATTCCTGCCATGATGATAAAGGCCAGGAAGAGCGACAGCAGTCCGCTGAAGAGCAGCCATCCCCATGGTGAAGACGGACGGATGCGAAATGCGTTTATTATCTTGAGCAGTCCCACCACGAAGAAGAACGCACCAAGCGCTATTGTGAGCGTCCACATTCCGGTAAGCGGATATGCGAGCAGAAGTATGCCGAATGCGAAGTAGAGTACTCCGAGAATGAATGCGAAGAGGAATCTTTCTAGTATTCTCCATCGAAACGCATGTACGACCAAAATGATTCCGCCGACGGCAAAGGCGACTCCGGCAAGCCGTTCGAGCGCAAACGTGGCTGCAAATGGTGCAACTATGGCAAAAATACCCAGGATCATCATTCCGACTGCAAGCGCGATATACCACCCGATGTTTTTGTGAAGTTCATTTATGTCCCTATAAGGGATGTTACTGTCCACTTTAATACCTCCCACCGAATTTGGATTGTTGCATTTGGCGCAAAAACCCCTGAAAGCGTTCAGGCCGAAACGCAACTGCGCCTAATCATTAAAATAGTGCTCAGTTAAAAGCTCGGCAACCAAAGATACGAACAGTTGGGCCGCACGCCTCGGGGCAGGCTGTAGAGATTCCTGATTGCTTTTCAGAATTCAGGATTGTGGCGGACCTGTTGTATTTTTTGTTGATGTTTAACTTATTTCATGAAAAGAAGACCCAGCGGCGGATGCCGGAGGTTGGAAGCAGGAATTTGGTAGTCGGACATCATAAAGCTTTTTGGGGATAGGGCAGAAACAGGATGTTGGAGATCGGAAGTTTTTCCGCCCCCGGCCACCGATCCCCGTGAGAGCATTCACCTGAATCGAGGATTAGCTAAAAATGGCAAAAGAACCTGAGGTCGTACACTCTTTCCCCAAGAATCCCCTGGAGGAAGTCAGATCGTCGATAACGTATTTTAAAGGAAAGCAGTATGTGGATCTTCGCGTCTATTACAAAGGCGATGACGGAGAGTTTCATCCCTCGAAGAAAGGGCTGACCATATCAGTGGATCTCTTCCCTGAGCTTGAAATCGGCTTTCAAAAACTCAAGGAAGCATTGGACGAACAATAGTCGCAGTGTAGAATCTTTCAGGCAACCGGGTCTTGGCAGTGTACCGAAGAGGCAGGACCTGTCGTCCCGTTATGCAAGGCTGGAATCAAAAGGATTGCCACGGGCTTGAAGGAAGGAATTTCGGAGTTAGATACGGCAATTGTCGGCAACCCGTTGTTTCACTCTACTTTCTCTTCGCCTCTAAAGATAGACCCCAGCCTCTCGAAGCGGGCCACCGGGTTTTTGGAATTATCGGCCGTGAACGCGTACTATCTCGCTGAACCAGCCCGAGGTGTCCGCCTAGCCCCCTCCAATAGGCGGGAAAAGAGCGACCCGCTCGTTTCCGGCCAGAACAGCGTCCCAATCGCCGGCAATTCCGTCGATCATAATCAGCTTCACTTCCTGCTCGGGAACTGCGAGCAACCGGGCCAGGGATCGGACCGTTGCTCCCGGCTCTACGCTGACTTCGCAGCCGGTTTCGCCGTTGTAGCCGGGGACATATCTTCTCAAAGTAGCGGCAAGCATCAACCTGACAGCCAATTCGCAAGCCCTGTTCTTAAACCTCGGTCCAGCGGCCGTTTCAGGCTCCAACCCCGGGCGCCGTTTTAATCAGTTCGACGGGGCGTGCCTGTAAACGCGCTTTATCTGCACGTTGGAGATCAGGGCCATGAAGTCCTTCCCCTGCTCCAGATCGACCTTGATGGACCTGTTGTCGATTTCCATGTACCTCGAAAGTACTTCGATTATATCATTTTTGACCGCTTCCATCATGTCGGGCGTGATGTCCACCCTGTCGTGCATCAGAACGAACTGCATTCTTTTACGCGCGATCTGCCCGCTCGATCTGTCTCCCAAAAAGCGCCGCAAAATACCCAGCATTGGCCTCTCTCCTTTCAGTTCCAGATGAGCCGTTTCACGCGGCTGAAAAACCCGTCGGCCCCGTCCCCATCCTGTGGAAGGCTTTCACCGTTGAGACGAGAGGCTATCCGTCTGAAAGCAGCGCCGGCCTTGCTGGCCCTTTCGTGAACGAGCGGGACCCCGCGGTTGGTCGAAACCACCACTTCCTCGCTTTCCGGGACAACCCCCAGAAGTGGGACGGAAAGCAGGGAAATGATGTCCTCGGTGGACATCATGTCACCTCTTTTGACCATTTTCGCGTTGAGCCTGTTTATGATGAGGCTGATTTGCTTGAGCATGGCGGCCTCGAGCAACCCGATCACCCTGTCGGCATCCCGGATCGCGGAGACTTCGGGTGTAGTCACGACCACTGCGAAATCGGCCCCCGCGATTGCGTTTTTGAACCCCTGTTCTATTCCCGCAGGGCAGTCTATCAGCACATAGTCGAAGTCGGCAGCCAGATTGGAACAGAGTTCTTTCATCTGTTCAGGGGTTACCGAACTCTTTTCCCGAGTTTGAGCCGCCGGAATGATGAAAAGGTTCGAAAGCTTCCTGTCCCGGATCATTGCCTGTTCTTTGCGGCATTTACCTTCGATGATGTCGACCAGATTGTAGACGATCCGGTTCTCGAGCCCCATAACGACATCGAGATTGCGCAAGCCTATGTCCGTATCGACCATCACAACACTGTGCTTCTTCTTGGCCAGCGTCGTCCCCAGGTTGGCTACGGTAGTAGTCTTGCCGACCCCCCCCTTGCCAGAAGTAACAACGATTGTTTTACCCGCCATAAATCACCTGTAATTTGTCGAAAACTGGTTTCCGTGCAGCACCCTTTTCCCCGACCTCATCCAATATATTTTCACAAAGTGATAACCTGGATAACTTCGTTTTGTATCTCCGCAACGTCGAATCTGTTCGGCGAAGTCTTTACTCCCCGTGGAGGCACAGCCACCAGATCGGCTATCCTGATCTGATTGGGCTGAATGCTCAACGCCCAGATCCGCGCGGTGCGCTCGCCTCCTGCGCCTGCATGCGCAAGTCCCCTCAATGCGCCGAAAACGACGACGTCACCTTCGGCAATGATCTCCGCGCCCGGGTTTACATCTCCGAGGACGACACAGTCCGACGGAGAGACGATCCGCACGCCGGACCGGCAGGTATTGCGGACGATAACCGGAACACAATTTTCCGGCTCCGGGTCGGCCGGCCTGGCTTTGAAGGGCGACTTCCGCACATCGCCTTCGACTGAAAATGAGAGTTCGTCGCTAAGCCGGACTTCTACCACCTTAACCTGCGCTTTTTCGTAGAGTTTGCCGTAGAGCGCCAGAATTTCATCGGTGCGCATCGGCCTGGTCCTGAGATCCAGAACCATGTCGGTTTTATGAAAGAACTCACGCGACTGCTTCAAACGCTCATCCATGAAGGCCATGATGGCATCGAAGGATGCGGCCGGGTCTGGAATCAGCGTCAAACCGCTGCGGTCGGCTTTTACCTTTACAGGCGGCGCTTCGGCTAAAGTCATAACATTTGCCCACTGGACCTGAAAATGCCGATTAGGCAATAAAATAAATATGATGTGAAATCAGACGGTTGAGTCTAGATGGCTTTACGAAGATGGTCCCCGCCAAGTAAAAATCACTTTACCCCAAGTTCATGCCGGAGGGCAATACCCATTCTCTCAGTTGCATCCAGCTCTCGATCCGAATGAGGCCATCTGCCGGTTCATTGCGGTTCCATGGCTGATCGAAAAGAAAAGGCTGGATTCCAGCCTCCTTTAGCTGCCGGCAGGTTTCCGCCCTGTCTTCGACAAAATAGAGGACGTCGAGTTCCTTGAGGATCTGGAGCTTAATTTCCGGAGCGCCTGAGGCTATAACGGTGATTCTTTCGCGAGGCACACCGGGTAAAATGGTAAAAATCCATTGCGTAATCGATTCCGGTCTGATGCGGGCCGTAACGAACAGAAGAGGGGCAGCTCCGGCAAGCTCGGTGAGTACTGCCGGCGCACCTGGAAGAGGGGGGATCTGCATGGTGTGTTCTTCGTCGAGCGTGAGGCGGATAAGGTCGTCTATAATATCTTTCCTGAGGCCGAGGCACTCATAGAGGTTGTAGCAGAGCATATCCTGCTTTGAGAGATGGGTGAGAGCGTATTTTTCGTGGGCAAGCCTGACGAATAGTTCCATCGTGTCAGCTACCACCCCATCAATGTCGAAAGCCAGCGTGCAGGGATCTATCAGGCAGGCGGGGCCGGACGTCATGCATATTCTTCCGTACGACAGGTCAAAGCCGGTTGATCGAACCGGAACGATATCTCATATATGCCTTCATCCATTGTTGAATGCACGGCATAGCTGACGCTGTTGAACACCTTGCGCATGGGTGTATTCGCGGCAAGGACGTAGGCCGAAAACCCTGTAATGCCCTTGGTTTTTGCAATCTCACACAGGTAGTCGAGAAGGAATGTCGCGATTCCTTTGCGTTGCCAGTCTGATAAGACTGCAAAATCGACTTCTGCGATATTGGTCTTCTGGTCGAGGATGTACCTGGCGGTTGCGATGATCTTCTCAGAGCCCATTTCCCCGGTAACCGCAACAATGGCCATTTCGTGCTCGTAATCGATATTGCACATGGCCTGGGTGTTTCTGTGCGGGAAAGCCTTCATTGCGGAAAGGAAGCGGTAGTAAACGTCCTGATCGGGCAGAGAATAGAAAAACTCCTGGAGCGCTCGTTCATCGGTTGGCTTGATCGGGCGAAAAAAGAGATCCTCGTTTGGCGGAAAAACTTGGTGCGTCTCCCACTGGCCAGGGTAGAGAGGTTCATAGATGGGAGGCAGGATCTGGTCCTGGTATACGTAGTTGAGGCTCTTGGCCTCGGCCAGCAACCGCTCACGGAAACGCGGATGGGCTATGTTGATAAGGGCGAGCGCACGTTCGCGGATTGTCTTACCATGGAGATAGGCGATGCCGAACTCCGTAATGATGTAACGGACCGTACTGCGCGGACTGACCACCCCTGCGCCGTTTGTCAGATGGCTTACGATTCGCGACTTGCGTCCATTGGGACTCGTGGATGGCAGCACGATGATGGTCTTGCCCCTGTTCGCGCTCGATGCGCCGTGCATGAAGTCAACGTAGCCCCCGATTCCGCTGTAAACCTTGTGACCTATCGAATCGGCGCATATCTGGCCGGTAAGATCGATTTCCAGGGCCGAATTGATGGCGACCATCCGATCATGCTGGCTTATCAGTTTGCGGTTATTCACATACTCTATGGGGTAGAGCTCTACCTCGGGATTATTGTCCACGAAATCGTAGAGTTCCCTGCTCCCCATGCAGAAGCTGGCCACGATCTTGCCTTGATGCAAGGTTTTCTTGAGCCCCGTTACGGCGCCCGAGCGAATGAGGTGCAGGTGGGAGTCGGTCAGGTTCTCCGTGTGGATTCCAAGGTCCCGCTTGCCTTCAAGGTATCTGAGCACCGAATTGGTGATTCTTCCGGCCCCGACCTGGATTGTGGAGCCGTCCTCGACCAGTATGGAAACGTATTTGGCTATCCGTTCGGCGACAGCGCTCCGCTCCCTGAAAATGACCTCGATCAGTGGCTCATCATATTCCACAAAGTGGTGAATCCGGGACACGTGAAGGAAGGTGTCGCCGAGCGTCCGCGGCATTTGCGGGTTTATCTGAGCAATAACTATATTGGCGGATTCGACGGCGCTTTTGTCCGCTCCGACGGAAATCCCCATCGAACAGTAGCCATGCTCGTCCGGAGGGGTAACCTGAACCAGTGCGATGTCCAACTTCCACAGAGGCTCTTCTCTGAAAAGGCGGGGTACGGATGAGAAATAAATAGGAACGTAATCGGCCAGGCCATCGTTTACCGCAGGTCTGGACCTGGGTCCGACAAAAAAGGTCTTGAATCGCGCATTTTTCTCAAAGCGCTTCCAGTCTAGCGGAAGAGAGCCATAGGAAAGACTCTGCACTACCTCGAGATCCTGGTATCCTGGCAAAAGCTCGATCAGAGAACGGACCAGGTATTGTGGTTCCCCGCAGCCCGACCCGATATAAATCCGGTTTCCGTCGTGCAATACTTTGCGGAGGATCTCATCTGCGCCCTGTTCTATTCGTAGAACCCGTGAGCTCCACTGTTCCATAAACTCTGATTCTCCTGAACATGGTTAATGACCGGCTTTTTTATAGCATACTGGTTTGAAAAAAGGGATTACTTAATGCGTGAACCGGACCAATAGATTAAAATGATAACTCTGTAATATCGGCTAGATAGGTGAACAATGGAAGCAATTGCGGGCGAGTCCGGGGGTGTTCACCTTTCAGGGAGCATCCTTTTGAGCCCCGGCCTGCACTTTCCTTCACTTCGAATTGAACTATTCTTCTTTAGAATATAGGATGGTGTCCATCCGAAAACACGGGCTTTCCCTGCGGAAACGGATATGCTTTAAAATTGATACTGGGTTCGGTGCTCACGCCAGGCTGATGGGAAGGAACGGACGATGCGTATCGCGATGGGGCAGATAAATCCTTTGATCGGAGATTTCAATGGCAACACGCTAAAAATATGCGATTTCATCGAGAAAGCGAAAAAGGCAGGCGCTGAGCTTGTCGTTTTCCCTGAATTGGCCATCATGGGATATCCGCCACGTGACCTGCTCGAAAAGCACGACTTTGTGGCCGGCAGCATTCGCTACTGGGAGCGGGTAGCGAACTCGGCTAAAGGGATCGGGGTCGTTTTCGGAGCGGTTTCCTTCAATGAGGGCAGCGGAAAACCCTACCACAATTCCGCGGTGTTTTATGAAAACGGCAAGCTCCTGACTATAACCCATAAGATGCTGCTGCCTTCCTATGATGTGTTCGATGAGGAGAGATACTTCAATCCCGGCAAAGCACCCGGCTGGGTCGATTTCAGGGGAAAGCGGATAGGCATCACGATTTGCGAGGACGCATGGAATGTTCCGGCTTATCTTCCCGGACCTCTATATAATGTTGATCCGATAAGTGAATTGCAAAAAGTCTCGGTCGATCTGATCGTCAATCTTTCCGCATCTCCGTATCACGCCGGAAAGGCCCCCTGGGTCGGCAGGCTCTTGAGTGGACAGGCAAGCTGTGCGGGTGGTCCCATAGTATATGTTAACCAGGTCGGAGGAAACGACGAGCTCATTTTCCAGGGCCACAGCATGGTCTGGGATGAAAAGGGCAACGTTCTCGCGACGGGCGCTGATTTCGAGGAGGACTTGATTGTCTGTGACATCAGCGGCAGCAGTTGTGAGCTGCATGCGACGGACAGCGACCGGGTCTCGGAAGTAATCGGCGCTCTAACCCTGGGTCTGCGTGACTATGCCCGCAAATGCTCTTTCAAACAGGCGGTAGTTGGACTCAGCGGCGGCGTGGATTCAGCGCTTACGGCCTGCCTGGCCGTACTTGCCCTTGGCGCGCAGAACGTTCTCGGAGTCGCAATGCCCGGGCCGTTCAACGCTCCCGAAAGCCTGGCCGACGCTCGTGAACTCGCTTTCCGGCTCGGAATCGACTTCGAGGTGATTTCCATAGAAGAGCTTTTTTCAACTGCGCTGCGGTCTTTGAGGCCTGTTTTTGGCGATCTGCCGCATGACTTCACCGAGGAAAATCTCCAGGCACGACTCAGGGGCATGGTGCTCATGTCCATTTCGAACAAGTTCCGCCGGTTGCTTCTCAGTACAGGCAATAAATCGGAGATCGCCGTAGGATATTGTACACTGTACGGTGATATGAACGGCGGGCTCGCAGTCCTGGGCGACGTCCCGAAAACGATGGTCTATGATCTGGCTCACAGACTAAACGATGAACATGGATGGATACCGGGGCGCATACTTACGCGGGCTCCCTCCGCCGAGCTGCGGCCAAATCAGACCGACCAGGACAGCCTTCCGCCCTATGATATCCTGGATGCTATTCTAGCCGAATATGTCGAGCGCCGCCTGTCTGTAAAGGAGATAATAGCTGGAGGACTCGATCCGGAAACCGTGAGGTGGGTGGTAAAGCGAGTTGAACTCAACGAATACAAACGGTGGCAGGCGCCTCCCATACTGCGGATAACGACAAAGGCGTTCGGGATCGGCAGGCGAAATCCGATCGCGCAAGGATATATCGAGGGCTGAAGTACATTTTTGTTGTTTTTTGTAATCTTCTGAAAATAGTTTTAAATTCCAGGTGGAGGAAGAGGATGAAAAAAATCGAAGCGATTATCAAGCCATTCAGGCTCGATGATGTGAAAGAAAAGCTTACGAGCCTTGGAATCAAAGGAATGACAGTGTCCGAGGTCAAAGGTTTCGGCCGGCAGAAGGGGCACACGGAAGTTTATCGCGGTGCTGAATATGTAGTTGATTTTCTCCCTAAAATTAAAATAGAAGTAGCCGTACCCGACTGGCAGTTGCCGGAGGTGGTGGCAGCAATTCGTGAGTCGGCAAATACCGGCAAAATCGGGGATGGCAAGATTTTTGTTATGCCTGTTGAGGAGTGTATTAGAATCCGGACCGGCGAGACCGGAGAAGACGCGCTCTAGATCGTGTCCGTCGGGAAACCTGCTGATCGTGACACAGGCAGTTTTTATGAAAACTTTATGAAAGCATATGGGCTTGGTTTCCGGATAGCCATTTTTTGTCTCGCCCGTTTTTAGCCGGAACCTAAAGAACGATTCATGGTTCAACGTTCAAATCTCCCACGAAAACTAAAAGAACTCCGAGAACATTTCGTTCAGGAATGCCGCACGGATGTCCCTGGACTGCTGGGTGCGCGCACCTATTCGTCCAGCATTCATGAGGCCCTTAAGAGCGCATTCAGCGAGGATTCAGTCCCACGCGAAGGGTGGGCCCTCGTCGCTGTGGGAGGCTTCGGCAGGGGTGAATTAAGCTTCGCATCCGACCTCGATCTTCTGTTCCTTTATAAAAAGCGTTTACCGGCATTCCTTCCGGAGCTGGTTCACGATCTCGTCTACGGACTATGGGATAGCGCGTTCGAAGTGGGACATGCCACTGCTTCGGTTTCTGCCGTCCGCAACATGGTTCATAGCGATCTTTCCATTCTGACTAATTATCTCGAAGCCCGCTTCGTTGCAGGCGATGCTGGATTCTTCGATGAGTGGAAGAAGTCCTTTGTAAAGTTGTTCGGCAACCCGAACAGGCGGCGGTTTCTTCAGAATCTGATCGGGTACAGGCAGGCAAGACTCCAACAGTATGGTGAAAGTCCATACCTGCTGGAGCCGCACGTCAAAGACGGCGTTGGAGGTTTGCGTGATCTTCATACGATCAGGTGGGCTGGAATCGTTTACCTTCACGACCCCTCGCTGGAGCCTATGCTCAAAAATGAGTGGCTTACGGAGACCGAAAAGCTCTGGCTCGACCAGTCTTATGATTTCCTGTGGCGGGTGAGGCTTCAACTACACCAGTTGTCGGGAAGAAGGCAGGACCGGCTGCTTTTCCCGGAGCAGGAACAGATTGCCGGGCGAATGGGCTGCGTGGCCGGGACGGAAGGCTCTGCCGTAGAGGCTTGCATGCGCCTTTATTATCGGTACACTTCACGGGTACGCAGGACGACTTCCTTTTTCCTGGAAAGACTCGAAGAATCTCAGAGAAGGTTTCACGGTTTTTACCTGCGCAGGCGTATTCTGCCGGGCCCGTTTTTGCTGGAAGCAAAGCACCTTCACTTTATGGACCCGGAATGGGTGAAGAAAGACCCGGCCGTTCTCATGCGCTTTTTCTGGCAGGCAGCGCATTCCAAAGCTAATTTTCACCACAATGCCGGAAAAATAATTCGGGAAAATCTGGGTGGCTTCGGGGAGCGTGAAAGGCGAAATCCCGAGGTAGTTAATCAGTTCTTTGACATCCTGCTCGA
Source organism: uncultured delta proteobacterium (assembly GCA_963795045.1). GTDB lineage: Bacteria > Desulfobacterota > Syntrophobacteria > Syntrophobacterales > Syntrophobacteraceae > SbD1. Next base: position 544,908 of record CAWCGB010000003.1, read on the forward strand.
TCCGGAAAGCTCGTTTCCGGTCCTTAAGACAATGCTTGAGACAGGCTTTCTCCAGGCCTTCATCCCGGAATTTGCCTCAGTGCGCTATCGTGTCCAGAATGATGTGTACCATGTGTATACGGTTGACGAGCACCTGCTGCGCACCGTCCGCGAGCTTCATCTGATAGAAGCGGGGAAGGTCAACGGCCATGAGCCGTTGACAAGCGCAGGCGAATTAGTGAGCCCCGAGGACCGCCGTATTTTGTACCTTGCCGCCATTCTGCACGACATTGGGAAGGGGCGTGGAAAGAATCATTCGATACACGGCGCCATGATAGCCGGGGAAATCGCTGCCAGGATCGGCTTGAGTGAAAGGGATAGAGATCTTCTCTGTTTTCTGATCGAACATCACCTCATTCTCGCCGAAACAGCGCTCAAGCGGGATTTGATGGATGAAAAGCCCGTAGCGCAGTGCGCTGTAACGATCAAGGAACACGAGCGGCTGCTTATGCTCTATATGCTTACGGTAGCCGATAGCCTGGCGACCGGAACGCAGGCCTGGAATACCTGGAAAGCGTCCCTGCTGAGGGAGCTCTTTTTCAAGGTCGACAGGCTGCTGCTGAGAGCAGACCTCGAACCCGAAGATATCGAGGCGCGCACCGCGGAAACACAAGGGAAAGTTTTGGCCCTCCTGAACGATCCGGAGGAATCCGAAAGGCTGTCTGAATGGATGGAAAAGCTGCCTTTCAGGTATCTGCTGTCTCAGGCGCCTTCAGAGATTCTCAAGCACTACGGTATGGAAAAGAAACTCGCTCACAGCCCGGTTTGCTTCAAGGCAGAACCGGTTGAAGGCGAGATGTGGCAGACGACCGTCATAACGCGTGACCGGCCTGGGCTTTTTGCTCTCATTACGGGCGTTCTGTGGGCAAGGGGGCTGAATATCCTTTCCGCCGATATCTACACCCGCGAACCCGGCGTGGCCTGCGATATTCTGCGTGTAGAGCGGATTCCCGACCCCCTGCATCCTGATGAACTGTGGACGAGGGTGGAAAGTGACCTGGTGCGCGTCCTTGCCGATTCGGCATATCTGGACGAAATGCTCGAAAGCAAGCGCAAGCCGTCGGTTTTACACGCATACAGCCATCCGCGCAAAGATGATAAGGTTATACTCGATGAAGATGCATCGGACTTCTATACCTTGATCGAAGTATATACCTGGGACCGGCCGGGAGTGCTGCACACAATAACCAGGGCGCTGTTCGAACTTGGCATAAATATTCAACTTGCCAAGATATCGACCCCCGGAGCACAGGTTGTAGATATCTTTTACGTCACCGACTTGAGCAGCGAGAAGCTGATGAGATACGAAAGGCATGAGGAGGTGAAAGAAAAGCTGCTCGAGTGTCTGTCCATGTGCTGTTGATCTTTACCGTTTATTCTATCTTTTAGTTGTCGGGTGGGAACGAAAGTACTTTTTTGTTCAAACCCGGCCTGGGCTCTTGGATAATAATTTTAGTTGAATTATCGTATAATTACAGCTTTGATTATCCCTGGCGCGCGGCGTTTGGGATTTTTGCCATCCTTTACGTAACAAAAATGTTTTTTTTCGCAGACCGAGCCGAGAGTTATTCGCCTTTATTTTCGGGCTCGGCATCCTTATGATGCTTTCGGGCGGAAGCCGGGATGGCGGAAGGAAGAAAAGTGTTGACGTTGGCAAGCAAATTGCCTAGACGTTCGGGATTGAGGCGTTCGGTCCCTATTTTGATAACTCACAGGAGGACAATATGACCCCAAAGGAAGTACTGGCTTTTGCAAAACAAAACGGCGCCAAGATAGTAGATTTCAAGTTCATGGACTTTATCGGGATATGGCAGCATTTTTCAGTTCCTATCTCAGAGCTGGGCGAAAGCGACTTCGAAAACGGCTACGGTTTCGATGGATCCAGTATCCGGGGATGGCAGCCGATCCACGCCAGTGACATGCTGATTATTCCGGACCCGACTACGACAGTGATGGAGCCGTTCACAGCCCATCCGACTGTTACGATGATCTGCAATATAGTCGATCCCTTGACGAAGGAAAAATACACGCGCGATCCCAGAAACATCGCCCAGAAGGCTGAAGAATACCTCAAGTTCACAGGGATCGGCGATATGGCCTGGTTCGGCCCGGAAGCGGAATTCTTTATCTTTGACGATATCCGGTTCGACAGCTCGGTTAACTTCAGCTACTACTACATCGATTCCGTCGAGGGTCAGTGGAACACTGGAAGAATCGAGAACCCGAACCTGGGATACAAGCCCCGATACAAAGAGGGCTACTTCCCGGTGCCTCCGATGGATACACAGCAGGACATACGTTCCGAGATGATCCTGACAATGGAACAGGTCGGTATCCGCACGGAATGTCAGCACCACGAAGTCGCTACCGCCGGTCAGGCTGAAATCGATATGAAGGCGGCCCCTCTGGTCAAGATGGCTGACAACCTGGCGTGGTACAAATATGTTCTAAAAAATGTGGCCAGGAAATATGGTAAGACGGTTACCCTTATGCCGAAGCCTCTTTATGGCGACAACGGCACGGGCATGCACACCCATATAAGCATCTGGAAAGAGGGCAAGCCTCTATTTGCTGGGGACAAGTACGCGGGTCTGAGTCAAATGGCTCTCTGGGCGGCAGGCGGGATACTGAAACATGCCCGCGCGCTGTGCGCCATAACCAACCCGACTACGAATTCCTACAAGAGGCTGGTCCCCGGATATGAAGCCCCGGTGAACCTGGCTTACTCCAGCCGTAACCGCAGCGCCGGCATCCGCATTCCGATGTACTCGCCGTCTCCGAAGCTCAAAAGGCTCGAGGTGCGTTTCCCCGATCCGTCGTGCAACGGCTACCTCGCTTTCAGCGCGCTGCTTATGGCCGCCCTTGACGGTATCGAAAACCGGATCGATCCGGGCGAGCCGCTCGATGCTGACATCTATGCATTGAGCCCGGAAGAGCTGGCAAAAGTTCCTTCGACTCCGGGATCTCTTGAAGAATCCCTCAAGGCGCTCGAACAAGACCACGAGTTCCTGCTCAAAGGCGACGTCTTCACGCAGGATGTCATCGACACGTGGATCGAATACAAGACACTGAACGAAGTAGACGTTATACGCATGCGGCCGCATCCCATGGAAATGAAACTCTATTTCGACATATAAGTTAGGCTGGTGCGCCGGGCTTTGGGAGATTTCCGGAGCCAGGACCCGATTCGATTCTTAAATCCTCCGGGCGGGTAATAAAAACCCTGCCCGGGGGATTTTTGTTTTCGATCCTTAAACCTTAAATTTTCGCCAGCGAGCCGATCATGCGCAAAGGAAATATTTACTCAATTGTCCCGGACCGGGCGCCCGGGGAAATTTCCGAAACCCTTGTCGATTCGGGAGAAGTGAGGATCGAAAGAATTTTATCCGACGCGCACGCTTCGCCGGAAGGGTTCTGGTACGATCAGGACAAAAGCGAATGGGTGACGGTACTGGAAGGAAGCGCCGGCTTGAGATTTGACGGAGAAGAGGGACTGCTTGTTTTGAAACCCGGCGACTGGGTCGATATTCCGGCGCATGTGAGGCACCGGGTGGAGTGGACCGATCCGAAGCAAAAGACGTTGTGGCTGGCGGTGTTCTATTAACAGTGAACAGTGAGCAGAATCCCTTAGCGGTAAAATCGTGAGGGATATTACCCCAGTTTTGCTTTGAGGCGAAAAAGCAAGGGCAGAGCGTAAAGCCCTGCCCTTCGTTCGTTCACCCACCTCGGTACTCACGCCGCGCTCTCCTGCGGTAAACGCAACGCTCCTAAAGTGAGTTCAAATAATTAACCAAATCTTGTTTCTGCTGGGCGGTCAGGCCGATATTGAAGCGGTTATCGTAGAAATTGACCACGTCATTCAACGTTGCTGCATTGCCGCCATGAAAGTATGGCGCACGAGCCCCCACACCACGCAGGATAGGGACTTTCATTCTCCCGAGGTCCGCGCATAAGCCGGTGATCAGGCCAAGACCCGGGTCAGTGGTGATGAACTTGTCACAGGTCATGGGGTGGCCGGGGAGCATCTGGCAAGCTGGCCACGCCTTCGTATTTGAGAAAAATGTGACGCTCCCCGTGGGGCAGTAGAACGCGAAGCGGGGAAAGTCGCTTGTAAAAGGCATGGTCGTGACGACGGCACCATTATCACTTTCATTGCTGTTGTCCATGATTCCTACGCGCTTGGCGTCAAAAGCTCCATCATTTAACACATTAGCGTTGTTGTGGCAGAACGAGCAGCCAGCGTTCTTGATAGGGTTACCCAGGCCGATGTCGTTCAAGCCGGCCACATTCTGTATGGTGAACTGTTTGGTTTTGCCGATGAAGATAGCCTCGCCGCGCGCGATTGACTCGCGCCTTGCGTTCTTTATCAGGTTGTTGGTCGTAGGCGCAGCGAATGCGCTATAAAGGGCGGATGCAGGGCCGAAGGGTATGATTGCGGGTTTAAAGTCAGGTCCACACGCCAACACTGTTACACCAGCTTGCTCATTCAGCGAGTCCGCGCAAGGATTTACGAAGGGAGGTGTCAACGTTAAATCCAAGTAGAAATCGTAGAGGTTCATAGGGCCGCCCAGCGCGCCGCTACTATCGTTGCCGGTAAGGTCCCCGGCCAGATTGTCGTAAGTTTGGGCCGTAAACATTCCCGATTGGAACTGTATGCCCTGCGCAATCGCGTCGTCGGGAGGCTCCACGGTGGTCTGGCCGTGGAACATGGTGGCATCGATGAACTGAGTCCCCAGATTCGGCTCGCGCGCGTCCCACATGATGTCGAGCTTTTCCTGATTGGGGGAGGGAACCGGTGGGCCATTGGGTCCCTCTACAACACTGTCAAACCGATTGAGAAAGGCGACGTTGGCGGAATTTAGCGGCCGGCGATATACTGAAATCTGGTTGTTGGGCAGGCCGTAGGTGGTGTCCCATTCGCATCCGTAGGGGTCGTAATCCACCGTCAGCACCCATTCGGGGGGGGTTGTAACGTTTTTCGAGCCATTGAAGGTAGTGTAACTGGAGTCCTTAGGCCCCCACGGATTCGGTGCATTCAGGGCGATTCGGAAGTTGCCGCGTATTAACAACTGGCTGCGCTCCAGAAAAAAACGCAGATCGGGATACTTCTCTGTGGCCCCCGTTGGGCAGTTTCTGGCATCGATCGGCTGGAACAGCGCGGACTTACCACCGGTCGTGATAAGCTCAGCCAGTATTTGCGGTGGGGTTATCCCCCAGTCATTCTGCGGCTGGTGGCAGGTAAAACAGGTACGCTGGTTTTTCGTGATCGCGGTGGAGAAAAAAGCGTTGGTCGAGGTTTGCGTCCCGCCCAAAGGAGCCAAGGGTTGGTAAGTGCTGATTTGACCCGTGGGGTCGGGCAGGGTGAGGTACTGCGGGATCGTCGCCGGTATTTGACCCGTTAAAATCTCTTCGAGCGTTGGCGCGTTGATTGCCGTCTGGGCTATGAACGGCATCCCTGGCGCCGTCTGCTGTGCAGCGGTTTGGGATGTAGCCACTTGCGCCTGGAAAGGAGCGAACAAAAAAACTCCGACAAGAACCGGCACTAAGAGCTTTGAAACAAAACTTCCATGAACAGTTAATTTCTTTACCATGACCTGATCCTCCTTGATCACTAACTGAGAAATCTCGTAAAACTCAACTCTTTTTCCAAACCCTATGGTTAAGCAACTGCTACTAATAATGTCAGTTCCTTTCTGAATAGTTTTTAGCTTTTAGCGTTGAGTAAAAAGTAATCAATTCAAAACTCCTGAGGATTTGCAGGTTTGAATTCTTTGATAAAAAGATAAGCAAACTCACGACGGTACGAAACTTGATCGGTTTTACTCTTCGCCAAAGGACGAGAAGGCAGCTATCAGAGACGGCCAGATTGTTGGCCTGCTGACACAGAAATCAAAAAGGTTACCCGGAGCGGCTGTGTCGTGTCAGCTATGTTGACAAAAAACTGAAAAAGCAGTTGGTGTTTCTGACGAACAATTCCACATTCCGGGAAAGACGGTGGCCGACATTTACAAGCAACGGTTGCAGGTGATGTTATTTTTCACGTCGATCAAAAGACATCTGCAGATCATGTGGTTTTAGGGAACTTCGATCAATTTTGCGAAGAGCCGGATTTGCGTCGGGCTATACATCCACCTGTTGGCATCCGTAATCAAAAGTTAGTCGAAATTCAGTGCTACCACTACACTTATCTGCAAATCCTTGAGGTCAACCTATTTGAGAAAAAGCCAATCATATTGATGACTACAAAAAATCGAAAGAGAAACCCTGGCTCGCCTGTTGCCGGTAACCAGGCAAGGTTTTTTGTAAACTAACCAGCCAGTAGTGGATGTCAATATGCATTTTGGAGGCATTAAAATGGTTATCAGATATACTCAAAGACGATACTAATGTTGTAAATACATTGGCTTATGAGCATTTACGAGCTGGGCGGATTGCGATCCCTGAGAAGGAAAAATCTGTGGATTGGGGTCACCGTATAACAGTTTGGACGGTTTACGGGGACGTAGATCTGAACCAGGCAGCACGCGGATTTTTGCGTGGCCGCTTGTGCGGCTTGCCGCCATGGAGTAGTTTCTCGTAGATCGTCTCGGGGGCAATGTCAGCCCCGTTGGGCCAGACAATGGCGCCACCCTCCACGGTCGCCCTGGAGAAAAAGGCCCTGTCCTTAAGCGGCTCAAAAACAGGTTCCCGGGAGAGGTAAACAGAAAAATCAATTTCTCCCTGCAGGCCATCATCAAATAGGATGTGGTAGACATATTCACCGCGGTATTCGACCTTCGTTACCTCGTTCATATCCCACATGGCACACCTCACTGCAATCGATCAATTGTCTTGATCTCTTTGCCTTGCTCGGCCAATTCCCTGTCTTCAAGGAGTTCCACATACCGCAAGTCTATCCACTCGTGAACGAGTCTCAAGGCAGTCCGCGATTGCGGGTCTCTCTTGAAGATGTTCCCTCAAAAATCCAGGTGAGACTTACTACCTTGATGCTCCGCATGAACGTCCGGCGGAATATAATCCATTATATCTCGATCTGCAGCAATTGAGAAAGGACTGTGATACTATAGCAGTGAAGAGTGAGCAGTGAAGAGGGGACAGACGATACCTGGGAGACAGTGATTCCTTGGACTGGGATTCCTTGAAGAACATCCTGCTGGTGGAGGATCGGGGGCTGATTTCTCTGGTGGGAGCCGGAGGCAAGACCACCCTCATGTTCTCACTGGCGAAGTGGATGAAGGATTGCGGGAAAACGGTCCTGACCACTACAACGACCAGGATCTTCATGCCAGCAATCAGCCAGTCGCCGGCTGCAGTTGTTTCGGAGGCCCCGGAGGTGCTCCTGCCTGAGATCGAGAGGCTTCTGAAGCTCTACGGCCACGTGAGCGCAGGCGCCGGTTACCTGAAAGAACACGGCAAAATCAGCGGATTTACACCCGAAATGATTGCGCGGATTTGGCAATCGGGAATTGCGGACTGGATCATCGTCGAAGCCGACGGCGCCGCGGGCCGCCCTTTGAAAGCCCCGGCGCCTCACGAGCCCGTCATTCCTGCCGTCACAAGCCACCTGGTGGCCGTCGCCGGACTTCGCGCAATAGGGCTCCCCTTCGATGAAAGACATATATTCAGAACCGACCGGTATGCCGCCGTAACCGGGCTGAGTTCCGGAGAAGCGATCACTGCTTCCTCTGTGGCAGCCGCGCTCCTCCACCCCGAAGGAATCATGAAAGGCGCCCCTGCCGGAGTTCGAAGATTCGTATTCCTCAACAAGGCCCAGCGGGAAGAACTCCATAAGAACGGAGAAGATGTCGCCGCACAGCTCCGGGAACCCGGGCGCGGCAAACTGAAACGCATTTTCATAGGATCGGCCGAGGAAGAGCCGAGCCTCTGGAAATGCGTGAACACGGGAAGTTGAGGTGACCACATGGGTCGGGTCGCAGGCATCATCCTGGCTGCCGGAAAGTCTTCTCGAATGGAGAAGATTAAACTCCTCCTCGATATCCACGGGAAACCCATGCTGGGGCGCGTGGTCGAAAGCGCACTGCACTCAGCTCTTGATGAGGTTATCGTTGTTTTGGGCGGCGAACATGAACGCATCCTGGAGAGTATCGATTTCAAGGGAGCCACTGTGGTTTTCAATCCGGACTTCCTTAAAGGACAGAGCACCTCTTTAAAGGCCGGGATCGCGGCAGTGGGGGAAAGCTGCGATGCCGCGCTATTTCTCTTGGGCGATTTGCCCCTGGTGGATTCCGGAATCATCGACGCCGTTTTGCAAAAACACAAAGCAACCCGTGCGTCAATCGTCGTGCCGGTTTTCGCCGGCAAGCGCGGCAATCCGGTCCTTCTGGCGCGGTCCCTTTTTCCGATGGTGCTGGCGCTGGAAGGAGACATCGGCGCCCGCTCGATCCTGGCCGCTCATGAGGATCTCATCGAAACCGTCGATGTCGGGCATGAGGGTATCCTTCTGGATGTGGATACTTGGGAAGACTACCTGAAGACATTTAAACTGCTAAACCGCTAAACCACGGATTTCACAGATGACCACGGATAAAAATGAATGATTGACACAGGCGCTTCTACCTGGCTTCGAGCACAAGGATCTGAGCCGGCAGCGTGTTGCGCCGTGAGGGATAAAGGCCCGATCCGCGCTATTCGTGAAATCCATGGTTTCCTGCCTTAAGTTGACGGGCTTTGGAGGGCGTTGAGGACGAGGTGAAAAAGATTGACGACAATAGACTTTTAGAGTAGCGTCAAAGGCGTTCCACTCCAGCGTAAAATGGCATTCATGCCGACTATACGGAAAGTTTACTGTCAGCTTACCGGCGAGGCCCGGGGCGATGCGGACCTGGTTCAACGGGTCTTCCGCCGGCATTCCATAGAGCTGCCAGGCACTTGTAATACCTCGGTTTTGCCTGTCTTTGAAGGAAGTTGAGATGGGGCCTGAAACGATTCGCATCTGCTGCAGAATAAATAGTAGACAAAAGACAATTGACATTCCCGGCCATATCACGGCCCTGGAGATGCTCCGGGACGTTTTAAAACTCAAAGGAACCAAAGAGGGCTGCGGGATTGGAGAATGCGGGGCCTGCACCATACAGGTGGATGGCAAGGCGGTAAATGCGTGCCTGATGCTGGCGGCTCAACTGGACGGGCGCGACATTGTCACCATCGAAGGTCTGGCTGATTCCGGCAGGCTTCACCCTCTCCAGGAATCTTTTGCCAAAAATCACGCCGTACAGTGCGGCTTTTGCACACCAGGGTTGATCATGAGCGCCAAAGCGCTTTTTGATGAAAACCCCAGCCCGAATCGGGCGCAGATTTCCAAGGCGATTGCCGGCAATCTGTGCCGATGCACCGGCTATCAGCAGATTTTTTCTTCCATCGAAGATGCTATGCAAGGCGGCTCGGAAGAGGGGCATGATGATTAAGTTCGCATACCGCCGGCCGGAATCCCTGGCCGAAGCGCTCGATTTTCTGGATGCTCGCGGGAGCAACACAGAGATCCTGGCTGGAGGGACCGATCTTAATATAGATCTTCGGCAAGGTTCGGTGCAGCCTGAATATGTTCTGGATACAGGCAGGCTGAGTGAACTGAAAGGGATCGAACTCAGTAACGGGCAGCTATGCATAGGGGCCGGCGTGACCCTGACTGAAATTTACGAATCGACTCTTTTGGAGCGGCATGCACCTGCACTTCAAAAATGTGCAGCTACCTTTGCCAGTAAACAGATTCGAAACGTGGCCACTATCGGCGGCAATGTGGCCCATTGTTCGCCGTGCGCCGATACGATGCCGCCGTTGCTGGTACATGAGGCCAAAGCGATTTTGGCCAGCAAGAAAGGTTGGCGCGAAGAGCCCGTTCAAGATATTGCCTCGGGGCCTTATGTCAGTTCGTTGCGCGGCGATGAAATCATCGTTCGATTCATCCTCAAGCCGTCTCAAGACATCAATTTTGCCGATTTTCAAAAAATCGGAAGAAGAAAAGAGTTGGCAACCGCCAGGATCAGTATGGCCTTCATGGCGCGCCAGGACACAGACGGGAGGATTTCTTTCCTGCGTTTCGCATTGGGGGCATGCACTTCAACGCCTCAGCGTATGGCGTTCGTAGAAGATTATCTTGCCGGTAAGGTCCCCACTGTGCAGATGCTTTGGGAAGCCGGAGGTCTGTTGGCCGAAAGGGTATTGGAAGTCACGGGAAGAAGGCCTTCGGCAGTCTATAAGGAGCCGGCCGTACGGGGACTTCTGGTCAGGATGCTTTATCCTATGCTGCAGGCGGGGGCATAGTTATGGACGAGCCCTGCAAATTTATCGGGAAAAATATCATCAGGAGCGGAGCATTCGAAAAGCTCAAGGGAGAAGCCGTGTTCAGCGCTGATGTTGAACTCGATTCTCCACTGGTGCTTAAAGCGCTTCGGAGCGGCAGGGCCCATGCGGAAGTTGTCGGCATCGATCCCGCAAAGGCATTGGGACTCGACGGGGTCGTAGCCGTATTTACCGCCAAAGACATCCCGGGAAAAAATCTCCTTGGCATTATCAACAAAGACCAACCCCTGCTGGCTTCCGATAAAGTTCGATCTATCGCCGACGCGGTGGCCCTGGTTGCAGCGGATACGGAAGAGGCCGCCGGCAGGGCCTTGAGCGCTATAGAGGTTACTTACCGAGACCTGCCGCCTGTTTTCGATCCTGAAGAGGCCATGGGATCAAATGCCCCGAAAGTTCATGAAAAGGGCAATATTTTAACCGTTCGCACTGTTCGAAGAGGGGATACAGAGCGAGCGTTCGAGCGGTGCGAAAGCATCATTGAAAAAACCTATCGAACTTCCTCTGTGGAGCACAACTACCTGGAACCCGATGCCGGAGCCGGGTTCGTCGACGACGGTACCCTGGTGGTGTATGCTTCCACTCAGAATCCCCACTACGATCATAAGGAACTCGTGTCGCTTCTGGCCCTGGAGGATGACCAGGTCCGCGTTATTCAGGCTGTTACCGGGGGGGGATTTGGCTCCAAACTCGATCTGAATGTGCAGGGATTCATCGGATTGGCCCTGTATCATTTGAAAAGACCGGTCCGCTATGTTTACAGCCGGGAAGAGTCTTATCTTGCCACGGCGAAGCGCCATCCGCTGCTGATCAGAATGAAAACAGGCTGCGATGGTAAGGGCCGGCTGCTTGCGATGAAGGCGACAATCATTTGTGACACGGGGGCTTACGGATCGTACGGCATAGCGGTGGCAAATCGTGCTGCGGTTCAGGCAACCGGTCCCTATGAGATCGAAAATGTCGATATCCAGAGCTATTGTGTCTATACGAATAGACCTTTCTGCGGTGCGATGCGGGGGTTCGGTACGCCCCAGATCGCTTTTGCCCACGAGAGCCAGATTGACCTGCATGCAGAAGAGTTGCTGGTGGACCCTCTAGAGATCCGCCTGATGAATGCGCATCGGATCGGTACGAAAACTGCCACAGGTCAAATCCTTAACGCGAGCGTCGGCATCGTCGAGTGCCTCCAGGCGCTAAAACCCTATTATGCCGAGTCCAGAAAATCCTGGAAAAAATCCGCAGTGAATGGTTTCCGGAAGCGAGGCATCGGGATCGGCGCCATGTGGTACGGCATCGGCAATACCGGGGCCCAGAATCCCTCTACGGCCAGAGTCGAAATGGATTTAGACGGAATCGTAACGCTCTACACCGGATGTGCGGACATCGGTCAGGGTTCCACCACAACTTTGTCTCAAATAGTTGCGGAAGTTCTGGGCATCGAACCGCATACGATTCGCACCGTTGTGGGGGATACCAAGTATACAACCAATGCAGGTGCAACTTCTGCCAGCCGCCAAACCTACATTTCCGGCAATGCCGTTAAGGAGGCATCGGAAAAACTTGCGGAGGTTCTCTTAACCGAGGCGGTGAATCGGCTAAAATCGGCAAAATCCTCCCTGGCATTTGCTTCGGGCCATGTTTTTGTTTCCACAAATCCGGAGAAGCGGATCGCTTTTGCCGATCTGGCCAGGCGGATCAAGGCAAAAGGCTCCTCCCTTTCCTGGCAGGGTTTTTTCGATCCGGTAACCGTCCCCTTAGATGAGAACGGACAAGGAGATCCCTACGGGACATATGCTTTTGGCGCACAGATGGCGATGGTTACCGTAGACGTGCTCACCGGTGAAGTTTCAGTTGAAAAAATCATAGCAGCCCATGATGTGGGAAAAGCTATCCATCCGGAGAACGTGGTCGGGCAACTTTGCGGTGGTGTGGCCATGGGAGTGGGTTTTGCCCTGATGGAAGAGTTTGAACCGGGCAACACCATATCCATGAAAGATTTTCATATCCCTACCTGCGCCGATATGCCCGAAGTTGTGGCCATTATCATTGAATCGCCGGAACCCACCGGACCTTTCGGCGCCAAGGGGGTCGGCGAACCAGCCCTTATACCTACTGCACCGGCAATTCTCAATGCACTGGCAGATGCATTGGGAGAAAGAATATGGAGCCTTCCGGCCAACCTGGAAAGAGTTATGGAGGCAAGTATTCGATCCGGGAATTTCAGGGCTGGCGAATAGGTGAATGGGTGGGTAGGTGAATGGGATAAGGGCGGGTGGGCAGTGAGGGGTGAGGAGAAGGAAAATCAGGGGAGAAGGAGGAGGAAGATTCTATGAACATTTCCGAGCGGTTGGAAAGATTGCCCTTAGTGCGTCTCCATTGGAAGATCCTGTTGCTGTGCGGCATCGGCTGGATGTTCGACTCCATGGACGTGGGACTTGTTTCGTTCGTCATGCCTGCGGTTCAAAAGCAATGGAGTTTAAGTCCGTCCCAACTAGGTATCCTGGGCAGCGTGACGATGGCGGGAATGTGTATTGGGGCGGCCGTGGTTGGCATGTTATCCGACAAGTTGGGCCGAAGGCAAACCATTCTTTATACCCTTGTCCTGTACGGTTTAATGTCAGCCTTGGCCGGTCTGTCCACCAGCCTGTTGATGCTGGTGATTGTTCGCTTCTTCGTTGGCGTGGGGCTCGGTGGTGAACTGCCCGCTGCTTCGACGTTGGTCGCTGAATTCTCGCCAGCCAAAAACCGGGGCAGGATGGTCGTTCTGCTCGAGAGTTTTTGGGCCTGGGGCTGGATATTGGCCGCCCTGATCGCGTATCTCGTTATACCGGCGTATGGGTGGCGGGTAGCTTTTTTCCTGGGAGCTCTGCCGGCGCTTTATGCCGCATACCTGAGAAAAGACCTCCCGGAGTCTCCCCGGTATCTTGAACTTGTCGGCCGGGAACGGGAAGCTGAAGAAATCGTGAGCCGGATGGAGAGGGCGGCGGGGATCGAACCGTCCAAAGAAGTGTCGATGACCCCATCTGCTGCCAAAACTGGCAGGATGGGCTTAGCACAGCTTTTCTCGAGTGCGTTTTTGCGCCGTACCGTTTGCCTGTGGATTATGTGGTTTGGACTCAATTTTGGATATTACGGCTTCGTCATATGGATTCCAACCCTGATGGTCGGCAAGGGATTTCTTTTGATTAAGAGTCTCCAGTATACCCTCATCATGACCCTGGCCCAGTTGCCCGGCTACTTCAGTGCAGCCTACCTTATTGAAGTTATAGGAAGAAAGGCGGTCCTGGTCATCTTTTTTCTGGGTACCGCGCTGGCAGCCCATTTTTACGGCCTGAGTGACTCTGTTACGCAAATATTGATATGGGGCTGCCTCTTGTACTTTTTTAGCCTGGGCACGTGGGGAGCCGTATACGCCTATGGACCGGAATTGTATCCGACTGAGGCCAGAGCGAGTGGCGTCGGTTGGGCCGCGGCATTTGGGCGGATCGGGGCCATGACTGCCCCTTTTATCGTGGGATTGATTTACCAGTCTTATGGCAAGGATACGGGTTACGGCATCGTTTTCGGCATGCTCACAGGGGTCTTTGTCATTGTTGCCCTGTCGGTGCTTATTCTGGGCGTGGAAACCAAGGGTAAGACGCTTGATGAGCTGACGAGGGGCAACATCGAACAGGCAAGGGCGACATGATAACAATGCCCATTCGACTCTGATAGCTTATGGCTGGTTGAGGTGCTCCGGGTTTCATGCCGGGAGACGGGCTTATACGCTCCGGGGCAAGTGGAGAAAAGGTCAAAAATAATTACAGGGGGCTCTTCTATGGCAACCGGGCAGGCAAGTATCGCAGCGAGGTTAGACAGACTGCCTGTTTCACCTTTCCATTATCGGCTTTTGGTAATCAATGGCTTTGCCTGGGCCTTTGACGCGTTTGACGTAGGACTCATCACTTTCGTAGTTACGGCCCTGAACAAAGCCTGGAACCTTTCAACGGCACAAACCGGGATAGTGCTCAGTTCAGGAATGTTCGGGATGCTGATTGGAGCGTTTCTGTCGGGCCCTCTTGCCGACCGTTTTGGAAGAAAAGCAATTTTCCAATGGACAATGCTGATATTCTCAATATCCTCTCTGCTCTGCGCGACAGCCTGGAACTTCAATTCACTCATTGTTTTTCGTTTTTTTGCCGGCTTGGGACTCGGTGGAGAAACACCTGTAGTCACATCGCTACTGGGTGAATTTGTTCCTTCAAGCGGGCGAGGCAGGATCCAGGGCTTGTTGAATTCATTTTGGGCGATTGGTTGGCTGGCGGCAGCCGCAATTTCGTATTACATCATTCCCTGGCTTGGCTGGCAGTGGGCTTTCGTTGCCGGCGCACTGCCCGCCTTCTATATTTGGGTCGTTCGCAGGTCAATGCCTGAGTCCCCAAGGTGGCTTGCTCTCAACGGTCGTGTGGAGGAGGCCGATAAGGTTGTTCAGTTCATAGAGCAACAAGTATCCAAGACCCATGCATTACCGAAACTAAATGATGAAGTCATTTCCACTTATGAAGAGAAAAAAGTTTCCACGGTTGCTTTATTTTCCCGGCAATATGTATCCAGGACTATGATGCTTTGGTCATTATGGTTTCTGGCTATGTTTGGATACTACGGACTATTTGCATGGTTGCCGAGTCTCCTCGTAAAGGGCGGTCATACTATGGTCCGATCATTCATGTATGTCTTCATTATGCAACTTGCTTATGTTCCTAATCAGATCCTTTCGGCTTATCTAATGGACCGATATGGTAGGAAAAAACTTCTTGTATTTAATCTGTTCATGGCGACGTTAGCCACACTGGCGTTTGGCTACGCACTTGGACATACACTTACAATTATTCATGTGGTTATATTAGGAATAACCGTATCCTTCTTCGTATCCGGAGTGTGGGGTATAACCTATATGTACACACCCGAATTATATCCCACCGGCATCAGAGTTACAGGGACCAGTTGGGCAGCAACATTATCACGTGTTGGATCGATGCTGGCACCTCTTATAGTGGGTTTTAGTTTGAGTTCGCTCGGGATAAGCGGTGTCTTTACGGTTGTTGCCGGTGCATTCGCTTTGGCCGGGATAATTGTTGCAATTCTTGGTATTGAGACAAAGGGACTGGCGTTAGAAAGAATCAGCACAATTAAAGCGTAGGCAGTCGCTTTAGATCTGATGTCTTGTGCTAATGGAGGGCAGAAATGGCAGATTGGCTCATAAAAAATGTGGGGTTAATGCTTTCAGGCGATGTCGACCGGCCGATTTTGGATGCCGATTCCTTACTGGTCAGAGAAGGGCTGATTGCGGAAATCGGCATGGGGCTGAGTGTTCCACCGGGGGCCGGAGTGATCGACGCCGGTGGGGGCGCACTGTGCCCTGGACTCATCGACTCGCATTGTCACGTGGTTCTGGGCGATTACACGCCCAGGCAGCAGATGCAGAACTTCCTGGATTCGACTCTTCACGGCGGTGTGACCACCAGTATTTCGGCGGGAGAGGTCCACCTGCC
This sequence comes from uncultured delta proteobacterium, assembly GCA_963795045.1. Taxonomy (GTDB): domain Bacteria; phylum Desulfobacterota; class Syntrophobacteria; order Syntrophobacterales; family Syntrophobacteraceae; genus SbD1. Next base: position 560,795 of record CAWCGB010000003.1, read on the forward strand.
CGGACGCCCGAAAACGGCGGCGGGAACCAAGGCATTGGCAATTCTGGCGGCCCAGGCCTGGGCAAACTACAGGCCGGGCGGGATGAAAGTGCTCGGTGGGGCGGTAATACTGGAAAAAGGGCTTACTGAGGCAGATTTCGAAGAGATGGCCCGGGAAGGGGTCGCAGTTGTCGGGGAAATCGGGCTAGGCTCGGTCAAGGAACCGGATGAAGCGGCTGAAATGTGCCGCTGGGCTAAAAAATACAAAATGGTAGTCATGATGCATTCGGGCGGTACTTCGATCCCGGGGTCGTCGGTGGTCGGCGCGAAGCAACTTCTGACAGTGAAGCCGAGCATCGTGTCCCATATCAATGGCGGCCCTACCGCTATGAGTCTTGATGAAGCCAGACAGGTTATCGAACAAATCGATGCGGCCATAGAAATTGTCCAATGCGGCAACGTCAAGCGAGCGGCACAAGTGAGTGAGTTTATTACAGCCAGAGGTGAACACCATCGTTTGATCCTGGGCAATGATTCGCCATCGGGAACCGGAGTCGTGACCCTGGGCATCTTGAGAAATATCTCATTGCTTGCCTCGTTGGGTGGTATGGACCCGGCTCTGGCTGTCTGCGCAGCCACAGGGAACACCGCCCGAGTGTTCGGCCTCAACCGGGGCCGGATTGCTCAAGGGCTCGAGGCCGATCTGGTTTTTCTGGATACGTCCATTGGATCGACAGGCAAAGACGTTTTAGCCTGTCTGGCCGAGGGAGATACTCCGGGTGTGTCCGTCATCATGATAGACGGTAAGGTAGTGGTGACGACCAGCCGCAACACTCCCCCGCCCGTGCGCAAGGCCGCGATTTTGTGAAGGATGGGTGAACGGGGAGCGTTTTGAAGGTATCAGTGTAGCGAATCGCTCCTCAGCGCTGGGGCGTGGATTGAAACAGGCAAGGAGGTCAAAGATATGAAAATTCGCAAGCTGGTGACGATTGTAGAGGAAACGATCAGGGAGATGGACCGTGCAATCAGTCCGCCAACCCGCAAAGCAGCGGCGATTGCCGTGATCGATAACCCCTGTGCCGGTCGTTATGTGGAAGACTTGACCGAATTGATGGACATTGGAGCCGAACTGGGGGACATGCTTGGCAGGAAGTGCCTGGATGCACTGAGTATCGGTCCCGAGCGGGCTGAAAGTTACGCCAAAGGTTGCATAACGGGTATCAACGGAGAGTTGGAGCATGCGGCGGCGATCATGCATCCCAAGATGGGCAAACCTTTTCGGGACGTACTGGGAGGAGGACTGGCCCTCATCCCCTCGATCAAAAAACGGGGTTCGGCCGGGTGCACGATCGATATCCCCCTGAACCATAAAGATGCCGCCTTTATCCGATCTCATTTTGACGGGATGACTGTTTCGGTGGAGGATGCCCCGGGTCCCGATGAACTCATGGTGGTCTTGGTTGTCACGGATTCAGGCCGGCCGCTGCCCCGCATCGGGGGGTTGACCAAAGAACAGGCGAAGTATGAAGATGGCTTGCGGTAGCTTAATTTCGAAGCTGAAATATTGGGAATCGATTGGAGAAAGACGATGGCGGTGTTGCCTGAGGTAAGGAAAAACTATGGAAAACTGCGGCTGTTGATTGGTGGGGAATGGGTCGATTCGCAAACGCCGACTGTCAATCAAACGGTGAATCCGGCCAACGGTGAAGTAATTGCCGAGTTTCCTACAGCCACGAGGGAAGAAGCGCGGGCGGCCGTAGAGGCAGCCCGGCAGGGATTCGAGGCGCTGAAGAAGATCGCGCTTCGGGAGCGGGCCAGGATGCTTTTCGATATGCGCCAGAAATTCGAAGAACATTTTGACGAGTTGACGCGGGTTCTGACGCAGGATCATGGGCGCACGATCGGTGAATCCAGAGGTTCGGTCCGCCGTTGTATCGAAAACATAGAGTCGGCTTGCTCTGCGGCCTACGGTATGGCTGCCAGAAACGAGCACATCGACCATCTGGCTTCCGGGATCGACATGTGGATGACCTGGGAGCCGATGGGCGCATTCCTCATTGTCTCTCCCGGCAACATCCCAATGCATGCATGGTCCTCTTTCGTTCCTTACGCTCTGGCCGCAGGCTGCTCCGTGGTCATTAGCCCGAGCCGCCAGGATCCCGTTGCCGCCGAATACATAAATCGGGTCGCATTGGAGGCCGGCTGGCCCAAAGGAGCGATCAACATGATTCACGGTGGCCGGGCAATCAATAAATATGTTCTCGAACAGCCTGAAATCCAGGGATTGGGGTTCATCGGATCCACGACTGCCGGCAAGGATTTATTCGAGTTGTGCGGGAAACTGGGGAAAAATTCCTCCATAAACGGCAATGGCAAAAATACAGTGGTCGTCATGCCGGACGCAGACATTGAAACAATCATTCCTTTCATCCGCCAGGGCTGCTTCGGCATGACCGGCCAGCGCTGCCTGGGATCGGACAATGTTGTGATCGTGGGCGATATCTATGAGAAATTCAAGGCCCTCTTCGTCGCCGAAGCGCAACGATTGAAGCTCGGATATGGTTTAGACGAAACCACCGGCATGGGTCCGTACTGCACCGCCGCAGGACGGGACAAGGTCATTGCCTGGGTAGAGGGCGCTCTATCCGAAGGTGCTACCATGGTGCTCGATGGACGACTCGCGCGCCCCTCATCGCAGGGGGGATTCTTTATGGGGCCGACGATCCTGGAAAACATGCATTCGGATATGACCGCTGCCAAAGAGGAGGCATTCGGGGCGGTAGCAGGACTGATGAGGGCGGACAGCCTGGATGAAGTCATTCAATGGATCAACACGAAGACCGACCTGGGCCATTCAGCCTGCATTATGACTGAAAGCGGCCGCAATGCCAGGAAATTTGCCCGGGAAGTCGTTGTAGGCAATGTGGGGATTAACGTTGGAGTTCCTCAGCCATATGCCTTTTTCCCCTTGGGCTCCAAGAGAAAGTCATTCATGGGTGGCGCCAAGAGCCGGATGGCTTCAATGAGACTCTTTCTGGACGAAAAGACAGTTACCGCCCGATGGGAATAACCGGGGGGCGGCATTACGCGGTACAGCGGAAAAATGCCGAATTAAATCGAAGCGAAGAGCAAAGAAAGAGTTATGTATGAGGGTACCTTCTGTTACCGATATAGTTCGAGAATATATTGAAAAGTCAATTTATACGGGGAAATTCAAACCCGGAAGCAAGGTTACCGAGGCGGAGGTCGCGGCGGCGTTAAAAATCAGCCGGCCGCCGATTCGCGAGGCGTTTAAACTTTTGGAAGCTGAAGGCCTAATACTCAGGATGCCGAGACGCGGAGTTTTTGTAGCCGAAATCAGCGAGCAGGATGCATTGGAAATCTACACGCTAAAGGCCGAGCTGTATGCATTCTCGATAACTCTTTCATTTGACCGGCTTACCGCGTCGGACATCGGCCGGATGGGCCGCCTGGTCGAAGCGATGGAGGAATGTGTCCGGTCAGATCCGCCCAGGATCCTTGCTTATCAGGAATTGAATGCCAGCTTTCACGATGTGCCGACTGAAGTCGCGGGACATAAGCGGTTGAAGCACATGCTGCAGGTACTCCACAATCAAATCAGGTACTTCAGCTACCAAACACTGTCAGATCGTGACCACATTGAAAGATCCTGTCGCTATCACCGCAAGATTTGCGAAGCTTTCAAGTGCGGCGACATGGGAGAGACAATAAGACTGTCGCGAGAACATGTACTGGCTGCCTTGAATGACTTTACGAGCAGATTCGTCCAGGCTTCTGGTGCTCCAGCTTACGATACGAGCCGATCTCCAGCTTTGGAGAACGCTGATGCCTAAGCGCCAAGGGTTCGAATAATATGAAGATCGATCCAGAAAAGTGCAACGGTTGTGGACTTTGCGTTAGAGATTGTCCTTTACGCATTGTTCGCCTGGAAAACAAAAAAGCGGTTATCGGTGAAGGATGCGTTGTATGCCAAACCTGTTTTAAAGTCTGTCCCAGGCAGGCCGTGACCGAAGTCCAGACCCTGGCTCCCGGCAGCGTGATCTGTGGAAAATGTCCTGTAGCGTGCCAGATTCCCGAGGGGCAAACCGGCGCATGCCGTCGTTTTATAAATCAACAGGGAGACCTGCTTCGTACCCGGCCGCTTTTGACTTATCAGGATGTGGCACCTTTCCTGGCGCCGGAAGCGAGCCTGGAAATCAAGCAGCCCATCATCACGGCAATTGGCGCGGGAGGCACTTACCCCGACTATGTCCCTGCCCCTTATATCGTTACGGATCGAAGGAATGGCGTAGATGTGGTTACCGTGGTCACGGAAGCCCCTCTTTCCTATTCCAGTATCAAAGTGAAGATCGACACGGATCTTTCAATCGGTCCCGAAGGTGCTCCGGTCAAGTTCGAAGGGCGCACGGTGGGCATGGTGGAGACCGAAGAATATGGGTCCAAGATACTGTGCATCGGCGGAGTAAACCGGCTCACGGGGAAAGCAGGGTTTGCCGCCGCCCGCGCGGTGGCGGCCATTGCGAATCGGGAGGCCGTCGAGTTGACCGTAAAAGGCGGAGCCAATTTGGAGATCCAGGTGGGACAGGCGCCGGTGGTCAACAAAAAAAGAATAGCTAAAATGCGGGTCGGCTGTGGGTCGGCTGCGGCCGGCTTGTTCGCCAGGTTTTTCGAGAAAGCCGCCGATGAGGTCATCGTGCTGGACTCCCACATCACATCACTTTTTACTCATCATACCGCCGGCCGATTCCTGGGGAAGAAACCCTCCGGCCTCAGCCTGATATACCGTTTATCTACTCCGGGCCGCTATTTCGGCAATCATGGCGATGGCTGGGGCGGTACGGACATTCAAGATCCTTTAAGTATTATTGCCACGATAGATAAGGATTTGACGGTCCCGGGCGCCACATTGCTGATTACTGAGACGACCGGTGAGCGGTTTGCGATGTTCCGGCTAAACCAGGAGTGGCGGTTCGAACCCATGGAAATGAGCGATGCAGCACGCACCGCAATTCAAGCCATTTCTGAAACTTGCCAGGAATCCCTGGTGTCGGCGCTATATGTGGGTGGGGTTGGCGGCTCGGCCCGGGCGGGCGTTGTGAAATATCCCCTGCGGCTCACCCGGGCCGTCCACTCCCAACGCGCCGTATTGACCTGCGGCGGCGCCCCGGTGTTTGTCCTGCCGGGAGGAGGGATTACTTTCTATGTGGATGTGCAGCAGGTTCAAAGCGGTGCTTTTACCTGGGTCCCCACCCCTGCAACCGTGGTTCCGGTGGAATACACCATGCGCATCGAAGATTACGAGACCATGGGCGGGCATATTGAGGCCATGAAACCTTTTTCCGCTCTGACGCCGCTGGACTATCGGCATGTTAGACCAGATTGAAGCTTTTGTGCCGGTAAAGGTCCTGGCCGACGACCTAATCCTGGTGGACTGGGGTCCGATGACCATGACCATATCCGTTTGGGACAAAGAACGGGCGAGGCCGGTCATGGCCGCCATCGCCTCCCGTTCTGCATTGACCTGCCTGCAGGTTCTGTCTGATTTTCAAGGATTCCTCAAAGTTCCGGTATGCCGCCTGCCATCAGACCCACAGTTGCCCGATGTGGTCGGCCGAGCCTTTATGGCTGCCGCAAAAGTGTCCAAAGAACTTACATCTTTAGCTGCAGTTGCCGGGGCAGCGGCCGACCATGTAGCCGATGCCGCTTTTTGTATGGGAGCGGACAAGGTGATTGTCAACAACGGTGGGGATATTGCCATTCGCCTTGCCAGGGGCAAAACGGCCGTGGTGGCACTCAAAGCGATCGGCGCGGAGAAGATGGCCGGGAGACTTTATGTCCGGGGCGGGGCAGGCATAGGCGGTGTCGCTTCCAGTGGGTGGATGGGGCGAAGTTATTCGCCCGGAGTCGCGGACCTGGTCACAGTTTGGGGCAGCAGCGCCAGTATTGCAGATGCCGCCGCCACCTTGATCGCCGGGAAAATAACGGCTTGCGGGATTAACGTCAAACAAGCCCGCGCGGCCGATCTTGATCCAACATCCGATCTGGGCGACATGAATGTTACGACAGCCGTTCACGACCTGAGCCCCTCGCAGCGCAAAGACGCTCTGGACCGGGGCGCCGCTGCGGCAGCAAGCATGTATTCAAACGGGCTCATTCATGGCTGCTTCCTGTCCGTGCAAGGCGATTTCAATCTGTTGGATCCTGAAGGAATTATGCAGATTGAGGGTTGAGGTCTTTCAGCCCTGTTGCGGAAGTAGAGTATCGCCTCAAGAACTGAACCGCCGAGCGCGCGCGCCTTATCCGATACAGTGTAGCACAGTGTCCTGACCGGCCGGGGGTCCACATCGCCTATTTTAAGCCCCTTCGGTACGATCCTGCCGTTCATTATGAGCCCACGAACAATCCCATCGAACGGGGCTGTAACCGGCTGCCCGCCAACACGGCAGATAACCTCGCCTTTCCGGACTTCAGTGCCTATGCCGAGAACGTGGCTGACAGTTCCTTCACATGGGGCCCGCAGCAGGCGCTCGGCGCCGTACCCTTCGACCGGCGCGGGAATGCCCGTGTTTGGCTGAGCCTCGCCCTGAAAGATGAGCCGTCCCAGGTCGTGGCCGCGGTTTGTCTCGATCACGATATGGGCATGGTTGCCCGCCTCAAAGCCGGGCCCGAGCGCGATGGTCAGAGGGGCCATATTGCAGCGCAGACCGGTGTCCCGCTTTGCCAGAGTGGCGTCAATAATGACGTCCGGCTTCATCGCGGCGTTGATCTTCACCTCCGGGTCAACCATGACCGGCAGATGCCCATCCTGCCATGCCTGGCGGACCTCCACAAGCGTCGCAACCCGAACAGCGGTTACCCCCTCAACGGTCGCTTTGCCGTCGATAACCGCCTGTGCAAACGCTACAGTTCTCCGGACTACCAGGGGCTGCTCGACTTCCAGGATGACCACCCGGAACCCGCTGCGGTGCAGGCGGCATGCAACGCCGGACCCGAGGTCACCACCTCCGCGCAGAGCAATTATTTCCCGTTCCATGGATGAGCTTCCTCTTTTTGATTTCTCTCAGAAGGCGCTCGGGGTGTTATACCGCCTATTCATGTGCGAGAGCCGGCGCTCTCGGAGGTAAATTGCCCTCGTAGAATTGGAGCGGAGGCATTTGTTTTCGGCCGCAGGATTTGAAAGTCTTTTCCATTGTGGAGGCATATTAGCATAAACCGGCTCCTAATGCTAATTCTCCGGGATACTCTCAGGTAAATTGCCGTCTCTAAGCAGGGTAAAGAGTTGGAACCACGGATGGACACGGATGGGCACCGATAAAGTGATGGGTGAGAAGTGAACGTTGCAGGACCTGGACCCCTCTTGAGTTCACCGTACCTGTTTACCACAGAGGCCTTACGGAGAATAAAGAGACGCCTCCCGGGCCGGATAGAGGTCTTTTACATGGCATCGCAATAGATTGTTGGGTTTGCATCAAGCGTGTCGCCGATTCCGAGTTTGTCCAGATAGTCAGCGTCGAGCCGGTTTCCATTCTTCTTAGCGTGATCGCCGTGTTCGGACGCATTTGCCAGGTGAATGATGCTCAGAATGCCAAAGGAGCCGTTTGAGCACTTGCTCGGACAATGGTGGAACGCAATTGCCTCGACGATGGACTCGGAAAACCCCCATATGCCCATCAGGTAGGCCCCAACCTGCGCATGAGAGGTCCCCAGGACCTTTTGCTCGGCTTCCCAGAGCTGACAGCCACTGGAATTAACGGCATCAGAAATTTCGAGACACTTCGAAGGTAATTTGTCCAGCAGGATAAGTTTGCCTATATCGTGGAGCAAACCAGCCATGAAAGCCTGATCGATCCGGTTTTGTTCAAGATCCTCTTGTGTGGCAATGCTTCTGGCGAGTATGCCCGTCGAGATGCTGTGGTCCAACAGGCTTGAAATCGAATAGCAGGGCAAACCGGCCCGGTCAAACTGCGAGAAGATTTTTATGGTGAGAATAAGCGTCTTGATGGTTTCCAGCCCAAGGAGGTTGACAGCCCTCACCGTGCTGGAGACTGGCGCGGAGAGGCCAAAAAAGGCGGAGTTGACCAACTGCAGGAGCTTCGCCGACATTCCGACATCTGTTGAGATGATTTCACCGACTCTTGCAAGCGACCCATTCGGAGAGTTCACCTCTTCCACCACTTCTTTGTAAAGAGATGGCAGGCTCGGCAGCGAATCTATTTTGGAAATGACGTTTATGAGAGATTCATCTTCCAGCAGGTCACGCACAGCGCATGCCCGGCCTATCGTTGTTTTCAGCGCCTGCGCGTCACAGGGTTTGGCGAGAAACTGGTGAGTCAGCCCCGCCGAGTCGAGGATCAGATCTTTATCCGAATGTTCAGAGAAAATGATGCGGACGGCCTCAGGATGCAGATTTTTTACCAGTTCAAAAAGTTGACACCCGTCCATCCCCGGCATCCGCATGTCCGCCACCACTACATTGAATGACTTGCCATTCAGAACCTCAAGGGCTTCCATCCCGCTCGCGGCAAATTCCATTTCCCATTCCGAGTGCATGCCTCGAAGCCTCCTCCGGAGGCCATCCAGCACCTTGTATTCATCATCTACAAAAAGGATTCTCTTTTTCATCGTGGTCTCACACTTCAAGTTGGTAATCTTATCAATTGCCCTGTTCCTTGTCTTTCCAATGTCCTCCGATGCTGGAAGGACTCTTCCTTGCAGGGAGAACAGCAAGAACAGTACCAATTTGTGTTGGATGGCTCCGGCGCTGAGGTTGAAGGTAATGCCCGCCGGGCGGGACGCCGGAGAAGCTTTGCACAATGCCCCCCGGCCTCACGATGCGAATTCCCAATTGCGGAAATGTAAGAAATCCCCTGGCCGAGTTCCTTTTGTAACGTAATAAATCTTCAAAATGGCGTGCGAATCTGTCAAAGTACCCGATAGGCATAATCCACATTTAGAGAAACCACGTCAAATTCGCTTTCCACCAGCCCGTGCAGTAGATATGCATGACCCATATCCAGGTCCTGGCAAAATCGTCTGAATGGTTTAGGGAAAAAGACCGTCTCAAAGATTCCGGTTTTATCTTCGAAGGTAAAAAACTCCATTTCTTCCCCTTCCCTGGTCACGACTTCCTTACGTGTGACGGGCCATCCTTTCATGCGAATTTTCTTCCCAACGTGTGCGGCCATATCGGATGCCGCAACCACCGGTTGCCTGAGGGACCGGAAAAACGGCTCTGCCAGTTCAAGAGGATGGACCGAGAGGAGAAATCCCAGGGTTTCGAATTCATGCGTCCATTTCAGGCGCTCGGAAAAATCCGGGAGGGCAGGAACCTGTATGGGAGAGCGCGAGTGAAATGCAGTTATTTGCGATCGGGAAAAAGAAGCGGGAAGCGGGGAGCGTAAAGGCGGCGGGCCCGCGGCCAGGGTCAGCGCTGCCTTCGGCGGCGCCTGTAAATCATGCGATGGGGCCGGTCTGAATTGCGTGTTATTCGGTGCGCCGAATCTGTTCAGCCATGCTGCGATAAACCAGAGAATTTGCGGGCGGTTGAAGGCCCCGGAAATGGAGTCCATAGCGCCGCTTTTGGCAAGTATCGCAGCGTCCGTGGCAGATACTTGCCCCATCAGCCGTTCGAGAAAGTCCTCGATTGATGAAAAGGGTCCACCTCGGCTTCTTTCTTTGAGGATGGCTTCGATGGCGCTCTTCCTTATTGCCTGAAGCTGTTGAAAACCTGTTCGTATCGTTTTCCCCATGCCGGTGTAAGGCAGCCGGCTTTCATTTATGTCGGGTCCCAGGACTTCGATCTTCATGCGCCTGGCTTCCGAAATGTAGGCGAAGGTACTGTAATAGCCTCCTCCGTTGGCGAGGACCGCCGCCATGAACTCCGCCGGATGATGAGCTTTAAGATACGCGGACTTGAAGCTCACCAGGGCATATGAGGCCGAGTGCGGCTTGCAGAACGAATAGCCGGAAAAAGAGGTGAACATGTCCCAGACGCTTTCCACTACTTCGTGGGAAATCCCGTTTCGGGCGCATCCCTGCTCAAATCGCGCCTTGTAGTCTGAGAGCTGCTCCCGGCTTTTTCTGCTTATAACTTTTCTAAGGCTGTCCGCCTCGCCCCATGAAAAGCCGGCAAGCGCCATCGCCGCCTGCACGACATCTTCCTGATAGACCAGTATCCCGTAATTTTCTGCGAGGATCTCCCTGAGGCTTGGATGGAGCGGCTCATACGGCTCTCCGTGAAGCCGGCTCAGGTATTGCCGAATAAACCGGTTTGCAGCCGGGCGGATAATGGACGAATGGATTACGGCATGCTCGAAATCCCCCGTTCCTGCCTTTGCCTGGAGGAGCCGCATGGCTGGGGATTCCAGATAGAAGACTCCCATTGTATCTCCCCGGCTGATGATTTCCCGGGTTTGCGGGTCGTCGATGGGATTGAAGTTCGCATAGTCGATGCTCTTTGCCGTATTTTCCCGAATCGACTCGATGGTGTCTCGGATCACGGCAAGTGAGCGATTGCCGAGGAGGTCTATTTTGACAAGGCCCGCCTTTTCGGTCTGGTCTTTTTCCCATTGGATGATCCGGACCCCTTTGGCGCTTATCTGGACCGGAACATACCTCGATACCCGGTCCGGAACCAGCACTACCCCGCCGCAGTGGGTCCCGATGTTTCGGGGCACTGAGTCCAGGCGCGAAGCAAGGCCGATGATTTCCGGCCAGGGGGGGTCCAGGGGGAAATTGTGGAATTTGGGATCGGATTTTATATGCTCCCATATTCCCCGCGAGTTCCAGTAGTTCATCCTGCGGGTTACCTCCTTTATCTCGGAGGCGGGGATGCCGTATACTTTCGCCACTTCCCGCACTGAAGCCCTGGCCCGGAACCCAACATGGTTGCTGACCAAGGCCATCCTCTGGCTTCCGTAATGGGCCGTTATTTCTTCAAAAAGCCTATCGCGTTCGTCCCACGGAAAATCGACGTCGATGTCCGGAAGGTCTTTGCGTTCGGGGTTTAGAAACCGCCCGAACAGGAGATTGTGCCGGATGGGATCGACATGCGTTATTCCCAGAAGATAGCTTACCAGGCTTGCGGCCCCGCTGCCTCGCCCGCAGTGGATCGGGCGGCGGCGTACGATATCGGCCACTACGAGGAAATAATCGACAAACCCCTTCGAGCGGATAAGATCGAGTTCTTCGGCGAGGCGATCTTCAATTGCCCTGGAGGTTTTTCCGTAACGCCAGCCAATCCTTTCACGGCACTCGGAGGCAAGGATGGCGAAATGGTCCTCGTTTTTGTCTAGGTAATGGGGGAAAACGGTCTGAAAACGGTCCCAGGCTGTATGGCAGGCCCGGGCAATTTTTACCGAGTTGGCCAGCGCCTCCGGACAGTTGGGGAAGTGTGCGGACATCTCGCGTGCTGATTTGAGCCACCGGCCCGGAGTTGCTGTCTCCACCGGCGCAAGGGACCCCAGGGTCTTGTTCAGGTCTATAGCCCGAACGAGCCTGTGGAGAGGGTAGTCATCCTCCTTGACAAAATGGACCGCGTTTGTGGCCACAGGCGCAATGCCGATCTCTTTTGCCGCATGGAGGAGCTTTCGGTCGGATGGGCCCGGCACTATTTCAAAAAAGCATTCCAGCCGGTTGCGCAATACTTTCAGCAATTCCGGATCGGCGCTGAGAAACACAATATCAGAGCTTTTTTCCGGGAGGCTTCTGATAAGCGAGAAATCATTCTCGATATGGCGGCGGGTAATGAGGTCCGAGAGGATTTCGTATCCCGCAGCGGTTCCGGCAAGAATCACCGCACTCGTTTGTGCTGTTTTTATCTCGACCCCGACCACAGGCTCGATTCCGATTGAGCGTGCGGCTTCCAGGAAATTAACAAGACCGTAGAAACCGTTTGTATCTGTCAGGGCAAGATGGGTAAAGCCGGCCTTCCTGGCCTCCCTGCACAGGACTTCGGGTGAACTTACGCCCTGCATCATGGAATAGAAGGAATGGACATGTAGATGGACAAAATCAGTCATTGTGAGTTTTTCGTTTTGAGTTTTTAGTTTTTAGTTAAAATTTCTCCGCGCTCTCTGCGCCTCTGCGGTGAGTGCCCGGGGTTTCTCAATTAAGCTATCTTTCCCCAGGCAATTATTCCTTTTCCGAATTTCATGCGGATCGCATCCAGTACTTTCTGAAGATTGCGCTCTTTTGACGATGTCTTTTTTTCCCAGGGGAAAAGCGAAAGCTGAGTAAACGGCATCACGAGGTCCGAAAATTCCAACACCAGCCTGCGTACGGCCACACGTCTTTGAAAAAGCTGATAAAAAGCGGGAAGAATCGACCGGAAAAGAAACCGGTCAGACTGGAAAGAATCGGAAAAAATCCGCCTGCGGGTATCGACCGATATGCCGTCCACATACAGAATCTCCAATCTGAAGTTTCCCGGACAGCGATTATGGCGCCGCAGGTTCCATCCTGCCTCTTCAACCTGCCGGAACAAAACGGATTCAAGCCGTCCGGGGTCGATTTCATCCCGGTCCAGAATTTTCATACCCGATACCCTCGGGACCTGTTGCGCGGGAAGTACCGGGGAGTGATCCATGCCTTTTGCGATTTTAAGAAGACGCTCGGCACTCCTGCCGAAAACCGCCGCAAGCATATCGAGGGGAAAGGATGCGAGCTGCCCGATTTTCAGGATGTTGAAACCGGCCAGCCTGGAAGTTGTAACTTCACCCACGCCGGGAAGAAGATCCACCGGCAGAGGCGAAAAGAAAGATTCTTCATTGCCGGGAAAGATATAACCCAAGTCTCCCGGGCCGATGCAATCTGCGGCAACCTGGCTTACCAGCTTGTTCGAAGCAAGTCCGATCCGCGCACGAAGCCCCATTTTCCCGTACAAATTCTTTTCCACCTGGCAGGCCAGGTCCGGTCCCGGTCCCCAGAGGCGGTGGGTACCGGAAATATCTATGAAATAACTTCCCGGGTGACTCCCTTCTACGAGCGGCGAAAAGATCCCGAATTCCCGGACTATGTCCCGGTGTTTTTCCCGGTAACGATAAAAATCCGGCGGCATTACATGAAGCGGGCGGCACAGGCGGCGAGCCCTGTAAAGAGGCAGACCCTCCCGGATGCCCTCTTTTCTGGCATTGCTGTTTACGCCCTGGATAACGGATCTCTCGCCCCCTTGCGCCAGAACGAGCGGGCGCCTCTTCAATTCCGGCTGCCTCAGTTCCTCGATTGCCGCATAAAAATCGGGAATCCCGAGATGAACTATATTCCGGAGCATAAATTCCGCCTGGATCGATGGGACATGAGTTACCGCGGGTGAACTCAATGCCGATGATTTCGGTAACTGCGCAAAAGGCCCATTACAACACCCACCGCCTCAACATCCTCGGCGCTTGCCGCAATCGATTTCATCCGGGCATCGGCCGGCTTCAATCCGGTTTTGTTTTCTCTACAGTAAAATTTTTCCCTGCATCGGAGTAAGCCCTGCCATCCTGAACTCGATTTCTCAATTCGAATTTAAGGTGTATAAAAGGTGAAAGTCAAGGGGCAATTTTCCCTCCAACCTCGATTATCGACTGATTATCCTTATTCCACACATTCGCGCAGAATTTTCGACAGTTGCATTGAAGAAAAAGATTTCTTTTGCCGATGTATACGCAAAGAGCGGCAAGATTGTCGCATTTTGAAGAGTTGGCTATTCAGCAGATGAGGAATCAGCCGAGCACTCACGCACTGAGTGCCGGACGTCAGGAGGCCGGAGTTGTTGCTTGCAAAGCCGTCCAGTCGTCCGCGAAAGATGGAATGCATAACAGACGCGGAACAGGAAGGGATTCCCTATGAAAGATCAGCCTGGCGAGGTAAATCGGTTTGGAAGTTCGGGGATGGAGAGGGAGGGAAAGTATCTCACCTTTTCTCTGGGGGATGAAGAATACGGAATCGGCATCTTAAAGGTTAAGGAAATCATCGGGATGATGAGGATTACCCCGGTCCCGCAGACACCCGATTTCGTTAAGGGGGTGATAAATCTCAGAGGTAAGGTAATTCCGGTAATTGACCTGAGGCTCAGGTTCGGTATGGAAGAAAATGGCTATACAGAGCGCACATGCATCGTAGTAGTCGAGATCGACGGCGTGACCGGCAAGCTGCACATAGGCGTGGTGGTGGATTCGGTTTCCGAGGTGCTCAATATAAAGGGCGCAGATATCGAAGACACACCGAGCTTCGGGACTTCTCTGAATACCGAATACATCCTGGGGATGGCAAAAACGGGCGGAGGGGTGAAGATATTGCTCGAGATTGACCGGGTTCTGAGCAACAGCGAACTGAGTCTTCTGGATAAAGTGGCCTGATGCGAAGCTGTTTGTGTGTTCAAGACCCCCGGAAAGGCAGTAGACGGAATGGAAAATAATCTGTCGGATGGCCTGTTCCAGAAGTTCAGCCAACTTGTTTACGAGCAGTGCGGTATAAACTTGCACGAAGGCAAAAAAGCGCTTCTTCAGGCAAGGCTCAACAAGCGGCTCAGAACGACCGGGATAGATTCATACGGAGAATATTTCAAGTTTATAACATCCGCTGCAAATGCCGGCGAATTCATCCATTTTCTCGATTCTATTTCGACGAATCTTACGTATTTTTTTCGAGAGTCGCAGCATTTTGATTTTCTGGAACAGGTCGCGCTGCCTGAAATGATCGAAAGAAAACAAAAGGCCGGGGATTCCAGGATCAGGATCTGGAGCGCAGGGTGTTCGACAGGTGAGGAACCATACAGCCTTGCGATGTGTTTGCTGGGACATCTGCCGCAGCCCGCGAAATGGGATTTCCGGATACTGGCGACCGATATATCGACGCGTGTTCTGCAAGCGGCAAGCAGCGGGGTTTACTCAGAGGATAAAATACAAAAAGTACCGTTGGCTATGCGGCAGGGCAATTTTCGCAAGATCAGCAACGGAAATGGGAGACCGGAGTACGAGATAGCTTCCCATGTCAAACGGATCGTCACTTTTCAACGTTTGAACCTCAAAGAGCCTTATCCGTTAAAAGGTCCATTCGATTTCATTTTCTGCCGAAACGTGATGATCTACTTCGACAAGAAGACGCAGGAGGAACTCGTCAACAAAATGGCGAAATTTCTGTGCCCGGGAGGATATTTTTGTGTCGGCCACTCCGAGAGCCTGACCGGACTGTCGCATAAACTGACTTATGTGCGCCCGGCCATATACCGGAACTAGTGTACGTCCGGAAACACCGGATAAGATACTGACATGTTCGAGGGAACGAATCGGCAACTATCACTGTGGGTCTGATCTCTGATGGATTATGCGGCACCGTTTCATACAGACAATTTTCAGAGGAGAATAGTCATCGGTGTGGCCGATATGGCGGTGAGGAACTCTCCGTCCGAGCTTCTGATTACCTATTCTCTGGGTTCCTGTATTGCAGTCATAATTTTCGATCCGGTCTCGAGGGTTGGCGGAATGCTGCACTATATGCTTCCGGAGTCCTCCATCGATCAGGAGAAAGCAAGGAAGAATCCGTGCATGTTTGCGGATACGGGAATCACGCTCCTTTTCAGGACTAGCTACCAACTGGGGGCCAAAAAAGAGAACATCGTGGTCAAAACAGTCGGGGGCGCGCAGATGCTGGACCCAAAGGGAATCTTCAATATCGGGAAGAGAAACTATCTGGCCATGCGCAAAATTCTTTGGAAAAACAACGTGCCGATTGCCGCTGAACACGTTGGGGGAGACGCCAACAGGACTGTAAGGCTGGAGATGGATACCGGTCGGGTGGTTCTGAAGGTAGGTGGCGAAGCTGAGATCGAAATTTGATGTGCACGGTTTAAATCGCAGCGCGCGAGGGGCGTCATGTCATACAACGTTATGATAGTGGATGATTCCAAATCGATGCGGAAGGTCATTTTGAAAACTCTCCGACTCTCGGGTTTCGAGATTGGAGAGTGCCTGGAAGCCTCAAACGGCCAGGAAGCCTTGGACATCCTGGAGGGCAAGTGGATCGACCTGATCTTGTCCGACGTCCACATGCCTGTAATGGACGGGTTTGGGTTTATCCGCTCTTTGAGGGAGAAGGATATTTGCAGGGATACCCCGGTAGTTTTCGTTACGACGGAAGCCAACGAAGACCGGCTCAATGAGTTGATGGTTCTCGGCGGCAGCGGTTACATTCGCAAACCGTTCCGGCCCGATGAGATCCGGGCCTTGCTGAGCGGCATCATGGGAGAGGCAGATGGCTCTAGAGTGGGAACAAGTTTTGAAGGATGTGATTTCTGAAGTCCTCGAGGCTATGTTTTTTGCCATGGTGGATTTCGAGGAGTGTGGACCGGTTCAATCCTTCGACTACGAATCGGAAATCCATCTCCTGAATCACAAAGGGAGTATTGCTATTACCCTGCGAGTGAGTAAAGAATTCGCCACAATGCTGACTGCTAACTTCCTGGGCATCGAAGAACACCAGGTTAATGATGATGACCTCGAAGACAGCCTGAAGGAACTGGCGAATATGGTCGGGGGCGGCTATCATGCCCACATCAATGATCCGGACTGGCAACTGGGAATACCCAAGGTCTGGAAGATCGGGGTTGACGAGGTGGACACTACTCGGGCGACAGCCGGGCTTGGCTTCGCCTTTTTCGGAGAATCTGCAGGTTCGGCCGTTGTCAATTATTTGCCCTGTTGAGTTGCGGCATTGGAATTAACCGATTGAGAATCTCCAGGCAGTCGAAATGAAGCAGATAAGAGTACTCATAGTTGATGATTCAGCCATTGTGAGAAAGATCTTCTCGCAGGAATTGTCCAAATACCCCGATATCTCCGTTGTAGGTGTGGCGCCCGATCCGTATGTAGCCAGGGACAAGATCGTGAATCTAAAACCTGACGTCATAACCTTGGATATCGAGATGCCGCGGATGGACGGCTTGAGCTTTTTGCGGAAATTGATGAAGTATTATCCAATACCGGCAATTATCGTGAGCTCACTTTCGCCCGTCAACAGCGAAATGGCCATGGAGGCGCTGGACTGTGGGGCAGTCGAAGTGATGGCCAAGCCCGGCGGCTCATACGGGGTTGGCGATATGAGCGTACAGTTGGCTGAAAAGATCAGGGCTGCTGCCAACGTGCGTGTGCGCACGCTGGCGCCCCCGCCTGCGGCTGCCGGGAAGAAGAACGGCTCTGAGGTCAGCTTGGCTCTCAAGCGGTCGACTCATAAGGTTATCGCGATGGGCGCATCGACCGGAGGAACTGAAGCGCTCAAATCCGTTCTCATGGAAATGCCCGCGAACAGCCCTGGAATAGTTATTGTCCAGCATATGCCTCCGCGTTTTACGACAGCTTTTGCTAACCGGCTGAACGGCTTGTGCCGGATTGAGGTGCGCGAGGCCAAAGACGGGGATGCGGTTCTTCCGGGAACTGCACTTATAGCGCCCGGGAACTACCACATGCTCCTCAAACGTGTCGGCGGAACATACTACGTTGAGGTTCAAACCGGCCCTCTCGTTTTCCATCAGCGCCCGTCAGTGGACGTGCTTTTCGTTTCGGTTGCGCGCCATGCCGGGTCGAACGCGCTTGGCGTGATCATGACCGGCATGGGCCGGGACGGCGCCTCGGGATTGCTCGAGATGAAAAAGGCTGGAGCCTATACGGTGGCCCAGGATGAAGCGAGCTGTGTGGTGTTCGGGATGCCCAAAGAGGCAATCCTGATGGGTGGGGCCGACAGTGTCGTCTCTTTATCCGATATACCACGGAACCTGATTAACGTTTTGAATTCGCAGTGTTGACCTTTGAGCCACGGCGCAGGCAGGGCAACAGGGATTTAAAAGGAGGTGCCATTCCATGGCCTACAAGGACCTTACGGTACTCATAGTTGACGATTTCCTTACGATGCGGCGCATAGTCAGGAAGATTCTGCGCGATCTGGAGTTTGAAAAAATCATCGAAGCTGAAGATGGATCGGCGGCCCTCGACATTTTGAAGACGACGAAAGTGGACCTGATCGTCTCGGACTGGAACATGCCCAAGATGACAGGCCTGGATCTGCTCAAAGAAGTCCGGGGCAACGATAGTACCAAGGATACCCCGTTTCTGATGGTAACAGCGGAAGCTCAGAAGGAAAATATAGTAGAAGCGGTCAAGGCGAGGGTCAGCAATTACATTGTCAAGCCATTCACGGCAGCAATCCTCGAAGAGAAGCTAGCTAAGATAGTGCCGCGTTAGGTGCAATGGTCTGAATTGCCTGACGCCATTTTTACGATAAGTTCATGGAGTTGATTCTAAATTCGGGCGGCTAATCTATGGAAAAGATACTGAACCTGCTTGCCAGCGGAGTAATTGATGGTCCTGACGACCTGATGGGGATCGGGGAGTGTTTAAATCTTCTCGACGATCTTGAGGGGCAAATTGGCACAACTGGACCGCTGGCAAAGACTATTGAAAGAGCAAGACTGGTTTTCAAGCGACTCATTCTGGAGGAGTCCGCTGACCGGAGCGCGGATTGGCTGGAGATTCAAAAGCTGCTCGGTTCTCTTGGTCCTCTGCATTCCGGGCAAGGCGCAATGGAGGATGCCGGCGAGGCAATCGCCGAGGCTGCGCCGCGCTCAGATGAGGAAGAGGACATATTTGCGTCCATGGCAACGGATTCAGGGAATGGTTCAGGGTCAGGTGAACCGGCCCCCGATTCTGGAGCTTCATTTGATGAGGAAAGCAGTCTCGACGCGACCGATCTCCAAGACCCTGAACTGTTGAAGGAATTTATCGAGGAAGCCAAAGAGCATCTTTCGACCATTGAGCTGAACATGCTGGGGCTTGAAACCAATCCGGAGGACACCGAGGCGATAAACACCGTATTCCGGCCTTTTCACAGCATAAAAGGCGTGGCTGGTTTTCTCAATTTGACTGAAATCCATCATTTGAGCCACGAGGTCGAGAACCTGCTGGATTCGGCAAGATCGGGCAAAATGGCGGTAACCGATTCCGTGATCGATATAGTCCTTGGGGGGACCGATATTTTGAAAGGTCTGCTCGAGGAACTGGAAAGGGGCGAGAGCGGACGTAAAGAGAGTTCGCCGGTAGTTAAAAACTTTCTGGAAAAAGTAAAGAACTTCAGCGGTGATCCTTCGGTCGGAAGTGAGGTCCCGGTCAGGAAGGTTGGAGAAATTCTCGTTGAGCATGGAGTCCTGAATGATGAAGCAGTCGAAGGAATTGCTGAAAAGGGCAAATCTGAAGGAAGGAAATTCGGTGAGGCGGCAATAGAAGAGGGGGCTGCCAGCCCACGGGAAGTCTCAAAGGCTTTGCGTGAGCAGCGTCACAATACGGAAAGCGCTGCCTCTGTCAGGGTTGACACGCGAAAGCTGGACAACCTGGTCGATATGGTGGGGGAACTGGTCATTGCCCAGTCGATGGTATTGCAGAATACTGAGATACTGAGAATAAAAGACCAAAAACTCCAGAAGGACAGCGTTCAGCTCACCAGGATCACCGCCGAGCTTCAGCGTATCAGCATGTCCATGCGTATGGTTCCCATTAAGAGCACGTTCCAGAAGATGACCCGGCTGGTGCGCGATCTTTCCAAAAAAACGGGAAAAGAAGTCGTTTTGAACATGAAAGGGGAAGAGACCGAAATCGACCGCAACATGGTCGAGGAGATATATGAGCCGCTTGTGCATATGGTCCGAAATTCCATTGACCATGGCATCGAATTGCCCGAGGAACGTACCCGTCTGGGCAAAAATCCAACGGGAACGATACTTATTGCCGCCGAACAGAAAGGCGGCAACATCGTAATCGATATTGAAGACGATGGGCAGGGACTTGACGCAAAAAGGATTCGCGATAAAGGAATCGAGCGGGGAATAATCAGCGCGTCCGATCAGCTCGATGAAAATGCGATTTTCGATCTGATATTCCATCCCGGGTTTTCGACTAATGACAAGGTGACCGAAGTCTCCGGTCGTGGCGTTGGAATGGACGTAGTAAAGAAATGCGTTGAGCGCCTCCGCGGGAAGATGGAAGTCTCAAGCCATCTCGGCAAGGGATCTTCCTTCCATATGAAAATTCCGCTCACGATGGCCATCATCGATGGGATGATAATACAAATCGGGGCTGAACGGTTTATCGTGCCGACAATTTCTCTCAAGGAATCCCTCAAGCTGTCGCAGGAGGCATATTATACCGTCCATGGCAGTGGAGAACTGGTTAAGGTTAGAAATTCCATGATGCCGCTTGTGCGCCTGCACGACTTTTTCAACGAAGAACCCAAATACCGCAACGCCTGGGAGGGACTGCTCCTGGTGGTCACCGAGGGTCTTAAATCCTATTGTCTGCTTGCAGATGCAATTGTCGGCAGGCAGGAGGTGGTAATCAAGAGTCTCGGGGGTCTTTTTCGGCAATTGCCGGGGATTTCGGGTGGCGCCATACTGGGAGACGGCAAAGTTGCACTGATAATCGATGTGAAAGGCATAATCAGCCAATACGAGGAAAGCACAAAATGACGCCATTGGAACCGCAGGATTGGAACGAGCTGGTAGGTCTTCTAAAAGATACTGAAGAAAGCCTGTCGGCCGTGAGCGTTGGGGACGCGGAAAAAGAGATTGAAAAATCTCGCCGTTCTCTTTTGTCATTTCACACTACATCTGCCATGCTGGGTCTGGACACTTTAGAGAAGGCCGGACTCGAACTCGAAAAATTCCTGACCAGCGAGGTCTCCCCGGGCAGCGTGGACTCTATCGCCGTATTGGGATTCGCCGTAAGTTCAATTATCGACCAGATGAGAACTTTCACAAACGGTAACGGTGGCCTGCAAATCGACCTGAACGAAATATTGGAAATATTGGGAAAATCGGAGACAAAGGAACCCGTCCTTGTCGCAGATGAATTGCCTCTTGCTGTGCCTGAGATTTGCGAAACAGTTGATGAAGAAACGGGCCATGAAGCTCTTACAGGCGTCCAGGAAGGTGCTGCTTTCAACAACCTGAGTGAACTGGTAAAGGGTTGGGGCGGCGAGTTGTCGGTGAGTTCCGATGGCGCTCAATTCAGCCTTACCTTCTCGGGTTCAGCCGAATACCTGCAGAGAATCGAACATCTCCTCAGCGCTGGGGACCCTTCAGTCAAGGCGCCGGACGGTCCTCCTGAAGATGTGTTGTTCGAGAAGGTGATGGCCAGGGGCAAGGAGTTCATGGACGCCTTTTCGGAGGGCGATATACCGCGCGCGCAGGACATCCTGCTCAATCTGGCCGATCACCAGAAGGACGGCTCAGGCCTTTACAAAGAGATCGGCGGCCTGGCCAGGGGGTTGCACGATTCAATACGCGGTTTTCTCAGCACTCTCGACCCGTCACTGCAGGAGATCGTGGCCAACAAGCTACCCGATTCCGGGAATCGCCTCGAACACATGATGGAAATGACCGAGAAAGCGGCCATAACCACTTTGGATCACGTGGAAGCGATGCAGGAACGGCTTACGAGCGAACTGGAACTGATCTCCAGCTTGCGTGCGCTGCTCGGAGGGTTGAATGCGATAGGTGATTCGGCCGGAAAGAAACTAGCCGAGGCCGCAGAAGCCATGAACGCCATGGAAACGATAATAGGCGAACATCGCTCGGACCTGGATATAATTCTCACCGCTCAGGACTACCAGGATTTAAGCGGTCAGATCATTCTCAAGATATCGCAACTGCTAAAGGATATGGAACTCAAACTGGTCGACCTGATTCGCACGTTCGGGGTGAAGCCGGTAACCTCCAAACAAAAGTCGAGCGAAGAACTCTACGGTCCGGTCCACGCCGCGATGGACAACGCTGTCCACTCCCAGGACGACGTCGATTCGCTGCTGGCCGACTTCGGTTTTTAGATCAGGCCAGGCCGGGCGAAGGGCAGTGCCCGTCTAGGTCTGGGGCTGCGAGCTTTTTGCGATATTCTTGAATATCTGTTTGAAAACTCCTTCGAGGATTTCCGAGGCGAGAAAGTAGCCGGACATTTCCCGATAAAAGGAAGAGGTGATCTCCCCGGCGGTGGCGTCGATGTCGAAGGTGTTGCGCCTGAAGACTTCGAATAGCCGTGCTTTCCATTTCAATGCCTCTTCGATTGTTTTAGAGACGATTCTTTGAGCTTCGTCTCCGGTTATGTAGCCGTAGTGATCTGCACAAAACAGGTTTACTTTCAAAGCCCTCAGTTTTTCCAGGCTGTTTAGAAACTGTTCGATGTTGGTGTTCATTGAAGGGAAGAGTTTATCCGCGAAGGGTATGCCGATTGCGTCGGAGCCGAACAGGATGCGTGCGTCGGGTTCGTAAGCCGAAATTGAACAGTTCGAGTGCCCGGGAGTCTCATAAACTTTCAACGCTACCCCGCCCAAGTCAATGATTTCGCCCTCCCGAACAACCGATGGTTCTATGTCGGTTCGCCATTCAAGATCGAAACCCTTTAGTGATTCGTTCTTCTCCCCGGCGCTCAATTGGTTGTAGCTGTTTATGAATTCGATCGCCTTTGGTTTCTCGAAAGTCTTAACGGCCGCTTCCGATGCGAGCACCTCAATTGCCGGGTAATTCCTCTTGAAATAGGGGACGGTCCCCACGTGGTCGAAATGTGAATGGAGGATCAATAACAGGGTGATCTCGCCGGGATCGATCCCTGATTGTTTCATCTGGGCCAGGACGTCAGGAAGAATGTAGCTCATCCCACCGTTGATCAACGCCGCCCCGCGATCCCCTTTAAGAAAATATACCCCTGATTCCTCAGTACCCAGGTACCATAAGTTACTTTCGATTTTGCCCGGTTTTTGAAAACGCATCTTTTACCCCTTCAAAATTCTGAACTCCATCCAAGGAACTAATTCAGGAATTTGAGAATTTAGGAATTTAAGGATTAAGGGATTAAGGAATTTGGGGATTCAATCCTTCAATCCTCGAATCTGTTTTTTCTTCAATTCTTCAATTCCTCAATTCCTCACCCTTTAACAGTATTCATAATCACGCCACCACTTCCAAGTAAATGTTCCCCGGCAGGGGAGATTGCGGTCCAAAGTCGGCTGGGTGAGGTTTTTACTGGCATATTTTCATGGCTTCTGTATGTTGTTTTGTGGTAAGTAATTGTTTTGACATAAGAAACAAAGTCATAAGGGGCCGAAAATACGTCATAAAAGAATCTGTAAGGTGAACTTTTTCAATCGATTCATGAGCAGTTGAGAGGAGCGAGTTAGTGGGGAACATAAATATTTCCGAGGTGAGGTTGACCGAGGAAGAAATACAGGCCGCCGTTGAGGTACTGCGGTCTGGCAAGCTTCGTCAGGGGGGGCAGTGCGAGGCTTTCGAACGTGAATTTGCGCTTAAGGTGGGGTCGCGTTATGCTTTGACCTGCGCCAGTGGCACGGCTTCCCTTCACCTTGCGTATATGACATTCCTCAAACCGGGCGATGAAGTCCTTGTGCCTTCCTTTACCTTTATGGCAACCGGTTCGATGGTAGAGATGAGCCGGGGGAGGCCGGTGTTCTGTGATATAGACCCCGATACTTTTATGATCGACCTTGGGGATGCCGAGAGGCGAATTACTGAGCGGACCCGCGCCATTTCTCCGGTGCACCTGTTCGGGAATCCGGTCGATATCGGCGCTGTGGAAGATCTTGCCGCGCGCCATAATCTTATAGTCGTGTGGGATGCCGCGCAGGCACATGGCACAGCCTGGAATAAACGAGATATCGGTGGATTCGATCATTTTGTCTCATACTCTTTTTATCCCTCGAAAAACATGTTTGTCGGCGAAGGGGGAATGGTATGCACAAACAACGAAGAATATTATGAAAAAATGCGCTCCATGCGCAGCCACGGTGAGCTGGACAGGTATTACCACACGTCTCTTGGACACAATTACCGGATGACCGATGTTGAGGCGGCAATTGGACGAAAACAGCTCGGAAGACTCGATGAGATGCTGGTCAAAAGGCGGCTGAATGCCGAAATCCTAACCCGCGGCCTGGCGGATGTTCAGGGTATTCGACCCCAGAAGCTCACGCCCGGAGGGGTACATGCCTGGCATCAGTATTGCCTCGTTGTTGATCCCGGTAAATTCGGATGCAACCGCGACACTCTGGCCGACTGGCTCAAAAAGAGAGGAATCGCCAGCGGGGTGCACTATCCGCGAGGCTTACATCAACAGCCCGTCTTTGAAAAACTCTATGGCCCATCAAAGCTTCCGGTCACGGAAGCAACAGCCGAAAAAATCCTGGCAATACCCGTACACCACGGTTTAGCGCCCGACGACGCTGAAACTGTCGTGGAAGCGATCAGGGAGTGCCGTCGCGCTAATTTCTGACGCGAAAAGGGAGCGTAGCGCGATGAAGGACAGAAGCTCAGCGGGGTGATGGCCACGAAGAAAGGCCTTTTAAGCAGGGATTTACTCCGCAGGATCACGAGCCGCCGTCTCGAAAATACAGCCTTTCACTCGAAGAAGTCCCGAACGGACATGAGGTGCTCTTTCGAAAAGTTTCGGTGGGCTTCGCTGCGAGACTGTGTCGTATTAGAATTACGAACCTCGTACCTGTTCAAGGCATGCTATTTTTTAAAAGCACGCGGTCACAGATCTCTCAGAACCTGACCCACAAAGTATTGTGCTCCACTAATCAGCTATCCGCACCCGGGGAAGGCTGAACGACTTAGGCCATGCGTTGGCAACTGTCTACCAATGTTTTTGACTACACCGCCTGTATCGAGGCGATGAAACCGCTGACCCCGCCAAGCAGACTTAGCATTCGCCTCAGGTTGAAGCATGTAGCCAGTATCGATGCCTCAGCCCCGGCCCCTTCTCGTCCTCGTAGATGAAATTGACCAAAGCCCAAGTTTTTCTTAATAAATCCAAATGGATGCTCAACACGAGCTTTCCTCCTCGCATACACTTGCGCGATTTCAGGCTCCTCAAATCTTCTGGACACTGCTTCGGCTACCTCTTCAAATACATGGCGTGTTATCGTTCGGCCCTGCTTTGAATTGGTACATATGCCAAAATGCGGGCAACGCCGACAATTACCTCGTTTATCAATGCGATATTCTCTCTGCTGCTTTTTTTCCTTAAAACGTCTAAAAATCAGCCGGTGACCTTCCGGGCACAGGTAACAATCCGAGTCTGCATCATAGGCAAATCTACTCTTTTCGAAAGGACCAATTTCTTTCCCCGATGCTTGAGTCTTGGATGGAACTACCACCTTCCTTAAACCGGATTCAACCTTTGTGATTTCGCTTATGTCCCAGTAGCCCGCATCGCCGCAGGCCACCTTGCACTCACGACCAAGTTCGGCTTCGGCGCCATAAACCTGAGCGGCTAATTGCTTCAGGTCATTTGACTCGCTCACTACATCGGTGTGAACAATCAGGCCGTTTTTGTCATCCACAACGTTTTGCATGCAATACCCGCAATGGGTGCCCTGAGGGCTTTTGACCAATACGCTTTGTGTATCCACCCGGTTGATTTTGCGTTCCTTTCCAGTCTGGTCGCCACGCTGTGTGAACTCGGCCAGAGCATTCTCAATGGATTCTTTTAGCTTTACGGCTTGCGCCAACTCTTTTGGCATTTTCACAAAGGACCCGCATTGGGACTCGTTTTGATCGACCCTCTCGCATTCGTCCAAAATGTGTTGGATTCTTTTATCAATTTGCTCCAGATGGTCTCGATACCATTTTTCCCTGTGAAGGTTGCCTTTTCCAGCATTGGCCCTGAGCTTGGTACCGTCCACGAAGAGCACATTGCCCTCGATCAGGCCGAGATTCAGACAGAGCCTGGCACAAAGAGTCAGTGCCTTTTTCAAGGCCCGTTTGTTTTTGCGCCGAAATTCAGCAATAGTTTTATGATCGGGCTTCAATTGTTTCATCAGCCAGATGAAGGAGAGATTGTTGTGGACCTCTCGCTCAAGTTTTCTGGAGCTCTTCACGCCGTATGAGTAACCATACAAGAGCAGCTTCAGCATCGTTCTGGGATCATACTCACTGTTGCCCACCTTGCGATCATCGATGTCGATTCCCAAGTCTTTGAAGTCAAGTGCTTCGACAAATGCATCATAGGCGCGAACTGGATTCTCCCGGGAGACGTACTGATCCAGAGTCGGCGGCAGCACCATCATCTGTCCACGATCTTTTCCATGTCGATAAGCCATAGCCCCTCCTGTATTGGGGGCCTAATATATCACATAACGCTTCGATATGCTTCAATTAAATGCCAAAATCGCCCACTTTACGGCAGCAATTGCGACACAGTCTCCGCGCTTAACCCACCCTGCGGGTCTACCGGTCTTTTCTTGTTATAACACTTTCGCAGGACCCACTTACTTTCAAGAGCCACGGATTCTTTGCCGCTGCGTCAATTTACCAGAATGGAAAAATGCGCCGGAATAGAGGCGTTTTCTTTTCGGGTGGAATAGCCGGTATCACGTCAGGGACCTCTCCACGCAGGATCTGGACCGGATATTCATGAAAGATTTTGTATGCCTCCTCAGGACCTATAATGGCTTCGGTGATTGCGCGCGCCTTCGAAAGCACCGGTCTTCTCCTGTCGGGACCGTGAGAGTCAGACGCCACGAAATGAACCATTCGATGCTGAAGGAGCTTCGCGGAAAAATCTCTAATTTCCTGTCCGTAATGTCCTCTCAGGCTGGAGCCCGTGATCTGGACCAGAACGCCCGTCTGAATCCAGTTTAACAGTACTGACGGATTCTTCATGAGCAGGTAGTTTCTTTCGGGGTGCGCCAGAACAGGGGTGATGCCTTTTACGAGCATCATCCAGAAAAATCTGTCCAGGTTGGGCGGAATGAACTCTGACGGCATTTCGACCAGCGCGATCCTCCGATTGTCATTGATGGTCAGCAGCTCTCCTGACTCGATCTTTTCGGTCAGATTGGTGTCGATGGCCAACTCGCAGCCGGGATAGAGTTCAAGCCGGATTTCTGTTTGCCGGAGCCTCGTTCGCAGTTCTTCAATGGCGGCCAGGATTGTGGTCAGGTTGTTTCCCGGGTAGACATGAGAAAAATGGGGAGTGCATACTATCCCCGAGATACCGTCAATGGCGGCAATTTGCGCCATCTCGAGACTATGGGTCCAGTTTTCAGCGCCATCGTCCAGACCCGGAAGTATATGGCAATGAATGTCGATCACTTCTAAGCCTTTTTATTTAGATTGATCCCGGGATTGATGCCGGAAGCGATCTCATGGATTATTCCGCTTTTCGAGGCTCGTGCAACCCTATATCACTTGCCCGCCGGCTTTTCACTTTGTTTTAGTGGCTTTGGCGAAGAATTTGCCGGAAAATAGCAGTCGGATGCGGTCCGGCTTGCTGCGTGCGAACGTATTTGTAGTTTGGGGGTGTCTCGAAAACAGAGATGCCTCAGGTTGACGAACTGCTTGGAGTGAGGGGTTGGGAAATATCTGAGGGGTTAAAAAAGGACGGGCAACCGAGTCCGTGATGACACAGTTCCCCGTCCGACGGAAAGATTCGGATTATTGAAGTTTCAACGATCCCATGAAAGTCGTTCCGGCAAGCGGGCCGCCCAGAATGCTTCCCCGAATGCCGAGCGTATGCAGTCTTCCTTTCTTGAAAGCATCGGCAAAAATGATGGTATTGTCAACACCGCCCGGCGTGCTGTCGGTAGCGGTCATATGCAACAGACTTGTGGCAAACGGCCCGATAACAGCGCTGAATTCGGTTGGAAAACCTGCAGGAAGGGTCGATCCGGAAGCGGCTGCAATGGTCCCGGAAATATAGTTGTTATTTGGTCCATCGGCGGTATCGAAAGTCATCACGATCGTGGTCTGTTGTACAGAGCCTCCACTGCCGGGGCTTTGTAATTCGACGGTGCCCTGCCAGATGGTTCCATTGAAATTAAGAGGCAGTGGTAAGGCAAAAGCGCTGCTTCCGGTCAATAAACTGAACAATGCCACCAGAACCGCGAGTTTCTTCATTCTAAATCTCCTTGATTACTTGATTAAGTATTGAACAATTTGATCGATTTACTTGAATCCTGCTTCGCAATTATTCCTGCCGCTCACCTCCTTTCATTCTTTCCCGGTATTGACGGAATCCCTTGCGAGTTTGTTTACGCACTTTCACTGATGCTTCCATTTTTATCGATTCAAGGGAGTCGAAACGGCCAAAACGCAACAATCAAGGTGCTTTAGGCAAATTGTATGCCGTTCACCGGTCCCTGGTTCCTGCGTGGAAAGCGGTTTGAAGAGCCTTTAATACCAAGTTGCGTTCAAGTTGATGTAGCATAGGGCCTCGTGCCCGTCCGCACTTCCAAGCGCCCACCAGGGGCTATGCTACTTTCGTATGCTCGCTTCTCGTACGGTCTCTTGTGAAACTTGAAGGGACAATGAACGCCCCTAAGCAGCTAATGGTTCGATTTTATAGCCCATTTGCTTAAGAGTTCTGGCATACGTTGCCAAACGACGCTCGGTAAAACGGGCCTCGTAGACATCGGAGCCTGTGTCAACATATGCTTGGCCATAACGGATCAACCGATAAACCAGTTGGGCCAACTTGCGGGCCGTCGCAAAAACGGCGACCGACTTGCCTTTGCGTCTCGAGATGCGGCGATAGTAGGCTCCAAGTGCCGTTTTCGAATTGCGCAAACTTGTTGCGGCCATGCGCAATGCATTGCACACCCGCGTGGAGGTGACAGCCCGGAACTTGCCTGGGACCTTTTTGCCTGCGCTGATCGAGATATTTGGCGCTAGACGCAAGTACGAAACGAAGTGGCCTTCATCTGGGAATACAGACAGGTCGGGACCTAACTCACTCATGATAACGGCGGCGGTATCAACACCAATGCCGTCAATTGTAGTGAGATCAAAGCCCGACATGCGATAAAGGGCCTGGCGCATTGGCTCCTGACCCAGCTTGGAAAATTTAGTCGCTTTGGCTCTGGATGCCGGAGGCGGTGCCGATGAATCCTTTGAGTCAGGAGGTTGCAAGGAGTTGACGTACTTGAGGATCTCGGCATCATAGTCGGCGATGACGCCACATAGCTGATCATAAACCTTTAGGGCTTGACCAAGGTTGAACAGGTGCTCAAGGCGCCAGTTACCGGTGAGCTCCTCGGCGATCCTGTCTTCCGATTTCTGGCATCGGCAATCACGCAAACTCGCCAGGGCACGAGGGTCCCGTTCACCGCTTATAATGGCACGGATAATTGCCATGCCGGTAAGGCCTGTAATATCCGAAACGGCGTGATGCACGCAAATGTTCATCTGGTCGAGGCTCTTTTGCATCCGTCGGACCCAGTCGGAACGCAGCTCTACAATTGTATTGCGTTCACGTATGAGAGCTCGCAGGCAACAGATGTCCTCGCCTGGTCGCAAAGACCCCCGGAGCAATCCGCAGGCGTGCAGTAATTGAATCCACTGGCAATCGATCATGTCGGTTTTGCGGCCCGGAACATGACTAATCTGGCGAGCATTGACCAGTTGGACGTCGAAGCCGCGGCTATCGAGGATTTCAAATAGGGGGATCCAGTATACTCCGGTGCTTTCCATGGCGACAGTAGCGATCTTCTGCTGCTCAAGCCATCCGGCGAGGCGCAACAGTTCCGGGGTTGTGGTTCCAAAATGCTTTACGTTAGGGGAACCGTCCGGTAAAGGTGGACCGGCCACGCAGTGCTCGCGTGAGCCCAGATCGATACCGGCTGCATTGGGTTGAATTGGGTTCAAAGAGTGTGGCTGCCCTTTGCGGCCTTTGCCTGGTGCATTCTTACGCTTCTGGGCCATCGTTGTCAGTCTCCTTTAATAGGGTATGGGAACGACAGCCCGGGGTGGCCTTTGTAAATATTCTCTTGTGGGAGAGTGCATAAGCCTCATCAGTGTTCAAAAAGCGGCCCGGGGCCATGCTTGAACAGGGGCATCGAGCTCCAGTGATCGAGGGACCTTGGCTGCTGCCGCGTCCGAGCTTGTTCTTTTAGAATGATGCATCCGGCAGGGCAAGGTCCAAGTTTCACTCTCGTTCAAACCGCGTCCGAGGACGTGGCGGCGTCGCTTGAACGCAACTCGGTATAAGACCTGGTGATTTCTTCGCTTTCAGATATCGGCCATAGTCGCACTTATGTGCAAAGGAAACATGGAGCAGTTACTTCATCCCCGCTTCCCGCTCCCCGCACCTCCACTTCCAAGGGGGAATCGTGATGGATGATGAGCTTGCTTGATCGACCTGGCAGGTAAACCCTGCATAAAAACCAGGGATGATTACGCAAAAGTGTTACGAGTTACAAATCCGGAACGACACGTGCGGGTACCTTCGTCAGGCTTCCCAAAGACTATTTGACACCCTGACAGAATTGGTAGTAGAAACTCCTTATCAATTTACGTCTCACCCACTGAGGCCATGGCGCCAAAGACTCCGCAAAAGAGTTCCTCAACCCCTTCGAACGCTGGAGAGTGGTTTTTAATGATTTAAATCTGTCCTATCTTTAGACACTGGTTAACAAGACCGCAGGACATGACATGGCTGACAATTTGAAAATATTGGGGGTAATACCGGCGCGCTACGATTCCACCCGCCTTCCGGGTAAGGTATTGCGGGATATAGCGGGCAAACCGATGCTTTACTGGGTCTATAAGAACGCTCGTAAGTCCAGTCTTCTGTCAGATCTGCTGGTGGCTACGGACAGCGAGAAGGTGCTGAGGTTCTGCGAACAGGAGGGAATCCCCGTCATGCTGACAGGCCGGCATCCTTCAGGAACGGACCGGCTCCGAGAGGTAATGGAGCGGGTTGACGCGGACATCTACATCAACATTCAGGGGGACGAACCAACGCTGCGCCCGGAACACCTGGATGCTGTTGTGTCACCGTTTCTGGCCGGAGACGCCCGGGTGGCGACCCTCAAAGTTGCCATTGACGAGTCCACTGCACGGGATCACGATAATGTGAAAGTCGTAACTGACCATCTCGGACGAGCGCTCTATTTTTCCCGGTACCCGATTCCGTTCGACCGGGATGGCGCCGGCGTTAAGCGCTACAAGCACATAGGGATCTACGCATATACGCGCTCTGCGCTCGGCCTTTTCCATTCGCTGCCCGAGTCGTCCCTGGAATCGGCGGAAAAGCTGGAGCAACTGCGCTTCCTGCAGAACGGCGTAGCAATTCACGTTGTGGAGACTCCTTACGACACAGTGGGTGTGGACACCGAGGCCGATCTTCAGCGTGTAAATCTTCTGCTGTCAGGGTCTGAACGCGGGTAGAGGCAAATATGTCTGCTATGCGGTCCTGCAGGATCGTAGACGATCCTGATTCCACGGAATGCAGCTACTTACCGAAGTCCGTCCGTCATAGATCGTAGAAGCCACCGCCCGAACAGGCTAACGGTATGCATCTTCACGGTCATTCCGCACACGGAACATTGGGGTTGCTTTTTTATTCCTTTCGAATAATCATGGAGTTACACTTTACGAGCCCAAAATGTAATATATGAATACAAAGAAGACCCCTTGCAGCGGAACAGGCATGGGTCTTGCTGTCTGCAAAAAGATCGTGACCCGGCCATGGTGGTGAGATTACGGTAAGAAGTATCCCGGAACAAGGCACAACTTTCTGTGTGTCCCTTCCGATAGAGCAGGGAAAAGGGGCTTGATGGGAAAGCAAAACTCTTCATTCATAGTCCTTATGGCAGATGATGATGAGGACGATGGCATTCTCGTGGGAGCTGCCTTGCGGGAGAGTGGCATAGCCCATGATTTGCGCTTTGTGGGTGATGGGCGGGAACTATTGGATTACCTGTACAACGAGGGGGATTTTGCGGACCCTGAAAAGTACCCCAGGCCCAGCCTGATCCTTCTCGATCTTAATATGCCTCGGATAGACGGTCGAGAGGCGCTTGCAATAGTCAAATCCGATCCGCAACTGAAGAATATCCCCATACTTATTTTCACTACTTCAAAAGAGGAGCGGGACATAGCCTTGACCAGGCAGGCCGGGGCTTCATCCTTTTTGTCAAAACCCGAGGCCTTTGCGGATTTGATAGATATGCTCTCGAAGTTCTGCGCAGCAATCCTCCATAATCCTGATATTCCATTTCGGGTAATCGGATGTTGACACTCATACCTCAATACCTCGGATGTTCCCTATAACAATTATCGAGGCATTCCTGTTCACGTTCCCGTGCCCACTCTTTGCATCGGTGATGATGCGGGTGTTCAGGCTCATTGCATTCCTTCATGCGTTCTTCAAAATACCTGTGGCAATGACCTACGCAATAATGTTCCTCTGCCTGTGCTTCTGTCTGCGCCAGTATTGTGCCTGGGCATTCCGACTGCTCCAGATGGTTAGGTTCGGCACGGTTCTCGTTGAATAGCGTGCCGGTGGCTGGACCGCCCGGAGTGGCTATGGGATCGGCGTTGGCAGGAGCGGACGATAATGTGAACATTACCGCCAGGCAGGCAACCGTGAGTAGAATTATCGAATAAAGAGCCCTGGTCATTTTATTCTCCTTCTCGAAGTATTGTATAATTCTATGTGGTATGAAGGTAACCCTTACCTGAAAGGATAAG
This sequence comes from uncultured delta proteobacterium, assembly GCA_963795045.1. GTDB lineage: Bacteria > Desulfobacterota > Syntrophobacteria > Syntrophobacterales > Syntrophobacteraceae > SbD1. The sequence goes on from CAWCGB010000003.1 coordinate 593,301, forward strand.
GTCGGATTACCCTTTCCGTCCAGACGGGAGAAGAGTTGAACCGGACCGTAAATACCGGGTGCAAGGGGTTAATCGAAACACCGATAAAGAAATCAATAACTCAGGTGCAACCGCATGCCGTATACCTCGGCAGGCCCCCTGTCCCTGTTGTAGCCGGGGTTCTGGATGAATTGAAAGTCCGGGCTTATCTGGACGTAGCGGCCTACCGGGATACGGTAATAGAGTTCCAGGACCTGTTCGAAGCCGTAATTCAGTTTGCCGTCTCCCAGCAGCATGCCGGTCCCGCCGGCCTCGAGGTAGTCCTTGTGAGGGTCAGAGAGACCATTGACTCCATAGGCCACACCCACGCGGTCGTCAGGCCTCCTCCAGTGTATTCCGCTTACCTGTGCGCCAAGGCTCGCATCGCGGTCGCATTCAGTATACATCCAAGTCTCGTGGCTCCCGTCGTTCCAGCCGATGCGCCCGAAAATGCCCGTTTCTCCATCGTCAGCCAGCGGCTGTTCGAAATTCAATCCAAAACCGTATTTGGTGCCGCCGGTCTGCTCGACAAGCAGGATATCGGGTATCGTGGATGTGGCGCGTCCTAACGCCAGTGCCGCGTCATAGCTGCCCATCCGTCCCTGATTGTAGAAGGTAAGCAAACGGACTACCGTACCGGCGTCATTGGGCTTCACGGTGAGTTCCAGATTGTATCCAAATTCCTCCGTGTCAAAATAGTCGAATTGCGCACCGTTCTGCGTATTCGGCAGCATAAAGACCCCGAAGGCCAGTTTCCATCGCGGCTCGAACAGGGACGTGACAATCCCGACGCTGTAGCCCCTGGTATCCGCGGCATAGTCCCACGCAGTGTTGAAGAGGAAATCATAATTCATAAACTGCGTGCGGTTATTGTTGGCATAACGGTTTTGGTCGAAATCGTCCGATAAAGCCAGTCTCCCGAATTTTATTTCCCACCTGCTGACAGGCTGCTCCCCCGGGAGCTGGTCCTGGCACCGTTCAACCTTCTCGGTTTCAGAGGAAAGCGGGACAAAGTATCTGAAATAGTAACGCGCCAGATAGGGGATCTTTGGCAGGTTCGAGGACCCCGCTCTGATAACGTCCCCGTTGACATACCCGGCGAGTCCGATGCCGTCGCTGATCCCGTTTCCCTGGAACAGCTCAACATCGACATAGAGCTGCAGATTCCTAGCCAGTTGCGACCCCAGATACACTCCGTACGTACTGGTGACATCCTGCCCCTCGCCATTTGTAGAAGTCAGGCTGTGCACGCCCTGGTAAGGGCTCTTAAAGCCCGGCATGTTCTGATACACGCCGTTGAACTGCAGCCCCAGCAGCCGCGGGCTCGCGGATTCCAGCCAGGAACAGGCGGCGGGAGCGCTCTCAGGCTGGGCGGAGTCCTCCCCGCGGATCGGGCCAGTTTCCTCAGAGGGTCCAGCTTTAATTTCCGTACATTGGCCTGGTTGGAGCTGAACAGTTTCAATGGGTTCCGGGCCTGATTCTTCCGCCGTACAAGTGAAGGGAAATAAAAGACAAACGAAAACCAGCGCAAATGCAGCATTCTTCGTCATAAGATCCCCAACTTCCCCATCGAGAAATAGGAGCAAGAGTCTATGTGCATCGATCAGGTCTCCTGAAAGAATAACCTGCTGCAAATCCCCCTGCTGCGCCCGCCAATGGAAACAGCAAACGAGGCAAGTCCCCATGCTCGATATTGATCAGTGGCTCATGAAGAGGCCGGCGAAAATTATCGGTGCCTGCCGGACAAAAAAAAATCCTTAGAGCTAAAACGCCCTAAGGATTGCACCCAGTTTGCTTGATCCTTATGCCGGCTTTCCCGTTATTTCCGCGCACGGGTCCACCAAACGGCATCAGGCAGGTCTTCTGACTCACGGATCACCCTACTCCCCGAACCTTCCCCTCTCGCTTGAGCGAGAAAGTGGCATGATCGGATTTCGTCCCCGTTTACAGCGGCGGGACCGCTCCCGATTCTCACGGGATTCCCTATTAAACTTATGTGTACCTGATGCTAAAAAGCTATGTGGCATAACTTATAGGAAACCTTCGAAATGGTGTCAACCGTAAAAAATGACGCTCCGCATTTCGGGCGGTGCCGGACGCTGTCATCGGGGTATTGAAAACGTGCTCATAGAGAGACGCGAAGGTGAAAACCTCGATGTGCTGGAAGAAAACCTCAAAGACATCCTCGGCGATCTGGGAATAAAGAGATGCCGCTCGCGCAGACTCATGAAGATAGGCAATCCAGGGAAGAGAAGATATCTCGTTAAGATTCTTGAAGAGAGAACAAGAAAGGAGATCAAACTAATAAGCGTTCAAATGATAAACTGGACATGCATGATTTCAATTGACTACTCACCACTCAAAGCAACGAATCACTATTGTATGACGGTGATCTCTGTCACTAAAGTCTTGTATACTGCCAGTCTGCGTAGCGGTATCTCCCCGAGGGCCGATACCGGTAGAGTTGCCATCGAGGTGGCTGAGATTATCGTGGATAAGGCTGTTGCCGGCATTGAAGCAGGTGCCTAAGATTCCCCCCAGGTCGCTCAGGTCAAGCGTGTCGATGCTCGCGGAAGGATGTAATGTCGCTAATTCCCCGGCAGGATCACTCAGGGAATGTGCCGGTCCCGAGTTATTCGTTGAATTGACATACGCCTCAGCCGTATTTTTGGGGTCGTTCACACCTGAGCCGCAAGTGGAACGCGCGCCGGGACGGTCGATGGGATTTAGGAATGTCCCGCCATTTTCGGTCGAGAAGTGGCCAGGATTAGCGCCGGAGATCCCGAGATATCGGCCGGAGATATTGCCCTCGTTATTAATGGGGAACGCCCGAACAGGCACATTTGCAGTGCCGGAACCGGGATGGTCTAACTTTGCGGACTCGCCCGCCACTCGATCTAAATAGAAGCCGTCAAACCCGGTTGAATCGTGCGTGTAGCCCCCTGCGATTTCGCGCCAATTGTTTATTCCGAGTGATGTTGATTCGTTCGACCAATATGGAGCAGCGAATATAAAACGCAGATCGCAGGTAGTAAGGCGGTCAGCACTACCTGCGGCAACGGGCGGCGCTGGCGTCAAAAGCAGGCTGAGCGCCAGGGCGATGATGGCTGGGTACGGCATCAGGCTTCTTCTCATAGCCATCTCCTCTTCCAAGGTTAAGCCTGCTATCACCCACCTTACGCAACTCTCTTTCCCGGAGCAATAGCGTTTTCGGGTAGCTTTTCGAACTTGCCCGGGTCAGATCCCCGGACGGTCAGAGTGAAAACCTGCGCCGGATAAGGTTTGCGGGGTTGCACGAAGGTGCGCTGCCCACACAAAATGAGCACTCGCAATCACGCTCTGTACGGCCTATTGCCGGCGAATAAACTTAGCTGCTTTCGGATGAGATGGTTCCCTGAGTATGAGAGATTGAGACTAATGAGACCAGCAAAGCCATTATGAGCAGTAATTTGAAGATCTTCATTCCCGGCCCTGCGAATTAGCGGCCAGGAAAGGGAAGGAAACCAGCGCAGTGCGCAGGAGTGCTCTAACCAAAGTATAAAGCTACACCTAGCTTTAGTTTACAACTCAGCAGCGCCTATGTCAATTGGAAAAGAAGACTATGAAAAACAGGTCCAAGGTCTCAATTGACCATAACACGGAGCCGTATCGATTAGCCTTATCCCTCACTGATTACATTCGAATCGCTTGCAGCTCGCTCAGACAAAGGTATACAGTCAATGCGCATGAAGCTATAATAAAATTGGGAAGATTGCTGCGGGGGACCGCCACATCTCTGCCTGTGCGACCTGACGATGATTGAAGGAGTTTGGCATCGTTTGTGCTGCGCTTTCCGGAGCACCTTCGGGATCGCGAGGGATCTCCCTTTTGATCCAGGCTCCATCGGCGTCGTTGTCCCGCTGCAAGCTCCACTCGTTTCACCAACCAGGGGTGAGATCAAAACGGACTTCTTATGGACCATGTTCAAGTAGCCAACCGCCGGTTCAGTGGAACAATCCAATACATTCGATTGATCGATCTCATTCAGGTTTCCTGCCTTGCCAAGATGAGCCATATAATCAAAGTCGATTCCCCCAGCGAAACCGGCCGCGCCTATTTAGACTCCGGAAATGTGATTCACGTAGAATCGGGCGATAAAACCGGGGAGGAAGGTTTTTTCGAACTGCTCCACTGGGAGATGGGCCGTTTTGAAACTCTACCTCTTCCTGAGAATGTAACCGTTTCAATAAACCGGCCATGGGAATATCTGCTCATCCAGGCGATTAATCTTCAAGGGGAAAAGGTGAGCGGAGAAAAGAGATCGCCCGCATCTCAAACCACATCGCGTGGCTTTTGGGGCACCATAAATGACATCGGTTTGACCGACCTTGTTCAGTTGGCTTGCCTTGACAGCGTCGACCGCATTGTTGAGGTTAGCTCCGAGACACTCACGGGAGCAATTCACATCCGAGGCGGACAGGTTTGTCATGCACAAACCGGAGATTTTGTGGGCCAGGAAGCTTTCTTCAAGATGCTGAAGGCACGCAGCGGTAGTTTCGTAACACTTCCCGGTTCTAAGGAAGGCAATGTTACTATCAACGTGCCTTGGGAGCACCTGCTCATCGAAGCCATGCGCTTTCTCGATGAAACATCGGGCGTAATTAACGAGGAGCAAGCCGAAACCAGGGCCGACACTCTGCTGCAAAAGGTGCAGAAAAAGAAAACGGCGGAAAAAATCCGGCTCGCCATGACTGCGGATAAGGAAACCAGGGGCATCTTGATGCGGGACAGTAATCGTATGATCCAAGTCGCTGTAATTTCCAATCCAAAGATAACCGATGGTGAAGTGGTGGCCATAGCTTATTCCAGGCAAGTTGATGACGAGGTCCTGCGCAGGATCGCCGCCGACAAGGAATGGATCAGACTCTATCCCGTTCGTCTGGCTCTTGCGACAAATCCCAAGACTCCGATTGCCATTGCCAGGAAACTGGTCCCAACCCTCAAACGGCAGGATCTGAAGAACATCTCTCGAAGCAAGTCTGTTCCGAATCTGGTGGCAAATGAGGCCCGCAGGTTCCTCCCGAAGTAATTCACGTATCTGTTGACCGAATGGTTAAAATGCGAATAGATAGGATTTGCGAAAGGGCAAAAATGAAGACGGTCAAAATCGTTTGCTGGCAGGAAAACGATGGTATGTGGTTGGGTCACCTCGAAGCGTACCCGGATTATATGACACAGGGTGAAACCTTCGATGATCTGAAAGAAGACCTCAAAGATATCTTCGGCGATCTGGAGAGTAAAGATATCCCGCTCGTGCGGACTCATGAAGACCTTTTTGTGATTTGTTCATAACTCTCTCCTTAGAAAGCCCCCTTCAATGGTCAATAACTCCAAAATCTATGTGGCAGGGCATGGAGGTCTTGTCGGGTCTGCCTTACTACGCCGCCTTCAGGCCAAAGGCTATTCAAATATCATCTTTCGGAAGCATTGCGAACTCGATTTGGAAGACTCGCTGCAGGTCCGGGATTTCTTTGCCGTGGAAAATCCGGAATTCGTTTTCCTTGCCGCAGCCAAAGTTGGAGGAATTCTCGCTAACAGCACCTATCCAGTTGACTTCCTGCTTCGAAACATCAAGATCCAGACAAACATAATCGAAGCCGCGTGGCAGTATGGCGTAGAAGGGGTCTTATTTTTGGGCAGCTCTTGTATTTATCCCAAACTGGCCCCTCAACCCATGAGGGAAGAATATCTTCTCACCGGCTCGCTTGAGCCGACCAACGAACCCTATGCAATTGCAAAAATAGCCGGAATCGAACTGTGTGAAGCCTACAACCGGCAGTACGGCACGCGATTCTTGAGTGGTATGCCAACAAACCTGTACGGTCCAAATGACAGCTACGATCTGCAAAACTCTCACGTGCTTCCCGCGCTCATTCGTAAATTCCATCTGGCCAAAAGCGCAGCCCATGGTGATTGGCATGCTATAGCTCGAAACGAGGCCGCCCATGGGCCGATTCCAGGCGATTTTGCCGCCAATCTCGTGGCAATTTCCAAATTCAATGGACATGACATTCCGGAAAGCTTTTCAACAGGAGCTGAGAACGTCGGGCCGAATCCCGCCATAAAGCTTTGGGGAACGGGATCTCCGAGACGCGAATTTCTGTATTCCGACGATCTCGCCGACGCATGTGTACTTCTCATGGAGAAGCTGGATCAGCTCTTCGCGAAGCCTGCACCTCGCGAGTTCACCGCATCGAACCACCTGATCAATATCGGATACGGCGAGGAAACAACTATACGCACGCTTGCAGAAGAGGTCGCCGGTATTGTAGGGTTCGACGGGCCCCTCGATTGGGACGCTACCAGGCCCGACGGCTCCCCACGAAAACTTCTCGATAGTAAAAAGATAAACAGCATCGGCTGGACGCCCTCCACACCCCTCAACCAGGGCATCCGATTGGCCTATGCCGATTACCTATCCAAGATTACGAAGTACTCCTAGCCGAGCAAGAACAACATACGAGAATTGGGAAAGGCGAAAAGAACTAATGAATACGGAATGTTATCTACTTGGTAATCAGGGAGAGCACTGAGGATCCTCTATCATCGAGGACACATACTTTATGATCTTTCAGCGGCGCGGGCAGGAGGTCGGCAGGGTCGAAACTCAAGGTAACTTTCCCCGTCTCCGGGTCTTTGGCAGAAAATGTAACCATGGATTTCTGTTGCCACGGCCACTGTAGCGTACTCTCATCGAAGTTAATGCCGTAGATCAGCATCCGGGAACTTTGAACCGGAAGCAGGAGTCTGTATCTGCCCCTCCGGATCGTGTCACCTGCATCGAACTTGATCTTGCCGGTCCAGTCGGCCGGAACAGTGGTGGTGACTCCGAGTTCCCGGATCGGGTTCCCGGCCGGGTCAATTGGAATAAGCTTCAAGTCCAAAGCCTTACCCTCGTTTTTTATAAAAAAGCTGATGGCCTTTGGAGCATGGCTTTCTTGCATGTCGAACTGAATCCACTTGAAATCGGCAGCGTGAATATATCCTTCGCGATTAATGGGACCGTGTATTCTGGGACGGCTCAAGGGCGAGTGGATGTATTCGGGATATGAGATACACTGATCTTTTTCATCCAACCCGCTGAGGCTCGGATGATATACGGTGGGATTGTAGGCCACCATGAACTTTAAATCCGGCCTGTGAAGCCAGTTGGCGGTTGACTCGTCATCTCCGAAGGCAGGGTGATAGTAAACAGCGCCGAGGCTCATCGCGCCGTGGAGAAAATAAAAGGACATGGCCATAGTGCTTGTGTAGAGAACCCTGTCGCCCGGTTGTGATAGTGACATCAACAAATCGGCCTGGCGGGAATCGAAGTTGAGCGGTTGGCGTTCTGTCATATACTCAACCGTTGCCTGAATCTGCTCTGCGCCGGCAAGGGCCGCATCCACGGAATACCCCAACAGCAGCGCAAGCACCAACGCAGGCCAGAGCTTCTGTATGCTGAAGCTCTCGCCTGTCCCCGGGTTTCTCCGCCACTCTCCCGCCATCGCTAACCCCTCCTGGAGAGCGTAGCAGATACCACTTCCGACGGCCCCGAAGAGGATAACCACCCCGGGGATCCACAGCCGGAAAAATAAATCCGCCGGAGGACTTTGCGCACTTGTAAGAAACAGGCTGCCCAGGATGAATAACCCGTTGACACCCAACAGGTTGATTGCAGCCTTTCGAGACAGCCTCGACGCGCTGAGGAAACCGAATGTCACCGAAAAAAGAAACAGCCCAAGCGAACCAAATAGTCCGTTCTTCAGCCTCACTATTCCGACAAGCGCTCCAAGAATATTTGTCTGGAAAGTTTTAGCCGCAGTAATGAAGCCGGGAAAAGCGATCAGATGGGAAAAGACGTTGACCAGAGCGGGCTTCTTGATCGTCGATGCTATGATAATGACCAGCAAAGCAATAAAAGCGACGGACAAGACAGCGAGCCAGGTCCTTTTTCGGTTCGCTCCGGGCATAAGCAGCGCCAGGAGGGCTGCCATAACTGCATAGAGTCCTCCGATCGGATGAATGGTGAAAAGCGCAATTGACCCAAATATGAGAGTCCATGGGGCATTACCTCGTCTGGATATAATGCGTGCCCAGACCAGCACGGCAAAAGCCATGGCGAAATTGGACGGGGTCAGATACTGCAGGCCGGTATCCGGGAACAGCTTGAAAGCGAGCAGGCCCATCGCCACGCCCGCAGCCTGCCTGCCCCAAATGGCCGTAAGCAGATAGGCAAAGGCTGCGCCAAAAAGGAGGGGACTGGCGCACCACAGTATTTTGTAGGCAGTGGTGAGGTCCACCCCGAGCTTTTTGATGCCGAGCAGAACCAGTGAAAAACCGGGATGATAGAACGGAAAAGGAAATCCTGCAATTTCGCGCTGTCTTCCTGCATCAGGGTCGAGCGAACTCGCGTTGACCTGCTGGCGCAGGTCCTGTAAAGCGGGACAATCCTGGAAAAAGCAGCTTTCGATTTCATGAGTTCTGACGAGGTAGGCAAGGCTGTCCTCGACTTCGGGAGGCAGGCTGCGACTCCTTAGTGGGATCGAGGTCAGATAACCTTGCGCGGTCGTCCAGATCACAAGACCCACGATAAGGGGGAGCCAGGTGACAGCGGATCTGAATTTGGGAGAGGTTTTGACAGCCGCTAAAATGTCAAACAAGTTACAAACCCGCTATAAGGAAAGATGCTCTTGCCACCCCGAAGTCTACTCTCGACGAGGCTGGCAAGCAGGGTGAAAAGTTCAAAATTGTAAAGGAGGTGAAATTGAGAGTCAATGAAAATGCAATGCTTTCAATTTCATTAGATAGCCTCAGAATAACTATGAAAGTTGCACCAACGTTTCGATTATCTTTGACTAGTTTTGAGATTGACTTTGCGGGAACGGCAATATAGAAGAATCACAAACAGTCAGCAAAGCACAATTTTACAAGATAACCGAGTTTTATGGAAAGCACGGTGCAACGTCGTTGTCGTCTGACCAGAGACAATTCCTGGACTTGATTCGCAGTGCCAAGAAGCTGGGGTTCTATCCTTATTTTCGTCCTATCTCCCGGTCGTTTGGCCCAGAAACGGAGCTGGATGGCAGACAGTTGGTCATGTTGGCCTCAAACGACTATCTCGGGCTAAGCCGCGACCCGCGTGTCGTTGAAGCGTCAATTAGAGCCATGCGTCAGTGGGGTACCGGCCCCGGAGGGTCCAGGTTCCTGTGCGGAAACACCACTTTGCACGAAGCCCTCGAAGAACGCCTGGCAGCCTTTGTCGGCAAGAAAAAGGCCATTGTCCACACGACCGGTTTCGGTGCGAATCTAGGGTCCTTGAGTTGCCTCTCGTCTTCCGTGGACTTCATTGTCTGTGACAAGGAAAATCATGCCAGTATTTTTGAGGGCTGCCGGGCCTCACGGGCTCGCGTTATTCCTTACGAGCACAACAGCGTCGAGAGCGCGGCAGAAAGAGTGGCAAAGGTTTACAGGAAGCATCCTCAAGCCCGTACCTTTCTGATCACGGAAGGCGTCTTCAGCATGTCGGGCGACCTGGCAATCCTGCCGCGGTTGGTGGAGTTGAAAAAGGAATTCCCCAAACTACTCATCTATCTCGACGACGCTCACGGTCTGGGGGTAACTCACAGCCAGGGCAGAGGAACGCCCGCCCACTTCAGCGTAACTTCCCAAATCGACTTTATCATGGGAACCTTCAGCAAGGCCCTGGCGTCCATCGGCGGTTTTATTGCCTCTGACGACGAAGATGCTCTCGAGTGCCTGAAGCACCAGTCCAGGACCTTGATTTTTTCCGCAGCCCTGCCGGTCAGCAACGCAGCCGCCGCATTGGCAAGCCTTGAAATTCTGGAGCAGGAACCGGAGCGGCTGGAACGGCTCCACAAGAACGCACAGCGAGCCCGCGCCGGATATCGCGAAATCGGACTTCCTATCCCGGATGGCGAAACTCCTATCATCCCCATACCTGTCGGTTCGGAAATAAAAGCCCTTTATTTTGCCCGGGAGCTCTTAGATAATGGAATTTTTGCTCTCCCGGCCGTCTATCCGGCTGTTCCGCGTGGACGGGCGATAATCCGTACGGCGTTCATGGCCACCCATGAAGAGCACCATATTGATTTTGTCCTGGAGACTCTGCATCGATTGTCGAAAAAACAGGGCCGGGCAGAAGAATCGCACAGCCTGGAGTCTTTGAGTGCATATTTGAATTATCGGTAATTAATCCGCTTGCCATCTCCCTGAGAACCGGTTACCAACCAGGCCGATTCAGTCATTGACCTTCAAGAATTGAAGGGGAGACAGCCTCATGTCCCGAAAATCCATATTTTTTGATATCCTGCGCATCAGCATCCACCAGGTAATAATGCAGCGCAGGCGCTACCTGGGTGTTATACTGGCTGTGGCACTCGGGACCGCGGGTTTCATTGTGATCATCACCATGGGGACGGACGTCAAGAAAACTGTGAACAGGGACCTGGATCTGCTGGGCGGGGCCACTTTGATCCAGGCCTTCCTGGATACTGGGCACAAGTACTCTAAAATACAGCAGTTTCAGCCGGAAACTATTGATGCGTTGCGTGCTCTGCCTGGAATCGAGACGGTGAGTGTAATAGTGTCGAGGCCTGGAGTATCTATTCCATTTCCAAAGCACCGCGTTACCTTCTCTCTTGTTGGAGCGGACGGTTCCTTTTGGGATGTCAACAGTTTCACGCCCGCCAAAGGCGCTTTCTTCAATGCCGAAGACGTTTCCCGGAAGGGGCGGGTCTGTGTTTTGGGAACTGTCCTGGCGCAGAGGATTTTCGGTGACGCCGATCCGGTTGGTCGAATGTGCTGGATCGAAAACGAGCAATATCGAGTGACTGGTTTGCTGGGAGGCGTTGGAGTCGGGGACCTCGTTGAATTTGCGTTTATCCCGATTACAACGGCGCAGGAATACATCCCGGGGCTCGCCCCTCCTCAGAAGATCTATATACGCTGCGCAAGTTGGGATGCGGTTAAGAAAGTGGCCGATTCGATTCCGGATGTGGTCCACCGGCGCCAGCTCACGGACAGCCTCCGAATCGAAGTCAAATGGGAGATACTGAAGAGGGTGCAGAGCATGGCATGGTGGATCGAGCTTTTTGTCTATTTTTCCACCGTGGCTACTTTAATCCTGGGAGGTTTCGGAATCTGGAACGGAATGATGGCAACGGTCACGGCCCGAAAAGCTGAGATCGGCCTCAAGAAGGCGATTGGGGCGGAGGACAGGGATATCCTGGCCCAATTCCTGGTGGAGGCTGTGTGCCTCAGCTTCACATCCGCGCTGCTGGGGGGTGTTCTTGGCCGTGGAGCAATAGAAATCGGAAGTTACCTTTTAAAAACCCCCCCGCATGATATGCTCTTTTTTGTCTGTGTCGGCTTGGCCCTTCTCTTTTCGATGGCCCTGGGGGCGGGAGCCGGTTTGTATCCTTCGCTTCGGGCCAGCCGCATGGAAGTTCTGAATGCGATCCGCGATGAATAGTATATCTTCGCACAGAGAGGAAAATATTACCCTGATCCAGGTCGAGGGAGTGACCCATACATACGATAACGGCACGGGACCTATCGTGGTGCTTCAGGGGGTCAGCCTTGGAATCCAAATGGGGGAGATGGTCGCCATAATGGGTCCCTCCGGATCGGGAAAGTCTACGCTTCTTTCCATTCTCGGACTTCTCATGATCCCGACCGCAGGCAGCTACACAGTGCTGGGCCGGGATGTTCTCCAACTCGACCGCACCACTCAGGCATCTTTTCGCCGGACCTACGTAGGATTTGTTTTCCAGAAGTGCAATCTGGTCGATACGTGCTCCGTGTACGAAAATCTGGAGTTCCCCCTGATATATGCCGGAGTGAAGCGAAGCAGGCGTCCTGAAAAAATTCAGGATGCCCTGGCAAGAGTGAATATGACGCATCGTCTTCACCACAGGGCAAATCAGCTCTCGGGTGGTGAACAACAGCGGGTGGCCATCGCGCGCGCGCTTGTCAACAGCCCTCTGATCGTTCTCGCGGACGAACCTACGGGCCAATTGGACCGCATGCACGGAGAACTGGTGATGGATCACTTCGAGCAGATCCTGTTGGATAAAGACAAGGCTGTACTGATAGTCACCCATGATCCTCATGTAGCCTCCCGGTGTACCAGAGTCTGCTTGCTTGAAGACGGTGTCCTCAAGTCGAATTGACATTTTGACTGGTTTAAAGTACACCACGGAAGCTCGACTAAGCTGATTTGTCCTTGTAATTTGAAGCCCTGCGTTCCTTTGATCGCGATCCGGAGCGGGACCTGGTTACCCTATGATCAAGCATTCCCAAGTTATCGTGATCCTTTTCCTGGCGACGCTTATTCTGCTTGCAGCATATCCTTCAGAGGCGCAGACCGACGCCTGGATGCCGGTCAAGGAAGACCCGCCAATCGAAGGCGTAATGGACTTTGCACGCTGTGTCGGGCTGGCCCTGCAACAATCCCCGTACCTTACCAGCAGTTCACTGGAAATCGATGTGAAACGCCTTGACGTATCCGATGCCAAATACAGCTTTGTTCCTCCGTTTTCCCTTCAGACCTTGTATTGGGTCAACACACCGCCAGCGGTCCCGGGCAGCACTTTCAGCCCTTATGTAATTCAGTTTATTACGGAACCGTACAATCCGATTGAAGTTTATTTCAATATGCGCGCGCGCAAATATCTGACCCAGGTGGCGGTTTATGCGCATCTCCAGATTATTTCCGATTACCTCCAGCGTTTAGCTTTGGGGTTCCTTCAATTGGGGTCTCTGGACCAAATGTCCGGCTACCAGAACGAAATTGTTCTTGTAGCCGAACAAAACCTTGCTTTTATCCAAAAACGCCTGGGTAATGGCAGTGCGTCTTTGGTGGACGTCGATATGGCCGAGCAGCAACTTGCAGTCGCTCGCGCCGGAAAGGAACGACTCGTTGAATCACGAGTCACCATACAGGGGGGGATCAGGGACCTGATAGGGATCAAGCCTGCAGACCCTCCGCTGGAACTTGACCTGAACAACGCAACATACCAGGTATTGAATGACTTCGACCCGGCGGCTGCGACCCTGGAGCAGGCCAAGTCCAATTCGTTCGAGCTCAAGAGTCTCAACGTCAAGAAAAATCTCCAGGAAAAAAATGTCACCCTGACTTACTTGAGATACCTTCCCCATATAGTGTGGGGAGTGCAAACGGCCAACCCTCTCACGGGAAGAGATGTGAGCGGCCTTTTCTACATTGTCGGGCTTGAGATGCCCATCTGGGATTCGATGAGACGGTACCACGATATTTATCGGCAAAAGGCCGTTCTCAAGCAAGCTATTGCCGCAGATGAAACCAAGGAGATAGATTTGACCGCCAAATGGCGTGACGCGGAGCAAAGGCTCAAAGACTCGTCCTCCGATCTCAAAATAGCGGAGGCGCAGGAAAGACTGGCTGTTTCGCAGGAGCGTCAGATGGAAATAAGCTATAAAGCCGGCAGTCAACAGCTTCCTGCCTATCTGGCGGTAAAAAGAGCGCGACTGGATTCACAGAAGGACATAGTGGCGAAAAAGCTCGAATACGACAAAGCTGTTCTCGCGCTGCGCGACCTTTCAGGAGATCTCATTAATCACTTTGTAAGTTTTCGTTCTTTTTATGAAAAAATGAATTAAGCCGGCAGGTGTCACCGTGAGCATGTCCTTTTCAAATGATATTGCCCTCGGTTATCTTGTCAGGAGTAGAACCTTATGAGTTCTGTTCAGGATGTTATTGTCGTTCCTGTCGATTCAGAGAGGGACAAGGCCGATTTTTTGAACCTGCCATGGCGGATACAGAGAAACGATCCCTGTTGGGTCCCGCCGATTCTCTCCGAGCAAAAAAAAATCCTCGACCCTCGAAAGGGAGCTTTCTTCGAGTTCGGGGAAGCGCGGTATTTTCTTGCATTTCACCAGGGCCTACCGGCTGGAAGGTTATCAGCACACGTCAGCAGCAGGTACGAAGCGCGCCATGACAAGGAAACCGGTTTTTTCGGATTTTTTGAATCTGTGGATGACCGGCGCGTTGCGGCTGCGCTCTTCGATGCGGCGGCCGCATGGCTAAGAGAAAAAGGAAAAACGAGGATTCAAGGACCGCTCAGTTTTACCATTTACGATGAAGTGGGCCTCCTGGTGGAAGGATTTGACTCTCTCCCGGTCTTTCTGCAATCACACAATCCCCCTTATTACCAGGACCTGATTACCTCATGGGGATTTCGCAAAGCCATAGACTGGTATGCGCTGCGTGTCACGGACCGTAATTTCGACTTTAGCACAATGAAGCGCCGGCTCGATGGGATCATGACTGAGCAGGGCCTGGTTTTGACTTCCCCCAAGCCGCGCGAGCTTGTCAAGCGCGCTGATGAGATGCTCGAAATATTTAACGAATCGTGGGATGACAACTGGGGCCATATACCCCTGACAAAGCGGCAGTTCCAGGACGTATTCAAAGAACTGAGGCCGCTGATTCGCTCCGAGCTGGTCGATCTCATAATGGATGGGGACCGTATAGCCGCATTCATTATCTCTATTCCGGACCTGAACCCTTCCATACAGAAGCTGAATGGTCATCTCTCGGTCTGGGGTAAACTGCGGCTTTTATATGAGGCCAGGTTCAAGCCGGTTCGTAAAGTTCGCACAATTCTGCTCGGAGTAAAGAAAACCTTCCAGCGCAGACAACTCCACGACGCGCTGATCCTGAGCACCATTATGCGCGTTTCACGCCTGCCTGCTATCGAGGTATGCGACTGTTCGCTAATTTGCGAGCAACTGGCACACTTTCTGCGCTCACTGAAAAAATACGGCGCCGAGCGCTACAAAACCTTTCGAATTTTTGAGCGGGAGATCTGAATCGGTTACCTGCTGTTTTCAGCACCGATCCCCGCCTGTAGCGATCTTGAACACCTCAAAGGTCTCTGATGCCGTTTTTTTCCACGAAAACAACTTCGCTCTCTCGGTACCAGCGTCGACGAGCCGGTCTCTAAGCCCGGAATCGTGAATCACCCGATCGAGCGAATGGGCGAGGGCCTCCGGATCGTATGGATCGATGAGAACGGCGGCATCTCCGGCGACCTCGGGCAGGCTGGCGCAGTTGGTGCAAAGAACAGGGCACCCGCAGGCCATTGCTTCGAGCACGGGGAGTCCAAAGCCCTCATAGATGCTGGGGTACACGAATGCCGACGCTCCGCCGTACAGGCACGCAAGCGTGTCCTCGTCAATGTAGCCCGTCAAGATCACCCGGTTTTGGAGGCCCATCCTCTTGACCTCCTCCCACCACTCCCTGTCTCCCCAACCCGACCAGCCGGTAAAAAGCAGTGGAATATCGGAGCCGAGTAATGGAAGGGCCTTGACCAGGAGCTGCAGGTTCTTTCGGGGCTCCAATGTCCCGACGAATAAGATGTAGTCTCTGGGCCATCCGCGGCGGTCCAGCACGCTAAGAATCTTCGACTTTGACCGCCGATAGAATGCGGGTCCTTGCGCCAGGTGAATAGTAGTGATCTTATGCGGCGGAATCCCCAGTTCTTCGATCAGTTCGCTCCTGGTAAAATCGGAGATCGAGATAATATGGGACGCAAGGGGCAGCCTTCTTTTGAAAAAAAGATCGGAGAACCAGACTCTTTCACGCGGATGTTTTTCGCGGTGCTTGATCAAAGAGAGGTCGTAGACCGTAAAAACAACCGGAACATCATTAATGACCGGTGGGAAATAGGCAGTTGCGTGGAAAACATCATATTTGGCCTTGCGCTGCAGTTGCCTCAGGCGGCGCTCAAAATTCATTCGGTCCAGGATTCTGCCTGCTACGATTACCGAATCCGGGAGTCTCCGAATAAGTCCCATCTTCCTGGACCATTTGCCGGGGCTTGCCTGCCGGGGCATTTCCGGGCTGCAACTCCATCTGCGGCAATAGGATACCGAAATGTCCGGGAAAGATTCCAACTCAGTATAGAGGCATCGGACATAACGCTGTATGCCGGTGACTATTTCAGTCAAAGGGATTGCATCCAGGAAAATTTTCATCGGAATAAACTCGGTTCGACTTTTTAGCCTGGTCGAAAGCCACAGCACTGGCTGTGCCTATTCGGGAATCTCAGACTGGCCTAGACTATCCTGAACCTTGCAGGGACTAATTACTAACTTTGATGTAACCGTCGGCCTATATAACTCAACGCGGATCGCTTGAGAATCACTCATTTGTCAGCTCTATCTTTATATTCATATTTTCACTAGCTTAGAAGATATCCAGGAAAATTTGTCCATCAAGCCTTTTCCATTTGACAGCCCTGCTTTCCCTGTCTAATATGGCACAATTATCTTCGGCTCGTTGATTATTGATGTATTAGAACCACTTGCGCCACTCCATACCCGGATGGAATAGAGATGGCATGTGAACATGGTCTGACATGAGGTGCCTATCTTCTATTCTTACTCTCTTTTTTCATGGCCGGCGTCCTGAAAGTCGGCCCCATATCCTTCAGAGCTGTTCGTAGGGCTTTCCTCCTTGTAAACTTTGAGCGGTTCGCAAGAGGGAGGATTTCGCATATTCCTGTGAATGTCACAAATCGATCCGGACCGTGCGCTTATTTCGCGGTTGATGGTATATCCGATCAAAACTGGCTGACTTATGAAAGTCTTAGTAATCAACGAACCATACATTAAAGGTTTCAATAGGGCCCAACGCTGGGCCGGGCGGACGCGGGGCCGCGTGCTCCGGGCGCCCGACTGGCTGGCCTATGCTACAGCGGTTCTTGAAAGCGCCGGAATTGATGCAAAACTATACGATTTCCCGGCTGAAGGCTTTGACAAGCACGATTTAAGGCGCCTCGTAAGGAATGAAAACCCTGATTTCGTGGTGCTGGATTCCACCACTCCGTCCATTTTTTCGGATATCGAATGTGCCCGCATCTGTAAAGAAGAGAGCCGGGCCAAGGTGATCATGGTCGGCCCCCACGTCTCGGCGCTTCCCGAAGAAACGATGGAGATCTCGGACGGGGTGGTTGATGTGATCTGCATCGGGGAATATGACCATACGGTTCTGGACGTAGTCTCCAATTATCCGGATCTAAAGGTAATAAAAGGCATATGCAGCCTGGAAAACGGCCGGCCCCGGATAACGCAGCCCCGTCCCCTCATAGAGGATCTCGATTCGCTGCCGTTTCCGGCGTGGCATCAACTCGATCTGATGAAGTATTTCGACGGGTCTAAGTTATACCCGTACATCGATATATTTTCCGGCCGGGGGTGCCCGCACAAATGCGTTTTTTGCCTCTGGCCTCAGGTTATGCACGGACACAAGGTGAGGCTGCGTTCAGCTCGAAACGTCGTAGACGAAATCGAGTACGATATCCGACTATGTCCTCAAGTCGTTCGCGGTGGCGAATTCTTTTTCGAGGACGATACCTTTACACTGATCAAAGCCAATGCAATGGAGATTTGTGAAGAGATCCTGCGGCGGGATTTGAAAATCACATTCTCCGTTAATGCACGAGCCGATACGGCGGATGAAGAACTCTTCCGGCTATTGAAAAGAGCGGGTTGCAGACAACTACTCGTGGGATTCGAATCCGGCGACCACGAGATGCTTGTCCGTATGAACAAAAGGAAGAACCTCGATGACAGCCTGCGATTCATGGAGCTTGCAAAAAAGTCAGGACTGAGTGTACATGGGTGTTTTGTCCTCGGGCTTCCCGGAGAATCGGTTGAGAGCATGGACAGGACCATACGGTTCGCTCTCGGGCTTGGGTTGCATACGGTCCAGTTCTCAGCGGCCGTTCCTTTTCCCGGGACCGCCTATTTTGATCAGTGTCGTGAAGAGGGGCTTTTGAAAGAACTGAGCTGGGACAAGTGGCTCGATAATGGCGAGCAGGCGCCGGTAGTCGAATACGCGGGGCTGAGTAAAGAAGCAGTCTCTGATGCGGTAGACAGGGGGCTCAAGAGCTTCTATTTGCGTCCGGCCTACATGATAAGGTTTCTGCTTGCGACTCGAAGTGCAACTGATCTTTACCGCAAGATACGAGGGGCCGGCAATTTCTTTTCGTATCTCTGCACGGAGCACCGCCGGAAGTGAACAGTTCAGAGCCTCTGATATCGATAATTGTTGCAGCATACAATTGCCGGGACACGATCTCAAAGTGCCTTGAATCCCTGAGCAGCCTGGATCATCCCAGCTATGAGGTCATTGTCGTGGATGACGGATCAACCGATGGGACAGCAGAACTCTGCGAGACATACAGCGGCGTAGAAGTCATCAGGCTTGACAGAGGAGGACCCTCACGAGCCCGGAACACGGGTGTAAGGAAGGCCAGGGGGAAGTTGGTCGCGTTTACCGACAGCGATTGTTTTGTGGACAGCCGGTGGCTGAAGGAACTTGAGAAGGGGTTTATCGGTCCGGATGTTGCCGGAGTTGGGGGAGATCAAGTGAGTCCGGCCGATGAATCAGAAATGGGAAAAAGGATACAGGAGTTTCTTAAGATCAGCGGGTTTGCAACCCGATACATCCGGACAGAAGCCGCTTTTGGTGAAACCACGCACAATGCGAGCTGCAATTCGGCCTACCGTAAGATCATTTTTGAGGAAATCGGAGGATTTGACGAGGCACAGTTTCCCGGGGAAGACCTGGAACTGGACCTCAAGATCGTTCGGAAAGGATATAGGCTGATATACAACCCGGCGGCGGTAGTAGGTCATTACCGTCCCGGGACATACCGGGAATTCTGCAGAATGATGAGAAGGTACGGGGCCGGAGAATGGCATCTTGTGAGGAAGCATGGCTTCTTCAGGCTGCCTGATTTCGAACCGGTTGCAGTGGCCGCCGGCCTGGTTTCTTTTATTGCATTGCTTGTTGTCTATCCCTTTACATGGTTATTTTTATTACTCCCCTGGCCAGTTCTGAGTTTGTGGTTCTTCCTCAAAACAGGCAGTCTTGGCAGGACTATTCAATTCATCCTCTTCTTTCTAATCGTATTGACCAACTGGAACTGGGGCTTCTTTACGGGCTCCTGGTACCGGCCGGTGAAGCGAACGACTTGTGGGGAAAATGGATAAGCCGGGTAATCTTTCTTTGAAGGCAATCCCGAATGGGAACATTTTGAGTTTGAGTTCCAGGCTCCGGGAGATGGAGAAACGTTCTGTCCCCAAAAGTCTGACCATAGTGATTCCGGCATTGAATGAAGAGGATGCTATCGGGGATACGATAGAGCGATGCCTGGCCGCCAGGGAAAGTATCATCAGGAATACACCCATCCGCGAGGTCGCGATCATAGTGGTGAGTGACGGGAGCACGGACCGTACCGCTGAGATCGCCCGTTCTTACGAATCTGTGGATGTAATCGCTTTCGAAAAGAACCTCGGCTATGGGGCCGCCATCAAACACGGGTTCTCAAAGGCATCGAGCGACCTTCTATGCTTTTTGGATGCCGATGGCACTTGCGATCCGGAATATTTCGTCGATTTGTGTAATGCGGCTATTAACGATTCCGCCGATCTGGTACTTGGTTCCCGGATGCATAAAGATAGCAGGATGCCCTTGCTCCGCCGGTTTGGCAACCGAGTTTTTGCCGCAATGGCTTCCTACCTGTCCGGGAAAAGAATAATCGATACGGCTACCGGGATGCGTGTCATCAGGAAAGAAGTCCTTACTAAACTCTATCCTTTGCCTACGGGACTTCACTTCACACCAGCCATGACGTTGCGGGCACTGGTGTCCGATCTGCTCATTCGCGAGCTGCCGATTCCATACCATGAAAGAACCGGGCGTTCCAAGCTGAGCATCCTGCAGGATGGGCTGCGTTTTTTACTTGCCATCATTGAGATCGCACTGTGCTATTGCCCTTTGAAATTCTTCGGCTTCACCTCCTCGCTGTTTTTACTGGTTGCTCTGTGCTACAGCATCGATCCCGCATGGAACTATGTTATTCAGGATACTATCGGGGGAAATTTCATCTACCGCCAAATAGTAATAAATACTTTCTTTCTTGCCGGGCTGATGACGTTATCTATCGGAGTGGTAGCAGAGCGTGTAGCGGCCTCACTCAACGGCAATAATCGCCACCACTCCGCGCTGGGGCGGCTGGTTCTCTGGCTCTGTTCGACGAGGAAAATGCTGGTGACCGGGTCTGTATTGATTTTTGCCGGGGTTTTCAGCAACATCAACGGTATCACCGAATACCTGATGACACGGCACGTCAGCTATCACTGGGGAGCCTTGTCAATGGGGTCAATGTGTGTTCTGGCTGGCCTGCAATTCACAGCCCTGGGAATTTTTGAACTCCTTGTAAACCGAATTCTCGAAAGAAACACAAATGGCGATAAGGGTAATTAGCTGATATCCATATCGTTTGTGAACTCATCGCAAGAGTTGCTCTGCCCCCACGATTTTTCGTCGTAGATCTGGGAAAGAGTGACGCCTTCCACAGGTCCGGTCCGGAGAAGCCAGCTTAAGAATTTGCGGATTTTATCAACCAGCGAGTCAACTGCTCTTTCAGTGGGAAATGATAGACTCGCTCCCGGTTTGAGTTCGGATGAATGGAGAAACATATTGAGGACTCTCCCGTTGCGCGAGCGGTGCAATCGGGCAGCCAACTTCATCGACTGCAGGGAGAACCATGCCGGGTGTATGCCAGCCGAAGCGATATGTCTGAATCCCATGAAGACAGCGTTCCTGTTTCGGTCAGAGATTCTTGATGCCAGTTGGTGAACCAGTTGAGGTGCGGCGCGTGCGAGAGCGACCATAGTCAACGGGACTTCGAGTATCGAATTGTCGGGCCGGGATGGGTCCGGAAGGCACCTGAACGGGTCCGCAGGCGCAAGAAAGTGATCCGGGCCTCCGGAAATCCTTCGCAGGGGCACCACACTGCTGTCCACATTCAACCCGAATTTCGGCAGCAGATTGAAAACCATTTCCCCGATGTCGAATCTCCCCATCCTGAAGGCCTGTGGAATAACTCCCAGGTTGTCTCGAATCGAGGCCAGAAGTGTTTCGAATTTCGCCTCGAGCAAGGGGCGCGGCAGCAGGTCCGAACGGACCGGTTCGGAATACGGAAGATCCTGAAACGGCGGAGTGCTCCAGTGGTGCAGATGGGCCCCGATTTCCGCCCGGAAGAAGTCGCGAAAATAGAGGAGAATTTCCCGGCAAGGCGGGGAAACGGCTACGCTGTATGTAGTCAGGAGTGTAAGAGGAAAGCCGAATTCAGAGGTAATGAACTCCAGACGGCCCAGTTCCTTTACGTTCTCAACCCCCGAAGGTATCCTCAGATATCTGCCGGAAAAAAGACCTTCTTCCTCGACGTCAATGCTGATTACAAGTCTCAAGAGGCACTTTCATCGGATTGAGAGGCAGCCGTGGGTTCGCCGTTCTCCTTCGCAGTTTTTCTCAAGTCGATGGCTACCTTGACGCTCTTGAACCCGGTTTTGTTGAAGGCGGTCTTGAACGCACGGGCAAATGCATTCAAAGAGTAGATGTGGGTAAGGAGTCCCTCTGTGGGATATCCCCTAGCCAACAGATCGATTGCCATCTGGTATGTTCGCACACATCGGCCCTCGAAATTACCGAAAGCATAGCAGGACGAGCCCGTAACCTTCAGTTCTCGAAACCACAGGCTTGAAAAATCCACGGGACCGATACGTCCGGCTGTTCCGACCATTACGTATTTTCCGCGGGCCCGCAAGGCGAGAAGCGCTTCCTGAAGAGAGCGCCTGCTCGCCACAAAGTCAAAGACCAGGTCAGCTCCTCCTTCCAGGTTCCCGCCTCCCAGCGTGGTCGGGATGAATTTCGCGCCAACCGCTTCGCCCAGTTCGCCCCGGTTGGGTGACTTCAGGACCAGGTCGGCGCCTCCATTTAGTGCCAGTTCCTGTTGAAAAGGATAGCGTGCCACGGCCACCAGTCGAGCCCTGGATCCAAGCGCCCGAAGGGTCCGGATGGCGTGCTGCCCCACGACCCCTGCGCCGAAAACGATCACTGTCTGGTCATCCCTGGGGAAATGGTCCATTATGGGCTGTAGGGCCGAGGCAAGGGAGTCCGCCAGTACGGCCTTCTCATCTGCGAGCGAATCGGGGACACGTATCAGCCTTCCGGGAGGCGCGAGCATAAACTCGGCCATTCCGCCCCCAAGGCTTCTGTTGTACCCAATGACCGGTCCGGCAGCCAGGTTTCCGGCTGTGAAAGATTCGCAAAGGTTATAGGAACCCCGGCTGCAAAACCGGCATGGCTGCATTCCTCGTTCTGCGCACGAGAGCAGCGGCTCAACCACTACCCGGTCACCTGTATTCCATTCCGAATCCTCCGGCGCCGCAACTACGGATGCCGCTATTTCATGGCCCAGCACAGCCGGAAAAGACGCATATGGCTCCAGGAGGAATGACTCCTTTCCGCGAAGGAGCCCCAGATCCGAGCCGCAGATACCGCAAAGGCTGTTTTGCAGGAGAACCCAACCCCTTTCGTTTCCGGGGAGGGGTATTTCCCTGAGTCCAAAAGGAGCCATGCTGGGGAAGAACCGCCGCGGCTTGATTGTGCTGAGTATTCGGCACAGGAGATAAAGGGGGACCGAACGTCTGTAGACGAGTGCTTTCACGGTTGTCTATCCGGCTATTGTGGATCTGTTGGAAATATCCTGCCCGATTGCCCCGCGTTACAACGAGGAATGTTGAAATCCAGCCCGATCAGAGTATAATCCACAGCCTAACCATAGCTGTCAGCAGAGTCTCATAGTTGAAATCAATTCAAGCCCTTGTGCCACAGAAGGCCAAGGGTGTCAAGTTGCCGGCTCAATCCGCGGTCAGCGGCAAGACAGGGTCCCTTTAAAGAAAGAATTTGAGTGAAGGACAGATACAGCAGTATTGGGCGTGGTGCAGTGCTCAAGAATCTGTGGCGGTTTAGCCGCCACCCCCGGATCGCTGCCAAGCTCGCAGCATTGCAGGCGCAAAAGGTATTTTTCAACCAGCTTTCAAAAGGCTGCCGCCAGGGCCGAGGGGGAAAGATTCTGCAGTTAAGTCTTCGTCTCACCGACTTGTGCAACCTGCGCTGCACCACTTGCGGCCAGTGGGGCGAAGGGGGATTCCTGCGAGATAAGGACCTGAAAGAACTGAAGAAGCAGGAGGTGCCTGTTGGCCGCTATCTGGAACAAATAGCCGATCTGGTCCATTACGGCCACAGCCCTTTCTTATACCTGTGGGGTGGTGAGCCGATGCTCTACGACGGCGTTCTGGACCTGATCGAATCTGCAACCGCGATGGGTCTGCCGGTATCGATCGCAACAAACGGCACCCGTATCGCTTCCTCTGCAGCGCGCCTGGCAAGGACTCCTCTTTTCCTTCTTCAGGTATCCATCGACGGCCCTACGGAGGAATTGCACAACAGTATTCGCAATGGAGCCGGGCGCTGCAACAGCTTTGCAGAAATTAAAGCAGGTCTGGCCGAGATAAATCAGGAACGACGCTCTCAGAAAAATAACCTGCCCCTGATTGCCTCGCTCACCACGATTTCCAGGGCGAATCTGAACAACCTTGCAAATATTTATGAAGCTTTTCGAGAGCATGTCGACCTTTTCGTGTTCTATCTGTCCTGGTGGATCGATCAGGACCATGCCGATGCACACGAAAAGGATTTCGCACGTCGGTTCGGTTTTGCTCCTTCATTGCACCGGGGCTGGATAGGGGATTGGAAACCGGCAGAATTCCGCGCACTGGATCAGCAGTTGCGTGAGCTGCAAGCCCGGTCCCGCCCCATGAGTTTTCCTCCTGTGATCCTGATTCCGAATATTTCGGGCGAAGAAAACCTCCGGCGGTATTACACCGACCATTCGTGCCGGTTCGGCTTCGACCGGTGTATTTCGATCTACAATGCAGCGGAAGTCAACAGCAACGGGGATCTCTCACCATGCCGGGACTATCACGATTACGTGGTTGGAAACATCAAGAAGTCCTCTCTTGCCGAGCTGTGGAATTCTTCGGCCTACCTTAGATTCAGGCAAAGCATTTCCACTGAAGGCCTGATGCCTGTGTGTTCACGATGCTGCGGACTGATGGGATACTGAAAAGTGGCAAGAGACTGTTTTGCAGCCATCGACCGGTCTCCCGGGAAGTATTCTGCACGTATTGTCCTGCTGCTGGAAGAGCTCAACTTCGGCGGTACTCAGCGCCAGGCGTTGGAGCTTGCACTAAACCTCAACCCGGCCCGGTTCAAAGCAGAAATCTGGACGATGGCCGCAGGCGACGATATGGCGCCTCTTGCCGAAAAGGGAAGAATTCCTGTCGTACATCTTTCAAGAAATACCCGGGTCGGACCGGAAGGTCTTCTCAATCTCTGGCGCAGGTTACGGTCGGCTCGCATTGACATCCTTGTGCTCATGACAGTCGTTCCCAATATCTGGGGAAGGCTGCTGGGCCGCCTTGCCCGAGTCCCGATCATTGTCGGCACCTGCCGGGGTGACGGTTCCGCCTTACGGCAGCACGAAAAACTGCTCTGGCCCCTGGTGGACCACCATATCTGCAATGCGATCGCCCTGAAAAGGAAACTATCCAACAGGTACCATATCCCTGAGTCGTTAATAACCGTCATACCGAACGGAGTTGATAGTGCGTTTTTTGAACCGCCTGCAACCGCCAGAGAAGAGGACCGGAAAATAATTCTCTGCATCGCGCGACTGGTTCCTGAAAAAGACCACCATACCCTTATCACTGCTTTCGGATTGCTTGCTAGACGGCACCCGGATGCTGAATTATGGATAGTGGGAGACGGCAACAGGCGTAAACCCATCTCGAAATATGCAGGGCAGGCGGCTTTCGCAGGACGTATCCGCCTGATACCGGGCCAATTGGATATCCGCCCCCTGCTGTGGCAGGGCAGCGTGCTCGTTTTGAGCTCACTGGAGGAAGGGCTCCCCAATGTGGTTCTGGAGGCTATGGCCAGTGGTCTGCCGGTTGTAGCGACCGAGGTGGGAGGTTTACCGGAAGTAGTCGAACACGGCCGAACGGGTTTGCTGGTTCCCAGCCGCAACGCCGATGCCCTCGCAAATGCTTTGAGCCTTTTGCTAAGTGATGAAAAGATCCGGGCCGCTTTCGGCCGGGAAGGCACAAGGCGTGCCCGGCATTGTTATTCCAACTCCCGTATGGTCCGGGAATACGAGCGGATATTCGAGCGTCTCCTGAAGACTCGGTAGACAGGTATACATGCAGCAGCGTAAACCGGTTGGAGGACGGGACCACGGCCCGGTAAGATGCGGCTGGCTCAGGGTTTCCGGATGGAAATCAATGTAAGGCGGCTGAATCCGATGGAAGCTTTTTTTCACGGATGAAGTGGTCCAGCAGCGAATAGATTTCTGCGTTGCCATTGAATTTGCCCAGCTTGATATTGGCCTCGAACCGGCCTAATCGACTCTCGAAAGCCGGGATTCTCTCCAGAGTGGTCTCGAGTCCTTTAGCATGTATTCCGTAGTCTGATCTTTCGATATAGAATGCATTCAGA
Source organism: uncultured delta proteobacterium (assembly GCA_963795045.1). Classification (GTDB taxonomy): domain Bacteria; phylum Desulfobacterota; class Syntrophobacteria; order Syntrophobacterales; family Syntrophobacteraceae; genus SbD1. The sequence goes on from CAWCGB010000003.1 coordinate 618,817, forward strand.
TACTGTTCGAAGAAATTGGCAACAGGAAAAGAAATTACCGGTTTGCCGTAAAAGAGCGCCTCAGAGATCAGGGTGTGACCGCCACCACAAATGACGTAACTGCAGGAAGCCAGGTCTTCCAAAAAACCATGTTCCGAGTGCTTCCTGAAGTGGAGCTTGCCTTCGGTATGGTCGGAATTAAAACCATATACCTTGACGGGCCTGCCGAGCATCTGAAGGAAGCGGAAAAACTGTTTGAATGTGGAAGTGCTCTGGTAAGCCAGGATATGCTCCCCACACCGGGGTTCAATATCGAGTACGCTTTCCCGCAGCAGGGGAGGCATGAGCTTAACGTTTCGGTACTTGAGCGGCGCACGGAAGAATGAAACCACCATGTAGTCGGAAGCATTGCTGAAGAGATGACGCACAGCCGAACCAGTTGCAAAATAACTGAATATCTGGCTGGATGGTATGGGATGAGAGCACAGAGTTATAATATGCTGGTGGTCAAGGGACAGGCACGGTAAACCGACATGGCGGCTGGCCCGAGGCAAGAGGAATTCATAGTCGCTTATGGCTGCGTCCGGCTGAAATTCATCGATCAGCTTTAGAAGCGAGCGCATCTGTTTTTTTTGCTGATGAAAAAACCGCAGATTGCTGACAATAGTGGAAAAGGCATCAACCCGGTGTGCACGAAATCGCGTGTCCGGATTGGGGAACCATGCCACCGGAAATTCACCTTTCAGGAGAGCTGCCCCCCTGTCGTGGCTGACAAACAGGAATTCGTGCTCGGGATAGTGGCGTGCGATGGTCAGGGCTCGAATTGCGTGACCGTTGTTGGTGCCGTGTACCCCATAGAGAATTCTTGCCACTTCCTTTTCCTTTACTTTTCCAACTGCGGGGTCACAGGAAATTCCTCGAATTGGGCCGGATTGTTTTGGTTGGCCGGGTGCAACGCTATATATTCCAAATCCAGGGTCCTGGCAACCTCGGTAGTATAGTGTAGAGTTATCGAACGCATTTACGAAGGAGCGAAGAACTTCTTGAATCTACGTCTTCCGAAAGTCGCATACATTCTCCTCTGGTTTCCGGTGCCTTCGGAAACGTTCGTCTTCAGCGAGGTAATCAATCTACGGAGGAGGGGACTTCCTCTGAAACTCTATACTTTATACGGAAAACGCACCCGCTGGCTCTCGCCCGAAATGCTCTCGGAATCGGCCGATGTAGCGAGGCTGGGGCTTAAGGCACTCAAGAGTATCCTGGCCGATTTCGCCTACTGGTTCAGGAAAGACCCGTCCAGAACCAGATTGCTTCTCCGCCTGGTCCCATTCCGAAGGTGGAGTTGCCTGGAACAGACCGGCGAAAATCTCTGGTCTTTTCTTTGCGGATTCAGACTTGCGAGACTGTTTGAGGAATCGGGTATTCAACACATCCATGCGCCCTGGGCCAACGGACCGGCCACAGCCGCCTGGGTTGCCTCCAGGCTGACCGGGATTCCGTTCAGCTTTACGGGGCGGGCCGGCGACATTTATCCCCCTGACGGCGCGCTTGCGGAAAAGATTCACGATGCTCTTTTCGTAAGGACCGAGACGAAAACGAATATCAGCTACCTGGCAGGCTTTGCCGATGGAAATACGAGCAAATTCCTGCTCACTTATAACGGGCTCCTTTTGAAAACTCACCGGGAAGCCTCTGTCGGCATGCGTGCTCCCTTTAAGATATTGGCGGTTGCCCGGTTCGTGCGGAAAAAAGGCTTTGACGTGCTCTTCCATGCGGCAAAATTGCTGGAAAAGGAGGGGCTCGATTTTCATCTTACACTGGCCGGCGCGGGTCCGATGGGATTCCAACTCAAATACCTGGCGCGCAAGCTTGGCCTCACCCACAGGGTAACCTTTCCCGGGTTCGTTCCACATGATCGTATTTCCGATCTGTTCTATTCTTCTGATGTGTTTGTGATGCCGAGCATCGTCGATTCCACGGGAGACCGGGACGGAATTCCGACAGTGATAATGGAGGCCCTGCTTCACAGGTTGCCCGTGGTGGCGACTGATGTTTCGGGCATAGGCGAAGTCATTCGTAATGGGGAGACCGGGCTGTTGGTTCGACAGAAGGACCCTCGTGCTCTGGCGAAAGCAATCCTAACTGTGCTCGGCAACAGGGAAACCGCGCTTAGAATGGCCGAAAAAGGACGAAGCCTGGTCCAGGAACTGTTCGACCCGGAAAGAAACCATAAGAATGTATTCGATCTCTATAGCAATGTCGTGGCCGGTGGATCGGCCTTCATCAACGTGGAACAACAGAATGCCGGGATCAAGTAATAACGGGATCGCCACATGTGCGGAATAGTCGGTACTGCCTCCTGTCGCTTTCAAACCGATACCGAGTTGCTGTGTCGCATGCGCGATTCCATGTCTCATCGCGGACCTGACCACGCAGGAATATGGCGGTCGCCTGACGGCCATGTGGCACTGGCCCATCGGCGGCTGGCCATAATAGACCTTTCGCCGGGCGGCCATCAGCCAATGACCGACCTTACCGGGCAATTGACCATAGTTTTCAATGGCGAGATCTACAATTATCCACAATTGCGAAAAATTCTGGAATCAAAGGGCCACCGTTTCCGGAGTTCCAGCGACACCGAAGTGATCCTGGAGGCTTACCGGGCCTGGGGTACAGAATGTATCAAGCGTCTGGTCGGCGCTTTCGCCTTCTGTCTCTATGACGGCGTCGGGAGGATGCTGTTCCTGGGACGGGACCGGGCCGGCGAGAAGCCTTTATATTACTATCACAAAAATGGAAGGCTGGTATTCGCTTCGGAACTCAAAGCTATAATGGCCGATCCATCGTTTCAGCGAGAGATCGACCTCCCTGCGCTCAACTTTTACCTGACCTACGGGTATGTGCCCGGTGATAGATGTATTCTGAAAGATGTCAATAAAGTCCTGCCCGGACATTGGTTAACCCACGATCTCGAAAAAGACGATCTGCACATAGAGCGTTACTGGCAAGTGCCGGAATTTTCCACCGATGCGCCTGTATCGGATGAACAACTGGTAGAGGAACTAGAATCGCTGTTAACGGAAGCCGTCCGGTCTCAATTGATTGCCGATGTGCCGCTGGGTATCATGCTGAGCGGCGGGATCGATTCCAGCCTGATAACCGCCATGGCGGCCAGGAATTCTTGCGGGCCTGTCAAGACTTTTACCGTCACTTTCCCGGGTCATGAAAACCTGAACGAGGCTCCTTTTGCCCGGATAGTGGCGGACTATTTCGGGACAGATCATAGCGAACTGGTCGCGGAACCCGCCTCGGTCGACCTGATGCCCAAACTGGCAAGGCAGTTCGATGAACCGATAGCCGATGATGCAATAGTGCCGATGTATATGATTTCACGGCTGATTCGGGAATCTGCGACAGTAGCGCTGAGTGGAGATGGCGGCGATGAACTGTTTGGAGGCTACGATCATTATTCATGGCTGCTGAAGGCGCAGTATCTAAGAAAGTTTGTCCCCGGTCCGATCAGGGCTTGCGTAGCGCGTGCGGCTCATGTCAATTTTCCTGCTGTCTTTCGCGACAGCAACTTCCTCCTCGGGCTTTCGGGAGATGTGTCAAACAGTATTGCTCATGTAAGTGTATATTTCGATCGCGCCGGCAGGCGCCGGTTGCTCTCGCCGGCTATAAGGGATGCTATCGATATCTCGGAACCTGAAAACTACAGGGCCGATTTTTGCCGCCGTGGCCTGTCATTGATAAATACCGCAACCGAGGTGGATTTCAAAACCACGCTGGCGGATGGGTTCCTGGTAAAAGCAGATCGAGCCAGTATGCTTGCCTCTGTCGAAGTTCGAAATCCTTACCTGGATCATAGACTCATCGAGTTTGCTTTCCGGCAGGTGCCGGGAAATCTCAAGGCAACCACAAAAATGCGGAAGATTTTGCTGCGCAGGGTAGCGCAACTGCGCCTGCCCTCGGCACTGGATCTTAATCGCAAACAGGGTCTCGCTATGCCTTTAGCAAGCTGGTTTAGCGGAAAATGGGGAACTTACCTGAAAGATGTGCTCGATGAAACGGATTCGGAAATCTTCAACAAGGATATAATTGCCCAGTTGATCAGGGGCCGTCATCAGGGCCGCGCCAACGCCAATCGACTATTCTCGCTCTTGATGTTCGAGCTATGGAGGAAAACCTACTCCGTAAATCTGCCCAATCCAATGCAAAGCCAGCACTAACTCTTTCGAATGATTTCCTTCACCTTCCCGCCCCATGTCACCCGGTATGAGATGCCCCTCCATGAAAGCGAATTGCTGAACCATGTGCCGGCATAGCACAGGACGGCCATGAAATTGGCGGCTAGGACGGCCGAAATCCATTTCCATATCGGAATATCTTCATGAATGAGGGTTCTCCATTTCATGCCGTTGGCCGAAAAGGCTGCAACGAATGCGCAACCGGCAACGGTCATATAATTAGGGGCGAACCCCATGATTCCTGCTGCACAAGCCAGAACTGCCAGAAAAGGTGCGCAAAGAGCGAGCGCTACAATAGCCGCGGCAACCCAGGTGGCCGGCTGGCAGACCTTTAGATAAAAAAGCTGTCTTTTGAGCCATCCATACCAGCCTCGAAAAGTTACGCCTCGAACCGGCGTCAGCAGGCAGGCTGAAGAAACAGGCCGAACCCTAATCCCAGCCTTCGCCAGGAGTGTGTACATCGACACGTCATCAACCACATTTTCGGCCCAAAGGGCGTTTATCCTGTTTTCTTCGAAAGTCCGCCTGCTTATGGCCGTCGCCCCTCCCCATGGCTGGGTAATGGGTTCTATGCCCTGCATCAGATGAATGGCCATAACCGATACGAGCATCCCCAGTGTCGGCAATCGGCAATCCCCGGGAACGACGCGGTGAAATCCACTGGTCATAACCGCTTTGCCTGAGACAATAGGGCTTACGAGGTCTGTCAGAAAGTGCTGCGGAGCCCAGTGCGTGCTGTCGCAAAAGACCAGTATTTCAATTGACGAATCCAAATCAGCCAGGCCTGCCAGCAGGTTATGGTTTTTCTGGCTGCACCCGGACGCAGCCCCGCTCACTATGTGTCTCGCATTCTTTTTTGTTTGAATCACCATGTTTACAATCTGCACTGCAGGGTCACAACTGTTGCAAGTGACAAAAACTGCCTCATAATTGGAATAGGACTGATCGAGGAGCGATTCCAGGCAGGTTTTCATGACAGGACTATCGCCGGTCAGCGGAATAATCAGACCCACCCGGGGCGCACAATGAGACGGATTGCGCGTGGCCGCGTCAGTGCTTCGATCCTGCCCGGCAAAACCCCCGCGCACGTGGGCCTGACCGAGAAAGTAGATCCCGTAAGGGAGGAGAAGCCCCAGCGCAAGTGACAGCAAAAAAAAGATTTCCAATCGAATCCCGTCCTATGTTTTTACTAAAACGAAACCTACCTGCAACTGCATCCTTTACCGCAAAGGGGACTGGCAGAAGTGGGCCCCGCGCTATTTGTTGAACTCGCGCCGCCGGTAATACGCCAGGGTCAGCACGGGAACCATGGCCAGGATTTCCGAAGCCTCTCTGAACAGGTAAATTCGTGAAAGAATATAGAGTATTGCGCCCAGGGCGGCTGTGGAGACAAGGTGGAACAGGGCCGTTCTTGAAATCAACCCGAAGCGCAACTGACAGGTGGAAACGGTGGCTGCGGCAACAACTGCGTAAGTCAAAACTATTGCAAGAACGCTCCCCAGGAGTGGATTTGCGGGGATGAGCACCGCGCAGCATATAATGTTGAAAGCGAGTCCGCCAAGGTAAAAAGACAACAACAATAATTCGTTCTTCATGCTGATCATGAGATAGGCGGCAAGGTTGTGCAGGAATCCGATGGCGATGGTAGGCACGAGGAATTTCTGCATCCAGACGGCGTCGCCGTAGGCGGGGCCGTATATCAGACCGATGAGCCTGTCGCTTTCTATGAACAGGACGAACATAATCGGCAATGCGGCAGCGAGCAGCCATTCTGTCGAATTCCGTACGAGGCGGGCCAGTTCAACGCGGTCGGTTTCCCAGAGTTTCACGAATAGTGGAAACAGGATGTTTTTGAGCAGCAAGTTTGCAGTCAAAATTGAGATTCCGTCCACCATTTGCCAGGTTGCCATATACTGGGCGACATCGACCGGACCGCCGAACCGCTGGAGGAAGAAGATATTTGCCTTGTTGTACAAAATGGCCGCAATCGCCATAAGGGTGAAAACGATGCTGCCCTGCCCTGTTGTCCATATATGGCGGATTCGGGGCAGGCGAAAACGGAGGCAGGCTCTTCCCGCAGACGTGAACAGCACTCCGGCCAGGTTTGCGGCGGTTTCGATGATCTTGTAAAACGCCACGATCAAAGGGGCCGCCCCCACAAAAAGCAGGGTCAGACCGTAACCGAACCCCAGGGTAGCGCCCATGGCCCTGATCTTTCCTTCCAGGGCCTGATGGCCCTCCACCTGGAAGGCGACGAAGAAGGAACTCGCCAGGGCGTCCATCCCGACACCAATCCCAAGTACAAAAACCAGCATCTTCAGACCGTGCGAATAGCCTTGCCAGTGAACGAAAAAAAACATGCCGAGGCATTCACAGGCTAAAAGCATGCCCTTCAGCATGCTCACTTGAACCAGAATGTCGCCCTGTTCATTCTCTTTGCGCACCAAAAGAGGCACCAGGTGCTGGTTCAACCCGAATTCGGCCACGAAGAGAGCGATCTGTCCCACGCTAAGTGCCAGCATGAATTCGCCGTAAGTGGTCGTGTTGTGCCTGGCGAGCGAAATCATAAAGAGGGCCGCCAACCCTTCTCTGACCCAGTAAGCACTCAGGAGGTAAGCGAATTTTCTAAGGACCCCATGGGATGAGCGTTTGCCGTAGCGGTCCCCTCCCTCCCGTATAGCGCCTTCATCCGGTTCGCGGAAGAACGCCGAGGTAAATATCCTTGCGACATGCTGCTGGAAAAGGTGAAACGCCGGTCTTGTGCTTCTCAGACGGTCCATGGACATTCTGCGCCGGGAAGAAGGTCAAGGGGATTTCCGGCCCGAAAGCGGCAAGGACATGCGAAGAGGTGGTACGGGTAAAACCAGATCTTGTGAGGCATAGTATGTAATCCAGTCAAGATATACGCCATGCCAAGGTACGATAAGTTTTCTCTTTTTCCAACTTATTTATTGTATTATAAGTTATTTTAGCTCTGCTGGAGGCGATTACTCCGAGATCGACGTCTTCCTTTCAGGCGCCTGCGTGCAGTTTATGAAAAATTTCATATCAGGACAACCAGCGGCAAGAGTTGAACATGGGTCTGGAAAAGGCACTCAGATATGCAAGCTAGGGCGGTCCTCAACGCTGCCTCAATCTTTAGCGGACCACCGGCGGCAATCAGGAAGTGGTTGAGATATCGCGAGCTTATTTTTCAGCTTACGTCGCGCGAAATCTCTCAAAGATACCAGGGAACCTACCTGGGTGTAATCTGGTCCTTTATTACTCCATTGCTCATGCTTTTGATTTACACGTTCGTTTTTTCCATCATCTTTCGGGCCAGATGGGGCGATCATATCCACTCGGCACAGGGCATGGCGCAGTTCGCGGTAACCCTTTATGCCGGTCTGATCCCGTTCGTGGTGTTTGGAGAAAGTGCCAATCGAGCGCCCACTCTAATCCTGGGCGTACCCAAATATGTGAAAAAGATTGTATTTCCTCTCGAGATACTGCCGATGGCCGTCGTCGGGGGAATACTGGTACATTCACTGTTCAGCATCGGTATTTTGATTGTGCTGGCTTATGTGTTCACGGGCACCTGTTCCTACACATTCTTCCTGCTTCCCCTCGTTTATATCCCTTTGATTTTTCTATGTCTTGGGCTGAGCTGGTTTCTTGCCTCGCTGGGCGTTTACGCCAGGGACATAAGGAACGGCGTTGAAATCCTTGTGCAAATGCTCATGTTTTTAAGCCCTGTTTTTTACCCGGCCGACATGGTCCCGGAACAGTTTCGCACCGTGCTCGGAATCAACCCGCTAACTTCGATCCTGGATAATTTCAGAAGGGTGCTTCTCTGGAACGAATACCCGAACTGGACCCTTTGGGGAATATGGACCGCAGTCACCCTTCTTTTGGCATTGCTGGGATATCTCTGGTTCATGAAGACCAAGGATGGATTTACAGATATCATGTAAGGCCCGGGTGATGGCTGCGGCCGAGCTGGATTGGTAGTTTTTTCTCTTTGGGTAACCGGACGGGCGACGAAATTGATGGAAATAATGGCTGAAGGGAAATCTGTCGCGGCGAGTGAGGCAATTCGAGACGTGAAAGCCGGCATGGAGAGCAACATCAGGATTTTAGTCAGCCACGTTTCCAAAATGTATCGCCTCTTCGATCGCCCGGTCGATTTGCTCAAGCAACAGCTTTTTGGAAAGCACGGGAAAGGCTACGGAAAGGAATTCTGGGCACTGAAGGACGTCTCCTTCAAGGTCGAGGCCGGCGAGATGTTTGGCGTTGTCGGCCGCAACGGCTCGGGAAAGAGCACTTTGCTGCAGATCATGGCCGGCATACTCAAGCCTACGGCCGGCCATGCTGATATCCAAGGGCGCGTTTCGGCATTACTCGAGCTGGGAAGCGGTTTCAACCCGGAATATACCGGCCGCGATAATGTGTTTATGAACGGAGCAATCTCCGGCTTCTCGCGAAAAGAAATGGAAGACTGTTTCGACGAAATAGCTTCATTCGCGGACATAGGCGAATTCATCGACCGGCCCGTAAAGACGTACTCGACCGGCATGCTTGTGAGGCTGGCTTTTTCGGTGAGCACCAATCTCGATCCCGATGTGCTTCTCATTGACGAAGCTTTGGCGGTTGGAGACGTTTTTTTTCGTCAGAGGTGCTACAAGAGGCTCCAAAAGCTGCTCGACGGAGGAGGCGCGATCGTTCTGGTATCCCATGCCATGGGTGATGTGGAACAATTCTGCAGGAATGCGCTTGTATTGAAGCACGGCAACATGGTTTTCCGAGGATCAGGCTCTGAGGCGGTCAAACGGTATTACCTGATCGAACAGGAAGATTGCCTGATTCCAGTTGCTCCAGTGTCCAACCAGGCATCGGCCGAACCACAATCCCGCTCATCGAAAAACGAGATGTTCTGGCCGTTTGAAGATGCTCTCCTGGATATTTCAGGGGCGGATCAAATTGCAAACGGCTGGGCAAGGTGCACGGCGCTGGGCATTTGCAACAAGGATGGCGATCCCGTCCGGGTTTTTCAGCAGGGAGAGACAGCCAGCTTCTTCTATGAGTTTGAGCTGCTCAAGGACATCGAAGTCCCAATCGGCGGAGTTGTAATTCAGAGTGACAAGGGAGTCATTGTTCACGGGAAAAATACGCTGCAGTATGAATGTTGCGTACCAAGCGCCGTATCCAGGGGCGCCCGGTTGCGGTTCAGGCAGGACATCGCTCTTGAAATAGCGGCAGGGGAGTACACCTTTGAGGTGGGACTCGCCGCAATAGATCATTTTCATTACGAGCGCCGGTCTCTCTACTCCCATTCCGACCTGGACGCGCCAATAACACGGCTGTGCCATCTGCCGCATGTCTTCAGCTTTGCCGTTGTCTTACGAACAGGCGGAGACCCCGTGCAGTTGCTCCATCATGGAGTGGCTAATCTTCCAGGTTCATGCCGGGTAACCGCAATCACTGGCTGAATCATCAAAGGTGAAAGTGCGCAATCTTAAATGAATCAAAGTATTCTGTCTCATCAAGAGGTGCTGGCCGGCTATGATGCGATCAGTCAAATCTACCCTCACGTTCCGCCGATATGCATTTGGCGTGCATGGGAATATGCGGCTTACCAGCGCTATACGCTGCCTGAACCTGTCCTGGATGTCGGGTGCGGAGACGGACATTTTTTTCGGTTGGTTTGGCCGGCGGTTCAGGATGTCACCGGAGTAGACATGGATCCGGGAGTGGCCGAGTTGGCAAGACGGAGCGGCGTATATCGCGCAGTCCATAACACTCTTGCAAATCGGTTGCCCTTTCCTCCTGAAACTTTCGCCTCGGCTTTCGCCAACTGTTCCCTTGAACACATGGATGACCTGGCCGGAGTACTCCGCAGCATTCACCGCAGCCTGCGGCCGGGGGGTTCGTTTCTGCTGAGTGTAGTGACGGATAAATTCACCGAATGGGCCACGCTGCCTTTATTGACAGAGCAGATAAGGGAGCCGCACCTGGCCGGAATTCTTCAGAAAAGTTATGAAGCCCATCATCACCTTGTGAACGCACTCAAGCTCGAAGCCTGGATAGAGGCGCTGCAGCAGGCGTCGTTCACGGTAGAGGAGTTCATACCCATCGTGCCGGAAATGACCGGGCGTTTCTTCCTGTTTCTGGATCATCTGTGGCATGTGGAAGGGCCGGGTGGTGAAGTAGGCGATACGTTACGTCAATACCTGTCAGAAATACCTGCTTTTACAGCGGCTTTTCGTCAGATACTCAGTGGCTTCCTGCAAATGGACAGCGGCCGCTCGGCCGGCTCAGGCTTAGTTTTCAGGTGCTGCAGGAATGGCGTATGATTGAACTTCAAAAGTGCTGGTGCGGCAATACGGACCTGGACGCATATTCGGAAGATTATCTGAAGTGCGCCGCCTGTGAAACATTGGTCGCGCGCCAGATGCCGCAGCCGGACGTTGCCAGGGTTACGGACGATGAAAAGGATTTCTATGGGCGGGAATACTGGTTTTCCCACATGGAAAAGGACCTTGGATATGTCAATATCACACTTCGTGCAAAAGCCGACCTCCCCGAGCGTTGCCTCTATTGGCTTCGAACTCTGTTAAAGTATAGGCTGCCCCCTGGCAATGCTCTGGAAATCGGCTGTTCCCATGGCGGATTTACGGCTATGCTCCGCATGGCGGGCTTCGCGGCTACGGGCCTCGAGATCAGTCCATGGGTGGTGGACTATGCCCGCAATACCTTCGGCATCCCTGTCCTGCTGGGCCCCGTCGAAGACCAGCAGATAGAGCCGTGCTCTCTGGATGTCATCGCAATGATGGACGTACTGGAACATTTTCCCGATCCGGTCACGACACTGAGGCACTGCCTGAAGCTGCTCAGGCCTGATGGAGTAATGATCCTTCAGACGCCGCGCTATCCCGAATTTGTAACCTATGATCGTCTCATTGAGAAAAATATCCCTTTTATTGATCAACTGACCAGAAAAGGGGGACACCTCTATCTATTCAGCGAGACCTCGGTCTGCAGGCTGCTCGCACAACTTGGGTTTGAACACATCCGGTTTGAGCCTGCAATTTTCGCCCATTATGACATGTTCCTGCTGGCAGGCCGGGCGCCGTTAGAAGCCGGCAATTGTGAATCCATTCAGAACATGCTGTGTGCAAATCCGAATGGGCGTATGGTGCAGGCTCTTCTTGACCTGGAACAGCAACGTCAGGATTTTCGGAAACGTTGTGAAGAGTTCCGGGACCAATGCCTGCAACTGTCGGAACAAAATGCTGCGCTAACCGGCCTCATTCATGAGTCCGAAGCTGACCGCGCCGCTCGTCTGGACCAGATAGAGCAACTCACAGAACTCCTCCGCGAGTCGGATAAAGACCGTGAGGCGCGGTTCGAGCAGATCCAACGGCTCACAAGACTTCTTGAAGAATCGGAAGCGGACCGCGCTGCCCGGCTGGAAACAATGTGCAGATTGGGGGAAAGGCTAACCCAATCTGAGGCGGATTGTGCCGCCAGGGCGGAATGCATAGATCGACTCGGTGGTGAATTGGCTGGTGTCAAAGGGTTGGCCGAAGAGCGGCAAAAACAGTTGGAATCGCTTCGCTCTGAATTGACGGCACTCCATTCATCTGTGGAAGAAATGCAAGCGAAGCTTGCATACAGGGTATTGCGTAAAATGGGATACTGGGATGCTCAGAAAGAGCAAAGAGAAACAAACCCCGGAAAATAGTGCATGTGCTCGATTAGCTTGAACGACCCAGCGTGCATCGGTGTAGACCTCGTTCCTCTCCTGCCCGGCGGCGACAACGGGGGGGCCAAGCTGTTGTCATTGGAGTTGGTGAGGAACCTGAGCCGGATTGCTTCGAACTGGCAATTTGTCCTCCTCACTTCCGAGAGAAGCCACGATGAACTCGCTTTCCTGGAATCCCCGAATGTACGTCGTCTTTGCGTCTCACAAAATCGCGCATCCAATTCTTCACAGCGCTGGATTGCCCGGATGAGAGGCCGGGTGCACGGCGCACTGAGGACGATCCTGCCTCGCAGAGTGAGCACCAGATTGGATGACGCGTTTTCGAGAGTTGTCCGCCGTGTGCACCGGGGGAACGTTCTCAGGGAAATAGGCGCAGATCTCTTATTTTGTCCTTTTACAGTACCATTTTACTACGATCCGTCAGTCCCCGTGGTGTCAATAGTCTACGACCTGCAATATCACTACTATCCTCAGTTTTTTTGCGAAGAGGATCGCTGCTGCCGGGAGAGGAATTTCAGAGAAGCCAGCCGCCTCGCAAACAAATTGATCTGTATTTCGGAATACGTGCGGAAGACCGTGCTCCAAAACTCGAATCTTGAGCCGGAGAGGGTAATAAGTATACCCATTCAGTTGCCTTACCGCCTGAAGAAGCTATCGCCCCGGGATGCAGATTCGATACTGGATCGCCTCGGCATCGGGGGAAACGACTTTCTACTGTATCCCGCTAATTTCTGGCCCCATAAGAATCACAGAATGCTGCTTACTGCATTTGGGATATATCGGGCGGGCCATCCCGAGTCCAACCTGCTCCTTGTGTGCACCGGGGCGCTCGAGAATGAAAAGAAGGTCTTACAGGAAGCCGTATACCGCATGGGGCTGAAAGACCGGATTATTCTGCCGGGATTTCTTACCGAAGAAGAGTTTGCCGCAATTTTCGCCTCATGCCTCGCTCTCGTTTTCCCTTCCCTGTACGAGGGCTTTGGAATGCCGGTTCTGGAAGCTATGGCCCTGGAAAAACCCGTTATTTGCAGCAACGTGACCAGTCTCCCTGAGGTTGCCGGCGATGCAGCTTTTTATGTCGATCCCAGAAAACCTCGTGAAATCGTCAACGCCGTCGAGCGTATAGCGGCAGATAGGGACCTGAGGAGAAAGCTTATCGATCAGGGCCGCCATCGGCTGGCCGAGTCAGGTGGTCCCGAGAAAATGGCGCGCGAGTATCTGGACGTTTTCCTGGATGTGATGCGAAAGCCGGGTCCAGTCGCTCACATATTGCACGGCGTCTATCCGGACGGTTGGGCCGGCGAGAGGATTACCCTTTCCTACGGAAAATCCTCAGGGGCGAGATGTCTCGAGGTTGTCTTTCATTACCCCCGGTGGGCGCCTCACGGGTACTTGTCAATGGTGATTTCGGATCAAAGCGGCCGTTCTGAGACTCATGTGATCAAAAAAGGAGAGACCGCCGCAATTAGTTTTGATCTTTCGGATTGCGGATCGATTTTGCAATTCCGGATTGATCCCGTGTTTCAGCCTAGAGCACTCGGAATGAAGGATGACGAGCGCACATTGAGTTGTATTTGCCAGGAGTGCTGGATCGCTTCTGAAACAGGGCGGGACAGCCTGCTTTGAGCAAGGATTCACCACGGAGACACAGAGGGCACAGAGAAAAACATGATTTAGGGATTTAGGGATTTTAGGAATTTAGGGATTAGTTCCTGAACGCCCAAGCTTATAATCCTTTAATTCCGTTCGGACTACAGTCGATCTTCTTGGATTCTGGCTTTCTCTGCGCCCTCTGTGGCTCCGTGGTAGAAAGGTGAATTTCATGAGTTGCGAGTCTCGAAAAACCGCCCTCCTGACTGGTATTACAGGTCAGGATGGTGCATATCTTGCGGAGTTTCTCCTCAATAAAGGCTATATCGTTCATGGCATCAAGAGGCGGGGTTCACTTTTTAACACTCAGCGAGTCGATCACCTCTATGAAGATCCGCATCAGGCAAGCCGGCGGTTTATCATGCACTATGGCGACCTGACGGATTCGACCAGTCTCGTCCGCATCGTCCAGGAAGTCCAGCCGGACGAGATTTACAATCTGGCTGCCCAGAGCCACGTGGGTGTGTCGTTTCAAACACCGGAATACACAGCCGAGGTGGATGCAGTTGGGACCCTGCGCATGCTGGAGGCTATCCGACTACTCGGTTTGAAAGAAAAAACCCGCTTCTACCAGGCCTCCACTTCTGAACTCTATGGCAAGGCGCAGGAAACCCCCCAAACGGAACTTACCCCGTTTTATCCCCGGTCGCCTTACGCCTGTGCCAAACTGTATGCTTACTGGATAGCGGTTAATTATCGGGAGTCCTACGGAGTTTTCGCCTGCAACGGCATTCTGTTCAATCACGAATCGCCCGTACGCGGCGAGACGTTCGTAACCAGAAAGATCACACGGGCCGCTGCGCGAATTGCGCTCGGGACCCAGGATTCCCTCTATCTCGGCAATCTGAGTTCACAACGCGACTGGGGCCACGCCAAGGACTATGTAAGAGCACAGTGGCTCATTCTCCAGCAGGATATCCCGGAGGATTACGTAATTGCCACCGGCGAGCAGCATTCGGTAAGGGAGTTCTGTCAAAAGGCGTTCGCGGAATTGGGAATCGAACTGGAATGGAAAGGGAAGGGCCGGTCCGAGCAGGGAATCATTGCTGCTCTGAATCCCTCTGCCCTCTTGTCCCAATACTCCAGGCACTGCAGCCTCGACTCGATCAAAACAGGCAAGCCGGTTGTTTTTGTAGATCCGCATTATTTTCGGCCGGCGGAGGTCGATAGCTTATTGGGCGACCCGGCCAAAGCACAAACAAAACTGGGCTGGGTGGCTGAAATCTCCTTTGACGAGCTCGTAAAGGAAATGATGGCCAGTGACCTGCACGAGGCTGTCCGCGAAAATTTGTGCAGGCGAAGTGGTTTCGAAGTGACATCCAGTTGCGAAGCTCACATGTAAGAGTTTTTAGTTTTGAGTTTTTAGTTTTAAGTAAAAAACTAAGGACTCCAACTAAGAACGCTATGTGAACGGGTGGGCTATCTGGAACATGCGAGATCGGAAAAGCTGTTAGCGGACTGCGGGGAAATTCAGAAACTTCTCGCAGGCTTGAAAAAATCTCTCAAGCCAAAAGAGGTTTGAGTAAGAGATTCTGTTTTTTGGCTGTTTTCGGCTTTTCAACTAAAAACTGAAAACTAAAAACTGAAAACTGAACTTACAAAGGGCATTTATTGAAAAAGGCACTCATCATAGGAGTCTCAGGGCAGGATGGCGGCTATCTCGCCCAGTCTCTGCTGAAAAAAGGTTATCGTGTTTTTGGAACTTCCCGGGACGCTCAGATGACCTCTTTTAGAAACCTCAAGGCTTTGGGAATTCATGGGGAAATGGAGGTTGGATCGGTTGCCCTCAACGATTTCCGCAGTGTGTTGCAGGTGCTCGCCAAAGTACGCCCTGATGAAGTATACAATCTGGCAGGGCAGAGCTCCGTAGGCCTTTCTTTTGAGCAGCCGGTGGAGACTTTTGAAAGCATTAGCGTTGGGACCTTGAATCTGCTTGAGGCCATACGCTTCATCGGCGAACCGATGAAATTTTATAATGCGAGTTCGAGTGAGTGTTTTGGCAATACGGAAGGATTGCCGGCAAATGAGGAAACTCCGTTCAGCCCCAGGAGCCCTTACGCCGTGGCCAAAGCTGCTGCTTTCTGGCAAGTGGCCAACTATCGTGAAGCATATGGAATCTTTGCCTGTTCCGGACTCTTCTTCAATCATGAATCCCCGCTGAGGCCTGAAAGGTTCGTCACAAGGAAAATAATATCCGCTGCCTGCCGCATAGCGAAAGGCGCGAAAGAAAAACTCAGGCTGGGTAATATCTCCATCCGGAGGGATTGGGGATGGGCGCCGGAATACGTGGAAGCAATGTGGCTGATGATGCAGCAGAAAAAAGAACCCGAAGATTTTGTAATCGCCACCGGTAAGACGCATAAATTGGAAGAGTTTCTGGAATTGGCGTTTTCCGCCGTTCGATTGGACTGGCGGGAGCATGTGGAGCTCCAGCAGGATTTGTTTCGTCCTGCGGATATTCTGATCAGCAGGGCCAATCCCGCTAAAGCCAAGAGGGTGTTGAACTGGGAGGCAAGATATGGCCTGTCTGACATTGTTGCAATGATGGTCGAGGCTGAAATGGACTAGGGGGACAGGAGCGGCCGGGCGCTCTCGGGTCCCAGGACTGCTGCACTGTGAATCGGAATTCGTAAGCGTTCGCTACAGAGGCACACAGGATACACAGGTGGATTTAAATACCGTAGCAGACGCCATACGCCGGAGAATCACATGACCTCTTCTCCGCTCAGTATTCTTTCTGTGTCGGGAGCACGCCCGGAATCTGTGGTGAACGGGTACCGGGATTCCACGCGGATCAGCATTGTCACTCCGTCATACAACCAGGGCAAATACATCGAGAGGACCATCCGGAGTGTTCTGTCCCAGGATGTCCGGGGACTGGAGTATGCGGTCATGGACGGCGGAAGCGCGGATGAAACCATATCGATTCTAAAACGGTTCGAGGATCGTGTCCTCTGGATCTCGGAACGGGACAGAGGCCCCTCCGATGCTATCAATAAGGGATTTCTCCGATCCGGCGGGCCTGTACTCGGCTGGTTGAACTCCGATGACATTTATTACCCTGGCGCCTTGAAGACAGTCCTGGAGTTCTTCGAACAGAATCCGGATGTGGATGTGGTCTACGGCGACGCGTACCATATCGATGAGAACGATGAGGTACTTGAAAAATATCCGACCGAGGATTGGAACTGGACTCGTCTTCACGAGACATGCTTCATCAGCCAGCCGGCTGCTTTTTTTCGCAGGAGGGTCTTTGACGAGTACGGGCCTCTCGAGGTCGGCGTTCGCTGCATGGATTATGAATACTGGCTCAGGTTGGGAAAGAACGGGGTCCGGTTCGCGCACCTTCCCCGAATACTGGCTGCAACCCGTTTGCACAGGGAAGCTTTTACGATTGCGGGGCGGGTGGCCGGACATAAAGAAATCAATGGTTTCACGCGGAAACACCTATCGAGGACACCCGATAAATGGCTGTTCAATTACGCCCATGCGATCGCCGAGGCGAAGGGGTACAATCGGAGCAGGCCGTTCAGCTTTATAGCCACACTGATCGTGTATTCAATCTATGCCGCTTTTCACTGGAACAAGAGTGTGACCCCAAACATGGCCAGGATTCTCTCAGCGTGGATTAAAGAGCGTGTGGTTCCAGGGCACAGGCGCGCTTAAGGAAGCAGCAGTTTGCACCACGGAGAGCACGGAGAAAAGCTTTACGATATGGATTAGAAAATCCTGGTTTTCTCTGTGCCCTCTGTGCCTCTGTGGTGAGCAGGCGACTGTGGTGAGCGGGCCTTTGTGGTGAGCGAGAGACAAGAAATCTTATGAGAATCGGTTTTGACATCAGCCAAACGGGCAACGGCAAGGCCGGATGCGGATATTTCGCGGACGCCGTGGTTCAACAGCTTGCCCGGATTGATCTGGAAAACGAATATATTCTTTACCCTACGTTCGGGAATGTTTTCTGGGACCCTCAGTGGAAATCCTCCACCCGCCGGATCGATCGCCCGAAGTTTCGCCGTGGCGAAGGACATGCGAACCTCGACAAGGCTCGATCTTTCTGGTCCAACCCGCCTGAGGATCTGGAAACCAGCCTGGGCAAGCCGGATATCGTTCATTCAAATAATTTCTTTTGTCCGCAGGGGCTGAAGGGTGCCCGGCTGGTTTATACGCTATACGATCTTTCGTTTTTGGATCATCCGGAGTGGCACACCGAAGAAAACCGGCTGGGATGTTTCGAAGGGGTCTTTAACGCCTGTTTATATGCCGACATGATAGTCTCCATTTCGGAGCACAGCCGCAACCATTTTCTGGAAATATTCCCGCATTTTCCTCCGAAAAGAATTGTCGTTGTCCACCTTGCCAGCCGTTTTACCCCAAAACCGGACCTTGCCCGCCCTGCCTCACTCTCATGTCTTGAGCCTGGAGAGTTTTGGCTGACGGTCGGCACACTGGAGCCGAGGAAAAACCAGCTTCGGCTGCTGCGGGCTTACGCTCGGCTCAAGGCAGCTCTTCCGAAGACTTTTCCCCTGGTGCTGGCCGGTGGCCGGGGCTGGTTGATGGAGGATATCAACAGAACAGCGGCGGACCTTGGGCTGGCGGAAGCTGTCATTATGCCGGGGTACCTCGATGATGCAGCCTTGCAGTGGCTTTATCAGAACTGTTTCGCGATGGTCTACCCGTCCCTGTTCGAGGGGTTTGGACTGCCAGTCCTGGAGGCGATGAGCCTCGGCGCGCCGGTCATAAGTTCGGATGTAACTTCCATTCCTGAGATTGCGGGCGATGCCGGGATTCTTGTGAATCCTGAGGCCGAGGAGGATATCTTCAACGCAATGCGGATGCTGTCGGAGGGCAACGGCCTACGGGTGTCCCTGGTTGAGCGGGGGAGGGGGCAGGCAAAGAAATTCACCTGGGAGGGTGCCGCGCGGACTATTCTGGAGTGCTATCGGTCTTGCGACCGACGTTTTGACAGGCTGTGAATCACGTTACATACTGCTCCTTCATGTGCTGGTCGCACAGTTGCTGAGGTATGGGCTTGGCGCGAGATTGCAGAAGTTGCCACCTCACAGTGGGATTACTTTGATGCGAGGCGAACAACAGTGGCTTCAAAAACAATTGCGATAGTTATCCGTTGCTATAATCAAGAAGAGAGCGTCATCACTGTGCCCAGTGTGCCATGACGAATTATATACAGTATATCAGCCATACGTTTATTGGGTGGGTATTAAGGTTATAAACAGCATTGTCATATTACATCATACTCGTCGTTTCATCATAACAGTACCAATAGAGGTTGCGCGTGAAGAAAAATTCAAACATCGGTACAGTATTCAGCGAGAATTGGCCTGTTATGGCAGCAATCGCTGTATTTGCCGCTCTTTTATTTAGAAATAGTGGTGTCTATCCAATGGTTCCAGATGAGTGTACTTATAGCAGATTGTCTAGGTTGCTACCACTCGCTGATGCAACGCTCCCTGATTATCTTTATCTCATGATATATCGGGCGACCAATCTATGTGGAGACGGATTTCTCAATTTCGCACGAGTACTAAACGCCATATTTTTTGTTGCGGCCATGCCATTTATTTATCTGACTGCCAGACGAGTCTCCACAAGGCGGACGGCGTTAATTGTTGCGTTGCTGGCCGTCTTGGGACCAATGAATATTTATACGGCTTACTTTATGCCTGAAGCGCTCTATTTTTTCTCGTTCTGGCTTCTCACATGGTTTATTTTGCGATTGGATAACACATTAGACTCAAGATCGTGGTGTTTTGCCGGGATACTATTAGGCCTCGCTTCACTGATTAAGCCGCACGCACTGTTCCTCTTGCCGGCAATGGTAGCGTACAGTTTGTATGTGAGCAGAAAAAGAGAAGGTGAATGGGTGCTGCAGGCAGTATGGAATACTGTTGTTTTTGTAGCCTTTGTATTTGCTGTAAAATTTTCTATTAGTTATCTGATTGCGGGTAAAGGGGGGCTGACCATTTTTGGTCCATTTTACACTGGAGTGGCGGGCCAAACAACATCCAATTTTGGGCATTGCCTTGACATTCTTTTGTTATCCGCTGAAAGTGCTAAAGGTCATATTCTTGCAATATGCTTAATGTTTGGAGTGCCGATCGCATTTGCAATTAAAACTTCATTTGACTCATTAGTCTCCAAAGAGGAGATGAGTTCCGGCCATAAAATTGCTGTTTATGCACTTTTGGTTTTAGCTAATCTAATTGTTGTTACCACTCTGTTTACAGCCTCTATGCGTGAAACCGAGCGTCTTCATCTGCGCTACTATAGTTTTGCACTCCCATTGCTGATTGTTATAGCCGCTTATCAATTATCTTTAGAACAAACCGGTAACATGCTCAAACATAGGGCGATTGTTGCTTTTCCTGTTGGAACAGCTATTTTGTACGCTCTCTATACCGTCTTGGCTCCCTATAAACTAAGCATCGTTGATTGCCCGGAATTATTCGGTTTCACTTTAAACGCTATGGTCTTTTATGTCTTGAGTGGGATATCTTTCTTTGCCCTTGTTTTATGGGTGCATTCAGGTCCGGCTGGAGCTAAGATGTTTCTCTACTTGCTCATGCCGCTTGCGGTGGGTTTTTCAAACTACTACGCCAATCAGGATCTCAGACAGCGTCTTGTACCGCAGGGTTTCGACAAGGCGGCTATTTTCACAAAACAGTTCCTTTCGAATGTGTCGAATGAGGCGCTTTCAAAGCTGGTTGTTGTCGGGTCAGCTCCGTGGGCGTCAGCGATTTATCTAGATAATCCCGAAGTGTCTTTTGAAACAGTTCCAGTGGGAACTGCCTATGATTGGTCTAGGCTCCCGGCTGGCAAAGAATGGATTTTAGTTATGGGAGGCCAGTCATTACCTGAAAATATCTGCTACCAACTGCAAATGGATGATTTTACACTCGCACGTGCCACTTGCGCAACCACCATAGACTTCAAAAACTTTTCATGGCCTGGCGTTATTTCGCGCACGCGAGGCTTGTCTACCGCTGAGCGGTGGGGGACATGGTCTTTAGGTGATGTTGTGACGCTGGAATTTTATAAACCGCTTCCGGAAAAATTCACTGTCCATCTCGTCGCATGTGCTTATGGTCTCAATGTTGAGAAAGTGTTTGTGGCCCACGTTGGCGATAGCGCCGTCGGATTTACGTTGACGGGTTCACCTGAGGAGAGAGTGCTCGAATTTACCAACCCCAAAAGATCGAGAGTCTTAAAGATTGTTATTCCGTCGCCCTGCTCGCCAAAGGACTTAGGGCTGGGTGATGATGATAGGAGGCTGGGCGTTGCGTTCACGGAGTTGCGGATAGAGCCTCAGTAAAACTGTTCTGAAGCCGACATTATCAGTTTCCCGTCAAAATGGGGAAGGTGCCCATAAAGATGTGATTGGCTGGATGATTTGATAGGAGCAGGCAAAAGAGTCGCCTATTATGCACGAAGATGGTATATTCATGTAGCATTGGGTTTCCTTCTTTGGCCGATCGCCTATCTGAAGCGGGTGTTGCCTTATCCACTGATGAAAGCTTTAATGCGACCGGAATCCAGGACGCAGGATATGCGGCAGGATCTCCTGTCATATTATCTCCGTCATCAGAAGGGCCTTAGAAAGCGACTATGGTCAACATTGAGATATGGTTTCACTAGTCGCTACCTCACTGTCGTATGGAAAAAGGGGAGTTAGAGGATGCTGTCGAGTCAACGAAAAGAGAGTGTACTGTGAAACCAGCTTTGACTGTTATCATGCCAGCCTACAATGAGGAAATCGCACTTTCTTCCGTGCTCCCGAGGGTCTTGAATTACTGTCGGGAAAGAAGTTGGAAACTTATTGTTGTCAACGATGGTTCGACTGATAAAACTGGAGGCATACTCCGGCAATACGAAGGCGATCCGTCTTTAGAAATTATTCATCATAAAGTGAATCGTGGTTACGGGGCGGCATTGAAAACCGGGATTCTGGCCGTGAAGAGTCCATACTTGGTGACGATAGACGCTGACGGTCAGCACCGGCTGGAAGATATTGA
The DNA here is from genome assembly GCA_963795045.1 of uncultured delta proteobacterium. Lineage (GTDB taxonomy): Bacteria > Desulfobacterota > Syntrophobacteria > Syntrophobacterales > Syntrophobacteraceae > SbD1. The sequence goes on from CAWCGB010000003.1 coordinate 640,467, forward strand.
TCAGCTGCAAAGAGAACTTTTACAGCACAATGCGGACATGATTATTGGGAGCCGTGTAAATCACGGTTCTGCGAGCCTATACAGAGGCCTCGGAAAGTCAATTATCCGTGCGATTGCGCGTGTGTTAGTACCTAATAAAATATCCGATCTTAATTCTGGTATGAAACTCTATAGTACGGAATTAGCAAAAAGATATATAGTTTTATGCCCTGATTCAATGGCGTTTAGTGATATAATTACATTAGTATTTATAAGCGAAAGGAATCTAGTCATTGAATATCCAATAACGGTCAATCAGCGTATGGCTGGATGTAGCACTATAGATACAAGAACGGCAATGAATACTGTAATAGAAGTATTTAATATGCTAATGTTATTTAACCCACTACGGGTGTTAGTCCCATTGTCACTGCTCACATGCTTAGCTGGTACGGTTTGGGGTGTCCAGTTTATTTTACGGGGAAGAGGTTTGAGCGTGGCTGCCTTGCTTCTGTTACTAAGCGGTGTCATTCTGTTCACATTTGGTCTAATTGCGCAACAGCTATCACTGATCAGGAGAGAGAGATTGGCCTTCTCCCGCAACAACTATGATACTACAGATGACGGCGATAAGTATTCACAGGCCTCAGTGAAATTGTAGCCAATGTCCATAGTTACCACGGTACTTTCCGATTGTAGAGTGTGAGGAAACTCCCGGGCCGGTGAGCAGGGGCACGTAACCTAATGCAGACTAATACGATCTGAAGGTGGTAGCGTACACAACGGTCCCGCCCATGTGCGAGTCCCCAGTAAACGAGCCGTTTGATCAATTCCTGGCTTCGCCTGCCCCGCCACTGCCATTATCTGGATAGCGTCCCTCAGACATACGCACTCCATAATAAAGGCAGCCTGAACCGGTACCTAAATACGTCGACCAAAGATTAGCCTGAGGGAGGTCCGCAAATTGCGTGCGAGCAGACCAAGGGTACTCGATTATTAAAGTAAAAGCTGAAAAAGTCAAAATAAGGTGCTTACTTCCATCCTACAAATAGATGGTTAAAACCCCATTGGGTCAGGAAGTACTGTTTGCTTATTCTTTTGAACCCAGCTCGCCCAAGTATGCCAATGATGTCAGAGTCTCTTAGATAGTATTCTTCATCTTCACCCATTCCTCTTTGACCATCCATATCAAAGTCAGTATTAAGTATCTTATCATATAATCTTACCACGATATGAACGATAATTTCCGCTAGAGGATTCCCCATAGTTACGATAACATTACCTCCCTTTTTTAAGACTCTATAAGCTTCCATTACTTCAATATCTCTGAGCGATCTCGGGATATGGTTCATATTTGCTACAAAGGTGACAGAATCGAATGTACTATCATTAAATGGCAATCTACTCATGTCATTGATTATATTTTCTTTCGTCAGCCCTTCATACGGGAACACGTCGATACCGCAGCCATATCCTTCCAGGTACTCGTTAACTAACCTGTTATATCTTCCGCATCCGACGTCAAGACAATATCCTCTGACACGGTTCGCGACGTAATCATATCGCTCGGAGGCTAGTGAAGAGAGTTTCCACCTGTCGTCCAAAAAAAGAGTGAAGGCTCTAATCGGAAAAGATAGAAAATCAATTGCTTTGTGTGCAGCGGTTCTCCTCTTTCGCATGTTTTAACCTTTGGGTGATGAAATAGAGTGGCGTCAGCGAATCCTGCCTAAGACTGGACTTGCAGAGCATTACGAATTAATGGAACATAGCACTTGGAATGGTAAATTCTCTGAATCCTTCCAAAACCTGAGGCCGGGCACTGCTCAAAACGCTCTAGATTAGAACTTCGGACAGAGCTTACTCGGTCCGTCATGGCGGTCTTGCAAATCTCCTGTGGTCCACCTTGCGTAATGGCTCAAAATGGCCACCAATGGATGCCGAATCATATCGGAGGCCGGGTCCAGCTCAAAAAAGCTCTTGGAACCTCCTAAACCTCTGTAGTATATTATATACTCATAAAAAACGCAATTGCAATGCCGCTTAAACCGCCCCAGGAGCTTTCGGGGCGCACCATACTTTCTTAGTGGACAGCCTTGCCTCCCACCGTTCTCAAAGATCTGCGAGCGAGGCAGCATCTGATCTTAAACGTCACGCAAGGGAGAACGGGATCTGCAAAATCTCCAGCGCAAATTGAAAGGCAAGTGCTCTGGGATTCGTGCTACCTGACTTCACTCACAACAAGTCCCCGGACCCCTATGAGCATGGGGCGGGTATCCCCATTGGGCTGTAGAGGCAGAGTTGGTTCATCCAGCGCACGGAGGGCGATGCGGTTAGATCCCGCTGACACAGGGACCGTAATCCGGCACCAACCTTCTTTCGGGAGCACCATCTGTCTTTCTTGCAAGTTCTGAGGTGACACGAGAAGGCGGCGGCGGTGATTGCCCGGGAGACTTGGGCCGAGAGAAAAGAAGCCCGTGATCACCACTCTCCCATTGCGAGGAGAGGTAGTCCAGATTTCTGTTTCTTTCTTGCCGCCGATCCAGAAAAATGACTGATTTCCAACTGTCCCGAATCCGAGGGGATTGATGATTTTCGGTGAACTCGATCCGGCTGTTTGCGAGGGCTTCAACGTGATCTCGGCCTTGAAGCCTTCCTTTAAAACATAATCGGAGTTAGGTATCGCAAATTCTATGTCGTAGTAAGACGGCTCTGTCACCCCGGGGGCCAGAGGGGTCAGCGAAAAGCGGTTAACCGTGGCCTCGAAAATGCGGTTCGCAACCGATTCCATTGTAACCTCGGCCTTCTCATCCAGGACAACGTTGACAATTTCGCTCTCATGAATTTGTGAATGGATCACCATGGGGTCCATAACGCCGATTACGAATGTCAGCACTCCGGCTGGGAGTTCCGATCCTTCGCGCAGGTCTGGCTGAATCGATACCACCTGCCCTGCGATCGGGGCTGTCAAGGATGCATCGTCAGAGCCGGCTATGGGATTGAGCGATCCTCCGAGCATATCTTTCAGATGGGCCTTGGCCTCAGCCATCAATCGGCGCTCTAGCTGCAACCGCTCCTCAGCAGCCTTGCGGCTTTGTTTTTGAAACTTAATTTGCTTTTCGATCTGAACCAGGTTCTGGGACGGGGCCAGATTCTCTTTCACTAGGCTTTCCGTCTCGGCATATTTTGCTTCAAGGGGAATCAGGGCTATATCCAGATTTGCCAATGCCACTTCCAGATCTTTGATCTGGGGCGCTTCGATCTGGCTTTGCAGTTGCTGGGCGGCATCGGTCGCCAGCTTATAGCGCGCCAGAACTTGTCCCTTCTTCACGGTCTGGCCGGGCCGAACATTCAAGCTGGTTATGAGTCCTTTAAAGGGAATAATCACTTGCCGCCTGAGGGAGCACTGGAGCTTCCCCTGAAGCACGATATCCGGGAATGGAGTCAGGACTTCCTCGGCCGTTGCTTCGGCCTGTGTGTGTGAATCATTCGATTGAGCACGGGCAGGGGTATAGGCTGCCGGTAAAAAGAGGCAAAGGGTAATCAGTACACCGGATAACAACCCGGTTTTCACCAGGGCCTCGTTGAATAGTGCATGCACGCTTTTTCGGCATCCAAAAATGTCATTCCAAAAGGACTTGCTCATGGCGCCACATGCCTGCTCAATCCGTCTTTTCATAAAAAGCCTCAAACTTACTAAGGTGATCAATAAGATCTATGAACTATGATGATGTCCAAGGGGAATCGCTCCTGAGACGATATCTTGTAAATCATGGATTCCCTAAAATCAAGGAAGAAGATCTTAACCGGTATCACCCCAGAGTTAGCGCGAAATTTATAATGCATTCCTGGTACCTAATCGGATATCATACCACACTCAATCCAGCAGGGGGCAAGGTCATGTCGCGGTCGGAGAGACGCAAAAGGAAACAATCCGTAAGAAGGGGCGGCAATATATGCAGGCAAAGCTCGACGAGGCGGTTCAAAGACCGGAGTCAAACATGCTCGTCAACTGGCGTAGGCAATTTGATGGCAATATAAACCGCACGTCACGCTGGCTCTGGCTGATTATCGCCCTGGAAGGCATTCTTTTCTGGCGTTATGCTAGTACACAGATTGCGCCATTCTATGCATCCGGTTTCGATCAGACCGTATATCTTGCAGAGAGTTATCGCCTCTTTGAAGCCATGCGGAACGGCAATTTCATGGCACTTGCTGCCGAGGTTTTTGGACCCTCTCATCCCACCGGCGTAGCTTTCCAAGTACAGGGTGCGCTGCTTGCTCTCCTTCTGGGCGCTGGTCGCGCGTCATTGCTGTCATTGAATTTTCTCTATTTTGCCGCTCTGCAGGTTGTCTTGTTTCAGACGGTGCGCTGGAAGACCTGCAACTCAAGGCTGGCTCTTGTAGCCGTTGCACTGCTCCTCTCTCAGTCTACACTGACGCACATGACCGGCGGAATTTTTGATTACCGTTTTGACTTTGCAGCGTACTGCACGTTCGGGCTCTGGACTTGTTTCGTGCTCCGCTCCGGCTTGTTCAGAAACCGGCGTTGGTCGGTGGCCGTCGGGTTTACCACTGGCTTGCTTATGTCAATGCGGTTCATAACCTCTGTCTATTTTGTGCTGATTATGGCTATCATTTTTTTCTTCCTTATTGCTCAGTATGGCTACGCAAAGAGCTTCGTGCGTAAGGCTGCATACCGTCTGCGCATTTATAACTTTTTCATAGCGGCCGCGATTTCCAGTTTTTTGGTTCTGCCCCTATACTTATTCAAACGGAGTGCAATTCTTGCGTACTATGTCGTGGGGCATATGACCGGGCCCGAGAGACACATCCGTGAATTGGAGTCAGGCATCAAGAGTACTGCCGATGCGCTGACCTATTATCCCAAGTCGATCATGAATGAGCACCTGGGTGGTGTGTTCCTGCTGGCAGTAGCTATTCTGTTTGCTGCGACTTTTCTCCTGACCGTCATTGCCAGGCAGCGCGGGGAGTCCAGGTTGCGTCCTCAGCTTCATGCCTTCGTTCCTGTGCTGGCTGCCATTTTGGTTCCATTAGGTGTTCTGAGTTTCGACACAGCCAAATCGCCCGTTGTCGGTAGTATTGTTTGCATACCCTTGCTGCTCCTGGTCACTCTGGCCTGTTCCATGCCGCTCGATGCCTGGCCCCCTCGCCTTCACCCCGACCTGTTGAAGTACTCCTTCTCACGATCAATAATACAGCCACTCACTGTGGGGCTTATCCTGATTGTCACGCTGGCGACGTTCATAATCCGTCTGAACGGGCAGCCCACCTTCAATTACCAAAGTGATGACCTCAGGCTTATCAATGAAGTTCAGGATTCTGTGGTGTCCTTTGCTGCAGTCAATAACTTGTTGAAGCCTGCTTTGTCCCTGGATCACGTAAGTGAGGCATTTAATGCTGGTACATTGAACGTTGCTGCATATGAACGCTTCGGAAAGCTGATCGATTTTCAGGGGAAACTGGGTTCCCGCATCTTCCAGACGGATCGCGACACTGCTCTCAAGCAACTCGAGGAAAGTGACATAATTATTTTGACAGATATGCCCAAGACAGGGGTTTACCCTTTCAATGAGTCAATACGCAATTGCTGGGATGACCTATGGGCATGGTCTAACGGCCATCTAATTCTGGACAAGGTTTTCAAATTCTCCTCTTTTAAGGCCTATGTATTTGTTCGGCCATTGGCAGGAATATATGGTACGTCCGGCGAATGGATTACAAGCTCAGGTATAACCATAAAGACTAATGCCGCTTTTTTGAGGCGCGCTCCTGTATTCATCCTGGAAGGAAACACAAATTTCGGATGGCTTCCCAGTCTGCCGAAGCCTAAAGCGGAACTCCTTGGCGATGACCAACAAGTAGTGGAGATCCTGCCGATTGCGCTCAACCGTGACGGCAGCCGTTATTCGATCTCCATTGATGGCCGTGCTGCCTTGTCCTCGAACCAGGATTCCGTGCAAGTGCGCCTAACCTTTGATATTTATTTTATTCCAAAGTTACTTGGCATCAATGATGATACCCGTAAGCTGGTGATCATGGCGCCGACCTCGGTGAAGCTGCTGGCAGCGGACCAGGCGGGACTCCAGCAGAATTAACCGTGCTTTGCTGATACGAATAATAGAAAAGCCCACCATCGCCTCTTTCGCGAATGTGGGCGTGCGTCAACTGCTCCTGTGGATGAGCGAGGTCATTCTCAAGTGGGGCGATTGAACTCATGTAAACGATTGAAAGAATTGAGTGTAACATATGATGAACGATGAACCGGCAGCAAAGATTCCCGAGTTATCCGTTGTGGTTCCCGTATACAAGGAAGAATCCAATATACGGCCCTTTCTCTCCAGAATGGAGAGTGTTTTTGACGCCATGGACATTCCATACGAGGTCCTCTTTTGCCTCGACCCTTCTCCGGACCGCACTGAAGAAGTGATTCTCGAAGAAATCAACCGGAATCAGAATATCAAGCTGCTTGTTTTCTCCAGGCGGTTCGGCCAGCCTGCTGCGACAATGGCGGGAATTCTGTCTTGCACGGGGCGGTCTTGTGTGGTTATAGACGTGGACCTGCAAGATCCTCCTGAACTGATCGTTGAAATGTATGCGAAGCTCAGAGAGGGATATGGGGTCGTCTTCGCAAAGCGCCGCTCTCGCAAGGGTGAAACACTGCTGAAGCGAATAGTCTCGAAACTGGGTTACTATGCCATTAATAAACTCAGTGACGTGCAGATTCCTCGTGATACGGGGGATTTCAGAATCATGACCCGCAGGGTTATCGAAGAGTTGCGGAGACTGCAGGAGTGTCACGGATTTCTACGCGGGCTGATTGCATATGTTGGTTTTAGCCAGGCTTTCGTCGAGTACGACCGGGATGAACGCGCCCATGGCCGAGGGAATTATAACCGGTTCACGGGATCTCTGAAAATAGGGCTCAACGGCCTTATCAGCTTCGGCAGCAGGCCATTGCAGCTTATGTCTCTGGTGGGCCTCATTCTCTCCGGATTCAGTTTCCTGCTCGGGGCGTGGTATGTTTTACAGAAGCTCATCGGGGTGGGACTCACGCCCGGTCTGTCCACCACAGTCCTTGTCGTTACATTTTTCTCGGGCGTACAGCTTCTCTCACTCGGTGTCATGGGTGAATACGTCGGGCGGATTTATGATGAAGTCAAGCGGCGGCCCATGTACATTATCGATCGGAAAGTGAATCTATGAATTTCCCGTTTGGAATACTTTGTCTGCTGGCGTCCAGCAAATCTGTGGCCTGGTCTTGCCGTTTTCCGGACAACAGAGCGGCGTTTTGAACGAGGTTTTATTCCCATCCGGGGAAATCATGCCCGGGGAGGGTTTGTTTTGCTTACAGATTCCAGTAGTTCAAGGGGAAAATGGCCAAAGCAGTTGAGGGTCCTTTCCGAAGAAGAAGAAAATGCCCGAAATCAGTTTATGAAAATCTGGCATGAAAACCTGCCTGGAAAGTTCGGTTTAGTTGAGAGATTTAATCACATATTCCCGCTTAGATCGAAATTAGGGCAACATGAGCGCGTTCTCGAGATCGGAGCAGGCCTGGGCGAGCACCTGCAGTATGAACGGCCTGATTGGGAACAATATGTCTGTGTCGAATTACGCTCCGAGATGGCAGCAACTATCAGGGAAAGATTTCCGGTCGTCGAGCTTTTTGTGGGCGATTGTCAGAAAAAGCTGCCATTCGAAGATGCCCATTTCGACCGGATTCTGGCCATACATGTCCTGGAGCATCTGCCCGATCTTCCAGCGGCGCTCAAGCAAATTCGCAGAGTGTTGAAGAGCGAAGGAAGGTTTGCCGTTTGCATTCCCTGTGAGGGTGGTTTTGCGTATAGTCTTGCCCGGGAGATCAGTGCTAAGCGGATTTTTAAAAAGCATTTTCCCGCTATGAACTATGAGGAAGTGGTTGTTGCAAATGAACATATAAACTTCCCCGAGGAAATAATACAGGAACTCTTAGAGGATTTCGTTATTATTGACAAACAGTTTTTTCCTTTGAGAGTTCCTCTCCTCAATATAAATTTGTGTATAGGAATGATACTAATGCCATATGTAGTTATGAATTAATAATTATAATAACTATCAACATAGAATGGTTTAACATAATGGGTAGCATAGTGCCGCTGAATCGCCGAATTGACAGTGAAACGACTCTTGCTGCCTGCAGATTTCGGGTTAATAGCGTCCATTTTCATCACCGTCTTCTCAGGATACTTACTAACGAGGCTTTGGGTATTTCGGCATGAGGATTAGCGAATTTGGCAGGGTTTTCATAACCGGCGCGGCTGGTTTTATCGGCAGCAACCTGGCGGACTCCTTGCTCGAAAGGGGCTTCGCGGTCACCGGCTACGACAATCTTTCGACCGGTTTCCCGGAAAACCTGGACAAGGCCAGGCAATGCGCCGGTTTTAAAATGATTCAAGGCGATATCCTGGAGCTGCCTGCCCTTTCCAGGGCTATGGCCGGGTGCGATTTCGTATTCCATCTCGCCGCAAATGCGGATGTGCGCTTCGGGACCGAGCATCCCCGAAGGGACCTCGAGCAAAATACCATTGCCACCTTCAATGTGCTCGAGGCCATGAGGGCGAACGGCATCGGGCGGATTGCCTTTTCATCGACAGGATCGATCTACGGCGAACCGGATGTATTTCCAACTCCCGAGTGTGCTCCCTTTCCGGTGCAGACTTCTCTTTACGGCGCGTCCAAATTGGCCGGAGAGGGCCTGATACAGGCTTACTGCGAGGGTTTTGGATTTACAGGGTGGATCTTCCGCTTCGTCTCTATCCTGGGCGAGAGATATTCACACGGGCATGTTTTCGATTTCTACAAGAGTCTTCTGGCAAACCCACGGCGGTTGCGCGTGCTTGGCAACGGCAAACAGCGCAAGTCATATCTCTACGTACAAGACTGTATCGACGCCATGCTCGTTGCGATCGGGAAACCACAAGGCAAGGTCAATATTTTCAATCTTGGACTTGACGAATACTGCCAGGTGAAGGATTCGATCGGCTGGATCTGCGATCATCTGGGGGTCAACCCGGAGCTCGATTATACGGGGGGTGAGCGGGGATGGATCGGTGACAGCCCATTCATATTCCTGGACTGTTCGCGAATCAGAGAACTAGGCTGGAAACCAAAGCTCAAGATCAATGAAGGCGTGATCAAGACCCTGGAATACCTTCAGAACAATCACTGGCTGCTGGAGCGTCGCGGATGAACATTGCAGTGCTTGGAATGTGGCATCTTGGCACGGTCACTGCCGGCTGCCTTGCCGCTGCGGGATACAATGTTCTGGGCTACGACCCGGACGAAGGGACTGTGAACGCCCTGAATGAGGGTGAGTTGCCGGTTAGCGAGCCCGGCCTGAAGGAGTTGATTGCCGCCGGAATGCGAAAAGGTCTCCTGCGCTTTTCCTCAATTGCCGAAGAAATCTCCGCATCCGATATTCTTTGGGTTGCCTATGATACTCCTGTGGATGAGGAAGACAGAGCGGACGTCGATCTTATCATCGATGGCGTTTGCTCACTGTTTCCTTACATCAGGGCAGGAGCGCTTGTCATCAGCTCTTCGCAGCTTCCGATTGGTTCGGTGGGCTTACTGGAGGAAAAATACAGGCAAAACTATCCCGACAACCCGATCTCTTTTGCCTGTCTTCCTGAAAATTTGCGCCTGGGGAAAGCCATTTCCGTTTTTACGAACCCGGATCGAGTGGTTGCGGGCGTGCGCTCCGAAAAGGATAGCGAACGTATTGCGTCCCTGTTGAAGCCTTTTACCTCGAATATCATCTGGATGAGTGTAGAATCGGCGGAGATGACAAAACACGCGCTCAATTCATTCCTGGCCACATCCGTGACCTTCGCAAACGAACTCGCAACGATTTGTGAACACTACGGGGCCGACGCGAGCGAGGTTGAAAAAGGTTTGAAAAGCGATGCCCGCATTGGTCCAGGGGCGTACTTGAAGGCAGGCAATCCATTTGCAGGCGGCACTCTGGCAAGAGACATCAACTATCTTCTCTCCCTCGGGCGAGCAAAACAGATACCAACACACCTCTTCTCGGCGGTGCTGCAGAGCAATAACTCCCACAAACCCTGGGCCAGACGTAAACTCGCAGAAGTTCTTGGAAACCTCGGAAACAGGAAAGTGGCGGTTCTGGGCCTGACCTACAAACCGGGGACGAACACTTTACGCCGCTCGGAATCGGTGGCGACTTGCAGATGGCTTAATGAACAGGGGGCATTAGTTTCAGCCTACGATCCTGCCGTGAAAAGTCTGCCCGGCGATCTGGCAGAATTCATCTTTCTTGCCTCTTCAGAAACGGAGGCGCTTCGAGACGCTCATGCAGTTGTAATCGCTACCGAATGGCCTCAATTCCGTGCGATTACGTGCGACGATATCCTGGGGCATATGGCACTTCCGAAGGTATTCGACCCAGGTCGTTTCCTTGATTCTTCCATCCGGAGTGACAAAAGAATCCATTGCTTGTCGGTAGGGAGCATCGCATGATACTTTTTAACAAAAAAGCCATAATAACCGGATCCAACCAGGGGTTCGGGCTTGAGGCTGCCCGCACCTTTGTGGACTGGGGAGCGGACGTGGCGCTGTGCGCGCGGGATGAGAAAAAACTGCGCCAGGCAGCGGACGAACTTACCTCCAGGGCTTTCGGCAAAACCAAGGTCCTGGCGGTTCCCGCTGACGTTTCGAGCCGGGATGATGTGCGAAGGCTCGTGAGCACGGTTCTCAAGGAATTCGGCGGACTTGATATCCTCCTGTGCAATGCCGGTATCTATGGTCCCAAGGGCTCGTTTGACGATGTCAACTGGAACGAATGGGCCAGAGCCATAGAGATAAATCTGATGGGGACAGTCCTGCCGTGTCTTGAGGTGTTGCCTCAGTTGAAAAAGCAAGGGCGGGGGAAAATCATAATAATGTCCGGCGGCGGGGCAACAAAGCCTTTGCCCTATCTGAGCGCTTACGCCACATCCAAAGCGGCCGTCGTTCGGTTTGCCGAAACAATTGCCGAAGAGGTCCGGCAGTATGGGATCGATGTCAATACAGTTGCCCCGGGTGCGCTCGATACGCGCCTTTTGGATGAAGTGCTTGCAGCCGGCCCGGCAAGAGTAGGGCAGGCCTTTTATGATCAGATGCTCAAAGTGAAGGCCGAGGGCGGCACGCCGCTGAAGGTAGGGGCATCGTTATGCGCCTTTCTCGCCTCATCACGAAGTGATGGAATCACGGGAAAGCTCATAAGCGCAGTCTGGGACCCATGGAATGAACTGCCGGATCATTTGGACGACCTCAAAAATACCGATATCTATACCCTTCGCCGTATAATACCCCGCGAGCGCGGCAAAGACTGGGGATAGAATGAACGTTGCGATTATCGGGTGCGGCTTCATCGGGGATAAAAGGGCCGGGACTTTGGCCGGCTGCCGGTTGGTTGCCTGCGCCGACATTGTTCGGGAGCGCTCTGTCGACTTCGCCCGGAAAAGATCCGGAGTGGAAGCCATGCCTCAGTGGCGCTCGGCAGTGGAACGCCCGGATGTGGATATCGTCATAGTGGCTACCACTCATGATGCTCTGGCAGAGATAGCCCATGCTGCTGTGGAGGCCGGAAAGCACGTTTTGGTCGAGAAGCCCGCTGCGCGCAATGTCGCTGAAATCGAGCCGGTGATAGCGTCTGCCCGGGAGACTGGAGTGCTCGTAAGGGTTGGCTTCAATCACCGCTACCATCCCTCTTTTATCAAAGCCCGGGAAATCATGGCATCGGGTGAACTGGGAGAACTCATGTTCGTGCGCGCTCGCTACGGACATGGAGGCCGCATCGGTTACGACAAGGAATGGCGGGCCGTTAAGGAACTCTCGGGCGGAGGAGAACTTATCGACCAGGGCGTTCACCTCATTGATCTGGCGCGGACCTTTCTGGGCGACTTCAACGAGGTCCAGGGGTTTGCGCATACCTACTTCTGGGACATGCCCGTTGAGGATAACGGTTTCATGCTGCTCAAAACGCCCAGGAAGCAGGTGGCCTGGCTCCACGCCAGTTGGACCGAGTGGAAAAACACGTTTTCTTTCGAGATATACGGAAGGGATGGGAAACTTGAAATATCGGGACTGGGCGGAAGCTACGGGGTCGAGCGGCTGGCCTTCTACAAGATGCTGCCCCAAATGGGGCCCCCCGAAACCCTGATTTGGGAATATCCCCTGCCGGATAGTTCCTGGGCGGTTGAGTTCGCAGAGTTCACAGAGGACATACGGCTCGGGCGGCAGCCTGCAGCGGGTTTAAAAGATGCACGTGCGGCATTGGAGATTATCGAGAAAATTTACAGGGAGTCAGACATATGATTATCACGCGCAGTCCGCTCAGAATCTCTCTTGGCGGCGGCGGCACCGATCTTCCCTCTTATTACCAGGACCATAGTGGATTCCTGATAGCGGCCGCTATTGACAAATATGTCTACATTACCCTTCACCGCACATTTGTCGCCGAACTGATCATCAAGTACTCGAAGATGGAACGGGTCAAACGCATTGAGGATGTACAACATCCCATTATCCGGGAATGCCTTAAGCTTACCAAGGTGCAGGCCCCGCAACTCGAAATGACGAGTATGGCCGATATACCGGCCGGCACCGGGCTGGGGTCCTCCGGAAGCTTTACTACCGCTCTGCTCAAGGCATTACATACGTTGAACAAAAATCTCGTCCATCCGCGAGAGCTGGCCGAGCAGGCATGCCATATCGAAATAGACATCCTCGGAGAACCCGTAGGAAAACAAGATCAATATATAGCCGCTTTCGGCGGGATTACCTGCTTCCGGTTTTTGCCCAATGGGCAGGTTGAAGCCTGGCCCCTCAAGATTGACCAGGATACGCTCTACAGCCTCGAGGACAACCTCCTTCTGTTTTTTACCGGCTATTCGCGTTCGGCTTCCGCCATCCTCAAGGAACAGGATGATAAGAGCAGAAAGAGCGACAAAGAAATGATCGCCAATCTGCATTTTATGAAGGACCTCGGGAAAGAAAGCCAGAATGCACTGGAATCAGGCGATCTGGACCGATTTGCCGAACTTATGCATGTTCACTGGGAACATAAGAAGGGCCGCTCCGGCAACATGAGCAATGGTTCGATAAATGAATGGTATGAGACAGCCCGCGCAAACGGGGCACTTGGCGGCAAGCTGGTCGGCGCCGGCGGCGGCGGCTTTCTTATGTTCTATGCGCAGGACAAGGCAAAACTGCGGAAAGCGATGAGGCAGATAGGTCTACCCGAGGTTCGCTTCCGCATCGATTTTGAAGGAACGAAAGTGGTTGCTCAGTCATGAGAGAGAGTTTGCTTCCGGTGGTAATCCTCTCCGGAGGCCTGGCAACCCGCCTGAGGCCTCTGACCGAGACTATTCCAAAAGCCCTTGTGGAGGTGCACGGCGAATGTTTTGTTTCTCACCAACTGCGGCTCCTCAAGCGGAGAGGGATCGAGCGCGTAGTTATCTGTGCCGGCTACCTCGGGGAAATGATCCGGGATTTTGTAGGCAATGGCGATAACTTCGGGGTCGAGGTGGAGTTTGTTTTCGATGGAGAGCGTCTTCTCGGGACGGGTGGAGCTGTCAAGAAGGCCTTGCCGCATCTGGGCGACTCATTTTTTGTGCTCTATGGGGATTCCTACCTCACATGCGATTACGCAGCCGTTCAGGCCTCATTCCGGAAGAGGGCGAAGCCGGCATTGATGACGGTATTTTTCAACAATGGCCTCTGGGATACGAGTAATGTCGAGTTCAAAGACGGGAAAATCCTGGACTACGACAAGAAGAACATCACGCCCCGTATGAGGTACATCGATTATGGGCTAGGGGTTTTCCTGGCTTCGGCTTTCGAATCAATCCCGGACGGAGAGCCCTTCGACCTGTACGAACTGTATAAGCAGATCCTGGCGAGGGGAGATCTGGCCGCCTTTGAAGTGGGAGAACGGTTCTATGAAGTCGGCTCTCCGGGCGGAATTGAGGAATTTAGCCGCTACCTCGCACAGTCCGCGGAAGTAATGGAAAAGCATTGATAACCGATGCAGCGTCAACCTTGGGATGGGGGAAAACATGGGTTTTGCAGATCAATTTTTGCTCGAGGCACAGCAGGTAATTGCACGTATCGATAAGGATGCTGTGGAGCGCGTGGCCGTCTTGATCGCAGATACCAGGAAGAGGCAGGGACGCCTCTTCATTCTTGGAGTGGGCGGCGGCGCTGCCAACGCGTCCCATGCCGTCAACGATTTCCGCAAGCTGGTCGGCATCGAGGCGTATGCGCCTACGGATAACGTCTCAGAACTTACTGCCCGCACCAATGACGAAGGCTGGTCAACCGTTTTTGTCGAATGGCTGAAAACCAGCCACCTGAGCGAAAAAGATCTGATTCTGGTGTTTTCCGTCGGGGGGGGCAATGTCGAGAAAAATGTGAGTCCTAACCTTGTCTCGGCGCTTCAGCACGCCAAACAGGTCGGAGCAAAGGTTTGTGGCATTGTGGGCAGGGATGGAGGTTACACCGCGCAAACGGCTGATGCCTGCGTGCTCATCCCTACCGTCGATCCGGCACGTATCACTCCTCACACCGAAGCTTTTCAGGCTGTAATCTGGCATCTGCTCGTCTCTCATCCCCTGCTGAAGCACGCTCAGACCAAGTGGGAATCGGTAAAATGAGAAAGGCGTCTCTGCGCGCCGTTTTCCTGGACCGCGACGGCGTCCTCAACCGCCCCGTGGTAAGGGACGGGAAACCGTACCCGCCCGCGTCGGTATCGGAAGTGGAAATACTGCCCGGGGTTGGCGAGGCGTTGCAGAAGTTAAGAAAAGCCGGATTTATGACCGTTGTCGCCACCAATCAGCCCGATGTGGCGCGCGGCACCCAGACCCGCGAGGCCGTGGAGGAGATCAATGACTTCCTCACGGCAGAGTTGGGGTTGGATGAAACAATGGTCTGCTACCATGACAACAAAGATGGGTGCCGTTGCCGCAAACCCCTGCCGGGACTGTTGGTTTCGGCGGCTGAAAAACATGGCATCGACCTATCTGCCAGCTTTATGGTCGGAGACCGGTGGAGGGATATCGATGCAGGCAGCGCCGCCGGGTGCAGGACGATTCTGATCGAGTACGGGTATGCAGAACGGGCCCCTTCGAGCCCCCCGGACTTGAAGGTCAAATCCCTTTTGGAGGCTGCCAGGTGGATCGTTAGCAATCAAAATCTTTAAGACATGGAGGTCATTATGAAAAAAGTGGAGGATCTGAAGGTCAAGATATTCGCAGACGGTGCGGATAAGGCCGGCATCCTCGATATGTACGGTAAATCTTTCATTAAGGGGTTCACCACCAACCCCACTCTCATGCGGAAGGCAGGAATACGCGATTATCGGAGCTTTGCGCAGGAAATTCTCCAGGCTATACCGGACCGTCCCATTTCCTTTGAGGTTTTCTCGGACGACTTCCATGAAATGGACCGCCAGGCGCGAGAGATCGCGAGCTGGGGCGAGCATGTCTATGTCAAGATTCCCGTGATGAACACTAAAGCGGAGTCTTCGTTCAAGCTGGTTGCCAACCTTGCCAAAGCCGGCGTAAAGATCAATGTTACGGCCATGATGACACTTGAACAGGTCCGGGATATGGCCGGTGTCCTGGCGGGAGGCCCGCCTGCGTATATCTCCGTATTTGCCGGCAGGGTGGCCGATTCCGGCCGCGATCCGGTACCTCTGATGACCGAAGCGGTCCGGATGATCTCCAGTCACCCGAATATCGAACTCATCTGGGCCAGCCCCAGAGAGTTGCTGAATATCTTTCAAGCAGACGATATCGGCTGCCATGTCATCACAGTCACCAACGACATATTGAAGAAGCTGAGCCTGGTGGGAAAGGACCTGACCGATTTCTCACTCGATACGGTCAAGATGTTTCGTGACGACGCCGTCAACGCCGGCTACCGGTTATAGAAAAGATCGGCGTAAGCAACCGGGTCGCGATCCTCGATCTAATGGAAAGTGTCCTCAATCCGGCGCATCGTTTCGTCTAGATTCTTATTTGTCGCTGAAGGACAGCCGATGATGCAATACCGCCGCTTGGGGCGAACGGGACTGCAGGTTTCCATGGTTGGTTTTGGAACTGCGCAGTTCAGACTCGTTCCGGAACAGTGGGCCATAGATGCTTTGAAACATGGATTTTCGCTCGGAGTGAATCTCGTCCACACCTCGCCTGACTATGAAGGCGCAGACGACCTGGTGGCCCAGGCGGTGGCGGAGAGCGGAAAGGATATCATCGTATGCCACCAGGGATACGGCGACCGGGCGCACATCGAGTGGCTCTTTGAGACGGCGTGCAGGAAATTCAAGAAAGAGCGTCTGGAGTTGTTCGGCATCGCCTGCGTAGACGACCGGGAGCTGGCCGGAGAAAATGTATGGGGAGCAGGCGGCCATATCGAATTCCTCCAACAAAAGAAGCGCGAAGGTCGTCTAAAAGGCATTTTCTGTACTACTCACGGAAGTCCTTCCTACATACGCAGGCTTGTGGAATCCGATGTCTTTGACGCTGTCATGATGGCGTACAATCCGTTGGGTTTCCATCTTTTATCCTACAATCAAAGTCTCAGGGAAAAGGATTCACTGAAGGAATTTGTACCTGGGAATGCAGATGTTATACCGTTCGCTGCCCGGCGCGGCATCGGCCTCATGCTCATGAAGCCGCTTGCCGGCGGGCTACTTTGTGAAGGTAAGGCTTTTCCTCCTCTCGATACTCTGGCGCCAGCGGTTGCACCGTTGAGGGCTGGTGAAATCCTTCGTTTTATTTTACTCAACCATCCCGAAGTCAGTTGTGTCATGCCGGGCACTGCCTCTGTTGCAGAGGCTGAGGAAAATGCGAGGGCCGGGTTCTCTCCTCTCACGCTTCCGCACGGCCGCCGGGAAGCCATACTCCAGGCTATGGACCAACTGAGGCTACGCCTTTGCAGCCGCTGTGGCCGCTGCGACGACCTGTGCAGCAAGAAGCTTCCCGTGTCCTGGCTATTTCGAGACTACTACATCACCATCAATCAGTGTATGCAGTTTGAAACCCTCGACCGGCTCGAGTATCATGTTTTGCACCCATGGCCCGAGGCGGCTTGCGCCAGTTGTGCCGATGTGACCTGCAAGTGTCCGTTTGGAATCAATATTCCTCTGGCCCTGGTCCGTATGCACGAGGAAATGAAAGCGTTTCGGGAAATGGGTTTGCTGCCTGTTCCAGCCGAAGAGGACCAAAGCCGCAAAAACGATGCGTTGCGTCCATTTGCAGCTCGATTATTCAGGAAAGAGGTCCCATCCGCCCTGGATCGAGGCCAGAGGCATCTTTTTCGGCTCGTAGCGGAAAATTTGGGGGCGGATTCCTGGCTGCCTTCACCGCATTCCGGGGGCATTTGTCTGCAGGTGTTCATGGATGGTGAGCTTGTCCGGAAGGTGCGTCTGCGCGGTGAGGTGCCGCCGGGTGAAAAGGCGCATTTTGTATTTGAACTGCGCTCGCCGTCAAAGAGTGGATCATGCCGTCTTCATTTTGTTCTCCTGGACGAATCCTTTCAGTCGAAGGAGACCAGGTCCGACCTGCTCACTTTGGAAGTTGAAGTGCGCTAAAGATCGGTTGAGGGGTTTTAATGCCACAGGTTCACTGCGATCATCCAGTTTATGCGGTCAAATATCTTGAGTATCAGATTCCACGCGTTCTGCCCGCCGAAGCGGTTTGCGAGGCATGGGTTCAAATTGAGAACGGCGGTAGCACGGTGTGGCGAAAGAACTCCCAAAACGTTCGGGGCGTGGACCTTCTGGCCTATGTGGACGGGGTTCTGGCAGGCACGTTTAGTCTGCCCCGGGAAGAGGTCCACAAGCAGGAGCGGGTCAAAGTCCCTTTCTCGTTTCGTGCCCCCACAAAGCCGGGAGTCCACACCTTGAAATTGGACCTCGTGCAGCAAAACGTGACCCTGTTTGAAGATCAGGGGGTCGAGCCGATGATGGTCGAATTCGAAGTGACTGGATCGGAAAAAGACCATATCGGCACAAAAACGGAAAATGCGCGCCGCATTTCGGGCTTACCGGTTTATGGCGTTCTTTATGTCGATCATAGCATTCCTTGCAACGTACCGGCTGGTACCCGCTTTGGCGCCAGGGTATCCATCGAGAACCGGGGCGCCATGATCTGGCCGAGTAGTCCTGCGGATCATAAGAGTGTTGACCTGGCGATCTTCGTCAACGGCAGGCCCGTGGGAACGGAAAAATTGCCTTTGCCGGTGGTGAGGCTCGGGGAGCGTGTCACGGTGCACTTCGCTGTTCTCGCTCCCGAAAACCCCGGGCGCTATAAGCTGAAAATCGATCTGGTTCACCAGAACGTTACATTTTTCGAGCAGCAGGGAGCGGCCCCGCTGACCCACGAATTCGAAGTCGAACAAACCGGCAGCCTGCTTACCGGTAAGCTCTATGAAAGAGCGCTGCGAACCAACTCATGGTTTTACGCCCCGACCCGGGGGGTTGCGAACAGCCGCGATGGCCGAGGGTTCCCGATTTTTGTGTCGAAGGCTAAAGGATGCCACATTTGGGATACCGACGGGCGCAGGTATATCGATTACACTATGGGCTGGGGATGCGCTCTTCTAGGCTACGCCAACGAACGGGTTCAACGTGCGATGATCGCGGCCATGGAATCAGCCGCTATCTTGCCGTTCCCCCATCCGCTCATGGTTGAAGTGTCGGAGATGCTCTGTGAGGATATCCCATGCGCCGGGATGGTCGCCTTCGGAAAAAACGGCTCCGATGTTTGTTCGTTGGCTGTTCGGCTGGCCCGGCTGCATACCGGACGGCCGAAGGTATTGGTTTGCGGCTATCATGGGTGGCAGGACTGGTTTGCGGAACTGAAGGGATTTGAAGAAAGCGGTGTTCCAGACCGGCCGGAGCAACTGATCTATCAGTTCAGATTCAACGACTATGAAGACTTCAAAGCCCTTTTGCAGATTCATAGAAATGACCTGGCTGCTGTAATGCTGGAACCCTCCGGACCCGCAGAAAGCATTCAAGGGCCCGTTCAGGATGCATCCCGAGATTTCCTGGAGAAAATCGCCGAAGACACCCGGCGTGCCGGGGCCCTTCTGATATTCGACGAAATCATCACGGGTTTCCGATACTTGAAGGGTAGCGTTCAGAAGGCGACCGGAGTATTGCCCGATCTGGCCTGTTTTGGAAAAGCTTTAGGCGCCGGGGCCCCCGTTTCGGCCCTGGTGGGAAGAAGCGAGATCTTTTCCGGGGCCATGCCGCGAACGTTTTATGGGCCGACCTACAAGGATGAAACTTATTCCCTTGCTGCGGCCAAAGAAGCCCTCACGATTTACCGCACGGAGCCTGTAGTCGATCACGTATGGAGTTTCGGCGCGCGCCTCAAAGACGAAGTCAACGAGCTGTGCCGGTCCCTGGACCTGCCTGCGGCCATGACAGGGCCGCCGTTCCGTTTTACCCTGGCCTTCACCGAGGCTGACCCGCTGCGATTGACTCAGTTGCGCACACTGTACCAACAGGAGCTTCTCAAGGGTGGAATCGTGACATACAACGGTGTCATGCTTCCCAGCTATGCCCATGACCCTCCCGCTTTTCAGCAAACTCTGGAAGTCATCGTCAAGGCCCTCGAAGTCGTGAAACGGGCGCTGTATGAGGAAGCTCTGGACCGGTATATCGAAATTCCTCTCCTGGTCCCTTAGATCTTCAGTCTCGAGCATCTTCCGAGAGAGGATCGCCGCTTACGCCGGGCCGCACTGGAAGCCGATCAACTGCTATTGGCGGGTGAGTTGTGTAATTTGTGCTCCGCCACGAAGGCGGCTACCGCCTCGTTGATTTTAGAAAACGCTCTGGGGTCGCGTGTGTCGCTACTCCGGCACAAGTCACAAACCCTGGATATGCCGCTCTTGTGCTGAGCTTCTCTGAGGAGCTTGAAAATGGGATTGCGCCATGCAGACAGGAAATCTTCAATTCCTGTAAAATGAACGGGAGCCGGCCTAACAAAATTGAGACTCGATAAAGGTCCGAGGCAAGGATAAATGTAGTGTGTCTCGGGAATCTCCCCCAGCGTCTTATTTGTACTTCCGATGCCGACTTGCCGCCACAGAAAGAAACAATGAGCACCAGACGGGGATGAGAACTTCAGCCCGTTGAGCAGCTTTCCCAGTCTCATTTCGTTGGCCTCAATCCCGGCAAAGTCGTGCAAGGGCCGTTCTTCGGTGCCGAAAGCAGCGGTCTTCAAGACGCCTGGCTGCGGGAGCTCCAAAGAAACCCGATACTTCTCGCCTTCACTCACCGTCTCCCGGTAAACACGCTCGTAATGTTCGCTTTCGCAATGGTAGGCTTCTTCGGGTCCAAATTTCCCCGGGCCGCCGTAACCGAATCCAAAGAATGGAAAAGCCGTAAAACGGTCGATGCCCAATTCGCGACAGTGTCCGGGCATTTTAGGGAGTTCGCCGATGTTCAGTCTCGTCAACACCATGGAACCACACACAATGGGATGAATAGAGCCGCATGCTCTCTTTTCGTGGAGGAGTTCAGTCAGGTTGCGTGAAACTCTATCGAATTGGTCGGGGCCATGGAGTTGTGCCCAGGTCTCCCTGCCCGCGGCATTCAAGGAAACGTTGATCCAGCGCACTCCATGGTTGACAAGAGAAGAAAGCAAATTCCTGCGATTCAACAGCACGCCGTTGGTAAAAAAATTCATTCCTATCTGTGGAAAGTTCTCGACAACAGTGTCGATAACCGCCCGCATGTGTGGGTTAAGCGTGGGCTCTCCCAGGCCGGAAGAGAGCCGTAGAGTCCTGGCGTACTTCAAAATCCCCAGGTTCTGCACCTGGTCCGGAGTGATAAAGTCAAAACGCTGTATTTCTTTAGTATGGCTACAGAACTTGCAGGAAATATTGCATGCGCCCGTCATCGAAAGGTGAATTTCCGGAGGCGTACTCCAGGGTTCCGGCGATCCCATCGTGTATTCGATTTCGTTCAAAAGCTCGTTGAAGATCCATGGGACTTTTGAGACACTTCGATGGGTCGAAAGCACTTCTCTCATGCGCTGTGGATCGTTGGCCGCTTTCTCGCCATTTCCCGTGTGAATCAGGATCTCCTTAAACGCTGTGTTGAGATAACGTGGCGCATCATGCGCTCGCAAGCCGGCAGATATTCCGATTCCGGTCATGGCGGGTGAGTTCTCAACACAGGTCGAGCTGGGGTGAACAATATGGGCACGGTCTATTCGGGGCCATGGATAATCTATGGGATCGTCTACGCATACCGTGAGCAGCTTTGACAGCTCGATGACCTCGGACCACCGGTTTCTCATGTAATCAATCGAGAATGCCGCGGCGAAAACGTCACGGCCGGCAGGCGTCGCGGCAACCGACAGGCCATGATGCTGCGCATGCCGGACAAGCCGTTTGTAGTCGGGCTTTTCGCCGAGAAGGAAGCTGGGGTTGATCAGGACCACCCCTTCGGGGCGAACCGGGTGGTTTTCGATAAACAATTCGAACGCCGCTTTCAAATCCGGAACGCAATTACCCTGTGTTTGTCTGCTCAACATCTTACTTGCAGACGGAAGCTCACAGAGATGAAGCGTATCCCGGCAAAACCCCCCCAATTGCACATCGGGTCCGCAAATCCCCTTCGCGAGTGTCCGAAGGCCGTCGAAAAATACGAGCCCCGCATCCGGCAGGGTCCCTGTCAGGTGTCGGGGATGCCTCAAGGGCAGAAGGACAATATTTATCATGCGGTTGCGTTCGCCGGGACTGGACTTCAAGGCAGGTGCGGAAGACTTTCTGACGATTCTGGCAAGAAGGACATCGCCCACGGCGAAAGGATCGCCGGCCGACCTTGTTCGACTCACTTTGTTGAAGAACATTTCTTCCATTGCCCTGTTGAGATGGCGCGGTGCGGTGAGGGCACACAGGCTGCCAGGTCCCTCGATACCTGAGACGGCAGGAGAGTTTTCAAGGAAGGTTGAGTCGGGTCGAACCAGGTGGACGCTGTCAAATTTTGACAGGGAATAATCTGACGGATCGTCCGCGCGGGCTGTGAGCAGCTTTGAAAGCTCAATTACGTCATCCCACCGGTCTCGCATGTATTCCGACGAGAATGCCGCTGCGCAAACGTCATGGCCGGCCGGCATCGTCTCAATTGCCAGGCCGAAACGTTGCGCGTGGTTGACAAGTCCATCGTAGCCGGGCTTTTCGGCTAAAAAGAAACCGGGGTTGAGTAACACCACACCTACGGGATCGATGGAATGACTCTGCCCGATAAAGAATTCGACCATCAGCCTGAAATCGCGTGCGAAGTCGCCTAATATACCTCCCATCAACGTTTTCTTCCCGTGAGGAAGCTCGTAGAGACAATGGGTATCCTGACAGAAGGCAGCCACTCGCACATGAGGACCCCTTCCTCCAATCCGCATCGCAAGTTCCAGGAGAACGTCCAGGATCGCCAGGCAGTCATCGGATAGAGTTTCCGTGAGGTCTTGGGGTCGCCTCAAGGGCAGCAGAACAATATTTATCATGCGGTTGCGTTCGCCGGGCCGAGACTCGAAGGCAGGTGCACAAACCTTTCCCCACAGTCTGGAGAAAAAGCCTGCAGCCAATGCCGCGCGTGAATGCAATCCGTTAGCCCTCATCCAGAAGCCTCTTACGTGCAACCAAAGGTGGGAATCTTTCCTGCTGAAGCGTCTGAAAATGCTTCGCGATAGGCGCGCCGATCTCCCCGGGCTCGGGAAGCCCCAGTACTAACCGCAGTATAAGGATACCAGGCCGGATCTTGTTCTTCAATAGGCCGGGACAAGAAAGCCTTTGACCGCAGCCGGGATTTCAACAGGGCCGGGCGAGATTATATCTTATTGTCCACTGGTCCCGGCAAATTAAGAAGGGGCATCCGGAAGTGACCGGATACCCCTGGCGTATCGGGCGTGTACCAGTGTATTGGACACGCTGATTTATAGAAAAAAAATCAAATCACTTAGATAGGCGGGAGAGGATTTGAACCTCCGACTTCCACCGTGTGAGGATGGCACTCTCACCGCTGAGTTACCCGCCCGTCCGGCCCCGCGGCAGCACTGCGGGATTACTTTTCATTGCCGTTCTTTTTATATCTGATACGTTTGCCAAACGCAATACTCAATGCCGAATCATGCCGCCAGGTGCGCCGAAGAACTGCGCAAAATGCAGAACAATTGGATGAACACGAATCAGGAAGGGTTCTGCTTGCCGGGCTTGGGTGCTTTCTTCAGTTGCTCTATCTTTAATCGTTCGTAATCCTCTTTTGCCCTTTGATCTCTAAAGTCAATTTTTAGGATGCCCTCGAGCTTTTTGGATGCCTCGGCATAGTTTCCGGTTTCCTCGTAGAGGTCCGCTGCGAGCCTGTAGTATTTTTTCTCTTTGGGCTGGAGCCGGATCAGGTGTTCGAGTTCGTGCAGGGCCGCCTTCTTATCACCCAGTTTGGTTGCAGCCTGAAGAAGATATTTATGCAGGCTGCCTGAATCAGGGTCCTTCTCCGCCAAGCCTCGGAAGTAGGCCTGCATGCCTTTGTAGTCCTTCCGGTCTTCGTAATATTTATATACAGAGTCCAAACCGGCCGGGTTTTTGGGATCGAGCCTCGCTAGTTCCTGGCGTACCTGGATCTCGGCTTTATCGTTTCTGAGCTTTTGATAAATAACGAGCAACTGTTTCCTGGATTCAACATCTTTGGGATCCATGGAAGCTATTGAATACAAATGGGCTTGCGCCTTATCATACCTTTTCTGATCCATATAGAGCATTGCGGCATTAAAGAGATATTTGCGGTTATTGGGTTCCATTTGGAGAAGCTTTTCGTAGTTGGCGATTTGCCCCGTCTTATCGTTCATTTTCTCCAGGATGGGTATGAGGCTGATAAGCGCATCCTTGTTACGCGGGTTCTTCTGGACCACGGATTCGTAACAGGCCAGGGCCTTGGGGTGATTTCCCTTTTTCTCGTAGAGGTCGGCGAGCAGGAGCCAGGTTTTCACATCATTTGAATTCTTATGCAGGTATTTCTCGAATTCAACGACAGCCTCATCGGTTTTGCCATTTCGGAGCAACGTGACCGCCAGGTTATATTGGACATTGGAGTCCATTACGCCAGCCTTCTCGGCCCTCTCCCATGCTGAAGCCGCCTTTTGCCAGTCCTTTCCGTCACTGGCAAGCTGGGCGATTTCGACCAGCACCTGAGATCGGAAGGATTGTGGAATTTCCCGCTCATGTTTCTCGAGAAACTTCCCAGCCAGTTCGCTCGACTTTTTGGTCTTCAGGTATGTTAGAAACTCCCTGAAAGTCTGCTGTTCTTCTGTCATCTTCAGGAGGTCAAGGTAGACCTGGAGCGCATCATCGGTTTTGTTCATTATCTGGTAGACGACAAGAAGCTTTTCGGAAATATTTATCGATTTACCCGATTCGTTTATTTCCTGATAAAGGTGCGCAGCATCGGCATAACGCTTGCTGTCAAAATAGAGCCCGGCAAGTTGTGTCTTAAGCAGTATGTTGGATCCATTGTCACTGAGCGCCTTTTCCAGGTAGGAGATTCTCTTATCGATGTCCGCGCTTGTATTAGCCCTGTGGAGCCAGTCTCTGTAATCGAGTTGAACCAGGAGAGAGACATTTCCGATCGGGCGATTCCAGAGCAATACCCGCAACTCTACGGTTTTAGGAGTTTCGAAAGACTCCTGGGGAAAAAGATCCTTTATAGTCACACCGGGTTTTCTGGAGATTGATTTCACGTCCATATCTGAAGAGACGACCTTGGTCCCCCATGAGAGCCATCCGTCAGTTTTGACCTGGACAAGCTGGAGAGAATCCCTGGGGTTTAGGATGACCTGGGAGTCCGGAAGCAGGAGCAGTTCCTGACCGTTGTGCTGAAAATGAAGGGCGACGAGCTTCGTAGGAAAAATCGTTAGCGCGGAAGTAGCGCCTCCCCTGGCTACGACAAAAGCGATAACGGCGCCTAATGCCAAGGCAAGAGCAACAACGGCAACGATGAGGATGCGGGAGGATGACCGTGGTTTTTTTTCTTTTTCGCCCCCACCATGGTAGAAGGAACCGGGAGATCCGTAAGGATAACCTCGTCTAGAATTCATCACCGGCATCACTCCTGTAGATTCTGACTTCCTCGTAAATTTTCAGGATTTCATCCGGCCTGAGCAACCGGTGATGGCCCGGCTTCAATCGGCCCAGGCGCACCGGTCCGTAAGAAATACGCCTGATCTTCACAACCGGGTGCCCAACCGCTTCGCCCATGCGTTTTATCTGGCGATTCCAACCCTGGTGAAGTGTAATCCTCAACCAGGTGGATCCCGGCAGTTCCCGAATAAATTCCACTCCGGCCGGGGCCGTCACACCCTCTTCGATCCGTACACCGGACCGGAGCTGTTCTATCGTTTTTTTGTCAGGATGTCCCTTTATTTTTACATCATATACTTTAGATATTCCATAGCGAGGGTGAAGGAGGCGGTTGGCAAGCTCCCCGTCGTTGGTAAGCAGAAGAAGTCCTTCGGCGTCGTAGTCCAGCCTGCCGACAGGAAAAATCCGTGCGCCGAAGTCGGGGAGAAAATCCAGGACAGTCTTTCGGCCCTGGGGATCGGAAGCGGTGGTTACGCAGTTGCCGGGTTTATTGAGGGCAAGGATAATCCTCTGTGTCTGGAGAAAAACGGGCTTTCCGTCGAGGTGAATGCTGTCCATTGAAGGATCGACGCTGCGGCCGAGTTCGGCCTTCTCACCGTTAACCTCAACCCGGCGCTGCCTGATCAGTTCCTCGGCGGCGCGCCTCGAGCAGACTCCAGCCTGTGCAAGAAATTTTTGAAGCCGCATCAAATCCAACGCATTCGGGAATTGATGAATTTAGGAATTGGGGGAACTTGAATCGTCTGAATCCCTCAATCCCTCAATCCAGCGAATTTAACTACTAGATGCCTATGGCCCGGCGTACCAGTTCCATTGTGATGATCGACTCACGCCTTGCCCTGGCGTTGCCCTCGGCTATGATTTGCTTCACGTTGTCCAGTTCCCCTTCAAGCTTGAGGCGTCTTTCCCGTATCGGCGCAAGCCGGGAGACTACATTGCGAATGAGAATCTTCTTGCACTCAACGCAGCCAATGGCTGCAGTGCGGCATCCCTCGGCAATCCGGGCGACCTCGTCGGGCGAAGAATAGAGCTTGTGATAAGCGAAAACGGGAGAGACCTCCGGGTCGCCCGGGTCATTTCGCCTGATCCTCTGAGGGTCGGTCATCATTTTCGATATTTTTTCCGTGATGTCTTTTTCGGATTCCGTGATGAAGATGCAATTTCCATAGCTCTTGCTCATCTTCCTGCCGTCGAGGCCGGGGAGCACCGGTGACTCGGTCAGCAGCCCGTCCGGAACGGGGAAAATTTCGGATTTATACATGAAATTGAACCTGCGGGCTATTTCCCTGGTCAGCTCGATGTGGGGGAGCTGGTCTTTTCCGACAGGAACACCGTTTGCGCGGTATATGATGATGTCGGCGGCCTGGAGCACCGGATAGCCGAGAAAGCCGTAGGTCGCGAGGTCCTTCTGATCGAGCTGCTGCTGTTGTTCCTTATAGGTGGGATTGCGCTCGAGCCAGGGCAGGGGGGTTATCATAGCGAGCAGAAGATAGAGTTCGGCGTGCTCTTTAATGTCAGACTGGATGAACATCGTACAGCGCTTTGGGTCAAGACCGGCGCTCAACCAGTCGAGAATCATGTCCCAGGTGTTTTCACGGATGCCTTGCGGAGAGGCGTAGTCGGTGGTAAGAGCGTGCCAGTCTGCAACGAAGAAATAACAGTCGTACTGGTTCTGGAGCTGAACCCAGTTATCCAGGGCGCCATGTAGGTTACCGAGATGAAGTCGCCCGGTAGGGCGCATGCCGCTTAGAATTCTCTTTCTTTCAACCATATCAGAACGTGTCTCCTTTAATCGGTAAATCGGTGACCTGCTCCATGTCCCGCGAGGTCCATTCAACTTCTCTTTTACATCAACATTCGCCAGAATAAGTATACGACCGGCGTGACTACATAACTCCATAATCCTCCGGAAGCAATCAAGAGCAGCACAATGAGCATTCCGTATCTTTCCATCCGCGCCATTAGTATTGCTATTCGCTCTGGAGCCAATCCCGCAACGACCCTTCCTCCGTCCAGCGGGAGGATCGGAAGAAGATTTATAACCATCAGCACAAGATTGACCAGGACCGAGTAATGCGCCATCGCGTGGACCGGCACGACTACCCTGTCTAATAAGCTTGCCGAACCCATAACGCCGCCAAATGTCAGATGAAAAATAATTGAACTCAGGACTGCAAGCAACAAATTGGTAAGAGGACCCGAAAGCGCTACCAGCGCCATGTCCCTGCGGCCGCCCCGCAAATTTCCAAAATTGACGGGTACGGGTTTGGCCCAGCCGAAAAGAAAGTGCGAACCACTGAGCAGGAGAATTCCCGGAAGGATAATCGACCCTATGGGGTCGATATGTGAAACCGGATTGAGAGTGATTCGCCCAAGCATTCTGGCTGTGGGGTCCCCCAGTTTCTCCGCAACCCAGCCGTGAGAAATCTCGTGGAGAATAATAGCCAACAGCAACGGAACTATGGAAAGGATGATTTTTTGAATGTCATGCATAGAATCCCGATACCCCCTGGTTCGTGAGATCAAAGCGCGCATATATCAGTATCTGTCATTTTCCTCCAGCCCAATTCGCAATTTTTGCGCTTTCGTGCGGCTGGGACCACTTTTTCGCACAATAAAAGTTTTTCAGCAGATGTTCTTGCACTCTGCAGATTGAGTCGGTTCGGAAAAAAGTTCAGGGTGCCTGGAGGCGAGAAAACGAAGCTCTTCGGGGCGATTTGTGACCTGTTTGTTGATTCTGGCGTCGAGAAGCTCATCGAGCAACTGCCGATAAATCGGGCCGGGGGAAATTCCCATCGCCTTGAGGTCTTTTCCTTTAAGCTCGGTCTGCACGTTTCTGTACCTGTGGAAATAATGGCTGACAGCCATTCTCGTCGATTCTTTATCGGCTTTGCCCATCAGGAAAAGCAGTTCCTCGGGCCTGAACGGCAGCAGGGCCCGGTAAACTTCACTGGGTTTTCGATCGGAGACGAAAAAGGACTTAAGCAGCCTGCCGACGTTTTCATAAGTCCACAGCAGCCGGTCACGCTGGTTTACCGTCAGTAGAAGCCTTTCGCACGCGGATTCCACCTCGGGCATGCCCACATAGGAGAAAAGTCCCAAAAGATAGACCCACCACCGCTCCAGCGGCTCGTCGAGAAAACTCAGCCGATACCAGGAGATGACCTCCCGCAGCCTGCCGAAAAGCTCTTCCATTCTTTTGTCGAAATTTATGGTGGCAGAAAGAGCAGGCATAACCCCGAAATCAGCCATCCTGCGAAGCGCGGGTACGGGGTCCTCTTCTTCGAGAATGAGTTTGACCTCGTGAAGCAAACGGCGGCCGCCGAGTTTCTGAATAAGTCCCATATGCACGGCGTTTCGTATGAGACCTGCGGTCTGCTTTCCAATCCGGAAACCGAACCGCTGTTCAAAACGAACGGCCCGCAGAATTCGCGTAGGGTCTTCGACAAAACTCAGGTTGTGCAGGACCCTTATTATTTTCTCCTTGATATCCCGCTGTCCGCTGAAAAAATCGATGAGTTGGCCGAACTCGTTCGGGTTAAGCTCGATGGCCAGAATGTTTATCGTAAAATCCCTGCGGTAGAGGTCCATCTTGAGAGAGCTTGATTCGACAATCGGCAGAGCAGCCGGGTGTTGATAATACTCGAACCTTGCCGAAGCAATATCCACCGTCTGCCCGTTGGCAAAGACAAGCATGGCGGTGTTGAACTTTCTGTGCAGCTTGACCTTTATCCCGTGCTGCTCGGCAAAGGTCCTGGCAAATTCGATGGCGTCGCCCTCCAAAACGATATCTATATCGAAATTCGGGTGGCGCAGAAGCAGGTCGCGGACGAAGCCGCCGACCGCATATGCCCGTGCCCCGAGGCTTGCGGCCAGGGCGCCGAATTCCTTGAGCATTTGAATTATGTTCTTCGGAAGCTGTTCGGAAAGGACAGACTGGATGTTCTTGCGCTTCGGCCAATGCGTGAGAGACGTTTCATCGCTGAGCCTTCTGTCGTCATTGTGCTCGTCCAGCATGAAATCGAGCAGGTCGCGGCGAGTGATCACCCCCAGAACTTTGCCCTTGTCGACGACAGGCAGAATGCGTTGATGCCGTTCAACCAGATGGGTCTGAATTTCAACAAGAGTTGCGCTCAGCCCGACAGATGCGACGTCGGTATTCATGAACTCGGCCACAGTCTGCTGCGTGAGCCCGTGGAAAAGCGCCTTTTCAAGCACCTGGCGCGTAATAAGCCCGATGAGCACCCCGCCCTCAACTACCGGCATGGCGTTTATGTTGTAGCGTACCATCGTGAGCTCGGCTTCCCCGATCTCCAAGTTGGGTTCAGTGAAGACCGCCGGGCTCGTCATGAGGGTTTCGGCCGTAGGGTAGGGATGGATGTGGTTCCGAAGAAGCTCGAGCAGCTTTGCTTCAGCCTGAACCAGAGTGAGGTCCTTAATGCTGGCGGAAGCAGCGGTTGCATGTCCCCCTCCTCCGAAAAGGGACACGATCGCGCCAACGTTTACTTCGGTGATACGGCTCCTGGCAACCAGGTATACGCGGTCATCCATGCGGGCCAGGGCAAACACCACGTCAAGATTCTCGATATCGCGCAGCTTATGGACCAGCACGGCAAAATCGCCCACGTACCTGTCGATCGAAACCGTGGTGACACATACCTCTATTCCCTGAAAATTGTAGTTTTTCGCGGAAAGGATCAGCTCGTTGAGCAGGCTGACCTGTTCGGCGGTCAGCTCCCGGGTGACCATGTCCGAGACTACGTTCAGGTCGGCCCCGGACCTCAGCAGAAAAGCGGCGGCTTCGAAATCTTCCGGCGTCGTATTGCTGAAGGTGAACGATCCGGTGTCCTCAAACACCCCGAGGCTCATCATGGTCGCTTCCTCGGCGGTGATTTCTATGCCGCGCTCCTGAAACATCCGGGTGAAGAGAGTCACCGTGGAACCAAAGGGCTTCACGATGGACAGGTCTGCCTTGACATCGTCCTCGGCGTCAGGATGATGGTCGTAGACATGCACTTCGAGGCCCGGTTTCTGCAGGATATCGACGAACTTGCCGATTCGTGAGGACTGCCTGGTGTCTACCAGGATGAGCCGCGTAACCTTTTCTATGTCGATGTCGCGCAGACGTTTGAAGCCGTATATGTAGACGGTCGATTTTATGAAGTACTCACGAAGGGTTCGTTCCTGAGATCCGGGAAAAACCAGCAGGGCGCCCGGATAGAGCTTCCTGGCCGCAATCATCGATCCCATTGCGTCAAAGTCGGCGTTTATGTGCGTGGTAATGACTTCCATCCGGAACAGTCCCGCCTCTCAGGGCCTTGGGTGGTACTTCCTGTGTATTTCTTTGAGCCGCTCTCTGGCTACATGAGTATATATCTGAGTCGTAGCGATATCCGCATGTCCGAGCATCACCTGGAGCGAGCGAAGATCAGCCCCGTTTTCGAGAAGATGGGTCGCAAACGAATGCCTCAGCATGTGCGGGGTGATGTTGGTGGTGATGCCCGCTTTGAGTGCACTGCTTTTGATTATCTTCCAGATGCCCTGCCTTGAGAGCTTCTCGCCCCTGGAGTTGATAAAAACCTCGGGGACAAAGCCTTTCTTCAATAATTTAATGCGTCCATACTGCAGATAGGTCTTCAGGGACTCGGCGGCAAGTTCACCCATCGGTACCAGGCGCTCTTTTTCTCCCTTTCCCCGTACTGTCAGATAACCCGGCTCCAGGGCAATCTGGCTCAACTGGAGTCCGCCCAACTCGCTCACTCTCAGGCCGCAAGCGTAGAGCAGCTCGAACATTGCCCGGTCCCTTTGTCCAATCGGTTTGGCAGTATCCGGCTGGGCCAGCAGAGATTCGATTGCAGCGGAAGTAAGGAATTTGGGCAGTTGCGGACCGAGTTTGGGAAAGTGGACCAAAGAGGCCGGATTTCCCTGTACCCGGCCTTCCTTCTCCAAAAACCTGAAAAATGTCCGTAAAGCTGCCAGCCTGCGAGCACGCGAACGCGGCGAAAATGAAGGCCCCAACTGTTGAATATACGCGCTCACGCTTCCCCTGGAAACTTCGTGCCAAAAGGAAATGCCCGATTCTCTCAAATAGTATTGAAAATGCCTGAGGTCACCCGAATAGGCGACTATGGTGTTAGCGCTCAATCCGCGCTCGACGGACAGGTTGTTCGTAAAGAGATCTATTTCGGTGTCCATGCTTAAATCTTTATAGGGAAATTGAAGGATTGAAGAATTGAGGGATTGAAGAATTTAGGAATTTAGGAATTGGGGCGAATTGACGGATTCGGGAATTGCTTTTAATCCTTTAATCCTTCAATCCTTCAATCCTTCAATCCCTAAATCCCTCAATCCAGCAATCCCAATATTCTACTTTGCCTTGTTTTTTGAAACCTGCGTCGTATGAGTCTGGAAATGATAGTCCACGAGAAACGAAGTATGAACGCTCTCCGCAGACCGTCTTGTCGATATGAGCTCGATATTGTGTGTCCTCCCGGTTTCGTCGGGAAACGAAATCTTGGTGCCGTCGTGAAAGCCGCCCTCGTGGAACCATACATCCGGGGGAAGCAGCCATGTCTGCCCGAAACGCTCTTCGAATTTGAAGAAATCGAGGGCGTCCCTCGGAAATTGCGCGTACATGCAAAGCTCTTCCTCCGTTGCGGCCCTTTTGAGCTGGAGTTCGAGTTGATGGCGCCTGGCCGTCATGTCCTCGTCGGCAGGCTTATGCAATCCGGCCTCCTCGGCGAGGATTTCGTCCCACCTCTTCCCGTCCGTTCTGCCGCTCTCGAGCACCTTCTGGAAAATCCACTCGTGGGGATCGTAGAAAGGAAACGGGCCGTAGCCCCCGAGGAGCAGCTTCTTGAGGTCGTCTGAAGGCTTTTCGTAGCGGCCGTTCAGCACGTTGCTCAGAGCGGTTGACCATAGAATCTGGCTTCCGGGGGTAACCATCCAGATGTTACCCATCTCTTTGCGCACCTCGATGAGTTCGCTGAAGACCTCGTGGGCCCGCTCGATCAGTCCCGCCTTCTCAGCTTGCTCGAGGGCGAGGCTGACGGCGCCCCCCGGCATCTTGTGTCTTTTGACGGTGGGGTCGAAACCGCGAAATGGGCTCGTGAATTTCTCATATAGCCGCCGCTCGCGCCGCAGAATATCGGAAGCGTCCAGCACTGGAGGGACGCTCAGGCCAGGGGTCTTGAAC
The DNA here is from genome assembly GCA_963795045.1 of uncultured delta proteobacterium. Lineage (GTDB taxonomy): Bacteria > Desulfobacterota > Syntrophobacteria > Syntrophobacterales > Syntrophobacteraceae > SbD1. Next base: position 672,850 of record CAWCGB010000003.1, read on the forward strand.
CCGTAGTCATGAAGGTTCTGAATGAGGCTCAGCGCCGGGGCCTGGCTGTAGATTCCGCCATAGCCGTGATCGGAGACCTCGGCTATCTTCACACCTTCCTGTACGACGGCCATTATGCGGGCGAGTTCGTTGCCGTCGGTATTGTGGCCGTGGTAAGAGATAAGCAGGTCGGGAAACCTTTTTCGGATAGCGCGCACGACCTGTGCTATCCGGGCGGGCGAGCCCTGGGAAGAATGGTTCTTGACGCAGAGAATGATATCTTCGCCAAGAAGAGACAGCACCTCTTCGGCCTTCTCTACGTAGAAATCGTCTGTATGCCCAACGCCGGTGCTGAAGCAGATACAGGGCATCAGGAGTTTGCCTGCCTTCTTCACCGCTTCGGCTGCGACCACAAGGTTGGGGATGTAGTTCATAAAATCATAGATCCGCCAGATGTCGACGTACCTGGAAAAAAGCCTCACGGTCATTTCGATTACATTGTCAGGATATGATCTATAGCCGAATAAGTATCTTCCCCGGCACAGGCCCTGGATGAGGGTGTTGGGCATGGCCTTGCGAACAAGCCTCAGCTTCTCAAAAGGGTTTATTTGCTTTTTCATGAGATCGATATGTACTGTGGCGCCGCCGACTACTTCAAAACCGAAATACCCTGTCTCGTCCCGATAGGGAGCGACCTTCAGGGTTGTCTGCGGCATGATCCGGCACTTGAAATCCGACTGCGAAACGTCCCGTTCATTATTGGTGAGAAAAACCCCGGGGGTCTCGTGCAGAAAATCCAGGATCTCTCCAGACGCCATGTTTGGTGAAACTCTTTCTCGCTCGGGCATTGATGAAACTCCATCAGCTCTAATTGAAGGGCAGGCTATGGAAACCCTGAAGCCCCTGAATTCCTCAATTCCTAAATTCGCTTACCCGTAAGGATTATAGCCGTAGGCATTTATTTCGGCCACCAGGCTGGCCAGTTTGCCCATAGGCGGCACTTCCTCCTGATATTCCAAAAGTTGTGGATGTTTTTCAATATAAGAAGTGTCGAAATTCTGGTTTACAAAATCAGGGTCCGTCACTATTTGTTTGTAATAGGGGATCGTGGTCTTTACGCCTGCGATAAGAAAGCCGTCGAGCGATCTGCGCAGCCGGTCGACAGCTTCCCGCCAGGTAAATCCGTAAACGGTGAGCTTGCACAGCATCGAGTCGTAGAAGCTGGGGATTTCATAACCCTGATAGACTGCGCCGTCGATACGCACCCCGTGGCCGCCGGGTGACTGGAATAATTCGATCAGTCCGGGGTTGGGCATAAAATTGCTCTTGGGGTCCTCTGCCGTTATCCGTAACTCGATCGCAGTCCCTCTGAAGTATATGTCTTTCTGCGATACGGAAAGGGGGTTGCCTGTTGCGACAAGAAGCTGCTCGCGCACAATGTCTATTCCAGTTATGACCTCCGTGACCGTGTGCTCCACCTGGATTCTGGTGTTGACCTCCAGAAAACTATAGTTGTCGTCCTGGTCGAGCAGAAATTCGACCGTCCCGGCGCTTAGATAATTGGAAGCGCGGGCAGCCCGCACGGCCGTATCGCAGATTCTAGTGGAAAGATCTTCGGGCAGAAACGCCGGGGCCATTTCGATCATCTTCTGGTGCCGCCTCTGGATCGAACAATTTCTGGTTCCCAGATGAATGACATTGCCGTGCCCGTCGGCCAGAATCTGAACTTCGACGTGGCGAGTGTTGGTAAGGCCTTTTTCGAGGTAGACTTCATCGTTGCCGAACGCCATTTTTGCTTCCGAACGCCCGATGTCGATGAACTTCAGAAGTTCGTCCATGTTTTGAGCGTCGCGAATTCCACGGCCTCCGCCCCCTGCGACCGCCTTCACCATAATGGGGAAGCGGTGCCTTTCAGCGAAAGCCGTCGCGATCTCTTTTCCTTCATCGCCGGGCGGAAGCACCTGCGTTCCGGGGATCACGGGAATTCCAGCTCGCTCCATGATTTGGCGTGCTATTACCTTGCTCCCCATATCGATTATGACCTGGGGAGGAGGTCCGACAAAAACGAGACCCGCTTCCGTGCACTGCTTCGAAAAAGCAGGATTTTCAGCAAGAAAACCGTAGCCGGGGTGTATTGCCTCAGCCTTGCTGCTCTGTGCCGCCTGTATGATGCGCTCGACATTGAGGTAATCGCGCCTGGGGCCGCTTCCGATACAAATGGCTTCATCGGCGCGCATGATGTGCATGGACGTCTTGTCCGTCTCTTCATAGACGGCGACAGTCTTAATTCCAAGCTCTTCGGCGGAGCGCATTATGCGAATGGCGATCTCGCCCCTGTTTGCAACCAGCAACTTTTTGAACATCTTCCAGCTCGCTTTCAAAAAAAGATAATCAATTCGAATCCTTTGCAAACGGACAATCATTTGGTCTATATCATAGGGAGTGAAAAAAGTTCAATGAGCTATTGTCGACTGGATTTAACAACGATCAACGCCGAGGATTGGCTCATGATTTGCCTTTGACGGTTTTGTTCCTGTTAATCCCGTCAAAGGTCTTCTCAGAAAGATCAACCGGTCAGAATATCCGGATGAGACGAGCCGGAGGGGGGCTGAAAAAAGCGCAAACATCCCCTATGGCCCGCATGTTGGATCGTGAGGGCTCTAAGCGGTTGCTGTCAGGGGTCTGATGGAAGGCTAAAAGGAGATGCCCACTCGTTTACCCGCGCGGCGTGCCCTCTGGTGCGTGTCCCCCCTGTCCATGAGGCTGCACTTGAAGGGCTTTATTATGGCATCCGCGTCCCACTTGGGTCTGTCGTCGTCCTTGAGCAGGTCCTTGATGCTCGACCAGCGCGTCGGACTATAGAACTCACATGAATCACCCTCATTAAAAAATTCACAATGTTGTTCGCTCACATACTTCTCGTACTTCTTGCAATACTTGATTTTCATTGGTATCCCCCTCTGGCTTGATCTCTGCCGGCCCCCACCGGAAGGTACCGCGCGCTTGCCGAATAAGGCGCAATATAATCCATAATTTATCCAGCGCAATATGGGTTCTCGAACTTGATTCGGAACAGAAGAGTCGATTGAACCGATCGGCGTTAGATCTCGAACTGGGATAAGTCATTTGAAGTAGGCCAAGTATACGCTAAATTGATCTCTTGTGAAACAAAAAATTTAAGTGAGCGACAAAATCTGTGCATCATTCTTTTTTTTGCCCAAAAAAACGGGCGAACCGGTGAGTGAGTGTGTCGGTGAATCACGGGTGGACGAGTGCATTTGTTTTTGCTTTACATGGAAAAGCCAAACCAGTTATAAGGTTGCTTCCTGCAGGCCAGTAGCTCTAACGGCTAGAGCACCGGACTCCAAATCCGGTCGTTGGGGGTTCGAATCCCTCCTGGCCTGCCAGGGTCGAATCGATTACGAGAAAACGGCCTAAGTCGCCATGCATCGGATTGCCATCCCTCCCGTGCTTTTCACCTTTGTATTTCAATGTATCGTTAGCAGGGGTTGCTCTGATTACGGTGAGGGCATCACATAGACACGACATAGAATTGTGCAACACCTTTTCACTAACCGTCAGAGTGTTATAGTGTCACACATTTAAGGGTGAGAACCTTCCAGGGAGAGATTTGAAATGCGTAGAGCAAACTCGTCAAAGCATATGTATGGCCTGTTCATTTTCATCTGCGTTATCTGTCTGTTTCCCGTGTTTTCATCGGCCGCCGAAGTAGCGACTCCTGCCGACCTTGCCGGTACGTGGAACAGTAACTCTTTTGCTACAGGGCCTGCCGCACCCTGGTGGGAGAGAATGACAATTACGGCAGCCACAGATGGAACATTCACTTTTTCAGGTACGGAAAGCAATGGCAATGTTGATAGTGGCAGCGGTGCTTTCTGGATTTCTTCCGACGGGATTTTGATGACATTGCCCAGTAGTAATTCGGACATCACTTCGCCCCTGTGCCAGTTGAATTCGCACAATACCGTACTCGTATGTACGGAGACCTTGGCCGATAGCTCTACCAATCTCATTATTCTCACAAAACAGGCTGCTTCATATAAATTGACTGATTTGGCCGGTACATGGGAAGGCAATTATTTGGTTTCGGGACCAACATTAGGGTGGGATAGAGTGACTTGGAGGGTCAAGTCGAATGGAAGATATACAGGATCATTGATTCGAAGTGACGGATCATCAGGCACCTTATCCGGGACCCTGTCGATTTCATCGGACGGGGTGATAAGTTGTGTTGCCGGTAGTTGTATGGATCCAAACTTCGAGAGTTTTATGGATGCAGGCAAGAGTGTCATGGTCGGGACAAGTGCGGCGGACCCCACCGGTCAAGATGTCGTACTCCGTGTTCTCACCAGGAAAGCAGCTTCATATTCGATGGGTAATTTGGCCGGAACGTGGCAAACGAACAGCCTGGCTTCAGGTCCTGGTGCACCCTGGTGGGAGAGAGCGACAATCACGATAAGCCCGAAAGGAAAATTCACCTCTTCGGGTATAGAAGACGGCGGCGGTGTTGATGATGGCAGCGGTACCTTCTCGATTTCTCCCGGTGGAGTGATATCCCTTGTCACCAAAGGTAAATCCGGAAGAGAGTCCCGCACCGTCTTTGGAGTTATGGACGCAACCAAGACAGTCTTTGTCGGGATGTCCACATGGGCCGGCAATACCGACCCTGGAACCGCCGAACTTTTCATCAGCACGAAAAGTGCCTCAACTCCCGCGCGCCGGCAGGAGTGATTGCAATGTCAGGCAACGTCAGTCACTTCTGGACCCCGGCTTTCGCCGGGGTGACGTAGGCGCTGGCTCCATTCCAAGTTTGAATTATGTTCCTAATTTTAGACTCGGGACACCAGCCGCATGAACACTATATCTCCTGACATTTGCCTGCCCTGCCCCGGGGGACGGAAAATCCCCTTTTCCGCTGGGGGTCCTGGCGGGCAAGGCGCCGCTTTTGCCCTCCCGGGAGGCTCGTCCGGCGTTTGCGGATGAGCGCGACTTACTCATCAAAGTCGATGATCATGTCGGCTTCATTGCCGCAAACCTTGCAAGTCCTGGTCTCTTTTTGTTTTTTCCGGGTTTCGCCGGTTGGCGCCTGAAGGTCGATCCATTGGCAGCTTATGGTCATCTCCGCTTCATTCCCGCATTTTTCGCACATGCATACTTCGACTTTCTCAGCCATTGCAGTCTCCCTTTCGAACTGTGATAAGTGACCGGGCTTGTCCACTGGTGAAGGGTAAAACGCCGGGATAATCTCTGTGCCCAACTCGATTTTAAAATTTTCCCCAACTGGAAAAAAAGGTTGTCATATCCTTACTGATGGCATATTAATCCGGGTGCCAATTCCGTGATTTTTTCCCTTTTGTTAATTCCACGCTGGTCTCTCTTTCGGTCTCGCATCTCGCGCACAGGTTCGCTTGGCATCGAGGGTGTTTCTCAAAATCTGAAGTTTGGCTTCGTGGCTCGCGCTGTGGAGCCGCCGCAATTCAAATTGCCCGCGCCAGCTCATACCGGATCGCGTTTTTATGCGTGGCGGGCTGTCTGCGAATGGCTTGGAGGCTTGGTCCTATGCTGTCTGAGTATTTACCCATTCTCTATATTATCATTCTCGCCTTACTATTTGGCGCCGGGACCGTGTTTCTTTCACATATTCTCGGCCCCAGGCGGTCTTTTAAAGTTAAGGATGAAGCCTACGAATGCGGCCTTCCCAGCGAGGGTGCGCAGTATGCAAAAACCCCCGTCAAGTTTTATGTCATTGCGCTGCTTTTCCTTGTCTTCGACCTTGAATGCGTATTTCTTTACCCATGGGCGGTTTACTTCCAAAAGCTGGGTATGTTCGGGTTTGCCGAAATGATGGTTTTTCTGCTGATACTTTTGATCTGTTATGTGTACGTGTGGAAAAAGGGAGCATTGGAATGGGACTAGAAAATCAACTGGTAGGCGATAACGTACTGGTTACCAGCCTGACGAAACTTGTGAACTGGAGCAGGAGCAATTCAGTATGGCCATGTACCTTTGGCCTTGCTTGCTGCGCCCTTGAAATGATCGCCAGTACACTGGCCGACTTTGACATCTCCCGTTTCGGCTCCGAGGTTTTTCGCCCATCCCCCAGGCAGTCCGACCTGATCATCATTGCCGGTACCCTTACCAAGAAAATGTCTGTGATGGTCAAACGGATATATGACCAGATGGCCGACCCCAAATGGGTGATCGCGATGGGGGCGTGCTCCTCATGCGGGGGGATATTTAAGAGCTATTCCGTGGTCCAGGGCGTTGACCAGATTATACCGGTCGATGTCTACATCCCTGGATGCCCACCCCGCCCCGAAGCCGTACTGGCCGGCCTGATGAAAGTTCAGGAAAAAATCAGAACCGAAAAATTGGACCAGCGTCCCGACTTCAAATCCGGCATGCTGCGATAGTGGACAGGAAAACACCGATGGAGCTTAGCACGATAGTTAATACGATCCGCGAAAAATGTCCGGGTTCAATCCTGAAAGAAACGGACCACAATGATATTCACGAAATAACGGTTGCCGCGCAATCTTTCTATGAAGTGATGAAAACCCTGCAGGCGGATAAGGAATTCGGATTTGATATGTTGACCGATGTTGTGGGCATCGACCGAATGCCGAGATCTCCGCGTTTTGATGTGCTCTACCTGCTGTTATCCTCAAAGAATTTTACCCGCTTGAGCGTGAGAGTCGAAACTGAAGAAGGGCAGGATGTCCCCTCTGTGAGCAGTATTTGGCATTCCGCCAATTGGGGGGAAAGGGAAGTATTCGATCTTTTGGGGATAAGTTTTTCAAATCACCCGGACCTCCGGCGGATTCTCACATGGGAAAACTTTGAGGGACACCCGTTGAGAAAGGATTTCCCGCTTGAGGGCAAAGATTTCGACAAGCCCTTTGATACGAGAACAATTAAAGATTACTGCTGATTGGAATGGAACAACAAAATAGCCGGGCACAGGAAATCATGACTGAACACAAAACCGTTACCCTGAACATGGGGCCCCATCATCCGGCCACCCACGGTGTGCTGCGGGTGATACTGGAAGTGGACGGGGAAACCATTGTAAATGCCACACCCGTTATCGGATATCTCCACAGAGGGATTGAAAAAATCTGCGAAAGCCGGAACTACCAGCAGATCATTCCCCTTACCGACAGGCTCGACTACGCGGCCGCCTCGGCAAACAATATCGGTTACTGTTTGGCCGTCGAAAAGCTTATGGGCATCGACGTTCCGAAAAGAGCGCAATATCTGAGAGTAATCATGGCCGAACTTGCCAGGATCATGGGTCACCATCTTTGGCTGGGCACCCATGCCTTGGACATCGGCGCCATGACCGTCATCTTCTACGCATTTCGGGACCGCGAAATGATCATGGCCATCAACGAAGAGATCGCCGGATATAGGCTCACGCCCTCTTTTATTCGTATCGGAGGCGTGGCCCATGACACTACCGATGAGTTTATCAAAAAAGTGCGTGATTTCGTTAAGTGGTTTCCCAAAGCGCTGGAAGGCTATCACACGCTTCTGACGGAAAATAAGATATGGACCACCCGGACCATGAACATCGGTGCGATTTCAGCCGAAGAAGCGATTAACTACGGATTTACCGGCCCCTGTCTCAGGGGATCGGGCGTGGCCTATGACGTGCGCAAGACGTTTCCTTACTCCAGTTATGACGACTTTGACTTTCAGGTCCCGGTCGGGCAATACGGCGATATTTATGACCGCTACCTTGTGCGGATGGAAGAGTTCAAGCAGTCGATCAACATCGTCGGCCAGGCGATTGAAAACCTTCCGGCCGGACCTGTTCAAACGGATAACCCCTGGGCCGCGAACCCTAGCCAGCCTGAAGTCCAGAATGACATCAGCGCGCTTATTCGCCGATTCTTGATCCATGCTAGAGGCGTATCTGTACCCTCCGGAGAGGTGTATGCGGCCGTCGAAGGGGCCAAAGGGGAACTCGGATTCTATCTTGTCGGTAATGGGAGTGAGCATCCGTACCGGCTGAAAATACGTTCGTCATGTTTTTACCTGGCGAGCGCTCTCCCCCGTCTGTTGGTGGGCCATATGGTCGCCGACGCCGTTGCCATTATCGGCAGCTTGGATGTGGTGCTGGGCGAAATCGACCGGTAGGGCGTATTTATTGATGAATGCTTTAATACTTTATAAGGAAAGATATAAGTATGGTCCGTTTAAAGATTGATGGACACGAGCTGTCTGTTCCGGCAGGGACGACGATCATGGAAGCGGCCCGGAGCGGCGGGATTGATATTCCGAGTCTTTGTTACCACAAGCGGCTTTTGCCTATCGGCTCCTGCAGCATGTGTATTGTTGATATTGAGGGGCGTCCGGAGCCGGTGACATCCTGCAGCACCCTGGTCGAAGAAGGTATCGAAGTCACGACCGAATCGGAAGCCCTTCACGAGCGCAGGGTTGTCAACCTGAAAAAGATTCTGCGGCATCATGCCCTTGACTGCCCCATCTGCGACGCGGCGGGGGAATGCGATCTTCAGAATATCGTCTACCGGCTCGGCATTACCGATGTGTTGTTTGAACCCCGCAAGCAGAAACGGGATAACAGCTACGCCACTTCCCTGATGCGCTACTGGCCGGAGCGGTGCATCATGTGCCGCCGTTGCGTCACCGCATGCCAGGAGATAAAAAAGATCGGCGCCATAGATATCCTCGGAGAAAACGAAGACTCGAGGTTGGTTCCGGTAGCCGCCGACAAGTGCAAATCCTGCGGTGAATGCATGTTTGTTTGTCCCACCGGCGCATTGACCGAAAACCTGAGCCGGTACAAGGGGCGGCCCTGGCTCGGCAAGCGGGTAAAAACGACCTGCGCCTATTGCGGCTGCGGGTGTCAGCTTGAACTGAGCGTGCTCGAT
>CAWCGB010000004.1:0-382500 GCA_963795045.1 uncultured delta proteobacterium
TTAATGGACAGGAGATGGTCAGGGACATGAAAGGGGTTAACCGCTTTCCGGCTAACCCCTTGATTTTAAAAGCGCGCCCAGGGTGATTCGAACACCCGACCTACGGATTCGTAGTCCGGCACTCTATCCAGCTGAGCTATGGGCGCAAACCAAGCCTGATCTCTAACAAAAAACCGGTCCCAAATCAAGAGCTAAGACCGAAAAGCCAAGACCGAAAGCACTCACCACAGAGACACAGAGGTCACAGAGAAAAACAGTGAGCAGAACAGGCAAAAGAAAATAATTCTTTTCGGTTCTATCGTTGCGCGAGGTTTTTCTCTGTGTCCTCTAAAGATCGACCCTCGCCCCTCGAAGCGGGCCACCGGGCTTTTGGAATTATCGAACGTCTCCGTGGTGAAAGGCTGCAAAGATTCAAAGCCTCCCCGACCTCAGTATGGAGACGATCAGCCAGATTCCGAGAAAGGTCGCGACCGCGTAGCCGCTTACTCCCAGGATTGCCGTCAGCGAGACCGTCTGTGCGCCGAAAAGGCTGAAAGTGAATTCCATGACTTTCTGGCCCGAATTCAGGATCATCGCGCCGGCTATGATCGATGCCGCGATTATTATGCCGAGCGTCAGGCGGTTTGCGCTTATTTCGACCTGGGACCGGGCATTATCGAGACCGGTGTGGCGCACTTCGATCCGCTGCCTGCCCGCTGCGGTCTCCCTCAGAATGTCGTGCAGATATTTAGGGATGCTCCTCGTGTAGCCGCTTAGCTTTCGGCCCTCCCGGTCGAGGTTTCTCATCATGCTCTGGGTGTTCAAGCCGCGCTGGAGCAGTTTCTTGGCAAAAGGTTTGGTCACCTCGAGGATGCTCGCGTCGCTGCCGAGTATCTTTCCCAGCGCCTCGGTCTGGATAAACGTTTTTAGAAGCAGCAGCAGGTTTCTCGGCAGCCTGACGTGGTATTTCAAAACCAGGTCCATCAACTGGTCGTAGACGTCCTTTGCCGAGATGTGCTGAAGGGAGCGGCCGTAGAAGGATTCGCTCATGTCCTTGAGGTCGGTCCGGAACGCCTTGAGGTCCATGCTCTCGTCTATCAGCCCTGCGTCCGCCAGGGCATCCATAACCATGTCGTAGTCGTGTTCGGCGTATCCCAGAAAGAGGTTGGCGATCTGGCGCATCATCTCCTCGTCCAGATACCCGGTTATACCGAAATCGACGAGGCTCACCCGCCCGTCGTACATGACTATCGTGTTTCCGGGGTGCGGGTCGGCATGGAAGAAGCCGTAGAGCATAAGCTGGCGTGAAAAGGCGCGCAGCCCGATCATTGCCACTTCCTTGGGGTCGATTCCGGCCGCGCGGATCTCTTCGACCTGGTCCATTTTCATGCCTTCGATGTGCTCCATCACGAGCACGGACCTGGTCGTATAGTCCCAATGGACCTTCGGGATGTAAATCTCGTCGACTTCCTCGAAATTAGCGGCAAATTTTTCTATGCTTCCGGCCTCGATCATCATGTCGAGTTCACGGGTGATATTGCGCTCGAATTCCCGGACAAGATTCGTTGCGCCTATGAGCCGGCCGATTTCCAGGGATTTTTCCGCCTTTGCGGCCAAAAAATACATCAGGCGAAGGTCCTCTCTTATCCGCCGGTCGATTCCGGGCCGGATAATCTTGACCGCGACCTTTTCGCCCGAATGCAGCTTTGCGATGTGTACCTGGCCCACCGATGCGGCTGCGATGGATTTCTCGTCGAAATCGGCAAAGATCTCTTTCAGAGGGCGCTTCAGCTCACCTTCGATAACCGCCTTGACCTCCTCGAAGGGAACGGGAGGCACCATGTCCTGGAGTTTTTTGAACTCAGCTATGTATTCGGGAGGGAAAATGTCGGCGCGGGTGCTCATGAGCTGCCCCAGCTTCACGAAACTCGGCCCCAGTTCCTCCAGCACCAGCCGGATGCGCCGGGCAGAGGGGAAACCGCCGCTCAGAAGCATCTCCCCCTCCGAGACCTCCGGGCGGGTTTTCCTGCTGCTGAGAAGCCTTTCGAGAAGGTCCCCCGATCCGTGTTTGACGAGGACCCTGGAGATCTGGCCAAACCTTCTCAGCCCTTTAAGCCCGTGGATTCCTCTGGAGATTTTCATCTAATTTCCTTATCGGGAGCCTCACTCACACGATCCGGGCAGGATGACCCCCGCCCGTTCCAGGTTTGCGGTTTTGCAATATAGCTCATTGCAAGTTTTCGATAAAGAAGGACTTCTCAGGCATGGATGCAGCACGCCCTACCGGCTATTCACCCCATGCTTCCCGGCTTCGTGAGATCTTCTTCTTTACCCCGGCCCATGTGTCGGTAAGCAGAAACGAATTTTCCCATCTTTCGAGGAAGAGGGTATACATTTCATAAGGAACTGAAAAAGTCATCTCGTCGGTTTTCATGAACTTCCTGTCCGAGGGGTCCCAGCCTCCTATAACGGCCCGCATCCTGCCCTGTTTCAGGTAGTGAAGGGGCCATGTTACGATATAGCTGCACCCGGCGCCGAAGGGCGAGGCAACCGCTTCAAAGTCCTCGGTGACAAATGTGGCAAGCGTGCATAAACCCGCCATGACTTCGCCCCTGGCAAAGAAGGTGACAACCTCGGGCGTTTCATTTTCCTTGAACAGGCTGATCGGTTTGAACACGCAGAATCTCGCGGGCGCAGGCCTGGGGTCCAGTGTTTCAAAAAATCGCCGTGTCACCTCCGGTGAGGGAAGGTACCGTTCACCTTTGGACTGACCCGGGATGCCGGTTGAGACGTAATGCGCAATGAATTCGAGCTGTGGCTTGTGGAAGCCCAGGTAAAACGAACCCCCTACGCATCCGAAGCGGCCGGCTTCGAAATAGGCGGCAGTATTTTTCTTCCGGGCAAGCCATATATTTCCCATTACGCAAGACCAGTTCTGAAACAGCGCAGAAAAATCGACTTCACCCCGCTGCTCCATTTCGTGGGAGAAGATGGCGCCCTCTTTGGGCACGAATCCGCTCTCGGGCTCCGTGTCGGTATAGAACATGCCAAAAGGTTCATCAGGATATCCGATGGTTTCCAGGAATGCGGTCAAATTACTCATGAGGCCTCCTTATTTGAGACTTCTTGCGAAAGCAACCGGATTACGGTCCTGCCGCCCCTCAGTTTTTAAGACGGAGTTGCGCGCATGCCACGAGGTTTATCCCTCTAAGATACACGAAGTGCAATATATTACTACTCACTCCATGCGTGGATCACGGTGAATCCGTCCCGGTGAAGTCTCAAGAATAAAGAGTTTTTAGTTTTGAGTTCTTAGTTCGCAAAGAAAGGCGGCGTTGCCGTGGGATTGAACGTGTGTACTTGAGATGTTGGAGGTAAAGCGGCGGGAGGGCTGAGCAGCTTAAAAATTTCCCTGAATCGACGGTGTGCTGAAAATCCTGCTAAATAACTGCATGTCCCGCCGGGCGTTGGACTGGGCGCCCGCGTTGCGCGGGCTGCTGCTGCCAACGCCGAGCGCCCGGCCACACGCGTTTACGGCTGTACGCCTTGCGGAGCCTGGAGATCGAGGGGAAACGGTCTCCACGCTCCGCAAAGGTTTTTCTAGTCTTTTCTAACTCGCCAGTGTCCGGGGACCCATGCCCCATTGCGATCATAATGGCCACGAACCCATACCCTTTGGTGATATGGCGCGGGTCCGGGGCCGTAATATGCGGGCGCTGGAGGGGGACCGTAATAGGCTGGCGCCGGACCTGGCCCATAGTAGTAAGGGTAATAAGGTCCACAGTAGGGACAGAATGGAGCGGTCACGATAGCTGCTGCCGTCCCGACGACGGCCCCTGCCACGGCCAACGGAAAAAGAAGCGGGTTGCAGTAGGGGCAATCGTCAGCCCTTGCGCCCGTAGTGGGAACAATCATAAAAAGAGCAAGCCCAATGGCCGCTAACGCTATGATCTTCCTTGCATTCATTTCTGTCCTCCTGATGGGTCGTGTTCAAAGTCGCTTTTCGATTTCCTTTTTATGGTTTGACGTAACGGTCTTTGAATTTGTCTACTTTGGCGGCCGGAAAGTTCACGGAGCAGTGAACAGTGAACAGTGAGCAGTGAACAGTGAGCAGTGAGCAGAAAAAGAAAATAATCCCTTTTGGTTCTATTGGTGAGCGGTGAGGGGGAGCATTTTTTACCGCCGTACAGACCCGGCGTGACCGGGTGGCAGGGTTTAGATTTCATGATTTCGCGGGCCCCTTTGCTTGAACTGCTGCGCAGAATTTTTTGGCCAAATCGACAGCTTCACCGGCGTCTTTCCCGTAATCGTCCGCGCCGATCTTTTCGGCGAATTCCCGATTGACAGGCGCCCCTCCGACCATGACTTTGACACTGCCGCGCAGTCCTGCGGCTTCGAGCGTTCCGATCACCTTTTCCAGTTGAGGCATCGTGGTTGTAAGCAGTGTTGAAAGGGCGAGAACGTCAGGCTTCAGCTTCCGCACTTTCGAAACAACCTTTTCGGCACTCAGGTCAACCCCCAGGTCCACCACGTTGAAGCCGCCCCCCTCCAGCATCATCGCGACAAGGTTTTTCCCTATGTCGTGCATGTCGCCTTTGACGGTTGCGATAACGATCTTGCCTCTGGATTCAGCTCCGGTGCCGGTGAGCAGCGGCCTTATCAGCTCCAGACCCTTCTTCATTGTCAGGGCCGAGACGAACATTTCCGGGACGAATATCTCGTTTGCCGCAAACTTTTTGCCAACAATCTCCATCGCACCTATCAGCGCTTCGTTGATAATGGCGCCGGGATCATCGTTGTTGTCGATGGCTCTTTTGACCAGGGTCTCGATCTCGGCGTGTTTCCCATCCACAACGGCTTTCCTGATAGTTGCGATACGATCGCTCATCGCGTTTTCCTTCGTACTCGCAGGCACATCATAAAGATTCAGTTTTTCCAGAATCGATAGGCGATCAGAGCGGCAAGCATCTGAATACAGATGATGAGCGCTACACAACCGGACCATCCGGTTTGCCTCCAGAAAAAGCCGGGAAGAATCGAGCCGCCGAATCCGCCGAGGTAGTAGAACCCAACGTAGAGACCGGCAGCGGAAGAACCGGCAACTCCGGCCCCCTTGCCAACATTGCGGGATGCCGCCGCCTGGCCAACATTGCTGGATGCAGCCGACTGGCAGATAAACACGCCGGTTGCCCCAATGGCCAGCCCGGCGATAATAACGGGAACATAGTGAACCAGGGTCAGCAGCATGCCTGTTGCCATAATACCGGTAGCTCCCATCAGGGCTCTCCGGTAACCGACACGGTCCAGGATGCGCCCCGCCACAGGTGTAACCGCAGCGCCAACAAGGTAGACGGCAAAAATCATTGCCAGGGCGGCTGGCCCCAGGTAAAAAGGCTTGTCCGCAAGGTAAAAATTTACGTACGTAAAGGCTGCGACCATACAGAACAACACGCTCGATCCGACGGCATATGTCGCCAGAAGCTGGGAATTGTGGAGGTGGCCAAGCAGCGACCTGAGCAGTGCGGCAGCGCTGTTCTGAGGTACGAATTTTCTCGCCCGCGGCATAATCCGCCATGTCGCAAGGGCCCCTGCGAGAGTGAGCGCACCAAGAACAACAAAGGAGGCTCGCCATCCCCAGTGATGCGCGATAATGCCCGTAATGAAACGTCCCGAAAACCCGCCTACAACCGTACCTGTCACATAGATTGCCATGGTGGAGCCCACGGAACTTCTCGGTGACTCTTCACTGATGTATGCCATGGCTACGGCTATGATTCCAGGAACGAAGAGACCCTGAAGAAACCGCCATATGATAAGTTGATACAAATTGGCTGCCATTGCAGTCAAAGCCGTCGGCACAGCCAGGCCCACTATGGCCGCAACAATTACCCTTTTGCGCCCCACGGCGTCAGCCAGCAAACCTACCAGGGGAGCGACAAGCATCACTGCCATCACCGGGGCGCTCACGGTCAGGCTTACCATCAGTTCCGACGCACTGAAAATCCGGCGAAACTCGGGCAGCAGGGGCTGTGTGGCGTAGAGGTTAATAAAGGTTGCGAATCCGGCGATAAACAGGGCGCAATGGGCTGCGGTCCGAGAAGTCGCCAAGGGCGGGCTTAGGGTTAATGACGATTCGTACTGTTGCAACTCCATCTGTCCCTTTCTTGGGGCTTATCTCAGTTGACTGATCCAAACGCGCAATGCCGTTAGAATCCAAATTAATTCTACATTTTATTCGTTGTAAGCCGGTTAATCAATCCGCTAACTTGATATCCTTCGGGCAGGCCGAAGACTTTTCCAGGGGTGATCATGGAACAGGATCTGATTTCGGAGGACCGGCAGGACCGGGTGGCTGTATTGACTCTAAACCGGCCGGGGGTAATGAATGAATTTAAGGATTTAAGGATTGAGGGATTGAGGAATTAACGAATTGAAGAATTAAGGAATCAAGGAATTGTAGTCCCTTGAATTCTTACACGAAAAGACCTGATGGGTTGCGCTTCGCTCCACCCATCCTCGAAAAGATTGACGGGTTCGCTTCGATCCACCCATCCTATGGATCTAAGGGCATTGTCATGGTTTTGGTTGTCCCGTGGGACATGAGATACTGTCAGACCGCCCTGGGCAAGGCATAGCCCATCAGGTCACGTTGACTGGCCGCCTTCCTTGCAAATTCATCCCTGGTCAGCTCCCTGGCGATAATAATACGCCTGATTTCGCTGGTCCCGGCGCCGATTTCGTAGAGTTTGGCATCCCGCCACAGCTTCTGTACGGGAAACTCCAGGCAGTAGCCATACCCGCCGTGTATCTGGACCGCTTGATCGCACACCCAGGTGGCCGTTTCGGCGGCGAAGAGGATGGCGGCCGCAGCCTGCCTTGTAAGCTCCGTTCCCTTGCCCCCCCTGGAAGATCTTTGCGCCACCTCGGCCGCCCGGTAGACCAGGAGCCGTGCGGCTTCGGTTCGGGCATACATATCAGCCAGCTTCTGCTGAATCATCTGGAAGTTGGCTATCGCCTGCCCGAACTGTTCGCGCTCGACCGCATAGGCTATCGAGTATTCCAAAGCCTGCCGGGCCATTCCGATAGAGCCTCCTGCAAGTACGATGCGTTCGACATCCAGTCCGCTCGTCATCACATTTACGCCGCAGTTTTCCTGGCCTACCAGGTTTTCCGCAGGGACCTCGCAGTCTTCGAAGGTGATCTCAGCGGTCGGGGAGCCCCGCATGCCGCATTTTTTCAGTTTTCTGGCCACGGAGAAACCGGGGAAATCCTTTTCCACGATAAAGGCGCTGATTCCCTTGGCCCTTTTTTCGGGCGCCGTCTTGGCATAGACGAGGAAGGTATCGGCAACCGGTCCGTTGGTGATAAACATCTTGGACCCGTTGAGTATGTACTTGTCGCCTTTTTTGACAGCCCGAGTGTGCAGACTCATTGCATCGGAGCCGGAACTTGGCTCGGTAAGCGCCAGGGCGCCGATTTTTTCGCCGCTTACGAGGGGAGGCAGATACTTTTCCTTCAGAAACTCGCCGGCGTTCTTGTGGATATTATGGGCGCAGAGATTGGAGTGGGCGCCATAGGACATGGCCAGTGCGGGGCAGACCCGGCTCAACTCCTCGATGGCCAGGACCTGCATGAGCACGTCCCCCTCGATCCCTCCATATTCCTCGCTAATGGTTATTCCAAGTATCCCGATCGCGGCGCATCTGGTGAAAAAATCAGGCGGAAACCAGTCCTCCTCGTCAATCTTCTGCTGCAGCGGCCCCCATTCTCTGACAGCCCACTTGCTGACTGTCTCTTTCATCATTCGTTGCTCGTCTGACAGTTGGAAGTCCATGGGTTTCTCCCTTAGGAACGACTTTGCCCACCAGTTTTGATGTCAAATTTATTTCCGGTCCCGGTCTTTGGAATTCTGCCCGAATGAACGCATTCCGAACGCAGCCGTCTGCCGACCATACGCTCGACCGTGGCTCCGACCTCCAGGACCCTGTCTACGTCAAGACCCGTATCGATTCCCATCTCATCCATCATGACGACCATATCTTCAGTGGAAACGAGCCCGGTAATACTCGGATCATGGTAGTAATACTTGCCGGTGCCCGTCACCGGTACGCCGTCGACGAAGTTGGCAGGCTGACCGCCGATGCCTCCCAGAGTGGATTCGAAATGGGTTATTCCGGCCTGGAGGGCGGCAAGAATATTGGCCAGCCCCCAGCCGCGGGTCACGTGAAAATGGGCAATGTGCCTGGTGGTATCGGGGATTGCATCCAGGATCATGGAATAGTATTGGTAGACCCTGTCGGGCGGGGCCGAGCCGTCGTGGTCGGCGTGCTCGATGTCGTCGGCCCCGATATCGAGCCATCTTTTCGCAAACTCGGCAGCTTTCCCCATTTCGATCGGACCTTCTATCGGGCACCCCCATATCGTGCTCACGGTTCCGCATACCTTCATTCCGGCATCGTGAGCCCTTGGAATGTACTTCTCACACATCTTCCAGTATTCTTCGAGCGACAGTCCCGAGTTTACACGGTGATGAGACTCACTGGTCGAGACCATGAAGAGTATCCTATCCGGTCCAAAACCGTCCCTGCGCGCCTGGATGGCACGCTCGACGGCCTTTTCACGGATGGTAATGGCGGTTAACCCGACCTTGCCCATCAGGTGCTCCACCTTCCTGCTCGATCTCAGGCCCTTCATCAGATCGTCGGCGTCCTTGAACTGGGGCATTCCCTTCGGATTTCCGAAATTGGTAACCTCGATCCGCCTGAATCCAGCCAGAATGAGCTGTTCGGCAACCCAGAGCTTGGCTGCAGTCGGAATAAACTTTTCCTCATGCTGAAAACCATCCCGGACCGTGATGTCGCCAAGAAAAACTTTCCTCGGGTAGTTCATGCGATTTCTCCATTTCCAGAATATCTTTAGAACCTGAGATTTCCAAAACAGGGTTCGCCGATCGGTATCAGCAGGCTCAGCTCCAATGCCATTGCCAGCCAATCCCGAATCTCATTGAACTTAAGGACCCTGTCGCTCAAAAGTCTTGACGCGCAGAAAAACGGGTGCGCCTCACCGTCGTACTTGGCAATCATCTCCTCGCGAAAGGCCCGCTTTTCCTCATCACTCATCGGCTTTCCGGAATCAGCCCGTTTTTTCTCTTCCAGGGAAAGCAAGACTTCCCCCGCCGATTTCCCACTCATGACAGATGTGCGGGCCCGCATCGTGGAAAACAAAAAGTGAGGCCGGTAGGCGCGGCCGCACATTCCATAATTGGCCGCCCCGTTGTCCGGCCCGATCACCAGTTGGATGCGCGGCACCTGAGCGCAGGAAACCGCCCTCACCATGTCGGCCCCGTATTTTCCAATCCCCATGTGTTCGGATTCAGTCCCGATCATATATCCGGGGGAGCTCTGCACGAACAGGAGAGGCACCTTCTCCAGGCTGCACCTGATGATCCATTCGGTCGCCTTCCTTGCCGCTTCGGTAAAGATTATGCCCATCTGGTTGGCCGCAATCACCCCGACAGTGATGCCTTTGATGCGCATCTTGCCGGCAATAACGTTGTCGCCGCAGCCCCGGGCGTAATCTCTCTTGTATTCCAAAAAGATGCTCTCGTCCGAAATCGCTTCCAGAAACGGCCTTACATTGACTCCGCGGTAGAGGTTTGAAGGGAGCAGTTCATATATCGTCTCAACGCCCACCTTGGGCGGCTTTTCAGTGACCCGTGCCGCCTGAAGCTGTTGAGGCCTCTCCATCGAAAGGATCTCCCGCACCTTTTCTATCGCATCGTCCTGAGTCGTGCAGAAGTGGTCGGCCCCTCCGGATATGTGGGTGTGGACCCTGGCTCCTCCGAGGTCCTCTGCGCATACGATTTCGCCCGTGGCCGCCTTGACCAGCGGCGGCCCCCCAAGGAAGCTATAGGACATTTTGTCGATCATGATCGATTCGCAGGCCATGAAAACAATGTATGCGCCACCCGCTGTGTTGCCTCCGGTTGAGAGCGTGATCTGCTTGAGCCCCATGGCCGACATGCGCGCCATGTTGTAGAACATGGAACCAAAATGCTGGTCGTCGGGGAAAACATCCGCCTGCATGGGCAGATAAGCTCCACCGGAATCGGCTATGTAGACGCAGTTAACTCCGCACCTCTCGGCGATGGCCTGTGCCCTCATATGTTTTTTGAGAGTTATCGGGAAATAGGTGCCCGCTTTTACCCTGCTGTCATTGGCGATAATCATCGTCCAGTTGCCGTGGATTCGCCCAAGCCCGGTGACAAGGCCGCCGCAGGGTACGTCCTGCACGTCAGGGTAATTCACACCGAAACCCGTTATTCGATTCAGCTCAAAGAATTGTGTTTCCGGGTCGATCAGCTTGCGTATCAGGTCGCGTACGAGTTGCTTGCCCTGCTTTGCCAGCCGATTTACGGCTTCTTGCCCTCCGGGCCACGTCGCTTTATAGACAAGACGATCGAGAAGATTTTCCTGTTCTTCCCAAAAGGCCCTGTTCTCGATTTTTTCGTTCGACATTTTGCCGGTCTCCTGGAAGGGGAATAAGCCTCCGGCCGCATTTCCCAAATGGATTCGGGCATGGAAGAGATGCTCAATTAGAGGACAAAAAGATCCCGGGGAAGCGACTGGATTTAAAATCGCGGTTCAACTCTTAGCGGGGCTCTGGAACACGATGAGGATAACGAACGTTACACTTAGCGAAATGAGGCAAACTGATTCCCGTCTTTTTCGATACCTTGGGAGGAATATTTCAGAAACCAAAAATTTTGTCAACTGTAAACAGCAGTAACTGTTTACTTTTTATATTCATTATATATTCAGGCATTTGCAGCGATTTATCTGCTTATAGTAAACAAATATTACTATTTGGCGCCGTTCTTATTTGTTGTGGCGGAGGGTCAAATCTGGTATCCTCCAGACACCGATTCGGGAATGGTGACTGTCTGGAGAGTTAAGTGTCTAATCTCATTAAAGAACTAATAGATAACACCAGGATGACCAGAAACCAGGTCGCGCAGATTTCCGGTCTGTCGAACAGCCACCTGCGTGCCCTGGAAGATGAAGACATAAAGAACACCAAAAGAGACACGGTCCTTTACCTGGCGGTTGCCCTGAACCTGGAGTTGCCCGACATAAACATGCTTCTTCGCCACTATGGATTCAGCGATGCAAACGAGAAAGACTCCCTCGCTTTCATAAAGGTTGCTGAAAGAAGAAAGGTTAACGGGTTTCAGCCCTTGTACAGCGGGATAGGATTTGACCTCCTGCTCATTTCAGTGGAGAGGCTGGATGGAAATCTGGTCGTGGTCAATGACAGGCCGTCATCATCTTTCAGGCCCGGGGAGTATGTTTCAGTTGAAGCCGAGAGATCCGGGATCGAGGACGATGTTTACATACATCTGAAAAAAGAATTTTATAAAAAAAGAAGGGACATTCTGGATAAAAATCTCGCGAATTACACGGTCCATTACATCTCCTGCGAGAAATGCATACGTCAGTACATGAACCTGTACAACAACGCCCGGAGCCTCAAAGAGCGGCTTCTCATAAAAGAGCACTTCGAGCTGCTGATTTACTATATGGATCATCATAACTACCGGTTCGATCTGGTGAAACCCGACCACTGCGCCCTGCTCAGATTTGAGTTGAAGTTTCTGCCGAGCAGCAATAAAGAAAACGATAAGGTACTGTTCATAGGGCAGAGCAAGCACAGGTATTCGCGGGACCTGGACTACGGCGAAAGTAACCGGAGCCAGTGTTTGAACGGCTTTGTGACGGATTCCAAAAAGACTTTCGATCTCTTCCGGCTGGAATACTTCAGGTTGAAACGAAACATAGATACCAAGTATTCCGACAAGAACGCAATGACCGGCCATATCAGGGAGATGTTCAGAGAAGAAACCGGATCGGAACTTGGGAGTTTCTAGTTTTGAGTTTTTAGTTTTGAGTTGGTTATGAGCGAAGATACCAGCTCCTGGTTTTTGGACCACGATCCGGGCGCAACTAAAAACCGAAAACCAAGAACTCCAAAATAGCTTGAACCGGGGAGGTATTATCTAATATTATCTGTTTGCGTTTTTGAGCCGGGCTTTTGCAGGGGTAAGCCCCCCATTGAGCTTTCCAGCGATTCCTGGTCCCACATGTCCCTTCCATCCTCGCATCTTTTTGCAACTTTACCTCAATCGATTTAGTGCGCCTTCGCTTCTCACGCCCTGAATGAAGCCTCATGTCCATGCCTTTGCTGTGCTGAGGCGCTCTCATGTCCCGGGGATTTTCAGGACCGGGCCTGAGCCGGGCGTGACCCGTTAGAGTTTTTCAATCCCTTTTGCCCGAATTTATCGGCCAAAAAACCCGACAACTGCTGCCCTGTTTACCCGGAGCGGCTGAAAGGAGTCAGCGAATGAAGCAGGACGGTTCTTATCTGGACTTTCTAAAAGAAGAGTTCGACGTCGGAGGGCTCTTCGATAAACCGGAGCCGTTAAAAGGGATCCGGGTGCTCGAAGTTTGCTATGTGGTGCTCGGCCCGGCGGCGTGCGACTACCTTGGGGAGTTCGGCGCCGAGGTGATCAAGTTCGAGGGGCAGAAGGGCGATCAGATGCGCTTCGTGACACCTTATGCGTTTTTCTGGAAAAACATGTCGCCCGGCCTGGAGATCGAAAACCACAATAAGTACTGGGTGGGCATGCATATGGGTCACCCCAGGGCAAAGGAAATATTTCTGGACCTCGTCAAGAGGGCCGATGTGGTCGTGGACAACCTGACACCGGGCCGCCTCGCAACTTGGGGGATGAGTTACAAGGAATTGCGGGAGATCAATCCGAGGCTCATTCAACTCCATGTTTCCGGCTATGGCAGTTGGGGCCCCTGGACGGGCAGGACCTCTTATGATGCGGTCGCCCAGAGCATGGGCGCACTTGCCCCCATAACCGGCTTTGAAGACCGCGGGCCGATCAAGTCGGGCGTCTGGATCGCGGACTGGATTACCGGCCTCATGTGCGCGATCGGCATCCTGGCAGCGCTTAACTACAGGGAGAGGACCGGCGAAGGCCAGTTTATCGACTACATGCAGGTGGAAAACGTTATCCGCTGGCTTGACTGGACGTGGCTTTTTACGCACATGACAGACGAGAACCGCAAACGGTCCGGGAACCGCGACCTTGCAATCTGCCCCTCCGATCTTTTCCCATGCTCCGATGGATGGGTCGGATTGGCTGCCTTTTCGGTAGACGAGTTCGGGAGCCTTTGTCAGGCAATGGGCAAGATGGACCTGTTCGAAAAGTTCTCCGATCCCAGGGTACGGCTCAAAGACGAAAACGCTCGTCAAATCCTTCAGGCAATCGAGGCCTGGACCAGGGGAAAGAAGGTGGAGGAAGTGGAGGAACTCGCAAACAGGCTCGGTTTTGCGGCCTCGCGCGTTCTGTCGGCAAACGACGTATACTATAGTGAACATTTCCGCGAACGGGGGACGATCCAGCAATACGATGACGCCCTCTACGGCGACATGGTCCAGCAATGCTATCCGCCCCGGCTCAGCGAAACCCCCGCAAGGCTTAAGTGGAGCTGCAGGCCGCTGGGTTTCGATAACGAATACGTTTTCAACAAGATCCTGGGCTTGTCGCATACCATGGTCAAGAGCCTGGAAGACGAAGGGATTATTTTCAAATGGAACCCCAAAATTCCCTCCCATTGTCCGCCGGCGGACTGGGATGGGGTAAAGGGAAAGAAACTAGCTTGAGCAAGTCGGGAGGAACGTCATGGATGATAAGAGGATAGTGGGTCTTGCGGCAAACGCTGAATATGCAAAGTGGGCCTACCGGGAGACGAACCCGGAGGACATTTTCAAAAAACCTGAGGCCCTCGACGATATGTTGGTAATTGATGTCAGTTCCGGTAGCTACGGGGGACTCTTCGCCTCATCGCTTCTGTCCGAGCTCGGGGCGGAAGTGATCCGGGTTGAGCCGCCCGGGGGCGATATTGCGCGCAAGATGAGCCCCTACGGAATAATGATCAAGGATTCGGGGCTTGCCTACATAACCGAGGGCAGGAATAAATTCCACATCACCCTTGACGTCGGCACCAAGGAAGGGGCCAAGATTTTCAAAAGACTGGCCGGGAAAGCCGACGTGGTGATCGAAACCTTCAAGCCGGGCTACATGGACTCTCTTGGGATAGGCTACAGGCAGCTCGCGGAGACAAATCCCGGACTGATCTACTGCCCGATTCACACTTACGGACAGTTCGGAAAAGATGCCGAAAGGTGCGGGAATCAGCCGGATTATGATATCACCAGTCAGGCCAGGGGTGTGATCATGTCCATTACGGGCGAGCCCGACCTCGACCCCGAAGTGCCCCCCGAATACAAACGGCCGCTCAAGCAGGGCAACTGGATGGGGTGGTACGCCGGAGGCGCCTGGGCCTCGTACGGAATTCTGGCGGCAATGTACCATAAGAGGAAGACCGGTAAGGGTCAACTCGTGGACTGCTCGCCCCCCGAGGGTCTCATCGCCATCTCCAACTACGCCATGCAGTACTACCATATGAGCGGTGACCTCATGCCGCGCGCGGGAAACTATGACTACGCGGTTTTTCCCTACACCTACGTAAAATGCAAGGACGGCTACACCTTCATTTCCGGCTTTACGGACCCCAACTGGACCGCGCTTTGCGAAATCATCGACCGGCCCGACCTTCGCACTCAGTATCCGACGATCAAAGAGCGTCTTGATCCCAAAAACCAGCCTGATATCCAGCACCAAATCGAGGGGTTTACGACCAGGTATTCCGCCGACGAGCTCTTGCGAATCGTCAACGCCTATATGAGCAAGCCCGACCGCAAGGGCACGGTGGTTGTGGGGAGGCTGGAGACTCCCAAGGAGGTTTTGCAAAGGGAGCATTGGCAGGACCGGAAAACATTCTTCGAAACAGATGATCCTTATTACGGGGAAATCTTCATTCAAAATTCCTCGTTTAAGGCCATGTCGCGAACCCCTGGCCGAATCAAGTGGGTCTGCCGCTCCATCGGCGCCGATAACGATTTCATTTATCAGAAATACCTCGGCATGGGGAACACGCTCCTCAAGGAACTGCGCGAGGCCGGAGTGGTCTAGGCGCACAGTCAACCAGGCAATAGAATTTTTCGGGGATAGGGCGGGGCGGGCTGCTTCTCCCGACAAGGCCGGACTTCACGACCGGCCTTCCCCGGAGAAACTTCGCAAGCGCATGAGAAATGTGAATTTACGGAATTCTCCGCAGGTTGACCGGGAACTGAATATCAGCACAAAAATTTAAAACAATTCTTCGCTTTTCAGATTCTTCTTTTTGCAGGATAATGTCCTCTCATTGTAAAATGTCCCTGGAACATAACAGTGACAGTAAAAAACCCTCCCCCATGGGTTGCTTTTCTGTTTCACATCGGGAGGTTTTGCCCATGGCCAAAATCGAGTTTCCGGATACCTCGAAAGACGGCACTCTGTCTACATCTCCCGCCAACGGACTCCCAAACATGGATGCTCTCGAGGCTGGACTGCGCCAGTTGACGCAAGTTATCGATTTTCTTCCCGACGCAACTTTCGTCATAGACAAAGCCGGAAAGGTGATCGCCTGGAACAAAGCTATTGAAAAAATGACCGGAATTCGAAAACAGGATATTCTGGGAAAAGGGGATCACGCCTACGCCATCCCATTCTATGGAACACCCAGGCCGATACTGATCGATATTGCTTTAAATGAGGATGCTGCAGGTAGCGCCCGCCTCGCAGAACGGGGAGATTCCATGATCGAGTCCGGGGGAGGCTCCGGCCGGTGTGTTGCGGAACCACTGGCTGCCGAGGTTACCGGCGAATATTATTTCATTACCCGGGATAGTGACGCAATCTTCGGTGAAGCCTATGTCCCCAATGCCTGTGGAGGAACAGGAGCTTATATGTGGGGCGCCGCCTCGGCGCTGCATGACCGCGACAAAAATCTGATCGGCGCCATTGAATCCATTCGTGACATATCGAGCGGGAGGTTGCTGGAGCAATCACTGTACCAGAGGGAAAAAGAACTCGAGGAAAAAGCCGGACAGCTAGAGGAGATCAATACCACGCTAAGGGTTCTGCTCAAGAACAGGGAAGCCGACTGGATGAAGCTTGAAAACGATATTCAGTCGAATTTAAAGCAATTGGTCCTTCCATACCTGGATAAAGTGAAAAAGGGCAGACTGGACCAAAATCAAAAAGTTTATCTGGAACTTATTGAGTCATCTTTGCAAAAGATCTTATCCCCTTTCATTACGAATATGCATTCGGCTTTCAATGCACTTAGCCCCACGGAAATCCAGATTGCCCATCTCGTCAAGGAAGGTAAAAGAAGTAAGGAGATAGCATCCTTGCTGAATATGGCCTACAAGACAGTTGAGACTCACCGCTACAATCTTCGCATCAAACTCGGCATCAAGAACGAGAAAGTAAACCTTCAATCTTACCTCCTTTCAATCAGATAAAGACCCTTAGTAGACGTAAGTGGTCAATAAGGGTTTTTTCAGTGTCAACCATCTCAAGGAACCAGTCGATATCATTGCTATCACGCTAAGTTCAAAAGGAGGAGTATGATTTGAAGGAACCTTCAAGTTCGGAAGGATAAAGGGATGAAAAAGCTTGGTATGGGAGTTGGAACTAAAATATTCTCTGGCTTCATAGCTCTGATACTCATCGGAGCAGCCGTGGGGGCGGCCGGGTTCCTGAGCTTGGGCAGAGTAAACAGTGCCGGAAATGTCAATGTGTCCTCACAGGAAGTTCGAGGCAAAATCCTGGAAGCAAGAATCCTTGAGAAAGAATATGTGATTAAAAAGGATGAGGGAACCTACAATAAACTCATCGGGTGTCTTGGCGAACTGGCTGCGCTGACCTCCACGTTGGAATCCAGGATGGGGCGCAGCGGCTCAGTGGCAGAAATCGCAGATGCTCAAAAGGCCTATAAGCTTGCAGTCGATGAAATAAAGAAACTGGAAGAAGACGATGCAAAAGCCCTGAAAGACCTCCAGAATGCGGGTGAACAGATTGCCGCCATGGCCGAAGACGAAGCTGGAAAAGCAACTCTGGCCACTAAAAAGGAAATTACTGATATCAACGAGAAAATTCTCAAAGATTATTCGCTTAAAGAAATCAAGAACATTGTAGCTGTCGGGTACGACGTTCTACGGTTTCATCATGATCAGGGCATGTCAAAAGAAGCGGCGCTGGACGCAGTGCGCAATATTCATTTCGACGGGACCAATTATTTCTTCGTTGTGAACGAGGACCTGATCCTTGTAGCTCATGGAAGTGACCGATCTCTCGAAGGGAAAGACTTCGCAAAGATCCAGGACAAGAAAACCGGCAAGACGTTCATGAAAGAGGTGGTTGAAGGAGCGGTCAAGAACGGGGAATCTTATACCGAGTACTTCTGGAACAAACCAGGTATGGGAGATGCTGTCTTCCCGAAAGTCACCTGCGCAAAATATTTAAAGCCATGGGGTCTGATCATTTGTGCCGGCGTGTATGTCGATGACGTGGAGAAACAAGTCGCGAAAGCCGTGGAAAGCGTCGGCGCGGGTCTGAACAAATTACAGCAGGCAGACCAGATAAAGGCCCTGATGCTGCAGGCCAGGCTGAATGAAACCGATTTCTTCGCCTTTGGAAGCAATGCGGAGAAGGTGCCCGAAAGCCTTTCTCAGATGAAAGGACTTGCTGCATCAAGTGACGCATTGAAAAGAAAGGCCGATGTTTATCTGGAAACTTTCAACCGCAGTGTGCACAACAACGAAGCTCTGCAAAAAAATATCAAGCGGATCGAGGAACTGGCGGAGAAAACTTTAAAAACCGCCAATGAAATAGGAAGCCGGGCAATAAGCGCATTCACCGACAATGCATCCAGCGGAAGAAAGTTTATCATTGGATTCATCCTGATTGGCGCTCTTATCGGTCTTGTTTTCGCCACTTTGCTGACAAGGGGAATCACTGGTCCCATCAGGCGAATTGTCTACGGGCTGACCGAATCCTCCGACCAGGTTTCAGCCGCATCCAGCCAGGTTTCGGGAGCCAGCCAGGAACTGGCGCAAGGAGCATCGGTGCAGGCCGCCTCCATCGAGGAGACGTCCTCGTCTCTTGAAGAGATGGCCGCGATGACCAGGCAAAATGCCGATAACGCCGGTCAGGCCAAGAGTCTGATGGCTGAAACCAGCCAGGTGGTCTCGAGGGCCAATGACTCAATGACTGAGCTTACCTCCTCGATGACACAGATCTCGAAAGCAAGCCAGGAGATCTCCAAAATAATAAAGACGATCGACGAAATCGCCTTCCAGACAAATCTGCTGGCACTCAACGCCGCAGTGGAGGCTGCAAGGGCCGGGGAAGCCGGGGCCGGATTCGCTGTAGTCGCAGACGAGGTAAGAAATCTTGCCTTGAGAGCGGCTGAGGCGGCGAAGAATACCGCCGACCTCATTGAGAGTACTGTCAAAAAGATCAAAGACGGGTCTGGGGTAGTTGAAAAGACCAGTGTTGAGTTCTCACAGGTAGCCTCCAGTGCGGTAAAGATGAGCGAACTGGTCGGTGAGATTGCGGCTGCATCCCATGAGCAATCGCAGGGAATCGAACAACTCAACAAGGCCGTGAGCGATATGGACCAGGTTGTCCAGCGGAATGCATCCAATGCTGAAGAGGCCGCCGCCGCTTCAGAAGAGATGAATGGGCAGGCCGCACGGATGAACGGGTTTGTTCATGACCTTGTCGTCATCGTCGGCGGATCGGCCGGCGAGGCGCCGATTCGGGCTACGGCCCAGCAAGAAACAGATGCAAAGAACGATGTCCATGGGCCGCTCGCCCTTTTTGCAGTTCGTGAGCAGAAAAGAAGTCGCCATTTTCAACATATTCAGAGAGGCAATGGAAAGGATTCGGCCCACAGCGTGGAAATAGAAACGCAATAGGAACGGTTGGACTTCTTTTAATTTCCAAATGGCCGGGTTTTCCTCCGGGCGGAATTATCTTCAAGGATGTAGAGATAGACATCCACTACTGCGCCCACGGGAAAATCAATGACCGAATTATTCGAGTTCGCAGCCGTTTTGAGCGCACTCTTTTTCACGGCTATAGCGATTTATGTTAACCTTGGCGAGCATCCGGCGCGAATGGAGTGCGGACACGAGGTGGCAGCAACGGTTTTCGGTCCCAGTTACAAGCGGGCTTCAAAAATACAGGTTGGACTTGTTGCGGCGGCGACTATATCCGGTGTTGTCCTTTGGCTGATGGACGCCGGCTTTATGTGGCTTGTCGGGGCGTTATTCATTTTTTCGGCTGTGCCGTTTACCCTTGTTGTGATGATGCCGATCAATAAAGAGCTGCTTGATCCGGGACTGGACAAAAAGGCCGGGAAAACTCGAGAACTTCTGCATAAATGGGGACGACTTCATTCAGTCAGGAGTCTATTAGGTCTGGTATCTTCGCTAATATTTCTGTCTCTGGTGATCCGGTGCTGACAACGGGTTCAACAGGCACCCGCCGATACACGCGTTACCCATATATAAGACTTCATTTAATCTCATATATCTATAATTAATCACAAGATTACGATGCGGGCCGCCCCCTCCGTGCCTTAATTGACATGCTAGCTGCCTGAACTTAGGCTTAAAACTGGAGCTGCAAAGTTTTGCGCGTTCGAAGGCGCCCGGGGTACCCATGAAAGCTCTGAGTGTCAGGCCCAAAATTCCGAATGCGGTCTATCTGCGTGACGTCCCCAAGCCCACGGCGGGCTTATGATCCCGAAGCCCCGGTGAAGGCACGATCCGTATCCGGGTTTTTCGACCAGGAAATGAGGGAAATCTTGATGGAGCAACTCGACCTTGTGGAAATACAACTGGCCGAAGATTCCCGTCGCGAGAAGAACTGGAAGAGGTGGGGGCCATATCTGTCGGAGCGTCAATGGGGGACCGTACGGGAAGACTACTCTGCGGACGGAGATGCCTGGGACTATTTCCCTCACGACCACGCAAGGAGCCGCGCATACCGTTGGGGAGAAGACGGCCTGCTTGGAATAACCGATCGCGAAGGGCGCCTTTGCTTTTCGGTCGCCCTTTGGAACGGCCGCGACCCCATCCTCAAGGAACGGCTCTTCGGCGTGACCAATGAGGAGGGCAACCATGGCGAGGATGTGAAGGAATACTATTTTTATCTCGATTCAACTCCAATTCACTCCTATTGCAAGGCACTCTACAAGTATCCTCAGAAGGAATTTCCCTACGCCCGGCTCGTTTCCGAAAATCGTAAACGGAGCCGGAATGAGCCGGAATACGAACTGATAGATACCGGTATTTTCGAAGAAAATCGCTATTTTGACGTTTTCGCAGAATACTGCAAGAAGTCCCCTGATGATATTCTGATCCGGTTCACGGTGGCCAATCGCGGCCCGGAAACTTCCATACTCCACATCCTGCCAACCCTGTGGTTTCGCAATACCTGGGCATGGGGGCGCACAGGGGAGGCCTACTGGCCAAAGCCAAGAATCGATGAAGAGGGAGCAGACCTGCTGCTGAGCGAGCATGCCTCGCTGGGTAAGTTCTGCCTGGCTTGCGCCCCCGGACCTGACGGAAAACTTCCCCGGTTCCTCTTCACAGAAAACGAAACAAACCTGGCAAGGCTCTACGGTATTGCCAATCCCGGTCCCTATGTCAAGGACGCGTTTCATGAGTTCGTGGTTTCCGGGCGGGTGGATGCAGTCAATCCTGCAAAGACCGGGACCAAGGCCGCGGCCTATTACATTCTGGAGCTGGCGGCAGGCTCAGAACAGGTCATAAATCTCCGGCTGTTCGAAAAGGGCCAGTCCCCTGAGAACATATTCGGGGAGGAATACGAGCATACTTTCCGGAAGCGGATCGCGGAAGCCGACGAATTCTACGATAGGATAGACCCAAAGAGCCTCATGGAAGAAGAACGAAAAATCTTGCGGCAGGCCTATTCCGGTCTCTTATGGTCCAAGCAGTTCTACCACTACAGTGTAAAGGACTGGCTTGACGGTGACCCTGCCGGACTGCACCCGCCTGAGGGCAGGAAATCCGGCCGGAACAGTGACTGGATTCACCTCTACAACCGGGACGTTCTCTCGATGCCCGACAAATGGGAGTATCCATGGTACGCCGTATGGGACACGGCATTTCAGATGCTCCCGTTTGCCGAACTGGATCGCTATTTTGCTAAGGACCAGCTCGTCCTGCTTCTGCGCGAGTGGTACATGCATCCTAATGGGCAGTCGCCGGCCTACGAGTGGGACTTCAGCGATGTAACCCCTCCCGTATTCGCCTGGGCCGCCTGGCGGGTTTACAAGATCACAGCACCCCGTGGCGAGCGCGACCGGAATTTTCTCGCCAGAGTTTTCAACAAGCTCCTGCTCAATTTCACCTGGTGGGTGAACCGCAAGGACCTGGACGGGAAAAACCTTTTTACGGGCGGCTTCCTAGGGCTCGATAATATAGGCATCTTCGACCGCTCCCGTCCGCCGCTCGGCAACGGACATCTGGAGCAGGCCGATGCGACCGCCTGGATGGCCTTCTACTGCGCCACCATGCTCTCGATGGCGCTTGAACTCGCACAATGGGACCCGGCTTACGAGGATATGGCATCCAAGTTCTTCGAACACTTCATCACTATTGCGGATTCGATAAACAATTTCAGGGGAACCGGACTTTGGGATGACCAGGACGGGTTTTACTATGACCATCTTCATCATGAAGGCCAATTCGTTCCTCTGAGAATCCGGTCTCTGGTCGGGCTCATCCCGCTGATCGCCGTTGAAGTAATCGAAGATCGAGTGGTTCAGAAGCTGCCGGGCTTTATGAAGCGCATGAACTGGTTCCTGGAAAACCGAAAGGACCTAGCCGGGATATCGACGTGTATGGCAAGACAGGAAAAGGAGTTGGGTCACCGCTATCGGCTGATTTCCATCCCCTCGCGCGAGAGACTCGTTCGATCTGTTCGGCACCTGTTGGACGAAAATGAGTTTCTCTCTGCCTACGGAATCCGGTCCCTATCCAAGGTACACGAGAAAAGCCCTTTCGAGTTCAAGTTACGAGACACTTTGCTGGAAGTAGGATACGTCCCTGGAGAATCCAACTCGAATCTTTTCGGCGGAAATTCAAACTGGCGCGGCCCGGTCTGGTTTCCTGTCAATTACCTGTTGATAGAAGCGCTGGAGCGCTATCATCATTTTTACGGCGATAGTCTGCGGGTTGAGTTCCCTACCGGTTCCGGGGAATGGATGAATCTGGACGAAGTGGCAAAAGAACTTACCAGGCGTCTTGTCAGCATTTTTTTGCCCGCCTCGGATGGCCGCCGTCCCTGGCATGGAGACCAGCGGAAGTTTGCCGAAGATCCCTATTGGCGTGACCTCATACTTTTCAATGAGTATTTTCACGGCGACACCGGACGTGGTCTCGGTGCGAGCCATCAGACCGGCTGGACCGCTCTGATTACAAGGAGCATAAAAGATTTGGCGAAAAAACGTCAGACAAACTCCTCTAGAACCGGTTAGACGATCCCGGAAAGAGTTGGCGCAGCTTGAGCAGACAAGCAAAGTTTCGAGCCTGAAATAGTCAGGTTTTTCCAGGCGCAATCAGCGATCCTGGCTGTCAGACAGGGGGTGAGTATGGAGTCAGAGTGGATCGATGTTTCAGTACCCATAAGGACAGGGATGGTAACCTGGCCGGACAATCCCTCCGTCCGGATCGAACGGGCCCTGGACATTGACAGGGGGGATCATGCAAACGTCTCTGCAATCACCATGGGTTCACATACCGGAACACACATGGATGCTCCGGTCCACTTTCTCCCGTCGGGGCGGGGCATAGATGAACTGCCTTTATCGATAGCCATCGGGCGGGCCAGGGTGATTCAAATCGAGGATATGAATTCAGTGAGGCCGGGTGAGCTCGTTCCACACAAGATTCGGCGCGGTGAGCGAATCCTTCTTAAGACGAGGAACTCCGCTCGATGCTGGCATATGGATTCCTTCGTCCAGGACTTTGTGTACCTGACTGCCGAGGCCGCCAAGTATCTGGTTGATCGAGGCGTTCGAATGGTTGGAATCGATTACCTGTCGGTGGGTGGCTATAAAAAAGACGGCGCGGCAACACATCGGTACCTTCTCGAAGCGGGCATATGGATTATGGAAGGGCTCGATCTTTCTCAAGTGGAGCAGGGCGTCCACATGCTCGTCTGCCTTCCGCTGAAAATCGCCGGAGCCGATGGCGCGCCGGCGCGGGTGGTATTGAGACCGCTTAAGCCCACCTCGCGCAGTATCGAATCCGGTTCTACGGCACGGAAAATGAGAGGGTGATAGATTCGGAAAAGGGGACTTCAAGGCAGTCCTCGTAAATCCCTATTGCGAAAAGTCTCGGTGCGCTGCGCGCCGCCTGGCCCACCCCGGGGATCTTTCCGTTGCTTCAGCGAGTCCCGGAGGGACATGAATAACTGTTTAGAAAACGAGCTTGCCCAGAGCTTGCGGAAGGGGAGTCTCAGGCGCCGGGCCGTGATCGATTCGCGTCGGCTCCTGCTCCGGTCCCACCGCACTTAGACCTCAGATTCCAAGCGCAACCGCCACGCCTTAACATTTCTTTGCAAAAGGATTTAGCCATACTGACGGGATTTTCTGCTAAAATCAAAGAGGTTAACCGGGGATTTGCGATGAGTCACATTCTGGTAATAGACGATGATACTGAGCTGTGTGAATTGTTAGCAGAATATCTCAAGCCTGAGGGATTCGAGATCACTGCGGTTCACGATGGCGAGAAGGGATTGCAACTGGCCGTCTCAGGGGCAGGACAATACGACCTGATCGTTCTCGACATAATGCTTCCCGGGATGAATGGTTTTGAGGTCTTGCAGCGACTGCGTTCACAAGCCGATACACCGGTCCTTATGTTGACGGCTCGTGATGAAGAGGTGGATCGCATCGTCGGGCTTGAAATGGGAGCGGACGACTACCTGCCTAAGCCATTCAATCCCCGCGAGCTTATTGCGCGTGCCCGCGCCATTTTGCGCAGGACAAAAGACCGGCCGGACAAGAGCGCCACTCCTTCCCCGAAAATTACCGTCGGCGATATCGAGCTGGATACCGGAACCCGTGTAGTGCACCGCAACGGCGAGCAAATCGAGTTGACCTCCGTTGAGTTCAGTCTTCTGGAGATGCTGCTCAGGGCAGCCGGTCACGTAGTAACGCGCGACCAACTTGCCGAGGGCGTCCTGGGCCGCACTCTCACAGCTTACGATCGCAGTGTGGATGTGCATCTAAGCAGCCTTCGAAAGAAACTCGGACATAAAGTGGGCGAAATTGAACGGATCAAAACTGTGCGCGGCTCCGGATATATTTATGTTAACCCGACTCAGCCCGGCAAGGACACAATTTAGCGGTGACCTGGCCGATGTCGCTGGGAAATCTCGATGCGAACCCTTTATATAAAAATCTTCCTCTGGTTCTGGGTGGCAATGGCGCTGATTAGCTTTGCCTCTTTCGTGTCGGCTGTGGCCACAGAGGTACATCCCTTTTTCGCCGTGCCCTGGCTGAGATTTCTTATACGTCCGCCCACCGAAGGCCACCTGGAGATGCAAGCCGGCTCGTTTACCGGTCATTGGATCAGTGCTGTAGGAAATACGGTCAGACTCTCCGGCCAGACCGCGATTGAAATCTATGAACGTGACGGGGAAACGGCCCTTCGCGATTACCTCCACCAACTTGAAACAGCAGTTCGCATCCAATTTTTTCTGTTCGACGAGCGCAAGGAGCAGATAACCGGATGGCCTGTTTCAGAAGTAGTCAGGGAATTATCCTCGCGTCCACTCCGTGAGGGGTTGGATTACAAGCGATCCGGTGAATCGGTTTTTTTGGCTCAACGGCTCACTGGAGCAAGCGGAAAAGAATATACGCTGATCGCCAGACTTCCCGGCCGCTATTTCCTCACGCGCGATTACAGTTTTCCAACAGTAAACCTGGCCGTCATCCTGCTTACTGCCGGAGGGGTATGTTACTGGCTTGCACGGTATATTTCCAAGCCGATCAGCAAACTTGGGGTGGCGGCAAGGCAACTGGCTGACGGAGACCTCAAAGTCCGTGTCAGCGCCGTTTTAGGCAGGCGGCATGATGAAATCAGCGAGCTTGGTAGAGATTTCGACCTGATGGCCGAGCGTATCGGATCTTTGATTGGCTCGCAGAAACGCCTCCTTCGAGATATCTCCCACGAATTCCGTTCGCCGCTCACACGGTTGACCCTTGCTCTCGAGATTGCGCGGCGCTCCGACGGTCAGGTTGCGAACAACGCGCTGGACCGAATCGAACTGGAAGCCGAGAGGCTTAACGTACTCATAGGCAAATTGCTCATGCTGGCCCGTTTTGAAAGCGGTGCAGAGGAAATGGACAGAGCGCCTGTCAGCATGGCCGAGTTAATAGAAGAAGTGGTGACTGACGCCGACTTCGAAGCTCGGGAACGCAATTGCACCGTTCGAGCCGTATCGAATGAAAACTGTACTGTATTAGCATCAAAAGAGCTTCTGAGGAGCGCTATCGAGAATGTGGTGCGAAATGCAGTCCGCCACACGGCGGAAAACACGGAAGTAGTGGTTTCACTGAGATGCAGCAACCTCGACAATGCCCAGCGTGCCCGGATAGAAGTGCGCGACAAAGGACCCGGGGTTCCGGAAGCGTCACTGAGCAACCTTTTCTTCCCCTTCTACCGGGTGGGGGATGACCGAGACCGGAAGCAGGGGGGGACAGGATTGGGGCTGGCTATCACTGAGCGCACGGCCAGGCTGTATGGCGGCGAAGTGAGGGCAGCTAACGCCCACGGAGGAGGACTTATCGTTACGATCGATCTTCCGGCAAGGGACGCTGTGTGATTGTCGCAAAGATATCCGGCTTCTGAAGCCCTTCCGCTGTAAGCCCGCCAGAGAGTCTTAAACCGGGTTAGCCTCTCAAACCGCACTTGTTTTGCCTCAGGCTCGTCGGAGGAGGGCCGGCCCCGGTTTTTTGGGGCCGGCCGTTTAAGGGGGGTAGGTTCATCTCCGGGTAACGATTCATTCCGAAGATCTGCAGCAGAATTCGCAAACGCCCATTTGCGGGCTAAAGCTGGAGCATGTGAGTGAGAGACTGTAGGAGGCAAGGGGTTCTCACAACGCTCTCACGAATACTAATCTTTGTGCATGGGGTGATCATCCTCGTGCAGAGTTTTCCATGCCGCACGTAGTTTTTCAGCTTTGGCGCGCTGCTCCGGAGTCAGGACTGCATAGATCTGGGATTTCATGCGCTCTTTCGCCACAATCATATCAGTCAGCGTATTCGCCTGCGCCTTGGCAATGGACCGAACTTTGGCTTCATCAAACGGCCCGCTCTTTATCAGAGTCTCGAGTTGCTCGCGTCCAGCCTTCAGTTGTTCGAACAGCGGTTTCATTTTGGGGCGCTCTGCGGACACGATAGTCTTGATCTGAGTCCTTTGGGCATCGGTCAGATGCAGCTTTCGTCCGAACATCTTCCAGAGAGCGAAATGCCCATGATGACGACCGAAATGCCGGTGATGACCCTTCCATTCCCCGCAATGTCCTTTAGCGGCTTCATCTTTTGGAGCCGCCTTGTCAGCATCAGCAACCGCCGCAGTGGCCGACCCCTGGGCCCCGGCTGCGATAGAGTTGAAGAAGAGCCACGATCCGGTCATCCATACTGCCGCTACCAAAGTTACTGCAAAGATTGTAAATAGTTTTTTCATGCTAGTTCTCCTATTGGTTAGACGATACGTTATGTTTCGCTGAATAGATAAAGAAAATCTGCATGAAGGTCCAGTTAATATAAGTTAATGCAGGTAAAGTTTCGTAAAGCGAATATGCGAGAGAGCTTAAAAGCAGATGTCTTATCTCGGCAGTGCCCTGTCTTTTCGTTAGATGCCCCGAATTTGAATTGGCATTGTTTGCCGATGAGCCGGCTTATCATGGTAGTTGAGAAACTTTTTGCGGTTTTGAAGGAAAGCTTGAAATATTCTGTTGACAAATCAACTCAGGCATCCTAAACTCCCAACTCCCTGAAAAAGCCAAACCCGGCGCGAGCCGGGGACGGAAAGCCAACGGGTCTCGTAAGAGGCGGCCGGGTTGCCTGGAGAGTGGTACTGAGCCCTTAGTCTTTTTACGTATGACCTGTTTTTGGTTCAGGGTGTAAGATGTCGGAGCCTATTCGATTCGCAAGAATTGCCGAGGCGTACTCAACCAATGCCAGGGTCTATTCCAGACCGCGAAGCCGCTCTGATAGCCGCTTGGGGGATACTGTGCAAATCTCCGATGAGGCACAGGAAAAATCAAAAGCATTTATGATGAGAATGAAGGAGGTTACTTCTTCAGATCAGTCTTCCGCGCTAAATCAAACCGGAAATAACCTCGATATACTCAATCTGCCCTCAAACGCCACAAGGGACCAGATCCGTAAAGCCTACAAGGGCGCCATCAAGCAGTATCATCCGGATAACTTTGGCAATTTTTGCTCCGAATTTCAAAAACTCGCGGAGGAAAAGTGCAAAGAGATTAACCTCGCATATCAGAAATTAACTACCGCATAGAGCCGGAGCGCTCATCTTTATAATCACTCCCTATAACAGGCCAAGGCCACCCACCCCCGCTTTCAAACGGTCAGCGATTTTTTCCTAAAGTTTAGCTCTAGTCTTTCCGACTTAAGTGGAGCATGGGCTCGTTTTAGATAGAGTCCATCCGGATACCTGGTGCAGTACATTGGCGAGCGGGGAGGAGGATTTTTTATTTTTAGCCGCTCAGGAGCGTAAAATCCCCCTGCCCCTGCCTTAAACAAGGGGGGTAATCAAGCCCTGGGGCGAACCTCCGGGGTGTCCCCGGATGGATACCAGACGTAGTTGCGCACCGGCGGCGCCAGAATGGGTTATCAGCGGCAACCGCGCCACCGTCAGTTGCGAAGGCAGCGGGATCAAGTTTTGCCGGCGGTCCCCCAGTCCGCCACCCTCGAGGAGAAAGCACGATGTCTACAGCAATTACAATGTCGACGGGGACTTCGACGAGTAACTTGAGCCTCACCGGTCTTGGGACCAACATTGATTGGCAGAGCATGCTGACCGAGTTGACCGATGTCAGCGAAGAGGCTCTGACGCCTTACAACAGTCAAATAACGGTCTGCAACAGCCAAATAAGCGCCTGGCAATCTTTCGGGGGGCTGCTGAGCACACTCCAAACGGCCTCGGATGCCCTGACAAACAGCGGTACAATTGGTACAACCGCTACAGGTCTCGAAGTCTACAGCGCCAATGTGACATCCTCTTCAAGCGTGAGCGCTTCGTCGCTGCTCTCCGCCTCCGCATCCTCTTCGGCCAGCGACGGCAGCTACCAGGTAGTGATCAACAATACGGCTCAAGCGGAGAAACTCGGCTCGGGATCGTTTGCGTCAGAGACTAGTGCGCTCAATATCTCAGGGACCATCCTGGTAAACGATCAGGCCGTTCAGATCTCGTCCACCGACAGCCTGCAGGATATAGAGAATAACATTAACAGACTGAACTCGAGCACTACGCCTACAGGGGTAACGGCCACCATCGTCCAGGACTCCTCGAACACCTATCGGCTGGAACTCACAAGCGATACTACCGGTGCTTCCGGAATCAGTCTCCTGAACGGTTCGGCTTCGGATACGCTCGGGAGCCTTGGATTCAACGGGACCGGGACGAGTATTAAAAACGAGGTAACCGGAGGGGCTCAAAGCGACAGCTTTACGAGTTCTTCCACCGGGGTGGCGGCCCTGCTCGGAATGGCAAACAGCACTTCCGGGACCGTGACCATAAACGGA
This sequence comes from uncultured delta proteobacterium, assembly GCA_963795045.1. Lineage (GTDB taxonomy): Bacteria > Desulfobacterota > Syntrophobacteria > Syntrophobacterales > Syntrophobacteraceae > SbD1. The sequence continues at coordinate 28,818 of CAWCGB010000004.1, forward strand.
AAAAGCGTTGCCATTGACTTGAGCGACACCCTTCAGACCATACAAAGCGACATGGTGGCAGCGGGCATTCCCGCTTCAATTGTTTCTTCAAAAAGCGGCTCTACAACAACCTATAACCTCCAGATCGCGGGCATGACCAGCTATACGGACCAGAACAATGTGCTGCAAAGTCTTGGCCTGATCGAGGGTAACCGGGACGCTTCGGTCGGAGTTACCGGAAGTGTCGCGAATACAACGGATGGTTCGACTCCCATAACCGCAGCCACGGACATCACGAGCATTTATGGATACAACCAGTACACATCCGGAGATACGATCGCCATTTCCGGCACCACTCACAACGGGACTGCAGTGACCTCAACCAATTTCGCAATCACACCGACCACGACGGTCGGTGACCTGCTGAATGAGGTTCAGAGCCTCTTTGGCAACGTCACCGCGTCAGTTACTTCAACCGGTCAAATCCAGGTAATCGACAATGCCACCGGGACGAGCGATCTCTCGGTCAATCTTCAGGCTTCCCTTCAGAATTCTAACGCAGGCGAACTGAATTTTGGGTCTTTTGGAACGGTCGGCACGGTTCACCAGTATGTACTCCAGCAGGGTGAAGACGCCGCTTATACGGTCGACGGCGCCAGTCTGACAAGCTCGACCAACACCGTTACAAACGCAATACCCGGGGTTACGCTCAATCTGCTTGGAGCGGACAAGAATACGACCTTGACGGTCAATGTCGCTCCCGATACGTCGCAAATCGAGACCAACGTTAACAGCATGCTTAGCGCCTATAACGCCGTCATCTCATACGTAAATGGCCAGATGAGCTACACTACCAGTTCAACAGGTTCAGGAGGTACAACAGGCGGGCCGCTCTTTGGTGATAACACGCTGAAATCTATAAAATCAGAACTTCAGTCGGCTATAATGAGCCAGGTCGGAACCGGGAGTATGGACTATCTCGCAGATATCGGAATAACAGCAAACAGTACCGGTACACTCAGTCTGAATACGACTACGTTCGAGAGTGCAATTTCAAGCAACTTCTCAGGCGTAGTTAATCTTCTTTCTAATTCAGCGTCTTGCAGCAATAGTCAGTTTCAATACGTCTACAGCAACAGCAGTACGCAATCCGGCACATATAATATCAGCGTCAGCCAGCTTTCCGGAACAAATCAGAACATCGCGGGCACAATCGACGGTTATACCGCCAGCGGTTCGGGTAATATCCTGGCCCTTAATAACACTGCGAGCAACGCCAACGGCCTTGAAATCAGCTATACCGGGACTACCGTACCGGCCAATGCGACTGTTACGGTAAACCGAGGAATCGCGAGTCTTATCGACGGCCTTGCGAGTGAATTTACCAATTCCACAACCGGAACGGTTACCGCCCAGGAGAGCGGGCTGCAAAACCAGATCACGTCGATAAACGGCACAATATCCCAAATGCAGAATAGTATAAACCAGCAGATGGCAACGCTCCAACAGGAGTTTATAACGATGGACACTACTGTGGCAAGTCTGGACTCGATGCAGAGTTACCTGACTACCCAGTTGGCCTCATTGGTTGGTTAATGAATTGCGTAAGGTGAATCTGGTTTCAAATCGATGGTGATAGACTGTCAGTGACCTTAGCAGGGTTCAGGCCCGCGTCCAACCGAGATGTAAACCGCAGGGCGATACCGGAAAACCCGGCACAAAATCGTCGCGTCGCCATTAAAATGGGAAAAATAGAAAAAACCTGTCCTGTGACCGCGAGAGACTTTTCTCTGAGCACAATAACATATAAAATCAGACAATTTCGGTTTAGAATTAGCATGCTGGTTTGATGGAATATAGGATCAATGAACAAGCATCCCGGGTAATTCGAACAGCCTTGCCGGTGGAATCCGGCTTCAATTGCTTCGAGACAGCCTGATGCATTGTTTTCGGGTTAAGGCTTCGGCGCTGGGCGCGCTTGAGGATATCCTGAATGAAAGCCCAATAGAAAACGGCCATGGCAAACACAATAAAGGCACTGCCCAATCATCCGCAAGCTCAAAAAATAATCGACCTGATGGCCGAGAGCGTTTCTCTTCGCAAGGAGAAGCGTCATGAAGAAGCTCTGAGGCGCCTCGAAGAAGCAATCAGCATTGATCCCCAATTTTACCCGGTGTTCGTGGAAAAAGGGACTGTCCTGTTCGAATTAGCCCGATATGAAGAATCGATCGACTGCTATGATCTGTTTTTGAAGTATATCAGCAACTCGCAAGTACGCGAGTTGCGCGATAACTGCCTGAGGCATCTCTTGGCAAACTATGACCGAATTCTCGCAGAGGGCCGTGCAGATGCAGAAGTGCTTCTCAAGCGAGGCGACATTCTACAGCGCCTGCAGCGTTATGACAGTGCTCTGCATAATTATAACCTGGCTTTGGAAATACACGTAAGCAATGTTGTAGACGTTTTAAACAGGCGCGGGAATTCGTTGGTAGACCTTGATAGACCCGAAGATGCCCTTGAGAGTTATAATCGCGCCCTGGAACTGGCGCCTCGTGTTCCAGCCTATGGGGCCTTATTATTTAACCGGGCCAATGTTTTGAGACAGCTTGCCCGTATGGATGAAGCCCTTGAAACCTATGCTCGGGCATTGACGTACAAACCCGACTTAGCTGAAGCAAAGATGGAACAAAGTCATTGCAGGTTGGCCATGGGGGATTATAAAAGGGGTTTCCAGGAGTATGAATCGAGGTGGGAAAACTCTCAATTAAAACCTGTCAGACTGAAGTCATCCGAGCCCTTATGGCTCGGGCAGGAGAGTCTGGCCGGCAAAACTATCCTGCTCTGGGCTGAGCAGGGATTTGGAGACACGATTCAATTTTTGCGCTATGTGCCGTTGGTAGCACGAAATGCAGGACTGACGATTCTTCGTGTGCCGCTCCCGTTGCGGTCATTAGCTGAGACACTCGATTGTCCCGTATCTATTATTACCTTTTCAGACCCATTGCCACCACACAATTTCCATTGTCCGTTGATGAGCCTGCCCCTGGCATTTGGCACTACGCTGGAATCGGTCCCCTCGGATGTCCCATATTTAAGTGCGAAAGCCGATCGAGTTGAAACTTGGCGAAATGAGCTTGGAGCGCGCACCGGATTGAGGATTGGTCTTGTCTGGGCAGGCCGCAGGCGTGAACCCGTGAACCGCACGCGCGACATGGGATTGGAAGTATTTGGTCCCATGATACACCTTGGCGTAGAAATTATAAGTCTGCAAAAGGAAATCCCCGACCAGGACAGGCCGGTGCTCGAGTCCATGCCGGAGATTTCCTGTCCGGGTGAAAAACTATCGGATTTCGCAGACACGGCTGCCCTGATTGAAAACCTTGACATGGTGATCTGCGTCGATTCGGCGGTTGCTCACCTCGCGGGAGCACAGGGAAAGCCTGTCTGGATTATGCTAAGACATTCCGGTGAGTGGCGCTGGCTTCTGGAACGCAGTGACTCCCCCTGGTATCCTACTGCGCGCCTTTTTCGCCAAAAAAAACCTGGCGACTGGGCTGGAGTCGTTAGTGATATAACGCAGCAATTGCAGGCTTTGATAGTTCATCGCGAAGGGTAAGAGGGGCAGGATTCAGCCCCGGATCATTCCCACCCCGCCAGTTACGCCTCGGCAAGGGAAAGATACATCGCCGGGCGGTGCCGACCTCAAAAACCCCGAAAACCACAAATAAAATCCCAATCTCTTCAAAGCCCGAGGCATGTTCCGAATCGAAAAAAGAATGAAGAGGCCACCGGTTCTTTAGCCCCCATGATTTCCATAGATCCAAATTCAAATGTAAGAAGACAAAGCATTCACTTCCTCCCGATTGCGGTTCTATTCCTACGCCGCTGTATAAAAAAGCCTACAGGCAAGGTGGTATCTAAGCACGAACTCGGCCATGGAAATTGCATACACTTCTGTAATTGGGAATTCATCTCTTGAGGCCTCTTGAAGGCCATCACGCCAAGCTTTCCGGATGTTCCCCCCCGGCAGGGATTATCGATGGCCATGATGCTTCAAGCCAGCGCTATAGCCAATTGCTGAGGATTGGTACCCTTCTTGCTCTACCCCGGTGCGGAATAGTCGTTCCAACAAGCAGGAAACACGGGAAAGACAGGGAAGAGCCAAACAGGCCCCACAATAGGCCGTGGTGAGGTGCGGCCTAAAGCCGGGGCGGACCGGCTTACCCTGAAGGCCCGCTGAGAGCGGGTTAACAAAGGTTTTCCCAAATCCAAGAAAGATGAGGAGGCCACTGGCTCTTTAACCCGGGGATTTCCTTAGCTGTAAGTCAAGGCATTTATTTCCTCCGGATTGTTGTTTTACGCCTACGCTACTGTAGTCAAAAGACTACAAAACAAGTGGTATGAAGCACCAAACTCGGCAACGCGAATTTCTTACACTTTTGTAATTGGGAATCCGCTGCCTGAGCCCCGGGAAGGCTCGCAGAGCCACGTGGGGCCTAATTACGCCAAGTTTTCCAGTGATTCCCCGATCCAGAGATTATCGAGGGCTATTATACTCAAAGCCAGTGCCGGAGCCAATTCTCGGTAATTGGTACTCTTCTTGCTCTTACCCAGTGCGGAACAACCGTTCCAACAACCAGGAAACACGAGAAAGACAGGGAAAAGCCGAAAAAGGCCCCAAAATTGGCCATGGTGAAGTGCGGCCTCAAGTCGAAAAGGGGGGCCAACTTGCCCTGAAGGCCCTCTGAGAGCGAATTAACGAAGATTTTCTAAAATACAAAAGGTGGTAATGATGTTAAATAACTCGACCTCAAGAATCAGCGCACTGAGAACATCCTATCGCTTGGGTTTGGGTTTGATTCTCGCCCTGGTTTCAATGCTATTTGCTCAGCAGGCGTACGCCGCAGCCCAGGCCACAGTCGCATGGAATGCGGACTCCGCTCAGGTGGCGGGCTACGATGTATATTACGGTACATCGAGCGGAAACTACACCAGCACCTTGAACGCCGGCAACACCACGAGCGCCACGCTGCAAAATCTGTCGGCCCAGACTTACTATATTGCCCTCACGGCTTACAACAGCAACAATGTCCAGAGCGGCTACTCGCCGGAGTTGGTCGTTGATTCCTTAACTGCATCCGCCGGATCAGGCGGAACGATATCCCCGAGCGGCACTCTTTTTCGGAGCCAGGGTGGAAGCCAAACTTTTTCCATTACTCCTTCTGGCGGCTACACAACAACAAATGTGCTGGTAGACGGAACCTCGGTTGGCGCGGTCTCCAGCTACACGTTTTCTAATATCGCCGGTAACCATACCATCTCGGCGACATTTGCGGCCAGCGTGACCAGCTATACCATTACAGCTTCAGCGGGAGCAAAAGGCACGATTTCGCCGTCGGGCGCGGTGACGGTAAGCTCCGGGGCAAGCCAGACCTTTAATTTCACCCCGGCGACAGGCTACAAGGTTGCAAGCGTCACGGTCGACGGGACGGCGGTAACAACCGCATCGAGCTATAGTTTCTCCAATGTGACAGCAAATCACACAATCAGCGTCTCCTTTGCACCGGCTACCTTCACCTTAACCGCCTCTGCAGGGTCAAACGGCACGATTTCGCCGTCGGGCGCGGTTAGTGTAAACTACGGTGGGAGCCAGACCTTTATGATCACTCCGGCCACCGGCTACCAGGTAGCCAGTGTCCTGATAGATGGGGCCTCGGTTGGCGCACTCACAAGCTACGCGTTTTCCGGTGTCACAGCCAACCACACCATTTCGGCAACATTTACTTCAACCTCTTCGTTCACAATTACACCCAGCGCCGGGGCAAACGGGACGATTTCCCCTGCCACTCCCGTTAAGGTAAAATCCGGAGCAAGCCAGTCTTTTACAATCGCTCCGGCCACAGGCTACCAGGTATCCAGTGTGGTGGTAGATGGAGCCTCGGTTGGCGCACTAACCAGCTATGCATTTTCCGATGTCACCGCCAACCATACGGTCTCTGCGAGCTTTGCAACGGCAAACCAACCGCCCGTTGCTGACGCCGGACCCGATCAAACCGTTGCGAAAGGGGCTAAAGTGACGCTCGGCGGCTCAAATTCCACAGATGTGGGCGGACCAGGGATAGCGTCTTATCAGTGGACCCAGATCGGTGGGACGAAGGTAAGGCTCTCACATCCTTATGCCGCCGTAACGGCTTTCACAGCCCCCGCGCGAATCGGAGCACTAACCTTTCAACTGACCGCAAGAGATGCGAACGGCCTTCAGTCAACCGACACATGTATCGTCAATGTGGCCACAGCCAAGGAAGCTGCCACAAAGGCCACGGCCAATGCCGGTCCTGATCAGACGGTCAACGAAGGGACGATGATCACACTGAACGCCTCGAATTCTACAGATCCAAGTAATGGAGCTCTTTCATATCTCTGGCAGCAGATTGACGGGCCCGCAGTAACTCTTTCTGATCCGAACTCACCTCAGCCCAGTTTTGCAGCGCCCCAGGTTGAGTCAGGCGCCGTATCCATGAGGTTTATGCTGACTGTAACCGATAAGTATGGGTTGAAATGCACCGACACCTGTTTTGTGAACGTCACCCTGGCTAATGGGGCACCGCAGGCTGTTGGAGGACCGACTGAAACGGCAATAGCAGGCAGCGTCGTAACCCTTGACGGAGCAAGTTCAGCAGCTCCGGGGTGCGGCATCGCCTCGTACAAGTGGCACCAGACCCTCGGGACCCCGGTAACTTTATCCGCTCCGGCATCTGTAACCCCCGCCTTTACTGCAATAAAAGCAGGCGCCGGGCATTATGGCGATCAACTGACCTTCATGTTGATCGTGAAGGGCGCAGATGGCATGAGAACAAGGACAACTCAAGTCGTAGAGGTGGAACAAAACACCTCGAAGCGATCTGTTTCACGGTAATCATTCAGAAAAGAGCGGGGGCGTCATCCCCCGCTCCCCCTGTGCCCTTTCCGTAAACTGGACGGTTTCCGTCCGGGAAAACCAGCAGACGGCAAGTCTCCAACAAGAGTTTATAAACATGAACGCCGCTGTGGCATGCTTGACTCGATACAGGGTTCTGGCCACCCTGTTAAAGAATTTATCATCTGCGTAATGTGAATCCGGTTTCCAATCGATGGTTATAGACTATTAGTGCCCTCAGCAGGGTTCAGGCCCGCATTTCAGGCCCAAGGTTATCCCCACCCCCCGGGCCAGGTCCGACGCGGCAATGGAAAGAGGCGTTACCCAGGGCGGAGCCGACCTTAAAAACCCAAAAAACCCCGAATAAAATCTGAATCTCTTCCCAGCCCGAGGCATGTTCCGAATCGAAGAAAGAATGAAGAGGCCACTGGCTCTTTAACCCTCGGATTTTCATATATGCAAGTCAAAGCATTCACTTATTTGCGATTGTGGTCCTATGCCTACGCCGCTGTATGGAAAAGCATACAGGCAAGGCAGAATTGAAGCACGAACTCGTCAATTGAAACCTAATACACTTCTGTAATTGGGAATTCATCTCTCTAACTCTTGAAACCCCGTGGAGGCTGCGTGAAGTCTATTACGCCCAACTCTCCGGCGATTTCAAGATGCATGGATTAACCAGGGCGATGATGCTTTAAGCCAGAGCCGGAGCCAATCTACGATAGTTGGTATTCTTCTTGCTCTATCCCACTGCGGAACAGTCGTTCCGACAACCAGGAAACACGGGAAAGACGGGAACAGCCCAACAGGCCCCAAAATAGGCCGTGGTGAAGTGCGGCCTAAGGCCGGGGTAGGGACCAGCTTGCCCTGAAGGCTCGCTGAGAGCGGATTAACAAAGGTTTTCAAAAATTCAAAAGGTGGTAAACCATGTTAAAGAACTTGACCTCAAGAATCAATTCACTTCGAACATCCCATCGCCTGGGTTTGAGTTTGATTCTCACTCTGGGTTTTGTTTCAATGCTTTTTACTCAGCAGGCCTACGCCGCTGCCCAGGCCACAGTCGCATGGAATGCGGACTCTGCTCAGGTGGCAGGCTACGATGTGTATTACGGGACATCGAGCGGAAACTACACCACCACCTTGAACGCCGGCAACACCACGAGCGCCACGCTGCAAAATCTGTCGGCCCAGACTTACTATATTGCCCTCACGGCTTACAACAGCAGCAATGTCCAGAGCGGCTACTCGCCGGAGTTGGTCGTTGATTCCTTAACCGCATCCGCCGGATCAGGCGGAACGATATCCCCGGGCGGCACTTTTTTCCAGAGCCAGGGTGGAAGCCAAACCTTTACCATTACTCCCTCTGCCGGCTACACAATAGCCGGTTTGCAGGTAGACGGAACCTCGGTCCCCGCGGCATCCAGCTACACGTTTTCTAATATCGCCGCTAACCATACCATCTCGGCGACATTTGCGGCCAGCGTGACCAGCTATACCATTACAGCTTCTGCGGGAGCAAACGGCACGATTTCGCCGTCGGGCGCGGTTAGTGTGAACTCCGGAGGAAGCCAGACCTTTAATTTTACCCCTGCGACAGGCTACCAGGTTGCAAGCGTCGTGGTCGACGGGACGGCGGCAGCAACCGCATCCAGCTATACTTTTTCCAATGTGACAGCCAGCCACACCATCAGCGTCACCTTTTCACCGCTTACTTACACCTTAACCGCCTCTCCAGGGTCAAACGGCACAATTTCGCCATCGGGCGCGGTCAGTGTAAATTACGGTGGGAACCAGACCTTTACATTCACCCCGGCGACAGGCTACCAGGTTTCGAGCGTCACGGTAGACGGGACGGCAGCAACAACTGCATCGAGCTACAGTTTTTCCAATGTGACGGCCAGCCACACTATCAGCGTCACCTTTGCAGCGACTACGAACGACCCCACCATAACCGCCTCGGCAGGATCAAACGGCAGCATATCACCGTCCGGGTCTGTGGCTGTTAACACCGGGAGCAATCAGTCGTTTACCATCACGGCTAATGCAGGTTATCATATTTCCGATATTGTAGTAGACGGCTCAACGCATGTGGGACCAACTGCCGGTTCTACCACCTCAACGACTTCTATTACCTACACATTCTCGAACGTGACGGCAGCGCATACAATCACGGCTTCATTCGGAAGAGTGGTTCCTGTGTCAACCGTGACCGGGCTAGTTTCCGCTTTTGCGAACCAACAAACCGGGGACGAAATAGCGATAGCTCCAGGGACGTACAGTCTGACCGGTGAAAGCATATACGGTCTTATTATCACTGTAAATAACATGTTCATCCACGGGACTACGACCAATTGGGACGATGTTGAAATTTTAGGAGACCAATTTACTTCTGCTCCAAATGGTACCACCAATATCTACCAGATTTTCGGTTTTACGTCCGGCGCCCATGGTCAGTACACAACGATTCAATACATGACCATCGGACAGGTCGGTTGGTCGGCCATACAAATGAACGGGGGTGAATCTGCCGATTACTCCAATTTTAACAATCTCCATATCATCAACTGCTATGAGCAGTTCATTAAAGGTGCTCTGAATGTAACGGGGACAACCGGAGTTACTATTCAGAACTGTCTCATTGAGTTTACGACATCGAACCACCTTGCTCCTCAATACTACACCGGGGGGATAGACATTCATGCCGCGGTGAATTGTATCATTCAGGATAACATTCTGCGCTATTTCCAAACTCCAGACGGGACCAATCTCCCTGACCCTGCTATACATCTTTGGGATGATCCAGGGGATACAACTTCTTGCACTGGGAACGTTGTTCAAAGAAATCTAATAATAGACTGCGATAGAGGGATTGGGTTCTGGAATGATGGGGTAGCGGCAAATGCTGGAATCATACGCAACAATATGATCTATAACGCGTCTATCGGAACCAAACAGGATGTTCCGATATACGTAGAGTATTCTCCTGATACGCAAATCTACAATAATACCGTGTATACCGTACCTTCTTCCACTCTCCCTTCCTACCCCAATGCTATTGAGTACAGATATGCCACTACCACAGGCGTCCTGGTTGAGAATAATCTCACGAATCAAGCTATCGTGGCGAGGGATAACGCTTCAGGGATCGTTTCTAACAATGTAACGGATGATGTCAACACCTGGTTCGTGAACACCGCAGTCGGAGATCTTCATCTCGCGTCGGCTGTTTCGTCCGTTGTCGGGCAAGGGGAATCCGTGCCGGGGCTTGTCGATGATTTCGACCGTCAAACCAGGGTTTCCCCTGTTGATGTTGGCGCGGATCAATACTCGTCAGTATCTGGAACTTGGTATAAAGTCGTCCCGACGATAGGTTCTAATGGAACAATATTTCCCTTCGTTCAGACAGCGGTGAAAAGTGATGCCACGCAGCAATTTATCGTAACACCCACCACCGGCTACACGGCTTCGGTTGGTGGCACTTGTGGCGGAAGTGCGTCAGATGATGCTTATTCTACAGACAATCTGTACACTACGAATGAGATAGCCGCTAACTGCACTGTCGCGGTCAGCTTAAGCTCCAGCAGCACTCAATACACAATCGCTGCCAGTGCGGGGTCTAATGGTTCAATATCTCCATCCGGTTCAGTTCAGGTTAACTCCGAGGCAAGCCAGACCTTCACATTTACCCCGGCGACAGGCTACAAGGTTGCAAGCATAGTGGTCGACGGGACGGCAGTAACAACTGCGTCGAGCTACAGTTTTTCCAATGTGACAGCCAGCCACACTATAAGCGTCACCTTTGCACCGCTTACTTACACCTTAACCGCCTCTGCAGGTTCAAACGGCACGATTTCGCCGTCGGGCGCGGTTAGTGTAAACTACGGTGGGAACCAGACCTTTACATTCACCCCGGCGACAGGCTACCAGGTTTCAAGCATAGTGGTCGACGGGACGGCAGTAACAACGGCATCGAGCTACAGTTTTTCGAATGTGACAGCCAACCACACTATCAGCGTCACCTTTTCACCGCTTACCTACACCTTAACCGCCTCTGCAGGGTCAAACGGCACGATTTCGCCGTCGGGTGCGGTTAGTGTAAACTACGGTGGAAGCCAGACCTTTACATTCACCCCGGCGACAGGCTACCAGGTTGCAAGCGTCGCGGTAGACGGGACGGCGGTTACAACCGCATCCAGCTATAGTTTCTCCAATGTGACAGCAAATCACACCATCAGCGTCACCTTTTCACCGATTACCTTCACCTTAACCGCCTCTGCGGGGTCAAACGGCACGATTTCGCCGTCGGGCGCGGTTAGTGTAAACTACGGTGGGAACCAGACCTTTACATTCACCCCGGCGACAGGCTACCAGGTTGCAAGCGTCGCGGTAGACGGGACTGCAGTAACAACTGCATCCAGCTATAGTTTTTCCAATGTGACAGCAAATCACACCATCAGCGTCACCTTTTCACCGCTTACTTACACCTTAACCGCCTCGGCAGGTTCAAACGGCACGATTTCGCCGTCGGGCGCGGTCAGTGTAAACTACGGTGGGAACCAGACCTTTACATTTACCCCGGCGACAGGCTACAAGGTTGCAAGCGTCGCGGTCGACGGGACGGCAGTAGCAACTGCATCGAGCTATAGTTTCTCCAATGTGACAGCAAATCACACCGTCAGCGTCACCTTTTCACCGCTTACTTACACCTTAACCGCCTCGGCAGGTTCAAACGGCACGATTTCGCCGTCGGGCGCGGTCAGTGTAAACTATGGTGGGAACCAGACCTTTACATTCACCCCGGCGACAGGCTACAAGGTTGCAAGCGTCGCGGTCGACGGGACGGCAGTAGCAACTGCATCGAGCTATAGTTTCTCCAATGTGACAGCAAATCACACCATCAGTGTCACCTTTTCACCGATTACCTACACCTTAACCGCCTCGGCAGGTTCAAACGGCACGATTTCGCCGTCGGGTGCGGTCAGTGTAAACTACGGTGGGAACCAGACCTTTACATTTACCCCGGCGACAGGCTACAAGGTTGCAAGCGTCGCGGTCGACGGGACGGCGGTAACAACTGCATCGAGCTATAGTTTCTCCAATGTGACAGCAAATCACACCGTCAGCGTCTCCTTTGCACCGGCTACCTTCACCTTAACCGCCTCTGCAGGGTCAAACGGCACGATTTCGCCGTCGGGCGCGGTTAGTGTAAACTCAGGCGGAAGCCAGACCTTCACGATCACTCCGGCCACCGGCTACCAGACAGCCAGTGTGCTGATTGATGGGGCCTCGGCCGGCGCACTCGCAAGCTACACGTTTTCCGGGGTCACAGCCAACCACACAATTTCGGCAACATTTACTTCAGCCTCTACTTTCACAATTACACCTACCGCCGGGGCAAACGGGACGATTTCCCCTGCCACTCCAGTCAAGGTAAACTCCGGAGCAAGCCAGTCCTTTACGATCGCTCCGGCCACAGGCTATCAGGTATCCAGTGTGGTGATAGATGGGGCCTCGGTTGGCGCACTCACCAGCTATGCGTTTTCCGATGTCACCGCCAACCATACGATCTCCGCAAGCTTTGCAACAGCAAACCAACCGCCCGTTGCTGAAGCCGGTCCCGATCAAACCGTTGCGAAAGGGGCTAAAGTGACGCTCAACGGGTCAAATTCGACCGATGCCGGCGGACCAGGGATAGCGTCTTATCAGTGGACACAGATCGGTGGGACCAGGGTAAGGCTCTCGAATCCTTATGCCGCCGTAACGACGTTTACAGCCCCCTCGCGAATCGGAGCACTAACCTTTCAACTGACCGTAAAAGATAAGAACGGCCTTCAGTCAACCGACACCTGTATCGTCAATGTGGCTTCAGCCGCGGTGGCGGCCACAGTGGCCACGGCCAATGCCGGTCCTGACCAGACAGTAAACGAAGGGACTACGATCACACTGGACGCGTCGAATTCTACAGACAACGCAGGGGCTTCTACGGACGACGCAGAGATTGTGGTCACACTGAACGGATCCAATTCTACAGCTCCCAATAATGGCGCTCTTTCATATCTCTGGCAGCAGATTGACGGGCCGACGGTAGCTCTTTCCGACCCGGCCGCACCTCAGCTAACTTTTGAAGCGCCACAGGTCGGGTCAGGCGCGGTATCCATGAGGTTTAGACTGACTGTAACCAATAAGTATGGATTGAAATCCACGGACACCTGTTTTGTGAATGTCACCATGGCCGACGCGGGGCCGCAGGCTGTTGTGGGACCGACTGAAACGGCAATGGCGGGCAGCGTCGTAACTCTTGACGGAGCAAGTTCAGCGGCTCCGGGGTGCGGCATCTCCTCGTACCGCTGGTGCCAGACCAAGGGGAGCCCGGTAACTCTATCCGCTCCTACGTCAGTAAACCCGGCCTTTACTGCGAAAAAACCAGGCGCAGGGCATTATGGCAATCAACTGGAATTCATGTTGATCGTGGAAGGCGCGGATGGCATGAGAACAAGGACAACTCAGGTTATAAACGTGGGAGGAGCCACCTCAAAAGGGGCATCGGCAAAACTTGCATTCTGAAAAGCGCGGGGGAGGAGAACCATCCCCGCTTCCCCCTGCCTGCCCCAGTCACCCTGGTGCAGGCAGGCCAGGGGCCATGATACAAGCGATATGCTCTTCCAATACACACGTGGCGGCGCCTGAAATCAATCATCAGGCGCCGCCACGCCCCATACCGGCAAGTATTAGCCGGCTTACTCCATTAATCATGAACCAAATCAATTAGGGCTAAATGATTTGGAGAATTTAATCTTCCCTTCGGGATCATTAGATGGCACATAACGACGCGTCATCAGCCGATCGTCATGGTCGATGCACTTCTTCACCTCATCATCTCTTGCCAAATTGGGATCTTGAAGAGTATTCATAGGGCACAGATGCCTGTTGCCCGCCTTATCTTTAGCCCAAATAAGCGTATCCGGTTTCATGTTATTGCCTCCCCTTCATATCAAAGTTAACTTGTAGTTACTTTAATCATCCATGAGGCGGACCGGAAGCTCACGCGGCAATGAAATGAATCCGATCAAAGTCCGGTGTTGCTCTCGTGACCATCCGGAAACCTCCGGACATCACTCCAAGTCATGGTTTTTGAAGCCCGGTGTTCATCAGACTGCAAACTGGAGTCTGATTTCTTTATTCTTTTAAATTCGATACCGGAATACGAAATGGACGCTTACGGGGAGCTATGGGTGAGCTATCGGAATAAAGCTCAACCTGAGCTAGGGCGAGTTGGTCCTCAAGCTCGTGAGTAAATCTCAACACTCTCGGTGCGGGGCCGGACCGGCCCCGCACCGCCGTTGTCACGATTCGAGGCCATTTCCGGCCCCGCTTCGCGATCACGCCCCGAAATAAAATCAGTGCGCAATCAGCGATCGCTGCCTTGAACAGTCAATTTAAAGTACGGGTTTCGATGATCGTTGCAAAATACCAATGCTGTTTTCTTGGTATCCCCATGACACGATAACGGGTAAAGCCGAATTGATATTCTTCCCTCGCCTCCAGGGGGGATCGACCGGTCAAAACCGGTCACCGCGCTTCCTCACCCAGGCATGATTTTTCTTATTTCCAAGACCCCCGTTCCTGTATTTTTGATCTTGAAAGCATGAACGTAGTCGTTTCCTTCATGTACTACCCCGAAATCGAAGACCGTCTCCGGAACTTCGACTGTCGGCGTTCCATTTGTTTGTTCTGCGGCAACCTCCTGATGTGCAGGCATGACGCCGGAATTATCGGGAGTATGTGCACAACCGAATGGAACCAGAAAAAACCAGACGGCAAGCCCGAGAGTTAAAGAATTCTTCATTGATAAGCTCCGTTTGCAAAAGAGGAAATAAGCATGCAGAGCCAATATAGACTCTGCCTTAAAATGTTTGAAAGTACCAGGCAGCTTAGAACACCCGCCCGATTCAGTCAACCGGAGAGGTGGTTCCATGTGGAAACTGCCGGCGTCTCAACCGGAGGTATTAATTGAGTCAATCCCAACAGAGGCCTCTTTTTAGAGACACGCGCGATGCCTATTTTAATACGATCTCTATCATGAGCCGGCGTTAACCACAGGCTAAGTCAACTGTGGGCGGGCCTCAACCAAATGGAGGCAGCGGACGTGAACTCTTTCATGCTTAGAATTGTCACGGCGACAGTGCTCACCATCGCCCTTGCCGCCACACCCGCGGTGGGGCGGAAGAAATACGACCCCGGCGCCACGGACACCGAGATCAAAATCGGCAACATTACTCCTTACACGGGTTTATTCTCTGAATACGGGACGGAAGGTCGCGCCGAGGCGGCATACTTTCAGATGATCAACGACCGCGGAGGAATAAATGGCCGCAAGATCAAATTCGTAAGTTTCGACGATGGCTCTGAGGTCCGCAAATCTGTCGAACTTGCGCACAAGCTCGTCGAACAGGATAAGGTCCTCCTGATTTTCAGCTCCTTCGGTACTGAGAGCAACGTGGCGATCCGCACGTACATGAACGGTAAGAAAGTGCCGCAACTCTTCCTTCAGGCCAGTTCGGCGGTATTCGACGATCCGGTGCATTTCCCTTGGACGATGGGGTTTTTTGCTACTTACCGAACTGAGGGATTGGCCTACGCGAAGTATATCCTGCGAAGCAAACCCGGCGCGAAAATAGCGGTGCTTTACGCGAACAGCGATGCAGGCAAAGAGTATCTCGCCGGCGTACACGACGGCCTGGGGAAGAAGGCATCAACAATGATCGTAAAAGAGGTTCCCTACGAGAATACTGATGCAACACTCGCTTCGCAGATTGCGGCGCTCAAGAGTTCGGGCGCCGATGTCTTCATCAACCTGGCGTTCGGGAAGTTTGCGACGCAGGCGATTCGCAGGGTCTACGACATTGGCTGGCATCCGCTGCAGTTAATCCCCAACGCCTCTCTCTCGATTGCTGCTTTCCTTGAGCCCGCGGGCCTCGAGAAAGCCGCTGGAATCATCACGAACGCTCGCTCCAAGGGCTGGTTGCATACACAAGCGCGAGGCGACCCCGCAGTGAGCGAGTTTCTCGACTGGATGAGCAAATACAATCCGCAGGCAAGTCTTCGAGATCAACTCAACGTGGCCGGCTACGAACGCGCTCAGGTGCTGGTTGAGGTCCTGAAGAAATGCGGTGACGATCTGACCCGCGAGAACGTGATGAAGCAAGCTGCGAGCCTCGATCTGGAGCTTGGGATGCTACGTCCCGGAATCAAAATCACGACGAGTCCGACCGACTATCAACCAATCAAACAGTTGTATTTGGTCAAGTTCAACGGCAAAAACTGGGTTCCACTCGGACAGGTGATCGGCGACTGATCGAGGTACGCCAGGACCAAAGGGCGAGCTGACCCGTCAAGTTTGGGTATACAGATCACACATTCTATGCTTTTTCCCTGGAGATAGAGCAACCATCTTGTAGCTTCTCTCAACTATAAAGTATTCCGGGTTCCATTCTACATCGGCGACGAAAAAATTTCCGAATAGCCCCCTGGGCATAGCATGCGAACTACATGAGGGAGAAAGAAGAAGAGCCAGGAAGGGATCCTGACTCTCGTTAGGAGAACACAGAATGGGTAGTAATGGGGTTTTGAGGCGAGACGATCGGGTTATAATCTAGCCGTATGTTGAGAAATTTTAAATCAGGTATAAACAGTAATTCCAGAGGGGAAGGGCTGTATTTGAGATTAGCGGTTTTCATAAGGGGAAGAGCGAAAGTGTTCCTGTCCGATGGTATCACTACCGGAATGCTTTCGCCCCGTGTCCCCCGGCTAATAAGCGTGGTATGTCCTTTTCTCCTCTGGCCCAAGGGAAATCTAGGATCAGAAATGAGCTTTTGATTCTGCAAACCAGCGTGGAAACCTGTACTGTTCAACACAGTTATGTGGACCTTGCCCTCTAACTGTGTGACCCGGGTAAGGTATCCTTCGACTGAGAGCAGCAATTGTGAGGAACAGACATGTGGCATGCAAATGCACGGGATCTCGCCTCGTATGTTTCCGACCATTGGGGCGATACACGGTTCTCCGAATTGGGCAGCCTGACCGATTGCGGCCCCGGGGATTCTCTACCTGATCAGAACATTCTCGATGATCTCATCTCATGTTGTTACCAGGCAAGCCTTATGAGGGAGGAAGACAGACCGGTGCGGTTCCGTCTCATTTTGAGAGAGCCCGGCTGTTTCGACAGTAAGGACGGGCCGCCTACAGGTCTGCACCGACTTCCATTTGGCGAGCCGCAACCTTTTGATGAGTACAAACTACAGAGGCTATCTCCCGCGACCGATTTTTATCGATCCCTGATTGGAGTAAGACATGGCGCTACCGAGGGTCTGGAGATCTGGGGTATTGTCCACTCCGGCTCCCGATGGGTCCAAAATGTATATGGCGGAAGGATGGTCGCACCCGCTTTGCCGCTTTCGCTGGTTGTTTACGTCACCGATCCCGGCCGAATAACCGTCTGCAAAGGTCCTTTGACGATTGCAACATTAAATCGTGGTCAGATTATTTCCCCCGCTCACGAAGTCTTTGACTCAGCCTGGCTTCCCGCCAGTTTTACTTCAATTCGCGCCAAGCTGTGGAAGTTACACATAGCGGCAAAGGATGCAGCCAAATATCCCTGGGCCGATCTCGACCCCGGTATTGCCAACACAATTGCCCAACAAGTAGCCAGGCGTATCATCAGTTATGTCAGAAATACCGGGCACGGCGGCTCAATCCTCGTGGTTCCTCCGGAAATGGTTGAGCAAGTGTTTGAGGAGAACTCATACTTAAGCATTGAATACAGGGTGACTGATGAGGCCACGCGAAAAAGATTTCAAACGTTGCTGGTGAACCTTATGAACACGCTTGCCGAGGTTTATGGCAGGAAGGCAAATAAAGGCAAGTCCGTCGGATGGGATGAGTATGTGGCCAGCAACGAAGAATCCCTTGCCCTGTTGGATGAGGCTGTTTTTGATCTCGCGCATCTCTTCGCAGATTTGACCTCGGTGGATGGTGCCGTAGTATTCACCGAGGGTTTCGAGTTGCTGGGGTTTGGGGCCATGATATCCGTGGGGCTCAAGGGGGTTAAGACAGTGGCTCGCGCATTGGATATAGAGGGGACCCGGAGAGAACAGATATCCTCAGGAAGCTTTGGTGCACGGCACCGGTCTGTGTTCCGTTTTTGCAATGCCGTGCATGAAGCAATGGCTATCGTAATCTCTCAAGATCGCCTGGTGCGTCTGGTCAAATGGAAAGAAGGCATGGTTACCTATTGGAATCATGTCACGACAAGCATCATGGATTTTTAATAAAACGCCGCTCCCGATCCAGGTTATGCCGATTCTCTATGAAACTACGACACTTCAGCGGGTATAAAGTCCGCCCGCTCTCTCAATACCGGATAGAAACCTTTCGAGATAATTGTCTCCGGTCTCAAGGCGTGCCATCCGATGATAAAGTTCGAATGCCGCGCGAGGGGACATCACACAGGGGATTCCAATGTATCAGCAACTGAGCGGAAGTTCTGGAAAACTTCTTGGGTTCAAGATCAGCGATGGGGTCACAGGTGAAGACGTTCGGCAAATCGGCGCAATCGTGGCTGAGGAGATCGCTGCATCCGGGAAAATACGGCTTCTCGTGGAGATCGAAGGCTTCCGTCATATGGAGCCTGAGGCGTTGCTTGAAAAACTCAAATTCGCAAGGGATCATGACAAAGACATTGAACGTGTAGCGGTCTTAAGCGATCGTGTCTGGATCAAGTCTTGGGTGAAGGTGAGCGGGTTACTGACGCACACCGAGGTGGAACATTTTGACCGCTCCGAGATCGAAGCAGCATGGAAATGGCTTGAGCGTTGATGCTTGCGGAAGAAAATCTCCGAGATTCCTGGTGCTTCAGCAAGGCCTGATTGAGCGGGACCTTTTTGCCGGCGTCATTGGAACTTCCGCAGCCATCAACAGCAGGTGAGGCGATAAAAAATCGCTTTTTGACCCTGGCGGAGGGATAGACCCAAAGTGCCAGAGCTTGACAGCCGTAATTTCTGTCTCAAGTTCCCGAAGCCAAACCCTGCAATGGCGTTCAGGACGACCCCCGAAATCGTCGAATAAAACAAAAACGAGATAACGTTCTGTATCAGAACCATGCGCCGCTGGGTCGCCGGTCTCTTCAGACAGCCTTAGCTGATGGTTTATTTTAAACCCTCGAGATTTTAATTTTTAACAGCTCGTATTCAGGGCACTTTCCTCCCGCATCAAAGACTCTTCCGCAAGGCTTCGAAAAGGATTTTCCTGATAGGGTCCCCCCCGGTTGACAAACTCGAGAAAACGCTTAACTAGCAATCGAATGAACTTCGAATTCTTGCTGGGAAAACAAGCAAGAGCAATGACTGTGCAACCACGCCCCTGCGGCTTCCCTGCGGCAGGTTTGGAAATCTTCGAAATGCAATTGTGCAATCCCGGAATTGAATTGGAGAGTATGTCATGTCAATGGTTAGAGAAATCAGAGAATCAATTGACAAGAAGATGGATCATTGGGAGGCCGGTGCCTCAGCGTTTGAGGCGCAACTGCAGGACTCCACGGAGCAGGCACTGGCAAGCCTTGAAGTTCGCAGGAAGATATTGAACGAAGCCCTGGAGAAATTCAAATCCGAAGTGGTTAATGCGAAAGGGATCGCCGAGGAGAGAAAAAAGGAAATGGAGGAACATTTCGACGATGTGGAAGTCCAGTTGGCTTTGGTCAAGGCCGAGGCCAGAGACGCCTTCAGGGTCCAGAGGAAGATGATCAAATACTCAATTTCCGCTTTAGAGGCCACAGTTGATCGACATCTGGACGCTGCCTGCCACGCCGCCGATAAGTCGCTTCAAGCGGCAGCCGACAAGTTCATAGCTGCCACCATTGAATACGAGGCAGTGGCGGATGCACTGGAAACTCAAGTTTTCGTGAAAAAGGCCGAGGCTGAGGCCTGGTTCGAGAAGGAAAAGAGCGATCTCACGGCGCAAAATCAACGCATTCAAAACTCAGCTCCATGGAAAAAGGAATGTGCCCGGGGAGAAAGCGACCACCTTTAAGATGAACTGTCGGCTGGAATCTCCCGGACCAGGCAGGCGTTCAAGACGCTCTCTTACCGAGAAGTTTCACTCGACCGATTCAGAGGGCGGACGGCGGAAGCAATTTCAGCATTATAGCCAACATGAGCGCCGTCATCGAAATCGGAGGTTCAGTGATCCGCGGTTTGCCCGGCTACAGGCAAGAATATCGTGAAGGTTGTACCTCAGCCTTTTACACTTTCAACTTCAATTTTGCCATTGAGTTGCTCAATGATTTTATAGCCGGCTGAAAGGCCAAGGCCTTCTTTAGTGCCCCTGGTCGTGTAGAACGGATCGAAAATCCTGGGCGGCTGAGGCTGTCGCGTGCCCGGGTGAAAATACCGCTCCGTCTCTTTCTCAAACCATATAGAGCACGGCGATCACAACACCGGCCGAGACAACGATCCAGCGCAGCACGATCGGCTTGACCCAACCTGCGAGGCGTCCGCCCAATACCCCACCTATCAGCGAGCCCACAGCCATCACCAGTGCTACCGTCCAGATCACCTTCCCTGAGAACAGGAAAAAAACAGCGGCCGCTATATTGATGCTAAACGATAGAATCTGCTTGAGTGCATTTAACCGCGTGAGTGAATCATCGAGTACGAGTCCCAGTACTGCCAGGACGATCACGCTCAAGCCGGCGCCGAAATACCCCCCGTAAACGGCGGCCAAAGCCACCGGCAGAACGATCAGCGCTTCGTTTGCTTTTGCCGATCGGGAGTGTCCGCCACGGCGTACAATCCAGGCGCGCAGAGGCTCCTGCACGGCGAGTAGACCGGCGGCGAGCAGTATCAGAAAGGGCACCATCGAACGAAACAGATTTTCACTGGTGTTCAAAAGCAAAACTCCGCCGGCTACCCCGCCCAGCACACCTGCAGGTGCGAGGAGCCAAAGGCGTTTTTTGTTCCCATGCAGATCGTTTAACTGTGCGAAAGTCCCAC
Source organism: uncultured delta proteobacterium (assembly GCA_963795045.1). Classification (GTDB taxonomy): domain Bacteria; phylum Desulfobacterota; class Syntrophobacteria; order Syntrophobacterales; family Syntrophobacteraceae; genus SbD1. The sequence continues at coordinate 49,758 of CAWCGB010000004.1, forward strand.
CCAGGTAACCGGGGCAGAGGGCCACAGTGTTTGTCACGTTCGCCGCCACAGCCGGAATACCCAGCGCAACCAGCATTGGAAAAGTGATAAGAGTTCCACCACCGGCAAGCGCATTCACCGCCCCTCCCGCCACAGCCGCCAGTCCCACGAGACCAAACTCTAATCCGGTCATTGTCTTTTTCTTCCTTTTCATATGTTCTTAAAAAGTGCTGCCGCTCTCGCTTAAAACCATGGAACAGCCCTCAACGCACAGCTTTCTCACCGGCCTCAGACTTGCTTTCCTCGACTCTACCCAGGACAATCTTCTCTACCGACCGGAGGTGTTCCTTCATCGCTTCAAAGGCCATTTCAGGGTCCCTGTTTTCAAGCGCATCGATAATCTTCAAATGCCCGACCACTGAGGCTTTCCTTCGGGTTTCGTTCCAGAGCGATTCCGACCTGCTTTCGCCCAGGATTTCGTGCATCATATCCATTACCTGCTTTATGATCCTGTTTTTGGAAGCTGCGGCCAACCCTAGATGAAATGCCCCGTCCAGTTCCGAATCTTCCTTCCCTGCCAGGATCCTTCTTTCCTGGTCGCAGACGATGATCTTCAGGCGATCAAGTTCTTCCCTGGTAATATTCGCGGCGGCAAGAGACGCAATCTGCGGCTCCATGAGCATTCTGAATTCAAGAATTTCCCGGATCTGATCTCCTTTTGCCTGGAAGACTACGGCGAAGGAATCGATCAATGCAGTCTCATCGGGTGTGCGCACATAGGTCCCATCCCCACGATGGCCCTCGAGGATATGTCTTTCGGACAGGGTCTGAATCGCCTGCCTGATGCAGTTTCGAGAAACCCCGAAAGACAGGGCGAGAGTTCGTTCGGAAGGTATCCTCAGCCCTTCCTTGAGTTCACCGCGCCGAATCATTTCCAGTATTCTTTCGACAACCTCGTTATAGAGGTACTTCCCCTTGCCCGAAGAAATTTCGCCTGCCATGCATCCCTCCACACCAACCTTTTTGCCCAAAAAGGGGACCATTCTGTAACTGGGAAACCAAATTGGTATAACCAATACTCCCATTATGAGCAAATGTCAAGACATTGGATGGACCATTTTTTTGGCTAAATCTACAGCTATGTCCTTAAAGCCTTGGGATGCATGTCTGTGCAGATTTTTTTGGTAGGACCAATTTTTTCGGGCTTCGTTGCGGGACGGCGGTCGTGACCAGGTGACTGAGGAATACTGAAGTTTGAACTCAACCGGCCTTCTTTCGGCCGGACGCCACCCCGATTGTCACGGTGATGAACCTGCTGAAATGGAGAGAGCCGAGAAGGAAGGCGCCACAATTGGGCCTACTCACGGCTCTCGAAGAGGAGGCATAACCTCCAGAGATATTGTCGGTAAGAGGACCGAAGATCTGAAGCAAAATTAGCGACACTACCCCGGAAAGCTGGCAGGATGGGAGCAAATGCTGAAGGGATGGGAGCAAAAGGGAAGCCCTGAGAAAGTTGAACCCCAAGTGACCTTTTCAGTCGCCGGCCTTCACCATGTTTGATTCATCCCAGCCTGTTTTCTCAACTTCCCAGCGAAGATTTGACTCTTTTTTTTTCCGTTGAGTGTTTCGGCCGGGCATTTTAACCGGGCTTCCTACTTCGACCTCTTGGGGCTCGACCGTAAATTATGCATGGAAGAGACGGCTGTCAATGTGCTCTAAAGCGTCGAACGAACCTCCCGATGAGTAGTAAAACGGGCCTCCGAAAAGGCTGAGCAGCATGTATTGAATCTTTTAAAAGTTTTTTCTTCTCTGCTCCGACGTTCGATTGCGATAATTTAATATTCAAATCGACCGGGCGGAAACGGGGCCTCCCATGCACTCCCGGCGGCAGGCGCCCTATTTGAGCGTCTTTAACGCCTCCAGTACATCGAGGTAAAGCCTGACTTCAGAGGGAGTAACGACCGGATGGCGGACTATCAACTGTAAACTGCCGTCACTTCTGATGACTCCAAAATACCGCCCGCCTTTTGGCAGAATGCTGTAGCCTCCTGACTCGACCTCGGGCGAATCTGCCCCCACTTTGGCCAGTGTCCCGATGTCTTGTCCGTCCGAATTATAGATGGTCCATTTACCAGGCTCTGATGCCTTGAGCGTGAGGTCGTCGGCAAGGCAATTAAAAGCAAGGCCCATAAAAAGCAGTGCAATAGACATGAGGGCAAGCGCTTTTTTCATTAAAGTCTCCACAAACAAAAGCTTAGCTGAAAAGCCGGTTCCAAGGCGCCATGAAACTATTGAGGGGGCCTTGGCCTTTGCTGCTGACGGTCTGCTGACATCCTCTCCTTCAAATCGGCCCTTACCTTATCTTTTGTTATGAATCCATCCCCGTTTTTATCGATTCGCTTGAATTGTTTTTCATGAAAATCCATCCATTCCTTCTTGCTGATCTTTCCATCATGATCGGTATCCATGTCCTGGAACATCCTATCCAGCATCTGCTCTATTCGAGGGTCCCTGTCTGCCGGCGGCCCTCCGCGATCCGGAGGTGACGGCTGTGCCTGCGCAAAAAGTAATCCGCCGTAAACCATAAGTATGATACCAACCACAATAAGAATTGCTCTCCATCGACCCATCTGACTTTCCCTCCACCAGGCAGGCTGAATTAGTCGCATAATTCAGCCTGATTTGCCATAACTGTGAAAAATCAATCCGTTACTGCCAAATCATCAAGCTGTCGATGCTACTTCGGGGAACTTGACGGCCGCCAACCGGCCGGATGCTACAATGTATTTTTCAACCCTCGCGGTTCATTGCCACCTTCAACGCGTTTGACCGAACAGCGGCCCTTAATCAATAGTAATGATGGGGACCAACGCTGTCATAATAATACGGCGTGTAAGCCCTCTTAGGTCTGAAGCAAAATTAGCGGCAGTGTCCCGGAATCCATTCGCCATGACGGTTCGTATGACCTGAAACCCAGTGCCGATGTTTCCAGTGAGGTTTAATCCATTTCCCGTATTTGTTGTGGTGGCCTTCAACCCAGACCTTTCCGCAAGGGGGGTGGGCGCTTACATCAACGGCGCTAAAGGTCGTCAGGAGAACCAGACACAAACTTATCACCAGCGATTTCATCCTCATTACCTCCTTTTTGTTTTTTGACTACTATGGTCAGCGCCTCTTCCTTAAACTCGACTCTATAGCTGTGATTCTGAATCATAAGAACGAAGAATTAAAATATTTCGTCTACACATTGCCAGATTTATTTTTTGGGTTGGCCGCAGGTTCATTTTGAATTGAAAGATCGCCATACTCAGCTCTGAGCGGCGTGAAATATGATATGACATCAAGGGCCCATGCGCAATCCATATCCTGATCGAGTACCGGCAATAACCCCATGCGGCTCATGTTGGAGACTGACTCAACATGGATAGCGGACACAGAAAAATCTATTACACTGCCACAATGGATAGTGGTAACATTTAAGTGCTCTTGTGTTCTGCGGGCCGCAGTTAATAGAGAGGCCGGCCAGGGAGTGCCGCAAACGGAAAGAGGAGAAAAGGATAATGAAACACATCAGCTATACGGACGTGGAAGGCCAGAAGGTGGAGGATGGTGGAGCACATGGCGTCACCATTCGCACAGTCATCGGAGAGCCGGACGGAGCGCCCAATTTCTCTATGCGCGTAATAAGCTTTGAAACAGATGGGGCCACTCCCAGCCACAGTCACCCCTGGGAACACGAAGTATTCATCCTGAAGGGAAAAGGCAGCGTGGAGGTGGACGGCAAGACGGTTCCGCTCAAGCCGGGGGATGTGGTGTTCATACCCGCCAATACTGAGCATCGTTTTCAAAGCGGTGAACCCATGGAGATGTTGTGAATGATTCCGAGACAATAACGGTATCTGGATGATGCCGGACAGCCCGGGCTTGCAGATTTCTGAGGGAGTTCAGGAGACCGCCTTTCCTCGAAAACTGAGAAGCTTTGAAAAATAAATAAGTGTACGCAATATGAACGGCGGAAATCGGTTCCGGTCCCGATACTTTTCTGTTCGGGTGGTTCTTCGCGCAGAAATACGCATTCTCCGGAGAGTATGAGAAGAAAGATACGCGTCGCTGCTGCGTCAAAAAGCCTGAGTCAGGGATCTCGAATCGAAAGCTCTTCCCCACTTTCAGCAGGGCGCGATCAAATCGAACAGCGGCGCTCTTCAACGATCCTATGTTAATCGTGATATGAAGATCCCGCTTCCGTTATGCGGCAAAATGACGCCCTCTGAAAAAACGCCTTCGAACCGGCTCAGCGAGAAACAAAGCTCATCGGCTATGCAGAACGGGCAGGTAACCTGAAATGTCGCCGTGATCTCTTCTTTCCGAAGATCATCCCATGCTTTGCCTCTCATCGTGACGGATTCCCACGGGGTATTTCCGGGGCCGAAATAGGCCACGGTGCCATTGCGCGCACATCGGCTGCATCTGCCTCCAATCGAAGAAAGTGCCCTCGTGAGCATACGCCCGAACGGGCTTTGAAGGAATTTCTCCGGGATATCCTCAATGGCCCTGTATTCATAAACGTACGAGCCTCTTTTCATCTCAAGGGATGGATAAACGACTACCATTTTCTCCGTGCACGCGGTGAATTCCCGTTTGAACCGTTCGATCAGGTGTTCCCGGCAAAAGCGCCTGCTTCGCCCCTGCCTGAAAATCAGGGTATCCCGGGAGAATCTTGCGCACACCGAGCATCTGAGAAGATGAGAGGCAAGGGACCAAAAGACAATCAGCGCCAGGAAAAAAGAAGCCCATAGTATAAGGAAAAGAGAATCATTTGCTGCAAAAACCACTGCTCCGGTCTCGAGGTACCCGGTTGCGGACCGCAGCACTGCAGCAATTGCGAGCGACAGAATGCCTAAGTATAGATATGGGGTCAAACTGGTATTTTTATCATCCATGACTATCCCGCCAATCCGAATGATAATACCGGCTTGTTAATCAAAACTTCAAGGGGCGCGTAGAGATCAGGACGAGGGGGAATTTGCCCCTCTCTCCGGGCAAATTTTGCGGCCTTTGTTTTCTTGATCTTCCTGGAGCCGGAGATGGGATTTGAACCCGCGATCTGGCCCCCTGCCTATATAAATTTCATCTTTGGATAGACCCTCCGACTTCATGTCACGCCTGTCTCGCAAAGCTTCGAGGCCATTTCGCACCTTACCGCCTCCTATTCCCTTTCGATGGCCCCAACGAGCCCTTTCGTTCATGATTGAAAGGATATTGCAGATCCTCGCATGTCGTGCTATGAAATCGGCCAGGAGATAAGCGAAAAGGTCAAGCATTCCCCCTTGAAGTAACGCAAATGTAATTCCCAAAACAGGCTCCCGTTGGAATGTACTGGAATTTGCCGATACTCACGACGAGGCATTTGCGTGCCCGAGTCTTTGGAGAAGATAAGGGGAGGTTCTTGTGGCCTATATACCGACAGCGAGTTACGAACAACTGAGGAGAAAGGTTCAGAAACTTGAAAAGGAAGCTCTTAGGCGAAAGCAGACCGACGAGGTGCTGCTGAAGAGCGAAGAGCGCTACCGGATGATTTTTAATTATTCTCCGCTGGGAATCGTCCATTTCGACGGCGACGGGATAGTCGTTGACTGCAATGAATGTTTTTTGGAAATAGTTGGCGCTCCGAAGAAAAAACTTATCGGATTCAATATGACCGAATCCTTGCGAGATGAAAGGATGCGGTCGGCGGTCGTTGCCGGTCTTTCGGGAAAGCCTAACTATTTCGAAGGCGATTATCTGTCCATTACCGGCAATAAGGTCACACCAGTCAGGGCGCTGTTCAGCCGGATAACCGCCGAGGATGGCAGGTTTTTGGGTGCGGTGGGTCTTTTTGAGGACATTTCGGAACGAAAACAGTCGGAGGAATTTCTCAGCAAGATTGCCAATTCCATAAGCGACCCGATATATGTCGCGGACAGACAGCACCGGTATGTTTTGGCCAACGACGCTCTGTGCGCTCTTGCGGGCCGGAAGCGTGAGCAAATCCTGCGCAGAAGCGATTATGATTTTTTCCCCAAAGAACAGGTCGATCTCTTCTGGGAAAAAGATGAGATCGTTTTCGAAACAGGGGAAGAGAATGAAAACGAAGAAGAGATAACGGATAGTAGCGGGGTTACCCGCACCGTAGCCACAAAAAAGACTTTATATAAGGACAGGCATGGAAATAGATTTATAGTAGGCATCATAAGAGACATAACACGCCGTAAAGAAGCTGAAGTGGCCTTACAGGCTGCTCACCGCGAACTTCAAGACATTATCGAATTCCTTCCCGACGCCACCTTTGCCATCGACCAGGAAAAGAAAGTACTATACTGGAACCGCGCCATGGAAGAGATGACCGGGGTCAAGAAACTGGATATTCTCGGGAAAGGCGACCACGCATACGCCATTCCTTTTTATGGCGAAAGAAGGCCTTTGCTAATCGATATTGTATTGGATGAAAATTCTGAAATCGAAAAACGCTACGATTACGTTCAGAGAAAAGGAACCACCCTGTACGGGGAAGCTTTTGTCGCAGGGGCTTATCGCGGGAGAGGAGCATATCTGTGGTCCACGGCGGCTCCGCTTTTAGCAAGGGACGAGAGCGTAAGAGGTTTTATTCAGTCCATCCGTGATATTTCGGATCGCAAAAAGGCAGAGCAGGAATTGCGGCTCAGCGAAGAACGGTTTCGCATAATTTTCGAATCCGCTCAGGATTGCATTTACTTGAAGGACCGCTCACTCAGGTATGTCTTGGTAAATCCTGCTATGGAAAGGCTTTTTGGAATTCCAGCCGGGCAAATCATCGGGAGTAAAGCAGGTAGCCTTTACGGTGAAGAAGTTGGGAAACTGGTTGAAGAAAATGATGAGCGTGTTTTCGCCGGAGAAATCGTCACAGTAGAACGCAACAAGCCTATTCGAAACCGAAACAGGACCTTGCATCTGGTGAAAGTGCCCGTTCGGGATCAGAGCGGTGAGATCGTAGGTCTGTACGGCATTTCGCGGGATATAACGGAAACCAAACAAACGGAGAAAAAACTTCAAGGCGCGTTGGACTTCCTACAGGTTCTGATCGATACAATTCCAGCTCCAATTTTCTATAAGAGTGTCGACGGCCTCTATCGGGGCTGCAATAAGGCATTCGCATCCTGTCTCGGCCTCGATAGAGAAGCTGTTATCGGAAAATCGGTTTTTGATGTGGCGCCTAAAGATTTGGCAAAAAAATACAATGAGATGGATACCGCTCTTTTGAATGATCCGGGGGTTCAAACGTATGAGACTTCCTTCCTCTATGCTGACGGTACCATGCATGATGTCATTTTCTCCAAGTCTACATTCCCTGATGATAGTGGTTCGGCAGGAATAGTTGGTGTGATCCTCGATATTACCGATCTGAGGCGAGCCGAACAGGACCTAAAGGTAAGCGAGAATAGATTTCAGTTGATTGCAGAATCGATTCGGGATGTATTTTGGATGGCCACACCGGATTTTGAAAAAATAATCTACGTCAATCCGGCATTTGAAAAAGTCTGGAGTCGCACCAGGGAAGAACTCTATAATTCTCCTCAATCCTTTATTACCAGTATACATCCCGATGATCGGGAACATGTCTTTGCCGGGATAGGAAACCTTACTGCAGCGGGAGACGTTTTTGATGCCGAGTACCGAATCATACAACCTGATGGCTCGGTTCGTTGGATTCGCAACCGGGCTTGTGCCGTTCGGAAAGATCCGGGGGGCCTTTGCCTCGTGACCGGTGTGGCAAGAGATATTACTGAAAGAAAGATAACGGGGGAAACCTTACGCAAATCGGAAAGCGAACTTCGCTTCCTTTCTTCGAAGCTCCTTGCGGCTCAGGAGTCGGAGCGCAAAAAGCTTGCTGCAGAGCTCCACGACAGTTTGGGATCATCCCTCACTGCTATTAAAATCAGCATCGAACATACCCTGAACCGGATGATGGAGGGTGAAGCGGAACCGGCTTTACTCGAAAGATCGATTTCTTTGACGAAGAATACAATGGAAGACGTCAGAAGAATGATCATGGACCTTCGGCCCAGCGTATTGGACGATCTCGGGCTGATCGAAACGATAGAATGGTTCTGCAGGCAGTTCAAGGGAATTTATCCGGATATTGCCATAGAAAAGAAGATCGCGGTGAAGGAGGACCAGATACCGGAAGCACTCAAAATAGTTATATTCAGGCTTTTGCAGGAAGCCTTCCATAACATCGGCAAACACAGCAAAGCAGATTATGTGAAACTTTCTTTTGTGTGTAAAAGAGACGCCCTGGAACTCACAATAAAAGACAACGGAGAGGGATTTGACATAATTTCCACGCTATCCAGGGCAAGCGGCGTCAGGGGCCTCGGCCTTACCAGCATGAAAGAACGAACCGAGTTCTCTGGGGGGTGTTTTTCAATCAGATCGAAGATAGGAAAAGGGACCGCAATACGGGCCTCATGGCTTACAGGCACATAAAAGGGAGGACAAGAAGGCTTACTCATTAAACAGACCGAAAAATCGTTGCCGGAAGCTTCTCTCGTGACTTCACAATCCAGTCACAAGAACACACTCGATCATGGCATTTACTGCGGCGTCTTCACTCTCTCCTCGCCGGCGGGCAAGTCTCGGCCTTTCGGCTTCCAATCCTTTGCTAAACGTTGCGCCTCAGCTACCTGGGCTGGTGTCATATGCCCGGTCAGTTCATCTATGGACTTTTTGGCTTCCGAATCGCCCTGTGCTGCCGACAGGTTAAGCCACATGTACGCCTGGACGAAGTCCTGCGGAACGCCGTCTCCCCGCGCATAATGCCGTCCCAGATTGCGTTGCGCCAGAGAAAGTCCCTGGTCCGCGGCCATCCGGAACCACTTTGCAGACTCGGCAGAGTTGCTCGCTACGCCTAGCCCCTTATCGTACATCGCTCCCAGATTAAGCTGCGCGTCAGGATTGCCCTGGTCCGCCGCCTTGCGGTACCACTTCAATGCTTCGGAGTAGTCCCGTGGAAGGCCCTGGCCCCTTGCATACAGCGCTCCCAGACTACGTTGCGCCTCAGAGTTCCCCTTTTCCGCCGCTTGACTCCACCACATTGCGGCCGCGGCATAATCCTGTTGAACGCCTTCGCCCCCGGCATACATCACTCCCAGATTATATTGTGAGCCGGCATGGCCCTGCGCTGCAGCCTTGCGGAACCACTTCGCCGCCTCTGCGTAGTCCTTCGGCACGCCGTTACCAAGGTAGTACATGGAACCTATGGCATATTGTGCAACAGCTTGCCCTTGATCCGCCAAAGCTTTAAATTCTTTATAAGCCTTGGTATAATCGCCTACATCATAAGCCGCTTTACCGTCGTCGAAATCGGCATGAGCAAGGGCAGCGAACCCGGCCACTAAAGCCAGACAAAGTAGAAATTTGAATCTTTTCATTTTCGTCTACACAACCTTAAAGCCATCGATGTGAAGCGGGCAAAGCAAGTGACCCCGGTATCGAAAGCATATTAGAGTCTCATTTGGGTTTCGCAAAAATACTTCGCGCTCATCTCTCTGGCGATTGCGCTTCACCCTGAATTAACGGACAGGACGTAGGCAGGTACTTTAGCGGGGCAACCGTCATTCGGGTAACCCGTTGATTTTTCTGGAGCCGGCGATGGGATTTGAACCCGCGACCTGCTGATTACGAATCAGCTGCTCTGCCACTGAGCTACGCCGGCTCACCACTGGAAGTGCTTCTATCACAAGGGCTCGTTAAAATCAACTGCGTGAGGCGCGGGGTTGGCGGCACAGATCGATACCGCGCAGGGAGCTGTTCTTCACAATTTCCACGTACGAGCCGAAAGGGGCGGCGTAAAGCCGGTGAGCCGGATGTTTGTATCAGGATACCCCGGCTCCTGCCTTTGTGAGGGTGACGCAGAAATGACGACATGCGTTTTTGCGGATAGGAGACTCCATAATGATCAGGCGAAAGATTTTGCCGAGCTGAGAGCATTTCCGGCGCCGCCCGATTCTCAGGGGAAGACGATTTTAATTGACAATATGTAATTTTCTACATATGTAGATATTCCAATATGACGGTTTTGCGGGGACTGACACCCATCGATCTACGGGACTCATTAATGAAAGCGAGCACCGGCCATGACTGAAGAGGGCTGTTCTAACTTACTTGCCGATGCCGAACGCCTTCAGCGCGCAGCCGAGATCTTAAGAACTGTTGCTCACCCCGCCCGGCTCGAAATAATCAATTTCCTCGAAGCGGGAGAACAATCCGTAGCCCTGATATGCAAGCGGCTCAACGCCCCTCAACCCTACGTTTCTCACCATCTGAACCTGATGAAAGCCAAAGGGATTCTCTCGTCGAGAAGAAACGGCAGCCATGTCCTGTATTCGGTTGCCAATAAAAACGTGATCGAGGTGCTCCACTGTGTCCGCAAGCACGGGCAAGGCCATGAAGACTGTACGCCGATGGTTGCCGGGGAGTGATGAAACTAAAACTCGGAAGAGTGTCCGGGAATAGTTCACCCGGACGAGTCACCGTGCTCCACGGAGAAAAGTTCCCTATTTTTTATATAGCTTATCTTAAACGAGGAGATTGAAAAATGTCGGATTCAGCAATCGATTCCAGCGCCAAACCTTCATCCAGGGAATCCTGCACCTACATCTGCAGCCGCGACACACTGGACGGGGCTTACCCCGCCCTCATGCTGGCGATAAACTCCAGGAGGCTCGGAATGGATGCCGGCGTCTTCTATACTTTCATGGGGATCAATGTGATCCGCAAGGGAGGCGCCGCCAGGTGCAAGTTTATCCCCGGCGGGGTAATGGGGGCCATTCCCGGCATGTCTGCCTTTGCCAGTTGGATGATGCGGAAAAAAATATTTGCGGCAGGTATTCCGGCTCTGGACGAAATGGTGGAGATTGCTCAACTGGAGGGGGTCAGGTTCATTGCATGCAAAATGACCATCGATATGATGGGTCTACGCCGGGAAGATTTTATCGAAGGAGTCGAAATCCAGACCGCCGAAGACTATTTGAAACACGCGCGCAACTGCAATATCAACATGTTTACATAACCTTCCGGCCGTCCAAGCTTCCCGCAAGACCTGAGGGCCGCGGGGAATCATTCCTGGAACGATTCCCCGCCTACTGCTTTCTGCCGTTTTGAGACGCGCGTTCCTGTTCCACCTGATCGTGGACCGGACAGTTGGCAATCGTATCTTTCTTTTCCTCCATTTCCTGCATGGTTCTGAATATCCAGGAACTCGAGTCGGAAAAGCAGTAGATCGCCAGTTCGCATTCTTTACATCGTTCCATTCATAACGTCCTTTGGTCCCCCGGGGGGCGCGATTGCCATTCCTGACTCCGCTCTACTTGACAGAGCCGCCGTTTGCAGCCGTCTCCATGGATAACCGCTGAATATATTGGTCCCACTCGATCGGAAGCAGATACTTCTTGCGGCTGTTGCACTGCCGGCACGCCGGGACGGTATTGCCGCGAGTGGATTTGCCTCCGCGTATCAGCGCGACTACATGGTCCATCGTCAACTCGGCGGGGGGTACCTTCTCATGACAATAATGACAGACCCCCCTGGCCAGTTGGCGCTTCCACCATTGCGACCTGCGAAGCTCCCTGGCCCTTTCTTTTTGCTTCCGGAGCTGCTCAGGCGATATGGATACTATGAACGATGGTTCTTGTCCAGTCTCCATTGGTCTTCAATCTACTCCCATCGGGCGCGGCGGGGCCGCAACCAGGGCCTGCCACGGACTCGATCCGGGGACCTTCTGAGCAGGCCCGGCCGCCCGCGTGGCGGACACCTGGAGTCCCCCTTTTTTAAGGGGGACTCAGGATGTTTGTTGGACGCCTATTCCTTTGCCGGCTTGATGGCGACATAGAAGGTGTTTGCGCCGCGTTTTACGAGCAGAAGCAGGGGTTCGCCCTTTTTCATCTTTTCCGTAGTCTGCTTCCAGTCGCGAACGTTTTGAATCTTCTGCCGGTTTACTTCCTTGATTATATCACCTGCGCGAAGCCTGGCTTCGGCGGCCGGGGTCCCCTGGTCAAGCTCGCTTATCACAACCCCGCCTTCTTTTTCATCCACACCGAATTTCTGTGCCAACTCAGGGGTAAGGTTCTGAACCGTTATACCCCACGCGCTCTCCGTTTTCGGACCAGCGGCTTTCTTCTCGGGGGTTTCTTCCGGCATGGTTCCAAGGGTTAACTTGATAGTTACCGGCTTGCTATCCCGAATGACCTCGATTGTTGCCGTGCTCTCAGGCGCCATCGCTGCGACGGAGCGTGAAAGCATATTGGCGTTTTCGATCGGTTTTCCGTTAAGCGATTCTACGATGTCCCCTCTTTTTAGACCGCCCTTCTCAGCGGGGCTGTCCGGAATCACGTCGGATACCACCACGCCCTTGGTCGCCGTTGCGCCTAAAGACTCTGCAAGTTCGGGCGTGAGGTCCTGGATCATGACCCCTAACCATCCCCGAATGACCTTCCCGGTCTTTAACTGTGCAAGAATATCCTTTGCCATATTGATCGGCGTGGCAAACCCGATCCCCTGGCCCTTCTCGACGATAGCCGTATTGATGCCGACCACTTCGCCGTTCATGTTGAAGAGCGGCCCTCCGCTGTTTCCGGGATTAATGGCCGCGTCGGTCTGGAGAAAATCGTCATACTGGCCGGCCCCTATTACACGGCCCTTTGCGCTGATTATGCCGGAAGTAACGGTATTGCCCAATCCGAACGGGTTCCCCACGGCTATGACCCAGTCACCGACACGGATCGCCTCGGAGTCTCCAAGTTTTGCCGGTTTGGGCAGTTTCCCTTTAACCTTTATCTGGAGCAGGGCGATGTCCGTCTTGGGGTCCCGCCCGACCACCTTGGCGTCGTATTCATTTCCGTCGGTGGTCTTGATCTTGATCTCGTCGGCTTTTTCTACGACATGGTTGTTTGTGAGGATAAGCCCATCCTCATCGATTATGAAGCCCGAGCCGAGGGCGTGTGTTTTCATCTGCCCCTGGGGTGCGTCTCCGAAGAAACGCTTGAACTCATCGCCGAAATAATCGCGGAAAGGCGAATTCGGCCCCAAAAATGGCGCCATGGGGTTTTCCTTGAGCGTCTGGGTGGTCGAAATGTTTACCACCGAGCTCTTGACCGCTTCGACGAGGTCGGCGAACGAGCCGGGTCCCTGTGCCGGGTGAGCGTTCGGACCGTAAAAGAGAGAAACGGACCAGAATAAGACCGCAATACAGACAATTTTGGTGGTCCCTGAAAGACTTTCCCTACGAATTCGCATCAAAGCTCCTTTCTGAGAGTAGTCTGTGTCTCATCCGGAGGTTTCCAGATGGATACCGGCTAAGCGTTGGAAACTACTATAATAATGTAACAGCCGGATGCTTTGTCAATAAAAAAAGCTGCATCACTGACCGATAAGATTGGTTTCAGAGTTTCCAGGAACAAATTAAAAATGTTAAGATAATCATTAACCCGAAACGCGATTCGGTTGAAGTTCCAATCTCTTCCCAAATTAGCCAAATTAAGAAGCACAGCCCATGAAAGCAACAACAATTAATCTGATCGAAGCTTGTGACACGGCTTTCGGAATTATTACCCAGACGCACGAAATGGATAAGCTGTACCGTAAAGCAATCCAGTGTCTCGGGGAAGGGAATTTGCGAAGCGGCGTCATGAGTCTTGCCGCCGAAGCGATTGACGACGAGAAGCTTAGCCAGGAGGTTTTCCGCAGCGATGAAAACATGGTCAGCTTCCTGTGCGGTGTATGGATTCAGTTTCTGCTGGTCGAAGTGGCCGGGCTTAAGAAGGACAAACTGAAAGATCTCACCAGGAAAGCTTTCGGGGACCCTTTGAAAAGCGAGCTGTTGAATTGACCTGCCGCGTTGCAAATCCCTTCGCCTCCGCGTATCCATAGGCGCCGGCATCGGCGCTTATCGCGGGAGCGGCCCGTAACCGGCCGTCCCAGGCCGCCCCAGGGGAAATCCCGCAGCCGATAGAAGCTATTGTATATATTTTTGCCGAAAGGATTGGTCATCGTGGCAAAGATAGATGATTGCTTCGATGAAGCCTGCAATGGCGGGGATAAAAGTCCAGCAGAACAGCAGGTAAAGTATCCCCTGTCCGGGTTTGTTCAAATAGAATTTGTGTATTCCGAAACCGCCCAGGAAGATCGCAAGCAGGATTGCAATACTGCGGCTTTTGGTAGGAATTGCCGGGGGATGGTTGTATGATTGCCCGCTCTCGACGCCACCCCTTAGAGGATAGCCGCAGGAAGGGCAGGTCCGGGCCTGATCCGATACGGACTGAGCGCATTCGGGGCACCTTATGAGCGCCATATTTCCACTCTTTTGCGTATAGTAATAATCCGCTGACTGCAAGCCGATTATCCGGACTGCAGAGTTCTCGGTCCGCCTTCCCGCCCGAAATCTTCCACGACGGCTTTATTTTCCGGCAGCCGGTTGAAAAATTCCCTTGCCTCGGAAAAATTGTGAAACACGACACTTAGGCTGACAAATTGCTGGTTGCGTTTATCCAGGCTGCCGTCTATCCGCCTTATCCGTATTGGCTCCGACAGGCCTGCGAGCGCGTGGAGGAGGTCTCTTATACCCCGTTCGAAAATCTGAATCTCGAACACCAGGGGTTGGCGCCAGGCGGCACTGAGGTCCCAATGGACCTGAAGCATTTGCTGGGCCAGGATGGAGTGTCTTTCGTGGAGGTCCAGGCAGTCCCGCTGGTGGAAAGCTACGCCCCTTTCGCTAAGGGTCGCTACTACATGGTCCTGTCCGGGCAATGGATTGCAGCAGCGCGCAAATTTGAAAATAGCCTTGTCGAGATCCGATATCGAAAGGGTGTTTTGTCCGTGGCCTTCGACCTCTCCGTGCTTTATGGGCTCATCGGGCCTGTGGCCCTCGAGGTAATAGAGAACCAGTTGCGGGGAAACAATGTCCTGGCCGATATGGACGTAGAGTTCCTGCAGGTCCTTGAGGTTCAGTATTTCCAGGATAAGTCGAATGTTTTCTCCCTCCAGGACGGAGGAGGGCAGCTTGTGCCGAAAAACTTCCTGGAGCAAGATATCCCTACCCGCCTGCTGGGCGAATTTCAGCCGTTTTTGGTGTAGGCGCCTGTTGATGTGCGTCCTGGCCTTCGGGGTTTTACAGAGTGCCTCCAGATCGGGGTCCACATCCAGCGGTTCGGAGGAGGTAAGGATTTCTACCGTGTCTCCATCCTTCAACTGGCCGGTTAGCGGCGTCCACGATCCATTCACCAATGCCCCCTCGCATCTGTCACCCAGCTCGGAATGGATGCGATAGGCAAAATCGAGGACGATACTTGCTTTAGGAAGATAATAGATGTCTCCGGCAGGGCTGTAAGTATAGATTTCTTCGGCTTCGGCGAGCCGGATAAGATCCTTTCGATGAGTGGCGTCCCCCCCGTATTCGCCTATATTGCGCAACAGCTCGCTTATCTCTTGCCAGTGTTCGTCGGTGAACCCCTTTTGCGACTGCCATGCCTGAAGGATTCCGCCGTTTGCCTGCCTTTCCATCTCGACAGTTCGTATTTTCACCAGGTAATTGTTCCCGCTGAGATAAATCCGCGTGTGCAGGCTCCTATACCCGTTTGCCTTGGGATTGGCGATAAAATCGCGCAGGCTCCTCGGGATTGCCGAAAGATTGTTGTTTACAAGCCCCAGCAACTTGTAGCAGGCGATGATGTCATCGCTGTGGAGGATAATGGCAAAGTCAACGTAATTTTCCGGATAAGCCGGATCAAGCGTACGCTTCAGCGGGTCGTAATAGCTTCCAAGGCCTTTGGGGCGCGTGCGGATATCGGCCGAAAGCCCGGAATCGGCAAGAATTGCTGAAAGGGAGGACTCAAGGCTTGCGACGGCCGGGGCGTTTCGCAGGTCACGCAGAGCGTTCAGGATCTTTTTACTCTTCTTCGGATAAAGAAAAGAGAGCGCCAGGTGGTAGAGTTCCCTTTTCAGGGGATATATATTGAGGCGCGCGGCAATAGGGGCGTACACCTCGATTGTTTCCTGGGCGATGCGCTGCCGCTTGGTCAGCGGAAGATAGTGAAGCGTTCGCAAATTATGGAGGCGGTCTGCCAGTTTTATGATGAGGACCCCGAGCCTTCGGCTCGCACTGATGAATATCTTGCTGTGAGTGAGGTCCTTGAGCGCAGCCCGGTCCAGGTGATATCTGGCCAGTTTTGTGACTCCGTCTACCAGTTCGGCGACCTGGGACCCGAAGCGGGCATCGATATCATCCAGGGATACCCAGGGAACGTCCTCGACAACATCGTGCAAAAGTGCTGCGGCCAGCAGCAGGGGATCTGTGGAGTGCATCTCTCTGACAAGGATTTCGGCGACGGCGCACGGATGGCTGATGTACGGCGCCCCGGATCTTCTCTTCTGCCCTGCGTGCAGCTCAGAAGCAAAATCGAGGGCTTCGAAAAAAAGAGCGCTGTCGGGGTTTGCGGGATCGAGGCTTTTTGACATGCGAGCCCGGAACTCGGCAATATCGAAAAAGTGCATGTCTGCCGCAATTACCGTTAAACTCGATTTTTCCTCAATTTCTGTATCGGCCATCTTCTCAGCTTTTAATCTTTATCCTCTTTGTGCCGCCGCCAGGGCCGGGCTCCCTCGATACCGCTCAAGAGGCCCCGATGATAAACCTGCGCCCTGTCATCACTATTACCGGTAATTCTACCAGATTGACAGGGGAAATTCACCCTGGACGGACGGACGTGGGTCTGCGGGGCCTTAAGTAAGGAGCACTTCGGCTTGTCGTTTCCCGCTCGCAGCCTCCGCTCTTTGCCCGCCGTTCTTTTTGAAAAGCCCTTGAAAAGTAATTTCTGAGTTATAATATAGTGTACTGTCAACTTGTTTTTTGGCTGATCCGGAGTTTTCCGGAGCACTGGCCTTATCAGCACTGCAAAATCAGTTTGCCGAAGCAAGAGTATTCGAACCGGAGATGGTGGCTTTTGGCGTGGATTTGGGAGGCGGCAGTCCCTGATTAAGATCGACGTTTCGCTGATCCGATCAAGGCAGCGACGGCTCGAAATGCTGACATCGACCGGCTGGCTGCTTAATATGTTAGTGAAGCAAGACTGGGAGGCTTAATTATGGAATCTAACGAGTTTGTCGAGATCGGAGAAGTGTTCATTAAGACTGACAGGATTCAGGGAAATATGGTCATCCTGAAGCGGTCGGAGGAAGACAGTCAATATTTTCTCATGTTCGTTGGCGATGCGGAAATTACCGCAATAGCTAAAGAAAAGGGCCTGGTCGAACCAAAACGGCCTCTCACGCACGATATTTACCTGACAATTTTGAGGCGCACCGGCGCGGTATTCGAAAAGATCGAAATCTCGGAGATGCGCGAGAACACTTTCTATGCAAAAATTTACGCGCGCATAAACTCTGAGTCGGCTACCTTCGATGCCCGGCCGAGCGATGCCGTGGCGCTGGCGCTCCACGAAAAGTGCCCCATTCTGGTCAATAAAAAGCTGCTCCGCCGCGAATTGACCCCCGAAGAAGTCCAGGAATTCGAGATGATCGTCAAGACCGTAAAGTTCTGAATTTCCAGGCTGAATAAGCCCCGTCCAAACTATCGTTTGACTTGCCTGGCCGTTTTGGATAGACGTGAGAGCAACCTGCTTGAGCACTGTCCGGAACGCTCCCGGCGAAGCATTTGAGCCGGTGAGCAACCGGCTTTATTGCTTTGGAGCAAAGGCCGGGAGAACAGTATTTATTGATGTACTGCTAAACTTTTCGCCAACCTGGATGAGGACATATATGGGAATTACTTCTTCTTCAGCCACTTTCACCCGTTTTTTCATACCCGATCCTAAAACCGAAGATTTCTGGAGCTTAGCAGACGAAAAGCTTCGGGAAGGAGCTTTTACCGAACCTGACGACTCTCAGATCGAGGCTGCGGGTTTTGCATCCTGGGAGGATTTTTTCGATTCGAGTTTCGCCTACGGTTCTTACCGGAAAGGCGAATACGTAGCCTTCAACTTCCGGTTGGACCAGAGAAAAGTCCCGGGTATGGTGCTAAAGCAGTACGTGAGGCAGTCGGTAAAAAAGTTTCGCGACGAACACAACGGCAAATGGCCGAGCCGGACCGAAAAGCAGCAGATCCAGGAAAGCATGCAGGAGTTCCTGCTAAGCCGGGCCCTGCCTCAGCCAAGCGCGTCCGAGGTGGTTTGGAACCCTGCTCGCACCTGGATGATCCTCGGGACTGCGAGCAGCAAGATGCTCGACGCATTCCTGGAGTATTTCGAACGGCGGTTCCAGGTATACCCTGTGGCACTTTTTCATGCTCAGTGGGCCCTTAACATGCTTCCACTGACGCCGGGTCAAAAGGACGTCCTTGGTTCTCTCGTGTCGGTCAAATCCCCGTCTGCCATGAGCGATGGGCGGTTTCTGGGTTCCGAGTTCCTGACCTGGCTGTGGTTTTACATCGAACGGCTGGGCGGCTCGATTCAGGCGGGGGATAAGATAGCCAGCATCCACCTGGGGGAGCGCATGGTCCTGGTGCTCCCGGGCGACGGAAAAGAGCGCGTGATATGCACCACGCAGGCAAATTTTCTCCATGAAGCCCGAACCGCGCTGCGCCAGGGCAAGGTGGTCGATGAGACTCAACTCTTGTTTATCATCGGCGAAAACGAATACCTCCTGACCTTGGACAGCTCACTGTGGGCCTTAAAGGGGCTCAAAACCCCCAAGCAGCTTCCGGATTACGGTCAGGAAGACCCCGATGGCCGATTCCTTGAAAAGATGTATTTTATTGAGGAAGTATTCTCGACCCTGGATGCGCTCTTGTTGCGCTTTCTTGCAGAAAGGCTGACTCCGGGGTGGGAAACCGACACTCTTCCGCAAATTCAAAAGTGGATTGATGAGGGCCCGGGCGAGCCCGAAACCGGCAGGACTCCTGTGGCTCCTTTTTAGCGGCTGATGAGCGAAATCGGCTTCAGCACATTCAGATACGTGATCCGCGAACACTGGTTGAGCGCTTTTCTCATTTTCGTCTCGCTCGCCACCATTTGCGTGGTCTTAGCGCTTCGCTGGTATGTGAGGCGGCGGTTGCAGCAGATGCTGGAAAACCGGTTCGCCGAAGAACACGAACTGGATCTTTTACCTCAGTCCGGCCCACAGGAACAGCAGGCGCTGGAGCTCATCGCGCGCATGCGCGAAGAGGTTTGGGACCTGCCCGAAGGCGAACTTCTGCTTGGTTTTGACGCCCTCAACTTGCGCGCCCTCATCATAGTGCGCTCGGTCGGCGCCATCTATAATCCCGAATCCGCTCAGCCTGAGTACGAAGCCTCGCTCGCAGATACCCTTGAAATGGTGAAGCGCGTGAGCACCCGGCTTGCCCGACTTGCTTCCACCATCCCGTTAAAGTACATCGGGGGCCGCAAACTGAGCGATTTCCAGCGCTACTACCAGGTTTATCTCAAGATTAACGACAACCCGATCCTCAAGCTCTTCAAGAATAACCCGCATATCTATAAGGCCGCCAAGCTGGCTCTGAGTTTCAAAAACATTGCCAATCCACTTTACTGGGCGGGGCGGGAGCTTACGCGCGAGGGCTATTTTTTTATTCTGAGATGGTTTTACCTGACCTTCACCAGTGAGATCGGAAAAGAAGCCATGCGATTGTACAGTGGAAAGCGCTTTCAGTCCGAAGAGGACCGCGACGCGGCACTGGTGTGCTATCGCCTGTTTCATACGATGCGAAAATGGAGCGGGCCGAGCCCGGGAGAATGGGCTGCATTCGTGCGCTTCGTAGCAGGCCACTCGGCCCTCGATTCCGACAGCAAGCTTCACATCCTTGCAAGGTGCTCTGAGGATCGGCTTCCCAAGGACGTGGAAGAACAGGCGATAGCTACAAAATCCGGAATAAAATGGTATAAGGAAGGTCTAAAGAAACTGCTCGACGCTGACACCGGCTCTTCTACGGCCAAATTGAAGTTGATCGAAAAGGAAACCGGAGACCAAAAGGCCGGGTAGACAGCCAATACTTGTTAAACACTCGAACCGGCCGGTCCTGATCAAATCCGTCCTTTTTATTGAGGCGGGATAGTGGGAGAAAACAAATGAAATTGCCCCATTTGCGACAATTCGGAACCCTGGGCATCTGCCTGGCTGCTGTTGTGGTGTGTACTCTTTTTGGCTGCGGCTCCCAGGCCGCAGGCGAACCGGACAATTTCCGGGGCGTCAAATGGGGAGCAGAAGTCTCAACGGTTCCCCGCCTCAACCAGATTGCCGGCGAGGGCGACCTGATTTTTTACGAAAAGAACGACGACCAGCTTCAAATCGATGAAATCAGGCTCGAACAGGTGATATACGGCTTCCACAAGGGCCGTTTCTATATCGGGATGGTCTATTTCCCGGCCACCGGTTTTGAAAGGATGCAGGAAATAATGACCCGCAAGCTCGGCCAGCCTTCAAAACCTGACGATACTCCTTCGAAACTGATATGGGACAGTGCCAATGTCTCGGTCCTCCTCTCTCTGAACGAGGGCTCCGGACGGATGGTCTATATGTACAAGCCGATTCAACTCGAGGTCGAAATAAAGAAATAATGCCCCGGTTTCCCGGATATTGACATGGAACCGAAAAAACATTTTACCGGCGATATTTCCCTGCTTCAGTCCATTCTCGACTCCCTGGTCGTCGGGGTCATAGCAATCGACCTCGATGGGGCGATCACTGTGTTCAATGAAGCTGCCTCCCGGCTCATGGATGTTCCCAAAGAGCAGGCCCTGGGAAGGCATCTGCTTACCGTAATCCCTAATGCAGGTCTGGTAAACGTGCTCCGAACGGGCGAGCCCGAGATGGGCCGCACCCAGTTGATCGGCCAGCGAACCGTGCTCACAAACCGTTCCCCGATCGTTCACAGGGGGGTAATGATAGGCGCAGTCTCCCTGTTCCAGGACATCACTGAAATGGAAAAAATATCGCGGGAGCTCGATTCCACCAAGACCATCGTGCGTACCCTCGAGGAAATCCTGTCGGGCGCCGGAGAATGGATGGTGGTCGTTGATGCAAACGGAATAATCACAATGATGAGCGAGGATTACGCAAAGTTTAATGGCACTGACGTCCCCCGGGCCGTGGGAAAGCATGTGACGGAAGTCATCGAGAATACCCGCATGCACATTGTGGCCCATACCGGAATGGCCGAGATGGGAGAAAAGCAGACGATCAAGGACCGTGAGCTCATAGTCAACAGGCTCCCTCTGATGGATGACGGGCGTGCGGTCGGCGCCTACGGCCGTGTTGTCTTCAAGGATGTGGAGCAACTCTATGAACTCGCCTCCAAGCTCAAAGTGCTCGAAACCAAGGTAAAGTACTATGAAAAAGAGCTGACCCAGCTTCGTGGAGCACGCTACACCATGGCCAGCATTATGGGTTCCGGGCAGGCGATAAGCGCAGCCAAACTCGAAGCCCTCAGGGCCAGCCGGACCGATTCGACGGTGCTTGTCTTTGGCGAAACGGGTACGGGCAAAGAACTTTTCGCGCACGCCATCCACGCGGCGAGCCAGCGCCGGAGCGGGCCCTTCATCAAACTCAATTGCGCAGCCGTGCCCTCCGAGCTTCTGGAGTCGGAGCTTTTCGGCTACGAGGAAGGCGCATTCACGGGCGCTAAAAGGGGCGGCAAACCCGGTAAATTTGAAATGGCCCAGGGGGGCACACTCTTTCTCGATGAGATCGGCGATATGCCTTTGGCTATGCAGGTAAAGCTTTTGCGGGTCTTGCAGGAACGTGAGGTCGAACGGGTGGGCGGGACCATCACGCGTTCGGTTGACATCCGGATTATTGCGGCAACCGGGAAATCGCTGGAAGAGCTCGTAAACGAGGGAAGCTTCAGGGCGGATCTCTATTACAGGATCAACGTGATCCCCATTCGCGTACCTTCTCTCAGGGAGAGGCGTGAAGACATCATTGCGATTGCCGATAGTTTCCTGGCGAGGCTCTCCAACGACACAGGAGAGATGAAAAGAACGATTTCGCCCGAACTTCAGGAAGTCCTTAAGTCGTATACCTGGCGCGGCAATGTGCGCGAGCTGCAAAACGTGCTCGAACGCGCCGCCGCTATGAGCAGGGAAGAGTCGCTGTTGCCCGAACACGTTCCGGAGTACCTCCTGAATTCCATTCCGAAGCTTAGCGCCGGCGCTGCCCCTGCGACCACGCTGGCTCACGCCAGGGCTGAAGCGGAGCGCAAGACCATTGTGGCGGCCCTTGCGGCAGCCGGAGGAAACAAGACAAGGGCAGCCTCTATTTTGCAGATACACCGTGTTAAGCTCTATGAGAAGATGAAGCGGCACGGAATCCCGATATGTATCCGATAAGGTACATATACCAAATTAGCTACGGTTCTCCCGTGGCCCGCTACTGGCCAACTTATGCGGCTCATTAATCGTTTAGCTGTCTCGCCATGTAACCTTATGGTTACACCTCCCCCGGCGGGCAAGGTATGTGTCTCACAAATTCGCTCCAGAGGCCATTCCTGAAATGTGGCATCAAAATTGCTCTTCCTGAATGCGGCCTTCTGATACGAGTTGCCCATCAACTCCTTTCTCAAAGCAGACGCGCCGGTCTCATAACTTATTGTCGTTGATTCAAAAACCAAAATATAGCTGATTCAGTAACACCGTTCCAGATTTTGCCCCTACCCTCTGTTCATTTCCGGAAAGGAGAGCCATGCTCGATATCAGGGGTTCCGTGGCGGTCATCACGGGGGGATCTCAAGGAATTGGGCGGGCGCTCGGCGAATACTGGGTGGCCGGCGGAGGGAAGGTAGTTCTGGCGGATGTATCGGAGGATTGTCTCGAAGAGGCAAAAAAGTCCCTGGAAAGTTTGGGGGGCGAAGTACTCACGGTCACCTGCAACGTTGTAAACGAAGCCGATTGCATCGGACTTGCAGAAAAAGCGATCGAAGTCTTTGGCAAAATTAACCTGGTTGTGCCCTGTGCAGGTATTGCCAGAGACGGTTTGGTGCTCGATACGGACCAAAATACCGGGAAAGTGATCGGGAAGATGTCGCTCGATCAATTCCAGAGTGTTCTGGACACGAATCTAACGGGCGTTTTCCTGACGGTCCGGGAATGCGCAGAGCAAATGATCAACCATGACTGTCGGGGTCTGATCTGCCTCATATCGTCCACAAGTTCGCTTGGGGCGGCCGAACAGCTCAATTATTCCTCATGCGAGGCCGCTTTGTCTGTGGCGCCCCGGGTGTTGACCGCCGAGTTCTTCAGGCGCGGACTGGCCGGCAGGATCCGCTGTGTTGCCGTCGCACCGGGATATGTCGATGCTCCTATGGCGAACGGCATGAGCAAAAAGCTCGTCAATCAAGCTCTGGACCAGGTCCCGATTGGACGCCTGATCGATCCTTATGAGATCGCGTCCCTGGTCGGAGAGCTTTACCGCAATGAGGCCCTGGCCGGGGATGTGTACTATATCCACGGCGGATTGCGGCTCGGGTCGAAGGGTTAGCGGCCCGCGCAGCCTGGAATAACCTATAAGAGCCTGCGGCTTCGGGGGAGGAGGTTCTGCCGAGGGCTCACCGCAACAATTTGAAATACAATCAGCGGAATACTTTTCATTTTAGACTTAAAGCCAAACTGGATTTTCGCACTTGTACGAACCACCGATCTATATTGACGGCCGCAAGGACTTACCCTCCACTTTAAAAGGAGCGCCTGTATGGATGTATTAGGGATTGTACTCAGTCTGTTTCTTTTGATGTTCATGGCCTATATGGGATTTTCGGTCATCCTGTTCGCCCCTGTTTTCGCTCTTTTGGCGGCGTCTCTCCAGGGGTTGCCGATCATGCCTTCCTACACGGAACTCTTTATGGCCAAAGCCGTGGTCTACGTGAAGCTCTTTTTCCCGGTATTTCTGCTGGGCGCGGTGTTTGGGAAGGTGATGGAAGACACTCTTCTGGCAAAGGGTATTTCGCATACGATTATGCAGAGACTTGGACAAAAGAACGCCATCCTTGCCGTAGTTTTGTCTTGCGCCATATTGACCTACGGCGGTGTCAGCTTGTTCGTCGTGGTTTTTGCGGTCTACCCTTTTGCAGCGGCGCTGTTCAAAGAAGCCGACATCCCCAAGCGGTTGATTCCAGGCTGTATTGCCCTGGGCGCTTTCACCTTCACCATGGACGCCTTTCCGGGCACTCCCCAGATCCAGAATATCATTCCAACCAGCTTCTACGGCACTACAGGCTACGCCGCCCCTGTGCTGGGTTTACTTGGCGGGACACTGATTTTTATCGTTGGAATGGTCTGGTTGGAATACCGGCGCAGAAAAGCGGTGGCAAGGGGGGAGGGTTACGGCGCCCATACTTTGAATGAACCGCCGACTGCCGAAGATGTGGTGCTGCCCAAATGGTACATTGCAGTGTTGCCGCTGCTGACGGTCCTTGTTCTCAACTTCATCCTCTCGAGGGTGGTGACATGGAATCCCGATTCGCTCGCGCCCATTGCAGCCCTGAAGCCTCCTCTCATGGCTCCCGCCGTGAAAAACGTGATCGGCAACTGGTCGCTGATCATATCCCTGGTGGCCGGCATCGTCGTCGCTTTGGCGCTGGGTTACAGGAACATTCCCAAGGGGAGTGGCGGGTTGCAGAAAGCCTTGAATGTGGGGGCCATAGGGTCTCTTCTCGCCATCATGAATACTGCCTCCGAAGTGGGTTATGGCAATGTCATTGCGGCTTTGCCCGGTTTCAAATCGATCGCTGCTTTTCTTCTCGGGATCAAAATCGGAGCTACGCCGCTTGTGTCGGAAGCTGTGTCCGTCACCACTCTGGCGGGCATAACAGGTTCGGCTTCGGGCGGCATGTCGATCGCACTGGATCTCATGTCCAAGAATTGGCTGGCGTGGGCGAACTCGGTTGGACTTTCCCCCGATGTTCTCCACCGGATAGCATCGATGGCCTCCGGCGGCTGCGACACCCTGCCGCACAACGGAGCGGTGATAACTCTTCTTGCAGTATGTGGGCTGACCCACAGGCAATCGTATGCGGATATCGGGATGATGACTCTGATCAAGACGTCAATGGTGTTTGTGGTCATCGCGTTCTACATGCTCACGGGGATTTACTAGAAGCGCCTGTCTAATAAACCCTTGCCCCCGGGATTGGTGCGCAGCTTTTGGGGCGCAGCAATCCCGGGGGACATAGTGAAACGCCTCCAGGAAGGGAGCGCTCGGCGCTTTTCCAAAGCAGACTCTGTCGATGGAGGCGTAAGAAAGGAATTTACCCATGGCAGAAATGGTCTCCAAAAACGGATTCACCCATCCCATGCTTACGCCGGTCCAGGCGATGCGCATGAAGAAAGGCAAGATCATTTCGGCGGAAGAAGCCGTCAGTCTCATAAGAGACGGTGATACGATAGCAAATGAAGGTTTCGTTGGAGCGGGTTTTCCGGAAGAGATCGTCATCCAGCTCAAGGAACACTTTTTGAGGACGGGAAGTCCCAGGAACCTGACCCTGATTTACGCCGCCGGGCAGGGAGACGGCAAAACGAGAGGACTGAACCATTTTGGCGTTGAAGGGATGATAGGAAGAGTCATCGGTGGCCATATCGGGCTGGCGCCTGAGCTTCAGAGACTTATCAGGGAAAACACGATCCTTGCCTACAACCTTCCTCAGGGCGTAGTCTCCCATCTTTTTCGCGATATCGCGGGGCACAAGCCCGGCCACATAAGCTACGTCGGTCTTGGAACTTTTATCGACCCGAGGATTGATGGCGGAAAACTCAATGAACTGACGAAAAGAGAGGGAGAAGACCTCGTCGAACTGCTCCACATCGGCGGAAAGGAATGCCTCTTATACAAAACCCTGCCTATCGACGTTGCCTTCTTGAGAGGGACGACGGCGGATGAGGACGGGAATATTACCATGGAGAAGGAGGCCCTAACCCTTGAGGCACTTTCCATGGCAATGGCAGCCAGGAATTCCGGCGGTATCGTCATGGTGCAGGTTGAACGAATCGCCGATCGCGGGACGCTCAATGCCCGCCAGGTCAAGATCCCGGGGATACTTGTCGATTGCGTGGTAGTGGCCAAGCCCGAAAACCACTGGCAAACTTTTATCGAATTTTATAATCCGGCTTTCAGTTGTGAGATCAGAATGCCCATGCAGTCAATCCCGCCTATGGAAATGAGCCACAGAAAGGTCATCGCCAGGCGGGCGGCTTTCGAGTTGATGCCCAACAGTGTGGTTAACCTGGGGATCGGCATGCCGGACGGGGTTGCCCAGATTGCCAATGAAGAGAAGGTCCTCGAATACCTCACCATGACGACCGAGCCCGGCGTTATCGGCGGACTTCCCAATATGGGAGTCAACTTCGGTACCGGGACCAATATGGTTGCCTTGGTCGACCAGCCTTACCAGTTCGATTTTTACGACGGAGGCGGTCTGGACATGGCATTCCTCGGGGCTGCGGAGGTGGACAAGGAGGGCAACGTCAATGTCAGCAAGTTCGGACCGAGGTTCGTCGGACCGGGCGGATTCATCAACATCAGCCAAAATTCCAAAAATATTATTTTTGTCGGCACTTTCACCGCAGGGGGGCTGAAGGTTGCACTGGAAGACGGCAAGGTGAAGATCGAGCAGGAGGGAAAAGAGCGAAAATTCATCGATCAGGTCGAACAGAAGACCTTCAGTGGCCGATATGCGGCAATGAACAAGCAACCTGTGCTCTACGTTACGGAGCGCTGCGTCTTCAGGCTTCGCGAAGAGGGTCTGGAACTGATCGAAATAGCTCCGGGAATTGACCTGGAAAGGGACGTCCTGACCCTTATGGATTTTAAACCGATCATCAACAAAGAACCACGGCTGATGGACGCGAGGATTTTTCGGCCGGAGCCAATGGGTCTTAAGAACGATCTGCTGAGCATGCCGCTCGAAGAACGCCTGACTTACGATCCCGAGGAGAACCTTTTCTTTGTCAACTTTGAAAACCTATATGTCAGATCGTCAGAGGATATCCTGAGAATCAAGGGAATCATTGAGGGCATGCTGGTTCCTTTGGGTAAGAAAGTCAATACGATTGTAAACTATGACAATTTCAACATAGCCCCGGAATTGGTCGACGAGTACTCGGATTTGGTGAAATATGTCATGCGTTTCTACAAAAGCACTACGCGTTATACGACAAGCACCTTCCTGAGGATGAAGCTAGGCGATGAACTGGCAAAGCGGGATGTGGCGCCACACATTTATGAGACCAAAGAACGTGCGCTGCGTGCCCTCGTGCGAAAAGAGAAATAACCCTCTCTTGCCTTAGGCGTGCCTGAGCGATCAGGCGCGCCGGTTCGATTTCTATGACGGCGGCAGGCTCCGGACTAGTTCTGCCATGGGCATCTATGGATTTACGCACCGCGGCATAGAAGTAGTTTGAAGCGAATGGAAGCCGATTTGTTCCTGCCTTAATCTTATGAAGCTTTCAGATCATTCGGAGTGGTCCCGGCCACGTAAGGAGGTTGGGGGCAGAGCCGCTCAACGCCCCTTTAGGATCATTCCCATCGATATATTTTCTCGATCATTAAGGGGAGGACGGTCTTCGGTCAAAAAACTACCCGAAATCGTCCAATTTGCTTTTCACGGTCGGAAAGAGTTTTGTAACGGCCTGTATTGCCCGCTGATAGTACTGTGTTGCTGTTCGCAACACTCGTCGATATGGGTAATCCTAAAATTGAGGCGCCTTGACGGGAAAGTATCACATCGATTTAGGAAGGGAATGTCATGCGCGGAGACTTTGAGGGTCATGAAATCACCAGTCTGATATTCGATAGTCTGTCAAGAACGGGAGTAACGATTGTCACGGATTCAGAAGATAGAATCATAGCCATAAGCGACCACTATGCCAAGATATTGAACCGCAAGAAGAAAGATATCATTGGCCGGCATGTTCTCAAGATCATTCCTAATACGAGCATGCCCATGATCAGGAAAACAGGGCAACCGGATTGCAAGTTGTTTACACTGGCCAATGGCGAAACTGTGGTCGCACATTATGTCCCGCTCATCAAAGGCGATAATATCCTTGGGGTATTCGCTTACACTTCCATGAATACTATTAACTATATGAGTACAATCTCCACTTTGGATCTGGTGCGGCGTTTAAGTGATGAGTTGAGTCAATTCAAGAATGAATTACAAAAATTGAGAGGGGCAAAGTACTCTATAAACAACATTATTGGCTCATCAGCAGCGATAACGGAGGCAAAGGAATTTGCAAGGAAAGTGGCGCAAACGAAATCGACGATCTTGATTACAGGGGAAACGGGGACAGGGAAAGAATTGTTTGCTCATGCAATCCATCAGGCGAGTCCCCGCAGGCATCAGCCATTAATTGCCTTGAATTGCGCCGCAATTCCCAAAGATTTGATAGAGTCGGAGTTGTTCGGCTATGATGAGGGTGCGTTCACCGGCGCCCGAAAGGGTGGCAAGTTCGGGAAATTTGAGATGGCGCACCAGGGGACATTGTATCTTGATGAGATCGATCAACTTCCGCTCGCGCTGCAATCAAAGTTATTGAGGGCTATTCAAGAAAAAGAGATTGAAAGAATAGGAGGGACAAGAACCATTTATACGGACATCCGCTTGATCTGCACCTCGAACAGAAATTTAAAGGAACTTGTCGAAAAAGGTGAATTCCGCGAGGATTTGTACTACCGCGTTCATGTGGTATCGCTCCAGGTTCCTCCGCTCCGGGAGCGGCTGGACGACATTCCCGAGCTTGTCAATCATTTCATTGCGAAAATAAACAATGGATTGGGCCTTAATATCCAGGGCGTGCACAAGGACGTGTTGAAATCATTTGCCCGATATCATTGGCCCGGCAACGTTCGGGAACTGGAACACCTTCTGGAGAGGGCCGCAAATATCGCCCTTTCAGGACATCTGAACGTTTATCATTTTGAACGATTTGTACCGCGATTGCTTGATGGGACCCCCAACAAACCAATCGAAAAATTCGCCAATTTAAACGACCTGAGAATCAAACTGGAAAAAGATGCGATCATCAGCATTTTACAGATGACCAAAGGAAATAAAAAACGGGCCGCTGAAATATTGCAGATCGACAGAAGCGTCCTCTATAAGAAAATGAGCCGGTACAAGATCAATGTGAAAGGGAGACAGGCGAGGGGGATAATGTAGCCAATATCTACACTTATTATTGTAGCTGTTCGCTACACCAGCCGAGGCTCAAAGTCCCATCTTATTGGAAATATTGAGCCTTTTTTATTGGCATGTAATGTGCGAATCCGTCACTTCGGCAGGGCTTTATTTTTCTTCATTCATTCTGAAAAGAAGGGAGGAATTTAAATGGACTGGAGTGTCATCGGAATTATAGTGTCGTTAGTCTTCATTGTCGTTCTGGCGCTGAGAGGGTGGCATATCATCATCATCGCACCCCTCGCCGTCGTCTTACTATCCATTTTCTCCCAAATGAATATCATGGAAACGATGACAGGACCCTATATGAAAGGGTTCGTCAATTACGCCGGGAAGTTTTACCTGATCTTTCTGGCTGGTTCCGTGTTCGGCAAATTCATGGAAGACGGGCAGGCGGCGCGCTCCATCGCCGAGGGTATTTTGAGAGTGATCGGAAAAGAGAGTCCCATGCGGGTGCTTCTGGCTATTTCGGTCGTCTCCATATGTCTCACCTACGGCGGCGTGAGCCTGTTCGTAGTCATATTCACGGTTATTCCTATCGCGCGGCCCCTCTTCAAAGAGGCGAATCTCTCCTGGCATCTCTTCATGGCGGCCTTCATATTCGGAGCGGCATCGCTAACGATGACCATGCTCCCGGGAACTCCGCAGATCCAAAACATCATGCCCACAAAATACATGGCCTCAACGACGACTTCTGCTCCGCTGGTCGGTCTTATGGGAGCGGTCGTTGTGACAACCTTAAACGTCCTGTATTTCCGCTACATACTGAAAAAGTCCAAGGCAAGAGGTGAAGTGTACGAGGAACCCGCAGCCGGTGTCCTCGGAGCAGGAGCCCCGGCTTCGGGACCCTTGCCCAGCGTATGGTTAAGCCTGGTTCCGCCGCTGATCGTTCTCTTGCTGCTCAACATCGACCTTCCCTATGTCAAGAGAGATGCCGTTGTCGCTTTGACAGCAGGTGTGGTCGCCTGCATCATCCTGTTCTGGAAATACTACGTCAAGATGTTGGATACTTTGAATAGAGGCGCTCTGAATACGGTCGTTCCCATCGTGAACACCTGCGCCGACGTCGGCTACGGCATGGCCGTGGCCTCTACAACGGGGTTCACGGCGGTCTCCTCCTGGCTGCTGACGCTCCCCATGAACCCGGTCATCTCTCTTTCGGTCGCTACGAGCATCATGGCGGCCATTACCGGGTCCGCATCCGGAGGCCTCGGAATTGTCCTGACGACCTTGGTTCCCAAATATCTTGCCCTCGGCCTCAGTCCGGACCTGATCCACAGGATTGCCGCCATGTCCTCCGGCGCTTGGGACGCCATGCCCCATAACGGAGTCGTCATCACCATTCTTGCGGTCTCCGGGCTCACCCACGCCAACGCATACAAACACATTTTCTGGGGGCATGTTGTTGCGACAACCATAGCCCTGTTCTTCGCTATCCCGCTGGGCATCTGGATCTATGGTTAATCGGTCCCCGGAGGAGGAATCTATGGAGATACCCGAGATCAGAAAAACGGCTGTGCTTGGAGCAGGCCTCATCGGTTCAAGCTGGGCGGCCAACTTCCTCTGGAAGGGCTTCTCTGTTCATATCTACGACATCAGCGATGCGGCCCTGACGACAGCCGAAAAACGTATCCGTAAAAATATGGAATATCTTGTCTCAAAAGGTATCTTGACGGCTGACAAACTGAACGAGGCCCTGGGCCTGGCAAAATACACGACGAGCCTTGCAGAGGCAGTGAAAGATGTGCAGTTCCTCCAGGAGTCGGTTCTGGAGAAATATGAAGTAAAACAGGCCCTGCTCGCAGAGGTTGATAAACATGCTCCGGCGGACGCCGTCTTTGCGAGCAGCACTTCAGGGCTTCTTATCACGGAAATTGCGAAAGGTTCGGAGCATCCTGAGAGATGTCTGGGCGCCCACCCTTACAATCCTCCTCATCTCATCCCGCTCGTTGAGATCAGTAGAGGGCAAAAGACGAGCGAAGAGACAGTAAAGAGAGCCTGCGGCTTCTACATGTCGCTGGGCAAGGAACCCATCGTTCTGCGGAAGGAAGCCCTCGGGTTCATCTCCAACAGGCTCTCCATGGCCCTCTACCGGGAAGCCGTCGATCTCGTGATGAGAGGGGTCTGCTCAGTGGAGGACATCGACAAAGCCGTAAACTTCGGACCGGGCCTGCGCTACGCACTCATGGGTCCCAACCTCATCTACCAATTGGGGGGCGGTCCCCAAGGGATTCAGGGTCTACTCAAACACGTCGAGAATTCCGTGGAACTCTGGTGGGAGGACATGGCCACATGGAAGAAATGGCCGCCAGGCTGGTATGAAAAGGCTCAGGAAGGCGTGAACGAAGAAATGGCCAATCGCATACCCGAACAGGGCCGGACCAATGAAGAGATTGCCGGATGGCGGGATGACGGCCTTATCGAGATACTGAAGTTTTTGAAAAAGATCTAAATTAAACCTGTTGTAAGTTTGCTATACGCGGAATAATAATCGGCGCATAGACCATCCATGGTTGAAAAGGAGAATTCATGGAAAAACCGTTTGAACATGTGGCAGTCGTCGGTTCGGGCGTTCTGGGTACGCAGATCGCTATGCTTGCAGCATATGCCGGTTATAAAGTCTGCGTCTACGACATCAGAAAAGGCGCCTTTGATGAAACCTACGCCAAACTGTATGCTGACTTAAAGGCAAAGGGCATCGACCCTTTCATTGCCTTTGATAAGTGGGAGGAATGCAAAAAGAATATCCGGTTTGCGGCGAATCTGGATGATGCGCTCAAAGACGCTGATCTGGTTGAAGAGTCGGTAACCGAAGACGTGGAAATAAAGCGGGAGGTCTTCAAACAGATGGGAGAAAAGGCCCCGGCCAAAGCGATCTTTGCCACAAACAGCTCCTCCCTTCCCGTATCGAGAATGGAAGCGAGCAGCGGCAGGCCGGAGCACTGCATCAATATCCACTTCTATTTTCCGCTCCAGGGATTGAATATGGCTGATCTCATGGCGGGGACAAAGACTCTTCCCGATGCCATGCAGAAGGGTGAGGACTGGATCCGTTCTCTGGGTGTTGTGCCGTTGAGGGTAAATAAGGAGGCTCTGGGCTTCTGTTTCAACAGCGTGTGGCGGGCCATAAAGAAACGAACCCTCTACATGTGGGCAAATGACATCGCTGACTTCCGGGACATCGACCGGGCATGGCGCATCTTCTCCGGCATGAAAGTCGGACCCTTTGCTCTGATGGATACCGTTGGTCTGGATACCGTCTTCAATATCGAGATGTCCTATTACGCTGACTCGAAGGACCCAGGCGACAAGCCGCCCGATGCACTGGCGGAGATGATCAAAAGAGGTGAGCTGGGTGTTAAGAGCGGAAAAGGGTTTTATACGTATCCAAATCCCGAGTTTCTCCAGCCCGACTTCTTGGATCCGAAGAAACGAGGAGGAACAGTATGAAAGAAAAAGCCATCATAACCGCGGCAATCACGGGAAGTATCCATACCCCGACGATGTCGGATCATCTGCCCATCACGCCGGCGCAGATTGCCGATGAGGCCGTGAAGGCATTTGAGGCAGGCGCTGCCGTCTGCCACGTCCACGCCCGCAATCCCGAAACGGGGATGCCCGTCCCCGATGTGAACCTCATGAAGGAAATCATCACGAGCATCAAGAGCCGCTGCAACATGGTCGTCTGCATTACGACGGGCGGAGGGTTGGGAATGACGGCGGAGCAGCGCGCCGCACCGGTTACCCTTTACAAGCCGGAACTTGCATCGTTCAACGCCGGCTCCATAAACTTCGCCCTCTTTCCGGTCATCCCGAGATACAAGGAGTGGAAGTTTGAATGGGAGAAACAGTATCTCGGCATGACGGAGGATTTCATCTTCGCCAATACTTTCAAGTCCATGAAGGAATACTGTGCGATATTCAATGAAACCGGGACGAAGCCCGAGTTTGAGATCTATGACTCCGGGATGGTCAACAATATAGCCTTCATGATCCAGGCGGGGTATGTCAAAAAGCCCGTTTACATCCAGTTCGTCATGGGGGTCCTGGGCGGAATCACGCCGAGTTCCGAGAACCTGCTCTTTCTCGTGGACTATGCTAAGAAGATGATCGGGGATTTCGAGTTTTCCGTCTGCGTCGCGGGACGTGCCCAGTTCCCCATTTGCACGCAGTCCCTGCTCATAGGCGGCAATGTCCGTGTGGGTCTCGAGGACAATCTTTACCTTGAAAAAGGCAGGATGGCGAAAAGCAACGCCGAGCAGGTCGCCAAGATAGTCCGCATCGCCGGAGAACTGGGCATCGATCCTGCCACACCCGACGAAGCCAGGAAGATTTTGGGCCTGAAAGGATTTGAGAAGGTGGGCTTTTGATGGGAACAGTCGTTCATGTCCCCATATGACACCCTGAAACCATGAAAAAACCCGTAGACCAGTAGGGTGGGCTGAGCGGCAACGCAGCCCACCAAAACCTATCGAAACCCGGATGGGTGGAGCGAAGCGCAACCAATCCAGTCTTTTCGGTTCTGATGCCGCCTCCCGGAGAAACCCCTGAAGATTGAAAAGTGAAGAGTGAAGGGTGAAATTTTCATCCTTTCACCCTTCACCCTTAGGTAGTTAGAACTGCTCGAAACCGTACCTTGCCGCTCATCATTCGTTCGTAGCCTTCTGCGGCGCGCTCCAGCGGGAATTCTTCGGTCATTGCCCGCACGCCGGTGAGCACGCTGAAGGAGAGCGTGTCCTGCGAATCGATAGAGGAGCCGGCGGGCCACCCGACGATCGACCGGCGTCCCATGATGAGCAGGATTCCATTTACTTCGAGCGGATCAGCACCGACGCCGAGCACGACTAACCTCCCGTTGACGCTGAGACCTCCCACGGCCGCGCTCATGGCCTTGCTGCTCGTCACGGTTGCGACGATGACCCTGGCGCCCCCCAACTTGACTAATGCCTCCGAGACGTCCTGCGCCTGGCTATCAATGTAATGCCAAGCACCAAGCTTCCTGGCCAGCGATTCCTTGTCCCGGCCGCGCGCGATGGCAACGGTCTTGAAACCCATCTTCGCAGCGAACTGAACGGCCAAATGTCCGAGCCCTCCTATTCCGAGTACCGCGACCGTATCGCCGGGGCGTGCGCCGCTGTTTCGAAGGGAATTGAAAGTGGTGATCCCCGCACACATCAACGGTCCCGCTTCCACGGCTGAAAGCTCTGCCGGGATCAGTGCCAGGGCTGTGGCAGGAGCGATCATGAATTCGGCATAGCCGCCGTCGTACGTGATGCCGGGTATTTGAAGCGCGATCTGGCAGGTAACGAAGTCGCCGCGACGGCAAGAATCGCAATACCCGCAGTGTCCGCCGTGCCAGCCGACTCCGACCCGTTGGCCCGGCGTCCATCCGGTCACGCCGGCGCCGACCGCATCGATGATTCCGGCAATCTCATGCCCCGGGACACGGGGGTACAGGATGCCGGGCCAAGTCCCCTCCATGGTTAAAGAGTCGCTGTGGCAGATGCCGCAGGCTTGAACTTTAACACGCACGGACCCGGCGCCCGGTTCCGGAATTGCGCGTTCAACGAGTTCAAAGGGGCCACCCGGTTTGCTCACTTGCATAACACGCATAGTCGGCATAATAGTTTCTCCAGTCCTATTTTTAATCAGACACCGGCGTATACCAGCCGCGTGAAGAAAGATCCGTCAATCAGGAATCTGCCCCACCTGGCATCATAGGCAGCGCTGGGTTTGGCGGCGAGCACTTCATCGAGGGACATGCCCTGCTTTTTAATAGCGGCTACCTTGTCGCGCATGTTGACCAGCATGTCGCGGTATTTGGTGAGTTGGGATTTATCACCGACCGCGCCATGTCCCGGTATGATGATGGTCTTGTCCGTGACCTTGGAAAGATTGGCTTCCGTGGCGCGGATCATGCCGTTGATGCTGCCGCCGGTCGAATAGTCGATGAAGGGATAAAAACCGTTCCACCACGTGTCGCCGGTGATAAAGACATCGGCGTGGGCAAACTCCACGGAGATATCGCCGTCGGTATGGCAGGGGCCGTAGTATTCGAGCGCAGTGGTGGCGCCATTGATGTCTAGAGTGCGATCGGTCTTGAACACTTCTGTCGGCAGTGCGCTTTCTCGTAAGGGTGGGAAAGTAAAGTCCCAATCGTCCACTCGAGTGATGCTTGAAAGGTGCCTGCGCGTGTTCTCGTGGGCGATGATGGTGGCGCCTGCATCGTGCACCCATTGGTTGCCGTCCGTGTGATCGAAATGCCAGTGCGTATTAATGAGATACCTGACAGGGTCCCGGCTGATAGCGGCGAGGGCATCGATGATTTTGGGCTTTGAGGCAGGGATGCCGGCGTCAACGAGGAGCTTGCCGTCGGGACCGGAAAAAACGGTAATATTGCCGCCGGAACCCATGAGAACGCTGATGTTTCCGCGGAGCGGTTGGACGGTGATCTCGGTTTTAGCGGCTTCGCTTCGGGCCAGGTTGACAATGCCGATATCTCCAGCGAAAGGTTCACGCGTGGCGGGCTCGTGGCGGCGAGAAGCGCCGGATGTTTGCTTGATAGCCATGATAGTCTCCTTTCTAAACTCATTCCACAAAACTCCCTAAAAAAACGGTAATCATTGCGATCTCATCGACAAGTGGCTGAAAAGTCAGCTAAATTTTGGTAATAGCCTCAGGGCGTTGCATCCTGCATGGATCTTAAAGGTGGGAAGTCTCACCGGCATCCGGTGATATTTTGTCAGCAGCTCCCTGAACTCTTTACCCCGTTGACGGCCTCCATACAGCTTCTTAGCCTGAAGAGCGTGGAGCAATTAAGGTGGATAACTAAATATCGGTTGAACTTGAAAACCTGCGAGGCGCGGCGGGCGGGAGAGGCCGCCGACGCGGACGCGGAACACAACCCGAATCACCCACGGCCGGCGCGTTCACACGGGAGGCAAGCGATGAAAGATGAAAGCACGTTAATTCACTGTGAGCATGTGAGCGAACGCTCGTTCCACGAAGTTGTCACCGCTTTCGAGAAGGCGGTGGGTGAGATCACCGGCGACGCATTCCAAAAACTCCTGGCTGCCTCCAGCGGCGCGCATGACTTTGAGACTCGAGTCCGGTCCTTTGAAGGAGCAAGCGGCTTCATGCGTTTTCTCGATATCGATCATGGCGTGTGGCTGTCACACGTCGGACTGCCTGCCCGGTGCAAACTCTACATCCTCGGAAATCCGCTCATCGCGCGGACGATGTTGGAACACGACCTTGGCGTCGGTTTGAACGTGCCCGTGCGGATAATGATCTACGAAGATTCCGCAACAGGAAAAACACGGCTGGCCTATGATCTTCCTTCTTCGTTGATGGCCCGCCTGCATAATCAGAAAGTGACGGTTGCGGCCAGGCGGCTGGATGAGAAGCTGGCGGCCTTGGCCAGGGCAGTGACAGGAGCTGAGGCGTAGCAACGTCCAGTATCTCGCTTCTCCTTTTGCCGCTGACGTATTTAGACTGAGAGTAGCGCCAATTCGGACTTTAAGGCTTCCAGCAGCGAGTCATAATCCAGCGAGCCGTCGTGGCGCGTCCCGTTGATAAAAAAGGTCGGCGTGCCGTTAACTCCGCTGCGAATGCCGCTCTGGCGGTCTTCCTTGATACGCTTTTCAGCAACGCCTTGCCTGATATCGTTCCCTAATTGTTCGAGATTCAACCCGATCCTTTCAGCCCACAAGGGAATGATGTCCGGATCTAGGGAGGCCTGCTGCTCGTAAAGCAGATCGTGCATCTCCCAGAACTTACCCTGGAGGGCCGCGGCTTCCGCCGCTTCGGCAGCGATCAGGGCGTAGGGGTGCATCTGGGTCAGAGGAAAGTTCCTGAACACAAATCGCATCTTCTTCCCCAACGTCTTCTGCAAGCGCTTCACGACGGGATAGGCGGCCCCGCAGTAGGGGCATTGATAATCGCCGTATTCCACTAAAGTCAAAGGGGCGTCGGCGGGTCCTTCAGCGTGGTCACGCGCTGAAACGGGTTGGGTGAGGGTGGCGGATTTGTCCATGATACCTCCTGATCCGGACGTCGAACTAGTTCCTGGCGCCGACCGCTTTTTCGCCTTTGGCCATCGATTCGAGAGCTTTCAAAATGCCGTCCGCGCCCGGATTGATGCCCACCGGCGAGACGTAACTCCAACGAATGACGCCCTCGGCATCGATGACAAACAATGCCCGCTCCGACTCGCCCTCTTTTTCCCGGTAGACGCCGTACTGACGGGCTACCGCGCCCTTGGGCTCAAAATCCGCCAGGAGCGGAATGTGCAATTTGCGATCTTTGCTGAAGGCGAGATGGCACCAGACGCCGTCGACTGAGATGCCGATTATTTGCGCTTCAAACTCGGAGAATTCGGGCTTCAACTCGTTATAGAGCGACAACTGGTCACTGCAAACGGGGCTCCAATCGGCTGGATAGAAGACCAGGACTACCGGTTGTCCGCGAAATTCGGAGAGAGATACTTTTTGATCGGGGGTGGTTGAAAGGGAAAAGTCAGGGGCTTGGGCCCCGGGTTTAAGTGCTGTCAAGGGATCCTCCTCACTGTTACCCAGGATCGCTCCGATTCCTTCGGATGCTCCTGTCAAAATAGCTGTTTTTGGTTTTGCCTGTCATTAATGCTCATAGGATAATCATTGTGGGTTGTAGAGCAAATAAACAGAATATCAGACGATATGCCGTCTTTGCCGGTTCCCACAAAGGAGGCTTGAGTCCGAATACCCCGTTCGGAAGCAGTTGTTTATGAAGGGACTATTGAAGCCCCGGAAAAACAGAATGGAGTCGATCTACGTAACTGCGGGGGTCGGAGGCCCAGTTGAGAGAAGGAAGAAACCCCGGGAAGCAAATCCGTCATTGTGAAGATCGGTCTTCCAAGGCCATAGGTCAAATGAGGTTATTTCAGCTCATCTTGAAGCTGCTTCTCGGGAAGAGTGACAATGAACGTTGCGCCGTCGCCTTGTGTGCTCCTGGCTGTGATGCGCCCTTTGTGGCGTTCGACGATTCTCCGGCAGATAGCAAGTCCCATACCGGTCCCCTCATAGGCGCTCCTGCTGTGAAGACGCTGAAATAAGGTAAAGATGCGATCGAGATACTTCTCGTCAAAACCAATGCCGTTATCCTCAACAAAAATCTGGTAAACCTTCCCTTCAGGGCGATCATCTCCTTCTCGACATACGCTGCCGGGTTTGGCATAGATCTTTACGATAGGATTTTCCTCGCCGTGAAATCTCAATGAATTAATAATGATATTCTGAAAGAGCTGCCGCATCTGGATGGGGTCAGCTTCTATGGTCGGCAGGTCTCCCACCTCAATGTGCGCGGCCGACTCTTCAATGAGCACTTCGATGTCACTCATCACCTCCCTGACCAGAAGGGTCAAATCAGTAGTGGTAAAGGGATTCGAACTGCTTCCCACTCGAGAAAATTCCAGGAGTCCCCGGACCATCTCCGACATGCGCTTTGCAGCTTTGGCAATGCGCTCGAAGAGATCACGGCCGGTACTATCAAGCTTCCCCGCGTGTTTCTCATTGACCAGGTGGGTGAAGGTTTGGATTTTTCGAAGGGGTTCCTGCATATCATGGGAAGCAATGAACGCAAAGTCCTGGAGATCCCGGTTACTGATCTCAAGCTTCTTAGCATAAACTTTGAGTTCTCTTTCTCCACGCTCGCGCTCGGCGATTTCGAGCTTCAGAAGCTCATTGGCCTTTGTAAGTTCGCAGGTGCGGTCATCCACGCAACGCTCCAGTTCATGATGGGCGTTTCGCAAGATCTGTTCGGCTTTTTTGGGCAGAGTGACATCACTCATATTTGTCCTGCACAGCCCGGTGCCGCCTCCCCCCCCCCCATGTATATGCTCTCGAGCCGGGCATAGAATTGCGGTCCGTCTTTCGGAGACAGCCTTACTTCAGCAATCTGCCTTTCACGCTTATCAAAAATAGCGCTGAGGTGGGAGAAAAACTCCTTTTTATCCGGTTGGAAAACAGAATGTTGAAAATGCTTGTTAATCAAACGCCCTCTCTCAACACCAAGCTGTCCGGCTGCAGTCAGGTTTAGATCAACGATTTGGCCGTGTTTGTTCAGGGTAAGGTAGCCAACAGGAGCAAAATCGTAGAGGTCGGCATATCGTGAGCGTGAAATTTCGAGATCGTCTTGTACCCGCCGGAGTTCTTCGTTTTGCATTTCGAGTTCGATCTGATGCACCCGTAGTTCATGAATAAGGGAGGCTGCCTCCTCCGAGCGCGTATCACCCGGCCTGTGGGACTCGGATTTCAGGCTTTCCTCGGCTCGCTTTCTGAGATCTTCGGAACCTTTCGGGCCTCTTTTGCTTTTCATTATCAGAACCTCCAGATAAGAAAAGTATGCCCGAATGACCTTATTACGCCGCTACTCATATTCAATGGCTTCGATTTTTCAGCTTCATCAGCTTTTTTCCATTTCCAAATCTTATGAATTTCCTGCCATCCGCCGTCTTTGCAAATCATGCATCTGCACTAAAGACATACAATTTACCTCGGGGCTACTCTTCTGCTTACAAATTAGTAGTGTCCACCTTTTATTGTGCTCGTTTTTTCCTCAATATACTCTCTGCGTTGCAATGTGACCGGCAATGGAGTCTGCGTATATAAGAACAATAATCATTCCTGTTGGAGATGCTATGCTATTAAGGATGTCTTCACCGCTAAGTCAGCTTGAACCGGTAATATCTTCCATGGAGAGCAGAATCATGCCCGTGCGCTCACCCTCCTCCGGAATCCGGTGGGCATTGAGGAACATCTTCTTAAAACCGATTCCCTGGAAATCGTGCTCGACCTCGAAGTCATCAACAGAGTTGTTATCGGGTACGATTTGCTCCAGCAG
Organism: uncultured delta proteobacterium; assembly: GCA_963795045.1. Taxonomy (GTDB): domain Bacteria; phylum Desulfobacterota; class Syntrophobacteria; order Syntrophobacterales; family Syntrophobacteraceae; genus SbD1. The sequence goes on from CAWCGB010000004.1 coordinate 89,842, forward strand.
TTCCCGAAGTCTGGGGATATTCCATTGGCCGTTTCCAAGATCATAGATGCGCTTGTTATCCGTTTCGCCCCGCGTCGTTCTGAACTTGCGGCAGAATTGGTCGTTTGCGGAGACTACGTTAAGGTCCGGATCGAGGATGAGCAAGGGCACTCGCACGGTCTCCACGATTCTTTCGGCGAAGTTCTTGGCTGCACGCATCTGCTCTACGGCCCGCTTTCGATCCGTTATGTCAATGAAGGTGATCACAACTCCATCTATTGCATTTTCTTTCGTCCGGTAGGGCAGGATACGCATTAGGAACCATCTGCTATCTTCGGTCATTACCTCTGTTTCCTGTGCCTGGAGAGTATCGAGGACCGTCTGGGCATCTTTATACAGATCCGGGTACGATATTTGAGTGGTCAAATCACGAATGGGCCTTCCCACGTCTGTAGGGATGAGGCTGAACAGCTTAGTCATCGAAGGGGTGAAACGCTTGATCTCAAGATGGGCATTAAGGAAGATGGTCCCAATTTCAGTACTCGCGAGAAGATTATTGATATCGTTGTTGAGATCGGACATCTCATCTATTTTAGCTTGAAACTCGGAGTTGACAGTAAGCAACTCCTCGTTTGTGGACTGGAGTTCCTCCTTGGCGGTCTCCATCTCCTCGTTCATGCTCTGGAGTTCTTCGTTGGCGGACTGCAGCTCCTCATTTGCCGACTTGAGTTCCTCATTGGCTGCCTCCTGTCCTTCGATTGTAGCCTGGAGGTTGTCGCGTGTAACCTGAAGCTCACGTTCGATCTCCGCGATGCACGAATCAGTCTCCCCGCCGGACTTTTTCGTATAGCCTTTATCGGAGTACGGTCTGTCAATAAATACCAGGAGAACGAGCTTCTGAGCATCCGATGGCATCTGCACGGGGCGAATGGTGACATCGACCGCTCTCGCGCGCTCATCCCGCTTTAGCCTTAATCCATGAAGAACGGAAGATTCTCCGTCGATGAGCGCTCTGTTGATTGCTGTTGGTAGCCGGTGGCGCAGCGCGTCGGGGACAATCTTGAAAATATTGGAACTCGGCTCCCCTTTGGGATAGAGCAGGTACCTGTCCGTCGGTCCCCGGGAATAGATCACGTCAAATTTCTCGTTAATTAGAACGCTGGCCGGTGCATACTGATCCAGTACGATTCTTTCCACAAATTCTCCGGCGCCTGCCACTTTGAACTCATGCCTTTCCCGGTTTGCCCGACCGGTGCGAATAAACTCACCCGAGGACAAAGCAGGCGTAGCTTGCCGGCTGAGAAGCTTCTTTGATCTAAAGATTTTTGCCTTTACATCCACAGGTGAGAAAAGGTCCGAGAACTCCCCGATCGATTCCGATGTCCCTAAAAAGAGATACCCGTTTTCACTCAGCGTAAAATGAAAGAGGTTCATTATCTTCTTTTGTAGAGGCGGGTCCATGTAGATGAGTACATTTCTGCAACTAATCAGGTCCAGCTTGGGGAAAGGAGGATCGGTCACAAGGTCCTGGACGGCAAATACAATTGAATTGCGAATGTCTTTCTTTAGTCCGTAGCCCCCGTTCTTCTTGATGAAGAAACGCTCCAGGCGCTCCGATGAGACTTCCGAGGCGATTGTTTCGGGATATTCGGCTACCCGTGCGCGCTGGATAGCCTCGGGGTCCACGTCGGTTGCAAACACCTGAAGGTGCACCTGTATGTTAAGCTTATCCATCGCTTCTATAAAGAGCATCGAAATCGAGATGGCTTCCTCTCCCGTGGCGCATCCCGGCACCCAGACACGCACAGGCGACCCATCCCGATGGTTGGCAAGGATCTGGGGAATCACTCCGGCAGCCAGAACTTCAAACGCGGGCGGGTCTCTGAAGAAGCTCGTCACCAGGATCAGTAACTCTTTAAAGAGTCTATATATTTCGGCATGGTTTTCCTGGAGATAACGGTGGTAGTCCGCCACATGTTCGATCTTGTGAACGGCCATGCGGCGCCTGATTCTGCGATGGATGGTGCTCTTTTTGTACCCGGTGAAATCCCTGCCGGTAACGGAGCGAATAAGCATCAAGACCTTCTGCACGTAACCGGCGAATTGCTTCTCCTCGATCTGGAGTTTTCCCGGAGGTTGGAGGTAGGGTTGCCGTACATAGCTCAGCAACTCCCGGGGGATTTCTTCAACGGGCAGAATGTGGTCTGCAAAACCGGCGTCTATGGCGCTCCGGGGCATTCCGTCATATTTTGCACTTCGCGGGTCCTGGACAATGGTCATCCCGCCGGACTCCTTAATTGCCTTGAGCCCCAGGGTGCCGTCACTACCGGTTCCTGAAAGAATGACGCAAAGGGATCTCTCCCCCTGGTCCTGTGCAAGGGAGCGCAGGAAGTGATCGATGGGAAGGCTGATACCTCGTGTCTTAATGGGGTCTGTCAGTTGAAAAACACCGTTGAAGATGCCGACGTCCTTTCCGGCAGGATTGAGATAAACGCGGTTTGGTTCGACCCTCATCTCATCTTGCGCATCCAGAAGCTCCATTTGCGTGTGCTTTTGCAGAATAGCCCCCAGCATGCTCTTCCCTTTAGGGTTCAAGTGCTGGAGGACCATGAAGGCCATGCCGGAGTCAGACGGCATGTGGTCGAAAAAACCCTGAAGCGCTTCGAGCCCGCCTGCGGAAGCCCCAAGAGCGACGATAGGGAAAGATTTTTCCGCGGTCTCGTTTCCGGGTGACGCTTGCGTATTCAACTTTTTCACTTTCATCCTGGTTCCCTCATCAGCGTCCACAATAAATCAAGGAAGTTTCGATGAACGGCCTGCGGAGGGCTTCCCCGTTGAAAGGACATTTTCCGCATGTCGTGGCGAAGGGCTTTCGGGCCTGCTCGTAACAAAAGAAAGATGGCAAGACTCAGACAACCTGGCATTTCAAGTGCGGCGAAAGGAACAATTTCACTCTGGACGATATCATTCTCGCTTACAAATTATAAATCATAATCGGCCGGTTTTCACCGGGCGGCCCTGATAACCGCTAAAAAAGGGAGCATCCAAAACGCCCGGATTTGTTGCGGCGATCCGGTTAGTCTCTATGTTGCAAGTAGTGTTCCGGGATGTTAGACTCGTCCTAATCATGCCCCGTCTCGTATCAACATTTCTTCATCCCTTCGCCTCTGTGTCACCGGCAGTTTAAGATCTAAAGCGCTCCGCACCTCCTACGATTATCCCGAAGGGCGCCGTGAGACCTATTAGCCGTTACTCTCTGGCCGAGCATAAAGTCGACTCGATACTGGAAGTGCTTCGCGGTCGTTCGCAAGGGATATTGCTTCGCGAAAACGACCGGTTGCTTCAAGGTGTATTGGATGATCTCGCCGATGCGATGGAAGAGCTTCGGGCCGCTCATGAAGAGGTCGATACGCAACGGGAAGAGTTGGCTGAAGCCTGTCGAAAGGTGCAGCGGGAACATCAAAGGTACGTAGAGCTTTTCGAGGATGCTCCCGACGGATACGTCGTAACCGATCTTCATGGGGTTATAGAGCAGGCTAATCTCGCCGCAGCGGAGCTCTTCGATTCCGCACGAGACTTCATCGCTGGAAAGCCATTGGCTCTTTTCGTGAACAAAGAGGATAAAACGGCCTACTTCCAGCGGTTAAACGAGATGGATACTCTCGGAACCGTGAGAGATTGGGAGCTTCGTTTCCAACCCTGGAAAGGGGAACCTTTCTGGGCATCGATAAATATCGCCAAAGTCCAGGTCTCGGAGCGCGAAGGCATCAGGTTGCGGTGGCTCATCCGCGACATCTCGAACCGCAAGAAGTCGGAGGAACTTCTTCGGCGCTATGCCTTATTGGCCAGGCATGGTCGCGACATCATTTTATTTATGCGGCGTGACGACGGCCGCATCCTCGAGGCAAACGCCGCTGCCGTCAAAGCTTATGGATACGACTATGAAAACTTGCTGGCGCTGACGATCCACGACCTGCGGGCGCCCGATACCTGCGCGCTGACTATCGAACAAATGGAGGAAGCGGAAAGCCGGGGTATTCTCTTTGAGACTTTTCACCGGCGCAAGGACGGCAGCATATTCCCGGTGGAGGTCAGTTCGCGGGGTGAGACAATCGAAGGCGCACGCACCCTGATAAGCGTGGTCCGCGACATCACCCAGCGCAAGCGGGCTGAGAACCTTATCAATGTGCGTCTCAGCCTGCTGGAGTTCGCAACATCTCATTGTATCGAGGAGTTGCTTCAGAAAATACTCGATGATATTTGCGCACTGCTCGACAGCCCCGTAGGATTTCTCCATTTTGTGGAAAGCGATCAGAAAACCCTTTCGCTCCAGGCATGGTCAACGAGAACGCTCGATGAATTCTGCACAGCAGAAGGGAAAGGCGCACATTATCCAATAGAGAAGGCGGGGGTCTGGGTGGACTGTGTTCGTGAAAGGCGCCCGGTAATACACAACGACTACCCTGCATTGCCTCATCGAAAAGTCCTGCCTGACGGACATCCCCCCGTTATCCGGGAACTCTCCATACCTATCTTGAGGTCCGGCCGAGTTGTAGCCATACTCGGTATCGGGAACAAACCCGAGGATTATACTCAAGAAGACATCGAAGCGGCATCCTACCTGGCCGACATTGCGTGGGAGATTGCCCAGCGCAAGCGGATTGAGGAAGAACTGCGCGAGAATCAGTCCCGGCTCGATCTTGCACTGCGGTCTTCGCATATGGGGGCGTGGCGCCTGGACATAGTGGAAAACAGGCGCTGGTTTGACGACCAGGTCTGTCATCTTCTCGGTATCGCCCCGGTGGAATTCACCGGAACCGCAGATGAAGTCCTCAACGCGATACATCCTGACGACCGCGCTGCGACCAGTGAGGCTCTCGCCCGAGCCATTGAGCACGATGGGCTGTACGAATCAGAGTATCGTGTGGTCCACCCGGACAGCAGCATCCATTACCTGGCTTCGCGCGGCAGGGTGGTCCGTGATGATAATGGCGGGCGGGCCAAGATGAACGGCATCCTCTGGGAAATTACCTCGCAAAAGCTGGCGGAAGAGAAATTAAAGAAGGCGTATCAACAACTCAACACGACCCTTGAGAGCATTACGGACGGTTTTATTTCGGTTGACAGGGAGTGGCGTATCACCTACCTCAACAAGTCCGGGGCGAAAATGCTGGGCACGAAAAGGAAAAACCTCCTTGGCGGTGTCTTTTGGGAACTCTTTCCGGATGCGGTCAAACTTGAATTTTACCCCCGTTTTCGTGATGCGGTCGAATCCTGCGTACCGGTTCATTTCGAGGGATACTACCCCAACAGCCCCGTCAATCAGTGGTGGGAATGCCATGCATACCCATCTTCCGAGGGGTTATCCGTTTACTTCAGGGATATAACCGAAAGCAAGCTGGTTGAGGACACTCAAGTGTTCCTGGCGCAGTGCGGCCGGATAGACTCAGGCGAAGACTTCTTCGAATCGCTGGCGCGATACCTGGCCCTGAGCCTTGGAATGGACTTTGTCTGCATCGACCGGCTGGAGGGGGACTGCCTGTCCGCCGCTCGAACTTTGGCTGTCTACTTCGATGGCGAATTTGCGGATAACATGACCTATACCCTGCAAGATACCCCCTGCGGCGAGGTGGTCGAGAAAAAAATTTGTTGCTTCCCAAAGGGCGTACACCGTTTGTTTCCCCGAGATGTGATGCTGCAGGAGATGAAGGCCGAGAGCTATGTAGGAACCATCCTTTGGGGTTCCAAAGGACAACCGATTGGACTTATAGCGGTCATTGGGCGCCAACCCCTGGCGAACCGCCGCCTGGCTGAGTCGATGCTCCAACTGGTGGCGGTCCGCGCCGCCGGCGAACTCGAACGCAAGCAGGTGGAAGAGGAGCTGCGCGAGAATCAGTCCCGGCTCGATCTTGCGATACGGTCAGCCCAAATGGGTGTATGGCGCCTGGATTTAATCGAAAACAGACGCCATTTTGACGACCAGGTTTGCCGGCTTCTGGGTATCGCCCCAGCTAAATTCACCGGAACCGCGGAGGAATTCTACGAGGCGTTGCATCCCGACGACCGTGAGACGGTCAAGGCGACATGGGCTCGAACCATTGAACAGGATGCGCCCTATGAAACAGAGTACCGGGCGGGCTGGCCGGATGGAAGCGTCCATTACCTCAGCGCACGCGGGAAAATGGTCCATGATGACAAAGGCCGGCCGGTGAGGATTAACGGACTCATATGGGACGTCACCGAGCGCAAATGCATGCAGGAGGAACTTAGAAAGTCCCGTGACGAGCTTGAATTGCGGGTTCGGGAAAGGACGGCGGAATTGCACCAGGCCGGGGAGCGGCTCAGATCGCTCGCCTCTGAACTACTGAATTCAGGAGAAAATGAGAGGAAGCTCATAGCTCAGGAAATTCACGATGGTTTATCTTCCCAGCTTGCGGCAATCAAGTTCAGTATGGAGCGGGAATTGTGTGCCGGGCAAGATGCAGGTCAGAGTCGCGAAAGTATAAAGCGGTCTTGTGCCATGATCCAGAATGCCATGGAGGAAACCCGGCGCATCATGGCTAATCTGCGCCCCTCGATTCTGGATGATCTGGGAATCCTTCCAACCATAACCTGGCTCTGTCGTGAGTTCCAGGAAATGAATCCGTCAATTGATCCTGTTATCAATTGTGAAATATCCGAGGAGAACATCCCAGCCGGTATCAAGACAGTGATTTTCCGCCTGCTGCAGGAGGCCCTTAACAATATACGGAAGTACAGCCGGGCCGGCCGGGTCGAAATTTCCCTGAGAAAGATCGGCTCCTCGATCGTTTTCCTTATCAAAGACGACGGTGAGGGCTTCAATCTCAAAGAGGTGCTGTCCGGAAAGAAAATAGGTCATGGCTTCGGCCTGAGAGGGATGCTGGAGCGGGTGGAGTTATCGGGCGGTAAATGTGCTGTGAAGTCCGCACCTGGCAAAGGAGTTTCGATCTGGGCCGAGTGGAATATAAAGTCCTGATTATTAATCTGATCGCTCACCGTGATATAGACAGTGCAAGGGAGTTTCCGCATGAACTCCATCTAAAATCGTGTATAGTCTTGAGATAATGTCCCTGCAGTTCTATAGTTTTTCCTGTCCCGTCTTTTATTATCGGCTTAACCGGCCAGTTTCAGCCTGATTTGCTTGCAAAAGAGCCATAGTGTTATGATCGAGATCAAAAATGTCAGCAAATGGTACGGGGACTTTCAAGTCCTGACCGAAATAAATGAGACGATCGGCCGAGGGCAGACCATCGTCATTTGCGGACCCAGCGGCTCGGGGAAGAGCACCCTTCTTCGATGCATAAACGGCCTTGAACCTTTCCAAGAGGGCGAGATACTGGTGGGCGGCACCTCAGTCGGGGACCCGAAAACCGACCTGTACAAATTGCGCCGCAAGACGGGAATGGTTTTTCAGAGGTTTGAGCTCTATCCCCACATGAACGTGATGGACATGATTACGCTGGCTCCCATCAGAGTTAAGAAAATACCGAAGCAGCAGGCTCAGAAAAAGGCCATGGAACTGCTGGAGCGCGTAGGCATTCCGGATAAGGCCGATGCATATCCCGCAAATCTGTCCGGAGGTCAGCAGCAGCGGGTCGCTATTGCGCGGGCGCTGGCAATGGAGCCCGAATACATGATGTTTGATGAACCGACCTCGGCCCTCGACCCCGAAATGATACAGGAAGTCCTCGAAGTCATGGCCGGCCTGTCCAAAGACGGCATGACCATGCTCGTGGCGAGCCATGAGATGGGGTTCGCCCGAGAGGTGGCCGACGAGATCATCTTCATGGACGGGGGGCGGATAATCGAGCGGGGCGCAGGCGAGGAGTTTTTCACCAATCCGAAGAACCGGCGGACGAAGGACTTTCTGAGCCGGATTCTTAAATAACGATATTGAAAAACACGCGGAAACTCAGTGGTGAGGCTCAACTAGAGCTTCGAGGAAGCCTCCTCCAGGTGATCCAGCCAGACTGTAACTATATCCGGGTTTTCGGCCAGGCCGGTAAAGACCGGCTCGCTCTCGATCCCGTTTTTCACAAGCACCGTTTTCCAGCTTCCAGCTTTGTTTCCGGCTATATCTTTGCAGGCATGCATTCCGGCAACGGTCATAAGAGGGACGAGCGTGACCTTCCGGATTCCAGCGGCCTTCAGCCTGGGCAGAAGCTCATCCGGGGTGAGATTCCCCTCGACAGTGCCGGTGAAGAGGCGCCTTCCACTGTCCATCAGAAGGAAGTTCATCGAGCCATAGATTGCGTCAGAAGGATGCCTCTTATTTCCGTGTCCGATAAAAATCGATCCTTCATCATGGTTTGGACGCGCAAATTTTCCGGCCAGAATTTTGGAGACCCTTTTCAAATCCTCAGAATTTCCAAGTAATGGCCGGGCTATTTCAATTTTCTCTATACCTTTGCCCATTGCCTGAAAGCGCTCGCATTGGCGGCACAGATGCTCGAACTCTTCTCCCGGAACGACATGCAATGATAGGACGGCAACGTGCGTGAAGCCCTCATCCGCCATTGCGCGCAAAGCTGTTGAGGGTGAATCCGGCTTTGTTCCCTTAGCCGCAGCCAGTGACCGGATCGTCTTTGAAGTGAACGCCCATCGGACCACGGTCCCCGGGTATTTTTTCCTGACCCTTTTTTCAATTTCGTCAAACGCTTTTGCCGCCTCCGGAACGCTTGTCCCGAAGGCGACCAGAAGTATGGCTTTTTTTGATGTTTTTTTCATGTTCGGCGCCCCATTCCCCAGCAGAAAAATCTAACAGCCCCCTGATCGAGGACCCGCAAAACAGCAAGAAAGGTTATCCGGATATTTTCTTTACTGCGCGCAAGATTTGAGGTCCGGATCCGGTGAGAGGACCACCCCGTGAGTTGCGGCCTCCCGGGGTGGCTATGGAGTGGTGTAAGGCGTTGAGAAGAGGTAGATTCATCGTGCTGCTGTGGGGACAATGGCAATTGGTGCTTCTCTGCCCCCAAAAATAAGAAAATCCCTGAAGCCTCAGCTCCAAGGATTGCACCCTGATTAATTAATCCTTTTCGGCAAAACGGTATTGCTTCGTACCGCTTTCCCGTGCGCATCAGGCTGGTGTCCTGGCTCCGGATCGTCCTACTTGCCACCCCTTCCCGGTTTCCCAGTGGTTCCTGGTGGATTTCGTCCCCGTTACAGCGGCGGGACCGCCCCCGATTCCAACGGGATTCCCTTTTAAGCTTTCGCACCTGACCGCAAATAAAATTGACTCTCGGTAATCTTTCCAGCCAGCAGCCAAACGTGTCAACATTGGATTAAGAGACAAGCGTTCCGCTGCCAGGTTTGATGCGGAGAGGTACTTGGCGGACACGGCGTTTTTTACCCTACTCCGCCTTGGCATAATCGGGCAGCCGGAAGCGCAGGACACGTCCGGGGTCCCGTGGGGCTTTTACCGGCTGTTCGTTCCATTTCATGCGGATGCCCCCGGCGTTGCCGATTACGACCTGCAAAATCTTGTCGGCTGCCCACTCCCTCCGGTCTCCGGAGTGGAGCATCGCACTTCGGGTTTCCTTATCGTCGATTATTACCTGAATCCATACCTCGTCGTCCGCTTCGACGGCGAACTTATTCGTATGGAGGGGTTCCACGTTCTGAACCGTTTCATCGTCGGCAACCGCCTCGGTCGAATTGCTCAAATCAAGGTGGGGCTTAACCTCGCTATCCGGCGTTAGATCTTTTTCCAATACCTCGGTCTCGACCGATTGCCCTGTATCATTGTCCTCTCCGGTCTTTCGCGCCGCCGTTGCAGATTCCCTGATGTGAATCTCGGCCATTCTTAGCGCCTCATCGGCATTCTGCAAATCAGGTGCGAGCTTCCCGCCTCGATATGCCGGGCCGGGTGAAAGCCGTTCCTGTAATTCGGCAGGAAGTTCCTCCTGTGTGAAAACCCTGTCGGCAGCAGGCGGGGCGAAAAGCATTGCCCGCTTTTCCGATACCCACATTCCGCCATAAAAAACGCCCGCGGAACTCAGAAGCAGGGCAAAAAGGGGCAGGCAGATCATCCTGCGCTTCCTGTGCAGGACCTTCATCCGGAGTCCGTATTTTTTTATTCCAAGATCCTGGGAACTATATTTTTCGATTTCAGAAGAGAACTTTGCGATAAGGGCCTCAGGCTCTATCCGGAGAGCCTTGCAGTAAGCGCGGATGGTATTGCGGATGAGAAGAGGTGCCCCGAATTGCTCGAAGTCGCAGGCCTCCAGGAAAGTGAGCATAGCCTTACTGATTCCGCTCTGCCTGGAAACCTCTTCCAGGGTCATATTGCGGTTCAGCCTCTCTTTTCTGAGAAACTCTGCAAGTTCTTTCATCTGATGACGTTCGCTCAAAGGGATATCTGGATGAAAGCCTTGGATTCCAGGTCATGCACCCACTCTTCAAACTTGTGATTTACTTCCTGCTCGAACAGGATTTTTCGAATTTTTTCGCGCGTGGCCGGGTCTGATTTGTTCAGCTTTTTATTTTCGAAATCGATAACCTTCAGAATATAAAATCCGCCCGGTCCACGCACAAGATCGGATATTTCGTCTTTCTTAAGGTTCTTAATGCCTTGCGCGATATACGGGGCGATCTCATCGGCGGCCATGTATCCGATATCACCACCATCATTGGCCGCTGGTCCTTTCGAATACTGTTTTGCCATATTCCGGAAGTCGGCTCCGTTTTTGAGCTTATCCAGTATTTCACGACCTGCCTTCTCAACCTCTGCCGGCTTTCCGGTTTTATCGTTGACCGGGAGTAGAATCAAGCCCAGGCGTACCTTTTGGGAAGTTACTGCGGACTCCCCACTCTCCCCGTTGAGGTAGGCTTCAACCTGCTGATCGGTGATCAGGACCTTCGATGTGAGCACCCGCTCCATGAGCCGGTTCCGCTCCATGTTTTTTCTTACCTGCTCGCGAAATTTCTGGACGGTCATCCCATTGGCTTTAAGCTTCTGTTCGAACTGGGCCATGGTTGCATGATTCTGCTCTGCAATTTGTGAAACCGTAGCATCCACCTCCGGTTGGGTTACTATCACCTTAAGCCGCCCTATTTCAGCATCGGTGAGTTTCTCCCGAATGAGCATAGTTAGCAAATCGTGTTCAGCTTTCGATCTTGTTGCCGGATCTGAAAGATTCATGGCCGGCGTCTGTTTTTCCTGTAATTTAAGCTGCTCCTGCAGTTCGCTGTAAAGGATTATCTCTCCGTTCACATTGGCCACGATGCGGTCCACCGTTTCGGTCCGCGCCGTTGCGCATGAAAGAGCGACGGCGGCTATCACGCAAAAGGTGAGAGTTGCAACTTTATTGATATTTAAAAGGCTCATATTACCTCCAGACACGCTCCCTGTTTGCACCCGCAGACTCCCTCCGCTTTTCCACGTGAGCAAAGGCAGCCCTTTGGTCGAAGAGGGCAAGAGGGAGGAATTGCCGGGACTGTTTTTTTTTGTCAGTGAAGTTCAAGACCTGTAGCATTTTCATTGAGTTCTTGCAAGATTCTTTTAAGCCGAAGAATTCTTTGAGGGAAGTTGCGCCCCCAAATTTCCACTCTCAACTTTCGTTCCGTTTCCGGAGCGAAGTTGAGTTTTTTCTGCTCAAAAAGGGACATCACGGGCCAAATATCTGCTCCCTGGGCAAATGATATAACGAAGTTCTCCTCGTCTCCATCCAGACGAACCACCTTGAGCCGCTTGAGAAGGAGCCGCGTCATTGCCATCAAAACGAGATTTTTCACCGTTTCTGGCAATGTACCGTAACGGTCTCGCCATTCCCCGGCAAGGTCCTCTATCGACTGCTCATCGGCCAGCGTAGCAAGCCGCTTGTAGGCGATAAGCCTCTGGTCCGCATCGCTGATATAGTCTTCAGGCAGAAAGGCGGAAACAGGCAGATTTATCTCCGTTTCAATCGCCTCGCCCTGCGATTCATCGGTTTTCAAGCTCTTCATGGCCTTTTCGAGCAGCTCCAGGTAGAGTTCATATCCGATGGCGGCGATATGCCCCGATTGCGACGATCCAAGGATGGCGCCGCCCCCGCGAATTTGAAGATCGTTAAGCGCTATCTTGAACCCCGCTCCCAGTTCGCTGAAGTCGAGAAGCGCCCTCAGCCTCTTCTGGGCATCCCTGCTGATAAGGGTTTCGTCTGGAACTATGAGATAGGCGTAAGCCTGCTCGCTCGATCGGCCAACTCGTCCCCTGAGCTGGTATATCTGGGCCAGTCCGAACTTGTCGGCCCGGTTGATGATGATCGTATTGGCCGCAGGAATGTCGAGGCCCGATTCTATGATCGTAGTGCAGACCAGGACATCCGTTTTATTATGAATGAAATCGAGCATTACCTTTTCGAGGTCCCGCTCATTCATCTGCCCGTGGCCGATGGAAATTCGCGCCTCCGGTACCAGGATAGCGAGCTTTGACGCCATTTGGTGAATGGTCTGGACGTGATTGTGCACGAAAAAAACCTGCCCGCCGCGGTTAAGCTCACGATAGATCGCCTCGCGGATTGAGAACTCGTCGTATTTGGTCACATAGGTTTCGATAGAGTGGCGGTCCTGGGGGGCCGTTTCAATAGTGCTGAGATCCCGGATTCCGGCAAGGGCCATATGAAGCGTCCTTGGAATCGGTGTTGCCGTAAGCGTGAGGACGTCCACGTCCACCCGCAGCTTTTTTAACCTTTCCTTGTGCCGGACTCCGAACCTGTGTTCCTCGTCTATTATCAACAGGCCCAGGTCCTTGAAAACTACGTCCTTCTGAAGGAGCCGGTGCGTGCCGATGACAATATCAATCGAGCCTTTCTTGAGCCCTTCAAGAACCACTTTCTGCTGGGGGGCCGACTTGAATCGGCTGAGAACGGAGACGTTTACCGGAAATCCTTCGAAGCGCTCGCGAAAACTCTCGTGGTGCTGTTCGGCCAGTACGGTAGTTGGAACCAGCATGGCCACCTGCTTACCGTCCATTGCGGCCTTGAATGCTGCGCGCAAAGCGACTTCCGTTTTTCCGTAGCCCACGTCGCCGCAGATCAGGCGGTCCATCGGGCGCTTGGAGGTCATGTCTTCCAAAACGTCTTCGATTGCCCTTTCCTGGTCCGGGGTCTCCTCAAAGGCGAAGGTCGTCTCGAATTCCTGAAAATACTGGTCAGGGGGCGTGAAAGAATATCCTTCCCCAACCTGGCGAATGGCGTACAGCTCCAGCAGTTCCTCAGCCATTTTCTCGGCCGACTCTCTTGCCTTTTTCTTGGCGGTTTCCCAATATTTGCCGCCAAGCTTGTCAACTTTGGGCTCCTGTCCCTCCAGACCAGTGTATTTCTGGACCTTCTGGAGCTTGTCGACAGGTACGTAGAGCTTGTCGCCGTCCTGGTATGCAATGAGCAGAAAATCGTTTTCTACGCCGCCCACGCTCAGATGCGCCAGCTCTTTATAGATCCCGATCCCGTGATCCACGTGAACGACAAAGTCGCCCTTGTGCAGGTCCTGGAAAGAATTGAGGAAAATACCCGCAACAGGCTTCTGCCCCCGCCGGCGTGACCGCCTCTCGAATATTTCCTCTTCGGCTACAACGGCCAGCCGCTCGGCCGGCCAGGAGAACCCGTTGCGCAGCGGCCCCCGGATAATCTTGACCAGACTGGACTCGAATGACTCCTCGCCGAAAGCCCGGGCGCTTACCACAGATTTTACACCGTAGTTTTCCAGAAGCTCGGCGATTCTTGCGGCGCGTTCCTTTTGGGAACAGACCAGGAAGACCGAAACCCCTTCACCGGTCCACCTCCTGAACTGAGCGGCAAGGGGGTCGAGCAGCCGCTCCCTGCTTTCGTGGGCTCTTACTGCGGCGGCAAGCTCGGTATGAGGCGCCGTTCCGATGTCGAATACTTTCGCCGCCCCCTGTTCGGAAAGTGAATTGACAACGATCTGCTGAAAGCCGCCAATAGCCCCAAACACTCTTTCCGGTTCATCATAGAGTTCGTCCGGGTTCCTTCTCCATTCACTATCCGAACGTCGCTCTTCCCACGCGTCCGAAATCTTCGCGTACTGCTCCCTCATCTCTTGGCGAACCTGAGGTGCGTCAGCCCATACAATGACGGCGTTCCGGTCGAGGTATTCCCAGAGCGAGGCCGTCTTTTCAAAAAAGACGGAAAAAACGGACTCAAAAGCCCCCAACTGGTATCCTTCCGCAATCCTGTCGAGCCAGATGTTTCCGGCGGCGGGCGAAAGGAGTTCTTTTCTCACGTCCTCGTAAACGGCGTCCTGCGCGCGCCGTTTCGCTTCCGCATCCAGAATGATCTCGTTTGCGGGCAGGATTACCACATCTTCCAGCACGCCCATCGAACGCTGAGTCGCCGGGTGAAAGAGGCGGATCGACTCCAGTTGGTCTCCGAAAAACTCGAGCCGCAAAGGCCAATTGTACAGCGGGGCATATACGTCGAGCAGGCCGCCTCGGCGGCTCAAATCGCCGTAGTCCTCGGCGAGGGAGACCCTGAAGAACCCGCGCTCGATCAGTCTGCGCATAAAACTCTCCAGGTCGGCGTTTTCCCCGGCGAGCCTGTATTCGATATTGGAAAGGAGGATATCCGGTGGGATGACACGTTCGATCAGGGCAAGCGCGGATGTCACTACTACGAGGGGAGAAGGTGCGGCGCGCAGGGCATAAAAGGCTTCGACCCTCCTTGCCGTTGTTTCCGCCTTGCCGAGCACCTGGGCTTTGTGGCCGGTGCGTGAGGGCAAGAACCAGACACGCCGTTCCAGTGGCGCCCCTCCATTTGCAGGCTGACTCTCTCCAAGAAAAAGGGAAATCATCTCGGTGAATCTTTCGGCTTCCCTGTCTGTTGGAGCGACCAGTAGGAAAGGCTTTCGAATCTGCCGCATGGCCATAGAGACCAGATAAGCCAGAGCCGAAGACTGGACGCCTCTCAGGACTGCCGACTCTCCGGTTTTCTTTAAAAATGAGACGACCTCTTCAGATGTGGATTTAAAATCAGCAGGTCCGGGAATTCTCTCTTCAGATAATTCCAAATGCTCTTCACCAGGTTCTGAAAATTTCATTATTTTGCCGAAAATCCTCGAAAATTCTGGTACAAATGAAAAGGGCCAACACTGTCAGCATCCGGAGGCGGGTCCCACCGCCCCCAACACAAATACCCGGAGGGGACGTGTCCGCTCAATTTGGAGTTCAAACAGCCTTTGAGGGGCATCTTTGAGTCCAGGTCCCGAACCGGGTGGGAATTTCCGATTTCCTTTAAAATTATAACATACCCGAAACTGGCCGCGAAAGGAATCGTCGCTGTTTGAGCTGAAAATTCCCGGCTAAGGGGTGTCTGGCTAAAAGGGAAAGATGATGGGCGAAAACCTGACAAAAGACCTGTTGAGACAAATCCCGGGCGTTGATGCCATACTTCAAATGGAGGCTGTCCGGAATGCGCTTTCCCGGCATCCACGCAAGCTGGTCCTCGATGCGGTACGCGAGGAACTCGATGAGACAAGGAAGCTGATATTACAGACCCCGGGGGGGCTCTCCCCAATAGACCCGGCGCAACTCGCCCGCTCGATAGCACAGCGCGCGGACCGGCTCGCTGCTTTCACCCTTCGCCCGGTCGTAAACGCAACCGGAATCGTCATTCACACAAACCTCGGCCGCTCAATTCTCCCCGAAGATGCCATCGCGAGACTTCTGACACTTTGCGGCGGTTACAACAACCTCGAATACGACCTCGAATTGGGTGAACGGGGCTCCAGGCATGTTCACGCCGAGGCGATCCTTCGCGAATTGACCGGCGCCGAAGCCGCCCTGGTAGTAAACAACAATGCGGGAGCGGTGTTCCTGGTCCTCAACACCCTTGCCAGGGGCCGTGAGGTTGTGGTCTCCAGGGGGCAGTTGGTCGAAATCGGAGGATCTTTCCGAATTCCGGACGTGATGATCTCGAGCGGCGCAATCCTTAGAGAAGTAGGGACGACTAACCGCACTCATCTTAAAGATTATGTTTCTGCAATCAACGACCAGACTGCCCTGCTGATGAAAGTCCATACCAGCAACTTCAGGATTATAGGGTTTACCAAGGAGGTTAGGCTGAACGAACTGGTGACTCTGGGCCGCGAGCGTGGGCTGCCCGTCGTGGAAGATCTGGGGAGCGGTTGTTTCATCAATCTCGAGCGCTTTGGGCTGCAGGGCGAGACAACGGTGCAGGAAACCGTCCGCACAGGCGCTGACCTTGTCACTTTCAGCGGGGACAAGCTGCTCGGAGGCCCACAGGCCGGCATTATAGTCGGACGCAGGGATTTGATCCAGCGGTGCAGGCAAAATCCGGTCACCCGCGCGCTGAGGGTTGACAAAATGACACTGGCAGCCCTGGAGACTACCCTTAGACTCTACAGAGACGAACGGCAGGCTATCGAGAAAATCCCGACGCTCAAGATGCTGGCGATTTCTCTTGATGAACTGAAAAGCCGTGCCGAAGAGCTTGCCTCAACCATTCAACGGGCCGGCCAAATGGGCTCGCTGCGGATCGAAGTGCGTCAGAGCGTTTCTCAGGTAGGAGGTGGTTCGCTTCCCGCTCAGGACTTGCCTACTTTTGTTGTGGCTGTACGCTCAGATGATTTGAGCCCTGATCAAATCGAGGAATTCCTTCGCCGAAACGATCCTCCCATAATAGGCAGAATCGAATCCGATCATTTCATAATGGACCTGCGCACGCTAATGCCCCAAGAGATAGAGATAATCGCACAGGCATTCGAGCGTATGATGGAACCACTCAAATAGACGGCGCAAAACCCTTCCGCCAAAAAAACAAAACCTGCCTTCGATTCAGCACCGAAGGGCAGGTTTTGCAAGCCCTGATTTTCGACGATCTCTCAAAGAGGCGGAATAGCGCTCCCCAAAACTATTTCATTTCTTCAGCCGGTGCTTTAGAGGTTTTCTTCTTGCTGGCTTTCTTTGTAGCCTTCTTCTTGCTGGCTTTCTTTGCAGCAGGTTTTGCGGCTTTTTTCTTGGTGGCCTTCTTTTTTGCCGGCGCCTTCTCCTCCATGCCTGCGGCCCCGGTCGTGTCAGACCCGGCCGCCATCACGATGGGAGCTGCCACCATTGTCGCCCCGAACAGTAAAGCGGTGATGATCGAGAGAACCTTACCCTTCATATTCTAAACTCCTTTCCTCCTTGGTAACGATGTCGCCTCCCTGAGAGAAGGGGTCAATCATACCGCACATTCTAAGTACAAAACTCAAAATATACAAACCAAGAATCTGTTCAAAATCGCTTTTTATTTATTTTTTTCTTACTGGCGATTTTATTGGAGTTTGCCGATCTCCCCTTCTTCCCGGCGCTTTTTTTATCGGCTCCCATTTTTTTCTTGCTGCCGGCTTTGGTGGATTTTGGGGTTGTCCCTTTCTTCCCCGCGACCCTTCGATCGGTTCCCTTCTTTTTCTTCTTTTCAGAGACCCGGGATTTGCTCACCTTTTTTGCCGTCTTCCCCGAAGACTTCGCCCCTTTCGCGGAAGATCGGGCGCCTTTCGGGGGTGATGCCCTTGAGGATTTGGGTCTCCTTGCGGCCGAGGTTTTAGCCGAAGCCGTCCTCTTCACGGAATGCTTTCTTGAAGTGTGCCTGGTGAGCTTGCCCGACCGGCCCCTTGCAAACTTTTTGCCGGAACGCGCCTTTTGGGATGCGCGACGGGCTCCCGACCTTTTCTTCGCGTATTTTCCGTGTTTTGATTTCTTGCCTTTAGATCTTTTCGAACTCTTCATCCAGCCCGGCCCACTGAAAGAAGGCTTGCCGTTCGTTTTCGGTTCAATGGTTGAAGGATTGTATTCGTTCTTTAACAGGCGGCGATATTGTTCCTGGAGTTCACGGACTTTGTCATTTACCTGGCCTTCTTCCTGTTGGGCTACGCTCCCGAATGCAAAAATGGCCGAAAGAGAGACCACAGCGGGCAGCATGAGTATTTTTCGCAATCTCATGTGAACTCCTCTGTTCGAAAGCCATTTCAGCCGATCTCGGAAAATAGGCCGGCCTTCGAGCGTTCCGATTCAGTTTTTGGTTTCTGTTTTAGAGCGGTAGACAAATATAGCACAACCGAGGATATTTACAACGACTGCTAAGATGATGACCGGCAAACAGGTGAAACTGGACAGTGGGACCCTCCTTGCCGGTGGGTGGGCGTGCTGCCGAGAGAGGTGCTCAAACCTTTGCCGGCGTCTGAACTCCCCCTTTAGAAAAGCGGGTAACCCTGATTCAGCATCCGAATTTCAATATCGTGTTTCTCGGGGCAGCCAGGTCCTTTGCCTGGATTGCGTTCTACCTTATGGGTCCAACATCGTTTGAATGAACCGCAGAGACCCGGCTTTGGTCCCTGCGTTCATAGGATTACAGGCATGTCGGCTCAGGACGCGGAGAAAAGACGAGATTTGCAGGACTAACGGAAAAGGTTATTTCTAAGTCCGGGAAATCCGGTTGATCTGTGAACCATCGTCGTTTTGGGAGGAGACGGATGAGCGCAGCGTATGCCGAAGCATATCGGAGCGGGCGGCTTAAGGAAGCGCTGAGGCGCGCCACCAGGTGGATGAAGAGGTGTACCATGTGCCCGCGCATGTGCAGGGTGGACAGGATGGCCGGCGAGAGGGGTTTTTGTAAAACGGGCAGGCATGCCGTGGTGGCCAGCTACGGACCGCATTACGGCGAGGAGCGGCCTCTTGTGGGCAGAGGTGGCTCGGGGACGATTTTTTTCTCTCACTGCAATTTAATGTGTGTTTTCTGTCAGAACTACGACATAAGCCAGGGCGGGGAGGGGACGCCGGTCGGTCCGGAAGCTCTCGCCGAAATCATGGTCGGTCTTCAAAGAAGGGGCTGCCACAATATTAATTTTGTCACCCCGTCGCATATTATTCAGCCGATACTCGAAGCGCTTCCAATCGCTGTCGAAAAGGGGCTGGATGTTCCGCTTGTCTTTAATTGCGGAGGATATGAGCGCGTTTCGGCGTTAAAGCTTCTGGACGGAATTGTCGATATTTATATGCCGGATTTCAAATTCTGGGACTCGGGAGCAGCGAAAGAGCTTTGCAACGCGCCTGACTACCCTGCGCGTGCCTGCCAGAGCCTTCGGGAGATGCACAGGCAGGTGGGAGACCTGGTCCTGGATGGGCGCGGACTGGCTCGAAGTGGCGTTATAGTGCGGCACCTGGTAATGCCCAACGGCCTTGCCGGAACGGCTGGAATTGTCGATTTCATAGCCAGAGAGATCTCGACACAGACCTACATCAATATAATGGACCAGTATCACCCGTGCGGCCAGGCTTCAACGATCGGGAAGATTGACCGCAGAGTCACCGGCGCTGAGTACAGGCAGGCGCTTGATGCTGTCGAAAAGGCAGGCCTCACCCGCCTGGACGACCGCCACAGACACTGGATAGAGTTGGAATTTTAGCCGGAGGCGAATGGGCAAAGCGAGCAGATCTCCAGGCCCTGCCGGTACGCGGGGAATTCAGGCGTGTCAGTTCCAGGCACGATTGTTGCTACGAAAAAGCCCGGAGTGGAATGACCTGCGGCAATTGTCGAGTTCCAGATAGTTTTTGTCCGTGAAGGTTCTTTTCTGCACACACCTCTCCAGGGAGAGTCAATGGCCAGAATAGATGCTTTTTTCAAACTGATGAATGAACAAAAGGCCTCCGACGTCCATCTTGTTTCGGGCCAGCAGCCGGTCCTAAGAATTCGAGGTGATCTGGAGCGTGTAAAATACAAAGTCCTGGACGACAACGAACTTCGCTCCATGCTCTACGAGATCACCCCGGAAGACAAGATCAAAGTATTCGAGGAAACCGGGGACTTGGATTTCGCATACGAAATTCCAGGGCTTGCCCGTTACAGGGTGAATTACTTCATGCAAAAAAACGGCATCGGGGCGGTGTTCCGTGAGATTCCGAGCGAAATTCTCTCCGTCGAGCAACTAGGCCTTCCTCCAGTAATAAGCAGGCTGGCCCTTCTGCCGAGAGGCATCGTCATTGTGACGGGTCCAACTGGAAGCGGCAAGTCCACAACGCTCGCGGCGATAATCGACGAAGTGAACCGAAAGAGAAAAGATCACATAATCACCATCGAAGACCCCATAGAGTTCGTCCATACGAGCAAGAGCTGCGTGATAAACCACCGGGAAGTCGGCACTCATACGCGGAGTTTTGCCTCCGCACTCAGGGCCTCTCTGCGCGAGGACCCCGACATAATCCTGGTAGGCGAAATGCGCGACCTTGAAACGGTTCGCCTGGCGATCGAGGCCGCAGCCACCGGCCATCTGGTTTTCTCTACGCTCCACACGACAAGCGCTGCCAAAACGGTCGACCGCATAATCGAGGTATTCCCGATGGGGGAGCAGGCTCAGATTCGCTCCACTCTTGCCGACGGCATCCGGGCTGTAGTTTCCCAGGCACTTTTCAAACGCATCGACGTAAAGGGGCGCATAGCGGTCCTTGAGATACTGATAGCAACCCACGCGGTTCGGGCGATGATTCGCGAGGCCAAGACGCACCAGATTCCATCGGCGCTGCAGACCGGAAAGAAATACGGAATGCAGACCCTGGATGACGCAATAGCCACTCATCTCAAGGCAGGGCGAATCAGTCCGACTGAAGCGTATATGAAGTGTGTGGACAAAGAAAAATTCCGCACTTATTTGACCGAGACTCCGGCGGATTTTACCGAAGTGTAGGCTCTTTTCGGATTTGAAAGGACGCTTTATGAGACGGGCAGAACTGGACGCATTTCTTCTGCGTATTCTGGATGAAAATCCCAGCGCCTCTGATATCAATTTCACAGTGGGCAAACCTCCCCAGGTCGAGGTCGACGGCCTGCTTAAGCCCACCTGCATGGATTATGGTATCCGGATGCTGACGCCCTTTCACACTGAAACCATAGCCCTCAACCTTATGGGGAATGACCGCCGGGGAGTGCAGCACCTCCTTACCACGGGGGCCTGTGACATTTCCTACCATCTCCCGGGTCGTGCGCGGTTTCGCGTCAACGTATTCTCTCAGCGCGGGACTTACTCTATCGCCATGCGGCAGCTTCCAACCAAGATCCCTACAATCGACGAACTGGAGCTACCCCGGGTTCTCAAGCAGATAGGCGATGAAAAGTTCGGAATGGCCTTCGTGACCGGCGCGACCGGCAGCGGAAAATCGACGACCCTTGCGTCGATTTTGAACGAGATCAATAGCCGCCACCCCTATCACGTGGTAACGCTGGAGGACCCGGTCGAGTTCGTCCACCCGCAACTCAATGCTACTTTCAACCAGCGCGAGCTTGGCCTCGATTTCGACTCCTTTGCAAATGGGCTTCGCGCCTCACTCAGGCAGGCGCCCAAAGTAATACTCGTCGGTGAAATGCGCGACCGTGAGACGGTGGAAATCGGACTGAGCGCCGCCGAGACCGGCCACCTTGTTCTGAGTACCCTTCACACGATGGATGCGGGCCAGAGTGTAAACCGCATAATCGGCATGTTCGATCTCGAGGAGGAGCGCCTCATTAGAATTCGTCTGGCCGATACGATGAAATGGATAATTTCGCAGCGGCTCTTACCAAAGGTGGGAGGCGGACGCGTCGCCGCCCTCGAAGTATTGGGCAACAGCCTTAGAGTACAAGAAGCCATCGTTCACGGCGAATCCGACGGAAAGACCTTCTACGAGATGATGGAACAGGCCGAACCGTTCGGGTGGATGACATTCGACTCCAGCATAACGCGTCTCTACGAGGCGGGAAAAATCACGGAACAAACCGCCATGGCTTACGCATCCAAGCGCGCCGTGGTGAAGAGGCGCATAGATCAAATCAAGGCCGGCCGAGGCGAAAAGACAACCGACATAAAGGGACTGAAAATGGACCGCGAATACCGTTTGGAGCCCGGTTTTTAAATTATGCCGCAAAAAGCAGTGAACGGTTCCTGAATTTGAGTCCCCCGCATCCCGGAACTCTGTCACAAAGAGCTTCCTTCTTTTGAACACTGAAAAGATCGGCGCTGACCTTTTTTCTCACCCATGCGCTTATCCCGCATCTCAGTCGGGCAACCCTCGCACGGATAGAAGGGCAGCCGCTAAAGAAAAATCTCAAAGTAAAATTTTCAAAATGAATTATTTAAATTAGAGTGTGGCGTTCAAGAGCAAAATCCAATATCATAAGTATTTTTATTACTGAACCTTGAGAAGGGCGTTGCGGGATGAGAATTGCGCTTTTGAAAATCGGTTTGGTATTTGCTCTGATATTTAGCGTTCAACTGTGCCCAGTCCTGGCTTCTGAACCGGCCCCCATGCCTGTCGCCGTCAGTATTCTTCCCCAGCGGTATTTTCTGGAGAAGATTGGAGGAAATCTGGTCGAAGTCGAGGTTATGGTTCCTCCGGGAGCAACGCCCGAACAGTACGAACCCAAGCCCAGGCAGATGTCGGCCCTGAGCCGGTCCAGGATTTATTTCGCCTGCGGAGTTCCATTCGAAACGATTTGGCTCTCTAAAATGGTTTCCGCGAATCCAAAAATCCAGGTGATACACACCGAAAAAGATATTAAGAAAAGGGTGATGGAAGCCCATGAACACCGGCATGAAGGAGCCGAACCCGGCGGGGGCCGCCATGATGAAATATACGACCCTCACATCTGGCTCTCGCCGCCTCTCGTGATGATCCAGGCACGCGCGATCTTCGAGGCCCTTGCCGCAAACGATCCGCAGAATCGAGCCACTTACGAGGCCAATTACAGAAGTTTTATGCTCGAACTGGTTGACCTCGACCTCTTCCTTTCCCGGCTTTTTGCGGCAGAGGCCAAACCGGATTCGTTCATGGTCTTTCATCCCGCATGGGGCTACTTTGCCGACGCGTACGGACTCCATCAGGTACCGGTGGAAGTCGAAGGGAAGGAGCCAAAGGCCAGAGAGTTGGATGAATTCATAAAACGCGCGCATGAGCTTGGAGTAAAAGCCGTATTCGTTCAGCCGCAGTATTCGCCCAAGACGGCGCAGACCATAGCTGATGCTGTTGGGGCCAGGTTGGTCGAGGCCGATGACCTGGCGCCTGGCTGGGAAAAGAATCTCCGGAAGGTAGCCGAGCAGATTGCGGCCGCTCTTGGGAAGCGATAGGAAGAGATCGAATATGCCCGTTTCGGTCATAGAGTTGGACAAAGTCTCGTTTTTCTATAACAGCCATCCCATCCTGAAGGATGTTAGCCTGAGGGTGGAAGAGCGGGATTTTCTGGCTGTAATCGGACCTAACGGTAGTGGTAAAACCACGTTGCTCAAGATCGTCCTGGGTATATTGCCCCCGAGGCAGGGCAGCGTGAAGGTCTTGGGCAAAACTCCCTCCGAAGCTTCCGGACTGCTTGGATACGTTCCGCAGGACACGGCGCTCAACAAGGGTTTTCCGATTTCCGTTCAGGACGTTACGCTTATGGGAAGGCTAGGCCGCTCGGGGCGGGCGCGCCGATACACGTCCGAGGACAGGGCCTTTGCCAGGCAGGTGCTGGAAAAAGTCGGGATGTGGGAGTACCGGGACCGGCCGATCGGGAAACTCTCCGGTGGGCAGAGGCAACGGGTGCTGATTGCGCGCGCGCTTTGCGCCGAACCGAAAATCCTGCTCATGGACGAACCTACCGCAAGCGTGGACACCCAGTTCCAGACCCATCTCTATGATTTGCTAAAAGAACTCAACGCCACGATCACCATAGTCGTCGTGAGCCACGATATGAATGTCCTGTCCGGCTACATCAACTCGGTTGCTTGCCTCAACCAGACTCTTTTCTATCACGATGAAGGTGAAATAACCGACGAGATGCTCCATTCAGCCTACAACTGCCCGGTCGATCTGATAGCCCATGGCGGGGTGCCTCATCGAGTTCTGCGCAAGCACGACCACGAGGACCGCTGAGAAGATGCTCGATGCATTTCAACCCGAATTCATGCGGAACGCCCTTCTTGCCGCATTGCTCACGAGCGTAGTCTGCGGGATCATAGGCACACTGGTCGTCGTAAACCGGATCGTCTTCATATCGGGAGGGATTGCGCACGCCGCTTACGGCGGCATCGGGCTTGCCTTCTTTTTGAGGATTCCGCCGCTTGCCGGGGCGGCAGGGTTCGCGCTGGTGATCGCGATGATCATGTCGGCCGTCACCCTGAAAAACAAGCAGAGGGCCGATACCGTCGTGGGGGTGCTGTGGGCCGTTGGAATGGCCCTGGGTATCATACTGGTCGACCTTACACCGGGATATAATGCGGACCTGATGAGCTATCTGTTCGGGAGCATTCTGGCCGTGCCGCGCTCGGATATCGTCATGATGGCCCTGGTTGACATAGGCGTGCTCATAATTGTCGGGGCACTATACAACAGCTTTCTTGCCCTGTCTTTCGACGAGGAATTCGCGACGGCCATGGGGGTACGGGTGGACGTGCTCTACTACGTTCTGCTCGGAATGATCGCACTTTCCGTGATTATGCTCATCCGGATCGTCGGCCTTATCCTGGTTATTGCTCTTCTCACGATCCCGCCATTCATAGCGGAAAAATTCTGCCGTTCTCTTAAAGCCATGATGGTAGTTTCGGTGTTTCTCAACTGCATCTTTTCCCTTGTAGGCCTATGGTTTTCATATACGCTCAATCTTACCTCGGGGGCGACCATAATAATGGTCGCTGCTGTCTTCTTTTTCGCTTCGGTGGTTTATGAACGGGCACGGGAGTATCTAAGCGGATCTTAGGCCCGAACGCCGAAGCGTGCAGTGAACCTGGAAATCCTCGAAGTATTGCAGATAACGGTCACGCTGCTCAAAAACATGGCGAAGGCGGCGATCAGCGGGTTTAGAATGCCCGCGGCCGCGAGTGGAATCGCGAGGGCGTTATAAAAAAAGGAAAAGAATAAATTCTGCTTTATGATTTTGAAGGAAAACCCGGACAGGCCCAGTAAGTCCAGGACCTTTTGCAGATCGTTTCCCAGGATGGCCGCATCGGAGCATTCCCGTATGAGGTTTGCTCCTGCTCCGAGAGTTATTCCAAGGTCGGAGGCGGCAAGCGCCGCAGCGTCATTTATTCCGTCGCCGACCATCGCAACGCGTTTGCCCTGCGCCTGGAAGTCTTTAATTATCTTGGCCTTATCTTGCGGACGCTTTTGTCCCGCATAGTTGTCCACCCCCGACCGGAGTGCGAGCGCCCGGGTGGTTTCTTCCGAATCCCCTGAGACTATCCATACCGAAACGCCATTGGCGCGCAGCAGGGATACTATTTCGCGCGCGTTTTCTCTCAGCTCGTCTCCAAAGATAAAAAAACCTCTGACCGAGCCGCTCCAGGCAAAGAAGACAACCGTCGATCCGGCGGTCTCGGAAGCATGCGCCCTGTCCTGCAGCTCATCCGGAAACTCCAGCCCGTAGTTGAGCATCAGGCGCCGGGTGCCGGCGATAACTTCGCCGGACCGGGTTAGAGCGATTATCCCCAACCCCTCCAGGGGTTCGAAAGTCAGGACCTCCTCCAGTTCCATAGACCTTTGCCGGGCAGCCTTCACGATCTCGCGGGCAAGGAAATGATCCGATTTGACCTCAGCCGAGGCGACCCGCCGCAGCGCTTCATCCGGGTCCGCTTCACTTGTCACTGTTTCGCGCAGTACGTAGCTGCCTTCGGTTATGGTCCCTGTCTTATCGAAAATCATTACGTCCGGGCGCCCGGCCCGTTCGAGCGCGGCAGGGTTGCGGATAAGTATGCCGGAGGCGCGCGCCCTGGCGATTGCTGCTACCCTGGCAAGAGGGGTCGCTATTCCGAGAGCGCAGGGGCAGGTTATTACGAGTACGGTTAACGCCCGCAGGAGAGCTTCGCCGGGCGGGGCCGAGGATGCCAGAAGGAAGACGGCCGTTGAAGCGGAGAGCGCGAGCACGGCCGGGACCAGGCCCCTCATGGCGCGGTCCGCGAACAACTCGAATCGGTTTTTGGTGGAAAGCGCCTCCTGAATCAGCGCGATTGTCTGGGTAAGAGAACTCTGACTCCCCGGACGGTCGGCCTCAAACCTGACTTCCCCATCGATGAGGAGCGATCCGGCGGGCACCTCCGCTCCGGGGCCCTTCTTTAGCGGGCGCGACTCCCCGGTAATTACGGATTCATCCAGAACGGCCTGTCCGGAAAGAATGCGACCGTCAACCGGCACGCGCTCGCCCGGAAATACCAGGAACAAATCCCCCCGGGACACCATATCGGGCGCGGTCCATATTTGCCTGCCTTCGCGCGCGATTCGAACCTTTCCGCTCGCTGCGTGGAAAAGCGCGGTTATCGTCCCGGAAATCTTCTCTCTTGCCCGAATTTCGATGAATCTTCCCAGCAGAACGAGTGTGACCAGCATCGAAGCAGTATCGAAATATACGTGAAGGCTCCCCCGCAGCATTGACATGACGCTGTAAAAGTAAGCCGAGAGTACGCCGATTGCTATCAGCGTGTCCATGGTGGACGTCCAGCGCCGGATGCTCCAGAAGGCCCTGCGCAGGATCGGCCAGCCTCCATAGAAGACAACGGGGGAGGCAATCACCCAGAGCGTGTAGGAGAAAAAGGCCGCCCCCTCCCGTCCGATTTCCTCGAAAAAGCCGGCCCAGAGTGCAAATGAAATCATCATAATGTTCATGCTGAGGATAGCGGAGACCCCCAGCCGGACGATCAGGTCCCTGCTTTGGCCCGAATCAGGGCGGGATTCGACCGGAGAGGCTCTGTAGCCCAGCCTGGAGATGCTCTGCATGATAGCTTCGGGCTGGATGAGGTGGGGCATGTACCTGATGCGAGCTACATCCGAAAAAAAGAAAATGGCGGCGCTCAGCACTCCGTCCATTTTGCGCACAAGCTGTTCGATAAGCCACGAACAGGCGACGCACCACATTCCTTCGATGTGGATGGAAAGCTCCTGCGAGAGTCCTTCCTCGATTTGGGCCATTTCGGGGGCGGTGACGCCGCAGGCCGGGTTGCCCGCTGCCTTCGGAGGCGTGCCCGGGCTTATGCCCTCGGCAGGGTAGGGCCGGGGTGACGCGGGGCTTTTGTCTTCGGTCTCTCCCGACGGAATAAGACCTGCGGAAACGCAGACCCTGTAGAGTTCAGTATTGCGATAATCGTCGGGGATGCCTTCAGGGCTGTTGTATAGAATCTGAAAGACATACATGCAGCCAAGGCAGCAAAAATGCACCACCCGGCCCGCAACCGGCTGAGAGATATTCGAACTCCCCGTGGGAAGACCGCAGAGGTGGCAAACCTTATCTGAAAGCGGCACCTCGCGGAGGGTAGAGTTCATAATCCTGTAAATCCTGTCTAAGTGGTTTTTATCTCTGCGCTCTGCGTCTCTGCCGTTGATTCAAGTCCTGACAAACCAGTCTGGACAATAACTCGACTATCAGACGATGTCAAAGAGCCGGCAACTGAATTTGCACTACAGAGGCATAGAGAGCGCAGGGCGGCGGAAAGACCTTTGGCAGGATTAACAGGAATGCCACGGATTTGCCGGAAAAAAGAGCGGCCAGGACGCAGCTTTTTTTAACATTGTGGAACAAAATGGTCGGATTTGGGCCACTTTTCGGATTTTTGATGTTGTCATCCAAATTGACGCTATTTCGGTATGGTCGTATCCTGCTGCCGTTAATTCATGTTGCTATCGCCAGTCTGACTAATCAGTCCGTGATGAACCGGCAGCGCGGGCATGCTTGTTATGTTTACCGCGAAGCGGCAAACCCGGTTTTTCTCGCATGAGAGGACGAATGATATGACCGCCAACGAACCCTTAATCCCGAAGCATGGGGGCTATCGAAAACTCAAGAGCTTTCAGGTGGCGCAACTGGTTTTCGACATCACGGTGCGTTTTTGTGACCGTTACATCGAAAAGCGCAGCCGGACCCATGACCAAATGGTGCAGGCCGCGCGGTCGGGTGTGCAGAATATCGCCGAAGGAAGCCAGGCTTCGGGAACCTCGAAGAAGACTGAACTCAAGCTCACCAACGTAGCGCGGGCCAGTCTGGAAGAGTTGCGGCTTGACTTCGAGGATTTCCTTCGCCAGCGAGGACTACCGCTTTGGGATCGTGACAATCCCCGCAGGCAAAGCCTGATCGACCGCCGGTGCGCCACCGCCGATGAAGTGGCTGCCTGGGTGCGGGAAGAGCACGATAGTGGACTCTGTGGACAAAGTGGACAGGGTGGACAGAAAGAGCCGTCCGCTCCTACTTACCCCGAACTCGCCGCCAATGCCGCGCTTGTGCTGTTAGCGGTCGCGTGCAGCCTGCTTGACCGCCAGCTCGCTGCTCAGGCGGCAGCCTTTGAAACCGAGGGCGGCTTTACCGAACGCCTCCACCGCGTGCGTTCCGAAAAACGCTAATCGCGCTCTTCGTCCACTCGGTCTACCAAGTCCACTCCGTCCACCATCGATTAAGGAGTCTGATCTACAACTTCACGGACGTGGAAAACTCCATCGTTAGATCAATGGCCCTGGCTGAGTGGGTTAGAGCGCCGCAGCTCACGAAATCGACCCCGGTTTCGGCTATTGCCCGCACAGTTTCAAGGCTGACGCCCCCGGAAGCCTCCATGGTTACGCGGCCTTTGCCTGTCGCGGCAGCGCTCCTGAGCATATCTAATGAAAAATTGTCGAGAAGCACAATATCGGCCCCGGCGGAGATCGCCTCATCGAGCTCCGCGAGGTTTTCCACTTCGACTTCGATCCGGAGTGTATGCGGGGCCATTTCGTGCGCACGGCGGACAGCTTCCTTTATGCCCCCCGCGGCCGCGATATGGTTGTCCTTGATCAGGACGCCGTCAGCCAGGCCGAAGCGGTGGTTGGCGCCGCCTCCGTGCCGCACGGCTTCCTTTTCCAGCCCCCGCCACAGGGGAGTTGTCTTTCGTGTATCGAGCAGGCGGCATCCGGTCCCTTCGATGGCGTCCGCCATTTTCCGAGTCAGGGTGGCAATCCCGCATAACCGTTGAGTAAAATTCAGGGCTGTGCGCTCGCCGGTCAACAGGGTCCGCACCCGCCCCTCTATCCTGAATACGGGGACGTTCGGCGCGATCCGTTCCCCATCAGCGAACGGGCATTCTATCCTGATTTCGGGGTCGAGCAGTTCGAAGATCCTTCGGAATGGCTTAGAGCCTGACAGAACGAAGGGTTCGCGTCCGAAGACTACGGCGCTTCCCCTCTGCTCCGAAGGGATAACACACAACGTCGTTACATCCCCGCTCCCGATGTCTTCAGAAAGAGCCAGCCGGAACAGTTTATCCATTTCAACCATTGCCGTTCACCACGGTGGGTTTCAGGGATTCAGGAATTCAATCCCTCGATCCTGTGGATTCTACTAAAGTATAAATCCGCCTCTGTGTCGGACGCTTACATCATGCCCGGCTTTCCCGCAATCCGTTCATAATTTCGAGTCTGCGATTCAATTTTTCGATCTTCTCGCCAAGCCGCGCGTTCTTATCGCGTTCCTTTTCGATTACCTCATGGGGGGCTTTCTGAAGAAAATCATCATTTGAGAGCTTCCTGTAAGTCAGTCCGAACTCTTTCTCGAGTTTGCCCAGTTCCTTTTGGAGCCGGTTTGACTCGCTCTCGAAGTCAAGAATGTCCTTGAGGATGACAAAAACTTCAACGTTCCTGACCACCGTCCCTGCCGCGTACTTAGGCTTGTCGATCTCGCCGGCCCGGGCGACGGTGAGCCTGGAGACTTTGGCCAGGTCGGTAATGGTGCGTTCGTGCTCTTTGAGAAGCTCCGGTTGCGAACCTTGTTCGCAGAGGCACACTACTTCCACCTTGAGCGCCGGAGAGACGTTCATCTCGCCCCGGATATTGCGGATCGCCACTATGACCGCCATGAGCGTTTCCATCTGCTCTTCGGCCCCGGGGTCGATCCTCTGTGCCTGCGCTTCCGGAAAAGACGCCTTCATGATGCTGCCGGAGGTATGGGGCAGTTTGTGCCAGATTTCCTCTGTTATGAACGGCATCACCGGATGCAGAAGGATCAGGACTTTTTCCAGAACGGTGGCCGCAACAGACCTGGCCAGTGCGCCCGCGCTTTCATCTTCGCCATAGAAATCCGGCTTTAGGATTTCCAGGTACCAGTCGCAGTACTCGTGCCACAGGAACTGATACAGGGCCTGAGCATACTGGTTGAAAAGATGGTTATCTATAGACTCGCCGGCTTCCGCTGCAACTCTTTGAAGCCGGCTAAGAATCCATCGGTGGGCAAGCCCGATCCCTTTTTCCGGAATCCGGACAGGTCCCTTGAAGCCCTCGAGGTTCATCAGAAGAAGCCGGGCGGCATTCCATATCTTATTTACGAAATGCTTGTAGCCCTCTATGCGCTCTTCCGAGAGTTTGACATCGCGCCCCTGGACCGCGAAAACGGTAAGGGCGAACCTGAAGGCGTCAGTTCCGTACTTGTCCATCATGAGAAGGGGGTCAATCACATTTCCCTTGGATTTGCTCATCTTATGCCCTTCGGCATCCCGAACCAGGGCATGTACATAGACCTCACGGAACGGAACTTCGTGCATGAACCGAAGTCCCATCATCATCATCCGGGCGACCCAGAAAAACAGGATATCGAATGCCGTAACCAGAACGGCGGTGGGGTAGAACTTTTCAAGCTCCGCGGTTTTCTGCGGCCATCCCAGGGTCGAAAAAGGCCAGAGGCTGGAGCTGAACCATGTATCCAGGACGTCAGAATCCTGTTCGAGCGCGGAGCCGGGGCAGTTCGGGCATTCCTTGGGAGCCTCTATCGACACGATCACATCATTGCACTGGAGGCAATACCATGCCGGGATGCGGTGTCCCCACCATATCTGACGGCTTATGCACCAATCCTCGAGATTTTCCAGCCAGTTGAAATAATCCTTTTCCCATTTGACCGGGATAATTTTGGTGTCACCCTGTTTCACCGCGTCAATGGCAGCTTCGGCCAGAGGTTTTGTCGAAACGAACCACTGAAGCGAGAGCATCGGCTCGATGACGTTTTGGCAGCGGTAGCAGTGCCCAACCCGGTGCTTGTAAGGCTCTATCTTTGAAAGATAGCCGGTCTTTTCGAGATCTTTCAGAATCTGTTTGCGGCAGGCAAACCGGTCCATTCCGGCGTAAGCGTGGCCTGCCTGTTCGGTCATTATTCCACGCTCGTCTATCACTTGGACCATATCGAGGTTGTGCTTGCTGCGAAGTTCGAAATCATTAAAATCGTGTGCGGGAGTCACCTTTAGCGCCCCGGTGCCGAACTCGCGCTCGACGTAGGAATCCCCGATTACGGGGATGTTGCGCCCCACTATAGGTAAGACCACCATTTGACCTATATAGGTCTTGTATCTGTTGTCTTCAGGGTTCACCGCGACAGCCGCGTCGCCCAGCATTGTTTCGGGCCTGGTGGTGGCGACGACCAATGCCCCCTTTCCGCTTACCAGGGGATATCGAATGTAGTAGAGAAAGCTGTCCAGCTCCTCGCCCTCAACCTCTATATTGGCGAGCGCGGTCATGCAGCGCGGACACCAGTTGATCATGCGCTTTCCGCGATAGATCAGGCCTTCATTATATAACGATACGAAAACCTGTCGTACAGCCTGGGAGAGGCCCTCGTCCATCGTAAACCGCTCGCGCGACCAGTCGCAGGAGGCCCCGAGCCTTTTCAACTGATTTATTATGATTCCGCCGAACTTGGCCTTCCATTCCCATACGCGCTGCAGAAAGGTTTCCCGGCCGATACCGTGCCTCGTGAGGCCTTCAGCCCCAAGTTGCCTTTCTACGACATTCTGCGTGGCGATCCCGGCATGATCGGTCCCGGGCACCCACAGGACCTCGAAACCTCTGAGCCTCTTGTACCTGCAAAGTATGTCCTGGAGGGTATTGTTCAGAGCATGGCCCATGTGGAGCTGGCCGGTAACGTTCGGGGGAGGGATCACTATAGAATATGGCGGTTTCGGGCTATTCTCGTCGGCGCGGAAAAATTCTTGCTCTTCCCAGTATCTATACCAGTGCGATTCGACTTCGGCAAATTCATATGCTTTAGGCAGAGCGCCTTCACTCATGGAATTGATTCCCCTGCTTGAAAAGACCGGGCGGGCTGCGCGCCGCTTAGCCCACCCTGCGGGTCTTGTGATGGTTTTGGGTGTCCCATGGGGACATGAGTTACTGTCTCGAAAAGTTCTGGTGGGCTCGCTGCCGCTTAGCCCACCCTATGGGTCTCTCATGGTTCAGGGTGTCCAATGGGGACATTAGTTACAGAAATGGAAGGCCTTATCCAAGCTCTTCCTTAAGTTTTTCTAATTCCTCATTGATTATGGACCTGACCAGGTCCGGCAGCCTTGATTCCACCATGATCCTAATGTGTTCCTGCAAACGGGACTCGAGTCGGCCGATAAGTTCGTCAGCAGTTTGTGAAATATCGGCAGGAGGCGGGACGGGGGTACGCTGGGGAGCGGCCGGCTGCGATAGCGTAGGCTCCGAAGATTCATCTGACATAAGCTCAGACTCAATCTCGGCGAGCGCCAGGGTTTCATCGGCTACCTTAATCGTCTCAGCAGTCTTGCGCCGCAAGTCGGCTCTTTTTTCCGTGCCGGACTCGGGTATCCCAAGCTCATCCATGAAATCATCCAGAGCCGGTTCCTTCTCTTCCTCAAAAACCGTTGCTTCTGCTTTCTGCACGGGTTTTTTTGCAGGTCCCCTGGATGCGACCGGCTCGAAAAGCATTTCATCCTCTTCCGATTCATCGTCAAACGGTTCGAACAGGTCTTCCTGTTTTAGAGGCGGCTTTTGAGCCTGTTCTCTCTTGAATGGTTGCGCGGCCTTTTTTGCGGGTTTTTCCGGTTCCGGTTCCAGATAGGAATCTACATCGAGAATCTCAACGTCCAGGTCCAAATCTTCTTCCTCGTCTATTGGTCTGGCCGGCATCTCGATAATATCCTCCAGTTCGATTATTTCATCGTCCTGGCTCTCAAGTTCGATATCGAGGTCCCGCATCGGGTCATGTTGCTCCTCGATTCGCGTCGGTCTCTTCATTAGCGCCTCTCATCCGGGCACTCTTGCCCGCTTCAATGGGAAGAAAACGTATATTTGCCGGTAACGGAGTCGATTATCACGCAAAAAATTCCCATGTCAAGGAGGGATTGAGGAATTGAAGGATTGAGGAATTGCAGCAAGCGGGAAGAGGGAAGCCTCTATTCCTCAATTCGTCCCGGTCTCACCGTCAGATTCCACTGACAAGGACCACCGGGACCCATTTCCCGTCAACGCATTCGCACAGTCTGCCGTGCGCTCCGATATCGGTCCCGTCCGGGAATTTGCGGTCCCTGAAATCACAACTGGATTTTTCATTCACCATCAGAGGGCTCCTAATCTTTCTTATCCAAGATGTTTATTTTAAAATCTCCATATTCCCACCCTTTTACACCGGGAATAATAATCATTCGCACGGTTGTTGTCACACCTCGTCTCCTTGCCTGGAGTTATGCGACACATTTGATATCCAGCAGGGGAGTGCCGTCAACGGCGTCGAGGCCGGCGACATCGATTACTGTGCCTTCAATCCCGGTTATCTCCACCGTGTCGATGGAGATCGGGTTTGGACGCTGGGGGCTCCGTGTCGAGAAAACGCCACGCATGGGGCGTGTAAGATCGCGTCTTGGATGGACCTGGAGGATGTCGCGTTCGGCAAGGTGCATCCAATAGACAATAACGATTTTTCGACCTCGTTCCAGACCGAGCAAGGCGTCCCTGTACTGCTCATCGACAACCAGTTGCCCGCTGACCACCGACTCGCTCCCCTGCTGTGGCGCTTTGGCCGGATCGGTAATCGGACTGCGAATCACGCCGATGGGCTTCAGGACTATTTCCTGTGCGGCTGCTTCTTGCTTATCTTTTTTGTGAAGTGGAAGGTGCGATTTGTGTTCTCTTGGTTTTTCCATCTCTTCTCATTCTCTTTGGACCAGTGCCTCGACGGCCAGCCTGAAATCTTCGGGCAAAATAGCCGGCAGGCCGGTGAACCGCACACAAATCATCCTTAATTGAGCCTCAGTGCATAGTTCCAGCCCGGGCTTGCTTTCCATTTCGGAGATTGCGGGAGCCCCGGCAAGCCTGTAAACCAGTTGGGAAAAAGTGAGGCCTCGGCTGTTCAGCGCAGTTATTCCGGTATATATTTCTAATTGATCTTCATAATGCAAAGATTTGCGGTATTTACAGCGGGATTCGACGACCGAGAGATGAAGCTGCCGGTTCATGAACTCACGGTAAGGGAAGCCCGCTTTTCTCAGCAATTCTTCACGCGCAAGCTCGAACATGTGATAATAATTGCCGTGATAGACAGCCTGTCCCATATCCAATTCAAAAAAGGGGACACGTAGACTCGTTATATGGTAGAAAGTAATACGACTATCCGCACATGCCTGAGCGCCAGGGATTATCTTTTTTTGTGAAGACTCGTTCATTATGAAGTTCCTTGTTACAATAAGAGGAAGTGAGCAGTTTTTTAATCCTGGATACCAGAGGGGGTTTTATTGGCGATCTTCCCACAGATGAATTCCGGCCGCAAGCGAGATCGTTCCAGACAAAACGATCATCCATTGTCAATGAAATCCTCCAGCGCCCCCTATTCTCTTAAGATCTACAGAAGTCTTCGCCCCGTGCTCGACCGGATACGGACTCCCGAACCGGCCCCTTTTGTGCCGGACCCGTTCCAGATTGAAGCCCTGAGAGCGATTGAAGCATCGGATGTTCTCGTTACCGCCCCCACCGGCGCAGGAAAAACTTACATTGCAGTTGAAGCCATTGACAGGGTTTTTCGAAGGGGTGGGAAGAGTTGGTACGCATCGCCCCTTAAAGCCCTGTCAAACGCAAAGTATCAGGAATTCCGCGAAATCTTCGGCCCTGAAAATGTCGGAATTCTCACCGGAGACAGGAAAGAAAACCTTCATGCTCCGATAATCGTCGGGACCACCGAAATCCTGCGTAATCAGTTGTATGACATAATGCACCGGGGAGAGAATACCGATGTAGACCTGGTGGTTCTGGACGAGGCCCATTACCTCGGCGATGCCGACAGGGGGGTCGTATGGGAGGAAGTGCTCATCTATCTTCCTCCGCGTGTCCGGCTGCTGCTGCTCTCCGCAACAATACTGAATGCGCAGGAAATCTGCAAATGGCTCACCTGGATGCGCGGCTCCGAATGCGAGTGGGTGGCGGCTTTTGAACGGCCTGTGCCGCTTTTTCCGCTCTTCCTTTTCCCGGGTGGAGAGCTTGCGCCGCTCGGAACGCGTCGAGGCCTGCTTCCAAGAATTGAAACAATCGATCCCAGATCGCTTCCCAGGAGTGAACTGCCCGAGATCCCGAAGATCCTGGATGTGCTCCGGAATGCCAACCTGCTCCCGGCCATGTTTTTTCTGAAATCGAGGGCCGACTGCGACAGGGCCGTCTCATTCTGCCGGCCGGCTAGAGGCTCCCACGGGCGTGAAGATGCCCCAAGATTTCGGGAAAGGCTTGAGGAATTGCTCGAAGTTTATCCTTTTCTCAGGACACACCAGCACCTTTCCATCCTGAAAAGCTGCCGGGTAGGTTCTCATCACGGCGGGCAGCTTCCGCACTGGAAGCTCTTTATGGAGAAGATGATGCAGGAAGGCTACCTGGATGCCATCTTCTCTACCTCCACAGTTGCAGCGGGGGTCAATTTCCCTGCGCGAACGGTTGTTATTTTTCAAAGCGACCGGTTCAACGGCAAGGAGTTCGTACCGCTGAGCGCAACGGACCTGCTGCAGATGACGGGCAGGGCGGGACGCCGCGGAATGGACGAAATCGGGTTCGTGCTCGTAGTTCCGGGGCAACACCAGGACCCGCGACTGATAAATGACCTGCTAAAATCTCCTCCCGACGTGATCCAGAGCCAGATTCGCGTGAATTTCTCGATGATTTTGAACCTTCTTCTCTCGCATACCCCGGAGGAGATTCGCAACCTCTTCGTGTCGTCTTTGGCCACTTTCCAAAACATGAGCCACGACATACCGTCGATGAAGAAGCTCGAAGCAGTCCGGGCTGAACTCGAGCAATGGCGTGATCGGATGGGTTGCGGATCTTTGGATGCGCTGACTGAAGTTCGGCCACGGTACTTCAGCACCCTGGAGCAGTTCCGGAAAATGCGCAAGTCGCTAAGGCGAAGACCCAAATACACAAAACTTATCGATCAGCTCGTCCCCGGCCGTGTCTTCATCAGCCAGAGAGGGACTCCTTATATTTGCGTGGCCGGGCCCGACTTCGAGTACAGAAACGTGGAAGCCGTCCGCCTGGCCCATCCGATCCGGATGCGGCGGCGTCAGATCAGGACTCACCGGGTGGCGTTCCATCGCGTCAGGGGATCGAGCGTTTTGCTCGATACCATTCCCGGCTTCGACGAACGGGAAAAGTGGGAGGGCCTGATAGCGCGCGCCGGCGGGGGCGAGTTCAGCCCGGTCGAGCAGGAGGGACCGGTTTCGGCTTCAGCCGAGTTTGAATCCAGAGATCTGGCGGCATTGGCCGAAAGACTGGCATCCTATCCATGTGAAAAATGCTCCCTTTTCGGTCCTTGTCAGAAAGAAACGGCCCATCCGGTCTCTTCGCTTCTGAGGCGATACTTTCATTTATTCGCGAAGATGGACTCGACCCAGGAGCAGCTCTGGCGCTCTTTTCTCAAGCACTACCGCCTGCTTCAGGCCGAAGGATATGTGGATAAAGACGGCAAGCTGACCGGCGACGGAATGTGGGCGTCCAAACTCCGGCTCGACCAGCCGCTGCTCATCTCGGAGGGAATCCGCAAAAGCGTGTTTCCGCATGATAAGCCCGAGTTGCTGGCGGCGCTGATCGCTCCTTTTGTGACGGACAGGGACAAGCAGGGAGACGTGCAACTGGCGTCTTTTATCTGGAAATATCCGGACCTGGCCAAGCCTTTTTTCCAGATGTTGAAATATCTCCAGCGCCTGCGTGAGCGATTGCAGGCCGAAGGCTTCCACACCCCGCCCCTTCCTTTCTTGGCGCTGGTGACTGTTTATCACTGGGCGCAGGGTCTTTCGTGGGAACAGGTTCGCGAAATTTCCGGAATGGATGAGGGAGACCTTGCAATGATCATATTGCGAACGGCCGACCATCTGCGGCAGATCGAAGCCCTTAGCCAAACCCATCCCGAGCTTGCAGCGTCCGCCGGGCAAGCTATCCGCCTGCTGCTGCGCGAGCCTGTTCTTACAGCTTGAAAAACTTCTCCGGGAGGATAGAATTAAGCGGGGCATTCTTTTCGGGGGCCTTTGC
Source organism: uncultured delta proteobacterium (assembly GCA_963795045.1). GTDB lineage: Bacteria > Desulfobacterota > Syntrophobacteria > Syntrophobacterales > Syntrophobacteraceae > SbD1. Next base: position 127,064 of record CAWCGB010000004.1, read on the forward strand.
TGATCGTCTCCTGCGTCAATTATTCAAAAAAAGCTTGACACAAGACATCCGATTAAAATATATGAGGTAGTTCCAAATATTTTCCCTAACAGGAGGCGTCGTAATGGTAAAAAGCCCGTGCATTAACTGTGACCGAGCCAACGAGGACAAGAACAAATGCTTGGATAAGTGTGAAATGCTAAAAGAATACCAGGAAATGATTCTGAAACAGGGAATCTACGCAACGATGTAGCTACGGGCGTTCAGCCTTTTACGAGCGGCCAGAGGGCCGCTTTTTTTATCCGAATGCCTTATATTTGAAAAGCAAGGTCAGCCGCAGGCAAGTTTGGAGGATTTGAACCCATGTATGCCATCTTCAGGTCCGGCGGGAGGCAGTACGAGGCCCATCCCGGGCAAGTAGTCAAAGTGGAAAAGGTGTCGGGCGAAGTCGGGGAAAACATTACCCTCGATGAGGTGCTCCTTTTCTCCGACGGAGAAAAGCTTCAGGTAGGCCGACCTCTCATAGAAGGCGTCGCGGTTAAGGCCACCATCGTCGAGCAGGGGCGGTCGCCCAAAATTGTCATTTTCAAGCACAAACGCCGCAAAGATTATCGGAAAAGACAGGGACACAGGCAGGCTTACACGGCTGTGCGCGTGGAAAATATCGGATAGAACGCCGGCCGGGCCGGTGCGATTTCAGGCTGCAAGCGGCTTGGGTATTGGAGGAATGTCATGGCACATAAGAAAGCGGGCGGAAGTTCCCGAAATGGTCGCGACAGCGCAGGCCAGCGCAGGGGCGTAAAGAAATTCGGCGGTGAATTCGTACGCGCCGGCAACATCATAGTCCGCCAATTGGGCACCCAGTTTCATCCCGGGAACAATGTCGGAATGGGCAGAGACTATACTCTTTTCGCGCTTACCGACGGCTTGGTTACATTCGAGTACAAGGACAAGATGCGACAGAAAATCAGCGTCTATCCAGTCGAGGCCCGGCAGTAGTGTAAAGCGGGAAGCCTTTACTCCCTTTGCAAGTTCAAATGTGCTCCCCTCCACTCAAAGGTGAGAGGGGAGTTGTATTTTTATAAAGATAAGATGAAATTCATCGACGAAGTGACAATCACGGTTGTGGCAGGCAAAGGCGGGAACGGCTGCGTGGGTTTCCGGCGTGAGAAGTACGTGCCCCGGGGCGGTCCGGATGGGGGCGACGGCGGTGAGGGCGGCAGCGTCGTACTGGAGGCCTCGGAGCGAAAGCACAGCCTGCTTGACTTTCGATATCGAAACCTTTTCAAGGCCAAGGCCGGTGGAAACGGGGCCGGCCAGAACAAGCGGGGACGAAGCGGTGATGACCTTGTCCTGGAGGTGCCGGTTGGCACTGAGGCAAAAGACCCGCAGACAGGTGAGACACTTGCCGACCTGACAGAACCCTCCCAGAGGTGGATAGCGGCCCAAGGGGGGAGGGGCGGGAAGGGAAACGCCCATTTTGCGAGTTCGACTAACCGGACACCTCGTTTCGCGCAGGACGGCCAGCCAGGGGAGCAACACGACCTGAAACTCGAGCTGAAGCTGATTGCCGACGTCGGCCTTGTCGGGCTTCCCAACGCCGGGAAATCGACACTCGTTTCTGCGGTTTCTGCTGCGCGGCCCAAGATAGCCGACTACCCGTTTACAACGCTTACGCCCAATCTCGGAGTAGTGCAGTACGGCGACATGCCCCCTTTCGTAATAGCGGATGTGCCGGGGCTCATCGTGGGCGCTCACGAGGGCGCCGGCCTGGGGGTCCGGTTTCTGAAACACATAGAGAGGACCAGGCTCCTGGTGCACGTGATCGATATTTCCCGGCTCTCTTCAGACAACCCCCTGGAGCCGTTCAGACAGATCGAACTCGAACTCGAAAGCTATTCGGAGGAACTGCGGAAAAAACCGCGAATAATCGTTCTGAACAAGATCGATTTGGCAGCAGACAAGCAGGACCTGGACAAAATCGAAAAAAGATACCTTGAACTGGGACTGCCTGTTCTGCTGGTATCTTCACTGAAGAGGGAAGGTCTTCGCGACCTGATCCGGCTTCTTAATAAAAAGCTCTCTGAAATGAATGAAAAAAAATAGCGCTTCAGAGGAAATCCAGCCTGATGTAATGAATCTCAAAAAATGCCATGATCTAGATTCATTTATGGGTGTTTAAGCCGATCTTTCTTTATATTTCTTCGTATTTCATTGAAATAGAATGAGTTTTGTTATTTTGTGTGCAACCCATTATTCTGATTTTCCTGCGTAGCTGTCCGCCTTAAAACGAGCATTATTCTTTTCTAGTCATTATACTGTCTTCAAAACATTTCTATGATAATCTTATGGATTGAACAAATCGGGCGGAAAAATTATATTAGGCGAAGTTTTGCTCAGGAGTCGCGTCCTGGCGCAAAAAATGCCGGTTATTCAAAGGATTGGATTCTATGGATTATGATGTTGGAGTTGACGTCGGCTCGGTCAGCATTAACTGCGTCGTCTTGGATGAAAACCATAAGGTCGTCCTGGAAACTCCCTATCTGAGACATTTTGGCCTGATCTATGAAGAAACACACAAGCTGCTGAGCGACATCCTGAGTCGATTCGAGGCCGGGAATTCCGGAGTGCTCAGATCGGTGACTTTTACGGGAGTTCACGGAGAGCTGCTTGCAGAAAGGCTCCACGCCCCATCCGAAGTGGAAACCATCGCTCAGGTGGTGGGGGCCATCCACGTCGTGCCCGGCGTACGCACGATCATTACGGTGGGCGGCCAGGATGCGGCGGTTTTCCAGTTGGCGCACAGCGGGGATGAATGGCGCCTGGAGTCTTTCAACATGAACGGCCCGTGCGCGTCGGGAACAGGTTCATTCATCGACCAGCAGGCCGAAAGGCTCGCTCAGTCGATATATGGACCTGATTTTTCGATGGACCAGGAAAAGCTCCAGCAAACCCTCAACGATTTTATCAAGCTGGGTCTTGAAAGTACCTACCCCGCTCCGGTTGCCTGCCGCTGCACCGTTTTTACAAAATCGGACATGATCCACCTCCAGAACAAGGGTGAGAGTCTGCCCAACATCATAGCGGGCCTGCATTTCGGCAACGCCGCCAATTACATGAGCACCATTATAGGGAACCGGGAGATATCAGATCCTATTATTTTCATCGGCGGCATGGCTTCTAACCAGCTCCAGGTCAAGGCTTTCAGCCACTATTTTCCTTCGCTCATCGTTCCGGCCTACCACACTTCGATTGGCGCGATTGGCGCTTCGCTGCAGGCCCAGAAGCAAAAATGGCGAAATGAGGTGGACCTCTCCGTCCTTATCCGGAAAGATTCCCAATCCGTGTACACTTTTCCCCGAGCCGAACGACTGGAACTGTCGCTTAGCTCCTTTGACTCGCAGAACGGTTTGGCGCCGTGGGCAAGAAAGAAGGGAAAATCGGTGGAGGCCTACCTGGGGGTCGATATAGGCTCGACTACCACGAAATATGCCCTGATAAGCGAGAACGGCGGGATATTGCACAAGTGTTACGTGCCGACACAGGGAAAACCGATCGAGGTTACTCAGCGGCTTCTGCGAACGCTGCAGGAAGAAGCCGGACAAAAAATCAAGCTCATGGCGATTGCCACGACAGGGTCGGGCCGCAACGTGGTCGGAGATTTTCTCGGCGCGGACCTGATCGTAGACGAGATTACCACCCACGCTCGGGGAGCGGTTGAAATCGAACCCGATGTGGACACAATATTCGAAATCGGCGGGCAGGACTCAAAGTACATTATGATAGAAAACACCCACCCTCTTGATTTCGACATGAATAAGGTATGCGCGGCCGGGACGGGCAGCTTTCTGCACGAACTGGCCAACAAAATGAAGATAAACATCGTGGGGGAATTCCAGGAAATAGCCCTTTCGTCGCAAGATCCGATCCATCTTGCCGAGCGGTGCACGGTTTTCATGGAATCCGACCTCGTGAGCTATCTTCAGAAGGGAGGGGAACGCAGGGACCTCATAGCCGGGCTTTGCTACGCGATAGTTCACAATTACCTGAACCGGGTAGTGGAAAAGCGATACATCGGCAAGCGGATCATGTTCCTGGGCGGGCCTTCACTGAACAAAGGAATCGTCGCGGCGTTCGAGAAGGTGCTCAAACGCGAGGTGCTGGTCCCTAAACACCGCGAAGTGATGGGGGCGTTCGGGGCCGCATTGTCGGTTATGGAACTTTTCAAAAAACAGGGAATGGAATACCGCAGGCGCGATCTCGATCAACTTGCTTCGATGAAGGTGAATTTTACCGAGAGCATCTGCCATGTGGACAAGAAGTGCCATAACGAATGCAAGCTCAAGGTCTATAGCTTTGGGGAAAGAAAGAGCGTATGGGGAGGTGACTGCGGCCGCTATGAGACTCGCGCCGAAGGCGGCCGTGAAACGGACTATTTCCAAGTCAGGCAGGGTCTTTTCGAGCAAGCCCTTGCAGAGGCCGGAAACCTGCTCACAGAAGCCGAAGCCGGGCGCCAGCCAAAGCCGGTGATAGGCATACCCCGCGCGCTGCATTCCCTTGAGTGGGGCGTTTTCTGGGCGCATCTTTTCTCCGAGCTTGATTTTCCGGTGCTCTTGAGCCCGAAAACTACTAACAAGTTGGCATTCCTGGGCGTCGAAAATGTTGTCTCCGAGGTTTGCTTCCCGGTCAAGGTTTTCCACGGCCATGTCCGTTACCTTATGGATCGGGCAGAATTCCTGTTCCTGCCAAATGTTATAAACGCGCCTGTTCCGCAGCCCGATGAGATAGGATATTTCTGTCCGCTGCTTCAGAGTTCCCAGTTCATGAGCAGGTCAGCGCTAAACATTGCGGACAGGAGGATCATTCGTCCCTCGCTCTATTTGAAGGAGGACCCGGCAAACCTGGTCTATATATTTGAAAAGGCCTTTCCTGCAAACCTGAGACCGCGCAGGAAGGAGCTGGAGAGGGCTATTTTCAAGGCGTTGGCAAGACAGTTGGAATTTCGTCGCCAGCTCACTGAGGCCGGCAATGAAATAATCGAGGGCATCGATCCTGCGGAGCCCGTCTGGGTCATTACCGGGCGTCCATACAACCTGTATGACGACCGGATGAATCTCCAGCTTGGAAAGCAGCTTGCAAAGCTGGGCATAAAGGCGCTCCCTATGGATCTGGTCAGTTCGGATTCCGAAGACATGAGCGATTTCAAGCGAATGTTCTGGGGGCTCGGAGCCCGGATCATCAGAACGGCGAAAAGAATCCTTCGCACCCCAAACTGGTATGGCGTGCACCTGACGAATTTCAGTTGCGGGGCCGATTCCTTCATAGAGCATTTTTACCATCACCTGCTCAGGGAGAAGCCCTCGCTTATACTTGAGCTGGATGAACACAGTGCTGTGGCCGGCATGCTCACCCGAGTGGAGGCCTACCGCAACGTGGTAAAGAATCTTCAGGAAAAGCGGCTGGCCAGAAAGCTCGATCCGGATGAGCCTGACACACTCGAGGCGGCCGGATAAGAAAAAGGCAAATGTAAACGGAAAAAAAGATCAACAGCGACGGGTAAAGACGCTTTCCCTGTTCATTATTGTTAATGCGGGACAACGATAAAATGGCAGTTACCGGCAAGCAGCATTTTGGACGCTTCAGCGACAAGGTCAAACAGTTCGACGTAACCGGCAAGACCCTGCTCATCCCATCCATGGCCCCCTTTTCGTCTCGGTTGCTCGCGGCCGCTTTTCATGCAGTCGGGGTAGACGCGCGGATAATGGAAACCTATAAGGGCCTGGCCCTCGGAAAGGAGTTTACGTCCGGAAAGGAGTGTTTCCCCTGCCAGGTTACGCTCGGCGACATCCTCTATTTTCTGCGGAATGAGAAAGATAGACTGGGACCGGCTTTTTCGGCTGACAATTACGTCTATTTTTTGCCGGAAGCTGACGGACCGTGCCGTTTCGGTATGTACAACAAGATGCAGCGGCTGGTTTTGGACAGGTTCGAAGAGTTTCGGGATGTGCCGATTACCTATCTTTCTACGAGAAACGCCTACTCCACAGCGGCAATCATGCCGGCGGAAGCATCTTCGATTTTCCGGAAATTGTGTTATGTAACTATAATTATATCAGATATTCTGGACCGCATCGTATGGCGCGTGCGGCCATACGAACTTCGCCCGGGTTTGACCGATTCCTTTATGGAAAAAGCGCTCGATGCGGTAGCCGCGGAAGTTGAAGAAAACGGAGCATCGCTCGAAGTAAAAAGATTTTTCGATCTTGTCGAGGACATAGCCTCTACGGCCGGTACATTTATCGATACCCGTCAGCCAAGGCGCCCTTTGGTGGGGATAGTCGGGGAGATCTACGTCCGTTCGCATCCGGACTCAAATCAGAATATAGTCAGGGTCCTCGAGCGGTTCGGAGCCGAAGTCGTAGTGGCCTCGATCGCAGAGTGGATAAACTACATTACTTACGACATGGCCAGAGAGCATAAGCGCCACATGAAGGCGGCTCTGCTGAAGCGGGACTTTACATCGCTCAGGGGCATTTTGAACGATTTGATTTCCACGGAAATTGAAAAGTATTATCAGTTAGTGCGCCAAAGCCAGATTTACGGCCACGCGTTGAAACACCTCGACATCCACGAAGATCATAGTATTGGAACACTCGAAAAGCGGCTGGATCGAGATCGACTGTTCAGCTTTGATGTCGGGACCGAATCGGCCCTGAGCATCGGGGCGGCACTGGAGCAGCTACACGAGGGATACAACGGAGTAGCAAACGTATTTCCCTTCACATGTATGCCCAGCTCGGTATGCACGGCCATTCTCAAACCGCTTCTAAACAAAATGCGCATGCCTTACATCGATGCGGCTTATGATGGGGCAATTCAGCCCAACCGGGAGATAGCGCTGCGAACATTCGTCTATCAGGCAAGACAGCATCTCGAATCCCGGAGTTCGGGCAACAGAAACGGCAAGGCAGCGAAATGTCATATCAAACCATGATTATTAACGCTATCCATCCGGAAGAGTTTCGGATCGCGGTAGTGGAAGGCCACACACTGGAACATTTTTTCATTGAAACGGCAACACGCGGCAAGGTTGCCGGAAACCTCTACAAGGCAACAATAACGCACATTCAGTCCAGCCTCCAGGCCGCCTTCGTAAATTACGGGGTCGAACGAAACGGTTTTCTTCCCTTCTCTGAAATCCATCCCGAATATTACGACTCAGAAGTCGAGGACACTGCAAGAATTCAGGATGTAGTCCACAACGGCCAGGAAGTCCTGGTGCAGGTGGTCAAGGAGGAACTGGGCAACAAGGGGGCGCTTCTTACGACATACGTTTCGCTTGCCGGGCGGGACATCGTGCTTATGCCGGGGCAGGACCAGCGCGGGGTATCGCGCAAGATCGAAAACGGGGACAGGCGGGAGCGGATGAAAGAGCTTGCCAGGAGCCTCAAGGTCCCGGAGGAGTTCGGGGTCATTCTGAGGACCGCTGCCGAAAATCGCACTAAGCGCGAAGTCATAAAAGACCTGGACCACCTCATGAAAATCTGGGAGGAAATAAAAAAGCGGGTCCAGGAATCGCCCACCCCGTCGCTTATCTACAAGGAGCAGGATCTCGCGATTCGGATCATTCGCGACTATTTCGCCATCGGGGTTAAAAGCATCATTGTCGATGACAGGGAGGTTTATCGAAGGGTAAAAGAATTCCTTGGCATAATCAGCCCAAGAAATCAGAAGTCGGTCAGACTTCATAAAGAAGAGGGCCCGATTTTCGCCAAATACAATCTGGAAGAGCAGATCGCGCATATATTCCGCAAAAAGGTGCCGCTCAAGTCCGGAGGTTACCTGCTTTTCGATCCAACCGAGGCGCTTGTATCGATCGATGTGAACTCAGGGCGCACCAGCGCTGAAGGGGCCGTCGAGGAAATGGCCTACAAGGTCAATCTCGAAGCGGCGGTCGAAATACCCCGTCAGTTGAGGCTGCGCGACCTCGGCGGGTTGGTGGTGATCGATTTCATCGACATGCGCGACCAGAGGCATAATCGCGAAGTCGAGCGCCGGCTCAAAGAAGAGATCAAAAAAGACAAGGCGAAGATTACGGTAGGGCGGATCTCCAAGTTCGGCCTCCTCGAGATGTCTCGCCAGCACCTTGGGCTGAACATACTGCGCGGCTCCTATAGAGAATGCCCTGTTTGCCAGGGAAGCGGACTTGTGCGGTCTGCCGAGGCAACGGCCCTGGATTATTTCCGCAAAATCTGGCTCACGCTCGTGCAGAAGAGGCCGGCGGTGCTCAAAGCCGTGCTGCCTGCCGATGCCGCCAGTTATCTTCTGAATCGAAAGAGGGCCGAGATTTCGAACCTGGAGAACCTCTACAAGGCCAGCATAATAGTAGAGCCTTCCGCGACCGCTCTTACCCACGAAGGGTATATCGAAACAACGCCGCACGAGCTCCAGACCTAGGCTGCCGCCTGTCCTGCAATCCGTACGGTTCCAGGGCGGGCGGTGAGACCCCGGCGGCCGGGTCTTTTCGAAGGTTGCACTCTTGCAATGGGCGCCGGCAGTATTTAGATTCTTTGAGGTTTTACCAGGCATGCCCGGAAAGGGATGTCAATTCGAATGAATGTTGGTTCTCGAAAGTAATTTCGGGCTCCCCGATCGAATCATTTGTCCTTCTTGAGCAGGGCTTCCAGACCCGCAAACGGCTTGAATGTCGTTGTCGGGTTCCGGTTCTCGGAAGGCTCCAGTTCACCGTAGTGTTCAGAGTTCAGCCCCCGCGAGTGTTCGTTATCATGGCAGAAGAGGCACAGCAGTTCCCAGTTGCTGCCGTCTGGGGGGTTGTTGTCGTGGTTGTGGTCTTTGTGATGCACTGTAAGCTTCTCGCAGCCGTTTCCCTGAAAACTCGCGTCCGCACCGCCCACAGATAGCGGGAAACAATTTGAGCGCCTTCTCCCTGTAGGTTTTCTCCCGCTGCTCTCGATTCCGCCTGGCCTCTGCAACTATCTGGTCCACCTTTCCGGGCATTATTTTTATCCTTTCTTCGGGGCTGTTCCTCGTATTGTGTAAGCCTGAAGCGCTAAAGGCGTAAAAGTCAGCGCTGTTTCCAAGACGACCGGAGATATTGGAATTATATACGTTTGTGCAGTTTTATCCAAACGTCATCAGGCCTGCTCCGCCTTCTTTCCTCCCAAACGAACCAGGTTGCACCGAGGCATTGATATACGGCGAGCATTCATGCCGTTGCCGGGAATTCATTTTGATTTCCTTCCGTTGTGATTTGGGCTATTGATTGGCACTTCCAATGGGATCGGAAAGGAGCCTTATGAAAAAAACACTGACAGCTCTTTTGTTCATCTGTTTAGCAGTGGCTTTGGCCTATGGAGGCGCCAGCTACTGGATAGGGGAGCAGGCGCGAAAACAACACGACCTGTTTATCGCGCGAATCAATCGCGCCAACTACCTCGATGTTTCAATCAAGAGCTACGAGCGCGGCATTTTCAGCTCCACTGCGTCGACCACCGTTAGCCTCACCCCACGGTTGAGCGGGGATTCGTTCAACTTCACCGCAATCAGCTCCATCTATCATGGGCCGTTTGTATTCCTGGAAAGCTCGCACCTCAAAGGGAGCCTGCACCCGGTTCTGGCGGTGGTCCGAACACGGCTGGCGCCTGGCGATTGCCCTGAGTCGTTAAAGAAAATGCTGCAAGAGATACCCGAGCTGGAATCTTCGGAGATCCTGACAGTTATTTTTTATGATGGCAGCGGAGAGTCATATCTCGATGTCCCTTCCTTTAGAAAAACACTTTCTACCGAGAACGGCGGAGAAGTGGGTGTGGAATGGGACGGTTTCACCGCCAAATCGAAATTTGACGCCTCGCTCGGAGAAGCTTCCGTCTCTTACAGCGCGCCATCCCTGAAGGTGACGGAGAAAAGCCAGACGCTGCTGGTAAAAGATATTCAATGCGATTTCAATTCGCATCCCGGCATAAACGGGATATCGGTTGGCTCGATGGCCTTTTCGATCGGCGGTATCGATGTTGTCGAAGAAGGAAGTCCGCCTTTCAATCTGAGTTCCTTCGGGATGCAGGCCGAGTCAGGGGTTTCCGGCCAGATGATTAACGGCGCCCTTCGGCTCAATTTCGACAAGCTCAGCGCGGCCGGCCTGGGTGTGGGACCTTTTACGCTGGAGTTCGAGGCGCGAAAGCTTGACGCGGATGTCCTTTCCCGCTTTCAGCGCCTTGTCCCGAAATTCCGGACCGGGGGCGCCAAGGGGGTCATGGACGTATTAGTCAGAGAGATCCTGGGCGATCTGCTTGCAAAGTCCCCCGAGTTCGAAATAAAACAGTTAAAAATCAGGACGGACAGAGGAGATATGAGCGGCAGGGCCAGTCTGGCCTTTGCCGGCCACGGGGAAAACCTTGCCGGAAACATCCTGGCGCTGCTAGGCAGTATCGACGCAAGCGCGGACCTCAAGGTCTCAGAGGCACTGTTTTTCATGATCGCCGAAAACGCGCTCCGTGAGAACTCGGCGCCGCATCCGGAAGAAGCGGCGAAGTCGCGCGTCAGCGCGCTTGTCATGGAGCTTATGGCGGCAAACATCATGTTGCAGGAAGATGGCGCGTTCAAATCGAGCGCAACCTACAGGCGCGGCATTATAACTGTCAATGGACGCAAACTGGATCTATCGCACCTGCCCTGAAGCTCCTCCACGGCTTTAAAGTATCCAACCAAACTCAAAATCATAATAAAAAAGGCGGCACACATGTGCCGCCTTCTGAACCGGGGAATGGTTTTCTACCGAATTAAATACTCTGGAGCAGTTTGAGTACGTTCTGCGGCTCGGAGTTGGCCTGCGCAAGCATCGCCATTGATGACTGCTGCAGAATCTGGTTCTTGGTCAGGTTGCTGACTTCAGAAGCCATGTCTACGTCCTCGATGGTCGATGCTGAGGACGTGTAGTTCTGGATGCTTGTGGTCAGGTTGTTGATCGTGTACCCAAGCTGGTTCTGGAGCCCGCCCACAGCACCCATGGCAGCGTTTATCGAGGTAAGGGCGCTGTCGAGGGCCGTCATTGCTGCCTGAGCGCTTAACAGGGAGTCGATTCCGATCCCTCCGGTCCCTGCCGAACTTACCCCCAGACAGGCCGTGGTGGCGCCGGTGAAACTGATAATGAGCTGGTTATTGCTTGCGTTGGTTGCGCCGATCTGAAAAGTGATCCCTGATGTCGCGACGCCAGTGCCGCTGATAAGGTTCGTAGACCCATACTGCGTGGACCCCGCGATCTGCTCGATTTCAGCCTGGAGATCCGCAAATTCGCCATTCAATGAGTCCAGGTTCGTCTGGCCCTCCTGACCGGAAGCTGCCTCGGTGGCCAGAGATTTCATGGAAACCAGGATGTTATTGATCTGGCTGTACGCACCGTCGGCCGTCTGAAGCAACGATTGCGCCTGGTTTGCGTTCTGAGAGGCGATCTGCATCGAGGCGATGCTTGCCTTGAACGCGTTTGCGATTGCGTAGCCGGCGGGGTCATCAGCGGCCGAATTGATGCTCAGACCTGACGAGAGCTTTGTGAGTGAGGATGATACCGTTGAGTTCGTGTTCGAGAGAATGTTCTCAATCGTAAGGGCGTCCATGTTTGTGTTAACTACCATACCTGCCATAACTAGTCCTCCTTGATGTGTGATGTAACTTCCTTGTCGTTGTCTTCCAAAATCCATTTGCCGGTTCAATTGCTGTGATTTATAGATCGACTTCTCGATTGAGAAACTTGAGCCTTTTTTTAAATGGGGGTTTCCTGAGACACCGGAACCAACGAAAACAACAAAGGACGGAGCACCAGGCTGCCGGTAAACTTCAGCTTACAAAAAATAAACAGTTGCCGCCCTTCTCAATGTGCTGAATAATTGTTCTGATGGAGTGGAGTCAGGACAGGTCCCTCTGTTAAAACACGAGTCCGGAGGTTTGAATGCTCATTCCGGAGTACCGGAGCGATTCTCCGTTGCTGATCGCGCAGGTGGATAGCACCCAGGATGAGACAACGGGCGATTTCTACTACAGGACCATCGCTCCCGGTGTGGGGATGGCCTGTTGCGAGGGCGTCCATGTAGTCAATCTTGTCAACTTCCACCGTTTGAGGCCCGGGTTGATGCTCGATGCCGATGTTCTGGTTCTCAATAACATCTGCGATGCGGACCTCCTGCCGGTCATAAGAGACCGAAAGGCCCGGGGGAAGCTCACTGTATACGAACTTTGCGACGACCTGGGGGCCCTTTCTCCAAGCAATCCCATGCGAGCTTTCTACCGTCAGGCAAATAACCTGCTGTTGATAAAGAGGCTTGCCCATTACTGTGATGCGCTTCAGTTCAGTTCGCCGGAGCTGAAGAGGAAATATGGCTATCTGAACCGCAAGTCTTCTGTTTTCCCCAATCAGATGTTGGCGCCGCCTGCGGCAAGGACACAAAAGTCCGGGGAAAAAGTCATAGTCGGGTGGGGCGGCTCTATCGGTCATTTGGATGATATGGCCAGGATTTCGAAGCGACTTATACATTGGATAATGTCGAGGGAGAATGTTCGTCTCTATCTGATGTGCGCTGACCCGATATGGGAACTTTTCGAGGCTCTCCCCGAAGATCGAAAGAGGCGGTTTGCCACGGGCTCCCTTGATGACTATTACAGTTTTGTCTCACACCTGGATATCGGCTTGGCGCCTCTTGAAGATACTGCGTTCAACCGGTCGAGGTCGGACGTCAAGTTCCTCGAATATGCGGCTTTCGGCGCGGTCCCTGTCATTCAGGCCACCGGCCCATACCTTTTGTCGGTGAAACAGGGCAGGACGGGATTTTTGTTCAACACGACCGATGAACTCATCTCCACTCTGGAGCACTTGGCTTCAGACGCTTCCTCAAGAATCGCCGTGTCGGCGTCAGCCAGACAATATGTGCTGCAGGAAAGAAATTACCTCGACCGTGGGAGAGACAGGGTAGAGTTTTACCGCAGCTTGCTTCCAGCCGAAGCCGGCAAGCGGAATGACGAGATTATTGCTGCCGGGAACCACAGTTGCGATCTTCCCGGAGGCAGGGCGGAAGAAACCTTCGCGCGTCTTTCCAACTGCGCCGGAGCTAAGAAAACCGGCCGGCATCTGCTTCTGAGCTCAACGCGCTACGAACTTCTTTTGCAAGCCGGCATTCTTGCACTCAGCTCATCCGACCCGTCGGCAGCCTGGAGCATGTTCCAGGAAGCCATCGAGATGGAGCCTTCCATTTATTTGCCATACATGTTCGGAGCTTTCGTTTCCCGGGACCCGATCCGGACGCTGAAAAATGCAATAGAGAGGAACCCAAGTTCCATAGTCTCACTGATTAGCCTGGGCAGGGCCTATGCCTGTTTGTCAAAGGGCGGGACCGAGAAAGCGGTCGAAAGCTTCAAAGAGGCTGCCCGTGTCTTTCCGGAGTATGAGCTGCCCTATATCGAATGCGCCAATTATTTGAAAAAAAAGGGATTCGAAAAAGAAGGCATTGCCCTGCTGAAAAAGGCCATTGATCTCATTCCCGGGGTGATCAAGGGCAGCGGACCTACCCAAAAGCCCGATGAGATCATTTAGGAATTGAAGGAGAGTGGAAGACGATGGACGGAGGCCGCATACTCTACCTGGCTCACGATAACCCCTCTCCATCAGGGGGGGTCAAGACTATCTACGACCACGTGCTGCATCTTACGAAGGCGGGCTATCCTGCGTTTGTGGTGCATGCAAGCGAAGGGTTCACACCGCCATGGTTCCACAGGGATGTCCCGATCCTCTATTCCGGCAGGGGCTTAAAGGTGACTCCTCAAGATGCTCTCGTGGTCCCGGAGGACTTTACGGCCGCCCTTCTCCACCTAAAGCTCGCTTCGGCGAAAAAATTCGTCTTCTGCCAGAACCATTTTCACATCTTTGCCGGTCTTCCCGAAGGGGAGACCTGGAGGAGCCTGAACTTCGGCGGAGTCATCGCAGTGTCAGATCAGATCCGTTCCTTCGTGCAATGGGCGCTGGGTTATGCAGATGTTCCGGTAATCCCATGTTCTATTCGGCCGGAGCTTTTTTGTCCGGAGGCAAAGACGCTTCAGATAGCCGTCATGCCGAGGAAGCGCGCCTTCGAAGTGAAATTCATCCGCAATACGTTCCACCAGGCTTTCGGGGATCACGGGGATGTTCCGTGGGTCATCCTCGATGGCGCTTCCGAGGAAGAGGCAGCCGAGACACTGAGGCACTCGGCCGTCTTCTTGTCCATGAACCGATTCGAGGGATTCGGTCTGCCGCCCCTGGAGGCAATGGCGTGCGGCTGCATTGTTGTGGGGTTCCACGGCTGGGGGGCTCTGGACTATGCCAGGTCCGACAACGGGTTCTGGTGTGAGGAGGAGAACCTGACGGAATGCGTGAAGAAGTTGGGAGAGGTCTGCACTCTTTTCAAGAAAAACGGCGAGAGACTTACTCGGATGCGAGACCGCGCCATGGAGACGGCGGCCGGATACGGCCCGGAGCGTCAAAGAGACACGTTGCTGAGCTTCTGGCGGAAGGTAATGGGGTGAATTCTCGGGCAATACTGCCTGAAAGGCCCAATGGGAGCATAGCTGTTACCTTATTTGATTGCATAATCATTGAATAATACTATTTTTTCGCAATAATAATATTCACATCTGTTTCGATACTATCCCATAGTTTTATGTTGTTTTCGTACATTTCAATGCGTTTGGCTTTTCTCTCGTTTACCAAATCAATATATCGGTTCGCTATTTGTTTTACATAGTCTGTGGTATTACTGTTTGGAGTAGAAATTGCAGTGTCGATGTAACCACAATAAAAATTGTTAATTATTAGTCTCGAAAAATCATCAGATTGTGGATTATCTGGACTACCAAATATTTTTATCTTTTGATGAACAATGCTATTAAAACCAATATCGTTCAAGATCTTCATCGTCATACAATCAGATAGTTTATATTTAGTAAATTGTTCAGCTTTTATAATATCGTTGACAACAACCTCTAGAGTTGCTTGTATATTAAGTTCTTCCTGAGATATTGGAATCACCTCTAATTGACTCGCTGTATTTTCGGTATATCCTCCAACATCCATTACGACAATATAGCCTCCATGCTTCAAAATTCTATATTGTTCTTTAAAAAAAGATGAATTGTCCACATGTTGTGCCACTGTGTATGAAGTGGTGATATCAAAGCACTCATTAGAAAATGATGTATTGCAGGCGTCACCGACGGTGTAGGCAATATTGTAGTGATCCCGTACGGCTATCTCAGTGCAAAAATCAATATAGCCTTTATCTAAATCAAGTCCTTCAACCTGTAAATCCCCTTGGAACCAATCGTAGACACATCTTGTAAATGAACCTGGGCCACATCCCAAGTCAAGTAATTTCATGCCGCGTCGTATAGGCAACACTTGTAAATACAGTTCTGAAAATCTGGTGTTAAAACGAAAATCGCGGATTGTTTTTAATGTATCAATTCCGAAAATGTTTGACCAAAATGTATTCATGGTAAGACCTCTTATAAATAAATGTTGAACTTGACTCAAAGAGACACGTTGCTGAGCTTCTGGCGGAAGGTAATGGGGTGAAACAGGGCCGCGTTATTTGAAAATCCGCCCTCCTTCAGCGGGACAAATTCTCCACCGCATTCAATATCTCCACCACCCGGTGCTCATATAGATGATGCCTCAGGGTCCTTTTTCGAGCGTTTCGGGCTAACTCTTTTCGCTCGCCCTCATGTTCCATGTAGTATTCGATCTTTTCGATAAGCTCTGCTTCATCGCCGAACTGGACTATTTCATCTTCAGAATAGAGGGGCGGGAGAAGCTCACGGCGGTCGCAGAGCTGAAAGCAACCCATGCCCGCAAGCTCGAACGTCCTCGGATTTACGAAGTCACCACCGATAGTGTGCGGGTCCATCGAGGAATGAAGGTTGAGGTTTATTTCCGCATTCCTATAGATAGAGCGGACCTCGGATTCACCTAGCCATCGGCTGCCGGCGGTGACGCCGGGGAGAGGGTGCCTGTCCCATCCCTGACCGTATATTTTCAAATTATAGGGGGCCAGGGTTTCGAATACCCTGACGCGGTTTGGGTAGGGGGCGCCCATAAAGGAAATCGGCGTCCGATCGCCGGACTGGACCGGAAATTCATCTAAATTATTGTCGAAAGCAACAGGAAGATAATAATGATTATTGACTCCAGCCTCAGCCAACGCGTTCTTGAAGGTCTCTGACTGAATGGAAAAAAAGATGTCAAAATGGGGAGCAAGCCACTTCCAGTAAGTCAGGACCCTGAAATCTTCCACAAACCAATATAGTGTAATGACTCCCAGTTTTCGCAGCTCATCCAGAAGGCGCGCGTTGAAAAGAGGCGACTGGGCGATCCCAAGTAGAATATCCGGCTTGAACTTATTGATCTGATCGACCAACAGCCTCTCCAGAGCACCGGCAAAGGCCATTTTGTAATCGGCGCTTCCGGAAGCCTTGGCTATTCGGAGCCCATCTGCTACCGGTGAATAGTCAACGAACACCGATTCATAACCCATGCTGGTGAAAGCGGCCGCAGTCGCTCTGGCTACGGGAAGCGATCCTCCGGCTAAGGGACCTGCAATCAGCACTCTCATCGCGCACGCTCGTCAGGGCAAAGGACAGCCCGGTCCAGCCGGGGCTGAGGTCTATGGTCTAGTTGAAGGAAATGTCCCTGATTGTTTAGACGGTCCATAGTATTTGAATATTAAGGGTTATCAACGGCCGAGTCCCGTCCTGAGCCGCTCGATGCCGCCGCCGAAGGACTCCACTATGGAAATCAATTCCGCATAAGCGTCTGTCAGGGCTCGAACGAGTTCATGGTAACGGCTACAGTCCAGTTCGTGCATTTGGAGCATGTGGTAGTACTTAAGTATCGAGTCTTCCGAGGAGAGGACGGCTTCGTCTATAGTCTTAAGAATGTCATTGATGGAAAATAGCTGCTCCATGCCCGACGGTGAACCGGCACACACCCTGGCGGCCTGCTTAAGGAGCCGCGCGGCTTGCGAATACAGGTTGATGCAGGCGCTGTTCCTCTCGGATGCCTCCTCGAGCTTTGCCAGGACGGAGTCAAGCCGATAGGGCCTCACGAGGTCGCCCGCCAGGTTCGGCTCGTTTCCGGCGAAGCCGAGCGCCTCGCCCCACAGCATCCGATATACAAGGCCCCTCAGGAATCGCTCCGAAGCTGACCCGGGGTCGGCCGGGGCATACAGAAGCGGTCCGCTGGGGGTAAAATTGGAAATATATACAGAAAGACCGGGGGAATAAGCCCCCCATGACGGGCGGTATCCCAGCATTTTCTCCGCGACGGCTTCTACTGCGTCAACGGTGATCGCATCCCGGCAGACCGGATTATCACACATTTGGTCGCCGTGACAGGGCGAGCAGGGCAGTTCCGACTGCAAAACAGCGTGTCCGGCCCCGTAGGGCGCGGTCTCCCCAAAATAGGCTGTCGAGAAAAAGAGCCCGACCGTTCTCACCCCGGCTGCCGCAGCCAGGTGGATTGTCCCGGTATCGTTGCTGACAAGAATGGAGCACTGTCTTAGAACGCCCAGCAGTTCCGATATCCCCGTCTTGCCGACCAGATCGATCACGGGAAATTCGAGGTGATTTTGCATTGCTTGCGCGAGTTCTTTTTCGCCCGCGGTGCCCAGCAGCACGATTTCAATTTCGTGACGTCGAAGCAGCCGGTTGGCGACGGCGGCAAAACGCTCAGGCGGCCAGGCCCTGTGCATCAGGTTTGCTCCCAGTTGGAAGGCGATCAGCCTTCCTTTTTTCCTGAGGCCGTTTTGGAGCAGCAGGGCATCGGCGTCCCTGATTTCATTGTCGTTGATTTGCATATAGCTCTGGACGGGCCCCATGGAGAGCCCTGCCATTGCCGAGTGCATATCGACTATGTTGAAAAGGTTCTCCGTCCTGCATTTTTGCGAGGCAAACAGATACTTTGCCTGGCAGGATTTAACCGGACCTGTTGGATTATCGGAATTTAAAAGGCCGGATTTGGATATTCCCTTTATACTGCGGCAGAAAACCCCACCAACCCAGTTGTGCGTAAGGTTAATGACGGAGTCGTATTCTTCGAGCAGCGCAGGGTAGTCGCTGAGCCTCTCAAATGGCAGTCTTTCCCGCATCGGGGCTACATCGACCGCGGGAATGGCCACGAGCCGGTCCAAAAACGGTGTCCGGGAAAAAATTCCGCTGAACTCTTTTACACAGAGTAATGTAACGTTGCTGCCCGTCTTCTGACCTTTCAGCAGTTTCAGCACGGGCAAGGTCTGTACGCTGTCGCCCAGCCGCGTCAATTGGATAATGAGAATTTTCTCCACAATCTCCCCTGAATGTGGATCCCCCGGAAATTTGCGAAATAGATCCATCACGGCAATAGTACCGTTTGCGTTACCAAAAACGAGAAAATAGCTGTTCACCTTTCCGGTTCTATTGCTCTTGATTTATTGAATCGACAACCAGGATCGACAACTGAAGGGTTTTTGTTAAGGATAATCTCCGGGGTGCCGGAACCAACAGAGAGAACAAGGGGGTATTCTCTTCCTTTGCCGCCTTGTGTTCAGTTTTTTCTTCGTTATATGTCTAACTATATTAGTTTTCATAAAGGTTTGGCAGGTGGCCCGGCTAGCCTGCAACCTAGACGTTCAGTCCACAAATGCCGTCTTTAAGGGGAGAATTTGATGGGAGGTCCTGATCAGCGTGCCGGGAGTCCATTTCAGTTCCGGGAATGTTTCGTTATGACAACGCCCACCGACAAGATAGCGTCCAATCTCCTCGAATTAGTGCATACCCTGCGGGAGGTGAACGAGGCGGTCTTGTCCTACGATTTATGGCAATCCCGCATGTCCATTGCTCACCCCGGCGTTGAGTATCCAAGCGATTTCGCCATCTGGGCCACCCAAGCTGAGCCGGCTGGTCTCGTTTGAATCGTTGAACCTGGCCGCTGGAGCGGTCATTTTATCTCCTTTCACCCCGCTCCTGTTCATGGCCGAAGAATACGGTGAGACCGCACCGTTCCATTACTTCGTGAGCCACTCGGACCTGGACCTTATTGAAGCCGTTCGAAAGGGCAGGTTGGAGGAGTTCGCGGCCTTTCGCTGGACGGGCGTTCCGCCCGATCCCCATGCAGAGGAGACTTTCCGGCGCAGCAAGCTTCAGCATGGGCTGAAGCTGGAAGGTGAGCACAAGGTCCTTTCGGGATTCTACCGGGAATTGCTGCCGGCTCCGCAAACTGTTTATATCCTCGCAAAGTCTAAGCCTGATAGAAGTCTTATCTTATAAGCCTGAGAAGGTGTTGCTCATCCGGTTTGGCGGTGAAAGACGATCTGTAGTGACTCTATTTCATTTCAACCGGAAAGCAGGCAGCGTAACCCTCCCCTGGCCGCCTGGCGACTGGCGCAAAGAGTTGTGTTCGGCAGAAAAACGCTGGGGCGGACATGGCAGCCGTCTCCCGGTGATGATCGGTGGAAGTGAAGAAGTCTCGCTGGCCCTTGAACCGCACTCATTTGCTTTTTTTGTAGATCGGACTGACGCTTAATGGAAAGATATGTCTGTATTCACGGTCATTTTTACCAGCCTCCCAGGGAAAACCCGTGGCTGGAAGCCATAGAGGTCCAGGATTCGGCTTATCCTTACCACGACTGGAATGAAAGGATTCTGGCACAGTGTTATGCGCCCAATACCGTTTCCAGAATTCTGGATGGTGAGGGCCGTATTATCGAGCTTCCGAACAATTATGCCAGGATCAGCTTCAATTTCGGACCTACCCTGCTGAGCTGGATAGAGGGAAAAGCCCCAGCGACTTATGAGGCCATCCTGGCGGCGGACCGAATCAGTCAGAAGAATTTCTCGGGCCATGGCTCCGCGATGGCCCAGGCCTACAATCATATGATTATGCCCCTCGCCTGCAAGAGGGATAAATACACGCAGGTGCTATGGGGTATTCGGGACTTTGAACACCGCTTCGGCCGGTCACCCGAGGGCATGTGGCTGCCGGAAACTGCCGTGGACCTGGAAACCCTGGATATTATGGCCGAATCGGGGATTCGTTTCACTATCCTGTCGCCCCATCAGGCCAAGGAAGTGCGAAATCTTGACCAGGACTCCTGGACTGACGTGAGCGGCGGGCGCATAGACCCCACTATGGCCTATGAAATTAATTTGCCCTCGGGCAGAAAGATCAATCTCTTCTTCTACAATGCTCAAGTCTCCCAGGCCGTTTCCTTCGAGCATTTGCTTACGTCCGGAGCAAGTCTTGTTGAACGATTGATTGGCGGATTCTCTAACGAATCCCCTCGGCCCCAATTGGTCAATATAGCAACTGACGGTGAGACCTACGGGCACCACCAGCAGTACGGAGACATGGCCCTGGCTTTTGCTCTTGAGCAAATCAAGTCGAATGGCGATACACTGCTTACCAATTATTCGGAATTCCTCGAAAAATACCCTCCGGTGTCCGAGGTCCGGATATTAGAAAATACCGCCTGGAGCTGTATACACGGGGTGGAGAGGTGGTGGAGAGACTGCGGGTGCAACAGCGGCGGCCATCCCGGATGGAATCAGGCGTGGCGCACTCCGTTAAGGGAGTCGCTGGATTGGCTGCGCGATACCATTGCGCCCCTGTATGAACTGCACGCAGGCAGACTGCTCAAAGACCCCTGGGAAGCCCGCAACGACTTCATCAGCGTTGTTCTCGACCGGTCCCGGGAGAATATCGACCAGTTCCTGATGAGACACGCGTCCAGGAAACTGGAAGATTCGGAGAAGGTAACCGTTCTCAAGCTCCTTGAGATCCAACGATGCGCAATGTTGATGTACACGAGCTGTGGCTGGTTCTTTGACGAACTCTCGGGCATCGAAACAGTCCAGGTCATTCAATATGCCGGACGTGCCATCCTGATGGCCGAGGAGACCTTTGGCGTCGCACTGGAGCACGAGTTTCTGGAAAAACTGGAGCAGGCCAAAAGCAACATCCGCGAGCACAGGGACGGGCGTGTAATTTATGAGAAATTTGTAAAACCGGCGGTGATCGATTTGACGAGGGTCGCAGCGCATTATGCGATGAGTTCCATTTTTGAGGAACGCGCTCAGGGGGACAAAATTTTTTGCTATTCTGCCGACCGGGAGGAATTTCGGCTTCAGCAGATCGGGAATGCCAAGCTGGCGCTCGGCCGAGTTCGGATTACCTCGGAGATTACCAGGGAAGCGGCTGTGATGACTTTCGCGGCCCTGTACTTCCCGGAGCACAATCTCTCGACGGGCGTTCAGGTATTTGAGGATGAGGAACAATTCGGGACCATGTCCCGGGAAGTGGTGCAATCGTTTTCCGCCGGTGATTTCCCGGAGACGATCCTGCGCATGGACCGGTATTTCGGCGCCTCCAAATACTCTCTTAGGTCACTGTTCCGCGACGAACTGCGCGGAGTCTTGAAACAGATCCTTGAATCGTCCATGGAAAGCACGCGGTATACTTTTCGCGAGACTTACAACCACTATGCCACATTCATGCGTTTCCTCATCGACCTGGGTATCCCCATGCCGGAACCTCTTCCCTGTACAGCCGGCTTCGTTTTGAATTTAACCCTGAAACTGGAATTTCAAAAACCTGAGATGTCCCCCGAGGCCATACATAACATCATTAAGGATGCTCAAGACCTGCATATCGAACTCGATTATCCCGGTTTGGAATATTCTTTCAGAAAAAACATTGAAACACTAACGCATAAGCTGCGCGAGGACCCTGACGACATCGGTAAACTGAAGCAGTTGCTGGTTGCTGTGAGTCTGGGCAAAGAAATGCCATTCGAATTAAACTTATGGATTGTCCAAAACAACTATTATGAGATGTTGCACACTTTGCTGCCGGAAAGGCGCTGGAAAGCCGAACACGGTGCTGAAGGCGCTCATGAATGGGTTGAACAGTTTGTCGAACTGGGCCGGAAACTTTCGGTTCGCGTTGATTGAAAGACTCTCATATTCTACGTACGTTTAATCTTCCCGGAGCGGAAATGACAGGCTTCAGGGCGCCGATAGCCACCCACCGAATCCAGTTCAGCCGAGATTTTACGTTTGAGGCCTGTCGAGAACTGGTGCCTTATCTCCACGATCTTGGCATTACGGAGTTATATGCCTCTCCTCTTTTCCAGGCTCGACGGGGTAGCCTGCATGGGTACTCGGTGACCAATCCCATGGAAATAAATCCGGAAATAGGCTCCCGCTCGTCTTTCGACACCCTGATACGCAGACTCAGATCGCGGGGCATGGGCATGCTTTTTGACATCGTCCCCAACCACATGGCGCTGAGCCATGAAAATCCCTGGTGGATGGATGTCCTGGAGAATGGACCTGGTTCCCCCTACGCCCTTTTTTTTGATGTCGATTGGCATCCGCCGGGCAGGGTCCTGGAGGGAAGAGTACTGTTGCCCATCCTGGGAAAACATTACAGCCAGGCCCTGGAGGCGCAGGAACTACGGTTGGGCCTCTCGAGTAATTAAATCATGAGGGAGGCAGCTTCCGGGTTTCGGGCTTTCCCCGGATTAATCGGGCCGGATACCACGGGTCTATTGACAAAATCGAGGCGCTCTGTTAAACAAAGCATCTCTTGTTCCCCGGTAGCTCAATGGCAGAGCGGGTGGCTGTTAACCACTAGGTTGATGGTTCGAGTCCGTCCCGGGGAGCCATGAATATCAAAGGGTTAGGCCAGTCGGTCTGGCCCTTTTTGCTTACCGGTGTGAGCATAGTGTGAACTCTCTACCGGTTTCCTCACTTTTGTCCGTCATGCTAAAAGGCTGTTTCCCTGGTTGGTGCGCGAAGTGTGAACTGAGTGTGAAAGGGGAGCCGGAGAACGGCCCGTCGCCTGGGTTGTAGCCGGACCGATTCCTAAAATACCTCCAAGCTTACCCGCTAAATCCCATCCCCCCTATCTCAAGTATTTACCACGGGACTGCCAAGGGATGTCTTCTTCGTCCAACTCCTTCCCTTCCCACTGTGCAAAAAGCTTCCTGGCTGTCTCCGAGCATTCCTGGCGGACTCTTTCCCGCTCCTGGTTAATCTCTCTAAGGTTCTCCGGGTCTTGACACAGTGCGCGGAACCTCTCGGTCTTCTCCCCTTTGGGCAGTAGGGATACAAAGAGCGGCAGGTGTTCTAACCAGACACCCCGGTAATCTCCCCATTCCAAGAGCAAACCCTTCATGGGCTGAGTGCGGAACCTGCCCTTGTTGGTCTCCTGTTTCATGTATGCTCAGTGCCCATCTTTTTCTTCAGTGCCTTTGCCGACGCCTCTGAAGCCTGATCGTAAATGGACTTCTTCCACGACTCAGGCATGTCATTAAAACCGGCATCTATCAAAGCCTTAAATACCTTGGGCTTTACGTGGGTATCGAACATGATGTGGCAAGTTGGACAGAGCATCAATAGGTTATTCGCCGTCTTTTTCCCCTCGGCCATTATATGGGCTTTCTGCCTTACACCGACATTATGGCCACACATCTCACATATTCCAGCCGACTTCATACTTTATTCCTCCTTAGGCAGGGCCACTATTGCCAGCCTTGCCAGTTCGTCACATCGTTCATTTTCGGGGTGTCCAGCGTGGCCTTTGACCCACTTCCACTCCACTGCATGCCTACAGCATTCTGCATCGAGTTCCCGCCAAAGGTCCACATTCTTCACAGGCTTCTTATCATAGGTCTTCCATCCGTTCTGTTTCCATTTGGGCAACCATTGGGTAAGGCCGTCCATGACATACTTTGAGTCAGTGGTCAGGATGACAATGCTCCGCGCCTTTAGACTCTTGAGTGCCTGGATTGTTCCCGTGAGTTCCATTTGCTGGTTTGTGGCGTGGGGCAACCCCCCGGAGAGTTCCTGGACTTTACCACCATTCTTTATCACCACTCCATAGCCCCCTGGCCCCGGATTCCCAGAGCAAGCCCCATCAGTCCAAATGTGGATTGTTGTCTTCTTGGCTGTCACTTCAGCCACACAGGCTTCTATCCTTGCAGTTCTTGCTGCTTTAGCCGCCACCCTTGTCGCCCTGGCTGCTTCCCCGGCTTCCTCTCCAGCCTTCAGCCCGGCTACAATTCCGGCCACCGCGCAGTCACCACAGTCGTTATGCTTCAAGCACTTCTTGCCGGTGAGGTTGTAACACTGGTTCTTTAGTTCAGTCTTAATCATGGCTTCCCTCCAGGCTGGCAAAACCTGCCTCCAGCAATTGCTTAGATTCCTTCTCCAGATTCAGCTTCTCCCTCTCACACAGACGCACATGGGCCACAAACGTCTTGAACCCCTCCATTAGCATTGGGCCAAGCTGCTCAATGGTCTTGGGTGGAATCTCTTTGTATGCCCTGCGAACCCTGCCGCTCTCAGAGTTTTCATAAAGGCCGACATTGGCATCGCTCAGGGACCGGAACCTTCGGACTAGCCCAAACGTGAATCCCCGGTCAGAGACAATCCTGTGGGGCTGGTCGTCCTGGAATAGGTATAGCCCGGCGATAACGCTGGCGCATTTAGAAGGGGGGAAATCCCTGAACACCGTAAGTATCTCTTTTGCAGCCTGGACCTTGTGTTTGTTCATTGCACGTCCATGGGCATAATCAGAGGCGATTCCTTCTACATAGTCCGTGATGACCGCCACCACTTTATCAAGGCCAACCAGTATCTTCCCCGACTTGTCCCGCTCTATGAGCTTCTCCACCCGTTCGACAAAAGGCTTAATGTCGGTGAATCTGATGCTGTCTTGAAGGGGATTGCCATGGCGGGCGTTCCGTGAACGGTGCCGGGGGCACATAGAGCCGAACTTAGTGGATGCTGATTTGGTACATCCGGGTACGCTACAACTTCGCATTCCTTCTTTACCTTTCTTGTTGAAATTCAGGGTACACCACCTCAGAGACAGACGACTGTTGATTTTCTCCAACTGTGGATTCGGCGGGGGGCCAACTCTCACATGCAAAGCGATTAAACTTTCATACTGCCACTTATCCCTTCTATACGTTAATAGGCTTATGTGGCGGGATGAAACACTAGCCCTTCACAAAGTATGTCGTTGGGTTCTTCCCTCCTCGCTTAACCTCAAGTCTGACTCCGAGCATATGCAGCGAGTCAGCAAGACCGGAATCAGCCTCTTTACACCTGGAGATGAATCTGTCCATTGAGCGTTCAGGTATACCCACCAGCTTACAGAGTGTGGACTTGGCCAGCCTGCCATCCTGCATGTTCTCAAGGTGTTTAAGTAAGGCTTCATCATGCTTGGACTTTTTGATACGCTTCTTAGTCTTCTGGCTACCAAAATCCCAGTCCTCTGTGACCTGAACCCCCGGCATCTCCCTTTTGATACCCTTCAGAAGCTCATCAGCCACGGAGTCAGCAGGCAGGAGCATGTAGCCCTCTGTTACTGGACAGCTACCCTGTGCATCAATGACCTTCCGGCACTGTACCCGGTTGATAGCCTGGACTACGCTGGTGACCATTTGCCCCATCTTCAAAGCGCGTCTAATATCAGGGTGCTCTTTGTATGCTCTGGCTTCACTATGGCGCAACCATTCTGTGTCCTGCACCCCCTGGTGGGCCATGTAAGTGTTAGCCGTCCACGAATCCGGCATGTACTGCACCCCGAAGACCACCACTGTGTCACAGTCCCGCCACTGATTGCTTCCGTCCACCTTCCCCCAGTGGCCAGTGTTCATCTCAAATGGAAGTTCGTACCCGGCAAGGCTTGCCTCAACCCCCTTGTGAGTGACTACGAAAGCATTGCGTCCGGCTATCCTCTGGCTCAAGTCGGCAACCAGGGTTTCACTCAACTTGGCTGCGTTATCCTCCATATACCCCTTGCCTACTCTGTGCCCCCGGCTTATGTGCAATGTGAAGTTCCCGTAATTCCGTGCTCCTTCGGGTGGCTGGAGTGGCCAAGCGTCCTTAAACAGTTGGTACACCACATTAGATGAAGCCGTTGCATCAAGCACCACAGCCCCTTTAACGTCTTCAGGCACAAGTAACCTTGCCGTATGGAATGCATGTTTCGTGTCCACTTTGGCGTAGTACATCCAGCTTCGGAAGATCCAGTGCAGGTTCCTCAAGACTTCATCATGTCGCTTCTTCTGGCGCTCGTTTTCGTACAGGTCTTGCTTGCCGAGCACGAGCTTATCGAAACGAACCCTCTCCCGGATTGCTTTGCGGAGTGCGGCAAAGTCTGGTGGCGTTCCCTGCGAGACTGCATCTTTTAATGCCATTGTTTCCATCGTCTTCGTGTCGCGCAGGTTCTCGCTAAGCTGTTCCATTATCCCGGTCATGCAACTTATGGCTTCCATTTCCTGGGGAAAGTCCTCACGGATAAACTCAGGGATTGCTCCAACAGTAGCCCTGAGCCTATCCAGGTCCATCTGTGAGTGCTCCACGATGTCAAGGCACTCATCAATGACAACCAATTTGCGCCGTCCGCCGTTGTACTCGTGGAAGAAGGGCCAAGTCTGCTGTATGGTCCCCTCCTGGCCAAGGAAGTCCAGTGCAAGTTCGTAAGCCTTGTGTGTGATGACGAGCACTGGCCATGCTCCAAGTGCCATCAACTTCGTGCCGCTGTCGGAATGGTGTGCGAGTGCCACCTCCCTGCCGACAAGTTCATTTATCTGAGTAGCAATCTGATTTGCGTCCTCGATCAACCGGGTGACAATCAAAGCACCAGGATGAAGCCAATCAAAGGCCAGTTCAGAGAGCATCAAGCAATATGTAATAGCCCCCTGTGTCTTCCCTGTGCCCGTAGCAGGCTGTACCACAAGCCACCTGTTCCGGGATTCTGCGTCATCGTGTGAACTGATGTTGAAATTGAACGCTTCGGCAAGCTGCTTCCATGTCTGCCTCAAAGATTCACTGGTGACGTTGCCCAACTCCTCTGTCCATCTCTGTTCCATTGTCTGGACAAACGCCTCTGGTGGGATAGTCCCATGATCCATATCGGGCAGGGTGGCGCATTCAAGGGCAGGCAGGGCAGCACTGATGGGGCTTACCTTTGCCTTGCTGATCTGTGGCAATAACCAGGACTGCCTTGACTCACCCTGGTCGAGGTACTTCTCCCCAATCTGGTACTTCTCAAAGATGGAAATGATCTGGCCGTCAGTAATCCTTGCTGACACCAGTGCCTTGAGCACAGCCCATATGGCCTCAGAGCGTTTGCCTTCTGGTTGACCTTCTTCTATCAAGGTCTTGATATGTGGCGTCAGTTCCAGGCTGTCCAGATTGACTGGCTCAAGTTCGACCGGCGCAAATGACTTGTCCCATTTCTCCCTATGGCCTGAGGTGCTCCCTGCCTTTCTCCCTGCCAGTTCAAGGAGCCATTCGGGAGCATCAGCAACGGGAACACCTCTCTCGACTTCGTAGTGCTTCCCCGTCTTGGGGTGTACCGATCCGGGAGCAACCACCTGACCACCAGTACCCCGAATATCGAAGCCGTAGCCTTTGAATGCCCTGTTTCCATAGTGGTCACCATCATCGGGATACCTGAAGTAATAGTGAGTCCCGCCGCTTCCAGTCCTGATGGTGCGAGTCTCTGGGACAGCCCATCCCGGCTTCTTCTGTGCCTGTTGGAATAACGCCTCATTGTCAATGTCCAAGACAATCACACCACTGGCAGGACCACACGCTATGCCAGCATTATCACCAGCCTTGAAGTCGATTGCCTCGAATGCACGTTTGCTAAGGCTGTACTGTTCCCAGTTACGCTCAAGGGGTCTCTTACCGTTCAGCCTGATAATGGAGTAGTCCCTTGCTAATTCCTTGAATTGTTCCAGTCTCGGAGTTTCCATTATATGTAATCCCCACGTGCATCCACCAGGGGCAGCTTATGTTTCTCCCAAGCTTCTCTTTCCGCCATATACCCTTCGTCAAGCTGACGTTTCAGTACGCACAGTGCATCACGATTGTCTTCCATGAACGCCTTCATTGTCTCCGACCATTTGCCCCGGAGTTCCAGAAACGCAGCTTGAAGACCTTCAGGGACTAGCTCCCAATCATAACACACAGCTTCACCTCCATCTTCTGCGTACTCGTCGGCCCCGCACCAGACAATCCCGGCACTAACCTCGATTTCCAATCCATCCACTCTCAGAACCGCCTTGTCATCCATTTCCTTACCCCTCCCAGAGAAAAGAAGAGTGCGCCTGTCGAGTGGTGCTCAAGGCTCTGACTCCGGCCTCCCATAGCCTTGCAGTATGGGCCACATCAACGGCGCACTCATGATTAGCCATGAATGATCCCGGCTAAACTTTGGTGAGTCAATTTGTGAGCGGTCCGAGCATGCCATACAGAAAGAGGCATTGCAAGCGAAATTCAACTGTAATTTCAATAACATACCCCAGACCACCGGATTATTTATCAGATGTAGTTTGCTTACCAGTAAGGCTTTGCGGCGCGGTGCTGTGACTTTCGCGTCATACTTGTCACAGCAGTAAAGATTCTGTATATCTTTAGCAATAACGCTATGTTAACGCTAAAATCCATCGCTTTGGAAAAAAAGAAGGAGGGGGCAGCCGGTTATTCCAGGCAACCCCATGTTGACTTTCTGGTCTTGGTACCAGTTCACTGTAAGATGTTCTGCACGATATGGCCGGTGAACGGCTTCTTTGTCCTGGTCTTGAACCCCTGCCGGTTCAATTCATCGGCCACCTCCCGGTAGGTCTTAGGTTTGCCGCCTTTAGGTTTCCGGCGAAGTCGTTTGATCTCACGGATCACTTCAGGGTTTGCCTCAGTGTAACTCTTCCGGCCTTCACACTTCCCCTCTTTGCGTTTGCGCTCCCTGGCAAGCCTGAGCTTCTTGACCAGGAGGGACTTGTCCAGTTCAGCGAAGATCCCTTGCATCTGGATCATAGCCTTCTTCATCGGGTCACTCTTCACCGCCTCTGTTACATTCTCTTCTGTCGAGGCGTTGATTACCTCTATACCGTTGGCAGCAAGGTAGATCAGAAGTTGCTCCTGAATGCGGTACTCCCTGGCCAGTCTATCGAGACTTTCCACAATGACTGTCCGCACACCATCCTTCAGGATATCTGAAACCATCTCCTTGAAGGCGGGCCTGTCATCTTCCCCCTTGGTCCCACTTATGCCTTCCTCCTGGTACACTTTCTCCAGAGTGACACCATGCTTCACAGCATACCTCTGTATAGCCTCTTCCTGCCGCTGGAATCCATCTCCATCTACCTGTCCCTTGCTGCTCACCCGGACGTACCCAAAGGCTCTCATGTCGTTTGCTCCCTGTGTGGTTTAAGATTACGCCTCTTGATACAGCACAGGTAAGGCATTGTCAAGCTATTTTATCCTGTATTCTAAAGAATAACAGATATATAGTGAGCTATATTGGCCACCAGTATTGGTATTGTGGCTATTAAGTCAATGGACAGGTCACCAGCCGCC
Source organism: uncultured delta proteobacterium (assembly GCA_963795045.1). Lineage (GTDB taxonomy): Bacteria > Desulfobacterota > Syntrophobacteria > Syntrophobacterales > Syntrophobacteraceae > SbD1. The sequence goes on from CAWCGB010000004.1 coordinate 156,488, forward strand.
CATGTATGCTTTTTAGCCTCCCTAAGCTTGCCTTTTGGACACCTCCGCTCACCCGACCTGGAACATGGACAACCAGGCATTAGGTCTGGATACCATTGTGAGAGAGGGTACTTGATCCTGAGAGGCTATCTGGAGGTGGATCTCTGGTTACCTGGAGGTGAGCTGGACTGAGAGCCTGTGCCCTGCGCCTGCCCCGCGCGGTTAATGGTAGTATTCCGCGCCTGCGCTGGGTACCCATGGAGATCCTCTTCACACGTGCGTGCGCGAGGGCCACGGGGGAAACCCTCCTTGCTCGGCCAGCGCACTACCCTTTCACATTTTGGTGGCAAAATGTAAGCCTTGGGCCTCCCGTTGTGGTACTGTGTTCCCACTAACCCTTACCGGAGGAGAACCTAATGAAAAAGGCCAGCGTATTGATTGCCATCATGCTGATTATGGCTGTTTCGCCATCCTCAGGTTTTCCTTGGCGTTACGATAGCTCGTATGATCGCATGAGAGATGAGCAAACTAAATTAGCCTACATACAATCAAACACAATGTTACACTTTGGGTTCCCCTACCAGGGGGGCAGTCTGGCTTCTTTGATACTTCAAGAAAACAAGCATCAAGGCTTGATTGTTGCCTTACAAGTTGACAAGGGACAATTCAATTGCTCAGCAGTTGAACGGTGCATTGTTTACGCCAAATTCGACACCGGCAAAGTACTGACATTTCATGGGGAACCTCCCGCTGACGGAAGGGCGAGCATAGTCCTTATAACACCGGCAGCAAAAGTGGTTAGTCTTTTGAAGAAGTCCAAACAGCTTACCCTGGAAGCCGAGTTCTATCAGGAAGGAACACGGCAGATAGAGTTTGATGTCACGGGCTTGGAATGGGAGTCAGATAAGGGAGCCAAAGAGATTCCCATAGCGCCCGAAAAGCCACAGGGTCTTGAAGCCATTGAAAAGAACCTGGATAAGTTGATTGCCGAACCGAAAGGAGTTTCGCCTACCTCGTCGGCAACGGCTGAACAGGGCAGTTTACACGAGTCTCCTGACAGAAGTGGGGTTGTTGTTGCTGCTGTACAGCTTTATTGCGAAAGAGTCAGGAATGCGATAGGACAAGAATTCAAACTCCCCGATCAGAACATTAGAAGTTTGGATACTACGGTTTCCTTTGTGGTGAGCAGTAATGGACAGGTGCTCAGTATACAGATCGAAAAGCCTTCGGGAAACAGTCTCTTCGATGAAGCTGCGGTGCGTGCAATTCAAAATGCGCATCTACCTGTGATGCCCCCTGTACTGAATCGTTCAAAACAGGACTTCAGATTCAAATTCAGTTCACAGGGTGTATCTTGAACCCTGAAGATAAGTCCTGGTCAACCTCCCTGAGCGAAACACCCGGCTAACAATGGCAAATCCAAGGGAACTCCTCCGGGACGTGTTCAGATATGGCTTACCCAACACACGCGCCATGGGAGGGGGAACCCTCCGCGCTACGCCAGTGCGTTATCCATTCACATTTTAGTGCCAAAAGTTAAACCAGGGATCTCCCTGTTGTGGTACTGTGTTCCCCCAAAGGGGAACCTAATGCTGAACCAAAGTTTCAAAGTCATCATGATCCTGTGTGTGGTACTCTTGTTACCCCTGCGTGTCATAGTCCTTACAGCAAGTCAGTAAAGCTGTAGGAGAATAAGCAAAATGAATCACTCCTTGGAGGGTGGATGGAAATGTGGGAAGCGCTACTTCAGTGGCTCAGAAAAGAACCAGTCTTGGCGCAGTGGGTTGCGAGTTTTGCGACTCTTGCTGCGATTATCACAGCGTTTATCTTGGCACTCTTGCCGGTCTGGCTGGATAAGAGAGACAAAAAGAGAAAGGCCACTCGCCTGAGGGATGAGATATGTGTTGCAGTCTTAGACTTAAGGTTCGCGTTGCAAGAGTTACAGCATGCTTTCCAACTGAACTTCCTTATTACCGAGGAAAGTACAAGAGATAACCACCAAAACGCGCTCAGATGTATTGAAAGGTTAAGGATGCTTTTGGGTCAGGCAGAGATGCTGCAATCCAATGAATACGAGGCTTTTGTCGTTTTGATTTCAGGGTTTCCTGACATCCGAATACCGCGACCCCAAAAGGAGGACCCCGAAATCCGTCCCATGGACCCTCACGTCGAGATGGCGCTAAGTCAGGTAGAAGAGTTTCTACGTGTGGTCAATCCAGCTATCCTTCCCAAACTAAGCATTCCTTTTAGTGAACCATAGAGAGTATGCAGACCTTACCGATGCCGCTGTCCGTCTCGGTCGGCTCTGGATCAGCCTCTATAGTGAGTCCAGCCAGAACGCCTTCCAGGCACCTCTGAGGGCATTCCCCTGGAGGTGTCCCAAAGTATGGTTGGGGTGGGCAGATTTCAATAGCATTCGACATTTGCTAATCGGACTTCTGTCACGGGACTACCAGGGCTGAACACTCCATTCATGGTTACCCATACTCGTTCGTACTTGCTCCCATATCCTTTGCTCAGATATATGTAACCAATCACACTACCAGAGGCATCAGATTCGAGCATGGGATTAGCTTGGTGACACTTAAGTGTGGCGTTGCAGGTGTAAGATTTCTCAGAAGTCTTTGGGCTGTCCGACCGGCCAGTTATCAGGAAGGACACTTTGCAATCCTGCAATCCCGTGAAGGGGCTTTCATCACAGTGAAGTTCGGTATTCTCAACCTGCAAGTCTATCCGAGGTGGATATGCGGGATTCTCTGCCTCCTGTTGCCAATCGGACATGGCGACCTGCCATTGTTTGACATTGTAAGCCTGTCTGAGGAAGTAGTTGAATGACTCCTCCGTCAGCTTGCCTTGCGCTTTGAGGTCTTCGGTTCGTTCGACAATAGCTTCCGGTGACATCTTCCCCAACGCTAGGTCAGTCATGAAAGTGGTCGTGACAGGGCCATTATCTACCTTGGCAAACCCTTGGGCAGATGCTTCTGCCTGTTTGTTCAAACCCATTGCGGTTTGAGCGCTGACTGTCCCTTGGAGTAGTGCCTGTCGCACCAGGGCCTGCTGTTGTACACCCTTTGTCACTGTGTCAAGAGTGGGGTCAGTGTCGATCTGGCCAAACTGGGTGGTGAGCTGGCGGTTGGCTTCCGTTTGGTTCTCCGTAGCATGCCATGCAGCAAACTCTTTGTCCTTCTTGAAGTTGGCCTGGAGCCTCTGGCGCATGGTGGTGAGCTGTAGGGATAGCTTGGGGTCTTGTGCAATGGGAACCCCGGATTTACCAGGGATAAAGGCCCAATCCAGGGCATGCGGATCATGATTATTCATACCTGTTTGGAAGTCCGACATGGCACAGGCTCTGGACACATCCGTTTTATTCATCTGTGGATTCTGTGCCTGGAGTTCGTCAACCTTATCACGCTGCGCCTGTGCTCTGGCGGCATAGTCGATTGCAGGCTGAACTTTGGAGGGCAAAGACTGTGCTATAGCTTCTCCGCTTTCTGGATTGAAGGATGTCTGAGCAAGTGTAAGAAATACTGCCGCCGTAACAAGGATTACACTCTGAAAAGCTTTCATGTGCTACTCCATTGTAAGACTTCAGGGTCTCCACCGACTTCTTCTTCTGATCCAATATCAGCATACCGCATGGTCACCGCGTTTGCACATACTTTGATTTCCGTCAGGGAACTCCTCCAGGAGATGCTATAGCCCGTTCTCGATGAGCTATGCAGCAAATACCTTATCAGCCACACAAATCCCGCGCTTCAGCGCATCGTCCATCAGGTGAGCGTAACGTTTTGTCATAGTGATGGTCTTGTGCCCAAGGAGGTTCTGGAGTGTAAATATGTCCACCTCTCCTGAACTGGCAAGGCGTGATGCGAAGGTATGCCGCAAATCATGTGGCCTGATGCACTCCCGCAGCTTGGCCTTGGCTTTGATTCTGACCCAGATCGAGTGGTAGTGGATCGGCTTGCCTTGGATGGTATGGAACACCAACTGACATCCTCCAAGTTCATGGCTCTTTGCTTCTTTCAGGATTTCGATTGCGAGAGTATTCATTGGAAGACACTGGTATTCACCATTCAGCCTACTCTTTACCCGGAAACGTACCACCCCCGATTCAAAGTCTACATCCTCCCATGCAAGCCCGAACACTTCCCCGGTACGCTTTCCCGTGCAGAGGCACATCAACAAAGCAAGCGCACTCATCCTATTAGGCCATGACCGGAGTGTTTGCAGGAAGTCTTTCAACTCTGCGTCTGAGAGGGAATTGGTCATCCGGTTATCATACTTGGGGAGCGCAACCTTCTTGGCAGGGTTAATCCCAGTATAGAGCCCCTTGAGAGTGGCGAACTCGTAGAGCCTACGGATTGTCTTCAGGATGTTGGCGATAGTGGAGGGGGCGAGGGCCTTTGTTACCTCTTTGTTCTTGGCATTGTGGCTCAGAAGGTGTGTTTTGGCCTGAAGCTTCAGAGTAAACTGGTCAAGATCAGTGGGACTTATTGCGTTGAGCCTCCTTCCACCAAACTCAGGCTCAATGTGAACCCGCCAGAACTTCTCATAATACCCCGATGACTTAGTGCTGGACTTCAGGTAGGAGTAGAAGGATTGCCAGACCCTGTCGATCAGTGGAGGTTCCACAATCCCCAATTCGTTCCTTTTGACACCTTCCTCCTTGAGCTTTGCTTCAACCTGTCGGGCTAACTCCAAGGTTTCAAGGGTTCGGGTGATGGTCTTATGGCCTTCCTTCAGAAAGACTCGGTACTTCCTGTTCTTCTGGAGGTTGTTCCCGCACCGCTTACAGGACTTCACCCCTACGGCATATGACGATTTGCACTCAGGACAGAAGACGTTAACGGCCATGACACCCTCCTATTTTAACTTGGTGTGAACATAGTGTGAACTAGCCTAAAATATATAGCTATCTAATTGGCTTCCAGTATAGTTATGTCGGTGTGAACATAGTGTGAACTCTCTACCGTTTTCCTCTACGTTTTCGGCTATTCTTAGGCTAGTTGAGGGAAGATGTCAAGGAGGGAAATATCCGTAAAGTGGCTTCACGAGGCGCTCTGTTAAACAAAGCATCTCTTGTTCCCCGGTAGCTCAATGGCAGAGCGGGTGGCTGTTAACCACTAGGTTGATGGTTCGAGTCCGTCCCGGGGAGCCATGAATATCAAAGGGTTAGGCCAGTCGGTCTGGCCCTTTTGTTTTGTGTGTCGGATCTCTCCGAATACTAACGTTGTTTATGACCACGTTTTTCAGCTCTATTCGTGGTCAGTCGTCGCGTGAAATCGCAAACCAAGCGCCCGCACGACTTTCAGCACCGTGGCGAACTCAGGATTACCTTCAGATGATAACGCCTTATAGAGGCTCTCGCGACCAAGGCCGGTTTCTCGGGCTATTTGTGCCATCCCTTTGGCACGAGCGATATCCCCCAGGGCCGCCGCAACCAGCGCAGGGTCCCCTTCTTCTAGTGCGGCTTCCAGATAAGCCGCCATATCTGCATCTGTTTCCAGATGTTCAGCAGCGTCCCAAGGTCGGGTTTGAGTTTTCGCCATGTGAACCTCCTATAGTTCTCGCGCCAGATCCAGCGCCCGCTTGATATCTTTTTCCTGAGAATGCTTGTCGCCGCCAGCCAGAAGTACTACGAGCGCACGGCCGCGTTGTGCGAAATACACGCGATAGCCGGGACCGTATTCGATGCGCAGTTCCGAAACGCCTTCTCCCACGGGCTTTATATCGCCGAAGTTGCCCAGCGAAAGGCGACGGATACGTATGTTGATACGAGCCCTAGCTTGCCGATCACGTAACTCTTCAAACCACCGAGAATATGCCTCTGTCTGCCGGACTTCGATCATGGATACAGTGTAGTCCATAGGATACAATAAATCAATGATTACTCCAGTCGATCACGAATCACAATAAATAATCTCGGAGCTTGACTCTTTCTTCCAAGTGCCCAGTTTGGTCCGCACTGGGGAGCCATGACCATAAAAGGATTTGCGGATTTTTCCGTAAATCCTTTTTTGTCTTACGGGGTGTGTCACGTTGATTTTGGTCATGAACGAAGCAAGGAACTTAGACTTGTGATATAAAAAAGGAAAATCATGCCGGAAGGAAGCGAAATGAAAAGGCGGCTAACCCTCATCTATTGGAAGAGTGATAAATTCTGGCTCGGCAAGCTGGAGTATCCGGAAATCATGACGCAGGGTGAACCGCTTGAAGAGCTTGAAGAAAATATTAAGGACGCCTACCTCCTCATGGCCATGGACGATGTCCCGGATGGCTATCACTCCAAGGAAATCGCCATTTGAAGCGTAGCGAGTTCATCCGCGAACTGCTTGCTGGGGGTGTATTCTGCATCGCCACGGTTCCAGGCACGATATTTATCGCAATCCAGTTACAGGGCAAAAACAGCCAGTCCCAAGGCATACCGAAATAGACGATAGGCTTGCCGAACATATTAGACGGTTTCTCGGCCTGAAATAATTGTTTTTGAAGTCGTTAGAGGAATCAAAAGACAGAGGTATTCGGCCGTGAAAGATATATTACGCTACAAGGGTTTTATCGGCTCGATTGAAATCAGTATCGAAGATGACTGTCTTCATGGAAAGCTTCTATTCATCAATGATCTCGTCACCTATGAAGCTCGGACTCCAAATCGACTTCAGGCCGAATTCGAGTCGGCTGTTGAAGATTACCTGGCCACATGCAAGGAACCAGGTCGTTCTCCTGACAAGCCTTTCAAAGGGACTTTCAATATCAGGGTTGGCTCGGAGTTGCATCAAAAACTCGCCAAGCAAGCGGCTTTAAAGCATGCTTCTATCAATGACATCGTTAAAGAAGCATTAATTGAATGTCTCGGTAAGCCTGAATCGCGGAGCACGGGCTAGGAGAAGACCGGCCTACCTCGCGGAGCGTGGAGTTATTCTTCATAGCTTCGGCGGCTTCGCAGGCCGGATCTTCCAACCTGTTGTGCTCCAACTTCGGATGACGAGTCAAGTTATCCGGGCCGCGTGCCTCTAATTTCATTCAAATTGATTGCCTGAGCGCCCGGGACTCACTGGAGCTATGTAGCCGTGCTTCATGAGCCAATCAATGTGAAACATTACGGTCTTCCGAGAGCAGCCGAAAAAGGATGTCGTCTTCACTACGAGCTCTTCCAGGGTCGCCTCCTTTGCGCTCATCTGCTCCAGAAGGTACTCAATGCATGCATGATCCATGAGGACATTCATGTCTTCGTAGAGAATCGGCTGAAATCGCTCGCTGTATCGCTCTCGCCCATAGGGTGTCAGGGCGGCTACAACACCGCCTGCCAGCCATGCTGACGGATATTGGGAGTAAATGTTTTTGACTCCCGGTGTGAGGAGTGACGGCGACCCCGGGGCCTCAAGATTCGAATGGGAGGCGTCAGCCTTTTTCTTCAGTTCAGTCCACAGCTCTTCATAGCGCGGAATAATGGCTTGCCAGTGGTATCTCATTGCACGAGCACGTGCCCTAATCCCCATGTCACGTCTCTTGCCGGGATTGGAGGCAAGCTCGACTATCGCCTGTGCCAGCACGGTCATATCAACCGCGATCTTCTGTGCCAGGTAGAAGCGGGCAGAGGAGGGGTCCATCAGACCCATGGTTAGATCCCATGGGTCCTGATCCATGCTGCCGTAGGAAGGAATGAGAAAACCGGTGCGGCCATCGTCTACGAGTTCCTTATACCCATTGAAGTCCGAAGCTATGACGGGAAGACCGTGAGACATCGCCTCCAGAATTGTGATGCCGAAAGTCTCCTGGTAATTATCCGACAAGGAGATGAATATGTCCGCTGCGCTATATAAGGTCGTTTTTTTATCATAGGGGACATTGCTTTCGATGCGTACATAGTCCTGTAGCTGGAGCCGGTCTACCATACTGTGCGCGAGTTCCAGATCGGTACGTTTTCCGGCGCCGGCCAGGATCAGCGTGAATGGTGGGAGTCTACCCCGCTTGCAGAGCCATTGTATCATCTCGAGCAGGGGTGACAGGTCCATTTTTTGGCGAGGCGAAAACCGGGCCAGCGAGAGCATGATGCAACGATCAGCGGGTATCCCAAGCTCATCGCGGCACTGCCGGCGGTCCCTTACCTCGAAGGCCCGGTCCGATATTCCAAGTGGGATCTGGACCATCTCCGGCGGCGAAGGGAGCCTACCCCCAAAAGACTCAACGAAGGCTTCCCCGATGATCGAGAATGCTCGCGTGAGCATGTCCATGGCGCAGTTGCTGGAACAAATGATACAGTCGTAGTGTTTGGGATTCGCAAGAAGTAACTGTATGAACCGGGCTTGCATCCTTGCTCCATCAAGGGAGTGAGTCACTCCGCTGATGGGCAGCGGCAATCCAAGACGGTTGCGCAGTTCAATAAGGTAAGGCATGTGGTAGGTGAAATCGCCCTGGTGCATGAAATCCACAAGCTGGTTCTCCAGATGATCAACAAAATTTGCCTGAAGAGATACCCTCACTCTATTTTGCAATTCTGTCGGCAGCAGGTTTTGAATTTGCGCCTGGAAGTGAGTTCTGCTGTTTGTGTCCTGACAGAAGAAGTGGTAGCATTCGAGCGTCCCGTATTGCAGGAGAGCACAAAGGAACTCCTGATTGGCCACCGGCTTTCCCATCTTGTCCTGCCAGAAGGAGTCTTCAATTAGAAAAGTATCTAAGCTGCCTAATTTCATGTATCCTCACCCACCAGTTATTCCCATCCCAAATCACTACAGTCCTGTAAAATTCCGATCGATAGCTACTATAAACTAATTGCGGCAGTAAGGCTGCCAAGCTCCCCGACAGGAACATAATGGCTATAATTGTCACCAGTACGGCGCCCATTGGACCGTAACGGAGAATTCCCACCAACCGACTATGCTCGTTAAAAGTAGGAGAGGCAAGGCATTTTTGGCTCCAAAATGGTCCGTTCTTCCCGGCGCCCGGTTTGGTCCATTCCGGGGAGCTCGAAAAACAAGGGTTTGGGCTACGGGGGCACTGTGGGGGACAGAAACTGAATGGTGATACGGTGCTGCCAATCCCGGCGAAGATTCCTTCGGAATGGCGATACGTTCTCACGGAGCGGAAACGGCAGGGAATTGTTGCTATGCAAATGGAAGGCGCCTCAAATAAAACGGATGTCCTGAAGAGCCGAGTTCGGGTAGGAGTTAGGCCGGAGAAGAGGCTTGCAGGCGGTAAATTCAGGTTCTCATGTCTTGTCGAAATACTGTAATTGTGTAAACTGACTTATCAGTTGCATGTTCGATTGTAAGATTGTATGCTTTTTATGGGCTTTGGGGTTGCTCAAGAAGCTTCAGCAAGACAAGCCGGACGACTTCGTAATAGCCACCGGAGAGACCCACAGTGTCAAGGATTTGATCGAACTGGCCTTCCCGCGCCTCCAACTGGGCTGGAAGGACCGGGTGGTTATTGGTGAACAGCTCTTTTGGCCTTCGGATATACACGAACTCAGGGGAGACTATTCTAAAGCCAAGAAGCAACTCGGTTGGGGACCCGTGATGTTTTTCGATGAGATCACACGCACAATGGTCGATCAGGATTTTGAGCAGTTAAAGAATGCGAGATCGTGACGATAGGGATTCCAGCCGAAGGCTGTTTGAATGGCACAAAACAACACGCTCATTTTTGCCCCAACATATAACGAACAAGAAACCATCAAAACACTCATCGATGCGCTCCTGGCACTGCCGGTGCAATCCAATTTATTGTTTGTGGACGACAGCTCCACCGACGGCACCACGGAGTATCTGCGCTCCGTTGCTGCGGTCGAGCCGAGGATTCATGTTATCGTTAGACCAGGCAAGTTAGGCATCGGCTCCGCCCATAGGCTCGGATGGCTCTATGCGCGAGTCCACGGCCATTCCCGCATTGTCACGCTGGATGCAGACCTGTCCCACGACCCACAGGATGTGCCGCGCCTTCTCGCCGCTTTGGACGCCGGCGCCGACGTCGCAGTCGGTTCCAGGTTCTGCCCCGGCGGACGAACCGATTACAAGGGCTGGCGGCGCTTTCTGAGTCGCAGTGCGAACTGCATCGCCCGCCTGGTTCTGCGGCTCCCTGTAGCCGAGCATACGACTTCGCTTCGTGCTGTCCGACTGGACCGCGTGGCTTCAGGTTTGGTGGAGTCGGTGAACGCCAATGGATATAGCTTTTTCATGACCTGCATCACCCTCCTTGCGCGTGAGGGACTAATCATTAAGGAGGTTCCCATCCACTTTCACGACCGTAAGGGTGGATCTTCCAAGATGCCGAGGGCTGCCGTCGCGCAGGCGATACCTGCTCTTCTTCAGCTTGCATTGGATCGGCGTCGCGTCAAGTCACTCGGGATTGCTCAGGGGGATGAACGGAATTGCCCGGCTTGTGGAACACCCTACCGTACATTCGTTGCGCCGCACGAATTGCTCTGCCTGCAATGCCTCGGGACCTGGTCGGAGGGTCCCGGCAAATGCTCCTGATCCACTTCATCAGCACGCTGCCGGCATTCTCGCAATCCTTTTGTGAAGCTATTCTCCGGGCTGGTTTTTGCCTCTACTTAACATATAATCTTTTCGACATCGTTTATCAAAACGGTCTCTCTTTACATTCTGTTATAGACTCCAGCGATAAAATCTGTCGAACCTTAAGAAGAGCGTAGCTGAATTGTTTGAAACCGATTCTCAGGAAGTGCATTAAATGTGTCATGACTTCGAACACGCGCGGTCTCGCGACTATGCCTGGTTGATTATCTGCTGCCTTCTTTCATCGGCCTACTGCTTGCTCACCGCGCGTCACATAGGTCCGACCTTCGACGAGCCCGAATATTTGCTTCGGGGTGTTGAGGCTTGGCGTTTGGGCAGCAGCGGGGGGATAACCAGAATGGGGACGATGCCGCTGCCGATCGATGTGACGACCTTGCCATTGTATATCTGGGAGTTACTGCGGGGGCGGCATTTAGATCAAGTCCTGGAATTTGATCGGATACTGCCCGTGGCGAGAGCCGGCACGCTGGTGTTTTGGTGGGGGGTGCTGTTTTACGGATGGAAGATTGGCTGGAGCCTTGCCGGACGTTGGGGAGGAAGGCTGGCTGTGGTGTTGCTTGCCTGCGAGCCGTGCCTGCTGGCCCACGCCAGTCTGGCGACGACCGACGTGGCGATCACCGCCTGCATGCTGGCGCTGGCATATCACTTTCACGAAGGACGAACATCCGGGTGGCGGTTACGTGTGGGGCTTCCGTCACTGTTGTATGGACTTGCCCTTCTTGCTAAAGCCTCGGCACTGGTACTGGGTCCGTTGTGCATGCTGGTGATCGAATTGGATCGGCTGGAACGCAAACAGTCTTTCATGATCCGGTCAAACGGCGGGGTAGTGCAATTGTTTCGGCGAGTTACCGGAGAACTTAGACCGTTTTTACGCGACCTGCTGCAGATTTCCTGTTTGGGATTTATCCTGATGCTTGTCTACTGCGGCAGTGACTGGCGTCCCGAGCCCAGTTTTACAGCGTGGGCGAGGACACTGCCGGATGGCCCTATAGCATCGGTTATGGTGTACATAGCCGACCATTTACGGATTTTCGGCAATGGCGCCGAAGGTATTGTCAGGCAGATAAAACATAACAGTATCGGGCACGGAGTGTTCATCGCAGGCAGGACTGCTCCGAGGGCCCTGTGGTACTACTTTCCGGTGGCGCTTACAATGAAGTTGACAGCTTCTGTGTTGGCCTTGCCACTGCTCGTGGCAATTGTACGGCCAAGAGCGCTGTGGAACTGGGTGACCTTAATTACAGGGGTGCTGATTCTTTTCAGCGTTACCTTCAGGGTGCAAATCGGCATTCGATTGATTTTGCCGCTGATCGCTTTTTTCATAATAGGTGTGGCGGGTGCGGCCGTTAACATGATCACTGCTTTGGAGCCCGGTTGTCGAAAACGTTTGCATGCTGGAGCCGTGTTTGGCTGTGTAATGTGGGCAGCGGCATCATCGCTTCTTGTCTGGCCGAACGCGCTCTGTTACTTCAACGAGCTGTGGGGTGGAACTGCCGAAGGGTACAAATTGTTGAGCGACTCCAATTATGACTGGGGGCAGGGGCTAGGGGAGCTCAGGGACTGGCAGAAGCGGAATGGCGTCGAGGACCTGGACGTCTGGTATTTCGGCAGCGATCCGGGGCTGTCAAGCGGACCGTTTCATCCCGTATCAATGGGCAAGGAGGATATTAAAGGGCCGGATGATTTTATTGCACGGTTTCGTGGACGCTATTTGGCTGTCGGTGCTACTTATCTTTATGGAGGCTATTTCATAGAGAATCCGAGAAAGGGGCACGAGGCCAAAGAAGGGGTCCTGATAGCCATTCGCTGCCTCCGGGGCAGGCAGCCGTTTGCTCGTACTGGGACGTTTCTTATTTATGATATTAAATAGGATTACGAACATATTAGACGGTTTCTCCAGGGAAATGCTCAAAGTCACGCACACGAGCCGCCCTGGATGGCGCGCTGAATACAGGCGATTTAGAGTCCCGGTAAACACCTTCGCCTTGGTTGCTCTTGCCGGGTGGGTTCTTTTTACATTGCTCAAGGCTTCCTCTTTCCCCGGCCAACCGTTTGGTTACGATTATGGGTTGAACCTTCGTTTGAGCGTTAATGTGATTGAGGGCCATACATTTGCAGCGGGCTTTCTCTATCCGCTGCCGTCAGCTCTTCTTCGTTACTACCTGTTCAAAATATTCGGTAATTTTTCGGGGATTGTCTGGGTATGCGCGATGGCCTCTTCGATGTATATTATCATGTACGTCCTTATACATGAGTTCTACAGCGGAGAAAAAGAGTGCAGGTATATCTATGCTATCTTAGCGTTTCTTCCCGTAGCCTATTACGTACAGTGGGACTTGAGATCTCTTAACTGTAATCTTATAGTCCTGTGCCTCGTATTGGTGTCTGCGTTTTATCTGAAAAAAGAATCCTTTTTTATATCCGCTTTTTTCCTTTCCCTTGCGATCGCCCTGAAGTTATACCCCGTTGTCATTCTTGCTTATCTTCTTGTCAGGAAACAGTTTCGCCTGGTCGCTTCGGCCCTTTTCTGGACCGTCATGTTTTTTGTACTGATTCCGATTACAGCCCTTGGCTGGCCTTCTTTCCTCGAACTGACGCACAAGTGGGTTGAGGCCGTCGCATTAACGGGCTCCCCGGATTTCCCTGTCCAGTTTTCCGCATACAAGACATCGCTGCACTTTGCACTACTTTCCCTGATATCACAGGGTGATGTGCTCGCACTTCCGGAGCGGAGCCTTCACAATATCCTTGTTATAGTGTCCTGCTTGCGAATATTCTTTATTATCTCTGCGGTGATATATCTCATTTTCGACAATCGTTCGCCTGATCTCAAGGGAATTGATCACAACCTTTTCAACCTGATCCTGATTCTGGTGGCTTCGCTGTTATTCTCGGAACACCTTCAGCCTCATCACGGGGTATTTCTTCTCGCGCCATCCCTGTTCATAATGAATTTTTCGCTATACAGCACCTTCAGCAGATCCGTTCGCTATTGGGTATTGGCTATATCGCTTCTGCCGTATCTTCTATTACAATTTGCTTCCGCAGGGATGGAAAAAGCATTCGCGATGAATCTTCACATCATCGTGTACCTCCTTCTCCTTATATTCCTGAGGTTTTACACGACACGCCGCGGACTTGTCAGTATCCCAGAGTCGCAACCATCACCGCTTTGATAGTGTGCACCCTGTTCTCGGCCTGATCGAAAACGATCGAGGCATCGGACTCGAAGACCTCATCGGTGACTTCCATAGCTTCCAGGCCGAACTTCTGATAAACCTGCTCTCCGATCGAGGTCTCCCGGTTGTGGAAGGACGGCAGGCAATGGAGGAACTTGACTTCGGGGTTGCCAGTCCTTTCCATCATTTCCCTGTTTACCTGGTACGGCCTGAGAAGTTTTATCCGTTCCTCCCAGACCGAGGCCGCTTCTCCCATGGAGACCCATACGTCGGTGCAGATGAAATCACAGCCTGCCACGCCCTCCCCTACATCCTCCGTCAACAGCAGCCGAGCGCCCGTTTCAGCGGCTATCCCTCCGGCAATTGCGACGAGATCGGCATTCTGCTGCAGGCTTTTTGGAGAAACGGCCCTGAAATCCATGCCCATTTTGGCAGCGGCTATCAGGTATGAGTTTCCCATGTTATTCCTGTTATCGCCGACATAGGCAAAACTGATCCGGTTCAAGGGCTTCGGACAATGTTCGATCATGGTCATGAGGTCGGCCAGAATCTGAGTGGGATGAAATTCATCGGTCAGGCCGTTCCAGACCGGAACCCCCGTGAATCGACCCAGGATTTCGACCGTTTCCTGGCTGAAGCCCCGATACTCAATTCCGTCGTACATCCTTCCGAGGACGCGTGCCGTGTCTTTTATCGATTCCTTGGACCCTATTTGGGAACCGCCCGGATCGAGATACGTCACATGGGCGCCCTGATCGTATGCGGCCGTCTCGAAGGCGCACCTGGTCCTGGTCGAGCTCTTCTCGAAAATCAGCACGATCTTTTTGCCCTTCAAGAATTGCTCTTCGGTCCCGGCGGTCCTTGCCTTTTTGAGATGGAGGGAAAGGTCAAGAAAGTGACGAATCTCTTCGGGAGTAAAATCAAGCTCTTTGAGGAAACTCCTGCCCTTCAGCCTGGATTTGATCCGGGCCGATGCGGATACGAGCGGGTTTGCGGTATTTTCTGGCATTTCGATCGACTCCGTTAAATACAGCTCATGCCTGGAATTCCCATTGAGCGTTCTATCTTCGCTATTTCAAACCACTAGCCTGCTGATTTGCCCAGGATGGACTCAATAATTTAAAATCTCCTGGTGGACCCGGAAGATATAGGCGATCAGCGCAGCCCTGGTCCACATTCCATTGCGTTCCTGCCGCCAGTACATCGCCCTTGGGTCCATGTCGATGGCGACATCGATCTCGTCTCTCCTGGGAAATGGATGCATAATGACGGCGTGGGGCTTTACCCTGTCCATGTCGGGAACTCCGAGCTTGAATTTCGAGGTGTCCACTCCGGCCGACTCGTCGGCTTGACTGTCCCACTCATCCTGGATCCTCGTCATGTAGATGGCGTCAGCTTCGGGGAGCACCTTGGCCAGGCTTGCCGTCTCTATCTTATAGGGTATATTGTGCCGATCGAGGAAAGCGCAGACTTCCTGATCCATTTGGAAGGACTTTGGCGCAGCATAGATGATGCTCACCCCTGAAAAATTTTTCAGCAGGTAGCTGAGTGACCTCACGGTCCGGCCGCGCCTGAGATCGCCGCACATGAGAACAGTTTTACCTTCGAGACCTCCGCGGGTTTCAAAAGACCTCTGAAGGGTGTAGATATCCAGCAGCGCCTGTGTGGGATGCTGGTCGCTCCCCGATCCTCCGTTGATGATCGGAACCGGGCGGTTCGAGCGGGTATTCATAAGCCATGCCGCGCGTTCGGACATGTCCTTCTGGCTATGGCGCATGATGATCAGATCTGTGTACGAGGAGAATGTCCGCAAACTGTCGTCGAATGTCTCGCCCTTCGCCTCCGATGAGACCCGAGGGTCACGGGTCTCCGACGTCCTCATTCCAAGGATATGGCAGGCGCTCATGAACGACAGAAAGGTCCTCGAAGACGGCTGAGTAAAGAAGAGCATCGCGCGCTTGTGCGGCAGGAGTCCCTGCAGGAAAAGCGCGCCTGCGCGGCTTTTTGACTTGGCCCGAAGCTGTGTTGTTATGATGTATATTTCGTCCAGGATTTCCCTGTTCAACTGTTGCGGGATGATCATATCGAAGAGGTGTCCGTTTCTTTCGAAACGACGGATTTTCTCTTCGGTTGGCAGCTTCTGGAATTCCGCGAACTCTCGATCCAAGACGTTCATTTTCACTCTCCGTTGGATTAACCGCTAACAAGCCGGGCCGATCAGGAGCGGCAAACCCGGCGTCCATCACGCCGGATCAAGAGGCTGCTCCTGTTTCTCTTGATACTTATAATCCAGTCCGGTCGTCTTGGGAAATGTTTCATGCTTTGGAGATTTCCTCGAACAGGAGTTCATCCTGAAGTTTTATGCAGCCGATAACACTTTGGGCCGCCGGACATAGGCTCAGATAGGATGCAAAAGCCTGCTGCGCTGCTTCCTTTTGGTCTTCTGCGACCCTCAGATGGTATTTCACGCGGATCGTCGTGATCTTTAGAACGCCTCCTACGTTTTCAATGTCTCCTTCCACATCGGCCCAGTAAAGGTTCTCGAAAGTGCGGATTTTCTTTCCGGCCAGCGACGCGGCCAGTGTCCCCATCATTCAGCCAGCGGTCGCAGCGACGATATGGTCGAGTGTAGCCGCGTGCTCCTTTTCCGGTTCGACCTTGTAGAAGTTCTTTATACCGCCGTGAACGCCGTAGTAGATCGGCTCGCCGAAGCCCTCGATCGTTGCTCTCCTGGTGGGGCCGTTTTCTCTGACGATCCTGATTCTGGATGTATGGACCACTTCTGCCATGGGATTCTCCTTTCGTCTGAAAAATCACATCATTGTCTCTCAAAGGATAATCGCAAAAACTTGAAATAAAAGACATGAAATAAACAAATGAAATGAAAGCCCGCTGCGAGGTTGTACAGATGACGGGCGCCAAGCCTGCCGTTGCAGATCACCTTGATGCCGTCTGCCTGAGTCGGCTTACAGGAAACAGTTTGCCGGGGCGTCGGGTCTTTGCGCCCGGCGCCTTTCGGTGCCCGAGGGTGTTTGCGGGTGGTATAAGATAATAGTTGCGAAGGACCGAAAGGAGGAAGGAGAGAGATTGCAACTGGTTCGGGGTTGGTTTCTCATAATTGAAGTTTCCGACAAGTGCGATTCCAGTCGCTTTTTCGTACATGCTTCTTTTTCCTTCGCACATTTGGGGCGTGCTCCGTTTATTGACTGGCCCATCCCGCCTGGTGTAAAATAGCTACATTCTGAAACGCTGTTTCGCCGATCCTCGGCCCCTCCTTCTTCCTCTGCAAGCTATCTTCCTATCTGGCAAGAGGCGCTCCAACCCGGAGGGTTTGCCATGCAGAATATAGTTAGAGCAGAAACATATTATCGAGTGTTTGAAGAGATTGTCGCTGTAGTGCATTCCAGCACCAATGTGCGGGAAGTTTTGGATATTATCGTATGGAAAGTGGGCGAAATCCTGCAAGCCAAGGGGAGTGTTCTCCGAATTTTGAACCTGGAGAAAAACGAACTCGAGCTCGGGGCCGCTTACGGTTTAAGCGAGCAATATCTTAGCAAGGGCCCGGTCTTGAGTTCTAAAATGGTCATGGAACTCTATGAAAAAAACCGGGTCTTCATCATCGATGATATCTGGAAGGACCCGCGCGTTCAATACCCGCAGGAGGCATGGGACGAAGGTATCACGACGATACTGGACCTGTCCATCACCCTGCAGGAACATCTGATCGGAATCATCCGTATCTTCTTCTCTGAAGAAAAGAAATTCTCTCCGGAAGATCTGCCCAGGATATTCGAGCCTTTTTACTCGACCAAAGCGAAAGGAACCGGTCTTGGCCTGGCTGTCACATACGGAATAATCAAAAACCACGGAGGGGAGTTAAAGGTCTTCAGCAGGCAGGAGCAAGGCACGCAGTTTGTCGTGGAAGTTCCCATTCTTCTCAAAAAAGTAGCCTCTTAGGAAAGCGAAGGGTTACCTGCATGAAAACACGCAAAGTCCTGGTTGTCGATGATCAACAGGTAATATGCGATGGATGTTGTATGGTCCTGAGGGAAAGAGGCCTGACGGCCGATGCGTGTCTGACCGGCAGGCAAGGACTAGAAGCGGCTCTACAGGGAAACTACGACGTGGTCCTTCTGGATATGAAGCTTCGGGATATGAATGGTATGGAAATTCTAGAGACCGTCAGCAAGCAGAGACCGGATATCTATATAATAGTCATAACCGGGTACTCAACCGTTCAAAGCGCCATTGCAGCTATGAAACTGGGGGCTTTTGATTATCTCGCCAAGCCGTTTTCCGACGATGAACTCATCCTGAGCGTGGAGCGGGCCATAGAGAAAAAACGCCTTGTTGAGGAAAACATGGCACTGCGAAAGGAACTTTGCGGCCGCTACGGTTTCTCCAATATCGTTGGAAAAAATCAAAAGATAACCGAGGTGTTTGAAAGAATAAGAAAAGTTGCCCCGACGGACTGTACGGTTCTCATAAACGGCGAAAATGGCACCGGGAAGGAACTCATAGCCAGGGCGATCCATGTCCACAGTCAGCGCAACCCCAGGCAATTCGTGGCTGTCGACTGCAGTACGTTGTCGCCAGGTATCCTGGAAAGCGAACTTTTCGGCCATGTCAAAGGCGCTTTCACGGGGGCAGTGCAGGATAAACCTGGCATTTTTGAACTTGCCGACGGAGGGACACTTTTTCTCGATGATGTGGCCAACTTGAGCCTGGATACTCAGGCTAAACTCCTGCGCGTCCTGGAAACACGAGAATACAAGCCAGTGGGAGGCAGCTATTTCAAAACGACCGACATGAGACTGATTTCGGCAACTAACTGTAATTTGGAAACCATGGTGGGCAAGGAAACCTTTCGCGAGGATCTCTACTATCGGCTGAATGTTTTCCCCATCTGCCTTCCACCGCTTCGGGAGAGAAAAGACGACATCCCCAGGCTGGCTTATCACTTCCTGAAGCATTTTTGCACCAAGACCGGGAAGACAATTGACGGATTTACCGAAGACGCGGCGGAGGCCCTCGTCAACTATGAATGGCCTGGAAATGTTCGGCAGCTTAAGAATGCCATCGAGCATCTGGTCATTATGGCAGATCGCCAGATCCTGGATGTGCCGGACCTGATTGAAGATCTGCGTCTGAAACAGACTCCGATTGGAGGGGCTGTCCCGAGAACGAGAAAAGAACTGATGGCTGTAAAAAAACGCATCCTGGAGCAGACCTACGGACAATGCGAAAAGCTGTTTCTTATAAGGGCGTTCGACGAATGCAAAGGCAATATCACCCTGGCCGCCCGGAGCGTGGGGATGAAGAGATCCAACTTCTCAGCATTGCTGAAAAAGCATGGACTCTCTTTGAATTCCTGCTCCAGTCCGGGACAAACTCCTGCCGGGAAGCGTATGATATCACATTCGGGCGTATGAAATCCTATACGTCCGTTTACCCTCAATTTCACGCTGCTTACCTTTGGCGCCCGAGTGGTTTGTTGGCGTATATGGCAATATACGATTTGCCCACCCATTTCCAATCCGAAGCCACTCCCCTCTTTGGTGCAACCATTCAATATCAAACGGTAAATTTCGATATCCCGTCACCGTGGACCACGCAAATTCCTTTGGCATAAGGGTTGCTCTTAAAGTCCCCGGGAACATGTGAACAACTCTCAAGTCAGCCTTTCAGAAGGGAGTTTGATCATGTACACGCCGCAAGAGGTATGCGGGGCGGGGGGGCGGCCACGGGCCAGGGTCCTGGTGATGGAAGATGAGGTAAATGTGGCAAGGGCCCTTGAGATGATACTCAAAGAGGAGGGGTATGAGGTAGATATCGCGACGACCGGCGCGAGCGCCCTGGACCGGTTTAACTGGAAAGATTTCGACCTCTTGATTGCCGATCTTCGCCTGCCGGACATCAACGGCATGGAGGTCATCAAAAAGGTCAGGCAGGAACAGCCAAATACCGACGTAGTTGTAATCACTGGATATTCTACTGTCGCATCGGCCGTTGAGGCTATGAAGCTGGGCGCTGTGGACTACCTGGCCAAGCCCTTTACCGAGGATGAACTCAAGAAGGTCATAGCTTCCACTCTGAAAAAAAGAGAGGCAACTTGCACCGGGAAAGGCAGACCTCATCGGAAGGGAATACGAGTGGGCGCGCTCATCCCCAGGCACGCGGTTCTCGGTGTTCTAAATCGAGCAACTCAGGACGGGCAATCTTGGCGGAACATCATGGAGAATGGGACCGAAGCGCTCAAAGACTACCCGCTCCCGCCGGAAGCGAAAGCGGCGATTATGCCGGGCGGCCAGATTTAGCCGCGTGATACCGCGGGAGAATTCACCCGGAACGGTGTGCGGTCGTCTACAAACTCCGGGAACCAAAGGTCTGGTGACTGAAGAGGGCCGCAAGTGCAGGTTGATTATCCTGAGAGGCGGTGAGCAGCGATGTTCAAGACGATGGCGTTATACTTGTCACTTGCGGTCTTTTCTATCGGCCTTGCCTTTAAGATTTCGACCTGGTTCCGCTACTCGATTGGCGCCAACAGGTTCACGTCCTCACAGAGGGTATTGGCGGCGGCCAGGGGCATAGCGGCCACCTTGTTCAGCCCTCGAATATTGACCCTTGCAAAAGTATTCGTTCTGGATGTCATTTTCCAAATCAGAATCCTGCGGGATGATTTCGGCAGGTGGCTGATGCATTTCCTCATTTTCGGCGGCTTGACCATGCTCCTTCTGATGCACGCCCTCGACGTGTTCACGAGTGCCGTCGTTTTCAAGAACTACTACAGCACCATTAACCCGTTCCTGTTCCTGAGAGACTTTTTCGGTGTCCTTGTCATCATTGGGGTGGCGCTTGCAGTCTATCGACGATTCATCCGCAAGGCGCCCAGGCCGGCAACGAGTCCGATGGACGTTTACACGATAGTGATTCTTGCAGCGATCCTGGTGTCGGGCATTGTTCTGGAAGGCGCGAAAATTATGTCCCATTCTGTTTTCCAGGACATGGTGGAGGAGTATGCGGGTCCACAGGAACAGAGTTCACTCAAAGCATTGGAAGCCTACTGGGTCCGGAACTTTGGACTCGTCTCACTGGAAGCGGCCGGTGTCCCGTTTGATTCGGCTCTCCTGGCGGGAGGCAAGACGATACATGAGATAAACTGCAAACAGTGCCATTCTCAACCCCAATGGGCTTTCATGGGTTATGGAGCGTCCAGGGTGATGACGCCCGCAGCCGCCTATCTCGACAGGACAAACGTGCTCACCACGCTATACTATCTGCACTTTCTCATTTGCCTTTTCGGCCTCGCGTATCTTCCCTTCAGCAAGGTTATCCACATTGTCGTGAGTCCGTTGAGTCTTCTTGCAAACTCGGTTATGGACCGGAAAACGTCCGATCCGGCCAACATCGCGACCAGGCAGATAATGGAACTGGATGCCTGCACCCACTGCGGCGCCTGCACGAAACAGTGCTCGCTTTCATTTATCCACCTGATAATTCCGAACGCGAACATTATGCCTTCCGAAAAGATCGCTTCGATAAGAAGTCTGGCCAAAGGCAAAGACCTCGGTATTCGGCAATTTATGCTGATTCAGGAGGGACTCAACCTTTGTACGAACTGCAACCAATGCACGTTGGTCTGCCCGGTGGGAATAAATTTGCAGGACTTGTGGTTTAGCGTTCGAGAAGGGCTCTTTCTCAAAGACATTCCTGAATTCATGCTGCTTTCTCCCCTCTCCTTCCATAGGGGGATGATGAAAAAATCCATAAATTCGGCAACCTACGAAAAACCGATTTACCGCGCCAGAGAGGCCATCTCGAATGAATTCGAAGTTGGAAATTACAACTATGCTATGAGGAATCCTGTTAAACCCGAGGGCGAAAAACTGCTGGATGGAGCAAGCAAATTACTCGGGGAAAGTTCTTTTTCAAATTGCTATAACTGCATGACATGTACACTGGCGTGTCCGGTCGTGCGCCATTATCAAAATCCCGCCGTCGAACTTGGTCTTATGCCACATCAGATGATGCATGCCGTTGGTCTTAGGCTTTGGAAGCTCGTCTTTGGTTCGAAGATGCTCTGGGATTGCCTGGGGTGCTATCAATGCCAGGAAAACTGTCCAATGATGGTACCTGTTACCGAACTGATCTTTCTACTCAGGAATATGGCGATTTCCCGCACGTCGCAGAATTTCCCACAGAGGGAGGCAGTATGAACTTGGCATTTTTCCCCTGCTGCATAAGCTCCGCTTTTTTGGAACAATACGAGACGGCCACAAGGGTAGTCATGGCGGAACTGGGAATTGAGGTCCAGGGCCGCAGGGATTTCAATTGCTGCGGATACCCCTTGAAAGGGTGCAACTACGGGGCCTACATCCATCTATCGGCCAAGAACCTTGCGCTTTCGGAAAAGCATGGATTCTATCTAATGACACCATGCGGATGCTGCTATGGGAGCCTCAAGTACGTCGAGACTTTGCTCAAACAGAACAGTAGTCTAAGGGATGACGTTAACAGCGCACTTTCCAGGGAAGGACTGGAGTATGCCGGAACCACGGTAGTAAAACATGTTCTCGAGGTTCTGCTCGAAGAGGTGGGAATAGAGAAGCTGCAATCAAGGCTGGAGAAGAAGTACCAGGGTGTCAAAGTCGCCACCCATTACGGCTGTCACCTGTTGCGGCCCGGAAAGATCGTCAATTTCGACAATCCGTTCCGCCCGGTCAAATTCGACCAACTGGTTGAAGCTACCGGAGCGGAAAGCATCCCATGGTCCGAAAAACTTGAATGCTGTGGAGCGCCTTTGCTGGGTGTCAATGACCCTGTCGCGTTCAGTTTGACGGGAGCAAAGCTTGGAAGCGCCAAACGGGCCAAAGCCGATTATATCTGCTCTGCCTGCCCCTGCTGCCATTTCCAATTCGAGAAAGCCCGGGAGGTCCTGCTTTCCGAACATGGAGTGGATTTCAAACTGCCTTCCATCACCTATATCCAGATGCTCGGAGTCTGTTTGGGGATTGAAGAAAGGTTGCTGGGCTTTTTCGATCTGGGTCCAGCCGCCCTGGAGATGCCGCGTGCGCTACGGCATCAGAGCGGAAGCCTGGACGCGGTCCAGTAGTCGAGCGCCGCGAAGGTCGTCTCGGACCAAGCTCCAGGCAAAGCGGCCAGTGCACTGTCAACTTGATTTCCCAACGTTGCTGCCACCCATTCCTCTCCCGCCGGGAGAGGGGGTTGCGCGATGCACGGACAGGGATCAACCGGCCAGGTCTGCAGTAAAAAAATTCTAACAGGAGGTCCATATGAGATGCAAAAGTGACGCGGTCAGAATGATTGAAAAGGCAAAGGAGTTCTACAGGAATTCCGGCAAGAGGATTGCGTTCGCCGAATTCACGAATCCAAACGGACCTTTTGTCGAGGACGAGATGTATGTCTATGTCTTGAACTGCAAAGGGACCATGCTCGCTCACGGGGTTAACGAGAAATTTGTGGGTGAGGAATTCATTGACCTTATGGACTCAGATGGCAACCTTTTCATCAAGGAAATAGTCGATACCGCGAATTCCAAGGGCGGCGGCTGGGTAGAATACCGGTGGTTCGAAGCGGTGACCAGAAAGTGGCTGCCTAAAACAGTCTATTTCGAGAAGGTCGACGATGTGATCATCTGCAGCGGCTTCTATGACCACAGGGCGGCCGCAATAGCCAAGGCGGTCTAGACCCTCTATCTGACGCAAGATCGGCAGAGGGGACACCTGAGGAACTGCTCTTCATGTTCCTCTGGGACACCCTGAAACCATGAAAAGATCCGTAGGGTGGGCGGAGCGAAGCGCAACCCACCAGGAACTTTACGTAAGAGCTTTTCACGTCCGCCTGGCACCTCTTCGCGTGAAAGACCGTCTTTTCGAGACTAAGCGGGGAATCCCGCCATGGCCGGATTCTCCGCTCCAACGCCGCTGTTGTCCGGATGCCTAGCGCCAAGCCTGCTGTCGCAGCTTACCTTGATGACGTCTGCCTGAGTTGGCTTATAGGAAACATTTTCCCGGGGCATTCGGTCTTTGCGCCCGGCACCTCGCGGTGCACGAGGGTGTTTGCGGGTGGTATAAGATAATAGTTGCGAAGGACCGAAAGGAGGAAGGAGAGAGATTGCAACTGGTTCGGGGTTGGTTTCTCATAATTGAAGTTTCCGACAAGTGCGATTCCAATCGCTTTTTCGTTCATTCCGCCGGCTTTGCAGTGGGCGCCGCATTGCTGCCTGATCCATCGTGGAGACATTTCGATTTGCCCGTCGCCCTTTCCGAGAGTTCCGTTATCTATCAGGAAATGATAGCCGAGGCCATTCCAGAAGCCGCGCGCGCCGTGTGAGACGTTTATCGTTCTGGCATTGCCCTTTCCAGTGGCGGTGTGGTGTACGACGATGTACTTCCATTGCGGGTTCCGGTAGAGGTTTATGACGTAGCGTATCATCTTTGCGTTCGGGATGGTGAGTTTCTGTCCTATCAGCAAAGGATCGCTGGGGCTCAGCCTGTTTGCCGAATAGATGGATGCCGGCGTAACGTCATACATCCGGGAGATACGCCAGATCGTTTCCATCGGTCCGATCTCGTGATAAACGGTCCGGGGACTGCCCAGGTATCCCACGCTCTGTTCGACCACCTGGGCCGGTTGG
The DNA here is from genome assembly GCA_963795045.1 of uncultured delta proteobacterium. Taxonomy (GTDB): domain Bacteria; phylum Desulfobacterota; class Syntrophobacteria; order Syntrophobacterales; family Syntrophobacteraceae; genus SbD1. The sequence continues at coordinate 180,841 of CAWCGB010000004.1, forward strand.
GGGGGCCTGGCCGGGGCCGGGGATGGAGAATAGCTGGCTGGGGGAGGTCCCTGATAGGGCGGGGCTACAGCCCTCTGTTCACAGCCCGATATGAGGACGGCAAGCAGTAAAAGAAATAAAGGAATACGGCGTAAGATATTCCGACGAAAATATATCATAAGAAGCGGTAATCATTAGGTAAATAATCTACTTTGGTCAAAAGCGCGGCTAGTATATTGCCATATTCTTCCCGTTTGCAAGCGCGTTCTGATTATCGGCCTGAAAGGGCTTCCGATATTTTAGCCGCCTTTTTGACTTCCATGAGGGAAAGAATCGCTGCGGCCTCATCGGGGGTCATCGTGCCGATTATGCCCATGACGAGCTTGTCATCGAGGTTTTCCATCAGCTTTGCGGCTTCTTTCGGCTTCATCGTCCCGTAAATTTTGGCAAGGCTCCGGACTTTGTTGTTCTGGGTTTCCTGCTTCTCGGTGCGAACGGACTGAACTTCCTTTTGAAGCACCAGCAAATCGTTGACCTTTTGCTCGATTTCCTTCTCCAGTCTGTTCAGGCGCTCTTCCTTCTCCTTGAGTTGTTCCTCTCTCTTGCGGATTTCGATCTCTTTCTGTTGAAAGACGCCCAGAGAATCGGGTGCCGATACCCCGGGTTTGCTTTTGGCTGCTTTCTGGACCGGCGCAGCAGGTTCGGCTTCAGCCTTGGGCTTTTCGTCCTTGGCCATTGCTTCCGGAACCGCGCTCGCGGTTTCCTGTTCGGGGTAGAGTGCGCCCACGACGGTAACCGCCAGCTTTATGACCAAGAGCGTTATAATGGCGCAAAGCGTAATTGAAAGCAACTTGGAACCCGGTTTACCCACTTTCATGATTTTTCTTCCCTCCCGGCCCGGTTCCGGTGATCGCTGAAGACGGCGATATCGTTCAGCTTCTTCTGTTCCTGTCGAGACTGAATCAATGAGTACAATTCCCTGTTCCTTGTCTGGATACTCTCGAGTACCTTGACCTCTTTATCGCATTCGATCATCGCCTGCTTGCGAATGTGGACCTCTTCAGAGGCCTTTTCCAGTTCTTTGTATGTCATAAGCAATTGCTGTTCCAGAAGACTCAGATGGTCCTTGAAATAAAGATACCTGGCTACCTCGATTCCTTTTTCCTGTTCTTGTTCGAACTGTTCTGATTCCAGACGAATGTCTTCACCCAGTTGCTCGACGGCGCACTGTATCCGCATCCTGAGGGACTCAGCGGCGCCGAGGGCAGCCTGGGCCTGATGCAGCATGAACTCCCGGTGTCTCAGAAGTGATTTGAGCCGAAATTTAAATGCCATTTTCAAAGCTTTTAGTAAGTTTCAGGCTTATTGCCCATTGCGTCCTGAGGTTCACTGAAAAAGCTCCTCCATGGCCGCGATGGACTTTTCTATGGAATAGTTTTCGGCAACCGGCTGTTTGAGAAATTCATTTGCTTTTTCAATCATTTCGATCGCGTAATCTGTTTCCGGGTGAGAGCCACGGACATAGGCGCCTATCCGTATCATGTCTTCGCTGTTTTTATAGTCGGCTAATATGCGGATAAATCGGGAAACGAGTTCCTTGTGCTTTGGGGAAAGGAGTCGCTCCGTCAAACGGCTGACGCTTCTCAGCACGTCTATTGCCGGGAAATGCCTCTTTTGAGCCAGGGACCGGTCCAGTACGATGTGGCCGTCCAGAATGGAGCGCAGGGTGTCGGCGACAGGGTCTTCCATATCATCGCCCTCGACCAGGACAGTGTAAATGCCGGTTATGGATGCCCTGTCGAATTTGCCCGATCTTTCGAAAAGTCCCGGTAGCAGGCTGAATACGCTGGGAGTGTATCCCTTGGAGGTCGGGGGCTCACCTGCCGCCAGCCCTATCTCTCTTGCAGCCATGGCGAGCCGGGTGGCCGAATCCATCATGAAGAGCACGTCTTTGCCCAAATCCCTGAAGAATTCGGATATTGCACAGGCAAGGTAGGCCCCCCGGATGCGAACCGTCGCGGGCTGGTCCGAAGTGGCCACGATAACTACCGAGCGCTTGATCCCCTCAGGGCCGAGGTCGTTTTCCAGAAATTCGTTGACTTCCCTGCCGCGCTCGCCGATCAGGGCGATAACGTTAACGTCTGCGCTCGTGTATCTTGCCATCATGCCCAGCAGGGTACTCTTTCCTACCCCGGACCCTGCAAAAATGCCGATCCTCTGCCCCTTGCCTAATGGAAGAAGCGTGTTCATGCAGCGGACCCCCAAGTCGAGCTGTTGCTCGATCAAAGGTCTCTCCAAAGGGTTGGAGACCTTTCCGGCGAGGGGATAAGGGATGCCGGACGAGATCGGAGCACCATAGTCCAGCGGCTGCCCGAGGCCATCGAGAACCCGTCCCAGCATAGCCTCCGACATCATGAAACTATTGGACGCTTCGAGGACCTGCACCAGGCTCCCCGAACGGACGCCGTTCAGATGAGTCAGGGGACTTAGCTTGATCCTGCTGGATTCAAAGCCGACCACCTCGGCCAGGATCGGATGAGGCGAACCCGAATGGACAATTCTGCAGACGTCTCCTTTTGCAGCTTCCAGACCTTCGGCTTCGAGCAGGTTTCCGGTGAGTTGAACGATCTTGCCGTACTTCCTGTAGAGTTCGCAGCCGCTCAAGTCGGTAAACCCGACGTCCCTCAGGTTCAGATAATCGCTACTCTCCATCGGTTCCGCCCGCTGCGCTTTGCAAGGCGCCGTCGCCGAGAAGGTACTTTTCCAGGTTTTCGAACTGGGTGGCCATTGTTGCATCGAGGAGCTGCAGCGAGCTTTCGACTCGGCAGCCGCCGCGCTCCAGGTGCCTGTCGACTTTCAATGCGAAGCGTTTTCTGTTGGCCAAGAGCGCCGTCTCAGCCCTTTTCTCAATTAGCTCAAGGTCATTGGGGTTGAGATAGACCGTAAGGGTGCTGTGCTCTTCGGCTTCTTCGAGAAGGGTCTTCACGGTATCGGCCACTATTTCAGGGGAAACCTGAACCTCCCTTTTCACGATTTGCCGTGCTATCCTGATGCTGGTCTGGATCAGCCAATCCCTGTAATCCTGAAAGACTTTCGTAGGCAGAGCTTCCATGTTTTCCGCAATGCGCTCGAGCTGTGACTTGATCACCTGAACGGCCTTTTGCCCGTATTCAAAACCGTCCTTTTCGCCCTGCGAAAATCCTTTGCCGTAAGCTTCTTTTTCAATCTCCTGGTTCCGGCGCTCGAGTTCGAGCAGTTTTGTGCGGTAGAGTTGCTCGGAGTCCTTTTCAGGTTCCGGGGATCTTTCAATTTCTTGGACAATGGCAATTGTTGAGTCGCCATGCCCATTTTCGATAACTGGAAAACCAAATGCGGCTATATCCGGCTCCAGGTTTTTTTTCAGCAGATTAGACAAATGACTCTCCGCTATCCTTGCCGGCAAGAAGGAGTTTGCCTTCCTTTTCGAGCCTGCGCGCCACATTGAGAATAGCCTGTTGTGCAGTTTCCACTTCGCTCAGGCGCGCAGGTCCCATCATCGAGATATCTTCCTGCAGCATCTGTGCGGCACGTTGGGACAGGTTCTTGAATATCTTTCCTTTTAAGTCTTCAGAGGCCGTTTTGAGAGCCATGGTGAGTTCTTCGTTGCGGATTTCTTTGAGCAGTTCCCGGATACCGGCATCGTTTACATGGAGCAGGTCTTCGAAGACAAACATCAGCTTTCTGACTTTCTCGGCCAGATCGGTGTCGGTTTCATCGAGGAACTGCAAAATGCTGTCTCCGGTTCTGCGGTCGCTGTGGTTGAGGATTTCAGCGACGACCCCGATGCCTCCGATCTGCTCACCCCGTTTGCCGATTGAGGTCAGCTCTTTTTCGAGCACTTCGTCCACTTCCTGGATCAGGTCGGGGGGGACCGTCTCCAGGTTGGCAATTCTTGTTACGATTTCATACTGAAGCTGCTCGGGAAGAAACCCAAGTACCTGGCTCGCCTTTTGATGTCCCAGATGGGAAATGATGATGGAAATGGTCTGCGGGTGCTCACCCTTTATGAACCCGGCAAGAAGTTTGGGATCGATGTCTCTCAGGTGTTTGAAGGGAATTCTATGTTTTTCTTCATCCAATTGAGAAATGACTTCCAATGCCTGGTCCACCTTCATGACACTTGGCAGCAGCTTGCGTATGAACTGGTCCCCGTCCTGATTTACTCCGCCTTCCATCCTGAACTTCTCTGTGAATTCGGTAAGCAGTTCATCGGAGGTTTCCTTCTTTACTCCTTCAATAGCTGACATCTGGAGACTAAGTTCTCTGATCTCATCGGTCGTGAGCTTCCTGAGTATCAGGGCTGAAGCTTCTTCGCCGAGAGAGAGCAGGGTGATCGCCGCTTTTCTGGGCCCGCCCAGCCTGGTCGAACCAGTTGTTTTGGCCATATTACTCAACCTCGTCCCTGAGCCACTGTCTTATTATTTCCGTTGCCTTGTCGGTATCGTGCTTGACGAGGGCGGTCGACTTCTTTCGGACCGATATTTGGTCCAATGGCTTGTCCATAAGCAGCGCGGATATTTGTTCTTCAATAGAGGGGCCGGCGGCCGGGGCCGGGAGTTTTATGATTTCATCGGCGACCTGGCGGAATTTGCGCATGAACGGCCTTACCACGAAGATCAGCACCAGGGCGACGATCGCTATGTTCAGGAGCATCTTTTGGTAGCTTTTGAAAAGCTGGAAATACTTATTCTCAGCACTGACCATTTCAGAGCCGCCCACGTCGGAGACGAACGGAATATTGGAAACCGTTATCTGGTCCCCTCTCGCTTCATTGAACCCAACCGCCTTTTTGACCAGTTCATCCAGGGATTTCATCTCTTCTGCCGACCTGGGCACGTATGTCTGCTTGGGTTTTCCGTCAGCGCCCGGCTTGGTTTCATATTTCCCGTCCACGATTACCGCTGCGGAAATTTTCTTGATGTTGCCGGGCATCTGGACAATTTGTCTGCTGGTCTTGTTTATCTCGTAGTTTACAACTTCATGCTGGCGGTTTATCTGCTTGGCTCCTTTTGGGCCGTCTGTCTGCGGGGAGTTCTGCAGGAGCTTTCCTTCTATGTTGATGGGGACGTCCGGGTTGCCTTTAGCTGCTCCGCCCCCTTCCTTGCCTTCCGAAGACTCCGTGGTCCTCTGCTGGCTTCTTACGACCGTGCTGTCCGGGTTGTATGTCTCCTCGGCGATCTGAACCTGGTTCGAATCCAGGTCGAGCGAAACCCTGGCAAGCACCCGGTGGGGGCCAAGTACCTGCTCGAGCATGCTTTGGACCTTCTGGCGCATGTCATCTTCCATGCGCCGCTTGCGTTCGATCTGGGAGTTGCTCATTTGAGAGGAGTCGTCTTCACGGCCTTTCTTATAGAGGACCTGTCCGTCGTTGCTCATGATGGTGATCCGGTCCTCTTCGAGTCCCCTTACGGTGGCCGCGACCAGGTGAACTATTCCCTGAAGCTCTTTTTCGCCCATCCTGGCGCCGGGACGCAGCTTCAGGACCACTGCGGCGCTGGGTGGCTTTTGGTCTTCCTTGAAGAGGCTCTCTTCGGGCAGAACCAGGTGAACCCTGCTCTCCAGCACCTCGCTCATGCTGTTCATGGTCCTGGCCAGCTCTCCCTGGAGTGCTCGCTGGTAGTTGATTTTCTGGACAAATTCCGTGCTGCCCAACTTCTGCTGATCGAAAATCTCAAACCCCATGCCCGATCCTTTGGGGATTCCGTCGGAGGCAAGGGAAAGCCTGGTGTCATAGAGCTGTTCCTTGGCTACTTCGACACTTCCCTCGGAAATACGGTAGGGAACCTTCTTTGCTTTGAGGGACTGCACGACCTCTGCCATGTCGTTCTGGGACATCCCGGAATAAAGCGGGGCATAATCGGTCCGGTTGTTCAGATAGACCAGAAAAGCCAGCGCGCCGGCAAAAATAAGGATGCCCCCGGCATAGGAAATCTTTTGCGGAAGCGTGAGGGTCTGAAAATATTCATGCAGTCTTCTGAGATATTGCAGAGCGATGTTCATGTCTACGGGCCTGTTTCAGTAAGCAAAGGGTTAAAAGGACATTCGCATCACTTCGTGATAGGCATCCAGGGCTTTGTTGCGGACTTTGGCCAGCATCAGCAGTGAGAGGTTCGCCTCTTCCATGTGGATCATGGTTTCATGGATACTTGTGGCTCCCTTTACCGCACCTTGTTCCATTTTGGCATCCGACGCGTTTTGGAGCTGGTTTACCTCGCCGATCTTCGTTTTCAACTGGTCGGCAAAGGAAGTGGAATCAGCTCCGCCGGTACTTTTGGGCATTGTTGCGCCGGGCGCGCCTTCGCACAGATTCTTCATGATTGGAGTAATAAGCATGGACCTCTCCCGATTATTTTGCGCCTATGTCCATCGCCTTGAGGGCCAACTGCCTGGCGTTCTGGAGGGCGGCGAGGTTTGCTTCATAGGATCTGCTGGCGTTTATCAGGTTCGCCATTTCTTCTACCGGGTTGATGTTGGGCATGAGCACCATGCCGTTTGCGTCAGCGTCCGGATGACCCGGATCATAGACTTGCCTGAAATCCCGCTTGTCCGACACGATATCGGATACCTCAACTTTGTCTGCCCCACCGCCCATCGCGGCGCTCAACTCGCCGGCAAAACCCTCGGAAGGCGTGGCTTCGTAGATGACCGTCTTTCGCGTGTAGGGCACGCCCTCCGCCGTCTTTGTCGTGTTCACGTTCGCCAGGTTGGCTGAGAGCACGTTTATCCACGTGCGGTTGGCCTTCAGGCCGGATGCGCTTATTTGTATCGCTGATTCAAGGTCCATTTTTAGGCCCCTCCTTCCGTTATCGCCGTTTTGAGCATCGAGAATTTCTTGTTCAGCATGCCGACCATATGGTTATATTCGATGGTGTTCTTGGTGAGGTTTACCATTTCGGTATCGAGATCCACCGGACCACTCTCGATTACCTCAGGGGTCTTCAAGGCCTGGACCGGATCATCCGGGGCCATATGGGCGCCGTTCGAACGAACCATATTGAGCACATGTTCCTGAAGCGATTCCCGCAGGGCGCTTTCAAAGGAAACCTCCTTGGCCCTGTAACCGGGAGTGTTGATGTTGGCCAGATTGCCCGAAATCAGTTTCTGGTTCACGGAATTCAGGGTAAGCCGGTCTTCGATCATCTGCAAAGTCTTGTCAAAAACAATAGCGCCGCTCATAAGCAAACTCCTTTTCTGTTTGGTCCCATTGATGAGCAAATCTCGTACCAGTAGCAGGCTCCGTTCGGGTCCTTCGGCCTCAAATAGGTCCTTTTCCGGCCTGGCGGCCCGAATCTCAGTCTCGACACCGCGCAGAGCTGCAACTTGGCTCGCCCTGGAGCCGGGCCGGGTTTGCGGCAGACGCTGAACCAAACAAAGCGGTGACGAGCCGAGAGGGGGCCGTGCCCGCGATGAGCTTTCTCCAGTCAAAGAATTGACGTGGAGTGCGCCAACTTACATTTCAATGCTTTGACGGTATTCGGCGAGTTTGTTTCGCAGGGTCCTTACGCTGATGCCTAGTATTTCGGCGGCTTGGGTCCGATTGCCGTCGACAGTGGAAAGGGTCTTCTCGATCATTATTTTCTCTACTTCGCAAAGCGGCATCATGGAAAACTGGGAAGCCTGTGAACCGCCCTGTTCAAGCCCGGGGTCCAGGATGACGCTATCCGTGCCGACGACCGGCGAATCCGAGATCAGCACCGCGCGCAGGACCACGTTTTGAAGTTCCCGGACGTTGCCGGGCCAGGAATAGTCTGCAAGTATTTTCAGCGCTTCGGGGGCAAAGGAGCTGATTTTCGAGCCGTTTTCGGCGCTGTATCTGGCAAGGAAAGACTCTGCCAGGGGGACGATGTCTCCAGGCCGCTCTCTTAAAGGAGGTATTCTGAGCGGTATCACGTTTAGACGGTAGTAGAGGTCTTTTCGAAATTTTGCTTCCTTTACCTGGTCTTCGATCCTGATATTGGTGGTCGCAATGACCCTGACGTCAACCGGGACGGGATATTTGCCGCCCAGCCGGTCCACTTCGCTTTCCTGGAGGACCCGCAGCAGCTTTGCCTGGAGATGAAGAGGGATCTCGGTAACCTCATCGAGCAGAAGCGTTCCGGTATGCGCCAGCTCGAATTTACCTTCCCTGTTCCTGATCGCCCCGGTAAAGGCGCCTTTTTCATAGCCGAAAAGTTCGCTCTCGAGGAGGGTTTCGGGAAGGGCGGCACAGTTGAGGGCAATGAAAGGCTTATCTTTGCGCCCGCTTTGATTGTGAATGTAGCGGGCAAACAGCTCTTTGCCCGTCCCGCTCTCACCCTGAATGAAAACGGTCGCGTTGCTCGGGGCAATCTTCCTTGCAAGGGCCTTGATCGAGTAAAGGGCAGGGTCCCGGGAGATTATCGGATCATCGGGTCCCGGCAGTGCTGATTGTTGGCTTGTCCTTTTTCTTGCTCTCTCTATCAGTTCGATTGTCTTTGTCAGCCGCTCCGGCGCAAAAGGCTTTGTCCAGAAATCGTAGGCCCCCTTTTTGACAGTCTGAACAGCGTCGTCCAGTTTCGGCTTTCGGGTGAGCACGATCACAGGTACCGGCGGCTCCAGGTTCCGGGCGGTTTCCAGAAAATCCATCGTCTGAATCGGGCTGCCATTCAAATGAAGAAGCACGAGCCCCGGGCTTTCGTTTTTCAGCAGGTTTTTTGCCGATTTGACCGTGTCGGTCAGAAAACACATGTGGCCTTGATCTCTTAAGAAAGAGGAGACGCTTTGTGCATCGTTGGAATCTGTTTCAATCAGGAGTACGTTCATTAATCTGCCTGGTTGACTTTCAGCGAGTTGCGTTAGCCTGGTTCATATCGATTGTATTGAGCTGCTGCTGGGCCACTGCGGTCCAGAAGGGATGCTCGGTGCCCTTGAGCTTGTTAAGGCTCAGTATTGCCTTGTCCGTCTGCCCTGCGGCAACATAAAGCTTTGAAATTTCATATAAAAGCTCGTTCGCCTGATCTTCCCCGGAAAGCTTGATTGCCGCCTCCATCGTCTCCGCCGCTTGCTGATATTGTTTTTGTTCGACGAAACACTTGCCCAGCGTTGCCAGAATAGAGCGCCGGGCAGATCCGTCGTCAGCTTTTGCCCGCGCCATTGCCTTTTGAAGAATGGGAATGGCCTCATCGAACTTATTGGCATTGAAGAGGCTATACCCGTAAGCCACATAGGAATCCGGCTCTTCTATCTCGAATTCCTTTCCCTTCTGAATGACTTTCCCGAAAGCTTTCACCGCCTCGGCGTATTTCTGGTCGCGATAGAAAAGGTGTCCGAGTATTTCGGATTTCTTCAGGTCCATTGCTTCGCTTTGAACCAGTTTGCAGAACTGAAAAGACCTGCCGTTATCGTTTACGCACAGCGCATAGAGCGCGCACCGGAGCAACAGGTCATCTCCCTTTTTCTGGCCCTTGGAAATCAGCTTGTCATAAATTGCGAGCGCATTCGGGTAGAACTTCAGCGATGCGTAGCTTTCTGCAATTTGTTCCAAAGTGTCGGGAGCTTGGATCGAGTCGAAAACGCGGCGGTATTTTTCGTGCAACTGGACTATCTTGACGAAGTCCTTGTCTGAATAGCATTGCCTGATAAGGTCGCGAAGAATCCTTTCCCTTAGCTCTGAGGTCCCGGGGGGGGACGATCCATCGTTTTTTACAGGAAAAGCTTCATCCATCAGGTCCAGACCGTGCGCAAACTCGCCCCTTTTCAGGTTCAGAGCGGCCAGTTTCATTAAAACGATTCTTCGCAGGCTTGGGGATATATCCTTGCCGCGCAGATCGTTATAGATTTTGATCGCTTGATCCACGTCGTCCTTTTCGCACGATTCTCCCTGGCGTACCCTGCAGATCAGGTCTCCTTCGGAATCCTTGTAATATTTCTGGATAAAGGTATACATCTTGCCAGCGGTGCCGGGGTCTCCTCGAACCAGAAAAACTTCGGCGAGCTTGGCCAGCACGATATCCTGGTCTGGAGCGCTTTCCTGGATGTTCACGTATCTGAGCAAGGGTTCCTTTGCCTTTTGGACATCGCCCAGCCCAAAATACGCCTCTCCGATGAAACGGAAAACATCGGGTTTTTTCATGTAGTAGTCAGGCCGCTGGCCGATGCAGTTGTTCAGCATCTCCAGAGCTTCTTTGTTCGCCCCCAGAACCAGGAAGACCTTGCCGAGTTCGAAGTAGGCCTCAGCTTTGTCAGCGCTTTGCGCCGCTCCGCGCAGGGCCCAGCGAAACGCCTCCATCGCTTCCAGGTAAGACTGCTTTTTGTTGTAGATATCGCCAATGCCGACCCAGCAGCGCGATGCAACGGGGTGGTCCGGCCAATCGGAAGTTACCTGTCTGAACAGTTTGTCGGCTTTTGTGTAGTTTCCCATTATGGAGTTAGCCAGCGCCATCCTGTAAATCGCCAACGGGGCCTGTGAAGACCGGGGGCCGGCTTTCAGCGCCTGATCGTACTCTTCTATTATTTCAGGGGCGCAAAATACGAGGTTTCGAGAACAGCTTTCGAATTTTTCATTCGCGCTCGCGTAAAGGGCAAGAGCCTTCTCGTCAGGTTCGGCAAAGTCCCATGATCTCGAGTCTGACCTCGTGCGCGGCGAGGATTCGCCGTCTATCTTCGCCTGCGAGCTGAGGACTGCGCCTTTAATCTGCTGTGCGATCTTTGACCCAAATAGATCTGCAGTCTGAACCTTTTTAGGTTCAATCGGCGGGATTTCCTTGGGCTTCTCAGCCAGGTTTGATTTTGATTGGAGGTTCACGGAAGCTTCCCCGCCCTTTCCGGCAGGTGTCAGCTCCAGCGTTAACGTGTATTTCCCGTTTTTGCCCTGCTCTTCCTTCGAAGAGACCGTAGTGTTGCTATTCCGGAAAAGAACTTCAAAGAAACCGCTCTCACGCCGGAATTTCACCTCTTTGACCGCCGCTCTCCTGTCTGCGATTACTCTATCAGGGATTTTTGCACTGATCTGCGAAAAGAAAACGGAAATCCCGTTGACGGAAGCGGGACCGACCTGTTTTGGCCTGGCGCCTTCGGCGTCAAAAATCAGACACGTCCGGTTTCCTTTCAGCAAAACGCGCAACTTGGTTATGCGGGTCTGCGGGTTGCCCTGTTTTGCGGCCCCATGGCCGGGTAAAGCAATGCCTGCGACCATAAAGACCGCCAGTACGAAGCCAAACAGGGTTTTTAGTTTACACATTCCAATGCCGCCATTATGCAGTTATCCGAAGATGGTGTATTGCGCCGAGCAATATTGAGCAAGGGATGTGCCAATGGGTTGATAGGGGGCTCCGGCGCTTTTGAGGGGACTTGATTTGTGCGCGCCCGGATGTAATGAGGTCAAAATACCAAAGGGGAGCCAACGCCCCCCTGAGTGTCCGGATGAAACCCTTCCGCTACTGACTGGTCCTGCCGATTCTGCCCCAGAAAAGCATCACAATGAAACCGATAAGGAAAAGAAAAAACAACAACTGGACTACCCATGTTGCTGTTCCGGCGACTCCGGTAAACCCTAACGCTCCGGCGATGATTCCTATGATCAGAAGAGCTGTTGCCAAAGCCGACATTTTCTTTCACCCCTTTCACTGACCGGTCTGAAACTTAATTAAGTAATGTCTGTTACTTGTCAATTGGTTCCAAAGAGGGGAGGTTGTAGCGTCAAAGCCCGCCCGCTAACCCGGAGGAGTGCGGGTTCGATGTACCCTGAAAAACGGCAGCTTCGCCGCCAGGCGGAGGCCTGGAGATCTGGGATTGATAATTCAACAGGGTGAGGGAGGCTTATCTCCCTCCCCTGGTAAGACGTGCCTGCCGATCAGACTTTGATCGCCTCGTAGGTCCTGAGCGGCGGTATATTCGCCAGCTCGTATTTTGAGTTCACGATGGGAAAATATTGCTGCAGATGGACCTTCAGGTGATTGTTGGTTTGAAAACATGTCTGGTAAACGAGGAATTTTCCGCCCTTTTTCAGCGCCCGGTGAGTGTTGTACAGAATCTTGTGCTTGAGTTCGGGGTCAAGGAAGGAAAAAGGAATTCCTGAAAGTATGTAATCGGCTTCCGATTCTTTGCACATCCTCAGGGTCTGGAGCACATTTTCGGCGCTGTCGTGCACCAGTACCATCCTTGGATCACTGATTTTTTTCTTGAGAATCGAATTGAAATTCCTGTTTCTCTCAATGAGAATCAGCCGGGAATCTTCTCGCATTCTCTGCAGCAGGTATTTCGAAAATACGCCTGTTCCAGGGCCATATTCCACGATCAGGTTGTTTTGGTTGAAATCTATTTTGCTGCAGACTTTCTTTATGCCTACCGACGAAGTGGGTGTAATCGAAGCGACATTCTTGTCCCTTATAAAGTTCATTATATATACGAGAGTATCCATCCTTGCAACTCCTAACCGCCTGTTATGACACGGCAACTTACTTAAAAGGGAATCGGGGAGGGTGGAAAAGAGAAACTTTGCCATTTTTCTCCTTCATTCCACAACGTTAATCCCGTCCTCCGTATTTAGCAAAATTCATTCACGTCTATTTTTCACCAGATCGTGTCTGTTTTTCCGGTATTTCGTCTGGTATCCCCTAATTCGGATATTATCGTCGGAATATGGACTCTTCCCCCCCTTCTTTGCTAAAAGTATGGCGGCACTTATAACAGTTATCCGGTCATTATGAAACCTAATAAAACATCAACTTGCATTTTGATTTTCCGGTCTGTAGCTTCGGTGCGCTCGACCTTGGTCCTTCGGAATGGTATAAGAGAGCGAAAAAATGGATCCGGCCGTTCTCAGTAGATGGGTTCGCTACTATCTGCATTCTGCCGGCAGGTCTTTGTAAGCAGCCGGGCGGTGAGAGAACCCCGCGCTGCAATTTGCGAAAATCCGTGTAGAGGTCCCTATGGGGCAGGACCGCCTGATCCGGCCACGCTGGAAGATACTGAACGACCGCATTCCGACAACTGTCTCGGATGTAATAGACATCGTATTGCAAAACCGCAACATCGATCGCCGCGATATTTGCGGAGAACTCAAGGATCTCTCCGAGCACCTGTGCATTCGAGGCATGGCCGAGGGCGCCGCTCTGCTGGCCAGGCATATGGCAGATCGGAACAAAATAGTCGTGGTTGCCGACTATGACTGCGACGGAATTACGTCCGCGGCGCAGGTGTCCCTTTTTCTCAAGGAGATCGGTTATGAGAATTTCAAGGTTGTAATTCCATCTCGAGACGAAGGGTACGGCATACCGGAGCGCGCAATATCAGAGAACCCGGATGCAAAAGTTTTTCTCGCGCTCGATTGCGGAACTCTGGATCTTGGACCCGTTCGGCTTGCCCTTTCCATGGGCGCCGACTGCATCGTGATCGATCATCATGAAGTCCCGGCAGGTCCGGGGTCGGTCCTGGCCCCGGCCTCGGTCCTCATAAATCCCAAGCACCCCGAGTGCTGCTCGCGGTTCAAAGAGTTCTGCGCGTCGGGCCTGACCTTCCTTTTTCTGGCCAGCTTGAGGCGGGTCATAGGAAACGGGTTCCCCATTCCGGCGCTTGGCGGAAAATACCTTGCCCTTGCCGCAACCGGGACGGTCGCCGACCTCGTTCCACTTGTCTCTGCAAACCGGATTCTGGCGCGCAGCGGACTGCGCAACCTCAATGCAAATGCCTGTTCCCCGCTTTCTCATCTGGCTCTGTCAGCAGGACTGTCCGGTAAGACCCTGACAGCAGGTCACATCGGCTTCTATTTGGGCCCGCGCATAAATGCCGCCGGGCGTATTTCCGAGGGGCGGATCGCATACGATCTGCTGACCGCCGACCAGCCGCCCAACTTGATTCGGCTGGCGCGCGAGCTTTGCGATCTCAATGCGAAAAGGCAGGCCCTGGAGGAAAAAGTGCTCGACGATATACGCACCCATCTGGCCGAACATCCTCCCGCCGGCAGGACACTCGTTCTGGGACATCCGGAGTGGCCGCCGGGGGTCGTAGGCATTGCCGCCTCCAGGGTCCAGCAGAGTCTCTATTATGCTCCGGTAGTGATATTTTCGATAGATGAGAGCAAGGGGATTGCGAGGGGCTCTGCCAGAAGCATCCCGGGCTTCGACATACACCATGCGCTTTCGATGTGCGCTGAGTTGCTTATTAAATGGGGAGGACATAAAGCCGCAGCCGGCCTTACAATCGAGGCGGACCGGATCGGAGAGTTTGCGCGCCGTTTCGAAGAAATTGCACGGCAATATGAGTCCGAAATTTTCATCCCGCGCGGGAAAGTGGATTTAGAATTACCTATGGTCCTGGTCGGACCGAAACTGGTCCGGGCTTTGGAGGAACTCGAACCCCACGGTATGGGTAACTCTGCTCCGCTTTTTGCCCTGCGCCGCGTGCGGTTCAACCTTGCCAGAGTTTTCGGGAAGGAACAAAACCACCTGAAATTGGAGTTTGAAAACGGGCTGGAGGGGATCTGGTGGCGGGGAGCGCAACACTTTGCCGAAATCTCCGGCGATAAGAAAAGCTGCCCGGGTCCGGGGCAGACTGTTGATGTGGTCTTCCAGGTCGGCTGGAATAGCTTCCATAGAAAGACTATGCTCGAAATCAGGGATCTCGGAAGGCTCTTTTAATCGAGTCTGCGCCGGAGAATTCCAGCCCGGCGGACACCGCAGGCTCTGAAACGCTTGAATCTTCAGGCAGCGCGGCCTTCCCCAAGCTGCTGAATCTGCAAGTGTCTTGCCGTCATTTTCTCGTAGATTTTTTCCTCGATCCTGACGGCGCTTTCTCCCTTTGCGTTGCTCATTATCCGGACCGACCTGAGTATACTCGTCGGGTCTCTCATGTCGGCGGCCTCCTCGGCGCGAAGGCTTACATCCTTGAAGTCCTCTATCACGCGGTATTCCTCGTAAGGGATGAAGGATTCGAGCCGTACGTAAGCGATTTCAAGCCGGCGCCTCAAATCGCCCTCGGGATCGTCTGCCAGTTCCTGGAGAATTGCCTGCCCGATCAGCTCTTTTGGAAAGGGGAGTTCGGAATCGGCCGCTATGGGTCCTTTTATATCCTCCAGTACCAGCAGGTAGGCGGAAATAATCCGCCACATCCGCTCATGGGTTAAATCACGGTGGCAGCACTCGTATTCTTCCCCACACTCTCCCATGGTCACGGGGATAAGTTCCTCACGTGCCTTGAAGAAGCTACTGGCGGGGATATGACCGCTGGCTGTTTCCATTGGAAGCTCCCGAATGGTCAAAAACACGGCAAATATTGACGGATGTTGGAATTTGGCTCGAGGTGCGGAACCGAAGATCGTGATAATGAAGTATAGCGGGGGGTATGCAGGAAATAAATAGGGTCTAGGCCCTAATCAGACGTACGAATCACAGTATTTAATCAGCCGGAAATTACATGCCCCTGTAGGGCCCGGAAAGTATTTAGCAGTATAAAGAAGGTTGAGGCAGCCAGGTCGATTTGGCGCAAGACCTCATAAAAAAAAGGAGAGCCAGGAAAGGAGGAGGAGGACCTGACTCTCCCAAGGAGGAAAGAGTTAATATTCTTTCCAATACAATAATAACTCGTCGGTCAAGAGTCAAAAACACGCGAATTCACAGGAAATGCGGTGAAAAGACCTCGGGGGATTCAAGCGTGAAATTTGGAAGCGCCTTTCAGACTCCTTTGACCCGCTCGACGATGCCTGTGGTGCTCAGGTTTTCGATCAGGGGCGCCAAAACTACCCTCCCTCCCCATCCCTCCACGAGTTCGTGACCCACTACGGCCTCACGGGTGTAATCGGCTCCTTTCACGAGAACATCGGGCTTCAAAGCTTCAATGAGAGACAAAGGAGTGTCCTCTTCGAAGATTACCACCATATCCACGCAGCCAAGCGCTGCAAGCAGAGCGGCCCTGTCCTGCTCGGGCAATATAGGTCGATGCATTCCCTTGATGCGTTTTACCGAACTGTCCGAGTTCAGGCCGACGACCAGCCTCTGTGCCTCGCGGGCGGCCGTATGAAGCAGCCGGATATGGCCGGCGTGAAGAATATCGAAGCATCCGTTGGTGAAGACGATGCTGTCTCCCATGGCCCTCCATGCATCGACCGTAAATCTGGCTGAAGCCAGATCGCAGATCTTTCTCTGCGTCTCGTTCTGGCCCTGCCTCAGGGCGAGGGCAAGTTCTTCGGCCCGGACCGGATTTGTTCCCACCTTCCCCACGACAATCCCCGCCGCGATATTGGCTAATCTGGCAGCCTGGGGCCAGTCCAGCCCCGCCGCTATTCCGGCGGCCACAGTGGCGATTACTGTGTCTCCTGCGCCGGAGACATCGAATACGTCTCGCGCCTGGGTCGGGATGAGAACAGGGGGGGCATTGCGGGTAAAAAGCGCCATGCCTTTGGGACCGCGCGTAACGAGGAGCCGGTCGATTTGAAGATCTTCAAGGAGTTGCCGCCCCGCATCCATGAGAGTTTGGTCGGTAGTGATCTGTTTGCCGGTTATAAGTTCGAGTTCCGCCGTATTGGGGGTGATGCAGGTTGCTCCGTTGTACCTGGTCCAGTCTCTGCCTTTGGGGTCTACGAGGGTGGGCAGGAGCCTTTCTCGAGCGTGCCCGATGATGGTGGAGCAGAAGAAACTGTCCATGGTTGCCTTGCCATAGTCCGACAGAATAATTACACTCGCATCCGCAATGAGACCTAGGGCGAGGTCCAGTAGAGCTTTTGATTCTGCTGGGTCGATCTGCCCGGTTTCTTCCTCGTCGAGCCTCAAAAGTTGCTGTCTCTGTGCCATGACCCGCGTTTTGGCGATAGTGGGGTGCGGTTGGGGCAAAGTAAGCAGATGGTCTTCAATCTTGTTCTCAGCCAGAAGCTGCGAAAGGAGTTGCCCGGAGGCATCGGTTCCTTTAGTCCCCAGGAGGCGCACCCGGCAGCCGAGTGCGGCAAGGTTGGCCGCCACATTTGCAGCCCCGCCCAGACGGTAGGTCTGGTTCTCGACTTTTACGACCGGAACGGGAGCTTCGGGAGATATTCTACTGACCCGGCCCCACAGGTATCGGTCCAGCATTACATCGCCTATTACCAGTGCGGTAACCTTTTCAAAACCGGCAAGATCGGGGGGCATCATTTCATTCTCCACTCAGCCTGAGATCAGAGCCGACGTATTGGTTTCTCATGGCTCTCATTTTCACTCGATGAGGAATATCACAGTAAAATCCCCCCGTAAACCGGGCTATGATTTTTGTTCCGTAAATGGAACGAGTCTCAGGATGCAGGGGGGTGTTGAACCGGGGCCGGACAATATTACGGTATATTTTTTACGCTTTATTTCGCCTGTCGTGGCGTTTTTGTGACGGATACTTAAACTGTTTGTGAGGATTGGGTGTTATTATGAATTTGCCTTACCGCTTGGGTTCTATTTGTGCACTTGAAATCTTTCCTGGAAGAGCGGTCGTGGAGCGATCATGAGCGAGAGCAAAACAGAGCCCTGCGACGTGTGCCGGCAGGGAGAGCGGGCCTCCTCCCGGGACATGGCGGAATGTATCGCCGCCAGGGTAAGGGAAAAAAAGGAGAGCTACAGGCGCTACAACTTCGAGCGCTCCCAGGAAGAGGCTTTCGCAACCTTTTTCGATCTGGCCCAGGAATTCACGTCGATCGAGAGCCTTTACCATATTTGCGTTGCTGTCCCCAAAGAGTTCTTCGACCTGGACAGCAGGCTCTACATCATCGAACCAAAGCGTTCGCAACTCGAGCTGGTCTGCACCAGCAGGCGGGGGCTGCTCCGGCCTGACGAACGCAGAAAGCATAAAGCGGTAGTCGTCGAAGAAACCGTAGAGGCCGGCGAGTCATGGTTTTTTCCAATTCGAGGGAACCAGGCCCTTAACGATATGTTGCCCTTTCTCGGCCAAAGCTCTATTCTCGGCGTCTTTGAAATTTATCCCAAAAAGGTGGTCGATGAGCGCAAAAAGTTTTTCCTGGAGAAATTCACCAACCGGATCGGATACAACCTCCACCAGAAGCTGCTGGTCCAGCAGAATATCGATCACATAAGGTTCATAAATCAGCTCGTATCCGACATTGAGCACAATGTCATCACGCCGAACATGTACTATAAGTTTTTCCTGGTCCGGCTCAAGAAAATGATCGAAAATTACAAGAAAATCGAGGAAATGGCCCGAACGCTGGTCGAAGACTCGCAAATTTGCGAAGCTGTGGCGCAGTCCCTGCAAAATGCTGCTGAAACCCTCCAGGAAACCAACCAGGGGCTCCAGGCCGCCTATTCCGCCCTGTCGAAACATTATGAACACACCAGCCTGTTTCTGGAGAGCCTTTTCCGCAAGGACCATTTCCAGAAAGGCACCTATGTCCTGAGAAAGCAGTCGTGTAATTTCCGAACCGAGATAATAGAATCCCTTTTCGAACGCTATTCCGGCCAGTTTGCGAGCAAAGGGATAACGGTCGATGACCGGCTCGAAAACGTTCCGGATGAACAGGTGACGCTCTTTGTCGATAAGGGTTTGATATCTCAGGTGTTTGATAACTTTTTTTCAAATGCGGTAAAATACACCGGGACAGCAGAAGACGAGAGGGGGAGTTCCATAAAGTTTTTCTCTTTGAACAGGCAGATCATAAAAGATCTTTTTGGAGAAGGTAAACCGGGCGTGCGGTTCAATTTTTTTACGACGGGCAAGCAGCTCACCCGCTACGAATGTGAGCGGGTCTTCGATGAGGGTTTCCGAGCCAGCACGACTGAAAGCGGGACCGGGCACGGCCTTAATTTTGTGAAAAAGGTGGTCGAGATTCACGGCGGAATGGTGGGTTGCGAGCCTCAACCCAACGGTAATCTGCTCTATCTTGTCCTGCCGTTCAAGCAGTAGCGCCGCAGTGGGCGGCCCTTCCCAAACTTCGCATATTCATGTAGAGTGTTTGCAGGTGGACTTCCCGAAATCCGGATGTTGCAAGACGAGTATAAAATCCTGATCAGGCATGGATCTCCGGGTGCACTGCCTTGACCGGCTCTTTTCCGGTCGCCAAAACCTAAGATGGAGGCACTGAGTAAAAATGAACAGAGCGATATTTTCAATCCTTCTTTTTATCATCGTTTTCGCCCCTCTCCACATGGCCGCCAGCGCGGAGAGCGGAGGCATAAGCCCTTCGGATATCGCCGGGGCGCCGGATAGGTTCTGTACTGTCAAAAAAGAGCCGGACCCTGCTCTGCTTGGCGGGTGGAAAGGGGTTTACCAAAACTACATCTCGAAGCTGAGTGAATTCCGCGCCGAGCCTGTGGGATATTATTTGAAAAAGGTGGGCAATCGGTATGCCATATACTTTTACAGGAATAAGAAAGAAACCGACTTGACTGTCACGGTATATCACGGATGGAGAGACTGGGAAATCGACGGAAATGAAATCCGGTCCGCGACCGGGGTTAAAATTTTCACAAAAGACGGCGCGGTTTACTATAGCTGGCAAAATAGTCATAAACCTGCCAGGTTGAGCCGGGATGAAAATCTGGGGGCGCCCTGAAAAGCAGTAGAGAAAAAAGCATTCGCGTCGCCTTCTCCCTGTTTCTATTGACCTTTTCGATATGAAGGGTTACCTCTTCACCCAGTGCCGATCGATTGGCGCCGGAGCGGCGGGACCGGCGTCAAATGCCTGAAATCCTTACAGAGCTTAATTTGAAGTAGCTTAATTCTGATCTTATGTTTATAATAACATGGCTTACCGGTCTGGTATGGCGGGTGAAAATTTGATTAACAATATCCCGGGATCTACCCGATATTGGTTTTAAGTGTCATCAGAAAGATGCGGGCCAAGGAGGAATTGTAATGGCTAGAAAGCGTGACGACCGAGGCGGCGAGCTTAGATGCTCATTCTGTGGAAAAAGCCAGGACGAGGTCAAGAAACTCATTGCCGGTCCTACGGTTTATATCTGCGATGAATGCGTGGAACTCTGCAATGACATCATTGCCGAGGAATATGAAAGAGAAGGGGCTGCACGGGCCACGCAGATTCCCAAGCCCGTTGAAATCAAAAGCGTGCTGGACCAGTACGTAATAGGCCAGGAAAGAGCAAAGAAGGTCCTTTCGGTTGCCGTTCACAACCATTACAAGCGTATCGAGCTCAAGATCGACAAAAACGATGTCGAGCTTCAGAAGAGCAATATCCTGATGATTGGGCCGACCGGTTCGGGCAAGACTCTTTTAGCGCAAACGCTTGCCCGCATTCTGAACGTGCCCTTCACGATAGCCGATGCGACCACGCTTACCGAGGCGGGTTATGTCGGCGAGGACGTGGAAAACATACTGGTAAGTCTGATCCAGGCGGCCGACTACGATATCGAGAAGGCGTCCCGGGGAATAGTCTATATTGATGAAATCGACAAGATCGCTAAAAAATCCGACAGCCCTTCGATTACCCGCGACGTCTCGGGGGAAGGCGTGCAGCAGGCGCTTCTGAAAATCCTCGAGGGCACCGTGGCCAACGTTCCTCCCAAGGGCGGCCGTAAACATCCGCAGCAGGAGTTCATAAAGATCGACACCACGAACATCCTTTTTATCTGCGGCGGGGCTTTCAATTACCTGGAGACCATCATTCACGGCCGGATCGGGGTGAAGGGCATGGGGTTTGGAGCCGAAATCCGGAGCAAGGAAGAAAAAAGTATCGGTGAGGTGCTGCGGCACGTCCAGCCCGAAGACCTGCTCAAGTTCGGGATGATCCCGGAGTTTGTCGGACGGCTGCCGGTCATCGCGACACTGAGCGAACTTACCGAAGACGAGCTGGTGAGTATTCTCACAGAGCCTAAAAACGCTCTGGTCAAGCAGTACAAAAAACTGTTCGATCTGGAAAACGTGCGGTTGCGCTTTACTGACGGCGTCTTGAGAACGATCTCCAAGGAAGCCATAAGGCGCAAGTCCGGAGCGCGCGGCCTCAGGTCCATCATGGAAAACATCATGCTGGACATCATGTACGATCTGCCGTCCCATCCCGAGATTCAGGAGTGCATCATAAACGAGGACGTGCTGACAAAGAATGCGCAGCCTCTACTCCTGTACCGGGGCGAGGACAAGGAGTCTGCCTGAAACCATCGGGTTGCAGGAAAGGCCGCCGACTGGCTGCCCGAATAATAGAATTTTCCGATTTGCCCTCGGCTTGCGTCAACATATCTAATTGGGAAATTCGAACAGATCAGGAGAACAACCGGCAACATGTTTAAATTGACTCGCACCAAAGAAGGTCAGCAATACAATACTTTTATCATGCCTCTGCTGCCTCTGAGAGACATAGTCGTATTCCCGTCGATGGTGGTTCCGCTTTTCGTGGGGCGTGACAAGTCGGTCAATGCCCTGGAGAAGGCGATGGGATCGGACAAAAAGATTTTTCTTGCTGCCCAGACGAAGGCCAAAACCGACACCCCCGGTGAAGGTGATATTTACCGCATAGGCACCGTCGCAAACATTTTGCAAATACTGCGTCTGCCCGACGGCACCGTAAAGGTGCTGGTGGAGGGCGATTACCGGGCCAGGATAATCAGTTTCGTTCCCAACGCCGAACATTTCACGGCGCAACTGGAGGTGCTCGAGGAGACGGAGGAAAAATCCGTCGAAGTCGAAGCCCTTATGCGAGGCGTCAGATCCTCCTTCGAAGCTTATGCGAAGCACAACAAGAAAATCACCCAGGAAATCATTGACGCGGTTGCAGCGGTCGAGAATGTGTCCCGGCTGGCCGATACCGTTGCTTCCTACATGCCCTTCAAGCTGGATGTCAAACAGAAGCTGCTGGAGACCCTGAGCGTTTCGCAGCGCATAGAAAAGCTGTTCGGGCACATCCGGTCGGAAATCGAGATCATCCAGACCGAGGAGCGCATCAAGGGCCGGGTCAAAAAGCAGATGGAAAAGACCCAGCGCGAGTACTATCTCAACGAACAGATGCGGGCCATACAAAAAGAGATGGGCGAAAAGGACGATTTAAAGTCCGAGCTCGAAGAGATTGAAAAACGCATCAAGAGGAAGAGACTTTCACAGGAAGCGGCGGCCAAGGTCCGCGCCGAGCTTAAAAAACTCAAGCTGATGTCTCCGATGAGCGCCGAGGCTACGGTCGTTCGCAACTATATCGACTGGATACTCTCGCTGCCCTGGTATGAAAAGACCAAGGACAAGATAGATATAGACGAAGCCACCCGAATCCTTGACGAAGACCATTACGGCCTTGAAAAGCCCAAAGAGCGCATTATCGAGTACCTCGCAGTGCAGGCGCTCGTCAAAAAAATCAAAGGCCCCATTCTCTGCTTCGTGGGACCTCCCGGGGTCGGCAAAACATCGCTCGCCCGCTCGATTGCAAGGGCGATGAACCGCAACTTCATCCGGCTATCGCTCGGGGGCGTGCGCGATGAGGCCGAAATCCGGGGCCACAGGCGCACCTACATTGGCGCGCTGCCGGGAAAGATCATCCAGTGCCTCAAAAAGGTCAAGAGCAACAACCCGGTATTCTGCCTCGATGAAATCGACAAGATGAGTATGGATTTTCGTGGCGACCCCTCGGCGGCCCTGCTCGAAGTGCTCGACCCCGAGCAGAATTTCGCCTTCAACGACCACTATCTCGATCTGGACTATGACCTCTCGGAGGTTTTCTTCATTACGACTGCGAACACCTTGCACTCCATCCCCGCTCCCCTTCGGGACAGGATGGAAATTATCCAGCTTGCCGGCTACACCGAATACGAGAAGCTCAACATCGCCCGGAACTTCCTTATCAAGAAACAGTCGGCGGCAAACGGCATAAGCTCGGACAACATCGACTTCGGAGACGAAATTCTGCTCTATATAATCCGCCACTACACCAAGGAAGCCGGAGTGCGGAACATGGAGCGGGAAATCGGCTCGGTCTGCCGCAAGGTGGCCAAGGAAGTGGTGCGCAACGGGCCTGAAACCAGGGTGGAGATTAGTGAAAGCATTATCCAGGAGTTCCTCGGGATTCCGAAATTTCACTACGGGCGCGCCGAGGAAGAAGATGAGATCGGCCTCGCGATGGGGCTTGCCTGGACTGAATTCGGGGGTGACATACTCGGAATTGAAACCGTAATCATGCCCGGCAAGGGCAAGGTGATGATTACCGGAAAACTTGGCGAGGTCATGCAGGAGTCGGCGCAGGCGGCCCTGAGCTATGTAAGGTCGCGCGCAATACAGCTCGGGCTCGATCCTGATTTCCACCGGAACTTCGATATACACGTCCACGTCCCTGAAGGGGCCATTCCCAAGGACGGTCCGTCAGCGGGCATCACGATGGCGACCTCGATTGTTTCCGCGCTCAGCAAAATTCCGGTCCGAAGCGATGTCGCCATGACGGGCGAAATCACTCTCAGGGGCCGGGTCCTTCCAATTGGAGGGTTGAAGGAAAAAATTCTTGCCGCGCATAGAGCGCTGATAAAGACCGTTCTTGTTCCGAAGGACAACGCCAAGGACCTGAAGGAGATTCCGGCAAAGATTCTCGAAGAGGTGAACATCGAGCTTCTGACGCACATGGATGACGTGCTGAGACTGGCGTTGGCGCCCAAGGAACCGGGCGAACTGTTCAAGGAAACTGAAGCAGAGGCCCCGGTCATCCTGCCGAAGGAACCCTCGGCAGACGAGATTCGGGCGCATTAGCGCAGGGGCCCGAAAGGCTCTTGACATTCCGGGCCGGCTAAACTAAAAAGGAAAGTTCCGGGACGCAGGGGGCAGTGAGCCTGTCCCTGCCCTCTTTTGTAAAGGGGGGCGGGATTTTGGGCGGGTAGCTCAGTCGGGAGAGCATCGGCCTTACAAGCCGAGGGTCACAGGTTCGAGCCCTGTTCCGCCTATTTATTCCAGGGGTGGTAGTTAAGTTGGTTATAACGCCGGCCTGTCACGCCGGAGGCCGAGGGTTCAAGTCCCTTCCACCCCGCCAGAAAAAACTCCTTTAAACCAAAAGGTTATTATAGAGAGCCGGAGGGTTCCCCTTCCGGCTCTTGCTTTTTATTAGATCTAAAGCGGCAGACAAATTGGGACCATTTAAGTCGCTTAGATCACTGAATTCGGAACCTATGAGACGCTATCGAAACCGCGCCCGGGTGCAAAAAGCAAAAATCGGTGTACCACTCTCCCTCTTCGTTGCCGAACTGCTATTCAGCTCGGTCGCAAAGACAATCAACTTTGGGTATTGATCACAGGCTGGCCCTTTTTAACGGCTCATTTTGAGTCATCTTCTTACCGGCAGCGATAATAGCTCCTTATGTTCGATTGCTCCCGCTTCATATCTGTGTCGCTTATTTCCGATTGGAAACCTCGAAAAAACCGCTGAGAACGGATCGATCGTCTGCCGTATACCTCATATCCGCGCTGGACAGCTTCCACTTTCCATTACCTGGAAGAATGGTGTAATTAGTCGAAAGGGTAAATGTTGGATGTTCGACGGACGATGATGGCGCTCGAGACTCATTTATGGAGCACAGGCATGAATAGTAAAATCTATCTCGCCCTCTTTTTCGCCGCATTTTTAGTATCTTCCTGCGATAGCCTCAACACGGCCTTGAAGGCCAAATCCACCCATCCGTCGTTCCCCTGCTATTTCGAAAAATTCGAGGAGTTTTTTCCCCTGGCGCACGGTGCTTGCTGGGTTTACAAGGGTAAGCTGCGCACTCAAGTCCAGGGGCCAACGGACGAAAGAGCCGGAGGTGCCATTGTGGAAGAAGAGAAGATTAATGACACGACGGTATTTCTGGCTACTAGGGAAATAATGCCAAAGGTGGAAATAATCGACTCGGTCACCAGAGGCGCTGTAACCGGATACTCTGTGCAGGGTGATTTCGGATGGGTTACTTCCCGCGTCCAGACTTTTATAATCCTTCAACCAGATAAGCTTTTTAGAACTTGGAAGAATGAAGCCCTCGATCAGATGCGAAACACTGAAAGCATACTGTATAACTTGGTGGGGACACAGGACGACGGGCCAAGCGAGATATTTTTCGACCTTCCCCTGATTCCGGGTAAAAAATACGGTAGCCAAGTCCAGATATTCAGGCTTGATAATTTCTATTGTTGGGAAGTTGAGCGCGTGGATTGGGTCTCAGTCGATTCCATCGAAGGGTGTCCGCTGCGGGGAATTCAACCTGAATTTGTTCTGTCGTACAAAACAAATCCTGCCAATGTAGAGTTTCGAATTGTTCCCGGCCTCGGAGTAACTGGCTATAAGTATGTCCATCACGGGACAATTGAGGAGGTCGAAACAAGGCTGATTCACTATTATCCTGGAATTTCAGAGCCTGACGCGAAGCCATCCCAGCGGCAAAACTGAAGCAGCCCCGTTTTCTAGTCGCCCGGTTTGGTCGTCGCGTGGGCTGTTCCAAAATTGAAGTGCCGCATTACTGTCAAAAATCACTAACCTTTGTATTTCGCTACTCTGGAGCTGCAGTCCAGCCTTTTCTTAACGTGTCAAATTGTTCAGTCATGCTTCTGATGTGGCGTTTCTCCTCGCTTGAAAGGAGATCGAACACCCGCTTGGAGCCGGCGTCCTCCACCTGGTCTTCCATGAGAAGGTAGCGATCGTAAGCGGTCGTTTCGAGAGCAATACACAGCTCGAGAACCTCGATGACATGCTTTCCGTCTGCCCAGCCGAGTGCGTCCTTTAAGGCCACGCCCCCCTCCAGAAACCCGTCCCGGGAAGATTCCGAAACCAGGGAGTACGGGAAACCGGAATCTGCTTCTTTTCCTGAAATCGAAGCATATAGCCTGACAAGTTCGGATTTGTGGTGCTCCTCTGCAGCAGCCAACCGGTCAAAGAGTTGGGCATCTGCGCGGGATGCGCTGAAGGTGTTGGCCATCTGCGAGTAGAACCGCTTCATCCCGTCTTCCAGAATCCAGGCGAGCGCAGCGTATTCTTCAGGGCTTTGTGCGTGGGCGAGAAAGGACATCAGGGGTTCCGGAAAACCTTGAGCAAGGATCCCCTCCCACGCCCGGAGCCCTCCCTGCATGCTGTGGACGTTTTTGAATCCGGCCTGCCGTAAGACGATTGCAGCAGCACGGCTGCGGACGCCGGCCGCTCAGTAGGTTATCGTCGGCTTCTTCGGGTCAAGCTCACGGAGGCGGTCCGGCAGTTCCCCGACGGGAATCAGCTTCGCGCCGGGGAGGTGTCTCTTTTGATATTCATCGGGCTGGCGCACATCCAGAAGATTGTAGTCCTCGGGCTTTTTGTCTTTCAGAAAGTCCTTAACCTTCTGCACCTGCCACTCAGAAACCCGTCTGAAGTAATCGAGCACGCTCATTGGCTCCGACTCCACTTTCAGGATATGGTCGAAAAATCCTTCAATTCACCTGAAACCTGGAATTGTTTCACGAAACGCCTGTCAATGAAGTCCTTGAGCAGGAACGCCAAGCCCCCGTTTAGAACTAGGCTTTTCTTCCACATGATTCCCTTGCCGTCACCCATGTTCATAATGAGCATGTAGCTCGGATTGGGAGCAAAGCGTTTCATTTCACCTCCGTCGAGGGCGACTTCAAGATTATGCTTCAGAATAGGGTTTTGCCGTACTGCATGAACTCCGACTTTTGCCAAAGTGTGCCCTTCCACACTGATGCAATCCCCGCCGCCAAAGAGTTGGGGGTAAGCGGTGCTCTGAAGACGTTCGTTTACCGACATGCCTCCGTCTTCTCCGACGGGTATCCCGGATTCCCGGAACAGTGCAGGAGGCCGAACTCCAACGGCCGCAAAGGCAAAGTCGAAAGGAAGGCTCCGGCCATCGGTGAGTGTCGCGCATCTGTTCTCGATGGAACGGACCCTGACTCCCTCGAAAATAGCGATTCGCCTTCTGGTCAGGGAAGCAACGGCAAGATGCCTGGCCCGGGCGGGAACACCCCGCAGAATCTGGTTTCCGGCGATAAGGGTGACCGACGGAGTGGCCCCGTTCTTGTGCAGCAGCTTCCAGGCATTGGCGGCGATTTCAATGCCGGCCGGACCGCCTCCTGCAACCAAAACTCGTGTGGTCCCTTTTGCGCTGTGACTCAAGATGAGGTTGCGGGCCTTGTGAAGATTGATGATGGGCTTTACGGTAAAAACATGTTCATCGGCGGCAGCGGTCTCCGCGGTGGGCACCATGCTGCCGATGTTAAAAGATGCTACGTCATAAGATACTTGCGTATCGTTATCCAAATAGAGCTTCTGGGCCACAGGATCGACCGCTGTGACTCGGGCCTCGATGAATTGACCGCCGCGCTCCTGGACCATTCTCCGGATGTTGAAGCGGATTTGCCTGGGTTCGTAGAAGCCGGAAAGCATGCCCGGACCCATACCCGAGTAGTAATGATAACGGCAGGGGCTGATCAGAGTCGCCCGGTGACCGCGCCCTACATAGGACCCGAGATGGGCCAGCGTGGTTAGATGAGCATGGCCTCCACCAACCAGAACAAGATGCTTTACCACGCAATGCCCTCATCTGCTTAAAGAAGACTGTTGGTTAATGCACCGTGACCCCGGGAGGCATTACATACGACTCGCCGGCGAAAAAATCATTATCCGCGTCGAGACTGTGCTCTTTAACCAACTCCTGGGCGATCCGAAGACACGCCCAGGCGTCCCCGGCATCGCCGGCGTCGTGGCTTTTTTGTGATTCATGCTTCCAGAACAACATAAGTTCCCGGGAAGTGAAGAACCGCCCGCGAACAAACCGCCCGCTGGGAAGCTTCGCGTAGACCTCCAACCGGTCATCCTTCACCCGGTCCGAATAAACGACAGCGCGGCCGGGGGCACGAAGATCATGTTCCCACCAACGCTTTTCTACTTCGACGACCGGGAAATCATCGCAGTCCTCACCGCAGCCGGGCCGATTCTTCGTCTTCACCCGATTGATCATGTCCGTCTCCCTTGCCCGCCGTCGTGCGCAGCGGAAGGCAAATCCACCTCGCTTCACAACTGTCCGGTTGAGAATCAAAAAACAGGCCTGAATACTCTCTTTTATGTGTGTCGGCTCACAACGCGCTGCAAACGGAAAATCAGGCCATGGCTCATTCTAGTACAATCTTTTCTCAACTGCTGCAACTTGTTTCGGAAGACGATTGCAAGCGCATTGAATTGGTGGGACTGAAGCCCCGCACGCTTACTCGATGAGGGCGGTTCGTGGCGATGAAGTTTGCGCATCCGGATCGAGCAGAATCCTGACCGTTATGACAAAATTGACATCACGCTCATTTTGTTCTTGCGATGTAGTTACAATGCAGCTACATTGTAGTTGCATTGTAACTACATCGGGGCCGGCAAGGAAGGCGAAGTTTACGAATACGTGCTTGGCTGATTGACTCGGGTCCGAGATGTCCCAGAAACTGGAGGAATTCATAATGGCTATAGAGAAGTTTCAGGAATGGTACGAAAACCGGCACGCCTATCAGATCGACTGGAAGAAGCGTACCGGCGGGAAAATGATCGGCTACTTCTGTACGTATGAGCCGGAGGAAATCCTCTACGCTTTCGACATTCTGCCGGTTCGAATCCTGGGGTCCCATGAGGTCCACGATGTAACCGAGCCCCATCTGTTCGCGATGTTCTGCCCCTTTTGCCGCGACGTTCTTGCCCAGGGTTTGAAGGGCAGGTACGACTACCTGGACGGGATTGCAATAGGCCAGTCCTGCATACACCTGAGACAGGCGTTCACATCATGGGAGCTCCACAGGAATCCGGGTTGGAGCCACTATCTTCCCATGCCCAATCACGTTCAGAGCCCCCGGGCCGCACCCTTTCTTGTCGGCGAATACGAGCTGCTGATCAGGAAGCTGGAGGATCTTACCGGGAAAACCATTACCGACAGCGATTTGAAGCGCGGGATCGAGTTGATGAACGATGTCCGGCGCACGATGAAGGATATCTACGAATTCAGAAAGATGGATAGCCCCCCGATAACGGGAGTCGAATCCATGTACATGGCCTGTTCGCAATTTTTTACCGACGCCCGGGAATGGCTGCAGGTGGCCCGCCAGGTGAAGGATGAGCTGAAAACCAGGACCCTGGACAGGGATACCGGAAAGCGGTTGCTCATCGTCGGAAGTGAAAACGACGACCTGGAATTCATAAGAATGGTCGAAACCCTCGGGGAAAGGGAGTCGGTCGGGGCCACGGTGGTGGTCGAGGAGCACTGCACCACGACCCGTTACTTCTGGGACGAAGTCCAGGATTACGATGGGGATCCTCTGCGCGCGATTGCCGAGCGATACGTGTCCAGGACCCCCTGTCCATCCAAGGACTGGCCGCACCGGAGCAGGCTTCAGCGCATCCTCGATCTGGCCAGGGAGTTCAGGGTGGATGGGGCAATTGTCGTCCAGCAGAAATTCTGCGATCCGCACGAGTCGGACATTCCCTTTGTTCGAAGGAGCCTGGAAGCCAACGGCATCCCAAGTTATTTCCTGGAATTCGACGTGACAACGGCGGTAGGACCTTTCGCCATTCGAGTGGAGGCGTTCCTGGAGACCCTCGAGTCGGAAGGCGATCTATTCTAGCGTCGATCCGGGACCTCGATATTCCGCGATTCGCATGTCCTCGCCGCCGAAGGTTTGAATGAGAATCCCTGCTGCGGCCCGGCTGCCTGCCGGGGCAAAAGGCGCGGGGGAGAACCAGCTTTCTTTATCAGGAGGAAACAACCAATGGCCAAATACCCTACAGAGCCGTTGAAAAGTTGGAAAAAAGCCAAAGAACTAAGGGAGACCTTCTACAGAAATTTCGCGCAGGCGAAGGACAAGGGCGGGCTCCGCTGGATGGGAAGCGCCTGGGCCTTCGATGCTGTGCCGATGGGTTTGGGAAAAGATGTCTACTGTATAACCGGCGAGCCTTACGGCGCCACATGCGCCTTTGACAGGCCCCTTTCGGCGAAGTTTCTCCAGGCTGCGGAGAACTACGGTTTCAGCCGCGACCTCTGTTCGTATATGAGAAACTACTGGGGATCGATTCTGTGCAACGAATATGCGCTCGGCGGTCCATTCCCGAAGGCCGACTTCGCCTGGACCCAGCATATATGCTGCAGCCACGCAAAGTGGTACCAGAACGCCTGTGAGCTCGAAGGCGGCGTGCCCCTTTTCGCTATAGACGTAGGTGCAGGCGCATATCCGCCGTTCGAACCGGAGATGTACCCGCATCGGATCGATTACGTGGCGGGCCAGCTCATGGACGGCATCGAATGGCTCGAAAAAGTCACGGGCCGCAAATTCGATGACGAGTTATTTTTCGAGGCGGCCTGGAACGATTTCCGATCCACGAACAAATGGGCGCAGATCTGCATGCTGAACCGCGCGGCGCCTGCCCCGCTCGATGAAAAGAGCATTTATTCGCTCTATGTCTTCGGAACGCTTCAAAAGTCGAACGCGGATTTTGCCGACTTCTACGATGAACTCTACGATGAAGTCAAAGATCGGGTCGACCGGGGTATTGCCGCTGTCCCCAATGAAACCGCAAGGGTGATCAGCGACACCCAGCCGCCGTGGGGATTTCTTAAAATATACCGGTACATGGAAAAGTATGGGGCGGTATCCATAGGCTCTCTCTATACTTTCGGCCTGGAGGGGATGTGGCTCTATGACGAGAAGGCAAACGATCTGACCCCGAGGCCCCTTCCTGCGAAAAAGCCTCAAACCCGCGAGGAATGCTGCAGGATGCTTGCCGACTGGCATCTTAGCAAGCCTGAATACCAGCATTTCTACCATCCCGAGTACAAAACGAAGATGATGGACGCCATTGCCCGCAAATGGAATGCCGATGGCATTATTCTGCATTACAACCGGGGTTGCGAGGGACTTAGCGTTGGGGTCGCGGAGAACAGGCTCGGCCTGCTCGATCGGGGCCACAAGGTAATGGCCTACGAGGGCAATATGGGAGACGAGAAGGAATTCGATGAAACGGCGACGATCAACCGGATCGACATCTTCCTTGACAGCCTGGGGCTGAAAAAACCGAGGGATTGATCCTCGCAAAGACAGTCCGCAAACCCGGGAACAATCCTTCGCACGCAACAAGATCATCACGTATCGAGGAGGTTTGACATGATAACCGCAGGTATCGATTGTGGCGCAAAGACCACGAAAGCCGTAATCGTAAGAGACGGCAGGATCATCGGCAGGGGAACCACACTGACCGGTTTTGATCAGGAGAAGGCCGTCGAGGCTTGCCTTGAGGCGGCCCTCGAAGACGCCGGCATAAGGCGCGAAGACATCCGGAGTATCTACGGGACCGGCTCCGGAAGAGAGTCCATCGCGATCGCCACTGAAACGGTAAATGAAGTCAAGGCCATGGCCAAGGGGGCCCACTACTACTTTCCCAGTGCAAGGACCGTTGCCGATGTGGGGGCCGAAGAAGGCAGAGCGGCTAAGCTCGACGAAAATGGAACGGCCCTCGATTTTGCAATCAACGAGAAGTGCGCGGCCGGCGCCGGGGCCTTCATCGAAGCCATGGCAAGGGCGCTGGAAATCCCGTTGGAACAGATAGGGCGGCTTGCGCTCACTTCGACCCGGGAAATTCCGATGAACGCCCAGTGCGCTATTTTCGCCGAATCCGAGGTCGTCGGGCTCATCCACGCCAATACGGAAGTAAAAGACATCAGCAAGGCTATTCATGATTCCATGGCCAGCCGCATCGTTTCCATGATCCGCCGTATCGGGATCAATGAGGACGTGGTGTTGATCGGCGGGGTGGGGTACAACCCGGGGTTCGTCGAAACCATGAGGCGGGAACTCAAGCTGGAGAAGATTTACATCCCTGAAAAACCCGAATTCGGGGCTTGTGTCGGCGCCGCCGTTCTGGCCGCTGAAGCCGCTTAAGAGGCGGCCCGGCCGCCTGCGATTGGAGGATTACGATGGATGAAGCAAAAAAACAGGAATTCTGGCGTTGGACTGAATCCAACTGGAAGAACCCGGATATCGATTGGAGGCAGGCCAAATACATCACCGTCGGCGTCGATGTCGGCTCCGTCAGCTCTCAGGCTGTTATCGCGGCAGATGGTGAGATATATGCCTACGGCAATATGAGGACCGGGTCCGACAGCCCAAGCAGCGCGCTCAATGCGCTGAAATTTGCGCTGGAGGCCGCTGATGGTTTGCCGCAGGAGCGCATCGATTACTGTATAGGCACCGGCTACGGCCGCGTCAACGTTCCCTTTGCCGATCGCACCGTCACCGAGATTGCATGCCACGCCCGCGGCGCGAACTTCATATACGGCCCCGAGGCTAGAACTGTGCTCGATGTCGGCGGCCAGGACATCAAGGCCATCCAGTGCGACGAAAAGGGCAAGGTCCTCAATTTCCTCATGAACGATAAATGCGCCGCCGGGACCGGGCGGGGCATGGAAGTCTTTGCCGACCTTCTCGGGGTGCCGATTACCGAGGTCGGCGATCGTTCGTTTGACTTCGAGGGAGAGGAGCCTCCAGCCGTCTCCAGCACGTGCGTCGTTTACGCAAAATCCGAAGCCACCGGCCTGCTCAGAAAGGGTTGGACGAAGGAGCAGGTTCTTGCCGCCTACTGCAGGGCTATGGCGGAGCGGATTTATTCTTTGCTGGAACGGGTCGGTGTCAAGCCCCGGTTTGCCGTTACCGGCGGGATGGCCAAAAACCGCGGCGTCATGGACCGGATCATGCCGATGATAGGCATGGCGCCGATGAAAACCAGTTGGGACACCCAGATTGCCGGAGCGGCCGGGGCCGCCCTTTTTGCCCACACACTGTGCATGAAGGGCACTGCGAAAAAAAAGTAGGGTCGAGACCCCTCCGCCCTTCCTGACCACTACTCGCGAGGGATGCACATGCTTGCCAATTATGGATACAAGGACGCATCAGGCGATTTTTTCATAACCATAGACACCGACAGGTGCAATGGTTGCGCCCGGTGTGTTTCCGCCTGCCCGGCGGCTGTGTTCGCCGTGGTGGAAGAAGATCCCAACGACCCGCTTCGGGAGGGACCGGTCGCACTGGTCGCCCCGGATAAGAAGAAAAAACTGAAATACGAGTGCAGTCCCTGTAAGCCTGCCGCCGCCCGCAACCCGCTGCCCTGTGTGGTCTCCTGCGATCGTGGCGCAATCTCGCATTCCTGGTAAGGCCCCATGGGAGCGCAGACGCAGGGGCAAAA
Organism: uncultured delta proteobacterium; assembly: GCA_963795045.1. Taxonomy (GTDB): domain Bacteria; phylum Desulfobacterota; class Syntrophobacteria; order Syntrophobacterales; family Syntrophobacteraceae; genus SbD1. The sequence continues at coordinate 213,905 of CAWCGB010000004.1, forward strand.
TCCTCGCCGCGTAAGTCTCTGACGGCAGGGAAACTTCACGCGGTTATCGCACGGAATGGAAATGAGCATGAGTAAGGTAAAGCTGACGATTAACGGACGGGAAGTGGAATCCGACGCCGGGGCCACGATACTGCAAGCCGCCGGATCGGCCGGCATCTACATCCCCGTGCTGTGCTCTCATCCTGACCTGCCGGCGGCCGGGAAGAACAAGGGGGTCGCCGGAATCTATCAGGGAGGCCGCAGGATCGAAAACTGCCTGCCCGATACGCAGGAAAAAGGATGCGGCATTTGCCTGGTGGAGGTCGAAGGCGAAGAGGGGCTGGTCGGCTCCTGCGGCGCACCTGTCAGAAACGGCATGGTGGTCGTCACGGAAAATGACAGGATTCGAGAAGCACGCCGGGAAAGCCTGGTCCCGATCCTTGCCCGCCACCGGCACTCTTGCCTGACTTGCGCTCAGCAGGAGGGCTGCAGCCGCACTCACTGTTCGTCAAACGTTCCCGAAGAGGAAAGATGCTGCCCGAAATTCGGTCAGTGTGAGTTCCAGAAGGTCGTAAATTACGTCGGGATCTCGGATTCCACTCCCAAGTGGGTTCCGTCCGTCCGGCCTGCCATTGAAGACGGTCCGCTGATTCGGCGGGATTACAGTCTGTGCATCGGATGCACCCGGTGCGTCAGGGCGTGCGGAGAACTAAGAGGTGTGGGTGCTATCGGCTTTGTTTTCGATGAAGACCGGCAGGCACAGGTGGGCATGATTGGCGCCTCGGTCGAGGAGTCCGGCTGCCGGTTTTGCGGGGCCTGCGTCGAGGTTTGCCCGACGGGCGCATTGACCGACAAGGCCCCCCGGCAAGCTGCCTGGCCGCCGTCCGCTCACGCCGGGGCAATATCGCCGCTCATGCCACCGGAAGCCGCACCTGCCCCGCGCGTCGACCCGTCGGCCGGGCGCCGAAAAAGAGAAGAAGAAACAGTTCCGTGCAGGACCGCATGCCCAGCCCATATCGATGTTCCCGGCTACCTGAGGCTGATTGCCCGGGGGCTGATCGACGAGGCCGGCGCACTCATCCGGCAGAAGGCGCCCCTCGCTTCCATCCTCGGCAGGGTGTGCACGCATCCCTGTGAGCAGGCATGCCGGAGGGCCGATCTCGATGGGCCGGTCGCCGTCTGCGCTTTGAAGCGGTTTGCTGCCGATTCGGACTCAGGCCTCTGGAAACGGGGTTTAAGGCCGGACAGGGAATCAGGGAAAAAGGTCGCCGTAATCGGGTCCGGTCCCGCCGGCCTTTCAGCTTCCTTTTATTTGCGAAGGCTGGGTCATGCCGTCACTGTCTTTGAAGCCGATTGCGAACCGGGGGGGATGATGCGCTTCGGCATGCCGGCCTACCGGCTGCCCCGAAAAATCGTGGACGCCGAAATCCAGGCGATCCGGGATATGGGCGTGGAGTTCAGGCTCGGCGTGGATGTCGGCAGGCACATCACGATCGCCCAACTGCGCGAGCAGAGTTATGAGGCTTTTTTTATCGCCGTCGGCGCCCGCGAGTGCAAGGCCCTTGAGATTGAAGGTCAAGACCTGGAAGGGGTCTACCCCGGCCTGAAGTTCCTGCGGGACGTGGGCAGCGGGAAAAGCGTAACCGTGGGTGATCGTGTTGCGGTGATAGGCGGCGGAAACGTGGCTATGGATTCAGTGCGGACTGCACTCCGCCTGGGGGCGGGCAAACCGGTCGTAATCTACCGGCGCAGCTTCGACGAAATGCCGGCCGATAGCGAAGAGATCGAAGACTGCCGGGCGGAAGGGGTCGAGTTCGTGACGCTCGCGGCCCCGGTCCGGATCCTCGGGAAAAACGGCAGAGTGAGTGCCGTCGAATGCATCAAGACAAGCCTTGGCGAGCCGGAAAGGGGTCGGCGCCGCTTCGAGCCGGTCAGCGGGTCCGAGTTCATCATCGAAGTCGATAGCGTGATACCTGCAATCGGGCAGGAATCAGACTGGGCGTGCCTCACTCCGGGGTGCGCGTGCCGGTTGAGCGAATGGGGGACCATGATGGTCGACCTGCAGACGATGCAAAGCGCCGACCCCGATATCTTTGCCGGAGGCGATGCCGTGACCGGCCCGGCGACCGTGGTAGAAGCTGTCGCCGCCGGACGCAAGGCCGCTTTGGCAATCGACAGGCGCCTCGGAGGCCCGGGAGATATCGAAGAGGTCCTGTTCGAAACGGGCGCTCCACAGCCCTGCCTTGGCAGAGAGGAAGGTTTTTTCCCCAGGTTTCGCGGGGGAATGCCCCGGCTGGACCCGGCTGCTCGAAGCCGGACCTTCGATGAAGTAGCCCTGGGTTTCGGGGCTGAACAGGCGCGCAGGGAGGCCGACCGCTGCCTGCAATGCGACGCCCGGTTGCAGATCGGGCAAAACTCCTCCCCGCCGGCAAGGCTGCTCCCTTTCGACCGGGATTCCGTCGCAGGGGTCCCCGATACAGAGGGCGTTTATCAGTTGTTCGACGAAGAACACAATGTGGTTGCCGTCAAGGGAAGCCAGAGCCTTCGCGCTTCGCTTTTCGATGCGCTCGGCCAAAGTCCGGGCGCAGCTTGGTTTGAGTTCGAAGAAAACAAGATGTACTCGATGCGGGAAAGCGAGCTGATTCAGCGCTATCTGCAGGAACATGGAAAAATGCCCGGCGCCGATGAAGACGATCTCTTCTAGCGTCCTGAGTCAGAAATCGGCTGCATACAACGCCGAGGATTAACTCCTGTTCTGCCTTCGGCCTGTTGTTTTTGACAGGACACCAGCCGCTTTTCGAGCGTCTCCTCGCCTGAGACCTCGAGTTCAGCCTCGTCGCGGACGGCTTCCTCCTTATTCCCTGGCGCCGGCTTCCCCACGGCAGTTTCCAAGCCGGATCTCCCCAATAAGTTCCTCCATGCTGCGTACCGGTTTGTCAAAAACGGTGTAAGCTTTGCCAACCTGATTGGGCGTGTGGCAGTCACTTCCGCCTATCGAAGCCAGCTTCCGGCGCAGTGCGGCTTCTGCGGCCCTGCTGTTGGCCTCCGGGGTATTGATGCCGTTGTGTGTCTCTACGGCATCCAGCCCCTCGACCTCATAGATGAGGCTTCCGATCGAGTCCCATCCTCTATAAGGATGGGCCGGCGCACAAATTCCCCCCAGGCGGTGAACTTTCTTTATTACCTCTTCAAGATCGAGGTAGTTGTTCCTCGACCAGATATTCCACGAATCGTCGCGCAGGCCGTATACCAGCAGATGCCCCGAACTGGTGGCGACCTCGACGCCTCTGAAGACAAGAAACCCGTCCGGGGGGACCATTTCTTCCTCAATGGCCCGGGACGCTTCATAGGAATGGTGTTCCGTGAAGCAGACGCCGTCGAGTCCCCGATCAATCGCCAGGCGGATGACGGTCTCCGGATCGAGAAAGTTGTCGTTGGAATACCTGCTGTGGCAATGTAAATCTATTTTCATCGGCCTCATCCCGGCGTTTATTCGCTCCGGTCACGGTTCCTGCAGGCAATAACGGCTTCTTTGTAGATCGTTATCCATATAGAGTGTGACGAACCGCAGGTTTATTTCACGTTCTTTTAACGCGATCTTAACGTGATCGTAAAGACTCTTCCAGGGCGAATCGCTAGTATGCCCGCAACGGTCAACCAAAAGTTGGCCTTCTCACTTTTAAGGCTCAAGCGATCCCTTGAGCCTTTTTCATGCCCGGGCTTTCGAACCCGTTCACCGCAGTCCGCCGTCTCCCCATGATGCCAGGTCCCTGTCGAGGTATTGACCCGGTACGAATGTTCGCGCCGGAGCGCGCCTAGCGCACGATCTTCAGAAGCGTCTTACGCGCGATTCCCGGAAGCGCATTGCGTTGCATGGAGCGAATCGAGTTTGTCGAAGCTCATCTGCCCGATGATTATGACCGTGTATCGCGGATATTCGGTAGACGAGGCGCGTACAGACTGTTCAAGGACTTTCTGGAGTCAAAGGGGCTGCTGGAACGCTGGTACGATTTCGAAAACCGGCGGGAGGAATTGGCCGTACGGCAGTGGTGCCTGGAAAATGAGATAGAATTTTCCGAAGAAGCATGAAGGCAGCGATGGGGAGAATATGACGGCGCATGCGTATGACCGGTTCAGCCGGCAGCTTGCGGTTCTTTACTAACCAAACTTATGGCGTATGCCGTATCCGCCCCGGGGAAACCTCCACTCGATGTTGAAATGCGGGCAGCCGACCCGGCAGGACCCGCATTCCAGGCAGCCTTCGTAATTGACGCTTATGCGGTCTTTTTCCAGTTTGTAAACATTGGCCGGGCAGATATAGAGACAGGGCTGGTCCTCACACCTGTCAAAACACACCCCCTCATCCCGCAGGCGCAGGTGAGATTCCTCATCCACATTGAATCGGTCCAGAAACAGCTTGTCCTCGACTTTGACGCTCATCGAACGCTTCTCCATGCGTCCCATGCAAGGCGCAACAAGCGGAGCGGTGAGACCTGCCCGCGGATTGCCTTCCAGACCTCGCGTTGTTTCGCTTTTTTGGGAACTCCATCCACCATGAGCATCTGCCGGGCTGCGATACTCGTTGCCCTGGGAAGACTGGTGAAAAGTTCTTTGTGGGTTTCCAGAAACGAGGGAAACTTCCGGTATTTTTTCAAGTCCTTGAGTATGAAAGACCCCTGCATCCGCTTGACATAGCCTTGCAGACCCCTGGAGCTGAAATCGTTTTTTGCCATTGCCTCCAGTATGGTTTCAGCGGCAAGTCTGCCGGAAGTCATGGCCAGGTTGGACCCTTCCCGGTGCAGCGCATTGAACAGCATGGCTGAATCCCCTGCGATCAGGAAGCCTTCCCCGCACAGTTGGGGCACCGTATGATAACCACCTTCCGGGAGCCAGTGAGCAAGGTATTCTTTCGATTTCCCGTCCTTGATGAGAGGCGCGATCATGGGATGGTTTTTCAGGTTTTCAAGCATCTCGTACGGACGCGCTTTTTGCCTGGCGAAGTCGGCGAGATTGGCCCCTATGCCTATCGATATGGAATTTCTATTCGTGTAGAGAAATGCGACTCCATTCATTTCCCACGTCACGCTCCCAAGGATTTCGGTGGTAACGCCGTTTCTCTGGGATACTCCAAAACGCTCGTCGATGACTTCTTCTGGTATTTCGATCAGTTCTTTGACTGCCAGCGCCACGTTCCCGGGACTGACCTCGGAGCGGAATCCCGTTTTCGCCGCAAGCGGTGAATTGACGCCATCCGCCAGAAGAACCACTTTAGCGCGCAGGTCGCCTTCGGCGCGGTCCGTCTTCACGCCGATGACCCTGCCCGTACCGTCTCTCAGGAAATCGGTCACAACGGTCGCGCACACTATGAGGGCCCCTTTGGCGGCGGCCTGATCGGCAAACCACCGGTCGAATTTAGCCCTGCCGACCGTAAACGCATTGTTGCGGTTTTGCTCGAAAAAGACCTTGTCCCGGCAGGCAAAACTTAGCCCAGCCTCCTCGGACAGATAAAAAATTCTAGATTCCACGATATTGCGTTCAATTGGACAATTTTTCTGAACGTAATCGGGAATTATCTGCTCGAGGCCGTGTCCGTAGAGTACGCCGCCAAACATGTTCTTGGCGCCCGGGTACTCGCCTCTTTCCAGCACGACCACCTTTGCGCCCCTGTCCGCCAGAACACAGGCCGCCGAAATTCCTGCCGGCCCGGCGCCGACGATTGCCACATCGAACATCTCATCCATAGGTTTAGCGCTCGCTGTGAGATGACGTTCTGTTTTTCAACTGGGCGATCAGCTCCGGGACGATCTGCAGATAGTCGCCCACTATTCCCACATCGGCGACCCTGAAAATGGGTGCGTTGGGGTCGGAGTTGATGGCCACGATTTTCTCGGCGCCCTGAATGGCTACGAGGTGTTGAACGGCCCCTGAGACCCCCACGCCGATGTATAGTCTCGGGGCAACGGTCTTGCCGGTCTGCCCGACCTGCCTCTCATAGGGCATGAGACCCGATTGCACCACGGGCCTCGAACAGGCAATTACTCCCCCGACCAGTTGGGCCAATTCCTCGAGAAGATGAATCGAGGCCGGGGCGCATGCTCCTCGTCCGGCTACTACAAGCGCCGGATAACGGACGATGTCACTGCCGAGATCCGATCCTGCCGGGATAAACTCGATAATGGAGGGAAGTTCGACGGCCGGCGCCTCCATCTCATGATGGAAGATGGCGCCCTTTCTGCCGGGGTCTTTTTCAGGAATTTTGAATACCTTAGGCCGTACCGAGCTCATCTGGGGACGGTGGCGCTGGCAGAAAATGGTGGCCATTATGTTCCCGCCGAAAGTCGGACGGGTCATGAGAAGCAGTCCGGTTTCCTTCTCGATGAAAAGTCCGGTGCAGTCGGCGGTCAAACCCGTTTTGAGCCGGGTCGCCACGACCCCGGCAAGGTCTCTTCCCAGGGCGGTTGCGCCTATAAGAACGATTGCCGGACGAATCTCGTCGCAAAGATCGGAGAGGGCCTTGCCGTATGTTGCCGATAGATAGTGGGCGAGCTGCGGGTCGTCTATCACGTGTACCTCGTCGCAGCCGTAGGCGACCGCTTCGCTGGCTACCGGATCGACGTTTTTCCCGAGCAGCAGTCCCAGGACCTTGGAGTCCAGTTGCTGCGCAAGCTCCCGGGCCTTGCCGACCAGCTCCCATGATACCGGGGCGCCGTGGCCGTCCACCGTCTCGATGAAGACCCCCACGCCCTGGTAGCCCGCCAGTTCGTCGGCAGTCGCGCTCCGCTCTTCTTTCGGAGGTTTTTTGCGTTTTTTCTTCTCAAATTTGACTGCGTTTACCGGGCAGCTCTCAGAACATTTGCCGCATCCCACGCATACTTCCGGGTTTATCAGCGCAACGCCGTCGGGACTCAGCTCGATTGCGCCTACCGGGCATTCCCCAATACATATCTGACAGGCGATGCATTTATCCGGTATAATCTCGGCAACTTCAATTCCACGTGTGTTCTTGGCCATTATTTGTCAGGCCTCCCATCCTTTGCGGAATTTTGCCGCAAAATCTTCGTCGCTGAACAATGCATCGAGTGCTTGCGATACCGCCTCGGAGACCCCTTGTGAAGCGTCCCACTTAGGCCCCGCCCTGTGAACCTGCGGCGCGGCAATGGCCTTTACCCAGGTCGGGGAACCCTTGATGCCGAGAAGTTCGGGGGAGGCGTCAATGGATTTGGCGTCCCAGACCTTTAAGTGTGCGCGCAAAGAATCGACGAGCATCGGCAATGATGCCCTCCTTGGCTTTGCAAGTTCCAGTTCCACCGTCAACATAGCAGGAAGAGGTCCGTTTATGATTTCGAACCCCCCCTCGACCTTGCGCCTGACCTGCACGCGCTTCTTTTCGGGATCGATCCATTCCACGTCCACCACATAGGTGAACTGGGTGAAATTCAGTCTCGTTGCAATGCCCGGTCCCGTCTGGGCCGTATCTCCGTCAACGGCTTGTTTGCCACACAGCGCAATGTCAACGGGATGTTCCCGCCCCAGGGTCTCTATCGCCCTGGAAAGAGTGTAGCTGGTGGCCAGTGTATCGGCGCCGGCAAAAGCGCGGTCCGAAAGCAGAACAACGTCGTCTGCACCCAGTGAGAGCGCCTGGCGCAGTGCGGATTCCGCCTGAGGCGGTCCCATGCAGATGGCCGTAACCTTTCCGCCGTATCTTTCCCTGAGGCGCACGGCTTCCTCGAGGGCCGCCAGATCGTAGGGATTGACGATGGACTCCACGCCGGCTCGAACCAGGGTATTCGTCTCAGGATCGATTTTTACTTCCGCTGTGTCGGGTACTTGCTTGAGACAAACGACGAAGTGCATCTATGGCTTCCCTTCCCTGAACCCCGATTGACTTAAACCACAGAATCCCGGATATGATTTTTGAAATTAGATAGCGAAGGGTAAGCATCACGCTGCTCTTTGGCAAGATTCTCTTATATATAGTTATATATAGCGTGTCCCGGGAGGGATCGACTTGTATTTAGATTTCGCCTGTAGGGATGAACCCGATCAAGAACACTCGGCGGGCAAAATAGAGAATGCAGCTCTTCTCAGGACCCGGGAAGCTGCCCGCATGCAGCATCCCCGCAGGCCAGCCGCTATGATAATAAGGCTAAACCTCATCTCCGGCCCGGCAGGGCCTGAGCAAATCCAAACCCTGTTTTCGACTCTCGGGAATGCAGCTTAGGTAATTACGGCCCGAATTCTCTTCATTCCGAGCCTCTTGTAGGCTCGCCAGCGCTTTTCTCCGTCAAGAATCCGGAAGAAATCGTGCTGGAAACAAATGTGAATCGGTTCCTGCAGGCCATGGTGCTTAATGCATTGCTCAATCTCTTCAATACATTCGGCCGAACAGATGATTCGAAGGTTTGGGCTGATTTTGTGGATCTCGATTTCGCGGATGTCCTGTTCCATGGGGTTCTCCTCGTGGCTGGTTTACTCCGCAACTATAGTACTTTAATCGAGAGAACGGGAAGAATCAAGAAATTATAGTGCCTATGTCCGATATCGAACGCGGGGATAAAGCATCCGGACCGCCGTTCATCTCCACGGCATGGTGTGGCGCAGAATATTACGGCGGCAATCACGACTGGGGCGTCAGTTGTTCTTTGTGCCTGCCGGTCAAGGGCTGGACATGCTCAGGGTTCACCTCTCCGGCCTTTTTTATTTTGAACTTCTTATTGATATAGATTGAGGCGAAGCTGAAAAACAGGCAGAGCACCACGACATTTACGGACCGGTCGAGGAGTGACACGGTAAGGGCCTGCGAGGGTGCGATCTCCAGAAACCGGGAGCTGAACATGAGCAGGCTCTCCTTGATTCCGAGTGCGGCGGGCGTGATGCTTACGAGAAAAGAAAGAGTTCCTATTGCGGTGAAAATGGTGGCCTGCAGAAACCCGATTCCATTTCCATGGGGGTCTTTCATATGAAATGCGGCAAATTCCAGCCAGGTGCCGGCAGAGGCGAGAAACAGGTTGAGCGCGGTCAGAGAGCAAAGATCCCTCACCGTTTTCGTGCTTTTTCTCATGATGTGCCATCCTGACAAGATCTGGTTGGCTCGCTCCCGTGCCCATCGGAAGGGAATCCATTCAAGGGTGTGCGGTGGGAAAAAGGCTGCCCACGCAGTCACGGCCCCAACCGCGAGGAAAACCATAACGGCGGGGAGACTGAACACCCCCGAATCAAAATAAAGAAGCGCCAGAAATCCCAGTGCCACTGCCGAAGTTATGCCGAAAACTACGATGTAGTTTGCGGCAAGGCTGGACAGAAAATAGGAATAATCGAAGTCGTAGCGTGACTTGAGATAAACGGCTCTAAATCCGGCGCCTCCTTTCATCGGTAAAAACATATTGCCGATGCTTGTGATTATCGATATCGAGAAATATTCGAAAAAATGCAGGTCTATGCCGAAACTAACGGTCAGGACTTTGAGGAACAATCCGTTTACTACCAGCATGGCCAGGCAGACACAGCCGATCAGCAATACATACGGCAGGGAGATTTCGGTTATCCTGGTGAAATCCGACAGGTTGTTTCTGACATAGGAGCACAGGAATAGCGCACACGCCAGAAATACTGCTATTGAAGTGATTTTTCGTATGGACCGCATTTATATCCACTCAACAGGCGACCTCAATGTTTGGATGACGTCCGGGTTGCCAGCGCAAATCCCGCCACCACGCTCTCTTCCTTCATCTCCCCTGGTTCCTTTCGCCTCTCCGGGCCTGTATACCTCTTGAGCCTTTCCCCTGCAAACGGGATGCTGCGGTCGAATCGCAGTTGGGTGATCTGTTCGGACACCAGCCCGATGAAAAAGATCAGCGCGGAGAATACGATGAGTAATTGCGAGGTCGGACCATAGCGGCCGTCCAGCATAAGAATTTTAAAGAGGCCATAGGCGACCCCGGCCAGAAAGGTGAAGATGCTGGCCGGAAGAAAGATCTTCAGGGGCGAAAACAGGGTCGTTATTTTGAAAATGATCAGGAAGAAGCGCGATCCGTCCCTCAGGAGCTTGATTTTGCTCTTGGTGCCCGCTGTGCGCTTCGGGCTCGTTATCGGATGGTAAGCGAGGCTGTAGCCTGAGCGCACTGTGGCCAGGGTTATCGTCGTAGGGTAGGAAAAGGTGTTGGGCAGAAGTGTGACGAACTCTTTTGCTGCGCCGGCCCTGATCGCTCGAAAGCCGGACGTGAGGTCATCGATGGGGCGGCCGCACACGTATGAAGCAAACCGGTTGTAGATCCTGTTTGCCAGGCTTCGATGAAAACTCCTGTCCGAACCCGTTGAGCGCGCCCCCACGACCATGTGATATTTGTCCAGCATTTTCAGCAGGGCGGGAATCTCTTCGGGCGGGTGCTGGCCGTCGGCGTCGAGCATTACGAGGCGGAAACCCCTCGCATACCGGATACCGTTTTTTATCGCCGCGCCGTTTCCAATGTTATACGGATGACGAAGAACGGTAGCGCCGGCTTCATGAGCTTTCTCTGCGGTTGCGTCGGTAGATCCGTCGTCTACCACGATGATTTCATAGCTGTGGCCGGTTTCGTCCAGGGCGTCGCCGACTCTGCCGATTATCGATTCGATTCCCTGCGCCTCGTTCTTGGCGGGGATAATGACGCTGATTTGCGGATTTTCCGCAGAGCCGTTGCGGTATTTCACCATGGACTCCTTTTTCGCGCCGGTCCCGCGCAGTGGGCGAGGGGACGGGCGGTTGGGCGAAATCAATCGCGCGAAGGGCGCTCTCGCGGCAAGGTCAACTCCCGCCTGCGGTAAGAACGGAAGCGGCCTTTGCCGCCACAGACTGACGAGAGATAAGCACAATTCGTGCCGTAGATGCCGGGCAAAACGGTTGCCGGAGCATCCGGATGCCTCATGCAGGATAGGTCTATTCGAAAGCTTCTCCCGCTCCCTTCGTGCTCCCGGGCTTTTGCCGAAGCAGGGTTCGTGCCCTTGGTGGCCGGGCGGTCTTTGGAATCAAAATTATGACACCGCCGGATGTCGTGTTGCGTGCTTCTTTAGACGTTGAAAATAGTGGTTCAACATTTTACAATTAACAACTCTATAAAAAGGCGTCCGGATCGGCCGCCGCACTGCAGCGGTCCGGGCTTAAGTTTCGATGCGCCTGCGAGAGGCTTGTTTTTACCGAGTGCCCTTTATCTTAATTTAAGGAAAATTTAAGTGGCCCTGCTTACCATCTGCACTTATCCCGACCCGGTGCTGCGCGAAAAGGCCCGGTGTGTCGACGTTATCGATAACGGCATTCAGCGTCTGATAGACGACATGATCGAAACTATGTACGAAGCGCCGGGAATCGGACTTGCGGCAAACCAGGTGGGCCGCCCGCTCAGCCTGATGGTGGTGGATATTAATCGGGAGGAATGCGGATACGGGCTGATCGTGCTCATAAATCCGGAACTCGTGAGTGCGCAGGGCGAGATAACGTTCGAGGAGGGCTGCCTCAGCGTGCCTGAATTTTTTGCAAACGTGAAGCGGCACGAAGAAATCGTTGTGCGCGGGCTGGAACGCGATGGCAAAAAGATCGAAATAGCCGCCTCAGGCCTGCTCGCGATTGCTATCCAGCATGAAATGGATCACCTTGAAGGCAAATTGTTCATCGACCATATAAGCCCGATTGCCAGGGACATTTTCAAAAGAAAGTGGAAAAAGAAGTCTAAGGAGGAAAAGGAATAGCTGCTCCTCTGCCCAGACTCGTCTTTCTTGGAACTCCTGAATTCGCTGTGCCGTGCCTGCGCAAGCTGCTGGATTGGGGCGCTGATATCTGCCTTGTTGTCACCCAGCCCGACCGCCCGAGCGGCAGGGGCCGTAAAATCTGTGAACCGGCTGTCAAAACATTGGCGAATGAGGCAGGGCTTCCCGTTTATCAGCCCGAACGCATCCGTGGCGGGGAAGTTGTCGAAAAGATCCGCTCATACGGTGCGCAATGCGCCGTGGTGGTGGCTTTCGGGCAGATTCTTCCGCAGGCTTTCCTCGACATTTTCGCCCTTGGCACCCTGAACGTCCACGGCTCTCTTTTGCCGAAGTACAGGGGGGCGGCGCCCATCCAGCGCGCTATACTTTCGGGCGAAACCGAAACGGGAATCTCGATAATGCTACTGGATGCCGGGATGGACACTGGACCGGTGCTTTCGCAAAAAAAAGTCGTGATAGGCCCCGGGGATACTTTCGGCAAGGTTTATCAGGGTCTTGCCGAAGAAGGCGCGGGGCTTTTGGTGGAGACGCTGCGCGACTGGTCGGCCGGAAAGCTTGCGGCCCGGATTCAGGACGAAAATCTGGTTACTTACGCGCCTCCGATCGAAAAGCAGGAACTTAGGATTGATTGGAATTCTCCGGCAAAAGATATTATAAATAAGATTCGGGCGTTTGATCCGGTCCCGGGCGCGTGGTTCGTCCTGGGGGGAAAAAGGGTCAAGTGCTTCCGGGCTGCCTCATTTGCCTGGACCGTAGCCAGGGCTCCCGGCGAGGTCGTCGGCACGGCGGAATCCGGTCTCGTGGTGGCGGGAGGCTGCGGGCAGTCTCTGTCTGTCGGGGAGCTTCAAATGGAGGGCCAACGGCGTATGCCTGCGCACGAATTCACACTCGGCAGGCCGATACCGGCAGGCTCGTTTCTGGAATGACTCACGTGGAAAAGCAGACCGAATCACCCCCCAAAGCAGCATTTGTTGATTTCAGCCCATCTGCCAGGGGTTCGGAAAAGCGGATCATAATTTCTCTTGTCGTTCTTTTGGGAATCATTGCCGCAGCCGCCCTGGTCCTGCTCTACATAGTCCCCTATTACGGTTTCGCCCGCATTTCGGTTCACCTTCCGCTGATAATGGCCGTTGTTACGGTACTTGCCGGGGCCGTGCTGCTTGGAAGCCTCGGGCTGCTTGCCGTCGTTTTCGCGCTGGGGCATGATGTCCCTTTTTCACGCAAGCTCCGCAGCATCGCGATCAAGCTCCTTCTGCCCGTCCTTGTCGGTGTTGGCAAGCTGGCTGGCTTTCGCCGCGAAGAGGTCCAGCATGCCTTTGTCGCCGTAAATAACGAACTCGTGCTCGCCCAGTGCCGCAATGGGAAGCCGCCCAGAACGATACTGCTCCTCATGCCGCACTGTCTTCAGGATAAGGACTGCCAGGTCAAGATTACCCACCAGGTGGAAAATTGTAAACGCTGCGGTAAATGCACCATAAAGGACCTCCTCGAGCTTACCGGAAAATATGGCGTGAACATGGCGGTTGCCACGGGGGGAACCATAGCGCGCCGGATAGTCATAGAGACCCGTCCCGACCTCATCATAGCGGTTGCGTGCGAAAGAGACCTCACCAGCGGAATCCAGGATACCACCCCGCTGCCCGTTTACGGCATTTTCAACCAGCGCCCGTTCGGACCATGTCTCAACACCCGGGTCGCTATCGACCGGGTCGAATCCGTTCTCAGGGAAGTCTGCTCTTTGAGACAAAAATGAAATGGTCACATCACGAATCCTGGCTTACCAGATCCTGCTTCACCTGGAGCAGAAGGCTTCCCACCCCGACCGCCTGGTCCGCACCGCCCTCGAGCGTCACTCCGGACTCGATGAGCGCGACCGGGCGCTTCTGACTGAGCTTGTGTACGGTGTCGTGCGCTGGCAGGGCCGCCTCGACTGGCACATTGGCGAGCTTAGCAGGACGAAGCCCGGCAAGATTGCTCCGGCCGTGCGGGTCCTCCTCCGGCTGGCCCTCTACCAGATTTTGTTTCTCGACCGCATACCTGACCACGCAGCCGTAAACGATACGGTCGAGATCGCCAAGACGAGCCAGCCGCCCCATGTTATCAGGTTCATAAACGCAATTCTGCGCGAGAGTGCGAGAAAAGGCGGCAAGTGGAACTGGCCGGACCGGGGGAAAGACCCGGTGTTTTACACGGCGGTAATGACATCCCACCCGGTTTGGCTTGTAGGCAGGCTGATCGATGAACTCGGTCCCGGAGAGGCCGAACTTTTCTGCGAGTCCAGCAACCGGGTCGCCCCGGCGGTTTTCCGGGTCAATACGCTCAAGGCTGCGCCCGCAGAAGTTGCCGAATCTTTGAAGGCCGAGGGGATCGATACTGCGCCTTCACCCTGGCTTGAACAGGCGCTGCGCGCCCCGGCGCCAAGGCGTGACATGGCCGGGACCGCCGCTTTCCGGGAAGGCTGGATACAGCCGCAGGATGAAGCTTCTCAGATAGTCTCCCACCTGCTCGCTCCGGAGCGCGGCGAAAGGGTCCTCGATCTTTGCTCCGGATTGGGCGTGAAGTCGACGCACATTGCCATTCTGATGAAAAACGAAGGTGAAGTGCTCTCAATCGACAAATCCGCCTGGAAACTCGAAGACCTGCAGAAAAACGCCAACAGGCAGGGTGTAACGATAATCCGGACTCTTGCCGGGGACATATCGATGCTGCGGCCGCAATCCATCGGCCTTTTTGACCGGATTTTACTGGACGCCCCCTGTACGGGCCTGGGGACGATGCGGCGAAAGCCCGACATCAAGTGGCGAAGGCACATAAAGGACCCCTACCGGCTGTCCCTGCTCCAGAAAGAGCTGCTCCCCCATGCCGTGCAGTTTTTGAAACCGGGCGGTGTGCTCGTCTATGCAACGTGCACCATCCTGGCGGACGAGAATGAGTCGGTCGCCCGCTACCTTAGCGAATCACACCCGGAACTTGCGCTCGAGCAGGCGGCCGAAAATCTGCCCGGGGCCTGCCGGGAGATGGTATCGGGACCTTACTTCCGCTCCTGGCCTCAAAAACATGATGTGGATGGGTTCTTTTCGGCCAGGTGGAGGAAAATTTAGCTTTTTCCCCACTCTTTGCTTTTCTTCCCGTGCCTGGCCATTTTGCACGCGAAGCCGCGAAGAGGAAACACAATCCACCACGAAGGCGTTCGACAATTCCAAAAATCCAGTGGCCTACTTCACCTGCTGTTTTTTCCCCCACTCTTTGTTTTTCTCCGCGTCTCCGCGTCCCCGTGACATATATTGTAGGGACCGGCGATGTGAACCTGAACATTTTGCACGCGAAGCCGCGAAAAATAAACAATATCCATCACAGCATTTCATCTCCCCGAGGGGCACCCCAAACCATGAAAAGACCCATAGGCCTGTAGGATGGGTGGAGCGCAGCGCAACCCATCACGCCTCTTGCTTTTCTTCGCGCCTTCGCGTCTTCGCGTGAAATATATTTGTGGTTTCTTGAAGCTTTTTTCCACTTTTTGCTTTTCTCTGCGCCTCCGCATCGCGTGACATATATTGTAGAGACTGGTTTGCCGGATGGACCCGAATTCTGGAAAAGGGGTACGAAATGGAAAATACGGCGAAGAAAAAAATGTACGACGTCGCAGTCATCGGAGTGGGACCGGCAGGACTGTCCGCGCTGGTGTATCTGCTCGAAGCCCATCTTAACGTGATTGCCGTCGGCCCCGAAGTCGGAGGCCAGATAAACGATACTCCCGAGATCACCAATTGGCCGTTTGTTCCGGTCGTATCGGGTAAAACCTTCCAGGAAGATATGCTCGCATTCTTTGAAAACCTGCAAAGAAAATTTCCTGAATACCTCTTCATGGTGAAGGGTTCCATCGTTTCCGTTGCCGAAGCGGCGGGTAAAATATACAAGCTTACCGCGCAGACAACTGATGGGGACATGGTGTTTTTCACGAAGGCGATTATCATTGCAACGGGCGCCACGCGCAAGAATCTCCCCGTCTCGGGCGCCAAAGAACTGCAGGGCAAGGGTATCGCCTTCTGCGGGACCTGCGATGCTCCGTTCTTCAAAAACGACAGGGTTGCGGTCGTTGGCGGCGGCAATACGGCCCTGGAGAATATCCTTATTCTCAGCAAGTACGCTAGAGAAGTGATCGCGGTAATAATTACCGAAGATTTTTCGGGCAACCCCGATCTCAGGCAGCGGGTTACGAACCTTCCCAATGTGAAAGTCATCAGAAACACCGAGGTGCTCGAAATAAGCGGCAGCGCTGCGGTCACGGGAATCAAGCTCAAGGACCTGAAAACCGGCAGGCAATGGGAAGAGCCCGTTGACGGCGTATTCCCGAGCATCGGCGCCACGGTCAATTCTCAGCCGTTCGCCGGCCAGGTTGACACCAATCAATATGGCGAAATTACGGTGGGGGTCCTCGGTGAAACATCCGCTCCGGGTGTGTGGGCGGTCGGAGACGTAACCAATGTTCCGTTCAAGCAGATCGGCGTCGCTACCGGGCAGGGGATAACTGCGGCGTTGAGTGCGATCGGGTACGTCGAATCGCTGCCCCCAACGAGTCCGTGTGAGGAATGTGCCGAAGGGAGCCCGGAATTTAAAGAAAAAATTCTGGCGGCGCAGGAAAAGGAAGAAGAAGTTGCATATCCTGACGTAACCGATGAGCAGTTCTTTAAAGAAGTGCTCGCGCGCGATGGCGATACCCTTCTCATGGTCAGGATACTGGGATGCGGCGATTGCAAAGCTGCCCGGCCGTACTTTTTTGAAGCGCAGAAACGCTTTCCTTCGATGAACTTCATTACGATCGAATGGGAGAAGAATCCCGGAGCCATGGCCTGGCTCGATGAACACGAGAAAGTCAGGGCTGCGCCGACGTTCGTAAAGATACGCTCCGGCATGGAAATCGGCCGCAGAGTGGACATGGAGCACCCAAAGGAGATGATCGAAGAGCTCACGCGCTAGCCGATCTCCCGGAGGGAATGCGCAAGCAATTCTTCCTTGACATCTGGCTTTTTGCTGTATTAAAAGCAAAGTTCGATTGAAAGGAATGTATAGTGGCGGCTAATCTTAAGAATTCTTCTCCGGTATGGTGGTGGCAGGCTTTGCGATGAGCCTGTCCACATAAGCCCGTTGCGCATAGATTAGGGCCGTGGGGCCGGGTTCTCTTTACAACCTTAGCCCCACGGCCTTTTTTGTCTTTAGGGCCGCTTGGTTTCCAACATTCAACAGGCAAGGAGAAAAAGAGAAATGGAGCAGACAAAGGTAGTCCTGGCAGACAACGAAATTCCGACCCAATGGTACAATATTCTATCCGACATGCCCACACCGATGAGTCCGCCGCTTCATCCCGGAACGGGTAAACCGGTTGGTCCCGACGATCTCGCCCCTGTCTTTCCCATGAACCTGATCGAGCAGGAAGTCTCCACCGAGCGCTGGATAGACATCCCTGAGCCGGTGCTTGAAAAATATCTCATATGGCGCCCCACGCCGCTTATCCGCGCACGCAATTTCGAGAAGGCCCTGGGCGCTCCCGTAAAGATTTACTACAAGTACGAAGGGGCAAGCCCGCCCGGCTCCCACAAGCCCAATACGGCCATAGCCCAGGCTTACTACAACAAGGCTTTCGGCATTAAGCGCCTGTCGACCGAAACAGGGGCCGGCCAATGGGGAAGCGCCCTCAGCATGGCCTGCGCGATGTTCGGCCTCGAGTGCAGGGTTTTCATGGTGAGGATCAGCTTCGAGCAAAAACCTTACCGCCGGCTGATGATGGCCACCTGGGGGACCGAGTGCATCCCGAGTCCCAGCGACAGGACACAGGCGGGACGAAAAATCCTTGCTGAAAATCCCAATTCTCCGGGGAGCCTTGGAATTGCAATAAGCGAGGCCATCGAGGACGCGGTGGGCAACAAGGACTCCCGTTACTCTCTAGGCAGTGTTCTCAATCACGTGCTGCTCCATCAGACCGTTATCGGCCTCGAGGCCCAGAAGCAGCTCGCCAAAATAGGCGAATATCCCGACGTGGTAATGGGGTGCGCAGGCGGGGGCAGTAACTTTGCCGGATTGTCGCTTCCCTTCGTGCGCGACAAAATCCATGGGAAAAAGCTCTCCGTCGTCGCAGCCGAGCCCGCTTCCTGCCCGACCCTTACGCGCGGCCCGTTTGCATATGATTTCGGCGATACGGCCATGACCACTCCTCTCCTGCCCATGCACACGCTTGGCCACGACTTTTTGCCCGAACCTATCCACGCGGGCGGGTTGAGGTATCACGGAATGGCCCCGATAGTTTCACACCTCGTAAAGGAGGGCATAGTCGAGGCAAGGGCCTATGACCAGATCGAGACTTTCACGGCTGGAGTAAAATGGGCCAGGACCGAAGGGGTGATCCCGGCCCCCGAGACCAACCACGTAATAGCCGCCGTGGTCCAGGAAGCGGAGCGCGCAAAGCAGGAAGGAAAGGAAAAGGTGATCCTGTTCAACTTCAGTGGTCACGGAATAATAGATCTGGCCGCCTACGATGCGTTCCTCACTGGAAAGCTCACCCAGCACAAGCTGACCGACGAGGAAATTCAGCGCGCCCTGAAATCCATTGAAGGCTTTCCAAAGCCGTGAGCAACCAGGAGCAGTCTTCGAAACCGGGCGAAGAGCTTTGGATAAGGTGCCCGAGGCTGGGTGGCGAGGCGCCTTTCACATATTGCCTGCAGGAAGCCGGGGATCTTCCGTGCCATCGGATCGTCGTCTGCTGGCAGGCCTTCTTCCCGGTCGAATCATGCCTCAGGAAAATGCTTTCGCCGGAAACGTGGGAAGAGTTTACGGCCCGAAAACCAAAAGAGAAGATCGTATCTTTGCTCGAGTTGATTGAAGAAGCGAAGCAAAAAGCAAATAAAGAGTAAAAAGCGATTTACCGCAGCAACTCATGTCCCCATGGGACACCCGCAACAATGAAAAGACCCGTAACCCCGTAGGGTGGGCACAGCATCATCGTGCCCACCGTTTTTCGTTTTAGCAACTCATTTCCCGCCGGACACCCTGAAACCATGAAAAGATCGGTAGACCCGCAGGGTGAGGGAGCGAAAGCGTAGCCCACCGCAACTTTTCATAAGAGTTATTTATGTCTCATGGGGATTTCTTCGCGTCTTCGCGTCTTCGCGTGAAAGATTGGTTCCTTTTCATAATTTACCAAATTGATGCGCCGCCATGGCAGGCTGCACAATACTTGAAGCTGATTCCCGAAGTGGTTAATATCATCAGGCTGGTAGCTCTGGGATAGCGAACACGAGAGCGTATGGACTGACGGAGAAGCGGCAGGAGGTCCTTGAGGCTGCCTCATCAATCTTCGGCTCTCGAAATCAAGGGGAGGGGATAATCATGCCAATTCATGAATTTAAATGCAAAAGCTGCGACAATGTTTTCGAGTACCTGTGCATTCGAAGCGATGACAAGGATAATGTGCTTTGCCCGTCCTGCGGCAATTGTGAAACGGAGGTTTTACTTTCAACCTTTCGCTGCCAGGGCTCAACGAGCACGGGTGAGACCTCGGGAACGTCTTCTTCGTCCTGTTCTTCGTCCAGAGGGTTCTCGTGACGCTGATTCAATGCCCCGCAGGTTGCGGCGTATAAGTCAGTTGGAGGTAGACTTCGGTTATATGGCGGAGGTGTGAGCATTCGTTAGGCATCTCAACCTTGGGTCATATTTTGCGCGCATCAATGCTCAAAATTTCAAATCTCACCCCCATGCCTCGGTCACTCTAACCTCCGCTGCCCCTTTATCCCACTTAGTGAGTTCTGGACCCGGACACACTTCACGGTTCAGAGGCTTTTTTCTGCTCACTGCTCACTGCTCACTGTTCACTGTCACCTCGTTTCTATTGCAAGCACGGAGAAGTTCTGCCACCGGTTCGAGGATGGCCCGCAAATGTCCTGACACGTAAGCAGCATATGATGAGAAAGCTTTCCACTAAACGCGGTCAAAAAATTTACTCCAAACGAATTACACCATAAATTTTTTTGAAACAGTAGTGTGTTTTTTCTTGACAAAATCATTTCCAACCAATAAAAACCGACCAGTTGGTCTTTTAAATGGTCTCATTCAGCTCGGTAGCGGAGAGATGATGGACGGTTTGGGTCGTAAGGGCGACAAAACTCGACGAGATATTATAGAAAGATCTCTCCAACTCTTCTCGGTGAAAGGTTTTTTTAACACCTCGATAAACGATATTCTTGAAGCTACCGGCTTAACTGAGGGTGGTCTGTACGCGCACTTTCACAGCAAAAAAGAAATCTGGCAGGCAGCATACGAAAGAGCCACCAGGATATGGGTTGGGATCGTTTACAGTGACTCGAAGAAGATAGAAAATCCCCTCGACCGAATCAAAAAGATTATTGAAAACGATATGCAGAATTATTTGGGAGGGAATGTCTTTGCCGGTGGCTGCTTCTTTCTTAACTCGCTTGTCGATCTTGCCGGGCAGTCGTCGGATATGAGTAAGCAGATACTGGATGGCTTTTACAATCTTTCAAGAGTATTTGAATCTTCTTTGAAAGAGGCAGATCAGAAAGGTATGCTTAAGCTCGGGATGAATTGCGCAGAGATTGCTGATTTCATCCTGATTTCCTTAAATGGTGCAGCAGCTCTCTATGCTGCCACCAAAGATCGAAACTACTGGCAGGATACACTCCGGCAACTGCACGCCTATATTGATTTTATCAAAAAATAAGAACACCTGGGACGAACGGAGAAGCAGGCATGCAACTTTGAAGCATCCTAAAAAAAGACCAACCGGTCGTAATGTTATACTGGTGGCGATTCTCACTGAGAAGAGGATTGAACACTTTTAGTAACCGGGCCAACTTGAATCTTTTGAAAGAAGGGTCAACTGAAATGTCCATTCGGAATCTGGTAGTATCGGTTGAAGACTTGAATGGCGTCCTGGCGGTCACGCCTTTTCTAAAGCCATATGGATTCAACGTGAAAGCCTGTGCTTCCGGTGAATGCAGTCTGTTAATACCGTTCAGGCAATCTCTTGAGCGGCCGGGAGGCCTTGTCAGTGGCATGACGCTCATGGGCGCCGCGGACGTTGCAATGTGGCTGGCAATCATGACGCTTCGGGGAATTGATGAGCGTTGGGTGACATCGGACATGAAGACGGCATTCTTGCGAAGCGCGCGCGAGGAAGACATCTTATGTACAGCTCGTGTTATCAAGGCAGGGAAACGCAGTATATACGGTGCGGCCGAATGCCATTGTAATGGCTCCGGCTTAGTGGCTCACCATGTGCTAACTTACTCACTGGTTCTCGCATAGGTGAAAAATCGGGACCAGGCCTTGAAAAGAGAATATTCTGACGAAGTGGGTCCCTCACCACCATCGTCTTATGGGTCGGGAAATTACCCGGAGTCCCGGCCGGTCGGGATTTATGAGAGGCGGTGCGAGGAGTGCCGGCATGAATTTCAGATCTTTCGGAAATGATGAGGTATCTATGATGGCCGAATGCGGACAACCCGGCACGGTAGCGAGGATTCTTTACATTATGATCCCAAAAAAATTCTTCGAACGGGGATTTTTTCCCTGAAATATAGCACAGAAGCCCTGCCAGCCTTCATGAAGTCCGGTTGCGATGTAACCTTTTAGAAACCTTCTTATAATATAAGTCAATCATACGTTTGTAAGAGCTTCTGCCGGAGCAAGCCATGGAGCGGACCTACCTGCAACTCCCACCGTGAATGCCTCCAAGGGGAATTTTAATGATCCCTTTGGGGGCTCTCTGTCCTTTTTGCTCCATGGGAAAGCTGTTCAATGTACCCCTGGTTTTGGCGGTCCAGGTTTTTCTACCGCTTGCTGCATCATTTTGCTTTTGAGCACCGGGGGAACGGGGAAGGTTTAACGATATGAATTCGACCTCAGAGCTGATCTATCTGCACGAAACGATGGTGAGACTATGCGAGTTGTACATCGCAATAGATAAGAAGCCGGATGATGAAGATATAAAACAGGAATTAAAAACGGGGATTATGAGTGTTTATACCGAAATAAAGAGCGTAGGAAAAGAGAGTAACTCTCAAAGTGCGACTGGCCTGTCTTTCAACAGCTATCACTAATGAACTCAGGCAGGTGGCCAAAAAACCTTCCTATGGCACCATCGCCTATGTCGTTGACCTCGTATCAAAAAGGGAAAGTTCACCTATATTCATCGGCGTCGAAAGGCTGTTTGCTCTATATTTATCAAAAGGACATCAGAATGATTTATGAACCCGACCTGGAAAGGCCGTTTTCGAAAATTGTGGTTAAAAACGGTTCATCAGTTGTTGGCACTATTCGAAGGGATTTCGAAACCGGTCTTTATCATTTCTGCGATAACCAGCGTGGCGCATTGAATTCCCTGCTCCAGGAAAAAAGAATTGACAGCATGAAATCGAGAATAGAAGAACTGCTCGATCTTTCAACGGCGAGCTAAGGTGTCCCTGCACAAAAGCTCATACCGCTCTTCGGTAAGCAACCTGCCCCACACCTGATGAGTCTTCTCGTCAGTCTTTCTGAATCCGGCCGACAGGTACAGGTGCGCTGCAGTTTTGAGTTCACTGAATGTCCACAAAAACACCGACTTGAATCCCCGTTTGTTGCAGAAGTCAATGGCATCGCCCAGGAGCCTTCGCCCCAGTCCGCTGCCTCGTTTGGCCGGGTGCACAATAAACCAGCGCAACTGGGCTGTTGAATCCGATTCCCCGACCACGCCGATTGACCCGACGATTTGTCCCTGTTCTTCCGCCAGCCAAAGACAATCTTTCTTTGCATCAAATGACAAAACAAACCTGGCCAGGCTCTCGGCGACATAACCATCCAGTGTGCAATCCAGCCTGTATTCCCGGGCGTACAGGACCCCGTGCAGGTACGTGATGTAGCCGATATCACCGGGTTTGAGAGTCGTTCTGATCTGTACTGCTTCTCGATCGCCGGACCGGTTCTTCACAGGGTCGGTTCCTCCGTCTATGAAAGAGTGGGGCCAAGCCTAGAAAAGAGAATATTTCACCTCCAACTCTCCGACCGGCAGCGCTCATTGACAAACTTCGAGAAAAATATCTTCCCGCGCCCATTGCCTCTCGCGGATGGCGGAAATTCCCTTTCATCCATTAACCAGTGCTTATACGAAGTTGCGTTAAAGATGAATGTGATTGGTTTCGCTTCACTCTACCTACCCTACGAATTAACGCAGCCGGTACAGAAGTGTAGGATGGGTGAAGCGGAGCGAAACCCATCGCCATGGGCACATCTTGAAGGCAAATTGGTATTAGTAGTTTTTTCTGTTCACTGCTCACTGCTCACTGTCCTTTGAAGAGCTTTCTTTGCACCTTCCCAGGCCCCTTGCAGGAGATTCAGTGTCCCGCTTTGCGATTCTGTATAAAGATTAAAGAGGGTGTTAAAATCCTCGACATTCTGCCTCATCTCCTTTTCCGATAACACAGGGGTCGGGAGCAGAAGCGACCGTTTGTAGCTGCGGAAAATGCGTTTGGCGATTTGTGGGCTCCACTTGCCGATTTCTTTATCAAACAGGGGTCTCCAGTGCCTGGTCATGCCGGGGATCATAAAAAACGTCCCGGCTTCCTTGCATTGCTCCTCATAATAGCGCTCCCGCCCGCCGATGATGAGCCCGACACAGTCGTCCACCGTGTGATCGTCATCTCTGGGAAAAAAGATAGGAACTCCTGCATCGGCAAACAATTCTTCCGGGTTTTGCAGTGCATTCCCACACAGACCATATCCCAGAAAAATACCGTCCACATAGCGCGCCATTTCCCTGACCGCTTTACCCAACCCATTCTGCAAGAGATCTTTGCTGTTGTGCAGACCCAGTTCAAGCACGCGTACCAGGACTTCCTTACGACCGGCAAAGGCCGGGCTGAACCCGTTTAAAAGAGGAGTCATGCGCGGCTCCAAGCGGCCGAGAGACTTCAGCGATTGGATGAGCCCGGAGGAGTAGGAATCTTCCACTACGGTTATACCCGCAATTTCCTGATCCATTGACAGCAAATAAGCAAACTCAAGCTCCAGGATTTCGCAGGTTATGACGCCGACAACCGGCATATGAGACTCCATCGATTGGGACTTCTTTCCCCGTCTCCCGGGCTGCTCAAATGCCCAGGCCGGCGCATCGGGGATATTTTGCAGGGCCGAAACATCACATGCAGCAGCGAGCAGATAAGCCAGAGTGTGTATATACACTCAATTGGCCCCGAGTCAACCACTTTCGTTGCTCATGGCGGAAAAAGCCCCGTTAGTACACGTTGGGCCGGCTTTTTGAATACTGAAGATATCGCATTTCACAACCGGCGCCGTCATGGATCTGATGCTTCAAAGATGCACCAGTGCCGGGAACTGATAGATCGAAACCGGGCAAATGTTCTGCTCGAAGGTACTGTACCGAAAGTTCTGCAAATTTCGAAAAACCTCGCAGAGCGTGGAGTTATTTTATTCGCGGAATTTTGCGCACACAATCTGCTCGAAGTGGACTGTGGAGTCCACACCGGCACGATTGGCGACCCGGTCGAGGCCGGGGTGGATATTTTTGTTCCGAGTTCGGGAATATTCCAGGATTCTGATTACATTAAGCGCATAAATGCGATGAAGACCGCCTGGCCGCCTTTTCCCTTTAACGCGACACAGCAGGAGAGATTTCATAGATGGGGAAATTATTCAAACGGACCTTCAAGGTCCTGACAGGTTGCTTTGGAAATGGCTGTCTTTTGGCAATTGCCGTGCTTGCCGCCTCACAGACTTCGAACGTCTTTTTTGCCGAAACCAATTATAATTTCGGGGAGCTTTCCGAAACGACACCGTTCTCCCATGAGTTCATTGTGAAAAACGGCGGCACAGCCACTCTCAATATAAGAGATGTCCAGCCCAGTTGAGGCTGCACGATTGCCCGTTTTGACAGGGCAATCCTTCCCGGCGGGGAGGGAAAAGTAACTTTAGAGTTCAAATTGAAAGGGTTCCAGGGATACGTTGTAAAGACCGCGACTGTTTTGAGCGATGACCCCGCAAATCCTCGTGTGACCCTGCTCGTGGAGGGGACCGTCAAACCTCTGATTGAAATTCGGCCGGAGAAAACCATCAATTTTCAGGGAGTTGCCGATAGTCTCCCTGAAAAGACGGTCGATCTCATTACGACCTCGAAGCAGTTTCACATACTGAAAACTGACGACGATCTCAACAAAAAGGCCTCATACAAGCTTGAAACCGTAGAAAACGGAAAACATTACCGGCTAAGAGTCTCCAATAACACGCTGAGAGGGGACTACGGCGGGTACATTACTCTTTATACCGACCTTGCCGAAAAACCTGTGCTTAACGTCCGGGTAAACGGTTCTATAGAAGGAGAGATTGGAATCAGGCCCAAAGTGCTTATCGTGGGCCGCTTGTCAGCCAATCAAGGCGTGACTTCCGGAAAGGTGCTCGTCTTTAATAATAAGAATAGAGACTTCAAAATAGTAAGATGTAAATACGATGAACGAATCCTTCATGTAACGCAGAAGCCGCTTCCAAATGAGTCCGAATTCAGTCTGGAGGTAGTCCCCAATATGGAGAACATACCCCCTGGCGGCCTGGTTCCGACTGTATTGACGGTTGAAACGGATGTGCCTTCGGAAGGAGAGCAGGAAGTTCAGGTCCGGATAATCGACCTGGCGGAAACGCATGAGTGAGGGCCGGTTTATCGGCATCATGCGCAATATGCGCTTCAAATCACTCTTCATATTTGATGGCAATGTTTTTCTTTAAAGCCAGGCCCAGTTCGGCCTCCACCGCTTTGATCACTGCTTGGTTTCGTCAACTTGATTTGGCCCATTTTGATACTTTCATTTGGCCCACCCCAAAGTCTGGTTTTTGATTCGTTTTAGTAAAACTGACCGATCCCCTGCCTCAGGATCGACGCCTCTGGTTTTTCAATCTTCTTGTTAGTCTATTCCACCCCAAAATTGAGGGTTGCCGGTCGAGGTTGAAACGCAGGGAGCCCGTAGGGCGACCGGAGTTTCAACCCCCACCGGCAGTGTTGACAGTCAAAAGCTGGGAGGCGGAAGAGATCGTTTGGATTTCATTTTTTGCCGCCGTTCCTTTTCTCGAGCGTCCTTCGGAAGCGGTATGATTCGTTTCCGGTCTCGATGATGTGCGCCTGGTCCGTCAACCTGTCCAGCATTGCCTTACAAAGCCGCGCATTGGGAAACATCGTGGTCCATTCGGAAAACGGCAGATTCGTTGTTACGATCACAGCCGCCCGCTCCGCTCGTCCCGCGATCACCTGAAACAGCAGCTCCGCAGCCGATTCCGGTATTGTTACATAAGCCATCTCGTCGATCACAATCAGGTCAAAGCGTGTCCAACGGCTGGTGACACGCTTAACCACGTTTTGGCTTTTGGCCTCGATGAGTTCGTTTACGAGGTTGGCTGCCGTCGTAAACCGAACCCGTTTGCGCTGGCGGCAGGCAGCAACCGCGAGCCCCGTTGCCAGATGGGTCTTTCCCGTTCCCGCTTCGCCTAAAAGAAGTACGGGTTCGCTTCGTTTGAGATAGCCTCCATCGGCGAGGTTTCGGATCAAGGCCGCAGGCACATGCGGCGTCTTGCCGAACTCGAACTCTTCGAGTGTTTTCACCTTCGGAAAGTGTGCCTCTTGGATGCGCCGGGCAATAGCGTTGCGCTCCCTTTCCTCCAACTCTGATTCCAGCAAAGTTTCGAGGTAACTGAGATGACTCTGGTTTTGCTTTGCAGCCTCCTCGGCTAATCGAGAAAACTGTCTTCTCAGTGTCGGGAGCTGCAACTGTTTGGCATACTCAACAATCGTTGATTCCTGTAGGCCAACCGTTGGAGCGCTCATTGGACCACCTCCCCGCCCGACCAGTTGCGAAGCAGTTGGTCATACTCATTCATCCGGGGCTGGGGACGGTCATAGCAACTTAGCTCTCCAATCTCTACAGGCTCAGCCGACCTCCGCTCCGCGGTATTGACCGAGTGGAGCAGCAATCGGACTGCGCTCACATCGCAACAGCCCAATGCCAGGGCCTCAGCTACTGCTCTTTCCAGTTGCTCGTAGCCATACTCGCGGCCCAGCATGAGAGCCTCGATCATGGCACGGGTCCCTTCCTGCTTGCCCTGGCGCTCTTTAAGCTTTGCCCAGAACCGGTCGTAGCACTCCGGCCACCTTCCTTGATGCCTCCACTGCTCAAGAGGTGTGCTACCCGCAAAAGCGCCCGGCTTTTTCATTAGAACTTCCAAGTAATGCTCCAGATCGAGCACTTTTTGTTGACGCCCGAACGAGCGTTCATGCCTGGCTACGAGCTTGCCCGCATGCCAGATCTCCACGTAGGCCGGGTATACCTTGGCTTGTACTTCCACCCCTGCCGGCAATGGCACCGAGTAAAAGTTCGTCAGTACCTTTGCCGACCCTTTCGCGTTGACTACTGGATAGTGAATCGCTGCTAATTGAAAACCCTCCTGGGCCAAAGGCTGTAACTGGTCGCACTCAATAGTCATGGACTCGCCCACGCTCCGGGGTTGTCCGCTAATCACACGCCCTTCATCGCTTTGAGAAGCCTTAAGGAGTTGTTCATTGAGATCTTCGAGATTGCGGGCTTTGGGGACTGGAACCAGATGGTTGCGACGAAAATATCCTCCCTCACCTTCAACGCCCCCTTTCTCGTGTCCCTCGCCAGGAGTGCAAAACTCCGATTGGAACCCCCAATGTGAGCGAAAAGCGATAAATCTTGCCGTTTCCTCCCTCTGATGCCCACGTAAGATCTTCTTTACCGCCGATCCAAGATTGTCGTAGCGCAGAACTTGAAAAACACCGCCAAAGTGGTCAAACGCAAACTCATGGCCTTC
This sequence comes from uncultured delta proteobacterium, assembly GCA_963795045.1. Lineage (GTDB taxonomy): Bacteria > Desulfobacterota > Syntrophobacteria > Syntrophobacterales > Syntrophobacteraceae > SbD1. The sequence continues at coordinate 241,499 of CAWCGB010000004.1, forward strand.
CAGAAATGCTTGTTGAGTAGCGTGCGGGTAGGCCCGGTGAAACGCTCCTCCACTGGCCATACTGCGCACGCAGAAGATATAGAGCTTTTGCCGCTCGCCATCTAAATCGGCATAGGCCTCATACCAATCTACCTGTGCCTCCTGGCCCCATCGATACGATTGCGGAACGAAGATGTCTCCTCTGATCAGTCCCAGTTCGTGCTTTCGACTACGCACATACTTGCGAATCGTTGACTCTGCCACATCAAGATCGGGAATCTCATCCCGGACACGTCGCCAAATGCGATGTGCCGTGTGCCTCTGTTTGCGCGGGGCGTGCTGGTCTGCTTCAAGGATGGTATTGATAAATGAAACTGCCGGTGCCAGCTTCGGCCACTGCCGAACCGCTTTCTTGCGCTCCTTGGGGACCGCATCGGCTAACGCTTCCCTCACCATCCGCCGGTGAATGCCCAGCTTCTTAGCCACTCCAATAATTGTCCCTTCTCCATGTTCATACTCTCTGCGGATTTGCTCGAATAACTCCACTTTCCCTCTCCTGTCCAACGTGCCTCCCTCTCCAGTCTAAAATGACCGGATCAGGCTACACGATTTCGGTTTCAGGGTGGGCCAAATGAGAGTATCGAAATGGGCCAACTTAGAGTAGCGAACCCACTGCTGACGGAATGACACAGCTCTGGTGGAGTTTACAAACTGCTGCGGCTTGAACTACCTTGTTTTGGCCTATAGGGGCTCGCATTATTTCCATGAAATCGACTTCAGTAATCGCTTCCGCGAACCTGCTGACCTGTTTGCATGGGCTTTGCGTGCGAACCGAGGCATTATACTTTTTCGCCTGCTCAGCTTCGATGAGGCAGATGAATCCACAAACTCCAGGATTAACGGTCATTTTTGTCATGTCTGGCATCCTAAACCGGGGGTTGAAAAAACCGGCGCCTTATGTGCCGGTAAATGCCCTGCCAAAGGTGATAACAGGAGCTTCAGCAGTGCAAAAGACACGAGATGGTGGAGGAGAGAACCGGTCGAAAGAGGTGATGTAATTCCAATGGCTGTCGGGCCCACAGGAGAGGTATCATAACCCTGATACTGAATATAGAGAATCATTAAACGGAAAACTATCGTCTCCGGGGTGATTTTGCAAATAAAAGGGGTCTATCGGGCCTAAAGAGGGATTGGTATCGGTCAAATTTACAACCAAGCGATTCACCGCAGAGAACACAGAGACCGCTGAGAATAGCGGGTTAACGCTAACTTGCTACAAGCTGCCAGGATGGCTCCCTCCGTGTTCTCTAAGGGGCGACCTTGGCCTCTCGAAGCGGGCCACCGGATTTTTGGAATTATCGAACGCCTCTGTGGTGCACGGGCAAGCGGTGAGGGGATGGGGGAAATTCGCTTTCGTCCATTCACCAGTGCGTAGTGGTTCTTTCTGCTCACCGCGTGGCGATAGAACCGAGAGGAATTATTTTCTTTTGCTTTGTCTGTTCACCGCTCACCGCTTACTAAATAGCTCCTTCATATTCAATCCGTAGCGGCCTCGCCATGTTTTTCCTCAGGGCATACTTGATGGATCGCCGGCGTTACATTTTTCCCTTTTCAAGGTCTTACCTCTTGTTTCAAAAGCAGAGTCTTCGGTGTGTGGAATTGTGACCAAGTTACCGGGTGGAGACCACAATTTCGAAGGGTGACGAATTTCAAGATTGGTATTTATATGTCAATTGGCGTTGAGCACCGCCCCAGTTTAAGTGACGGGAAGAACTCGAAGATGCGAGTGAACGCATTGGAAACGTTGGTCCTGATGATGATAAATCTAAAGCTTCCTGCTACGTTCGGCCTGGAAGTGCACTACGGGTAAATACGAAATACGTTAGGCGAATATATAAGGGTAATTGGACCTCTAGCCGAGACTTCACTACTTAAACGAAGGTGGAGCGTTGCAAGCGGTGCGGTAAGTTCTTGCCTTCTTAGAGATCGCAATTCCTCAGCCCAAGACATTCATAAGGCACTGAATTTACAGTTTACTGTGTCGCATTTGGGTATATCTGATCACCATTTGATACCTTTCAAAATACCCATTGACAAGTCGTATACACAGGTATACACGAACCTATCTTGGCTCTCGTTAACCAGGATCATGTGTCAAACTGCTCCAGTTAACAACCCAGCAGCGATTATTAGGTTAGATACGGCCTTCAAAGTGAAAATCGGCCACATTTGGATATCAAGTCTTGACTGCGAATCATTGGTATCCTTTCGATAGCATGATATTATGCTTTTGTGAATGCCCATCGTACAATTTGATACATCATTGAGTGGTGATTTAATCGCTAAGAGGAGTGAGTGATGAACATTCGACGTTTTATCGGACTGTACTCATTAATTGCCTTCGTGTTTGTGATCGCTGGATGCGCAACTGCCCCTCAATCATCCGGGCCCAGGAATTTGTTCGAAGCGGCACAACAAGGTAATTTGAATGCGACTCAAGATTTTATCGCCAAGGGTGCCAATCCCAATATGGAGAACAGGATTGGCGCAACTGCGTTAATGGCTGCTGCTACTTATGGGCACACCGAAGTTGTAAGATTATTACTTGATCATGCTGCCAGCGCCAATGCTAAAGTGGATGTGGGTAAAGCCAGAAGAGCTAATGCCGGCGGGAGTGCAGGGGCAACGGCTTTGATTATGGCCTCTGAAAGTGGGCATACTGATGTAGTACAAGTGCTGCTTGACAAAGGGGCTGACATCGATGCCGTGAACGCAGTAGGTTTTACCGCGTTAATGTTTGCTTGTCAAAATGGACAAACCGAGGTTGTACAAGTACTGCTCGATAAAGGCGCCAACGTAAATTTAACGACTAAAGATGGAGCCACGGCATTATACCTTGCTGCTTATAGCGGTAATATAGATACTGCGAAATTGCTGCTGGATAAGGGGACAGACACGAATATCAGGACGGCAAGTAACTGGACTCCCTTGATGGCTGCTGCTTATCACGGTACTCCGGAAACTGTGCAGTTACTGATCGACAACGGTGCCGACAAGAATAGTAAAGATACCAAAGGCAATACTGCTTTTTGCTTAGCCTGTAATGGAGGTAATGTAGACACGGCACTTTATCTGTACGAAACCGGGGTCGACGTAACAGTGCCAGATAGTCAGTTAGAGACCAATGGCTCGAAATATCATATCTTAGGAGATTATTTTCTGGCTCAGGATAACTTTGATAACGCCAGGGACTCCTATGAGCGAGCAGGAGATTATTATACTAAAACAGCAAATGAATTCAAGAATTCTGCAACCAAATTAGCAGTTGCTCAGTTTGGTGTCATGCTGTTGCAAGCAGCGCTTGAAGGCGCAGTTGCCGGTGCAGCGCACTCATCTGGCGGGTATCATTCCTATGGTAACGTAAAGGTGGGTAAGCTTCCGGCTATGCACCATGCTCCGGTAAAGGCAAGTCTTAAAGGGTATTCTGTTTACAAGGCCAAGTACAATAAGGATTACGTAGGTACTACACATAAAACAATCTTTGCACCTCTTGTACCAGTGCCTTCCAACGCGCCTCTTGAAGTTAAGAAACAATTTGCTCAGGAGAATGCCAAACGATATGAGGGTCTTGCGGAATTGATGAAGCAAGCGGTAGCCTGTTTCAGTAAGGGGCTGGATGGAGACGCTTTGCATGCCTGTGTAGAAAACGCTGGTTAGCAGTCCGTTTCTAAAGCCAGGGGATCAATTCTTTTAGCCGGCGCCGGCGCCGGGATTTGGGTTTAATCCGTCTGACTGAAAACAGTGCTCGTAGCAAAGCAGCGAAAAAGCAGGGGTTGCCTGAAAAGCTGAAGACATTCGTTGAGGCAGGAAGGCAGAAGAAAGCCGAAGTATCCCGTAAATCGGCTACGGCTGCAGCGACAGCCAAGTTTGAATGCCTGCGTCACCCCGGGGCTTTTGAGTCGGGGTCCAGACGAACTCTTGAGAAGATAAAAAGAGAACTGGGTCCCGGCTTAAGACATGCCGGAATGACGGCCTCGCGCTCACCGGAGTTTTGTAGCCAATTTCTAACTCGGGACACACTAGTAAAGGCTATTCTTTTTCGCACCCGCCAGTTTTTCCACCAGCTTTTGTTCGACGTTCACCGGGACCAGGCCCGATACATCTCCGCCGGACATGACAACCTCCTTGATGATCCTGGAGCTGATGAAAATCCAGCGCATCCCCGTCATGATGAAAGCCGTCTCGATATCGGCGTTCAACTTCCGGTTCATGAGCGCCATCTGGAATTCGTATTCAAAGTCGCTTATCGCCCGAAGCCCTCTTATGATGGCCCTGGCCGGAATCGATTGCACATAGTCGACGAGCAGCCCATGGAAAAGGTCCACCTTCACCCGGTCTTTCAAGGGATGGTCCGACAGGGAGACCTTTATCATGTCCAGGCGCTCTTCAGGAGAAAACAGGGGGTCCTTCCCCGGGTTTGCGGCGATGGCGATGATGATCTTGTCAAAGATTTTGAGCGCGCGTTCCAGCAGGTCGATATGTCCGTTCGTAATAGGGTCGAATGAGCCGGGATATACCGCAATGTTGTACATCTTTCCTCCTGTTTAGGACGGTTTTGGCGGGCTGCGCTCCGCTCAGCCCGCCCTACGGGTCTTATGGAATTATAACTTCGAGTAGACCGAAATCAGGGTGTCGCCGTATCTGCGTTCGCGATCTTTTTGCCATGTTCCTGGAACCTCCGGCGGCTCGTCTTTTATGTGTTGCTCGGCGATGACCAGCGCATCGTCTTGGGCAACGTCGCCAATGATCCGGAGGTTCTTTTCGATGAGTCCTTTTCCGTACGGCGGGTCCATGAAGATGAGATCGAACAGCTCATTTTCCGAGCCCAGACGCCGGATTGCCGAAGCGGCCGGTCCCTGAATGATACGCGACCTCTCCTGCGCCGCGCACAATTGGACATTTTCCCGGATCAGGCGTACGGCTTCCTCCCCCTGGTCCACAAAACAACAAAACTGCGCCCCGCGGCTCAGCGCCTCCAGTCCCATTGCTCCGGTCCCGGCAAACAGGTCCAGCACCTTCGCACCCGCAACTTCCGCTGCAATGATATTAAAGATCGATTCCCGAACCTTGTCGATGGTCGGGTGAATCCTGTTGCCCTTTGGGGCACGCAGAAGCCGTCCCCGAAAATCGCCCGCAATGATTCGCATCTTCGGCTAGAGCCGGCCGCGGCTCAGCAGGATTTCCGCAATTTGGACGGCGTTGGTGGCGGCCCCCTTGCGTATATTGTCCGCGACTACCCACATGGCCAGGCCGTTTTCAACCGAAGGGTCCGTGCGAATCCTGCCGACAAAGGTCTCGTCGGCGCCCGCCGCGTTCAAGGGGACCGGATAGACTCCCCTGGAAGGATCGTCTATCACTTTGACCCCCGGTGCGGCCTCGAGCAATCTGCGCGCTTCTTCGGGCGAAATGGGTTTTCCCGTTTCTATGTTTATAGACTCGGAATGGCCGTAGATGACCGGAATCCTCACCGTGGTCGCGCAAACCCGGATTTCGGGATCGCTGAATATCTTCCGGGTCTCGTGGACCATCTTCATCTCTTCCTCGCTGAACCCGTTTTCCAAGAAAGGTCCGATATGCGGAAAACAGTTGAAGGCGATCTGGTGAGGATATATCTGCCGGACTGCCTCACGCCCTTGTACGATATCCCGTACCTGGGTGCGCAGTTCCTCGATCGCCCTTTTCCCCGTGCCGGAAACCGCCTGGAAAGTCGTTACGACGATCCGCCTGATCCCCACCGCATCATATATGGGCTTTAGCGCTACCACCATCTGTATGGTGGAACAGTTCGGGTTGGCAATTATGCCTGAATGCGAAAGCGCGGCGTCGGGGTTCACCTCCGGCACCACCAGCGGGACCTTCGGGTCCATGCGCCAGGCGTTCGAATTATCGACGACGACGGCGCCGGCCCGGGCGGCTATCGGCGCGAATTCCCTGCTGACGCTGCCTCCTGCGGAAAAGAGGGCCAACTGGATACCCTCGAACGAATTTTCATCGAGCACCTGAACGGGGACTTCGCGGCCGCGAAAATTGAGTGTTCTGCCGATGGAACGCGCCGAGGCCAGAAGCCTGAGTTCGCTTACCGGAAACGCCCTTTCCTCCAGGACTTTGACCATCAGGTTGCCGACTGCGCCTGTTGCCCCTGCGACCGCCACTTTGATTCCATTTTGTTCCATTACCGCTGCTACCTCTTTTGCCATTATAAGCGATATCATTGCGATTATCGGGTTATATAGTTCACTACCAGGTCGCCCACCTCGCTTGTCGAGTAGCCCATATGGCCCGCCGAAAGGCTTTTCAGATCTTTTGACACAACCTTTCTTACGGCGCTGTCGATCAGCCCTGCGGCGCCTGTCTCTCCGAGGTGCTCCAGCATCATCTGGGCCGCCGCGATCGCTGCAATCGGATTGATGACGTTCAGGCCCGTGTACTTCGGGGCCGACCCGCCTATCGGTTCGAACATCGAAACACCGTTCGGGTTTATGTTGCCGCCTGCGGCGATTCCCATGCCGCCTTGAATCATCGCGCCAAGGTCGGTTATGATGTCCCCGAACATGTTGTCGGTTACGATCACGTCGAACCATTCAGGGTTTTTGACCATCCACATGCAGATCGCGTCGACATGGGCGTAGTCGGTCTGCACGTCCGGATATTCTTTGGCCACCTCATCGAATGCGCGCTTCCAGAGGTCGAAGGCGTAGGTCAGCACGTTGGTCTTGCCGCACAGCGTAAGTTTTTTGCGGTAATTGCGTTTGCGGCAGAAATCGAAGGCGAACCGGATGCAGCGCTCTGCGCCGAGCCGGGTGTTTATCGATTCCTGCACGGCGACCTCGTGCGGGGTCCCCTTGCGCAGAAACCCGCCGGCCCCCGCGTAAAGGCCCTCCGTATTTTCCCGGACGACAACGAAATTTATGTCCTCCGGCCCCTTGTCCTTGAGCGGCGTATCCACCCCCTCATAGAGTATTACGGGCCGTAGATTCACGTACTGGTCAAGGTTGAAGCGCAGTTCGAGCAAAAGCCCCTTTTCCAGTATTCCCGGCTTTACGTCCGGGTGGCCGATGGCTCCCAGAAGGATGGCGTCGAATTTCCTCAATTCTTCAATCGTACCTTCGGGTAAAATCTCCCCGGTCCTGAGATAGCGCTCGCCCCCAAGATCGAAGTGGACCTTCTCGGTTGAAAACCCCGACTTTTCAGAGGCGGCGTCCAGCGCCTTGAGGGCTTCCCGAATTACCTCGGTGCCCGTGCCGTCTCCTGGAATAACCGCTATGCGGTATTTTTTCGCCATTTGACACCTGCTTTCACTTAAGTTTAGGCATAAAAGAATTCCATGCCGGCCTTTTTTCGGGCGGCGATAAATCCAGCCCCTACTCCTGCCCTGACATCTGCTCCCGCACGTATTCGATGAGGCCCCCGGCCTCGATGAGTTTTTGCATGAAAGGCGGGATGGCCTGTGCATGGTATGTTTCGTTCCGCGTGCGGTTCTCGATAACGCCCGAACCGAGATCGACTTCCAGCTCGTCCTCCGGCTGGATGCGCTCGGCGGCTTCGGGGCATTCCAGGATCGGCAGACCCACGTTGAAGGCATTGCGGTAAAAGATTCGAGCAAAGCTGTGTGCGACGACGCAACTGATTCCGGCTGCCTTTATGGCGATCGGCGCGTGCTCCCTCGACGACCCGCAGCCGAAATTTTTTCCCGCTACGATAATATCTCCCGGCTTGATCCTGGAGACGAACTCAGGGTCTGCGTCTTCCATGCAGTGCGCGGCAAGCTCTTTCGGATCGGTCGTGTTCAGGCAGCGCGCCGGTATGATAGCGTCCGTATCGATGTCGTTTCCGAACTTCCATGTCTTTCCCTTGAGTTTCATCAGCTCATTACCTCTTCAGGATGCGCTATACGCCCGAGAATGGCCGAAGCGGCTGCAACCGCCGGGTTACTCAGATATACCTTGCTTTCCACGTGTCCCATTCGTCCGACGAAGTTGCGGTTGGTGGTCGCGATAGCCGTTTCTCCCGGCGCGAGTATTCCCATGTGCCCGCCGAGGCAGGGGCCGCAGGTCGGAGTGCTTACGGCCGCTTCGGCCTCTATGAAGGTTTCGAGCAGTCCTTCTTCCATCGCCTCCAGGTATATCTGCTGAGTCGCCGGGATGACAATGCAGCGGACCCCCGGCGCAACCTTTCTGCCCTTCATCACCAGCGCGGCCATCCTCAAATCCTCGAGGCGCCCGTTGGTGCACGAGCCTATTACCACCTGGTCTATCGGGGTTTTCTCAATTTCGGTGACCGGCTTGACGTTCTGCGGCGAATGGGGAAGGGCCACGACCGGCTCGAGGTTCGAGATGTCCCATTCATATACGGTCTCGTAGGTGGCGTCCGGGTCGCTTTTGTAGAATTTGTAGGGCCTTTTTGCACGGGCGCTGACATATCCCTCGGTGATCGCGTCGGGCGTTATGATCCCGACCTTGGCGCCGGCTTCGATAGCCATGTTGGACATCGAAAACCGGTCGGACATGGGAAGACGATCGATCACCTCGCCCGCGAACTCCATTGCCCGGTACCTTGCGCCGTCCACGCCGATCTGACCGATAGTGTACAGGATCAGGTCCTTGCCTCCAACCCAGGGCCGCAGTTTTCCATTGAAGACAAACTTCATGGACGGCGGCACCTTGAACCAGATCCGGCCCGTTATCATGGCTGCCGCGAGATCGGTGCTTCCCACCCCGGTTGCGAAAGCGCCGAGCGCTCCGTAGGTGCAGGTGTGGCTGTCGGCCCCGATTACGACGTCTCCCGGCAGGACGAGTCCCTGCTCGGGCAAAAGCGCGTGTTCGACCCCCATTCGCCCTACTTCGAAATAATACGGGAGGTCGAACTCCTTTGCAAATTCGCGCAGCACTCGCGCCTGGGCGGCGGAGGCTATATCCTTGTTCGGGACGAAATGGTCGGGAACAAGACTGATGCGCTCCCGGTCGAATACCTTCCTGGCCCCCGCGCGCCTGAATGCCTCGATGGCGAGCGGGGCCGTTATATCGTTTCCATTCGCAAAATCGATTCTTACTTCCACGAGTTCTTCCGGGAAAACTTCGGGCTTCCCGGCATGGTCCGCCAAAATCTTTTCACTGATAGTTTTGGGCATTTGAAGTCACCTTCAATCCTGGATATTTTCGCCCGGCTTCTCGATCGAAGCGGGTTGCTCTTCCGCCGGAGATATTTCCGGCGTTGGCGCTGAGAGTCCTTGCTGTACGGCTGCGCCTTCCTGAAACCCTTTTTTCCCCATGATCTTCCAGGCGGTCCATCTTACGGGACCTGAAGCCGTGTAAATCGCCAGGAGAATAAAGAGCATGAACGGCGGGGTCACTGCGATTATAGTTACGAGAACTACTACGCCGAACATTACGAAGGAGGGCCTCGCCATTATGAATTCAATATCTTTGAAACTATTATAAGGCATCGTGCTGATCATAAAAAACCCCAGTACGAAGGTCATGCCGAGAAGTACGAAGCTTATAACCGAACCGTGGACGGCGATGCTCCAGTGGCTCAGAAAAAGGACCGTCGCGGCTATCATGGCCGCCCCGCCCGGGATCGGCAGGCCTACGAAATACTTCTTGCTGGTCGTTTCGGCCTGCACATTGAAGCGCGCAAGCCGCAGCGCCCCGCATGCCATGAACAGGAAAGCAGCCAGCCAACCAACCCGGCCGAAGGGTTTGAGCGCTATCAGGTACATCAGCAAACCGGGCCCCACCCCGAATGCCACAAGGTCTGAGAGCGAATCGTATTCCACCCCGAAACGGCTCGTTCCTCCGGTCAGCCTGGCAATCTTTCCATCCAGGATGTCGAAAATGCAGGAAGCAAAGATCGCGATGGCGGCCAACTCGAAATCGCCGTTGATCGAGCTGACGATCCCGAAAAAGCCGCTGAAGAGGTTTGCCGTGGTAAAGAGATTCGGCCAGATATATATCCCACGCCGCGCTTTACCCTCCCTGCGCCACCTCTTCCGGCGCGGGCGCCGCTTCTTTACGAATTCATTCGACATAAAACGGTTTCCCCCGCATAGACATGCCTGCCCTTGGACACCAGTACTTCGCTGTTTTCCGGCACATAGACGTCCATTCGAGACCCGAACCGGATCATTCCGAATCGTTCTCCCTGAACCACCCGGTCTCCGATTTCAGGCCAGCAGACGATGCGGCGTGCAATAAGACCGGCCACCTGCGTAATTACAATGTCCCGGCCGGAATCGGACCTGAACCAGAGCCAGTTCCGCTCGTTTTGCTCGCTCGCCTGCGCATGGTTGGCGGCCATGAACCTGCCCTTCTCGTACTGTATGCCCTCGATTGCCCCGGAGACCGGTACCCGGTTAACGTGCACATCGAAAACCGACATGAAGATGCTGATCTTGATGGCCGGTTTGTCTGTAAATCGTGCCGAGGGGATACTGTTTACAGCGATTACCCGGCCGTCTGCCGGAGATAGGATATCATTCTGGCCCGCAACAGAAACTCTTTCCGGGTCCCGGAAAAAGTGACCGGTCAGCAGGGTTGCAGCCAGCAGCAGCAGGGTAACCGCCGCCCAGCCAAGCACCGCAGTAATGAGGGTGGCAAACATTGCAGCAAGGATGTACGGGATTCCCTCCCTGGCGATGGGGATATGGTCCCGTTTTTTCCTGAAATCCCTGTCGGACAAAGGAACTCCTGCGTTCCGGAAAAAGGATTGCTGAATACCCCGGGAGCACGAAGCAGGGAGAAAAACTGAACTTACTGCCGCTTCCCGCTCCTCGCTTCATTCAATAAATCTCCAGCTCCGCGAGGTATACGGCATCCGGAAAGTCTCAGATCATCTTAACGGCATTGAGGAACGGCATCATAGCGCGCAGCTTTGCGCCGACCTGCTCTACGAGCAGCGTCTTTTCCCGGTTCCTGGTGGCCTGGAACATGGGACGCCCCGCCTGGTTTTCCAAAATCCACTCACTTGCAAACTGTCCGGACTGTATCTCTTCGAGAATTTTTTTCATCTCGGCGCGAGTTTGCTCGTTAATGATCCTTTTGCCGCGGGACAGATCGCCATATTCCGCCGTGTCGCTTATGGAGTAGCGCATATAGGCGAGCCCGCCGCGGTAGATGAGATCTACTATCAGCTTGAGTTCGTGCATGCACTCGAAAAAAGCGATTTCCGGCTGGTAGCCTGCCTGCACGAGCGTGTCGAACCCTGCTTTTATCAGCTCGGATACCCCCCCGCAAAGGACTGCCTGCTCGCCGAAAAGGTCCGTTTCGGTTTCTTCCTTGAAGGTGGTTTCCATGACGCCGGCTCGCGTTGCGCCGATCCCCGACGCATACGCCAGGGCCGTCTTGAGCGCCTGACCGGATGCGTCCTGATGAATGGCGACAAGGGCCGGCACGCCCGCTCCGCGCACGTATTCGCTCCTGACCAGGTGTCCGGGCCCTTTGGGGGCCACCATCACCACATCCACCTCTTTGGGAGCTATGATCTGCCCGTAGTGAATATTGAAACCGTGAGAGAACAGAAGCGTCCTGCCAGCTTTCATAAAGGGAGCGATGTCCTGCCTGTAAATAGCCGCCTGAGCGTGGTCCGGGACGAGAATCTGGATTACATCGCACTTCTCGGCGGCTTCGCGAACCGAAACCGGGGTAAATCCGTCTTCGACCGCCTGTTCGTGAGTGGGCGACCCCGGCCGGGCTGCCACCGTCACCTGAAGACCTGAATCACGCAGGTTTTGAGCCTGCGCGTGCCCCTGGCTGCCATAGCCGATGATACCTATTTTCTTGCCGCGCATAGAATCCAGACTGGCATCCGTATCATAAAAAATTCGCATCAATTACCTCCTGATTTGGATCGGCTTCAATGTTTCTTGCTGCGTGCCAGGGCCGCTTTCCCGGTACGGGCTGTCTCCACTATTCCGATCTGGTCCAAAAGTTCCATTATGGCCGCGATCTTTCCCTCGTTCCCGGTAACCTCGAGCGTGTAAAAACTAGGGCTTACATCCACGACCTTCGCCCGGAAAATATCCACGATCCGAAGCACCTCGGCCCGCGTCGCCTGTTCGGCCCGCACCTTGATGAGGGCCATTTCGCGGTCTACGAACTCGGTCTCCGCAAAATCATAGACTTTGATTATGTTAACGAGCTTGTTCAACTGCTTGACTATCTGAGACAGCACGCGCTCGTCGCCCGTAGTGACAAGCGTAATCCGCGTCAGTCCCTTCTCGTGAGTTTCCGCCGCCGTAACTGTTTCAATGTTGTACCCCCGGCCGCTGAAAAGTCCGACTATTCTCGCCAGCACTCCCGGAACATTCTGGACCAGAATGCCTATCGTATGCCGCTTATCGCTCGTGACTATCATTCGAAAAGCTCCACTCTAAATCTCCCATGCAAGGGAGAGGAGAATTCAAAGCCAGCCAGGTTCCCGTCCGGATTCTTCGACGTCAAAAAAGGTCCTTTTCTGCCCCTGGATCAGGTCCGGGGCATGCTCCGCCTGGGCGCTCGGACCTCTTGCCCGGGTTGCCGCCCTGAGCTTCGGCGGCGGGAGAGTGTGAGTCGGCCCGCTGCAAAAGTCAATCACCAATATCGATTCTCCGCGAACCGCTATCTATATGCCCCTCCACGCTGAAATCCCACTGGCCCCCCTTGTGAAAAAGGTGAGCCTCTGGATTTCCTTTCCCCCCTTCCCAAATCGGAAACCGCCGATTTCTCATCCGGTTTCCATAAGATTTCCATATAGTTTCCATACGGAAATCCCATCTCTAAAATCCAAAGCTGAATTTCCCCCCTTTTCCAAGGGGGGCGGGGGGGATTTTATACTCCTAAGCGGAAACTAGGCTAGAAGCATTTCCGTAATGCTCTTTCCGGGTGGGACGATCGGATAGACGTTTTCTTCCGAGACCACCTGAAAATCCATAAAAACAGGACTTTTTATCGAAAAAGCTTTCCGCAGCACCGGCTCGACTTCTTCGGGCCTCACTGCCCTCAGTCCGACAGCACCGTAGGCTTCCGCCAGCTTGACAAAATCGGGAGACCCTTCCAGGCATGACCCCGAATAGTTTTTATCGTAGAAAAGCTCCTGCCATTGGCGCGGCAGACCGAGACATGTATTATTGATGATGGCCACTTTCACCGGAATATTGTTGCAAACCGCCGTGCAAAGTTCCTGGATATTCATCTGGATGCTGCCGTCACCCGCGATATCTATCACCAATCTGTCGGGAAAGGCTGCCTGGGCGCCCATGGCTGCCGGAAAACCGTAGCCCATGGTGCCGAGACCGCCTGAGGTCAGCAGTGTGCGCGGACGATTGAACTTGAAGAACTGGGCCGTCCACATCTGGTGCTGGCCCACCTCGGTGGTGATTATGGCGTCGCCGCCTGAAACTTCATAGATTTTTTCGATAACGTACTGCGGCTTTATTACATTGGCGTCATGGCAGTAGGAAAGCGGATGTTCTTTTTCCCACTGGCTTATCTCGTCAAACCATTGAGCGCGCGCCTCGGCAAGACCCTCGATCTGCTCGCTTTCGGCAAGGTATATCATCTGCTGGAGCGCATTTTTGCAGTCGCCGACGATGGGAACATCGACCTCCACGTTCTTGCTGATGCTCGTCGGGTCAACGTCGACGTGGACGATCTTGGCTTTCGGAGCAAATGTGCTGATCTTTCCGGTTACCCGATCGTCGAAACGCACCCCAACTGCAAGGATAAGGTCCGAATGCGATATCGCCATATTGGCCTGATAGGTGCCATGCATCCCGAGCATTCCCAGCCAGAAGGGGTTTGGCTGACTGCGGCCTTCTTTGTCAACGGTAATTGCCGGAAAGCAGCCTAATCCCATCAGGGAACAAGTCACCGGCGCCTGGATGAGGTGAGCCAGCTTGGCGAGTTCCTCCCAGGCCTCTGAGATAATAATTCCTCCACCGGCAAATATGACCGGCGATTTGGCTTTCCTGATCAACTGGTAAGCCTTCTTGATCTGCCCGGCATGGGCCTCCACTGTCGGCCGGTAACCCGGCAGGTCCACTTTCTTGGGATATTTGAAATCGGTAAACGCCTGAAGGACGTCTTTGGGCAGATCGACAACCACGGGCCCGGGGCGGCCCGTGCGCGCCAGGTAAAAAGCTTCTTTTATCACCGTGGCCAGACTGTCTACATCCCTCACCAGGTAACTGTGCTTCGTGCAGGGCCGGGTGATTCCGATGATGTCGACTTCCTGAAAAGCATCATCGCCGATGAGCGGTGTGGGCACCTGACCCGTGAATACAACCATCGGGACTGAGTCCATATTGGCGGTGGCTATACCCGTAACCGTGTTTGTCGCCCCGGGGCCGGAAGTAACAAGACAGACCCCCACACGGCCGGATGCCCTGGCGTATCCGTCGGCCATGTGCGTGGCGCCTTGCTCGTGACGAACCAGAATGTGCCTTATGTTGTGTTTCGGCATTTCGTGGTAGATGTCCAGAACGGCGCCGCCAGGGAACCCGAATATGACCTCTACCCCCTCTTTTTTCAAACACTCGAAAAATATCTGCGCGCCCTGCATTTTCATAAAAGCCCTTGATTCGACTGTTCTGTATTTGCGGCGTAATACTTTCACGCATGAGGAAAAATCAGACCGAAAACAGCCGATTTTTCATGCGCCTCACAGTGAAATGAGAATACTAACAGCAAGTGAGCTAAGGTGTCAATAGGATTACAGAATCGAGCTGTATTGCGGTTCGATTCGAACTATTTGACGTCCATCGAAAAAAAACTGGTGGAGTTGCCTGGCGAACGGCGGGCTCGCCGCTGCGTACGCCCATTGGGGTCAACATGAAGATTCGCAGCCTTGGTCCTCAGCAAGTGTTCGACAATGTTATGCTTTTACCAAACCATTGCCAGGAGCGGATTTCCCGATCATGCGCTCTTTCCCGCGAGCTAACGGGAGATATTGTTTTATTTTAGGCGATAATGGGGTTATGAACGTAAATATGCCCGTTTTCCATTGAATCCGATCATTTTCATTTTACCTGCCTCATTGACGGCAGGCCCTTTTTTTATGTATGTACCAATCGTGCAGGGGCTAAAATTCCTTCCTTTAAAGAATACCTAAAACATTCAAAAAAGGGTAATATTATGGAGAATCTGGAGGTTTACCCCGTATCCTCCTACGGTGACGGAGACTATCATCCAGGATCGCAAAAGCAAAAAGCTATGGCGGGACAAATGGCTCTAAAGCTTACACCCAATGCACAGATTGTTTTAAAGAAGCGTTATTTGATCAAGGACGACAGCGGCCAGCCGACCGAAAGTGTGGAAGAGCTATTCTGGCGAGTGGCGCTGGCTATAGCGCAGCCCGACGCCGGATATGAAGGACCTGATAAAGTCCAGGAAACGGCGCGTAAGTTCTACAGTCTGATGACTTCCCTGGATTTTATGCCTAATTCTCCGACCCTCATGAACGCCGGGCGGCAGTTGGGGCAGCTCTCCGCCTGCTTCGTGCTCCCCGTTGAAGACTCCATAGACAGCATTTTCGAAGCGATAAAACATGCGGCAATGATCCACAAAAGCGGCGGCGGGACAGGGTTTTCTTTCTCGAGAATCCGCCCTGAGAGCGATAAGGTGCTCTCTACCCAGGGTGTTGCGAGCGGCCCGGTTTCATTCATGTCGGTTTTTGACGTGGCGACTGAGACCATAAAACAGGGCGGGACCCGCCGGGGCGCAAATATGGGAATTCTGCGGGTGGATCATCCGGACATTCTGAGATTCATAACCTGCAAGACCGATAACGAACGGATGACAAATTTTAACATCTCGGTTGCGGTGACCGATGATTTTATGCGCGCGGTCGAAACCGGGTCGGATTACGCTCTGCTCAATCCCCGCACGGACAAGGAAAGCGAGAAGCTGTCCGCGCGCGATGTTTTCGATAGAATAGTCAACTCGGCATGGAAAAACGGCGAACCGGGCGTCATCTTCATAGATGCCATGAACCGGGATAATCCCACGCCTCAGGTCGGCCCGATCGAGAGTACCAATCCCTGTGGCGAACAGCCCCTGCTTCCATATGAGTCCTGCAATCTCGGCTCGATAAACCTCGCCAACATGTACGCCGACGGCCATATTGACTACGAGCATCTCAAGGCGGTCGTATGGGACGCGGTTCATTTTCTGGATAACGTCATCGATGCCAATAAGTACCCTCTCCCCAAAATCGAGGAACTGACAAGGGCTAACCGCAAGATCGGGCTGGGCGTTATGGGGTTTGCCGACCTGCTTATCGCCCTGGGCATCCCCTACAATTGCGAGGAGGCGGTCGAGGCGGCGGAAGAGGTGATGGGCTTTATTCAGAAGGAATCCAAAGCCGCATCCGCTTACCTTGGGGAGACAAGAGCCAATTTCTTGAACTATCCCGGCTCCATTTATGACTCGTCCCAACACCCGTTCATGAGGCATGCCACGACGACGACCATTGCGCCCACCGGGACGATCAGCATCATCTCCGGGTGCTCGAGCGGGATCGAGCCGATTTTTGCGCTCAGCTTCGTGCGCAAGGTGCTCGACGGCGAAGAACTTCTCGAAGCGCATCCGCAATTCCGAAAAGTCGCGCTGGAACGCGGCTTCTATTCGGAAGCGCTTATGAAGCGGATAGCCGAAAAGGGGAGCATCAAGGATTTTGCCGAAATTCCCGAAGATGTCCGGCGCGTCTTCGTGGTGTCCCACGACGTTGATCCGTCCTGGCATATACGTATCCAGGCGGCATTCCAGAAGCATACCGACAACGCTGTGAGCAAGACTATCAACTTCCCGCTTTCCGCCACCCCTGAAGACGTCAGCCAGGCCTATATTTCAGCATACAATCTGGGCTGCAAGGGACTGACGATCTACCGCGACGGCAGCCGCGACGTGCAGGTGCTCAATATCCAGCGCAAGACCCAGTATCCTCAGGTTGAGCCGCGTCCGCGTCCGGATATCACCCAGGGCATTACGGAGCGCGTAAATACCGGCTGCGGGAAGCTCTACGTGACCATCAACTCTGACGAGTACGGTTTTTGCGAGGTTTTCGCCCAAATGGGCAAAGCGGGCGGCTGCGCTTACTCTCAGATCGAGGCGACCAGTAGACTCATATCTCTTGCCCTGCGCTCCGGAGTAAAACTGGAGTCGGTAATAAAGCAACTGGTGGGCATCCGGTGCCCGTCACCGACCTGGAGAAACGGCGAGCAGGTCGTTTCCTGCTCGGACGGTATAGCCAAAGTCCTCAACCAACACGCCAATGCCAATATTTGCGCGAGGTTAGCCGACGAGATGGGCGCATGCCCGGACTGCGGAAGCGCTGTAGAACATGAGAGCGGATGCATCGTCTGCCGCTCGTGCGGGTTTTCGAGGTGCAGTTAGGTTTTTTCTTGAGCGGAGCCGTTCGGGTGGCTGATCGCATCAGGTTTTGATTTGGAACCGCACAACTGGTCACTGTCACCGAAAGAGGCCATAGCCCTCCAGAAGAGGCTGGCCTCTGAAGTGCGGATACAGCCTCTTGCCACCAGGTTCAAGATCATCGGGGCAGCCGATATATCTTATTGCAGGCATACCGGCTGCCTGATTGCTGTCATTCTTTCATTCAAGTGGCCCAGTCTCGATCTGATAGAGTCCGTCCATCATGTCTGCAAGGTCTCTTTCCCTTATGTGCCGGGACTGCTCTCGTTTCGGGAGGTCCCGCCTCTTATCGAGGCATACCGGGAAATCGGACAAAAACCCGATGTCCTGCTCTGTGACGGGCAGGGAATCGCGCATCCCAGAAAGCTGGGATTTGCCGCCCATCTCGGACTGTGCCTCGGAATACCCACTGTAGGTTGCGCCAAGAGCAGGCTCTGTGGAGACCATGAGCGCCTGACCCTGAGAAAGGGCAGAAGCGTTCCGCTCCTTCTCGACGGAGAGCAGGTCGGGCTCGTCTTTTGCTCCAGAGATGGCGTGAAGCCGATTTATATCTCTCCAGGCCACCTCTCGGACATTGCTTCTTCGAAAAGGCTCGTATCGCGCTGCCTTCGACGTTACCGGATACCCGAACCGCTCAGGGTCGCCCACATCGAAGCAAACCGTATCAGGCAAGAGCTGGATACCGGATAGAGAAAGATCGTGTTACACTTTTGCTGCCGGTTGTCTGTCAATTTCCCTTGACCGCAGGCTTCGGACAATCTAAAGGCAATAAGGATTGTTTTCCTGCTGGATTGCGAAGATAAAGGGCGCCGGCGCCGGCGGCATCCGGCGAAACTGACAGACACGGGCAATCGCCCTTATTCCGGAAGCCCGGGGTATGAAAACCAATCCTGCTCCATGTCCGGGTATCAGATCTTTTTACGGAGGAAGAAATGACAGGTTCGGCTGATACCATTCAAGAGTACAGGGAAATGCTGAAACTGGATCCCAGGTCTCGGGTGTTCGCACTTCTGGCGGAAGAATTGTGTGCAGCGGGCCAATGGGAGGAAGCCGCGGCAGTCTGCGAAGAAGGCCTCCATTTTCATCCCGAGCACCTGAGAGCGCAGGTGCTGCTCGGATGGGCCTTCATTGAAATGGGCGAGGTCGATAAATCCGAACAGATTTTACTGAAGGCCGTCGAGGACATTCGGAAAAACACGATAATTTTCAGACTGCTCTCGGAGCTTGCCACATTTTCCGGCAACGCCCAGAGCGCCAGCGAATTTGCCAGGATTTACGATGCGTTTCAGACCTCCGGCACAGCCCCTTCGCCCACTGGGCCGGACCATATCGAGCCCGTCGCTACACCCAAGAAAGAAGCCTCGGATTGGGACATTTTAAAAGCCGAGGCTATTGAAGAGCTGCACGGACCGGATGTGGCCACATTTTTCCCGGAAGAAGCTGCTCAACCTGCACTGGAAAAGGCCCCCCGGCCGAAAACCGACTTCGGTGCGATCCTGTCGAATCTAGCCCAAAGGCTCGAAGAGCGTTTTCCCGAAAAAGAACAGCCTGCCGCCATTTTTTCCGAAGACGACATAAATATGCTGAGGCAAGCGCTGCTTGCCGAGTTTCCAACCGATTAGTACTGGATAACGGAAGTCGAATAGCGCAGAGGCGAGTATATCTGCAAATCCGGCGGAACCTGGGCAGCCGGGTCTGCCTGCTTTTCCTTCCCCCCGCCTCCAGGGCGGGGGGAAGGAGCTGTCATGAAGACTGTATGGTTATTTTCCTTGGCTTAGCGGCCTCCGCCTTGGGAAGCACCAGCTTGAGCACGCCGTCTTTCATCGATGCCTGAATCTTCTCCCTGTCGATATCGCTTGAGAGAGTAAACTGTCTGTAGTAATCGCCGGCCGTATATTCCCTGAAGATCACCTTCCCCTTCTCCTCCTGCATTGGGACCGTTCCCCGCATTGTGAGCTGGTCGGAGTCCAGGTCTATATCAACGTTTTCGATCGGCACGCCCGGCATGTCGGCAACCAGTGTCAGCGCATTTTCCGATTCATATATGTCCACCGCCGGAACAAAGACAGGGACGTTACGGGTGCTTTCGCCGGTTGCCTGGACCTCTTGTTTTTCCTCTATCTGCAAATCCTTTTCGGCCATAGCATAACCCTCCTGTTTCAACATCAGCCTATTCACTCTTGATGGTTATCTTGCGAGGTTTCACGTGCTCGGGCTTGGGCAGAACGAGTTTCAGCACGCCGTTTTTGCATTCGGCCCGCACAGCGTCCGCATTCACGTCCTCCGGGAGCGTGAGCGCCTTTCGGAAGCTCCCCCACTTGCGCTCCCTGCGATGGTAATTGACGTCCTGCGTCTCTTCCGCCTTGCGCTCGCCACTCAGCGTAAGGGTCCTGCCAACAACCGAGATATCCAGATCTTCGGCTTTGATTCCAGGGATCTCAGCTTCCACGTAAATCGTGTTCTCGTCTTCGGTTAACAGAAGCGGTGGAAATACGCCCGAAGATGTTGGGGTGGAAGCTCCGCCGGTGAAAACTGAAAGAAGCCTGTCCATTTGTCTGCGGGCCCTCTCAAAGTCTTCGAGCGCGCCCGGGATTTCCGGCCATCGCCAGTTTGGGTACCTGAAGATTGCCATATTCAACCTCCTCTTGATAATGGAAGATAATTGTTAGCAGCCACAAGGTAAGATTGCTAGTTAATCGTGTCAATATTCACCAAAAACCACTCGCATAATTTTCCTTCGATAGTAGAATTCATCTTGCGAGTATCGGATGCAGCGGGGCGCAAGCCGGCGCCCAACTCAAAGACAGCTTTGTCCAGTCTGCGGCAGTTGACACCAGACCCTATCTTCATCAAAGGAATTGAATGCGGGACGACCGATCACGCCAGCCCTTGCGAATCGCGCTGGTATTCCCACCGGCCATGCCTGCGACAAGCCCACCTCTTGGGATCGCAGCCCTCAAATCCTATCTGGAGACAAGATCCGCTGTGGAGGTGTGCAATTTCGATCTGAATCTCGCCTATTTCGAACAGGCGTTCCAATGGCTCGGTGACGGGCGGCTGCGGATGCGCATGCAGAAAATGGATTACGAAACGACCGCCGGAAAGGCTGCGGATGCAAGGAGTTTTTTTTGCGGCAAAGCGGGTGACCAAAGTTTTTTCGATCTGGCCTCATATAGCGAACACGCCGGCGTCTATTCGGGTTTTGCTTCAGTTCTGAACGGGCTTTTCGATAATTTTGCAAGGAAGATTATTCTCGGACTCCCGGTGCCGTCACTGGTAACGAGGTTTTTTTCCGAACTGGTTGGGCCGCTCATGGCCTTCAGACCTGAGCTCATAGGATTTTCCATTCTTTTCAGCCAGCAGATTTTTTTCGCCCTGGCCCTGGCAAAGCTGTGCAAAGGGAGCGGCGAACCGCAGCAGCAGGACCGCGCGGCTGCAAAATCCCCGTGCGCCTCTGGAGCGAAGATCGTCTTCGGCGGGGCGACCTTTTCGGTGATGCCCGATCCAGGGCGGCTTCTTGCCGGACCTGTCCCTGTCTATCAGGGCGGTGAACGGAGGGAAGTGGATACCGGGCGGCTTATCGACTATCTCATTGCAGGGGAGGGGGAGGCAGGGCTGGAATCAGTGGCGGGATTTCTGGCCTCAGGCAGCGGGCGGGATGCATCCGGGCCG
Organism: uncultured delta proteobacterium; assembly: GCA_963795045.1. Lineage (GTDB taxonomy): Bacteria > Desulfobacterota > Syntrophobacteria > Syntrophobacterales > Syntrophobacteraceae > SbD1. Next base: position 262,612 of record CAWCGB010000004.1, read on the forward strand.
GTTCCCTCACCATGCCGTATACCCGGCCTTATTCATATGGTTGACGGAAAGCTGGAGAGAAACCCTCCGGGCGCCCCGCTCGACCTGAACACCCTGCCTCTTCCCGATTTTAGCGATTTTTCTCTGGATAAATACCATTCGCCGCTTCCTGTCCTGCCCTACCTCGCCTCGCGCGGCTGTCCGTGGAGACGCTGCGCGTTCTGCACTCATCAAAAGACCTATCTCGACTACCGCGAGGAAGATGCGGCCAACACCTCAGAGAGGCTTTCCGCACTCCATAAACAGTATGGCGTCAGGCACTTCTGCCTGGTTGACGAGATGGTCCACCCGCGCCGTATGGACCGTATCGCCGCCGATCTTATCGGTAAAGGTACTCAGGTCTATTTTTCCGCTTACGCCAGGCCTTCGGGATTTTCGAGCAAGCAGCTCGAAAAAGCGCACAGGGCGGGTCTGCGCCTGGTGATGTGGGGGCTTGAGTCGGCGAGCCAGCGTCTTCTCGATCTCATGTGCAAGGGGACAACCGCGCAAAAGATCCCTGCCATTCTCAACTCCGCCAGCCAAGCAGGCATATGGAATCTCCTGTTCGTAATTTTCGGCTTTCCAACCGAGACGAAAGCCGAGTGGCTCAGCACCCTCGATTTGCTCGGGTCCATCGGCGACTCGGTTCATGCCCTTTCCCGGTCCCGTTTCATCCTGCTCGAAGGCTCACAAGTCTTTTGCAACCCTCAGCGCTATGGGATAAAGAGGATAATCGACCGGCATCAACGAGATCCGGTTTCCATAGCCTACGACTATGAAGTGACGGAAGGGCTGACCCAGGAAGAGGCCGCGGTGATGTTTCGGGAGAGTTTGGCCCGGCTATCGGGTCTCGGGCGCTCGCCATGGTTTGGTCAATTCAGGGAGCACATGCTCCTGTTTGCTTCAAGGGAAAGAAACGACAAAAGAACCTGAACGGCGACCGGCAAGGCGCGGCAGTTCCGGTCGGGCAGTGGCCAAGCGAAAAATGTACTCGAACCTAAAAACTGAACAATTCCTTAATGAGGGAGTCTTTTTCCTTCTCCAGGTGCGATGCTACATCTGCCAATATACTGTTGAGAGTCCCAATACGAAGAGTTTTATGCTGGGGGACGGTAATATGGTGCTCTCCTTTATCTGAAAAACGGGTCAACCGGACATGACTTCCAGTTTGCCTGGTTGGCTCGTAGCCAAGCTTACCCAGGCGCTGAATAAGTTCTTCTCCACTTATCTCCCGTGGAATTCTCACGCCGCCATGACCTCGTCTTTCACGATATGAAGCCGGATAAGCTTGGGGCGGTCCTTTTCGTCAAAATGGCACTGAACGGCATCCTTCACCATGGATCTGATATCTTCCAGAGTATCCGCTTCAGTGTAAATAGAGTGAGACAGCGCCCTGGCTTCAAAACCACCTTCATTTGACTCTTCAACAACGAAAATAATCTCGGTAGTCATCAACAACCTCCTCGTGTCGATACTACGACCGTTACAACAGGGTAGTTGTATCCCTTGAAAAGCTAACTAAATGAGAATAGCATTTCAAGGACAATTTAGAGAATCCAAAAGCCTTGATCTTGTGTGCCGCTAATTCAAGCAACCGGTTTCGATGCTCCGCGAGGCGGTTCCCATGTGTTCCTCTGCTCATCTCAGCTCCTCGGCACGAGGCGTGAAGGTTGCGAGGTCTCCAATGCCCAGGATGTTTTCATAGTCGGTGAGTTTGCGGATTGTTTCCTCGAAGCCGTTCTGGCCGATGAAGTCGCTTTCCGCCTTCCGGAATGCGGAACTCAACTCAACGTAGGCTTTTGCAGGCATTATGCGGCGCAGCATGGGGAAAAGCGCCGTGTCTTCCCTCTCGACGTGGGCCCGGTACATTCGGCTGAACTGATGAATGGCGCTTTCCATTGTGCGGCGCTTCTCCAGGTCCCTTGCCGAAAACTCGGCGTAAAGTCCTCTCAAGATTCCGACCAACTGCGACCCGGCCGCGTGCTGCTCCCGGAGCACCCCGACGAGGGCGCTCATCTTTCCGGCTGCGTCAAAAACCGGATAGATGAACTTTTCTTCCATCTGCTGATGATGATCCACTATGAAACGGCGAACTATCTCGACAGTTCCCCCGATTATTTCGGGCGGAAGATCCATCCGCGCATCCATTCCGCCTCTGATTTCCTCTAGTACGGCAACTGCCCGGCAAAGCACGCCATGCTGACGAGCTGCAATCTCGATAGTGGTCTCGGCGTCTCCATCTGATTGGTTGGATTTGGAGCATCCCGCCAAAACCCCGGCGCCTGTTGCTCCAGCCAGAGCTATGAAACTTCTGCGGGAAAGCGGCTTTTTGGAAAACATCGGCACTCCTGGAAAGAGATGACACGGTATGGGATCGCGGTGAGCAGACAGGTGCGGCAGGACCTTATTTTCGTTAATCCACGGACCCGGCTCCCGATTTCGGTTACAATTGTCCGACTGACTTAATGGATTTGAACTCCGCTGTCAATATAGTTGATTTAAACAGGCCTTCCGTCGATAATGCCCGGCGAACAGTGAACGGTGAGCAGAAACGATTGCCAGCCGCTCACTTCTTTTTTGCAGGTGGTGAAAAATGGACGCCCAAAAGATTTCCGGCCTCAAAATTGCCGATTCAGAGCAATTCTCGGTCACCCGGAGAAGGTCGAGGATCGTGTGGATTATTATCATTGCGGCAGCCGCAGCAGCCATTTTGGTATATCTGTTTCACGCGGGCCTTCTGACTTCTAACACCAGTGTGCGGACGGCCGCAGCGGACTGGGTGTATCCGTCTCAGGTGATTACCCAGTTCAATGCGAGCGGTTATGTCGTTGCCCAGCGAAAGGCATCAGTCGCATCCAAGGGAACCGGCCGGATCATCTACCTTGCAGTGCAGGAAGGAAGCCGCGTAAAGGAAGGCGACGTGCTGGCAATGCTCGACAGTGACGACCTCAAAGCGGAAAAAGCGCAGTTTGAGGCGCAGCTCGTGGTGGCCAGATTCGACCTGGCGCGCGCTGAGACCGAACTTGTGACCGCTGAAGCCAATTTCAAGCGGCTCAAAGAACTCCTGGGACAAAAGGCCGCGTCACAGGCCGGGTGGGAAGACGCGCAGGACCGGTACCTGAAGGCAAAAGCAGCGATCGATTCGGCCAAGGCGAACATCAAAGCCGTCGAAGCCTCAATTCGCCGGGAGAGCGTCCTGATAGAATATACGATCATCCGCGCTCCCTTCGATGGTGTGATCCTGACAAAAGATGCCGACGTCGGCGAAGTCGTCGCCCCTTTTGGTTCGGCAACCAACGCCAAGGCGGCTGTAGTTTCGATGGCCGACCTTTCTTCTCTCATGGTACAGGCCGACGTTGGCGAATCATTTTTGAGCAAGGTCCAGCTTGACCAGCCGTGCGAAATTCAGTTGGATGCCATTCCGAATACCCGTTTTGCCGGCCGGGTGCACATGATCGTGCCGACAGCCGACCGAATGCGCGGGACCGTGATGGTCAAAGTACGTTTTGACGAGCTTGACCCGCGTATTCTTCCTGAGATGAGCGCCAAAGCCGCCTTTCTCTCACGCCCTCTTGGCGAACACGAGAACCAGCCCGTGTTGGGCGTACACCGAGATGCCCTCGTATCAAAGGGTGGCGGACAGGGACTTTTTCGAGTTGAAAAAGGAAAGGCCGAATGGGTACCCGTAAGCGACCCCAAATTTCTTGGCGACTATCTCATGGTCGAGTCCCTGGTAGAAAAAGGCGATCGAATAATCATCAAGCCGCCCCCGGGCATCAACTCCGGCGACAGGGTGGAGATTTCAGAATAGAGTTCGCAGGGCTCCGTCGAAAGTGAAGAATAACTCCGATCAGTTCATAGTTATAGCGCAAGGGATCTACAAGAGCTATTCGCGGGGTGCCCAGAAGGTACCGGTCCTGCACGGAATCGACCTGCGGGTGAGCGAAGGGGAGTTCCTCGCCCTCATGGGACCATCCGGTTCGGGCAAGACGACTCTTCTAAACCTCATTGCCGGGCTTGACCGTCCAGACTCGGGCAAACTGGTCGTCGCCGGCGTGCCGATCTCCGAACTCGGAGAAACCGATCTCGCCCGGTGGAGGGCTATTCACGTCGGATTCGTATTCCAATTCTACAATCTTTTGCCCGTCCTGAGCGCCCTGGAAAACGTCGAACTGCCGCTGCAACTTCGTTCCCTTTCAAGAAAAGAGCGCAGGGAACACGCGGTGACCGCCCTTGAGCTTGTCGGCCTTGCCGGCCGGCTTCGCCATCACCCCGGGCAGCTATCTGGAGGCGAGCAGCAACGGGTCGCAATAGCCCGCGCTATAGTCACCGATCCTTCCCTCATCGTTGCCGACGAGCCGACCGGCGACCTGGACAAGAGTTCGGCAAGAGAAGTCCTCGCCATGCTTGAGCAGCTAAACACGGAGTCCGGAAAAACTATCATCATGGTGACCCATGACCCCAAGGCGGCTGAGAGTGCCGGGCGCATGTGCCATCTGGACAAGGGCGTGCTCAACGCAAACGCCTGCTGAGCAAGACTCCGCCCTTGAGCCTTCCAGCCATTCCCCCGGGCCTGCCGGATACAAATCACGTGACGGAGCGAGGAGATCGGTCTTCAGGCCCACGGTTTTCACATTAAAGTCTTCGATCTGTAACATGATTGTAACAATTGCTCACTATACAAAGAAGGTTAGCACCAAGGAGATCCATAGGATATTCACTCAACTTGCCAAGGAGAGAAAATGAAGCTGACCGGGGTTTTGGGGTGCACTTTGCTTATCCTTCTTTCGTCTGTGAGCCTGGCCCTCGCGGGCAACGTTCGGATCGACGGTTCGACAACAGTACTGCCGATAGCCCAGAAAGTAGCCGAAGCCTACATGAAAGAGCACCCTGACGTTAACATTTCCGTCTCGGGCGGTGGGTCCGGAAACGGGATCAAGGGCATAATTGACGGCACAGTCGACATAGGCGACAGTTCCCGGTTCATTACCCAGGACGAAGTGAAGCTGGCCGTTGAAAAAGGCGGCTATCCGGTACCCTTCGCCATTGCTTACGACTGCATAGTGCCTGTTGTCAATCCCAGTAATACGGTATCTAATCTTACCGTGGAGCAATTGAAGGCGATCTACAAGGGAGAAGTGACCAACTGGAAAGAGCTTGGCGGCCCGGACCTGAAGATAGTGGTGATTTCGCGAGACACATCCTCCGGAACATATGAAGTTTGGGAAGAAAAGGTAATGAAAAAGGAGAGGGTATCGCCCGCCGCCATGCTTCAGGCTTCCAACGGAGCAATCGTACAGGTCGTTTCATCCAACAAGTTCGCAATCGGCTATATTGGTTTGGGATATGTAAACCAGACAGTGAAGCCTATACCGGTTAACGGTATCATCGGAAACGAGGAAACCACCCTGAACGGCAGATACCCGATCTCACGGCCGCTTTTCATGTTTACCAGAGGCTGGCCTGCCGGTGACATTCTGAACTTCATCAATTACGTGCTTCTTCCGCAAAAGGGCCAGAAAATGGTGAAGGAGGCGGGATTTGTTCCGCTCCACTAGCAAAACCGATTCGCGTCAGGGGTTGGGAGAGCATACCGCTTCTCTCACCCCTGGCTCAGGCCACGGCGGCATGCTGGGGAACCGAAAAAACGATGTAATGATCCGGTTCATCCTGTTCATTGCCGCCCTGGTTTCCGTTCTTGTCCTCGCCGCAATCCTTATCTTTCTTTTCATGGAGGGAATCCCGATACTGGGGAAAGTATCCGTTTGGCGATTTCTCTTCGGCCATGAATGGTATCCCACTTCCGATCCGCCATCTTTCGGTGTATTTCCTCTTTTAGTGGCTTCGGTGGCGGTGACAGTTGTCTCGACGTTTTTTTCCGCACCGCTGGGTATCATGACCGCCATTTACATGGCTGAACTTGCCTCTCCCCGAGTCCGCAACATCATAAAGCCGGTCGTGGAACTCCTGGCCGCCCTGCCGTCGGTAGTGATCGGTTTTTTTGGAATGGTCGTTGTGGCGCCTTTCCTGCAGGACGTTTTCGATTTGCCTACAGGACTCAATCTCCTGAACGCCTCTATAATGCTCGCATTCATGTCGGTGCCGACCATCTGCACTATCTCCGAGGATGCGATTCAAAGCGTTCCCAAAGACCTCAAAGAAGGCTCCCTCGCGCTGGGGGCAACTCATTTGGATACGATCCTCAGGGTGATCCTGCCTGCCTCGCTGTCCGGAATCAGTACGGCTACCATTCTTGGCATCTCCAGATCGATCGGGGAGACAATGGTGGTGCTTATGGTTGCCGGAGGCGCGGCGATGATTCCGACTTCACTTTTCGACCCGGTGCGTCCGATTCCGGCAAGCATCGCGGCTGAGATGGCCGAAGCGCCCTTCGGGGGCGATCACTACCATGCCCTTTTCGCTCTCGGAGTTATTCTATTCCTGTTCACAATGGGTTTTAACCTGATTGCGGCTTACATCTCGGACAAACATAAACAGATTGGGGCCGCCACTCTTTAAGGGGGCGGCCTGTGGGGAAGGCTCTTTTATTTGGAACAGTTGGCTTTGGAAAAAGATGAAAAAGTTGCGGGCGACACGTCGGGTCTGAAGTTTGGGGGCAGGCGTTCGCCCTGGCGAACCTGGCGTCAGCGGATCGTATTCACCTTGCTCCGCTCCGCCACGCTGGTCAATGGGCTGGCCCTTGCTGTAATCGTTTCCTTTCTGGTTTATAACGGATGGCGGGCCATCGGCTGGAGCTTTCTAACCGAACCCCCCTATAATTCCATGACCACGGGAGGCATCCTCCCGTGTATAGTCGGGACCTTTATACTGAGTCTGGGCGCAATGGTGGTCGCGCTTCCCCTTGGGACAGCCTCGGCTGTCTACCTTCACGAATATGCGAGACCCGGACTGACGGTCCGGATAATCAAATTCGGCGTAAGCAACCTGGCCGGGGTTCCTTCGATAGTATTCGGGCTTTTCGGACTGGCTTTTTTCGTAACCTGGCTCAAATTTGGAGTGAGCATCCTCTCGGGCGTCCTGACACTCGGTGTGCTGATTCTTCCAATTCTGATCGGGACGGCGGAAGAAGCCCTGGCTTCCGTTCCGGCAAGCTACAGGGAAGCGTCGCTGGCCCTGGGGGCAAGCAGTTGGCAGACGGTTTCAAGAGTCGTTCTGCCTGCCGCGCTCCCCGGCATTCTGACCGGCGCGATTCTCGGGGTCAGCCGGGCGGCCGGGGAAACCGCTGCGATCATGTTCACCGCCGCGGTCTATTTTATACCCCATCTTCCGAAATCGCCTTTCGATCCGGTAATGGCTCTGCCATATCATATTTATGTGCTGGCCACGGCGGGGACCCAGATCGACCTGACACGCCCTATTCAATACGGAACGTCCCTGGTGTTGATCTGCCTGGTGCTGGGGACTAATCTGGCTGCAATTTTATACCGGGCGAAGATCAGGCGCTCGTAGTCCAGCACAAGACGTTCTTCCGGCAAATCGAAACAACTTACCCGAACCTGCCTGTAATGTAGTCTTCAGTCTGCTTTTTCAGAGGCCTTGTGAAGATGATCTCGGTGGCGTCCATCTCGATTAGAGCACCCATATAGAAAAAGGCGGTGTAGTCAGATACCCTTGCGGCCTGCTGCATGTTATGGGTCACTATTACAATTGTGTATTCTTTTTTCAGCTCACCGATGAGTTCCTCTATCTTCTGGGCTGCAATGGGATCGAGGGCCGAGGCAGGCTCGTCCATCAGCACCACTGCAGGCTCTACGGCCAACGCCCTCGCTATGCAAAGCCGCTGCTGCTGTCCTCCGGAAAGATCGAGCGCCGAACCAAAGAGCCTGTCGCGCACCTCGCCCCACAGGGCCGCCTGCTTTAGACTCTCTTCCACGCGCTCCGTAATGAAATCTCTGTCCTTGACGCCGTTTACGCGCAACCCATAGGCGACGTTGTCGAAAATGGTTTTAGGGAAAGGATTCGGCTTCTGGAAAACCATTCCGACCTTCCTCCTGAGCATTACTACATCTACATCCGGAGCGTATATATTCTGATTGTCCAGGTAGATTTCCCCCTCCAGCCTGCCTTTCTGAATGAGGTCATTCATGCGGTTGAAGCATCTGAGGAAGGTGCTCTTTCCACAGCCGGACGGGCCTATGAGGGCTGTAACGTGGTTCTTGTAAATGTCGAGAGTGATATCCTGCAACGCATGGAAATCCCCATAATAGAAATCCACTCGCTTTGCAGATATTTTGGTTTCCTTGGTCATTGCATGCTCTCTTGAGTCCGGACAGGACACGGGTACAGCCCCATCGGATCATCTATATATAAAATCCCTATCGACGCTGGAAGTGCGCTGCATTCCTGTCCAACGGCGTCAATTCGTCATAACTTCCTTTTCCTCCGCGGCAGGGAGGGTGAACAAAAAGGTAGATCCGGAAGACATGCCGTCTCTGGGGCTTTCAACCCAGATCGTGCCTCCATGATTCCTTACTATATGCCGGCAGATTGCCAGCCCCAGTCCGGTGCTTCCCGCCTCTTTGCCTCTATACCTTTCAACGCGGAAGAACCGTTCGAAGATCCTTTGCTGGTCCTGTCTCGGAATTCCAGGCCCGTTGTCGCTCACTCCTATTGTTACTTTGCCGCCCTGCGCACTGGAGAAAACTTCTATTTTACCCCCTTGCGGACTGTACTTCACGGCGTTTTCCAGCAAATTGCGGAAGACCTGAATGAGTTGATCGAAGTCGGTCTTCACCATTGGTCCATCCGGTGGAAGGCCGTTTTCAAGAGATATGCTCCTTTGCTCCGCGGAGGGCGTGCATGCCTTCCATGCCTCGATGAGCGCGTCCTCGGCCCTGACCGGCCTGACATCCATATTGGATTCATAGTCTTCCACTTTGGCAAGCTGGAGAAGGTCGTTCACTATTTTAATTATATGATTTGTATTCTTGAAAATAACTTCGAGGCATGAATTGCGTACATCCGGATCGCTCTCATCCGACATGAGAACTTCGGTATAACCTTTGATGGAAGTCAGCGGCGTGCGCAGTTCATGGGAAGCGTTGGCGACAAAATCGCGCCGCACTTTTTCCAGTCTTTTCAGCTCGGAAATATCGTGCAAGGCGATGATCGCGCCGTATTCTTCTTTCGACTGCTCTAAACGGACTATGTGGACATGATAGAACCGATCTGCGCCTATCGCCACTTCGCTGTGATAGGAATGGATTTCGTTTGCGAGGACCCGATTGCAGGCAGTCTGGAGTTCGGGACTTCGGATCACCTCGAGAGGCCTTCTGCCTTTGAGCTCAGGAATCCAGGAAAGCATACTCCTTGCCGCGCGGTTGGCCGAATCGATTCTACCTGCGGCATTGAGCAGCAGTATACCTTCCTCGATGCCTTCAAGAATGCTCTCCAGTTGGAGTTTTTGCTGAGTGATCGTTTGTATGTAGGACTCTACGCGCTCGGCGTTTTCTCTGATCGATTTCGCGAGCGGGTAAAAGTAATGGCCCGGGTGAAGCTGGGGCGAGATCTTTACCTGACCCTGGCCGATTGAGTCGGCTGCGCTCGAAAGCAGGCTGACCGAACGGCTTGTGCTCACCATCAGGCCAAGGCTAATGAGCGCAAAGGCAATGAAACCGATAAGTATTATGAGGTCCTGAACAGTAGCAGATTTCTCCAGTCCGTAAAAAATGGCGGAAAGAGGAATGGCGACGCGCAGGACGCCGCCGGGAATTTTCCCTCTGCCCTCGACTCTTTGCGCAACATAGAGCAGGTCGTTGTTCAGCGTACCGCTGTACCGGAAGCTTGTTCCTGTGGGCTGGTTGTATGCCTCGACGATTTCCGGGCGTCTCGCGTGGTTATCCAGGTTCGAAATCTGATCGAAAGGGACGTCCGTATCCGCGATAACCTGGCCGCCTTCGGCCACATAAGTCAACCGCACCTTCAAAGGGCCGGACAACCTGCACAGCCAGGTGTACAACTGCTCGGGATCTTGAAACTCCTTTTCCCGCGCCATCAGATCTCTTATCAGGGCAAGTTCCCGTGACGCCTTGGCCTGGGTTTCCAACATAATTTCATTTTTGAGATAGCCGTTGTAATAGAGCGACGGCAGGAGCAGGGCCAGGAAAAAAATTCCCCAGAGCAGCAGCAGGAGGCGAATTCTAAGTCTGAATTTCAGGCGCATATCAACCTCTGAAGCGATATCCTACGCCCCGCACCGTCTCGATCCAGTCTGCGCAGGTAAGCAGCTTCTGTCTCAGTCGGCGTATATGTGTGTCGACTGTGCGGGCATACCCTTCAAAATGATACCCCCACACCCTGTCGAGAAGTTGCTCCCGGTTCAGCACCTTGCCCTGGCTGTTTGCCAGTTCCGACAGCAATTTGAACTCCGTGGCCGTAAGAACGATCTCCTGACCATTCAGGCGGACCCGATGTCCTTCGGAGTCGATTTCCAGCCCCTCTTGCTTGAAGACCGCAGCGGGGTGGTATTCATGACCTGCGCGGCGCAGAATTGCCCGCACCCGCAGAAGGAGTTCCCTCGGGCTGAAGGGTTTGACCACATAATCGTCAGCCCCCAGCTCAAGACCGATGATCCGGTCGATTTCCTCCCCACGGGCGGTCACGATCAATACCGGAACGGCGCCCGTCTTGGGGTCCCGCTTCATTTCCTTGCAGACCTCGAAACCGTCGATCCCGGGAATCATCAGGTCCAGGATAACCAGATCGGGCGGATGCCTGCGAATCGCGGTGAGCGCTTCATACCCGTTTTCCGTAACCGCAACTTCATATCCGGCTTTTTTCATTGTGATGGCCAGGAGCTGAGCTATGTCATGGTCATCTTCCACAACCAGGATCTTTGACTGGTTCATGTCATCCTCGTTCCGGCTGCCCGGATAGGTTAGGAATATAACAAGATTTAGACCATTTTAACAATCTGTAATAACAGGTAGAAAACTCTTTAAATATTTTGCCCCTCAAGTCTCGCCGGTGAGCACGTCCGGCAGCTTTTCCACAAACGATCTGATCTCGTCCCGCACGCGCCTGTAATGCTTCAAGGCTTCTCCTTCCACTCGCTCCATCGATGCGAGCCGAGGCGGGTCATCAAAGGCAAAGTGCACGTGCTTTACCCGTGCAGGGAAAAAAGGGCATGTCTCCCGGGCATTTTCGCATAGCGTTATCACATAATCGAATTTGATTCCGGCGAAAGAATCGATATGTTTGGATTTATAACCGGAGATGTCCACGCCTTTTTCAGCCATTACCTTTATGGCCCTGGGATCGACCTCATGAGGATCAATCCCTGCGGAAAAAGCATCCATCAGGTCCCCTTTCAAGTGCTTTGTCCACGCCTCGGCCATCTGGCTCCGGCAGGAATTTCCAGTGCAAAGATAAAGTATTTTCACAGCAGCGTCCTTGATTTCACCAGCGCCCCGCGGGTAAAACTTGCCTGCGCCGTACGGCCCGGCATCCGGGCGCACGACTATAAACCGCTTTATACTACTAACACTTATTGTACCTGTTGTTACGATAATGTTACAGTTGCGTTACGGTTAATTATTTCAAGGCTCCAAAACCGAACACAGAACTTGCGGGGATAGGATCTTTTTCCGCCCGGCAGGAGTAACGGGCGAGCCGCAAAGATGCGGGGATCAATCCTTCCAGGATATGCATTCTGCGGGACAGATTGATATGGCTTCTTCGATGCAGTTTTTATCCGTGACTTCGAATATGATTACGCCGGCCTTATCTGTCCTGTCATCCATTTCGAAGACATCGGGGCAAAGTTCAGCGCAGGCGCCGCATCCGAGACAGCATTCGTAATCGACATCTACCATCATCACTTATCTCTCCTGTAAAGGCCATCGTTGTATAACATGGGCGCCTTTACGCTGGAGGTCTCGTTTATTCACAGTGAACTCGAAGCACGTACAACCGGGCATGATAACAAATTCCAGGGTCAACGGGAAAAAATCCTGATAAATCCGGGAAGTGCTCCGGCGTCCCCGGATTTTCCGAATTGGTTTTATCTGGAGTAGAACTCGATAACCATCGGCATTTCACAGAGTACGGGAACCTCCGAGAGCTTGGGAACGTAGAGAAGTTTTGCCGACATCTGTTCCCTTGAACGATCGAGATAGGGGACCGTAACTCGGGCAACCATCTCTGCCGCTGCTTCTACAAAGGCAACAAGTTTGAGGCTCTCCTCCTTTACCGAGACAATGTCGTTAATTGCCAGCCGCTGCGATGGAACGTTCACTCGTTTTCCGTTCACCAGAATATGACCGTGGGAAATGACCTGGTGGGCCGCATAGATTGTGCGGGCAAGTCCGGCGCGATAGACAACTGCGTCCAGCCGCGTCTCGAGCAATTGAATCAAAGAGTCCACAGGGTTTCCACGCTTTTGCATTGCCGCCCTCACATAGTTGCGCATCTGCTTTTCTTCGATATTGTACTGCGCGCGAAGACGTTGTTTCTCTATAAGGTGGCGCTTGTAGTCAGATCCCTTGAGCCTGTCTTTTGTCCCCCCGTGCTGTCCGGGTGGATTTTTCCTGCGCTCCAGCGCCATGGCCGCCTTGGGCGTAAGCGCAATGCCCAACTGCCGGGACAATCTGATCTTGGGTCCTCTCATGTTCATGAAGCTCTTCGCCTCCTAAATCGTAAATTTATCGAGTAGTCCGGAAACATCCATGTTGCTGACGGGCAGGGCTGACTTCCCGCCTTTTTTCTCCCCTTTTTTGTAAAGGGCCAGGGGGAACTGTAATGGGGATGACGGGGTTTTATGCTCATAATCAAGCACTGTTAAACAACCCCCTTAATCCACCTTGAATCAACAGCACTGCGCCGGAAGGCTATCGAGACCTTGCATATGCCGCCGCCGGGCTCACGAAGCTCCGCGAGGCGTACGGTCCCGCCGCTTGCACAGCAGCCGTACCGGGTTGCCGGACGGAAACCAACTAATATTAATCAATCTTTTCGGGAATTGTAAGTCAACTTACTGAAATATCATGCGATTCAGCTCACCCGCTTCCGGCCCGCGTGTTCCGTTAGATGAACCAGGTATTCGGCTCGGCTTTCAGCTTTCAGCGGAATGTCAAAAAATGCTGTTTTAACTGCGAAAAGGCGACATCGAGGTGAGCGGGTTGGTGCAGCTTCTAATACTTTTTTACTAGTTTTGATGTTTTTCAATGATCGGTTAGATACTTACCGACTGTAACTTTTCTTAACTTTCACTGTAAATGGCGCTGGATAATAGTTTGTTGCTGACTTTATTCCGGCTGATTCCGTATGTTTTTCAGGAGCAAATTTTAGCTCCAGATCTTTTGAATTTCCCATAGTAAAATTCTTCCCGGATTCATGTACATCACTATGATTGGTACTCAGGGCGACCTATACGTATCTACCTCCCGGGGTTATTGGTTCGATATTCATTTTAATAGATTCTTATTGACTTGATGTTTTATTTTCCTTATTAGGTTACAACGATGACGGGACCGACCCTCGTACCTTTAGCGCAAGATGATTTTATTGTTTTCCGGGAGGGAAAAATGAAGAAACTGCTGGATATAGCTGCCGAGATTGTTCAGGCGCAGGCGTCAGTTGGTCAGATGTCCGCTGAGCAGATCGAGCAATCACTTATTAAGACCTTCTCTACTCTGCAAAGAATGCAAAGGGCTGAAGAGAAAGGAATCTTCCTGGACAGGGGCACTGCCGAGGAGATTGGGGCCGAGGAGGCCCAGGCGAAAAAAGAGCCGCGTGAATCCATTCAGGACGACAAGATTGTTTGCCTGGAGTGCGGAACAGAGATGAGACAACTCACGACAAAACATCTCAGTTCGCACAGCCTCACGCCCCGGGACTACAAGAAGAAATGGGGATTTTCGCTTAAGCAGCCGCTTTCCGCCAAGTCTTTGACCAAGGCTAGAAGCAAAGCCGCCAAGAAGCGAGGGCTTCCGGAGAACCTTGTCAAGTTTCTGGCGGAGCGCAAGCAGAAAAAGACAGAAGCTGCGGCTGCAACCGGTCATGTAGCCGAACAGACAGAAGGCAGACCAACGGTGAAAAGACGGCCAAAAGGGCGCAAGACGGCCTAAATTCACCGGTTGGAGTGATTGCACCGTGGGGCAGGCTGAAAGAGCCTGCCCCCCTGCGTGCATTAATGTATGAATTGAAATTTGATTCGGCCGGTTTGCGAGGACAACCTGATTTCCGGGATTCCCGCAAGTCCGGAGTCATATTTATGCATACAGCGCTCTGAACAGGGGCCCCACTCGTAATTTACCCTCTTATAATCAGGTCTTGCACTATAAACAGGTTGCGACTCCACTGGAGACGTTGAGAAATTCTTTGAACAGGCATCAGTGCCGGGCGAAAAAATCGTTCTCGGGTTGGTTTCACCATGAAATTTATTCTCTCCTCCATGAATTTAGGAGCGATGTTTGCATATACGAACTCGGTGAGTTTAATTCTCCCCTGTCCCGAAAAGACAGTCTTTCACGCGAAGACGCGTAAAAGTGCCCGAGGGACATGAAGGGCTGCTTCGAAAAGACTTGATGGATTGCGCTTCGCTCCACCCATCCTGCAGGCTTACGGGTCTTTGCATGGTTTCAGGCTGTAACAGAGGGACATGAGGTACTGATTCGATAATGATGAAAGGGGCTTTGCGGGCTCTGAACGCCCTTGGGGCTACAAAAACCGGTTGATGGCGACTGGCCGTAATTGGCCCTGGGCGAAGCGGGTCAATTTGAGTTTACAAAATTTCTCATGTGGGAAGGGAAAATGCTGTTTGCATACAGTCTTTCCCTGATATAATTAACTTCTCTCCTGGGAGGGATTTCTCCTTTACAGGAAAACCGAACCAAATCAGGGTGAATCGCCTTCTTGACAATGTGCCTTTGGTTATTTACCGTTTGCTGAAAACCCTCAGACGGCAGTTTTCCATCCGGAAATGGACTGGCTAAATCCTGGCGAACAGTTCTCAGAATGGGTTTTATCGGTGCTCTCGGTTGTCCGGCGAAAGGGAGTGAATTTCGTGTGCCAGCGCAGAGGAATTCCCTGAATCTCAAATCTTAGATGTATGCGGAAAAGGAAAAGTATGCAGATCGAGTACAAGAACATTGATGCAAAGCTTGTAGTAAACGAAATCCGAAACGGCAGGTCTCTGGAATCGGTACAGAAAGTATTTGGGCTGAAGTATAAAAGCGAAGTCCAGGACCTGTATCTCAAAGGGCTCATGGAGATGGGAGAAATTCCACTGGTCGAATTCAACAAATCAGCGGCTCCCAAGATCCAAAGCCCGGACATCCAGGATAGAACTCCATTTCGCAAGCGGGAACGGACGAAACTCCCTGTGTCCAATCCTACCGTGGTTATCAAAACCGGTAATTTCCGAACGATCGGCCAAAGCGGAAGCGTAACCCTCAACAGAGCGCTCTTGATCGAGATGCTCGGCTTCGCGGTCGGGGATGCCTTTGAAATCTACAGAGAAGACGACATGGTAGTTCTCAAGAAGGCCCCAAACCCGGTCTGAGCCGCAGGAAAAACCAGTCAGAAAACATGAAAGCGCGGGCCATCCGGTTTTTTCGAAAGCCCCGTCAGGATGTGGACTAGATTTTTCTTCTGAGTTTGTTCAAAACATGCAGGAACCGCCACATGGCGGTCAGGTTGGTCCCTACGGCAAGAACGACGAGCACGCATTTAAGAGCCAAATCCATTGCCCATATTATTCCAAAAGCAACGCCGAACAAATTTATGAAGGGGTTGAGGATGCCGGCGACCCCCAGCAGAATTATCCTCTCACCTCTCTGGAAGACTCCCACAAGGCATCTTTCTCCAAGCCCTTCGGCGCGGGCCCTGGTGTAGCTGACCATCAGAGAGCCGAAAAGAATCAGCAGGATCAGCAGGGAGTAGTGCGTTGAGGCATTATTACGGTGGAAATAGAACCAGATGCCCAAATAGATCAAGAGTTCCGTGTACCGGTCCAGGACAGAATCCAGGAAGGCCCCGAATTTTTTGCTCTGCCCCGTCGCCCTCGCCAGCGAACCGTCCAGGGTATCGAGAAGACCCGTCAGAAGCGTGAGCACCCCTCCCAGCAACGGGGAATAAACGAAGGAGAGCCCTGCCAGCATACTGATCAAAAGCCCCCCATAGGTTATGTGATTGGGCGTGAGCCTCCAGTATATGAGCTTGGGAACAATTCGGGTCTCGAGGATCTTGTAATAACCCGTTTCGATTGGCGTTCCCTTGAGCATAAGACCCTTCAATTGATGAAATCGGTGGACGAGAAAGCAGACGAAACCCACATTCGAAATAACAAAACTACTGGATACCAAATTTCGACGTTTAGATCAAAGTAATACGCAAGCCGGCAATCCGCCAGAAATAAAGACACCTATGGATTCAAGATCGCCCAGGTGAGCAGGGGAAAATCGGGGACCTTTACCTGTACCGTCTTCCCTTTGATTATTTCAGTATCGTGCGGTTCCATGAGCGCATACGCCAGGCCGCTTCGCAGAAAGGAAATCTTGTTTCGGAGTTCGCCCCCGGCACGGTTCGGGGTGAAGGCGCAAGACCGGCCTCTCATCTCCAGAACGCCTTCAAATGCCCGGTAAAAGCCTTCTTTTTTTGTCATCCGGCCAAGACTCCGGGCATCCAGGGTGAAACCTCCACGTTCTTTCAGGCCCATAAAACACCGGATTACCGGCGCCGCAATCTCTTCATAGACTATTCTGCCCGCCCGTGGATTTCCCGGCAGTCCGAGAAAGATTTGTCCATTGCCGGTTGCCAGAGCGCTTCCTTTGCCCGGAACCAGGTTCAGGCTGTCGAAATGAGTCCTGAGGCCCAGCTTTTTCCACACCTCGGGAATGAAATCCCTGCTCCCCTTGCCCATGCCGCCGGTAGTAATCACCAGGTCCGCTTCGGTCTTTTCGAGCCGGGAGAGGATTACGTCCGGATCGTCGGGGGCCACCCCGAGCTCGACGGGTTCTCCCCCGCCCGCCCGCACGAGATTTGCAAAAAGATGGGTGTTGTTGCAAAATGTGGCGGCGGGTTCATCACTGTGGCCCATCTCCCTGAGTTCGTCCCCCGTGGCGAGGATCGCCACCCTGGGACGGCGGATCACGCTCAGGACCTCCCTGCCGGTTGCCGCTGCAAGCGCGAGCCGTGTAGGCGTGAGCACGTCGCCTTTCTCCAGCAGAACCTCGTCCCGGCTCGCCTCGCTCCCGGGAGCGATCACCCCCGATCCAGGCGCAACTCGACCCGTCAAAATGAGACCCTCGTCACTGAGCGTCGTATCTTCAAAGGGGATCACCGCATTCGTTCCGGCCGGAAGGACACCTCCGGTCATTATTCGAAAGCACCAGCCAATGGTCGCCTTGCCCGGTTCTTGCCCGGCCGCTGCTTCCCCGCGGGCGATCTTCAGCATAACCGGCTTCTCAGGCCCGGCCGATTCGCAATCCCCGCTCATCAGGGCAAAACCGTCCCATCTTGAACGGGCATTGCCCGGAATGTCCCGGCCCGCCGATATCGGTTGGGCAACCACCCTGCCCAGGGCAAGCCCTGTTTCGACCGGTTCCCGATCCAGCTCCCCGGCCAGGCCTATGGCAATTGCTTTAGCTTCTTTCAAGTCCATCGATTTCAGCCAGGTCGGAAGGGGTGTTCACGTTTTTGAAGCTGAGCGCGTCCGGGTCCACCTTTCGCCATTCCTCCTCGGCAAGGGACCGAACCCTGACTTCCTGGTAAAAGGCGAAAACCTGACGTTTGTCAGGTTGTTGGAGTTGGCGTGCGATTGCGGGGATGCATCTTCGATTGTACATCGCGAGCAAAGGCTCGTAATAATCTTTCAATTTGGGCACAACGACATCGAACCCCTCTTTTGAGCCGATAAGCAGAGAGGCCATTTCGGGAACGAGAAAAGGCATATCGGTCGCTTTCACCAGGACCCATTCGGCAGGGCTGAAGACCAGGGCTGTATAAATCCCTCCGAGTGGCCCCTGGCGGGGAATTATGTCCAACGCGAGAGTTGCCGCCGTATCCAGGTAGCGTTCGATCTCATTTGCCACGACCATGACAGGATCGCAAAAAGGGCGCAAAGATTCAATCGCGCGCTCGATGAACCGTTTGCCCCCGAGCTCTTGAAGCGCTTTATTTTTGCCGAACCGCAGGCTTTTTCCTCCGGCCAGGATCGCTCCCGTTATCAATCATCCTCCCCCAGCCGGATCTGGATGGAAATCGTTCGAGGTTTCTCCCACCCCTTAAGGCTCGATAGCATTCCTCTTATCCCGCCGGAAACAAAATCTTCCACAAAATCTTTCATTGGCAGTTGTTTCCCATTGAGCTGAACGAGCATTTTCCGCTTCTTTCTGCCTCTGAGATACCGGTTCTCAATGAAATCGGCGACCCCGCGCCAGTCGGCGAACGAGAACCTGGGGGTCTGCGTATCTACCTCGTCGTCGGAGACGACAGCAGCGAGGTTATCCCCCGGGCCACAGATTGGCTTTGGCTCCACTTCGGAGCGGAATATCTCGATTTTTGGAAAACGCGCTTTTTTAAACCCCTCGGTAATGAGAATGTCTTCTGTCCAGAAAAAGCGCGCCGCAATTTCTTCCAGGCTCATTTCCCCATCCGTTCGGCGGATCGAGGCGAACCGGCCCGGCGATGAAATGGCTATGACTTCGGCGCCTGCGCGGCTTAACCTCCAGGTATCCTTGCCCTCCCGGTCCATCTCGAACCCGTGCGCATCATGCTTTATCGCCCCGACCCGGTACCCCCTTGCGGCAAGCTCCGGGATCAGTTTTTCGAGAAAAGTTGTCTTTCCCGAATTGGAAGCACCTACAATCGAAATAATCGGCAGCATTATTTACCTTTCGTATGCATTCACTGACGAGCCGGGCGGCACTGAAGCTGCAGGGCAGGATAAGGCAGTTCAATCCCCACAGATTTGATTGTTCAGATCTTGCCTGAAAATATCTCACAACATCGACAGGGTGTCAATCAGGCCGGTCCGCAGCGTCTATGATGTGGATGATTTTCTTGAATCTTTCATTCTGCGCCACAGTTTCGGACGCAATTTTTTCGAGGATTTCACCCGGTTCATCGTGCCCCGCCTCCCTGGCCCGGCTTGCCCAAAGCCGGTATGAACTGGCGTGCTCCTCATTGTGGCTTATCCAGTGTTCCACCATTCTTCTGAGTTTTACTGTCCCTGAAACGGCCTCTCCGCCTTTGTCCGGTCCATGCCCGTGTGCGTGCTCTCCCCTATGGCCATGTTTGTCATGCGTGTCTTGCATCGGTTTACTCCCTCGCCTGTCCCTCATCAAAGTTGCCGCACCGCCCTGGATTACAAGGCGTCGCCCGGTAAATACTCATAGGCGCCTTAATCGTCAATGACCACCTGTCACCTTCGTCCATCCCGTCCGTCCGCAATTGACCACGGCAACCTGGTATGATAGCCTTTTACCTGAGGAGAAACCAAATGATTCCATATCCGCACATAAACCCCGACCTTTTTGCCATCGGACCGGTCCGCGTGAGGTGGTACGGGGTGATGTATGTTCTGGGCTTTATAGCCGCCTATTTTCTGATTCAGAAGCAGGAACGCTCCAAGCAGATCGGACTGATCGGCACGACGGCGCAGGACCTGATTTTTTATCTGGCTATAGGACTTATCGTCGGTGGACGGCTCGGCTACATCCTTTTCTATGAATATAACGACTTCATGCCGTACATCAAAAACCCCCTGGAAATCATAGCCACGTGGCATGGGGGGATGTCATTCCACGGCGGTCTTATCGGGTGCGTTATCGCCGGATGGATTTTTTCCAGGCGGAAAGGGATTCCTTTCCCTGCCCTGGCAGACAGCGCGATCGTGACCTGCCCGATTGGCCTTGGGCTGGGCCGGCTCGGCAATTTCATAAACGGCGAACTACTCGGCCGCCCCACCGATGTCCCCTGGGCGATGATCTTTCCCGGAGGAGGCCCGATCCCGCGTCATCCGACGCAGCTCTACGAATCGCTCGCCGAAGGCGTTCTGCTTTTCGCCATAATGTGGTATTTGCGCAAAAAGCCTTTCAAAGACGGCATGATGGTAGCCTTTTTTCTCCTATTTTACGGCATAATCCGGTTTATAATTGAATTCTTCAAGGAGCCGGATCCTCAGTTGGGATTTTTGCTCGGCTACTTTACCATGGGGCAGATCCTTTGTATGGCGATGATCGTGGCCTCTGCATTTTTGATGCTCTTTTTGAACCGCAAAACGGCTGCCCGGGCGGTATAAAAATCCCGGACGCGCAGTCCGCCGTATCGCCGGACGAGGAATACAATGGAACCCGAGAAACTTGAGACTTTGCGGCAGGGGTCCTCACACGTTGTGCGCGACTGGCGATCCCTCTATGAGCAAAGAAAGAAAAGCGTCCAAAAAGCGATTGAGGTGATTCGAAGCGGACACCGGGTTTTCATGGGTTCCGGGTGCGGGGAACCGCAGCACCTGGCTCAAGGCCTCGATGAGAGGCTCCACTTGCTTTCGGACCTGGAAATCCTGCACATCCTGAGTGTCGGAAAGCCCCGGTTCACCCGTGCGGGCAATGATCAGTGCCGCCTGAAGTCGTTTTTTGTCGCTGCTGCAAGCCGTGAAGCCGTGGCCGAAGGGCGTGCCGACTACACGCCGATAAACCTGGTCGATATCCCGGGGTTGTTTCGTTCCGGCGCCATGACCATAGACGTCGCCCTGATCCAGGTATCCGCCCCCGACGACCACGGGTTCTGCTCCTACGGGGTAGCGGTGGACATAGTAAAGCCGGCGGCGGAGAGCGCCCGGCATATAATTGCTCAGGTAAATCCACGGATGCCGCGCACCCTG
This sequence comes from uncultured delta proteobacterium, assembly GCA_963795045.1. Taxonomy (GTDB): domain Bacteria; phylum Desulfobacterota; class Syntrophobacteria; order Syntrophobacterales; family Syntrophobacteraceae; genus SbD1. The sequence goes on from CAWCGB010000004.1 coordinate 283,475, forward strand.
GGAGATTCCTTCATTCACGTAAGCCATATCGATGCCTTCGTCGAACATGAAGAGCCGCTGCTCGAATTCGCGCTTCCCATCAGGAATCAGATTGCCATAGATATAGGCAGGCACGTGGCAGGGCTCGTCGAAGACGGCTCGACCATCCGCGTAGGGGTGGGCAGTATTTCCACCGCTGCGCTCTATGCGCTGGAGGGCAAAAAGGACCTGGGAGTGCACGCGGACATGCTTACCGACGCCTACCTGCACCTGGTGAAAAAGGGCGTCATCACCAACGCGCGAAAGACTCTCCACCCGGGCAAGATCGTAGCCAGTTTTTGCCTTGGATCTCAGGAACTCTACGAATTCGTCGATAATAACCCCATGGTGGCCCTCTACCCAATTGATTATACTAATAATTACCTGGTGATCTCCGAAAATGACAAAATGGTGACCATCAACTCGGGCCTGGAGGTGGACCTCTCGGGACAGGTGTGCTCGGACTCGCTCGGCTATGAAATTTACAGCGGCGTCGGCGGGGCGACTGACTTCCTGCGGGGCGCAAGAGGTTCGCGGGGCGGCAAGACTATAATGGTGCTGCCATCATCAACCATGGACGGATCGAAATCCAGGATCGTTCCGGCCCTCACCGAAGGCGCCGGGGTTGTCACCACGCGTGCGGGCGTACAATACGTGGTTACCGAGTACGGTGTTGCCAGCCTGCAGGGGAAGAGCCTTCGGGAAAGGGCGCTTTCGCTTATTTCGATAGCTCATCCGAACTTCAGAGGCGAACTCATGGAGGCCGCCCACAAGATTCATTACCTGGAAAAGGACTCCAGGCGTGCGGTGACAAGCCTGGCCATCTATCCGCACGACTGGGAATATTCCTATATATCCCCGGTCGTCGGCCGCGTATTGTTCCGGCCGGCAAAGACCACCGATGAACGGGCGCTCAAGGAGTTTTTCTACTCACTGCCCAAAGATGAAGCCTATTTCCGGTTTCTTTCGCTCATGAAAGTCTTCCCTTACTATGACGTCAAGGCGATGGTAAATATCGATTATAACAGGGTAATGTGTATCCTGGGAATCGCCGGCGAATTGGGCTCGAAGAGAATCATTTCCATTGCTTACTATCGCCTGGATGATGAAACGATGGTAGCTGAACTCGATTTTGCAGTTCACCCTGACTGGGCGCGAGGCGGCTTAGCGGCATTCATGGTTGGCCATATTGCCGAAAAAGGCAAAGAAAGAGGCATAAAAACCATCGTTTCATATATATCACCCGGAAATGAGCGGGTATTTGGAGTTTTCCGGAAACTTGACTATGAGGTGGAAACCTCGCTGTCGGCAGGCGTATATGAAATAAGGGTCGGGCTGGACAAGCCGACGCAGAAATGACAGGTGCTTTAAGCGGGTGTCTCGCGGGGCGTGGAGAATTAACCCGAGCGCAACGCGCGCCGGCGGCGCAGCAAATTTGCGGCCGGCGGAGCAGAAATTGCTGAAGCGGCGGAAATGAACCGGCTGGAGCTTCTACAAAGACAAATCGCTGAATTGAAGGAGAGGATGGCCGCCGTTGAGAGCGCGGTCGAAAATCTTTCCTCGCAGACAAAACACCCGGTTGAAAAACTCCTCGGGCAGCTCGGATTTCCGGTTTTAGCCCAGGGCGGCCAGTCGCAGCTTGTCTTCCCGCCAGATATTTCGATGTCCTCGCTCGGACAATTGTATCGAATCATGAGGCGTTATTCGTTCAGGCTCTTCATACGGGACCTCATCCAAATGCCCGAAGGAGACGGCCTCACCCCTCTAACCCGCTACTGTTCCCTTCGGACCGTTAAATCCTATCTCGGAATTCTTGCGGAAATTGGAATAGTGTCCCTCACGGGAAAGGGATACAGGCTCGCCAGGAAAGTCCCGAGCTTCGGCCCGACACTCGAATGGTGGGTGTGCGAGATCCTCAGGCGCGAATTCCTCTCGCCCGCGCTCTTCAATGTGAAGCTGCAAAATACGAAGTTCGGCGGCGACTATGACGTCATATCCATAATAGCCGGGCATCTCGTCTACATTGAAGTCAAGTCCTCACCGCCCCGGGGGGTGGAACACCACGAGGTAGATGCTTTCCTGGGCAGGGTTGGCGACCTGGAGCCTTCCCTGGCGATTCTATTCGTGGATACCGAACTGCGCATGCGCGACAAACTCGTCCCGCTGCTTGCCGAAGGACTCGAGCGCGAAGGAAAAACCGGTCCGGATTGGGCGGTCCTGAGGCTGGTAAACGAAATATTCCACGTACGCCACTCCATTTATGTGATAAACAGCCGAAAAGGGGTCTATAGCAACCTGCGGACCTGTTTTCGTGATTTTATGCTCCGAGAAGGAAAGCAGATCAAAGTTAACGGCTGAAGGCCTGCCCCTATTGGAAACTGGTAGTGTCTAATCCTGTGTTTCCGGATGGACTCTAATTAATAATGACATCAGGGCAGGGGCGGGACCATCCCACCCTACCGGGCGGACAATCTATGCTTGAGGAACCTGAAATAGAGGAAAGGGCCAGGTATTGCTACTGCGTATTTCTCCAGTTGAGCTGGCTCTACAGCAATGATTCAGTCGATCCTTGCCGGTATCCGGATTACCTGGCCAGATCATCGCTCGGTCTCGGCACCGATCAGTTTATAGCCGAAACGCTTGGCGAATCCCTGATGGAAAACCGGCCCGACGGCGGCCTGCTGCAGCTCATCTCGCTCTATGAGGGCTTTACCCACGCGTTCTGCCAGGTGCTCGAAAAGGATATGGACGAAATCAAGGCGCAAGTCCCTCCCGATTTTATAAAAAAACTGGCGGAAGAAATGGGGGTGGGGGACCGGGTCGGCAAGCCGTAGTTCCGGCTGAGGGGTATTGGGGGCCGGAAAAAACGCTGCGCCCCGCAGGAAGCGCGCGGTCCGGGCGCAAGATTTCAAGCTCCGGCCTTTCTTGACTTTGAAGTGGAAAGATATACAATAAGAAAGCTCGATTGTATCGAGATTAAGTTTTCCATCATTCATGCCGAAACTACATTTAAGGGGGCGAAACGGGTTCGACGGAGGTAGAGAAGCTTAAGTTGCATGCCGAGGTCCTTGCTGCTCGTTAAACAGTTTGGAAAAAAACAAACGCAGACGATTACGCGTACGCTGTAGCCGCTTAGCCGCGGCTGCCGTCTCCAGGTCCTGATCCCGCGGGGACCATGGAGGCGTCGACTTAGTGGGATAGGCTTCCGGCATGGTGCTCGTAGTGGCGGCAGCGACATTTAGCGAGCTGGCTCTGGCGACATCCCGTCCACAGGAGGTTCCCAAGGCGAGATTCAAAGTGTGGAATATGCATGTAGACGCTTAGGCGGAATGCTTTCGGACGCGGGTTCAACTCCCGCCGCCTCCACCATCTTTTGTGAAATAGAGTCAGGGATTTTGGGAACACCGGGCCTTCAACTTTCGCAGGTCGTGGTAGCGAGAGTGGAGGCTTTCTTGCGAGCTGTTGAAGCCATTTTAGCGCTAATTCAGGTCATTCTCCTCAAGACCAGCCATCTTCAGGAGATGGTTGAGCAGACCCTTTTTGAGTGGCTGGTTGCTGTGGATCGGCACCGAGAGGCGAACGACGCTTCCTTCCTTCCCGTAAATGCGATGACTTCCCTGAGTTCGTAGTAATCTCCAGCCGTGCCGCTCGAGCACCTTCGCCAGTTCTCTTCCCGAATGATTTTTCATACGGCGATTTCTAAGATCCGCGCTTTGGTATCCATCGGATCAAAGGGCTTAATATCTACTGAGAGGCAACCCTCAACGGCTTCGTAAATATTCTTGAGAAGTTCCTCAAATGTTTCGCCTTGAGTCGCACAACCGGGTATGGACGGCACTTCAGCCCAAAAACCACCTTCTTCTGCTTCATGGACGATAACTTTGAGTTTCATGGTCGTTCCTTCCGATTTTCTACGTTATCATTCTGAGCCATTGTCTGTCGCATTTCGTTTCACTGTGATTCTATTGAGTGATGGAACAACTTGTTTCCAGCATTAGAATCGGAAGCTAATCTAAGGTTCACAATTGGAATGATAGTCTCTTGGGGGATTTGTGGTCAAGGTGGATTCTGTCGTGCATCTAGGCATAATGCGTCCAGACCCCCCGACCACTTTCCGCAGACTTACCCCAAACCAGAAGGGTTTTGGCGAAATATAACGAACTCTAACAGACTCAAATGAGCCAGAAAGTGAGACTATGTTATTGTAAGTGTATGATTTTTCCTGTATTGGCGGGTCAATCGATTAAGCCGGGTCTCGGGTTCAACTCCCGCCGCCTCCACCAACTTTTGTGAAATAAAGTCAGAGATTTGGGAACACCGGGCCTTCAACTTTCGCCGGTCATGATAGCGAGAGTGGAGGCTTTCTTTTTTACAAGCTATTTCTACGAAACAGGTGCCGTTTGAGCTTCGTCTACTTGTAAACATCCCCTGTGTGATCGGTTTCGTATTATTGCATTGCCAGGCAGCAGCCTATGGCTAAGGACCTCAGAATCCTGGCGGCCATCCTGGTGATTGCCTCTGAACTGGAGAGGATAGCCGATTATTCGAAAGGGGGTAGCAAAGATTTCAATCCAGATGGGATTAAACCTCTGATAAAGCCGTTTGTGGATATTCCGCGAATGGCAGAATTAGCCTCGGATATGCTCCATAGAGATCTTCTTTCCTTCGTTGACAGAGACGTGGAGGCAGCTCGCTCGATTTCCGTCGAAGACCGCCAGATCGACGATCTTTATGACCATGTATGCCGCGGGCTAATGACTTATGTTCTTTCGGACCCAAGGAACATCGATGGCGCAAGCCACCTCACGCGGGTAGCCCACAACCTTGAGCGCACCGCCGACCGCGCCGTCAAAATTTGCTGGCGAGTAATTTTTACCGTGACCGGTGAACCGATTCGAATTGAAGACTTAGACGATAACTCACACGATGGTCGAAATCTGCGCCACTAGCCCGATGAATATCCACGATAACTATTGCAAATCTCATAGTCAGAACAATGATGATGTGGTAGCCTGCGCAGCCGAAAAGCATATACCTGTCATAAGCTGCCATGCAGCGACCCGGCCCGGGTAACACTCCTGACTAACCGAATGCCTTGATAGAGGAGGTCCATGTCCTTCACCCTTTTTCCCAAATCTCCAAAGTTTTTCGAACTGTTCCGCGAACAAAACCGCATCATCGTCAACGCGGCAACGGTACTCAATAAAATGGCCCAGGAATTCGAGAACTGCGAGGATCAATGCCAGGTGATTAACATGCTCGAAGCCGAGGGGGACGTCCTAAACCGTACCATCCGCCGCGAGTTGTCCACCACCTTCATAACGCCCATCGACCGGGAAGACATCCACGAGATCAACTCCGCTCAGGAAGCCATTCTGAATCATATCCAGTCTGTTTCAAATCGCTTCGGAGTCTATGGGTTGTTACACATCCGGTTTCCGGCCAAGCGAATGATTTCAGACATTAAGGAGATGGTCACAGGGATAGGGGTTATGCTTGGGAAGCTTGGAAGCGGACAGGAGGTCTCTGATATCGTGAAGCAGGTCAAACACCTTAAGAAAGAGTGCGAGATGCTGTTGCTGAGCGGCCTGGGTGAGCTTTATGATATCCCGGCACCCAGCCCGGCGGACGTCCTGGAAATAATCAAATGGACGCATATTTACGACCGCATAGACAAGCTCTACAACAGGACCTGGCAACTGGCCAAATCCATCGAAGGGATCGTGCTCAAGAATGCTTGAGATTCCCATTCTTCTGTTAGTTGTCATCCTAGTGGGATTGGCATTCGATTTCACCAACGGAGCGCATGATACGGCAAATGCCATTTCCACGGTTGTTTCAACGAGGGTCCTGTCACCGGGACTGGCAGTGGTAATGGCCGCCCTGCTCAATCTGCTCGGGGCATTCATCGGCACTGGTGTTGCCCAGACGGTCGGCAGCGGCATCGTTCAACCGGATATGATCAGTGGCTGCCAAGCCCTGACATTGGCCGGGCTTTGCGGCGCCATCACCTGGAATCTCCTGACGTGGTACATGGGGTTGCCGTCCTCCTCATCCCATGGACTCATCGGCGGGTTGATCGGCGCGACTCTCGCCTACAGGGGGCCGGAAGCACTCAGATTTTCCTCCATCTTCCATAAGGTCATTGTGCCTCTCGCTCTTTCGCCTCTCGCAGGGTTTGTGGCGGGTTACCTGGTGATGCTGGCCCTGTCCTGGACTTTTCGCAACGCGCATCCCCGCAAGGTCAACAAGGCGTTTCGAAGGCTTCAAATCCTGTCGTCGGCCTTTATGGCCACCAGCCACGGTACCAACGACGCTCAGAAGACGATGGGCATCATAACACTGGCGCTTTTCATTGGGCACAAGATCCCCGATATGACCGTGCCTTTCTGGGTTCAGTTGGCCTGCGCCTTCTGCATGGCCATGGGCACAGCAACAGGTGGCTGGAAAATAATCAAAACAATGGGCCACAAGATCTTCAACCTTGAAGCGGTGCACGGGTTTTCGGCGGAAACATCGGCAGCGGGGGTGATCTTTGCCGCATCATCTTTCGGAGCCCCGATCAGCACCACGCATGTGATCTCTGCCGCGATTCTCGGTGTTGGATCGTCTAAGCGATTATCGGCGGTGCGCTGGGGGGTTGCCGGGCGAATGGTGATAGCTTGGATTCTGACCATACCGGCGGCGGCCATGGTCGCAGCAGTTTGTTTCAAAATATTTTGGCTGATAGGCCTGGTGGATTGAGCGGAGAGAAAGTCAGACCAGTGGAGTCGATATTATCGCGTTGTTTCCCATCCGCTACCAATCGGCGTCCAGTTTCGAGTACTTGGATTGTTTGTTGGCGAACCTGACGAAGGCGATCGTGTCGTACAGCCCGTGGCACAGTATGACAGCCCACAGGTTGTGCCCGCTTACGACAAACAGTAGTCCAAATAGAACCGAGAGCTGAGTTACGATGATCGCGGCTCGCAGACCTTGGTATAAGTGAATGAGACCCGCTCCAAGAGCTGCGGCGCATACCGCGATACCGGTTGCCATCGGCGCGGCGAGCCAAGCCGACACTAATGCTTCAATCGATTGAAGGATGATTCCCCGGAAGATAATCTCCTCCAAAAATCCCCCGAGGACCCAAGCCGCTACGATCCCGATCAGGAGTTTAATCCTGGATTGTTGCAGCGCGCGAAACGCATCTAAGGTTGGCGGCTTATCGACCCATCGTGTCGCTATCCTGTCCGCCAGCGGGCTATAGGCCAACATTAACGCCAGCCACACCACGGTAAATCCGATTGTCGAGAGCCATGACACGGAGATATTCAATCCGAGCTTTTGCATCGAAGTGAGCTTACCCCTTTATATATGCCATTTATAAATTCGATTGAGCCCCACCAGGCCGCACGCGTTTCTCTCGCTAATACCTGTCGATTTCATTTTATCTACGGCCTTCCTTTGGCGGTACCTGGCCTTTCAGTTATAGAAAGTCTGATCGCTGATCCCGTGTTCCCGGCAGATCTCTCCGACCTTCATGCCGGCTTCCTGCTGCTGGAGAATCTTTACGATCTGTTCTTCTGTAAACGGTCATCTTCATTGCCGTCCTCCTCAAATGTCATTTTAATAGGAGGACTCCAAAATTACACCGGCATAGTTTGCGGGGGAAAGATCAATGTCCTCAATTCCCAAGTTGGCGCATGCGTGTTTCCACCATTTATAGAGGTAACGCTGTCCGAAAGCCATTCCGGGCTTACAACCCCCGATTCCCCTGAAGTGTCTAAAAAACGGCAGATCAGGGAAGGACGCAGGGAGGGAGTGCACCAGCGCCAAATCATCATCAGTCAGAGGAATAATTTTTGGTTTTTCTCTTTGGGGTGAGGAATAATGATTCCAAGAACCCCGGTGGCCTGCCCCGATGGGCCATGGTCGATCTTTAGAGGACACAGAGGAGCCTTCAGGCTCCAACCGAAGTGCAAAAACGATATCACTCGGAGTCGCGGAGACGCAGAGGAAACAAGAGGATCAAAATCCGGACTTGGGATTGCCGGTCTTGAAGCAGGCAGGGTGTAACAGAATACATGCCGCCAAGGCCACGGGAGCTGCTGTCAAACTGCCGGTGGGTTTTCCCTTCTAACATTTCCGATCTAAAAACACTTCCCCTGTAACATCCACCGATATAAAATACTTTATTTACTTTGAAAATTGACCCTACCAGGTGAGAAAACTTATGCGGCTTCTGGTTGTGGAAGATGAAAAAAAGGTGTCCAGCTTTATCAGGAAGGGGCTGGAGGAAGAAGGCTACGCGGTGGATGTGGCCTTCGACGGGAAAACCGGCCTTGAAATGGCTATGGATGGAGTTCACGACCTGATCGTGCTCGATATTCATCTGCCCGGAATGGACGGCCTGAGCGTTCTGCACGAGCTGCGCGCGGGAAGAGTGTCAACCCCGGTGCTGCTGCTAACAGTAAGAGCAAACATCGAAGACAAGGTCCTGGGTCTGGATGCTGGCGCCGACGACTACCTGGCCAAGCCATTCGCATTCGAGGAGCTTGTCGCCAGGATTCGGGCGCTGCTCAGACGGAAAACAGAGGCAACACTTCCGGTGCTCCGGTTTGCCGATCTGACTCTGGACCCCGCTCGCCGCACAGTCCTGCGAGGCGACAAAAAAATCGACCTGACCTCGAAGGAGTATTCCCTAATCGATTATTTCATCCGCAATCCCGGGCGGGTGCTCACCAGGACCATGATCGCCGACCATGTCTGGGACTACAACTTCGACTCGATGACCAACATCATCGACGTATACGTGAACTACCTTCGCAGAAAAATCGACTCCGACCGCGAGCATAAACTCATCCACACGGTTCGTGGAGTCGGCTACGTCCTGAAAGAGGAGTAATACTTGTATATCAGGTCCATCCGGACACGTATCACAATCTGGTACACCTGCCTTTTGACCGTTATGCTGCTCATTGTGGGAGGGGCGGCGTTCGAACTTTTAGCGTACAGCCTCAACACCGAAATGGACAAGGCGCTCGACAAGGTTGCGAAAGTATTGATCGAACGCGATCAAAGCAAATCCGCGGCTTCCGTTCCATCCGGAACCGATCAGGCTGTTGAAATAGATCAGGCTTTCCACCGTTTTCCGGTTTTTCGCCATGAGGATCATTATTTTTATGTGCGCGATTCATCGGGCAACATTGACGAAAGCCGAAGTTTGCCTTCCGCCGAGAAGTTGCCCCTGAGCAGGAAGGCCCTCGATGATGCAATGCGTGGTCTATCTACTTTTGAGACAGTGCAAGGTCTGGGAGAGTACTCGGTGCGGATACTGACCATGCCCGTAATGGAATCCAAACGGTTGATCAACCTGGTCCAGGTCGGAATGTCCCAAAGGAGGATCGAAGAAACGCGTCTCCGGTTCCTTCTGATCATCGCAGGGGTGCTCCCCCTCGGCCTGGTGCTGGCGGCATCCGGCGGATGGCTCCTGGCTCACCGGGCGCTGAAGCCCGTGGGCCGGATGACGGCCGCTGCCCGCCGGATAAGCGCCGAACACCTTAGCCAACGGGTGGATGAGACAGGAACAGGCGATGAACTGGACAATCTGGCCAAAACATTGAACCAGATGCTCACCAATCTGGATGTCGCGTTCGGCCAAATCCGCCGGTTCAGCGCCGATGCCTCCCATGAACTGCAGACTCCCCTCACCATTTTGAAAGGCGAACTGGAAGTCGCTCTGCGTTCGAAAAGAACACCGGAGGAATACCGTGCAACCATCGAGAGCGCCCTGGAAGAAGTCGACAGGATCGCTCACCTGGTGGAAGGACTCCTGCTCCTGGCCCGCGCCGAAGCCGGCGTACTGAGAATGGACCGGCAGGAGGTAGACCTGGGACAGGTGCTCGAAGCGGTTTATCTCCGGTTAAAGCCGCTGGCGGACTCCCACAGGATAGATCTCCGGTTCGGCGAAATAGAACCGCTCCACATTCAAGGGGACCGCGCATGCCTGCAGTGCATGGTATCCAACCTCGTGGACAACGCCATTAAATACACGGGGGCAGTTGGCCGTGTCACCATCGGTCTGGAGCGGGACAGCAATTGGGCGTCCATTCTCGTTTCAGATACCGGAAGCGGGATTCCCGTTGAGGAACAGAAGCATATTTTTCAAGCCTTCTACCGCACTTCGGGCGCCCTCGCCCTGGCAGAAGAGGGGACCGGTCTCGGGCTGTCTATCGCCCAATCAATTATCCGTGCTCACGGCGGAATTATCCGGGTAGAAAACGTTCCCGGCGGGGGGTGCCTTTTCAGAGCTTCGATCCCGATCTCCTCTTAGATCACGAGTCCCGGGACGGCAACAAAGAAGCAAGAAGCTGTCATCTCCCCGCTTCCGGCTGCCTGCTGCCTCATTCCAGTCCGGCGACTCGCAGCCTAACATTAGAATCTTCTAATCTATCTTTAATCTTCCCTTAACTTTACTTGTTTATATTCACCGTCAAGCCTGAGGAGAAGGCGTTGCCCTGCTGGAGTGCGTCATAAAAAAGCCCCGGCCGGGAAATGTAAACTTTTCAAAGTCTCCACGCGTCACATACAGCACGCGCGAGTGGGCGCCGGCAATCTGAAAGGCCTTATGTGCCGTGACCTTCAGGGATTGACGCACTATCCGGGGTCAAGGCTTAAGGAGGGTAAATGAATAAGAAACTTTTCAGTTTGTCCGTATTCACCATCGCTCTTGCCGTGGCATTCGTGTTTTCGGCGCCCAAAGGTGCAAAGGCGGCAGATGGTATAAATGCGGCAGTCAGCAATCATAATCATAGAGGATACATTGAAAATCGCTTCGCCAATTCATTCGGAGAGGATTGGGCTACGAACGGGGGGGCCGGGGCACATCGCGACACGGACAAAGACAGGCACATTCAAAGGCAGATTCCTGACTTTCAAATTTACGGCCTGCAGGGCAACTGGAAGGGCGCGTATTAGAAACTGCCGATCAAGCTTTCCAATAACAAGTGTAAGCGTGAAGATATACTTATCATTGATTTAAAACCTTACACATGGAGGCAACAATGAAGTTCAGAGCAAAATTTGCTGTTATCATGTTTGTATTTATGTTCGTGCTTGCTTCGGCTTTCATCGCCTATGCAGGCAGCGCTGCCAACCAACTGGGACAAGGTGCGGGTAAGGCAGTCTCGACCGATAACCAGGACACCAAGGTCCCCTCCAGCCGAACAGCCAAAGCGCCGGGCCCGTACAAGTACAACTATAACCAGAGACATGGCATTACGAATGATTTCGGGCAAGACAAGACAGACAATCCGAACACATTCTAACCAGTCTTGGCCCTGTCCGGCGATCCGCGCATAACAAGGGATCGAGGCGGCCTGATTCCGCCATGTGGTAAGCACCCGAAACATCTCCGGCTTCGATATGTCGGGGGTTTTCTTTGAGGATACTTTGTACCCGCGCTCTATGCCGCAGAGACGGGCGTGGCAGAGATACCGCGGCAAACAATCAGATCACGAGGTCTGACCCTTGTGGGAGCTTTGTGAGAACCGCTTGCCCCGTATCTCACATGTTTCCGCTTAAGCGCAAATGGGCGATTGCGCACTCTTATTGAGATAGAGATCTTCGGAATAAGCCCCCGGAGGTCGAGTCCACTCTCCTCCAACAGGGTTGGCCCCAGGGTTATTCTTGGGGCCGCCCCTGCTCCTCCAGACCAAAGACCTAACAAAAGAAGAAAAGGGTTGAGTCATGCCGGCGATACTCGTTGGCGGCGATCGGGAACACGCCAGGCTCCTGAGGGAATCGGCTATTATCATCGGTGCAAATCGGGTGGAGCAAAAATCATCGGTATTTGATAAACTGCTCGAAAACCATGGTTCCATTCGATTTACACCAAAAAGCGAGGAGGATGGGAGAATGTCGCACCGTAGCCGGAGTATCGCAGTAGTCCTATCCGCAGTCATTTTCAGCGTCGTTTTGTTCAACTTGGCTTTCGCTGAAATGTCATGTGTCGAACTCAAATATGGTAATCCAAATTATCGCGAAAACATGGACGAATTGGCCAAGAGAGCAGGATTGCCTGACAATTACTGGAGTCGATACCATGAATCTGTCGTTAGTGCATTATGCAGTGGCGACACCAAAGATATAGATAACCTGATCGATAATGGATACGTGAAAGCAAAAGAAGTTGAGGGTATCGCCAAAGTTCTTGGCAAGACATACAAAACTAAACAAAGATCACAAACAGGCCAAAGTTATGGTTACTCAAAAGAGAAATTTATGGAGATGGGAGCGTGTAGTGCCTGTGCAGACAATATTGCACAATACTACACGAAGAAACCTGATTCCACTTGCGGGAAACTTGCAAAACAGGCACTTGAAGGAAATCCGGAGGCAATGAAGAAAATAGCCGGATATCCAGATTATTGTGTCTGGAAGTACTAAAAAGGGGTGCCGCCAATATTGTCGCAGTGTGATTTCAGCGGTTGGAATCTTAAATCGTTTTTTGACCAGTTTTGAGCAACATATGAAGATTTGGCAGAAACACCTTAGTCCGCTGGGGTTCAGGTAACACTGTCTTGGGAGTGATCTACAAATCAGGAGACAATGCAAATAGAAATGCGTCGATGATCGCATTTAATCTTTCCAAATCATAATCTATACTTGTTGCTGGATTTCTAAAATAGCTATTATCACCCTTGTTGATGAATATGATGCCTTGAGCTAGTGTCTGCATTCTTGTCATACGCCAATTATATATCATAAGTGATCTCACCGCTTCCAGATTTTTATTTGGCATTGTTGAGAGTGAAGGCGTTTCGTTTTTGATAATATCCCCAATATGTTCATCACTCATTTCGGATTCATCTGAGTGAGCAACCATTTGACGTGGTATAGCAATTACCTTATGAGCGGCTTGGTGACGCATATCGGCCATAATATCAATCCATGTATCAATCGTGTCACGTTTTAAGAAATCGGCAAGGTTAGCATTCGTCTTCGCAATGTTCTTTCTGAAGTGTTTATTTCTTATACAAACTCGATGTTCTTCGATGCCAAGATTAAATATATGGTTGGCTATAACGCTAAGATGGTCTAGCATCCCCCATAACAATAAGTAGAATGATGTAAGATAGTATCCGATTAATAGGTTATGACCACTCATGAGTTACAGCGCTAAACGCTTACCGGTTATTCACCGTACATCACAAAGGCTGACCAGAAAAACGGGTTATCGTACCTGGTTTTCAGCATCTCCTTTTTTGCCCGGCGCAGAGATTCAGCCGTTCCGATCCCTTTTCGGATCATGTTTTCATAGAACCGGACCATGAGGTCCCTGGTCCCCTCATCGTCGACGTTCCAAAGACTCACGACGGCTGACGGGCTCCCGGCATACATAACGGCGCGGGTGAGCCCGGTTATTCCTTCTCCCCTCTCAGCCCAGCCCAAACCGGTCTCGCAGGCTGAAAGCACCACCACTCTCGCGTTGTATCTCAGGTTCATTATTTCCCCGAGAGTCAGAAACCCGTCTTCCTTGCCGCCGGGAATCTGGCTCAGGGCTATGGCCTGAAAACCAGGGGCAAGAATGCCATGTGCGGAGAAGTGGATGTATCCGAACTTCGCCGTCTCGGGACTCATGGCATTTTCCTTTGTTGCATCGGCTCTCAGAAGGACCTTCTCGGCCTTATCACTCCGGTTTGCGTCAGCGAAAATGCGCCCTATTGCGCTGACCTCCTCACCGCTCCCCTTGAGCCTGCTCAACTGCCCGCCAATGCGGCTATATCTGGTTAACGCAGTTTTGTCTCCCCTGTCTAAAATCTCTCCAAGTTCCGGTTGGCCGGCTTTGAAATGATCAAAATCATATACAGGGTCTCCGAAACCCATGAAGAGGAGACTCTTGCCGCCGCCCGGGCCGCCGGCTCTCAGGGCGGCAAGCACAGAGGCCGACTGAAGGTATTTGACGGTCTGTTGTTCAATGAAGTAATGCGAGCCGGCAGCATCTTGCACAACAAGGGCCTCGAAAGGCAGCCTCGCAAGAATGCCGTCGGGGACTATGAAGAGAGTACGGCCTTTCATTGCCCACTCGAACGGTTTGAGCAGGAGGTCGTAGACCTCGGAAGCGGCGCCCGGTTCGGAGCGCGTGACATGTTGCGTTCTGTGGGCGAGGCTTTTTAGAAGCCGCTCCAGAACGTCCTTGAGACTACCCTCATCCACCGGCAGTCTGGCCACCTGGAATCTTTCTCTAGTGACGACAAAACAATAGACGCCCCCCTTCGATACAAGATACTCGATCAGCGCTTCGTCATTTTTCAACACTTTTTTCCGGAGTTCACGAAGGGATACCGGCTCCGGATACTGAACCGACGCGTAGGCCCGGTTCTTGAGCCGTATCTGCTTTTTCAATGCGTCAAGTTCGCCCGCAAGCAGTTCCTGCCGTTCACGCAGCTTTGAGATTGCCGCATCATCAGGCGCCTTGTTGCGGTAAGCATCCGCAATGCTGTTCGTCATATCGGAGAGCTCTTTTTCAAGCTGGTCCCGTCTACGCTTCAAGCCCGGATCGATACCTTTACTCAAATCGACACGGGCCTCCGCCAGTTGATCCAGGAAAAGCCGGGCTTTCATGCTCTCCGCAAGTTTGAAAGCACGCTCGTCCAACCCGTTTTCAAGCATGAAAAGCGCGGCTTCCTCGTATCGGTCGTAGACTTTTCCCATTAAAGATTTTCTGAAATCGAGAAATCCCGCTCTGGACCGCACGCCTTCCAGCTTGACTATGGCCGCAGCGTAGAGCATTTCGGCCTTTTTCTTTTGATCGAGTGCGCCATATACGCGAGCCATATCAGTCATCGCGCATGCTTCCATTTCCTCATCGCCGATCTTTTGAAACGCCGTGCGGGACTGCCCATAGGCCCTTGCCGCGTCGTCGAGTTGCCCGCCGGGTTCTTTGAACTGCCGGGCGATAAAACGGTGCGCATATCCAGCCGATAAAAGATCGCCGATGCCCTCCCAAAGCTCCAGAGCACGCTGGAATGCGGCCAACCCCTCGGCCTGCCGTCCCAGGGCCGAGAGGGCTAAGCCCTTCTCGTGGAGGGCCAAGCCTTCCCATTCCTGCTCTTTCATGGTCAGCGCCAATTCCAGGGCCTGATCCGCGTAGTCCAGGGCATTGCGATATTCTGCAGCCGCCTCGTCTGCGGCAAGTGTCATCCCAAGCTGACGGTGAATAGTGGACAGCGCTCTCAATACATACCCCTCGCGCCAGCGGTCTTCAGTTTCCTTCGATAGCCGGAGCGCCTCTTCTTCCGAGCCGGCTGCATCCGCATAGAATTCACGTCCTTTGACCAACTCCCCTTCAGAAATGGTTTCCTCGGCGAGAGCCTGTAAACAGATCCCCAAATGGTTGAACGCACGGGCCCTGGCCCTTGCAGCCGCTACGGGCACCTCTATCATTTCGGCCGCAGAGACCGCCCTGCGATGGCGCTTGACGGCATTCTCATAATCCCCCACCTTCCGGTGGCAGTACCCGAGATAATCGTTATACTCGGCGATGAGAACCGGATCGTTGGCAGCTTCCGCATACGAAAGGGCACGGGAATAGACCTCGTAGGCCCGTTTGAACTCGCCGGTCCCGACGTAGACGTCCCCGAGCTGCCTGAGCGCCCGCCCCGCCTCACGCCATTCAGCCGGGACCCTCAATATTCGCAAAGCCTCGCTGTATAATTTCACGGCCCTGGGCTGGTTCTTCCTGCGCTCGTATACATCGGCAAGATCTGTCAGACTGCGTCCCTGCCGGAACCCGTCTCCATTATTTCCGGCAAGGGCAATGGCACGCTCGTGCAGCAATAAAGCCGAGGAATAATCGCCCAGTTTTCTGTGGGCCTGCCCGAGGATATGGAGAGCGTCCCCTTCACCTGCCCTGTCACCCAGTCTTGCATACAAATCGAGTGCAGACCCGCCTGGAGTAAGAACATCACTGTAGCGGCCGGCTTCGAATGCATTCTCAGCGGTCCCCAAAAAGCCATCGGCCCGCAGCTTGTCTTCTATCTCTTTGCTTGACCACGAACTGTACCGCTTTACCTGCTGAGCCGGCCATTTGTCTCCAGTCTGCATTTTCAACTGACCGGCAACGGAAGCCGCAAAGTTCAGTGCATGTTTTTTCGCGCCTGCATCGTTATTCCGTGAAGCGGACAAGGAATCGGAAAGCAGTTGCTCCAGTAAAGGCCGGAGCAAGTCCGGGCGGCTGCCGGCGAGCCCCGCCATGCGGGCAGTATCTCCGGTCAAAAAAGAAGAGTCGAATTCGGTGCGAAACTTAGTTGGATCGAGGCCGTTTTCAGGACCGGCCGCAAAACCCGGCGCAGAACAGACAGCCAGTATCGCGGCGGTGTAAAAGACAATCAGGAATGTTCCAAACGGAGCCATCGTGAACCTTTTGGGGGTCGGCGGAGATCATTAAAGCACCTGCCTCCGCCGGCAAGCGCTTATGCATTTGCCCCGACTCGATCAGTATTATCGAATCATTGAGCGCCGCGTGCAAGAAGTATTATCCGCCCGCGCACTTCGCATCACGACTGATGCGCCGCCGCGGAAGGCGGCGCTGCCCGTCCGGAACCTCCGTGGAAAGCGGCGCTGCCGAATCTGGATTCGCTCCGTCCTGCCCGCGACCCATGGGTTTTTCCAGTCAAGGAAACCCCATGTTTTTCCGATTAATTGCTAGTGCGCAATCGGCTTCAGAAGGACGTCCGGCGAGGAACTGCCTCTCCATCTCGAGTCTTTGACATAAACGGGTGTAGAACTTGATTTAGACTAGAGAGATCGGAGCCGGCGCTCAATCGATAAGCCTTCATCGGGAGATATGGATGCCCGGAAAAAAAAGTCTCGCCTCAATGTCTATTACAGAAAAACTATGCCTGATAACGATGCTTGCATCAGTTGACGCATCATGCATTGTAATTGTCCCGGAATTAAGCAAACGAACGCAGGAAATCCAATCGATCGACAATAATGCCATATTGCCTGCTCCAAATCCGGCAGGAGCCGGCTGCCATTGGAACAGGAGAGATGCCCGGTACGTTGGCATTTTTCCCTGAGGTAAGGGAACCGGATAGTGAGGTCCGCAATGGATAATGCAGAATACAGTAAGGCTGAAGCCGAGCTTCAGGAAGTGTATGAAGGCCTTGAGGCCATAGTCGCCGAGCGGACTTCTGCGCTTGAGGCTGCCAATGAACGGTTGCGAGAGGAAATAGAAACGCGGAAAGAGGCCGAGGAGGCCCTTCGTGAAAGTGAACAGCGTTTCCGTTCTCTTTTTGAACTCCATAGAGCCACCATGCTTTTAATTGACCCGGATTCGGGCGCCATTTTGGATGTCAATGCGGCGGCGGAGCAATTCTACGGGTTCTCCAGGGCTGAGCTGTGCGCGATGAACATTTCCGAAATCAATCAACTGTCCATGGCGGAAATTCTTGAGGTGACCCGGCACTTTGTAAAACGAGAGAAGAGTTGTTTTGTTTTCCCCCACCGGCCCCGCAGCGGTGAAATCCGGACGGTCGAAGTTTATTCCTCTCCTGTTGAGATGGGGGGCCGAACGGTACTGTTTTCAATCGTGCACGACATCACGGAGCGCGCCAGACAAACCCGGGAGATCGAGCACCTGAACCGGCTTTACTCGGTGCTCAGCCGGGTAAGCCAGGCAGTGGTGCGGGCAACATCCCCCGGAAAGTTTCTTGAACAAGCGTGCCGGGAGGTCGTGGAAGGGGGGGATTTTCTGCTGGCCTGGGTTGGCCACGTTGAACTCATGACTAATGCCGTCGTGCCGACAGCCCTTTGGGGTCAGATCGGCGAATATGTCAAGGGCATAACGGTCTATGCCGACAAGCGCCCAGAGGGACGCGGACCAGTGGGCATGTGTATTAGCGAACATCGCCCCGTTGTGCATAACGACTTCATGCATGACCCGCAGACCCTTCCGTGGCATGATCGAGCGGCGCCTTTCGGCATCGCCGCCGTTGCGGCATTCCCTATTGAAAGGGCGGGAGGGGTGTGGGGCGCGTTGACAATTTATTCCGATGAGGTTGACCGTTTTAGCGATGAAGACCTGAAGCTGCTCGAAAGGGTTGCCGGCGACATCGGATTTGCCCTCGACAACCTGGACAAAGAATTTCGGCGCAAACAGGCTGAAGAGGCGCTCCTCGAATCCGAAAATAAGTTCAAGAGCTATGCAGAGCACGCTCTTACAGGCATTTATCTCATACAGGACGGGGTCTTCAAATATGTAAATCCAAAGTTCGCTCAAATGTTCGGCTACACTGTCGAGGAATGTCTGAACGGCATGCCTTTCAAGAACCTGATCCACGCGGAGGACTTAGCCAAGGTCGAGGAACAGGTCAGGAGGCGAACATCGGGCGAAGTCGAATTCCTTAACTACACCTTCAGGGGGCTGAAGAAAACCGGACAGAGTTTCCACGCGGAGGTTTACGCATCCACAAGCGTTCATAAAGGGGCGCCTGCAGCCACAGGGACTATTCTGGACATCACGGATCGCAAGCGGGCCGAGGATGAGCTGCGCCGCACAAATGTTGAGATGGCTCAACTGGTTGCTTCCATTCCATCCTTCCTGATCGGTTTGACACCGCAACATCGAATAACACGGTGGAATCGCGCGGCGGAGAGGATATTCGGAATCAGCGGTGACAGTGTGCTGGGAAAACCGGTTGATGAGTGTGGAATCCAGTGGGATCGGCAGAAAATAGCCGAAGCCATTTCCCTGTGCCGGGAAAATGAAGCGTCGCTGAGACTCGATGACATCCGCTTCCTGAGGCCGGACGGCAAAAAGGGTTTCCTTTGTGTTACGGTAACTTCAATTGAAGGCGCCAATGGGGGGCCTCCAGGCATACTCTTGCTGGGTAGTGATGTTACTCATCGGAAGATCCTGGAGAGCCAACTGGTGCAGGCGCAAAAGTTGGAGTCAATCTGGCAGCTTGCGGCCGGAATTGCTCACGAGATAAACACCCCTGCGCAGTACGTGGGAGATAACGCCCGCTTTCTTCAGGAAGCCCACAGGGACCTGGAAGGCGTTCACGATCTTTATGAGCGGCTCCTGGTGGATCTCAGGTCCGGAAACCCGACGGAAGATCTGGTCCGAAAGATCGAGGCGGCAAGCGAAGAGGTCGATTTGGAATACATCAGGCAGGAAGCCCCGAAGGCCGTTCTACAGTTGCTGGACGGGATCGGCCGCATAAGCGGGATTGTCCGGGCCATGAAGGAGTTCTCGCACCCCGGAACCGATGTGAAAACCAACATAGACTTGAACAAGGCTATCGAGAGCACGGTCACGGTCGCCAGGCACGAATGGAAATATGTCGCCGAAATAGTGACCGACTTCGATCCCGGCCTGCCGCTCGTCCCCTGCCTTCCCGCCGAGATAAACCAGGTCGTTTTGAACATTATAATCAATGCCAGTCACGCGGTTGCAGAGGCCCTGAAGCAAAACGGATCGGATCAAAAGGGAACCATAAAGATAGGGACACGCGCTCTGGGCGAACATGTCGAAATCCGCATCAGCGACACCGGAACCGGAATCCCGGAGAATATCAGGTCCAAAATCTTCGATCCCTTCTTTACTACCAAGGAGGTGGGGAAAGGGACCGGCCAGGGTCTGGCCATTTCTCATTCGGTTGTGGTGGACAAACACGGCGGATCGATCACTGTTGACTCCGAGGTTGGCAACGGCGCCTCTTTTGTCATCAGGCTGCCGCTCAACCCGAATGGTTCGGAGGGGTGATGAAGAGAATACTCTTTGTCGATGACGAGCCGATGGTGCTCGAGGGCCTCCGGAGAATGCTTCGGGGGATGCGAAACGAATGGGAGATGGAGTTTGCCGCAAGCGGGCATGATGCGCTTGAAATGCTGGACAGCAAACGATTCGACGTAATAGTTACCGATATGCGCATGCCCGGCATGGATGGCTGCCAACTGCTCAATCACGTAAAAGAATTGCATCCGCAGGTCGTGCGCATTGTCCTCTCGGGACACTCGGACAAGGATATGATCCTGGAGTCCATCGGGCCTGTGCACCAGTTTCTTTCCAAACCCTGCGACGCAGAGACTATAAAGACTACCGTGTCCCGTGTATGTTCAATGCGGGACATCATTGAGGACGAAGCCATAATAAAGGTAATCTCCGGAGTGGAATCTCTTCCCAGCCTGCCGGAACTCTATTCTGAGGTCATAGACGAAGTGAACTCAGCCGAAGGCTCACTCAACAGGGTAGGAGAAATCATATCAAGAGATTCCGGCATGTCGGCGAAAATTCTGCAACTGGTTAATTCGGCCTTCTTCGGACTTCCCAGGCAAATCACCAGCCCGGTCAAGGCAGTCCAACTCCTGGGACTCGATACAGTCAAGGCCCTCATTCTTTCGGTCAAGGTCTTTTCGATGTTTTCACCGTCCGATTTGGCGCTCTATTCAGCAGACCACCTCTGGCATCATAGCCTTGGGACAGGGGTTTTCGCCAGAGCCATAGCGGAGCGGGAAAAATGGGGGCAGGAGTCAGCCGACGAAGCTTTCATGGCCGGCCTGCTCCACGATGTCGGCAAACTCATCCTTGTGGAAAAATTTCCTGCCAAATGCCGCGAGGTGGCCGAGAGTGTCGAGCATACAAATTGCCGCATCCATGAAGCCGAACAGGATATATTCGGAACGACTCATGCCCGGGTTGGGGCCTATCTGTTGGGGATATGGGGCTTATCCGAATCGATCACCAAAACGGTGGCCTATCACCATAGTCCCGGCAGTTGCCCCGGTTCGGCTTCCAATACCCTTGCCGTTGTCTATCTGGCCAATATCTTCGAACGTGAAAAACTCTCCGGCGCCGACGCGGAATCGGCGTCCGAATTAGACACTTCATGCCTGGAGGGGTTGGGGATTGCCGACCGGGTCGCAATATGGCGAACGCTTTGCGCGCAAACGGATGGAGGAGGCGATGCCTGCCAAAATTCTATTTGTTGATGACGACCCCAACATATTGGCCGCGTTCGAGCGGCAGTTGAGGAAGTATTTCTCCGTCCACACGGCGCTGGGCGGGCAGGAAGGGCTAAGGGCCGTCTCGGCCCACGACCCTTTCGCCGTCATCGTCTCCGACTTGCGCATGCCCGGCATGGACGGAATTCAATTCCTCTCCAGGGTACGTCAAGCCGCTGCGGACAGCGTTCGAATTATGCTCACGGGAAATGCCGATTTACCGACGGCAATCGACGCGGTGAACCAGGGAAACGTCTTCAGGTTTCTCACCAAACCATGCGAACTGCAGGCCCTGTTGAACGCTCTTTCGGACGGGGTCCGGCAGTATCAGTTGATAACCGCGGAGCGTGAACTCCTGGAAAAAACTCTGCGCGGCAGCATCAAGGTCCTTTCCGAAATTCTCCATCTGCTCAATCCCGAAGCATTCGGCAGGGCATCGCGGATAACCAGGTACGCTCGTGAGGTTGCGTCCGCGATGGGTGTCTCCGGTGTCTGGCAGATCGAAACCGCGGCTGCGCTTTCCCAGATCGGATGTGTCATTTTGCCGGAGGCGGCCCTGAAGAAGCTTTACACGGGGGAGGAACTAACCGGGGAAGAGTCCCAGCTTTTTGCAATGCACCCCTGCGTCGGCTCGGACCTGCTCTCCCACATTCCCCGAATGAAGACTATCGCCAAAATTATCGCCAACCAGGAGAAGAGTTTCGATGGTTCGGAGTCTTCGGAGGAATCTAAAGGAGGCGAGGACATTCCGCTTGGAGCGAGAATTCTCAAAGTCGTCCTTGACTTCGATACCCTTAAAGCCAGGGGAGTATCCAACGGCGAGGCATCCGGGAAATTGACAAAGAGTATCGGCCGGTATGATCCTGATGTGCTTGCGGCCCTGCGTCAAATTCTGGCGGCTGAGTCACACGATGAGGAAAGGACTGTGAGGACGAATGAACTGGTGGACGGTATGATTCTCGCCCAGGATATCAGGTTTCTGGACGGCCGCATGTTCGTTGCCAGAGGCTATGAGGTCAATCGAACGCTGCGGGAGCGCATTAAGAATTTCTCCCAGAAGCCGGGTATAAGAGAGCCCGTGCGGGTGACCGTTCCGGCAAAATTAATTTTAGAAGGAGAATGAGGCAAAACGACCATGACTCACACCGTTCTGCTGGTTGACGATGATCCGCTGGTCATCGAAGGGCTCAAACGTGCTCTTCATAAGGAATCCTATGAAACGCTGAGCGCCTTTTCGGCGCAGGATGCCTTTGAAATCCTCGCCCGGAATAAGGTCGATGTGGTCGTATCCGATGAATTGATGCCCGGCATGCATGGGTCTGACTTTCTGGGCGTTGTATGCAACAAATATCCTGAAACAATCAGAATCATTTTGACCGGACACCCCGATCTGGAGACCGCTCTTCGCTCGATTAACAAAGGGCACGTCTATCGCTTTCTGATAAAACCATGCAGCGGGGTTGAACTCTGTATCACCATAAGGCAGGCTATCCAGCAAAGAGAGCTTTTACGCAAAAGCCTGGGTCTTCTGGAAACGGTGCGGCGCCAGAGTTCGATTCTGGAGGACCTCGAAAACCAGCACCCCGGGATCACGAAAGTAAACAGGGGTAACGATGGAGCAATATATATCTTCGATATGGACGAGGACCTCGAGACACTGCTTGAAAATATGGATACCGAGGTGAAGAGGAGCCAGTCTTTTTTCAAAAGCCCCACCGATTGACGCTGGCCGGGGGCTTGTCTTGCGTGGTATTTTGTTGAAGGCGTTCGACATTGAAGTGCAAATGCCTTATCTTCCGCCGTTGGTAACTTTACGGCGCCGGGCAGACCACCCGCAGACAGCCCGTTGCGTAGGAAAGACGCGCTCTGCAGCCGCCTGAGCCGACGGCATTCCGCATGCGGACACGCCGCCGCCGAAGGTATGAGCGGCCATCCCGGCTGCAGCCCCGCCGCTGCATCCGATCGGAATTTCAAGATGAACCTGAAAAATATCCTGAGCTGCTCCCTCATCTCCGCCGCCCTGATCCTCTTTGGATACTTTTACCTGGACAGCAGGCTTGCGGAATTCGTATCGGAAAAGGTCGGGACCGGTTTCCTGCTCTCCGAGCGGATATCCAATTTGCCCGACCTTCTGCTTATGGTGGTGATCGTCATAACCGCCGGGAGTTGGACCGGGCGCCTGTACCTGGCAGCAAAACACGTCAACGGCCCGATTTCGAATTTCCTGGAACAAATCGGTTTGGCCGTTCCGGCCGCGCTTATCTCCAAACACTTCTTAAAACAACTGTTCGGAAGAATGAATACGCGCATGTGGATCTTGCATCCCGATCGGTTCGGCTTCCATTGGTTTCAGGGTGGGGGAGACTTTTCGAGTTTTCCATCGGGGCATATGGCGGTCTTCACCGCCCTGATGCTGGGGATCGGCCGGTACTCACCGCGGCTGCGTCCCGCATGCGCTGCAGTGCTCTTTGTCCTTGCAGCGGCCTTGATTGTAACCGAATATCACTTCTTCAGCGACATAGTAGCCGGGGTCTATCTCGGTCTGGTCATCGATTTCATGACCCGTCAGGGGCTGGCATATTTCAGTGAACAGTGAGCAGTGAACAGTGAACAGAAAAAGCAAAAGAAAATAATTCCTTTTGGTTCTATCGCCACGCGAGGAATAGTGAAGCGGGGAGCTTCCCGATTTACACTGAGGTTTTTCTCCGTGTTCTCTGTGTCTCTGTGGTGAGCACTTGCCTAAGGGTTGACGATGAACAGTCGTGAAAGGTTTTTGGAAGTGATGCGCTTCGGCAGCCCCGATCGTGTCCCTTATTTCGAAGAGGGGATAAGGGATGATGTATTGAAGGTCTGGCGCAAACAGGGGCTTGCGCGTGGAGTCGATATACGACGGCTGTTTCCCGTCGATCGTCAAGAGGAGTTGGAGCCCGATGTCGAGCCTGTTCCAAAGATTGCAAACTGGCCTGCCTCGATCTCCGAGTTGGGGGTTTTGAGAAAAAGTCTTGACCCCCGTGACGATGGCCGCCTTCCGGGAGATTTGGCTGCTCATACCAGGGCGGGGAAGGCGCGGGATTACACACTGTTTTTGCGGGTGCATCGCGGGTTTTTTCTTTCGATGGGTGTCCGGGGCTGGAACCGGTTTAATGAACTGATTAAGCTGCTCATATTCGATCCTCAGCTCGTGCGCGAGAGCATGTCGATTCAGGGCGAATTTGCAGCCAGGCTCGCAGAACGCGTGCTTCGGATGGTCGATGTAGACGCAGTCGTGTTCAGCGAACCCATCGGCGGTAATGACAAGCCGTTGATATCACCGCGAATGTACGAGGAATTCGTGCTGAAAAGCTATGAGCCGCTTCTTGCAGTAATCAGGCAATACGGCGTGGAGACCGTAATTTTCCGTACTTATGCGAATGCGCGTATATTGATTCCAAGTATTCTGAAGTGGGGATTCAACTGCCTGTGGGCCTGCGAGGTGAATACGGCGGCAATGGACTATCGCGAGCTGCGTAAAGAACTCGGCCGTGATTTGCGCCTCATAGGAGGTATCGATCTCGATGCGCTTCGGCACGGCAAAGAAGCAATCGAACGGGAGATCGAAGAGAAGGTCCCTGCGCTTCTGGCCGATGGCGGATACGTGCCCCTGGCTGACGGCAGGGTTCGCGACGACGTGGCCTTTGAAAATTATGTTTACTACAGGCGTTTGCTGGAAACCGTTACGCAGAGATAAAATTGCGGCAGGCGCGCCGTTTCGCCCGGACGATCACGAGGGACACTTCAATCCTGTTAATCCTGTCGAACAGCTTTTATGTCTCCGCGGGGGTACGAAGGACGGCTAAATCCGCCCGTGGCTTTGGTCCTGGGATGGATGGCGATTGATACTTTCGATCATTGCAGCAAAATTCTGCACGACTTCAGGGTCTAGCTTTCCTTCGGCGGTCATCCCGTTTATTACCTTGATGGCATCTTCCCGGTTCATGCTCTTGCGGTAGGGCCGATCGCTCACCAGCGCGTCATAAATGTCAACCACGGCCATAATTCGCGCAACCATGGGGATATCGTCCTTCTTCAGACCTGCGGGATAACCCGATCCGTCGAGCTTTTCATGATGAGAGCAGATTACATCGAGGGCTTCCCCCAGGCTTTTCTTCAATGGAATACATATCTTGTAGCCCGATTCCGCATGGGCTTCCATGATTTTTCTTTCCTCGGGCGTAAGGGGACCGGGTTTATTCAGAATGGCATCCGGAATGTGGATTTTACCTATATCGTGCAGAATGCCTCCGAGCTTGAGGGCCTTCAGTTCATTTGCGGACAGCTCCATTTTGGAGCCCAGCGCATGCGCCAGGTTTGCAACCCTTTGAACATGGCCCTGGGTATAAATATCGCGGGCTTCGATAGCGTTTGCCAGGGAAATGAGCAAAGTCTCGATATTGGCCAGATTGTCATTGAGGTTCTTTACTCGCAGCAATGATTTTGTTCGTGCCAGGAGTTCCTCCCGATTAGGCGGTTTGATTAAGAATTCGTCAGCCCCGGCCTCTATCCCTTTTAGTTTCGCATCCTGCCCGCTCAGCGCCGTCAGCATGATTACCGGAATCAGGCGTGTCGAATCGTGGGCTTTCAACCTGCGGCAGACCTCAAAACCATCCACCTCCCCTGGCATCATGGCATCCAGAAGGATCAAATCTACAGCCGTTTTACCGACCATGTGCAGCGCTTCTTCACCATTGGCGGCTTTCAAGACCTGGTAATTAAGAGACAAAAGGAATGTTTCCATCATCTTGCGGCTAACGGGCTCATCATCGACCACCAGAACTCTTGGACTGGCCTCCTGCACTGTGGCCTGCGGCTCTTCATAGAGATGAACACGGTTTTTTCCTCTGGCCTTTGCGTAGGACAAAGCCTGCTTTGCCTTCAGGATCAGGCTGGCGGAAGTCGTCTCCACGCGGCACGAAGCCAACCCTATGCTCACTGTGGCCTTGCCTCCGGTCATTTTTGCTACGGCCCCGCACAGCCTTTCTCCCGCTATCCTGGCTTCTGCGCGCTCTGACATGATGAACACGACAGCGAAAGTATCTCCGAGGTACCTCGAGGCAATGTCCACGTCCCGGATTGTGGTCTTGATCAGCCGTGCGACATCCTGCAGCATTCGGTCCCCCTCGATGGAGCCGAACCGCTTATTGAAAAGCGAGAACCAGTCGATATCGACCAAACCCAGCGTGAAAGGGTTTCCGTGCCGTTCGAACCTTTTGATCTCATGATCGAGGGCATTCTGGAAATACCCGTGATTGAAAAGGCCGGTCAGACTGTCGGCAAATGGCGCATTTACCTGGCTTTCATAATCGGCTGTTAGCGCACTATCCATTGTTCCCTCCGGTGCGGGAATTACAGCTTGAAACCTGCCGCCTCCGATGACTCGAATGAGATATGGAATTTAATCCAGCACGGACTTTGAGCTTTTTGAACTGTTCCCCCCATACCTTTGCGTTCACTGCAGGACCTTTACGACGATTTTGCGGACATGCTGTTTTTCATGCAGGACACAATTCGGACGATGGGCCTCCCCGGGGTAGATCACGGCAAAATACCCCCGCTTCATTACCAGGGAAGCTGAGTCCCCGGGTGATTCGACAAGTACCTTATCATTTGCATCGGAGTATTCGCTCGTGGTTCTCAGTTCCGATGACAATGAAATCTCGATCTTTTCCTCCCCTTCGAGAACAACCTGGACGTCGGCGTACTTCCGGTGCACTTCGAATTTATTCTCCGGCGCGGGGGAAGTTTCATAGGAAGAAACCAGTGCATATATCTTGTCACCCTCGATCTCATATCTTCCGTCGGATTTGGAACTATCGAATTCAAGTGCGAACGAAAGGGCCTCGAACAGGGGGCTTCCCGCGTGGAAATACTTTCTGAAATTTTCAAATGTGCCGTAAATCATTGGCTCCGATTCCCCTTTGCTTCCATGGACGGCAAAAGCATACCGGGCGGCAGGCTGTCAGTCCGGCCGATATATTGGTCCTCTGCTGCGAATTCGGCAGTTCTACCAAGAAACTTTAATGTAGAACCTGGATTTGGTTGCGGGATGGAAGATGATAGGGGGCGGGGAGGGGGCCGATGCTATTGACTCGAGGAGGTTCAAGGTTCGTGGGGCGGGCGGGAATCAATGACCATTAGCCCGGTACTGCCTGAAGGGCAAGATCAGCGCAATTACAATTGCCGGGAGCGCTGCCGATACCAGCTACTAATTGATTAATCCATTAACTCATTCATGATCTGAACACTCCACTCATAGTCCTCCCGTGGGACGATAATTCTCATTTCAATATCGGGAATAAATGACATCATCACAGATCCATGCCGATCCGACACGGTACAGTCAATACCTCGCGTCCGGAGCGCTTGTTCGATTTGAGTGATCCGAACTATATCCTTGGACGAATAAGGCAAAACAAATTCATCGCCCTCATGGATAATGGGTCTACCCTGTGACTTATATCAGAAGTCTTGTTTTCTCTTGGCTTGATGAACATTAAAATCAGCCAGAAGGTGAATACGATTGACATTATGCCCCATCCGGTTGCAGGGTAGTATCTCCCCAGGCAAATTGAAACGGTCTGCCGGGAGCAGGTCCTCTATAGCTTGAAGACCCTCCCGGTCAGATTCCGAATCAATTGCACACCGCTCCCTCAGCTCAATCCTGTGAGGCCGGTAGTTTGAGTGGATTTTTAAACCAGCCGGCGTCAGCAAAAAGCTCCGCGCACTCCGGCAGGTTCGGGTATTTTGAGCGCCGGCTTCCAGGCGTACTCAAGCCGAGCAGGCGCGCCGATCATTGGGAGACGGCCTGCTTCTCCTTCGATACAATTGGACAGCGCAAACCAGTTTATTCGGCTTTTTGCTTGCGGCGTCTTTTTGCAGCAGGAGCGCTTGCAACCGGCGCAACGCCTTGAGTCTTGCTCTGCCTTCTCGCTTCAATCGCTTTCACAAGATTCGCGGGTAACCCCCTCTTTTTTGCGGCCTTGCTTCGCGCCCTGGTTAACGACTTTGCAGCCAAAGGAGTTCGCATTGGGAAACCGTATTTTTTCTTGTACTCTCGCGGGGTGATGCCATGAGCAGTCAGATGCTTCTGCGTCAATTGTTTCATCTCGGCGCCGCATTCCAGGCAGATCACCTTGTCGTTCTGAATCGAATTTTCCGGTGTAGTCGGTCCGGCAGCTTTTTCCTGTGAAGCAGCCGTCTCCTGTGCGGGAAGTTCTATTTCGCCGGATTCCGCCTTTTGCAGTTCCAGGAGGGTTCCAAAAACTTGCCGCAGCGACGATGTGATTTCAGAGGCTGACATAGAGGCTAATGAAACTTGTGTTTGCACTATCTCAGAGGCGATTTCGATAATTTTTCTTGACATAGACGCAGTCTCCTTTGTGAAGATAATAGGACTCAACTGAAAAACGATTTTAGTGAACGCGGCTAAGCGTTAACAACCGTGAGTTAAAAATATTATAAATATGTTTTAGCCTGATGCAATACAAAAGTGGACAATAATGATCCTGGATGTTTGAAATCCAGTGCGAGGGCAGGCGTCTAGGTGAGCGCCATGGAACAAAACCTGTTCCGGTTACGCGCACTATCAGGAGCGCTCAATGAACTTAACGGAGGCTCTTTTTACAAAAATTATAACATTGTTTAAAACAGCTATAATTATTCCTGCTCCAATTGCGATGTCTGCCAAGTTGAAAATATAGGGCCGCAATCCAGGCAGACCGAGCTTGAGAAAGTCGACCGTCCCGTCGAATGCGATTCGATCAAGCAAGTTGGACAGACTCCCACCGCAAAACAGGGAGAGGCCAAATACTGTTGGAAATCGAAGTTTAGTGGCAAACATCAGGAAAACAACGGTCAGACCAAGGAACACAGCGACTCCCATAGTGACGTTTTTCCCGCGCCACTTTTCCGGTAGAAGTCACTCAAAAGCGAAAACTGTACCTTTATTCTCTATATAGTCGAGTCTCAACATCCCTTTAGCTAACGTTAAAGACTTCGTTTTCGGCAGGTGCGATCCAGCTATCTCTTTTGTGATTTGATCGCTCCCGATGCAAAGAATTATAGTGAACAAAACGAGAAGAATTCTTTTCCGACTTTTCATGTTTCTCCCATGAGTTTCCTGCCGGGCCGGCGCGAAAAAATGGCGGTTTCACTGCTTCGAAAAGACTTGATGGGTTGCGCTACGAGACTGTGTCGCAATTGCTGCCGTAAAGTGGGCGATTTTGGCATTTAATTGAAGCATATCGAAGCGTTATGTGATATATTAGGCCCCCAATACAGGAGGGGCTATGGCTTATCGACATGGAAAAGATCGTGGACAGATGATGGTGCTGCCGCCGACTCTGGATCAGTACGTCTCCCGGGAGAATCCAGTTCGCGCCTATGATGCATTTGTCGAAGCACTTGACTTCAAAGACTTGGGAATCGACATCGATGATCGCAAGGTGGGCAACAGTGAGTATGATCCCAGAACGATGCTGAAGCTGCTCTTGTATGGTTACTCATACGGCGTGAAGAGCTCCAGAAAACTTGAGCGAGAGGTCCACAACAATCTCTCCTTCATCTGGCTGATGAAACAATTGAAGCCCGATCATAAAACTATTGCTGAATTTCGGCGCAAAAACAAACGGGCCTTGAAAAAGGCACTGACTCTTTGTGCCAGGCTCTGTCTGAATCTCGGCCTGATCGAGGGCAATGTGCTCTTCGTGGACGGTACCAAGCTCAGGGCCAATGCTGGAAAAGGCAACCTTCACAGGGAAAAATGGTATCGAGACCATCTGGAGCAAATTGATAAAAGAATCCAACACATTTTGGACGAATGCGAGAGGGTCGATCAAAACGAGTCCCAATGCGGGTCCTTTGTGAAAATGCCAAAAGAGTTGGCGCAAGCCGTAAAGCTAAAAGAATCCATTGAGAATGCTCTGGCCGAGTTCACACAGCGTGGCGACCAGACTGGAAAGGAACGCAAAATCAACCGGGTGGATACACAAAGCGTATTGGTCAAAAGCCCTCAGGGCACCCATTGCGGGTATTGCATGCAAAACGTTGTGGATGACAAAAACGGCCTGATTGTTCACACCGATGTAGTGAGCGAGTCAAATGACCTGAAGCAATTAGCCGCTCAGGTTTATGGCGCCGAAGCCGAACTTGGTCGTGAGTGCAAGGTGGCCTGCGGCGATGCGGGCTACTGGGACATAAGCGAAATCACAAAGGTTGAATCCGGTTTAAGGAAGGTGGTAGTTCCATCCAAGACTCAAGCATCGGGGAAAGAAATTGGTCCTTTCGAAAAGAGTAGATTTGCCTATGATGCAGACTCGGATTGTTACCTGTGCCCGGAAGGTCACCGGCTGATTTTTAGACGTTTTAAGGAAAAAAAGCAGCAGAGAGAATATCGCATTGATAAACGAGGTAATTGTCGGCGTTGCCCGCATTTTGGCATATGTACCAATTCAAAGCAGGGCCGAACGATAACACGCCATGTATTTGAAGAGGTAGCCGAAGCAGTGTCCAGAAGATTTGAGGAGCCTGAAATCGCGCAAGTGTATGCGAGGAGGAAAGCTCGTGTTGAGCATCCATTTGGATTTATTAAGAAAAACTTGGGCTTTGGTCAATTTCATCTACGAGGACGAGAAGGGGCCGGGGCTGAGGCATCGATACTGGCTACATGCTTCAACCTGAGGCGAATGCTAAGTCTGCTTGGCGGGGTCAGCGGTTTCATCGCCTCGATACAGGCGGTGTAGTCAAAAACATTGGTAGACAGTTGCCAACGCATGGCCTAAGTCGTTCAGCCTTCCCCGGGTGCGGATAGCTGATTAGTGGAGCACAATACTTTGTGGGTCAGGTTCTGAGAGATCTGTGACCGCGTGCTTTTAAAAAATAGCATGCCTTGAACAGGTACGAGGTTCGTAATTCTAATACGACACAGTCTCTACGCTCCACCCATCTTACGGGTCTATGGGCCTCTTCATGGTTTCAAGGTGTCCCGGAGGGCCATGAGGTACTTCTCGAAACCTGTGACGATGCTACATTTTAAAGACAGCCCGCGCGTTTTGCGTGGTCTGAGCGGCTATATTTTCGAAAGTTTCTTCCCTGAGTTCGGCGATTTTCCCGGCCGTATGGAAGACAAACGCGGGTTCGTTTGTTTTGCCCCTGTACGGGACAGGGGCGAGGTAGGGTGAGTCGGTTTCCACGAGCAGCCGGTCCAACGGCGCGCGCTTTACGACGTCCTGGAGGAATTCAGCTTTTGGGAATGTGACCACGCCGGGGATCGAGAGGTAAAATCCCAGGTCCAGACATCTGTGCGCAATTCTCCAGTCTCCTGAAAAACAGTGCATGACGCAGGGCGGCAGGGCATGGGCAAATTCCGGCACGATTCGAAAAAAATCCTCCCAGGCATCCCGGATATGAAAAATCACCGGTTTTGCGATTTTGACTGCCGTCTCGATCTGACGTTTCATGCACTCTATCTGGATCGGAT
Organism: uncultured delta proteobacterium; assembly: GCA_963795045.1. Lineage (GTDB taxonomy): Bacteria > Desulfobacterota > Syntrophobacteria > Syntrophobacterales > Syntrophobacteraceae > SbD1. The sequence continues at coordinate 315,000 of CAWCGB010000004.1, forward strand.
GTGGTTGTCTGTCGCGGAAATAGTCAAGCCCGATTTCACCGATAGCAACAACGCGCCGGTTGGCCGCAATTTTCTCCAACTCCCGGAGAGCGCGGGCATCCGGGCTGAAGGAAGCGTGCGGATGAATCCCGGCCGAGGCGTATATACGGTCATAGCTCCCGGCTATCTCGGCCGCTTTGCGGCTGGACTCGATATCGATGCCTATCGTCACGATAGTGGAGACCCCGGCCTGCAGCGCCCGTTGGATGACGGCCGGGATGGAATCGGCAAATTCAGGGAAGTCCAGGTGAGCGTGTGTGTCGATCAATTCAGGAAGTTCTTCCATATGTTCGTGACTTTCGGCTTTAAGAACAGGTGAAGCCGAGCCATATCGGGTTTTTACTTGCCGGGCTCGGGATGCGAATCTATAATGTCCCCCGTTTAATATAAAGTCTATCTTACAAGCTTGTGAGGCAAAATAATATGAATAGATTCCGATCCGTACTTGCATTGGGGGTTGCTCTAGCCATCCTGGTCCCTGCCGGCGCCGCGCTGGCTGCTAAAGCTTACACGACCGACACCCAGGAACTCCCGCTTCGGAACACTCCATCCAGTACCGGGAAAACGCTTATATTGGTTCCCCCCGCATCCGCCGTCGAGCTGGCCAACCCCAACTCATATACCAAGGTGCGTTACACAAAACCTGACGGCCAGATTCGCGAGGGGTGGATTTCTTCCAGGTTTCTCAGTGCTCAGCCGCCCGATTCGTCAATCGCAAAGGAGTTCGGAGCGGAAAATGAGCAATTGAAGCAACGCCTGGAAGAAGTTGAGAATGGCAATGCGACGCTTTCGCAAAGAGAAAAGGAATTAACTGACAAACTCACCCGGCTCAACGCGGCTTACGAGGAACTCAAGGGCGGATCGGCAAATTACGTGAAGCTCAAGTCCGAATACGATGCCGCAAAGGCCAGCCTGGCAAGCGCCCAGGAAAATATTCAGACGATGATTCAGGAAAACGAAAACCTCAAGTTCTCCCGAGGCCTCCAGTGGTTCGTGGTAGGGGCAGGTGTCCTGCTTTTGGGCTGTCTATTGGGATGGGCAACGGGAAGGCGCAGCAAGAAAAAGAAGGGGTCTTACTATTACTAAGACTCTGTATTCATTTGTATCCTGATGTATCCTGAAATTATTTAACCGTCGCTGCCGGAGCTTTCATCTCTAAAGCCGTTTAAGGCCCTGTCGAATTCCTTTTCCAGCGATTCGATGAGTTCCCCGACCGAGAATATCCGGTTCACCCGGTAAGCGTTTTTTCCCGCAAAAGCGAACCCGCTCTTGAGTTTCCCCTTCACAGCGTTGTTCAGGGCCATGGCTATACAGTAAAGGCTGTCCGTACAGTTGCACGTGGTGATGCAGTGATAAATGCATTTGAACGGCTTCTTCAGCCCGCCCTGGAAGCTCTCTATGAAATCGTTTCTTATGGCCCTGCCGGGAAGCCCTACCGGACTTTGTATGATTACCAGGTCGTCCTTCTTGGCTTCTATAAAGGCTTCCTTGAATCTGATATTAGCGTCGCACTCGTGGGTGGCGACAAATCGGGTACCCATCTGTACGCCGGCTGCGCCCAGCTTCATGAATTCGAGAATGTCCGCGCCTGTATATATTCCGCCTGCGGCTATCACAGGGATTTTGACCCCATGTTCCCGCTCAAAAACACTGACCGCCTCGACAACTTCAGGAATAATCTTTTCCAGGGCATACCCCGGGTCGTCCAGTTGCTCCGGACTGAAACCCAGGTGGCCTCCGGCCATAGGACCTTCCACGACGAAGGCGTCAGGGAGCTTGTTATATCTGGTGAGCCACCTTTTGCAGATAATGCGCGCTGCTTTGGCCGAAGATATTATGGGGACAAGCTTTGTTTGTATCCCGCCCTTCAGGTACTTGGGGAGGTCCAGCGGAAGCCCTGCGCCGGCCAGGATGACATCAACTCCCTCGGCTATCGAGGTTTCGACCATATCGGCAAAGTTGGTGAGGGCGACCATTATATTCACGCCGAGAATGCCTTTGGTGGCCACTTTGGCTTTTCTGATCTCTTCGCGCAGAACCTTGATACTGGCTTCGATGTAATTTGTTTCTCTATCGGGACACAAAACACCCATTCCGGCAGTCGCTATCACACCGACTCCACCCTGGTTGGCTACGGCTGAAGCGAGACCGGAAAGGGATACTCCAATTCCCATTCCGCCTTGGATAATCGGGACCTTGGCGACGAGATCCCCAATTCTTAAATTAGGAAAGCTCAAATAAACTCCAATTTCTGCATATGTTCAGCTATTACAATTATTCCTTATTCGGCGAGGCCCGATAAGGGTTAATTCGTTCTTGCGGATACGTCGAGACTTGATCGTGATCTTCCTCGTAACCAATTCTAAATGTGCTTGAGAAGAAAAGCAACTCATTCTTATCTATCATTCTTATCTATCATTTTTATCTATCATTACTTATCTGACAGGTCACAAAGCTTTTCTTTTCAATTCTGCACCGGGGGCGAACTGAATCACAGGATTTGTTCCCGGGGTCGTGCCGCGCTATAGCTGTCCGTTAAGATGCGATATCTCAAGGTAATCCTGGAGTCTTTGCGCGGTTTTCGAACCGACGCCACGGATTTCAATCAAATCATCGACTTGTTCCCATGCTTTTTCTCGACGTCTTTCTACAATGGCGGCCGCAATTGCGGAGCGCATCTGAGGAATAAGGCGAAGCTCGTCGAGGGATGCCGAATTCAAATCCATCTTCAGTCCACAGGCCAGCAGTGCTGCGCCGGGCATGCGGCCAAATCTTATGGTGATCCCCTTGCCGTTACGAACAATGTCCAGTGATTGTCCGGATATGACCCGTTGGCGCGCGATATCCGCAGGAATATCACATGAGCAGCCGGCCATGTCCGCTGCCGCGGCGACAGTGGCCGTAGCGCTCTCGAAAGTGTATATTCCCGGCTTTGGAATATCCCCTTTCACCTCCACGACCACGGCAGGGACGACGGAGCATTCCGGGTGAGGCGCGTTCGTGCGGGAGCGCGCAACGAAAAACAAGAAGAGCGCTGTGGACACGAGCAGAATGGCGGCGCCGATTTTCCTATGTTCTTTTTCCATTACAAGTGCCGCTATGGGGTTCTCATTTCCCGCAAAAAAGGATAAATTCCGGGCCAAATCTCACAGTGAGCAATTTATTCGTATTTATATCAGTAATAAAGGGTCATTATTTTGCTGGATTCTATAGCAGGCAGATTCGATTTCAAAGTGATAATGCAACCCATTCATGTTATGGCTGCACGGGTTCGCTCTTTTTGCCTGTCTCACTCTATTTGGGCTAATCCTTATTTCCACTTTTTCCGTAACTGTAATTATGGGCCCGATCCTTTTCCCGAACAATCCGGGAGTCGCTTCAGGCCGGCCGGCCGGGTTCGCCGTCAAGGCTGGAGGGACCGGTGCAACCCTGCCGGGCGTTATAGCGGGACCATCGGGGTCCACGATGAAATAAAATGCATAGGTGCGCTCCCTGTTCCAGGATTCCTGCTGACAATGGTCCAGCGCTATCCTGTCGCCGAACAGCTAAAGAAGCGCTACCCGTTCAGGGCGTTAAATAAATCGAACATCCATCCCGGAATTTGGAAATGATACTTTTTGTCAAACTGCTCATTTTGTTATGGCTCGTCAACTTTGTCCCGCCTTGTCTGGCGGTGATATTTGAATCGAAATGGAGCTGGCCGGTTGACCGTGGTTATCTGTGCCCTGATGGAAGGCTGCTGTTCGGAAGCCACAAAACTTTCCGGGGCGTCCTTGGCGGAATAACCACCGGCGCGGTGATCTGCCCGGCTTTGGGTTTTCCCTTGTGGCTCGGTCTGGGCGCCGGATTTTTGAGTATGCTCGGAGACCTCTTTTCGAGTTTTCTAAAAAGACGCTTGTCTTTTACAAGCGGCGACGCGGTCCCCGGACTCGATCAGATCCCGGAGGGCCTTTTGCCGTTTCTATTGATCGCCCCCTATTATTCGCTCTCGGCCGGATACGTCCTGCTGTTTGGCTTTGCATTCGGGTTGGGCGCCTATTACGGATCGGTTTTCCTGAACCGGATACTTCTTCGGAGGCCATTTGAGTCATATCCTCGTCGAATCCGGGCACTAACGCGGTTTCGGGAACTCATTTCGTGCCAGATAACCGCCAAACCCTTTCCTTACCTCCTCAATTTCGAAGATGCGGTTTATTATCACCTCGTCATGAAATACGCATTCAAGGCGCTCGGCGTCTATGAGCGCGGCAAGCAGAACGCCCTGGCCATAGAGAAGCGGGAGGTCTCATTCCACCTCTCCGATCTGCCGCGTGCTTTCGACGGCTATAAGATCCTGTTTCTTTCCGATCTGCACCTCGACGGCCTCGAAGGCCTGACCGAGAAACTCATTGAGATAGTCCGCCAAACCCCTGCCGACTTGTGCATCCTGGGAGGCGACTTCCGGATGGAGACTTACGGTCCGTTCGTCGCCGGGCTTCGCGAGACACTACGCCTCATCCCCGAAATTCGTGCGAAGGACGGAATTCTAGGGGTGCTTGGAAATCACGATTGTCTTGAAATCGTTGACTCGTTGAGGGAGCACGGGGTTACCTTTCTTGTAAACGACTCTCGTGAAATCAAGCGGGATGGACAGTGCATATGGATCGCAGGCGTCGACGACTGCCACTACTTCAGGGCCCACGACCTGGAGAGCGCCTTCGGTGGATTGCTGCCCATGGCTTTCTCCATCTTTGTCTCCCATTCAAATGAAACTTATAGAGATGCCCTCCAATACCGGCCGAATCTTTTCCTGTGCGGCCATACCCACGCCGGGCAGATACAGATTCCTCCGTTTGGTCCGATATTCACCCACAGCAGGGCCCCCAGATGGCTTTGCCAGGGAAAATGGGATTATAAAGGCATGCCTGGTTATACGAGCGCCGGGGTAGGGGTCTCAGGAGTGCCGGTGAGGTTTAATACGAAGGGAGAAGTAACCGTTGTTACCCTCCGGGCAGCCGGGATCAGCCCGATCGAACCCTTGGCAGGGCTCGACTGAATTTAGATATTGAATCTGAAATTAATCACATCTCCGTCCTGGACGGGGTAATTTTTGCCCTCCAGCCTTACCGTTCCGTGCTTTCGCGCCGTGGCGTAATCGCCCGCTTTCTTCAGATCCTCATATGCGACAATCTCGGCCCGGATGAACCCCCTTTGTATATCCGAATGAATGGCCCCCGCGGCTTCGACGGCATGCGTATCTCGGCCGATCGTCCAGGCCCTCACCTCGTCTTCGCCGACCGTTAGAAACGTGATTTGGTCGAGAAGGGCGAACGAGCTCTTTATAACCCTGTCCAGGGCCGATTCCGCTATTCCAAAATCCTGCATGAAAGATTCTGCCTCCTCGCTCGAGAGCTGAGTAAGCTCCATCTCGAGCTTTCCGCGGACCACGATCCCCTCCGCCGATCCGAGGGAGACGGGCGGCATGGCGTCATCTTCATCCGAATTGTTCACCATCACCAGCAGAGGTTTTGCGGATAGAAAGGTGTAGCCCCTCAGCTCAGGCGCGCCGGCAAGATCGGGGCGTGTACGCAGGGGTTGCTCGGCATTGAGGATTTCGGCGCATTTTTCGAGGAGTTCCTTTTCGGCGCCGGTTGGCTTTTTGCCGCGCTTGAGTTCGGCGTCCAATTTTTCGAGCCGCTTTTCAACCGAAGCCAGATCGGCGATGAGAAACTCGTCTTCCAGTTCCCTCAAGTCCTTTGCCGGGTTGGGAGCCCCAAGCACGGAGTCGGAAAAATTCCGCACAACCATGATCAGGGCGTCCATCGGTCTCATGTGAGTCAGGAGAAGCGACATATACTCGCGCTTGTTGTCAGCCATCCCCGGGATGCCCTGAAGGTCCATATAGGTAATCTGCGCGTGCGTAGTTTTCTTGGGGTGATACAGGGCGCTAAGCCAGTCCACCCTTGGGTCCGGCACCGCCACGACCCCGAGTGCCGGCACTATCTGCCCGCCTGGCGGGACCGATTCGCCGCTCCTTCTGGTCAGAGCGTTAAACACCGTGGTCTTGCCGGCCCTGCCCAAACCTGTTATTCCAAGTTTCATTTTGAATCCCCTCACCTGTTGAATTTAAACCCCACTGAATGTATGCGTTTGAAGATTTTTTGAAAAGGGCAATTATCAGGCCTGCAGGAATATTTCGATCCGGGACGGTCCCTGTCCGCACATTCGCGCGATTACGGTTTATGAGACTTGGAATCGATCTCATTTGTAGTATTCTTAATCCGCGCAAAAGATCGATTTGTGTCCACGCTGAAACCTGGCTCGGAGCGTAATAAGCACATGGCATTCTGGAAGACCCGCCAGCAGATAGGGCTGGCTGCACTCATTGTAGGCGGCGGGATACTGCTCTCGAAGTTTATGGGACTTTTCCGCGTCAAGCTGATATCGCTTTTTTTCGGGGCGACGCAGGAATCGGACCTCTATTTTGCCGCTTTCGTGATTCCGGATTTCATAAATTACATGCTTGCGGGCGGCTATTTTTCGATTACCCTGATTCCCTTTCTCACCAGGTATTTCGAAAAGGACGAAGAAGAGGGGTGGCGGTTTTTTTCAACGGTTTTTTTCTGGGTAGCAATCGCTATATGCGCACTTACTTTTTCGGCGTTCCTTTCTGCTCCGAAACTGGCCCGCATAGCAGCGCCGGGGCTTACCCCCCAGGCCCTTTCCCGGCTTGCCTTCTTCCTGCGGATCATCCTGCCGGCGCAAGTATTTTTCCTCTGCGGTTCGTGCTTGAGCGCGATTCTCTTCATGAGAAAGCAGTTCTTCATACCGGCCATGGTCTCGGTAGTCTATAACCTGTTCATCATAATCGGGGGCGTCCTGTTGCGGGCAAGAGGCATGGAAGGCTTTTGCTGGGGAGTTCTCGCCGGGTCCTTAATCGGAAACTTTTTGCTCCCGCTGCTTGCGGTAAAGTTCGGTGGCGGTTTGAGTATGAGATGGTCGTTTTTCCATCCCGGATTGAAAAAATATATCCTCGTCGCACTCCCGCTGATGATCGGACAATCCATCACTGTCGTAGACGAGCAGTTTGTGAGGATATTCGGCTCTCTCGCCGGAGTTGGAGCGATCAGTTGGCTGAGCTACGCGCGGCAGATCATGATGGTCCCGGTGAGCGTTGTGGCACAGGCAGCCGGGATGGCTTCCTATCCGTTTATGGCCGAGCTGTTCGTAAAAAATGAGTTCTCCAGGTTCGACAGAACGATAAACTCCGCTCTGCAAAATGTGATGACCCTGCTTGTGCCGCTTTCCATGTGGATGATCCTGGCAGCCGAGCCGACAATACGGCTGATCTTTCAGCAGGGCCGGTTCGGCGTCTCCGACACCGCTCACACTGCCCGGCTGCTGCAGGTACTGCTTATTTGCGTCACCTGCTGGGGATACCAGCAGGTGTTGAGCCGGGCCTTTTACGCGAGGCTCGATACGCTGACCCCGGCTGTGCTTGGGACCGTCATGACATTGCTGATGATCCCGGTTTACTATTTTCTGTCGGTTCGGATCGGCGCCCTGGGAGTAGCTGGCGCGAGCGCCGCTTCCCTCTTTTTTTACAGCGCAGCCCTGACGTTCTGGTGGAAAGTAAGGTCCGGAGGCGCCGCCTTTTCCGGGCTGTTGTGCGCGACGGGCAAAGTCGGCGTCCTGTCCGCGATCTCGGTTCTGCCGGCCTGGGTCGCTGGAAAGGCAAATCTGTTCGATCCGCAATCTTCGCCTTACCTGGCTGCCCTTTCTGAAATCATTTTGAGCGGATTGGGCTTCGGGGTCGTTTTTGCAGTCCTCTCCGGTTATTTCATCCCTGAGCAGGCGAGGCCTTTTCTGGACCGGGCCGGGCCGATTGGAAGGCTCCTTCTGAGGGGAAAGCCTTCTGGTAATTAATCCGAAATAGTCATATATAGTGCGATGATTTTGAACCGGCAGTGTGATCGCCGTGCTGGAGGATTAATAATGGAAAGAGGCGAGAATCTCAGGCCGCTCCAGAACAGGGACGGCCATAACTGTTTCGGGTGCGGCCCGACCAACGCTCACGGCCTTCGGATGAAGTTTTTCACGGATGAGAAGTCTCTTTTCTCATGGGTGACAATTCCGGGCCACCTGTGCGGGTGGGACAACCTGGCTCATGGAGGCGTTCTTTCTACGATACTGGACGAAATAATGGGATGGACGACTATTCACTTCCTGAAGAAATTCGCTCTTACCAATGCCATGTCGGTCAAGTTCCATAAACCTGTCTACATTGGCGATGAGATTCGGGTGGAGGGCCGGGTAGTCGAAATCGAGGGAGAACGACACGCTACGGCGGAGGGCCATATTTATAAAGAGGAAAATACGCTCTGCGCGGAGTCAAGGGGCACGTTCAGGCTCTTCAACGCCGAAGCGATAGTAAGGCTGGGTATTATGGAGGAGGAGGCCATAAAACGGTTCGATTTTCTGATCGAGCCCTAACCCGGAGAGGGACAGGGAAGAGCAATGTCCCACCCCGTCCTCGCTTTTGGACCGGCCCCCCAGGGATACCTGCCGGCCGGATTCAGTCTGAGTCTCCTATCGGTCGAAGGCCGTTCACAGATCCGTTGAACCTGGAATGAACAGATTGGAGATAAGCTGTTTCTTTTATTAGACCGTGTCGATCATAGCAAAAATCTGCGCGTCATCAAACCCGTTGAGGCGGATCGATCCCGAGCGGCAGGAGGCGGCGCAAAGGCCGCACCCTTTGCACAGGGCCGGATTGATCTCTGACTTGTGCTTTTCGTTCAAACTCGGCGCGGAGTACGGACACACGCTGACACAGGTTCCGCACCCACTGCACTGTTCCTGGATGGTTTTTGCAACAGCCCCGCTGACCGAGACCTTGTGTTTTGACAGAAGACAGGTGGCGCGCGAAGCCGCCGCCAACGCCTGAGCGATACTTTCATCAATCGATTTCGGGCAGTGTGCCATCCCGCAGACGAAAACCCCCTCGGTCGCAAATTCCACCGGTCGGAGCTTCGGGTGGGCCTCCACAAAGAAACCATCTTCGTTGATGGGCACTTTGAACAATTGTCCCAATGCTTCCGTTTCCGATGGCACGATAGCGGCCGCCAGTACGACTAAACCCGCTGTAATAGTAACCGGCCTTTGCAGGATTGGAGCGATTACTGTTATTTCGATACCGGCTTCTCCAGCCGGACTTTTTACCTTGGGTTTATTTTCTTCTTCATACCGAAAGAAGATGACCCCCTCTCTACGGGCCTGAGTATAAAGGTCCTCCCTTTCACCGTAGGTCCTGATATCCCGATACAGAACATAAACGTCCATCTCGGGATGAGTTTGCTTGAGGTGGATCGCACTTTCCATCGTGTGGGTGCAGCAGACGCGACTGCAATACGGATGCATCTGCTCACGTGATCCGACACATTGAATGAAGACGGTTGCCGCCGTCTGATCCGGCGGAAAACCCCCGGCCATAATTCGGGCATCGAGTTCAAGGTGAGTAAGGACCCGCGGGTCCGTGCCGTATATGTACTCGATCGGCTTGTATTCGCTTCCGCCGGTAGCCAGGATCGCAACGCCATGGCTGATTTCGATCCTGCTATCGTCCTCCATCTTCAGCTCGGAGAGGAAATTACCCACAAATCCCTGGACGCCTACCAGTTCGGTGGACTTGTAGACATTAATAAACGGGTGCTGCTCAACGCTTTGCGTAAGCTGCTCCACAAATTCCGGGATACTTTCTCCTCTCCATGTCTTTTGGAGAAATCTCGCATTTCCGCCGAGTTGCGGGGATTTTTCGATCAGATGCACCTGAAAGCCCTGATCCGCCAAAGTTTTAGCTGCGGTCATTCCTGCGACGCCGCCACCGACAACCAGCGTGACTGGGACGATCTCGAGTTCGGTTTCCCGGAGAGGTTCGAGAAGCGCAACCTTCGCCGCTGCCATGCGCAAGAGGTCCTTGGCCTTTGCTGTTGCAGCTTCGGGGTCGTGTGTGTGCACCCAGGAATTCTGATTACGGATATTGGCCATCTCGAAAAGATATTTGTTCAAACCGGCATCGCGAAGCGTTTCCTGGAACAGTGGCTCATGGGTCCTGGGAGTGCAGGCAGCGACGATAACCCTGTTGATCCCTTTTTCACGGATTACCTGGGCCATCTTGACCTGGGTGTCCTGCGAACAGGTATAGAGATTGTCTTCGACATACACTGCAAAGGGCAGGGTCCTGGCATATTCGCGCAGCTCCTGGATATTTACCACGCCGCCGATATTGATGCCGCAATGGCAAATGAAGATGCCAAGACGAGGCGGTTCACCAATTACATTGGTTTCGACCGGTATCTGCTTTTCTTTTGTTTCCGTCCAGCGCATCTCATGCAGGAGGATGCCGCTTGCCGCAGCAGCGGCCGATGCCTCCATGACCGACTGCGGGATGTCCTTTGGGCCCTGGGTAGCTCCACACACATAGACACCGGGCCTTGAAGACGATATCGGGTTGAAACTGCCGGTTTTTACGAACCGGTTTTGGCCAAGCTCGATGCCGAGGCGCTTTGCAAGTTCAGCCATTTCCTTCGGCGCCTGGAAGCCGACAGATAGAACGGCCATATCGAATGTTTCAGTTCTTGGTTCGCCGTCACCATTGACGTACCCCAGTTCCAGATTCCCATCTTTCCCTGGAACGATCGAGTGAATCCGGGAGCGGATAAAACGGACGCCAAGGTCGCGCGCGCGCTCGTAGTAGCGCTCGAAATCCTTTCCATGGGTGCGGATATCCATGAAAAAGATTGCCGCGTCCAGAGCGCTGTGTGCATGCTCCTTGGCAATCACCGCTTCCTTTATGGCATACATGCAGCAGACCGATGAGCAATAGGGTGTATCCGCCTGGTTCAGGTCCCTGGATCCTACGCACTGGAGCCAGGCTATTTTCTGCGGCTCCTCGCGGTCATAGGGCCGCATCAGCCGACCGCTGTAAGGTCCCGAAGCACTCAGGATGCGCTCGAATTCAAGGCTTGTGACCACGTTTGGGAGGTCTGAATAGTCATAGTTCGCCAACTTTGACGGATCGAATACCTCGCTGCCCGTAGCCAGAATGACGGCTCCCACATCAATCGTCATCCTGCGGGGGGCATCGGCGTAGCTGATGGCCTTGGCGAGGCAGACCTTTTCGCATAGGCCGCAGCCGAGGCATACTTTTCTGTCGATACTATAGACCTGGGGAACGGCCTGGGCATACCGGATAGACGGAACAGCCCTGGAATTGAGGCCGCAGTTGAATTCGTTGTCTGTGGAGAGAGGGCAGGCCTGCGCACATTGACCGCAGCCCGTACACTTATCCGGATCAATAAAACGCGGGTGATTTATGAGAGTAGCCGTGAAGTGGCCCGCCGCGCCTTCGAGGGTTTCAAGCTGTGTATTCGTGATGATATCAATATTCAGATGCCGGCCGACCTCGACCAGTTTGGGCGAGATGACTCACATCGCGCAGTCGTTAGTAGGAAATGTCTTATCCAACTGGGCCATCAGACCGCCGATGCCCGAAGAGTGATCGACAAGGTGGACGTAATAGCCTGAATCCGCAAGGTCCAACGCCGTCTGCATCCCGGCAATTCCCGCACCAACCACCATAACAGCACCAACTTTGCCCTTCATCAAGTCTCTCCTCAACGGTAGCTTCAAGAACATCGTTTCTTAATAAGTGAAGTGGATACGACATCGGGCATCAAAAACCGATGCCCTGAGAGTACGTCCAAGCGCGGCTTGGGCGTTGGAATTATCTGCTGTTTCCAGGTGCCGGTCTGTCTTGCAAGTTGCAGACCAGTAAGAATCGGCTGTCAGGCAAATGAGTCTGAAACGGAAGAAGAAAAAAGCGGCTCCAGTCTTTGGAGCAGGGCTGGTGAAACTGGGATGGATTTCCGGGATTTGGTCAGTACGACAACGGCTTTAGAGATCGGTGAGGCCGTAGCGCTTCATGCGATTCCAGACGGTAACGCGGCTTATTCCCAAAATGCCGGCAGCTTTGGATTTGTTGCCTTTTGCCTGGGCAAGCGCATCTATGAGCTGCTCTTTCTTCAATGTTTCTTTGGAGAGATTGAGCGCCTTTGTACCGTTGGAACCGTTTTCCCGCCTGAGGAAGTCCGGCGGAAGATGGGACGGCTGGATGTATCGCTCGTCGCAGGTTGCGAATATATAATCGAAAACACTTTTCAGTTCCCTTACATTGCCCGGCCAGGGATAGCTCATGAGGACTTCCATCGTGCTGTTGGCTATCCCCTCTATGCGTTTGCCGCATTTGAGGCGGAGTTTGTGGAAAAAATGCCCTGCCAGAAGAGGAATATCACCGGTCCTTTCCCGAAGGGGAGGAAGATTTATTGGTATGACATTAATCCGGAAGTAGAAGTCTTTCCTAAAACTGCCCCTTTCCATGAGATTCAACAGGTTGCAGTTTGTAGCCGAAATGATCCTTACGTCGACGGGAATTGGCCTCGAGTCGCCCACCCGTTCAATCACTTTCTGTTCCAGGACCCGGAGGAGTTTCACCTGAATAGCGGGAGTAAGGTCGCCGATCTCATCGATAAAAATATCCCCGCCCTGAGCCGATTCAAACCTTCCGGGCTGGCTCTTGAACGCACCGGTGTAAGCGCCTTTTACGTGTCCGAAAAGCTCGCTCTCCAGAAGGGATTCTGTCAGTGCAGCGCAATTGACGCTAATAAGCGGCTTCTCATTGCGTTCACTTAAGCGGTGGATCGCCTTGGCGACTAATTCCTTTCCGGTCCCGCTCTCGCCCAGGATAAGGACGGGGGCGTCAGAATGAGCGGCATTCTCAATGATTTTATAAACCTTCAACATAGCAGGGGAAGCGCCGATTATTCCTTGGAATGAATCTTCAGACCGGAGGTGTCTGCGAAATTCGGCGATCTGCTCGTCTTTCTGGACTATCTCGGTGATATCAGTAAGAATTTCGACACCACCGATCACGTTGCCGCTGCTGTCATGGAGCGGGGACCCATTCTTCAATACCTGAACAGATGATCCATCCTTTCTAATGATTGTACAACGGCGCAAATCCAGATTTCCGGTCTTCAGCAGCACGCACCACTGGTCCCCGCCCTGTTCACGGGCCATGTTGAACAGATTGCAATTCAAGATGGAGCACTTCTGGCCGACAAGTTCTTCGCGCGCGTAACCTGTAATGTTTTCCATAGCCTGGTTGGCGAAAACGATATAGCCGCATAAATCGACAATCATGACCCCATCCTTGATGGCGCTCACGACCGTTTCCCAGTATCTGTCGAGGTGTGAAATTACTGAATTTACCATATCCTACCTGAGGCTGTTTAAAACTGCACCATAACGAACTATTAACGATACTTCAAGTCGGGGTGTTAAATTTTTTACAGTTGTTAACAACTGAACACCTCTCATTTTAAACACTTTTGTGTAAAAATTTTTACACTTCCGATTTCCGCGCGAGGGGCTTCTCGACGGCCCATCTTGTTCGAAGCGGAATGGACACCCTTTTTCAACTGCCGTTGGCATTTGGCACTGAACTTGCCCTTAAGGGATTCGAATCAAAGCGGGATGAGGAACCTTAAAGTCCGAAGCAAAAAGCTTTAACCGTGAACCAGCCCGGGGCCGCGCGCGCGCTTTCCGTTCAATTGGACCTTTTACTGTAATTTTTTGGGCTTTTAAAAGTCAAGACGAATTTCTATTTCAGAGTCAGAGGAGACCATTGTGGAAGCTGCTATTATACCTCATACACTGCCGGAGCAGGTCAGAGAATATCTCGCCGGGCTCAACCTTGAGCGCTGTTTAACCTGTGGCACATGCGCCAGCGGCTGCCCGGTCACCGAAACGCCCGGAATGGAGGAATGGGACATAAGAAAGGTCCTGAGGATGCTCCATTACGGAATGATCGATGAAGTGGTCGAATCACCATTCCCCTGGGTTTGTACGGGATGCGGCCGTTGTGCTCACTCATGCCCAATGGGTCTCGATATTCCATATATTATGCTGCATATGAAGTCTCTGCGCCCCAGAGAAAAAGTGCGCGGCGTTCTCCACAAAGGCGCCGAGAACTGTTTCAAAACCGGGAACAACATGGCGATTCCCAAAGATGATTACCTGTTTCTCATGAACGATATGGGGAAAGAGTTTGCAGAGGAGTGTTGTCCCGGGTTTTACGTGCCCATCGACAAGAGGGGGGCCGACATCCTCTTTTTTCCGAACTCCAAGGAAGTATTCGCAGACAATGATGACATGAAATGGTGGTGGAAAATCTTCTACGCTGCGAAGGAAAACTGGACGATTCCGTCTGAGAACTGGGAGTCGGTGGATTGGGGTCTTTTCACTGGTAACTATGAGTACATCAAAGTCTTTGCACAGCGAAAGATAGATTTCGTCAGGGAATACGGCATCAAGCGGATGATCATGCCGGACTGTGGCGGCGGCTCTTACGGCTGCCGCGTCGGTATGAAGGAATGCGTAAAGCAGGACCCGTCCAACAGTATCAATTATCTGTATCTTTACGAATACCTGATCGAACTCATTGAGTCGGGCAGGATAAAGCTGGACAAGGGTTTGAACGCGGGAAAAACCTTCACCTGGCATGACTCCTGTAAACATGGAAGAGAACTCGAGCGCCACTTCGGAAAGGGTTTTTATGAAGAGCCGCGATGGATCATCAACCAGTGTGTAGATAGTTTCGTCGATATGGAGCCAAGTCGCGGCAACGGTCACTGTTGTGGGGCGGGCGGCGGAATGTGGCCGGGTCCTTATCCGGATGAATCAGCGTGGCACGGGCGCCAGAAATATAATTCCATAAAAAGCAGCGGCGCGGATGTGGTTGTGGTCGGATGCTCCAACTGCCACGACCAGTTAATGAAGCGGCTCCCAACCCATTATAAAGACTACCGGTATGAGGTGAAATACATCTGGGAACTGGTAGCCGAGACCCTTTCGATCGTGCCGTGGAAGGAAGAAGAGATTGCCAGGGCGGCATCCGATGCCGAAGCACAGTGGAAAAGGTTCGGCATGGCTGATGATGATTGAGAATAGGTTCAGTGATCTATCTCATTTGCGAAATTGGTGATGGTTCCCCGGGGTTGCCTTCGCAGCAAGAGGCAGGGGATGAGGAACTGTGCTGTTGGCCGGAAAAATGAAGGGCTTCTTCTGCATGAAAGGCAGCAGACGCCCTGTCTACTCCAGGATCGGGATCGCCGACTCACGGATTCCAAATTTTCAGGGCAGTTTCATGGTAAGCCTGACGGATCTGCATGGTCGAAAGCGATGCTGCCGGAGCATTCTTTCTTCTGGAGCTGAATACGGCAAAAATCTTCCTCTGCGTTCAATTCCATTCCGATCAGTTCGCATCCCGGAACGATTTTCAACACGTCCGAGCGAACGTCGGGATCTCTTACGATGATCTCCAGGAGTTCATGGGGTTTCATCTGGTTGACCGTTTGCCCCATTCTCAGCAGAGAAAGAGAAGTGATGCTTTCCCTGAAATCTATGATGTAGTCTGGTTTCTCTTTCATTTTCGAAGCGGCCCTTCTTTTAGGGTTCGCAGGAGTTAAAGGCAATCTTAATGCCACATCAGTGAAGTTCACACATCTACAAGCTTCATGCCACATCGGCCGAGCCTGTACATCGAGTCAATGTTTATGTGTGAGCGAACAGGTGAGCAGCATCTAACTGACAGGACTTTTGCTCCGCAAATGAAACTTAGCGGCTTGAAAGATCAAATTGTTAAGAAATGCGGGTTAGCAATCGTTTAAAAATGAACATGAGGTCCCATGTTTGAGACAGACCTGGATACTTATTGGAAAACCGTCGTCAATACCATGCGAGACGGAATCATGATCGTGGATACAACGGGTTCTATCATATCGGTCAACAGGGCCCTCGAGACGATTACGGGCTACTCGCGCGAGGAACTCATCGGCCAGAAATGTTCGATCCTTAACTGCAGCATTTACAAGATGGCCCGTGAACAAGGGGGGACGTTCTGGTGCAAGCTGTTTAAAACCGGCTCTCTGGATGTGTCCGGGTGCGCAATTATGAAGAAGAGCGGCGCATACGTACAAGTCTTAAAAAATGCATCCCAGCTTCGCGACAGGAAGGGAAACCTCATTGGGGCCGTCGAAACCATCACGGATATAACAGAAATCGTCGAAAAGGATAAACAGATAGCGGCCTTTCGCCGTAAACTCAAGTCGGAGGACGGGTTCCATGGAATAATCGGTACCTCGGCAGCGATGAGGAGGGTTTTCGACCTAATAGAAAATGCCGCATTGTCGAATGCTCCTGTGATCATATTGGGGGAAAGCGGGACTGGCAAAGAATTGGTATCCAAGGCCATTCACCAGGTCGGTGCGAGGAAGGGCGGTCCTTTTGTCAAGGTAAACTGTGCGGCCCTGACTGAAACTCTTTTGGAAAGCGAGCTTTTCGGGCACGTTAAAGGCGCTTACACAGGCGCTTACAAGGACCGGGCCGGCAGATTCGAAATGGCCCAGTCCGGGGATATCTTTCTCGATGAGATCGGTGACTTGCCGCTTTCCACCCAGGTAAAGCTCCTCCGGGTATTGGAAGATAAAATCATCGAGCGGGTCGGCGACAGTAAGCCTGTCCCGGTTGATGTCAGGATCATTTCGGCCACCAATCGAGACCTGCCTTTGCTCATTGAAAAGAGGACGTTCAGAAAAGATCTGTTCTTTCGAATCAATGTGATTCCGATTCACCTGCCGCCCTTGAGGGAGCGGCTGGAGGACATACCTCTTCTTGCCGAATTCTTTTTCCGGAAGATTCAAATGAAGAGCGGGAAGGATATCAAGGGCATCAGCAAGGACCTGATCGATTGCCTTATAAACTATCCCTGGCCCGGCAACGTCCGGGAACTGAAGAGCGCTTTCGAGTATGCCGTCGTTGTTTGCCAGGAACAGATGGTCCGGGCCCATCACCTGCCTCCCAGCATTCTCCAGGAAAAAACGGCGATAAGGCACGGCAAGGCGTTGACCCAAAGTAAGGAAGAAATTAAGAAAAGGGAGCTTATAACCGCCCTGAACCGCGCAAAAGGCAACCAGTCATTAGCCGCTGAACTGTTAAATATTTCCCGCGTCACCATTTGGAACCGCATGAAAAAATACGGGATCAGATCCGTTTATAATGCCGACGTGATCACTGAAGATCAAGATGCCGGTGAAAACATTTGAACCACGCACGATGCCCCGCCATCCCTGGTCAGGCGAGTTTTCCTTCAGAGGCAAAGCGGCGCCTTGCTCAGCCCGTTTTATCCCGAATTAGCGGCATGCTGTTAACACTTATTCCTTTGCAGAAATCGGAAGGCATATAGCCTTCATCTCATATGATGCAGGGGTGCCGCCAGGAAAAGCAGATGCGGCAGCCTGCGCTTTCATGGACTTCATTTCTTTTGGCGCATGGGAGCTCGCTTTTGCCTGGCAACCTGATCGATTAATCGCTGGGCAAAGAAGAACCGAGCAGATTGCAGTCGCATACGATGACAAAGATTCAGTTATGGGGGTATTCGATCATTTCGGACATTTCGCTGAGTTGCCGGAAGACGGATTCGCTGCAGAGTGAGGACAATTTTACACTTACCTTGCCAATTTCGAAAGAATAGAGTTTGGGCGTCTCGGTAAACAAATGATTCGAAAACTGTGAGGATTTTGGTGCCTTATTTCTCAGGGGCGAGAAGAGTATCAAATACGGCCCTCGGAGGAAGGGGGAGGGGCAACCCAAACAGTTACAGTTCAAAGAACTTATGCTCAAGAACTCAATGACTCTTGAGGCTCAACAACTGAACCCTCGTAGCCTGGAGCCGTTCCCCCATCACCTGTGCACACCGCCACATCAATTCGTACCCAAGCTGGTAGTCCTCTTTACACTTAACCATGATACATTTGGCATCCAAAATAATGGCCGAAGTATCCTCCATGACTCTCGCACTGAAATGCCAGCGATTCGGTTGGAGAAGCCATGACCATCCAACCACACCCCCTGCACCGACGGTCATAATGTATACCGGATCTCGTCCCGTCATCTGGAGCTCAATTGCTATCTTCCCTGTTCGTATCAGGTACAGCCGGTCTGCCGTTTCCCCATCATGGAAAAGATAGCCCCCGGCATTGAAGTTAGTGAGCGATGCGCAATTGGAAAGAAGTTCCACGTGGGTGGCTTGGAAATCTTTGAAAAACGGATGCTCCGGCATGCCCCTCATTGCTCCATTCATAGTAAACCCCCCTTGAGCATAGATCCTGAAAGTTATCCATCCGGAATAATGCATCAACTTCTGCACTCAGCATGCAAACTGCATGCTGAGATCGGATCTTTGCCCGAAAAATTTCCGCTGCGACCCTGACAGACGTGAAAACCATTATGATTTTCAGATCGAACATGCAAGAGGTATCTCAATGAGACCGGTTTTTGCGATTTCAGGACGTACCTCCATCCCCGACCATTGTAGATCGTGATTACTTGTTTCGCTTCAAGATTAGAGTTAGTCACAATAAATCCGACACGGGGAAAGAGTTCGCCCACATGCCATTCTATCTTACAGAAACGTCCCTTCAAAATCCTCTTTATATCTTCCTACAGGTATTAAGCGGCTGATTAAGATCCTATGCATTTTGTTCAATTATGGCGTCACTCTAAACAGTGTGTTTAATTTTTAACACTTATCAAAGCCTTCCGGATCGTCTGTCTCTCCCTCAAAGTCATACTGGACATAGCATATACCTTGATACTCGAGGCCTCAAGAGGCTCTGGTCTGCCACTTGCAATATTCGCGGTGCCTCACTTGATGCTGAACCTCGGAACCTCAATTCAAACGGAAGCTCAGTGTAGAGATTGGTACTGGAAGTAGATAGCCGGCACGGAAGCGATCACGCCGCGATTTCCTCATAGAGAAACGAAGGGTTTCAAATCCTGGGTTGCAGCCAACCCGGGTTTACTCTGGGGGATTCGAGGAGCGGGGTCATGATCTGGTTGCAGGGAGTTGCTCAGGAATTGAATCGAAATGAATGAAAACAGTCAAGCAAAGTCCTTTACGGGTGCAGTCATGGTCGTAGGAGGGGGCATAGCAGGGACTCAGGCTGCCCTCGACCTCGCCGAATCAGGATTCTTCGTCTATGTCGTCGAGACTTCTCCAACCATCGGCGGGGTTATGGCCCAACTGGACAAGACATTCCCCACCAACGACTGCTCTATGTGCATTCTTTCCCCTAAACTCGTGGAATGCGGGCGCCACCTTAACATCAGACTGATGACGATGTCTGATGTGGAGAAGGTGGAAGGCGAGGCCGGCAACTTTATCGTAACGGTTCGAGAACGGGCGCGTTATGTGGACTCGGACAAATGTGTCGCTTGTGGCATTTGTGCCGAAAAGTGCCCGAAAAAGGTGAAGGATTCTTTCAATGAGGGGCTCGGCTCACGCAAGGCCGCCTATGTCAAGTACCCCCAGGCGGTTCCGCTCAAGTATGCGATCGATGGCGAGAACTGCATCTTTTTCAAGAACGGCAAATGCAGGGCGTGCGAGAAGTTCTGTCCAACGGGCGCAATAGATTTCAGCCAGAAGGAAAAAGCTCATCGAATCGAAGTGGGATCGATCATTCTGTCTCCAGGGTTCGAATCCTTTAATCCCGGTCCATACGATACATACGGGTATGGCAAATTTCCCAACGTCATCACCAGTCTGCAATTCGAGCGTATCCTGAGCGCCTCCGGCCCTTTTGAGGGACATCTCGAGCGCCCATCGGACAGAAAACCGCCCAAGAAAATCGCTTGGCTCCAGTGTGTTGGGTCCCGGGATTCACATAAGCACGCCCACGAGTACTGCTCGGGGGTATGTTGCATGTATGCCATCAAAGAGGCCGTTATTGCAAAGGAACACGCCAAAGACGGTCTCGATACCGCGATTTTCTACATGGACATACGTGCTTACGGAAAAGATTTCGAACGCTATTACAACCGGGCCGAACAAGAGACCGGGGTCCGTTTTATCCGCAGCCGGGTACACTCGATATCTCCCGCTGCACCGGGCTCCGATGACCTCAGGATCGAATACGTCGACGAGAGCGGGAAGATGCACGTCGAAATCTTCGACCTGGTAGTCCTGTCCACGGGGCTTGAGGTTTCGAAAGAATCAAAGGCGCTTGCCGGAAGAGTCGGGATCGAGATTGACACAAGCGGATTTGCCGGTACCAGCAGTTTTTCTCCCATTGCCTCTTCCCGGCCCGGTGTTTTTACCTGCGGGGTCTTCTGCGGTCCAAAGGATATTCCATCCTCAGTAATGGAGGCATCTGCGGCATCTGCGGCATCGGCTGCTCTTCTCTCCGAATCGCGGAATACTCTGACGCGGGAAAAGACCTATCCGCCTGAAGACCCATCCATACATACCCAGCCCCGGATCGGTGTTTTTGTATGCCGATGCGGAGTCAATATCGCAAGTGTGGTGAACGTACCGGAAGTCCGCGACTATGCAAGGGGCCTTCCCAACGTGGCTCATGTTGCTGACAACATGTTCACCTGCAGCCAGGACACCCAGAAGCTCATCGTGGATGCCATAAAGGAACACAGGCTCAACCGGATCGTGGTTGCCGCCTGTACGCCCAGGACCCATGAACAGCTTTTTCAGGAAACGATCCGGGAAGCAGGCCTTAATCCGTATCTTTTTGAGTTTGCAAACATCCGTGACCAGGATTCCTGGGTGCACCAGGCAGAGCCTGAAAAGGCCACAGCCAAGGCAAAAGACCTTATAAGGATGGCTGTCGCCAAGGCAGCCCTGCTCGATCCCATAGAAAAGCTCCAGGTGCCTTTAACACAATCGGCGCTGGTTATCGGAGGCGGGGTTGCCGGCATGAACGCGGCGCTTAATTTGGCAGACCAGGGCTTTAAAACCTGCCTTATCGAGGAAAAGGAAAGCCTAGGCGGCCACGCCTTAAAACTTAGAAAGACCTGGAAGGGTGAAGACATTCGTGCATACATCGAAGAGCTCAAGGGCAAGGTGCTTGGCGACGGGAACATCGAGGTCCTTACCGGTGCGAAACTGCTGGCCGTCGAAGGGTTTGTCGGTCAGTTCACCAGCACCGTTCAGGTAAACGGCGAAAACCGGCAAATCCGGCATGGGGTTTCCATCCTTGCAACAGGGGCGCACTCGTTAGAACCCCGGGAGTACCTGTATGGCCAAACCGAACGGGTAACCCGCTGGCACGAACTCGATAAGCTTTTCGAAGATGACCCGAAGCGGCTGGATTCTGCCGAGGGGATAGCGTTTATCCAGTGCGTGGGTTCCAGAGAACCTGAACGTCCTTACTGCTCGAAAATCTGCTGTACGTCCTCCGTGCAACAGGCGATCGATCTCAAGGAAAAAAAGCCGGACCTCAACGTCTATATTCTCTACCGGGACATTCGCACCTTCGGCCGCAGAGAAGACCTTTACACCAGGGCCAGAGAGCTCGGGGTCCTCTTCATCAGGTATAACGCCGGCGAAAAGCCTGTCGTAGAAAAGGTAACTGCAGGCGGAAAAGAAAAGCTAAGGATAAGGGTCAGGGATCACGTTCTGGAAAGACCCATTGAGATTTCAGTAGATTACCTCAATTTGGCCACCGCCATAATCCCAAGAGGATTAGATGAGTTAGCCAGGTTTTTCAAGGTGCCTCTAAACCAGGACGGGTTTTTCCTGGAAGCCCACATGAAGCTTCGGCCCGTGGACTTTGCAACCGATGGCGTTTTTGTTGCCGGCCTTGCTCACTATCCCAAGCCCATAGACGAATCTATTGCCCAGGCTCAGGCCGCCGCTGCGCGTGCCGGAAGCATTCTGGCAAAGCCTTATGTCGAAGTGGAGCCTATTGCTTCAGTGGTTAACCAGGAGCTTTGCATCGGGTGCGGAATGTGTGAGGCGAACTGCGCGTTCGGGGCGATAAGACTTCACGAGATAGCAGGGAAAGGGTACCGGGCGGAAACAGTTTCCGCATCGTGCAAGGGCTGTGGAGTGTGCGCGGCGGGCTGTCCACAGAGAGCAATCGATATGAAACATTTCAGGGACTGCCAGATCAACGCGGCTATCCATGCCGGCGGTGCCGGGTCTAAGTAGATGAGAAGGTCGGGGCTTGTCCATTGGGGACGCGATTGGTGTCTCAGGGAGAACAGGAAATGAGTTCGAGTGTTTTTGAGCCAAAAATGCTGGCTTTTTTGTGCAACTGGTGCTCGTACGCAGGAGCGGACCTGGCTGGTGTGTCCCGTTTCCAGTACCCGCCAACAATCCGGGTGCTGCGTACGATGTGTTCGGGAAGAGTCGATCCTCTCTATCTGACAGAGGGACTAAAGAGCGGTTTTGACGGCGTATTCGTCTTCGGATGACACCCCGGAGACTGTCATTACCTGGAAGGTAATGTGTACGCGCAAAAGAGGGTGCAGATCGTCGGAAATTTGCTTGACCTGTCCGGGATCGGCCGAAGCCGAGTTCAACTCCGGTGGGTTAGCGCAGCCGAAGGGCAGCTCTTCGCAAACTACATAAAGGAGTTGAGCAGCGAATTGGCGGATCTCGGTCCGTTTGACGCCTCAAAATTCGCTCTTGAGCTTTCAGCGGTGGAGAGCGTTCTCAACTCACCCCGGGTCCGGTGGCTTGAAGGCATTGACCGCCAGATCACCGAGCGTGGAAATGTCTACCATGAAAAGGTGGACTCGGCCGAGTTCGACCGGCTCCTCGAATCGGTATGCGAAACCGAGTATCAGAACGCACTGATCGTTGAGGCTTTGCGGACCGGCCCGCAGTCCGTCCGCGAGATTTCCGCAAAGACGGGGCTCGAGATCTATAACGTTTCGCAGCGCCTGGTCGATGTCGAAAGGTGGGGTCCTGTAGAGTTCCACGGCTATGAGGGTACCACACCGAAGTTTATCCGAACCGATGCATGAAGCAATAAGCCCGCAGCATCTGATGGGAGTTTACTTTGCCTGAAATAGAAAAACAGACGGCAGGAATGAACATGGCAAAAACAGATAACAACAATCGCAATATTGGGGCTGTCATGGTGGTCGGCGCCGGCATTGCCGGCATGCAGGCATCGCTGGACCTGGCCGATGCCGGGTACTATGTCTACCTGGTGGATGAGTCACCATCAGTCGGGGGTCTGATGTCCCAATTGGACAAGACCTTTCCCACAAACGACTGCGCGATGTGAGTCATCTCGCCCAAACTGGTCGAGGTCGGCCGGCATCTGAACATCAGCATCGTAACACATTCAAAAGTCGAATCACTCGACGGCGAGCCGGGACGGTTCATTGCCAAACTGAGCCAATCGCCTCGCTATATTGACAGATCGAAGTGCACGGGTTGCGGCGCATGCGCTCAGGCATGCCCCGTAAAGGCCGCAAACGAGTACAACTGCAGCCTCGACCGAAGAGCGGCGACCTACATCCCTTACACCCAGGCCGTACCAATGGTCTACTCTATCGACCACAAGAACTGCGTTGGCTGCGGTCTTTGCGAAAAGGTCTGCCTGGCCGGGGCAATCCTTTATTCGGATACGCCTCGGATAACGGAACTGGAGGTCGGAGCTGTGGTGGTGGCAACCGGCAGCGGGGTTTTCGATCCATCCGGTCTCGATGCGTACGATTACGCAAACCATCCCAATGTTATCTCGAGCCTTGAATTCGAGCGGATATTGAGCGCGTCCGGGCCTTACCGCGGCCACCTCATGCGTCCCTACGATCGGGAAGAACCAAAAAAGATAGCATGGCTTCAGTGCGTGGGTTCACGCGATCTAAACCACTGTGACAATTCCTACTGCTCGGGTGTGTGCTGCATGTACGCCCTCAAGGAGGCCGTTGTCGCCAAAGAACATGCACACGGCGATCTTGAGACGGCAATTTTCTTTATGGACATGCGGACCTATGGGAAGGACTTCGAAAAATATTACACCCGGGCAAAAGACCAGGGCGTTCGTTTCGTCCGCTCCCGTGTGCACACGGTCAACCCTGTTGGCGACGGGGACCTGGAGATCGCCTTCGTGGACGAAGAAGGCCGTATGCATACCGATGTCTTCAACCTTGTAGTGCTTTCGGTTGGGCTGGACGTGGGCGAGCAATCGGTGGACTTCGCCAGGCGGCTTGACATCGATCTCAACAAAAACCGCTTCGTGAACACGGACTGTTTTACCCCCGTATCCACATCCAGGCCTGGAGTTTTTGTCTGCGGCACCGTGCAGGGTCCCAAAGACATTCCGCAGTCCATCGTGGAGGCTTCGGCAGCGGCATGCGCCTGCAGCGAATCTTTGAGCGAAACTCGCTGGTCCGTGGCCAAAATCAAAGAAAAGCAACCAGAAAAAGACGTAATCGATGAACCGCCCCGTGTCGGGGTGTTCGTCTGCCGGTGCGGCACCAATATCGGAGGCATCGTCGATGTGCCCGGCGTGAAGGAATACGCACAGTCCCTCCCGAATGTGGTCTATGCCGAAGAAAATCTCTACACCTGCTCGCAGGATACCCAGGTGAAAATGGCCCAGGTGATAAAAGAGCAGGGAATTAATCGAGTCGTGGTTGCCGCCTGTACGCCGCGAACCCACGAGCCGCTGTTCCAGGAGACCATGATGAACGCCGGCTTGAACAAGTATCTCTTCGAGATGGCCAACATCCGGAACCAGTGTTCATGGTGCCACAGCAACGATAAACCGGTTGCAACTGCAAAGGCTAAGGACCTGATTCGGATGGCCGTCGCCAGGGCGGCTTTGCTCGATCCTCTCTTTGAGAAGCACCTCGATGTCATCCGGAGCGGACTGGTGATCGGCGGCGGGGTGGCGGGCATGACCGCTGCGCTTGGACTGGCCCGGCAGGGCTTCGAAGTTGTCCTCGTCGAGAAAGATAAGGAACTCGGCGGTCTTAGCCGCAGAATTGCCCATACCATAGAGGGGAGAGACGTACAGGAGTTCCTCGCCGGCTTGATCGAAGAGGTCAAGACCCACAGCAAAATTGAAGTCATCACCGATGCCAGCATTACAGGTTTCTCAGGCTATAAGGGCAATTTCGTCACAAAGGTGGAAACCGGCGAAGGCTCAGGCAGAGAAATCAGCCACGGTGTTACCATTCTGGCCACCGGCGCCCGTGAATATAAGCCCAAAGAATTTGGCTACGGCGAAAACGGCGGCGTCTTGACCCAGCTCGAACTGGATGAACTCATGCATAACGATCCGGCCCGGGCCGCTGCCTGGAATCGAGTCGTCATGATCCAGTGCGTCGGCTCGAGGAATGGCGATAACCAGAACTGCAGCCGTATTTGCTGTCAGAGCGCGGTGAAGCATGCACGCGAGCTGAAAAAACTCAATCCCGATATGGACGTCATGATCCTTTATCGAGATATGAGGATGTATGGCCTGCTCGAGAATTACTATACGGAGGCAAGGCGCGAACGAATTCTTTTCTCCCGCTATGACGAGGAAAATCTACCCCGGGTAAATATAAACGGCGCCGGACCTTCTGTCGTATTCAAGGACCACGTCCTGAACCGTCCGATTGAGATGCAGGCCGATGCCGTAATACTCAGCGCGGCTACCCTGGCGGCTGAAAACGGCGAACTTGCTTCCATGCTGAAGATTCAGAGCAGCCCGGATGGCTTCTTTACCGAAGCCCATGCCAAGCTCAGGCCGGTGGATTTCTCAGCGGAGGGTCTCTACATGTGCGGCATGGCTCATGGCCCCAAACTCATCACCGAAAGTATTGCCCAGGCTCTGGCGGCTGCCTCCAGGGCAGGCGCATTTCTTGCCGCCAAAGACCAGACCATCGGAGGCGTGGTGGCCAAAGTGCAGCCGGACCTCTGCGCAGCTTGCCTGGTTTGCGTGCGTTCGTGCCCCTATGGGGTCCCGCAGATAGTCAACGACGTCTCGGAAATCAACGAGGCCCTCTGCCAGGGCTGCGGCACATGTGTATCTGAATGCCCGGCAAAAGCAATCCAGCTCGCCAACTACTCTGACGACCAGCTCATGATCAAGGTGGAAGCCCTTCTGGAAAACGTAATGTAAATCAAAAGACGTGAACCGGGCCGGTTATCGGCCCGTTAGCTCGTTACTACGCAAAATATGAAGGAGAAAAAGATGATGCACACGTACACGCATATGGATCGCACCATTTTTTTGACAAAAGTCAGTACCTTGGCAACATCACTCTATATTTTGGTTTGCCAGCTCCTGGATGACGACCTGTCGCCGACTCTTGCCCGAGTACGAAGACTCTGGAATGGAACGGACGAGGATCTCGCCGTTGCAGCCGAGGAACTCGTAAAAGAGGGTATCCTGGTACCAGTGGACCTTTCGCAGGAAGATAAGCGATGGTGGGTGTTCCCCAGCACCCAGTGGTTTTTCTCCCATTCCAAGGCTTTATTATTCAAGGGAAAAAAGAGAGCAGTAAGTAACTGATCTCAATCCGGAAACACCGGCGAAGAGACCCGCACAGGAGATGAACATGCCCACCGTGGAATTCAGCGGTAGTACCTATGCGGTTGATGAGAATGATTTCCTGGTGGATCCCTGTCATTGGAGCAAAGAATTCGCCTCAGGAATGGCCCTTAAACTGGGGATGCCCGTTGAACTCACACCCTTGCACTGGGAGATTCTCAGCTTTATCCGGGATTTCTTTTTGAGTACCGGCAAGTGTCCGACTGTCCATAAGACCTGCAGGGTACATAAGTTGCGCTCGGCTGATCTGGAAAGACTTTTTCCCTGCGGGTACAATCGAGGGGCATGTAGACTTGCCGGAATATCATTTCGCACCACAGTCCCGGAGCCCTCGCGCTTTCCCGGACAAAGGTCGCCAACAGCGTCCATTCCGGTTGAAGAGAAGATTTACCGTGTGAATGCGCGAGGCTTTCTGGTTGATCCTTATGAATGGGACGAGAATTTTGCCGTATTTAAGTGCCAAGAGATGAAAATCCCCACTCCTCTCACGGAAAAACACTGGAATATAATTAGATACTTACGGGCGCAGTTTGCGGAAAACGGCAAGATTCCCACAGTTTGTGAAACCTGTACGGCGAACCGTATTGACATAGCAGACCTGGGAGAGCTCTTTCCGGACGGCTATAATAGGGGAGCCCTGAAAATAGCCGGGCTGGGCGCGTAATTTGGCCCGTGCTTTGGAGGGGTTTCTTTTTGATGGCGATCAGACACTATGCGCAAAAGCAAAGGGAACTCTTCCCTTCTTCTCTCCTGAAGCTGCCGGGCACCATGGATGAATCCACCCTGGTTTCTCGATTCTGACTAACTCGCTATAAATCACGGGATCTGAAAAGTAATCTTGCCCCTCTTTTTGCCGTAAGTGATCGGACCTATATTATAGCCATAGAATTCCCGGCGCCATATTCATTGACAAACCAGGCTGGGCATTATACCCTTCTCCGATTTGCTCAACAACCGGCGTATGATCTGGAGGAGAAAATGGTGTGGTGGCGATTCAAAAAAGACTTGGTTTTCCCTAGTCTTGTGTTCGTCTTTTTGCTGCTTATCTCTCCGCAATTTACTTTCGCTGCGGATTTGAAGCCCATTGATATCATAAAGACCGGCTCACAAGAAGTGCTCCAAATTTTGCGCGAGCCTCAAGGGGGTAGTGGGCTCTCTTTCCAGCAAAGGCGGGATAAAATCCTAAGTGTTGTGAATCAGTATTTCGACTTCGAAGAAATGGCCAAAAGAGCGCTGGGGCGCCCCTGGAAAGCCCAGCCTCCTGAAAAGCGCCAGGAGTTCGCCCAACTTTTCAAACAGCTTCTCTATAATACTTACATCAACCGGATCGAGCATTATACCGGCTCCAATGAACAAATCTTCTATGATTACCAAAGAGTGCAAGGTGACCTCGCGCTTGTCAAAACGCACATTCTCTATCAGGGCAGCAGCAACGTTTCGATCGACTACAGGCTCCAGCTCGAGGGGGGAGAGTGGAAAGTATATGACGTGGTAGTCGAAGGAATGAGCTTTGTCGAGAACTACCGAGGCCAATTCGCTTCAATCCTTGCCAATGAATCTTTTGACTCCCTGCTAAGCCGGCTTCGCCAGAAAATCGAGCATCCGAGCTGAGATCCGGGAAGTTTTTCAAGTGCAATAAAACGGTGCCGGATATTGTGAAAAACTCTTCTCCTTTAGAATCGCCTGAAAAACCTGTCCCGGCAAAAGCGAGCCTGGAAGGCCACAGGCGCAGACTGAGGGAAAGATTCGTGAAAAGCGGTCTTGCCGGGTTCCACGACCATGAAATCCTTGAACTTCTGCTCACCTATGCGATTCCCAGAAGAGACGTCAAGACGATTGCCAAAGACCTCCTCAATGAGTTCGGAAACAATCTTGCCTCAGTGTTCGACGCTCCGGCCGAGGCGCTTCAACGTGTCGAGGGAATTGGAGAAAATGCCGCTGTTCTGATTGGCCTGACGCCCCGCCTCTTCGATTCTTACCAGTCGAGCCGCTGGGTGCGCCACGAGACTTTTGGTACAACTGAAGCGGCGGTCTCATATCTCCGGGCTCTTCTGGGCACCCAGAGAAACGAAGTCTTCTGCGTGCTCGCTCTGGACAGCAAAAACCGGTTGATCGCCGTCGAGCATATACAGAAGGGGAGCGTAAACCGGACTGCCGTCTTCCCCAGGCAGGTCGTCGAAGCCAGCCTGAAACATCGTGCAACCGCTGTGATCCTGGCTCATAATCATCCCGGCGGAGGCCCCCTGCCTTCTGCCGCTGACCGGCAGCTCACCCGGAGACTCAAGAAAATACTCGACGATCTCGACATAGTGGTTCACGATCACATCATCATAGCCGGGCATGACCAATTTTACTCATTTGCCCAAACCGAAGGACTGGAATGAACGCAGGAGAATCTCACCTTACGCGTGCTCAATCGATGCCGGCAGTCACCGTGGACGAAGGGGCAAAAAAGGGCGAGTGGAACCACGTCAGCGTCGAGATGGTCGAAATACCCTCTTTGCAGGAAGGGGAAGCCCTTGTGCAGGTTGAAGCCTGTTCCGTGAATCGGGCGGACCTGCTCCAGAGGCGGGGTCTTTACCCGCCTCCACCCGGAGCGTCCCGGGTGCTCGGGCTCGATTTCGCCGGGTACGTGGTTAAAGTGCCCGCAGATTCGGCTTTTCAGGAAAACGACAGGGTATTCGGCATAGTCGCAGGGGGCGGATGCGGAAGATATGTAGCCGTTGCGGCAGACCACCTGGTTCCCATTCCTGAAAACCTCAGTTTCATCGAAGCTGCTGCGGCTGCCGAGGTCTTCTTCACGGCGTATTACAATCTTTTTGTCCAGGCCGGGATAAAAGCGGGAGACGTGCTTCTTCTTCACGGCGGGGGCAGCGGAGTTGGGACCGCCGCCATACAGCTTGGCTCATCGATTGGGGCCGAGGTAATCATTACGGCAGGGTCGGAAGACAAAGTAAAACAGTCGCTCGATCTGGGCGCTTCCATGGGCATTAACTACAAGCTGGAGGATTTTGCCGCGCGGGTTCTGGATATAACCGCGGGCAAAGGCGTGGATATTATTATCGACTGGATTGGGGCGCTTTATCTGCGCAAGCATCTGGAGATCCTGAAAACCCGCGGACGCCTTGTCATTATAGGTTTGATGGGAGGGAGCGGAGGAGAAATAAACCTTGCCCCCGTTGTCTCCAAAAGGCTAAAAATTATCGGCTCGGTTTTGAGAAGCCAGTCCAGGGAGGAGAAGGCTGCGATCGCCCGGGGGTTCATCGACGTTGTGATCCCGTTGCTCAAATCGGGCCGCGTAAAGCCTGTAATAGACCGGATATTTTCAATGCGCGAAGTCGAGGATGCTCACCTGTATCTCAGTAAAGGAGAGCATTTCGGAAAAATCGTGCTGACGTGGGAATCGTTCACTTAGTCTCTCTTCGTCTCCGTCGGAATAGTTTACGGATGGAGAGCATTTATTCAGTGTGAAATGGAAAATAGCTGGATCAGCATCAAAGGCGTCCGGTTCGTAAGGAACCGGAGGCTGATTCTGGAAGATATTTCCTGGGAGATCAATCCCGGTGAGCACTGGGTCGTCCTCGGCGCGAATGGGTCGGGCAAGACGACCCTGCTCCAGATCCTTGCGGGTTATCTCTGGCCGACCTCGGGCGACGTCACCGTATTGGGAGAGCACTTCGGCGAAGTTGACCTTCGCGCTTTGCGAAGGAGAATCGGCTGGGTCGGATCTTTTCTTCAGGCCCAGGTTCCTCCCTCGCAAAAGCCCCTCGACTTCATCGTGAGCGGAAAGTATGCCTCGATCGGGATATTCGACAAGCCGGGAGAAGAGGATTTCGAGGAGGCCGCAAGGCTTGCCGCAAGACTCGACTGCGCTAACATACTTGATTCTCCCTACGCGGTGCTCTCGCAGGGAGAAAAGCAGCGCCTGCTGATCGCAAGGGCGCTCATCGCTAAACCTCGCCTTCTGATCCTGGATGAACCCTGCGGAGGGCTGGACCTGGTCTCCAGAGAACATCTGCTGTCTACCCTCGAAAGCCTGGGCCGGATGCCCGGCGGCCCAACCATGATCCTGGTCACCCATTATCTCGAGGAAATCATGCCTGCCTTCAGTCATGTCTTTTTGCTGAAGTCCGGGGGGTGCGCTGCAAAAGGTAAAAAAGAGCGGGTATTGAAGCCCGATCTCCTGACGCAGGCTTTTGACATCCCGATCGAATGCGGCGCCACTAACGGCCGCTACTGGTCACGTGTGCAGGGGCTGGGGTAGGGGCGTGCGGCTGGCTGTCCTCGTCTCGGCGCGCAGGATGCTTACCGATTAATATTCTCATTAATAGAAAACCTCTTCAGGTCGTCACTTTAATCGTGGTTACGGTGTTGCTCCTTCTGCTTGACGTACGACCGCAAAACGGCATTGATCAGGGTTTGATAGCCTTTTCCGGTGTTGCGGAAATATTCCAAA
Source organism: uncultured delta proteobacterium (assembly GCA_963795045.1). Classification (GTDB taxonomy): domain Bacteria; phylum Desulfobacterota; class Syntrophobacteria; order Syntrophobacterales; family Syntrophobacteraceae; genus SbD1. Next base: position 345,945 of record CAWCGB010000004.1, read on the forward strand.
ACGTCCTTGTCGATCCGCATGTTTAAAACGACCTTAGGCCGCGGCAGCTCGATCGTGGCGTTGTCCCAGTCCATAATCATATCCGCTTCGTCGAGATCGGAGGCAACAGCCGCTTCTATATCGGCTTTTGTCATGCCGGCCGCCTTTTCCCAATCGGAGCGAGAGCCGTCCTTTTTGACCAGCTCTTCAAGTTCCTTGTTCGTGTACTTCACGATATGCTCTTTCCTCGCCATCTCGCGCCCTCCTGAATGATATAATCCGCCTCCCCTCGACTCGCCACGTCCAAACGACCGTGTAAAACCTCGCTTCGATCCGGGCGACAGAAGCAAAGCGAGCTTCATTATTTTTGAGTGACGGCACATGCAGCACAGGCCGACCGTCGAAAATCAGACGCACGTCCCGAAAATCAAGACAGTGCTTCGCAAGGTTCTTTTGGCGCTTTGCCTCGTCCCATTCAAACATAGTAACTACGTATAGGCATATTGTCTATACGCATCAAGAAATAAAAAATGGATTCGTATCTCTTTCTTCTCCATATTGTGAAAACACTGTTGAAGGCTGGCGCGGGTTTGTGGGGCAAGATGAAGGGCGAACGTCAGACAAAATGGCGGAGCGGTTTTACGGATTGCAAGTCTCAAGTTTTTTCGGGACCAGCCTGTATCCCATCGCGTGCAGAATGGAATTGATGCTGCCAAACTCCGGGTTGCCTTCTTCGGAAAGCGCTTTTTGAACGCCCTTGCGGCTCATGCCCGCTTCTGCGGCAAGTTTGGTCAAGCCCTTAACGCGGCCAAGAACCCTCAGAGAAGACAGCAGCGCCCCCGTATCCCCATCTTTGGCGTATTCTTCAAAAAGGATGGTGATATAATCGTCAATCTCTTCCGGATGATCGCGGAAGTATGATTCCTCAACATCGGTAAAGGTTCTATAATTTCTCATGGCTCAAATACTCCCTCCAACAGGCTTTTGCCTCTCTGATGTCTTGGTTCTGGCTTCCTTTGTCACCTCCGCACAGCAGGACGACGATACTGTTTTCGTCCTCCCCGAAATAGACCCGATAACCCGGGCCAAAAAACAATCTCAACTCGCTCACGCCTTCGCCGACAGGCTCACAATCCCCAAAATTGCCTTGTCCAAGGCGGGCAATTCGGGCAAGGATGCGTTTACGCCCCATAATGTCCCGTAATCCATAAAGCCAGTCCGTAAAAGGCTCTCTCCCGTTTTTATCTGCATATACAATAACGCTCGTGGGTTTTGCTGCGCCGGTCACTAACCCTGCTCCCTACATTATATCGCAGCGAACCATAGTTCGCAACTGCGTTGACAGCGTAAGTAAATTTGTATGTGGGGGATGCTTTTAGTTATTAAAAGACCTTCGGGGCATGTGCAAAGATTTAAGCTTTCGCCCTTCACCCTTCATTCTTGTTCCTCCTCCGCTGCCCGCCTCGCCTGTTCATCTGCATTGTAGGAGCTTCTCACGAGCGGCCCGGCTTCAACCCATCTGAATCCGAGTCTGACTCCGGTCCTTTTAAGTGCCTCGAATTCATCAGGCGTGTAATACCGCGACACCGGGAAATGGGAGCGGGTGGGGCACAGATACTGGCCAATCGTAATGATCCTGCATCCGGATTGGAGCAGATCGGTCATTACATCGAGGATTTCTTTTATGGACTCGCCCAGGCCGACCATGATCCCGGATTTAACCGTAACAGCCGGGTGAAGCTCGCTTGCGCACCTCAGTACGCCAAGGGAACGGGAGTAATCGGCCCCTGGCCTGACCAGAGGATAGAGCCTGGGGACTGTCTCCATGTTGTGGCCGAAGATATCGGGTTCGGCGTCCAGGACTGCGGCGATGGAGTCCCGATTTCCTCCAAAATCAGGTACGAGCACCTCGACCTTGCAGCCGGGGGATTTTTGGCGGATGGCTCGAATAGTCCCGGCAAAAGAAGCCGCGCCTCCGTCCGGCAGATCGTCCCGGGTGACCGATGTGATTACCGCGTGTTTGAGGTTAAGGATCGAAACCGCGTCCGCAACTTCCGCGGCCTCTTCGGGCCTGACCGGAGCTGTCGCACCGGTGTGCACTCCGCAGAACCTGCAGGCCCTCGTGCAGATGTCGCCAAGGATAAGGAACGTAGCAGTCCCTCTCCCCCAGCATTCGCCCAGGTTGGGGCACAGGGCCTCGGTGCAGACGGTGTGGAGCCTCTTTTCTCTCACCACCGATCTTATCTTCTCGTAGTTTTCGCCCGAAGGAATTCTGGCGCGTATCCAGGGAGGTTTGGGGAGCCGCCCGCTATCCGATGGATCGACAGGCTGTCTTTCCACGGGGGTCATTGAGAGGTCCCTCTTGGGACCGGTCCGGTTGACGGACTCCAGGGTGGGGCAAAAAAATGATCGGACCGCAGATCGGGTGATATTTCATCGGGTGCGATTTCAATCATCTCTTTGCCAAAAACGGTCCCGAAAGCTTCGACCAATACCGTGGCGACGTCGGCTGGATGTACTGCCCTGGAGATGATCCCGGCAAGTGTGGTCACCCCCTTGTCCTTTATGCCGCAGGGCACGATCCGGTTGAAGTAGCTGAGATCGGTATTTACGTTCAAGGCGAAGCCGTGTTGAGTGATTTTCTTCGAGGTGACCTTTACGCCGATAGCCGCGACCTTTTCGCCCTTGACCCACACGCCGGTATATCCGTCGATCCTATCGGCTGATACCCCGAAGGATTCAAGCGTGAGAATCAGGACATCTTCGAGCGACCGCAGATATTTGCGGATTCCGCCCCCGAGTTTCGCCAGGTTCAGGATAGGATAGCCAACGAGTTGGCCGGGGCCGTGGAACGTGATGTCGCCGCCCCGGTCAACGTTGATTACGGCTGCCCCCTGCCGAACCAGGGACTCTCGGGAAGCGAGCATGTTGGTCTCGCTTCCTCGAAGCCCCAGGGTATAAGTCGGCGGGTGTTCGAGCAAAAGAAGAACGTCCTGGTCCGCCGAGAGCACCCTTTCGGCCAGCTTCTTCTGAAGCTCCCAGGCCCTCATATAATCAAGGCAGCCAATCAGGCTGTAATGACAGGTGTCTTTTTTCAAGTCGTGCCCCACATGGATTCACCTCGCGGGGATAACGGGCCATGCCGCTGCGGCCCCGCCGCTTAATCGATCTGTTCCACCAGGTAATTCGCGACGCCCATCTGCTTGATCTGGTCGAGTTGCGCTTCGATCCAGTCGATATGATCTTCCTCATCCTTCAGTATGGAATCCAGGAGTTCCCGCGTGCCGTTGTCGCGAAGTTCCAAGGCGAGCCGGACTCCATCATTGTAACTCGCGATGGCTCCGTTTTCGGCATCCCAGTCGTTCTGATGATGAGCCGGGACTTCCGAGCCGATGTGAATATCTTTCAAATTACTTACGATCGGCCGGCCCTCCAGGAACAATATGCGGGCAATCAGCTTCTCGGCATGTTTCATCTCGTCGATCGCTCGCTCCCTGATCTTTTTATGAAGCCGCTCATAGCCCCAATTCTCGCACATCTCCGCGTGAACGAAGTACTGGTTGATAGCCGTCAGTTCATCTGAAAGCAGGTCATTCAGCTTCGCAATGATTTTCTCGTTGCCCTTCATTTCGTACTCCTTTTTTGTGTGAGTTATTAGTCGGCCGCAAAAATTCATTTTTTCTGCGGAAGTATGTGCGTTGAGCTGCCGAGGAAAGCTTCCGCCGCCTCCTCTTCTGCTTCAGAAAGCGTCGGATGGGGGTGAATCGAAAGGGCCAGGTCTTCTGCGAGGGCCCCCATCTCGATTGCCACAACACCCTCGGATATCATTTCGCCGGCGTCCCGTCCGACAATGCCAAGTCCGAGCACCCGTTGCGAATCTGGGTCTATTATCATTTTGGTCATTCCGCTGATTCCCATGGATACAGCGCGCCCGGATGCCGACCAGGGAAAACGGGTTACCTTGACATTGCGTCCGCGCTTTCGTGCGGCCTCTTCGCCCAGCCCGCAGACCGCGATCTGAGGATCGGTGTAAACGACCGCCGGTATGGCCTGAAAATCGAAAGCCGAGGGCAGTCCCGCGATCACCTCGGCGGCCACTTTGCCCTCGTGCATGGACTTGTGGGCGAGCATGGCCCCCCCCGTCACGTCACCTACGGCAAAGATTTTTTCATCGGTTGTGCGCCTCTGTTGGTCAACTATTATGAACCCGCGCTCGTTTAACTTCACTTTTGTGTTCTCGAGGCCGATTCCCTCTGAATTGGGGACCCTCCCGACGGCTACGAGCACGCGGTCGAATCGCTGGTTCTTCTCCTCGATGTCTCCGCTGAAGGTCACATTGACGCCGGTCTCATCCTCCACGAGCGATGTGACGTTCGTGTTGAAGTGGATGGATTCGAAGAGAGCTTCGAGCCGGGTGGAAAGAGGCCGCACCAGGTCCTGATCTATACCGTTCATTAGCCGTCCGTTATACTCGGCAAGGACCGTCTTGCTTCCCAATGACGCGTAGACGGACCCGGTTTCAAGTCCCACGAAGCCGCCACCGACAACGAGCAGCCGTTCCGGGATATCTGCAAGTTCCAGGGCGCCGGTTGAATCCATGATTCGCCCGCCGGGTTTGAACTGCACTCCGGCCGGGGCTCGCGTGGAAGAACCGGTGGCGATGATAGCGTGTTTGAACCTGATATGGCTGGACCCGGAGTTCTGGACCCGCGCGTGGCTCGAGTCCTCTAATACCGCTTTCCCATGAATGAACAGAACGCCGCGTTTCTTTGTAAGCTCGACCAGGCCGTTGGCCAGCTTGTCGATTACCTTGTCCTTCCATTCACGCAGGTGACCGATGTCTATTTTCGGCTCGGCAAAGGTGATGCCCATCTCACTGGAGCGCCGGGCATCGTGCATGAGTTCCGTAACGTAGAGCAGTGTCTTGGAAGGGATGCAGCCTCTGAACAGGCAGACTCCGCCCGGCCTGGGGTCCATTTCGACCATCGTCACGTCCATGCCCAGATCGGCCGCTCGAAAAGCCGCGGCATAACCTCCCGGACCTCCGCCGATGACCAGGAGGTCGGTTTCCTGGGTAAACTCGCCCATTACCATTTGATGAAAACTCCATTCAGCAATTTAACGGCGCTTTCGTGCCGCCCATTTACCGCAGTAACTCATGCCCTCCATGCACCTGAAACCATGGAAAGACCCCCGGGGTGGGCTACGCGGCGCGCAGTCCGCCAGGTCGTTTCGAAGCAAAGGTTTTGGACAGGATTAACGGGGTCTCCACGCTCCGCGGGACGTGCCAAAGACAAAACAGATCTCGACGCTTTGCAAGGTTGCTTTTCAATCCTGTTAATCCTGTCAAATGCAGTTCGCTTTTCCTCTACGCTCTCTGCATAATCCGTTCAATCCGCTTACAGGCTTTTGCCGGAAGCTCTGCGCTGGAATTTGCAATGGAAACTAGCTCATCATAAGCAGGTTTTCCGGGTTTTCCAGTCCCTCTATGATCATGTTGAGAAACCTGGCCGCTTCAGCGCCGTCGAGAACGCGATGATCTATAGTGATGTTGAGAGGCAGCATCAGGCGCGGGACGATTTCATGCTTGTTTTCATCTCCCACTACGACGGGCTGAAATCTTGCCTGGGCCATTCCCAGGATGGCTACTTCCGGGTAATTGATGATCGGAGAAAATCCCGTCCCGCCTATCGAGCCGATGTTGGTTATTGTAAATGTCCCCCCGGACATGTCTTCCTTGGTTGCCTTTCCCTGGCGGGTCTTTTCCGCAAGGGCTGTGAGTTCGATCGCCAGGTCGAAGATGCTCTTGCAGTCCACATCCCGCACCACTGAAACCAGCAGGCCGCGGTCGGTGTCAACTGCGAACCCGATGTTATGGTAATGTTTAATGATGATTTCTTCAGATTCCATATCCAGGCTGGAATTGAAGCGCGGGAATTTTTTCAGTGCTGCGGCCGCTGCTTTCATTGCGAAGACCAGAAGGGTCAATGCCCCGCCCTGGGCCGCAACCTGCTCTTTGTGTTTGCGCCGGAACGCTTCGAGTTCGGTCAGGTCGGCTACGTCGGCGTGCGTGACGTGAGGAATTTGCGACCACGCAACAGCGAGATGTTTTGCAATGGTGCGCCGCACCGAACGGAGCGGGATTCGCTCGACCGGGCCCAGTTGGTCGAATTGGGGGAGAACTGCCGCCTCGACGGGCGCGGGCGGCTTCTTCTCTTCTGCTTCGGGAGGCGCCTTCTCGGGCTCGGGGCGACTGGCGCCTTCGGCGAATGCTCGCACGTCCTCGGGGGTAACCCGTCCACCTGGACCGCTCGGCTTTACCAGGCTGATATCTATACCAAGCTCGCGAGCCAGGCGGCGTGTGGAAGGCGCGGCTGGAACCGGCCCTTCGATGGGCTTGGCGGGGGCCTTTGCCACCTCCGTTTTGATGCCGGCTTCCTCAGTTTTCCCGGCCGGGGCTTCGGCCTTCTTTGCCTTTTCCTCAGGCGGCGGCGCTTTTGCCTTCTCCTCGCCCTCACCCTCCCTGGTGAAAACCAGGAGCACTTCCCCCACGCGGACCGTCTGCCCGGATTTTACCCTTATTTCTTTCACGGTTCCGGTAACCGGCGATGGGACCTCTGCGGTCGCTTTGTCTGTCTCGACGATCAGTACCGTTTGTCCGTCTTCGACTCTGTCCCCGACGTGAACGAGAACTTCGATTATCTCACCTTCGTGGATTCCTTCTCCCAGATCGGGCAGCTTGAACTCGACGGGCATACGATCCTCCAAAACTAAAATGCCAAGGTTTCTCGAACGGCGGTTTTGATCCTGCGCACACCGGGCAAATAATCCTGCTCGCGCTGATAGAACGGTATGATGATATCGAACCCGGTTTCTCTGCGGATGGGGGCTTCGAGGTAGAGCAGGGCCTTCTCAACTATTCTGGCTACGATTTCGGCGCCCGCGCCATATGTGCGGTGGGCCTCGTGCACCACAACGACTCGGCCGGTCTTTTTTACGGATTCAACGAAGAGTTGGTCGTCGAGAGGAGAAATTGAAAGCAGATCGACAACTTCGCACTTTATCCCATCCTGCTCGTTTAGTTCCGACGCGGCTTCGAGGGTCGGCCTGAGGCTTGCCCCGTAGGATATGAGGGTCATGTCGCTCCCCTCCATGGCTATCCTGGACTTGCCGATGGGAAGAGTTTCCTCTTCCTCGGGCACCTCTTCTCTGAAGGCGCGATAGAGTGCTTTTGGCTCGTAGAAAACAACCGGGTCAGGGTCCCGTATGGCGCTTATGAGAAGTGCGCGGGCCGTGCGCGGGCTGGACGGGATTATCATCTTCAGCCCCGGCGTATGCGCCCAATAGACTTCCCGGCTCTCGGAATGGTGTTCGAGCGCTCTTACTCCTCCGCCATAGGGCGCTCTCAGCACCATTGGGACCGTGTAGCGGCCCCGCGATCTCGGCCTCATCCTGGATGCATGAGCCTCCATCTGGTGGAAAGCGAAGTAGCTGAAGCCGGAAAATTGCATCTCGCATACCGGTCGAAGCCCGTATACCGCCATTCCGATTGAGATTCCGGCAATTGCGGATTCGGCCAGCGGCGTGTCCATAACCCGTTGGGGCCCGAATTTGTCGAGCAGCCCGTCGGTTACACGGAACACTCCGCCGTCTTTCCCGATATCTTCACCCAGAAGTATAACACTGTCGTCTTTTTCCATCTCTTGACGGAGCGCCATGTTTATGGCTTCAACCATATTCATTTTAGGCATCTGTGAAATCTCCCCGGCCCGGAAAGAAGCAATCTATCGTTAAGCAGCTTTGCAATCTAAGAAAAGTCGTCAAAACCTCTCCGTATTTAATCATGAGCTTCGCCGTGCGCCCGCCCGCACCGGGCGCCGGAGAAAAGTCCTCAAAACCTTTCATGATTTAATCCCTGGCAACGGTCGGTTTCTCGACTGAGGCGCGCTTTTCTTCCAGGTCCCTCTTGAGCATTTCCTTCTGATCGCGCAGCGTAGGGGTAAGTTCCGCATAGGCATGGTCGAACATGGCCAACGGGTTGACCCCATTTTCCACCACCTCCGACCACCGGCGCTCGGCCGCGCCGATTTCTTCTTTGACTTCCTCGGCGGCCGACTGGATTTTCTCGTCGTCCAGAATCTGCTTGTCCCTGAGGTATTTTTCAAACCGGATGATGGGATCGCGTTTCTCCCATTCAGCAACTTCTTCCTGCGTGCGGTACTTTTTCGGATCATCGGCGGTGGTGTGCATGGAGAGCCGGTAGGTCACCATTTCTATAAGAGTCGGTCCTTCGCCCCTCCTGGCGCGTTCCGCCGCGTCTTTGGCCGCCTTGTAGACGGCAAGAACATCGTTTCCGTCCACCTGGAGACCCGGCATATCGTAGGCAAGCGCTTTTTGAGCCAGAGTTCTCGAATGGGTTTGCTGGTTCCTGGGCAGTGATATCGCCCAGTGGTTGTTCTGACATATGAAGATGACCGGGGCCTGATAGACCGAGGCATAATTCAAGGCTTCGTGGAAATCGCCCTGGGAGGTCGCCCCGTCGCCAAAAAATGTCGCTACGACCGAATTTTGCCTTCGGTACTTTATCGCGTACCCGATTCCCACAGCATGAAGCATTTGCGAGCCGACGGGAACGGATGTGGGAAGCAGGTTAAGCCCCTCGGGTATGTCACCGCCCTCATTATAGCCGCTGTAATAGAGAAGAACGGTCTCCATCGGCTTTCCGAGCCAGATTTCGACAGGAGTTTCCCGAAAGGACGGGACGACCCAGTCCTCAGGATTCAATGCCGCCGCCGCTCCAACTTGTGCCTCCTGTCCCTTGACGGGCGCAAAAGTCCCGATCTTGCCCTGTCTTTGAAGAATCAACATGCGTTCGTCGAATCTTCGCCCGAGCAGCATTGCCCGATAGAGTTTGAGCAGCAGTTCGTCTGGAAGCTGCGGTTCGAGTGATTTGTCAACCTGCCCGTTTTGGTCCAGGATCGAAAGGTATTCGACACGGTATGGGAGATCTATTTCTGTAGTCGGCATGACTCTTTATCTCACCTCGAAATTCGCTGAAAACGGGGTAAATAATGAACAGTAAAAATATGAACATACATATCCTGAGTGTCGAGCAAACAATATAAGTACAAGGCTTTTTTTTGCCAGAGGGCAAAAAGCCTGCCCGTTGCGGGTAGATGCAAAATTTGGTTTAGAACTGGAATTCTAAACGCGAGTAACTATTTTAGTAACTATCCTCAAACTGCTATTCCTCCCTTTTTCTAAAGGAGGCAGTGGGGATTTTAAGCGAATTGTTATCCGGCCTCAAAGGTTGCAGTCTATTGACCCTGTTATGCCTGCCCGCAATCTCGCAAAAGTGATGTTGATCGAGAGGCGGGCTGGTGGGTTCTCTCGTACGCAAATCAGAGGGAAACATGAAAATTCCGCTGGTAAACACCGATCTGCCCGGGCCCAAAGCCCTGGAATTAATCCGGGACGACGCCGAGTTCGTCTCTCCATCCTATACAAGGGTTTACCCGCTGGTGGTAGAGAAAGCGCAGGGACTGTGGGTCCAGGATGTTGACGGGAATCAGTTCCTGGATTTCACAGCGGGCATTGCCGTGAACTCGACCGGTCATTGTCATCCGGAGGTCGTGGAGGCAATCAGGGACCAGGCCGCAAAGTTGATTCACATGTCGGGAACGGATTTTTACTATTCTCCCCAGATAGTTCTTGCCAAAAAGCTGGCCGAAATTGCGAATGTGACGGGGAGGGCCAAAGTCTTCTTCGGCAATTCCGGCGCAGAGGCTGTGGAAGCCTCGTTCAAGCTCGCCCGCTATCATACCAGGCGGGAACAAACGATCTCTTTTTTCGGATCGTTTCACGGCAGGACCATGGGGGCCCTCTCGCTCACCGCAAGCAAAGCCTATCAGAAAAAATACTACCATCCGTTCGTGCCGGGAGTTACCCACGTGCCGTATCCGAACTGCTACCACTGCCCACAGGGGGCGTGCTATCCGACCTGCGGCTCGGCCTGCGTCCGGTGGATAGAAGACCCGCTTTTCCGCACCTGCATCCCTCCGGACGAAGTAGCCGCCATATTCGTCGAACCGATTCAAGGGGAGGGCGGGTATATCGTGCCGCCGCCGGAATTCCATATGGAACTGAGCAAACTGACAAAAAAATACGGCATCCTCCTCGTTGCTGACGAGATTCAATCCGGGATGGGAAGAACGGGAAAAATGTTTGCTATGGAACACTTCGGCGTAGAACCGGACATAATCGCCCTTGCCAAAGGAATTGCCTCCGGTATGCCGCTCGGCGCCATGATCGCAAGTGCTGAACTTATGGACTGGCATGCCGGAGCGCACGCATCGACCTTCGGCGGAAACCCCGTTTCCTGCCGGGCTGCCCTGGCAACTATCGATCTTCTCCAAAGAGGCCTGATCGAAAATGCAAAAAACAGGGGGGAGCAGCTCATGGCAGGGCTGAGCCGGATGCAGAAAAGCTTTGAATGCATGGGAGACGTGCGTGGAAAGGGGTTGATGGTGGGTGTTGAGTTCGTGAAAGACCGCATCACCAAGGAGAGCGCCCCCGAATTGCGCGACCTCGTCGTTCGGAGCGCATTCCACAGAGGCTTGCTCCTGCTCGGCTGCGGTGAAAGCACGGTGCGTTTTTGCCCGGCTCTTATCATCAGCGCAGAGGAAATGGATACCGGGCTTTCTATCTTCGAGGAAATTCTGAGGAAGATCGCCGGCTAAGATAGCTCATATTCCACCGCAGAGCCGTTCGATAATTCAAAAAACCCGGTGGCCTGCTTCAGGGGGCTAGGTCGATCTTTAGAGAGCGCAGAGAAAAAACAAGTTGAACGAACAGACAAAATTAGAAGCCAAGTCCATGTTTGCTTCCGGTTTTCCTGCATGTCTATCTTCTTTTCTCTACGTTCTCTGCGTCTCTGCGTCTCTGCGGTGAACCCTTACAGGAGAGTGAATCAATGAAAAGTCTGCTGGAAAAGCTCGGTATCGAGGAACTGAACCAGGGCGCTCTCAGTGGACTGGATCGCCTGGACTGCAAGGGAGAGATTCTCGAATCCGTATCCCCCGTAGATGGGAGAATCCTCGCCGGGATCAGGCAGGCTGACGCGGCCGGCTATGATAAAATCGCGCAAACGGCCCAGGCAGCTTTCAGGCAGTGGCGGGATGTCCCTGCCCCGAAGCGGGGCGAGGTGGTCCGCCTGATCGGGGAAGCCTTCCGCCAACGCAAAAAAGACCTTGGCGCGCTGATCTCTCTGGAGATGGGGAAAATACTTGCGGAGGGAGAAGGCGAGGTCCAGGAATTAATAGATCTCTGCGACTTTGCAGTCGGCCAGTCGCGGATGCTCTACGGTCTTTCCATGCACAGCGAAAGGCCCGGGCATCGCATGTTGGAACAATACCATCCGCTTGGCCCTGTAGGTGTTATCACGGCGTTTAACTTTCCGGTTGCCGTATGGGCCTGGAACGCCATGATCGCGCTGATTGCAGGCGACACCGTCGTCTGGAAGCCTTCCAGCAAAGTCCCTCTCTGCGCCATTGCCGCAAACACGATAGCCGCTCGCGTGATAACGGGTTGCGGCTTTCCGGAAGGGATTTTGAACGTCGTGATCGGTACGGGAGAGCAGATTGGGGAGAGGTTGGTCTCGGACGGCAGGCTGCCGCTGATCTCCGCAACCGGCAGCGTGCCGATGGGGAGGCGTGTCGGCCAACTTGTTCTGGCTCGACTTGGAAAGCCTCTGTTGGAGCTTGGAGGCAACAACGCCGTTATAGTTACTCCGAGCGCCGACCTCAACCTCGCCCTGAGGGCCGTCCTGTTCGGCGCCGTTGGGACCGCCGGGCAGAGGTGCACCACCATCAGGCGGCTGATCGTGCAAAACTCGATCTTCGACCGGCTTAAGGAACTGCTCATTTCGGCATACGGTCAGGTTAAGGTGGGGAACCCGCTGGAAGACGGCGTTCTCATGGGGCCGCTCATCGACACGAAAGCCGTCGAAGAGATGAATCAGGCGCTCGAAGAAATCAGAAAGGAGGGCGGAAAGGTCCTCTGCGGAGGCAAAGTCCTCTCCGGTGGCATATATGATGCCGGTACATACGTTTCGCCCTGCATCTGCGAGGTGGAAAACAGCTATCCCATCGTAAAAAGGGAAACCTTTGCGCCCATTTTGTACATGATCCGCTATGACACCCTGGAAAAGGCCATAGAGTTTCATAATGACGTTCCCCAGGGACTTACATCGGCAATTTTTACAAACGACCTGCGCGAGTCTGAACTGTTTATCAGCAGCCGTGGGAGCGATTGCGGTATTGCTAACGTCAACGTCAGCACCTCCGGCGCCGAAATCGGCGGCGCTTTCGGAGGTGAGAAGGAAAGCGGCGGCGGCAGGGAGTCCGGGTCGGATTCCTGGAAGGCCTACATGCGGCGCCAAACCTGCACAATCAACTGGTCCGGGCAAATGCCTCTGGCCCAGGGGATAAAATTCGGAGACCCTTGACCGCAGCTTCTCGGACTGCACGGATAACTCGTTATCCGCGTTAATACGGACAGGCAATAGACAGATGACCCACTACATCTGGTATATTATCGGAATCACAGTATAAGAATTAACGTTCTTTGAGGATCTGAACAGAATAAAGCATGGCGGAGGCTAAGCTTACGGTTATTCCCTTGAATGGGAAGGAATATCCCCTGTTCTGTATCGCAGTTTAGACCCGCTCCTCGCTTTCCGCTGGTATGAGTTTGGGCAGGCCAAGGCACAGGAGTGCATCGGAACGGTTAGTCGGAGTGATCGGGCTATCCGTGCATGCCGAGTCTCGTCTAAGTCCGTCACCGCTCCATAGTCGAAACACTTCCAAAAAACCACCCTGATTCCTTACCCCTTATGCTTGAGCGCCTTAAGCTCCGGGTGAAGAGTACCGGTCGTAGTCTAAGCTCGCGCTCCATAACACATTCGTGATTTTCTCTAGCGTGATTTTCATTGGACCTGTATAGATCGCTGACGTGCCCTGCTGTAAGACATATGTTTTCAACATTCAATATTATCTATTAGATTTTGGCCAACCTACGTAAAACGTTACCATATAATCGGTTATATATAATTTTCGCACAATTTCAACTCCGTAAATTTTCCTTGACTTTTTACTGATAATAACCAGAAAATACGATCATTGCACGTTGGGTAATCTAGACCTTAACCGGGGACGTAGAAACCTGGATTAGGTGTGAGTATCCCAAAGAATGATTCCGCATTTGTCCCAATTATCCGATGTTATGGCGCAGGGTGGTCAGAGGGGGGGAAACTGCATTCGCGCGCTGGAAGGTAAACGGAGACTTTAAGCCCTTCGTCTCATGGAAGATAGCCAGTTGCGTGTCAGGAGGGGGCGATATTCTGATTGTCAGGTTCATTTTTCGACCAAAGGGGGGTGAGAATCATGTCCAAGCAATTGCTAAGAAAATATATATTCGTCCTGGTAGTTTTCAGTATTATTATTTTCGGTAATGGTTTTAAGGAAGAATCTTACGCTCAAACGCCGGTCAATGGCTATCTACAACAAGTTGGCAATCAGAAGGTTCTTCACCTCTGGGGTTCCAATTATGAGATGGGCTATGCCCATGGATACTTAATGGCTGATAAAATTCGCGACTTGATTGATACCTATTTGATCGGGGTTATATGCGACGGCAGTGTTTCGAATTATAATAACCGTCTCACCCTGATTCCAGTCTATCAGATCTTTTTCCCTCAATATCTGGACGAAATAAATGGCATGGTCGATGGAATGAACGCCAGCGGCAAGAATCTATACGTCACAAGCTTGCAGAGAAACATCGATGCCAGGGACATAAAAGCATTCAACCTGTTTATCGAACTTTATTTCGGATGCTCTTCTTTCGGGGTATGGGGAAACGCAACCGCAGACGGCAATACAATTATAGCCAGAAATTATGACTTTTTTTATGACACGCAAGGAAATATTATCAACGATCAGTTGCTGATAGCCTACGCACCGACAGGCACGCCAAAGTTTGTTTCCTTTGGCTGGCCGGGTTGGTTTGGTGTTGCTTCTGCCATAAATGAAAACGGTGTCGTCGTAATGCTAAATGTAGGGAACAGTAATGACTCGAACGGCAATGGTCCATTCCATGCAGCAATAGAGGTTCCACGCGATATTATTGATAACACCACATATCAGAATTACTTAACTCAACCACTGTCTATAGTAGATTCAGCTTCTCAATACACTCCGACTATTCTCCTGATCGGAACTCCCTACCAAGGTTCCAGCAACCCTGTTTATTATATAGAAGATTCTCCTGACTTGGCTTTGATTCGCTGGGCTGCGGATACTGATCCCAATTATAGCCAAATTATTGCTACGAATCATTTTATTAAAATCATGCCACCCCCTCCATCAACAGATGAGTCTGTCATGCGTTATGACACGATATGGAACGGGTTGATGAATCTTTATGCAACCGGCAACCATACAGTGGCTTCATCGGATGCGCGGAATCTTCTGAATGAAGTTGCCGATATCGTAGCCCCGACTTTAACGAGCATTGTAGTCCGGCCAAACACGATGGACTTTGATGTCTCATTTGCCACTATGGTAAATGGTTCCGTTCAAACTGCAACACATGTTCAGCCTCAAACATATACCTTTGCGAGCCTGTTTCCTGCCCAAGGACCCATCATCACCGCCAGTGCAGGTACGGGCGGTTCCATCTCCCCATCCGGGAGCGTGTCGGTTACTTCAGGATCAAACCAGACCTTCACCATCACGCCGAACAGCGGATATGCTGTCAGCTTCGTCACCGTGGATGGGGCATCGATTGGAGCGGCCAGTTCCTATACCTTTACAAACGTCACCACCACCCATACTATAGCGGCGAGCTTCATTCCTACATACACCATCACCGCCGCTGCAGGTACGGGCGGTTCCATCTCCCCATCGGGGAGCGTATCGGTTACTTCAGGATCGAACCAAACCTTCACCATCACGCCGAACAGCGGATATGTTATCAGCTCCATTACCGTGGACGGGACTTCGGCCGGGACGGCGAGTCCCTATATCTTCACAAACGTCACCAGCAACCATACTATAGCGGCGAGCTTCATTCCTGTTTACACCATCACGGCCGGTGCAGGTTCGGGAGGCTCCATATCCCCATCAGGGAGCGTATCGGTTCCTGCAGGATCAAACCAAACCTTCACCATCACGTCGAACAGCGGATATGTCATCAGCTCCATTCTCGTGGATGGGAGGTCTGTGGGGACGGTGAGTCCCTATACCTTCACAAACGTTAACAGCAACCATACTATCGCGGTGAACTTCGCGGCTGGCTCGATACTGACCAGCATCAGCGTGGCCCCCTCGCCGGCCAGCGTTGCGGTGAGCAAAACACAGCAGTTTAGCGCGACGGCGAAAGATCAGTCGGGTAACGCTTTGGTTCCGCAACCCAGCTTCAGTTGGACAGTGAGCGGTGGTGGAACGATCACGAGCAGTGGTTTATTTACTGCCGGCAGCACGGCGGGCGGGCCATACACGGTTACAGCCACGAGCGGTGGTGTGAGCGGAACAGCCAGTGTGACCGTGACGGCGTCCACTCCCATTACCATTGGGGAAACCAGTATTCTGGGCACCAACGATTCCGGGAATGGCGGCTTGCTCCTCGCTCAGCAGACGAGCCTTGGACAGACCGCTACAATGGTGAGCATGAGTTTTTATGTTACAACACCTGCCGGCAGCCTGGAACTGGGTATTTATGACTCCACAGGACCGAATGGAGGTCCTGGAACTCTTAAAGCCAATACAGCCTCTTTTACACCGGTAAGTGGATGGAATACCGTGAAAGTAGCCTCACAGGTTACATTACCGGCTGGCGTTTATTGGCTGGCCTATCTTCCGTCAAGCAACAACCTGGGTTTCAAGGTTTCGCCCACAACAGGAACCTTCAGATTTTACAGTTATACCCAAAAGACTATGCCCGGAACATTCTCCAAATCGCCTGCCGGCTACACTGGCCATTGGTCCTTCTATGCAACATTACAACCATGAAGGAGCACAAAGGAGTTTTGAGGACCGGAGATACTGAAGCCAATCCAGGGCTACATTAGAAAAGAACAAGCATGGTGGAGTAGGGAGCGGGCGTCTTAGTGCGCCCGCTTCCAAATCTTATTACCGCAGGTTCTCGACTCGATCCTCTCACAACTCAATTTTAGGGGTCCAGTTTGCCTATAGAGCGAGGCTCAAAGATCTTGCGGTGAAGTGTTGTTGCTCTTCAAGGCGCCAAGCCACGAGAGACGTCAGTGCAGTTTGGATCGGTATCCTGGGATGGCCGTCGGCATGCATCCGGCCACTGGTTGATCCTGCCGTTGAGTATCTATGGTTAGGTTCCCGAAAACATGCGTTTTGACGAACGTACGCATGGAGCTGGAATCGTCGGGTACTTAGTGGTCTATTTCAAATTCGATAATCCTGTAAATCCTGTCTAGAAGTTTGTGAGAACTCAATGAGGACTGAAAAACGAAAACGAGACCCCTCCAAAAAATCCTGGGCCGAGCCCTGGAAGGTAAAGATGGTGGAACCCGCTCGCTGGACTACCCGTCAAAACCGCCAGGAGCGTCTGGAGGAGGCCGGGTATAATACTTTTCTGCTCAAATCCGAAGACGTCTACATAGATCTGCTCACCGACTCGGGCACATCGGCGATGAGCGACTACCAGTGGGCAGGACTGATGCTCGGAGACGAGGCTTACGCCGGGAGCCGGAACTTCTGGCACCTGGAGGCAAACATCCGGAAGTATTATGGATATAAATATATTGTTCCTACCCATCAGGGGCGCGGCGCCGAGCATCTGGTTTCCAAAATCTATATAAAAAACGGCGATTACATACCGGGTAATATGTACTTCACGACCACGAGGGTTCACCAGGAGCTTGCGGGTGGAATTTTTGCGGATGTGATCGTCGACGAAGCTCACGATCCTGAAAACGAACACCCTTTTAAGGGTAACGTTGATCTGACCAAACTCGAAGACCTCATAAAGAAAGTCGGCAGCAACCGGATTCCCTACATAAGCCTTGCCGCAACCGTAAACATGGCCGGGGGGCAGCCCGTATCGATGCAAAACGTGCGCGAGTTGCGCACCCTTTGCGAAGGATACGGCATTCCAGTCCTGCTGGATACGACCAGGGCAATAGAAAACGCATACTTTATCCAGCAAAGAGAGGAAGGGTACCGGAACAGGAAAGTCGCCGAGATCCTTTTGGAGTTCTGCTCATACACCGATGGATCGTGGATGAGCGCAAAGAAGGACTCTCTTGTGAACATTGGCGGATGGCTGGCCCTGAACGACTGGGACAAGTTCGAAGACGCTCGAAACCTCGTCGTGGTCTACGAAGGGCTTCACACCTACGGCGGGCTCGCCGGGCGGGACATGGAAGCAATGGCGCGAGGCATCGAAGAATCGGTCGATGACGACCACATCCGGGCGCGTGTCGGGCAGGTGGAGTATCTGGGAAAAAAGCTGCTCGACTGGGATGTGCCTATTGTGCTCCCGATTGGCGGGCATGCCGTTTTCCTGGATGCAAAGCGCTTCTATCCCCATATTCCGCAGGACCAGTTTCCCGCCCAGACCCTGACGGCCGAGATCTATCTCGAAGCCGGGGTGCGAACTATGGAAAGAGGCATCCTTTCGGCCGGCCGGGACCCGGCGACCGGGCGGCACCGCTACCCCAGGCTCGAACTCGTGCGAGTCACCATTCCACGCCGGGTCTACACTCAGGCGCATATGGACGTTACCGCCGAAGCAATCGAGGAAGTCTTGTGGAAGCGGGACCACGCAAAAGGGCTCAAGCTGGTCAGTGAACCCAAATACCTGCGCTTTTTCCAGGCCCGCCTGGAACCGGTTTGATTGAATCTGAGCATTAGCGGATTGGATTTGGCCTGCTCAATATAAATGCCGTTCCAGGTGCCCGCCACCCCACTGCGCTCCCTCTGCGCGGCGGTAAAACCATGCTCGGGGCCGAACAGACTCGCGGAGCAGGAGATGGGCCGCCTTTCGCAGTCGGGAAATTTTGGGTTGCGGCTCTGCCGCTTCAGGCTCTTCGTGTCAAAATCCCTCCCTTTTTTCTCATTCTCCGCAGGATTGTTGCCGATACGGTAGGTGATTCAGGGAGAATGCTCACCTGATTCGCCCGGAAGATTTTCCTCGGAGAACCCGATGTATCAAAATCCCTCGGTCAATTTATCGAATCTGCTTTTATCATTATCCGATGCGCTGGATCTTGCCAGTTGGGAACTATCCCTTCATCAGATGCGAACGGCCCTGTTCCAGCGGACGGCAGTTTACGTGGAGAAATGAACATAGTCATTAGTAACTGAGATGGAGTTAAGGAGAAAAAGAGATGGCAATAATCCAGTGGAATGACAGCCTTAGCGTCAATGTTGTTGAAATAGACAAACAGCATCAGAAGCTCGTTGCTATGATTAATGAACTCAATGACGCGATGCGCCAGGGAAAAGGGAAGGATGCTTTAGGAAAAATCGTAAATGGGCTTATCAGCTACACAGGAACACATTTTAAGACGGAAGAGAGATATTTTGATCAATTTGGTTATCCCGATGCAGATAACCACAAAAAAGGACATCGGGACTTTGTAGCAAAGGTCTCTGAGTTCAAAGGCGGATTCGAGAAGGGAAAGCATGGCTTGTCCATAGAAGTAATGAACTTTTTGAGTGATTGGCTGCGAAATCACATCCAAAGTGTTGATAAGAAATACTCGCCGTTTTTCAATGAGAAAGGATTGAAATAGGCTATATAACGAGCCCATCAACTCCGCTGCAAATTCTGCGGCGCTCCATTTACTCCGGTTATGGGCGCCGCTTGCGTTTTTGCAACAATCTCCCGTCGTCAAAGCCATATCGCTAACGCGCTGTATAAAACGGCCCGGTCTCGTTCAAGCTTTGTACGCTGAATCGTCATTGCCCGCCGGGAGGACCTTTCGAACCAATTCGGCTATTTGTTTCATTCCGAACGGCTTCATGGCAAGTTCCACCCCGAGGTCCGTGGCGCCTTTCTCCGTGACCTTCTCGCTGAATCCTGTGCAGAGGATAATTGGTATATCCGGCCGAATACGGCGGATTTCTTTGGAAAGATCTATTCCAGTGAGGTTCGGCATAGTGAAGTCTGTAATGATCAGGTCGAACTCGCCGGGCTTGGAACGAAAGATCTCGAGGGCACTCAAACTATCTGTCTCCGAGGTAACGTCGTAGCCCAGTCGTTCGAAAATTGCGGTTTCCATTTCAACAACGCTCTGTTCGTCATCTATGAGCAAAATCCTCTCTGTGCCCGTCGGAAGCACCTGTCCGGTCTCAACGCTTGAATCGATGACTGCTTCCATTGCCGGAATGTAAATGTCAAATACAGTGCCTTTCCCCTGTTCGCTCTGGACGGTGATAGTCCCTCCGTGGCGTTTTACTATCCCGTGCACGACAGCCAGCCCTAGCCCGCTTCCTTCTCCCACTTCCTTGGTGGTGAAATAGGGGTCGAAAATGCGCTCCAGGGTGCGTGTATCCATCCCGCAGCCGGTATCTGAAACAGACAATTTCAGGTACCGTCCAGGCTCAGGAGCTACATTTGACTGATCGGCCAGGTCGCTTTTGTTCAAATCGACATGGGCCAGCCTGACCTCGAGAATGCCTTTGTCTCCCATTGCATGGGCAGCGTTCGTGCAAAGATTCAGCAGTATTTGGTGTATTTGCGTTGCATCGGCCAACGCCACACATTTTTCAATGTCCTGCCTGATTTCTATCGAACTTGGCAGCGAGGCGCTCAATAGCTTCAAAGCTTCTTTGACTATCGAGCTGATCTCCACCGGCATTTGCCGCTGCTCTTTACCAGCCCGGCCGAATGCCAGGATCTGTTTGACGAGATCTCTCGCTCTGGTTGCGGCATTCAGTATCCGTTCCAGTCCATACCTCAGCGGGCTGGGCTCCTGCATGTCGCTCAGGGCCAACTCCGTATAGCCGATGATAGGGACCAGAATGTTGTTGAAATCATGGGCTATTCCCCCTGCAAGAGTCCCGATGGCTTCCAGTTTCTGAGCTTGGAGAAGATGCGCTTCCAGTATTTCCTTTTCTTCCTCCGCATGCTTACGCTCAGTGATATCCTCTACAAAACCTTCTATATATAAAAGCTGACCTTCTCTGTCACGCACTGCCCAGGCATGAAGGTTACCCGTGAAAACGTTCCCGTCTTTCCGCCTGTAGAGATTCTCTGCGCGGATCGGCCCCTCGGCATCAAAAATCATGCGCGCGATTTCATCCTGGCGTGAAGGATCGGCGTAGAGGTCAACTGCCGCATCGTTTACTTGGCTCTTTGCTTCCTCCGAGGAGTCAAAACCAAACATCCGGGCATAAGCAGGATTCACGTTGATGATCTTTCCATCGACGGTAGATCGGAAGATGCCCAGCACGGCGTCTTCAAACAGTCTCCTGTACCTGTCCTCGCTGAGGAGCAGGGACTCCTCGGTTTGTTTGCGCTCGGTGATGTCACGGACAAAAACCAGGGCGCCTTCACTCTTCTGGTATCTGATGGGTGTCGAATGGGCCTCAACGTAGATGGTCGCTCCATCGAGTTTCACGTGTTTCTGCTCCATCAGAGGAGCCGGCTTCCCTTTCTCGTTTACTGACCGAATACGCTCCAGAATTCTTGCACGGTGGTCGGGATGGACTCGTTCCACGATATCGCGGCCCAGCAATTCTTCCTTCGATGCCGCCCCATACAGCCTGATAGCTGCATCGTTTACGTAGGCAAAACGTCCCTCCACCTGTATAAAGATCGCATCCGGCGCACTTTCCACTAGTGTTCGAAACTGTTCTTCACTCTCCCGTAGTATTTCCTCGGCCCGCTTGCTGTTGGTAATATCGATGGAAACGCCAAGCACGGCGGGCGTCTTATCGCCAAATATTTGGAGAGGAACCTTGGTGGTCTGGAGGAAACGCAGGTTGCCATGGGCGTCGGTATAGTGTTCCTCCGGAATGATCTTGGTTTCTCCCTTCATTATAACTTCCCGGTCATCCCGCAACATGTTTTGAAGTTCGCCTGCGTCGTGATGGAAGTCGGCATGACATTTTCCAGTGAGAGCACTGACATTGGTGTTGTTGGCCTCAGCGGCCGCTTTGTTTACCAGGAGATATTTCCCATCCCAGTTCTTCGCGTAGATCATGATCGGCGCCAGGTCAATGATTTGCCGGAGTCTTGCTTCGCTCTCGCGTAACGCCTGTTCGGTCTGTTTCTGCTCCCATTGGCGTGACTGAAAATCCTCGCTCATTTTATTGAAAGCATTGGCAAGGTCATCCAATTCGGTGGTGCCGGGCATAGTTACTGGAGTCAGGCTCTCTCCTCTGCCGAGTGTCAGTACATGGTCCCGAAGTTTTCCGATCGATTTGGATATTCTCCGTAAGGAGACCAGCGCGAGGCCGAAAGCGGTGAATGTTACCAGGAGCCTCATGCCTGCTTGAGGCAGCAGTTTGAATGTCACTGCATCCATAACGACGTCTTCGTCACGGCTTGCTTCAGAAACCCAACCGATAGAAGGTATGGGGGCAAAGGCG
Source organism: uncultured delta proteobacterium (assembly GCA_963795045.1). Lineage (GTDB taxonomy): Bacteria > Desulfobacterota > Syntrophobacteria > Syntrophobacterales > Syntrophobacteraceae > SbD1. The sequence continues at coordinate 367,556 of CAWCGB010000004.1, forward strand.
GCCAGTTGTGGTTTCCCCGTCGTCACCCCAGTGACTTTCGTAACTATCTCTTTGGACTTGAGGGCATCTTCGAGCGCAGGAGCCTGTGCGAGCCGGTTGCGCTGTTCCCATGTACAGTTTGTTACAGGGTTACTATAAACAAGCATGCCTTTGCTATCGAGGATACTGACGGACGCATCTAAGGACCTCCGGATTCCCAGTACCCCTTTCAGTTCATCCGGCGCGATTTCAGCAATGACTATGCCGATCAGGTCGCCTCCCTCACTCCTGATGCCCCTGCTTATCGTGAATGTTGGGCTGCCTGTTTTCTTTGAGAGGGTCAGGTCGCTAACCACAATATCCCGTCCGGCTGGAATTTCTTGAAAGTACGAGCGCCCGGTTAAATCGGTTCCGATAGACTCAGGGTCGGTTGCAGCGAGAATGCGTCCCGCCGGATTCACCCAAAACAATTGCCCGAATGCGGACCGCATTGTCCGGGCTTTAGCAAGTATGCGGTTCTGGTCCTGGTTTGACAGCGGCTCTGATGAAGTCAGTGCAGTTCCGATCAGCAGTTCATCGATGAGAATATCCTGGCAGAATGTCTCGAAATTCATGGAGACCGCGCGCGCCAGCTCGAGGTTGGCTTGGAGTTCCTCAACTTTGCGACTCTGGAATCTGTCATAGTACATGTAGATTAGTATGAAAAAATTAGGGATGATCAAGATGGCAAGGAGCACTAAGAGTTTGCCTTGGATGCTCTGCAGGAACCTTTTTTTGAGGACAGGCGGATCGGGATTTGATGTCATCAGGACCTCTAATGCGCTTTGAACGAGAAGGACCGCAACGCCTTGCAGCACCAGTCTACAGTGTTTCTTACGGAAGATGTCTACCATTTCCATGCGGTTTTTAAAAGCAAAAGAGCAGGATCGTACCGGCAATACGAGGTGTTGATGTCTTGGCGCCGTCATATCTCGCCCAATCGGGTCCGTCGAAAAGATCGGCATTGCCCCGGCACATTTCTCCCGGGGTGGGTGTGGAGATTCTGATGGCGAATAATCGCCCGCAAATGGCGCATCTGCCGCGCTGAACTCCTCGGAGATCGCGCGGAGGGTTGTTCCCACATAACACTCTCTAACATGGCCCGGTGATTGACAACCTGCACTCACCGGCGCTAGCTTTCAAAAAAAGAGGATGATTACCCTTTTTCACCCGATGGAATTGAAGCTCCCTGCAGAAAGCTACGGGGAATGGAGGAGGCTGACATGAGGAAGTTTCAAACATTTATTGTAATTGCAGGTCTATTGTTCTCGCTTACCGCGAGCGCGGAAAATAAACAGACTCCCAAGGTGATGAATAAAATCGAACCGCTGCCTCGGGATTTGGAAATTCAGCTCGCCCTGAGCGCGCTGCCGCCGCACCTCAGAGACAATGCAACAGTATATATTCTAAACCCTGACAAGGGCTTTGAAGTTGCCCGCAAGGGTACTAACGGATTCCACGCCTTCGTCGCCCGAACCGGCGATGATGCGTTCAGGGGGTCCTGGCCCTTAACGGAATATAGAGATGATATTCTCTACCCGATTTCCTTTGACAAAGCGGGCGTAAAGGCACAGATGCGAGTCTTCTTTGACGCAGCAGAGATGCAAGCCAGGGGTACTCCTCCCGGCGAACTAAAGAGAATCATCAAAGACCGTTACAAAACGGGATACTATAAAGCGCCGGAACGAGCCGGCATCTCGTACATGCTGTCTCCAGTGCTGAGAACGTACTTCAACCCGGAAGAAAGCGACGGTGTCGTCACCATGAACTACCCACACGTCATGTATTACGCCCCCAATGTATCCAATGAAGACATAGGCGGCGGGAAACTCGGAGGCATGTATCCTTTTGTTATAATGCCCGGCCCCCATGGTTACTTCATCCAGCCTATCGACCTGACGGAAAGAGCAGCTATTAATAAAGAGTACGAAGAGATGCTGGCGAGACTTTGCAAAATCAAAGAAGTGTGGTGTTTGCCAAAAGAGAAAGGTCAATATTGAGAAATGAGGCGTTGAAAAATCTTTTCGCCGGACCTAAGACGACGACCCGGTGAACATCCTGCCTTTGCGTCATTGAACGGACGGAAAAATCAGGTGTCACATCGTAACATGCATTTTAGCCCTCTCTATCCTATCTCATCCGGCAGGTCTGCCGATCCGTTGGATTGAAGACATCAAATACATAGATATCAAATACATAGACTTCGTACCGCATATGATATGCCTAAGACAAGAACTCAGGCGACATCCCTCAGATCGAGATCATCGAAAAATACCCGGTCTCCGCCAGGCCGAACAAAACCAATAGTTCATTTCGCATCGCATCGCCTTGCGTTCCAGCTTGGCACCCTGCAATGCTGACGTGCAGTTTCTTGAAATTCTGTAAAGATTTTCAATTCTCTCTGAGAACGGCCGTTTGCAGCAAGGTTCCCCTCACGCCGCCGGCGTTAAAGTACTATGGCGCAGATGCCAAATACACCCCCGGACCTGCCCCGTATGGGGTGTTCGCATGATTGAAACAACAGCCTTTAATATGTATCTGTGAGATGTCAGGGACAACGACATACCGTACACTTTCGCGAACTCAGTTATGGCGGGGATTAATACAGCCCCGGCGCCCGTTTTCATAAATGCTGCCTGTCCGCTTCGTCTAAAAAACGGCTGAATGCAACGTAACACCAACCTTCCACCCAAGACCCGGATAAGGAGATCCCTATGAAGTTGCTGTTGGTCCTGCTGTTACTTTTCCCGGCTGCCGCCATGGCCGCAGACAAGTGCTGCTTCATTGGCCCGGGAGACTGTTTTGTAATCAGTTCCGCTTCGGAAATGGAAAATTGCAAGAAGACTCCGAGCACCGTAGCTCTGCACACCTCGTGCAAAGAGTCGCCGGAATGCATGTTGTCGGAGGAACCGACTCCCCAACCGCCGGAACACAAGAGCAGGCTTTTGCAAGGGGATGCAGCGCTCACGGATGTGTCGGGAAAAGCAAAGACTGTGCGGTAAGCAGAGGACTGAGATAATTGCAAGACTCAGTTTTCGGAATGGCTGCCCCCTGTCTTCGGGGATCACTTAAGGAAATCGCTGATTCCACAGCAGCCTATGAGAAAACGGTAATCATTTCGATTTCTGCACCAAGTGGATGATAAATATGGAATTATGGATAGAGTTATTCTGAATATCACATTCTGTGGGGATCAGGGATGGCAAGAATGAAGGCGGGAAACCCGCCTTCATTGGCATTAAACTGGGGACAGGGGGTGAGCTGCTAAATTTTTGGTTGTTTTTACATACTTCTGCTCATAATCGAAAAACTGCTGAAGGCTGTTTCTGCGATTAAAGGCAGTACATCTTTCTTTCTCATAGCTATTCTCCTCAGGGAAGGCGGAGACACCACACAACGTCCCCATCGGACCGGTTACTTACTGATGAGTACATTCTATTCAATAAGTCGTCTTTCGGCAAGAAATGGCACCTCGATCCGGCTTGACAACCACGTCTGCAGGTCTTAACTCATCCCATAAGATTTCCGTTGGGATATTGGTTTTTCAGAATAGAAGAATCGAACAGATTGCCGCCACCTCCTTTCGTAATCCCCTAAGATTGATCAAGCTGAATGTTGGCCTACCTACAGCGCAGAGAATTGCCGAATTTTGTAAACAATATACTGCACTAAATTACATCAGCAGGAGGAGGGGATGATTGATTACTTTTCTCACGTTGCCGCATTACAGGTTTGCATAAATTCGTTGCAAAACGCGCCACCAGCCGACACGGCCAATCCGGAAGCAGTGCAGGAGGCCCTGTCAGATGCCGATCAGGAGCCCGGCAGCGCGATACTAGGTGCGCTTGTCGACCATCTGCTTCAATATTCCGAAACTAAGACATCAGTTGAAATTGGCGTTTTGAAAAAAGCGGCGGTTCTTTTCAAGACCGGCGCGGCGATTTTGGACCAAATAAACGCGGCCCGCGCAAGGTTGGAAGCAGGCTTGACGACGCCGACCGCACCGGGTGTGCTTGCCGCTTATAATTCAGCTTTGGCGGCTTTAGGCAGCATTTCAACTCAGGTTCAGCACCTCCATGCAAGTCTTCAGACGTTCCAGTCCAGCTTCTCCGGCAACTGGATGGCTCCAGTCGGTCAGCAGCAAAACCAACCGGTACAGCAATGGGCTTGGCGCGACGTATTCCTGGCGCGACGCACTACTGCATTCGTCGCTAATACACAAGCACTCGCGACGACAGCGAAACAACGTGCGTTCGCGCTGGGAACTCTCGCCGGCGCTACGGGAAATTTCTTCGGCAGCGGATATCTCAATGCGGTCGTCGGTGGACCACGGCGTTCCCATGAACTGCGACATCGCCTTGCCGCATACTCCGTGGGAGCCTGGCTACGCGACAATGAACCTAATTACTCCGGAACGCTCGCGGAGACCCGCGCGGCGCTCACGTTTGGTGAATCAGGCACGCCTGGTCTGCCATCCGATCTAAAAGCGATAGCTCAGGACGCACTGCAAAGAACTTATTCCAGCGGGACGGCGGCGCTTCCTGATCTTGACACCGGATACCGCAATCTCCTGGAGCACCTCAGCCTGCTTGGAGATTTCACACTCCCTCCGGTGCCGCCACCTATGAATAACACTCTTACGTCGGCAGTGTTAACGCAAGGTATCCAACTAGGAGACAACAACCCACAACCGGGCGGCTCCGGCCTCGGCACCAACAATCCTGGAATTGGAGCGCACGAGAAGGCGAGCGCTGTTTGCGAGGAAATCTTGCTGTGGCTGGTATATCCTGGTCAGTGGCTCCAGGCCATATTCAATGCACTAGGAGGTCAAGGCTCCAACAACACGGATAGGCCGGGAGAGACTGCGTCTGGGTTGTCGGCAGCCAGCCAATCGCCCGCCGCGCTCTCTGCTATCAATTCCCTTTATGGCATGTCGTTGTCCTTCTGGCAGGCGCTGGCGGCGGCCCGTACGGCTCTTGTGCTCCGAGGATTGCTTTATCCCGATGACGCCGATCTGAGCAATCCGACGTTCGCTCAATTTGTGTCGCTTCCCCTCCAGAGCGCAAATTACCCTTTGGTGCCGATGCCAAGCTCCGATGACGGCACGACGTGGCCGACCAGTGCCCTTGAGCAACCCGCGACGTCGCCGTCGCCCTATTCAGCGGCCACGTCACCTCTGACATTCCTCACGGGAGATCCGACACACAGTGTTTACGCCAAAATCCGTTCGCTGTGGGTCAACATGGTCGAGTACCCGGGGACCGATAGGCCAGGGAGCGAAAATCTTAATCTTGATTGCGACCGCGGATTCTCGGCGAAGTGTTGGGAACTCGCGCCTGGTTCGTCGATAACAAGTCAGCCAGTTGTCACCAGAACCCTGAGTTACACAGGCATCTAACGGGGAGGATAGCGACCATGGGAAACGGCAAGGACGGAAATAAAGATCAACCGGGGAACTATCTGGTCATTCCTTACTATCCTGGCGACCCCGGCAATCGACCGCCGCCGCCGGCCTACCCATTCTGGATGTGCTCATCAATTCTGGTCAACGGCGCCCCATATGCTGGTCAGCAGTTGATCGTTGGGCAAACTGTCGAACTCGATCTTGACGTCATCAACTACGGCATCCTGCCTGCGCCAACTCTTTGTCTGTTCTTCTATGCAAAGCCGACAACGAACTTTACCGTCGCAACCAGCGCAATTATCGGGAGCACACCCGTGGCGCTCTCCAGGAACCATTTGACTACAACCCCATCGCCTGTTAGTTGGAAGGTTCTTGAGGGGACCCCGGAGCATGTTTGTCTGCTGGCCATGGTTACCACGCCGGCGGATCCCCCTCCTCCCGGGGGAAACATCGACGCCGCCGGCGACCGCCACTATGGTCAACAAAACGTCTACGTGGCAAACGTGCCGCCCGGTGGACAAATCAGCGTCCCATTTGACATGGCGAACGGCGCAGCGACGACCGGCCGGTTCCGTCTTGAAGTCAAGCATGTGCTCGTGCGCCACCATGCGCTTCGGCACCTCATTGCCGGGCACTCCGTCTTCCGTAAAGCCGAGAAAATCGATCTGAGGCCGACTTCATCGAAGGCCCAGGCGGGTCACCACAATATCAATGTGGAACTCGCAGCCGGTGAAGTAGTGGAGGTCGAACTGAACGCGTTTGTGCCTCAGGACGCGACGCCAGGATCCACGATCGTACTGCAGCTAGCCCAGTATAGGGACCACCGGCATGATCCAGTCGGAGGCTTAGGTGTTGTCGTCCACGTGACGTGATTATGTCTTGGCTGCGGAGTCTCCAGCACGTCATCATTTCGGAGCGAACGAAAATGGTTCTGAGAACGGCCGGGGCCAGGGGAAAGCAGGTCGGGCGGCCGAAGGTTGAGGGCGCCGCCCGTGGACATATAGCGGGCGCTATCGCCCCCGTACAGAACGTGAAAAGATGGAAATTTTCGATAAAGCTCGCCTCTCCTTGTTGAGTTCTTCATAGCAGGATTCGCGTTGCATTTGATCTGAAATCCGTTTTATTCGACGCTCCGGACAGACTTGCAGAGCGATACCAGCTTATTTCGTCCCGAGTTTTTCGATGAACTCCTCGACCTCCAGCGCGCCCTTCTTGTAGAAGTTTTCCTCTTCGGGTTCAAGCTCTTTCAGAAGCCGCAGGAATTCCCCGGCATGGACCAGTTCCTCCTCTGCGATATCCCGCAAGACCGCACCTGCCAGTTCATTGTCAGTAGATTCGGCGAGCTGCATGTAGAGTTGGACTGCCTCGTACTCGGCGGCAATCATGAAACGGATGGCCCGCACCAGTTCTGTTTTGGTAAGTTTCCTGTCGCTTGCCATTCCTGAAAAAGCTGTATCGTAATGCGGCATCTTTCCCCTCCTTTTAAGAAAATACCCTACCGAAATTACAGCATTAAACAGCAAAAAAGAGATGAAATTAAATAATGAATCTTGATGGGTTTACTTTCATTCACACATGCTGAGGCGCATTTCGCACCAGATTTCACCCGAAAGACCTATTGGAACGCACGGAAGATCCATTCAATTATCCCAAATCCCTCCCGAACACGCAAGTGGTATGCCAGTGAGGTTACCCCGCTGCGCTCCCCGGGAACCACCAACGAATCTCGATGTACGATATGAAATCCCATCGTGAATTGAATAATGTCGTGTGCTATGAAGATTGAAAACGGCCAGAGTGGAAAATGAACCCTTTGCGGATGGAAACGAACTGGAAACGACATATGTTTGGGCTTTTTGCAAAGCTTTCTGCTGAAGCGGTTCTTATAAATGAATCTGATGAGTGTGAGTCGAATCAGGCCTGTAGATTTTGTTATGCTTCAACTCGGGATGATCAATGGCCTGTTGCAGCGATGGCTCAATAAGAGAGAGTTTAGCGACTTAAATTGGGGAAAAACGGCTCAGGATGAATCCATTATCTCGACTGTTGAGGCTTTGGGTATCGTGGGTGTTGACCCGGCCGCGTTCAATTCTGGCTGTGGCAGGTGCAGTGGCTTTTGCGTCGATTCTCTTTACCGCTGCAAAGCTGGAAATGGTGACCGATCAACTTGAGTTGATCGCGATAGACCATCCCTTGATCAGACTAAGCAACATGCTCGACCCGTTCAGGATGGGTGGAACGAGTAGTCTCACGGTCGTTATTCGAGCCCCCGCGCCGCGCCAGGCCGTAGATTTCATCAAGCGGCTCTCCTGCCGAATCAAGGAGGATAAAGGACACTTCCGAGATGTCATTTTCCGGATAGATCCGGACTCCTTCAGATCCTGGCAGCTTCTGTATCTGGAGAAGCCGGACCTGCTCGATCTCCGGAAAAAGGTCGACCAGCACTATCAACTCGTTCAGGGATTTTCGCAAACCCCGGAGTTGCTCGGGTTCCTCAAGCTCATCAATCATGAAATGTCTTCGCGAATGGTTGGTGAACTTTTCACCGGTTTTCTGCACAACAAAGAACTCGACGAGCAAACCAGCAACAAAGCGCCCTTTGACCTCAGCTTCCTCATTGTAACACTCGAAGGAATGCAGAGTTACCTCGAAGATGCGCCCAGCTTCAGGTCTCCATGGTCTTCTTTCCTGGTAAATGGCGGCTATGATCCTGAGCTTGCAGGCTATTTCTGGGAAGCAGACAAACGTTACCTGCTTGCCTTCGTGGTGCCCAACTCAACGGAAAGCGGTTTCCTGGGCACCAGAGAGTCTCTGATCAGCTTGAGAAAACTGATTCAGGATACACGGGCTTCCTTTCCCGGCATACAGGCCGGAGTGACCGGCCAGGAAGCGCTCAGGATAGATGAAGTCAGCACCGTTTCTCAGGATATGGCAGTCGCAATGTGGTTATCTCTCGTCGGCGTATTCATTCTGATGGTAGTTTTTTTTCGAAGCTTCCGCCGGCCTTGCCTTCAAATCATCACTATAATTGCCGGGCTTAGCTGGACATTCGGCTGGACCACTCTCTTTATCGGTCATCTGAATATCCTCTCGGTGGTCTTCGCACCTTTACTCTGTGGTTTGGGTGTGGATTACGGAATCCATTGGTTAGCACGCTTTGAGGAGGAGAGTTTTGGAGACCCGGACATACGGGCCGTGCTCGCGCGGGTCAACGAACGCTCAGGCTATGGCATCTTGCTGGCTGCATTGAGTGGAGCGCTCTGCTTCCTGCCGCTTATATTGACCGGTTTTCGGGGTGTTGTGGAAATGGGACTGGTCACAGGCATGGGGATAATTTTCACTCTGATTGCAACATTCAGTGTACTGCCTGCGCTGAGTATTTTCATTGGGGACAAGCCAGCGAAAAGGTTTTCTCGACGTGTTCCGCCTGCCCCGAAGGATTTGTTTTACCTCAAGCCGCACCAGGCACTATACATACTGGCAGGTGCAGCACTTATCAGCATGCTCAGCATCTGGGGCGCCCGCCTGGTTTATTTCGATCCTAATCCTTTGCGCCTGCAATCCGCCAAGGCAGAGTCGGTTATCTGGGAAAAGACCCTGATCGATAACGCGAAACAATCTCCCATGTTTGCTGCTGCTTTCTGTTTCTCACCTGAAGAAGTCAGGACAAAATCCAAAGCGCTTCAAGAACTGGCTTCGGTCGGGCAGGTGAAGAGTGTTTTTTCGTTCCTGCCCGAAGACCAGGAGGAGAAAATCCCAATAGTTCGTTCGCTAAGCCGAGAGTTTCCCGTCAGGAGAACCATCGCATTGCAGGATCACCAGGATGATTCAGGGGAATTTATCGATATCCTTAAAAGAATCAGCTTCAAGATGCAGAGTGACCAAGCCGGGCTCTGGGGAGCTGACAAACCGGCTATAGACCAGATGACTCAGGTGAGGGAGCTTGCCCATGGGATAATCGAACTTCTTCAAGGCTCACCTGATGCCGGAAGGTCGCTTTTAGAATATCGAAAACGCTTTGCGGAAGATGCAGTAAGCAAATGGAATATGTTCAACAGTGGGGCCAATACTTCGGCGATGACGATCCAGGACCTCCCTGAGCTTGTTAGAGACAGGTTTCTGCATGACGGGACGTATCTGCTGCAAATATTCCCGAAAGAATCCATTTTTAGAGAGCATACACTAAGTCGTTTCGTTAATGATATCAGGATGGTGGACCCACAGGTGATCGGAAGCCCCGTATCTTTTTATGTTTTTGCCAACGCTCTGAAGAGCGCCTGTATCAAGGCTTCCATCTATGCCACTCTGGCCATCTTTATCATGCTCATGCTGGCGTTTCGGAGTCTGCGCCTTGCCTTGCCGGTACTTGTCCCGCTTGCGTTAGGGTCTCTATGGACCATAGGAATTATGGGATTGGGGGGAATCCAGTTCAACATGGCCAACAGCATGTTCATGCCGCTCGTTGTGGGAGCGGGGGTTGAATATGGAATAATCATCCTTCAGCGTTGGAGAGAGGGGAACACGCTGCCCGGACACCTTCCCTTCAGCACAGGGAAAGGGGTTATACTTGCCGCGTTGAGTACGACCATTGGCTTTGGCTCTCTGATGGTCTCCCAGCACCGGGGGATTTTCAGCCTCGGTTTCGTAGCATGTGAGGGAAGTTTGTGTGTATTGCTGGCTGCGATCATTGTTCTACCCGCGATCCTGACATTCATGGTCCCCGGGAGGGCCGTTCCTGGAGAAAGATACCTGGAAGACGGGACAAATGTTGCCCGCGATACAGAATTTACATAAGCCAAGGCAAAGCGCCAAATCGCATGTGTTCAGTAATTGTCGAAATTCTCAGAATCAGAATGGAACATTTTCCTTTGAGAAAGGTTGATCGTCCAAGAGGCAAAATCGGCCATACTCAACGGTAATCCCAGTCGGCCCACCATTGACTTTAAACTGTAAAATGCCCGGTACATTCTCTTGACCTTTTCCTCCAGCTCCCCGGGGGTGCAGTGTTTTGGCCTGAAATAGCAGGTCAAGCCGGGCCATCTGCCTATATCGTCGGGGTCAATGAGGCGGCCTTCACTTCGCATTCGGTCGTACAGCGGCGTCCCAACATGTGGAGTCAGGATGTTGAAGTAGACCGCAGGCACCTTGTTTTCTCTAAGGAAGGCGAGGGTTAGATCACAAGTGTTATCATGTTCGGTATCGTAGCCAAACACCAAGTTGAAAGAATAGCTGATCCCTCTTTTCCTTAGATTGTTGATGATTTCTTTGTAGTAGCCGATGTTGTTGGTTTTCTTGTTCATTCCGGCCAGCGTTTCCGTATCGACGGTCTCCAGGCCGATATTGACGTGCAAAAGTCCGCTGCGTTTGGCACGGTCCAGGAAGCGCTGATCGCGGCATAAATACGACGACCAGAGAGCTGACCATCGCACCTTGAGAGGAATGAGCGCCTCCATGAGTTCCATGGTATGGGACTTCTTGCCCGCGAATGTGCTGTCTGCAAAAAAGATGTTCTTGATCTTGCTGAATTTCAATTCCGCTATGACGTCTTCCACCGGGCGATATCGGTATTGCTTGCCCAGATAGAAACGTTCGGAGCAAAAGTCACAACTGAAGGGGCACCCGCGCGAGGTTTGAACAGAGAATGTCTTGAAATAACCGTACCTTCCAAAATTTACCAAATCATACCGAGGAGAGGGCAGACCTCTCAGATCGAGTGACCTTTTCGCACGGTAGAATTTCTGGAGGCGGCCGTTTGAGGCATCCTCCAGCATTTGCGGCCAAATCTTCTCTCCTTCTCCGATTCCCACGGCATCGCAATGTTGCGCGGCTTCGCCGGCAAAAAAGAAAGTATGCGGTCCGCCCATTATGACCGGCGTCCCCCTCGCCTTGAACTTGCCGGCTATTTCATATGCGGACAGTGAATTGACCGTCCATGTGGTAATGGCGACCAAATCCGCGCGGGCTTCGAAGTCAATGTCCTCCACCTGCTGATCGATTAACTCAATATCCCAGTCTTTGGGGGTGAGAGCCGCAAGATAAGGCAGTGACAACCCGACAAGATTTCTCTTCCGGGTTTTGTATGGCGTTAGATCATATTTGCTTTGATAGCGGGACGGCTGGATAATTAATAGTTTCAAAGCGGTTTCTTTCCGAAAGATACTCCAACGTTAAACCTGAAAGAAAGAAGACTTGCTCCTCCGTGAGCGTATCCCCAATTGAAGTAATACTCAACCCTTGGTCGGGTCCGGCAGATCCGGTAACCGATGCTGAAGCAGGACGAAAGCGATAAGACCAACGGCTATCTTGATCAACGAAGTGAGGCGGAATGCGATCCCTACGGCCATCGCGGCGGAACGCGGCAGACCGAGCGCCCAGAAAATCAAGACTTTTCCGCCTTCCTGGACGCCAAGTGAAGCGGGAACGGCGAAGGCGACAAAGGCGATAAGCGTCGAGAACGCTGCGATGCCGAGAGCAGCTATTGGATCAAAACCGAGCGCCAACCATCTCATCATCAACAGTATCTGGATAGTACAGCAGCCCAACGCGCATAAATGTGCTCCCAGGGAGCGGATCAGGTCGCCGGTCCTGGCGCGATAGAAGTGTCTCAGGTGAGCATCAACCTCATGGGACGAAGACTCGATAAACTCCAGCCAACGATCTGGAATTCGCAGGAGTCTCAATACTCTGACCGTACCGGCTCCGATGCCGCGCAATTGTAAGATCGCAAACGTCGTGATTCCAATTAACATCAGAATAAAGCCCGAAAGCAGCGCCAACGAAATGTCCCGCGGGAGACTCAGCCTCGACCATACGGCGGCCATCCCGACTACGATGAAGATCGACGTGCTGAAGCTGAAGCAAACCTTCGTGGCAAGCAGGCTTGCGGTTGCGGCGGAAGTTGAAATTCGCCCACTAAGCAGGAGGACTTTCGCAGGTTCTCCACCGACCGAGGCTGCCGGGGTTGATTCATTGAGTGCGTTGCCGGCGCACCTCACCCAAAACAGCCGGCGGTAGACCCCCTCGCGTTGACCAACCGGAAGAGTGAACCACCACCCAAGCGTGTCGAACGCATCGATCACGAACTCCAGCGCCAGAATTACTAGCAATCCCGGTCCCACGCGCGACAGGTCGGCAAGAATCGACCCAATGCCGCTGGATGCGATGAGCCAGGCAAGCAGACCTGCGCCAAGCAACCACGAGGCCGTTTTTTTCACACTCGAGTTGATGCGAAAGGCGCTCAAATGACTACGCCGTCCGGAGCATAGAGTTTTCGAGCACGATAGTCATCAAAGCTTGTGAAAAGTTCCATCCTTTCTATCTTTGGCATCAATCTGCCCCAAGAACTGCATCCGATCCGGCAATGCCTTGAGTATGTTATGGAACATCCCTGATCTCAAAAGAACCAGCGGCCATCTTTCCTCCATGTACACATTACGGAGCAAGGCGCCGTTCGGAGGTCGTAATATTACGATTCGGGCTCGATCCCGAAAAAATTCGTGTAAAACTCGAAGCTGCGCCTTTCAGCATCGCGATCCAATCCAAATTCCTCCAGAGAGTAACGATGCACTCCGTGCTTATTTTGGGGGTTTTCCGCCAAAAAGCGCTGCATCGCCGTCTCTGTTTCATTCGTAAGTTCCATATCAAAATGCCTGTAAATCAGCCGGACTAATGCCATTGGCTCTCTAACAAGGTCTGTATACAGCACGTTAAAAAGACGCCCCTGCGAATTGCCGTTACCCTTGCAGAACTCGATGGAAAGGCCTGCACCCCTTTCCCAGTGCCGCGCTATCTCTACTCCGAGCTTTTTCCTGTCCAGATAATCAGTGAAATACCCTCGCAGCACTTCGGTAAAGCTTGCGCATGATGCCAACACTTTGAGTGGGTCACGATGGGTCATGACAATCCTCGCATCGGGATAGACCTGCATCAGATTCTCCAGGGCAAATAAGTGGCTTGGAGCTTTGAGCACCCAATGAGTTCCGGGAGCGCGCCACTGCAAGTGTTGGAGGAATTCTTTGTGGCATTCATAAGCGGGGCGCTTATCCTGGCCATCATGCCAGGCCCTGTAGGAGTGAACGAAGTACATCGATTCAAAAAGGTAACTGATAAATGAATGCGCCGTAATGGCAATACACTCCTGGGGGAGCCGGGCATCGAGCAGATGGACCCTCTTAAAGCCGGGCATGATGATGCCGGACCATTCCAGTTCTCTTGCATTTATGGCAATGCGCGGGTCATAGTTGTAAGAAAACCTGTCGGGAGGCGGAGACGGATGCATCACCTCCCAAGTCTGGGGTGCACGACATGCAACATCCTGGGCCAGTAAAGCATGCAGCAGGGTTGAGCCGGTTCTCGGAAGGCCCATAATGAAAAGCGGACGATTGATAATCTGGTCAGCGATCTGCGGGTGACGCCTTCGATTTTCCTGCAGACGAAGACGGTTGCAAAGCATACGCAGGATGTCACTGTGAGCGCAGATTCGCCCGATGAAATTCAACCGCGCGTCGGATTCGAGGGATTTGAGAAGGACGCCAAAAGCTTCATGAAACGACTCACAACCAAGGTCCTCGATCCCGGTCTGTTTATGAGCCATGTTAAGAAGAGTCATTTCATCGAGACTAATCCAGGAGAAACCGTTTGAAGGGATAAAGCGGCAAATGGATTTGAACGCACCCAAAAGCCTCTCATGAGATGCCCGGCGGCTCGTTTTTTTTGTTGCATTGCCACGACAAGGTTGATTTGAATTTATGTCCAAGCTCAATCCCTGACTCAAAAGAATCCTGGTATCCTATCGAATATTTCTGCGGTCCTCAAAGTATCTTGCCGAGATTTCCTGATTACCTTAGCCCTCGGTTAAAGAAGTAGATAGGCCGCAACATAACGCAGCCCGGCTCGTATTTCAACGGCAGCGGATGTAATCTCAAAACACAATGGTAAGCTTGTGTACAAAGAATTATACGGCAGGATTGCCAACCCCGCGGCTAAGAAGCCGGCAGAAAAGTGGCAACAGGGAAGTTTGCGGAGAAAAACCGTTACACACTTTGACTATTGGGCGGGAGAGAATCGATCCTCTTCCGCCCAAAGCTTTATAGAAATCGGGACTGCAATGAACGAGGCAGCCGGACAGTGCCCGGGCAATTCGTGCCTTCAGGGCCTGGAGACGTCACTACTGCGATAATTTGTCACTGAGAGATGTTTGTCCGTTGATCGCGCCGTTCGGACTATAGCTGACGGCGCCATACGTTCCGAGCAAAGAGCCGTCGCTAGCTCTGAGCTTGGTGAGGGCACCGCTGGCATTTGCCACCCAGATGTTTGACCCGTCGAAGGCAACTCCAGTTGGGTAACCGCCGACAGCATACGTCCAGAGCAAACACCCGTCGCATGCTCTGAGCTTTGTAAGAGTACCATCGGCATTTGTCACCCAGACGTATGGCCCGCCGGAGGCAACACCTAATGGACCCCTGCCGACTTTATACTTTTTGGTTGAAGACCCATCTCTTGCATTGAGCTGTGTGACGGTCTT
>CAWCGB010000004.1:387500-711026 GCA_963795045.1 uncultured delta proteobacterium
CGCTTTACCGAAGCCGCGGCAAGACCTTTCGGGGTCTTGGGTAGGGGAGCATTGCACTATCCTGTGAAGGCGTACCGTGAGGAGCGCTGGAGGTTGTGCAAGAGATTATGCTGACATGAGTAACGATAAAGCGGGTGAGAATCCCGCTCGCCGTAAGCCTAAGGTTTCCTGGGTAAAGGTCGTCTGCCCAGGGTTAGTCGGCCCCTAAGCCGAGGCAGAAATGCGTAGGTGATGGGAAACGGGTTAATATTCCTGTACCACCGGGAAAGCGTTAATAGCGATGGGGGGACGCAGTAGGGCAGGCCATCCGGGTGTTGGAAGTCCCGGTATAAGCCCGTAGGCGGGAGCGATAGGCAAATCCGTTGCTCCGTTAACGCCGAGAGGTGATGTGGAGGGCGCAAGCCCATAAACTGGTTGATCCCACACTGCCAAGAAAAGCCTCTAGTGAGTTTTCCAGGTGACCGTACCGCAAACCGACACAGGTAGGCGAGGAGAGAATCCTCAGGCGCGTGAGAGAACCCTGTTTAAGGAACTCGGCAAAATGACACCGTAACTTAGGGAGAAGGTGTGCCCTCGCAAGGTGAAGGGACTTGCTCCTGGAGCCGAGGGGGGTTGCAGAGAAGAGGCGGTAGCGACTGTTTACTAAAAACACAGGACTCTGCTAAGTCGCAAGACGACGTATAGGGTCTGACGCCTGCCCGGTGCTGGAAGGTTAAGGGGAGATGTCATTGTTTCTTAGGAGATGAGAAGCATTGAACCGAAGCCCCAGTAAACGGCGGCCGTAACTATAACGGTCCTAAGGTAGCGAAATTCCTTGTCGGGTAAGTTCCGACCTGCACGAATGGCGTAACGACTTCCGCACTGTCTCAAACAGGGACTCAGTGAAATTGCAGTCTCGGTGCAGATACCGAGTACCCGCGGCTAGACGGAAAGACCCCGTGCACCTTTACTACAGCTTGGCATTGGATTTTGGGCGTGTATGTGTAGGATAGGTGGGAGGCTTTGAAGCGGGGGCGCCAGCTCTCGTGGAGCCACCCTTGAAATACCACCCTTATGCGTCTAGAGTTCTAACCCGAGGAAGTGAAACCTTTCTGGGGACAGTGCCTGGTGGGTAGTTTGACTGGGGCGGTCGCCTCCAAAAAGGTAACGGAGGCGCGCGAAGGTTCCCTCAGGCTGATTGGAAACCAGCCGTAGAGTGTAAAGGCAGAAGGGAGCCTGACTGTGAGACAGACATGTCGATCAGGGACGAAAGTCGGTCTTAGTGATCCGGTGGTTCTGAATGGAAGGGCCATCGCTCAACGGATAAAAGGTACGCCGGGGATAACAGGCTGATCGCCCCCAAGAGTTCACATCGACGGGGCGGTTTGGCACCTCGATGTCGGCTCATCACATCCTGGGGCTGGAGCAGGTCCCAAGGGTTCGGCTGTTCGCCGATTAAAGTGGTACGTGAGCTGGGTTTAAAACGTCGTGAGACAGTTTGGTCCCTATCTACCGTGGGCGCAGGAATTTTGAGGGGATCTGTCCCTAGTACGAGAGGACCGGGATGGACGGACCTCTGGTGTACCAGTTGTCCCGCCAGGGGCAGCGCTGGGTAGCTACGTTCGGAAGGGATAACCGCTGAAAGCATCTAAGCGGGAAACCCACCCCAAGATGAGAATTCCCGCAGGGTAATACCTGCCTAAAGGCCCCTCGTAGACTACGAGGTTGATAGGCCGGGTGTGTAAGGGCAGTAATGTCTTGAGCTAACCGGTACTAATAGGCCGTGCGGCTTGACCATCCTCTCATCCTGCCGGAACAACGGGTAGGAACCGGGAAAAAGAAAAAACGTCTAAGAAAACACCCCTATTCGCACCAGCTCCAAAAGACCTTTGGGGCGGTGGCTATGGCGAGGAGGCCACACCCGTACCCATCCCGAACACGGTCGTTAAGCTCCTCTGCGCCGATGGTACTGCGCGGGCAAACTGCGTGGGAGAGTAGGACGCCGCCGCCTCATCTTTTATAAAAAATCCCCTCACACCAAAACAAGGTGTGAGGGGATTTTTGCTTCAAGGATTTATGCCGTTAGCTTTGACGGAACGAACTGCCGTGAAAGCCTGTCTGAACTACCGTTACCCAATTTTGCGAATTAATATTCAGCGTTCAAAAATATGTTCCGTTGATTGAGTGCCTTTCCTATTTGCAAGTTCACCGGATTGACAAGGGCACTTCGATCTGCTCCCCGGTCGCCTCATTGGCCACCAGGAGCTTTCCCATATCCGCGCGTTGGAGTTGTTCGTTTGCGTTCAGCAATTCGATACCGTATATAGTTCCGTCAGGGGTCATATCCACGATCAGTTCATCGCTGACCTTGACGGACTCAACCCCCGAAGATTTCGGTTGAAAGCGAATGTAAGCAATGTTGTATCGAGGATCGTAACTGAATCTCATAATTGCTGAACCTCTCTCATAGGATTCAGAAATAGCGGGTAATGACCGTGATCACCAGCCATTCTGAACCCTCTTGGACTGCATAGACTTCAACCTGTTTCGTGTCATATTGCCTGCCGTGCCACTTTGCACCGAACGGAAAATTCCTTCGAAAACCCGTGCGTCCGAACTTAGCGGGGAATCGCTCGCCGTATTCCAGGGTCGCGGCCGCTTCATCCTCTGTAGCTCCACGCTCATGGAGGCGTTCCTGAGCATGGGGATGAAACCGCACGATCATATCCTGCTCCTATTTATTAATCATTCTTTGCACAGGTTGTCGCTCGCCCGGCACCCGTCACCCCGCTTTCGTCACGCACCCCTCAGTTTTCGCACCTCACCGACCCTGATTGTCACCTTCTGCGCGTCGAAGTATTCGAGAAGCGGGATGGTGTACTTGCGGCTTGCGCCGGTCATTTCCTTGAATTGGGTGGTCGTCATTTCGCCGTCCTCTTTCAGCCTGGCCACCAGGCGGAGTTGGAGTTCGGCCATTGCGGCGCTATGAAAGTAAATTTCTTCTTTTGTTTTTACGAGAGTCCCCTTCGCCAGCAACCATTCGAGCACTTCCTGGTGTTGTTTTGGAGTGCCCGGCAATCCGGACGCCACGTCCTTGAAAAAGGGCGGCTGCAGACCGGATTCCAGGAATACCTTTTCGATTTTTTGCCGGATGGTATCCTCGTCTTTGCTCAGGGCCACTTTGTGTGTGGTCAGACGCACCCATTCCATCTCCTGGGCGAGTTGGCCGGCTTCGGCAAGCTGGCGCAGAACAAAGTTATAGAGTTTTCCGTCTACAGGCTTTGCAAGAAGGGCCGGTATTTCCTCTTTGGCCATTCCGGCCTTAAGCGGAAAACGGGCATGGTAGTCGGCAAGAATGGCCTTAATGGACGATTTCATTTCCTCGAGCGCGTCCGGGTGAATCAGCCTCCTGTTTTCCTTATCGTAGAGGACCACCTGCCTGGCGCTCGTAAACTGCTGAAGAGTCTTATCGAGAAATTTTTGCGGGACGTTGGCCCTTATCCGGAGTTCAGCCTCAGAAAGCCCGGCCCATCCGGCATCCTGGAGATGCCACAGGATTATGTCGGAGTCGGAACTCTTGAAAAGAGTTTCGAGGCCCTTGGCGGCTTCGCGTTTGGCCGCTCCCTTGTGCTTGCGGGGAAGCGGGTGCAGGACGCACCCTCCTCCGATCGTCTGGACGGGGGAATAGGAGCGAAGCACAAAACGGTCTCCCCGCAACACGGCGGTGGGCTGATCGAGCCTTACCTGAGCGAAGGTTTTCTCGCCCGGTTTGAGTTCCTCCCGGTCGAGCAGGATAATTGTGGCAAGGTGTTCGGCGGTCCCGGTGTGGAAGCGGACCTTAGCCCTGTGCTTGAGCGGTCTCGGGGCGCCCTGCAGAAGATCGAGTTGAATGTCTATCATGTGGGAAGGGGCCAGCGCGCCCGCAGAGGCCAGCACGTCCCCTCGCTGGATGAGCGCGCGTTCCATCCCCTGGAGATTCACAGCGGTCCTCTGGCCCGGCAGGACCTCCTGCACGTCATTTCCGTGCACCTGGATTCCCCGCACTTTGCTCTTGAGTCCATTGGGGTAGATCACTACAGGGTCTCCGACCTGAAGACGCCCCGAAATGCTCGTTCCCGTAATGACGGTCCCGAAACCCCGCATCGTGAATACCCGGTCAACGGGCAGCCGGAACGGGCCATCCGGACTTTTCGGCTCGACCTCAGCGAAGAGCCCGACCAGGGATTTTTTGAGTTCCGCCAGTCCCTCGCCGGTTGCCGCCGAGACCGCAATAATCTCACACCCCTCCAGAAAAGTGCCCTTAAGGAACTTGATTATGTCTTCGCGCACCATCTCCAACCAGTCAGGGTCGTCGACGAGGTCGGTTTTGGTGAGGACCGCAATGCCTTTTTTTACCCTGAGCAGCTCGCAAATCTCCATGTGTTCGCGAGTCTGAGGCATGATACCTTCGTCGGCGGCAATCACCAGGGCGACCAGATCGATTCCGGTTGCCCCCGCAACCATGTGCTTGACGAATTTTTCATGACCGGGCACATCGACTATCCCGAGGCGTTCTCCGCCGGGCATATCCATGTGCGCAAAACCGAGTTCGATCGTAATCCCCCTGAGCTTTTCTTCCTTCAGGCGGTCCGTATCGATCCCGGTCAGGGCCTTTATAAGCGAAGTCTTACCGTGGTCGATGTGGCCGGCCGTTCCCAGAATGACCTGTTTCATGGGCTTGTCTTTGCGCTCCGAGATCTATAAAATGGAAATCCCGAGATTAAATTAGCAGAACCGTATTGTTCCGCACAAGTTTTAAGACGGGGAGGTTTCATTAGAACACTTTGGCTCCTTTTAATAAAGAGTGTTCACTCCCACGCGGCCGAGGCAGCTTTTATGTGAAATCCTTTGACATTTCAGGAACCAAAATATTATCTTTCGAAGATTCCAAGTCTCAAATGGAGAATGACTCTAATGAGTTTCAAGATTGCCGAACAGAGCCGAATGCACCGGCTCCCGCCATACGTGTTTGCCGAGGTGAACGCGCTTAAGATGCAGAAGAGGTGGGCCGGGGATGACATAATCGACCTGGGGATGGGAAACCCTGACCTGCCGGCGCCCAAACACATAATAGAAAAGCTTGTGGAGGCCGCGAGAAAGAAGCACAACCACCGCTATTCTGCGTCGCGCGGCATAACCCGTCTGCGCGAGGCCGTAGCCGAATGGTACCAGAGAAAATATGACGTCGATATCGATCCGGACAAAGAGGCGGTCGTCACAATAGGGGCCAAGGAAGGATTGTCACACCTTGTGCTGGTTCTGATCAGCCCTGGAGACGTTGTGTTCGCTCCCAACCCCACCTACCCTATCCATCCCTACTCGGCGATCATAGCCGGGGGCGATGTCAGGTCGGTTCCCATAGGGCCGGACCGCGATTTCATGGAAGATCTGCAGATAGCCGTAAAACAGACGTGGCCCAAGCCGAAGCTGCTGATCATCTCTTTTCCCCACAATCCGACGACTACCGTAGTCGACCTGGATTTCTTCAAGAGGATAGTTGAATTTGCCCATGAACACAGGATCATGGTTATCCACGACCTGGCCTACGCGGATTTGACTTTCGACGGATACAAGGCCCCGAGTTTTCTTCAGGCGCCCGGCGCCAGGGAAGTCGGCGTTGAATTCTTTTCGATGTCCAAGAGCTACAGCATGGCGGGATGGCGGGTCGGCTTCTGCGTTGGCAACCAGGAAATGGTGGGCGCTTTGACCCGTATAAAGAGCTACCTGGACTACGGCGTCTTTCAGCCCATCCAGATTGCAGCCACGGTGGCGCTCAAGGGCGATCAGTCGTGCGTGGATGAAATCGTTTCGACATACAAATCCCGGCGCGACATTCTCATTGATGGGTTAGACCGCATCGGGTGGAAGACCGATAAGCCTAAAGGCACAATGTTTGTCTGGGGGCACATTCCCGAGCCCTTCCGATGGATGGGATCGGTGGGTTTTTCCAAATACCTTATCGAAGAAGCCAAGGTGGCGGTCTCCCCCGGGCTTGGGTTCGGCCAATACGGGGATGAATTTGTGCGATTCGCACTGGTCGAAAACGAGATGCGGACCAGACAGGCCATAAGGGGTCTTCGCAAGGCGTTGCAGAAAAAAGTTCCTCCTCAGAAGCAGGCCATCGCCGGTTAGCCTGCATCATTTTCATAAATTAGAACATTACGCCTGCCGGTGTTGCGCTCGTTTCTTCAACGGCCGGAGAGGGCGGGTTTTACTTCTACAGAGGGTTTTATGAGAAAAATAGGGGTCGGGCTCGTAGGTTGGGGTACAGTGGGGTGCGGGGTTGTTCAGGTCCTTCGGGAAAACGCCGGGCTTATTGAGAGCAGGCTTGGGGTCCCCCTGGAGCTCAGACGTGTGGCGGACCTTGACATCGAGCGCCAAAGGCCTGTGGCAGTCCCGCGCGAAATGCTCACCACGAGGATGGACGATATTCTGGAAGACCCGGAAATCCAGATTGTAATCGAGCTCATCGGCGGGTTGAAAGTGGCAAAGACTGTCATCTCCAGGGCCCTTGAAAGCGGAAAACATGTAGTAACCGCAAACAAGGCGCTGCTTGCCCATGACGGCAACGAACTCTTCGCACTCGCCCTGAGCAAGGGGCTTTCAATAGGCTTTGAAGCCTCCGTCGCGGGTGGAATTCCGCTTATCAAATCCCTGCGGGAGGGGCTTGCCGCGAACCGGATCAACACGATTTTCGGCATCCTCAACGGTACGGCAAATTATATCCTCACCCGAATGACCGAAGACAAACTCTCGTTTGCCGATGCCTTGAAGGAGGCGCAGGCGCTCGGTTATGCCGAGGCAGATCCGACCCTGGACATAGAGGGAATCGATACGGCTCACAAGCTGGCCATCGCAAGCGCGATTGCATTCGGGACCCCGATTCAGTTCGACATGATCCATATTGAGGGAATATCCGGAATCGACCCGCTCGATATTCAATACGCGGAGGAGTTCGGATACCAGTTAAAGCTGCTTGCGATCGCCCGAAACGAAAGCGGCCGGCTCGAGATGCGGGTCCACCCGACACTCATTGCGCGCAAACACGTGCTCGCCAGCGTGAAGGGCGCCTATAACGCGGTACACATCGAGGGAAATGCGGTGGGGGATGTAATGCTCTATGGCATGGGCGCCGGGATGATGCCAACCGGGAGCGCCGTCGCGAGCGACCTCATAGACGTCGCGCGAGATATCCTCAACCAGACACCCGGAAGAATTCCCGCGCTTGCTTTTCAGCCCGGGAGGCTCCAGAAAATAGAAATCAAACCAATCGAAGATGTCTCAACCTCTTACTATTTTCGCTTTCTCGCGCTGGATAAGCCCGGTGTGCTTTCCAAGATCTCAGGCATCCTCGGGAAACACCAGATCAGCATAGCCGCAGTAATTCAGAAGGGACGCCACGCGGACCGGGTCCCGCTCGTGATGATTACTCATGAAGCGTTGGAGAGCAGTGTAAGAAAAGCGCTGGATGAGATCAACAAGCTGGATGTGGTGATTGCCCCGACCTCGCTGATACGCATAGAGAACAACGCTGATTAGTTCCGGGATTCAGGAATTCAGGGATTCAGGAATTGAGGAATCGAGGGATCGAGGGATCGATTCTTCAATTGAGCAATCGTATGAACACATGTCACTGACCGCAGGCTGATTCAAATGGATGAAAAATTCATTATTCTTGTCGGGGACGGGATGGGAGACTATCCCCTCGATCAGCTTGGAGGCCGCACGCCCCTGGAGGCGGCCCGGACCCCCAATCTGGACAGGCTCGCAGGAATCGGGGCCCTGGGGATTGTGCACACGATTCCGGCAGGAATGCAGCCCGGGAGCGACGTGGCCAACATGAGCCTGCTCGGGTACGACCCGGCCGTCTACCATACGGGAAGAGGACCGCTGGAGGCCGCGAGCATCGGGGTGCGGCTCGAACCCGACGAGGTCGCCTTCAGGTGCAACCTGGTCTCTCTCGTCGAGGATGAGGCTGGAAGAGTCCTCATGGGGGACTACTCGGCGGGCCATATATCAACCGGGGAAGCCCACGAGATCGTCGCCAGCCTTCAGAGCGCGGTTTCCGGCACTCCCCTGAAACTGTTCCCCGGCGTAAGCTTCAGGCAACTTCTCGTCTGGAAAGGGGGCCGGGAAGAAATCCGCACGACACCGCCTCATGACATTCTCGGGCAGCCCATAGAGCAATACGATGTCTTGACGACGGAACCGGTCCTGCGAGTTTTTGCGGACAAGGCTGCGCGGGTGCTGCGGGACCATCCGGTCAACAGACTCAGGGAAGAAGCCGGAAAAAGCCCGGCAAACGCCGTCTGGCCGTGGGGGCAGGGGAAAGCGCCGTCGATGCCCGGGTTGCAAAGATTCGGCTTATCCGGGGCAATGATTTCGGCCGTGGACCTTCTAAAGGGCATCGGGGTTTATGCGGGGCTGGACCCCGTGAAGGTGGAAGGCGCAACAGGCTACATCGATACGAATTATGACGGCAAAGTCACGGCGGCCCTGTCCGCGCTCGAGCGCGGGAATTTCGTCTTTCTGCACCTTGAAGCACCCGATGAGGCTTCGCATACGGGCAGCCTTGAAAAGAAGATAAAAGCCATAGAGAGTTTCGACGAGCACATTGTCGGGCCGGTTGTGGACAGGGCGGCAAAATTCCGCAAGGTACGCATCCTTGTTGCAACCGATCATTTTACTCCTATATCCACGCGAACGCACTCAATCGATCCGGTCCCGTTTCTGCTGGTCGATGACCTTAAATCCGGCGCAGGATCGGACAAGGGCAGCAGGTATTGCGAGAGACACGCTCATGCAGCGGGCTGGCGGCTCAATTCCGGAGAGGATTTGTTCCGGATTTTCATAGGCGTAAAGAGCGCTGTTTAGGCTCGTCTTCGCCGCTTTCAACACGATGGAGCAAGGATGATTATTTTTCCAGCCATTGACCTGAAAGACGGGCTTTGCGTCCGTCTTATGCAGGGAGACCCGGACCGCGCGACGGTCTACGGCAAAGACCCGGTTGCAGTGGCCAGGCACTGGGAAGCACAGGGCGCCGAATGGCTACACCTGGTTGACCTCGACGGCGCATTTACAAAAAGTCCGGTAAACGACAAGATTATTCTCGGGATAGCCCGGTCCGTATCGATTCCGGTCCAGGCCGGGGGCGGCATAAGGACGCTTGAAGACGTCGAGAGATATCTTTCGGCAGGGGTGGCCAGGGTCATTGTCGGAACGGCCGCACTCAGGCATCCGGAAATGCTCGAAGAGGCGTGCGGGCGTTACCCGGGCAGAATTGCTCTTGGACTTGACGCCAGGGACGGCCGTGTTGCAGTGGAGGGCTGGAAAGAATCGACTGAGACTGAAGCGGTCTCCCTTGTACTTCGGTTCAAACATCTCGCGCTCGCCGCCGTCATCTATACGGATATCCACAGAGACGGGATGCAGACCGGGGTAAATGTGGAATCGACGCGCCGTTTGATCGAGCAGACCGGCGCGCCGGTGATCGCTTCGGGCGGAGTCTCGACCATGGAAGATATCGAAACGCTTCTTCCCCTCGCGCCACTGGGACTGCTCGGGGTAATAACGGGCAGGGCCATCTACGAAGGGACGCTTAACCTCGGGGAAGCAATCGCGCGGGCCCGGCAGGCGGATTGGGGAAACATCCGGAAGTGAGGTCCAGTATGGAACTGAACGAAAGAATAGAAGGGGCGCTGAAGGACGCGATTCGTAATAAAAACGAAAACGCGAAGGACGCCCTGCGGATGCTCCTCACCTCTTTGAAGGTCAAAGAAAAAGAGATCAGGAGGAAGCCGAACGAGACCGAGATACAACAGTTGATCTCGACCTTGATAAAGCAGCGGCACGACTCCGTTGCGCTATACAAGAAAGGCGGGCGTGAGGACCTTGCTGCAAAAGAGGAAGAAGAGATCCGGGTCCTCCTGGATTTCCTGCCGCAGCAGCTTTCATCCGGAGAACTGGAAAAAATGGTCGACGATGCCGTATCTGAATCCGGGGCCGCTTCACAGAAAGACATGGGACGAGTGATGAAGATTCTCATGCCCAAAGTGGCCGGCCGGGCCGACGGCAAAATGGTAAATGAACTGGTCCGGCGAAGGTTGGGATGACGGACGGCGAAAGTCTGGATAAAAAATAGCTTGATTTAGTAGTAGCCAGGGGCTAAAAACCTATAATTTTCACCCTTTGAGTTTTCTGTAGTAACTTCCTTAAGGTTGGCTAAGTGACTGGTTCTGGAATTGCCACTCTTGTAAAGCAGGCAGTGGACATTATCGACGTTATAGGCAGAGCTGTCCATCTGCGCCGCTCGGGCAACCGTCACGTCGGGCTTTGCCCGTTCCACGAGGAAAAGACCCCTTCTTTCCAGGTGGATGCGGAAAACCAGCTCTACTATTGTTTCGGATGCGGAACCGGGGGCGATGTCCTGAGTTTTGTAATGAGACATCAAAATCTTACGTTTGCCGACGCCGTTAAACATCTTGCCGACCGCTATAATATTCAGTTGCCTCAGAAGGACCAGTCAGTCCAGAGCGATCTGCTCCAGGCGAGTCAGGAAGAGCGCAGGCGGATTCTGACGGCCGTGGAATGCGCAGCGGATTTCTTTTACCGCCAGCTTCATCACGCCCGGGAGGGCATGGCGGCGCGAGAGTATATAGCCGGGCGCGGCCTGCCCGCCGAGGTTGTCGAATCGCAGAAGCTGGGGTATGCGCCCGCCCGGTGGGACGGGCTTTTCGAGCACCTGAAAAAGAGCGGAATCGAACCTGCGCTGGCCGTAAAAGCGGGACTTCTGAGCAAGAGTTCAAATGATTCCTCGAAATTTTTCGATCGCTTCAGAAATCGGCTGATTTTTCCTATAAGAGATGAGCGGGGTATGATCGTTGCCTTTGGCGGGAGGATTCTGTCCAAGGATGAGCAGAATGAGCCGAAATACCTCAACAGCCCTGAAACTCCCGTGTACCACAAAGGGAAAATGCTCTACCAGTATGCAGTGGCGCGCGAGGCCTGCCGCCAGGTAAGACAGGTGCTGCTGGTGGAAGGTTACATGGACCTTCTGGCTTTTCACGCAAAAGATTTTTTCAGGGTGGCGGCGACTCTGGGGACAGCCCTCACCAGCCAGCAGGTGCGGCTTCTTTCCAGGATGTGCGATGAAGTCGTGCTGGCCTACGATGGGGACGAAGCAGGGGAGAGGGCGATACTGAGAGCACTGCCCTTGTTTTTGCAAGAGGAGCTTTCGGTTAGCTGTATCCGGTTTCCGGATGGGCTGGACCCCGATGATTTTCTGAAAAGGTTTGGATTGTCCGAGCTCGAGCGTCTCATCAAGCAAAGGGAGGAACTAGGGGCTTATACGGTTCGGAAAGCCGTTTCGCAGTGGGACGGCAGTTCGGCCGGGAGAGTGCAAATATTTTCGGAGCTTCAGCCCGTTTTTCAGTGCGTGCGGCAGCCGCTTCTAAAATCCGAGTACTTGCGCATCATCGCAGACCGGTTTTCGATTACGGAAGAAGTAGCCGAGGCCCAGCTTCTGCATGAAAAGCGTGGCAGGCCGGATTCAGGGCGCAGGCAGTTCAGTTCCGTGAACCACCCTAAACCGCCGCTCATTGAATCTCTCGAGGAAAAGGTCCTCAGGCTCATGATCCAGTACCCGGCCCTGGTCGAGTGCGTGCGCGAGTCCGACGCGCTTTGCTGCTTCGAGGAATCAAGACTCTCCGACATGGCCGCTACGATTTGCCGGGCAGGATTTTGCAGCGTGGAGGAACACAACTCCTCTGCTCTATACGAAATGCTCAGGGAATCGGATTTGCAGGAACTATATACGCGATATCTTCTGGAGCCCTATGAACTCGAAGAGCCGGAAATTCAACTGCGCCATTGGCTCGAAGCTTTGATCAAAAGGAGGGAAAAAAAGAGGAAGAAAGAATTGCAGCAATCTCTCCAGGAAGCCGAAAGGACTGGAGATATGGCTCGAATCAGAAACCTTCTTGAGGAAATCGTAAAACTTGCGGCCAAAACCAACGCTGGTGATTTTTCCGATAACGCTTAGGAGTTAGGTAATGACCGAAAAGGATGCCAAGCAGAGGCGCGATCCTGCGCTGAGCAAAGTGGAACTCGACGATCTTAACCGGCTGATCGCGGCGGGCAAGGAGAAAGGCTATCTCACGCTCGACGAAGTCAACGAGGCCCTTCCCGAAGAAATCGTAACACCGGAGAAGCTCGATGACATGATGATGATTTTCGATGAAATGGATATCGAAATAGTCGATTCCGACCAGCAGGTCCAGGTGGTGAGAGGTCCCGTCGCCGACTCGGATAGTATCGTGGAGGAAGAGGAGGACGAACTCCAGCTTGAAGCGGATTCAGCAAGCCGCATAGCTGATCCGGTAAAGATGTATTTGCGGGAAATGGGCCAGGTTTCCCTGCTCACGCGCGACGGCGAGGTCGAAATTGCCAAACGCATCGAGGCTGGGGAAAGGGAGATCTTCAATGCCATCATGGAGTCTTCCCTCGGGATCAAACAGATAATGAGCCTGCGGGACAAGCTCCAGAGTGAAGGATACCATCTCGTTGAAGTAATCCGCGAAGCTGAGGAAGAAATCAGCGAAGAAGAGGAAGCGGCTCAGAAGAACCGGATAATAGGCATTCTCGATGAAGTGGAGCGTCTGGACGAGGAAAATAAATCGATGCAGACGCTTCTTTTCACAGAAAACACCGATCCGGAGAAGGAATTCGAACTCAAGAACCAGGTGCAGCAGAATAAGGAGCGGATAGTCAACCTTCTGAAAGGGCTCCAGCTAAGCCGCCGTCATATCGACAGTATTATAGAGAAGCTGAACGGCCACCTCATGAATATCGAAGACGGGGAAAAAACCCTGAAGAACTGCCTTCATCGCATGGGCATAAAGAAGGTAGACTCGAAACTGGCTTTCGAACCCGGGGACCCCGCAGGAATGGAAAGCAGTGCGGCATGCGGACTCTCGGAGGAAGAATACGAGAGGCTCCGCCGCAAGGGCATCGAGGCCAGGGACCGCATTGCAGCCCTGGAAAAAGAAGCGAAAATGGATTCCAGGTCCCTCAGGCAACTGCTGAGCCGGGTGAAAGACGGGACGATCCGGGCCAAGCTGGCCAAAAGCGAGCTGATCGAAGCCAACCTGCGGCTCGTTGTAAGCATTGCCAAGAAATACACAAACCGCGGACTTCAGTTCCTGGACCTCATACAGGAAGGAAATATCGGGCTGATGAAGGCGGTGGACAAATTCGAATACCAGCGCGGATATAAATTCAGCACTTACGCGACCTGGTGGATTCGGCAGGCGATCACCAGGGCCATTGCCGACCAGGCCCGGACCATCCGGATACCGGTCCACATGATCGAGACTATCAACAAGCTGATCCGGACCTCCCGCTACCTGGTCCAGGAACTCGGACGCGAACCCGTGCCTGAAGAAATAGCCGAAAAGATGGAATTTCCGGTTGATAAGGTCCGCAAGGTGCTCAAGATCGCCAAGGAGCCTATCAGCCTCGAGACGCCGATAGGCGAAGAAGAAGACAGCCATCTGGGCGACTTCATCGAAGACAAGCGGGTGGCCTCCCCGGTTGATGCGGTAATAAACCTCAACCTGAGCGAGCAGACCCGCAAGGCCCTTGCCACCCTTACTCCCAGGGAAGAAAAAGTCCTTCGCATGCGTTTCGGGATCGGCGAGAAAGCTGACCACACGCTGGAGGAAGTCGGCCAGGATTTTACGGTTACCAGGGAAAGAATCAGGCAGATAGAAGCCAAGGCCCTGCGCAAACTCCGTCACCCCAGCCGCCGCAGGGAGTTGAAGAGTTTTATCGAAACGTGAGCCTTGCAGGCGCCGATTTTGGCTTTCTGCTTGACACTTTTTAAGCGTGGAAATTATACTAGTGTTTTGGTCATCTTAAAGGCGGGCCCATAGCTCAGTTTGGTAGAGCACCCGGCTCATAACCGGCAGGTCCCTGGTTCGAGGCCAGGTGGGCCCACCAGGTCAGCGCGGAATGTAACATCGTAACATGCAGGTCATTCGGCAGATGGGGTATACCTTATCAGGAGGATTTGTCAGCAACAGAAAGATTCCCGGCGCCCTACCGGAACCGTTGGACCAGTGTAATAAACGAGGGGTGTTCCAAAAGGAACACCCCTCCTTGTTTTTTCGGGAGCGCCGCACATGGTCCGGATAAAGGATATCTTGCATTGGATCGATTCATGGGCGCCGTTCCGTTATGCTCAGTCATGGGACAACTGCGGCATCCAGGTGGGAAATCCGCAATCGCCGGTAACCAGGGTACTTGTCGCCCTCGATCCAGCATCTTCCGTACTCAGGGAGGCCCAGGGGCTTGAGTGCCAGTGTCTGGTTACGCACCATCCTTTACTCCTTCGCCCCATAAATTCCGTAAGGACCGATTCATGGCCCGGGTCCGTCATCAGGCACGCACTGATTTCCGGGATCGGCATAATAGCGGCGCATACCAATCTCGATGCCGCACGCGAGGGCACAAACGCCCGGCTCAAAGAGCTTCTCGGGCTGGAGGCTGTGGGGCCTTTGGACGCCGAGGCAGGTCTTGGCGGGGATGAGCAGTACATTGGGATAGGACTCGTGGGATCGCTGCGGCGGGAGGCTACACTCGAATCGCTTGCAGGGAAATTAAACCAGGTGCTTGGCGGGGCCGTCGTACGAATGACGGGCGACCCGCAAAAAGTGTTAACCAGGGTCGCCGTTTGCAGCGGGAGCGGAGGCAGCATGATCGAAAAGGTCCTGGCTGCGGAGGCAGAGGTTTTCATCACGGGAGATATGAAATACCACGAGGCAAGGCTTGCCGAGGAAAGCGGACTGGCGGTTATCGATATCGGGCATTTCGCCTCAGAGAAGCTCGTCCTCGAACCTTTTGGCGATTTCCTGCGCTCGAAGGCGCAATCCGAAGGCTCAGAGCTGGAGGTTTTTGTTTCCAAATCCGAGAAGGACCCGTTCACGGTTATTGCCTGAGCGGATAGACTTAGAGAGACGGCACTGGAGTAGCCATTTTTTTTCGCCGTATATTTTAGCAGGAGGTAGCGAATTGCTTGATCAACTTAAATGTCTGATTGAGTACCAGAAGATCGAAGACAAGAAGAACCAGTTGATCCGAAGCAGTGAGGAAGCGCCCCGCCGCATTGCCGAGCTGGAAAGAGAATTGGAATCTTTCGAAGGACAATATCTTTCGAAAAAGGAAGAGCACGACAACGCAAAGAAAACGCACCATTCGGTCGAACAGGAGATCGAGGACCTGGGTGCGCGCATGAGCCGGCAGAAAATCCGCCAGAGCGAAGTGAAGACGAACAAGGAATACCAGGCAATCATCAAAGAGACCGATGAAACCAAAAAGGAGATTTCCAAGGGTGAAGAAAGCCTCCTGGAACTCATGGACACCATCGAGCGTCTTGGAGGCGAAGTCGCCGAACTGGAAAAGGAACTGGCCGAAAGGCGCCGGAAGATGGAAGAGGAAAAAACCGTCCTCCTGAAGGAGAGCGCCGAGTTGCAAAGCCGGCTGGAGCGCCTGGAAGGAATACGCCAGTTCGTGCGGCAGAAGGTGACCCCCGAGCTCTTGAAGAAGACCGATTTTCTCTTCGTCAAACAGGCCGGGATTGCAGTTTCGTCGGTGGAAAACGGCGTTTGTAGTGTATGCCACATGAACATACCGCCTCAGAAATTTATAGAACTGCAGCGGGATGAAGATATTCTCCAATGCCCCCACTGCCGTCGCTTTCTTTACTGGCCGGGTCATGAAGGATATTGCGTCACCGAAGAAGACATCGACAGCATTTAACCGGGGACGCAACGAACCTGAAAGAGAAGCCACAGGGGCGGCGATAGAGTTCACCACAGAGGCGTTCGATAACTCCAAAAACCGGGTGGCCCGCTTCGACGGGCCAGGGTCGATCGTTAGAGAACACAGAGAAAAACAATGAACCACGGATGAACACAGATTCACACGGATAAAAAGCCAAAGTGGGAAAAGACTACTAGAAAGCGATCCATCAGTGTTGGCGCTTTGCCGCGTCCTCTGCGGTGAACGCCTTTTTCTAAACGGGTTGCCTTTGGCGCCTTTCTGTAATATGTAACGGACTCCAAGAAACCATGGGATGAGGTGGTAAGCATGGCAGTTTACGGAATGAAGGTCTTTGCAGGCAACAGCAACCCTGCGCTGTCCCGAAGCATATGTGAAATCCTGGAAATTCCTCTCGGCAAATCAATGGCCGGGCGGTTCAGCGACGGGGAGATCAGGATAGAAATCGGTGAAAATGTAAGAGGGGCCGATGTCTTCGTCATTCAGTCAGGGGCAGCTCCGGTAAATGATAACCTGATGGAACTGCTGGTAATGATCGATGCCTGCAAACGGGCGTCCGCCCACAGAATTACCGCTGTAATGCCCTACTACTGCTATGCCCGCCAGGACAGGAAGAATAAACCCAGAGTCCCGATCACGGCGCGTCTGGTTGCTGATCTGATAACCCGGGTCGGCGCGGACCGGATAGTAACCATGGACCTTCATGCCGGGCAGATTCAGGGATTTTTCAACGTGCCGGTCGATAACCTCTATGCCTCTCCCATTCTACTGCCCTTCATCAAAGAACATTTCGACCGCAATCTGGTTATCGTATCACCCGATGCAGGAGGGGTGCCCCGCGCCAGGGCTTATGCAAAGCTGCTCAAGTCGGGACTGGCTATGATCGACAAACGCCGCACGGACCCGAACAAGGCCGAAGCCCTGAACATCATCGGGGAGGTGGAAGACAAAACGGCCGTCATTCTGGACGATATGGTGGACACTGCCGGAACTCTTGTGGAGGCCACCCGGACGCTGCTCGAAAGAGGCGCGAAGGCGGTATACGGCTGTGTAACCCACGCGGTCCTCTCCGGGCCCGCGGTCGAGCGCATCCAGAACAGCGCGCTTGAAAGCCTGATCGTTACGGATACACTGCCGCAAAGGGATGATTGCGTCAAGAGTGGAAAGATCACCTGCGTAACGGCTGCAAGGCTTTTCGCCCAGGCCATCCGCAGCATTCATAACGAAGATTCGATAAGCACTCTATTTGAGATTTTGCACTGATTTGTCTCTGTCCGGAAGGAGACACTCTCACCACGGAGCCACAGAGGACACGGAGCAAAGCGCCAAGCACCGATATAGGAGCGCAGGGGCGGAGAGGCCGCTCAGCAATGTAGGCGGGGCGCCGTTTTGCTGTGAAATGTCGATTTTGATTGTTAACCGAAAACTCAAAACTAAAAACTCTGGGTCATCGCCAGGGCAGACCCTTTCCTCCCTTTCTCTGCAACAGTCACCTCGTGTCCAAGCTCTTCAAATCCACTTGCCACAAGTTGCAATCTCTGTGTCGTCTTCGATAATGAGGATCTTCATGCAACCAGCCCCATTCACCCGTTCACCTGCTCGCCCGCCCTTATCCTAAGTCCCTGTTCGCTTCCAATTTTCCAACATGCCCGTTTTTTTTTCCCGTGCACTCGGTGTCTCCGTGGTAGACTTACAAATATCTGATCCGTTAAAAGAAAAGTTCATCGCTGAGCTCTTTGTGATGAGCAATACCCCGGACCACTTGAAGTACTCACCACGGATCGCTGCTCTAGCCTGGCTTCGGTAACCAAGTGGCGTCTAACAACCGCTTCGAGCGTGACGAGTAACCGCACGGTGCGATCTGCACGGCCACAATAAGCTGCCGGCTATAGCTGCCGGCGCAGTCAAGTCTCACCAATTACCCCGCCTGTAAAGATTGCTCTGAAGAGTTTCGAAAAAACCCTTGACTGTTTGTCACTCGCTCCCTGCTCCCAAGCCCGTTCAGAGCTCACTGACCGGCGCCCCCAAAAACCGGCCGACTGAAAACTTTTCTTCGCGAGAGCGCAAGTTTTCCTGATTTGAATTGTTTAACCGGTAGAAGGGGAAAACGACACCCCGGTCCATTGAGGATGCCGGACCAGGGTGTCCGGGAAAGGGCCGGCCGAATACGAAGAAGAAAGATTGGTGCATAGGACCATTTAAAATCCGAACAACATCGAAAACCTCAGGAGGTCGAATTGATGTCTCCGGATGCCTGGGTGGAAGTACTCGAGGATGGGAGGCCTGCGCAGGCAGTGGATGCAGGCCGGGGGAAGACGAAGAACCGTTATAACAAGATGGAGTGGGCCGGAGCTTTCGGCGACATCGGCACATTGATCCCATTCGTTGTTGCCTACATCACGATTGTGAAGGTCGAGCCACTCGGGCTCCTCTTCATGTTTGGCATTTGCTTACTGGCTTCCGGATTTTATTATAGAACGCCGCTCCCGGTTCAACCCATGAAGGCCATCGGGGCGGCAGCCATCGCGGGGGGCATCAGCCCGGCGGCCCTTTTCGGATCGGGCATCACAACAGGTATTTTCTGGTTTTTCGCAGGCACGACCGGGGCCATCAAGCCGATAGCAAAACTTGCGACCAAACCGGTTGTAAGGGGCATCATGCTGGGGCTGGGTCTTTCCTTCATGGTCGATGGGGTCCATCGCATGCAATCTGCGCCGGTCCTCGCAGGTATCGCCCTCGCCTTCACCTACCTTCTTCTGACCAACCCCAGAGTCCCGGCGATGTTTGTGCTGTTATTGATCGGGGTCGGGTCGGCGGCCATCATGAACCCTGCGATACTGCACGATCTTGCCAAGATCCATATCGGTTTCAAGCTGCCTGTTTTTGCTCTCCCTTCGATTACCTGGAATGATCTCGTTGTCGGGACCCTGCTTTTCACAATCCCACAAATACCGCTTACTATTGGGAACGCGGTGATTGCAATCGTTGCCGAAAACAACGAGCTGTTTCCCGACAGGAAGGTAACCGAGAGGGGGATCGCCGTCTCCCAGGGCATCATGAACCTGGTTTCACCCCTTCTTGGCGGTATTCCGATGTGTCATGGAGCCGGCGGAATGGCCGGCCATGTTCGCTTCGGGGCAAGGACAGGCGGCGCCCTGGTGATTCTGGGAAGCATGCTCGTCCTGATTGCCCTTTTTTTCAGCGACTCCGTAGCGATAATTTTTAAGATTTTTCCCAATGCCATATTGGGAGTAATTCTGTTCTTCGCGGGTTCGGAACTGGCTATTGTGGTAAAAGATATTGGAGATAAGAAAGCCGATTTCTACGTGATGCTCATCGTGGCCGCTTTTGCCATGTGGAACATGGGCGCGGCTTTCCTTGCGGGAGTGATCCTGGATAATTCGCTGAGGCGAGGGTGGATAAAGATTTAATCCGATTGGGGCCCGGCCTGGTTTCGGGCTGAAAACAAGATGCGTTTCGTGATGAAGAAGGATGGTTGACCTGAGCAGCTCCGAGGGAATCGATCCTAAGACAGATAGCGAATACAAGCTGATCGAAGCCATTGGGACCGGTGATATCCCGGCATTCGAGAAGCTGATTCAGAGATACCGGAACTCTGTTTTGAATTTCATCTATAAGTATCTTGGGGACAGGTTCGGTGCAGAAGACCTTGCGCAGGAAGTTTTCCTGCGGGTTTATAGTTCAGCCGCTCAGTTTGAACCCAGGGGCAAAGTATCTACCTGGATTTTCAAAATTGCTTACAATTTATCGGTGAACGAGATTTTACGCAGGAAGCGATTGTGCCTGATTGCCGATAACGTTGAAGAAAAGGGGATCGAAGTTGCTGCGCCAAACCCCGTGGATGGGCTGGAGCTGAAAGAGATTTTGATGGATGCCATTGCGCGCCTTCCGGAAAAACAGAAAGCGGCCCTGCTTTTGAGGGTAAATGAAGAACTTTCCTACTCGGAGATCGGGAATGTTCTTTCTGTGTCGGTTTCGAGCGTCGAGTCGCTGTTATTTCGCGCCCGCGAGAATCTGAGGAAGATGCTCGGGAAAAACGTGGAGGTAAAAAGTGGATCACACTAAGATTCGGCCCAGTTTACCGGCTTATAAGGACGGCGAGCTGGATGAGGCTTCGAGAGACCAGGTTGCACGCCATCTTGAGGTGTGCCGCGGCTGCCGTGAGGAATTAGGAGAACTGGATCAAATAGATTCATTGGTTCGAGGGTTACCCGGGCTAATCGTCTCGGAAACCTTTACGTCCGAAATCGTTGCCCGGACTCAATCGGCGAAGAGCGGCAGTTATTTGAAAGTGAGCCTCCTGCGGAGGATTTCAGAAAGATTTTTGAATTTGGCCGATTCGGTTTTCCAATTGCTTCCCGGATATGTGTCCCAAAGGACGGACTCGCTGGATGAATTTGGGGATTTTCCTCCCCTTTCGCTCAGTTATGCGTATTTTCAACTTATTGGCAAATGAGGACCCAAATGGCCACAGGACTTTACATGCTCGATTTCATTCTTGGTTTTGCGACCGCTGCAGTTATCATTTTCGCTTTGTTCGCGGGCGCTTATTACCATCTCAAGCGCACCAGATGGAAGTACACGAATATCAAGGGTTATATGGATCTCATTCCCGATCTTACCGAGGACCAGCGGCGGAGGGTCCAGGAGATCCGGTTGAGCTTTCTTCCCAATGTCGAGAAAATCCGCCAGGAGCTTTGCACGAAGAGGGTGTCTCTTGCACGAGAGCTTTTCTCGGAGCCAATCGACAGGGATAAAGTGCATTCCATTGCACAGGAAATTTTGAAGTGCCAATCGGAACTCGAACTGGACGTCATTGACCACATAATAGAGGAAAAAGAACTCCTCAGCCCGGGACAGCAAAGAAAATTTTTCGACATAATTCTCGATCAATTCGCCCACGGCGGATTGGGAGTTCATGATATCAAGCAGCGAAGAAGATTTTAGGTGAGTGGGTGAATGGGTGAATAGGTAAACTTCTCACTTTCAAGATGTCGAAACCTTCCCTCAGCACAAGCACGTTCGTGATTCAGCCGGGCCATCGGCGAGCCCCTCAGTTCAGCAGATAATCGAAGAGGCCATTCTCTTTTTTCCCATCCGTGTGAATCCGAGTCCATCCGTGGTTCATTTTTTTCTCTGTGCTCTCCGTGCCTCCGTGGTGAACGCTTTATCCGAGTCCATCCGTGGTCGGGAAGCGGGGGATTTGTTTTTAGCTGCTCACTGCTGACTGCTCTTTTAACTCTTTATTTTATCTGCGTTATCTGTGTAATCTGCGGGGAATCGCTTTTCGTTTTTTGGTTGCGGCCATGGGCTGATCTGCAGCTCTGCTTCGAAAAGGGCTGATGGGTTGCGCTTCGCTCCACCCATCTTACGGTTTTTTTCGTTTTTTCGTTGTGTCCCTGGGGCCGCTCTCTGCGGTTCTGCGGTGAATTTTTCGGGGGAATCGGAACGGATGGACAAACCCAAATACATATATGACCTGGACGATCACCCCCCGTTCAGGCTGGCCATACTCTACGGCCTGCAATGGGCATTCATAATCTTTCCCATTTTCATTGCTTCGGCTGTACTTCCGGCAAGGGTACTTCAGTTGGGACTCGTAGAGGAATTGCGGTTTCTCCAGCTCATATTGCTCTCCTCGGGTGTTTTTACCACGATTCAGTGCCTTTGGGGCCACAGGTATCCCATCATAGAGGGCCCGTCGGCAGCGCTCCTGCTGACTTTCCTCGTAATCGCCCCATACGGCCTGCCTGCTGTCCAGGCCGGCGCAATCACGGGCGGTCTGCTGCTGATGGCGGCCGTAATCATCGTGAAGCCCAAAAGAATCATTCCGGTGATGACCCCGAACGTGGTCGGGGTCATCCTGATGCTGATATCTCTAACGCTTCTACCCTATATGAGCACGCTGATGTCGGGGGCGGGATCGTCTTCGGACGGGGGCAGCGCGGCCAAATTCCTGCTCAGCGTTGGGCTGGTGCTCCTGATGAGCGCGATGGCATACAGGCTCAGGGGGTTTTTCAAATCAGTCTGGCTGCTCCTGGGAATGCTCATAGGGACAGCCCTTTTCTTTGCCCTGGAACATCCTTCTTTCAGTCATCTTCTATCCTCCTCATGGCTCTCGATTCCACGAGACATCATTCCCTCGAGGCCGCAATTAACGATGTCCGCCGTGGTCGCTTTCGCGCTATCCTATGTGGCCGTTGCGGTAAACAGCATCGGGAGCATCCAGGCCGTTGCAAATTTAACGAACCGGGACCGGCTGGCCTCGGCGATACCGCGCGGGCTGTTCATCAATGGGGTTGCTGGTGTTTTCTGCGGGCTTATGGGTATCGTTGGCACGGTCAGCTACAGCACGAGTCCCGGAATAGTGCTCTCGATGCGGGTTGCAAGCCGCTTTACGGTTGTCTGGTGCGGGCTGCTGTTCATTCTGGCGGCACTTATTCCAAAGCTCGGCGCCGTCTTCACTCTCATACCGGCCCCGGTCGTCGGGGCTGCCATGTGCACCGCTCTGGGCATTCAGATCGGGGCTGCCCTGGAAATCATAGTCAACGCGGGCATCGAGGAGCGCAGTTATTATATTGTGGGCCTGCCCGTCGTTTTGGGCACCTTGATCGGCTTTGTGCCTCAAAACATTGTCAATGAACTGCCGCAGGCTTTTCGCGTATTTCTGGGCAATGGGCTTACGTTCGGGATTGTGTTGGTCCTGTTTCTCGAACATGTGCTCATGCGCAAAACCCAGCCGGCAGATAGGGGAGATTCATGATGAGCGGAGCAGAAGAGGTGCGGTGCCCCGGGTGCGGAGAAGTCGTGCGGTTGTACTGTAATCCGCTTCTGACCGTGGATATCATTATCGAGGTGCCGGGAGAGGGCATTATTTTGATCGAGCGCAAGACCCCGCCTTTTGGCTGGGCCATTCCCGGCGGGTTCGTGGATTACGGCGAGACGCTGGAGTCTGCGGCCGTCAGGGAGGCCAGGGAGGAAACGGGAATGGATCTGGCGGACCTAAGGCAGTTTCATGCATACTCGGACCCGAAAAGAGACCCGAGGGGACATACGGTGAGCGTTGTTTTCACGGCAATCGGAAGAGGTGTTCCCCGGGCGGCCGATGATGCGAAAAATCTGCAAATATACCCGCTCGACAGGCTGCCGGACGATCTGGCGTTCGATCACGCATTGATTTTGTCAGACTATTCTGAATCGCTTGAAAGCCGGATATAATTTCCAGGCGAGAGGCGCAGCGCACACCGATATTTTGGGAAAGAAGGCGGATGAATACTACCGAAGAGCCTGAAAATTCCGTCGCCCCGGCAAGTGTGGGCATTTACGACAGGGGCGGCAAAAAGCTCGAACAGACTCAGTGGGTCATTCGTGAAAGACCGGTCACTTTGTACCTGAACGACCGGGAGATAGTGACGCTTTTGTGCGCTGGACATCATCTGGACGAGCTTGCCGCCGGGTTTTTCTACGCGGAAGGATTCATCGCCTCGCCGGAGGACATTCTGGGCATCGACATCGACGAAGAAGCCGGAAAGGTGAACCTTTCGGCGAAGGGCGACGCCGATATTACCGAACGGTTGTGGCAGAAGCGCACGATTTCTTCCGGATGCGCCAAGGGTTCTCTTTTTTATTTTTCTCTCGATGCGCTTTTGAGCAAGCGGGTCAAAAGCGATATTCGGATTACTCCGGGCCAGATACTCGACAGGGTGGAGGATTTGAACCATCTCAGCGAAACATA
This sequence comes from uncultured delta proteobacterium, assembly GCA_963795045.1. Taxonomy (GTDB): domain Bacteria; phylum Desulfobacterota; class Syntrophobacteria; order Syntrophobacterales; family Syntrophobacteraceae; genus SbD1. The sequence continues at coordinate 411,112 of CAWCGB010000004.1, forward strand.
CCGGCGCACCCATGGCGTCCACAACACGGCCCTGGCCGATCCGGACAAGGTTATCCTCTTCCGCGACGACATAGGACGTCACAACGCGGTGGACATGATCGTGGGTCACGTCTTCCTGCATGGAATCCCGCTTCGGGACAAAATGCTCATAACGACGGGCAGGTTGACGTCTGAAATGTTGATCAAGGCGGCCAAAGTGAACATACCCGTCGTCGTCAGCCGCAATACGGCCACCAGCCTGGCGGTCGAGCTCGCGGGTTCGCTGGGGATCACACTCATCGGGCATGCTCGAGCGGGCAAATTCACGGTCTATAATGGACAGGAAAGGATAGATGCCGGTATACCTTGACAACGCCGCAACCAGTTTTCCCAAGCCGAAGGCGGTAATCGAAGCGTCCGGAAGGGTGCTGGAGAATGTTGGGGCTTCTCCAGGCAGGGGAGCGCACAAACACGCCAGGGAAGCGACGGACATCGTTGCCGGCTGCAGGCGGAAGGCGGCCGCGATACTGGGCGTTAAAGACCCGGACCGGGTGGTATTTACGAAAAATGCGACCGAGAGCATCAATCTTGTCCTGAAAGGCTGGCTCAGGCCGGGGGACCGGGTTCTTTTTTCCGCAATGGAGCACAACTCCGTGATGCGTCCTCTGAGGAAGCTCGCATCAGAGGGCGTGCATATCGAAATGATTCCGTGCAGCGCCGGTGGGGCCCTGGACCTCGGGATTTTCAAGCGGATGCTTCTCTCCGATGCCAGGCTGGTTGTACTGGTGCATGTTTCAAACGTAAACGGAGCGTTGATGCCGGTTGACGAAGCGGCTGAAATGTGCACCCGGGCAAAAGTGCCGCTCTTTTTGGACGCGGCGCAAAGCGCCGGTTTGCAGCCTGTTGAGGCTGAAGAGACGGGGATTGGAATGATCGCCTGCTCCGGACACAAGGCTTTGCTTGGACCCGCCGGGGTCGGGATTCTCTACGTCAGGGAGGGCCTCGAGGTGCTGCCTCTCATGGAAGGCGGCACCGGCACTCACTCCGAGGATCTCGAGCAGCCTGAATTCTGCCCCGACCGATACGAGAGCGGAACGCCGAACCTGCCTGGGCTCGCCGGGTTGAGCGAAGGAATAAGTTACGTGCTGGAAACGGGAATGAGCCGTATCCGGGATCATGAAATTGGTCTTGCCCACTACCTCGAAAATGAGTTATCGGAGATTCCCGGGGTGCGGGTGTTCGAACCGGCAAGGCGCGGATCTGGGACGGTATCTTTTATAGTTGAAGGGATGAATCCGGCCGATACAGGTCAGGTCCTCGACCAGGCGTTCGATATTGCGGTAAGGACCGGCCTCCATTGCGCCCCGCTCGCTCACCAGACACTCGGGACTTTTCCGGAAGGGACCGTGCGGGTTTCGCCGGGGTTTTCGACATCGATCGAGAACGTCGAGTATTTTTTGCAGGGACTTCGCTGGATCGTTGCGCGAAGAGGATAAAAAGAGCCAGGCTATAAGTGCGGAGCGGGAAGCAGGGAGCAGGAATGAAGACTCCGGCGAATATAGCCGAGGGGTTTCGAAAATACACGGCGGCTGATAAGGCGCGTTTCTTTAATACTGCCGAAGGATCACTGGAGGAATGCCGGTATTATTGCATCTTGGCCCAGGATCTCGGGTAGGGCAATACAATCAATCTTCAAGAGGCGTTGGATGGGATCTCAGGGCAATTGGCCGCCTGCATTCACCGGCTTCGGGAGTCTTGATTCACGCTCCATGCTTCTTGCTACTGGGTAAAAAGGATTGTTAACATGATTCGCAAGGCCAGGATAGCCGATGTGGTCGAGATTCAAAAAATGCTCCGGGATTTTGCCGAGAAGGGCAATCTTCTGGCTCGCTCCCTGAGCGAGCTTTATACGAATTTGCGTGATATACTGGTCTTCGAAGATAATGACGGGCTTGTTGCAGGGTGCTGCGGTCTGCACATCGTCTGGGATGACCTTGCCGAGATTCGCTCCCTGGCCGTGCTCGAATCCCATCAACACCGGGGGATAGGGCGCAGTCTCGTGGAGCAGTGCATATTGGAATCAAAAGGACTCGGTATCGGCAGGGTTTTTACCCTGACCTACGAAGTGAGCTTTTTCGAACGCCTTGGTTTCCGATTGGTTGATAAGAACATGTTTCCTCAGAAAGTATGGGCCGACTGCCTGCACTGCCCCAGGTTCCCCAATTGCGACGAATCCGCCCTGTTGCTCGACATTGCCTGATCCAAGCCTGCGACATAGACATGGCGGACGGCAGAGCCGCCTTGCACGGTGGTGCAACCATGGGGAGATGATTTATCTTTGGGGCTTCGCCGGGACAGATTCGACGTGACTTGAAATTGGTGGCAGTTGAGCTGCATCCGCGTTATGATAAAAAGTTGGGGTACGTTAGGCGTGCCTTTCTTATTATTTATTTTCGACTGTCGAATCCGGTTTGGAGGGATTTTTAAATGGTAGTTGGTGTTCTCAAAAAAATATTCGGAAGCCAGAATGAGCGCGTCCTGAAGAGAATTGCGCCCATTGTGGATGAAATCAACGGCTTTGAGTCTGAAATTCGGAAATTGAGCGACGATCAGCTCAGAGGCAAAACCGCCGAATTCAGACAGCGCCTGGAAAACGGGGAAGAACTCGACGATCTTCTTCCCGAAGCTTTCGCGGTTGTGCGTGAAGCTTCCACCCGCATTCTGGGGATGCGTCCCTTCGACGTCCAGATGATAGGAGGCATTGTCCTTCACCAGGGTAGGATTTCCGAAATGAAGACCGGTGAAGGCAAGACCCTCGTGGCGACCATGCCGATCTACCTCAACGCGCTGAGCGGAAAAGGGGTCCACCTTGTCACGGTAAACGATTATCTCGCCAAGCGCGACAGCGGGTGGATGGGGCAGATATATAAATTCCTCGGGCTGACGGTAGACTGCATCGTCCATGGGCTCGACGACCGTGAAAGGAAGCAGGCCTACGGCGCGGACGTAACCTATGGGACCAACAACGAGTTCGGGTTCGATTACCTGCGCGACAACATGAAGTTCCGCCTCGAAGAGCTCGTCCAGCGCGACCTGCACTACGCCATCGTGGACGAAGTTGACAGCATCCTGATCGACGAAGCGAGGACGCCGCTCATTATATCGGGTCCGGCGGAAAAATCGACCGAGCTTTATTTCAAGGTAAACCGCATCATCCCGCAGCTTCAGGAAGAGGCGCACTTCACCTTGGAAGAGAAAACCCGCACCGTTGCCTTAAATGAGGATGGCGTGGCCAGGGTGGAGCGGCTGCTCGGAATCGAAAATCTTTACGATGCCCGCAATATGACAATAAATCATCACGTGCAGCAGGCGCTTCGCGCTCATGCTGTTTTCAAGCGGGACGTTGACTACATCGTAAAGGAAGGCCAGGTAATTATAGTTGACGAGTTCACCGGCCGCCTCATGCCGGGCAGGCGCTACAGCGAGGGACTTCACCAGGCCCTGGAGGCCAAGGAGGGCGTGAAGGTCGAAAATGAAAACCAGACCCTTGCTTCGATAACCTTTCAGAACTATTTCCGCATGTACGAAAAGCTTGCGGGAATGACCGGAACCGCAGATACCGAAGCGGCGGAATTTGCCAAGATATACAAGCTGGAAGTCGTGGTCATCCCGACTCACCAGAATATGATCCGGGCGGATTTTCCGGATTGCATCTACCGCACCGAATCAGAGAAGTTCAAGGCGGTTGCTCAAGAGATAAAAGAACTCAACAGCATAGAGAGGCCGGTCCTGGTTGGAACCATCAGTATCACCAAGTCGGAGAAACTGAGCGAAATGCTCAAGCGCTCCGGGGTCCCGCACAAGGTGCTCAATGCCAAGCACCATGAACAGGAGGCCGAAATCGTGGCAAGGGCCGGACAGCCCGGGGCCGTTACAATCTCGACCAACATGGCGGGCCGAGGGACCGACATCGTCCTTGGGCCGGGAGTCGTAGAGGTGGGGGGGCTGCACATCATTGGCACGGAGCGCCACGAGGCTCGGCGGATCGACAACCAGTTGCGCGGCCGTGCGGGACGCCAGGGAGATCCAGGATCGTCCCGATTTTACCTCTCGCTCGAAGACGACCTGATGCGGATCTTCGCCGCCGACCGGCTCTCCGGACTCATGCAGCGGATCGGCATGGCTGAAGACGAGCCGATCGAGCACCGGCTTATCAGCAAGGCGATCGAGAACGCCCAAAGCCGTGTTGAGGCGAATAACTTCAGCATCCGTAAAAATATTATCGAATACGACGATGTGATGAACCAGCAGCGCGAAATCATATACCGGCAGAGGCGGGAAGCGCTTCATGGAGATCTGAAACCCGCTGTCTTCGACATGATAGAGGACATGCTGGACTCGATTATCGAAGAGAACACGGCGGAGAAGACCTACGCCGAAGACTGGAACCTCGAGGCAATAAACACTGAAATGCCGCGTATTTTCGGCCTGCAGCCCAAGCTGACGGTGGAATCTCTTGAAGAGATGGATCGAGATGCCCTGAGAGAAGAGCTGCTCGAGCTTATTCAGCAACGCTATGAAGCCAGGGAAAAAGAATTCGGCGAGCCGATCATGCGCGACCTGGAGAACTATATACTTTTGCAGACGGTAGACGCGCTCTGGAAAGATCACCTGTTGAACATGGATTATCTCAAGGAAGGTATCGGTCTTCGCAGCTACGGACAGCAGGACCCGCTGGTCGCCTACAAGCGCGAAGGCCACGAGATGTTCCAGCAGATGATCGACCGCATCAAGGAAGAAACGCTCCAGAAGCTTTTCCATATCCAGATTCAGCGAGAGGATCAGGTTCAGGAGATGCGGGCGGAGCAGGAAGATCAGCCCATGTTCTACGGTCCGGCTGAAGCGCCTGCAAAGCAGCAGGCGGTAAGAAAGGATGCAAAGGTTGGCAGAAATGACCCCTGTCCCTGCGGAAGCGGAAAAAAATACAAGAAATGTCATGGTAAATAGAGGCCCGTTCGAAGTTCCGGGTTTTCTTGCGGGAGCGGTTGAGTCCGGAATGCGCTACCCGGGCAGGCTCGACCTGGCGCTGATCTACGCGGAAGATTCGGCCGGGTGCGTCGCTTCGGGCGTTTTCACCAGGAACGCGTTTTGTGCCGCTCCGGTGGAACTGTGCCGGGAGCGCCTAGAAAAACGCAGGGCAAGGGCAATCCTGGCCAATGCGGGAATTGCCAACGCGTGCACAGGCGAGGATGGAAAAATTCGGGCGGGCGAGATGGCCCGGATTGCCTCCGAGGCGCTTGGCTGCCCGGCTGACTCGGTGCTCGTTGCCTCGACCGGAGTTATCGGAATGCAGGTGGACCTCGATCCGGTCGTCCGGTCTATGCCGAAGCTGGTCAAAGCGCTCAGGCCGCATGGATGGCACGATGCGGCCAAGGCGATAATGACGACGGATACAGTCGAAAAAATGGCTGGCGCGCGGCTCGATTTGGGAGGAAGGCGCTTTACTATCGGCGGCATTGCCAAAGGTTCCGGGATGATAGCTCCGGATATGGCAACCCTGCTCGTGTTTGTCTGCACGGACGCCGCGGTAAGTCCTGAAGTCCTTGATCACTGGACCCGCGCCGGGGCGGACAAATCCTTCAACTGCATCACGGTAGACGGAGATACCAGCACGAACGATTCGCTCATAGTGCTCGCCGGCGGAGCTGCAGGAAATCCACCCATAACCGATATCGACAGCGACGAGAGCCGTGCTTTTGGAGAGGCGCTCACTTCAGTTCTCCGTGACCTTGCGATACAGGTGGTGATGGATGCGGAGGGCGCCACCAAGCTGATTGAGATCGAGGTCAGCGGCGCCGCGGACCGTGAAAGCGCCAGGCAGGTCGCGTTTACCGTAGCCAATTCGCCGCTGGTCAAAACCGCGTTTTTCGGTCAGGACGCGAACTGGGGAAGGATCGTCGCGGCTGCCGGAAGGTCCGGCGTAAAGCTTATTCCCGAACGGGTGTCTCTTTTCTTCGAAGACCTCTGTGTTTTTAAGGGCGGTACTCCGGTTTTGGGAGAAGAAACAGAACGGAAGGCGTCTGAGATATTCAAGCACAAAGAGATACGCGTCCACCTCAACCTCGGGCTGGGAGACGCCTCATTCACCGCTTACACCTGTGACTTTTCTTTCGACTACGTGAAGATAAACGCTTCGTATAGAAGTTAGTACGGCGACAAATTAAGTTCCGATTTTGCTTTGCGATATCATCAAGTAACGCTCCCGCCAACATCATTTCACCGAATTTCGATTCAAGTCTGCAGGCGAAAACACCGATTTATTGGAATCTGCACATTGATAATCGGCTGGAATCTTCCATAAGGTGGTATTTCCGGACAAGGTGTCGATGAGGCCGCAGTAAAAAGCGACAAGACGAGGCGGGGCCAAGGGAAACGAGCTTAGCGCCGAGCCCGGTCGCAGTTTAAAGGTATTACGAGTTTAGAGAAACCTGCACGAGAGTTTCAGGAAGGGAGAAACAAACATGAAGCGATGGATCAAGATCGGTGTTTTCGTTGTGCTCGGCATCTGGACGGCAGCCGTCGTGAGTGCCGCTGAAGTGGCCACGAAAGACGAATGTGTGAGTAAGCTGAAGGCGGTTGCCGCCCTGGCCAAGGAACAGGGACCGGAGGCCGCCATAGCCAAGGTCAATGACCCCAAGAGTGAATTCACCTGGAAGGATACTTACGTGTTCCTGCTGGATGCCGAAACGGGCGTGACTGTGGCGCATCCGGCAAACCCGAAGCTGATCGGGAAAAAGATGACGGGTCTGAAGGATTCCAACGGCAAGATGTTCTTCGTCGAGTTCCTCAATGTGGCCAACGAGAAAGGTGAGGGTTGGGTGGATTACTTGTGGCCCAAACCCGGCGCGACCGATCCATCCCCCAAGTCCACCTATGTTCTTAAGATCCCCGGTTGCAACCTGATAGCAGGGGCGGGTGTCTACCAGTAAGGCTTAATTCCCTCTGGGCACAGTATAGAGGGGACCAGGCGGTCCTCTGAGTGCACTCCAAGGAGGTTGTCTGTAATGCGACTCTCTATGGTCCGATTCTCCAGTATCGGTGGAAAGATTCTCCTGCTGGTCATCCTCGGCGTGGCCGGGATGTCCATAAGTGCCGGTGTCAACAGGTTTCTGGCGCAGAAGGCCCAACTCGGAGCGGCCGTGGGGCAGGCTGCCGAAGAAGTTTCCCGGGGCATCTTATCAATGATGGTCATCGAGAAGGAATTCATAAACTCAAATGATAAGAGCGCGTTGAAAGACTATGACGAAGTCCTTGCAGGGGTAAAAGCCTCAATTGAGCGCATCCTGAAGCTCAGCGCAGATGCAGGGATTCTGGCGCAGCTAAGAGAGATCGAAAAACTGTGCCGGGAGCACGAAACCACGTTCCAGGAAGTGGCGAAAAACAACGAAGCTTCGGAGCAGACCAAGAGCAAACTCAGCCAAACGATTCGTCAATTGCAGAGCATTCTCGAAGACGCTATTGCACTCATCGACAAGCAGGAAAACCAGCTCAACATGGCCGGGGACGATCTCGACAACACCACCAACGGCATACGAAGGGAAATCAAGAGCTTTTTATCCTTTTGGTACGTCAAGCAGTTGCATATCCAGGATCTCCTCCTTTTCGCCCGCCTGGACGATTACCAGAAACGGGAAGCCGAATTGGCCGGCAAGCTTAAGCTCGCTGCCAAGAACATCGAGTCGCTCATATTGGCCGCCAAGGGCAATGATGTCATGGTGCGATGGCAAGAAGCCCTGAAGTTGGCGCCCGAGATCGATCGTCTGCAGTCCACGCTGGTTGAGTTATGGCAGCGGAACCAGGACCTGACGGGCAACCTGAGGGATAACGCCGGTAAGATTCAGACCTTGGCGCGCGCCATAACGGGTACGACCAGTCAGCAGATGCAAAAGAGCTATTCGACGGCTGGAAGGGTCGGCATCTCGGTGGTGCTGACCGGACTTGCACTCCTGGGAATCCTCGGGTTCTTTATCCACCGAGGCGTGACTCGGCCGCTCAAAAGGGCTATCGAAGCGTTGTCTCAAAATGCAGGGCGGGTGGCCGCAGCTTCCGGCCAGGTTTCGTCGTCAAGCCAGCAGCTTGCGGAAGGAGCATCCGAGCAGGCGGCTGCCATAGAGGAGACATCCTCATCACTGGAAGAAATGTCTTCCATGACAAGACAGAATGCAGATAATGCCAATCAGGCCGACAAACTGATGTCCGGGACCAAAGAGACCGCCGCACGGGCCAGTGAGACCATGGATAAGCTCTCTATCTCGATGGGGGAAATATCGCGGGCAAGCGAGGAGACTTCCAAGATCATCAAAACAATCGACGAAATCGCTTTCCAGACAAATCTGCTTGCTTTGAACGCGGCAGTTGAGGCAGCGCGCGCGGGAGAAGCGGGAGCAGGTTTCGCCGTGGTCGCCGATGAGGTGAGGAATCTGGCGATGAGGGCAGCCGAAGCGGCAAAAAATACCGCCAACCTCATCGAAGGCACCGTCAAGAAAGTGAAAGAAGGTTCCGAACTGGTGAAAAAAACGGACACTGAGTTTGGAGAGTTAGCGCTCAGCGTTGGGAAATCGGGCGAACTGGTGGGTGAAATCTCTGAGGCGTCTCAGGAACAGGCCCAAGGCATAGAGCAGGTAAACAAGGCAGTCGGCGAGATGGACCAGGTGGTCCAGCAAAATGCCGCCAATGCTGAGGAATCCGCTGCAGCATCTGAAGAATTGAGCGCCAAGGCCGAGGAAATGAAGGATATCATAATGGAATTGATTGCGATAGTCGAAGGCGCGAATGCTAACAGGAATGAAACAAGCGGTTCATCGGCGGGCAGCAGGGGTAAAGTTGCCAAAGATACAGGCACGTCCATGGGCCTCGTGACCCCTCATACAAAGAGCATTGGGAAGGTCCAAAAGGGCAATGGAAAGGATCGGGCTCACTTCGGCAAACCGGAACTCAGCCCTCATCAGGTGCTCCCTTTTGACGACGATGAGATCTCACAATTCTAGACCAACCCAGTCAACAGAGGTGAATTCAATGAACTGCCCCTGTCAATGTAGAGTGTACGTACAGCATATTACTGTATGAGCAAATTGAAAATACACTCCACGCCTGATTGTAAAAAGGGGGAAATCTGCTATTTTGCGACACTAGACTGGGTCCCATTCTTAAGTTTTAGTGTTTGGGACCCGTAAGTATACACCCTCTGCAAAGCCAGGTCTCCCACCTGGCTTTCTCTTTTTTGCCCACGGTTTATCGAGTCGTTTTTTCCTTCAATAACATCTTGAATTCCAGATGGCCACAATGTCCCGGCAGTGTTCAAATTTATAGATGTAATTTCTTTTTTCTCAACAAATTCTTAAAGATATATTCCCCATTATCCGAATCAATCTTCAGCAACACCAAGAAAGATATATATGTACCTGCGCTTATGAGCCTGAATAGTGAGGTTGCTTGCAAATCGTTGACTATTGAGACTCGAAAGAGGACAGGTAAAAGCATCACGAAGAACCATAAATGAGGCGCAATGTGACTAAACGCGAAGCAGGCGCGCTGGTGGCGGCCAAAGAACAACTCAACAAGGTCACACGGGACGCAATGCGTCCGAGAAGACCGTCAAGAGATGTGGACGCCATGGAAGCTTTTAAAAATTCCAGGATAACCATAGTGGACGACGACCTGCTCGTCTGCAACAGTCTCACTGAGATGGTTCAATCCCGGGGCCTGCGCGCCGAAGGCTTCACCCAGCCAGAAGCGGCCCTGGCACATATCCGCGAGAATAAGTGCGATGTAGTTCTGCTCGGTGTCTTCATATCCGGAATCAGCGGACTGGACCTGATCCCTCAGATCAGCGGCGATTCTTCGGACGATCTGAAAATCATAGTCATAACGGGATTTGCCGATAAGGATACTGCCATAAGGGCGTTGAAACTCGGCGCTTTCGACTTGCTGGAGAAGCCCTTTCAGAACGAGCTGTTGTACCATTCTATATTGAGGGCCTTAACGGCCCTGAAGAACGAAAGGAGGTCCGGGAAACTCATAGAGGACCTGAAACAGAGCCGCTCGGAATTGCTCACTCAGCAGCAGCGGCTTGAAAGAGTCAATGCGCAACTCCAGGACACCAACAGGGCCCTTTCGATTTTTGCCAAGAATATCGAACGTGAGAGGGCTGAAGAGGAGAAGCAAATCGCATTGAAATTGAGACATCTCATAATGCCCATAGTTTCGAAGCTGAGAAAGGATCAGGCCCTTCACAATTATGGAGCCCAGTTTGATACGCTGACTGCGCAGATTGAAGACCTGACTTCCGGATTCACAATGGACTCCCGCTTTGTCATGACCCTTTCAGCCACCGAACTAAGGATTGGGTCTCTTATCAAAAATGGGATAGCGACTGAAGAAATAGCAAGGCAGTTGCATATTTCCGAGAACACGGTGCGTACCCACCGGAAAAATATCCGCAAGAAACTGAGGTTAAACAACGGGCAATACAATTTGAGAAATTTTCTCAATTCCAGAACTTAAGAGCTTCTTAGCAGAGTCCAATACTCTCCCGAATAATTCCTCTCCTGTTACCTGACGACCGGGAAAGTCGAATATCACAGTATTTGGCGTAAATCGTATGCTTTGGCCTACACCGGTGTAGTCAGATGTAAACGTTTGAGCCATGTCTTGCACCTCCGATATTTCCAGTATGGGAAAATTCATTCAGCCAGATCCGGGCCGACTCGCTCCAGAAGCCCTTGTGGGACTGGATCAAACATTCGGTTCCTTCATTTGCGTTCACTGGCATATTACTTGTATTACCTCTTGGGGGCGGGCAAATTCGCTCGCGGATGAAGAAAACAGTCTATTTCCGATAACGGAGAAAAGGAGTGACCGATGTGGTTCCTGGCATGGCTTTCTGCAGGTGTCATAGTTGGATTTTTTCTTGCCGGACTGTGTAATATTTCAGCCAGATGTGACGAGAGATACCTCGAACGTTGCCCGGATTTAGGAAAAAGGATTGAAAACGCCGCATAGACAGTCTTCGTCTGTTCAGCGCCAAAAAGAGATATGGGGGCAATGGAGGCTTTCAAGGATTCCAGGATAACCATAGTGGACGACGACCGGCTCGTCTGCGATACTCTCACTGAAATGATTCAATTCCGGGGTCTCCACGCCGAAGGCTTTACCCAGCCGGAAGCAGCCCTGGCGCATATCCGTGAGAATAGGTGCGATGTCGTCCTGCTTGACGTTTTTATATCCGATGTCAGCGGACTGGACCTGATCCCGCAGATCAGTAACGAAGCGCCGGACGGTCTGAAGATCATAGTGATAACGGGATTCGCTGAAAAGGACACGGCTCTCCGGGCGCTCAATCTCGGCGCTTTCGACTTGCTGGAGAAGCCCTTTTGCAATGAACTGCTGTTCCATTCGATCTTGAGGGCCTTGAAGGCCCTCGCAAATGAGAGGGAGTTAAGGAAGCTGACGGGCGAGCTCGAGCAGAGCCGCTCGGAATTGCTCACTCATCAGCAGCGGCTCGAGAACTTGAATACCCAACTTTTCGAAACCAACAGATCCCTATCGATTTTTTCTAAAAATATGGAAGTGGAAAGAGAGGGTGTCGAGAAGCAAATCGCCCTGAAATTGAGAAATCTCATAATGCCCACGGTTGCAAAGCTGAGGAACGATCAGGCCCTTCACAAGCATGGAGCCCAGCTTGATATGCTGATTAAGCAGATTGAAGGCTTGACTTCCGGGTTTGCCGTGGACTCCCGCGTTGCCAAGACCCTTTCATTTACCGAACTGAGGATTGGGTCTCTTATCAAAAATGGCCTCACGACTGAAGAAATAGCAAGGCAGTTGCATATTGCCGAGAGCACGGTGCGTGCCCACCGGAAAAATATCCGCAAGAAACTGAAGATAGGCGACGTGCATTACTCGCTGAGAAATTTCCTCAATTCAGGGACCTGACCTCGTCGGCAGAGTCCAGAATCATCGGGAAGGCCGCAGCAGCATGGCAGCGCTCTCGTGGACTGCTTCCGACAGTGTGGGATGGGCGTGAATGGTCCGGCTCAGTTTATCTGAGGTCGTATGTGACTGGATCGCGATGACGCACTCGGCGATCAGCTCAGAGGCGCGCGGACCGATGATGTGGACACCCAGGATGCGGCCCGTGCGTGAGTGTGCGAGGATTTTGACAAATCCGTCCGTCTCGCCGAGGCACTGCGCCCGCCCGGTCCCGGCAAACGGATAAACCGCCGAGCGGTAATCGGCGCCGAGATTTTTCAGCTCCTCCTCGGTTTTCCCCACGGACGCCACTTCAGGTGAGGTATAGACTACGGCGGGAACGGCGTCATAGTTGACCTCACCGGCAAGTCCGGCTATGCGCTCGACCGCTGCGATCCCTTCGGCCGATGCCTTGTGGGCCAGCATGGGGCCGGGTATCAGGTCCCCTATGGCATAAACTCCCGGAACACTCGTCCGGTAATTGTCGTCGACGATGATGAAGCCCATCTGGTCGCGCCGGATTCCCAGTTCATCTGCCCCGAGGCCCTGGACCAGGGGTTTTCTTCCGACCGCGACAAGCACCTTGTCAAATTCGGCTTCTTCCTCCTTACCGTCACCCGAATCCATGAACAGTTTCACGCCGCGTTTGGCGTTTTCGGCGCGTATTACTTTTGTCTTGAGCCGAAAATTGAGGCCCTGTCTCCGGAGCAGCCTGTCGAGAAGCCTGCCCACCTGTGCGTCAAGCGCAACGGCGATTCGAGGCAAAACTTCGATCACGGTCACCTGCGATCCCAGGCGTGCCCATACAGACCCGAGCTCAAGGCCGATATAGCCTCCGCCTATGATCCCGAGCCGCCCGGGGACGGATTCGAATTGCAGCGCCTCGGTCGAACTGACGACCCGTTTGCAGTCGAATGGAAGAAACGGGAGCTGGACAGGCTCGCTTCCGGTGGCAAGCATGAGCGCTGCGGCTTCGTAGCGTTCAGCGGCCATGTCAGGATCAAGCACCTCGATTTCCCCTGCGGTTACCAGGCGCGCCGACCCTCTAATCAGCCTCACTCCGCTCCCCTCCATCAGCCTGCGGACGCCTTCACTCAGACCCGAGACGATCTTTTCTTTTCGATCCATCAACTTGGCCAGCTCGATTGAAACCCCTTCCACCCTGATTCCGTGTTCGCCAAGGCGGTTTCTCGCAATGTCATAGAGTTCGGTCGATTCCAGGAGAGCCTTGCTGGGGATGCATCCCACATTGAGGCAGACCCCTCCGGGGCGGGCGTCTCTTTCTATACAGGCCGTCTTCATGCCCAGCTCGGCCGCGCGGATGGCGGCAACATATCCGCCCGGTCCGGCGCCGATCACGATCAGATCAAATTTCTCCGGCATCTATATCTCCATCATCATGCGCTCGGGATTTTCTACGAAATCCTTGATTCTGCGCAGAAAAGTAACCGCCTCCCTGCCGTCGATCAACCGATGATCATAACTGAGCGCCACATACATCATGGGCCGGACGACAATCTGCCCGGCCACCACGACGGGCCGGTCCTCTATCTTGTGCAAGCCGAGGATAGCGCTCTGGGGCGGGTTCAAAATGGGCGTACTGAGAAGCGAGCCGAAAACTCCCCCGTTGGTGATCGTGAAGGTACCCCCTTCAAGATCGGAGATATCGATCCTGTTGTCTTCGATTTTTTTTACGAAATCGGCAATTGCCTGCTCAAGGGCCGCGAACCCGTGCCTGCCGGCGTCTCTTATCACCGGCACTACCAGGCCGCGCTCAGCCCCGATCGCGACACCTATGTGATAATAATTATGATAGACGATTTCATTTCCCTCAATGAAAGCATTGAGCTCGGGCATTTCCTTCAGGGCGGTGACGCTTGCCTTGATGAAAAAGGACATAAGTCCAAGACGGATTCCATATTTCTGCCGAAATCCTTCCCCGAATTGTTTCCTGAGCGCCTGGACCCGGCTCATATCGATTTCGTTAAACGTGGTGAGCATTGCCGTATTCCGGCGCGCTTCCAGAAGTCTGGCGGCAATCCGCCGCCGAATCGGAGACATGGGCTTGCGGAAAGTATTTTCGCCGCCGGGAGGGTATGCTCCTTCTTCCGAAGCGGATACGGGGCGGGGGTATTCCCGTCCGCGGGCCTCCTCGGCCGGCTTCGCAGGGGCATGCTGCTCAAGCGAGAGCAAAACGTCTCCCTCGGTAATTCTTCCTCCAGGGCCCGTCGGCGCAACGGCGGCAAGGTCAACTCCTTTTTCCTCCGCCAGGGCGCGGACCGATGAGGAGATGACCGGCTTTGACAGAGCCGGTTCCTCGGCCCTTGCAACAGCCTCTTCCGCACGAGGCGGGGGAGAAGGTTCGGGGGCGCGCCGTTCCGGTGGCGCGGCCCGGGGAGGCTCAGGACTCGGAACTTCTCCAGGCTGTTCGGGCGGTTTCTTTATTTCTTCAGCCCCTGTCGGCGCAGCGGTCTCCTCGACTTGGCCAACGACCGAGCCTACCTTCACGGTCTGTCCCTCCGGGACCAGGATTTTCAAAACACCGTCAGCCGGAGCTGAAATCTCAAGGGTTACCTTGTCGGTTTCGATAACGAACAGGACTTCGTCCTTGCGGACCGATTCCCCGTCCTTTTTGAGCCACTGCGCAAGCAGCGCTTCCTGGACGGCTTCTCCAACTTCGGGGATTTTGAGCTCAATCATGGTATCTCCAGGTTTTAGGAGTTCGCTCCCAGTCAGTCCAAGCCGGCCATCATCGGAATGGAAGGCAGACCCGGGGATCTTTCAAGGCCGCTCTTCAGGCCCTGAAAGTCATTTCCAGCAGCATGTCCTGCTCTTTTTTGTATGTGGCAAGGTAGCCTGAAGCAGGGCTGGCTGCAGGCGCTCTTCCGATATAGGCCGGATCGTGGCCTGTCAAGGTTTTTAGCCTAAACCGGATGAAGTCCCATCCGCCCATGTTCTCAGGCTCCTCCTGGACCCAGTAGAACCGGGCCGCAGCAGGGTATTTTGACAGGGCATCCTTCAGTTGGGCTTCCGGATAGGGATAGAACTGCTCCAACCGCAGGATTGCAGTATCTTCCGCGCCTGAGGCTTTCCGCCTTCCGATCAGCTCGTAGTATATCTTTCCGCTGCAAAGATATATTTTCTGCGCCTGTTCAAAACCGGGGTCGTCGATTACCTCCCTGAAATGGCCGGAAGAGAGTTCCGATACAGCGGAAACCGCCTCCGGAAGCCTCAGCATGCTCTTGGGAGTGAGGACTATCAGGGGTTTGCGGAATTTTCGCCGCATTTGCCTGCGGAGCAGGTGAAAGTACTGTGCCGGCGTACTCGGACAGCAAACCTGTATGTTATCTTCTGCACAAAGCTGCAGGAATCTCTCCACACGTGCGCTGGAGTGTTCGGGTCCCTGTCCCTCCAGACCGTGAGGCAAAAAGACGGTCAGACCGCTCAGCCGATGCCACTTGGACTCGGCGCTCGATATGAACTGATCGAAAACCGGCTGAGCGTTGTTGGCGAAATCGCCGAACTGGGCTTCCCAGATCGTCAAAGTGTTGGGTGTGGCCAGTGAATAGCCGTAATCAAATGCCAGCACTGCTTCCTCGGAGAGCATGCTGTCGTAAGCCATGAACCGGGCCTGGCTGGAGGAGAGATTGTTCAACGGGATATATCGCTCTTCAGTGTTGACGTCGTAGAGGAAGCTGTGTCTATGGCTGAAGGTGCCACGGCTACAGTCCTGCCCGCTGAGGCGAACGGGGGTGCCTTCAACCAAAAGTGAGGCGAAGGCAAGCGCCTCTGCATTGGCCCAATCGATACCCTGATCCTTCTCCAGGTTCCGGAGCCTTCTGTCCAGTATGCGCAAAAGACGGGGATGAACAGAAAAGCCTTCCGGAAAAGAATTCAGTTTTCGCGCGAGTTCCAGCAGCTTCTCGGCGCTCACGCCCGTTTCAACCGGTTCGTGGGAATATTTCCCGCCTATTGCCTGCCAGACGTCGTAAAATTTTTCCTCGGGCATTTTGCAAAGCTTGTCGTGCGCTGCCGAGTAGGCAAGTTCCATGCATTTGTTCGTGTCTTCGATGAACCGGTTCATCTCCTCTTCCGAGGCGATCCCGGATTTTTTTAAAGAATCGAAATAGATTTTATAGAGGGGGGGCCGGTCCTTTATCCTTGCATACATCTGGGGCTGCGTATAGTAAGGCTCGTCTCCCTCATTGTGCCCATAACGTCTGAAGCAAACCACGTCGATTACGACGTCTTTTGCAAACTCCGTCCGGTAATCCAGCGCCAGCTTCACCACGTGGAGCGCCGCTTCAGGATCTTCGCCGTGTACATGAAAGATCGGCACCATCAGCATCTTGGCTATGTCGGTGGCATACCGGGTGGAGCGAGCGTGCTCCGGGAGTGTGGTGAAACCGATCTGGTTGTCGATGACTATGTGCAGCGTCCCTCCAGTGGAATAACCCTCCAGTTGGGACATGTTGAGGGTTTCGGCTACAACTCCCTGGCCCGCAAAAGCCGCATCCCCATGGATCAAAACGGGCAGCACCTGCCGGCGGTCCCTGTCTTCGAGCTGTTCCTGCCTCGCGTATGTCAATCCCTCGAGGACCGGGTTAATTGCCTCCAGGTGACTCGGGTTATTGGGGACGAAGATAGTCAACTGCTGAGCGTCTCCCAACTGCAGTTCGGCCATGTACCCCCGGTGGTACTTGACGTCTCCGGACCCATAAAGAGACTGAGGATCGTAATGCTCTTCGAATTCGCAGAAAAGATGCTGATAGAGCTTATTGAGAACGTTAACCTGTATATTCAGCCGCCCCCGGTGCGCCATTCCAAGAAGGATTTCGCGGCAGCCTCCGCGAGAGGCATGCCGCACGAGGGTGTCCAGCATGGGTACTATGATCTCGGCCCCCTCCAGGGAGAAACGTTTCTGCCCGACGTACCGGGTGTGGAGTAAGTGCTCGAAAAGAGTAGCCTGACAGAGCTTATTGAGGATTTCGCGCTTTTCGTCCCCGCTGAACTGAGGCCTGTTGCGCGATGGTTCCATTCGCTCCTGTAACCAGACCCGTTCCAGGGGGTCCTGGAGATGCATGTACTCAACGCCGATCGAATGGCAGTAGGTCTCACGAAGGGCCGAAATGATCTGCCTGAGCGGGACCTGCTGCTGGAACAGTGTGGCGGGTGCATAAAAAAGCCGGTCAAGATCCTCCTCGGAAAGACCGAAACCGGAAAGGTCGAGCAGGCTGTGCGTGTCGGCACATCTGGCCAGTGGGTCCAGGCAGGTCAGAATGTGCCCCAGATCGCGGTAGCGATAAATAAGTTCCTGAACATTGCACTGCCTCATCAGTTCGTTTTTATCGCAAAAGCCCGCACTCACCTGTTCGGGCCGGGCCGCAAGCTCAAAACCGTCGAAGAAAAGCTGCCATTCGCGGCTGACGCTCTCCGGGTTCGATTTCCACTTCTTGTATTCCGAATCTATTAAGTCTGCATGGAGGCTCAATGAGTAATTCATTGGCAAAATAATCCCGTGCGGGCGCCAAGCCTCGAAAAATCCTGAAAAATCGGAGTAAATTCACCATTTCTCGCGGGATAAGCGCAAAGCCGCATATTCTAATTGTTCAATTTTTGTTCAGCATCATCCGGCAAAGCCGGAATACCGGAATAAAGGAATAGTAATAGCAATAACGGTCCAGTTTGACCGCTGAATTTCCCCGGTCTTACAGAGCACAAGAGCCTTCCCTGAATCCCCCTTCGGGAAGGTGAGACTTCAAACCCATTGCCGGGAGCTGCACCAGGTTGTCGGATGAACACGACATGAATGTGTTCGTCTTCAATTTTACGTTGTTTCCCCTGCTCACATGAACTTTCAGCCGCAAAAAACGCGATCTCCGGACGTAAGTTAACAGATAGCTATTATGGAGTTGATGTCAAGAACGGATGGCGTTCATAGGGGCTTCAAAGTGCTGGAAACGGGGCCCGGCAAATCGGGTAAACCCGAAGCACTAAAAAAAATGATACAGGCAATTGTAGTCGCAAAAGGTCAAAGGGTAGGGCGAGGGAGTCAGTTCACAGGATTGCCGGGCTAGGTTTCATCGGTAGCAAAATACTCGATGAAATCCTGGAGCACAGACAAGTGCTTGACAGACAGGTTTTTGAACTCAACCCCGCAGCGCCTCGTACTGATCTGTTCCCAGGAGCCTTCAGGCACTTCATGGTCATATACAATTCTGCAATTGACCTTGTCCACGTGAATGAAACGGTGGTTGCTGCCGAATATTTTTATATGGGAGTATTCTCTATTATCTTCCTTTGTAGACAAATACCGGAAGCACAGCCCGCCCATGCTGATATCCTGGATTTGCCCCATATTAACGATCTCATTGGGTTCTATGAAAGCAGCGAATGCCCCTTCTTTGCCCTTGAGCCTCTTGAATTTTCTATTTTCTCCAGACATTTTTTCCCACCCAACCCAGCGAAGAAGGGAATCCCACGATCCAGACAGGGAAAAAGCCCCTGAAATCACTCAATCTATTATCGCGGCAACATGCCTGAGTTTAACATACGATATTTTGATTTAATGTGAAAGAGGGATTTTGCAGGGTACTAATTGGGTATTTATATAACTAGTATGCCAAGAAATTCAAGCAACACAATAAAATAGAGCTATGCTGCGAACGGTTGCAAAATGGTTGATAAAGTTTTTTTGATCCTTAGATGCGCATGGATAAAAACTTCTCACCGCAGTCAATCATGTCCCATCGGGACACCCGAAAGCATGAAAGCCGCCTGAACGATCGACAACCCCCGCAACCCAGAGATGTGTCTCTGAGTCTCAGTTCCGGCGGGGCTCCTTTCTCTTCTTTATTTCCATGAGACGATCATAGGCTTCGGAGAGTCGCAAAAAGTTTTCATGTTCACCCCCTTTGTCCGGGTGTATCTTCTTTGCCTTGAGCCTGAAAAGGCGTGTTAATTCCCTGGCGTTCATCCGGAAAAACTGCCCGGCCGAGATTTCGAAAATCTCAAAGGCGGCTTGAATCGGGCGTGCAGAAGCGGTCTTATCAAAGCCCATGGGGAACCGCAAACCCTCGAACCATGTCTGAGACTGGAATTCAGAATCGAAATAAAGCCAGGCGTATTTGGTGAGATAGGGGTGCAAAGAATCGTTTTCCCTCTGCACTCCGAGAAAGAACTCTTCGTCGGAATTGATTCTGCAAAGTTCCTGCAGGACCAGCCGATCGAGGTTTTCCCGGTCGAGGGCCGAAGGATATTCCCTCAGATGTTTCGGGACAACAAGCGGTATACCGAGCGAAGCATAAACATAGGCAGCATATTCACCCGCCGGCAATGCCAGCTCCATTCTATCGAGGTCGCTTTCGATTTCGTCTCTTGATCTGCACAGAAATACGTTAAGGAACTTCCAGTCTCTCAGCCCCAGTTCACCTGAGTCGATCCTGCCAAACCGCAGATAATAAAGCCTGCGGGCGTCGAACTTGTGAACCTTTCTCCGGCCCGGGGCCAGTTCTCCAAGATTGCACGAAACCTGCAATCCGAAGTGCCGGGAACGGTCGAAAGTTTCGATGATTCTTCGAATCTCGGGCTTGAGGAAGGGCCGGAAAATGCGCTCGATCTCATCCGTTCTGAACCTGACCCCCTTTTTTTGGAGGTTCTCTTCGATTACGGATTGGAAACCGAAGCTGTGCCTGTCGAAATACTGTATGTAAGCCGCCGGGTCAGGCCCAAGGTCCATCAGATCGCGGGATTTCAAGATTCCACGGTCCGCATAGGTTTCGCTGATCATGTAATGGCAGGCGCCATGCTGCCTTATACGCTTGAGATAAATGGGAATCACCCCTTCCGCTATGATTGTGGCCTGAACCCATTAAGGCGATGACAGGACCATTTCTGAAAATTAGGCATTAGTGTTTATAAAGCTATTGAGGGGATCGACGATTCATTTTACAGCGCGGCAACTTGCGAATAAAGTGTATAGAAATTCGTGAGTTCATCCGAATCTCCGGGATAGAACATGATCTCAAAGGAGTTTTGCGCCGGGAAGATGGAAAACATAATCGAGAAAGAACAACTCCTGAAGAACTACCTCGACGAGGGCAACAAGGAAGGGGCGATAAAGCTGCTTTTCGAACTTGCGGTCGCCTGTGCGAAGGAGAAGAATTTCGAAATGGCGGAAGTCATGAGGTCCCGCATTTTCGAAATAGACCCGTTGGCGCTAGGCGAGATAATCCGTTCGGGGGAGATCATCGAAGAAGAAAAAAGCCGGAGCATCGACGCAGACCACCGGGAAATCTGGGCCAAACTCTACAACAACTTAAGCATCGAGGAAGCCAACGTTCTTTATTTTGCATTCACGAAAGCAACCTACGAGGGTGGGGAGACGATTTTTCAGCAGGGTGAGTGGAAGCCTCGACTCTATTTCATCAACGGCGGACAAGCCAAAATCGTTTATTTGCTGGACGGCAAAGAAGTTTTTTTGAAGGCTGTCAAACCAGGCGAGCTCGCAGGAGAAGACACCTTCTTCTCCCTTGCTGTCTGTACGACAACCATGATAGCGATCTCCAGGACAGAGGTAAGCTACCTGGATGCAAAGATTCTGAAGGAGTGGAAGACCTCCTCTCCGATGCTCGAATATAAATTACAAAGCTTTCCGTCGGGTACAGAAAAGATTGCAGACCTGCTCAAATCCAGGGAAATGGACCGCCGCCGGCTGAGAAGAATCAAGGCCGGAGGAAAGGCGGTGGCGGTCCTGATGGATTCATCGGAAAAGCAAGCCGGCAAGCCCTTCAAGGTGGATTTAGGCGATATATCCCGGGGCGGGCTACTTTTTTTTGTGAGAATTACCAAAAGAGAAACGGCCAGCCTGCTGCTCGGAAAGAGGATTTGGATCAGCTACCGTCATCCGCTGCTGGACTCCTCGCACAAAATCGAGCAGAGTGGAACAATCGTAGGAGTACGTTTCCACCCCTTCGAAGACTGCGCCGTCAATGTAAAGTTCGACTCGCCGCTACCGGAAGCGCTCATCGAGCAGTTAGAAAAACTTCCGCACCCATGGCAGGATTCCGATCTTTAATTTCATCGGGCTTCTATTTTATTTCCGCCCGCAGTCCGCGCGTCCTTCAGCCCGAAAACCCGCGGCGAGATCAAACCTTTCCCGAGAACTGTTTCTCCGGCTTCCCGGCAGAGAACGGGTTTCTAAGAACAATCGTCGCGTCACGATCCGGGCCGACCGATATTATCGAGATGGGAACGCCTGAAATTTCCTCGATAGCCTTCAAATATTTTTTGGTATTTTGAGGAAAATCTTCCCACCTTCGCACGTTTGATATGTCTTCATCCCATCCTGGAAATTCTTCGAAAACAGGCTTGCATTCCTCCATGCAATCAAGTTCTGCCGGGACGTGATCGAGGCTGCCTCCCCGGCAACTGTAGGAAAGGCCTATATTGAGTTTCGGAATTCCGGTAAGAACGTCAAGCTTGGTGATTACCAGGCCGCATAGGCCGTTCAGCCTGACAGCGCTGTTTACGACCACCATGTCGAGCCAGCCGCATCGGCGCGGGCG
The DNA here is from genome assembly GCA_963795045.1 of uncultured delta proteobacterium. GTDB lineage: Bacteria > Desulfobacterota > Syntrophobacteria > Syntrophobacterales > Syntrophobacteraceae > SbD1. The sequence goes on from CAWCGB010000004.1 coordinate 432,687, forward strand.
GCCGGTGGTGGCCCCGAATTCCCCCCCGATTTTCCGGATGCGCTCTCCGGTCTCGTCGAGAAGTTCGGATGGAAACGGCCCGCCGCCGACGCGCGTCGTGTACGCTTTGACTATGCCGAGGACCCTGTCTATCCGGGTAGGTCCGATTCCGGCCCCGCAACAGGCGTTACCGGCAACGGTATTGGACGATGTTACGAAGGGGTAGGTCCCATGATCGATATCCAGGTGAGTGCCCTGTGCTCCCTCGAAAAGAACGTTGCGGCCCTGGACGCCTGCTTTCTGAAGCTGTTGGGATACATTTCCTGCGTAAGGCCGGAGCCGCTCCCCATAGGCGAGGTATTCGTCCTCGATCTCAGATAGATCCAAAGGCTTTTTTCCAAAAAAATTCTGGAGCAGGAAATTTTTCTCCTCGGTGTTTCGCGCCAGCTTTTCCCGGAACGACGCACGGTCCAGAAGATCGTGGACCCGAATTCCGCCACGGCCCACCTTGTCTTCGTAGCATGGGCCGATCCCTCGCCCTGTGGTGCCGATCGCGGTTCTGCCTTTCTTCTCTTCGCGGGCAAGGTCGAGCGTGCGGTGATAGGGCATGATGATATGCGTGTAAAGGCTGATCATCAGGTTGTCGGGCGTTACGTGCCGGCCCGCTTCCTCCAGGCTGTCCATTTCGCGTATCAATTCGCCGGGATCGAGCACCACTCCGTTTCCGATCATGCACAATTTGCCCGGATGAAGGATTCCCGAGGGGATCAGGTGGAAGATATGCTTTTGCCCGTTGACGACCAGAGTGTGGCCTGCGTTGTTTCCGCCCTGAAACCTGACGATGAAATCCGCCTTTTCAGCAAGCAGATCGACGACTTTGCCCTTTCCTTCATCACCCCACTGAGTGCCCACTATGACTACATTCGCCATGTTTTCATCTTTCTCTCAAGCCACATCGTCCGCCCGATTACCCGGTCCAAGCGCTGGGATACCGTTCAAGCGTTTCCATCAAAAAGATCGAGGGATGATTGGCCGGTTGGGATTTAGGAAGCCGGATTCTTCCCCTTACCTGTAACGAAAATTCACGCCGGTGTCAAAAAAAAGAGCATTGCCGTGGAAGAATTCTCACCTTCAGCCGTGAGGATTCCGCCTTTCCATCAGGCCCCTGTTTTTTGTTCAACCGGGAGGGTTACGATAAAGGTGGCGCCTTTCCCCAGCGTGCTGTTGACAGTGATATTGCCGCCGTGCATGGCCACGATTTTCCTGCAAATGGCGAGTCCCATGCCGGTTCCGCTATAAGGGGAATTCCTGCCATGGAGCCGCTCAAATGGTTGAAAGATCTTTTGGCCGTAGCATTCATCGAACCCAATGCCGTTGTCCTCTATAAATATCCGGCAGACAGAACCGGCAATGCTTCCGTAAACCTTCACGATGGGCGGTTCAGATTCCTTCCGGTATTTTATTGAATTCTCTATTATGTTCTGGAAAAGCTGGCGCAATAGCGTGGCGTCGGCATCAACGGTAGGCAGCTCACTAATCTGCACACTCCCCTTGGCCCTATTGATCAAAAGTTCCAGGTCGCTCGCAGCGTCTCTGGCAACTTCGGTCAGGAGTACAGGCTTGACGTTCAACTGGCTTGTGCCTGTTCTGGAATACTCGAGCAACGATCGGAGCAACTCGGACATGCGGTTTGCCGCTTTTGTCAGGCGCTCCAGGTAGTCCTTACCTTCCGAACTGAGGGATTCCTTATCTTTCTTAACGAGCATATTGCCGAAAGTCTGAATTTTGCGCAAAGGTTCCTGCAGGTCGTGGGAGGCTATGAAAGCAAATTCCTGCAATTCCTGGTTCATTGATTCCAGTTTTGCCACTGCCGTGCTGAGTTCAGTGGTACGCTCCCTCACGCGCAGTTCGAGTTCATTGCGGGCCCTGCGAATCTGTTCCTCGGCCCTTGTTCGGGCCAGCGCCTCGACAAATGCGGCGGAAAGGGGTTCGAGCGCCTGTATATCGGCCTGCTCGTACCCGGCCTCCTTGTTCGCCAGGGCGATAATGCCCATAGTGATGTCTCCCCTTTTCAACGGGAAACCGATGAAAGTCTTTATCGTTGGATGTCCCTGGGGACATCCTGTGCTTAAGGGGTGTGAACCGGGATCGTTTACAATAAGCGGTCTGCCCTCCTTCACGACTTCCCCCCAGATGCCGCGAATCTTCATGTTTTGTACGAGCCTCACCGCATCCGATCTGGGCATCCGGCACTCGGACCGGCCGGGGTCGCTCTGCGCGATGTTATGGTAAAGGCCATTCTCGTCGATCTCGCCAATAAACCCCAATTTACTCCCGGTGAGATCTTCAGCGACCGAAAGGCATGTTTTCGCAAGTTCCTCCTCGGTTTCACAGGTAATCGCCTCGCGCAGGACCCTGTTTATGCCTTCAAGTAGTGTATTCTTTCCCAGTATTTCCAGTTCTATCCGCCTGCGCGCCTCGACCTGTTCTTCGAGCTGGGCCACCAGCCTCTCAAGCCTTTCTTTATGGCTGACAAGCTCGGCCTTACGTTCATTGAGTTCGAGAAACACCCTGACCTTGGAGAGCAGGACCTCCGCGACGAAGGGCTTGGTGATAAAATCCACCGCTCCAGCCTCATAGCCCCTGAACACGTAAGGCTCATCGGAATAGACCGCAGACAAAAATATGATGGGAATACCCCTGGTCCGTTCATCGCTGTGCAGCAGGTTGGCCAACTCGTAGCCGTCCATTACCGGCATCTGCACGTCGAGGATCGCCAAAGCGAAGTCGTGGTTGAGCGTGGCCCGAAGGGCCTCATCGCCCGTGGCGGCCCTAACGATCCGGACATCGAGCCGTTTGAGCACGTTTTCCAGAGCAAAGAGGTTGCTCTCCTTGTCATCAACGATCAGAACCTTAGTCATTTGTTTAGCGCTTTCTTCGCACTCATTTTCATAAATAAGAGTTCGAAATCAATATTCGAGTCCGTCTGTCTAATCCTTAGAGTCCGGAAAGGAACCGGGCAATTTCCTCAATGTTCATCACGTAGTCCACTTCCGTCTCCTCCATGGCCGCCAGGGGCATAATAGAGAATTGCGCCGTGGCCGGGTCCTGAACTATGGTTGTGCCGCCATTTTCTTTGATCCGTCTAAGCCCGAGTGCTCCATCCCTGCCGGCTCCGGTAAGAACAATGCCGATAAGCCCGGGGCCGAAGGTTTCCGCAGCCGTTTCGAACAGGACGTCCATGGAAGGTCTGGAATAATTCACCTTCTCATCAACCGAGAGTGAAAAGGTCGCGTCCGATTCCATCAGCAGGTGATAATTGGGGGGAGCGAAGTAGACGACGCCAGGGAGTGCCTTTTCCTTTTCCTCGGCTTCCCGCACCTCGAGCGCACAGGATCGGCCCAGAATTTCCAAAAAGGAGCGGTCCTGCAGCGGGTGGAGATGCTGGACGATAATGACCGGCAGCGGGAAACCGGCGGGCAGAAGCGGCAGAAGCATTCTCAGGACCTCGAGTCCTCCCGCCGACACGCCGATAACTACAGCCTTATGCAGGCCCCTCGGCCTCACTGGTTTGTCTTTTGATAAATTTTCCATTTGTCATTCAATGTCTTAAAGTCGCTCGCCACGTCCGAAAACTGCAATGTTTCTTTGCTGCCCAGAGCGAGAATCCCTCCATGTACCAGGCTGTCGCGGAACAGTTTCAGGACCCTGTTCTGAAGGTTCTTATCAAAGTAGATGAGAACGTTGCGGCATACGATAAGGTGCACTTCGCTGAAAACACCGTCTGTCACCAGGTTGTGATTGGCAAACGCGATATTTTTTTTAAGTGAGGGGTCGAGAACCGCAGCGTCATAGCCCGCATGATAGTAATCCGAAAACGCTCCGGTCCCGCCGGAGCGCTGGTAGTTTGCCGTATAGTCCTTCATCTTGTCCAGGGGGTAGATGCCCTCCCTGGCCTTATGGAGCGCAACATCGTTGAAGTCCGTGGAAAAGATGGTCGCCCGGTCATAGAATCCTTCTTCCTTGAAAACAATGGCCAGAGAATAGACCTCCTCCCCGGTGGCGCAGCCGGCGTGCCATATTTTCACGAACGGATGGGTTTTCAGATAGGGAATGATCTGTCCCCGCATGGCCTTGAAGAACTCCGGGTCGCGGAACATCTCGGTGACCGTGATGGAGAGCTCATAGATAAGTGTCTCAAAAAAAGACTCGTCGTGGAGCATGGGCGAGATCATGTCGCTCACCGTCTTATACCCCGCCCTGAGGAGGATATTGCGGAGCCGCCTCTTTATGGAACTCTTTGCATAATTGCGGAAATCGTGCCCGTATCGTCTATGGATTGCATCCAGAAACAAAGTGAGTTCGATCTCTTCAATGTCTTCTTTGCGCATGGGCACCCTGCTAATAGCCGCTTCTCTTATACAGCCACACCCTTAACATCGAGAGCAGCCGATCCACCTCCACCGGCTTGGACAGATAATCAGAGGCGCCCGCGGCGATACACTTGTCACGGTCGTCTTTCATTGCCTTGGCGGTCAGGGTAATGATGGGCAGGTGCTGGAACCTCGGCTGAGAGCGAATCACCCTTGCCGTCTCATATCCGTCCATGACCGGCATCATGATATCGAGCAATACGAGGTCAATGCCGGGATCTTTCTCCAAGATCGCCAGCGCCTTCTTTCCGTCTTCAGCTTTGATGACGGTCATCCCTTTTTCCGCCAGAATCTTGGAGAGGGCAAACAGGTTGCGCATGTCGTCGTCCACCAGGAGAATGGTCTTGCCTGCAAACATGACGTCTCTGTCGTGCAGGTTTATTATCATCTGTCTTTTGCGGTCGGGCATGGAGCTGACGGTCTTATGAAGAAACAGCGCCACTTCGTCCCAGAGACGATCCTCCGACCTGACCCCCTTGATGATGATGGATTCGGCGTGTTTTCTGAGTTCCATTTCCTCTTCCCTGGAGAGGTCCTTGCCCGTATAGACTATTACAGGGGGCACCAGGATGCCCTCTTTTTCCTCCATCGCTTTCAAAAGTTCGAAACCGGTCATGTCGGGCAGTCCAAGATCGAGAATAACGCAGTCGAAATCCCTTTCACTAAGGGCCGCCAGGGCGGCCGCGCCGCTCCCTGCTTCGACTATGTGCACGTCCGCATCGGAAATGAGGTTCCTTACACATTGACGCTGCTGGTCGTTATCCTCCACGATGAGCAGGTCTTTGATCTTTTTTTCGACCATGACCTCGATCCTTTCGAAGGCATCGTCGAGACCCTCACGGCTGACGGGCTTGGTGAGAAAACCGATCGCCCCCTTTTGCAACGCATCCAGCGAGGCTTCCTGAACGGACATGACATGCACCGGGATGTGCCGGGTGGCATGGTTTGCCTTGAGCGCGTTGAGGACCGTCCAGCCGTTCATGCCCGGGAGCCTGATGTCCAAAATGATGGCCGCTGGAAGGTATTTCTCCGCCAGCCCGAGACCCGTCTCGCCCGTGGCCGAGGCCAAGGCCTTGAACCCTTTTGCGTGGCACTGGTCGACGAGGATTTTCGCGAAATTGGGATCATCCTCGATAATCAGGATGATCCGCTCGCCTTCATGGAGCTGCTCTCGGTCATCGGGGATGGGAGGGGGCGCCGCGGCATACTTAGACATGACGGACGGGCCGGCGGAAATGGGAACGGAGGGATTCAGGGCGACTTCCCGCTTCTCTATCGGGACCGTCCGGTCCCCGTCTCCCGCCTCAAGGTCCAGCGGCAGGAAAAGAGTGAAAACCGACCCTTCCCCGTGGCGGCTTTCGAGCTGAATCTCACCGCCGAGAAGTTTGGCCAGTTGCCTCGATATGGACAGGCCTAGCCCGGTGCCGCCGTACTTTCTGGTGGTCCCGCCATCGACCTGCTGAAAGGCCTCGAAGATCTGCATCTGCTTGTCATCGGGGATGCCCATGCCGGTGTCCTTGACGGAAAAAGCCACGGCCCGGCCGAAGCGCAGCCCGCTTTTGGACAGGTTGGCGGCCGGCGGGGGACGATGCAATTTCACAGTGACCGACCCCTTATCGGTAAATTTGAACGCATTGGAAAGCAGATTCTTAAGAATCTGTTCGAGCCGCTGGCGGTCTGTCGTGATGGCCTCCGGCAAAGAGTCGTCCATGCTGATCTCGAGGGCTATACCCTTTTCGGCGGCAAGGTGTTTGAAGCTATGCTCGATATACTCAGCCACCTCTTTCAAAAAGACCTCGCGCACCTTCAGGGACATGCTTCCGGCCTCGATCTTGGAGAGATCGAGCACCTCGTCGATGAGCTGCAGAAGTTCCATGCCGCTTTTCCGGATTATTTTCGCCGACTCGACCTGCTCGGCAGTCAAATTACCCGCGGAATTCTCCGACAGGTCACGGGAAAGCAGGAGCAGGCTGTTGAGCGGGGTCCGCAACTCATGGGACATATTGGCTAGAAACTCCGACTTGTATTTGCCGGTTTTCTCGAGCTCCCCCGCCCGCCTCTCCAGTTCGAGACGAGTATCTTCGAGTGCCCGGTTCTTCTCGGCGACCAGCGCCTTTTGCTTTTCAAGGTAGTCGTTTTTCTCCTCCAACTCCTCGTTGATGACCCGCAATTCTTCCTGCTGCTGCTTCAGTGTGTCCTCAGACTGCCTCAGTGACATGGTCTGTTCTTCCAACTCCTCATTGGCGGTCCGGAGTTCCTCCTCCTGTACCTGGAGCTGGCTTGCCTGGCGTTGGGTTTGTTCGAGAAGCTGCCTGAGCCTGGTCTGATTCTGGACCGTGTGGAATGCGATGGCAATGAGGCCCGAGATGTCGCGCAGGAAGCCCAGTTTTTCGTCCGTGAATTCTTCGAAAGAACCGAGCTCCATGACCCCCTTGACGGTATTTTCGAAAAGGAACGGCACGGCGACGATGTTACGCGGCGGGCTGTCTCCGAATGAAGAGTTGATGCGGATATAGTCCTCGGGAATATTGGTGATGGAGATGAGGTCCCCTTCGATGGCGGCCTGCCCCACCAAGCCCTCGCCGGGCTCGATGGAATCGCCCAGGGACTTGCGTTTGCTGAATGCATAGCTACCGCTCAGGGTCAGCGCACCGCCGCCGGGGGCAAGATAGAGCGTCCCGATCTGCGCCCCCAGATACCGGGCGAGAAAACCGATCACATCTGTGGCCAGTACATTGACATCCTTTTCACCGACGATGATCCTGTTCAGTTCGTTTTTCCCGGTTTTCACCCAGTCCTGGAGGTCGCTTTCCATCCTGGCGCTTCTGAGGCTCACGGTCATGGCGTTGATAGCGTTGCCCAGAAGATCTTTGGGTCCGCTGATCTCGACGGTTCGGCTGAAATCCCCCGCCGCTATGGACGAAGTTGCCTCGGACTTGTCCCGCAAACCGGCCTGCATTTCGCGAAAAGAATCGGCGAGGGCTCCGACTTCGTCTCTCTGGACAAGATCGAGGTCATGACCCAGATCGCCGCCTGAAATGTCCTTCATGCGCCTGACGATAAGACCGAGTGGATGGGTGATGCTCCGCGTAATCAGAAAGGATATGAGCAGGCCAAGCAACAGGGTCGCCACGATAAGCGTTATCATGGCTGTTCTCGCACGGGCTTTAGTCGTCTCAGCCGATTCGATGAAGTCTTTTGCCTTCCAGTTCGCAAAGTCGACCACTGCCTGCATTCTGTCCCTCAAATCATCGGCTGCCACCTGTTGCGCCTGGTAGAAGGACTTGAGGTCGATCTTATCGAGACCCTCCGTTCGAATCAGCCCAAGCTGCTCGTCGCGCAGTTTTTTCCAATCGGCAAAGGCTTTCCGAACGCTCAGCACGTCTTCTTTTTTTCCGAGAAACCGCCCTTCGAGAATGTCAAACTTGCCCCAGATCTGCGATTCAATATCGTCGATACCGCGCTCGAGACCACGCATTTCGGCCGCGTTGCCGGCGAGGGGGACCCTTCGCATCAGGGAGTGTATCGCATAGACATCCCCCCGGATATCCCGCGCGGTGTATCCGACTGTCAGAGGATGATCGTATAACTCGTTTACAAGATGCCCCAGCGCGCTCATCTGGTAGAGCGCCACGACGCCCACGAGCAAGGTCAGCAGGATTACCTGCAAAAAGCCGATATTTAGCCTTGTACCTATCCTGTAATTGCCCATTTTCAGGAAACTGGCCATGCGCCCTCCATGATGCGCCCGGTTAAGTAGAGATTTATAGAACAGGTCGATTGCCCCCTGTTCCACAGGTCCTGTTGTATGCCCCGGATTATATATCCATTATTCGAAGGCATTCTATGAACGCAGTAACAGTCAGACACTGAATAAGGACTTTTCTTCTTCTTTGGAACCGGAAGAAAGATTATTCAGGTCACCGAAAATCATAGCGGAAAAAGACCACGGCCCGGCTCAACGGTTCTCGAGAGTGAACTCTATTAAAGCACAGGGAAATTGGAAAGTCGATACGTGCCGTCACGCGGCATTTCCTGCCCGTTTTTTGAACGGCCTCGTAACTGATATGAGAAAGCAACCCATCAAAATCGCGCCGTCAGTGGACCGGCCCGCCCCGCATGATTTAATTTAAAACTGGCAGTTTGGATTGCCTGTTAAATCAACGAAATGCCGGTTATAACCGGTAGAGATGCTTTTTCACAATTGGAGGAATTACCTGCCTACCGGAATCAACAGGCGGCTTTATATGGACAAGGATAACTTCAGGATATTATTGATCGAAGACGATGAGGATGATTATATCCTGATAAAGTCTTTACTTTCCGAGGCCCGTTCCGCGACCTATCATCTCGATTGGGCGAGAGACTATGAGCAGGGCCTTTCCTCACTTTGCGGCGCAGGATACGACGCCTGTCTTCTCGACTATTTTCTGGGCGCACGTAACGGCCTGGAGCTACTCCGGGAAACGATCAACAGCGACTGTGCCGTTCCGGTCATTCTGCTCACCGGCCAGGGAAACGAGAAGCTCGATATGGAAGCATTGCGGGCCGGGGCCGCCGATTATCTGGTAAAGGACCTGATCGGCATCGAACTACTCGAGCGCTCCCTGCGCTACTCCATTGCGCAAAAACGTACGGAAACAAATCTTCGAAAAAAAACAGCCGAACTTGCCCGGGCAAATGAAGCCCTGAGGCTCGATGAAATGCGCCTTCAGGCACTGTGGGAATTACGCCAGATGCGCGATGCTTCCGAAAAAGAAATTGTGGATTTTGTGCTCGATCGGCTGGTGAAAATAACAGGAAGCCAGTTTGGCATGTTCGGATTCATGCATGAGACGGAATCGGTCTTGACCTTTCACACCTGGTCTAAAGGGGTATCGAGGGAGTGTGTCTTTCGACAAAATCACCGGCCCGTGGAGGAAGCAGGGATCTGGGTGGAAGCCGTAACCAGCAGGCGGCCTGTAATTATCAACCATTATGAGGATACCGGGTCGTCATTGAAGGGATGCCTGCCCGGCCATGTGCCCGTTCATCGATTGATGAGCGTCCCCCTTTTTAACAGCGAGCAGATTGCAGGAGTGGCCGCCGCTGCAAATAAGGCCGTTGACTATGATGAGTCGGACATCAGGCAGGTAAGTCTGCTTCTCGACGGCATGTGGCGGCACATCGAGCGCGAGCGTGCCGAGAAGGCCTTGCGGAATTCGGAAAGTCTTGCCGCAATGGGGAGGGCGTTGTCGAGCGTGGCTCATGAGATAAAAACCCCTCTTCTCGCTATCGGCGGATTTGCCAAGATGGTGCGCCGAAATCTCCCCCAAGGATCAAAGGATCGGGAAAGGCTGGATATCGTGCTCCAGGAAACAGGCCGTCTGGAGAAGATGGTAAAGGACATGCTGGATTTTTCCCGGCCTCTTGAACTCCAGAAGTCCCTTGAGGATGCCTGTCGAATGGTGAAAGAAACGCTCTCTATTGTCAATAGCGTGGCGGAGGCAAAAGATGTGTCTTTGGAGGCAAATCTTCGCCAGTGTGACAATCCGGTCCCCATGGATGGGTGGCGCATAAAACAGGTGCTCATAAACTTGATAATGAATGCGATTCAGGCCTCGCCCAAAGGAGAGATAGTGATGGTTAACCTCCACAGGCAAAAACGCGAAATAATCTTCGACGTGGTTGATTGCGGAAGCGGCATTTCCCCTGACCAGCGTTCAGAGATTTTTTCTCCGTTTTTTACAACCAAAAAAGAGGGGACCGGCCTGGGATTGTCGATAGTGAAAAAAATTGTCGAAGCTCACAAAGGCCGTATAGAAGTCCTGGATAATCCCGGAGCGGGGGTGACCTTCAGGGTCGTTCTGCCGATTGCAGCTTAGGAGTTTTTAAGTTTTAAGTTATTAGTTTTGAGTTTTGAGTTAGAACTGAAAAGGGTTCCATTTCCCCAGCCATGCGACCAGGCGTTAGAGATTCATCTCCATGAAAACCGTCATTGAGTAGTATCGGCCAAGTTGCGCCGCTGCCTGGTATGCCTCCATACTGTTGCCATCGTACGGCTCGATTTCCCGGAACCCGACGGATCTGTAGAGCGAATGCGCTGCTTTGAGGAATTCCAAACTCTCGAGCTTCAGTTGACAATACCCGATCATCCGGGCATCATCGACCAGGCGGTTGACGATAGCGCGGCCAATGCCCTTCCCTCGGAATGCCGGAAGGACATACATGCGCTGGATCTCCCCCACGCCCTCCGCCAGTCTCTTCAAACATCCCACCCCTGCGACGGCGTTGTCGTACTGAGCAAGGTAGAACCTCCCGTCTGGAGGACGAAACTTGTCCGGGTCCGCCAAATCAGATCCGACCATGGCATTGACGTCGAATTCCATGCCGTAATCACGCTTGACACGTGCATTCAGCCACTCCAGATACTCACGGATGAGGGCACCCGCTTGCTCCTTCTGCTCATTACTCTCAACTTCCTGAAAACGAAGTTCTTCCATAGGAACTCCTGACTCCAGCCGGCGAAGGCTGCCTGACAACCCAAGCTCAGCGGCCCGAGCCATGAGGGGCCGCGATTGCAACTACGGCGCGAAGGCCGGGTTTGCTGCAGTGCATGATTAAACAGTGCTTTGCCGGTTTTTTCAAGTTTACTTGGAAGGCTGCTTGAGATTAGAACGCTATGAAGCCCAGGCAAGAGAAAATTGCTTCTTTCAGTGACTTGCCTGCGATCAGCTTCACACGGTCGCGGGAAAATGTGAGGCCGTCTTCAGCGTTCCCTTGTCCGCGGGCGCCAGGACGGTCGAGATGGTCTTCACCAGATCTTTTAATCGAAACGGTTTTTCAATATATTCGTTGCCGCCCATCTCCATGATTTCATGTTTCTGCCGGAGACTGTCGGACCCGGTAACCAGGATAAAGGGCAATCCCGGATACCTTGATTTGACGTGACCCAGGAGATCGAGCCCCGACTCGCCAGGCAGTTGGAGATCCGACAGGACCGCGTCATACTTCGAACGCATGAGGCAATTGCGAGCCTGCGCCGCACTGCCTGCAAGTTCCGGTTCAAAACCATAGGCACTCAAATATTCGCCTATAATCCTCAGGAGGCCCTCATCATCTTCAACAATTAAAATTCTGGGTATCACTGCGTCCATCCTTTTCGATCGGGCACCCATGGATCCGAATCAAGACGTCGAACGCCTCGACGCGGCTCGGAATCAGAGTCTTCGCGGGTGACGGCAAAGGGCAATTGAACACGCCAATTTTATGACTGCATCTCCATCCGAATAGATTATTTCTTGAAACTAATTATTACCCGTCAATAATTCTTATTAAAGTGGCAATGTGCTGTATTTCAAGTCAGCGTATGTGTCCCGGGTTATGCATGAGTTAGCGTGACGTTGTGCTGCATGCCTCGTAACTATCGGATATCATGTAGTAAAGCAATCAGACGGAGGAGCAACGGCATGTCAGTGATTGAGTTCCTCCTCCTTTCGAGTAAGGGCTGATCGGCCTGCACCATGTCAAATTCCTGCTCACCGAAAATGATGATAATACCGATAAGCAATTGTCATGCCGACCATCCGTGACGATGACTCGGCACCTGCAGGATTTGACAAGCAATGCGCTGAGCTACTAAGGAAGGAGCACCAGTGAACGTTTTAAGAAGAGCTTCTTTGAAGTGCCGCGTTGGTTCAGCAGCGCCCGGGCAGGAGGTTTCGATGCCCGGGACCGTGGAGAAGGTGCTCGCTGACGGAGCAGGCCCCCTCATGAGCAGGACAGTGCAGGACGAGATTGAAAATATGCCGTCGTACCCTATTGCTTCCGATGTTCTTACGACGCTCCAGAAGACGGTCGTGCCCGACTCACCTTCGGGTTCGGAGAAGATTCGTCCCGATGAGGTTTCAAAATACAAGCAAAACGGCTATGGCAAATGGCATTATGGCCCGGGCATCGGTTTCGTAAAGAGGCTCGACATCGTGCCTGCTGCCTATAACGGTGCATCTGCCACTAATTCTGCAAGACTATTGACTTTCTTTACCATAACCGACATCCACATCACCGACAAAGAATCTCCTGCTCAGGCGATCTATCTTGGCCTTAAAGACGGTATCTCTTCGGCGTATTCTGCGGTTATGCTGTATACGACACATGTTCTCGACGCCGCAGTCCAGACGATAAACGCTATTCACAAACAACATCCGATCGATTTCGGTATTTCTCTGGGCGATACCTGCAACAACACCCAGTACAACGAATTAAGATGGTACGTCGATGTTCTCGACGGCAAGGTCATCACGCCAAGCTCCGGCGCTCATGCCGGCGCGGGCGCGATCGATTATCAGAAACCTTACAAGGCGGCGGGGCTTGATAAGACGATCCCCTGGTATCAGGTCCTGGGCAACCACGATCATTTCTGGATGGGGACAAACCCGGTGAGAGATTACCTCCGGCAGGCCTATATCGGCGAGGATATGCTCAAAATGGGAGATATACTCACCGACCCTGACGGCATAAACAAGCGTGATTTCTATATGGGTGTACTCGACTGCCGGACGCCTTACGGTGACATTACGGGTGCGGGACCTGTCGGCAGCACAAACGCACCGAAGGTTGCAGCCGATCCGAACCGCTGTTCCCTTTCGAAAAAGGAGTGGACGAGCGAATTCTTCACAACATCTTCAAGGCCGGCCGGTCACGGTTTCAATCAGTCCAACCTCGACAATGACTTTGCCTGTTACAGCTTCGATCCGAAGTCGAGTATACCGGTCAAGGTCATCGTGCTCGACGATACTCAGAGGGAAGACGATATCGATTTTCACGGCTATGGGCACGGATCTCTTGACAATGCTCGTTATGACTGGCTTGTAGGTGAACTTGACAAGGGGCAGTCCGAAGGTAAGCTCATGATTATCGCTGCGCACGTACCGATAGGCGTCGAAAAGCCGGAATCTTTTCTCGGTTGGTGGTCAAAATCTTCCGTATCCGAGAAGACGCTGTTTGACACGCTGCATAAATATCCGAATCTCATCCTGTGGATAGCGGGGCATCGTCATGTAAATACAGTTACCCCGTTTAGGTCACCGGATGATGACCGTCCTGAACTCGGCTTCTGGCAGATTGAAACTTCATCATTGAGGGATTTCCCACAGCAGTTCCGTACTTTCGATATTGTTCGAAACAGCGACAATACAGTTTCAATCTTTACGACCGACGTTGATCCGGCGGTCAAAGACGGGTCGGGTGCTGCGATATCGCGTTCTTATGGTATAGCGGCGCAGCAGATATATTCGAAGACGCTATCCTCGAGTCCGGCACCGCCTGGACTGTCAACCGGTTCGTACAATGCAGAGCTTGTCATACGATTGAGCCCGGAAATGCAAGCGAAGATTCAGAACTGTGGAACACCGATACGCACGTAATTATTTCATCAGCCATCGTGGGGCGCAGGCATTCCGCCTCAACCCATCGACCGCAGCCGCCGGATTCTTTCCTCAATTGGAGGATGAGTGCTGAACAGACCGGCCAGTGCCCGGCCCGAAAGGGGATTTACAATGAACATATGAGCCGTCGAGGGATTGGCGTCCATCGGAATTCGTTCGGATGCCACGGCCAGCTTCTCGAGGGCGCGGGCAAGGCCTTCGGGGTTATGGGCAAGGCGAGCGCCTGTTTCATCGGCGAGATACTCACGGCTCCTTGATATGGCGAGCTGGATGAGAGTCGCCGCAATCGGGGCCATGATGGCCGTTAGGATAAGGCTGAGGATTCCGCCGCCCCTGTCGTCGTCGCTGTCTCCTCTGAAACCTCCGAAAATCGCAGCCCATCGAGCCATACTGGCCAGGATCATTATCGCCCCGGCGAGGGTCGCTGCAATGGAGCTCACCAGAATGTCCCGGTTTTTCACATGTCCGAGTTCGTGCGCCAGGACCCCCTTTAGTTCAGCGGGCGTCAGAATGCGCATGATTCCTTCGGTTACAGCCACCGCGGCGTTTTCGGGGTTCCTACCCGTCGCGAAGGCATTAGGCGTCTCCTGTGGAATCATGTAGATCAGGGGCATAGGCAAATGAGCCTCTGCCGTCAGCTCGCGGACGATTTGATAAACCTGCGGGGCTTGAGATTCCTCGATAGGCTGGGCCCGATACATGGCCAGAACTATCTTGTCCGAAAACCAGTAGCTCCCTGCGTTCATTATTACGGCAAGGATGAAAGCCACAAGCATTCCCCCCTGCCCCCCGATCATCTTCCCGATCCAGAGAATAAGGACAGTGAGCGCGGCGAGCAGCAGGGTGGTCCTTATCGTGCTTCCAATCATATGCTAAACACCCTCAATTCCGGGCGCGGCGCCGGTCATTCGACCTCGCGCACTTCTATTCTATGCGTGCGGCATCCGGGGGAACTCTTGGGGACGCTGACCCTGAGCACGCCCTTTTTGAACTCGGCCTGGATTCCGTCTTCATCCACCGGGCAGGGAAATTTAAAAACCCTCGAAAATGCGCCTGTGGGCCTCTCGACTCGAAAAGCTTCCCCTTCAGGAAGGTCATTTTTTCTCAGTCCCGAAACCCACAGCCGGCCGGCCTTGCACTCAACCTGAATGTCATGTTCCAGAACACCGGGCAAATCCATCGAATAGATCAGTTCTTCTCCGGAATCGACGATATCGCTCAAAGGGACCCAGTCTTCAGAACCTTTCGGCTTGTTTTGCCCGGTTGACCCGGGGTCGAAATTACTCATGAACAGATCTTCCATGCGCTCTTTCATGGCCTTCAGTTCATCAAGGAAATCCTTCTTGCCGCTCCCCGCCACAGCGCCCTCCCATTAGGAAATGATTCATAAATCTATCATTATACTGAACAGAATCGAACATAAACTTAATATAATTAATCACGTCAGGCAGATAAACAAGGCGAAAAAAAATCGCGGGCGCGCCGCAATGCAACCATCGGCCGTCCTGCCGGCGCGAAACAAATGTTGAGACTTCAAATGGATAAATGGTAGTATCCACAGCTCGCTGAGCGCGGAGATCGGGATACTACACCGAACGTCAAACACGACGAGGTCAAAAAATGCGTTACTCGCAAGCCTTCATTCATACTCTTTTCGACTCGCCCAAGGAGGCGGAAACGGCGTCCCATATTTTTCTGCTTCGAGGCTCCTATGTATATCCCGTAGCTGCCGGGCTCTATTCGCTCCTGCCGCTCGGAGATCGAGTAGTCAAAAAAATCAAGCAGATCATACGCCAAGAACTTAACTCGATAGGGGGCCTCGAGATCACCATGCCGGTTGTCAATCCGGCTGAGCTTTGGAAGAAAACGGGCCGCTATTTCGATATCGGCGAGGAACTGATCCGGTTCAAAGACCGGCGGGACCGTGAATTTGTTTTGGCCATGACCCACGAGGAAGTCGTAACCGATATAGCAAAGCAGTTCGTGCGCTCCTACCGTGACCTTCCGGTTATGCTCTACCAAATTCAGACCAAGATTCGCGATGAGGCCCGCCCGCGCGCGGGCCTGCTCAGGGTTCGCGAGTTCTTCATGAAAGACGCTTACAGCTTTCACAGCGACTTTGACGATCTGGACGCCTACTACCCAAAGATATTTAACGCCTACCTCCGGATATTTGCCCGTTGCGGCATCAATTCGGTCCCCATAGAAGCCGATTCCGGGATAATGGGCGGGACCGGCTCTCATGAGTTCATGCTTGAATCCCCGAGCGGCGAGGACCGCTTTGTCGTATGTCCCGGCTGCGGCTACAGTGCGAACACTGAAAAAGCGGTTGGAATCAAACCGGTGCAGGGTCTCCCCGCAGATACGCCTCCTCTGGAAAGGGTCCATACTCCGGATGTGAAAACGATTGCCGACCTGACGGGGTTCTTCAACTCCTCGGAGGAACATTTCCTGAAAACCGTGGCCTATGTTGCCGACGAAACTTTGGTGCTGGCGGTCATTCGGGGAGATTTCAACGTATCCACGGCAAAGCTCGTGAACCACCTCAGGGCAGTCCATTTAGACTATGCGCCGGAGACGATATTGTCTGACAAGGGGCTTCACGCCGGTTTTCTGTCGCCAGTCGGCGTGAAAGGGGTCCGAACCGTGCTGGACACTTCGATAACGAGCGGGAGTGTCTATATCGCCGGGGCCAACGAGCCGGACGTGCATTATAGAAACGTGCTTCCCGGCCGGGACTTCGAATTGACCGAGGCCGCCGATATTGCCGAGGTGCGGGAAGGCGACCGGTGCGCCGTGTGCGGGGCCGCTGACCTGAAGATACGACGGGGAATCGAACTGGGGCACACTTTCAAACTCGGGACCAAATATACCGCCCCCGGCTCGATGGACGTAACCTATCTGGACAGCTCAGGAGAGCAGAAACGGGTAGTGATGGGGTGCTACGGCATCGGAGTCGAACGGCTGATGGCCTCGGTTGTCGAAGAATGGCACGATGATTCCGGGATACGGTTCCCTTTTACGGTCGCCCCCTTTCACATTGTCATCTCTCCTCTCGGCAAAAAGCCGCAAATTCTGGAAATGGCCGAACGGATCTATTCTGAGCTCAGCGCCGCATATGAAGTCCTCTATGACGACAGGGACGAATCGGCGGGCGTAAAGCTCAAAGACGCCGACCTTATTGGAATCCCGGTAAGGATAGTTGTCAGCCAGAAACACGAAAAGACGGGAGACGTGGAAATAAAAATCAGGCAAACCGGTGAGGTGCGGATTTGCCCCGAAAAAGACCTCCAGCGGACGCTCGAAGCAATCGTGAAAGACCTTCAGCCATCGCTGGAAGGTTTGCCGAATATGCCTGAATAGCAGTTCTTCCAAAATTCAAAGCCCAAAAACTGCTGAAAAAAGGGCGGACGAATGGGTCCCGCCAAGGCCGGGACCCACCTAAGGCTACTTCCGATCAAAAACCACTCTTCCGCTTTGATATTGGTAGATCAGCTACAGAATTTCGATCTCGAACCGGTAGCTCTGGACAGCGAGCAAGTGAACCTTCTGGCCGGTTCGGGAATTACCCTGGCCGCCATTCTCAGCGGATCGGACACGCCGTAAAAATCGCGGTTTGCGCCGGTATCGAGCGACAGTGCGGCCCCTTGCACCGTTGCTCCGACGAACGCTCCGAAGCTCATCACGTAGGAATAAACCGCAGGAACCGGCGCCGCGGCCTCAACCTCTCCTCCGGCGGGACCGGCAACCACTGAAACGTCGCCACCCAGACTGAGGGTCCCGTTCTCAATAGCCGCCACACTCATGGGAGTGTTGAGAACCAGTACGATATCCCTGGCCTCACCCCCTATCTGGAGACCGAAGCTCGCGCCCGCAATCGAGATAAACGCAGGCGGAGACCAAGTCCCCTTCGAATTGCGGGCCACCAGGATACCCTGGCCGACTTCACCGCCGAAGACAAAACCGGCTTTGACCTCGCCCGGGATTATCGCTATCCCTTGGGCGCCGGTCAGAATCGGGGCCGGAATCCTTCCGAGCGCGTCATTGAAAACTCGTGTTGCAGCTTCCATACGGTCAATTTCTCCGGGAGCGGGCGCCGTCTGGACGACAACAGCCCCGGATAGTAGAAAAAGACCAATTAAAACCGGTACCACAAAATTTTTCATGGCAAGCTCCTCTGTGTTTAGCCCTTGGAAAACATGAGAGCGTTTCTTGAACGCATATTTTCAATTAAACATAATGATTTCAAAAATAATGGCAATATTTTCGGGTAGATAAGCAACAAGTTACAAATTCTCGGCGGGAGAAATCTCTGTCTGGAATTCAATCAGGTAGTCAGAGGGGAGTCCAGTTTTCGCCTTGTTTCGAGAATTTTACGAAATATCGTCAAACCTTCAGCTCAGATAATGAGAGTGTCAAAATCCCTGCAGCACCAACACCAGACACACGGTCAGGCGACGCAGCAGAATCTTTGGAGTATTATTCAACGTTTTCAGATACTTGCCAAAGAAATGGGGGAACGCTCCGTCGGGGAAGCGGAGTCTGCGGTCCTGATTGGAACACAATTTGCTCATCCTTTCCGGGCAAAGGGGGAGATGACATGAGTGGTGTAATTCAGATCGTTGCGGGGCTCGTAATCGGATGCGCAGGTTTCCTCCAGATAGCCGAGCATCCCGTCCAGGGGATCAGCGCACTGTTCCTGGCAGGTTTTTTAATAATGACCGGTTTCGAAAAAAGGCTGGCTCAGCGGTCGCGAGAGATAAGAAATTGAAAACAACCAAAGGGGGCACGGAAGCGGCGTTCGCCGGGTATCCGAGATTTGCGGGCCGCTGATTTCTCTTCCCTCCGGGACTATATACAAGACAAAAAATTGCCTCACCAGGCAAATAAATTCCATGGGCAGAGCCACCAAAGTATGGTGATAGTAGAACTTCCTGGAATAATCACGAAAAATTAATATACTCAGGTATGGCATCCCGGATAGCCGTACTGATATTCATGGCCGGTTTTGCTGCTTCTATCGGGCAGATACTGGTGATTCGCGAATTGCTCGTCATCTTTTACGGCAACGAGCTTTCAACCGGGCTTATTCTTGCTTCCTGGCTTTTGTGTACGGCGGCGGGTAGCGGGCTGACCGGGCGCATCTTCAGAAAAAGGCCGCCGAAATTCGGGTCCCTGCTTGCAGGGTTCGCTCTCTTCTGCGCAGCTCTGCCGGCGACGATCGTCTGGATTAGGGCCGCAAGGGCGCTGTGGTCGATCCCGTCGGGAGAGCTTCTCTCGCCGGTCATGATGCTGGTGATCGGGTTCTGCGCGACGGCGCCTGTCTGCTTTTTCTCCGGCTGGATGTTTGCCGCTGCATGGGAACTCTCCCGCTTAGGCTCAAAAGGCGAGGAAAGATCGATTTCAGTCTACCTCGCCGAATCCCTCGGGTCCGGCGCCGGTGGGCTGGTATTCTACTTCATTCTCCTTCCGCTTTACCCTTCACTTGCCGGGAGCCTTGTCCTGGTTTCCTTTCTGCTTGCCGCAGCCCTGGTGGCCGGGGCCGGGAGGAAATACCCGCGAAAGGTTCCATGCTCGCTCTTTCTAGCAGCAGCCCTCTTTGCGGCGTGTATTTTATTTGGTTACTCGGAAAAAGTGGACTTGATGACGCGCCGTATGCAGTGGGGAAAAAGTTTCAGTCAATCGAGGGACACCCCCTACCACAATCTGACATTTCTATTCAGTTCAGAGCAATTTTCACTGTTTTCGAACGGGTTGTGGCTCTTTTCCAGCCCGGACCCGCAAAGCGCCGAGCCGGCGGCCCATGTGCCGCTTCTAGAGCATGCCGATCCGGGGAAGGTCCTCGTGATCGGGGATTATTCACCGGAGTTGCTGGTAGAAATTCTGAAGCATCCCGGCATAAGGAATGTTGACTGCGTTCAACCCGACGCGGAGGTAACGGCATTTACAGAGGCGGTTTTGCCCCCTTCCCAAACGGCAATCGGGAGCGATCCGCGCGTGCGCGTCAGGCACATGGACCCCAAGCGTTTCATGGGGAGCGCGGCGGGAGGGTACGATGTAATACTTCTCAGCGCGGGGGAACCGGTAAATGCTGAGATGAACCGGTTTTACACCGTGGAGTTTTTTTCCCGGATAAGGTCGCTGATGAACAGGGGCGGCCTCTTTTCTTTCGGGGTCCCGTCGGCGCCTGACATAGTCGGACCGAGGGAGGCCCTATTGCTAAAATCTCTTCACGCGACTCTTCGGGAGGTCTTCGGGTATGTCCTGATTCTACCGGGCGACAACGCGCGTTTTCTCGCATCACGGGATGGCGCAGAAATTACCAGGGACCCCAGGGTGCTGATCGACCGCATGCGCTCGCGCAGTCTAGATCTCAGGTATGTGCGGGACTTCTACCTTCTGGATCTTTTTAATCCCATCCGGTTGGCGTACATGGAGTCGATCATCCGTGAAGGCCTTCCGGCCAGGATAAACAGAGATTTCGAGCCGGTCTGTTATTTGTATGGACTAGGTTTGTGGGGCGCTCAGCTTCATCCGGCAATTGAGCGGTTACTCGGTTTTATTTCGCGAGGTTCCGCTTTTCCCATCCTGGCGGGCTTCGTGGTGGTCTTTGCCGTGTTCGTTGCGGCTATAAGGGCAAAGGGCGGCTTCGGCTCAGCGGTTATCTTGAACACGGGCGCCTGCGGGGCGGTGCTGATAGTGGTCGAAGTAGCGCTGGTGCTGGTTTATCAGATAGTTGAGGGTTCGGTCTACAAGCAGATGGCCCTGATCATCTCTTTTTTCATGGCTGGACTGGCCGCGGGGAGCGCTCTGGCGGGGACCGTGCCGGGGAGGTGGCGGGCCAGGCGTCTTTTCCTTATCCAGATTGGTCTTGCCGCTTACCTGGGTGTGCTTTACCTGTTGTTTTCAGTCTTTCGAAGTTTTGTGCTCGATAACCTGGGGCATGACTCCATGCTGCTGTTGTTTTCGGCGCTGGCCTTTTTAGCGGGGATGTTTGGAGGCGGACAGTTTTTCGCTGCGGTTGCCTGCAGTGAGAAGGTGCGGGGTGCGGGCCTTTATGCGGCCGACCTGGCCGGGGCCTCAGCGGGGGCTGTAGCCGGCTCTCTTTTTTTCCTGCCCGTTTTTGGGATTCCCATAACCTTTTTGATACTTGCGTATGTCTGCCTGGCGACTTCCGCCACTCTTTTCAATAATCGGACAGGCAGAGAAGGATAAAATCAGGAAGATCAGCCTGCGCGCCAGACTCCCGGTATTTGCCGGCCACACCCGGCGCATTTGCCCTCTTTCAAAGAAATCGAGGTTACACTGAATCCTGTACGCGTGATTACCGGCTTTTTGCACCCCGGGCAAATGGTGTTCTCCGCCGGGTGCCCCGGAATGTTGCCGATATAGACAAAGTTGAGACCCTCGTCCTTTGCCTTCTTCCAGGCTGCCTCCAGAGTGGATACGGGAGTAGGTTCGATGCTTTTGAGTTTATACAAAGGGTAGAACCTGCTGAAGTGAAGCGGTACATCCGGCCCCAGCTCGTCTCTGATCCACCTGCTCATTGCGGCGATTTGATCGATATCGTCATTTTTCCCTGGAATCACCAGATTCACTATTTCGGTGTGAATTGCTCTGTGCTTCAGATATTTCAGCGTCTCCAGAACGGGTTGAAGGGTTCCCTCGGTAATTTCCCGGTAGTATTGCTCCGTAAAACCCTTCAGGTCGATACATGCCGCGTCGAGACAGTTGCTTAGGTCCTCGAGCGGCTTAGAGTTTACATAGCCGTTTGAGTGCATCACGTTCAGGATTCGGCTTTTCCTGGCCAGCTTTCCGACTTCAATCATATATTCCATAAAAATGGTGGGCTCGACATAAGTCGACGCTATCGAGGCGCATTCAAAACGGGAGGCGCTGCTTACCACCTGTTCGGGAGAAAGTTCATAGTTCAAGGTGTCGTCCGGGCTGGCCTGCGAGATTTCCCAGTTCTGGCAAAATTTGCAGTTGAAGTTGCACCCGGCTGTGGCAATGGAAAACGACCGTGTGGACGGCAGAACATGGAAGAAGGGCTTCTTTTCCACCGGGTCAATATTGACTGCGCAGGGATTTCCGAAAACAAGGGAATAGTATTGTCCGTTCCTGTTTTCCCTGACACGGCAATAGCCGCGTTCTCCGTCTCCGGTCTCGCATTGCCGCGGACAAAGCTCGCAACGCACGCGTTTATCGGCAAGCGGCGTAAAGTAGGGTGATAGTCTGCGTCCGAGCAGGCCTTTCCTGACTTCCTGTGCATCCGACCCGGAGGCTAGAAAGCCAAGCGGAAGGGCCTGCGACCCCGCGCACAACAGGGCGCAACGGAAACAACCGTTCAGAAAGCTCCGTCTATCCATATTGCCGAGGCCGGGAGTGTTATTCTTTAGATCCATTTTGTCCCCGCATCCTTTTCTAAAAAACATCCGCCGAGAAGATATAAATCTCGGTGTCCTTGTCCTTCCAGATATTTGCGGACAAGCCGGCTTTCTGGCAGCAATGCTCCAGGAATTCGGTCCTGTTCCATCCGTATTCCGTTGCTACCTGAGGCAGCAAAAGGCCCATCGATCCGTCCCTGGCTATCACGATTCCGTGCTTTCCGACTTCGATCTCATCGGTGGAGTGGATCTTTTGCAGAGGGGTGAGGACCGAAATTTCGATCGTCAAATCGCTCAATTCGCCGGGTCTGACCGGCATGAACCGGGGGTCACGGAATGCAGCCTCCTCGGCCATTGCCGCCACCGCCTCCGCCAGGGGCATTCTTGCGACGATCTGCCCGATACAGCCACGTAACTCCCCTTTCTTATAGATAGTAACAAAGGCACCCCGGGGTTCCTTGAGCTTCGGGAAATCCTTCTGCGCGCCCCGTGAGGCGGGTGAGCCCGATGTGAGTTTCGCTTCTATCGCCTTTCGGGCGATTGAGTGAAGTTCCTCCCGCTCCTCTTTGCTCAGGCCCAGGTCGATTCCGGCCTTCTTCTTTCCGGCTTCGTCCCTGTCCCTGCCGGCCGAAGGTATCGAAAAACAAGCGGCACCGTACCCGACAACGCCCCTGGGAGACATTTTCTCTCCGGTGACATCCCCCGAATTCTCGTAATGCAGGATATCGCACCGGTCGGCGCCGAGCTTTGCCGCGGCAAGCATCGCCGTAATTATCGGCCCCTTGCCGCAGGCCTCGCATTTTCGGTTCTCCAGACACTGAGCGGCCCCTTCGGTATCCAGCGCCCCGATCTTCTGCAGCAGCAACCGATCCATCTCAACCGCTACATCGTAAGAGTGGTAATGGGAGAGGTCGGAACTTGCCACTATCAGCGCAGATTTGCCTTTTGTGCATTCGACTATTGCCTCAGCCAGCCAGCGGCATGTGGCAATATCGGAATCTCCCATGACGAGGGGAACGAGCTTGAAACCGGGCATAGCGACCTGCAGGAAGGGGAGTTCAGCCTCCAGAGAATGTTCCCGCATGAAAACATCCGGCAGGTCCTTTATGCGTGGTTCGTGCTTCATAAGAGCGGCTATCAGTTCGTTGTCAAGCGCAATTACCCCGAGCGGAGTACGGAATCCGGCGCAATCGTAGGTAGCGACCCCTGGAAACGACACATAATGGCTCGGACCAATTACGATGACCGAATCGAACTTTTGTCCCTGGATAGACTTGAAGGAATAGGCGGCCACCTGGCCTGAGTAGATGTAGCCGGCGTGAGGGGCGATAATTGCCGCTATCCGGTCCTTTGCATTGCGCGCAGGGACCCGGCTCAAATAATCTTCGACCTGTTTGCTCAGTTCCGAAGCCGTTCCCGGGTACCATGTCCCGGCAACTACCGGATCATGAACCACGGTCAACGGCCCCTGGCCCGCCCTCAAGCTACCCGGGCGTACGGCGGATATCAGAATAAAAACAGCCAAAAACGTAGAAAACCGACAGAAATTGGCGAATCTTCGGGACATGAATCTTCTCCTTCAGGCACTCAATCGCCTGTTGGTTCGTAGAGGAAGGGTCGAAATTCGAGGTAAATGCCCATGTGCGATTATTGAACCGAATTATATGAAACAAAGCATGCATGCGTCAAAAAGTAAATAGGCCGCAGTGTAAAAGTGACTGATTGGATGTGAAATTCATTACTTGCCGCTCGGTTTGAAGAATCGTCTCCAATTATGGGGGTCCGGTTTTTTCGAGTACGTTTTTTATGAATTTGTACGAAAATGAGAGAAAAATGGAGTTTTCTAATTGAGCTGCTTTTGCTGATTTCGCGCAGGATTGATGGATGCCTTTGATATTACTGTGGAAAAGATTTCCCCTAAAACTCCCTTTTGTTTCAGCGACTTATATGTCTGTGCAGCCTAACATCCGTTCATCCTGACGGATTTTTTCCTCTCCTACCCTTTTGTGTTTTCTCTCTTAAAACTCGGAAGATCAACTTTGACGAGTTCGGGAAGATTCACTAAAACTGGCATCCACAATTTGGGGGCTAATTAAGTTTCTTTCCGGGGCACAAATCGTTTTACTCCATTTCATTTTTCAGCATCAGGTTTTGCAAGAGAGGGCGTTCGCGCTGGGGGGTGCCTACGTCCTTCAACAGATGGACTTTGTCTTTTCGGGGAACGGGCAGAAACTATGGAGCAGAATTGGCAGGAAATCAAGAGAAAGCTACAGTCAAACCTGTCAAGGGGGCAGTACGATCTTTGGGTTTCTTCAATTGAGTTTCTGGGGCTGGAAAATGAAACAGCGTCACTGGGGTGCAAGAACCGGTTTCACATCGAGTGGATAAGGGAGAAGTTGGAGCTTAAGCTGCTGGCGGCTGTGCAGGAGTTTTACCCGCTGGTGCGCAGACTGGAGTATCAGACTGTTAGCAGGGGGCCTGAGCCGGAGGAAGTGGAAGGTCATGTGCCCCGGGCAGAACCTCCACAGCAGATAGCAATGAGCGACCTTATCAAGCGGGTGGGACCGGTTTTCAACCCCCGTTTCACTTTCGACCAGTTTGTGGTGGGGTCTTCGAATCAACTCGCTTTCGCCACTGCCCGGGGCATAGCGAGCGGGCAGCAACTTTACAATAATTCGGCTTACATTCTTTCCGAAACCGGGCTGGGAAAGAGTCACCTCTCACATGCGATCGGCAGCTATATCTGCCGGAAAGCGCCCGATGTGAGGGTTCATTACTTAACTGCCGAGCAGTTCGCAAATGAGATGATCTATTCACTTAAGAACGGGAACATTGAAGATTTCAAAGCAAAGTTTCGCACCGAATGCGATGTGCTACTGTTCGAAAAAGTAGAGTTTCTGAGCGGCAAGGAAAAAGTGCAAAATGAGTTGGTTTATACCCTGGATGAGTTGATGCATCGCGGCAAGAGGATCGTGTACACCGGCAATACCTTTCCAAAGGACATCCCGAAACTCACCAGCGAATTGCAGTCCAGACTTAACGGCATCCTTGTTGCCCCCATCGGACCTCCGGACCTCAAGACCAGAGTCGAGATAATTCGAAAGAAGGCACTGGGGGAAAACGCCAATCTGCCACCCGAAGTGATCTATTTCATGGCTGAGCGGGTGACGGGGGATATCCGGCAACTCGAAAGCTGCCTTGTCGGTATAATCGCCAAATCAAATATTCAGGGCATTCCGGTCACACTGGACCTTGCCAGAGAACTCACTGAGACGATGCTCGACAGGCTGCCGAAACTGACCATCGATCACATTCAGCAGATCGTCTGCTGCGCTTTTCATATCTCCATGGAAGATCTGAAGTCTTCGAAAAGGCGAAAGGAGTTGGCCGCAGCTCGAAAGATCGGAATGTATCTATGCCGGCGCTATACGACCGAGTCGCTTGAATCAATAGGAAAGTCATTCCTGCGGAGCCACAGTTCCGTGCTGTACGCCATAAACGATCTCACAAAGGCGCTGCAGAAGGATAATAAGATCAAGCGGCAGGTCGACCATATCAGCCGCCGGTTGGATGCGAGTTGTCTTGCATGATTTCGCACAGGTCGTTTCTCAAATCTGCTGAGAGCTGTGAGACCAGGCCTGCCATTGCAGCCGCAAACTCATTGGGACCAGTAGAAGTCAGGGGAGGGCTCTGATAATGGAAATGTTTTCGAAAGAGAACAGAACGAGGTTTTTGCTGCACGAGGCTGATTTCCATGTCCAGCAGGGCATGGGAGGTGGAGCTGTTTTCTACGAGTGCGAACCGATAGATTTGTCCGCTTATCTCGTATGCCGCCGGCATGGGATTTCCCACCGGAACGCTGTTTTCAAATACCATTCCAAGCGAGAGATCACGCATCAGATTGTCTGCGATCATGTTTCCGGCAGGGTTGACCCATTTGTAATGTGACGAAGGGCGGACCTGGAAGGAGTGGGAAATCATAACCATCCGGTCGCGGTCGAAAGGGGCGGGAGCGTTGAAAGGCCAGATTCGCACCGTTCCGGGAAACGGTTTTGCACAGCTCAAAGGCTGGAAAGGGTAGTCGATCTGGTAATAGTCGGGCGCAACGGACTGGTTGAATAGCGATCCCAGACAGCCGGACAACACTACCAGTGGCAGTATAAACACCCAGGATCTCAATACGGCGAATTTTCCCGGTCCATTTTCCCCGATTCGGGCGCCGCTCTGTTTGCGCATAATATCCTGCATCAAAGGGTTTTTCCTCTCAAGAAGTGTCCTTCACTGAAAATTATGGCGCCGCGTATTCCGCCCGGTCCAGCCTCTCAAAGAGGTGTGCTCTACCTATCTGTTCTTAAATGGCTCCTCCGGCTGTCGGTCGGGAAAGATCAGCCGGTTCGGCTGTTCCTTGATGCTCTGGACGAGCGAATTCAACCGGGCGATCACGACGCCCAGTTGCTGAAGGTCCTGTTCGAGCAGGTTGGCAGATTCGTTGACTTTGTCTCCCAGGTTTGAAAAAGCCGTTTCGCCGGACTGGAGCGTCTCGCCAAACTGGTCCGAGAGGTGTTTGAGAGTGCCCGGAGGCAGGGCGTCAAGCTGTCGCTTGAGCTTGTCCGAGGCCTGTCTCGCTGATGCCAGAGTGGCCGTAAGGTCTTTCACGCCTTTTTCGATGCGTTCCTTGGAGGCCGCTCCGGAGAGCCTTTCGAGAAGCACCGCAAAGTCCCGCGAGGCCTTTTTCAGTGAGGCAATCGTTTCCTGGAGGTCACCGCCGCTCGGGGACTCGGCGCCCAGTTGCACCAGGAGATTGTTGAACAGCCCAGAAGTCTTCTTCCATGAGTCCGCAAGCCCCTGCAAATCCAAAGACATGAATTTCAGGTACAGGTTATGGAGATCGGCCTCGATCAGATCGAGTTCGGACGGGTATGAAGGGATACAGGGATATTTCGTTGGAAAGGTAATCTTCGGGGTGAATTGATCGATATCTTCGGGGGCGGAGTCTATTTCGAGATAGCGAAGCCCGGTCAGGCCCTGCTCACGCAACCGCGCGGCAAGGGTATTGTCGACCTGAAAATCGGCCGGCAGTTTCATCAGTACTTCGATCAGGCGCCTGTCCGGAGCGATCCCGAGACTATAGACCCGGCCCACGGGAACCCCCCGGTAGTTGACCACCGAGTCCTTCTGCAGACCTTTTACCGAGACATTAAAATAGGTGGAGTATATTTTTGTTTGATGAAAGAAAAAAGTTGCTTTGAGCCAGATAGCTGCCCCGGCTATCAGCGCCAGGCAAATCAGGGCAAACAGGCCGATTTTGAATGGACTAACCGTTCGGGCCAACTGGGTCCCCCCTCATGAGGCATTGCCGCTCGGGGCCCGCCTGTGGAAAAAATCATAGACGCGTGGGTCCGGGCTTTTTTCCAACTCGTCAGGCGGACCGGCCGCTATTATACCCCTGGCGCCCCCATCGACCATGATTGACCAGTCCGATATAGACTTAATGCTCGACAGGTCGTGGGTAATGACAACCATCGTGATGCCCAGTACACGGTTGAGTTCCAGAAGAAGGTTATCCATTTCGGCGGCTATTACAGGGTCGAGCCCGCCGGTGGGTTCATCGCAGAAAAGAATCTGTGGATCGAGGGCAATCGCCCTGGCCAGAGCCGCCCGCTTTTTCATTCCGCCGCTCAGTTCCGCCGGATAATAGTTCCCATACCCGTCCAGCCTAACCATTTCCAACGTGAGCCTGACAATTTCGGGCAGAATCTCCTTTGGAACACTTGAAAACTCCTGGATCGGTAAAGCGATATTCTCAGCAAGAGTAAGAGAGCCGATGAGCGCCCCTGACTGAAACAGGACCCCGATAGTTCTCCTTGCCCACTCCAGCCATTCCTGGCCGCCGGTCCCTGAAATATCCTTTCCATAGAGTTCGACACGACCCTTCGTCGGTTTGAGCAAGCCGACCAGACCTTTTATAAGGGTGCTCTTCCCGCTGCCGCTGCCTCCCAGAACAGTTACTATCTGTCCCGGTTCGACGCAGAAACTTACGTTTTCCAATATTATCTTTTCCCCATAGCCGAGCGAGATATTGTCGACGCAAAGCGCATGTTCGATATCGGAGATATTGAAGGAGACCCCCGGCATACTGATTCTTCATACCTGGCTGAGAATACGTTTCAGGCTGCCGCTCACCCCATTGGCCCTCGACGCAGATTGAATACGGGACAATTACATCCGGCCAAATGAATATAAGTCCGCGAAAACGGCTGTACATCGGGGAGTTTACTTTGATTGGAAAAAAAGAAAGAATCTAGAGGTAACTACCAGCCGAATGCATGGTACAGGACGGTCAATATGGCGTCAGCGAGAATAATCAGGAAGAGTCCGCTAACGACTGCCGAAGTGGTCTGGCGCCCTACGCTGTCCGCTCCCGGGCCGGCCTGGAACCCGCGAAAGCAGCCGACGAGGGCTACGAGAATTGCGAAAACCTCTGCTTTTATGAGGCCTTCGGCGATGTCGGTGAAGGTGATTGCCACTGAGACCTCATGTATGAAGCTGTAGGGTGTGAGGTCGAGGGCGGCCGTGGAAACGGCAATCGCTCCTAAAAGTCCTGCAAAATTGGACCACATGACCAGCAGAGGTCCTGCCAGCATAAGGGCGACCACTTTGGGAAGAGTTATGAATTCATTTAGATTGAATCCCATGACGGCAAGGGCATCCAGTTCCTCGCCGACTTTCATGGTCCCTATCTCGGCTGCGAAAGCCGAGCCGGATCGTCCTGCAAGCAGCATCGCCGTAAACACCGGGGCAAGCTCGCGAGTCAGAGCAAGGCCCACGAGGTCGGCGACATAGATGTTTGCTCCGAATTGCTTGAGCTGCATAGCCGCCTGGAAGGTCATGACCAACCCGAGAAGGAAGCTGATCAGGAACAGTATCGTCATGGCGTCCGGTCCCGCCATCTGAAAATAATAGAATGTCTCTCGCCAGCGAAAACGCCCGAGACGGCGAACAGAGCCGGTCGCGATGGACAAAAAAGAGCCGCAGAAGCGAACGAAATCCCTGAATTCGGCTGCCTGTTCAATCAGGAAAGCGCCAAAACGGGAGACCGGAGAGCCGGTTGGTGGCGGGGGGTGCTCCTCAGGTGTCTCGTGCTCCAGGTAATCGAGAAAATGTTTGACCGGAGGCTGGATGGATTCAATCCGAAGCCGAACGCCGTTGCTTTCGCAGATGCGCCGAATCGACCGCAACAGCGCCGTTCCGGCACTGTCTACCTTAGAGACCCCGGAAAAATCGAGAACGAGTGAGGTATGCTCTTTTCGTGCGATAAGGCCGCTCAGGTATTTCCAGATTTCAGCGGCGTTTTCATCGGTCAGGGGAACCTTTAAGGTAACGAGGAGTTCGCCTTCGGCCGATTGCACGGTTTCAAAGGGGAATCCTCCGCTCAAGAGGATCTCCTATTCGTGGGAAGATTATTTACCTTCGTTGATTCTCTCCCTGAGGACACCGGAGCACTTGAAGGTAACCACTTTACGGGGGGAGAGAATAATGGGATCGCCGGTCTGTGGATTGCGGCCACGGCGCTTGTTTTTTTCTTTTACGCTGAATTTGCCGAACCCGCTTATCAGGACGTCTTCACCTTTCTCAAGGGTGTTTTTTACTATTTCGAAGAGGGTCTCGATAACCTGGGCTGATTCGGTCTTAGTAAAAATGTTCTTGGCAAATAAATTCTCGACAATATGAGCTTTCGTCAAAGTCATAAAATTTCCTTTCCTTACAGCGCCATTGGATGTAGGGAGCGTTTCGGGTTTGGATTTTTCAGTCTTATTGGGTCTTCATAAATTATTAAAGGATTATTCTCCGGTTTTCAAGAAAAAAAGGACGCTTTGGGGATGGAACCCCTCATTTTTAAAGAGAAAATAGCTTTCCAGCGAAAAATTGCCGCGTGAAGATCAACAAAAAAGATATGCAGGGAAAGGGGATTCCTTTTCCGGAATCCCCTTGAGGAAAGATTGGCGGTGCAGGGTTTCGAACCCCGGACGCTACGGATATGAGCCGTATGCTCTACCACCTGAGCTACACCGCCTTACAAACTGTTATATGTAAGTGAAATCGAAAATCGAGTCAATAGCAAAACATGGCCCGACTTGGGAGCTTAGGTCGGTTCCCCGATAGAGTTTGACAAAAATGAGCCCTTCGAGTAAATGTTTAAGTCATTGATGAGAAGAGCTTTTTCGCAATTTATCAGGCACCCGGTGGCTTCTTTCCTGTATAGCTCGATTCACTTGCACCCTGAGATGGCCGGGAGCGGGAAAGGAGAATAGTTTTTGAACCAAAGGCTTTTTGAAGTAAAGATAATCAGCAGCTTTGGAGCGGCTCATAATTTGAAGGACTTTCGGGGGAAGTGTGAAAATCTCCACGGACATAACTGGAAGATTGAAGTAGTTCTACGGGGGAAATCCCTGGAGAGAAACGGCATACTAGTTGATTTCGGCGAAGTGAAAGCGGCAACCAAAGAGGCCCTGGAAGAAGTCGATCACAAGTATCTGAACGAACTGCCCTTTTTTTCGCAGAACAATCCATCTTCCGAAAACATTGCCCTTTTTCTCTTCGAAAAGCTCTCCGTAAAGCTTAATACCGAGAACGTCCGGCTGCACAGTGTATCGGCCTGGGAATCCGATGGGGCTTGCGCTACATACATGGAACTCTGAGACATAGTTGATCTGAATAGCTAGAGGAGCCTACCGATGGGAGTTCTCGACAATAGAACCGGAAGCTGTTGCAGATATTCTGCGATGCGGTCTCGCGCTTTCTTCTGTTTTCTTGTGATCGTTTTCCTGCTGATCGGGATAGCATCGGCCGGGTCCGCGCTACAGAAACCCACACTGGGACTCGCAGAGACTCCACACGCAGACAAAGCGCATCCGGACCAGCAGCATCCCGCGCCGGAAGCAGCGCCCGGCGACAAACAACAGGCGCCGGCGCCAGGGGTGACGGAGCATGGGGAAGCGCATCTCGAGGCCCATGGGGAAGAGCACGGGGGAGACCACCTTCAGCTTCCGGAGATTTCCCCGATTCCCGGCGTAACTTTTGTCGATACCTTAATAAAGTTAATGGACCACGAGCTTAACGGCAGAACGCTTGGCTGGCGGCCAAATGACATCATCATCGGCCGTTTTACCGACAACATAAACAATTATCAGCTCGGGGTCCTCGAAATGGTCCGGTTCACCACCCTTCGGCTGAAAGACACTCTTACCAGGCTGGGTGAATCCGATTCGTACGATCCCGATCTGGAGCAGGCGCTGAATCTTTTCATGAACAGCGCCACTTCATGGTGGTTCCCATCTGCGGAAAGTTCTTACAGCAAGGCGATCGAGCACTTGAAAAGATTCAAAGCCAAACTTGAGAAGGGTCAGCGGGGTTTCTACTACCGCCGCGACACGCTGACCACGCTACTCTCCACCTACAAGGACCAGCTCGGAAATGTGAACAGAACTCTGGTCATGCCGGTTGGCTGGTACCATGCGGACGATTACTTCTATTATGCCAAAGGTGTGGCCCATGTGCAGTTCGAAATCCTGAAAGTCTGCCGGGTGGGGTTCAAGAACCAATTGGCCACTATGCATGGAACGGACATCCTGGATGAGGCGCTGCACGAGTTTTTCATCGCGGAGAAAATAAACCCCTGGATAGTCTTCGACGCCGGTTACGGTGGATTTTTTGCCAACCACAGGGCCAATCTGAACGCGCCTTTGAGCGAGGCCGCACATCTGCTTGGCACCCTCAGCCAGTTGTAGCGGGGACTGTTCAGGGGATAAGCCGGAAACCAGCCTGGTATCAGAGCAAAACTTTCGTGTTTTTACGCAGTGCCGTCCAGTAGACGAAAGAGTGTAGCTGCCTCTGGTCCGTGCCGGTCAACTTCGCCCAGATTTCGCAGTATCCAAGAATCTGGGGTCTGTATGCCTCACTTTCCCTTCGAAAAAAGTCTTCGGCGGACTCGCCTTCCCGGGGCATCGAGGTTTTAAAATCCACCAGGTTCCATTTTCCATCTATCTCTGCGGCAAGATCGATTACTCCGGAATAAAGTGTGCCCCGATCGTGGGTGCACTCTACGGGCGCCTCAATCCTCCGGCGTTCAGGCGCCACTTTGTAAAGGGCCTGTAGCCAGGGGTCAGCCAGGCATGATTTGACCTCTGAAAGGGCTGCCTGGGCTATTTCCAGTGACCCGGAGCTCTCGGTTCTCATTCGGCGGAGCCAGGCGCTTGCTCTTTGAGCCGAGGGGAGCGCCCCGTTTTTGCCGAATTCAGCGAGGAGCCTGTGAACGAGGGTTCCCCATACGTTCGGCGCGCAGGATAAAACTCGATCGGCCTGCGTCCCTTCTCTATGCTCCACGGGCCGAGCCGGCTCGAAAACTGCCAGGCGGGAGGGTGAGATTACAGTGAAAACCTGCTTTTCGCGTTCAAATTCCGCAGGTGCGATTTCAGGCGGCGTGCTCTCGGGCGGTATCGCACTGCATGCGCCGCAATCGGGTTCTACTTCGACAACAAAACCATCCTCGCTGCGGGTAGATCTTTTCCATTCGGCTGCGGAGGTTATTTCGGTTTCCTGCGGCCAGGCGATCCGGTCTATTGCGCAAAGTTCGTGGATGCCATAATGTTCGCTGAGCCAGCCCAGCGGACTTTCCGCCGCCGTTGAAAATGAGTCTCCCTTCCGTCTTGCCAGTCCGCTCATGACCAGTTCGCGCCGAGCGCGCGTAACCGCAACATAGAAGAGCCTCCTGGCTTCGCCCAACTGACGTCTGGAGCGCAGTTTCCGCAGCATTGTATAGAGCGGGTCCTTTTCGCCCATCAGACGGTCAGGTCTCGGGGCCAGAAGGTAATCGGGGCTGCCGGGCGCCCTTTCGAGCATGTATGGGGGAGGCTGTTCTTTTCTTCCTCCATTCGGGTTCCAGTCCAGGAAGGGAATGAAAACCGCATCGAATTCCAGTCCTTTGGCCCCATGAATGGTTGAAAGGATAATGTTCGACGAAGCTGTGTCCGGGTCCACTGGTTCATAGGCAGAATCGAGAATCTGACTCAGCCGCGCCAGCGTGCTGACCGGTTCTCCCTGCTCAGCCTCCCTGACCATCTGTAGAAAACGGCGGCAGCAGTTTAGACCCCGGCTCCCCCACCTCGAAGCTACGACGTTTGCCCCGTCCAGTTCGAGCCATACGGATTCGACAACATCGGTCAGCGGTTCGTGGCCGATGTGTTGCCATGCGCTGGTCAGGGCCTGCCAGAATGAGCGGACTTCCTCGTTTTTTTCCGAAAAAGTTTGGATTTTGTCTACCCAGAGAAGAGGGCCTTCGCACGCAACGGCATGGATCAGGTCAAAGCCAAGGCTAAACCAGGGACTCCGAAGCTGGGCAGACCATGCGAGGTCGTCCTGAGGCAGGACTATTGCCCGGCAAAGCTGCCACAGGCAGCGCACTTCGGGTCTATCCAGGAGTTTCAATCCCTCCTTTACCTGAACCGGAAGCCTCTTTTGCTGGAGCGCCTCCAGATACATCGGTAGATGGGTGCGCGAGAAAAGAAGGATCGCAATCTGTGAGTCGCGGCCGTTTTTTTCGAGATGCCGGGCAATTCTTCCCGCCAGCCACTGTGCTTCCCTTGCCCTTGCGCTCTTGCGGTCGGGCCATTCCATAAAAAGGGCGAGCTCGATGGGAGCCGGGTCCGGATGAACCGGCGTGGTAGGTGAGAGCTTCGCCGGGCTGAAAGGGACTTCGTCAAACTCCGGCTTATGTTCAGCCATAACCGTGTTTGCGAATGTCCTGTTGCACCAGTCGATGAGATGGGGCTGCGAGCGGAAGTTCGTGTCGAGCGAAAGAGGTTCGAGGCCGATTTTTCCTCCGCCCTCTACGGGAACCCCCAGCTTGGCGGCTTCCAGGAACAGGCTTACTTCCGCTTTGCGGAAACCGTATATCGACTGCTTCGGGTCGCCGACCAGGAAGAGGGTTCTTCCGTCTGCGTCCGACCATCCGGCGCACAGCTTCTGCAGGAGCTCCCACTGCTTCCGGCTTGTATCCTGGAACTCGTCAACCAGTATATGCCGAATCTGCTGGTCAAGCACCAACTGAAGGTCGGAAGGATCCGCAGCGTCGAAGAGGCGCAGGGCAGCCAGCTCGAGGGCGGCAAAATCGAGCGCCCTTGCTGCGCTCCGCCGGGCATCATAGATTTCCAGCACCGAATGCAATAGAACAACCAGGTCCCATAGCGTATCGAAATCAGTCAACGGCGCATCGTGTAAAGGAAGCCGGCGGATCGAATGGAGCCTCTGGACGGTTCCGGGAGGCATGTTTTGAATGGCGCAGCCCCACCTGGTTTTGGCAAATCCGTTGTAGAACCCGGCCTTTGGGCCGAGTTGCCTCCTTGCGCCTCCATCTTTGGTCAGGAAAGTGTCTGCGAGGCAAATCCACTGCGAAAGAGCTTCCCACTCAGGCCCCGGAATTTCGTCCGGCAGAGTACAGGCGGCCTGTGCGCCGGCATCGCCGGTCTGCTCAAGGAAGCCGGTCCATCCGCACCCGAGCTCGCTGGTTTCGAAATCGGCCTTCAGCCGCTTGAGTTCCCTTTCGGCCATGTCACGCACTCTGGCCGCGAGATAGCCCGACGCCCGGTCGCGGCTCAGGACCTGCACCAGGTCGGCCAGTCCCTCTCTCATCTTTACCAGGTCTTTCATCTCGTTTGCCAGGGACCACCAGGAATTATTCAAACAAAGAAGACGGTTCATGAGGGCGCGCCGTACCGAATCGGCCTCATTTCGGGATGCAATTTCCTGGAGGGCTTCGTTTACGATATTGTGAAGGAAAAACTCCTGTTCGTTTTCGTCCATTAGGCGGGAACCGGGGGCGATTCCGGCCTCGAGGGGCGCCTGCGAGGCGATTGCGTAGCAGAAGGAATGAAAAGTACGGATGTGGAGAATTTCCCCGGCAAGGAGCAGTTCTTCGAGGTTTTTGTGTGCCGCGAGGGCTTTCGAGGCGTAATCGAGCAGCTCGGCCTCGGCCCGGTTTTCGGGCGCCGAACCTTTCTTCGCCCGTTCAAGACAGCCCCTTACTCTTTCATGCATTTCGGCTGCCGCCTTGTTCGTGAAGGTCAGCGCCAGAATCTGCTGGGGATGGTCTACCAGTCCCAGAAGGCGTAGAAAGCGTGCGGCGAGCAGAAAGGTTTTGCCGGAACCGGCTGGGGCCGTCAGGTGAAAGCTCCCTGCCGGATCCAAAGCCCTGTTGCGTTTTTCAGCATCTGCCAGAAGGACCATCTATAATCCACTCCAAACGGGGATCAGAAGCAGGAGGTCAGAGCGGCTCGCCGGGCGTGGAGATTGCCGCTTTGCGTCATGCACCCTCCGTAGTCCGCCCCCCGCTCTCCGTGCTCCGTTTAAGAAGCTCTCTAGCGTGCTCGCGCACCTTCTGTGAAATGGAAATCCCTCCCAGCATGCGGGCCAGCTCTTCCGAGCGCTCCAACTCCGTCAGCATACGGATTGTCGTGGTGGTCTGGTTTCCTTCGGCCTTCTTTTGTACCAGGTAATGCCATTTGCCGTAGCAGGCGATTTGGGGAAGGTGAGTAATGCATATGACCTGGTGGCGCTCTGAGAGCTTTTTTAATTGAACCCCGACAAGCTCTGCCGTTCGGCCGCCGATTCCAGCGTCAACTTCATCGAAGACGAGCGTCTCAGCTTCTTCTTTTCTGCCAAGAAGACTCTTGAGGGCGAGCAGAATTCTGGAAAGCTCCCCGCCTGAGGCTACCCTGACCAGCGGCTTCAAGTCTTCCCCGGGATTTGCCGAGAGCAAAAATTCTACCCGGTCCAGACCTGTTGGAGAAAAAAGGGGAGGATTTTCTTCTTCGTAAAACTGCGCACAGAAGCGCGCCAACGTCATATCGAGCTCACTCAGACTGCACGAGACTTCCTCTGAGAGCCTTAGAGCAGCCTCATGCCGTTTTCGCGAAAGGGCGCCGGCCTTGTCCAGGTAGGCCAGGCGAAGGGATTCGATTTCCTTTTCCAGTTCTTCTTCCCGGAGGCTTGATTCCTCACTTTCGCAGGCCATTGCGCGGAGTTCTTCCAATCTGGCCAGCATTTCGTTTGCTCCCGGGCTATACTTTTTGCCGAGTCTGGCCAGAAGCGCGAGCCGTTCTTCTACGGCGGCGAATCTTGCGGGGTCGAAGACTATCTGTTCCGCATACCGCCGCAGCGCGTGAGCAAGCTCCTCCAAATGAATGCGGGCCTGTTGGAGGTAGTCGCCGAGACCCTTCTGCGATACATCGACGTTGAATATCGAACCGATATCTCTTTCCACTTCGGAGAGCCGCTCCAAAATGGCGCCTTTCTCGGAGTAAATCGCGCTGATGGCCCTTTGCGAAGCATCGTTCAAAGCGGCCGCGTTTTTCAGAATCTCCCGCTCCCGAGCGAGTTCGGTATCCTCATCGGGTCGAATCTTCGCGGCTTCAAGCTCCCCGATCTGAAATCGCAGAAAGTCCATCTGGGCTGCTTTCTGCTCTCTTGCGCGCCTCACCCGGGCAAGTGTCTCGCGCCTGTCCTGCCATGCCGAATGGATCGCCCGCACTTCGGAGCAATCCGCATCCAGATGCGCAAACGCGTCGAGAAGGCCCAGGTGGGTTTCCGGATCGAGAAGAAGCTGATGCTCATGCTGGCCGGACACTGAGATCAAGAGGGGCGAAAGCTGCTGGAGTTGCTGCACCGATGCGGCCTGGTCGTTTATAAATCCACGGTTCCGGCCACTCCTGGAGATGCTTCGCCGAATTACAATCTCCGGACCGGGATCGATCCCCCACTGTTCGAGATACCGTGCGCAAACGCCTCCGGGCTGTTTGAGCGGCATGACCGCCTCAACGCTTGCCTCAGCGGCGCCGGTTCGAATCATGTCACTTGATGCGCGCGCGCCGAGGATGAGGTTAACGGCGCCTACCAGAATCGATTTGCCCGCACCTGTCTCGCCGGACAAGACATTGAGCCCAGTGTGGAAACTTATTTCGAGATCGCGGATTATAGCGAAATTGTGGATGGCCAAATTGGTCAGCAATGTCGATATTCCTTCTTCGAGATTGATGACAATTCTATCAGTAAAAGAAAAAAAGAGACAATCCAAAGAGGGTGGTGGGGGGTTATCTCGTTGCAAATAAAAACTGAAGCTTACCTGGCCCGATGGAGGCCAGGCAGTTGCGCAGTTTCAAATTCCGAGACAACGGGGGCAGGTCCCGGCAAAAACGGGACCTGCCCCTGAGCCGCTTACTTTTTTTACTTCGAGTCGATTATCGACTGGATGGCAGGCGGATATTCCATCTTCTGAGGCAAAAAGATAAGTTCCGGGTCCACGAACTCCCTGAGGACAAAGAGTTCCTTGTAAGTGGGGGCCGGGGTCAGTCCTTGGAGTCTTTCAACGTTGATGTCGAAACCGCAGTTTTCCTTAACTTGGGCAACACTCACACCCGGATGATTCGACGCAAGATACATAATTCCCTTTTCGTCGAACCGGTAGACCCCCATATTGGTCACGACCGACTCGGGGCCGCAGTTCGCAAACGGTGTACCCTTCCAGACTTCCTGCTTGGGCTTCCACTCACGGGCTTTGAAGTCCCAGCACCACCAGCCTGGTGTCGTTGTGTAGTCGTTTCTTTCCAGGAAACGCCTTTTCTCCTGGAGTATTATAAAGGCGGTCCGGCAAGCCATAGCTCCTATGTCGGCGTTTCCGCCCGACCCGGTAAACCTGTGGGATGGCGCAAAGTAGTCGCCGATCGATGTAACATTTACGCCGCCGTATTTGTCGATTGCCGCGCCTCCGAGAAATCCCAGGCTGACGAAGCCCCCCTGGAGAAAATATCCAAACGTATCGACAAGTCCGCCCAGCGTCGAACTCATATTAGCGGCCCTCTGGTCGCAGACCGACATTGGAACGTGCATCGTTTTTCCATCGCAGATCCCGGATTCATAGATCAGAAGGGCATGCGGCGCATTGAGCAGATTGGCGGCCATGATTCCGACCATCGGAAGACCGGTCCCCGCAAACACTATATCATCGTCCCGAACCTCGTGGGCAACCGCTATGGCCATCAGTTCGGGCAGGAGAAATTCGCCTGGCTTTGCGGGTTCATCGGGCATCTTGTCAACCAGTTCCATCAGCTCTTCCATCGATTTGCTCATATCTGTTCCCCTCTCTAAAAACCGCTTCTTGCAACGGACAGCGGCATTTTCATCCTGGGAGCGGGTTTCTTGCCTCTCATCATCCGGGTGCTGTAGCCCGTTACGCTGTCGGCCTTGAGGTCCAGCAACGTTTTTACGCCGAGTTTCCCGAGGAAGTCTTCCCAGTCCTTTGGTCCGAACACCCATTCGTCCAGCCATTTTCTAAGGGTGTCTTCGCTCCTGGATGCGGCATCCATGCTTCTCATAAAAGGGGCGTCGTAATCGTAATAAAAGGGGACCGAACTGGGGAAGGCGCCCCAGGGCTGCACGACAATGCAGTCCACGGTGAAAAACGGGATCTGGTTTGCTTCGGGATTCTTGCGCATTTCGGATTCGGGAACCAGCTCTTCACATACCACGACTACCTTGTCCGCAGCAAAGGCGATTTCCTTGTCTATGGTGCCTACCCCGCGCCATCGGGCCGTACCCTTGTCACCCGCCTGGGCAACATGGAGTATTGCGAGGTCAGGCCTGGCGGCAGGCAGCAGCACCACATCTCCATCCCCGTAAAAGGGATCTTCCATTTGTATGAATTTCTTTTTTGCAATCCTGAAATTTTTGCCGTCACGAAGTCCGGCGCGGCCGAGCGCATCATAATCCGGGTTATAGAGGTCTGAGCCCAGAGGTGCGTAGTAAGGGATGAAAGGCACGCCGATTGCTCCGGCGAGGTATCTCATCGCCATTGCGCCATGAGCGTAATCTTCGAGAATGATCTGCTTGGCCTTGTAGCGCCTCTCCAAACTGATATCCAATTTCCCGGCCATCTCGCCCCAGCCCATCCAGTCGGTTTCAAATATCTTCATTGCGCCGATCGCATTGAGAAGCCATGTGCAGCAGCTCCCGTGGCGATCCATCACATGAAGGTCCTTGAAGCCCTGCCTGACCGTCTCCCATGCGAATGCAACCGGATTTCTGTTGAAACCCGTAAACCCGCTGTAAGCGCAGATCAATCCATCGCGCATGTACTTCTTCACAGCGTCTTGAAGAGAAAGGATTTCTACTTGTTTTCGTTGTCTTGGAGCCCGTGGCATTGGATTAACCTCCTTTTAAGAATGCGTCACCAAACGTACGTCCCGGCGAGCTTTAAACGCTGCACCTCCTTTCGCTCCTAAATGTCGTGGAATATAAAGGCGCTAATGAACGGATTGGCTCGCGCCGGAATGCGAGAAACATTTCCTGGAAAGTCTTAGCTTCGATTCTTATGAGGATGCGGAAACAGGACGCGACCATCGGGTAAGGAGAGGTGTCGATAGAAATCGAAGCAGAATCTCAGAGCGAAGGCATGATAGGTCGTAATCCCGCTTCAGTCAAGGAGTTTTGAGCCTTCTTGAGCGAAGGCTTTTTGATCTGGCTTCAGTGGATGGGTTTTCACCAATAACAGAGAAAGGGCGGTTTTTAGACTGATTTTGAAAATGGATCGGGCCGCTAAGCCCTCAGAGAGCTAAGCGGCCCGGCCTATTTAACCGGTTTGACCGGACAAAACTATAGCAGAATCGCTATTGCTGGCCCGGCGGCTTTTTCTTATCCGGTTGCTGCTGCCCTGCCGGCTTTGGCGCAGGCGCAGGTCTTGGCGCAGGAGCAGGCTGCCTCACCTCAGGTCTTGGCGCCGGAGCGGGAGCAGGTCTTGGCGCAGGAGCAGGCTGCCTCACCTCAGGTCTTGGCGCGGGAGCGGGGGCCGGTCTTGGTGCAGGCGCAGGCTGCCTCACCTCAGGCCTTGGCGCCGGAGCTGGAGCAGGTCTTGGCGCCGGAGCAGGCTGCCTCACCTCAGGCCTTGGAGCCGGAGCTGGGGCCGGTCTTGGAGCAGGAGCAGGCTGCCTCACCTCAGGCCTTGGCGCCGGAGCTGGGGCCGGTCTTGGAGCAGGAGCAGGCTGCCTCACCTCAGGCCTTGGCGCCGGAGCGGGAGCAGGTCTCGGTGCAGGAGCAGGCTGCCTCACCTCAGGTCTTGGTGCGGGAGCGGGGGCCGGTCTCGGTGCAGGCGCAGGCTGCCTCACCTCAGGCCTTGGCGCCGGAGCAGGAGCAGGTCTCGGTGCAGGCGCAGGCTCTCGCACTTCAGGCCGAGGAACTGGAGCAGATTGCGGACGTGTTGCCGGTGGGGCCTGCGGCTGCGGCCGGGCAGGCAGAATTTCAGGCCGGGCTCCGCCTCCAGGTCCGGTTGCCGGTGGACGTGATGCCGGTGGGACCGGCGGCGGTGGTCGAAATCCCGGCGTAACGGGGGCGCGCGCGCCACCTGCTTTTGCCGCAGATGAGGCCGTTGCAGGCCTCGTGTTCTTCTTCATATCCACCTGCTTAAAAGGCGCCTGGGCTTTCGGAGTGTTCACCTGGTTTGGCGGGACCAGCTTATTGGTCAGTTTTGCAGGCGGGGGCACAGCCGCCTTTGCCATTGGTTTCGCAGGTTTGGCTGCGGCCGTGGCCCGCTTCAGAGCCGGCGCCGACAAACTCTTGGCCTCAGCGCTTGCGGTCCGCTGGTTCAGGTTTATCCTCTCGGCCACGGAAGCGTGTGGTTTCATAGCAGGGGCTTTGTTTACGAAGTTATACTTCGCAGTTG
The DNA here is from genome assembly GCA_963795045.1 of uncultured delta proteobacterium. Taxonomy (GTDB): domain Bacteria; phylum Desulfobacterota; class Syntrophobacteria; order Syntrophobacterales; family Syntrophobacteraceae; genus SbD1. The sequence continues at coordinate 473,674 of CAWCGB010000004.1, forward strand.
ATTGATTGTAATTTCTGATCACAGTATTGTTTACTACCGGAGCAGCGTGGAAGCTATTGACGATAGTCGTTCTATTGATATTCGTGACTCTTACGGAACTATAGTTGGTTGCAGAATAGAAAGATGCCTGGGGTACTACTACTGCGGCCGATGCGAATGCCAGGCTTCCGATTGCGATGGTCGCAACGGGTACTGCGCCAATAACGACAGCGGAGGGACCCCAGTAGTGGTGCGAATAGTAGATTTCAGTTGGGGCCAGAGGGACCCATCCGGCATCTACGTCAGTACTTATCCAGGCGACCCTTCCAGGGTACCAGCCAAATCCGATGGAGGGACCGGCTGCGACTTCGACGACCGGGGCAGGGGGCGCCCAGTACCATCTGCCATCGACCAGCAGCCAGTTGCCGTAATGGTGCGTGACGTATCCGAAAGGCTCTTCGGGTACCCAGACCTGATCTTCGTCATAGTCCGTCCATCTGCCGACCGTAAAAGGTTGCCAATTTGATTCGACATGAGTGGGCCGCCATAATTCGCGTTCTTCTCCCTGGTAATTAACGCGATCCCACGTTCCGGATTCGTCCAGATCAGCGTAATCGTCCTGAAGCTGAGGCGGCACGTATTTGACCGAGTCGCCCTTTACCTCGGCTCTTCTGGCCCGAGTGTTGTCCCGCCCTGCGTTCCAGTCATCCCACTGAGCGTCAACGGTACCCTCGCCGTTTGTAACTTGAGTGGCATCGGCAAGTATCGAGGTTCCTCCGGGTGTTACCGCATAACTGGCGTCGCTGCCCTGCTGGAAGTAATCAACCTGGCCGTTCAGGGCGAGGACCTCAACCGACTGGTCACCCACATAAAGGTCGAATGTGGAGTCAGGCTCGGCAAGGACATAGCCAAAGGGGGTCGTGACCTTGATCATCCCGTTGGGGTTCCTGTTATAGAATCGCGCGACTCCGGAGGCCACGTCTATTTCTGAAGCATCGCCCTTGAGAGCGATCAACTGGATTTGAGTGCTGGCTCCGATCCTGACCAGAAGACCATTGGGGAAAATGAATTCGGCTTTCGCGGAGGCATCGGAATATAGGGCATCGTTCAAGCCAAATGGGGCATCCTTGCTTATAATGACCCAATCCTTGACCTCTGGAACGTAGCGCAGGACCTGGCCATCGATGTAGGAAATGCGCCCGACCAAAATCGGCTCCTGCTGTGCTCCAGCGACGGGCGCAAGCGGCGATGTCAGGCAGGCTGCAACTAAAATGAAAGCCAGCCAGAGCCATTTTCTTCGATTGTTCATCGATTCTCTCCTTCTAATTTGCGAAAGCACTGGTCCCCTATGGACACGACCCACCCGGAACTGTTTCATTCACACCGACTCATTGTGTCGATGCCAAAAATCGGTATTATCAATAAAATTAATAAGTTATATCCATCCGGAAACTCCCCGGACCTTATTCGCCGGCCTCGCGGATCGTTCGGGCGGGCTGCCGAGACCCCCGGATAGGGTCCCTCGGGTCAGGCTTGGCAGACTCTGTGGTGCGTTCCCCGCTGCCCGTTGCGCATGCAAATCTGACGACCGGAGCGCAAAGGATAGCTCTAACCTAATATCACACGACAAGGTCGTAGCAACAGGGTAAAAAATAATGTGCGCGTGTGTGGCCTTGGACAAGCGGATATTTCAATAAAGGATGGCAAAGCTCAACCGGTGAGCGGCTGGAAACGATCAGTGCGGAATACAGGCTACTGGGCGTGAAGGACAATTTTCAACTGGATTCGGGGGGCATTGAGAATCCCACAGTCACGGATTTCATGCGCAAAGAGGTCGAGTACCTCAGTGTTTAAAGAGGCAGGCGCCGCCGGACACGGCAAATAAGCCCGTGCAACCGGGGTTGATGAAACCGGAAATCGGATCGCCGCAGCCCGAAGGGTGAGGTGTCCGATTTCCGATGTTCGATCCGAGACTTCTGTTAGAACGAAGCTGTCACGTTTATACCGCCATAAAAATGCATGGAGCTGGAGTCCAGCGAGCTGGCTTGCAGGTAGTCTGACGCGGAGCCCGTTAAGGGCAGCCAGTAACCGACTTTCGGAGAAATACTTACGTACTTGTTTATTGGGAACTTGATGTCGGCGGTCAACTGGCAGGTATGAAAATCAGAGTAGGTCCCGGTGTTGCCTGCAAGGCTTAATAAGTTGTTATCGTGGTTCAGGATAAGATACCCAAAGCTTGCCCCCAGGTCCAGAGTTGCCCCCTTGCATAGACAATCGACCGGAATGCTCTTGGTGAGGTCGAGTTGAAACCACTCATCCACGGTATGAATGACTTCGCCGTAAGCAGTAAATGCCACGGTGAACCACGGAAAAGCATAGCTGACGCCTCCGAACAATTCGTCTTCATCCTGGCCGTAGGGAGATTGTAATGGCGGTTGTAGGCCGTAGTATACGTTGCCGATCAGTATTGAAAAATTCGGGCATATTTCCTTGGTATAGGAAAGAGTGAAGTCGGTCTCACTCCATTTCGTGTCGCCCTCTTGTCCGGATGGCAAGGGCAAAAAGATATTGTTGCTGTGGCGGGAGGTATCGAAATTTCCCCAGACGGTTGCTGAAAAACCATTCCAGGTGATGGTTGCCGACGGTTGGATGACGGCGCTGTCTTTGCTTAGCGCAGCGCCGCGGAATATGTACTGGCTAAGGATGTCGGTGGAAAAAGTCGCTGTTGGCTTGCACGCATCTTCAGTTGGTGTTGCCGGCGCCGGAGCCGGGGTCGGAGCCGGAGTAGGCTCATCAGCCCAAACAGCCATGAAAGGAAAGGAGATAGTCAAGAAAAGAATCGCACATGCCAGCACCTTTTTTCTTATTCCCGTTGAGTTCATTTCATTTGCCCCTTTTTTGATGTTAGGATTGAAACCGCCTTCTTCTCCAGTTTGTTTTAGTTAAGGCACAAAGCGTTCATTGCGGGTCCCGCCTTCCCTCAGCCAGGCCGCAATGCCTTATCAATGAAATAGAAATTTCCATTGGGGATAAGATTTTCAAAGAGCAGAATTCGCGCCAGATAGAGCACATCTGGATTTAATTTTTGAAAGGCGCCTCTCCCAAAGGGTATAACATACCGGAATCGTGGCATTTCGTGCAAGGCAATTCTTACTGCAAACTGCCCGGCTTGTGTTCCTGCAAGGGCAGACATAGTATCGAAGCGCTACAAAAATGTATCATGATCGGTTGTTGATCCAATTTTGGCACAAATTCGGATAACCTTTCGAGCTCGAACGGCCAAGGCCACCCAGGGTGTTCGAATGGAACATATCCATCGGCCTTCAACATATGATAGAATGGTCTTGGTAGCATTCACGATCTAGGACTTGGCGCGAAGCGAAATGACCGAAAAACGAATGCCATCGGTTTAAAAAGCGGCCGGCAAGAGCGGATGGGAGGTCAGGCCCATGCCAAAGACAGCAAAAGATCTCAGTCGGGAAGAGCTTCATTCATATCATCCCTGGCAAACTCTGCAGCGCTATCACAAGGACCCGGAGGTGAGTAGACGGTGGGATTGTGCCTGGCGCGTTGCCCGAGAAGCCGCCAAGCTGTTGCAAGAACAGTTCGGCGCCAAGAGGGTTGTGGCCTTCGGCTCACTTGTACGCAGAGCGTGGTTCACTCCATGGTCGGATGTGGATCTCGCCGTGTGGGGGATCCCGGCAGAGAAGTTTTACCGTGCAATTGGCGTCGTGCATGATTTCGGAGCTGAAGCCGGGTTCAAAATCGATGTGATCGATCCCGCTGAATGTAGCCGAGAAATGGTCCAGAGCATTCAGACTGAAGGAATCGAACTGTGACTGGAGGGGGTTCGACTCTTGCAGATAGAATTACCGGCGAACTCGACGAAGTCCAACGAGTGGCGCGCCACATCCAAAACATTCACAGTTCTCTTCAGCCAATGGGAATAAGCCGGCACCATGCTTCCTCGATTCTTCCAGTCGCATGTGGGTACCAATGGATTCCTCGCAAGCATCATCCTATATTTTTCATAGGGGTTGCTCAGGAGAGAAAAAATGGATGAAAATGAAATTCTGGAAACGCTCGCTGAGGATTTCCTGCAAGGCTGGGATGTTGCGGCGACCGGTGGCGGGTTTCTCGTTACAACGGACTGGGTTTTCCCGAATAACGAGCGGATCGAAATCCACGTGCGCAGGGTCGGCGACCGGGAGGACCTGTTCATAGTCACCGATGGAGGCGAGCTTATAAACTATCTGTTTTCCGAGGGTGTAGACATTTTAAATGACCGTGGCAGCCGGCGTCTTCTGGAGGGTATAGCGGAAAACAGGTCCCTCAAAATCACCGAGCACCAGTTGGTCAAGGGTGCAAATGAGGAAGAGGTCTCCGGAGCTGTGCGCGTTGTGCTTGAAGCCGTTAAAGAGGCCTCTTTCGCGCTGTGGCACAAAATTAAATCAACGCCGGAAGACTCGGTGCATTAGTGACTTATATCTGAAATTCGTGCTTTTTCTGATAAAAAATCTTTAGAAACACGAGACACGGATGCAGGTGCGGTCAGGTAATTCAGCATCTGTCCGATGCGGGATGAAGTTTTTATCTGTGTTCATCCGAGTTCATCCGTGGTTCAGTTGTCCCTTCCTTCCCGCGGCTGTATTGACCCTTCTGCGGGGGCTTCGCTCTTCAGGAAAACGATCCCGAGCGGCGGCAGAACCAGTGACAGGGAATAATTGTGACCATGGCTGGGGAGCGGTACAGCTTCCACCCCGCCGAAATTGCCGTAACCCGAGCCGCCGTAAATCTTGGAGTCGCTACACAGAAGCTCCTGCCAGTAGCCCGCCCGTGGGACTCCGAACCGGTAGCTTGCCCTGGGCACGGGGGTAAAATTTGCCGCTACCATAATGAGCTCGCCGGTGGTCGCGGGTTTTCTCAGAAAAGCGAGAACGCTCGAATCGGCGTCGCGGAAATCGATCCATTCAAATCCTTCGCCGCTGAAATCGAGTTCATGCAGGGCAGGTTCTTCCCGGTGCAGGCGGTTCAGGTCCTGGACCCATTTTTGAATTCCCTGGTGCGCAGGGTAGTCGAGAAGGTCCCATGCGAGGCTTTGTTCGTGATACCACTCGTCCCACTGTCCGAATTCGCCGCCCATGAAGATGAGCTTTTTCCCGGGTTCGCCAAACATGTAGCCGAAAAGGAGCCTCAGGTTTGCGAATTTTTGCCAGTCGTCCCCGGGCATCTTTCTTATCAGCGAGCCTTTTCCGTACACTACCTCGTCATGAGACAGCGGAAGGATGAAATTTTCGAAAAAGGCGTACCAGATGTTGAAGGTAAGCTGGTTTTGCTGGAATTTCCTGTAAATGGAATCTTTTGAGAAGTACTCGAGGCTATCGTGCATCCAGCCCATGTTCCACTTCATGCCGAATCCCAGGCCGCCGACATAGGAAGGCCTCGATACCATCGGCCATGAGGTGGACTCTTCGGCAATCGTCTGGACGTCAGGATATTCCTGATAAACGGCCTCATTGAAGCGCCTTATGAAATAGATCGCGTCCAGGTTCTCCTTGCCGCCGTAGATGTTGGGAATCCATTCGCCCTCCTGGCGCGCATAATCCAGGTAGAGTATGGATGCGACGGCGTCCACGCGCAGCGCGTCAGCGTGATACTTGTCAAGCCAGAAAATGGCGCTGCTGATGAGAAAGGCCCTTACTTCATAGCGTCCGTGATTGAAGATGTAGCAGTTCCACTCGGGATGGAAGCCCTTCTGTGGGTCCTGATGCTCGAACAGGTGAGTCCCGTCAAAGAATGACAGCCCGAACTCGTCGGTTGGGAAATGGGACGGTACCCAGTCTAGAATGACCCCTATCCCCTTTTGGTGCAGTGCATCGATCAGGTGCATGAAATCCTGTGGAGTGCCGTATCGCGAGGTCGGGGCGAAGTAGCCTGTAGTCTGATAGCCCCATGACCCGTAGAACGGGTGTTCCATGATGGGAAGAAACTCAACGTGTGTAAAACCCATCTCCGCGACGTATGCCGGAAGACATTCGGCCATCTCGCGATAGCTCATCCAGCGGTCTCCCTGCTCGGGCACCCGCTTCCATGAACCTAAATGGATCTCATAGATGGAATAAGGGGCGTTCAAAGAAGTAGCTTTTGCACGGCTCGCCATCCATTCCCCGTCGTTCCAATCGTAGGCGGAGTCCCAAACACAGGACCCTGTCTTGGGAGGTGTTTCCCAATGCCTGGCGTAGGGGTCGCCTTTATCGGCACTGTATCCGTTTTCCCTGGAGACGATGTGATATTTGTATATGGCGCCATGGCCGATTCCCGGGATGAATCCCTCCCAGATGCCCGAGCCGTCCCACCTTGCCGCCAGAGGATGGGCTGTGCTGTCCCAGAAATTGAAGTCTCCGATTACCGTGACTTTTTCGGCGTTTGGGGCCCATACTGCAAAATAGGTCCCCGATACTCCGTCGACATTGACAATGTGCGATCCCATCTTCTCATAGAGCCTGAAGTGATTGCCCTCCTTGAAAAGATAGGTGTCTTGCTCCGTTATCAGGCTGAACCCGTGGATAACCGAGGGTTTTTCCATTCTGCTTCCTCACCTTTCCTCAGACCGCGATTTTGAGTTGTCAGCGCATATTGAATGTCACAGGGCCAGTGTCAAGTACATATCCCAGTTCGCAAATCTCTTTGTCAAGCAGAAATCGGAAAAAGCAGGGTTTGAATTCCCAGAGTTGGAATATAGTGGCTGTTTGGCGCCCGGCAAGGCGGCCTTCCGGACCTGCTGACATTGAGCGGTGAGCAGTAAGCGGAAATGAGCGGTGAAGAGTGAGCAGCGAGCGTGTGACCGCCCTTTGAAAATAGCTCGTGTGACTTTAATTGCCTTAACTTTATATTAACTATGACGGCTGGAAGGGCTTATAGCAGGAGGGATATTGTTGAGCGGGATCTCGAGAAAGACACTCATTGTTACAGGGGCTTCCGGGGGCATAGGGCGGGCTTTGGCTCTGGAACTTTCCGCTGAAAATGTTGGGCTTGTATTGAATGCCAGAAACCACGCGGCCCTCGAGAAGGTGGCTGAGGAATGCAGAAAAAAAGGAGCTGCAGTCGATTTCACGGCCGGTTCGGCCGGCTCGCCGCAAGTTGCCGAAGAGCTTGTCAGCAAAGCAATTAAGATCGGGAGTTTTTTCGGGTTTATCCAGGCCGCCGGGGTGCTCCATCCGGGGCCGGTTATTTGGGAGCTTGAATCCGCCAGGTTCAGAGAAATATTTGACGCGAGTGTCGAGGCAAGTTTTCAAATGGCCAGGGCTGCTTTTCCTTATTTGATCGAAGCGGGCGAGGGAATCGCGGTCTTTTTCGGGTCCGGGGCCGCTGAAATGGTTGTGCCCGGAATAGGAGCGTACTGCGCGGCAAAGGCCGCCGAGGAGCATCTCGCAAGGCAATTGGCGGCTGAAGCCCCGGAGGTTACCACCCTGGTGTTCCGTCCCGGAGTTGTAAATACGCCTATGGTCCGGAGTGCGATCAACGCGCGTGGCAGGGCCGCAAAAGGACTGCGGGAACAATTCAACTTCTATGAAAGAAGCGGCGAAATCCTTGCCCCCGAAGTTACAGCCCGGGCTTTGGTTTCTATCCTTAAGAATAATCCCCGCCGATTTCACGGCAAAATCGCAACCTGGCGCGATGGATGGCCCGGTTAAAGGCCGGCCCCCCGGGAGGTGCGCTCAAACTACGGATACCCACCCGGCTATGGCTTGAGATTTGAGAGCAGATCGGATAAAACCGAAGTCTCATGAAAACTGGAAAAGACAAAACTCTCCCTTTCGCTTCATCCGGCGAGGCGTTCACTCCAGCCGGTTTTGCAGCCCTCGAAAAGATGCGCGAGCGCCTGGAAAACCTCAAGGAATGCTTCAGGGTATCGGGCCTTATCAACTCGAGCCTTGAACTGGATCAGGTACTCGAAAACATCATGACGACCTCTCGCTCGATTCTTAAAGCCGATGCCTGCAGCATGATGCTGGTGGATGAAAAGAGAAACGAGCTTGTTTTCGAAGTGGCGCAGGGGCCTGTTGCAGACAAACTCAAGGGAGGCCTGCGAATCAGCCGGGGGCAGGGGATTGCCGGTCACGTCTATGAGACCGGAGAGCCGCTTCTGATTGAAAACGCATATGAAGACCCGAGATTCAACCGGGAATTCGACCGCATCACCGGATACCGCACCCAAACGATCCTGTGCGTGCCGCTCAAGATAAAGGAAAGAGTTATCGGTGTATCGCAGGTGATAAACAAGCTCGACGGCTCCAACTTCAATGAGGAAGATGAGGAGACCTTAAGCCTTCTATGCTCCAACGCCGCCATTGCCGTCGAAAACGCGCGGCTTCACCACGAAATTCTTCGCAAGCAGCAGATAGAGCAGGACCTGGCGTTTGCCACGAGTATTCAGCTCAGTTTTTTGCCGCAGCAAATGCCGGATCTCCAGGGATTCGGGTTCACGGCTCAATACCAGGCTGCCCAGGAGATTGGCGGGGATTTCTATGATTTTATACCTCTTGATGACAACCGCATCGGGGTCCTCATAGGCGATGTTTCCGGCAAGGGTGTAGCATCGGCTCTTTTTATGGCCCGGTTTACCACTGATTTCCGGTTCCAGGCCATTCGTGAAGAGAACCCGGAAGTACTTATCCGCCGCATCAACGAGAGGGTATACAGCCAGAGCTGCCGGGGAATGTTCGTAACCCTGCTCTACTTAGTTCTTAAGAAAAACAGCGGCGACGCCGTTTATGTAAATGCTGGACATATTCCGCCGATAATCTGGAACAGCTCCGAGGGTAAATATGCTACTCTGCGCGGAAGCGGCGGACCTCCCATAGGGATTGTGCCTGGTCAGCGGTACGGCTCTGCAGGACTGTCTCTCAATCCCGGCGATTGTATCCTTCTTTCAACCGATGGGCTTATAGAGGCCAAGGACGATCGGGGGGAGCGGTTCGGATGGGGGAGAATCGAAGACTGCGTGAGACAGGGAGGATCGGACGTCGAGTCCGTTAAATCCCGAATTGCTCTTTCGCTTTCCCGGTTTGTCAGGCAATGCCCTCAGGCTGACGATACTACGCTGGTATTGGTGGGATTCGAGGAGAAGTAGTTGGCATTTGCGAGTTTGAAGGGTCCCGTTATTCTCGACGTTCCGGCTGAACCTTCGGCCATGTTCATGGTGAGGGCCCTGGTGGGAAAAATCTCCGAGAGAATCGGTTTCGAGGCCCTGGAGACCGACAAGTTGGTTCTCGCGGTGGACGAAGCATGCACGAACGTGATCCGGCACGCCTATGACAACTGCGGCGACGGAAGAATAGTTATCACCTTTACCTTCGGTCTTGACAATTTTGAGATTGCGATCCGGGATTTCGGGAAAGGTGCCGATCCGGCGACATTCAAGGGCCGTGCTCTTGACCAGATCCGTCCCGGAGGACTGGGACTCCACTTTATCAGGTCGGCGGTAGACAGGGTGGAATACGATACCCCGCCCGGCGGGGGTATGCTGCTCAAGATGATCAAATTGATGCCATGAAGACTCTACTTTATCAAGTCGGCGGTAGGCAGGGTGGAATACGATACCCCGTCCGGCGGGGGTATGCCGCTCAATTCGATCAAATTCATGCCATGACAGGAGAACGATCAAAATTGAACATACATGTCGACGAAAGAAAGCCAGGTGTCTTCGTCGTCTCTCTCGTTGGCGACCTCGACATGAGTACGTCCCCGCAGGTAAGGAACGTTCTGTTGCCCATCTTCCGAAAAAAAGTGTCTCACCTGATAGTGGACCTTTCGGGGGTGTCCTACATTGACAGCTCGGGAATAGCCACGTTCGTGGAGACGCTCCAGCTTGCGCGCAAGGGCGACGTCCGGTTTTCCCTGACCGGCGCGGGGCAAACGGTGGAATCCATTTTCGATCTGGCCTACCTCAAAGATGTTTTTGAAATGGTGCCTGACGCAAACCGGCTCATCGAGGGAGAATAGGCAAGGTGAGCTCAGCGGCCTCGCGTTCGGACAGCCAGATCGTCTTTTTCCTGAGACACATAACAAGCATTTCCTGTTTTTTCAGTGAAACGATGAAATGGGCGCTGGTAAAGCCCTTTCAGGGAAAACCCCTTAGATTCAGGGCCGCCATCGTCCAGATGGATGAGGTCGGCGTTAAATCGATACCCATAGTGGCGCTGGTCTCGTTTGTCATCGGGATTATCCTGGTGCTTCAGACCGCGTATCAACTGGAAAAATTCGGAGCGATCAGCTATGCCGCAAGTCTGGCCGCTGTTGCGCTGACCCGTGAAATGGCCCCGCTTTTGACGGCGATAGTCCTGGCCGGCCGTGTCAGCGCGGCATTTACGGCGGAGCTGGGTACGATGCTGGTGACCGAGGAAATAATGGCCCTGGAGGTCATGGCCATATCTCCAATCGCCTACCTGGTCGTCCCCCGTTTCATCGCCATGATCATTATGCTCCCGTGCCTGACTGTGCTTGCCGATGTAATCGGAATGATCGGCGGCTACTTTGTGGGGACCCTTGCAATCGGCATCAGGTCTACGCTCTATATCCAGAGCACGGTTGACTCGCTGCTGATGAAGGACATCCTGAGCGGGTTGATTAAGAGCGCGGTTTTTGCCGTAATTATAGCCATGGTCGGATGCTATATGGCGTTCGTGGTCAAGGGAGGCGCTGAAGGGGTAGGCAAGTCAACGATGATCTCCGTTGTGACCTCGCTTATCAGTATAATCCTGGCTGACTGCCTTTTTACGGCGATCTTTTATCTTTTTCTTTAGATGGCAGTATGGCATTAGCAGGAAGCAGGGAGCAAAAGCTTCCCGCTTACCAGACGAGATTCCTCCATGGCCGAATCGCTGATAGAGGTAAAAGACCTTATTAAGAGCTTTGACGGCAGGTTGGTCCTGGATGGGATAAATCTTTGCGTGGAGCGTGGCAGCGTTTTTGCCATCATGGGCGGGAGCGGCTGCGGCAAGACGACCCTGCTTCGGCATCTCATTGGGGTCATCCGCCCTGATTGCGGTCAAATCCTGGTTGGGGGCCAAGATATAACCACGTTCGATGAAAACGGGATGGACGGGTATCGCAGGCGATTCGGAATGCTGTTCCAGATGGGCGCACTTTTGAATTCCCTGAGCGTTCACGACAATATCGCCCTGCCGCTGCGAGAGCACACAGAGCTGGACGAAAAGATCATCAGCGTCATAGTCAAAATGAAGCTGGAACTGGTAGGTCTTCGCGATTTCGAACATCTCAAGCCTGCCCAGCTTAGCGGCGGAATGCAAAAAAGGGTCGCCCTGGCGCGCGCCCTTGCGCTCGACCCGGAAATCGTCTTCTACGATGAACCCACCTCGGGCCTCGATCCTGTGGTGACCGGAGTTATCAGCCAGCTTATCGTGGATTTGAGCAAACGTATGGGGATCACGTCGGTCGTGGTAACTCACGATATAGGCAGCGCCTTCAAAATAGCGGACAAGATGGTGGTTCTGTTTCGGGGGAGGGTCGTCGCCGAAGGTACGCCTAAACAAATCCGGGAATCTGCCGACCCATTGGTTCAGCAGTTCATCCACGGAAGCCCGGACGGCCCGATTCCGCTTCGCCAATCCAGCAGGGATTATCTCGAGGATTTGCTGGATACCGAATAGATATGGATTTTTTTCTGCCAGGTCCGAGCGGGTGTGGTTGTCACATTCGGACATGCTGCTCGGCCGCGGCAATTCGAAAACTCGCCAACACGGGAGAGATTCTTAAATGCAGGTTTTCAGGTCGGAGATAAGGGTAGGGTTGCTGGTTCTGATCTCGTTCGTCCTTTTCGTGATCGGAATCTTCGTCGTGAGCGATGTCCGCTCTCTGTGGGATAAAAAGAAGTCGCTGACGATTCTTTTCGAGTACGCGGATGGAATAACCGCAGGATCGCCCGTCTGGTACGCCGGATTTGAAGTGGGCGGGGTAAAAGACATACGTATAGCCCCCGGAGTGGCCAACCGCATTGCGATCACGGTGAAGATATCTCCCGATGCTAAGGTGAGGAAGGATTCCCACGCCGAGATCAGAAGCCTCGGAATGATGGGGGCAAAATACGTGGAAATCAGTCCGGGCTCTCCCGACTCACCCGAGTTGGAGCCTGGCGCCACTATGGAAGGCAGAAGCCCGGCTTCACTTTCCGAAATAATCGAAACCGGAGGGAAGGTCGCCACGGGTTTAGTCGGGTTGGTCCAGGAGGCCAAAGACCTCGTTTATGAGGTTCGCACCGAGTACGCATTGAAAGAAACTATCCAGAGCGCAAACGCCCTCATTCTTCAGGTCAAGAAGGACTCGGCGGATTTGGGGCCGATCATGAAAAATATGAGACAGGTGTCCGATGAGGGCGGCAAGGAGCTTGTGTCATTGATAAAAGAGGTGCGCGACACCAACAAAGGCGTACAGCAACGGCTCCAAAACATTGAAACCGAACTCACGAAGACGCTGGGAAAGGCTGGCAGCGGGTTCTCGGAAGCCGAAGGGGCCGTAAAGGACGTCCGCTCGATACTGAGTTCCAACGAGGACAATATAGGTTCGCTTATTGCGCATTTGGATGAAACCACTCAAAATCTTGCAGCCTTGAGCGAGGACCTCAGATTGCATCCCTGGAAAGTGGTCTGGAAGGCTGACGGGACGGTAGATCCTGCCTCCAATGTGGCGCAGTGGAGGGAAAAAGGAAGAATAGGGCCATATGGGAAGAAGTAGCCTATTAATTTTGGCCTTTCTGATCTTTCTTTCAGCCTGCGCCTCCGGAGGAAGGGACCCCTACAACCGGGCTGTCGAACATTACAGCATGGGGCGCATCAGCGAATCCGTCGAGGCCTACAGAGAGGCGATCAACCTCAAACCATCCGACCCCGGGCCCAAATTCAACCTGGCCGTAATTTACCAGGACCAGGGACAACTGGAGGAAGCGGAAGGGCTCTACAGGGAGATTACCGTGCAGAATGCCGGGTTTGCCCCGGCGTGGTCCAACCTTGCAGCCATCCAGGAGAAGCGTGGGCAGGCCGATGAGGCTGAAAAGTCCCACCGGCGCGCCATGAAGGAAGACCGGGATGGCTGCGCCGCAGCGTGCCAGTTCGGCTTTTTTTTGTTGAGAGCGGACCGCAGGGATGAAGCAGGCGCAGTCTTTGAACAATCCATAGATCAAAATCCCCGTTGCGCGAATGCCTGGTTTGGCCTCGGGCTGCTTGCCGAGGGAAAAGGCGATCACCGGACGGCCCTGCGAAACTATGATAGAGCTTTGATCTATAATCCGTCCGATTTGGAAGCCTGCCTGAGATCTGCCAACATAATGATTTCCCGGGGAGATACGGTCCATGCAATCGATATGCTGCAAAAGGCCGTAAGCCTGGACCCGGCCAGGTGTGATGCCAACTTTCTTCTTGGCAAATTGCTCTGCGAAGCGGGAAGACTCAAGGATGCTGAAAAAGCCCTGCTTCTGGCCAGGAATACCGGAGCGCCTCCGGCCGAATGCGACCGGGAACTGAGCATCGTATATGGGAAGCTTTGCGAGGAAGCCAAGGCCGATATGGCGGCCGATGCCTGCCAAAAGCCCGATGCGAGCCCGAAGGTTTTATTTACGGACAAGCCCTGAGTCGCCTGTCTGTTGTCAACAGGCGCTTTACCACTCCCTTTGAACCTGCCCGGTTTGTCGCAAGTACAATATCATTTCTGCTTGTCCTTGCTCAATTGACTGTAAAGCATTGCGTCCTGATGCAAGTAATTGATATTACTTACCCTATTGCGCCAGTCCAGGTTCTGGCGCAGGTTGACAGGAGCAAAACCTGCCGTTACATTGTTATTGTTAAGTAATTTCGAGTTGTTGTAGTAGTTGGGAGAATGAGTAACTGAATTTCCAGGAGAAAATAATGAGCAAAAAACTGATTTTTGGACTGGCCTTGGCGCTGGTGCTGGTCAGTGGCTCCTATTTCAATGCACAGGCGGATTGCGGTTGCCTGCCCAATATCAGCATGCCTTCGTGCCTCTCTTGCGGCGCCAGAGACATGGACAGATCACAGGCCAGGGATATGGACAGGTCAGAGGCAACTTGCCAGGGCGCATATTCCTATGGTCCGTCTGCACCTGAACCGATGGGCGCCCCTGGTGCTTACTAATCGTAACGACAACCCTGCCATCGCGGGATACTTTATGGTGTGGACATAACCGATATGGTTATCGCTTAAAGCAGCACCGACTGTCTCGCGAAGCGTAGACAACCTGCCCCCTGGGAGGATTCACTATCCCGGGGGGTTTTTTGTCCATCTCCCTCCGTTATTCTTCGGATGCCTCCCGTAGGCGTCCGCAGACCAGTAGCCGGCGCCCCTAACCTTCATGCCGGAAGAGGCGTGAATTCGTGGAAGTTTGTTCTCTTCTAAAAATTATTTTTCTCCCATAATGGTTTCATAAAAACATATAATTATTGGATATTATTGTATAAAGATGTCAATTTGGCCTCCTGTTTCTTCATGACTCCACCTTTTTCGGCAGTTGACAAGACCCGAGGTTGTCTTATATTGCGGCTAACATGATTTGCAGTGAGTTGTCAGGTGGTTGTAGGAATTAAAAGAATGACTATCAAGATTTTCAGGAGATAAAAATGAGCAAAAAACTGATTCTTGGATTGGCCTTAGCAGTTGTATTATTCAGCGGTCCTCTTCTTAGCATCGCACAGGCGGATTGTGGCTGTCTGCCTCACATCAGCTTGCCGTCATGCTTGTCCTGTGGACAAGTTGTGGAGAAGAGAGATATGGACAGATCAGAGGCTACTTGCCAGGGCGCATTTAACTATGGCCCGACGGTACCGAGTCAATTCGGCGGGATAGGCGCTTACTAATTAGGCTGACAACCCTGCCATCGGGGATACACATGAGGCTTGTGTACCCCGATTCGGCAGGGGTTACGGCAATAACTCGACAGTGGTTAATCAATAAGTTGAATGAGGACTCGAAAGCGAGGTGCGGTGATGAGAAAGTTAATAAATGCAATGTTGGCATCTTTGTTTATATTTGCGGTACTCGCGGCAATCCCCCAATATTCCGATTTTATCGACAATCCCGGCAAGGCCGTTACCAGTGGCCCCCAGGTGCCGGAGAATATGGGCTCTTGGGAATAACGCCATCCCTTTTCGACAAAGGGGCACGGCAATAACATGACAGTGGTCAACCAACGAGCCCGAATGAGGACTCGAAAGCGAGGTGCGGTGATGAGAAAGTTGATAAATGCAATGTTGGCGTCTTTGTTCATATTTGCGGTGGTCGCGACAATCCCTCAGTACTCTGATTTTATCGACAACCCCGGCAAGGCTGCTACCAGTGGCCCCCAGGTGCCGGAAAATATGGGCTCCTGGGAATAACACCGGCCCTTCACTGCTCACTGAAACTTGATCAACCCCCCGGGGATTAAAGACCCCGGGGGGTTGCTTGTAAATAGCGCTCACATCAACATATCCCCAGCGACAACCCTCGGATTTTTCCGAAAGCTCACCGTCCTTGACTGGAAACGACAGATCGATCGCCTGAACCGCACTGCACCCCCCGGCTTTCTCCGGCCCAAAGGACGGATATAAACCGCTCGGCACCCGTTTTCAAAGATCTGTTGTGCAGCGAAAATTATTTCTTTTCTATATTAATTATTTAAATTGCTCTAAGTATCGGATACTACAAATTAAAATTATCAATGCAGTTTCCTGATCCAGCTCATTGACAGTTGACACGATTTGAGTCCGACTTATATTGCGTCTAACGAGATTTGCAGAGCGTAGTCAGACGTTTGCAGAATTTAAA
The DNA here is from genome assembly GCA_963795045.1 of uncultured delta proteobacterium. GTDB lineage: Bacteria > Desulfobacterota > Syntrophobacteria > Syntrophobacterales > Syntrophobacteraceae > SbD1. Next base: position 489,486 of record CAWCGB010000004.1, read on the forward strand.
AGAATGACTATTAGGATTTTTCGAAGATAAAGGAGATAAAAATGAGCAAAAAGCTTATTCTGGGATTGGCCTTAGCAGTTGTATTATTCAGCGGTCCTCTTCTTAGCATTAGCGCGCAAGCTGATTGCGGCTGTCTGCCTCACTTCAGCCTGCCGTCATGCTGGTTTGGGAGCTGTGGACAAGTGGCCGAGAGGAGAGACTTGGACAGGTCAGAGGCTACTTGCCAGGGCGCGTATAACTATGGCCCGACCGTACCGAGTGCATTTGGCGCGGTAGGCGCTTACTAATTGTGCTGACAACCCTGCCGTCGGGGATACACGTGAGGCATATGTACCCCGATCCGGCAGGGGTCCCGGCAATAACATATTTTATCGAAAACCCCGGCATCGCGCATACGCATGGCGCTGAGTCGCCGGGCACAACGGGGCTCCAGGAAACAAGACTATTTTTTCAAGCCTCAAACTTGACCAACCCTCCCGGGGACTGAGTATCTCGGGGGGGGGGTGGCTGCTCTTGATGCCCGCCGATAATGCATTGACCGGCATACCCCCTGCGGCAAGCAGTGTAAAATCTTTCAAACGGCTTGTAGCGCCGCGCAGACTCGGCAGTCCATTTATGAATTAAGAGATTCATTAGGAGGGCGGCAAAACTCAAGTTCCATAGATTTTTATGATTCTGAGTGTCCGCAAAGGAGATGAACGAGGGCGGTGAAATCAGGGCGGTTTCGCGGGCGGAAAATGCGAAGCGCCGCGAAGGCGCGGCGCAAAGGGCGGTTGCGCCCCCTGATGGCGGCGCAACCTTTATACTGTTATACTGTTTAGATCAGGTAGTAACTTATTTCCAGAGCGGAATTACGAGGCGTACGTTACAGAAGGAGCCGACAGGATCGTTGGTTCCGGAAATCTGGAAATTGTAAGTTAACATCAGACTGCAGGGGCCGAAATTGTAGCCGATGATCGGACCGGCAGTCCACAGTCTGGCCATGGAGTTGCCAATTGTGCCTGCCGCATTTGAATCGTTAAACACCTGTTGTTCCTGGGCGGCGCCACCGCCAAATGTCCATTTGCCACAGGTATAGGTAAGAGTGTAGTCTGCGGCAAACTGGTTCCCGGACTGATATCCGCCTTCGAAACTGTCGTTTTTAAGTCCGAAAGTGTAGAAGAACTCGGCGCTGGCATTCCAGCCCGCATGCAGCCAACTGATTCCGACTTCCGGCGTAAAGGAGTAGTAGCCGTTGGCGGAAGGAGCAACTAGAGTGTTGTTAGCTTCAAAGCTGTCACTCTTAGCAGTCGTTCCATCGTCGAAACCAATTGCAAGAGCGGTCTTGACGCGGAAATCACAGGGGAGTTTCCATGCCAAAATGTAGGGCAAAAGGATGGTATTAAATGTGCCCCATTGCGATCCGGATAGATTTACCGGATGTCCGAGACCGCTGCCCTCGGCCGCCATCAGGTTCACGTAGTCGAACGGCTGGGCTATGGCGACACCATAGTCTGCGCCCAGAAACTTACATCCCGGGACCCACAGCAGGATGGGAACATCGACGTAAGCGAACAACTTAACGCCCGGGACCTGATGTCCGTCCGGCCCTTGTATGGGAGCTGACGGGGCAAAATAACTGTCATTGATGAAATAAACACCCGGAGGCGGGAGCGCGCCTGCCGCCAATCCTTCGTCTACGCCGTGAAGATGTGGGTCCCACGTCTCCGTTGCGTAGGCAGGAGTGATAACCATCACCGCTGCCAAGCATAAAAGTGATGCCAAAAGTAACTTCTTCATCTCTTCCCCCTCAAATTGCAAAAAGTTAAGTTCCAAACTCCAGAGCGGCAAAACCGGTGCCCTCCATCCGCTCTGATGTTCGCCCGTTTGCGGGCAACCGTCGGTGCTCGTCACCTCCTTTCATTCCCGGCAATAGTCAGGCCACTGCCGTATCAAAGTCCAACTCACAAGAGTTGCCTCCAAGCAGACGACCGAACCGAGGCGCGAGAATAGCAGCATGTCACCACATTGTCAAGAGAGCCGCCCCTTTCGGCGAAAGCCGACGCAACTCTTAAAGCTCCGCATATAATAGAATCGGCGAATATGTCAAATTAATTTTTGTAAAAAACATCACTGTCCATGAGTCCGTGGTAGTTGCAATTGTTTTCGAATCGGAGTCCTCCGACTATAAGTATTTGAAATATCATGGCAAATGTGTGTATCCCTGCAAATCTTGTATACCTGACAAGGGTTCAATAATTTTCAAAAAATATTCGATCCAATAAGATAATTTGCAGCAGTTTGAGAAATTGAGAAAGACTCCCCTCGGGTTTTACTCTCTTTTTTCCCGTATCCTTGGATCGCGCTTCTTTTTAGTCTTTAATCGGCGGTTTCATGGTTGAAGATTAAGGAATTTTATTTGATACTGGATTTCGGTTTGCGTGAAGAAACGGAGCCTTCTCACGGCAGAGAAAGAACCAAAGTGAAAAACGACCGGGACCCTGCATCCATTATCAGGTATACGGCATCCGGCAAACTGGATGGTATTGGAGCAGGGTTGAGATTTGCCGGATCGATTCTCCTGGATTTATGCCTTCCGAGGAGCTGTGCCGGCTGCCAAAGGATAGACAATCGGCCTCAAAGCTCCTGGTGCCGCCTGTGTTGGAACGAGATCCCCTGGGCCGTATCGCCTCTTTGCCCGATATGTGGAAGACCTTTTAGAGACGCACCTGATTCGCTCGACCATCTGTGCGGCGAGTGCATCGAGTCGGTTTTCCACTTTGACACTGCGAGATCGGCAGTATTGCATGAGGGCGTCATTCGGGCTCGTATCCACCAGTTCAAGTTCGGAGCGCAAATGGAGTGGGCGCCGCCCCTGGTGGAGTTGCTGAAAACGGCTCATGCCGGTTGGGGGTTACCCGCCCCCGATCTCGTTGTGCCTGTGCCCCTGCATCTCACACGCCTGAAGGAGAGGGGATTCAACCAGTCGGGACTGCTGGCCGGGGAGTTTGCGCGCAAACTCCAGGTCCCGGTTTCATTCGATACCATTATACGAAAAAACCGAACCGAACCTCAGACTCGCCTCAACCGCAGGGAGCGCCTGAAAAATGTGAAAGGCGCCTTCGAACTCTCCGGGGCGCAGGATGTGCGGGGCCGCCGAATCCTCCTGGTAGACGATGTGTTCACTACTGGCACGACTTTAAGCGAATGCGCGAGGACCCTGAAAAAAAAGGGCGGGGCATCCGAAGTGCATGCCATAACGGTCACGCGCGCGCTGCCTGATTAAAATGGTGGAAACTTTGATTGCTTGTGAGGGAACTATGAAGCTTGTTGTGGCATTAACATTTTCCATTTTCTTGTTTGGCTGTGCAATGGCTACGAATCCCGTCCCTGAAGGGTACCTTGGGCCTACGGCTACTATTTCTGACAGCGCAACCGCTGGAGATTCGCGACATTTGGAACAAATGTTTTGGGTTGCCGGTATCGATGGGAAAGGTATTCCAAACAGCTACGACGCATCTCAGGCGGCAAGCCAAGGGCATGGCCCGGCCCTTACTACGAAAGTCGTTACACGGCGGATCGAAGCAAGGCCTCAGCGTGTAAAGCTAATAGGGTCGCATATTACCGCTGCTCCAATTGTAATGCTCCTAGCCATGCCTGCAGGGAAATTTTTAACAGTTGCAGGCGAGGTCGAGTTCACTCCTGCTCCCGGTGGTTCATACGTTGTGAAAGGAGAGCTTGGGGATAAATGCGCAGTTTGGATTGAAGATGCAAATACCCATGACATCGTGACTGAGAAGGTGACAACATTGCCTCATTCCAGGTGATCGGGGGTTTTACTCCTAATTTAATTCCGCAATTTTCACCCCGTTTTTAAACCATGCGGTAGGGAGTTTTTGTGAAATTAGACGTAAGCCTTAGCAAAATGAAGTTGGAGATAGCAAGCAGCATTAAAAAAAAGGGCGGCGCATCCGAGGTGCATGCCATGACGGTCACGCGCGCGCTGCCTGATTAACCCGAAGAGAAGGTAACAAACATAATTTGAGGATTGATTGGCGGTGTGATGTTCAACTAGGATTGCCGGAAACCAATCGGAGGTTCTCGTATGAGACTGTGGTGTGCATTACTGGTTTTCTCCCTGATGGTGTCTCCCGTATTTGCGGCTGATCCACCTGCTTCACAAAAGCCTGTTACCGCCAATAAAGTTGAGGGACCTGTTACCGGCCAACTTTCCGATAAAATAACGCTCACGATTCAAAACCCCGTCAACGATTCTCCACGAGTATCCAATAAGGCAGCCCTGTCCGTATCTTTTTGCACAGAGACAACGGTGATGGAAAATGTCAGGTTGCAGGGAGGGAAATATGTGCAACAACCTCGCATTTACTGCCGTACGCCGGATCGCAAATTACACCTTTCAGGACGGCGGCAATTGACTGGAATTCATATGACGCCCGAGGCCGATGGCCTGTGGCGTTGGGCCAGCGATTACACCCTGACTTTCAAGCCAAAAAAGTCGTGGCCTGCCGGGCAGGCGTATCAAATTCAGTTCGACCAGGCGATCTTTCCCCAACAGGTTATTCTCACCAACAATTCGTACAGCTTTACAACGGAACCGCTTAGCGCCCATGTGGCGAATATGGAATTTTTTCAAGATCCGAATGACATTGAGAAAAGAGGCGTAACAACCACCCTTGATTTCAACACGCCGATCGAAGCGCAAGCGCTTAAGGAACATCTGCAGTTTGTTCTCGAAGAACTGACTGACGATTCCAGGCCAACAGACCGCAAGATTGTCGCCAGGGCGGAAAATCTGTCTTTCGAGCTTCAATTGAATGAGGATGGCACACGGGCAACCGTGACGACACCGATTAAAACGCTGCCGGATAAGGAGCGTTTTCTGAAGGTGGTTGTTCAGCCAGGGCTCATGGCTCTGGCGGGCGGACAGCCGTTAACGGCGGGAAAACCCGGAGAACTCGAACAGCGGGTGCGAATCCCGAGCCGGTTTGAATATGGCCGGATCGAAAAAATCGAGATGCGCATTATTAAAAATGACCATTATGTGCCGGAACAATTCTTGATTGTTCAAAGCAATGTTCCTGTGACCAATGAGGAGCTGACCCGGCATCTGAAACTTTATCAACTGCCCGAGGACAAACAACCGCTCGTCAAGGGTGGAAATCCCGTGAAGAGGTATGCCTGGACGAGCGCGGCGGAAGTCACCGACGATTTGCTCGCCAAAGCGCCTGCTCTTCAATTTATCATCAACCCAACCGCCGAGCCCTATTCTACACTGCACAGCATCCGGCTGGATACCGAGCCGGGAAGATGGCTCTATGTCCGCGTCACCAAAGGGCTGTCTGCCAAGGGCGATTATGTTTTGTCCGAAGATCGTAACGATACGGTTAAGGTTCCGGCTTACAGCAAGGAAGTGCAGGTACTTAGCGACGGCGCGTTGCTCAGTTTGAGCGGGGACAAAAAAATATCCGTCTATTCGTTAGGCGCTCAGAAGCTGCGTTTTCAGGTCGAACGGGTCATGAACGACGATATCAGTCATCTGGTCAGCCAAACGCACGGCCGATTTGAAAATCCAACTTTTTACAGCGAGGAATTCGGAGAACGGAATATCACAGAGCGTTTCAGCGAAGAGATAGATTTGCCTTCAGACGATATGCGCAAGCCGCAGTTCTCGGCCTTTGATTTTACGCCGTATCTAACGAAAAACCCCAATGACAAGAAGCGGGTGTTTAAAGATGAACCAAAAGGCAGGGGACTGTTCTTTTTTACCGTCGAGGCCTTGAATAAAGATAGCAACGGCAAGGAAGCCATAGTCTCGACCGATCATCGCTTTGTTTTGGTGTCGGATTTAGGGTTGGTAGTTAAAACCAGCGGCGACGGCTCACATAATGTCTTTGTGCAATCGGTTAAAACGGGCAAACCGGTGTCGGGAGCTCGAGTCGAAGTGCTTGGCCTTAATGGCTTGCCGGTCCTTACGGTCGATACCGACGGCGAGGGCCATGCCGTTCTTCCCAACCTTATGGGCTTTATCAACGATAAGAAGCCTACAGCCTATGTCGTGCATAATGGCGACGACCTTGCCTTCATGTCCTATGAGGGGCGCGACCGCAAGCTGGATTATTCGCGTTTTGATACCGAAGGTTTTGAGGCATCTGAAGATGATTTACGCGCCTACCTTTTTTCAGATCGCGGCATTTACCGCCCCGGCGAGGAAGGGCATATCGGCGTTGTTGTCAAGCAACGGGATTGGGCCAAAAAGCTTGCAGATGTTCCGTTGCAAATGGAAGTGACAAATTCGCGCGGGCAAGTGATCGATAAACCCATCATCAAATTGAACGCGACCGGTTTTGCCGAATATCGCTTTGCCACGCAGGAAACGTCGCCAACCGGTGTTTATAACTTTCGTTTATATATTACCGCAGATAGCAATAAAAGAGATCGGCTGGGAAGCACATCGGTACGGATCGAGGAATTTCTGCCCGATACACTCAAAATCGCTTCCGAATTCAACAGACCGCTGCCGAAGGGATGGATGTCACCCGAAGGTCTCAAGGCCACAGTCATGTTGCAGCACCTTTATGGAGCTCCGGCTGTCGATCATCGCGTCAAGGCCAGCGTGGAGGTGAGGCCGGGTCGCTTCAGCTTCAAGGAATTTGCGGGTTATCAATTTTTCGATCCGCTGAAGGCTGGGAAAAGATTCGATCAACCGATCGGCGAGGAGCAAACCGACAACGACGGCAAAGCTGTATTCAGTCTCAATCTTGGACAGTTCGGCAGTTCCACCTACAGCCTGACATTCAACGCCGAAGGCTTTGCACAAGATTCCGGGCGCAGCGTCCGTACGGCCAGCAGCGCCCTGGTATCGACACTTCCCTACGTCATCGGCATGAAAACAGACGGAAATCTGAATTACATCAACAAGAACGAAAAACGTAAGATGCAGTTTATCGCGGTCAACGGCGATCTCACGCCTGTCGATGTCCAAAGCTTGAAGCTCGAGATTGCGCAAGTGGATTATATTTCAACGCTTATTAAAAATGAGGCCGGGGCTTACGAGTATCGTTCCGCGCCGAAGGAATCCGTCGTAGCTTCAGGCGAATTTGCCATTTCCGCCAAAGGCGCCGACTACACGCTCGAAAGCGCCAAACCGGGCAGTTATGCGCTCATTCTGTCAGACGATCACGGCGTGGTGCTGCAGCGCATCTCCTATACTATCGTCGGTGAAGGCAATCTACTGGGACATTCCCGCAAAAATGCCACGATCGACGTGAAACTCGACAAGAAGGAATATGGGGCTGCAGACACCATAACGATGAATATCGTCTCACCCTATACCGGCACCGGGCTGATTACGCTGGAGACGGACAAGGTCCTGGCCTTCAAATGGTTCAAGACCTCAACCACCAGTTCCCTGCAATCGATCTCCATCCCCAAAGACTTCACCGGCAAGGGTTTTGTGAACGTGCAGTTTGTTCGTTCCCTGGATTCCAAGGACATCTACACCACGCCGTTCGCCTGTGATGTTGAGCCGTTTTTCGTCAGCACAGATGCGATTGACAGTCAGATCAAATTGACAGTGCCTGAAAAAGCCAAGCCCGGCGACACGCTGATCATCGGATACAAAACAAAGACCCCGGGTAAAATAATTATCTACGCAGTTGATTACGGTATTCTTCAATATGCGGATTACATAACGCCCGACCCATTGGATTATTTCGTCAAGAGTCGTGGTCTGAAGGTTGAAACATCGCAAATACTCGATCTACTGATGCCAGAATATTCGATCATGCAGATGAGGGCGGCGACCGGCGGCGGCGCAGGGAATGAGTTACCGGAAGGCAAAAACCTCAACCCCTTCAAGCGTAAAACTCTGCCGCCTGTGGTTTTCTGGTCCGGCATCATCGATGCGGACGCAACTCCGCGCGAAGTTCATTATGCAATTCCGGACTATTTTAACGGCAATCTGCAAATCATGGCAGTGTCCGTTTCAGATCAAACGATGGGGAATGCTGAAAGCCAATGTTTCGTGCAGGGCGACATTATCGTGTCGCCAAGCGTGCCCACTTTTGCTGCGCCGGGTGACGAATTCACCATAGGCCTGAGCGTTGCCAACAATATCGCCGGCTCGGGCAAAGACGCCAAAATCAAACTCACAGTTGCACCGTCAGAACATCTCGACGTGATTGACGGTGAGGAAAGAGACTTGACGATAGACGAAGGCAGCGAAGTCAAAGCGCAGGTGCGCGTCAAAGCCAAAGACGTTCCGGGTGGCGCTGCCCTGACCTTTGTTGCTTCCGCCGGAAAAACGTCAGCCAGGATCGAAGAGACTCTCAGTGTGCGCCCGCCTTTGCCAAGCATGACGGCATTGCTGAGCGGTTATGCCGGGGAGGGCGAAAAACAGGTTAAACAGGACCGGGATTTATATAAGGAATTTGCCGTCGCCGATGCCTCGGTATCCACCTTGCCCACAAGTCTGATCCCCGGGCTTGCCCAATATCTCGAACGCTTTCCCTATGGCTGTACCGAGCAGGTGGTCAGCAAAGCCTTCCCTGCCGTCGTGTTGTATGGACAAAAAGATTTAGGTGGTGAAGCCGGGATAGTCGAGGAAAGCGTCGTTCACACCATGAGCCGTCTGCGCGAACTGCAGGACCAACAAGGCGGTTTTGGTTTATGGTGGTATGGCGGCCAGGCGAATGACTTTGTAAGCGTTTATGCGCTGCATTACATGGTAATAGCGAAGGAGAAACATTTGCCGGTCCCGGATGAAACGTTCCGGCGTGCGCAGGAATACGTCAAGACGCTAGTTAACAGCAACCCGTCATCGCTTAAACAGGCGCGCAATCAAGCTTACGGAATTTATCTTCTGACGCGCAGCGGCGTGGTGACGGCCAACTACCTGCCTAACCTTTTGCGCTATTTGAACGCCGAGCAAAAGAACGAGTGGAAGAACGATTTGACAGCCGTGTATATCGCAGCGGCTTATAAACTTATGAAACTCGATCCGGAAGCCGTCCAACTTATCAATGAATTTGCGCTTGGCGAACCGAAATATTGGCAAGCGCACGGCGCTTACTTCAGCGATGATGACGCTTTCTATAACAGTCTTAACCGTTACGCGCAGTATCTGGCTATCGTAGCCGACCATTTCCCCGACATGCTGCCCAGGCTCGATCGTAATATCTTATTCCGCATTGCGAATTTTATCGGCGAGGGTGATTATAATACCCTCTCGTCATCCTATGCGATCATGGCCTTCTGCGCCTACGGACAAGTGTCGATGAATCAGGCGAACGCCCAGTTGGCGATCAGCCAGCAGGATTCATCCGGCGCATGGAAACCACTGACACTGACTGGTGAACAAATTAAACGTGCGCAATTGGCATTGGCTCAAAGCGAAGTCAAATTTTCCGGCGGTGGAAGCTACGGATTATTCTATCAGTTGGCTACGGATGGATACGATCGTGTTCGCCCGACGCAGCCCATAGAGGACGGGCTTGAAATTGACCGGCAATATCTCGATGCCGATCATCAGCCGGTGAAGGAAGTCAAAATCGGCGATATCATCAATGTCGTCGTGACCATGCGTGCGCACGATAACAAAAAGCTTGCGAATATGGCTCTGGTCGACCTTTTGCCCTCGGGTTTTGAAACTGTGCCGGAGAGCATTGCGACCCCTTCATCGGACGAAGCTTCCGGTGACGCGGAAGGGGAACAGGGCGAAAATGAGGGACAATCCGAAGCCTCGGAGTCCCAGGTATCCGACGGCGACGATCTTAAAGATGACAGCGCCGATTTCGATGGGCAAACATGGACGCCGGACGCTGTCGATGTGCGCGAAGACCGTGTTATTGCTTTCGGCACAGTACCTTCGGACGAAGTCGTCTATCATTACAAAATTAAAGCGGTGAACGCAGGAACTTTTACAACGCCGCCTGCCTACGTCGAATCCATGTATGATCGCGCGATCAAGGCACGCGGAGTCGCCGGAACGATCACGGTGCGGTAATCCTTGCCTATGTCTAAGATGCAGCGCAGTTCTATTCGCATTCTCTTAACGGTTTACGTTGTTGCAACTGTTTTGTTTGTGGCGTTTCTGGCCCATAAACCGCCACTTCTAGACAACATCAGCTTCTCACGAGCCGTTTTTGATCGGCATGGACAATTGCTGCGCCTCACATTGTCGACCGATCAAAAATATCGTCTGTTTACCCCGCTGAAAGATATTTCCCCCCAATTCCGGGAAGCCGTTGTTTTGCACGAAGACAAATATTTTTATTCCCATGTCGGCATCAATCCTGTGTCGTTGGTCAGGGCTTTTCTGCATACCTACGTCATTGGGGGACGCAAGATCGGAGCCTCCACCATCTCCATGCAGTTGGCACGCATGGGGTACGGCATCAACAGCCGCCATGTGACAGGCAAACTTTTACAGATCTTATGCGCCCTGCAACTGGAAGCTCATTACAGCAAAGACGAACTGCTGGAGGCCTACCTCAATCGCGCGTCCTACGGATACAATATCGAGGGCGTCGGGGCGGCGAGCACGATCTATTTCCACGTCAAACCCCGAGATCTCACTTTACCGGAAGCTGCGACGCTCGCGGTAATACCACAAAGCCCGGCACACCGCAGTCCCGATCGCAATAACCCCGCCAAACCTTTGTTGATCGAGGCGCGCAACCAGCTCTTCAATCGCTGGATCGAAACACATCCTGCCGACAGCCTTCAAAAACCTTTTTTTGCCTTGCCGCTCGCTTACTATGGCGTCGCCGACCTGCCTTTCGAACTACCTCAGCTCACGCATGAGCTGCTCTCGAAATACAGGTATCGGGGGCAAATAACCGCATCTGTCGATCTGGACACACAGCGATTATTGACCGGAATTCTGCGCAAGTACGTCGACGACCGCCGCGACAGAGGCATTCGTAACGCCAGCGCCTTGCTGGTCGATACGCAAACGATGAATGTCATAGCCTGCATCGGCTCGGCTGATTTCATGAACCGTTCAATCAATGGACAGGTTGACGGAACGAAGGCGAAACGCTCGCCCGGATCGACGTTGAAACCCTTCATTTATGCCCTGGCGCTCGATCAGGGACTGATTCATCCGCTCAGTATTTTAGGCGATGTTCCAGTTAACTTCGGCAGCTATGCCCCCGATAATTTTGACAGGGATTTCCGCGGCCCTGTTTCCGCGCGCGATGCTTTGCGTTTGAGCCGTAATATCCCAGCGATCAAACTAGCTTCGCAACTTCACGCGCCGGACCTTTATGATTTTCTGAAAATGGCCGGGATAGCCGGATTGCGCGATAAGGCCGGTTATGGATTATCTCTGGTCCTGGGTGGGGCCGAGGTTACCGAACGCGAGCTGGCCGAGCTTTACGCCATGCTGGCGAATGACGGTGTCCTGCGGCCCTTGATCTTTCAATTGACGGAGGCTGAACCCGTCAAAAGTAAATCGCTTTTGAGCCCTGAGGCCAGTTTTATTACACTGGACATGCTCGCCGATAAACCAAGAGCTTATACAAGAGCGCATAATCGCATCGTTTATTGGAAAACCGGGACATCCAATGGATTTCACGATGCATGGACGACCGGCGTTTTCGGTCATTATGCGCTGGTTGTCTGGATCGGTAATTTCAACGGCGAGAATAATCCGGCGCTGATCGGCGTTCGTGTTGCCGCGCCGCTCTTTTTTTCTATGGTCGACGCCATAAATGGAAAAGAGCCGAACCGTGAATTGATTGCCAACAAGGCAAAGCAGCAACACTTGCACCTGCGCAAAATCGACGTTTGTGCAACGACAGGGGATTTATCGTCTGAAAACTGCCCGGCCCATGACAGCGCATGGTTTATTCCAGGCGTATCGCCCATTCACAACCATGATGTCTATCGGAAAATTCTGGTCGATCTGCGCACAGGTGAGCGAGCCTGCCATTATCAATCCGGTGTTACGGCGTATCGCACCTTCGAAGTGTGGCCGAGTGATTTGCTGCAGACGTTACAAAAAGCAGGTATTCAAAAAGAGCCCTTGCCCCCATGGCAGAAAGAATGTTTGGAAGCCGGCGCGGCACAGGGAGAGGGAAACGGACAAAAGCCAGTGATAACCTCACCGCAACCAAGCGTGGAATATCACGCACATATCAACGACAGGGGCGAAGCCGTTCCCTTCAATGCCAATGCGGATGGAGAGGTGCGTACGCTCCATTGGTTCCTAAACAACCAGTATCTCGGGAATTCCAAGCCTGGCGAACCCTTTTCATGGCATCCGCAGCCCGGGCAATACCACGTACGCGTGGTCGATGATCATGGGCGTTTTGATACAACAATCATGCAGGTCTTATTGACACGGTAGGGTCCTCTACATCCCACCCTGTCGGGGGTAATCCCAAAAAACCGAGGGTGGGGACAAGGACAGGCGTTTTAGGCCGGCTCGATTATATTTTCACTAAACCGGTACGACCTTACACTTTTTCGGCGGGAAAAAGCCGGTTCTAACGCGAATAGAAGCTGTTTCCAGAGATAGTTTCTCCTGGACAGAGCTGCGGGCTACTGTTTTTTTGCTGCGTCGAGCAAAGAAGCGACCGGCAGGATGGCATTCATCGAGCCGGAACGAAAACCTTCGAGATCGAGGGTGACGTATGTGAATCCGATCGACTTGAAGATGCGCACCAGTTCTTCCGCCATCTCCAGCGACATCGCATGCGGCAGCTCTTCCCGTGCAATCTCGATGCGGGCGATCTTCCCATGATGGCGCACCCGGAACTGCTTGAATCCCAGGCCGCGCAATGCATCCTCGGCAGTCTCGATTTGCCTGAGAACCTCCAGCGACACTTCCCGTCCGTATTCGATGCGCGACGCCAGGCACGCGGAAGCAGGCTTGTTCCACACTCGAAGCCCCGCCGCACGCGCCAGATTACGGATGTCCTGTTTCGACAGGCCGGCCTCCAGCAGCGGGGCCTTCACACCATGCGCGCCGGCTGCCTGCTGGCCCGGACGATAGTCGCCTTGATCGTCGGTGTTGACGCCGTAGACGATCGACTCGAAATGGTGCTCTTTCCGATAGCGGTCGAGCGCAGCAAACAGCTCATTCTTGCAATGAAAGCACCGCATGCCGTCGTTTCGCACATACTCGGGCAGTTGCATCTCTTCGGTGGAAATCCGGTGGCACGGGATGCCGTACTCTTCGCAAAAAGCGATAGCGTCCCGCAGTTGCTCGCGCGCCAGACTTGGCGAGTCGCTGATGACGGCCAGCATTTTTCCTGGAATCACCTGATGCGCTGCCCATGCGAGAAATGCTGAATCCACTCCCCCTGAATACGCGACCAATATTCTTCCCAAAGAGCGCAACTCATGGTTGAGTTTGTTCAGCTTCGCATCGAGTTCTTTATCTACTTCGACTGTGATAGACATATCTCCTCTTTGCAGCGCCCGGGTCCGATTTCTGCCGATTATCCGCCGATCCGCTCCACCTTAATCCAAACTCTCCAGCCTGTACCTCTTGAGTCGCCGATACAGCGTGCTCCGCGATATGCCGAGCGACCTGGCCGCCTCTTGCCGTTCTTCAAAGTTGCGAACGGCCTCCAAAATCGCCTTTTTCTCGACCTCCTCGATGTTCGACGGCCTGCCGTCGCGGGGAAACTCATCGGCCGGTACCGGTGATTCGGCGTGCAGGAAGTCGGGCAAGTGCTGTTCCTCGATAATCTTTCCATCAACAAGGCTGATAGCACGCTCCACGACATTTTCCAACTGGCGGACATTGCCTGGCCAGTTATAGTTGTACAAGCGTTTCAAGACTGGAAGCGAGACCCCGGCTACAGACTTGCCGAACCTTGCCGAAATGCCGGCTACAAGAAAGTCGACCAACTGTGTAATGTCCCCGATTCTCTCGCGCAGGGGCGGGATGCGAATCTCGAACACATTAAGGCGGTAGAACAGGTCCTGGCGAAAGTTGCCTTTGGGAACTTCGACGGCCAGGTCTTTGCTGGTTGCCGCAATCACGCGAACATTGATCGGTATTGAGCGAAGTCCACCGATCCTCACCACGGATCGCTCCTGCAATACTCTCAGCAACACCGTCTGGATGTTGAGCGGCATTTCCCCTATTTCGTCGAGGAAAATGGTTCCATCGTTTGCAAGCTCAAACTTGCCCGGGCGGCCATTCCTGCTCGCGCCGGTAAAAGACCCGCCATCGTAGCCGAACAATTCGCTCTCGATGAGTGTTTCGGGGATTGCGGCGCAGTTCAAAGCTACAAAGGGCTGGCCGGCAAGGCTGGCGTTATGAATAGCCTGGGCGAAGAGTTCCTTTCCTGTTCCGCTCTCTCCCTGAATGAGCACCGTATGCATGTTTCGGGCTGCAACCTGAGCAAGATGGATTGCTCGTTGCATCGCCGAGCTTTCCCCGATAATGTTCGCAAAGGTGAATCTTGCTTCCGCGCCGGTGATTTGATTCACCACCCTTTGCAGTTTCTTCATCTCCTTCAAGGTGGCAACCGCTCCGACCACCTGGCCGTCGGCGAGAAAGATTGGCGTGGCGCTGGCGTGACAGTGAATATAACCGCGCCTGGTCTCCACAGTGGTTTCAATGTCAGCCACCGGCTCACCGTCGGCTATGACTCTTTTGAGCAGCGACTGCTTGCCCATAAACTCCTGAATGTTTTTTCCCCGGGCGAGCAAGGTGTCGGTGGCCAGAATATTGGCCGCTTCGGAATTGATTTCCTTGATAAATCCATTGGAATCAATGGCTACAACGCCATCTGAGACTGAATTAATCACCGTCCTCAGGTATTCGTTGGCGAGCCAGATCTGCCGGCGGTCCTCCTCGATGCGTAGCTGATTCGTGATAGCCTTGCTTGCCACAATCACGATGCCAAGGGTGTGAATGTGAGCTTCTTCTCTGGGGCCGCTCAGGTTGAGAATTCCGATGAGGCGGTTGTCATGATTGAAGATCGGGGCTGCAGAACAGGTCATATCGTGAGCATTTTCAAAAAAGTGTTCGCAGCCAACGACCTGAACCGGCTGACCATGCCGGAGGGCAAGTCCGATCGCCCCTGTTCCCGCTTGTTCTTCCCCCCACATTCCGCCGGCTCGCAGATTTCCCTCCAATCCGGCGTCTCTCAATTTTCCGCCCGGCAGCATTTCCAGAATCACACCATCACTGTCGGTGAGCAACGTCAGAAAGCCCAGATCTTTCACGAGAGCCTGAAGTTCATCGAGGATCGGCACGGCGACGGCCAACAGGTCCCGGTTTCGCGCCACGCGCCGCTCCAGCTCTTCCCGCTCGACAACTACAGCGGCAGGTCCCCGTCTGGGATCATGTCCAAGGGCCCGGCAACGCGCCCAGGACTTGGCAATCTTAGGCGCCACGGCAGGAGCACACTCTCCCGTAGTGACGAACTTGTTCCAAGCCTCTTTGCTGTGCGTGCTGTCGATTGTGCCTGCACTGCTCATACTGGCAACCTGCCAACGATGGTCGGCCTGAACCATAGTGGCGGCCGGGGCGGCCCGGTTACGCCGGAAGTAAGGAAATCCTTTCCCGTCTCAAAACGGGAACCATTTCGACCCGGATTCGCGCTGATTGTAACATCCTGCGCTGTTACATGGAAGTGCATTGCTCCTGGAAACTTCGTTGCCGTGCATCGGGGACCTATCCGATATATTCCTCCCCGCAGGATGCAGGTTGAAACGCCGCCGTGCCCTTTGCTCTTTGCTCGATGGGCGGCAGTGGCGGCTGCGGAGTTATACGGACCCCGTCTTCGCCAACTGCCGCAAATCTGTGTTCAATTGTGCAAAAATGTAAACCGGCGCACAGCCGGGATAATAAGTGACCGACTTGGCAATCTTGGCGGCTTGCCGGATGTTATCGTTTGTCGGGTAGTATTCCCAGCAGTCGCCGCATACAAAGAGGTGTTTTTCTTTCGCAAACTGTGGATCGAAATCCGGCAGACCTCCGGCGACAACCACCACCTCGCCGCGCTCTTTCAAAAACTCGGGTACGGAGATGCCGCTGCGGGCGAAGGAATCCAGCGCTCCCCGCACGTTTACATAGCAACCCGGGCAGGTCTGCTGGGCGTAAACTGTGAGGCCTTTGTACATGCCTACGGGATTGTCGTTCGGACGCTTGAAGATCTTGCGCACCGAGTCCGCCGGTTCTCCGACCACGGTGATCTTGTTCAGGTCGATCTCGCCCAGATCGTCGTTGGCTGCGCAGCGGATAGCGGGAATCTCGGCAGGATCGAAGCCCATCAGGTAACAGGTCACCGCGTCGGTAGAAACTGCGTCCTTCCCTGCGATGACCAGATTCATTTCGATCGGCACACCTGCGTGAGGTCCCTGTCCCTGCATGCCGATGATGCCGTCCACGATGGTCAGGTTCGTCTTGCAAACCCGATAAAGGTCGGAGAACTTCTGTCCCAGGTCGGTTCGGTGCGCTCCCTGCTGTTGCGCGCTGGGATGTATGTTGGGGATGATCCCGTTCAAGTTCTTGAGACCCAGGGAGACCCCGCCGGCGATATGGACCTTCATCTTCGGCAGGTTGATTATGACGTCGGCATCGAGGATGGGCTTGAAAATGGCCGCCTTCTTAAATACCTTGGCATCCGGAATTTCTACTTCGACCACGTCGGTTTCGTCGAAACAGATCACCTTGTCGGCCCCGCCGCGCCTCGCAGCTTCTTCCATTCCGGAGACAATAAGGGCGGACTTGGCGCGACCCACCTGCATGCCTAACGAAGGATTGTCGCCAACCCATACTTCTCCGGCCTCCGAGTTATCTTTGAAGTAGGATACAACCGCTTCGACCATCCGGGGATCGACAATGGCGAAGCTTTCCGGTGGGGCATTGAAAGCCAGATTGGGTTTAATCAGAACCGTCTGGCCGGGTTTGACGATTGCGTCCACAGAGCCGATAGCCAGTTCGACCGCTTTCTTCACCGCCGCTTTGATCTTGACTACGTCATCATCGCGGCGAGTAAATTTACCTGCGATAAAGGCAGCGTTTCCCGCGGGGGGTTCGCATTTGACAATTGCAACCCTTGGCACACCCGGGGTTGGCTTCCATTTATGTCTCTGTGTAATGGGGGTCGCATCCCACAGGCCGCCGGGTCTCGAAACGCCTGAACCGGGCGCCGTTGCCCCTGACGTCAGGTAGCCGGCTTCTTTCGACATTTCGCTGCGTGTGATGCCCTTTTTCCTGTTCATCTTTTTTCTCTGATTTTAGGGGACCACTTCGCCTTTTTCCTTGTGAAGTCCGGCATTCGCTATTTCGTTTTGCCCCGTCCTGAGGGGGGCGGCCCCGGTTCCGGTTTTTTCCCCGAGCCTTCCGCTACATCTTTCAGCCCCACTCTTTCCAGGGTTGAACGCGTGGGAACGCCGGATTCTACGTCCCATCCCATTAATCGGTAGTACTCACTCTTGGAACGTTCCAGATCTTCTCGCAGGTACTTCCTCCCCGCTGCGTCCTCCTTTTCGAAGTAAAGGTCATTGAGAGTGTCGTCCCCACGGGTTCGACCATCCCGGGCGGCTATGGCTCTCTCCAATGTGCAGAGCATTTCTCCCTTTCGATAGGATTCCTGCTCGCTCATCTCGTCCCCTGTAACTGCAGAATAGAGGCGGGATTCAAGGGAGGTGTCTCCCACATGATCGGCAGTATTGGCATTGAACAGAAAGGGGAAAAGGATGTCACACACAATGTAACAGTCCTTCAGAACGGAATGTTCATGGTAGCGCTTTACCACCGGGGCAACCCATTTCCAGTTCAAACTCTTTCCATCCGGCTGAAAAAATTCTGCCGCTTCTTCCGAACCATAGACAGCCTTCATCACAGGTTTGAGCATAGGGTAGATTTTTTCCGGTACAGCGGTCAGGGCGTTCTGCCCGATCATGAAAGCAGCACCCCAAAGCATGGAGATGTAAGCGTGGGAGACCATGGCGTCCCGGTTGTCCATGGCCCACATCATAGCCAGGGTAGGGACCGCGTATCCCGAGGGAAAGCCGCCCAGATAGGCCCAATGCTCACGATAACCGCCGAACTTTCCCGCGCGGGGATAGTACATCCAGGAGATTTTTTCGGCTTTTTCTCCAAGCTTGGCAGCCGCACGGATCCCCCCGTCGGCAAGAATGTCTCCAAATCCATCTCGATTGGCCATTTTTTCAAGAAGTACGGAGATGAACTTCCATGAACCGATTTCATCGAGAGGAAGCCCGGTCTCCTTCTCTGAAATCAGCTTCTCCCTATAGCAGTCCGAAAGCCAGGGAATGATGGCCATCAACTCCCAGGAGTTGATTCCTAAAAGGTCGGCTAATTTAGCGGCCTGCCAGGTGACCTTGTTATAACCCTTATCAGGGTCATCGACCATGGACTCGAGATACATGTAAGACCGGACGCATAAGGCTGCGCCGGGGGTGATGTCAGGGCCCTTTAGCCGCGAGTGGCAGGCGACAGGGCAGGCGAAACAACCATTGGGAGTCTGTGTATAACCCGAGGAAGGGTCGTTACAGAGATCGAGAAGCTCCCCCGGAAGAAGCGTAAGGCCTCCTCGGCCATAGCCGCCCCCCCATACATTGTACTTGAAGCCTTTTTCTTCCGGCTCGAAGGGATCGCTTTTTGAAGATTTGCGCGCAAAGAGTCTGTGGATGTCATAGGTAAGTTGCTCCAGTTCTTTTGGCCTTGCCACGGTCACACTTCCGGTGCCCCGAATCGCAATGGCCTTCAAATTCTTCGAGCCCATCACACCGCCGAATCCTCCCTGGCTCGACGCATTCCCGGTGTCCGTTAGAATGGATGCGATGCGGCTTCGAGTTTCCCCGGCCTTTCCTATAACCATGACTCTCGTCTTATCGCCGTGAAGCTTCCAGATCGCCTGTTGGGCCTGATAGGTATCAAGGCCCCATAAGCCGGCGGCGTCGCGGATTTCAGCCTTATGATCGGTAATCCAGAGGTAAACGGGCTTCGAGGCTTTTCCCTGGATAATGAGGGCATCATAGCCGGCCCATTTTAGTTCAGGAGCGAAGTGCCCTCCAACGCTTGAACGAACATAGGATTCTGTGGGGCCGGTCTGTGGAGATTTTCCCACGACCGTGAGCCGGCCCGATGAAGGTGCAAGAGTCCCCTGGAGGGGGCCTGTAGCGAAGATCAGCCGATTTTCAGGATCGAATGCTCCCACCTCCGAAGGCACCTCCTCCCAGCAGATCTTTGCACCAAGGCCACGGCCTCCTATAAATTTGGGGACATAGTCAAAGGTTGAAGACTCGGAGATTTTACCGCTGGTCAGGTCGACCCTGAGAATTTTTCCAACCCATCCGCCCGATGGAGCCATCTCAATCCTCCTTTATCTCGGGGTAACCCACGAGCAGTCCCTCTTCCGAATGCTCCACCCGTAAAGCACCCATGGGGCAAAACTTCACACATTGAGGGTCCCCGAAGCAAAGGTGGCATTTGAACGATTTTTGCTTTTGCTCATCGAATTTTGACCTGGAGGGCCGGAAATGCTGCTGACAAGCCTCGATGCATTGCTGACAGCCGATACACAAGCTTTCATCGATGATCCGGGCATAGGTGCCGCTGCGCTCGTCCACATGCAGGGCCCCCACCGGGCAAACCTTCAAACAGGGAGGGTCGCTGCACTGATAGCATACCTTGGGCCTGTAGTCCCCCCGGATGTACTCTTTTTCGACGGAAAGCCGTGCGAGTGAAGAGGTATTGCGGCCTTCGCTGTTATGGTTGGAGCAGACCATTTCGCAGACACGGCATCCGCAACACAGATTCTTATCTACAAAAACGGCCATCCTGGCCAGGGCCACCTTTTGACCGTTGGGAAGGGTGGAAGCCCAGATCAGGTCCCCAAAGGCAACCACCTCGCCCACGGCTAAGGCGCCAAGCGTAAGGCCCTTGAGAAAACTACGGCGGTCAACCTCCTTGGCCATTTGCATCCTCCTCTATCTGAGGACTAAGACCGAATCAATCTGCTTCGGTGGTTGAAATTGAGTGGCAGGAGGCGAGAAAAGAGGTCTCACGTCGTCCGGACCGAAAGATTCTCCGGTTTCTTTGATAACCGCTTTGTAATAGTACCTTGATTCAGTTCCCATGGATTTATCGATATACTCGTAACTGTCCTTGCCGGGGACAAGAGTTACAACGTCCAATTCCTTATAAGGGCCTGCCTCGGCATCGGCCCTTAGAATCTGTGCCGACAGTTGCTTTTCCAGATTAGGAACCTTCCAGGTCAACTTGACCGCTCGGTAAAGGGGCCTGGCGCCGAAATTCACAATGGTTGGACCTGCTTTCTGAGACATGGTTGCTTGCGGGACAAGAAGCGTAATAAGAAATAATAGGATGGGAAAAAATATTGCATGCCTTTTCATAAACATTTCTCCATCTGGACTGAAAACTCCCCCTTTCCCCGAGAACAGGGAAGAGGGGGAGTATGAGTTATAGAGCATGAACTTGAGCCATTCGCAAAAATCCCACGGTGACGTTTATACCACACGAATAGGAGGCTGAGCGTTCATTATCCAGAGTCCAATTCAGGATACAACGATCGAGAATCAGCCCAGAACGAGCTTAATGTCATCCTCTTTCTTGGTGTATCCAATACCGAGTTTTACCGCCTGTGCGATCTGCTTCTGATAAAAGGCGTACATGCCGATCTTGTTGGCCGCCATGCTCGGGTACCACTCCTGAAGGGTCTTGATGCCCGTGACGTCATTGGCCACCTGGCAGCCGGAGACAATGATCACACCGGGCTTGACCTCCTCGCCTTGGGAAGGACCGCCGGCGATGAAGCTCCTTCTTCCATCCATGACGATCAGGTCAGGCCGAAAAGGCAGGTTGATTTCCGCAGCCTGCTGGGCAACGAAGATATGGTTGAAGCTATGAAGATACTTGCCTCGGTCGGCACGATGCAAAAGCCCAACGGAGAGCTTCAGGCTCTGGGTAATTCCCCCGAGCAAATGCGTTTTCATCACCGGGGTATAAATGACCTTGTCGTAAGTCCTGAGGTCCGCCGGATAGGCCACGGTCCCATCCCCGCCGCCCATCTTGCCCAGGAATTCGGCCTTGGCATTGCGGATGTTCATCCATTGTTCTTTTTCCCAGGTCTTGACAGGGGTGCCGGTTTCTTTGCCTACCGCATCGTACCCCATCATATTTATTACCCGCTCTGTCGGTCCCCAGGGTCCGCAGGTATCGGCTACGGTAATGTTTGTGTAGCCCTGGTCCTTGAGAACTGTGATCAAAGCTTTCAGAAATAAGGGGTCCGTCCCACCTCCCGGCCAGGGATCACCTGTGTTCATATTGGGCTTGATGAGAATTTTATCTGTTTTCTTGAGGGATTTTTCAAACCCGCCAACGAGCTTCATGGCCTTCTTGATATCTCCGGGCAGGTCTTGATCAAGTTTGGTGGCCATGATCATTCCGACTAGGGCTCTCTTCTGATCGTCGGTGTAGTAGTTTGGATGGAGATGAGACCACTCGACCGGAGCTCCTCCATTGACCAAGCTTTCAGGCTTTTTGTCGAAATAGTCCTTGGGTATGGGAGCGTTGTTAATAAAATCGCTATACTGCATCAATTGAGCGTCCCTCATCCTCCATGTACCGGACTGGGTCGGTATATCTAGGTCCGGAGTCGCGAAGGGGCCTGCATTGGCATCCTTCATGCCTACCAGTCCCAGGGCTGCGACGCCTGCCCCGCAATACTTGGCCACGTTTTTGAAAAAATTTCTTCGGCTAACCCCCTTACAGCTCATCTTTCTTTCTCCTTTCTGGAAATTAAAGGTCAATAAGGCCTGCCTTTTCCGAAATGAGATCCTTTCCTCCTTCCCTTTTGAGATTATGTTTCCGCCATAAACCTACACCCATAGACCCATACCATGTCAGCTCATCTGAGTTTCAATGGTTCCTTCTCGTTGAGGACAGAAATATAAAAATGGTGATATTTCCCATACTCGATTGTGCGATGAAATATTCTGAGGGTCCGTTTAAGGATAGTGCAGGAAATGGGCCAGTCCCGAGTTGATGTTCTCCGGAGGGAAAACCTTGTCTGCGTTGGGTCTTTCACGGAACCAAAAGGAGCAATCGTGTGTCATGTGTCACCGTGCGACACATGACGATTCACAATGACACGCCGTGAGACACGCAAGCCCGCGCGCCCGGGTGTTAAAAGCGCAGTACCAAGGAATCGTTCGAGCAGGCGGCAGGGGAATGAGCGCTCTATTTCCACGAGGCAGCAACTACTTTCTCAGCCTCTTGTTTGCTGCCGATGGGGTAATTCCCAGCATGGCGGCCGCAAGTCTCTGATTATTCCGTGACCTTGACATTGCCTCGGCGACCAGGGATTCACAGACCTCTTTGATAGTAGGCAGTTTCTCGAGACCCTGGAAAATCCCCGCTGCCCCGGCCGGACCCTGTGTTTCGGCATGTCCCCGGTCCATGTGTTCACGGAAGCAGCCGATTGACATCACTCCGAAAGAATGTTTGCCGACGGCGTCATAGACCATCGCCCGCAATTCACGGATGTTGCCGGGGAAATTGTGGGCCATCAGGTGTTGTACAAGCTCCGGCGGATAATGTGGCCTGGATTTGCCAAATTCCCGCGCGGCCTCTTCGACGTAGTGGTCCAAAAGCTGCCGGACATCGTTGATCCGTTCACGCAAGGGCGGAATGTGCACATGATGGGTCCTCAGCCGGTAATATAGGTCCTGCCGCATGGAGCCGTCCTTCGCAAGCAGATCCAATTCCTTGTTCGTCGCCACCACAATTCTGGCTTCAACCGGGCGTGGCTTGTCCGACCCGAGGGGAAAGTACTCCCGGCCCTGAATCACCCGAAGCAGCTTGACCTGGGAAGCCCCTGACAGGTCCCCTATCTCGTCCAGGAAAATAGTCCCCCCCGCCGCCATTTCGATGAGCCCGCTGCGGACCTCGGCCGCTCCGGTGAACGCCCCCTTCCTGTGCCCGAACAAAGTGTCGGAGAATGAATGATCGTCCACACCCGCCGCGTTCACGGCAACGAATTCGCCTCGGCGGCCGCTTGCAAGGTGGATGGCTTTCGCGAACAGCTCCTTGCCGACACCTGTCTCACCCGTGATGAGTACCGGCTCGTTCCCGTGGGCTATAGCCTCGCAGTACATAAAGAGGCTCATCATCTTTCTGTCCTGTGTGACTATTGCCGAAAATGCTTCCGGTCTTTTCAGGCTGTCGGTGAGTATGTGATGCACCAGCAGGCTGTTTTGCCGCTTCACCAGGCGGTATTCGATCGCGCGTTTGACAGTGGAGGAGAGCTGATCGGCATCCGCCGGCTTGGTCAAATAGTCGAACGCCCGTTTGTGCATGCACCGGAATGCTGTTTGAACATCGTTGACCGCGGTGATCATGATCACGGGAATATCGGGAAACCTCAATGTGATCTCATCGAGCAGGCTCTCCCCCGATCTTGTCGGCATGATCATATCCAACAGCACTGCTTCCACATCATTATTTATAAGCATATCCATTACTTGAGACTCATCCTGGCATGGGAGCAGGTTGTTTATACCGTTAAAATCCAGAATCATCGCAAAACTCTCCAGCGCCTGGGGTTCATCGTCCACGAGTAGTACCGGATGCTCGGGAAAAGAATGGATGCTCATAAGCCGCTCCTATTAGTCTCACTGCTTGCGGGAAGCTCCATGACGGCGGTTGTGCCCTCTCCCACGGTGGAAGAAATCAGAATGTGCCCGCCGTATGCCTCAACGATTTTCTGTGAGATGGCAAGACCCAGACCGGTTCCCCCTGTCTCCCGCTTGGTCGTGAAAAACGGGTCGAAAATCCTGTTCAAGTGCTCCGGTCTGATCCCCTGCCCATTGTCTCTCACCTCCAGGATAACCTTGGCCCTTTCCGATTCATAATAAGATCTGATATTCAGGGACTGTCCCTTGTTGGTCAGCGCCTCGGCGCCATTCAGGATAAGATTGATTATGACCTGCCCCACGCGCTGAGCATTTGCGGCCACTGTAGACATATTTTCGCCATAGTTCACCGACAGGTTTTTCGTGGACTTGTTCAGCTTGCTTGTCAGGAGGTTTAACGAAGATCTCAAGACGGCGTTTATGTCCACGTCCTCTACGTCCCCGGAATGCTTCTTCGACACGAACTCCTTCATATCCCACACAATGTTCTTGATGCGCTCCGAGCCTTCGATAATACCATTCATAAGGTTGGGGATGTGCTTTCTGGCGCGCGAATATGGCGTTTTTTCGACGAGGAAGTCTCCGCTTTTCTCGGCGTATTCGTCGAGTATCCCGAGCACGCTTTCCCATGCCTTCTTAAGCATGGGAGCATTCAGTGAGATGAAATTATTCGGGTTATTTATCTCGTGCGTTATACCGGCCGCCATGACCCCGAGAGAAATCATTTTATCCGCATGAACCAGTTGGTCCGCCCTTTCGCGGGCCTCGCGCTCGGCGGCCTTTCTCTTTGTAATGTCGAGCGAGCACCCGATAAGGTGCGCCTTTCCGTCAAGAACCACCCTATCGACCGTTTTCAGTATATAGACTTCCTTACCCTCCGCACCGCCAATTGTGTCTTCAAACGAGTTCTCTCCATTTTGAAAAGTCCCGTCGGGTTCCCCGGTTATAAAGGGCTCGAAGCACTCAGGGCACGGACTGCCGGTCATTTCCTCCAGCGGGCTGCCAAAAAGTTCTGCGGCGGCCCTGTTTGCCTTTCGGACAGTCCTGGAGGCGACATCGATCATCAAAACCCCCACGGGAATAGATGAGAGTATGGCCTGAAGAGTCGCCTCGCTTTCGCGCAGGCTTTCAAGGGTCCTGTCCTGCAGGACCCTTGCGCGGCTAAGATCTTCCCGTTTTTCTTCCAGCGCCCTGCAGGTCCCGCGGAGTTCGCGCTCCGCCCTTCTCCGGCTCCGCCTTTGCATGAGCAGGCCGGAGATGAGGAAACTCTGGGCGAAGAAAAAAAGCAGGGCGGCTGCCACATATCCCCTGTAGTCACGCCATAAAGAATGGGACCTGTTCACGACCTCAAAGCCGGCCGGGAGGTCTTTTTCCGAAAGCCCCCATCTGACCATCTGCCGCTCATCGACCTGCCGGACGGGAGGCAGCCGCGTTTCACCTGGGGCTGCACCATTCTTTATCCTCAAGAGTCTGAGAAGAATGTCACCTGCAGATAGGCCCAGTCTGTAATACGACCGCAGCGATCCACCCACTATCCCGCTGCACATGTACGTTTCCGCGTTCCCGTACACGGGGCAACCGGCGGTTTCGGACAGTTTACGGGCCACGAATTGTGAAGAGTAGAAGTTGCCCGATCCATCCCTGAGATAGGTCAGGAAAAGGATAGCGTCATTTGCGTCCAGCCCTGCAACAGCAGTGAGCAGTTCATCGTACCGCTTTTCGGTGAGAAACACGAACTCCGGTCCATCCTTGAACTGTGAAGTGACCTGCCGCACGTAGCCGCAAAAAGAGCGGTCGTAGGGGTGGGCCCCCGAGACTATGTATATTTTTTTGAGAGTGGGCTGCAGGTGAAGTATCAAATCAATGGTCTGCTGGACATCTATAACAGTCAAAACGGGGAGTATTTTCCTCCCGGGATGCTCGGACGGGTATTTATCACTCGATGAAAGAACCGGCACGACAGTAGTTCCCGGTGAGAGCGAGTCGCCCCGCCTGAGCAGAAAATCAAAGGAGTAATTGCCCAGGGTTATGATCGCATCGAAGTTCCTGGAGGCATACTTTGCATTATAAAAGGCCGCCAGGGAATCCAGGTATTCGCTGCTGTCATTCCGATGCAGGTCCAAGTTTTCCTGGAAAATGTCGAACGTGTTCAGATCGTAGGGTTTCAGAGCTTCCATGAGTCCCGAGATGAATCTGACACTAAACGGAAGCGAGCGGTCAAAGGGGGAAATTATCAGGATGCTGGGCCTATTTGGGCCCTCGGCAAAAGCCGAGTGGTATTGGCAAAGCAGTAGAGCCAGTGCAAAGACAAGGATCAACTGAAAACGTGTCGATTGCATGCAGACGCTTCTTTTCATTTTCTTCTCCCAAAGTGCGCTGGACATCCAAATCTGAGTCTTTCTCCCGAAGGCCCCACCGGAGGCCATTGACTTAGCTCAACCGGTTAATTCAAGGTTACAGCCCTAAGTCTTTGACACACAAACATAATACTCTAGTGACCGCGATCCGGTATTGAGAAAACTCATACCACCCGCAAGCCGATGGGATGTCAAAATTCGGTCCGCCCCGCGAATCCGCTCCAGATGGACCCAACCCCAAATTCACTGCAGGACGTTACCGTATGCGGCTTGGAACAGGATCGAACTCTTGGGGTTTCCTGTCCTTTAACACTCTGAGCCTGCATGGACCATTCCATGGCGTGGATCTTGCCTATTATCTCCGCGAGATCGGACGCCGTGAACATCTGAGATAGCTAACTTGTTCGGCCCCCAATGCACTTAGAGAAGATGTGACGTACGGCGCATTTCCCAAAAGTTTTGCTGAATCTGATACGGAGAGGAGATGGAAAAATCTTCATCCACTCAATTGGAAACAGATGTTGCTGAACGCGGTTTCCTAATCCATCTCACACGAAAGGCGCGAACATCATGAAGAAAAAAAAGTGTTAGTAACGTTCCTGGTCTTGACTCTCGCAATCCTGCAAGGGCATGCGGTTGCGGGTAAAGCTTGCAATCCGCTGGCCACACCCGAGCAGCGACGATCTACGATAGGAATAGACTTTGTAGACGTAAACAGGGAGCTGATATCTTCGCTCTTATTCAGCGAATATGACAATCTGACGCAGTAGTCTTCTGCCAAAAGGGGTGATGCTTGCGCAACGAGTTGAGTGAGGGTGAAATCACCAGCCAACGCCAGCCGAAAATCGGTGCAGTTATTCCACGCTGTGTAAATCTTCTCGCATGCTGCACTAAAAAAACGAGGTTTTTTGCCCTGAATCGGTCCATAAAAGATACTCGTAAATCACCCGGTTCAAGCGAGATTATCGGCCTCAGCCCTTTGTGCGCTATAAGGGGGCCTCCTTTCCCAAATCCAAAACACTTCCCCTTGGATTGTTGATAATTGAATTGCTGGTAGCTCACGCTCAACTTCTACAGTACCGGAAAACTTATGTTGTAATTTCAACAACATAGACTAGCACTTGACTTTCTTGGCACTACATTCCCGCTCTTTGAAAACTGAATCAGATTTCACGGATGGTGGGAGGGATCGCCACGCCAACCGCTTGGAACACTTTCCCGCAGACGCCCTTGCACTGGCTCCGCACAGCCATGCGCTTTCCGTCTTCTTCGAGCACCGTTTCGGTAAGGGCTTTGAGGTTTTGTTTGATTTGCGCCCATTCAAAGCTGTGCCCTGCGGCCTCCAGGCGCCGATAGAGTTCCTTTTTGAGCATGAGGGCGAGGAAGCTGCAAAAGACATGGCCCCTTATGGTTTCATCCAGGCGATGGTAGACGGGCCGGGTTTCCAGAACTGATTTCATATCCCTGAATGTGTGTTCCACCTGCCATAATTCTTTGTATTTCAGCGCCACATTCTTGGCCGACAAGCGAGTATTGGTCCTCAGGACCCATTTGCCGTCGAACCTAGCTTCCTGTTCGACCTTTTTGCAGTCGATGGTCGCGCTGCCTTTTTCGATCTTGAGAAAGCGCCTGTAGCCTCTGTTTCCCACAAGGGATTTCGGGCCATGCTTTAGTTGTGCTTCAAGGGATGCCAGGATGGATTCTCGGTCGGCCGCGTCCTTTCTGGCCTGTTTGGAGTTAACGCAGACGATGTAGCGGCGGTTTTCCACCCAAACCTCTTGCACCTTCAAGGGCGAGGGGTCTTTGACACGGGTCCCTTCCGGAACGACTTCCTGGTAGTTTTCGGCGCGGCAGAGCACGTCGCGTTTTACTTCCAAGACGTTGCGCATGCGGGTGCCGAGGATGTATGGAACCTTGTTTTCCGGTTTTTCGAACTCCCGGATGGTTTCCTTACTTATCATTCCTCTGTCGGCCACGACGCAGAACTTTGAGACATTGAATCTATCCCGGATTCTCTCCACAACCGGAATCAGAGTCGTTACGTCGGTGGTGTTGCCGGGCCACATTTCACAACACAGAGGACGCCCGTTGTCATCGAGGACAACTCCGACCACCATTTGATTTAGATCCGGGCGATGATCTTTGCTGAAGCCCCGCTCGCCAATCGTTTCTCCTCCGGCTCCCTCGAAATAGAAGGACGTTGTATCGAAAAAGACGAGGTCCAACCCGGAATAGAGGTGACGGTTGGCCATGAAGAGCCGTTCCTCGGCGACATCCTTTGTGCATCGGGGAGTAAATGGAGTGGCGTTCTTTTGGTCGTAAGTCTCCTCCCCGAGAAAGGCCATGGCACGGTAGAGGTGATGAAGCTCGATCTCATCTGTCCCGTTTACGAAATAGTCCCTGCGCCACTTGTCGCAGAAGCGGTCCGAGCCGCTCGCCATAAGCCTGTGGAGCACGGTCAGGAAAAGCGCTCGCTCTACGTCGAAAAAGAAAAACCTCTCAGAAAGAAGCCCTTTGAGGACCTTTGGAATCCCCAGCTCTTTCCACAGCCGCTCGAAAATGAGAGCAGGCCCTATCTTTGTAGATTCGGCACTGATGTCGCTTCTACCTGAAAGGACAAGGAGGGCTTGTTCGGAAAAACGCGCCAGGGAGCGAACCAGGGTTTCGACTTCCCCCTTGGTGTGCATTTGATCGAGTCTGCCAAGGGTTGCGATAACACGCTGGTTTACCTTGGTACCTTCCCGGTGGTTTTCGACGATTTGGAGGTATTCGTACTTACCGGACTTTTTGGTTCGAGCAAACATGCTGAAGTCTCCCAATAGGACACTTCAACATTAGCGGACAATTGAGCAGCAAATCAACACAAAACAGCAGATTCTGTGGCACTACATTTTTGACCGTCAGAAAAAACGATCCAGCATCCACGCGGGTTTGCTGGTAATGACCGGATGGTCACTGTAGAAGAAAAGTCAGGCAACTTCTCGTTAAACGTCAACAAACACGAGGGCAACCCGGCATTGTCAAATACCGATGATTGGAACACTATAAGGTACAAGGACGGTACGGTGCTGGGGGGAGTAATGATCCATCCGGGCCGAGACAAAGCCACGGGCCAGGGTGGGTCTACTTTGGGGTGCTTTGTTACCGACAAGCCTACATATGAACAGTTACACCAGATGCTGCTGGAAAACAGCAATAACGATGGCAAGGCCTATTTTCATTTGCTGCCTCGAAAGGTATCGCAATGAATGCACGACGCTATTTTTATCTGCTCCTGGTTGTGTTTGGGCTGGTCTTCGCCCCGCAGCTTGCATCGTGTCAGGTACCCACGCTCTGGTCGAAATGTCTGGCAGCAGCATTTAACAATTTTGTGATCTCGTGGCGGGCGGTCGAGGAAGAGATCTCGGGTGCTTCCAAGCATGAAATAGAGGAGTTCGTCACATGGACCCCTGAGCTTGCGGCGATCGGGGGAGGCAACGAAGATATTTTCTTATTCATCTGGGCAAGGCTCGACGACAGAGGGCGGGCCGATATTCGGGACCTCGAATCCAAGAAGATCCCTTGGCCCTATAACGGCGCCCCTGCTTTTATAAAGCTCAGGATGACCCGGGACCACGACCTGCTCCTGCGGTTTTTCCGGAGTATCGAATCCGACGGCCATCCGGATCCATTCGACTTTGGAATCATCCGCTGTCTGGGACTGGTCCCTGTCCAGTATATCGATGAAACGATCTCCGAGTTAAGGAAGTACTGTCGCGAAACCAGCCCGGAGTTGAGAAAATACTGCGACCCATCCTCCCAGAAGCGCGAAGCGACAGGTATCTACGGAGAAGAGATCCTTGAAGTCCAGGATATGCTGGAGTACAGGAAAATGGAGGCATCCCTTCCCGTTTCTGTCACGAAGCGATAACAGCGAGTCTCTGACATTTGCCATATAGCCGGAGGAGTGACAGATGATCGCGAAATACGATGAATCGGAGTTGGTTGCTGAGTTAAAACATTTGCCCGTTGCATTTCGAGCGATCTTCGCAACGGCGTGTGCAGAACGCCCGGTGCCGGCGTATCGGCTCTTGATAAATTATACAGAGTTGCGTTCAAATCGAGTGCTTCGGAAGGGCATAAAGCCCTCCCCGGAAGAACCGTGCGGCAAGGACCGGATTTTACCGCGCCCGGTCCTGAACGCAAGGATATCAATAATGATATGCGGATAATATTTCTTTACCACTTTGCCGCTGATGGAGTGGAAGTTGGGACTGCCCCAACGTCCGAGTCTCCACCGGCGAGCCGGGACTACCGGCCCAGATTGATTACGCAGTCCCCTCGTATTTGAAGGAGAGCTTCACGCGGGCGCGATACTCTACGATCTTCCCGTTCTCGATCCGCATGTCCAGCTTGTCCACCTCAGCAATTCTGATGTCCCTCAGACTCTTGGTCGCAGTTTCAATGACGTCCTTTGCCGCTTCCTCCCAGGAAGTCGTACTGGTTCCAACGAGTTCGACGATCTTGTAAACGGACATAGTTATCCTCCTTTGGTTGTAGTTGGGTTTTAGTTCCCAAACAGGGAAGAGGAGTTCCTCCTATCCCTTGGGGGATCGGGAAATAGGCGTCAAACGCAGCACCGGAGCCAGGCCGGCCGCTGTGTACGCTTTGCAGCCCCATGAATCTCAGAGTAATCATCAACCTGCATAACGCAACAGACGAACGGTAACCAATGCAGACGAGCGCAGCCTCAGGGCAGGCTTTCGCTCCCTTGAAAAGATGATGGAACGTACGGGGAGTTCAATAGCGTCGATCCATTCCGGAGCCGCCTTATGAAATGGACCCGGTGAGCGCCGGGAGCAAGGACTTCGGGCAGCTTATCGGGAACGCAGAAGAGCAGATTTTACAGTATCCCTCTCAGACTAACATCCGCGTCAGTCACCATAGTGCTTCCCTTCTTCAAAACATGCGGTGTATTTCAACACCTCCGCCGTAAACAAGGGACAGTTGCTTCCCAATTCATCACGAAGAGGAGAATCCATATATTTGCAGGTAAAAGTCATTCGCAGCGCGTCCTTCAGCATTTGTGGCGGCAAATCGTTGGATTCGAGCAACAAGTTTGCCAGATAGTAAACAGGGTGCAATAGCTTCTCCGACAGGACAGTGGCATCTGCTTTAACTTCACGCAAAACGACTTTATACTTGCTTGCAAATTCCGAAGCTTTTTCTTGTGGCAAAATGACATCAATTTCGTTATAAAACTTCGATATTTCATCCCCGTCATCGGAGTGCTCAATCAGAGCATCGAGAAAAATCAATAACTTCTTAAGCCGACTCTGCAAAACTATCTTCTGGTTCAGAGTGTATCTGGTTTGTAAATTTACGTCCATAGTTCTTGCTCCTTAAAACTTATTAAAGCTGTTGTCGCAAATCTTCTTCTGATAACTTTTTCTTGACAAAGGGAAAGGATCGAGCGATCTGAAACTGTGGGTACGGAGCGCGCACCTCGGTTCAAAACGAGTCATGAAAGGGCTGCACAGGGTAGCCCGTGGTATTTGAGGAGCGCCTTCGGGGAGAATGCACACCCGCTATCAGCCTCTCCGCACGATGAGCACAGGGACCTTTGTCTCGTTATGAACGACTCCATAGGCAACGCTGCCAAGTACTGCGGCTGCCAAAGCACTTCTACCATGGGAACCCATAACAATGAGATCCGCCTTTGACTTTTTAGCCGCTTTTGAGATCTCCTCGACAGGGTGCCCTGTCGATATGACAGTCTCCGATTGGACGCCACATTTATCACACAGCTTCTCTATCCCTGCAGCAATCTCTTTGGCAGCCTCGCGCAGATAATCATCGACAGGTTCTATTACATTCACAGGAGTATCAAAGGCGGGAATTGTCTGGGCTATAATCGGGCGGGCATCGATAACGCTCAGAAAAATTATCGAGGCATTCAATTGTTTTGCAAGGTCAATAGCATATTTGACTGCCTTTTCAGCCGTCTTTGAACCATCTGTCGGCACAAGAATCTTTAAAACCATAAACCCTCCCTTAACATTCTTTGCATTTTCTGAAGACAATTCGGCTCGCGACCGTACGCGGGGCATTATTCGAGTGGAGCACTGTCAGTGCTTTCACTGAGCAGGACCAACTTTCAACGGGAAAAATACGGATCAAAGCAAAAAAACCGGGAACAAGCTCCGATCTTTTGGACTTCAGCAGGGCTGAAATTATATCTTCTTGACTTTGGCTGCCTGAGGGCCTTTTGCTCCCTGCTCAACAACGAATTCGACGCGATCGCCTTCTTTTAAACTCTTAAAGCCGGCGCCCTCAATTGAGCTATGATGAACAAAGTAGTCTTTTTCACCATCTTCACCTGTAATAAACCCATAACCCTTTTGGTCGTTAAACCACTTAACCGTACCTTGCGCCATCTTTTTGATTCCTTCTGCAGGTGTTTGTATTTCGAACTTTGCATCACAATCGACCATAAAATAGCGGCCAAACAGCATAAATTCAAGTGAGAAAAGCTAGGAAGCAAGCGTGACGGAATCCGCTGCCTGTCATTTGACTAATCCAGGCAGGAGCTTGCCCAGACCGCCGGCAATGATTTCTACGGCGATGGCCGCAAGAAGCAGACTCATCAGGCGCGTCACGATGTTAATACCGGTCTTTCCAAGCCATGCACCGATAGGTATAGCCATGCGAAGGGAAATCCATACGGCTATGGCAACCATCACACAAGTTGCGACGAGAAAGCCCATATGCGCCCAAGCCGGAGACTGGTCTGCAAAAATGATCACCGTACTGATGGCGCCGGGGCCGGATAAGAGAGGTATGGCAAGTGGCACGACAGCTATGTCCGTCTTTTCCTCCGCCTCCCTGGTCTCTTCCGGCGTAGCCTTGCTCCAACTGAGCTGGGCATGAAACATGGATATAGCGAGAAGCATGACCAGGATACCGCCTCCTACCCGAAATGAGGCGATACTTACACCAAAAATATGCAGCACCGACTCCCCGAATAGACACGCTGCGGCCAAAACTATGGCTACCGAAAAGGCGGTGAGTCTTGCGATCCTCCGGCGATCCTGTTCTGACTGGTTCCTGACCATGGCCACAAACAAAGGCAATACGCCAATAGGATTCACAATCACCAGTATGGCGGTGAAGATCTTAAAGTATTCGGCCAACGTGAGCATTTATCCCAACCATGGGTGGAAGAAGCATTTCTAAAACCTGGTCCGCAACCGGTCACTCTACCTGCAATCAGAATGCAGACCGAAAACCCGATGCGAGCGCAAAAGCTTTATTTGCGGACAAACCCTGAACCGTGTCGCTCATTACCTGGCATGGGGCCCTAACCTATCCTGATTCTTGCGTCACAGACCTCGACATCCCTGGAAGCCACGAATACGGGGTTCAGGTCCATCTCCTGAATTTCCCCATGTTTTTCAATGAGACTTGAAACCTGCAGCAGGAAATCCTCAATGGATGGAATGTCAACGGTTCCGCTCCGGGGATTTTTGAGCGTTGCATAGCTCTGCAATTCCTCGATCATTTCCCTGGCGTCCCTCTTCATGACGGGGATCAACCTGAACGAAACGTCCCTGATCGACTCCGCATATATTCCTCCAAACCCGAACATCAGGACAGGGCCAAACTGCTGATCCTTTCGCGCTCCGACGATCAGTTCAAAGCCTTTGCCCTGTTTTTGCACCATAACTCCATCAAGCTGTTTTTCAGGGCTATCCGATCTAAACATTGCGACGATTTCCCTGAAGGCCTGCCTTACCTCATGCTCACTCTTCAAGGAAACCCTTATCCCTCCGGTCTCGGTCTTATGAATAACGTCGGGAGAGGAAACCTTGATCGCTACCGGCAGGCCCATCCTGGAAGCCATATTTACAGCCTCATTCTCATCCTTCGCCAGTGAGCTCTCGAGCACCCTCAAGCCTTCCTGCTCAAGAAAGGCAAGAGCGTCCACCCCAAGTAAAAGTCTTTCCATATTCACCTCTTTCTACCCAAAAAGTAAATTCGCTCTCCAGAGGTTTCCCATGACCACTCCGGCCCTCTCAGGCGTAGGGATAATCGAGACGCCCTTTTTCCCGTCCATCTCCAGGATCTCGTCATTCCATATACCAGGCGGGGCCGTAAAAATAGCGACGACGGGTTTTTTGAAAGGATCGATTTCCTTCATGTATTCAGCCATTGCTTTTGCCAGGTGGACATTTGCCGATGCAAACATGGCGATAAAGATAACCCCGTCCGTGCCCTCATCTTCGAGTACGGCTTTGAGAATATCGAGGATATTCTTTGCGTTATACCAGGTAGGGCCCATGTCGACCGGATTCGTGCGAATGGCGATCGGGGGAAGCAGGCGATTGATAGTCTCCTGTGTTTTTGCCGAGAAGCGAGCGAGCTTGAGTCCGGCCTTCTCGACCGCATCCGCCGCGATCATCCCGGGACCTGCCTGGCCGGAAAGCACGGCTATGCGAGGCCCTTTAATGGGCGGGCATGCATCGAGGACTTTGGCCGTGTCAATCAATTCTTCGACGGACGTAACTTCTAGGATACCCGCCTGGCGAAGAGCCCCTTTCCATATCTGATAGTCACCTGCCAGGGACCCCGTATGGAACCGGCTTGCACTGTCGCCTTTTTCACTTTTGCCCGCCTTCATTGCGATTATATTCTTCCTGCCTCTGAGCGATTTCGCCATATCGAGCATGTTTCTCGGATCATCCAGTCCCTCGATGTACAGAGCTATTACCCTGGTGTCTTCATCGTCTTCGACGAGATGCTTCAACAGCTCCGGGAACCCAATGTTGAGGCGGTTGCCGAGGCTCATCAATTTTGACACACCCATCCTTTGCTCCATGGCCAGGAAGCCGCACAGGTGGCAAATCCCTCCACTCTGGCTTATCAGCGCAACACCTCCTTTCTCCAACAGGGAGAATTCCGGTGTAAAAGAGGCGTTCACTCCGAAAGTCCGATTGACAAAACCGAAGGTATTCGGGCCGATGATCGGCAGTTCGTACTGCCGGGCAATCCTTTCTATATCCTTTTGAAGGGCTTCTCCCTTCGCATCCTCGATCTCTCTAAAGCCTGCAGTGATCAGGACCACACCCTTCACCATCTTCTTTCCACACTCGTGAAGGATTTCAGGAACAAACCGGGCCGGCACGGCAAGCACGGCAAGATCAACTGTCTCAGGGACCTCGCTCAAAGCCGGATAAGAGCGTATACCCCAGATCTCCTGATCTTTCGGATTCACCGGGAAAATTCGCCCCCCGTAATTGCCTTGAACAAGGCTTTTCACGACATGAAAGCCAAGTTTATCGAAACTGTTCGATGCCCCAACGACTGCTACGGATTCAGGACAGAAAAGCGCCTTCAGTTTTGCAATCATCATATTTGCTTCCTCCCGATTGTCGCGAAAAATGACCCCTGGGGAAATTCCCTGCGGTATATGGTGGACCTATTTCCTGCCTGCTCAACGGGGTGCCCAACGGGTGCGGAGGCGCCAAACGGACGCGGGGCTCAACGGGGTCTCGCCAAGGTAGCAGCTCGCTGATTAGAGGTTAATTCTGCAGAAATAGGAGTTTTTCCTGTTTAGAAGGCCATTTTAGTACTCAAAATCATCTTGCAAGCCCTATTCTCGGCCTTTCGGACGCCACTCTCCTGCCAGACGCTGCGCTTCGGCAATCTGGGCAGGCGTCATTCGCTCGACGACCGCATCCATGCCTTTCTGGGCTTCAGCATAGCCTTGAGCCGCCGCCACACTGAACCACATATACGCCTGCACATAGTCCTGCGGCACGCCATTACCGTCGGCATACGCCCAGCCCAGACTGGTTTGTGCCAGAGCATCACCCTGGTCCGCCGCTTTTCGGCACCACTTTACAGCCTCGGCATAGTCCTGCGGCTCGCCGTGGCCCTGGCCGTACATATTTCCCAGAGCATATTGCGCCTCGGCATTCCCTTGCTCCGCCGCCTTTCGGAACCACTTGACCGCCTGGTCGTAGTCCTGCGGCACCCCTTTGCCAGCCTGGTACGCGGCGCCCAGACTAAATTGAGCCTTTGCATACCCTTGATCGGCGGCCTTGCGATACCATTTCATCGCCTCTGCCTGGTCCTCCGGCACGCCTTGCCCTTTGGCGTACATAAGTCCCAAATAATACTGCGCTTCAGCATCTCCCAGTCCTGCCAAACCCTGAAACGCTTTATACGCTGTGGCAAAATCACCCTGGTCATAAGCGGCTTTACCTTCATCGTAACCGGCATAAGCAAGGGCGGCGAAGCCGGCCACTACGGCCACAAAAAGCAGGAACTTGATTCTTTTCAATTGCGCCTCCTCGATCCGGCGGGCATCAGTGGGAAGGTTGCAAAGCTGGTGAACCCGGTACCGAAAGCATATTACAGTCGCATTTGGGTTTCGCAAGAGATTTTTTGGATAGTGGATTCGGGCGCAGGAGCGGCGAAAGCAGGACCAAAGCCGGATGCGAGCGCAAAGGTTTTTATTTACGGACAAGCCCTAAGTCGTAAAGACACGCGCCTCGAATGGGCTGAGCGACAGAGACAAAGTCCCATTAATCGGGTTGTAGATGGGTATGGTGTTGGAGTTGCCGATTTCTGTCAGTACCGAATTGCCCCACCGCCAACCGGGAATATCGTAGTTCGGAAATGGCTGCGGCCCCATGTTGGCGATCACAATCACCTGGCCGGAACTGCCCGGAGGCTGACCTCCACTTCTGCAATATGCAAAGACACGAGGCCCGTCGTTATCGTCAAACTGCGGATGAAAATAGAAGAACTCCACTTCATTGCGCTGCAAAGCCGGATGCGACGTTCTCAATTTAACCAGCTTCGCGATATCCGCCTTTAGAGCAGCGTTTCCGCGAAATGCCGCCCGGTTCCATTGAACCGGGTCCTGCTGCTTTGCATTTACGTCAACACAATCCGTATCGTGCACGTCCCCGAACTCCTCGCCAGCCAGCCACATGGGCATTCCCACAGAGGTCGTCAAGATGGCGAAGGCGCCTAAGACCCTTAGTAAAGCTGCTTGCACTGCAGCTTTCAGTTCATCATTGGAAGAAGTGTCGGCGGTATCCACGGCGTATCGAACGTTCTGTACACCACCGTCGCCGAGGTTAGCGGCCTGGAGCATGGGACCGAGAATGATATTCATAAGCCGGGGTCCATCCGCGACATCATGCGATGTGATGTAGTCGACTGAACAAGCCATGTCCGCATAGCCGGCGTCAAAAGTATGATTCCAGTCGTTCCAGATCCCGTCCTTGGAAATCAGGTGTTGCACGCGGGTCGATCGGGACGGCTGTCCCCAGGCCGTATTAATGGAGTTCGTCAAAAGACGCCGGACCTCATCGCGATACCCGAAGTTCCAGATTGCGTCCACGACCTTGCGTTGTCCGGGATTGAAGGCATCGTTTGCGGTCGTCACGAAGCGGCGATTAGAATCTTCCGCCACGACGAGAAATGGCTTCCCCGGGAAAAGAGCCTGGCTCCCGGCCGTGGCGCGATCATGAAACTCCTGGACGAAACCCCAGTTATTGATGTCGGCGAAATCATCGATACGGAAGCCATCGATGTGGTACTCGGATACCCAGAACTCAGCCATCTCGCACAAGAATTCCCTGGCGGCAAAATAATCGTCATAAGCCGGCGTGTTAAAGCGAAACAGGTGCTGGCCCCAATCCTGCCGCCCGGCTGAGCCGGGCTCGTAGAACCATTGGGGCGCGAGCACTGAAAGAGGGCATTGCGGCGCAAACATATTCATGACGACATCGAGCACCACACGAATGCCGCGTTGATGACATAACTTGACGAAGAACTTCGCATCGACCGGATTACCGATGTCATAATCAGGAGCGAAGAAAAACCTCGTTCCATAACCCCAGTTCAGGGTCTGCGGCGAATCCTCGACCGGCAGCAGTTCGATGCAATTCACACCCATGCCGGCCAGGTCATCCAGATGCTCGAAAATAACCTCGTCAAATGTGCCCAGCTCGACCAGAGGAGCGTTCTCTCCGGGGTCTGAGGACATCCACTTGATCGGCATCTCATAGATCACGATCTGATTATTCTGCGGCAGGCTGACTCCAGGCGGCATCTCGCCGTCCCAACGAAACGGCCTCCGTACTCGCTTTCCACCAGAAATAGTGAATACCCCGCGATATCCGCCGAAACGGGTGATCTCTTCGGCATAAGGATCTGCCACGACGGTTGGTCCGTTTACCACAAATTCATATTCGTAAACACCATCACGGAGCGCAAGCAGATCAAGATCTATCTCCCACCAACCGGCGAACGTGGAGCTTTTTGCAAGCTGATGCTGCTCCCAACCGGAAGGATTGAAACGGTCGCGGCCGGAGAGCTGGGCGAAGCGCACCGAGATGGCGTTCAAAGCCGGGCCGGGGACGCGCAAGAGTCCCGGGTGGTCTGTCGGATGTGGCTGCATGGCGTCCTCCGAAGGTCTAAAGTTTTCTCAGCACGGTCGAGATGGACGGGAAGAATGCATTCCGGGCCAATGGGGGCATGGCTTTATACTTTAATGCCGCGATAGGCTCCGCATTGCGCCGTTGTTTGCCCGCGCGGGGGCCTCCGAGGACCAGATCCTTCCTCGGCGGCCCCGTTGTTAATGTCGAACTTACCTCAGAACCTTCCTCTTGAGTCCGATCAGACAGGCCAGACCGAAACCGAGGAGCCGGACAGTACCGGGTATCGGGGCAAGCGCGTTCATAGTATGGTACTCGATCTGATAGAGGTCCCTGAAGCCGGCGCCCTGGGAAAACGCCGGTTTCCACTTTGCCCCAGGCAGTGTCATTGTCCGGTTTACCCCTATATAAGCTGACTGCGTCCAAGATCAGACGATATTTACCTTACCCTGCGGTACAAACATGAAACAGTAGAACTCATAGGACACCACATATTCCTTGGGATCTTCCCCGCCAATGGGGCCCTGGTTTACTCGCCAATTGGCCATGGCAGGATTGGTGATCGGCTCACCCGCAAAATCAAAATTGGTCACCTGATCGCCTCCGTCCTTTTGAGACCAGGAGCCATAGTTTACAGGATCGTCGCAACGTACCCAATGGTAGTCACCCGGCCAATTGGCATTGGGATCTCCACCAATATTGCTTTCCGGAAGTGAAAACATCAGGGCCACATAATGTCCTGGAATGTTTTGTTTGCTATGGGTTTTGATATCGTCCAGCGTAGTGCCAACATAAACCAATCCATCACCCACAGCATTCTTCATTACCGACTCAGCCGTAAACTCTTTCGAAAAATGGGTCCCCCCACTGTATCTGCCCGGCTGAGCAAAGGAGTTGCTGGCAATGTTGCATCCGTAGGCATAGCAGTTATTGTTTACCTTGTAATTGCAGGACATAAAACAGCCATTGCAATCCCCGGCCGGGTTATAGCCAGAGTTGTTATCCACCTTTGTCGGGGCGTACTGCGGAACACTCCCCCATTTCGTTTCCACATAGTTAGGAGCTACCAACGCGCCTTCAGGGGCATCCTCTTTAATACTGTGCAGTAAACTACCCTCTGCAACCCGGCCGCTAAACTTAAATTGTCTTTCCATTTTAATCTCCTTGCTGATTTTGATTGTCGATAACAATGTTGCCCTCATGTCGCTGTCAGAGCAGTTCTACGTTTACAACGACAGGGAGTTATTCGCGTATGAACGGCCGATAGCTATACTGCGCACGGCTCTGAACTGGATTCCCTGCTCATTTCGACCGAAAGGAGATATCTTAAAAATGTCCCGCAGAATTTGGAGTCGTATGAGGGTCTTTGCATTGGCTCCCTCCGTTCACTTTTGCATTTGCACGGTGAGCTGACGGCATTAGGCCGGGCCAAGGCAATATCTCGCTGATTAGAAGTTGATTTCCCGGAAACAGGCGTCCTGCTGAAAAGGCCGTTTTTGGCCTTGAAATCATTGCTGTGAGAAGTCTGGAATTTCGCGGAGACCTGATTCGTCATCCGTTCCGCAAATCCTGCGTCCTGAGCCTTCATCCCATGGCGCGCCCTCTATGATCCGGGCAAATTTCCTGCTCCCCACCGCAATACCCTCTGTCCGCCTGCCCTCCCGGAACCGTTCGGTCCGCGCAAGAGCTTCTTCCACTCGCGCTTTACAGCGAGGCTTTTATAGTGGGAATTCGGCTGGAAATCTTACCTCCCTTGACGTTGTGTACGACCGCTCCCACATATTCCGCCACGGGTTTGGACCAGGGCTCCTTGTCCAGGGCGAGCATCATGTCTTTATAGCCGGCGGCGCGGCGCTCCGCGATAGACCGTCGTGAGAATTCGGCGTCGCTTTGCGAAATCTGTTCTGAATCCGGATGATAGATGATGTGGACGATATCCATCTTTGTATTACTGGATTGAGCGAGCGCGTCCTTGACCTCGGGGTTGTCAAGCATCTGGGCAGGGAGATGGCTCGCCAGCAGGCGCAGGGAGTGCCGCAGGTTTCGCCTTTTCGCGGTTGCTTCAATTTGGTGGGCCGTGCGGCTGGCATACTGGATCTGCTTCAGACGCCACAACACCTCATCCATCGTCTGCGGAGCGTGTCCATGGGCATCCCACAAATCGATCATGAAAATCAGGAGACCCCTTTCCGGTTCGTCGTCGAGGATAGCCTGCAGGGGAGTGTTGGAGACGCAACCGCCATCCCAGTAGAGTTCGCCCTCGATCTGTACGGCCGGAAAGCCGGGCGGCAGAGAACCGCTCGCCATCACATGCTCGGACGTCAACTTCCGGGGGCCGGTATTGTCGAAAAACAACATTTCCCCCGTCCTCACCCGAGTCGTTCCGAGACTCAAACGGACTTTCCCGGAATTGACGATTCCGAAGTCCACTAGTCGATCCAACGTGCCCCTCAACGGAGCGGTGTCGTAGAAACTGGTGGCTCCAGGTGAGCCTGCAGGCACAAGAAACGGGGTCGGGAAGCGAGGGACGAAGAAGTTCGGCTGTCCAAAAAGGAGCGCTTCCATATTGCTTCCCATGTTGTAGAGCTTGCGGGAGTCTCCGATTAACCGCCCACTCCAATCGTCGGGCCACGAGATCTCGTTCCACAGCTCTTCGAGCTTGTCCAGACGGTCTTCCGGCCGGCTGCCGGCGATTACGGCGGCATTGATGGCGCCTATAGACGTTCCGGCGACCCAATCCGGCAGATAGCCCGCTTCCTGCAGCGCCTGGTACGCGCCAATTTGATACGCGCCCAGTGCTCCCCCGCCTTGAAGGACGAAAATGACATAAGGTTTGCTCCCACCGCTTTTAGCAGCTCTGTCTTTCTTTGACATGGTTTTTGCCGCTTTCTCCAAAATGGGGGTTCATAAAAACACAACCCTCAAAATGGTATAAGATGGAGGATGCTAACTCGTTTTGTGAATCAGTCTCAAACCCTGATGCGTGTCTCTTGATTAAAGCCCATTGGCCCTGGACGTTGAAAACCCGGTGAGAATCCATGTAAAGAGATCATAATACTCTGCTGTATTTCCTAAGACCTGTCTCGAAACCTGTCAAGATGACTTCTCCGCCGGACACGGTTTCAGCACTCTTGATCCGGGTCGAGCACTTTGTGCCATCTCACCAATGTTTTCTGTCTTAACAATATTTACAGGAGTTGTATTGGCGACTTCCGTCTCTTCGAACCGAATAAAGTCGTGACAGGGAAGAACGCCGATGAATAGAGGGGAGGGACGGTGGACAACAGATGAAACAAAGAAACAATGCTTTAGACTGGATTAGCAGGATTGACGCTACACTGTAATAATCACCGGGCTGAGGCGCTTCGACCATTCACCCTTCAGGCTGGCGCCCTTTACCTGAATAATTCCAAAACGCTGCCTTTCGCGCCATTTTCGCAAGACAACACGCCCCCCGCGAGGTGGAGGGCAAGCTCCCTGCTTCTGACTTCTTACTTCTCGCTCCTCGCTTCTTCCTTTTTAGATAATAGTCACCATGTTTCTGCCATTTTTCTTCGCTTTGTACATTGCTTTGTCCACCCGGTTGAAAACCGATTCCTGGTTTGGATCGGAATCACCGATTTCCGTAACGCCGCAGCTCACGGTAAGGCTGATTTCCTGCTTGTGGTAAACGAACCGGGTGTTCTGGATCAATTTGCGGAGTCTTTCGGCAACCGCGCCCGCGCTCTCCAGGTCGGTACCGGGGAAGATTACGATGAATTCATCTCCACCCCAGCGGGCGATAAAATCCGTTTCGCGAAGAATGGGCTTGACGCGTTTAATAATCTCCTTGAGGCATCTATCTCCAGCCCAGTGACCGTACTGGTCGTTTATCGCCTTGAAATTGTCGATGTCAAACAGGAGGAGCGAAAAAAACTGACGATACCGCTGGAAGCGGTACAATTCGTTCTTGAGCCGTTCCCTCAAAGCACGCCGGTTGGCTATACCGGTCAAGGGATCGATGAGTATTTCCTTTTCGAGCGCCTTGCGCTTCTCATGAACCTGGTCTACTTCTTTTTTCATCCTGCTCAGGTTTTCATTCAGAGATTCCATCTCCACGCTGAGCCTCTCCTGGCGAAGCTTCTCAGAGCGGCGCTTCTCCTCCAGGGCCGTGCGTATAGTGGCAAGCCTGGACATGACGAGGCCCCTGAACTCGGCGAGCGTGGTGCTGAGCTGCGCCGATTTTTTCATGTCTTCCACATGATTTTCGAGGAGACTGTTGAACTTTGTATTTTCGCCCTGGCTCTGCCCCGTCTGAGTGATCGAATCCAGGTATTGGCGCTCTACCTCCAATAGACCTGCGCCAATCTCCGATATGAATTCGGTGACCAGGTTGCGTTCCTCATTTATCATCTGATTGTACGCCTGGACGAGAAGGATGATATCATCCTTGAACCCTACGATATCTGCGATCTGGGTGCTTTGCTCGATTTTGTCCCGCAGTTTTGTGAGACGCAGTGAGTAATCTTCCCCAAAGTCTTGGTCAAGTTCGGCGATCAAGCCGACAAAAATCGACTGGAGTACTTTGCCGTGGCCGTTCGAGTCGCCTATCGGCGCCTGTGCGCCAAGCTTGTTGACAGCGCCACGCGCGTCAGGCTCAGATCTCCTTCCAGTCCCACCGGCGAGCAATTGTTCACTTTTCACTATCGTGTCTCTTAAAGCTCGCAGGCTCTCTTCTATCTCCTCGATAGCAGTCCCTTTCTGGACCGAGTTCTTGAAATCGGTGAGTCTCTCACATACATCCGCACTCTCGTTGCTTGCGAGGGCCGAAAGGGCAACCACCGAGCGCTTCAACAGATCGCGCATCCTTATTGCCGTTTCCCTGTCCTCAACGGCCGCTCTTATGCCGTTACCGGAAATTCTTGCAGCCTCCGCAGGCACATTTTTCCCGGGTTCGGCCGATTTGCTCCCCGACTCCTGCCCGTCATCAGCGTATCTCATGATCAGATCTCCGTATCTCTCCTAAGGTTTCTTGCGGCCCTTCAAACCCGTCCCCACCCCCGTTTTGGGCTTGAAGAGCTGGCACTCGACGCCCGATGAAGCGTAAACCGCAACACTGGGGTGCAAACGTGTTTTGACACTCCACGCCGAGCAACCGTAAGGAGTCCCCGTTACCCAGGTTACAAAGAAGAAGCGGCAATGAGTGCAGTTGACCTTTTCCATTCAGCGTCCCTGGAAATTCTAAAGTATTCGAGAATTCAAGCCGACTCAAAGGGAAGCAAATTCAATGCCAGACGAAGCCGGGATGCGCCCCGGCTGCGGGCGGTGAGGGTTTGCGCAACTATTATTGCCGCCGTTCATATTTTGACTTAGAGGCGTTTTTTCTTAAAGAATTAAGAGTGTCAAGCCGATATACTGGCAGGAGGAACATGTTATGGTTATAACCAACTATCGGGTCCAGAGTGTTTTGCGAACCTATACTCGACAGTTGCAGCGGTCGAATCTTTCTGCAAAAGCCGACCGGGAAACAGGTAATGGGGATTCAAACGGAGAGAAAGTGTCAATCTCGGGTGAAGGACAAAACAGGCTGATGATGGATCGAGTGACCAGTCAGGTCCTGGAAAAGATGTACCCCAAACAGGATGATTCTGGACCGGCAGGAAACAAATCCGTGGGCGACTACGGACCGGTAACGGAAGGAAGCATATGAAGATAAAAACGACTCCGCCATATCTGACAGACGCCGTGCAGAACACCACGGCAAAAGCAGGGAAAACCGGCACGGAAGACAAAACCGGGATTGCAAATGGCGCTTCTGCGGACCGGGTGCAGCTCTCGCAGAATTACCAGGACATCGCTCAAGCTCAAAAAGCGGCCTCGGGGTCAGGGGATATCCGCACCGACAAGGTTCAGCAGATCGTGAACCAGTTGAACAGCGGAACGTACCAGATCAAACCCAATGAAATAGCGGGAAAAATGCTCGACGAAATAGTCTGAGAACCGACATTTAATTGACGCAGCTTGCAGCCGCCCGGCACTGAAATTTTGACACAGTGTCCGGGCAGTTTTTTTGACGCACGTGCATGGGGCGGCGGGCAATGAGACGGAGCTGCGTTCAAATCGGGATCTACGGGAGGGCATAAACGGGCTGTTGCCCGAATACTCTTTCTGACCATCAGCACCATAC
Organism: uncultured delta proteobacterium; assembly: GCA_963795045.1. Taxonomy (GTDB): domain Bacteria; phylum Desulfobacterota; class Syntrophobacteria; order Syntrophobacterales; family Syntrophobacteraceae; genus SbD1. Next base: position 534,101 of record CAWCGB010000004.1, read on the forward strand.
CCGACAGTTTTTGGCCGGCCTAGAGATTTTCATAACCATCACCCCGTCAGGGTTTTTGAGCCGGGTCCAGCGTCTTGGGAGAAATTGCTCGTTAATCAGGCCACTTAATGAAAACACTGGATTCCGGCCCAAATGCCCTGCGGGAATGACGAAATGTGAGATTCTCCCAGACCGGGATGTTTTCCCCGATATGTATGTTTTGGGCAACAGCCCCTTTATCCACGCCCTGTCTCTTGTGAAACTTGAAGGGACAATGAACGCCCCTAAGCAGCTAATGGTTCGATTTTATAGCCCATTTGCTTAAGAGTTCTGGCATACGTTGCCAAACGACGCTCGGTAAAACGGGCCTCGTAGACATCGGAGCCTGTGTCAATATATGCTTGGCCATAACGGATCAACCGATAAACCAGTTGGGCCAACTTGCGGGCCGTCGCAAAAACGGCGACCGACTTGCCTTTGCGTCTCGAGATGCGGCGATAGTAGGCTCCAAGTGCTGTTTTCGAATTGCGCAAACTTGTTGCGGCCATGCGCAATGCATTGCACACCCGCGTGGAGGTGACAGCCCGGAACTTGCCTGGGACCTTTTTGCCTGCGCTGATCGAGATATTTGGCGCTAGACGCAAGTACGAAACGAAATGGCCTTCATCTGGGAATACAGACAGGTCGGGACCTAACTCACTCATGATAACGGCGGCGGTATCAACACCAATGCCGTCAATTGTAGTGAGATCAAAGCCCGACATGCGATAAAGGGCTTGGCGCATTGGCTCCTGACCCAGCTTGGAAAATTTAGTCGCTTTAGCTCTGGATGCCGGAGGCGGCGCCGATGAATCCTTTGAGTCAGGAGGTTGCAAGGAGTTGACGTACTTGAGGACCTCGGCATCATAGTCGGCGATGACGCCACATAGCTGATCATAAATCTTAAGGGCTTGCCCAAGGTTGAACAGGTGCTCAAGGCGCCAGTTACCGGTGAGTTCCTCGGCGATCCTGTCTTCCGATTTCTGGCATCGGCAATCACGCAAACTCGCCAGGGCACGAGGGTCCCGTTCACCGCTTATAATGGCACGGATAATTGCCATGCCGGTAAGGCCTGTAATATCCGAAACGGCGTGATGCACGCAAATGTTCATCTGGTCGAGGCTCTTTTGCATCCGTCGGACCCAGTCGGAACGCAGGTCTACAATTGTATTGCGCTCACGTATGAGAGCTCGCAGGCAACAGATGTCCTCGCCTGGTCGGAAAGACCCCCGGAGCAATCCGCAGGCGTGCAGTAATTGAATCCACTGGCAATCGATCATGTCGGTTTTGCGGCCCGGAACATGACTAATCTGGCGAGCATTGACCAGTTGGACGTCGAAGCCGCGGCTATCGAGGATTTCAAATAGGGGGATCCAGTATACTCCGGTGCTTTCCATGGCGACAGTAGCGATCTTCTGCTGCTCAAGCCATCCGGCGAGGCGCAACAGTTCCGGGGTTGTGGTTCCAAAATGCTTTACGTTAGGGGAACCGTCCGGTAAAGGTGGACCGGCCACGCAGTGCTCGCGTGAGCCCAGATCGATACCGGCTGCATTGGGTTGAATTGGGTTCAAAGAGTGTGGCTGCCCTTTGCGGCCTTTGCCTGGTGCATTCTTACGCTTCTGGGCCATCGTTGTCAGTCTCCTTTAATAGGGTATGGGAACGACAGCCCGGGGTGGCCTTTGTAAATATTCTCTTGTGGGAGAGTGCATAAAGCCTCATCAGTGTTCAAAAAGCGGCCCGGGGCCATGCTTGAACAGGGGCATCGAGCTCCAGTGATCGAGGGACCTTGGCTGCTGCCGCGCCCGAGCTTGTTCTTTTAGAATGATGCATCCGGCAGGGCAAGGTCCAAGTTTCATTCTCGTTCAAACCGCGTCCGAGGACGTGGCGGCGTCGCTTGAACGCAACTTAGTATAAAACAAAAGAGAGTGGAACCCGACTTTCGTCGGGGTGACGATTCTTCGGAGTCAAGATTTTCAGAGTGACGGTCCCGGGATTTTTCACTGCTTATGGGAAATTGGTTCCTTTTCCATCAGCCGGATAGGGTATCTTTCCCGATTAACCTCGATATAAAAGTCTTGTCCCGTACCATCCTGGTGGACGAACTCTGCAAGCTGGTAATAGGCAGGGCGGGAAAATCTGGCCAAAAAGCGCCGCGGCAGCACTCTGCAGTAGAGAATGTTATCTTTTCCGACTGTCAGGGTATCAAGGTCGAGGACTTCGGAGCGCGGAATGTTTTTCATCCGAATTACGATCCGCTCCCCGCCCGGCTCGTCCCTGTCAATGTCTACCCTCGACACCACGAAGGGCGTATCCGCAACATCGATCGGCCACGATCCCTGTGAATCTGCCAGGACAAATTGGCCGGTGGGCGTCTGGTCCAGTTTTGAATAGAGGATTTCCAGGATTTCAGGCCGAAAAATCTTGTTCCCGCAGTGAAACCAGTCTCCGTTTTCATCGACGAGAATACCGCTGGGTTGAGGCTCTTCAATTGTGCTCATCTTACGAACGTCAGGCCTGTCGGGGTCCGGTCCGGTCATATCTTAATGCCGTCCTCATCGAATTCGGGGAATGCCGCAACGCCTCCCGGGTTACGCCCGGCGGCCTTTGCGCAGAATCTTTCCATTTCGGAGTATATGCATCCACAATACTGCTGTCTATACATTCCGAGCGCCTTTGCCCTCTGCTGTCCCTCCCTCCATCCGGACCTGAAATCCCTGTAGAAAAAAGGAATGCCGTGTTTCCGGGAGGCTTCCTCAGCAAGGGATACTATCAACTCATGCTGCTGGCGCTTGCTGTAGAGAAGTGTGGTAGTGAAAGCGTCGAAGCGGCTCCTTTTTGCCAGGCTTGCCGCCGCGTTCAGCCTCAGAGAATAGCAGTAAAGGCACCGGTTGGTCTCGCGAAACGCAACCTGCCGGAAAAAAGTCTGCGGATCGTAGTCAGCCCTCACGATAAGCGGCAGGTCCTCATTTTGCGCGTAGGATTGAAGTGTTTTGAGCCTTTTTTCGAATTCCTGGTAGGGTTGAATATGTGGATTATAAAAAAATCCGTGTACGGCGAAATTCTCGCCGCGCAGGTCATCCACCGGATAGATCGCACAGGGGGCGCAGCAAATATGTAGAAGAATTCGTGACATAAATAAAATCCTGGAGCGGGAAGCGAGGAGTTTTTAGCTTCTTGCTTCTTGCTTCTTGCTTCTTGCTTCCTGCTTCTTGCTTCTTGCTTCGAAAAGACTCGATGGGTTGCGCTTCGCTCCACCCATCCTACGGGCTACGGGCTACGGGCTTCCTGCTCCCTGCTTCCTGCTTTCCGCTTTCCGCTTCCTGCTTCGTCAGCCGCGCACAAGATCGGCGGCCAGCCTATTCGTAAGCCCGTCAAAGCTCCCGTTGCTCATGCACACGATCAGGTCGCCCGCCCGTGCAGACCCAAGCAGGAATGCAAGCAGTTCATCGGTGGTCGCGAAGAAACGCGCATCCTTTTCCCGCCTGCAGATATCATCTACGAGCCGTTGCGCGTCGAGGCGTTCGGATTCGGGGACGGCCTCCATCCCCGGCGGCTGTTTGATACAGATGATGTCCGCAGCGGAAAATGCGCGCGAGTAAAGCTCCTGGAAGACGTTTCGCCTGCTCGAGTTGCTCCTGGGCTCAAAAGCGGCGATCAGACGGCGTTTGGGATGGAAGAGCTTCAGAGCCAGCAGCGTCTCATGAACAGCGGTCGGGTGATGAGCAAAATCGTCCATCACGAGAACCCCTCCGAACTCTCCGATGACGTCCTGGCGCCGCTTTACTCCATTGAAAGCCAGGACCGCCTCCTGGATGCTCTCCATACTCATCCCCGCAATGCTCGCGGCTGCGATTACGGCTGTGAGGTTCCAGACATTGTGCCTTCCCGGCAGCCTGGACCGCAACGTCTCTTCCCGGAATGTCCTTGGGTTGCGAAGCCGAAAGGATACCTCGCCCTGCTGGAAATCAACCCACTTGATATGCCAGTCCGCACGGTGAGAGCGGCCGTAGGTGATCACCTGCCCCTTGCATTCGGAGGCGAGCCCGGTGCAGTTCGGGTCGTCGGCGTTGAGAATAAGGTATCCGCGCTCCGGGATCAGCCTGACAAAGTTCCTGAACGCCCTTAAGATGGCATCGAGGTCTGTGAAGATGTCCGCATGATCGAACTCGATGCTTGTAATTACCCCGATGTAGGGCTGATAATGCAGGAACTTCGGCCCCTTATCGAAAAAAGCAGTGTCGTATTCATCGCCTTCCAGCACCATGTATTCGCCCGCGCCCAGCCGGTAGCTCCTGCCCCAATCCTTGATGAAGGCCCCGATAAAGGCTGCGGGGTCCATCCCCCCACGCTCGAGTACCCACGCGAGAAGAGAGGAGACCGTGCTCTTTCCATGAGTCCCGGCTACGACCATGCTCCTTCGCCCGGGGAGAAAAAGCCGGGAAATTGCCTGGGGCATCGACAGACACGGCCGGTCCTGGGCCATGACGTATTGGGCTTCGGGATTTTCACGGCGTATGACGTTGCCCATGATAAACAGATCGGGAGCGAACTTTTGAGGGTTTTCCGGCGAGAACCCTTCATAGAGCGGGATACCCAGGGTCCTTAGATGCGTACTCATCGGGGGATAGAGGTTCTGGTCAGACCCGGCCACCTCGAAACCGCTCTGTTTGAGCATCGTCGCCAGGGTCCCCATGGCGATTCCTCCTATCCCCACAAGGTATATCTTCTTTATTCCGTCATTTTCCATGTGTGAGCGATTCCATGATGATATCGTGCAAGACCGGCCGTAACTGCCTGATTTCATCGTTTTGTCGTGTTGGATGCACACGATTGGTGAGAAGGATTACCATGATCCGTTTTTCCAGGTCCAACCAGAAAGAGACCCCGGTAAATCCGAGGTGCCCGATCGTATTGCGTGAAAAATGACGCCCGGCGCTCGAGTAACCTTTTCGGCTCGGAGTGTCGTAACCCAGACACCAGTCGCTCAAGGTTTCGGAGATTTCGGTCCGGGTCCAGAAAAACCGCACGAGATCCCGGGGCCAGAACGGGTCGCTCAGATTACCTTCATAAATGTTCAACAGGAAGGAAAGCAGCTCAAAGACCCCCCGGGCCGTCCCGAAAAGCCCCGCATGCCCCGCCACCCCGTTGAGGGTCCAGGCGTTTTCATCATCGACTTCGCCGAAAAGCAGCCGTTTTCTCCAGTTGCAAACCTGGGTGGCCGCAAACTGGATGCCCGACGATGGACGGAGCGTGGAGCAAAAAACTTCCCGCTTCTGAATTGGACCGTTCTTCTTTATAACACCTTCTGATTTGATTGGACAAAAATGAAGTTCATCTATTCCAAGCCTGGCAAACAGAAAATCCCGGGCAAGACGGTCGAGTCTCTCACCCATTTGCTGTTCGAGAATCAGCCCCAGCAGCATGTACCCGGGGTCGCTGTAATTGGCTGCCTTGCCGGGGGGAGCATCGAGAGGCGTTTGCAAAATCATTGATAAGAGGGCGTTCCGCCTGTCTTCGGAAGGCAGTTTGATCAGTTCGGAATAAAAAGGTCTGTACGCCGGAAGCCCGGAACAATGAGAGAGCAGGCGCCTCACCGTAATTTCCTCTTTGTCCGCGGGGACCGAACCCGGAAAGAACCGGCAAAGGGGATCGTCGATGTTGAGAACCCCCCGTTGGATTGCAGCCATGCAAAGGGGGGCGGTAACCAGGGGTTTTGTCAAAGAAGCAAGATCGAAGCGAGTCGATGGGGTTACGGCAGCTCCCTCATATTCCACGCTTCCCCACGTCCGCTCGAAAATCGGCGTCAGGCCGTTGGAAATGAGAAGAGAAGCCCCGGGAAAGACGTTTCGACTAATGGCCGCTTTGAACTCGGTATCCAGACGGGATTCTGAATCAGCGTGCAACCGCAGTTTTGAGTATTCCGAGCAAACCTTCATTTGTATCCAGCACAAAGGGCGCGCCGAACGGAATCACCTCATTGCGGCTGCCATGGCCGAAGGGCAAACCGTGTACGACAGGAAAAGCATACTCGCTCACATGATCCATTACCATGTGGCAAATATCGTTGTTTTCAGCGCAGCGCGTAAACTCTCCCAGCAGAATTGCACCGATCAGAGGCAGTATTCCGGCCAGCTTGAGGTGATTCATCATCCGGTCGAGCCGGTAGAGGGCTTCTCCGCAGTCTTCGATCAACAGCAGCGCGCCTGTCATGTCCGGCATATAAGGCGTTCCTACCAGGTGGGCGAGGCAGCTCAAATTTCCCCCCAGGACACGGCCTTCGGCTGCGCCGGGCCTGAGGACCTGCTCCGGCTCCAGTGTCCATTGGTATGACGCCTTTCCCGACAGCACATCGAGGACACTATCGGGCGCCTCGCTCATGCCGATGAGGTTGGGACCATGGAAAGTGGTCCACCCGGCCCGGCTCATCAGCCCGAGATGCAGAAAAGTGATGTCGCTGTGGCCGATGAAAAGTTTCGGGTTCAGGCGGAAGGTGGAAAATGGCATTCGGGGCAGGAGCCGTCCGCTGCCGTAACCGCCCCGTATGCAGATGATCGCCTCGATCTTCGGATCGAGAACGGCTTCCGTCAGGTCCTGGAGCCGCTCCACATCTGTTCCGGCAAGATATCCGTCCTTTTTGAAAATATTCTTCCCGGGGACTACTTCATACCCGGCTGACCGGAGGATTCCCACGCCCTTTTCGTACAGATCGGCTTCAAAGGGACTCGACGGCGCCACGAGCGCAATCGAACTTCCCGGACCAAGGCCATGGTATCCCGGCTTGCAGTTCATCTGCTGATCACGCCTGCTTTTTGTTCATGTCGAAAATTATTCTCAGGCCCTTGAGGGTGAGGTAATCGTCAACCTCATCTATAATGCCGCATTCGCTTGCGATAAGCGGGGCCAGCCCGCCGGTCGCGACCACGTAAACTTCGCGGTTTACCTCCCTTTTCATTCGAGAGATGATTCCCTCGACCAGGCCCGCATAGCCGTAAACGATTCCGGCGTTCATCGAAGCAATGGTATTCTTGGCCATTATAGAGGGCGGGCGGGCGAATATCTCGACCCTGGGGAGCTTGGAGGCCTTCTGGAAAAGCGCTTCGCACGAAATCATGATTCCGGGGCTGATGACCCCGCCCATGTATTCCCCGCGCTCGGACACATAATCGAAGGTTGTCGCCGTCCCGAAATCGACCACAATTACCGCGTTTTTCTTCTGCTCGTAGGCTGCGACGGCATTTACGATCCTGTCCGCCCCGACCTCCTTTGGGTTGTCGTAGAGGATCGGCATGCCCGTTCTAATTCCAGGACCCACAACCAGAGGAGTGGAGCGAAAGTACCTCTGGCAAAACCTTTCGGCGGAGTTCAAAACAGGCGGGACAACACACGAGATGATCACGTCGCTTACGCTGTCCAGGGGAATTTCATGGACCGCAAACAGGCTTCTGAGAATTATCGCGTATTCGTCGATAGTAATGTTGACTTCGGTGCGAATTCGCCAGTCATGCACCAGGCTGCCGTCTTTGAAAAGACCGAGCACGGTGTTTGTATTGCCGATATCTATCGCCAGGAGCATCGAACACTCCATTGCCCGGCGAAAGCCGAGCTTTCTTCGCTCTTTACCGGTTCCGCGTTCACTGCAGGTTCTCCTTTTCGTTGTTTTTTCCTATCACGCGAAGACGCGAAGGCGCGAAAAGGTGCCGATGAGACATGAATAACTGTTCCGAAAATACTTGATGGGTTGCGCTTCGCTCCACCCATCCATTATGGCTGCGGGTCTATCCTTTCAGCCCATGTGTTTCTCGATGCACGAGGCCATAGCGTATGCGACTTCCTCTATGGTCTCACGGTCGGCCCCTTCGACCATTACGCGAATCACCGGCTCCGTCCCCGAGGGGCGTATCACCATCCGGCCTTCCTCTCCCAGCCGCTGTTCCAGGTCCTGCTGGAGCTTAGCTATTTCCGGGACCGCGCTCATATGTTTCTTGCCGTCGACCGGAACATTCACAAGCTTTTGCGGGTAGTGATCCATGATTTTCTTGAGTTCGGACAGAGGGCGCCCCTCGCGAAGCATAACGGCAAGCACCTGGAGGGCCGAGAGCACACCGTCGCCGGTCGTGCCGTGATCGAGAAAGATCATGTGTCCGGACTGTTCGCCCCCGAGGTTGTACCCCTTCTGGCGCATCTGCTCCACTACGTACCTGTCGCCGACCGGCGTCCTTATAAGGCGCCCGCCTATCCTGCGCAGGGCCACCTCGAAACCCAGGTTGCTCATGATTGTAGCAACTACGGTCTTGTCCCTCAGAATATTGCGTTCGAGAAGATGCTTGGCGCAGATGATCATGATCTGATCGCCATCGAGTATTTCGCCTTTTTCGTCGGCCAGGATCAACCGGTCCGCGTCTCCGTCAAGGGCTATGCCGGCGTTGGCTCCATTCTCGCGAACAATCGAAGCCATAAACTCGGGATAAAGAGCGCCGCAATTCCTGTTTATGTTCTTACCGTTGGGTCTGTCGCCGGTAAGGATCACTTCGGCCCCGAGCTCTTCAAAAACAGTCGGCGCAACCCGGTATGCGGCCCCGTGCGCGCAGTCGATTACAATTTTGAGCCCCTCCAGGGTAAGGTCCCTCGGAAAGGTGTTCTTGAGATAGACGATATAGCGCCCCTGAGCATCGTCTATGCGCCGCGCCCGGCCGATGTCGGAGGCCGAGGGTTTGGGCAGCCTTTCTATTTCGCCGCTCAGGATAAGGTCTTCCATGTATTTTTCGGTTTCGTCGGGGAGTTTGTAGCCGTCGTTTCCGAATATCTTGATGCCGTTATACTCGTAGGCGTTGTGCGAGGCAGAAATGACTATGCCTGCGTCTGCGCGCATGCTGCACGTAATGTATGCTATGCCCGGAGTGGGGAGCGGCCCGACCAGAAGCACATCGACACCCATCGAACAGATTCCTGAAGTGATGGCATTCTCGATCATGTAGCCTGAAAGGCGGGTATCTTTTCCGATGATGATCTTCGGACGGTGGTGATTTCTTTTGAAAATATAGGCCGTGCTCAGCCCGACCTTCATCGCCAGGTCCGTAGTCATTGGATGGACGTTTGCAACGCCCCTGATTCCATCGGTCCCGAAAAGCTTTCCCATATTACCTCCTTATCACCCCCCAAAAAGGGGATTCAAGGGAAATCGCGCCACTTTCGCAAGGATTTTCTCAGTTTAAGGATTTTCTCAGTTTTCGGGAGCATAACCGCTTCGGACAGCTTCGGCCATCCGAATCGCTTCACGATGAAAAGAAACGTCGTGCACCCTGAGGATATGCGCCCCGGCCGCAATTCCAAAAGCATTCGCGACGGCGGTCCCCAACTCCCTTTCACCCTCCGTGCGGCCGAGAACCGAGCCGATAAATCTCTTGCGCGAAACCCCAAGCAGTATGGGGCGGTCCATGCATGAAAAAGTATCGAGGTTTCTTATTATCTGGAGGTTGTGAGCAACTGTCTTGCCAAAACCTATGCCCGGATCAATTATTATCTGGCTGCGCTCTATACCGTTCCGGGCGGCAAACCGCATCCGTTCTTCCAGAAATTCTATTATCTCGGAGACCACGCTTTCGTAAACCGGATTGATCTGCATGGTGCGAGGTGTGCCCAGCATGTGCATAAGGATGAGCGGCGCTCCCGATTCAGCGGCGACCCGGGCCATACCGGGATCGAACTGCAGCGAACTGACGTCGTTGATTATATCGGCGCCCGCCGAAAGCGCCTGGAGGGCCACTTCGGACTTGGTCGTATCTATCGATATCGCAATGTCGCTGCTTTCTCGTACCGCACGGATAATGGGAGTAACCCGCTCGATCTCCACCGTGAGCGGCACGGGCTCCGAACCGGGCCTTGTCGATTCGCCCCCCACATCCAGGATGTCTGCGCCCGCCGCAATAAGCTCAAAGGCTCGGGCCAGCGCCCGGTCATAGTCGGCGAACCGGCCCCCATCGGAAAAAGAATCGGTCGTAACATTGAGAATACCCATGATGAGCGGGCGGCGGCCCAACTCCAGGGCCTTGTCTCCAAGCTTCATGGTGTATTGTTTGCGCTCACAAATAGTCAAAAGGGACTCCTTGGAGTTTTAAAAGCAGTTTTGAGTTTTTAGTTTTGAGTTTTGAGTTCGGTTAAGGAAGTCCTGTTCCCAAAGTGGCCGAATCGCCCTGAATCATTCCTGCCCGACCAGGCTCGCGCAGACTCCATTCCTTACTCAAAACCAAAAACTAAAAACTATTTTGACTTGAGCGAATTTTTCAAGCCTGTCAGGAGTTTCTGGATTTCCTCGCAGTTCGCCAACAGCTTCTCCGATCTCGCTGAGTCCAGATAGCCCAGCCGCTCACATAGCAGAATCCAAGTCTCCAGCTCCGCAACCGATCCTCTGGCTACTCCAAGAAACTGGCGGAATTCCCCTGAATTATTCCCGCCCGATTCTTACTTAAAACTCAAAACCCTTTCCATTTCCTACTCAAAACTCAAAACTAAAAACTAAAAACTCCCTGCCTGAAAACGGCGGCAATTTTGCAACATTTGAGCATGAATTTAAAGAAAATTCTCTCTTTTTTACATATTCCTCGATATCGCTTTTCCTTCCAGGCCGTTGATACGCTTTTCCAATCCCGTCATCCCGGGCGACTTGCGAACACCTTCGGCTGAATCGATAACGGTCCCGGCCCTGGAACGGGTGATCCCTTCGCCGGGTTAAAACTCTCTCAGGTTCGGGTAAATGGGTGAATAGGTGAATGGGTGAAATTTTTCGAGGTCACCGTGGAGGGCCGCCGCTTTGTTGCTGACTACAATGGTGAGATTGCCCCGGCAGACAAGAAATACCCGTAAAGTGCGATTCGCCCGGGTGACTTCCCGAATCAAGCGGCGTATAGACTGACACGATCTCTTTCAGCAATCTATTCCAAGTGGTCCAGCACTTCTCTGACTCTTGCCGCAAGCTCGTCGTTGCCGAAAGGTTTCCTGATGAAATTAACTCCTTCCTGCAGAATGCCTCGATGGGCAATCACATCGGCTGTGTAACCGGACATATACAGGCACTTGAGATTAGGTCTGATGGCGCTGAGCCTTTCGGCCAGTTCCCGTCCGTTCATCTCAGGCATCACCACATCCGTGATCAGCAGTTGGATGTCTCCCGGATGCTCCTCGACAAGATGAGCGGCACGTCTCGGTGTAGGCGCTGCAAGGACCTTGTAGCCAAGGTTTTCGAGAATCATTTTGCTCAGGTTCAGGATCGCTTCATCGTCTTCGACCAGCAGGATGGTTTCCGTACCGGCCGCGAGCTTGCCCGCCGCCGCCTCGGCAGTGACCTGTGCGGTTTCAGCCTCGAAGCGCGGCAGGTAGATTTTAAAAGTGGTCCCTTCCCCCGGTTCGCTGGCGACATAGATAAAACCGTCGTTTTGTTTGACTATGCCGTAAACGGTGGATAATCCCAGCCCGGTTCCCTTGCCCAGTTCTTTGGTGGTAAAAAAAGGCTCGAAGATATTATCGCGCACTTCCTGACTCATACCCGCTCCGGTATCGCTTATGGTCAGCAGGACGTATCTTCCGGGAATGAATTCGGGGAGATCCGCCCTGTTGGAATCATCGATCTCGACGTTTTCGGTCCTTATAGTGATGGCGCCAACCCCTGCAATGGCATCGTGGGCGTTGACTACAAGATTGGCCAGAACCTGGTCCACCTGGGAGGGATCGATTTTGACTTTCCAGAGATCGAATCCCGGTTGCCAGGACATGTCGATATCCTCGCCGATCAGTCGCCGGAGCATTGTGAGCATGCCCGAGATCGTGTCGTTCAAATCCAGCACCTTCGGAATCGCGGTCTGTTTGCGGGCAAAGGCCAGCAGTTGCCGGGTCAGGTCCGCTGAACGCCGGCCCGCTTTGAGGATCTCCTGGAGGTTGTGCTGGAGTTCGTTATTGGAGGCGTCCAGTTGCAGAGCCATTTCCGCCCGGCCGATGATCACGCCGAGTGTGTTGTTGAAATCGTGCGCCACACCGCCGGCCAGCCGTCCTACGGATTCAATCTTCTGAGCCTGGAGAAGCTGTCCCTCGAGTTTTTTTCTTTCCTCCTCTCCCCGCTTGCGCTCGATGAGCCGCCACATGCCTTCCATAAGCAGCGTCAGTTGTTGGGCATCGTTTTCGTCGTAATCTTCGCTCTTGTTGCCCACTCCAGCCACGAGCACAATGTGCGGGCCGACGAACACCGGTACGTTCATGTGCCGTTGCACGGCCACGTGTCCGGCCGGATACCCTTTCTTCAACGGGTTCGGCGCCGCGTAGTCGTTGGTGATGACTATCCGGCGTTGACGGACCGCTTCTCCCCACAGGCCCGTTTCATGCACGTTGTAATGAATCGGCTTGCGGGTGATGGCACACTCTTGCATAGCCTCCCTGGACCAGGAGTGCATCGTGAGGACCGTTTCATCGTCGTTGAGGAACGCCAGGTAGCCAATTTTGCTCTGGGTCAGACGAACGGCTCCCTCCAGAGCGTAATCGGCAATCTCCTGCAGCGTGGCGTCAGTCATCTGGTTCAGATTCAGCAATGCCTGTACCCGCTCGGCATGGAGCCGCAGAAACTCCTCCGCCCGCTTGCGCTCTGTGATGTCGGTATGGGTGCCGACCATCCTGACAGCCCGTCCGTTTTCGTCGCGGCCGGCCGTTTTCCCGCGTCCCATGATCCAGCGCCACTCCCCGTTCTTGTCCTGCATGCGAAATTCGACATCGAAGTCATCGCTGCGGTTCTCGATACAGTCCATGTTCGCCTTGAGAGCGGCATCTTTGTCCTCGGGGTGGATACGATCCGACCATGTATTGACATCCCCCGGGACTTCGCCGGCCTCGTAGCCAAGCATGGCTAGATAGCCCGGACTGTAGTAGACCTCGCCGGTCTGCAGATTCCAGTCCCATAGTCCGTCCTTGGTGGCTTCCATGGCCAGGGTGAAGCGCTGCTCGCTTTCGGCCAGGGCAACTTCCGCCTGTTTGCGCGCAGTGATATCGTTACCAATGCATAACATTTCAGTAATCTGGCCGTGTTCATCCCTGATTGGCTTGTTGGTCCAGGCAATCCAGACCCGCTCGCCATTTGCCCGCATATTTTCGTTTTCGTTGTTCGTGTATCGCTCCGGGTGCTTTCCGATATCCTCGATCATCTCTCTAAGGTCGCGCCCTGATCTCTCCACCTTGGGGACAATGGTCTGAATGACATTTTTTCCGAGGATCTCTTCCTTGCTGTAGCCGAAGAAATCCTGCGCGAACTCGTTGAAGAATGTGACATGCCCGGCAATGTCTCGCCTCATGATAATGCTGTTCGCACTCTCAACGAGTTCCCGGTATCTGGCCTCACTCAAGCGGGCCTTTTTTCCCGATTGCTCGATCTGCGATGCACCTCGGCTGATTAGCACATAGAGCAGCAGGGCTGTCACCGAAACATAAAACCAGCCTTTGGCGATGGACACATTGGCCAATACCGCCGGATCATGTACGAGCACCTGCAGGACCTTGTCCGAGAGCAAGATCCAGAGGGCTCCGAGTATGAAGTAAATCGTTGCAATTTTAAGGGAAAATGAAACCCATTTTGTGAATCTGATCTTTGAAGTGGTGTTCGTCATGGTTTGTCGTTGTCTCCACTTGGAGTCCGGAGGCCCCAGTGTTTTTCCCGTATGGGTAGTTCCGTCGGAACTGCCAGCATCTCAGCTATTCCGTCCAGGCGTTGTTATCTTAACAAACGAAAAACTGGTGGGAAACTGTTAAAGTGCTGGACAGATTGGAAGGGTGAATGGGTGAGTGGGTGAATAGCGGCTCCGGGGGCCGGTTTTTGAGGACGGAAGATGGACGGAAGACGTCAAGGCAGGCATATGAAGGATAGCATATAGATTGAGGAATTGGTTCTGATCCCTGAATTTCGTAAGAAGAAAGCTAATTCCGGGCCGAAAGAGCGGGATTAATAGCTGTTTGAAGGAAACGCTTCAAATCCGCTATCGCTAACTCTCCACGTTTTGTCTTTTTCAGAATATTGCCATTTTTGCGTAAAAGAAACCGTCTTAACGATCGGGGATTCGGGTCGCCAGTATTGAAAATACAGAATTGCCGTAGCGTGACTTTTCTTTTCATCGAGTTGCACGTCCCTTAACTCGTATTCCGCGAGCCGGATTTTTCCTTGGAACCTGTCCACCTCTGACCAGAATTTTTCTCTTTTGTCCGGACCGACAAAAACAGACGCCTGCGCGTAATCCTCAGATCTGAAAGCCTCATTAAAGTCTTTCACCGAGTCTTTCAATTTATCGGGGTGTTCGGCCGATGCGGAGGCAGCCGCGGTCGCTACAAGTAACGCACCTTGAGAGGCTGCTTCACCGGCCATCATGTATGCGCAGGAAACCGTGGACAACAGAATTAACAACATTGCAAAGAGAGTAAGAATTAGTGAACCGGCTTTTTCATCTTTTTCCATAATCTCTCCAAGTAGCCGGAAATTCCTCCAGATACAACTGGAATAATGCATCAACCTCTGCGCTATGCATCCGAACGACATTTTTGGTTAGGATACCATCCGAAAAAGTTCTTCGAATGCCCGGAATCTAAATGTCATACGGTATCAGAACGGAAAAACTTAAACTGAATGCATGAAAGACCTTTTGGGGCGCCTCAAGCGCGCACCACCATCTCCATAGTTGGCAGCCCGGTTTCCGGCCGCTGGCTGACCTCAGGCGAACAGGATGCGATAATAGCGGCGAGGGGAAAAACGGAGGCAACATGGACGTACCACTGCCGGGCACAGTAGGCCACATCTTGCCAAAACATTGAGATCAGAACCGTGTTATTCTGTGGAAATTCCGTACCTATGGATAGATGTTAAAAATACATGGCCTATTAGTGCTTAAAAGCGCGTTTTCGGCCGCAAAATGATAGCTCTAAGCCGGGCCCGGGGCTCGCCGGGCGGGTTCGAGCAGGAAGTGCCGCTTGGCTCCGGCCATGGAGAAAGCAACTCCGGCTTGCCTTAGATGATCGTTTTTGACCCTTGCGGTCAAGTGGTGACCACCCGGGTTTCGTGCTCTCCGTTTAACGTTAGAGTCGAGCAGTGCGGCGCTTTCTTGCAGCGTCCGTCTCGAACGACTTGTCGAGCGCCTTTATCGTGCAGTGACTGACACCATCCGGGCGAACTTCTCCTTCTCACCGGCGCCTCAGAGAGGAGCGCCGTATCAGCCGCAAAATACCTGCATGCAGTAAACTCAGACGGCGTCTCGCTTCCTGGCGCCTCGCTTCCCGGCACCCGCCTTGATGACACCGACCCGCTTCAGTTCATCCTCGATTTTCATGAATCCTTCGGAGACATTATCGCTGAAGTCAATGCTCAGGATTCCCGCCACGTCCGAGGGCATCACGGTTCCGGCCTTCTTGACGATACAGACGCGGTCTCGACCAAAGTGGCCGTAGAACCATCCCAGTTCGAAAAGAACATTAGGCCGAGACTGAAAATAACTCTTGCCTTCTTTCTCAACGAAGTCGTCGGGTGTCAGGAGTGCAAAAGCGTAGCAACAATCATTCGCTGATTCCTCGAACTTGCTAATCAGCACCTCGCTCGCTGACGGCTCATCTATAAGTACGACCGTCTTCAGCTTGAGCCGGTCTTCCAGTAGATCACGCAACTCGCGCCACTTCGCTTCGTCGTGACCGTGGATGATGAAGATCTTGTGCCCGGTCGTGTGCACAACAGGGAAGTCCGGCCACAAGAGGGTCACTTCGACGCGGGTCTCCAGGCGATCCGCATTAGCCGCGCACAACCCTGCCAGTGCAAGAAACGCCTGGTCACGGCTCGGCGGGAGGCTGTCTACCTTGCGGTACTCCGCCACTGCTTCCTTAAGCAGCATCCTGTACTGACGAATATCCCCCTGATAGCCAACTATATCCGCTCGAATGTAAGCATCCAAGCCCTTGAAAATAATTGGAAAAACTGAAAGGATTGGTTGGTATGTCTGGAGTATTCCATTGTCGGCGTCAGGAAGTTGCGCGTATTTTTTCATGGTGGCCATGGCGTCGCCGCAAGTGACCGTTCCTTTCGCAAGCTCGTCGCGGGCTTTATTGAAACGCCCTTCTGCCATGAAAACTAAGGTCCGGGTTAGAGGAGCATACAGGCAGATCGTCTCTTTGAGAATTTCAGGCAATAGCAATTCTTCTTGTGAGGCGTACTTTTTGATGTCGTCATACAGCGACTTCGCAGTACGGACGGTCGTGTCGACCATTCCAACATTCTGGAACATCAGGCCTTGAACGGCTTCACTGAACAGGTCGCCCATCGCGTTGAGTGGCTCGTCCAACCCAGTGTCAGTTCCTGCGCCAGTCGACTTCAAATCACCGTTCAGTGTGACGAGGTCTTGATCTTTAGGCATGACCGGATCCTCCATTTCTTGTGGTTGTGACCAGGATTACCGCTTCAAATACAGAGGAGGCCAACTTATGCTTATATGGTTTCCAGATAAACCCGCTTCTGGCCCAAATACTACACCACTGCATGGCTTAATGCAATAAACGTTAAAAGGTCATGCCTCGTTAGTGCGTTTTTGACGCTAAAAATAGACTTCCAAGGCTCGTACAAGCCATGATTTTGAATCACTGTCATGTAAATTCAGGCGCTTATCGCAGCCCGAGCCCTTTTGCGGAAGCAGTATCAGACGCCCGGAAATGACTACGGTCACGTTCGATTGCCGCGATACCGGATCAGTCCTTCCTGTACAACAGTAGCCACCAGCGCGCCCTGGCGGTTGAAGACTTTACCATAAGCCAGCCCCCGGGCGTTGCAGGCATTGGGGCTCTGCATCTCATACAGCAGCCAGTCGTCCATTCGAAATGACCGGTGAAACCACATAGCATGATCCAGGCTGGCGACTTGCATGGCCGGCTGCCAGAAACTCTGTCCGTGTGGGTAAAGCGATGTCACCACCAGGCCGTAATCCGACGCATAGGCCAGCAGGCAATGATGAACCGAGAGATCATCAGGCATTTTGTCGATGGCCCTGATCCAATTGTATCTCAATGGTTCGCGCTTCTCCGGCGCAAAGAGATTCATGGGGTTCACCGGCCGGACCTCGATTGGATGTTTGCACTGAAGCTTTTCGCGGATGGGGGCAGGTATCTGGCCGGCGATCCGATCGACCAGCTCAAGTTCCGAAGACAGGCCTTCCGGCCCGGGGACGGACGGCATCCGATCCTGATGGTCAAAGCCGGGTTCGTCGATCTGAAATGATCCCGCCATGTTGAAAATTGCCCTACCCTTCTGGATCGCCACCACCCTGCGGGTGGTGAAGCTCTTGCCGTCGCGGATGCGGTCAACGTTGTAGACGATCGGCGCCTCGACATCTCCGTGCCTGAGAAAATAAGCATGCAGGCTGTGAGCCCGGCGTTCAGGCGGCACGGTCTGGTAGGCGGCCGACAGTGCCTGTCCCAACACCTGCCCGCCATAGACATTGCCGAACCCCAAATCCTGGCTCTGCCCGCTGAATGTGTTCTCATCGTGCCGTTCGAGCTTCAGCAATTGCAAAAGTTCTCTCAAGACGTCGCTCTCGGAGCATGCCTTCATCGCCGTCTATCTCTCCGGCTTAAAGTGAAATTTGAATTCGTGGATATGACCGGGGGGCGGTCGGGGGACTGGACCCTACGCCCTGAGGGATCATGGGATCATGCCGCATTCGAACAACTTGTTGGCGATTGGAGGAGCAACCCGGTTGATGAACTCTGCCCGCATCTGAGGATCGCTACGCAGTATCTCTATTGCCCGCGCCTCTATTGCGGCCTTTCTCCCCGTCGGCGGGTGAGCTTTCTTCATTGCCAGTTCCTGGCAGGAAGAGGTCTGGTATTTCTGGATGACCTTCTGGGCGAGCCTCTCCATAATCGGGTAGCGCTCCTCCTGGGCGCCGGCAACGCCGAGGAAAAGCAGCAGGGACAACACGAGCAGTACAACTATGCAATTAGGTCTGATCATGGCTTTCTCCTACTTGAAACGGTACGAGCAATACCTGGATTGCCAATTCTTAATTAATATCAGCAAGGTAAGAGCGTGTCGAAATGCCGTCAATCAGGAGATGCGACGATCGCATGGTATTCTATTTTTAGTAACTCAAAACTCAAAACTAAAAACTAAAAACTCTTATGAATGCTGAATGGATTGCAAATGCGCAACTGGTGGTCGATCAGCAGTCCGTCCTGCATATCCTCGGAGTACAAGGTTTCGCAACCTCCGAGAAGACCGGCGGCCACGATCGTCGCATCGTAGACGCTCAAGCCGTACCGTTCAGCGACGAGCATCCCCCTGTCATGGGTTTCGGTGGTCAACGGAGCAACCGGACATACCGACCGAATCAGCGCTAGTACCTCATTGATTTCCATCCATGACATGGCGAGTTTGCGACGCGCCACATTGGCGATCTCGTTTAATACCTGCACACTAATCAGGCCGCCCGCCCTCACGATTATCTCGGCTCGATCGGCCTTATGATTGTCAGCCGACAAGAGATAAAGCAGAACACTCGTGTCGATGAACACTTCAGGATCGGACATTTACATCGTCTCGGTCAAACTTGAAATCGGCCGGCAGCTTTCCCCGGAACCGCCGCAACCGTGCAAGGATGTCTTCCTTGCCGGGTTTTTTCCTTACTTGAAAGACTCGTTCATCTGAGATCGCCACTTCAATTTCGTCGCCTTCGCGCAGTTCCAGCGCTTTGACCACTGAGGCGGGCAAGCGAATGGCCAGACTGTTGCCCCATTTCGAGACTCGCATGATCGATTCCTCCTGGATATACATTATGCAATATGTATATCACCCATTGTGCCAAGTCAACTCGCAAGATGGGTGAGTGGGTGAATAGCGGCTTCGGGAACCGGTTTTTGACGACGGGGGAGGACGAAAAGGCTGTCAAGGTAAGCGTCTGAGCGATGGCAAGCCGATTGAGGAATTGAAGGATTTAGGTATCGAGGGTTTTAGGAATTGAAGAATTGGTTTAAATCCCTAAATTGGCTCCCTAAACTAAGAGCCAGGCCCCTGCTTGCTTCCGGTTCTTC
This sequence comes from uncultured delta proteobacterium, assembly GCA_963795045.1. Taxonomy (GTDB): domain Bacteria; phylum Desulfobacterota; class Syntrophobacteria; order Syntrophobacterales; family Syntrophobacteraceae; genus SbD1. The sequence continues at coordinate 553,196 of CAWCGB010000004.1, forward strand.
CTGGATGCCCCTTTTCTTTTCTCTGCGATCTGTGTGTCTCCGTTTCGAAAAGGCCGCCTACAGCGAGGCTAGACTACGGCAAGGACCAACCTAAAGTAGCTCAGCCACCACTCTGTGTGCCGCCCTTTAAACCCGGCAATCCTTCGGCAAAAAGGGATAGAGGATCACGATTACGAGCAGTAAGAGTGCGTCAATACCCATCAACGGCTCTTCGCATCCTTTGGACAGAACGGAGAGCACCTCATGAACTCGTGGAGTCCCTGGAGTATCGCCGAGCAGGTGCTGCCTAATATTGAAGGGCTACTCCGTTTTAAGCCGGACTGGGACACTTGGCGAGGGGGACCCTCGCGCTGCTGCCGGGAGCTTGCTTCAATTTGATAGGGCTGCAGGAGTTCTTCCACGACAGGAACGAGATCCCGCAGTATACGTTCCCCATCCTTGTCATCAATAAGGGCTGCCAGTATATATTTCCGACAGTCGTCATCCCAGACGAGGACCGAATCCGAAAAGTAGACGTCCCACTCCCCCGATTTCCGGAACAGCCTGTCCGGAGAGACATGCTGTTCGAGGACGCTTACAAATTTGTCGTGAAGGCCCGGCCTTGAAAGTATCTCCAACATCTGGCGCGAGCGTTCCGGGCTGATGATTGCACCAGTTGCAAGCATGTAGTAGAAGCGGCATATTTGCATGACGGTTGCGGCATGTGTCAGGCCTTTTACTGGTTCGGGATTTCGCTCGCCGCCGTGCGCATAACGGGCGCCCAGCCAGATTCCCCCGCCGTATTCGGGGACATAGAACTGATACCATTGGAGGATGTCCTCGATGCGCTTCAGACCAATGAGATCAATCAGTGAGGAAGCGGCAGGGTTGCTCGAACGGCGAATCATCTGGACCAACCACTCGTGGAGTTCGGGCGTTTCCTGGAGCGCGCCATCTTCTATGCCCTGGTAAGCGGCCAGCAAAACCGCGATTTTGGGCAGGCTCGCCGCATACATCATCGTCCAGCCATTTACGCTCGCAAAACGTGCAGTTGCAGGGTTTGAAAGGTCCACCACCCCGACAGCCATTTTATTTTGCTCGATCAGGGCGTGCCAGGACCGATTCTTGTCCAGAGCCCGCTCGAGCACCGACTGAAGGCCTTCGTCCAATGTCTCCGCAAAAGGACGATATTGTCCAACCTGTAAAGGCGGGCACCCGGAAAGCTCACGAGCCCCAGTGCCGGCGCTGGAATACTCAGTTGTCGTAAAGAAAATGCTTATCATCAGAATTGCTAAAAGGAGCTTCATCTCTTTTTCGATCCTTAGACCTTCTTTCAGCAAACATCAAGTTTGCCTCGCCAGGGTTGAAATAATAGCCAAAGCCGAAGGGCAAAGGTTTAATCTTCTTATCCGCCTTGTAAATCAAGGCCATAGCTTCCTGGTAATCCTCACTGAAAGTTGAAATAGGCCGGACGTAACGGCCGTAGAATCGAAGACTCCAGAGGGAGGGTTCAAAGTATTGCAGCGGAATTCCTGAATCCTCCTGGACTATATAGCGGCTGCGGTCCAGCATGAACTGCCTCGCGGTCGAGGTCTTGGTGTCGAACATCACGTACGAGGCGGACTTTATGAAGGTGGTGAAAGGCGCCAGCCTTCTGAGAAAAGAGAGAAAGTACCGATTTCGATCGAAGGCCTGATTGTAAAGGTTGACACGAAAGTAGTAAAGGGTTTGAGGGTGATTCTCCTCGGAACCGGCGGCATTAAAGGTAATCCGAATGCCCTGGATGTTATTCAGGTCCAGCTCTGTGGTCCCGAGGGCAGGAAACTCCCGAACGTTGGTCCCGAGGGCGGGAAATTCCCGAATCCTGCCGTCCAGCCCCATTAACCGGTACCGGACGTCGAGCACCTGTGCGTTATTTCGTGCCAGCATGAACAGGAGAACCGGAAGAACGCCCTTTATTTCCGTTCCCTCAAGCTCAGCATCCATATGGGAGGACATGAAGTAGTTGATGTTCAGGAGGTCGTGGAGGGAATTTTTCATGGATTGGAAATAGGAATTGAACTGCCCATCGCTCATGGCGGCAAACTTGGGGATCTCTCCGAGCGGCTCCAGGGCGACCAGAACGTATGTCCGGGCTCGAGGGAAAAACGCATTGACATTGGCAAAATCCGGCCCGCTGAATGGATAGAAGACGGTGCTGTTCGATGAGGCGGCAGCCCCAAGTTCCCTCTCAGCCCACTGACGTTCGGGTATGAACAGCCTTTTGTTCAGATTCCTCCAGCTTCGGTCGAAAAACCGGGAATGCTCCACCCATGCCGGCCTGCTTTGAAATGCGGCCAATGCGCCTTGCGGAACTGCCATTCCTGCGATGAACCGGGCGTATTGGTTGTACACTCCGCCATAGTCGGGGCTCCTCCAGGCCGGGAAGGCCGGGTTGTCAATGGCGTCCGGCTGCCGGGCCGTCACAACATCATTTATAGAGAAAAGCGTCAGCATCAATAAAATGGAAATTATCGCCCGGGCGTGCCGTTTGTTTCTGTCCGATATCATCGCTTCTCCTCCTGGAGCAAAGTAGATTGGCCTTGCCTGTTCGTAAGCCACTTGTAGAGAACCAATAAAGATGCGACGGTCATAAGGCAAAATGCGGAAGGCAGAGGCCTTTGCATGACAAGGTAGCAAAGCATCCAGCCGTTGACCGCCAGATAGAGCGCGGGAACCACGGGGTAGCCCCATGTTTTGAAGGGTCTTTTGAGGTAGGGCTCTTTGAACCGAAGGACAAACACGCCCAGAACGGCCATACAGGTAAACAGGGTCAGAGTGAAACCGACGTATGTCAGAACGAAGTTGAAAGCAGAAGTCAGGGCAAGGAGAATCGCAACCGAGGACTGAATGAGGATGGCCCGGACCGGGACGCCTCTTTTGTTCCTCACGGCCAGAAATCCAAGGGCCCTGATATCTTCGCCCATGGCCCTGGCCACCCTCGGGCCTACCATAATCATGGAGCTGAGGGTCGAGATCAGGGCCAGGCAGATCAGTAACGCCATAAGCCGGACTCCGCCCGCTCCGAAAATCGCCTTCGCCGAGAGGTAACCGACCTCGATTTTTCCGGCAAGCTCACCTGCGGGGACGGTCAACAGGAAAACAAGGTTGAGCAGAACGTAGCAGAGTGAAACAAAGAGGGTCCCCAGGAAGAGTGAGATAGGAAGATTGCGCTCAGGCCTCGGGATCTCCCCTGCGATATAGGCGGATGCGTTCCAGCCTGAGTAGGCGAAGGAGACGTAAACCAGCCCGACTGCAAAAGCGGGATTGAAAACGGACCCTATCTCGCCCAGCGATTCCGGCACTACGATCTTTTGCGGGTAAGGCATAGAAAAGCCTGCCACGATAAAAGCCGCGATCAGGAGAATCTTGCCGACTGTGAAAACATTCTGAAAATGGCAGCCGAACTGCACATCCACGAGGTGCACCAGGGTGAGGAGCACGATTGCGGCCACTGCTACGACCCTTTCGTCGACTCCGGGAAAAGCCACCCCCGAATACCGCCCCAGCGCCATAGCCGCGAGCGCAATGGGGGCCCCGAAACCGACCAGGATGGAAACAGAGCCGGTAAGAAATCCGATTGCCGGATGGTAAATCTCGGTGAGATAGGCGTACTCGCCCCCCGATCGAGGCATCATCGCGCCCAGCTCACCGTAGCAAAGCGCTCCGCAAAAGCTGACAATGCCTCCCACAACCCACAACATGATTGCGGAAAATGGAGAATGAACGCCGGCAAGTTGAAACCCAAGAGTGGTAAAAACGCCCGTCCCGATCATGTTGGCGATGACCAGAATGGTGGCGGAAAAAAGGCTTACCGGCTTTTTCTGATTGAGCACTGGCCGTCCTTCATTCTGTCGGCTGGACTTCCGGGATCGCAATCAAAGCAAGTCCCGCCGCTTGACTCAAGCCGCCCCCCCAGGAGAGGTGCTCCAGCCAATTCACTTATCTTGCCGGAATAGCGAAAACATGCCTCTCCACAACCCAGGGCGGTCAGGTAAGACTAAGTTGCGTTCAAGACCGGGCGGGGATTCTTCGACGACAAAAGAACCCCGCCCTACAGCATTGTCGCACGGATCTTGCGTAGGGGAGGGCTTTACGCCCTCCCTTAGCCGCGATTTGAACGCAACTCCGTATAAGACTGCACATAGAAGGAACGAAGCGGCTTGACTATTCAGGAGCGCCGCTTGACTCATGCCGGCCTTATGGGCGGCCAAACCTGAGATCCTCCTGACGGGTCCCCGGCCTTGGATGCTCGTCAATATTGGTAGTTGTCCGGGTCCCTCAACGTAACTCGACATCATAGTATGATTTGAAGGTTTCGTTGATCGACCGGGTTTCCGGCAGCACATAGACGACGCCATAGGTTCCGGTAAAAGCCGGCTTCACGACGTCATCGAAAAACTTCGCCGGGACATTAATGCAACCGAAAGAAATCCGGTGTTCGAGCGGCTTTGGACTGGCTAATCGTTCCAGGCGGCGCTCCTTGGGATTACCTGTAACAACTCTATGCAGGGAAGTGGCAGAGTTGTAGTCCAGCCAGAGGATGTCCTTGCCGGAGTGATTGAAGCCAAGATAGGAAACGAAGCGGCCGGCCTGAGTGATGCGATCCTTGGGATGAATTTCCGACAGTTTCTTGTCACCGATACCGGGACTGAGGTCATCACCTTTTCCCAGGCCCAGCAGAGCAGGGGCTGCACCATAAAGTCGTCCGCCGGGATCGAATACAAAGACCCTGGCCTCAATCTTATCCAAGATGGCAAACGGCATGCCGTGATGGTCTCCTGAATCTACGACCCAATCCGCCAAATGCCGGGCATCCTCGGACTTCCGCTCCCCGTTGAAGTTCGCCCATTTGGGGTGAGGCGCCACGGCAGGCCGCAACCTGGCAGGCAGCCGGTCTCCTGCGGTCGCCGGGGCGGGAAATGAGCTGTCAGGGCTGGAGAATTGCCCGGTGTTCTCTGCAGCGGCTGCCTGGTGAAGGTTGAAACAGATGGCCATGAGGCCCAGGCAAATCCCCGGCGCGATAATCACAGCGAGCGGGCACGCGCGAAAAAAGCGCTTTGTGCACCCGAATCCCGCAAATAAGCATAGCCTGATCTTTTCTATCGTTTTCACTGATTGTTCCATGTCGGATCGGCATGTTTCTTAGGGGTAACCTGCATAGTACGCATAACCACAACAGGGGCAACCACAGGCGCCCCGGTAATATGGCCATGCCGCCGCGCCTCTCCACCAGGGCCCTCCGTGATAGCCATAGCCTCCGTGATATCCAGGGCTACCGCCGCCTCTGAATGAATACCCTGGAGACGCAAGCAGCATCAGCGCACCAGCCACAACGACGACCACTGATAAGGCTTCAATAAATTTCTTTATGGCTTGCTCCTTAGAGTGGCATGGGACAGGTAAACAGCTAAGCCTCAGTTTGACTGTTGGACAGTAGTATTGTTTGCTGGTTCTGTCTACAAAGATCAGAAGCGCCGCTTCAAGGCGCTTTGTTCCTGCCCCTCCTGGACATTCACGCCTCAATGCATACATTATTTTATAGCAATATAAGCAACTTAAGGAGCATTGCCATGAAGATTCTGGTAACAGGCGGGACCGGCGCGGTCGGTTCCAAGCTAATCGGTGAACTGCTCAAACGCGGCGCAAAGGTGCGCGCGCTGATTCGCAGCAAAGAGGCGTCTAAAAAAGTTCCAACTGGAGTCGAGACGGTTATGGGCGACCTGCTGGACCCCGTTTCGGTTCACAAGGCGCTTCAGAATGTGGACAAACTCTACTTATTGAATGCGGTTGCGCCCGATGAACTGACGCAGGGCTTGATCGCCGTCGGTCTGGCCAGGCGGCTGAAGATTCAGCACATCGTGTATCATTCCGTTTTTAAGGCGGAAGCATTTAAAGACGTTCCTCACTTTGCTTCCAAGGTGGCGATCGAGAACGTGTTGCATGAGTTCGACCTGCCGTTTACGATCATACGCCCGGGCTCTTTCTTCCAGAACGACCTGGCGTTGAAGGACGCGATCACAAAGGCGGGGATGTATCCGATGCCGCTCGGAGACGTCGGCGTCCCCGCCATTGACGTCCGGGACATCGCTGAAGCTACGGCCATCGCGTTGACCGGCGACGGCCATCTCGGCAAGACCTACAATTTGGTAGGTCCTGACACTCTAAGCGGAAATAAGGTTGCCTCCCTGTGGAGCAGTCTGCTGGGGAAAGAGATCCGATATGGTGGGCACGATATGGATGCTTACGAAGATGAGATGCGCAAGTGGGCGCCGTCCTGGGTCGCTTTCGACCTGCGCGTGATGTTCGAGGCGTTTCTCGAACGCGACGGCTTAACAGCAGAGAAAAGTGACTTTGAAACTGTGACGAAATTGCTTGGCCACCCGCTTCGCAGATACGAAGACTTTGCCAGGGAAGCGGCTTCAGAATGGGGTTTGGCGCTGGAGAAAGCCGCATAAGACAATAAGCGTTCACCGCAGAGATCGCGGAGAGCGCAGAGAATAAATATAGACAAAAGGCCCGGGAAGAAATCTCTCCAAAAACACGCTCTAACTAGGCGGAAGACCAGAAGGATAAATCATTTTATAGTCTCTTCTCCGCGTTCTCAGCGTGCTCTGCGGTGAACGGTAACATTTCTGATTGCGGAGACCTGAGTTCCAGACTCATACCGAGTTGCGTTCAAGACGGGGCGGGGATTCTTCGACGACAAGAGAACCCCGCCCCTACAGCATTGTCGCACGGATCTTGCGTAGGGGAGGGCTTTACGCCCTCCCTTTATGCTCTCCCGTAGGGGAGGGCTTTACGCCCTCCCGAGGCACTCGATTTGAACGCAACTCCGTATCAGACCCAAAAGGAAGGAAAAATCGCATCGATAAAAATTACACGCCGTGCGGAGGTGTGGTGGTACTATCCGGCGCCCAGACTTGCAGGCTTTCTCTTGGAAATTACTAATTCCAGACTCTGAAACAGGAATGGTTTACACTACCAGCCAAAACGTTGAGATCAGAACCAGGTTATTTTGCAGGCAGAATGATATGGATATATTGAGCTGCGGGTTGAGTCGGCTTCCGCTGAACCACCCTGCACAAGGAATAGACTGCAGGATTGTCAACGACCGGGTTCATCGCCGGCAATGGGTCGTCGAGGAATTTAACTCAAGCAGGCTGCCGTCAGAGAAACGCACTCGAACCCGCAGGTTCGCTCGCTTCGGCGTAAGAATTTCCTCCTGATATTGCTCGACATATGCATCTTTAATTCTCGCTATAGCGATTTCCGCCTCTTCGAGATATCGCCGCAAAATATCATGCAACATCGCGCAGATGCTTTTCTATCTCTGTGCGAATTGCCAGGTAGTGCCGATAGTCGTTGGACCATTCGACAAAATCCACCGAATCTTCCATGAATCCCTTCTCGTATTTATTGAAAAAGTCTTCTGAAGACATCCCATGGCGGGTCTCATATATGCTGAGACGCTTGGCTATTGAGACCAGAGCGTCAACGGGGGAATTGTACTCGTTTCTTTCCTTCCGCATGTTTTTCCTCACCTTCAGCGAAATCAGCAGGGTGACAAAATAAATTTATCATCCTTCAGATCGAATTGTAAGATAAAGCGATTCCTTCCGCCTAAAGGCAGTAAAAATTCATTCTCAAGCTCTCGCCCGACACGCCTTTACTCCTTCCTGCACAGCATCAAGGCCAACTGCCAGCTAGGCATCAGCGCGATGAACTCCCAGCAACCTCTTGCGCCCGCCGGTCACCTACACAGTTTGCTGGCGTTGCCGTGGACTCCTCACGACCTTGGCCAAAGCCATGCTGCGCCACGTACCCCGCTGGAATCCCCATGCTTGCTGCGAATAATCGGCGTCTCCGCCTCGCTGCCGAATACGTATGAAGGTAACTGTGGGGGCACCAACTCATAAAGCTCGTCTACGTTACTCATACCCCCGCCCAGAACGACTATGTCCGGGTCCAGGATGTTAATTGCGTGGGCGAGGGACCGGGCCAGACGATCAGCATATCGTTTCAATACAGCCAAGGCAGCACCGTCCCCATTACGTGCCAGGGCGACAATCTGTGCCCCATTCAGCTTGACGGCTCTGTGACCTGTCAATTCAGCCGTCCGGGCGTAGTCGTCCGCGAAACCTGTTCCGGAGATCCATTTCTCGATGCAGGACGACTTCCCGCACCAGCATTCGGGGCCGGGATATTCTTCCTCGTTCATCCAGGGGAGCGGGTTGTGCCCCCACTCACCGGCGACAAGGTTGACTCCCGGCCATGGCCGTCCATCAATTGCGATACCAGCCCCACAGCCGGTTCCGAGAATCACTGCGAATACTACATGACAGCCCGCGCCCGCGCCATCGACCGCTTCGGAAATCGCGAGGCAGTTCGCGTCGTTCATGCAGCGCACCTCCCGGTTAAGGATGCGGCCCAAATCCCGGTCCAGGAGGTGGCCGTTCAGTGCGTTTGTGTTTGCGTTTTTGACGCAACCCGTTCGAGCCGAGATCGTACCCGGGATGCCGACCCCAACAGTCCCGATCCGGCCCAGCGCCGCTTCGGCTTCCGAGACCAATCCGGCAATGGCGGCAACGATGGCTTCGTAGCTGCTTGGGTCGGTATGGACCCGTTTTCGGTAAATCTCGGTCCCATTTTCGTCGAGAGCGATGATCTCGGTTTTCGTCCCTCCCAGATCGATCCCGAATCGCATCGATACACCCTCCACTGCATAACGGAAAAGAGTTTATGAGTCGAATAGCCGTAACAAAGGCCGGTTTAGGGTCGGGCCAAAACAATAACACGGTTTCCAGAGGTAAAAGTTAAAAGATCATCCCTTATTAGCGCCTGGAAGCACGTTTTTGCCCACAAAATGATTGCTCTATACCCCCGCGGGGCCTAAGGCTCGCCGGGCGGGTCCGGGCAGGATTTCTGGCGCCGTCAAGACTCGGGTTGGGCATTCACTCTCCCGGTGATAGGAAATGGTCCATTTTGGCAGGGTTTTGGGATTTTTTCGACACCGCGAAACCGAAAAGCTGTCACCGCAGAGAGCGCTGAGGGCGCTGAGGGCGCTGAGGGCGCTGAGAAAAACGCTGAGAAAGTGGTTACCAACGGACAGTCAATCACATCAAGGGTTGGATTTTGCTCGAAAAAGCTCGTGACAATCCATCGGCCAATTCAGTGTATGTTTTGATGTAGGTTCAGGGAAGATGAAGCTCATAAATTCTTAGAAATGGATACGCAGAAAGTGATTCCTTTTTTGCCTCTCGGTTCCACCCATACCCTGCCGCCATGCTGTTCGGCTATTTCTTTTACTATGGCAAGGCCCAGGCCCGCGCCTTCGACACCCCTCGATGTTTCGTCACGTTGAAACAGCTCAAAAACCTTTTTCGAATTGGCCTCTTTAAGCCCCTTGCCATTGTCGCTTACGGAAAAAATATGGAGGCTTTCCGAGTCTTCGTATCCGATAGAAATCCTGGTTAGGTTCTCTCCGCCATATTTCAGGGCGTTATCAATTAAATTCCTGAAGATTCTAAGGATCGAAAGCCTATCCGCCTCGATCTCCACTTCAGACTCAGGCGCTAGCAAACCGATCCGACGAAGACTGAGTTGTGAGGAGAATTCGTCCTTGAGCATCCGAAGAATCTCTGTAACGTTTGTCGTTTCAATCATCGGAGCAGCCTCTTTCGTCGCTATGTAAATATTGATCTTTTCAACAAGGGCTGCAATATGCTCCGATACCTTCAGAATCTGATCACAATAGATTCTACCCTTTTCATCGAGAACATTCTTGGCGTGTTTGCTCAATCGTTTCGTCAGTCCATAAACCCCGATGGCTGGACTCTTGAGATCGTGAGCGACCGAGTATGCGAAAAACTTTAACTTTTCAGAAGTTTTTTTCAATGCCTGTTCCGCGCGCCTGCGTTCTTCTACCTCACGTATGAGTTGTTCATTGGATACGGCCAGTTCCGTAGTGCGCTCTTTGACCAAGTCCTCCAAGTGATCACGGTATTTGTGTATTTCCTCCAGTGCAGCCTTGCGCAGGGTAATGTCACGGAAAGTGATGACCGCTCCAACAATTTGCTCCTCTTCCAGAATGGGAGTACTTGAGTATGCAACCGGAAAACTCGTACCATTCTTCCTCCAGAATACCTCGTCTCTTTCGCGCCGCGCGATGCCGGTACGCAAGCTCTCAAACATCGGACACTCGTCAACGGGGTAAGAAGTACCATCGGGCCTGGGGTGATGGACCACCTGATGAAATTCTTTTTGGATCAATTCTTCAATCTCGTACCCTGCAAGCTCCGCCCCGGCTGGATTGATAAAGGTAACCCTGCCCGCCAGGTCCAGTCCAACAATGCCCTCTCCCGCAGCGTCCAGGATCAGTTGGTTTTGCTGACTGAGCTGATGGACCTCCTCTTGTGCCAGCTTGCGAACAGTGATTTCCTCAGACAGCCGCTCGTTGGTAGCTTTGAGTTCAATAAGGGCATTTTTGATTTCACTTAAATCTCTTGCCACACTAACGCTGCCGAGAACTCTGCCCTCCTCGTCCCGGAGCAGGCCGATAGAAATCTCGAATGAGGCAGCACTACCATCCTTTCTTTTCATCAGGGTTTCCGTTTTCACTGAACCACGTCTGCGAAGGTGTTCGAGCATCCTTTCCATTTCGCTGCGGTCGGCATAAAGATCGAAGCTCGATTTTCGTCGAAGTTCTTCAAAACTGTATCCGTACAACTCGGCCGCCATTTTGTTCCATTTGATGAACTTTCCGTGGTTATCCACGATGCCAATAGCGTCGGGTGAATTCTGGAAAACATTTTCGAGGTAGGTGTTCGTCTGCTTCAGCTCCTCCTCCCTTTCTTTGCGCTCCGTGATGTCGCGGGCAATCGAAGAGGCGCCTATTATTCTCCCTGTGGCATCGAAAATGGGTGAAACAATCAAGGAGATATGGACTTTCTTTCCGTCTTTGCGAATACGGGTGGTCTCGTAATGGTCAACCCGTTCCCCTCGCCTTATGCTATCGAGGATATTGGATACATCCTCGGGCCGATCGGAAGGCAGCAGGATGGATGCGGTCTTTCCAACCACTTCACGGGCTCGGTAGCCATAAATGTTCTCCGCACCTTTGTTCCAGCTTAAAATGATTCCATCCAGCGTAACGCCGACAATGGCGTCATCTGAGGATTCGACAATGTTTGCCAGCAGGGAGCGGACTTCCAGGTATCTGCACGCGACAACCCCCCCAACCGCAGCGACAGCGGTTAAGAAAAGAGCGGTCTGGATGTGAGACCCCCAGATGGTTACGCCGGGCCAAAGAATGTGTTTGAGCAATTGGAAAGCAGACATTGCCGCAAGAGTTGAAAACGGTATGAGAACCAAAGGGAGTATATGCCCAAAGCGATATGGACGCGGTATCATTTCTCTTCCTCTTAAGAATCTCGCCATTGGAAATTGGCAGGACCCATAACAGTGACGAGGCAGATCCCTGAAAGCCTGATGGATTTCTGACTCTTGGAATCAAATTCCACCCGAAAAAAGCTCCTGGATCTGATCTATAAATCATACGATATCCTAATCACACGCAAGTGGAAAGGCTTATCAGGCCATTTGGGCCAGTTTCAGGATACACCTCTATCCCGCATTCAGTAGCTGCTTGCCCCTTATGCAGAAGCAATTTTTTGAGGTCAACTCTTTCAACTGATGGGCATTACGGTGCATGCGGGTTTTTGGTCGGACCTAGGTGGTAACACGGTTTCTATGGGTGAACGTTAAAGGATCATGCGTTATTAGTGCCTGGAAGCATGTTTTTGCCCACAAAATGATAGCTCTAAGCCGGGCTCGCCGGGCGTGTCCGGGCAGAGGGTGTCGTTTTCGCTCCGGCCGTGGATAAAGCAATTCCGGCTTGCGTTAGACGATCGTTTTTGACCTAAAGATACACTTCCAAGCTTCGTACAAGCCATGATGTTGAATTATTTTCATGTAAATTCGGTCAGTTATCTTGGTTCGAGCCCTTTTGTCCTTTTCAGGTGGTGCTCACCTGCCGGAGATTTAATGCAGAAACTGCATGGCCTCTTCGATTACCTGCTGGATTGAGGGTCTCGTCGATTGCCCGGCTGAATTCCGAATGTGCTTGTGGTGAGGGAATGTATCGATGTCGGGGAAGTGAGGTGTGTTGTCATATCGGAAGAGGAGGCGATTTCGCACATCCTGCAAATGGTAACGATAATCCAGGTGCTCAATGACATTCGCTTCGGCGTAAGAATTTCCTCCTGATATTGCTCGACATATGCATCTTTAATTCTCGCTATAGCGATTTCCGCCTCTTCGAGATATCGCCGCAAAATATCATGCAACATCGCGCAGATGCTTTTCTATCTCTGTGCGAACTGCCAGGTAGTGCCGATAGTCGTTGGACCATTCGACAAAATCCACCGAATCTTCCATGAATCCCTTCTCGTATTTATTGAAAAAGTCTTCTGAAGACATCCCATGGCGGGTCTCATATATGCTGAGACGCTTGGCTATTGTGACCAGAGCGTCAACGGGGGAATTGTACTCGTTTCTTTCCTTCCGCATGTTTTTCCTCACCTTAAGCGAAATTAGCAGGGTGACAAAATAAATTTATCATCCTTCAGATCGAATTGAAAGATAAAGCGATTGGGTGGATAGGTGAATGGGTGAATGGGTGAATAGGTGAATAGCGGCTCCCGGGACTGGTTTTTGAGGACGGGGGAAGGAGGGAAGCGCCGTTAAGACTCGGGTTGGGCATTCACTCTCCCGGTGACAGGAAATGGTCCATTTTGGCAGGGTTTTGGGATTTTTCAATCCACCACAGAGGCACAGAGAACACAGAGCAAGGCCCAAGCCATGGATGCACCTGAACCGCGGGTTAGCACAGATGAGCCGTGAGCAGTGAGCAGGCGAACAGAATCACTCAATACCCTAATCCTTAAACCCACCTGCCTGCAAATTCAGGCGAAATTCAGGTGAACACTGTGGCGGATGGCAGAAAATCCCATTCGTCCATTCGCTATCGTTTAGCGGTGCAGGAGCCGGACACCGTTCAGGGCTCAGTGGCTTTTTTTCTGTTCACAGTTCACTGCTCACTGCTCACTGAATACGGCAATAGTATAGCACGGAGTGATTTGGCCTTTCAAAACGGCAACTGGAAGCGGCAGCGAGAAGTGGCAACCAGAAACGGCAAAAAGAAGAAAAGCAGGTGAAACGGTGAATGGGTGCGGCGGTTAATAAAATCCAATTCTCGCTGCAAGACAGCTCTGTTGGGCCTGCCCCTCCATCGTTCCACCGCCTCGGCGCTCGGGTCGCTCCCCAGCGTTGCCCTCCGGACGGTCAAAAATAACTCTAGCACGGAAGGATTCGGATCAGATATAGTGATTGCTGAAAAGGGATAAAGAGTCTGCGGACATGGGAAGTCAGATAGATATGAACTTAACGGCATTCGGTCGGGCCAAGGTAGTAACTCCGTTTCTATGGGTAAACGTTAAAAGATCATCCCTTATTAGTGCCTGGAAGCAGTTTTTGGCCGTAAAATGGCGGCTCCAAGCCGGGCCAGGGGCTGGCCGGGCCGATCCGGGCAGAAAGTTTCGTTTGGCTCCGGCCATGGATAGCAACTCCGGCTTGCGTTAGATGATTGTATTTGAGCCTAAAAATGCACTTCTAAGCCTCGCACAAGCGATGATTTAAAATCATTGTCACTTAAATTCAGGCAGTTACCGCGGTCAGACCACAATGCCCACCCAAAAGTCCGCTTAAGAAACAAAGGAGAGGAATATTCAGTTTCTACAGCGTTGCATTACACGCCAAGAAACTCTCGCCGTAAGTTCAGGACAGTCTGGTCACGTTCATATTTAGAGGCTTCCAAAATATCACTCTTTTTGATATAGCGCCCAGGGATGCACAAACTTCGTAATGCTTGAGATCTGACCCATTTAGAGTGATCCTCAGATAATAACTGTAATAACGCTTTGGTCACATCAACAGAGTTTACAGAACTCAACACCGAACAGACAGCTACCCGGGTTCCCGTGCGCCGAGCTCTAAGCCCGATGTTTAACATTAAAGTTACTGCGGTATCAGCAGCACACTTCAACAGGATTTCCAGCGTGGGTTGTGCTAGCCCAGGGATCATACCATCATTCCATATATCAACGATTGAGTTTACGACTGCATTGGGATGATGTTCTAGAATAAGTTCAAGTGCTACTCTACGCACCAATAGGACACGTTCTTTTTCTGAAAGAAGTTGTACAAGAAGATCCAATCCGATAGCTCCAGCAAGACGTGAGTATTCTATAGCGACCGCGACACGTAGTTTATACACGCGACTCTTTTCAAGTGCCCATCTTGTTCCAAACTCAACAATCGATCGGGGAAAGTTATTTGATAAAGACGTTAGTGCGATCTGCGCAGCTGGTGGTCTACCTTTCTCCATCAATTCTACTAAAAATGTCTCGATATCCTTACGCTTAAGTTCTCCAAGTATTTGGATTAAGTTGCAAATATACGATGCCGGGTAATATTTGCGAACCATTTGCATCGCCTTGCCAATAAACGGTAGTCTATTATTTGCTGGAATGATAGCTAAGGCAGATGCCATTATAATCGGACTGGTAGTCTTATTCAGAAGACGTTCACAGTATTTAATACCTCCAGATGGATTATTTGACTTTATAAGGTCTAGTATCGCCGGCGCCGTCTCACGGCTTCTAGCTATCACAGGCGCTCTCTCAATGGCAATATCTACTATACTTTTGTCATTACAGCTCTTAAGTGCCCAGTAGAAAATTGGCCTTATTGTCATTGAGCGAACGTCATCACTGTTAGTATTGTGTATGAATGGTTTAAGGAAGTTATTCGACGATGGTCTGTTCATTCTTATTAAAGAGGCAATGCAATTTGATCTCACGTAAATGGATGAGTCAGAATTGAAAGACCTTACCAACTGCTCTGTACAAGCATCATTGGAGTAATAAGCTATGGCGGCAGCAGAACTCCAACGAACACGATCTTGCTCAGCAGAGTGTAATGCTTCAAAGAGGCTCTGTAAAATCAGAGGATGTTTGAAACCGCCAATGCATTTTATGGCATTTGTTCTTACAAATTCCGTGCGTCCAGGGTCACGAATCCAGCCAACTAAGATATCTGCAGCAATCGGGTAACTCGGTATAAGATCTCGAACAAATCTGTAGATTTCGGTAGAGAAATAGGATCTTGACCAATTAGAGTCCTCATTTGCAGTGGCGTTTTTCAAAAGAAAACGTGCGTAAAAAAACTCAAAAAATGACTTGTGCGAGAATCTATAGTTGCCCTCATCGTCTCGGACCAAAAAGGAAGCGGTACGTAATTCGCGGTCAACTTCAGAGGCATCCACTCCAGACAGATCATCTCGCCATTTTCGGACCAAAGATATAAGCTGTGAATAGTTGACATGTTTATCCGGGGTGCTAGCCACGGTATCGGCAAATAATTCCAAGAGAGCTGACTTAGCTTCAATGTCGAGAATGCTGCACCAGTCATTCTGGTTAAGCCATATGTCGGTATAAGCGGTATACAGTACCCCGGGTGTTATCGCTTCTGTATTATGCCTGAGTTTCGTATGGGATGAAACGATCATGTCGAGTAATACAGGTCTACGACTTAATTCAGGCAAATTATATGTTGTCGTTATGAAATCAATAACACCTTCAGAATACGTTCCACATCGTGATTTTATGTACTGATCTACTTGCTGAGAATCGAAATCTAGCAGGTGAAGAATCATGTAGTTTGGACGAGCTGCTATCTCTCTGTAAAGATCAGTATAAGTACGATGAGTTAAGTTGTTAATTGAAATGCTTCCATGATAGCGGCGCATTTCATGTTGCGTCGTAAAATAATGCGTTCTGCAGGACAATAATATCTTTGCTTGTCTGATAGCTACGCGATTAAGTTCTCGAAAGCTTCGTAGAGTGGCCTGTTGGTCCCCACGACTAGCCATTTCATCAAACCCATCTATGATTAAAAGTATGTATCCTTCATGAAGCATATACTCGAATGCAGCATAGGAAGTAGCGTGTATTGCATTGGAATCAAGAAAATCTAAAATTAGTTGTTTGAGAGATATTGCTTTAGTGTAATCTCTTAGATTGATAAAAATAGGCACTCGTGCATGAGCTCCTGTTTTAATAACCTTTTCTAGGTAATCTTGCGCCAAATTCAAAGCGAGATATTTTAACAGAGTCGTCTTCCCGGTACCAAAATCTCCCAGTAGTGTAAGTTGATTGGCTACAGGATCAGCTAGCCATTTCGAGAAGATATCGAATGCGAATTCTGGGACAAGCATCTCCTCCCGCTTGGCTTTAGGCTTAACAAAGAATTTCAACGATATGTCGTCACTGAGTTGTTTTATTAGGATACTTACATACCTGCTAAAATCGATGACAGAACTCTCTAACTCAGAAATGGTGAGTAATTCGATTTCCTCATGAACACTTTGTGCTTTAGCTTCCTTGACAAAACCAACGCTTGACACCATAATCCCCTGAGTTTTCGGGCCCAATTCGCGTTTAGCAGCTAACAGACGCCCCCTGAACGAGTCGTATTGTGCGGTGGTTAACGGTTCTGCTTGGTCTTTACACTCGACTATGTACTTTCGTAAGAGTGGGCCAGACTTGTGCTCAATGATGAGGTCGACCTGTCTGCCTCCTATCAAATGGTCGAGTGACACCGAATATCCCAAAAGAGTAAATAGATGTGCTACCCTTCGTTCAAAGTTACGTCCCTTTTGGAAAGTGTCCGAATCAGTCATTCTTAAGCTCGCCCCCTTTGGTTTGTCACTAGGCAATGAACTCCTGGCGCGAGGAATCCCATAGCCTAGCCTCCCAGGAACCGTTGCCTGGCAGTCACGCCGAAGTATCGCTCAGCCCACACATCATACTCGACAATAGGTTTGGTTTTGATTCGAAGAAATGTGTCCGCCTGACGTCTGCCCTCTGTGGCGGAACCCGCCTGTCGGAGTGTAGTTATCCGCCAGCTGCTGTCGATTATGGAGTTCTTAATGAGCTCGATCGCGTTAGTTTGTCTATCTGTGATGCCGCCGAAGCGAATAACCATTTTGGCCTCGTCGGAACAGACGGACGCCGCATTTCGCCATACCTTCCGCAAGTCGTCGGCGAAGTCCTCGGGGCTCGAGTGAGCAACCTGATGCCGAATATTGTAGTCTACGGTATCAGGGCCGCCTAGAAACCAGCTGCGCAGCCATTGATCGGGGATGTACGTGCGCATGCCGTAGTATGGTGGTGAAGTGATGACCCAATTGAAGCGGGCCTCTTTTACTTCCGGCAGTAGGGCATTCGGGAAGCGGCTGTCGGCTAGCCTCGCGTTACCTATAGCATCAGGCAATGCAGAGTAGTAACGCTTTGCTCTACGTTGAATTACCCCCAAAAAATCCACCGGCTGCGGCGCCAGCCCTCTCTCGCGCCAAAAGCTGACCGCGTATCCGGGCTTTGGCGCGTACGTCCGAGGGCATTGGTTCGAAAAGTAACTCTGGAAAGTTTTCTGCTTGGGCCCGTGCAATGCGCCGAGGATAATTCCTCGCAAGGCAGTGCGCGAGGCAGTGGAGCAGTCCTCCATGAAGGCGCTCCGGAAACGGCACAGGGCGTCCAGCACAGTTGGGTGGTAAGCCCACTCCCAGAACT
This sequence comes from uncultured delta proteobacterium, assembly GCA_963795045.1. Lineage (GTDB taxonomy): Bacteria > Desulfobacterota > Syntrophobacteria > Syntrophobacterales > Syntrophobacteraceae > SbD1. The sequence continues at coordinate 570,904 of CAWCGB010000004.1, forward strand.
CGCCTGCGGGGAGTTGCTGAGGAGGTTCCTGATAGGTTAAAATTCGGCGTGCTTCCGCAAGGATCTCATCGCTAGTTGCTGTAACTAATTTCGATGCTGAGATGGCTGCAGCCACTGGGCTGGAGTCCACTCCCAATGAACTGAGACCGACAAGCCGCGCTGCGAAATTGGTGGTACCCCGGCCGCAGAAGGGGTCGAGCACGATGTCACCCTTCCTGGACCGCCGCCTGAGGATATTCAGCGGGAACTCGAGCGGAAACATTGTGAAATAGGGGCAAATCCCGTTAAGCGCGGTCTGTGTCGACAGTGATGTCCTCACCGCTTAGCCCTTTTTCTTAACGTAGGTGTTGTTGTTCTTTGCCGGATTTCGATAGGTCTCCCAGCCCTGATACTGTGCTCCATACAGGCCAGTCATAGCCTTTTCTACCAGTTGATAAGCCAGTTGGGCCCGGTCGTCCAAGTGCGGGGGAAGGTGCTGCAGGAAAAATGCTTTAATTGACCCCCATGCCGCCCCCTCCGAAGATTCGATCTTCTCCATCAGTTTAATATCAGATCGCAGGGCCACAATCATCTGCTCTTCGACATTCGCCAGGACATCTTCGGACTCGGCATCGTCTGCCTCATCCGAGAACAATGCGTCGGTGCTGTTGGCCCGTGGGACATGGGCAATACCATCAGTCCGTCGCATACCAGAAAATGTATTGCGGAGTGTCTGCGCGAAAGTGTCGCCGGCAGGCTGATTGTAGTTCTGGTCACGCATCGAGAACATCTTCTCGAACGAATGCACACGAATACTGATCGGGTAAGGCTTGCCAGTCACCGAACTCCAAAACACGCCCTGACCCGGGATAGGTTCGTTGAGGAGCGAGCTCAGCAAATCGTCGCTGAAGTGCGCGTTGGCCCTCTTGAGGGAGGTGAGGTCAGCCGCTGACAACATATGAAAGATGAACCAATTATCCCCTTGGCTCAAGATCTCAACGGGAATGCTGCCAGGCTGCTGCGTAATGAGCAGCGCGCCAAGGTCGTACTTGCGGCCTTCCTTTACCCACGCTACGTATGGCTCCGCGCCCGGTGCGTTCTCGTTAAGCACTGACTGCGCCTCCTCAACCACCGCGATTGTGGGAATGGTCTTGGGATCGGAGGCCGTGAATTCCCGCTGGTTTCGGTCGAAAATACGTCGTAGGATGAGCCCGGAAAGAATCAGTGACTGGCCGCCGCGCATCTGGGAGACGTCAATAACGCATAGCTTACCCTCGGAGAGCGCGTGCACGAGCATGTCCATAAGTTGACTGCTCTTGTCATGCAGCATCTTCACTATGGCCGTCATATTAGCCCTGGCGGCCAATGCCTCGGCCTCTTGCCGGGGCATTTCGAGATCGAGGATTCTGCAGATGTCGTCGAGCGGTGTAGCGTTGCCGTTGGCGTCGATCAAATTGACCAGTGACTCCCAGCGATCCTGGGACAGGCCGCGCAGCTTGCGAACGTTTTGCTGTTCCTGCCGTTCCGATCCCAAGGCGATGGCTATTACATCTCCAGGGCGCAGCCGGCGTACATCGAGCCGGATGCCACCAGCCACGAAGGACTGGTAGAAGGGGCTGGGATTCTTTCGGTCGGTGAACACCACGAGCTTGTCTTCGAGTGCGGGGACGTCACACAAGCCGGGCCGCCCCTTGTCGTCTGGCCAGAAGTACTCGCCGTCCGGGTCGAATATAACTGTACCTACCGGTACACGCTTGTTGCCTCGTTTGGTGGCATAAGGCGTGGTTTCGTAGAGCTTGCTGAACAGCAGTTTATTGAGGTTCGACTTGCCGAAGCCGGCCCGGGCGAAGACGAAGCTTCGGCGCGAGACCAATGATTCGACCGAAAACCGGACCTTCACCTCCGGTTTCACAACCTGCATCCAATCCTGGGCCTCGAACTGCGTGTTTCCCGCAGCATAGATGTATTCGCCGAAGGCTAGGTGCCCTATTGGCGCGCCTTCAATATTGTGTCCCGCGATCTCCCTAAGCACGTCGCCCGAGGGGAACGCCACCTGGCTGCCCACGTGTGGAAGGCGCCGGTGTGACGGCACAAAGGTCAATCCTTTACCGTTCCTACGTATCACACCCAACACACGGATGTTGACACGGTACTTGAGATACTGTTCTCGCAAGTCCTCCGGAATAGGCCGGTCCTCGCGTACTGCCCGGATGTTGAACTCCTCACAGGAGCCGAAAGACAGCTTCCCTTCAGAGGAAAAGGATGTGATCCGCCCAAGCACTGCCTCGTCGGGTGTTTCCAATTGGACTAAAAGGAACTGTCCATGCATCGGGAGGTTCTGGAATTCGTTCCGGTAAGGCAGCACCAAGTCGGCGTGGAACTCCATGCCACCTTGCTGGAAACCCCTGAAAACTCCGACGACCTGTTCCCTGGGAAAGAGTTGTATCTCCGGCATATCATTCTTCCTTTATCCATAACGGCGCTGCGCCGGATCGGCATCCTGAAGATGAAACACGTCCAGCGTGGAGGCATTGCCGCCAAGGCTTGTGCGGACACCCTCGTAAATGAAGTCCTGCAGTATATCAAAATCGAAATCGACGAGCGCTGCGTTCTCGTGTGCTTTCTGTAAACATCGTGGGTAATGCGGCACCGGGAAACCGTTGATCGCGTCAGCCAGCATGGAACCTATAATGATCTGGGACTCGCGAACTTGCGGTACAAAAATATCCACAGGCCAGACCGGGTCACGGCGATGGGCGCCGAATTTAACCAAAAACATCTTGCCGCCTACGAATTTGTTGATTTCGCCGCCTTCGCCTGCGCGGTCATCTCCTCGCGCGAATTCTGACCATATGTAGGCCCGCTCCTCCACCTCACGTGGTACTTCCACGTAGGCCGGGTAATCAGTTAGCAACACGCCTTCCAGCGCCATCGCCAAGCGATACCGCGAGAGCACTTTGCTGTGCTTGGCTACGCCGGCGAGATACACCCGCCGATGACTTCGACTCCACCGGGTGTCAATGCGCTCTTGAATCCCTTGGAGCAAACGTTGGAACAGGTCGCTCGCGAATACCTTGCTTCGCAGGAGACCGTCAGAGACGATCAAGGTATCAGTACCGAAATCTTTATTGAGAATCGAGAACAGAATCGCCCACTCCACCAGCTCGCGGTAGACCTGCACCCAACTGGGCGAAACTGGCTTGCCTCTGTCGGTTGGCCGGATCATATGAGAGAGCGCTGGCAGATTGTCCACCCCGAGAAACACCATCATCTCGCCCAACGCGGTGGAGGCGGACCCCTTTTCGTTGAACTGGCGCTCGTTAAGCTTGTGTACGGGCGTGGTGGGTGAGACCGCCTCGAGACAGTACTCATTGTTGCTGCTGTCCACAACTCGGACCAGTTGGATGAGAAAGGGGTCGAACTGGAGCTGATTGTTTCCACCGTCGGTAGCTACGAGCGAAATCGACGTCGTAGCGCGCGGTTGAATGCGGCGGGTAGCGCTTCTCAGCGGCCGGATCTCGTCTCGCAGTGCATCCAACACGCTTTGATCGGTTTCGATGCAGTCAGCTATGGCGTCTTTAAGCTGGTTCTGACTTGCGGGGTCGATCATTAAGATTCCTCTCGATAGCGTTATCGCCTTCAAGACCAGTTGGCAGCGCATGTAAACTTGACGATGATACTCCAGCAGCACGTTCCGGGCCAGTTGGCCATAATATTGATTCGCTACCATGAATTAACGTCTGCAGGATACGATTATATTGCAATGACGTCAATCAAAGCACACTTGGTGGATTGCATCCTCTTTGAAAGGTAGTCTTGGGGCTTCGGTACTTGCACGATCGGGAAATAAGAGTCTGAAGTAGATTCAGGTAAAAATAACGACTCTTGCCAGAACGTTGAGATCAGAACCAGGTTATTCTTTAGGCAGTATGATATGGATATATTGGGCTGCGGGTTGAGTTATCTTCCGCTGAACTTTACTTTTCTTCTGAAAATTGGCGGAAATAGAGCGAACTGCCGAAGCAAAGGGCAGATCCCATTGTAAAATAGATGACCGCGTCAATGTACTTCGGAATCGGAAGGTGGCGGACCGTATAGCCCATCGCCATCATAGCCAGAATGAGAAAATAGCTCCTCCAGGCCTGAAACGCGAAAAGGCAAACCACTTCGGGTTTTTCGCCGATCCGCCTGAGGTTTTTCCTGACGATCCGGTAAAATCCAAAAGAATAGACGATACCCCCCAGGGCGAGGCTCAGCGCGGCAAGTACGAGGCGCAAGGGCCACGCTGAAAGGTAAAGCCAATAACAGGCCACCGTTATAAGCCCGATACCCACCGCGAGCCACACCACTCCTGCGGCAAAAAACAGCCAGTGCCGGCGGACGGAGGGTTTGCAGGTTTCAAGGGTTTTTTTCATAGGGGCGAGTCCGTGGGTGAATAGGTGAATAGGTCCATAGGTCCGTGGGTGAATAGGTCCATGGGTGAATAGTGAGTGGTGAATAGTGAGTAGTGAATAGTGAGTGGAAAAAACCTCGGTGGGCACGATGAAACTCTTTGCCCACCCTACACCTACACCTGGACCCCGGCTTTGCCGGGGAGACGACCCATCGCAACATACCATAGCTTTATTGACAGGAGCACACCCGCAAAAAGCCTTCGGACGCCTATTCACCTATTCACCCACGGACCCACTCACCTATGGTCCTATTCACCCACGGACCCACTCACCTATGGACCCATCCACCCACGGACCCACTCACCTACTCAGTACTAGTTCGTCAGGCTTTGCGTCGGGGCAGGGATGCGGCCGCCAAGCGAGATGAACCCTTCGGAGCAGCCGGTCCCGGAGACCGGGATAATTGAGGCTTCCCCGAGCAGACCGCCAAACGAGGCCTTTTCCCCCGCTTTTTTCCCCGGAACGGGAATCAGCCGCGCGGCCGTGGTCTTTTTGTTTATAACCCCTATCGCCATCTCATCGGCTATTATCGCCGCAAGGGTTTCGGCTGAAGTATCTCCCGCCAGGGCCACCATGTCCAGTCCGACCGAGCATACGCTGGTCATCGCTTCGAGTTTCTCGATCGAAAGAAATCCCCGCCGGGCGGCTTCCGCGATATTGAGGTCTTCGCTCACCGGAATAAAGGCGCCGCTCAGCCCGCCCACATAAGAGCTTGCAAAGGCGCCTCCCTTCTTTACCGCATCGTTTATGAGCGCGAGGGCGGCGGTTGTGCCCGGAACGCCGATGCTGCCCAGCCCCAGGCTCTGAAAGATTTCGCCCACACTGTCTCCCACGTTGGGGGTCGGAGCGAGCGAGAGATCGACCACCCCGAACGGGACCCCGAGTCCATCGGCCACACGCCTGCCTATCAGTTCGCCGACTTTTGTCACCTTGAAGGCCGTGCGCTTGATTATTTCGGAGAGCTGCCCGAGGTCCAGCCGGGGATTTGCCGCGCGCGCGCGGTCTATGGCTTTCTTGACGACGCCCGGGCCGCTCACGCCGACGTTTATGACCGAGTCCGGCTCGCCCACGCCCAGGTATGCGCCCGCCATGAAAGGAACGTCTTCGGGTATATTTGCAAATACGCACAACTTTGCGCACCCGATTCCATCGCGTTCCGCTGTCAGCTCCGCGGTCCTTTTTATCGTCTTTCCCATGAGGTAGACCGCATCCATATTGATGCCGGCCCGGGTGGACGCCAGGTTTACCGAGGAGCAGACGCGCTCGGTTGCCGCAAGCGCCTCCGGAATGGCCTCGATCAGGGCGCGGTCCCCTTTGGTGAAGCCCTTCTCGACGAGGGCGCTGAACCCGCCGATAAAATCCACCCCCACGCTTTTTGCAGCCCGGTCCATCGCCCGGGCAACCTCGACCATTTGATCCGGAGCACACGGGCATGCGGCGACCGCAATCGGGCTTACCGCAATCCGCTTGTTAACAATCGGAATTCCATAGCGGATACCGACTTCGTCGCATACCCGCACCAGGTTTTGCGCGATCCTGCCGATTTTGTCCGTCATGCGGCCGATAAATCTCGACGGGTCATCGCTCGCGCAATCGAAAAGGCTTACGCCAAGCGTAACGGTTCGGACGTCGAGATGCTCGTTTTTGAGCATTTCGAGCGTGGAAAGAACTTCTCCGTAAGTAAGCATGGTATTGTCCGGAGGGTCAAATTCTATGAATAGCTTCGAAAATTTCCCTGTGCTGAAGGCTTACATCCAGGCCCAACTCCCTGCCGCGTTCATAGAGCGCTTCACGGAAAATATTCTGGTCCACCGCGACGGGAATGTCCACTTCATAGATCATCGTGTTTTCCTGCGGATTGTAGCCTCCCCTGAAAACCGCCTTCAGGTTGGAAATGTTGATGCCGAACCGGACCAGCAGTTCGGTTATACCGGCGACGAGCCCCGGGCGGTCCGGGCCCAGCGTAGTAATGACGAAGGGCTCGCTTGGAGGGGGCTCCCATACCCCAACGGCCTCCATTTCACGAAGGAGGACCGAAAGCCCCATGGGGTCGAGCTTTTCGCACAGGCGGCCGATCAGTTCTTCAGGCCCGAGCGAATCCGGATACGAGGCGATGAACATGCCGGCGAACTCGGTCTGGAGTATGGTCTGGCTGACGTCCTCGATATTGCAGCCGCTGCGGAAAAGCACTTCCGAAACCGCGGCTATAATTCCGGGCCGGTCGTGGCCCAGAACGGAAATCATGATTTTTTTCATACAGGTTCTTCGTCCGCGAAGGCGGCCATTTCGCGGATGAGGCGAATTGACTCCAGGGCTTCAGCGGGATCGACAACGTGAAGCGCAAACCCCGCATGGACTATGACGTAATCTCCAAGATTCGGCGGTTCGGGCAGGAGCAGAAGGGACGCCTTTCTCAGTGCCTCTCCGATCCGCACCGTTGCAACTCCATCATCTATCTGTACGATTTCACCCGGAATGGCAAGGCACATTGAAATTTACCTTTCTTGTAAAAGGGGCAGAAGGAAAAGCATTCACCACAAGCAAAGGACGGAAAAGCATTCACCACAGAGCCACAGAGAACACAGAGAAAAAAGAGTTGAGAAAATGCCGCTGGCAAAAGACGGAAAAACATTCACCACAGAGACAGAGAGAGAAACTATGAACCACGGAAGGACTTGAACCACGGATGAACACTGATATACACGGATGAGAGAAGCATGGATAATTCCCATTTTAGCACGGCAGCACCATTTTTTCGTGCAAACCGCTCTCTTTTTTTGGGGAGCCTTTTCCCACCTTTACCTTTATCCGTGTGCATCCGTGTTCATCCGTGGTTCATTGTTTTTCTCTGTGGCTCTGTGGTGAGCTTTTTTTCGATCACACCACCCGCACGGTTCCAGCGGGTTGTTCGGCTTTTTTCCAGGAGCCCCCGGCTTTGGAGATCTCCTCCAGGACCGCGGCGATAAAATCCTCCATGCGGTTGCGGACGGGCTCGGTGAGTTCGGTGCTCCATGACGTCCAGTCACCCGGCTCGATTCCGATCACAACCGTCTGAGGTTTGTTCCCAAGCTCTTCCGCATAGATCAGGGTCTCGACGATATTGAGTTCGTGGAGCGAGCTCTTGTACGGGATCTTCTTGGGCAAATCGCTTTCAGCAATGCGGTATATGGCGCCCGGCGCGCCTCCGCCCCTCACTATATCCACCACTATCGCAAAATCGGACCGGCAGATGGGCTCGAGCAGCTTGAGCCCCTGGGTCCCGCCATCGTAGAGTTCCACGTTTTCCGAAAAGACATATTGGTCTTCGAGTCTCTGGATTACCCGGACCCCCGTCCCTTCGTCGCCCAGCAAAATGTTTCCTACCCCGAGCACCAGTATGTGTTTATCAGACATAGCGAATCAGCCTCAAACCGCCGCGGCGATAAAAAAAGGGAACCCGGCCGCGCCAACACGGCGGCCGGATTCCCTAAAAGTATCTAAAAAACCGGTCTTAGACAACTTCAAACTTATAGACTTCGTTACTCTCGGTATCGATCACATGAACGCCGCAGGCGATGCACGGATCGAAAGAGTGCACTGTGCGAAGGATCTCTACGGGCTTCTTGGGATCGGCCACCGGGGTCCCCATGAGGGCCTCTTCCAGAGGGCCCTTCTTATCGGCGGCGTCGCGCGGGCCGATATTCCAGGTGGACGGAACGACCATCTGGTAATTGGCGATCTTCTTTTCTTTAACGCTGATCCAGTGTCCCAGCGCGCCTCGGGGGACGTCGTTCAGACCCGCGCCCATGCCTTCGGCCGGGAGCTGATCCCACGTGCGTTCCTCGCAGATGTTGAGGTCGCCCTTCTTCAGGTTTGCAATCAAATCGCCAAGCATGGTCCCCATAGCTTCGCCGATGACTTTGGTCTCAATTGCCCTGGCCGCAACCCTGCCCAAAGTGGAGAAAAGCGCCTCCGTTGGGATGGCAAGTTTCTTCAGGACCGCGTTGACGTTTTCCTTCACAGGAGCAACACCCTTGGCGTAAGCGATCAGCACGCGGGCCAGGGGACCGACTTCCATCGGTTCGTTCTTGTAGCGCGGCGCCTTCATCCAGCTATAACGGGCGTCCGTATCGTACTTGTCGAACTTGGGTTTCGTTTCGCCGCTGGCGGGGTTGAGTCCCTTGGGTTCGCCTTCATACCAGCTATGCTTGATCTGTTCGGTGATCAGGGTGAGATCCACAGGCTCGACCTTCGCCAAATTGCGGTTGAAAATCACTCCGCGCGGGAACAGGAAGCTGTCGGGTTCCTTCGGTCCCATCGGGAAATCGCCATAGGTCAGGAAGTTCTTCGTTCCGCCTATCTTGCCCCAGTCCTTATAGAAACTGGCAACCGCCAAAACGTCCGGGATATAGACGTTATTGACGAAATCCATGGTCTCCTTCCACAGGTACTTGAATTCGGCAATCCTGTCCGGGGTAAGATCCGTGGCGCAGGTTACCCCGCCTATGGTCAGGCTCTGGATATGCGGGTTCTTGCCGCCGAATATGGCCATCAGCCTTGCAGTGCGGGCTTGTTGCCTCAAAGCTGCAAGATAATGGGTAACCGCCATCAGGTTGGCTTCCGGCGGCAGTTTGTACGCCGGGTGGCCCCAATAGCCGTTGGCAAAAGGCCCGAGCTGGCCGCTGTCTACAAACTTTTTGAGACGGTCCTTCGCCGCCGCGAAATCGTTTGCACCGCTCATGGGACTCGTGGGGGAGACCTTCGACGCCAGGTCCGCCGTCTTCTTCGGGTCGGCTTTGAGGGCACTCACGATGTCCACCCAGTCCAGCGCATGCAGGTGATAGAAATGCACCATGTGGTCGTGCAGGTACTGGGAGCCGTGGAGCAGGTTGCGGATCAACCGGCCGTTGTCGGCCACTTTTGCGCCCATAGCGTCATCTACCGCACGAATCGAGGCCAGGCCGTGAATATAGGTGCAAACGCCGCATGCGCGCTGCGTAAAAAGGTATGCGTCTCTGGGGTCCCTTCCCTGGAGCATTATTTCGATCCCGCGAAAAAGGGTCGAACTGCTCCATGCATTCGTTACCTTTCCGCCCTGCACTTCCACTTCTATCTTGAGATGACCTTCGATCCTTGTGATCGGATCTATTACCACTCGTGCCATGATGATTTCTCCTTATTTAAAAACGAATCCATTGCATCTGGTCACCAAAAATGTCCCAATCGATCACAATGATTTATAGAAGGGAGTGAATTTGTCCCAGAAATTGGGTTCGCTGCATCCGATACAGGGGTGTCCGGCCTGGACGGGCCAACTCGTGCTGTCGTTAAACTTGACGATGGGGCAGTTATTGTAGGTCTCGGGGCCCTTGCATCCCATCTGGTAGAGGCAAAAGCCTTTTCTGGCTTCTTCAGAGTTGAAATTGGTCACAAATTCGCCGGCCTCGAAATGAGAGCGCCTGGGGCACTGGTCATGAATGAGCTGTCCATATGCGAAAAGGGGCCGTCCCTTGTCGTCCAGTGTTGGCAGCTTGCCAAACAGCAGGAAGTTTACCACCGTGCCCACTAAATTAATCGGGTTTGGCGGACAGCCAGGGATGTTGACCGTCTTGAGCCCGGTAATTTCGCTGACGCTCTTGGCCTGGGTGGGGTTCGGGGCAGCCGCCGGGAGCCCGCCGTAGGAGGCGCAGGTCCCGATGCATATGGTAGCCATCGCCTTCGGGGCTATCTCCTTTATTTTATCCAGCATCGTCATGCCGCCGACTGTGCCGTAATTCCCGTTCTCGCCGGTCGGAACAGAGCCGTCCACGATGAGGATGAATTTCCCCGTATTCTTGGTAACGCTGTCGTGCAGCGATTTTTCCGCTGCTTCGCCCGACGGGGCCATGATCGTTTCATGATAGTCCAACGAGATGATATCAAGCACCAACTCGTCGATCCATGGATACATCGTGCGCAGAGTGGCTTCAGCGCAACCGGTGCATTCCGCCAGGGCCAGCCAGATAACGGGAGGACGGGGAGCGTTCGCCAAAACGGCGGCAACTTTTGACACATAAGCTGTGGACAGCCCCATTGTTGCGGTTAGGGTTGTGCAGTACTTCATGAAATCTCTTCGTGAGATTCCCTTCCGCGCTAACCTGTCTACCAGACCTTTTCCTTGAGTCATTTGTTCCTCCTAAAGGCCATCAACAAAAAAGTATTTTTGATTCCGACACCTACGCCATGTAATAAAATTCTTTTAGATTATGTCAAATTGGAATGCAATGATTTTATTGTGCGTTCAGACAGCCAATGCGCAAGATTTATTGACAAGGTTGTAATTCTTGTCACAAACATCACGTGAATTCGCCCTCTTTTGCATAGCGGCCAGACAGATTATTAAAAAAGAGGAAGTGTTCGATTTGTTAGCACACAATTAACTAAAAGATTCTTTATTTTAAATATGATTATCCATTTCATCGCCTTATGGCAAATACGATATCAGTTGTTTAGAATTAGATATTATCATATCCGACTTAAGCAGAGTTAATCCATTCACCCTGGCGGTGGTCCGAGTTTCTTCGCCCGAATTGTTCGACAGCATTGATGAGATCGGCCTGGGTGATTTTTTTTCTATCCTCCAGAAGAGCGTTGAGGACGGCCTCACGGACAACCACGCGGAGGTCCGAGCCGGTATATTGGTCCGTGAGTCTTGCGAGTTCGGCGAGATCGAGCCTGGCATCGACCTTGGCCAGAATCTTTTCGAAAATCCTGCGCCTCATTTCTTCGTCGGGAACGGCGAAGCTGAGCACTTTGTCAAATCGCCTCCAGGCGGCGTGGTCCAGGAGCTGTGGATAGTTGGTGGCGGCGATCAGCAATACCCCGTCTTCGACCAGGCTTATGTCGTCAACCGCCTTCAAAAGCGTGTTCACCGCCCGCTTTATGGCCCCGTGATCGTCCGAGGACCTCGATTTGGCGACGAAATCGAATTCATCGATGAAAAGGATGCATGGGTTTAGTTTTTTGGCGAGCATGAAGACGTTATCGATGTTTTTGGAGGTCTCTCCGAGATAGGCGCTGACGATCATGGAGAGCTTCACCTCGAGGAGAGGCATCCCGAACCACCTGGAAAGCGACCGCGCTGACGAGGTCTTTCCCGTCCCGGGGGGGCCGACGAAGAGGATTTTGCCTATTTCGAAAAGGCCGATGCTCTTAAGGTAGTCCCTGTGCTCGAGGGCTTTGCCCGCTTTTGTGATTTCATCGAGTTGCTCAGTTGTCAACACGAGATCGTCCAGGCTGTTTCTTACCTCATCGGGCAGCTTTATGGTCACCAGCTTGAGGAGATCTTCGGATTCCTCCCCGTAGAGCTTCTCGATCCTGGCCTGCAGCTTCCCGGTCCTGGCAAGGATTGACTGATTTACGACCCTTGCTTCCGGATAGCTCACACTGGGATCGAATTTCTGATAGTAGTGGGCCAGCACGGGGTTTTGGTCTATAGCCCCGGAGACATCCCGGGAGGCGAACCAGGAGGCTGCGGCATCGAACTCGGCCAGCCGGATCAGGCGGGCAGATGCGTCGATTTCCACGAAAGGCAGATCAGCCGGTATCGATTTGAAATTTGCAGCGCCGCATATCTTTTCGGCGTCTGCACTGCTTACCAGAATCGGCCTGCGCACGCCTTCAGTCTCCGGGTCGGAATAGTGGCGCCTGATATCCGGCGGCAGATCGGCTTCCGTGAGTTTTTGCACCCGGTTGTAGATCTCGGCGGTCAGGAGCAGTTCAACGAGTTCAACGGCCACAGGTTGTTTTTCCGTCTGCATTTTCCAGTCTCCGAAAAAGAGTTCGAGGATGAGGTGGAGTTCGTCCGTTTCCATTTCGTTGCAGTTCCGCAAAACTTTATTCCCGATGGGCCTTTGTGTCAATATTGGGCAGACATTGAGGGAGGGTGAAGAGTTTTTGCTTTTCCTTTTTCAAAAGCCGGATTAAATACCCGTTGGGATTGAAACGCCGGCCCCGGTCGAAAACAGGTTTCACGCGAAGGCTCGAACCACGGATGAACACAGATGCACACGGATAAATCAGAAGACACAGGTATGGGCTTGCACGTTCGCAGCGCCGGGTCTTTTCATGGTTTCAGGGTGTCCCGGAGGTAGAAGAACTGTTCGTTCAGGGATTTAAATCGCTCCAGTAACGCACGATACTGCGAAAGAGAAGTTTTCCCTCATGTTCAAAAAGGTCCTTGGATATTTGTGGCCCTATCGGTTTCCGTTCTTGATAGCCCTCGCCCAGGTTTTCGTCATGAGCGGCTGCGAACTTCTCAAACCTTGGCCGCTAAAGATCGTAATAGATAACGTACTCAGCGGCAAACCCCTCCCGTGGGGGATCGAAAATGTCTATACGCCCGCATCTCTGCTGGCCATGACGGCGAGCGGCCTAGTGGTCATCTATATGGTTCTCGGCGGTATCACGCTCCTTAACAACTACACAACCATCATGATAGGCCAGAAGATGGTAAATGATATGCGCCGGGACCTCTATGCCCATCTCCAGAGGCTTTCGCTCGCCTTTCACAGCAGGCGCCAGGTGGGAGACCTGCTGTACCGGGTCACGGCAGACACATATGCCATCCAGAGCCTGACAATGAACGGCGTTTTCCCTATCCTGACGGCCATGGTGCTTCTGGGCGGTATGTTTTATGTTATGATGAAGATCGATTGGCAGCTCACTCTTCTTTCCCTTACGGTTTGCCCCGTGCTGTTGGCGTCCATCTCCCTGATGAGCAGCAGGATTACAGCGGCCGCCATGTTTGCCCGCCAGCGGGAAAGCGAGGTCTATTCCGTCGTGCAGCGGGCGATGTCCGCCATACGCATCATACAGGCATTTACAAAGGAAGAGGAAGAGCACCGCAAGTTCATGAGCGCAAGCGACCAGAGCCTGGGTGCGAGCCTCAGGTTATACACCCTTCAGACGTTTTACTCCGGCATTGTAAATGTCGTGATGGCAGTGGGGACTGCGCTGGTCGTCTGGGTGGGCGCCATGCACGTCATGTCGGGCAAGATCACGGTGGGAGAGATAATAATCTTTACGACCTACCTCGCTTCACTGTATGGCCCGATGAACGCGATATGTCAGACATGGGGGCTGATCCAGGGCGCTAAGGTAGGTGTAGAGCGCGTTTTCGAGATACTCGAAATAGAAAGAGACATCAAGGGAGGCACACAGACATTTCCGAAATCGGGCACCAGGGGGGAAGTGATCTGGGAAAACGTCTCGTTTAATTATGTAGATGAGCAGCCGGTGCTGGAAAAGATCAACCTGAGCGTCAAGCCGGGGGAGAGCATCGCTTTCGTAGGTCCTACGGGGGTCGGCAAATCGACGCTGGTCAGCCTCATTCCTCGTTTCTATGACCCGCGCGCGGGAAGAGTCCTCATAGACGGCACCGACGTCCGCGACTACCAGTTGAAGTCGCTTCGCAGCCAGATTTCGATGGTGCTTCAGCCTCCCCTTGTCTTCCCGGTTTCCGTGCGGGAGAATATATCCTACGGCAGGCCCGACGCCGGGCTGGACGAGGTAATCTCTGCGGCAAAGCTTGCCCGGATCCACGAATCGATAGAGAGGCTTCCGGATAAATATGAGGCCCTGGTCGGCGAGCAGGGAGCAACCCTTTCCGAGGGAGAGCGGCAGCGCATCACTATCGCCCGCGCTATTTTGAGAAACTCTCCGATCCTGATTCTCGATGAGCCGACCTCCTCGGTTGACGCCGAGACGGAGGCACTTATTATGGAGGGATTGGAGCAGTTGACCGCCGGCCGGACGACCTTCATCATCGCTCACAGGCTCTCGACCGTGCGCAAGGCAGACAGGATCGTCGTCCTGCGCAAAGGCGAAATCATCGAGCAGGGTCCATTCGATGAACTCGTGCACGCCCATGGCCATTTCGCGGCGCTCTACCGCTCTCAGTTCGGTCTGGAAGAGACGGCGTAGGCGGTCAAAACGCTGTTCCGAAAAGTTCGTCGCGGCTGGAAGCCGCTCCTGCAAAGCCCAGGTCTCTTTTCATGGTTCCAGGGTGTCCCGGAGGGACGTGAAACGCGGCTGCGCAAATCCTCATTGCGCCGGGATGCCACAAACCGGTTATGTCGCAAACTGTTTGTGCCGATGTATAATGGGAACCGCAGCAGCTTCGCCCCGGTAAAATATGCGACATTAATGTATTTTTCCTGATGGATATGTGGTCACATTTTTGCTACTTATTAGCTGACCGGTGTCCGTCAGGTAAATTTGGTAAAGATCCCGGGCGCTATGTTGCGAAAAGGCTTGATGGGTTGCGCTTCGCTCCACCCATCCCGATAGGGATGGTTTCAGGGCGCCCCGCAGGGACATGCGTTACTGTTTGAAGGAAGACGTGCGATGAGAGCGTTATTGCTCGTTTTACTGGTTATAATCTCCGGGCCGGTTCTTTGTTTATCGGAGGATATCACCCAATGGGATTACCTGCAGAACCTTCCCATTTATTCTCCGGTTACGTCCCACTCGGTCAAGGATTTGGCACAACAGACGCCATATGTGGTCCCGGCCGCTGCCTCCAAATCCGATCCTTTCACTTATATTCCTCACGGCGAACTTTCCGTCCCCGCCGGCGCCCGGGTAATGATTTTCGTTCCCCATCCGGACGATGAGTCGATTGCCGCGTCCGGGTTGATTCAACGCGTGCTCGAAAGGGAAGGCAAGGTACATGCAGTCTTTGTAACAAACGGGGACGGGTACACTTACGCCGTTCGACTCGCGATGAAGAATCAGCACGTTTCCGCCAAGGATTTCATCGAGTTCGGGAAGAAGAGGCAGGCCGAAGCGGTTCAGGCTTTATGCGAACTCGGACTTCAGCCCGAAGACACGACTTTTCTGGGTTTTCCCGATGCCGGCATTGACGAGCTGTGGGAAGCCTACTGGTCTAATCTTCATCCGTTTATATCTCCTCACACGCTCTTCGACCGGCCGCACAGAGCCGGGCTGAAGCGGTGGGTAAAGTACTCAGGCGTGAGCCTCAAAGATGAGATCGAGCAGGTGCTGAGGGAGTTTTCGCCCGATTGGGTAGTGATTCCCGATCCCCGCGATTATCACCCGGACCACGCGGCCACCGGGGTCTTCGTACTCGACGCTCTCCGGGCCATCTACGATGAGGAGGACACCCTTCCGGCCAAGGTGCTGACGTATTTGGTGCATTACAAGGATTACCCTCGCGGGGCCGATTGGGCGAAGGAGGTTGCCAGCACAGGGATTGGAGGCTACAGCAAAGTTTCGGAGAGAACTCTTGCCGATACGAGCTGGGTTACACTGCCGCTGAGTCTGGAGGAGGTTGAAGGCAAGCGGCGCGCCCTGCTCTCTCATGCCTCTCAGCTCCAGATGCTCAATTTGTTTTTCAAGAACTTTCTGCTGCCCTCCGAAATGTTCGGCAGCCTTAATTTGATGCAGGTTATAACAGTCCCCCAGGAGTACGCCGCCTATTACAAGCGCCTCGACACGGAAGATGACACCCCGGAGGGCAAAGCGACTCAGTAAGGCTCTCCCTGATGCCGGGCCGCTGTCAGGGCATCCACAGCACGGCCCGGGAGAGATTTAAGCGGTTTTCCCCTGAAAATTCATCATCGCCCGTCTATTCTTCAATGAGGTAATTTCTATTTCCATGATTCGACGTCTAATTTTGTTGCTGGTTGTGATATCGCTCTCCCAGTTGGCTTTCGCACAGGACCCCGAGGTGAAAGTCCCCCCGAACCAACCTTCAGGGAAGGCTGAGTTCAAGGGCAAAAAATGGAGCACGGCGGACATCAACGGCGTCAAGTGGCTGACCGATCCGGAGGGGAAACCCTTCTATTCAAAAGGTGTAGATATCGTTGCTCCCGGCCGGGAGAGCGAAAAGAGCAGGGCCGGACAGGCATACTGCTGGGCCAATTTCTATCCTACCATCGAAGAATGGCGCACAAAGGTCGGCGCCCAGATCCGGGAATGGGGATTCAATACCCTGGGCGGATGGTCCGACAGCTCGCCAGCCCTCGATCTGCCGCTCACGGTGGATTTGGAGCTCGGCCGGCATTCGCGGTTCCACTGGTTCGATCCGTTCGACCCGCAAATGGAACAAAAGACGATGGAAATGGCCCGAGAGCTTACGGCTCCCTACAGGGACCTGCCCCAACTGATCGGTTATTTCAGCGACAATGAAGTCGGCTGGTGGAATTCCTCGCTTTTCATCTGGTTTCTGAAAGCTCCCTGGGAAAACCACACCAAGCGCTTCCTGTGGCAAATGATCTACGACAACTATGAGGGGAGCTGGGAGGCTTTTCTGGCCGACTGGTCGCCCCAGGGGGGCGCAGGGGATTTTGAGGCCCTGAAGAAGGCGGGAGCGAGTCTAAAGCTGAGGCCGGGTGGAAACGGCATCAGGCTGGTAGACCGTTTCATGAGCGCGTGTGCTAAGCGCTATTACGAGCTGATGTACAAAGCCATTCGCGCTGCTGACCCGCACGCGCTGGTGCTTGGCGACAGGCTTCCGCTCTATTATCACCAGGACGCGATCCTGGCGATGGGCGACAATGTGGATGTGATCTCGACCAATTACAACATTGACGTCGCAGACGGCTGGGTCGCTCCATACTTCTTTGAAGGCTTGCGCAAGCTAAGCGGCAAGCCGGTCCTGATAAGCGAGTTCTTTTTTGCAGCGGCCGAGAACCGGAGCGGCAACCTCAACGAAACCGCCGGAAATATCCATGCCAAACCGGGGCACCTCATGACGGTCGCCACGCAAACCGAGAGGTCGTGGGGAACGGTAAACGCACTGCTCAGCTTTGCCGGGTTTCCGAACGTGGTCGGCGCACACTGGTTTCAGTATTGCGATGAGCCGCTCGGGGGCCGGGAAGACGGTGAAGACTACAATATGGGCCTGATCGATACTTCGAACAGGCCGTATGAAGAGTTGACGCAGAATTTCAAGAAACTCAATTCCGTTCTCGAGTCGCTCCATGCAGGGAGTGCGGCCGGGTCGAAAAAAGAGGCCGCCAATGGCGCGGAGGAATCGAAGAGTCCAAAAGGCGATGGAGTTCGGCCGGTCGGCATAGTCCGGGCGGAGCGCCCGATAGATGTCTGCGACCAGTCGCTTGTGGAGTGGGAAAAGAAAAAGACGCTGCTTTCAGGTTTTACGGCGCCGGCCCCGTACGCGCCCTTTGGGGATGTGCACCTTGCATGGAGACCGGAGGGTTTTTACCTCTTCAGCCTGTCGGACACATACGTTGACCCGAATTTCCTGGATTACAAGGACAGATTTCCCCAATCCGAGTCGTTCCAGCTTCACTTCACAGTCGAGGCGAATGGCAAACGCAACCATCTGGCCGTCTACCTCATTGCTCAAAATAATCCTGCCTATCCTGACGGGTTCGAAATAAAGCCAGAGCTTTTTCGACTGGAAAACGGCGTTCCCGTGCAAGAACTGGCCTCAGAGGGTCACGTGCAAAGAATAGAAAAATCTCTGCCCCACATCGCTGTCGAAGCATTTTTCCCGGCGCAATGGTTCGGACTCGACGAGTTGAAGCCGGGCATGCGCCTGAGCGCCAACATCGCTCTTGTGAGCTATTTCCGTGAGTTTTCGATGACCTGGGCGGGAAAGCCCGGAATAAAGCAGATACCGGACCCGCAGGAGTTCAGGGAAATGGTGCTGGAGTAGGGAGTCCCACCGCACTTGAAGATTCTCCAAACATGCGTTAATAAGATTGATTAACTTGCCTTTGCGAATACGCAAGACCTTTGACAGGATTTACAGGATTAACAGGAAAACAACAGTTGATGGGTTGCGCTTCGCTCCACCCATCTTACGGGTTTACGGCCCTTTTCATGGTTTCAGGGTGTTCAGAGGGTCATGAATGATCATCTCGTAATGACCGGCGGGGAAAATGTTCGATAATCTTTCCGATAGATTGCAGAAGATATTCAAAAACCTGCGGGGCCAGGGAAAGCTCACCGAGGCCAACATAAGGGAAGCGCTCCGCGAGGTGAGGATGGCGCTGCTCGAGGCCGATGTCCACTACAAGGTGGCTAAGGATTTCGTCGCCAGCATCGCTCAAAGGGCTGTCGGCCAGGAAGTGATGCAGAGCCTTACTCCCGGCCAGCAGGTCATAAAGATAGTCAATGAAGAGCTGACCGCGCTAATGGGCGGCGCTGCAGAGCCCCTCAAGCTCTCCGGACGGCCCCCGGTAGCAGTGATGCTCGTGGGGCTGCAGGGTTCGGGCAAGACCACAACGGCGGGAAAACTCGCCCTTAAGCTCTCCAAGGATGGCCGAAGACCCTGCCTCGTTCCCGCAGACGTGTACAGACCGGCGGCAATCGACCAGTTGATCACGCTGGCCGGCCAGTTGAAGCTCCCGGTTTATCCCTCGACATCCCGGCAGAGCCCCGAGCAGATTGCCAAAGAGGCCGTAAATTTCGCCCGTCAGGAGAACTGTGACACCCTCCTTCTGGATACCGCGGGGCGGCTGCATATAGACGCCGAACTGATGGAGGAACTTTCGCGGCTCAAGGACATCCTCGAGCCGTCTGAGATTCTTCTGGTTGCCGATGCGATGACGGGCCAGGACGCCGTGCAGATTGCAGGCTCGTTCAACGAAAAGCTCGGCCTTACCGGAATCATTCTCACAAAGCTCGACGGTGACGCGCGAGGCGGGGCGGCCCTTTCCATCCGCTCGGTTACCAACTGCCCGATAAAGCTTATCGGCGTCGGTGAAAAGCTGGATGCCATCGAGGTTTTCCACCCCGACAGGATGAGTTCGCGAATCCTCGGGATGGGCGATGTTTTGTCGATGATCGAAAAAGCGCAGGAAGCTTTTGACATCGATCAGGCCCAGGACATAGCGCGCAAATTCAAGCAGAACACTTTTACGCTCGAAGATTTCCTCGCCCAGCTCCAGCAGGTGAAAAAAATGGGCTCCTTCGATCAGCTACTCGGCATGCTCCCGGGTATGGGGATCTTAAAAGAGCTGAAGAAAGCCCAGATCGATCCTAAAGAGTTCGCGCGCATGGAGGCCATCATCAATTCGATGACCAGGCAGGAGCGCAGGAACGCAGATATACTGAACGCAGGCCGCAGGCGACGGATTGCCGATGGAAGCGGCACGAGCGTTCAGGATGTAAATCGACTTCTAAAGAGCTATGAAGATTCGCGCCGCATGATGCGCCAGATGTTGGGGGCCGGGGACGCAGGCAAGAAGAAGAAGGGAAAATTCAGGCGCAAGGGCTCATTTTTCCCTTTCTAATATGTGCATCATGCGTTATATGAGAAATTTTATTGTGCGAAATCAATCGGAGAAACCTATACCTCAGGTCCGGTCGAGGGGAAACAAGGTCCTCGTTGGTATCAAAGATCTATACGGGACGGGCGCAGGTTGGTTTGGAGATATTCATTTGGGCTTCGCCCAATTCATTCAGGAGGTCTAAAGTTAATGCCTGTTAAAATTCGTTTGGCGCGTGGCGGTAGAAAGAAAAGGCCCTTTTACAAGATTGTTGTCGCTTCCTCTGAGGCACCCCGTGACGGTCGCTTTATAGAGAGAATCGGGAGCTATGACCCTCTGCCGGTTGAAACGAAGGTACAGATCGATAGCGAGAGACTCCAGTACTGGCTGGGTCAGGGCGCAAAACCGACCGACACCGTTCGCAACCTAATTCAAAAGCATGGAAAGCTCAACTAAACTCTCAATTGCAGATGGCAGCCGCATTCATCCGGAGGAAATCATGTTGAAGGAACTGGTCGAGTTTATGGCGCGTGCATTGGTTGACAGTCCCGAGAAGGTGAGAGTTTCGGAAATAGAGGGTGAGCAGACCTCCGTTATTGAACTCCGTGTTGCAAAAGAAGACCTTGGAAAGGTTATAGGTAAGCAGGGACGCACTGCCCGCGCTATGAGAACGATCCTGAGCGCTGCGTCAACGAAAATTCGCAAGCGCGCCGTTCTGGAAATTATCGAATAGCACAGATGGACAAATCCAGTCTCGTCCCGGTCGGGAGAGTGATAAAAACTCATGGGATCCGAGGTGCACTCAAGGTCCGTCCTTATGGTGAAACTATGGGGGAGCTGGGAGCCGGAGAGAAGCTGTTTTTTATGGAAGCCGGAGAGCAGCAGCAATTGACCCTGGTTAGCCTTCGCGCTCAAAAACGTGGCTGGATCGCTCAGTTCGAAGAAATCGAAAACTTTGACCGTGCCCGGGAATTAACGGGCAAAGAAGTCCTCATCGATGAGGACCGGCTGCCTCCGCTATCTGAGGGCGAATACTATCATTTCCAACTCATCGGACTCTCGGTGGAGACAAAAGAGGGAAAGCCGCTGGGGACTTTGAGCGCCGTTTTCGAAACTCCGGGAAATGATGTCTACGTCGTGGAAAGCGGGGAGAAAGAATTGCTTATCCCGGCAATCGAAGACGTCATCTGCGAAGTGGATCTCCGGAGCAGAAAACTTATAGTGGACTTGCCGGAAGGCCTCCAATAAATGATCTTTGAAATTCTGACTATTTTCCCCGGCATGTTTTCTTCACCCCTGGAAGAAAGCATAGTGGGAAAGGCCCGTGCGCGCGGGCTGATTCAGGTTCGGGTGCACAACATACGCGATTTCGCCACCGACAAACATCAGATGACGGATGATCGGCCCTTTGGAGGCGGAGAGGGCATGGTCATGAAACCCGAGCCGATAGTAAAAGCCCTTCGTGCAATCGTCGACAGCGGCCCTGCAGCCAGGAGAGTTCTACTGACTCCCCAGGGGCGGCTTTTCAACCAGGAGATTGCTCGCGAACTGAGCCGCCTTCCGCGGCTCATTCTCATTTGCGGCAGGTACGAGGGTGTTGACGAGCGAGTGGCCGAGCATTTCACAGACGATCAGATTTCCATCGGCGACTACGTTTTGACCGGCGGGGAGCTTGCAGCTATGGTCGTGGTGGACGCCGTTGTGCGGCTGCTCCCCGGAGCGCTTGGGAATGTGGGTTCGGCTGAGGCGGATTCGTTCAGCGAACCGGTTCTTGAGCATCCACAATATACCCGCCCTCAGGATTTCGAGGGAATGGGCGTTCCACCGGTCCTGCTCAGCGGGAACCATGAAACTATCCGCCGCTGGAGGCGGGGACAGGCGCTGCTCAGAACCATGATGCGCCGCCCCGATCTTTTTGCCGGTCTCGATCTTACTGCTGAGGACCTTGCCCTGCTCGAAACGGCAAGAAGCAGGGAGCAGGAAACAGAGAGCAAGTAGTAAAAAGCTTCCCGCTCTACGAAACGGATATACTGGATCTATTATGGCGCAACTTTTCCTGGCGCTCCTGCATTATCCCGTCCTGAACAGGATGGGTGATTTAATCGCTTCGGCGATAACGAATCTCGATCTTCACGACCTGGCCCGGTTGTGCTGTACTTATGGCGTGCCGGCATGCTATATAGTCACGCCTCTCAAAGACCAGCAGGCGCTCGCCAACCGGCTCACATCCCACTGGATCGATGGCAGGGGCGGCGAAATCCTGCCGGAGAGACGGCAGGCATTGAAGCTTCTCAGAATTGTGGAAAGCCTGGCTCTTGCTACCGCGGATATCGTTCAAAAGACCGGAAAAATCCCGGTCCTTTGGGCCACCACCGCAAAGAAAGAAACGGGTGCGCTGCCCCATCGCGATGCCCGGAACTTGCTTGAAAAGGAAGACCGGCCCGTTCTGCTTCTTTTAGGGACAGGCTGGGGTCTTGCTCCGCAGGTTTTCGGCGACGTCGATGCCGTGCTCGAACCGATTGCCGGCGTTAACGGCTACAATCATCTTCCGGTCCGTTCGGCTGCCTCGATCCTTATGGACAGGATGCTCGGAAGAAGTTAGCCTGATATTTGTATTTGAATTCGTTTCGCGGTGGCGCACCTTCCAGGCGCCCTCGTTCCTATTTATTTAAGGAGGATTGAAAGTGGCAGTCAGCTTGCTCGAAATGATCGAAAGAGATCACATGCGCTTCGATATCCCGGCCTACAGGATCGGCGATACGGTGAAGGTGCACGTGAAAATCCGTGAAGGCGAAAAAGAGCGCATCCAGGTATTCGAAGGTGTGGTGCTCCGCACTCATAGAGCCAAGATGGGCGCAACTGTCACGGTGCGCAAGGTATCTTACGGGGTTGGCGTGGAACGTATTTTCCCCCTTCATTCCCCGCAGATAGAAAAAATAGAGATACTGCGTCGAGGCCGCATCCGCAGGTCCCGGCTCTACTTTCTGCGCCACCGTGTGGGCAAAGCGGCCAGAATACGCGAAAAGCGCGAGGCGCCCAAGTCATAAGCCAGTTGTTAGTTTTCAGTTGATAGTTTTGAGTTGCTTAAGAACTCAAAACTAAATTCTTCAGTTTTGAGTAAACCAAAAACTCAAAACTAAAAACTGATAACTCCCCGGGGGGGGGCCTCATGCAGCGTCAACTGATCGAAACTCTGGCGGTTGATATGCGCCTCCATGAAAGAGAGGCCTACCAGCGGGGTTTTCGTTTTGTTTGCGGCGTTGACGAGGCCGGCCGGGGTCCGCTGGCAGGCCCCGTGGTTGCCGCCGCCGTGGTTCTGCCAAAGAGTGTTCGTCTCCCTGGGATCAACGATTCCAAGCAACTCACCCCTGAACAGCGGGAAAATTTTTGCGCAAAAATCCGCTCACGGGCCCTGGCCATCGGGGTCGGCGTTGTAGATAACGTCGAGATAGATCGGATAAATATTCTCCAGGCAACCTTTCGGGCCATGTCGAACGCCGTCGGCTGTCTGGAAGTAGAGCCCGATTTCCTCCTCATCGACGGCCCCTACGAACTTCCTCTCCAGATAAAGCAGAAGGGCATTGTGCAGGGAGACTGCCTTTCGATTTCCATTGCGGCCGCTTCCATAATCGCCAAGGTCCACCGCGACCGCCTGATGTGCGAGTATCACGAAAAATTTCCTCAATACGGATTTGACTCCCACAAAGGCTATGCAACCGCCCGCCATTGCGAGGCCATTCGCAGGCATGGACCATGTTCGCTGCACAGGTTAACCTTTAACCGCGTTATTCAGAGGGAGTGCCGCATTGATGACGTGGAGCCGCTTTCATAGAGGAAAACAGGGCGAGAACGCGGCCGCCGAATACCTCACGAGTAGCGGAATCAAAATCGTCGACCGAAATTTCCGGTGTCCTCTCGGTGAGATAGATCTGATCGCCAAAGATGGAAAGACAATCGTATTCGTGGAGGTAAGGGCCTTCCAGGCGGACGGGTTGTGCAGCCCGGAGGAATCCATCACGGCAGCAAAACGCAGGCACTTGACACGCGCCGCCCTTTGGTATCTTAAACAAAAGGGGCTGCAAAACTCCCATGCCCGCTTCGACGTTGTCGCGATCAGGTGGAACGGCGAGACGCCCGAGATAAACTGGATAGTCAATGCCTTCGAACCCGGATCATGAAAAAGATCAGGAAGCAAAGCTCTACATTGTCTCTACTCCCATCGGAAATCTCGCAGACATCACACTGAGGGCCCTGGACACCCTTCGCAAAGTCGATTTGATCGCGGCGGAGGATACCCGCCATACTCGTAAACTCCTGTCCTACTATGACATCCATGTACGTCTGGTCAGCTATCATGAACACAACGCGCGACAGCGCGGAAGCGAACTGCTGGACAAAATCGCCTCCGGGCAAAGCGTAGCGCTTGTCACGGACGCGGGAACTCCGGGTGTGTCCGATCCGGGACAATTTCTCATTGAGGCGGCGCTGCAGCGCGGGATGGAACCTGTAGCCATTCCCGGTCCAACCGCCCTCATATCGGCCCTGGTCGTCTCCGGACTGTCAACTCAACCCTTTGTTTTTTTGGGTTTTCCTCCTGCGAAGGGAGCCGAACGAAGGCGTTTTTTCGAAAAAAACTCCCGCCTTGCGATGACCCTGATACTGTATGAGTCTCCCAGAAGGCTTGCGAAGACCCTCAAGGATATGCTCCCGAGCTGGGGCGAAAGGAGAGTCGCGGTCGCACGGGAGCTTACGAAGATACACGAAGAAATCTTCCGGGGCTCTATATCGGAAGCCGTCGAACATTTCACGGCTGAGGTCAGGGGCGAGTTGACCCTGGTGGTGGAGGGAGCAGGGCCGGGACCGGACATGGATTCCGAATCGTCGCCTGGCAGCGGGTCGTCGGCCCCTGGTCCCGAAGGATTGAACCGCGAATCCTCGGACACGGACTCCCCAACCTGGAGAGCAGAGCTGCAGGCCGCGCTCCGGCAGGGTCTTTCATCAAAGCAAGCCGCATCGGCCGTTGCCGGCCGCTTCAACCTCCCCCGCCGGATGGTCTATCAAGAGGCTTTGGCGATGAAGAAAAGCGCCGGCACTCAAAAATTTTCACCTTGCTGATCATTATCGATAAAAAATTTATCAAGCTTATATCTGAGAGTTCCCCTTGGGATACCGAGCAGTTTTGCCGCCTGCGAAATATTTCCGTCCGTCATGTGCATTGTCTTCCTGATCAGATGGATCGTAAACCGGTCAACCATTTCATCCAGATTCAACCCTTCCCGTGGGACCGGGAAATAGAAGGGAACGACCGGGGCGTCAGAGTCAGAGGAGTCTAGAGTAAGTTCCTTGGGGAGGTGTTCCGGGTGCAACATCTCTGCATTGTGCATGATGCAGATCCGTTCAATTACGTGGCGCAACTCACGAACGTTGCCGGGCCATCGGTAAGCGAGCAAAAGAGCTTGCGAATCCTTGCTCAAGCCTTTAAAGTTTCGGGAGAATTTCTTTGCGTATTCCGAAAGGAAGTATTCGGAAAGGGCAATGACATCTTCAGGCCGTTCTCGCAAGGGCGGCAGATGTATAGGCACAATGTGCAGCCGGTAAAAAAGGTCTTCGCGAAAACGCCCGGCCTTGATGGCTTCGCGCAAATCATGGTTTGTCGCGGCAATTATACGGACATCGATCTCATGAAGTTGAGTTCCTCCCAGCCTGCGGATTTTTTTGTCCTCCAGGACTCGAAGCAGTTTTGCCTGCAATCCAAGCTCTATTTCTCCCATTTCATCAAGGAATATGGTCCCGGCGCTCGCCGCTTCGAAAAGCCCGATTTTCCTGTCTTTTGCGCCGGTAAAAGCTCCGCTTTCGTAGCCGAAGAGTTCGCTTTCCAAAAGATTCTCCGGCAGCGTGGCGCAGTTGACCTCGATAAATGGCCTGTTAGCCCGTGGACTCAGGTTATGAATGGTTCGTGCTATAAGATCCTTTCCCGTTCCTGTTTCACCTGTGATCAGGACCGTCGTTTCTGCGTGCCTGGCAACCTCGCGGACCTGCGACAGGACTTCCTTCAACGCAGGACTTTCGGAAATAAAAGGCCGGCTGCCTGAAGTTCCTTCATGCTGTTTCTTGAGGGATCGGACTTCACGCTTCAAGCGCTGCGTTTCAAGTGCGAGTTTTACAATGAGTTTTATAACGTCGGCTTTGAATGGTTTCTTGATATAGTCGTAGGCCCCCATCTTCAACGCTTCAACAGCGGATTCGACAGATGCGTATCCTGTCATTATGATCACCAGCAGATCAGGATCAGATCCCTTGATCGTCTTGAGAACATCCAGACCGGAGACGTCCGGCAGCTTGAGATCGAGGAACACAAGATCGAACGGTTCTTCTTTAAGGAAAGCCAATGCCTCCTTTCCATTCTGTGCGATAGTCGTGCTGTAGCGCTCTTCTTTTAGGATCCGGTCCAGGTTCTCGCGAATGAAAGCTTCATCGTCTACAATTAAAATCTTTTTCATGAGTTTTCCTTAAGCGGTCACAGCAGTCTCTCATGTCCCGTCTCGGCTATCGGCAGATCAATCCAAAAAGTTGTCCCCTGCCCAAGCTGGCTCGAAAGCGAGATTTGGCCTCCATGTTCCCGAACGATGCTGTGCACGATGGACAGGCCAAGACCGCATCCCGAAGTGTTTCGGGTAAAGAAGGGATCGAAAACATATGGAATATCCTCCGGGGAGATGCCCCTCCCGGTGTCCTGCACGGCAATACGGACAGCCGGCATGGAAAGAAGAGACTCCGCAACCGATACCTTCTTTACTTCAACCTGCAGATCTCCTCCCTCCGGCATGGCCTGTATGGCGTTCATCAAGAGATTAAGGAGCGCCTGCTGCAATTTCTCCGGGTCCAGCAGGAGCATGGGGAGGGTGCTCTGCGAATTCATGAGCAGCGAGATATGATTGTTCTCGCACAGTTTTTTCACAAGGAACAGGGTGTTAAGCAACACGTCTGCCAGAGGGCGTAATTCGAGCTTGATCTGTTTCGAAGGGGCTGCAAAATCCAGCAGGCCGTTAATCAGGTTTTCAAGCCGGTCGATTTCCTGGAGTGACTTTTGGATTAGCTCCCGCTCTCTGGGCAGATCGTGCATATGGTCGTGCAAGTCATCCATCAGCAAGGAAATTCCCGTCAGAGGATTACGTATCTCATGAGCAATCCCGGCGGCCAGCACGCCCAGGCTGATGAGCCGGTCGGATCGTCGAAGGTGTTCCTCCATGAGTTTTCGCTGTGTAATGTCGCTGACGATTATCAGAAAGACATCTTTGTCTTGTCTCTCCTGACGGATGCTTGAAAAATGGACATCGAGCACTTTTTCTTTACCATCGCCAAAGACACAGCGGTATTCGATGGAACTTTGCCCGCTCTCAGGCGGCCCCAAGTATTTCTCGATCGTATCCACCCAGGAAGGCAGCCCCGCAAAGACCTCCCGGTAATCTTTCCCCAGGGCCTCATCCCGGTTCATGCCGAATACCGCTTCGCTGTATGGATTGAACCATGTAATTTTCCCCTCGGCATCCAGCGTGATGATTCCATTGGTGATATGGGTGACAATGGACTCAACGAAGTTGCGCTCCTCGAGCAGGTGGCTGTAGAGGTCAGAGCGCTCCATGGCGCGGGCGGCGTCATTTGCCAGAATCTCCAAGGATTCGACGTCGATTTCTTTAATTTCGCGCTGGCGGACCTTGGTATCCGCGCCCAGAATTCCTGTTATCCGGCCTCGACTTTTGATAGGGGTAAAGACAAAAAAGTCTGTCCGGCCAACCCTGGAGATCTTCAGATCAAGAGGTGTAGCCTGCTCCTCCGAATGGATATCCTTTACGAAAATAGTCTTTGAGGAACGAAACACCTTGGTGGGAATACAATCATGCCTGTCGATATCGTAGGAAGCCTCCATCGCCGATTTTTCATCTTCGGGAGAAAAACCGAAAGTCTTATGACAAACCAACCGGTGTGACCGATCATCATATAGATAGAGAATGGCCCGGTCGAAGCCCAAGCCTTCGACGCAGGTTTTGAGCACCGTCTGGAGCACCTGATCGCGGTCATAGACGGTACTGAGGTACTGGCTGAGATAGTATATATTATTGAGGACGCGAAATTGCTTTTCCAGTTGCCCCGTGTACTGCTCCACGTCCCTTTTTGACTGAGCCAGTTCGGCCAGGGATTTTTCAAGGCTTTCCTGGTGCTCCCGGATCTCCCTGGCCATGTGAGCGAAATTGACAGCCAGCACTTCCAGTTCATCGCCCGTTCGCACTACAACCTCATCGGGGATATGACCGACTGCAATTTCTCTCGCTTTTGCGGCAAGGTAGAGGATCGGCCTGGTCAGAGTCCTGGAAAGAGTGACGGCAAGACCGATCGCAAACAGAGCGGCTCCCGTGAGGATAAGGAGGCTGTTTTTCTTTGTCCGGGCAACCATTTCGTCGATTCTGAGGCGTGCCATAAGGGCCGGTTCCTTGAACTTCGCCGTTTCGACCCCAATGGTGATTCCTCCGAATATGCCGTACCGGTCATATGGATGCCTGTTATAAAATATCGGGGCATAGGCCATTATCCGGGGAGTGCCTCCGACATTGAATGTGCTTGTGACGCCAGAGCGCAAGGCGCGCACCTCCCTGGCTATTTGCGGATAATTTGGATTTATGAAGCTTACATAATCGAGATTGAAAGGCACCTGGCCGGCAAGAACCCGAGCCCGGTTATAGGACTCGCCCCCCGTGTCGAAACCGCTCCCATCAGGAAGAACACCGCGAATATCGGAGCGCTTGGGATGGGAGATGATCCAGCCTTCGTCATCAAACATAAAAGCGTAATTGCCGCTCGAATAGTCCGGAGAAACCGCGAACCGTTCGTCCGTCGGCAGGATGTGCTGGGTAAGCTCCATCAGGTGCCGGTGGTCCAGAGAAAGAACTATTACTCCTTCGAACCGACCCTGGTCGTCAGTGCACGGGGTTGCAAACCGGATCACTCCTTCATAGTTCCTGCCTCCCGGGGATCGGCTCCCCTGGCTGACGTACCACCCGGTCAGGTGGGACACGTCGATCTCGTTCGGCTTGAGCTTCGAAGCCTCCTCAAAATACCTCTCGGATTTGTAGGTAGTGTTTTCGGGTTTGCCGACATCGCGTAATCCGGATTGATCTACGATGCGGTCGTCCAGGATGCGCACCCGTTCCATGCCGTCGGCGCCTACGAAGGAAATCTCTTTGTAGAGTGGAAGTTCTTTGTGGATTTCCATTGAATTTCCATCAACGAGATCACGGATCCAAATGTCTCTTCGATGATTGAGAGAAAAGCGAAGGTAGACTTCAGGGTCTTTTGGAAGCATTTTGAGCGTAAGCAGATCGGATTCGCACGTCTGGAGCGATTGGCTGACGCGCTTCGCCAGCTCTATGGCTCGAAGTTCCAGCGACTCCCTGGCCCGGCTCTCAAGCTGGGCAGTCGTGCTGTTGATCGCGCTCTCCCCGATCTCCATCATACTGCACAAGGTCCAGAAACCCAGTATGACCAGCGGCATTATAGAGACCAGGAGAAACGCGAATACGAATTTTCTGGCAATCGGGAATCGTGGCAACATAACCGTAACCTTCAGAAGACCGACATTACTTTCCGGGAGGCGATTTTTCGCCGGTTGGCCACCCTGGCGGCCATAACCGGCATGCTTTTAACCCGGGACATCAGAATAACTCGAAAATAACCTCAAGTCACCATTGTGTGCCCCCGGTGACTCGTTATGTGCTATGACGGGGTAAGCAAAAGGCGTACTAGGGGCCCCGGGCCTCCCGGGCCGGATAGCCAACAGGACCGATTGCCTGCGGGATTGGACGCGACTGGGCTAAAATCCTGGAGAATTATGTCACAGTTCAAAGACGAGTATAAAACCACCTTTCTGCGAAGTGGCGGTTTTTAGCCGCCACATATCGGAATTTCGCCAGTCTCTTTGAGTTTGAGCACAGGGGCGAATTCCATGACGCAAACAAGAAGGAAGGCATGGGGGGCATCTTAAGAGAGGCTGAAATCCGCCGCCTTCTCAGGAGTATTCCAACCGAAAAATGTTCCGCACAGCGCCTTTGTAGATCTCGAATTCCGCGCAGCCGGGGCATCGGTGGCCGGCCGGCCCATGCAATCTTCCCCGCGCCGTTTCATGGCATCTTTCTTGCCTTATCAACAGCCTCGGGATATAGAGTTAGTAACCCTGAATCGATACTGCGCCTCGAACTGAGCTGTGAGGGCCTGAGGCGAATGCAGGCTCCTCCTGACCATTTCCCATTTCTTTCTCACCATACGAAGTGCCTCAGGGCTGATCGCAACAGCATTGTTACGCCGGGCGGCGTGGCCGCAGTCCGCTACAGCCGCACCCCACCCAGTGACCCGGCGGACACGCTGAGGAACCGCATTTTTTAAGTACAGGTGGAAAACAGCAAGACCATTCATTCGACAAAACCATTCATTCGAAAGGAGAAAAAATCATCATGGCAGAAACGGGAAAAAAGACATTCAACAAAGATACCAGGATGGCTATGATATCACAGTTTCTGGGCTTCGGGCTCGACGCCTATGATATGGCGCTCGTGCTCGTCATGGCCCCCCTTCTGGTCAAGGTATTTTCACCTCCGGGCGGAAGCGCAGCATGGCAGTATATCACGATCGTCTTCACCTACTCGATAACGATGGCTGCCAGGCCCGTCGGTTCGGCGATCTTCGGACATTATGCGGATAAACTTGGGCGCCGCTTCCTTCTCGTGCTTACTATCGGCGGGGTCGGAGTGATGTCTGTCGCCTCGGCCGTTCTTCCCACACAAGCTGTGGCCGGGATCTGGTCGTACGTAATGTTTTGTATCATAAGATTTGTAATGGGATGTTTTTTCGGTGGAGAGTATGCCGTGGGGCACACTTTCGCCATCGAGCATTCCCCGGTTGGAAAGCGCGGTCTCGTGGGCGGCTTCATCCAGTCCGGATTCCCGTTGGGATTTGTCTTGGGTTCCCTGGTATTTGCCCTGATTTCACACACCATCCCCAAGGAGGCAATGCTTAGTTACGGTTGGCGGTTGTGCTTCCTGACCGGGATAATGCCGGTAATCCTCGCCATCTATATCAGACGGCATCTGTCGGAGACCCCCGAATTCGAAAGAATCAAGAAAGAGGGAGCTATTGAAAAAGCTCCGTTCCTCAGCATGTTCAAGCCCCCGGCGCTCTGGAATTTTCTGCAGGTTTTCTTCTTCATGACCGGTCTTTTTCTCACCGATTATTCGGTCTATGGATTTCTTCCCAAAATCCTCACGCTGGACGGAAGAGGATTCGACACCACGACTTACAGCCTCATCTACGGATTCGCTCTTTTTATGGCTTTCCTGGGCTATATCTTCTACGGTTGGCTCTCCGATTATACCGGGCGCAGACGCCTGACCCTGAATTACTGCATCTTCCTGATTATCTTCGGCGTACCCTCTTATTACGTTCTCTATAATGCCGCGATTGCCCGCAACGTCGGGATGGCAATCCTGGGCGCGACGATGGCCGCAATGCTGAAGCTGGGCTGGGGCATCGTGCCGGCCTATCTTTCCGAACGCTTCCCGACCAAGCGGCGGGCGGTGGGCGTGGGTTTCGGGTACTCTTCGGGCGCGCTCCTGGGCGCATGGTTCAGCGTCTATGTCTGGTGGGCCCACTTGATTCCCTGGATTGCAGCCATCGAAAAAGGCGACCTGTGGCTCTCCCCTGCGGTCATTTTGACAATAGGCGCCATGATGACTTTCGGCAGCATGTGGGTCAGCCCCGAGACGAAGGACATCAAGCTTTCAGAGGTGGGTGAGGGACTACCCGTCGCTGGCTTAGGCGTTGTGCCCAAGGTCGGCAGCGGGCGATAAGGCGTAAACCAGGATATGGGGCGGGCTTTTCAGCCCGTCCCCTTCAATCCAAGGTATGGTGAGGCGACTGGAAATGATCTGTCCGGTATGCGGCGGCGATAAATTAATAAAATGTCCGGAATGTTTCGGCCAAGGACACAGATTCTCACTTTGGCCCTCGCGCATGATGAAGGCAGTATGTCACTGTTGCGAAGGAGCAAAGGAGATCAAATGTCCTATGTGCAACGGAGCGGGACTGCTTGAGAGGGATATCACAGCATGTACAAAGTAATGTTCGAGGATGGAGAAATCGTTATCCGCTTCAAGGAGGATATGATCAGCGGCGACACGCTCTCCAGGCTGCTGGATAGCGTAAACCTGGAATCGGTCCTCCACAGATCCCGGCTGCTCGGGTCAAAAAAGTGCGTGCAATCGGGGATGCCCACCGGTATCGCTTTGCTGAAGGACCCTGCACTCAACAAAGGCACCGCGTTCACTGAAAAGGAGAGGGAAGTTCTCGGTCTGCGCGGACTCCTGCCGCCTCACGTGCATACACAGGCCGAACAGGTCACACGTGTCCTGGAGAACCTGCGAAGCAAAACATCGGACCTTGAAAAATATATCTTTCTGATAAGTCTGCAGGACCGCAACAAGACGCTATTCTACAGGGTGCTGATCGATAACATTGAAGAATTGATGCCCTTGGTCTACACGCCTACAGTGGGGCAGGCGTGTCTCACGTATGGTCACATTTTCAGGAGACCTCGGGGCGTTTTCATATCTGCAAGGGATAAAGGCCACGTAGCCGATGTGCTGCGCAACTGGCCGTTAAAGGACATTCGAATTATCGTCGTTACCGACGGGGAACGCATACTTGGCCTCGGGGACCTTGGCGCCGATGGAATGGGAATCCCGGTAGGAAAGCTCGCCCTTTACACGGCATGTGCCGGCATCCAACCCTCCATTTCCCTCCCCGTTACGATCGACGTGGGCACGGAGAATGAGGAGCTTTTGAACGATCCGCTCTATATCGGTCTCAAACAAAGGCGCCTCAGGGGAAAGCCTTACGATGAGCTGATCGAAGAGTTTATCGTTGCGGTGCAGGAAGTCTTTCCGCGAGCGCTTATCCAGTTCGAAGACTTTGCCAATTCCAACGCTTTCCGGCTCCTTGAGGAATATCGCAACGAAGTGTGCACTTTCAATGACGATATCCAGGGTACTGCCGCAGTAACTCTTGCGGGACTGCTGTCGGCCCTGCGCCTCACAGGCGGAAAACTGAGCGATCATAAAATCCTCTTTCTTGGGGCCGGTGAGGCCGGAATCGGCGCCGGCAGCCTCGCGGCGTCCGCCATGACCTCCGAAGGCCTTTCCCTTGAGGAAGCCCGCAAACGATGCTGGTTCTTCGATTCCAAGGGGCTGGTCGTGCGGGGCCGCGCCGGTCTCAACGGCCATAAGCTCTTTTTTGCCCATGACTTTGAGCACATTACCAGCTTTGTTTCCGCCGTCGAGAAACTCAGGCCTACGGCCATAATCGGCGTCGCCGGGAAAGCCGGACTTTTCGACCGGCCAGTCCTGGAAGCCATGGCCGCAATCAATGAAAGACCTATCATCTTTTCTCTTTCAAATCCAACATCAAAGACTGAATGCACCGCCCAGGAAGCATATTCGTGGACCCAGGGCCGGGCGATTTTCGCCAGCGGCAGTCCTTTCGATCCGGTCTCGATCAACGGCAAGACGCTCGTCCCGTCGCAGGGAAACAATGTCTATATCTTTCCCGGGGTGGGATTGGGCGCCATAGCCTGCGGGGCGCGCCACATAACCGATGAGATGTTCTACGTTGCAGCAAAGACTCTGGCGCAGAAGGTTTCGCGAGCCGATCTTGATCAGGGGCGTGTTTATCCCCGGCTGTCAAAGATACGGGAGGTATCCCTGTGCATAGCCGAAGCGGTGGCCGGGGTAGCATATGAACGTGAACTCGCTACCAAGGAGATACCCGGAGACCTGCGCCGGCACATCAAGCACTTGATGTATGACCCACACTACCACAGCTACGTTTGACTCTCTTGACGCTGTCTCACTCACCTCTATCCAAGACAAGAAACAGGTCAAACAAAACGAAAGTACCGGCGAATATAATCGAGAATGGTACGGACTGGCAAAGAACAACGGGAGAACAAATACGGGAGAAAGAAATGGGAAAAACCAGCAAGGCTTTAATGGGGGTGTTTTTCGCGGTGGTCACACTGGTTTCCATGCGAGCATGGGCACAGCAGTTTCCGGAAGAGTTGTACAAGGAGAGCGAGGCGGCTTGCGTTGCTTCGGGGGCTTCAACCAAAGCCACGGCTCAGATGATTATCGATAAGGTTAACGAGGCCTGCGCACTGTTGGAAAAAGAAGGGCAAGCGGCCTTCCCGAAATTTCTGGGAAAAGACAGCCCGTTTATTTTTGCCGGCACCTACATTTCCATTCATGATCTGGAAGGTTTTGTGCTCTTGCACCCCATTAAGGCCAAAATGAACGGACAGCGTCTCATGGATTTAGTAGATGCAAACGGGAAGCTCATTTATGTGGCCGAGGACAAGATTGCCAAAGAGAAAGGGGCAGGGTGGGTGGACTACATGTGGCCCAAACCGGGAGAAAAAACGGCGTCTCACAAGGTCGCCTATGCGAAACTGTGCAGGATTGACGGCAAGCAAGTGGTCCTGGCCTGTGGCGCAAACGATATGTCGGAAGCTGAGATAAGTGCACTGGTCAAGTAATCCGTCGAGGGTGCGCCCGCATTTATCAACTCCTGCGCATCCTCGAATTTAACCCAGAAAGTTTCTTAGAAAAAGGTGAAAGCGGGATCAGGTCAAAACCTTGACTAGCATCGAATGTAGACCGGGGCCGGCAGAGCGATTCTATTCCGTGCCCCATTAGTTTCCCCGGCCCCGTGAGGTCGGATCGAATAATATTATCAAGCCTTTTTCCACCTCTATCCCCCAGTTGGCCAACATTTTGCAAACTCCCCTCCTGTGCCGGTATTTTCCGGCTCTATGTCTGTTTTTGTCCTCGGTTTTCGTTATGAGTAGTCAAGCAAGGCCCTTTTGACAAAAACGAGCGAACGCTTGGATCGCCACTTTTTGAATAAGGACAGGAGCAAGCCTTGATAAGTTCCGGACTGATTCCCACACGGCGTGCGGTTATCGACATCAATAGACCGTGCAACGCCAGATGCAGGATGTGTTACTACACATACGACCAGAGCGACTGGTCGAAACCCCTGGAGGACGCTAAGAGCGAGCTGAGAGCAGCCGTCGAGCGCGGAAACACTTCAGTCGACTTTACAGGCGGTGAGCCTACGATCTATCCTCACATGACGGAGGTAATCCGATATGCGGAGTCGCTTGGTCTCCACACATGCATAATTACCAATGGTCTGGCCATCGAAAAGGTCAAAAAACTGGCGGATGCCGGGTGCACGGAATGGCTGATTTCCATTCACGGCTTCGAGCAGCAGCAGGACCGAATTCTGAACGTTCACGGCGCATGGGACAAAATTAACCAGACCGCCAGATTCCTTAATGAATCCGGTTGCTTCATCAGGGTTAACTGCACTCTTACAAAGTACAATTACGAGGACCTGCCGAAGCTGGCCATGCACTATGACCGGGAAATCAGCCCTCGTATAATCAATTTCATCAACTTCAATCCGCATTATGAATGGGGAAAGCACGATCAGCCTGAAATAGTCGAGCGCCTGAACGAAGTGCAGGTTCGTGCCGGCATGGTCGCCCCATGGCTGAGGCAGGCCCTGGATTATCTGAGAGAGAGAAAATACTGGGTAAATGTACGTTATTTTCCGCTCTGCCTGCTCAAAGGCTACGAACATCACGTATGCAACAATCCCCAGGTGATGTTCGACCCTTACGAGTGGGATTACGGCGTGTTTCCCAAGACGGCGGCAACCTACCTGGAACACGGGAGGGATTTCCAGAAGCGGATCAACGCCCGGCAGGGGACCTGCGAATTATGC
Organism: uncultured delta proteobacterium; assembly: GCA_963795045.1. GTDB lineage: Bacteria > Desulfobacterota > Syntrophobacteria > Syntrophobacterales > Syntrophobacteraceae > SbD1. The sequence continues at coordinate 606,446 of CAWCGB010000004.1, forward strand.
GGCATGATCGACGTTTGCGGAGGTCTCCACCGTAATTATGCGCAGATCCACGGTTTTTCCGAACTTGATCCCTATTCCGAAAGGAGCGACTATCCGTACCACTTCAAAACGGATCTTGCCGCTGACATTATAGTTCCAGCCTTCTGGCCCAACGAGAAGCTGACAAATCTACTATGCGAAATAGCCGAGAAAACGGTCCCTCCATACAAGCTCATTGTCGTAAGCAGACACCAGAGCGCGGCCAAGAACCGCAATGAAGGTTTGCGGGCGTCTCAAAACCCTTACGTGATCATGTGCGACGACGACATATCGGGGCTTCTCCCCGGCTGGAACAGGGACCTCGTCCGCTGCCTGCACGAAAACAGGGAGTTCTTCGGGATTTCCGCACGCCTCATGAACCCCGACGGAACTGTCGGCCGAAACAGCGCAAATCATTTCGACCTGACTCACCCGGTCTCCGAAGTGGACATGATACCTACCGCATGCTGCGTCTTCAGAAAAACGGATCTCCTCTTTGACGAAAGATATATAAGGGCGGGTTGGGAGGATACCGATTTCTTCCTGCAGGCGCGCCAGAAATATGGAGACCGGTTAGCAATCGCAAATACGATCCGGGTCGTGCATCTGAACGAGGAAAAAAACGGCGGAGGGGTGGAAAACGAGTACAACCGTGAGCTTTTTTATTCGAAATGGAAGTTCGCCGAGCCCGATGAGTTCGCCGGGCAGGATCGATCCAACGGGTCTTCCGAGACTTCAGGCGGGACCGTCGCCGCAAGTCCCCCGCCCGGCCTGCTTGAACTGTATGAATCGGTTATGCAGGACCCAACCGACATGGGCGCCTTTAAATCGTTTATTCAGGTATCTTACAGCTCCCGCTATTTTCAACTGCTCGAATCCTGCCTGAAAGAGCTTCTGAAAACCGGGACCAGGGCCAGGGAAATTTGTTACCTGCTTGCCTCCTGCCTTTTTGAACAGGGGAAATATGATGAAGCGAGCCCTGTAGCGGTGGACCTGGTTTCACGATATCCCGACTATGCCCCCGGGAGGCTCCTGTTGGAGCTGATAGGAAACCTGGGGCAAACGGACGCATCAAAAGTACACAGCTCAAAAAACGGGAACTCGGCTATTTCCGGCGGAGCCGATGGAGGAGCTAAAATCTGCCAGGCAGAAGAGCTTATCATCCCCGGCCCCCACCCTCGCCTCAAACTTTTGGTCGGACCGGGACTTGCCGATCCCCGCGGAAATGAGGCTTTTCTGGTAAAGGCCCTGAAGCGGGTCGCTGATGTCGTGACGTTCGACCACAACCCGAAGCGGTTCGAAGATGTGCTCAGAGCGCTCCCAGCGAGATGGACGCCCGATGCCGTGCTGGTGCGCGATGCCGAATACTACAAAATTCCGGCTGGTCTCGAAGCGGCCGAATACCCGGTTTTCTGCCTCCTTGGGGACTACAACCTCTCACTCAACCAGATGCTGCCGGTTATGGGTGCTTTCGACCATTTCTTCTGCGACCTCAAAGGCGTGAGAATCTTCCGAGACCTGGGGTTTGCCAATTGTGAGTACCTTTGTCTATACGGGTTCGATCCGGAAGTGCACGGGCCCTGCGGCCGCCAAAAGGAGTGGGACCTCCTGTTCGTCGGCAACCTCAATCATCGCGTCCAGCAGGAACGCGAGCAACTGCTCTATCGGCTGGCGCAGCTCGGAAATAAGTACCGGGTCCATATCGGGACCGATATATTCGGAGCGGAATATGCCAGGATGCTTGCAAGCTCGATCCTGGTCTTCAACCGGCCCATACGTGATGAAGCCAACATGCGCTTCTTCGAAGCCCTAGCCTGCGGGGCGTTCGTGCTGAATCCGCACACGGATGAACTGGACCACCTCGGTTTTATTCCCAACGAGCACTACCTCGCCTACGTGTCTCTCGATGAGGCTGTCAACGGCTATTTCGAATCCTGGCCCGAGAAAAGGAAGCGCGAAACGGCAGAAAACGCGCTGCGCTCGCTTGAGCAACATTCATATGAGGCGCGTGCCGGTGAGTTGGTCCGAAAGATAGCCGGAATCGAAGTGGATATTTCGAAGAGGCCTTTCAGGCATCTTACCGGGGAACAAATCCAGGCGAGATGGGAAATGCATCACTCCGAGCACATTGACATGGCCGGTCTGGGGAGGATTGGCCGCTTCGATCCGCTGCTTGTGGGATGGCAAACCCACCTGGTGAATAATGAGCTCGAGATAAGAAACTTCGATTTCAAGATGTGGACATGGTGGATCAATCTCCTATACGCATGCGGGCTTGGTTCGTATCTGGCGCGATTCCTCGATGAAAAGCAGCGGCTGCTCGAATCTTTCGGCTGCTACCGGGAGATAGCCGACCAAATCGGAGAATGGAAAAAGATTACAGGTGTAATGACGATTCCGACGAGTTTGATAAATGAAAGTAATTTGGGAGAATCCGACACAGGGAGAACGGAATGGAAATAACTGGTTGGGACTGCGGCTGCGAGCAACAATCGGCTCAGAACTGGCTCGAGAAAGGTGAAGCGGCCCTTTGCGAAAACAAGCATTCGGAAGCGATCGAATGCTTTGGCCAGGTACTGAGGACCGAACCATTCAACGCGAAAGCCCACAGCAGGATGAGCAAGGCTTACTGGGCTCAGGGTAAGACCGAAGATGCGCTCAACTCGCTCACAAGAGCACTGGAACTGGAACCGGGGAATAGAGACACGGTGCTGCTGTGTACCCGCTTTTTCAAAGCGCTCGGAAAAGAAGACTACTCCAGAGAGGTGCTTCAATCGTATCTGGACAAGAATCCTGAGGACGGGGAGTTTCGCTCCCAGCTCGATTCACAAGCCGAGCCGGCCGATAAGGGTCATTGCGATGATGCGGCCGAGTTTTTCAGGCGGCAGGGCGAAATTCAGTTCGAGCGCGGCAATATCCCGCACGCTATAGCATGCTTCGAAATGGCTATTGATGAAAACCCCATGATGGCAGAGGCCTACAATAATCTGGGCGTGATTAACCTTGAGAGCGGCCAGATCACGGAGGCCCTGGCAAATTTCTTGAAGGCGCTGGAACTCAAGCCCGAAGATACCGATATTATCGGAAACAGCGCTCGGGGGCTTGCCATCGCTGCCCACACCGATGCCGCTATCGAAGTGTACAGGGAATACCTGCGGCGTTGCCCAAAAGACAACCAGGCATGGTCTCAGTATGAAGCCCTGGTTCGAAAGAGCGCTGCGACGGAGTGGCAACCGAAAGGCCTCTCTGAAAAGGTGGCGGATATATACTTGCAAACGGCTGAGAAGTTGGCGAAGGCCGGCGACTTAACCGGCGCGGCCGGAGCAGTTGAAAGGTCACTTAAGATCAAGCCTGAGGCGCCCGAGGCGCTTTTCGTGCTGGCATCGCTTCACTACAGGATTGGACAGAAGGATGATGCAGCCGGGATTCTTGACTATGCGCTAAAGATCGACCCATCGCACCCGCGCTGCTCTGAAATGCTTAAATCAATACGAAACGGGAACGGGGCCTGAAAACGAATTGGGGGATTCCTGATCTATAGGATCGAGGAATAAATTCCTCCATTCCTGAATTCCTCAATTCTTCAACTACACAATTCGTTTTAAGTGGCATATGCATAACCCCCTCATCTCACTTTGCATGATCGTCAAAAACGAGGAGAAGAACCTTCCCCGATGCCTGGAGAGCGTTTGCGGGCTGGTAGACGAAATGATAATCCTCGATACGGGATCAGAGGATAATACAGTCTCAATTGCGCAATCATTCGGCGCAAAGGTATACCAAATACCCTGGCCAGGCGATTTCTCCGCTGCGAGGAACGAATCAGTGGAAAAAGCCGGCGGGGACTGGATCCTTTATCTGGACGCAGATGAAGTCCTTGATCCTTGCGGGTCTCCGGACTGTATAAGAAAAGCTGCTTCGGACCCTGAGGTCACGGCCTGGTCGATACCTATTCGGTGCCTCAAATGGGAAAGCGCCTCTTATAGCGTGACCGTAAACATTCGGCTTTTCAGAAATCTACCGGGGCTCCGTTTTGAAAATGAAGTACATGAAAGAATCGAACCGGCTCTTGCTCGAATCGGGGCAAAGATCGCGACGGCCCCTTTTTTCATTGACCACTTTGGCTACAGACTGCCGCCGGAGGCTATGAAGGAGAAGCTGGAAAGAAACCTCCTGTTGTCCCAAAAGCACCTGGAACGCGATCCCGACGACCCGTACTGCCTGTACTATGTGGGGGCTACCCTTCTTTCGCTCGAAAAGACCTATGAGTGCAGACAATACTTTCAGCGCACGCTTGCATCAAAAGATCTTCCTTTATTTCTTGAAGCAATGACGCGCAACCTGCTGGCCTTTGTGGAGTTGCGGGAAGGCAGGCCGGATGAAGCACTTTTTCTTGTGCGAGGCTCCATTGATCTGGCGCCCCGGCAGAACACGGCGTATATGGTTGGCGCAATGGCCCTATTCCGCAAGGGGGAATTCGGCGCGGCCTTACCGCTCCTGGCGAGGTCTCATCAGTTCCTGCACCTCGCGCCGAACCAGCGCCAGACCGATCTCAGCCAGGAACATGCGTTCATCGACGATTCGGAATTTCACAAGCTGCTGGGAATCTGTCTTTCGGAAATCGACAGGCCCCGCGAGGCCCTCGAACATTTCCGGCATTTTATGGAACTTGGCGGCAAGGACCCTGAAGTCGCACGGCGCGCCGGCGTCTGTTGCGTAAACGCCGGCGATTTTCTATCCGGCCTCAAATACCTCGAAGAAGCTGAAAAGCTGGGTATGGCAAGGTCCGAACTGACCCTGCCGATGGCGTTAGCCTCTGTGCAGCTCAAAGATTTCACCGGCGCCGAACTTCTCCTCAAAGAGGCTGAAAAGAACTCGCCCCTCGACACGGACAAGATAAGGCAAATAAGAGATCTTCTGGCATCGGAGTCTCTGAACGGCGCCCCCCGCCACTGCCAGGCCGCTTGCGGCCCTCCCGGCGTTTCTCTTTGCATGATCGTAAAAGACGAGCAGGAACGCATCTCCGGATGCCTGGAGAGCGTGAACGGGCTGGTTGACGAAATCATAGTCGTAGACACGGGTTCAGGCGACAGGACGAAGGAAATAGCCCGGAGTTGCGGCGCGAAAGTATTTTCTTTTCCGTGGACAGGCAATTTTGCCGAGGCCCGCAACGAATCCCTGCGGCATGCGACATGCGACTGGATCATATTTCTGGACGCCGATGAACGGCTCAATACGTTCGGTGCGCAGGATTGCCTGAGAAAGGCCGCATCCATCCCGGGTGCGGACGCTTTCGTCGTTCCCATTATCAACTCAGGTCCGGCTGGAAAAATCGATTCGACAGTTGGGCGCGCCGTGCGTTTTTTTAGAAATCTGCCGGGTATCCGGTTTTCGGGCCGCGTGCACGAGACAGTGGACCAATTTCTGATCGAATCCGGCGCAACAATGGTCCACGCTGATTTTGAAATCGAGCATTTCGGGTATGCGCTCGAACCCGATTTCGTAAAGAGCAAATACGAACGCAATCTTGATCTGCTCAAGAAAGAACTGGCCGAAGACCCCGATAACGGTCATGCCATGTATCACCTGGGGCTTACCTGCATGGCGCTGGAGCGCGAGGAGGAAGCACGGCAGGCATTCGACATGGCTCTTTGCGGCAAAGGGTTGACACCGGTCCACGAGGCGATGATCCTCAACATGAAGAGCTACCATCATTTGAGGGCCGGCGAAATCGACCAGGGACTGGAAGCCGCTCGCCGCTCTCTCTCAGTCGTCCCGCTCCAGAATATGGCCCGATTGCTCAAGGGACTTGCCCTTTTCCAAAAACAGGCTCATTTTGAAGCTCTTCCCCTGCTGCTCCAGGCTTACAGGTTCGTTTCACTTCCGCCGAAGGAGCGCAGGAGCGACATATCGTACGAAGACAGTTTAGACAGGATCGACCTGGTGGAAATTATCGGGATCTGCTTTTCGGAAACCGGCCGATTCGCTGAGGCAATCCCGTTCCTTAAGCTCACCGGGAAGCTGAAACCCGGGCCCGCCGTTTTCGAACGCCTTGGAGTCTGTTTTCTCAATTCAGGCAATTTTCCGGCTGCTTTGGAGTACCTCCAAAAGGCCAGGGCCGGATCGCCTCAACCAGATTCGCTCGCCCTTCCGCTCGCCTTCGCATCCCTTAAGACAGGCGACCGGGCGGCCGCAGCTCGATACTTTTGCAGTGCCCGCCCCAGCGACAAAAGCGAGATATCCGTAGCCTTTCAAATGATAGAGGCGATGGCGGCCGATAGCGCCTTCCGGCCCTATCTCGCGGACTGCATCAGGAGCAGAGAGGATGCCTTTCGCCAGGCTTTTCCGGAGCGATTTCTCAGCCTTATGTCAGCACTCGGGGACCCTGAGTCCTTTTCCAAAACTACCCCACCAGGTGGAGGAGCTATCTGATGCTGCTATCCCCGGGCCTTTCGGTCTGCATGATCGTAAAAAACGAGTCGGCCAATCTTGCCGGCGCCCTGGCCTGTTTCAGACCTTTTGCGGATGAGATCGTTGTTGTCGATACCGGCTCGAGCGATAACACAAAAGAAATAGCCTCAAGGTTTGGCTCCAGGATTTATGATTTCGAGTGGGTTGACGATTTTTCGGCTGCAAGAAACTTCGCCATGTCAAAGGCAGGGAAAAGCTATCAGCTCTGGGTTGACGCGGACGACAGGATCACCCCGGAACATCAGGGTCACATCGAATCTCTGAAATCACACTTCGACGGCAGGAAAGCCTTCTATTTTATTTTGGAAAGCCTTCGGGCCGATGTGCCTCCCACTTCCTGCCTGCAATTGCGCTGCACTCCCGTTACTGCGGACATGCGGTTCGAGGGGCGCATACATGAACAGATATTTCCGAGCGCCGTCAGGGCCGGGCTTGAATTGGTGAATACAGACATCGTCATCAATCACTTGGGGTATATGACCGAAGAGGCTCGGATGGCCAAGGCAAAGCGCAATCTTGCGATAATGGAAAGGGAAAGAGCGGAAGGCAGGGACGACGGCGCGCTGCATTTTTTCCTGGCCTTGATTTATGCGCCACTGGGAAAAAAAGAGGACGCCATACGGAGCATGAAGGACGCCCTGGAGCGTTTCGAGAAAGACAACTACAACCATCACCTCATTGCGGAAGGTTACCTTTTCCTGGCAAGGGTCAGCTTCGAGATGGAAGAATTTGACAGGTGCATCCGCTATCTGGCCATGGCCAAGAGCCTGGTGGGCGGAAACCCTATGCACAATTTCCACATAGGAATCATCTACCAGAGACTCGAAAAGCACCGGGAAGCGATCGAAGCTTTCAAAGAAGTCTCCGGCAAGGCATACGCTCCCAATCTATTCCCCACGCAACCGCTGCCCAATCCCTCCGAACTGCTCCTTCACATGGCTTATAGCTACTATTGCATGAACGACCGCCCAAACGCTCTCAAGCTCATAAACGCCTCCGCCCCCGAAGGGCCAAAACTCGGCAGGAGCTGGGAATGGCTGGGCACGAAGGCTTTTCTGTTCGAAAATATGGGGCTGGCCACTATAGCATTCGAAACGGCCATGCGCTTTGGCGCACTTGAGCCGGCCAGTTGGGAGCGCCTGGGCGCCGCTTACAAACTGCGCGGTTTTTCGGAAAAGGCACAAGAATGCATCACGCGCGCGGGGACGGGGTCCCCTCAGCCGGCCCCGGACCAGATCGGGCAGAGAGAATGCTCATTTGCCTCTCATGGATCGGAAACTGCAAGTCTCACATAAGGTGGTCCGTCTGTAAGCAGACAAACCGGCTAAAAATACAGGTCCCTCGTACCCTCCTCAAGCTGCGCAAGCCTCTCTACGGTCAATTGCCTCACCTTCGGGTTGGCGATTTGATCCAGGTGTTTCATTATCGCCTGCTCACCCGCCAGCCTCGTCCCGGGCCCGGCGTAGTCGAGCAGGAATTCTTTGAAGGTCAGGATAGCGTTAGGCTGGCACATGTCCTGTATTTTTCCCGTTTTCGCAAGGGGCATGAAGCGGTCTCCCGTGCGTCCCTTGCGGTAGCAGGCCGTACAGAAGCTGGGGATGTAACCCGACCTGCAAACGCCCGCTACGACCTCATCCAGGCTTCGACAGTCCTCGACTTTGAACTGAGGCCGCTGTGCTTCCCTGCCCTCATTGTTTTCCCGGTAGTAGCCGCCGACACCTGTGCAGGAACCGGCACTCAACTGGGAAATGCCGACGGATATGAGTTCATCCCGCAACTCCGCAGTCTCCCGCGTGGAAAGAATTATTCCGGTGTATGGAACGGCCAGCCGGATAATGGCAACCAGTTTCTTGAATGCTTGATCTGAAACCAGATAAGGAAACTTTTCCAGATCAATTCCGCCTGCGGGTCTTATCCGCGGCATCGAGATGGTATGAGGACCAACCCCACACGTTTCTTCGAGGTGCAGGGCGTGCAGCAATAAGGCTATGACTTCGTACTTGTAATCATAGAGCCCGAAGAGCACCCCCGCCCCCACGTCGTCAATACCCCCTGCCATGGCGCGGTCGAAAGCGCAGGTATGCCAGTCGTAGTTCTTCTTCGGCCCTGATGGATGCATCTTCGCATACGTCGGACGGTGGTATGTCTCCTGGAACAGGATATAGGTCCCTATCCTGGCGCTGTGCAGCCGTTTGTAGTCTTCAACCGTCGTGGCCGCAATATTGACGTTGACTCGTCTGATACGGCCTTTTTTCTGCTTTACGGAGTAAATCGTGTCGAGCGCTTCAATGACGTAGTCAATCGGGCAGTTTTTGGGGTCCTCGCCGCATTCCATTGCCATGCGCTTGTGTCCCATTTCTTCGAGAACGGTCACCTCCTTGCGAATCTCATCCATCGTCAGCTTGCGCCGGCCGAAACTGCTGTCCCGCCGGTATCCGCAGTAAACACAATTGTTGATACAGTAATCGCTGATGTAGAGGGGTACGAAAAATACCAGCCTCTTGCCGTAAATCTTCTCCTTGATTTCTCTTGCTGTATGGTAGATCCTCTCAAGCAGCACGGGGTCTTCCACATTCAGGAGCACGGCCGTTTCCTCAGGCGTCAGGCCCTCGGAAAGCGCAGCTTTTTCAATAACCCGCATCACCTCAGCGCTGGACTGGACGGCTTTTGCATTTTGGAGCACGCTGACTATTCTTCGATCGTCAATAAAATCGGCTTTGCTTGCAACCATGTGATTTCTCCTTCAACACCAACTCGATCGCCATGATAAGAGGGTTCCTGCCGCTCCGGCCGGCAGCACACCCTTAGAGGCCGCTCCACGTCCTAAAGAGGGCTGTCTTCACCTTTACGCTTTCTCCTGCCTGCCCGGCTTTTCCTCCACGGCCCCCACCTCGTCTGCGGCCTTTGAGAGTGGTGTTCATGACAGCTTCCACGCCCCGCCTCACGGGGGGCGTGGACTGAAACGTAAGGCCGAACGGCGAATTGTTGAATCTTATCGCTTGTATTCAGGCCTGGCCTGGTAGCTGGTATGGAGAAGCTCTTCAGCCTTGTGGCTGTGCGGCTCACCCAGGAAGTCGTCGTAGAGCTGCTGCACATAGGGGTTGTGGTGAGAGCAGCGCCACAGGCCGGACTGATCGTCGCCATAGAGTCCGGCGGCGCGCTTGACGCGCAGTTCGTTGGTGACGCCATAAGGTTGGCCGCCGCCGCCGACACAACCACCGGCGCAAGCCATCACCTCGATAAAGTGGTAGGGCGTCTGCTCACCCGCTGCCTTGGCTGCACGCACCTTTTCAATCACCTTCTCGACGTTGTGCAGCCCGTGAACCACGGCGATGCGCACCGTCGCGTCGCCCACTGTTAGCTCGGCTTCCTTGACGCCGGCCAGACCGCGCGTCTGCTTGAATTCCACGCGCGGAGCGTCCTGACCGGTGATGAAGTAATGAGCCGTGCGCAGAGCCGCTTCCATTACGCCGCCAGTGGCGCCGAAGATCGTGGCCGCGCCCGTGTAGGCGCCGAGAAGACAATCAGGTTGCTCGTCGAGGACGGTGACAAAGTCGATGCCGGACTGCTTGATCATCCGCGCGAACTCGCGCGTGGTAATCGAAACATCCACGTCCTGATACCCTGAAGAGGCCATCTCCTTGCTGCGAACGATCTCAAACTTCTTCGCCGTGCAGGGCATGATGGAGACAACGTACATCTTGGCCGGATCAATCCCCTCCTTTTCCGCGTAATAGGTCTTGGCAAGCGCGCCGATCATAGCATGCGGCGATTTGCAACTGGAGAAGTACGGGATCATATCGCTGTGGAACTTCTCCATGAAATCGACCCAGGCGGGACAGCAACTCGTGATGAGCGGAAGCTCGCCGTTGCCTTTGAGGAGGCGCTCCTTGAACTCGGTCGCCTCTTCAATGATGGTGAGGTCGGCGCCGAAGTTGGTGTCGAAGACTGCCTTAAAGCCCATGCGGCGAAGTGAAGCGTAGATCTTGCCGGTGAGGTTGGCGCCGAGCGGAAAGCCGAAGGCCTCGCCGATGGCCACGCGCACGGCGGGCGCGATCTGCGCGACGCAGAAAGTATCCGGATCTTCCAGCTTCTCCCACACATCCACGGTTTGCCCATACGCGACGATGGCTCCGGTGGGACAGTGGTTGGAGCATTGGCCGCAACGGACGCAGGGCGAGTCGGCCATGGAAATGTCGCCGGCCGCGGCGATGCGGGTATCAAAACCGCGGTTGAGAAAACTGAGGGCATAGACGCGCTGATCCTGCTGGCAGACCTGGATGCAGCGGCCGCAGCAGATGCACTTGCGCGGATCGAGCACGATGCTTCGCGTGGAGTCATCTATGGGCAGGTCGGGAACAATGTTGTCCAGCCCTGTCCAGGTTAATCCGAAATCGGCGGCCAGGGTTTGCAGTTCACAATTGTGGTTGCGCTGGCAGGTCAGGCACTCGTTAGGGTGCCTGGAAAGAATCAGCTCAAGCACGAAACGCCGGACCTGCACAATCTCCGGAGTCTCCGTCAGGATGTCCATCCCGGGTTCGACGGGCGTGCAACATGCGCGCAGCATCTTGCCGTTGTTTTTGATCTGCACGATGCAAATGCCGCAGGCCGCCGTGGCCTCCAGGTCAGGATGCTTACACAGCGTGGGAATGTGCACGTGCACCTGTCGCGAGGCCTCCAAAATGGTGGCGCCGGCGGCGACTTCCACAGGCAATCCATTGATCGTAGCGCGAATTATATCGTTCATAAGGGCTTCTTTCCCATCCGTAGTGGTCAGGATTGTTTGGCGATGGCCGGCTGCAGCAAGCTGGTGAATTCATGCTCGAAGTGACGCAAGGCTGAGAGCACCGGATTGGGAGCGGTTTGACCCAAGGCGCAGAGCGAGGCCGTTTGCATCGCCTTGGCAACCTTGCGGATCGTCCTGATGTCCTCTTCGGTTCCCTTGCCCCCGACAATTCGGTCCAGAAGCCGCAGCATCTGAGTTCCCCCGATCCGGCAGGGAGCGCACTTACCGCAGGACTCATCGACGCAGAAGTCCAGATAGAATTGGGCCAGCTCAACGACACTGTCATGATCGTCGATGACGATGAGACCGCCGGAGCCCATTATGGACCCGAGCTCCTTCAAATGCTCGTAGCTGACCGGCGTGTCGAACTGGTGATCGGGAATCATGCCGCCCGAGGGACCGCCCGTCTGGATGGCCTTGATCTTGCGCTCCGTGCCCGTGCCGCCGCCTATCACCTCGACGATCTCACGCAGCGTGATGCCCATCGGCACCTCAACCAGGCCGTTGTTCCTGATCTTGCCGGTGAGCGCGAAGACCTTGGTGCCCTTGGACTTTTCCGTGCCCATGGAAGCATACCAATCCGCACCGTTAAGCAGGATGCGCGGCACATTGGCCAGTGTCTCCACGTTATTGACGCAACTGGGCTGCTGCCACAGTCCCTTGACGGCCGGGTATGGCGGCCGCGGCCGAGGCGTGCCGCGCAGGCCCTCAATGGAGGCGATCAGCGCCGTCTCCTCGCCGCAAACAAACGCACCGGCGCCGAGGCGTATCTCGAATTCGAAACCCCAGCCGGAGTCGAAAATGTTCTTGCCCACCAGTCCGGCTGCGCGCGCCTGCTTTAGGGCCTTCTCAATGCGCTCGACGGCCAGCGGATACTCGGCGCGGATGTAGAATATGCCGTTGGTCGCATTCATGGCGCGCGCCGCAACCAGCATTCCCTCAATCACCGCCTGCGGATCGCCTTCCAGAACCGAGCGGTCCATGAACGCGCCGGGGTCGCCCTCGTCGCCGTTGCAAATGACGTATTTCACGTCCGACTGCACCTTGCGGGTCAGGTCCCACTTCAAACCCGTGGGGAAACCCGCGCCGCCGCGGCCGCGCAGGCCTGAAGCCAGAACCTCCCTGCAAATATCCTCGGCGCTCATAGTCAGCGCCTTGCGCAGCCCCTGATAGCCGCCGTGCACAATATAATCGCCGAGGTCCTCCGGATCGGTTCTGCCGTTGTTGCCGAGCACCACGCGGTGCTGCATGGTGAAGAACGGCGAATCGAGATCCAGCGTATGGGCTTCGAGAATGCCGCCCGGTTTCTCGATTTTCCGGCCGGCAAGAACCGGGGCAACTACCTGATCGAGGATAATGGACCCTATCTCCAGATTGACGTCGGAGAAGAGCACGTCCTTCTGCGTCTTCGATGTCATGCGGATGAGTGGGCCCTTGCTGCACAGCCCCATGCATCCAGTACCACTCACCTGGACTCTTGCGTCGAGCCGCCCGGCCTTGACTTCCGCCTTGAGCCCGTCGATGATTGCCGCGGCTCCGGACGACTGGCAGCCTGTGCTCGAACAGCAGATCAGGCGCACATCAAAAGCCTGCTGCCTGGCGTTTACCTCAGCAGATTTTACTTCGAGTTCTTCAGGTTTCATAAAGTTCCTCTGCGGGCGAGTGGAAAGTGTTCTGCTCGTGAATGCCTTAATCGGCAGCGGCTTCCTGTGGGGCGTTGACCATCACCGGCTGGTCTTGCTGAACGCGCTCGATGACATAGCAGCTATCAGTGGACTTCAACTTGCCGTAGACTTTACCGTTGACTGACACGAGAGGTGCGAGACCGCAGCAGCCGAGGCAGCGGACGCATTGCAGATGATACTCTTTGTCCGGCGTGCTCTCACCCTCGTGGATTTTCAGTTCTTTTTCCAGTCCCGCGAGAATTTCGGCGGAACTCTTGATGTGACAGGCAGTGCCGGTACAGACCGAGATAATGTACTTGCCCGGCGCTTCGAGCTTGAAGTAGTTGTAGAACGTGACGACCTCATAGGTGTGCGCCAACGGCACGCCCATCTCATGGCCCATCTTCATGGCCGCCTCGCGCGGCACAAAACCCACCCGGCCTTGTAGATCGTGAAGCGCCATAATCAGGCTGCCACGCTTCTTCTTCCACTTCTTCGCGATGGCCGCGACCTCGTCCTTCTCTTTTGATGCGGTCGATACGGCCTTGGGAACCCCTACTGTTCTTTTTGCTTCGATCTGTGTCTCCATGTTCATCGTCCGCCTCTTTTCCGGTGCGCGAGTTGTTTAGGTCCCGGGATGATGCCCGGCGGGGCGCGCCTGCTGCAGCGCATGACCGACCCCGGGGCTGCGCAGCGCTGTGCACGGCATCATTCCGGAGGTTGTCCTTCCGCGACGCCAGGATCGTCAGCAGTTTGGAATTACACTCTACTGTTCAGGCCCTGCCGGCGAGAAAGGAACAGCATATGTAAAGGTATGGTCAGTTGTTTGGAATTGTCTGTCAAGAAATAAATGCACAATTGTGCAAAATGTAATAAGCGAGCGCTGAGATTCACATCTAGAAATCAATTACTTAGCGCTAAATGCACATTGTGCAAAAATGCAGCAAACTACTTGAATATTGTAATCCTGCGGCATTAAGTATGGCGCTGATCTTGTGTAAGATGATGGTATTCATTCAATAGCGGGATTTCTTTGGAGAAATGAAGCATGCCTAAAGACTTGACAGGGAAATTCGTGAACCAGCCGAGAGAATTTTGGATGAAAGCACGAATGAAGCACCCGAACAAAGACAATTTAATGGGATAGTGCAGCATTTCACATAGAGCAATAGTGTGATTAAGCATTAAACGCACACAGTGCAAGAATGCCGTAAACTATTTTAACATTGTGATCTTGCGACATTAAGTATGTGCTGATTTTGAGTAAGGCGGGAAGATTCATTCGATGCGGCATTTTGTTGAAGAAATGCCATATCTAAAGAACTCGACCGGGAAATTCCTGGACTCGCCCGGAGGACTTTAGAAGGGTTCACGAAGGCTTTTGTACATTTAGAATGGCTGTCCCGCGAACGTCAGTAAGCGTTCGCCTCGATCTCCTTCGCGAGCCTCAAGTGAGCGTCCGCGAAGAAATCAGTCAGCGCCGAGTCGCCGAGCCACTCAGCACATTGCTTCGCGTGTCGATAGCAGGCGGCCATGACCTTTACGGTCGATGTGATCGCTCGATGAGCCATCCCCATCGTCGAGAGAGCGAATGTTATCTCGTGATACCGTTCCAGCGTTATACCAAGGTAGAAAACGCGAAGCGCCGAGTAAAGGGCATGGACAAGTTCGCCTGTGGTTACGACTTCACCGCTCGCCATCTTGGCCTCGATTACCCGCCACTCGTCGATCATCTTGGGGAAGAGTTCGGTCAACAAGTTCCAGTTACTAGCGAGGGAACTTGGAATGTAGTGGTCATATGCAACGTTCGCGAGCGTCTCCGCGTCGAAAGACCTGGCAGCGGCATCGATCTGTCGATCTACGACCCAGCAGGGCAGACCAGATAAGTCCGAAACCTCGTTCGTCTGATTAAAAGCGTCATTCGACAGGAAACCGATTGCCTGTGCCAGTCTTCTCGCTGCCGCGCTTTCCGCCACGAAACTGGCACTCTCCAAGTCGATGATGTCGTAAAACGAGGTGATCGGAGCGATTTCCTGCGGAATCCTTCCAATCACGATCGTGCGAGCGGCCATACCGCATTCGCGGACGAGCTTCAGTTCATACTCGACGCCCTCGGTCGCACTCTGCACGTTAAGCACGATGAATTTGGCGCCGCGAGCTGCCTCTCGAACGACCTCCCTCCAGTTATGGCTCAACACACGGAAGGATGGAATCGTCACCTGCCGTATGTAGTCGTCGTCCGATTCGTTACCCGACGGATACAAATCGAACGTATTGATGAAGGACAGGCTCTCGATAGCCGGCGCAAGCGAAGCTTTCAAGAACTTCCGGAAGTCCCGATCTGTGGACAACCAGCCTTGTTGCTGCATCAGTCTCCCGTGCTCAAAGCCAGTGCCAAGCACCGTCCCACCCAACGAAAAACTCCGCAGGTACAGACAGTACTGACGATTCTTTGTCCTATAAGCTCCGTGGACCTGCCGTGCAGCCCGGTGCGTATCATGAAAGCTACGGAAGCGGCTGATGATTAGATCCAGATACAATTCGATATTGGCGTTGAACGACTTCGGTTCCTGGATTTCCTCGCCGTTCAGTTCCGCGAGGACTGGAGCGATTAGCCCCAAAGCCGGTGGATAGAACACGTGCCCAGGTTCCGCATAACCGAAGTCATCTTCGTAGAGCACGGCTTTCTCGTAACTGGTCATGATCGCACCTCACAATTGACGACCGTTTAGATGTTTCCGGTTACAACAATTTCTGAAAATCCATTCAGATGGCGAAGTGCATAATGCTGAGAAGAAAGTTAGAACTTGTCCCCATCCTTTAATCGTGGTTTCGCTCCGTTAGGTGTGGAGATTACTTTCTCGCCTTTGCGCAACTCCTCGACTTCTCTGCCGATGAAAAGTCCCTTCTCCTGTGGCAAAGAATCCAAAATGGGAAACTGCCGGAGTCTGATCCGGTATTTCCTGATCGAGTCCAGTCAGGGCCTGGCGCTCACTGTGCCGTGGTGAATCCCAAGATGGTGGCCGCGCCATCCGAAACGGTAATGCGGACTTTCGGTAAATCGGTCGAGCCTGAATGGCAACACACTGTCATAGAGCTTCTTAAAGGAAAGACGATCAAAAACTGCAATATAATTGTAGCCCCTGCTGCCGGCGATCAAATATTTGCCGCCGGGAGAAACCCTGGTCGCATACACGCCGTCCGCAACACGCCAGCCGGTTATCTGGAGGGTCTGTAAGACATAATTGGTGTTGGTAAGGGTAGGACGCCTGCTCAAAGCGCCCAACACATTCTTAAACCTCTTGGGTGTCTGGAGGAATCTCCGCCAAAAGGGCGGCATACACATCAGAACGCGACTCCCGTCGAAATTGTCCAGGGGGATATGGACAACACAATGTCCCCCACCGCCGGCGACGTAGAGGTTGTTGTCCGCTGTCACTTCAACATCGGAATTCAGATGGATTGGGAACTCGGCGCCACTGCTCCATGTGCGGGTTATTTGAGCGGTTGGAAGGTCGATTTCATAGATGTACTCTCTGACGAAAGCAGGCGACCATTCGGTATAATCCTCGTTGTCGGTGGCAAACGAATAAGTCAGGGCGTACCCCACCGGTTTTGC
The DNA here is from genome assembly GCA_963795045.1 of uncultured delta proteobacterium. Lineage (GTDB taxonomy): Bacteria > Desulfobacterota > Syntrophobacteria > Syntrophobacterales > Syntrophobacteraceae > SbD1. Next base: position 623,004 of record CAWCGB010000004.1, read on the forward strand.
CGGATGTACACAGTTATGCCATATATTGTTCTGTACTTTGATAATCCTTGCTCGTTTTGCCGGGTCCGGTTCATGCAAGTCGAATACGCAGACCTGTCTCACGTCATAGCGCTCGGGCCCAAGGTCACCGAGGAGAATATACCTGCGAGATGCATCCCATCTAAGTTCGTGAGCGTTTTCAAGATAGTGGGGCTCCAGTCTCTCAGGGACTTTGAGATCGTTGACATTGAACAGGTATAAATGGTCGCCGATTGCCCCGATGAAACTTTCACTATCCGGATACCAAAGGTGATGCGTATTGGAACGCAACCGGTAAGCACATTGCTCTATGTGCATCGTTGACTGACGGGCCACCATTTGCATATTTTGAGGCTTGGAGACGTCGATTAAAACTATCTGCTGGCTGAAATTACCAAGTAGCGCCAATTGGCCGTTGGGGGCCACTGAAATGTTATGTCCCCCGCTAATACCGTCATAATACTGAAAGTAGAATTTGCGTTCAGGCCAGTCGAACCTGAGCAATCCCGCACTCCCGATCAATCCGTCAAGGTGGACACCATCAAGCGCCGTGTAGAAGCTGAAACGTTCATCGTTCATAGTGTAACCCCCTCCGCCACACCCGGATTAGAGTGGCAATCCCAACAGGATTACAGATCTGAAGGAGGCAATTTCCCGCCCCACCAGCCGCTTGTCCGGATGGGATCGATCCCAAGATTTATTTGGGCCGTTTCAGTATGTAGGTACCTTCGCCAGGGTATGCGCGCTCTCCGTTGGGCTGAAAAAAGATCAACTCCCACCCTGAGTCTCCGTACTCGTTAAGTAACTTTTCATCGAGGTTAGCGCTTGAAGGACCAAGCTTAAAAACCTTGTATTCCCACGTAGCTCCAGGCGACTCCGGTTCTCTCATACTGCTGCATTCCTTTATTCGTGTTTTTCACGATTGCCGGGTAGATGAAGGAGTTATCCCTCCGTTCCCCACAGGTACGGATGTGCGCAATTCGGCGTTCATTGCAAATGATGAATATGAAAGCGATTAACCGGTCTATATCTAAAGACATACGCCAAAATAAGCTGGAGCGGCAACGCTCCTGAGAAACTCTAACAGATACGGTCGTTTTCGCATGGAACAGCACTAGAGTGCCTTATTCCACATTCCACGGTTTAGCCACAACAGGCATATGCTGTTTTTGATAAGACGTGCTCCAATCTTTGGCAATACTTTATCGGAGTAATGCTTAAAGGGTTCTTCTCTTGCGAGAGACTTTCAGGGGGGCGTAAAGTCCGCCCTTGGAGCCTGGTCGTTTTTGCCCTGAATACTCTATCAGGATTATTGCGCTTACCGTTTATTCTCCGGCGCCTGCGGGTCTTCGAGATACCGGCCATCGTTCCCTGCGGGATGCAGGCATTTTCGTTGCCGTCTGCCTTTATTGAATACGACCCATTGGCATAATAGCTGGCATCGGCGCGCAATCAGCCGCATAGCGGCCCGCCCGGTTGAGCGCAGGGTTGGGCGTCATTCTCCACCGCGTGTCCAAGGTTCGAATTCGGCCAACTCCAGTCATCGGACAGGCGGGAACGGCGCTGCCTCGAATGACTGGAAAACCCCGTCAGCCTTCGCTCGCCATCTCTCGCATGAACCGCGCCGCGAGCTGTCGCGCCGGGGCGAAAGTTTGGTCGTAGGTGGACCGTGCCGCCTCGGTGTAATCGCCGAACTCGTGGCTATTGCCCGAGCAGAGAAAGGACCATGCGATGTTGGCTGCAGTGTCGCGGTGATCCTTAAGGACCGCGAGGTAATTTGGATACTCCTGCTCTGACACGCGATCGTTGATCCGGCCGGCGGCCGTGTAGAAGTCCAGTGCGGCGTCCATGATCCCGGCGTAGACCGCCAGCGGCCGCCGAGGCGAATTCGTAGCCGGGTGGGTTCGGCAAGAAGTTGACTGTTTAGAGAATGACCGGCGGAGCGGAAAAATGAGTTTGCCCCGTCGATCATCCTAATGTGGAGACGTAATCATAACCCGCTGATAACCTGCTCTAGCGTGGACTGACATGCCCTCGCCATTGGCTCCAGCAGCTCCGGCCCTGTCACCCGCGGCAAGTCTTGAGGCGTGTGCAAAACAGGGTTGTTGCCCGATAGATACAGCAGATTTGAATACCCGTGCCATTGCGCATAAAGCAGATCACCTAGGGTGATTTGATCCAGTAAACCGGTTATGCCAATTGCGCTTCCATTTGCTACAAAAGTATTGGCCGCGTCGACGATCAGCGGATTAGCGCTAACGTACTCGAGGGTTTTGGCGACGATCTGGTTTGTGCGTTCCAAAACCCCCTCGGAATTTAGTGTATAGTTATACGTGATCACATTCATACCGAGGTGAAACCAAAGGTAAACATCCTCCGGCGGGGGCAAAACGTTATCTTTCAAGAGCATATTAGTCCCCCTGTCGAGCAGTTCGTGGCCTGATGAAGAAAGAAAGATCCATTTGACGCCCGATGTATCCTTGGCAGCCCATTCCGCAAGAGCGAGCCAAATGGCTATGCCGGGGCCACGTTCACCACCACAGTGAAACCAGCCACTATAAGGGGTGCTTACGATCATCGTTTTGGAATCGGAACCACGCTCAAGGGTCCCTAACACCTCATAACCGATTACACTCTTGAACCGTCCTGTCGATTTAATTTGGACATCGAGCAAACCATCAACAGCCGTTTGCAGCGAGGGTCGATCTTTGCGCCCGACCGTTACTACGGGGATCGTCCACGGGCTTTGATCCCCGGCTCCCGGATCTCCCGATGGATTAGGAATGATCAGTTGTGTAGCGTTCTGGCCGAGAATCAACCCGGATGGAGTCGCGGCTGAGGTCGGGACGATTATGACCCCGATCGCCCCACTTGCTGCTGCTTTCTTGATCGTTGTTTCGACTGCCGGGGTCACCGTGCCTGAAGGATTGTCGAACAGCCATATTTTACCGGAGACATCACTTATGTTTGTAGTAAGCTGTCCTTCTACTCCTTTCACGCTTGTCGATTTTGGATACCAAACCGGGAAGGCTTGAATTTTGGTATTCTTCTTGCTGTCGATAGTTACCTTGGTGCTAGTTGGATAGAATTGATCTGTAGAAAAAGGCCACAATTCAACCGAGAATCCCAACTTTTTTAGCCGGGATTCCAGCCAATGTGCAGTGTCGTAATCAACCAACGTTGCCGTACGGTGTTCACCAAGGGAAGAATAGGAAACAACGTCTTTATACAGGTTTTTACCGGCAAAAGGATCTTTATCAGATGCAACTGATCCCTGAGCCCATATAAAAACAGCCGAAATTACCAGCAGAATTGTTACAATCTTCTTTCCCATATGATTCTCCTGAAGAATAACGTGAGCGTGACTTTTCTTCTACAGTGACCATCCGGTCATTACCAGCAAACCCGCGTGGATGCTGGATCGTTTTTTCTGACGGTCAAAAATGTAGTGCCACAGAATCTGCTGTTTTGTGTTGATTTGCTGCTCAATTGTCCGCTAATGTTGAAGTGTCCTATTGGGAGACTTCAGCATGTTTGCTCGAACCAAAAAGTCCGGTAAGTACGAATACCTCCAAATCGTCGAAAACCACCGGGAAGGTACCAAGGTAAACCAGCGTGTTATCGCAACCCTTGGCAGACTCGATCAAATGCACACCAAGGGGGAAGTCGAAACCCTGGTTCGCTCCCTGGCGCGTTTTTCCGAACAAGCCCTCCTTGTCCTTTCAGGTAGAAGCGACATCAGTGCCGAATCTACAAAGATAGGGCCTGCTCTCATTTTCGAGCGGCTGTGGAAAGAGCTGGGGATTCCAAAGGTCCTCAAAGGGCTTCTTTCTGAGAGGTTTTTCTTTTTCGACGTAGAGCGAGCGCTTTTCCTGACCGTGCTCCACAGGCTTATGGCGAGCGGCTCGGACCGCTTCTGCGACAAGTGGCGCAGGGACTATTTCGTAAACGGGACAGATGAGATCGAGCTTCATCACCTCTACCGTGCCATGGCCTTTCTCGGGGAGGAGACTTACGACCAAAAGAACGCCACTCCATTTACTCCCCGATGCACAAAGGATGTCGCCGAGGAACGGCTCTTCATGGCCAACCGTCACCTCTATTCCGGGTTGGACCTCGTCTTTTTCGATACAACGTCCTTCTATTTCGAGGGAGCCGGAGGAGAAACGATTGGCGAGCGGGGCTTCAGCAAAGATCATCGCCCGGATCTAAATCAAATGGTGGTCGGAGTTGTCCTCGATGACAACGGGCGTCCTCTGTGTTGTGAAATGTGGCCCGGCAACACCACCGACGTAACGACTCTGATTCCGGTTGTGGAGAGAATCCGGGATAGATTCAATGTCTCAAAGTTCTGCGTCGTGGCCGACAGAGGAATGATAAGTAAGGAAACCATCCGGGAGTTCGAAAAACCGGAAAACAAGGTTCCATACATCCTCGGCACCCGCATGCGCAACGTCTTGGAAGTAAAACGCGACGTGCTCTGCCGCGCCGAAAACTACCAGGAAGTCGTTCCGGAAGGGACCCGTGTCAAAGACCCCTCGCCCTTGAAGGTGCAAGAGGTTTGGGTGGAAAACCGCCGCTACATCGTCTGCGTTAACTCCAAACAGGCCAGAAAGGACGCGGCCGACCGAGAATCCATCCTGGCATCCCTTGAAGCACAACTAAAGCATGGCCCGAAATCCCTTGTGGGAAACAGAGGCTACAGGCGCTTTCTCAAGATCGAAAAAGGCAGCGCGACCATCGACTGCAAAAAGGTCGAACAGGAAGCTAGGTTCGACGGCAAATGGGTCCTGAGGACCAATACTCGCTTGTCGGCCAAGAATGTGGCGCTGAAATACAAAGAATTATGGCAGGTGGAACACACATTCAGGGATATGAAATCAGTTCTGGAAACCCGGCCCGTCTACCATCGCCTGGATGAAACCATAAGGGGCCATGTCTTTTGCAGCTTCCTCGCCCTCATGCTCAAAAAGGAACTCTATCGGCGCCTGGAGGCCGCAGGGCACAGCTTTGAATGGGCGCAAATCAAACAAAACCTCAAAGCCCTTACCGAAACGGTGCTCGAAGAAGACGGAAAGCGCATGGCTGTGCGGAGCCAGTGCAAGGGCGTCTGCGGGAAAGTGTTCCAAGCGGTTGGCGTGGCGATCCCTCCCACCATCCGTGAAATCTGATTCAGTTTTCAAAGAGCGGGAATGTAGTGCCAAGAAAGTCAAGTGCTAGTCTATGTTGTTGAAATTACAACATAAGTTTTCCGGTACTGTAGAAGTTGAGTTAAGCGCAACTATATGATGGCCTACATGGCCAGGCGGTCTAGGTTCTCCAGCAGCTTCAAGCGCCTTTTCCAGTTGTACATATGGAGAACCTGATACTTTCGGGCCGACCCTCGATTCTTCCACTTCCTGAACATTTTCGGCCCCAGATCCAGGGGGGTCTTCGAGGCTTTTCTCGCCCCTTTGCGGTACCCCTTGCTCCAACGATTCATTGCTTGCTTTATCAGTAGGTACGTCAGCTATCTCCGCTTCCCGAGGACCTATTTTATCCATGCTCACAGATGGCTCTGTGGGCTGTCTAGGTTCTCCTCGCCCGCCGCCCTCAATCACACCTGACCGATTTTCCTGAATAGACGGGGGTACTTGCTGTGTCAAGCCCTGTGCCTTCTCTATCGCCTTGAAGGTATCTGCGACCTGTTCTGCCGGAATGCCCTCTTTGGTGAGAAACTCCGTTACATTGGCTTTGCGACTGAGGTATAGAGACCCCTCGTTCAGTCCTTTACCGATGCCCAAAAGCGCAAGAAGTCCCACTGCCGTTCCAACCGGGTCGGTGGCCCATTCCTGCTGCCAGTCCTTGTTCAAACCCGGAACACCCTTGACTGCCCCCTTCACCATTCCTGGAAAAGTCTCGCCCACCGCCTTTAGATCTTCCAGCGTGGCCTCGGTCAGAGAGAGATTCCCCTTGGCACGTTCAAGACCCGTTTCAGCCATTCGCGTCCCGATAGCGTAAGCAGTGGTTATACCGCTTATGGCTCCGGCAGCTTTCACCAAGCTGGAAGGCAACACTCGTTCAAACCAGTCCTCCTTAGATTTTGCCGGAGCAGTGCGAGTCGAAAAGTAGTCGAAAAGCTCTGTTGGCTCGATCTCCCAGGGTGCCAGTTCAGGCAGTATCCTTTTCCTGAAACTATCGTAGGCCTCAAGAACAGACTGCTGGACAGGAGCGGCCCCTATGGTGGATTCGCCTTTCTCTTTTGCAGTCATGGAAATATCTTCGGCTTGCGTGGGCGCTCTAAGAACGGCTTCCCTTTCCCCCGGAATTGTGGGCAGGAGCACCCCGAGTTTCTGGAGAAAGTTCTTATGCTCGTCTCGAAGCGCCTTTATTGCCTGCGGTGAAAGGCTGTGAGGAAGAAGTGTTGGACCTTGCAGGCCCGGTTCTTCACTTTGCGCAGCGGGTTGGTCTGTAGGAAATTGATCGGTGGAAGTTGCTGCGGGAGACTCGGCATCCGGTATATCCGAGAAGTCAACTCGCAATGTCTTTCGCTGTACCGGATCGAGTCGTTGTTTGTTGGTGAGATCGTGTATCTCTGTTGATGTTAGCCGCCCCGGCATTCCGTTCGGAAAAAGAATTCCTCTGGCGATTTCGCGTTCCTGAATATCGGTGGGGATTTTGCCGTTGTTGTTCTGCTGCCAGTCATCGAGGGCCTGCCCGAATTTACTCACAAATCTGTTCCATTCTTGCTGTTCGGGCGGGAAGGGCGAAGCGGGGTCCATTTTATAAAAAGGAGATTCGGCGGATGCTCCGGCCAAACTCGTCAAATCATTCACTGCGCTGATAGACGATTGGAGCGAGGTATGTTTCGTGGCCTCGGTAGCGTCGTTGTCTCGAATCTTATCCTGCGAGCTTATCAGATTGTTTAGTTGACCAACCGGGATTCCGCCGTGATAGGACATAAGATTCAAATTCGAGAATCGGTTGCGGTCCGTATATTTCATCCCGTTCAGGTTGTCGTAGAGTTGATCGGTTTGCGCTGTCGCGGGCGGGTCCCACATGGCCAGAGCGTTGGCGTTGATGGCGTTATTCACCACCCTGTAAGCGGACGGATCGGTTTTTAGAATGGCGTTGTAGGCATCCACCAGGTGTGGATTGGTTAAAAGATCCTGTTCAGACTTAATGGCCTTTGCACCGTTTAATGCCGCATTAAGGATGTTCCAGTTCGCCTGACTGGTCATGTTTTCGGCGTGAAGCTGCTGCCCCATCTGCTGGATGTAATGGCTTCGATACCGTCCTTCGGCGGTCGGGTCTCCGAGGTGTTCCTGCCGGGCCAGATCGGTTACCGCCTGAAGACCTGTCTCGTAGTTCTCTTTGAGGTTTTGAGCGGTCGGGACCCCGTTTGCGGCGTACATCATCGAATGCCGGTCAACGTAGCCCTTGATGTAATTTGTGAACTGGCCGGCGCTCATGTCGGGAGTGCCGCCGTTTAGGGTGATGGCCTTGAGATTTCCAACGACTTCTGCTGCGTTGGCGTCGGGGTCTGCGTGAAGAAGCGCCTTTGCCCCGTCCATCCCCTGCTGGTGGGCAAGGTAGACCTCCCACGGTTGCGGCTGGCGGTGAAGGTCCTTGGCAAGCGCGGCGGTGTTTTGCCTCGCGAGGGCCACTCCGAGCTGCACCTGGCGGGAAGCGTCCAACCTATCCTGATCGGTCCCGCCAAGATCGGACCACGTTCCGGAGGTGTGTTGAAATATCCCTGTAGCACTTGAATCGGGATTTTTGGTTGCGGGGTTTGTGACGCCTCCCTCGGCGCTCCAGATGGTCAGGGCCGTGCCCGGATCGACCCCCTGGCGCTGCGCTTCCCCAGCTATCGCCCGGGCCATTGCGCCGCCGGTGACTTTGCCGTAGGCATTCTGAGCGGATTGCAGGTCTTGGATGGGTTTTAGGAATTGTTCAAGTTCCCCCTGGGCGCTGCCGGAAATTCTTTTTTTTGCGGCTGCGTCCCGATAGGTCGCCATTGCGCCTTCGGGATCGAAAATGGCCCGGCGCTTTATGACGGCGCTCCAGAGCATGTCGTTATTTTTGCGCAACTGATATTCGTATACTTCGTCGCTCCAACCATGGCTGTTGGCGTAATTCGCCGTCTGGTTGTCAAGCTGGTTCACCGCGGCTGCGACACGCCGGGGATCGTTATAATTTGCCTCAGCCTCAGCGATCAGATCACTCAATACTGCGTTATGGGTGTTCCATTCCCATTGTTTGGTCTGACTGGCGGCGTAGCGGGCCATCCCGTCAAGGTCGCCTTCGACCCGGCGCGTGCTCCTTTCGTCAAAAAGTCTTTGCTGGTACGGATTCAGATTTTCGCGAGTCTGATTTCTAAGATCGTTTATTTCCTGTTGATATTGGGGGAAAGCGGCTTCGGCGTCTTTGCCCTCGAGCTTCATGTAGTTTTGGGTGATCGCCCTTAGTTGCGGCGAAAACTGATTGGCATAAGCCTCCTGCACGGCTGTTTCGTTGGCAAGCTGCTGTCGCCGGAGGGCGTTCTGCTGGAGCGCATCGCCCGCTTGCTGGAGCGTCTGCCCGACCTGGCCGCCGAAGGCATCGGGAGTTGCGCGATCGATGGTATTGTAGATCGTCTGACCTTGCGGCATGACCGATGGAACGAATGGGTCGCCCGGAACTATAGGCATCGGATAAACTCCTTTGAAGCGGGAAGCGAGAAGCATGAAGCTATCAGCGCCACCTTCCATGACGACGCCTTCCTGTTAACCTTCGGCCTGTACAAATGCCCTTCCGCCATTGACTCAAGAAATTCCCTGTGTGCGGCAAATATGATATGGGGAACGATTCTTTTCTGCAAAACGGCAACCAGAAACGGTAACCAGAAGCGGCAACGAGAAACGGCATCCAGAAGCGGCAAAAAGCAGAGATGAAAAATTTTTTCCGCGTCGGGGTTAACGGGCGAACATGGAGAGAACAGGGTCAGGTCCGGGCCAGACCCCATGCATGTTGCATTGGAAGGCATGGGCAGTTTGAGCAGCTCTGTCTATCTTGTCCTGAATTATTTTTTTGAATCTGTCCGAGTACCCTGGTGGGTGGGCTCGCGAGGTCCGGAGCTACTATTCACTATTCAACATCCACTGCTCCCTGAATTTACATCGGTCAACCCGCCTTGGCTCTTTTGAAATGAATACAGATACCCTGAAGTATGAAGGGCGAAGTTAGAAGGGTGAAATCCTCACTCTCTACTCCTCGTAAATTACTGTCTTTTCTGCGTTCTCTGCGTGACTAACATCGGATTCGTTGAAATTATGTCAGGATATTGGGCTTAGCTTCTGTTTCTCAGCGTTTTTCCAAGAGATCTCAGCGCTCTCTGCGGTGAAAGCTTTTAGTCTTTTAGTTTTCGGCCCGAGGCTGCGCTACGCGCTCTGCGGTGACAGCTTTTCGGTTTCGTGGCGTCGAAAAAATCCCAAAACCCTGCCAAATCGTGCCATTTCGGACCATCTTCTCAGAGGAGAAGCGATCAATACATTTGGCCATGGGCAATTGTGGGACTGGAAGGACAATGCCGGCGCTTTACATCGTTGCGGCAGGGGTGGTATCATGAAGTCGATCACCCGGATTCCCGCTGTTGATTTCGATCTGTTGTACCGACTCACCACAGAGTCACAGAGTACACAGAGAAGCCGAATTCAAGAAGATCAACAATGGCCTCAGGGCTTGGAAATAACAATTTCCATTAATCCTGTTAACCCTGTCAGTCACGTTACCGACTCCTCGCTAAGTTTTTCTCCTTTCTCTCCTCTTTCTCCGTGCTCTCTGTGCCTCTGTGGTGCAATGCCTTTCTAAGGCTGCCTGGCCTTTTTGCTTTAAACCATGATTTTCATGAGAGGAGAGAGTCGAATGGACACTTGGAAACCTCTGAGCGAAGCCGAGCGGGCCAGGTATCATACGATAAACGAAGACAACCTGGAGTTTCTCGCGAACCGGTACAACCGGGTCAACCGCTGGGTAATTGCGGATATGCTCCGGCGCAGCCGGTACAGGTTTCCCGATAAGCCCGCACTGATCTTTGGCGATCAAACCCTCACTTACAGCGCCCTCGAAGACGACTGCAACAAGGTCGCCAACAGCCTCCTCGAACTGGGCATCGAGCGCTATGACCGGGTGGCCATTCTGGCCCACAACACCATTCACCATGTCTTGACCTGGTTTGGCTGCTGCAAGGTTGGCGCTATTTACCTGGCGGTCAATTATCTATTGCGGGGCAAGGACATCTCCTATTGCATCAACCATTCCGAAAGCAAGGTGTTTATTGTCGAAGATGCCCTGTACGATCTGGTCAAAGATGTCCTGGCCGAGATGCCGACGGTGAAGACCTTGATCTGGTCCGGTCAGGGCAGCGGTAAACCGCCGGTGGACGGGCGGTTCCGGGATTTCGACGCATGGTATAAGAATAGTTCGCCGGAAGAGCCGGACACTATCCTGCACATCGAAGATCCTTGCCAGATGACCTACACCAGCGGCACCGAATCTTTGCCCAAGGGGGTGATCCTGAACAACCAGGCCCTGATGGCTCAGTACATGGGGGCCATTGTGGACGGACAGTACGAAGACGATGATATGAACGTAAACGCTCTTCCCATCTATCATTGCGCCCAGCGGGACGTTTTCTTGAATCCCATCTTCTGGCTGGGCGGCACCAACGTGCTCACGACGCCGGACGTGGGCAGCATTCTCAGGAGCATTTCCGAGTACCGGGCGACAATGTTCTTTGCGCCGCCCACCGTGTGGATCGGCATGCTGAGACATCCGGATTTCGCGCGATTTGACCTCGGCAGCTTGAAAAAATGCTACTACGGCGCCTCCATCATGCCGGTGGAGATCCTCAAGGAAATCTTGAAAAAATTCCCCAAAACCAAAATCTATAACTACTACGGCCAGACGGAACTGGCGCCCTATCATACCGTTCTCAAGGCCAAAGATGCCCTGAACAAGCTGGGCTCTGCCGGCATGGCCGGCCTGAACATGGAAAGCCGGCTGGAGAATGAACAGGGGAAAGCCATCGAGGCGGCCGGCAGTCCCGGCGAGATTTGCGGCAAAGGGCCGCACGCCATGATCATGTACTTCAAGGAACCGGATAAGACTGAAGACGCGATGCAGGGCGGCTGGTTTCATTCCGGGGACGTGGGCGTTCTGGACGAGGACCGCTATATCAAAGTGGTGGATCGTATGAAGGACATGATCAAGACCGGCGGGGAGAACGTTTCCACTCGTGAAGTGGAGGAAGTGATCTACCAGGATAGTCGCGTCCAGGAGGTTGCGGTAATCGGTTTGAACCATCCCAAATGGGTGGAAGCCGTTGTCGCAGTGGTAGTTCCGAAACGCGGCGAAACGATTCGGGAGGAGGAGATCGTCACTCTTTGCAAAAGTGAACTGGCGCCCTTTAAAATCCCCAAGGCGGTGCTGTTCCGCGAGGAGCTGCCCAAAACCCCCAGCGGCAAGATCCTCAAAAGAGACATGCGCAAGATCTACCGGGACATTTTCACTGAGTGAGACCAGGTGAGGAAGTTATTAGACGCCTACGAAAAAGACTTTTGACAAAAAGACTTTTGACAGGATTGCCAGGAACACAACAGGCCAAAGGCAAAACGGGAGCTAAGCCTGCTATGGGGAAGCCCTTTGGCCTCGAAAGCCCGCCTCACAAAACCTCAAACCACCTTGAAGCATCCGGGGATGCCTGCCGCAGTCCGGTCCAGCGTCCGGAGAGTGTGGAAAAAGTTTTCTGAAAATAGTATAGTCACTGGCCGGCAATCACGGAGAGAAGAACAATGAACCACGGATTAACACTGATATACACGGATAAAAAGCAAAAGTGAGAAAATGCTGTCAAAGCAGCCTCCATGATGCGAAAACTTTGGAGTTCGAAAGAGGGCCGAAGTAGGAATTTTTTATTGTGATCTCATCCGTGTGCATCCGTGTCTATCCGTGGTTCATTGTTTTTCTCTGCGTCTCTGCGTCTCCGCGTGATAGGGTTTTCGCAAGATGATGTGGATATCTAAAATCCATACTTATGGCAGGCTCATAAAGTTCAGCCATACGGTTTTTGCCCTTCCGTTCGCCCTGGCGGCCGTGCTGCTTGCAGGCAGATATTACACGGTGAGCTTCCGCACCTTTGCGCTCATCATGGTCGCAATGGCTTCGGCCAGGTCTGCGGCCATGGGGTTCAACCGGTTCGCCGACTATCGTTATGACCGCCTGAACTCACGCACGGCCAACCGCCCTCATGTGACCGGCCAGGTCGACCTGCTTTCGGTGCTCCTTTTGATTTCCCTTTCGGCGGTTGTTTTCGTCGCGTCAGCGGCCCTGCTCGGACGTCTTTGCCTGATTTTGTCCGTGCCGGTGCTGGTGGTCCTCTTTTTTTATTCATTCACAAAGAGGTTCACCTCGCTTTGCCACCTGGTCCTGGGTTTCGGCATCGGGCTTGCCCCCGCAGGGGTCTGGGTAGCCGTCAGCGGTCAATTGGAGTGGAAGATACTTTTGCTCTCCGTTGCGCTCATGACTTACATCGCGGGCTTCGATATCCTCTATTCCTGCCAGGATATCGAATTTGACCGGGACCAGGACCTGTTTTCAATGCCCGCTTGCTGGGGGGCGTCAAAAGCGCTCCTTTTCTCCACCTGGCTGCACGTACTCACGGTCGTCTTTCTGCTCCTGGTCTATTTTGCCTTCGATCTCGGTAAGATTTATCTTCTCTTTCTTCTGATCATCAGCGCCCTGATCTTCACCGAGCACAAGCTCGTCCGGCCCGATTGCCTGGACAAGGTGAACGTCGCCTTTTTTCACGTAAACAGCGCAATATCCATTCTGCTCTTCCTGGGGGTCCTGGCCGGGACGTGAAGACAGGTGAGTAGGTGAATGGGTGAATGGGTGAATAGGTGAATGGGTAGGGAATTAAAGAATTAAATCCCTAAATTTTCTTTTCAGATTTTTCTCTGTGTTCTCTAAAGATCAACTCCGGCCCCTCGAATCAGGCCACCGGGTTATTGGAATTATCGAACGCCTCTGTGGTGAGAGTTTTTTATCGTGTGCTGCGGTGAGCAGGTATATTACATGAAAAGAGCATACCAGAACCTGGGTGAATTCATATTGGAGCTGGAAAGAGCGGGGGAGTTGCTCCGCATAAAAGCCCCCGTTTCCTGTGACCTGGAGATTACGCACATTACCGACCTGGCGTCCAAAGCCCGGGGAGGCGGCAAAGCCCTGCTGTTCGAAAATGTGAGGGAATCGCGCTTTCCCGTCCTGACCAACGCTTTCGGGAGCGAGCGCCGGATCTGCATGGCCCTTGGAACTGACTCCCTGGACGCACTTGCCCGCAGGATCGAGCGCTTCGTGCGCATAGAGCCTCCCAAATCGCTGAGGCAACTGGCAAAGCTTCTTCCTATGGGGATCGACCTGATCAGGTTTTTCCCACGGAAGACCCAAAAGGCCCCCTGTCAGGAGGTAATATACCGGGGAGACGAAATCGACCTCTCCATGCTTCCGGTCCTAAAGTGCTGGCCGGGGGACGGAGGCCCCTTCGTCACGCTCCCGGTCGTAATTACGCGAAGCCTGGAAACGGGCAGGCGAAACGCAGGCATGTACCGCCTCCAGGTTTTTGACCGCAATACTACGGGGATGCACTGGCACATCCACAAGGACGGCTCTAACTATTTCCAGGAGTACCGCAAAGCCCGAAAACGCATGCCGGTTGCGGTTGCGATCGGGACCGATCCGGCGGTGACCTACGCTGCGACCGCCCCTCTTCCCCGGGGCATAGACGAGATGATCCTGGCCGGCTTTATCCGGACGAGACCGGTTCGGATGACCCGCTGCGTCTCCGTAGACCTGGAAGTTCCGGCTGAGGCCGAATTCGTGCTCGAAGGATACGTGGACCCGGAGGAACTCCGGCTGGAAGGACCATTTGGCGACCATACCGGGTACTACTCGCTGGTTGGCGAGTACCCGGTCTTTCACCTGACGGTGCTGACCCATCGCCGAAATCCCGTTTACTCCGCGACCATCGTAGGGCGGCCTCCGATGGAAGACTGCTGGCTTGCCAAAGCGACCGAGCGCATATTTCTCCCGCTGCTTGGAGCAATTCATCCCGAGGTGCGCGATTTCTGGATGCCCTGGGAAGGGGTGTTTCACAACATCGTGGTAATGGCGATCGAAAAGGAATATCCGGGGCATGCCCGCAGAATCATGAGCGCCGTATGGGGGCAGGGGCAGATGAGCTTCTCCAAGGCCGTCGTGCTTGTGGACGGCGGGGTCTCGCTGAAAAACCCCCGCAAGGTCTTTGAGACGATTTTGAATAACGTAGACCTGGAAAGCGATGTCTATATCACGGAAGGCGTCCTGGACGTGCTGGACCATAGCGCCCCGGACGCGCTTTTTGGCGCCAAGATAGGTATCGACGCGACCGGCAGGCGTCCGGATGAAAAACCAAGGCCGATGCCTGCCTCGCGGGCGGGCGGGGGGGCTATCGAGGTCCCGGCCGAGGAGGCTATCGAAAAAAGTATAAGGGATACATCCAGCCTGCTGAACGCATTTCATTGCCCCGCGATTGATGTTCGAAACCGGCTGCTGCTCATTAATTTCGCTAAAGACGGGACCACCTCGGGGAGGAGCCTGTCCGAGAAGCTGCTGCGAAAACGGGCACTAAAGGCTTTCTCGATACTGGTCCTGCTGGATTCAGGAATCGACCTGCGCGATTATTCGTTCGTGCTCTGGAAGGTGTTTAACAATGTCGATCCCAAAAGGGACATCCTGAGGCAAGGCGGGCGAATTGTCATCGACGCCACCAGAAAAGGCGCCGAAGACGGCCACACCCGCCCCTGGCCTGACGACATCGAAATGGCACCGGAAGTAGCAGGCAGGGTCAGAGATCGTGCAAAAGAACTGGGGATAGAGGAGTTTTTGGCGTAGCGCAAAGTTCACCACAGAGGCATGCGACAATTCCAAAAATCCAGTGGCCTACTTCGAGGGGCCGCGGTCGATCTTTAGAGGGCGCGGAGAAAAGCTCTTAGACGGGATTAACAGGATCGAAAGATAATTTCGGAAAGAAGGCGTTCACCACAGAGGCATGCGACAATTCCAAAAATCCAGTGGCCTACTTCGAGGGGCCGCGGTCGATCTTTAGAGGACACGGAGAAAAACTTTTTAGACAGATTAACAACACGATCAACGCTGAGGATTAGTTCCTGATTTGCCTTTGGCCTGTTGTTTTCCTGTTAATCCTGTAAAGCCTGTCAAAAAGATCTTTTTCTGTTAATATCGCAAATCCTGTTAATCCTGCCCAGAAACTCCCTTTGGGCGTGGTTAGAATTCTGCTTTACAAAAAACTTCATCCCCCCTTGTCGAAGCCTTTCCCAGCCTTGGCCGGCAAAAGAGCGTCCCGCCCGATTTGCATTGAAAAATGCGCCGGAAAGCTGTATAATCACTTGTTTTTGTAAGCAGTTTCAATGGCTTATTTATTTGAACCCAATTTGCGCCCGCACGAAAATTGCCTGGACTTACAGCGGACGGAGGATTTCAGTTTATGCAGGATATGAACGTGCTGCCAACTTTCCCTCAGGACGATTACAACGCACAACAGATAACTGTGCTGGAAGGCCTGAGCGCGGTGCGCGTGCGCCCCTCGATGTACATCGGCAATGTCTCCACCGAAGGTCTTCATCATCTCGTCTACGAAGTTGTCGACAACAGCATAGACGAGGCTCTCGCAGGCCATTGCAACCATATTCGAGTAAAGATTCATCTGGACAGCTCGGTTACGGTGGACGACAACGGCCGAGGCATTCCGGTGGACCTTCACGAAAAAGAAAACCTCCCGGCCCTGACTGTCGTAATGACAAAGCTCCACGCGGGCGGGAAATTCGACGATTCGAGCTACAAGGTCTCGGGCGGTCTTCACGGTGTGGGCGTATCGGTGGTAAACGCCCTGAGCGAGTACCTGGAAGTCGAAGTCCGGCGCGACGGTAAGGTTTACTTTCAGCGCTTCGAGCGCGGCGAGCCGAAAACGGGGCTTCTGATAAAGGGCGAGACTCAAAAGCGGGGGACCCGTGTAACATTCAAGGCGGACCCTCTCATTTTCGAGGAAACCGAAATAAGCTTCGACATAATTGCGGAGCGCATGAGGGAACTTGCTTTCCTTAACAGCGGGGTTCGAATCGAACTCAGCGACGAGCGCGTTCCAAAGGATAAGGTTTTCTATTATGAAGGCGGTCTTGTCTCGTTTGTGGAATACCTGAACAGGAATAAGGAGCCGATTTTCCCCGAAGTCATTTCCATAGCGGGTGAAAAGCAGGGGATCTCGGCCGCGGTCGCACTCCAATATAACGGCACATATAACGAGAAGATCTTCACTTTTGCCAACAACATCAACACCAAAGAGGGCGGGACTCACCTGGTCGGCTTCAAGGCGGGCCTTACGAGGTCGATCAAGCAGTATGCGACTCAGAACAAAACGATCAAGCAGCCGGACCTGGATAAACTGATTGGTGATGATGTGCGCGAAGGCATGACGGCCGTGGTCAGCATCAAGATTTCTCAGCCGCAGTTTGAAGGCCAGACCAAGACCAAGCTTGGAAACAGCGAGGTGAAGGGGCTGGTCGAAAATCTCGTCTACGAGAAGCTTTCCATCTTTTTTGAAGAAAATCCGAAAATAATCCGGGCCATCCTCGAAAAGGTCCTGGACGCGGCGAGAGCGCGCGAGGCCGCCCGGCGCGCAAAAGAGCTTACCCGAAGAAAGGGCGTGCTCGGCGACCACTCTCTTCCCGGAAAACTGGCCGACTGCCAGGAGCGCGATCCCTCGAAGAGCGAAATCTTTATAGTGGAGGGCGATTCGGCCGGTGGTTCCGCAAAGCAGGGCAGAAACAGGGCTTTTCAGGCCATATTGCCGCTGCGGGGCAAGATACTGAACGTCGAGAAGTCGCGCTTCGACAAGATGCTGGAAAACCAGGAAATCAGGAACATGATTTCCGCCTTGGGCACAGGCATAGGCAAGGACGAATTCAATCCCGATAAGGCGCGCTATCATTATATAGTCATAATGACGGACGCCGACGTGGACGGAGCGCATATCCGGACCCTTCTGCTGACGTTTTTCTTCCGCCAGATGCCCGAACTGATCGCGCTGGGATACCTCTATATAGCGCAGCCGCCGCTCTACCGGCTGGCGGTTGGAAAAGCCGAGCACTACCTCAAGGACGAAGACAGCCTCAATGCTTTTCTACTCAAGCGCGCATCCGAGAAGAAACAGGTTTTTTTGCCTGGCAGCGATCAGCCGCTTGCCCCGGAGCAGCTCATAGGCCTTCTCAAGACATTCTCCCGGTATGATGAATGGCTCGACCGCCAATCAAAGAGAGGAATGTCCAAGAAGCTGCTCGAGAAGATCATCCGCATCTTTGATGAAAACGGCCTGGAGGACTCAGACCAGGAGGACCCGACCTCTGTTCTCAAGGCAAAACTCGAGGAGTCCGGATACGAGGTGATCCCCATCGAAGTCGAAGAGGAGCAGCGCGGCTACGACCTGGATGTTATGGAACTCGCCAACGGCCACAAGAAACAGCGGATCGGCTGCGATTTCCTGGCATCCGTCGAATTCCGCAAACTGCTCTCACTGTACAGGACACTCTCACTTCTGCACGCTGTCCCGTATGTCGTGCAGGATAGCCAGGGCCAGACGAGCTTCGACGATCCCAGGGCCCTTTTTCAACACCTCATGGACGAGGCCAGGAAAGGCACCACGATCCAGAGGTATAAAGGCCTCGGTGAAATGAACCCCGAGCAGCTCTGGCATACCACCATGGACCCGGAGAAAAGGACGCTGCTTCAGGTGAGGGTCGATGACCAGGTGCTCGCCGATGAGCTCTTTACAACCCTTATGGGGGACCCGGTGGAGCCGAGGCGCGAGTTCATCCAGGTAAACGCGCTCGATTTTCGCGAGCTGGATATTTAGTTGGAATTGAGGAATTCAGGAATTTAGGGATTTAGGAATTTAGGGATTTAGGAATTGAAGGAATGGAGAATCCCTGAATTCCTAAATTTTTGAGGAATTGAGGAACTAAAGTATGGATCTCAGACCCATAAACATTGCCGACGAAATAAAGCTTTCCTATCTCGACTACGCTATGAGCGTCATAATCGGGCGCGCCATACCCGACGTGCGCGACGGCCTCAAGCCCGTCCACCGGCGCATTCTCTTTTCGATGCACGAAGTCAATAACGACTACAACAAGCCCTATAAGAAGTCGGCGCGCATCGTCGGCGATGTCATGGGTAAGTATCACCCGCACGGAGATGCGGCCATCTACGATGCAACCGTTCGCATGGCCCAGGACTTTTCCATGCGCCACCCGCTCATAGACGGCCAGGGCAACTTCGGGTCGGTGGACGGAGACCCGGCGGCTGCCATGCGGTACACCGAAATCCGAATGTCCAAACTGGGCATGGAGTTCATGCGGGACATAGAGAAGGAAACCGTCCCGTTCCAGCCCAACTACGACAACACGATCCTGGAGCCGGTAGTGCTCCCGACCCGGGTGCCCAGTCTGCTCCTCAACGGCTCATCGGGCATAGCTGTCGGTATGGCGACAAACATCCCTCCGCACAACCTGAGCGAACTGTGCAGCGGACTCCTCGCGCTCCTCGATAACCCCGACACCACGGTGAAGGATCTCATGCGCTTCATTCCGGGCCCGGACTTTCCGACTGCCGGATTTCTTCACGGATGCGAGGGGATCGTGGATGCCTACGAGACCGGCAAGGGCACGGTCAAGATGCGCGGCCGGGTGGATGTCGAGGAGTCGGGCAGAAAACAGCACCTCATCATCACCGAGCTTCCCTTCCAGGTGAACAAGGCGAGGCTGCTCGAACGCATAGCCGAACTGGTAAAGCTGAAGAGAATAGAGGGAATCACGGACGTTCGCGACGAATCCGACCGCCAAGGGATGCGGGTCGTCCTGACACTGCGCCAGGGCGAAGAGCCCAAAGTGGTCGAAAATCAGCTCTACAAAAACACAGCACTCGAGACCTCTTTCGGCATCATCATGCTCGCCGTGGTGGATAACCGGCCAGAGGTCATGAGCCTCAAGGAAATCCTGCAGCATTTTATCGATTTTCGCCGTGAGGTCGTCGTAAAGCGCACCCAGTTCGAACTCAGGCAGGCCGAAAAGCGGGCGCATATTTTGGAAGGATTGAAAAAAGCGCTCGATAATCTCGACGCCGTTATCAAACTCATCCGTGCGGCGCAGAATCCGGCTGAAGCCAAGCGGGGCCTCATCGAGCAGTTCGACTTCTCAGACGTCCAGGCGCAGGAAATCCTGAACATGAGACTCCAGCGCCTGACGGGTCTCGAGCGCGAAAAGATCATGCAGGACTACCAGGATATTATCCGGGAGATCGAACGTCTGAATGCGATACTTTCCTCCGCCGCTGCCGTCGACCAGGTTATCCGCGAAGAAATACGGGCGCTGATGAACGAATTCGGCGACCTGCGCAAGACGGAAATCATTCCCGATGCGGGGAATATCTGCATCGAGGACCTCATTCCCAATGACGAAATGGTGGTGACCATCTCCAGGGCGGGCTACATAAAGAGGACCCCCCTTTCGATCTACCGCTACCAGAGACGAGGCGGCAAAGGGCGAACCGGGATGAGCACCCGCGAAGAGGACGTCGTGACCTGCCTCTTTACGGCGATGGCGCACAACTATCTTCTCATATTCACCAACCGGGGGCAGGTATTCTGGCTCAAAGTCTATGAAATACCCGAAGTAGGGCCCTCGGCGCTGGGAAAAGCCGTGGTGAATCTTCTTCCCCTCCAGCAGGGCGAAAAGATACAAACTATCCTGCCGGTGAGTGAGTTCTCACCCGGCCACTTTGCTGTAATGGCGACAAAGAACGGCATCGTCAAGAAAAGCGATCTCTCCGTCTATTCCAACCCGCGTTCAAGCGGTATCCGTGCGATCAACATGGACGACGATGACGAGCTTATCTCGGTGGTGATCACAGACGGTCAACGCGATCTTTTCCTCATGAGCCGTAAAGGCAAGTGTATCCGGGTGAAGGAAGATGAGTTCCGTCCGCTCGGACGCGTCAGCCGAGGCATCCGGGGAATGAACGTCAAAGATACCGAACTGGTCGGCATGGATGTAATCGATCCCCAAAAGTGCATGCTCGTGGTTACGGAAAAGGGATTCGGAAAGCGCACGCCCGAGGAAAGCTACCGGCCGCAGGGCCGCGGGGGGCAGGGAGTGCTCAATATAAAGGTAACCGAACGAAACGGGCAGGTGATAGGTTTCCGGCAGGTAGGGGAAGAAAACGGAATCATGCTGATTACGGACAGGGGCCGCCTCATAAGAATGCCTGTTTCCCAGATAAGCATAATCGGCCGGGTAACCCAGGGGGTCAAACTGATCGACCTTCCCGAAGGCGAGAAAGTGGTGGACCTGACCGTGCTCGACGAAAGTGAAGATACAAGAGAAGATATAAGAGACGATACAACTGAAGATACAACTGAAGATACAAGAGAGGAAGATTAGAATTGCATAGAACTGAAGGGCCGGTAGGCGTAATCGGGGCCGGAAGCTGGGGGACTACCCTTGCCCATCTGCTTGCCTCAAAGGGTTTGAAAGTCAATCTCTGGGTGTTTGAAGAGGATCTGTGCGAGACAATCCGCAAGACGGGCGAAAACGGCATTTATCTCCCCGGACACCGCCTCCATGAAGGCGTTTGCCCCCTAAATTCGCTGGAGGAAGTGGCGAGGGCAAGCCGTTTGCTTGTCATGGTCATTCCTTCCCACGTATATCGGGGGGTCGTCATGCGGATGCTTCCACATCTGCACGATGACGCCATAATCGTGAACGCGACCAAGGGCATCGAGAATGACACCCTGCTGACCATGTCCGGCATCTGGAAAGAAGTACTGCCAAAGCAAAGCCGAGTGCAGACGCTCTGCCTCTCGGGCCCCTCGTTTGCCAAGGAAGTAATGCGGGGCATTCCGACGGCCGTAACCCTTGCCGGTCAAAACCTGGAGATCACCCGGCAAGTCCAGGGGGTGCTCTCGACGGGCAGGTTCCGCATCTACACGAGCCTCGATGTTACGGGAGTTGAAATTGCCGGGGCCTCCAAGAACGTCATAGCCCTTGCGGCGGGCGCCTGTGACGGACTCTCTTTCGGATACAATACCCGGGCGGCCCTGATCACGCGCGGCCTTGCCGAAATATCGAGACTGGGCGTCAAAATGGGCGCTCACCCTCTCACTTTCTCCGGCCTAGCCGGGATAGGTGACCTGCTGCTTACCTGCACCGGCGATCTGAGTCGAAACCGCACGGTTGGAATGCAGCTAGGGCAGGGCAGAAAGCTCGATGAAATCCTCGGCGGAATGCGCCAGGTGGCAGAAGGAGTCAGCACCGCCAAATCGATTCATTTCCTCGCCAAGAAAATGGAAGTGGAGATGCCCATATGCCAGCAGGTCTATAGCGTGCTCTACGAGGGGAAAGACCCGCTGCTGGTGGTAAGCGAACTTATGGAACGGGGCCTCAAGCACGAACTTGAATTCGACCCGGAAATTTGCATCGTCAATGATAAAATCGGTTAGTTTGCAGTTTTTAGTTTTTAGTTGTTAGTTGGGGCTCTATTCGAATCGGAAGCTTTCTGTGTCCAGTCCGGTGTTCTCCGGGTAGGACTCCGCCAGGCAGGCGCAGCCCGTGTCTGCCCGCCTCGCGGAGCGTTGGATACGCAACTTCGTATCAAGGCTCAGGTGAGAGATATAACTTTTTCCGCTACCTGCATAGAGGTCACGATATCCAGCATATTGGCGGCTTCGCCCACCCTTTTTTTCTCCAGCAGGTTGAAAGTCTCTAGGCAACGGCCGCAGACGAGAATTCCCAGTCCTTGATCGGCCAGCTCTTTGAGTTCGGGTAAAACTTCGGAACCCTCTACGGCCAGCTTGACTCCCCCATTCAGCAGGGCCAGCCGCCACAGGTCGTCTCCGATTTCCTTCAGGGTTTTCACAAAATTGATGACAATTCTGCGTCCCAGTTCATCATCGCCTTTCCCTGCACGATCCGTGGCTAAAATCACCAGAGTTTTCCTCTCCGTCTGATCCTGTCCTTCACCTTGCATCATCGGCTCCTTTCGATATTTTCGCAGAAAAATGAATTACTCTAGGGACCAACTGTTACAAAACAATTGATCCGCTCCTCCCATTCTCCATTGACACACTCGAGGATTTTTGCGCCTTCCATTATTTGCGAACCGTGCGGGTATGACTTGTTGTCCAGCTTGCAAGCCGAGGCCGGTTCCATCCGGTCTGCCGCACAAAGGCCTGCAGGCATCACCCTGAAAAGGAATCTCTTAAATGAGCTTGTGTGAACTTTGTCCATTGTTCGACCTCCATCTTTGTATTGAAATTCTCCAAATATCGTAGTACGAGAATATTGAATCACAGATATCGAGTCCAACGAATTGTTTTGAACATATCAATCGAAATAAGCGATTGGAGAGTGGGAAATGGAGATCCGCCAGCTAAGGTCATTTCAAACGGTAGCTAATCTTTTGAGCTTCAATAAGGCTGCGGTGCAGCTTCATTATGCGCAATCCAGCATCTCGGCGCAGATTCAGACGTTAGAAGAAGAACTCGGCGTACAGCTTTTTGACCGTTTGGGGAAACGGGTGCAACTGACGGAAACCGGGGTACAGTTACTCCAATATGCAGGCAAGATACTGGATCTGGTTGACGAGACCAACGCGGCTGTGACAGGTGACAGAGAGCCGGCTGGATCGTTGACGGTAAGGATTCCGGAGACATTTGGGGTACACCGGCTACCGGCCATCCTCAAGGTATTTCACTCCAGGTTTCCGAAAGTCCAACTCAACTTCATTACATGCGCCCATGAAGGACTGGACAAGGACCTGCGCAAGGGCGTAACCGATCTGGCGTTTTTGCTCGCGGAGTCAATCAGCGCAGCGGACCTCGAGGTGGAAACCGTCGGATTTGAATCGGTGGTGCTCGCAGCTTGCCCGGATCACCCCCTGACGGCAAAAAAGAGTTTGCATACACGGGATTTGGCAGGAGCAACCTTCCTTTTTTCGAGAGTGGATTGCAGCTACAGGAGAATCTTTGAACAGATCCTGAAGCAGGAAGAAGTCGTCAGATTCAACAGGTTTGAATTCAGCAGCGTTGAGGTTATCAAACACTGTGTCATGGCCGGGGTTGGAATCGCGGTCCTGCCTGAAATTGCGCTAGCCGAAGAAGTGCGTCAAAACAGGCTGGTCATTCTGCCATGGTCCGAGGGCAAGATCGAGGTAGCCATATTGATGATCTGGTATCGGGACAGGTGGGTATCACCCACCTTGCAGGCTTTCATGGAAGCCACCAGGAAGGCGATAAAGCAGATTTGATACTCCCGCGCTCCAGAGCCGTGCCATACTACTGTGCAATAAAAATAGACGAAGGGGCAATAGAATGAGCCATAAAGAGAATCTGATGAGTGATGCTTTTCAAGTGTTCCTGAAGGAAGCGCCACAGCACGCCAGGGCATGGATGTCTGCAGTCCGGAATCTCGGCGATGCAAGCGCCCTGGATAAGAAAACGGAAAGTCTTGCATACCTGGCGGTCTTGTCGGCATTGCGTCTCGATAGCGGCATTCCATTCCATACAGCGATTGCAAAAGAGGCCGGGGCGTCGCGCGATGAGGTGATCAGTGCGATACTGGTCGGCCTGCCAGCAGCAGGCAATGCCGTTATGCGGGCTTTACCCGTTGCCATCCAGGCTTACGACTCACACAAGGCCTGCCCATGAAAGAGTCAAAGATAAATAGAGAGTGGCATCACGCGCACCGCATGCCTGTCAATGCAACAATGGAACAAAGACTGGAATGGCACCTTGAGCATGTCAAATACTGCGGGTGCCGCCCCATTCCGGCAAAGATCGCTGAAGAAATGAAAAAGAGAGGGATGTGCACAAAGAAAATATCGCTCAGGCAAGAATGACAGAAAAAACGCCCAAGGCATCGGCTCAGGCCAGATCGGACGCGGCCCTTCGCTTTGGCTTGTAAATGGTGGATGATCTGAAGGCGGAACCATAGAGGTCACGTCCTGGTGTCACCGCCTCTTGCAATCTCTTTCTTCGGTCGCCCGCCGAGTTTACCGTTAGCGCGCACGGCAGCGGATTTTGCGTCTGAGGAGGCCTTCCCGCCTGCCTTGCCCAGTTGTGCCGCCATCCAGCGGCGGGAGCCCAGAAAGCCTTCCAAAAGGCCGGGCAGATAAAGATCAGCATCAAGGGCGGGGAAGTGCAAACCCAGCCCCGAGGGCGAAATCTCGATGTTCTGGAGTTGCTCCGGTTTGGCTTCTTCCAGCCCTTGGGCGTCACGCGGCTTGAATGAAATTGACAGGCCGCTGCTGAGGTCGATCACCAAACGGCCGATACGGCGGTCATAGCGCGCCGCTATCGCAGTCGGGGTCTTGGCCAGGTGAGCAGTCGCCCGATCGTTCGCGGCGTCGATTTCGTCTTTCGGCTCAACCATGAATTCTACTCCATTCCTCACATATGAGCGTCAATCTCGACGTGAG
Source organism: uncultured delta proteobacterium (assembly GCA_963795045.1). Classification (GTDB taxonomy): domain Bacteria; phylum Desulfobacterota; class Syntrophobacteria; order Syntrophobacterales; family Syntrophobacteraceae; genus SbD1. The sequence goes on from CAWCGB010000004.1 coordinate 647,619, forward strand.
AGCCGCTTTGATCCTTGCCAGCTCGCCTGCCGCAAAACCGTAATTCTCGCGCAGCTCCGGCGGGCCTTCGGGACAATTGAGCTTGAAAACAGCCTCAAAGCCCCTGCCAATGACATGCACATGGGCCGGTCTATGGTCATTAGGATAAATCACCACGCGCAGACCCTCTATCATGTCAACAGTTGGCATTATAACATAAACCTAAGCGTTTTGGTTTTTTTCTTGGTCTCCACTTAACTCATAGTCTCAAAAATCTTGTATAGCCGTCATTGATGCTTAATTCCATTGTTTCCTCTTGGTTCACGTTCGAGTTGCTCGCCCTCCCCGAAACGCCCACCCGGCTTAAGGAATGGTTATCTTTAGGAAAATGGCAGGCTTTTTATTTCCAACTAAACTGAATGACCATCTCCATCTGGCAGGAAGGAGGCCGCATATGGATTTTGTCTTGAAAGACGAGATCAGAGAACTGATGCAAATAAGGGACGATTACTGTGTTTCGGTTTACCTGCAGACCCATCGCGCCGGGAGGGAAACCGAACAGGACCCCATCCGGCTGGATAACCTTCTTCGAGGCGCCGAAAAGGAACTGGAAGCGAGGGGAATGCGCTCCGCAGATGCCAGGAACCTTCTCGGACCCGCTTTCAATCTTATGAAAGAAGGCTTTTTCAACCGCCGCCTCGCTGACGGGCTGAGTATTCTCATTTCCAAAAACCTGTTCAAGACCTTTCGGCTGCCGATCCATTTCGATGAACGGGTCTCAGTGGGCCGCCAATTTTATCTCAGACCGCTCGTGCCGATGCTGCACTGCTGCAAGAGATTCCTCATCCTGGCGGTGAGCCGCAAAAGCGTTCGGCTTCTGGAGTGTACCGAATTCGGGGTGAACGAAATCGAGCTGAAAAATGTCCCGCAGAGCATGCGCGAGGCACTCGGTTACGATCAGGAGTCGGCTCCTCTTTTCCGGATGGCGGCTCAAGCCTCCAGCTCCGGCGCTGTCTCCATGATCCACGGGCACGGAGGCGGTGCAGAATCGGAAAAAGAGTACCTCTGGCACTATTTTCAGATTTTGAAGGACAGTCTCCATCCTTACCTGAGAGAAGAAAATATACCCCTTGTCTTTGCGGGTGTGGATTATCTCTATCCGATGTTCAAACTGGTGGATGCATATAGGAATACCGTAGGAATTATCGAAGGAAACCCCGACGGCCTGGATTCGCAGGAGCTTCTCAGGCGAGGCTTGCCGGCAGTATCGCCGTATTTTCGCAGGGAACAGGAGCAGGCAATCGAGCGGTACGGGAATCATTTGGGAGGAACGCTTGCATCCGAGAGTATCGAGCAAATTTTGCCGAGCGCAGTTGCGGGAAGAATTGACACGCTCTTTGAGGATATCGGCGTACAGAAATGGGGAAAATACGACCCCGTTTCGGGGCAGGTCGAAGTTCACGTCGGGCAACAAAGCGGGGATGAAGAGTTGCTCGATGTGGCTTTCGCGCAAACGTATCTAAACGGGGGAAGCATTTACGCGCTCGACTCGGCGCAAATGCCAGGCGATAGCGGGATTGCCGCTATATTCAGGTATTGATAATCTGCCTAGAGACGCCACTGCCGCAGTTTGTCGATCATCGGATAATTGGTGAGGTCGTGGTGGATGGGAGTTACCGATATGTATCCCATGGCAAGCGCATGTGAGTCCGCATCGCGGCTTTCGTCCTGCTGGACCGATGCGTTTGTCAGCCAGTAGTAGACATGACTTCGCGGGTCTATCCGGCGATCGTATCTTTCGAGGCACTTGAGGTTGCCCTGCCGTGTTACGCGGACTCCGAGGATTTTGTCGGCGGGCAGGTTCGGGATGTTGACATTGAGGCATACGCCGGGCGGCAGCCCTTCTTTCCCAACCTTGGCGACAAGTCTGGGAATGAATTCGGTTGCGGCGCTAAAGCTAAGAGGCGCAAAGGAATCGATTGAGACGGCTATCGCCGGAATGCCCAGGACCGCCGCTTCTGTTGCCGCGGAAACCGTGCCCGAGTAGATTACGTTTACTCCCACGTTGGCCCCGAGGTTGATGCCTGATACGACAATCTCGGGAGGCGGGTCCATCAGTTCGCTTACCGCGATTTTTACACAGTCGGCCGGGGTCCCCTTAAGGGCGTGCCCGAAAAAATGGCCGTTTCGGTTTACAAGGTTGACGCGCAGGGGATCCAGCCATGTAATAGCGTGCCCCACGGCGCTCTGTTCGGTTTCCGGGGCGACAACGGTGACCTCATGCTCCAGGGACAGCGCCTGGTAAAGAGTCTCTATTCCTTTTGAAAAAATCCCGTCGTCATTAGTCAGAAGAATCTTCATAATATTCGAGTTCAGCCTTCATTTTCATTGCGTTTCTTGCCGCTTCGATGCCAAGTTCCAGGGCTTTCCTGTAGAAGTCTTCGGTCCCGCGTTCAATCCGGTTCATTACCGCCGCCTCCAGGCTGCTCAGCGAGACAGCCCCGGAAAGCGTCGCGAGAGCACCAAGTGCGATGATGTTCGCGGCTATTTCTTTTCCCAGCCTTTCGCGGGCCAACTGTGTAAACGGGATTGCGACGGCCCGGGTAGTCGGAAGCTGGCTCACCAGGGTCGAATCAACTATTAGCATTCCCGCCGGTTTGAGGTCAAAAAAATAAGCGTCGCATGATTTCTGGCTCATGGCCAGCAGCAGGTCGGGTTTTATGGCCTTCGGATAGTCTATTTCCCGGTCGCTTATCACAACCTCCGCTTTGCTCGCCCCTCCCCGCGCCTCCGGGCCGTAGCTCTGGGTTTGACAAACGTATTTCCCGTCATGTATCCCCGCCGCCTCAGCGAGAATGACCCCGGCGAAAATCAAGCCCTGCCCTCCAGTGCCGCTCAGTCGTATTTCATATCTTCCCATCGGGTTTCTCCCGTCCCGACACCATGGCCCGGGCCGCCTGCCGCACTTTTTCGTATTCCTGGGTATAGACGGGCAGGTTCCGGTCGGCCAGAATGCCTATCGTGAATTTTCCCCGGAGCTGCTCTTCCGTCATCTCTTTGGCTTTTTCCACTGGAACGGCTGATTCCTTTTGCCAGTGAAGCATCTCGACCGCGGTGCCCATGCGGTTTCTTCTTCCGTACTGGGTATGGCAGTGGGTGACTGCTTCTACGACTGCAAATCCCCGCTTGACAATGGCTCGGGCGATAAGGTCATCGAGCATGGAAGCGTGATAGACCGTGCCCCTGGATACCATGCTCGCCCCGGCCGTGACGGCCAGTTCTGCAATCGAGAAGGCATGCTCGACGTTTCCGTAAAGCGCGGTTGAGGCTAGCGCCCCATACGGGGTCGTGGGCGAATATTGCCCGCCTGTCATTCCGTAGATGTTATTGTTTACGACAATGGCGGTAAGGTCCAGATTGCGCCGGGCGGCATGGATGAAGTGATTGCCTCCGATTGCCGTTGCGTCGCCGTCGCCCATTATCACGATGACGTTGAGCTTGGGGTTGCCGAGCTTTATGCCGGTGGCGAATGTAAGAGCGCGTCCGTGTGTCGTGTGAAGGGTGTTGAAGTCTACGTAAACGGATATCCTCCCCGAACACCCTATACCGGAGACTATGACGATCTCGTCTTTTTCCAGTCCCGTAGCGTCGATTGCCCGGATGAGCGATCCGAGCAGGATGCCGTTTCCGCATCCGGGGCACCAGACGTGAGGAAACCTCTTATCATGGCGCAGGTATTTGTGGATAAGCCTTGTAACTTCAGCCATAGGAGTTTTTAGTTTTGAGTTATTAGTTTTGAGTTATTGTTCGGTTGGGAATGTCCCAGCCCTGCGCATCTCTCCTTAATTCAAAACTCTTTTGGCTTGAGCGAATTTCTCAAGCCTGTGAGGAGTTTCTGGATTTCCTCGCAGTTCGCCAACAACTTCTCTGATCTCGCTGAGTCCAGATAGCCCAGCCGCTCACATAGCAGAATCCCGGTTTCCAGCTCCGCAACTGATCCTCTGGCTATTCCAAGAAACTGGCGGAATTCCCCTGAATTGTTCCTGGCTTGGCCTTCGGCGATATTAAAAGGTACAGATGCCCCAGCCCTGCGCAACTTTGAGATAATGCCATACATTTCTTCGCGGGGAAAGGAACGCGTACAGGAGTAGATGCTCTCAGCCAGGTCCATGGATTTCTGCCAGACCACCAAATCCCGATAGCTTCTTGAACCAGCCATACTCCTGCAAACTCCTCGAAACTCAGTTTTTAGTTTTAAGTTCGGTTAGGAACTTACCGCCCAGCGCAACTCTACTTACTAAAAACTAAAAACTCACAGCTCAAAACTCTTCAAGCTCTTCACATCCTGAGCAGGCGAATCAGGATTTCGTTCGGTGTTATCAGGTTGCCGTCTATGCGGTTCAGGGTCTCAACCCGAGTCGCTCCCTCGTTTATTCTCTTGACCTCTCGAGACATCTGCCCCATGTTCAGTTCCGGGACGAGCACAGCCCTGACACGGCGCAGAACCGGTTCAACGGCTTGTCTCGGAAAAGGCCAAAGCGTAACTAGCTGAATAAGTCCCGCCTTAACTCCTCGTTCGCGCGCCTCCCTTACCGCCCGGCGCGCCGAACGCGCCACGGAACCATAGGCAACCACCAGCACCTCGGCATCCTCGGTCATTTCTTCCTCTATCTGCATAATGTCGAAGAAGTGCTGAGTTATCTTTCTGAAAATGCGGCTCGAGAATGCGGTGATCTCGTCCTGGCGCTCGGTTGGAAATCCCCGTACATCGTGAATCAGCCCGGTTACATGATACCGATACCCGTCGCCGAACACACTCATCGGCGGGACCCCACGGCTGTTGTCCTCGTAAGGTATGTACCAATCGGGAGGCATATTCGGCCTTATGCGGTCGATTACCTCTACCTCTTCGGGACGGGGCAAATAGATTTTTTCCCGCGTGTGCGCGACGACCTCATCGGCCAACACGATCACAGGAATGCGGTATTTTTCGGACAGGTTGAATGCCCGGACCGTCGTAGTGAAGCAATCCTGGGTCGTGGATACGGCCAGAACGATTACCGGATGGTCTCCATGAGTTCCCCACCGCGCCTGCATCACGTCGCCCTGGCTTACTTTCGTGGGCAGCCCCGTGCTTGGACCTCCGCGCATGACGTTCACGATTACACACGGGACCTCGGCGGTGCAGGCAAAACCGAGGTTTTCCTGCATAAGAGAAAACCCCGGGCCGCTGGTAGCCGTCATCGACTTCACCCCGGCAAGGGAAGCCCCGATAACCGCGCCAAGGCTTGCGATCTCATCCTCCATCTGGATGAAGGTGCCATCGACAGCGGGCAGCCTGTATGACATCACCTCGCTGATTTCGGTGGCCGGAGTTATGGGGTAGCCGGCAAAGAAACGGCAGCCTGCGGCAAGTGCACCCTCGACTATGGCCTCGTTGCCCTGGAGAAGAAGCTGCCGGCCGGGAGGTCTTTTTGCTGCTGTCAAGCAGAGTCTCCCTTCAGGTGATCTCTTTCATGAACGCTTATGGCAAAATCCGGGCAGTGGATCTCACACCAGCCGCACCCGGTGCACCGGCTTGAATCGATGCAGGTCGGAGCGCCCTCCTCGTCCAGACGTATGCATTCCCGCGGGCAAAAAGCTGCACAGATGCCGCAGGATTTGCACCAGTCGCGAAAAATATCTATCTCGAAGCATTTCCTGTTTTTTGGAGCATCCCCGGATGTAGTCCGTTTGTCTTTTTCGGATTGGCTCGCGCTCCTGCTCTTGCGCCGTTGAGCCTCTTTGCCCGTTTGTTGATCGCTTTCCATAGTTCCTCGGGATGAAAAATATTTGTGACAGCTTGTATTTATAAACGAAAATCGTGGTTTTGAACAGAGCAGGAAGGGCAGAGCAAGATCCATGTTCCCGTTTCCGAACGGACTCTCACTGAGAAATAGGATTTTTCGACGTAATTTCTCGACATAAAAGCAACAGAATAAAAGACTTCTAAACCGGAAAATGGATGTTGAAATACGAGGTCTGATATTTGACTTCTGCCTTTGGGAGGTCTATTCTGCAGAGAGTTGTAAAAGGGGCGCCGGGTTAGCATTCCGACCCGGCTTTGAGTAGTTTGTGAGTTTCGATTTATCCGCCATTAGACCTATAGAATTGCTCCAGCGTCCTGTTTCAGGTTTTAGGTATCTGAGGTCCAATTGTGAGAAAGGGCATGACGATGAAAAGGGCATCATTTTACGTGACCGTGGCTGCAATCTTTCTTCTTCTCGCCTCCTGCTCTTCTGTCCCGCAGCTTTCCCAGTTCAAGCCGCTTTCAGAGGGAGAGGCGAGGCTGACCGGAATCGAAATGCCGGAATACGTCCGCGAAAATCTGCCCTACGAAGTAATCCTGAGAATCGATTCCGAAGTGACGCCGCAAATCACGAGGGCCTGTTTCCGCTGGTTGTCGGAGGAGCTTTCTTCCAACTCGCCATCTCTTTCCTGTTATGCGAACAACGGAACCTTCGGGCCTGGTGGACAGTGCGTCAGTTCGACCTCCTCGGTAAGCCCCGGTTCTTCTTCATTTTGCGTCGAAGCCTCAGATATCAGGACCGACGTCCCCGGAAGGTTGTACGTCAAGGTCCGCCCGGTCGGTCTCAGCGCCAGCTACAACAAGCTCGAGGGGCGAGTCGAGTATATTTCCGGCGGACAGGTGCGAATGACCAACGCGGTCAAGACACAAGTGATCGTTGAGGAGTAGAAAAACGCCTTCTAAGGCAGACGATAAATAAGGTCATTTTCCGGCCGCGCATTTGTTGCAATTCCGTACACTTTTTAAGAGGCATCAATCGCAGGGCGGGTATTTCTCTAGTTCCCTCCAGTCCCATGGAAGACAGTCTTTTTCCTTTAAGGCCGGCCAGGGCCAATCGCAGGGAATTGGCGACTCGAACCGGATTTTCTCGTTGCGTACAGGGTGATTGACAATCAGCTCTTTGGCGAAGAGCGCGATCTGTTTTTGCGGAAGCGGGGCGGGTGCTCCGTAGCGCAGGTCCCCGGCAACGGGGTGACTGGCGTATGCAAACTGAGCGCGTATCTGGTGCCGCCGACCGGTCTCGAGTTTTATTCGAACAAGAGTGCGGCCTTGCGCGAAATCGAGCGCGGTAAACGAAAGTCTCGCCTCCTGGGCCCCGGGGGTTTTCTCGGATACCACCAGGCTTGATCGGTTTTCGCGCCTTTCGATGAAATTGACCAGTCGGCCCGATTTCTTCTTCAATTCCCCCTCCAATACAGCTAAATAGTACTTTTCCGGTGTTCCCGCGCGGAATTGCTCGCTGATCCTTGCGGCCGCTTTGGAAGTGCGGCAGAAAAGAACGACCCCGGCAACCGGTCTGTCAAGCCGGTGGACCATGCCGAGAAAAACCCGGCCGGGCTTTTCATAGACGTGCTTGAGCCAGAGCTTGCCAAGTTCGAGAAGTGAGACTTCCCGCGTCTCGTCGGATTGAACCAGAAGACCGGCCGGCTTATAGAGAACCAGCAGGTGATTATCCCGGTAGAAAACCGGCCAGGACGGATGAAAGAAGAAGTCTTCGTTCATAGCTGTTTCGGTTCGTGTGTTTATGGCCGACTCGGTCGAATGGAGATGTTATACATAGCGACATAAATAATTGAACATTGGACCAGACTATCCATAGAGGGTACTTTGTCACCAGCACCTCCACACAGACACGGCGCTGAACCCGACGTCGGGCAACTTTCGAAAATTCTGCGCGCATCGGGTATTGCGTTGTCGCCGGCCCAGACAGGGCAGCTCTGGAAATATCACCAGTTGCTTAGACAATACAACCAGGAACTGAACCTTACCAGGATATACAACTTCGAGAGCATGGTTCGGAAGCTTTATATAGATTCGATCCTGCCCGGCCGGATCATCGAGTTGCCCTCACCTTTGATGGACCTTGGGAGCGGTGCGGGAATGCCCGGGATACTTCTTAAAATTGCAAATCCCAAAACCGAAATTATCCTGGCCGAGAGCAGGCGCAACCGGGTCGAGTTCATCGAAACAGTCCTGCGGGAGCTTCACCTCAAAAAGATAGGGATAATGGGGCACAGTGTAAGCGCTTCGACTGAGGCGCCCGTAAACGGGGTCATCACCCGTGCAGTGGAGACCATCGGCAAAACGCTGGACAGAATCGCCGGGTCGCTCGCCAAAGGCGGGTTGGCAATATTCATGAAAGGTCCGAAGTGCGAAGAGGAAATAGAAGAGGCGCTTGATCGTTTTGGCCGCCGTTTCCGGTTGATCATGGACCATCATTACCGCATACCTGATTCCCATGACGAGCGCAGGCTCGTCGTATTCGAGCGGTTGGATTCACCGCCCTGGGCCAGAAAGGTTGAGCTTGCAAAGGAAAACCTTGTGAGAATCATCGAGAGCGAAAACAACGAAACCTTTAGAAATCTCAAGAAACTTCTTGCTCCTCGCGGCATACGCAAGCAGTTGCATGCGCTCGTTTTCGGGCAGAAGCAGGTATCGGAGACGCTGGCCGGGCTTCCCGAAAAGTGCGTTGCATGGATCAGCCGAGGGGACCGCAACCCTCCCCCTGACGGCGCCCCCCAGCACCTTATGTGGTATCAACTCGATCCTGCTCTTTATGAAACCCTTGATATTTTCGGGACCTCCTACCCGATAGTACTCGTGAAGATAGAAGAAATCCCGAAGTGGACGCCGTCGGAGGGCCTGCCGCAGGGGTGTACGCTTCTCGTAGCGTTTCAGGACCCGGAGAACGTGGGGGCCGTAATCCGGTCAGCCGCAGCGTTCGGCGCTGCCGGTATCGTATTGCTTGCCGAAGCGGCGAACCCTTATCATCCAAAGTCTGTAAGGGCATCCGGAGGTGTGGTCTTCGGAGCCAACCTGTTGCAGGGACCTTCAATACACCATTTGCCGGAGGACCTGCCGATTGTGCCGCTTTCAAAGGAGGGCAAAAGAATTTCGGATTTCAAATTTCCCGCAAAATTCGCTCTACTCCCGGGGGTCGAAGGGCCGGGGCTGCCGGACAAGTTCAGAAAGGCAGGAGTTTCGATTCCAATTTCTGAAAAGGTGGAATCACTCAATGCTGTGGCCGCCACGGCAATCGCGCTCTTTGTGTGGGCGGGAAGTCAGGACTGATCGCGCGCCAGCTTTATCGTGACGCGCCGGTTCACATGCCTGCCCGCCTCAGTGGCGTTCGAGGCTACGGGCTTCGCCTCTCCCCAGCCACGGGCCTTAACCCGGGAGGGCGCCACGCCTCTTGCAATCAGGGCCTTCTTTAAGATCCACGCCTGCAACTCGGATAACGCAAGGTTTTCCTCTTCGGAGCGAACGCAGTCCGTATGAGCGTCCACTATTATGTCGGTTTGCGGGTATTTGTTGACCACATCAGCCACAATGTCGATCTCCGGACATGTGGCCGGTTTTATGCTGTCCGAATTTGATTCAAAGAGTGTGTCGGATAGGATCGTTATGTATACAGCGCTTTCACGCCTCTCGATTTGGGTTCCGTCGAAACGTCCCAGGCATGCTTGAAGCTCGACTTTTTGCCTGTCCAGATAGTCGAGTTTCGAGGCGATGGGAACAAGCTGTTCGCCGCGATTTGACGTGCCTGCACACGCGGCCATTGTAAGAGAGCAGAAAATCACCAAAAGAGACCATCCCCGTCTCATACCGTCCCTCTTGTCGAGATTTTGCGCCGCCAAAAAACCTTTTCTCCCGTCACAAAGTCCAATAACAGAATCGTCGAGTCAAAGCAAGCACCTCGGGGAATGTCTCGCCGAGCGTGGCAATCCTTCCGAAATTGTGGATCTTTATGGATCAAATCAGTTAAAAAGTGTTATTTAAACATTTTGACATAAACCTCATATATCTTTCGCAAACTTCGTCCATGGCGTGGCCAAAATGGCAGGCAGGCTCTACCGCGACTATAACTCTTATTTACGGGAAACCTTCGGCTGCCGAGTTCAGAAGATTACGCTGGATGCCGGCCTTAGCTGTCCGAACCGCGACGGGACCCTCGGGCGCAGGGGCTGCATATACTGCAATGAGAAAGGTTCGGGAACGGGGGCCGCGCGCTTTGCGGGCATCTCCGAGCAGATCAGGGCAGGCAAGGAAAAGCTGGCCAGAAGATACAAGGCCGGAAAATTCATCGCTTATTTCCAGTCATTTTCTAACACCTACGCGCCTCTTTCCAGGCTGGAGGCCCTCTACGGCGAGGCCCTCGCAGACCCCGACATTGTGGGTCTGAGCATAGGCACACGTCCGGACTGCGTTTCCGATGAGACTCTCGATTACCTGGCTCGGCTTGCTCAAAGCCACCTGGTCTGCATGGAATACGGCCTCCAGTCTGCAAAAGATGAGACCTTGGAGCGCATTGGCCGAGGGCATTCAGTGGCGGCTTTCATTGAAGCAGTCGAACGAAGCCGTGCAAGAAAAATCCCCGTCTGCGCGCACGTAATACTCGGACTGCCCGGCGAGAGCACTGAAGATATGCTCGATACGGCGAGGTTTATCGCCCGCTATGGCGTCGAGGCCGTGAAAATACATCTGCTCTACGTTATCAGGGGAACGGGGCTGGAACAGTTGTACAGGACCGGGGCGTATTCGTGCCTGTCCCGCGACCGCTACGCCGCCGTTGCCGGAGAATTTATTGCGCTGCTGCCCCCGCACATGGTTATCCAGAGACTCACGGGAGACCCCCACCCGGAGGAGCTTGTGGCGCCGCTGTGGGCGCTTGAGAAGGCGCGCAATATTAAAGCTGTTCAGACATATATGGAGACCAACGGGCTGTATCAGGGGAAATATTACGGCTAAAATCCGCTTTTCATCGTGTAAAGACTCTTCTATATTGAGCCGACAAGCGATTTTGAGTCGGAACCCGTAGCTGAACCGGCCGCCGGAATATCACCGGCAGGCGGGAAAGATTCCAAAGCAGGAAAATTGAATGGAGCCTCGAATTCCCGATATTGAAAAAATGCGCAACCGGTTGCTGGAACTTATCCTGAAGTATGCCTTTCAGTATTCGGAAACTCCCGTATTCAAGCTGGCGCACGGCGGAACGAGCCAATTTTACTTTAACTGCAAGCGAATCACTCTGGACCCGGAAGGACAATACCTGGTCGGAAACCTGGTTTTCGAGGCGATCAAGGATTTCGAAATAAGCGCCATCGGGGGCCTCACACTGGGCGCCGACCCGATAGCGAACGCGACCGCCTACAGCTCATGGCTGATGGGCCGGCCTATCCAGTCATTCATCGTGAGAAAAACCAGCAAAGACCACGGAATCATCGCCGCTATAGAAGGTAAGGTAACGGCCGGAGACCGCGTGGTAGTTGTCGACGACGTGGTTACGACCGGCGGTTCGACGCTCCAGGCCATTTCTGCATGCAGACAGGCGGGACTCGATATTGTGGGCGTCCTCACCCTCATCGACCGGCAGGAAATGAACGGCCGGGAAAATATCGAAAAGCAGATCCCAAACTTCAAAGCCCTGTTCACTCGCGATGAGGTCATGCGAATGTACCGGGTCTAAATCCTTACGGCTAGCCAAAGACGCGGCGGCCTCTATTGATTCTTGTTTTTTTTACGCCGTCACGCCCTTTATATAAATTCAATAATGGTTATTTTGTGACAAGAAATATCCGGTCGTCCTGCTTAGACTGTCTGAGTGGGCCACCGGCTGTATTTAAAGCAGAGGTCCGGGAGAGTGACATGGCTAAAAAACTCGAAAAAGACGAAACCAAGGTGGCTTGTTCTCCGTTCCTCGCCGGCGACGGCATGGGTCGAAATCCAATGGATGAACAGGCCAAAGGAAGTTTGGAGCAGTACTCGCAAACCTTCGGAAAATATCTCTCGGAGAAGGATGGGGAGAAGAAATTTACTGAAGAAGAAAGGCTGAGGAGAGAACGCGCCAAGAAGGCGAACAGGATTTACAAGCAGGTCTGCGTAGATCTGCAGTTAAATGCTTGCTTTTTCAACAATTTTGGCGATTGGAGCGAATACGTGGAAGGCAAGATGAGTGATGACGAGTTCCAGGGCCACGCAATCACGCGAGCGCAAAAGATGATGGCGAACCAGAACTGAGTGCATCCTCGAGGATTGTAAAAACCGGGCATAGTCCCGAAATATATAAGGGGGAGATCAGTGTTCCGATTACCTCCTGGCAGAAGGGCCGCATTTTGGTAGAATAGAAATGCGGCTCATTTTTTTTGGGGGGAGGCCGGATTGAAATCGACACGCCATGCGCAATACTGGATTGAAAAGCTTAACCTGACCGAGCATCCGGAGGGCGGGTTTTTCGCCCCGGCTTTCCGTGCATCGGAGCAAATCGGCAGGGATGGTCTCCCGGACCGTTTCGCCGGGAATCGCGCGATTGTGTCCTCCATTTACTATTTGCTCGAAAAGGGCCAGTTTTCGACCTTCCACAGGTTGAAATCCGATTCGTGAGGTGTCTTCTGTTTGGTGATCACAGCGATATCATCCAGGAAACCCGCCTCTTTCAGTGCTCTCTCGGTAGATCCATCCAACTTCCACCATAAAGCCACGACTCAAGGTAAGACCACCGCAGTCAATTTCTTTCGCAAACCCGCGAAAGTTTCGTATAACTGCGAATATCATCGAGCCTACCCAAGGTTATTACCCATAGCTTCCATTCTGAACATCCTGGCTGACATCACGTAACTCCTTTGATTTTATCTTGAAACAGTTTTAACCGTATCGGAATAGTCGGCAAGGCACATATGTTGCTCTGGCCCTTTACTGGTAGATCAAGCTCTCGGCCCTCTTCGCTTTGCAGGACGTTAACCCCGAAGGAGTGCGGCCCGATCCCCTGCATGAGGGCATGAGATCTTCGACAAACAGGGTATTAATCTCAGAAAAAAGCAGTTCGATGTGTAGGCAGGGAGACTCACGATAAGTGAATTTGTGACTTCGACTGAATGGCCTTTTCATCTGGTCTGCCCAATTTTCGGGTGTGGGCTGATGAGAATGCATATGTGCCACCGTGTTGTGAATCAAATTGAATCCTAAATCAAAGCAGAAGGAGTTGCTCGATGAGAGATGTGGCGGTAATCGGCGTGGGTATGACCCAATTTGGAAAATTCCTGGAGAAGACCAACAAGGATCTTGTTCGTGAAGCAGTGAACGAAGCCACAGCAGACGCCCGTATTGATAAGAAAGACATTGAAGCGGCGTACATGGGCAACGCTGCCGCCGGTCTCCTCACCGGCCAGGAAATGGTGCGCGGTCAGGTCGCCCTCACTTCGATGGGGATCGATGAGATTCCAGTATACAATGTCGAGAATGCCTGTGCCAGTTCATCATCAGCTTTCAACTTGGGATGGATGGCGGTTGCAGCCGGCGTACACGACTGTGTGCTCGTTACAGGTTTCGAGAAACTATACCATAAGGATAAAAAGATATCCTTCCAGACAATTGGAAGCGCCGTTGACCTGGATAACTACATCGCCTACTTCAAAAAGGTTGAAGAAAATACCGGATCGGCCGATAAAATCATCCATGAAGGCGGAGGAGAGAAGAGAAGCATGTTCATGGATATGTATTCGTTCCTTGCCAAGGTATATATGAAAAAATATGGCCTGACACAGAAGCATTACGCCACGCTTTCAGTCAAATCTCATAAGAATGGGGCATTAAACCCTCGTGCTCAGTATCAGGACGAAGTCACACTTGAGGAGGTGCTTCAGTCAGGTGACGTATCATATCCACTTACGCGCATGATGTGCGCACCTATTGGCGATGGTGGAGCAGCGGCGATCCTCTGCGCAAAATCCAGGGTTGCTCGATTCGGAGCCAAACCGGTTTGGATAGAGGCTTCTATGGTGGGAAGCGGGACCATTGCCTGTAAGGTTGAGGAGTGTGTGACGCAGCGCCTGGCGACCAAATTATATGACGCAGCGGGCATAGGTCCGACAGATATTGACGTGGTTGAAGTGCATGACGCCACATCTCCATCGGAAATCATGTACCTAATCGAACTCGGAATCTGCCCCGGGGAAGATGCTCCAAAGTGGATTGATGAGGGCTACATGGAACTGAATGGTCGAATGCCCACTAATTCATCTGGCGGTCTTGTTGCCAAAGGCCATCCGCTGGGTGCTACGGGCTGTGGACAGATATACGAGATTGTCAAGCAATTGAGGGGTGAGGCCGGCAAACGTCAGGTGAAAGATGCTAAGGTTGGCATGACACACAATGGTGGTGGAATTATCGGTATCGATGCCGCTGCTGTAGCAATGCATATCTTCAAACGATAGAAGGCGCTGTTTTTAGAAGGGCGAGGGCATGAGCAGTAGCGGAAGGAAGTACTTTAACATGGAAATCGTACCTCTGCTGAATACACCTAATATGAGGGAGATTCAGCTTCGGAAGCTACTTCCTGCTCTCAGGTTCTTCTATGAAAAGGTACCTTTTGACCGAGGAGGCATGGACTAGGAAGGCATAGCCCCTTAAGATATACGATCTTTTGATGATCTCGCCAGAGCAATACCCGTTGTAGGGCAATATATTACAGGAATGTTTGTTAGGAATGCGATAAAACAGGCCAGAGGTTTAAGGCAATTTTAACTCGGAGGATACGAGAACGTATCCTCCGAGTGGCAGATGTGGTGTCTGTCTCACAATCCGCTAAAGCTCTACCGGCATGGTGGCACCTTATAATTGAGTGGGGGAACCCGTTTCTACGTTTTGCTGTCAATATCAGCCCACGAATAATTACTGTCCTGAAATAGTTATTGAAGCGCTCGCTAAAAAGCTAAGTACGGCTGCTCAAAGCACTAAGCCCAGCTCCAAGTCTATTTATAGAAGCCGTTATTCCGACACGCTCCTACTAGTCTTCGGCGAAGGAAGGTAGTATTATCGATAATTAGTCAACATCGCAGGGCGATTGAGCCTCTGGATTACCGGAACGGTTTATCTGCCCGTTTATAGGTTAGCCAACGGAGGAGAGGATTAGATGAAAGGTCGTTCGGATTCACGACCGAAAACCAGGATTGGATTCATTGAAGATATACTGGAAAGTCTCCCTATAGGTGTGATTATCTTAGATAACGGAGGGAAGATTCTGATGATTAACCGTTATCAGGAGAGGATCTCCAGGATAGACCGTGAAAAGGTGCTCGGCACTTACTATCATGATACCTGGAAGCGCCTTTTCGATCAGGGTACCTATGGTAACAAGTACTGGAGTCTGATTAACAATAGGGAGCCTTTCACCTTCATTTTTACTGACATCTTGCCTCAGTTCTACGATTTCAAGATTTGCGGTATATCTTATGGCGCACCTTTATCATTGTCAGCGGGCTTCATATTGCTACATGATGTGTCTGATGAACTAGGCCGCGATAAGCGCACGTTGGAACAGCTTGCGAATCAGCTTGCGGAATCTTCCGAATTTTTAAATAATTTGGTCGATTCATCACCCAATATGGTCTTTACTACTGACACTGCGGGATTTATCCAAACAACTAACAAGACCTCAGAGCGCCTATTAGGGTATACCCGAGGCGATTTTCTATTGAAGCATATCTCCAGTGTTTTTGCTGATCCATCGAAGTTGGAGATTATTTTATCCGGAACTGGGCAAGAAACGAAGACGGAGTTGATGTGCAAGAAAAGGAGTGGAATTGTTTTCCCGGCCAGGGTTCGGGTTAACGATATCAGAAGAACTGACGGATCATTCAAATCGAAGCTGTTCCTCCTCGAGGATATTGCTTGGGAAAAAACAATGGAGGATAAGCTGGCGCTATCCGAAAGGCTGGCAATCTATTCTGAGCTTATGGCCGGGATCGCTCATCAACTCAACAATCCTATGGTAGGGGTGATCAATTTTTCTGGTCTGCTTCTTGGTAAGATTGCAGCCGATGATCCCAACAGGGAGGTAGCCGAGACCATTTATGAAGCTGCCAAAGAATGCCAGCGGTTGCTTGCATCGTTGATGAAAAGTATTCACGAACCGCAAAGTACCTTTCACGATGTGAATGTCGGTGAAGTTCTTGACAGCGCTCTTAACGCAACATGGAATCACGAAAGTTTCAACCTTGCCGGTGTGCAACTTAGGAAGCTGATTCCAGGGGTCATTCCTAAGATAAAGGGAGATTCCCTCCAGCTCCTTGAGGTTTTCCGCAACATTTTGATAAATGCTTTTCAGGCTATGCCGGATGGAGGATGGCTTCACATCGGCATCAAAGTCGCTCTAAAGAAAAAAGAGGTAAAAGTCTGGTTCAAAGATACGGGCCATGGTATTTCAAAGGAGAATCTTTCGAGGATTTTTACACCATTCTTCTCAACGAAAAAAAACAAAGGTGCCGGCTTGGGTCTTAGTTTTGCCTTTCAAGTAATCAGGAGCCATTCCGGTCGAATCGTAGTAAAATCTTTGGAGAACAGAGGAACTACCTTCATAATCGTATTGCCGATTCACACTGAAGAGGGCCGTTTTGAATATTTCGATAAAACATGACGAAGCTGACATTATCCCAAGACTGTCATCAACGGTTATGGTCGTTGATGACGAAGCCTTTGCAAGGCGATTCTTCTCGACGATCCTCGAGGAGGAAGGCCACAAATGTGCCGCCATTGCCACTTCGAAAGAATGTTTCGAGTACTTGAAGAGCAAGCCTCTTCCGGATCTCGTTATTTTGGATATCCGTCTCCCGGATGGAAATGGCCTCCAAATGCTCAAGGAGTTACGTACATCTGGTATCAATGTCCCAATTATTATAATCACAGCTTACGGCTCAATTTCTGATGCTGTAGGCGCCATGAAGATGGGCGCTTTTGACTACTTTTCCAAACCGTTTGAAGATGCGAATAAGATAAAGATCTCAATTAGAAAGGCCCTTGAGTATGGCTGGCTTGAAAATGAAAATCGCATGTTGCGCAATCAACTTATGTCAAGGGAAGCTTTTCAGGGCATAATCGGTAAGTCGGAAAGGATGCAAAACGTTTACGAGTTAATCCAGAAATCGGCCAACGTCGCAACCACTGTTCTGATCGAGGGACAAAGTGGTACAGGAAAGGAGCTTGTGGCCAAGGCCATCCATCATTTGAGCAATCGTAGAGAAAAGACCTTCATACCAGTAAACTGCGCCGCTCTTCCCGAGGCTTTGCTCGAGAGTGCCCTGTTCGGTTACGAGAAGGGTTCTTTCACCGGCGCAGCCAAAACGACCAGAGGGTTCTTCGAAGAAGCCCATCGTGGAACATTGTTCCTTGACGAGATTGGGGATGCCCCTGCATCCGTTCAAGTCAAGGTCCTAAGGGCGGTTGAAGATGGAGTTATCTACCGTGTTGGCAGCACAAGGCCGATTTCCCCGGATGTCCGTTTGCTTTTCGCCACCAACAAGAGCCTTAGTGCCGAAGTTGCGGAAGGACGATTCCGCAAAGATTTGTACTACCGAATAAATGTCGTAAAAATTAACCTTCCTTCACTCGAAGAGTGTAAGGACGATATCCCCCTGTTGGTGGATTCCTTTGCTGCAGATTATTGCGCGAAGGTCGGAGTGGAAAAGAAGAACTTTTCCGAAGATGCTATTGCATACTTGATTAGCAGAAAATGGCCCGGGAATGTCCGTGAACTCAAAAATTTCATCTCAAGGGTGATTGTCCTCCACTCCGGGCGGATGGCCAAGGCGAGTGACCTGTCAAGGTACTTCGAGGAGGATGGGTCGCAAGATAGCGAAAGTTTGTTTGATGGGGAGTATCATAAAGCCAAAGGACAGTTTGACAGAAAATACTTTGAAAGGCTCATCGAAAGGTCAGGCGATGACTTGAATATTGCCGCAAAGCAAAGCGGAATGCATATCGCCACCATCTACCGGAAACTGGATGCCCTGAGCATTCGGACCAAGAAAACGAAATGAGTTATGTCTATCCGCAGTTGCGCAAAGTATTCGCGACAATGCGAAATCATTCAGTCCTCATCAGCCCTGTTTCACTGAGATTAGCAGCCGCAAACGTGTCGGGTTCTCCGGCCTGTATGCCCCTAACATACTGTAATGTCTACTAGTAATTTTACTTCAATTCCTCATCCTTCCCATGTGGCACATATGTTGCTCTTGTTATGTGTGCCATGACATCTGCCCTTCCACCGCAGAAAATTGAATAGTTAGAGCGAAAAAGGAATCAATCATCCTTGCATGCGAATCCAGCTTCTGAAGGGCTCTCATCGTATTCTGCCAGAGGAAAGCGTATGTGAAATGATCTTCAGTGCTTAAGAAGGAGCGAAAGCTATGCCCAAGATTTCAGATCCCATCATGATTAGAAACGTTGAGCTGAAGAACAGGTTATATGCCCCACCCATGATTACAAACGTGGTGAGAGAGGATTGCTGCGCCGGTAAGACCCTCATTGACGCTACATACAGGAGAGCAAAGGGAGGGTGGGGCCTTATTAGTTCAGAGGGTGCGGTTATAAGCGAGAGTACCAAGCTTTTTCCTCGCACCCTGGGTATTTTCGACGATAGTCAGTTGCTTGCCCTTTACGATCTGGTTGAGGCAATGCACGCGGGCGGAGCCAAGGCGATGATCCAGTTGTATCACGCAGGTCGGCAATGCAACCCTTTGCTATTGCCCAAGCATGTAAAACAAGAGGCTTTAGCTCCTTCCAACACCACTCCTCCGATGCCCTTCCCTCCTCAGATACCTCCTCGTCAGTTGGAGGAAGGCGAGATTTGGGGCATCATAGAAGATTATGCCAAAGCTGCAGTGAGGGCCAAGGCTGCCGGTTATGACCTGGTCCTTGTCCATTGTTCTCATGGATTTCTGCCCCAACAGTTCACTTCACCCTACACGAATCACAGGACCGACAATTGGGGAGGAACACCCGAACGAAGGCTGGAGTTTATCCGTCAACTCTTGACTAAGATGAGGGAGGCCGTTGGCGACTATCCTATCGCCTGCAGAGTTGCGGCGGACGAGTTTGTTGTAGGGGGATACACAATCGACGATTTTTGCGGCTATATCGCACCGGCCATGGAAGAAGCGGGGTGCGACATGTTCGACGTCACCTGCGGTATATTTGAGACTTTTACTTCTGTAATTCCAGAAATGTATGAGCGCAGAGGCGTTTGGGCATATATGCCTGAGAGAGTAAAGAATGTTGTGAAGGTGCCTGTTACTGGACTGGGTCGGATCAACGACGGCCGCCTGGCAGTGAAAATGATCGAAGAGGGAAAATTCGATATTGTTGGCATAGGCCGCGGTTCGTTGGCAGACCCCGAGTTCGCGAGGAAAACGCTGGAAGGAAGATATGATGAGATCAGGCAATGTATAGCCTGTAACACCTGTTTTGAAGATGACCTTGTGAACCGGCCCAGCCGTTGCGCCGTTAACTTTGAATATGACAGGGACTCCTATTGGGATGAAGATCGGATGGTGCCTGTCAGGAAGCCCAAGAGCATCATGGTTGTCGGAGCGGGGCCGGCCGGGATGGAATTCGCGAGAGTTGCGACCCTCAGAGGACACAAGGTGAGCATCTGCGAGAAGAGTGACAGAGTAGGAGGCTACCTGCACCTCGCTTCGAACTATCCGAGGCTTTATACGAGAGAATTGATGAATATCAGCCGGTGGCTTAGCCGCGAAATCGATGCGATGGGCATCAAGATCGAGCTCAAGACGGAAGTCACCGATCAGTTGATCAAGGAGAGGAAGCCCGATGCCGTCGTTCTGGCTACGGGAGCCAGAGAGACCATTCCTGAGATCCCCGGCATCAATGGCCCGTGTGTCGTGACACTCGATGAAGTGCTCTCCGGTAAGAAGACAGTGGGTAAGCGGGTGGCCGTTGTCGGAGGAAAATACGGTGCGGAGCTGGCGGTTTCTCTGGGCAGAGAGGGTAGAGAGAATCCCGAACCAGGCTACAACAAGTACCACCGTGCGCCAGGAGAAAGGGGCCTCGGAGTGAAGGACCCGGACAAGGTGAAAGAGGTGACTCTTATCGAGGAAGGACCCATGGTCGGCTGGCCTCCATATGCAATGCTCACCCGCTTCATTGTTCTTAACGAGTCTTTGGCCGAAGCGGGAGTGAAATGCCTCACCGAAACGAAGGTCAAAGAGATCACCGACGGGCAAGTTAAGTATGTGACCAAGGAAGACAACGAAGAGAGCATTCAGGTTGATACGGTGGTAGTTGCAACAGGCAGAGCGGCGAATAGGGATCTCTATCATAAGCTGGTGGGACAAGGCATCAACCTATGGGAGATCGGTGACTGCACAGGTCCAGTGAATGTAGAGAAGGCGATCCACACGGCCAACTATGTGGCACGGCAGATCTAGCTGGATACCTGTGACCATAAGAACGGCTGCCTGGTCATTTCAGAATGAATGGAAGTCTCTGCCTGAGTGATCATAAGCCGAATCGTATGGGTTGAATTGGAACCAAGGAGTTGGAGACAAAGCCAAGAATTGAAGTGAACGCCGAGCTTTGTGATGGATGTGCAACATGTGTCGAGGCATGCCCTATGGACGTTTTGATGGTCGAAGAGAATAAAGCCAAACCAAACCACATTGACCTGTGCATGACATGCAGGCTGTGTGAAGTGGATTGTCCAAATGAGGCCATCAAAGTTTACGACTGAGTAGTAATGTTATTTCCAGGTTATTATCTTTGCTGTACGCTGTCGTCAAGTTTAACAGAGATAATTGTATGTAGTCATGGATTCAGGTTCTCCTGACCACAAAATGGTCGGTAATATCATATAGGAATGCGTGCGTAGGTGTAAGGAACAAGGAAAGCGTGAAAAAATACCGTCAGAAAGTTGATTTCCAGTATTTTTATGCACGGTCCTACGCGTAGCTAATGGCATGGGATGCATGATTCGTTACATGGCCAAGTCCATGCTATGCTTGCGATAAGAAAAACTATTCTGAGACCACATCCCAGGATATCCCTATACCCTACGTACCTTAGGGATCATAAAGGGGAACTCACTGTTCCAAGCTCGAAATCTTAGGAACAGCAATAGAGAGGAGACAGAGATTATGGACTGGAAAGAAGAATACAAAAGAAAGACCGTCTCATTTGCAGAGGCTGCCCGGCAGGTTCATCCGGGAGATTTCGTCGGTGTAGGGTTGGCCATAGGTGCCTGCTCGGCAGCAATGTATGATTCCATATTGGACCGCGGGCAAGAATTGACCAATGTGACCATCAGCGACTCGGTTACTGTACGTCCGTCAAGGCTCTACGACTTTGAATTCATGTTAAAGCTGGATGGCCACATCAATTACCACCCTTGCTTCGGCATGCCGCTGACGAGAAAGATAATCGAATCCGGATTAACTGACTTCTATCCGGAGCAGGGTCACGATCTGGGAGATCGATACGCGCGTTGGTCGGATGTCTACATCGCCATGGTGGGTCCTCCAAATGAAAAAGGATTTCTAAATCTGGGTTTAACCAATTTCTACACCATGGAGGCGGTTCGTCTGGGGAAAAAGCTGGGGAAACTGCGGGTTGCCATCGCGGAAGTCAATGATCAGATGCCTGTTATCTTTGGGAACAACTGGATGCACATTTCAGAGTTCGACTTCTTCGTGGAGAATTCGACAAAGATCCCCGTTTTTGGAAGGACTGCCCCTGGGGAGAAAGAGAAAATAATCGGCGAACATGTTCTGGAATTGATCAATGACGGGGATACCCTGCAGATGGGTTTAGGTGCTATTCCGGAAGCTGTTATTGCAGGACTGGAAGGCAAACATGACCTCGGAGTTCACTCGGAGATGTTCCCCATTGCTCTTCCACAGCTCGTTGAAAAGGGGATCGTGACAAATAACAGGAAGTCACTCCATCAAGGCGTGTCCACAGCGACAGTCTGCCTTGGCGATGAAGGCATGTACGATTACGTTCATCAAAACCCCACATGCCGATTCGATCCTGCATCCTACACCAATAACCCTGCCCTTATTGCCCAGCAGCCCAACTTCGTCGCCATGAATATGGGTCTGATGGTTGACCTCTCAGGACAAATTGCTTCGGAAGGACTTGGACACAGGATGATAAGCGGATCAGGGGGGCAGTTGGATTTCATAATTGGCGCGTATCATTCCAAGGGGGGAAAGGGCATCACCCTGTTTTATTCCGCGAGGCAGTTGAAGGATGGGGGCCTTGTGTCTTCGATTGTCCCGGAAATGCCTCTTGGCACACCAATCACCGTCCCCAGGACTTATGCGCACTACGTGGTGACAGAATATGGGGTCGCCGATTTGAGATACAAATCAAGGAGACAGCGGGCAGAAGCCCTGATCAATATAGCGCATCCGGACTTGAGAGGGGAACTGAGAGACAGTCTCAAAAAGAATTTCTATCTCAACGGCGATTTTGCACGGCCATCCACGCATGCCGCATAACCTCAAATTCTTCATCGAGAGTCTCCCGGTGAATGAACTTAAGGAAGGTATAAGGCTTATGTCTCAATCTGATTGTGTTGCCGTCGTGACAGGTGGTGCATCGAGATTAGGGTAGGCTTGTGTCCTGCATTTGTTGAACAGCGGACGCAAAGCCGCCATTTTCGAGATGGATTAGGTCCGGGGTAGGAAAGTGGCGAGGAGCACGGTCCGGAGGTCATTTTCTGTCATACTGAGCGAGGAAAGTGTGCAGGTCGCCCTCAGCAAGACGTTGCAAGCTTTCAATAAGGTAAATGTGATTATCAACTGCGATCAAAAGCGGTGGCATTATGTAGGTTTTATCAATTTCATCTGATTTTTTCTGTGCTTTTTTCTGCTCAGTCAAAGCGATTGCCAATAAAGTGCTATGGGAAAATGATCCGATATCGGCGGGCGAGAGTGACATGAATGCATCCTCGATGATTGGAAATAACCGGGCATAGTCCCGAAATATATAAGGGGGAGATCAGTGTTCCGATTACCTCCTGGCAGAAGGGCCGCATTTTGGTAGAATAGAAATGCGGCTCATTTTTTTTGGGGGAGAGGCGGGATTGAAATCGATACGCCATGCGCAATACTGGATTGAAAAGCTTAACCTGGCCAAGCACCCGGAGGGCGGGTTTTTCGCCCCGGCTTTCCGTGCATCGGAGCAAATCGGCAGGGATGGTCTCCCGGACCGTTTCGCCGGGAATCGCGCGATTGTGTCCTCCATTTACTATTTGCTCGAAAAGGGCCAGTTTTCTACCTTCCACAGGTTGAAATCCGTCGAGATCTGGAATTTTTTCGAAGGCGATCCTCTTACGATCTACATCCTCGATCCGCATGGCGCTCTCATTGAAAAGAGGCTCGGGCGCAATGTTGACAGTGGAGAATCTTTCCAGGTAGCCATAGAGCCGGGGAGCTGGTTTGCGGCCGAGCACTGTGGACCGGGAGAGTTTACCCTCGTGGGGTGTGTCGTTGCCCCCGGCTTTGAATACGAGGATATGGAGATTGCCGGGCGGGCGCACCTGCATGCAAGATATCCGCAACATGCCGAGATCATAGAGAGGTTGACAAGGGCGCAATGAATATAGAGGGAATTCATAATTTCTTTTAAGAATATGATGCGATTTCAAGACTTTCTTCCGCGGGCATACGCGAGTTGGCAGGTAATTGAATCTATTGCACCTTTCAAGAAGATGATACGATTTGGCATGGTTTCCGGGATTTTTCGGGTAAAAGCAATCACCGATCGACAACTCGCACAATCCAGTGATGGGCTCTGAGGGTTTCCATTAGATCTTTAGAGGCCAGAGGACGCCGAGCAGCTATTTTCACGGAAAGCCGCGAAGAGGGAAGAAACAATCCTGCCTGGTTCCCAAACACCCGGGAGCGTGATAAGCAATATTCGGTTTTCAGTAACCGCTGACATTATCCGATTAAAGAATAGCTCACCTCTATTGCGGATGCACCTCGGTCAATATGTTTGGAGGGAAAAATGCGCTGCCGGCTCTATTTCTTCACCTTCACAGTGATGTTCATGGCCCTGTTGGTTGTTAATCTTACTGCTCCCGATTCAGTTAGCGCTGCAGGTGAGTCCTGCCAGGACCCGGAAGCCCTTGGTAGGTGGGCGGTCATACTTTCCCCGGGGCCAGAGACCGGAGTCCCATGGGGAGGCTACCACGTTACAATAGCAGGCTACAGCAGTATGCACGCCTGCAGTTGCGACGATGATACCGCATACAATTGCGTGAGTCCGCTATGCTTCTGCTGCGACAACGAGGCTATCCTCAGGAAGTATTTTAAGTCGCTCTTCAACGACAAACCCTGGCATTTACATGGGGACCTTCCTGCTCTCCGCGGATGGAGCGGCATATGGACACAGACTCTTCAAAGTGAGATTCTGGACAAATTGGCGAATAAGCTGGACGTTGAGGGATTTGAAAAGATCAAGGGGCCGGACCATCCAGCGAGCCCAGGGAAAAAAGGTACGCCCTGGCATATCACTTTGACGGCGGATAAGACCTTCTCCAAAGCGACGGTTGCGGCCTTCAAGACAGAAAAGACCGACTGGTATCTCTGGCTTGTGCCGGCTGCTCCGCAAGAATGCATCGACCATGGGACCAACTGCCCGACATGGACCAGAATCGACCCCCTTTAGTCAAAGATCATAGGCGAAAGAGCGAGTGAACCAGCCCCCGCACCCCGCGACCTACGCTGCTGTGCCAAGGCGTATGGCCGCGAGCAAAACAACCTCCCCCGCAGTTACAAAAGCCGAGATCTTCCGGGCTCTGTAGTGCTCTTGTCCCCTCTTCCCCGGAAGTCGCTCCGCAAACCAGCCATCCCGCTCCCATAACAGTGAGGATTGAGGATTGGGGTTTGAAGCTGCCAATCGCCCCGCCGAGATCGGAAATCGTGAGGAACGCGTGCGCTATTTGGCGATGGCCTCTCCATAGAGTGCGTTGACGCTGTCGTCAAAAAAGGACGTATATATCCATAGATCTTGGCCTGTGGGACTATAACTGTTCACTCCATTGGCCATGTTAACGTTACCTGCGCGTCCTGGAGCGAAATTAATGATCCAAGGACCGCCACTGCAACCCCCAAGCTGAGTGGTGCCGATCCCCGTAGGGTTGGGGGTCTCGGTGGTATCCACTGCAGCGTAGGACGCTTCCGTGTCCACCATAAACTTCCCATCCCAGGGTGGAACGGCCGGGTATCCGAACATGCTCCAGTGCAATATTCTCGATTGATTGTAAGCGAAGCCCAGATGTCCAACCTCCTCGGAGAGTTTCTCCCCTGCCCGCGACAGATTCTTGACTACTGCAAAAGCGACGTCGCGCCCCATATTTCCGCCATTAAGGTAGCCTGAAAATGTCAAAAACGAGGATGCCGTCCACTTGCCGAATGGCTCTAACCCATTGTGGTAGGCGGGAACGAAGATCCAGTGGGTGTAGTAGGTTCCCTTCTCGTTACATACGCAATGTCCAGCCGTCAAAACGGCTCGCCCACCGATGGAGGCGCCTGAACACACAAAATCACGGCCTTGGTCATCCGTGAAGAAAACCTTTCCGATAGTCTTGTACGGGTACGGCGTAGAAATTGACCCATAAATAGAAGCCAATACGTAGAAAGTGCTGTGGGGTGGAGGGTATGCATATCCGTTGGACGTGCCGCCTGTTAACGGGCCCAGAGCGTCGGCCTCGGCATCGAGGAGAATATCTGCAGTTGGGCCTGCTTTCCGTTTAGGGTCGTAACCAGGGTAATAGCCGGGCAAACCGGGGGGTTCTTCGATGGTCCCGGTCACAGATTGCTGCACAGTGGCGCTTATTTTGGGAGTGGGATGGGGTATCGCGTTCTGCATTCTCTCTGCAGTCCAATACTTGGCTGCGGCCGCGCTCTGGCCTTCGGAAATGTCATAGGTGGAAATCGCCTCTGTGGCCCAGGTTCCAGCGGCTGATGCAGTGATGAGAAAAAGAACTCCGAACGTAATCCAAACAAATTTTCTCACTGATGTCCTCCTTGAGCTGCTTCCTGTTCAACTACAAAACACGGCAGCCTATAAGAATGAGAAACGACTATAAGACAAAGCATCTCCGGCATTCTCCCTGTGTTGCTGCAGCCATGCACATAAACTGGCCCTTGCAGAACACGAAAGTATTGCCACAATTGTATGCTGGTATTCGTAAAACGGGAAAACGTGCAGGCAAGAAATGCGCAATGTTTGGCTTAAGGACCTCAAGCAAAACCACCTCCACATAAGATCGTTGATACGCTGGAAATGGCTAAAGCCGCGAACTATCTTTCACTGGCTAGTGTACCGTTTTCCGTGCGGCAAATCGGTGCTCATGATACTAAATTTGCATTAACCAGGTATTTTCTCCGAACCAGACAGGCCTTTTTGTTCATTGATCCAACTCAGCCATCTCTTTTACAGGGCCGCAAGTAGTGCGATGGACCCAAACTACTACTCAGAATACATGAACAGTCATACAATATTCTTGTCACTGAGATTCAAAGCCTTTCACTTCGATCATGACAACGTGAGTAAAATCGGTATATTCGTAAAATATCATAAACCTATTCTTGTTCGATCTTAGGATTTGTCATGATGCTGAAGCTCCCTTTTTGCTGCATACGGAGCCTGATTCTTGCGCATATTGCGTGCACGGATACAAAGACAGGCAAATTCATCAAAATCAGTCTAATCTTGCCGGCCCACCCGCCAGGGTACTCGGACAGATTCAAAAAAATAATTCAGGACAAGATAGACAGAGCTGCTCAAACTGGGCCAGCCTTCCAATGCAGCATGCATGGGGTATGGCCTAGACCTGAACCTCTTCTCTCCATGTTCACCCATTAATCCCGGCGTGGGAAAAATTTTTTATCTCTGTTTTTTGCCGCTTCTGGTTGCCGCTTCTGGTTGCCGTTTTGCAGAAAAGAATCGTTCCCCATATCATATTTGCCGCACACAGGGAATTTCTTGAGTCAATGGCGGAAGGGCATTTGTACTGGCCGAAGGTTAACAGGAAGGCGCCGTCATGGAAGGTAGAGCTACTCCCACAGTAGCGCTTCCCGCTTCTCGCTTCAAAGGAGTTTATCCGATGCCTATAGTTCCGGGAGATCCATTCGTTCCATCGGTCATGCCGCAAGGTCAGATGATCTACAATACCATCGATCGCGCAACTCCCGATGCCTTCGGCGGCCAGGTCGGGCAGACGCTCCAGCAAGCGGGCGATGCGCTCCAGCAGAACGCCCTCCGGCGACAGCAGCTTGCCAACGAAACAGCCGTGCAGGAGGCTTATGCCAATCAGTTTTCGCCGCAACTAAGGGCGATCACCCAAAACTACATGAAGCTCGAGGGCAAAGACGCCGAAGCCGCTTTCCCCCAATATCAACAGGAAATAAACGATCTTAGAAATCAGACTCGCGAAAATCTGAATCCGTACCAGCAAAGACTTTTTGACGAAAGGAGCACGCGCCGGGTCGAAGGCGACCTTGACGGGATGGCCCGCTACGCCGCCGGTCAGACCAAACAATGGGAATGGAACACCCATAACGCAGTATTGAGTGATCTGATCGCTGAGGCTGAGGCAAATTATAACGATCCCCGGCGTGTCGCAGCCGCGGTGAACCAGCTTGACAACCAGACGGCGAATTACGCCAACAGCCATGGTTGGAGCGACGAAGTATACGAATATCAGTTGCGCAAAAATAACGACATGCTCTGGAGCGCCGTCATAAAGCGCCGGGCCATTTTCGATCCCGAAGGCGCAATGGCGACCTATCGGGACGCAGCCGCAAAAAAAAGAATTTCCGGAAGCGCCCAGGGGGAACTTGAACAATTCCTAAAACCCATCCAAGACCTGCAATCCGCTCAGAATGCCTACGGCAAAGTCACCGGCGGCGCAATGGCCCGGGCGATAGCAGGGGAAGCGCAGCGCCAGGGGGTCGATCCAGGCACGGCCCTGACTATCTGGAGCGCCGAGGGAGGCGTTACGAACCCGGCCACAAAGAACCCGGGTTCTTCGGCGACCGGAATATTTCAACACACCTCCGGAACGTGGTCCGATCTTGGCGGGACCGATCAGGACCGGTTGGACGCTTCCCGCCAGGTGCAGCTCGGAGTGGCCCTCGCGAGGCAAAACACCGCCGCGCTTGCCAAGGACCTTGGCCGGCAGCCGCAACCGTGGGAGGTCTACCTTGCCCACCAGCAGGGGCTGGACGGGGCAAAGGCGCTTCTTCACGCAGACCCCGACGCCAACGCAGCAGAAGTCGTTGGAAATCTCAAGGCCATCACCCTAAACGGCGGCACTCTCGACATGAGCGCCGGCCAGTTCACAAATTACATCAAGGGCTACGTTGACCGGCATTCGATGATGTACGCCGCAAACGGGGTCCCGACCGCTCAAAACCACAAAGAGAACTACGAAGCCGGTCTACAGGCGGTAACCGATCTCGCACGCCGGGAATATCCCGGAGACCCGACCGCCGAAGGACGGTATCGAAGCCATTACATCCAGCAGATGGGGCAACAATTACGCGCAGCTCAGTTGACAGACCGGGCCAACAGAGAAATCCTGCGGTCAGGCTTGGCAGGCCCAAATGGTGCTCGATCATGGTCTGACTTCCTTAGCGATCCCAAACGCACGCAGGCTTACGCCGATGCCGCTCGAGTGGACCCTGGCGTTCATGACTTTGTAGACAGGGCAATCACCGCGAACGCCCTCGCTATGTGGGACCCCCCGGCGAGCACGGAAACGAACGCCCTCTGCAATCAACTCAAAGGTATGCAAAGCACCGACCGGCAGCGGTTTTCAAATCTCGACCTCATGCGACTCTACGGCGTGATGCCGGCGAGCGACCTGAACGATCTGATGAAAGACCAGCAGGCCATAAGAAATCAGGACCAGGCTGAAGCAAAAAAGCATATCGAGTTGAAACACGCGGAAGACGTCGTAGGACCGTTATTCAAAGAAGCCGCAGACTCAACCCGCTTTGGCGCTCGCGGTGTCTCGCAGCCTCAGGAATATAACCAGTTCGTCGGGCAACTCGATCGGGCCATTACCAACTGGCGGCAGAACAATAACGGCAAGATTCCTAGTGATTCCGACATAGTCCAGATCGGGCGAAGCATGCTCTTTCCGGACGAATCAACGAAGCCGATGCCGGCGCAGCCGACCCCTGCTACGGTAGGTGCAGGCATGCCAGGGGCACAAGATAGACCGGCCGGCAGCGAACACATGCCAGCACGAGACCCGTTTGGCCTATGGGTGGCTCAGCAGCTACAGGCGGCAGGGAAGGTCGTCTCTGAGGATACGATTAAAGCTGCAGGGGAAAAACTTTCTAAAATGCATCCCGGCATCGAGAAAGACTTCCGGAATATGAAATTGGAATTCAAGCTCCCTGCAGAAGGGCAAGAGGATTAATCCAGTCATGCCCTTAGGTGGGAGGGAATAGACCATGGCCGAGATGCAGACCTTGAAAGTGGATTTTTCGGATATTCCAGATGCATTACCCGCACAGCCGACGAGGTTATTCGTTGATTTCTCGGACATACCGGACGCAGTTCCACGAGGTGAGCCGGAACAAACTTCGCAAGTGGCGGAAAATCCTTTGTCCGGAAAGAATATCCTGAAAGTAGATTTTTCGGATATCCCTGATGCCCTGCCGGTGCAGCGGAAGACATTACATGTTGACTTCTCGGATATTCCGGACCGGGAACCGGATGCGGCAGGGCTTGTATACTACCCTGCAGAATATTATGATCCAACTGTTGGGAGGTTTATACAAAGAGACCCGGTTGAGATTAAGGGCGGATTGAACAGGTATGCGTATGGGGCAAACGACCAAATGCGCTTCGCCGATCCGATGGGGCCTAATCCGGGTGATCCCGGGACGGTTGCGGCCAACGCCAATAATGCGAGCTACTTCGGTACAGGGACAAATAATCAAGCAAGTCCCGGAGACCAGAACCTCAACAGTTTTGCAAATAACAGTCAGGCCCAAAGTGATTCGGGAGAAATTCGCTCTCAAAGTTGGTTTGAATCAGTAATAAGTTCCATCTATACGAGAATCGATCAATTTATTGAACCGGATCGAGCATGTTGGAGTCTAAACCAACGCGAACAGAACGCCATGGACCTCGGCGGTCTGCTGCTTATGCCGGTGGCTGGGTTTGTAGAAGGGGCCGAGGTTGCATCCGAAGAACTACCACAAGTTTTACTGAACAAGGCTGCAGGGGCCGCTTTCCGAGACGAAATTGCGGATCTGATGCAAAAATTAGGATATGGTGTTCAGACAGAAGTGAGAAAGAGTACTCGATTAGGCATGCGAGTCATAGATATTGAGGTAAGTAAAGAAGGGAATGTCCTCGGAGGAATTGAGACAAAAGCCGGTAATTCGCCGTATTTACCAAGTCAGCAAGCTAAGGATAAGTGGCTTCGGATGTTTCACAAGTACATTGTCAATGTTGTTAGGGATCGATAAGATGAAAACCTACACTGTCTTTGATAAGTTTATGAAGGAATGCATAAGACCGTATTTCCAAGAGCATGGTTTTGCAGCAAAGAAAAATACATTCTTTGTAAGAAAGAGCAATAATTGTGGACTTGTAAGTTTTAAAAAGAGTAGCACGAGTAGTGCCAATGAGACCATCTTTACCATTGACATTGGTATATCATCACAACGTCTAAAACATTTCTTCTCAGATACATATAATCTACCAACTATTGATCAATGTCATTGGCGTCAGCGCATAGGGTTTTTGCTTCCGCGTGGATATGATTTATGGTGGACGATCACTTCTAATACAGATCTATGTAATCTCTGCAAAACTATTAAGGATATCTTATCAATGTATGCAATTCCAGAACTTGAAACCTATATGTCTGACGACAGTCTAAGAGATCTGTGGCTTACTGGTGAATCGCCAGGGCTTACAGATATTGAGAGATTATTGAATTTGTCAGTTATTCTAAATGATATTGGTCCGCAGTCCATTCTTGATGAAATAATTGATAAGTTGCGATCAGCGTCTAATGGCGAGCCAGTTGAATCTATAGTATCAATATATATAAAGAAACTCTTACAAGGATATATGAGATGATAAATTCCCTAATAGGAAAATGGATAGCATCTCCAACAGATATCGATGCCACACGCGATTACGGCAATACCACTCTACAGTTTACCAAGAATGGAGACTTAATATACACTATTCATGAAGACCAAAAGAAGAAGATTTTATTGAAGTATCATGTTCAGGACAAAGTGCTTATTACTGACCAGCCTTCAAAACCTCGTGAAGAAAGAACCAACTTTGGGTTTTCACCCACGGGTGAGCTGCTGTTGTCTTACGGAGGAAAGACATCGAGATACGTAAGGGTTGAAGAGGGGCCGAATGTCGACAGGGCAAATGGGTAGGCAAACGGGGTTAGGGCGGTCCGACCTTCGTCACTGCCGCATTAAACGGTCCAAATGCCCTTAAATCCGAGCAGGACCTGCTAACCAATCCCCGGCTGGTGGATGCCTACAACGCCATTCTAAAAACCGATCCGTCCGCGTACAGAGTGGTGAATAATGCTATCAACGCCAACGCTCTGGCCATGTGGGACCCGCCCGCCAGTGCGCAAACGAACCAACTCCATGACACTTTAAACGGCATGAAGGATACGGACCTCGCCCGATTCTCGAATCTGAATCTCATGTCATATTACGGCGGGATGCCTGTCGCGCAGTTGAACAGCCTGATAGATGCACAGGACAGGATTCGTAAGAACGATGCCGCCGAGGCTGCAAAACACACGGATCTTATTTCCTCGATCTCCGCAGTTAAGGACCTGACAATCCGAGCCGCCGCTTCAGCCGAATCCCCGTTCTATAAAATGGACCGCACTTCACCGTCCCCGCCCGAGCAACAAAAATGGAATGAATTTGTAAGCAAGTACGGTCAGGCCCTCGATGACTGGCAGCAGAACAACAATGGCAAAATCCCGACAGATATGCAGAAACGGGAGATCGCGCCGGGGATTCTTTTCCCGCACGTAGCGCCGGGGCGGCAAACATCAACAGAGATACACGATCTCACCAACAAACAACGACTCGATGACGCTGGCAAGGCCTATGCTCCCGACGACCAATCTGCTCCAGACCAGCCGGCGGCGCAGAAGAAGAAACCGGAAGATTCATGGTTCTGGCAGACCATGGAATCCAGCGGCACCCTGAAACCTTACGCTGAGAGAATGAGAGAATACGTTGAAAGCCCGACCGACACAAAAGGAGCCTGGGATTGGCTGACCAGTACGGTTCCAAAGTCGGGGGCTCAGTTGAGCGTCGGTTTGGCGAGGACGCCTTTTGACCTGGCGCAGACCTTTAGCAGTGGGTCTCAGGCGGCAATTGAAAAATTTCTAAAGGAACACCCGGAATACGAAGAGCTTGCAAGAGAAGACCCCACTGGGCAAAGCCTTGAAACTTTGGGCGCCATAGGCGCGGGGGCTGGATTGCTGGATGCGGTGGAAGCGGCTGCAAAGGGGGCGGCGGCCTCCATCGGGAAACCTCTTGGCATTGATACCGGAAAACAGACCTGGAGCTGGGAGAATTTTAAGGATGCCTGGGTGAATCATCCCGTGGAATCTTTGGTCGCTGTTATCCCGTTCGGCGCTGCGTTTTTGAAGCGAAAGGGAATCACGCCCTCCGAGTCACAGGTTAGAGAACTTGTGGATTCGGCGGTAAAGGATGAGAAAACGCCTCTTGCCCAAGAGTTGAAAAACGAGATGGAACAGGGGCCTCTCAAAGAGGAACTTGACTTCTCAGAAGACTCAGGGGATTCTTCAAAGCGTGGCGCGACCTTCGGACAGGCGACAACTAAGGATTACCCCTCTACATTCTACGCAGAGAATCCCGAACTTGAGGGAGATGTGGAAGTTCATCACGCCGTAGAACAACAGACGCTCAAGCGTTACCCTGGTATCGTAAGCGAGGCTGAAATGCACTCGATCGAGAATTTACGCGGAATCCCGAAAGAAATTAGTTCTGATCTTCATCAGAGCCAGATACGGCGCGAGTGGAATCTTTTCTATAAGCTGAATCGCAATGCGAGCAAGCAGGAGTTGCTAGAAAAAGCCACTGAAATTGATTCCAAGTACGGCTCTCAGTTCAAACCACCAAGAGGGGGGGATTGATGAAGTACTTTTACATTGAACCGGAAGTGGCGGGCGGACTCGGTGAGAATACTGTTCTGGACACTAGTGTGCATCCGCCAATTGTCAGCAGACTTCACTATGAATTCGATGGTTGGCTCGGTGATGTGCTTTTGGAGACCTTTCCGTGTTTTATCGTCACTAAAGATGTAAAAAGGAAACTGCAATCGATTGGTGCCACCGGCATAACGTTTGATGATGTTGAGATCACGACTTCCGCTCTGTTCCAGGGTCTTTATCCCAATCGACAGCTTCCAGAATTCTTTTGGTTACAAATTGAGGGTAAACCTGGGCATGACGACTTTGGAATCGATCATGACCTAAGGCTTGTCATCTCCGAGCGGGCACTCGAAGTGCTTAGAGGACTCGGGATTTCAAATGCTCTAGTCACGCCGTATGGAAAGGGGCAGTAGAGGGCGCGAGCGGCTGGAGGAAAACGGGAAATACCTTGAGAAGTGCTTTTCACGAGGCAAGCAAATTCATAAATACCTTTAGAAGTCTGGAGCTTTTTCGAAGGCGATCCTCTTACGATCCGCGTCCTCGATTCACTCGGCGCTCTCATTGAAAAGAGGCTGGGACGCAATTTCGACATGAAAGAATCTTTTGAGACCGCCGTGGAGCCTGGGAACTGGTTTGCGGCTGAACACCGTGGACCGGGAGAGTTTACCCTCGTGGGGTGTGTCGTTGCCCCTGGCTTTGAATACGAGGATATGGAGATTGCCAGCCGGGCGGAGTTGCTGGCGAGGTATCCGCAGCACCGGGAAATTATTGAAAAGTTGACAAGGGCATGATGGATTTCTGGTTCCGGAAATCAATCCACCTCCCCATCTGACATTCAACTTAACTTCACCAGTCACGATTCCGTGAGCAGTTGCAGGAGTTCCTCCGCTGAGGTTACCACTCTGGGCTCACCCAGGCTATCGGTCATATCATTGGGCAAGGCCGCTGCAACCATTTCATCAGCCACGACCGGTGGGCCTCCGGGCCAATAAATTACTACAAATCCCATCCGCAGCACGGAAAACAGGGCCTGCCAAAGCATCAAATCCCCACAGGGCCGGGCGACGTGGAGTGATTGCAGCACTCCGCCGTCAGGTCCCGCAGCAGTCACTCCGATGTCGCATGAGTTCTGTTCGTCGTAATAGACACGCCAATAGTCAGGTCCCGATTCTTCTTCGAGGATCGGGAAAAGCGACCTCACCGCAGCTATCGATATTCCCAATCGTTCGCTTTCCTCCAAACAGTGGAGATAGACATCAAAGCTCATTTGGCCTCCCGGCACAAGTCACGATACGATTCCGGTCATGCATTCCAGCCCTTTACACACACCGCTCTACCGATATTATTAGCAGTAAATTCAACACCCGAACATTGTACATTTTACAACAAAACTATCCCGGTTTTCGCCTGTTTTCTGCTGTCAAATAAGGTCGAGGCCCTCGATGACTCGCAGCAGAACAACAGCGGCAAAATCCCCACCGATATGCAGAAACGCGAGATTGCGCAAACAGCATCAGAGCCGCTTGACGCGGCCACAGAAGAAAACCCACGCCATAGCGATACAAATACCAGTACAAATACCAGCGCAGATCCATATGTGTTAGAGTCTTGAGAAGAGCGGTATCGTGAGTATAAAGTAAGAGATTGGCGTCAGTCCGAAGGCATTGTTCCGGAGGGGAGCGATGTGGATCACGTTGTTGATCTCCAGCTTGGCGGAGCTGACATTCTGTCGAACATGTGGCCTTTAGACTCAAGTGTGAATCGCAGCCTTGGCGCCCAGATTCAGCAACAGATAAAGGACCTACCTGCTGGGACACGTATCAATCGTGTTAAAATAGGAGAATGACCATGTTTGAGCGATTTGAGTCAAACTATAGCCAGGATGCTGCCTTGCCAAGACCTCTGGGAGGCGTTGAGATTAACGATCCAAATGATCCACTGCTTGAAGACTTCTTCCTCAGGTACGGGGGTGTATCCTTCAACAAAGGGTTGTACCGGGTTATGACGACGGAGACCATGGGCCTTGCTCATTTATTTGTAAGTGATGCTTTTCCTAGTTTCTCAGAGAGGGACAGAGTTTTTGCTTATGACTGGCTTGGGCGCATTTTCGCCCTCGATTTAATGCGACTTGAAGGCGGATTGCCCCTCGTCTTGTTGTTCGATCCCAGTGCAGGAGAAGTGCTTGAAATTTCTAGTAACTTGGCAACCTTTCATGATAGCGAGCTCGTCGATCACGGCGAGGAGGCTTTGGCTGTTACTTTTCACAAGCAATGGCTCGCAAAGGGTGGATTGGTGCCGAACCAAAACCAATGTATCGAGTACAAAAGTCCCTTGTTTCTTGGCGGCAAAGACACTATCGAAAATCTCGATCTCTCAGATCTTGACGTCTATTGGACTCTAAGCGGGCAGTTGATCCGAAAGACACGGGGTCTCCCTCTTGGTACGCAGATTAAAGGCATCGGGATCAGCGAGTAATGAAGACAGACTAGAGGAAAACGGGATATACCTTTTATGACGGACTTGTTAACAAGACTAAGCGATCATTGGTGAATGCTTTTGCGTGCATCCCTTCGCGAAGTACTTCACGGAGCGCGGAAGGCATCCCGCTCGGTTTGCCTGTCTTGCGCGCTGGGCCGTCAGCGGGATGCTTGAAAAGTGTTTTCACGAGGCAGTAAGTACATACATACCTTCAGAAGCGTGGAGCTTTTTCGAAGGGGACCCGCTTGCGACCCACGTTTTCGATCCACTCGGCGGTCTGATTAAAAGAAGTTGGGGCGCAATATCGCGAGGGAGATTCTTTCCAAGTGGGCGATAGAGACCGGGAACTGGTTCGCGGCCGAACAGCGGGGCCCGGGAGAATTCACCCTGGCGGGATGTACGGTGGCGCCAGGTTTTGAATGGGAGGACATGGAGATTGCCGGGCGGGCGGAGTTGCAGGCGAGGTATCCTCAGCATCGGGAAATTATTTAAAAGTTGACAAGGGTATAATGAATTCGCGACAGTCTAATGACAGGCTAAGAGCCTCCCACCCTCGTGTTTGGCGAGGGTGAGAGGTATACAGGCGAACTGGTTTATAAAAGGCCCCTTCGGTTCAAGGGGGGATAGTACGAGTCGCTGATGCCTGATTGAAGAAATGAGCGCCCGCTTTTCGAATGAGCGGACAGTCCTCCCTGTAGGGGCGCTAAGCATTAAGCCTTCTTTAGGAGCAGCGCCTTGGTGTCAATAGTGAAATACATGGTCACTGCGCCGATCACAAGAGTAAGGGCACAGAAGATGAATGCCATCTGATATGCCTCGACCGGGAATTTGCCGTTTACTTTCCCGTACGCGTCCAGAATGATGCCCATCACCGCCTGATAGAACGCGCCGCCGATAAAGTACCAGATATTGATCATACCATTGGCCGTGGCGATGAAGCTGTGGGGCTGCCCTTCAGCAATGTGGGCGTAATTGGGCACGTATGCGCCGCAGAAAAAGCCCATTATGAACAGCAGCGGATAGAAGACCTGGACTGGAATGGAAGCGGGCCAGATTACGACGGGGACCCAGGCCAGCACATAAAGGATCATTCCGTAGAGCGACGCTTTGCGGCGGGACTTGAGGAGCCGGTCGGAAGCCCACCCTATGCTGAAGCAGCCGAGAGCCATTCCTATCGGCCAGAACATGAGCATATTGGCAGCTTCCTGTTTGGGCAGCCCGTAAATATGTTGTACGTAGGGAATAAACCACAGCCCCTGAAATCCCATAACCGTGCCGTAAATCACGAAGGCATACACGGCGATGAGCCAGTAATTCCTCATTGCGAACAACTTCTTCACATTCTCGATAAACGATATCTTGGCGGCTTCTTTGGTCGCGTAGTAGTCTACACCGTCGATCTCCGAGACGGTCGGATATCCCTTGTCCTGAGGCTTATTCCTCAAGATGACAAAATTCAGGACCGCGACGACCAGCATGAACCCGCCGAGCCAGAAGAAGGATGGACGCCATCCGACCTGGCCCACAAGGAAGGCCAGGGGCGCCGAGGCAAGGATGGCGCCGGCATTGCCGACGGTGAGCATCGTGCCGGTGAGGGTTGAGAACTCATTTGGCCGGAACCAGTTTGCCAGGATCCTCATACACGGGATCCAGACGACGGCTACACCCACACCCATCAGGAAGCGGCCGAAAACAATTATGCCGAAGGTATGCGCGAGACCGAACAGGGCCGTACCGATTGCCGCAATTACGAAGAAGGTGCCGACGGAAAACCTCGGGCCGAGGTAGTCGGAAAGTATTCCTGATGGTATCTGCATCGCAGCGTATGGATAAAAATACATTGAGGACAGGACGCCGAGACTTGTCGCCGAGAGGCCGAATTCCTTCATGAGTTCCGGGGCGACCACTGCCGGCGAGACCCTGTCGAAGTAAACGAAGATGTAGGTTAAAAGCAGCATTCCATAACAAAGCCATCGGTAGCGAAGCATCCTCTTCGCCAGGTCCGAGACTTGCGCCATGCTAATCGAAATTTCACCAGTAATTTGGCTCATCAATGTTGTCCTCCGTGAATTAAGTGTTCACTGGCGGTTCAACCCTTGCCGAGAAGCCCCCCAGCCCCTCACGCAAGATTGGATTCCCCGGAGAGTATTCAGGGTCCAACGAGTCTTCCTATCCGTCTCCTCCTCATCTTTGGTTAACAATGGGCGAAACAAAACAATTCAGCCCCGTTCATCTCCATCCGATTTCAGCGGAGCAGGTTGCCGGCGATAACCATTCTCATTACTTCCGAAGTACCTTCATAGATTTCGGTTATCTTAGCGTCCCGATAGAGCCGCTCGACCTTGGTCCCCTTGATGTAGCCGATTCCACCGTGCAACTGTATGGCGCGGTCCGTCTGCCTCGAGGCTGCTTCCGAAGCGAAGAGCTTAGCCATGGCGGCTTCCTTGCTGTAAGGACTCCCCTGGTCGTAGCACCATGCGGCATGGTAAGTCAGAAACCGGGAAGCCTCGACGTCGGTAGCCATGTTGGCGAGCATCCATTGAATTGCCTGGAATGAACCGATGGGTTTGCCGAACTGGACCCTCTCCTTCGAATATTTGATCGACTCGTCGAGCGCGGCCTGTGCGATGCCAAGCGCTTGCGCGGCGATTCCGATTCTACCGCCGTCCAGGGTCATCATGGCGATCTTG
This sequence comes from uncultured delta proteobacterium, assembly GCA_963795045.1. GTDB lineage: Bacteria > Desulfobacterota > Syntrophobacteria > Syntrophobacterales > Syntrophobacteraceae > SbD1. Next base: position 685,837 of record CAWCGB010000004.1, read on the forward strand.
AATCCCTGGCCTTCGCCGCCGAGCAGGTTTTCCTTGGGGATGCGGCAGTCTTTCAGGAGAACTTCGGAAGTAAGGGCTCCACGAATGCCCATTTTGTTCAAATGCTTTCCAATTACGAGCCCGGGAGTACCGGCAGGAACGATGAACGCGCTGATGCCCTTGGTCCCCTTGGACTTGTCGGTCATGGCGAAAACGATGATGACCCCGGCAACCGGGGCGTTTGAGATGAATATTTTGCTTCCATTGAGGACATAGTCATCGCCATCGCTTACCGCGATGGTTGTGGACGCGGCGGCGTCCGTGCCCGCGCCGGGTTCGGTGAGAGCAAAGGCGCCGAGCATTTCTCCCTTGCAGAGCGGAACAAGGTATTTTTTCTTCTGTTCTTCCGAACCGAACTTGAAAAGCGGGAAGCATGCGAGCGAAGTATGGACCTCGAGCGTGAACCCGGTTGCGGCACATGCACGGGAAAGCTCTTCTACGACGATCGTATAGCTGAGATAATCCGATCCGGCGCCGCCGTACTCCACCGGATAAGGGATGCCCAGCCAGTCCTGCTCGGCCAGCCTCTTGATGTTATCTGCCGGGAACTGTGCTTCATTGTCGGTCATCTCAGCTATGGGCTCTACATACTTTGCACAAAACTCACGTACTCCGGAGCGGATAAGCTTGTGTTCTTCGGTCAGATTGAAGTCCATAATTCATCTCCTATTGCTGTTCTCAGAAGAGAGGGCCGGAACAAGTCCGTTAATGGTCGAGAAGAAAACCCGACCCGGGTTCTGTGTTCTCGAACCGGCGCTGCGGGGGATCGGACCCCTGCGGAACACTCCGGCGGACTCGAAGAGAGCGGAGCCGGCTCGGGGTCGGGCGAGACGGTAAGGTCCTGCCCGAAAGCTATACAGGAAACCTATTTTTTCTTCTTTTCGGGCTCCGGAATTTCTTCCTTTATACCTGCTATTTTCCGGGCAAACTCGGCAAACTGGTCAATGGGCGTGAGCGCGCGCACAACCAGTTTAGCCCCATCGGGTGAACCGCCGCCGTGCATACATCCGGGGACGCCTGCGCCGAGGGTCAGCCATTCCGAGAGCCTGGCGGCGCGCGCCCTGGATTCCGCGGTGTATTTGTCGCAGGCCTTGACCGCCCGGGCTATGACCGGACCATATTCCGGGTTCTGGAAATCCTGATAGGACGGGAAGCAGCCCGTCTCCACGATCCCGCCGCCGATGTCCTGGCAGATGCGCTTGGTTACGTAGGGAAGAGTCGCCACATGCACCTTATTGGCGTGGGCCTGCAGGGAATCGGCCACCCACATCCCGCCCGGCCCCTTCTTGCCGAGGGCCATGGCGCCGATGCCCATGGCGTAGGTGGTCTCATTGTTGACAGCCATGTCCACGATCTTGTTGGCAAAGGTGCCGGCTGCAAGGCCGTTTACCCTGGCCATCAGGGCGCCCGCGCCGATCATCACGTCTCCCTGTCCGGCCACGCATGCGCCGATGCAGGCTCGGTAATTGGCCGTGAAGTATTCGATGATCTTGCTGGAGTATTTGAATTCCTTGCACATGAAGACCCGCTCGTTCGGTACGAAGCAGTCCTGGAACAGCAGGTATGCCTGGGTGATGCCGGTGTCGGGAATGTCCCAGCCATCTTCGAGTTCCCTGGAATCGCTCGGGCGGCGGGTTTCCACTATGGTAAGGCCTTCTATGTCGCGGGGGACCACGCAGACCCCAGCGTAATCCTGGTCCTCTTCCCTGTAGCCGCTGCCGGGCAGGATGAATATCTCGTTGGACGCCGCAACGCCGCATATCATGGTCTTGACGCCGCTCAGCACGATACCGTCGGGGCGGACTTCCTTGATGCGCACGTTGCTGTCCGGGTTGGACTGCTGAAAAGGCCTCAGGCTGCGGTCGCCCTTGGCGTCGGTAAGCGCGCCCGCTACGACCAGGCCTTTTTCCTGCGCGGACAGTATCCACTTTTTCAGCCGTTCCTGGTAGCTGGTCCCGCATTCCTTGTCGATGAGAGCGGTTACATTCCACATCACGTTATGGGCATTCCAGCCCACGCAAAGCCCCCCCGTGCAACTGCCCGTGAAGCGGTACATCCACCTCTTGAGTTTGGAATTGGCCATTACCTGTTCCAGGTTCTCCATCATTCCATTCCACCTGTGGATCTTTTCTCCTGTGAAAGAGGAAACGGCGGTGAAATCCTCCGCATATTGCGGATCATGGGAGGCGTCGAAAGCCTTGGCGTGGCTTTCCACTACACGTTTGGTCGCCGGGTGAGTGGTAACGTCCTCGATCAATTCGCCAAACTTGTAGACGTTCGGACGCATCGCCTTGAGAGAGGCCAGGTAATCTTTTCTCGTTTTCAAAGCCATGTCGGATATCTCCTCGAATGTTGTTCAAAGTTTAGCGGCTGCAAAAGTTGCGGGTTCGGCAGTCTGCGGGCCGTTCCTGCTCACTACGTCGCTTTTAATGCCCATGGGGGTCTTGGCGTCGAAGATTCTCGCATCCATCAGGGTAAGTTCCGGGGCGATAAGCGGCTTGAAATCCATCTGGGCGAGGATGTCCTTTTCGAGGTCGACCCCGGGGGCTATTTCAATAAGGGTCACCCCTTCCGGCCGAAGTTCGAAGACCGCGCGTTCGGTAACGTAGAGAATCTTCTGACCGCTGGTGCGGCCGTACTCGCCGCTGAAAGTGATATGTTCGACCTTCCGGACCAGTTTGCGAATCTTGCCTTCCCTGGCGATTTCTAATTTGCCGCCCCCGATCTTGAAATCGAATCCGCTTGCTGTAAAGGTGCCGCAGAAAACGACCTTTTTGGTGCTCTGAGTTATGTCGATAAAGCCACCTGCGCCGGCGATGCGCGGTCCGAACTTACTGACGTTGACATTCCCGAACTGGTCCATTTCGGCCATTCCGAGGACCGCAAGGTCGAGTCCGCTGCCGTCATAGAAGTCGAACATGTTGGGATGGTCGATCAGGGCTTCCGGGTTGATCGCCGAACCGAAATAGAGGCCGCCCAGGGGCACTCCGCCCACTACTCCCGGCTCGACCGTCATGGTCATCAGATCGCTCATGCTTTCCTCGGCGCAGACCACTCCAACACCGGGGGGCATGCCGATGCCCAGGTTGACAACAGCGTCCGGTATCATTTCCATGGCGCATCTGCGGCATACAACTTTGCGCTCGTCAAGCGGCAGCGGGGCGACTTCGCTGAGGGGAATGCGGACTTCACCGCAAAGGGCCGGGTTGTACTGCTCGGCCATGGGGACCTGCCAGTGGTTCTCCGGCTTTGCGATGACAATGGCGTCGACGGCTACCTTGGGGATCTTGACGAGCATCGGATGGAGCGTGCCTGCTTTGACCTTCCTCTCCACCTGGACAATGACCTTGCCGCCCGACCCTCTCGCAGCGAGGGCCAGGGCAAGAAATTCCAGTGAGATTGCCTCACGCTCGATGGAAATGTTTCCATTTTCATCGGCGCTCGTGCCTCGGACTATGGCAACGTTGATGGGAAAGGCTTTGTAGAAAAGGTACTCCTTGCCGTCGATTTCCATCAGGCGGACGTGTTCTTCGTGGCTGATATCGTTGAGCTGTCCGCAGGTTTCGCGGGGATCCACGAAGGTCTTCAATCCGACATGGGTGAGGATGCCCGGCTTCTTGCCGGCTATCGCCCGGTAGAGGTGCAGGATCGGGCCCTGGGGAAGGCAATAAGCTTCGATTCGGTTTTCGACGGCCATTTTGATCAGGTCGGGTTGAAGGCCCCAGTGTGCGGAAATGACTCGCCGCACCAGACCGTCTTTGGCCCAGCGGTTCAACCCCCAGTTCGATTTCCCGTCGTTCTGGCTCGCGGCGAAGGTCAGAGTGAGATCTCTGGGTTGACCGGTTTCAAGGAATTTTTTCTCAACTGCCTTCGAGATTTCTTCCGGGTGTCCCATGCCTACGAAGCCTGACGTGGCGACTGTATCCCCGGATTTGATCAAATCGACTGCTTCTTCGGCAGACATAAATACAGCCATAGACTCGACCTCCTGTGCAGGTGAGTGGTTTAAGGTGGGGCTTATACACGTTCCTGGGGGGGCTACGCTCTATTAGAATGGCAATGTTCGTGCCAAAGTATCTGAATCGGGAGCGGCGTGGAGTCTCAGGGGAAAGTGCGAGTTTATAAAGGGCATTGAGAAACGGGTAGCGATGCAATTTATCATCGGGTGGAATCGCTCCGACTCATAAAAAGTTGCTCGACGTATGGATATCAGGGCGCTTTGATTCTGCGATGCACAAGAGCATCATTGATGCTATTGCGCATCGCGTGCGCCGAGCAGGATGGCGCAAACCCCATATTAAACGCGAAACGTTAAATCTTCAAAAGGATTTCCAGGTTCGTCGAGCTCCTGGCAAAGGAAACCCAGGCCGTATTTCTTGATCTTACGCACCACCGTGGATTGATTTATTCTAAGGGCCTTTGCCACTTTCCTGGTGCTGCCGTGCTTTTTTACCGCCTGTTCGAGAAGCTGCTTTTCGGTTCGCTCTATGGCCCTTTTGAATGGGATGTTGTCATAAAGGACCACTTTATCGCTGCCGGGATGCACCTGGTTGCGTATGTAGACGGGCAGATGCATGGTGTTGATCTGCTCCTCTTCGGTCATGACAAGCATGCGTTCGATCACGTTTTCCAGTTCGCGTATATTTCCGGGCCAGGAATAGAGCATGAAATTGTCAATGATTTCCGGGACAACTCTTTTTGCGAACTGATATTTCCTGTTGATCTTTCCTACAAAATGCTGAACGAGAAGCGGTATGTCCTCCTTGCGTTTGCGCAGGGGTGGTATCTCGATGGAGACGACGTTGAGCCGGTAATAGAGGTCTTCGCGGAAAAGTTCGGTCTTGACCATCTCTTTGAGATTCTTGTTGGTGGCGGCGATGATCCTGGCGTCCACGGAGATGGGCTTGAGCCCGCCGACACGCATTATCTCGTGATCCTGCAGCGCCCGGAGGAGCTTTGCCTGGATGTTGAAGGAAATGTCGCCTATTTCGTCGAGAAACAGTGTCCCTTTCTTTGCCATCTCGAACATGCCGTGCTTGCCTTGCTTCTTTGCCCCTGTGAAGGCGCCCCCTTCGTAGCCGAAGAGTTCGGATTCCAGAAGAGATTCGGGAATAGCGCTGCAGTTGATTTTTATAAGCGGGCCTTCGCAACGGTGTCCAAGGCGGTGAATGGTGTTTGCAACGATTTCCTTTCCGGAGCCCGACTCCCCGGTTATCAGTACTGTGGAGTCCACTTTTGCCACCTGGGCCGCCATCTCCAGAACGCGTTTCGTCTCCGAGCTCAGGGCTATGATGTCAGTGTTCTTGGTTATCTGCTGAAACCGCATCTGCTCGATCTCTGCGGCGTAGATTTCATTTAGCTGCCGGGTCTTTTCGAGGAGTTCCTTGAGGTAGAGAATCTCTGTTATGTCCCTGATATTTGCCACCACTCGCCTGATATTGCCGTTTTCGTCCCAGATCGGAATAGCCGTTGCCATGATTTTCTGGCCTATTTTCTCACCTTTGGTCATCTCCAGCATTATGGTCATTTTCTTGCGGGCCTTGATTGCTGCCCAGACCGAGGATTCAGTGTAAAATTTCTGATTTACCAGGTCCTGGACGTTTTTCCCGATAACGAATTCTTTGGGAATCCCGCAAATGCGCTCCCATGCGCTGTTGGCCATTTCGACGTTTCCGTCTCCGTCACTTATGAAAAGGCCGTCGTGGGAAGACTCGAGTATGTCCTCCAGAGCGCAGCAATCCGATTGACCGGGTTCGTGGCCGCGGTAATAGGAGCAGAGGCGATTCATGCAATATCTCCTGTGCTATGTGCAGTGTGAAAAACGCGCCTTTCCACACAGCGCCGGTGCGAGAGGGCGATTGCAGAGAAAATGGAGCGTGGAATGGACCATAAGCTTATAGCAATCAGCGAACGAATACAAGAGGCCGGGCAGTCGCCGGACTCCAGCCGGCAACGAACGTCAAGGATTTGAAACCGGCTATAGACCCAAAGTTAATTCCCCGAAGCGCACGACCGATCGAATAATTCGGGTGGAGGACCAACCTTTTATTTTCGATGAGGAATTGGCATTCACTGAAACTCATCATGCTTCGCCTAGTGAACCGTATCGGGAAAGACGGTGTTCTGCGAGTCGTATCGCGACAGATCTGCAGCCGGGCAGCGGGCTGTTCTCCGATTGAGAGGCAACGGGACGGAAGGGTGCAGGAAAGAGGCGGCAACGCGCCATTCAATGGTAGTTGAGCAAATTCCCTCTTTGGAAAGTCGGGCTTCAATAGTAGAATGCGCAACTCTTGTCAGGCCGTGTCGGGTCCTACCGGGGAGGGAGTTATGAGGCTACTGTTTGCTTTCTTGTCGCTCGCAACAGCTCTTGCAGGGTTCGCCCCTATTGCGCACGCGCAGGATTGCATCGTGCAGACGTGGAAGGGAACGATCGGCACTGTTCCCGTAATGATGCAGTTCGACTACATTGGCAAAGACGACTCGTTGGCTGGTCGTTATTACTACCGCACAAGTATTGTCGACCTCTTGCTGGTGAGCGACGGCACGAAGCCGGATCGATGGAAGGAACTAGACCCCAAAGGAACGGTTACCGGCTATCTCACGCTGAGCTGCAAAGAAAACTCTTTGTCAGGGGCCTGGTCCTCGCCTGACGGGTCCAAGACACTTCCGGTCAGCGCTGAGGTCCAACCAGAGGACTCATTTTCCAGGCAGCGTCTGGCTGGTCTCAAACCGACCGTAACCAAACGCGGATCAATGGGCAAATTCGAGTACGAGCTTTTTATGGCGAAAGGTTTCGAGGCCGTTAAAGGACTTCGCCTCATGGGAGACGGCAAAGCCGTGGCCGGCATCAATAGCGCTCTCATGGAACGTTTCACGAACGCACTCGATGAAGCGATCAATTGTATAGCATTGGGTCGATTGCAGAGAGGCGAGAACCATGGATACGATTACGAATTGGAAATGAGCGTGATCGCCTGGAACGAGGCCTTTGTGGTCATTGGTGAAAGCTATTCACAATATTGCGGTGGGGTGCACCCTTTAGCCGGGGCAGGAGCGACGGCCTATAGCCTCCAGGCCGGCAAAGCCGAAGATGTGTCGCAATGGCTGATTGATCGGTACAGGAAGGAAATTCCGAAAGATTCTCCCCTCGGAAAAATCATCATGGAGCTCTATTCTCAGGAAATGGAGATCGATGCCGAGGTAGACGAATGCGCCGATTCCATCGAGCTGTCCGGCGAATACGTCTGGCCGGCCTCGGCGGGAATCACATTTCGGCCGGCGGCGCCATATGTAAATACCGCATGCATCCACGATATCACTGTTCCCTACAAGAGCATGTCCCCGTACCTTTCGCCTCAGGGAAAAACGAATGTTCAGGCATTCCAGAGCCCCTAGTCTCTGCCCACCCCGGTAAGGAGATTATCCGGGCCACCCGCGAGCAATCGTATCCGAAAAGACGGTGTCGTGCGGGTAATGTCTCAGCAGACGCGCAGCCAGGCAGAAAACTGGGAACCAGCGAAAGAGCGTTTCGTCGAACTGCTTAGGCGTGCGTTAAAGCAGGTTCCATTAAAAAAGAAGACACGGGTCAGCAGGGGGGGGGCGAAACTCCGCTGCCTGGAGAAGAAGAAGCAGCGGAGCGATTTGAAACGTGGGAGGTCCAGGATGGTCCCTGTCGGGGATCAGGCAAAAGGTTAATCCCTTATTCCATTTTTTCTCTTATCTTCAAGATGACGATTCATAAACTCTTCAAGGGCTCTTAACCTTCCCTTGAAATCCTCACTCTCATAACCCTTGAGAAGGGCGTTGCCTTCCTCGGAAATCGAAGTGAAGACCTGCGTAAATGTCAGTGATGGAAGCCCGTTGCCGACCGCACAAAGGTCGATTTTGAATCGAAACATATAGAGACGTGGAGCTGTGATCAGAAAATCGACAATATTATTTCTCATATCGTACTGAAGAGTAGTCCAGTACAATTCAGTGCCGTAAGGCTTCATGGTTCTGAAAATGGCGCCTTCTTCGTTGTAGCCGCTATGTGACCAAATCGTTTCGCACTCCCAGCCGGGAATCCATTCTTCTTCTCTTTTCGGACAAAGAAGCGGGAATACCTCCTCAACTGCAGCTTTGCAGTGAATAACACCGCTTCTCGTAAATTGCCTCGCCTTGAATTTCAATATATTCTCCTTCACGTCAAAAGCGGCGCTGTATCCAGTTAAGTCAGGTGCTGGAACTCTGATAAGTAAGTTATCCTTGCCTCTTGCGCTCCTTTTGATCTTTATCGGAACTTGAGCTTGTATTGCGCATAGTCAGTGGCCCGAAATGGTCGCGGTAGCGGCCCGGCGTGATCCCCAGCGAGCGCAGGAAGGCCCGACGCATCTGCTCATAGCCGGCGAATCCGCAGGTGGAAGCAATTTCATCCAGGCCCCGGTCCGTTTGTTCGAGGTGTCTGCGGGCGGCCTCGAGGCGAAGGGCTTCGACATAGCGCGCCGGTGTGATCGCGAGTTCGCGCACGAAGGCACGTGCGAAGTTTCGGGGGCTCATCGCCGATCGAGCGGCCAGGGCTTCGACCGAAAGGTCCTGATTCAAATTTTCAACCATCCAGACCTGGAGTTCAAAAAGCGAGTTCCTCGCGGAAGACTGAGCGGAAAGGGATACGCTGAACTGAGCCTGACCTCCAGGCCTCCGGAGAAACAGCACCAGGTTGCGCGCCACTTCGAGGGCTGCGTCATTCCCGAGGTCCTGTTCCACGAAACCCAGGGCGAGGTCCATGCATGCGGTCACTCCGGCCGATGTATATACATGAGCGTCCTGCACCCAGATGGGATTTGGATCGACCATCACCTCGGGGTGTCGCGCGGCAAGTTCCACGGCGTAAGCCCAGTGGGTTGTGGCTCGCCTGCCGTCTAGAAGACCGGCCTCAGCGAGCAGGAAAGCTCCCGTGCAGACCGCTCCCAACCGCCGGACCCGAGAGGCGGTGTTTCGCAGCCAGTTCAGGACCTCGGGATCAGGGGCCGCCAGGGCACCGGGCCCGCCAACCACCAGCAGCGTATCGATTCCCTCGCCGATTGCCGAATAGTGCCGGTGAGCCACGAGCGAGACCCCGGTCGAGCCTTCGATGACAAAACCCTCCCCGGTGGTTGCGAGTTCGACCTCATATTCCGTCCCGCACCGGCCCAGCAAGTGATTGGCGGCGGCAAAAACGGCCGTGGGGCCGACGATATCGATCTCCATCGCGGGCGGTACCGCCAGCAGGACTACTCGGCGCGTACTGCGGCCGGGTTTCTCTTGTGCGGTCGGAAGGGGCATTCTGTCGATCAAAAATTCTCCTCTGCTTGCGAAGGATCGAGCGGGCACGGGTTGTGAGCTTGTAAGGCAAAGAGAATAACAAGAGCGCGCCAGGTTCTGCAATGCAATTGTGGCAGAAATCGTGGGTTCTTTGTCATTTCTGACAGAACGCAAGAATGCTAACTTATTCGCTGAACGGATATTTCCGGGATGGGAGTGCGTTCAATGAAAGGATTGTATTTCCCCCCAATTAACAGGGACGATGCAGGAATGAGGACTCCGATGATAATCTTAAGGCCGATGGGAAAAAGCGACATCGCGGTCATTAGCCATTGGCCGCCCTACGGGGCCGGCTTCGCTCAAATGGATTACGCGCTGAGGGAAAACGGGTGGCTCGAAGAATTCAGCGAAAAGCCGGGCACCTGGTGCTACATAGCGGTGGTGGAACGGGAACCCGTCGGGTTTTCTATTCTGAGCACCATGAAAAAGGGCGAGGCGGAATTTCGTATCGCTCTGCACCCGAACTGGACTGGGCGTGGGGTCGGTGCGAAGATCGCCCGGGCCACCCTTGAGCAGGGCTTCTTGCGGCTGGGTTTCGACTCCATCCGCCTCATCGTCAGGAAGAACAATCTTCCTGCCAGGGCGCTCTACGAAAAACTCGGCATTGAAATATCCGGCGAGTGCACCAGGTTGATCAAGGGTCAACCGATCGAATTCTTCGAAATGAGTACCGACAGGCAAAGATTCCAACACCAGACAACCAGACAGGAGAGGAGAACCTAAAGATGAAGACCGCATTGATTTTGATAGATATCCAGAAGGATTATTTCCCGGGCGGGCGCATGGAACTGGTGGGGCCGCTCGAAGCAGGCCGGAACGCAGGTCGTCTGCTGGCAGTCTGCAGGGCCGAAAACCTGCCCATCGTACACATCAGGCACATATCGGTCGGTGAAGGGGCCGGGTTCTTTTTACCGAACACCGACGGTATCGATTTCAACGAAAACGTGAAGCCGCTGCCCGATGAAACCGTCATCGAGAAGCACTACCCGAATAGCTTCAGGGAGACGGGGCTTGCTGCTTTCCTCGAACGGGAGGGGATCGACCGGGTCGTCGTGGGTGGAATGATGTCCCACATCTGCGTCGATGGCACGGTCAGGGCCGCCTGCGATGCGGGGTATAAGTGCCTGCTCGCACACGACGCCTGCGCTACAAGGGATCTGGACTTCGATGGCGTCGATGTGCCTGCGAAGAAAGTCCATGCCGCGTTTATGGCCGCTCTCGGCGCCGTTTACGCGCAGGTCGAGAGCACCGAAAAAATCATCGATATCTTGAAACGACCTTAAGAGGATGAGCAATAAGGAAGAGTGAAAAGTAGAAAAGAGCCCTCATAGTGGATCAGGCGAAAGATACCTCGCCGGGTCGAGAAACCGGGTTATCGATAAACGGCGCAGACGGACAACTCGTTGTCCGTTTGCGCTGGTATACCAGGGCCACCTCTCATCTCATCCCCGCTTCCCGCTCCCTTCTCTCAACAATCCGGCCTTTCTGTGAATGGCTTATCTCCGGGTCCCGGTAACTTGGCTTTCCGCCCACCTGCTGATTCTCCTTTAATGAGAGATTCAACGTCAGGATATGGGTATATGGTAACTGCTCCGTGTTCAGGTAAACATCCTGAATCGATCGACGATCCATAAACGCTGTAGACTTCTCTTCCCAACATCCTAAGCAAAACTCCCTGCTCAGCTCGATGATGCGCAGTGTGCGCTATTCTCCTCAGCATAATCCAGGCTCTTGTCCGTTTAACATCAAAGAAGGATACCTCGATTTCCCACCATGCTTTGTCCTTTGTCTTAAGAGCGGCAAGCCGCTTTCCACTATCTTCAGCATACCGTTTGATAAACTCGAGGCGTGTTTCCGAACCAGGCAAGGGAGGCGCTCCAACATCAATGCCGAACATATTGCAAAACCACTTGTTTTCGCTCAAACACTGGTGCACCATGTGTTCGAGGGCATTTCTGTCTCTTTTGTCCAACGGATGAGGACGAATTGGAAGATCGTCGTCCATGAACGTGCTCCAAACACTCAGGGTTTTTAGTCGTTCAGTCTCATAAGTATCTACAAGAAAATCGTACTCCATTTTTCCTCCTTCTCTCCAAATGATCGGATGTTCCGCGACCGATCAACGCGGCAGGCCAGGATAGCTTTACCGGACTGTTGCGTGATGCAGTAATGCAGGTTCCCAAAAAAAGATGACACGAGTGAGCAAGGGAGCCAAGCTCAGACGGTTTAAAGCGAGGAGGCACAGTCTATTGAAATAAGGGAGGTCGAAAAGAGTTCCGGACGAGGATTAGGTGCCCACTGCTCCTCGGCTATTTTTCTTCCTTTGTGCGATTCGCCGGATGCATTACACGCTGGGCCAATTTCTGGCATGGTGAAGGATTCTTAATATCTGAATGGTTGACGTTCCTGCACGATAGACAACGACAAAAGGTGTGCCGGATACGACAAGTTCTCTTGTCCCTGATACACGTCCCGGCCGGCCCATGTTTGGGTATTCCAGCAAATATTCTACTGCTTCCTGCATTCTTTCAGCCATCCGCTCCGCTGAATGAGGACTGTCGGACGCTATAAAGTCTCCAGCCTCTTTGATATCCCGGAGCGCAGGCCGCGCCCACTCAAGACGCACGCTTGCCCCATCTTTTCAGTTCGGCAAGTGCTTCTTCATGGTTTACGACATCTCCCTTATCTGCCGCAGCAATGCCTTCCTCTATTGCCCTTATATGCCATTCCTGAACCGTCAAAAAATCCTCAATGGCCTGGGATACAAGGGAAGACTCGGACTGGTGGGTAGTTTTCGCCATGGACTCCAGTCTCCTGGCTAAATCTTCACGTATTGTCAGAGTGGCGCCCATATGTTTACCGCCTTCCTATCAACTGCCCGCGTTACTACAAAGAGCAGATTTTTGACTTTTGCACCTTTTCTTTCTCAAGATACTTCAGAAATTATTGGCAGGCAAGGACTTAGACTCGCGTTCGAAAAGTGAGCCGCATTAAGGGGAACGAGTAAACTCGTGTAGGTCCGGATTATAAGCAGACTCAAACCTTCTCCCTTGGCCGGGCAAAATTACTTATCACCCTCGGCCTTGGGCTCACAACATGGGTGACAATGTGAATTCCGGGGACGCAGAGGGCGGCCTAGCGGCCCCTGATCACCCTTTTTTCCGGAACAGGGCGGCTATTGCCATGGCGCCGACATCCGGGTTTACCAGCTCGAATGACTCGTAGCTCGGCAGGACCCTGCTGAAGCCGTAGACTAGGTAAAAGGCCCCGGGGCGGCCGCGTTCGGCGATTTTTTCAGCAAAAACATCGTGGAGAGTAATGTAGGTATAAAAAAGATCCACGTCCCCAAAATCCACGCCTGTCCTGAACCGAATCGCATCAAAGGTTTTGTCTTCCAGCGAGCTTCCCTGAAAGAGGAAGATATTATCGGGCGCCAGGATCGCCCCTTCCTTCTCCAGAATGGAAATCAATTCGTTTTTGCCGGGACCATACTCGGAAAGAATCTCCGAATCGATTTCTATTCCGATCGACACCCTTACGAAGTAGCTCATCAAAAGATTTACCCGGCCGTCCCCGCACCCCAGATCGGCGAATACCGTGCTCCCGGGGTCGATAATGCCTGAGGCCGAAAGGTCGTCTATGCAGGCGCACAATTTGGAGAGGTCCGTAGTCTTGCGGTACCCCGAGTTGCCGAAGCAGCCGACCTTGCGGCCGTCAAAATAGTCGGCCGTCAGCTTCATGGTTTTGTCGAGTTCGAAAGATTTCATGCGCATCTTTGCCTGATAAAGTTCCTTATCCTGTTGTGCAATAGAAAAAGGAGTTCCATTTCCGATCCGTTCGTTTCCTGCAGCCCCTGCAGTTCTTCGGGCGGGATGGTTCTTTTCAGCCTCCCGCATAGATAATTTATGCAAATAATGTCGCGGGCCGTGAGAAGACAGCCGCACTCCCCAAGAAAATGGCAGCTCTTTGCCGAATGCCTCGATTCGGGCAGGCTGACTCCAAGCATAAGGTTTATCAGCAGGAGTTCCGGGGTGTAACGGTCCTCGATTCCGGCCCCGCAGCAGCTTCCTCCCTCCTCCCGCTCACACAACCTGCATGTCTCGGCAACTCCCGACCGAATGCAGGAGGCGCCCGAAGCTTCCACTCTGGTCGAAAGCTCCCGGAGTTGGGCGGCTATGCCGGGATCGGTGCTGAGTGCATCGCGCCACCGGCCGTACAGGTCTCTGGCGATAGCTATCTTTTCGCTTATTTGAATCATTGGAGGGTTTCTAATTTTGAGTTTTTAGTTACCAGTTATTGGTTATCATTTTCGAATATTTAGTTTTTTCAGTCTCGAATCGAAAGTTGAACGATTCAACCCGGCTTCTTTTGCGGCCCGGGTTATGTGCCATTTGTTCTTTTCGAGAAGGTAGAGAACGTACTCGCGCTCCAACTCCTCCCAGGAGTACCCGTCAAAAAAACTGCCCGGCGCGGCTTTGTTTTCCTCACCGGCCTCTTTCCTTCGGGCCGGTTCCTGCTCCACCTTCGGCGTTCCCTCAAAAGCGGGCGGCCTGCGCGCATCCGGGGTTACGGAAACGAAGTGATTGGAGAGGTCTTTGCGCGTTATCGGGTCTCCGGGGGTGATAACGATGATGTGCCTCACGAAGTTCTCAAGCTCGCGAATGTTTCCGGGCCATTCGTACTCAAGGAGAAAATCGAGCGCATCTTTGGAAAAGGTCTTGCGGGCGGTCCCGAGCCTGAGCGCCTCCCGGCCAAGAAAATGGTCAAGGAGCAGCGGTATGTCCTCCAGCCTTTCGTGCAGAGCGGGAACATGCAGCGGCAAGACGTTCAACCGGTAGAAAAGGTCCTCGCGGAAGTTTTCCCTGGCGATTTCACTTTGCAGGTCCCGGTTGGTGGCCGAAATGATCCGCACGTTCACCTTTTTGGGGCGAACATTTCCAACGGGCTTTATTTCTCCGTCCTGGATCACTCGTAAAATCCTGGCCTGGAGCTGAAGGGGCATATCGCCGATCTCATCGAGGAAAACTGTCCCGCCGTTTGCGGCTTCAAAAAGCCCCAATTTAGTCTTGGAGGCCCCGGTAAAAGCCCCTTTTTCATGGCCGAACAGCTCGCTTTCAAGCAGAGTGTCCGGAATGCAACTGCAATTCTGGGCCAGGAAAGGACCTGCGCTCCTGCCGCTCAACCAGTGAATTTCTCTTGCCAGAAGTTCCTTGCCTGAGCCGCTTTCGCCCGTGATCAGCACGGGAAAATCAGTCCTTGCATATTCGGCGGCCCTTTTCCTTGCTCCCAGCAAAGCTGCGCTCCTCCCAATAATGATATCCTGGCCCCGGATCGCTTTCAGGGTTTGCTTGAGCTTCAGGTTTTCCTTGACCTGCTCGCAGAAAACCAGCGAATTGCTCAGGGCAATCGATCCGATGTCTATCAGTTGCTGGAGCAGTTCGAGATAGTTCTTCTGCAGATTGAGGCGGTCTCCCCCTGCGCTTGTGTCGATAATCTGGACTGCCCCATAGACTTGGCCGGTTCTGAGAAAAAGTGGGAAACAGAGGATCAGCCTGCTCTTGATGTCGATTTTATCCTCGGCTCGTCCGTAGTGACGCGAGTCTTTACCGGGCTCGGCGACCGTCATTTTGCCATTTTCTATAACCCACCCGACAATGCTGGGCCGGTCGGAGTCGATGCTCATTCCCCTGATGAACTCGCTCTGTGCTCCGGCGGCTTCGATGCATGTATAGCCTTTGTCGCTCCTGACCCATATTGAGCCGCGTTCGACATTTTGCAGATCCAAAAGGGCCGTCAGGAATTTTCGCTGGAGCCTTTCGGGATCGAGTTCCTCCGATACGGCCCGGTAGAAATCAAAAGACTTGTCGCCCATAAACTCTCCGGAAAGGCAGTTGAACCTGTGGCGGTTTTTACTCATTCAAGTAACTCAAAATAATTTCCGAATTATATATCCATGACCAACACAAAAGAGAATGGTTTAATCCTTGCGGGTATAATAAATGATGTCATGGCGGAAAAGCTCTGTTTGGGCTCACTTGGATCTCGATGGAAAAGAGGGCCGGCTTTGAGCCGCTGCTGAACGCGGCGGAAGCGTCGACGCAGATCCTCTAATGGCACCGGCTTTCGAAAGGGTAAAATCCATGAGAGAAATGAACGCCCAACGGGTAACCATCACTATGAGAGACGGAAGCGCTTTCCGGGGCTACATCAACATCGGGTCGTGCAGGCGCCTTTCCGACTTCTTCAGAAAATCAGAAAGCTCGTTCATTGTAGTGTTCGACGCCACTATCGGTGAAGGCAAGGAGAAACGGGTCTATTTTCTCAACTGGAACCACATCCTCTATGTGGAACCAAATGAGACCGAGGGCCAGGGGAGCTTCACCGGCAGTCTTGACGTGGAAAACAAGCCGAAATAGATTTTTCATGCATCGCGCGGCAGAATCGTTGTACAGCCCTCATCCGGAGCGCATTTCCTCCAATTTTCTCACATTCTGTGTGTACTTCTGATAAATTATCCTTACTTCTTGACTAAACGGGAAATATGGTCAACCGGGCACTTCTTCTGCGAGCGGAGGGTCTGACTATGAAAGTATTCACCCATGATGATTTTCTGAGTTTCTATGTGCGCGATCCGGCGGCGTCTCCGGGAAGGATCGAAGCAATCCTTGAGGCCATTCGCGGCGAGGTCGAGCTGGAGCAAGCTTTCCCGGCCGGACAGGACGACATCCTGGCGGTGCACTCCAAATCACACGTGCAGAGCGTGGAAAGAGAAGGACTTTACAATATTGCCGCGCTCGCCGCCGGAGCGGCCATTCAGAGCGCCGTCACCGGACTCGAAGAGCCGGCTTTCGGGCTCGTTCGTCCACCGGGGCACCACGCTTCAGCCGATTATCACTGGGGATTTTGCTATTTCAACAACATGGCCATAGCGCTGGAGCATCTCCGGTTAAACGGCCATATCAAAACGGCGCACGTCCTGGACTTCGACCTGCACTATGGCGACGGCACCGTAAACATTCTGGGCGGAAAAGGTTATGTTTCCATTCACAATCCGGATGAGAGCGACCGCAGGCTTTACCTTACGGAAGTGGCGGCCCGGCTCGATTCGCTGAAAGATGTAGATATGATCGGCGTGTCCGCAGGGTTTGACAATCATATCGAGGATTGGGGCCACGTGCTCCTTACTGAAGACTACCGGGAAATGGGCCGGATGGTTCACGATACGTGCAAGAGACTCGGGAGCGGCTGTTTCGGCCTGCTGGAAGGCGGCTATAACCATAGTGTGCTGGGGCGAAACGTGCTCGCATTGCTGAAAGGCCTTCAGGGGCACTGATTTTCCCTGCAGCCCGGCTTCAAGGAGGCGGTCATATGGCGGACAAGAAAAGCCCACGGGGGGTCACTGTAATGTTTCCGGACGATCTTGAGGAATATATCGCCGAACACAGGGAAGGCACTTACCAGCTTATAGACGTTCGCCAACCGGAAGAACACGAGGATTCTCATCTGCCGGGATCCAGGCTCATCCCGCTGCCTCAGCTCGTAGAGTCGATGAAAGAGCTCGACCGCGCAAGCGATACAATCATTTACTGCTCCATTGGTGGGAGAAGCCTGATGGCTGCCCAGTTTCTGGCATTGCGCGGATTTCAAAGCGTCTTTCAGCTCCAGGGCGGAATCGAAGCCTGGGAAGACAGGACCGCGACAGGTTCCCCCGAACTGCACCTCGAATTCATACGGGGGGATGAATCCGCAATAGAGGCTGCTGAGATCGCCTACACGTTCGAAGCCGGCCTCGAGCAGTTTCACCGGGCGGCGAGTGCCGGGAGCCGGGTCCCCGAGGTACGTGACCTCCTGGAAAAACTCATAAGGGCCGAGGAAAGCCACAGGCTGAAACTTTTGCGGCTGCTCGAATCGCTCGGTGGCGGGCCGGGGGCGGCCGGTGCATCCGAGGGCCGGATGGAAGGCGGATTTAAAATCGAAGACTTTCTTAGCCGGAACCGCGATTACCTTAACTCGGCCAAGGGTTGCCTGGAACTGGCCATGATGATCGAAGTCCAAGCCTTTGACATGTATCTGCGCATGGCTCAGACCTGTTCGGATGCGGCCGCAAAGGAGCTTTTCTACCGGCTGGGCGATGAGGAGAAGGCCCATCTGGGTTTGCTGGCAGAGCTGAGCGCCGGGATCGGACGAGGGTAGGCCTCATGGGCAAAGTTGCTCATCATCGCCGCCTGCGGGGTTGGAAGGAGTACGCAGGCGGCTTTCATGAAAGGCTCATTTTAGAATAAACGGGAGTTTGATTTGCTTTGACTATATTAAATGTACCTGAGGCAATGGACCCGATCTCTCACCAAGAATCAGCTAGCCGAAATTAAATTGAATACGCTCTGGGTTGTTCCGACCAGGCGTGGCGCCCCATCCTGCTGATGGCATCGATCGAATCCGGGCCACCGTTGTTATACTCCGAAATGATCCTGTAAACACTTGATTCGGAGAGGCCCGTGTGCCTGGCGATTTCCTCGAGCGGTCTAGGGTCAACCAGAAGGTTGTAAATTACCATCCATTTCTGAAATTTGAGGAAGCCGGTGGACATCTGCATTTTCATCCTGATCTCGGCGGCCGACAAATGATCTGCGATATCTGCTCCCTTTATTTTCATTTTCCCCTCCCAGTGTTTTGGATATACATCACAATAGATTTAAGATGGTGTCGAACCCATCTATATAGGGAAATAAATGAAATCTAAATAAAGTGATTCACTTAATGACAGTATATCAGCCTTGTATTTTTGAGCGATGATAGTAGAGAGAACGTATCGAAGAATGTAGAAGCATCTACATGATTTGAGGGTCACCGCAATCAGGGTTCAGACCCGGGTCCTTGCCCTTCTGCCGGAACGAAGATCTGACTATATCGGCTATTTCTTCGCTCCCGGCGTTCCCTTTGGTAAAAAAATAGCTTGCGCCGCTCTGGAAAGCGGCCTCCCGGTACTCGGGAATGTCATAGCTGGTGAAAACGATCACTTTTACCTCGGAATGAGCCTCTTTTATTATCCTGGTGACTTCCAGACCGTTTCTGCCTGGCAGCTTGATGTCCATGAAGATAATGTCGGGATTGATGTTCCCCAATTCCTGAAGCGCTTCCTCACCATCGGACGCCTCTCCGATCTCGATTCCCGGAAAGCGAAGCGCCAGCATTTCTTTCAGCGATTTTCGGAAGGTAGGATTATCTTCAACCAGTAGAACGGAACACATTTTTCTCTCTCCGGGCCATTTCTTTCTATTGAAAATCTGAATGAATTCAGCCATTATCTTTCTATAATATACATTTTCGGCCAGTACTCCGGAGAGGTAAATACACAGTTCACGGTAATCGAGAAAGGGGAACACTGTATTTCACCCTACAGAGTCTGGCCTTGCGTGGCCGGAAAAGGAATATCAAATACTGAAGACATATAAGCGCAGGTGTAATATAATTAAACTTACACCAAAACCGCCGTTCTCATTCTCCTGCGGAGGGCGGCTTATGCCCGAGTTTGCGAAAAAAGCAAGTTTTCCGGGAAAAATCCTGGATGACCGGATTGGCACGGACTCTTTCCAGGGTGTTCCGGGCCACTGTGTGTGAATGTTATAACATCAGGGAAGGTTATCCTATGGGAGAGAGAAAGAAAATCGTAATTGCCGAAGACCACACGATCCTCAGGGAAGGACTGAGAATGCTTCTATCCTCCAACCCTGACTTCGAGGTGGTTGGCGAGGCGCAGGACGGTTTGGAGGCAATCCGCTCGGTCGAAGCATGCAAGCCCGACCTCGTCCTGATGGACCTCTCGATGCCTAGGATGAACGGAGTTGGGGCTATTCAGGAAATAAAAAAACAGAGCCCCTCTACAAAAATCCTTGTGCTTACCGTTCACAAGACCGAGGAGTACATTCTGACTACCTTGAAGGCGGGAGCGGATGGCTACGTTCTCAAGGATGCCACTCATAGAGAACTGATGCTCGCGATTGAAAATGTTTTCTCGGGCAAAAGTTACCTGAGTCCCGGTATTTCGGAGAAGGTGATAGAGGGATACCTCGAGGGAAGGAAGACCGTAAAGTCGTCGACCTCGTGGGACACGCTCACCCAGCGCGAGCGTGAAATACTCAAGATGATCGCCGAGGGCTACAAGAACAAGGACATTGCCGATTATCTCTGCATCAGCGCCAAGACAGTTGAAAAACACCGCGCAAACCTGATGAAAAAACTCGATTTGCACAGCGCTTCGTCGCTCACGGCGTTTGCCATGGAAAAAGGGCTCATCACAAAGTAGCTTCAGCCCCTCATACATGCGCTTATTAACCAAACCGGTGCGCGTATGAGTCAGACCGGTAGCGCCGCCTTCCACGGCGGCGATATCCCCGCTAATTAACTTCTCAAATGGGTGCAAAACAACTTCTCGAGTTCCTCGCGCAAAGAACCTGGTCTAAATCCGAGAGTCATGGCTCTGGTGATTTCAAAGGAAACATCCGGCGGGCGAGGAGCAGGCATTTTGACGCTTTTTTGCACACATGGAGAAAGCCGGGCATTGTGTATCCCGAGTACATCCCGCAGCAGTTTTCCGAAATCAAAGCGGGAGATGCGCTCTAAACCGCTTATGTGCAGAATGCCTTTCGTTTTGGAAAGCCCGAGCAAAATCCCCCGTGCGGCATCCTCCGCGCTCACCGGAGTCCTTTGTTCATCCGTAAAGAGGTCTATATCCCGGCCGTTCTTCATGGCCTCTATCATGGGCTGAATGAAACTGGCTGCACCCGGTCCGGCATCGCCGAACATGAGTGCCATACGGCAGACCAATGCCCGGGGATGCCTGTCCAGAACGGACCTTTCGGCTTCCGCTTTCTGTTCGCCGTAAATACAGACCGGGCAGACCGGATCATCCTCCCGATATGGCGGCTTCAGGCCGTCAAAGACCAGATCGGATGAGACATAAACAAATGGTATGCCAAGGTCTGCGCAAAGGGAGGCGAGATTGACACTGGCCTCAACATTGATACGACGGGATTCTTCAGGATTTAGCTGGCAAAAATTCGGTTTGGATTCGGCGGCTGCATGAATTACCGCGTCAGGACGAATTTCTTGAAGATTTTTCTTTATCTCGCTCAGACGGGTCAGATCGGTCCGCCGAAGGTCTACTCCCTGGATCGGGTTCTGATTCCGGTGGGCAAGGCCATGTACGTCCCATCGGCCCTGTGCAATGCGGCATAAATTCCAGCCCAGGAAGCCGCTCGCACCTGTGACCAGAAGTTTTCTCATTAAGAGCTTGACCTGCTTTTAAGCACAGCAAATGACTTCACCTGCGCGAACACGCTGGAATTTGCGAGAAATTCGAACCCCAGCGTGTGCGAGGCAGGTACGAAAGTGCAGTCAATGGTTACGGGATTCATACTCGCGGTGTAAATTTCGACAGGTCATAGATGCCAAGCTTTTTCTCTATTTCCCCCACTGAGTCCACCATTTTTTCAAACCCTTCTTTTCCGAAAAGCTCGTTTTCCTTGTCCTCGAATTTTTCGCCCAACTCATCAAACTCCCGGGGCGTCACTATCGAGCGAAAAGCAGGGAAAAGCACTGTATCTTCCCTGGCTGCGTGGGGACGGTACATGTTAATGAACTCCTGCATAGCCGGAGCCACCTCATGTTTTTTTGCACGCGGGCTTTTCTTTCCAAACAAAGGGGTCCCTTGATAGATTTGCCGCATGGCCGCAGACGACTCTTCCTTTTCTTCGGTAGGTTTGAGCTTCTCCTCAGGTCCCGATAATTTCAAAATGGAATCGGTCAGACGTCGTCCGGCCTGGTGCTGCGCCAAAAGCACCTTAACAAGATCGTTAAACTTTCCGGCCTTTTCAAAACGTGGGAAAATCTCTTCTTCCTCCAGCTTTTCATGGTAGTCCTCGACGAAGCGGCGGATAATACCGGCTGAATCCGCAATAACTCCGGGCGGCACTTCCTTTAACCCGTGGCGGCGGCTTATCACCTCCTCATAGATCAGCAGCACACGGCGCAAGACTCCGTGCTCACGCATTAGATCTTCCACGGGGTTGACCTCGGATTCTTTATCTTTACCCCCATTTTTACCGGCTGCTACAACCGGCAGAGCAATACCCGCAGCAAGACTGCCTGTGAGGTACAAAAAACGGCGTCGTGACGTAGGTGTTCCCGTATACATAGCCCCCTCCTCTTTTAAGGTTGATTCTGAAAAGACGCAATTGTCCTAATCGCCGCCGGCCTTCGGCAATAACAGCGAGGACTGCCTCGGCTACACCGCGAGCCGGGGTGACATTATGCAGAGTTACGCCCACTCCGGCAAGGGTAATCGCATTTTGTGCCTGCGCACTATCGAGCGGGACTTTTGGCTCCAGGCTGCAGGGTGGGTGGGAAGCGGCTGACGCGTACTCTGTAATTAAAAAGGGGGCGGGTTTTATGCCCGCCCCCTGGAGATCGGGAGCCGGTTGCCGGCAGGCCGGAAATTCTAGAAATCGGATTCCTTTTCCTGGAAGGGAATGAGCTGGGGCGGAGCAAGTTTTTGGTTTTCAACACCGGCTCCGTTGCCGCCTGATTTCCCGTGATTGACGTAGCTCGATTTCCTCGATATGCCGCCGTTAAAGATCGGTTTCCTGCTTTTC
Source organism: uncultured delta proteobacterium (assembly GCA_963795045.1). Classification (GTDB taxonomy): domain Bacteria; phylum Desulfobacterota; class Syntrophobacteria; order Syntrophobacterales; family Syntrophobacteraceae; genus SbD1. The sequence continues at coordinate 707,868 of CAWCGB010000004.1, forward strand.
GGAATCGAAAGCGCACTGGTGGAACGTGGGCAATCTGTGTTTTTCTCATCAGACCGCTGTTTTGAAGAGCCGTTAACTATCCTTTCAAGTTCTTTTACGAAACCCATCATCTGTTCGGCCTGCGCACTCATTTCCTCCGAGGTCGCAGCCGACTCTTCGGCATTTGCCGCGCTTTGCTGGACGACTTTGTCAATCTCCGCCACGGCCTTGCTTATCTGATCTATCCCCTGAGCCTGCTCGCCGGAAGCCGAGGCTATTTGTCCTACCAAACCGGCAACTTGAACCGCGCCATCGACGACTCTTGAAAAATCCCCGCCCGTTTTTTCAACAACCTGGGAGCCGTCGTTTATCTTGACCACTGTGGCCTGGATTAGTTCAGCGGTATTCTTTGCAGCCTCCGCCGCCCGCATTGCCAGGTTCCTCACCTCATCGGCCACCACTGCAAACCCGGCCCCGGCTTCTCCGGCCCTGGCGGCTTCAACCGCTGCGTTGAGCGCCAGCAGGTTGGTCTGAAAGGCAATCTCGTCAATAGTTTTAATTATTTTGGAAGTTTGCTCGCTCGCCTTCGATATCTCGGACATTGACGCCATCAAGTTTATCATCGAGTCGCTGGCTTCGGTTACGGTTGTCCTGGTTTCGGTCATGAGCACATGCGCCTGTTTTGCATTTTCTGCGCTCTGCCTGGTCATCGATGACATCTCTTCCAACGAGGATGAGGTCTCCTCTATCGATGCGGCTTCCTCTGAGGCACCTTCGGCCATTTGCTGGCTGGTCTCGGAAATATGGCCTGCGGCGTCGGCCACCTGTTCAGCTCCGCCCAAAAGCCCTTTGATTACTTCCTTCAGCGGTTTGGTAATTGCCCGCGTAAGAAACACGGATAGAAAGATTCCAATCAGGAGCCCCGAAGCAGCGCCGGTCGTCAAAATGAACATGGCCCGACTGACATTGCGGTTCATTTCATCCATGAACTCGGCTCTCGCTTTGTCGCACACTTCCTGTAAGGCCCTGGCGGCATTGACCATTTTCTGGTCCGCTGTTGCTTTCCTCCCGTCGAGTTCCCCCAGCTTGGCAAGGCCTTCCGAATATGCCCGAACGGAAGCGCTAATCTTGTCTATCTGGGCGATATTGGTTTGCTGCTTCAAACTGGAGCGCAGCTCTTTTGCAATATTGAGAACCTGTGTTATGCGTTTTTCTGCTTCAGTTCTTTGTTTCGCATCCCCGGAGGCGACGTATTCCTTCTCAAGTGATCTGGCTTCCAGGAACGCTGTTGCCATTCGGTTCGCATCCTCTATCTTGCTTCTTTTATCATTGATTTGTACGCTCGAATCGGTGTCGCCGGTTTTTCTCAGCAGTTCATCCAACTGAGATTTTTGATCGGTGACAATCGCTTGCACCTCCGAGAGCACCTCAAGGGACCTGGACCCCATGTCGGCAACCGCTTCATACTGGGCTTTCCTGGCGGCAACGTAATCATGAAAGGCGGTGATATACTTGTTCATTTCATCCAGGCTCTGCTCCTGCACCTTCTTTTCTTCCCGGGAGATATTGCGGTCTGTACTCTGTTCCGCCTTTTTCCGGAAATCCGCAGCCAGAGTCTCAACATTCTTTACATATTCGAGATCTCCGCGTATCACAAAATTCTTCTCATGCCGTCTGGCTTCCAGTATGGTTTTTATCTGCTCATCTGCAAGATCGGCCTTCTGCCAGTTGTTCACGACGATTCTCAAGGCGCCCAGTCCCACGCATGCAATGACCAGTAGCAGGATGGAAAGCATCCCGAATCCGCCGAATATTTTGGTCCCGAGCTTTACGTTCAGCATTCTTTTCAGCATAAGGCCTTTCTCCCTGGAAACTCAACTGGTTAGACCGTATCGCGAAATCTAATAATTCCTCGGCATATTTTTCATTTCCTTATCAGACGGTAAAATTTAGGAAACTCTTTACGGAAATCTTATAACACCCGTGAAAAAAATGAGACGTTGAAAGTAGTTGCGGGTATTTGCGTGGAAATGGTTCTTATGAACGGTCTTCTGATACAACAAATGTACTATGGTGGGTAGGACAAATTACCTACCGAAGAAATGCGGAAGAACGAGCGCGGAGAATACTTATGAATTTAAAATAACTACAATATATTTGATTTGAAATTGTCGGCAAAAATGCATCAGCAGTTCTGGATAGTTTAAAATTGCAATGGTATATATCGGACCTTACCAACACGCTAAGCGCATCTGGTAATTTTTTTTGATGATTCAATTCTTCTCAGAACTTTGTAGCTGTTGATGAATTACTGCCTGCAACCCTTATTGCCAGGCAATCGTACAAAATACGCTCTCCCTGATAGGTTGTTTCTCCCCGTTTCAGAATGCGCCATCCACCGTTTTGGAAAACGCCTTCGGAGGCAAGACGCTCGACCAGCCGGGGCGCGGCATCCAGATATTCTACAAGCTGGGGGTCTTGAGCAAGCACGACGTGTTTCAGACCAGGGCCGGATATAATTGTCACAGGTTCCAGAACAAGGCTTGCCAGGTCATAGGCTGGAATTGACGAAACGATCTGCCTCGCCTGCAGTTGAATCATGCGCGCCCGCGTGTCCGGCCCCGCTGTTTCCCTGCTGGTGCTGATCATATCGAGCAGATGATCACGGACTTCGTTCAGTTCTTTGGCCTCGTGCAGTTTTTTGAACCCGGGATAAGATTGTAAAGCCTTGGCCAGCATGGAGACTTCCCGCAAATAATGGTTCCGCTGGTTTTCGGGCACGAGATATAAAGCGATAATCGATACGGGATTTCCGTCCGGGGCTCCGTATTCAATGCCCGTCGGACTCCACCCGACAACGCAAATGAGGTCCTCTTCAAATGGCACGCGCACATGGGGACTGGCCCATCCGTTGCCGAGCGCCGAAGTAGTCGAACGCTCTTTCGCCATGACCAGCCCGACCACGTCGATGCCGGTGGGAAGAGAGGGAATTGCCTCGATAATATGAGCAAGGAATTGCAGGGCGTCATCTTTATTATTGTCAGGCAGTTCTATCAATCGTCCTTCTTGAAGTGCATCAAGTAAGGTATCCATAATCACTCACCTCCATAATGATTGAAAAACCATGTCTTTATAATGTGCGTCAACACGGAGTATGAAAAAAGGAAGGCAGCGATCCAT
>CAWCGB010000005.1:0-14707 GCA_963795045.1 uncultured delta proteobacterium
TGAGTTTTATCCGGTAAGTCGGCCATTATGTCCATCAGCGGGTGGCCGACGTGACCGACGTCCACACCGTGACAGGCATAGAAGCCTTTCTCGAACGGCAGGATAACCGCTACCCCGTCCGCGAGCCTTCTGATCGTGTTTACGCGGCCTTCCCGCCAGGCCCAGATCTGGGGGCTGATATAGTATAAGACTTTGGCGCCGGCTTTTTTGGCAAACTTCGCAAAAAACAGATTGAAATCGGGAAAATCGATCAGTACGACCAGCGCCGGGCGGGTTGCGAGAATGTCGGGACCGGATCTTTACCCAGGCGCCATATATCGCCCGGATATGAGCGGCGACTTCCGTGGCGCCCACAACCGAAAGGCTTCGATTATCGACGATGACCGAAACGCCTTCAGCTTGCATGTGAGGTCCCCCGAGGCAGGAGATGCGCGTTTGGGGGGCAATAGACCATATTGCGCGGGCAAGATGGGAACCATGCAGGTCCCCTGAAGCTTCCCCGGCGCTTATGAAGATTTCCAATTCCCGCTCTCCGGAAAAACCCGTTTAGCGCTCATTTGTTCCTCAATCCGGCGCGATATGTCGAGTGCAACGCCAAGAGCCTGGCGCCCCTGCTCCCCATCCACTTCAGGCACACCGCCGGTCCTGATAGAGTTCAGAAAAGCGCCGATCTCTTCCTCAAGGGAATCTTTCTCAATTATTTCGAATTCTTCCATCGAAAAGCTGGGGATAGCCGTCCTCATCCGATTCGGCTTCCCTGTAAACGGCATAGGCGCGTTTCTTGGCATAGTCGACCGAAAAATAGCAATTCTCCTGGAAGATGCGCAGCTTCCTCATGTTCTTTATGGAAATTCGGCTTGCCGTGAGATTGGCTACGGCCCCGTTTGCAAACTCCATTCGAACGCTTGCAATGTCGGGAAGCGGACTGAGGGCGGAAACACCGGAAGCCTGGACGTCCTTGAGAGGGGCATTAATGATGTTGAGAACGATATCGATGTCGTGAATCATCAGGTCGAGTATTACGTCTACTTCCAGGCCTCTTTCATTAAAAAGACCGAGCCGATCTGCTTCGATGAACATTGGGTCGCGCAGGCACGGGCGAATGGCTGTAAATGCGGAGTTGAACCGCTCAAGATGACCGACCTGCAGGATTGCGCCGCTCTTTTTTGCCGTTGCGATAAGTTCGTCGGCTTCCTCCAGATTCTTCGTCATCGGTTTTTCGAGAAGAACGTGAATCCCGGCGGTGAGGAATTCCCTGGCTATAGCGAAGTGCTGGGGAGTGGGCGTAGCGATGCTGACCGCATCGACCTTTCCGATAAGTTCCCTGTAATCGGTCAAGGCCCGTGTCTTTACCTCTTCGGCCACCTGGCGCCCGCGTTGGCTGTCTATATCGACCAGAGCAACCAGATTGGCATCAGGCAGCCTGGCATATTTTTGAGCGTGAAAGCGCCCGAGGTAGCCGACTCCGATCACGGCTGTCCGCACTGCGCCGGGGCGAGGGCTGCGAACCAGGATGGCTTCCGGGGGTTGCTCTTCCGGATACACCCGGTTGCGCGACCCGTTCTGGTCGAAAAGACTTGATTCCAGGACCGCGAGTGCGTCCTTGTCCTGGTTTTCCTGAGATCGAAGTCCCTCATTTTGGACGAGTATCGAAATCCCGGCAGAATCAGCAAGGTCTATCATTTTGCCACGGTCGAATATCACCGTTTTGCCTGCTTCGAGAACCAGCACACGCGCATTGACCCTTTTCATCGTCTCTATGGTATCGGAACCGGCTGCAGGGACATCGAAACGCATGTCCTGCATAGGCTTGCTTACCTTGACGACCACCGCGCCTTCCCGGCAAAGACGGCCGCCGCGCATAATAGTGGCATCGGTGCCGTCTATTCCTTCAACGGCAAGCACAGTCTGGTTTTTCACTACGAGGCACTGCCCGATATCGAGTCTGCCGATCGCCTTGGCCAGAGCCCAGCCGAAAGCGATGTCCGCCTGCTCGCGGCGGTTCGGCTTTCTGCGTGTGAGTATTCCTTCGGGCGCAAGAAGTTCGGGCAGGAAAATGGTGGAAGGCTGGATGAGTATCCCTTCGGACTCAAGTTCTCTTGCCAGCGCCCTGAGAAGGGAGTCGTCCTTGGTATTTCTCAGTTTGCCAATAAACCGAACGAACCTCCAGTCCGGCCGGATTTTCGTATAAAAACGCGTCTTGTCTATAGCTCCAGCCATTGCGGCCTTGGTTATGCCGGCCTTCTTGAAAGTAGCTATCAGGCGGTTGAGTTGGCCGAGCTTAAGCATGTGGAATTCATCGACGTATCTGGAAAGAGAGGGATTGGTTTCGCCTTCGAAGCCGACCGCAAGGACCCGGACCGAAGCCTTTCGTGCCGCGTGAGCAAAAAGAAGCGGAAATTGCCCGCTGCCCGCAATAAGTCCTACTTCTTCGACCCTGCCCTCCGAACTCTGCGTATTTGCCAAAGACATTATCTGGCCAACCCTCGTTTGGAACTAAATGATACAAACTCTATAAGTCTTTCTACTTCGGGCAGCGGCTCTATATCCTCGCGAACTTTTTGAACCGCCGCCTTGATCGTCAGACCGGAGCGGAAGAACACCCTGTAACATTTCTTTATCGCCTGGACAGCTTCTTCGGAAAAGCCGTTGCGTTTGAGGCCGATGACGTTTACGCCGTAGAGTTTGGTCTGTTCGGCGCCCTTGGCCAGCATATAAGGGGCAATGTCCATGCGGACCCCTGTAAATCCTCCCGTGCAACTGTATTCTCCTATCCGCACGTGCTGATGAGCAGCAACTATCCCGCCGATCACCGCGCCCTCGCCCACTTCCACGTGACCTCCCAGGGTCGCCGCATTGGCCATCAAGACCCCGTTTCCAAGCTGGCAATCATGAGCGACATGCGCATAGGCCATAAGATAGACCCCATTGCCGACCCGGGTTGTTCCCTCACCTCTGGAAGTGCCACGGTGAATCGTAACATTTTCGCGTATTACATTGTTATTTCCAATAATTACCTTTGTTTCCTCGCCTGCGTATGTGAGGTCCTGCGGAGGAAGACCTATCGAAACAAAGGGATAAATAGTGTTATTTTCGCCTATTGTGGTTTTGCCGTCTATAACTACATGCGGCCCCACAACGGTCCCCGAATCGATAGTAACTCGAGGACCTATTATACTGTACGCCTCTATGGTGACATTTTCGGCAATTTCAGCCGTTGGGGACACTATTGCGGTCGGGTGAATCGGCATCTTTTCTCCACTGTTTTTGAAACAGGATCCTTGGCCGGGCGCAAACCTTTCTAGTCGCCTTTAGTCTTCCCTGAGTTTATATCCACATTTATCATCATTACGGCTTCGGCCACCAGTACATCATCCACAAAAGCTTCGGCCTTCAGTTTGAAAAAACCGCCGCGTTGTTTCTCAAGTTTGACTTTCATAACAAGCTGGTCTCCGGGCCGCACGGGTTTGCGGAAACGAACCTTTTCCAATCCGGCAAAATAAACCGCACTCTTGTCCTTATACTGAGGGAATACCTTGAGGGCAAGAATCCCGCCGGTCTGGGCCATGGCCTCCAGGATAAGAACGCCGGGCATAATCGGATTGCTGGGAAAATGTCCCTGAAAAAAGGGCTCGTTGACCGAAACGTTCTTGATCCCCACTATCGAATCGGAGGTGCATTCGACAATTCTTTCCACGAAGAGGAAAGGATAGCGGTGCGGAATAATTTCCTTAATCTGAATTATGTCCATCATCCTTTTTCAGTGCCTCCTCGATCTTCTGCACCCTGTCGCCCAGCCGTTTCAAGGCTTCCTTCAGCCTGGGCAGGCGCTGTACGTTAATGAAATTTCTGACAAACTCATCCTTGGGAAGACCGGGGGAGCCAATGATAAGCTGGTCGGGCTTGACGGAATGATGAATTCCACCTTTTGCACCGATTTGGACCCTGTCTCCAATCTCAAGGTGTCCCGCTATCCCGACCTGTCCGCCAAGGGCCACATTGTTTCCAATCCGGGTACTGCCTGAAATGCCGACCTGGGCGACGAGCAGGCTGTCTTCGCCAACCACGACGTTGTGCGCAATCATAACGAGATTGTCGATCTTTACGCCGCGCTTTATCCAGGTCCTGCCAAAAGTTGCCCGATCGATCGTGGTATTGGCGCCGATCTCAACGTCGTCGTCGATTTGCACTATGCCGGTCTGCGGGATTTTTACATGCCGGCCCTGCTCGTCCTGGGCATACCCGTAACCATCGGCGCCGATTACAGCCCCCGAATGGATAACGACCCGGTTGCCGATGATGCACCTGTCAAAAATGGTAGCCCTCGGGCGTACCAGACACATGCCACCGATCCGGACCGCTTTGCCTATGTAAGCCCCGGCCCCTATCTTCGACCCTGCGCCTATCTGCGAATGGTTTCCAATATGAGCGAACGGACCGGCTGAAACTCCTTCCCCTAACACTACACCCTCGCCGATAAAGGCCGTTGGATGTATTCCGGCATCCTCGTCCGAATCGGGCAGAAACAACTGGGCTGCTTTAGCAAAGGCCAGGTAGGGTTCTTTCACGATGAGAAGATTGAAGCTGAGTTCCCGGAATTCAGGCGACACGATCAGGGCGGAAGCCTTGCATCCGGAAACCTGATGACTATAGCGCGAACCAACCAGGAAGCTCAACTGCCCGGGGGCCGCGCTTTCCAGGGCCTCTATGCCGCTGACACGCAAGTCGGGGTCGCCCTTGACCTCTGCATCCAGAAGAGGGCTGAGTTCGCCCAGCGAAAAGGACCTTTTTCCCTCGTGATAATCGTTCACACAGGTTTCCATCTGGCAAAAGACCAGTTACAAAAGATTCACCACAGAGCCACAGAGACCACAGAGGAAAGCAAAAAGTGGGAAAAGAGCTTCAAAAAACCAGCAGGTCCCGACGCGACCGCCGCCGTAGCGGGTCTAATTTCCTTTTGATTCTATCTCCATAGGACGGAAAATTTAGTTTTTCTCCGTGCTCTCTAAAGATCGACCGCTACCCATCGAAGTAGGCCACTGGATTTTTGGAATTGTCGAACGCCTCTATGGTGGATTCTGCTTTCCCTTCGCGGCTTCGCGTGCAAACGGTCCAGGTACGCGTTTGCCGGAAGACCCAAAAATGAGGTCCCCCATCGTTGAAAGGGCGGGATCTGGTCCCGCCCTCTACAGGAAGTTGGCCCCGATAACGATCGAATCATTTAATGGGCGATTTGTCGAGCTCGGCGGAGATCCGTTTGGTCAGATCTTCTTTGTCATTACCTTCGTAATACAGAGCGCTCTTTTCAAAAATAAAGTCATACTTATCGTCTCTGCCGATCTTGGTCGCTATCTCAGTTACTCTCCTGAGAATGGGCGCCCTGGCTGCAGTTGCCTGTTCGTTGAATCTAGCAGTTGAGTCGGTGCGCAGCTTCTGCACCTCAGTGTACATTTCGGTTAATTCTTTCTCCTTGCGGGTCCTGGCTTTCTCATCCATTACGTCTCTTTTCTTTTCGTAATCATCCTTGGCGGTCGTAAATGCGCGCGCCTTCTCCTGCAGTTCTGCGCCGAGCCTTTCCTCTTCCTTTTTCATGTCTTCGAGAAACCTCTTGCCCGTCGCTGATTGAGTTATCGCCCCCTGAAGATCAAAATAACCGATCTTGACCCCACCTCCGGCTGCAAACGCGTTCACACAAAAGACCAGGGTGATGGCAGCCGCCACCGATACATTGCCTAAAAATTTCCTCATCTTCATATCTCTTCGACTCCTTAAAAGAAAGCTCCGGCAGAAAACTGCCACTGATAGGGCGTTTCGCCCGTACGGTGGTCAAGGACGTAACCCATCTCAATTCTGAGCGGTCCGAATGGTGAATTCCATCTAATGCCCGGACCAATGTCTTCCCTGAATTGGGAAGGATCGATCCCTTGACCTTCAGCAAATGCGTTACCTGCATCGAAGAATACCAGCCCCCGCACGCCATACTTTTCAAGAAGCGGGAACAGGAGTTCCGCATTCATAACCACATACTTGTCGCCACCATAAACCAGGCCCCGCGAATCGGTAGGTCCAACCTCGCCGAACTGCCAGCCGCGAAGTGAATTTATACCTCCGAGGAAATAGCGTTCATAGATTGGAAAGTTTTCCAGGCCTCCCGGGTTTTCAAAGCCGATTTCACCACGCAAATGCCCGATGAATTTCCAAAAAAGCGGCTCATATATGCCGACATGGTACTCTTGTTTAAAAAGATTGTAATCGCCGCCGAGCGATCTAGAGGAGTACTCGAAATTGGCGCCGGTGTACGTGCCTTTGGTGGGCAGAAAAGGATGATCGGTCGTATTTCGTTCGAAAGCAATGCCAACCGCACTTTTGACCTCGAAACCGGTCAGGCTCTTGACGACATTGGGGTCCCTTGCAGCAAGAAGATCCAGGTTGTCAATTCTGGCATCCTGCCACATGTAGTATCCGGTCAGACTGCTGTACTGGCCGATGGGGTACCCCGCACGCAACTTCGCCCCATATGAATTCATTGTAAAGTCCGGATAGGCCCTCTCCCAGTTATAGAGGTCGACCCCGACTGTCAACGGGGTCCCGAAAGCATACGGATGCGTATAACTGATTATGTAGCGGGAAGCCAACTGTCCCAGGTATGCTTTGACGGATACGAGGTCGCCTGTTCCGAACAGGTTTTTCTGCTGTATCTGGCCGGTCGTAAAAAGACCATCTTCTGAAGAGTAACCGCCTCCGATGCTTATTGAGCCGGTCTGCTTTTCCTTTACTTTGACATTAAGATTTACGATCTCCTTCTGGTCGGTATCGACCGGGTCAATTTCGACGTTCTCAAAGTAATCCAGCTTCTTGAGCCTGGCCAGGCTGGCCTCTATTTTCTTGGCGCTGAAAAGATCGCCCTCATATATCCTCAACTCGCGGCGAATGACGTAGTCTCTCGTTTTCGTATTGCCGGTAACGAAAATCTGACCAATCCGCACAATCTGCTTCTCATCGATATGGAAGTCGATGTCGGTCGTATGCTCTTCGGCATTCCGCCTGACTCGAGGGTCAACATCAACCCGTGCATAGCCTTCGTTCTTGTAAGCTTTTGCTATAAGCTCCATGTCATGGCGGAGTTTTTCACGGCTGAAATAACTCTTGGGCTTGAGTTCCAGTTGTTTCATGATCTTTTGCTCGTAACCCTCGAGCATGTCCCCCGACAGTTTTACCTCTGTCACCTTATACCTTTCGCCTTCCTCAATCCCGATGGCGATGTGGAACCCATCTCCTTTGAGTTCGATTTCAGGCGAACCGACCTTCGCATCCATATAACCTTCGTCGTGGTAATAAGCGGTTAGCCGGTCGAGGTCCGTCTCGAGGATCTCTTTCTGGAGAATACCCCTGTCGGTCACGAGCGAGAGTATGCTCTTCACCTTTGTCTGCATCGCTCCGCGCAGTTTGCGCGCGGAAATATTCTTGTTGCCGGTGAAATTTATCGATTTTATGTAAACCTTTTTCTTTTCATCGATATTGAAAATGACTACGGCTTTGCGCGGGTCCTTGGGAAATTCTACTTTCGAAGTCACTTCGGCATTGTAATAGCCCTTTTGCTGATAGAGCTTGAGTATCTTCTGAACATCCTCGCTCACCACGTTTTGCTGCAGGATTGAGTATGGCTTCGTGACGATTGCAGCCACGAGGTCCTTCTCCTTTATCTTCTTATGGCCGACGAACTTGACTTCCTGCACCGTCGGGTTCTCCTGCACGATAAACGTCAGGACCTTTCCGGCGGGGGAGTCGGTGACTTCGGCATCCACTTTTTCGAAATACCCCATCTTGAAGATGGCTCGGATATCTTCACTCACCTGCTCAGGCTTGAGTAATTCACCCTTCTTGCTTTTAACATTTCCTTTTATCGCCTCGGCTTCGATACGGTCGTTTCCCTTGATTTTCACATCCGCTATCAATGCCTTCGAGAGCACCTGGACACTCATCTGCTGCACAATTTTGCCGACAGCGGAAGCCAGGTTTTCAGCCCCTTTCTCTTCGGCCAAAAGAGTTACGGGCTTCTTCTGCCCGGACACATCCACGAGCGTTGCGTCGATACTGATTGCGTTGCCGATCTGGTTGAAGCTTCCGAACACGACGTAGGCAGCTCCGAGCTTGCTCCCGATGGTCCGCGCCTCCGCTTCGGTACCGACGGCGGCGCCCGCCACTTTCTGGACCTCCTGGGGACCGATCAGCTTCATGCCTTCTCGAGAACCCAGTCGAACGAAAACCTCATCGATTGCTTTTTGCGTCTTTGCGACATCCTGCTGGCCATGCATCACGAAAGGCAAAACGGCGACTTTGCGTTCCTGATCCTGAGACCACGCTGCCTGAACTGCCAGAATAGAGAAAACAACAAGACATAGAAGTCCCCGCGCTTTTTTCAAGCCTACCATGATCCAACGCCCCCCCAGCCCTTACCTGCCCTGCATGATGTGTCCGCCAAATCGTTGCCGGAAGCCGACGCAGCCTTCCATAAGCATCATTTTCAGGCGACCCCGCCTGCCCCGAGATCTCTCTAATACCACCTTCTTAACGCCTGCCCAATAGAATTCTTTTCGACGGCTTAAACCCCGAAACCGTATAGTTCAGCGCAATATCCAAGGACCTGCAACCCGCATCGCGCGCCACCGGCGTTAAATTCTTCGGCGTCGAATTCGTTGACGTCAAATTCTTTGACATCGAATTCTTTGACGTCAAATTCTTCGGCGTCAAAAAATCCGGGCGGAAACCGGCCCCGGCACGGCGACAGGCTCTCACACTGTGGCTGTGGAGCATACGCCGGACAGATCCCGGTCCTCTCTCAAATGAGCGTCTTTCAAACGCAAAACCCGGTGCATCATGGACGCCAGTTCCTGATTGTGCGTAACGATTATCATGGTCAAGCCGAGCGACTCATTGAGTGAAACCAAATGTTCATGCAGAGTGCGCCCGGTTCGGCTGTCGAGATTGCCGCTGGGCTCATCGGCCAGAAACAATCTCGGGCGAAGCAGAAGCGCCCTGGCCACTGCGACTCTTTGCTGCTCGCCGCCGGACAGTTCTCCCACCCTGTGTTTGAACCGCGCGGACAAACCGAGCCTGTCCAGCAGATCTTCGGCCATGGACTTTGCCTCCGCCCTGGGAAGACCGGAGATCAAACCGGGCATCATCACATTTTCGAGCGCGTTGAACTCAGGAAGCAGGTAGTGAAACTGAAAGACAAATCCGATGTTGCGGTTCCGGAAATTGGCCAGCTCCCGTTCGCCCCGGAGAAACACATCCTCCCCGCCGTAGAGGACCTTCCCTCCGGTCGGTTTTTCCAGGGTGCCCAGTATATTCAACAGGGTCGATTTGCCGGCGCCCGAGCTTCCCACGATGGCGAGCCTCTCGCCGCTTCGGATGACAAGCTCGAGGTCCCTGAAAAGCTCGATCGTATCGACTCCGTTTCCGAAAGTCTTGGTAAGCCCAAGCGTCTGGACTTCTATGCTGTGCCTGACTTCACTCATATCTCAGGGCTTCCGCCGGGTCGAGCCCGGCAGCCTTGCGCGACGGGTAAAGGGTCGCCAGCAGGCTTATGCAGATTGCCGCAAGGGCAATTGTCACCATGTCCAGGGTTTCCATTTTAACCGGGAGCTTCGAGATGTGATAAACGTCGATGGGCAGATCGATGAATTTGTACCTCCCGAGCAGAGAGCATAAAGTGTAGCCGCCCAGAACGCCCAGGGCGGTTCCGCATATGCCGATGAGAAACCCTTCCAGGACGAAAATTTTCCTTATGCTGGCCGTGGTCGCCCCCATGGCCTTGAGTATCGCTATATCGCGGCCCTTTTCCATGACCAGCATTGTCAGCGAACTCACTATATTGAAGGCCGCCACCAGTATTATCAGCGTCAGGATTACGAACATTACCGCCTTTTCCAGCTTGAGCGCGGAAAAAAAGCTGCTGTTCATTTTGATCCAGTCGCTGATATAAAAAGGAGGCCCAAGGCGCTTTTTCAAAGCTTCTGCGATTTCGCCCGCCTTGTAGATATCATCGACCCTGACCTCAATGCCGGTAACGGAGTCGCCGATCCCGAGGAACTGCTGGGCAACGGGGAGATCCACATATGCAAGCGTATTATCGTATTCGTACATCCCGGACTGTATGATCCCGACCACCCTAAAAAGCCTGCTCCTGGGCGCCTGCCCCATCGGGGTCAGCCGGCCGGACGGCGAGATGATCGTTAAATACTCCCCTACCCTTGTGTTCAGATTATTCGCCAGTTCGTAGCCGAGGATGATGCCGGGATAGGTCCCCGGGGCTTCCTGTGAAGGCTGGACCAGATCGGCGAGGTTTCCCCGGACGAGGTTTTCCTGGAGTTTCAGGACCTTTGATGCAGTAAGCGGGTCGATCCCGCGCAATACGGCCCCCGCGCTCCTGCCCGATGTCATCATGACCGGCGCATATATGAAGGGGGTTGACCCGACTACCCCCTTTTCCTTTTCGACTTCGGCCATAACTTCCCTGTAGTTCGAAATCGTCCCGGCAAAACTTGTGATATTTACATGAGAGGTGATGCCGAGAATGCGGCCGCGAAGGTCGTCATGGAACCCGTTCATTACCGCCAGAACGACTATCAGGGCGGTAACCCCCACCCCCACTCCGGCAATCGATATAAAAGTAACGAGGGAAATGAATGTCTGTCTGCGTTTTGCCAGCAGGTACCGTATGCTTATAAAAAATTCGAAGCTCATGATATCTTATTGGCTTTTCTTTTCAGGTCTCATATGAGGAAAAAGAATAACATCCCTTATAGAGGGAGAATCTGTAAAAAGCATAACCAGCCGGTCAATCCCGATTCCCTCGCCGGCCGCCGGAGGCATACCGTATTCGAGCGCCCTGATATAGTCATCGTCCATCTGGTGGGCTTCCTCGTCCCCGGCCTTGAACGCCTCCAACTGGCGCGAGAACCTCTCGCGCTGATCTCTCGGATCGTTTAATTCCGAGAAGGCGTTGGCCATCTCCCGGGCTGCGATGAACAGTTCAAATCGGTCCACGAATTCGGGGTCCCCTTCCGTTTTTCTCGAAAGAGGCGATACCTCGAGTGGATACCTGTAAATAAAGGTCGGCTGGATCAGCCTCGGTTCGACCACCAGGTCGAATATCTTGGTGAGCAGCTTTCCGTGACCCTCGAAACGCTCTATCCCGATGCCCAGGGACTTTGCAAAAGCGACAGCCTCATCGAAGTTCTCCAACGCCCCCTGCGGGACATCACCGATGCGGGTGAGCGATTCCATGAAGCTGTAGCGCGCCCACGGCCCCGAGAGATCGATAACGTCGCCCTGGTATTCGAGGACCATCCTGCCCTCGTTTACCTCCACGGCGATCAGGCGGAAAAGCTCTTCGGTCAGTTCCATCAGGTCTTCATAAGTTGCATAGGCCTGGTAAAACTCGAGCATCGTAAATTCAGGATTGTGCTGAGTGGATACCCCCTCATTGCGGAAATTGCGGTTCAGCTCGAAGACCCGCTCGAATCCGCCGACCAGCAGCCGTTTCAGGTAAAGCTCGGGGGCTATCCTTAGATAGAAGTCCATGTTCAGCGCATTGTGAAATGTCTTGAAGGGCTTGGCCGTCGCCCCTCCGGGAATGGCCTGCATCATGGGCGTCTCGACTTCGAGGAACCCCCGCTCGGAAAAAAACCGCCTCATCGCCGCGATTATCCGGGCCCGCTTGCGAAAAGTCTCCCGGACCTGCTCGTTTACGATCAGGTCGACGTAGCGCTGGCGGTAACGCAACTCTATGTCCTTGAGGCCGTGATACTTTTCGGGCAGAGGCCGCAGGTTCTTGGCGAGCAGCACGAATTCTTTCGCTAAAAGCGTTACTTCGCCCGTTTTAGTTATGAAAAGCGGCCCGGAAAAACGGATTATGTCGCCAATGTCCAGCTTTTTCGCCAACGAGTAGCTCTCTTGCCCGACCTGGTTCTGCTGGACATATATCTGAATTCTCGCATCCGAGTCGGCGATGTGCATGAAAAGCGATTTGCCGAATAAGCGCACCGAAAGGACCCGGCCGGCAACCGTATAGGCCGAGGCGTCCGATTCAAGTTCTTCAGCCGTCTTTCCGGCGGCGCCTCCGAGCACGTCCTTTATCTTATGAGCAACGGGATATCCGTTGGGATAAAGCGCTATATTCTGCCTTTCGAATTCGGCGGCCTTATCCAGCCGTTCCCGCACCACGATGTTCAAATCTTCCATTTACCAGACGCCTTCCAAAAATAAATGACCCCGCCGATCACAAAAGCCGAAACGTAGATGATTTGGCCCGATACGTCAAGGGAGTTATATTTTTGCCTGTCTTTGCAGGCTGTTGACCACAACAGCCCGCAACCGCAATGGCCGGTTCTCGAAACCGGGCCGGCCGGACCCGGGACGGCCCCAGCCCATGAAAATCATTCATCCCTTCGGTCCGGTTTCCCTTTCCCGGGCCTGCTCTTTGTCAGCAGGGAAACCGAAAACGCTATTATCAACAGGCCCAATATCATGGGGACCCATTCCGGTTGGGGTTGAAACAACTTGAACACACCGTATCCGAGGACCAGGATGCCTCCTGTCAAGCTCATCCATTGCGTCGGTCGACTCATCATATTTTATCTCCCTTAAGCCGAAAAACATCCATATGGCGGCTCATTTTGAGTATTAGACTCGAAACGGCCGTGTAACGTTTACTAGAGGTAACGATTTTTCGCCGAAAACGCAAAACAAAATGGCGGGCGTCGGGCCCGGAACAAGCCAATGCCGCATGTAAAACAGGCCCTGCGTCATCGCGCGCACCATCGGCCGGGACCCGATGATCGCGGGCATCACCCGCTCCCGTCGCGAACCCGGTTTTTTCCCGTTTCTTTCAAAATGTTTCCGAGCCGGAAACCCGAACTGCGGAAAGTTTATTGACATCCCGGGTAACAAATCACTATTAAGAGGACAGCGCGCCTGTAGCTCAGTTGGATAGAGCAACGGACTTCTAATCCGTAGGTCGAGCGTTCGAGTCGCCCCAGGCGCGCCAGTAATTTCAATAGGTTACGATGGTTTGCCATAGCCTCTTTACATTAGTGTGCATATAGTGTGCACCTCCTCAGGGCGAAACGATTCTTAGCCCGTCACTCTATCCAAATTTCCGCGCGCGAGTAGTTTTGGCCGGGGAAACTTCCAGGGGCGCTAGGCCAAGCGGCGTTCTCTCTATTGAAGAGTAGGCCACAAGAGTTGCTCGGACCAGCCCCTTCCGTGTAAGCACATGTGAAGCACCCAGGCGGCTCTGACCCCGAAAGTGATCCGGCATCCTTCGGCGATCTTTGAAGAGTTGTTCAGGTTGAGAACAAACCCGCAAAGGGAGGGAAAAAGTATCACCTCTCATAGATCAAGCAAGGCTCGCGTCCGATCACAGTGCACACAGCCTATTTCGATGACAGCAATCTTGACGACCTTTGGGATAATCCGCGCGCTGGGATTATCCAAAAAACCGGTAAACTAAAAGCAGCCGAAAAATGGAACTAATTGCAAGCTAATGGTTTGAATGTTGAAGCAGAGTATTTTACTCCGCTTTTTGGCGCGACTGTTACTCACTGCCCTTTTGCGTCGGCTACGCGCCGCAAAAACTTTTGATGGTTGAATGAAGGAGCTGAGATGTGGGATTGGATGATTAAGAATATGTTTTCCACGGAGGCATTATGGTTCTGGTCCATGGCTCAATTCTTCGCGATAGCAATTAGTCTTGGGCTTGTTTACCGCCAAGTGAGAATGCAACGCCAATTAAACCTGCTTCAGACGTTGGTTGCACTTGACAATCGTTGGAATTCGCCGGAGATGCTTGCATCTCGCAAGAAAGCTTGTGAAAACTACTTGACAGATCAACTGAGAATTAGGCGCGAGCAGAGTGATGTAATCGGTTTTTTTGAAGCTGTTGGCGTTTACCTGGAAAGAGGGATTTTCGATACAGAGTCTGTTTGGGATAAATACAGCGACTATGTTGAACATTATTGGGCCATGTACCAACCACACATTATGGAGTTTCGGGCAGAATCCAAAGATCCTACTTGGTACGAGAAATTTGAAAAACTCAAAATCAAGATGGAAAAATTCTCAGAGAAAAAAGGTCTTAAGGTAATAGGTAAGACCCAAGAAGAACTCAAGAAGTTTATCGGTGGGGAGAAAGACTGGACTTGAAACGGGGTCGCTTGAAACGGGGTTCGTTGAAACGTGAAACGGGGGCGGGCCAAGCTAATAGGTGGATATCTAAAGATAAAAGTTAAAATACGCACCAGTTTTGCGGCTTAAAAGCCCGATTTAGCCATTAAAATCATCACTGTAAGAAGCCTGGGGTTCGCGGAGGCTGGATTCGCCATCCGTTCCGGAGATTCTGGAAGCTCCTCCCTGTTCCTCACAATCCAATCACACGCCCCCTCGATCAGTAGCATTCACTACCGCCCCACTGCTCTCACCCGCCCGGCGGAAATCGGTCCTGATCCCGATAATTTTCTGTTCGGCTGATTTTCTGGCGTAAAAATACCCAATTCCCCATGCAGTCCCGTCATCCACCTGAGGGCCGTCGAGAAGAGCGATCATGAGGTCGGCATCATCGAGATGAGATTTTCAGCGAGAGAAGATTTTCAGCGAGAGAAGATTTTCAGCGAGAGAAGATTTTCAGCGAGAGAAGATATCG
>CAWCGB010000006.1:0-480000 GCA_963795045.1 uncultured delta proteobacterium
GTGATAACTATGGGAAGGGGTTGATTTTACTGTCATAAATTCACTGGATATCGCAAAAGTGGCGGAAAAGTGACCTGACCGCGAATCGGCCCCCAGCCTAGATTCATGAATACTTATATTTCTCTCAACAATACTACCCATCTTCACGCACGCGAGAAACCTAACTTCGTCGCATGAGATCGCCATAATTATGGGTGCACCCCTATCGGACCAAATGAAGTTACTCCCGGTATGTTCTTGAATCCATACCTGCCCCTCTCTCTTTCGGACGGAGGCCAAGATGGCCTTCGCTGATTCTTCCGGGCCGCAGCTTCCCCGGATTACATGCATAAGGCCAAACCACGAAGTCAGGCGCGATCATGCGACGCACAAGCACCACGCCCTGCAGCCGATCCACGAAGCCGATCAGGCCGATAATGCGCTTGACCGCGCAATGTGGGAGGACTATAGAGTTTTCAAGACGGTAGGGACGATCCAGGAGTGAAGCAGGAAGATGGCGGCGCATTTGCTGGAGCATGATTTGAGCGAGCGAGCAAAAACTGCGGGCGAAACGAGACACTCCTTGTAAATTGTCCACTTGCTGAAAACGTAATGTAAGCGTAGCCCTGAAGAAGCCGTACCTTAGTAAGTTTTAGGATAATAGGAGAGTATAAATATGCTTTACAGCTTCGAGAAGAGGGAGGGTAATAATGGAAATTTTTATATCATTTTCGTTGACGGCAAAATCTTCACGTTAGCTGCGCTGGTACTTACAGCGCCCGACTCAGAAGTCAGCCTATTTGATGAAAACGATAATGAAATCTGTAGAGTGTCATATCCCCTCAGTTCGGCAGTCCAATTAGATGCAGCGGAATACATGTTAAAGGAATTGTCAGACCTTGCGATACGTGCGACAGGGATTGATTTTTCCGAGACTTTCAGGAAAATCAGAGAAGATATGAAGTAAAATGCTGCCCAGTTCTTTCATAAGAAGAAGGCGCGGCCCGTTTTGTCCATGATAAACTAGCAATTGAGCCTACATTGTCCATATTCCAAAAACACGCTCATGGATAGGCGCGGATTTGTGCCCCGCTCAGGACCCCGTAAACTGGACAACGAAGAGCGACCCAAAACCATATCACCACTCGCTTTAACCGGCGCACCGGATGGCCTACCATGCGCAAATGCGGTGACCTATAGCGGGGTTGAACTACCCGCACTTCCGCACCAGCTTCGCCGGGTCAGCGGCTTCGCCCTGGCCGGCCATGATGCGGATACGCGGTAATTCGAAACTATCTCGGGCTCCGCGACAAATCCGGCGAGATTTGAAAAGTTTTGGCGCTGGGTCCCTCACCTTTTTGAATCACAGGCAATTACTGAAAAATAGATGTAGAATCGAGCCAAATCAGCTTTTTCTCATAAAGTCACTAGTTAAAATCCGTATGTACTCTTTTCGGGATTTATAACATTCATTGATGACAAATAGTAATAGGGTGACCAGCGCCAGAGTGATGGTGGAACTACTAGGTGGATGTTTACTATGAAATGAATCAATTGTAGCTATAGTCAAACATATTATATAGACTAGGTTATAGATTATGTATGAATGTTTATTGGATGGTTTCATGGTAGATACAAAATATAATTCCAAGCTGGATATGATAAATGATATTATGAGTATAAAACACGCACAAAAATAGTATTTATTATTGGATATAATGAATGATGATATAACCCACAAAGACCATGTAAATATCCCAATTACAAACTCACAAACGTACTTATATCGTATTCTGTGACGCTCATCATGATATCGAATATTGTTTATCTTCTTTTCTATATATGTGCTGTGATCTAGATCGTCCAGGAAATATTTTATACGGAACAGTGTGAAAAATAACGCAAAAAGAACACTCTGTAAATATAATTCATCCTTAATAATTAGCTCAGCTATAGAATAAGCCATTCTTGTCAAGGCCATCGTCAAAAATAGACTAAGTAAAGTCTCTCTTGCTTTCAATTATTAATTCTCCTCGCTGTCATGTGGATTTGGAGCCCTAATAAAGATGGCTTTCCTTGATGCCGAAGCCCCCGAAGGTAGAACCCGTTACGTCCTTTTCAGCGCGGGAGCTATGGAACCGAACAGTTCACCCGTGAGCGTAGGCCATGAAGTACAGCGTCGAGGTACAAGACGATGGTTCATGGAGGCAGGCGTCTGAACGTCGATTCTAGCCCTCGAAAACGCGACTCACGAGGGAGGCTGGGGCAAATTTTTCGGCTATCCCATTCGTTTCTGTTTCATGCTGCTGCCTGTTGTTGATATAGATACTTCTGAAAACCCGCGAATACTTTCCCGATCTCTTCCGGTCTGCCCAGGTCGGCCACAGCATCGGCGATGGAATTGTTGTATTTAAGTCGAAGTAGGGGAGTAAGCTTTTCCTGGTCGAGTTCTTCCACTCCCTGGCTCATATAGTGCGAGAGCACGAAGTCGAGGAAGACCTGTTGCCTGGTGTTGAAATTAATGCTGACCACCACCTTGGCCTGGGCGGCCCGTTCTTCGCGGGTGATGGGGGGCAGAGCATAAGCCACATGGGCTAGAACATCGAAGAGGTCGCTCTTCTCAGCGTCGATGATCTTCTGCATTTCAATAAGCTGATCCTTGCCGAACCCTTTTTCGGCGAGTCCCTCCAGAAGCTTCTTGCGCGTGTCGGGGGCGCTCCAGATGGCACGGAGTTCGTCTTCGTCTTTGAAGAAGCCGGGCAGCTTCCCGAACAGCATTTCCATGAATTGCTGTGCGGACATTGGGGTGCCATCCGGATGCCAGAAGCTCGTCACCATCATGTGCTGAATGTTCCGTTCTTTACCGTCAGCAAGTTTCACCTTCGCCTTCTTCTTGCATTCGCAGGGGCGTTTGCCGCATTTCAGACAAGGTTCGGGCGGGCAGACGCACGGTGACTGACCGCACACTGAGCAGGGCTTTGGCGGTGGCACCAAGCAGACACAGGGACGCGTACCGCATTTGGGGCAGGCTTCCGGCTCTATCGGCTCGCCGTCCCATTCCGGGTCGTTGAAGTGATGGTGTGCCTTCACAAAATCATAGATCGTGAAGTAATCCTTGCCGTCGTAGAGCCGGGTACCGCGCCCGATTATCTGCTTGAACTCGATCATCGAGTTAATGGGGCGCATCAGCACGATATTGCGGATGTTCCGGGCATCCACCCCGGTCGAGAGTTTCTGCGAGGTCGTGAGGATAGTCGGGATGCTCTTCTCGTTATCCTGAAAGTCGCGCAGGTGCTGCTCGCCGAGGGCGCCATCATTGGCAGTAACACGCTGACAATAGTTCGGGTCCTTGCTGGTCTTCATTTGGTTGATGAGGTCGCGCACGCCCAGCGCGTGGTCCTGCGTGGCGCAAAAAACCAGCGTCTTCTCCTGCTGGTTTATCTGGTCCATGAACAGCTTCACCCGGTGCGCTTCGCGTTCCTTGATCTCGATAATCTTGTTGAAATCGGTTTCCGTGTAACGTTTCCCTGCCTCGATCTCGCCTTCGATCAGCTTGTCGTCGGGCGTATAGACATATTCGTCAAGCGTCGTGGAGATTTGCTTCACCTTGAACGGCGTAAGAAAACCGTCGTTGATGCCATCCTTGAGGGAATAGATATACACCGGCTCGCCGAAGTAGGCGTATGTGTCCACATTGTCCTTGCGCTTGGGCGTGGCGGTGAGGCCGAGTTGCACGGCGGGAGCCAAGTAATCCATTATGCCGCGCCAGTTGCTCTCGTCGTTGGCCCCGCCCCGATGGCATTCGTCGATGACGATGAAGTCGAAGAAGTCTGGTGAATACTCGCCGAAATAGGGCGAGGGCTTGCCGCCTTTAGGTGGCCCGCTCATGAAGGTCTGGAAGATGGTGAAAAACAGACTAGTACCATGTAACGCTTATAGTTGCGGATAAAGGCGCTTCAGCTTTATGCGCGCCTTGGCATTCGTGAACTGCCATTGAATCTTTGCTTGCCGGTTGTTCCGGTCATTTTCCCACGCGGCGATATGGCCACGCAATGTTTCTATATCGGGAATTCGCCGGTCCAGGCTCTGTCCGTTTAACGCGCTCAGCTCTATCTCCGCCATATTGAGCCAACTGCCGCGTTTTGGTGTGTAATGGATTTCCAGGCGTTCTGCCAAGCGTCGAGCCTCTTGAGGTTTAAACGTCTCGTAAAGAGAGGCAAGACAGTGTGTGTTCAGATTGTCCAGGACCAAGCGCACTTTCACTGCCTTTGGGTATCGCTTGACGAGCATGCCCTTGATCCACAACGCCCAGTCTTTCATGGTTCTATGCTGGGCGGCCTCCACGTGGCGCTTGCCCGTCAACGGTTCCACTTCAAGGAAAATCTGGGCAACACCATTGCGGACGTATTCGGCGTCCATCCGTTTGGGTCTTCCGGGCGCGCAAGCTATCGCCTCGTGCGCTTCCCCGATGAGTTGCTTACAGCTTTCATCCATACAGACCTGCGGATAATCGGGATCGTACGGCAAATGATAGACAGCGATGACATCTTCCATATTTGCTACGAACGCGGCGCTCCCCTCCGGCGGGATTTTCCAATACTTCCTGAGGTGAGGCTTAAGTTCGTTTTTTTAAGTATGCGCTGCACCGTCATATGCGAAACGCTTTGGGCCAGATGCAGCTCAACCGCTTTTTCAGCCAGAAGCCGTACAGTCCAGCGCCGTCGCCCCTCCGGTGATTCTGAGCATGCCAAGGCGATAACCCGCGCCTCGAAAGCCCCGTCAAAAATTACCTCGCGCGATGGCTGTTCCGGTTGCCTGCGCTCCAACGCTGCAGCTAATCCATCTTCTACGAAGCGCTTCTTAAGGTGCTCGATGGTGCGAGGCGTGACGCCCATGGCCTCAGCCGTATCCGCTACAGTCCACGCAGGCCCAAAAGGACCTGCATCGCACAGGAGCAAAGCGCGTGCGAAGAGAAATCGTTTCGCATTGGTCTTGCCCGTTTTCGTCAGCGCCTCAAGTCCCTGGCGCTCTTGTTCCGTCAAGGTTACTCGGTATCGTGGTGCCATGGCGAATCCCTCCTCCTGGAATTTGCCATGATTATACCGAATTATACGAATATTGCAATGTTACATGGTACTAGCGTTCTTGGGTACCTTACCTTTTTTGCGGATGTCCGTAGGTTCGATGCGTACCATCGCGTCTTCGGGGAAGGCGGAAAAAGCGTTGTACGCCTGGTCGGCCAGAATATTTCGGTCAGCAAGAAATAGGATTCGAGGGCGGCGCGATGGCTTCCCGCTCAGGTTCCACCGCGAGTGGAAAAGCTTCCATCCAATCTGAAATGCGATAAAGGTCTTGCCCGTGCCTGTGGCGAGCGTCAGCAGAATTCGGTCACGTCCAGCGGCGATGGCCTCAAGCACCCGCTCGATGGCGATGTCCTGGTAGTAGCGGCTCTGGAAATACCCGCCTTTATCCTGGAAAGCTACGGCGGCGAAGCGATCGCGCCAGGCGTTTTCTTCGGCAAAGGTCAGGTCCCAGAGTTCTTCCGGCGTGGCATATCTTGGCACTTCGCCTTCTTGTCCGGTCTGCATGTCGATGCCGTAGATGCCCTGCCCGTTTGTTGAATAGGTGTAGCGGATAGCCAGCTTCCCCGCGTAATTCTTCGCCTGCGCCACGCCTTCGGTCAACTCTTCATCCCACGCCTTGGCCTCGATGACCGCCAGTTTGGTGTTGCGATAGATCAGCACATAATCGGCAATCAGCGGCTTACCGCGCCGACCGAAACCTTCAAGGCGGCCCAGCGTGATCGGGTATTCGCGCCGGATTCGGCTGCCCTCCTTCACGCCCCAGCCAGCCCCCTTTAAGGCGGGGTCAATGTATTCGGCTCTGGTCTCGGCTTCGTTCACGACGTAGCCTCCTAGAGTTTGCCGGTGAAGGCTTGGTGCAGCAACGACTTCTTTAACTCGTCGAGCGCGATGAGCTTTTGTTGGTAGATGGATTCGAGAAGTCGGGTTTCAACTGACACGCATTCTAATTTCGAGACAATACGGTCTTGCATATCTTTTGGCAAAATAGGAATCCGTAAACTCCTAACGCTATCCTTTGTTATTGTCTGCGTGGCGACACCTTTAAGTTTAGAGCGAATCTGCCTCTCGCCTGTTTCCGATTTGAGATAATGATACACATACTTGTGGCTGGCCCTCTTCTCATTCACACGTATCAGAAATAAATTCATTGCGAGAGAACATGGTCTTTTAATTTCTGGCATCAAATAAACTTTCCCAGCATTCCCAATCTTGCTGATGATGATTTCTCCACCGAATATTCGGCTTTTAGTCAGGAAATTATATGCAGATTCACTTATATACCGCATACCATTCTGGAAATTGTTTTCAAAATCTGTGCTCCTTACCATCCATGCATAGTCTTCGGTGTCTTTAAGTTCAACATTTTGCCTCAAGACTTCATAGCTCCCGTTCGCATGGTAATCCGTCAATGTCTCGATTAAATCACCCAAACCGATTACTTTGTGATCTTCTGCTGAATCGGCCAACAAGCTCTCCGACATTGAGTTGTAGACCGCACGCGAATTTTGGAGGTTCTTTTCGGCGTTGGCTTTGGCGGTAGCGATGCCGTCAAATGCTTCGTCAAGGATGCCGACGAGTCGCTGTTGTTCGGGGAGGGGTGGAAGGAGGATGGGATAAGGTTCAAGCGTCTCCTTATTCAACCCACTTTGACCGGCTGCTCTCTCCGATACGCTGATTACGTGGTGCTGAATTTCGGGACTCTGAAGAAAGTAGAAGAGGAAATCCGGCGACAGCTTGGATTGGTCCGGGACAGCCTTCATCAAGGCAACGTTGTAAGCCCCCTCAAGCCCTCTCAAGATTTGGAAAACAGGCGGACCATATCTTCCAATCATGATTTCATCCGCTGCGCAGAACCTTCTTGCCTGCGCCCGAGGAATGAAAACAATGTGATTGTCGCTCTTATAATCCCGAATTTGAATCAGACGAACGTAACCGGGAGCTTCGGTTTTCGAGAAAACCGATTTAGGGGGCTGAGAGCCGCCAATGAATTGGCAGATGTCACCTAGACTCCTAGTTTCCCATCCGTTTCTCATAGCAGCCCCCGGATGGTTTGGAGCACCCTGGCACTTTCCGCATCCAGCGCGGCAATTTCGTCCATGATCTTCTGCGGGCTGCGGTGTTTCACTTCCCCGCCGTTGTTCGGGTTCTTCACGGAGAGGTCGAAGGTCTCCATATCAATGGTCTTGGCGTCCACGCTCCAACTTTTGGGCGAATCGGCGAAGGTCTTTTGCAGTTTAATGAACTCGGCGAGGTCGGCGTCGTTCAATGGATTGGTCTTACCGAGGTTGCGGCCTGGGTCAAGTTGGTAGTACCAAATCTTGCGGGTAGGTGCGCCTTTTTCAAAGAAAAGCACAACGGTCTTGACGCCCGCGCCCTGGAAGGTGCCGCCGGGGCAGTCGAGCACAGTATGCACGTTGCAGCTTTCCAGTAGCAGTTTGCGAAGGCTCACAGAAGCGTTGTCGGTGTTGGAGAGGAAGGTGTTCTTGATGACAACGCCTGCCCGGCCACCGGCCTTGAGGATTCTAATGAAGTGCTGGAGGAAGAGGAAGGCTGACTTGCCAGTGCGAATAGGGAAGTTCTGCTGCACTTCCTTGCGCTCCTTGCCGCCAAAAGGCGGGTTCGCCAATACCACATTAAAGCGGTTCTTCTCCTGAATGTCGGCCAGGTTCTCGGTGAGGGTGTTGGTGTGAACGATATTGGGAGCCTCGATGCCGTGCAGAATCATATTCATGATCGCAATCACGTAGGCGAGAGACTTCTTTTCCTTCCCGTAGAAGGTTCGGTCTTGCAGCGTATCGAGGCCTTTGGTGGTGAGTCCGTCCTTCGCCTTCATGTAAACAAACGATTCGCACAAAAATCCTGCTGAGCCACAGGCACCGTCGTAGATGCGCTCGCCGATCCTGGGTTTAACGACCTGCACGATGGCACGGATGAGCGGGCGCGGCGTGTAATATTCGCCGCCATTGCGCCCGGCGTTCCCCATGTTCTTGATCTTGGCCTCATACAAATGACTCAGTTCGTGCTTCTCCGTCTGTGAGCGGAAGCGCAATTCGTCGATGTGGTCGATGATCTCACGCATGTTGTAGCCGCTGGAAATCTTGTTTTTGATCTCCCCGAAAATTTCTCCAATCTTGTATTCGATGGTATTTGGCCCGCTCGCCTTCTGCTTAAAATCCCGCAGATAGGGGAAGAGCTTTTGGTTGACGAAATCGCACAGGTCATCGCCGGTCATGACTTTGTTGTGGTCAATCTGACCGTTTTTGCCCTTGGGTGCAGCCCAGCGCTCCCATCGGTAGGGCTTGTCGAGAATGAAGCTGTATTCTTTCCCCGAAAGCTGGAATTCTAGCGATCTATCCTGTTCCAACCCGTCAAGGTATTTCAGAAATAATAACCACGAGGTCTGCTCGGTATAGTCAAGCTCGGTGGTACAACCGGCCTCTTTCCAGAGAACGTCGTCGATATTTTTGAAGACCTGCTCAAACATGGGCACCTATCTTCTATTCTTCTTATGAATTATTGCCTATTGCCACCGTGGCTTATTGCTGAGTTTCTGCAAACTAACGTTGCGGATCAGCGGCAGGTCAGGTAGCCAATTAATCGTGTACGCCCTGCGTTTGCAACGGCCAGGTTGCCTAATTGTCGAAGTCAGCGTCATCAGCCGCATCACCGTGGTCCACCTCGGCGGTGACGTTGCGATACTCGATTCCCCCTTCCGTGTCGAAAACCGCGTCGGCTTCCCCAGTGATCCGGTTTCCATGGTACACCATATCGTCCAGTTGGTCCCCGGTGGAACTGAAGGTAATCCTGGCAACGCATTCGTCCTGGTCGAGGTCGATCTCCTTAACCTCGTAATCGTCAATGCTGAATCCGGTCGCATTGGTTTCGGCTATCGCGTCGCTGAATTCATCGGAATCGACGATCTCGTCGCTCGTGTCAGCGACCCTAGACTCGATCTCGATTTGCCGTTCGGCCTCCGACAGTCCTCTCAGGAACACGATGTAGCTTCCGGCCTCCACGCAGATTAACAGGTCGCGCATGACGCCCAGATAGTGCTGGATTGTCCCTACTGGAATTGCCGTCGCCGGACCATGAACGATAATGTTGCGGATCTGGAGTAACTCTTCGTATCTCTCCATCCACGACGGGTCCAGAACGCCCTGGCGGACCAAATCGCGGCCCGGGTGAATGAGGCGTCTGGTCTCCCCGCGAGACTCCATGCGGCTGTCGATTACTGCCTCCAGTTGCTGCCAGCAGGTGATGAACTCCCCCACGGTGGTGTTGACGGTCCGGACCACGCTCTCGGCGACAGACTCTACTTCATCGGGCGGAACAGTCACCTTGGACAACTTGGCGATGGCGTCTTGCAGTTTCGGCTTCACCTCCCCAATCAGCTTATTGATCTGCTCTAGGTCATCGCCCGTCATGAGCGCGTTATGGGCCACCTTGCACCGCAGCCCATAGAGCTTTTCCCATCGGCTCTTCAGGTATCCATCTTCGCAGTCAACCAATTCGGCGAAATACCGCTTCCAGTTTGACTCCGGGACAAACTCCTGCAGGGCCTCCGCGTCCTCGATGGTTTTCACGCCCTTAATCTTGGCGAATAGCTCCTGGGCTGTCCTTTTCGAGTATGGCTCGAAGAGGAACTCGCCGAGGTGGATGAAGTCTACCGTATGCAAGACGTTCACCAAATCCTTTCTTTTGCTGCTTTTGACAGCGGCCTCTACGGCCATGGGGAGCGTTTCCTGAGCCCACTCGCGCCCGATTGTGACGAGCATAAAGTTAGCTATCAGCCGCCGCATCAGGTTCTCGATTTCGTGGATCAGTGGATACGCTTTTACGGCGTAGTGAGACGACACCTCGTCCCAGATTGTCTCAACTACGCCCCCGGCCTGCGCTACCGTCGCCCGCACCTTTTTCAGAAGCCACAGGAACCGCTCCAGTGAATCCGGTGCCGTGTCGGGGTCTCCGTCCCAAGTGAAGTGCAGGTGGAAGTATCGCTGCTTCTTGACTGCCACCTCGCCGTCTGAGAGTCGGAAACTACAGGCGCGTTCTCCCTGGAAATGAATGTCCCCTTCGTTCACCTTGATCTCCGAATCGACCTGGAGAAGCTTAGTGAAGCTGGCAGCGGAGTCGCAGAATGAATCCGTTCGCTGGAAAATGGCCAGGTACTCGACGATAATCGCCATGTGCGTCCTGCCTGTCTCGCCCTCGTACCACCGCCGCCGGAGGCTACGGGGGATTTATCTCCTGAGGCTGCCACTTTGGCGGCGGCCCTTTGTCATGGAGCGTGTAACGAGAAGATCTGTCAGTGGACCGGAGAGTACCAGAAAGAATTGAACCCGCCACCGCCACCCCCACTCGCACTATCGACGGCTTGGCCCTGGTAGCTGAAGGCCATGGAAACCGCTCCGGGCGGAAGTGTCAGCCTGGCCTTAAAAGGGATGGGGTCGAAGCCGCCGCGATTTGTTACCAGTCCTTTTTGTTCGAGAACTCTGCCGTTTTGATCGAGAAATATGACGCTCAGGCGAAAGTCGTGCAGGAGCGCGAAGCCCATAGACATAGAATCGGCAAATCGGATGTTGCCTGAAAGCTCCATTTGACCCTGGTCAGCCGAATATATGTACTTGACGGTAAGGTCCTGGCCTTTCCACACTGCGGAGGAGCGGGACTCTGCAATGGAGAGGCGATCTGCGGGTGGGACGAATCCGGCGGCGGAGCTACTCTGCACCCCCGCCACGAAAAGAGCTGAAACTATTACGGCTAAGCGGAAAAGAAATCCTGGTTTCATGGTGCAGTTCCTTTAGATTTGATATGACTGCCGACCTGCAATCCTTTCGCGACGCAGGAACTTTTCACACTACGATAAGCGGTGATTCGTGTAAAAGCATTATTTTGAATCGGCGGTGGTTCGAAAACGGATTTTTTAGTATATTGATTTGAATACCGGCTGAACGTTGTCCTGGATTCAGTGTTAAAAGGGGGCGTGCCTTGTGAATGATTCGAGTGAAGATAAAAAAACCATCCTTGTAGCGGACGATGACGCTGACGATTGCCTGCTGATAAAGGACGCTCTGATCGATAACGGTCTGGACTGGCAAACCCGGTTTGTGGGTGATGGAATCGAGTTGATGGAGTATCTGGAAAATTGCGAGCGGCTGGAAAGGCAGGGCGACGGCGACTTTCCCGACCTGATCGTGCTGGACCTCAATATGCCCCGAAAAGGAGGCCGGGAGGCCCTGAAGGAGATAAGCGCCCACTCAAGGTTCCACAAGATACCTACAGTTATCCTTACGACTTCGGACGAACCCCGGGACGTTGCTCTGTGCAGCTCTCTTGGAGCTAAACTGTTCATAACCAAGCCGAATATGTATACCGAATGGCTGGAAAAAGTCGAAGCTCTGAAAGAATTAATCTGAATTTGAACTTCCCGCCGCGCTGCGGGTCCCGGTATCCTGAGTCAATACCTTATCCAGGATTGAAAAGATATCCCCGGCCACTAAGAGTTCGACTCCTTCATGGACATCAACGTCCAGACCCTCGATATCGATTTTGTTTGCTTCGGGAAATATGATTTTTCTCACCCCCGCTCTTTGCGCAGCCAGCACTTTATCGCGGATTCCGCTGACGGGAAGCACCCTGCCGCTCAGAGTGAATTCTCCGGAAAGGGCAACATCGCGGCGCGCCGGTCTTCGGGTTAGAAGCGAAATCAGGGCGAGCGCTATTGTGACGCCCGCAGAAGGCCCATCTTTGGGAATACCTCCGGAGGGAATGTGGATGTGGATGTCATGGCCCTGGAAAAAATCCGGGTCCAATGAAAAATCTTGTGCATGGCTGCGTATATAGCTCAGAGCCGTCTGCGCAGACTCGCGGATTATCTCCCCCAGAGAGCCGGTCAATATTAACTGCTGGTTCCCTTTCATCATGGTAGCCTCGACAGAGATTATCTCTCCTCCGGATTCAGTCCAGACCAGGCCGGTAGTGACTCCCACCCTCAGTTGCGCTTCGGCTGTTTCATGAGTGAATTTTCGGGGCCCAAGCAGGCTTTCGACCAGGTCCTCATCCACAGATATGGACGAGCGGTCATTTTCTTTTTGAAGACAAAGTTTGGCAATTTTTCGGCACACAGTGGCAATTTCACGTTCGAAATTCCGCAGGCCGGCCTCGAGTGTGTAATCCCTGATGAGTTTTACTATCGCACCATCTAAAAACTCGATATTCCTGTTTTTAAGGCCGTGGTCCCTCAATTGGCGGGGAATGAGGTATTCTTTTGCGACGGCCAGCTTTTCTCTTTCGGTGTAGCCGGGGAAAGGGATCACTTCGAGCCGGTCGAGGAGCGGAGCGGGAAGCTTTTCGACCAGATTTGCAGTTGCAATGAACATGACGCTGGAAAGATCGAACGGGACGTCCATGTAGTAATCCAGGAATCGGTTGTTCTGCTCGGGATCGAGGATTTCCAGGAGCACCGAAGCGGGATCGCCTCGGAAGTCCTGTCCGATCTTGTCTATTTCATCCAACATGAAAACAGGATTCCTGACCCCGAGGCGTCGAATCTCAGTCATGATTCTGCCCGGCATTGAGCCGACATAAGTCCTGCGGTGCCCTTTAAGTTCTGCTTCATCACGCAAACCGGCAAGAGAAATGCGGGCGAATTTCCTTCCAAGCGCTTTGGCTATAGACATGCCGATTGAAGTCTTTCCGGTGCCCGGCGGCCCCGAAAAGCAGAGAATCGGGCTTCTCGACATCTGGATATATCGTTTCTTTTGGTTGATCTGCCGCACGGTGGTACGGAGTTCCTCGAGGTCGATGGGTTTGGGAAGATAGTGGGCGGCCCCCTTTTTAAGGGCGTCAACCGCAGAACTTACCGTGGCATAGCCGGTAATCATCACGATCTCGGTGTTCGGGGCCACCTGTTTTACGGATTCGAGGAGCTGGATGCCGTCCATCTTTTCCATTTTGAGATCGGTGAGGATCAACTCGAATTCTTTTTGACCGAGCTTGTCCAGAGCGTCCCGGCCGTTTGTGGCAGTACTTACCTGATAGCCTTCCTTGCGCAGCACATGTTCCAGGTTGGTCCTGGCTATCTCTTCGTCATCCACCACCAGGATATTGAACTCGTTGATGTTGCATAGAGTCTTTACGGCCAGGTATTCGAGGATCCTTTCCTTTACGTGTTTCAATCCATAGTGCTGCAGCTCGAGATTTGTCTCCGCCAGCGCAATATCCAGGTTGTCGTCGGTGAGGTCGTGCCAGGGAAGCGAGACAAGGAATTCAAGATAACTCACACCTATCGAGTATTCGGGAATACCCGGGTCCATTCTTTCAAGCCGGTCCAACTCCCTGGAAGCCAGCGCCGAAATTGTCTTCGGGATTCTCGCAACCTCAATTGCCTTGCGAAGATCTACCAGCTCACCCGAGGGTTGCTCCGGGGATTTGTCTTCCATTGTTTCAATTTTTTTAAAAAAACCCATTGGCACCCTTTCGAGCGATGTTGCAAATAGTAACACTCATTAGCCATATGTTGCAAAAACGATGTGCCGCTAATCCCAAGCCCAGCAGGAGCCCGGCAAATATGGGTATTGCATTTTGAAACATGAGGATCACTTCTCCTTCGATGTCCCTTTGCCGCTCCTGCGCTATTTTGCGTTGTTCTCAAAGCTTTTTACCAGATGGCACGACTCTTGACTATAGAGTATAGGAAAAATCATGCTCAGGTGGATTGATGATGTCAGATCTAAGTGGAATAAATCATAAAAATGAGATTCGCAACAGCCGTAAGATTCTTGTCGTGGGCGACAAAGGATTCTTTTCTGAGAATGTCATGAACCATTCGATACACCTTGCCGAGCGGCTGGGATACGATCTGGTGGCTCTCAGTGTGGGCGTGCAATGTGAAGGCAAGGCATTCGGAAACAGCGCGGTATCGGCAAGGAAATTATCCGAGATGGCCAATCGCCAGGGGATACATTGCAGTCAGATGGTGAGAAGCGGGGACATTGAATTTGCAGTGGAGGAAACGATCCACGAGATAAAGCGGGTTGAAATAGTCGTAATGGAAGCGGAGACAAACAGCGAGAGCATTCGGAATATATCGGTTCCTATCGTCAGCGTCTTATCGGACACAAACAAAAAAGGAGATACTTCCATGGTTGCGGGCAAATCCTCGAAAACTGGCGTGATCGGGAAAACGGCTGGTTACGGTGTTCTGAGCGCAGCATTTTGTGCTGCCGCCTTCACACACTCGGATACCATCGCGCAAGTCTGTTCAAAAGGCGGCTGGTATGCGGCATTTCCCATTGCCACAGTGTTGGTGTTTTCGTTTGTGCACGGCGCATTTGCCCACAATCTCTGGTCCGCTCTGGGTATCGAGGCTTTCAAAAGAGATCAGGTCAGGCAGACGGAACACAAAGTCATCGAGAAAAGAAAACTGCAGCGAAAAAGACCTCGCGCCTATGCCCATGTCAACCCGTTTCACAGGATCGACTGATAGGCTTGCGCTCAGGTCATGTCCGGGATTTTTGCCGTAAACCAAAAGTTTCGAGTAAGGAATCGCAATGCACGATATAGCAAATGAAGCTGTAAAGTTCATCGATCTTAATGTGACGTATGTGATTTTCCTTTTCATAGTCGGTTTCATCGGCGGTCTTGTAAGCGGATTCATCGGATCGGGCGGCGCCTTCGTTCTGACCCCCGGCATGATGAGTCTAGGAGTGACAGGGACTGTAGCGGTTGCCAGCAACATGTGCCACAAATTCCCCAAGGCTCTTGTCGGGGCATACAAGCGTTTCAAATACGGTCAGGTGGATATAAAGCTTGGCCTCATCCTGGCGGCATCGGCCGTTTTGGGTGTGCAGGTAGGCATAAAAATCCAGCGGCTTATTCTGGAAAAATGGGGACAGGCCGGGTCCGATCTCTATGTGAGTGTTTCCTTTGTAATCGTGCTGGTAGTTGTCGGCGCATATGTCTTACTCGATGCCATGAATATCTCGAAGTCCGGAGGGAGCGAGAGAGTCTCACTTATCGCAAAGAAGCTCCAGAGCATAAACCTGCCCCCGATGATAACCTTTAAGACGGCAAATGTGCGCATCTCCTTCTGGTTCACGCTTCCAGTGGGCTTCGCGACCGGTATGCTCGCAGCGACGATTGCGGTCGGCGGGTTCATTGGTGTCCCCGGCATGATATATATGCTCGGTGTGTCGGGGCTTGTATCGTCTGCCTCGGAGCTGGTAATCGCTTTCGTGATGGGGTTGGGCGGCTCCATAAACTGGGCAATGCACGGCATGGTGGATATTCGGCTCGTTTTGATCATACTTGCCGGCTCGCTCCTGGGTGTCCAGCTTGGCGCAATCGGGACCACCTATGTAAAAGAATATATGATAAAAGTTGTGATGGCGACAATCATGCTCATTGTTGCCGTGAGCAGGGGACTTGCAATACCAAAGTACCTTAATCAACTCGGGGCCGTCTCAATCGGTCAGAAAACGGTAACTGTGCTGGACACGATCAGCTTTATTTCAATGTGCCTGGCGCTGCTTACGGGGGCCATAATTATTCTGGCCGCCATGTACAGGGCAAAGAAGTCGGCTTACGCTCCTAAAGCCCTTGCCGAAGCCAGATGAATCGAATCATCCATCCTGCCTATACAGCGCATACGTTCTGAAACCCGTTCTCCCCTTCTCTGTGCAGTTCAGAGAGGGGGAGAGTCGTTTCGAGGGTTGGGGGATTCAAACGATTAAAGGTTCCTGAACCCCTGAATCCCATAATTTCACGAAACAACGTAACATTCCGTGAAGCCAATGCGCTCGCCGCTTCTCAGCGCATGTAAATTGGAATATACTGGTTCCCGTTTCGGCTCGAAGCGGCTCGGGAGCCGTCTTTTGGACTATCCCTCGATGTCGCCGGGCCGGCGAAGCTTCAATTTCCAGCAGACAACATCGGAGTTGCCCTGCCAATGAGATTTCCGACTGCTTTGAACATCCGTCAGAAGGTAATGGTCGGTTTCACTATACTCGTGATCATAATCTGTTCGTTTGGCGCAGTTTCATACCAGTATCTTCGGGAAGTTGAGCGAAAGCAGCGTTTTGTTGAGGTTGCAGATGACCTGAGAGATTCTATCCTCGAGGCGCGCCGGTACGAGAAGAATTTTCTGCTCTACGGCTCCGCTGAAGACCTGAACGAGAACCGCAGATTCACCCAACTCGCGATAGACCTGCTCGAAAAGACTATTCCGGAAATCAAAGATTTTCATGGTGTTCCCCAGCTAACCAAGATCAAGTTGCAGCTTGGCGACTATCAACGGCTGATGGAGCGTACAGCCCCCGGGCGGGGCGGCAGTTCGGGGTTGCCCGTAGAGCAATTGCGGGAACATGGCAAGGCCCTGGTGGATTTGTCTCAGAGTCTGGTTTCCTTTGAGCGCGAACGGATTCTTCAAATCGTGGAATCGCTCAAGACGCAGTTGCTGAGTTCCCTCGGGATGATGATCGTTGCCGGCAGTCTGCTTCTGCCGGCTCTGTTTCAAAAGATAGTTCGACCGCTCAGGGAGATTGAAAGAACGACACACCGCATTGCGGAGGGGGATTTCAGGCCGATTGCGGTCCCTGATACACGAGATGAGACGCAGCGTGTAGTCGAAGGGTTCAACCGGATGATCAGCGAACTCGAAAAGCGGCAGGACCAATTGCTCCAGGCCAAGAAACTCAGTTCTCTGGGTACTTTTACTTCCGGTATTGCTCACGAGTTAAACAATCCTCTTAACAATATCTCTACATCATGCCAGATTCTTATTGAGGAATTCGACAAGCTGGACGCGGAGTTCTCGCATCGGATGCTAAGCAATATCGAACATGAAGTGCATCGAGCCCGCGATATAGTGCGAGCGCTGCTGGAATTCGCCCGGGCTAAGGAATTCTGTGTCATGCCGACGCCGCTTTTTCAGGTGGTGGATCGCACCGTCAAACTGATTTCCAGTCAAGTGCCTCCAGGAATCGAGATTTCGTTGGATGTACCTCATGACCTTTTACTCGACATCGATGGCCAGAGAATGCAGCAGGTATTTTTGAATTTGATCGAAAACGCCCTTCATTCAATAGAGCCTCCCGGGCAGATCACGATCAAGGCGGGAGTCGATCCCGCCCGGAAGTTGGCGCTCATTACGGTCGAAGACACCGGAAAGGGCATCCCGGAAGCTGAGCTGGGAAGGGTTTTCGATCCATTCTTTACAACCAAGGAAGTCGGTTTAGGGACCGGCCTCGGCTTATCGATAGTTTTCGGGATCGTGCAGAAACATCAGGGATCGATTTCGGTAGACAGCAGGGAAAAGGAAGGTACGCGATTCACCATGCGCTTTCCAATGGAAACGGTTAGTCAAAAGAAAGAGGCTTGATGAGAGGATCTCGCATCCTGATAGTCGATGACGAGCAGATAGCGAGGGAAAACCTCGATCATGTTCTGCGAGGGCAGGGCTATGAGACGGTAAGCGTTCATAACGGCCTCGCCGCTATCAGGGAGCTTGAAAAGGAAGAGTTCGACCTGGTGCTTACGGACATCCGAATGCAGCCGGTGGATGGCATCCAGGTGCTCGAGCGGGCCAGAGAGCTTTATCCCAATATCGAGGTAATAGTCATCACGGGATATGCTTCGGTCTCATCGGCCGTCGAGGCGATGAGAAAAGGCGCCTACTACTATATCGCCAAACCGTACAAAATCGATGAAGTCAGGGTCCTTGTCAGACAGGCCATCGAGAAGCGCGGCTTGCTCAAGGAAGTAAAAGAGTTGCGGCAGCAGGTTCAGGACCAGAGCAAAAGCTCGCTTCTGATTGGAAACAGTCCCGAAATGGAAGCGCTGCGAAAGACCATCGGGCAGATTTCGGCCTCTGATTCCAGTGTGCTCATCCTGGGCGAAACTGGAACAGGTAAGGAACTTGTGGCAAAGACCATCCACGGCATGAGCCTTCGGGCCGGGAAGCGTTTTCTTGCAATCAACTGCGGCGCCTTCAGCGAAGAGCTTCTTGCAAACGAACTGTTCGGGCATGAGCGCGAGGCGTTCACAGGCGCTAGAGGCATCAAGCGGGGACTATTGGAAGCCGCCCAGGGGGGCACAATCTTCCTCGATGAGATCGGGGATATGCCGCTCTCCATGCAGGTGAAGCTTTTACGGGTGCTTCAGGAACGTGTGATGATGCGGGTGGGGGGCACAGAAGAAATACCTGTTGATATCCGGGTCGTTGCCGCCACAAACAAAAATCTGAAGCAGGAGGTAGAATGCGGGACCTTTCGCCAGGATTTCTATTATCGGCTGAACGTGATAACACTTCATGTGCCGCGCCTGACGGATCGTGATGACGATATCCTCTTGCTGGCCCTTCATTTTCTCCACAAGATTGCAAAGTCACAAGGAAAGCAGGTAGGGAGCATTTCGGACGAAGCGGTTAAAATACTTCTTTCTTATGAATATCCCGGAAATGTGCGTGAACTTGAAAATATTATCGAAAGGGCTGTGGCCCTGTCAAACGGGCCCTCCATAGAGCGGCGGCATCTACCGCTCGATCTGCAGCAACTCGCATTCAGGGTAAGGCGCCCGCAGGAGGAGTTCCTCACCCTGGGTGATAATGAACGTGAGTATATTCTCTGGGTGCTCCAACAGGTAAATGACAATAAGACTAAGGCCGCTGAAATTCTGGGCATTGACAGAGTATCGCTTTGGAGGAAAATTAAAAGATACAACCTTCAATAACCCCCGATTGCATGGCGGCGTGGTGAGGCTCGCTCCGTCTCGTGGAAAGGAAAGGCTTGGATGGCAATTATAACGATATCGAGAGGTTCTTACAGCAAGGGTAAAGAAGTGGCGGAAAAGGTGGCTATGAAACTGGGATATCAGTGTTTGGCCCGTGAGGTCCTGCTGGAGGCTTCAAAAGAGTTCAACATCCCTCAAATAAAGCTGGCGCGCGCCATTCATGACGCTCCTTCCATCTTTGAAAGGTTCTCTTACGGTAAGGACAAGTTCATAGCGTACTTTCAATCGGCTCTTTTGAAATGTGTCCAACAGGACAATGTTGTATATCACGGGCTTGCGGGACATTTTTTTCTCAAAGAGATAGGCCACGTACTCAAGGTCCGGATTATTACCGACATGGAGGACCGGATCAAGCTCGAGATGGAGCGGCAGCGTATCTCCCGGGAAGAGGCCCTGGCGGTGCTCAAGAGGGATGACTCCGAAAGGCGCAAATGGAGCCAGCATCTGTATGGGATCGATACCGCGGACCCGATTTTGTATGATTTGGTCGTTCACGTGGGCAAAGTCACAGTGGATGACGCAGTGGACGTGATTTGCCATACCGTTGGATTGCCGGCTTTCAAGACTACCTTCGAATCCCAGAAAGCAATGGATGACCTTGTTTTGGCATCTGAGGTAAAAGCGGCCCTGATCGAAATCAAGCCTGATATCGAGGTGTTCGTGCGCGACGGCGAAGTAAATCTTGGCGCCAGCGCTCTTATCATGAAAGACCCGAATATGGTTCAGGAAATGGAGAGGATTGTCCGGCGAATTCCCGGAGTCAAGGATGTCAGTGTCAAGTCCTCTCACCTTGTTGATTGGAGCGATTAAGCAGGAATTTTACTGGAAAAGGAATAGTGGAGATTAAATGAGCCCGGAGCCAAACAAAATCATCTACTCCATGATCGGGGTAAGCAAGTTCTACAATAAACGGCCGATTCTCAAAGACATCTATCTATCCTATTTTTATGGCGCGAAGATCGGAGTAGTGGGTCTTAACGGTTCGGGCAAGAGTTCGCTTTTGAGGATACTTGCCGGGGTGGACAAGGATTTCAACGGCAAGACTACAATCGCGCCCGGTCATACGGTCGGCTTTCTGGAACAGGAGCCTCAACTGGATGATAACCTGAGCGTGCGGGAAACAGTCGAGCAGGGGGTCCGGGAGACCGTTGACCTGCTCAAGGAATTCAACCGGATCAACGAGTTATTTGCCGAACCCATGTCCGATGAGGATATGGATAAACTCATTGCGAGGCAGGGAGAGGTGCAGGAAAAACTAGATTCCACGGACGCCTGGGATCTGGACTCAAGGCTCGAGATGGCCATGGATGCACTGAGGTGCCCTCCCGGCGACACCCCGGTCAAGGTACTCTCAGGAGGCGAAAGACGGCGCGTTGCCCTTTGCCGGTTGCTGCTCCTGCATCCCGATATTTTGCTGCTCGATGAACCTACCAATCATCTTGACGCCGAAACGATCGCATGGCTCGAACACCACCTTCAACGCTATCCCGGTACGGTTATAGCGGTGACTCACGACAGGTACTTTCTCGATAACGTGGCCGGGTGGATATTGGAGCTTGACAGAGGGCAGGGCATTCCATGGCAGGGAAACTACTCGTCGTGGCTTGAGCAGAAGAGCGCCAGGCTCAGACAGGAGGCAAAAGGAGAAACTGAACGGCAGAAGACGCTGGATCGGGAGTTGGAATGGATAAGAATGTCGCCCAAAGGGAGGCATGCCAAATCAAAGGCCCGCATACAGGCTTATGATTCACTGCTGCGTCAGGACTATGAAAAGCAGGCAAAAGAGCTCGAAATATACATTCCGCCCGGCCCGAGGCTCGGCAATGTGGTTATCGAGGCCGGCGCCATTAGCAAAGCCTACGGCGAAAACCTTCTGATGGAAAACTTTTCGTTCGCGCTGCCGCCAGGGGGAATCGTCGGGGTGATCGGGCCAAACGGCGCCGGAAAGACCACCCTGTTTAAACTGATAACGGGCGAGGAAAAGCCCGACTCGGGAACGATCAGACTGGGCGACACGGTGAAGCTGGCTTATGTTGAGCAGAGCCGGGAGACGCTTGATCCTGAAAAGACCATCTGGGAGGCAGTCTCGGAGGGCAGGGACACCATCGAGCTTGGAAGCCGCTCCATTAACTCGCGCGCTTATGTTGCCAGGTTCAATTTCTCGGGGACCGATCAGCAAAAAAAGGTCGGACTGCTCTCGGGAGGCGAGCGCAACAGGGTCCATTTGTCGAGAATTCTAAAACAGGGCGCCAATGTGATCCTGCTTGACGAGCCTACAAATGACCTCGATGTAAATACCATGCGCGCGCTCGAAGAGGCCCTTGAAAATTTCGCCGGGTGCGTGGTGGTGATCAGTCACGACAGGTGGTTTCTCGACAGAATCGCAACTCACATCATTGCCTTCGAGGGCGAAAGCGCGGTCGTCTGGTTCGATGGCAACTACTCCGAATATGAAGCCGACAGGAAAGCCCGGCTCGGCACAGCAGCCGACCAGCCGCACAGGATAAAGTACCGGCAACTGACGCGGGCGTAGTGCCGGGCCCGTATGTCTTAGTGTTCCGCGGGATGCGCGCGGAGGTTTGCCGGCCGGCAAACCTCCCACCATGCGCCTGGGATTAAGTCCGGCAGCGGATTTGTGAAAACTTTATCCACCTCGTGGCAAACTTGCAAATATTCGGCGCATCGCGCAAGCGCAAATAATAAATGAATTTTCCCCGAGCCAGAGGCTTCGGCGTTCTGGATAATCATTACTATCCGTGATGCACTCTGGCGCAGTTGGAGTTGTGATAAAAAGTACTTGACTTTTGGTCGATTCTGTCATTTGCTGAGGCGGTATACGCGAACTCAGGTTTTTTTCATACTATCCCACAACAGCTATGCAGGAGTTGAAGCAAGATGATGGCGGATCAAACTATTGCTCGAGTGGAACCTGTTAGAACTGAGGCGTATTTGGATTTTTTCCAAATGCTTACCGGAGTCGGGCTCGTGGCGTTTATGTGGTGCCATATGATTCTGGTAGCCAGTGTTAACCTGGACCTTGGCGGGGGCAGGGTGATGAACGCGATCGCTCATTTCTTTGAGGTCACTTATATGGTCCAGATCGGCGGTCCGATGATTGCTCTGACAATGCTGGCTCATTTTGTGCTGGCGGCCCGCAAGCTTCCTTTCCGTGCCCGTGAGCAGAAGGCCATGTGGAGGCACACCGTCAATTTTAACCACACCGATACCTGGTTGTGGATCATTCAGGCGGTAACCGCTTTCATAATTCTGATCATGGGATGTATCCACATGTGGACGGTGCTCACCAATCTGCCAATAACCGCAGCAAAGAGCGCCGCCAGAATTCAGGGCGGATGGTGGCTGGCCTTCTACATTGTCCTGCTCCCGATGATAGAGCTTCACGTCGGGATCGGAATCTACAGAATCGGTGTAAAATGGGGATTTATCAAGAGGTCTAACCGTAAGGCGCTGCATGGCTTCGAAAACAAGCTCACCATAGTAATGATTGCCATAGGGCTTGTCACTCTGTTCACCTTCTTCGTCTTGACTAAAGCAATGTAAGGAGCTGAAATTGGATACCTTCTACACTGATCTCTTATGCGTCGGAGCGGGTCTTGCGGGCGAGCGTGTGGCGGTGGCGGCGGCCTCAGCGGGATTTGAGACCATCTGCCTGAGTATCGTTCCGCCGAGACGTTCCCACTCTTCCGCCGCTCAGGGCGGTATGCAGGCTTCTTTGGGGAACTGCTGCAAGGGCGAGGGCGACTGCCCGGACGTCCATTTTGCCGATACTGTTAAAGGGTCCGACTGGGGGTGCGATCAGGAATGTGCGCGTCTGTTCGCCGATACTGCGCCGATTGCCGTTCGAGAGATGGCATTTTGGGGCATTCCCTGGAACCGTGTCGTCCCTGGAAAAGGAATCTACTATAAAGCCGGAAAACAATACGAGAAGGTTGAGGCGGCCGAAAAAGAGGGAACGATCACGGCGCGCGATTTCGGCGGGACCGCAAAATGGCGCACCTGTTATACCTCGGACGGGACCGGCCATACTCTTCTTTTTACCATGGACAATGAAGTCGTGCGCCTGGGCGTAACCGTTCACGACAGGGTCGAGGTGCTGTCCCTGATCCATGACGGAAAGACCTGTATGGGTGTTGTGGCGCGCTGCCTGAAGACCGGCAAGCTCAGGACTTATCTGGCCAAGGCAACGCTGATTGCCACCGGCGGCTACGGCAAACTTTACCGCGAAAGCACCAATGCGGTAATCTGCTGGGGTGACGGCGCTGCAGTTGCGCTGGACACCGGCCTGGTCCCCATCGGCAACCCTGAAGCCGTGCAGTTCCACCCAACGGGAATCGTGCCCACAAACATCCTGGTAACGGAGGGCTGCCGCGGTGACGGCGGGACGCTCAAAGACGTCAATGAAGAAAGATTCATGGACATTTACGAGCCTGCCAAGCAGGAGCTTGCCTCTCGCGACGTCGTTTCCCGCTGGATGTACCATCATATGCGGATCGGAAAAGGTGTGAAGAGCCCTTACGGCGATCACCTGTGGCTGGACATCCGCCATTTGGGGGCGCATCACATCAAGACCAAGCTCCGCGAAGTCGAAGAAATCTGCAATGAGTTTCTGGATCGAGATCCGATTACCCAGTTGATCCCTGTTCGTCCCTGTCAGCATTACAGCATGGGCGGAGTTCGCACAAACAAGGACGGTGCCGCTTACGGCCTCAAAGGCCTTTATTCGGCCGGTGAGGCTGCCTGCTGGGATATGCACGGATTTAACCGCCTTGGTGGAAACTCACTGGCCGAGACAATTGTGGCCGGAAGGATCGTGGGCGGAAAGATAGTGGAATTTCTCCAGGGCTACCAGGTTGATTTCAAAACCGCTGTAGTCCAGGATGCAGTCAGGAAACAACAGGTAAGAATCGACAGCCTGGTACGCGGGAGTGGAAAAGAAAACGCGTACGATTTGCGTGCGGCTATGGGTGACGCGCTTATGGAGGGAGTAGGCATTTTCCGCAAGCAAGAGGACCTTCAGACGGCCGTCGATAAGCTGCAGGTGCTCCTGGAGCGCTCAAAGAACCTCGGCCTTCGCTCCACCAGCGTGAATGGCCCGAATCCCGAACTGGGAGTTGCACTGCGGGTGCCCGGAATGTTGCGGCTTGCGCAGTGCATTGCCTACGGAGCGCTGATGCGGACTGAGAGTCGTGGAGCGCACGCACGCGAAGATTACCCTGAACGCAATGACAAAGACTGGTTGAAGCGTACTCTTGCCTATTGGAAGAGTGAAAAAGACGCGCTGCCGACCCTGGAATACGAGAAGCCTTCAAAAGTCTGGGAGATTCCGCCAGGTGAGAGAGGGTACGGTTCTGCGAAGATAATTTGCACCGAAGACCCCGAGATTTGTGCTCCAAAGCCGGAAACCAACTAACCGAGAGGTGTTTTGATGGGAAGGACTCTAAAGTTCAACGTCTTCAGATATAACCCGGAGGACCCGGCTTCGGTTCCGCACATGGATGCGTATTATCTCGAAGAAACCGAGGCCATGACTCTTTTCATTGCTCTTAACCGTATCAGGGAGGAACAGGACCCAACCCTGATGTTCGATTTCATGTGCAGGGCGGGTATCTGCGGTTCCTGCTCAGTTATGATAAATGGAAAGCCGGACCTGGCGTGCCATACCAAGACCAAGAAGCTGCCCCCCGAGATCACTCTGATGCCCATGCCGGTATTCAAGCTGATCGGTGACCTCTCGGTCGATACGGGGACCTGGTTCCGAGGAATGAATGAAAAGGTGCAGTCGTGGGTCCATACCAAAAAGGCATTCATTCCGGACGCGGAAGAAGAGCGGATGGATAATGCGGTGGCCGAGGAGATTTACGAACTCGAACGCTGTATCGAATGCGGATGCTGTGTCGCGGCCTGTGGAAAGGCAAATATGCTGCCGGATGACTTCATGGGAGCTACCGCCTTCAACCGGGTTGCCAGGTTCATGATGGACCCGCGCGACGAAAGAAAGAACGATGAGTATTTCGAGGTAGTGGGCAACGAGGATGGAATCTTCGGCTGCCTCGGGCTTCTCGGCTGCGAGGACATGTGCCCGAAGAAGATTCCGCTCCAGGATCAACTCGGCATGCTTCGCCGCAAGATGGGCTTCTCCCAGGTGAAGCATCTTTTCCAGAAGGCCGGGAAGAAGTAGACGGCTTGAAGGAAAATGCCGGGCGTAGCTGCCGGCTGCAGTATATCAGGATAAATGCGGGATGGCGTTCGCGCCATCCCGCTCCCGTCTGAGCTTCAGCAACAAACATTATATATTGACTTGTAGAAAAATATTGGCAAAAATCTCCTTGCTCATCTAGATCCGGAACTTGGTAGGACCGATACCACCGGATAATTTTGAGGGGCATGGTCCCCTTGTCCGGATTCTCTGCACAGGTGTCAGTGCCCTTTAGCGGAGGCATATTATAATTTACGGCTGATCACCGTCGCACTAGCCTTCAGATCGTTACATCCCTATAGAATTCCAAAAGTGTCCACTTCTCTCCTAAATTGGGGGAATGCAGTTATGAGTCGCCCAATTAACCTCCTGGACCTTGTGAGCAAGGAAAAACTGGAGAGAATTCTCCAGGTTTTCACGGAGGTGGCCGAGGTGGCCTCAATCATTACCTACGCGGACGGCCATCCCATCACCGAGCCCCACCGTTTCACGTCCGTCTGCCTTAATTATTGCCGCGCCACCGCCACGGGCAGGAGTAAATGCTTTGAAAGCGACAGGTACGGAGGCTCTGAGTCGGCTCGCCTCAGGGAACCTTTCAGCTATCCATGCCTTAACAGTGGTTTGAGCGACTGCGCCGCCCCGGTCATCGTAAACGGGCAGCACCTTGCTACGGTCCTTTGCGGTCAGATTCTGGAGAAGCGCATCGATACGGAAGTCGCAATTCAACGGGCCCGTGAGATCGGCATCGAAGACGTCGATGGTTATCTGCGTGAACTTGCCAAGGTCCCCCTGATGAGCCGCGCAAGACTTCTGAATATCGCCAATTTGATGTCCGAGATCACCGTCACGATCAGTGAGTTGGCGATCCAGAAGCATATCTCACAGCAAAACTCGCAGCGCTACCTTTGCAGGCTTATCAACAGTGCTTCCGATTGCATTATCTCGACGGACGCAGACAATATGGTGACCATGATAAACCAGGCCGGCGCCGCCATGTTCGGATACCAGATGAACCAAATGATCGGTCAGCCCATCAAGCAACTCCTGGCTGACGAACGGTCTCGACCCACTTACCTCAAGGACGCTGCGTCACGTTCATCTGGTCATTGGCGAGCCTATTTATCGGCCATTAAGGCGGATGGCTCGATATTTCCTGTGCAGGTATCCTTCTCTGCGCTTCACGACGAGCACGAAAGAAAGGCCGGCTATGTGGGGGTGATCAGGGACATTTCCGAGGAGAAAAAACTTGAGCGAATGAAAGAAGACCTGATCGGAATGATCACCCATGACTTGAGAAATCCTGTACTGTCCTTGGAAAGAGCCCTGCAGATCGTTGTAGGCGGGACCCTTGGACCTCTCAGCACGGATCAGAAAAACGTCCTGGAACTGGCGCTTTTAACCAGCCATCAGTTGTATGGTATGGTCAGCGACATCCTGGATATTTACCGAAACGAAAACGGCAAGTTCATTTTGCGGTACACCGAGGTGGCGATC
This sequence comes from uncultured delta proteobacterium, assembly GCA_963795045.1. Classification (GTDB taxonomy): domain Bacteria; phylum Desulfobacterota; class Syntrophobacteria; order Syntrophobacterales; family Syntrophobacteraceae; genus SbD1. The sequence continues at coordinate 26,563 of CAWCGB010000006.1, forward strand.
CAACGGGTAGTCGAGGAGAGCCTGAAGCAGGTGGAATCACTCACCAGGGAGAAACGAATCACCTTGAAAGTGGAGGCCCCCTCAGCACCCATCGAGGTCGCCGCTGATGATGGCCGCATTCGAAGAACATGTATCAACCTGCTGGATAACGCGATTAAGTACAGCCCCGAGGGCGGCAGTATTTACATTCGAATTCAGGCGCAGATGAATGGCGAGCAATACCAGGGAGAGTCTTCGCCCGTCCCGCCGCGGGAGTCTCCGTTTATTTGCGTCGGGCAACAGGGCCGGATCATTGTAAGCGTGGAAGATGAAGGTATCGGAATCTCAGAAGCATATCATCAGTGCATTTTCGACAAGTACTTTACACTCAAAACCAGTGAAGTGTCGTCCAGAGAAGGGGTGGGGCTTGGCCTTGCATTCTGCAAGTTGGCTATTGAAGCCCACGGCGGCCAGATATGGGTTGAGTCTCCTGCGATCGATGGCGCGAAAGGCCTAAAGCGCGGATGCCGTTTCTATTTCACGTTGCCCTTCTATAGCGGCGAGTCGGCCGATTGATTCGTCGATCATCGGTGCGTGCCGGATCTCTAGTGATTGCCGAAGAGTGCGGAGGCTTCCGTGCCTGCCGTTTTACGGTCCGGATGCTTGTTTTGGAGCTTCCACGGAAGGGGTAAACTGCTATGAACATTTTCCTCGCCGACGACCACCCGCTGTTTCGCATGGGTTTAAGAATTGCCCTGGATCAGGAAGACGAGATGAAAGTCATTGGAGAAGCCAGCGATGGTTTTAGCGCGGTCGAAAAGATTCAGAGCAATCCGCCCGATCTGTCATTGATCGATGTCGACATGCCGGGAATTTCAGGCATTCGGGCTATTCGAATTCTGCGCAAGGCCCTGCCTGAGATGAAGATACTTGTGCTTTCGACTTACGACGACGAAAAATACATACACGAAGCCATGCTGGCAGGAGCAGACGGCTATCTGCTCAAGTGCGTCGAGGTTGCGGAGTTGGTGAAAGTTATCCGTTCAGTATGTGAAGGAAAGCAAGTGGTGTCTCCCTTCCTGGTGAACCTGGCCATGGAGAGTTACACTGGAGATACGGAAGAACCGGTAGGTCCTATCTCCCTGACTCAGCGGGAAAAAGACATATTGAAAGCGATAGTCGACGGTCTTAGTAACAAGGAAATATCCGATACGCATTTTATCGGGGTCGAAACCGTCAAGAGCCATATAAAGAGTATTTATCAGAAGCTGCAGGTAAGAAACCGGGTTGAGGCCTCTCTGGTCGCCATGAGAAAAAGACTGCTTTAACAGGCTGGCCGTCCGGAAAGGGGCTTTTTCGCCCGGCTGCCGCCCCGGATATATCGCAGGCGTGGAGTTAAGCCCGAGGGTACGGCTCCTATCGTCTCCGCCATTACCGGTGGTCAAATCTTCCCCTCTTTTCCCTCCCCTTAAAAATTTGTCTCTGGCTTTGTGAGATGCTGCAGGTGATTCAGCGCGGGTTCGACAGGCCGCATTCGAATCAATTCAACGGTCTCGGGCTCTTTGAGAGGTGTCTGTTTAAATCCGCATATATTGGGTCTCTCACTCAGGTGCATAAAAAATCACTCCTTCGGGGGAGCGATTTACCACCTTTGAGGGATTTACTCTTGAAGCTATCTGCAGTTCAATGGCTTCGTGGTGAAAAAGTCCCCGTGTGTGTAACAGATTGGAAAAATATTATAAGTGCAGACTGAACGGACTCTTTACAGGCTCACTTCTCCGTCCTTTCCTGAGATGCTCTATCAAAAAATTGCGCGGTCATTCTTCGAGGGGTTTACACCATGGGCGTATGTCGGTCATGGGGCGATAAACTTGGCAAAGTTGCTCAATTCACCGGAGTTTTTCTTCATTTTCACAACCGGTCACTCAGGAGGAATTCAACGGGTCGGAATTCCATGAGGTGATACACCGGGGAAAGGTGCGTCATCACCAGCATTTATCTTCAATTTCAAACCCCGAATACAAGGGAGGATTCCAATGAGTCGGATTTTGATTGCACCAAGTCGTTATGTTCAGGGAGAGGGGGCTATCAACGAGATCGGTGTCAATGCAGCCAGGCTTGGAACCAAGGCCCTATTTACGGGAGGGAAAAGAGCCCTGTCGGCTATCGGCCCTGCAGTTGAGGCAAGCCTTAGCGAGAAGGGAATGGGGTGTCTCCGGGAGCACTTCAACGGCGAATGCTCGACTAACGAGATCAACCGGCTGGTGGAAGTTGCCCGAAATGCAGGATGTGATGTTGTCATCGCTGCGGGAGGGGGCAAGGTCATCGATACGGGCAAGGCTGTAGGCTACTATTTGAAAATCCCGGTAGTCGTCGTTCCCACGATTGCTGCAACGGATGCTCCGTGCTCTGCGCTCTCGGTGGTTTACACCGATAATGGAGTGTTTGAGAGCTACCTCGTACTACCCAAGAACCCCGATTGTGTACTGGTGGATACGGGGGTTGTTGCCCAGGCGCCGGTGGAATTTCTGGTATCCGGCATGGGCGATGCTTTGGCCACTTTCTGGGAGGCCGATACCTGCTTCAAAAGCTGTAAGCCCAATGTGCTCACCGGCGGATGTCCTCCATTCCGCTCGGCTCACGCACTTGCGCGACTGTGCTACGACACTTTGCTCGAATACGGTTTACAGGCAAAGCTGGCCGTTGAAAAGCACATGGTGACTCCGGCCGTGGAAGCTATTGTCGAAGCCAACACGTTGCTGAGCGGGCTTGGTTTTGAGAGCGGCGGTCTGGCGGGGGCCCACTCCGTTCACAATGGCTTCACGGTTCTTGAAGCTTCCCATCATAAACTTCACGGCCAGAAAGTGGCTTTCGGGACCCTCACCCAAATGGTCATGGAAGGTCGTCCTTCGGATGACATCGAAGAAGTACTGGATTTCTGCCTTACGGTAGGGTTGCCTGTCTGCCTGGATGATCTGGGAATTCACAATCCTTCGCGGGAGGAAATCCGTAAAGTGGCGGAGGCTACAACCGCTCCTGGCGAAACTATTCATGCCACGTGTTTCCAGGTGACTGCAGGGATGGTCGAAGCCGCCATCTGGACGGCTGATGCCCTGGCAAAAGATTATAAGAAAGGAGCTTGATCATGGGACTGCTGCCTGTATCCATCAGTATAGGTGTGCTCTGCGGCTTGTGGTTTTTTATCACCACACAGGTCGCCTGGCTCGTTGCATGGGTGGGTTACGCGGCATGGGCCAGCTTTTACTATGCCGGAGGCAATAAGGATGGGCTGTTCAAATCAATTGCAGCAAACATAGTCGGGATGGTCCAGGGCGCGATTTTCTTCTGGTCATGGAAAGAGTTCGGGGGAGGCAGTATGGTCCTGCTGTCCGTGTGGATAGGGGTGTTCTGCTTTGTCATGACTATTGAAGGAAACATCGGGCTGCTTTCCGCGATCCCGGGGCAGTTTGTAGGAGCTGCGGTTTTTTTCGGTAATCTAGGCGCTCACCAAGGGGATATTGTTCTCACACTGGTCAACACAGCCGTTTGCATGCTGATCGGTAATTGCGCCGGAATTCTTTCCGCAAGAGCTCCTGAGTGGTTTAAGAAAAAGGAAGAGGTTGTCACGAAGAGTTCTTGAGACAGTGCCCCCGGGGTGGTCTCCCAGATCCGCCCCCGGGCTCGCCATAATAGTGCGCACCGATTACCGAGACAGGAGGATTTCCGATGACCAAGGAAGCATTAGGACTGATCGAAACAAGAGGACTCGTAGCCATGATCGAAGCTTCGGATGCCATGGTCAAGGCGGCTAATGTCCAATTGGTAGGCTATGTAAAGATAGGAGCGGGTCTTGTGACCACCATGGTGAGAGGAGATGTGGGCGCCGTAAAAGCCGCCACGGATGCCGGGGCCGCTGCTGCGCAGAAGGTCGGCGAAGTGGTTTCTGTCCATGTGATTCCGAGGCCTCACCAGGACGTTGAGAAGATCTTACCCCAACTGCCGGTAACTGAATGAACCGCTCAATAGCGTTCGTCCATAATCGGACGGAACCGGGAGGCGATATCCGATGCAAGAGGAACTTATCAACAAAGTCATGCAGGAAGTGATGAAGAGGGTGGGATCTGCTCCTGCTGGAAATCCAAAGGAGGCCAGGGAAGGCGGCCAAACATTGGTGACCTCTCGTGCCGATCTGGTCCAGGTGACGGAATATGTAGGTGTGGGTCTGGGTGATACGCAGGGTATTGTCATAGCAAATCTCGATCCGGCAATTCACACGTTGATGGGCATAGAGGACAGGTATCGTTCAATTGGTGTTATAGGAGGCCGTGTTGGGGCCGGGCCGCAGATCATGGCGGCCGATGAAGCCGTGAAAGCGACCAACACGGATATCCTTTCCGTGCAAATGCCCAGGGATACGAAGGGCGGAGCCGGACATGGGAATCTGATTATTTTCGGCGCAGAGGATGTCTCGGATGCACGCCGCGCCGTGGAAGTCACTCTAGAGGTGCTGCCGAAGTACTTCGGTGATGTCTACGCTAACGATCAGGGCCACCTTGAACTCCAGTACACGGCTCGCGCCAGCAGGTGTTTGACCCATGTATTCAACACGCCTGAAGGGAAGGCTTTCGGACTTATTCTGGGCGCCCCGGCTGTCATCGGTGTTCTCATGATCGATACGGCAGTCAAGGCGGCTGATGTTGAAGTGGTAGGCTATGCGTCGCCGGCCAAGGGGACGAGCCTCACGAACGAGGTCATGATCTGGGTATCCGGTGATTCGGGCGCGGTCCGGCAAGCCGTTGTCGCCGGACGGGAAGTGGGCATCAAACTGCTTTCAGCATGGGGCCAGGAAGCCAAGCCTGTCACTCAACCTTACATCTGACGAGGGAGGGCTACCAATGAGCAGAAAACAAAAACGCTTCCAGGTGCTTGCCCAACGTCCGGTGAACAAGGACGGCTTCATCAAGGAATGGGTAGAGGTGGGCCTGGTGGCCATGGAAAGCCCGAATGACCCGACGCCTGGGATCAAGATACAGAACGGCAAAGTGGTTGAGCTCGATGGAAAACCTCGCAGTGATTTCGATATGATCGACACGTGGATCGCGGATCACTGCATCGATCCCTCGGTTGCCCAGGAAGCTATGGCCCTGGACTCTCTGAAGTTTGCCCGAATGCTCGTGGACATCAATGTGCCGCGCTCCGAGATAGTTCGGCTCTCGGTCGGGATGACTCCGGCCAAAATACTGGACGTTCTCAAGAAGCTCAATGTCGTAGAGCTGATGATGTCGATGCAGAAACTGCGGCCGCGGCGCACACCGTCTAACCAGGCCCACGTGACCAACTTGAAGGACCACCCGGTCTTGCTCGCTGCAGATGCCGCAGAAGCAGCCTTCCGCGGATTCAGCGAACTCGAAACTACCGTAGGTGTCGGACGTTATGCTCCGATGAATGCGCTGTCCATTCTGGTGGGCTCCCAGACCGGCCGGCCCGGCGTGATCACCCAGTGCGCCGTCGAGGAAGCCCTGGAACTGAGCATGGGCATGCGTGGCCTCACAGCTTATGCCGAGACGGTTTCCGTGTATGGAACCGAGCAGGTTTTCGTTGATGGGGACGATACACCCTGGTCGAAAGCCTTTTTGGCTTCAGCGTATGCTTCGCGGGGGCTCAAGATGCGCTTTACATCCGGCACCGGTTCAGAGGTACAGATGGGATATGCCGAAGGCAAGTCAATGCTCTACCTCGAAATCCGCTGCGTGATGGTAGCCAAGGGCGCAGGCGTTCAGGGTCTTCAGAACGGCTCTATCAGTTGTATCGGAGTTCCGGGCTCAGTACCGTCAGGTATTCGAGCCGTTCTTGCGGAAAACGTGGCGACGGTGTTGATGGATCTGGAAGTGGCTTCAGGGAACGATCAGACCTTCACACACTCGCCCATTCGCAACACGGCGCGCATGCTCATGCAGTTTCTGCCCGGGACGGACCTGGTCTTCTCCGGCTACAGTTCCGTACCCAACTACGACAACATGTTCGCTGGTTCCACCCATGATTGTGACGACCATGACGACTACCTGGTGCTGCAGCGCGATCTCCAGATAGACGGGGGTTGCATTCCCGTTAAGGAAGAGGATGTCGTTATGATCAGAAACAAGGCCGCCAGAGCTATTCAGGCCGTATTCAAGGAATTGGGCCTGCCACCCGTAACGGACGAGGAAGTCGAAGAAGTAACCTATGCGCACGGCTCTAAAGATGTTCCTGACAGAAATGTTACCGAAGACTTGAGCGCCATCGACGCATTCATGAAGCGAGGCGGCAATGGCCTCGACGTTGTTCGCGCTCTTGCCAAACACGGTTTTCGCGATGTTGCCGAGGCAGTTCTGGGCATTCTCAAACAAAAGGTTACGGGGGATTATCTCCATACTTCGGCCATTCTCGAAGGTAATTTCGATGTATTGAGTGCCGTCAACGATCCCAACGACTACGAGGGACCGGGTACGGGATACCGTCTTGAAGGAACGCGATGGGAAACATTGAAAGACATTCCGCAGGCCATCAGCCCTGAAGATGTTTAGGCCTGAGGCGAGGAGGCTACGAAGATGAGAGTCACTGAAGAAATGATCAGGGAGATCATCCTTGAGGTTCTGCGGGATATGGAAGGTGGTGGACGCTCGGTCAATGCCGAAGGTGAAGGTTCCACACCGCTTGAATTTAAGCTGATCGGGCCTGCAAAGCAGGGCATGGACAAGAATGAAGTCGTTGTCGCCATGCCTCCTGCGTTTGGCACGGCGATGACCAAGACCATCATTGGTATTCCGCACCGGCAGGTTCTGAGGGAAATTATGGCCGGGATTGAGGAAGAGGGATTAAAGGCCCGGCTTATCAAGGTACACCGGACGGCCGACGTCGCATTCATGTCCCACGAGGCGGCCAAATTGAGCGGCTCGGGCATCGGAATAGGCGTACAATCCAGGGGGACTTCGGTCATCCACCAAAGAGATTTAAAACCTTTGCAAAACCTCGAACTTTTTTCCCAGTCCCCTCTCTTGGATCTGGCAACCTTTCGCGCCATGGGAAGCAATGCCGCCAAGTATGCAAAGGGAGAAAACCCGCGGCCGGTACCGGTTCGAAACGATCCCATGGCAAGGCCCCGCTACCAGGGGCTGGCAGCACTGCTCTACAACAAGGAGGTTCAATACGTGAATGCCGATAAGCCGTCCGAGGAGGTCAAAGTTCAACTCTAGATTGCGTGCGGGAGCAGGTTTAGAATTTTTTGCCGTTACATGTCGGCTGCAGGTCTCTGAATCCCGGACCGTCAGTCCTGAGATTGACAGCCGGCCGCTAATGGCTGACAGTTTGGCTCACCATTGAGCAACCATTTGTCAGGAAAGGCGCACCATGAGCGATGACCAAATATCTGAACTGGTAGAGCGAATGGCTCGGAGCAAGGGCGTCGAAGTTTCATCAGATTTGATCGGAGAGGCCGTCAGGCGGGTCATGGCTGTTTTGAGCGGAGATAGCGCGCAATCTGCGGTGCCTCCACGCAAAGGACTTGATCCCCGGAACGATTATCCTCTTGCCCAAAAAAGGCCCGATCTTGTCCGTACAGCCACTGGGCTTAGTCTCGAAGAGATCGTTCTGGATAAGGCTGAAACCGGAAAGATCACCTTCAACGACATCAAGATTCGCCCTGAAACTCTCGAATATCAGGCGCAAATCGCTGAAGCCGTCGGAAGGCCGCAGCTTGCGGGCAATATCCGCAGGGCTGCGGAAATGACCCGGATTTCCGACGAACGGCTCCTGGAAATCTACGAGGCTTTGCGGCCATACCGATCCAGCAAGAAAGAGCTGCTCGACATTGCCGGCGAACTCGAAACGCAATACCAGGCATGCGCCTGTGCGGCTCTGGTTCGCGAGGCGGCGGAAGTGTATGAAAAGCGGCGCCGGTTGAAACGCGATTAGTATTTGTACCACGGGCAATGATTTGAGATCGAATCCATGAGGGCATTCGTTTAGCCGCAAGCTGGCTTTGACGAGCAACCGCATTTGAGGGAGCGGTCGGTCCATGGTCTATATCGCCGGGGTTGATGTCGGTAACAATACGACGGAGGTCGCTATAGCAGAAGTCAGCCCGGAAGGGAAAGCGCATTTCCTTTCCAGTGCGACGGTGAGAACCGTCGGCATCAAGGGAACCATTCAAAACGCCATGGGAGTAATCGAAGGGCTCGATACGGCCCTGATGTCTCTTCCTCTGAAGCGCAACGATATTTCCCTCATTCTGCTGAACGAGGCGACCCCGGTGATTGGCGATGTGGCAATGGAGACCATCACTGAAACGGTCATTACCGAGTCGGCCATGATCGGCCACAACCCTCGGACGCCTGGAGGAGAGGGACTGGGCACGGGGGTTACGGTCTGGTTGGAATCTCTCAAGTCGTGGGGGGCGGGGACCCCATGCATAGTTATAGTGCCAGGCAATCTGGATTTCCAGCAGGTTGCCGCACAGCTCAATCAATCTGCGGCGCGAGGAATCCAGATTGCCGGGGCCATTCTGCAAAATGACGACGGCGTTCTGGTCGCCAACCGTCTCTCGAGGCCAATCCCAATCGTCGATGAAGTCGAGTTCATTGACATGATACCTCTGGGGATGCCTGCGGCAGTGGAAGTTGCTGCTCCGGGCAGGACGATCCAGAAGCTTTCCAACCCTTTTGATATCGCTACCCTCTTTGACCTGGACCCTGAAGAAACGCGTAGAATCGTCCCCATCGCTCGTGCCCTCATGGGAATTCGCAGCGCGGTGGTTATCAAGACGCCAAAGGGGGACATCCAGGAGCGCAGCATCCCGGCCGGCAAGCTGGTACTGATCGGCCAGCACCGCCGGGTTGAGGTCCATGTGGATGAAGGGGCCAAGGCCATCATGGAAAAGACCGAGGAAATCTCACCTCTGGTGGAGATCGAGGGGGAAACGGGTACCAATGTTGGGGGTATGTTTGAGCAGGTGCGACAGGTCATGGCTGAACTAACGGATCAACCGGTTCATGCCATAACTGTGCGGGATATACTCGCAGTCGATACCTTTAAGCCGCAAAAAGTTCGCGGAAGCCTTGCAGGAGAGTACGCGCTCGGCAATGCGGTAGGGCTGGCAGCCATGGTGGAAACGCACAAACTGCCCATGATGCGCCTGGCGGCTAAACTGGAAGAAGAGATCATGGTCCCGTGCTGCGTGGGGGGCGTTGAGGCGGAAATGGCTATAGTCGGCGCTCTTACCACCCCGGGCACGCGGGCCCCGATGGCCATTCTGGACCTTGGGGGAGGCTCAACCGATGCCGCCCTGATCAACCAGGGAGGTGCTGTCCAGAGTACTCATCTGGCCGGGGCGGGGGAAATGGTTACTCTGCTCATAGACGCCGAACTGGGATTGGGTGACCGGGAATTGGCCGAGAACATAAAGCAGCTTCCGCTTGGCAAGGTGGAAAGTCTTTTCCATATACGGCATGAGGACGGGTCTGTTCAGTTTTTTGATCAACCACTGGACCCCAAGCTCTTCGGAAGAGTTGCGGTCCTCACACATAACGGGCCACAGCCGCTGGAAACCCGGGCGCCGCTGGAAAAAATTGTCTCGGTTCGCAGACAGTCCAAGCACAAAGTCTTTGTTACAAATGCACTGCGAGCTTTGAAAAGAGTTGCCCCAAGCGGCAACATCCGGCTTATCCACTTTCTGGCGCTGGTGGGTGGTTCGGCTCTGGATTTTGAAATTCCAAAAATGATTTCTGACGCGCTGTTCGAGTTCGGAGTCGTTACCGGCCGTGCCAACGTCCGAGGCACTGAGGGACCAAGGAACGCTGTCGCCACAGGTTTGATTTTGGCTCAAGCCGAGCGAGGTAAAAAGGCCAGATGAGCACCAAACCGGCTGTTTTGATATTAAGTGCCCAATCCGTTCAGACCAACAGGATAGAACCAGTCCTGTGGGGCATCGAAGAAGAAGGGGTTCCTTATGAGATGCTGGGCGTTGTCCCGGCTGAGTCCGCGACCGAACTGGCCAAAAAGGCTGCTCAGAATTCAGCCTTGAATGTCGGAATTGCCATGAATGAGGCGGGGGAGATCGTCCTGCATCACCGGGATCTTCCTGTGGGAATGCCCCTGTTCGCTTTTCCCCCGGAGGTCTTGCGCCCACAGCAGTTGCGGCGGTTGGGAACCAATGCGGGTCGTTTGGCCAAAGGGCAGCCATTGGTTCTGGATGATAAAGATAATAAACAAGGATGATCGATGCAGGATCGGAGCCTCGGACTGATTGAAACGTTGGGATATACGGCTGCGGTGGAAGCAGTGGATGCTGCATGCAAAGCTGCCAGGGTGATGTTCATCGGCCACGAACGCGTAGATAGGGGCCTGATTACAGTGAAGTTTGCAGGCGATGTAGCCGCCGTGCAGGCCGCAGTTGCTGCAGGGGCGGCAGCGGCCCAAAGAGTGGGGCAAGTTATCGCCGTTCATGTGATTCCGCGTCCTCACGGGCAACTTGGCGCGATCGGCCCCGGTTTCCCGGATATTCCCGGGAGAGGGCCTGAATCTGGTCCCGGGGATCTCCCATTGGATCGCACGGATATGGGCAGCGTTAGTGAGCCTCTGCTTACTGTCGAACTTGGCGTAGATCGGAACAAACCCGCAGAAGATGAACAGCCAAGGCGGACAAAGGCGAAGAGAACCAGGGTCCGTGAAGCGTCCGGGACAAAGGAGTCGAAGACCAGGCGAAGCAGGAAGGAACCGGAAAAATAAGTGATGTGCAATTGAAAATGACGACCGGAAGGTCGCAAATGAGCATGAGAATGCACGGGGCGCAAATCGAAGGAGCGTGCTTGTCGCATAATCATCCAATCTCGAAAGGAGCACTTTATGGTGGAACTCCGTGCCTACGTTTACCTGGATCGGATGCAGCCTCAGTTCGCTGCCTATATGGGAGCCAACGCGCGGGGGTACCTGCCTGTTGTCGGCATGGCTGGAATTCTGATGGAAATCGCCCCTGGAGTGCTCATCAACCAGGTTGCCGACGCAGCCCTCAAGTCCGCCAATGTGCGCCCCGGCCTGATGGTGGTGGAACGGCACTTCGGAGTTCTGGAATTTCATTCGAAGGCACAGGCGGAAGTGAAACATGCCGGCGAGGCGGCGCTCAAATCCATCGGAATGACCCTGGAGGACCGCCTTAAGCCCAAGATACTGAACTCGCAAGTCATCCATAAGATGAATGACTACCACGTGCAAATGGTAAACGTTTCCAGATTATGTTCGATGATCCTGCCGGGGCAGGACATGTACATTCTCGAGGTTGTTCCGGCGGGCTACATAATGCTTGCAGCCAATGAAGCTGAAAAGAACTCTCCGATTACCCTGGTGGAATGCCGGTCGTTTGGTGCTGTTGGGAGACTCTATATCGGAGGGAAGGAGTCAGAGGTCGCCCGCGCTAAAGATGCGGCTGAAACGGCAATACTGAGGCTTACAGGAAAGGAATGACGGGAAGCTTGCCATGATCTCGGATTTAGCGAATCGGTTGCTGTTGGATTTCGAAGCTGCTCTGACGCTCAACGGGAGGTTCTCACGCTCTGAGCCGTTGTATGCCGGAGTCGATCTGGGCACCGCCTACACAGTCACTGCGGTTGTCAACGCAGACGGAGAGCCCGTAGCCGGGGCTGTTACCCGCAGTCGCTCAGCGATCAGGGATGGACTTGTTCTCGATTATATGGAGGCCGTTAGTATCCTGCGTCAACAGGTAATCGATCTTCGGGGGGCCGGTTTCGACATCCGGATGGCCTCGGCTGCCTATCCTCCCGGCACCGGGAGTCGAAATTCAAGAATCTTTGCCAATGTGCTCAATTCAGCGGGCCTGGAGGTGTCGGGTCTGGTAGAGGAACCAACCGCCGCCTCCATGGTTCTCAACATTGCCGATGGAGCCGTGGTGGATATAGGCGGCGGCACCACCGGCATTACCGTTGTTCGAAGTGGTGAGGTAGTTTACACGGCAGATGAGGCTACAGGCGGTATTCACGCAGATCTGGTTATTGCCGGCAATTTCAAAATCGACACCGTTGAAGCTGAACGGATCAAAACCGATCCGTCGCGTCAAGCTGCGATATTCCCCATCATAAAGCCTGTTTTTGAAAAGATGGCTGCTATTGTGAAGGTCCATCTGAAGGATTATCCCGTCCCGGCCATTTATCTTGTCGGGGGGACAAGCAGTTTTCCGGGGATCGGTCATGTGATGGAATTTGAAACCGGTCTGGCGGTGGAAATACCGGTTAGACCCTTGCTGGTGACTCCTCTGGGTACAGCCTTGAGCTGCAGAGATGTTGAAAAGGGCGAAACAACCGGCAAAAAATAGACGGGGCCTCATGGTGACGGAAGAACAATTCCACTTCATTGTTGAGGAAGTCATCCGCAGGTTGGCCAGGCGTATGGGCGAGCTGAGACGAAACGAAAGTATCATTGTCGTTTTCACTGGCGCGACGGTTGGACTGGCCGAGGGTATCCGGCAGGTTCGATCCCTCCTTCTGGATGGATTTCATGTCGAACTGGTCTTTTCCGATTCAGCCGGGCATCTTTTTGGAGAGATGGTCCAAAAAGAGTTGAATGACTTTACGAATCTGGGCCTCCTGTCACCCGAAAAATGGCTTTCTTCCCTGAAACAAGCCAGCGCCGTGGCGGTTCCCCTGTTGAGCCTCAACACGGTTTCGAAGCTATCCTTGCTTATTGCCGACGATCTGGTCGGCAACATTTTGCTGCACGCTCTTCTTTCGGGAAAACCGCTCGTAATGGCTAAAGAAGGAGCGGACCCTGATGGTAAAGGCCGCCGGGCCTTGGGCTTTCATAGGGGAAATGCCGCATTGAATGACGCAATGAGGCGTCGTCTGAAATCATTGGAAGATCTCGGATGCATCCTTACGGATATAGACCAACTCTCGAACTCGGTGCGTTCCGTTATCCGGCAAAAAGGTCTGGGGCAAGCCCATGAGCAGAACCCGTTATCGGAACGTCCATCGATATGTCTTCGCAGGCAGGTCGTCACCGCAGGGGATGTCTTGGGTGCTCATCAGAAAGGGGCGAACCTGCTCCTCGGACAGGCGGCGCGTATGACTCCCCTGGCTCGCGATTTGGCCGGACAGTTGGGCGTTGCCCTGATAACGACTTAAAACCGCAGAACAACAGGAGGCAAACAGATCATGCTGATTGCCAGAGTGATCGGTACGCTGGTCGCCACCCGGAAACACGAGCGTTTGCTGGGGAGCAAGATCCAGATCGTCCAGCCCTTGGACCATACGGGCGAAGAACCCAAAGGCGACCCATTTGTTGCGGTGGATGCTGTCGGCGCCGGGGTAGGCGAGCGTGTTTTCGTGGTGCAAGGCAGTGGCGCGCGCAGAGGTGTCGATGATCATCATTGTCCGGTAGATGCCGCGATCGTAGGGATCATAGACCGAATCGACATTGAAGCGTCGATTTGAGCTGCAGCTCGAGGGACACGACGCCGATGGCCAAAAGGGTGCACAAAATTTACACACGTTTCGGCGATCAGGGGCAGACCAGGCTCCTCAGCGGTGAAACCGTCGCGAAGGATGACCTGCGTGTCGACACTTACGGGGCACTCGATGAACTCCAGTCGCATTTGGGGGTGGCGCGCGCTTTGGTGCGCCAGGAAATCTTCAGGCCGATGCTCTGCGCGCTTCAAGAGGAACTTTTCGTGGCCGGAGCTGAACTGGCATCGACTCCGGCCTCACTGCCCCGGCTGAAGCGGCGCATCACCAAACTGGACGCATCGGCGCTGGAAGCGAAAATCGACCGGCTGACCGAGTCATTTGGGATTTCACGGTCTTTCGTGATTCCCGGTACGTCGCCTGATAGCGCTGCACTACATGTGGCGCGATCCGTCTGCCGGCGCGTTGAGCGCCTGATCGTCCGGTTGAATCGGCACACCAACGGTTACCAGGATCTTATCGTCTACTTCAACAGGTTGAGTGATTTGCTCTTTGTCATGGCGTGGTCGGCTACGGTGAACGCCGTAATAGAAAATGTTCTGGACGGGCTGGTGTCAGGAACGAACCTGGCGCAAAGGCTTACTTCATGACTATTCCACATCTGGTGACAGTGCTGTTGGGATCGATTGCGGAAGCCGCGGCTGCTGATCTGGGCGTTATGATGACCATCGCTATTACCGATGGGGAGGGGGGCTTGCGATTCTTTATCAGAATGAATGGATCGCTCCCCGCCAGTACGGAAATCGCCATATCCAAGGCTTATACCGCCGCGGTCTTGCATATGACGACCCGGGAAGTGGGAAGGCTGGCGCTCCCTGGTATGGCGCTCTATGGGATTCAGCATACTCACGGCGGAAAAATAATCCTCTTTGGCGGCGGCATTCCACTTAGCGTTGGTGATCAGTGGGTGGGAGGCATCGGTGTCAGCGGCGGGACGGTGGAAGAGGATGAACTCGTGGCGGAGGCCGCTGTGAAAGCTTTTGCAGAGATGGCTGATCTGGCCGGAAGAATCAGGCCCTGCCTGGCGAAGGTACTAAGTAATCGGGAGTCGCCTGCGTCCCTGGAAAAGCAACTCTGGGAAGCTCTTCAGGGCAATGTTTTGCCGTTGCCGGGGGAGATGTCACGGGTGTTCGCCGGCTCTCTGCTTCTGGCTGTGCGAGGACACCCCCTGGTTCAAACGTGAGCTTCTACAGGCAGGAACCTGGCGAGGTAGATAAGCCCCAAAGGGTAAGAAACGGATTGCCGAAAATGGCCTGATATATCGCAGGTATTGACGCTAGGAGACATGTCGATGGAAACCAATTTGGAAAGCATCTCAGAAGCAGTTAGAAAGGTACTTCAGGAGCTGGTCGAGGAAAAAGCATCTCAGGGCAGCGGTCCTTCGGGAATTTTTGCCACCATCGATGACGCCGTGGAAAACGCAGTGGCAGCTCAGAAGCGGTTGCAGGAGGTTTCCCTGGACAAGCGCAAGGAGATCGTTGCAGCTATCCGCAAGGCTGCTCTCGATGAGAACGAAAGGCTTTCAGAACTGGCTGTCAAAGAAACGGGGCTGGGGCGTTACGAGGACAAGGTCCGGGAGAACATCCTGTGTGCTACCAAGTCTACAGGACCGGAGGATATTGAACCACGCGCCTACAGCGGCGACCATGGATTGACCCTGGTTGAATACGCTCCACGTGGAGTTATCGGATCGTTGACTCCGATCACCAATCCCACGGGCACTCTGATCCACAACTCGATCTGCATGATATCGGCTGGGAATGCCGTTGTATTCAACGCCCACCCAAACGCCAGGGAGACCAGCGTCCAAACCATCAAAGCTATCCACAGGGCTATCGTGGAGGCCGGAGGTCCTGCCGGACTGATCGGTTCTGTCCCGAAACCGACCTTGGATACGGCCAAAGAGCTTATTGAACATCCGAAAGTAAACATGTTGGTTGCCACCGGAGGAAGACCGGTGGTGAACGTAGTGCTGCGTTCAGGGAAGAAGGCCATCGGCGCCGGGGCGGGCAATCCTCCTGTTGTCGTCGATGAAACGGCAAATATTCGTAGAGCCGCTGCCTGCATCGTCAATGGGGCCAGCATGAACAACAACATCTTCTGTACCAGCGAAAAGGAAGTGATTGTGGTCGATGCAGTGGCCGACGCACTGATTAAATTCATGCAGGAGACCGGAAAGGCGTACTTGCTTACCCCCGAGCAGGCACGGCAGATAACCGAGATCGTGGTTACGCCGGAACGAAGAATCAACGGCCGTTTTATCGGCAAAAATGTGCAGGTGATCCTCAAGGAAATAGGCCTGTCGATTGGAGAAGAATGCCGGATCGCCATTTTTGAAGCCCCCAGGACGCATCCGCTCGTGTGGCTGGAGCAGATGATGCCCGTTCTTCCAATCGTACGCGTGGCAAACGTTTCCGAAGCAATCAGCCTCGGCGTGGAAGTGGAGCAGGGGAACCGCCACACGGCTGTCATGCATTCCAACCATGTCGAGCATATGACAACTTTTGCGCGTGCGGTGCAAACGACTATTTTCGTGAAGAATGGACCATCTTACGCGGGAATCGGCCTCGGCGGAGAAGGGCATACCGCCTTCACTATCGCAGGGCCGACTGGAGAAGGTTTGACGTCTGCAAGAACATTTACACGACTCCGCCGCTGCACGCTGGTTGATTCATTCAGGATCATCTAACAGGGCGCGCAGCACAGGGGAGGAAGATGATAAAGTCCTGAAGGAGGCATAGAATGCAGATGACTCTGAATCTGGCACTGCAACTGATGGAGTCTGCGCGCGTGAAGGCGCGGGAGATCGGCGTTCCTATGGTCATCGCCGTAGTGGATGCGGGAGGTAATCTTGTGGCCCAGCAGAGAATGGATAACGCTCTGCTCGTGAGCATCGGTATTTCCCTGAACAAGGCGTACACGGCCGTCGCTTTGCAGTTGCCGACTCATGAGTTGGCTCCTTTGGCCCAACCGCAGCAGCCTCTGTTCGGCATACATAACGCTGATGGCGGCCGTATCGTAATCTTCGGGGGAGGATTCCCGTTGAAAGCCGGCGGGGTGATCGTTGGAGGAATCGGAGTCAGCGGTGGAAGCGTCGAACAGGATATGGACTGCGCAGTTGCTGCAATTAAGCTCCTGGAGCAAATGCAAAAGACTTGATTGAATGGCGTGTGCCTGATGTCGTTATCGGCCTGACCTGCATGCAGAGGATCTACTCCCACCCGTAATGATGCAACACCCAATCGCGGTATTTACCGGTCTTTACGGAATTGACCCAGGACTGATTCTCAAGATACCACTTTATCGTCTTCTCAAGCCCTGTCTCGAAGGTTTCTCTCGGTTTCCAGCCGAACTCACGGTTGATCTTTGAAATATTTATGGCGTACCGCAGGTCATGGCCCGGGCGGTCTTTGACGAAGGTGATCAGAGAATTGTGGGGCCGGTAAGGAGATTGAGGACAGAAAACGTCCAGCATGGCACAAACGGCTTGAACCACTTGAAGGTTTGTCTTCTCGCATCTGCCTCCGAGGTTGTAATTTTCTCCCGGTCCGGAGCGCTCCATGAGCAGGTGAAGGGCCGCGCAGTGGTCGTCGACAAATAGCCAGTCCCGCACGTTTAGTCCGTTTCCGTAAATCGGCAGAGGTTTGCCATCCAGGGCGTTCAGAATCAACAGGGGTATCAGTTTTTCTGGAAACTGCCTTGGACCGTAGTTGTTCGAACAATTTGTGATAATAGCCGGAAGTGCGTATGTATGGCGGAAAGCGTTTACCAGATGATCGCTGGCCGCTTTGGAAGCTGAATAGGGGCTCCTGGGATCATAGGGAGTTTTTTCATGGAACGGCTCGTCATCATTGCCGAGAGACCCGTAGACCTCATCGGTTGAAACGTGGAGGAAACGAAATCGCGCCCGGGCATTTTCCGGCGCGTGTTCCCAATAGTTGAGGACCTGCTCCAGCAGATGCAAAGTGCCTAGCACGTTAGTATTGATGAATGATTCGGGGCTGGAGATCGAACGATCTACATGCGATTCTGCTGCAAAATTCACTACTGCCCAGGGCCGGTGTTCTTTGAGAATTGAGCCTACAAGCTCCCGGTCTGCAATGTCCCCTTTGATAAAAACATGGCGCGGATTGTGCCGGACCGGTTCAAGGCTCATCAGGTTGCCTGCGTACGTCAGGCAGTCCAGATTGACGACAGTGTTGTCGCTATGTTCGATCTCGTGAAGTACGAAGTTGCTCCCTATGAAACCGGCGGCGCCGGTAACAAGTATCTTTTTTTCAAATCCATTCGACACAGGAACTCCTTGGCAAACAATAGACCCCCTACCGGTCAAATCGTTAGGGGGTCTCAAATTTAAGAATTGGCCGGAAGTCCGGGTCCGTATCTATTTTGCGGGAAGCGCCCCCAGCATTTTCGAAACCTGCATATCGATCGCACGCGGAACGTCATAGGGTGGAACGTGCGCCATGTCAAGTACTACGCTCTGAGATGAGGTAGTGTTGTCGTGGAAGCTCTGGGTCTGGATGTCTATCCTGACCATAGGGGTGTCCGCAGGAGCAGCAAGCCCCAGAAAGCCGCCGCCCGCCGCTCCGGCAATCGTGCCGGTGACCGGAGCACCGGCTGCCGCGCCAATGAGTGCGCCCGTAGCAGCGCCGAGAATCGCGCCGCCCAAAAGGTGTTCAGCCCTTGCGTCCGGGTTGTCGCGAGGTTCAGCACTTAGCGCAACGTTCACCGCAAAATCAGCTTCGTTTTCCCTTCTTACCTGGTCATATCCTTTCTCATAAAGAACCCTGTGGGCTTGAGGGAAATGCGCCCCGAAAGGAGTGCGGTTATCGACGTGCATTATGTAGTAACGGTCCTGCGGTCCGACGGTCAGAAAAGCCGCTTCATCTATGGGGGGCGCCTGATTGGGCGCAGCGGCAGGAGCTTGCTGAACCGTGTAGTAGTTACCGTAATAAGGTGTGGCACAGCCTCCGAGGAGGACTACTGCAAATACGATGGTTAGAATTTTCAACGACCGCGCCCATGTTTTCATGTGTTACTCCTCTTTGGAATCGAACGAAATAAAATCTCGAAGGCTTTCTAATTGAGCCGTACCAATAGCAGGTTGAATCGATCTTTTCAAGAACCACAATCAATTTCGCTCCGTGCCGTGAGTAGAGGAAAGGCTCTGTGCCGCACTTTGTGAGATAAGACGCTTAAAGCGGTCTATGAGTCTACATCGAATTTGAGATTTATTTAACGGAGGAATAGATGGGGGCAGTTGACGGGCTTAAAGCGACTGCCAGGAAATTCACACAACTTGCTCCTGACCGTCGCCATCACAACTCGCGGAGCGCGGGGTCGCTCGGCTAAAGCAGTCCACTCCGCTCCGCGAGGTCTACTTCGTTTCTCAACACTACCTGAACCCATACCCTATGGATCTGCGACTGAGATATAACGTGCAGCGGGGGGCATTCATCTCGAATCTACGTTTCGGAGAGGCGCCCATAATTGTCCTCAAACCTTTTAATATCGTCTTCTCCCAAATAGCTGCCGGACTGAACCTCGATGAGTTCAAGGGGTATTTTGCCGGGGTTTCCCAGGCGATGCCGCGTGCCACAGGGGATGTACGTGCTCTCGTTCTCATGCAGCAGGAATTCCTCATCTCCCTTGGTTACACCGGCAGTTCCCCTGACCACTACCCAGTGCTCGGCCCTGTGGAAATGCTTCTGAAGGGAAAGTTCGGCGCCGGGATTTACAGTCAGCCGCTTTACCTGGAAGCGCTCACCGATGTCGATGCTCTCGTAGGACCCCCACGGACGGTAAGTGCGGGAATGAGAAAACGCCTCCTCTCTCCTCTGCTCCTTGAGCTTGCCCACGATCAGCTTAACATCCTGAGCACGGGAGAGTGATGCAACCAGCACTGCGTCCTTGGTCTCGACGATGATCTGGTTTTCTATCCCCAGTGCCGCAATGAGCCTGCTGTCGGAATGGATATAGCAGTTGTGGACGTCTTCCAGTATTGCATCTCCGGTGACAACGTTGTGGCCCTCGTCCTTTTCACATACTTCATGGAGTGAGAGATAGCTTCCAACATCACTCCAGCCCACCTCCAGCGGAATTACGACCGCTCGCGGCGTTTTTTCCATAACTGCATAATCTATGGAAATACTAGGACATTGGCTGAATGAGCGCTCTTCGAGCCGAATGAAATCCAGGTCCCGCCTGGCCTTTTCGTATGAGTCGCGGCAGCACTTAAGGATTTCGGGCGAAAACTGGCCGAGTTCATTAAGAAAAACAGAGGCTCGGAACATGAACATGCCGCTGTTCCAGAAGTACTCTTTGGAATCCACATAGGAGGATGCTTTCTCACGGTCGGGCTTCTCGGAGAACTCGCGTACCATGAAGGCGGCCCCGTTTGACAACCCGTCAACACGTTCACCCTTGCGGATGTAACCGTAACCGGTCTCCGGTCTGTCAGGAACGATACCGAATGTAATTATGTTGCCATTCGATGTTAGTTCTCTTCCCATCTCAACTACGGATCCAAAAAGGGCGTTGTTCCGGATCAGATGGTCCGCCGGAAGAACGAGCACGTCGGGGTCATCTCCGTTTTTCAAAGCGGCCAGAGCGCCAACTGTGATAGCGGGGCAGGTATTTCGCCCCTCAGGTTCCAGGATGATATCGGAATAAGCCGTGTTGATCGCCTGCATCTGGGCTGCGGCCATGAAGCGGTGACTCTCGTTACACACTATTATGGGAGGCGCTGTTTCGTCAATACTCGATAGGCGCATAAGGGTTTTTTGAAAGAGGGAATATTCCCCGCCCAAAAGAGGCATCAACTGTTTTGGCAGATGCTCCCTTGAAAGAGGCCACAACCTGGATCCCACACCACCGGATAAAATTACTGGTACTATCATCGTGCCTACCTGTCTCTAATGGATGAGTTAAAGGTTATCTGTGCGAGGCCGGCTGGTTGGCCACTCCGGCGCCAGCAGACTGAATTGTTATTCAGAGCAGTAAAATACCATTTTAAGAATCTATTTTGCATTGGAAAGGTAACTTTGGTAAATAATATTTCCTATATTTTGATGGCGCCTGGCTTGGAGGTGCTTAGAATCATGTCTCTGCCCGGGCGGGCAGTGAAAACGCCGATTTTCCTACATCGAAAAAAGAGTCTCGGAGATGATCAAAACTCTGGCGGTAATGACCAGTGGGGGAGATTCCCCTGGAATGAACGCGGCAGTACGCGCAGTAGTGTGCCGGGCCCTTGACAGGGGCATCGAGGTATACGGGATATATTACGGGTACGAGGGTCTTCTACTGGGCGGCGACCAGATAAAACGGCTCGACTGGCAGGAGGTCAGCTCCGTTCTCCAGCGTGGAGGGACTTTCCTTGGCACAGCCCGTTGCGAGCAGTTCAAGACAGAGGACGGCAGGCGGCGCGCGGTGGAGAACATACTGGAGCGCCGTATCGAAGCGCTGGTGATAATCGGAGGCGACGGTTCACTCATGGGAGCGCACGTGCTCTCAACTGAATGGTCCCGACACGTCGAAAAGATCGCCTCTACCCGCCCTGATCTACTGTCCCTTGCCGCAGAAGTCCCGATGCTTCAGGTGGTCGGTCTACCAGGCTCCATAGACAACGACCTCAGTGGAACTGATATGGCTATCGGCGTTGATTCCGCCTTAAATCATATCGTGCGCGCGATAGATGATCTCACATCAACGGCCGCTTCCCACCAGCGTACATTTGTCATCGAGACAATGGGGCGAAACTGCGGGTATCTTGCGCTTGCGGGCACCTTGGCGACCGGGGCCTCGTGGGTGCTCATTCCCGAGGAAGAACTCGACCTGCGCTGGCACCAGAAAATGGTGGAGGGACTTGATAAGGCTAGAAAAATTGGCAGATCTCATCAGATGGTGGTCGCAGCAGAAGGGGCAAGGCATCCTGACGGACTGCTGATAGAATCCCACCAGGTACAAAAGATACTGGCCGAAAGGCTTGGGGTTGAGGTGCGTCTCACCGTGCTTGGGCACGTTCAACGCGGCGGAGCTCCAACGGCCTTTGACCGGATTCTTTCGACCCGGCTCGGGGTAGCGGCGGTGGACCTTCTCACCGATGAGCCGGATGTCATCCACCGGCACATGGTTGGAATAATAAGGAACAGGGTTGTTGCTACCCCGCTTATGGAGGTGATCGAAAAGAGCCATGAGGTCCGCAGTTTAATCGAAAACGGCGATTGCAAGAGGGCTATCGAGCTTAGGGGTAGAACTTTTGGGAGCATGCTCGAGCTTGTAAACACTCTTACGCAAATCAGTCCCGCACGCGAATCTGCCAACCCTGGCAGGGTTGTTATTATGACTGGCGGGGCCGACGCACCTGGTATGAACGCCGCAGTGAGCATTGCGGCCAGATATGTTGTAAATCATGGCGTCCAGGTGCTCGGATCTCGCGACGAATTCCATGGCCTTATACACGGCGACTTTATCGATCTTGACTGGCACGAACTTGTTAGCTGGGTTGGCCATCCGAGCTCGGATATCGGGACCGCCCGGTTCGACCTGATCGAAGGGGATTTCGGCCGGATTGCGGAAAATATAAGAAAATTCAATATAAAGGGAATCATTGCCATCGGTGGGTGGGGTACGTACCAGCGTATTTCGCAGTTTGTGGAAATGCGTGGCAGTTTTCCTGAATTCGAAATTCCTATAATGCTCATACCCGCGTCAATTGACAACAATCTTCCCTGCACCGAGCTGTGCATAGGTTCCGATACAGCCTTAAACAACATTGTCGAGGCGGTTGATAAAATCCGCCATACGGCTGGTGCGACAAGGCGTGCATTCATAGTGGAGGTGATGGGAAAAGAATGTGGATTTCTCGCGCTGATGGGGGCCCTGGCAACGGGCGCCGAGAAGGCTTACCTGCATGAAACCGGCATCAGTCTTACCGAATTGAACAGGGACGTCTCGGAGCTTAGAGACGGCTTCGAGAGCGGAAAGCGCATGGTAATATACATGCGAAGCGAAGATGCTTCATATCACTACACTACCGATTTCCTGAGAAGACTGCTGGAAGAGGAAAGCAAGAATGAATTCGAGGTGCGCAGCGCTGTGCTGGGGCATGTTCAGCGAGGCGGGTTTCCTACGGCGTTCGACAGAATCCTCGCCTGCAGGATGGGGGCCGAAGCTGCACGCGTACTTTTGAATTCGCTGGGAAAGAATACAAGCGAAGTTCTTACGTTTGGTTTGAAGGAGGGGGCAATTACATCATGCAACTTATCTGAGGCTCTGGAGCAAATGGATGTCCAGCACGGCAGGCCGAAATATCAGTGGTTCATGGACCTGTACCACATGGCACACTCACTGGCCGGGAGCAGACTGCAGACTAAGGAGCAACCGGAAAAGGTAGAAAATATTTAGTTCGATTCATGCCTGTCCGCCTGACGAGGATTGATAATTGCCTACCCGGTGTAAGATTTATTGAGCTTCCGGCAAAGACAGGGGCGTTCGGCCCAATCTTAGGCACACCCACGCAGCCTTTTCTCACAACTCGTACAGCCTCTCATACTTTTGTTCCAGGTAATCTGTCAGGTGATGCGCGCTCAACTCCTCCCCTGTGACGGCTTTGACAAGGTCGCGAGGAAGATGGCGGCTGCCCAGGGAATGAATGTTTTCCCGTAACCATCCGAGAAGATGACCGAACTCGCCCGCTTGGAACATTTCCTGCAAATCGCCCAGCTTCTGCTGGGCTTTTGCGTAAAACTGCGCTGCATACATGTTTCCGAGGGCATAACTGGGGAAGTAGCCGATTGCTCCCCCTGACCAGTGTACGTCCTGCATTACGCCGGCGGCATAGTCAGGCGGAACGAGCCTGAGGTATTGTTCCATTTTAGAGTTCCATGCCTCCGGGAGGTCTTCGGGTTCCAGTTCGCCGCCGATCAGCATTTTCTCCAGTTCGAATCGCATGATGATGTGAAGATTATATGTCACTTCGTCTGCTTCGGTGCGAATCAAGCTTCGAGAAACTTCGTTCAGGGCAAAAAGGAATTTGTCGATGTCGACTTTTTGCAGCCATGGGAAATGCTTGCGCGCTGCAGGATAAAAATGCTTCCAGAACCCCGGTGACCTTGCCACCATATTCTCCCACATGCGGGATTGGGATTCGTGGATCGCCATGGATACTGACCTGCCTCGCGGAGTCCCCCAATGCTCTACCGGAAGCCCTTGCTCGTAGAGGGCGTGGCCGGTCTCATGAATCAAGCTGAACAGAGCCATGATAAACGAGTTCGGATCGAATCTGGTAGTGATGCGGATGTCCCCCGGCCCTATTTTTGACGTAAAAGGATGGGCCGAGCTGTCTATCCTGCCGGCCGCGCGATCGTAGCCCACCCGTGCAGCCGTTTCACTGATGAAACTCTCCTGCACGGGTACGGGCGACTCTCCCCGCAAAGCGCTGAGATCCGGCTTTCGTGGACTGGCCTCGATTTTTTCGAGCAGTTTGATGGTTGCGCCTCGAAGCTCGTCGAAGAGTACCTGAATATTGTTTGCGTTCTCCCCCGGTTCGAAATTTTCGATCAGCGCATTGTAAATCTCTTGCCCCTCGGTTGAGAGCGCTCTAGCTTCCTGCCTCTTCAGGCTTATGATCCGCTTGAGATAAGGAAGAAAACCCTTCCAGTCATTTTCGCGCCTCATGCTTTGCCATGCAAGCTCCCCCTCCGAGGCCGCTTTTGCCAGTTCGACCGCGAGCGCTTCCGGTATTTTGTTTGCGCGATCGTAGTTTCTTCTCCATTCACGCAGATTTACAGCTTCATCGGACAGGGGGCCACCGGGCATTCCCGAGGCTTCGACCTTCGCAAGCATTTCTTCGAACGCCGGATCGGTTTCGCGCCTGTAGATGAGGGCTGTAATTGTTGCAATTTGTTGTGCCCTGTGCGAATGGCCTCCTTTGGGGAGGAATGTGCGCTGGTCCCAGCCGAGCAGCCTTTTCATTGATTCATACACGGCAGTCTCTTTTGAGTAGCCCAACAGCCACCGGTAGGCTTCCGCTGTTTTCATGAGTCCTCCTTCAGGCCCTTGAGGCCGCCTCGAGAGACAAGTGGACGTCCGGTCTTCCAATGCCGCTTTTTCTTGACTTTTACCGGCACAGACTTAGCTTTCAATTGATTTAAAATAATGCAAACTCATCTAATATGAAAGAAATCCAATAGATTACATTTCGTTTCTATCGTTCGTCCACCCGTTCAAACGAGTCTGGTCCAATAGCGGCCTTGATTCGGGCTTGCAAACTGTAAGGGATTGGAAACTGGAATATGCTGCCGGATGCTTTGAAACTCAAGTTCCAGAAAATGATCGCCGAGGCTGAATCGCCGCGTGAGAAAGCCATCGATGTAATGTTTGAAATACAGGAACTCGAGGGCTGGATGAGCGATGAAGCCATGGTCGAAGCGGCAGTTTTGCTCGGGATGACGCCGCTGGAACTGGAGGAGCTTGCCACCTTTTATGACTACATATACCGGAGCCCCGTAGGCAAATATGTAATCAAGGTCTGTGACAGCACGTTGTGTTGGATGGAGGGCCACCAGCGTGTAATTGATTACATAAGCTCACGAGTCGGTGTTGTTATGGGCGGGACAAGCCCGGACGGGCTTTTCACACTCTTGCCGGTCTGCTGTATAGGCTATTGCGACCGTGCTCCCGCAATGGTGATAAATAAGCGGGTGTACGGAAAACTGACGCCGGAGAAGATCGACAGAATTCTAGATAAACTGGCTAACGAAGCCGAATTTCATGAATCGGAATAGATAATGCCGCAATATCCCCAGGTACTGTTCAAAAACAGAAAACCGAATCGTGTGGCGACCCTGGACGAATACCGTGAAAGTGGCGGATACCAGGCGCTCGAAAAGTTCGTTGGTGGCGGGATTTCTCCCAAAGAGATCATAAGACTGGTGAGTGAATCGGGCCTGCTGGGTCGAGGCGGCGCCGGTTTTCCGGCCGGAAAGAAATTGGCTGCAGTGCCGGATTCGGCTGCTTTTCCCCGCTACCTTGCCGCAAATGGCGATGAGATGGAGCCCGGAACATTCAAAGACCGCATGCTGCTGCATATCGATCCACACTGCGTAATCGAGGGAATGATCCTGGCGGGTTACTCCTTCTCGGGTTCCAAAGCATTCTTTTTCGTACGTCCTTCCTACGAAAGCAGCTCCGTCATATTTGAGCGAGAGTTGGAGTACGCGCGGCAGGCGGGTTTTCTTGGCAATAATATTCTTGGTACGGATTTTTCTTTTGACATCGTCGTTCACAGGAGCGGAGGAAGATATATCTGTGGGGAGGGAACCTCGCTTCTCAACGCCATAATGGGGAAAAGGCCAAACCCGATAAAACCTCCTCCATACCCGACCGAGAAAGGATTGTGGGATAAGCCGACCGTTGTAAACAACGTGGAAACACTTGCAAATGTGCCTCATATTCTGCGAAACGGTCCGGAGTGGTTCAAGGGGCTGGCGGCCACGCCTCATGGCGCCGGTATGAAGCTATACTGCATAAGCGGTAAAGTGAATGTTCCAGGTGCGGTTGAGTTGCCGATCGGCACGCGGTTGAGTGAAATAATCGATGAACACTGCGGTGGAATGACTCCCGGTTCGGAATTCAAGGCGTGCCTTCCGGGAGGTGCTTCGACGAGATTCATGACCAGGGAGCACTATGATATTCCTATGGATTTCGATGACTTGAAGGCAATTGGAAACCGGCTCGGCACTGCCGCCATAATGGTTTTCGATCACAAAACCTGCCTTGTCGGCGCCACTTTGAACCTCATCGAATTTTTCGCGCGGGAGTCCTGCGGCTGGTGTACGCCCTGCAGGGAAGGGCTGCCGTACATGCGCGACCTGTTGTGGAGAATTGAAAATGGTGAGGGGAAAGAAGAATTTATCCCCAATCTCAGGGCATTGTGCAAAGAGGTATGGAATTCTTATTGCGCTCTGGCCCCCGGGGCTGCCGAGCCGGTAATAAGCCTTCTGGATTTTTTTGAAGAAGAAGTACGCGAACACATTAGCCAAAAAGGATGTCCGTTCCATGCCAAGGCTGGTAATTGACGATCTTGAAGTAGAGGTCCCGCAGGGGAGTAAAGTGATCGACGCCGCCGAACGGCTGGGCATTATAATTCCGCGCTTCTGCTACCACGAGGCGTTGGGGGCCGTTGGGGCCTGCCGGATGTGCGCCGTCAAGTTCGTCCAGGGGCCCTTCAAGGGCGTGCAGATGAGCTGCATGATCGATGCTCAGGATGGAATGGTAGTTTCGACAACAGATGAAGAGGCGGTCCAATTCCGGAAAAGGGTAATTGAACTGCTGATGATCAATCATCCGCTGGATTGTCCGGTATGCGACGAAGGCGGACAATGCCTGCTGCAGGATGAAACATGGTCCGGCGGACACGGCATGCGGAGATTTCAGGGCAAAAAGCGAACGTATCGGGACCAGTACCTGGGACCTTACATTCAGCATGAAATGAACCGCTGCATACATTGCTACCGCTGTTCCCGATTTTACCAGGAGTTTGCCGGGTCCCTGGATTTAGGTCCCATGCAGATCGGGGACCGTCTCTACTTCGGCAGGTTTTCGGACGGTAAGCTCGAAAGCCATTTTTCGGGAAACCTGGTGGATATCTGCCCTACAGGTGTCTACACGGACAAGACCGCCCGGTTCAAGGTGCGCAGATGGGACCTCCAGAGAGCGCCCTCCCTTTGCAACCAATGCTCTCTGGGGTGCAATTGCGTCGCCAATGCGCGTTACCGCGCGGTCATGCGCCTGGAGGCGCGCTACAGCCATGACGTGAACGGGTACTTCCTGTGCGACGCTGGAAGGTTTGGATTTTCCTACACAAACGGCGGAGCCGACGATAAACGGCGTCCCTGGGTGCCCCGAGTCGACGGGAGCGAAGTCCCTGCGCAAACCGCGCTCTCAAAAGCGCGAGAGGCTTTGAGCCGGTTGGCGCAAAGGCATGGTTCCCAAGCCATTGCCGCGGTCGGCTCGGCTCGCAACAGCCTCGAGTCCCAGTGCATGCTCAAGCGGATATGCAGAACACAAAACTGGCGAGGCCCGGTATTTTTTTTCGATCGGGCAAAACTCAGCAAAACCCGCTCCGCCCTGGAAAACCTTGACAGTGAAATCGCCGTATCGATGCGGGAAATCGAAAAAGCGGATTTTGTCATTGTTGCCGGGGCCGATCCCATAAATGAAGCCGCGATGGCCGCGCTCGCGATCCGGCAGGCGAAGCGGAAGGGAGCGCCCGTTATCGTGATAGATCCGCGGCCGGTCTTTTTGCCCTTCGAGTTCGAACATATACCGGCCTCGCCTGGAGATATAGAGCTGTACATGGGCAAGCTGGTCAGCAAGGCGGTCGAGAAGAATGCAGGCGAGTTCGCAAAAGACGCAGAGAGTTTTTATCGGGCGGTCGTCACCGAGGGAAAAGACCGTGAACTTCCTGCCGAAATTGCGCTCCTTTGCGAACAGCTCAGCGCCAGCAGGAGGCCGGTGATAGTTTGCGGAACCGACGTGACCCGCTTGACGACGCCCGCTTTTGCCGCCGATTGCGCCCGCTTGCTTCGGTTGACAGGGAAAGAGGCCGGGCTTTTTTATCTTTTGCCCGGTGCAGGTTCTTTCAGTTCGGCTCTTCTTACGGGGGGAGATGGTCAAGACCGGGGATCGACTCCGGGGCAGGCTTTCTCGGACCTTATCGGCGATATCGAAAAAGGCCTGGTCCGGGCGCTCGTAGTTGTGGAAAGCGATCCTTTCCACTGCTACCCCGACAGGCAGAGACTCGATCGAGCCGTGTCAAAGCTCGAACTTCTGATTGCGATCGATTATTTTCCGACGATGACGGTCGATCAGGCTTCCGTTTTTTATCCAGCTTCAACCATCTTTGAAACCGGCTCGACATATATAAATCAGGAAGGAAGGGCCCAATTTGCTGAGCGGGTCCACCACGGAGGCGTAGCAATCCGGGAAGGAGAACACCCGCTGCGTCTTTATGGGGACCTTGTTCCCGGAGGCGACCACCTGCCGGCGTGGAAGGCGCTGTGGGAAATCGCCGGCCCAGCCAAGGCGGACACCGGACCGAACGGCATCTCGCCGAGTGATTTTATCCCGGCCGAGCACGCTTCCTTTGAAGCATTCAAAGACGGCAACTACCCGGTTGACGGAGTAAGAATCCTTCCCGGCAAGTCCGGGAGCAGGTGGAACTCGAGATCCGGTCAAGAGCAGACCGCTCAGAACGCTGAGTTTGAGGAAAAGCCGGGAAGCACTGACGGCCTTGAGCTGTTAACCGTCGAGTGGATGTTCGGGACGACGGAATTCTCAGCCTGGTCGGATTCGCTTTTGGCAAGCCTCACCGAGCCAACCATGTCGATGCACCCAAATGACGCGCGATCTGCTGGGCTTTCCGACGGAGACAGGGTGTCTTTGGAACTCGACAACGGCAGCGTGGAGATCAGGGTTTCAGTTTCGGATCGCACGGCCGAAGGGGTACTGGTCATTCCACGCCACCAGTCGCTTGATTGGCGCAAGATGAAAGATTTCCGCGTCCGGGTCCTGCCGGAAAAGATCCGAAAAATCTGAGATCATTGCAAGGTGCTTATGGATATCAGGAAATGTGCTGTGGGAATCGATCTGGGAGGCACCAAGATTGCCCTGGGCACAGTCGATGAAGAAGGACGGCTGGTGGGGATGCTTCGCTATGAGACGGACAGACGCGGCGGCCCCGGCGCGGTGATAAACCAGATAGTGGAAGGAGTTCGGCAACTCAAGCGGGAGCCGGCGATTTCACTATCCGGCATCGGCATCGGTGTCGCCGGACAGGTGGACCCCGAGACCGGGGGTGTCATTTTTGCCCCCAACCTGGACTGGCATAACGTTCCGCTTGGGGCGGACCTGGAAAGGGAGTGCTCGCTTCCCGTGGTGGTGACAAACGACGTTCGGGCCGCGATGTGGGGCGAATGGCTCTTCGGCGCCGGCATTGGCATCGGCGATTTGCTGTGTATCTTTGTCGGGACGGGAATCGGCGGAGGGATCGTCTGCGGCGGCAAGGCGCTCGAAGGGTGCACCAATACAGCCGGGGAAATCGGACATATGACGGTGGACCTTAACGGTCCGCTTTGCCACTGCGGCAACAGGGGCTGCATGGAAGCGTTTGCAGGCGGCTGGGCGATAGCCAGCAGGGCCCAGGAGAGCGTGAAGGCCGACCCGGCATCCGGCAGCACGATCTTGAAGCTGGCAGGAGGCAAGGTCGAGAATATTACTGCGAAAACAGTGGCACAGGGCTTTTTCGATGGTGACACGCTCGCAGTGGAGATTATAAAAGAGGCCACGGACGCTCTGGCCGCTGGAATAGCCGCCCTGGTAAACGCGCTCAACCCCTGCCGGATTATCCTGGGCGGAGGGTTGATCGAAGGAATGCCTGAGTTGGTCTCCCGCATAGATGAGGGAGTGCGCCGCCGTGCGTTGAGTGCGGCAACCGCCCGCCTGACCGTCTGTGCTTCAAAACTGGGAAACGACGCCGGAATCATCGGGGCGGCGGCGTTCGCAATGAAGACGTTCTCGGGAAGTATGTAGATTAATAGTCCCAAAGCTTGTTTCAGGTCACCAGGTAATCCCCTGGCTTCTCAAAAGGTTCTTAGCCTCTTCACTGCCAAGTTTTGCCGCTGCTTTCAGATCTTCAAGCGCCTGTTTTTGATTGCCAAGTTTGTTATAAGAAGCTGCACGGTTATGATAAGCTTGTGCAAATTTAGGGTTGATCCTAATTGCCACGTCATAATCTACAATTGCCTGAGTGTAACTGCCGAGTTCGAAGTATGAGTCTCCCCGGCCAGAATAAGCCTCAGCATCTTTCGGATTAATCCTGATTACTCTGTCGTAATCCGCAATCGCTTGTTTATAATTACCATTGGCAACATAGGCATTTCCACGATTAAAATAGGACGAATTATATGTAGGTAAGATTTCTATCGCTCTGTCATAATCTGCAATTGCTCGTTTATAGTTGCCAAGGGCAGCATAGGTAACTCCGCGACCAGAATACGCTTGTGCAAATTTAGGATTTATCTGGATTGCTCTGTCATAATCTGAAAGTGCCTGACTATACTTGCCTAGACTGTAATATGATGCTGCTCTATTATTAAATAAATCAGCATAGTCCGGGGTGATATCGATTGCCCTATCATAATCGATAATTGCTTGTCTATAGTTACCGATAGCATGATAGGCGTTCCCACGAATATAATAAGCGATATTATTATTATTCGTAACGTTCAGTGCATTATCAAACAGCGTAAAACTATTCAGCCAGTAACCGACTTGTGTCCAGGTAACAACAACAAAACATGAAATGGCCAATACTGAGGAGACAATAAGCGCTTCTTTCAGATAGCGCCAATTTCTAAGCAGATCCGGAATACCCCATACTGCGATGATGAAAAGTCCAATCAGGGGAACATAGGTATAGCGGTCAGCCCTGGCCTGCGCGCCTACCTGAATTATTCCGATCACGGGCACAAGCGTGCCCACATACCACAGCCACCCTACTGGCAAGTACGGGCGTCTCCTGGCCGCCCATACAACCATCGAGGTCACGGTGATGAAAAGTAGGACCACCCCTAATATCTGCCATGGCGCCCACCGCTGGTAAGGATAATAGACGGCAAGATTATCTGGCCAGATTGTCTTTTCTATGTAAATGACATAGGAAACAAAAGCGTTAGCGATGCGAGTGCCAAGCGGGATTCTCTCGCAGGATACAACACCTCCTCCCCTTTGCTGAAATATGAATGTCACTACACTTGAAATTGCGGTCAGGGCAAAAAGGGGCGCCTTATCAAGCAGGAGGAAACGATTAAATGTCGAGTCATACTTGTGCCCCACATGTTCTTCCACTCTCATTATAGCACTTACAGCTTGCTTTCCGTTTGGTTTCACATTTCTTTTGATCACTGACACAGGTTTTGCTGCGCCTGTGCGCAATTCCTGGATGGATCTTTTCCGCTCGAAGCGCCGCAAAGGCCAGTAGTCCAAGAGAAGAAGCACGAAAGGAAGAGTCACCAGCATGGGTTTCGCCATCAAGCCTAGAGCAAAGAGAGCAAAAATAGCCAGGTATCTACCAAGCTTCGGGCGCTCTACGTAAAAGACGTACGCCACTATTGTGAGCATCCAGAAAAAAGTGGAAAGGACATCTTTTCGTTCGGACACCCAGGCTACGGACTCCACATGGAGAGGGTGAAGCGCAAACAAAGCCGCAACCAAAGCGCTCTTCCAGGGCGCTTTGGTCATCCGGTTAAGGGCGAAAAAGAGCAACAGCGTATTTGCAATGTGGAATAAAAGGTTAGTCAGGTGAAACCAGTGCGGGTTTAGTCCGAAAAGCTGGGCATCGACCATGAGAGACATCCACGTCAGAGGATGCCAGTTTCCGGCACGCCCCGTCGTGAATGCCCATCGAATTCCCTCCATCGTGGCGCCGTGTAGAACATGGGCGTTTTCAGTTATGTAGTCGGGATCGTCGAAGCTAATGAAATCGCATCGGGTGACGCGCCAGAATGCCAGGAGGGTGGCAAGCCCCAGGAAGATGTAAATCATCAGAACTCCATTCTTTGACATAAAGCTCTGTGACTTCACCGCGGCTTTGAGAAACATCTTCACTTCAGTTCGCCTCTGCACATTCGTCACAAGTTGAGCGGTTCACGAGAAATCCCCCGGTACGTGGAGAAAGTGGCATCAATCAACTCGGAAACCCTAACCCAGTGGGCGCGACGGGTCAATAAGCAACGCACGCGACAAGGGTTGTCGCCATAAATTCACGAAGTTCACGCAATCGTCATTTGACTTCTATCAGTTTACGATGCTTCTGTGCATAACTGTACGAACTTTGCCTTAAGTGAGAGCCCATCTCTCATAATCGAATGGGCTGTGACTGCTTCATTTCGCTCTTAATTATTAGGCTTCATGCTATTCTTGGAGGGGGAGGGGACTGTGAAAAACAGGGCAAGAATCTTATGTTTTAATTTATTGACCTTGCTGTTCGTTCTGCTCACGGCGCTTCCGGCGTTTGCACAAGATATCAGTGTCAATATTACTGTCAACGAGGGTGGCACCGCCAGCGGCGTTGGGGTTGGCGAATGCGGAAATAACTATACTTGTGGCGACGGCGGCACTTTCTGTTCTTTTTCTTTCCCTTCCTCCTGCGGCCCCGCAGAGCTTGATTGGTTTGCGCAAAATGGGTACGATTCCAATGGTAATTACGATGCAGTCTTTAATAGTTGGTCAGGCTGCCCGGATGTTTCCAATTCTTGCGGTGCTGGATATAACATCACGACACCATGTTGCTATGTTGCCCAGAACGCTAACGTCACGGCTACCTTTAGTAAAGTTTACGGCTCACCTTCAAATGTCAGCGTACAATTGCAGGGCAGTGGCACGGGAAGTGTCGAAACGCCCTTTGCCTTCGGGCCTCAATGGTACGCGATTAGTTGCGGCAACGGTTACACCGCGTGTAGTGGGAATGTTAACTCCGGCACGAATAATTACATAGAACTTGACGCAACACCCAGTTCCAATAGCTATTTCGCAGGGTGGTCAGGTTGCCCGCAAGTAGTAACTGGCAATTGCGCTTTTGGCCTGCTACCGTGCTGCCAGATCCCTGCCGGACAAAACGCGAGCGTGACAGCCACGTTTAGCGTTTATACGGTCACTCCGTCGGCAGGCGCCAATGGAAGCATAAGCCCCAATGCGCCGCAGATAGTGTCGCCAGATGGGACAACGTCATTCACTGTGACTCCCAATTCAGGGTATTATATCGCTTCGGTGACAGGCTGTGGTGGGTCATTATCAGGGAATACATATACGACAGGTCCTATCACAGGCAACTGTTCAGTATCGGCTACGTTCGGAGCAGACCTTGTTGTCACTTCATCGGCGGGAGCAGATGGAAGCGTGAGCCCCAATACGGCCCAATTGGTAGCTCTCAACGGTACTTCGTCATTCACCGTGACTCCCAACTCAGGGTATTATATAGCATCGGTGACAGGCTGCGGCGGTTCATTATCGGGAAACTCCTACACGACGGGACCGATCACGAGCAACTGCACTGTATCCGCCACTTTTGCGCCTGACTTTCTTGTTATCTCTTCGGCAGGAGCCAATGGAAGCATAAGCCCCACAGACCAATTCGTAGTTCCCAATGGGACAGCCTCATTCACTGTGACACCAAACTACGGGTACGGTGCTTCGGCGACGGGCTGTGGTGGATCATTATCCGGAAACACCTACACGACAGGACAGATCACAAGTGACTGCACAGTGTCTGCTACATTCAGCGCACTACCCACTTACACGGTCACTTCATCAGCGGGAACCAACGGCAGCGTAAGCCCTACAAGTGCGACTGTTTATTCCGGCTACAGTTTTACTCTCACAATCACCCCAGCATCGGGCTATATGCTGAACAGCCTAACTGATAACGGGAAAAACGTGATCTCTAGCGCCGGATGGGATGGAAGCGCATACTTGTATACAATACCTTACGTCAGCTCCAATAATTCTATTCAAGCCAGCTTTAAAGTTGGTGCCCCGCCTGCCTCTCAGGGTCCAGCGCTTTCAATACTTGCTGGTATCTTTTTGGCTGCTGCGGCCTTAGGCGTGATTTTATGGGTGCGCAGGAAGGTGAATGAATAAACGCAAGTCACCGAAACGGAATAAAAAACAAATCGCATTCCGGGAGGGGCTTTCTGCCCCTCCGGATAAACCACCTCTCCGGGGCACATCTCGCTTCAAGAATTTTCGCTTTGTTGCGGCTTTCATTCTCTCCTGTATCGGAATATACGCCCTTATTTTAAGTCTGCCCGCCCGATATACCGGAGCCATTAATGAACATACCGCCCAAACCTTAGGTCTGGCCCTGAACCTGATCGGTGTCCCCGTGTCAGTCGCGGAGGATACTGTCACTGGCAGAGCCTTTGCGTTACAGATCATCCCTGAATGCACCCCGCTCTTCATGGTGGGCCTGTTCCTCTGTTTCATAGTCTTTTCGCCTGCCACTGTTCGACAGAAGGCATCGGGACTCCTGATGGGAATCCCTGCACTATATTTTGGTAATCTGGTCCGGCTCGTAGCGATTTTCATGGCCGGTCAATACGACCGGAGGCTCTTTGAGGTGGTTCACGCCTTTTGGGGACAAGTATATGCAGTATTCTTGGTCCTCCTGAGCTTCATCCTGTGGCTGAAATCACTCGATAAGAAAGGGTCGAAATGGAGCATTCCCATGAAAGCGATAAGCTTTCTGGCTCGGTTTGCTCTCATTGCTGGGTGTTTGTTCCTCGTGTGGATGGAAGTGCATCACGGATATATCCGGCTCCTTGACCAATTCATGCTCTTTGGCTTTTCCCTGTTTGGCTATCACTTCAATCCTGCGCGACAAACCCATGTCTACTATGAGACATTCAGTATTGTAACCTTTACCGCTCTTGTCCTCGCGATCCGCTCAATACCGTGGAAAACCAGGACAAAGCAACTGGCCGCAGGGTTGGGATTTCTTTTTCTCACCCACCTTTTTCACAGAATCGACAATTTCCTAGTCGTTCTCTTCAACTATAATACCGTCGGACCGGTGGACTTAACCCTGTTGCTCATCGGGCAATACCTCCTCCCAGTACTGCTTTTGATTTACTGGGTTCGCCGGCAAAGATAACAAAACGCCATTGAACCTTGATTTGATGCGCTGATCCCGTAATGACGTGGCCGGAAAAACATGCCCCCGGAAGACAATATGTCTTTGAATACATATTAAAAGGTGCTAAACTCATCTTCGATGAGCTGGGTTGTTTCAAAAGAAGGAGGACTGACATGACGAGAACATTGAATGAGGTCATTAAGGGGCTTCCTCTCGATCAACAACAGGAGATCGAAGCGCAAGCAACGCGCCTCATTGAAGAGGAAATGACACTGCGCGATTTGCGCAAGGCGCACGAGCTTACGCAAGAGCGTATGGCCGAGACGCTGCGCATCTCACAAGACGGCGTTTCGAGGATAGAAAAGCGCAGCGATTTTTTGCTTTCAACTCTGCGTTCCTATGTCGAAGCAATGGGAGGAAAACTGCGCCTCATTGTTGAATTTCCTAATCGTAAACCCGTTACGCTTTCCGGCTTCAATAGCCTCGATACACACGCCAGACGAGACAGAAAAGCCGCGTCTTCGCGGAAGAACAGCAAGCAGAGCGGACGGCCAAAGAAAAAAATAAACACTGCCGATGTCGCATAGAAGCGGTCAGAAGCGGAGTGCGCCTAGATCTCTGTAACAACGCTTGTCGTAGTACCGCTGTTTTGGGATTTGGCAGCGCCGATATTGTGGCGACAATACAGGCCATGCAGCGGGAGAACTTCTATAAGTCTATGACAGGCTACACCGAATCGGCAGGGCGTAAAGCCCTCTCCTACGATGAACCGCGCCCGGGCTGGAAGGCTGGGGCGCTTCTTTCTTTTGTGCTTTCTTTCTCTCGTTAAGGAGAAACTTGTATGAAGCTGGCCGGGATGGATGTTGAGCTGACCGGGTTTGAAGCGGCGGTAATGGAAAATCTGAAGAATTTCGAGGAGGCCAATTTCTGTGACCGGCTCTGGAACAAAGACTCCACGATCTGGAGGATGGAATCGGACCAGCAGTTCGTAATTTCAAACTCGATGGGCTGGCTGGACTCTCCCGTAAAGATCAGGTCCGGCGTAGCGAGTCTTTGCGAATTCGCCGCCGAGCTGAAAAAAGCGGGTTTTCGGCAAGTGCTGCTCATGGGCATGGGAGGAAGCAGCCTTGCGACGCTGGTTTTGAGCCAGACTTTCGGCAGGCATGCTCCCGGCCTGCCGGTGACGGTGCTCGATACTACCGATCCCGCGACAGTCCTTCGTCTTGGACGAAGCCTTCCTCTTGCCCACACGTTTTTCATCGAGGCCGGCAAGTCCGGTACAACCATCGAAAGTCGAGCTTTGGGCGAGTATTTTTTTGAAAGAGTCAAAAGCATGAAGGTAGACCGCGCCGGCGAAAACTTCGGGGTAATAACCGACCCGGGTTCAATGCTGGAGAGACTGGCCGTTGAGCGCTCCTACCGTAAGGTTTTTCTTAATTATCCCGACATCGGCGGACGCTATTCTGCGCTTTCCTATTTCGGGCTGGCTACGGCTGCGCTGATGGGGATCGATATAAATGAGCTGCTCCTCAGGGCTTCCAGGGCAGCAAATGAATGCCGGACTCAGAGGCCCCTTTCCGAAAATCCCGGAATTGCCCTCGGGGCGGCGATCTGCGCCTTTGCCGCAGGCGGCAGGGATAAGCTCACCCTGCTTTTGCCCGCGCCGATTTCGTCATTCGCAACGTGGCTGGAGCAGCTCATTGCCGAGAGCACGGGAAAGGACGGAACTGGGATTGTCCCGGTATCGGGGGAGCCGGTCGAAGACCCGCAAAGTTATGGAGAAGACCGGCTGTTCGTTGAATTCAGAATCAAGAACGAACCGGACGAGGTCCTCGAGGCTAAAGCCGATTCTCTCCGCAAGGCCGGCCAGCCGGTCATTACGGTTCATATGCGGGACCGGCTCGATCTCGGAGAGCAGTTTTTCATATGGGAGATTGCTACCGCGACCGCTGGAGCTTTGCTCCGCATAAATCCGTTCGATCAGCCGAACGTGCAGGAAAGCAAGGAATTTACCACTGAAATTCTCGAAGAGGTAAGGAAAGAGGGCAGGGTGCCGGAAGCGAGGATGGAACTTTCGCACGGTCCGCTTCGGCTTTACCTGGCCGGCGGAGCTTCCAGCGTCCCGCAGGCATTGTCTCTCTTTTTTCAGCAGGCTGCGCAGAATGATTATCTGGCCATCCTGGCCTACCTGAACGAAAATGAAATCAACGAGAACAGGCTGCGGCGGATCAGGGCAATCGTGAGAGACAAAATGCGAATCGCCACGACAATCGGCTACGGTCCGCGTTACCTGCACTCTACCGGCCAGCTCCACAAGGGCGGAACAAACAAGGGCCTTTTCCTTTTGCTTACCGCGGATATTGTCGAGGACACCGGTATTCCCGGCCGGCCATATACTTTCGGAATGCTGATGCGCGCCCAGGCCCTGGGTGACTTCGAGGCTCTTCGCAAACACCGGCGCAGAGTTTTGAGGGTACATTTGAGCGGCGAGGTCTCGGTGGGGCTTGCCGCGCTGGAAGAGGTCCTGAAATCTGCGGTCTCACGGAAATGAGATGAATTTTCTTTCAAAAATGCACCGGCTGGGGCATCATTTCGGTGATGCCTTTCTTTGCTTGATAAAGACGAACCGAAACTGAAGGGGAACAATGAAAAAACTGCTTTCCGCATCGATATTGTCTGCCAATTTCGGCAAGCTTGCAGAAGAGGTCAAAGCTGTCGAAGCGGCAGGGGCCGACTGGATACATGCCGATGTCATGGACGGCCATTTCGTGCCGAACATAACTATCGGGGCTGATGTGGTAAAAGCGCTGAAGGAGGTTACATCTCTTCCCCTGGACGTTCACCTGATGATAGAGAACCCCGGGCGATACCTGGAGGACTTCGTCAAAGCGGGGGCCGAATGGCTTGGGGTGCATGCCGAGGCCTGCGTGCACCTGCACCGGGTGATCCAGAGAATAAAGGAACTTGGAGCAAAGGCCGTCGTTGCACTCAATCCGGCGACACCGCTCTGCATGATCGACCTGGTGCTGGCCGATGTAGATATGGTGTTGCTTATGACCGTCAATCCCGGGTTCGGAGGACAGGCGTTCATCCGAAACGCGCTGCCCAAAATCCGGCAGTGCCGCAGGATGATAGATGATGCCGGGCTTTCGACGCTGCTCCAGGTTGATGGAGGGGTAAACCCTGAAACAGCCGGGGAACTCACTGAAGCGGGCGTAGATGTTTTTGTAGCCGGTTCAGCGGTTTTCAGGGGTGATTACGCTCACAATATCAGTATTCTGAAGGAAGCGATGAACCGGCCGGGAAGGTCTAGATTTTGATATTGAGTTCTTCCAGCATCCGATCTGCATAGTCTATCAGGTAATCCCTCTGCTTTTTGTCGGCGTAGCGAATGCAGTTGCATCGCATAATCCGGCGGCTGCGTACCAGCAGCTCGAAATCAACCTGCTTAATAGACAGGTTTACGGCAAAACAGAAGGGCTTGCATTGCTGATGCTCCACTTGAGTATCCGAGTAGAGTTCTTCCGGAAGCATAATCCAGAAAATATCTCCAAATTCCGATGCATCCGCGTTCTTCTTCAGGAATTCAAGAATCTTTTCGTGGTCGGATTCTCTGAGCTGATCGATTACGTACTGCTTCATGCTGTTTTCCTGGTTTGAGGTTATAGACAAAACGTTTCGCCGTTCACGGCCGCCTTCCTCTTTGCTGAAGATAACTGAGTGCAGCCATTATGAAAAATGAAAGCACAAGCAGGATGATGCTCAACCCTGCCGCCAGTTCGAATTTTCCCCTTGAGACTTCGAGCACGGTCGCCGTGGTGAGCACCCTTGTATAGCCGCGAATATTGCCGCCAACCATCATGGATGCGCCAACCTCGCCCAGCACGCGCCCGAATCCCGCAATGACGGCAGCCAGAATGCCCGGTCTCGACTCCCAGAGCAGCAGGAGGAGGTATTGTAAGCGGGTCGTTCCAAGAGACAGTATCTGAAGGCGCAGCTTCGGGTCTATGGACTGTACGGCCGCAAGGGTGAATCCGGCGACGATAGGAGATGCGATTACTGCCTGGGCGATTATCATGGCTGCCGGCGTGTATAGAAGTCCTAACACTCCCAGCGGGCCGTAGCGCATCAATAGCAGCCATGTGACGAACCCAACGACCACTGGTGGAAGCCCCATTCCGAAGTTTACGATGCTTACCAGCAGTCCACGCCCGAAGAATCGGGTGAGGGCCAGCACAGTGCCCAAGGGAAACCCTATAAGGACGCTGACCAAAGTGGCTATTCCCGAAACCTGAAGGGTCCGCGACGAAATCTCCAGGACTTCGGGATCGAGAGTGACAATCATCCGAAAGGCTTGAACAAAGCCGCTTGATATTGAGTCCATTTCAGCCGTTCCGCGGTTTGCGCCGTCTCTTCCGAAAACCGGGAGAGAACAGAATTTGAAAATTTAGCAATGTTATAATTGAAAGGGTAGAAAAACCTCAACCTTCATCAATTTTTTCGTCTCGCAGAAGGGGAAGGTGGAAACGCAGAGTATTTAGCCGGGTGTTTCCGGATGGATATTAACTTAAGCATTTGACTTATTGTCTTCTTACCCATATATGTGGCGGTTACGGCTTGTTCCAGCCCCATGGGAGGGGTTGGACGGCGTATTGTGTTAAAATCGAAGAAGTTCTGCAATGTATCGGCTTAAATGGGGTCTTGTTGTGTTGACATGAGTGTCCATGATGGTGAGGTTAACTAAACTGGAACCTGAATCCCTGAAAGGTAATGAAATCAGTCCTGCGATGCGCGCCGTGCTCGGGCACGTGTTCGTGAGCGTGCCGTGGAACTACATGGAACGGTACATAGACCTGGTTCTGGAAAACAAAATAAACGTCGAGATCGGGATTGGAGCCGAGAATCTGCAAAGGGATCAGACCGGCCTCATCTGCTCCACCGTTGCGCGAATGCGTGACAAACAATGCCGATTCACTTTTCATGGGCCTTTTTGGGACCTGTGTTCCGGAAGCGTCGATCCCGCGATAAGAGAAGTCACCCGGTCGAGGCTCAGCAGTCTTTTCGACCTGGCGGAGCAAATCCGTCCGGAGCAGGTTCTCTGCCATACCGGATTCGATCCAAGGCATCATCGAGGGCATCGCCGAACGTGGATCGAGAACAGCCTTTCCACCCTGGAGCCTTTCGTCAGGCGGGCGGAAATCCTCAAGATGCCGCTGGTACTGGAAAATGTATGGGAGGAAGACCCGGAGCTGCACCTGGAGTTGTTGGATGAGATGAAATCGCCGTGGTTTGGCTTTTGCCTGGACACAGGGCACCAGCACTCGTTTTCCACCACTACCATGGATAAATGGCTCCAAGCGGTCTGGCCGTACTTGAAGGAAGTCCACATTCACGATAATGACGGCTCAGATGATGACCATCTTCCTGTAGGGTCCGGCACAATCGATTTCAACCGTCTTTTTAATTTTCTGCGTGAAAAAGGTATTTCCCCGGTCCTTACGGTTGAGCCTCATACGGTTGAGCACTTGTACAAGACTTTGGCTGGACTGGCGGGACTGGTTTCATTCAGGGATTTTGCAAGTACTCGAAGGAGCGGAACTTTTTCAAATTGAGGATAAGCGCAGATGGCAGTGGTAGAACTGAGCATCGTTCCAATCGGCATTGAAAGCACCAGCCTGAGTTCCTATGTGGCCGGGGCAATAAAGGTGCTCGAAAAGAGCGCTCTGGAATACCAACTGACCGCAATGGGTACTATTATTTCAGGGGATTTGGACGACATTCTCAAGACCATACGGCAGATGCATGAGAGTTGTTTTGCGGCCGGCGCTATGCGGGTGCTGACCCAGATCAGGGTTGACGACCGGCGGGACAAAAAAGGCAGTCCTGAACAAAAAATCAGGTCGGTCCAGGATAAGCTCAAACAGGACCGAAATATTGGAGAATAAAGAAGTGGCCCTCAAAGACCTGGTGGAATATCTTGTCAAATCGCTTGCCGATCATCCGGAAAAAGTGGAACTTGCGGAGCACGAAGAGGATGACACTGTGCTCATCGAGCTTAAAATATCACCGGACGATATTGGCAAGATCATAGGAAAAAACGGAAACACTATAAACGCTATTCGCACCGTTTTGCAGACTGCGGCGTCGAGCCTCCGGAAACGTGCTAAGCTTGAAGTGGCTGGCCAGAGCGAACTTCCTCCCACCGAAAGCATCGAGGAGTAAAACGGGTTGCGGGAATTGGAAATCGGAAGCAGGGAAATACCGGATATCGCGGTATCAGGGATCGGAGACGCTGTCCGATCAAGAGATATCCCTCTTCCTGAATCGATCTACTTGATGATGATATAGAGGAGCCAAGCGTATGTCTGAGAAGATCCAGGGACTTCCCGCCCACGAATTGCGAGCGCATTTCGATGACGATCTGCCCCCTGTCGATACTACAGCTTCACTGGAGGCCCTGGCAGACAGGGTTGTGGGGCAGGAACGCGCAATTGACGCCATCCAGTTCGGAATGGGGATGAAGGAGCCCGGGTATAACATTTTTATTGCGGGACCTGCTAAAGCGGGCCTCACTTATACAGCCAGGACATTCATCGAGGATCAGGCCCGGCAGGAGCCCACGCCGCCCGACTGGTGTTATGTTTTCAATTTCAAGGAACAGGACAAGCCCAAGTGCATCAAAATGGCCGCCGGGCGCGGGAAATTGCTCAAGAAAGACATGAATGAATTTATAGAGATGCTGCAGGCAAAGATCCCCGAGGTTTTCGACAGCGACGACTACCGGGCCAAAGAGGGCGAGGTGCACCAGGCTTTCGAGAAGCGCAGGAGGGAGTATATTGACGAACTCTCGGCGGAGGCCCGTGAACAGGGATTTATTCTTCAGTTCTCGCAGGTAGGCATGGTCATCATTCCCGCCAACAAGGAGGGAGACGCGATGACCCAGGAGGACCTGCGCCACCTGAGCGAGGAAGAGCGGCTATCCCTGCGCAGCAAGAGCGATGAACTGCATGAAAGAATGAAGGATACCATCAAGAAAATCCGCGAGGCCGAAAGCGAATTCAAGGAAAAACATGGAAAGCTGGACAACGAGATTGCCCTCTTCGTGGTCGGCCAGTTGATGGATTCATACGAGGAAAAATACCGGGACGACACGCAGGTGATGGATTACTTCAAGGAGGTCCAGGAGGATATTCTTGAAAACATAGACGATTTCAAGAAAAAGCCCGAACCCCAGCAGCAGCAGATGCAGGGTCAGCCCGCGGCCCCCTTTCCCGTTCCTTCCAGAGAGACGAGTTTTCGCAAGTACGACGTCAACGTGCTGATCGATAACTCGGAAACAGAGGGCGCCCCGGTTATCATCGAATCCAATCCCGCATATCCCAATCTTTTCGGCTCCATAGAGAGGCAGGCCTGGTTCGGAGCGCTTTTTACCGACCATACAATGATTAAACCGGGATCTCTGCACAAGGCCAATGGCGGCTACCTGGTGATGAAAGCACTCGACTTGCTCAAGTGGTTCATCTCTTACGAAGCCTTAAAGAGGGCGCTGCGCGACAAAGAGATCAGGATAGAAGACCTGGGCGAGCTTTACGGAATTTTCAGCACTCGTACGATCCGCCCCGAGCCTATCCCGCTCAATGCAAAGATAGTCCTTACCGGCGATCCCTATATCTATCAGTTGCTTTACAGCCTTGACGAACGCTTCCAGAAGCTTTTCAAGGTCAAAGCGCACATGAGCGACCAGATGGACAGAAAGCCGGACAAGGTCATCGAATGCTCCAGGATGATCGCACGCTACTGCACCGAGCATCAGATCAGGCATTTGGACAAGGGTGCGGTGGCCAGGGTGCTGGAATACAGCGTCGAGCTTACCGAGGACAGGGATAAACTCACCCTCGAACTTGGCACCATCACGGACCTGCTCAGGGAAGGCAATTACTTTGCCGGCCTGGATGGCAGCGAAGTGGTCCAGAGAAAGCACGTCGATGAGGCGATAAAGAAGCGCATCTATCGCTCCAATCTTATCGAAGAGCGCGTAAAGGAAGTAATCGAAAAGGATATCCTCTGGATCGAAACCGAAGGTGAAAAGGTCGGACAGGTTAACGGCCTTGCTGTGCTGATGACGGGAGATCACGTTTTCGGCAAGCCGAACCGGATCACAGC
Source organism: uncultured delta proteobacterium (assembly GCA_963795045.1). Taxonomy (GTDB): domain Bacteria; phylum Desulfobacterota; class Syntrophobacteria; order Syntrophobacterales; family Syntrophobacteraceae; genus SbD1. The sequence goes on from CAWCGB010000006.1 coordinate 69,907, forward strand.
CACCGTTTCGGTCGGACGCGAGGGAATGGTGTCGATCGACCGTGAATCGAAAATGAGCGGCGCCACGCATACGAAAGGCCTCATGATTTTGAGCAGCCTTTTCAGGGACCGGTTTGCCCACAATAAGCCCATATCCTTCTCGGCCTCGCTGTGCTTTGAGCAGAGCTACGGAATGATAGACGGAGACAGCGCCTCCAGCACGGAATACTATGTCCTTGTCAGCGCAATAGGCGAGGTGCCGCTGAAGCAGGGTGTAGCAGTAACCGGATCTGTAAGCCAGAAGGGCGAGATCCAGCCGATCGGGGGTGTGAACTACAAGATAAAGGGCTTTTTCGACATTTGCAAAGCCAAAGGGCTCACCGGCGAACAGGGTGTAATGATTCCGCACAAGAACATCCGCAACCTTATGCTTGATCAGGAAGTGGTGGATGCAGTCGCCGAGGGTAAATTCAACATCTGGCCCGTCCAGACCGTTGACGAAGGGCTCAAGATTCTTACCGGAATGGATGCCGGCCTGCGGCAGGAGGATGGAACCTATCCGGAGGGCACCCTCTACAGAAAGGTTGACGACAGGCTGAGGGAGATATCGGAAATCGTGCGCAAGTTCGCCAAAGAAATGGAAGACGGCGGCAAGAAGTCCGAAGAGGACGAGGGTCCGAGCTGCCCACACTGCGGGCACTAGACAAGTCGATGCATACTTCGGCTAATGGATAATTGGTCAATGGTTTTCAGAAGGGCGGCTCATCACCGCCCTTTTTGATGTGTCATGGCGAGCCGAAAACAGCCTATAATATGGATTATCGATAACGATCACTGGGAGCGGGCAAGCCTGCGGGCCGTTCTGATCGAGCGCGGGTACGAGGTGGAAGGCTTTGTGAGCATTTCCCATGCCCTCCTCGTGTTCTACCGGGAAAAAGTCGAAAAGCCGGCCGTGATCGTGCTCGAAATCAAGAACCTTCAATATCAGGGCGCCGAACCGGAGGAACTCTTCCACATCGGAGTCCCGGTCATCCTGTTGACCGGCGTCTATGAGGAGATGGGATCAGCCCGAAGACACCCGTGGGCGGCAGTTCTGCGGAGGCCGTTTACGATCGGGGAGGTTGCAGAGACAGCGGAGCGTTTGGCCGGGACAGGGACCTCTTCTCACTAATTGGACTGAATTCGATACAGCGCTTGGAAGCGCTCGGAAGCAAAACGAGGGAAGCCGTGAGCAAGGCGTTGGTTCTTTCCATCCTTGTCGTCGATGATGAACCCAACATCCGCAAGACGCTCAGTATCGCTCTGGAGGCCGAGGGCCACCGTGTATCCTCTGTAAGCAACCCTAAAGATGCATTGACCGAGGCCAGGGCGCGGTTTTTCGACCTGGCCCTGGTGGACCTTCGCCTCGGTTCGGAATCCGGAATAGACCTGATCGAGAAATTAAATGCACTCTGCCCCTGGATTAAATGTATCGTAATTACCGCCTACGCTTCGATTGACACCGCTGTTGAAGCAATGCGCCGCGGCGCTTTCGATTACCTGCCCAAACCGTTCACCAATGACCAGGTATCTGTTTTGGTCGGTAAAGTTTCTGAAGTCAGAACTTTGGAGCAAAAGGTGGCGGCCCTGCAGGAAAGGTTGAAGGAATCCGTTCCCGAAGCCGTGATCGAGAGCCGCAGCCCTGCCATGCAGCGGGCTTTCGCTTTGGCCCGCCAGGTGGCGGACAGCGAGGCTACCATCCTGATTCGAGGAGAAAGCGGGACCGGCAAGACCATTCTAGCCCATGCGATTCACTCCTGGAGCGGCCGGTCTTCGGAACCTTTCGGGACTATATCGTGTCCTTCATTATCCGCCGAACTGCTTGAAAGCGAGCTTTTCGGACATGCAAAAGGGTCTTTTACGGGCGCTCTTCGCGATTATCCGGGACGCATCGCCGCATGCGAGGGTGGAACGCTCTTTTTGGATGAAATCGGCGATTTGCCCTTGTCCATCCAGGCCAAGCTGCTGCGGGTCCTGCAGGAGAAGGTCTATGAGCGTCTTGGCGGCCTGGAAACCCGGAAAGCCAATGTCAGAATCATTACAGCGACCAATATCGACCTCGAAGCGGCGATCAAGGCGGGCCGGTTTCGTGAGGACCTTTTCTACAGGCTCGATGTCGTCGAGATCGTGATCCCTTCGCTTCGAGACCGCCGGGAAGATATTCCCCAGATATCCGAGGCCCTTTTGGCTTTTTTTGCCCGACAGAATCATCGGCAAATTCTGGGATTTTCAGAGGAGGCGTCGGAAGCCCTCACAAACTACGAATGGCCCGGCAATGTGAGGGAGCTTCGCAACGCGATCGAACGGGCGGTGCTTTTGTGCAAAGAGGACCGTGTGGGGGTCCATCATTTTCCGCTCAAGCTCAAGCCTTCGGAGCGCCAGCCCGGCCCGGGCGACCCGGTAACCATGGAAGAACTCGAGAGGACCCATATCCGGCGCGTGCTGGCTTTGAGTAAGTCCATAGAGGAAGCATGCCGAATTCTGGGAATGGATTCAGTGACCCTCTGGCGAAAACGCAAAAAATATGGGCTGTGAATTGAGTATTTCATTTTGAAATGCCCGAAATGAACCGATCCTTCATTTTGAAATCTTTCCAGGCGCCCCGCCTCTGCCATTCTTAGTCAATCTATTGAAATTACATAACTTAGTTTTACATTGCTATTGGCACGTGATTTGCCATAGGGAGGGCACGAAAGGTATGCCTATGAGCTTAAGAACCAAACTTGTCCTGGCCTCCTGCGGGCCACTGCTGATCCTCCTCGTGGTGAGCCTTATAAGCATCAGGACCATTACCGAGTCGGGCAAGACGCTGGATCGGATTTTCAGGGAAAACTACAACAGCGTTGTCGCCGCCTTGAGCATGAAGCAGGCAATCGTGGAAATCGAGCGGGGTGCTGAGGCATCTCTTTGGGAAGGCAGTGCTGACAGGGCAGTTTTAGATGCGGCCGTTTTAAAGTTTTCCCGGAATCTGAAATTTCAGCAGGGCAATGTCACTCTTCCCGGCGAGCAGGAGGTGACAGACAGACTGACAGAATTGTGGAAAACTTACAGGAGCGAGCTGGAGACATTTCTCAAAGAGCCGGAGACCCCGGCCGCGCGCCGGGATTTTTACCGGACCAGGCTGCTCCCTCACTCCGACACTGTCCTGGAGGCGGCCCAGGAAATAGTCGACATCAACTTGAACAACATGATTTCCGCTGACGGCCAGGTGCGCCAACAGGCAGACGAAACGAACCGCGACGTAATCGTGCTGGTCCTGGCAGGGTCAATCCTGGGGCTGATCTTTATCATCATTATCGGACCGTCGATAGTGAAGCCGATATCCGACCTCACCAAGTCGGTGAGAGAAATTCAGCAGGGAAACCTCGATCTTCTCGTTAAGGCAGGTTCGGGGGACGAAATCGGCCAGCTTGCTGCGGCTTTTAACGAGATGACCTCAAGCCTGCGCAGATTCAGACGAACCAACCGCGCGCGGCTCATTCGCACTCAGAAAGCAACTCTCTCAGCGCTTAATTCGCTTTCCGACGCCGTGATCATCTGCAATCTCGAAGGCGACATCGAGCTTTCCAACGAAACGGCTCAACTCCTCTTTGCCCTCAAGGCGGAAGCAAAAATTCAGTCGGTGAACAATGAAAAAATAGGCGAACTCTTTGAACGCGCACGGCGTGAAATGCGTCCGATCCGCCTGAAAACATATGACTCGGCCATTCAGGTTTTCAAGGATGGAGAGGAACATTTCTTCCTACCCGAGTCGGTGCCCATACTGGACGAGGAGAGACGCCTCATCGGCGTTACTCTCATTCTCTCCGATGTGACCCGCGTGCGCAGGCTCGATGAGGTCAAAAGCGGGCTGATTTCGATTGTATCACATGAATTAAAGACCCCTCTGACTTCCATCCGGCTTGCGACCCATGTGCTTCTGAATGAAAAACTAGGTCCTCTGAGCCCCAAACAGAGCGAACTGGTTATGGCCGCTAAAGAGGACAGCGACCGGTTGTACCGTATAATCGAGAACCTGCTCGATATCAGTTGCCTCGAGTCAGGACGGTCGGTTGTCGAGCTTGTTCCGGTGAGCACGGAGCAAGTACTCATTAACGTAATGGATGAGATGAGGCCTGCGTTCGTCGACAGGGGAGTGTCCCTGGTGCTCGATCTGCCCGGGGATATCCCTCAGGTGCTCGCCGACAGGATGAGACTTGAAATCGTCTTTACCAACCTGCTCAGCAATGGGCTGAAATTTACCCCTCCGGGCGGAAGCGTGAAGATATCGGCTCGCCTGGAGAACGATACGGTGCTTTTTGCCGTAGAGGATACCGGTTCGGGAATACCCGAAGAGTACCTGCCGCATATTTTCGAGAAATTCTTTCGAGTGCCGGGCCGCGGCGGTCAGCAGAGCAACACGGGACTTGGGCTGGCCATCGTGAAAGAGATCATAGAGGCCCACGGGAGCAAGGTGGAAGTGACCAGTCAGCCCGGCAAGGGAACCAGATTTTCTTTCAAGCTGAATGTCGCAGATCGCTTCGCCTGCGAGGTGAAGCCGCAAACTGAAGGTCAGGTGCTGCATTAAGCATTCGAAAACGTAGATATCAAAGACACCAAAGTGCGGCTTAAAGACTTTTTCGAGAGGAGAAATAACAGATGGATTTAGCAATTTGGCTGCCGGGGATGTTTTTCCTGGGCGTCGTGTGCATGGGAGTCATGTTTGTGTTCGTGAAAGCTTGCGAGAAAATATGAGGCGAAGGAGTTCAATCGATGATCTACATTACAGCGGCTGTCGCAGTTTTTCTTTTTGTTTATCTGATTGTTGCAATGATACGGCCGGAATGGTTCTAGGCTGGCCCCGGCGATTTACCGATCCTGAAAGGAAGAACAAATGACGTTTATTCAGGTATGGTTGCTACCTATAGCGCTTCTTGTAACGGCCACTATCGTTGCTTTCCCGTTGAGCCGTTACCTGGCGTGGATTATGGACGGAAAATATCGCCCCTGGGCGGTTTTGCGATGGTGCGAGCAGCGACTGGACAGCGGCCCGCAAAACTGGAAGCAGTATTTATTCTCCCTGCTCACATTCAATACCCTTATGTTCGTCTTCGGGTTCCTGGTCCTGGCGCTCCAGCCATGGACCCCGCTTAACCCGAGAGGGCTTACGCTGCTGGCGCCGAGCGCCATTTTCAACAGCGTCGTCTCCTTCATGACCAATACGGACCTCCAGCATTATTCCGGCGACCAGCACCTGTCGAACTTCAGCCAGATCTTTTTCGGCATTTTCAATCTCTTCCTGTCGGCTGCGATAGGTCTGGCTGCGCTGACCGCGATAATCCGCGCCCTGCGAAGCGATTCATCGGTCGGCAACTTTTTCGTCGATATCTGGCGTGTGCTGGTCTACATGTTCGTGCCCGCCGCTTTCATAATCGGCCTCATTTTCATAACCCAGGGCAGCCCGATGACCCTTCAAACCTCGTACGATGTTTCGACGCTTGAACCCGGGGCGATGGGCACGACCGACACGGGCGAGGCCAAACTGCAGACGATTGTCGTTGGGCCCGTCGCAGCATTCGAATCGATGAAGATGCTGGGCACCAACGGCGGCGGGTTCTACGGCATGAATTCCGCGCACCCGTTCGAAAATCCCACCGGTTTGTCCAATTTCTTCAACACCTTTGCAATGATGATGTTTCCGTTTGGCCTGGTATTGATGTATGGCCGAATGCTGAACAGGTTCCGGCACTCCCTCGTGATTTTTGCCGTCATGTTTGTCATGATGGCGGCCACAATCGGCTGGTCGGTCTGTTTCGATACGCTGAAACCCAATCCGGGACTAACCGGACAAGCGCAGGAACAAAAGTTCGAAATCCCCAGTGCGGCATCTCCGGGTGGAAAGCTCACGGTGACTATGCCGGCAGTTCCGAGCCTTCCCGTCGAGCAGCATCTGGGCAATCTCGAGGGCAAGGAGATGCGTTTCGGGACTTCGGCCGGGGCAACTTTTGATGCCCTGACCACAGACGTGACATGCGGCGCAGTAAATGCGGAGCAGGACAGCCTGAACCCGTTAGCCGCGCTTTCGCCTATGGCCGGCATGTGGCTAAACTGCGTGTACGGCGGCAAAGGCGTGGGCATGATCAACATGTTGACCTTCATCATCGTCGGGATCTTCATCGCAGGCATGATGGTGGGAAGAACGCCGGAATATCTCGGGAAGAAAATCGGCGCCCGCGAGGTGACATTTGCAATGATCGCCATACTGGTTCATCCCGTCTTTATTCTGTGGCCCACGGGGCTCTTTGCCGCGACGGCCTGGGGACTCAATGCGATAAGCAATCCCGGCGCGCACGGCTTCTCGCAAATCCTTTACCAATTCTCTTCGGCTACGGCCAATAACGGTTCTGCATTCGACGGTCTGGGCGTCACGTATGGTTTCTGGAATGCAACGAGTCCAGCCCCGAGCGCGGTGGCATTCGACATCGCTGCCGGTCTGTCCATGCTTTTCGGCCGTTTTCTGCCGATCGTCGCGCCAATAGCCATGGCGGCGTCCCTGGGGGCCAAGAAATCGAGCCCGTTCGGTCTTGGCACGCTTCGGGACGACACCGTAACATTCGGTTTTCTCCTGCTAGGGACCGTGATTATCATCGCTGGATTGCTCTTTTTGCCTGTTGCCGTTCTGGGACCAGTAGCGGAGCAATTCGGCCCGATACCTTTCGGGGGATAACGGCCGGGAACGCTGATGAAAACCGATATTAAGATACGGCGAGAAGAGGACGCACTCAAAGGAGTTCCACATATGAGCAAGCTAGTTCCAAATTTTGAAATACCGGTAGGGGAGGCTCGTCCGGGTCCGGACCAGTTTCAGTCGATCCGCCGTGTTAAAGCGCGGTCGCTATTGGAAAAGGAGACCGCAAAGGTCGCCTTGAAGCAGGCGTTTGTCATGCTGCGGCCCGACCTCCAGTGGAATAATCCCGTCATGTTCGTAGTCCTGGTCGGGGCTGTTCTTACTCTTCTGTATATCGTCGAAGCCGCATTGGGCGGCGCCGCGAGCCAGGTGTCCATTGGTTACTTTATAGCCCTTGATGTATGGCTTTTTTTGACGGTCGTTTTCGCGAATTTCGCCACCGCCCTTGCAGAGGCCCGTGGCAAGGCCCAGGCCGAATCGCTCAAAAAAGCCCGCCACGATACTGTTGCCCACCGCCTGAACGCAAAAGGCGTCGCCGAAGAAGTTGCGTCCTCGCAACTGAAACAGGGTGACCGGGTAGTTGTAAAAGCGGGACAGGCAATCCCGGGGGACGGAGAAATAGTCGAGGGAATAGCCTCGGTTGACGAATCGGCGATAACCGGCGAATCTGCGCCGGTAATTCGTGAGGCTGGCGGTGACCGGTCGGGAGTTACCGGAGGTACGGTCGTACTGTCTGACCGTATCGTGGTCGAGATAACGAGCAGCGCCGGCGAATCCTTTCTGGACCGGATGATTGCCCTGGTCGAAGGCGCCATCCGCCAGCGCTCCCCGAACGAGATCGCTCTCACCCTGGTCCTCTCGGCCTTTACGCTCGTCTTTCTCATCGTAACGATCCCTCTTTTGCCCATGGCCCGCAATGCAGAGCTATACATGCAGAGCTACCTCGGCGTTTCGGAGCCGGTGAAAAGCCTCGGGACCGACATCCCGACCCTTATCGCCCTTCTGGTGTGCCTCATTCCGACCACTATCGGCGCACTGCTCGCAGCGATCGGCATAGCGGGCATGGACCGCGCTCTTCAGGCAAATATCATCGCCAAGAGCGGGAAGGCGGTGGAGTTGGCCGGTGATATCGACGTCGTGTTGCTCGATAAGACCGGAACCATCACAATAGGCAACAGGAACGCGACCACATTCCTGCCGGTTGGAAAATACTCGGCCTCGGACGTGGGGCGGCTTGCCGCACTGGCCTCTGCCGCCGATGCCACCCCGGAGGGGAAAAGCATAGTGCAGTTGTTCGACAAAAGCAGCCCGGCCCCGATAGATGTGCCCGCTGAGGCCAAGTTTATTGGATTTACGGCGCAAACGCGCATGAGTGGAATCGATTTACCGGATGGAAAACAAGTAAGGAAAGGCGCGCCGGACGCCATTATTAAATTTATCGGCGGTAATGGCGGCAGCGTGCCCCCGGAACTCAGTTCGCTGGTCAACAATGTGGCGTCCCAGGGCGCTACCCCCCTGGCCGTCGCCGATGGCCCCAATATCGTAGGTCTGGTTGTTCTTGAAGATATATTGAAGCCCAACATGTCGGAACGCTTCGAACGATTGCGGAAAATGGGGCTTCGGACCGTAATGATTACGGGCGACAATCCGCTTACGGCTGCAACGATAGCAAAACGGGCCGGGGTCGATGACTTCCTGGCCGAGGCTACGCCGGAAACAAAGCTTGCTTATATCAAAAAGGAGCAGGTGGGAGGAAAACTGGTTGCCATGATGGGTGACGGCACAAATGACGCCCCGGCGCTTGCGCAGGCAGACGTCGCGCTGGCCATGAACGCCGGGACCCAGGCAGCCAAGGAAGCCGCTAATATGGTTGACCTGGACAGCGATCCGACAAAACTGATCGAAGTTGTGGAAGTCGGAAAACAGCTCCTCGTGACTCGAGGCTCACTTACGACCTTTTCCGTTGCAAACGACCTTGCGAAATACTTTGCGATCATTCCGGCGCTTTTTGCCGGCACCCTGCCGTGGCTGAAGGTGATCGACGTTATGCACCTTCACTCGCCGACATCGGCCATCCTTTCGGCTGTTATCTTCAACGCATTGATTATTCCCGCGCTGATCCCGGTTGCACTCAAAGGGGTCCGCTACCGCCCGCTCGGCGCGGATGCCCTGCTTCGTAGAAACATGCTGGTATGGGGTCTTGGAGGCGTGATTTTGCCCTTCATTGGTATCAAACTGATCGACGTGGTGATGGTTGCCCTTCACATGATCAGCTAAAAACATGAGTCCCAGGAGACGCGGACATGATGAAATATCTTTCTAAAAGCATATTACTCTTGATATTCGGCGTGGCCATCACCTGCATTATTTATCCTTTTGTGCTGTGGGTGGTTGGACAAGCCCTGTTCCCTTTCCAGGCAAACGGCAGCATGCTCAAGGGACCTGACGGGAAATTCGTTGGATCGAAACTGATCGCGCAGCCTTTCACAAAGGACGAATACTTTCAACCCCGGCCCTCCGCGGCCTCTTACGATGCGTCCGCCTCGGCTTCCTCGAGCCTTGCGGCGTCCAATTACGCGCTGCGCGACCGGGTGGCCCGCTCGCTTGGTCCCGTCGCGACGTACAAGAGCGGACCGAATGCCGGGAAACCGGTTGCTCCGGACGTGGAGAGCTGGTTTGCGAAGGACAAATTCCAGGGTAAACCGCAGATCGTGGCCCAATGGGCCGACCTGCACAATTCTCTTGCCCAGGCATGGGTAAAAACGGATACGGCCCACGGCGACTACGTGGACGCGTGGGCAAAGGCCAATCCGAAGATAGTGGCGCAGTTTATCAAGGACAATCCAGCCACTCCCGAGCCGAAGGCCCCCGATCTGGCAGTCGTCTTCTTCAAGGATTTCTCGGAGAAGAACCCGGGCAAATTCCTGTCTGCAGTGAGTAAAACAGAAGGCGGCAAATCGGTAACGACCTTCGATGTCGTCGATTCGGGAAGTGACATTCAGTCGACCTTTTTCTTGATGTGGCGTGAGGACCACCCCAACGCCGAACTCCAGGACGTGCCGGGCGACTATGTCACCGCTTCGGCTTCCGGGCTGGACCCGCACATCAGCATGGACAATGCGAAGTTTCAACTGGAACGCGTGGCGTCTAAGAGAGCGGAAGATTTGAAACGCGACCCGGCCCAGGTTCAAAAGGAGATCGAGCAGATTTTGCAGGACAACGCATCGGCGCCATGGTTTGGACTTGCGGGTGAAAAGTTCTTAAATGTCCTCGAAGTAAACCTGGAACTCGATAAGCGATACGGAAAGCCGTAAGCGGCCCCGGATCAAGATAGAGGAGCCAATGCCCTTAAGGAGGGCTTAAGATGAAGCAAATCCGGGCCAAACACTCAGTTCCCTCAATTGCGGACCGTCTCAAGAGGGCCGAAAAACTCCCGGCCCTGCGAGCGGTCTGCGCTCAGGCGGATTTTCGAAAGACCGAGATGAATCGACAGAATATTTCATCGCTGAAATGGGGAAGTCAAGCCCGGGCCATAAAGACCCATATCGCGGACCTTCCCCCGGATGTGCAAAACCTTTTGGCCGAAGAGTTCGAGCAGAGGGTAATTGCGTTGCGCGAAAAACTCGAATCCGAATATGCCGAGATCAAAAGGGGCAGGAATGAAATGGCTGTCCTAAACGAGCGGCAATTCACCCAGATCGAATCTTTAAAGGCAACGCTCAAAGACGCCTCGGCCAAGATTGCTGAACAGACCGGCCTGATCGCCCAGTTGAAAAATGAAATCTCTGCAGGACGTGAGGCCCTGGCAAAGGTGGAACAACGAATCGTAGACGCCCGTCAGGGATTAACAAGAGTGGAGCACACGCTGGATGATCCTTTCCCGGAATCATCCGGTGGGGCTTGAGAGGGAATTGATTTGTTGACAGCAGAGGGCCTTTTTGCTCAAATTGGGCCGTGGCAGGGGATTGGAGATAGAAAATGTCTGATTCAAAGGCGACTGCAGATAAGGTCCTGGTGTGTGTGAGCACCAATCCTTCCTGTGCGGGCGTGATAAGGTACGCCGCAAGAAAGGCTGAGGGCATTCTCGCCAGGGTGTTTGCGGTATATGTCGAAACTCCCCGCGGGCTCCTACTCCCTGAAGAGGAGCGCAACCAGGCCCTCGATAATCTGCGGTTGGCTGAGCAACTCGGGGCCGAAACGATTACCCTGACGGGCCGAAAGATTGCGGAAGAAATAAGGCGATTCGCGCACGAGAGGGGCATATCAAGAATAATCGCCGGGCAACCGGGGCACTCAGGTCTTAAAAGCATTTTTCTGAGGAGCCCCGTCGATCATCTGGTGCGAATCAAGGGAGAAATCAGCATAGAAATTGTTTCCGGCGATTCGGGGGAGGCGATTCGGGCGCCCTATCGAATCGGGTCCCGGGAACTTCCATGGTCGGATTACGGAACCGGCCTCCTTTTCCTTGCACTGGCCACCGGACTGTGCTTTTTGATGTATCCGCGCTTCGATCTGAGCAACCTCATAATGGTCTATCTTCTGGCGGTTATGTTGACGGCCATAGAGGGTGGGCGCGGGCCCGCAATCGTTGTTTCTCTTTTGAGCGTACTCGCGTTCGATTTCTTTTTTGTCCCCCCGCGGTTTTCATTCACAGTGGATGACGCTCAATATATTGTAACCTTCATCGTCATGTTTGCGGTCGCTCTGGCTATAAGCCACCTGACCTCTTTAATGCGCAGGCAGACGCTAACGGCCCGTCTGCAGGAGAGGCAGACAGCCGCCATGCATGGTCTAAGCAGCCAGCTCGCCGGCTCACGGAGTGTTGAAAAGATTTTGAAGATCGCTGTGGAATACATTTCAGAGATTTTCGATTCTCACGTGATCGTGCTGCTGCCTGATAAGGATGGTAGATTGAAGACGGCCGGCGGAGACTCTTCTCTCGTGCTTCAAAAAGATGTGACCAAGCAACTTGATATTTCACGGAAGGCTTTTGAAATGGGGGAGGCAACGGGGTGGGGAACCAAACACGCACCGGAGAACGAAGTGTTGTATGCACCACTTCGAGTCGCGGATTTCGCCCTCGGAGTTGTGGCGTTGCGGCCCGGCGATCCGGAGCGACTTCTCCTGCCCGACCAGCGCCGTCTGTTGGAATCGCTTGTCAGGCAGGTGGCTCTTTCGCTCGAGGTGGAGTATCTGGCTGAAAGAGGCATACCGCTTCAACGCGATCACGCCGGTTCGAGAAAAGTTCAGAGCGATCCCGATGTCGCTCTGGAGGGCTGAAAGGGATTTCAATGTCTGAGGAAAAGGCCCTTAGCTTTCTCCAGTTGATACGCCGCTCGCAACGGGGCAAACTCAAAGTTTACCTGGGCTATGGCCCCGGGGTTGGAAAAACGTGGCAGATGCTTACTGAAGGGCAACGCCTTAAGCAGGAAGGCATCGATGTCGTTGTCGGACTTGTGGAAACACATGGAAGGGCGGAAACCGCAAAGCTGATCGAAGGTCTGGAGGTCGTCCCAAGAAAGCAGGTCCTGTATCGCAGCATTCTCCTTGAAGAAATGGACCTGGATGCTGTATTGGCGCGCCACCCTGAAGTGGTGCTCGTCGATGAGCTGGCGCATACGAACGTTCCGGGCAGCGAAAATGCAAAACGGTACCAGGACGTACAGGACCTTCTGGCAGCAGGCATTCACGTTATCACAACACTGAATATTCAGCACCTGGAGAGCCTCTACGACACAGTGGAACAGCTTGTGGGCGTTAAAGTCCACGAACGGCTGCCCGATTCGATTCTTGCCGAAGCCGACGAGATAGTAAATATCGACCTGGCCCCTGAGGACCTCCAGCAGCGTCTTAGGGAAGGCAAAATCTACCCCCAGGAAAGAGTCCCGACCGCTCTCGATAATTTCTTCAAGCGCACCAATCTCAATGAGCTGCGCGAACTGGCTTTCAGAGAGCTTGCATCCCAGATTGACCTCAAACGCCGAAGCACTCCTGAAGAGGAGCATGGGATGGCCCCCGATCAGGTAATGGTCTGCTTGAGTTCACGCGGGCCTAACAGCGCCGGGCTTCTGCGCTACGGATCGCGGCTTGCCGGGCGTCTGAACAGAAACTGGTATGCGGTTTACGTCCAGAGACCCATGGAGTCTCCTACGGCCATAGAAGCCGCCACCCAGCGCTACCTCTCGGAGACCTTGACCCTGGCCAACACTCTTGGCGCTATCGTCTTCACCTATAAGGGCGAAGATATCGTGGACACCATCCTGCATTTCGCCACTGAGTACCGCGTCGGCCATATCGTCATCGGCCGTCCGGGGCCTCTTCCCTGGTGGAAACGCCTGCTCGGGCGAAAAACCGTCGTTGAACAGTTAATCCTGAAAGCACATGGGCTGACAGTAGTGGTGGTCGACGCAAAAGCCGAACCCAGGCAACTCGACCTGAATAAACGACAGCCGTCGCTGAATTATGAGGCGGCATAATCCTCCGGTTTTAATCCATATATTTCCTCGAAAAATTTTAAGTTGTAAATTCAACCCGGAAAGCATTATTGTGCAATCCGCCAAATCGCCGAGTCCAAGGATTTTGGAGCGGGGGACCCACGAACACGGGGCAAAACGCCGGGAAACCGGCGTAGGGCAACCTCTTCGGCCCTAGCCCGTCAGCTAACCTCGTAGGCGTCGAGGGGGATTCAGCCGCCTGGATCCCGCACATTTTATTGCGGTGGTTCCATTTTCGGCATCAATCCGCTATGGCAACCCCCCTCCGCAGGCTTTCGGCAGATAAACAGAAAGTATCCCGAGTAACCCGTCCGGGACTTGGAAGCCGAGCGCGATCCAGGCGTCCGAGCCAACTTTGATTGAAGAATTCAAAAGATGAAAATCCTCATACTGTCGCTCCTCAATCTGATCCTGATCGGTGTTTTTGGTTATCTCATGCGGAGGCCGAACCTTCTCACGTTCTCCCAGACAGGACGACTCTGGCTCACCTGGCTGGCCGTCGCCATAATCACCCTGATGGACGAATTTACGTCAATTTTCTACGCCCCTGCCGAGGCCTACAGATTCATCGGTTCGAGAGCCATAGTCTTTATCGCGCTGACCAGCGTCCTTGTTCGGTTTATGAGCACCCGGTTTACCGAAATCGCTGAAATCCTTGAATATAACGGTCTCATAGGGGGAGGAGTCTATTCTTTCTCCTATCTCGTGCTCGGTCCGATGATGTCGTTTGTGGCCGTTTCCTCCATTATGGTCGATTACACGCTTACTGCCTGTATCTCGGCTGTGAGCGCAATTCTTAATGCGACTTCTTTTTTCCCTCAGGTTTCCGAATCCTCCTCCCTTGTGGTTTTTCTCGTGCTCGGAATACTCTGGGCCATTGCAGGGCTGAATATTCTCGGGATCAGGGAGAATGCGAGGTTTACTTTTTTCGTTTTCATTCTGGCCGCATTCATTATCCTGAACCTCATTGTTTCCGGGGTAATCGAATTTGACAGCGCCGCTCTGACACGGCTGAAAGAATCCGGCGGGAATGCGTTGAAGCCGCTTGAAACCGGTTCGTGGGTTCATGATTACGGCAACTTTATATCCCACATCGCATTTTGTATTCTGGCCTATTCGGGAATCGAGTCGGTCATTCAGACTGCCGGTTTCGTGCGAAGCTGGCGTGAGATTCACAAGGCCTATCTTTTCCTGGCCGTTACAGTGGGCGTTGCGACACCACTCGTGGCCGGCCTCGTTCTTTGTGCCCCCATAAATTTCAGCGAGCACGAGGGCGACCTTGTCACTTATTATGCAACATTGCTCAACGGGACCTTATTCGGCATCATGGTTGCCGGACTGGCCAGCATCACTCTGATGATGGCCGTCAATACCGCCTTCGTGGCTTCCAGCGAGCTGCTGGAGCGCGTAGCGCATCGCTATGGATTCCACTGGCTGATCGTGACAAACGGGCGTCATTCACTCTACCGGATTCACATCCTCAATGCGCTGTTCTTTTCGACGATTATCATCATTACGAGCGGCAGTCAGAAGATTCTGGCGGACATGTACGCGATAGGCCTTGTCGCCAGTTTTTGTATCAACATGGGTTCGCTTTTGATCTACCGCTATTTTACCGGCACCAAGGAAGTGATCCCGTACTACACGAGTCGCGTCGGCACGCTAATTCTCTGGATCATTCTGGTAAGCTGCTTCATTTTTCTGGCGATAGACAAACCTCACGGCACTGCGCTCTGGGCGGGCATAACCGCCTTTGTGCTTGTGGCCGGGTGGCTGCTGGCAAAGAAAAGAGCGCCGGAAATCATTGAGATCGGCCAAGCCGACAATGAGATGGAAATGATACTGTATCTGTCCGAGTCATCATCGCCCGATATACACATAATCTTCCGCCGGCCACGAGAGGAATCGCTCGGAGAGCCCAAAGACAACGAAGCTTACATAACCTTCTATACGCCGCGCCAGGGCATCCCGCCCAAAATGGGGCAGAACCATTTTCGCCTGCCCCTGATCCGTAGCCGCTTGTACAACCGTATTCTACTTCTGCTCAGGATTGTGGAATATGAATTGCCGGACAGAAACACTACCGTCCACTTCGGCTGGCCATTGTCTTCGTGGCTCGACAGACTCGCCATTGGGGTCATGGTCTTCAACCTGATGACCCTTCCAAGGAAATTTCCTCAGTTTAACTTTGAAATTATGTATTTTGGGCGGATTGCCTCGAAGGAAGAGTGATTCTCAAAGAACCAGCTAAAGGGAATTATTTCTTATCAGCCCTCTCAGCCAGCAATCTCATTGTCTCGGCAATTTCTTCCGGCGTGACCTGGAGCCTAAGCTTCTCCATTTCTTCCATCACCTGGGCAAACCGGAGGCCTTCGGCCGCGCTGATCCATTGGAGCTGGAGTCTTTCGGGCCTTATTGCGAGCTTTTCCATTTTTCTGCGAATCTTATCAATGCGCTTAACCGTCCACTGATTAGCGTTTATGTAGTGGCAGTCGCCGATGTGGCATCCGCTGACCAGAATTACCGGCGCTCCTTTTGCAAATCCCTCCCATATGAAGGACTCGTCCACGCGGCCCGAACACATTGTGCGGACCAGCCGAAGGGTCGGCGGATATTGCAGGCGCGAGACCCCGGCGTAATCAGCACCGGCGTATGAGCACCAGTTGCATGCAAAGGCGAGAATCTTAGACGCCGCGCCTTCTGAGAGGACACTTTCAATCTGCCCCTTGATCTGCTCGTCGGTGAAGTGGTTCATTACAATCGAGTCGAAGGGGCATTCGGCTGCGCAGGTACCGCAACCGGAACAGGCGGCAGGGTTTACCGAGGCAGCAATCTTGCGTTTCACATCAAGCGATATCGCACCGTAAGGACATACCTCCGCGCATATTCCACAGATTTTGCATTTTTCCTGAATCACTTCAGCCGTAATCGGATCGGTGAGCATTTCTCCACGGTGAAGCAGGCGTATAACCCGCACTGCGGCGGCAGACCCCTGGGTGACGGAGTCCTTTATATCTTTCGGTCCTTCGGCGCATCCGGCGAAGAAAATGCCCTTTGTGGCCGCGTCGACCGGCTGGAGCTTCGGGTGGGCTTCGAGGAAAAAGCCGTCGGGGGAGAGCTGAAGTCCAAACATCTCCTGGAGTTTTTTTGTCGTTTGGGACGGGTTCATGCCGACTGCAAGAACCAGCATGTCCAGGTCATGGAAGGATATCCTGCCGTTTGCGGCGTTGTCGATGGCAACCCGCAGCCCTCCTTCAGCGGTCCCCACCACGTTGCCGGGCAGCCCGCGTATGTACTGTACTCCAAGCGTCCGGCTCTTTCTGTAGAGGTCTTCGAACCCCTTTCCGAACGCACGGATGTCGATGTAGAATACCTTTATCTCTATTTGCGGATAGTGCTCCTTCAGCACCAGCGTGCTCTTGACCGTGTTCATGCAGCAGACGTTGGAGCAGTAGGGCGCGCCCTTCCTTACCGAGCGCGATCCGACACACTGAACGAAACCGATCGATTTGGGGGGCCGCCTGTCCGTCGGCCTTATCAGCTCACCGCCGGTCGGACCTCCAGCGCTTATCAACCGTTCGAACTCCGGGCTGCTCAGCACGTTTTCATGGCGTGTGTAGCCGTACTCATCGAGTTCCGTAGGGTCGTAGGCTTCAAGACCCGTGGCGACAACTACGCTCCCCACACGTTCGACCACTTCCTCATCCGACATGTGGAAGTTGATGCACTTCTTCTCGCAGACCTCGGAGCATTTGGCGCATACGACGGGGTTGTGTCCCAGGCACTCATTGATATTGATGACATAGGCGGAGGGGACCGCCTGCGGAAAAGGCGAGTAGATGGCCCTCCTGGAAGACAGACCGGAGTTGAACTCATCAGGCCGCACAACCGGACACACCTCCGCGCAATCGCCGCAGGCGGTGCAGTCCTTCTCGGAAACATACCGGGCTTTTTTCAGAATCTTGACCTCGAAGTTTCCGACATATCCCTTTACGTCGATCACTTCGGAGAGGGTGAGGAGCTTTATTCCGGGATGCCGACCGGCATCCGTCATCTTCGGCCCGAGTATTCAGATCGAACAGTCCATCGTGGGGAAGGTCTTGTCCAGTCTTGCCATGTGGCCGCCTATGGAGGGCTTTTTTTCGACAAGAACGACCTCATAGCCGTTGTCAGCGAGGTCGAGCGCCGCCTGAATTCCAGCGATGCCACCCCCTATCACCAAAGTCCGTTTGCTGATTGGAATCTTTCGGCTGCTGAGGGGTTCCAGCAGGGAGGCCCTGGCAATAGCCATTCTCACCAGGTCGGAAGCTTTGGCGGTCGCGGCTTCCGGTTCGTTTATGTGAACCCAACTGCACTGCTCGCGCAGGTTAGCCATTTCGAGCATGTAAGGGTTGAGACCAGCGCGTTCGAGCATCTGCCTGAATGTCGGTTCATGGAGCCTCGGAGAGCAGGAAGCGATCACAATGCGGTCAAGGGCCTGTTCGGCAATATCTTCCTCAATGCTTTGCTGCCCGGGTTCCGAGCAGGCATATTGGATATCTCGTCCAAGGACGACATTTTCGAGTTTGGCGCTCTCGGAGGCGACTTCGCGGCAATCGACTGTTCTGGCGATGTTCAACCCGCAATGGCAGACATAGACGCCAATACGCGGACTTTCGCCATGGATGGAGGGTTTTTTCATTTTAGAGTCCCGGGTCTCAAAAAGTTATTCAAACTGTATCAGCGGCTTATTCCCACTCAATGGTTCGGGCCAGGACGGAGGTGAGGTCCATCATCTCCATTCGGATTTCGTTTTCCAGAAAAGGATCTTCCATGGCGCACCTCAGGTGTATCTGGCATTTAGGGCACGCGGTCACCAGGAGGTTGCTCCCGGTTTCTTTTGCCTGCCTCAGCCTGTTTACCTGCATGGCTTTGGAATAGCTGTCACATCCGGTCCATGCGCAGTTGCCACAGCAAAGGGAAGAGGCGCCACGGTCGCGCATTTCGGTGAAACCGGCAACATTGAGCCTTTGAAGAAGATTCCTCGGCAATTGGCATCCGGTTGGTGTGCGGCTGAGTCTGCAGGGGTCCTGAAAGGTTATCTTCCTGTTGAGTTTTGAAAAACCGATTGCGCCCTTGCTGATTTCCTTCTCAGCCAACTCGAAAATGTGGGTAACCTTGAACCCCGTTTCGATCCCGTTTTCGGGATAGTCGCGCGAAAAGGCCCGGTAACATTCCGGACAGGCCGTAACCACCTCTTCGATCCCCATCTCGGAGATGAGTTTTACGTTCAACCGGGCGAGTTTGACAAAGTTGTCGCGGTCCCCCGACCAGAGAAGATCATGCCCGCAACACCTCTCGTTTTGCATGATTGCAGGGTGAATATCGAAAAAGTTCAAGAGCCTGAGCGCATCGGCCAAAATGTCGCTGGTGCTGATGCCCAGGTGATTCTTGAAAAAAGTGTCGAAGTAGGGAGCGCACCCTCCGAAGAAGAGGATTTTATTGTTCGGGTCCGTTTGAATTTCGGGCGGCAGCCATCTCCAGTGCTCGACGGGCAGGTTGGCCGAGGCCATGGTGCGCATGAGAGAGTGGAAAAAACCTTCATGCGCCTCAAACTTTCCACTAGCGGGGGCGCAGTTGCGCATCTCCTTGATAAAATCCGGAAAGGTGACAGCCGATGGGCATCGGTCGTAGCAAAGGCCGCAGGTGAGGCAGGACCAGATGTCCTCCCTGATGCTGGAGGATTCCAGGTCACCCGCTACCACCGCGTTGGCGATCGCCCTGGGGGAAAACTGTTTTCCGGAGAGGGTCACAGGGCAGGCGGATGAACATTTGCCGCAGTCCTGGCAAGTGTAAATATTATGGGCGGCCATAATGGAAGCGGCGGACTCGTGAGACAGCGTTGAGGTCTTTATCCTGGAAGGAGGTTCGACGGGTGTTTTGCCCAGTTCCTGAATACGGTTCTTGAACGTTGTCAGAAAATCGAGAAGCTCTGAAGGCTGATCGGGATAAAAGGAGGCAAAGCCCAGCCGCTCCTCTCCCAGACCCAACAGCCGCAGAATACCTCTGGTGTCTTCGACATTTCGTTCGGCAACGCGGGTCCCGATCCCGTAGCGGCATGTGCCGGGCTGGCATCCCACAAGCGCGACCCCATCCGCGCCGGTTTCGAAAGCTTTGAAGAGCAGCGACTTGGTAATTCGGCCGCTACACGGTATTCTTATCATCCGGATCTCGCGGGGCAGCGGTGCAAGCGTGTCCTGCAGGGTTTGGAATGCGGCGTGCGGGCACCAGTTACAAAGGAAAAGTATTATTTTCAGATCATCTTTCATGGATCGTTATCCGGCGGGGGATTTCTCAAGAACCCAGGGCCGTTACCTCCTCTATCATCTGCTCCAGGTAGAGCCTGTCGCGATAAGGGCTGTCGGCGGCATCAGACGGACAGATCGAAATGCAGTTGCCGCATCCCTTGCAAAGGGCCTCATCGACAACCGCATAACCCGACCCGAGCGCGTTGGTGTGAAAACTTACCGCCCGATAGGGACAAGCGTTTACGCAGCGGCCGCACCCCCTGCAGAGTTTTTCATTTATGGAAACGGTGTAGCCCTTGTTCTGTCTAGGTCCCCGCGGCATGACAGTAGCCGCCAGGATACCCGCTGCAGTGCCTTTTAAACGTTCGGAGAGATTGATGCCGGGAGGACTTGCCAACAGGAGCCCCGGTATGGAAGTTGCCCCCGGAACGAAGAAGGGAACTCCTCTCAGACCTTTTGCCTGCATGGAGTGTGTAAAGTCATGGGGCGGCATGTCCGGGTGAGGCATATAAGCTATTTGCTTTCGGGCGGTTTCGTCCAGGATTACCGCTCCCGCATCGAAAACCTGGTGTGATCCGTCTTCCATCTTCACAATTACCCGGAAGTTCCCCACGGTGCCCTTCAAAGACCTGGCGCACGATCCTAAAAATCCGTGGATGTTGGGATAATCGGGTATCGAGGGAAGCGGAGCATCGGGGCTGCCGAATACAAAGACTTCCATTCCCATTTGCCCCAGAGTCCTGGCGCTTCTGAGCGCGGCTTCGGATTGACCGATAACGGCGGTCGTGAAGTTATACTGGCGAGCCGGGATCGGCAGGGGCTTGAGATGGGCGGCGCGTCCGATAGATCTTCGCAGGAGTCCCTCGAAGCGGCCTATAGCCAGAAGCGGTTCAGTCTTCAAAAGGGCCAGCGCCTCGCCTCTGAGGTTGCAGGTCTCGGCCATTGCCCGGGTTAAACCGGTACCGTGGAAGATCGCGTCTTTGAGCCTGCTGCGCTGGTCGGTGCAAGCGCTGCATATGAGGTCCAGGGGGCAGCATATGCAGGAGGCCAGCACGAACCGCGTGAGGCCTTTTTCACGAATCGTTCTTAGAATTGAAGCGGCGCCATCCGGCGTGCAGGCTGAAGCAACCGACTCGGCGTAATCCACCGGTGAGTTTTCCGGAAGATAGGAAATGAACCTGTCCAATTCGGGGTCCCAACCAAGCGAATCGTTGCAGCGGCACACAAATACACCGATACGAAGGTCCGATGAGAGCTGCGGCGCCGGGGGCGAAATAGAAAGGCCATGGCCCTTCATACGCGGAGCGCTGTCTCCTAGCAGCAGAACGGCTTCCGCAGCAGCGGCAAAACCGCGCAGCGTCATGGAGGAAATGTCGGGTTTGATGGCTTTGGAGCTATACGCCCGGATGACGTCCTCACCTTTTACTCCAGGAGCGGCGGCAGGGTCGGCGATAATAACGACCCCGGCATGTTCGACCCCTTCGAACGAATCGTCGGCGTGAGAGACAGCATGCGCAGCCGAGCAGGCCTCTTCACACTGGGCGCACTCCGAACATACGCCGCACTGGAGGCACCTGGAGGTCTCCGAGCGGACCTGATTTTCGGTCAGGCCGGGGCCGGCCTCGACGAATAGCCCCCTGTTCGATGCGGAATGGTTTTCAGACATCGCGGCGCGTGGAATCGACGGGATGTCGGGCGTGATCGGAGGGAAGTCGAGGTCCTGCGGCCGCGAAAAAGAGCAAGGCTCGGGGGCAGCACCAGTCAGGTAACTGTGAACGGCCCTGGCGGCGGCACGGCCGGACGCCATCGCCGATACGACCGCCGACGGTCCGGTGACCGCGTCTCCGGCGGCAAAGACATTTTCCGTGCAGGTGCTTCCTTTGCCGTCCACCCGGATGAGTCCGCCCGGCGTGGCAAAGTTTTCTGCATAGCCACCGAAAAAAACCGGATTTCCCGTTTGGCCGATTGCCACGACGGCGCGTTCGAATTCAATCTCGACCGGCTTGCCGTCTTCAACCTGGACCGGCCATGGGATTCCTTTGGCGTCCGGTGGTCCGGGGACGGTCGGAACGAAGCGGATAGCCTTCAGCCTGCCGCCGTCTCCCAGGAATGCGGAGACTTTGAGGCTGGTCTCTATCGATACTCCCTCACTTAGCGACTCTTCCACTTCCAGGGCGTCAGCCGGGATCAGCGCCCGGGGAAACCAGGAAATCAAGGTAACCTGAGCCCCGAGCCGAACAAGCGTGCGCGCCGTCTCAAATGCGGAATTGCCGTCGCCGATGACCGCAGTTTTTCCGGAAACAGACTCTATTTCTCCCCGATACACGGCAGAGAGAAACGAGACGCATCCGGCAACCCCGTCAAGTTCTTCTCCCCGGGCGTTCAGCTTTCGGTCTTCCCACAATCCCGTGGCAAGGACAACCGCCGAGAAGTCCTGAGCGTTCAGGGCTGGTTTATATTCGCAGCCAAGGAGGAATTTGACTCCGAGCAGGCGAAGGTATTCGATTTCCTGGTCCAGCACCGGGCGAGGGAGCCGGTAAGGTCCGATTCCGTAGCGCAAAAGGCCCCCGGGCGAATTTTCTTTCTCGAACACTGTGACCCGATATCCCAGGCGGACAAGATCGGATGCTGCCGCAAGTCCGGCAGGTCCCGAGCCCACCACGGCGATTTCTTCGGACCGGACTCTGGCCGGTTTAGCCTTAGACAGGTCTGGCGTTGCGTTATCGGCAATAAAGCGCTTAATGTCGCGTATGGCGAGGGGTTGATCGAGATCGCTCCTGCGGCATGCGGCCTCGCACGGATGGGTGCAGATCCTTCCGCAGATGCCGGGCAACACGTTGTCCTTCCTTATTAGTTCGAGCGCCTCCGTGTATTTCCCGGCATGCGCCAGGGCCATGTATCCCTGCACGTTGACGCCCAGGGGACAATTGGCCTGGCAAAGAGGAGTCCTGCGTTTATCGATTACCGGTCTTCCCGGAATGGCATGCCTCCCACCATACTTAAGGGCCTTTTTGCCGTCAGGGCCGATTGCCGGGCAATTCTCCCAACAAAGGCCGCAAAGGGTGCACTTGTGTGCGTCCACATATGAGGCCATCTTTTTGTGCCGGACGGAAAATCCCTGGGGCGTGTGCTTTATCGACTTGACGGAAGCGGGGAGAAGAAGCCTGATCCCGGGGTTTCTCATTATTCTAAGAAGCCCGGGGCGCACAGCATAGTTGAAGCTGACCCCCGAGGGCATCCTCCAGACATCGGAGGCGAGTTTCTCGTTTAAGTCGGGGGCTTCGTCGATAAGCGTGACCGGTATTCCCATCTCGCCCAGTTTGTTGGTTGCAGCGATACCTGCCGGTGTAGCGCCGATCACGCACACCCGCTGAAGACGTTCCTTGGGGTTTTTCATGAACCGGCCCCCTTCTTTGCGGCGGCCTTTTTCTGCCTGGCCTTGAGCAGGGCCTGCCCGAAATCGTAGCCTTTGTTGAAGGCGGCTTTATTTGCTTCCTCAGTCCCTTTGGGAACGGACTCGGCTACCGAGCTGAGCATACCCTCTACGGAAACCGTACCGGTGATCGCGGTTATAAAGCCCAGCATGACGATATTGGCCATCATCTTTCTGCCAAGTTCTTCGGCAATACGGGTCGCCGGGATCGGGAAAACACCCCCGCAGGCACTGTCAACATTCCTGACCATGTCCTGATCGATAATGAGGATTCCGTTGTCTTTGAGCAGGTCCCGGTATTTGTCGTATCCCATCTGCGACATGCATACCAGGATGTCCGCATTGCGCACGTATGGGTAATGGATCATTTTGTCCGATATGATCAACTGCGCGCTGCAAGCCCCGCCACGGGCTTCCGGGCCGTAGGACTGCGTAAGAGTGCTTTCCATACGGTCGATAAGACAAGCAGCAGTCCCGAGCACCTGCCCGGCAAGGACTATGCCTTGTCCACCCAGGCCGGTTATTAGAATTTCTTTTTTCATTTTTCCGTCACTCTGGTCTTATTATCATCTTCAGAACTTCATTCCTGAGATCGAGTTCAATATCAGGGCGTTCCGGGGCGGCATATCCTGTCGTAGTTGTCCAAAAAAGTCGGCCTGTCGTACTCTACGAATTTGCCCAGAGTTATGCCCTGCTTGAAATCCAGGATGACTTCAGCAGGATTTGCGCCATTCTTTACGATTGCTTTTTCCTGGTAGAGCTTGAGCGAATCAGCCGGCTTCTGCCTGTTTCTGCGGCCGAAGCCGGTAGGGCAGGGGGCAAGGACTTCAATGAACGAAAATCCCCGGCGCCCCAGGGCTTCTTCTATCGACTGAGTAAGGTCCCGCGTATGAAGAATGGTCCAGCGGGCAACGTAGGTCGCCCCGGAAGCGTATGCGAGCAAGGGAAGGTTGAATGGCGGCTCGGGATTGCCAAGCGGCGTAGTGGTCGTCTTTGCAAGGCTGGGGGTCGTGGCCGCAGCCTGTCCGCCGGTCATTCCGTAATTGAGGTTGTTTACGCAGATCACCGTCAGGTCCATGTTGCGCCTGGCGGCATGAAGGAAATGATTTCCACCGATGGCAAAAAGGTCTCCATCGCCGCTGAAAACCACAACCGTCAGTTCGGGATTGGCCAGCTTCAAGCCCGTGGCAAACGGGATGGCTCGTCCATGAGTCGTATGATAGGAATCGAGCTTGACGTATCCGGCGCCTCTTCCCGAACATCCTATCCCGGAGACTACCGCTGTTTTTGTCAGGTCCGCTCCGGTTGACTGCATGGCGATAAGAGTTGATGAGAAGGCGGTGCCGATTCCGCATCCGGGGCACCATATGTGCGGGATGCGGTCGGTTCGCAGGATGGAATCCAGTGGATGTCTGGTTGAGGAAGTCCTGTTCATACGTGTCCTGAATAAAAATCCCCGGTCTCCCTTCCGGAAAGTAGAGAGCAGGGCGGTTGCGGCTTTGAATACGGTCTATTGAGAGCAGGCCGCTTCAATCTTTTCGACTATTTCGGCCGGCGTGATCACCGTTCCTCCGGCATGACCTACGAGCAGAGCAGGGGCCATGCCGTTTGCGCACCTCTGCACCTCCAGGTGAATCTGCCCCAGGTTCAATTCGACCGTTATGAGGCACTTCACCCGTTTTGCAAGCTCTCTTATTGCGTCCTCCGGAAAAGGCCATACCGTAACCAGCCGCAGAAGACCGGCCTTTATGCCCTGCTCTCGAGCCTCATCGACAGCGGCGAAGCTGCTCCGTGAGCTGACTCCGTACGATATGAGGGCAATTTCGGCGTCTTCGAGCCGATACTCTTCCACGTGTATGATCTTGTCGAGGTTTCCGCGTATTTTTCCCGTTATTCGAGAGACCATCTGTGAATGCGCCTGAGCGTTCATCACCGGATAGCCTTTTTCGTCGTGAGTGAGACCGGTAAAGTGCACCATATAGCCCTCGCCGGCATGAGCCATTGGCGCCACTCCGTTCGGGCCGGGGTGAAAAGGTTTGAAACGGTCCTTTCTTCCTTTGGCGCGCGGGCGGGACTGCAGCTTTATTTTTGATGGATCGGGTATGACCACCTTTTCGCTGAGGTGGCCTACTACCTCATCCGCCATTATAAGGACGGGCAGCCGGTATGTTTCGCTCAGGTTGAATGCTGCAATAGTCTGAAAAAAAAGCTCCTGTGGGGAAGCAGGAGAAAGGGCTATGATTTCGTAATGACCATGAGACCCCCACCTGGCCTGCATCATATCACCCTGTGCGCCGAGTGTGGGCAGGCCGGTCGAAGGGCCGGCGCGCTGAACGTTGACAACCACGCAAGGCGTCTCCATTACCATTCCGAGCCCGAGGTTTTCCATCATAAGACTGAAGCCGGGGCCGGATGTTGCGGTCATACTTTTCGTTCCGGCGCACGAAGCGCCCAGGACGGCGGCCATTGCAGCTATCTCGTCTTCCATCTGGATAAAGATCCCCCCGACTTCCGGGAGCCTTTTTGCCATGCACTCCGCTATTTCGGTGGCAGGAGTGATGGGATATCCCGCAAAGAAGCGGCAGCCGGCGGCAAGCGCCCCTTCCGCGCACGCCGCATCCCCAGTCAAGAAATGCTTTCCGGTGAGAACCGCAGGTTTCATAAAAAACCGATCAAAAGTTATGGTTTGGAAGCTCGGAAACTCGTTGCTCGGAGGCTTCCAGGGAGTAGATGGCGAAATCGGGACAAATGGCCTCGCAGTAGTGGCAGTTGACACATAAATCGGGCTGTTTAACCGCCGGCGGATGATATCCTTTTGCGTTGAAGCGCTCAGAGGGTCCCAGAACATCTCTCGGGCAATATTCGATACAGTAGCCGCATCCTTTGCACCGGTCTTCAATTATATAGACTACCCCTTTTGAAACGACGATTTCTTCGGTATCGAGGGGGACGCGCCAGAACTTCATTTTAGGACCTCTTCGAGAGGTTAATGGACCGGATACTACCGCGAGTATTGAGATATCGGGTAATTTAGTGAGTAAGTCAAGTTAAATTCAAATTCCCCGGACCGGTATTTGCCGATTGTGGTGTTTTTGGGAGGGGGGTAAGAGACGAGTTGGATGAAGATAAGATTTTGATCGATTCTACGGAACGAAATCTTATCTTGTGAGGGTAGGAGAAAAAGCATCCGCTGTGCCGGCCAAATTAAAAACCGGGCTTTCCCCTCAGAAAAGTGGGGGGAGATTTCGCGAAGCGGCGGATCAATCCGGCGGTCTCACCAGTTTATCAGAATTTTCTTGCCCCCGTCTTCGGCCAGCAGCTTGTAATTGAAATCGGGATGCCGGGCAAGGAAGGAATCGAGAGGTTTTTTTTCGCTGAAGAGAAAAACCCTTCCTCCGGATGTCCACTCGCCAAGCAGTTCATCATCCGTGAGGTTGAGCTTAGGGGCTGTTTTATCCTGGAGGCCATACCAGAGAACGCCGAACCCGCCGTTGGTCACATACACCTGGCGGCCGGTGTAGTAATTGAGGGTTGAGCCTTTCTCATAGAAATCGTTTATGACGATCTTGTCTCCCGGCCGGTAATGGTATTGGATAACCTTAGCCAGGCTTTTGGAGGAGAGCACCGGCTCGAAGGCGATCATGCCTTCATTGTATAAATGGCACAACCCGATCATCATGGCGGCCAGGAAGACGAAGGAGACGATCCAGCGTTTGCGGACGGCGAACAAAAAGGCGGCTAAAGGGCCGACGATCAGTATGGCGGCGGTCTGATAGACCAGCGGCGAAAGGAGGCGGAACGTTGCCGAGGTGAGGTCGTGTATGTGACCGAAAGCGAGGTTGTAGTACTTCGGGTTTGTGGTAAGAGTTCCGTAAAGTGTATTCGCCCCCGTGTGGTTGCCGATCCATGCGAGGGCTGTCATGCCAATGCCCGCCCCGAAAGCGATGATCGTCATCACTGCAAGGCCGGCCAAGCCCCACCTCCGGGAGGTCCGCCCGGCTTCCAGGTCTGCCATGGCCTTGCCCAGCAGGAGCGCGAAAGCGGCAAGAGCGGGAAACGTGTAGTACTCCTGGGTGGTGCTGAACGCATAGAAGGCAAGGATTACGCCAATCCACACGAATAGAAACAGACATGCCTGCGCCGTCTTCTCCCGGGGTCGAATAGACCTGGGGAAATCCCTGACGAGTCCCCATATGAATGCGCTCCAAGGGAAGAGCCACACGAGCAGAAGCCCCCAGAACAGCAGGCGCGGAACGGTATCATAGTCCTTGGGATAGCGCATCCCGAGATAGCGCAGCAGGTGTTCGCGGATAAAATAGAACCACAGGAAATCCGAATTGGCGAGTGCCGCCGCAACATGCCAGGGGACCGCCACGATCGAGAAGATAACGATGCCGTATCCGATCTGAAGGCGCCTGACGACTTTCCAGTTTCCGGTTACCAGGATGTGAACGAAAATAATTGCACACGGAAAAATCAAGCCAATCAGACCCTTTGTGAGAACGGCCAGGGCGGCGGAAGCATAGAGAGCGGCGCACCTGAGGTCGATCCGGCCGATCCTCTTTGGCTCCTCTTCTTCAATTGCTATCCGCAGGTACATGTAAAGGCAGGAAGCGATAAAGAAGGACAAAATCTCGTCGGGCAAAAATATCCGGGTGAATGCGAAGGGGCCGAGAGAAGTTGCAATCACGAGCCCGGAGTAAAAGCCTGCTTTTTCGCCCCAGAATCTCGCAGCGAACCGGAAGACCAGTAATATCAACAGGAGAGAAAACAGCGCAAGCGGCAGCCGTATGGCCCAGTCGTGTAGGCCGAAAACGGTAACAGAGAGGGCCGCAAGCCAGTACATGAAAGGGGCCTTCTCGAGGTATCTGATGCCGTTATTTATTCTGAGCGTGACCCAGTCCCCGGACTGGACCATCTCGCGGACCGCTTCGGCATGGAAGGAATCGGCGTCGTCGAGAAGAGCCGGGCGGGCAATCGGTGCGATGAAAATTGCAGACCAGAGCCCGATAAGAACGACCAAATGGAGAAGTACCTTTGAATTCATGAGAATTCTAAGCCTTCCCTCCGGAGCGTTCCTTGTAAATCAGGTAAAGATTGCGGGCATATATGACGAGACCTCCCGCCTGTCCGAGAATAAAGACGGGGTCCTTTTTCAGCAGGGCATAGATGAGAAGGAGCGCGCCGCCGCCGACGCTGAAATACCAGAAGGCGAGAGGAATGACGCATATGCCTTGCTTTTCACTCGCAATCCACTGTACGAAAAATCTCCCGAAAAAGAAGCCCTGGCCTATAAAGCCGAGTATGAGAAGATAATTGCCAAGGCAGTAGTGAATCATGTTGCCAAAACCGAACGATCTCATTGCAATAGCCATGGAAGCGTGTTTCCAATTCCTTAGACATTAAATAGAAATACCCCGGAGGGCGCTTGGTTTTCGTGTGCCGCCCCTGCCCTGGTGGGAGGAGAGTTGGCCATTATGTCTAGAAATGGTGGGCTTGGAAAGAAAAAATTCCCAAATCGAGGTCAAATCCTGAGGAAATTTACATATCTTTACGATGTCGCTCTTACCTGTCCGGAAATCATTGCCATGGGCCATGACGCCCTGATTTCCGTACCGGTTTCTCCCGACCGAATTTCGAGGGAGCCTCCGGAAAGCCTTGCGCGTTCTCTCATGCCGGTGATCCCGGCGCATGCGCTTGTCAAGGCGGATTCCCGCGCCTCGGTGACATTGAATCCCTCGCCGTTATCCAGGATAGTCAGTTCGATAGAGCGGTTTTCGCCGCAGAGTCTTATCGTCGCCAAATCAGCGCCGCTGTGCTTGGCGATATTGTTAAGGGCTTCCTGAATTATCCTGAAAACGACGATCTTGAGTACGTCAGGCGCCTCGGTTTCTTCAAGCAGGACGGATTTCTCAATCTGAATATGAGGATAGCTCTCCTCAAATTTCCTGCAATGCCAGTTGATCGCCGCGATGAGGCCGAAGTCGCTCAGAATGGAAGGCCAGACATGGGCGTGAATTCTTCTAACCTCTTCGAGCAGGTTCTGCAGCATTGAGACAATGTCGCCCAATAATTGCCTGGGGTTGGCGTCGGAGGACTGGTCCATCTGGAAGATTGCGTGTTCGGTCTTGAACTTGATGGCGCTCAGAGATCCACCCAGGCTATCGTGCAGTTCCATCGCGATGCGCTTGCGCTCCATTTCCTGGGCGTGGAGCAGGCTCAATGAGAGCAGCCTCAGCTCTTCTTCGGATTGCTTGAGGTCTTTCTGAACGCGCTGCCGTTCGGCAACTTCAAGCTGCAGAATCTCATTGGTCCGGGTGAGTTCGGCGGTCCTTTCCCGGACTCGATTTTCCAATTCATTACGGGCCGCGATCAACTCGGTCTCCATATTTTTTCTGTCGGTGATGTCGATTCCGAGCTTCAATACGGCGGTAGAGTTATCGGGGTCGAGATACGGGTACTCATAGATGGCGTATGTTTTATCCTTTATAAGGCCCCAATCCCTGCGTTGCGGTACGCCGGTCCGAAATATCTCCATGGTGGGGCATTTCCTGCACGGTTCGGTATCCCCTTTGAGAATCTCATAGCAGGTCCGACCTTCGGGATCGCCGAACAGGTCACGGAAAACCCGGTTGGCGTAGCGTATCGAGTAGTCCGGCATCTGGACGAATACAAAGGCGGGAAGTCCCTCGATCAGAGAATAAAGGTTTTTTTCACTCAGGGCCAGATTCCGAAAAATCAGATTGAACGGCGCAAAGATCCCGGCTTTGAGGAAGACCCGGTACATCAAATATACGGCGATCAGCCTCAGAAAAAGGCCGGCCTCGCCGGTCGCCCAGAAGAACTTTGTGTGAAGGGAAAGTGAAAGTTGCGAAAGCGCGGAGAGTGTCAACGATGCAACCAGCGCCCAGAAAGCGTCGAACTCGAAGGCGGACCTTTTGAGCGACAAAGTAACTATGGATGCAAGGAAAAACAGAATAGTTACATATTCACTTGTTTCTGCGAAGCCGGTCGGTCCGATTCCTTCGATGAAGAAGGGGGGGAAATTATGCCAGTAAAGGACAGAAGCCAGCAATCCGGTTGAAACCAGCGAGAATGAGGCAAAAACAAGTCCTGTTTTGAGCCCTCTACCCAGGAGAAACGGAGCGATTACAAGTGCGGCTGACTGCAGGCAGCTTGCAATTATCCAGAGTTGAGCGGGCAGGTTGGCGTCCGCAGTGAAGCCCATGCCTCTATTCGAAATGATGTGCAGCAGGCTGATCAAACCGACGAAAAGGTAAGCGATCCCGATAAATGAAAGATAAGAGTTGCGGACAAGGTATCGTGAATTCCAGGCTGTTACAAAGATGCCCCATAAGCCTACAACCGTTAAAATCCCGATTATGGTCTGGAAGATCTGATGATCTTTGAGTGCAATCCCAAGGAGGCCCGCTAGTAGGAGAAGCCCCAAAGTGAGGGTGTGCCTGTCTGGCAGAATGCCCGAACCGAACATTAGCTTCCCCCTGCACTTGCAGGAATCGGTTTAAACTAATGAAACAGCCCTTTTACCGGGATAATATGATAAATTGGCGAAGATAAATCGCGCACCTCTCATCTGTTGGAAAGAGAAGGAGCGACGTTTGCGAATTTAACATTACTTGCATAAGATTGGAATAGCCGAGTGATCATTCTGGGAATTGAGACTTCTTGCGACGAGACGGCGGCGGCAGTGGTCAGGGACGGAAAAGAGATCCTGTCTAGCGTGGTTGCGAGCCAGGTCGGGATTCACGCCCCTTATGGGGGAGTAGTGCCTGAACTGGCGTCCAGAAAGCACCTGGAGTATATTATACCGGTAATCGAAATCGCGCTCGAAAAAGCAGGTGTTACGGGTGAAGAACTCGACGCGCTCGGGGTTACACAGGGACCGGGGCTTGTGGGAGCGCTTCTGGTGGGTTTGAGCGCTGCAAAAGCTATGGCTTATGCTCTAGGCAAGCCGCTGATCGCGGTAAATCACCTGGAGGGGCATATGCAGGCCGCTTTCCTTTCCGGCAGCGCACCGGAGAACCCCTTCATCTGCCTGGTAGTATCCGGTGGCCATACGGCTCTTTACCGGGTCGATCGGGAAGGTGGCAGCCAAATTCTGGGAGCTACCAGGGATGACGCGGCGGGAGAGGCATTCGATAAAATTGCAAAACTACTCGACATAGGTTACCCCGGCGGCGTTGTGATCGACAAACTTGCCGCCGGGGCCAACCCGAATGCCATACAATTCCCACGCTCCCGGCTGGGAAAGGAATCTCTCGAGTTCAGCTTCAGTGGTTTGAAAACCGCCGCCGCCAATTTTATACGGGCCCACGGCCTTCCGTCCGATCCCGGCCGAGGCCGTGCCGGGTCCTACTCGTTGGAAGATTTCGCGGCGAGCTTCCAGGAGGCTATTGTTGACGTTCTGGTCGAAAAGAGCTTCAAAGCGGCCAGGCAGTGCGGTCTGTCCGACATTGCGGTTGTCGGCGGAGTAGCGGCAAACGGCAGGTTGCGGCAAAGGCTGGCGCAGGAGGCCTCGTCTTCAGATATTCGGCTTTATCTGCCGCCCTTGGAGTTGTGCACGGACAATGCCGTGATGATCGCATCAGCCGCCTTCGGAATCTGGAAACGTTCCGGGCCCCGGCAAGACATGCTGGATCTTGACGCGTTTTCCCGCTGACTCCGGTTCCACTGGGAACCGCCGCACTTGGTTGGCTCGTCCGTTGGCTACAGCGGACAAAAGCTCATCGCTCACGATTCCTTGAAAGCGGAGCTTAGCCAGACTGCCGAACCAGATATCCATGATGCTCCAAGACTGCCCGGCAGACGGAGAGGAACTCGGACATTTCCAGGTCATTCTTCGTGTCGTTTGTACGCCACCCGCATATCTTGAAATTGGCGGAGCCCAGTCCGTCGCTCACGTGATCTACAGTAGGGAGCAGGGCTAAATCGCGCTTGTACTTTCTACCCTGTGCCTTTGATTGGTCATTATCGTATTGGCTGATGAGCTTCCAGTCGAGAGATTCGCCGGTATAAGCGTCGCGTCCTTCGCTCTCCAGAACAGCCGAGTGAATAGCCTCTCGATAGACCTCGCCGATTGCTGTGACGTTGCCCCTTAAGCGGTCCCGACGTACGTGAGCCTGAGCTTTCCGGCGCAACCATCGTTCGTAAGTATCCTGGGACACTATCCCTGACAGAAATGGCGGAAGACTATATTTTCTTGACATAAACGACTCCTCCTGTCCCGGCACTCATGGTCATCAAGGGCTTTGGGAAGCCTCTAAATACCGGAGGTAGGCTTCGACCATGGCGCGTGTGATGCTGCGTGCTTCGGTCAGCTCGGCTTCAGTAGCATCTCGGAGGATAATTCCGGCCTTTCCGCGATGCCGCCCCTGCCGCAGAGGCTCGCTGTTACAAAGTTGCCCCAGGCGAGACCATTGAGAAGAGCTTATTCCGAGCACGGATAGCGCAGGCTTTTCACCACCAAATTTCTTGCTGAGGGCCTCTCGGATCTCATATAAATGCACAAGCTCGTTATCAGGATCACGAACTGCCGCGTCGTGGCTCCGAAGTAATGAAGCCAGCAATACGTCGGTAGCGCGGAGGGAAGCGACTAACTCCGCAAGGCTCTTTTTTTTCTCGATTCGGTCACGCTTTGAATCGTAAGTGACGTTACCGTTCTTGTCGGACATGAGTATATCAACGTGGTCTTTTACTACAAGGCGGTCATGGACTTCCAAGAACATTTCCCTCCGCCCGTCGGGCTGCACGCGGGTCATCGTTGGGCGGGAGAGTTCGTATGCGCGATGAGTGAATAATTGTACGCCAAGAAACCGGTCGTTTAAGGCATCGTGAAGCGTTTGACGCATAGTGGGATTCGCCTCGTAGATCACTGAATCGATCATTGCCTGAACTTGCCCGTTTTCGATAGTCATTGTGTAGTTCTGGCGGGCGATCTTGATCGTATCCTCAAAGTAATCAGGTGGCGAAAACTTCCATTCCAATACTACGACTGGATTCATGAGATGCACCTCTGACCGCTAATAGCAAAGCCGTCTCGATAGAACGGTGACAAGAAAACCACCATTCAGGGCCACATATCCTGTTTGTATGACGAGCACTCGTCAATGTGAGCATCAGCCCCCTCGAGAATCGCAGAAATCTTATTTATCACATCCCGCACGTTGGGGATGTTGATGTGGCTGATGCCGGGAAGAGAGGGATGTCCGTCGTTGTCCTCAGGATATCGAAACGCCATAGATAGCGGGTCTACCTGAGAGAACTCCCCGATCAGACGCCCGATCTCTCTCCGGTATTCGACTGAGTTGTCAGGGGAGATTTCCTCCAATAAAGCATCGCATAATGCCCAGAGTTGGTCGATGCGGTGAATCTTCGGACATGGTTCCGCAATATCGAGCAGCTTGCGAGCTTGGCGAATGAGGTCCTTTATCGCTAGCTCAAGGTATTGCCGGTAAAGGAAGACGATGGGATAGACAAGAAAATCTTGTCGCCGTCCATGGTCATTGACATGGTCAACGAGTATGTCTGCGGCATCCTTGTAGCCATCTGCGTAAATTGCCCAGCCATCATGGAAATAATTAAGGCACGCATTATTCCACCAGTCTTCTGCGGAAGTAAACAGCGTGTCGCTCGGGTCGGGCAAGGGGGGTACTTTAAAATCCATGATAGACCACTCCAAGGCGAAACCCTAGCTCAAGGCTTTGGATCATCGATTTCTAGAACGGCGCCCGGCGCAACCGGCTACCACTCGCCTTCTCTTTCAGTTCAGTCTCCAGCACTTCATATTCGCCGAGGTGCGCGTGCATAAGACTTTTCCATAGCCTGCCGTGGTTGGGGATGTGGAAATGCAGAAGCTCGTGGACGATGACGTAGTCCTGGAGTTCCTCGCGGAGCTGGAGGAGAAAGGCATCGAAGGTTAGGCGGCCATTAGTGGAGTAGGACGCCCACTTTGTCTTCATAGGCCGTACCGAAATCGATGTAACCTTAACATCGAGCTTCTCTGCCCAGGTTTGGACTCGACCCTTAAACTCGGTCTTATCGGAAATCGTCATCTTCATTAAATTGCATACGCCTTAGCTAAAAGCGAGAACAGGTTATCCACGATATGCACTACCTGATCGAGGTCGTCTTCCTCCGCGTATATGGCGAAAGTGACCTCCTTTCGGAGTTCCCGGAGTGCTGCCTCGCTGGTCCGCCAGTTCGGATGCTCGACGAAGGCAATCTTGATCTTCCCGCTGACTTCTTCAGGGTTTTTAATGTTCGCATCGAGCAACGTACGGTATACGAAGAACGTGAGGCCGTCGAATCCTTTCTCGGCCTGCTCCTTCTTGCGCTGCTCGTTTTTCTCGATATCACGAAAGAGTTCATTAAGAGCATCCTGGGCGCCGATTTGCCGATCTTCGTAACTCTCCTGAACTGCTTTGGCTCGTTCCGCCATTGCGATAAGAAAGGGGTCGTCGCTGTTTTCCTCGGCCGTCTTTTCGATGCTCTTGATAAGGTTGATCACCTTCGTGCCGTCGCCGTCGTGCCTCTTCTTGATGAGTTCCACTGTCTCGGCGTTGATTTCTACGAAGTGCGTGACGGTGCTGATCGCCCCCGTCTCGATATGCCGCTGGACAAGTTCATTGGTCTTCTTCTGGAAGGCCCGATCAACGTAAACCTTTTTAGTGTATGCCTTGCGGACCACGTCGTAAATCGCGGAGAGCGAGGTATAGCCGTCGATAAAGGGGCGGAGGAAGGCATCGGGAGAGATGATCTCGTAGAGCATCTCGATCTCCTTGTACTCCTTGAAGAATTCCTTCCGTCGTTCCTTGTCGCGGAAATGCTCGATCAGATCATCCACATCCTTGTCATCGAAATCCCGCCGGATAAGAGCGATATACGCAGGCGCTTTCTGCTGCATTTTGTTCTTGAAAAGGACCTTGAGAAGGTTCAGGTCTTTGATGATGGCGTTGACCTCGTCGCTGTCAAAAGCGAGCGCCTTTTCCAGCTTGTCGAATATCCCGACAAAGTCGAGGACGAAACCGTGCGGCTTGACCATTTCCTCGGCCTCGTTTTCATAGGGCCGGTTCACCCGTGCGATGGCTTGAAGCAGCGTATGATCCCGCATCGGCTTGTCCAGGTACATGGCGTACAGGATTGGTGCGTCGTAGCCGGTTAGCAGCTTCTCGGTAACAATCAGGATTTTGGGCAACTTACCGAGTCGCGCAAAGTCCTTCCGAATCTGTTTTTCCGTCTTCTCGTCGATGTGATAGGCCTTCAGTTCCGCACTGTCGTTATTAGAGCCTGTATAAACGACGGCGGAATACTCGGCAGGCAGATATTTGTCCAGAGCCTTTTTGTATTTGGCGCAGGCGGGGCGGTCTACGGCGACCAGGAAAGCCTTGTATCCGAGCGGCTCTACGTTCTGAACGTAATGATCGGAAACGTACTTGGCGATCTTGTCAACCCGCTCGTCCCCCTTCAGGAAGTTCTTAAGGTTGACGGCCCTGTCGAGAATCTTGTTCAGCTCTTCAATGTCGGCGATGCCTTCGGTCTCGGCAAGAGACCAGAACTCCTGTTCCATGAGTTCCGGGTTCGCAAGCATCTCATTTGGGGCAACGTTGTAGTAGAGCGACAACGTAGTACCGTCATCGATGCTCTCCCTGATAGAATATTTATGGAGGTATCCTTCGGCGTCGCCCACACCGAAGATCTTGAACGTCCCCTTCCCGTAAGCGGTCTTATCAATTGGGGTGCCGGTAAATCCCACTAACGTGGCGTTAGGCAACCCCGCCATCAGGAAGTTCCCTAAATCTCCCCCTGTGGTGCGGTGGGCCTCGTCGATAAACACGTAAATGTTGGAGCGCCCGTTTACGTTAGCAGGCATGTCTCTGAACTTGTGGATCATGGTGACAACGATCCCTCGGTAGTCGCTCTTCAGGATTTTTACCAGGGCATTGATGCTGTCAGCGTGTTGTACGTTATGGAGACCCAGTGCAGCCAGGTTCTTGAGCATCTGATCTTCCAGCTCGTTCCGGTCAATCATCAGTAAGATTGTGGGCTTCTCGCTCTCGGGTGCCTTGAAGAGCATCTCGGCGGCCTTGATCATTGTGTAGGTTTTGCCGCTGCCCTGAGTGTGCCACACAAGCCCACGGGCGCGTTGCTGGTCATGGCATCGTCCGATCACCCGTTGGACGGCGGTCGTCTGGTGTTGCCGCAGGATGTATTTATTGAGCTCCTCTTCTTTTTCAGCGAAAAGGATGTACTGCCGGATCAGCCCCAGGATGTGCGCACGGTCACAGAAGGATTTGACCTTTGCCTCTAATTGGCCGATTTCTTCGTGCTTCCAGTTGAAAATGTTGCGTCTGATCGTGTTCCAGGTAACGCCGTACGAGAATCCGATTGCCTCTGTGACTGTGAAGATCATTTCCGGCACCATGACCTCGGGCGTCTCCTCATGGTAACGGCGAATCTGATCGACAGCAAGGGCAATGGCCTCATCCTTATTGGCGTTCTTGCACTCGATTACCAGGACAGGGATGCCGTTTACGATAAAAACAACATCTTCACGTATCCCATAGACGCCGTTGTGGAAGTAAAACTCTTCAGTGACCTCGAAGACGTTGCGGTCGATGTCGTGGTAATCGATGAGCGTCAGGTCCAGTTCGCGGCTTTCGGAGGCACAGTAGAATTTCCCAGTGTTCCGCAGGTATGCGAGAAATTCTCGATTGCCAAATATATTGGCTTGTAGGAGGCGAAGTTGGCCGACGAGCGCCCCCTCACTCTCGGTGTATTGCGGATTGAATTCGCGGACCTTCTGGTAAAGCAGATCGTCAAAATAGAGCGACGCCTTGGCGGCCCGTTCTGCCAGTGTAACTCCTTCCGGGTTGAAACCCCGCCGCGCCTCGGCCTGGGCTCGGGGAACAAAGGTCCATCCTATGTCCTGAGCGTACTGGAGAATCCGGCTTTGCACAG
Organism: uncultured delta proteobacterium; assembly: GCA_963795045.1. GTDB lineage: Bacteria > Desulfobacterota > Syntrophobacteria > Syntrophobacterales > Syntrophobacteraceae > SbD1. The sequence goes on from CAWCGB010000006.1 coordinate 106,783, forward strand.
TCATGTGTTCGCCGGGAGTTGGCATCAGGCTACCTCCTATTGGGTTTCTGTCGTGTTCAATGAACCAATTTCCCTAGATCCAGATCGTTGATGCGGATTTTGGCGGTCATGAGTTGGTCGAGAAGCGTGCGGAATAACTCTCGCAACGCGGTACACCGTTGTTCAAAGACTTCTAGGTTCGAGTGGATATGATCGAGAGCTGAGATGATCTCGTTTTGTTCATCTAAGTTGGGCAGAGGAATGGCAAACCCTTTGAGCCGGGTTGCACTGATATTGCTCTGACTCACGGCACGAGTCGCAATGCTCTTCAGTCGTTGCTGAGTCGGGTCGCTATTGAAGTAGTGGTTAAGGAAAAACGGATTTAACCGCTCGCGATCAACTCGTAGCCTGATCAAGTAAGAAGCAAAGACATAGCTACCCTCAAGGTCGAAGATTGCCGTTCTCCCAACCAAGTCAAAACTATTGGTCCGATTGAATAGTATGTCGCCCCGCCCAAGAGCAAACTTATTAAATTCGTCTTCACTGATTTGAACCCATTGTAAGTTATTGGCCACGATCTTCCCGTTGACCTGATTAGTCATTCGTAGCATTGGGTAATTTCCTGCATTGGCCCCTTTGACAGACAGGCCGTACTGAGCCAACTTCAGCACTTCACCAAGAGGAACAACGTCCCAGCTTAGCGGAATCGGGCCGATTTCTGACTGTCTTTGAGGTTCGCTGCGCATACCTCCAGTGAAAAACTTATTTATCCTCAGCGTACCCAAGATAGCCTTCAGACCCGCAGTGGCCTCGGCTGCTTCTGCTTCCAGTAGATCGAGATCCTCCACGATCTCGCCCATTGGGCGGTACTCTTCCGCATCCTTGACATGGACGTGGCGCGAGGGAGAGATGTTGTAGTCAGTGCGGGCGATCTCCTCCGTGGTGACGATTCGGCTGAACTTCTCTTCTTCTTTCCAGGCAAGGAACGTCATCGCAATCCGCTCGATACCGTCATCAGGGATGTAGTTTTTGGGGTCCCCTTTAGCGAAAACCTGGCTGGCATTGATCAGGAGTAGCCTGTTCTTTTGATCATCCGGTTTTGCCTTATTAAGGAATAGCAGAATTCCCGGAGCGGACGTATTGTAGAACATGTTCTCGGCCAAGTAGATCACCCCTTCGATCAAATCCTGCTCAACGAACCACTTGCGGACCTCTTTTTCCTTATTTCGGTTGGCGCTGCCCGACCCGCGAGAAGCGGCCCCGGTGTCGAGCACGATGGCTGCCCGACCCGTGTCGTTAAGTGATGCGTACATGTGCTGCACCCAACCCCAATCGGCCGACTGCTTGCCGGGGAAGCCTGCTCCTTGTGGAAACCGGCCCAGTTCGTCGGCATCATAGTCCTTTTCCTCGTACCAATCCTGATTCCACATGGGGTTGGCCACCACGCGGTCGAAGGTTTGCAACCCGCCTCCCTGTCGGAATTTGGGGCTACGGAACGTATCCCCAATTTCGATCTTACCCTCCATGTCGTGGATGATCATGTTCATGTTCGCCATCGCCCACGTATTGCCGATGTACTCCTGGCCGAAAAGTTTAAGCGGAGCGTACTTCGTCTTGCTCCGCAGGGCCATTTTATCCTCCAGCACAAGCTGACACTTGATGAGCAAGCCGGCCGAACCGCAGCAGGGGTCATAAACCGTCATTTCCGGCTCGGGGTCAATAATCGCAGCCATGACGAGGCCCACTTCCTTGGGAGTATAGAATTCACCCGCTGACTGACCTGAACCTTCGGCGAATTTACGGATCAGGTATTCGTAACTGCGTCCGATGATATCCGGCTCGACATCGTTTAGCCCAAGTCGTTTTTTGGAAATCTCTTCGATGAGATTTGAGAGCCGGTCATCTTCGATGTCTCTTTGCCCGTGCGTAGTGGCGTTGAAGTCGATCCGGTCGATAATGCCCTCAAGAGCCGGGTTTGTCTTGGCAATGGCGCGTATGTACGTCGTGAGTCGCTCGCCGATCTTATCGGACAGGCTCCGTATGATCGACCAGACCGAATCATCCGGGTTTTCGGGGATGATGGAAAGGTAAAAACGGACAAGGCTCTGATCTCGTCCGACGAGCTTAAATGCCTTGGCGCGAGAGCCCACCTTTTCGGCGATTCGGTCGATCTCGTCATCGAATACGTCGCAAAGGCGTTTGGTGAAAACAAGCGGGAGAATAAAATCCTTGTACTTCGGTGCATCCTGGGCACCCCGAATGCTGCACGCGGCATCCCAAAGCCATGATTCGAGAGACTTACCGTTGCCGTTGTTCATTTGTTCCTTCTCGTAAGACGTTTGGTCTATTAACATTCGGCTTCAGCGGCTAGCAAACATGCAGCCAATGAACCACCAAGAACTGTTCAGTTAATTACCGTTCGTCTCCATGCTTCACTTCGGCTCAATCCACGACATAGAAGACTGTACGCCGTGAAGGAAGGGAAGCAGTTCATCCTCGATGTTGGCTGCTTCATGGATCGCATAAGCAATGGCTTCAACGTCCTCACGTGCTCGCTCGGCGTTTTCTTGAGTGCCGTATTCTTCCCACTTCGTTGGGACAAACTGAAGGAGGGACTCTCGGTTTCTATATTCGTCTAAAGGCACCGTTTCGGTGGACGTTTGCTGTGCGCTCCTGCCGTGCGCAATGTCGTTCCTGTATCCAAAAAGGTCTTCCATCACTTGCCATGGTCGGTTCCCATCAACCTTTAGCGCGAGGTGCTCAGCAACTTTCTTAAGTTTGTTTCGCGGTCCGAGGCGCTCTAATTTACTCCAGTCGGGAAATAATTTTGGGCCGATATGGTTCAGGTATGCCTCCAGGGCAAAGGCCGTGAAAACTAGACTTGCCCTGAACTGGTGGATACAACCCTCTGGTTGCTGCTGCCCTTTTTCGAGTAATACCCCGGACGTATGCCACATCTCTGAGCACGTCCGAACATCACGTTCTTTCCTGGTAACCACTGATTGTTTTTTCATGTTAAGCTCTTCTTCGCGAGGCCCGTAGGGCTGTTGCCGTTGGTTCTCCAAAGCCTTTCAAACTGTGCCGGATTATGACGGTGTGCCGGATGTCGAGGTGTCCCAAAATGGTCACGAATTAACCGCAAGTCCGCGCCCTAGTCGGCCGGGGCAGTGTCGCAAGCGTACCTGAGCTGGTGAGGGTGCACGCCCATTCTGCTTCCAGGTTACCATGTTTGCATATAGCAAACAAGGCGCTGCTGGCTCACCCCAAAGTCCTGCAGGTCGATTTCATTTTGTGCAGTTATCATCTCTTCTTCTACAAACTGTGCACGTACCGCATCACCTGAATGTTGACTGGTGGCCGATTTGCGATCCGGTAACTTTTCGGATACTTCCTGGATATTTAGTTGACTTATGCCAGTAAAATCAGATAGTAAAACGATGTTATGCCCGATTTCCTATCACCCAGCGAGTATTTTCACGGGAAGAAATCCCGGCCGCGGAAACGCTTTGGGCAGCATTTCCTCGTGCAGCCGGCAACCGCCGAAAAGATCGTTCAAAGCGCCGGCCTCAGAGAGGGCGATGCGGCAGTCGAGATAGGTCCGGGTCTCGGGGCGCTCACTCGTTTTCTTTTGCCTGAAGTCAGAGTGCTTCATCTGATCGAGGTGGACAGAGAAATGAGTGAGTACCTTCGTGAAAGGATACCGCCGGAAAAGACTATTATTTATGAACAGGACGCCCTATCGTTCGATTTTCGAAATCTCGCGGATAGTGAGGGAAACCGCCTGGTCGTGCTTGGGAATCTGCCTTACAGTATAAGCTCCCCATTGATGTTCCACCTGCTCGAGTGTTTTCCGGCAATCGGGCGGGCTGTATTCATGGTCCAGAAAGAGGTTGGGATGCGATTTGCCGCTCCCGGCGGCAAAGAGTACGGGGTCCTGAGCGTCCTTCTCGGGATTTACTCCAAGGTGCGGATACTTTTCAGCGTCGGGCCCCGGCAGTTCTATCCGCCTCCGAAAGTGGATTCAATCGTGCTTCGCATAGATTTCGCCGAGAAGCGCCCTGATGGTCCGGAGTTCGGATTCCTGAGACAACTGGTCAGCAAAGCCTTTCAGCAGAGGCGAAAGACCCTGGGGAACAGCCTTTCAGGGGTTTTCGGCCTTTCCGTCCGCGCTGTCATCGACACCTGCGAGCAAGCCGGGATTGACCCGAAAAGGCGCCCGGAGACCCTTTCAGCACAGGAGTTTCTTGCCCTCGCCCGGTCTGTTCAACTGCAAACTCTCACCGGCAAGCGGTTGTAAAATTCCGCCACTGTGCTAGAATGTCTCTTTTGGGCCTGCTCTGTCTGAGGGCCCTGAATAATCCTGAATTGAAATCTCGACTCACCGCAACGGGAGTTTTTTTTACTGGAATGGAAACAGGCTTTTTTGAGGGTAAAGTTGCGCTTGTAACCGGAAGCTCGAGGGGAATCGGCCGCGCTATAGCTTTGGCATTCGGGCAGGCAGGATCGGATGTGGTTGTAAATCACTCCAGGTCAGGGGCCGGTTCACTGAATAAAGCGGAGGAGGTTTGCCGGGAGATAGAGGGGTTTGGGCGGAAAGCTTTTTCCATACAGGCTGATATCGGATTGAAATCGTCGGTCAGGGATATGACGGAGGCGATTTCCAGCCGGTTCGGCCGACTTGATTTTCTGATCCTCAACGCGGCCAAGGCCCCTTTCAAGCCGATTGAAAAACTGCTTGAAAGAGATATTCGACAGTTGGTCGAAACCAACTTCATGGGGAATATATTCTGCATTCAGGAAGCCTTGCCGCTCCTGGAGGCCGCTGAGGGCAAGATCGTTTTCATATCCAGTCTCGGGAGCCGTTTCTACAACCCATCCTATCCTCTTGGAAGCATGAAGGCGGCGATGGAGTCGGTTGTCAGAGACTGCTCCGAGAGTTTCGCTCCCAAAAATATCAGCGTGAACGGCATTTGCGGAGGGATTGTCAGGACGGACTCGTTCCGGGTCCTGCGGCAGTATATGGAAGAACTCGAGCATATACCTGACGAACTCTGCGTCAGCACGGAGGCGATCGCCGAGGTGGTCCTGTTTCTTTGCAGTCCGGCCGCACGGAGTATTCGGGGTCAAACCATCGTGGTTGACAATGGCTTGAGCAATAGTCTATACCGCCCCGCATGGCAGGGAAAACACAAATCAAAATAGAGAGGTTGACCGGTAATGAAGCAGAATCTCATCTCCGAACAGAGGGTCCTTAGTGAAGTGACAAAAGCGATCTCGGAGGGAATCGATATCAATCCCGTGAGAGTTAAGCCGGAAAGTTCCCTGATCAAGGACCTTGGCGCTGAATCGCTCGATTTTCTGGATATAAATTACCGCCTGGAGCAGACTTTCGGGATAAAGATGGCGCGGCGCTCTGTTCTCGATCATATGGAGGAGCTGTTCGGCGAAGAAAGCGCAATCGATTCGGACGGCAAGCTGACCGACAAAGCTGCCGCTGTATTGGCCCTGCGCTACGACGATTCCGGCAAACAAGTTCAGGCCGGAATGGATATGGACGAACTGCCTGCAATGGTTACGGTCAGCTCCATTGTCGAAGGGGTAATGAACCTTCTGGATTCGCTGGCCGAAAAATGCGTTAACTGCGGGGCACAGAACTGGAGCCTCAAGGATGAAACTCGAATACATTGCGGCTCCTGTAGTGAGGAGGCCACCTTCACAAGTGGCGACGACCTGATACAAACATGGTTAAAGGAGATCCAGGAGAGTAAAAATATCTTCTGATTCCACGGCAATATGTGCTTGAGGACCGGATTTGAATATGCTGCGAAACGGAAAGCGAGTGGTCGTTACCGGTTACGGGATGATCACCCCGATCGGTAAAAACAGCCGGGAAACCTTTGGAAATGCTAAAAACGGGGTCTCTGGAATAGACTTCCTGAGTTCTTTCGAAACGCAGGGGTTGCCTTGCCGCATCGGGGGACAGGTGGATGATTCCTGGCTGAATGCTTTCGCGGCCAAAGGGCTTCAGGGGATCGAAAAGTGCAACTCGCGCGGTCTCAAGCTCATGATATCCGCAGTTTCCGAAGCCGTCGAATCGGCGCGCCTGAATTCCATCGAAAACAGAGATAGAATCGGCGTAAGCCTTGGGTATCATGGGGAAAACCCCTCGGTAGAAGACATGCTCACGCTATACCGCTATTGCGGCAAAGACACCTGGGATATTCGTGGCCTTACCGCAAACGGTGTTTACTCTTTCTTTAATTTCTTCCGCAGAAAACCGGATGTAGCTACTTCGATCCTGTCGATTCTATTCAATTGCAGGGGCAGCAATATTACCACTGTCTCGGCTTGTGCGGCCGGGGCGCAGGCCATCGGCGAAGCGCTCGGGATCATCAGGGAGGGGAAAGCGGACGTGATGATCGCGGGGGGCTGCGAATCCAATCTAAACTTTTCGGGCTTTATCGGTTTTGTGCTGATTCGCGCCCTTTCCGAAAGGTATTCGTCTCCGGAGAAGGCCTCGAGGCCGTTCGACCGCAAGAGAAACGGGTTCGTCATGTCAGAGGGAGCCGGGTCGCTCGTTCTCGAAAGCCTCGATCATGCCCTCGAGCGAAATGCGCCCATTTTCGCCGAAGTGTTGGGGTATGGTTCGTCCGCCGATGCGTTTCGGATAACCGACATCCACCCCAAGGGAGACGGCGCCGTTTTTGCGATACAGGGGGCCCTGGCGGATGCCGGTCTCGCGCCTGACGATATCGATTACATTAATGCTCACGGGACTTCGACCGTCCAGAATGATCAGATAGAAACCCTTGCGATAAAGAGGGTTTGGGGAGAGAGGGCGAAGAAAATCCCCGTCAGCTCCAACAAATCGATGATCGGCCACACCATCGCGGCCGCAGGCGCGATCGAAGCGGGCCTCACCGTAATGGGGCTGAACGCTTCCGTACTCCTGCCGACGATCAATTACGAATTTGCCGATCCGAAATGCGATCTCGACTATGTTCCCAATCTGGCTCGTGAACAGTCGCACGGGATTGCACTCTCCAATTCTTTCGGTTTTGGCGGCCAGAACGCCTGTCTATGCTTCGGTAAATTCCGCCGATGAAAGCCGTCAATCAGAGCCGTCCATCTCCGTTGCCCGATCAAATAGTAATAACAGGTCTGGGAGCGGTTTGCTCGCTGGGCAATTCGGTCCGGGAAATCTGCCTGGAATTGACCTCCGGAAAATCCGGTTTGAGGGAGATTGTGGGTTTGGATGCCGGTGGGTTTGACTGCCTGGCGGCTCAGGTGAAGAATCTTCCCGCGTTGAAGACTGATATCCATCCTCAACTTGCCAGGTCCATGGGAACGCATCTTTCGCTTCTGCTGATCTCTATGGAAGAAGCGCTTGGCAATGCCGCGATAGCGCCGGATAGGTTCGATCCCGGGGATTTCGGCTTTTTTGCCGGAATGGGGATGGTTGATTATCACATCGAAGATCTGCTTTCGTCCGTGCTGAAGTCGCTGAGTCATAACGGCGATCTGGATTACGACAGATTTTTCTCCACCGGCTACCAGGAAATCTATCCGTTGTGGCCCCTGGGCATGCTTAACAATGTCGCTTTTTGCCAAGCCGCCATACACTTTGGATTGCAGGGTGAAAACTGTGTTTTTTCCCCGCATGGGGACGCGGGGATTCAGGCTGTCGCCGAAGCGGTAAAAGTTCTGGGGGAAGGAAAGGCAAAAGTGGCCCTGGCAGGGGGGGTAGGCGAGGAGGTATCGCCGCTCAGTCTTGCCCGCGCCAAATTGAAGGGACTGATTGGGCCGCCCGAGATCGGATGGAGCGCGAAGAGCGCAAAGTGTACCCCTACCGGGATTGGGCTCGGAGAATGTGGGGCGATGCTTGTGCTGGAACCGCTGTCAGGGGCCATTGAAAGAGGGGCGAACATCCTGGCCCGGGTCATCGGGTTCGGGTTTTCATGCCACAGGGATGATAAGGACGGTTTCACTTCCCGGCAGGCCATATGCTCGGCAATGCGGGGAGCCCTTTCTCAGGCCGAGGTTCGCCCGGATCAAATCGATCTGGTTATGCTGGGAAGTTACAGTCAAAACGAGATCGAGGCTGTCCGAGAGATATTCGGCATGGAGGGGGAAGCGCCGATTGCGGTCTCCTGCGCGACTGCGCTGGGCGAAATGCTTGCAGCCGGTCCCATCCTTAATACGGCAATTGGACTGAGTACTCCTGATTTGCTCACTTTGACGATGGACATTTGGCCGGGAGGCGCCTCGCCAAGGGTCCCATCGAGTTCGAGCCTCGTCCTGGTAAATGGGCTAAGCTATGAAGGCCGCTGCGCGTCCATGATTATCGGGAAAACCTCAGGTGAGACTACATGAGACTTTTGCTCTATGACCGGATAACCAGCCTGTCGCCAGGGGAATCGATAACCGGGATAAAAGCTTTCGGCCTTTCTGAAGAGTGTTTCCGAAGGCATTTCAGCAAACAGGCCCTAATCCCGGGCGTGATGTTCATCGAAGCCATGGCTCAACTTCTGGGTTGGCTGATCATACATACGCATGATTTTCGGCTCTCAGCGGTCATGTCGCTGATCGAGGATGTGAAGGTAGCACCGGATCTGAAGCCCGGTTTTTCCGCGGAGATTTCCGGACGGCTGATCTCGACCTCCAGGAGCGATTCCCTGGGTTCTGCGCAGATGATGGTTGACGGTCGCGAAATAGCATCCATCGGCAGAATCATCTACGTTCATTCGGCCAAGGTTGACCGGGATGCGCTGCGCAGGCTGTTTCGGTACTACGGCGGATGGCTGGGGTAGCTTTGAAGGCTGACATGGGCAATCGAAAGGTGGTAATAACCGGTCTTGGACTCGCCACGGCCCTTGGGCTGGAAGTCGAGGAGAACTGGCGCAAGGCGCTGGCCGGCGTCTCCGGGGTGAGCAAAATAAAGCTGGACTGTGCAGGGAAATCCCCGGTTCAGGCGGCCGGACAGGTGTCAACGAAGGACTGGGGCCGGATTTGTAGCGAGTTTCCCTCTGAGGCCGAATCAGTAGGCGAGCGCAGGACCCTCTTTGCCCTTTGGGCTTCAACACAGGCGTTGAGCGACTCAAGTTTGGGGCAAAAAGGAGGAGACCGTTCGAGGTTTGGCGTGGCGATCGGCTCAGGGCTTGGAATAAACCGGCTGGAAGACATTCACGGTTGGCTGAGCCCGGATGGAAAATTCGATTCAGCGCGGTTTGCCGCCGAATTGGACCGGGTTAACCGGGAATCTATAATTCGCAACAATGCGAGCGAGCCTGGCGCCGTCATATCCGCCCGACTAGGCCTGAACGGGATGAACACGACGGTCACCACGGCGTGCGCATCGGCAACGCAGGCCCTGGGTACCGCTTACAGGGCGATCAAAAGAGGAGAGGCGGACCTGGTCCTTGCGGGAGGCGCCGACTCTATGATAAACCCGGTGGGGCTCGTATTTTTTGCGCTGCTTGGTTCCGTAGCCATATCCAAAACCGAGCCTGAAAGACTTTGCCGTCCTTTCGACCGGAAAAGGTCCGGTCTGGTCATGGGAGAGGGGGCAGGGATTGCCGTCCTTGAAGATGAGTCTCACGCGCGCGCTCGCGGCGCAAAAATTTATGCCGAGGTCGCGGGATACGCTTCCACTATGGATGCATGGCGGCTGACAGCTCCTCATCCGGAAGGGAAGGGGGCCGAGGGTTCGATGTCCCGCGCATTGGCCGATTCCGGAATGGGACCGGGCGAAATCGATTATATAAACGCTCATGGGACATCGACAAAGCTGAACGATCTGGCAGAGACAATAGCCATAAAGAAGGTTTTCGGCGAGAGGGCCGGGGAAATTGCGATAAGTTCGAGCAAGTCCCTTATAGGTCACCTGCTGGCCGGTTCAGGGGGGCCCGAGTTTGTGTTTACCGTGCTTACGGTGGCCAGGGATCAAATCCATCCGACAATAAATCTGTCCAATCCCGATCCAAAATGCGATTTGGATTATGTTCCAAATGTCTGGCGCCGGAAGATCGTTGGCGCCGCCCTGTCGAATTCATTCGGCTTTGGCGGCCAGAACGCTACCATTGTGGTAAGAAAGTATTCAGGTGGAAAGTGAAATCAAGCTGAAGCTGAGGATGAGCGCCTCGTGATCCATATATTGCAGGGAATAGATATCGTTCCTGTTTCGAAAATAAAGAGGATCTTGCTCACGCGCCCTGAATTAGCCGGGGAAATATTCACAGACAGAGAACGGGAGTATTGTTTTTCCAGGCCGGACCCCTACGTTCATCTGGCCGGACGATTCGCGGCGAAAGAGGCGTGCCTGAAAGCGCTCGGAACCGGGTTGTCCGGGAGCGGAATAGACGGAGCGCTCCGCGAAATAGAAGTAACGTCCGGGGGATCCGGCAGGCCCGAGCTTTCAGTCAGTGGCTGGACGGAAAAAATCGGACGGCGAAGAAAGATTTACCAGTACACTGTATCGATTTCACATTCGGGTGATTTTGCCGTCGCGTCAGTAATTTTGACGTCCCAATAGCAGGATGAAGAACACGGGAAGGAGTCGTCCCATGAGATACCTTCTGGTTGACCGCATAATAACGCTTGACCCTGGAAGTAATATCACCGGGGTGAAAAATGTCGCAATGAGCGAAGACTTCCTGGAATTTCATTTTCCGAAAAACCCGATCATGCCCGGAATAATGCTCCTCGAAGCTCTTGTTCAGCTCAGCGGCTGGCTCGAGGCGGCATCGTCGAATTTTGAGAAATGGTTTTTGATAGCCCGAGTATTGAAATGTAATTTTTACAGCTTCGTTCTTCCGGGCGACCAGGTAAACCTGAGTGTGAGCGTGGCTCCCGCACCCTCGAATGACCTGAAAATTTATAGCGGGTTAGCGGAGGTCAATGGAAAACGCAAGGTTAAAGCGGAGTTTCAGGGGAACCTGGTCAACCTTGAAACTATCGAGGAAGTTGAAGAGCAGAAAAGGTATTTTGAAATACTTACTCGTAAAATTCGATTGTAACATCGTGCGGCGTTGTGCCGGGTCGTGCCCGATTCAACCGGCGTAATGGGCAATGCGGCATTTTTAAGTCTTTTTGGATTAACTGGATCGAGATATCTCAATGTCTTTGCAAGGGCGGGTTGTAGTCACCGGAATGGGTCTGGTCACCCCTCTGGGAAACGGGGTCGATCTCAACTGGAAGGGTGTGCTCGAAGGCAGGACTGGGATCGAGCGCCATGATGAGCGTCCCGGCCAGCCTGAATATCTGCGGTTTTTCGGGAAAGTCGAAGGTCCGAAGCGCCTCGATGATATTCCCTCGAATATGGCCGGCCAGGTACGTTTTCTGAACCGCGGCTCGATTCTCGGCTTTGAGGCGGCGAGGGAGGCGTTGGAAAACTCGAATATAGATCTGTCGGCCATTCCCAGGGAACGACGGTCTCTATTCATCGCATCGGGGGACCTGACGAAGGTTGGATATGAGTTCATGCACCCTGCCATCAAAGATGCGACAAAGAACGCCGAAAATAGAATTGATTTCTCCGTTCTCAACAAATCCACCCTGGACAAGGTAAATCCATTCTTCCTGCTCGAATCCATCAGCAACAACCTTTTCAGCTTTCTGTCGGCTGTATTCGAGTTTATGGGTCCGAACACGAGCCTTGCAAGCCTTTCACCGTGTGGCGCCCACGCCCTGGAGCTTGCCTGCCGCAAGGTTCGCTCCGGGGAGGCGGAAGTAGCTCTTGCGGTAGGGTGTGGTTGTTGGATCTCGGAGATCCCGATGTACGAAATGGATGGATTGGGGATTCTGTCCAGGTGCAGACGTGGTCCGGCTTCATTCAGGCCGCTTGACCGGGCGCGGGACGGATTCATTCCAGCAGAAGGAGGCGCAGCGATATTGGTGGAAAACAGCGAACGGGCAAAGGCCCGAGGCGCCCATATTCTGGCTGAAATCAAAGGGCTCGCCAACTGCATCGAGATCCCGAGCGGTAAAGGTTTGAGTGTTCCGGAGCAAATTTCGAAAAAATCGATTCAGGCCGCTTTGGAGGAGGGAGCCATCAATGTGGGTGACGCCGCTTTCATTTGCCCTCACGGGAGTGGGACGCGCAAAGGGGACCGCTCGGAGCTTAACTCAATCGCTGAAATTCTTGGCGGCGAAAAAAGCAGGGTGCCTGTCTGCGCCCTCAAGCCCTATACCGGACACATGGGCGCAGCCAGCGACATCTGCGAAGTTATCCTTGGCATAAAGGCAATAAATGAGGGCCTTGTTCCGGGGACGCTAAACTTTTCAAAATCCGAAGACGCGTTCGATGACATGAATATTTCAGCCTCAGCCCTGGAAGCCAGGGGGAATAGTTTTCTATCGGTTAGCTACGGAATAATCGGCCAGTCCTCGTGCGTTCTGGTCGAGGGCTGTGCGCGCCGAACATGAACAAAAAAGGGCACAGCAAGACTCAGCAGATTTTGGAATACCTGGGTTTTTCTGCCCTGGTTTTTCTCGTAAGGTTGATCCCTGTCAAGATAGTCAGAGTGGTTTCCGGACTTGTCGGTTCTTTGCTCTACGCAGTAATTCCGCGAAGGCGTAAAATAGCCCTGCAAAATTTAAGGATCGCCTTCGGCCAAACGATGAGTGAAAAAGAGATAAAGAAGCTTGCCCGCCAGAGCTGCAAGGCTTTTATCCTCACCGCCGTTGAAATGGTAAAGTCGCCTTTTCGATTCAAAAACGGCAGGGTGATCCGGGATAGGCGATACAAGAGCGAGCATCTCGAAGATCTTTTTCAGAAGGCAAAGATGATTCATGACGAGGCGGGCGGCTGCATATTCCTTACTCCGCATCTCGGCAACTGGGAGCTCCTGCCCTATGTCAGCTCCCTGATCGGCATTCCACTCGCCATAGTCATCCGTCCACTGGATAATCCGTATCTGGAACGCGCCATTCTTTCCAGCCGCATTGGAAGCGGGCAGATAATGATTCCAAAAGTAAACGCCATGTTCTCACTGGATCGCATTCTGCGGAAGGGGAAATCGGTGGGCATGCTTCCCGACCAAAGCACCGGCAGGGGACTCAGGGTGGAGTTTTTCGGGGAAAGCGCCACGGTTACTCCGGTTCCTGCGCTTCTAGCGATCAGGCACGGCCGTCCGGTTGTCGTCGTTGCAGCCTGCCGCACGAAAGATCCTTATTTTTTTGAAGGGTTCGTGTCGGACCCGATCTGGCCGGACCCGCACAAGTCGGATGAGCGCTCTGAGATCATACGCATCACCAGGGAAATAAACTTGAAGATGGAGGAAGTAATCCGGAGATTTCCCGAACAGTATCTGTGGATGCACAACAGGTGGAAAGAATACGGCAGGAAGCCGATCTTTGGAGATCTAAATAAGCGTTAGAAACCCTGAGCTTTCACCTGTGCTGCTTTGAGGGGCGCTAAGAGAATTCGGAAAAAAAGTACGGTAAGCCCATTTATTCGGAGGACGACTTCGGCAACCGCACACCGTGTTCCAATTTTGGCTCTAGCGCATCGTCCAGTGCCTTGAAAACCTCATTTAGATTCATAAAGTCCGGCAGTATATGGGAGGCGCCGAGAAACTTTAGCCGATCCGCTCTCGATCCTTGCGCGATTCCAACAAACGGTAACCTCAATGACTTCGCTGTCTCAACATCCCAAACACTATCCCCAACACTGACAATACGAGAGAAACCGTCGACATCATAGAAGCGCAGGGAGGCTTCAATAGCCTGTTTGAGAATCTCTTGCCGGGAGATTGCATCGTCAGATGATATGATTGGGCATGGGACAACAAGGTGCGAGGCTCGGAGCTTGAAGCGGGCTGAAAGACTCCAGCCACCAGTGGCCACTACACAAGCCCATCCGGTGTCTCTGCATAGATGGGTTAAGAAATGCCCAGCACCTTTCACGGATGGGAAAGTAGAGTTATTATGGCCAAGAACACGCTGAAGATGACCAACGAAGCTGTTCTGCACGTGAGCTATTTCAGCGGCAGAGGGGCTTTTTTTGAAATGCCGCTGAAATAGTTCTTCCAAAATTCCAGCATCGGTTGGATGCACGTAAAGTGACCAATCAGTTTCGATGCCGGTAAGAGCAAAGCATTCCTCGATGGCGTGCGTGAAACAATCTGTATCCAGATCGCTGGTTTCCGTAAGTGTACCGTCGACATCAAAGATCGCTAGCTGCATAGAGGTTGCTCACGAAACGAGAAAATCGTACGCTAAGCCGATTTGACTTCCGCTAGAAGGTCCGGGTGACGATCAAGCACTCTGAGCAGTTTCACCAGCGCCAGCGGCGGCTTAGTCTTGCCGTTCTCATAGCGTGAAAACGCATTGGCGCCACCACCGAAAATCTCGCCGGCTTCGCGCTGATCGAGAGCAAGCTTCTTGCGCACATTCGCAATGAATGTTGGATCGACAATCGATGCGTTTACCTGCTTGTTGAACCCCAGCATCAACGCACTAATACGCTCCGATTCGCTCTTTTCAAGCACAGCTTCGCCACACGCGGGGCAAAAATCACCGGTTACCGGGGAAATTATCGTTGATTCGCCCTTGTATATGTAAGGCATGTCACGGGTATCGCGCACCAATTCGGCGCCTCCGCAAACTGGACATTTCATGATGATAGCTCCTTAAAAGACACGATGAGCACTTCATCGACGACGGTGAGTTTCAGATACACCTCACCCGCTGATGTTGCAGGCCGGTAAACGTCTTGCCAAATCCGATGATCGGAGTACGTCGTCATGCTTTTATAAAAATCCTTTGGCGTAAGCGCCATGACCACGCCGACAATGCCGTCCGCATCGAATCCCAACGCCGCCCCGCCCGCAAGCGCTGACAGAGTTATTCGCACCTCGCCGGATTGGATCATGGCTTTTATGAGCGACAGCTTGCAGTGAGGCGTGCGCTTTTCCATACGCTAATAAAATAACCTAATTGGTTAAATTTGGCAAGTAGGTTAATGTACTCAGAGAAATCCGCGACCGCCGTTTCGAGAACCAGCGCTACCGAGCCAGCGGTCTCAACTTGGTGGCGGCCGCCATCATCCTATGGAATACGGTCTACCTGGAGCAAGCAAACAGGCGTTACGGAACAATCGAAGGGAGATCGACGATAAGCTGCTATCGCACCTTTCGCCGTTAGGCTGGGAGCACATCAACCTTACCGGGGATTACATCTGTCAAGTATGTAGTTGACGGGGATCGATCACGCATGACGAGATCATAATTGAGGCAAAAAGCGGTCAGGTGGATATGGGGGAACAGACCGCTTTGAATAAATCCGGGTCGTGCTCAGACAGAGTAGAGCCCCAAAGGCAGACAGGCAAAGGCCCGCCGAGACAAAGATCACTGAATTGCCCATGAGGCCAAGTAGGAGCCCGAAGCCCAGAGGGGCAAGAGCTTGTACGGCCCGGGCTGGGGCCCCGAGCAGGCCGGTACGCTCGCCGTAGCCGTGTGGACCAAAGAGTGCCAGCGGTACAGTGCCGCGTGCGATGGTCAGAAGGCCATTGCCCGCACCATAAAGGGTCGCGAAGATCGCCGCAGCAGATGGACCCATAAATACCAGGGCGGCGGCTCCGAGTGGATGAAGCAGAGTGGCGATTCTCGCAGAGACGAGTGGATGTTTCCGTCGCAGGATGAAAAACTCGGCAAGGCGCGCTGCTACCTGCGCCGGTCCTATCAGGGCGGCGGCGGCAACAGCCTGCAGGGGCGTTGCGCCAGCTCCTTCGAGTAACCTTGGCAGGTGCGCTGCCATCGAGCCGGTAACAAACCAGGCTGCTGCAAACACATAAGCAAGAAGGAACATTTCCTTATACGGCTTCCAGCTCACGGGAACTTCCGGCATCTGCCGTAAATGTTCACAATGCGTAGGATAGGGCAATAGGAAGCGATTGAGCGGAAAGCTGATTAAAAGGTTAACCGCCGCCCAGACAAGGCAGGTTTCACGCCAACCCAGCGCATGATTAAGTAGCGAGGACAAGGGTCAACTCAGTGTCGATGCGAAGCCGGCAAAAAGCGTTATCCCGGTGATCGGGCCGTCGGCCTCGTTGCCATAGAATGTTGTCAGCGCCGCAAAAGCTGCGTCGTAAAGCCCCAGCGCCATCCCGATACCGAGCACCACCCAAGCCCCGAAGAGACTGAAGGGCCCGACTGCAGCGGCTAGCGCGAGCAGTCCGGCAGCCAACACAAGACTCGAGAGCGTCAAAACGCCGCGTCCTCCGCGGCGATCGATAACTCGCCCCACGTAGGGGCCGGAAAGTGCAGCGATCAAGAGCGCCGCAGAGAATGCAGCAAATACCCAGGCGCTCGGCACGCCGATTCCGGCACTGATGGGATCAGCAAGGATTGCCGGTAAGTAGTAGCTCGACGCCCATGCCAGGGTCTGTGATGTCCCAAGCGCTACGACCACCACTGACCGGGATCGGGTTGGGGTCGAGGATGAATGATCTTCAGCCAAGCAGCCCTACCTCGCCACTCATGCGGCCCGCCGCCTCATGCTGGTTCTTATCTTGATAGTAAAATTGAAAAGGACCGGCCGCCAGTTCATTCCAGCGAGCAGTCCTTTCAGATCATTTTATTGAATGAAGAGGGGATCAGGCCTGTATTCGTGATTTCGATCAAAGTTCCTCTCCGACTTTTTTCTGAATTGCCATCCTCTCAATAAGAGCATCGAAAGGGTGATCTCTCAAGAATCTATCGAAAGAATTCTGGTAGGTTTCGACGGTACCGACTTCATCTATTATCACATCTCTGATTATCCACTTCCGGTCCTTAAGCTCAAGTATGTAGTCGACAGGGATGTGCTCGTTTGTTCGCATAATTATAGTGCGAACCTTCGTGTATTTACCCTCGGAAGTCTCTCCGGGATATTCGATTGTCTCTCTTTTCAGGAAATCCAGAACGCGCCTGGTATAGGAATCTACGAAAAGTGCGCTGAAGAGAGCCTGATATCGCTCGCGCTGGTTAGGCGAGAGTTTGGTCCAATGTTCTTTCAACGATTCCCTGGCCATTTCTCCGGTCAGGAAACTTTCCGAGATGAGTTTTCGAATCAGTTCAGACCGTTCTTTGTGGTTTTGAGTTCCCTGGAGTTCCGGTTTGGTCTGGATATCCATGGCCTTATCAAGTACCGAGCGCACCTGGTCTGTAGCGCCGGATTGCGCTCGCAGCGGCGCAACGGTCCCCGGGAAGATAAAAAAGAATACAAAAAGAAAATAAAACAGCCTAATTCTGAACATCTATAGCCTCCTTCTCAACAGCCGGAACCGGATCTTTAACAAAAGACAAAATGGCGGGAAGGATGAGCAGCGCAGCAACGAGAACACAGATGCTTCCTACACCGGCTACAAAACCCAGGCTGAAAATCCCCCTGTGATTCGATATCATCAATGTGCCAAAACCAATGGTGGTGGTTAGAGCTGCGAGAATGACGCCTTTGCCCGTACTGAAGGCAAGACGTCCATACCCTGACTCGCCCTCTCGCCACCTGAGGAGAATAATCACGCCGTATTCCACGCCTGCCCCGACTACGAGGGGCATAAATATGCTGTTAGCAAGATTGAAATCAAATCCTGCGGCGACCATTATGCCAACAGTCCAGATCGTCCCGACGACAAGTGGGATAATGGATATCAGCATAAGGCGCGAGCTCCGTAATGTAAAAAGAAGAAGCAGCGATACCGCGACCAATGCGTAAGCCGAAGCGGCGATACACGCTTTTTTGAACGCATAGGCAAATACATAGAGATAGACAGGATCACCTAAAACGTCAGGGTCGACCGATTGGAGATCTGTGACAAATCGCGCCAGCGTTCCTGCCTCCAAGATCGAGTCCCGGGGATAGATCCGGATAAGGTATTTATCCCCCTGAAAAAACTGGTCTCTGAGTTCAAGGGGAATATCGTTGACGGTCATTGGAGAAGCGGAAGAACTATGTTTGATCAGGGTCCACTGATCCACGATGTCCTCTTTGAAACGCCGGCGGTATTCCGAAAGCCTCTGGAGCGCCGCAGGTGAATTGTCGAGCGATTGGACGATGCTGTCAATCGATTCCTTGACTTTCACCATTTGCGAAAGCAAAGGCTTGGAAGCTCCCCATTTCTCAGCCTGCTGGTCCTGCATCTTGAACCTGATTCTCTGGAGAATTTCAATCAAATCGGCCTTGTAGGATGAGCCGGCGCCAAGGTCCTCTTCCATGTCGGGATGGCCCGCTTCTGTGGCTAAACGGTCGCCAGACGGCTTGACGTCGGGAATGAGCAGAGCAATGGACCTCAAGACCGGTAACTTTTGTTCCTGGTTGTCAGGAAGGAGAGTAAATACGTTATCAACATTGGCAACGGTCGGCAGGGCTTTAAATTTTGCAGTCACACTTCTCACCTTTTCGGGGGAGTCTGTGAGGACTGCCGCCGAAAGAAGTGAGTGGTCGGAATTTTCCACCGTAACTCTTTCCCAGTAGACAGATTCGGAGTTTTTGGACTGGAGGCGCAGTGGATTGAGGTCGAAGTGTACGCTGGAGGCAGATATTGAGCCCGCTACACTTAAAAGCAGCGCCGCCGCGAGGACGGCTCGCACGCCTTTGGGGCCGAGCCGCAGAAGGTACCTGCTATTGCCCTGAGGGGCTGGCCGGCTCAAAGCGGGCTTTTCTGCAGCCAGAAATAGACTCAGCGCGGGCAGTACTGTGAAGTCGGCCAACACAATCAGAAGAATTCCCATTCCGGTTATCATGCCGAGTTCCATCAGTCCGCGAAAACCGGTAAGAATAAAAGGGAGGAAGGAAAATGCCGTGCTCAGGCCCGCCAGCATAATTCCGGGGCCCGACTTGCTCATGACTCTTTTGATAACAGCCAGGCGATTTCCGTCGGACAGGCCCCGTTCCTCTTCGAATCTGGCATACCAGTGGATCGCGTAATCGACTCCCAGACCGCAGAGCATCGGCGCAAAAACAATCGAAAGGATATTCAAATGACCGATGAATAAAGCCGTCCATCCAAAAGTCCAGCACAGGCCCACGGCAAGAGATGTCAGGATTATCAGCGGATGGCGAAAGCCTCGAAGAAACAGGACCATGATCAGCAGGACACCCAGCATTGATACCCAGGTCGCTTTGGTCATGTCCTCCATTGCCGTATTCATTTCATCGTCGTTGAGCGCTTCCTGCCCGGTGACTCCAGCCTTCACGTCGCCGAAGCCGGATGCCTTGAGTTCATCTATATAACGTCGCAGCCTGACCAGGGACCCTTGTGTCCTGGATACATCTCCACTGATTTTGCTGGGCATGACCGCTGCTATCAGCAACTTCTTCTTGCCTTCCCAAAGGTAGCCCTCTTTTTCGAGGTCCCATGCGCCGCTTTTGAAAAACGAGGACCATGGAGAAACATACTTCGGTGTTCCGGTAAGATACTTTGAGAAGCCGTCCAGAACCTTTATCAGGAATTCGAGGTCCATCGGTTCGGAATCAGTACCAGACTTTTTCGAGGTCGTTTTCTCGTCGAGAAAACCTGTAAAAAGCTCGCCGACCATCCTGGACGCCATGTCATGGTTAACAAGTTTGAAGAAATTGAGCAGGTCCGGGTTCTCGGCCATATCGTGAACGAGCAGAGAGTTCTTTCCGAGTGTATTCCTGATACGAACGAGTTCGTCTTCATCAAGGTAATAGAGCAGCCATTTCTTGAACTCATCAGGATTGATTCTGTAAAATACTCCTTGAAAGTATTTGGGGTCGGCTTGGATTTTTGCCACTATTGCATTCATGAACTCGATGGCGCGGTCCTGGGTGCGGCCACGAACCACAAGGGCGAATGTGGTTTTGCCGTGAAAATCAAATTCGTCCAGCATCTTCGCTTTGGCTATGAGTGGCAGTCTGTTGGAAATGAGATCGAGTTGATCGGTTTGCACTTCGAGGCGAACCGCCGCGAGCCAGATCGAAGCTATTACGCCCAGGAGCGCAACCGCCAGAACAAAACGTGGCCTGGGAAGGACCCAAGCCACGAGGTTTTTCAAAAATCCGTTAAGAAGATCCATTCTTTCCTTGGCTTTTAATGATCGACTTTACGCGCCCTGCATTGTTTTTTCAGGGTGTACCGCTGGTCTGACCTGTTGCGTAATTCAGACGCGCAAGCCCAACATGGTAATTATACAAAGCCCGCAGATATTCCCCCTGGTTTTTCCCGTAACGGTCTATTGCGTCGAACATATCGCGGGCCGTTCCGATCCCAAGATCGAAATTGGAAAAAGCAGTAACAATCCATCGGCGTGAACCAATGGCCGCCTGCTCATACGCAGCGAAGGATTTCTGGGCCTCAACCGTGTCCTGATAATATTTTACAACTTCCAGGGGAATGTTCTTTTCAGCCAACTCCTGAGTATCGCGCATTTTCTGATACTCGGCCCTGGCTCTGTCGAGCTTCCCTTTCCCGATACCGAAATCCAGATGCCATTCAGCCCCGGCAATCAACCCGCCCCAGGTATGATTGAATTCATCGACAATATAAGTGTTGTCAAATGTCTGGCGACCGGGTGCGCCGGCAACCGACGCTATAGTGGAGGCAAAAAAGGTGGGGTACAGGTCGGCCTGGGCTGCGTTGACCATTTTCCCCTTCGCTTCGGCTCCTTTTTTCACCTGCGTGATCTCGGGTCTGCTTGAAAGCGCCCGTTGCACATATTCCTCTTCGGATGCGAGGTTCACCGGATTTTTGGGCAGCTCGGTCACGGTGAGCCTGAAGTCTCCGTTTCCCGGCAAGCCAATTGCTGTTTTCAGTGCAGCGTAGGAGGTGTTAGCCCCTGACTCAGCCTTGGCGGCAAAAGCTCTCACTTCGGCGGAAAATGCATCCAACCGGTAGAGATCGCTGGGATCGACATTTTTTGCTTTCAGTTCCAGTAACCGTCTAATGCGCTTGCCGGCGTCATTTATGTAGTTATCGGCTTCTCTGGCCGCGCTCTTGCCCTGGGCCGCTATCAGGTATGCGTAATAAAGCTCCTTGACGTAAAGAACCACCTCATTTCGCTTCTTCTCCCTGGCAGCGCTCTGAGCTTCAACGCCCAGCGCGGCGGCATCTTTGCGGTTGGATATCTTGCCAAAAGTATAGAGCGGCTGCGTGACAGTAACATCGAGGCTTCCGAAAACCCCGATCCCCGGCTCATCATGCGAAACCAGATAGCCCGTGTTATGTATCACGGCAACCGTTGGGACCTGTGCAGCATTTACAGGGCCGCCTATCGCCGCAAAATCGAACTGCGGCAATTGACCTCCCTTAGCCTGTTTGTAGTCGCCTTTGGCTGCAAGTATGTCCTGTTCAGCCATTTTCAGCTCAGGGCTGGTCTCCAGGGCCATTTCGATAAGCTGATCGAGGCTAAGGGCCCTTTGTTCGGCGGCCTGCGAAGCCGCACAGTTCACCGTGATGAAAAAAACACAAAGTAGCACCAGCGTAAGGCGGTTTTGGAGACCGGTTTTTTTTGTCATCGCGCAACCCTTCGTGAAGTCGATCAAATTCGGGTATGGGGTGCTTATACAGCACTTGCCGGTGAATTTAAAGAATTAATCTTTTCGTACCTCAGTTCCGTGCCAGTTATAGATTGATAATACTTCGTAAAATAAAGTATTTGCTTCCAAACAGGTCAAGCGCCGGGAATCGAATGCGATTGCCCGGCCCGCATACCAGTGGAGGACAGGCAAGATTAACGAAGACCAGACTCTGCAGGAATACACTCCGGCCGCGAGACCGTTAGCCGGCACCTTATGCTATTTTTCAAACGGCTTCAAATGAAGATGCTTTATCTCTTCATTGAGGAAAAACCTGCTTTCTTTTACTTTCTTCTCAAGCATACCCGTTGTGAAGATAACTTTGTTCACTGCCGCGAAACTGTTGAGGCTTTTTACTGCAGCAAGAGTAACGAGAGTGTCAAGGCATAAGGCGTAGACTATTTCGTCCTTCTCGTTCACGGCAATAATGTCAACTGGTTTGTCTGCTATTCGTGGAGGCATGTAGTCGGCTACCGTCCTGAAGCCGAGTTCCTGGAGTATCCTGAATAGATTGCATTGAAGCGTTCTGTGAACGGTCCGTTCACTTCGGAAGGGTTTGGGAATTCTGAGCCATGCCTTTTCCAGTTCGTCTTTCCATAAATCCAGATTACGGTCCGGTTCTTCACTCATTTCACTCCTCCATCTCAAATGATTACCAGTTCTTCGGTGGCTGTATTCAACGATTCGATGCCGTCGCGCGTGACGAGGTACGTATTTTCGAGGCCGGCAATTCCTTCGTCCGGAATTATTACTTTCGGTTCGAAGGCGAAGACCATTCCTTGTTGAAGCGGCAATTTCTGTCCCTCGGAAATGAAGGGATATTCGTCCACCTCGATGCCTAAACCGTGTCCGACGAAGCTGATCCTGGGATCGGAGTGACCCATAAACCAGGCGCCCCACCCGGCTTCTTCAGCCCACCGGCATACGGTCTCATAGAGTTCGCCGGTTATGGCGCCCGGACGCGCGATGTTCTTGAAGCGGGCATGCACTGACTGAACGAATTCATAAGCTCTGGCGAGTCTGGCGGGAGGAGGGCCGATGCAGAAATTCCTGGTCTGGTCGTTTGCATACCCGTTCCAGATAACCATCGTGTCGACGCTTACGATTTCGCCGGCCATGATTTTCTTGTCTCCGGCCCCCTGACCGAATGCGGGAGACAAACCAGGGCCCCCCGTGGGTGCATCGGTATAGGATGGGATTGCGGCGTTGGGTCCGGAGAGTATATGTCCGAATACCATCTCCAGGTTGAAAGTCCTTAATCGTATCATTCCGGAACTGCCGGCTTTCCGCGCGACAGCCTCCAATTCAGCGCAAAGTTTGAGTTCTGTGGTCCCGGGAGTAAGAAAATGTGGAACTGATTCGGCAACCTGTTTGGATATCCCGGCTGCTTGCCGAAGCACCCGGGTTTCCCAATCCGACTTAACCATACGCACCTGGCGTACCGGACCGCTTATGTCAACGATTTGTTGTTTCGGGAAGATTTTCTCATCGTAGAATAAAAACGCTTTGGCTGGAAGAACGTCCAGTTCAAAGCCGATTATTTTAGGTTCCCGGGTCCCGCACGCCTCATAGGTGACTTCGCGCAATTGGGCAAAGCTATTCATGCGGACAATGGGCCGGATCGGGGATTCGGCCTCCGCCCGCGCCATGCTGCGCCGCACGATCAGAACCGGGTTGCCTGACGAGGGCACAACGAGGTGCGAATCCTGAACCGTCCCGGTGAAATAGAAAAGATCGGCATTTTGCCGAATTATTGCCGCATCGACTCCGTTTTTCTTGAGCAACGCCTGAAGAGCGACAATCCGATTTGCAATCTCCCCTGCGGGTACTGTTTGCAAGTGGTTTCCCCCAATCTTTTCAGTGTATTCCCGATCCCGGGGAGGCAGCGTCGGAGCGTCCTCTCCTCAGCAAAAAAGTAAGCGGAATGAGGATGGCCGTCCCGATGGAAAGAATATAGAAGGTATCATTGAACGAGAGCATGTTGGCCTGACGCATTACCTCCTGGTAGAGGAATGCAAGTCCTTCCGGCTGAGTGGCCGCCGAATGATTCATCTGGAGAAGATTGTGGGTCCTCTGATACGCTGCCTGGAATGCGGGATTGTAAGGTGTAATGTTTTCCGAGAGAAAGGTCTGGTGAAACTGGGCGCGTTGCGCAAGGACCGTGGCGCTGAAGGCGACCCCGAAACTGCCTCCAAGATTTCTTACAAGGTTGAATATTCCTGACGCGTTGCCCATCTTTTCCACCGGGACATTGACATATGCTGCGGTCGCAAGGGGGACAAAGAAAAGCCCGAGCCCAAGGCCCTGTATCAGCCGTGGCAAGGCTATCGAGTAAAAATCAGCTTGGAGGTTGAAATTAGACATCATCCATAAAGCATAAGACGTAGTTCCGAGACCTGCGAGCAGGAGGAGCCTGGGTTTGATTCCCTTTCTCATCAAAATGCCTGCAACAGGCATTACGATGAAGCTCGATATGCCTCCCGGCCCCAGGATAAGTCCGGCCCAAAGGGCCGTATATCCCATTAACTGCTGAGTATAGAGGGGCAGCAGTACGAAGCTCCCGAACAGACAGAAAAAGCCCAGAAACATAATTGTGGTTCCGGCGGTGAAGGTCCTGTCCTTGAGAATCCTCAGATCGACGACAGGGTGTTCGCTGCGCAGTTCCACTATAATGAAAAGGGTCAAAGCCAGAATCGCCGTAATGGAGAGGATGACGATGAAATCAGACTGCAGCCAGTCCTCACGCTCGCCTTTATCGAGCACGATTTGAAGGGCGCCGAGGCCAACAGTAAGCAGGAAAAGGCCCCATTTGTCGATCCGGAATACTTTCTTTTTTATGTAGGCTGGATCGTGAAGGAAAAGTGCGGCCATAAAGACGGCGAGTATGCCCACCGGTAAATTAATGTAGAAAACCCAGCGCCAGGACCAATTGTCGGTAATCCACCCGCCGACGACAGGCCCTACGATCGGGGCCATGACGACGCCCATTCCGAAAACGGCCATAGCTATACCGTGTTCGCGCCGTGGGAAGGTTTCCAGCAAAATCGCCTGAGAGAGCGGCTGGAGTCCGCCTCCGCCAAGACCTTGCAGTATCCGCGCCAGTATAAGCACATGCAGAGATGGCGCAGCGCCGCAAAGGATCGAGCTGGCCGTGAAGACCAGGAGTGAAAATATTAGATAGCGCTTCCTTCCGAAAACGCCGGCCAGCCACCCGGTAATTGGGATTATGATGGCGTTGGAGACAAGATAGGATGTGAGCACCCAGGTGGCTTCGTCCACCCCCGCATTCAAGCTGCCTTGAATGTGGGGAATCGATACGTTGACGACGCTCGTATCCATAACCTCGATGAAGGTGGGAAGCATAACCGCGAGGGCTACAATCCATTTATTGACCCTGGGGCTTTCTTCGGACGGAGGGGTCATGGCTTTTGCGATGATTGCGTCAGGGCCTGGGGTGGAGCGGGTTGCAGAAGATACGAACCACTCCTGTCAGCAATGTCTATGGACACATCCAGAGACGCTCCTACCCTCAGCGGATGGTCCGGTGGAGGCGGTTGGTCCAGTTCGATCCTGACCGGAATGCGCTGAACGACTTTGATCCAGTTCCCGGTGGCATTCTCAGGTGGAATGAGAGAAAAAGCCGCTCCGGTCCCCGCACGGATTCCGGCCACTTTTCCCTTGTATTCGTATCCGGGGTAGATATCGGCCAATATCGCAGCCGGCTGCCCGATACGGACGTTGGTGAGCTGCGTCTCCTTGAAGTTGGCCTCAACATAAATCCTGCCGAGAGGGACAACAGCCATCAGCGCCTGCCCCGGCTGCACCCGGTCCCCAACCTGAATACTCTTTTGAGCGATGAAACCTTCTATGGGCGCGGAGATGACACAGTAAGAAAGATTCAGCCGCGCCGCCTCGAGTTCGGCCATGGATTTGTCGCGTTTCGCTTTGAGCGACTCAACTTTATTCAACTGGACATCAACATTGGACCGCTCGCTTATTGCCGCCTGAAGTTGAGCCTTCGCGCGGCTCACCTGTTGAACGGAGCCCGAAACGGCCGACTCGGCGGCAGCTATCTGGGCATCCGCGCCTCTGAGTTGGGCCTTGGCCTTATCATTGGCGGTTTGCGCTTCTTCGCTCCGGCGCTGCGTCCCTGCGCCTGAAACCGAAAGAGCGTCGAAGCGTTTGTAATCCCGCCCGGCCTGGATGACGTCGGCTGCTGATGCGGCGCGGGAGTTCTTTAGTTGTTCGAGATTGTGCCTGGTTTGACTTTCGGAATCCCGGGCAGCCTTGAGTACAGCCTCTGCGGCCTCAACCCGGGAGGATGTCTGGATATTTACCGGGGGCACCAGGATTTCGGCCGCCTTGAGTTCGGCCTCATCCGAGTCGAGCGCCGCCTTTGCCCTGTTAACGGCAACTCTGTAATCGGCCGGGTCGAGTTCTACGAGGGGCATCCCGGTCTGGACCGCAAAATCGTTATCCACGAGTACGCTGATGATAGTACCGGGAACTCGCGCGCTTACCATCGCGCTGTCGGCCCTGGCATAAGCGTCGTCTGTGGTTACGTAATTTCTCATGAAAACCCACCAGTAGCCAGTCGCCAAAACCGCCAGAACCAGAACGATGGATGCTCCGATTCTGATTCGCCGCGCTTTGGTGTTATTGTTTGGTGGATCGGGTTCCGTTGTTTGTTTGTTTGCCATAATTGGATGCCATGAGCCTGTACGAAAATATAGAATTAATTCATAGGGCCGCCGATAGCGCGCTCAAGCTCGGCTTTGGCGATTTCGAAGCCGTAGAGGGCCTGATAGAGATCGGCGCGGCTCTGGGCAAGAAATACCTCGGCGTTGAGGACTTCGAGGAATATCACGACTTGCTCCTTGTACTGGAGAGTGGTGATCCGGTCGTTTTCTTCGGCTTGTTGGGCAGCAACCCTGGTAGTCTCGATATTTGCTTTCGCCACCTTTAATTGTTCGAAGGCGTTTTCCACCTGGAGCCGGATTTTCTGGAGAAGATCGTCGCGCCTCTGCTCAAGCCCTCTATGGCGATACTCCCATTCGAGTTCCGAAGCCCTTGTCTTACCGCCCTCGAATAGATTCCAGTCTACTCTCAGGCCAACCGATGCGTTCTCATAGTTTGAATATGGATTATTGTCGGCCTGGAAATTTTCACCTTCCCGGTAGTACTGGGCAAATGCGGAAACTCGCGGATAATAGCGGCTCCGGGCCGCCGTTTTGTAGTATTCGGCTTGCCGGATAGACTCTTTGACGGCAAGGTATTCAGGCCTTTTCTCCTCGGCGGCCGAATATAGTTGATGCAGGTCCGGGACCTGGTAAGTATTTTCCTCTATTCCGCTCAGTTGGACATTTTCCTGCAAATCGATACCCATAAGCTGATTCAGGGTGGAGCGGAGAACAATTAGCTGCTTAACGGTGTTTCTTTCGCGCTGCACCGCCTCGGACAGTGCAACATCAGCCTTGAGGATGTCGTTCCGGGCGGCGACTCCCTGTTGATAATTGGCCTCGGCGTTTTTCTTCTGCACTCCCAGGCTTGCCACATTGTCACGGGCGACCTCAACGAGTCTCGCTCCAAGCAGCGTCTGGAGGTATGAAACCCGGACGTCCCGTGTAAGATTGAGACGGGCTTCTTCGAGCTGGTGCTGAGATATCTTCACGCCAACCTGGCTTGCCTTGTACTGGGACTCCAGTCCGAACCCCGTAAAGAGAGGCTGTACCATATCGACTTCCCACCTGTTGCTCGTCTGTATCGCAAATGGAACCCCATGCTCAAACGGAGTATTGGGTATCGAGACGAAGGGCTGCTCGGAGAACCGCGTGAGTGAATACGACGAGTCGACCTTCGGGAAAAAGTCCGCTTTAGCCTGGTTGAGCTTTTCACAGGATACGGAGACGTCTTCGAAGGCGGCCCTGTAAGCGTTGTTGTGCCCCAGCGCGTAATCGACGGCGGCCTCTATGGTAAGAGGTTGGGACAGGTCGTCCCTGGCGGCCTCACACCATGTCGTGAAGGCGGCAAGCAACCCGATAAGTATGAAAAGTGTATTTAATCGTTTCATGGTAGCTATGGGCGCCGCAGTTTGAGAAGTTTCACCATTTCCGGGTAGCTGAGGTCCGAAAGAGACCCGACTACCCTGTCCGCCTCAGTAAGTTCATTTTCTGGAAACGAGTTTGTAACGGCGATGACCTGCAGCCCGGCTGATTTGGCCGAGTGGATGCCCGCCGGGGTATCTTCTATCGCAATGCAGTTAACAGTGTCCAGGGAAGCTGATCCCCGCAGCCGCTTGAGCCGTTCGATTGCCAGAAGATAGGTCTCGGGGTCGGGCTTGCTCTTTTTTACTTCGTCCGCGCCAACGATTGCGCAAAACGCTCCGTTGAGACCCAGGGATGCGATAAAAGCGTCCACTTCGTGCCTGAGGGCTCCTGAGGCCACTGCCATCGGGATTCCTTTGTCACGAAGTTCCTTTATCAGCTCGACTACTCCGGGGAAAGTGGGGACCCCCTCTTGGATGAACTCCCGAAGGGCGATTGCCTTGGCTTCCATGAGCCGCTCAAGAGTAGTGGCGCCAAGTTGCAGCCCCCCCTCTTTGAAAGCGTGGATGAAAGCGTCACGGTCGTCAAAACCCACGAAAAGCTCCAGGTAGCGCTGATAATCGTGCCCCAGGCCGAGCGGGACGAGCACTTTCTGGAAAGCCCTGTAATGCAGCGGCTCGGTGTCCACGAGAATGCCGTCGCAGTCGAATATTACTGCCTGGAGTTCCGGATCGGAGTTGATTTTTAAACCAGTCAAGTTACCAAAGCTCCATGGGATATTTCGAGATTGAGTGGCCTGTTTAGCATTTTTTTACGCTTCTGAAAATTCTTTTCATTTCAAACGATAGCGGCTTCCTGATAAGAATAGCGGTGAAGGAGGGATTTGGTTCAACGTATGTGAAAATTTCCCGCTTGCAGTTAAAATAAAGGAACTGTTTGAGTGAACACTTTCCATATTCGGCCCGGGCTGGTTTACGCCTTCAGGAGTTGTTTTATTGCTCACCGTAAGTGAGGTCACGAAGTATCTTGGAATGAAGGACCTGTTCCGTGGGGTGTCCCTTCATGTGCATCCGGGCGACAGGATCGGCTTTATCGGTCCGAACGGGTCCGGAAAATCCACATTTTTCGGGATACTGCTTGGCCAAATCGATATCGATTCAGGCAGTATCGCCAAAACAAGGGGACTTCGGATCGGGCATCTTCCCCAGGAAATGTGCCCGGCTCGAAACAAATCGATTCTCGCCCGCGCCATGGACGTACACGATGAAGCACAAGAGCTTCGGGCGGCTCTGGAGTCCATTCAGCAGGAGCTCGATCGCGAAAAGGACCCTCAAGTTCTGAGCGATCTTGCGACGAAGCACGCCCGGGCGCTCGAACGGGTCGAACACCTGGTTGGATATGACTTTGAAGCCAGGGCGGCAAAGATCCTGGAAGGCCTCGGATTTCGGACGAGCCAGTTTGGCGCTCAAGTGTCCGAGCTTAGCGGTGGTTGGGTGATGCGCCTCGAGCTTGCGAGGCTCCTTTTGTCGGAACCTGATTTGCTCCTGCTCGACGAGCCGACAAACCACCTGGACCTGGAATCCCTTCTGTGGCTCGAGGAGTATCTTCTCAACTCCTCATCGGCCTTTATCCTCATCTCACACGACCGCGCATTTCTCAATAAAACCATTCAGCGCACTATCGAGATCGATAGAGGGGTTTTGCAGGAATACGCCGGGAATTATGATTTTTTCCTCGAAGAGAAGGCGAAGCGCATGGAAGTGCGCCTTGCGACCTACGAGAACCAGCAGGACCGGATCAGGCAGCTTGAAAGGTTCATCGACAGGAACCGTTGCAATAAAAAGACGGCCGGGCAGGCACAAAGCCGAATAAAGATGCTGGAAAGGATAGAGAAGGTCGATGCCCCCGTCGTGGAGTCGCAGATCAATTTTTCATTTCCTGCCCCCCTGCGTTCCGGCAAGAGGGTTGTCGAACTGCAGGACGTGAGCAAATCCTACGGCGACAACCTTGTCTATTCCGGGATAGACCTCGTTATAGAGCGCGGAGACAAAATAGCCTTCCTCGGTCCCAACGGGGCTGGAAAGAGCACGCTTTTAAAGATCCTGGCCGGGGTTGTCCAGCCGGGTTCGGGAAACGTGACAGCGGGCTTTCATACGGCGGCCGGCTACTACGCGCAGCATCAATGGGAGCAGCTCAATCCCGGCGCAACAGTTTACGAAGAAGCCCTTTGCGTATCCGGAGACATGCTCCAGACGCAGTTGCGGGGACTTCTGGGAGCCTTTCTCTTCCAGGGAGAAGACGTTCTGAAGAAAACCTCCGTGCTGAGCGGTGGTGAGAAGGCGC
This sequence comes from uncultured delta proteobacterium, assembly GCA_963795045.1. GTDB lineage: Bacteria > Desulfobacterota > Syntrophobacteria > Syntrophobacterales > Syntrophobacteraceae > SbD1. The sequence continues at coordinate 136,665 of CAWCGB010000006.1, forward strand.
GCCTTGTCCTCTGCAAGCTTCTGCTCCAGCGCCCGAATTTTTTGCTTCTCGATGAGCCGACAAACCATCTGGACATTTCATCGAGGGTCGTTCTGGAAAAAGCGCTCGGTGATTTCCCCGGGTCGATCTGCTTTATCAGCCATGACCGGCAGTTCATAAACGGAGTCGCAAACAAGATTCTGGTTGTAAAATCGGGTCAAATCCACATTTTCCCCGGCAATTACGACGATTATCAGCGCATTTGGAAAACTCGCCTCGACGGCCAGCCTCAGGACCCGGCTAATGGAAAACCCGAGGGCAACGGTCCGGGTGCAAAAACGCGCAACGCTCAAAAAAGGGCCGAGGCCGAGTTGAGAAACGAACTCTTCCGAGTAAGAAAACCCATTCAGGATCGGATTGAAAGAATCGAGGCGGATCTCGATTCCTGCCACGCCGAACTGGATCGCCTCAAAGAGCGGCTGGCCGACACCGAGACTTACCGGCAGGCAAAACTGGCCGTGGAGATTCAAGCTCAATACCGGGAGGCGCAGGAGAGGAACCGGGAGCTGACCCGGCAATGGGAAGAAAAAGTTCTGGAGCTGGAAGAGATAGAGGAAAACTTTCGGAAGGAAAAGGAACGGCAGGATTTGGCCGTCTAGGCGCGAGCAGCCTGAAGGATGCGGAATGGATATCCACCGGCTTATGGTTTTCTGTAAGGTAATAGACCTGCAAAGTTTCACCAGGGCGGCTGAGGCTGTCAGCCTTTCGCAGCCCACTGTAAGCGAGCATATACGTGCGCTCGAGGAATCGCTTGGAGAAAAACTCGTTGACCGGCTCGGGCGCGAGACGCTGCCCACTCCCGCGGGGAAGGTCCTTTACCGGTACGCGCGAGAGATAATCCAGCTCCGGGACAAAGCAGTCCAGGCCATCGGGAAATTCAAGGGCAACCTCTCCGGCTCCCTGCATGTGGGAGCGAGCACAATTCCGGGCACCTATATACTGCCTCGGCTCGTGGGGAATTTCAAGACAAGCTATCCGGAGATCCAGATTACGTTGAAAATTGGAAGCAGCGGCGAAATCGTCCAAAAGCTTCTCAGCGGCCATGTCGAGTTCGGCATGATCGGCGCGAGATGGGATGAGAAGCGGGTCTCACTTGAAGAAGTCTATTCGGATGAACTGGTGCTTGCCGTTTATAAGGGGCATCCCTGGGAAGGGCGTGAAAGCGTTGAACTCAACGAACTGGCAGGAATGCCCTTCGTCATGCGTGAAAGGTCGTCGGGGACCCGCATGGTTATGGCCCAGGCGCTCGATGCGGCCGGATTTGCCCCGTCGCTTTTGAATGTGGTTGCGGAAATGGGCAGCACCGAGGCCATAAGGGAAGCGGTTAAAGCCCGGATCGGGATATCCATAATTTCTTCCTATGCGGTGAAGGAGGATGTCGAAAGAAACAGCCTTTATGTGGTTCCTCTAAAAAGGATTTGTATCCGCAGGCCTTTTTTTCTAGCCCAGAGAAAGAATAGAGAACTCTCACCGCTGTGTTCGGCGTTTCTGGAACATCTTCGCACTGACGCCCTTTAACCTCGCGTCAGGCGAGGTGTTCTCTGGCGTTCATCGCTGGCTCAAGCAACCTTCGGCGTCAGCCGCTTAACATTAATATCGGAAGCCCGCTTGCGCATCTGCGCAAGATCGTAGTTCATCTGCATCCGAAGCCACGTATCTGCCGTGCCGCCAAACGCTTTTTCAAAGCGGATCGCCATTTCCGGCGTCACATTGCTACGCCCGGCAATGACATTGTGAAGCTGCTGACGCGTGATGCCAAGCCCCTTAGCGGCCTCGGCGACACTCAAGCCCAGGTCGTCAAGGCACTCCTTCACGAGAAGGCCGGGGTGTACAGGATTTTTCATCTCCACGTTTGCCTCCCTTAATGATAATCGACAAAATCGACGTCAAAAGCGTTTTCGCCTTCAAATCTGAAAACGATTCGCCAATTCGCGCGGACGGTCACCGAGTGAAAGCCTTTCAAGTCTCCCTTAAGGGTATGCAGGCGAAAAGTCGGTACGTTCATGCCTTCAATGTCCTGCGCAGCATGCAGGGCCGAAAGAATGACGCTGATCCGCGTCAGCATATCCTGCGGCAATTTGCTGCCATCGTCATTCACAAAAAACCGCCGCAATCCCTTATGTCGAAAGCTCTTTATCATTGTGAATATTGTAAAGGGTAATTTTACATTTTACAAGGGAGTCTTTGCTTGTTCTCGGTCGTCTGTCTTTTTGTCCGGTTATTGGGGTTTCGAGCAAAGCGCAAACCAGCGCCAGCCTTGAGATATGGTTGCCTGATGTTGGACAATTTACGCTTTTGTCCAGTTTTTTCATGGGCAGGGAAGAAAGGCACAAGCTGTACGCGAGAGATGAGACAGAACTTAATCTTTTTTGTCCAGTACTATGTTGGATTACGTCCTTGGGCATTGTCCTTCAACAAGACGTAAACCCTTAACTCGCCTCCCTGTACTTGGACAAACAAGGTCATCTGAAATCTTGAACAAACCCGTAGCTACCAAGTCCTCGCAAACACTGTTCACCGCTTGCTTAGTATCACGACACTTTGCAAATTGACGGAGCCAGTAATCAAGAGAGTGAGGCTTAGTATGCTGCACCAAGGAAGCCTTTTGCTGACCCTGAATGATGTAATCACATCCTGATGCTCGAATGTGTTTCACCAACTCACATGCGTCGAACTTACCTCCGCCCCCATGTGGCAGATAAACCATGTACCGCTCCTTCGCTACAGTGCCCTGGAAAGACCTTGCGATATGGTGTTGAGCGTCGGCTTGCTCCATACGGGCTTTCTTGTCTTCGCGCGACAAATCGCGCGGTCGAGCCTTCCTTTCGTTGCGTTCATGGGCTTCCCGCCACTTTACAAAAGCCCAGATCAGAGAGTCTATAATTTTCTCGTCCGTGAATTTTATTGGACTAAAATGTTGCCGAAATTGCTTAATGGACGGTGTAAGTAGATGGAGATTTAATACACGTTGATACTCAGTTGTAAGAAATTGGTGAAATCGTGATAGTTCTAATATTTTTTCTTCGTGAGTTTCAGCTTTTGCGCTGAAAGAGAAAAACTTAACCACCATTGAATCGTAAATGGGGGAATGTGGATCGATCATATGAATAAGCTTTGATGAAAATGAGAAGTGAATTTTTCTCCTTTGGCCTTTTACATCCACTGGTATTTGGTAGAGTTGTCTTACAACCTGATTTAAGCTTGTAATATTATTGAGGTTCGTCTGAAGTATGGTAAAATATGCGCGGCAAAACTCAGGCGAGACAATTATCCCGAGGAGCTGCCAGTAACCCCTGTATCTTCTCTGATATTCCGGATCGGCGGCCAGATTACTATTTTGAATTAGGTAATCGTATTCATCTACATGCCCCGACTTCGGAATCGATTCTAGGATTGCCTGAAGGTTGCTATTTATCAGTTCGTATAAACGTTCACATTCTTCTGGGCTTAGGTGTTTAACTTTTTTATCCATATGCCCTCCGATGTGAGTGATCTGTTTCATAACCGGAAGAGCAACCGGCCTCGAAGAAGAAAAAGCGGTCTCTGCATCGCCGGTTATCTGATCTGAATATTTACCTGGAACCTTTCCGCTGCTTTGTCAATTCCTTCCCAGGAGCGGTACAGAGCTATCTTTATCTCGGTGCTACCGGCCTTTACGGCTTTTACCCGCCATGTGGTCAATAACGGTCCGCCGAGGATCGGCCCTTTTTTGAGAGGGGTATCGGTAGTTGCCAGTACTTTCAGGTGAGTTTTATCCGGATCGGCCATTTCCCACGAATATCCCGTCCCACCTGACCGCTCCAGGCGCACTTCGAAAACTTCGCCTTCGGCCACGGTGATTTCTTTTCCATTATCGGCCTGCGTGATCACTGTCCCGGGTTCTGCGCCGGCCGTTGAAGCAAGGGCGGCAAAGGGTAAAAATAAAATCGCAATGAAAAGAATAATTCTGCAGGGTTCCACCGCTTCTCCTTCCCGTCATCGAGACGTTGTTTCCGGCTTCAGTCTGCCGTTTCCTTCGAGCCGGAATATCCTGCCTCTCCACTCCACGCGCTTGCCGAAAAGGGCGGCGGACCAGATGAAAAGGCTGAAGAAATCTCTTAATGGAACGAGCAAAAGATTATCCCTCAAGATTTTGTCCCCCAGGCGGCGAACCCCCACCATCCATGCCATCCCGAGCCTTAAGGCGACAACCGATGCGAAAATGAACAGTCCAAACCGTGAAAAGCCGGACAAAGCGAAATAGAGAAAGGAAAGAACCGTTCCATTGGTAATCAGTGAGCCGGTATGTCCCCATGGAGAACACGCCCGTATCCCCCTGGCCCACCTTATCTGGTGCCGGACAAAATCACTTAAGCTGAGCTTTGATAGAACCGTCTCGACCACGTACCTGGAAAGCTTTACCGGCAGACCGGCCTTGCGAACCAGATTACCAATCATGTAATCATCTGCCAGATAGGGAGCAAGCGCTTTGAGGCCGCCTATGGTCTCGATCGTTTTTTTCGTGAGCGCAATGGCCGCTCCGAAAGCAAATGAAATCCCTCCGCCCATCTGAGCCACGAGCACGCCCGGGGCAAATTCGGAGGAAATCCCGGCGGCCTCGAGTTTTGAAGGAATTCCGGGCGCGTCCCCGGCGCGATAGAGACAGGTGACTAGACCCCCGGCAGATGGAAGTTCCGAGGTAATCGCCTCGATAAAGTCAGGTCCGACCCGGATGTCGCTGTCCAGCATCAGCAGGGTTTCATGCCTGGCTTGCAGGAGCATGCTGTTCAAGGTGTTTACCTTCGGATTGGGGCCGATTTCGCCGGCGCTTATCACCAGTTGTACCGGAACGTGCGGGAAGTCGTCGCGCAGCCTGGCGATAACCGGAAGAGACGAATCGAGCGGATCGCCGACTCCGAAGACTATCTCGAATTCAGGATAATCCTGGCGGCAAAGGGACGCATAGTTTTGATAGGCCCGGGAGTCCTCTCCGCAAAGCGGAATCAGAATGGAAACGGGCCGATATTCGCCGTGGGCGTTTGGGGGCGCGGAGGCAAAAAACTTTTCGGCGGCGAAGATGCTTACAAGGTAATAACAGGCAGAAGCCGCGGTTAGAATACCAAAAAAGATCCTGACAGAGTCAAGAAGCATCGAGATGGACAATGAGCGGTCATCGGGCAGGCAGATCAGCGCCACCCCGAGGCACACGAATATCGTCCCCGCCCAGCGCATGCGGTCGATTTGTTCATGGAGAATGAATTTTGCCCCCAGGACCGTTACCACATAAACGATGGCGGTGGCTGGAACGACGAAACTCAGATCGGCCCAGGAGAGCACGGTCAAAAAAGAAAAAAAACTCACGGCCAGGCACACCACGCCCAGAATGAAGTTCAGATTGCCAAATATCTGCTTTGTGGTTTGCAGAATCTGAAGCCGGTTGATCGCCGAGACGTCGCCGATTTGCTTCATCCCCCTGGTGAGAAATACGTCGCCCGCCGCGTTAGACAAAACAACCATCATGACCATCAAGGCGGTCAACATCGGATTCCCCCTGCTCCAGGTTCGCTTCTTTCGGGAAGCTGTTGCTCGAGTTTTACTTTTCTAGCGCCGGAGAGGGAAACCAGGACGACCCCGAAAACGATCAGCACGGAGCCTATCCAACGCGCCTGCGAGACAGGTTCGTCCAGAAAGTAGCTGCCGGTAAACACATTCAGTATGTATCCCAGCGCGGTCGCCGGAAGAACGAAGCTCAGGTCGGCCCACGAAACAACTGAAAGAAAGCAGGCAAAAAAAAGAATCAGCAGAACGATTCCGCCCCAGATAAAAGGGCTTCGCAAGGCGTATGCCAGCATGGTGAGAGAGAAGCCGTCGCTGAAGGAAGGCATCGAAGCGATTACTTTCATTCCTTTGCTCAGCAGCGTATTTGCGGTTGCCTGTGAAAGAATCGCCAGGGTAATTACCAACGCAGTTTTCATGAATCCTTTTCCAGGTCGAAGTAGGTGGACGGGATAATGTGAAGCCTTTCAATTTTAGAAGGGGCCGCAGGATCGATCAAGATGCAGAGTTCTCTGAACCGCTGGATTTGTCTTGTATCATCGGCTGACGGCGAGCAGGGGAGGGCGGGATGAAAATAAACTTCGCTGAACCCCGGCGGCAGGCCGTCGAGCAGTGATAAGAAATAATCGATGCTCATAGCGCCGGTGAGCAGGTTTCCATATACTCTCTGCGGAAACCTGAATCCACGGCTTCGAATGAGTCGCTTCATTCTCCCGGTCAGGAGTTTGAAAATGAGGGCATTTCCGGCTGCAAAGATTGGCGACCGCAGGAAGGGGAGGGCTGAAAAAAAACTGTCGGCCGGTACCCGCAGCCTCTTAATGCGGTATCTTTCGGCGCTTTGGACTATTGCATCCAGGACGACCGGGTGCACGTGCATGTGGCAGTGGCTGTCCACGTGCGAAAAACTGAGACCCGATTCGCAGAATTTTTCAAATTGAGCGGCGATTTCACCGGACAGTTCCTGCCTGGCTCTCCTGGAAAAGAAATATCGCAGGCCGGCCAGTGCCGGGTCTGATGGAAAAGTTCCATATTTGCCGACAACGTGCGGGATTTTCGAGGGGTGCAGAACCGGACGCCCGTCGGCGCAGGTAACGTGAAGCCCGACAGCCAGACCCGGGTTCTCTTTTGCCAGGGTTACCGCGTGTTCGAACGCCTCGCCGGAGACCATGAGGCTGGCGCTCGTCAGAATTCCACGGCGATGCGCAAGGATTATGGCCTCATTGACTTCCCTGGAAGAGCCGAAATCATCCCCGTTTATAATAAGACGGCGCGATTTCATCTCTCATACCTCTTCACCACAGAGGCACAGAGAGTACGGAGGATAGAAAAAGTCATAGAATTCGCCGACGTATGCCGTCCTTTAATGCCGCCCCAATGATGCGCTCTGTTATAGTATTTAAATCCACCTCTGTGTCCTCTGCGTGCTCTGTGCCTCTGTGGTGGACTTTCGGGCCGCCTGGAGCGGGAGTGGGACCGGCGTATTCTTTCACCTGGTTTTCTCGAAAACGTTGCCGGTAAATTTTTTGCGCCGCGCGCGCAATCTCAGATAATCGCGAGCTTCCTGGTAGAGGCGCCTGCGCTCATCTCTATCGAATATTGCCCGCCGCACAATCCTGTAAATCACCTTGGGCCGGAAATAATAGCGGCCGTAGAAGTATTCCACCGCATCCACGATCTCCTGGCGGCTGAGCCAGGGATACTCATAGTTGGGGAGCTGGTGTCCCAGCTCGTCCGACATGTCGTCTTCGGTCAAATAGCCGTTGGTTTGGAGATATTCATAGAATTCAGTGCCGGGATAGGGGTGAGCCAGAGAGACCTGGATGGTTTCGGGATCGAGCCGCTCCGCGAATTCGATAGTGCGCATTATCGTCTCTTTGGTTTCACCGGGGAGCCCGATCATGAAATCTCCGTGCACGGTCAAGCCCAGTTCACGGCAGTTTTTCATGAATGTAAGAGACTGTTCGACAGTGATTCCCTTCTTCATGTTATTGAGGATTTCCTGGACGCCGGATTCAAAGCCCACCACCAGAAGACGGCAGCCCGCCTCCTTCATGGCTTTCAGCATATCGTAATCCGCATGGACCCGGCTGTTGCATGACCAGGTGAAATTGAGCTTTTTGAGATGACTGCAAAGCTCGATAACGCGCGTTTTACCCCATGCCCAGGTGTCATCGTCGAAGAATATCTCTTTCACTTCGGGAAAAAGTTCGAGTGCGCGCTTTACCTCGGCCACAACGCTTTGGTTGCTTCGAAGGCGCCACGGATGCCCCGTGAATGTCTGCGGCCAGAGGCAGTAGATACAGCGGGCCGGGCACCCCCGCGAAGTATAAAACGAAAGATAGGGATGCTTTAGAAAAGGGATATTGTATTTGGTCGGATCGATGTCGCGCCTGTAGATTTCCACGATAAAGGGAAGCGAATCCAGGTCTTCGATGGGGGGGCGGTCGGGATTGTGGACAATCTGCCCATTATCCCGGTAGCTTACCCCTTGTATGTCCTTGAGGTCTTTGCCCTCGGCGAATTCGGCAACGGTGTAGTCGAATTCCCTTCTCGCAACGAAATCGATGGCCGAAGAAGCATTCAGCGCCTGTTCGGGCTGGACCGAGACAGGAGGGCCGACAAAGGCGATTTTAATGGAAGGATTGACTTCCTTTATCATCTCAGCCAGCCGGACATCGTTGTAAAAACCGGGTTTGCTGGTGAATAGAACGAGGAATTCGAAATCCTTCGCGATGCGAATAGTCTCTTCAGGGCCGATCCCGTGGGGCGCGGCGTCAAGGAGCCTGCTTTCCTTTATCAATCCGGCGGGATAGGCGAGCCAGACAGGGTACCAGTAGGATGCTATTTCGCGGCGCGCAGGCCACCTGGCGCCGGCCCCTCCGTCAAATTTTTCGAAAGACGGAGGGTTTAAAAGCAAAGTTTTCATTTTAGGTCCGCTCCTCAGATTCAAAGAAAACGCACTATAAGGGGGTGAAGGGCAGCATGTCAAGCAGCCAGGTCCGGAGCGCGATCCCGGACCTGGCTGCTTGACATTCTGCCTATGGCATTCTGACGTGAGAGCTGAGGTATTCGATTATCAGCTATTCCGTAAAAGGTGTTTCAGCCGGAATAAACGCGGAGCGCAGCCTCGTTGGGCGATGATAATTATCCACAGTCAATTGCCTCGCTGATTCCCTTGCCGGCGAGGACCATCGGCGAAACATTCTCTTCAGCGGGAATAAGACAGTTGATGATTGCCGGGCCCGGTTTTGCAAGCGCCTCCGGCAGGCCTTTAATTACCTCTTCTTCGGTCTTGAACGTATAACCCGTGATGCCATATGCCTTGGCAAGGATTTCGAAATCAGGATGAAACGAGAAGTTTACGGCCATATAGCGTCCCTGGCAGTAGAATTCCTGGAGCTGGCGCACCATGCCCAGGGTGTAATTGTTCATGATGATGATCTTGACGCAGATACCCTGCTCCATCATCGTGCCCAGTTCCTGTATGGTCATCTGAAAGCTGCCGTCGCCGGTCACCAGTATGACTCTCTTGCCCGGAGCGGCAAGGGATGCGCCAAGAGACGCCGGCAGACCGAATCCCATGCAACCGAGCCCACCGGAAGAAACCAGCGTGCGTGGCTCCTTGAACCTGTAGTACTGGGCTACCCACATCTGGTGCTGGCCAACGTCGGTAACGATAATGGCGTCGCCCCTGGTGCAGTTCCAAAGCTGCTCGATAATGAACTGCGGCTTGAGGCCGCACTCGCGGTTGTAGCTCAGGGGGTATTGCTCCTTGAGGCTCTTGATGCGTGAGAGCCATTCGGAACGGTCGATTTTTTCAAGAAGCGGAAGGAGGGCCTTCAAGATGAGTTTCACGTCGCCTACAAGGGGCACATGTGTGGGAATCACCTTTCCGATTTCAGCCGGATCGATGTCTACGTGAATTACGGTTGCGTTCGGGGCGAACTCGTTGATGTTCATTACGACCCGGTCATCGAACCGCGCGCCCAGCCCTATCAGCAGGTCACATTCCGTGATTGCGAGATTTGCGTAGCGGGTCCCGTGCAGACCGAGCATCCCAAGGAAGAGCGGGTGGTCGCCGGGAAAACCGGCAAGGCCCATAAAAGTATTGGTTACGGGCGCCGATATCGCTTCGGCAAACTCGAGGAGATCTTCCGAAGCATTTGAGGCAAGGATCCCCCCTCCGGCATAGATAACCGGTCTTCTGGCTTTTGCTATGAGTTTTGCGATCTCGGCTATTTTGGACGGATGCCCTTTGTAAGTAGGTTTGTAGCCCCTTAGACGCACCGTCGAAGGGTATTTGAAGCTGATTGTCGCCTGCGCCACATCCTTGGGAATATCTATGAGAACCGGGCCCGGCCTGCCGGTCGATGCAATATGAAATGCGTTCTTCACAACAGCCGCGAGCTTCTGCGGGTCCTTGAGGAGGTAATTGTGCTTGGTGATCGGCATGGTGATGCCGGTGATATCCACTTCCTGAAAGGAGTCGGTTCCAATCTGCGCGGTAGGCACCTGCCCGGTGAACAAGACGACCGGGACGGAATCCATGTAAGCGTTTGCAATGCCCGTGACAAGGTTGGTAGCCCCGGGGCCGGAAGTCGATATACAGACCCCCACCTTGCCGGAAACCCGGGCGTAGCCTTCCGCAGCATGCACAGCTCCCTGTTCGTGCCGCACGAGTACGTGTTTTATCTTGGTTGAATGATAAAGGGCGTCGTAAACCGGGAGGATGGCCCCGCCGGGATAGCCGAACACGACTTGCACATTTTCTCTTTCGAGGCACTGGACCAGGGCCTCGGCAACCGTCATTTCCACAAAACACCTCCGGAAATTCTCAAAACTCTGAGGGCCCTTTCTAATTCTCTTCCAATTCCCGCACGACCGTGTCGCCCAGGGCAACGAACTTGCTTCCCCGCAGCATTGCTATCTTTCCTGTGCGCACCAGTTCCTTGATCCCGTAGGGGCGCAGGGATTCCTCAAATGCGTTGATTTTACCGGCATTTCCGGTACATTCGAACGTCATGGTTTTCCTGCCCAGATCGACAACCCGGGCCCGGAATATCCCCGCAATGTGCATGATCTCGACACGCTGGCTCGGTTCGGCCGATACTTTGATCATCACAAGTTCGCGGTCAACGTATTCATCTTCAGTTATGTTGCTGATCTTGATAACATCTATGAGCTTGTGGAGTTGCTTGGTGACCTGCTCGATGAGGGGTTTGTCTCCCTCGACGACGATGGTCATGCGCGAGACGTCGGCCCTGTCGGTGCGGCCCACGGCCAGACTGTCAATATTGAAGCCGCGCCGTGCAAAAAGGCCCGCCACTCGAGTCAGAACACCGGGAGCGTTCTCAACCAGTACCGAAAGGGTGTGCTTCTCCATTTATTTGAAACCTCAGTCCGGGTTTTTGGAAGCATATTCAATTATTCGATTTCGGCAAAATATATCAACATTGACTGATCTTTTAAAGCGCAATAGATTCAAAACCTTTGCGCCAGGGCTGCAAATACCGCCGATAAGGCCTAATTTACTCTTAGTTACAAGGAGACTCGATTGCGCTACAGCAAGATCATAAACTTCTTCTTCGAGATGGGGATGCTTAAAAAAACGCCCCGCTCGGGTTTTCAGTTCCTTGGGTCCGGCCGTGAGTCCGTCGCAGACCATTCGTTCCGGGTTGCAATGATAGGGTTCGCTCTTGCGCGCATGGACGCAAGCGTCGATCCTTTCAAAGTAGTTTGCCTGTGTCTGGTTCACGACCTGCCGGAAGCGCGCACCGGGGACCAGAATTATGTCAATAAAAGATACGTCACAGTGGACGAAGCCGGCGCAATAGCCGACCTGACCGAGTCCCTTCCCTTCGGGGACGAACTGAGAGAGCTTCTCAAGGAGTACCGTGACTCCGAGACAGCCGAAGCCAGACTCGTCCACGATGCCGACCAGCTCGACCTGATTTTGGAGCTAAAAGGGCAAAACGACCTCGGAAATTCTTACGCAGGAAACTGGATACATTTTGCCCGGCAGCGGCTGATTACTGCGACTGCAAAAGAGATCGCCGAAGAGATCCTGACGACGGATTCAACAGACTGGTGGTTCAAAGGTCACGACGAGTGGTGGGGGAAAAATCACGAAATATAGTGTGCGCCCCTCGCGCCGGTATGCAACTATTCTTTGTCTTTTTTCCGGTGATCCGATATCGATATTACTTTACCCTGCTTACCGGATCTATCCTGCTTTTCTTTCCTGGGTGCGACCAGTTCGGGCTTTGTCGGGCTTTTCCTTTTGTCCTCAGGCTCAGGGATAGTATCTTTTTCGGCGGGGGCAACCACTTTTTCTATCCGCATGGGCCGGCCTCCCATCGTGAATTCCTCACCGTTGTAATAGGGCTCGCGCAAAATCCAGGTGACCACCAGCAGAGGGACCTGGAGGACCAGTAATTTGACCTGGAACCAACCTGGCTTCACGTCGGCGGATATTTCCTCAACCCTGGCGAAAAAGGCTGTGTTATCCATATGTACGAGAACAACGTCACCAACTTTGGTCATTATTTGCGGTCCGCGACCCCCCGGTCAGTTAATCCCTATCGATGTATTCGAGACAGCTCTTCATGCCCCTTTGGCGCCTCTTCGCGTCTTCGCGTGAAACACCGTCTTTTCGGAACAATATAAACTTCAGAAGTTAAGGAATATAGCCGGACGGGCGATTTTTCACAATGGCTCAATGATCATAATTTTTACGACCGCCGTTTCGCGTCCCCCCGTTTATGTATTCATCGCCCAGGCTTGCCGGGATCAGCGGCAGCCTTTTAAGGTCGGGAATACTGAACCCGAAAATCATCTGCAGGAACAAAGTGACGATTTTAAAGGTTGCACCCCAGAGAAGTTCGGCCCGCCCGCCGATGCTGTAGACGAAACATGGGAAATCCACTTTCGTCCCGCTAAACCGCCATTCCAGGCGGGGAGGAACGTTTAGCCTGTAGACCGCGTAATTAAGAGGGTTTAGAAGCGCGCGCAGGGGAAACCGTACGATTCTTTCGACTTCCCAGCTCAAAGTGAACTCTTTCTGATATGAAACCCACGCTGCCAGCGGATGGATTACCCGGCGATAAAGAATGAGACACTGTGAGGGAAGCGGGCCCAGGAAAGTCAGCCCGAAAGGGTTGAGGCGCATTTCTTCCCAGCTCTCCCGGAGCCCTGCCGCATAGAGCAGCGAGAGAAATTGCGCACTTTCAGGCTGCCCTGTTTTCAGTTCGTCCCAACATGGCCACCTTGAAAGAGACGAACCACTAAACGACAGGAGCCTGGAAAGAAAGTGGTCGAGTTTTTCGATGGCTCCGCCGGGGCAGCATAGGTCACCCGGCTGTTTGACCTCTTTCGAACGCTTGTTCAGAATGATGCAGGCCTCTGGAATGCCGCCTTCTACGGGTTCAGTCTCAGCAAGGAGGAACAATACGCTCGAGATGCGTACGCCTGAGCAATCGGGTGCGCGTGAAAGGGTCTCGTGACCGCAGCGCCTCGAGAGCACGCTCACCACTCGCTCCCTCAGAGCGGCTGAATCGAATACGAGGTTCAAATCGGCTGGAGGACTGTTCACTTTGGCAATCCCTGCAGTTTTTTCTCTATGCGTTTGGCCGAGATAGGGAAAAGGGTCTTTATTTCCGGAGCAAACAGGCTGATCTTGAACTCCTCGATCATTTGGGCGACATCCTCTATAAAATCGAGCCCCTCTTGCGTGGGCCGGGAAAGAATCCGTTTTCTGATCTCACCGAGTTCAGCCCGATATGATTCAATCTGAGCTTCTTTGGCCAAATCCTTTTCCGGAGAGACATAAGCCCGCTCCGCGCGAATGCTGAGTGCGCGAAGGTATCGCGGCAAAAGTCCCATGCGCAGACCGGAGAAGCAAGAAAGAAAATCCGGCGGAATAAGCGTTTCAAGTTCCCCGGCGATTACGGCCAACCGGTCGATGACAGCCCGGTTTTTGCCTGCCATGCGCAAAAACCGGTCAAGAACAGCGCGCGTTTCATCTCTTTGTCTCACCGCTTCGAGAACGGGTTTTAGAATGTCATTGCCGAGTATTCCGATACGGCCCTTCAGTTTTTCAAGATTTCCAAGAAAACGGTTCCGGTCGGGGCCTTGGGCTGACTCCAATTCGAAAATCCCCCGTAGAATATAATCATAAAGAACCGAAGAAGCCTTTTTTATGCCACCCATGAAAAAAACACTCGATGCAAACGCATCCGGGAACGCCCAGTCTTTTCGAAAGTCTTTAAGTTCGGCGGCGAAAGCGTTTTCATACAGGCGCATAAGCCCTTCGCGGGTCGAATCCCGTGCGCGGTCCGGCTCGGTGAAAAGACGGACGGCGACCCTGCCTTCTTCATCTGCCAGCCCTGGATAGGCAAGTCGTGTAATCCCCAATGCATCGGTTCCGATCTCGATGCTCTGCGGCAGGTGGCCGAAATCCCTTCCGGTAATTTCATCTCGTTCCCAGGTTTTCCTGGCCTCATGCCAGAGTCTGTCTTCATGCTTTTCGATTGCAGACGGCCGAAGGCTTTCTATGTCGCGGCCCGAGGAGAGAACATTTCCCTGAGGTCCGACCACTTCGAACCGCATTTTCAGGAGATCGGGCAACTGCTCTGCGTCCCATTGTTCAGGCGGAATGCGGATTCCGGTTACATTCAGCACTGCATCGCTGAGCCTGCCGTAAAAATCTCCGTGTCCGATCTCAAGAGCTGCCAGTATACGAAGGGCGGTTTCGTTAACAGGGACGAGTTGTTTGCGTATGCTTTTGGGAAGGGACTTGAGCAGGACCGTCACTCTTTCCTGGAGCATGCCGGGCACGAGCCACTCGAAGGGTTCCGCAGTAAGGACCGGCAGAATATGGACAGGCACTGAAATCGTGATGCCGTCATCCTCCTCGCCGGGATGGAACGCGTAGCGAAGAGGGAGCTGGACCCCGCAAGCACTGAGAGTATCAGGGAATTGCTCCATGGCTTCGAAGTCAGGTTCGGTTCGAAGGAGGTCTTCCTCCTTCATTTTCAGAAAATCGTCTCCCCCTCTGTCTTTGATTAGTTTGTCAAAGGACCTGATATCTGCGATTTGCGGAATGCGCGCATCATAGAACTCGACCAGGGCCTGGTCATCTACGAGGAGGTCACGCCGGCGGGTCTTGCTCTCGAGTTGCTCGATTTTTGTCAGCAGGGCCCGGTTGTGGTCGAGGAAGCCGAATCTGCCTGGAAGGTCTCCTTCGACAAGGGCTGAACGGATGAAAATCTCGCGCGCTTCTGCGGGATTTATGCGCCCGAAGTCGATTTTGCGCCGGTCGACCAGAGTAAGGCCGTAGAGAGTCACCTTTTCAAAAGCGGCAACCTGGCCACGGCTCCTTTCCCAGTGCGGCTCCGACCAACTGTACGTGCACACATGCCGCCCCGCTTCTTCTATCCAGGCGGGGTCGATGTTTGCAGAGGTCCGCGCAAAAAGCCGGGAAGTCTGCACCAATTCTGATGCAACAATCCATTGGCCGCCCTTGTTGAAAATGGTTGATCCCGGGAATATCATCGCCTGTCTGCCTCTTGCGGCAGTGTAGATATTTTTGTCCTTGCGCACGGCAACCTGGCTGAGATAGCCGCTCAGAATGGATCGATGAATGGCGTCATAGTCCGCCGGGGTGGAATTTTCGATAAAATCGCCGAGTTCGCAGAGAATGGAGCGAATTTCTTCAAAAATGTCCCGCCACTCACGAATGCGCCGAAAAGAGAGAAAATGCTCACGGCAGAACTTTCTCACCTGGCTGGAAGTTCTGCGTGATGACCGTTCTCCATTTATCCGGCAGGGACCTGCATTGCCGTTCGGGTCCTGTCGGCCATCCGGAGAAACTCCGGTCTCCTGATCGGCGGCTTCTGGAAGCGCCGCAGTTGCAAGCGGTTCCTGCCAGCAGGCCTGCCAGATTTTTAACAGTGATACGAAATCGGAGCGGCGGTCTCGAAAAACCGCCTGGGCCTGCTCTGCCTGCGCTTCCTGGTCGAGCGGCCTCTCGCGCGGGTCCTGGATGCTCAGGGCTGCGCCGATGACCATAAGTTCCCGCAGTGCATTTCCCTGCCTTGCCTCGATAAGCATCCTGGAGATTCGCGGATCGAGCGGCAGCCGGGCCATCATTTTGCCGACGGGAGTAAGCCTGCGGTGAGCGTCAACCGCGCCGAGTTCCCGCAGAACGCCGAAGCCGTCCTTGATTGCGGCAGGAGACGGCGGATCCAGGAAAGGAAAATCCTGCACGTTGCCCAGCCTGAGGTAGAGCATTCGCAGAATTACCTCGGCAAGATTGGACCTCTGGATTTCCGGCGGCGTATAGAGTGGCCGATCGAGGTATTCTGCCTCCGAATAGAGCCTCACGCAGATTCCTGCTTCCACGCGGCCGCACCGTCCCTTCCTCTGGTCGGCGCTCGCCCTGGAGATGGGGGCCACCGGAAGGCTGCGGGTCTTTGACCTTGCGTTGTACTGGGCTATTCTAGCAAGCCCCGTGTCTATCACATATTTTATTCGTGGAATTGTGAGGGAAGTCTCTGCAACGTTTGTAGCAACGACAATCTTGTCTCCGGTAATCGGCGCGAAAATCCTCTGCTGGTCGGAGGCCGCCATTCTACCGAACAGAGGCATGATCACCGTGTTCAGGTAGCGTTTCTCCTCGAGGCGTTGTACCGTTTCCCTGATGTCGCTTTCGGTGGGCATGAATAAGAGAATGTCGCCTCTTTTGCCTCGGCTTTGCTTAAGCAGGCCGGCCGCCGCTACGGCATGGTCGATGTAGGTTGTATCCTCGGCCTGCTCGCTCTCGGCCGGATCGGGGGGCCTGTACCACACCTCAACCGGCCAGGTCCTTCCGGAAACTTCGATAATAGGGGCTCCGCCGAATGCGCTCGAGAATTTTTCCGGATCGATGGTTGCCGAGGTGATTATCACCTTGAGATCGGGTCTTTTTGAGAGCGTCTGTTTGAGAATGCCGATGAGAAAATCTATGTTCAGGGTGCGCTCGTGTGCTTCGTCCACGATGATCGTGTCGTAGGAGCGGAAATTCCTGTCCCTTTGCGCCTCGGCGAGCAGGATGCCGTCCGTCATGAATTTTATGCGGGTCGTGCGGGCGGTCCGGTCCTGGAAGCGTATTTTGTATCCAACCAGGAGTGGTCCATTCCGGCCGATTTCTTCAGATACGCGTGCGGCAAGACTGATCGCCGCGATGCGGCGCGGCTGGGTGCACCCGATGAGGCCGGTTTGGCCTCTATCCGCCTCCATGCAAAACTTGGGAATCTGCGTGCTTTTCCCGGAACCTGTCTCACCCGTAATTACAAGCACCTGGTGTTCGCGGATTGCGTTGACGATCTTCTCCCGCCATTGGGTAATAGGCAGTTCGGCGGGGTAGGACGGCACAAAAGCATGCGGTGCAGCGCCAACTTGGCGATGTCTTTTAATGGAGGGGGGAGATGTCATGGAATGTCTGTGAAACCGCTCCGTTTCGTGAGTCGAATTCTTGCAGGAACTGACGGGCCGAAGTATTCGGAAACTATCTTTACAAAAGCCCGGGCTTGTGTCAATTGTCGTCCACCTGGGTCGAAGCGTCGAGCTGTTATTTGCATTTTGAATAATTATAATCGCGATAAAGAACCCCGGCTAATTTTCGCCGGTTTTGGAAGGATGCGCAATGATCGGGTTCAGGGACAAGGTGGAAGAAGCCGCCGATTCAATAAGAAAATACCTGGAGTGTGAGCCGGCAGCCGGGTTGGTCCTTGGTACAGGGCTCGGCGGCATTGTGGACGAGATGGAGAAGACTGTCGTCGTGCCTTATAGCTCTATACCTCATTGGCCGGTCTGCACCGCCCCGGGCCATCACGGGCAGCTCGTATGCGGCAGGTGGGCGGAAAAGCCGGTCATTGCCATGGAAGGCCGTTTTCACCTCTACGAAGGTTATTCGCCTCAGCAGATTTCATTTCCGATCCGGGTCCTTCGGGCGCTAGGAACAAAAACGCTCGTGGTCTCGAATGCGGCTGGAGGGCTAAACCCGAATTTCCAGGCCGGGGACCTGATGGTAATAACAGACCATATAAATCTTACGGGGCAAAACCCGCTGATTGGACCCAATGTCGATGAGTGGGGTCTGCGGTTCCCGGACATGATCGAGCCGTATAGCCGCCGCCTCGTGGCTCTTGCCGAACAAACGGCGTTGAATGAAGGTATCGCGCTGCGAAGGGGCGTCTACGCCGGAGTGCTCGGTCCCTGTCTGGAGACAGCCGCAGAAACACGTTTTTTGAGGATGTCCGGAGGGGACGCTGTGGGCATGTCCACGATCATGGAAGTAATAACGGCAGTCCACGCCGGCATGGAGGTTCTGGCAATATCGGTAATAACCAACGTCAACCTGCCCGACTGTTACGAGCCTGCATTAGTCGAGCAAGTCATAGAAACCGCAAATCGTTCAGGGAAAACCCTTAGCAGGCTTTTCGAGAAGACACTGCAAAAGTTTTGAAGCCGGAGCCAGGCTCTCCTCTCAGTCCGACCATGGACTCCAACGGTTTCTCTGGAAAAAATCCTGACCAAAAATCTCCTGGTTCGAGCCGTACTTTTTTATACGGCCTTCGTAGAGCACAGCGGTCTTTTCTGCCAGAAACGGGATCTCGCTGTAATCGTGCGTAACGAAAAGAGTGGTCATCTTCATTTGCCGCAGAATGTTGCCCAGATCGTTCAGTAGCGAGTTGCGCGTGGGATAGTCGAGGGAGGCAAACGGTTCATCGAGGAAAAGCAGGTCGGGCTCGAGGGCAAATGCCCTGGCCAGGCTCGTGCGTTGCGCCTCGCCCCCTGAAAGCGATCTTGCACGCTGGGAGGAGATATGTGCTACACCAAACAGCTCCAGCCACTTTTGCGCCCTGGAGACAGCCGTTTTCCCGGGCACCCTGCGTATCCGTAGGGCCGTGGTGAGATTGCCGAGGACTGACAAGTCGAGAAGGAGCGGCTCCTGAAAAACAACGGCCATGCGGCGTCGCAACTGAAGAAAATTGCTTGGGCCGGCAGTGACGCCGTCCAGTTCGATAGTCCCTGAGGTTGGCTGCTGGAGCAGAGCGAGAGTGAGAAGGAAAGTTGTTTTTCCCGCTCCATTTGGACCTACGAGCGCGATGGTCTCGCCCGCATTCAGGGAGAAATAATCGATATTGAAAATCTCCCTGGTGGAGTTTACACGCCGCAGATTTTTGGCGACCAGCAACGGTTTCAAAACGGAGACGGCAGCCTTTCGGATTAGCAAATAGACGTTATGTCCCTCTTGACACATACTATTTTGCGGCGGCATGGTCAAAGCAATTAGTTCTGAAATATCGTAAAATTTGGATTTAGACGGCAAAATGCCGATTCCTGCACGTTGAAAACTGCGCCCATGTAGTTTCGCGAGCTCTCCCACTACTCCAAAGGAAGGGATAGTATGCCGGGCCGTGTGGTTCGCGTCCTCCCGGACTCACGTCCATACAGAGTGGCATGTCGTTTGCTCCCACGCCTGTCTGAAGAATTCCGGAACGGGGCTAAGCTCTTTGGCAAAAGGGCTGAATGAATGCCGGTCACCTCAAAAGGAGGATCATTGTGACAAAATGGAAATGTTCAGTATGCCGTTATGTTTCTGCGCTTTTTATCATTTTGGGGATTGCTGTCTTTAACATGGCGCCGGACGCCTGTGCCGGAGGCGTTTATCTCGGCTTCGGGATAGATGGCACCCCGCCGGGTTATGCCGTGGCGCCTCCTGAAGTGGTATATCCGCCCGGGGTAGTAGTGGAACGAGCGCCGCCGCCGGTAGTTGTCCAACGGACCCCGCCTCCGCCTCGGGTAGTGGTCGAACGGACCCCGCCAGCTACCGTTTACGAGGAACCTTTTGTTGTAGAGCGCCGGTCCACGGTGTATTACTATTACCGCCCATCGTATCAGTACCATTCATACAACGTGGAGACTGAGAGAGAGTACCATCGCTATAGAAGTGATAAATGGGAAGATGATGGCGAATATTGAGGAGGGAACCATTATTTTTACAGAAAGAAGGGGGCAGCCCCTTCTTTCTGCAGGGATCAAAGCCCTTTCCGGATCGCACTCCTCAGGTGATCGGGGCAGTTCTATACTCACGAATTCTTTTCGAGGCAAATCTGCAGGTTTCTTCAATTTAGCGAAATAACTGCCCGTCTTCCAAGAATTGCGTAAAGGGATCGCCCTGAATTTACGATAACCTTGATATCAGGCGAGTTGTTGCTTAGTATCTGTGCGGGGGACCGGCCGGTGACATCCTGCTGCAAGTCCGATTGGTCCCGCGTTTTGGTTTCTTATGCAGATCTATCCCGGAGAAAGGCATGGAAAATTCCGACGAGCTCCTCATTGCGAGTTGCCGGACCGTAATAAAGACGATCCTTTTGTGTCTGGATAATGCGACGAAGGCTACGATTTACAGGATCGGCCTCATGCCGGAACTGACCGCCGTCCGTGTTTTGTCAGGCGCAAGGACGGCAACTTCTGACGGAAAAGCTTCTGATGAGCTCGAATGGGGATTGCCTGCGGTCTCCGATTACAACCCCCCCGGCAAAAAATGGGAACAATACCGCGACCAACCTGGCCGGCCACTGGAAGCCATGGGCTGGTGCGTGGAAACGCAGACCAGTTGGACGGCGGATAATCCGATGCTGGACCCACGGAGTGTCAGGAAGCAGCTTCTGGGACTGCCGGAAGACGAATTTCACTTGGAACCCGTGCTGGTTCGGAAAAAGAGCCTCTACGGCAATCCCAGTGAAAACACACAATATCCACTCGATTGGCAGGGGAACGAAATCTGGCGTAACACCGAAAATGTAGTTGCAGCCGTGGTAAAAATTCACTTTCTGCCCGGCACGTTGAGGATCGGCGACCGTTCGACCAGGATCGTAGGGGAATTAGCCCAAAGCCTTGGTTCCGAACTGTTGACTTTATGGTTCAGAGAAAAGCTCTACAGGGCGAGCAAAGACTTTGCCCGCCAGCGCCTCCAGAGCTCCGAAATGCTGGCTCATGAGCTGAGGAATACATTGGTAAAACTGGGGTTTGTCTTCTCGGCGATAAACGCGCAGATCGCCATTCTCCGGGAGAACTGGGAAAACCTGCTAAGAGAGCACATACCCGGCCTCGAATGGAAAGGACCCCTTCTTGAGCTTCTGAGCGGCGCGTTGAGCGAAAAATGCCATGGTCTGAATGGCTCGGCAGAGCTGAACGAATTATGTCAAAAGCTGCTGATGGAGCAGCAGGAACTGGCGAAACTTTCTCTTTCTCCCTACCAGGAGCAGGAGTGGGTCAGAAACAAGATTTACCCCAAGTGGGAAAAACTCCTTTCGGGGTCCAGCCTTTGGAACCAGTCGGAAATCAACCCGCTTCTTGATCGGCTCTCAAAGTCATTGCGCACCGGAATGAACTTTGACCTGTTGGATAAGCTTGACGACTTGCCGTCCAAGCTGCTTGGACGGTGGTCTAAACTGGCCTACGTGCAGATAACATCGGGTAACCTCTTTCAGTTGGACGAAGTAATTCAGTTGGTTGAACAACCGATGCTGCCGGTTCGTCATAAAGAACAAATGCTGAGGGTGCTCAAATCGTTAAGGGCCCTGGTTCATACCATTCCGGAAGTCGAGGAAAAAGCAGCCAGAATACTCCAGTCGCTGAGGTATGGCTCCTGGGCTGAAGATGAATTCGGCCTCGGTTTGCGCCTTCTCGAAACGGGGTCCGACGGAGAATTGGGAATGTCCCTTACCTATTGAAGCGTTGATTTTTTCTGTCTTTCTAAGTGTGGTTAGTCTATTTTCTAAAAATCGTGCCGAAAAACGGATATAATGTTATCTCTTCATCCATTGTGGTCCATCACCAGTGGAGTAGGCAAAAGTTTGCGTTGGTGGATGCGAGATGACCAAGGGAACTGGCAACATATCTTCCCCTGCTGATTTGCAGGTTTCCGATCTTTCCGGCCCGTCTCAAAGTGCGGCGATGAAGTATAAACGTTTTTTTGATACAGCGTCTGACATGCGTTTCATATCAAGCGGGTGCGGAAAACTGCTCGATGTGAATCCGGCTGGAGTGGAACTCTTCGGCTATTACAGCAAAGAGGAATTGCTCGAGATAGACAACGTTGGAATGCTTTTTCGCAATCCTCAAGATGTAAGTCAGTTTCATCGGCGGCTTGAAACTGACGGTTTTATCAAAGAATTTGAAGTGGAGATGAAAAAAAACGACGGGACCTTTTTCCCGTCATGCATTACCGCCACGATTTGCATCGAGGAGGACGGTTCTATCTCGTGCGAAGGGGTGCTAAGGGATATAACGGATTTAAAGGAACTCCAGGATGCCTATCATGAAGCCGAAAGACAGAACCGGGAGCTTTCGGAATCCGAGCGGCGAATCAGGGATCTTAACCAGCATATACTGAACATGCTGATGATTATGTCTCACGATATCCGGGGCCCCATGGTTTCTATTGCCGCCACCCTGAAGCTGCTCATGCGCGGTTCTTTCGGACGAATGGACGAAAGCGTATGGAATACGGTTTCGGATTTGATGGGGCGGGTTCGGCACCTTATCGGCATAGCGGAGGATTGTCTTGGAAGTGCTCACTCCATGGAGGGTTCGCTTCGCAAAAAGAGGGAATCGATAGATCTGCGGCAGGATATAATCGATGCGGTACTCGATGAGCTTTCAAATGAAATCGACCAGCAGCGCATAACTATCGACAACCGGCTCGGGGCGATTCCAGCAGGCTCTATTCCAATGGGTATCGACATGATGTGGCTCAAGGCGGTATTCAGGAATCTTTTCAAAAACGCCATACGCTATGGCGGTAAAGGCTGCACGATCGCTTTCGGGTTCGAAGATCACAGCTCTTTTTATCGTCTGAACGTTTACAATAGCGGCAACTCAATTCCGGAACAATACAGGGACAGGCTTTTTACGAAATTCACCCGGATCGACTGTGGCGCTGAGAAAAAAGATGGGTTCGGCATGGGCCTGTATCTTATACGGGAGATCATCCGGAAGCACGAAGGCGACATGTGGTACGAACCCAGACCGGACGGTTCGGATTTCATTCTTATCCTCCCGAAACAGCCGGCATGATCTGTTCACTTCCCTGCCGGTTTTTAGATTCACTTCCTGCTCGGGTATGAATCGTGATTTCTCCTGCTGAGATCAAAAGAGCGGCCACCGTCATCGAAGGCCACGTAATCCGAACGCCTCTGGTATACTCGCCCACGTTCAGCAGCCTCGCCGGATTCAAAGTCTATTTGAAATTGGAAAACCTTCAGATAACCGGGTCCTTCAAGATTCGCGGGGCGACCTTTAAGATCCAGTCAGAGCTTGGCAAAATCGGCAAAGGAGGGGTCGTTGCGGCATCGGCCGGCAATCATGCTCAGGGCGTTGCTCTGGCGGCGAACAGGGCTGGCTTGCCCTCCACAATCGTTATGCCCGAGTGGGCTTCGATTTCCAAGCAGGAGGCGACTCGAGGCTACGGCGGGGAAGTGATCCTTGAGGGACAGAGCCTGCCGGATTCGATAAAAAAAGCGCTGGAACTCGCAAAAGAGGGCAAAACCTTTATCCATCCGTTCGACGATCCGTCGATAATAGCAGGGCAGGGGACCATCGGCCTGGAAATACTGGAAGACCTGCCGGATGCGGACCTCATAGCCGTACCGGTCGGCGGTGGAGGGCTTGTGTCCGGGATTTGCGTTGCTGCCAGGGCGCTCAGGCCCGGGATTCGGATCATTGGGGTTCAGGCGCAAACGTGTCCCGGGGCTCTCAGGGCGCTCGAAACCGGCCGAATAGTGCCTGTCGAGGCCCACCAGTCAATTGCCGACGGAATAACGGTCAAGCAGATCGGGCGCATTCCTTTCGATATAATCCGCAAAGAGATCGATCAGATTGTGCTGGCGGACGAGGACCGGATCGCCGAAGCCGTGATTATGCTGCTGGAGCGAAAGAAGATACTTGCCGAAGGGGCGGGGGCAGTTTGTGCGGCTGCGTTGCTGAGCGGGGATCTCAAAGCCCCTGCGGGGGCAAAAGCTGTATTGGTGGTAAGTGGTGGAAACATAGACATATCTTTGCTGGACAGGGTCATTCGCAAGGGCCTGTCGCGCAACGGACGCATAATGAGGTTCAAGGTCCGGCTCGATGATGTGCCCGGCGCGCTTGCTTCGCTCCTGGGAGTGATCGCAGCGGCCAAAGCCAACGTGCTTCAGATCTTTCACAATAGGGGCGACGCCGGAATGTCGATTCATCAAACTTTGGTGGAACTTGAAATCGAAACGCGCAATTTCGCACACATCAGGGAAGTAGAGACCGCTCTGAACGCTTCGGGCTACCACTTGGAAGGAAGTCTATCTTAGAGGGAATCACTATGGACGCGATCCAGGCGGTTATGACCAGGCGGAGCATCCGCAGTTACAAGCAGGAGGATGTCTCCGAAGATATGGTGCAAAAGCTGCTTCAGGCCGCCATGAATGCTCCGTCGGCGGGAAACCAGCAGCCGTGGCATTTAATTGTGATCAGGGAGAGACGGATCATGGATGCCATCCCTGCTTTTCACCCTTATTCGAAGATGTTGAAGCAGGCTGCCCTGGGAATTGCGGTCTGTGGAGATTTAAGCCTCGAGATTTATAAAGGGCTCTGGGTACAGGACTGCTCGGCTGCGACGCAGAACATACTGATAGCGGCTCGCGGGCTTGGACTCGGGGCTGTCTGGCTCGCTATCCATCCTTTTGAGGAAAGAATCGCCGGGATGAAACAGCTCCTGTCATTCCCGGAGCACATCATCCCGTTGAGCCTGGTCTCGGTAGGGTGGCCGGCGGAGCAAAAGGCGCCGACGTTACGATACAAGCAGGAGAGGGTACACTACGATAAGTGGTGAACCATTCAGTTCGGACCGTATTTTGAAGCGGGAGATCGGAGGAGGGGACAGGTTGCATGCTAAATTGACTTTTGTTGCTGGCAACGGTATTTTCCATGTGAAGTCAGTAAAAAGGAGAACAAATGACCGAACTGCTCAAGAAAGCCTTTGAGGCTGTTTCCGCGCTCCCGCCTGAATGTCAGGATGCATTGGCGGGAATGATACTTGCCGAGATCGAGGACGAGAAAAAATGGAGTGAAGCTTTTGCGAGGTCACAGGAAATACTTGCCGATATGGCGAACTGCGCGGTGGCCGAGCACAGGGCGGGCAAGACTCGTCCAATGGACGAGGTGCTTTGATCAGTAAAGCTTCCAGCCGATTTTGGAAGGCCTTTGAACGATTGCCCTCCGAGGTAAAAGACTAAAGCAAAAGAAGCCCACAAGCTGTGGATGACTGACCCCCGGCATCCTTCTCTCCAGTTCAAGAAAATTCATGACCGATCTAACATCTACGCTGTACGCATAGACCTTAACTGGCGGGCTTTGTGCGTCAAAGAGGGTAACGAATTCATCTGGTTTTGGATCGGGACTCATGCCGATTATGAAAGGATACTCACTCAGGTTTGAGCAAATCACCAAATCCACGGGTGACACTCGGTGACATGTTCTCATTCAAGCCTCGATTCCAGCCCATAATATCTCATGCTCCTTCCCAACCCGCATGCAAACCGCTATTATCCTTATCTGCAAATTTACCGTAGCAGAATCAGGATTTCAAAATGATCGATTTTGAATGGCAAATCAGGCGAAGCGCCAGGAGAAAGACCCTCTCGCTTTGTGTTTATCCGGACAACAGGGTAATTGTGGCGGCGCCAGAGGGCCTTTCCAGCAAGGAAATAGCCGGTTTTGTGGAAAAAAAATCCGGCTGGGTCCGCAAGAGACTGGATTTTAACCGGGAGAACCAGGGAAAATTGCCCGTGCGGCAATTCAATCCGGGCGAAAGGCTGCTCTACCTTGGCACGGAGCACACTTTGGAAGTCTGTGAACGGCGCAGCGTCGGGGTATCCTGTGAACGAGGCAGAATAATCGTCTCCGTACGCCCGGAAATCCCCTCAGGGACCCGCGCCCCGTTTATCAGACGACAGCTTATAACCTGGTATGGCAATATGGCGCTGAAAAAAATTACAGAGCGAGTCACGCATTACATGAGGATAATCGGCGTAAAGCCCCGCTCGGTAAGGATTAAATCTCTCAGGTCACGGTGGGGCAGTTGTTCTACCAGGGGGGGTATAAATTTTGCCTGGAATATAATTTTAGCGCCCGAACCGGTCCTGGATTACCTGGTAGTACACGAGCTGTGCCACTTGATTCACCACGACCACTCAGCGGAATACTGGAAACTTGTAGCATCCTTCATTCCCGAACACCGGGAAAGAAGAAAATGGCTTCGCGAAAACGGGCATTGGCTGACGTTATGATTGCGGCCCATTCCCACCTGTCGAACCGGGCTCCATCCTGGCGCAAAAAGTCCTTCCGCATTCCCCGAATCGGTACCACCAGCAGGAAATAGTGGATCGAATCAGAAATCTTCAGATTGACGCCGATGCAATTCAATATTACCCTGTAAGCAAATACATGCTTGCTCACTAAGATGTGCCTGATCGCTCCGTTTCAGTTGCATAGGTCGGTTTCCCGCAATTCGCGCCTTTACCGGAGGTAGGGAAAAAATGACGGCCGGTGCACAGATAACAGGTCAATCGCGACGATTTTTTGCAGTAATAACCGGTTTCAGACTACCGCGGCCGGGGGCGCCTTTACATGCCGCTTGCTCCCCGAAGCTGCCGGACAAATACTTACGGCGCTCCGGCCCCGTCACTTCAGCCTGCGCAGAGAAAAGGGCTGTTCTCCTGTATCGTTCAAGTTCGAGTAACGGTGAGGATTCTCATTACTCTTCTTAACAACGGGGGGTTAGGTCATGAGCCCAGGAATAGAAATAGATGAAATATTGAATGATCCGGTAGTGGAGAGATTCTTGAAAGACCACCCGGACGTAGTGCCAAGGGCCAGGCGTGCTGCGCAGAGTTTAGCTGGAAAATCGGACGCCCTGGAGGCTGTGATAAAGGTGCTCCCTGCTCTCGAATCGAACACTGTTAAGGTATTTCTCAATTATAAAGGAAAAGATGAAAAAGCGGCCAAAAAAATCGTTGCATTACTTCGCGACGACCCTGAGATTTGGAATTGTACGGAAATAGATGAGAATTGTCCGGCTGCAATAGCGGATTATCCCACAATAGCGGAGAAGTGCCGCGGCATGAAAGGGAATTGTCCGCGAAAGAAGCTGACTATTACCTATATGGCTTAATTTACGAGTAAAATTGCCGGAAGAGCCTATCGTCCCCATATCGTGAACGAGCTTAAATCTGCGAATTGGCTGATACTACTTTTTCCTGATGCCTCCGATGACTGGGATTGGTGTCTTTTTGAAACAGGGATTTTCGAAGGGCTAAGTACATCAGCAGATCGTATTATCTGTCTACATCACGCTGACGCAAAAATTCCCGATCAACTGGGAAACTACCAGGCAGTTTCCGCAAGAAGTGACGAACTGGTGGAATTTCTCGACATGGTGTACAGATTGGGCGACCCTGTGCCTGGAATGAAAGCTATTAAACCCTTAATTACTAACAAAAAACTTCAAGCAATTGCCGCTCAAATTGAAGCTGAAGTTAGACCTCCTATCAAACGGCAGGAACTTGGTCCCTATATCAAACTCCAAATAGCGAATAGCGAATCACTTAAAAACCTGAAAACATTTAATAAAACCAAGATATCTTTTTGAAATAACAAAGCATTAGACGAGTTCAGCATTTTAGAAACTCCAGAATCCTTGGGATCATTACGATCTGATCCAAATTATAAAAATGATAATTGGCGAAGAGAGCTACTTGATAAGGTTATACAAATTTCACAAAAAGAAAGTCCATATCCCAATGTACAGAGCTTGTTCAAAACTAAGACAGGAAAGCTATTACGACCGGTAGTTTTCATCTGTGAGCATTTCGAATCGTCATCTTCTGGACATAATACTAGGACATACCCATTTGAAGTGTACGTTGGTTTCACCGAGGAAGTGCGTGCAATAGATCGTTCGTCAATGCCGGATGACATATCGCATCTTTCTATACTCCTCCGTTTCTGTCTTCGTTTTCGTTATGAAATACTGGATGAATTCACAAAGAAAGTTATATCTGACAAAGATGAAGTCGAGCGTCTAAATTATGCATTGCACCGGATTAGATTTGAATTTGCAGCTACTGATAAGAAAATGTCAGAAAATCGAAACGTGATGATAAACTTGTTTCCGAATGATACTGAACGCATTGGAAAGCTTTTTGCCGACTACGATAAAATTACAAATAAAAGTGGCACCGGTAAACTTGATGTGGCAATTAAAGAGAAGGATTGCGAGAAGATTTCTTCAATCCTCAACGAGATTATCCCGATGAGCAATGATTTTCTTGAAATTTGTGCAGCCAGATTTGCAGAGCTCACTTCATCTTCTGGAAGGGTGCCTGCTCAAAACAACTGAGTTCCCCGCCCCGGATTTCCCGGGTATGGCAGGGTATGAAGGTTGCTTCGATTGGCAGCCCGATAGGAGCGTTGAATGGGAGAATTCCGGACTCACCTGCCGGCCCGGTATGCAATATGGCGCTTAAAAAAATTGAGCCGCGTCGCGGATCACATGAGAATAACCAGCGCAACAACCCGCCACTAAAGATAGGTTCTTCAGCGGTTTTGGGCTCTTAGACCTTTATTCCTGCTTCCTGCTACGCGCTCCCCGGCCTGTACAAGCTTCGATCCTGGCCCATCAACCCCTCACCCGGCCTTCACCCTGTCCAGTGCCCACGATTGGAGCCATGCGGCTATCCCTTCCTGAGACATCAGCAAATCCAGGACATTTTCGCGCATCGCGTGCTCCACGATATTCGGATATACGGAGCACATATGGTCCTGCCCGACGGTCAAGCCCCCCCGCTCCCGAATAGTCCGCATTCCCCGTGCGCCGTCCGTTCCCAATCCGCTCAGCAAAACACCGCAGGCGCGCTGCCCGAAATGTTCCGCTGCGCTCTCCAGGAGGGAATCGATGGCCGCCTCGGTCGAATTTCCTGCATCGATTACCGGTTCTTTGTCGTGCGAATCAGTCGTTATGCGCAGGCCGCAATGGGTCGTGCCCACGTATACCTTGCCGGCGCACAGTCGTTGCGGCCCGGTCACTGCGACCACTTCGAGCGGGCTGATCTCGTTAAAATAAGAACAGAACGGCCCGAGAATCCTGGGATGGATTTCCTGCAAGGCTATTATCGACCCGGCAAAATCGGGCGGAAGATGCGTCACGATGCGCATGATGGTGTTCGGTCCGGCTAGCGTGGCGCCAAGGACCGCCACCGCGGAGGGGGCGCTGTCGCGGGGGGTAGTAAGGACGTTCGGCCGTTTGCGTCTCCGGACCCGGCGCATCCGGTTTACCTGCATCCTCGCAGCCGCGCGCACGCGCATGCGGATCAACTCCTCTTCGCTAACCCGGTCCGAGCCGTTCACTTTCGAGGGCTTGGGGACGAAATCCATCACCCCGAGCCTGAGTGCTTCGAATGCGAACCAGCCGTCCTGGACCAGGGAGCTGATGATCAGGACCGGGATCTGATAGCGCACCATAATATTTTTGACAGCCGTGATCCCATTCATCACCGGCATGTCGATATCCATCGTCACGACGTCGGGCTTGAGCGACGGGATTTTATCGAGGCAGTCCTGGCCATGGACGGCCACGCCCAGCACCTCGATGTGATCGTCCTCGCTCAGCATCTCTTTAATTGCTTTCCGCATTATGGGGGCGTCGTCCACGACAAGTGTCCGGATTGGTGCCCCATTGCCGTTTTCATCTGCAGCAATCATTCTTCACCACACCTCCATTAGATTTTCCGGAGCGGTCCACGTGATAGCCTCCGGCCCGCATTCCGCCGCCTGACGCACGCTTTCGACCAAGTCCGCACAAATTACCGTCTCAACCGGCGGCACTATCACGCGAGCGCCGTTTCGCAAAAGCTCCTGCACCGTCCCATGGGGAAGCGCGTGGGCAGCGGAAAGGCAGAAAACGTTGAGCAAGGGCCCCGTCTGTCTTGAAAGCTCTGTGAGGCAACCGCCTATCTTATCCTCCCAGGCGTGATTCCCGGGGCCGCTTCCCGTTTCTATTGAGGGAATCCCGGGAAGGAACCTGACCGGCAGGATCTCCTCCCCCGTCCCGAGATGTAACGCGCCGCAGGTAATGGCGTCCGTCGCAGGAAGCTCTTTTGCCCTTACGGTGGTTTGCTCTTCGATCATATGGCAAAAGGCCGGGAGAAAACCGGGCGCCATCTTCTGAAAGCCGACCACCAGGTTATTGGGGACGATCCGGCTCAAAGGAAGCCTGAACCAGTCCATCCACGCCCCTTCCGCTCCGATCGCCACCAGTATCCTGCCGCCTTCACCGCGGGGCCCGAGCATGTTGCCGTGCGTCTGCCGGGGTTTTCGCCATCGCCGGTAGCGGGTGACGTCGCCGCGCGCCGCTCGTTTTACCAGATCGCGCAGACGTTCGCCGTAGCTTTCGATGTCGTCCGTTGCACTCGGCTTTGGCAGGAAGTCGACCGCCCCGAGCTTCAGGAATTCGAAGACGTCGCCCGTTGCGCCCTTTCCAAACGAGCTGATGATGAGCGCGGGGATCGAATGGCGGATCATCACGTGCTTAAGGGCCGTGTCCCCCTGCATGACGGGCATTTGGATGTCGAGGGTGAGAAGGTCCACAGGCCCATGGGCTTCGAGAAAATCGAGACACTCGCGCCCGTTTTTCGCCCTCCCGGCAACTTCGATCGCAGGGTCTTGCGTGAGGATGCGCTCCAACTGCCGCGAGAAAAAGGAAGAGTCCTCGACGATGAGCACCCGTACCTTGCGCGTTTCGGCGACCGGCGGGGAAAGAGGTCCAGAAGCCTTTTGCCCCCGGTCTTCCGGCGCAAGCTCGTCGAAAAACTCAAAAATTCTGGTGAGTTGCTCGTCACCCACCCCGTTGTCAGGACCGGCGGCCTCTCCGTTGCCCGCAGGCGAGTGCTCGGCAATGTGCTCTTCGTCCCCCTGGCGGATGCCTTCGATCAGAAGGTGCTCCCATCCTTTGAAGATGGAATCCCTTTCGGCAGGCTGAAAAGGCCCTATATCGAAGCGGCCGTCTTTCCATCGGAGGATCTCAAAAAAGGCCGGTTCCCCCTCGCTCTCCCCCGCCTGGGCGTGGCATATTCGTCCGCCCTTCATCCAGATAAGGCCTTTGCCACAAGAAGAAACGACGCTGATGGTGTTGTCCGAACCGGACAGGCAGAGCATCTGGAGGAGATCGGGCAGCTCCAGGTTGAGCGTTCCCGTAAACCCTTGAGAGCCGGGCCGGGTAGGCGGAGAACCTTGCTGGTAACGCTCTTCCTGTTTTGTGGTCATTCCAGTCATTTCCCTGTGGAGGTCTGCTCTCGATCGGCCGCCTCTTCACCGGAGGCGGCCCTCGCAGGAGTACGCGCCTGTTAATGCACGTAGGCCTGCTGCGAAACTTCGGCGCTCCGCAGGGGGGCCTTCATTCGTTTTAGAAGGGCGGAGACATCCAGGATCAGCGACACCGTGCCATCACCCAGAATCGTTGCGCCGGAGAACCCGTCGAAAGCGTGGTAGTCGTCCTCCAGGGGTTTGATAACCACTTCCCGTTCGCCGATCAGTCCGTCCACCACGAGTCCCACCTCCCGGAAGCTGGTGGAGACGACGACGGTAAACTTTTGAGATCCCTGCTGCTGGTCGGCGCTAATTCCGAAAAGTTCCCCGAGGTGGATGAGGGGAATGGTCTTCCCGCGAAGATTGATCACCTGGAACCCTTCAATGGTGTGCGTTTCGCGGTGCCGATACCGAAGAATTTCGGAAATCGAGCTGAGCGGAATGGTGTACACCTGTTTTTCGCTCCGCACCAGCAGCGCGCGGATGATCGCCACGGTCAAGGGTATCCGGACGGTGAAGCGGGTCCCTGTTCCGGCCAATGAATCGACTTCGACCGATCCGTTCATGCGTTCCACTTTTTCCTTTACGACATCGAGCCCCACGCCCCGGCCCGCCGTCCCGTCCACGCGACTGCGGGTGGAGACGCCCGGCAGGAAGATAGCGTACACCACCTCCGAATCCGTCATCCTGGCAAGCTCATTTTCGCTCAGCTCTCGTCTTTCCTTCAGGATTTCCCTCAGTGTGCCGATGTCCACGCCGCAGCCGTCGTCCTCGATCTCGAGCACCACGTAATCCCCCTGATGCCAGGCCGCCAGGCGAATGGCTCCGGTCTCCGGCTTTCCGAGCCGTCTGCGCTCCTCCGGAGACTCGATCCCATGCGCGATCGCATTTCGGATGAGTTGAATGATCGGGTCCTGCATCAGTTCGAGTACCCGCTTGTCGATTTCGGTCTCTTCGCCTTCCACCACCAGGTCCACTTTTTTGCCCAGCTTGAGGGACTGGTCGCGGACGATCCGCGGGAAACGATGGAAAAGCTGCGAGATCGGAAGCATCCTGACGCGCATGACGGATTCCTGGAGATCGTTCGCAACCCGCCCAAGCGATTGGGTCGATTCGTTCAGTCTGAAGCTGAGGGCGCGGAGCCTTTTCAGCTCGCTTTTAGGAAGCCCTCCCTCGGCAGCCAGGTCCCGGAGAAGGTCCCGAAAAATGGCTGCCGTCTGGATGAATTCGGACCGGGTGACGACCAGTTCGCCCACCTGATTCAGCAGTTGGTCCACCTTGAGCGCGTCAACCCGAAGAGAAGCCGAGCTCGAGCTATCCTCGCCCGTCGCTGAATTGCGCGTTCTTTTGGCCTGCTTTCCTTCGCGCGGTTGCGGGCAGGACGTCTCGCCGGGCGGTTCTTCCGCTGTTGCCGGGGCGTGCGGCGCCGGTTTATCCTCTATCGCCTGCTGGGGGCCGATCGGTGATTGCGTCTCCGCATGGGCCGTTCCATTGACGGCCTTCGGCGTTTCCCCGAAAATATCCTCCTCCGTTAACTCGAAGACCCTGTCAACCGGCATGCCCGCGTCCAGGGAGGGAGTCTCCCTGGCCGTTTCGACAGGCCCGATGTCCGGGAACCGAAGGGAGGGGAGTATTTCGTGCAGTTTTTCCCAGGTCGAGCGGGCCAGGTCGAGGAGAATGTCTCCTCGGGTGGGCTCCGGCTCGAACAGGGAGTGCACCGACTGCTCAAAATCCCGGAGCGTCCCTGTGACCGGTTCGTAATCCATGTAGCGCGAAGAAGCGATCATGCGCTCCAGGAGTACTTCAGTTCTGGCGAAGTCGTCCTTCGAAAGAAGGGATTTGCCCGCGGCGCCGGCCAACCCGACAAGCTCGGAAAAATGCTCCTGGAAAGAATCCAGGAAAATGGTGAGAAGCTCCTCGTCGTCATCCTCCAGCCGAGCGGCGTATCCGGCTGAGACAGCTACATCGGCGGCCGCGGTTTCAGGGAGTGCTGCCGCAGGCAGGAGCCGGCAAAGGCGCTCGCGGCAGGATGCGATCCCGCTCGCAAGAAGTTCTCCGCTCACCCCGCCGTTTCCTGACGCCTCGGTGATTGTCCGCGAAAAGTCGTTCAGGACATTTACCGCCTCTCCAAAGTCCATGTAGCGCGAGGAGGACGCCAGGCGCTCGACGAGCATCTGTATGGCGTGGACCTCAGATTCCGCCGGAAGGGCGCCCGGTGCGACAGCGCACCGGCAAGCGAGATCGAGAAACGTTTCCCGGAAGGATTCCGAATAAATGGCAAGGAGCTCCTCGTCGTCTTCCACGGGGACCTCTGCGGCGCTCCCCGTTTCCTCCTGTACAGCGCCCGCGGGCGGAAGCTCAAGTCCCGGCAGCAGTTTTCCGAGTCGTTCGGCGAGCGCTTCGTACTGTTGGACGAGAATCTCTCGGTCCGCCGGTTTACCTTGGGACGAAGTCGCACTCTCAAGCTCCCTGAGCTCGGCAGCCACTTTTTCGTAATTCATGTAAAGCGATGAGGCGATGAGCCGGTCCAGCACCTCGCGCACCTTCGCGATTTCCGTATCCAAGAGATTTTTGCTCGAAGAGCTTGAAAAAGGCTGTCGCATTTCGGCGAAATGTTCCGCAAAGGACTGCAGGAAGATGGTATAGAGCTCGTGATCTTCCTCTTCTTCGATATCGGCTTGCGGGTCCTCGGTCCGGTGAAATTCTACGGAAGGCTCACTCTGTTCGGCCGGCTCGAATGAGCCCTGAGCACCGGCTTCGAGCGGCGGGCCGAAATCGGTCTGGTCCATGTCTGTCCCGAAAAGTGGGTCCGGATGCTCCGGGCCCGCCCCCGCCGCCCCGGGGACTGATTCCCTGTCAGCGTTTCCGGCGAGAAAGGCCCTGAGCTCTTCCAGCAGCGAATCCGGCAGATCGGGCTCTTCCCGTGTTGCCGCGATAGTCCCGACCGCGCTCGAGATGAAATCCACGCAAGAGAGCAAGGCGCTGACCCCTTTGGCCGTTACCGGGCGCGCCTCTGCCTGGATCTGGCTGATAAGGCTTTCCAATTCGTGGGTGAGGCCTGCCAGGCGCTCAAACCCCATATAGGCTGAAGCTCCCTTGATGCTGTGCGCTACCCGGAAAATCTGCTGGATCTCTTCCTTGTGAGCCCCCTCCTGCTCCAGGGTGAGAAGCGAGCGTTCCAGGTCCTGAAGGTGCTCGCGCACTTCTTCGACATATTCGTGCAGGAAATCCTGGGGTGCCATCGAATCATTAACCTCCCAATACCAGGCTGCATTCAAGTCTTTGCCACTGTTTGTAAAGCAGTCGCGCGAAGCGGCTGGACTGCTCCACGGGGCTGTCCACATTCCCGCTGCATTGAATGCAACCTGTGCGTTTTAAGTCATCCCTGTTTATGTCTTCGCTTCGAGCGCCCGGAGCAGCTCCACTTCGTCCCCTTTGCGGATCACGTTCCGCACCGGAAGCTCCTTCAAGTGCTTCGCGATGCCGGGCTCGTCGAGGAGCGTATAGAAGACGATGGACGCCCCCGGGTCAAAGTCCAGAATCTCTCGGGCCGCTGCAATGCCGTCTTTTCCGCGCATGGTTACGTCCATCGTAACGACGTCCGGCAGCAGCTCCCGGTACAGGGCAACAGCTTCGCCGCCGTCGCGGGCTTTGCCCACAACGCTGTGGCCCGCTCCGGCTAGACACGCGACGATGCAATGCCGCATAAGATTGGAATCATCCACTACAAGAACACGTTTGGCCATGCGAACGGCTCTCCAAGTTTAGTCTTTCGGGCTGATCTGATCGCCGGACAGGTGGTCTATGTTCGCTATGCCGGCGCGAACCGGCGCAGGTTGCTCCATTCCCGGCGAAAGAGGAGAGGCCTGCGCCTTGCCGTTCCCCTGGCCGTTGCCAACCGCCGGCTGCTGCTCTTTGCCGCCCGCCATGGCCTCCACAATACGCTGGGACTGGCCGTTGGCTCCTTCTTTCGCTTCGGGATGTGCGTTTCCGCTCCCGGTGGTCTCCCCGATCTTGAACTGGGAGATGAGGGTGCTGAAGTTTTGCATCATCTCAGCGAGATTTTCCGAGGACTGCTGCGAGATCTTCGCCCCCGAGACGTTTGAGGCGGCAACGGTGTTCATATCGTTTACGATCTGCTGCAGCGACAGGCTGCGCTCTTTCTGCTGCTTGGTCATGTTGGTGATGTTGACCGCGCGCTCGTTGGCCTTTACCGAATCCTGCATGACCTGGTTTGCGCTATCCACCTGCTCATGGGTCGAGGTCGAGATGCCACGGGTGAGCTCATTCACCTCGGACATTATGCCGCTCGCGCGTTCGCGCCGTTCGGCCTGTTCTGCGGTCATGCCGGAGATATCGTTGGCCAGTCCCTGGAGGCGTTCCATGGCTGCCGAGATCTGCTGAATGGACTTATTCTGTTCTGAGGTGGCCGAGTCGATTTCATTAATCAGCCCGGCGGTTTGCGCGACAGCGTCAACGATGTTTGCGAGGGCCTTCTGGCTTGCGCCTGCCAGTTGCGCTCCTTCCCGTACGCGCTCCCCGGAGCTCTTGATCAGGCCCGAAATCTCTTTGGTCGATTCAGCGGTCCGTT
Source organism: uncultured delta proteobacterium (assembly GCA_963795045.1). Lineage (GTDB taxonomy): Bacteria > Desulfobacterota > Syntrophobacteria > Syntrophobacterales > Syntrophobacteraceae > SbD1. The sequence continues at coordinate 172,273 of CAWCGB010000006.1, forward strand.
CCGCAAGCTTCCGCACTTCCTCGGCAACAACCGCGAATCCACGGCCGTGCTCGCCTGCGCGGGCAGCCTCGATTGCGGCGTTTAGAGCGAGCAGGTTGGTCTGGTCAGCAATATCGGAGATCACCTCAATGATTTCGGTGATCTGCTCGGAGCTTTCCGCAATGCTTTGCATACCATTTACCACCTGCTCGACCGCCTCCTTACCCGCGACGGCCGCCTGGTAGGAGGTATTGGACTGCGTCCCGGCTTGAGAGGCCTTCTTGGTGACGCCGGTAATCGAGGTGGACATCTGCTCGGTCGCACGGGCTGTTTCGGCCACCGCTTCCCGTTGCTGGACGGCGCGCGAAGAGACTTGCTGGGCGGTCTCACCCATCAGCGTGATGATTTCTCTGGCTTCCTCGACCATTGTAGCCTGCGATTGGGCTCCCTGAGCGATGTCTTTGATGTTGGCGCTCAGCTCGGAGATGGACTGCGCCGTGCTGTCGTAAGATTGCTGGCTCTCACTGGCGTTCTGCTGCACCTCGCCGGCGGTCTGGCCCATGGTCTCGATTCGCTTGAGTACGTCCTGCGCGCGTTTGGTCTGCTCGGAGGCGTTGCTGACGATCTTGGCTGATATGAGCTTGACGCGCTCGACGGCCATGGACACCTGCCGGTTGCCGTCGATCAGAGTACCGAAGGTGCCTCGAAGCTTCTCGATAAGCCGGTTGAACGCTTCGGCCATCCGGGCGGTTTCGTCGCTTCCGCGTACATTTACTTTGCGGGTAAAGTCGAGGTCGCTGGCAATGCTCAGCATGGCGCCGGAGACTTCCATGATCGGACGCGAGATCGATCGGCTGAGATAGACCGCCCCTAAGAGGAGCAGGAAGAAGATGGCGGCTATAACCTCGACGGCCCTATACATCTGCCTTGACAGATCTGCAAACACTTCGTAGTAGTCGGCGCCCGTGGCAACCGTCCAGTTTTTTGCAAAGCCTCCGAAACCCTCGCTCCTGAAGTAGCCTACGGCGCGGGTGGCGGTGACCTTGGTCTCCGGGTTGGCAAACGTGTAGACGAGCAGACCGTGATTGTTTGCGCCGAACTCCTGGGCGAGTATAGGGAGGTTGATTGGAGGCTTGCGCACATCATCGCCGAAGAGCCCCGGGTCCTTGTGGCCAATGACGGTCATATTGGTCCTATCGACGATGTAGGTGTAGCCGGTCTTGCCAAAGGGGAAAGCCTGAATGATGGTGTTGACCGCCGACCACCGGACGTACCCGACAAGGACGCCGTGCACCTCCTTGCCCACCGCAACCGGCATCGCCACGGCGACGCTCCACCCCCCGGAGGAAGGCACGAGGGCTTTGAGTACCGCATGGTTTGCAAACTCGCCGATTTGACCCTTCCCGGCCTTTGCCCCACTGAACCAGCCCTGGTCTGCGAAGCTCATTCCGATGGCCTGCGGCAGGTTGGAGGAGATACAGTTTCCGTTCCGGTCGATGACAGCCATCAGATCGAAGTTCTTTGTGGTCTTTACGAACTCGTCCAGGAACGCGTTTGCGCCCGCCTGGCCGCCGCCGATCTCGATGGCGGTCCGGATGACTTCCGTGCCCGTCCACGCCGTGACATCAACAACCCGGTCGTTCAGCATCATGTCGACGGCCCGCGAAATGCGCTTCGAGTTATCCTCCAGACGGCTCTGGATGTCTTCGTGCAATTGAGTGTTGAGGTTTAATAAGCTTAGGGCGAAAAATATGCCAATCGGCACCATGGTGATCAGGATCAGCACCAACAGCACCTTGTTCCGCAAAGATCCTCTGATAAATCCTTTCCCTGACATGATCCACTCCTCCTTCCAGCTCTCGTCCCTTTATAGAGATATCGAGTGCGCTATCGGCCCGGGCTCTTTGGCGCCAAATTCGGTGCCGATATCTCCCATTTCATTCAGCTCCTTCTGCTCCTGTGGCTTCAAAATCTGCGTGAAGTCCAGCAGGATGAGGAGCCGGTTCGCCAGCTTGATAACGCCTTCGATGTAGCGGGCGTCGATACTCAGGGTCAACAGGTGCGGAGTCGGTTCGATTTCAGCCTCCGGCACCTTCATCACCTCGGAAACCGAATCCACGATAAACCCGGTTTGATGAGAGTCCATCTCGAGGATAAGTATACGCATCGTCCGGCCTGCCTCGGCGGGATTCTTCCCGTTGATCCGCAGCCTCTGGCGCAGATCGATGATAGGAATGACTCGCCCGCGCAGGTTGATCATGCCCAGGATGAAGCGGGGGGAATTGGGGATCGGTGTGATGGCGGGGAGCCGGATGATCTCCTGCACCATTAGAATGTCGACCCCGAACTCTTCGTCTCCGATGCGGAAGCCGACGAGCTGCCTCAGTGGCGTAGCTTCCTCCTGCACCCGCTGTCCCGGCGAAAGGGGAGAAGACGGTCTCATATTCATTACCTCCATTTCAGCATGTCATTTCAGCGGATTTTGGAAACCAGCCGTTTCCCGGCCTTTCCACTACCGGCCGGTTTATTGCCGGACTGGGGTCCCATCCAGTCAACTTAAAAAGAACCAGAAACGTACGAGTCGGGCTGCACGCCGCCCGTACGGCATTCGTTACGTTGCCTGAACAGCGAGACTTTCGCATGCCGCGTTACCGGCCATAGCGTCCTACGCCTCCTGCGGGCACACGGCAAGCTGGGCAACAATGGCGGACACCGTTTTGAGCTCAACCGCGCAGCCCTCCGCCAGGATTTTTCGCGGCAGGTCCGGTTTCAGGCACATCTCGGGAGAAAGAACGAAAGCTCTTCCGCCCACTTCCCGGATGCGCCCCATTCCATCGAGCCCGTCCTCTCCTTCCCCTGAGATCAACAGAGCTACCGCCTGCTTTCCGAAAAGCTCGGCAGCCCCTGAAAGTAGAGCGTCGAAAGGACGAACGGAACCATTGGTCTTGACCATTTCAAAAGCGATTCCTCCATTTGCCTCCACAGGACGAAACGGGTGCTCACGCGAGCCGACCACCGAAGTGTGGGGGGCAAGAGCACCTCCTGGAGGGCAAAAGGGCGTGATGGCCAGCCCGCAATCCCCGGCAAGACAGGGGACGAGCGCCTGGACGGCACCAGCGGACAAAGCGGTGGAACAGATAACTGAAGGCGCCTCGTGCATCCCGGAGAGGGCAAAAAAGACTTTGAGCAGCAGCGAAAACCCTCCGGCGTCGCACACGACAATAAGGAAGTCTGCTCCCTCGCCTCCACAGCCGTTTCCGTTCGACCGAGAGGGCGCTCCCGCAGCGCCGGGCCTGCGGCGAATGTACTGGGCGGCGTCGATTCGGACGCGCGCAGCCTGCGCCACTCGGTCGCGCAGCTCTCGTGCTCCCCGCTCACGCATGGCCGTGTCGTTTCCGGAAGGCTTGGCCAGCACGTCTACTGCGCCGTATCGGAAAGCTTCGTAAGTCTGACGCGAGGTCTCCTGGGTGAAAGCGCTCACTACGACCACCGGGGTAGGATTACGGATCATAATGTGCTTCAGTGCTGTGAGCCCGTCCATTTTCGGCATCTGGAGGTCAAGGGTGACCACGTCTGGCTTATATTCGCTAATCAACCCGAGTGCCTCCATTCCGTCGTGGGCGATTCCGGCAAGCTCTATTCGGGGATCTTCAGCGAAAATAGACTGGAGCGCCCGGCAAATAAGGGGCGAATCGTCGACAACGAGCACGCGGCATTGTGATTTGGCATGGGTTTTCCGAATCGTGATGTCCTCGAGCGAAAACCACTTCGCAAGAACGGCCATCGTGCTTGGACGAGAAAGTGGGGATGATTGTATTATCTGGGAGACCGATACATTCTCGTCGATGAGTGCATAGAGCTGTTTTTGTTCCTGGAAGGAGACGATCGCGGAATCGTCCAGAGACGATTGGGATTCGGTTTTTGTTATCGTGCAGTCAAAATCGGTAATGAAATAGAACAGAAGATTGGCGTCCTGAATTCTTTGAAGGCCTGCGGCGATGAGACTGGAAATGGATTGGGGCTCTATCTGATTGGGCAGATTCGTCTTGCTTTCCCACGTGTACCAGCCATAAGGCATGCACAGGAACTCATAAAAGGCTTCGATGCCCCGTAGATGTTCCATGACTGCCGAGATCAGATTTCCATCCCTGAAAAGGAAAATGCCTTCTGCGCCAGCCTTGTCAATAACCGAGAGTACCCCGCTCGCCCTGCGCAAATACAAGGAGGTTGCGAGTTCGAGAGCGCTTCGGGCTTCGAGGCTGCCGTTGTTGTTGAAATGCATCCGATTTTGCTGCCATTCGGAAACTGCCGGCAACCACTCGGAAAGGGCTTCAATACGGAAATGGGGATCGAATCGATCTATTGCCAGCCTCGGCCAGATGCCGTTTTGTTCGAATGCCTTCTTTTCAGCCTGAAACCAGCAGGGTATCAAATAAGTGTGAGGATGAACCCGCCAGCCGAGCATGGAATCATTGAGGGCGGAGCCCGGAGAACAATCGCCGCACCCGATAATGACATCCACTTGTGCCGGGTCTTTGGGAAAGCCGGGCACGTCCTCTCCATGGATGATGCTAAGATCGCCCGTTGAGGCGGTTAGTTCTTCCACTGCGGGTTTATAACCCGGCGCGCTGAGGATTAGCACTTTCATTGTTTTGCCGCCTGCGTCTGGAACCCGGTTGCGCGCTCCAGCCTCGAAAAAAGGCCTTGGGCCGGTTTGTTGTACTCACCGCCTGCTCCGGCAAACCGGTCTTCCATGAGCGCCCGGCCGTCGAGTTTGCCTTCCAGGAACCCCTCCAGGCGCATTTCATCGAGAATTTCATTCAGTTCCTCGGCTTTGGGAGTATACAGGTCGAAGCGGAACCTGTTTGGCGGATTTGAAAACGCGTACTGAAGGAGCCGGGGTTCCTGATTCCAATAGCTGGAAAGAATCCCTATCGCCTCATCGATGTGGTCCTGAGCCCAAAGGCCGGACATTATCGCCGTCTCGACCAGCTTTTGTACCCGCTCGGGATGTGCCTGGATAAGTTCCTGCCTGACAATCAGGACGTTGCAGATGAATTTGGGCCAGATCGATTCCACATCCAGGAAACGTTTTCCGATTCCTGTCTCCAGGGCCTTGCTTGCGAAAGGCTCCCCGACAAAATAACCGTCTATTTCCGATGCAGCCAGAGCCACAGGCATTTCGGGGGGAGGGACCTCGATGATGCGGACGTCGGACGGCGTCAATCCGTGTTCGCGAAGATAGCGTTTCAAAGCCAGGTAGTGACCGGAATATCTGAGGGGAACCGCTATCGTCTTTCCGATGAGGTCGGATGCGGAATCGTATCTTCCTGAAGCACGCACCACCATCGTGCTTTCGTGGCGGTTGCCGATGTAGACGATCTTTAGCGGTACGCCCTGGTCGAAGAGCATCAGGGCTAAAGGGGCAATCATGAAGGCCGCCTGAATATGGCCCGAGCGGAAGGCTTCCCCCATCTCGGAAAACGAAGAGAATTTCAATGCTTCGAAATAAAGGTCGTCCCCCTTGGTCGCGAAATCGGCGAGCGGCGCGGCAAGATTGGAAACAACGGGCATATAGCCCATTATGACGCGGTTCCTGAAGCCGCATTCCTTATTTAGAACCATGTGCGACCACGTTACCAGCAGCAACCATAAAAACGCTATGACACCGATTCGAAGACCGGCGGAATGTAGCGATAGTCTTCTCATAGCGCAGCGTGAACTCCCAGGTGGTGATATATTTGTGACCGCAGTTCCGCCAGGCCGGGACTTGCGAGGAGCCGCGGGTGTGGAATATCTATGGTGTGGCAGCATTTTATCCTGCCGGGCGGCTCACTCATGATGACGACCTGACTGCTCAACTGCAGCGCTTCATCGATGTCGTGAGTTACGAAAAGAATCGTGGTTTCCTTTAGCATCATGTGGAGATAGAGTATTTCCTCCCGCATTTGAAGGCGTGTCAGATAGTCCAGGCCGGAAAAAGGCTCGTCAACCAGGAGAACATCGGGTTGGGCGGCAAGTGCACGCGCTATTTCGGCTCTCTGGCGCATGCCTCCCGAGAGCATGTGCGGGTAGTAGTCCTCGAAACGCTCCAGTGATACGAGTTCAAGGTAGTGCCTGGCTTTTGCGATCTTTTCGTCGGGATTTCCCAGGTGGCTCAGGGCAAGGGTCACATTCTTCAGGATGGTGAGCCAGGGAAAAAGCGCGCCTTCCTGAAATACAAAAACGTGGTCCCCCCGAGGTCCTTCGACGGGCCTGTCATCTATCCAGACATCTCCCTGAGTGGGTTTCACGAATCCGGCGATTATTTTAAGCAGACTTGATTTCCCGCACCCTGAATGTCCGAGGATCGATACAAACTCACCCTGTTGGATTTCCAGGCTGATATTGTCGAGTACAGTGTGCGGACACCCATTCGAACTGCGCTGCCTTGGATCCCAGAAACGCCGTCTGCGATTGTGGTTGTTCCCATACTCCAGCGTGACTTCACTGAGGCAAATCTTACTTCTGCTCAATTTTGCACCTCGCCCAATCAAGCCGCTCAAGTCTCGCCATAAAGAAGTCCAGGACTAAACCCACGGTCCCGATCGTCGCCATGGCCACTACGACGCGGTCAACCCGCATGGCATTTCGGCTGTCTATAATGAGAAACCCCAGACCGCTTTTTACTGCTATCATCTCAGCCGCAACCACCACCACCCATGCCATACCGAGGGTGACTCTGAGTACAAGGATGATGTTGGGGATAACTGCCGGAAGTATCAGGTTCCAGAATGAACTCCAGCGGGTAAGCTGGAGATTTGCCGCTACCTGAAAATACATAGGCTGGATGCTCGCGGCTGCATTTGCTGCGGCAAGAAGGAGCGGGAAAAAACTGGCGATAAAGATGATGAAAATGGCAGGCTGATCCCCAATCCCGAACCAGAGTATGGCAAACGGCGCCCAGGCCAGGGGCGATATTGGTCTCAAGAACTGGATGAGCGGGTTGCAGATCCGGTCAACGGATCGACAGCGTCCGAGGAATATTCCCAGCGGAATAGCTATCAGGACCGCCAGATAAAATCCCACCGTAACTCGATATAGACTGGCAACGCAGTGCCGGAGCAGGGTCCCGTCAGTTAGCATTCCGGAGAATGCGCTAAGTATCTTGTCGATGCCGGGTAGAAAATTGTCGTTCCGTAGAAAGAACATGTTGTGATTTCTCTTTTGCGAGTAAGTCTCGACAAATTGTACTGATCACGCAATTCCACTCACGGTACGGCGCGCCCTTTTGCAGTTTGGACAGGGGCTTTTTTTGCCTGAGCGCTTCCGGAGGTCTGCACGGAGTTGTCCTTTTTGTCCTCACCACTCGCTGAGGAGGACTCTTCAAATGCACCGTATTTTATGGAAGCCAGGCACTCCACGACAGGTTTGTATTCAAGCGGTTCCTGCCAGCCGGCTATCTTGGCGTTTGCGACGGCTGGGTCCGAAGGTGTAAGGGATAGCAGGAGCTTGCTCACGAGGCTCCTGATATCGGATGGAACATGCTGGCAGACGGCCATCGGGTATTCCGGGTAGAGCTGGGTGGAGTGCAGGAGAGGGAAATCATCGGAAACTTGATTAATGAACTTAAAATTGGAAACTTCCACTTTCCCTTCCTGGACCATCTTTTCAAGTGTTCCCGTCCGCACCGACCCAGCGTCGACAGCTCCGTTGAGTACTGCATAAACTACGTTGTCGTGTGTCTTCAATTCGCGTACGGATCTTAAATCCGAATCCGGATTGACGCCATTTTCCCGTAACACGCGGACCGCCATCAACCATCCACCGAAAGCAGAACGCGAAGCACACGCAAAACTCTTTCCCTTGAGATCGGAAAGCTTTTCGACAGGGCTGTCGGTCCTCACAAGTATAAGGGAACCAAACTTGTCCAGTTGCCGGTCTTTGTACTGATTGATTTGTGTCGCAATGGCCTGAACCCCGTAAACCTTGTTCAGCTCCGCATACATTGCCGAATTGGTCAAAACGAAATCGATCTTTTTCTCTTTCGTCCACTGGGACAACTGGTCGTACTCAAGGGGAACAACGGAAAAATTCTTTCCTGTTTTGCTGCTGAGGTAATCGGCGGTGGCTTTCCATTCATTGAATGCCTGCATTGGCCCGCGATTTGCCAGGACCCCGATTTTATACTCCTGAGAGAAACTCGAAGCCGGAGAAATCCAGAAAAGTCCGGCGAGCAGACAGACAAACATCAGTCTTAGCTTCATAACGGCACGTCTCCTTTGTTTGAGCAGGTCGGCTCCTTGGTGTGGTAGCCTGACGCACAGCACAAAATATGCCACTGTGAAATCGGGCAGTTTTAATGTGTTAGCTTGCATTGAAGAGGCACCAAAGTGACAATTATTGTCACTTTGGTGCCCAAAAACGTCACTTGCTGTTTATTCCACGATCGTCGCAATGGGCAATTGGAGTGAAATTATCTGGAAAGCTGTGTAGATGGATGCACTCGATAGTATTTGATATATCGGTATATTACCTGGACCCTCTGCGTCTCTGCGGTCATATGTCATGGATTGCCCGGCGCTGAAAAAATCCGGAAACCCGACCAAAATGGACCATTTCATACCATTTTCGGTCGTCACCTGACACACGAAATGGATCTTGAATTTCCAGTTCTCCCCCTCTTGATTGCAAGTTCTCTATACGGTTAAGATGGCTTGGGCAATATCTCTGGCTAAATTCGCTTCATTGAGGTATATTTCAGTTTTGTGGCGCCGCTCCTGCCGGGTAAGGGACGGGCGGTGGCGGTAGAATTTGCGGTTGGCAGGATTTATTTCAGTATTGAGTTTTTAGAGGAAAAGGAATGTCTTACTTGCAGCAGATCGATCCTGAAGTGGCAGCGGTTATTGAGGAGGAGGAAAAACGCCAGAGGGGTCGCCTTGAGCTGATAGCGTCCGAAAATTTTGTCAGCAGGGCGGTACGGGAAGCTCAGGGGTCCGTTCTGACCAACAAATACGCTGAAGGATACCCCGGGAAAAGGTACTATGGCGGTTGTGAATATGTTGACGTTGCGGAGAAGCTGGCGCAGGACCGCGCCAAGAAGCTCTTTCATGCCGACTACGTAAACGTTCAGCCTCATTCGGGCTCTCAGGCCAATATGGCCGTGCTTTTCGCTGTGCTCCAGCCTGGCGATACTATACTCGGAATGGATTTGCGCCAGGGTGGGCATCTGACTCACGGAAGTCCGGTGAGTTTTTCCGGCCGTCTTTTCCGGGTTGTCTCGTATGGAGTGAGGAAAGACACGGAGGAGATCGACTACGAACAAGTCGAGCAGATAGCCAGGGAGGAACGGCCGAAGCTCATAATAGCCGGGGCGAGCGCATATCCCCGGATTATCGATTTTGAGCGTTTTCGTCAGATTGCAAAAAGTGTCAGCGCCTACCTGATGGTGGACATGGCGCACATTGCCGGCCTGGTTAGTGCGGGTCTCCATCCCAATCCCGTCCCGGTCGCCGATTTCGTAACCTCCACCACTCATAAGACCTTGAGAGGACCGCGCGGTGGTCTTATTCTGTCTCACACCTCCTATAGCAAGATGCTGGACAGCCAGATATTCCCGGGAATTCAGGGCGGGCCGCTCATGCACGTGATAGCCGCCAAGGCCGTGGCATTTCAGGAGGCCCTTCAGCCCGAGTTCAGGCAATACCAGGAGCGGGTTGTCGCGAACAGCAGGCGGCTTTCGGAGGTGTTATCGGACCGGGGCTACCGGCTTGTCTCGGGGGGTACCGACAATCATATGATGTTAGTGGATCTCACTGCAAAAGGGTTAACGGGAAACGTCGCCGAGCAGACCCTGGATAAGGCTGGAATTACGGTAAATAAGAATGCGATACCTTTCGACAAGCACAAACCGAGCGTGACCAGCGGAATCAGGGTGGGCACTCCTGCGGTGACGACCCGCGGAATGTGCTCCGAGCACATGGAGACAATCGGGAGTTTCATGCACAGCGCCCTGGAATCGGTGGGCAACGAAGCAAAGCTGAAATCGCTTGCCTGTGAGGTCGCTGAATTTTGTAGAGGTTTTTCCCTGCACGTATAGGATTTAATGACTCGCGAAGAGCCGGAAATTTACGAGAGTTATTATGGGGCTGGCGATATGCCGCCCCAGTTTGATTTCGATGCGGAAAGCGGCGCTTTAGAAATATGGCTAAAATCAATCCTGACGTTCAGTACATGAAAAAAGCCCTTCGCCAGGCTGCGTTCGGCGCCGGCATGACCAGTCCCAACCCCCTGGTTGGGGCCGTGATTGTAAATCAGGGCGCCATTGTCGGAGAGGGATATCATCAGGTGCTCGGAGGGCCTCACGCGGAAGTGAATGCTATAAGCGCCGCAGGGGCCGCCGCGCCTGGCGGGACTCTTTATGTGACATTAGAGCCATGCAATCATCACGGGCTGACCCCGCCATGTACCAAAGCCATTATTGACGCGGGTATTTCACGGGTTGTATTCGGAATGCGCGATCCGAACCCCGATGTTGCCGGGAGAGGGTGCGAAAACCTCAGGGCGGCGGGAATCGAGGTCGTTGGAGGCATTCTCGAACTGGAATGCAGAGCACTCAATCAGTCCTTCATAAAATACGTAACCACCGGTCTGCCCTACGTTACGTTGAAAGCCGCCGCGACGTTGGACGGATTCATCGCGACTTCGTCCGGGGACTCGAAGTGGATCACCGGCGCGCTGTCCCGGCAATTTGCCCATGGGCTTCGGTCATTTGCGGACGGCGTTCTGGTCGGCGTTGGAACTGTTTGGGCCGATGACCCCCTGCTGACCGCCCGATCGCTTCGGAAAAAAAGCCTTCGCCAGCCGGTTCGGATCGTCCTTGACAGCGAGCTTAAAATCCCGCTTGATTCTCAACTGGTTCGAACCGCATCGACCAGCCCGGTCTGGACCGTCTGCCGGCAAGACGCCTCGGCCAGGAGAGAGCAAACTCTCAGGAATGCTGGCATCCACGTACTGAGGGTTACCTCCGGAGGTTCAGACATCGACCTTGCAGCGCTTGTGAGAGAACTGGGGCTCAGGCATATTTCCAGCCTGCTGGTGGAAGGCGGCGGCCGTGTTCTGGGATCTTTTCTGCAAAGCGGGCTCGCCGACGAGTTCCACTTTTTCTATGCCCCCAAAATCCTTGCCGATCCTGGAGGGGGCAGCATGTTCAGCGGGGGGCCGAGGCTCAAAATAGCTGATTGCGTTCGGGCTTATGGGATCAGGACGAGAAAAATCTCGGAGGACCTGCTTGTTTCCGGCAGATTCCGAGAGCAGCTCTATTGAAGGCCAGGGATTATGTTTACCGGTCTTATAGAAGGAATTGGGACTTTGCAGCGAACGGACCGTCTCGGGCCGGACGCGCGGATGGTAATTCGCGCCGGTTTCCGGATGGAGAACGTAGTCCTGGGCGAGAGTATCTCGGTTGACGGTGCATGTCTGACGGTGGTGGATTTCCAGCAGGATGCTTTGACGGCGGACGTTTCCGCCGAGACGCTCAGCCGCACAACGCTTGGGCGCAAAGGACCGGGGAGCGGGCTTAATCTCGAGAGGGCGCTTCGGCTTGGCGCTCGCCTCGGCGGGCATCTGGTCACAGGACACATCGACGGGATTGCGGTTCTCAAAGAGCGCAGATCTGAAGGCCGTTCGCTGAGACTGTTTTTCGAAGCCCCTCCGGAAATTATGAAATACGTGATTGAAAAGGGCTCTATCGCCATTGACGGAGTAAGCCTGACGGTGAACGGAGTTTCGAGCGGCGGGTTCGATGTGAATATCGTTCCCCATACGGCATCGGAGACCACGCTGAGCGGCTTTCAGATCGGCCGGGAGGTCAATATAGAAACAGACATGATCGGGAAATACGTGGAAAAAATGGTCCAGGCGTGGGGAAGCACGCTTGAGCGAGCCGGGAGTAAGACAAATATTGATTTCGATTTTCTAAAAAAACACGGGTTCATGTGAACCGCAAGGGACCCTCGACCGGCTAACTTGAAGAGATAATTGGAAGTATGTTATACGGTAAGTGATTACCAATCGTTCACGAATTCTGGGAAGGAGTAGACAACGATGCCTTTGGCAACGATTTCCGAGGCGCTTCAAGACATAATGCTCGGAAAGCCCATCATACTGGTAGATGACGAAGATCGTGAAAATGAAGGCGATCTGTGCATTGCGGCGGAGAAAGCGACACCGGAGACCATTAATTTCATGGCGCGATATGGGCGTGGCCTGATCTGCCTTTCTCTTTCGGCCGACATGGTGGATCGGCTTGACCTCCCCATGATGGTCGCCAGGAACAAATCGCCTTTTCAGACTGCGTTCACCATATCCATCGAGGCGAGAAAAGGGGTCACGACGGGCATCAGCGCCGCAGACAGGGCTCATACAATCCTCACCGCCATCGCCGACGACGTGAAACCTGAAGACCTGGTCAGCCCCGGCCACATATTCCCTCTTCGTGCCAAGAAAGGGGGCGTTCTGGTGAGAACGGGACAGACCGAAGGGTCGGTGGATCTGGCAAGGCTCGCGGGGATGAAGCCTGCCGGGGTGATCTGCGAGGTGATGAACGATGATGGGACGATGTCACGGCTGCCGGACCTGGAGAAGTTCGCCGCTGAACACGGGCTCAAGATCGTAACCGTAGCAGCTCTTATCCAGTACAGAATGCAGCATGAATTGTTCGTCCACAGGGCGGCTACGGCCAAGCTGCCGAGCACGTTCGGCGGGGAGTTCAAGATCATAGCCTACACCAACGATATAGATGAGTACTGCCATCTGGCGCTGGTGAAGGGTGAGATAGACCCTGATGACGAAGTGCTTGTACGTGTCCATTCGGAATGCCTCACGGGCGATGTCTTCGGCTCTCTTCGGTGTGACTGCGGGGGGCAGCTCCGGGCGGCGCTGACTCAGATCGGCCGCGTTGGAAAGGGGGTGCTCCTCTACATGCGCAATCACGAGGGGCGCGGCATAGGCATCGCAAACAAGATCAAAGCCTATGCCCTTCAGGAGGAAGGCTACGATACCGTCGAGGCGAACGAGGCGCTCGGGTTCGAGGCCGATCTGCGCGATTATGGAATCGGGGCTCAAATGCTGGTTGATCTGGGTATCAAGAAGATGAGGCTCATGACCAACAATCCGACCAAAATCGTGGGGCTTCAGGGTTACGGTATCACGGTAACGGAAAGGGTACCGCTCGAAATTTCGCCAAATGAGTTAAACCGCGAGTACTTGAGCACCAAGTGCTTCAAGATGGGTCATATTCTTAGCTGCATTTCCGCGGAGGGGGAGGTTTGATGAAAGTTTTCGAAGGAAAACTGCTGGCCAAAGGTCTCAGGTTTGGAATCATCGTCAGCCGCTTCAATGATTTTATCGGAGAAAGGCTCCTGGGCGGCGCCCTCGATGCTCTCCAGAGGAGCGGGGCTGACGAGGAAAGCATCGACCTCTTCAAGGTCCCCGGAGCGTTCGAAATACCGTTGATTGCAAAAAAAGCCGCGTTGAGCGGGAAGTATGACGCCGTGATCTGTCTTGGAGCTGTAATCAGAGGGGCGACGCCTCATTTTGACTATGTGGCCGCCGAGGTCTCCAAGGGGATTGCCAACGTGTCTATTGAGGCCGGTGTTCCAATCAGTTTCGGTGTCCTTACCACAGATACCCTGGAGCAGGCGATCGAGCGGGCCGGGTCAAAGTCGGGCAACAAGGGCTGGGACGCTGCTGTCGCCGCCATAGAGATGGCTAATCTTATCAATCAGATGTCGGTTTGATCTTTGTTGATCCATTGCGGCCGCGAACACCGATGTGGAACGATTTCATTGAACCGGGTTTTGCCTTTTACTTGCTGAGTTGAGTTTTCCAATGGGCCAGCGGCGCAAATCAAGAGAGATCGCACTACAGATGCTCTATCAGATGGAGATGATCACCCTGCCTCCGCACGAGGTCATCGACCTCTACTACCAAATCGCTTCGGGTGAAGATGGGAAAAGCGCTGACTTAGCCGAATCCATTCGTCCGTTTGCGGAGCAGCTTGTAAACGGCGTTTATCAACACCGCGACGAGCTGGACGAGATGATCGTCGCGGCATCTGAAAACTGGCGACTGGAAAGAATGTCGATAATCGACAGGAATGTGCTGAGAATTGCTCTTTTCGAGATGCTCTACCGTCCTGAAATCCCGCCAAAAGTGTCCATAAACGAGGCCATCGATCTGGGAAAAACTTTCGGCAGCCCTGATTCGGGGGCATTCATAAACGGAATTCTCGATCGCCTTCTGCGGGAAGTAAACCGGATTCGCGAAGGTAGCCCGGATTAGGCTATCGACCTACGGAAACATTTATTAAAGTTCCTCGTTATGTTATCAGTATGCTTTCAAAAATATGCTGTTTTCTGTATTTTTTATGGATGCAGGAAGATTTAACCTGCACCAGGATGAATTTTGGAGGTGGATTTGGGCTACGCTGTCGCACTGGGTGGGAAAGGAGGAACCGGCAAGACTACTATAGCCGGCCTTCTCATTCGATATATGCTTAATCACGGGATGAAGCCTCTTCTTGCCATAGACGCCGATTCCAATTCTAATCTGAACGACGTTCTGGGGGTCGCGCTGGAACAAACACTGTCGGATGCCCGCGAAGAAATGAAGACGAGCGTCCCGGTGGGCATGACCAAGGACGTATTCATGGAGATGAAGGTTGAACAGGCGCTTGTCGAAACGGAGGGATTCGATCTGGTTGCAATGGGCCGCCCCGAAGGCCCCGGTTGTTATTGTGCCGCAAACAATCTTTTGAGCAGTCTCATCGACCGCCTTATCGAGAATTATCCGTTCATTGTTATTGACAATGAGGCTGGAATGGAGCATTTCAGCCGTCTTACTCAGAAAGATATCGACCTCTTGATAGTGGTGTCCGACCCGAGCAGAAGAGGGCTTTCTGCTGCATGCCGCATAGCCGAGCTGGTGAAGACTCTCCCTATGCGTGTGTCGCAGATCGTACTTGTGATCAACCAGGTTCGGGAGGAACCGGAAAGCTGGACGAAGGATGTAGAACGGATTTTCGGAAAAGAACGGGTCGCCTGTTTTCCCGCCGACCCGTTGCTTTCAAAGTTCGACCTGGAGGGAAAACCGACTGTGATGCTCCCCGATGATACGATTGTGGTAAGAGCGGCGGAACAGTTGTTCGATAAAATTTTCGCGGATAAATTGCAGTAATCTTTTTCGGCTGCGACTGACTCGTGTCCCTATTGGACACCCTGGAACCATGAAAAGACCCGTAGGATGGGTGGAGTGAAGCCTAACCCATCAAGTCTTTTCAAAACAGAAGAGGAGGAGAGGATGTTTCCTGTGCGCCGCGCGCTCCTGAGCGTTACGGACAAAGCGGGGCTGGCCGAATTCGGCAAAGGGCTGCGAGAATTTAACGTGCATATGCTCTCGACCGGTGGCACAGCCAAAGCGCTTCGTGATGCGGGTATCGAAATAACGGAGGTTTCTGATTACACGGGATTTCCCGAGATGCTCGACGGCAGGGTCAAGACGCTGCATCCGAAGATTCACGGTGGGATACTCGGCATCCGTGACAATCAGGCGCACGCCTCGACCATGGCAAAGCATGAAATAGAGCCTATCGATATGGTCGTAGTAAATCTCTACGCGTTCGCGAAGACGGTCGCGCGTCCGGGATGCACGCTGGAAGAGGCAATCGAAAATATCGATATCGGCGGGCCGACGCTTATCCGCGCTGCCGCGAAGAATAACAGGTTCGTGGCGGTGGTGACGGATTCTTCCGATTATCCTGAAATCCTGAAAGAAATGCAGACGCTGAAAGGCCATATCTCCAGAAAGACCAGCCTGCGGCTGGCTTGCAAGGCTTTCTGCACGACCAGCAGCTATGACGCCAACATCTGCGAATACCTCACTGGGATAACGAGCGGGAAATAACCCTGCACATTTGAAAGCGATTTGATGAGAGTATTGGTAATAGGTACTGGCGGCAGAGATCACGCTATTGCATGGAAATTCACTCAAAGTCCGCGGGTGAGCCGGGTTTTCGTTGCACATGGGAATGCGGGAATTGCGGAGACTGCCACCTGCGTGAACCTGAGAACCATTGATGAGATGGCCGATTTCGCGCAAAAGGAGAAGATCGACCTGACGTTTGTGGGGCCCGAGAAGCCGCTTTCGGCTGGTATTGTCGATTTGTTCGAGTCGCGAGGGTTGGCGATCATCGGTCCGGACAAGAGGGCGAGCAGGTTGGAGTCCAGCAAGTGTGACGCCAAGGTGATGATGCGGGAGCTTGGTATTCCGGTGCCGGAGTTCGAAAACTTCAGCGACCCCGACAAGGCCCGCGACTACATTCGAAGCGTTGGATATCCGGTTGTGGTCAAAGCGGACGGTCTGGCGGCCGGCAAAGGATCTCTGGTCTGCGAATCAGTAAAGGAGGCCGAAGATGCGGTGCATTCGATTATGGAAGAGCGCATATTCGGTGACGCCGGTGATCGGGTTGATATAGAAAAACGGCTCCACGGGCGGGAGCTTTCCTTTTTTTGCTTTACGGACGGCTACACGATTATACCAATGGTGGCAGCACAGGATTACAAGCGCGCAAAGGAAAATGATGAGGGGAAAAACACCGGCGGCATGGGTTCATATTCGCCTCATCCCTGGCTGAACGACTCTCTTGTGGCAACCGTCATGTCAACGGTGGCCGAGCCGCTTATAAGAGGTGTGCGGGAAAAGTTCGGTTTTGTGTACAGAGGGATATTGTATCTTGGGCTTATGCTTGTTGAGGAAGGCCCCGGGATAGTTCCTTACGTACTTGAAATCAACATCCGCCTTGGGGACCCGGAAGCGCAGGTAATACTTCCCCGGCTCAAAACCGATCTGCTGGACATAAGCGAAGCCATCGCAACGGGCAGGCTTGACGGGATTAAGCCCGAGTGGGACCCGGACTACCGGCTGTGCCTCATCGCTACAAGCGGAGTCACCAAGGGGAAAAAGGGCTGGTACAAGGGTTACCCGGACCGTTATAAAATCGGGGTACCGATAGAGGGTGTGGATCAGATCGACAGAAACTGCCTGGTTTTCCATTCCGGTACGGAAAAGAACGCTTCGGGGCAATTGGTTACAACGGGCGGCAGGGTGCTCTGCGTAGTGAGTTCGGGCAGCACCTTGAAAGAAGCCAGGGAAACCGCTCTTCGCGAAATGGAAAAGGTGCGCTTCGAGGGGATTTACCATAGAAGAGACATTGGTCTGCAGTAGGCGGGCCGGGATCGAGGCCCCCGACAATCGAGCGGGCCGGTCGGAGTTGGGAATGGTAAAAGCGCTTGTAATGACAGGGTTCGGTCTCAACTGTGATCTTGAAACTTCGTATGCGTTGGAAGTGGCTGGAGCGGCAGTGGAGAGAGTACACCTGAACAGTCTCATTTCCGGCGAGAAATCACTGAGTTCCTATAAGATTTTTGTGATAGGCGGTGGATTTTCCTGGGGAGACGACCATGGCGCAGGCGTAATCATGGCAATGCGCCTGAAGCACCGCCTCCAGGCCGAGATTGCAGCATTTGTGGAGGACGGCGGAATTGTGATCGGGATATGCAATGGCTTTCAGGTGCTGGTTAACCTGGGGCTGCTGCCCGGATTCAATCGTGGCGAAATGAAGCGCGAGGTCGCTTTGATCGCCAATGACTGCGGAGGTTTTCGCGACCAGTGGGTGAACCTGTCCGTGAATACTGCCTCTCATTGCGTTCTCTCGCGAGATATTCGGAGTATCGAACTTCCCATACGCCACGGCGAGGGCAAGTTTATTGCCGAAAGCGCAGTTATTGAAAAGCTTATCGGCCGGCAGCAGGTATTCCTGCGTTACGCAAAGCCCGACGGCGCCGCTGCTCTTGGAGAGTTTCCTTTCAATCCGAACGGTTCGGTCGAAGATATTGCCGGAATCTGCGACGTAACCGGCAGGGTCGCCGGACTGATGCCGCATCCTGAGGCATTCAACCATTTCACGAACCACCCCGACTGGACTTTGCTCAAAGAAAGATATAGGCGCGAGGGCAGGCCAATTCCTGAAGAAGGCGAGGGGGTCAAGTTCTTTCGGAACGCCGTGCAATATTTTGTGTAACCCAGTTGTACAACCCGGTTGTATAACTAGTCCTCGCAAATCGCAGATCCTGTCAGAGCTTCTAATTCTTGACATGTTGTCAAAGCCAGGAAGCTAAACTTTTTACGAAATCAGCTTATGGTCAGATCCGTACGAAAACTGAGGCTCGCCGTGCTCATATCGGGCGGCGGGACCAATCTTCAGGCTATGATAGACAGGTCAGTCGCCGGGACGCTTAACGCTGAAATTGCCGTTGTGCTGAGCGACAGGCCGGAAGCCTTAGGTTTGCAGAAGGCTGCAAAGGCGAATATCCCTGCGTTTCCTGTGGACTATAAATCCTTTGCAAAATACTCCGCCGGTGAGATCGAAGGGGCCGAATTGCCGGTCGATCTCGCCGATCTGGACCGAAAGCAGAAGATACTGAAAAATCCCGACCCGATCGAACGGCGGGCGAGGCTCGCGAGGTTGGTCCTTGCCGAACATGAACTGATCAAAGTGATAGATTCATACAAAGCGGATTATGTTTGCCTGGCAGGTTTCATGCGCCTGGTAACACCTTATTTCATAAACCATCTCAATGCCGGGACATTGAGAATCCTCAACATTCATCCTGCACTGGTGCCCTGCTTCCCGGGCCAGCACGGCTATGAGGATACATTTGGATACGGTTGCAGGTGGGGAGGCGTCACCGTCCATTTCGTCGATGAGGGCGAGGACACGGGGCCGATTATCGCACAGGCTGTCTATCCTATCTGGGCCGATGACGACATTGGCAAAATTCGCGAGCGAGGATTACAACTCGAATATGAAGTATACTCTCAGGCGATCAATTGGATCGCACAGGGAGATGTAGAATTGAAAAGCGCGGCCGGCGGCCGGACGCGCGTGGAGATTACGGACCCGGAATATGCTGAAATTCTGAAAGGCTGGGTCGCAAAAGGAATGCAGTGAGCTGTGAGCATGCGCGCTATGATCTTAGCTGCCGGGCTTGGGACCCGGCTTCTGCCGCTTACAAACTGTCGCCCGAAGGCTTTGGTTGGCCTTCGCGGAGTGACGCTGCTCGAATTCTGGATCGACCGGCTCAGGCGCTGCGGATTCGGCGAGGTGATTCTCAATGCCTACCACCTGAAAGATCGTATTGCCCGGGCAGTGTCGGCAAAGCAGTGGCCGATACCGGTAAGAGTGATGAATGAGCCGGTGCTGCTTGGAACGGGAGGTGGTATAAGGGCTGCAGTGGAGCTCTTTGGAGATGAGCCTGTAGCGGTGATCAATGTCGACATAGTGAGCAATGTTGATTTGATCTCGCTCTACGAGCGCCACAGGCTCTCCGGAGCAGAAGTAAGCCTCCTGCTGCATGACTGGCCGGAATTCAACAATGTGGCCGTAAATGAGGAAGGAGCCGTGCTCGGTTTCGGGCGCGATGCGAAAGCCGCCCAAATGAGAGGGAACGGCGTTCGCCTGCTTGCGTTCACCGGGATTCATTTCATCAATCCTTCGGCCCTGGCCGGTACTGCCTCCGGGGTCCCGGGCGATATTCTCAACATCTACAGGGGGCTTATAGCCAGGGGCGTTCCTCCCAGGGCGCTTTTCCAGCGGGATCTTTTCTGGCGCGAAGTGGGATCTATCGAGAGCTACAGGAAAGTTACCAATGAGCTCACACGACTGAGGCCTGATTCCCTTCGGCCCGTTCCAACAGGAGAGAATATTTCAATCCATCCCGAAGCGATTATCCACCCGGACTGCAGCCTCAAGGGATCGGTCGTTGCCGGCAGCGGGGTCAGGATCTCGGAAGGCGTCCACCTCGAGGACGTTATCTTGTGGAACGATATAAGGATTGCAAAAGCCAGTTCTCTTAAGAACTGCATCGTAGCCGACGGGATGACAATTTCCGGCAGCCATACGGGGAAAATATTCGCGCCGGGACCGAAATGAAGTCGAACATCGATGATTTTCCCGGACTCGACGTACTGGTTGAGAAGGCCAGGGCCATTTCAGGCGCCGGCGAAGAGTGTCGGGGCGTGCCCCTCTCGGGCGACGGCTCGGACAGGAGATTTTTCCGGATCTTCTGCCGGTCTTTTTCGCTGATCGGCCTGATTTCTCCTCGTGTGAAGAAAGACTCGACCGATGAGAACGACTCCTATCTGCTGATCGGGAACCACCTGCATTCGAAAAGATTGCCGGTGCCTCGCATACTGTATGCTGATGCCGGCGAGGGACGATTTCTCCTGGAAGACGCCGGGGACCTGCATTTGCAGAGTTTTGCCCGGTCCCGCCGGAAAAACCTCGAATCAATCTACAGCCGTGTCATCGCAATGCTTGGTGCGCTCCACAGGAAAGCCCCGACGGGTTTTGAACCGGGGTTTTGCTTTGATCAATCTTTATACGATCCATCCTTTGTCTATGAACGTGAGCTCGACTATTTCCGAAGATCGTTTCTAAATGGTTGCCTGGGACTTGAAATAGCCCCTGATGAACTGCGCCCTGATTTCGAGAGGCTGGCGGAGGCGGCAGGGGTGTGGAAAAGTCGGCTTGTCTTCCATCGGGATTTTCAGAGCCGCAATATCATGGTTTGCGGCGCAAGGCTCTGGCTGCTCGATTTTCAGGGGATGAGGTTCGGGCCCCCGGCGTATGATCTTGCTTCATTGCTGATCGACCCTTATGTTGAAATTCCCGAGGCATTGCAGGCTAAGCTTGTTTCAATATACTGGTCGTCCACGGGGAAGCTCCAGGGTGTCTCGAGGGGAGATTTCATCCGGAAATTCACAGCGGTGAAACTCGCCAGAAATCTTCAGATGCTGGGCGCCTTCGGTTTTCTCGGCGTGACAAAGGGCAAGAGGCAGTTTCTGGATTATATCCCATTCGCTTTCGATCAGTTGGCTCGGCATTTACGGAAAAACCGCCGGATGCCCTTCCCGCGCCTCGAAAAACTGGTTTCAGACATCCACAGGCACGGCCTGAATTATCGAAGATGAAATCCGTGGAGATTAAATCTGATGACATGAGTGTTCTTATCTGTTATATGGCGTGCACGGCAGGGTCTTGTTGGGCGCGGAGATCGCAAATACTGCAATATTGAGATTTTATTTTTGCTGGAGGATACAAAGATGGGTTCGAAAACTCAAAAGACGGAAACGGTCAGGCACAGAAAGCATGCGCCCAATAAAATCAACAGGAAAACCGATAAGAAGGTGATTCGCGAGAATCTGAACGTCATTGCTAAACTGGAAGACGAAAACCGGAAATAATGGAAACCTTAAGGCGCTGCACCTCTTACCATCATGGTAATCCGGGCGGCGCCTCTTTTTTCGGCTGGGTCTTTTCGTTGCTTGAGTTCCCGCTTCGCCTTAATGCCGATAAGTTCTCACTCGCAAGATTTAACATATCCATAACCGCGATCAGAGTTCAGATGTTGATATGCCCGTGAATGGGAAGGTCGCTATTGCGGCATCTTCTTTCTGTCGTCACTGTTTTACGGCCCCGATTCCCTTCTTTTTCTCCCCATTTCGACAAATTCTCCGATAATCTTCCGGGCCAGGAGCGGCGCGTTTCCGGCCGCGCGGTTATTTATTATTAGATTGAGTTCAACATCGGCACTGAGGGCCTCCCACATCAGCCGGGCTGTCTGGGGAACCATCCCCGGCTGTATCATTTCCTCTATCAATCGGTCAAAAGGAAATGCCTTCGCATAGGCGTCCTCGTAGCGGACGCCTATTGGTGTCATCAGCCTGATTACGGCCTGGCCGCCGGCAGTGATAAAACGGCTTCCGGCCCTGGCGAACTGCATCCTGAGGGCAGGGAGCCAGGTCCAGTGTGACAGTATCACGCCCGTCCCGTGTTTTCGCAGCACGTCGATTACGGGTTCGGAGAGGTAGGCTTCCGTCCTCAGCTCCACGTGGTATTTGTTATCACGTGGAATCTCGCTGAAAAAGCGGTCGAGTTGGCTTGCGAGTTCCACCGGGCCGGCGCGCTCCGATAGCCTCTGGTATTCCTGTTCGAAGATTATGCCTTTAAGATTCGGGCCGAGCAAACTGAGCGCGGGTTCATAGAATTGCCGGGTAAAAGGTTCGGCGGCGAGGTAGTTTTCATTTCGAGCGTAACCTTTTCCCCGTCTTAACTTCTGAGCGAAAAACATCTGCGGCGCCTTCAAAAAGACCCTGTCTTCCGGCCCCATGCACATCGAATATTGTTTCAGAGTATTGGCGCAGGGGGTGAGGACTCCTTTTTCGATAAGAGGGGCGTAAAAGGTGTAATCTATCTCGAGTACACGAAAGTGCTGGAAATATTCCCTCACGGAGTCCACGGGCAGGACCTCTTCCTGGAAGCTCCCTTTTCCAACCCGTTTGGTGCGGCTGATTATTTGACCCCTGTAAAGCTCTTCGGAGTAAATCTGACCGATCCAGCCCCTGTAGCGGTCGCTGGCCGTGCCAATGGAGATCTGCGGCGGAAGGCAGTTGAAAACAAACCTCCCGGCACAGTGGAGGACTTCGTCATCGTTGAAAGTAGATGTGTTCATCGATCTGCCAGCAGGAGATTGTATCCGTCAGCCGGCCTCAGATGCTGCTCCGGCCCTTGAGGATCAGGAAGAAGTAGGGTGTCTGGGGAGCATCACATGTTACAAGGGTCGACTTCTTTGCTCCGCTGGAACAACTTCTCGGATCGAGCCTGAGAGTGATGGTTCCCTCGCCTCCGGGAGGGATCGCCCTGTCGAACTGGGCAACAGAAATTCCTCAGCCGGGGATGATTTTCTTGATTTTCAATTGGGATGCGCCGACGTTCTTTATGCTGAACTTATGGACGAATTCATTGTTCTCGTTCATTGTTCCGAAATCATAAGCCGTTTCGGCGAGCTGGACAATGGGCGCCCCGTCTGTGGCGGGAGCGGGCGAAACTGTTTCCGGGATGGCGGCAGCGGGATCGAGGAGGCATACTCCAGCGATTGGAGAATCCGGAGCGGATGCCGTGGCTTCAGGATGCAAAATAGCGTGAGATTCTTGTACAAAGCGGTTGGAAGCGTCCGTGAAGGTTGTACATCCGGATAGGGGATATAGAAAGAGAACACAGAGCATTACCGTAAAAAACCGCTGCATGCTTCACCTCCTCAGTTTCCATGACTCTGTATAACTCAGCCGGTAGGGCATTACCTACGCCTGAGAAGTGTCCAGGTCAAGAGGAATTTAGCGACCTGTCGATGGCACATGATTTTGTACACTGAGAAATTTGGCAGGTGGCCGATGGCGCATGATTCCGTATACTGAGGAATTTAGCGACCTGTCGATGGCACATGATTTTGTACACTGAGAAATTTGCCAGGTTGCCGATGGCGCATGAACCTGCAAAGAAAAAAGGTCGAAGTCGTCTACAGTGGAAGGCGTATGCGGAAAGTGGAGCCTTTAGCAGGATTGTCGAGCACTTCAAGACTGCCTTTGTGCGCCTCGATAATCTTTTTGACGATCGGAAGGCCGAGGCCGGTCCCCTCTTTTCTGGTTGTAAAAAAGGGTAAAAAGATATCTTTTCTGATTTCCGAAGCAATACCTGCCCCACGATCCACGATCTCGACAACCAGGTCATCGCCCCTTCTGCAGTAGCGTATTTTCACCGTCTCACCTTCTGATGACGCCTCAACGGCGTTTGTCAGGAGGTTGATGAACACCTGTATTATTCGGAAGCGGTCGAGCAAAAGGGGCGGAGGGGGCGTTGCGAAAGACTCTACACGAAGCTCAACGCTTTTCTTCTCCGCCGAAGGCTTTATCACAGCGATACTCTCTTCCAGTATAATGCCGATGTCCTCAAGCGACCTCTGAATATGCAGTGGTTTTGAGAAATCGAGCATGTCCTTGACCATTTTCTCGAGCCGCTCGATTTCATTCAACACTATCTCCATTTTGCCCCAATCGGGATGAGATCTACTGATGTTTCGCTGCACCTGTTTTGAAAACCCTCCAATTGCTATCAATGGAGTTTTCATATCATGCGCAACGCAGGAGAGTGCCCTGCCGATAGCGGCAAGATTTTCGGCATCCTTCAAAGCCTTTATCGATCGCTCGCGCTCTACCAGCTTCCACATGCCATCCATCAGCAGGGTCAACTGCCTGAGGTCAGATTGGTCGTAATCCTCACTCTTGTTCGCCACGACGGCGACAGCAGTTATCCGCTCTCCGTCGAAAACAGGAATGCTCATGAACCGCAGGAGGGGAATGTGCGAGAACGGCAGTCCCTTTTTGTGCATGTCGTCTGCCGGTGCGTCATTTACGATTACCGGCTTGCGGTTCCTGATCGCTTCGGCCCATATCCCTAATTCTTCTATTTGAAACCGGGGGCGAGTCCCATAAAATTTCGAATGCGCGCTAATTCCGGCGGACCAGGTAAGGACCTTTTCATCTCGATCGAGAAAGCCGACCGAGCCTGTCTCGCTTCCCGTGAGCTTTACCTGCTGATCGAGCACGTAATCGGCAATTTCCCTCTCGGACGTCCAGGGGACCTGGCTGAGCTGAACCAGGGCTTCAAGCCTCGTTTCATCCAGCCGCAGGGCTTCCTCGATTCGCTTTCGTTCTGCTATTTCGCTCATCAGGGCCTGGTTGGCGCCCGCCAGTTCCTCCGTTCTTTTTTGTACACTCATTTCAAGATGACTGTGAGCTTTGCGGAGCTTATCCTCGATCTCCTTTCTGTCGGTGACGTCGAGACAGTACTCGATAATCTTGGAGACTTCTCCATTTTCATCCAGAATCGGATGAGCATGAACTTCCACGTACCGGGGCGTACCCCGTGGATCATAGTGAATATGTTCGGTTATCAGCGGCTTTTTCGACTTCTTGATTTCCTTTAAAGGGCACAGATGCTCATCGCCCTCGCAGGGCTGGTCCGCCCCGTGATAAAGAGAATGACATTTGGTACCAGGCCGAAGATCTAACGCGGCGGCGTAATTGGCGAGCACGACAGTGTAGTCTTCGGCGTCAACTACATAAAAAGGATGGGAAAGAGACTCGATAACGCTTTTAAGGAAGGAGTTCTGCTGAACTATTCTTTCTTCGGCCGTCTTCCTGTCGGTTATGTCGCGTGCGGTCCCTATGAGGCCGACAACGGAAGCACCGGCATACAGGGGGCCGGACTGGAACTCGACCAGCCGGATTCCACCGGATTTTACCCGGACCCGCACTTCTCCGGGTGGAAGCTCCTCGCCACTGAGAACTCTTTGCCTCTGTTCCTCCAGCTTTGGCAAATCATCGGGATGGACCAGGGAGCCGAAATGTCTGCCTACCCATTCTTCCGGTTTCCACCCGGTTACCTTTTCAAAAGCGGGGCTCAGTGAGGTAACGGTCCCATTTCTGGCAATAGTGTAAATAATATCGAGAGAATGGGTTACCAGAGACTGGAACTTTTCCTCGCTGGATGTGAGTGCCAGTTCGGCTTTCCGGCGCTCCTGGATTTGCTTGCGGAGCCTGAGGTTTGTTTCCTTAAGTTTAGAGGTCCTCTGTTGAACGAGTTCCTCGAGATGGTCTTTGTATCGCTTTAGCTCGAGTTCGGCTTTTTTTCTTTCCATCGCATACCGGATCGATCGTCTGAGCGCCCCGGCGTTGATCTCGCCCTTCACCAGGTAATCGGATGCGCCCGCCGCGAGCGCCTTCAGGTCGATCTCGTTTCCGCCATGCGCAGTCAGAAGAATCACTGCTGCGCCGGCGCCTTTCCCCCTGACTTCGGACAACAGCTCGAGGCCCGTTCGATCTCCGAGGGCGTAGTCCAGAAGACACGCATCATAGCGGAGGCGGCTCAAGGCATCCAACCCGCCTTCATAAGAGTTTGCCCAGTCCAATTTCACTCTTTCGAAGGATTGGGACAGGATCGTTCTTATAAGGATGTAGTCGTCCTCGTCATCCTCAATAAGAAGCAACCTGAGTTTGTTGCGCAAATCCATCTGGTCAGCCTCAACGACTAAAGCCGCCTGCGGCGGGAGTGTTTTAAAAGAAGTTACGCCCGCTGGTACAGGGAGAAATTCAGGCATTACACTTGATTGCGCTCTTTGGGTTGGAGAGGTGTTTCGAATTGATTGGGCGGCTAGAAAAAGTTTCCGGTCGACTCGGAGAATCAGGGCGATTCGAGCACGCGAATGGAGTTTAATATAGTCAGGACAAAGTGGGGTGGCAAGACCGGAATATTCCGGGCTGGACTTAAGCATTTATGCGAAGAATAGGCCGGGGAGTACGCGACCACTGGCGCATTTACAGCGGCACTAATCCACATGGGAATCCTTTACCGCTTTCGTAGCCATATTAACCGGGATAGGACCTGTAGATAAGATGAACCCCGATGAGGGTAAGCAGAAAGACAAAAACCTCTTTGAGTTGTCTTTCATCGATTTTGGTAACCAGGAGAGGGCCGATCTGGCCGCCGATAAGAACCCCCGGTATGGCCCACAGCAATACGGGGAGGTTGGGTTTGCTCGCCGTCAGAGAGTGCGCCGCTGCTCCCAGTAATGACATGCCGCAGGTAATCATGACGCACGTTGCCACCGAATTGCTCATCTTAAGATGCATTTTCTTTTGCATCACCGGCACCAGCCACTCGCCGATATTGATGGTGAGCATCCCGCACATCACAGCCATGATGCCGGCGATCCAGGAATGCCTGCAGGCTTTTGCGAGCTCGACACGCTCATTGCCTTCGTCACCATACTCGTGATTGGAAG
The DNA here is from genome assembly GCA_963795045.1 of uncultured delta proteobacterium. GTDB lineage: Bacteria > Desulfobacterota > Syntrophobacteria > Syntrophobacterales > Syntrophobacteraceae > SbD1. The sequence continues at coordinate 199,029 of CAWCGB010000006.1, forward strand.
AAACGAATAAAAGGGCCGTTACAAGACAAGTCAAACCAATGAAAAGTCCGATGTGGGAGAGAGTCAAACGGTGGCTGACGAAAGCGCCCAAAGCCAGACCAGGCAGTCCAATGGCGAGAAGAAGTAATGCCAGCCGAACATCGGCCTTTTTGTTGCGCACAAAGGCAAAGCTACCGGAAGCTGTGCCGGCGATCTGAATAATCAATGACGTCAACAGGGCGGTGGCCGGTTCAATCCTGAGAGCCATCAGCAGGAAAGGCATCCATAGAATTCCACCGCCGAACCCAACGATTGTGACCATCGTAGCGATGCAGATGCCCGCAGGAAAAGCCAACCAAAAAGGGACCATTTAGTTACCTTCCCATTTCGTAGAATTTGCAGTTTAGAATGATGTCATTCATCAATTTGGTCTTCGAATTCAGGAGATGCATTTTATGCTGAAGGTCATCAGCCTTTTCCTGATCGATCTCCCGTGAGCCCAGCACATCTGAAATTTCGCCTGTGAATTGATCGACCGACGCGCACATATCCTTAGAGAGCAAAAGCATTTCCTGCAGGTTACTCGTTAATTCGTTAACAGTGCCGCCCATTTCAGCCAACTCGTTTTTCGCATGGATACTCACGGTCTGGCTCAGATCGCCGACAGCGATCAATTTCGACGTCTCTATCATGAGCTGCAGGGGTTCAGTGATGTTTTTTATGAACATCGTAAGGAGAATCAAAACCACAACAAGGAGTAGAGCGACCATGAGAACGGACTTGTCTCTGAGCGCTTGAATCGGCTGGAAAGCTTCATCCGGCTGTATCTCGCCCTTGGAGAGTCTTCCAAAATTCTGAGTCAATTCGGAGCGCAGTTCCTTGCTGTGGACGTCGAAAATGAATTCTCCCGCGACCAAAAAGGAGGCAAAACTGATGAACAAAAAATAGATGATCATCGTTCTTTGCAGGCTGCCCTTATATTTTATCTGCATCATTGAACCTCAAGAATTATCGAAGCTGTCATGCCTTTTCCCAATAGCCGGATAAAATACAACACTGTCCGGTTAAAGCAAAAGGTATTCCAGAATTCCATCTCGCAATTCAGTCCATGGATTCAGAGCGGGTGCCCTCCGTTAAAATTCGTTGCTGAGGTTTCACGGGTAATTACCGGCACCTGTTATGTGCGTCGTAAGCTGTTGCGGATGATGAATGAGTCTCGGCAACCGATTGATGACCGAAAAGAAATCTCATCGAAGCAGCCATGCTTTCCAGGGCTGGAAAACGAGGGTGGAATTTCCTTCGGAGTATAAATGGGGTAGAAAACGCTCAAAGTCGATAAAGCGCTGATACCTCGTAAAGCGTTGGTGCCTGGGGCGGGAATCGAACCCGCATGGCCTTGCGGCCGAGGGATTTTAAGTCCCTTGTGTCTACCGATTCCACCACCCAGGCAAAACATAAGCCGGTCAAGGCAAGCAGTCCGGTCAATGCTCACTGAGAAAGCCGTGACGCCGGTCTCAACCGCAGAGCTAAAGACTGCGAACTTAAAATCCTGATAATCCGTGCCCGTCCTGTGCCACGTTGTAAAGCATGAGGACGCGCATCGAGGTAACGCGAGCGTTCATTTCTTCCCCGGGAAACATTCGTTTAAATAGCACAAGAGATTTATCCAGTCAAAGCTCTACGTTTCAAGCCGCTTCGCTCGAATGGTGAATAGTGAATGGTGAAGGGGGGAAGCCGCTGCGCTCCAAGTGAGAAGGGTGAAGAGGGAAGGGTGAAGACGCTACGCTCCAGGTGAGAGGGGCGAAGGGTGAAGAGGGAAGGGGGGAAATTTCGCTCTTCACTCTCTTACTTCACACTTTTTTAGTTCTAACGGGTTTCCGGATGAACACAGACAAGCTCAGGAAAAAACGCCGGGTAAACAGCATTGCTTTTTTACTCTTGTCTTATCAACTCTTCTAATTGATAGATATTATTAGATAAATTAAATATATGGCGCTGTCCTGCATACGACTTTTTCTAATGCGGTTGACAAGACGGAAAACCGCTTTTACCATGTTTCTATCGAGTTATTGCACCGCGCTTTCAGATGGTTGTGACGTTTAGAAGAATAATTATTTGAAATCTCAGGAGATACAAATGAGCAAAACACTAATTCTTGGATTAGCTCTTTCGCTGGTGCTCTTCAGTGGCGCCATGTACACCGCGCAGGCGGACTGTGGTTGTCTGCCGCACATTAACCTGTGTAGTTCACCCTGTAACTGGTTCAGTTGCGGCGCAGCCTGCAGAGATAAAGACCTGCCGGATTACAATCCGTACCCTGAAAGGGTCCACTCTATCACTTTCGGCTGCTGTGGTGGTGGTGAGATAAAGTAGGCGAGTTCGAAGGGGCCCGGCCCCTTTGAATCAAACATCAACCGGGCATGAAAACGGCCGGTCCCGGCCTTATTCAGCCATCGTAAGCACAAAAATAAACCCTGGCGCTCAAATTCTGCCAGGGTTTTTCACATTGTGCAGCGAAGGATTTTGTGAAGCGAGAAGCTCACTCTTTATGGCGGCAGTTGACAAGACCAGAAACTGTCTTTAGTTTGTAGTAGCTGGTTATTTGTAATTAATTTAATCGCTTGTAGGATATACAATAACGAACATCCGGCATTCCAGGAGATAGATATGAGCAAAACATTGGTTCTAGGGGTGGCTTTGTCGCTTGTGCTTGTAAGCGGCGCTTTTTTCAGCGTGCGGGCCGATTGCGGCTGTTTTCACTGGCCCTCGTGCTTGTCCTTTTGTAACTTCCATCTGCCTTCTCTTTGCTGCGGCTCCGGAAACGTCGCGGACAGAGACCGCGCCGATAGAGATCTGGATCAGGCCAAGGTTAATGTGCCGCACACCGGCCCTTACAAGTACGACTATAATAACAAACACGGCATTGCGAATGAATTTGGACTAGACAAGGCAGGCAATCCGAACAAATTCTAACCCATCCTGGCCCTGTCTCACGACACGCGGGCAAAAAGGGATCGAGGCAACCTGATTCTCGCCATGCGGTGAGAGCCTAAAATAACCCCCGACTGTGATTTGTCGGGGTTTTTCTTTTCGGATACGTTACTTTATCCCCGTCCTGGACACCGGATATATCAGCGCCCCGCCCCGAGCGGTTCGCCGTCGCGGGCCAGGCAGGCATCCTAACCAAGATATGCCTTTGCCTGGCGGTGGATCGCAGGACTGGTCCTGTCGGGGACCTCGTCTACGATCCGTTTCAAAGCGGATATGACCAGATCCCGCAGATACGGCTTCATCTTGCGCACATGTTGGAAGCTGTTCAGCATGCGTGAAGCGTTAGTGTAGTTCATAGGCGCGAGCTCGATTACCCTGTCGGCAATCCAGTTTACTCCCCGATCGCTCCAGATCATCTTGTTATTGTTTGCCATGGTCAGGAAAAGCGCGCGGCACCACGTCGGCTGAGTTATCTGGAAAGTCGGCCTGCTGCGTTCCCTTTCGATCTGTTCGAATACGTCCTCGCGCGTTCCGCTCGCGATTATACGGAGGTAATTTGCATACCCCGTTATATTGGAATGCCACTGGCCGTATACTTCCTCGAGAATCTCAAGCCTTTCCGGGGCAGAGCTGCGATTTAGGGCAATCAGGGCCGAAACCTTGTCATTTGCGGCAGTGGCGCGGCGGAAGTGATCGAGAATGACCATGTGGCTCCGGGTGGTGTCCTTCACTGTTATCAGCTCAAGCAGGATATTTTTGAGCTGCCTTTGTTCGAGGCCGTCCAGGAGGGTTGCCGCTGACCACAGCCCGTAGGTGTCGAGGCTGTCGAACTGCTCCTGCAACTCATGAACGTAAAGGTTGTGAACGGCGAGCATGAGCTGTTCCCTCGCCCTCACGAGTTCGGGGAACCATGCGCTGTAGGCCCGGTCCATAGGCTGCTCGTCGATTCTTAGAAAAAACGCTTTCAGGGCCGGCGAAATGGAGCTGTCCGAAAGGATCTCTCCATACAGGCCAAGCCACAGCGGATCTATTTCACTTCCTTGATCCAGCAGCAGCTTCTTGCGTTCGATATCGTTGAGCATTCGCATTGCGTCGACGCGGCAGTAGAGGTTCGGGTCGATCTTTGCCTGCATGACCAGCGTTTCAACGTCTGCGCTCTGGCTTACAAAAGTCCCGTAGAATGAGTAGTCCCTGTTAATCGATGCGAAAGCAGGCGGCGCCGGGAGATTTTCGAAAGCAAGCACAGCTTCGGGTTCGCTTAATTCGAACACCTGATCGGTACCCGGAATGTCTCTGCCGTGCAGATCGACGAGCGCGAGCTGAATCGGAATGACAAACGGGTCTTTTGCATCATCGATTTCCTGAGTCAAACTGATTTGAAACGTCTTCTTTTCAGGGTTCCAGAAAGTCCTGGCGCACACCTTCGGATAGCCGATCCTGTATAACCATTGTTTTTTGAACTTATCGAGCCGCCTTCCGGAAACTTCCTCGAAGCACTCGAAAAACTGATCGGTATTTGCGTTCCCAAATCGATAGCGCGTGAAATAGAGGGCCTTGCCGGCTTTGAACTTTTCTTTTCCCAGCAGCAGGCGGAGCATTCGGATGACTTCGGCCGCCTTGACATAGGTGACGCCGTCGATCAGTTCGTCGGGCTCGTTGAAGCCCTCGCGCACGATTCGGCCGGCATGTCCCGCGTCCTCTATCGCCAGTGGACCGAGAAGCGGACTTCGAATGCTGTCGACCTGGTTCAGCCTGCCCATCGCCGGGTCGAAAATATGCGCCATGAACTGCCTTTCGACGTCGACCGTGTATGCTTCGTTCAGCCAGACGTCGAAGGGCGTCTCCATAGTCGTTTCACTGCCGCACTGGTTGTGTTCGAATTCATGCACGATCACCGCATGGGCATAAAGGAGGAACTGGTCAAGCGTGTGTTCGCCGACCAGGGCCGCATCGGTGACGATCGTGGTGTTTCCGGCGTTTTCCATACCTCCGAAATTCGACTTCCCCATGCAGATGGTCCGATAGGTATTGCCCGTATATTCATAGTCCTGGATAGCCTTTATCCAGAGGACCGATTTTTGAAGGATTTTCATCGGGATTTGCACGCCGCCGGTTTCGCCGGGAGGAACAAGGTATTCGAGATTGACGACGCGGCCATTGTCATAGATGACCTTGTCTTTCAGAACATCCCAGGTGCCGGCGCAGGCGATGAAAAGGTAAGGCGGCATTGGAATGGGGTTGTTGAAAGTGACGATCTGCCTGTCAGACTGACCCGGCTTGCGAACGGGAACGAGGTCAGGGTTGGTTGCAGGATCGATGTCGCCGTTGCTTATGAGATGCGTATAGGCTACATCGGCTTCCAGGGTGGTTCTCATGGTACACTTGGCGCGGCAGTCATCGAAGATGGGCATTATCCTTTGAAAGCCCCATTGCTGGCATTGAGACATATACTGCTGGGGCGCTCCGGGGGGAGTGACGTCCTTATAGATGCCTTCCAGGATCGAATCCGATGGGTGGCAAATTGTCATGGTGCGGATGAAAAAACGTTCTCCGCCTGAAATCTTTCGCGGTAGAAAAACCAGCAGCCTGTTTTGTTGTGTGAGGTAGTCATAATGAAGGGGGTCTCCGGCCGAGTCGGGGCCGGTACACCACTCGACGCTCAGTATTTCAAGGTCGCAGGCATCCAGGGCAATGCTGTCGAGGTCATGCCGGGCAGTCATCTGAAGGCAGTTTGTCGCTTCGACCCTGTCGTTTAAAAAGTTGAGATATATGGTGAGATGTTCCAGATGTACAGGGAGTTCGCCGAAGTCCTCGCGAAAATATTTATATTTTCTTTCGTCGGGCAAGTTAGTCCTCCTCCTGAAAAAGTTTTAAGATTCGTCGAGCATCCGGCCGCGCACGACTTTATCGCCGCAAAAGCGGCCCCGGATTCGGTCGATAGCCCTGTCGAGCCGATCCTGCCTGCCGGTTTCATCCCGGTCGGGACCGATGGTCATTTGACGAGGACCGGAAGAAAGGTTCGATACGCCTACTCCAATGAGCCTTACCTTGCAACTCAATTTGAGGTCCTCTAAAAGGCGCTGTCCGGCGTTGAAAATGGCATCCGTGGTGTCGAATGGGTCGGGAAGCGTGCGGCTCCTGGTCCTCATCTTGAAATCGGAGAATTTTACCTTCAGTGTAACCGTCCTTGCCTTGAACCCGAGCTTGCGCAGTTCCCCGCCGACTTCCTCGGCCTGAGACAGGAGCATTTTCTCGAGATCGGCAATACTGTCGATATCCTTTGGAAAAGTCTGTTCGGCGCTGATAGATTTAGGTTCGCTGTGGGGTTCGACCGCAGAATTATCTATCCCCTGCGCCTTCTCATAGAGGGCGGCTCCCCACTTGCCGAATTTCCTGGTCATGAACGTAGCGGGGAAATTCAAAATGTCGGAAACAAAAACGATCCCGAGTGTCTTCAGTTCTTCCCCGGTCTTTTTGCCCACCCCGGGAATCTTGCCCACGGGCAGTTTCTGGAGAAACTCCCTGACCTGCTCTTCTGCGATTATCGTCAGGCCGTCGGGTTTCTTGAAATCGGAGGCGATTTTAGCGAGGTATTTGTTTGGCGCTATTCCTATGGAACATGTAAGGGCAGTGCGCTCACGGACAGCCGCTTTAACCCGAAGCGCCAGTTCGTCGGGAGGTCCGTATAGCCTTTCGGTCCCCGTGATATCCGCATAAGCCTCATCGATTGATACCTGTTCGACAAGAGGTGATATCCCCTTAAGGATTTCCATGACCATACGGGAGACCTCCTTGTAGCGGTCCATCCGGACCGGAAGGAAAATCCCCTGCGGGCAAAGCTTTATTGCCTGGAAAACGGGCATGGCGGAATGAACGCCATAGCGCCTGGCCTCGTAGGATGCTGCGCAAACCACTCCTCGCATTGCGCCGCCCACTATTACCGGCTTTCCGCGCAACCGGGGATTGTCCGACTGTTCCACGGCCGCGTAGAAGGCGTCCATGTCCAGGTGCATTATTCTTCGTTTCACGCAACTCACTTTACCAGCATAACCGGGCAGTGCGAAAGGACCCCGACCTTGAAACTGATCGTACCCCAGCCTTCGGCGGCGTTTTCGGGATCGAGTTTGTGCGAACTCATTATAATCAAATCAACCTGATGTTCGGCAGCAAAATTGATTATTTCGTAAACCCGTTTACCGTAAAGTATTTGCTTTTCGATAGCGACGCCTTTCGTACTGTATTCGGTGATGAACTTATCGATTATCTTCCCCGCGCGCGAGCCAAGTTGCTTGTAGAACTTCCTGAAGTCGTCTGAATGGGCTTCCTCCATCGTCTCGACTACATGAAGCAGGGTAATGACGGCCTCATTTACCAGGGCCATCTTGACGGCAATATCCATTGCTTTGCGGTTCCTGTCGGTGAGGTCGGAAGGTACCAGGATGTGTTTAAACATTTGCGTCTCCGAGGTTAATTAGATAGCACGAAGTAGACAAAAGCCCGAATCGTAGTTTAAAAACTTAAGATTGAAGCAAGCCGGTGGCCAGATGGAAAATTGACTTCCTTCGGCTGAAACGATTGACAACGCAGCCAGAATAAGCTTTTTAGTACTTTGTCGGAAATTAGCCAGGATTTTTACGCCCCATAGTCCGGATTTGAGAACCAAGGCAGGAGAGTCGCTACGTAATGTCGTCAACCATGAAAACTGGAGTTTACCTCATAGGCGCGCTTGGTTCCATCGCCTCGACGGCGGCGGCGGGCGCACTGGCGTTGAAAAAGAAGCTCGTGCCGACAACGGGAATGGTTACTTGCTCGGAAATCTTCGATGGAGTGGATCTTGTCGAGCCGGGCAGCCTCGTATTCGGAGGCTGCGATATAAGATCGGGAGCAGACTCCCGTGATATTTTTGAAAGAATGATCCCGGTCGCGCCCGGAATTTTGCTGGAAATTAAAGCTGAACTGGAAGAATTTCAGCATAATGTCGATAGCGGATGCGCCAAGAACTGCGGCGAGGCTATAGAGAGGCTTGCCGGTCCTGAAAATGCGAAGGAAAAAAGTCTGGAGGAGGAAATAGAAGGCATGCGCTGCCGCCTCCAGGCGTTCAGGCGCAAGCACGGCCTCGATGAAGCAATCGTCGTAAATCTGGCGTCAACGGAACCGCCTCTGGACCTGGAAGCCTGCCATTTCGATCTCGAATCCTTCCAAAAGGTCATCGCCGGCAATGAAAGGGAAAAGGTTCGCGCCAGCACTCTTTACTCCTGCGCCGCGATCCTGGAAGAGTGCGCATATATAAACTTTACGCCGTCAAACGGCGCTCTTCCCCCTGCACTCGTGCAGCTTGCGGCTGAAAAGGGCGCTCCAGTCATGGGGAACGACGGGAAAACGGGCGAAACATTGGTTAAATCGGCCCTGGCTCCGTTGTTTGCCTGGCGAAATCTTGAAGTAATGAGCTGGGAGGGTTTTAACATCCTTGGAAACATGGATGGGCAGATACTCAATCACCCCGGAAACCGTGAATCCAAAATCAGGACTAAAGACCAGGTTTTGTCCAAAATTCTTGGATACTCTCCCCATACGTCGGTCAGCATAGGTTACGTCCCCTCCCTCGAGGACCAGAAAACAGCCTGGGATTTCATTCACTTCAGAGGGTTTCTCGGCGCCAAGATGTCGCTCCAGTTTACCTGGCAGGGATACGATTCCATTCTTGCGGCCCCGCTGGTCCTCGATCTCGTTCGTCTCGCCGAACTGGCGAAAAGGCGCGGTGAATGCGGAGTGATGACCCACCTGGCCTCCTTTTTCAAGGCGCCGGTGGCGGTCGAAAAACATGCCCTCGGGGACCAGTTCAATATGCTCGCGGATTATGCCGAGGCCCTGAAGCAGGAGCGCTCGCGGACCGCGTAGTGACCGGTCCTCCGGGCGGGAGGTCGGGGGGCCTGAGAAATATCCGTCAGTCAGCTTCGACGGTGAGGAAAGATTGTTCAATTCCAGTCCGTATCATCACAGAAGCCGGTAGATTATTCACCTTTACGGGAAAACCAGGCCGGGTTCCAACGGGCTCCAGGGCAGGCATTGCGCAACTCCACCTTCGAGAGCGCATATGCTGGTCTCGTGAGTGGCACCCTTTAACCGATTGATCTCTTCGGCAATCTGAGCAGGGTTTCTTTCAGGCCTGAGGAAAACGGCGGCCTGGCCGGGATTGAGGTTTGTGATAATTCAGATTCGGGGGAAGGACTCGCATCGGATGCAAAGGGTTCCTTGTAGTATGTCGCAAGTATTATGGATAGTCTTGTTTGCGTTTGCAATACTGTCTCCTGCCGTTGCACAGGCTGAAAAAGTGCAGGCCATAGAGCCGCTCATCTCGCACAATACGCGTCTTATGATCTTTTCGCCGCACCCCGATGACGAGAGCCTCGGGGCAGGGGGCCTCATTCAGCGCGTTATCGAGGCGGGAGGAAAAGTGGAGGTAGTCTTTATGACAAATGGAGACGGCTTTCCGGAGGGAGTAGAGTCGGAGCATCATATCGCCGTCCCCACCGCAAAGGACTACCGCAAATATGGTAAAGAGCGCCGGTTGGAAGTCCTGAAGGCCGTCACCACCCTGGGTCTGAGAGAGTGCGATGTGATCTTCCTCGGGTTTCCGGACGGCGGGTTGAACTACCTTCGTTTGGAGTTTCGTTCACACCCGAAGCCGTACATGTCTCCTTTTACAAGGGAAAAGCATCCACCGTCGTTCGAGATCATCGTCCCTCGCACGGACTATTGTGGCAGAGACCTGGGAAGAGAGGTCGAACGGGTGATAGCCGACTTTCGGCCTAACCTGGTGGCGACCACCCCGCGTGAGGACCAGCACCCTGACCATAGTGCGACTCACTATTTTGTTAAGAAAGCATTGGCGCATTGGATGAACAAACATCCAAACCAACTCAAGCCCGATTTGCTCACTTTCCTGATCCATTTCGGGCAATGGCCGATTGCCCAGGGGGCGGGTACCGGGTCGAGTCTCGGTCCTCCGGACGGATTCCCCGATAAAAAAGAGTGGATCTCCTTTCAGCTTACACCCGAGGAAGTGAAGGTCAAACGCAAAGCTATCCTGGAGTACCATACGCAGATGCTGGTCATGGGCCGGTTTCTGTTGAGTTTCGCAAGGTCCAATGAGCTGTTTATTCAAGAGGATTGAACATTGACGCGGCACGGATAATATGGGCCGTGCTTTTGCCTCATATATGATCGGGCGCCTTTTATAGGGCGGGGAAATCCCGCGATGGCACTGCAGGCGGTTCCCCAACCCTTATCGTTAAGGGAGAGCAGTTCGACAGGGAAGGGCTATTTCTTCTCAACCGGATACTGGTTCACAACCCACCACCCTTGAGCACTTCGATATTCTTGAATCCTGCGCTTTCGAGTTGTTGCGCCACACGGGCGCTAGTGGCCTCGTTGGTTCAGGCGCAGTATAAAACGATCGTCTTGTCCTTCGGGTAATCGGCCATCCATTGCCCGGTTTCGGCGGGCGATTCCCGCCGCGCACCCTTTATTTTCCACCGGGCCGAATCCCAGTCATGGGGGGCTCGCACGTCAATTACGACTATACCCGGTTTCGCGACCTCTTCTTTCAATTGGTCCTTACTTATTACCGTAATTCCTTCCGCTGCTCCAACCAAAGATGCCGCAAAAATCACGATAAGACATGCCAGAAGGTCTGTGCTCACCTCCAGTAGCATGGTTTAACGAAAACTGCTTGTACTCTTCACGTTCAATAGGGATCTTGCCAAGTCTGAGCGTGCTTTGTTACATGGGTTTTCGTCGTATCCGGTTTCCAGCCATCCGAGAGGGTTTTAAGAAAGGCCACGATACAAGTCTCTTCCTCATGATTTAGTCCCAAGTTCCCCAGTTGCTTTTTGTTGACGGTTTCCGAAAATTCCGGGGCTGGCCAGCAATTGTCTCCAGGCACGTTACCTGTTGCAAGTGGCTCAGAGCAGACCGGCAGAACGTCTCGAGTATTATAGAAGTGGACGATACTTTCAAGGCTTTTAAAGTAGCCATTGTGCCCATAGGCCTTCACGAATGTAGAGAAGGGTCTTTTGTCCACGTTCCGCAGAGTCGGAACCTTGTGCTTGCCGTACTCGGAGGCTGAGTTGAGAAAACCGCCCAGACCTAGGTCAACCCAGTGCACACTCGACGGGTTTGACCCGAACTGATAGTAAAATGGATTAAGCGGATTTTTCGGCAGTCCAAGATTATGGTATGTAAAATCGGCAAACACGATCGGGCCGGGTTTCCTAAGATTGATCGCGCTTGGATGGCACTGCGTGCAATTTCCTTTGTCCTTTTCATTGAATAGATCGAGACCTTTTGCTTCTTCCGGAGTGAGAGTGGCCTTTAGCTTAAGGAAGTAGTCGTATTTGGAGCTGAACGGGTTCATCTCCTTTGACCTCTCATATGCAGCGATTGAGCGTCCAATGTATTCATACGCCTTGTTAACGTCACCACACGCATCCTTCCCCCAGACGGTTCTAAAGAGTGATGCGTAACTGGCCTTGCATACTTTTTCGACCAGTATGGCAGAGTATGGTAGCGCCTGTTCCGCAGGGTTCAGAAAAGGCATCAGGCCCTGTTCCGCAAGCGGATCACCCAACTTCTGGCCTGTTGCGCGGCCATCCCAGAACATCCCACCGCACCATGTCCCATCATCCTGCTTATGCAAGACGGGACTGTCACCAGCATACGCGGTGCTCGGCGGTTTGCGATTCGCAAAGAGGCCATCCGCAGAGCCCATATAGACCCCTCCCAGAGCATTGATGCTTGAGTCCGGACCAGTAAACCCTACTGTGAGTGAATGGCACGTTTCACAGGACTGGTTATTATGCACTGAGAGGTTTTTATCCAAAAAAATCGATTCCCCCAATTTCTCCATCAAAATGGGGTTTACGGCGGGGTCACTCGGAGCCGCCAGTCGATCCCAGGGCACAACCCCTTGTACGACAACCAAAAACAGAATGATCGTACAAGCCCTAAGTTTCTTGTACATCGTGTCCTCCAGTCGCTCCGGGAAAGAACAGGCAGGTTAGTACTTATTGGACTAGCCGTGAGAGTCTAGCCCGTCAAAAGAGCCACCTCGCCGAAGTGTTTGCCGGTCCGCACACTGAGAATTCAATCTCGATCCTGTCCTCGTATCCGACGAAAATCCTAACTCGACCGGAACTAACCATCCGGCGCGTTTCCTTCTTTGAAAATGACCTTGTGAGGCCCCGCTACCCCGGTCTCAACTGTTTGGGCAAGCTCATCGATCTCTTCGGGGGGCAAATCCGGAAGGACGGAGTTTTTCAGCAAATTCCTTAAATTCTCGAATTCCACGCAGCTCATTGCCACTGTTGTCTTACCGTTGTCTTACTGTTGGTCTTCTTTTTCCATAGTTTCCAACTGCTTTACGAATTTCACCTGCTTTACAAACGCGTTGGCGTCCGGGATTACTCCGGGCTGGGTGAAGAGCACTTTGGCGTCCTCAGTCGAAACGACTATAGTGATTGGAGTGGCTCTAACACTCTTGGAGCGAATAATCTCACGGTTTTCGTCGAGCAGAATCGGAAAGAGCGTCTTGAACTGTTTCTTGAATGTCTCCACACTGGTTTTGTCATCGGCGATTGCTATTGCGATAACCTTTACGTCGGCCAGGTCAGTGTCTGCCTGGATCGTTTTGAAGATGTCATTCATTATGGGGGCATTGGCTTGGCAGGCCGAGCAGAACCCACTCATGAGCTCAATAACGACGATCTTCGCCCTTATGTCACTGACTTTAAACTGCTTCATCGCGTCCAGACCAAGATAGGACTGCGTCTGCACAGAATCAGGAGGTGGGAGGGTGAACTTCACAGTCGAGTCTATTTCACCAAGATCGGCACAAAAAGCACCGCTGGACTGCAAAAGAATGGACGTAGAGGCTACAATTAGAAAAACTCTAACCCATCCCGGCTTTTTCATTTCTTCTCTCCACCGGATACTGACTCTGTTACATGAACGATATTTGACTTTTGGCTGTCTGCCAATCCTGGCCGTTAAGGTTTATGAGCGGGAATGTGGAGCATGTTAAGATGTTTTTCATGCTGGTAATCTTCCTATGCAGAGATTATCGCATTGCAAATCCGCGTCACATGTTGAGCGAGCAATCTCATGCAGAGCCCTTAAACCTGAATAATGGGTCAACCAGATCCCCAACTTGTAGGGCAGGAGAATCCTGCGATGCCGCGACAGGCGGTTCCCCGGCCCTTTTCCTGTTTACGATCGTTAAAGGAGAACAGTTCGGCATGGAAAGGCTATTTCTCCTCTACCGGATACTGGCTCAGTACCCATTCATTCCAGCCACCCTTGAGTACTTCGATATTTTTGAATCCCGCGCTTTCGAGTTGTTGCGCCACACGGGCGCTAGTCGCCTCGTTGGTTCAGGCGCAGTATAAAACGATCGTTTTGTCCTTCGGGTAATTGGCCATCCATTGCGCGGTTTCGGCAGGGGACTCCCGACGTGCACCCTGTATTTTCCACTGGGCGGAATCCCAGTCGTGGGGGGCTCGCACGTCAATTACGACTATACCCGGTTTCGCGAGCTCTTCTTTCAATTGATCCTTACTGATCAACGTAATTCCTTCCGCTGCGCCAACCAAAGATACCGCAAGAATCACGATAAGGCATGCCAGAAGGGAGGATTTAAAGTTCGAGAGTCTCATTTCAATCTCCGTCTGAAAAAGTGGACGTCCAGGGAAGCTATCCCGTTATTCTATGTCCCAATCAAACACGCAAGCGATCAGCAAACAGGTAGTGCGGGTTATACTGCGGAGCGTGCGGGGTACGGGGCGGATTATCATTTTTTGCCTGTACGAGTAATGACGAAAGCACTGAGCAATGTAAGCCCCCTTCGGGTTGCGAAAAGTTACCGAAGGGGGCTTTGAATTTCTTGAGAGATCAGGTTATCACGCTTGAGCGGGCAGTGTTACTGCTAAACGCCGCCGCCACCAAAAAACCACTGCAGCGCGCCTTCTTTTACCTTTTTTTCTCCAATTGTGCACGAGTCGAGAGCGATCGAACATTCTTTAACCATTTCGTGTTTCTCAACGGAGGCCATCGTCTTATTCTGCGCATCCAGCATCATTTTTGCGCCCTCTTTTACCATCTTCTGGCCTTCGGGATTCATCATGGTCTCGCCTTTGGTTAACATGTTATATCCGTCTTCCATCGACTTTTGGGCCGCCATCAAATCTGCGTCTTTGATTCCTTTCTTGGTCATTATTTCCATTACCTTTTTGTTTCCATCCATCATTTGCTTTGCGCCTTCCATCATCGCCTTCTGACCTTTCATCATTGCGTCGTCCGCAGCTTGTACATATCCTGCTGCTGCGAAAATGCCGATTGACAGAAAAACGATTAAAGAAGTTGCGAAATACTTGCTGCGTTTACTCATTGTAATATCTCCTCGATTATGAATGTGATGTGCAATTGAAGCTTTATGACTGACCTGCGACTCTTATCATACTACGGCACTATGAATGAGTAATGGAATCACCCCCCTTTCCAATTGAGTGTAGCGGCCTGAAATCACCCGAAAAAACGTTCTTTATAATGCTAGCCCGGGTTTGTCGTTGCAAACGTGGGCCGAGAAGCCTTTGGACCGTTAACCGGTGGAGCATCCCGTATATCACCTGATATTTACATTGCCGTGAACAGCCATATTCGTCATTAAAAATCTTCTTGGAAAGTTACGGGCTAAAGTGCACTTGAACACAGCTTTCGCCGGGGTGATGAATGAGTATCGTGGAGATATCCATGAACTTATGAGCGCCACAATGGCAGACCGCGAGCGCACAGTTCTCCAGTCTATTTCCACAGCATGGATGTCTGTACTTTTAAACATGGTAATCCCCAATGTCAATCCGGACGGCCCGTGGTTAATGTTTGGAAAGGACTCTGAGCCTCCATCCTGCCGTCTGCCCATACCCAACGATCAACGGTCCCGGCCTTGGGCAATATCCAGCAGCTTTCTGCTTTCCTCTGGCGGCAGCAGCTCTCCAAGCTCCGCCTGGATGGCCTCGCGGGAGCCTTTTGCTGCAAGATAGCCGTTCAGGCGCGCGGCGACCGTCGAATCCTGAAAGTCTTCCCTGGACGGGTATATCGCCTTGAGCTCTCTTACCAGTTCCGGCCTCTGCCTCAGGTAGTACTTCTGGTGGTAGTCTTCCGCCCGGTAGAACTTTGAAGCCGGCGCTATCTCCGTGTACATCTTCCCGCCTGTCTTTGCCTCCTCCCGTTTCCTGGATTCAAGAGCCAGTTTTTTCTGTTCTTCATTGTGGTAAAAGATTGCGGACATATACTGCCTCGACCATGAGCGGCTGCCCGGGTCGTGGCTGCGCCAGAAAATCTTGAGCAAGTCCTCATATGAAATTATGCCCGGGTCATAATCTACTTCGATACTCTCCGTATGATCACCCAAAGCGCGGTAGGTCGGGTTTTCTTTATTGCCGCCGGTATACCCAACCCTCGTGCGAATCACCCCTTTGATGCCCCCAAACTGGGCATCCGCACCCCAGAATCAGCCAAGAGCAAACGTTGCAGTTTCGATTTTCGATGATGTTGAAGCCAGGGTGTTGAGGCGCTGAGTCTCCACGCTCGCCAGGCTTTCCGATGGACTGTTCATTACTTCATCCTCTCTTATTGTTTGTGGCTGGTCCGGGGCGGGTGGGTTAAAGGGGCAAAGAGCGCTGCCCAGAAAAAACCCGGCTAGCGCCAGCCAAATGAGTCTGGCCCTTGGAGCGATGACCAACTCAGTTAATTTCTTTGGAAGGGAAGTCATATTGTAAATGTCTCCTTGACCGCGAATATTGCCGCTTTCTGAAATCCCCCCCCGGAGCCCGGTAGGCTTTTGCTTCCTTCTGACAACCCGGGGGTGTCTTACGATAAGGTTAAACATGCGCGGTCAGGAAATGTTAAAGAAGATGTGAAGATTCGATAAAGAATTGGCAGATCGGCAGCAGATCGTTCAGGAACGATCCCCGAGAGGCAGGCTGAACCAGAAGAGAGTCTTGCCGGGTATGCTTTCGACCCCCGCTTTGCCGCCGTGGGCTTCCACGATTTCCTTTACTATGGCGAGGCCTATTCCGGTGCCGCCATAGTCTCTGGAACGAGATTTTTCTCCACGATAGAAACGCTCGAAAATTAAGGGCAGGTCCCGGGCTTCTATTCCCGGGCCGCTATTTTCGACAAGCAATTTCACTCCATCGCTGAAGCTTTCGGTACGGACCGACACGCACCCACTTTCTGGCGTGTACTGCAGCGCATTTTTCAGAAGATTCTCTATTACGCGGCTAAGTTTTTCGCGGTCAGCGAGTACCTGCGTTCCGGTTTCACCCGGGTCCCCGATGACTTGAATATTTTTCTGCTTGAATTCCAGTTCGAATTTCCTCAAAACGTGGGAGCTCAGTTCGGCAATATCTATCTCCTCCAGGTCAAGGCTGAATCTTGCCGCATCGGCCTTAGCCAACTGCAGGAGGTTTTCGACGAGCAGGATGAGCCGCAGTGTCTCTTCCAGGAGGAGTTGAAACGTTTCCTGTGTGGGGGGCACGACACCGTCTTGAAGGGCCTCGAGGTACCCTCTGATGTTGGTTAACGGTGTGCGAAGTTCATGGGCGACATTGGAAACCATATCCCGCCTCAGTTGTTCGACCCGTTCGAGGCTTTCGGCCATGTGATTGAAAGCGTTCGCAAGCTCGCCGATCTCATCATGTGAGTCCGAGCGAACTCTCGATGAATAGTCGCCTCCTGAAATCAGGCGAGTCGTCTTTGTCATCTGGTAAAGGGGCCGCAGCACCACTTGAGTGAGCAGGTAGCTCAGCAGCGCCCCCAGGACCAATGCGCCGACACTGGTCAGAAGAAGATAGCGGTGCACGGAGTGGATGAACATCTGGTGCGCATCGGTTGGACTGATCCTGTATTCTTTCATGAGAACGGAGAAATAATCAGCGGCAAGGGTGTCAAGCACCAGCCAGAGTACAAGGATTACCAGTGCAACCACAGGGACGTTGATTGCCAGGAGTTTCAAGAGAATTCCCTGTTTCATGAAAAAGATTCCTCCTGCTCATCGCCTGCGAGCCGGTAGCCGTAGCCTCTTATCGTCAAAATGTATCGTGGGTTGGCGGGGTCTTTTTCGAGTTTCTGCCTCAGCTTGCCTACATGTACGTCTATCACTCGATCGACCACCTCCTCGCCCTGAGGATAGAGTGTATCGAGGAGCTGCTGCCGTGTAAAGAGCCGCCCCGGTGCATCCATGAACAATCGAAGCAGCTTGAATTCCGATGGCGTGAGGACGATATGGCGATTATCCACCAACACTTCGTGTTTGTGATTATCCAGGACCAGACCCCCGACCTTGAGCCTATCGGATCTATCCCTGGCGATCATACTCGTTCGTCTCAACATGGCCTTGATTCGAGCGACGAGCTCTCGAGGGCTGAATGGCTTGACCATGTAATCATCCGCACCGATGGTCAGCCCCAGGACCCGATCGAATTCTTCGCCTCTTGCCGTGAGCATCAGGATAGGGACATCCGAGAATTCGCGCAGCTTGCGGCACACCTCCAGGCCGTCAAGCCGCGGCAGCATAAGATCGAGAATGACGACCGCAGGGTTTTGTTGCCGGGCCAGCTTCAGGGCTTCAACTCCATCCACTGCAACGGCGGTATCGTACCCCTCGCGTTGAAGATACAGGTTGATGAGCGAAGCGGTTTTATTGTCATCCTCGACGATGAGAATGGGGCCTGATTTTGCCATTAGTCGCATCCTTAGGTTTTGTCACCGGTCATTTGGCCAATCCGAAGCATACTTTAAAAACCCTGCCGCTTTCACGCAAGCTTGCAGGACTTGTCCTCCCTGAGTTTCAGGGCTCCATCCTCAAGGTGATAATCATCTTTGTTCCTCCATTTTTAATCATTACAGAATCTTTACGTGCCCATGGGGATTTCATTACCGTTGGGGATTACGTTAGACCATGCTGGAGATAAACCGGCTATCGAAGCTGCCCACTCGGTGAAGACCCCGGGGGACGAACTGACAGGAGAGATTCTAATGAAAAAGATGCTTATGAATAAGATACTAATGAAAAAGATGCCGATCAAAGTGATTTTGCTGACCACGCTAACCATATTGGCCGGGTTTGTCCTGTTGGGATTGGCATCTTCGAACGGAGAGCAATCCGAAAAGAGTGCAGCCGTTGATGAAGCTCATAGCGGATTGGCAAGAGCCACATTTGCGGGAGGGTGTTTCTGGTGTACTGAATCCGATTTCGAAAAAGTGAACGGGGTCGTCGAGGTCATATCTGGCTATACGGGTGGCCGTACCGAGAATCCCACCTACGAGGAAGTTTCATCCGGAAAAACGGGACATGTGGAAGCGGTTCAGGTCATTTACGACCCCGGGAAGGTAACCTACGGTGAGCTGCTGGATTATTTCTGGAAACATGTGGACCCGACGGACCCGGCAGGACAGTTCGTGGACAGGGGTGAGCAGTACCGCTCCGTCATATTTTATAATGATGAGGGGCAGCGGGTTGCCGCCGAAGAGTCGAAGCGCAAACTGGAGAGTTCCGGTCGCTTCGACAAGCCCATTGTTACTCAAATCTTACCGCTTTCGAAATTCTACAGGGCGGAAGAATATCATCAGGGCTATTCTAAGAAAAATCCGCTGCGCTACCATTATTACAGGGCCCGTTCAGGACGGGATCAATTTCTTAGCAAAATTTGGGGGAAAGAGATGGATAACATTGAAACGCAGTCACAAACCGCCGAACCACGCATACACGAAGTTCAATACCTGAAGCCAGATGATGAAGCCCTGCGGCAGAGACTCACTGCTCTGCAATACAAGGTGACCCAGAAAGAGGGTACCGAACCGCCGTTCAAGAATGAGTATTGGGACAACAAGAAGGAAGGGATCTATGTGGACATCGTTTCAGGCGAACCCCTCTTCAGTTCGCTTGATAAATATGATTCCGGAACCGGATGGCCGAGCTTTACGCGGCCTCTTGAGCCGGGTAACATTGTGGAAAAAGTAGATCGGAGCTTTTTTTCGACGCGAACCGAGGTCAGAAGCAAAAACGGCGATTCCCACCTCGGGCATGTCTTCAACGATGGACCGCAGCCAACCGGCCTGCGGTACTGTATGAATTCGGCCGCCCTGAGATTCATACCCAAGGCTGATTTGGAAAAGGAAGGATATGGTAAGTACCGTAACCTTTTCTCGGATGAACATCGAGAGCAGCAGAAGTGACGGGGTGACGCTCGACCTGAGATTTGCCGTTGGTTGGGAAACCGTTTTTTCCACCTGTGGGCGTTGTCCTTGACGATACTTTGTATGATGCTAATATGAAATTAGTGTAGTTCTGCTTAAGGAGTAACCGGGTTTTGGTGGAGAGCATTGGATGGGTTGCTGTCGATGGAAAGCCGGAACCCCCACAAAGGGCCCGGATGCCAATGGGAGGAGATCGCGTGCTGCAAGTCTTATTTCTGATGATGTTTGCCGTTGTTACTCTTTCCCCTGCCTGCGCCCGGGCGGAAAAACCGAAGCCCGCTGAAAAACAGAAGACTATAGAGCCGCTTATCTCGAAAGACACTCGTCTCATGGTCTTTTCGCCGCACCCGGACGACGAGAGCCTTGGAGCGGCAGGCCTCATCCAGCGCGTCCTCGAAACAGGCGGAAGCGTGAAGGTGGTCTTTATGACCAACGGAGACGGGTTCCCGGAAGCAGTGGAAATGGGGGGGCATATATCCAATCCGACGGCAAAGGACTTCCGCGAGTATGGTGAAGACCGCATGTATGAATCCCTGAAGGCCCTGGCCATGCTCGGAATGAAGGAAAGCGACGTGATCTTCCTTCGATTTCCAGACGGCGGGTTGAGCGCCCTTCGTTCGAAGACGCGCGGGAAGCCGGAGCCCTACACATCCCCTACCACCAGGGAAAACCGGCCTTCTGCGCTCTCAGTTATTGAGCCTAAGGCGGGTTATACCAGTGAGGGCCTGCAAATGGAGATCGAGCGTGTGCTATCCGATTTCAGGCCCAACATGTTGGCGACGAGCGCGCCTGAGGATACGCACCCTGACCATGCCGCTACTCACTATTTCGTTAAGCAGGCATGGAAACACCTCAATAAGGAGCATCCGGAATTCAAACCCACGTGGCTCATCTACCTGGTCCATTACGGCGAGTGGCCGCTTGCCCAGGGTGCGGGGACCGGGTCCAAACTCAATCCCCCCGAGGACCATCCTCATAAAGAGAAGTGGATACCACTTCCTCTCACACCGGAGGAAGTGGCGGCTAAACGCAAAGCGCTCCTGGAGTACCAGACTCAGATGATCGTCATGGGCCGCTACATGCTGAGTTTTGCAAGGGCTAACGAATTGTTCAGGCTGGATAATCAGTAAGAGGAAGCGGGAAGCGATGAGCAGGAATTCCAGCTTCGCGCTTCTTGCTTCGTGTTTTTGTTCAAGGCGCACGCCGCAGCAACGTCTCCCTGCAGGTTAAGAAAGCTTCTTGTCATGCACGAAATCGAGCACGAAAATAATGTGCTCGCGCATCGCGCTGTACGCCGCATCCGGATCACGGTCCCGAATCGCCTTGAAAATATCGTTGTGCTTGCGGGTGATTATTTCGAGAGTGACAGGCTCGGTATATAAGTACTGAAGGTTCGTCTTGATCCCGTAAAACAGCAGATCGTAAAAACTCTTCATTATGTGTATCTGAACCATGTTTTTTGTGGCGTAGGCGATGGCCATGTGAAACCGGACATCGGCGGCGCTTCCCAGTCCTCCGGCGTCTATCTCGGTTTCCATTTCCCGAAGGTTTTTTTCCATATCCCGCAAGTCTTCTTCCGTCGCCCTGCGAGCGGCCATCATTACCGCATTGCATTCGAGCCCCAGCCTGACCTCGAGCAGATCCTCCAAACTTATGTCCTGGTCAGGCGGCATTCCGAGCGGATTCTTTTCCGCTGCAGGCGAAACGACAAAGGTGCCCTGTCCCTGCCTGTGTTCGATCAAACGGAGAGCGACCAGCTTGTTTATCGCCTCTCTTACGGTGGGGCGGCTGACGCCCAGGGTCTCGGCGAGTTCGCGTTCGACCATCAACTGCTCGCCGGGCTTGATGCGACCCTTGAATATTAGATCGCGTAACTGTTCAAACACCAGGTCTGAAATGCGTTTTGGTTTGATAGGCGTCAGCATTGAAGCATCACTCCAGTGAATCGGCATAAATTTCGATGGCGTGTTTTACCTGGATACGCTCGCCCGCCTGCGAGAGCATGTCGCTAATCTGAAGCATGCATGCGGGGCAGCTCGTTGCAACCGTTGAGCATCCGGATTCTACGATAGAGTCACGCTTGCGCTTACCGATCGATGCCGAAATGCCATAATATTGTAGGTTGAAACTTCCCCCGCAACCACAGCACCGGTCAGCCTCGCTCATCTCTTTGAAAGTATACCGGGAATTGGCGCGCAGAAGTGCACGAGGCTGCGCCGCGATCCCAAGAGATTTTTTCAAGTGACATGGATCGTGATAGGTCAGGATGGCTTTCCCCCCGTCATCGGGTGAATCCGGCGCGACAACGCCTGCTTTTTCCACGAGAAACTGGCTTATGTCCATTGTTTTTTCCGCCAGTTCGAGCATCCGGGATTTTTCCACGTCACTTAGTTCGTCTGCAAACATCGGCCAGAGCTTCTTTATCGTAGACGTGCAGGTCGCACAGGCGGTCACGAGGTAGTCGAAATCGCCGGGCGGGAATCTGTGGAGATTGTAGCGTACCAGTTTCTGAAAGGTCTTGAGGTCCCCTGAGGAAAGCGCCGGAATGCCGCAACAGCCCTGCTCATCGGGGAGAAATACCCCGACTCCGCTGTTCTTCAGGGCGCTTAGAACCGCATCCCCTATGTTGGGGTATACTTTGTCGATCATACAGCCAACGTAGAAGCCAACCTTGAGTCCTGACACGGCGGCTGTGTCCGGCTGGCGCATACGCGAGAGGAAGGAAACGGGCGCAAAAGTCTTGAGGTGCCGTTCCGCCAGCGGGAACAAGAAACGTGCGCACGAAGTGCCGAGAAGGTCGTCGGCAGGTCTTACGAAAAATGACTGAATCTTGCTCGCCGATTTTACAAGACTGTTGAAAAGCGCCGGGTGGGCAAGCATGCCGCGGAAAACTATCCTTTTGGCCGGGTGAAGCCCCATGTAGCCAACCAGGATGGTGCGCGCTTTGAGAAAAATATCGAGCACTTTCACGCCGCTCGGGCAGTTGGCCGCACAGGACCCGCACAGCAGACAGCGCATCAGGCGCTCGTTTACACCCTTTGGGTCATTGAACATTTCCTGAATCAGGCCGTCGAGTAACGCCAGTTTTCCCCTGGCGACGTCAGCCTCACGGCCGGTTTCGGCAAAAACCGGACAGACCGCCTGGCACATCCCGCACCGCATGCAGACCATCAACTGGTCTTCGAGTTCCTTGACCAGCGCAGCAAGTTTTTTCATATCGTACATGATCATTCTCCAATGATCTTGCCGGGGTTGAGTATATTTTTTGGATCCAACGCAGCCTTTATCCGGCGAGAATAGAGTATGGTGGCGCGGCTCGTTTCTTTTTCCATGTATTTCGATTTGGCGGTTCCGATTCCGTGTTCTCCCGAAAGGGTCCCGCCGAGAGCGAGGGCCTGTTCGAAAATAGCGTCGATTGCTTGTTCGACCCGGGCCCATTCTTCCTTGTTGCGGCGGTCGGTAAGTATTGTGGGGTGGAGGTTTCCGTCACCTGCATGGCCGAAGGTGCCAATCGTGAGATCGAATTTTCGGCTGATTTCGCCAATGGCGCGAATCATTGCCGGGATCTTGCTCCGCGGAACTGTAGCGTCCTCCAGGACGGTTGTGGGCTTGATTCGGGAAAGGGCCGAAAGCGCAGCACGCCTGGCTTCCCAAACCTTATCGCGCTCCTGCGCATCCTGGGCCACTCGGACCCGCATGGCCCCCATCTGGCGGCACAAGGCTTCGACCTTTGCGGCGTCATCTTCGACCTGCGCCGGATGTCCGTCTACCTCTATCAGCAGAAGGGCGGCGGCATCTACCGGAAGCCCCACATGAGCGTAGTCCTCGACCGCGCGAATGGTGAAATTATCCATCAACTCGAGGGTTACCGGAACGATGCGATTTGCAATAATTGCCGAAACCGTCTCGGAAGCCTTCGATATTTCGGAAAAAACCGCCATCATGGCTTTTCTTGCCACCGGCATAGGAATCAGCTTCAAAATTATCTTATTGAAAACTCCAAGCGTTCCCTCCGATCCCACGAGCAGACCGGCGAGGTTATAGCCCGTGACGCATTTAACCGTCCTCGCGCCTGATTTCACCAGCTCGCCGTTAACGTCGAAAAACTCGATGCCCATCACATAGTCGCGTGTCACTCCATACCTGAGCCCTCTTAAGCCGCCGGCATTCTCAGCCACGTTGCCGCCCAGGGTGGATACTGCCTGGCTGCCAGGGTCGGGCGGATAGAAAAGGCCCAGGGCCTCGACGGCGGCTGCGAATTTAGCGGTTATCACTCCGGGTTGCACCACGGCGTAAAGGTCTTCTTCGTTAATCTCGAGAATTTCGTTGAGGGCCGTAGTCACTATTACGACACCGCCGGGCTTCGGAATCGATCCGCCGCTCAGATTGGTCCCGGCCCCGCGGACGGTGGTGGGCAGAGCGTTTTCATTGCACAGGCGAACGGCATGGCCGAGCGCCTCGCTTGTGGCCGGACGCAAAACGATAGAGGGAAGGGAGGAATCGAGTACAGCGGCGTCATAAGAATATGCGAGACGGTCCGCGTCATCCTGGAACACGTTTTCCTTTCCGAGGAGTTCGCAAAATTTGTTGACCAATTTATTGTCAGCCATGGATTTTCCCCTTCATCGAAAGTTGCAAGCTTATTCAGAGGAATGGTAAGACCATTTACGAAAAAAAACAGGATCAGGGAATGTAGTTCCTCTGAGTACTTCATGGTACTGGAGTTAGCAGGGTTTTGTCAAGATAAATATAAATGGAGTTTGAGATTATCCTTGACAAGGATGCGGCCGGTTTGCTAAAAGTGGGGCCGTAGTAAAATGGTATTACCAATTGTCGCAGTGTTTTGGCGCCCACCCGAAAAGGAGATCCGGGATGAATTGGACACAGGTTTACAACCCTTTGGGAAATCTGGCGCTATCCGCGCTGATTGCCGGAATTCCCTTGTATATCCTCTTCTACATGCTGGCGGTGAGGAGGTCGCCCGGACACTGGGCTGCGCTCCTCGGCACCGGCTCAGCGGTGATTCTCGCTATCGCCGTTTGGCGAATGCCGGTTGGTCTGGCTTTGAATGCGACATTGATGGGTGCGGCGTTTGGGATTTTCCCAATTGTGTGGATCGTGTTGAACACTATATGGGTGTATAATATGACGGTGGAATCAGGGGAATTCGATAAAATTCGAAATTCCCTGGCGTGTATCACTGATGACCGCCGCCTCCAGGCCCTGTTCATTGCTTTTGCATTCGGATCGTTCATCGAGGGAACGGCGGGTTTCGGCACGCCGGTTGCCATAACGGCGGCGATGCTCGTTGGCCTGGGCTTCAACCCGATGTATGCCGCCGGAATCTGTCTCATCGCCAATACTGCCCCTGTGGCCTTCGGCGCGATCGGTATCCCCATAGTGGTCGCCGCCAAGGTCACGGACATCGACATGATGCATATTAGCCAGATAGTCGGGCGGCAGCTCCCTTTTCTTTCGATTCTCGTGCCCATATGGCTGAGCGTCACTATGTGCGGCTTCAAGCGTTCCCTCGAGGTGCTGCCCGCGTGCATTGTGGCCGGTGTGTGCTTTGCTGTTACTCAGTTTACAGTTTCGAACTTTGTCGGACCCTACCTGCCCGATATACTGTCGGCAGTTGTGACCATTGTCGGCCTTGGTCTTTTTCTAAGGGTATGGAAACCATCGAAGGTCTTTCATTTCCCCGATGAAAAGCCAAGCGGCCCGGTCACCTGCCTGTATAGCTCCGGGCAGATCTTCCGTTCCTGGACTCCTTATTTCATCCTGGCAGTCATGATTTTTTTGTGGGGCCTTGAGCCGGTAAAGGCGATCCTGAGGCCATTGGGAACGTCTCTCGACTGGCCGGTCCTGCACAATCTTGTAGTGAAAACCGCTCCGATCGTTGCCAAGGACTCTCCTTACGCGGCGCAATACGCTCTCAATATCGGATCGGCCGCCGGGACCGCCATCCTGATCGCCGGTCTTCTTTCGATATTGGTAATTCCCAAGTATGGTTTCGGACGCGCGTTTGCATGCTACGCGAGAACTGTGAGGCAATTGCGCTTTCCGATTGTGACAATTGCGGCGGTTCTTGGTCTTGCTTACATAATGAACTACTCGGGCATGAGTTCCTCGATGGGACTCGCGCTGGCGGCCACAGGCACTCTTTTCCCGTTCTTTGCTCCCATCCTGGGATGGTTGGGCGTCTTTCTCACCGGCTCCGATACTTCTTCCAATGCTCTTTTCGGTTCTCTTCAGAAAACGACTGCTATGCAGATCGGTGTTGACCCAGCCCTTACCGTTGCAGCCAACTCATCGGGAGGCGTTTGCGGCAAGATGATCTCACCGCAAAGCATATCGGTGGCCACAGCGGCCTCCGGCCTGGTCGGTCAGGAAGGAAGCATTTTCCGGTTTACACTGAAACACAGCATTGCCATGGTGCTTTTCATCTGTGTTTTAACGATTCTGCAGGCATATGTGCTGAAGGCAATGCTGCCTTGAGGCTGACAAGGGTGGCGGGAATGTGTCCCGCCACCCGAAGAAAAACATTACTAAGTTTGGATCAGCCGATATAATTGACTCCAGTATATGCCCATCGCTTGAAAGCACAGGTCCTGCAACCTGATCGAATTCCATTTCCGCTCTTTGTGTTTTCGGGCTAATGTTCATAGGGGAGGCTAAATACCCATGGGACAAGACGATGCATTGACACTGCTTAAAGAAAGAGCTCAGGCAGTGCAAACGATAACGGCCGAGGTTGCCGACTTCCGGGCTGCCTGCCAGTATGCCGTTGATGTGACCCTGCATCAGGGGGGCTCCAGTATAGCCGCTCCGGGGCTCTCCGGGAAAGACCTCTCGCACCTGAAGGCCGTGTGCAAAACGGGAGGTCTCAGGCTAATTACGAAGAATTTAAGGGAAAATATAGGACAAATCAGTACCGGGCTTACGATTGCTGATTGGGGGATCGCCGAAACAGCCACTCTGGTGATGGATTCCACTTCGGAGGATTTCCGGATTGCCACGATGTTGTGCGAAACTCATGTGGCTATCCTGCCGAGTTCCAAAATCGTGCAGGACGCGATGTCGCTCGAAAATGAACTTACCTCTGCCATGAAAGCAGCCCCCAGGTATTTTGCATTCATAAGCGGGGCCAGCCGGACGGCTGATATCGAGAGAGTGCTGACGATCGGGGTGCACGGCCCGCAGGAATTGCACCTGCTGATTGTGAAGGGAACCAGCAATGATAAAAACGCCTGATAACGTGAGAATATACAGGAGGGACCTCAAGAACGCCCTCCGGAACAATTTTCTGGGCGCCACCCTGGATAACTTCTCCACAGCTTACAGATCTTCGAGGGCAAATGCTTTCTCGGGAATCGACTTCGACGCCCTGGCCCGGGAGATTGGTGCGGGAAAGGACCGGTCCATCGCTCGCCTCCCGGAACTTCTGGAGGAGTTTTCCACACAGGCTGAGAAGGCCGGAGTCAAAGTCCATTTTGCCAGGACTGCTTTCGAGGCCAATTCCATTATAGCCTCTATTGCTAAGGCCGGCGGGGTAAAACGGATCGTTAAGGGAAAATCGATGACCGCCGAAGAGACATTCCTTAACGATCACCTGGAAAAGGAAGGCTTCGAGGTCACCGAGACCGATCTGGGCGAATGGATCATCCAGTTGCGAAAAGAAGGTCCTTCGCACATGGTGATGCCCGCCATACACCTTTCCCGGAAGGAGGTCGCCGAACTCTTTACGAAGGTGACCGGAAAGCCCCATGACCCTGACGATATTAATGGGATGGTAAAGGTGGCAAGAAAGGAGCTTCGCCGCAAATTTCTGGATGCCGAAATGGGGATAAGCGGCGCAAATTTCGCCATCGCAGAAACCGGGACCATCGGACTTGTTACAAACGAGGGCAACGGGCGTCTTGTAACCACCCTTCCCAGAGTACATGTCGCCCTGGTGGGAGTGGATAAGCTTCTCCCGGATATGAAATCAGCCCTTCGCATACTCAGGGCGCTTCCTCGCAACGCTACAGGCCAGCTCATATCCACTTACGTGACCTGGATAACCGGCCCGACTGAGTGTAAGTCTTCTCCTGATTCGAAAAAGGAAATGCACATAGTATTTCTGGATAACGGGCGTCTTGCGCTTGCCGAGGACCCCGTTTTCTCGCAGGCCCTCAGGTGCATCCGATGCGGGGCGTGCGCTAACGTCTGCCCGATATACAAACTTGTTGGGGGCCATAACTACGGCCATGTTTACATCGGCGCGATAGGGCTCATTCTGACCTATTTTTATCACGGGCGGCGGAACGCTCGCGCCATCGTCAAAAACTGCCTGAACTGCCAGGCGTGCAAGTCGGTGTGTCCCACCGGGATTGACCTGCCACATCTCATAAAAGAGGTCCACCGGACGGTTTTGAATGTGGAGGGGAAAAGGCCGGTCAAAAACCTGCTGCTGAAAAAGGCGCTCGGAAACCGCAGGCTGTTTCACTTTCTGCTCCGAAGAGCGTCTTTTGCGCAAACGCCTCTTAGCGAAGGGCAATATCTACGGCATCTGCCGTTTATGTTCTCCGGCGAGCAGGAGTTCCGGAGGCTCCCGGCACTCGCGAAAGTCCCGCTGAGAGACATGTGGGAAAGTATCAACCGGCGGGTCGAAAACCCTCGTTATCGTGTAGCTTTATTCGGCGGCTGCCTGACCGATTTTGTCTATCCGGAACAGGGGCAGGCGTTGTTGCAGCTCTGCCGTGACCATGACGTGCAGCTCGAATATCCGATGGAACAAACTTGCTGCGGCCTGCCCGCGCAAATGATGGGCGAGCGGGAGACGGCAAAGGATGTCGCAGTTCAGAACCTGAGAGCCATCGATCCGGCTGACTACGATTATATTCTTACAATGTGCGCCTCGTGCGGCTCACACTTGAAGGAAAACTACCGGAAACTGCTCTCGCAGGAGCCTGCCCTTGCGGTGAAGGTGAGCCAGTTGAGGGACAAGGTGATCGATTTCAGCTCTTTCATGATTAAGGTACTCAAAGTTGATCCGGAGGAATTCCGCAGGCTGGGGAGCAAGGTGGCCTATCACTCGCCATGTCATCTATGCCGGGGGCTGGGGGTTGCCAGGGAGCCGCGCGAGCTGCTTTCCACAGCCGGCCTTGAATATGTTCCCGGGAAGGATGAGGATGTCTGCTGCGGATTCGGCGGTTCCTTTTCAATTGATTTTCCGGAAATATCGGCTGAACTGCTCAAGCGAAAACTCGATAATGTCGAAGCTACCGGGGCGGAAACGCTGGTGACCGACTGCCCGGGATGCGTTTTGCAGCTTAGAGGAGGTATGCAAAAACGGGGTGGGAAGATTAAAGTGAAACATATTGCCGAGGTCGTCGCGGAACAAAAAAAGCGGCCCCAACGAAAAGGATAGTCTATGGCAACCACAAGAAAAATCAGGACTGATATGCACCAGGCCGTGTTAAGCTCCGATCTTGAAAAATATATGCAAAAAGCCCTTGAATTGGGGGCCTCCCAGGCCAAGATCGTCAGGGCCGACGAAATTCCGGTGGACGAGCGGATACCGATGAAGTGCCAGATACCCCGATGTTTCGGATACGGCGCCGGCGCCCAATGTCCGCCGAACACTATGAAGCCCGCAGAATTGAAGGATCTCCTGAAAAAGTACGAGTGGGCCGTCTTCTTTGTAATGGATATACCCCCGGAAGTTATCGTAAGGGACAAGGCGACGATAAAGGAGAGAGTGGCCGCCTATCAGCAGATGTACACGATCGTCTCGGAAGTCGAATCGGCTGCCTTTTACGACGGTCATTATCTCGCCTTTGGGTTTGCCGCCGGGTCCTGCCGACACACTTTTTGCGGCCAGCTTCCTGATTGCCAGGCAATGAAGGGCGACAAGTGCAGGTTTCCGCTCAAATCCAGGCCATCCATGGAAGCGGTTGGAATCGACGTTTACAAAATGGTCGCCCTCGCAGGTTGGGACATATACCCCATCGGAAGCGGCGCGAAGGCTGAGGATGTCCCCAAAGGAACACTTGCCGGGATCGTTATAGTTCAGTAGCGGATCTGACTCTTTGGCCTGCGCGCTTTGATATGAAGATTCTTTTCTACTGCCAGCACGTGCTCGGGATCGGCCACTTTTTCAGAAGCATGGAGGTTGCCCGCGCCCTTAACCGCCACACTGTTGTCTTCGTTTTAGGAGGCGTTCCTCTCTCCGGCTTCATCCCTCCAAGGCATGTGAAGGTATTTTCTCTGCCTGCTCTCATGATGGACCCGGAGTTTCAGTCTCTACGCTTTCAGGAAGGCAGCCTGGAGGACATCAGGCAGTCACGGCGCCGAATGCTCCTGGATTTACTGGTATCGTTTGATCCTGACCTGATTGTGACTGAATTGTTTCCTTTTGGACGCAGACAGTTCCGATTCGAACTCACTCCGTTACTCAAAGCTGCAAAACAGCGCCCCATGCCGGCAAAAATCGTGTGCAGCCTTCGTGATATCCTGGTCGAAAAGAAAGAAAAACCCAACTACGAAACGGAAGTAGTCGAGACCCTCAACAGCTTTTACGATCTGCTCCTGATTCACTCCGATCCGCGGGTGGTAATGCTCGAAGAAACCTTCGGGAGATGCGGGGAGATAGGGGTCCAGGTCGAGTACACGGGCTTCGTTGCCAGGCCCCCGGCATCTAGAAGGAGTACGGGCGGGAAAAAAGTTATCGTTGCAAGCAGTGGGGGAGGGCGCGTAGGGGTCGATCTGCTTTGCGCCGCGATAGAAGCTGTTCGCAAGGTAAGGCGTACGGATCTCGAATTGCGGGTCTTTATGGGTCCTTTCCTGGAGAAGGCTGACGAGCAGCGGATGAAGTATGCGGCTTTTGAAGACCCCCGAATCCTGTTGCTTCCCTTTTCGCTTGATTTCGTTTCTGAGCTGTCAAGGGCCGATCTCTCCATAAGCATGGCCGGATATAATACCTGTATGGATATTTTGAGCTCTGGAGTGCCTGCACTCGTTTATCCTTTTCCCCAGAACAGAGAGCAGGGGATCAGAGCTGCCAGACTCGAAAAGTTTGGCGCTCTGAAAGTGCTGCCGGCTTTTGAAGCGGAATCATTGGAACTTGAAATAGAATCATGCCTGAAAAAAGATAGAGTACTTCCGGTTCCGGAAATAAATATAACCGGGGCCGCAAATTCCGCCCGCCTGATTGAAAAACTTTGCTCGTGTAGTTAGTATTCGAATACTTTGTCAGAATATTGAAGCATATATTCAATAACACAAAACTTCTGATTTCCAGGACAGACTCGCGATGGAAAGAGGAATCGTCCTCCCGTGGCGGCAAGTGGCCAGGATTGCGCTGAATTCGTTTAGGGTACGGTTCTTTCGCTCTCTTATCACCGTTTCCGTGCTCACTCTGTCGATAACTTTCGTCGTGTATATCGTCGAAGGATATGAGCTATCGAACTCTGCCCTTACGCATATTGACTCGACAGACAAAAACAATGTGATTTCAGCGGGTTTGGAGTTGACAGATGGGCGTTTGGGCATCAGCGCCAAGGAGATATGGCTTGCAATTCTATCCCTGCTGGTCTGTGTAACGGGCATACTTAACGCGCACCTCATAGCGGTCACGGAGAGATTCCGTGAAATCGGGACACTGAAATGCCTGGGGGCGCTTAACAGCATTATTTTGAAAATCTTCTTTCTTGAGGCGGCCTACCAGGGGGTTATGGCAGGGATTGCGGGTGGCGTTCTCGGAGTCGCGGCCGCGATTCTTTCGGCCCTGGTTGACAACGGCGTCAAGGCCGTTGCTTACTTCCCCTTTGGGCAGACGGCGGCTGTTATAGGGTGTTCTTTGCTCTTTTCTGTTTTTCTTTCTGTACTGGGGGTAAGTTACCCGGCGCTGATCGCCGCCGGGATGCGGCCATCCGAAGCGATGCGGAGCGAAGAGTAAGATGAGCGCAGGCCAGGATTCATATTCAGTTTCCTCGTCAGCCGGTGAAACTGCAATTTCAGCCAGGGCCGAAGAGAGCCATTATGTGGTAAGGCTTGCAGCGGTCACCAAGACATTCAGGATGGGGTCCACTCCCGTCGAAGCGCTAAAGGGTATCGATCTGGCCATAAGGGCAGGCGAGTACCTGTCTATAATGGGTCCGTCCGGTTCGGGGAAATCCACCCTTTTCAATATGATAGGGGCCCTGGATAAACCCAGCGCGGGAAGTGTTTTCATAGACGAAGTGGATGTAGCCCAGCTTGACGCGTTCGAACTTGCCTGGTTGAGGTGCCGCAAGATCGGGTACATTTTTCAAACCTTCAACCTCATTCATGTTATGAGCGCAATAGAGAACGTCACGCTGCCAATGATCTTTGCCGGTCTTAGCCGCGATGAGTACATGGATAAAGGCATGGAACTATTGCGGTTGGTCGGGCTGGCGGACCGCGCCAATCATAAGCCATCCGAACTATCGGGTGGTCAGCAGCAGAGAGTTGCGATTGCACGCTCGCTTGCAAACGGCCCGGCGATAGTTTTGGCAGACGAGCCGACCGGAAATCTCGATCTTGGCACCGGAGAGGAGATAATAACGCTCTTGAAAAGTCTTTCTTCAGAACGTGGCGTTACAGTTATCTCCGCCACCCATGATATCAAGATGCTCAACGTCTCCGACCGTGTCGTCTGGATAAGGGACGGCTTGATCGAGAGAGTTGAAGAACGCGGCAGCCTTAAAATCTCGGTCGGCGAGGTCGTCTGATAATGGCTGCGCCAAGCTCGCCCAAAAATACTTTCACGGTTATCTCTTTCGCTTTCCTTTTTTTTATGCCGTTTCTTCTTCAGTTGCCCGCCTTCGGGGCCGAGAATTCCGATATTGCTCTGCTGCCGCGTGTAGATGACCGTTCGACCGGCTCTGAAGGGGCACAAAAGACTGCCGATTTCATTCTGAAAACCCTCACGGAATACGGCCTCGACGATGTGGGCGCCCAGGAGTTCGATGCGCCCGTCCCGACGGCGGAATTCTCTTTTATCGAGATCGAGGGAAAAACCCTTGAGCTGCATTCGTGGGGACCTAACCTGGTCTATCTCTCCAATACCCCGGCCGGTGGTATTCGAGGACCGTTAATATACGTAGGCAACGGCGGCATTGCTGATTTTGACTCGAAGCCGGTACCGGGAAGTATCGTGCTGATGGATATGAACTCCGGCGGCAATTGGCTGAACGCGGCATCCTTCGGGGCTGCGGCTGTCATATTCATCGGCAGCCCTGACTCATTCAGGGAAGAATACATTCAGAAGAATACGACCGCCCCGGTGGCTTTTCCACGATACTGGGCTACACCTGAAACAGGGCAGATGCTCAAAGAGGCATGCAACAAATCCATCGAAGCCGTCCTTAAATCCAAGAACTCCTGGCGGACAAAAACTGTTCGCAACTGCTACGGATTTTTGCGCGGCAAGGACCCGAAGCTTCGGAATGAACTCGTGATCCTTGAAGCCTTTTACGACGTTCATCCACTGGTAATCGGGCTCGCCCCGGGAGCTGACGAAACAATTTCGGCCTCCGTCCTTCTGACCGTCGCGAAGACGCTTTCCAGGAACCAACCTGACAGAAGCGTTCTGTTTATATTCTGCGGTGGAAACCGCGAGGAGCAGGCCGGGGCGCGGCGTTTTATCGAAGTTTTGGCCGCCGGCGAAAAACAACTTCAAAAGAAATCAAAAACCCTTCTCAAGTCTAAAAAGAAGATCCGAAAGGAGTTGGATCTGGCTAAGAAAGGCAATCCATTCGGAGCGGGCGACTCTGAAGAAATGGAAACTCTTTCCGAGATGATTTCTCAACGAGCGAAGGATCGCGCCGACCGGATATCCCGGGCCCTGGGCGACCAGAAATTCGGGGATGAGGGCCGCTCCGAGTTGCGCACGTTGAGGTTGCTTTCCGTGCCGGCCAGGCTCGATGGACTCAGTGAAAAGGATAAATCGGTTGCCTTGAATCTGCTGGCGGAGGCCGCTGCCGGCCTGCGGTCTGCCTTGAAGGAAACCGAAGACATGTCAACCGCCTGGGAATCGGCTTTGAAATTAAAGAAGCTAATCGAAGGGTATAAGCCGGTCCTGTTTTTATCCATTTGCCTTTCTTCCGGCGCACGGCATCTGACAATCGTTGAAAACGGGGCGATCTACCCCATCAAAGAAAATATCCGGCGAATGACCAGAGCTGCAAGGTTCAAGGAAATGCTCTCCGCTGCCGGGGAGGAAATCTCGAAGGAAAGCGGCCTTACCAATTTGATGGTTGGTATCAGGGAGCAAGCGCTTCCAGGTGAAGGAATTTTGCGGGAGTTGCGGTACGGAACCGATGTTGCGGCAATAGCAGGTCTTCCAGCGGTTGCGCTCGCGTACGCCGGGGCCGAGCATGCCGCCTGGTCCACACCATTTGATACACCCGGCAGGCTCAGCTCGGAGAATCTCAGGCCGCTCGCGCTGTTCGTCTCAGAGTCACTCGGGCGTGTAATATCGAACCCATCCCTGAAAGACGCCGTTCTGCCTGGGGTAGAAGGTTTTTCCTCGCTTACCGGCCGGGCAATGTATATTCGAAGCGGAGAACTCTTCCCCGATGAACCTGCTGCAGGGGCCATAATTACGGTCTTACAGGGAGGGTCGCTTTTCAGGGGGGTTGTGAGACACGATGGGAGCTTCTTCATTCCAGGGCTTGCCAACAATAGACTGACCCTGGAAAAGGCAATAATCGAATCCTATGCTCTCGACCCCGAAACGGGGCGCATTTCTTCCGCAGTCGACAGGATAAAGACCGGCAAGGACAACTATCGGGTCAGGATAAAAAGCGGTTCGGTTTCCACCTCACTTGTAATGTTCAGGTGCGAACAGACGGATATCTTTCCATTGTTTAACCCGGCGACGCTGGGCTATCTCACCAGGGCTGAGATCCTGGACGCAAAGACGGATTCGGTGCCCGTGCGTTACTGGTCGAGCCTGATGGACCGGCGAGACAACATGGCGATCTCGGTTTTCCTGGAGAAAGGCAGGCGCTTTAAAATCGGTGTCGGTGAATCACTGCTGGGAAACGAATTGCTCATCCTGAACGCCGACAGAGATAAGCCGAGCGGAATCGGGTTTATGATCGGCGCTCCACCGGTTATTCCGCTTGCATGCCTCCAGACGGCAAACGATCTTTTTTTTCTAAACAGGAGCCGCCTGGCTTCCCTTTCGGGACATGGGATAAACAACGCAACCCTCAAGTCTCTCGATGATTCATCGGCCGAAGATCTCGAAAAGGCTCGAAACAACCTTTCCGCGCGCGATTACTCGCATTTCTGGGCCAGGATAATTCCGGCATGGGCGAAACAGGAAGTGGTGTACCGGGAAATCGATCACGAACAGAAAGATGTGCTGACCGGAGTAATGTTTTTCATAGCCCTTTTTGTTCCCTTCGCCTACTGCATGGAGCGCTTCCTTTTCGGTTTCAGGCAGATATACAAACAGATCGCAGCATTCCTGACAATACTCGTTGCTACGATACTGGTTATCCGTGCTCTGCACCCGGCTTTTCAGCTCACTTACAGCCCGATGATGGTCATAATGGCTTTTTTCATAATGTGTCTTTCGCTTTTCGTTTCCTGGATCATCTTTTCGCGATTTGAGCAGGAATTGGCTCGCGGCCAGCGGGATTATCAATCAGGGGCCGAACACGTCAGCAGACGGCAGGCGTTCGGGGCGGGATTTTCCATCGGGGTGTCGAACCTGAACAGGAGAAAGCTGCGAACCGCCCTTACATGTACAACCCTTGTGGTCTTGACATTTACCGTGATGTCATTTACCAGCGTAAAAAGCTCTTTTAGAACGATCCGCACCCGGGTCGACCGCGAAGCCTCCTACCTTGGCATTCTTGTGCGAAGCCCCTTCAGGTTGCCTATTTCTCATCTTTTGTACGAAGACCTCAAAGTGCTCTTCGGCCCCGGATATTCAATCTGGCCAAAGGCGTGGATCAAGGCTCCCATGCCCGGGCAGCGAAATGTGACCTCGATATTTGCCGGAGACCTTTCGAGTCCTGTCGAAGGAGTTCTTGGACTCGGGTACGACCCGCCCGAAGCCTTGAAAAAGTCAATCTTGAAAGGTCGGTGGTTTGAAAAAGCAGGCGGGGATGCGATTCTAGTTTCATCGAAAATGGCGGACCAAATGCGGCTTGGCGTGGGGGATTCCGTGATTCTCATGGGGAAGAATTTTAGAATCTGCGGTATATTCGACATCGACAGCCTGGAGTCCTTTAAAGACCTCGACAGGGAACAGATCTTCCCTGCCTACATGGAGTCAGGGCAGGGTGAAGAGCTGTCCGAGACTGAGATCGAGGCCGTTCAATCAGGAGAACAGTTATTGCCGAGGTCTTCAAACTACCGGTATGCGGATGCTGGCCGTACCGTCATAATTCCCTTTGATACTTGTGTGCGGATGGGGGGAGACATTCAGTCCGTTTCTGTAATAACGGATTCGGACCCCTTCGATGCTGCCATGATGTTGGCTTCCTGGCTTACCTATCCGGTTCTTATCGGCGCAAAAGGAACATGGTTTGGAACATGGTTTCAAAGCACCGGATCGAGCATGCGATACTACGGGGCTTCAAACCTGGTGGTGCCGATCGTGCTGGTCATTCTGATAACTCTAAACACCATGATAAGCCATGTTTATGAGAGGAAACGCGAGATCGCAACATACACATCCGTCGGACTGGCGCCCGCGCACGTCGGTTTTTTGTTCATAGTGGAGGCGCTATCGCTGGCGGTTATTGCGGTGGTTATAGGCTACGTTATAGCTCAGTTCAGCGCTCATTTCCTTGCCGGGACCGCTCTTTTTTCGCAGTTGACTTTCAACTACTCCTCCCTGGCCAGCATTGCTTGCATGCTTCTCGTTTTTTCCGTCGTTTTCCTTGCGGCGCTTTATCCTGCACATGTGGCGACCAACATCGCCATGCCTGACGTGAACCGGATTTGGAAGCTGCCCCCTGCCACTGGAGACCGGATACAGATGAACCTTCCGTTTCTCTTGAAATCGGAGGAAGAATTTGGAGTTATGAATTTTCTGTATGCGTTTTTTAGCGCTCACACGGACTCGGGGCACGGCTCCTTTACCATGGAGGATACCCAGCTTGGGTCTGGCGCTCCTTTGACCGGGTTTGACGAGGCTAAGTTCTCCGCGTGTATTCTATTTGAAGCTAACGCATGGTTGGCGCCTTTCGATTTTGGGATGAAACAGCGCGTTCATATACATTGCTGTCCTTCATACAGCAACCCCGGGTATCTGGAACTGGCCATATTCCTTACGCGCCTTTCCGGAGAACATTCCGCATGGGAAAGAGCAAACAGGCGTTTCGTAAAAGAACTGAGAAAGCAGATGCTGCTATGGAGGCTGCTGGATGCCGAAACAAAGGCCGGCTTCGCGCGAAGATCTGAAGTCGATGGAAAGAGCCTGGAGGGTCTGGCGTGATGAGCTATAAGTCACCCGAATCCGGGAAACTGCCTGATACCGCAGGCAAGACGGGGTCCTTCCATGTTGAACTAAATGCCGGGAGCCTCCCGGACACCAGTAGAATCAGGCTGCCGGCTGTTTTTACGGGTCTGCTGTTTAGCATTATCGTTTGTGCGCTTACTCCATACAACAACATCAATCTGCAAAACAGTCCCCTTTCCGGCGGCCATTTCCCGCTCATCTCCTTTGCGATCCTTCTCTTTTTGCTGGCGGCGGTAAACCCGGCGCTCGCACTCATTAACAAAAAATGGCGTTTTTATTCTCGTGAAGTCCTTTTGATCTGGGTGATGACCGCCCTGTCGGGCGGAATTGCCTATACCGGCCTGATGCGAACGTTTCTGATCAATATAACATCGCCGGGTTGGATGAATCTGTTCGGAAACAGCAGGGCGGAAATCCCGTATGCTACCCGTTCGCTTTTTCCCCAAAATCCTGAGCTGATCCGGAACTTGTACAGCGGGCTCGAAGGAGGACTCGGGATGAGTTGGCTCCAGGTTTTGGCCCGCATTCCATGGAGCCAATGGATTGTTCCATTTTTTCTCTGGATGCTTTTCATTTTGCTCGTTTATTGTGCCATTTTCGGAATGATGGGCCTGTTTTCACACCAGTGGATAGAGAACGAGAAAATGAATTTCCCTCTTCTCCAGGTCCCCATGGACTTGAGCCAGCGAGCCGACGCACATTCCTTGTGGGAATTTTTTCGCAACAGATACTTCATTATGGGGCTGGGTTTCCCGGTGCTTCTTCACACTCTAAACGGCCTTCACGCCTATTTTCCCGAGATTCCGCAGATTTCCACCATGGTGCTTGCGCAGCCTTACATCCCGCCTGAAGGTATATTGTCGGGTTTTTACAAGGCAAAGATTTACATCATTCCGGCTTTTATAGGGTTTGCCTTCCTGGCCCCCAAGCAGATATCGTTTAGTTTCTGGTTCTTCTTTCTGCTCGGAGGTCTTTTCCCCGGCCTGATTACAACGTTGGGATGGAAAATCCCTTCGGCCTCGATCGGCATTCTTTTTGGCCCTACCATCTCCAGGGTCGAAGAGATGCAGATGCTGGGGGCTTTCGCTGTCTTTTTCCTCTTCATAATCTGGCTTGCCCGCTATCACCTGGTGTCCGTCCTGCGCGGAATTGCCGGTTCCGGTAAAGGGACGGAAGATTTCCATGGGCTGATTTCACCCAGGATATCGGTTTTCCTGTTATTGAGCGGAATCGCAGGGGTATGGATCTGGCTTTCATTTTTTGGAATGGATTTCTTTTCCGCGGGGGCCTTTCTGGCTGTTTGTTTTATGCTCCAACTCGTTACTGCCCGGCTGGTGTGCCAGGGAGGCCTTCCCTATTTTACCCTCGCCGTGGCTCCTTCAGATGGGTTTCTTGCCCTTTTCGGTTCTCAGTGGCTTCAGTCGGGAACGGTTTTTCTGGGCGCAGTGGTGCAGAAGATTACCTTTGTTGACGTAAGAGAATCTGCTGCGCCCACTATTTTTCACGCCTCAAAGCTTTCAGATGGCAGCAGACCACGGCGCCTCTTCGTCTGGGGAGTGTGGCTTGCTATCCTCGCAGGAGTTTTGGTCTCCTTTATATCAATGCTTGTCCTTTATTATAAATTCGGGATTAATTCGCTGCCCGATTCATGGGCGGTTGAGAGCACGAGAAAGGTTCACGAGAATGCTGCATTCCTTTTAAAGCATGCCGAAGGGCCGAACAGGTGGGCTGCCATTTTCTCAATAGCCGGGGCTGCGTTTATGACCCTCCTGGTAGTCGGTTACCAGATGTTTATCTGGTGGCCGCTCCATCCGATAGGGTATCTGACCGCATACAGCTCCGCCATGCAGATCCTGTGGTTCGGTTTTTTCGTCGGATGGTCGTGCAACGCCCTCGTCCTGCGATACGGCGGAGTTAGCTTTTATCACGAAGTGAAGAATCTTTTTATCGGGTTGGTTACGGGGGATATGCTGATGGCCCTCGTTTGGCTTGCGGTGGGCACTTTCGCCCCCTATAGCTATCATGTTCTGCCCCTTTAGCCGGTTTTGGCGCTGACGTGTACGAAGACAAAGAACTCCAGGAATACCGCGATTTGCTCAAGCCCCCTGAGAAATTCGAAGAGGGCTTCGGGTGGAAATCTATCATTGGGGCACTCTTCATCGGGTTTCTGATGATGCCGGGCTCGATGTATCTGAGCCTGGTGATCGGAACCGGAATCGGGCCTGCGGCCCGTTGGGTGACGATCATTCTTTTTGCTGAAGTTGCCAAGAGGGCTTTCGTTCGCCTCAGGCAGCAGGAAATTTTCGTTCTCTATTACATGGCGGGGGCTGCGCTGGCATCGCCATTTTCCGGCCTGCTCTGGAACCAGTATCTCGTGCAGTCCGACGCGGCGCAGATGCTTGGCCTGACTAACCTGATTCCCAGTTGGGTTGCCCCCCAGCCCGGTTCGGAGTCCTTCGCATCGAGAACTTTTTTCCACCGCGACTGGCTGATCCCGATTCTTCTGATGGCGGGCTTCGAAATCATATCTGCCGTGGACCATTTCGGTCTCGGGTACGCTCTCTACAGGCTTACCTCCGATGTCGAAAAACTCCCGTTTCCTATGGCGCCGGTGGGTGCTTTGGGAAATATGGCCCTTGCAGAATCCACCGAACGAAAGGAAATCGGCTGGAAATGGAAGGTTTTTGCCATCGGCGCGATGATCGGCCTCTGTTTTGGGGTTGTTTATATTCTCGTTCCGAGTGTAACCGGATTGGTACTGTCCGAACCTATTCGAATCCTCCCGATTCCGTGGCTGGATCTTACCCGCGTCACAGAAAACATTTTTCCAGCCGTTGCCACCGGAATACAACTGGACCTCGGGCTGGTTTTTCTTGGCATGGTCCTTCCTTTTTGGGCGGTAATGGGTGGAGCAATCGCCTTTGTGGTAACACTCTTTGCCAATCCGGTGTTGTATGACCACGGGATTTTGCATCGCTGGCACAAAGGCATGGGGACGGTCGATACGATATTCGCCAATAACTTCGATTTTTACATGAGCTTCAGCATCGGCCTCGGTTTGGCGGTTGCGCTGGTAGGAATCGTCCACGTTTTCTCCAGCTTCCGAGGGCCCAAAGTCGGGAAGATGAAGGACCGGCTGATGACGATGCTGAAGCCTCCAGTCGGACGGGGTGATTTCAGTGTATTGATTGCCCTCGGGATTTACGTAGCCTCGACAACGGCCTACATTCTCATTTCGAGCTGGCTCGTTCCCGGATTTCCCTGGATTTTTCTGGTGGCTTACGGTTTCATTTATACCCCCATTATCTCGTTTGTCTCTGCAAGACTCGAGGGGATAGCCGGCCAGTTCATAAATCTCCCTATGGTCAGGGAGTCCGGCTTTATCGCGGCATCGAAGTTTTTCGGCTACTCAGGACTCGGTATCTGGTACGCCCCGATTCCTATCCACAATTACGGTAAGGCAACGTCCCGCTGGCGGGAAATCGAGCTTACCGGGACCAGTTTCAGAAGTATCATAAAAGCCGAAATCCTTATGGTTCCGATCGTGCTCGCGGCGAGTCTCATTTTTTCACAGTACATCTGGAAGCTCGCACCTCTTCCCTCGGGCATGTATCCTTATGCGCAGGAGCTTTGGCATCTCCAGGCGATGAACTCTTTGCTCATGCAAAGCGCAACCCTTGAAGGAAACTCCCCGTTTTACCAGGCCCTGAATTTTTCCTATGTGGCGTGGGGCGGCCTTATAGGGCTGGGCTCTTACCTCGTATTGAGCGCCCTCCATATGCCGATCATGCTCATTTACGGAGTAGTGAGGGGGCTTGGGCAGTCCACCCCGCACGGAATCTTCCTCGAGATAGTCGGTGCATTCATTGGACGCTACATCTTTCTCAAAAAGTATGGACTCGCCTGGCGGCAATATGCGCCTGTCCTGCTGGCGGGGTTTTCCTGCGGGATGGGTTTGACCGGTATGATTGCAATGGCAATTACACTGATCATTCGTTCGCTCAGGAGCATGCCGTATTGATTGGCCTAACTTGTATCTGTGGCCGCATTGATCATGAAATCGCCGCATGAAGCCCTCTTGATCTTTTTGAGATACCCCCAACCGGGCATGGTTAAAAGACGGCTTTCGGAGACCGTGGGGCCTCAAAGGGCCGCTGAGGCCTATGAGAAGCTAATCCGGAGGACACTGGGGGTAGCTTGCGATTTCAAGCGCAGGGCGCCTGAAGTTCGCATAGCTCTTTACTTCACGCCCGCAGACAGTGCCGAGTCATTAAGGAACAAATTTCGAGGTCCCTGGGAGTTCTGTCCTCAGCAAGGAGCGCACCTCGGCGCGAGGATGGAAAACGCGCTTCGGGCCGCCTTCGCAGATGGCGCCGATAAGGCCGTTCTCATCGGGACCGATCTTGCGGACATCGAAGCAACAGATATTGAATGGTCGTTTCGGAATACAGGAGAAAGAGTTGTCGTGCTCGGTCCGGCTTCCGACGGCGGGTTCTATCTGATCGGGACAGATCGCCCCATTGACGCTCCTTTCCGTTTCACAACGTGGGGAACCGGCGAAGTCTTTTCCCGGACCGCACGAGAGCTTGAAGCCGGCGGGTTTGGCATTCGTCTGGCGCAGCAAAGAAACGATGTCGACCGCAAACCCGACCTGGACCGGATGGACCGTGATTTGCTCTTCGCCCGGCCGATTTCTGTGATCATCCCCACTTTGACCGAAGCCCGGAAACTCTCGGCTCTTTTGACATATCTGCAGAATTCGATCTGGCCGGGGGATGAAATAATTGTTGTGCAGGGTTGCTCCCCGGAGAAGCCCTCCGTCCACAGGATATCGCCCTCTCTCACTTTTGCGTGTGCCCGCAAGGGGCGTGGAATTCAGCAAAACACCGGAGCGATGCTTGCCAGGGGGAAAATTCTATTCTTCCTGCATGATGACACTATTCCCCCGCCGGAATTCCCCTACCTGATCCGCAGGGCCTGCCTGGAAAACCGGTCAACGCCCGGCTGCTTCAAGCTGCGCTTTTTACCGTCAAACCGGGCGCTCGGACTGATTGCCGCCTGGGCTAATCTGAGGACTGCCCTGTTTAAGCTCCCATACGGCGATCAAGGTCTTTTTTGTGAAAAGGAAGTTTTTGAGAAGGTAGGCGGTTTCGGACGCAGCTACCTGATGGAAGACGTGGACCTTGTGCGCAAACTCCGGAAAATGGGCCGGGGGAGCGTTTCGATTCTCCCGGCGCCGGTCTATTCCTCTTCTGACAGATACCTTCGCAAGGGGATTTTGAAAGCTTCGCTCGAAAACCATCGGACCTTTCTCCTCGCCGCGCTCGGCCGGGATGAACGGATTCTGTGCCGAAATTATTACGATCTGTAAGCCGAAGATGGCCCGTTTAGTCGATAGTTCCCGCCTGAAATCTTTCCCGGTAGACTTCCACGTCCCTTCGGGACACCCTGAAACCATGAAAAGACGCGTAGGATGGGTGCAACGAAAGCGCAACCCATCGAGTCTTTTGGTAAGACTGTGACCCGACCATTCCCAAAAAAGAAGAATGATTATCTTTTTTAATCATTAATAGTTGTGTCGCGGACCGCGCTTTCAAGGGAGGAGTAATTATGAATGTCCGTTCATCTTGTATATTTTTGTTTGCGGTCTCATATGCTTTCATTGGGTTTTTAACTGGTGCGGCAAAAGCCGCTGACAATGCCGGGAACAAGAAGTCGAACGAGGCCTGGACAGTTCGGGTGATAACTGAAAATGAACTCGAAAGGGTTTCTCAAAGGGACAGGGACCTTAGCCCCAGTGTCAGCCTTAGAATACTTGCGAAATTGAATGCCCGTGATTTCGACTACATAGCTCAGGACATTCGAGACGGGACACCAATCAAAGTGCCAAACGATTTCAACGCCTTCAAAACCTGGACACCGCTCGAAAAATTCATCCCTGATGTTGCCGATCTGCCCAGATTCATACTGATTGTAAAAGATTTACCCTATATCGGCTGGTACGAAAGGGGCAGGCTTGTTGGGGACACATATATCTGCGTAGGGAAAGTGGATGGCGCGACCCGGGAGGGCCTGTATACCGTAAAGGAAAAGGATATAAACCACGTATCCAGGAGCTATCCGAACGCCTGGGGGCAGCCTGCGCCGATGCCGTGGGCGTTGAGGGTCTACGAGACTGTCTGGATACACGCCGGGGACATCGTGAGAGGACATTGCTCTCACGGGTGCATCAATCTGCCGATCTTTCCGGCGATGCATCTGTTCGATTGGGCGACTGCCGGGACACCTGTT
Source organism: uncultured delta proteobacterium (assembly GCA_963795045.1). Taxonomy (GTDB): domain Bacteria; phylum Desulfobacterota; class Syntrophobacteria; order Syntrophobacterales; family Syntrophobacteraceae; genus SbD1. The sequence goes on from CAWCGB010000006.1 coordinate 242,095, forward strand.
CTGATCGTGAAGTCGCTGGGAAGCGTACCGCCGGTTTTAGCGCAAAACCGCTCCAACTGTACTTTGCACGCAGTGGTGTGCAGTACCGCGGGCAGGGCTGCCGCCGGGGGCTGAAGGTGCAAAACAGTTTAAATCAGGGCTATGACAGCCGTTATGTTGTCCCTGCCCCCGGCTACCAGGCATAGGGAAACCATCTGGTTCAGCTTATCCTTCAAGGGGATCTGAGTGGAGAGAATAGCCGCGATTTGCTCATCCGCCATAAGGTCATGAAGTCCGTCAGAGGAAAGCAGGACAAGATCTCCGTCCCACAGATCAAAGGCGCCTGAGTCAGGCTCATGCTGCTCGCCGCAACCCAGGCACCTTGTCAGAACGTTGCCGTAAGGATGAAACCGGGCCTGTTCCCTGGTGATCTCACCCTTCTTCAGGAGCATGCCGGGAAACGTATGGTCCTCGGTTATCCGGGTGAGCGAGCCTTCGTGGAGATGATATATCCGGGTATCCCCGACATGGGCCCATAAGGCCGACCTGCCGTCGATAAACATGGCGGTAAGCGTCGTGCCCATTCCCCTGAGGGATCTGTCCAGGCGGGAGCGCTCCAGGATGCTTCTCTGAGCCTGCTCTATTCGATTGACAATCTCAGCGATGATATCAGAGTCACCGGGGCTAAACTCGCCCATGCAATCCACGGCAATCTGAGCAGCGACTTCACCCGCCGCGTGCCCGCCCATTCCGTCGGCGATGGCCAGCAGCGCGTGGTCGTCATCCGGCGCAGTGACAAGAAATCGGTCCTCGTTATTCGCTCTGTATAACCCCCGGTGTGTAATCGATTCGATTTGCATTTTTGAGCTTTCCGAGAAGGTGGCATCCTTCAAAATTCCCAGATCATTTACAATGAGAGCCTGACGCTTCGATAATAGATGCTTTTGGAGTCCCGGGCAATAACTTCCGGAGTCATTTCAATGTGCTCTCAGTGAGCGTACTGATGTCTCAATTGCCGAAAAACCATTTGCCTTTGACCGGCAAGCTTCATATTCTCAAGGCTGTTACGTAACGCAGAGATTGGATCGATGTCTAAACCCGTCATGGAATTCAGTAAATGAACGCAGTCATCGACAGCATCATTCCCGTTTGCGTGATAATCCTGCTCGGGCAGGCGTTGAAGCGGTTTAACCTGGCTACCAGGGATTTCTTCAGCGTTTCAGACAGGCTTATCTACTATATCTTCTTTCCCGTGATGCTTTTCTGGAAGACGGGGATTCCCGACCCCGCCGGCCTGCTCGACTGGAGGCTTGGTGTAGCAGTTATAGCAGCTACACTGTGCGCCGGCATTTTAAGCCTGATTTACATAAAACTTGCCAAGGCGCCTGATCTCGCCGTTGGCTCCTTTTCCCAATGCTGCTATCGGTTCAATACCTATGTTGGAATGGCTATAGTTCTAAGCGTTTTCAGCGAGGAGGGCGTCAGGCGATTCGGGGTGATCCTCGTCTTTGCAATTCCATTCATTAATGTCATGGCTGTCTCAACATTGATCTGGTTCTCGGGCAGGTCGTTCAAAAAAGGAGAAAGATTCTATCTCGTCACCAAAGAATTGATTTCCAATCCCCTGATTCTTGCCTGTATTCTGGGTTTTCTTTACTCGAAGCTTCTGATTCCTTTCCCCGTCTTCATTGAAAATTCATTCAAGCTTGTCTCTTCATTGAGTTTGCCAATGGCTCTTCTCTCGATCGGGTATTCTCTGGACACCTCGAAGTTAAAGAATTATTTCAGTCTTGCCATGGCGTCCGCGGTCGCCAAACTGATCATTCTGCCGCTGCTGGGATACTTTATGATGACCGCGTTTGGGGTTAGCGGGCTCTCGCTCAAGGTAGGAATGGTTTATTTCACGCTGCCTGCCGCGACATCGATCTATATTCTTTCATCCCAACTTAACAGCGACCTCGATTTGGCCTCGGCCGGGATTGTTCTGTCCACACTGTTGTCTGTTTGGTCTTTGAGCGCGGCCCTTCTTCTTTTTGGCAACTAAACTAATGGAACAATGGTTTGTACTTCGGCCTCACTACATTCTGCTCTTCTCCTTTTTTTACCCATTGTTCGCTCTGGGCATCCGTAAAGACGTTTCCCTTAAGGTGACCGTCGGCTTTTCCACCATCCTGGAGTTTAAGCGTGATTGTTTCCCCATTGAGTGCATAAGTGCCCGAAAATTCGATGAACGGGTTGTCGGTGTCAGGGGGTTTTTTCCTTTGCTTGAGGACGAAAGTCGCGTCAGGACGGAGCGTGAGGAATTGTGTGTTGTCACGCTGGCTGAAGTATGTCCCGCTCACGGGGGCCAGATCTACGGCGCTGCTTAGGACTGGAAAACAAATCAGAAGCGCCAGGGCAAAAACGATATTCTTCATGATAACCCTCCCGGAATCGATTTGGTGGGAAAGCAAACTATCGCTCAAGGACCGGTATGTCAATCCGGTTCAAAGAAGCCTAACAATTTCTGAAAGATAGCTTGGAAGAGACCCCATGGACCGGCGGACGGCGCTTTACTGCCCTCAGAGTATTAATGCGTCGATTTACGAACAAGCCGGCCTTAATCCAGGTCCTCGAAGACAGGGTCAAGGGCCGGCTCCGAAAAACTCGCCCTGTTATGTTCGAGAAACCATGAGTAGAGCTGCGGATTACTGTACGTCTCCGACCAGGAATCATGCTCTGCTTCCGGGTAGATCGTAAAAGCGACGTTTCCCCCGCAAAGTTTCAGGGCAAGAACCATGCTCTGGGTTTCGGATATTGGAACGATCTTGTCCCTGGCTCCGTGGAAAGTCCAAACAGGGACGTCTCTCAGCTTGCAGACCTCATGGGGATTGCCCCGGCCGCAAATGGGGGCGAGCGCCGCGAACTTCTCCGGCTCCTTTGCGGCCCATTGCCATGCAGCGGCTGCGCCTGTGCCGATGCCTGTAAGATAGATCCTATTTTCGTCGATTCTGTATTGCACGGCCATATGGTCGAGCAGGATGCTCAAAAGCTCCGTGGACCAACCTTCCGGCGAGGGGCACTGCGGTGAAACGACCAGGAATGGAAAATCATCCCTGTGCGCAAGCAGCTTTGGAAGCCCATGCGCTTTGAGGATCTCCAGATAGTCGCCCTGGCCGCCTACACCATGCAGGTAAATAATGACAGGCCATTTTTGTCTTGTTTTGTATTCTCCAGGCAGATAGATCAAATGATCGTATGTTGCATCGTGGTGTATTGCCTTCAACATTGCATCTTCCTCATATCAGCATCTACTTTAACTTTGCCGGCGATTCTTCGATCGTAGGCCCCGCATTGTTTTCGAAATGATTCTCCTTGAAATATAAACATTTCCCTGTTGGGTCACTTCATCCGGGAATTATTTTCGACCGGCGCTTGAACGGGAGAAGGTGGAGAATTAGATTTGCGGTTAGCGCCTTCGGGTCATTGTGCCCGCGCGTTAAGTCTGCACTCCCGTACGAATCGTCCCACCCGGGCGATCAGCATGCTTTGTTTATGTCACAATCTACTCAAGCTCAAACAATTAAAGGAGGAAGATTCATGAACCAGCAATTCAGAGTGGCCAAGCAAATGATCGATATGCAAAAGGCTTCCGTCGATGGCACAATTAACGGCATGATAATGATGTGGGAGCAAACGGCCATGCTTCTCGAAGGGGCCGTCTGGATGCCGGAAGAGGGGAGGAAGGCATTCAGGCAGTGGGTGGATATAAACAAAAAAGCGTGTGAAGACTTAAAGACGGTCATAGCCGGCGGCTATTCCAACATGGAAAAGTTTTTCGCAAAAACAGCCCAGGAATAACAGGCGGCCGCATGAAGAGTCAGTGTTTGTCCGTGACAGGATTTTTTCGAAGTCTTTTCTAACCACGCCATTTTAGAAAAGGCACGTACCACACAAGGCGCTGCCGAAGCGCTGAATGATAAACGACTGACGTTTCGGCAGCACCATGATGACAATCGCCCTCCTGCGCTCAACTCCCCGTTGGGCAATCGCAGCTTTGGAAACCTTATCTACCCTTACCCCGCGAGTTTTTGTTACAATATTATATGGGCGTATGCCCACAAATCCACGCGAGGTCGAAAACGGCCCGCCCGAAATAATTGCCGCTGAGTCCGTTTGGAGCCGGACTGCATGATCTTTCAAGCCTGCCGGAGTTCACGTCAGACGCCGCTTGGCTGCACGGATTTGACTCTTTTACTGACTTTAGAATTATAAGGAGATGAAGCATGAGAATCTGTTTTCCCGTTGAAACGTTGCAGGGACTGGACAGCAAGGTTTATGAACATTTTGGGTCAGCCCCGGGCTTTGTCATTGTGGATACGGATGTAAACACGGTTGAAGAGATCGACAACGGTGACATGCACCACGCTCATGGTATGTGCCAGCCCATGAAGGCCCTGGGAGGTCGCTCGGTTGACGCGATTGCGGTTGGGGGCATCGGGATGGGGGCTTTAAATAAACTGCACGGCCAGGGCATCAGAGTATTTCATGCGACAATTGATTCTGTAGGACAAAATGTCCGGTTATTCCTGGATAAAACCCTGCCGGAGTTCGACGCGAGGTTGACATGTGCAGGGCACAGCGGCGGTGGATGTGCACATTGAGACTGTGACTCCTGTGTGCTGCAAAGGTGCAGTTCTTTGAACTTTTGCCCAATATATCGGGCTAAGCGATTGTTCTTTTCTCTGCGTTTTTCTCAGGGACCTCTCTTACGAAAAGACTCCGGGCTACGGGCCTCGAATATACGTTTGAATCCACGGTAGCGCTGCTTACCATGGCGGCGCATCGATTCGGTAAATGATGAAAAGGAACCATGGCGATGGTGGTCCGTATATAGAGGTCCTTTTGCGTGATATGAAGAACGCGGCCGTGGAAGGCGGCGCTACCATGGGAGATTAAGGATCTTCGCATGCGTTAGTCTACGGGTCTTTTCATGGTTTCAGATACCGAGGGGACGTGGAAAGCTGCTATGAAAAGAAATCCTTTTCATGGTTTGGGGTGCCCCTCAGGGATATGAAATCCTGCGGAGAAAGCTTTTAGTCTTTTGGTTTGCCGACAAGGAAAAAGCCGGTCCGCAATCTATGCGGACCGGCTTCTCAGTATCATCTCCGGAGGGTGAGTGACCGGACTTGAACCGGCAGCCTCTGGGGCCACAACCCAGTGCTCTAACCAATTGAGCTACACCCACCAAAATTATTGAACTTCACTAAATACCATCAAGGCGGAAAGAAATCAAGCGGCTGAGAACACCGGACGAACCGCTCAAACCCGTCAGACCGACTGCCCGGGCACGGCACATTTCAAAAGTAGGTATTCCCGGCATTTGACATATTGCTTCGGCCCCTGGCTTGCTATAGACTGAAAACCTTTTGTCATCTCAACCCGGGAAAGGAATATGCATGGGAGCAAAAGAAGATATTTTCGGGGTAGCCAGGGCCTTTATGCAGAGCAGGATAATCCTTACTGCCGCAGAACTGGACCTTTTTACAATTATCCAGGACTCCTCTACGAGCGTGGATAAGATTGCCGAAAGATGCGGTTTCGACCGAAGAGCGCTCGCACGGGTTCTTGATTGCCTTGTTACGTTTGGACTTCTCGACAAAAAAGGAGATGTCTATTCGCTAACCGGGGAGGGCGCCGCATATTCATCAAAACACCCGGCGTCCGAGCTTCCAATGTTGCTGCACATGAGCCGTCTCTGGGTCAATTGGAGCGATTTGACCGATGTCGTCGAAAAGGGCGCCGGCTCTAAACAGAAACCGCCCGCGCCTATGGACATGGACAGCAGGCGGGCTTTTATCGGGGCGATGCACATAATAGGCAGGACTCTATCGGACGACATAGCCGCTTCACTCGATCTGAGCGGGTACCTGAAGCTGCTCGATATTGGCGGAGGATCGGGGACTTACACGATCGCTTTTCTCAAGCGCAACCCGCGGCTAAAGGCGATACTGTTTGATTTGAAAGATGTAATTCCACTGGCCAGGGAGCGGCTTTTATCCGATGACCTGCTGAAGCGCGTAGAACTGATCGCCGGGGATTTCTATCACGATGATCTGCCGGGCGGATGCGATCTGGCGCTTCTTTCCGCGATAATTCATCAGAACAGCCCCGAACAAAACCTGGGACTCTACAGGAAGGCTTACCGGGCACTCAATCCCGGCGGTATGCTCCTGATTCGCGACCACATAATGGATGAATCACGAACCAGGCCTTCGGAAGGGGCCATGTTTGCGATAAACATGTTGGTAAATACCACGGGCGGGGATACCTACACCTTTCAGGAAGTGGAGCAGGGCTTGAAGGAAGCCGGATTCACCGATGTCAGGCTCCTTCGATCCGGCGAGAAAATGGACTGCGTCGTCGGTGCAGTACGGCCTGAATAGACGAAGATGCTTCACTGCTCTGCGGTTGTCTGAGCGACGCGCCTTATTCGGACTCAGATTATTGTTGACAGAAAGGCACATTTGCGAGAATAATCACGTGCGTTGAATCACAAACTTTAAAAATGAATGCAGCTGCCCGGCAGCAGTCATGTGTAAGCGTATTCATTTTCTTGCTCAATCGGCTTTGACTCATTCTCGTTTTCAACTCGCGTTACCGCTACGGTTCAATCCTGCTGACATGCTGCCTTTTTTATTTCCATTTTTTGTTGTTTTTTTGTAGCCCTTGCCAGGACGGTACGGTTGTTTCCGTATGGGTGAGGGCTCTTTACGCCTGACGAGGGACTGTGGAAATCATGGATAGAGTGTCGAACACATGTGATGAGTGTGGAAGCCCCGAAGAGCAATTCGAATTCTGCGAGTCCCACTGTATGCTGCAGAGTTGCCGGACATGCACCTTCCTTCTGCAACTATATGGCACCGGGTGCGGAAACGTTCGCGTATATTATTTATGTCGTGACTGCTACAACGAACGGATGAAGAGGGGATTTGTCGAAGCCTAGCAAGGAGGTGATCGTTTCAGGGACTATCTTTTTGACCCGCACTCTAAATTTCCAATTCCATAACAAACGGAGGAGAAAAATGGCAGTTAACAAGCTGATGTCGCTCAAGGAAGCTGTATCAAAATACATTCACGATGGCGATACTATCTATTATGGCGGCTTCCAGATCATGGTTCCCATGGCTATCACCCATGAACTAATCCGGCAAAAAAAGAGAAACCTGACCACTGTAGAGTCTTCGACCGACGTTGGCGGTCTTGACCTGCTGGTTGGCGGGGGGTGCGTGAAGGAGATTCATTCCGCCTGGATCATGAACTGGTATGTCAAGGCAGTTTATGCGGTACGCCGTGCTTTTCAGGCAAAGACGGTCAAAAGGTTCGACGTTTCGAATTTTGGCGCCACCAGCGCCCTGATGGCCGGCTTCCTTGGTGTGCCGTTCCTGCCGGTACACGGTAATATCGGCGCCGACATGCTCAAGTACAATCCGACTGACCTTACGGTTGTAAAAGACCCCTTCACCGGCGAGAGTATCACTGCTGTGCGTGCGTGGCGCGCTGATGTGGCTGTGATTCACGCTCAGGTCGCCGACAATCTGGGGAATGTAATGAGCTGGGGCACCCGTGGCGTTACGGACGAATTCGGCGCTATGGGCGCCAAGCGCGGGGTCATAGTCACGGCGGAAGAAATAGTCGAACCGGAAGTGATCAGGTCCGATCCGGACCGGACAGTTGTTCCATATTTCAAAACGCTGGCCGTCGTACATTGCCCGTGGGGCGCTCATCCCTCGGCATGCCGAGGCTACTACGGCCTCGATATCCGGTTCAGTCAATATCAGGGCAAGTACGAAAGAAATGCGGAGCTTCTCCCCAAGTTCCTGGACGAGTGGGTATACGGCTGTGAAGACAGGGAGGCCTACATACAGAAATATATCTGGAAATTCGGCCAGGAAGGACTCGACCGGCTCAAGCCTAAGCTCGGATACAAGCCTAAATTCCAGGTTGATTATGGCTTTCATGATCCGGGCGTGTGGAAGGGTGTGCCCCAGTTCACAGACGAAAATATCAAGGCTTAGGCCAGGCCGTAAGATCGCAAAGGAGAAGACACAATGCATGCCACTAATTACAAGCTGACTGAACTTATGGTCGTAAGATGCGCAAAAGAGATCAACGATGGCGAGGTAGTGTTCGCCGGTGTCGGCCTGCCCCTGGTTGTTGTAAGTTTTGCAATGGCCACTCACGCCCCCAATATGATTCTTTTCACCGAGGGCGGGTCCATTCGAGCGACGGCTCCTCCGGGACTTGCCATCACAGTCGATGATCCTGCCCTTTTCTGCGGCGGTGACGCCTCCTTTGGAATGCTTTCCACGATGGCGGCCCTTCAGAGAGGTGAAGTCGATGTAGGCTTCATAGGCGGCGCGCAGATCGACAAATATGGCAATATTAATTCCACGGGTGTAGGCGACTGGTCAAAACCTGAGACATTCACCTATTTCGCCGGAAGCGGCGGCGCAAACGACATGGCAACCTGCAGCAAACGCGTGCTCGCCATTATGCCTCAGGACCCCAAGAAGTTCGTCGAAACGGTTGACTACCTGACCACGCCGGGGTTCCTGGATGGACCCGGCGCCCGGAAGCGCCTCGGGATGATCGGCGGCGGTCCCACTGTCGTCGTCAGCACGATGGGTGTTTACAGGTTCGACGAAAAGACATGCGAAATGTATCTCGCCGAATACTACCCCGGGCAGTCGGTGGAAAAGGTCAAAGCCAACTGTTCCTTTCACCTGAATATTTCCCCTGAGGTCAGAGAAACCACTCCGCCGACGGAAGAGGAAATAACTGTTCTTCGCAACATAGACCCGACAGGGTTCTACCTCGGTTAGCACCTTCTGCTTTGAATGGCGGGACCGGCCGGTCCCGCCATTCGCATGACCGCATCCGGTTCAGGCATCGCCTCTTCTCTAAAAATCATTGTCGTTTTTTTTCCTTATGAGGGTTCATAAAAAATCCGACTTCCCTTGTGATGAAGTGGATTGAATAACGGGCTTTAACAGATCCGGCCATAGAGCCGTGATTCCCTAGCAGTTTGAGCACATGGAGGCTCTTCATAAAATGGCATTCTTTCTCGATGATGAGGATAAGGATTATCGTTCGCTGAGAGAATACTCCAGGGTGGAGGCATTTTTGCCTGTCAGGATTCGCCAGGTTCCGGAGGAAGAGCGGCAGAGCATGAGATCGCGCATTGTGATCGAATCTGCTCCGATAGAGCATCCGGAGTTGCCCCAACTGGAGGACGAACTCCTGTCGTCCTGTTTGCAGATACTCAACTCAAAGCTCGACTCGATCATCAGGCTTCTCGCATTTCCGGCCAACAGCCACAAGGAACTCGACTTCGAGATGGTCAACATCAGTGCCGGGGGCCTGAGCACTTTATCGGGTGAGATGTTTGCTCAGGATGATCTTGTCGAAATAAGACTGATGCTGCCAACCGCCCCATCTATGATGTTTTATGTCTATGGAAATGTTGTCAAATGCGCACCCGCATGCCAAAAGCATGAAGTTTGTATCGAGTTTACTGAAATTGACGATGATATCCGGGAGCAGATTGCAAAGTATGTTTTCCACAGGCAGCGGGAGATTCTCCGGAAAAAGAGGAGCCAAAGGCCTTAGATGTTCATCTTCATAGGAATGGCAATAGTTATCGGCGCGGTCCTTGGCGGATATCTGATGGAGGAGGGCAATCTCAGTCTTCTGATCCAGCCGGCAGAACTCATTATTATTTTTGGCGCCGCCTTGGGCGGTTTCATCATCGCCTCACCCCTTAAGGTTATCAAAGCGGTTCAGGGCGGCATGATGCGCATGTTCACAAGCAGGATCTATTCCAGCGCCGACTACCAGGATGCGTTGGTGCTGCTGAGCGAGATATTTTACAAGATCAGAAAGGAAGGGCTCGTTTCCATAGAAAGCGATCTGGACGATCCCGAAAAAAGCTCGATTTTTAAGAAGTATCCAAAGTTTATCAAGAACCACCACGCACTGGCCTTTCTGACCGACACCCTGCGCACTCTCACCATAACGGACATAGAAGCGCACGAACTCGGGGCCCTTCTCGACTACGAAATCGAGGCTCATTTCGAGGAAGCCCTCATACCGGCCAAGAGCATCGCCAATGTCGCGGACTCTCTCCCCGGGCTGGGTATCGTGGCCGCAGTGCTTGGCGTCGTACTCACGATGAAAAAAATCAGCGAACCTCCCGAAGTTCTCGGCCACAGCATAGGCGCAGCTCTGGTCGGTACTTTCCTCGGCGTTCTCTTGTGCTACGGTTTTGTAGGACCTATGTCCCGCAACCTCGAAGCTGTAGCCAACGAGGACCGGGAGTTTTTGACCGTCGTCAAAGCAGCCTTGCTCGCCTTTGTTAATACTCCTTCTCCTCAGGTGGCCATTGAGTTTGCGAGAAGGGTTGTTCCGGGCGATCTGAGGCCTTCATTTCTCACACTCGAAACCGTGATAAAGAACTCCAGGAAAAAATAAGAATGGAAGATAACCCCAAAAAAATCATCATAAAAAGAGTAAAAAAGGTCCATGGCGAGCACCATGGCGGAAGCTGGAAAGTCGCGTATGCCGACTTTGTTACCGCCATGATGGCCTTCTTTCTGTTGATGTGGCTCCTGAACATGACCTCTCAGGAAAAAAGGGCCGTTCTGGCCATGTATTTCAAACATTTCAGCCTCTTTGATAAGGGTGGAAAATCCTTTATGCAGGAGGGTGGGATCAGGCCCACCGGGCACAATCTCGGGGGAGAAGAGGTAATTGACGCGGGAGAGCATTCGAGCGGAATTACCAATGACGAGCTTGCCACAAAATTGATGACGGGGATCGATCAGAATGTGCAGATGGGAAAGGAACAGGTCTTTATAGCCATTACGGAGGAGGGTATTCGGATTCAGATCGTGGACTCGAAGGAAAACCCGATCTTTCCCGCTGGAAGCGCCGAACTTACGGACTCAGCCAAACAAATCGTTCGCTCGATTGCATCCATACTCAAAAATTTCCCTAACGAAATTGCGGTTGAAGGACACACTGATTCTTCACCGACGCGGAGCGAACAGGTTTCAAACTGGGAACTCTCGGTCGCAAGGGCCTCATCGGCGAGACGCGAACTGGAAGATGGAGGCATCGAACCGAGCCGGATCTGCAGAGTTGTGGGTTTTGCCGACAGAGTGCCTCTTTTTACCACTTCGGCGGACGACCCGAGGAATCGCAGGATCAGCATTCTTTTTACCAAAAACAGAAAACTGAAACCTCCCGACCGGCTTCAGTGGCTTATGAAGTCTTCCGAATAGATGTACAGGCAGTCAGGATGACAGATGAAGGAAAGTGCGAATATTTGCGTTCGCTTATTGTCGGCTCCGCCTTCCTTCATCCCGCCATTTCACTGAAAAGCGCGGCTGCCGAGCGAATGCCTCGATAAAAATCTTCGATGCAGAATCGTTCGTTTGGAGAATGCGCGCCGTCGTCCGGGCTTCCCCAGCCTAACAGGAGAATGTTCTCCTGTCCGAGATGTTTCTTTATCATGTTGACCACGGGAATGGACCCGCCTTCCCTTATAAATACCGGTTTTTTGCCGAACCCGGTCTCTATGGCTCTTTGGGCCGCCAGCATTGCAGGAGTGTTTCTCGATACGAGTACGGGGTCGCCCCCGTGGAGGTTTGTTATTTTGACGCTGACCCCCGCAGGGCAGTTGGCGGTTACGAACTCGCTAAACAGACGGTCTATTTTCTCGGGCGTCTGATTTGGTACGAGCCGCATGCTCACCTTTGCCCCCGCCCGTGCAGGAATTATCGTTTTTGCGCCTTCGCCGGAGAAACCGCCCCATAGTCCGTTGATATCGAGCGTGGGTCTTGCGGTCTTGCGCTCGAGCAAAGAGTACCCCGGCTCTCCGGAAAAGCCGGAAATCCCCAGGTAATCCTTCATGGACTGCAGATCGACGGGAAGAGAGGCCATTTCCTCCCTTTCCCAATCTTCCACGGGAAGGACATCGTCATAGAAACCCGGAATAGCCACCATTCCATCGGGATTCTTGAGTTTTTGGAGCATATACGCCAGTGCCTGGGCGGGATTTTCGAGTATTCCTCCGTATGAACCCGAGTGAAGATCGAAACGCGGCCCCTGCACATCCACCTGCAGGTAGCTAATACCTCGCAAGCCGTATGTGATCGCAGGAATCCCATGGGCGAACTGTGAGCTGTCTGAAATGACGACCGCGTCCGAGCGCAGTTCATCCTTGCGCTCCATCAGGAATTTTTCCAGGTTCACGCTTCCGATCTCCTCCTCGCCTTCCGCAAGGACGATAAGATTGAGCGGCAGCTTCTGCCCCACGCCGAGTATGGCCTCGATAGCCTTGATATAGGTGAGTAACTGGCCTTTATCATCGGTTGCGCCGCGCGCGTATATATAGCCGTCCCTGATATCGGGTGAAAAGGGAGGGGTTCGCCATTCCTCGAGCGGATCGGGCGGCTGGACGTCATAATGGCCGTAGATGAGCAGAACGGGCGCCCCGGGGACTTCAGGCGAACGGGCAAGAAGTACCGGGTGGCGCTCGGTAGGATAAATTTTTCCGTTGAACCCGCATCTTTTTAACTGGTCGAGCACCCAATCGGCAGCGTCCAAAACATCCTTTTCGTGCTCGCTCAGAGTGCTTACACTGGGAATCGAAAGAAATTGCGCCAGTTCGCGCACAAAGCGCTCACGGTTATTTTCGATAAAAGAAAAGACTGGCTCGAGAAGCATTTCGGTCTCCTTCGGTGATCTTTATCTGCGGCCTGGAAAATCTCGCGTGCAAACACATTGTTTGATAGTTGTGGTACAATGTGACGCGGTAATTATCATTAACTGAAAAGCAGCAATCGGAACCCTTCTGCGCTTGGAAACAATATCGAGCTGCATATTTCCGGTTAGGACCAAAGCAGATTAAAGCTTCGGTCGTGAATTTGTAAAATAGTACAGGAGACCGCATCTGGCCAGATGGAAAACCGGATAAAGATATTTTCGCGCATTGAGGAGATTCCGGCTAAGGACTGGAATTCCCTTGCCCAGCTTGCGGCTCCGATGATGGAGTATGAATACCTGCACGCTCTGGAAAAGTCCGGTTCGGTCTCGGCGGACAGGGGCTACAATCCTGTCCACCTGGCGCTCTATGATGGCCCCGCAATCGTGGCGGCCGCCCCTTTTTATCAGCGAGACCGCGCCTGGGTGGAATTCGGAGACGGTGGGCTGCTGGAGTTTCTGACGGAGCTTACAGGCTTGCCGTTCAGCTCCGGCCTGGTAGGGACCATCCCCTATACGCCGGTGCCGGGCTATGATTTCCTAATTGCCGCCAACCAGGATGATTCAAGGATTTTCGGCGCTCTGCTCGACAAAATTGATGAAATTTCAAACGAGCGTGGCCTGTCCACGACCCGCTTATATTTTGTCGGGCCCGAATCCAGGCTTCACTCGCTGCTTGCCGGACACGGATATGTGCGGCTGCGCACCGGCCATCTCTACTGGCTCAATCGTGGATACCGGAGTTTCGATGACTTCCTGCTCTCCTTCAAGTCCACCCGCAGGACAAAGATCAAACGGGAGTGGCGCACCATTCGGGAGTATCCGATAGATATCGGCATGGTTCAAGGCGCCAACGCCCCGGACTCATTCTTTCAGGATCTCCACCTGCTCTACAGGCGCACCTGGACCAAGCATATGGGTCCCGGAATAAGGCCTTTTCTCAATGAATCCTTTTTCAGGCTCCTTGCCGAGAACTTCCGGCACAGGTGCAGTTTCTCAGTATCTCAGACGTCGGGAAAGCGCGTCGCGATGGCCCTTTTCTATAATAAAGCCGAAAAGCTCTACGGCAGATACTGGGGGACCTTCCGTGAAATACCCTTCCTGCATTTTGCGACCTGTTACTATTACCCCATAGCCTATGCTATCGAGAACGCAATCGCAATGATCGACCCGGGTTTTGGAGGGGAGCATAAATCCCTGCGCGGCTTCGAAGACTCCCACGCATACCATTACATCAAGTTCTACGATGAACAGCAGCGCCGTATCGCGTTCTCGGTACTCGACCAGATGCGCAGCCAGCTCATTTCCAAGTAAAACGAACAAAAAAAGAAAAGACCGGGTGGGAGGGGGAGAAGTATCCTCGATCGAGGAGCTGATAGGATTTTCACGGCCAACAGATTATTTGTCTAATTATTTTCCTCTGAAATGCCGATACTGATTCAGGTAAGTTATTCCATGGGCACGGCAATTAGAAGTTTGTCATGGAGGACAGGCTATGGGCATTTCACCAATCAGTTCAGTAACGTCCGGTCCAGTGTCGGTCCAAACCTCTCCGGATGGGGATAGACCTGCTGTTAAAGCTGCGGGGTCCAAGGCGGCAAAAGTTGCGGAACAAGCGAATGCGGGCATGGCGCCCAAAGCTGATACGGCATCAGCAGGCAAGTCGTCTTCAAGCACCAATGATCTGGCTAATCTTATGATGCTTGCGAGTCAGCATATGTCGGCCCTTCAAATCGCCCATCAATTAGGAAAATCCGTCTCCGTTGTCATGGAGGAAGCCGCGGCGGCCGGGATACATCTCAGCGCCGGTTCAGCCGGCGATTCATCCGCCTCAACATCGTCCGCAACAAAAAGCGCCAAGGCTCCAACAGGCAAAGGAACCAACATCGACGCAACGGCTTGAAGCCGGTTGAGAGGCAAGGCTTGCTGTGAGGCCGTTCGAGGCAGCGGGTACTCCGTCCGGAAGGAGGCAATTTCAGGCGCGCCCTGGTTGTGGCCTCAGCTTAATACTTGCAACCGGCGATTCTTGGCAATTCCGCCGTCTCCGTCCAGTATTTTGAGAACGCTCTCACCTTCTCCACCAGATCCCAAAGACTGGAGCACTTGGTCATGAAGCAGTTTGCTCCTGCCGCGTAACACCGCCGGATCTCCACCGGATCACGGCTGGTCGTATATATGACAACCGGGATAGCCTGATGTTGGGGATGAGACTTGATCCATTCCAGCGCCTGCGAGCCATCCATGCGCGGCATATTGAGATCCAGCAGGATAATGTCAGGGTAAGGGGACTTGCCATCCTTATTACACTTCTGTAGATACTCGGTCAGTTCCACTCCATCGCCGGTGAATCGAAACTCGGCTTCTATACAAGCCTCTGCGAAGGCATGCTCTATTAAGAGCTGGTCTTCGTGGTCATCGTCGCAAACAAGGATTACCGGGACATTTCGCATCGTCAGACTCCAGAAGGCAGTAGATCCAAACGAAATATAATCACTCTGGATGTCAATTACTACTTAATAAAGACATTCCGGGAAACATGAGGCACAGCCGAGGGCTGACTCTTGGCACGAAAAAAGAGAAGACCAAATGGAAGGAGGGTGAGCCAAGGGATAGGCAATGGCACGATTATCAAGCTAGACAGTTACAGTACTTTACAGAACAATACACCGATAATTCCATCTAATGCTTCTAGATGGGGAGCCACTGAATAGGCAATGGCACGATTATCGAGCTATACAGTTACAGTACTTTACAGAACAATACACCGATAATTCCATCTAATGCTTCTAGATGGAGAGCCAAGTAATAGGCAATGGCACGATTATAGAGCTATACGGTTACAGTACTTTACAGAAGAATACCCCGATAATTCCATCTAATTCTTCTAAACAGTAAAGTGTTATCAGTCGTTTCTCCTATTGTCCGATTTGTCACGGCCAACAGAGATTTGTTTAATGGTTTCGCTCTAAAGTACCGATAGGTCATGTTAAGGACACAGCAACTAAAATCTTGTTAAGGAGGGCAGCTTATGAGCATTTCAGCAATTAGTTCTGTAACGACGACTTCCGTGTCGACCCAATCCGCTTCGGCTGGGAATAGCTCTGCATCTGAAGCTACGGAGCTGGAGAATGGGGGCAGCACATCTTCAAGCTCTAGTGACCTGGCTAGACTTAGAACGCTTGCGAGTGAGCATATGTCGGCCGCTCAAATCGCAACGGAATTAGGAAAATCCGTCTCCGCTGTCGAGCAGGAAGCCGCTTCGGCCGGGATAACTCTCAGCGCCGGTTCAACCAGCAGTTCATCTACCTCAGCAGCAGACGCCGCAACAAAAAGCGCCTATGCTGCATTAGGCAAAGGAACCAACATCAACGCAACCGCTTGAAGCCGAACTGAGAGGCAGGCCTACTGTGGGGACCTGCCTCTTTCGCTCCCGCATCAGACAGAATTGGTCAACCCGAAGCGTCGGAAATTGCCGGCCGGCTTCCCCCCCGGTCACCCTCCAGCTTTTCTCCTGAGAGCCTCCATACCTCATCCATCTTCCGGCAAGTCCTTAGGAGTTCTGCGGTAACAGGTAAATAATAAATGCGATAGCCGGAGCGATGAACAGGAGGTTAGGATGGCGATGATTGGATAGGCCGTATGAGGCCATGGCACTGTCGTAATGTTCGAGGCAGCGGGTACTCCGTCCGGAAGGAGGCAATTTCAGGCGAGCCCTGGTTTGTGGCCTCAGCTTAATACTTGCAACCGGCGATTCTTGGCAATTCCGCCGTCTCCGTCCAGTATTTTGAGAACGCTCTGACCTTCTCCACCAGGTCCCAAAGACTGGAGCACTTGGTCATGAAGGAGTTTGCTCCTGCTGCATAACACCGCCGGATCTCCACCGGATCACGGCTGGTCGTATATACCACAACCGGGATAGCCCGATGTTGGGGATGAGACTTGATCCATTCCAGCGCCTGCGAGCCATCCATGCGCGGCATATTGAGATCCAGCAGGATAATGTCAGGGTAAGGGGACTTGCCATCCTTATTACACTTCTGTAGATACTCGGTCAGTTCCACTCCATCGCCGGTGAATCGAAACTCGGCTTCTATACAGGCCTCTGCGAAGGCATGCTCTATTAAGAGCTGGTCTTCGTGGTCATCGTCGCAAACAAGGATTAGCGGGACATTACGCATCGTCAGACTCCAGAAGGCAGTAGATCCAAACGGAATATAATCACTCTGGATGTCAATTCCTACTTAATAAAGACATTCGAGGAAACGGGAGGCGCAGCCAAGTCCTGACTTTTTGCACAAAAAAAGAGAAGACCAAGCGGAAGGAGGGGGAGCCACTTGATCTTCTCCGGAGGAGGAAAGATGTTTACTTTCCAAGCCTAATAATAACCCAGGGGGCAACACGAATTGAAGCCCCTGAGAGAAAAATTTTGCAAACGCTTCAATTATTTCCAACCAATACGAGAATGCTTATTGCGCCCCGGCCGGCGGCTGAAACTCCCTGTCAGAAAACGTAATAGCGCTGCCGCAGCATCTCTATCAGTTCAGGGTCAGGACTAAAAGGAACGGTTGGAGGGCGGGGCAGGGGGATTTTCAGATCGGCGAACGGCGTTTCCCCCACTTTCATGTTAAATGCCTGCACCATCAGGTTTTCGAGGTTCACGGTATCGGCAATGTTATATGCGAGAAGGGTTTCCAGTGCGTTTTTATTGCCGCTTTTTCTGTATTCGTTCCAGAGCAGAACCGCGAAATAGCCGTCAACGCCGTCGAGTTCGGCCCTGTCGAGCCCCAGGCATTTCTCGCACCCCTTGAGCCCGCCCCGGTAACCCAGGCTGCTCAGCAGGAAACGAAGATCGATGTGGACCTGGTCAACGGCTATCCCGAAATAACTCCTGATAAACGGAAGATCGAAGCAGGCGCCGTTGTATGTGATGAGGATTTTGTATTTTCCGAGGTCGCGGGCAAACAGATCCAGGTTATCGCCGTAGACGTAGTGGAAGACATTCCTGCCGTCATAGAGCGCTGCCGTCGTAATGTGATCGTATGGCCCGCCAAGGCCGGTGGTTTCAATGTCGAGGTAGGCGACGCATTCCCGAAAGTCTGCGAAAAGCCTCCAGAGGAGCTTTGGCGTCAACCCGTCTGCAAAATACGCCGGGTCCCCGGCATGGAGCCGTTCGCGGGATACGTCGAGATGCGCGCGCAGGGCTTTGTATTTCCTTTGGGTGAAATGGGCCCGGCTCCATGCATGTTCATCGCTGAAAGACTCCCATGAATGAATTCCCTTGCGCCAGAAGGAAAGTTCCGTCTTGAGGCCGATTCCGGGCAAATGAACGAAAGTGTTTTGCAGCATCTCGATTCGCAGGCTCCATGCATTGTCTACTTAAAGAATTAAACCACGGATAACACAGATGACCACGGATAAAATTATTCAGATGGGTACTTCCACTCAACTCCAGGCACAAAGATCTGCCCTGGAAGGGTGTGGTGCGTTGATGAACACAGGAGCCCAATCCGTGATATCCGTGAAATCCGTGGTTTCCCGTATTGTCTTTTAAAGATCTCAACCACGGATAACACAGATGACCACGGATAAAATTAATGTTCCTCAGTCGCTTCGTCTGCCGAATATCCGGAGCAAAAGCAGGAACAGGTTTATAAAGTCGAGATAGAGCCGCAGGGCGCCTATTACCGCTCCTTTTCGCTCCTCTTCCGACCCGGCAAATCCGGCATAGGCCATTTCCTTTATTTTCTGGGCATCGTAGGCTGTCAGCCCGACAAATATGACTATGCCCCCATAGGTAATGAGCCAATAGAAAGCAGGGCTGTTGAAGAAGAAATTAACGAACGAGGCGATAATTATCCCGATGAGGCCCATCATGAGGAAACCGCCCATCGAAGTCAGGTCGCGCTTGGTTGTGTATCCATAAACGCTCATGGCGGCGAAAGTTCCGGCGGTTATGAAGAAGGTGCTTGCGATGGATGCTTTCGTGTACACGAGGAAAATGGTCGATAGCGTCAGGCCGTTTAAAAAGGAATAGCCGAAGAACATTAACAGGGCGGTCGAGGACTGGACCTTGCCGATTGCGGCGCTTAGCGCGATCACCAGGCCCAGCTCGCCGACTATCAACACCAGCATGACCCCCGGGCTTCGAAGCAGGGAGAAAACAAGTCCGCTGTTAACGGCATAGAGTGCGGTAATGGCGGTCACCGCCAATCCCAGGGCCATCCAATTGTAGACCCGGCGGATGAACTCGTTTTGGACAATTGCGCGTTCACCCTGAAAAACTGTGCTTCTTTCCATTGCTATCCCCTTCCGGAATGATTCTATGAGTTCTTTACAACTTATATCATAACTTATTTCCTGTGCCCTTGTTTTGCAAATGATTTAACCAAGGTATTAAAACACCGGAGTCCACGATGAAAGACCCTGGCGAATACCGAAGCGAATTCCCCATTACGGACAATTACTCCTTTTTCAATAATGCGGCCATTTCCGCCCCGCCGTTGCGGGTGATAAAGGCTGTGAACGATTTGATGCTCCAGTTTGGCCATGAAGGCTTCATGCGTTATCCGGACTGGATGAAAACGGTGGGAAAGACCCGCTCGCTTTTTGCGCAGCTTATAAACGCGGACCCCTCGGAGATCTGCTTCACCTCTAACACATCCGAAGCCCTGAGCACAGTGGCGGGCGGAATCTCCTGGAAGCCGGGCGACAAGGTTATCGTGCCCGTACCCGATTTCCCGTCTAACGTGTACCCCTGGGTGAATCTGGAGCGCGCCGGGGTCGAGATCTGTTTTCTCGATAAGAAAAACGATGGCCGTTTCGGAGTTTCGGAAATCTCAGCCGTGCTGCGGCCTGGAACGAGGCTTGTCGCCGTGAGTTCGACGGATTTTACAACCGGGTTCCGGTGCGATCTGGAAGAAGTGGGGGATTTTTGCCGGCGAAAGGACCTGCTGCTCTGTGTGGATGCCATACAGACTCTGGGGGCGGTTCCTTTGGACGTGAAAAGCTGCGGTATTCACTTTCTCGCCTGCGGCGGTCATAAATGGCTCTTGAGCACAATGGGGATCGGGGCCCTTTTTATCGCGAAGGAGGTTAATCATCTTCTTCATCCCACCCGGGTCGGGTGGCGCAGCGTCGAAAATGAGGAGGATTTCTATAATCTACAACTGAAGAACCTTGATTCGAAATTGAAAGCCGATGCGCGCCGATTCGAACCCGGGACCTTCAATCTTGCAGGAATTACCGCGTTGGGAGCATCCCTCGAAATGCTGCTGGAAATCGGGATCGAGCGCATATTCGCGAAGATATGCGGTCTGAACGACAAGATCTCATCCGGTCTTGAGATGAGAAATCTCAAGCTTATCAGCTCGATGGAGCCCCGTCACAGGTCGGGAATTCTAAGCTTCGTCCCCGAGGATGCGGCCGGCCTTTTTCGCTATCTGTTGGCAAAGAAGGTGCTTTGCGCTCAAAGAGGAAACGCGGTCAGGCTCTCACCTCATTTTTATAACGATGCAAGCGACGTCGAAAGGCTCTTTGAGGCGCTGGACAGCTACTGAGTGGACAACAATCCCGGGCGGAAGGAGAAACGTTGAAAAGCTATAGAAAGGAGTTGTGGTTCAATGCCCCGACGCGCGTAGCCTTCATCAACATCACGCGGGAAGTCGATGAATGCCTTCGTGAAAGCGGCGTTCGGGAAGGGCTTGTTCTTGTTAACGCAATGCACATCACCGCTTCCGTGTTCATAAACGACGACGAGCGCGGACTCCATGGCGACTATGCGGCATGGCTCGAAAAGCTTGCCCCGCATGAGCCCGTCAGCCGGTACCGCCACAATGACAGCGGTGAAGACAATGCCGACGCTCACATGAAACGCCAGATTATGGGCCGTGAAGTGGTGGTCGCAATAACGGGGGGTAAACTTGACTTCGGTCCCTGGGAGCAAATCTTCTATGGCGAGTTCGATGGGCGCAGGCGCAAACGGGTGCTCGTTAAAATAATCGGCGAGTGAGACTGAACTGCCCGATCCACACAACTGCTCTGTTCATGCTTCATCACAGGGTTAACCGGCGCGGATTTGCGCAGTGCCTGAAACCCGAAAAATCGGACAGAACGTGTTTTTGATTGCAAAACGTACACAAGAACGTACAATAAGTAGTAAAGTGAAATCTAGCGTAGCCAGGTGAGATATATGCAAGAGACGAACGTTGTTGAGCTGCGAAAACGCATCAAGCATTACTTTGATGCAGTGGAAAGCGGTGAGGTAGTGCGTGTTTACCGGAATGGCAAGCCGATTGCCGAGATTTTGCCGCTGACAAAGCGGCAGGCTTCATGGAAGCAGGAAGTGCCGCGTCTCACTATTCCTGGCCTCTCGCTCAGCCGGGAAGTCCTGAAAGACCGTGCGGAATCTGACTCATGAGAGTCTTTTTCGATACCTCTTCTTTCGTGAAAAGGTACATTGATGAACCTGGCGCTGAGATGGTGATCGAGATCTGCAGAAAGGCTGAGGATCTGGTTGTTAGCGTCATTTGCCTGCCCGAAATGTTTTCTACACTCAATCGCCTTGTCCGCGAGGGTAAGCTGTCTAGCAGAGATTACGAGAAAACACGGCATCTCATTTTGAAGGAAATCGAAGATGTGGAGATATGCTACATCACTGCCGAAGTTGTAGCGCGAACGATAAAATGTCTCGAAAACAACCCGGTGCGAGCCTTGGATGCTTTGCATCTCGGCTGCGCTCTTGTCGTAGGGCCTGACCTGTTCGTGTCTTCAGATCACAGACAGATTGAAGCTGCCGGAAGAGAGGGGCTAAAGGTCATCGAAGTGTGACATACTGGGGGCAGGTGGAGCGGGTGCTCGTTAAAATAATCGGCGAATAAGGTTTCCCGCATTGTGTGCTAAAGATTTCAACCACGGATAACTCGGATGACCACGGATAAGATGATTCATATACAAGAACAAGGACCTTCGCTGGAAGCGTCTGGAGCGTTGCGAGGATAAAAGCCCAATCCGTGATATTCGTGAAATCCGTGGTTTCCTGTATTGTCTTTAAAAAATTAAACCACGGATAACTCGGATGACCACGGATAAGATGATTCATATACAAGAACAAGGACCTGCGCTGGAAGCGTGTGGTGCGCCGTGAGGATAAAGGCCCAATCCGTGATATCCGTGAAATCCGTGGTTTCCTGTATTGTCTTTAAAAAATTAAACCACGGATAACTCGGATGACCACGGATAAAATGATCAGTATTCGAACAGAAAGATTTGCGCAGGAAGCGTGTGGGCGCTGACGAGCACAAAAGCCCAATCCGTGATATTCGTGAAATCCGTGGTTTCCTGTCCCTCGTGGTGAGCGTTTCCGATTCGCCCCCCAATCGCACCCTACCCCAGTAACGACTCATAGAAAACGCGCCAGTTTTGCCCCATTATTTTCCTGATGCTGGGCTCGGAATATCCGTGCTGAAGCATTA
The DNA here is from genome assembly GCA_963795045.1 of uncultured delta proteobacterium. Lineage (GTDB taxonomy): Bacteria > Desulfobacterota > Syntrophobacteria > Syntrophobacterales > Syntrophobacteraceae > SbD1. The sequence continues at coordinate 264,351 of CAWCGB010000006.1, forward strand.
TCCGCTCCAGGTCCGCCAGCCTGGTGATGTCCTCAAACCCCGCGTTTACCGTGTGAAAGCCGCAAAAGTCTGTTCCAATGCCTATCCCATCGGCTTCGAACGACTGGGCTATCCAGTCGATGTGGCGGAAGATATCTTCGATTGAAGCCTTGCCCGAAGAGGTGAGCATTGCCGGGTCCGCGGCTACCCCTATGACCCCTTTACGCTCAAGGATGGCCGCCACCTGGTCTCTGGTCAGGTTTCTGGGAATGTCGTGCAGGGCGCGCAAGCCTGTGTGGGAAGATATGAGCGGCCCATCAAAAATCCGGACGAGGTCTCGAAAACCCGGTTCGGCCAGGTGGGCGGCATCGAAGGCAAAACCCTCGCTTGCCAGTTGCTTGACAAGGGTCTTCCCTTCGCTGGTCAAGCCTTCCGGCAACGCTACGTTATTGCCGTCTCCGATCCTGTTTTTTCCCATGTGGGTCAGGCCGGTCACTCGGATGCCCGCCTCTGCGAGCTTTGAGCGGTCGAACTCCAACAACCCGTCGGCGTTTTCGATGAGCCATATCGCTCCAGGCGTCTTTTCCCTGATGCATTCGTTGAGATCCGAGGCCGATCTTATATGAGAAAGTCCTGTAAGATAGTTTTCCGCGTAGGCCACAAGCCCGGACAGGAAACCGGCCGCTCCCGCGCCATTATGAATGTCCGGACAATACAGGGCGGCAACGGATATGAACACGTTGGCGCTCTTCATTTTATCCAGCGTTACCGGAAGGTCTGTAAGGGCTTCGAAAGGCACCTCCCGGTGCTTTTCAAACATTTCATAGAGGATATCAACATGCCCATCGACTCGGAAATCAGGCTCGCCTGCTATTTGTGAAAGTGCCTTCATTGGACCAAATAAACCTCGCGGAGCGTGGAGATATTAAAAAGGAACCGGGGAACACTATTTGTGCGCTCCCCGGCTTTCGAACGGGTTTCAGGCCATTATCTCCGAACTGGAGATTCCGTAGGGGCGTGTCACGTAGGCACGACATAAGTTGTCGATGCTTCGTTGACCGTGGTCAGGATTTTCTTCTCGATTTCCTTTACCTCCAGCATCCGCTTCACCTCCTTTCCGCTTGGGATCAGGCGGAGACGAATGAGGCGATGAACTTGAGATCCATCAGCGTCCCGGCCGCTTCCGCACAAACAATTGCGAACTGGTCGCGTTCTTTGTCAGCTCCGTATTTTGGGTGAAGCCGGTTGGCTATTTCTTCTAAAGTTAACTGTCCATCACAGAATCGGAGAAAATCGAACCCGAACTCGTTTATTTCTCGAACCTCGGCGCCGCCCTCTGCCCCGGTGAAGACGAGGAAAGTCCCCCTCCGCAGGCAGTTGTCCGGAAAATGGCCGCACCTCGACTCCACAATAAGGCTTGGAAGATCGAATGTGAACTGCTCGATCGAAATCTTTTCATTGCGGAGCGGTTTGAGCTCACGTAAACGGTCGAGGTCGATGTGAAAAGAGGAAGGCTGCGATTCATCCCGGGCCGCGCGGACCAGGCATGTTTCATATCTCAGGACCTCGGGGATATATTCCCGGACAAGGACCCCGTGCCGCGCGAGTCGCGCCGTGGCGAAATCGGTAAAGTGGGCCAAGCATGCCTGTGGCGTAAGGCGTAAACGTTCACCGCGAGACGCATTTATTGCCATGGAAGAACCAGGAGAAAAGCTTTCGACAGGATTAACAGGATTCGCAGGACTAACAGAAAACGCCGTTTCTAAGTTCCGATCTTGCTTAATTTTAGTTCTCTCTGTGTTCTCTGTGTCTCCGTGGTGAATCGGTACAGTTCCGGCGGCATCGTCGATAAAGTCGAGAAAAGCAAAAAAAAGATCGCGAATCGACTCGTTTAATTCAAGACTCAACAGAAAAAAAGTTCTCGGGTAAAGACTCGCCATTATGGTGAAGCAACTTGCGATTTCATTTAGTTCCCTGAGGGTCCCGGCAGGGCAGGGCAGGTTATAGAAGCTGCAAAAGATGGCCGGGTCCGAATCGATCAGCGTATCGTCGGATGCAATTCGTCTCCCCTCGTCGAACTCGATCCCCAGGGAAAAATAGGTATCCACTTCGCGAACGAGGCTGTGCCGGTATTTTTCATACAGGTCTGTTCCGGGCAGAATTGTCGCCATTTGCACGAGGATGTTCGCGTTTCCTGTAGCTGCCGACTTAAGCGCAAGCTTGAGGGTCTCGTCGAGGTCTTGCGGGCCCTCCTCGGGAAATCCGATCACGAAGCTCAGAGTAGGGACTATGCCGGCTTCGGTCGTCTCTCTTACTCTGTCCAAAAGGATTCCCTGGTCTATGTTTTTGCGAATGAAAGAGAGTGTCTTTTTTGAACCGGAGTCGATCCCGAAGCACATCGTTTCGCATCCGGCCTCCCGCATCAGATTCAAGAGAGATTTATCCAGGGTGTCCAGCCTGGAAATGCAATACCACGGAATGTGTTTGAGGCCCGAATCTATTACGCCGTGGCAAAACTGCTCCGCAAACTCTCTTTTGGCGGTAAACTGATCGTAAGCAAGAAGGAAACACTCGGCCCCGAAGTTTTCGGCAAGGTTCTTCATTTCCCCAATGAGCCGGTCTGTTGAGAACGTCCGCGTCCTTCTTTTCCAGATGAGCGATTGGGAGCAGTAGACACAACGATGCGGACACCCCCTTCCGACCTCCAGAATGGCGATCGAGCGACTGATGCCGCAGACGTCCCTGTAAACGTGAAACGGGGCGACGAGCGTATAGTCGCTTACAGGCAGAGAATCGAGGTTTTCAATGAGTTCCCTGTCGGGATTTCGAATGATTCGCTCTGCTGTGCGGTACGTAACTCCTTCTACCGTGGCCAAAGGGATTTCGCCTTCGAAAGACCGGATCAATTCGGGGAAAGTTATTTCTCCTTCTCCGCGAACGATCGCGTCGATGAAAGGGAATCGCAAAAGGGTAAGGTCATCGACAAATGAGGCGTTGTGCCCGCCAAAAACTATTTTTATCCGTGGATTTAACCTTTTCAGCTCCTCTGCAACCCTGACGGAAGCGGGGTAGGTGGTGCACTGGACCGAAAAAGCAGTCAGATCGGGCTCGAACTGCATTATCTGCTTCGCGCATTCCCTGTAGATATTGGTGTCCATGGAAAGAGTTTTCATGCGAATGGAGAGTGGAAAGTCGAATATTTTCACTCTCCGGGGGGAATCTTTCAGGACTGTGGCAAGATTTATAAGCCCCAGAGGAGGCATGTTGTACATTGGTTCGAAATAGAAGGGAGGGAATACAAGAGCTATATTCATCCAGTCTCCAGACGAAAAGGCTTGCCCGATCGCAGGCGGCATTTCCTAGTGCAGAATTTGGCTCAAGAAAATCTTGGACCTGTCGTGGCGGGGATTTGAAAAAAACTCCCCGGGGGTATTTTCCTCTAAAATTTGTCCAGAATCCATAAAAAGGACGCGATGAGCAACACTCTTCGCAAATCCCATCTCGTGGGACACCACCAGCATGGTCATTCCTTCGCGCGCAAGTTCCATCATGACGTCCAGGACTTCCTTCACCATTTCCGGATCAAGCGCGCTGGTCGGCTCGTCGAACAGCATCACTTTGGGCTTCATACACAGGCTGCGGGCAATGGCGACGCGCTGCTGCTGGCCGCCCGATAGCTGTCCGGGGTATTTTGCCGCCTGTTCCGCGATATGCACCTTTTCGAGAAAATACATGGCGATGCTTTCAGCTTCTGAGCGAGGGAGCTTTCTAACCCAGACCGGCCCCAAAGTAAGGTTTTCCAGTATCGTCAAATGAGGAAAAAGATTGAAGTTCTGGAACACCATCCCAACTTCAACCCTGATTTTTTCGATATTTTTTATATCGTTTGTGAGTTCGATATCATCGACGATAATCTTTCCGCGCTGATGTTCCTCGAGCCGGTTGATGCACCTGATCAGGGTTGATTTGCCGGAGCCCGATGGGCCGCATATAACTATACGCTCCCCTTTGTTCACGGAGAGATTGATATCCTTGAGCACGTGAAATTCTCCGAACCACTTGTGCATCCCGGCAATTCGGATAATCGGCCCGCTCGGTACCTTGTCAGGGGTTTTCGTTTCCTGGTAACTCATTTTAGTGTTTTCGCCTGCCTCGCGCAGCTTGGGGTTAACAAAACGCTTGCTCTCAGGTCTTTAATTCTTCCTCGATGCGGCGGCTGAGGTTTGACATGACAAAACATCCCACAAAATAAATGGAGGCTGTAAACAGGTACGCCTCCGTGCTGAAACCCATCCATTCCGGGTTGGACAGGGTTACGTGAGTAGTTCTCAAAAGATCGAAGAGACCGATGATAACGACAAGTGAAGTATCCTTGAAAGCGGATATCAGGATGCTCACGGTAGGGGGTATGACCGTTTTAAGCGCCTGGGGCAAAATGATGAGGCGCATCTTTTGGTAGTAGTTCAGCCCGAGAGATTCGGCGGCTTCGTACTGACCGCGCGGGACTGCCTGAAGCCCGCCCCGGACCACCTCGGCAATGTAGGCGGCCGTGAACATAATGATTGCCGCCTGCGCGCGCAGGATCTTGTTAACGGTGACTCCTTCGGGCAGGAACAGCGGAAACATCACCGAAGCCATGAAAAGCATGCTGATGAGGGGCACTCCGCGGATGAGTTCGATGTAAACCACGCACAGGGTCTTTATTGCAGGCAGCCTGGAGCGCCGGCCAAGGGCCAGGATTACTCCGAAGGGATATGCGGCCGAAAGCCCGAAAATCGAGAGAAGCAATGTCAAAGAAATTCCGCTCCATTGTTCGGTCTCGACCGTTGGAAGGCCGAAAACTCCTCCGTGCATGACAAGGCCGATCAACGCCAGGCCGACAATCCACGCGGCGAGCAGGTACTTGTTCCAACTTCGCCGGAAGCTGCTGTAAAAAACGAGAACCGCAAGCAGCCCGATTGCAAATACAGGCCTCCACTGCTGTGCGTAAGGGTAAAACCCGAAGAGGATAAATCGCAGGTTCTTCGTAACAATGGACCAGCAAGCCCCGCTCGCCTGGTTGCAGGTTTGGCCGTCCGACCACCACACGGCATTGACAAAAGCCCACTTGAAGAAACCCGGCACGTTCCTGAATAGAGCGTAGGCGATCAATATCGTCAGAAGAGAATTGAATAGATTGCTGAAAAGGTTTTTCCTGGCCCACCCGATTACGCCGATGCTTGTGACGGGCGGTTTGATCTCTTCAATCGATTGCAGGGAAATAGATGTCTGTTCCAAGGCTTATCTCTCGACCAAAGCCTTTCTCTTATTGTACCAGTTCATAAGAGCGGAGGTTACGAGGCTGATGAACAGGTAAACAACCATTATCAAAGCAACCCCTTCGATTGCCTGACCGGTCTGATTGATGGTCGTGTTGGCGACTGCGACAAAATCCGGGTAACCGATTGCTACTGCAAGCGAGCTGTTCTTCGTAAGGTTCAGCATCTGGCTTGTCAGTGGCGGGATGATAACACGCAGCGCCTGGGGCAGAATCACGAGTGAAAGCACCAGCCCCGGCTTGAGGCCTATGCTCATCGCCGCTTCGGTCTGGCCCTTTGACACGGCCTGGATGCCCGCTCTGACGATCTCTGCGACGAACGCCGAAGTGTAAAGCACGAGCCCGAAGAGAAGCGCACCGAATTCCGGGCTGAAGGAGAAACCCCCTTCATAGTTGAACCCGACCAAATGGGGAATGTTAAGGCCGGCAGGCATGCCCGAGGCGAGCCACACGATGAGCGGAAGCCCAAGAATGGCGCCAAGTGAGACGGGTATAACCGGGAAGATTTTGCCGGTCTTATCCTGGCGGGCCTTTGCCCACCGGCGCAGAAGATAGCTTGCACAGCAGGCTGCGAACAGGGCGATGGCCATTTTGGGATAAGCCGGGTGATTTTCCGGGAGTGGGAAATAGAAGCCTCGGTTGTTAAAAAAAACTCCCGGTAAAGGGTTAAATGACTGCCTCGGCCCCGGAAGCGACGTGTGGAACAAGCCATACCAGAAAAAGAGCTGAAGCAGCACCGGGATATTTTGAAGCAGTTCGGTGTAGCCGGCCGCAAGCCTGGCCAGGAGCCAGTTCTTGGACAAGCGGGAAATCCCGACGAAAACCCCCAGGATAATAGTGAGTATTACCCCCGTAAAGGCGACCTTCATAGTGTTCAGAAAGCCGACAAACAGCGCCCGGGCATAGGTGTCCGCGGCCGAGTAGGATATCAGCGACTCGCCGATTTCAAAGCCGGCCTCCTTCGAAAAGAAACCAAATCCCGTAGCGATGGCCTGCTTGCGTAAATTGGCCTGGGTGTTGCTGAAAATCCAGTAGCTCAGCATGAAGACCAGGCCGAGAGCGATCACCTGGAAAGCTATCCCTCGTTTTGCGGGATCACGCCAGAAGGGGGGGGCCTGTTCGCGATCGAACGCTGCGGTTTCTTCTGCCGGGCCTGAAAACATGCTTTGCATACCATCGGTCTGTCGTGCGTGAACTCTGTTCCCGCCCTGTCGCCCTGGATTACGGAAAACAGGACGGAGCGCATCGAAACCTTCTACTTGAATGGCGGAGCATACATCAGACCGCCGTCTTTCCACTGCGCATTGAGGCCTCGTTTTAACTGCAGTTTTGAGTTGCCGCCAACGTTGCGGTCGAATACCTCTGCATAATTACCGACCTTTTTGACTATGTTGTATGCCCATTTCTCATCGAGGCCCAGAGCTTTGCCGTTTCCGGGCGTGGCGCCGAGAAAACGCTTAACGTCAGGGTTAGGGCTGTTCACCATCTCATCCACGTTCTTGGACGAAATGCCCAAGTCCTCCGCAGCTACCATAGCAAGAACTGCAAAATCGACAATATCCCGCCATTGATCATCCCCGTGCCGAACTGCCGGCGCCAGCGGCTCTTTCGAAATGATTTCCGGCAGAATCACATAATCATCGGGGTTCGGGGCAACGGACCTGGTGCCGGCCAACTGGGAGGCGTCCGAGGTCAGGCAGTCGCATCTTCCGGCAAAGAAAGCCTGGTTCAGCTCGGTACCCTGTTCGATAACAACCGGTTTCATCGTCATCTTGTTGCTGCGGAAAAAGTCGGCCACATTCTGTTCGGTAGTAGTGCCCGGCAGGACGCATACGCTGGCGCCGTTGAGTTCCTTTGCGCTCTTTACTCCGAGTTTTTTGGGAACCAGGAATCCCTGGCCGTCGTAGTAGTTGACGGCAACAAAGTTGAGGCCCAACTCAGTCTCGCGCGAGAGTGTCCTTGTGGCATTGCGGCACAGCACATCGACCTCTTTGGACTGGAGCGCGGTGAATCGCGTCTGGGTCGTCAGGGTCACATACCTTATCTTGTCGGGATCACCAAATATCGCGGTGGCTATCGCACGGCCCGTATCCACATCCAGGCCTCGCCATACGCCCTTTTCATCCGGCATTGCGAAGCCGTAGAGCCCTCCATTGACCCCTACGGTCAGGTATCCCCGAGCCTTTACCGTGTCCAGCGTTTCTCCGGCAAAAACCACGAGCGGGAGCAACAGCAGCAATGCAGCCGGCAACAGCAAAAAAACTGGTTTAGCGAACCTCATCCTCCTCCTCCTTGTCAAACCATGAGAGCCTGGCTTTAGTGATTGCCCGGAGCGATCAAACCTGATCGTCCTTTGAAATCAAAAACCATTGTGAGCCTGCCAAAACAGTGATAATCCAATTTCTGCAGCACATAACCACACTGACAAAAACCAAACTCGCACGCTCCACGGGAAGATGAGCCGTGAAGTGTTGCGGAGGAGTTGCGGGGTAAGTTCGATCGGTCAGATCCATAATGAATGGAATATCTCGATCAAGTTCTACAGGAATGGGAGAATTTGGTCAAGGAAGGGCTTGCCTTCAGGAAGGGCTAGCTTTAGTAGGTCAGGATGGGTGGAGCGAAGCGCAACCCATCAACTCTTTTTGAAGCAGCAATTCATGTCCCTTGGGGACTTCGTCACGTTCTTCGCGTGAAAGAATGTTTTTTCGAAATGGAGAGCAAGGGTTCGAACTGTACGGGCCATAAAAAAGGTGAAAGCCAGGAGGAGGGAGGGGGGCCTGGCTTTCGGGGAATAGGGTACTAATAGAAACCAACTCTTTGGCGTTTGTAGTCTCCTACTTTTCCTGCACGGAAGCAATTAGGTGGAGACAGTAATCGCCGGTAGTATCTTAAGTATTTTTTTATGTAATGTCTATTAAAATATACATGATTTTTGCGATTTCGGACTTTTTTCGATACAACTGGATCGTAACCATGAGCGAGGATATTGTAAACGCGATAAGAAGCCGCCGGCTGATTGCTGCGCATCGGGGAGCCCGTTCGCTTGCCCCGGAAAATACCCTGGCAGCGGCGCGGGTGGCTCTTGCGGCAGGCGCCGGGATGATGGAGATCGACGTGCGAATGAGTCGGGACGGGGAACTCGTTCTGATACACGATCACAATCTGCAACGAACATCGGACGCGCCGGTGAAATTTCCGGACCGCAGTCCGTGGCTTGTGCATGATTTTACGCTCGATGAACTCAGGACCCTGGATTTTGGGTCATGGTTCAACGATACTGATCCTTTCGGACAGATTGCGGCAGGTAAAATTTCCTTGTCGGAGTTGGCCGAATATTCAGGCGAACCTGTCGTGACCCTTGAGGAGGCGATCCTTTTCACCATCCGCAACGATTGGCTGCTGAACATAGAAATCAAGGATTTGTCCGGATCGCCCGGCCATGAGTCGATCGTGGAAAAAGTCGCCGCCCTGGTGCGCTCGCTAGGCGCGGCTGACAAGGTCCTGGTTTCCTCTTTCAACCATCATTATCTCGCACTCGTTAGAAAATTTGACAGGGAAATAAAGACGGGGGTTCTTGCCGATAGCTTTCAATCCGATCCCGTCCAATTGGTGCTCGAGCTGGGCGCTTTAAGCTATAATCCGAAATTTCGAGCTGTGCGGCCCTGGCAAATTCGCAGATTGAAGCAAAAGGGGTTCGCTGTGCTTGTCTGGGTCTTGAACAAACCCTGGCTTGCCGGGGCGCTTTTTTCGACGGGGGCCGACGGGATCTTCACCGATTTTCCGCAGAGATTTTCAAGATGAGGGGCAAAGTCTTTCAAACTCCAACCGGGCCTGACATGCATATGAGAATCTTGATACTCGCTGCCCTGCCGCAGGAATACTCACCTCTAAAAAAGCTGGTTCCTTCCTTGCGTCTCGTGAGAAAGAGGCCCTCGAAGAAGTTCGTCTTCGAACTCCCCGGGAAAGAGATCGTCCTGGTCGAAAGCGGAATGGGACCGAAGTCGGCCCGGGAGGCGCTTGAAGCGGAATTGACCGGGTTCACGCCGGATCTTCTTATATTCTCCGGTTTTGCAGGAGGTCTTCACCCGGATCTGCCCGTCGGGGCCGTCTGTTTTACAGCGAGCACCCGCGAGATAGCTTCCGGACAGGTGTTCCATTTCCGGTTTCCGGATGAATTGATTGATTTCATGACCCAAAACGGTATCAGACCGGTTCTGGGACTGAGCGCCGAACAGCCTGGAAACAAGCGGGCACTGGCGGCTCTTGTCGCCGGGCGTACGGCCGTTTTGGACATGGAGACCGCAGCGCTGGCCGGGATGGCTTTTCATAATAAAATTCCATTCATTTGTTTCAGGGCGGTAAGCGACGGCCTCGACCATGATCTCGGGTTCGATGTGAGTGATATATCCGACGACCGCGGAAGGATAAGGATCGCAGGTGTGCTCGGTGCGGTAATCAGAAGGCCTGCGACGCTGAAAGCCTTTTATCTCTCATGGCGCAGATCCAGGCGGGCGGCAAGAAATCTTTGCGGGTCGGTGGCCGCTTTTCTGGAGATTCCAACCGCTGTGCTGGGCAAAATAGCGGCTGAAATCACGATCGATCTCAATTGAGAGAATCCCCGGACGTTGACGAATGCAGCAGCAGGTAGCCTTCTACAGCTTCACCGGAGATGCTCGAATTCTTATGGATCGTGAAGAAAACCATCGGAACGAGCAGTGCCGAAAGCAGGATGAGGTCTACCAGCCCAAGCAGCATCGCGCCAATCGAAAAAGTAACAACGATATTGAACATCAGTACCGAAAAGTAAAGCGCCGGGCCGAGCAGCCTCATCCAGGATGAGCGGTTTGGCAGGTTCGAGTCCAGAGAGGAAATCCGGTCCAACGCCTGTATAGACGCCGTCAGGACGACCCCAACCAGGAGCCACCCTCCGAAATTGCTCATGGGGATTCCAAAGTAGAACCCATCATAGCGGTATCCGTAAATCTTGCCGAGAAACCACCTTTCTCCAAGAAGGGCCACCGGGTCGATAACGACGTCGAGCAGTACGAAAAGAAATGCCCCGAGGATCAGCGTCTGCCAGGATCGCCGTATTCGAGGTGTTTCGAGCACAATGAGATTTCCGGACCGGTGAGCCAGCGGGGTCATCAGGAAAACGGCCAGTGAATAACTGCAGTAGGAGAGAAAAACATAGGAAAGGGAGTCCATGAAAGGGACGCCGAACACCCACAGCTCCCTTTGCGCGGTGCTCTGTATATAGAAATAATCACCGTAGGGAAACCCCCAGTGAATTGACGAAAACTCGGAAATCCACGCGAGGGTGTAGCCCACGGGAATATAGGCAAGCGTTCTTTTCCAGCCGACATGCTTCCAGCCCGCAAAGATATATGCGGCAAGAAAAGCGAAAACGTAGGGACGAAGCAGAACGGTTCCCCAGAAGAGTCTTAGCGGCTCATGCATTCAGGTTCCATTTGAGCATGCGAACGAGGTCTTTCAAGCCCATCTGGCGCACTACGGTCGGTTCAAACCCGCAGTGGACCATGCACTGGGAACACCTGGGGTCAAGGCCGGATACGTAATGGTCCCAGTCGGTCCGGTCCATCAGCTCGGAAAAGGTGCGGTAATGGGTATCCGTGATGAGGTAGCAGGGGGATTTCCAGCCCTGCGGATTGCGTGTTGGATTTCCCCAGGGCGTACACTTAAGAGACCTTTTCCCCGACACAAATTCCAGATAGAGCGGAGTGCTGATTATCGGGAAATCCCGCCCCCAGGAGCTGATCTCGCGGAATTTTTTTTCGATTTCATTTCTGCTTAGAAAAACGTCCCCAACGACCTCTTCATAGCTGAAACCGGGAGCCACAAGAATTCCGTCAACTCCGGCCTGTGTGAGCTGCTGGAAAAGCCTGGCAATGTCGGTTACCGAAGAGTCGCGGTAAACAGTGGTATTAGTGCTTATGCGGAACCCCTTCGCTTTTGCGGCTCTCACCCCGGCGAGGGCCTTCTGGAACCCTCCGGACTTTCCGATTATGGCGTCGTGAACCGGCTCGGTCCCATCGAAATGGACGTTCCAGGTAAAAGACGGGGAAGGCTCGTAAAGTGACAATGACTCTTCGAGCAGAAGGCCATTGGTGCAAAAATAAATATACCTGCCGCGTGCAAGTGTTTCTCGAACGAGTTGTGGCGCAGAAGAGTAGAGAAGAGGTTCTCCACCCGTAATGGTCACCACGGGTGTGCCCGCCTCCTCGATTGACGTGATACAGTCATCCAGCGACATTTCCTGGGAAAGGGTATCATGATACTCTCGAATCCTGCCGCAGCCGGCGCAGGTCAGATTGCAACGGTGAGTCGGTTCAAGCATCAATACCAGTGGAAACCGTTCAACTCCGTGCAGCTTCTTGGCTGCAAGGTACCTGGTCATCGCAACATAAAGACTAATGGGAAAACGCATCAAAACCTCGATTCTATTCCAGGATAAGGAAGCGGAGGCCGGGAGCATCCGCTTATTCTATTGCCGTTTTACATATCCGTTTTGTGTAAACCATGCAACTGCGTCGCTCAGGGCCGTCTCGACCGGCGACTGCGGAAACCCCAATTCCCGAATCGCCTTGGATGAGTCGAAAAACATGCGCTTTGCCGCCATTTGTACACCCTCGTAAGGGACCATCGGCTCGCGCCTGGTTATAAACGAGACGAGATGAAGAATCCAGGCGAGCCACAATATCGGGGTATGCGGGAGCTTTACCCCGGGCGCCCGAATTTTGGAGATTTTTTCCAGGATTGCAAAGATCTCCGCTAGAGTCAGATTGCGATTGCCAAGAATGTACTTTTCTCCGATTCTGCCTTTCTCGAAAGCAAGACAGTGTCCTTCCGAAACGTCCCTCACGTCGACCAGGTTGAGGCCCGTATCAAGATAGGCGGGCATTTTTCTGTTCAGAAAATCGACTATGATCTTGCCTGTCGGGGTTGGTTTGTGGTCCCCTGGGCCCACCGGAGTACTCGGGTGAACGAACACTACAGGCAATCCCTTGTCGAGGAATTTCTCCGCTTCCCGCTCGGCAAGGAACTTCGACCTCTTGTAGTGTCCGACCATATCTTCGAGACACACGGGCGTTTTTTCGTCGGCGGCGGTTCCATCCGAAGCAAGCCCGAGCGCGCCTACGCTGCTCGTATGTACGACCCGCCTGACTCCGGCCGCCATCGCGGCCTGGAGAACATTGACCGTGCCGGCCACATTGCTCTCATAAATTTCGCGGGGATTCGGCGCCCATAGCCTGTAATCGGCGGCGACGTGAAAAACTGCCTCGGCCCCTGAAATTGCGCTCATTACCTGGCCGGAATCGCGAAGGTCGCCGATCCGCCATTCGATGCCGGGAAGGTCAATGGACTGAGCCGGGGGTTTTCGGCAAAGCGCTCTCAGGCGCCATCCCCTGCGAATCAAGGCCGCTGCGACGTGATGTCCTACGAACCCTGTTGCTCCGGTAATGAAGGCCACAGGCATATTATTCCTCATTGTAGTTCCGGTCCTTCGACCCGCTTTCCTATATCAGAACAAAGTGCAATTGGAAACCCCCAGACAAAAAGGGGCAGACTCACAGATGCGGTTAAAGCAGACGCGGTCAGCTCGTGCTGAGGCCTTGCGATCAGAACCGAAGTTCCGGGCTGTTAACTACATAACTGTATAATTCATCCACATCTGTAGCTTCCAGGCGGTCCAGGATCCCCTCCCACCTGTGCCTTATTCCTCCCTGTTCCGGCGTCCTGTCACTGAACACGAAGCGTATCTTCGATGAAGGGGCGAATGTAATTTCTTTAATGGCATTAAGCTTATCTCTAAGCGCCACGGCAAATACGGCCACCGCCCTCTCTATTGTCTTCAGCGGCACGCCCCTGTCAAGGGCCTTGTCGAGGTGCGCCCTGAAGCGGGTAAGGCATTGCGGGAGCAGGGTCAGCAACGGGGTTGTCCAGTCGGTGAAAGACCCCGTAGTCTCGATTATAACCAGCCGAACGGGTATTGAACTGGAGTTGAACTGTATCAGCTCATCGCCGTCATCGTAGAAAATCTTGCCGGTGCGCGGACTGGCTCTTCCGAGCACAAGGGTGAAGGTAGCTGCGGCGCCGAGCAGGCCGGCGAGACTCGAAATAAAAACCGGATTTTTGTAGCAGGAGATTGGAATCTTGTCGGTAACGATTCCGGGAATGTACTGCCGGTCGAAAAAGAAAGCCGGAAGCAGCCCAAGTCCGGGGACCTCCTCATCCAGCCTTATCTCGTTATAAGAAAGGATGGGAAAACCAAGCAGAGCCGCCGCATTCAGTCTGTCTAAAATGTAGTCGCGGTATTTAATTGTCTCGGCAACAGCCTGGTCCAGAGGAATGCCCAATCTTATCCGTTGAATGACATCCCATTTCATCAGCCGGATGAGCCGGATCGAATCGTGTCCGTCTTTGGCGGTAATTACAACCAGATAGACGTCTCTTTCCTCTCCGGAAATATCTCTGGAGCTTTGGGACTCCTCAATGTGACCGAGATTAATCGAGATGAGTCCACCGGATTTTTCCCAGAAATGGGAGATCAGGCCCTGGACGCGCGGATGCACCCGAGGGTCGAACCTGAGCTCATCACCGGCAACCGATGCTCCAGGCAGCCATTTCACGTTTAGATGAAATTCGGGGCTAAGGTCCAACGCCAATTCTTCCAACTCTTCTTCGTCGATACCGATGAGACGGCAGAACATGGTCGTGCGCCATACAGGGTTATGATAATCTTCCACCATAAGTTCGGAGCCGGCCGACTGGGCGAAATCAAAGGCGAAACGGTCGAACTCTCTTTCAACCTGCTCGGCGCCGTCAGAGGCGGGAAAGGCCTCGAGTAGAGAAACAACCTGCTTGAGAACCTTGAAATCGAGTTCAGCGCCGGAAGACAGAAAAAAGCTCAATTCCCGGCTGCCCCAGCTATTCACGCGTTGGAGCAGGTTGAGTATCTCTACCAGGCGCGCGAGGGCCTCTTTGCGGTCCTGCCGAAGTAGTGGCCTGATACGCATGAATTCATCGTAAGTGAGGAACCTGCCTCCGGAGGGGGCGCAGTAATAAAGGGTCAAGCCGGTGCTTACCTGCACCTTGCTGGCCTGCACGTAGCTGGAAATCTCCGCGACGGACCTCGGGGCCGGAGACACTCGCCAGCTTTCACCTCTGTGCCGCAGTTGCCTCCTCACCTCGGGGATATGCGACCCCGTAAACTGAATTCGTTCTTTGGGGCAGAAAGACTGCAGTATTTCGTCCGCAGCGAAAACACGTTCCATATCAGCTGGGTCGGATCGCACGAGAATCAGCGGGCCGCGAAAGAGCAGCGAGACCGCATCCTTGCATAGCTCAAACTCGAGGTTCACGTCGTAGATTTCACGCCGATCTTCAGTGTGCGAACCGCGCTTGAGAAGTTCGATCATGATGGAAATGTGGCATGCATGGATGCCCCTGACATTAACTATGGTGCGATACTTTGGAAATACGGTGGCAATCGGGCTGAGCAGGTTCCCGTTTTGGTCTTTCGCGAAAAAATCGGGACCGATGAAGGTTATTCCCATCTTTTCCCGCGGTTCGAGGGGTCCTTCAAACACAATATTTTCAGAGGAAAAAGTCATAATCTGTCGTCTAATCTAAATAATACGGCCCTTTATAATACCTCGACGATGCAAAGTATCACGGAATCCATATATTTTGAATAGCACAAACTCCTGAAACGGGATATTTATCTCGAAGGAGAACTCTTGTTCTTCGTCGATCTTGGCCTCGGATAAGGAAGAAGAAAAATTGTACAGATTCAAAATGTTTTCAGTCATGACCGTTATACTGGCTGTGTTCGGATTCCTGAGCGGCACGGTTCCCGCTCAGGATTATATTAAAATCGGGGTCTATTTGCCAATGACCGGAGGTGTCGCCGCCTACGGGAAAATGGAGTGGCAGGGGATACAGACCGCTAACTCGATGGCTCCTGAAGCACTGGGGAAAAAGGTTGACCTCGTTTTGTTGGATACGAGAAGCGACCAGATGGAATCGTCCAACGCGGTCTCGCTGCTTACCGAGATGAAGGTTGCGGGCATAATAGGTGAAGCCATCAGCGCCAACACAATGGCGGGCAATCCTATCTCGGAGAAGGCTCAAATCCCGAGTGTCAGTCCCACCGCAACAAGCCCGCTTGTGACACAGGGCAAAAAGTACGCTTTTCGGGCCTGTTTTATCGACCCTTTTCAGGGTGAGGTCGCCGCAAGGTTTGCGATTAAAGAACTGAAGGCCCGGACCGCTTCCATCATAATCGATCATTCGCAGGATTACAGCGTAGGACTTGGGAGCTTCTTTGAAAAAGAGTTCGAGAAGCTCGGCGGCAAGATCGTTTCCAAAACGTTCATCCAGACGGGCGACCAGGATTTCTCGGCCCAACTTTCATCGATCGCGGCAAATCAAGCCGACTTGATCTACGCGCCCATCTATTATACCGAGGATGCCCTCATGGCTAAACAGGCTCGAGATCTGGGGATAAAGACGCCTATAATGACCGGGGATGGCGCGCAGGCGGACCAGTTGATCGAAATAGGAGGCAAGGCCGTCGAAGGAATGTATCTTACCGGCCATTTTCACAAAGATGCCTTAACCGGTGAGCGCGCTAAAGAATTCAGCAAACTCTACGCGGCTAAATACAAAGAGGACGTAAGCGCTTTCACCGCCCTCGGCGCCGATGCTTATTTTCTTCTGGTCGATGCGATAAACAGGGCTGGTTCCACGGATGGCCCAAAGGTCCGGGACGCGCTTGCCGGCACTAAGGATTTTAAGGGCGTTTCCGGTTCTCTGACGATGGGACCCGATGGAAACCCGCAGAAAAGCATGGTTATCAATAAGGTCGAGAACGGGAAATTTGTTTACGTCACTACGGTAACTCCTTGAAAACAGGACAAAGGTCCAGCCGGAAGCAGATGCAACCGGGGCAAACATATGGCAACGAAGAAGCTGTGAGAGGTTTTTGGCGATGGAGCGCAAAGTTAAGGGACTGATGACCCGGCTTTCCGAAATAGCTATCCTCGATGAAAATGCAACACTTTTTGAAGCGGTTCTGGAAATAGGCATTGCAAGGGCCGAGCATCCAGCCGCATCAAGATGTCCTGCAGCTCTCGTGGTGGATTCGGAAAGGAATGTGGCCGGTTTTCTTGAAGTCAGAAGTATGGTTAGAGGACTTGAACCCAGGTACGTTGAATTTGCCGAATCCGCAAGGAAAGGGGGATTTTCCTCCGAAAGAATAAGAGCCGAACTGCAAAAATACGGACTTTGGGAAGACGCCCTGGAAGGGCTTTGCAAGAAGGCGGAGGAGACCGTAATCAAGTCGCTTATGATCGTGCCTGAAGATAGTCAGATAATCGATGCCGAGGCTTCTATAAACGAGGCGATTTATCAGATGACTTTTGCCGGCATGGATTATCTGTTTGTCAAGGACGGGCAGGCGCTGACAGGTGTAATCAGCCTTTCGGATATCGTAGGCCACATTTGCGATACGGTGAGAGCCTGCCGGATGTAGCCGGGCCGAGTTCGAGGATGGGTCGGGACAAGATATCGCCGCTCTGCGGATGAACGCGGGGCCGGGTGCCCCATCTGCTATGCCCTCTGCCCTATGGCGATCATGCGGTGATTCATGAAGCCATAATCGCCCTGGTCCCTGCGTGCAGAGAATTCCGTGATTATCCTAATGTCTTTGAATCCAAGCCGGCCCAGCAGTCCATGAATTTCCCGGGGCTCATAGAAGCGAATCGAATAAGTGCGGTCTCTGAGAAGGCCGCTTTGCTTACTCAGGACCACCTCACGAACAAATACCGTATCTGCCTTCATTTCACGGCGGCGGCAGACTAAAATGTCGTCACCAATCTCGTGCCAGGCTTCAGGTTTGAACTTGCCCCTAATCGCCGATCCGTCGGCGAGGTCGATCAGGAGCCAGCCACCAGGGCGAAGCACCCGTCTGGCTTCGATTAAAATTTGCATGTCGGCCGAAGGGTCCGCAAGATACCCCAGTGAATTGCCCATAATTAGCACGTGGTCGAAAACTTCGGAGGAAATTCCTGTTCTCCGGGCATCGGCCAGGATGCAATCCAAAATGTGATTGTGTTCTCGGGCCAAGGACTGGGAGCGATTGAGCAGGAATTCCGAGAAATCGACCAGGGTACATCTTGAAAAGCCGCGCCTGCTCAGTTCCAGGCTGTGACGCCCATGGCCTCCGCACAGGTCCAGGATCCTATGGGTGGAACGGATCGGAAGCAATTGACAGATAAGGTCCACCTCCCGCCCGGTTATCTCGTCATCGCACACGGAACGTGCATCGGTGAGAAGATAGAACTCATCGAACATCGTTTTCCACCACTCGGGATCGACTCTGATGGTCATGGCGGCTCCGGACTCGCCCCGAAATCAAAGAGTCCATCCGAGGCTATGATAGCAGGACTGCCACCCCAGGGCTGCATTCGAGCGATCTCAAGTTCTTCTTCCTCGATTTTGACAATCCCGTCGAGTTCACCGGAAAGCCACATTTTCTCCAACGTCAGGCAGTCGGACCAGAGGCCATTAGCATAATCTCTGAGTGATTGGATCTGACGGGCGCTGATGACCCGGGGACGAAGCGCGACCTTGATAGGGCCGAGCAGATATGTAAAGCGGTGCTCGACTGCCAATGTTTCCTGCATTTGGACAACCCCCAGAAGGTCTTCGTACTTCATCGCCAGGATGGCCTCATTGATGCGTTTTACCGCGTCCCGCACACTCATCTCTGAGCGAAGTACGGCCAGCGGCTGGACGCCGCCCCCGCTGCCAACGTTTGTCGGCACTCCGCCATAACGGCCGAGGAATCCAAGAAGCCCCCCCGGGCCCACAAGGCAACGAAAGTCAGTTTGACAGCGGTCCAGGATCACGCGCCTTTGGTCATGATCCAGGATCGGGATCTCTTCAGCCCACGAGCCGAGGGGGACTTTTTCCTGGACTATGTAGTTCCCCTGCCCGAGCGCAAGCTCGATCGCTTCAGAGACATCCGGGTTCACCCCCCCGACACGCACACCCCTGCCGGAGTACCCCCTTTCCGGCTTTAGCACCAGGCTGTTCCAGTTACGACGCGTCCACTCGATCAAATCGCCGATCTCTTCGCCACCCGGTCCAACCGTACGGCGTTGATGGAACTGGCGGGTCCAGGGCGTTCTCTGCACGATCTCGGAGTGAAAGCGGTCACGGTGAGGACCGCCTATAACTTCGAACATGCTTTTGACATTTATAGGTTCGGTTCCTCGGGGGTTGATCACGCGCCCCTCGCGAACGGCCTGCAGAAGCGGGGTCAGGTCGTGTTTGCGGTGCAGAGACAATAGGACATCAGAGTTGAAATCCACGAATATGACCGATACGGGCTGGTCCCTCCAGCAGACTCGTCCCTTTTTGAGTTCCAGTTGCCGCGGGCTCATCAGCGCGCCCGTGATTCCATCTATAGCGCTCAGGTGGCGGGCAAGGTTGATGTTCTCGGTTACGTCCTCAAGGGTTTCTTCTTCAGCCACCACTGCAATCACGCCCTTGTTTTTGCCTTCACGGGCCTGATGGGCTGCCAGCAGCATCTCTACAAAACCGTTGACCGGAAACAAAAGTGGATGGTCGAAGTCCAGATCGACCCCAATAGGGGAAATGCCACTGAGGCCCGACCAGACGGCTTTGCCGATGATCTGGGTTATGCGCTGATAGTCCCATCCGCCCGGGCTGCCGAGGTTCCACTCTGAATGGTACCCCTGGAAAGATTTCATTTCGTGTTCTCCTCATCATTCATATGGCGTATTGAAGGCCTTGAGCCGTTTGTCGATCAGTTGGAAGGGTAATTCTCCCCCTTCGAGCAACAGTCTGTGGAACCTTTCGTGGCCCATTTGACCCGCATAAGCTTCTCGAAGCCGCAGAATTTCAAACCGGCCTAAACTATAACAAAGTTGATAGCCGGGGTTGAGCCGGAAGCGATCCACCTGGGCTCTGGCCTCTTCCGGACTAAACCCGGCGGTTGTCAAAAGTCTGATTGCATCGTCCGGGACCAGCCTTTGCGAATTCAACCCGACGTCAATCTGGCAGCGTGCCGCTCTCCAAAGCCTGCGCTTGCGGTCGATCAGCCGGTCCATGGGCCGATCGGCATACCCGAACTCAGTCAGGAGCGACTCGACATAATAAGCCCATCCTTCGTAAAAGAGAGGGGATTCAATTTGGCTTCGCACCGGATTTTGAATCATTCTCCTCGTAGAATCCAATAAATAGTGGCCCGGAAAGGTTTCATGGGCCGTAAGGAACTTGTACTCCCTGTGAAAGCGTTTCCTGAGAAGCTCCGAGGATTCATGGTCCCTTTGATGCTGCTGCGTGGTAATGAAAAAGAAGTCCTTTTCCCCGGGGTCCTTCGAAAAGGCCGCGCTGAAGGAAGCAGAGGCGCGCACGGATTGAAGATAGGCGGGAGTTTGACAAACTACCGGCAGGCCGGCCGCAGGGACTCCCCTGAAACCATGGGAATCAAAAAAGCTCTTCAGTCTTTCCATTTCACGCCGGTATAGAGTGATCGTATCTATGCCGTCGGCTTCGGCGGGGCAATAATCATGATACAATTGCCTCCATGATTTGCCGGGTGCCATATCTTCTTGAATTTTCTCCAATTCAGTAAGGTTTTCCCGCCATTCTTCGACGGCAATCTCAAAGATTTCAGAGAGATTTCGAACCGAACCGAACCTGTGGCGCAGCGTGGCCTCCAGGTCCGGAACGGCAAACTCCCGGTCGGGCGCAGGGTCGAGAGAACTCAGGAATCTGCCGAAAACTGCTAGAACACCCCGTGTATTCTCAAATGCATCCGCAAGCCGCCCGCGGTCCAGGTTGTTGAGGCACTGCGCCGTTTCACCCAGGTACCTCTCACAATCGTTCAGCATCGCCAGCGAGGCCTGATGATAAGTCGCCGGAACTTGATCGATATTCTCGGTGGCTTGTTTTAGCAGGCGTGGAATTGCGCGGAGGCGCGCCAGGGTTCTTTCTAACCTCTCTTTATTATCGCCTGCCGGTTTGGTGAGAGCGTGGTCTAATCCGATGAAAGCTATTTTCAGATACATCAAGGGATTGTGCCGCCATAAACGGTTTTCATCCAATTCGATCAAGATGCCGGCAACGCTGCAGTTAAGCAATTCCAGATCTGTCAGTTTCTCGAGGTCCACCTCACCTGAGGCCGCCAGATTGAATTGTCGCTGAAACTCCCTGAGGGCGAAAATATCTTCTTCGATCGAGGCCGCATCGAAGGATTCGATCCGGTCGTAATACCTGCTCGCTTCCACCGCCCGGGGAAGAAAATGGAACTCATCGCTTGCGCACATTACGGGAAAGCGTTTTGCCAGGAAATCAAAGTAACTTTGAGCAAATTTCTCCTGAGATTGCGGCATTGAAATGCTCCATTTTCCGTAAAACTGGTTTCTAAAGTTTATGATACCACTTTTCGAAAATGGGAAAATCGGAGGTTCTGACCCTTAGTATCATGATAACCGGGCAGGTGTAAGCAAAACTGTACGGGGCATCCGCCGGGAGGCAACTTCATCGGCGGCGGGGGGCTCAAATCGAATGCCGGGCGCAGGATAAATCGTCTGGACTGGTAAATTGACCCGGTGTATATATGGCGGCGCTTCCGGTTCCTGAGCGATGGCGGCCGGACCGGAGCTAAAAACTTGTCGAACTCATGGCAACTTCGAGCCTTGATTGCTATATTGAAAACTCATCATTCATGGCGGGTAACGCTGCGGGGCTTCAATTGACCGCTAGTCTGAATCTCATCGAGGCGGGACGTATAAGTCCCGTCCAAATCTCGGAAAGGGACCAATGAAGAAAATACTGTTCGTCCTCGTGCTGGCTCTTTTTGCTCTCCCGGGCTTTCTTTTCGCCAGGGACGTTCTTGAAGAGGTAAAAGCGTTTCCAATAGTCAAGAGTCTCTTACCTCCACAGGTGCAGGTGGTCGAGGCAAGAGATCTCGGGAGTCTCTTCGAGATTGTGGCACAGGAGCCTACGAAAGAAAAGCAGGTATTCTATGTTACGAAAGACGGAGAATACCTGATTGCGGGAAGCTTGTTCAACAAAGATAAAGTGAACGTGACCCAGGAACGATCGGCGGATCTAAACCGGGTCGATGTCTCCAAGATTCCTCTGAAGGATGCCCTCCAGATAAAAAGAGGAAATGGGGCCAAGAAGCTCATAATGTTTACCGATGTAGACTGCCCTTATTGCAGAAAAGCCTATGACTGGCTAAAGAGCCAGACCGACTACACTCTGTATATATTTTTCTTTCCCCTGGATATACATCCCAACTCCCCCGGAAAGACCGTGCAGATTCTTTGTTCAAAAGATAAGGAAACAGCTATCGAGAATGCCCAGTCCGACAAGGAGATAAATTCTCAAAAATGTGAAGCCGGTGAAAAAATGCTTGCCACGCACAAAGCCGTTGCCGGGGAAGTCCGAGTAGATGGAACACCTCTTTTCTTGACTGATAGCGGCAAAAAAATAACGGGTCTTAACGTGTCCGCATTGACAAGCTATTTGAAAAATTAACGTGACTGGCCGCCGGATCGGATAAGGGATCGCAGTGCCCGCATGTTTTTTTTATCTTCTTTGAGGTCCTTTCCTTTAGGGGTCTCCAGGACCATCGGGTGATCGCGAAACCTGGGGTCGTTCAGCAGGAGACGAAATGCATTCAGGCCGATTTTGCCCTTGCCGATGTGTTCGTGCCTGTCGACGCGGGAGCCGAGTTCACGCTTGGAATCGTTCAGGTGAAAGAATCTGAGCCTGTCGATCCCAATTGCTTCGTCAAATCTTGAGAGTGTAAGGGAGTAGGCTTCTTCATCACGCATGTCGTACCCGGCCGCAAATCCGTGAGCGGTGTCGTAGCATACGCCCATTGTTTTGCCGAATCCGGAGTTCGTCAAAATGAAGCTGATTTCCTGGAAGGTCGCCCCAAGGCTCGACCCCT
The DNA here is from genome assembly GCA_963795045.1 of uncultured delta proteobacterium. GTDB lineage: Bacteria > Desulfobacterota > Syntrophobacteria > Syntrophobacterales > Syntrophobacteraceae > SbD1. Next base: position 286,664 of record CAWCGB010000006.1, read on the forward strand.
GTCCGGCTGTGTTTTCGATGAGAATCGAGACCGACTCGACTCGCGATGCTTCAATCGCGCGATCCAGGTTTTTCACAAAAGAAATGAGACCCGGTTCCACACCCTCTCCGAGGTGTGCGCCGGGGTGCATTATGAGGTACCTTATCCCAAGCGCAGCGCAGCGCTTCAGTTCCTCGGCAAGAGCGGTAACCGATTTGGAAAGGATCAGTTCGTCTCTCGTTGCGAGATTTATTAGATAGATGCCATGTGATGCAACCGGAATACCGCCGGTTTGTTCCCACCTGGATTTGAAGAGCTCAATTGCCTCGGGGCCGAGTTCGCCCGAACGCCACTGCCTGTGGTTGGCGGTGAAAATCTGCAGGGCATTACCCTGGATTTCTTTAAGGCGGTCGAAAGCCAGGTGAATTCCGCCTGCAATTGACATGTGGGCGCCTAGACTCGGCACTTTGAAACCCCTTTCGAGGCTGTCGGCAGTTGCCTGAACCTCATTCATCGGTTTGTGTTTCGGCTGCATTTGAATTATTGTTGCTCTGCTGAAATAATAAGGACTGTTTTGAGGCTGATTCACTGCACCCCCGGGAGAAAAGAAAATGATAGAGCGCTACACTCGTCCTGAAATGGGGCGGATTTGGACACTTGAGAATAAATACCGCAAATGGCTGGACGTTGAGCTTGCAGTCTGTGAGGCGCTCTTCGAAAAAGGCGCGATCCCTGCTGAAGACTTTAAGAGTATAAAGGAAAAGGCCGGGTTCGACGTTGACAGGATCGAGGAAATCGAGCGCGAGACCCATCACGATGTTATAGCATTTCTTACGAGCGTGGCGGAATTCGTGGGTCCTTCGGCACGGTTTATCCACGAGGGCCTTACATCTTCCGATGTTTTGGATACTGCTTTCGGACTTCTCCTCACGGAAGCATCGGATCTCCTTATCGAAGATATCGAAAAGCTCCTTGCAGTCGTAAAACGAAGGGCCTTCGAGTTCAAAAACACGGTGCAGATCGGGCGCTCTCATAACGTGCATGCCGAACCCATTACGTTCGGACTGAAGCTCGCGGTCTGGTATTCGGAAATGGAGCGCAATCGGGAACGTCTGCTTCAGGCCAGGGAAACAATTCGGGTGGGGAAGATATCCGGTGCGGTCGGCACATTCGCAAATATAGCCCCGCAAATCGAGGACGCCCTCTGCGCGCGGCTTGGGCTCAAGCCCGCTTCGGTCAGTACCCAGATAATCCAGCGCGACAGGCACGCGCACTTTTTCTCGACCCTTGCCATAACCGGGGGTTCGATCGAGAAGATTGCAACCGAGATCCGCCTGCTCCAGCATACCGAGATAAGGGAGGTCGAGGAGTACTTTGCGCCCAGCCAGAAGGGGTCCTCCGCGATGCCCCACAAACGCAACCCGATTTCATCGGAGAACCTCTCCGGCCTTGCGCGGGTGCTGAGGGGCAACGCCATGGCCGCGATGGAAAACGTGGCGCTGTGGCACGAACGCGACATCAGCCATTCGTCGGTGGAGCGCGTTATAGGTCCTGATTCCACCATTCTTCTGGACTACATGCTGGCGCGCCTGACACGCGTTATGGACGGGCTCGTAGTGTTTCCCGCCAATATGAAACGGAACATGTCCGTTTCCGGGAACCTTTTCTTTTCGCAGCAGGTCTTGCTTGCTCTGATTCAGAAGGGGATATCCAGGGAGGAAGCATACCGGATAGTCCAGCAGAACGCGATGTCCGTCTGGAACAAGGGCGGAGATCTCAGAGATGAACTCAAGGGCGATGAGCGGGTATCCAGCCGGCTGACAGCGGGGGAGATCGATTCCCTGTTCGATTTGAAGTATCACCTTAAGAATGTGGATGTAATATTTGACAGAGTGTTCGGTGCAAAATAGGCGCAAAATTTTATAGTGCCCACTGGAGACAATGCCCGGGTCTTGCTGCTTCGATTATAATATCGTTAATAGATTTAATTTTACAGGCGATCCCTTGAAACATAAACCCGAGCTGCTGGCCCCTGCCGGTAATATCGAATCTTTTTTTGCCGCTATTCAGAGCGGTGCGGATGCGGTCTATCTGGGCTTGAAAAAGTTCAGCGCCCGGGCGACCGCATCTAATTTTTCCCTCGAGGACCTCGCCACACTGATCCCGTTTGCACACAAGCGGGGTATCCGCATATATGCCGCTTTGAACAGCCAGATCGTATCCGGCGAGATTCCGGAAGTGCTCGACACTCTTAGCGCTCTTTCATCGCTCAAACCCGATGGCCTGATAGCACAGGACGCCGGGATTTTTCATCTTGTGCGGCGCTGGTTTCCCGGCCTCAGGCTGCACGCAAGCACGCTTGCAGCCGTTCACAATTCGGCCGGGGTTAAAGCTCTTCAGCATATCGGCGTCCACCGGGTGGTCCTTGCGCGTGAACTCAATCTGGCGGAGATCGAAGAAGTATGCTCCGGTACGGAAGCCGAACTGGAAATCTTTATCCACGGCGCCCTGTGTTATTCCTACTCAGGGCTGTGTTTGGCGAGCAGCTTCAGGGGGGGACGAAGCGGCCTTCGCGGTGAGTGTGTCCAGCCATGCCGCCTGAAGTTCCGGCAGGGTAGAAAGGAAGGGTTTTTCCTTTCATGCAGCGATTTATGCGCCCTTTCGCTGATCCCGCGACTCAAGCGGCTGCGAATCGCCGCATTCAAAATAGAAGGCCGGATGAAGCCTGCGGCCTACGTTGCCGACGTTGTAAAGGCCTACCGGGCGATTCTGGACGCCGAATCCGGCGCCGGGGAAAAAGAAGCTTTGATCTTTGCAAAGGAATTACTCGCGCAGGCCCCTTCGAGACGCCTGACCTCCGGTCACCTGGAGGAGGCGGGGAAAATTCTGGCGCCACACCGTTCCGGGTCCAGCGGCGTCTGGTCTGCCACGGTCAAATCCGTTCTCGGCGGCCGTGTCCTGGTCGATTTGCGCTCTCAGATCGCAAAAGGCGACCGGCTTCGGCCGGAATCCTCCGCAGGGAAAGAAGTGGATGCCTTTTCGGTATCGGATATTTTTGACGCCTCAGGGGAAAACATTCCCTTCGCCCAAGCCGGCGCCCGGGTATATCTTGCCTGTTCGAAAGCTTTTCGTCCGGGGGACAGGCTTTTCAAGGTAGGGAGAAAATCGGAACCTGCCGCGGCGATATGGAAAAAGATCAGGGAGGAAGTTCCCTCAGCTATTGGCTTCAAACGTAAATTTTCCCAAAGGCAAAAAATTCTGGACGACCTGCAAAAGCCTGCGGATGCCAACACAAAGCAGAATGAAACTCTCATCTTGAAATTAAGCTCTCCGGACGACCTGGTGCAGGCCTTGCGATCTTCCGCCGGAATGGTTCTACTCAGTGCAACCAAAAATAACCTGGAGCGCCTTGCCAAACAGCGGTTTTCTCCACCCCAGATGAAGAAACTCGGATTCTCCTTGCCTGCCCTTATTTCTGAAAACAGGGACCTCCAATATTACAGGGCGGCTGTCAGATGGTTTATCAACAAGGGTTTTTTGTTATGGGAGATCAATAATTGGGGACATTTCGATCTGACAGGGCAGGGCAATGGAGTGCGCCTTGTTGCTGGATCGAGGCTGAATCTGCGAAACAGCGCCGCCATCGCACAGGCGGCTGAACTGGGATGTTCGTGGAGCGTTCTTTCCCTGGAGACCACAAAGGAAGAACTAAGGGAACTTGCGCTGAACAGATTCGGTTCCAGAGTGGTTCTTACGGTCTATTGCTGGCCGCCGCTTTTTATATCGCGCCTGGCTCCTGATCTGTCCGTAGACCGGCCGTTTCTGAGCGCCAGAGATGAGGCTTACCATATAATAAAGCAGGCCGGCCGCACAGAAATCTATGCCGACCGGCCCGTGAGTTGGCTCGATCAACTCCCTGTTCTTAGATCTTTTGGCTATGGCAATTTTCTTATCGATGTCGGCGAAGGTCCGGGCAAGCGGCCTCATGCCATGGAAGCGGCTTTGAACGGGTTTGCCGCTTCAAGGTCCCCGGCTGCCTACGCCCTCTTCAACTTCGAGCGCAGGCCCTGATTTACACGACCCACGAGCACGATCGTCTACGATCAGGCTGCCTTGGCCTGCCGGTTTTCCAGCATTTTCAAACTCGCCTCAATAAATGCCGGAATATCCGATGGCTGTCTGCTGGTAACCAGGTTGCCGTCAACTACCGCCTCTTTGTCAATATATTGGGCCCCGGCGTATTTTATGTCCTCAATGAGCGACTTCCATCCGGTAGCCTTGCGGCCTTCGAGTTTCCTGGCCGATATTAGAAGCTGGGGTCCATGGCATATGGAAAAAACCGGCTTGCCGCTATCCATGAACTCCTTGACGAATTTGACGGGTCCCGCGTGTGCCCTCAGATTATCCGGGGAGTAACCTCCGGGTATTAACAAAGCGTCGAATTCCTGCAGATTGGCTTCATTCACTTCGATATCAATCTTAACGGGGGTATTCTGTTTCTTGCCCGTTACAGTGTCGCCCTTATTCAACCCGAGGTGCACAATCTGATACCCGGCCCTTTTGAAGGCTTCAGCAGGTTGCGTATACTCGGAATCTTCGAAATCCTTTCCGATCAACACTGCAATCTTCTTCATTTTCTTCCTCCTGAATCGAAGTACTTTTTATAAAGATCTGCACTTGGGAGGAATTTGCAAGACAGGTGTCGGAAGAGTGATATCGGACGCTATTTTGCGGGGCCATGGAAGATCATTTTATCAGCTTTTGCCGCATTACCATAAGGGCGACCGGGAAAAGCAGGACAAAGAAGATCGTCATGTAAACGATACCCCACAGGAGATCGAGCGTCATATCGCCAAGGCAGGCAGAGCGGCAGAGGTTGACAAGGTGGGTCAGGGGAAGCACCTTGGAAAGGCTTTGAGCCCACCCGGGAAGGGTGGAGATTGGGAAAAAGGTCCCGCTGAAAAGAAACATCGGGGTTACAAAAAGAAAAATCGGAAGGTTGAACATGTCGATACTGGGTACCAGACCGGTAAAAACCATCCCCACAGTTCCAAAAACAAGCCCGCCCAGAAAAGAAATGGGCAATATCAACAGGCCGTCAGGAAAATGGACCAGGCCGAAAAGGCTTATGACCGCGAGCATTATAGCGGCTGCGATAACCGATTTGGTGGCGCCCCAGACGATTTCACCGGTAATGATATCTTCCAGGGAAAGGGGGGTGGCCATCATGGCGTCAAAAGTCTTCTGGTAGTACATACGCACGAATGAAGCGTAGGAGTTTTCAAAAAAGGCGTTGTACATGATAGTGATCGCAAGCAGCGCCGGGGCGATGAATTCGATATATGAAAGCTCCGTTCCATTATAGGACACCTTGCCGATAAGGGCGCTCAGGCCGACTCCGAAGGCCGCCAGGTACAACAGAGGCTCGAAAAGGGGGACCAGAAAATTGACCAGCCAGATTTTCCGGTAGACGACCAGATTGCGGTTCCATACGCGAATAAAGCGCCACGAGATGTTCGCAAGCATAAGAGCGACGGTCATTCGCGAAGCTCCCTTCCGGTGAGTCTAAGGAAAACATCTTCGAGGGTTGCCAGCCTCTTTATGCAGGTTTCCACGCAAAACCGGTCCCCGATAACTTCGAAAAGCCTGTCGGCCTCCTTGCCGTAGATAATAAGCCGGTGGTCGAGGACATCGTGAAGATAGTCGTGCTCGATTACGAAATCCTTTACTTCCTGTCCGGGGTTCACGATTTCAACCACGTGGTCGCCTGCATGAGAACGAATGAGATCGGCGGGTTTTCCTTCGACCAGAATCTTGCCGTGATGCATGATAATCAGCCTGTCGCAAAGCCGCGAAGCCTCGTCCATGTAATGGGTGGTAAGGAGAATGGAAAGCCCGTTTGCACGCAGCAGCTCCAGCCTCTCCCAGACCTGATGCCTTGCCTGTGGATCGAGCCCCGTCGTCGGTTCATCCAGTATGAGCAGCTCAGGATTGTTGATGAGCGCGCGCGCGAGCACCAGCCTTCGCATCATTCCCCCGGAAAGGCTGGTCACTTTGTCGTTTTTTCGACTTTCAAGAGCGATAAAATTCAGGAGTTGAAGCGCCCGGTCACGAGCCTCCCTGCGTGCAATATTAAAATAGCGCGCAAATAACTCCAGGTTTTGGAGAACCGACAGGTCCGGATCGAGGTTGTTATCCTGCTGGCATACTCCGATTCTTGCCTTTATCTGGCGCCACCAAAGGTTTATCTCCAGTCCGAAGACCTTCAGGCTGCCGGATGTCATCGGAGAAAATCCGTATATCATACGAATAGTTGAGGTTTTGCCGGCGCCGTTTGGACCGAGCAAACCGAGGCACTCACCTGGGGCCAGATGAAATGATATCCAGTCAACGGCCACGTGGCTGTTGAAATTTTTCCTCAGGTCCGTAGCTTCGATTATGTACGATTCGTTTTCAGCCATTTTCTGAATCTGCTTTGAATTTTCATTCTCATCCTGATGTAGGACAGAATAAGGGGTAAGGCCGTTAAGCTCAAGAGAATTCATGTCAAAGCCGGGATTTCCTGCCCCGGGACCTTACTGCGGCCTCCGTCGGCGGCTGTCAGCATGTCGGAGAAATGGCATTAGAGGCAGTTTTTTGCAAACTCGATTTCACTATGGAAAAGACATTGAAATCTTCGGCCCCGATACATTATGTTGTCGTCTCCGTCCTCATGGTTGCACTGGCCCCCGCAGGGACGCCCGGTCCATTTCATATTGGATCCGGTCGGGCAGTTTGACCTTTCAAAGATATATGCCTCTTGGCGGAGCATTCCCGGAGGCATCCTCCGTGGCCGCAGCCGGAGTAGATACGGCGCGGCAGTAGATATTGAATGGCGTTTTGCCGAGGCAAAGCGTATATAGTGTACACTTTTTACTGTATTCAGGAGAAGGGTGGCGAAGCGTGAATTTAGAAAGGCTGGAAAGCGTGCCAAAATTGAGTGTCGTCGTACCCTGCTACAATGAGGAGCGGACTCTCACCAAATTGATCAATAAAGTTTTGCAGATTGCGGATAATACCCTGTCACTCGAAATCGTTATTGTAGATGATGGATCGAAAGATGGCAGCCTCGCAATCGCTCATAGTCTGCAAAAGCAACATCCGGAAACGATAGTAGTGTTGAGACACGACAAAAATCAGGGCAAAGGAGCAGCTTTACGCACTGGTTTTCAAAAGGCAACCGGTGATTTTGTAGCCGTACAGGATGCTGACCTTGAATACAATCCTCTTGAACTACGAAAGCTTATAGTCCCACTAATTGAAAACGACGCCGATGTGGTTTTGGGATCTCGATTCCTAACGTATGGCGCTCATCGGGTTATATATTTCTGGCATTACGTTGGCAACTTCATTCTGACTTTGCTCTCGAATATGTTTACAGACTTGAATCTTACGGATATGGAGACATGTTACAAGGTATTTAAGCGAAAAGTGATTGAAGATATCGAGATAAACGAAAATCGCTTTGGCTTTGAACCCGAAATTGTCGCGAAAATTGCTCACAAACGTCTTCGCATCTACGAAATGGGAATATCATACTATGGCCGTACCTATGAGGAAGGGAAAAAAATCGGCATAAAGGACGGTTTTAGAGCACTCTATTGCATTATTCGCTATAATGGTCATAAAGCTCCAGTACCAATTCAATTTCTAGTTTATCTCTTTATTGGCGGCCTGTCGGCTATTGTCAACCTGGCAGCATTCCTTTCTCTGTTTAGTTTGGGCTTCTCAGTTGTCACTTCGGCCTTGAGCGCATTCGTTATCGCCGCCATTGTAAATTATTTTCTAAGCATATTATTGCTCTTCAGGCATAAGGCAAAATGGAATTCGATAACTGAAGTCCTTATTTACTCTTTGGTCGTTTGCGCGACCGCCCTCGTTGACGTGTGGTCTACCAATTTCTTCCTGGCGATGGGGTGGTTGCCGGCATCATCGAAGATCGCGGCAAGCTTGATCGGGCTCGTTTTGAATTACGCCTGTAGAAAGATCTTCGTTTTTCCGGAGCGTCCGCTTGGAGCGTGGAAACCGCAAGTAGAGGAGATTGATCGTAACGCAGATTAGTAATCAGGGCATATGGATTTGCGGACAAGCGCTTATTCCTCCGTTCGGTGACTGACTCTCTCTTCAATCATCCAGTCATCGACGTCGATATACTTGAAGACCCCGGGATCGTCGGGAATAACGACCCGGCTAATGCCCGCGTTTATGATTACCCGTTTGCAGAGCAGGCAGGGAATCGGTTGTGAGACCAACTCTCCTGTTTCCACCTCGATTCCAACCAGATACAGGTCGGCCCCGACCATGTCTAGACGCGAAGCATGGATTACGGCGTTCATCTCGGCGTGAACCGCCCGGCAAAGCTCGTAGTTTTGGCCGGGAGGTATATTTTTTTCCTGGCGATAGCAATATCCCAGGTCGATGCAGTTGGTCGTTTGGCGTGGCGCACCGTTGTAGCCGGTGCTTATTATCTGATCGTTTTTCACGATTACGGCGCCAAATCGGCGCCTCAGGCAGGTGCTGCGCATTGCGACAGATCTCGCAATGTCCACATAATATTGGCTCTTAGTCGGTCTTTTCACTTTTCCCTCATGCGTTATCAGATTATCATCGGTCCAGCTCTATTTAGACCACCGGCAGGATAAAATTCAATCCGAAAATGACGCAGTGGTGAATTCAGCCACTCGTTTCCAACCCCTTGTCCCGTTCGATCCCCGCCTTTGTTTTTGACATTTCGATACCGGGTTGACAAATAAATCTGCCCGATGGCCATCGGCAGATAGAATCAATCGTCGTCACCATTGGACTTGTGGACAGTCAGGGGTAGAAGTGTTCCAATGAGTTTGTCTTTTTCATCCCAGAGATTATCCAGCCAATCCTTGAACCGTCGGCGGTATCCCCGGTCGGAAAGATAGTCTCCGAGCAACTCCGGAGTGACGGGTATTTGTTTTACCCGTACTTTGATTTCCAGGGAGTAGGTGCACAAAAATGTCCACAACCCCGGAACTCCTTCCGGATATACGATCGTCACATCCAGTATGGAATGGAGCCGCTGCCCTAAAGTGCAAAGCACAACAGCCATGGCGCCGGACTTAGGTTTCAGCAGGTGGGTAAAGGGCGAATTCTCGTTCTCCTGTTTTGCCGCGGTAAAACGCGTTCCTTCTACGAAGTTCATTATGGTTACAGGAAGCAATCTGAATTTGTCACATGTGGTGCGGGCAGTTTCCATGTCCTTGCGGGCCGAGGACGTTCGCACCATAAATGGAAAATCCAGGGTCCACCAGACTATTCCAAGAAGCGGCACCCAAATCAACTCTTTTTTGAGGAAGAATTTCAGAGGTGGGATTTTGCGGTGGAAGATGCTCTGCAAGACGACAATATCGACCATTGACTGGTGATTGGCTACCAGCAGATACCATGCATCGGGCTGCATTGCATCGATGCCCTGGACGTCCCATTGGATATTTTTGGTCAGTTTCAAGCCCCGGGTGTTGAACCCGACCCAGCCCTGAGCTACGGCGTTGGCAAGTTTACCACAGACGATACGCCAACTGTGTACCGGAATGAGCAGCTTGACCAGGGCCACCACGTAGATCAGCAGCGAACAAAAGATGGTATTGAGCGCGAGCGCGAAAAACAAGATAAAACCTTGAAGCGGGCCAGGCAAAAATTGTAGCATTGTCCTCAGTGCTTCCTTTCAATCCGAATATTGCGCCAGCTTGATCGCCGGCGGATGCCGGCGCGCCGTTTTGCCGGATTCCATCCGAAAAAGCTCTTGGAACTCACGGGTTCCATATATCATGCATATCTAAATCAAAACGCAAGTGAAATGCAGTTTAGACCCGTTTGGGCAGTTTCAGGACACGCTACCGTTTCTCGGATTCTCATGGATAGCCTGTAAAGGGGAGAATCGTGCCCCATGAAGTTCATAGTACGGCAAAACAGGCGGCAGCGTTGGGGACAGCGAAAACAAACAAATAAAGGAAAAGGGACTTAGATTTCTCTAAGTCCCTCGATTTTTCCTGGTAGCGGGGCTTGGATTTGAACCAAGGACCTTCGGGTTATGAGCCCGACGAGCTACCTGACTGCTCCACCCCGCGACAATGTTTTCCGACTATACCCCCACGAAACCTATGTGTCAATGCCAACCGGAGTAATTCCTGCGAATTCCAAACTCCGGGGAGGACTATGCAGGTTCCTGAGCAGGCAGTGGGGCCGAAGCTAAAATCTCGACGTTCCGCGAGGCGGGGGTGCTTGCCGCTAATCGAAGTCGATGATCATGTCCGCTTCGTTTCCGCATACTTTGCATGTGCGGGTTTCACGCTGTTTTTGTTTGACCTCACCGGACGCGGCTTTAACGTCCACCATCTGGCAGGTAATGGTCATTTCCGCTTCATTTCCGCACTTTTCGCATTGACACTGTTCAACTCTTTGAGTCTTTTCGGCCATTGGAATAAACCTCCCCGAATCTGGAATTGAAATTTCGAAACCATTCCTGAGCCACGTTAAGCCGCTGTATTATAATCATCCCACAGGAGAAGGGAATGACCGGCAAAAAAATACTTCCACGACCTGGTTGATATGCCCCGGCAACACAAAGCATCCGGATAACGCCTAAGAGACGTTTTTCCGCCCGATATATAAAAGCTCGTGGCGGGTAGTCCGGGAGATAGTTATCGTTAATTGACAAACTCTTGCAACCGGACTTTTTCCTACGATACCAAAACACTTTTGTATGAGGAGGAGTTTCGAACTATGAAGTCCAAAGGTTATTCGAAATCACGCCGGCTGCTTTCGTTAACAGCGGCCGTCGTTTTAATCGCCTGGGCGATGCCTGCGCAATCAGCCAACTACGATGTGAACCTGGTAACGGCGATCGAGGATGTGGCGAAAAAAGCTATTCCCTCCGTTGTCCATATCGAGGTAACCGAGAAACAGACGGTTACAAATCCACTGCTGCCGTTTCAGAACGACCCCTTTTTCCAGTACTTTTTCGGAAATCCAAGGATGCCAAAAAAATTCGAAAGGGAGATAACCGGTCTTGGGAGCGGGATCATCATTGACACCCGGGGACATATTCTGACTAACAGCCATGTAGTGAACGGCGCCACAAAGATGAGCGTCGTTCTGTCCGACGGCCGGACCTACACCGGCAAATCGGTCAAGGTCGTCGGCGTTGACACCAAAACCGACCTGGGAGTCATCCGGATTTTGGATAAGGGGAGTTTTCCTTTCCTGGTATTCGGCGATTCGGACAAAATCAACGTAGGGCAGTGGGTGGTTGCGATCGGTCATCCGCAAGGGCTTGACCAGACTGTCACGCAGGGGATTGTCAGCGCAAAGCACAGGCGAGGCATTTCCGACCCCAGCAGCTACCAGGATTTTATCCAGACTGACGCGGCCATCAATCCAGGTAATAGCGGAGGGCCGCTTCTGGACCTCAACGGTGAGGTGATTGGAGTCAACGCTGCCATCATGTCAGAGTCCGGCGGATTTGAGGGAATCGGTTTTGCGATCCCCGGCAATATGGCGCTCCGCGTGTCCAAGCAGTTGATAGCGAGCGGAAAGGTCGAACGGGGATGGCTCGGCTTGACGATTCAGAATCTTACGCCTGAACTGGCGAGTTCGTTTGGAGTGAACGACACAAAGGGGGCCCTGGTGGCAAACGTCCTGCCGGGTGGACCCGCCGGAAAGGCAGGGATCAGACAGGGAGACGTAATTTTGGCCTACCAGGGCAAGCCGGTCAACAACCCCGATGACTTCCGAAACGAAGTAGCCACCGCCCCTATCGGGGAAACAATTACATTGTCCGTGCTTCGAAGTGGCAAATCCCTGTACGTCAAGATAAAAGTATCCAGCGATCAGGAACATGGCAGGGCGCTACTGTCCTCGGTGGCTGACCGGTTTGGCATCGAGGTGGAGCCCGTTGGACAAAAGGACGCGAAGAAATATGGCCTCGATACCAGCGGGGTCCTTGTGAGCCGCGTTGAGACAAAAGGGGCTTTCGGCAAAGTTGGAATCGAGCCCGGAGACATTATTCTCCAGATAAACCAGAAAGACCTTGCCGGGCCGGATGATTTCGGCGAGGTTCTTAGCTTGACGCCTCCCGAAAAGAAGGTAATTCTCACAGTTGTTGACCACAGGAGCAAACGGGCCAGCGTGGTTCAGCTTACGGCGCCGTGAGGCGGAGACGGGGCAGTATAGCCGCAACCAATGAGCTGAGTCGAAACGTCCGCGTAGATCATCTTTATCCGCGCTATCCGTGGTTTAATTCTTTAAAAGAAAGTACAGGAAACCACGGATTTCCCGAATACCACGGATTCGACTCTTATCCTCACCAGCCCACAACACCCTTCCGCCCGGATCCATCTGTTCGAAAATAGATCTCTTTATCCGTGGTCATCCACTGCGCTGCGCTCCCTATCCGTGGGTTAGATCTGTGGGGGTCGATGTCCGAGCCGAAATCTGGTATACTCCCGGGCTTCAAAAGCGCACAATACTTACTCTGAGGGGTGACCGTCCCCCTCATATTTGTGGCGGGGCAGGTCTCTGTGTTACACCGGGCGGCCCTGCGCCGGTATTTGCAGGGCTGAGCCGCAAACGACTCCAATAGGTGAAGGGTCCGCATGAACAATTCATACGATGTAGCAATTACAGGGGCGGGAATAATCGGCCTTGCCACGGCAATGACACTGTTGGAAGAGTTTCCCGGACTAAGGGTGGCGGTTTTGGAGAAGGAGTCTATGATCGCCTCTCACCAGACGGGACACAACAGCGGCGTCATCCATTCCGGGCTCTACTACCGGCCCGGCTCCCTGAAGTCCCGTCTGTGTATCTCGGGCCGGGATGAACTCATCAGGTTTTGCAGGGAGCATAATGTCGAACATGAAATCTGCGGCAAGGTGGTCATAGCGACCCGGGAAGAGGAACTGCCGGCCCTCGATGAACTCTATCGGCGAGGCAGTGAAAACGGCGTTATCGGCCTGCAGATGCTCGATCCGGCCGAAGTAAAAGAGTTTGAGCCCTACGCGCAGTGTATCCGGGGAATGCGCGTTCCGGGCGCCGGGATTGTGGACTTCAGAAAGGTTGCCGAAGCGTATGCCGATGTCTTTCGAAAAAAGGGCGGGGGACTCTTCCTCGGAGCCAAAGTCACGAGGGTGAAGGACTTAGATTCGAAAACGTTGCGCATTGAAACCGGCCGGGGTGTATTCAAAAGCCGCTTCCTTATAAATTGCGCCGGGCTTTATTCCGATCGTGTCGCCCGGTCCTCCGGTATGTATCCTCCCTGCCGGATCGTTCCTTTCCGGGGCGAATACTACCGCATAAAACCAGGGAGTGCATTTCTAGTCAAAAATCTTATTTATCCGGTGCCGGACCCTAGATTTCCTTTTCTTGGGGTGCATTTTACGCGAATGATCGATGGAAGAATCGAAGCGGGTCCCAACGCAGTCCTTGCCTTTGCCCGGGAGGGATACGGAAGAACGCAGATTGCACCCCTGGAACTGTTGGAGACTCTTAGCTATGATGGTTTTTGGCGCCTTGTCTCCAGATACTGGAAAACCGGGATAGGCGAAATGATGCGTTCGTTTTCCAAATCCCTTTTCGCCCGTGCGCTCCAGGAACTGGTGCCGGCTATTTCCAGGGATGATCTCGATCCCGGCGGCGCAGGGGTGCGTGCCCAGGCGCTGGGCCATGACGGAAAACTGCTCGACGATTTCGTCATCCAGCAGACGGAGAAAATGATTCACGTGCTGAACGCGCCGTCTCCGGCCGCTACTTCCTCTCTGGCTATAGCGAAGCACATCGTCACGAGCGCGGGTGCGAGGCTTCGGTCTTAGTCTTTTGGCCTTGGCCCTGCCGGGACGGTGGGATAAAGCCTTGGCCCTCGGCAATGTCAATCTCCTCGCTCCGCGAGGCTAAGGGGTATCTATGAAAGACACCATACGAATAGCCATTATTCAGCCCAAGCCGTACCCGTCCCTGGACGACCCGCGCAATATCGGACACGCCCTGCAATTGATGGAAAAATGCCAGGGAGAAGAGCTGGACGTTATCTGTTTCCCGGAATATTTCCCTTTCCTGGGCGAACGGGAGCTGGGTGCGGCGGCCCGCAAATTTGACAGCTACCTCATAGCGGGCATGGCAGAAGAAGAGGGCGGCAAGCGGTATAATACGGCTGCCATTTTCAGCCGGGCCGGAAGGATTGTCGGCAGGCAGCGCAAGTTCAATGTGGGAGCGATGGAGAAGGAGAGGCTCGGCATCTCCTCGGGAGATGGAGTCTTCCGTGCATTTACAACCGATTTCGGAAAGATAGGCGTTCCGGTTTGCATTGACTTCTGGGGGCAGCCGGAAGCGGGCAGGCAGCTTGCCGACCTGGGGGTCGATATCGTTTTCAACCCTTCAGCCTTCCCGGTCCTGCGCGGCCACTGGAAAACGGGATGCCTGGTGCGGGCCTTCGATAATTTCATGCCGGTCGTTGGGGTCAATACCGCGGATTACAATGCCCTGTTTGGTGAAAAGCGCGTTCACCAGCATGGGGGAGGCAGCTTCACACTCCAGCCTCCCAGAATGCTTGCCAGGGACGATTTCAATCGTTGGGCCAGGGGTCTGGACAATATTGAAAACTGGGTCCAGGTCGAGCTGGATGAACTGGAACAGGTCCATATCGCTGAGGTGAACCTGGCTTGCGCCAAGCGCTTTCGAGGCGAGTTTTTCAACCGGTTCGGCTTCAAACGTGTCTTATAGTGTAATGAGTGTCAGGTAGCCCACTGGTTTTTGGGGGAGAAACTGACTGTCGATGGAAAAACCGAAGAGAAATATCTATCTCAAGATGAAAATCCTGCAGGAGGCCCGGGAAGTCTGGCAGGGGCGTACCGGTGCGCTCAGGACTGCGGAAGAGCGGGTCCGGGCGGCTTCGAGCCTTGCGCGTGTCACCTCGGGGCCGATAACCTCCCTGCGCTCGGTCCCGCACTATCATGGGGCCGCAATGGACGGCTATGCGGTGCGCGCCGTCGATACATACGGCGCGAGCGACGCCATACCCCTTCGCCTCAAGGTCGGACAAAGCGCTCACCCGGTTGACACCGGCGACCCGCTTCCCGGCGGCACGGACGCGGTTATCATGATCGAGCATGCCGAAAGCGTTTCGCATTCGGAAATAGAGATCCGTTCCGCTGCATTTCCCTGGCAGCACGTGCGCAAAGTGGGTGAGGACATCGTGGCGGGTGAGTTGCTTTTGCCCCAGCAGCATGTTTTGCGGCCTGCAGATATCGGATCGCTCCTGGCGGCCGGCGTTTTGACCATAAGCGTCTTTGCCCGGCCGCAGATTTTTATTCAGCCCACCGGCAGCGAGATCATTCCTGCCCGCAGAGCGGCGGAAGCAAAACCGGGTGAAATCGTCGAGTTCAACGGCGCCATTCTTGCCGGAATGGTCGAGGAATGCGGCGGGGCGCCGGTCCTGCGCGACGTGGTGGCCGACGAATACGACTCGCTGAAGGAGGCTATCCTTGGAGGGGTTGATTCTTCGGCGGATGTCGTTTTGATAAACGCCGGGTCTTCGGCCGGGTCGCAGGACTACACGGCTGCGATTATTGAGGAACTCGGGGAAGTGCTTGTGCACGGAGTCGCCATGATGCCGGGAAAACCGGTTATCCTTGGGATGGTGAAAGGGAAGCCCGTTGTCGGAATCCCGGGATACCCCGTGTCGGCGGTAATGGCTTTCGAACAGTTCGTAAGACCGCTGCTCTATTCTCTTCAGGGAAGCCCAAGCCCTGCTTTTCCCACCGCTTCAGCCGTCCTTGGCCGAAAATTGCCCTCCAAGCTTGGCCTGGAGGAGTTTGTGCGCGTGATCCTGGGCAGGGTCGATGACAGACTGGTCGCAATGCCGATCCAGAGAGGGGCCGGCATAATCACTTCACTTACGCGCGCGGACGCGATCCTGCAGATTCCCCAGGAGCAGGAAGGCGTCGACGAGGGGTCCGAGGTCGAGGTGAGGCTCCTTCGGCCCTGGGACCAGCTCGATTATACGCTCATCATGATTGGAAGCCATGATAACACGATCGACCTCATAGCAAACGAATTGAAGGGGCGGGACAGCAGGCTGCACCTCTCGTCGAGCAATGTGGGGAGCCTCGGCGGACTCATGGCGCTCAGGCGCAGACAGGCCCATTTCGCCGGCTCGCATCTGCTGGATACGCAGACCGGAGAGTACAACTTCTCTTACATTGAACGCTACCTGAAAGGGACCCCGGTGCGGCTCGTCCAGCTTGCCATGCGGGAGCAGGGGCTCCTTGTCGGCAAGGCGAACCCGAAAGGAATAGGTGGGATAGAAGACCTTCTGCGGCCGGATGTCGCCTTTGTAAACCGGCAGGGCGGCTCGGGGACCCGTGTGCTCTTCGACTACTGCCTCCAGCAGCGCGGACTTCCGGCAGAGCAAATCAACGGCTACGACCAGGAAGAATTCACGCATATGAGCGTTGCCGTAAACGTTTTGAGCGGCCGGGCGGACGCCGGAATGGCCATCTACTCTTCGGCAAAGGCGCTGGACCTGGGTTTTATTCCAGTCGGCCGGGAACGCTATGATCTCGTGATATCGGAAGGCGCGTGGCCGGACTTCAAGATGTCGACAGTGCTCGATATCATTGCTTCGGATTCATTTCGCCGGATAGTGGCCTCGATGGGAGGCTACGACGTTTCAAACTCCGGCATGATTATGGGTATCTGGGATGGCGAGAAATGGGTCGAGCGCTCCGGGGGCTGAAGCGGTGACGCCGCCTGCCGGGGTGGCCGCCGGCCTTCGTCCGGCAGCCGAATCTTCTGCTGCAGCCCCGCGTAGTGCTGGAAGTTATGTAAAGCTTTTCGAGACCGGCGAGCTTTTACGCAGGGCCGAAGCCCTCGATGCCGGGCTGGGCCGGTGCGATCTTTGCCCCCGCGCCTGCGGCGTTGACCGCAAAAGCGCAAAGCTCGGATATTGCGGGATCGGGAGTCTCCCACGGGTGGCCTCGATAAATTTACATCCCTGGGAAGAACCCCCGATTTCGGGGACCCGTGGCTCAGGGACGATATTTTTCTCCGGTTGTACTCTGAGGTGTATCTTCTGCCAGAACTATCCGATCAGCCAGCTTGGAGTAGGCCGCGAGATGAGTGTGGACGATCTGGCGTCCGGCATGCTCGATCTCCAGAACAAAGGAGCGCACAACATAAATCTGGTTACCTCGGCTCATCAGATGCCTGCGGTCGTTCGTGCTCTTCTGTCGGCCGCGCGCCGGGGGCTGCGAATTCCGCTCGTCTATAACTCGAGCGGCTATGAATCTATTGAGACCCTCAGGCTGCTCGATGGAATCATAGATGTTTACCTGCCTGATATTAAATACGCCGATTCCGCAATAGCGCTAAAATACTCCGGGGCGGCCGATTACGTCAGTTGCAACCGGGAGGCCCTTGTCGAGATGTGGAGGCAGGCCGGACCGCTGCGAACCGATGCGGACGGGGTCGCCGTGAAGGGGATGATCGTGCGCCACATGGTGCTGCCGGAAGGCCTGTCCGGGTCCGGCGAGTGCTTCTCATTCCTTTCCCGGACGATGGGCAGGCAGGTCTGGATAAGTCTTATGAACCAGTACTTCCCGGCTCATAAAGGCCCTTCGACTCCACCCCTTGACAGGAAGGTGACTCGGGAGGAATATGACGAGGCATTCGCCGCCATGACCGGCCTGGGATTACTCAACGGCTTCGTGCAGGAATGCGTGGATCAGGGCGATTGAGGCTCCATGGCTTCCAATTCCAAGACCATCCTTTTACGCAAGGGCATTTTGGAGTTTATCGGTTTTTACCCGTGTCCATTCGTGTTCATCCGTGGTTCAGTTCATTTTGGCATTTATCGGTTTTTACCCGTGTGCATTCGTGTTCATCCGTGGTTCAGTTCATTTTGGCATTTATCGGTTTTTACCTGTGTCCATTCGTGTTCATCCGTGGTTCAGTTCATTTTGAGGAACGTAGCAGGGTGGATAAGCAGGGATAGATGAGGCAATTCAGCAGTTGTCCGATGTGGGATGAATTGAGGCTCCATGGCTCCCAATTTCAATACCACCCTTTTACGCAAGGGCATTTTGGCGTTTATCAGTTTTTACCCGTGTCCATTCGTGTTCATCCGTGGTTCAGTTCATTTTGGCATTTATCGGTTTTTACCCGTGTCCATTCGTGTTCATCCGTGGTTCAGTTGTGCTTTTGGTTCCTGCTCGTCCGGGTTAGGTTTTGTCAAAGGGGATGTTTAATCCTGGCTGGCGGTCCCACCGCCTTCGCGTGAAAAATATTGGAGGTGCTCGTTTGCCGGACGGACCCGAAAACAAACCTCGCACTTTTGACTCCGGTACGATTTCGGCGGCGGAAAGGATACTGTCCCGGGAAACCGTCCCCTGGTACAAAAGGCTTTTTCCTTTCCTTGGTCCGGCTTTCATCGCCGCCGTCGCATACATAGATCCCGGAAACTTCGCCACGAATATCCAGGGCGGGGCGCAACTGGGCTACACTCTTCTTTGGGTTATAATCGTCAGCAACTTGATGGCGATGCTGGTTCAAATCCTTTCGGCGAAGCTCGGCATCGCCACCGGCCTGAATCTTGCCGAGCTGTGCAGGGATCATTTTCCGCGCCCTCTTGTCTGGGCAATGTGGGTTATACTTGAAATCGTAGCTATCGCAACAGACCTTGCCGAATTCGTGGGGACGGCGGTTGGAATTTTCCTGTTATTTGGCATCCCTCTCGTCTACGCCGGATTGCTGACCGCAGTCGCCACCTTTCTGGTCATCGGCCTGCAACGATACGGGTTCCGTCCTGTCGAGGCCGTTATTTCCGCGATGATCGGGATTGTGGCGGGAGCTTACCTGATTGAAATATTCCTGGTCAAACCTGACCCCGCGCAGATAGTGACCTCACTTTTCTTTCCGGGCTTCGGGAACAGCGAAGGGGTTTTGCTTGCCGCCGGCATTTTGGGGGCAACGGTCATGCCGCATGTCATATTCCTTCATTCCGCCTTGACCCAGGGGCGAATTATCGTGAAGGATGCCGATAAGCTGAAAAGGCTGTTCCACTACGAAGTCATGGACGTAGCGATAGCGATGTCCATCGCCGGGGCGGTGAATGCGGCAATGCTGATAATGGCCGCATCGACCTTTTACGCTCAGGGATTGCGTGAGATAGGAACCCTCGAGGAAGCTTACAGGACGCTTTCCCCCATTCTGGGTTCTTCGGCCGGCTATATTTTCGCAATTGCGCTGATTGCCGCGGGCCTGTCTTCTTCGGCGGTGGGCACCATGTCGGGGCAGGTGGTCATGCAGGGATTCATTCACTTCAAAATCCCCCTGTGGATCAGGCGCATCGTTACTGTGCTGCCCTCGCTTGTCGTTCTCTACGCTGGATTTGACCCGACAAGGACCCTTGTAATCAGCCAGGTCGTGCTCAGCTTCGGGCTTCCCTTTGCGGTGATACCGCTGGTTCTTTTTACGGCGAACGGAAAAATCATGGGACCGCTTGTAAACCGGCGGTTCACGACATTTCTTGCCTGCATCGCCGCCCTGCTGATATTAGCGCTGAATTCATACCTGCTCTACAGTCTTGCAGCCGGATGACGTCTGCGGTATCCGGAGGAAGTGGAGGGTCTATGTTTTCAAATTTGCTGGTTCCCCTCGACGGATCAAAACTCGCCGAATCGGTTCTCCCCGTTGTGAGGAAGCTCGCCGAACGGATCCCATGTGCCGTTAAATTGCTTCACGTGATCGAGAAACACCCCCCGAGCAGCATACATGGCGACACCCACCTCCGGGACGTCACGGGCGCCGAACGGTATTTGGCGCTGATAGCCGAAAGAGTCGAGGGCTGGGGAGTGAATGTTTCGATGCATGTGCACGAGGTCCCGCAGGGCGATGTGCCCAGGTGCATCGCCGAGCACGCCGAAGAGCTCGAACAGGACCTCATCGTCCTGTGCACGCATGGGAGCGGCGGGTTCAAAAGATTGGTGTTCGGGACCAATGCCGAACAGGTGCTTACGCACGGACGCACGCCCGTGATACTTATAAAGGCCGATGAATACGGGCGCGCTCCCGATTTTACCGGCCGCAGCATAATCGCTCTCATGGACAGCACGCCGCACAGCGACCCCGTTTATACCGCGTGTTCGGAACTGGCCGTGATATTCGGGGCAAAACTTCACCTGCTGTACGTCGTTCCGACTGCCGGGAGCGCCACGCCGGAGCAAATTCCCGGAGGCCGCCTTGTCCCGAGCGCCACGCGTCTTCTACTCGATCTCGAAGCGGAACAAACAATCGTTCGGATGAAAGAACAGCTCGCATCACTTCTTGCCCGCAATATCGACGCGAGCGGCAGCGTTGATCGCGGCGAGGCCGAACCTGCCGTCATCGGCGCCGCCAATGAGAAACAGGCGGACATGATCGCGATGGCCACCAGGGGATTGGCCGGACTGGGGGCTTTCTGGGCTAAGGACCTCGTGCCTCGCATCTCAGCCAGCTACGATGCCGCCCTGGTGCTTTTTCCGGAAAGAATAGAGAGGGTGAAAAGGTCAATAGGTGAATAGGTGAATAGGTGAAACGCTTCAGTCTTCGAACTAAAATAATGTTTGCTCTTTGCGCACTTGTGGCTATCGCCCTGCTGGGCGGTTCAACCACGATCTGGATGGTGCACAGGATGAACAGCGCCGTTTCCTCGGTCATTGCGTCGAGGGTTGCCGCGCTCAATGTGAGCCAGGAGATGGAAAGCTCCCTTGCAATGCAGAGGGGGCTGTTGAGCTATTTCTATATCGACGGTAACAGTGAATGGCTCAACCAGCTCGATCGGCATCGGTTCGAATTCGAAGGCTGGCTGAAAAAAGCCCGCGAATTCGCCGACTCCGACCGCGACAGGGAAATACTCAACGAAATCGAGTCGAAGTACATCCGGTACACCAACCAGCGCGAGCACGTCATCGAACTCTACAGGGAAGGAAAAAGGCAAGAAGGATACGCGCTGCACAAGGATGTGCGCAGCCCGTTTTTCGCCATCCGTGACCTGTGCGAGCAGTTCAAAGAGGCACAGTACGAGAAGGTCGCTTCACTTGCAAAGGACATCAGGTTGAAGGTCGCTTTTTTCGATACGGCCGCGTCCATAGCCATGGTTTCAGCCGTCGGTCTGGGGATTGCCCTTGCCGTATTGCTCCTGAACAGGGTCCTCGTGCCGATTCGGCTCCTGGCCCTCACCGCCGGCCGCGACGAAGGCGGTTCGCTCGACGAACCCGACGAGGTCAAGGCGCTCGGGGCAAAAATACAGGGGCTGATCGAAAGCGTTGATATCACGCGCATCGAACTCGAACAGAGCCGGGAACATCTGCTGCAGTCCGAAAAACTGGCGCAGATCGGCAAACTCGCCGCCGGAATTGCCCACTCTGTCCGGAATCCGCTCACCTCTGTAAAGATGCGGCTGTTTACCCTGGAGCGGACGCTCTCACTCTCGGCGGCGGAGAAAGAGGACTTCGAAGTCATTTCCGAGGAGATCAGCAATATAGATACAATCGTCAGGAACTTCCTCGAATTCTCGAGGCCGCCGAAACTTAAACTTCAGAAGGCCAGCCCGTCGGAAGTCGTCGATATGGCTGTGCAGCTTCTCCGTTATAAACTCGAGTCTTATGGGGTCACTGTAGAGTTGATGAGAGATCGCCAACTGCCGCAGGTTGATTGTGACCCCGAGCAATTGAAAGAAGTGCTGGTGAATCTGATCGTGAATGCGTGCGAGGCGATGGGCGATGGGGGACGCATCGTCATAACCGAAGAAGAAGGGACGACGGAACCGGCGGGCAGGGTGGTCGTGATTCGCGTTAGCGACACCGGACCGGGCATTCCCGATGCGGTAAGGGCCAGGATCTTTGAGCCTTTTTACACGACGAAGCCTGAAGGAACGGGCCTCGGGCTGAGCATAGCGGCCCGAATTATCGAAGACCACAAAGGCTGCCTCAGTGTTAAATGCCGCCCGCAAAAAGGCACGACTTTCACGATCACTCTCCCGTGCCAGGAGGAGGGAACTTGGCTGAGATCCTTATAGTTGACGACGACCTTCACCTTCGGCAGAGTTTCGATAAGCTGCTCACGCAGGAGGGCCACCGGATCACGACGGCTTCGAGCGGCGAGGCGGCTCTGCCTCTTGTAAAGGATGGCCGGTTTGACCTCATAATAATGGACGTCCGTCTCCCCGGCATGGACGGACTCCTGACTTTCAGGGCGATCCGCGAGTTCGAACCGCTTTTGCCGGTCATCATAATGACTGCCTTCGGGACTACTGAAACCGCGATAGAAGCGACCCAGATGGGCGCTTTCGACTATATTCTCAAGCCTTTCAACATACCCGAGATGCTGGCGCTCATCGAAAAGGCCGTGGAAGCGGGCCGTTTCATGCGCTCGCGCGTCGAACTCGACGTTATTCCGGAAACCGGGTCCGGTGAGGCCATTATCGGGCGCAGCCGGGCCATGCAGGAAGTCTATAAAGCGATCGGAAGAGTGGCCTCTACGGACGCTACGGTCCTTATCCGGGGCGAATCCGGCACGGGCAAGGAACTTGTGGCCCGGGCCCTCTATCAGCACAGCGCCCGGTCCGGTAAGCCGTTCCTGGTTATAAACTGCGTCGCGATCCCCGAGACGCTCCTGGAAAGTGAACTCTTCGGCTACGAAAAGGGCGCCTTTACCGGGGCCGTGAACAGAAGGGTAGGGCGCATCGAGCAGGCTAACGGCGGAACGGTTTTTCTCGACGAAATCGGGGACATGCCGTTCGCCATCCAGGCGAAAATCCTGCGCCTGCTCCAGGAAAGAAGCATCGAACGGCTCGGCGGCCGGGAACCGATTCCGGTCGACGTGCGCATAATCGCGGCAACCAACCGCAATCTCGAAACGGCCCTGTCGGAAGGCAAATTCAGGGAAGATCTCTACTACAGGCTGAAGGTCGTCACTATCTCGCTTCCGCCTTTGCGGGAGCGCGAAGGTGATATCCCCCTTCTTTGCGAATACTTTATCAGGCGGTACTCGAAAAAAATGGGGCTCACGGACCCCGGGATCACGGATGAAGCCCTTGAGATGCTTTGCGGACACTCCTGGCCGGGTCATGTGCGCGAACTGGCAAACGCCGTCCAGAAGGCGCTGATCTTCAACCGGGGCGGCCCCGTCTCCAGGGAAGACTTCGCTCGGGTCAGCGGAATCGCACCCGGTCAAAAGCCCGATTTGCCCGAAGATACTATCCGGACATGGCTCCGTCAGTATTTAGCCTCTCATGAAGGCTCTGGTGCTTTCGATTCGGCCATGGATCAGTTTTCCTCCATGCTCATCACCGAAGCGCTGAACCTCAACGGCGGAAACAGGTCCCGCGCCGCAAAGATGCTTGGCCTCTCCCGCCCGACCCTTATAGCCAAAATAGAGAAACACAAGATACGTTTCGAAACCTCGGCGATAAGTGAAGAATGATCGAATATGAGATATTCCGCCGCTATCCTGCCTGTGATCGTTCTCATGGGACTTCTTTGCGGGGGACCACGGGCGTATCCTTCTCCGGGAAACGACCAGATCCGGGCCGTATTGACTTTGTTGACTCAACTGGAGTCGAGCTACGCCGGTACTGAGGACTATGCCGCCGTTTTTCAAAAGCAGGAAAGAGTCGATGGGGAACTCTTGCCGGAGGAAACGATCCTTTTGAAGTTCCAAAAACCTCTGAAGGTCTATATGAAATGGATAAAAGGTCCGCATGAGGGAAGGGAGGCCCTATATGTGGAAGGCGAAAACGGCAACAAAGTGATCGCGCACGAGGGCGGCATTCGCAGGTTTGTAACCCTGTCATTGGACCCGAAAGGTCCGGCTGCCATGGAAGGCAACCGGCATCCGATCACCGAGGTTGGTTTCGGTCATATACTCGACGGGCTGCATAAAGATATCAAAACGGCAGTGGAACATGACGAACTCGAAATCGTTCGAATCGGCGAGGAGCAATTCACAAATAGACCCGGCATTGTTTTGGAGGCCCGAACGGTCCCGCGCGGCGAACGAAAGTACTACGCATCCCGCATGGTCCTGCACGTGGACAGGGAACTCATGCTGCCGGTGGATACCTCCTTTTACGACGATAAAGGCGATCTCTTTGAAAGGTACGTCTACACGGACGTAAGACGCAACGTAGGGTTCACCCCGAAGGATTTTTCCAGGGACAACCCTGCATATGGTTTTTGAACCGGTTTTCCCTGCTATTGTGCAGAGATGTTCTATAGCGACGCAGGCTGCCGTGAGAAACGGTTCTTGGCTCGGGCAAAAGATTGCATCTTGGTAAACAAAGGGCAGCGCGCTAAGTTTCTTGACTTTGAGCCACATGGTAAGTATTATTATGCCATATGGCAAACTATGGGATTGTCTCTGCAGGACGAAGGATGTCGCTATGCGTGATGAGCATGGATTGAAAATGAATGTTAAATCAAAATCGGCTGTGCGGCGCAAGCTCCTGCCCAGCGGGAAACGGCGATCCGGAAACTCTTACGCGCTGCTGCTGGGCCTCGAAGTTGGGCAGACTCCCGCGTTGCTCAAGCGCATTAAGGAGGGTCTTGGTTACAACTCATGGGAAAACTTCATTCGAAACACCGATTTACGGAAAGAGGATGCTATCAGCCTTGTGCAAATCAGTTCGAGGACACTCGCCAGGCGGAAAGGTGAAGGGCGGCTCCATCCGGACGAATCCGATCGATTGATCCGCGCCGCGCGGATATTTGAGTTAACCTCAGAGTTGTTTGATGGCGATATCGACTCCGCGCGCAAATGGCTTACGGCGGCGCAGCCTGCCCTCGGCGGATCTACGCCGATTGAGTATGCATCTACCGAGGTTGGAGCGAGGGAGGTGGAATCGCTGATTGGGCGGCTTGAGCACGGGATTCCCTCCTGATGCCTGTGGCTTGGCGCATAACAAAGAAAAAGCATGCGGCGAGTCCCTTTGATGGTGAGGGGGCGCGTCTGTATGGGAGCCGCTGGTCAACCCCGGGCACACGCGTAGCGTTCGTTTCAGAATCACTCTCGCTGGCGGCGCTTGAGGTTGTGGTCCATCTTCAGAACAGTTCTCCTCTGGCAAGCTATGTAGTGTTCACCGTCGAGTTCTCGGAAGAACTGGTTCAGGATCACGGCCCGCTGCCAAAGAATTGGCGGAGTTTTCCCGCCCCGCCCGAGACCCGGGAGATGGGCGATGTTTGGATAAGCAGCAATTCCAGTGTTCTGCTTCGAGTCCCCAGCGTCATTGTCGTCCATGAGTACAATTTCCTGATTAACCCTGCGCATCATGATTTCCCAAAGCTGATAATCAGCGGTCCCATGCCTCTCGATGTCGACGCCAGAGTTTTTAAAGCCCGGAAATAATAGCAGGCCGATCGTTTAGAAGTGATTTAATCCCTTCTTGGGCTGTGGAATCAATGGAATCATGCTGCCGGTGGATACCTCCTTTTGCGACGGCAAAGGCCAGCTCTTTGAAAGGTATGTCTACACGGACGTAAGACTCAACGTAGGGTTCACTTCCAAGCATTTTTCGAGAAACAACACTGCATATGGTTTTTGAACCGGCTAAAAAGGCTAAACAAACTCTTGCTTTCCTCCGCGTCCTCTAAAGATCGACCCTGGCCCCTCGAAGCGGGCCACCGGGTTTTTGGAATTATCGAACGTCTCCGCGTGAAAACCTGTCTTTGCTGTATTCGAATCATTTGTTTACCGAATCGCCGCAAACTGCTTCTTTCGAGATTGGCAAGAAACCTTGATAAACCGTTACATGGAGCGGAACTAGCCATAGAAGGGGGTTAGTGTATTTATTGGCTGCCGGTGCGATCTCATGTTATACAGGCAGAAATCCGAGATCCGCTGCATATATCGGATCAATTTAGCCTTTCGGTTCTGTCTGAATGGCAGCCGTGTGTTCCGAAAAGAATTGGCTGAAAAAAATGAATGCTGACGATGTCTTTAGTGCGGGTACTACCCCCGATATTGTCCCTGAGGGAGATGCTGCTCGCCAAGCCGTTGATTCACTTCGAGGTTATGCTTATCAGGCCCTTGCTGCAGCGCTCGCATGGCTGGATCTCAGCGAAAACGGCTGGCTCTTCCTCGAAGTAGCTGAAGACTATGCAATTTTAGCGGGACAAGCGCTCCAAGCTGTCCAGGTTAAAGACACAGAAGGATCGGGATCGGTCACCCTTAATAGTGCAAACATACGCGGGGCCGTCGCCGCATTTGTAGATCTTGTGAGCAGAAATCCATGCATTCGGCTTGACCTCCGGTACTTTACAACTTCGGGAATTGGAACGGAGCAAGCTATTGCTGACCGTCCAGATGGCATGGGCGGGTTGAAGTATTGGCGAAAAGTCGCGAGTGGGGCAGATCCCACGCCTCTCCGTAAAGTCCTGGAGAGTGATAAATTCCCGGAATCTGTCAGGTCGTTTTCCAAAGCTCGCGACGATGCGGCACTTCGCCGAGATCTCATAGAGAGAATACATTGGGACTGCGGTAAACCTGGGTTTACAACGCTTCGCCAAGAATTGGAAGAGCGTCTGGTCGTCATAGGTCGGGACCGATTCGATCTTCCTGCTTCAGAAGCGAGGCGACTCGCCGATCTTTTGGTTTTTGAAGTACTGAAAAAGAGCATCGGCAAAACGTTAGGGGACCGCGTCCTTAAGCGTGCTGACCTCTATGAGTGCATTGATCGGGCAACCCGCCTTTCAGTTCCGCGTATTACCGTCGATCACTTCATGCGGCTTGACTCAAGCTGTGCGAGCTTATTTGGTCAAGGTAAGTATCCTGCCAAGAAGCTTTATGCTGACGAAGCAAGCTGGATTATAGACGGTGCCGAGCTTCCTATCCCAAGGGGGATGATACCCAGGGATGTCGTGAAATCAGCAGCAAAAAAGGCCCTCATGGATTTCGATCTGTGTATGCTCATAGGTGGGACCGGGCTTGGCAAAACCAACGTTTCGAGAACGGTCGCCCGAGAATGCTGTGATTCGTTCTCCATAGTTGATTTCAGAGACGCTGATGCTAGCGGGAACCGTCATCTCCTCCACACTGTCTTTGCGCATATAGGTGGGCTGCGATCTTCGTTGCTGATCCTCGATGACCTGAACCACCTCGACGATAAGCGAGTTGCGGCGTCGTTTGGGCGTGTCTTTGAGGCGGTACGCCGGCGTGATCTAGTTGTACTCGTAACGTGCTACCGAAAGCCCTCTGCTAGCCTTCTCGCTGACATTGGACTCGATGAACGTTGTGTTGTTGACTGCCCCTACTTCTCGGAGAAAGAGGCACACGCGCTTGTCCTCATCAATGGAGGAAAGCCTGATATCTGGGGGCATCTCGCCTATATGGCGGGAGCCGGCGGCCACCCGCAACTTACCCATGCTTTCGTCTTCGGCATGGCTGCACGGGGATGGCCAATCAAGGAAATTAAAGACATTGTCGGTCGCGGATTGTCGTCCAGCGACATCGATTCCGCGCGTGATGCAGCTCGGCGAAATCTGGCCTCCGAGCTTCCCGAGGGATGTCGAAACATTCTCTACCGCATGAGCCTTACAATCGGACGCTTCAGCCGGCCGCTAGCGCTCGCAGTCGGAGCACTTCCTCCTCCTATACCCCAGGCTGGCGAATTCATGGACCAGCTTGTAGGGCCGTGGATTGAAACGAGCGGTAAAGACCTGTATCGCGTTTCACCGCTCGCCAATAGTTTCGGACGCGAAATGTTAACGCTCGACGAGCAAGCCAGTATCCATAAGGAGATCGCAGTCCAGATGCTCAGAAAGCGCGAGATCGATGTGATCGATGCCAACTCGATGCTGATGCATGCGATCGCAGGAAAGTCATCGCAAAGCTTGGCGATGCTCGCACAAAGTGTGCTGACAGCAAGTGCTCGCAATCTTGAGATGCTTGCCGGACATTTCACCCTCTTTTCTTTCTTAACAACCGATAGACCGATCTATCCTGAAAATCCATCGATCTCCATGATGCTTCGGCTTGCACAGTTCAAGTTGACCGTTGCAGCGAGTGAAGGGGAGAAAGTGGCCGACATTGCTGCGACGCTTTTTAATGAGGTCAACGCAGTCCCCGCAGGCGAGTCGGGGCGCGCTTTGGAAGCAGTGGTACTAACCGTGCTCAACACGATAGGTATTGCGAATTATCTGGACGACTGGGTCGACCTTCTTCACCGTTTCAAGGATATTGTCGGATCTGGCAAGTTCCTGGGAGGCCTCAGGGGCAGTGTTGAAGGCCAAGTCGATACAACCGAAGCCAATCTCTTTAGCGTGATGTTTAGCATAGGAAGTGCGGGAATCACGTCGGTGGTACGGCTGGAGCATGTTATCAACGAACTCGATAAGCTCGATGAGAGCGAGCGCGCACTCTTGCTCACACCGATAGACAAAAATCTCTCCGACTATTGCGCATTCATCCACGGCCCGTGGGCCTCGCAGCAGCGCGGTGAAGCCTTCAATGCGGCAGACAGTGCTTTGCGTTACCACAGGATGGCGGATAAAGTCCAGGGTTGGGGCATACGCTCCCTCGCGCTTCAATGCTGGGTGGCCCAAGCGGTCATGCTGGACGAATACGAGGATGATAGCGAGAGAGCCTTGGAGATCCTCGATAACGCCGTGGCAGCCCTCGGAACGGATCCGATCATATCTCGGGCGCGCGCCAAGATTTACTGGCGCCATGATCAATACCCGATGGCTCTCGATATAATGCGCGACATCGCAGATCAAATTGGGGGCGATAATGCAATTGAACGCGCTTTCGCGCTCCGGGAGGCGGCTATCAGTGCGGCAAAGTGTAACGAGTGGCTACTTGCCGAGAAATGGTTTCTTGAAGCGCAAGGGGCGGCCAAGAATGCGCTAACCGATGACATGCAAGTTATGGCTCTCGGACTTGGTGCAGATGCTGCAGTGGCTGCGTTCGAAACCGGGGATCTAGGCCGTGCTCTAGAACGCCTTGCAGAAGCGCTTGAAGGATTGGCCGATATTAGCCCGGACGAGTCACTCCGGGCTGCTTACTGCCATCGTGTCATTCGCCATACGGTGCTATGGATTCAGTCCCGAGTCGAGGGGAGCGAGGTTAGGATTGGCGGGCAGCCGATAGCGATGCAGCCCGGGGCCTGCAGCAATCTAGATCCTGCTCCGACGATACGAGAGCTTCCACTCGGGAATATAGATCTGGCCTGGTACGTGTTGGCGGAGATAGAGGCTGTTGCTGGCCTCGATGCTGGGATCATGACCGGATTTGACAATCGGCTAGCACAAGGTCAGATCCCGGCTATGGAATGGAGTCTTCGCAATCGAAGGCTAGAAGTGCAAATGCGTAATCTCGATGCCCGTCGGTTTTCGACACTACTCTGGCCTTGGATAGAAGCGGCCACTTATGTGACCGAGGAGAGTGACCGACTCCGGAACACTTTCGATTTACGAGCGCCAGAAAGAGGGCAGATCCCGGCTCTGGTAAAGAATCCGCCCTTTGATCCTGTTGCAGTACAGATAGCGAACGATGCCGTCCTCGCCTTTGGCATAGGCGCCGCTTTGCAAGGCCAAGCCGATGCGACGACGGAACTTGAAGCCGCCTTAGCTAATGAATTCACCGGCGACTTTCCCGGTAAAGATGTGTTGGAGTCTTTGAAAGGGAATCGAGCAGATTCGCTCAATCAACTTGATCAAATTGTCATACGCATACTCAAAGAGCTTTTTCAAAAGAAGCACCTCGAACCATCTGATTTCTGGATGGCTGGGCTACGCTTATTCGAGAAGATAAACCAATCTCAATTCAGGCAGCTCCTCATGCCCCTCGTCGCAGGCTGGCAACGGGCAGGTTGGAAGCGAATAACGACCACAGAGGTTTTTCGCCTTAGCAGGCCGTCTCTGACCGCACCCGCCATAGATGAAGTTCTGGACACTCCATCGGATGACCGTAGTTTTGTGGCGAGGCTTCTCGTTGTATCCTCTGAAGCGGTGGGATCTCGTCTCGGATTAGAGTATTGTAGCATCCTCAAAAATATCGCAGAGGAAGCATCACCATAACTCGCGTTCCGACCCTGCATCCGTATTCATTTTGAAATAAGTGGTGCAAATCAGAACACAGTGAGGAACCGGCCAGATTGATGAACTCTGAGTGGACGAAAAAGAGAAACTCCATATATCTCTCAATGTTGACTTTACGGGGGCTCGATCAACATTTCCATGTCCGTCACGTTTGTTAACCTTCGTCGGTTGCCAACCAGGGTCGCAAGTATCGATCCGCAGAAAAGCGGGTGAATGGGAAAGAGCAGGTGAGAGGGTGAATGGGTGAATAGGAGAAAATCGGGTGAGTAGATGAGTAGGCGAGAAGACAAGAACATGGGGTACCCTGGCCCAGCGTCAACTCAAGTCCGTCTTCGGACAAATAAAGCGACGCGGCACCGGCATTAAATTGGGTGTGACGTCACTTCTCTTCACCTTCGTACCCGCATGCGCTGAAAATATCAAGGATTGTGCTGTTTACATAGGATTCCTCTTTGTAGTGGAAAGCCTTGTTGAAGGCCTTGGTTACTTCCGAGATTCTCTCATATGCCTTGCTTATTCCCTCTAAGAAATAGCGCATGTCCTTCATTTCGGCATTCATCCGCCATACGGTCTCATGAAAATCTTCTCCTTGCGGCAGATTATTTATGAGAATATCCATCGACGCCATCAGTTCATGCACGCCGTCTTTGGAGTTCAGCAGGTGCATGAGATGTGTATTGAGGTAATGGCACATGCTCCCCGCCGCATTGCGCAGGACCTTGTTTCGCTCGTCTTCCAGCGCTTTAGTGATGTTGTGTACGATACCTTCGTGGTAAAGCAATTGCCCGGAGTCGTCGACCTTGGCGTGTGCCGTGACGGCCACCTCGATCAGGTCTCCAGCTTTGTTCCTGAACCTTACCTGCTTGCCTTCGACATGGCCCTTTTCGTAGATCTCCTCAATGAGCCTGGCCCTTTCCGAGATATCTACATAAAAATCTTCGACATTGCATCCGAGCGCCTCCTCTTTGTTTTCGAGGCCCAGAAGCCTTACTCCGGCATCGTTAATGTCAATGAAACGGCCCTTCGGAGTAAGTGTGAATGCCATATCCGTGGTAGAGTCGAAGAAATTCCTGTACTTGGCTTCGCTCCGCCTGAGAGCGTCGCTCACTTTCTTCTCATCGGTAATATCTCTAATGACATGGTCGATTCTTCGTATGGCGCCCTTATATGAATATACGACATGGCCCTCATCCAGGACCCATTTGATTCGTTTGTCGTTGCTGATGATCCTGTACTCCATTTCGTCGAATTCGGCTTCGGGCAGATTCAGGTAGAATTGATTCACTCTCTCCATATCATCGGGATGCACGAAATCCACAATATGAATCTGCCCGGTGGTGAAGTCCCTGAGGGGAATCCCGTACAATGCCTCAGCCGCAGGGTTAATGGCAATAATGGAGTGGTCCTTGACGGAAAGCGAAACCACGACCTCGTGCATGGACTGGATTATGCTCTCGAGCCGGTCTTTGATCCTTTGCAGGTCGAGCCTGGTCTTTCGCCTCTCAGTGATATCCGTCAATGCGCCGAGTATTGCCGGACCGCCCCCGCATTCCACGATGTTCACCTTCATCTCGATTATCGCCTCTCCATCATCTCTGGACATGACGAACTCGATGGTATCGGGCAATCCCTCGGTGAAAAGCCGCTCGTTGCAGTATTTGATTACATTTTCGCGGTCTGCAGAGGATATAAAATCCGAAAATTCCGAGTCGATGACCTGCTCCGGCGCTCTTCTTGAGATTGCATAGAATGCATTGTTCGCAAAGACGATTTTCCCTTCCCTGATAATGACCACCCCATCATTGATATGCTCGACGATACCACGGTAATCGATATCTCCCTGGCATATCTTGATTTCTTCCGCATTTTCGTAGGTCTTATATGTCATGTGCTTTCCTGCAAAAGTGGCCAAAGGGCAAGACCGGTTCGCTCTGCGTCACCTCGCACGCTATGCATCCGAATCGCGCTTCGGTTGGATTCTGCTCGAAAAAGCTCCTGGAACGCCAGAATGCTGGTTTGATTATCCTATATCCCAAGCACGGCACGCAAGTGGAAATGCCAAATGACCAATAGGTGAGTGGGTGAATAGGTGAGTAGGCAAAAACTAAAAGCCGGAAAGCAAATGGCGAGTGGCCCGGGCGGATTGTTTTCCCATTCACCCATCCGCCCATCCACCCGCTCTTTTCCCATTCACCCACTCACCCATTCACCCCCTTTTTTTTGCTCTATGCTTCTGCTCCGGTAATGTCTTATCTTGTCTAAAAAGGAGGGAAACGGCATGAATGTCAGCCCGGAAATGTTAGATTCCAGACTTAAGAAAATGTACCCGGAGATCGTGAAGCATGGTCTCTCAATGTCGTTGAGTTTTGACCCGGGCAAAAACGCCTGGATCGTAAAGTTGGTTAAAGGAAAACATGAATTGACAACTCACCTTGAGAAAAAAGATGCCGAGGCCTGTCTCGAAGGCGTTCAGTGCATCTATCTTGGAGTTCAAATATCGCAATTTATTGAAAACTTTGAATCCGCCGAATAGGCCTCGAGGATTTCGAATAATGTGTGAGATGCCCGAGCAATCAGAACGTCCCCAGTCGCCCGGAGAGGAAATCGCAAACGGCATCAGTCATGGCATCGGCGTTATCGCTGCTCTCGTTTCGGCGCCCTTTCTCATGATCTCGGCTGTTCATAAGGGCAGCGCATCGGCCATCGTCGG
The DNA here is from genome assembly GCA_963795045.1 of uncultured delta proteobacterium. GTDB lineage: Bacteria > Desulfobacterota > Syntrophobacteria > Syntrophobacterales > Syntrophobacteraceae > SbD1. Next base: position 319,484 of record CAWCGB010000006.1, read on the forward strand.
CGCTGGCGTTTTTGTCGTAGCGATGCTCCTGATGTACCTGGCATCCACGTTGTACCATTCCTTTCCGGATGGTAAGGCAAAAGCCGTCTTTCAGGAACTCGACCACGGAGCGATTTTTGTTCTCATTGCCGGCACATACACTCCATTTACGCTCGGTGTGCTTCGCGGCCCCTGGGGATGGACATTACTGGCCCTGGTATGGGGCCTTGCAATATTCGGCGTGGCGGCGAAGGCCATGGGGGGCATCCGGCGTCCCTGTCTATCCACCGGATTATACCTGGCAATGGGGTGGCTGGTCCTCATAGCGATTCGGCCGCTATGGTATCAAATGCCGTTATCAGGGATCTGGTGGCTCCTGGGGGGCGGTATGGCATACACAACCGGTGTTGTGTTTTATGCGGCGAAGCGCGTGCACTATGCTCACTTCGTATGGCACTTCTTCGTTATTGCCGGCACTACATGCCACTTCTTTGCGGTGCTGTGGTATGCTTGAAACAGGTGAATGGGTGAATAGGTGAGTGGGTGAATGGATTGAGCAACTGTGGGAGCGATGGATTCTCAATTCGTAATTCCTCAATTCCCATCTGGTTATAATTCCTGAATTTCCAATTCGGAATTCCTGAATTCTTAAATCTTTTGTCGCCGCTGCAGCGCTTTCTGATTGCCGTTTAGTACGGCTTTTCAGAGGCCGAGTGCTCTTCTCACCAACTCACCCTTCACTGTTCACCCTTCACTCTTCACCCTTCTTTTGCCACCCCCCTTCCTGCGTACGAGAAATGCATATGGCAACATGTGGCTGTCATTTGCTGAGCAGCAGTCATTCATGTCTCATTGGGATTTCTTCGCGTCTTCGCGTCTTCGCGTCTTCGCGTGAAACACTCTCTTTTAGAAGCAGGTTGAAGTGGCTATCGGACAAAATTATGCACGGAAAGGGGACAAATGGACTTGAACAAAACGTCAATCGGCATTCATGGGTATTACAGGCTGTTTATCGAGATCGTTCAAAAGGTCATTAAGGAACCCAAAGCGTTCTACCAGGACATGCCGAGGTCCGGCGGGCTTGTCGAACCCCTCGTTTTTATGGTTTCGATGGGAGTTGTGGCCGGTATTGCACGCGCCGTTCTGGGTATTTTAGGAATTGCTCCGGGCTCATCCTTTTTCATGGCCCTGGCTTCGATAATAATCGTTCCGGTCTGTGTGGCGGCCTTCGGATTCATTGGGGCGGGATTTCTCTTTTTGATCTGGAATGTAATGCGGTCGCAGGAACCATACGAGCTCGCCTTCAGATGCATGGCCTATTCCGCTGCAATAGCCCCCATAGCCGTTATCTTTCTTGTCATTCCGTACATAGGTTCGATCGTCTGGCTTGTCTGGACCGCCTGCCTCCTGGTAATCGCCTCGACTCAGGTGCACCAGGTTCAACCAAGGCTCGGCCTGGATAGTTTCTGGCGTCATCTGCGTGATTCCTGCCCTGACGTCAATCAGTTCGCAGCCTCCCGCAAGAAGGCTCGCGAACAGCTTGGAGGACCCGCAGCAGAAGACGGGACAAACTGACAAGATGAAGCGCGTGAGCTTCGCCGAATGGCGCAAGCCCGTTTAATTCACGGTTCAATTACGAAATCGGAATCGTTTCTTTGAGATTTCTGAGAGGCGGCGCTGGCGTGGACCGAGTCGGTGACCCGCGTCTCCGAGACCCGCGTGCCCGATGAAGTGTACGAGGAAGCGAAGAAGCACTTCACCGAAAAAGAGCTGACTGATTTTACGGTGGCAGCGGCTATGATCAACGCGTGGAATCGCCTGGTCATCGCAGGCCGGTCTACGCCGGGAACATATCAGCCGGTCAGGAGGGAATTGACAAAGGCCGCTTAGACATCTCAAACACCACTCACCTACTCACCCATTGACCCATTCACCCGCTCTTTTCCCATTCACCCACTCACCCATCCCATGGTTGTCATCACGACAATCAAGGGTTAACATGGGCCTTCACGGACAATTTGCGGGAAGGGCAGGGCGCCTGCCGCATAAAGAGACGGGTTAATATGACTAAAGCTGTGAAGTATGCACTGCTGACAGGAATCGGGATCGTACTGGCCTCATTGTTTATCGCCATACTCGTGGAGGCCAGAATCGATCTGATGGCCAATCCTCTTACCAATGGAATGCCCATTTCGTGGAATGAGGCTTACTTCAAGCTCATCAATTCACCTGATGAAGCAGATCTTGAGAAGGGGGAAATTCTCGTCGCGTTGAAGCATATTGACGGCGATACGATCATGGCCGAGAGTATGGGACTTATCGAAGCAAGACCCGAAGAGTGCGTCCGGGTCGTTCGCAATTATAACAATTATACCAGCATAATGCCTTACACCGCTGAGAGCAGGATTATCCGGAGCTTCAGCGTCGAAGGGGAGAACGCCGGCGCCAGGACCGTCGACTTCTGGACCAGGGTGCGCGTGCTGGGGTTCGATACCAGTTATCTCATCCGCGTTGAACATTTAACCTATCCTGAAAACCATCGGTACCTGTCCTTCTGGACATTGGTGCGTAACCCGGCCGAAGTCTCAGGCTGCATAGACTCCAACGGACGGCCCTGTGAAAACGATCTCGAGATGAACATCGGCTCGAGTCAATTCGAACCATACAAAGGCAACCCCGACCGCACCCTGCACACATACACCCTGAAGATCGAGGGCAAGAGCTGGACACAATCCCTCGGTCTGCGAGTGGGATGCGGGAGTTCGATGCGCGACGTCACCAAAGCTATTAGAAAAGCCGTCATAAAAGAGCAACAGAATGGGTGAAGGTGAGTAGGTGAATGGGCCAAAAACCGGTGAATGGGTGCAAGGAGCGGGTGAGTAGGTGAATAGGTGAGTAGGTGAATAGGTGAATAGGTGAATGGGAAAACAATCCGGCCGGGCCGCTCACCATTTGCTTTTCGTCTTTTAGTTTTTGCCTATTCACCCACTCACCTATTCACCCGCTCTTTTCCCACTCACCTACTTGAAGAATTATTCAAATCAAATAATTATACTTGACTTGGTTAGCGGTTAGGCGCATCTTGCGCGCCCGGAACTCCATTATCAATGCACTTCGAACGGAAGCAGGTTATAAAATGCAGCTTGGTTTGAGGGATGCCGCAGGCATCTTCAGTGTCACGGAAAAGAAGATCTGTCGTTGGATAAAGGAAGAAAATCTGCCCTCCTCCCAGGTAAACGACCAATATCGTTTCAATCGGGCAGAGTTGCTGGAGTGGGCCACTGAGCACAAAATCAATATATCGGCCGAACTCGTATGCGAGCTCGATGAAGATGAGGACCCGCCGCCCAGCCTCGATGAAGCCTTAAGGCTCGGCGGGATTTTCCATCATGTCGGCGGGTCGGATAAATCTTCAATTTTGCGCGCGATAGTCGACATTATGGACCTGCCTCAGGAAGCTGACCGCACTCTGCTGTATGAAATTTTGCTGGCCCGTGAAAAGCTCGGTTCGACGGCCATCGGCGACGGAATTGCTATTCCGCATGCCCGTCATCCTATCGTTCTTCACACATTACGCCCTTTCATAACGCTTTGCTTTCTCGAACATCCCATCGACTTCGGGGCTTCGGACGGAAAACCGGTGGATACCCTGTTCGTGTTGGTCAGTCCAACTGTGCGTTCTCATCTCCACTTGCTTTCCAAACTCGCAACGGCCATAAAAGACAGTCGGTTCAGGGACGTTCTCACCCGCAAAAGCTCTCGCGAACAGGTCCTTAGCGAAGCAGCCAGTGTAGAAAAAGCCGCCTCTTCACGACCTTCCGATCCTCACAATTAACTCATCCGAAAAATCGGAATTTTTATGTGTTTCATCCTTTCGGCAATCGGACTCCTTTGTTTCTCGGGGCTTATTTCGTTTCTCGCTCGAAATAAAGTTTCCCTGGCAAATTCTCTCGGGGCAGGGGGGGCCATGCTGGGCTGCCTTGCAGGCCTCGTTCCGGCAATATGGATATTGTGGACGGGAAACGCAGAGAAAATTCGATACGAATGGAGTATTCCGTACGGTTCATTCTCGATGCAAATAGATTCCCTGTCGGCTTTCTTCCTTGTCCCGATTTTTATTCTTTGTGGTTTGTCCGCGCTCTATGGCCTTCAATATATGAATACCGCCCGCAACCGGAATAGCCTGGGGCAATTTTGGTTTTTCTTCGATATATTGGCCGCCGCTATGGCGATGCTTGTCATTGCGGCAAACGGCATGCTCTTTCTGATGGCATGGGAAATCATGGCCCTGTCGTCGTTTTTTCTGGTTACCTTCGAAAATGAAGATGAGAGCGTCCAGCGCGCGGGATGGACCTACCTGACCGCCACCCATCTGGGCACTGCATTTCTTCTGGTGCTCTTTTTGCTCCTTGGCCGTCAGTCGGGGGCATCATCGCTCGATTTCGACCTTTTCCTGGCTGCGCGGTCGCATATGGCCCCTATTGCCGATGTGATTTTCATCCTGGCGGTGATCGGCTTCGGCGCCAAGGCGGGCTTTATTCCTTTTCATGTCTGGCTCCCCGAAGCGCATCCGGCCGCTCCGAGCCCGGTGTCCGCAGTCATGTCCGGGGTCATGATCAAAACGGGCATCTATGGTTTGCTGCGCACCCTTAGCTTCCTCGAAACCCCGGCGCATTGGTGGGGTTGGCTTCTCATAGTAATCGGCTTCGTTTCCGGAATTCTCGGCGTGCTCTTCGCCCTGGCGCAGCACGATCTTAAGCGCCTTCTCGCCTACCACAGCGTGGAAAATATCGGGATCATCACTCTGGGGCTCGGACTCGGGCTCCTTGGCCTCTCTGTGAAGAACCCCGCTCTAGCAGTGTTTGGCTTCGCAGGAGGACTGCTCCATGTGGTCAACCATGCGCTGTTCAAGGGACTTCTGTTCCTCGGGGCAGGTTCGGTCCAGCATGCAGCCGGTACTCGGGAAATAGACAGGCTGGGCGGCCTGGTTACACAGATGCCCTGGACCGCCGCGACATTCCTCATCGGTGCAGCGGCCATATCCGGATTGCCGCCCCTGAACGGCTTTATCAGCGAATTTCTAATTTATACGGGCGCATTCAGGGCAGTAGGGAATGCCGGCCCCGTTGCCGCGGGCGCGGTAGTGATTTTAGCGCTGGCCTTGATAGGCGGCCTGGCTGCAGCGTGCTTTACCAAGGCATTCGGCATCGTTTTCCTGGGTTCGCCAAGAAGCGCCCAGGCCGCTCACGTTCACGAAGCGGGTTGGGCCATGCGGGTCCCGATGCTGGTCCTGGCCGCCGGGTGCCTGCTCGTCTCCCTGTTCGCTCCCGGAATAGTTATGCTGATATGTCCGGCTGTCGGCATCGTTACCATGCTTCCAGTCTCTTCGGTGGAGTCCCAGGCCTCCTTTGCCGTTGGCCCGATGGTCTCGATCGTGCTGATTGGAGGCTTTTTAGTCCTGACCGTTGCCTTCCTGGCCTGGGCCCGGCATTGGATCTTTCGAGGCCGCAGGGTCGAGCAGAGCTGTACCTGGGATTGCGGGTATATCAGGCCTGCGGCAAGCATGCAGTACACTGCATCCTCTTTTGCCCAACCCCTTACTAAGATGTTTGAGGCCCTGCTGCGTCCGAAGGTCATGATCGAAAAACCTGACGGGCTCTTTCCCGCCCGCGCCAGTCTCCACACGGAAACAGGCGATCTTTTCCGGCGTAATCTCTATGGGCCCCTGTTTGCCGGAATCGAACTCTTCGCGTCCAGGCTTCGCTCTCTTCAGTCGGGCCGCGTGCAGCTCTATATTCTCTACATTGCGCTTACTCTGTTTATTCTGCTGATATGGAACCTGAGATAACCATGAATGCCTGCTCTTTGACACTTCCGGTGCTGGCTCTGGTGCTGGCCCCGTTGCTTCCCGGCATTATCAATCGAACCAAGGCTTTCATGGCCGGGCGAACCGGCCAGCCACTACTGCAACTCTATTTCGATCTGGCAAAGCTTCTCCGGAAGGGTGCGGTATACAGCCGAACGGCCGGTTGGGTTTTTCGGACGGGCCCCTTGATCGGCCTGGCTTCAGTCATTGCCGCCCTTTTTGTGCTTCCCTTGGGTGGTCTTGCCGCGCCGGCCGCGTTCCCGGGCGATTTTATCCTTCTCGCCTATTTACTCGGCCTGATGCGGTTCTTTACTGTCATAGCGGCCCTGGATACAGGATCGGCTTTCGAGGGAATGGGCGCCAGCCGCGAGGTGCACTTTTCAGCACTTGCGGAACCAGCGGTCTTGTTGGGTTTAGCCGCTGCGGCACAGGCCGGCCGCGCCGTCATGCCTGCCGGACTGAGTGACCCGGGTGGTCTCGTCTCCCTTTCCCTCATCTATTCGCGTATTTCAATCCCCGCCTGGATCCACTCGGGGCCGGCCCTGCTCCTGGTGGCGGGCGCTCTTTTGGTGGTCTTTCTTGCCGAAAACTCCAGGATTCCTTTTGACGATCCCAATACGCACCTCGAATTGACCATGATCCACGAAGTTATGGTGCTCGACCACTGCGGGCCGGATTTCGCGATGATCCTGTACGGGGCTGCCCTTAAAATGTGGGTTTTCGGTGCGCTCCTGTCAGGCATTGTCGTTCCCGTCAGGACCGGCAATCAACTGGTGGACGCGGGGCTTATTGTCATAGGTATGTTTGTGCTGGCCGTTGTGACTGGTATGATCGAGTCGACGATGGCGAGACTGAGGCTGCTCCGTGTTCCTCAATTGCTGGTGAGTGCGGGGCTCTTGTCCGTGCTGGCGCTCGCCTTGATATTCTGGAGCTGATAATGTGCCTGTTTGTCGATCAGATTATCGTCTTGCTCATTCTGACTAACCTGAGGCTCATCGCATCGAGCCGCATCGCCTCCTGCATCTACGTGGTAGCCTTCCAGGGAGTGCTGCTCGGTATCTTGCCCTTGATCGTCGCGGCGGACCACATCACAGTGCGCGCATGCATGCTTTCGGGGGTCACAATAATCCTGAAGGGCCTGTTTTTTCCATGGCTTCTACTCAGGGCCCTTCATGCGGCAAACATTCGCCGTGAAATGGAGCCGCTTGTCGGTTATACGACGTCTCTGGTGATTGGCGCACTTCTGCTGGTCCTCGCAATGTGGCTGGGAAACCAACTGCCTTTGCCCGTACCTGCCAAATCCCATCTGGTCGTGCCCCTGGCCATGTACAACATTATGATCGGGCTGTTTGCCATCGTCAGCAGGCGAAAAGCTCTGACGCAGGTACTTGGATACCTGGTGATGGAGAACGGCATCTATGCCTTCGGGCTTGCCTTTGCCTTGAACGAACCGCTGCTCGTGGAACTCGGCATTTTGCTCGATGCGTTCATGGCAGTCTTCGTGATGGGGATCACGATATTTCAGATCAGCCGGGAATTCGACCATATGGACACCGACCGGCTAAGCATTTTGAAGGATTAAGCTCCATGATTCTGCTGTTGATTCTCATACCGGTGTCGGCGGGTATTTTGGCGTTCTTTCTCACCTCCGACCGCATCCGGCGCGCTTTATTGCTCTTTTCGGCCGGGGTCCATGCCCTGCTCACAGGCGCGGCATGGTTTAGAGCGCCTGCTCCGGCTTTGAACGGATGGCTCCTCCTGGACGACCTTGGGCTGCTCTTTCTCAGCATTACGAGTTTTTTATTCCTGGCGGCATCTTTTTATACCCTCGGCTACCTGCGCCGGGAGGACTGGGGACGCCGTCAGGACTTCGAAGAGGGGTTCCTTTTCACTAACGCGCGGGAAGCCACTTTCACGGGATGCCTGCTCCTGTTTCTGGCAACGATGACCCTGGTTGCCGTCAGCCAGCACTTCGGTCTTCTCTGGGTGGCAGTGGAGGCGACAACTCTTTCCAGTGCGCCTTTAATCTGCTTTCACCGCCACCGGCGCTCACTGGAAGCCACGTGGAAGTATCTCATGATCTGCTCGGTAGGGATCGCGCTGGCCCTCCTGGGTAACTTTTTCCTCGCGGTTGCCTCTACGCTCGGTACCGGAAGTCATGTGCCCATGCTGCTGCGCGACCTTGTTCAAATGGCGGGCAACCTGAATCCCCAGTGGCTGAAGGCGGCATATCTTTTTTTGCTGGTTGGCTATGGCACCAAGCTGGGGCTTGCTCCGATGCACACATGGCTGCCCGATGCGCATAGCGAGGCCCCTTCGGTCGTATCTGCGCTTCTCTCGGGTGCTTTGCTCAATTGCGCCTTTCTCGCCGTGCTTCGCATGCAGCAGGTAACCATTGCGGCCGGAATGGCACGGTTCGGCCAGAATCTGCTGCTCGGCTTCGGGCTGTTTTCCATGACCGTAGCGGCACTGTTCATCCTGCGTCAGAGCGATTTCAAGCGCATGCTTGCCTACTCGAGCGTCGAGCACATGGGCATTCTTTCTTTAGCGGTCGGGCTTGGGGGCGGGGCTGCCTTCGGAGCGATGCTGCACGCCGTGAATCACTCTCTTACCAAAGGGATGCTGTTCATGGTTGCGGGAAACATACTCGCAGCCTACAAGACCAAATCAACGGCGGATGTTCAGGGGGTTATCAGGGTGCTCCCCATATCCGGCGTCCTCTGGGTAGCAGGCTTTCTGGCCATTACCGGTTCACCTCCTTTCGGACCGTTTCTGAGCGAACTGATTATCCTGAGGTCCGCCATTGAACAGGGACAGCCCATTGTTGCCGCTGCCTATCTCGTGTTGCTGAGCATAATTTTTATCGGCATGGCCACAATTGTGCTGAGAATGTATCAGGGTAACCCCGCCTTTGGGCCTGCCGATGACGGGCACGGCGGGAACGCGGGCCTCCAGCCTGCGGCCGGAGATTCCCCGCTTGCTGTAATCCCGCCGATAATGCTGGCTGTTTCTGTGCTGGTGCTGGGTGTTTATTTTCCGCCCATGCTCAAAAATCTCCTGGAACATGCGGCCAGGGCAATCGCGGGTTAAATCGGGGATGGATTTGGCAAGGTGTATATAGTTGTTTGTATCTGCATTCGGTTTTTTCAGGAACTCATGCAATGCCGGCTTTGACGTCGAGAGTATTTCCCTTGAGTAACGGTCAGGCTGTTGACTTGAAAAAAATCACCTCGATGGAACGGGATGAGTTTATCGAGTTCGTGGCCGAAGCCGTTGAATGCGGCCTGAGGATCTCCGCCCTTTTCGCTCAACCAGTCGAGAAAGACCGGGTCCGGCTCTGGGCAATTTTGTCCCATGACGGTAAGTCTCTCATACTGCCGTTTTATACAGACCTGAAAGAGCATATGTATCCTTCGATTACCCCCCGCTGCGCGCAGGCGCACTGGTTCGAACGCGAGATATTCGAACAATGGGGGGTGAAGCCTGACGGTCACCCCTGGCTGAAGCCGATTCGCTTCCACTCACCCTATCGGATGCGTAGTGCAGGCGATGCTCCCTTGGAGACCCCCGAGATTGGTGCTGCGGATTTTTTCCGCATGACAGGCGAGGAGGTCCATGAAGTCGCTGTCGGCCCCGTGCATGCAGGCATTATCGAACCCGGCCATTTTCGCTTTCAGTGCCATGGTGAAGATGTTTTCCACCTGGAGATATCGCTGGGCTATCAGCACCGGGGGATAGAACGTGTGATGCCGGGCGGCCCGGACAAACGGACGATCCACTACATGGAAACGCTTGCCGGCGATACGAGCGTCGGACATTCGCTGACGTACTGCGAGACGGTGGAAGCCCTGGGCGGGGCTCACGCACCGGCAAAAGCGCTGGTGCTCCGAGGGGTCGCACTCGAACTCGAGCGCATTGCAAACCACACCGGGGACCTGGGGGCGCTGGCGGGAGACGTTGGCTACCTTCCGACGCTTTCTTATTGCGGGCGCATTCGCGGAGACGTGCTCAACATGACCGCTCTTATCTGCGGGAACCGCTTCGGCAGGGGACTGATTCGGCCGGGGGGTGTGGGTTTCGATGTGGACCAGGCAATGCGGGATGAACTACTGAGTCGTCTCGAAGCTGTTGAAAAAGACCTGTCGATCGCGGTGAAACTGCTCTGGAACACCTCGTCGGTTATGGCGCGATTCGAGGGAACAGGCGAGGTCGGTCGGGATATCTGCAACTCGATAGGTCTGGTGGGGCCTGCTGCGCGGTCCTGCGGCGCGGACCGGGACGTACGCCGCGATATGCCGCTGGGAATTTTCCAGCTTGCACAGATTCCGGTATCCACCTGGCACTCGGGAGACGTCTTTGCGCGGGGTTACGTGCGCTGGCTCGAAATTCAGAGATCGATAGCATTTATCCGCGAAGAACTTAACAGCCTGCCCGATGGGCCGGTGGGGTCGGGTCCACAGCCATTGAAGTCTGACTGCCTGGCCGTGTCGCTCGTCGAGGGCTGGCGAGGTGAGATATGCCACGTGGCCCTGACGGATGCTCGCGGAAAGTTCGCGCGGTACAAAGTAGTCGATCCTTCTTTTCATAATTGGTTCGGCTTGGCATATTCGCTGAGGGACCAGCAGATTTCCGATTTTCCGCTGTGCAACAAGAGTTTCAACCTGTCGTATTGCGGCCATGACCTGTGATATTTCACCGGGGCACAAAACAGAACGGTTTCGGATGGCCCTTGCACAGCAGCCGAGGCCGAAACGGTGGTCAAGCGAGTTGAAAAACAGGTGCGCCTATGCTTAACGTTCTTTGGGCAAGACTACAGCAAAAACACAGAACGATGGCCTACCCGGACGGTCCTCCCCCGCCTTTGCCGGATCGCTTCGCGGGATGTCCGGCTATTGACGGTGAGCAATGTGAGGACGGGTGCGGTCTATGTGTGGAAGTCTGCCCGACTGAGGCAGTTTCCCGGGATGGCGCGGTCAAAATCGATCTTGGTGCATGCCTTTTTTGCGGAGAATGTGCCGCCGCGTGCCCGAATCGCGCAATCAGGTTAACCCGTGATTACTCGATGGCGGTTGCCCGCCGGGAAGATTTGATTGTCGGCAAAGGCCATCTGCCCCCAAAACAGGTACCGGATGCAAAAATAAGACGATTATTCGGCAGGTCCCTTAGACTGAGGCAGGTCAGCGCCGGCGGGTGCAATGCCTGCGAGGCCGATACAAATGTTCTCGGCACAATCGCCTGGGACCTGGGGCGGTTCGGAATCCAGTTTGTGGCATCCCCGCGGCACGCTGACGGACTTCTCGTCACTGGACCCGTTCCCGAAAACATGAGGATCGCCCTTCTGAAGACTTATGAAGCCGTACCGGCCCCCAAACTGGTCATTGCCTCCGGCGCGTGCGCCATCTCGGGAGGACCTTATAGAGATCATGACGAAGTCCATAACGGAGTCGGCAATCTGCTGCCGGTAGATCTCTACATACCCGGCTGCCCTCCCCATCCCCTCACGATCCTGGACGGCCTTCTGCGTTTTGTCGGACGAATCTCCTGAAAGCCTGTTTCATTGCTTTACACTTTGTAAAAAGAACTGACACCCCTTTCGATTATTCCGAATGAAACGGAAGCCAACGATTTCAAATTATCCCATTAAATCACAATGTTATTGACTTGGGTCATCGGGACGCTCCATGGCATGCAAGTTGCCAATCTACACGATAGCTAAGTTTGCGCCCGGGTGGGTCGCTTCTATTTTGGGTGGTTTTCATCGCGGAATTATCAAAAGGAGGTTTTCCCTAATGAGTGGTCCAAGGCTGGTGTATGAATTTCTAAAGGCTTCTTCCATTGCCCATGCGCAGTGGGACTTAGAGGTGTCGACGTCGATCATCAAGAACCGCAAAAAGCTTATCGTATTGCTTCTGCTGCTCGCGCCCATTTTGCTTGTGTCACTGCTTGAAGCAGCTCCTCTGCTGGGCGGCAAAGAGGCTTATGCTCCCGCTTTCTATACCACAAACATATTCCTCATTTCGATAGCCATCGGTCTTGCTGCCGGGCTTATCACCGGATGCATAGGCGCGGGCGGCGGGTTCATCATCACTCCGGCCCTCATGGCGGCCGGTGTGAAGGGCATTCTGGCTGTCGGCACAGACATGTTTCACATCTTCGCCAAAGCCATCATGGGTACGGCTGTTCACAGGAAACTCGGTAACGTCTCATGGAAGCTCGCGATAGCATTCCTGGTGGGGTCAGGAGTGGGCACCTGCATTGGCGGCTACCTGAACAGGTTGCTCTACCTTATGAGCCCGATTCTCAGTGATGCTTTCATCAGTTCCGTTTACTCCGTCATTCTCGGTTTCCTCGGTTTCTACGCGCTGTTCGACTTCCTGAAGTTACGCAAAGGCCGCACTAGTGGAGATGCACACGGTCCGGCGCCTTCCGCCACCCCCAATATCGCGGTCAAACTGCAGTCGATTAAAGTCCCGCCAATGATTCCCTTCGATGAGGATTTCGTCCCCGGAGGCAAGAGGATTTCGTGGCTCATCGTCGCGGCAGGCGGTTTGGTTGTTGGTACCCTTGCCACGCTTATGGGCGCCGGCGGCGGATTCGTAACCTTTCCCATGTTTGTATATATATTCGGTGTTTCCTCCATGACAACAGTTGGCACCGATATTCTTCAGATCATTTTCACCGCCGGTCTTGGGGCTATCGGGCAGTATGCGATTTATGGATACGTCTTCTACTCGCTTGCCATGGGCATGCTGATCGGTTCGCTCATTGGCATCCAGGTCGGCGCATTAACTACCAAGGTCGTAAAGGGCATTCACATCCGCGGCTTTTACGCTGTAGCCATCCTGGCCGGCTTCGTAAACCGCGCCGCCACGCTTCCCAGGAAAATGGTCGAACTCGAAGTAGTCAGCATTCCGAAGGTGGTTACTTATAATATTGAGTTCGTCGGAAATATCCTCTTCTGGATCGTAGTGGCAGTCTTCGGCCTCTGGATTTTTTCGAAGTTCTTTAGCAACATTGCGAGCCTGAGAGAAGAGACAAGTGTGGCTAAGATTTCCGCCAAACCGGCGGCGGCTCGATAAGCTGATATAGAGGAGATATCGAAATGTTGATACGGCACAAGAAAACCATGAGTATGGGAGTGTTGCTGGGGTTGAGCTTCATCGGTGTATTGGTGCTGATTTTCTCCCCGGTATTCGGCCAGGGGAAAAATGGGCTGGAATATTCCGATGCGCTCTTTAACAAACTGGCCAAAGGTTCCTCCTACTTTATTCCGGAACTCACCGCGAGCCTCAAGGAGGTGCAGGGAAAGGATATCGGCGGGACCACCATCAGGATGGATAGCGCCGATGCGGCTTCCAAAGCTGCAAAGATCCTGACCCGGGCCCACATGAACGTGGTCGTAAAGGGTGCTGCGCTGACCATAAATGGCGACCTGGCCAAGGAACTCGGCAATGTTCTGGATGACTCCAGCGCCATGTACTACGACAAGGGAAGCGAAATCTCCCAAAAGTACGGGATGGACGAAAAAGAGGTCATGTCCACCTGGTGGGCGGTTCTGAACAAGACGGTCAAGGAATTCCAGAAAACTAACAGAGTCATGCAAGCTACTGTAATCCAGGAAGTGATGAAGAAGGGCATCGAGCCGGCATTCAATTTCTACAACATCGAACCTCAGAAAGTGTCGGATAAGGCACTGACGGTAACGGGCCTGCTGCTCTTTTATATTCTCTATACCATGTGGTGGGGCTACGCAATCTTCAATCTTTTCGACGGCCTGGGGTTGAGCATGACAAAGGCCAAGGTAAAGCAGGAGGTATAAGGGGTATAAGTTTATCGCGGTCCCGTCTCATTGCCGCGGTTGCTGTACCCCGGGAAAGTTCGGGAGGGTAGAATGAGAATACTGGTTCCGGTCGATGGTTCGGAGCCTTCTCTTAAGGCCCTGGAAATTGCCGCTGATTTCGCAAGAATCAAACAGGCTGACATTTATGTGATCAGCGTGGCGTCTTCTGCCGGCGGAATGGATAACCATGAAATCCCGCCGCATAGCCGCGAGCGTCGTGAGGAGATTATTCAAGAACGCGCTGATAAAGCGGTCGACTGCGCGTGCGAGGTCCTCAGGAAAGAAAATGTCGGAGTTAAAATCTCCCAAACTCTCTCGGCATCGGTTTCTGTTCCTGATACCATCATCGATTTCGCCGAGGCCGAACACATCGACCTTATAGTTATCGGGAGCCTGGGATTGAGCGCTCCTTCGGGGTTCAAGGTTGGCAGTATCGCCAAGCAGGTGCTCCGGTACAGCCCATGTTCGGTATATCTGGTCAGGATTGCAGCAAACGATCAGGCCTGATTTGAACTGAAACCATAACAGTACCTGGGCCGAAGCATGAAGAGAATATTCACTATACTGGTCGCAGACAAAAACAAGAACGTGCGTGATTTTCTTCACCGTGAGCTTGTCGCTGAGGGTTACGAAGTTATCGTTGCAAAGGATGGGAGCCAGATTCTCGCTGAGATAGACCGCGTGGACGGGCTGGACCTGCTCGTATTTGACCTCGAAATGCCGGATACCGACAGTTCGAAGATTTTTGAAAAAACCCAGAACCGCCGCCCCCCTTTGCCTGTAATAGTTCATACCTTCCTCACGGAAGAATCCGAGAGGGATTCAAGTCTCGACAAAGGGGAAATCTACATCGAAAAGAGCGGCAATATCGACCACCTTAAAGCAGCCATCGCCGACACGCTGAAGAAATTTTACATCGACCGGCCTGGTGATAATGGGCCGGCCGACATGGCCTTAAAGAAATAGTCCTGTGTTTTCGTTTCCGTAAGAATTGTTGTCTATGCAAAGGGTTTCCTAAATGGTTGGTGGTGGAGTTTTCAAGAAATCTCTTTATTAATGCACACCTATTGGCAATAATAACCGGGTGCGCCGGCGTCCCATAGGGGAACCGGCTACAGACTGGAGCAATTTTGCCGCTGGTTTGCTGGAGGCTGTGCAGGTGGAAAATTTGACTGTTCTGATTGTGGACGATGAAGCGGAATTTATGGAAACCCTGGTTAAAAGGCTCAAGAAAAGGAAACTGGCCGTAAGCGGTGTCACAAGTGGGGAAGCGGCCTTGGAACAATTGAAAGAAACCCCCTTCGATATAGTAGTGCTGGACGTAAAAATGCGAGGTATGAACGGCCTCGATGCCTTGCGCCTCATAAAGAAAAGTTACCCTCTGGTTGAAGTGATAATGCTGACCGGCCATGCTGATATGGAAGCAGCCATTGAAGGAATGGATGTCGGCGCTTTCGACTACCTCATGAAGCCGATCGAAATCGACGAACTGTTGTATAAAATACAGGACGCTCATAAAAGAAAAAGGCTCAATGAAAAAGGTGGGATCGCGGACACGCAAGGCGCATAAAGTTGACTGACTCTTCAATGATGCGGTACCGGGGTCTTTAGCTAGGACAGTTTTTCACCTCCCCTCAGGACACCCTGAAACCATGAAAGAACCCATAGGGTGGGCTGACCGCAGCGCAGCCCGCCAAAAACTTTTCGTAAGAATTGCTTATTTGAAGGGGCAGGGGGGGAACGTCGAGCGTGGCAATTTTGCCTATAGTGCTGTGCCCGTTCGCATTGACCCTCTTACGCGATCCGCCGTATGTCTTTAATCAAAAAGTGCCTTAAGAAACTTGGAATTGGGAAAAGAGGCAAGACGCTCGTCCCGTCGGACGCTGAAGCCGTTCGCACCGCCTTCCAGACCCGGTATCATAATTTCAAGCTGCTCCTGAGCGCCAACAACAAAGCCCTGCAGATCATGTCCGAGCTTGAGGAGGCCGGAAAAGGCGACAGGCCTTTCGGAATGTCTTTTATTCGAGGTAACTGCACAGCGGTCTCCGTTAGCGTCTTTCGTATGGTGCAGTGCATGGATCAGCTTGCTCCATCCAAGTATATCGGCCTCAACGACAGCTTCAGGTCTATCCAGGGCAGGATCACTGAAATTCTGTCCGCAAAAAAGGAAACGGGGTCGGGTCCGCTGATAGTTTCTCTCGAAGATGTTGATAAGACAAGATCCGATGAGACCGGCAACAAGATGGCCAATCTCGGTGAAATCCGCAATCATCTCGGAATAAAGGTGCCCGGCGGCTTCGTGATTTCCTCCCGGGCTTTTCGCGAATTCTTCCGCCACGGTGACCTTCAGGCGGAGACCGACCGCCTGATGCAATCTCTCCCGGCGGAAGAAATGGACCAGTTATTCTCGCTGAGTGCGCAAATTCAGCAGCACATCATACGGGCAGCTATGCCCGCCGAACTGGAAACAGCCATCTTGAACGCCTATGCGGATCTCGAAAGAAAAAAAGGGCCGGGCGTGAAAGTCTCTTTTCGCAGCAGCGCCCTTGGCGAAGATTCCAGGGAAAACTCCTTTGCCGGACAGTACCGCTCCGAATTGAACGTAAGCTCGGACAACCTCATACAAGCATACAAGGAAATTGCGGCAAGCAAATACAGCCCTCAGGCGATTACATACCGTTTGAACAGGGGAATCCGCGACAGGGACATCGATATGTGCGTGGGGTGCATGTCCATGGTGAACGCTGTTGCGGGCGGTGTAGTTTATTCGAGAAATCCTCTGGATATCCTGGATGAGCGGATTTTCATTCATTCCGTCTTTGGCCTGCCCAAAACGGTGGTGGACGGGAGCGCTGCGGCGGATGTCTTTGCTGTATCGAGAAATTATCCGCTTCAAGTCGTGGAAAAGCGCATTTCGGAAAAACGGCAGAAATTTGTCTGCTACCCGGACGAAGGTGTGTGCCGGCTTGAAATCGTCGGAGATGAGGGTTTGCAGGCTTCCATCGGCGATCATACCGCGCTGGAGCTGGCGCGTATCGCCCTCAGCATAGAGGAGCATTACGGGGTGGCCCAGGATGTCGAATGGGCGCTGGATGAAAAAGGGGAGATAATAATACTTCAGTGCCGCCCTCTGAGGCAGCAGAGCAGGGCTACCAGGGGTGAATACGATATTTCGGCCCCTGAGGCGATCGTTTCAGGCGGTGTTACGGGAAGTCCCGGGGCCGGGTTCGGGCCTGTTTTCGTCGTCAGGAAGGAAAGCGAAGCCCTCCTTTTCCCCGTGGGAGCAATACTGGTCGTAAGGCAGGCGCTGCCCAGGTGGGCCGTTTTGCTCGGCCGGGCTGCGGCCCTCGTGACCGAGCAGGGGACGGCGGCCGGACATCTCGCCACTGTGGCAAGAGAATTGGGTGTGCCTGCGATCCTGGGTCTTGAAAACGCAACCGGTCTGCTCAAAAACGATCAGGTGGTCACGGTCGATGCGGACGGACCTGGAGTTTTCAGCGGAAAAATCGAAGCGCTGCTGCAAAATCGGGAGCCGGCTAAAAGTCTCATGGCAGGCAGTGCTGTCCTGGACGTCCTGAAGAGGGTATCCGAGAACATAATTCCTCTTCACCTGCTCGATGCGGAGTCATCGGATTTCAAGCCTGCCTCTTGCCGGACTCTTCACGATTTAACCAGGTTCTGCCATGAGAAAGCCGTCCAGGAGATGTTCAGCTTCGGAAAAGATCACCATTTTTCCGAGAGGGCAAGCAAGCAGCTTTGGTGCGATATTCCCATGCAGTGGTGGGTGTTGAATCTCGACGACGGGTTCAGGGAGGACGTGCAGGGTAAGTTTGTGAACCTGGACAATATCGTATCGATTCCCATGCTCGCGCTCTGGGCAGGCATCGTCTCCGTGCCGTGGGCAGGTCCTCCGCCGGTGGATTCCAGGGGTTTCATGTCGATCCTCTTGGAAGCCGGCGTCAATCCGGCGCTCGATCCTTCCATGCCTTCCCCTTATTCAAACCGTAATTATTTTATGATATCCAAGAACTTCTGCAGCCTCAGTTCCCGGTTCGGTTTTCATTTCTGCAGCATTGAAGCTCTTGTTGGCGAGAGGCCGAACGAGAATTACATCAGCTTCAGTTTTAAAGGTGGTGCGGCGGACCATAGCAGGCGGGTGCGCCGCGCGCAATTCGTCGGAAGCATTGTTGAAGAGTTCGAGTTTCACTGCCAAATTAAGGACGATGGTTTGACAGCGCGCCTGGAGGGCTACGATCAAGAGGTGATGGAGGAAAAGCTCAGGATACTGGGGTATCTGATCATCCACACCCGCCAGCTTGATATGGTAATGTCTAATGACGCTTCATGTCAGCAGTTCAGGAGCAAACTGCTTGGCGACATTTCCACCGTCATACTTTCAAAATCCCCTGGCGCTACCCTTGCTCTCAATTGAAGCGCAGCGCGACCCGGCAGGGCTGAGCAGTTGCGTCCGGTTCTTCTCGGGATAAATGACCGCTTCATACAAAGGAAATTATATGAACGATTCGGTGCGGGACAAAATACTCGTCGCAGGCGATGGGTCCGAACACTCCCTGGCGACTGTGAGGTACGTCGCTTCAATCCTGGATGAAAGGCGGTTCGAGGTGGTCCTGTTTCACGTTCGTACGAGGTTCCCCGAATCATTCATAGATCATGAAAAGAAAACACCGGCCTACACCTACAGGATAGTGAGCGTAGAAGCCTGGGAGCAAAGAGAGGTGGATGCCATCCGTGACTTCATGGAAAAGGCCAAAGCGATTTTGCTGGAAGCCGGTTTCCCTGATGAAGCGATTACGTTGAGAGTTGATGAGAGGGATGTCGGGATAGCACGGGATATCGCCGCTGAATCGAAAAAGGGCTACAAGGCGCTGGTCGTCGGGCGAAGGGGGCTTAGCGATCTCAAAGACTTCATGCTCGGCTCGGTCGCCAGCAACGTCCTGGGGCTGGCGCCCATCCCCGTATGGATAGTGGGAGGAAAGTACCCCGCAAAAAAAATCCTCCTCTGCCTGAACGATACCGAAGGGGCAAGGCTTGCCCTGAACCATGTTGCTGAAGTGCTGGGCGCTTCGAAAGACTGCGAGGTCACGCTGTTGCACGCTATTCGCAGCTTTCACGGTTTCAGGAATTTTGTGCGCGAGGTTTTCTCATCGGAAGGGGACAAAACAGAGATTGAGAGAATCGAAAAGGAGCTCGACGCGGCGGCGAGACTTCTGGAACCCTCTTTTGATAAGGCAAGAGCGGCTCTTGTTTCCAGTGGGATGGACGCCGCGAGAATTCATCAGAAGATCGTATCAGGGGCAAGCAATGCGGCCCATGCCATAATAGACGAAGCCGAAAAGGGAGAATACGATACCATCGTTATCGGAAGAAGGGGCCTTTCAAAAGTCGAGCAATTGATAATGGGGCGAGTCAGCAACAGGGTCATCCACATGGCAAGGGACAGAACTGTCTGGGTCGTCACCTGATCGGGTTTGCCGCAATCTGTTACTTCACCTTGTGGACAAATATTCCATTCCAATTCTGCGGGGGCGGATCGGTTCTGTAGAGGATACACCGCTCCAGGTATGTTCTCGCCGGCCTGTCCATAGATGCAATCGAGCGAAAGTGGCGCTCCGCGCTATCCCACTGCCGGTTTTTGTACTCTGCCGGGCCATTGCCTGCGATTTTTACGCCGCAAAAACGTATCATAGCGATTCGATATGAAACAGTTTCTGTTGACTTATTTTAACACGGCCTGTAATGTCCATGCTCCGAATAGGCACGTATTGACACTGAATGGAACACATAATGTTTCAATTTGCAATAGCATGAAAGCCCCCTCTTGCATGATTACAATGCGCCGACCCGAAGCCGTGAAATTGCCGGACATGCAGATCGACCTCATTCATGTTCTTGATGAAATCCCCATCGGGGTCTGCCTCATGGACAAAGAGCGCAGGATTATCTTCCTGAATCGCTCGCTCGCGGCGCTCACGGGTATTTCCGGAAGTGAATGCGAAGGGCTTCCGTGCTCGCACGTTCTGCGCTTCAATAACTGTTTTGAGAACTGCCCGGTCAACAACACGCAGGAGTTGGAAGGATGCGTGCTGGAAGGCGACATAATCGATCAGGCAAATGAGAAGATTCCGGTGCGGGTGACTTTTGCCCCCCTCAAGGATGGGGCCGGAGAGATTGCCGCTTATATCGAAACGGTCGACGACCTGCGTCAGGTCCGCAACTGGGACCCGACGCGGATAAGTCCTTTCGGCTTCGGCCGCGTCATCGGCCGCAGCCCTCATATGGAAAAGATCTTTCAATCTCTGCCCGTTATATCTCAATCGGATGCGCCCGTACTGATCACCGGTCAGATCGGTACGGGAAAAGACCTCGTCGCTGAGGCTCTTCATCAGGCTTCATCGAGGGCCGGGAATCCGTTCATCACTTTCCGCTGCGGTGCCTTGCCCGAGTTTCTCGTTGAATCGGAACTGTTTGGAGTTGAAAAAGACGCCTTTCCGGGGTCCGGGAAAAAACCCGGAAAGTTCCGGCTTGCACAGCACGGAACCCTCTATATTGCCGAAATAGACGATCTGGCTCCTTCACTTCAAACCAAACTTCTCAATGCTATGGATGCAAAAACCATTTATCCGCTGGGCAGCACGAAGAGCTTTCAGGCGGACGTCAGAATAATTGCGGCCACCAGCCGGCATCTAAGTCAAATGATGCAGGACGGGAGCTTTCGAAAGGATCTCTATTTCAGATTGAACGCGGTCAGTCTTCATCTGCCGCCGCTAAAAGAGCGAGGTGAGGATCTCAGGCTTCTTATGGATCATTTTCTGCACGCCCGTGCCTCGCTTTTGAATAAGACGGTTTCGGGTTTTTCGGATGCATGTCTGAAAACGCTGCAGCAATACGCCTATCCCGGAAATATACTCGAGCTTAGGCACATAGTCGAGTATGCTGTCGGTTTGAGCCGGACGGAAAAGATCGAGCTTTGCGACCTTCCGGCCTATTTGACCGAAGATCTTACCGACCTCGATACAGCTTCCCCGGTTTTGAATTTGCCCCAGCCCTCCGATGCCCTCAGCGCCGAAGAAGGCCTTGACTGGTCGGCGGTGGAGCGCAAGATGATTCTGGATGCGCTCGTGAAGGTAAACGGGCGCCGAACAAGGGCCGCCCAATTGTTGGGTTGGGGGCGTAGCACTCTATGGCGTAAAATGAAACATTACGGTATTGTTTCCACGAAGGTTCCACGCCAATGAGAAAAGTGCTGCTTGTGCTTTATGGAAATGATATCGGTCCTAGATTCGACCAGGCCCTGGAGCTGTTGATTGTCTCTTTTGGCAACGACTCAAAACCTGTGGAAAGAAGGGATATGGTGCTTGCGCGTCCGTCGGCCGAGGACCTTTGCCGCACAGTGACTTCCGAGAACGTGCAGACGGTAATTTGCGGCGGAATCGAGAAGAAGTACTTGCAGTATCTTGGCTGGAAAAATGTGGAGGTAATCCACTCGGTCATAGGGACTGCGGAAGTAGCCGTCAGCCGGTATCGAAAGGGCGCTCTTAAGTCCGGAGATTTGCTTTCTGAAAGGCGGAAGGCTTGAGATGAATTTGTCGGGCTGGCTAAAGAGTTTGAGGTTTCTCGAATTTCCGGAAGACGGAGGGTCCCCTGAAATTTACCGCCTGCTCCGCAGGCGGATCATCGCCCTGATGGTCGTAGTCACAGTTATCCCTCTTTTTTCGATGGCAATAATAAACTCCCACATGTACCAGAAGACGCTCAGGGAGGAGATTGTTAGTCCGCTTCTCGTCCTGGTGGACAAGAGCAAGCATTCCGTTGAGCTGTTCCTTGCCGCAGGGCTTGCGAACGTTAGTTTTATCGCTTACGAGCATTCTTTTGAGGAATTGGCGGATGAAGGAAACCTGAACCGGATTTTTCGTGTCATGAAACAGGAGTTCGGCGGCTTTGTAGACCTTGGCGTGATAGATGAAAACGGTGTGCAGGTGAGTTACGTGGGACCCTACGATCTAAATGGCCGCGACTACAGCGGGCAGCCCTGGTATGACGAGGTTAGGATGCGGGGTACCTATATCAGCGATGTCTTCTATGGTTTTCGCAGGTTTCCCCACATGATTATGGCCGTGCAGCGGCGAATCGAAGGAGGAAAGTCCTGGACCCTCCGTGCCACAATAGATACTCATAAGATAGATGAGCTGATTGCCTCGATGCAGTTAGACTCGAAAAGTGATGGGTTTCTTGTAAACAAGGAGGGCGCGCTGCAGACTCCTAGCAAGAATTATGGACAAGTGCTGGACACTTTTCCCATCGGACTCCCACCCTTTTCGAGCGAGGCTGGCTACATAGAGACGACCGATTCGCACGGGCGTGAAGTGCTGGTGGCATACAGCTATTTTCAGAACTCGCCCTACGTGCTCGTGGTCGTGAAGCCCAGGGGCGAACTTTTCATGTCCTGGTACACGCTCAAGACAGAAATATTCTATGTGTTTCTTGCAAGCGTGCTGATAATTCTGCTCGTTGTATTCAAGCTGACCGGCTTTCTCGTGAGCAGGCTCCAGGAAAGTGACGACAGGCGTGAGACTGCTTTGCGGGAAATCGAACACAGCCACAAACTCTCGTCCATCGGAAGACTCGCCGCGGGCGTGGCGCATGAAATAAACAATCCGATGGCGATCATAAATGAGAAAGCCGGCCTGATGAAGGACCTGCTTGAGCTGGGGGGTGAGTTTAAGAACAGGGATAAATTTCTTGCCTTGACCGACGGGGTGATCAACGCTGTGGAGCGCTGCCGCTCGATCACCCACCGCTTGCTTGGCTTCGCCCGCAGGATGGAGCCCCATATCGAAAATCTTGACATAAATGATGTGATTCGCGAAACGGTTGGTTTCGTTGAAAAGGAGGCCAGCTACCGAAATCTCGATCTTCGTCTGCAGCTTGCAGATAACCTCGCTGCAATTCCTTCGGACCGGGGCCAGCTTCAGCAAGTTTTTCTCAATTTGCTGAGCAATGCCTTTGCGGCTGTTCAAGACGGGGGGGTTGTCACGATTTGCACCTGTGACAACGGGGAAACTGTGTCAGTTTCAGTTCAGGATAACGGCTGCGGGATGTCGGAGGAGACGCTGCGCCGGTTTTGCGAACCTTTTTTTTCCACTAAAGAGAAGGGACATGGGACAGGGCTGGGTATGTTCATCGCGTATGGCATTATAAAGAGGCTTGGCGGGGAGATCGAGGCAAAGAGCAAGGAAGGGCAGGGGACTACGATGACCGTTCACCTGCCTAAAAAGATCGATCAGCAGCAAATTGGGTAAATCCCTGTATGGAAGAGACCGGAGTGCTCCCGGTGACTCGGTTTCTGCAAAGGGCTGATCGGACGGATTTTCAGTTTTCTCATGTGCCAGGGGAATGAGTTTATGCTTAGTAAGGTTTTTCCTTTTATCGACTGGTTGAAGGATTCGAACTTATCCACCGTCAAACAGGACATGGTTGCAGGTTTGACCGTGGCCCTTGTTCTCATTCCGCAATCAATGGCTTATGCCCAGCTCGCCGGAATGCCTGTCCAGTATGGACTTTACGCCGCCTTTATGCCGTCGTTGATTGGTGCTCTGTTCGGATCGAGCCGGCAGCTTGCAACCGGACCGGTGGCGATTGTATCCCTTATGACTTCAGCAGCCCTGTCGCCCCTTGCCACTGCCGGAAGCGAGGGTTTTATAGCCTATGCCATCCTGCTTGCGCTTATGGTCGGAGTTTTCCAGCTTGCGTTGGGAATTCTGCGGTTGGGGCTGGTAGTCAATTTTCTTTCCCACCCGGTGGTAAACGGATTCACAAACGCCGGCGCAATCATCATTGCGACTTCCCAGCTCTCGAAGATGTTCAACGTCAATGTAGAGAGTGCTGAGCATCATTATGAGACTATATACCGGGTCATCAAGGCGGCACTGGTCCATACGCACTGGCCGACCCTCGCGTTGGGGGCGGCCGCGTTTGTGATAATGTACGGGCTGCGTTGGATCAACAGGCGCATCCCGTACGTCCTTGTCGCAGTGGCGGTCACAACTGTGATTTCCTGGGCGATTGGATATGAACATAACGTTCGGGTCCCTGTGGATATGATAGCGTCGAGCGACTGCCGGGACACCATATCAGCGTTCAACGAGGCGGCAAAGGAGTCAAAGGCGCTCGCGGCCACACGGGCCGAATTTACCCCCAGGTTGACGGGTGCTGAGGAAAAATACGGTAGCCACTCCAAGGAGGCCCTGGCGATAAAGCACGAATGCGATGTGGTCGATTTAAGACTCTCTGAACTCAAGGAGATAATGGCTCGAAGGCGCGCCAGGATTAGAGGTTATCTCTTTACTGCCGCTACTGCCGCCGCCGGCAAAAAGATTTACCTTCCTTCGCGCGAACTTGATGAAACCTTAAAAGGAGACGGTTCGACTTGGATCGTAAAGGTCGGCAACTCTTCGATCGATGAAAAAGCTGTCGTACTGATGGGCGGTGGGAGCGTTGTGGGAGCAATTCCGGCCGGCTTGCCCACTTTCGGAATTCCAAGATTTGACTTGAATGTTTTGCTCAAGTTGCTCCCGATAGCGGCTATCATCTCTCTACTCGGGTTCATGGAAGCAATCTCGATTGCCAAGGCGATGGCCGCTAAAACAGGACAAAGGCTCGACGCTAATCAGGAACTCATCGGTCAGGGTATTGCCAACATTATCGGGGCTTTCGGAAAGAGCTTTCCCGTATCGGGTTCCTTCTCCAGGTCGGCCGTAAATATTCAGGCGGGCGCGGTAACCGGTTTATCGAGTGTATTTACCTGCTTCTCCGTTGGCATAGTGCTTTTCTTTTTTACTCCGCTTCTCTACCATCTGCCTCAGTCGGTCCTGGCCGCTGTCATCATGATGGCGGTTATAGGCCTGATAAACCCCTCGGGCTTCATTCACGCATGGAAGGCGCAATGGTACGACGGGCTGATTGCTATCATTACTTTTCTGGCAACCCTTATTACCGCCCCGCATCTCGACGAAGGAATCATGATAGGCGTACTGCTATCGCTGGGAGTGTTTCTTTATAAGAGCATGCGCCCGAAGGTGACCACCCTGTCGATGCATGAGGACCGGTCTTTTCAGAGCGCCCGCGACCACGGGCTTGAGGAATGCCGGCATATTGCCATGATCCGCTTCGACGGCGCCTTGTTTTATGCGAATGCGGGCTATCTTGAAGAAAAGGTCTCGGAGCGAGTTCGTGCAATGCCGGAACTCAAACACATTCTCATTATCTCCAACGGTATAAACGATATGGACGCTTCGGGGGAGGAAATGCTCTCGCTCATTGTGGAGCGGGTACGAAGCGCAGGCTATGGGATATCCTTTGCGGGACTCAATGAGAAAGTGCTTGAAGTTATGAAGCGCACGCACCTGTTGCCAAAAATCGAGGAGAAGAACATTTACTCGACGATCTATGATGCGGTTGAGGCGATTCACTCCAGCGAGCATACGCAATGCAAGGATAGCTGTCCGCTGGTTTCGGTTCGCTTTGTCGATGACTCGCCACATTTTCAAATGAAGGGATAGGCAATCATGCCGGTTGTCAATGTCTTTTATGGTTCTTATTGCGGTGCCGAGCAGGTCGTACGCAGTGTTATAGAGAAAACGGGTTGCCGGTATCTCGATGACCCTGGTCTGGTGGCTGCGACGGGCAAACGGTTCAATATTGAAGAGGGCAAAATATGGAACGCTCTAAAGGGTAAGACCTCCATTTTCAATAAGTTCACACATGAAAAGGAGCGCAGCCTTGCATACCTCAGGCAGGTCGTCGCTGATTCTCTGAAAGACGATGATTTCCTGCTTTCTGGACGCTGCAGTCTGATGGTGCCGAGGAGAATATCTCACGTTCTCAATGTCTGCATAATAGCGGACATGAAATATCGTGTCAGCCTGGCGTGCAGTCTGGAGAAGATTTCCGAGAAGGACGCAGCAAAACAGATCCACAAGGATGATGAGTCTCTTGTTCTCTGGGTTGAACATCTTTACAGGCAAAGAGACCCTTGGGCTGCCGGGCTCTACGATATTGTCATTCCAACCAATAAAATATCTCACGACAATGCGGTGCAGCTCATATGCGACAATCTGAAGAGCAGCGTTCTTACGGTGTCGGAGGATTCTCTCAAGGGTGTTGCCGACTTCGCGCTGGCCTCCGAGGTCAATCTGAAACTAACCACGGAAGGTCATGATGTTTCTGTTTCGGCAAAGGACGGGATTGTCGTCATGGAAATAAACAAACATGTAATGATGCTGGCCTCACTTGAAGAAGAGCTCAAAAGGCTTGCGTCGAGTATTCCGGGCGTCAGAGGGGCTGAGACCAAAGTTGGGCCGGGATATTATCAAAGCGATGTATACCGCAAGTTCGACTTTGATGTTCCCCTGCCTTCCAAGGTGCTGCTGGTTGATGACGAAAGAGATTTTGTCGAGGCCCTGTCCGAGCGACTCCAGTTGAGGGACTACTCTTCAGCCGTGGTTTATGGTGGGGAGGAAGCCCTGTCAATCGTCGATGAAGATGAGCCCGAGGTGATGGTCCTCGATCTTAAGATGCCGGGTATAGACGGTCTGGAAGTTTTAAAGCGGGTGAAAGAAAAGCATCCCAATGTCGAGGTAATCGTCCTTACCGGTCACGGTTCCGAGGATGCAGCGAGGCTTTGCAAGGAACTGGGAGCGTGCGCCTACCTCGAAAAGCCTGTTGATATCGAGGAACTCACCAAAGCGATGCAAGAGGCGCATAGAAAGATTAGAGAGTCAAAAGCAAAGCTGAGAGTTAAATGAATGGAAGCCACTAAAGAAGAAACTCTGCGGGAAATCGAGGTGAGAGCAAACGAGCTTGCTTTTTTCGGTAAAATAGCGGCTGGTGTCACTCACGAACTCAAGAACGTTCTGGCCATAATTAAAGAGTCAAACGGACTGATGGCGGATTTGCTTGCGATCCTGAAAGAGACTCCGTTCGTTTACCGTGAGAAATTTCAGCGCTCAATTGGAAGGATAGAAGAGCAGGTCAGAAGA
Source organism: uncultured delta proteobacterium (assembly GCA_963795045.1). Classification (GTDB taxonomy): domain Bacteria; phylum Desulfobacterota; class Syntrophobacteria; order Syntrophobacterales; family Syntrophobacteraceae; genus SbD1. The sequence continues at coordinate 346,227 of CAWCGB010000006.1, forward strand.
GGGACTGAAATCACGTCCAGGTTCAATGGCTTCGCGCATGGCGTGGATCATCCTCTTGCCAGTATCGATCTTAATGTAATAGTAGCTCAGACGGTTTTGCTGGCTGCAAGATTTGCAAGGCTCCAGCATGTGGAACTCCGGGGGGCTCTCAGCGATCGTCCTGTCATGCTTGTTATCAACCCGTTCCGGGTCCAGATGGCTTTGACAAGGGCGATTGAGGTCTTCACGGGATGTATGAGCGGAGGTGGCTCCATATTGCTGCAGGTCAGGGAGGGTCTCGATCCTCCGGGTGTGGATTTTTATTTCGGTGGCGAATTCGGTGAAAAGGTTATAAAGGAAGCTGTTGCCGAATCCAGCGTATGGAGGGAATTCGAGGAACTGGCTTCCATGCAGGATATGCGCTACGAATGGCTTGCGCCGGGTGGAGGCTTTTCTCTCTTTTTTGCCGGTCCGCAGTCTCCGAAGCAGACTACCTCCTCGAAATGACGGCCCGATTACGGACTATTGTCTTTGAGATTTTTATCTGAAAAGGTTTGATCGAAATGGGAGTCGATATTCTTATAGTAGATGACGAAGTGGAATTTGCTGAGGCATTTGCTGAACGGCTTCGGCTGCGTGGATTTACCGCTCATATAGCCAACAGTGGTGAAGAGGCGCTGCGGATTGTGGATGCGGGCTCGGCGAAGATTATGGTGCTTGATCTGAAAATGCCGGGAATGGATGGCCTGGAAGTCTTGCGCCGCGTGAAAAAAACTCGTCCCGAGGTCCAGGTGATAATCCTGTCGGGCCACGGATCTGAATTGGACGAATCCTACGGCCGCAGCATTGGTGCGTTCGCATACATGAGAAAACCGGCGGATATCGGCGATATACTTGAAGCCGTGAAGAGGGCGGAAAAGCTGCTGGCAAATTTGTCTTCTTAGCCAGTCCCAAATCGGACCTGGAATCACTGGTTTCCGGTGCTCAGGGCTTAACGAAACTGCTGAAATCCCGATATGCAGGAAAAACATTATTATACATCTCTGACCAGGAACATGACCCTGATTGTGGTCCTGGTCTCCTTCACACCTTTGATTCTGATAGCAGGTCTCATTGGCTACTACGTCGAGACCTCTTATCGGGAAAAGGTCTTGGCACATCTCCAGGAACTGGTCGAAAAGCATCAGCAGAACATAAATTCGTATCTTGATGAAAAACTTTCTTACATAAAGGTCCTGGCGGATTCCTACACTTACGACGAACTGACCAGCAAGGCGTTTCTCGAAAACAAGCTGGTTATTCTCCAAAATGCCTATTCGGGTGTTTTTGTGGATCTCGGGGTGGTTGACTCCGCCGGCATACAGATTTCATACGCAGGCAATCTCAAGCTGCTCATGGCCGATTACTCCAAGGCGCAATGGTTCCTGGAAGCCATAAAGAGAGACTATTACCTGTCAGATGTTCTTTCGGGTCTTCGCCGGACGCCTCACTTCATCATAGCTGTAAAGAAGAGGCGCGGTGATGCCGAATGGCTCCTGCGGGCAACGATAGACTTCGTGGCTTTCAATTCGCTGGTTGAAAATATTCACATCGGGAAGACGGGTTCAGCTCTTATAGTCAATAGCGCGGGAGATTATCAGACGCGTCCGAGGACTGAACTCGTGTCCGACATGACCGGCCTGCTGAGGAGGGCGCCTTGGGCCGGAACGAGGGGACAGGAAATCGACGCGCCTGTTTCATCCCAGGTTCGGGAGATCAAAACATTTTTATCGGGCAGTAATGCCGTATCGGGAATTGTAAGAAACCGGAACAGGAATATCATCTACATTCTGATGCCGCTCAAGGCCGGCGATTGGACTCTGGCATACGAGCAGGTCGAAGATGACGCGTTCTCCGAGGTCAACCACGCAAGGGTCCTGGCTCTGACTATTTTTGTCTTAGGCAGCCTGGGAATTGTTTTCGTTGCCCTTTTCTTCTCCAGAAAGGTGGTTCGCCAGATCGAAAAGGCCGACCGGGAAAAAGAAATGATGAACGAGCAGGTAATCGAGGCCGGGAAGATGGCCTCAATCGGCGAGTTGGCTGCCGGAATAGCACACGAGATTAACAATCCTGTGGCAATCATGGTCGAGGAAGCCGGGTGGATGGATGACCTGCTCGATGAGCAGGAGCTTGAGCAGAGTCAAAACGTAGAAGAATTCAGGCGCTCGCTCAAGCAGATCAGCCTTCAGGGAGTGCGTTGCAAAGAGATTACTCATAAACTGCTTAGTTTTGCCCGCAAAACGGACCCGGTTCATCGCGAGATCCAGGTGAACGATACAATTGAAGAAAGCCTGAGCATTTGTGACCAGCGCTCGAAATTCAGCAACATTCGAATACAGACCGAGCTTGACAGCAGCCTGCCTGTTATTTCGGCCTCGCCGACGGAATTGCAGCAGGTTTTTATGAATCTCATCAATAATGCTATTGACGCGATGGGTTCAGGGGGCGGCTTGCTCGAAATCCGAAGCGGGGTGGAGGGGGACAAAGTGGTTGTGGACGTCGCGGACACCGGACACGGAATCTCCAAGGAGGTTATGTCGCGCATCTTCGAACCATTTTTTACGACTAAGCCCGTCGGAAAAGGTACGGGGCTGGGGCTGTCGATCTGCTATGGAATCATCAAAAAACTCGGAGGGGATCTAACTGTGGACAGTTCGGTTGGGCTCGGCACGACTTTCCATGTATATATTCCCATTCACGGAAGCGCTTCCTGATCCGTATTGCCAAAGATTTGGCAGATGAATTGAAAGCGATGGTAAATACCACTGTACTGGTAGTAGATGATGAAGCTCCTTTTGTCGAGACCCTTTGCAGACGGCTGACCCGGCGCAAGCTCAAGGTCCTTTCGGCGCTCGGCGGCCCTGAGGCCCTCGATGTCCTTGAGAACGAAAATAATATAGATGTCGTAATTCTTGATGTGAAAATGCCGGGAATTGATGGTATTGACACCTTGCGGCGGATCAAGGCTGCGCAGCCTGAAATCGAGGTTATTATGTTAACGGGTTGCGCGAGCCTGGAGATTGCCATGGAAGCGATGAGGTCCGGGGCTTTCGATTGTCTTTTGAAGCCGTGCAGTGTTGAGAATCTATACGCCAGAGTTGTTGAAGCAAGCGACAAGAAACGAAAAAAGGAATAATCCTCGATAGGCCGGATCTAAGAGATATGCTGCGGCCGGATGAATGATATATGTCCACTGGAGAGGCTATAAACGTAAAAAAGGACCAAACTAAAAGCACAAGACTCCTGCTGATCGACGATGAGGAGGGCTATGTTACCATCTTGGCAAAGAGGCTCGCCAAGCGCAATTTTCACGTGAAAACAGCCCTGTCAGGAGTCGAGGCAATCCGGATTTTGCGTAGCGAATCTTTTGATCTCGCGGTCCTTGACCTGAAGATGGAAGATATGGACGGCATAGAGGTGTTGAAGGTATTCAAGGCAATGGAACCCCAAATGCCCGTGATCATCCTTACCGGGCATGGGTCGGAAACCGCTGCCCGAGAGGGTATGGAATTCGGGGCGTTTGATTACCTCGTCAAGCCCTGCGATCTTTCAGAACTCGTCGAACGCATCAGGGAAGCTTGCGCCAAAGGCGTCTAAAGTTTATAAAGGCTCATCTCAGGCCCTGCTCCTATTATGAATTATCTGGCTGCAATGTCGAAATGGAGGGCTGCCCGGGATGGGTGCCACGCTTTTCGTTCAACAACTCATAAACGGCGTCTCGCTGGGTAGCCTCTATGCCCTTATTGCCGTCGGATATACGATGGTTTACGGAATTCTGAGGCTCATCAACTTCGCCCATGGCGACCTGTTGATGGTTTCAGCCTACGCGGCCATTTATGGAATTCTGCTTTTTTCACTCCCCTGGTTTCTCAGCTTTCCACTCGCAATCATAGCAACCGGAGCAGTCGGGATTCTGCTGGATCGTGCGGCCTACAAACCCTTGAGGCAGGCCCCGCGTATTTCATTGCTGATCTCCGCGATCGGGGCATCTTTTCTCATGGAAAATCTTGCCCTGGTGATAGTTGGAGGTGTTCCAAAACCATTTCCCCGGCCCGACTTTTTCGGCCTCGTGATCCGGGCCGGAGACCTCCACATCCAGGTGCTCACAATATACTCTCCGCTCATTACGCTGGTGCTCGTCCTGGGGCTGCTGTACATCGTCTTCAAAACCAGGGCGGGCAAGGCAATGCGCGCAGCTTCACGAGATTTCGAGACCACCAGGCTAATGGGGATCAACCTGGACAGGATTATTACCCTCACGTTTCTGCTCGGATCAACCCTCGCGGGAGCCGGCGGGATCATGTGGGCGATGAAATACCCGCAAATAAATCCGTTCATAGGCGTCATACCGGGTCTTAAAGCTTTCATCGCTGCGGTGCTTGGAGGGATCGGAAACATTGTCGGCGCTGTGATCGGAGGCTTTGTGCTCGGACTTTTCGAAATCCTGATAGTGGCACTTTTGCCCAGCCTGGCTGAGTACCGCGATGCTTTCGCTTTTTTGCTTCTTATCGTTGTCCTGCTTTTCAGACCGACCGGGATTATGGGTGAGTCTGTGATTCAATAGTTCGGGATGCGGGTAATGAATGACAAACTCAAATTCTGGCTAAATATCGCTACGTTTTTTTTGCTGTTCGGCATTATTTTCCTTTTTAGCCGCTACGGCTCCGGTTATCAAATCAGAATTCTCAACAATATCGGCATCTTTATCACTCTCGCGGTCAGCTACAACCTGGTAAACGGCGTGTGCGGTCTTCTTCATCTCGGCCCCAATGGTTTCATAGCAATTGGCGCCTACACCTCCGCACTGCTGTCGATGACCCCTGCTGAAAAGGAACTCAATTTCATTCTAGATCATGTGATCTGGCCGCTTAGCGTGATCCAGGTCCCATTCGCGGTGTCATTGCTGGCCGCGGGATTTGTGGCTGCTCTTTTTGCCTTCCTCATCAGCTTTCCGGTTCTGCGTGTGCGAGGTGATTACCTTGCGATTGTGACGCTGGGGTTCGGAGAGGTAGTCCGCGTGTTGTGCAATGCAAGTCAAAGCGTCACGAACGGACCGCTTGGACTCAAAGGGCTTTATCCGTATACAAACCTTTGGTGGTCGTGGGGGGTAGCGGCTCTGGCCGTGATCGCCATCAAGAAGCTGATCGACAGCAATTACGGTCTAGCCATGAAAGCCATCAGGGAAGATGAGACTGCAGCAAGGGCGATGGGAGTCGATCCGTTTCGGCGTCTCATGCTCGCCTTCCTGATAAGCGCTTTTTTTTCGGGGATCGCCGGTGGACTGATGGCACATCTTATAACAACCATCACGCCTGGTCTTTTTACTTTTGTGCTTACATTCAACCTGCTCATCATCATAGTCGTCGGAGGCCTTGGCAGCACGACCGGAGCCGTCATAGGAGCGGTGCTTTTCGCCTGGGGGGGCGAGGCGCTCAGAATAGTGGAAATGCCTATGCAGATTGGCTCCTTTACTATTCCTGGAATCCCCGGAATGCGTATGGTTATCTTCAGCCTCATCCTCATGCTGGTGATTTTGTTCGCCAGAAAGGGGATCATGGGGCGCAGGGAGCTTAGTTGGAGTTTTCTGGCTTCGAAGTTCGCCGAGTTGAAGAGGCATCAAACACAGCCATGAACTCTTTTTTCCGGATGCGCGACGTGACAAAGGAATTCGGAGGTCTTCGAGCGGTAAGCGATTTCTCCATCGAGCTTGCACGGGGTGGGCTTACAGGCCTGATAGGTCCGAACGGCGCTGGAAAAACTACTGTCTTCAATATGATAACTGGTATTTTGAAGCCCACGAAGGGAGATATAATCTGGAACGGAGAGGAGATCAGCAGGCTTCCCCCTCACATGATTACCGCGAGGGGCATTTCGCGCACCTTCCAGAACATAAAACTTTTCGGCGATATGAGTGGACTGGAAAACGTGATGGTGTCCTTCCACTATTCGATGGATTCTACGTTTTTGAGCGCAATGCTTGGGCTGCCCAAACACAGAAGGGAGGAAAGAAGAATCCGGGAGGAGTCCTTGAAATACCTGGAAGAAGCAGGACTTGGGCCCCTTGCGTTTGAGAAGGCCCAAAATCTACCTTACGGGCTTCAGCGAAAGCTCGAAATCGCCCGGGCGCTTGCCACTGGGCCCGGCATGCTCCTGCTGGATGAACCGGCCGCCGGGATGAACCCCGTGGAAAAAAACGAGCTTGCCGATTTTATCCGCCGGATACGGGAAAAATACGAGATTACGATTTTCCTGATCGAACACGACATGAAATTTGTCATGAGCATTTGCGAACGTATCAAGGTCATCCACTACGGTCAGTCAATCGCCGAAGGCTCGCCTGTTGAAATCAGGAGCAACCCGGAGGTCATCAGGGCTTACCTCGGAGACTCATTTCATGCTCAGGGCTAGGGACCTCCACGTCTTTTACGGAGGGATACACGCGCTCAAGGGGATCAGCCTCAAGGTTGAAGAGGGGCAGACAGTAGCTTTAATCGGCGCCAACGGCGCCGGCAAGACGACATTCTTCAAAGCCGTTGTAGGACTGGTGAGGCCGCGCTCGGGCTCAATTTTGTTTCTCGGAAATGAAATTACGCGCTTTAAAACTCACACTATCATTCAGCAGGGTATTGCAATCAGTCCTGAAGGAAGGCGGATATTTGGAAACCTGAGCGTTATGGAAAACCTTGAGCTTGGCGCATACAACTGCTCTGGAGCTGAGTTGGAAAAGGGGCTTCAATGGGTGTTTGCGATTTTTCCCCGCCTTTCAGAGAGACAGGCGCAATTGGCGGGGACGCTCAGCGGTGGAGAGCGGCAAATGCTCGCATTTGCAAGGGCGCTTATGAGCCAGCCTAAATTGATCCTTCTTGATGAGCCGTCGCTTGGGCTCGCGCCGCTAATGGTGGAGGAGGTCTTCAGGGCCATTAAGGAGGTCAGGGGCGAGGGGGCGACCATCCTGCTGAGCGAGCAGAATGCGGCGGGGGCCCTCAATATAGCCGATTACGCATACGTCCTGGAGACCGGTTCAGTGGTTCTTGAAGGCCCCGGCAAAGAATTGCTGAGAGACGAAGGGATCCGCAAAGCTTACCTGGGGGAGTAAGCGTGTCGGGGAAAAGGCCGGGTATAATAATTGGCCGGATTGAGCAGCGCGGATAAAGGGACCAGGTTTTTTCTCCACCTCACACTCTTTGCTGACTGTGTTAATGGAATTTATTTCGTCTGAAGAGCGAAGTTTTTTATCCTATATATAAGTGTATCTACGAGGAAAGTTTCCCCGGTTCGCCGGGGTCCTGAGTGTGAACCTTCTTGCGGGGAAGGGTCGCGACCTCTATCCAATACTCCATGAGCGTCTTGATGGAGGAAACCACCTCGTCGAATGATGGCTGTTTGGTGATATACGAATTAGCGCCCAGATCGTAGCAGGCTTTTACGTCGTCCAATTCCCTCGATGTTGTCAAAATGATCACCGGAATGGCCCGGAAGCGAGGGTCCGTCTTCAATTTTTTCAGCACTTCGCGGCCACTCATCCTGGGCATGTTTAGGTCAAGCAAAATAAGATCCGGGACAGGGCACGACTGGGCATCCTTGTAGCGGCCGCGGCGATGCAGATATTCCAGCATTTCCTCACCGTCCCCAACACAACGAAAAGTGCAGCCGCTGCAGGCCGCCTTGAGGGCCTCGTTTACAAGAATGCAGTCGTCTTCGTCATCATCCACCATTACCAGAACCAGCCGGTTCCTGTCAGTGGATTTGTCCGGAATCCGCTGAAAATGGAGGTCGATGGAAGGGGCCTTTGTCTTTCCGGGATCATGAGAAAATTGCAGGACCTTGTGCATAGGGATCTATTTGCTGCCTCCTGAGGACCATCGGAATTCCTGCCCAATCTCGGCTCTATATTTGTCGTGATTGAGAACGTTCTGGATAACGTTTGTCAGTCTAGTAATATTATCATTTGTTTCAGAAGGATGCGACTAAATATTTCATTTTGAATGATATCTTAAATTCAAAACCGGATTATGCTAGGCAGGCAGTATAGTGAAAGGGCATGGGGCAACGGCTCTTATATTTTCAAGGGCCCGAACCAGTAATCACAAATTTTTTTCAGGACATCGACGAGTTCATCCCAGCGCAGCGGCCTGGCGACCACGGTGTTTACGCCCAGATCGTAGAGCCTCTTTATTGTGGGATCAGGTAGCGGGCCGATCAGCACGATAAGGGGTATGTGCCTCAGATTGGGATTTGATTTTATCGTTTCTATAATCTCAAAAGTGATCTCGAAAGGCAGGTGTAGACCAAGGATGAGCAGGTCGGCAGCGCCGGCCGGATCGTGCCTGCCTTCCGGGGTCAGATAATCCAGCAGGTCTTCGCCCGTTCCAAAAGGATGGATATCTATATCCTGACGGCACTGCTCGAATGCCTCCTTTAACAAGAGTCGATCATCGCTGTCTTCATCCATGATGGCGACGACAGGGTGGGGCTTTGCTATCAGGGCTCACCTCCGAAGTCTTCGCCGGAGTTCGTCCGGCGTGAGTTTGAGCGAGCGTAAGAGTAGTCTTTTACCGCTGTTTTTGTAATCGGGTCTATGGTACAGGTTTTGGGCCGGATTTGAAGCCCAAGAATTTACGGGGAAAATACCGGGGAAAAACCAGCATATCAGGTGAGACTCAAAAGATGAGATCTCAGATTTATTCCCATTCCTCGCAGGCCAAGCTTGGTCCTGATATTATTTCTGTGAAATGAGGCTGTTTTCTCAGAGATGCATAGGAGGTCTGCGATCTCTTTGGTGGTTTTTCCATCTCTTACAAGGGCTGCGATCCGCATTTCTGTGGGCGTGAGAACCCTGTATTGGAGCGCCAGGGTCTTGCCGAACTTTGAAGTGAGCTCTTTTAAATGAGATTCAAGGATTTCAAGCAATGAGGCCTGGGAGCTGCTCAGAGGGCCGTTTTTCAATCGCTTGACGTAGGGCATAATAAGATTTTCAATATTGGTCAGAACAGCTTCCTCGAACTCCTTCCTGTCCTCGTCCCTTTGCCGCAGCAAGGCTTTCAATGCGGAGTTAACCTCCTGGAGACGATTGGATTTTGCCTGCAGTTCCTCCTCCATATCTTTGCGTGCCATGATATCTTTGTTGCGCAGTTCCTCTTCTATGCGTTTGCGCTCGGTGATGTCGCGCCAAAGGGTAATCCCTGCTATTACGTTGCCATTCTGATCCCGGATAGGACCTGAATTACAAAGAAGGTTGACCTTTTCCCCGTCTGAGCGTCTGAGCGCCCACTCCTCATTTGTTATGATCTCACCCTTGAGGGTAGCCCTGGTCAGTGGCAGTTCCTCCCAGCTTGCCCTGGTGATGCCGTCCGCATGTAAAATGTCCTGAAAGCCGGTATACTCCTCATATGTGAGCCCCTCGATTTGTTCGTTCGGGTGGCCCAGCAGCTCCCGGCCGAACTTGCTCACCATTCGAATCGAGAGGTCCCTGGCATCTGTGACAGTGATTGCTTCGGGAATATGCTCCATGATTGCCTCAAGAAATCCCTTCACCTCGGCAAGCTGGGATTCTAATCGGGCATTTTGTTCGAGGGATCTCCTGGATTCATCGGCCAACTGTTTTTCTCTAGTAGTAAGTTTCATAAGTCAAGGTCCCGCAATACGCGCATCGAAGTTTGGGCCTGATCTTCTAAAGAAGGACTTATATCACATCAACCGGATCAATGACTGTGAGCTTTTAGTGGTTCTGGAAGGCCGGCACGAAAAACAGGCTAAAAGCCCTCAAAGTACCCGCTAATCAGAGATGCCGGGGAGAGTTACAAATCAATGGGCTAAAATGATTCACTGCTTTTCCCGGGCTGGAATATCTCCCCTGGGGGGAAGTGTAGCAGTGTCCAACCAGTAATTTCTTACGACCTTCAGGGCGGCCCTGAGCCCGTCAAACGAGGCCTCCTTGACAACGTAAGTGTTGGCGCCCACATCGTAGCAGAAAGCTATATCCTCCTCCAGATTGGAGGTTGTCAGGATGATTACGGGGATCGAGCGAAACCGCTCATCTGATTTCAACTTCAGAAGGACCTCGCGGCCGTTCATCCTGGGCAGCTTGAGGTCAAGTAAAATTATATCCGGACGGGGTGCTCTGGCAGGGTCCTGATAGGGGCCGTACCCATTGAGATAATCTAGCATCTCCAGGCCATCACGAACACAGCGAAAATCGCATTTGAAGTAGGCTTCATAAAGGGCAGCTTCGACCAGCAGGCAATCATCCTCGTCATCATCAACCATGACGAGCACAATTCTTTTCACTGGCTTGTGGTTCATAATTCTCAGCTTTCAAAGGAAGTGTCACAGCCTAACATCGTCGGGCAAAATGCACAATAATATTTGTGGGAAAACAGTCGCATAGGGTTTCGATATCGGACTCACCCATCCGATGGGCATGAGGCGGCGGCAAAATAACAAACTGAGCCGTTTTACAGCAAAAAGCTGGAATATTTGTACTTTTTTTTTACAATTAAGCTTATCCTCAGAAAACTGCAATGTCAGTGGCAATATACGCTTTTCGCCGAAGGGGCAGCGAAGGGCATGAAATCGACCCGGCAAAATCAAAAGTCAATGGACCAGTTGAATATTTTCGAGAAGCATTCGGATGAAGAACTCAGGGGACAAGCTCCCCTGGCCGAACGGATGCGGCCGAGAAACCTTGGCGAGTTCATCGGGCAGGCGCATTTGCTCGGGCCCGGCAAGATACTCGACAGAATTATTCGGAATAGACATTTCCAGTCGCTTATCCTCTGGGGCCCTCCGGGGTCCGGCAAGACCACTCTGGCTAAGATCATCTCAAAGCACACGGAAAGCTTTTTCGTGTCTTTGTCTGCAGTCATGGCGGGGGCCAAAGAAATCCGGGCTACCGTTCAGGAGGCAAGAGAAGTCCTCGCAAAAAGGAAAATCCGAACGTGGCTGTTCATGGACGAGATCCACAGATTGAATAAAGCCCAGCAGGATACCCTTCTGCCGCACGTTGAAAACGGAACAATCCTTTTGATCGGGGCAACGACAGAAAACCCGTCTTTTGAAATTATTCGTCCGCTTCTTTCGCGCGCTCAGGTTGTGGTTTTGGAGCCGCTCGAAGAGGGCGATATGAGGCAAATAATCGACGGTGCCTTGAGCGATGCAGAGAGGGGGCTCGGGAAATTTCCGGCGCGGCTCACACAGGAAGCGGTGGACTATCTACTTGCGGCCTCAGGAGGAGATGCCCGGGTCATTTTGAACGCCCTTGAACTTGCCGTTTTGACAACGGCGGCTGATTCGAAAAACATAAGAAACGTTGACCTTGAAGGCGCAAAAGAAGCGATGCTGAGTAAGCCGGTGCATTATGACAAGGCTGGCGAGGAACACTTCAACCTCATCTCCGCCCTTCATAAAAGCGTCAGGGGAAGCGATCCCGACGCTGCCCTCTACTGGCTGGCCCGGATGCTTGAAGCGGGCGAGGACCCGCTATATCTGGCTCGACGCATCGTCCGGATGGCTTGCGAAGATATCGGGCTTGCTGATCCAGCCGCCCTGGTGCAGGCCATAAATGCTTTCCAGGCTTATCACTACCTGGGCAGTCCCGAAGGGGAACTTGCCCTTGCTCAGGCTATTGTGTATCTTTGCCTTGCGCCCAAGAGCAATTCGCTATACATCGCTTTTGGGAGCGCTCTTGAAGCAGCCAGGAACAGTGGCGACGCCCGGGTGCCTATGCACCTGCGCAATGCGCCCACCGGGCTTTTAAAAAAACTGGGATACGGCAGAGAATACAAATACGCTCACGACTTCGAGGAAGGGTGGCTTCCCGAGGTCTACATGCCCGGGGAACTGGCCGGCGTGCTTTTCTTTAATCCCAAGCCCGCAGGATGGGAAGCTAAATTCAAAGATCAGCTTGAGCAAAGGCGGGCTAAGGTTAAACAATTGCTTAACAAAGAAGACAACTACGAAAAATGAAATCCATTCAAGCCAAGAAAAAAGTTCTAGAAAGCGTCAAGCCTTTTCAACTGGTCAAGTATCTTGCTCTTTCCAGTCTTATAGTGATCCTGGTTTGCACCATTCTTCTCTCCGGGTTTATCTCTCAGAAAGCCAAGGCTATACTGCTGAAGAAAAGCGAACAATATGCGCATATCGTCGCCGAGAACCTCAATCACCAGGTCTTTTTCCAATTCACCGTGCCTACAGTTATAGCCGATGGGGAAATCCGCCTTAGCCGGGAAAGCCAGTATGAAAGGCTTGACATGGTCGTAAGCAACACAATCCACGGACTGGCGTTAGAGCGCGTTAACATCTACAGTTCCGAAGAGATACTCCTATACAGCACAAATAAGGAAATGATCGGGAGCAAGGGCGACCTTGGCGCACCCTTCAAGCAGGCCTTCAACGGACAATCCGTCTCGGTACTCTCGGCCGAGAAGACTGATCTATTCGGATTCGAACTGAAGGGGGGCACCCGGAGGCTCACGACTTATTTGCCTATGTGGGAGGAAAGGCCGCTTAGCTGGAGAAAGGGCAAAGTCCTCGGTGTTTTTGAAATCACGCAGGATGTAACTCACGATTATGAAACCATATACAGGTTTCAATGGATAGTCGCGCTCAGTTTCCTTCTTTTTGTTGGAATCCTGTTTGTGACGATTCTTTTCATCGCCAGGCACGCCGAACGGATAATCACGGCAAGAAGCGAAGAAAGATACAAGCTCGAGGAGCAGCTTCATCAATCCGAGCGGCTCGCGGCACTTGGCGAAATGATTGCCGGTGTCTCTCACGAAATCCGCAACCCCCTGGGTATCATAAGGAGCACGGCAGAGCTTCTCGATAGCCGCATGCAGGACGATAAACAAAAAAGATTTTCCTCGATTATAGTCGAGGAATCGACACGCCTGAACAATATCCTGACCGAGTTTCTGGACTTCGCCAGGCCCCAGGCGTTGCGGCCTGCAAAATGCCGTATAGAAGACATTCTGGACAGGAATCTTTCCGTAATGGAAGTCGAGTGCCAACGGCTCGGTATCATGGTTGAAAAGTGTTACCAGACAGGGGATTATTGCCTCGAAGCCGATGAGGACCTGCTCTACCGTGCGTTTGTGAACATCTTTGCTAATTCCTTGCAGGCGATGCCGCAAGGAGGAAACCTCACGATAAAGACTTCGATTGTTAACGGCAGGAATGACGCTTCTCTTGTGGAAATCCAGGTCCAGGACACCGGAGCGGGAATTCCCAAGGAAGTAATGAAAAAGATTTTCAATCCGTTTTTCACAACGCGCGAAAAAGGATCCGGTCTGGGGCTTGCCATCGTTCAGACCATAATCGACAATCACAGCGGCGAAATTGAAGTTGTAAGCCTGCAAGGGTGCGGCGCCACCATGCTCATAAGACTCCCGCTCACGCAACCCGAATTCGAGGAAGAGGGGGAACGTGCGGAATAGAATGAAGTCAATCCTTATTGTCGATGACGAAAGGAATTACCTGCTCGTTCTGGAGGCGCTGCTTTCAGAGGAAGGCTATCATGTCATCACCGCCGAAGGCGCTCGCAGAGGCATTGAACTCCTCCAGGAAAACGACCTGGATGTGGTTATCACGGATATGAAAATGCCCGGGATGGACGGCATGGAGTTTATGGAACGCATTCGACAGCGTCAGGCCGATCTTCCGGTTATTATGATGACGGCCTTCGGCAGCGTGGAAAAGGCCGTGGAGGCGATGCGAAAGGGCGCTTTCGACTACATCCTCAAGCCCTTCAAGAATGAGGAATTGAAACTCACAATCGCCAAGGCGATCCACCATTATCACCTGGTCACGCAGAATCGGCAGTTTGCCCGCGAGCTGCAGGGCAAGTATCACTTCGGAAACATCATAGGCAAAAGCGCGCAGATGCAGCGCATATTCGAGTTGATTGAAAAAGTCGCCCCCACTAAGGCAACCGTTCTGATAACGGGGGATTCGGGTACCGGCAAGGAGTTGATTGCGAGGGCCATACACTATAACAGCCCGCGAAAAGAGCATCCCTTCATATCGGTAAACTGCGGGGCCTTACCCGAAACACTGCTCGAAAGCGAGCTTTTCGGGCATGAAAAGGGCGCATTCAGTGGGGCGGTGAGCCAGCGAAAGGGCAGATTCGAACTCGCTCATGAGGGAACTCTATTTCTGGACGAAATAAGCGAAATGTCTCCTCCTCTGCAGGTCAAACTCCTTCGGATTCTTCAAGAAATGGAGTTCGAAAGGGTAGGGGGCAGCCAAACACTAAAGGTGGACGTGCGTATGGTGGCGGCCTCCAACCGAAATCTCAAGGAAGATGCTGCAAACGGCCGCTTCCGCAGCGATCTTTATTACCGCCTGAACGTAGTGCATGTCTATTTGCCGCCGCTGCGCGAACGCCCGGACGATCTGCCCCTTCTGGTAAATCACTTTCTTGCCAAGTACTCGAAGGAAAACAATCAGGAGTTGATCGCCATCTCTTCGGCCGCAATGGAGCGTATTCTTGATTATTACTGGCCAGGCAACGTGCGGGAGCTGGAAAACGTGATCGAGAGAGCGATTATTCTTTCGGACAGGCATGAAATCCAGGTCAAAGACCTGCCCCCCGACGTAAGAGAGCCCGGTGCAGCACCAGTACCCGTCACAGAAGAAAAGAAAATTCCGGATACCGGAGTTTTGCCTATTCCAGGGCTGAGCGCCGGGGACAGGATGCCCGATTCAGGCTTTAAGGTTAGGCAGATGCAGGCAATGGCATTCATTAAAACCCACGGGTTCATAACGAATAAATACTATTCGCAACTTGCCGAAATTTCCGAACGCCAGGCCCTGCGTGAACTCAATGAATTGGTTGACTCCGCGAAGCTCCACAGAATCGGGAAGGGCAGGGCATGTCGTTATGTGCTTAGCGGGACGTCCGAAGTTTAACTAGAAATTATAAGGCTTGCTGCCCTCCAAATTGGCCCATCACCTGGTTTTGCCTTCCTGGAACAAAAACCGGCTTACTTTAAATTATTTCTTATGATCTCACGGCGGGCAAGCTCATCGCAACGCTCGTTTTCCACATGGCCCGCATGTCCTTCTACCCAGATCCATTCCATCTGGTGCTTTTGAGACAAATCGTCTAGAAGCTCCCAAAGCTCCCGGTTCTTGACGGGCTGTCTGCCCTTGGTCATCCATCCGTTTTTCTTCCAGCCATGTATCCAGAGGGTAATTCCGTCCCGCAGATACCTGGAATCGGTGTGGACTTTAACCCTGCAGGGTTCTCTTAACACCCGGAGAGCCTCGATTACCGCCTTCATCTCCATTCTGTTGTTGGTGGTCTGCCTTTCAAAGCCTGAAATTTCCTTCTCGGTTCCTTTATAGCGTAAAATGGCAGCCCATCCGCCAGGCCCGGGGTTACCAGCGCAAGCGCCGTCCGTAAAGATATCGACGCCTTTGAGCGAATGCCGACAATCGGTTGCATGGGTAATATTAGAATTATTATCAGTTTTATCAGGAGGATACACGTTCTTTACAAGTTTTCCCAAAGGGAGAGAGGCTTTGCCGAACAAAACGTTCGATAGAAGTGGACGATAAGCGCCCTATAACTTCAGACAGGCGGGACAGCGGAATCTCCGCACGGGCCAACGCCTGGTGTCCCCCTGCACAACCTATGGACCCGAAAGCATTTCTGACAACCTTGCCGGCATCCTTTCGCGGTCCATTATTACGAACGACTATAACCAGAGTATCGTTATGAATCCCCGACACGATACTCCAGCAGATGCTGTGGATCTTGAGCATGAATTCAGCGACCTCAACCAGAATGTCGGTAGAGGTAACCTCGTCGAGGTGAACGAAAATCCTGTCCTTAACGACATGCTTTCTCTCCAATGCCTTATGAAAATATCGGGTATCATGAAGTGAGAGATTGGAAATCTCAATTTTTCTTAAAATATTGTGATCGGAGTGTTCAAAAAGGTATCTGAAAGCCTCGATGTCTTCAATCAACGTGTGGCGTTCAAAGTTGCGGGTATCGGTTTTTATTCCATACAGCAGAGCCGTGGCAAGGCCCAGTGACGGTTTGATCCCTACGGACCTGAGATACTGAGACATGATGGTGGAAGTGGACCCGTACTCGGGGCGCACATCACAGAAAGCGGCGTTTAACGCATCCTCTGTCCGCGGGTGGTGATCGATGACCGCCGAATAATGGAACTGGCTGAATAATTCATTATGGGAAGGTTGGCCGTCGACTAAAACGAATTTGTCGTACTTCTCGGGGTCGTGCTTTTTTAAGAGTTTCAAAGGAAGGCGGAGCAACCTCACCATTGCAAGATTGTTCAACCTTCTTATAGGCCTGATCATTCCGATCGAGGTCGAGCACACTTTATGCCACAGGAGTCTCTTCACCGCGAGGGCAGACCCGATCGCGTCCGGGTCCGGGTCAATAGTGACGAGGACACGATCCTTGTAAGTGAAATGCGAATAAAATTCCTCGCTAAGGCTTTTCCAGGTCTTCCGCTTGCCTGCATGAATCTGCTTGGATGGGGCGATTGTCTCCATAATATATAGCCGGAAGCAGTTGGAAGTCCTCAAAAAAGGGTGAACGTAAAGTCACCCCGAATCGTCAATGGAGCGGGAAACGGGATTTGAACCCGCGACTTCAACCTTGGCAAGGTTGCACTCTACCACTGAGTTATTCCCGCTTAGGGCACGAAACGCGTAAACAACAAGCGGGCAGATTTATTCCACCCATGGGAAATATAGGCACAACTCGCTTGAAGTCCACAAAAAAAAGGGGTGGTTTTCAAAACCACCCCGGGTAGTCTATGGAGCGGGAAACGGGATTTGAACCCGCGACTTCAACCTTGGCAAGGTTGCACTCTACCACTGAGTTATTCCCGCTTGAGCGCCCGAATCATGTAATTGAAAAGCACTTTGAAGTCAAGTGAAAAGGTTGTTGGGCATAGCCAATGTCTGATAATATATATTATGTAAACCTGGCTGGCCGACGCCAGGAGTACATAATATATGCCGGTACCAAGGGCCAAAAGGTTTTGTCAGAGCCAATCTGCAAGCTTTGATTGTATGGCCTCGGTTCCAGCCAGGTTCAAGCCTCCGGGAAGCCCTCCGGTACATAATAGGTTTTATCATCCGCGCGCCGGTCGCAGCCGCAGGTTTTCGTGAAGCTCAGAACCGCCCTGAATCCCGTTCATATCTCACCCGAAAGTGTCTCACATGAGACAGTCGCGGTGAGATATGGACAGTAGATAAACCATAGGATTTTCAGCCCGCTCACGCGTCGCGCTCTAAGGTTCGCTTCCGTCCCCGGTCCGTTCCGCTTGTTCCCCTCGGATTGTGTGAAGGGGAACCAGCGACGAACTCGGGGATACCGTAAGACTCATCGAGAGACGCGCCTATGTTTTCCAAAAGGTACGGATTCGCAAGCAAGGAGCCCGCCAGGGGTAAAAGCATCCCCTGTCACGTCCTCGCACTCATCCGGACGTTTGAATGAAGGGACACCCCGCTCCGAATCTGAGGATACCTGTTTTAAGATCTCTCGCGAGCCATACACACGAGAAAGACCTCGACGCCCTGCCCGGCATTCACGTCGCTCCGCTCCTAACCGGTCAGGGCTATCCTATGGCCTCGTATGATTTTCCTGCTTTACAAAGAATCAAACCGGCTCTCAGACCGGTCCCGCGAAGGATAAAACCGCATTATGTAAACTAATGGACAGGAAAGATCCAGAGCCTCCGATCTGGCTAAATCCCGGCCCTCCACCCGAACATAGCTCACAGGATTTATAGAATTGAAAAATATCTCTGATTGCTGTCATTTTTGTCTTTGGACGATTTGCCAGCCGACATCGATTAATCCTGTCAGCCCCGTTATCGACGGTTTGCGAAGTTTTTCTCCTGTTCTCCGCGCCTTGATCTAATGCTTGCGGAGTCTTTGCAGTGAACGATTAAGTTTCAACTGCCCCCGACATGGCATATAATCACATAATAAACTCCAATATTGAAAGCTCCAGGCTATGCTGAAGCATCAACCAAAAACACTGGCCAAGGTCCTCGACTATATCGCCCGGCACTGCCCCGGCGAATATGGACTATTCTGGGATACAGACGGCGCCATGCCCTGGAAGGAATTTTACTGGGCTTTGCAAGAAGACCCTTCCTTGCGTTTTGTGCGTGAATCCACGATTCGTGAGCTTGCGCTGGTGGGTATAGAGCTTCCGTGGAAACTGGATGGAAACATGTTGCGCCTTTCTCCGAAAGTCGAAAAGCCATGCTATCCGCCTGCCTCCGATGTGCCTGAGCGGCTTTACTTCGGATTAAGACCCAAACATATAGTTCAGGCCCAACAATTTGGTTTAATCGGCTCCAGCAGCCGTGTTATAGCACTTTCTTCAGACCGGGACCTCGCTTTGCGGATTGCAAGAAGACGGGAGAAGTCTCCGGTTTTGATTGAAATACTGGCTCGCGAGGCTTCCGGGAGAGGTCTTCGCTTCCTTGTCGCCGGACCGCAGCTCTATCTTGTCGAATCCGTCCCGGTGGAATTTATCCTGTTTCCAAAGTTCCGGCAGGTCTTCGCAGAAAGACCTGCCGGAGGCGTGCGCAAGCCTGGGGATAAGCCCTCCCCTCCTCTAGCGCCGGGGTCATTTATCGTTGAGCCCCATCATTTTGAAGCCCGAGACCGCTCCAGTATTCTCAACAGGAATGTAAAAAAGAAAGACTCAGCGAAAGGGTGGAAAAAAGAAAGGCGTACAGAGAGGCATAAAAGGGATATGTAATCGGTGGTTTCCCGCCAGGAGTTTGCTTATGAATTCTGATATCGAAAGCAGTATCCACGAGACCGGATATCGCCTCTACGATCTGATGGAGGAAGAATCAGGATCTATCTTCAGCAAGGAATACTGGACAGGCAAGCTTTTCGAGTGGTGCATGCACAATGAGGCCTTTAAAGTGCAGATGTTTCGCTTTGTCGATGTGTTTCCCTACCTGAGGGATGCCGACTCAGTAATCAGTCACATACAGCAGTATTTTTCCGATCCCGCCCTGCACTTCCCCTCTGCAGTCAACTGGGGAATCAAATACGTTGCCCCGTCCTGGATGACATCCAGGGTCATTGCCAGGGCCATCGGAAGGAACATTGGCAAAATGGCGAGGCTGTTCATTGCCGGGACTTCTCCGGAAGACAGCCTGCCGGTGCTTGAAAGGCTGCGCTCCAGTGGTATGGCCTTCTCGATAGATCTCCTGGGTGAAGCCGTCGTATCCGAAAAGGAAGCTGAGGAGTATCTGGAGCGCTACCTCAACTTGTTTGACTTCCTCGATGCCGCCCAGCGCAAATGGCGTCCTCTTGCCGGTGTCCCGGGGGGCGACGATTGGGGTCATTCTCCCAAAGTGAATGTCTCACTCAAGACGTCGGCCATGTACTCACAGATGAACGCGTGCGCTTTTGAGCACTCGACCGAAAAAGCAAAGGAGCGTTTGCGTCCGATCCTGCGCAAGGCGATGCAGGCCGGCGCTTTCGTTAACTTCGATATGGAACACCATGGGTTAAAGGACCTGACGCTTGCGCTTTATCGCAGTCTTATGGAGGAACCCGAATTCAGCAGGTACCCGCATACGGGAATAGTAATTCAGGCCTATTTGAGGGAAAGCGAAAAAGATCTCGAGCAGATGATCCGCTGGGCTGTTCAGGGCGACTTCCATTTTACCATCCGGCTCGTGAAGGGTGCTTATTGGGACCAGGAACGCATCATCGCCGGCCAGAAGAACTGGCCCTCGCCCGTATTCACCGAAAAGTTTGAAACAGACGCCAATTTCGAGCGCCTGGCCCGGATCATTCTTGAAAACAGGGGCCGTGTAAAGCTGGCGTGCGCCACACACAACGTTCGTTCGATTGCGGCGGTTGCCGAGACGGCCAAAGAAGTTGGCGCGACCGGGGAAGATCTTGAATATCAGGTGCTCTACGGCATGGGCGAGCCGGTTCGCAGCGCTCTTCGCAAAGCTGGCCTGCATGTTCGTGTCTACTGCCCTGTGGGTGAGATGTTGCAGGGGATGTCCTACCTGGTCAGAAGGCTGCTCGAGAACACGGCCAACGAATCTTTTCTGCGGCAAGCCTTTTCACTGAAGCTGCCCAGGGGCAATCTGTTGAGCAACCCTGCCGACAAGCTCAAAAAAATACGAACCGAACCGCAAGAAAGCACCGAACAAAGCGGTATCGGCCCTTACAGAATAGAACCCGTTTTCGACTGGTCACGCGCGGGGCATCGCCTTCAATTCGCCGATGCGTTAAAGAGACTGCGAGACAGCTTTCCGATAGAAGTCCCCTTAATAGTCGGCGGGGACAAAATTCACACATCCTCCCGGTTCGAGTCTTTGAACCCCGATCGCCCCGATGAAACCGTGGGAATAATCTCTTCGGCGGGTGTCAAAGAGGCTGAAGCGGCAGTTGCCGCCGCAAAATTCGCGTTCCCGGACTGGCGGGATACTCCAGCGGAAAAGAGAGCCGAATATCTTTTCAAAGCAGCCGCTTCGGCCCGGCTCAAGCGCAGCGAACTAGCGGCGCTCCAGGTCCTTGAAGTCGGCAAGGCATGGAGCGAAGCAGATGCCGACGTTTGCGAAGCAATCGATTACCTTGAATATTACGGCCGGGAGGTGCTCCGGTACAGCCATCCCGTAACGATGGGAAACGTGTTGGGTGAAACGAGCCTTCTGCGCTACGAACCGCGCGGGGTAGCGGCGGTCATTGCTCCCTGGAACTTTCCGATGGCCATTTCGACCGGGATGAGTTCTGCGGCCATAGTCACAGGCAATACTGTGGTCTATAAACCCGCTTCGCAGTCGCCGGTGGTCGGGTATATGCTGGCCCGCATTTTCGAAGAGGCCGGCCTGCCTGAGGGAGTCTTTAATTTTGTTCCGGGCCCCGGAGGCGCAATGGGAGACACCCTGACAGGACATCCCGACGTCGCCATGGTCGCATTTACGGGCAGCAGGGACGTGGGCCTTCATATTCTTTCAAAGGCGCACGAAATCCGGCAGGGGCTTTCTTCGGTCGTTAAAAATGTCATCGTTGAGATGGGCGGCAAGAACGCCATTATCCTCGATTCGGACGCGGATTTGGACGAGGCCGTCATTTATGTGCTTCAGTCGGCTTTCGGATACCAGGGGCAGAAATGCTCGGCATGCTCCCGGCTGATAGTTGTGGAGGGCATCTATGACCGGTTGGTGGAGAGGCTGGAAGCAGCGGCGCTGAGCGTCAACATCGGGCCTGTCGAATTCCCGCACAATTTCATGGGGGCCGTCATAGAACCGGCCGCGCGCGACAAGGTGCTCAGATATATCGAGACAGGCAAGAAAGCCGGATACCCTGTGTTTGAACGCAAAATCCAACTGGACAGCGGCTATTTCGTCCCGCTGTGCATTTTCCACGATGTGGACCCTGACAGCATACTGGCTCAGGAGGAAATTTTCGGGCCAGTGCTTGCGGTAATAAAAGCCAGGGATTTTGATGAGGCATTGCGCATCGCAAACGGGACGCAATACGCGCTGACCGGCGGAGTGCTTTCCAGGAGCCCCGAAAATATCCGCAAGGCCCAGGAGAGTTTCAGGACCGGAAACCTCTATATAAACAGGGGGTGTACCGGCGCCGTTGTGGGACGCCATCCGTTCGGAGGCTTTAAAATGTCGGGTCTTGGGTCCAAGGCGGGAGGCCCGGACTACCTTATGCACTTCATGGTTGCGCGAAACATAGTGGAAAATACGGTCCGCAAAGGATTCGCACCCCTTGAGAAGGATGGTGAGTGGGTGAATGGGTGAGTGGGTGAATGGGCGTAAAAAGCCAGGCACGCCGCCGCTTTACCCTGGGGCGTACGTTGAACTGTGCGGCAAGAAGGGTGAAATTTTCGCTCTTCACCCTTCTTTGTCAGTCCGTCTTTGTGAGGACTCTGTGACCGTTTTGCCTGATGAGCGAATATCGCCGGCCTTTAAACTCGAAGTTCTCCATGTAACCGTATGGAAGGTTTAGTTCCTGCGCTTCCGACATAGTTTCCAGCAGATAGGACAACAATACTGCGTATTCCTCCATCGATACGAGGAATTCGTTCCGGTCAATCGATATCTCGTCCAGACCGAAAAACCCCTTCAAACCCCTGGTCTCGAAGCGGCCCTCCGAATCGTTAATAACAAGATTGATTATCTGGTCCGGTCTCTTGCTGTTCTGAATCTGCAAAAAAACGGCATTTTCGGTATCAGGCATATCAAACATCCCGCTAACCCGCCGCCCTTTCTATTTTAATGTTTTTCCGACATGCAGGGTTCCCGGAAAAGGCATTCGAGCTGGTCACAATAGTCCGTGGCGGTCCCGTAGCAATCGAAATTGCCCTGCTTGGTTTGGATTTCCTTTATCAAATCAACTTTGCTCTTCCCGAACGATTTAATTCCCAAACTCTTGGCGAGGCTTCGTATCTCATTCATTTTCATAAGAGAACTCCTTATATATTTTACTTACCGAAATCATGCCTCCAGAAGATGTCAACCCCGGTCTGCTCAGCGCCGACCTGTGTCCTGAGTGACAGACCTCTATTTGCTTTGTACTCAACCTGGACTTCGTTGCCCTCTTCTCCCATTACTTCCTTTCCGTACGTGACGTGCAGGTCCGGAGTTATGTCCTTCCCAATTTCAATTATGCCGGTTTCCTTACCGGTGTTCGCCTGACTCTCATCATTGTCGAACCTATGATCGTACTTCCCCGTATAGCTCCTGTAGCCGACCGCATCAGGGGCCAGAGCGTTGTTGCCCATAAGGCTCTTAATCATATTGGAACTCTCGGAACCAAGCCAGGAAGCCGCGCCGCCCTGCAACTGGGAATTCTGGCCCGTGGTAAGGTCCCCCGCGGGGCGGTCGAACATGAAATAAGATAGAATATCGACCTGGTTCATCGCCGGCACGCTGCTGAGCACCAGTTTAGGACGGCTCAGCGGGCCTGAAACAAGCGCCTGAACCGTAACATCTCTAATTTCTTTGCGGCAGACCATCCGGAGTTGAGGATCGGGCTGTTTACTCATGAATACCAGTGAGCCTTCGACTATCTTCAGCTCTTTGCCCTGAAAATTATAAGTACCCCTCAGTGCATTCAATTCCCCGACAAGTGTGACGGGCCCATCGGGGGTTTTTTTCAGCGACAGACCTCCGTTTATTTCCGCTTTGAGGCCTTTTCCGTTTACCCATGTCCCGTTTTCCGGCAATTCGAGCTTTACGTCCATGGTGAGCCTGTTGGAAAACTTGCTCGGATGTTTCGAGGTGCTCAGTTCAATCAAATTCCCGCGGGTGTTCGGCTCGATGATCTCTATATTCTGTGCTATATCGGTTTCAAGTTTGCCAAGGTTCAACTGCGCCTTTGAGAAAACCAGTATCCCGGTCAGCTCTGCGGCCCGGGGATTGTCGTTGATCTCGGCATGGCCGGAGACTTTTCCTTCTATTCCATAGATGTCGCTAACCTGGAGGTCCTTGCCGTCAGCCAGGAACTGGAGCGTACTGAAATGCGGGTAATCGATCTGACCCGTTACAGTAACCGTCCCACCCATATGAGAGACTTCGGCCTTCCTCACGTAGAGATTCTTCGAGTCTGCCTGCCACTCGGCCTCAATATGTTCAGCCGGATGATGCCATTGTTTTTGCTCAAAGGAGCCGTCTTTCCATGTCCCTGCGCCGCTCACAACCGGTTGTTTGAGGCTGCCCGAGCAGTGAATGTCTCCTTCCAGGTGCCCGCCTGCCATTGTCAAAAAGCTTAGATAGGGCAGAAGCGCTTCGGCTTTCAAGCCTGAAATTTTCACATCCGAGCTGAATTCTTCAGAAAATCTCAGGTCAAACTGAGGTGGTTTAAAGCTGAGCCTGACGGGAATTTTCGCGGAAATCGCCAGTGGAGTTTGGATCTCTGCGGCCTTCGCCGTCCCCTGGACAATCAGGGTATTCTTTGAATAATTACCCTGCAGAGTCAGGGCTTCGATCTGCTGTTTGCCATAGATAAGGCCGGTCCCCTGAATGTTGATTCTTGCTTCAGGTTCATCAGGCCTGCCGCTTACCTGTATCTTCCCGGAAATGGTCCCGCCCGGGCGATCTTTAACGCCGAGCAGTTGACATAGCTGTGTGGCATCGATCGAGTCGATGGAAAGCAGAAGTTCAGTCCTGGATTGGGATATAGCGCCGCTGGAAGCAGATATTTTCTGTCCGCCATGCTGCAGAGATGCCGAATGGATTTTTATGCCATCATTGTCGATGTCGAACTTTGCATCGACTGCCCCGCCCAACTCCTTCCACTGGAGTTGGCCCTGAGTTGAAACAGACACGAACGGAAATTCCCAAATCCTGTCCAGTTTGCCGGAGAGACGAACGGAGAGCTGATCGATGATCCCGTCTCCATTAAACTGGAAAGAACACGAGTTTTTTTGCTGATCGAGACCGATGCTGATCGAAGCAAGCTTTCTGCCCTCTAAAATCACATTCTGAGCTTTGAGAGAAATCTCGCGCCGATCTTCTTTTCCGGTGAGCTTTCCCTTTCCTTTAACGGCGAGCTGGTCCGCCTGGTAATTTGAATATTGAAAGCGCGGTGAGTTAATTTCACCATCCCAGAACAAATCCGGCCATTTGCCGTTCAGGGTCCCTCGCGAAATCACCCTTCCCTTCCCCTGCCATTGGGGCACGAGAAGGGCGATCTTTTGTGCGTCTGTCAAATCCAGGTCGTAGTCCGCCTTGATCTCACCGTTATTGAAGGTTCCCGAGCCTTTAAGAGAGACGACTTCCGGGATGTTGAGCCTGGCGTCGATCTTTGCCAGCCAGAGTCTCGGGTTTGTAAAATTACCCGGGTTGTAGTTGGCTTCGACCGAAATCAGGCCCCCGACCTTTTGATTGAGGCGGGAGTTTATTTTCTCAAGATTTCCCTTTTCAAGACTGACTTCAGCCGTGACTCCGCCTTTATGGCTGACATCCGACAAACCGCGCAGATCGGCGACAAGCGAAAATCTGAGATCGGCGAGAGAGCATTTCAGAGCGCTGCTCCTGACCGTCAGGACGCTTTGTTCGAATGTCCCGTTAAGGTCCCATAACTGGATCGTCTCGGCGCCGACCGTCGATTGGTCGAGGTGGGCCGAGAATTGGGCATCGAGCAGGTTTCCTCTCTCGATTCCCGCTTTGACTTCCATGCGGCCGTTCAGACGGCAATCCGGCAATTCGGACGATAAGTGGACCTTGAGATCGGTGAAGCGCGAATCGAGCATGACGGTCTGAGCGCCGGCAGGTGTTTTTTCGATCCGGAGAACGCCTTTAACGCTGCCAAGGTCCGTCGACACATTGTGGTTGATGGACCACCTGCCATCGGAGCGCGTTACGGCAATTTTTCCTGAAAGGACGGAAAGTCCACTGAGGTGAGGTCGAAGCAAGGGGATGCTATCCGCCGAAAAATTCCTGATCAGCAGATTTGCTTTTCCATTATCGAAATTTCCAACGTCCCATCGTCCATGAATCCAGACTTGGCAGCTATCCGGGCCGGAAAGAAACACGCTTCGGACGCGCAACTCATGCTCATCGAGCATTCCCGAACCCCGAATGTCCCATTTCCCGGATTGACCGGTCTGCGAACGAGCACGAATATTCTGGAATTCCAACTGAATTCTAGGGCCTTCGGCTCCTGATACTGCTTTGAGATTGACGGCCCCGGAAATATCCTTAATGGATAGAATGGTATCTCCCTGCTGCCTGGCCTCGATTGTGCCGGAGACGATCTGAATTCTGGGAAGCTGCATATGAGCCCAGTAAGGCTCATCCCCTTTTCCGCCCCCCTGCCCTCCTGTTGCAGACGAGGCAGGTACCTGCCACTTGCCGTCGGCGCTTCTTTCAAGATGCAGAAAAGGTTTCTCCAGGCAGACTTTTTCAACGATGATATACGGCCACTTTGTTGACAGCCTGTAATTGAGGTGAACTTTGTCGCAGTCGAGGATCTGATTGCCTCCCGACTCGATCTTTACCCCGGTGAAATCTATTCCGGAAAAGGGCCACCACCTGTAAGAGAGGATTTGTACCCTGAAATTAGTGGCAGTCTCGATGCGGGCGATACCCCTGCTTATGATTTCTTTTTGGAGCGGGGGCACGTTCAGCGCGATGATCGCGAGAAAAACAACAAAGAGCAGGGCTGAGGCGCCCCATGCGGCCAGCCGGATAACAAATGACACTTTGTGGAGCAGTCCTTTTTTGCTATTGTTTCCGTCAGCCAAATTCAGCTCCGTTCCTAAGATTGGGCAATTATGAAGAATTTGCAGGAACAAATCAACCCGCAAAGTTCCTTTCGAGAAAGGGGGAGAAGATCATGAAGGCCATGGTGCTGACTGAGTGCGCACCCGTTGAATCGGCCCCTCTCAAATTAATGGAGCTTTCCGACCCCTCCGCCGGTCCCGGGGAAGTAAGGGTTCGGGTGAGGACCTGCGGCGTCTGCCGAACCGACCTTCACGTTATCGAATGCGAGCTGCCCTTCCCGGGTCACCCGGTCATTCCGGGACATCAGATCGTGGGGATAGTGGACCGGCTCGGGGAAGGATCGACGAGATTCGCGCTCGGGCAAAGGATCGGTGTGGCGTGGCTTCGCCATACATGCGGAAAATGCGTTTACTGCCGGAACGGCCGGGAAAACCTGTGCGAAAGCGCCCGGTTTACCGGCTATCACGAGCACGGCGGGTATGCGGAGTTTGCCGTAGTAAATGAAGAGTTCGCCTATCCGATACCCGATGTCTTTTCAGACCTGGACGCCCCGCCACTATTGTGCGCAGGCATTATTGGATACCGCAGCCTGAAGCGCAGCGGACTGCGTCCCGGTGAAAGCCTGGCAATATACGGGTTCGGGTCGTCGGCCCATATCGTGATTCAGATAGCTGTGCACATGGGCTGTAAAGTTTACGTGTGCACGCGGGGCGAAAAACACAGGGAGCTTGCAGGGAGGCTTGGCGCGCAATGGGTAGGTGACAAACCGGAAGAGATGCCGGTACTTACGGACAGTGCGATTATTTTCGCCCCGGCCGGCGACCTTGTCCCCGAGGCCCTGGAGCATTTAAGGAAGGGGGGCACCCTGGCCCTTGCCGGAATCTACATGACCCCCATCCCGCAGATGGATTACGAGAATCACCTTTTTTTTGAAAAAAACATCCACAGCGTAACGGCCAATACTCGCGAGGACGGCATGGAGCTTCTTCGGATAGCTGCCGAAATCCCCATCAGGCCCCAGGTTCAGACTTTCCCTCTGATCGAGGCCAACCAGGCGCTGCTGGCGCTCAAAGAGGACAGGATGGAGGGGTCGGGAGTTCTTGTAGTGGAAGAGTCATTACCCCGATCCGGTACATTGTAATGAGCTGCCCAAATCCGAAAGGGACTACGACCCTAGCACAGCGATGCAGACACTCAAGGCAATCGTCACCGTGGGATATCGGATTGAGAAAGCTTGAATCTTATCGCGGCTTGGTTTGCGCGGCGCCTTGGCTCAGACCTGTTCTTTCTTCCCCCACGAAAAATCCGGGGCAAGTTCCTTGAGCTTTCCAAGGATGTCCTCTTTTGCGATGCCCATAGCCTCGAGCAACGCGACGTAGTTGTCGATGCCACCCTTTAAGTTGGGGTGCGTATAGCCGGTCGCACGGGTAAATTGGAACAGGATGGAAAGTCCCCGCCGCATGAGCGGCTCGGCCTCGTCCATGCGCTTAGTAGCCTTGAGCAACTGGGCCAGGTTGTTGAGACGGTTGGCCACTATGGGATGATCTGGCCCAAAGCTTTTCTCGTCTATTTCGAGTGCCCGCCGCATGAGCGGCTCGGCCTCATCCATGCGGTTGGTAGCCTGGAGCAAGTGGGCCAGGTTGCTGAAGCGTATGGCCACCATGGGATGATTTGGCCCAAAGCTTTTCACGTCTATTTCGAGTGCGCGTCGCATCAGCGGCTCGGCCTCCTCCATGCGGTTGGTGTCCTCGAGCAACCGGGCCAGGTTGTTGAGGTCTCTGGCGACGTCAGGGTGATCCGGCCCAAAACTTTTCACGTCTATTTCAAGTGCCCGTCGCATGAGCGGCTCGGCCTCAGCCATGCGGTTGGTGGCCTGGAGCAACTGGGCCAGGTTGTTCAGGTTTCCGGCAACTTTAGGGTGATCCGGCCCGAGGCTTTTCTCGTCTATTCCGAGCGCGCGTCGCATGAGCGGCTCGGCCTCCTCCATGCGGTTGGTCTCTTTGAGCAACCAGGCCAGGTTGTGGAGGTCATTGGCGATGTTAGGGTGATTCGGATCGAGACTTTTCTCGTCTATTTTGAGCGCACGCCGCATCAGCGGCTCGGCCTCGTTCAATCGGTTCGTATCTTGGAGCAAGGTTGCCAGGTTGTTGAGACGGAGGGCGACTGTGGGGTGATCCGGCCCGAAGTTTTTCTCGCCAATTTCGAGCGCCCGCCGGATGAGCAGCTCGGCCTTATGCATGCGGTTGGTGTCTTGGAGCAACCCGGCCAGATTGCTTAGGCGGATGGCGACTATGGGGTGATCCGGTCCGAAGTTTTTCTCATCTATTGCTAAAGCCCGTCGCATGAGCGGCTCGGCCTTCGTCCAGTTGGCCAGGTGGTGCAATTTTAGCCCCACCTGGTTTAGTAACCAGGTGGCCCCTGGATGATCCAGCACGGCCCACAGCCGGGCAAGGGCATCCATCGGGTCAAGTTCCCAGCGGGCATTTCGCCAACTTGTAGTGGCCTTCAGCGCATCATCTCGATTCTTCACGAGTTGAAACACTGCAGATTCCCTTGCGGCCGATTCTTCGGGCGCCGCTTGGCGGTAAACTACCTCCTGCACCAATCTGTGGACACGCACTACCAGCACCTGCTGGTTCTCATCCAACACCCCCGTATTTTGCAGCAGCCGCAGGCTGAGAAGGCGTCGCAGAAGGTTTTTCCAGGGGTCGGGGTAGCCCGGTTCGGCGTCTTTGCCTATTTCCGGATACTGCTCGGACACCAGGCCGCGAATCCACGGCAGGGCCACCTGGTCCGCAGGCAGGAGCGATGCGTAGGTCAGTGCAAGTTTCTCGGGCTCGCCCAACCGCTCAATAGTCGGCATCAGCGTGGCGCTGAGACGCATTTCTCCGTGGAGTACGCCTTCACCGCTCTTTTCAACCGCATCATCCAATCCGGCAAGCCCTTCCTTTTTGAGTCGCGAGAGAAATCCGGAGCAGCTCACTTCGTCTGCGAACTGGCCAAGGTAGACGGCCGCCGATTCAACTGCCAGCGTAAAGCAGCCCAGCAAACGGATGATCTCGAGTGCAGCAGCTCGCTCGGCATCGTTTCGGAAGGTTTCACCCGGTTGATAGCCCTCTATCAGCTCAATTGCATCGGCTTCCGGAAGTTCGTCAACGGGGAGAAAAGCTCGGTCCTTGTGGCTGCCGAAAAGCTCGTTTTCACCCAGGCGAGTGGTGGCCAGGACATGGAGCCAGTCATCTGAAGGCAAACGCCTGGTTTGGACTGGTTCGAGCAGCTTGGGCCGGTCCACATTGTCCAGGATGAGCAGGCAGCGGTGCGGGGCACCCGCGTCGGCAAGTTTCTTCAACTCGCGCAGCACCCGTTCGAACTGGCGGTCAAGATCCAACTTCTCATACTCGGTAAATTCGAAATCGAGCTCGCGCACTCCCTGGAGGGAAGCGACCACTTCGCGGAGGTCCTCTTTACCTTCGCAGCGTACCTGCCAAGGTCCACCACCGTATTCATGGCTAAAGGCGTGCGCGTATTCGACGGCAAGAGCCGTCTTGCCAACGCCTCCCAGGCCGTGAATGGCGGTGAGCACCCCCACGCGCCCCAGCGCCATGGTCTCGCGGAGCCGCCGCAGTTCGCCGATGCGTCCTATGAAGTGCATATTGTGGGCGTCGACATTTCCGAGGCTCGCCTCTGCACTCGCGTAGCGTTTAATGCGTTCCACAAGCTGCTTCTTGAGCTTGTCCATTTGATCCTTCACAACGGAATCGTGAAGAGCCTCTTGTCCAGCGTGAAACCAGGGCCTGAGGTCGAAGTGTTGGCGACGGCGCAGTTCGGCGACCCAGGCGGCACCATGCTGCTCGAAGCCTTTATCTTCCCAGCCGGGGACTTCAACGAAATAGACGGGCGCCACACCGTCGCCGAAATAAGCTTGCCCGATCTCGTTTTTGAGGTATTCGTTGAATTCCCACTCGCAATACTCGCTTTTCAAATAAGCAGGAGAGAGGCAGGCAAGCAGCAGGCGGGATTCCCGAAGCCCTTTCAGAATCCGATGCCGCCAGTCGTCCATGCCCTGGATCTCTTTTCGATCGAAGAAAGGGTTCAAGGGCCGGCCGGCGAACTCTTCAAATTCGGCCTTGATGTGTTCGACAAGCTCGGTAACACGGTCTTTCTTGTCGTCCTGGCGTGAATAAGAGATAAAGAGGTCATAGGACATAGAACCAAGCCTCCTCCGACGGTGAAATTGCTTTGTGGAAATATGGCCCCAAGTGCCCGCCGCCCGCGATTGTCGAAACGCGCCGCCGTGGAAGACGGCGCTACCGTGCGATTCTCGCAGACAGGCCCAATCAGCCGGAGCGGGTTTTTTGCAGATAAGTCCATTCTTTGGAAATGGCTTCCATATTAGAGCACGCCGCCGTGAAAGACGGCGCTACCGTTTAGAGCACGCCGCTACCGTACTACACTTCTCCTATCATTCCCAAACAGTATTAGGGTTGCGGAACATGTCAATCCCATCCTCTCTTGCCATTGGATTTTAAAGTTCGGCAGCCATTCGATTTTTGTCTTTGATATCCGAGGGACTTACGTTATAAGACACCGGCAATGTTTGGGAAACAGCTCGCCCTGAGTACCTGGCTACTTCGAGCCCCAACCTGATGAAAATAGTATAATGTTCTGCGGCAGCCCGGCGTTGGGCCCAGGTGATTGATTGCCGCCATGCTGTCTGCCGGGGCGTCCGTTCACTTTTGCTTACAGGGAGGATTCGTTTTGAACAGGGATGAAAAAGTGGGAGCGCGGATAAAGCGATTGAGAGAAGCTAAGAGCCTTAGCCGGGATGAGCTTTCATCGCAGAGCGGCCTCGATATCGATTTCCTTCGAGCTCTGGAAGAAGAAAATATTTATCCTTCCCTGGGACCTCTTTTGAAGATTGCCCGGGGTTTGGGAATAAGGCTGGGGACTTTGCTGGACGACCAGTTCAGCCAGGACCCGCTTATTGTGCGCATTGAGGAGCGAAAGCAGGAATTGAGTATGCTCAAGGGCAAAGACAAGCCGATTGCCCTGAAGTTCCATTCTCTGGGCCGAGGCAAAAAGGACCGGCATATGGAGCCTTTTTACATTGAGATACTTCCCGAGCCTGCTGAAGATAAGAAACTTTCTTCTCATGAGGGTGAGGAATTCATAGTGGTTCTGTCCGGCGAAGTCGAGGTTTTCTACGGCCAGAAGACTTCGATTCTCAAGGCAGGCGACAGCATATACTACAACTCGGTGGTTCCACATTACGTCAGTTGCCGTGGTTCCAGGGCTGAAATTTATGCAGTCCTTTATCTTCCGGAATAGAAAACAGGATCTTTAAGCTATGGAAAACCCAGTTCTCCAGTCCCTTACGCTGGGACAGATACTTGACAGAGCCATTGAAAAATATCCTGACAACGACGCAGTCGTTTATTATGACCGGGACTACCGGCTAACCTACCGCGAGTTCGGCGATCTCGTGGACCAGCTTGCCAAAGGACTCATGGCCCTTGGAGTTAAGAAGGGTGAAAAGGTTGCCGTCTGGGCCACCAACGTGCCTCACTGGGTCCCGCTCCAGTTCGCCACCGCAAAAATCGGCGCCATTCTGCTGACCGTCAACACCCTTTATAAAATTGCCGAACTGGCCTTTTTACTCGAACAATCGGACTGCGAAAACATATTCATAATCGATGGTTACAGGGACACCGATTACGTCCAGACGATCTATGAACTCATTCCGGAACTGAAGACCCAGCAAAGAGGATACCTGAAGAGCGAGAAGTTCCCGCACCTCAAACGGGTAATTTTTCTCGGCCACGAAAAGCACCGCGGAATGTATTCGGTCTCCGAGGTACTCTTGCTCGCGGGCATGGCTTCAGATGAGGAATACAAGGCGCGCCAGGCAGAACTGGACCCGCACGACGTCATCAACATGCAGTACACTTCCGGGACTACCGGTTTTCCGAAAGGTGTAATGCTCACCCATTACAACATTGGAAACAACGGGTACTGGATCGGCTACAACCAGAGGCTCGGGCCGAAAGACAGGGTATGCCTTCCGGTTCCGCTTTTCCACTGCTTCGGGTGCGTGCTGGGGGTCCTTGCGGCGGTAAATCACTCAAGCACCCTAGTGATTCTGGAGTCATTCGACCCCGTCCAGGTAATGGCGGCCGTCGAAGGCGAACGCTGCACCGCCCTTTACGGCGTTCCGACCATGTTCATCGCGCAACTGCAGCATAAGCTGTTCAGCAAATTCGATTTCAGTACACTGCGCACCGGCATCATGGCCGGGTCGCCCTGCCCTGCCAAGACGATGGAAGAGGTCATGGAGAAGATGTACATGCGGGAGATCACCATCTGTTACGGCCTGACAGAAGCCTCTCCCGTTATAACGCAGACCACCGTCAACGACAGCATCAAGAAAAGGACCGAGACCGTCGGCAAGGCGATGCCTCAAATCGAGGTTGCCATTATGGACACTGAAACGCATAAAACTGTTCCGACGGGCGTCCAGGGCGAGGTCTGCTGCCGCGGATACAACGTTATGAAGGGCTATTACAAGATGCCCGAAGCTACCGCCAAGACCATCCTCGAAGATGGCTGGCTTCTCTCGGGCGACCTCGGAGTAATGGACGAAGACGGCTACGTGGCCATAACCGGGCGGTTCAAGGACCTGATAATCCGGGGCGGCGAGAACATATCTCCGCGCGAAGTCGAAGAGTTCATTTACAGGATGGAAGGTATTCAGGACGTGCAGGTAGTCGGGGTCCCCAGCAAAAAATACGGAGAACAGGTCGGCGCGTTCGTAATCCTCAAGCAGGGCTACGATTTAGTCCCTGAGGACGTCCAGGATTTTTGCCGTGGAAAGATTTCCAACTACAAGGTCCCCAAATATGTGACTTTCATTCGTCAGCTTCCGCTTACCGCCAGCGGAAAGGTGCAGAAATACAAACTTCGCGGAGAGGCTGCGAAGCTGTGGCCCGAAGCCTGATCGAACTGACGGGCCTAAAGATATATACCCCGGCCGGATGCCACGGATGGCCACGGATAAAATGACCTGCATGAGCGCTGCCTCGCTTCCACAAGGGTCTGCGGTGTAAAAGTGTGGTGCGTTGTGAGGGTGAAGGCCGATCCGTGATATTCGTGAAATCCGTGGTTCCCTGTATTGTCTTTTAAAAAACTAAACCACGGATGCCACGGATGGCCACGGATAAAATGACCTGCACGGGCGCTGCCCGGCTTCAATCACAAGGGTCTGCGGTGTAAAAGTGTGGTGCGTTGTCAGGGTGAAAGCCCGATCCGTGATATTCGTGAAATCCGTGGTTTCCTGTACTGTCTTTTAAAAAACTAAACCACGGATGCCACGGATGGCCACGGATAAAATGATCTGCATGAGCGCTGCCTCGCTTCCACAAGGGTCTGCGGTGTAAAAGTGTGGTGCGTTGTGAGGGTGAAGGCCGATCCGTGATATTCGTGAAATCCGTGGTTCCCTGTATTGTCTTTTAAAAAACTAAACCACGGATGCCACGGATGGCCACGGATAAAATGACCTGCATGGGCGCTGCCTGGCTTCAATCACAAGGGTCTGCGGTGTAAAAGTGTGGTGCGTTGTGAGGGTGAAGGCCCGATCCGTGATATTCGTGAAATCCGTGGTTCCCTGTATTGTCTTTTAAAAAACTAAACCACGGATGCCACGGATAATACCTGCCCGAATTAATGGATATTCTCAGACATTCTAATTGACTCCTCACTTGCAGGCATTAAGAAAACTTTATATATGACAACTGGAACGTTCGGGTGGTTTCGATATTGCGGGAACTCATATTCTTATCTTACGAGAATGATGGAGTAAACGAATTGAATCACGGTGCAGATTCCACTGACGATCTCCAAGCGCTGATCGAGGTTCTCCCTCCGCATATTCGCGAAAAGGTCGAGTCGAGGCAGGACTTGTCTGCGCTTCTTGAAATTGTACTCGATCTGGGAAGAAATCCGGAGGCCCGGTTCGAAAACAGGATGGAATATCTATCAAATGAACAGGTTACGCGCGACGACTTAAACTACGTAGTTTCCCATACGGGAAAGTTTTCCGAGGACAACCGGGCGGGAATCGAACGCACCCTGCATAGAATATCGGCGATAAGGAGCAGGACCGGATCTATCATCGGACTTACGTGCCGGATTGGAAGAGCGGTTTTCGGTACCGTGGACATCGTGCGTGACGTCGTTGAAGAAAGCAAATCGCTGCTGCTGGTGGGTCCCCCGGGCGTTGGAAAAACGACCCTGCTCCGCGAAGCAGCGCGCGTTCTTGCGGACGACCTGGGCAAAAGGGTGATCATTGTCGATACCTCAAACGAAATAGGCGGTGACGGTGATATTCCCCATCCCGGGATTGGCCGGGCGCGCCGGATGCAGGTCCCTTCTCCCCACAGGCAGCACGCAGTCATGATCGAGGCGGTCGAAAACCACATGCCGGAGGTGATAGTAATAGACGAAATCGGCACCGAAGCTGAAGCGGCGGCCGCCCGAACGATAGCCGAACGGGGCGTCCAGCTCATCGCCACCGCTCATGGCAGGACCCTGGAAAATCTTCTTCAAAATCCAACTCTTATGGACCTCGTGGGCGGCATCCAGGCCGTTACCCTCTCTGATGAAGAGGCTCGAAGGCGCAGGACTAAAAAGACGGTGCTCGAGCGCAAAGCGCCCCCGACTTTCAACGTGATGATCGAAATCCAGGAGCGCGGCCGGCTGGCTGTCTACGATAATGTGGCAGAGGTGGTGGACCGGTTTCTGCGGGGCATTCCACTGTCTCCCGAAATCCGGACCAGGGTGGAAGGCGGCCGGGTTGAAGTGAGCCGGCCTGAACTGCCCAAAGAGAAACAAATTGAGGCCGTTGCCGGAAAACCGGTCCTGAAACTGGCGAGCAAGCGGCAGAGGCGGAGAAATATCAGGATTTTCTCCTATGGGGTGAGCCGGATAAGGCTCGAACGTGTAATGCAGAAGCTTCGGTTGCCTGCGGTAATGACTTCGGAGATCGACAGGGCCGATCTCATCGTTTCCCTGAAATCGCTGGAAAAGCGGCAACCGGGGAGTATTCGGGAAGCAGAAGCCAGGGGAACGCCCAGATATGTTCTCAAGAGCAACACCACGACCCAGATGGAGAATTTCCTGCGCTCGCTTTTCCCTGAAAATGTGATGGACGTGGACGAAGAGGCGGGAATCAAGGAGGCCCAGGAGGCCGTTGAAGCCGTCCGAGAGCATGGCCGCACCGTTGAACTCTCACCCCGGAACTCTCGCGTGCGAAGGCTCCAGCACATACTGGCAGAGCAAAGCGGGCTAAGATCGGAGAGCATCGGCAGGGACCCGGACAGACGGGTCATCGTCTATCCGGAGCAGAGTTATTCAAGGAATATGTGATCCGGCTCAGGTACTGCGGTATCCGAATTCCTGCAGGGCCCGCGGGTCTTTTCTCCAGTTTTTCTGTACGCGCACAAAAAGTCCAAGATATATGTGACATCCAAGGAAGGTCTCTATTTCCATCCGGGCCTGTTTTCCGATCTCCTTGAGCATCTGCCCGCCCTTCCCTATTATGATGGCCTTTTGAGACTCACGTTCCACATTGATTGTCGATTCGATCTCTATGAGGTGTTTCTCGGGCATTTCGCTGAACCTGTCGATAGTTACGGCGACCGCGTACGGGACCTCCTGGTGAACGAGATGGAAGATCTTCTCCCGGATCAGCTCCGCTGCAAAAAAACGCTCCGGCTGGTCTGTGATGGAATCTCCAGGATAATATTGCGGTCCTTCCGGCAAAAGCGAAACGACCTGCGTCAGGATTTCACCCACACCGTCGCCCTTAAGGGCGGAAACGGGAATTATGGCTTTGAAATCGAACCCCTCTCCATAACCCTGCATCAGAGGCAGCAACTCGCCTTTATTCCTCAGCGCATCGATCTTGTTGATCACGAGTATTGCCGGCGTATGAATCCGGCGAAGGTTGCCCATGATGAATTCATTTACCGGTCCGTAAGCGAACTCCGGCTCTATCATGAAGACAACCACGTCGCTTTCACCCAGGGCGGCAAGCGCAGTCTCTACGAGTCCCCGGTTGAACTCGTCCTGCGCTTTGTGTATTCCGGGCGTATCCACAAACATGATCTGGAAGCCGCTTCCGGTAAGTATTCCGAGAATTCGGTTCCTGGTCGTCTGGGGTTTGGGCGCTGTAATGGAGATCTTCTGCTTGAGGAGCTGATTCAGCAGAGTGGACTTTCCGACGTTGGGCGCACCAACGATAGCTACGTATCCCGATTTGAACTCTTTTTCCACAGCCTGTACCAAAAGAGGGCCTCCTGCACTCCCGGAAAAGGTCACCGACTCATCCGGTGTTTCCGTACCGATTCTGTTCATGTCGTTCGACAAGCATTTCAATTCCGCACCGGCCAACCTCTCCGGCCACCTTTACGGTTACGCCCCATCGGGCTTGCCAGTGCTCGATGTTCGATCTTCCATGTCCAATAACATCACTCACCAGGTTTGGGGATACCCGCAGAACAATTTCGCTTCCGGGAAGTTCGGATAACGAGGCAAATTCACGATCCACCCGGTCCCGCCACCAACGGCACCTTACGAGGTGCCCGAAGGCAGGGTGGTAAGGTCCCGCCAGAATAACCCCCGGCTTTTCCAGCGCAGGGTCCGGGTGCAGGCCCATCCTGATAACGGGTATGCCGGCCCTGAGCGCCTCATCATAGGCGGGCGCAAGCCATGTTACGGCCTCATCGAGACTCAAGGGTGTATAACCCCCATTTTTAAAGGAGTCAGCCAGGATCGTCCCTTCAAGGACCAGGGCCGGGTAAATGCGCAGGAAATCGGGGGCGAGCGCAATCGCCTTGCGCATGGATTCGAGAAACAGCGCTCGCGTGTCGCCGGGCAGCCCCGCCATCAGTTGAATGCCCAGATCCCATCCTGCATCCCTGACCCGTTTTGAGGAATCATGGACCGATTTCACGCAATACCCTCTCCGGCTCTCTTGCAGGACAAAGTCAGATAAACTCTGAACGCCGAGTTCAACGGTGCGGACAGGGTAATTTGAAAAAATACCGATAACTTCGTCTCCCAGACAATCGGGCCGGGTTGAAAAACGAATTCCAGTGAAAACCCCTTGCCTCACATGAATAGAGGCAGCGGCAAGGATGGATTCGATCAACGCCTGCGGCAACGCGCTGAATGTGCCGCCAAAAAAGGCAATCTCGCCGGGGCGGCCGGACCTGAGGACCTCGCTGCAGTAAGCTCTCAGACGGGACTCTACAATCTCCAGAATGCGATGTTCCCGGCGATCGTGGGAGGCAACCACCTGCTGATTGCAGTAGACGCATTGAAACGGGCATCCCGCGTGGGGAAGGAAAACAGGATAGATTATCTTCTTAGGAGGCATCTGAGTGAAGCAGTCCGGAATCTTTTCCGATTTCAGTAATGGCCTTTCGCGCGGCTTCCTGCTGAGCTTCTTTTTTACTTTTCCCGGACCCGTGCGCCAGCACACGATCTCCGATCGCGACCCTCATGAAGAACGTCTTGTCGTGGTCAGGCCCTTCTTCGGCCTCGAGAAAGTAGGTGGGGGTCAGCTTGAGCTTCGCCTGAGTGATCTCCTGGAGCTGGGTTTTGTAATCTTTATCCAGGGCCTTTACCAGGTAGTCCTCTTCCCTGTTTTCGAGATATCCATGAAACATCTTTCGAACCAGCCGGAGCGCCGAATCCAGCCCTCCGTCCAGATACACGGCGGCAAGAAGCGCTTCGAGTCCGTTAGCCAAAAGCGAAGGTTTCTGCCGTCCTCCGGAGAGTTCCTCTCCTTTTCCGAGGAGAAGATAATCTCCAAGATTGACACTCGATGCGATTTGCGCAAGCTCACGCTCATTTACGATAGAAGAACGGAGCCTGGACAACTCGCCTTCATCGAAGTCCGGAAAAAGATCGAGCAGCAGATGGCTTATCGCCAGTCCGAGAACAGAATCGCCAAGAAACTCCAGGGTCTCGTTATCCGACGCGACGTTTTGATTCTCGTAGGCATAGGAACGATGGACCAGCGCACGGAAAAGAAGTTCTTTGTTCTGGAACCGGTAATCGAGTTCGTCTTGCAGTTTTTCGAGATCAGTTGCTTGAGGCATGGTCCCGTGATAAATTGAAGTTTACGTTCAAAGAAAGCTGCGCTTTCCATCTTCAAGCCGGACTTGTTAGTAGTATACATCTTTTCAAACCTGATTTGACTATATTCTGAATCAAATCGGGACGGACCTGTAATAATGCTTTCATGGCTCAATTGCCCCCAACCCAAAAACATCCGTTTCCTCCTCCTGGACCGGGACGGCGTTTTGAATGAGAACCGGCCCGATTATGTAAAGAGCCTGGAAGAAGTTTCATTTTACCAGGACGCCCTGGAAGCGCTCAAATACCTCCACAGCAAAGACATAGGCGTCATTTTGATCAGCAACCAGTCGGGAATCAATCGGGGTCTCATCACCTGGAGCGATTTCTGGGGAATGCATGAAGGAATCATCCGGCGGGTGGAGGAGTACGGCGGAAGCATTGAGGCAGCCTTTTACTGTCCTCATCACCCGGATGAAAAATGTGAATGCCGCAAACCCGCTCCGGACATGATACTTGCCGCCTGCCGATTTGGCGGCATCGATCCCGGCCAGACATTTTTTATTGGAGACAGAGATTCCGATATGAAGGCCGCCGAAAACGCCGGATGCCCCGGCATTCTCATCCGCCGCCGCGGCGAAGACGGGGAAGGACAAGATATGTCTAACCCTTATAACCCGGTTTTTACAACCCTGTTGGATGCAGTTTTGAGTATCTATGCAGAAAGCATTTAAGACATTGCGTACTTATTATAAGGCGTGACCGAGGCGCCTTTCAGGATGCAACTTCCAAAATTTCAGCCAGAAGGGGTATCAACTAATGCCAGAGCTTGACAACAACCGCTACGCTCCACTTCTTCGGCAGAAAATGTCCGCCGAAAGCTACCGTAAACTCCTCGAACTCGATAACCCCAAGCTCTTCGAATTCATAGGCGAATATACCGAGCTTTGCGAACCGGATTCCGTCTATATGTGTAACGACAGCGACGCCGATGCGGAGTATATCAGGAAAAACTCGCTGGCGCTCAAAGAGGAAAAGCCCCTGACAAAAGAGGGCCACACGATCCACTACGATGGATTTCAGGACCAGGGCCGGGCGCCCGGGGCCACAAAGAACCTGGTGAGAAAAGAACTTGTCCCGCTGATGGGCGGCGCCCTGCTCGCAAAGGAGAGGGAGGAGGGCCTGGCTGAGGTCCTGGGCATTCTCAAAGGCATCATGAAGGGCAAACAGGCAATCGTAAAACTCAGTTGCGAAGGCCCGACGCACAGCCCCTTTTCCATAGCCTGCGCTCAGATGAGCGATTCCTTCTATGTCTGCCATTCCGAAGAACTGCTCTATCGGCGGGGCTATGAGCACTTTCGCAAGATGGCGTCCAAGGACAAATTTTTCCGCTTCGTGCACAGCGCAGGCCGCCTCGATGAAAACGGCAATTCCGCGGACCTCGATAAGCGGCGGATTTACCAGGATATGGAGGACTACATAGTTTTTTCTGCGAATAATCAGTACGCGGGAAACAGCGTCGGGTTGAAAAAACACGCCATGCGGCTGTCGATCAAGCTCTCCGGAACACAAGGCTGGCTGTGCGAGCACATGTTCGTCATGTCTGTGCAGAACGAGAAAAAGGGACGTTCCACCTGCTTTTGCGGAGCTTTTCCCTCGGCCTGCGGAAAAACTGCGACGGCGATGCTGCCGGGCGAAAAGATAATCGGGGACGACATTGCCTATTTCCGCAAAATAGACGGTGAGTTCAGGGCGGTTAACGTCGAAAACGGCATATTCGGGATCATAAAAGACGTGAACGCGCAGGATGACCCCCTCATTTTCAAGACCCTTCAGACCCCCGGGCTTGAAATTATCTTTTCCAACGTCCTCACGGGTCCTGACAACCAGCCCTACTGGCAGGGCATGGGGGTGGACCATCCCGGCCGCGGCCGCAACTTTTCGGGGAAATGGTTCGAGGGTAAATCGGACGCGGAGAGCAATCCAATTCCGTTTGCGCACAGTAACGCGCGCTATACGATGAGGCTCGGATATCTCGAAAATATCGATCCCGCTTATAACGACAGGAACGGAGTGCCGGTCCGGGGAATAATCTACGGCGGCAGGGACAGCGACACTTCGGTCCCCATCGAGGAAGCGCTGGATTGGAAGAGCGGGATCATCCTCAAAGCATGCACTCTCGAATCCGAGACAACCTCGGCAACCATCGGGCAAGAGGGTGTCCTGGCCCCTCAGCCAATGGCCAACCTTGATTTCATCAGCTATCCGATAGGCGAATATATCGGAAACAATATTCGATTCGTCGAGGGCCTGAAGCAGACGCCGCGAATCTATGCGGTCAATTATTTTCTCAAAGACGAAAAAGGAAATTTTCTCACGCACAAACTTGCCAAGAAAGTCTGGCTGCACTGGGCCGAGCGGCGTATCCACGATGAGGTTGACGCTTACCGGACCCCACTTGGTTTCGTTCCGAAATATGAGGACCTCAAATCTCTATTCCAGGAAATCTTTCAGGAAGATTTTCCGGTGGAACTCTACCGGGAACTCTTCAAGTTCCGGATCGATGCATGGGAAGCTAAAATCTCGCGCGCCATCCGCTTCTACAAACGCACTGCGCCTGATTGTCCGGAGGAGTACTACGAGATATGGAGATCCAACATGCAGAAACTGAAGGACCTCAGGCGCGAATTCGGTCCGTTCATCGAGCCGGGCGCCTACAAAGAACGGTAGGCAGCGCTCACACAACTTCGTGAACTTCGACCCAGGTACCGAGAGGAGGCAGAATGTTTTTCCCCCCTTTTCTGATCTTCTTTGCTTTCATTTTCGTATTCCTGCTCCTTGTGGCTTTCGGGCTGATCCAATTTGGCCTGTTTTCGTGGGCTTTCTCGAAAATCGGCATCCCGCCCGAATATCTTTTTACGCTCCTGTTTCTGTGCATAATCGGCAGCATGATCAATATTCCACTGCGCAGGATCAAGATCGAAGACCATATCGAGGACTGGAAGACAATCTCTTTTTTCGGTATGCGGTTCCGTCCTCCGCGTTCCGACCGTCCGAATGAAATGGTGCTGGCTATAAATGTAGGGGGCGCTGTAATCCCTGCCATTATTTCGCTCTATCTTCTGGCCAATTCGTTTCACCCGGTCCGTATTGTGCTCGCCCTTGCAGCGGTCACTTATGTCGTTTACCGGAGCGCGCGGCCGGTTCCGGGTGTCGGGATCGCGGTCCCCTGGCTGATTCCGCCCATTGCCGCAGCGATTTCCGCAATGATTTTCAATTATGATTTTGCCGCTCCAACGGCCTACGTAGCCGGGACATTGGGGACACTCATAGGCGCAGACATTCTTCACCTGGATAAACTCACTTACCTGCGTGCTCCCGTAGCATCGATCGGCGGGGCCGGGACTTTCGACGGGATTTTCCTGGCAGGGATCATTGCTGTTCTGCTCGCCCCCGTAGGGGGGTAATACTCCGCAAAGACAACGGGGGAAACCACCTCCCCTGCAACTGTGAACTGTTATCTTTCCATCTTTTCGACCATTCAACTTCTTTGAGGTGTGCGATGCCAAGCCCGGTCTATCTTACAAGTTTGCGTACAGGATTCGACAACAGCCTTTTGACGAAAATTCAGCGCCTGGCGCGTGCGGCCGGGCTGGAACAAATCGTGGCGAAAAGAGGGCTTACCGCCGTCAAGATCCATTTTGGCGAAAGAGGCAACACCGCCTTTATCAGGCCCGTGCTCGTTCGTCCGGTGGTGGAAGCGGTGCTGGAAGCCGGCGGCAGGCCTTTTCTCACCGACTCCGGGACACTTTACCCCGGTACACGCAGCAACGCCGTGGACCACCTGAATACCGCTATTTTGAACGGCTTTGCCTACCCGGTTGTCGGCGCCCCGCTTATCATTGCAGACGGCATCGATGGACGCGATGAAGTAGCCGTCCCGGTGAACCTGAAACACTTCCAGGAGGTGTTGATCGGCGCGG
This sequence comes from uncultured delta proteobacterium, assembly GCA_963795045.1. GTDB lineage: Bacteria > Desulfobacterota > Syntrophobacteria > Syntrophobacterales > Syntrophobacteraceae > SbD1. Next base: position 388,585 of record CAWCGB010000006.1, read on the forward strand.
CGATAGTTCGGGCGGATTCCCTCATCTCGCTCGCTCATTTCAAACTGCACGAAGCATCGGGCTTTGGCGGAGCGATCAAAAACGTCGGAATGGGCACGGCTTCACGCAAAGGCAAAATGGCCCAGCATTCGGAGGTCGCCCCGGAAGTCATTTCGAAAAAGTGCATAGGTTGCGGGGTCTGCTACGAGCAATGCGTCCACGGCGCCATAAGCCTTGTCGAAAGACCCGCGGATATCCCGGCCCCCAACGAATCCGTCACGCAAATCATGCGCATAGACCAGGAACTTTGCGTGGGATGCGCGCGCTGCATTCATGCCTGCCCACAGGGCGCTGTAACCATCAACTGGGAAAAAGACCTGCCGAAGTTCATGGAAAGGATGGTCGAATACACTGCCGGCGCGCTCAAGGGAAAGGAAAAGCGCTCGCTTTTCATCAACTTCCTTACCCATATTTCTCCCGCATGCGACTGCTATCCCTTTGCAGATGCTCCAATCGTCGGGGACATAGGCATTGCCGCTTCCACGGACCCGGTAGCGATAGACCAGGCATGCGTGGACCTGGTAAACAGTCAGCCTCTTCTTGAATCTTCGTGTCTCAAGGGCACCGAGCAGCCCTGCGCCGACAAGATCAGGGCCGTTTACCCGCACATTAACTGGGAACGCCAGTTGATCTATGCATCCGGACTCGGGATCGGGTCGAGGGAATACGAGCTGGTGACTGTATAATTCAGGTTAGCCTGCGGAGGGTTGGACTTTTAGCCGGTAGCGGTGGATTCACCACAGAGGCACAGAGAGCACAGAGAATGATGCTGCGGAGGGTTGGACTTAACCGGCAGCGGTTGAGATATAATTAGTTCGCGACGATTTGCGGCGGCGGCCAAAAAGGAGATATCCCAAAAGGGAGATTGCCAAATCATTTGCAGCGATATATATTGCCCATCTCGGAAGCGCCAAGCTCACTGGTGGGGCTCCCGGACTTCAAATCCGGTGTGGGGGCGTGAAGGCGTTCCCAGGTGGGTTCGATTCCCATGCGCTTCCGCCACTTATTTAATGTTTTCGCGGCCTTGCAGGCTTCAACTTCAGGATTTGCGGTGTCCCCCTGGTGTCCCCCCTGCCCTTCCGGTGTCTCCCCGAGCCGAAGCCCTATCCCTTGGGATGAAGTCATGTTTCTACGCGTTAAATGGCTTGCTCCAGTGTGATATAGTCAACTTCCGTATTTGGTTCCGGGATAGGAAGCCCATCCTCCCTGAGCCCCGCCAGATGCATTTCGAGCGCCTTGGCAAGGCGTTTAATGGTGATTTCCTGGGTGCCACCAGTAGCAATGCATCCCGGCACGTCCGGAAGATATGCCGAGTAATTCTTCTCCCCTTTTTCGATGACAACCGAGTACCTCATCATTTCCCGTCCATTCCCTCAAATAACAGCAACATCCGGCATCTGATAAACCGGCGCTGTCCTTACGGGTTTACCGGGGTCCTTGAGCATGGTTTCAATAGCTTCTACCGTGGAAAGCGGGAGCAAAGTATCGCCACACACTGAACAAACCTCGGCAAGAACATTCTCGATCACGATCACATCCCCGTGCTGCTTGATAACATGGGTAATGCGGCGCTCTTCGCACTCGCCTGGACAGGAACGAATTGAACACGTCTTCATGATCTCATTCCTCTTTTGAAAGGGGTCTCCCACTTTGGGGGCTTCGGCTCATAGACAGTTATAATTATAAGTTCAGGATGCTCGCAAGTGCAAACGACATGCAGCATGCGGCCCCCACCCCCGGAACCGCAAACGAGACAACATGCACCGCGTTTATGGTCGGGGTAGTTTTCAACCAGTTTGCAATTCCTCAGAGCTACAACCAATTCAGCCGTAGAGATATCTTCTTCGAGCATTTCCTGGTGTGCGTGCAGAGTGAACTTAATTCTTCTCTCTGAAGCCTGCGCTCGGATTCTGGCCCCTATCAAAATGTTGCTGTTCTGGTCCATTATAACCTTTCCAAGTCAACGACCTTGCCCCTGGACTTCAGTTTCATGATATCGGAGCTCGCCTCGGCTTTGCTGTCCCCCTCAGTTTTTCCAGTGTCCCCCCGAGCCGATGAGTATATCGACCTCACAAGTGTTGGATTGGGGCGAAAATACCTCAAGAAAGCCTTGTTCGTGGAAATTTGAGAGGCAGTCCTTATCTGTTCAGGCGTAAACTCCTTGCCAAGCGCCGTTACAGAACTATGTTTTGTACCCGGATAAAGACATCCCCTGAGTACCGCACAATCACAGTGACCCTACCTGAACACGTCCGGGAGGAGTTCCCTGGATTTGCCATTGTTAGCCGGGTGTTTCGCTCCAGGTGGAATCCAGGTGGACTATTTGCACGGCCAAGCCTTGTTCAATGCTTTCTGTACAAGGTCTACAGCGTGCAAATGAAGTTCTTCAGGGTGGTCCTTCAGATACTTCCTCACCACTTCAGTAACCTGGTTATTGGTTACACCCTCAGGGACGCAGGATGGGGTTGGCCTAGAGGTTTCAGAAAAACCTACAACGTAACCTGAAAAAGCCCCACAAGCATAAAAGGTAGGGTTTTGCTCGCACTCGTCAGCAAGCTCCTTCAGTTGATTGCCTGTTATCGCCATAGCTGAGGCAGTGATGAGGAGTGTTGCCGCGAAACATATAACCATCAGTAAGACAGTCTTCATGTCGTGCTCCTTGGTTGGCAGGAATCTTATAGTACCACACCAGGGAGGCCAAGGGTTTACATTTTGGCACTAAAATGTGAACTGGCAGCGTGCCGCCGCAGCCCGGCGGGTTTCCCCCATGGGCAAATAGTGCTTATAGGAGTAGGCCCGAACTTTGAAGGGCATCTTTAGTCCTTTCGCAATTTTCAACTTCCAATACGTAATCGGTCTAACCGGCTTGGCGTGGATCGACAGCGAGGCGAGGCGCCCCGGCACGACCTGATGCGGCTTCTTCCGCATGGGACCAAATAATTCTAATTGTCCTCCAAGATTGAATACCCCCCGAGGGTATGCCCTGGTTCGCAGTATCTTTTCAATTCCAGTCCGCAACTAATTTATGTAAGATGGCTTGACAGATGTCGCTTGCAGTACGGAACAAAAGTTAACAATCAATCAGGAGAAGGCATGAAAAATAAATTGATTCTCAATTTGATACTGCTCCTTGTGGTGGCATGGGGATGCGCCCACACTCCCACAATTGCAAAGGCTGCAGAGAAACCGGACACCGCGGTTGCTTCAACTGTCACGACTGTAACACCTGCCCTGGAGGTCCCTGAATGGTATTTTGATTTCGGAAAAGTAAAAGAAGGGACCGATTACCAGCACGCATTCGTGATCAGGAACAAAGGAACCGGGGTCTTGCAGATCAAAAAAGTCCAGCCCGGGTGAGGAACCGCGGTGGCCGGTTTCGATAAGGCCATTCCCCCGGGGGCCGAGGGGAAAATAACTATAAGACTTTATCCGCAAGGATGTTCCAGCGGCAAAAGGAAAGTATCTCTTGTATTAACCAATGATCCACAAGTGCCCAGATTTACCCTGGTGGTCCAGGGGAAATCAGACTGATTGGTCAGCCTTTCGGGAATATGGCTGAAGATAAGTGGCAATTACCGAGCACCTCACCCGGGCGTCATCTATCTCAAAGGGTATCGCCTCACGTCAGGACGCACACGCCCCCGGGCATAAGAGGGCCAGCACTTGCCGCTCGCCCGGAGGCGAGAGGTCTGAATGCCGATTCTCCTGGAATGTATTTATTTCATTGCCCGGAACCCCCCGGCATGGATATCCGGTTCTTTATCAATAAACTTCCGGAACTCCTCGACGGCGGTTTCATGAGCAAGATCGAAGACATCAAGGCTCTCGTATATGTAATCGAAATAGCCGCGCTTGATTTCAATTTCAACCTCGATCAAATTGATTTTCTTGTAAGGTCCCGCCAGGGCTCCGTCATCAACCAGCTTGTTTATCAGGTTTATCTTATCGCGCTCTCCGGCATAGGACCCGTTGAAGCCAACCTTTGTCTTCAAGTCCTCGATGCCCGCAAGACTTGTCGGAAGGCTGCCGCCGATCCAGGCGTGGTTTATCGGCCTTGCAACGAATATGTCCGTCGACTTGGCCAATTCGCTCAGCATGATCTGCCTGTAATATGCGCCGTCCAGATGCCCGCACTCGCAGTCGAACCCATACTGATAAAGCTTCAGGGCATCCTTTACCCCTACCGGCGTTATCTCGCAATAGTCCGTGCGCCGCCGGTATTTGGACCTGCATGCAGCTTCCCGATTTCTTGCGGCCTCATTAAGATAAACCATTTCGATTCCTTCAACAGGATCGAAGCTGTTGAACGCGATACCTATTTCGCGTTCATCATTAAACGCCTTGCTGATCGTTTCGAAAAAACTCTCCGGGAGATCGGGCACCAGCAACCGGCCCGGAACCGATTCCAGGAGTTCCTTGGTGACGAAAGCCCCTGGCCACTGGCCGAGAACAGACATAAAGGAGCGCATGCTGTTTTTGATAAGATCCGCGGCAAATTCCACGAAAGCCGGCCGATAAACGCCGGGTATCCCGAACAGAAGCAACCGGGCTGAATCTAAATCGTAGCTCCTGGTCGGGACCATTATTTCGATATCTTCTTCAAGGAGCTTTCTCAGGCCGGGCTTGTGCATTCTTTGATTCTTTTCCTGCAGGTATCTGAATACCCATAGAATCTGTCCCGAACTAAATGAGATTGTGGCCGGTTCTATGCCCATCTCCATGGCCGCCTGCAAAAAACCGGCGCCATGAGCGTTATTTCCGGCAAGCCCGCCAAGCGCAAAAGCAACGCTATTATTGGGTTCCATTTACTTCTCCTCTACGAATGATTGCCATATAAGATAAAGGGGCTCGTAAATCTTGTAATCCCCGTATGCATTTGGCGAATATGGCAGAAAAGAGTCGAAAGAATGTCAGAATCCACCGGGAAAAAGGTATTCAGCGTCTGCGCTCCCTGCAGTGTCAGCGCCCCACCGAGGCCGATGTTGAAAATGACGCAGTAAAGCAAAATGATCGATATAACCATCCTTAATCCGTATAAGCCCGTTACAAATCAGTAGGCAAAAGATGCGCCCGGACCTCACGTATCCAACCACCCTGCCCTCTTCTGCCAATGATCTTACAGGTCAGAGCCAACACAAATTCTCACTTCTTTTTCTCTTTTTGCGACATCTTTCTCCGACAGGCTTTTAGCCTAAGGGCAAATATAACGAAATGCAATCAGATCCAGTCGGGTTTTGGAACACGTATCACTTTTCCTTTAGAATACAAGTAATTAAATTAATTACTTATTGGGGGGATGCCGTGACAGACCGCGTAGTTGGTGAGGTCGATGGCATCACGGTAGTGCTTCTTATGGAGCGTTCTCACTTCGATATATGGGGAGTGTTGATGTGCAATCCTGGGGACTGTGGGTTTACCGCTTTCGCTGGTGGGTACTGATCATTTCGGTACTAACTCTTGTGCCCGCTTCATTGCAGACAATTCGAGGAGGGTATCTCGACTCGGTGGTAATCCCGGCCAATACCACTTCCAGCCGAGCCGTCGACCTGATGAAAAAAGAGCTGCCTCCTACGCCTCCCTCCTTTGGCCTGATTCTTCAAAGCCAATCGCTGCGAGCCACAGATCCGGTTTTTAAGGCAGAGGTCGAACGAGCACTGGCGCCACTTCGCAATGCCCCTCAGGTCGCATCCGTTCGCACCCCTTATAATGCGGGTGGGGCGGACCCCACTTTAATTTCGCGCGGCGGACGAAGCATAATTGCCGAGGTCGAGCTCAAGGATCCTACTGAGAACCAGACGGTGCTCGCGATGGACATTTATCCGAGGCTACGCGCCAAAGTGCATTCCGATACACTGGAAGTGACAGCGTTCGGCACATTGCCGCGCAACCACGACTTCACGGTCCTGGCGGAAAGAGATGTAAAGCACGCCGAAATGCTGGTCCTTCCTGTGGTGGCGCTGCTCCTTATTCTCGTGTTCGGATCTGTGCTCGGGGCCGCACTGCCTCTTTCCGTCGGCCTGCTCGCAGTAACCGCCGGTATGGCCGGCACACTTGCGCTGGCCCGCATTACCCCCGTCCTGGTGTTCGCCAAAAACATCATAGTGATGGTGGGCCTTGGAGTCGCCATCGACTACTCGCTTTTCATCGTTAGCCGGTTTCGCGAGGAAGTTCACCGGAGCGCCGTCCCAGACGCGCTTGCCCGCACTATGGCCACAACCGGGCGAGCGATTCTTTTCTCGGGAGGGACAGTCGCTATCGGCTTGTTTAGTATGTTGTTGCTGGGCCTCGGCGTTCTTGGCTCAATGGGTCTGGCGGGCGCAATTGTCGTGATGATGGCCCTCTTCTACGCTATGACATTTCTCCCGGCGCTCCTCGCTATTTTGGGGCCCAAAGTCGATGTCTTGAGACTCCCATTCATAAACTCCGACAAATCCGGCGGTTTCTGGCGTCCCCTGGCGACCATGGTAATGGCCCATCCCTGGCGGGTGCTGTTGCCGGCGACGTTGTTTCTCCTTCTTCTCGGAGCACCGTTCATGCATATTCAGCTTGGTTCCAGCGACGTCACAGGACTGCCGAAAACAGATGAAGCGCGCAGGGGTTGGGAACTGTTGCACAGTGAATTCCATAAATTCGACTCCGACTCAATCGTAGTGGTAGTCCGTTATCCGGACAGCACGCCACTGACGCCAGAACACATCGGCCGTATTTACGACCTGAGCCGCTGGCTGGCAACTCTGCCCGGCATCAAACGCGTGGAGAGCGTAGTGGACCTGGACCCTTCGATCACCCGCGATCAGTACATCCAGTTCCTCACCAAGCAAATGTATAAGTACCCGCAGGGTCTCCAAATTGCTTTGAAGGAGAGCGTTGGCAATGATATCATTGTGCTCGCTACTCAAACCCTTCCCCCCGCCGGCAGCTCTGAGGCGCTCAACCTCGTCAGAACGATCCGCGATGCGCATCCTCCGGTAGGCGGAGAACTCATGGTCACCGGCGAAAGCGCGTTTCACGTCGATTTCGTCGACACAATCAAACGGAATACGCCCATCGTGATTGGGGTGGTTGTCATTGTGACCTACTCGTTGCTCTTCCTGCTGCTCGGATCTTTATTGCTCCCTCTCAAAGCAGTGCTCATGAACCTGCTCTCCATCAGCGCCTCCTACGGCGCCCTTGTCTGGATATTTCAGGAAGGTCATCTATCCCGGTGGCTACACTTCACGCCGGGTCCCGTCGAGGCCATGACCCCGATCATTATGTTTTGCATCCTGTTTGGCCTGTCTATGGACTACGAGGTGCTGCTGCTAAGCAGGGTCCGCGAGGAGTATGATCAGACAGGCGATAACACCCGAGCGGTTGGGAGGAGTTTGGAACGCACAGGCCGGATGATCACCGGAGCCGCGGCGATTATGGCATTGGTTCTTTTCGCGTTCGGGCTCGCAGACCTGACGGTCGTAAAGGCTATGGGAATCGGAATGGGCATTGCCATTGTGGTGGACGCAACTATCGTGCGCTGCATGTTAGTTCCGGCTGCAATGAAACTGCTTGGGCGATGGAACTGGTGGGCGCCCGTCCTCCTGGTTCGGCTCTACGATTTTTTTGCACTCGGGGAGCGCAGACGAGATCGTCCTCCTGATCACCCATCAACGTTATTCCGTGAGCATTTCAACCGATGCTGCTGCGAAAACCGAGTCGGTGATTTTCCGGAGGACCAGCGACTGCCAAATTTAAAAGCTGATGGCTGCTCTCGAATTTGCCGGGCGTAGTTTGAAGCGTTCGCGCGGCCGGCGACGCAGTCTTGGGCGTAGTTGATGAGATGGTGGGCTACCACTGCGATCTGGAAGATGTTTTCGATGCGACCCTGCCGAAATTCGTTTCGAAACATTCTCCAAAACTCAACTCGATAATCGGAGCAAATTCCTACGTGCAAGATCAAGCGGACGAGGGTTGAAAAGGCTCGGCGGAGATTGCGTGGTGTGGCATGGCGCAGGGGAAATCTGGGACTGCGACGATTGGGGTAGGTTTTTGCAGCTTGTGCAGCATAGCGCCGGTAAAGCGCTTCGGGCTCATACGCTTTGGAGATGATGCCTCGCCAGTTGGAAACCACTTCTTCGTAGGGCCGGAGAAACTTGACATTGGAGTCGCGGCCTTCGTCAGGAATAATCCGCCCAGCCTGTTCCAGACGCTTGTAGAGCGGAGTCCTGGGCAGAGCGTAGAGGATGTTGACAGTGTGAATTGGCGCTTGCGATTCTCGTATGAATGCGGCGATTGCCTGTGGGGTTTGCCCGGTGTCGGTGTCGAAACCTATTATGAGGCCGGCAGCCACTTCCAGCCCATAGCTGTTGAGCTTATCGATTGCCTCCAGAATAGGCTTTTGAATGTTGACAGTTTTCTTGATAGCGCGCAGAGCGGCGGATTCGGGAGTTTCTATGCCGCAAAAAATGTTAGTGAAATATGCGTCATGCATGAGATCAAGGATATCAGGGTGCTGCGCCAGGGCCAGTGTCGCCTCGCATCCCAAACGCACCTGGCAATCCCATTTATCCTGCCAGATAACCAGGTGATCGAGCAATTCGCGAGTAGCCTTTGGGTCGGCGATGAAATTGTCGTCCACAAAATAGACCGAAGGCGTTCCGCCAGCCGCCAGGATATCCAGTTCGCAGATAATTTGCGCAGGCGTCTTATGGCGGGGACGGCGACCGTAGAGAGCCGGGATGTCGCAGAACTCGCACCCATGAGGGCAGCCGCTGGAGAACTGCACCGTGCAGAGGAGGTAGTCGCGGACATTGATCAGGTGATAGGCTGGTGTGGGAAACTCGGTCATTGGCAGCCGCCGGGAAGTGCTGAGCATGACCTGTTGAGGGGGGCGCCCGGGGTTGCGGTCAATGAGTTCGAGGAGCTTGAATGTCGCATCACCGACTTCTCCGAGGTGAATAATGTCGGCTTCCGGATACCATTCCGGCGCGGAGGAGGCCGAGGGGCCACCCAGTATGGCGGACCTGCCCGCCCTGTGTGCTCGGCCAATCACGTCGCGAATATATTCACGCTGGATGTGCATGCCCGTGGTAAACACTGCGTCGGCCCAGCGCATATCCTCCTCAGTGGCGGGCTGAATGTTCTCGTCGATAAACCTGATCTGCCAGAGTGCCGGCATCAGTGAGGCAACTAGAAGTATCCCCTGTGGAGGCATAAACGCCTTGACATTGCCCATCAGCGGAAAGGAGTAATTGAACGTTCCAAACGACCATGCATATTTAGGGAACACACACAGTATCCGGCGAGTGTGTTCGGGCGTGAAACGAAAAGTGGAATCTTTCGGAGTCATCTCATTTTGATTCTCGCGGAGCCGTTTCATCTCTCACCGCCTGTGCCCGTGTATTAGCTACGATTCAAATAGTTGGCCAAAGCCATCACCGGGAACACCTTGGGATACACCGGGTATTCCACGTACAAAATCCCTGGATGTCCGGTCCCGACCACAGAGCCATCTCGCCAGGATTCGGACTCGCTCCCGGTTTCCAGGAGGTAATTTACGGCCTTGGAAACGGCATCGGCATCCAGAAGCCCCATTTCACAGAGAAACTCGAGCACCCAGGCGGTCTGGGTCGGGGTGCTTGTCCCCTGGCCCAGATGGTCCTCATCGAGGTAGGACAGCGTCGATTCGCCAAAGCCGCCATCGGGGTTCTGAAAGCTCATCAGCATTCTGGCCGCCCTGAGGAGATAAGGCGATTGAGGCGATTCCCCCGCCCGCAGAAGCCCGGTTCCGGCCTGGGTGGTACCGTAGAGGGTGTTGACGCCCCATCTACCTTTCCAGAGGCCTGTGGCGGGATACTGGGTCCTGCGCAAAAAACGGACTGCCCGACTGACTGATCGGGAGTTCTCCGCGGTCAAGCCGTAGGCGCCGAGTCCCGCGAGCACATGACCTGTGTTATCAGCGGTACTGGCATCAAACAATTCCACCGAATCTGTGAGGCCCCGGGTGAACAGCTTCATCGTCCGGCTCCCGACGTTGTCCTGGTCAAAGGCTCCCCAGCCGCCGTCGGAGTTTTGCTGTTTCAAAAGCCATCGGAGTCCCCGCTTTCGGGATTCCGCCGCTCCCGTTCTTCTAGTGAAGGGCGCCATCTTCTCCATGAACACCAACGCCCTCGACGTGTCGTCGACATCGGGGTATTGCTCGAAGTCCCGCCCATAAGGAAAGCCTCCTTCGTCCGTCTGCGTTTCATAGAGATTCCCGGCGGTAAGAACCAGAGGATCACTCGTTTCCCCCGCCTGAGCCAGCGCCTGCGCCGCCAGGATGGTATCCCAGACTCCGCCGTCCATCAGGCAACCGAGGTAGTTCCCTTTTCCGTGGTCGAAATACAGCGGGTCCACGAACCCTAGTCCTCGCAGCATCGCTCCCGGAATGGCGGGAAAACGTCCGGGATGCTTTCGGTAAAAATGGTCCAGGGCAGCGACGCTGAAGAGAGTCGAGACCGTGTATCCGCCCCAGCTTCCATAGTGCCGCTGCTGCCGGAGGATCTTCTCGATCACGAATCCGTCATACCATGTGGAGGGTTCCGGTACCTTCTCGCTCGGCTGCCAGGGATGCCCGATATACAGCTCGTTCAACTCAAACTCCGGCCCGAAGGTCCCGACGATCTTGCGCGACACGCGATTGTGGCGCAGGTAAGCCATTGGCATCAGGTGGGGGATGACCCATTGCGAAAATTGACGGTAGTTGAGCGGGAGCGCCTCCAGGAAAATCAGGTAGGGGATTTCGCTGATCTCCTCCCAGCCACGCAATCCGAAAAGCGCCAGGAAGGTTTTGGTGAACTGGTTGGTGGAATCGATGCCGCCTGCCGCGAGGATGAATCTTCTGGCGGCATCCATCGCCGGTTGCACGTTGGCTGTGGAGATGGAGGCCCTGAAGAACTTGAGCGCTGCATAGTTGAGCACGGTAGCATTGATGTCGCCGGAAGACAGTGCCGGGTCACGCGCCTGCTTCCATGCACCGTCCGGCAATTGGGTTTCCAGAAGGATCCTGGCGAGCCTGTTCAAGTCCAACCGGGATGAGAATCCCCGGAATCGGAGCCACTCCAGGAATAGCGCATAGAGCGAAATATAATGGGAACCCAGATGGGCGGGAAAACTCCAGCAGCCTTGCCTATCCTGTTGCTCCAACAGGGTTTTGACCGATTTCTTCAGAATAGGTTGCACTTTCTGCTTCATTGAGCAAATAGAAATTGAATTTCCCAAAAGATTGACTCCTGCGCCCGCTCGTCATGCGTCGGGAGTTTTACCTAAATGATTGGAAATCGCTTTTCGAGTGTTTTTGATAAGCATCTGTCATGAAGGCTGTCTTTTTGATAAGCATCTGTCATGAAGGCTGTCAATGATACTTACGTGCCGATTTCTTTGCAGATGATAACAAAGATCATCAGAGTGCAGCCCACGGCCCCCATTGCCCGATGAAAATGTGCTCGTCCGGGCGGGCGGGCTCGCCCCTCAATTCCTTCCATGCGATGAACTGCTACACATGATTCGGGACGCGGCATTCTGGGGCGAGAGCGTCAAGCCATCCATAGACTCGATCATCCGACGGCTCGTTAAGATTGTCGCAAAAGCAGTCTGCCATCCACTAAGGTGGTATATTCATGTCGCGTCGGCTTTAGAAAGGCTGGCTACCGGACAGAGGTTCTCGTTCTACTCAAACTCCTTGCCGTTTTTCTATTTTTCAAGCCAGCCTGATTTGATTTTCCCCAGGTGGGAGTATATCTTCAGCGAATGCGCAAAAAGATCCTGATCACAACATTCGGTTTTATGGGCGACCTTAATCCATACATTGCCCTGGCCCGAAGATTGAAGGAGGAAGCCCATTCCCCCACAATCGCCACTTCGGAATATCACCGAGCGACCGTGAAGGAAGCCGGGATTGATTTCTATCCGGTGCGACCCGATATTGACGCCGGTGATTACAAACTCATGAGCCGGGTTATGCAGCCGAAAACCGGACCCCAAATACTTATAAAAGAGATCCTGCTTTCCCATCTGAAAGGATCTTACCGGGATCTCCTTAAGGCTGCTCGAGACTCAGATCTTTTGATAACTCACCCGCTTACCTTCGCGGGACCCCTGGTAGCCGAAAAGACCCGGGTCCCCTGGATATCCACCGTTCTGTCTCCTATATCGTTTTTTTCGGCCTATGACTTCCCGGTATTGCCGCCATATCCATATTTGAAAAAGCTCGATTTTCTTGCGCCGTGGACGGGTAAGCTGTTTTTGAGGTTTGCCCGGGTTATGACACAGCACTTAAGGGGGCCTATACGGCAACTAAGAGCCGAAATCGGACTGCCTCCCGGAAAGGACCCGATCTTTGAGGGACAGTATTCCCCGGAAATGACGCTTGGATTGTTTTCCCCTCTTTTGGCCAAGCAAAGGCGCGACTGGCCACAAGATACACGTATCACTGGATTTCTATTTTACGATAAGAATCTGGATGAAGGTACCGGGGATTTAGAGTCCTCAATGCGACTGGAAGAATTCCTGGATTCAGGCCCTCCTCCGGTTGTTTTTACATTGGGATCTTCGGCTGTAATGGCAGCCGATGAATTTTACAGGGATAGTTTTGAGGCAGCAAGGATCCTGGGAATCAGGGCAGTCCTGCTGGCAGGGAAAGATCTAAAGAATAGGCCCGCTGAGCCGCTACCTGATGAATTCGCAGTTTTCGAATACGTATCTTATTCTAAAATATTTCCCAGAGCGGCCGCAGTAGTTCACCATGGGGGAATAGGGACTACCGCTCAAGCACTACGGGCAGGTAAGCCGATGCTGGTTGTTCCATTTGCTTTCGATCAGCCGGATAATGCTCTTCGGTTACATCGTTTGGGCATTGCGAGGACAATATCCCGGCACGGGTACTCTGCCGGTCGAGTTGCCAGAGAATTGAAAATTCTGCTTGAAAATCCGGAATATTTAAAGAGGGCGGAAGTGGCAGGGAGAGCCGTTCTGTCTGAAAAAGGGCAGGAGTTGGCCTGTAATGCTATTAAGGAGATGGTCGGCTTCAAGTAGAGTCTGAAAGAAATGGAGTGGCTTTGCAGTGGGCTCGGAGTTGCCGTATAAAACCCATGGCCTATGCCGGTCCTTAACAGGCCATGGAGCGGCCGGCGCAAGGGGTAGGGAAACAGGAGGAAAATCCATGACGAACAAGGCTTTTCTCGCCTTGTTATTAGCACTTGCGGTAATCGTGACGATGACGTCCCAGGCGAATGCCGCGGCGAAAGACCTGTTTGACGCCGCTAAGGAAGGAGACATTGCTGCAGTCCGCCGGCTCCTGGAAAGGGGCGCGGACGTAAATGCGCGGGATGTGCACCAGGAGACGCCGTTGCATCAGGCCGCTTACTGGGGCAAGACCGAGGTTGCGGCATTGCTCATTCGGAAAGGGGCAAATGTAAATGCCGGAGACGAGAACAAGGTGACGCCGTTGCATCTGGCCGCCTCACAGGGCAACACCGAGGTTGCAGCATTGCTCATTCGAAAAGGGGCAGACGTAAATGCCAGGGACGTGTACGACGAGACGCCGTTGCATCATGCCGCTTATTGGGGCAAGATCGAGGTTGCGGCACTGCTCATTCGCAAGGGCGCAAGAGTAAACGCCCCGGACGAGAACCTGGAGACGCCGCTGCATCTGGCCGCCGAGGACCAGCCCGATGTGGCCTCATTGCTGATTCACAAAGGCGCAAAAGTAAATGTCAGGGACGATTACAAGGAGACGCCGCTGCATCATGCCGCTTCCCGGGGCATGACCGGGATTGCGGCAATGCTCATTCGGAAAGGCGCAAACGTAAACGCCGTGAACGAGGACCAATGGACGCCGCTGCATTGGGCCGCTTTTGCGGGCAACACCGAGGTTGCGGCAATGCTCATCCGGAAAGGCGCAAACGTAAATGCCAGGGACGTGAGCCAAAAGACGCCGTTGCATTGGGCTGCTTTTGCTGGCAACACCGAGGTTGCGGCATTGCTCATTCGGAAAGGGGCAAACGTCAATGCCAGGGACGTGAACCAAAAGACGCCGTTGGATTGGGCCGCTTCTCAGGGCAACGCCGAGGTTGCGGCGTTGCTCGTTCGGAAAGGCGCAGATGTACATGCCTTAAATGGGAACCATTGAAGAGATGTTAAGATGAGAATCCCCAAGAGAAATTTCATTTCGCGAAGCCTGATTCTTCTTATTTTTTCCGGTTTTCTTTTTTCTTCCTATACTCTTTCCCTGGCGGGGTCCGAGACCGGAGGAAATACACCACCGGGTAAGGACCTTGCAAGCCGCCGGGCCTCTTACGCACAATGCGCCGCGCTTATTGCGGGCATCCGCACTCCGCAGAGCATCCTGGCGCCTTTTGAAAGCAGTCCGGTCTGGACCGAATTCGCCAGGTCCTTCGACCACGACTGGGAGAAATACGACAGGATGCAGTTGGCGCCAATGAGGGAGTGGGCCTCCAGGGAACTGGCCAAATCAATCTCTTCCGGATCAACCGTGTTCTATCCATTCAGCGGGCCGGATTTTAGCACCCCTTACACCCTTTTCCCCGGCGCAGGGACCTATATCCTGATCGCGTTGGAACCGATCGGCGAGGTCCCCGATTTCCAGGCCATGAGCCAGAAGGACTTCGAATCGTTTTTTGCGGAGATGCGGAAGTCGCTCCATGATTCTCTGAACTTCGACTATTTCATCAGTTCACACATGCACATAAGCATGGAGAGCAAAGAACTCAACGGCGTTCTCCCGTATCTTCTATTCTTCATGGCGAGGGAAAAGACCCGTATCCTCGATGTCGAGTATTGGTTCATGGAGCCGGACGGAACGATTCAGAAAGTCCCCGGCTTCGAGAACGGCGAGCCCGGTCCGGCAGGCGCCATTCCAGGAGTACGGATTCTTTTTGAAAGCGCAGGCTCACCGGGGAATAAGCCCCAGACACTTTACTACTTCCGGCTGAATCTTCATGATCGCACCTTCCTGCGGAACGGCTATTTTATTAATTTTCTGCAGAACTTCGGGCCGCTTGTCACCTTTATGAAATCGGCGGCTTATATGATGTTCGATCGACAGACCTCGGCCGCGAGGCAGTTCGTACTCGATCAAAGCCGCTATGTTCTCCAGGAAGATTCGGGAATTCCGTTCAGCTACTTTGACCCTTCAGTCTGGGCCTTCCAATTTTACGGCACCTACAGCAAGCCCATATCGATTTTCAAAAACGACTACCAGGCGGACCTTGCCAGGATATACAAAACCTGCGGGGACATCAAACCCCTGCCATTCGGAATAGGCTATCGCTTCCAGGTGGATACGGCCAACCTGCTGTTCGCAACCAGGAAATGACGCGCGCTACCCATATATCAAGTCCAAAACCACTCAATTAGAGATCACTTAAAGCCACTGCGCAACAGCATCAAGTTGTGGAGATTCGTTGTATGGATGTTCCTTCACATCCGCAGGGGTTTACCTACACTTCGCCTTTCCGGCAATGAAGGAAAGATGGGGGCTTATAGTGAGATTATTATGACGTAGTTCTTAATAGTTCAGACTTATAGTCATACATTTGTTAGAACTTTGGAGTACTTATGACTAAAAAGACAAGCTATTCTCACTGATAATTATAGTCGCTCTAACTCAGTTCTCTATCAAGCGCATTTCGGCATGACACATGCATAGAAAGTATTTCAGGCGCTCAATTATTCCGTTTTGGCTCAAATACAATATACGCCTTCGAGTTTTCAGACTTCAGTTAAAGTCACTGCGTAACAGCATCAAGTTGTGGAGGTTCCGTTGGATGTCAGTGCACATCCGCAGGGATTTACCTACACCTGGCATTTCCCGTAACAAAGGAGGACACTTTCATGAAAGTTGCTTTAGTTGGCGCTGAACTGGAGGAAAATTTAGGCCTGCGGTACATTGCCGCTTCTTTGGAGGAAAAGGGCTACCATGTCAAATTAGTTTCCTTCAACACGCGGTATGACATACCTGAAGCCGTCAAGCAGATAACAGCATATGACCCCCAGGTCACAGGGTTTTCCATGGTTTTTACGGGGCGGGCCAGAGAGTTCTGCCAGTTAGCTCAAAGCTTGAGAGAGCGGGGCTATGAAGCGCATCTCATAGCCGGCGGGCATTTTGCCTGCCTGAATTGTGAGCGCCTTCTCAGTGATTTTACCGCCTTCAACTCGGTGGCGCTCGGAGAAGGTGAAGATATCATGTGCAACCTGGTGGAGAATCTGGAGGACCTGTCACAAGTACCCGGGCTTTGTTACCGCAAACCGGACGGGTCGGTAAGTATAAATCCTTCCATCGGTAATCCCGAAGATCTGGATGCCCTTCCCTTCCCCAAACGCACAACCTTTCAAAATTATTTCGGCAAGCCCATCGCGAACGTCCTTAGCAGCCGCGGCTGTTACCGCGATTGCGCGTTTTGCAGCATTAACGCCTGGTATAAAAAGAGCGGGGGCAAGAAATTCCGTCTGCGAAGCATCGAAAGTCTAGTTGCGGAAATGAAAGGACTCTACTTCGGGCATGGCATCAGGATTTTTAACTTTCACGACGACAATTTCTTCCATCCCGACCCCGAAACTGCCGTGCAGCGCTTTGACCAGCTAAGATCGTCATTGCGGCGGGAAGGCGTCGAGGAGATTGCATTCGCCGTTAAAGCCCGTCCTGACAGCATCACACCCGAGGCTATAAGCATCCTTGACGATCTAGGCCTCTTTCGGGTCTTCCTGGGCGTAGAGAATGCGTCGGTCAGGGGTTTGCGTCATCTTAACCGTAAATGCAATGTCGACCAGATTCTCCATGCGCTGAAAGTTCTCAATGATTTCGATACACACATTGCATACAACCTCCTCATGTTCGAGCCTGACACTTGCCTGGAAGATATCCTGATCAACTTGCGCTTCATGGAGCGCCACATGGACAACCCCTTTAATTTTTGCCGCGCCGAGGTCTATTCCGGGACGGGGCTGGAGGCGAAACTGCGGGCGGAAAACCGGCTGCTGGGAGACTACTTCGGCTTCGATTATCGAATCAGCGATCCGCAGTCCGAGACCTTCCACCAGATTGCCAACCATGCCTTCTTCGACCGCAATTTCGATGACATGGGACTTCACTACCTCAACATGCAGGTCGATTTCCTTTTCCAGGTCCTCCGGCGCTTCCATCCCGAATTGTTGACCATGACCTTGAGGGCTGCAGTACGTAACTTCGTCAAGGAAACCAACCTGGATACCTACCAATCCTTATGCCGGATTTATGATTTTGTGGCGGATCGCTTCCCTGCGGATGAGTTGCAGATCCGCGCCTTTGCAAAGGAAATGCGTAACCGGGTGGATAACAAGAGCGCAGAGCTCAAGGCTAAAGGCGAATTTCTTCTCCAATGGCTGGAGGATACCAGCGCAGGACGCTCAAAGAGTACGAGCCCCGATTCCCTTCCCGCGTTCACCTCCGGTCGGTCTCTCAGCTTCCAATCTGTACCTTATGAAGGGTTGTCCAGCTTGGAAGAGTATGACTTTCTAGGTCCGGAAATGCACTGGTTTGATGGCATTCGATCCTTCGGTTTCTCGCCAAATGCAGTCCCCTACACAACTTTCAAGGGACTATTGGCTCGTCAGCAGGAGGAAAAGGGGTGATCCGGAAGTCCCGGGGCAATCCGATGTTAAAGAGCGTTTTACCTGGAGCACTCATGCAAGCGTAAGAATGAACCTGGCGAAAACAACTCTAAAATGACCAAGGAGAATACTATGGCTGAAAAAATCATTTTCCGTCCACCACCCGAACCGGCCCATGTTTCAGTTGTTCGGCAGTACGAGGACCTTGTAGCCATTCTGAAGTATATCCGTGACAAAGGCCAAAGCGTTATCGACCAAGGTTTCGATCGAGTTTCCAGCCAGATCGGTTTTGTGGTGGCGGCGAGCCTGCCGGTGGCCGTGACAGTGGAGGCTACCGGCGCAATCGAGCAGTTGTCGATGCGAGAAGAGCACCTGAAAGGCACGCTATTCGAAAAAGAGCTGCTGCCTCAATTGAAAAAGGTGTTGGAGGCCCCGATAACCGGGAGTACCGGGGCGCCCGTAGGTGAAGGCACTTTCGATATCTACGTTCTGTGGTTCGAGGCCCTCAAGTTGAAACTCGGGAGCGTTTCATTCCGCCCCCCTCCGGAACCTGCGCATCCAAGTTTTACGGCTGAACTCGCTCGTGTCAGGTCTGGATTCCGTCCTCCTCCGGAGCCGGCCCATCCCTTTCTCGGCCGCTTCCGTCCCCCTCCGGAGCCCGCGCACTGGTTCGACTCGCGTATTCAGATTACCCAGGAAGAGCAGGTCCTGATTGTTGCCCTGGATGAGGTCTACCCCGAACTGCGGCTGGTTGAGCGCATCAGCGCCTCACGTCATGACCGGGATGTGTTTCTCAATCCACAGCCTCTGCCGCCGGGAGCTGTGGCTCAAAAACTGGAGGGACTTGCAGCAGGCCCTATACCCAGCCCATGGAGGGAATTAATCAAATTGCTGGCTGCGGAACTGGAGATGGAAAACCCTGACCCCGTCCCATGGAGAGCCAACATGCTCGAAGAGCTGCTCGAGGCCGTGCGGCGCAGCGACCCGCAACCCTCTCCATGGAAAGCCAGGATGCTGGAGGAATTGATCGAGGTTATACGGCGCTATCGTTGATGGCATGTTTTGTCCGCCCTATTTTGTCAGATACGAGGGGATAAATCTTCGTGTCAAAATTATAGTTGGCCAATTGGATAGCGGGGGTTTTCCCCTCGCCTATCCACACCACCTGGCATCCGGGTCCGCACCAGGCGATTTCAAAGGAGTGACGGACCGCAGACTGTCACAGTGAAAAGCTGTGTCCTGTGATGGATAATTCCACCTTCCAGGCAATATCCAACGCAGTTGCAGACCACCAGTGGAAGCAAATTGAAAACGCAACCCGGAAATAGATAAAGGAGAGAAGACCATGGCTGACCTGAGAAGGATATCTTCGATTCGAGTAGCCCCGGACAATGCAACAGTTCTAACCAATCTCGGCCTTCTTGGAGAGCTCGCCGGAACGTGGCACGGTATGGGCTTCAACCTCATCGCGCGGCCGGACTTCGAGGGAAATTCCAACCTGTACCTTCAGCTCAATCAAACTCATGAGACCTTGAAGATAGATCCTATCGGATCTTCAATCCCCAATCGCGGGTTTGGACAGAATGATATCGAATTATTCGGTTTGACTTACCTGCAGAAAATCAGCGATGCTCCCACAGGAGGGGCGCTCCACATCGAGCCCGGCATCTGGATCACCCAACCTGCGACGACCTACCCGCCCGAGACGGCGCCCCAGGGAGGGCAAATCGTGGCCCGGATGGGAACGATCCCACATGGCAACTCACTGCTGGCGCAAGGCTTAGCCCAACCTTTTACAGGTCCTCCAACCCTGAAAACTCCCACTGCTGAATATGCCTTCTCGCAATTTCCCTCGTTTAACAGCACTCCGTTCGCAACATTGCCCACCGCGCCGCCGGTCATCAACGCGGCAGGATCATCCGAAAAGCTGTCCGCGGCGGTACCGCCGGGGTTCACGCAGTACGACCTGACCGTTGCCGCTTCCGCGACTAATCCACGAACGCCTTTTGGAACCACCGAACCACCCCTGCCCACAGCCATCGACGGAGTTCCCATGCAGGACGTAGTCAACGACCCGATCAAGCTCCTCCAGGCGGTCATCAACCAACAGGTGGCCGACGGGCATACCTTCGAGGGAACGGCCCTCAACATTGCAACCCAGGCAAGTATTTCGTTTTTGACGAACGCCAATAACAAGCCTGCCGCTCCGCCTGTGGTGGTGACGCCGCTCAATGGAGCCGGCGGCATCGAAAACATTCTCTTTCTCGAGGGCGGCGAGCCGGTAGGACCAAAGGGGCCGAACGCCGACACAGCCCTGGTCTACGCAACCTTTTGGATAGAGAAAGTCAAGCACGCCAATCGTCCATCCTTTATGCAGCTTCAGTACGCGCAGATGGTCATTTTGGACTTCCCGATTCTTACGGCTCTCACGGGAGTTCCATCGAAGCTAATAAACCTAGGCTGGCCGCACATCTCGGTTGCAACGCTGAGAAAGACTTTCAACTAGAGAGTTCGCGACGAGTGCATCGTAACGTGGATTATTCAGCGTCGGTGGGCAAAGGGAGCAATCAGTCAATTTCCACGCTCAGCGAGGTAGAGCGTTGCCCACCGACGTGGGGACAAAGTTAAGTCTCTCCAATCACGGTCCCCATATGTGACGGGTCATACCCGGGCAGGGCGGCCAATTCATCACGCAGGCCGCGTGTTTGCAGCAACTCCAGAACGATCTTTACAGCCGAATGTTCCATCAGGTCGCGCGGGATTACCAGGTCGCAGCGAACCGTCTCAAGCGATACAAATCCCAGGCCGTGCGACATTGCGACAGCCCGAAGTCCGAGCGCGGCGTCTACCAGTCCGAAGGACACCATTTTGGCCCCTTCGTTATGGCTGCGGACAAGCCGGTCGTAGCCGTCAATGGCCTCACCGCTTATTCCAAGCCTGGTCAAATGGTCGTCGAGGAGGACTCTCAGGGCGGCCCCGGGCTCACGGTTGGCGAATCGAATGCCTCCAGCCAGATCCTCAAAGGTCCTGATGCCGCGGGGATTGCCCGAAGCAACCATCAATCCCTCTTCGAAGCTGGAAAAGGCGATCACTTTCGCCTTCATTTCTCCCAGAGTTGTTCGGGCCAGATCGACGTTTGATTCTGTATCCGACGTGTTGTGCAGATGCGTTCCGGCCAGATGAGCATATCCGGACGAAAGGGCCCTCAATGCCCCCATGCTTTGGGCGAACCGAATTTGGAGTTTTTCGTCACCAAGCGAGCGTGAGACATGCGAGCTCAAAATAGCAAAAGCGGGATCGCAGCCGAGCAGAAGGGCCTTCTTATCCAACTCATCTTCGGAAAGCAAAAGGCGCACGCAACGACAGTCGTCCTGGAGCAATCCGTCGGCAGACTGAAACCCTTCACTGGATATCCACTTGTCATCCAGCGGATAGGCGAGCAACCGATCGCGAACTTTTACGAGGGACACGCGGGGGCCGCTCGGCCCAATCTCTTCGACAAGCGTCACAGCCCTCTCGCCCGAACTCAAAACAATGCTGAAAAGATCCTCAACCCTGCAACCCAATACCTTTGCAAGCAACAAGGCAACCTGAGTATTCGGGACGTAACGGCCGGACTCCATATCATAGATAGCCTGCCGCTTAACCCCTACCTGCCCTGCAAGGTCGCTCTGAGAGAGCCCCTTTGTTTTCCGAGCCGCTCTGAGATTACAGATCACAAGCTGCTTTATCATGAAGACACCTTTTTGTTTCTTCCAATTCCACGGGTTGGTGGCAAACGAACGATTATGTATTTTATACATTACGGGTTTGACGGGTGTAAATTGATATATTATCTTCCAGTGACGCAAGGGAACGAGAAACTCCTTTACGTACCGTTATTATTACCCGGCGCGCACCGGCCTTCAATGGTCGCGTTTGTTTGAGAAACTGGCGAATAGTTGCCGGGAATCGGTATACCTGCCGAAAAGAAAGGATATCCTGCCATGAAGTTGAGCACAAGAAACGTCATAAAAGGAAAAGTCGTTGAGGTAAAAGAAGGCACAGTCGCAGCGAAGGTCAAAGTTGATATCGGAGGCGGAACCTTGCTCACGTCAACGATTACGGTCGACGCGGTGCGGGACCTCGCCCTGAAGGTGGGTGACGAAGTACATGCCCTCATCAAAGCAAGCAACGTCATGATAATGAAAGATTAGCGTCTGAGAGCGCATAACATGGAAGACAGATTCACACTCTATTACTGATGAGCATGCTCAGCGCAATTCCCGGACTTCACCCCCTTTTGCTTACCCTCAAGGTAGCAGCCGTTGCAACTCTTTGCGCATTTTTGACCGGTGTCGCACTCGCTTTCCTGCTCGCAAAGTGCCGGTTCAGGGGCAAAGAGTGGCTGGATGCTTTTCTTACGCTGCCCCTTGTCTTACCGCCAACCGTGCTCGGGTACTATCTCATTGTCCTTGTCGGCAGAAACGGCTGGATCGGGCACCGGTTTTATGAAGTTTTCGGGATAACGCTCATGTTCACCTGGCAGGGGGCCGCGCTGGCAGCTACGATTGTTTCGCTGCCGCTGGTTTTGAAGTCCGCCAGGACCGCCTTCGAGAGTGTGGACCAAAACCTGGAAAAGGCGGCACGAACGCTCGGGCTATCCGAGGCGGACGTGTTCTTCCGTGTATCATTTCCTCTTGCATGGAGGGGGATTCTTGCCGGAACGATGCTCGCGTTCGCGCGCGCCATGGGAGAATTCGGGGCAACGCTGATGATTGCGGGCAACTTGCCCGGCAAGACGCAAACCCTTTCCCTTGCAGTCTATGATGCCGTTCAGGCGGGAAACGACAGCCTTGCGGCAACTCTTGTGTTCATCACATCGCTCGTCTGCATTATCGTTCTCGTCTCTTCAGGCAGAGTACTCCAAACCAGTTACCTCAAGGAGGTCAACCGATGAAGCGCGCCATCTTCTCTCTCGTTTTGCTGCTTTGCACTCTTATTCTCCCCTCTTCTTTCGTTGCAGCCGCTTCCGCCGATCAGGAACTGATCGTCTCTGCGGCGGCGAGCCTGACCAATGCTTTCGGCGAGATCGGGAAAAAATTTGAGAGCGCCAATCCGGGGACGAAAGTAGTCTTCAATTTCGGGGCATCGGGCGCTCTTCTTCAGCAAATCGATAAAGGCGCGCCCGTGGATGTCTTCGCATCCGCCGACCAAAAGACAATGGACCAGGCCGCCGCGAAGGGCCTGGTTATTCCCCTCACCCGCAAGGATTTCGTAAGCAACGAACTGGTTCTCATCGTTCCTCATGGGGCCAAGACCCCGGTTAAAGCGCTTCAAGACCTCAACGCCGGTGGAATCGGGAAGATCGCCCTGGGCAACCCTGAAAGCGTTCCGGCCGGCCGCTATGCTCAGGAGGTCCTTATCTACGAGGGGCTTTGGGAGGAACTCAAACCCAAGTTTATCTTCGGGGAGTCGGTGCGACAGGTGCTGGATTACGTCAGCCGAGGCGAAGTGGACGCCGGGTTTGTTTTTGCAACGGACGCTGCGGTGGCGAAAGACCATGTCAGCGTGGCTCTGGAAGCCACGAAGCATAAGCCGATAACTTACCCGATAGCGGTTGTGGGTTCGACGAAGAACAAGGACCTGGCAAAAAAATTCGTCGATTTCGTTTTGAGCAAGGATGGCCGGGAGATCCTTTCCAAGTATGGCTTCAAAAATCCCTGATATGCTCATTCGAGTCGATATAGAGAAAATTCTGTCTTCCCGCGGGAGACGCTTTATCCTCAAAGCGGCTTTTTCCTCACAGGAGGGCTTTGTGGTCATCTTTGGACCTTCCGGGGCCGGGAAGACGCTCACGCTTCAGTCCATAGCAGGGCTTCTTACCCCCGACTCCGGCACAATCGTTTTCAGGGACAGCGTTCTCTTTGATGCAAAGAGCGGGATCAACATTCATCCCCGGCACCGCAACATCGGTTATGTTTTTCAGGATTACGCACTTTTCCCTCATCTTACAGTTTTTGAAAACGTGGGCTTCGGTTTGCGGAAAAGGTGGCCGCAACCCCTGTCACGAACCCATAGACTAAAGGTCGAGGAATTCCTGGTAATTTTTGAGATTTCACATCTGGCGAAAAGTTTCCCATTCGATCTGTCCGGAGGCCAGCGGCAGCGTGTGGCCCTGGCGCGGGCACTCATACGAAACCCGGACCTCCTGCTCCTCGATGAGCCTTTTTCTGCCCTGGACACCCTTCTGCGGCAAAAACTCCGCACCGAACTCCTCGCGATTCAGGACCGTTTCAAGGTCCCGGTAATCATGATTACACATGATCCCGAAGATATCAGGGCTTTTGCGGAAACACTGGTTACGTATGATTCGGGGCGGGTATGCAGGGTGGATTCCTTCCTGAAGGCAAATGGAGAGGACCTTTTGAACCGGGTTGGCCTTCCGTGCCCGGAGAAATCATTTACATACTGATTCGATCCTGCCGCAACTGAGCACCTCCAATATTTTTCACGCGAAGAGGCGAAGCCGCGAAGAAAGAGATGGAGGAGGAAAAGGAGCAGGAGAAGGAGTAAGAGAAGCGGTAGCGAGCAGGTGCAGGGAACGGGGAGAAGGTTTTCGATGTATCCTGTAGTTGTTTTTCTTCGCGGCTTCGCGGCTTCGCGCGCAAACCGTCCAGATGCTCGTTTGCCGGAAGCTCATACCGTTACGGCTTTCGAATGGAGAAGCAGCCGTTATGTCATGACACAAAAGCGGACCCTAAAAATTTCTGATGTATGTCAACCTGTAGGCCGCACAAAAATCATGGGGACTGCTCAAAGGCAAATCAACCCCGCCCATCAGGACGTTTTTCGGAAACAGGGTGACGCGGAACCCCGGAGTCACATTGGCGGCGTTATTACCAAATTCACTACCATCGAGATTAGTGGTGTTATAGAACTCGACAAAAGTAGTGAAATTCCCAAAGCACGGCGTGTTCGGCTCAGTCCATGTTTTGGCCAGTGAAACATCATACATAACATCGTTGTGCTTCTGGCCGTCGTTGGTGGGTCCCACATATGTCTCCGGCCCAATGCTGAAGTAAAGTCCAACGCGGCTCAATCCAAAGCAGGTCAAATCCTGCCATCCTGCCAGGGCGGGAAAGAATACGGTATCCTTATTATTCTGGAGTCCTGACGGGACGATACCTTCATTGGGAGTTGTGACTCTGAAGTTAAAAGCCCATGAGGACCCTGGAATGTCCACCAACTGCACGCGCCCCACTAATGCACCGCTGGCTCCGGAACTACTGCCGGAAATATCGGATTGCGAAGTTTTCCATTCATAGTTGGCGACCACTTCCACCATGAACCTGCGATCCAAACCATAGGCAATCAACGCATCCGTGAATAGGACACTCTTGGTCGAGTCGCTGCCCCGGTTCTGTTGAAAGTAGGAATCAAACCGGAATTCGCGCTCGAGAAAATTTGTTTGCACGTGCAAGAGCGCCATGTCCGGAGCTCCTCCCGGTGTCTCCCGATGATAGTATTGCTCGCCCCATCCCGCAGTGAAAAAATTTGAAAGGGTGAGATTGGACGGTTGAGCAGGAGCGTTAGACTGATCCGGGGTCGCCGGCGCCGAGGAGTATCCGGAATTGACCGGCGTAGAAACCCCCGCGCCCGTTTGCTGTTGCTGCGCACACAGCTCGGGCGCTCTTCCCATCAAACAGAGCAAAAACAAAAAAACAAAAGTACGGGCAATCCTCGATAAACCTACTTGCATGATCTCTTTCCTCCATGTTTGTTATGAAATTGTTAAATACGCCCCACCAATAGAAAAACAATGTGAAAGCCGCCATATTACCAAGACCGGAATAGCCCCTCCCCTTCCGCTCTACCGGCTGCCAGAGCCCCTAGCCGGGCAAAAGGCCGGCTCTCAGAAGGATTGCCGCCTAGATTCCGGAATGGAAAAGGAGCGGAGCTGTGAATGGTGTTGATATTGTTATGTCACTTCCGGCATAATGGTGAGGTGTATAAAATGTCGTGTATAAAATGTCAATAGTATTTTATAAACTACATTATTAACGAATCTGGCGACCGGGCACTTTTTTTGACGGAGTGCCGGAGCATGTGGAGGGCCAGGGGGACCTGCATATCAGAGTCCATGTAATGTTCGAGCAACCGGAGACTGAGTTGGAACAAACTGCGATCTTACCGGTCGAAGCGGTGGGGTATTAATAGGGGGCTCACAGAATTCGGAAAGAATAGTACACTAAGGTTCTTCGAGCATACGTAGCGGCCGGAATTGCCCGTCCCTAACCTTCCGGCTCTGCCGCCCGACGCGTAATGCTCGGCCAATTCTTGGATAGCTTTGGACTTTCACCCAGCTCTTTTAGTGTTGGTGTCGTTTATTGTCAATCCGAACCGTTTTCGCTTCTGCTTTTAGACGCGTCGCATTAGTCCGAACTTGTTCGGCGCTCAAGCATTTCCAGTTCTTCGGCCAAGATCGGCACGCCGAGGCTGCACGCGCTAACGCCTTGGGCAACGCAAACTTTGAGGACCTCCATGATCTCTTCCATTGTCGCACCAAGCTTGAGGGCGGCTTTGATGTGACGGCGGGTGCCGGGCGCGTACATATGCGTAAAGGACGCGTCGAAGGCGATACTTAAAAGTTCGATGAACTTAGGGGTCAGTACTCCCCTCTGATAAATAGCGGCTCCAATGGCGAAGAACTGATCGGTCCACACCGGGTCCAGATCGAAGAACGAGTTCCACGCCGTGTTCCACTGACCGATGGCCCGCATCTGGTCGCAGAATGGAGTCGGTTTTTCCTTGCCTCGTTGGGTTTGCTTCACTCCGATCACTTTGGCTTCATCGATCAGGATCGGGGCTCCCAGACTGCACGAATGAATCGCCAGACCGGAGCCCATCTTGATGATCTCGAGAATCTCATCACGGGTAGCACCCGCATCGAACGCGGCTCTGACGTGGCTGCGCAGGCCAGCGGCATTGAGGTTCGTGCAGGCAACGTTGACTGCAATGCAGATCAATTCGATTTCCTTGACCGGCAGAATGCCGGTGGACCACGGGTTCGTGGCCATCTGCATATACTTCTCAGTCCAATCTGGATCCCACTCGTAAAGTTTGTCCAAAGATGAGTCCCAGCGGCCCGTTTCACGCAGCCAATCAACTGTCGCCGTCTTGCCGGCGTTATCCTTCCCTTTCATCTTATGCGCCTCATATCTGTCAGGTAGGCAGAATCCTGCCCCGGGGTGGAGACAGGACGCGGCACCACTCAGTAGGCCATCGGATGCGAATCGGACATCACATGGGTTGCGCTCTTCTTTCCGTCGGTCTCCCAAACCATGAAGCCCTGCTCGCCTTTTTCGCGGTTGGGCGGCAGGCCAAGGTTTTGCAGCGTCTCCTCCACGCTGTCATACCAGACCCCGACTTTCATGATCTTGCGCGCCTCGTCCGTGGTCGCCACCTTGCGCCCGAATCGCTGGGAAATTTCTACGATCGCCTCAACCTGCTGGACCGTTGTTATGCGTTCCCGCTTGCTGTTCCAGAGGTTGTCTTCGTTGCCTACCCGTACGTGCTGGCCAAGGATGATCGCCATCGGCTGCGCCACGGCGTTGATCCGCATGCCGGCCCAGAACGAGGCGATTGCACCCTGAGGTGTGCGGCGGAGGAACTCCATCCAATCGAACGGATTGTGGCCGCAGCCGCCGCCGCCGTAACAGCCGATAGCCATGTTCAATGGGCCCATGTGAACGCCGTGGCGGATCAACCGCTCGACGATCTCGAGCTGGTGGACTTGCGCAAGTGGGAAGTACGGCTGGATGCCGTTTTTTTTCAGTCGTTTCAGATGTTCGAGGTAAAAAGCCGGAGCGGCGTCAGTAAACATGCCCGCCCACGCCGCCATCTGCTTGGGGTCCTCGAGATGGGTTCCCTTTACATCATCCGGTGTCCACATCTGCGTGATGTCCATCATGCAGGTGCCGACGGCCACAGTGACGAATTCCGGCTTCGGGCTCAGCTCCGCAAGCATGTGACGCGTATCGTAGTCCAGCCACTCGGCCTTCTTGTCTTCGCCCTTTGGTGCGAACGAGATCGAGCCGCCGACCTGGATAATCATCTTCGGTACGGCTTCCCTCACGCGTGCCAGCAAGTAGTTGAAGTGGTCAAAGTCCGTAGAGAGGTGCCCAGTGGCAGGGTCACGCACATGGAAGTGCAAGATGGCGGCGCCGGCGTTGTAGCAGTCCACTGCCGCCTGGACTTGCTCATCCCAGGTTACGGAGATGTCTGGTGCGTCGCCCGGCAACCACGACGGCGCGTAGGGCGCAGCCGTGATAATCAGAGGTTGCATGTTCTCGGGGTAGAGTGAGTCGTCAGTGAAGTACATTTTGATTTTCCTTTTCTGGATCGGGTCAAAAGCTACGCATTAATTGAAAGGGTTAACATCACGTCCATTTCAGTGGCGTGTTATCTGAACCCTCCCATACGCAGGCTTCTTTAAGAACCGTAGCGTTTTTCCATGGCTGGATAATCATCAGGCAGTGTTAAAGGACCGCCGAAGCGGGGCCGCACAGTCTCGTGATTGCAGCACAGTCTCGTGATTGCAGCACAGTCTCGCGATTTTGGTGTCCCGGGTTAAAGCTGCGCTCCAATTATTGGTGTGGCAAGATTAAGCTATTCAGGTACTCATGCCGGACAATGGGGTGAAATACCCATTCGAGGCCGCACGAAGGTGTAATCCTAAGGGGCAAGTTCGAGAGCGAGCGACGTTATGCCACCTCGGTGGAGTTGACTTTAGAAGGCACGGCTACTGTCATCGATGAAATCATCGACCTGCACGATCGTATTCAGATGAAAATGTTCAGCACCGCCAAAACAAACATCAACAGCAGTTCCAAAAGCATGGCAAGGCGATCAACGAGAAAGTGAGGCTTTATGCTAAGATCGGCCATGCTCTGCTGGACGCCAAAGAATGCGGCAGCGACCTCTACGCAGCCATTGAGGCGGTCATCTCCTGGGATGATTTCACGAAGAGCGTGACCGGCTGCATCTGCTGGAAGAGCAACTTGCCACGGTCATAATCAGTCCAGGGGCATATCACTTGCGAGGTTTGATAGATTCGTAAGCTTTGCCGTCACCAGCGGTTAGTCTCCACGTAAACTTCGGACCGGAAGCGCTTCAGGTCGGAAGGCGAACCGTTCAACAACTTCACTTCGAGTGCCGAATGCCGATGGGCGAGCACGTTTAAGCAGCCATACTCCTGATAGATTTCAAAAAGATGTTCCAGAGAGCGGCCGAGGGCCTGAGACAAAATGATGCGGTTGACGCCTGCGTGTCCGACAATGAGGATGTTGCCACGTGTGGAGTTCAAAGTTTCGAAGAACGCCGGAATGACACGAAAGGTGCAGTCGAGAAAGCTTTCTCCATCCGCAGGGCGAAAGTGGACGATATCCAGGCCCCTTGCATGGAATTCTTCAGGGTGCAGCCTTCGCGCTTCATCAAAGGTCAGGCCTTCCCATTGGCCCAGCGAGATCTCACGAAGTCCGCGTTTTGGAATGCATGAGATATCATGCGGTTTGGCGATGATTTGCGCTGTTTCGACGGACCGCTTCAAATCACTGCAGAATACTGCAGAGAGAGGCACGTCCCGAAAGCCTTCCGCCAATTGCTCGGCCTGATGGAAACCTTCTCCGTTCAACGGAAGGTCTAACTGTCCGATGAAGCGTTTGGGATCGGCCGAAGACTGGATGGCTCCGTGTCTTACCAGGTAGATCGTCCTGCCGCTGCCCATGGACGCGGCCCTTATGCACCTTTCGTAGCGGAGGACCACATTGTCGACCGGAGACCCAAGGTTGGCTTCGATGCGCTTGCCTATGTTTCTTGCCTCATCAAACCGTCTTACGATTTTCTTCAGGATGTCGGGCCGCTCGGCATAACGGCTGATGGATCTTTGAAAACGCTCCTCCAGGGAGACAATCCGGTCTTCCTCAACGCATTTGTCAGCAAAGTAGATGAGGTCGGTCTCATCCACGGATGGACCGCGCGACTCAATATCCATGTGTTTAGCCACAACGGTCCCAACGCGCGGATAGCCCATCTCGGAGATGAGCTTCGATCCGGCCACTGCATGGTCCGGCTGCCCCCTGGCAATATCGTGGAGCCTGCCGGCCGCAACGATCAAGGGAAGGTCCAACGCGAGACCGGTGCAATTCAGAAGCGCTGCAAGCGTCCGTGCAAGCTCGGCCACCATCATGGAATGGGCGATCACCTCCCCGGAAACTCCGAGCCGGGAACAGATATCCTCGCACTCTGCCTCCGTTGGAATACTCTCCCTCGACCGGTTCTCTACGAGTATTTGGTAATCCGACGGCGTATCGCAGTCCAGGAGGATGTTTTCGTCCGGGACGTCCACATCGACGGCGTTGGGTTCATAGCGGCCGAGCAGCGCTCGCAGCCCTCCCGGGTAGTCGGAAGGCAGATCTTCTTTGAGATAAGGCGCCGGGATGAGCGGCGGATGGCCACGCTCCCCGTTGAAGCGCGGGTAGATAATCTTAGGGTCGTCCGGATTGTAAACACCAAGGAGCGCACGGATCGTTTCAGAGTTAACCAGCGGAATATCGCAGGGAAGAAGGAAGAAGGCGTCCACGTCGGGTTCCAAGCTTTTCAGCCCCGCAAGTACGGAGGAAAACATCCCACGGTCGTATTGCGCGTTGAAGATCCATTTGATGCCCAAGGGATCCAGAACGGGCGTAAGCTCATCGGCCCTGTGCCCGACGACCACCCTGACATCCTCGACCCCTGCCCTGAGAAACCGCGTGACTGCCACCTCGATCAGGGTGGAAGTTCCAAGGGGCGCCAACGGCTTGAAGCTCCCGATCCTGGAGGAATATCCGGCGGCAAGGACGAGCGCAACGATTCGAGGGGGTTTTCTCATAAAGACACTCATGAAATCAGCTTTGAGCAGTTCAAAACCGAATGATTCTCAGTCCCGCAAATCCAGCAGGACTCGTTTGGCCGTATTCCTCTTGACGCTTTGCCCTTGGGGCAGAAGGCTGACATCCAAAGCGAGCGTTCCCTTCTGAAGAGCGGATTGTATCACCGGGACGACGCTTAGTGCCCCCTTAATTGCATCAAGGGTTGGTCGATTATCGAGACACGCCGCCTGCACTTCGATCGTCAAACGATCAATTCCCGGTGTGCGCGAGAGAGAGGCGGTAAAATCCAGGACCCCTTCAACTGGAAAGATCGCCTCGTCGAGGTCCGTCATGCTCAAACGGCCGCCGTGTGCGATGAGGCGGGTCGAGCGCAGGCGGCCCTTGACCGGCGCCAGGGTTTTGAGCACGGTTCCGCAGGGGCAATCGCCCGGCACAAAACGGCTGAGGTCTCCGGTGCGGTATCGAATAAGCGGCATACCCCTCCGCGTGAGCGTCGTGAAAACCACCTCGCCGGCTTCTCCTTCCGAAACTGACTTTCCCGTCTCAGGGTCCACGATTTCAATATAGAGGTCCGCCTCCCGCAGGTGATATCCCTTCCTCGCCTCGCATTCTATACCGCCCCCAAAGCCCATCTCAGTCGTGCCGTAATGGGTAAAAACCTCGCACCCCCAGATGCGCTGCAGCTCTTTCGAGACAGCATCGGGAACATGATCGGCGCTCAAGAGCACGCTCCCTGGAGCAGCCCTCCCGCCGCTCAATCTTGCAAGTCCGAGCACCTGCGTCGGAACGCCCACCAGGGTGTCGATCCTTTCCTTCTCCATGACGTCCAACGTCCGGGAAGCCTCGGAGACAGGGCCGTGAGGAACGCCGACGGCACCTAAGCGCTCAAGTCCCTTTACCAAAAGATCCCCGACGCTGCCAGGAAGAGCTCCAGGCATCAGAATCAGAACTCGGTCACCGGGGCCGGCGAGCGTGGACATACCGTGATGAAAGAAGTCGATGGTCCGTTCCTGATCGTCGATCGTAAAGAAAACACGCTTGGGGTCGCCTGTCGTCCCGGATGTTTGAAGCGTCACGACACGGCTCACCTCACTTTGCGAGACGCACAGGAACCGGAGGGGCTGCCGCCGGATGTCATCCGCCGTCGTGAACGGAAATCGCCAGAGGGTCTCCAGGCCTGTGAGATCCTCCTGCGCGAGATCCTCCAAATGCTCCCGGTAAAACGGACTGCGGGCTTTCGCCCAGCCAATTGTTTCCCTAAGTTTCGCGAGCTGGCAGGCCTCTATTCGTTCCCGGCTCAGCTCAGTGCCGTTTGCGCAGATATGTCTCGAAATCCATCCTTCCAGCGGAGTGATCTTCATGCCGTTTCCCCGGTCGATTCTTTCTCCCTGCGGGAAAGGCCGGACCCGTTATCCCTGTAATAGGAACGGCCTTCGCCGTCCGTAATGTTATAGGCGCAAAACGGGATCAACCGGCCATCCGGGTGCACCACGTGGATGCAGCAATCCTTCAGCCGGTCCAGGTCCAGATTCCAGGCATCCTGGAAAGCCATTCCCGAAATGCAGAGCGAATGAGTTCGGGCCCGGTTCAAAAACTCCTCCCAGGCCCCCAGGCTTTGAACGTTACCGCAGATCGAAGGGGCTTGCATCTCCTCGGGACTCGACCAGAATTGAGTGACGAACCGGCGGGCTTTGGCGGCGCCTTCGGCTGCGAAAACGGGTTTACAGCCGCAATCTTTGGATTGGTGCTGCGTCCATGGTCGCAATGTTCCATCGGTGAGGAGCACGAAGTTGCCGTGGAACGAGCAAAGAGCGTTTTCACATCCGGGAGGTTTGAAGTGCTCGGTCCTGATTCTCCCTCCCGTCTGGGTTTCAATTTCGGTTATGATTTCAGGGATGGTGATTCGGTCCTCATCCCCGGGCGGACTCGGGTACCTCCCAAAGTAGCTTACGGGCTGAAAGTGGACGCCCCGGATTGCTGGAAGCTCCTGAAACGCAAATTCGATAATAGGTCCGATTTGACCCGTGTTTACGCCGGGAACGATTGCAGGAACGAGGACCACGCCGATGCCGTACCCGGCGCAGTGCTCGATGGCCAGCCGTTTCTCCCGCAACAGCTCCCGCCCGCGAAGCTTCCGGTAAACCGAGTCTTCCATGCCATCAAACTGAAGGAACACGGACGCAACACCGGCATCCTTCAATGCCTTCACATAAGAAGTGTCTTTTGCCAGCCGCAAACCGTTCGTGTTGATTTGAATGAACGGAAATCCCCTGGATCGTCCCAGAGCTGCGATTTCCGGCAAATCGTCCCGCAGGGTCGGCTCCCCTCCGGAGAGTTGCACATTGCATGGGCCGGCAACGGCGATCAGCCGGTCGAATCGAGCTTTAAGGTCTTCCAGGGCCGGGTCGGATGCATCTTTGTTTCCTGCATCGGCAAAACAGTAGGCGCATTGTAAGTTGCAGCGTTGGGTTACCTCGATGAGGGCGGTGCACGTGTGCTGGCGATGCTCGGCGCAAAGGCCGCAGTCCAGCGGACACCCTTTCTCCACGAGTGTGGAAGGGTTCTCGGGACAAGAGGGGATTTTAGGCCTCACCCATGATGAGAAGGCTGGAGGCCCGCGCCAGATAAGGACCTCATGAGGACCGTGCTCCGGGCACGTCTTCTTGAGGAAAATCCGGTCTCCCCTGCCAACCCTCCACGCAGGGACCACCGCGAAACACTCCGGGCAGATGCTTTTCGTTTCCGAAAGAGAAATTTCTTCCATCATACGCGCGCCCGGGTCAGGTCGAATCCGTTTTCAACCAGCAGACTTTTTGCTTTCTCATAGACCCCCGCCACCAGGGCCGGACATCGCGCAACACGGTTTTTCGGGTCGTCGTCCAAAATGACGCTGCACTCGATACCGCCGTACATTTCGCCGAACTGTCCGGAGAACCACTCAAACAGTTCCGAGATCATCAGATTGAGCTTTGGGTCTTCCTCTTCTTCCGGGGTGCCTCTTCCGGCGTATAGCCCTAAAAGACAGGCGCCGCCCGTGAGTGCCCCGCAGACATCTCCAGAAAACCCTATCCCTCCCGCAAGGCCGCTCATGGCTCTGATCACGTCGGGATCACTCTTTCCTTGTGCCTCCAGGCCCAGGAAAAGCAGAATTTGACTGCAATAGAAACCCTTTTGGGCCAGTTCAAACATCCGGACCGTGTCGGTTGTCACAAGGGCAACTCCTCATCCGATTCCGGGTTCATGCACACCCGGGGCTTGCGGGCTTCTCCGCGACAGCCAGAAAATACCCGAGTTTAGCCCGGAGAACCGCTCGCTCGATTCTCAGCGCATCGAGAGGTTCGCCACCAGTGAACGAACACCAGAACGACCGCGCAGATCCCTGCGAGAAGATCAGCAAGGCGGCAAACTGTTTCAGCGCCGCAGAATGGTCCTCCCAAGCCGAAACGACAAATCCGCAGTCCTTGAGCTTGACTGTCAGTTCCTCAATGGAGGATGCTCCGGTGAGGCAGCAGTCCATTGATAGGGAGCGAAGTTCCGGGATGGCTTCGGCATTCCGGACGTACACATCGTTCAAGATCAACCTGCCCCCGTCCCTTAGAACACGGAAGGACTCCCGGAGAAACCTTTCACGATTTCGGGAGAGCGACAGGCTGCATTCCGCGAGGACACCGTCCCATTGGGCGTCCGGGAATGGCAGGCTTTCTCCCGCTGCCCGCACAAGCGGCAGGAGACCGTTTCTTGCGCGCCCCTGTGCGACCATCGGCAGCGATGGGTCAACACCCGCTGTAAAGAACCCGAACCGTTGGATCAGGTGTTCCACCGTAGTCCCGGTCCCGCATCCCACGTCAAGGAGGCGGGAGCCGGGTGGAAAGGCACACAGTGAAAGCGCTCGCTCCGTCAGCGCCAGCCCGCCGGGACGTATGAAGCCGTCCGTAACTCCGCTTGCGGCAATTTGCTCATAAACCTTGCATTCGTCGAAGTTAGCCATGAGAACCTCTTTCCCCATGCGCCTACTTATCCTCGAGGAGCTTTTCGACTTCCGCCATCTTGCCGAGCGCAAGATCTTCCGGGATGAACACAAGTCCGCAGCCAGGGCATCTCAACAAGTCCACTGGAAACTCATTTCCAAGATATGAGATGGCGACCTTTGCCATCTCCAGGGGGAGGCTGCATTTCATGCACGACCAAGTCTTTTCGTCGATACTCTCTTGCGGGGTCACGGTTTCATTTCCTTGGTGATTTCCATACGGTGGCTGTATGCGTTGTAAATGATGAATTCATCCTCGAAAGTGGAGTATTCCACCCAGTACGTGACGCTTGCCGGTTTGTAGTGGGCCAGAAAATGGCCGGTATTGAGGTTGAGCAACCTCGAACCCGTTCTCTCAGAATAGTCGATCACCTGCTGCAGGTCCTCCACAAGGATCAGCCGCTCCTCCATGCGTTGCTGCACCTCATCGGAAATCTTCAGCCTGAGGGTTTGGTAGCCACGAGCTTCAGCCGTGGTCTCGCCCCACAACTCCCTGAGCATCGCGTTTTTCAATCGGACCCGGTTTTCATGACGCTGCGAATAGACGGGACCTTTCCGTAATGCGGCCTCATCCCTCGGGGTTTCGAAAATGAGATCCAGAAGGTGAAGGGTACGCTTGCCGCTGAAGGCGAGATAATCCCGGCACATGGCGCAATAGGCCAGGTAGTCGAGCGAACTCTCTTCGATGCGCCGCCGGATGACGCTCTTTGCGAGGTCCGGATTGGCGAAAAACATCAGCCCTCCATAGCCGCAGCATTCCGTCTTGTCCCGGCTCAGGGGCAGTTCTTCGATCTCAAAGCCGAGGCGGCGCAGGATATTGCGCACGCTCTCGTGAATGGCGCTCTCATTGCGGGTGGTACAGGCGTCATGTACCGCGATGAGATCTTGTTTCCGGGTTTTCACGCTTTTCGGTAAACCCAGGCTGTCCAGAGTCTCCCAAAGCGAAGATATCGGGACATCAGGAAGATGGGTCTTAAAGATCTCATAGCAGGTCGAGCAGGCAAGGATCAGGCGTGGACTCCCCAGTTCCCGCCACTGGATGACGAAATCTTCATGGACGGACCGAAAAAGTTCCGCCCGGCCCGACCAGTCCGCCGGGGCCCCGCAGCACCGGGACATAAACCCGACCCCGCCGGAGAGTTCCTTAGTGAGTAGCGTATAGACCTTCTTTACATGTTCGGGGGCCGATGCGATGAGCTGGCATCCTGGAAAGAAAAGAAACCGGCTTTCCACGGTCCCGGGCTGATGGCGAGTAAAGGCGCATTTGTCGCTGTTGCTGAACGACATGTCCCTCAGCGGAAAGTCGTGTGCGGAAGGCGGCATCTTCCCCTGGTCCACCATGGTTTCGCGGGCCTTTTTGCAAATCAGCCCCATGTGCAGATCTTCAGGACAGACCTCCCGGCACAGCCCGCACAGACTGCACGAATTGATGAGCTTGTTGGCATGCCTGTGGCCCATCACGATGGAAAGGTTATTGTAGATCTGGCGGACGTACTTTTTGGGATAGGCGCGAAAAGTGTTGAGATACTCACAGACCTTGACGCATTCCAGACACTGGCATTGCAGGCATCTTGCGGCCTCGCGGGCAGCTTCTTCCCGCGAATAGCCCCGCCGGGGTTCGCCTACCGGCGTGGCCGGAAGCGGCGGGACACCCTCCGTGCTCGTGTAGAGTCGAGTGTGAATTGGACCTTCCCCCGATCGGGAGGCCGTCAGAGAGACTTTTTGCAGGAACCGGTCGATAGAGATGGCCGCAATCCGGCCATCCGAAATGGAATTAATCGGGGACCGTTCTCCTTTGGCCCGGCGGTGGCTGCCTCCGGCAAAGACACCTTCCCGGCTGCTTGCAAGGCTAACCGGATCGACGGCTATACGGCCCTCACCTCCAGTGGCGAGGCCAAAAACATCGGGGGCTTGCGCGCCGGGAGCGATATAAACGGCGTCAAAATCCCTGCAAAGGTCCTCAAAAGAAATATCGATCCCAACGGTGGTGTTCAACCGGACCTCGACGCCGACTCGTTCCAGAACATGCAGGTCCTTTGCAAGCACCTCCCTGGGAAGTTTCTCTTCGGGAAAATGCCACAGGTTCCCCCCAAGGCTCGGTCCCTTCTCGAATACCACCACCGTGAATCCTTTTTTTGCCAGATCGAAGGCGGCAGTCAGGCCACTCAACCCGCCTCCCACAACGCCAACGCGTTTCTCTTTCCCGGGAAGCACGGCGATTTTTTCCGGGAGTTCAGAGGCGTAATCGAGACACGACCTTTCAATGGAAACGACTGACAGGGGTTCCCCAGCTTCCTTCCTTTTGCAGACCGGCCGGCAGGGCTGGTCGCAAACCCGGCTGATGATTCCCGGGAAAGGGACCGTCTTCTTCAGGATTTTAGCCGCTTCCGTGAAGTTTCCTGCGGCCGCCTGCGCCATCATGGCCCGAACGTCCACATGGACGGGGCAGGCTGCGGCACAGTTGGGGGGCTGCTCCTGGATGCATCGGTCTTCCAGCCTGATCAGTTCGTCCTTTTCCATGGTTCGGCAGAACTTCCTTCCGATGAATGCCACGCGGCGAGACTGCAGTTGTGTACACCAAATCGTCAAGAGGTTCAAAAGAGGCAAAAGCTCCCTGCCGCCCTTCTCGAGGGCGGTAGGGAGCAATGGTTAAACGTTTTCAGAGTAGAGGATCACCCTATACCTTTTTCAGTGTGCGCCCTTGGCTTCAAGACCCGCCTTCACCTTCTCCGGCAGGGCCGGGAGCTTGGTGATTCGCACACCGCAAGCATTATAGATGGCGTTGACTATGGAGCTGTGGGGCGAAGTCAGCGGGAGCTCTCCCACGCCGGCCGCTCCGAAGGGACCGTGGGGGCGTGGTGTTTCCACGTAGAGGATATTGAGGTTATCTGGGATATCCTTGATATACGGGATGCCGCAGGAAAGCAAGGAGGTATGCTTTTTGAGATCCTCGAAATCCTCCGAGAGCGCGAGTCCGATGCCCTGGGCCAGGCCGCCGTAGATCTGCCCGTCCACCACGAGCTTGTTGTTGATCTTGCCAACGTCGGCCACGATCGTAAACCCTTCGACTTTCACCTTGCCGGTCTTTACATCCACTGCGACTTCGCTCATGAAAACACCGTACATGTAGACAGCGAAAGGCTTGCCCTGTGAGTTTTCGTCGCACGCCGTGTTCATGGAGGCGGCCCACTTGCCGGCGTAGCGAACAGGGATCTTTTCCGCCATCATCTCGTCATAGGTGCGGTAGGCGCCGTTCGGTTTTTTCATGGCTGCAAGAAGCATATCACAACCGCTCTTGATGGCATTGCCGGTCACAACCTGGCTGCGGCTGCCACCTGCGGGGCCGCTGTTGGGAGTGACGGCGGTATCGTTCATAACCAGCTTGATTTTCTCTGGAGCGATCCCCAGCGGGCGCAGTGCTTCGTGTGCCGTGCCCAGACACCCCATGTCGGCTCCCTGGCCGTGGTCTTCCCAGCTTGAAAACACTGTGACGCCTTCCCCGGTGAGCTCAATGGCAACCTCCGAGCCATCAGGGCCGTCCAGGCCGCAGCCGTAGATGCCGATCGACACACCCACACCCTTTTTGACTTCAGCCGTGGATTCGGCCTTCGCCTTCACTTTTGCTTTCTGGTAGAGCGGGCGCAACTTATCGATCATTTCCTTGAAGCTGAAGACTTCCGGCTCCTGGCCCGTCGGTGTAGTGTCTCCGGGGCGGTATACGTTCAGGGCGCGCAGCTCCAGTGGGTCCATGCCGATCTTCTCCGCCAGTTCGTCCATAAGTACCTCACTGGCCAGGAAGCTCTGGGGAGAACCGTAAGCACGGAAGGCCGATCCCCAAGCATGGTTGGTGCACACCGTGCGGCCAAGGCCCCGAATGTTGGGAATACCGTAGCCGGCGCCTATGAACTGTGCTCCGCGCACGGTGAGAAGATCACCGAACTCGGAGTATGGACCATGGTCCACCAGCCAGTCGGATTCCATGGCAATTATTTTGCCGCTCTTGTCTGCGCCGTACTTAAGCTTGACGAAAAAGGGCGAGCGCTTGCCGGTATAGGTGATGTGCTGATAATAGTCATATCTGAGGAAAACCGGACGACAGGTAGCCATGGCGGCGACTCCGACCAGAGCTTCCATGGTCGGGCTGAACTTGTAGCCGAATGTGCCTCCGGTGGGGTTCTGCACAAGGCGCAGCTTCTCTGGTTCTATTCCGAGGCCGGGGCAGATCATGGCATGATGGAGGTGGATGCCTATACTTTTCGA
The DNA here is from genome assembly GCA_963795045.1 of uncultured delta proteobacterium. GTDB lineage: Bacteria > Desulfobacterota > Syntrophobacteria > Syntrophobacterales > Syntrophobacteraceae > SbD1. The sequence goes on from CAWCGB010000006.1 coordinate 427,441, forward strand.
GTGAATGGTGAGCCGTCCTTCCTCATCGAAATACGCAAAACCTACGTCGGGCTCGATGGTCAGATGCGGCTGCCTCTGGAGGTAGAACTCGTCTTCTACAACGTAGGCGGCCGAATCCATGAGCGGTTTTGTTTCCCCGCCCTTTGCGATCTTCTGCTCGTAGTAGACGTTGGGGGTGCCGGGATGGATCTCGATGGCGTCATCGGCGATGGCCGCCGGAGCACTCATGTAAGCTGGAAGCTCTTCGAGTTTAACCACGACTTTATCGGCCGCCGCCCTGGCGTTCTCCACCGTGTCGGCGCAGACGATGGCGATGGCGTCGCCGAACTGGAACACCTTCGTGTCGCACAATATGGGACGGTCCCAGCCGTCACCCTTGTTTGTCGGGAAGGTTATAAGGCCCGTGATCCGGTTTTTGCCTTTGACGTCCTTATGGGTCACGACCTTGTAGACGCCGGGCATCTTTTCGGCTTCGGAGGTGTCGATGGAGAGGATATTTGCGTGGGACACTTTGGCCTGGACAAGCGCCAACTGCAGGGAGTCGGGCGGAAGCTTGAGCCCAAGGTCCGCGCCGAAGTCCCAAGTCCCGGTCACTTTGGCCAGAGCGCTCGGACGCGGGTATTTTCCGCCCCAGATCCTTCCGTCGGCCGGAAGCTTGAAGGCCAGTTGCTCCATGGTGATCTCGCCGCGCAGGACCCGCGCAGCATCCATCACCGCGTCGACCAGGGGCTTGTACCCCGCGCAGCGGCAAGCGTTCCGGTGGCTCTGAAACCAGTCGCGCACATCTTCACGGCTGGGCTTGGAATTTTGATCCAGGAGAGCCTTGGCGGAAACGATGAAGCCGGGGCTGCAGAAGCCGCACTGTGCTCCGCCGTGGACCATCCATGCCATCTGGACCGGGTGCAGGTTTTGCTGCGTGCCGATACCTTCGATAGTGGTGATGTCGGCGCCTTCCTCGACCTTTTTCATCTTGGTGACACAGGAACGGACCACTTTCCCGTCCATGATGACAGAGCAGGCGCCGCACTGGGCCATGCCGCAGCCCACCTTGGTACCCGTCAGGCCGAGTTGTCCGCGAAGAACGTCCGCGAGAGAAGCTTCCGAGTTTGCGATAATCGTTCGAGGTGTCCCGTTGATGTTAAGGACCTTCTTCTCCATACTCTCCTCCTGATCTGAAGGTAAACGACAAACAACCTTTCAAGCACCCTTGGCAAAGCCGCAGTCCGGGTACCTGCACTCCTCGCAACGGACGCAAAGTCCACCGTGCGCCAATCCGACAATATCCCTGCGCGTGATCTCTTCACCGGCAAGCAGCCTGGGGAGGATCACGTCAAAGACGCTGGTCTTGTGGTACATTACGCACCCCGGAAGGCCAAGGATGGGAACGTTCCCGAGATAGGCCAGCATGAACATGGCGCCGGGAAGAACCGGAGCGCCGTAAGTCACCACACGTGCGCGTGAATTGCGGATGGCCGCCGGAGTAACGTCATCCGGGTCCACCGACATCCCGCCGGTAACGATGATCATCTCGGCGCCCTGGCTCAAAAACGATCCGATCTCCTCGACGATTCGCTTCGGATCGTCGGATACAAAAGACTGCCCAAGGGTTTGGCACCCCAATTCACCGAGTTTTTCACGAACGACGGGACCGAATTCGTCCTTGATCCTGCCGTGGAAAACCTCGCTCCCGGTCGTAATTATTCCGGCGTTGAAGCTCCGGAAAGGCAGGACTTCGATCAGCGGCTGGTGCTGGGAGCAAATACGCTCTACGCGCTGGACCTTGGCCTCTTCGATGACCAGCGGGATCACGCGTATTCCGGCGAGCACCTTTCCCCTGGCTACCCTCTGGTTAGTGTGAATCGTTGCGCATACAATCTCTTCGACGTTAATCTCAAAGAGGGCCTCAACGTCGATCTTCAGCAGCCCCTCAACCGTCGCGCTAAGCTCCACCTTCCCTTCGTTGGGCTCCGAGACCGCAATGTTTCTCCCGGCTGCAGCGCGGGCAATCAGGACAGTCGCTTCATCTTCATGCAGAAGACCGCTATCGCTTTGGATATCCCAGGCATAGACGTGCTCTTTTCCCATGCTGAGCAGTTGCGGAACATCCTCCTCCCGAAGGATGTGGCCCTTTTTGAAGGCCGGACCCTTCATCCGCCCCGGGATAATCTGAGTGACATCATGACAGAGCACCATCCCTATGGCACTCTGGACCGGGACCTTCTTCATAAGGTTCTCCTAGAGGATTTACCGAAGGTATGGATAAACGGACATTATGTCGTTAATAACATCATACCTGGGGCGCTCTGGACCTGAACCATCTTCACGAGGTTCACCTACCGGATTTACCGAACGTATGAATAAACAGACATTATGTCGTTAATAACACAAAGAAGAAAACCTGCTCGCTCAAACAAGCTTGAAGCACTTCTCTTATCCGCAGTCGATCTGCGGATGATGATCGAAACCCTTGTACTTCTGCTTTTATAATACTAAATTTACGTTATGTCCATTCAGACATAGCGAAGAGAAAAAATAACCGGCTGGAAACCTCTTCTTGCTGTTAACCATTATCGACAGTGCCGCAGCCGCATGGCATCAATCGCTTTTTTTCCCTAAATACTTATCAAGCTTATCACCCAGAAACTTTGAATAATGCTTTTTCAAACACTCCGGACAAACTCCGTGGCTGAATTGGGTTCCGGAATGCTGATGGATGTAGTGCGGATCAGGGGGCCCCTGCTGCACAGCCCCATGCATCCAGTGCCGCTCACCTGGACTCTTGCGTCGATCTGCCTGGCCTTGACTTCCGCCTTGAGCCCGTCAATGATGGCCGAGGCTCCGGAGCGATCCCAGGGAGGTGCGCCGCTCTACACGGCATCATTCCGTAGGTTGTCCTTCCGCGACGCCCGGGCCGTAAGCAGTTTGGAATTGCGAGCGTCTGCTCAGGCACTGCCGGCGAGGAAGAAACAGCTATGTAATGGTATGCTCTTTTGTTCGGAATTGTCTGTCAAGAAATAAATGCACAATTGTGCAAAATGTAATAAACGGGCGCCGAGTTTCACATAGTGGAATCGCATGGTTAGCGCTAATGTACATTGTGCATAAATACCGCGATTGCGAGCTTGCTTTGTAATGGACTCCAACAACCGGACAGAGAAATCAGCCGGGAAAACAGTCCTGACCCAAGTTACAAATTGAGCAAGAGGACTGAAAAGATTGCAGCAACGGAAGCGCTACAGTGCGGCATATTATAGGCCAAAGTCGCGCTGGAGGCGACCAAAGGGCAAAGGACCGCCTCTGAGACAGCCGGTTAGCACGGCGTTCATCCCGATCTGATAACAAGATGGAAGAAGCAGGCGATCGAGAAATCACCGGGCATCTTTTCCGAGAAGAAAGAAAGGCCCGAGAAACAGACCCTGGGGCTTGAATCTGAGCTTTACAGGCAGATCGGACAGCTCGAAGTGGAACTCGATCGGCTTAAAGAAGAAGCAGTGACCCTCTCTCGAGAAACAATCATTCCGAAGATACGTTGCTTCGCCATTAACTAATCTGCATACAGGGGCAAGAAAAGGTCCTCAGTGTAGCGTTTGCTACAGAAATGCCGAGTCCACCCTGCCACTCTCACCCCTGCAATATAACAAGAGGGAAGACGGTGAGTGGAAATGCCGAAGTGTGGGATTTATGGTGGTGAGGCCTTCAAGCAACCGTAAATCACTCAAGATGGGAAATGTGATCTTGCGGCAAAAAGTCACGCTGGAGCAGGAAGAGAAAACCTAAGGGATTGTATGGCCTGCCGCTCCCGTATCTCCGCCAGCCTCTCGCTCTCTCATTTTCTTTTTGGGCAAGCCCATACTGTACTCCTCGCACTTTTTTCTTCAGTTTCATCATGATTTCCAACTTACGAAATGATTGTTTAAGTGTTACATGGTGAAATAACTATTTATCCTCAACATTTTCATCCAATATAGAGGTAGAATAACGCAAGTCACAACCGGCTGGATACGGATTCCAAAGTTGAAGATCAGGAAAACGGTACCGGAGGCGCCCAACATGGCTAAACCTAACCAAGAAGGGGATTATTTCGTCCCGACCCTGGCCCCTTACATTCAATGGGTGCAGGCATATGGACGGCTCATCTGCGCGCTCTACGAGGAGCATAAAACGGTCAAGAGAACGTGGAAAGCCTTCCAGAATGCAATACCAGGAGTCGAGCAGAGGTTGGAGTTCGACGTTTTTGAACAAATCCTGCTATTTAGCCTCTTTTTTTCGGAATGCAATGAGAGCAGCCAGGGAGGCGCCTCCGTTCAGGAAAACCGTGAGACAAAGCGGAGCAGCATGGATTCTTCGGAAAGCCTTGCCGATAACCAGCTAGACACGGTTATACAGGAGCTGCACAGCACATCCGCTGAAAGAGACCGGGCCTTATGGAATGTTAAGCATCTCGAGGAAAATGCTGCGAAACTCACGGGCTTGAATGATGACCTGCAAAGGCAGGTGAACACCCTTAAGGAAAACCTGGACAAGCTTCTAAACGAGTTGGATGTGTCAAGTGCGAATCTCAATACGGTCGCGCATGAATTGGAGAACCAGAGGGCACAAAATACTTCCCTGCGGGAAAAATACGCAGTCCTGACCGAGAGGGAGGCTTCTTTAGAAGAGCAGATCAAAAGGCTCATGGAAGAGTCAGTCAGGGTTGCTGCAACCAAACCGCAACACCAAAGCACTGTTGCAGTCAAAGGAGTGGAGGCTAAACAGGGGCCTCTCCAGACGTTCATGTGGGTTAGACAGGACCAGAGATCCAATGCTGATAGTGAAGTTATACAAAACCCTTGCGAAGAGATCTCTGCGAAAAAGATAGCCGGGTGGAATGTGCAGCGCTCCAAAGACGGCTATTACCGGGTTTACCGGAAGATCAGGGGCAAGGTTCGTTCGATCTATATAGGAAGAGAGCTTGATATTGAGAAGGCCAACAGGAGGATAGCCGAAAAGGAAGAAGAACTTAAGTAATATGCCCAAGGGGTTTTATATACTAACCGGAGATTTTCAGTACACTACCTACCCTACCCTACCCGATCCGATGTGCGGCGGTAAGAGTCATCCGCTACCGCCCCGGTTATTGTCACCGCGCTCATCGGATTTGTAACGCGACGGCAAGCGATTGGCCACGTAAAAAACCCTCGATGATACGAGAATAGTGATGCAGAACACAATGAATGCGAGCGATTCCCCCTGCCATAACCCTGCTAACCAGCGCCTGAACTCATCGGCAAGCACATTCGCAGTTCCACCGTAGAGCGCCAGGCCCCGTAAGTACTGTTTCGAATCGTCAGGCATGACCGGATACCCATCCTGGTAACCAAGGTCGCTGCTTGAATTTTCTCTGGCCGTAAAATGAATCAGGAGCGAGCTGCCTAAACCAACGAACAGGATAATAGCACCGATAAAATTAAGGCATTTACGCCCACATTCGTGATTTTCCATTTAATGCCGTGCCTGTGTGGAAAGATCTCAACCTCAATCCCGCGCAGTAAAAACGCAACGCAGATCAGAGTATACTTTAACATAAATCAGCGCTTACAGGGATTAAAGACTGTTCGGAAATCGGAGCGCCTTCCACCGGCAGGTCTATCTTTCAAGTCCTCCTTTTTTAAGGGGGAGAAACCGAGTCAACGGGCGCAACTTTCAATTGGGAACCACATCGTCTTCTTTATACCGTCCGGTCAGGCATGTAGAGCATTCAGGCTAATTCTCGCGTTCTAAAATAGCCTGCTACAGCCCTTTAATGTGTCTGTGAAGCTCGACCGTGCTCTTCAACCGGACACGGTCGCGGTTTTTTCGGATCTCTTCTAGTTCCTGCCAGAGGCCAAACAGGTCAGGATCGTCATGCCGCATGCCTGAGCGCCTGGCTTCGATCATGCTGCGGTATATGAAAATCATTCTGCCGACAAGTTCCACCGGGTACTCGCGGCCCTGGACTTTGAGTGTGTGAAGCCCAAGGTCCATGTACTTCCAAAACTCATCCCCGGCTATAACAAACGCGACATTTGGATTGCGGCGGATACGCTCGTTAATGAACTCGATCTCTTCAGGCTTTTTCCCCCTCTGGCCGAGCACCTTTTGCCTCTGTTCGTCGGTGAGCATACACAACCGGAAGCAGCTCCCCGATCTGTCGGGCCACCCTTCGAACTCAACAATTTCGTTGCCATCTTCATCCCGGCACCTGCGCTGAATATACGAATCGCTTATCAGTTCATGGAAGGAGCAGTTCCCTACCCCTCCTATACAACGGTTGCCGTGAACAAGGACTTCAGTCGCCACGCCGAGAGAGTCCGATGCGCTTTTGAAATCCGAGAGCTGCTCAACGGTCTTGATCTCGGTGCTGACCACCACCTGCGTGGCGCCATATGCACGGTATTCGGCTATCTGCTCGCGTGTCCGGATATTACACCCTACACTGGCGTGAACCACCAGATCGGGGAAATTGTCACTGGCCATCTGCATTACGAACGGGGTCTTTACGATAATGCCTTCGGCCCCCCACGAGACGTATTTCGCGGTTTTTTCCAGAAGCAGCATTGCCTTCTCACGCGGTACCTCCGCGTTCATGGCGACCCGCACCTTCCCTCCGAATCCATTGGCGATCCTGACGGCCTCGCGAATGTGTGAGTCTTCCAGTTCCCAGGCACTCTTTCTGCGACTGAAGCCCTTGGACCCGACATAAACGGCATCGGCGCCATTTTCGAAAACGGCCCTCACCATCTCAAGACTTCCGCCGGGCGCAAGCAATTCGTTCATGGATTACACCTCATATCAGAGGATTGCGAAACATCTTGAGGCGCACCTTTCGGCCGGCGGGGGGCGAACTCGTAACCTCTCTTACAAAAAGCCTCCAACGCCGGCCGAAAGGCAGCAGCAGTGAGTCCGTGCAAGGCGGCGTGGCCAAAGCGGGTTCCCGACGCTCCGCCGAAGGGGCGCGTTGCCGCCCAATCCGCCGCACGCCGGGAACGGCAGGCACTTGCATCAGATTCGTGATAAGCCGCATTTCCGGGGGACATTAACCCTCTATAAGCGTAAAGAACTGGTCAACCGGCAGAGCTTTGTAGACTTCATATGAAACCGTGCCCCGCTGGAGCGTGTTGACCATACTCCTTACCCTGGCGTCCTCGTCCGGGAATTCTGCAATGATCAGATATTCTCCCCGAGATACGATGTAGTAGGCTGAGATGATTTTGCCTCCGGATTGCTCGACATTCTTCCTGCCAAGTTCGAAGCGCTCTTTTGAATTCCTGATCTCCCGGTTGCCTTCCGCTGTAAACTTCAGGTAAGAAGCATAGACTGGCATAATAGCCTCCCTTTTGAGAAAAAAAGTTGCCAAATGGCGATGAACGGGCTCAAAGACCCTCCCGTGAAGTCAGGAGTGAAAAGCACCACGGCTTTTCTCGCGGAACAGAGCCGAACGCAAAACCGTAGAGCAAAAAGAATGCCATGGTATTTCACAAGACCGCCAGGCCGGGAGCTAACTTGGCGTGATTTCCATACTGTACGATGAAGTATTTTTAACTTGACCTTTTTTCTTCGGCTTGCTAAGGGTCATAATAAGCGTTAGCAGAAGCAGCAACTTTTCTGCTGAAAGGCCATCACTTTAGTAACAATGGATGCGTTTCGGATAGATGATTTCCGAAAACTTGCTCTACTGCATGCGATCAATTTTCGTTGGCAGTTGCTCATGGTATTGAAGTGGCCTTCCCCTTTCCATTCCTGCTCTTAAAGGCGCAAATCAAGCGCTGACACCTCATCCTGGCGAATTTTCGAAACCCTTTATCTTCACCGCCCGGGGGATTTTTTCGAACGCGTTCGCCGTGTCCTACTCTATTCCTTGGAATCACGATCATGCCGATCCGGGTTATGGAGTTTCGGAACTGCGGAAAACAGTAAAGTCTTCGCCTGTAGGAAGGATACTTCCATGGAAGGTATATCGGAACATCAGAATTGTTTCCTGATCGACCTTCAAAAACGGCAGGCCTGGTGCAGGTCATGCCGGGCGCTGTGCAAGCGGCTCGATTTGGCCGAGTACACCCAGTTCTGGTGCGGCAATCACGGCTGCGACAACAGCGGGGAGGTCAGACTCTGTCAAGACGGTACCTGGAGCGTTCATAGTTTCGTTGAAAGCTGGTTTGGGAACCGATGCAGCAGATTCGCTTCCAGGCTGCTGGTTTCCACGGCCACGCCGCCCTGCGCTCCCGACCCTTCAGCCTGACGGCGAAACGGACAAGAAGGTCTTTCCGTCTTGTAGCGCGATGAACCTCAAACACCATGAAACCCGGGTATTGGCAGTCCGGCCACTACCGGCATCAGCACAGGTAAGCCGAATGAGGAAAAAAACACCCCCCCAGTCAGAACCCCTTTCATTTGAATTGTTATTCCAAAGTTTGAATGAACCCATGTTTATCTGCGATTCAAGTCTTCGCATACTTCAGGCAAACGAATCTTTTTCCACACTTTTTAAGGATAATGGCGGACCCCTTGTTGGAAAACCTTGCTACTCACTGCTTGCCGGCGACCACAGCGAGGATTTTGCGCTACGCCTCAACGAGGTCTTCGTCACGTCACGAGTGCAATCATGGGACATCTCCATTCCCTTGTCCAACGGCACTCGGGGCCGGTACGAATTCACCGCCTCCCCTTTGCGCAATTGCGACGGGCAGGTTACCAGGGCGGTTGGACATGCCCACGATATTTCGAAGCGCATGAGTCTGGCAAAAGAGCTAAAGGCATCCGAAGAAAGGTATAGAAGGATAGTCGAGACTGCGAGGGAGGGCATTTATATCATCGACAGCGAGGCAAGGATAACTTTCGCCAACCGTCGATTGTCTACGATGCTCGGCTATCACACTGAGGAGATACTGGGCAGATTCATTTTCGATTTCATGGAGGAGGATTCGGAAGCCCTGGCGCGCCGAAAATTCGAAAGGCGCCGGCTCGGTTTGTCTGACACTTTCGAGTTGAAATTTATGAGAAAAGGTTCTGTTTGTATCTATTGCCTCGTCTCGGCTTCACCCATAATGGAGGACGGAGTTTTTCAGGGCGCCCTGGGCATTTTGACAAACATCACGTGCCTCAAGGACATCGAGTCCGCATTGCGTTCGGCAAAAACCTTTTCCGAGAGGATCATCAACAGCATAACCGACGAACTCATGGTCGTTAATCCATCAACTTACCGCATAGTGCAGGTAAACGATCATTTTCTCGCCAGGACGATGTTCCAGAATGCCGAGGAACTCTTAGGCAGGACCTGTTACGAGATCCTGTTCGGCAGGAGTTTTCCATGTCACGAAGAGGGGATTTTCTGCCCGGTGCGCAAAACTTATGAGACCGGACAGCCCTACCTGTGCGATACCATTCATCCGGAACTGAAGCAGAGCGGAAGAGTCAAGCAGATCGCTACATATCCGATCATGGGCGACCTGGGAAAAGTTGACCTCGTGATTCGAACCGAGCGTGACGTTACGGAGAAGAAGAATCTCGAGCAGGCCCTGGCCCTGCGTTCGGAGGAACTGATCAGGACGCAGCGCAGGCTCGAGGAGTTGTTCGAGCTGTCCCGCGAGGTGGGGGCAAAGGCCACCCTGGCAGAGCTTGTACAGTTTCTCCTGAACTTTACTCTAAAACTTCTTCCTGATTCGGAGCCGGCCCTGCTGCTTCTGGACTCCTCCGGCGAACACCTGCTGCGCTTCGAGGATTGTGAGCCCAAATCCGTTGAGAAATTGCAGCGGATTTTGCAAAAGCTCGAACTATGCACCCTCACCTCCAACCTTGTTCATGAAATCAAAAAATACAAAATCAAGGACCTCATCGGCCCATCGGATCACTCCCAGGTATTTTCTCTTCTCAAGATAATCGCCAAGTCCGACCCCACCTGGTTGGCCATCCCGCTTTTCGTGCGCAGACAATGCATCGGCCTGCTCTATTTTGGATCAAAGACCTTCAACCGATACCCGGCTGCGGACATCAGGTTCCTCGAGGCGCTGTGCGAACAAGCTTCGGGGCATCTCAGAAATCTCGTAATGCACGAGGCCGAAGTCAAAACCCTTAGATCCCAGGTCACCGAACGCTCCGGATATGGGGACATTATCGGCCAGAGCAAGGCCATGCAGGAAATCTATGAACTCATCGACCTCGTTTCCTGCTCGGACGCCACCGTGCTCATAACGGGTGAAAACGGAACGGGCAAAGAACTGGTCGCCCATGCTATCCACACCCAGAGTCATCGGCGAAAAGGCCCTTTTGTGGTCGCAAACTGCTCCGCTTACTCCCCCACGCTGCTCGAGAGCGAAATATTCGGCCACGAAAAAGGGGCATTCACGGGCGCCAGCCATCAGAAAAAAGGCAGGATCGAACGCGCTCACGGCGGTACGCTGTTTCTGGACGAAATCGGCGAGATAGCTCCTTCCGTACAGATATTCCTGCTGCGGTTTCTACAGGATCATTGCTTCGAGAGAGTCGGCGGAGAGAAGGTCATTGCCGCCGACGTCCGGGTACTTGCGGCAACCAACCGCGACCTTCAGCACGAGGTCCAGGCCGGCCGGTTCCGGGACGATCTTTTTTATCGCCTGAACGTAATCGCGATCCACCTGCCGACCCTCATGGAGCGCAAGGAGGACATTCCCCTGTTGGCCCATCATTTCCTTGCCAAACACAATCTGAAGGAACACAAAAATATCAAGAACTTCTCAGCCGGCGCCATGCAGGCCCTCATGAATTATGACTGGCCCGGAAACGTCCGGCAGCTCGAAAATGCTATCAGCCACGCGGTCGTACTGGCCCAGGGGGAACTTATCCGCAGAAAACACCTGCCGAGATTCCTGTGGGACACAGGCACAAGCAGAACTTTGACCTCACTTTGCGAGAGCGAACGTGGACTTATCATGGAGGCACTCCAGAGATCCAACGGGAACAAGCATGAAGCTGCCAGGTGCCTTAAAATCAGTCGAAGCACTCTATACAGCAAAATGAGGCGATACGACCTCGATGAAGAGCTAAAAGCAAGATGTCTGGACCTGCACTAGGGGGTCGTTTTTCATACAGGTGCTCCAAATCATGATAGTAGCGCTTTGCGCCTGATTTCACTAATGCCTGGGGCGTATTTCATACACTTTCCCGATTTCAGCCCTGCCACGGATCGGAAAAATATTTTTTGAAAGGTTAAAAAAAATTCTTTCCCCGCTCTTTTCATTTTAAGATGCCCATGGTTTTTTAAGCTTATCCCCCGCTACGTGAAAAGACTGCAGTGACCGGTTCACCATTTCACCAATCTCTAGTTTTTCGCTCGGACTTTACTACAGCGCGCGGGCGCCGTTGCCCCAACAATCGGGTCGGACCGCCACAGCCTGGCGATTGCTCACGGCCGTCAGACCATTCTGATTCCTCGCGGGCATAGATCTTGTAATGTATTAGTGACTTTCTACAAGCCTCATGCCCTTGCAATTCATACCCTGTCCAGCTCCTTTCTCGTCCTGAGCGCCCACTCCCTTCATGCGCAGGTGCCGCCACCTCCCCGGAGGTGTGTGTTGTTTTAAACCCCCGCAGCGGCCGGTTCGTCTGATTACACGGCTGAACATTCGCCTCACCGGGAATCAATAGAGGATTCCAGATACAACTACTACCGTGAATATAGAATTGAGAGGGGGTGGTCAAGGGACTGCAATATCCCATTAAAAGTTCTGGCTCTTTTCCGGGAGAATGATTGTGCGGAGGTCCTTTCTCACCGGGACAAATCTCGTGAGCCAGGCCGGTTGCTAAACCAAGTGGTGGCGCTGAGGAAACACCATCGCTCGCAAACTCGGAATCAGAGGTTCACCACGTACAAGGGAGGTAAAAATGCCGGAAAAGCGCGATATCGAAATAAAGAGCCGGGCCGATACCATTGGCCTGATGGATCTGGATGTAAGGCCCTACCCGGTCACTCCTCCGCCCCCATACGAGGCGGTAAAGCCGATATATGAGAGAAGAAAGGCGCTAGAGTTCTGTAATTGGGCTGAGGAGAACCTGAGATTCGAAAAGAGATACGATAAAGATGAGGCACTGACAGGATACAGGATTCTGGACATCGGTCTGTGGAGACTTGGCCACAAATTTTGCGCCTCTCTGTATGGCGAAGCCGGGTCGGAGGTCGTTTCCATCGAACCGCCCACGGGCGATCCGTTGAGGAAGCTGACACCTTTCGGCCGCGAAGAGTACCTTCTCCAGAACAAGGAGAGCGGCGAAAAATGCGGCATGGAGTTCGTCAACGAGACGGTGAACACCCACTGTATAACCCTGGATGTGGAGACAAAGGAAGGGCAGGAAATTTTCAGGAAAATGGCGATGAACGTCGACGTCCTGCTCGACGGAATGCCCCCCGGTTACATGGATAATCTGGGGATCGGGTATCGTCAACTCAAGGAAATCAACCCCAGGATGGTCTATGTGTGGATTGGCATGCTCGGCCAGTGGGGCCCTTGGAAGGATAAGCAATCCAAGTTCGGCCAGTGGATGCTCGAGCCCTTCGCGAGCGCCGCAAATTCCTGGATCCACAATACCGGCTTGGCCCAGGACCTTCTGCCGCGAGGCAAGGGAGGCGATCCCACGCGCGCAGGCATTTGGCTTGCCGACTATGTTGCCGGGGCCCAGTCTTTCCTCAACTCCATTGCCGCCCTGTATTGGAGAGACGAATTAGGCGGCACCGGGCAGATGATCGAGGTCACGGGCGCCGAAGCTTTGATGGATATTCTCGACTTCGACATTACCTGGTACGGCTTCAATAAAAGTATAAAGGCCCGTACCGGCGGCTGGGATGCATGCCTCAACCAGTATGCCTGGAACCCCTGCAAAGACGGCTACATGATGATCGGCGGCCAGACCGACAAGCTCTGGTACAATATAGGGTTCTGCCTCGAGCGTGAGGAACCCCAGTTCGGCCGTCTGATCCACGAAGATCCCCTCCTCAAGGAAATGGCGGCTAGAAACGCCCTGCACTCTCTTATCAAGACCTACACCCTCACCACCCGATGGCTCAGAGACACCAACCGGGTGGAAGCTGAAACCAAGCTGCTCGAGTACCAGGTTGCGGCCGGGCCGGTTCTCTACATCGATGAAGTCTGCGAGTTCCCCCACTTCAAGTATCGGCCCTGGGTTTACGTGCATGAGACCGATTACGGCCCGCTGCTGATCGCTTCGAGCCCGGCGTCCTACCAGGTTCGCGCTCCTTTCAGGTGCAAGTGGATGGGGAGAGACATCGGCTACGACAACTACGAGATTTATTTGAAATGGACTGGAATGGGGCAGACAGCAGTGAATCAAATGAAACAGAAGGGGGTGATATAATGGCGCAAGACCCAAGAGTAACACGCATGGAAGACCTGCCAGGCCCCAAGAGCAAAGGTGAGATGGACGATTTTAAGATGCCCTACGAGGATTACTGCAGGAAACTCTTCGATGTCGGCAATGAACACACCAAGCCCAAGCCGCTTAACGGGATTCGGTGGCTGAGCTGCACTATGTATATCTTCACGCCGCACGCTGTGGCCAACCTGGCCGAACTGGGGGCGGAGGTCATCAAGCTTGAGATTCCGAGAATGGGTGAGCCCATGCGGCACACATCTCCTTTTAACGAGGTCTATCTCTATCCGTTTCACGACATGCGCCCCATGACAGGCACCGGCCTTGGCTATACTAACGCCAACCCCAACAAGTATTTCGTGACAATGGATTATCACGTCCCCGAGATGAGGGAGGTGTTCTACAGCCTGGTGAAAAAATCCGACGGGCTAACGGAACTCTACCGGCCGGGCACCCTGGACAAATGGAAAATGAGCTACCGGTACCTGAGTGAAATCAATCCCAGGTTCATCTACGTCTGGGGCGGCGGTTTCGGCTACGGTCCCAAAGTATTCGGCGGCTCCTACGACATCCTGGGCCAGGCACACGCCGGACTCGCCTCGATAACCGGCATGCACGAATACATGGGAGGACATTGCTCCAAGTGCACAAACTGGGTCATTGACTGGCAATCGGGCAACCTTATAAGCTGCGCCATCATGGCGGCCATTCATCATCGCAGAAAGACCGGGCTCGGCACCATGATAGAATTCTCCCAGGTGCAGGTGCCGACCAGGATGCTCGGTCATACCACGACGATGTACGGCAAGTTCGGCATAGTGCGCCAGCGCTGGGGCAACTGGGACACCCAACTCGGAGTGCACGGCATCATTTTGTGCGGCAAGTCCGATTTCCCCGATGCCGAAAATCCGCAGGACAAATTTGATTCCAGATATGTACTGGTCAGCGCCTTCCAGGATCAGGACTTCAAGGAACTGTGCGCCATTACCGGCCTGAAGGAACTCTACGAAAAGTACAAGGCCCACAAAGACCGGGTCGAAGGCGAAGCCCAGGTGGAGATTTATACTGCTCTGGAAAGATGGGCTGCGGACAAGAGCAGGTCACAGGCAGCTAAGATTTTGACCGACGCGGGTATTTTGGCCGAACCTGTCCGCAATGACCGCGAGGTTTACGAGAGTCCGCACTACCGGGAGAGAGGCACGGTCCGGTGGATGGACGATCCTCTTTTCGGTGATTTGGTCGTCCACGGCGGCTACAGCACCGGGTTGATGGAAAAGAGTCCCAGGAGAATCAACTGGCACTGGCGTCCGCTGGGCGCGGACAACAAGAAGATCTACCGTGACATGCTCGGTGTCCCGCTGACCAAGATCGAAGAATGGTATAAGAAGGCTTACATCTAAAGGAGGCGCCTGTGTGTGATATCATTTGGTGCAAGAAAGAAGTAAACGGAAAACCCTGTGACACTATCAACTACCTGGACCCCTACTGCTTCTGGAACTGGGAAGGAAAGATCAACTGCGCCGAATGCGGCGCGGTCTATTACATCCACATGATTCAGGGTTTTATGTACATGGGACCTGAAGAAAGACCGGGAGAGAAGCCGGACACCTCGCCCCTTTACGCTGACAAGCCTTATGACGGTTATTCCAACTACAGACCGGGTGTGGAAGGCCGCACCAGACCTTTCCAGTGCATCCCCAGAACAAAATTGCTGGGAGTTGCAGACATGGTGAAATTCAGCATCAGGGGCCGTCCGGTGCGTGGATGGCGTCCGCAGCCGCCCTCCGCAGGTTTGGCCGGAAGTCTCGGCTTCCACTGGGATATTCAGAAACTGTCGCCCGAGGTCTGGGAGGAATATCAGAAGAAGCTGGCTGCCGGCGAAGTCAAAGACTGGTAGATCGAGAAAGGAGTGTTGCATGTCAGAAGAGTTGACGCCTGAAGATTTCCTGGACACCATCCTGGTCCCGGAAAAACAGAGTGACCATATATGCTGGCAGTGCAAATACTTGAAGCCGGTCCTTAAAGGCTCCAAGTTCCCGCCTGCGGACATTATCGGCTGGTGCAAGAAAATCCACTGGCCTCATTACTGGTGCGTAGCGGACTTCAACGTGGTGAAGAAGTGCTATGCCTATGACGCAAGGAAGAAGACATAGCATGGAAGAAAACGTCCGTGAAGAACTCGATGTCCTCAAGGGCATGCTGAACAACTGGAAAACGGGTTTTCTGGGTTGGGCGTCCCCCGAAGGGGATAACGAACATGTGCTCCTTGAATTCAGCGAAGAAATCCAGATGCACGTCTATCCCTATGTGAAGAGATTGTTTGAGACAGATCAACTCAGCGAAGTCGAGGTCAAAGAGTTCATGCATTACTGCTCAAGCCAGGTTGAGGATCTTCGCTTCCTGTTGAGCAAAGCGCAAACAGACTAAAGCTGGAAGGAGGTTTAGTATGCCAGAGAAATGCCGTGTGGTGGTATGCGGCTTTGACCCTATGCTCGTAAAAGCATATGTGGCCGCCAATGCAAGAGCCTGCTGGTGGCACGTATCCGACGAGTTATACAATGAGTTCAAAATGCAGCCGAAAATGAAGGTCCAAGGGAAGCTTCTCAAAGTTTATTCGGGTAAAACCGGTCAAGAGACGGAGGCTCCCAACGAACAATTTGAATGGGAATGCTCCAACGAGTCCGGCCTTGCAGTCGTGCTCCCCGCTGACGTTATCAAGAAGCACAAGCTCACGGAATTTCATTTCATCGAGTTGATGATCGACAAAATTGACGGCAAAGATGTTTATCCCGGCCAGGAAAAGGTAAGCAAGAAGTGGTGGCCGGAGGAGAAGCTTAAATTGGGCTATGCACTGGATTACATCGGATAGTCTGCAAAAACTTCATAGTGCGAATTCCACTTTCCCCCGTGACCGGGGGAAAGTGGGAATCCAGCCCACGGACTCCCCTTTCCATTGCCAGGAGAGGGTTTTTTTGTGATCTGACGCTATGGGCTCCATGGTGAGATGCGGCGCTTTTGTCGAAAATCACCATCAACGAAAAGTACGAGCGTTCATCGAGGGGAAGCAATGGCAAATAGAGCGATAGACGACAGGCAGGACTCACATGCGGAAGTAAAGCCGCTCATAGAGGATGAATACATGCCGGAGCAAGAACCGGCACACCCGGGCTGGCTATCGATTGGTGAGATTTTAAAAGTATCTCATCCTGTCTTTGCAAGAAGCAGTTTTCTTATAGGATATCATCATTCCAGCAATGTCTATCTGCTTGCAGGCGATTACCTCACCCTGGTGGACCCGGGCAATGATTACACTATCTTTCTTGATATTGAAAAACTTGGGTATGATATTCTGGATATAAAGAAGGTCGTGTTCACTCACGGGCATCGCGACCACTGCATGGGCATATTCGAGATGTTAAGATTTCCCGCCGTAATGAAAAATAAAGAAGTCGAGATCATTATGCATGCAGAAGGTCCGGAGGAGTTAAAAAGTCTTACCACAGAGGCCGGGTTTCCCCCGACAGAATTAGCGGGTGGAGAAACCATTGAGCTGAGCGGCTTTGAATGGGAAGTGATCCATACTCCCGGCCACACTATCGATAGTATATGCCTCTACCACGAACCGACCGGGACGCTTATTTCAGGCGACAGCGTACTGCCCGATACCATGGCGGACGCAGACAAAACTGCCGGAGGCAGGTTGGACCATTATTTGTACGGGCTCGGTCAGTTGATGAAAAAGAACATCGTTCATGTGCTTCCCGGCCATGGTGTGCCAGTGGCATTCACCGGCAGGCGGACGGTAGAAGAAACATACGAAGGCCTGATGATGAAAATCTTAGAGGCGGTCCCCGAAGACAAAATGACCTGGATGGAAGGGGCGAAGCGGCTGGCTGAGAAGGGGCTTCTGGCCGAGGTTGTATTTTGCTGTGATAAGGAACTTGCCCTCAGGCCTGACGATCCGGAAGCAATGCAGTTGAAGGCCCTTGCGTTGAACGATATGGGCCGGTGTGAGGAGGCCATCGAGGTTTTGGACCTGATTCTGGCAAGGAACCGCCACAATGCCTATGCTTTGACAGCCAAGGGTCACGCGTTGCTGGGTCTAACCAGATACGCCGAAAGTATGCCTTATTTCGATGAAGCCATGAGGGTGGACCCGCAGATCAGGGAAGCCCAGGTTTTCAAAGGTATGGCATTGTATTTTTTGGGCAAGTCTGAGGAGGCTATGGCAATCGAGGCCTTCAAGTCCGAGTTCGAAGCAAGATTCCGGAGCCAGCTTGACAAAGTGCGGCAAGCGCCCGAATCAGATGCTCACAGCCACGAAGCATAGGCGGCTGGAGGGTTATATTCTTTAATTTGACAATGGCCGGATGGTGATGGACTCTCCATGCAGGTATGGAAAAATGGACGAGAAATTCTATCATGCAGCAAAAGCCCTGATAAATTACATTGATAAAGAGTATGTTTTCGACAAGTCCGCCGATATGGGTTGCGGCGGATTTGATACTTATCAATCAGAGACTTTTTATGATTTAATCGCAAATGCTAAAAAGGCCCTTAGCGATTTTGAGAATGCAATGAAAAAATCGGAATGAGTCGCTGCATTGAAAGGTGTGAAGGTAAAATGGCGCTCGAGGAAATCAGTTATGAAGAGTACATGAGAAAGCTCGGCGAAATCGAGAAGCGGTATTTGTCCGATGAAGAAGGTTTTCCCGAGGGCGCGCGCGAGAGGGGGCTGGAGATTTGCGAGAAGTTCCGGCGGGAAGTGGAGGCGCTGGGTCCTGAAAACTGCTTATATTACATCGACACGGTGTATGGGTTGCCGATGCACAAACCCAAGCAGCGAGAAGGATGAGTTGAAATACTCAACCCGGTTGCTTTCAGCCCGGGAAGGGGTTCTTTGACGGGAGCAATCCCGGGCTGCGGCCCGATTGTGTGGCCCGCGGCAGGTCCGGTATTACGATGAAAGAGGAAACTATTCAATATGTTACATGTGCACACTGTGATACTCGGTTGCCTTTGGAGGAGGCTGCCCGTTACGAACACAGACTGCTTTACGGTGAGCACTACCATTGCCGTGAGTGCGATCCCGGGGGCGTTTGGGATTGTATGAGTCACGACACGGACATGGACGCTCACTGACACGAACTTATCACATGTCTGCTTTCAACAGTATGTCACTTCCCACAATCGCCATTAGAAAGCCAATTGATTCCGCACGCCTGGAAAACCTTGTCCAGTTTTCATCACTTAAGCCCTGCTCTACTGTGGTCAACAGCAATCCCTTTTCGAGACCTTTGATTTCTTTAAGCAGGAGGAACTGCCTGTGATTGCTGAATACAAACAATACCGAGCCGTTAGTCAAAAGATAGTTGTATGATCCAGGGTATTCCTCAATAAGCTGCCTGGACGTGTCAGCCACTGCCTTGAAAAGGCCGAAGATATCACTGCTTCTTTCGGTGCGATCCGCGATACCGTCCATAAGATATTCGAAGGTCCTCGCCGAATCACTGACTACATTATCCAACCTGACCTTTTGACTTCGATAAGATTCTATGGCAGGGGACTTCCCGTTGTGAGCGAAGATCCAGTCCTGGCCTTCGAATTGAAGGACAAAAGGGTGAGAATGACATTCATCTATAGGCCCGCTGCTTCGCAAACGTACGTGTGCGATGATAAACCTGCTGGAGACGACTCGAGCAATCCTTTGGAAACCATCATGGAACCTTCCTTCCTGATAGGCCTGGGCTGCTGATTTCTCTACATAAGCCCGATTCTTCCTGAAAAATCCGATACCCCAGCCGTCCATGTTCCTGCCGGCTTTAGCTGCAAAAATAGGCAGGGTCATGGGCGCCGAGTAATTTGTCGCTGCAGACAGGGCAAATAAGTCGCACATAACGGGGTCTTACCTGTATTCTTTCAGGATTGAATTCAATCGGCCGCCCTCGTCAGGCGTCCCGCACCGGGCACGGTTAGAGCCTGCCCCGCCTGTCGGTCGCAGTGGGAATTTTGGAGAAAAGCCTCTTATACGGAGTTGCGTTCAAATCGAGTGCTAAAGATCAACCTCGCCCCCCGAACAGATTACAGGATTTTACGAGTTGTCGGTCGGGAGGGCGTAAAGCCCTCCCCTACGCAAGATCCGTGCGACAATGCTGTAGGGGCGGGGTTCTTTTGTCGTCAAAGAATCCCCGCCCGGTCTTGAACGCAACTCGGTATTACTCTTGCGTCACATTGCCCAGATACAATACGTCCGGTCCCGCCACAACCAGAAGCTTTCCCAGGGTGTTGCTTTCCGGCTCGATCGCAATCCATTCTTTGTCACTCAGTCCTTCCCCTATGGAGGTTAGGACAAGACTATTTCCATACGTCTCCGATTCCTTGAGGAGCATCAAAGTCCGAAAATTAGAAAAGGCAAAAACGACTGATTCATTGGCCAGAATAAATGCATAATGCCCGGGATAGTCTGAAAGCAAGTTCCTGATGCTTTTTACCAGCGATCCACCAAGACTTTCGTAAGGAGTGTACAGCAAATAACCGATCAGTTGATCCCTTAAATACTCAAATACCCTTGCGGGATAAACATCCACATCAATCCCGGGTCCGTTAGTCGTTTGATAATTGTGAATCTCTTTTATCAATCCTATATGCACAAATAGCCATACGTGGTTGAGGAATGACAGAGAAAACGGGTGATTCTGAGCAGTATGACTACCACCACTCATCGGACAGCTAATGTGAGATACTATGGTTCGGCTGTCTACAACCCTTGCCAGCCGCTGGAAGCTCTCGTGGACCTGCTCGCTGTCATAGACTCGCTCTGCCGATTTCTCCACCAGTGCCTGGTTGTCACGATAAAATCCTATACCCCAACCGTTCATGTTTCGCTTGCCCTTTTCCGCAAATATCGGCAAGTACCGTTGGGCCGTATAATTAACTCCCGCCGAGAGCGCAAAAATATCGCACATCTTCTCTAATTCCCCCGTGCAAAGTCAGCTCTTGCAATCAAGCCCGGGCGGAGTCGCTCAAGGTCACACCAGCTTCACGCCCAATGGTTCCTCACCTGTTTTCGGTATAGCAGGCTTGTGCGCAATCCAGCCATTAATGCGATTCATATGTCCAAATACCAGGTATATCTTATATATCGTTTTCATCCATTTATTTGCATTTAAGTGATAGTCGATTGCCGGTACTCGTCCACCACTCAGCTCGACCAAAAACTGCGTGAAGATAATCCACTGCATGGCTTCATCTATTTGATGGAGAACAGCAGAGTGATATCGGAACTCGATTGTGGACCGATACCAATACGAATGCAGATTGAGCCCGTGGTAACGTGTCAAGTCGTACCTGTCGGATGTCCTCTGAGCAGGTTCATGCCCATTTTTCTGCCAATACCATAACTCCTTGATCTTGCAACCGTTCTTCTCGCATGTATCGTCACAATCACCCAATTTGCGGAATAAATCGACATCGAGATCCATGGGGCGGCACGTAGCTTTATCGAGCCTGCCCCCGGCGATCAGAAGATAAATATAGTCCTCCATCGCATAGACAATTCTTATAAGCGCTTTAAGGTGTTTACATTCATAATGTTCGGCATCTACGCCGTGATGAACGTGAAATCCACATGATTCGTCTATTTGCGCTCCACGGATCTCGCCGAGCAACTGAAAGAAACGATACAATTCCATCAGTCCCTCAAAGCCGCGAAGTATCGGGCTTATAAGTTCCACGCCACCTCGGTGAACTATGGAAGCATCTTCTTCAAGGTGCCAGGAATGCCTGTCCGTGCCAAGATTTAATCCGTAGTCATCCAGTAATTGAAGGAAACTTCTGCCGTCTCTGGCGTTCGAATGAATGTTGTAAGGTTTGATTATGCCGTTGTCAGGCGGTAAAATATAGTAGTCCAGGCCATAAAACTCGATCTCCACCCCGAGAGGCCTATCCGTGAAATAGCTCAACATCGGGTACTTCTTCTTGAGTTTTGCGGCCGACTCTTGATGCCATTGCATAATGGCTATTCCTCACAATCCAAAAGACCAGGCGCTGCCGGCCCGGGCGCCGGTGAGCGGCGCTTCAGCCTTTTGAAGAGTTTGTGCAACCACGCATAGAATAAATAGTAATGTATTGTATCTGGTCAGTCTCACTATGAGAATGCAAAGCGACCACATTTTTTGATCGCCCGTTAATGAGTTCCATAGCACCATCTTTCAAGAAGGATGCCGATGGACCGCCACAAATCCCGCCGGAGGCAGTGCAAATGCTCTTTCGCAGCGAACACGGCCCACATGGATAAGGTCCCGGGCCGGGTTCAATGCTGTTAACTTAAGCGTATTGGGGACCACAGAGTGATATGGGCACAGTTCTATGACCACGAAGGACACGAAGAACACGAAGGGAAAAACCTCCTGCTAAAAATAAACGAAACTCCTGCTAACAGTACCAGGAAAACTAATCTGGACAATACTTTAGTGCGCTCCCGACTGACGTGCAGCAGCACACGAAGAAAACGATCTTCAACTTGTAAAATCCTCCGGTCCGTTCGCAGGACGATGTCGATCTTGAGCCCACGAAGGGAGCGGTCTCTGGATCTTGACAGAGGCCCATGAAATGACACCCCAAGACCTGGCAATTTTCTTACGTTAACGGCATTGGGCCGGGTTGGCAGGCGCCTCGGGGGACGTGGAGATGGCCTTTTGCGGGTAGATGGTGTGCGGTGGCAGATGAAGAATTTGCGGAGCGGTCTTTATCGCGAAGACTCGGAGGTCGCTTCCCTTCCTGATTCTGCCTGCAGCAGATTATTCGATTATCTCGATTAGCTCTATTTCAAATTTGAGCGATTTTCCGGCAAGCGGATCATTTGCATCAAGAACCACGCTCTCTTCAGTAATGTCCGTTATAGTCGCAATCGAAGTTCCCCCCTGGCTTGTGCGAATCTGCAGCTTCTTGCCTAACTCAAGATTCAGGCCGGCCGGAGCCTGGGCCCTGTCCATAACGAATACGAATTCTTGTCTGTGCAGACCATAAGCCTCTTCCGGAGGAATTGAGATGCTCCTGGTGTCTCCTACTTTCATACCGATGACCGTCTGTTCGAATCCGGGAAGCACGCTTCCCTTACCAATAGTAAATTCAAACGGCTCTTTCTCCTCGTAAGTGGAGCTAAACACCGTGCCATCCTCCAGGGTCCCGTGATAATTAACTCTTACGGTATCGCCTCGCTTTGCCTGAGCCATGGGTTTTCCCTTTCGTCAGCGTCAATAAAGTAAAAGGGTCGATCTCGTTGCCGCCTCGCCAGATCGACCTGTAAGGCAGCTTATCACATTCAATTCGGCCTTTACAGAGCACATCTTCAATCCGGCAGCAATAATGAAAGACTAAGTTGCGTTCAAGACAGGGCGGGGATAAACCCCGCCCCTACGGGATTGTCACATGGTTGTTCCGGGAGGGCTTTATGCCCTCCCTTGGTTCCGATTTGAACGCAACTCCGTATAAGTACAGATCGGCGCCAAGCGCATGTCCGGACAAACGGGAGGGGGTCGAGTTTTAAACACACGTCAGGAGCCTGACTTCAAAGACTTTGCGCACTATCGAACCGCTCAGAGGGACGTATTCCATACACTCCGGTTGATTCCTGATTATCCACTTCTGGAAGAAAAATCCCGGATGGCTTGCCGAAGCCTTTTCATCAAACTTTTTTCGAATTCAGACGACTTTATCCATGGTTTCATTATAAAGGTTCAATCCTTCATAATGTGATCCTGCCGCGATATTCATTATCATTGCCGGCGGGCACAAATCTTGTATAACCAATGGAAGGCCCTCCGGGCTTCATCCATTCAGAAGTGCGGTTTCAAAGTGACTGGAAATGCAAGGAGTGGAGATCACGTCTGTGCGCAGTGGAGTTAGTGGAAGGGCTGATGTGCAGAAACAGGCGGCCGATTGGCGGCCTGGTCATCAAGAAACAACGGGGATCAGTTCCATAAATCTCAACCGATTCATCCTGCGGTTCTCGAACTCGATCTCAAGAGAGTGATTTTTCGATTCCAGAGCAGTTCAGCGACCATTCCTGCTTCTTTTCATCCCGGGTGCCTTTCTCTATCCTGCGCCAACCTGCAAGCCCCTCATGAGGGGACTTGGAAAGGTGTAGGACACGGAGGAAATGAAATTCTTTTACTCGGCAACCCTCATATGAGCCAGTGATTCATCAGCCGGGTCCTTCTTGCCACCTGGGGGGGTTTGACAGGCGGGACCCAGGGGGTGCGGTAACGTTTTGCCTCGACCGCACCCCTCTGCGAACCGGCAGTTCACATTTTACATAACCGGAATGTGACATACATGGAACGCAAAGAGGATGCAAGAGCAAAAGGATGGGTCCCCGCCATGGTGAAGAACATTGAAACCGGGCATTTGCCCAACGATGACAATGAACCTGAGCCGCCCGGCTGGATTTTCCTCTCGGAGCTTTTTCAGCAACAGGACCCGCTTTGCAAAAATATCCTGTTCCTTGAAGGATATGATTTTACCTCCAACATTTACATTATCGTCGGGGAATCCCTCACGGTAATCGACCCGGGCAGCGACTACAGCGCTTTCATGCAACTGTTTCAACAGCCCGAATATGCCCCCGATGACATTGGAAAGATAGTATTGACCCACGGGCACCCGGATCACGCGATGGGCGCCATCGAGATGTTCAGATATCCAACCGTCAGAGAAAATCCGCAACTGGAAATCATCCTGCACGCTGACGGTCCGGTCGAACTCAAAAGGATCATCCATGAGTTCGGCGTCCGCGTGACTGAGGTCCGAGGCGGTGAAACACTCGATCTCAGCGGGTTCCAGTGGAAAGTCATATCAACTCCCGGCCATACAATCGATGGCTTAAGCCTCTATCACCTTCCTACAAAAACCCTCATTTCAGGCGATATGGTGCCATACTCTGTGACTGCCCATGACAGGGAGACGGGCGGACGGGCGGACCAATACCTCGTCAGCATGAGATCGCTTTTGAGTCTGGACATTGCCAATGTATTGCCGGGCCATGGCCTCCCCATAGCTTCATCCGGTAAAAAGGCCGTTGAAGCGAGCTACCGGGCCGTTCTTCTCAAAATTCTAGGCTTCGGGGCCGAAGAGGCGCCTTCCTGGTTTGAGATTGCTTCCGCCGCCGCCGGCAAGGGGCTTCGCCAGGATGGGGTCATCTGCTGCGACCTGGCCATAGCCATAAACCAGGAACAATACAGGGCACTTAAGCTTAAGGCCCTCTGCTTAAATGATCTTGGCGAATACGACAGGGCACTCGAATCTTTTGATCTTTTAGAAGAAAGCTCCCCTCGGGAAAAAGATGACGTGTTTACAATAATGGGCCGTGGAACTTCTTTCCTTGGTCTCGGGCGCTACGATGAAGGCCTGCGCTGCTTCGAAAGGGTCCTTGAGAAGTTGCCGGATAACAAGGAGGCCCTGTTACACAAGGCATTCGCATTTTACCTTTCCGGCAAGGTCGATGAAGCCATGAAGATCGAGGAATTCAAGAAAGGCTTCATCGTAAGGTTCAAAGAAGAACTTCTGAGGTACGCTCCATCCGGGAAAACCGGGAACACTGAAAGCCCCTGAGCTGTGCACGATAGCTTAAGATACTGTTCCAGTTTCAGGGACACCACTGCTTTTTCCCTGGAAACCCTCGGTCAGGGAAAGGGTGAAAGCCCCCGCCTGAAGACATGGGGAATCGGAGTCCCTTAATGGTCACTCAAGACGTGCGATTTTCCGTCCTGGTTTTGAACGAGGAAGTTCGCAGCCTTATCTTGAGTCTGCTGAGGAAGAACGAGCAGTTTAACGTCTACATTGCAGAACTCAATGGACTATTGGATTCGACGAAAAAAAAAGAAGACCTGATAATCCTGATTGACAGTGAAGCTGTGCTCGCATATGGCGCATCGGTCATATCGAAGATCAAAATGTCCTGCACCGAATGCAGACTGATTCTGCTGTGCAGCCGGGTCCACCGCAGCATGGTGGAGCATGTAATGGAACTCGGCGCCTATGGTTGTATCATCGAGCCGTACCCGGAATGGGAGTTCTCGACCATGGTCAGATCCATTCTGAACGGCCAGAAGATTGATAAAAAGATAGCGGCATCAAAAGCTAAGCGGCAGGGACGAAAACCTCCGGGGAGCTGATTGCAGCCTTCCCTCCCCGCTCAAACCCTCATAGAGTGCGAAACGCCTGACGAGCGCCTGTAACCGGGCGCTCTTTCTTTTCAACTCGGGAGCAACAATTGAGCACAGGCCTCGATCTGCTTTGGGAGCGCAAAACTGCCGCCCCTATGCCGGTGACTCCAGGCCTCAGATAGTTACTGAGACGCTCACGGAGTCACCGGCTAAGGACCAGTTCTTGAGATAGGGCCGGTCGGCAAAGCTTATCGATCCGAAGAAGAAAAGGACAGGGCGCTTCGTGAGTGGTGAATAGTGAATAGTGAATAGTGAGTGGTGAGTATGAACAGTCAGTAGTGAGTAGTGAACAGTGAGTAGTTCCATCCCTGGATTGCAGAAGGACGCAGAAACGAGTCGAGCCACGAATACTACCTTAGCAAACGGCGCAATAGTTTACCGGTTGGGGTCCTGGGCAGCTTGTCCATGTAATCAATAACCCTGGGAAGCTTGTAAACTGCTATGTGGTCTCTCAGGAAATTGTTAATTTCATCGGTCAACTGATCCGAACCGTTGAACCCCGGTTTCAGCTCTACCACCGCTTTTACAATCTGCCCTTTTTCAGGGTCCTGGATACCGACTATGCCCACATCAGCTATCGCCGGATGCTTTGCCATCGCTTCTTCGATCTCAGCGGGTGCGATTCGGTAGCCGGAACTCTTGATCATATCGTCTTCGCGGGCAACAAAGAAGATGTTGCCGTCCGCAGCCATGTGAACGGCATCGCCCATTCGGTTCCAGCCGTCAACCACGCCCGATTTCTGTGACTTGAGCAGCTTCTCGTTGTTTTCGTACGGCTTCCAGTAAAGGGTACCCGAGGGACCTTTCATTATCATGCTGCCAACGTCGCCGGGTTTGCACTCCTTCGAGGCGGCATCCACCACTCGAACTTCTACCCCTGGAAGAGCTCTTCCGATGGAGTTGGGTACGGGCTCAGGGTTCAAAGTGTTGGAGGTGACCAGGTGCAGCATTTCTGTTCCTCCGAGTCCTTCCCAGATAGGCTTGCCGGTAAGTTGGGTCCAACCCGTGAGCGTTGGAGCGCCTAGAGCATCGCCACCCGAGGTATAGAGCCTGACAGAATTGATGTCATAGTTCTTGAAAGCGGGGAACTTCATAAGCGCACGGTAAGCAGTGGGGAGCCCGGTCAGGACCGTTATCCTGTGCTTGCCGATGAGTTCCATCATGTCACCAGGGGCAAATTTCGGAATAAGCGAGATGGCTGCCCCACCCTCGAAAGGAATGAGGGTGAAGGTGCCGAAGCCGGCCGCAAAGGATACGGGCGCCGCCCCCCCCAGCACATCTCCAGGCTTGAGCTGATATACGTGCCGATTGACGATCCGGGTTTCAATTACCGCGGGACGGACGAAATGGACGCAGCCCTTGGGCATTCCGGTCGTTCCGGATGTGTAAAGGATTACGCCGACATCGAAGGCGTCAAGCATTGTGGCTTCAAGATTGGGCGACCCTTTCGCGACCATTTCTTCATAGACCAGATTACCGGCGGCCTTGACCTCATCAGCGGCGCCCCCGATTACGATAACTCGGGTCCCATGCTGAAATTTCGGCTTTGCAGCTTCCACCTGCTCCATTAGCGGCGCATTCACCACGAAATACTTCATTTCGGCGTCGTTCACCACAAATGCGATCTCTTCGCGGGACCACAAAGGTGAAGTCGGGACAGGAATGGCCCCGATTTTTTCAATGGCAAAGATCGTGACCAGGGACGGAGGGGAGTTGACAAGGCGAATACCCACCCGGTCCTGAGACTCCACTCCAGCTTCTTTGAGCGCATTGCCGAACTGATTTACCATTGCTTGCAACTGGGCGTAGGTGATCGCCCGGTCCATAAATTTAATCGCGACGTTGTCTCCCCTGCCCTCCCTGACATGGCGGTCCAGCAGAAAGTCGGCCAGGTTCAATTTATCCGGAGTGCTCGAAAATTCCTGCGGATTGAGGTATTCCGGCCAACATTCTCTTCCCGGCAAATAGTTTTGAGGTATTTTGCTCATACTTGCTTCTCCCTTCGCTCGGTGAAACGTATAAAAACCATAACCCAATGTGCAAACAATCCCAGAAGAAGGGGGCAATAACCGTGCCAACATCTCCCCCAACCTGCGCCGCTCAACGCATCCAAGCCGGCGTCGCATCGCCTGATGGCACGATTCGTGTACAGCAATCATAAAGCCCTGATACCGCCGTCACAAGCTATTGCACGAGAGCAACCGATGCAGGAGAGTTTCCACGCCAGGAAGATCGACCTTACGATAACCGTTCGGTTCGGCGACACCGATCCTTACGGCGTAGTTTACTTTGCATCTTATTTTCGATACTGTCACTATGGAATAGAAGAGTTTTTGAAACACCATGGTCTGACCCCTTCCGAGGTCTTCAGAAACAGGGCCGAAGGGTTTGGCCTGCCTATTGTCGCAGCAGGCTGCGATTTTCTTAAACCTGTCTGGTATGGCCAGGAATTGCGCCTGACGGTTTCGCTTTCGAGGATCGGAGAGAAATCACTTACCTTCGATTTCCGATTCTGCCGCCTGGCTGAGGATGAGATCGTGGCCATGGGCAATGCAACCATGGTGGCGATAGATACGGACTGGCGGTCGCGGAGTATTCCTGCGCAAGTCCTTATGGCACTTTCAGCGGCCGATCAATGACTATATGGCTCTCCCATGAGACAGACGCTCATCTCTTTTGACGAAAAGCTCCGGAAAATATCAGACCTGTGCGATGCAATCCAGCGCAACCGAAAGGAAATCATCAGGCTGGCAGCCGATGAGCTTCAGTTTACCGTGACGGATACCTCCAAAGAAATTGACATCGTATTGGACAGACTCGGCATGTACAGAGAAGCCAGGGCTATGCTGGAGCCCAGGATTCCGCTCGGAAACGGTAAGTCGCGCGCCTCTCTTATGCTTTCATATAACGGAAGCTCGTGGTTAAACGTTGCGATTACATCAATTTACATGACCGGAAACAAATTAAACGTCAGGTTCTCCTCTAAGGGTGAAGGCCTGATGAGTCTAACTGAAAGAATCTACCGGCCCATTTTCGGCGATGAAATCACCTTCCACCGTGAAGGGGGCAAGGAATTCCTCGAAAAATCCCTGAATGATCCGGATATTCCCGTCCTTGTCGTTTTCGGATTCGATGAGAATATTATGCCATACCGGGAACTGACCCGCCACAGTGGCAAGAAGCTGGTATTCGAAGGGCCGGGCCAGGACCCCTTTATCGTATTCTCCGATGCCGACATGAATCTTGTTATTGACGATTTAATGAAGGCCAAATTCTCGCTTTCCGGACAGACCTGTACCGCGCCTAAAAGAATATTCGTGCAACGCCCCGTTTACGATCAATTCCTGGAGATGTTCGTCCGCAGGGTCGAGCGGCTTGTAGTCGGTGACCCGCACGACGAAGCGACTCGGGTTTCCCCGGTTGCCAGCAAAGTCGCCGTTACGAGGGTCATTGCTCAATTAGAGGACGCTCGCGCCAATGGAGCCCGGATAGTGCTCGGAGGCAGGATCGAAGGCAATCTCGTCTATCCGGCCATTGTAATGAATGCAACCGATGAAATGCTGGGAATGAGGGAAGAAGTATTCGCCCCTGTGGCGTTTACATCCCCTTTCGATACGGCCGAGGAGGTTCTCCGGCGCGCGGCAAATCACAAATATGGCTTGAGAGCCGCTGTTTTCGGGGGGCCTGAAGCCCTGCTGGTGTCTGAAGGTCTAAGAGGACAAGACTACTGCCATCCCGTAGATGACTACACTTTCGGCAAATTCGGGACGGTAGCGCTGAACCAGACAAGAGAGGCATCCTGGCGCGGGGCCCTCGTTACAAAACCGATAGGCGGTTATGGCTATTCCGGATGGATCTGGGAGTCGGTTGAAGGCAGGTTCACATTGAAGCAGGGGCCAAAGCTGCTGAGCATTGAGACTTCCCGCGCCATAAGCTGACGCCTTTTCACCGCAGTCCATCATGTCCGGGCGTGAAACCCAAAACCAAGAAAAGTTGCCTGAATCAACCGTAGCCTGCCTGCTTTTCTTACAAGCGGGCGAATCAGCGACCGCGTTCCAGGCTCTCGGGCCATGCTTTCGGGCCGTACCAACACTACGGTTGTTGTCAATGGAAATAATCCAGTCCTTCTCGGAGATCTGAACCGGCGGCTTTTGATGGCCCGGATAAATCCGGCCTGCGGGAAACCCTTTCTCCGAACGTTCGGCCTGGATCCCGTTGAATATGCCGAACGCGAGCGCCTGAGCATGGTGCGGGCCGCCCTGATGATTCTCAAGGCATCGATCCTGAGCGGCTTCAAACACAACAAAGGGAGGCTCGCTTCATTTGTGGTGTGGTCTGATTTCATTCGGAATGCCGTTGTTCGGGCAAGTCAACAGGGATGGCTCGACATGGCGGACCCCGTTGCATCAGTCGAGCGCAACTACAGCGTAGACGCCGAGACGCGACGTCTGGACGCCCTTCTCTGAGTTTGGCAGGGACAATTCGGCACTGCAGGGGTGGTTGCTGTTCTCCGCATCCTTCCGCTACGTAATCGTGGGCGCTGCCTTAGACTCACGGTTTGGATAGCACTTGGATAAAGGTAAACTTTCTGCCGACGGTTTTGCAGGTCATAGTTTGGTGCTGGGTCCCTGGTGTTTAAGGCGCTTATGACATTATTTACATACATTGAGACTGGCCAAAGTTCACAAGTTGGCAAGCTAATGCAGATTTTATTGAATTAAGATTAAGATCGGCAGAAATGTAATATCGGGGTGGCCCAGGGTTTAAGTGTGTTTTTGTTGCCTGGGTCCGAAGGACAGGAGGGGCCGCGTTGGCCAAGGATGCAAATTGCACTGATTTGGGAGAAGGCGCTCATGCGGCGGCGGATCTTCGACAGTGAGGGACATGCCTATTTCGTAACCTTTTCATGTTTCAGGCGACGGAGATTACTGGACGATAAACAGGCAAAAGGCATTGTAATTCATTTCCTTTCGGTCCAGTTAAAGAACCAGGGGGGCAACTGCCTTGGTTTTGTGATAATGCCCGAGCATGTTCACGCGCTCGTCCACTTCAGCGAGCAAGGACAACTCAGCATCTTTATGAACCAGTGGAAGCGCCGTTCGTCAATGGAACTGAAACGATTGTACCGGGGAGCATTGAGTGCTTATGGGGATAGGTTTGACCTGAGCGGCCCCATGTGGCAGCCAAAGTACTATGCTTTTAATGTGTTTTCCGAAATTAAAGCCAGGGAAAAGCTCGATTACATGCACAACAACCCGGTAAAAGCCGGACTGGTCGATAACCCTGTTGCTTGGCCGTACAGTTCGGCCCGGTGGTATTTACTCAGGAAAGCGGTTGGGGTGGATATTAAGGCAATCTTGTAGGCCCCTCTTGCCTCCGGCACGGGCAACAAAAAGACGTTGCCCGTGTCACCCCTGTTGTTTTGGCAAATCGGTTGGACTCGGTGCAGGCGAAATATCCTGGGGCAAAGAGGAAGGAATGATGGACATCGATCTGCAAAGTTTACTGCCAGCAACTATGCGGCATGGTGGGGCGCAATCATTGCCACACTTACACTGGTTTGGAATATTGTTGTTGCAATCCGATCTGGCGCGCGCATTAAAGTGCGTGCCAATCCCAATATGAAGGTTTATCCAACACAGCCCATCACTGGCGATAAATCTTATATCTCCGTTACGGCAGTAAACCACGGAACATCGCCAACTACGATAACCCATTTCTCCGGCTTTTATGCACACTCGTTCTGGGATTTGATGAGAGATAAAAAGCAGAAATTTGTTGTTATCACGCACTCCGCTTTAGGCAAGACAGTTCCTTACGTGCTAGCGCCTGGCGATGAATGGAGCAGTTTAGCAGATCACGATGATATGTTGGAAAAAGCCAAAGGCGGGTTTTTATATCTTGGCATCACATTTTTCCCCCCGCTTTCGGGAGGAATCTCTGTCGTCAACAATTATTCTCCCAGAATAGCCTTCGCTTTAGCATTTCCTTGCTCTGCCGCCTTGTGGTACCATTTCATCGCTTCGGCATTGTCCTGTGGCACACCCAGGCCCTTATCATACATCTCTCCCAGATTATATTGAGCTTCAGCACGTCCCTGGTCCGCCGCCTTGCGATACCATTTCAATGCTTCGACATAGTCCTGCGGTACGCCTTGGCCGTTATAGTGCATCCTTCCCAGATTGTTTTGCGCTACAGCATATCCCTGGTCCGCCGCCCTGCGGTACCATTTCAATGCTTCGGCATAGTCCTGCGGCACGCCACGGCCGTTAGCGTACATCACTCCCAGATTAAATTGCGCGGCGGCATATCCCTGCTCTGCTGCTTTGAGATACCATTTCAATGCTTCGGCATAGTCCTGCGGCACGCCACGGCCGTTAGCGTACATCACTCCCAGACTAAATTGCGCGGCGGCATATCCCTGCTCTGCTGCCATGCGAAACCACTTCACCGCCTCAGCATAGTCCTGGGGAACGCCTGAAGCATTACTGAACATATTCCCAAGATTATTTTGTGCCCAAGTATTTCCCTGTTCGGCCGCCTTGCGATACCATCTTACCGCCTCGGCATAGTCCTGTGGCACACCCAGACCCTTATCGTACATATATCCCAGATTAACCTGCGCACCAGCATATCCCTTCTCGGCGGCCTTTCGATACCATTTCAATGCTTCGGCATGGTCCTCCTGCACGCCTTCGCCGTTAGCGTACATCACTCCCAGATTATATTGCGCCACATCATATCCCTGCTCTGCTGCTTTGGTATACCATTTCAATGCTTCGGCATAGTCCTGCGGCACGCCTCGGCCGTTGCGGTACATCAACCCCAGATTTTTTTGTGCTACATCATATCCCTGCTCGGCAGCCTTGCGAAACCACTTCATCGCCTCAGCATAGTCCTGGGGAACGCCTGAAGCATTACTGAACATATTCCCAAGATTATTTTGTGCCCAAGTATCTCCTTGCTCTGCGGCCTTGCGGTACCATTTCATCGCTTCGGCATAGTCCTGCGGGACGCCTAAACCACTCCTGAACATATTCCCAAGATTATATTGCGCGACGGCATATCCCTGCTCGGCGGCCTTGAGATACCATTTCACCGCCTCGGTTAAGTCCTGCGGGACGCCTGAACCCTTCTTGTACATCACTGCCAGATCATTCTGAGCTTCGGCATATCCCTGCTCGGCGGCCTTACGGTACCATTTCACCGCCTCCGTTAAGTCCTTCGGTACGCCTCTACCGTTATCGTACATGACCCCTAAATCATGTTGCGCCATGGCATCCCCTTGCTCGGCGGCCTTGAGATACCATTTCACCGCCTCAGCATCGTCCTTCGGCACGCCTGAACCATCCCTGTACATATCCCCCAGTTTATCTTGTGCTCCCGCATTTCCCTGAGCGGCGGCCTTGCGAAACCACTTTTCCGCCTCGGCGTAGTCCCGCGGGACGCCAAAACCGTTCTTGTACATGTATCCCAGACCCGATTGTGCCCCGGCGTACCCCTGTTCGGCGGCCTTGCGGAACCATTTCTCTGCCTCGGCGTAATCCTTCGGTACGCCTAAACCCTTCGCGTACACCACTGCCAGATTATTCTGCGCCATGGCATTTCCCTGCTCAGCCGCTTTTTGCCACCATTTCATAGCTTCGGCAGAGTCCTTCGGCACGCCTTCGCCGTTATCGTACATCACTCCAAGATTATATTGAGCCCTGGCAACTCCCTGGTCCGCCGCCTTGCGATACCACTTTTCCGCCTCGGCATAGTCCTGCGGCACGGCTCGGCCGTTATAGTAAATCGTTCCCAGATTATTCTGCGCCATGGCATTTCCCTGCTCAGCCGCTTTTCGCCACCATTTCATAGCTTCGGCAGAGTCCTTCGGCACGCCTTCGCCGTTATCGTACATCACTCCAAGATTATATTGAGCCCTGGCAACTCCCTGGTCCGCCGCCTTGCGATACCACTTTGATGCCTCGGCATAGTCCTGCGGCACGCCTCGGCCGTTGCGGTACATCCCTCCCAGATTATATTGTGCCTCAGCATCTCCTTGCTCCGCCGCCTTGCGATACCACTTTGATGCCTCGGCATAGTCCAGCGGCACGCCTCGGCCGTTCTCGTACATCACTCCAAGATTATTTTGCGCTACGGCAAATCCCAGCTCTCCCGCCTTGCGGTACCACTTTGCGGCTTCGGCCTCGTCCTTCGGCACGCCTTGCCCGTTAGCGTACATATATCCCAAACTATATTGTGCCTTAGCGTCTCCTTGCTCCGCCGCACCTTTGAACTCTTCGTAAGCAGTGGCGTAATCGCACCTGTCATAAGCCGCTTTACCTTCATCCCAACCGGCATATGCAATAGCAGGGAATCCGGCGAGCACGGCAATCCAGAGCAGTAATTTGAATCTTTTCACTTTTGGCTCCTCGATCAGGTGGACATCAAGGGGAAGGGGCAACACAGGCAAACCTGGCGCAAAATGATATTACAGTCACATTCCGGATTCGCAAGAATATTTTTGGACAGCGGCTCAAAGCGCAAGGCGCAAATTGACATGGGTTCGGGTGAGGGTTGAGCTGAGCAAGTCGACTGTGGGACATTCTGGAGGGGTGGGAGAGTGGATTAACGAGCAGGGGCACCCAAATTCAACTTAAGACATCTCTCCTCTGTTGTTGAGAAATAAGGCGCTAAAATCTTTGCTCTTTCCGAATTATTTCTTTACCGAATCGCTGTAAACCGACTCTTCCGAGATTGGCAAGAGTGTTGAGTTTCGCCGATCCCGATAAGATAACGTTTTAGAAGAGCTTATTACGTAGTGTGATGACAGGATACTGACAAGACCCTCTTGCAAGAGCACAGTTGCTGTGCTATCTCATAGGCGTAAGATATTTTGCATTGGGAGATCAAAATGGCGAATCTCACGTTGAAAATCGATGACCAACTCCTGGACAAAGCTCGCCGTCTGGCCCTGAGGAGGAATACATCCATCAATGCCGTCGTGAGGGGGAAACTCGAGGAGTTTGTTTCAACCGATCTCAGTCGAGAGGCTACTCTGAAGGGTATTGAGGCTTTCTTCACACGGAGCAAAGCGCAGATTGGGAAGAAGGCCTGGAGTCGAGATGAGCTCCATGAAAGGTAAGATCTTTCTGGATACCAACATTTTTGTCTATTCCATCGACTCATCAGCCGAACAGAAGGAAAAGAGGAATGTTGCACGGAAGCTCGTGAAGACTCATATCCGCGAAGAGTCCGGGGTTATAAGCATCCAGGTAATCCAGGAATTCTTTCAGGTGGCGACCACGAAGATTCGGACGCCGATCTCGGCAGAAGATGCCCTCGAATTCATGCAGTACATGTCCAGTCTCCAAATCGTCACCCCTGATTTCGACATGGTTGTGGCGGCAACTCGAATACATCAGAAACATTCCATTTCTTTCTGGGATGCGCTGATCCTGCAGGCGGCAAAGACTGCGGATTGCTTCCAGGTCCTCTCCGAAGATCTCCAAGACGGTTTTCGCCTTGACGATCTCACCGTAAAGAATCCTTTTCTATCATAGGACGGCTTCTCCACAGAGTCTGCTTCATGGCAATGGCTCAACATTTCCGAATCGTTTCCGTTATGCTCTTCCGCCTGCTCAGGATTCAGGGGTCTGGCAAGGAACGTTGATTTTATTGAATTAGGATCGGCAGAAATGTAATATCGGGGTGGCCCAGGGTTTAAGTGTGTTTTTGTTGCCTGGGTCCGAAGGACAGGAGGGGCCGCGTTGACCAACGACGCAGATTGCACTGATTAGGGAGAAGGCGCTCATGCGGCGGCGGATCTTCGACAGTGAGGGACATGCCTATTTCGTAACCTTTTCATGTTTCAGGCGACGGAGATTACTGGACGATAAACAGGCAAAAGGCATTGTAATTCATTTCCTTTCGGTCCAGTTAAAGAACCAGGGGGGCGACTGCCTTGGTTTTGTGATAATGCCAGAGCATGTTCACGCACTCGTCCACTTCAGCGAGCAAGGACAACTCAGCATCTTTATGAACCAGTGGAAGCGCCGTTCGTCAATGGAACTGAAACGATTGTACCGGGGAGCATTGAGTGCTTATGGGGATAGGCTTGACCTGAGCGGCCCCATGTGGCAGCAGAAGTACTATGCTTTTAATGTGTTTTCCAAAATTAAAGCCAGGGAAAAGCTCGATTACATGCACAACAAACCTGGTAAGAGCCGGACTGGTCGATAACCCTGTTTCCTGGCCGTACAGTTCGGCCCGGTGGTATATACTTTGGGCCGGAGGTGGTTGGGGTGGATATTAAGGCAATCTTGTAGCCCCCTCTTGCCTCCGGCACGGGCAACAAAAAGACGTTGCCCGTGTCACCCGTGGCACCAATACTACTCAGGAGACCGGTAACGTGGGGGGCGCTGCATATGGAGGTGGTGCTGGTGGATCACGTGGTACTGCTTCGAAATTTGCTACTGCTGGTGGCAATCCTGGCGGGGGCGGCGGCGGTGGGCACGAAGTCGGATCTTATGGTCAAGGGACCGCCGTGGTGTTGAGGAAGCTTATGTTTCTTGGGCAGCTCAGTAACTAAGCAGGAAAATCACTTCATATACGAAGCAGTTCAGTAGTCAGTCGGCTACGAACCTGTCCGGGACCTCGAATCTTCTGAAAGCAATCTGCATTTTAACGATTCGGCGCCGACAGCGGCCTTTCATGCCGATTTACGCTGGCCTGTCCCTTGTGGGCGGCCTTTTTAGTGCAGAATCCGCACGCGCCTTCCTGCCGGAATTCAGATGAGTTCCGGTTTTTTTTGCGCCGTTACATCGAGCGCTCTTCAAGACCGAAAGATGCAGTGGCTCCCGCCCTGCAAACCAGCATCGGCGTCCGTGAGGACTCCAAGTCCAAGATATAGATAATTCCTATTCGTACAATAGACTGAATTTAATATTATTTCGACAAGTTCTTGAGTACTCGCCTCTTTGCCGTTATTATGTCTCTGTGGGTATTCCCTTCGAAAGAACCAATCCTGATATTTTGCTGAGGTGGCTTCAATGTTTCATTTCGGGAAAAGGAACACGCTCACGAGCCTTGCCAGGACATGCGGCTGAGCGGCTAAAATACCTCCAACAGTTTTGTTGGAAGCGCTCAAAGACCTGCCGGCTTCAACTGATCCTAATCTACTTGTCGGCTTCGACACGTGTGATGATGCAGCCGTTTATCGTGTATCCGACGAACTTGCCGTCATATCCACGGTAGATTTCATAACTCCTCCGGTTGACGATCCCATCTGGTTCGGCCGCATTGCCGCAGCCAACTCGCTTTCGGACATCTATGCGATGGGCGGCCGTCCCATAACCGCATTGAATCTCATCATGTTTCCTTCGAAAAAGCTCGGGATGGAGGTACTCAAAGCCATCCTCGAGGGTGGCTTCGAGAAGGTTGCAGAAGCTGGGGCATCGCTGGCTGGCGGGCATTCCGTCGAAGACGATGAGCCCAAATACGGCCTGGCCGTAACAGGTATTGTCTCACCGAAAGGTGTACTCACCAATGCCGGCGCTAAACCGGGCGACCTGCTTATTCTCACAAAGCCGCTCGGAACGGGTGTCCTTTTCAACGCCTGTAGATCCGGAAGGCTTCCCTGGGATGAACTGGAGCCGGTTTTATCCCAAGTTGCGGCATTGAACAACACCGCCATGGAGATAGCCCTCAAATCGGGGGTACATTCATGCACCGACATAACGGGTTTCGGAATCCTGGGACATACCCTGGAGATGGCGCGTGCAAGCTCTGTCGCAATCACCCTCGAGTTCAGCGCCCTGCCCTTCTATCCAAACGCCATGGATATGTACCGCAAGGGCGAGACTACGGGCAGTAACAGGCCAAATCAAGAACTCGTCGAGGATTTTCTCCGTCTGTCTACCAGGCTATCCCAAGAACAGCATCAATTGCTTTTCGATCCACAGACCTCCGGCGGCCTGCTGCTTTCCGTTCCGGCATCCGGGGCGCAAACCCTTCTGGAAGAACTCAGGGGCGCTGGAGTGAATTCCGCCTCCGTGGTCGGCAAGGTCGATAGTAGCCCGAGCCCCGAGATCAGGCTCGTTTAGAGGCCAAAACCTGCTCTATTCTCTCTGTTTTCAACTTCCGACCGGCGAAACGCTCGGCGCCTGGGGTTTTGTATCAGCCTGCTCCCTGCATTCGGCTTCGTCGATGTCCAGTTGGAAACGCACCGGGCCGCGAGTAACAGAGGTTGCGCATGGCTCTTTATGGTAATTCATCTGCACTGCGCATTGGGAAGCAGGAGCGGACCATGTGACTGCAATTGCCGTGTGTCCTTTGGGGAACGTCGTCACTTCGGCATCTACAAAGTCTAACGGCGCCAGGGCTGCGCTTTCATCCACAAGTTCGTCTTTTTCTGCGATACAGATAAGCCACTTGAGACCTTTTTCCTTGATCCGCTTGAAATTGAGACTGCGCCCGAACAGCCTGACCGGCAAGGTACCATCCGCAGCAACGGGTTTTGTGTAGGAATCGAAGCTCAGCCGAGTGATCTCGACCGGGATATCTGTAATATCATAGGTCAGCCAATGGGTCATAGCCGCTGAAACCTTATTGATCTTGGGTGTTCTTTTCGCATCTGCGTCAAGCATCATTATATCGCGGTAAAAGGTGGACAAGGGGGACTCTTTTTCGATGCTCTTAATTTTATAGACCCAGCTCATCAGTTTTCCGTCAACAACCATGTTTCCATTTGGCAGAGTCTTGAGTGCATAGCCCAGGTCCCTGAAATGAGGCGGCAAATGCTCGATGTATTCGACAAGCCCCTTGCTGCGCGAACCGTCCAGTGGCGCTACACAGGTTATGAGTGCGTCAACCAGGTCGTCGAGTTCTCCCGACAAGACCCCAAGCACCGCCATGAATCCGCCCTGGCAATACCCGTTCAGGGTTACACGCCTGCCATGCCTGGCCACGAGCTTTTCTGAGAAATAACGCGTGTCCAGGACATCATCCTCACCTCTCATTATCTGCACGCCGGGGTTTGTGGCTATGTTTTTCACTATGCGGATGTAGGTCGGGATTCCTTGATTCGCGAATGCGTGAACGTAGCTTCTGTTCTCACCGGGCAGAAACGCCAATATGTTAGCCCCCAGAACATACGGAGGGATGATCATAACCGGCTTTCCCTTTTCACGCACCTCGATGTTCTTATCAGTCGGAAGAACCTGATGAAGTTCGAACCGGTCCGTTTCAGCGATCTTGACATATCCGCCGTTATCGAGATGAAATCCAAACTCTGACTCTATTTCGCGGACGGCCTCCGGGTAGACATTTACCACGGTATCCATCAGCTTGAGCTGCCTTTCGGAGTAACGCACCAAATCCCCATCGCTTTTCTCGAACAGAGTGTTTCTGATCGCGGCCATAGCTTCCGACATTTCGCGGGTGTGGTATTTACTCATTGCCGACATGTCGGCCATGGTGCCTTTGGCGACAAGTTCCATTTCGAACAGAAGAAGTTCCACGAAATCAAAAGCGGTCCCACACGGAGAAGCCTCGTTCGCACACTTCTTTTTCTCGACATCGCAAAAATATTGCAAAGCAGTCCAGAATGACCCGACGAAACCGGAAGCATAGCGCATCATGCCCAATAACTGGAACCATCTCAACCTCGATACATTGGACAATATCTCCAGCAAGCCGGCGTTGAGAGCCAGAAGGTGCTGCGGAGAAAAACCCTGGATTGGTTTACTTTTCAGATCCGGGAGGATCTGTAAACCAGCGGTGTCAAAAATGTCCTTTTCCAATCTTGACCTCCAGTTTCTTTGCGACAGGGTTTCGTCGTTACGCAAAAACAATAAATCATATTACCTGAGAAATTAATGTCAGTCTCACCGATTAGCCATACCTCGGGTGGTGTTCAGGCAGAGATAAATCGATGATTGGTTGTAATTGGCATAGTCTTACCCGTTCACCAATTCTAATGGACTGCGCGAAGAGACAAGCAGACTTCAGGTATGGATGTCTAATAGAATAACACTTTTTGCCGGAAACGGAAACCTTTCCAAGCCCGGTAAAGTTCCATTTCACATCGGCACTTTGCGCTTTCGCTTTAACGCGGTCTGCTCCGGAAACCTTATCGGCCGTTTCCTAACTCCGATTCATAACGAAGTGCGGCGACGTCGGATAGAGCTTGTGTCAGCACTCAGATAGTCCTTGCCATCGCTGACTCACAAATTATACTAAACAGATGGACAACTTTTGGACATTGCTGAAAAAGCCTATTTTTGCCCTGGCGCCTCTTTCCGGAATAACCGACAGCCCATTTCGCCGGATATGCAAAGGCCTAGGAGCTGACATAGTATATAGCGAACTCACCAGTTGCACCGCCCTTACGTACCAGCCGGAGGTTTCTCTGCGGGTTGTTCGTTTCAATGAATCTGAACGCCCTTTTGTTGTGCAGCTATTCGGAAATAACCCCGATCATTTCGCAGCAGCCGCGCTATTGGTAAGCCGGGAAATCAAGCCTGACGGAATCGACATTAACTTCGGCTGCCCCATTCCAAAGGTATTCAAACGTGGCGCCGGTGCGGCTCTAATGACGAATCTGCCCCTTGCAAAAGAAGTCATCCTGAGCGTTATCGAGAATACCCACGTGCCTGTCTCCATAAAGACGAGGACCAAAGTGAGTGAAGTAGATCTCCTCAGCTTTCTCGATTACGTCGGTGACCTCGACATCAAGGCCATAATGGTCCACGGCAGATCGTATGCGCAGGGTTTTTCAGGGCCGAACGACATCGAAACGACCCGGGCCGTTCGCCGGTGTTTCAGAGGGATTGTTCTTGCAAACGGAGGAGTGAACACAGCGGCGCAGGGTTTGGAACTACTCCGCGAGACCGGCGCTGACGGGCTTGGACTGGCAAGGGGAGCACGAGGAAACCCCTGGATTTTTCAGCAGTTGAAAACGGCCCTCAAAAGTAATGGAAATGGAAAGCCGACCAGCCGGGATGTTTTCATGACGGCGATGGAACATGCAAGGCTT
Source organism: uncultured delta proteobacterium (assembly GCA_963795045.1). Classification (GTDB taxonomy): domain Bacteria; phylum Desulfobacterota; class Syntrophobacteria; order Syntrophobacterales; family Syntrophobacteraceae; genus SbD1. Next base: position 468,058 of record CAWCGB010000006.1, read on the forward strand.
GCAACAGATTTGAAAGGCGAGCGTGGAATAATCCAGATGCGCAAACACCTGTGCTGGTACCTGCAGCAAGTACCCGGCACCAAGAAGCTCAGGCAGAAGGCTGTTGCGATAACCAATCTTGAGGATGTGGCCGAATTGCTTTCGCAGGCAGACTGAGAACATCTCCGATGTCTGATTTGCCTGCGAAGGAACTTAGCTGAGGTTCTCCAGCTCGATTTCAGCCCAAACAGGGGTATGATCGCTGGGGTTGGGTTGGCCGCGAGGGTCGGCGTCCACCTGGCAGTCAACCGAGGCGGTGGAGACCGGTTCGGTAGCCCTTATGTGATCGAGCCTCCAACCCAGGTTCCTGCGAAAACTCTCGGGCAGGCGGTAATCCCAGAAGGTGAACTGCCGAACATCCGGATGATGCTTTCGAAACAGGTCGATAAATCCCCAGGCAGCCACTTCGGCTAGGGCCTGTCTTTCGAGTGGGTGAAAGCCGATTTTCCCGTCCATTCTTCTCGGTGAGAAGACGTCCATTTCCTCGGGCGCCACATTGATGTCACCTGTCCAGATGACAGGATCGGACGGGGTGAACTCTCGCTGGAAGAGGCTTTTGAGCCTGGCGAAAAAATCGAGTTTTGTCTGAAAGGCTGGATGCTCCGGGCTTCTGCCCTGCGGCACATAGGTATTGAAAATCCAGATTCCGTCAATTTTTGCCGCAATCAGCCTGGCTTCCGTGTCCGGCACGCCGTCGCCGAACCCGCGCCTCACCTCCTCAGGCTTGCGCAGACTTAAAATTGCCACTCCGTGGAAGGATTTCTGTCCACAAACGCTGGCCTCATAGCCCGCCTCTCGCAGGGAATCGACAGGGAACTCCGAATCCTGGCACTTTATTTCCTGGAGACACAAAACATCAGGCCTGTTACGCTCTATCCATGAGATAACAACTTGCTCGCGTGACCGCACGCCATTCACGTTGAATGTCGCTATCTTCCATTTCATGCAAGAATCCCGTTCACAGGCAGTGTTCTTTCAAGCGGATGCATTATCCAGTTCTTAATTTTAAACCTCGGGCTGCGCTTCTGAATCGTTTTTCGGTTGCTCGACCGGTTGGAACATGTTAGTAAATTCTGTTTAATAAAATTCACACTCCCCTTTACCTTTTGGTGTCCGAGCCCCAATTGAGTGGCCGGATGCAAAGGGGCGGAGGCAAAACCAGAAGGAGATCTACTATGGCAGTTGTCGGAATGAAACAGTTGCTCGAAGCCGGGGTCCATTTCGGCCACCAGACGCGCCGGTGGAACCCCAAAATGAAACCTTTCATCTTTGGTGCTCGTAACGGGATTTATATCATAGATCTCCAGCGCACCGTCAGGCTTTTCAACACCGCCTATCAGTTCCTGGTCGATACCGTAGCCACCGGCGAAAGCATCCTTTTCGTCGGCACCAAGCAGCAAGCCCGCGACACCATCCAGGAAGAAACCGACCGTTGCGGCATGTTCTTTGTGAACCACCGATGGCTCGGCGGAATGCTCACAAACTTCAAGACCATGAAGATTAGAATCGATCGACTGAAAGAACTGGATACAATGGTCGAAGACGGAAGCATCAACCGGTTTCCTAAAAAGGAAATCCTCGGGCTTCAGCGCGAGCGAGAAAAGCTCGAGAAGAATCTGGGCGGCATCAAAAAGATGAACCGGCTTCCCGGAGCCATCTTCGTGGTGGACACCGAGCGTGAAAACATAGCCGTCATGGAAGCGAACCGGCTCGGTATTCCGGTTGTAGCCATTGTGGATACGAACTGCGATCCGGACGTGATCGACTATCCCATTCCGGGTAATGACGATGCAATCCGGGCAATCAGGCTGGTTACATCAAAGGTCGCCGACGCCTGCATAGAGGGCCGTGACAAGCTCTCCGAGATCCAGCAGGCAACTGTGGACAAGGGAACCGAACTCGAAGAAGTCCCCGCTGGACAGATCCTCGGACAGGAGGAAAAAGGTCCGGTCGTCGAGATTATAAACCCTGTGCAGCCCGAGCAACCTGTGCAGCCCGAGCAAGAGGAAGAGTAAACAAAGAAGAGCCTCGCGCCGAAACCGGTCCGAGGCTCTTCTTTTTTCAGATACTGGTCTCGCACCGGCTTGGCGCTGCCCCCGGTGCGGGATGCCGGGCACTAAAGTTCCATCACGAAATCGTTAGAATCTTTTAGCTGAAAATAGATCGCGTTGCTTTACGGGAGGAAGAAATTGGAAATTACATCAGGAATGGTAAAGGAACTCAGAGATAGAACCAACGTTGGTATGATGGACTGCAAAAAGGCGCTCCAGGATTCCTTGGGCGACATGGAGAAGGCAGTTGACCTTCTGCGTCAAAAGGGCCTTGCAAAGGCAATGAAGCGCGCAGGCCGGGAAGCAGGCGACGGCTTGGTTCATGCTTATATCCACAGCGGCGGCAAGATCGGCGTCTTGGTCGAGGTAAACTGCGAGACCGATTTTGCTGCCAAGAGTGAAGATTTCGGCGAATTCGTACGCAACATTGCCCTCCAGATTGCTGCGGCAAACCCGCTCGGGGTTAATCCCGAAGATATTCCGCAGGATATCGTTGAGCGTGAACGCGCTATTTACCTGGCCCAGGCCCAGGAATCCGGAAAGCCTCAAAATATTCTCGAAAAAATGGTTGACGGGAAAATGAGGAAATTCTACGAAGAAAACTTGCTGATGCAACAGAAGTATATTCGAGATCCCGACAAGACGATCGAGGATTATTTGAATGAGCTGATTGCCAAAATCGGTGAAAAGATCCAGGTCCGCAGGTTTTGCAGATATCAGCTTGGTGAGTAGCCACACGGGGCCGAATTGCCGAATTAGAATTGGAGCTAGCCCTGATGAGCGAAAGTGAAAAACCCGTTTACGGCAGAATACTGCTCAAGCTGAGCGGCGAAGCGCTAATGGGAGCTGAACACTACGGAATAGACACCGCAATTTTGCGCGAAATTGCCGAACAGATCTCGGAGGTGCACAACCTGGGTACGCAGGTTGCTCTCGTCATCGGTGGCGGGAACATCTTCCGTGGGGTTTACGCCGCATCGGGTGGAATGGACCGTTCCACGGCGGATTACATGGGCATGCTTGCAACCGTGATGAACGCCCTTGCAATGCAGGATGCCCTCGAAAAATTCGGAATAGCCACCAGGGTCCAATCGGCGATCGATATGAAAGAGGTCGCAGAACCCTACATTCGGCGCAAAGCTATCCGGCACCTGGAAAAGGGGCGAATTGTGATTTTCGCGGCCGGGACGGGGCTTCCATACTTTACGACTGATACTACCGCCGCGCTTCGGGCGAGCGAAATCGGGGCCGAAGTCCTGATGAAGGCTACCAAGGTTGATGGTGTCTATGAATCAGATCCTGTGGAAAACCCTCTCGCCTCGCGCTACGACCGGATAAGCTTTACGGAAGTCCTCAACCGGAACCTCAAGGTTATGGACGCCACGGCCGTATCCCTGGCACGGGAACAGAAAATGCGCATCATTGTCTTTAATCTCAAGATAAAGGGCAACATCAGGAAGGCCGTTCTGGGCGAATCGATCGGGACTGTGGTGGAGGAAATCTGTTATGCTTGATGATATTTATAGGGATCTTCGCGACCGTATGAATAAGGCAGTAGAAACCTTGGAATCCGAGTACAAAAGGCTTCGCACGGGAAGAGCGTCCATTTCGCTGGTTGACGGGACCAGGGTTGACTACTACGGCACTTCGACCCCTCTGAGCCAACTGGCCACCCTCACCATACCCGATTCTCGCACAATAGTGATACAACCCTGGGATACCTCAGTAGTTGGCGAAATAGAAAAAGCCATCTTGAAATCCGAGCTTGGACTTACTCCGATGAGCGACGGCAAAGCGATCCGCATCAGTATCCCGCCGCTTACCGCCGAACGCCGCCGCGATCTCGTAAAAGTGGTGAAGAAAAAAGCCGAGGAATCCAAAGTCTCCGTCAGAAATATCCGGCGTGACATAATCGAAAAGATAAAAGATCTGAAAAAAGACAAAAAGGTCTCTGAGGACGAACAGTTTCGCGCTCAGGAAGAAATTCAGAAGATTACGGACGACTACGTCAAGAAAATCGATGCCGTGTACGGCGCGAAGGAAAAGGAAATCCTGGAAACGTAGATGGAACTCGATTTGGAGCGCCTTCCGAGGCATGTTGCCATCATTATGGATGGCAACGGCAGGTGGGCCAGGCAAAAACTGAGGAGCCGAATTTTCGGACACAAAAAGGGCGCAGACGCCGTGCGCTCCACAGTGACCTGTTGCCGGGAATTGGGCATCGGCTACTTGACCCTCTACGCCTTCTCAAAAGAAAACTGGAACCGGCCTCAAAGAGAAGTAAAGGCGCTTTGGAGTTTGCTCGAAAAATATCTAAAATCCCAGCTCCCCGAACTTATCCAACAACAGGTACGGTTCCGGCATATCGGCGACGATGACGGCATCCCCGTTTCTGTTATGGAGCAACTTCGCATCGCTGAGGATAAGACCTCCGGCTTTGACAAACTAAACCTGAGTTTGGCTCTAAACTATGGGGGCAGGCAAGAAATCACCCGCGCTGCCAGACTTTTTCTGGCCGATGTAATGAATGGCGGAGCAGGCCAACTCTCCCCTGAACTCTTTTCGCGCTACCTCTATACTGCCGGGCATCCCGACCCTGATTTTGTCATCAGGACGGGAGGTGAAATAAGGGTCAGCAACTTCCTGCTTTGGCAAATCGCTTATGCGGAGCTTTATTTCACGGAGATTTTGTGGCCTGATTTCGGAAAGGCCGATTTTATCGAAGCCCTGAAGGAATTTCAGAGCAGAGAGCGACGATTCGGACGCACCGGCGAACAGGTAAGGGAACGCCAGGGCTCGTTAATTGAAAATGACGTAAAGACAATAGATATTGCGCTTTCAGGTTCGAGGGGACGATAAGCCACGACTCTCCCCATGGGCCTTCGCAAACTCCAGAGATGACGAGCCGAAATTTCATGTCTGATTCCCCGACACCACGTTCTCATATCCAACGCTGGGTTACCGGCATACTGGCCGGGTTGCCGGTTCTCGTATGTGTGACCGCAGGTCCGCCCTGGAGCTGGTACCTGCTGGTCAGCCTCGTGACCATGCTCGCTCTGTGGGAGATGCATGGTCTTCTTTTCGAAGCTCCTCTTTCTCCCATGTGGCGAATTTTCTCTTTTGCCACCGGGCTCTTCCTGCCCCTTGGAACCTACCTCTGGGGAATCGCCGGCCTCAATTCTACCCTTTTTATCTCGTTTTTCTCCGCGCTTTCCCTTATGATGCTGTGCTGTCCCCTTGATCGAGATCAAATCGGGCGCATTGCCCTGCTCTCTTTCGCATGGCTGTATCTACCCTATTTCCTGTCGTTTGTTCTACTTATCGGGGCAGAGCCGCAGGGGAGATTCTGGATTTTATTCGTGCTGGTGGTTACCGTTGCCGGAGACTCCGGCGCCTACCACGCCGGATCGCATATTGGCCGCCGCAAGCTCTATGAAATCGTTAGTCCTAAGAAGACTATCGAGGGCGCTATCAGCGGGCTTTTTTCGAGTGTAGCTGCCGGGTCCATCCTGGGCTTGATCTTTTTGAGGAATGTGCCCTTAGCCGCACTGCTCTTCTCCAGCCTTGCGGTCGCCGTTACCGGACAGATCGGGGACCTGATCGAGTCCATGCTGAAGCGAAACTGCGGCAAGAAGGATTCGAGCACGCTCCTTCCTGGTCACGGAGGTATTCTGGACAGGCTGGACTCCCTGATTTTCTCTTTTCCCATTATGTGGGCACTTCTACAATGGTGCGCTCAGCATAAATATATTGGGTTTTGATACGGCTCAAAGATGACCAAAAAGAAAATATCCATACTTGGCAGTACCGGTTCGATAGGAAGAAGCACGCTGGAAGTAGTCCGCCAGTTTCCGGAGCGCTTCGAGGTGGTGGCTCTTGGGGCCGGCTCCAATGCAGCGCTTCTTCGCGATCAGATATTGGAGTTCTCTCCGCGGCTTGTTTCCGTCATGGACACACAGATCGCCTCTAGCCTCCAAAATCTTCTCGGTAAGCATGCGAGCGGTGATCTCGAAATCCTCTATGGCCCCGACGGGTACTGCAAGGTGGCCGCCTTCCCTGAAGCGGACATGCTCGTATCCGCGATGGTCGGGGCCGCCGGTCTTTTGCCTACGCTCTTCGCAATTAAGGCCGGAAAGAATATCGCGCTTGCCAACAAGGAGACCCTGGTAGCCGCCGGGCAGATCGTAATAGACGCTGCGGCCGGGAATAACGTCAAAATTCTTCCCGTGGACAGTGAACACAGCGCTATCTTTCAAGCCTTGCAGGGAAACCACAGGGAAGCTCTCGAACGGGTGCTCCTCACAGCCTCGGGAGGCCCCTTTTTCAATACGCCAAGAAGCGAGTTGGAATCAGTCACTCCTGAAGCGGCCCTCTGTCATCCCAATTGGTCCATGGGGCGCAAGATCACAATTGATTCCGCAACCCTCATGAACAAGGGTCTCGAAGTAATAGAAGCCCACTGGCTGTTCGGAGTGCCGGTCGAGCGCATATCGGTACATATCCACCCCGAAAGCATCGTTCACTCTATGGTGGAATACGTTGACGGCTCGGTTATAGCGCAGATGGGAATTCCGGACATGAAAACCCCGATAGCATATGCGCTGGCTTATCCCGAGCGTCTCCCGATAGCGATCCCAAGGCTCGATCTTTTCCGGCTTCAGAAACTTTCCTTCTATCCCCCGGATGAAGAAAAATTCCCCTGCCTGCGTCTCGCCTTCGATGCGTGCCGCAAAGGGTCAACGATGCCGGCCGTCCTCAATGCCGCAAACGAAATTGCGGTTCACTCTTTCCTTGAGAAAAAGATCTCTTTTTACGATATACCTCGTGTGATCGAGGAAGTAATGAATTCTCACAATCCCTGCGCAAAGCTGGACCTTGAGGCGGTTCTTCAGGCAGACGCATGGGCGCGTGAAGAGGCCAAAATTATTATTGGCCGAGGGGTGAAAACAGAGAGGTGATTTTGAAATTCAGAATTATATTTGGACAAAAATCTCTTTTTGAAATGAGGAACTTTTATTGCTGACAATCATACTCTCAACCGCAATAGTACTTGGAATTTTGATTTTCGTGCACGAACTCGGGCATTTCCTAGTGGCCAAACGCGTCGGGGTGACAGTACTCCGTTTTTCACTGGGGTTTGGACCGAAAATTTTCGGCATTACCCGTGGAGGGACCGAATATCGCCTATCGCTGATACCCCTCGGCGGCTATGTTAAGATGCTTGGGGAGGATGCGGAGGAAGAGTTGCCCCAACACGAGATGGCAACCGCTTTTTCCCATCAGAATGTGATAAAGCGGCTGGCCATTGTGTTTGCAGGACCGCTTTCAAATTTCCTTCTCGCGATCGTCATTTTTACCTTCCTGTTTGCATTTTCCGGAATCCCCGAACGATCACCCGAAATCGGCTCCGTCACTGCCGGATCGCCGGCCGAACAGGCCGGCCTGCAGGCTGGAGACAGAGTGCTTTCGATTAACGGCAGACCTATTGATACGTGGGAGGATCTCTCGGAATCCATCGAAAAATTAGGCATAAACCCTCTGAATCTCCGTGTAAAGAGGGCCGATTCCGACATTGACATAACGGTCACGCCCAAAATCAACGAGGTAAAGAACCTATTCGGCGAAACGATCAAGCGGCCTTTGATCGGCATAACCGCTTCAGAGGCTACGACCGTCAGATCGGTGAATCCGCTCGCTGCAGGCTATTATGCCCTGGACCATACCTATACGCTATCCAAGCTCTTTTTCCTAACGGTAGTGAAGCTCATAGAGCGGATAGTGCCGCTGAATTCTCTGGGTGGGCCGATCTTGATCGCGCAGATGGCCGGCAAACAGGCCCAGAAGGGCATCCTTGATCTCATCAACTTCATGGCCTTTATAAGCGTAAACCTGGCGGTCTTGAATCTACTGCCCATCCCGGTGCTCGACGGTGGCCATATTTTCTTCTTTTTGATCGAAGCGGTCATCGGCAAGCCGCTTTCATTGAAAAAAATTGAAATCGCCCAAAAGGTGGGATTAGTCGCTCTCCTGTCCCTCATGGTCGTGGTCTTTTATAATGACATAATGCGGCTCGACTGGTCCTGGATCACTTCATGGTTTCAGAGTTTATTGTCGAGGTTGTAAATACGATTTTGCATCAGCCCTTCCCCCTGACAGGGAACAGTGTGTTTCCGGTTGTTTTCCGATCATTGTTCACTGTTGTTCAATGAGAATTCTCGCAGCGGACACCTCTACGGCGTCGGGCAGCCTGGCCCTGCTCGACGGCGAAAACCTCACTGCCGAATGGACGCTCAGGTCCGCCCAGACCCACAACAGGAGGTTACTCAGGTCGATTGATTCGCTTCTCCGCGAAGCGGGATGGGACCTGGAAACCATCGATGCGTTCGCGGTCGCGTGCGGTCCGGGCAGTTTTACGGGCTTGCGGATCGGAATGACCACCATGAAGGTGCTTGCGTGGACCAGGAGCAAACTCTATGCGGACATTTGCTCTCTTGACGCGCTGGCCTTACCGTTCTCATTTTCGACCAATCCCATATGCGCCCTTCTTGACGCCCGAAAGGGCGAAGTCTATTGCGCACTCTACCGGCCTGACGGAAAAGGGGGCCTTGATCTTGAAGCTCCTTATGCAGCGCTGACTCCTTCACGGCTCGCCGAAAACATAATCCTGAAGTTTTCAGAGCCCGTTATTTTCTGCGGGGACGGCTGGACAGCGTATCGGAAGCTTATAGAAAAAAAGCTCGGTGACATGATTTTGGAGCCTTCATCCTATTTTCACATAATTCGGGCGGCGTCTATAGCGGAACTGGCGAGAAGAAGGCTTGTCAAAGGCAAATCCGACGACCCAAAATCCAGTGTGCCATTGTATCTCCGGCTATCGGAGGCAGAAATCTATTACCCTCAACTTGCGAAAAAGAGCAGTGGAAAACCGCAAATTATTTGATTCCAACCGGCTCAAACGGTCACTGAAAAGAAACGGGGGCTGCGGAAGCAGGGCGCTAAAAGGCCTGTGTGATCCCGGATTCCCTCTTTACTACGTGCTTCGGAACCTGGGGTGGCTAAAGCGCGAAAAGTGGTGGACAACCCTTTCCCATCGCGCAAAACGCGCTCACGCCTTCAGAATTGTAAGCGAGCGTATTGCGATATTTAATGAAGTGAAAAACTGGAGAAAAAATCAGAAGGCGGCGCAAACACCGGATTTAAACATGGCGGATATGAAAGCGCCCCGATATTGTAATAAATGTGGCCTGTGCTGCGAGGTCGCCAGCGGAATGCCTGATTTCCCCGCTCCGGAGGCGCTTCCGGGACGCTGGCGTGAGGTATTTGCCAATGGACTGGGACGAGGCCACCGCTTCTGCCCGTTTTTATGGGAAGACAACGGCTCAGGAGGCGGCCTATGCTCCATTTATCCGCTGCGGTCTAATCCCTGCCGGCTGTTCGGGTTAGAGGAATGCGACTTCTTCTGGAAATCTCCGGAACCGGATGATCTATCCAGCTCCAGGAAAATGCTCCTGACTGGGCGATGGCTCGCCAGGCTTGTTAATTCCCGCAAGCCGCCACACACGATTACCGATGTCACGGGTAAACGTCCAAAATTCCTGGAGTTTAACCGGGTTTAACCTGTCACCGCCGACGACTTTCCCGGTCCTGTCGTCAACAGTGTAGTCCAGCAGGCTGGCCGTAAAGAGCACGGCGATGAAATCCCGGCCTGATTCCTGCCAAACTTCGGCCGGCTCCACTTCACGAACCGCAATATTCTCAAGCCGCTTGATTATATGCTCATGCTTCATTCTAGCGAACTCGCCGTTGAAATACTCTCCCATTTCCGTGGTCAGCATGCTTTCGACGCCATCCAGGCTGCGGTTTATCCAAGCCGCCTGAATCCGGAAAAAGAGATCTTCGACCGTTTCAAGAAATCTCTCGGTGTTAAATGAGGGATCAAATCTCCTCATTTCCTCCAGGCCCCTTTCCACCACGTTAAGCTCAGAGATAGAAGGCTGCCGGCCACCTCCGTAATAAGGTACGCCATACCGTGAGTAGTTATCCCCGGGCTTCTCCTTATAATGGATGGACTGCTCACCTCTTCTGCGTACAAAATACCTGTAGGCAAAGTAGACGAGCGCCCCGATAATGAGCAGATCCAAAAGGCCGGGCGCACCGCTAAATCCCATGGTGCCGGCAAATGCCCGGCCCCCGAAAAGTAAATTTCCGATGAGCCATCCCGCAACACCGCCTGCAAGGCCCGACCGGAATGGACTCCTGCTGGAGCCCGTTCCCTGAGTGCTCACCCGGGGCTTTGGCGTTATTCCAGATGTCGAAGATGGTACAGTTCCCGGCGGCATGAATGGGGCTGAGAAACTCCGCATTCCAAAGCTCTCTGAAAAGCCTTCGCTCCAGGTCACGGCCCATGCTGACGATTCCAACTCCAGGGCGGCCGCCAAAATAAGAGTTGCTAAAATAACAAGGACGCCGAACGCCCCTCTTCTACACCACATTCACATTTCTCCATAGAATTCCAGGTCCCCCGCCGTACATACCACCCCGGCGTTTTCCGGCTAAAACGGACCCGGTAATTCATTATAAGCTTTGAAATTTAGCAGACTTCAGAAGAACTGGCAATTCATGCCTCAGCTATTGTCGGGCCCGATATGGACTGAAGTCTCGACAGAGATCTGCTCCTCACATTGTTTAAGGGCCGGGAATGCCTGTGAATTCATTAGTATTTTTAGGAGCTTAGAATTGCAGCGCAGATGTGCAAACCTTAATTTATCTGAATGTGAGACTTTCACTGGTTTTGGAGTATTGCTATGAGCCGAGATAAGTTCCTGCACTTCAGAGACATTTTACTCGAAATGCGCCGCGACATGGTCAGCCGGGTTCAGGACATCGAGAACAGATGGCAGCAGGTGTCTGAGCCTGCCATCGAACAGGAGGAAGAGGCGCAAAGGGCTACCATTGCATTGCCATATGACCGCCTCGATGAAACCGGCCGGCGCACCATAGAGCAGATAGACATTGCTATCAACGACATCCTGGCCGGTGAATACGGAATCTGTGAAGACTGTGGAGACGAAATTTCCTTGAAACGCCTGGAAGCAGTACCCTGGACACGACTGTGCATCGACTGCGCCGGCGACCTTGAAAGAAAGCCGCAGCCAGTCGAACCCGCAGAGGAATCATTCGAGCTGGTTGTGGATGAAGCAATTTTCGAGAGAGAAGGACGTGCGCCGGGCAAAAGCGGCCCCTCCGCCGGACCGCCGATTGAGGACAGCCTTTTCAACGACGCGCGAGCTTTGACCGGGGACCTCGCTGAAGGAGGCGATGAGAAGCCGTACCATCCACCCGAAAACGCGTTGCCTGGGGACTATGCTGCGAAACGCGGCCGGCCCCGGCACAGAGCGCACAGTCCAGGACCCTGAAGCAAAAATCCCCTCACACCTTGTTTTGGTGTGAGGGGATTTTTTATAAAAGATGAGGCGGCGGCGTCCTACTCTCCCACGCAGTTTGCCCGCGCAGTACCATCGGCGCAGAGGAGCTTAACGACCGTGTTCGGGATGGGTACGGGTGTGGCCTCCTCGCCATAGCCACCGCCCCAAAGGTCTTTTGGAGCTGGTGCGAATAGGGGTGTTTTCTTAGACGTTTTTTCTTTTTCCCGGTTCCTACCCGTTGTTCCGGCAGGATGAGAGGATGGTCAAGCCGCACGGCCTATTAGTACCGGTTAGCTCAAGACATTACTGCCCTTACACACCCGGCCTATCAACCTCGTAGTCTACGAGGGGCCTTTAGGCAGGTATTACCCTGCGGGAATTCTCATCTTGGGGTGGGTTTCCCGCTTAGATGCTTTCAGCGGTTATCC
>CAWCGB010000006.1:485000-631050 GCA_963795045.1 uncultured delta proteobacterium
TCGCCAGGGACTTTCTAGCTTACAGGAAAACTGATTCCCGTGTCAACTGCTATTTTGCCGCCTGTTCGCAGCGCAATCTTTGAAGTATACTGAAAGCCACCCCATGAATCAACCTAAAAGATCAGTCCCAGAAATTTTCGTGCAAACCGCGCTCGGCCGGCCTTGTCTCCCGACATAGCATACCAAACTTCAAATTTAAGGGATTTTTAAAAGATCAAAGGCAAATGCGCGAGGATACCTAAAACGACCAGATTCCAATATACTCACTTGACCAGAGATTGTCACGCCCTCCCCAAGGGAAGGCGCATATCTAGCCCATCGCTCGCACAGAGTCAACGGAAAAAGAACGGGGCACAAAAAAAGCCTTCACCACAAAGGCGCAGAATTCCATTCGTTCCCCCTTTTGTCTGCCAGGCATCGAGTAACCATGATCGAGTAACCATGATATGAAATGGTCCATTTTGGGCCGGTTTCCGGATTTTTTTCGGTGCCGCGAACTCGAAAAGGCTGCACCAGAGCAAAACCGCTGATCATTTCGATCTTTTTTACTCCCATGTCCGAAAACGGCGAGAATTCGGTTTCGCAAGCCGTTATATTTCGTTGATGAAACTTGATCCCGACATATGCTACCAGGCTCTGCTCACCCGTGATGCGCGGTTTGACGGCTGCTTCTTTACCGCCGTGGAGACGACAGGCATCTACTGCCGGCCCGTCTGCCCCGTGAAAACGCCGAGGCGTCAGAGCTGCTCGTTTTTCCCGAGTGCGGCCGCAGCCGAGGCGGCTGGTTTCAGACCATGCCTCAGATGCCGCCCCGAGCTTGCACCGGGTAATTCGAGCATCGAGGCGAACGCCCGGCTTGCCCACCGAGCTGCGAGCCTCATCGAAGACGGCATCCTGGAAGGCCTGAGGCTTTCCGGACTGGCCCAACGCCTGGGCGTGACGGACCGGCATTTGCGGCGCGTCTTCCGGACTGAACTCGGGGCTTCACCTGTCCGGTTCGCTCAAACCAACCGGCTTCTTCTCGCAAAGCGGCTGCTCACAGACACAAGCCTTTCGATCACCGATGTGGCAATGGCGAGCGGCTTTTCGAGCGTCAGGCGATTCAACACGCTCGTAAAGGAACATTACCGAATGAGTCCTACCAGCCTTCGCCGAAAAGCGGGCCACGGCGGATCGGACTCAATCACTCTGCAAGTCGGCTATCGGCCACCTTTGGCATGGGAAGAGCTGATCGCATTCCTGGGAACGCGGGCCATCGAAGGGGTGGAGTCGATCTCGGAAGGGCGCTATCGAAGAAGCGTGCGCGTCGAGGCTGGAGGCCGTGCCCACTGCGGCTGGATCGAAGTCTTCCGCAGCCATCGCCGCCCTACCCTCATAGTCCGTCTGGACGGGGCGTTGATTGGAGTGATCCCTCGAATCCTTGCAGGCGTAAAGCGTCTTTTTGACCTTTCCTCCCACCCGATCGAGATCGCCTCTGTGCTTGGAGCCCTCGCACGAGATAGGCCCGGCTTGAGAGTCCCTGGCGCCTTTGACGGTTTCGAGACCGCGGTGCGCGCGATCCTGGGGCAGCAGATTACGGTCAAGGCGGCGAGTACCGTAGCCGGCCGTTTCGCCGAAGCTCTCGGAGAGCCGATCCAAACCCCCTTTCAGGAGATCCGCCGCCTCTTCCCAAGGCCCCGGGAAATCGCCGAGTGCAGTGTCTCAAAGATAGCCGAACTGGGCATCGTCTCCCAAAGGGCAAAATCCATCATAGAACTCGCGCGGGCCATCGCGGACGGCGCCCTTTGTCTCGATCCGGGCGTCGACGTCGAGGAGACGCTGAAAGCTCTTATGAACCTTCCGGGCGTCGGGGTCTGGACCGCTCAATACGTGGCAATGCGTGCGCTCGCCTGGCCCGATGCTTTTCCCCACACGGATTACGGCGTGATGAAAGCCATGAATGAAACGAATCCGGCCAATGTGCTGACAACCGCGGAGAAGTGGAGGCCCTGGCGGGCCTATGCCGCGATGCACCTCTGGACAAGCCTGAAAGGAAGACAAGATGAATAGATATACTACCTTTGACAGCCCCCTTGGACGGATACTTCTCGTCTCGGACGGTTCTCTTCTCACCGGAGCTTACTTCTCCGGCCAGAAGTATGAACCCGTGCCCGGTCACGGATGGCGACCCGAGTCCGATTTCCGAATCTTTCAGGACGCCTCTTTTCAGTTGCACGAATACTTCGCCGGCAGGCGCCGGCAGTTCGACATCCCCCTTAACCTCCGGGGCACCCCTTTTCAGATGAAGGTCTGGAACGCACTCCTGGATATCCCCCTGGGCGCTACGGTGAGCTACGGGGAACTCGCCGGCCGGATAAAGAGGAAAGACGCCGTGCGCGCAGTCGGGGCCGCGGTGGGGCGAAACCCTGTTTCGGTAATCGTGCCCTGTCATCGAGTGATCGGCAGTGGAGGGTCCCTGACCGGGTATGCGGGAGGCCTGGAACGGAAGCGCGCCCTCCTGGACCTCGAAAAAGCGATCCTGGCCGGCATCTCACCACAGGCACACTCACAACGTACTCTCTGTTAAGCGCAGCACTCGTACTTCCTGGAGCAATCTGGAATTCGATGGAAAGCGATCAATCCACCTTGATTCGATGGACCTTTTTCTTGCCGGCTTTCAGCAAAATGCCGCCATCCTTCAGGTGAGTGGTTCCGATGCGGTAGTCAATATCGCTTATGCGGTCTTCATTCACGTATGCGCCACCTTGCTGGATCAGACGCCGCGCGGCGCTCCTGGAGTCGCAGAGATCGATTTCGGCAAAAAGTTCAAAAGCCGCAATTCCATCCTGAAGGCGTTCGATCCGGACGGTTGTAGTCGGAACAGCGTCAGCCTTTTCCCCCGATACTCTGGGTATGTCGCTTGATGGAAGCAGATCCAGGGGGAGCCTTCTTTTTCCGAATACAGAGACAGCCGCTTCAAGCGCCTGCAGAGCAGCCTCCTTGCCGTGGGCAAGCTTAGTTACCTCAAAAGCAAGGATGGTCTTGCAAACATTGAGGTCCTGGCCCTCCAGTCCGCTCAAGGCCTCTATCTCATTTACAGGAAGAAAAGTGTAGAGCTTCAGGAAACGCACCACATCACGGTCATCCGTATTTATCCAGAACTGGTAGAAATCGAAAGGAGCGGTTTTCTCGGCGCTTAGCCAAACGGCGCCAGCCGCCGTTTTCCCCATCTTGGCCCCGGATGCCGTGGTAAGGAGCGGAAAGGTAAGAGCGTGGGCGCCCTTGCGGCGCTTCCTGCGTATGAGTTCGATTCCCGCGACGATATTGCCCCACTGGTCATCACCGCCCATCTGCAGACAGCAGTCGTACTTCCCGGCCAGATAATAGAAATCGTATGCCTGGAGCAGCATATAGTTGAACTCAATGAAATTCAGACCGGTTTCCAGGCGGATTTTATAGCTTTCGGCGGCAAGCATCCGGTTCACACTGAAATGCCTGCCGATATCGCGCAGGAATTCAATGTAGCGAAGGTCTACGAGCCAGTCGGCATTGTTCAGGAGCAGCGCCTTGCCGTCTTCGAAATCCAGAAAGCGCGAAAGCTGCTTTTTCAGGGCGGCAACGTTGCCGTCGATCTGCTCCAGCGTCAAAAGCTGCCGCATTTCTGTCTTACCGCTCGGGTCCCCCACCAAACCCGTGCCGCCCCCGACAAGAACTATCGGACAGTGGCCCTGGCGCTGCATGTGCGCAAGAGCCATGATGGGAACCAGGCTCCCGACGTGCAGGCTGTCGGCGGTAGGATCGAACCCGATATAGCACGAGGAAGGTTCAGACAGATACCGCTTCAGTTCTTCAACCTCTGTGGCCTGGGCCACAAACCCGCGCTCGTTCAGAATATCGAAAACGTTTGCCACCTTGAGAATCCCGCACCAGGGTTAGAGATCGGCCACTATTGAGCAAGTCCGCATTGAGGGATTACGGGATAAAAACGAGTAAGCTTCCTCAATCCGTCGATTCCTCAAACTTATTTCGCGTATTCCACTGCCCTCGTTTCCCGAATGACCGTAATCTTAATCTGTCCGGGATAGGTGAGCTCGCTTTCTATTTTTTTGGCTATGTCGCGGCTGAGAAGCACGACGTCCGCATCGGCAACGGTGCCGCTCTCGACAATAATTCGCAGCTCCCTGCCCGCCTGAATTGCGTAAGCTTTGCTGATTCCGTTGAAAGAACCGGCAATCCTCTCGAGTTCTTCGAGGCGCCTGACGTAGGTTTCGAGCAGTTCTTTGCGAGCGCCGGGCCGAGCGCCTGATAGAGCGTCGGCGGCCTGGACAAGAACGGCCATTACGTCTTCGGCCGCAATATCCTCATGGTGAGCCGCTATCGCGTGCACTATTGCGGGAGTCTCGCCGTATCTCCTGGCGAGATCAGACCCTATTGCGGCATGAGGGCCTTCCATTTCGTGGTCAACAGCCTTTCCGATATCGTGCAGAAGACCCGCGCGCTTGGCCTGCTTTTCGTTGAGGCCAAGCTCGGCGGCCATTATTCCGCACAGAAAAGCAACCTCCCTCGCATGCTGCAGCACATTCTGTGCGTAGCTCGTGCGGAATTTCAGTTTGCCGATCAGCTTTATAAGCTCGGGATGGATGCCATGGACGCCCACATCAAATGCCGCCAGCTCACCTGCCTCGCGAATCGATGTCTCTATTTCGGCGGTTACCTTTTCCACGATTTCCTCGATGCGCGCAGGATGAATCCTCCCGTCCGATATGAGCCTCTCGAGCGATATTCTTGCCACCTCGCGCCGCACCGGGTTAAACCCGGAAAGTATGACAGCCTCGGGGGTATCGTCGATAATCAGGTCCACACCGGTCGATGCCTCTATGGCGCGGATGTTTCTACCTTCCCTGCCGATAATGCGTCCTTTCATTTCTTCGTTGGGAAGCGTTACCACCGAGACCGTCTTTTCAGCAACGTAGTCGCCCGAGTATCTTTGGATGGCCATGGAGATGATGTCCTTGGCTTTTCTGTCCCCAATTTCGCGGGCTTCGGTTTCGATCTTTTTCACAATCAGGGCGGCATCGTGGCGTGCTTCGTCCTCAACGGAGCTCAGCAGCATATCCTTGGCTTCCTGTGCGGACATTCCCGAGATAGCTTCAAGTTTCCGTCTCTCTTCCTCGAATATTGACTCCAGATCTTTTTGCCGGCCCGTCATATCTTTTTCCTGCTGGGCCAACTGCTTTTCCCGCTTAACCACGGCCGCATCTCTCCTGTCGAGCGCTTCTGATTTGCGATCGAGGTTTTCTTCTTTTTGCAGGATCCGCTTCTCCAGATTCTGGAACTCTTTCCTGCTTTCCTTGGATTCTTTTTCGAACTCCGATTTCATTTGAAAGAGGCTGTCCCTGGCCTGAAGGATCGCCTCCTTTTTGACAGCTTCAGCCTCCTTTTTTGCCTCTGCAAACAAATTTCGGGCATCGCTGTCGAGTTTGCGGTGCTTTTTTTCCAGCCAGAAGTACCTGAGAAGGTACCCTGCGGCCCCACCAGCAACAAGTCCGACAATTAACAGAACTGCGGGGATGTAACCCATTATCTCGGTTTCCTTTCGAGCTTTAGCAGCCCGAGCCGCACAAGCGAACCATCGGGCCGGGAATGGCGCAAACGGCACAATATCGAGCCATTTAACAACTTACCAATACTTACCAATACTAGAGTGTAAATTGAGAATAATGCTGGAGGTTTTCCAGACCCGTCGGGACTTCTTGAAGCTCAAAAGAGAAACACGGAAGAAGACTAGAGCGGCATTGCCCCCGCTAAGTGCCGTGTTGGCAGGTGGTCTAGAACCTTTAGGTTCAGGTGGGCGCCCTATTACTCCTTCAGGCTTTCAGCCGAGGCTGACTTGCACACCAGAGCAAGGCAGGGCTCCCGTTTCATGTATGTTGGCTCTGAAACATTCTGCCAATCACGGGCACAGCAGGGGCAAACCACAAAAAATTCAATCAGCCAGATTTATTCTCTCGGCTCTTCTATGCAACGCATCTTAAAACCACAGCGCAGCAAAACGAGCCGGAATCGAATTTTGGTATTTCTGCCGAATAATCCGGTAATGAAGATCCGTTAAGCCGATCCAACCTCTTCCAATCTCAGACGGTCCGAAGCGTTTTCCTCCACGCTCGCCAGTTGTATGGCTAAAAATATCAGCGGGCGCAAGCACCCCTTTTAGATTTGCCGCACCTACATCGACGTACCGGCAAAAGCCGGGACAGCATAAATATCGAATCCGGCAATATTTTAGCTAAAAAGCGCATTGATAGTCAAGGTTGATTATAGCCGACAACGGACCGGCGGGTGAGACCAGCTCAGGAAGGTCACAAGGGCAAGCATTACACCCGTATGAGGCGCCAACTCCACAGTTTCGAAGAATACGTTTATAAAAAAAGCCCCTCGAAAGGAGGGGCTTTTCAAGTGCAGTTTAAATGTCTATAGTTTCTCAGCGATCCTAAGGCGTGCCATTGCTCTGTGCAGAGCGGCCTGGGCGCGCGCGAAATCCAACCTGTCCTTGGT
The DNA here is from genome assembly GCA_963795045.1 of uncultured delta proteobacterium. Classification (GTDB taxonomy): domain Bacteria; phylum Desulfobacterota; class Syntrophobacteria; order Syntrophobacterales; family Syntrophobacteraceae; genus SbD1. Next base: position 491,535 of record CAWCGB010000006.1, read on the forward strand.
TTCGGCGATTCGCCTTTCAGCTCTTTCGCGAGCAGCCTTGGCGCGCACTACATCGATTTCTGCGGCCTCCTCGGCTGCTGTGGCCAGAATGGTCACCTGATTCTTGGCGACCTCGGCGTAGCCTCCCATTATTGAGACAAACCGTAAGGCCGTTCCGATCCGGTACCTCAGCTCACCCACCTTCAGCTTGCAAAGGAAGGGGACGTGACCGGACAGGACACCAAATTCACCCAACTCTCCGGGAGCTACGACAATGTCCACCGTTTCGCTGAGAACCTTTCTCTCCGGCGTTACGATTTCCAGCAAAATTTTTTCGGCCATAATATATTCACCATCTTCTTCCGTTAGGCTGCTGCGGCCATCTGCTTAGACTTTTCAACCACTTCGTCGATGGACCCAACCATATAGAAGGCCTGCTCCGGAATATCGTCATGCTTGCCTTCGCAGATTTCCTTGAACCCTCTGATGGTGTCTTCCATCTTCACGTACTTGCCAGCAACGCCGGTGAAGGTTTCTGCGACGTGGAAGGGCTGCGACAGGAAGCGCTGAATCTTTCGAGCCCTGGAAACGGTCAGCTTGTCTTCATCGGAAAGCTCGTCCATACCGAGAATAGCGATAATATCCTGCAGGTCCTTGTATTTCTGGAGTATCTGCTGAACTTCGCGCGCCGTGAAATAGTGATCTGTTCCAAGAACATTGGGGTCGAGTATACGCGAAGTGGAGTCAAGCGGATCGACCGCAGGGTAAATTCCAAGCTCAGCGATCTGGCGAGAGAGAACGACCGTACCGTCAAGGTGTGCGAAGGTCGTAGCAGGCGCCGGGTCCGTAAGGTCGTCAGCCGGAACGTACACGCACTGTACCGAGGTGATCGATCCCTTGTTGGTCGAAGTGATTCGTTCCTGCAATTCACCAAGGTCGGTACCCAGGGTCGGCTGGTAACCGACTGCGGAGGGCATGCGGCCGAGCAGAGCGGAAACTTCAGCGCCTGCCTGGGTGAACCGGAAAATATTGTCAACAAAGAGAAGAACGTCCTGGCCTGCCACGTCGCGGAAGTATTCGGCGACCGTAAGGGCAGAAAGCGCAACGCGCGCACGCGCCCCCGGAGGCTCGGTCATCTGGCCGTAAACCAGCCCGGCGCGAGGCAGAACGCCGGAGTCTTTCATTTCGTGATAGAGGTCGTTGCCTTCACGAGTCCGCTCGCCGACGCCTGCGAAAACCGAGATACCACCGTGCTGCATGGCTATATTATGGATCATCTCCATCATAACTACGGTTTTGCCGACACCCGCGCCACCGAACATCCCCATCTTGCCGCCGCGAGGGAACGGAATGAGGAGGTCTATAACTTTTACGCCGGTCTCAAGGACTTTAACCGAGGTATCCTGCTCGGTAAAAGCAGGCGCGGAGCGGTGAATCGGCATGTATGTGTCGGTTTCGATCGGGCCGAGCCCATCCACGGTCCTGCCTACCACGTTGATAACCCGGCCGAGAACCGCTTTGCCGACCGGCATCATGATCGGATTTCCGGAATCCTTTACCGGCATACCGCGCACGAGCCCGTCCGTCAGATCCATCCCGATAGTGCGCACAACATTGTCACCCAGGTGCTGGGCCACTTCGAGGACGAGATTGTCTTCCACAGAACTAAGTCCGGGGTTACTTACAAACAGGGCCGTCAAGAGTGCAGGGAGCTTTCCCTCCGCAAACTCGACGTCCACAACGTTTCCAATAACCTGTACGATTTTCCCCATGTTCATGGGCCTGTATCCTCCTTGATTCTATTTCTTGAGGGCCTCGACGCCGCCGACTATGTCCATCAATTCCTTGGTAATGCCTGCCTGCCTTGCCTTGTTGTAGGTAAGAGTAAGGCTTCTTACCAGATCCTTACAGTTGTTGGTCGCATTCTCCATGGAAGCCATACGCGCGGCGTGCTCCCCCACGGCTGTCTGGTACAAACTTTCCAGAATCTGTACATAAATATAATTTGGCAACAGATCAGTCAACAGTGCCTGGTGAGAAGGCTCGAACACATACTCCAACGATTCCTCGCCTTCCTGGCGCCCGGCAGCAGTAATGGGAAGCAGCCTGACAATCGAAGGCTGCTGCCTGGCTATGCTGATGAAATGACTGTAAAGTACATACACCTCATCAGCCCCGCCAGTCTCAAACAGTTCGATAAGCTCGCCCCCCATTCGGCGGGCGTCCTCGTAGACCACCTTATTGAGCAATCCCGTATAGCTCTTTCGAACTTTAACAGGACGGCGCCTGAAATAATCCCGGGCCTTCCTGCCTCCATTGATGAGACTGACTTCGATGCCCTGGTCATTCTTGGACTTTATAAATTTTTCGGCCGACACTATCAGGTTTGTATTAAAACTGCCGCAAAGACCCCGGTCTGCGGTAATCAGCAGAAGCTCGACGGTTTTCACTTCCTCTCTGGGAGTGAGAAGCGCGTATTCAGAGGTATCCTCCACCCCTGACGCGAGCCTGCCGATGAACTCCCGGAACTTTAGCGCGTATGGGTGGAATTTTTCCATGTTCTGCTGGGCGCCGCGCAGTCTGGACGCGGCCACCATATTCATCGCCTTGGTAATCTGCGAGGTCTTCCTGACGGCCTCTATCTTCCTCTTTATGTCTCTTAGAGCTGCCATTGTTTATCTGTCCTCTGGTTTATTCCGAGGCCGTTATGCCTGGAAAACCCCCGCAAATTCCGTCAGGGCCGCACTCATCTTCTGATCGAGAGAATCGCCTATTATGTTCTTCTCCTTTATTTCGGCAAAAATCTCCGGGTATTTCCGTTCGACGAAAGCCAGCATCTGCTCTTCGTACTGGAGAACTTTCTCAACGGGAATCGAATCCAGAAAACCTCTCGTTCCAGAATAGAGCGACACGACCTCTTTTTCCGCGGACATGGGCTTATACTGGGGTTGCTTGAGCAGTTCGACGAGCCGCACGCCCCTGTTCAACTGGGCCTGGGTGGATTTGTCCAGGTCGCTTCCGAACTTCGCGAAAGCTTCGAGTTCGCGGTACTGGGCCAACTCGAGGCGCAGCTTTCCGGCCACCTGCTTCATCGCTTTTGTCTGGGCGGCCCCGCCGACCCGGGAGACCGAGAGACCGACGTTAATGGCCGGGCGCACGCCAGCGAAGAAAAGGCTCGGCTCTAGATAAATCTGGCCGTCTGTAATCGAAATAACGTTAGTCGGGATGTATGCCGAAACGTCGCCGGCCTGGGTCTCGATGATGGGCAAAGCGGTCAGCGAGCCGCCTCCGAGTTCCTTATTGAGCTTGGAGGATCGCTCCAGAAGTCTGGAGTGGTTGTAGAAAATATCGCCGGGATAGGCTTCACGCGCGGGCGGGCGGCGAAGAAGCAGTGAAACCTGACGGTAAGCGGTAGCCTGCTTCGACAGGTCATCGTAAATGATCACCGCATGACCGCCTTTGTCCCGATAGTACTCACCCATAGCGGTTCCGGCATAAGGAGCGACGAACTGCAACGCAGCCGGGTCGCTGGCGGTGGCGGCGACAACGATGGTATAATCCATCGCGCCATGCTTTCGAAGCGTTTCGACAACCTGTGCAACCGTGGATCTTTTCTGGCCCACTGCGACGTAGATACAGATGTTGCCGCTGCCCTTCTGATTGATTATGGTATCGACGGCGATGGCGGTCTTGCCTATCTGACGGTCACCGATGATCAGTTCGCGCTGGCCGCGGCCAACCGGAGTCATTGCGTCGATGGCCTTGAGCCCGGTGTACATCGGCTCGTTAACCGACTGCCTTGCGATAACTCCCGGAGCGATGACCTCGATTCTTTGGAATTCGGTTGCCTGGATGGGGCCTTTTCCATCTATGGGGTTTCCGACAGAGTCGATAACCCGGCCAAGAACCGCGTCACCAACCGGGACTTCAGCGATACGGCCGGTACGCCTTACCTCACCGCCTTCTTTGATGTGGACATCTTCGCCCATGATGGCCACGCCCACATTGTCCTCTTCGAGGTTAAGAGCCAACCCGAAGATGTTTCCATGCGCCGTAGGGAACTCAAGCAATTCCATGGACATGCACTTTTCAACTCCGTAAACGCGGGCAATACCGTCGCCGACGGAGAGCACTCGTCCGGTTTCGCTGAGATCAACCTTTTTCTCGTAATCTTTGATCTGCTCTCTAATGATCTGGCTGATTTCTTCTGCTCTGATTTCCATTTATCCTACCGCACCCCTCTTCAAAGATTCTTTAAAATTGAGCAATTGACGCTTTACGCTGCCATCAAGGACAAAGTCGCCGATCTGGGCGAAAACTCCCCCAAGAAGAGAGGGGTCCTCCTCAAATTCAACGACAATCTTCTTTCCGATCTTTTTCTCCAAAGCCGCAGCGAGCTTCTTGATCTCGTCATCTCCAAGCTTGAAAGCCGCTTTGACTTTTGCCCTCGCTATATTGGAATGCTCATCGATTAACCTGCGGTAGTAGTCAGCGATTTCGGGCACGTGCTGGATACGCCTCTTCTCGACGAGAAGATTGAGAAAGCTGTTCACGACCGGCGAAAGTTCAAGCTGGCCGGCCACCTTCTGGAAAAGGGTCTTCTTTACGGCTTCCGGGTATAGCGGATTCCGGAGCGAGTTTTCAAGATCAGGGAACTCTACGAGGACTTCAGCAAAGCCGCCGAGCTCCGAACCGTACTGTTCGATTGCCTGTGCCTCACTGGCGAGACTGAACAGTGCCCTCGCATAACGTTTGGCAATAACTTGATTTTTCACTTCGCCTCCACCACCTTCGTCATGAATTCACGAACCAGACGCTGCTGATCGTCAGCCTTCATTTTCTTTTGGATTAAATCCTGGGCGGCGGCCACGGACAGGTCGGCAAATTCGTTCTTCAAACTGTCGCGAGCAGCCAGGATCTCTTGCTCAATGGCGACCTCAGCCTGCTGCTGGATGTACTCCGCCTGCCGGTGAGCGGCCTCTATAATTTTATTCTTTTCCACTTCCCCTTCAGCAATGAGTTCATCAACTATTTTTTTCGTCTCCTGCTCAAGGGCGCTGACCTTGGCCTGAACCTTGGCTTGTTCGGCCTTGGCCTCAGAGGTCTTGACCTCGAGTTCGGCAATCAGGCGCTGAATCTCATCGCGGCGCGCGCTGAGAAAGTTTGCGATGGGTTTTCTGAGAAGTTTTACGAGGACACCAACCAGAATTACGAAGGCAAATGTACGATATGTAAAATCGGTCCAGTTCAGGTGGTGGTGGTGGCCCTCTTCGGCTTCCGAGGCCAGTGCGTTGCCCAGCAACGCGAAATGGATCGCCGTCCCCGCAAGGAGCGCAAAATGCCTGGATTTCATCATCTTTGCCCTTAGACTCGCATACATTTAAATCTTCCTCCCCAGAATCTTCTGCGCCAGGTCAACCGAAAATGCCTTCACCTGATGCTTGAGCTCAGTTCGAGCGATCCCAATATCCTTCTTGATCTTTTTGCGCAGTTCCCCTGCCTTCGCGGCCGCCTGCTCGGAGACCTCGCGCAACAGTTCCTTCTCCTGTTCATAACCGGCAGCCTTGAGTTCCTGAATTCTCTGGAAACCCCTGCTCCTGGATTCGTGAAGCGTGCGATCATATTCCAGCAACGCGGCTTTGGCCTTAGCTTCCAGGCCCTCCACACTTTCCTGCTTTTCCGCGATCATCTTCTTTCTTTCCGCCACTATGCGCCGAATGGGCCGGTACAAAACGAAGTTCATCACAAAGAGAAAAACAAGGAAATTGGCCATTTGGACAAAAAGCGAGTAATTAATATCAATCATCTTACTGAACCCCCCACGTTGACTACCAACTAATACAAAAAATCACATGCACATTTGGGCATTTGCGCCGAGGCACAAGTAGCACAAACAGCAACACTGACATTTTGAAAGCGATTGGACCTTTAGCATGGGCGAGGTTACTAGCACAGGTCACCAGTATTAGCAAGAGAAAAGCAAGGATTGTCACAAATTATCACGGACTTGATACTTGTGATTTTTAGAACATGATCGGGAGCCGTCAATGAGTTTGGAACACGTAGCGACGCATGCTTACATTCTCTATCAACCCGATTGCCAGGCACAGGGTTATGAGCGAGGACCCCCCGTAACTGACGAAAGGCAGTGTAATTCCGACCACCGGAAGCACTCCGATCACCATGCCGATGTTGATCAAAGCCTGCCACAGAATGAGCGCGCTCATTCCAACGACTATAAGGGAACCGAACCTGTCCCTTGATCTCGTCGCAACTCTCAGAGTTAGAAAAATAAGGAGGCTGAACAAAAAAAGCAGAACAGCGCATCCGACAAAACCCCATTCCTCAGCCCAGACTGAAAAAATGAAATCAGTGTGTTTTTCCGGCAGGAAATGGAGTTTATTCTGAGTACCGTTAAGGAATCCTTTTCCCCAGAGCATTCCGGAACCTATGGCAATCTTTGACTGCCTTATATGGTATCCGGCGCCAAGGGGGTCAAGATCGGGGCGAAGAAGAATGAGGATGCGGCGTTTCTGATAGGGTTTCAGGACGTGTTCCCACACTGGAACGATGAGAGGAATGACGGTCAAGGCGAAAACGGCAAGGTATTTCCAGCGGACTCCTACAAAAAGGATCATGGTGGCCCCGATCGCCACCAAAGAGATCGCGGTGCCAAGGTCTGGTTCGGCAAGAACGAGCAGCACCGGTAAAACAACGAAAACCACAGGAGCTATCAGTTTTTTGATGCCCGGAAAATTTGTCAGCTCCTGTGACGAAAAATAACCGGCCAACTGGATTACGATAATCACCTTAATAAACTCGGACGGCTGGAACTGAAAGCCGGCGATTTCCAGCCACCTTTTCGAACCGTGTACCTCCTTTCCGGCCACGAGGACCACCAAGAGAAGAAGAAATCCCACACCATAGAGCCATGGGCTGAGCGTTCTGAGACGCTGATAATTGATAAAAAGCGAAGCGCACAGAACGGCAAACCCTATGGCAAGCCATATGATCTGTTTTATGAACAGATTGTTGGCAGGCCGGGCCTGAATCTGAGGATAGAGGGCGCTGTAGATGCTGAGCAGCCCGATGCAGATAATCGCCAACAAAGTCCAGATTATCGACCAATCGAAATTTTCTATCAGGCGTCTGTCCATCATAACGAAAAACGACCTTTTGAAATTCTATCCGATAACCGGAAAAGCCCGCGGCCCACTTCTTATTCTTCGACCGGTTTCTGCCTGTTTTTCAAATAGGACAAAATAACTTGTTGAACCAGTGGGGCGGCTGCCGAAGCCCCGTGACGACCATGTTCGACTATTGCCGCCACGCATATCCTGGGGTCCGAAGCCGGGGCGTAGCCAACGAACCAGGCGTGGTCCAGGTCTTTGTATTTTGAAAGCTTTTCGAGCAGTTTCCTGTTGACCCCCTGGGCCACGTGCACGACCTGAGCGCTACCGGTCTTGCCTGCAATTTGAACAGAGGGGACCCGTATCAGGTGAGCAGTTCCCCGGGGCTCTTCTACTACACCCAACATGCCTTTCCTGACAAGGTCGAACCAGCGCTGGTCGATGGGGATCTTGCGCTTCAGCTTCGGTTTGATTTCATCAATTTCATCGGCGGAACTGCCCTCGATTCTCTTCACAACGTAGGGCTGCCAAAGCTTCCCGCCATTGCCGATCGCCGCGTAGCCCAGCGCCATCTGGAGCGGTGTGACCAAATCGAAGCCCTGACCAATGGAAATTGAGAGGGTTTCACCTTTCTGCCATGGAACGCCGGTAGCCTGCTTTTTCCACAAGGAGGTGGGTATGAGTCCGGGATTTTCGCCCTGAAGCCCTATGCCCGTTTTTTCCCCCAACCCGAACATTTTCACATACTGAGCTATACGGTCAACACCCAGTTTCAGACCGGTCTGGTAGAAGAAAACATCGCAGCTCTCGATAATAGCCCTTTCGACTGATATCGAGCCGTGACCATGGTCTTTCCAGCAGCGGTATTGCCTGTTGGCGAACTGAAGATAGCCCGGGCAGGAGAAAGTGGAGGTCGGGCTTATTACGCCTTCCTGAAGCGCTGCAAGAGCCATAAAAGGCTTATAAGTAGATCCGGGCGGATAAGCAGCCCCGCTGCCGCGGTTCAGAAGAGGATGAAGCGGGTCTTTGCTGAGCGCGAGCCATTCATCCTTTGACAGTCCCCGTATGAATTTTTCCTGATCGAATGACGGACTGCAGGCGAAGGCAAGAATTGCCCCGTCGGAAGGGTCTACTGCCACGATTGCCCCGGTTTTCTCCTCGAGCAGGGACTCGGCAACTTTCTGAAGGTCCATATCGAGGGTGAGCCACAAGTTCCGGCCTGCAATGGGCAGTTGTTCCTCAAGCAGGCGGACCCTTCTGCCGGCAGCGTCGACTTCGAGCTGCCGCCCTCCCCTGCTCCCGTGCAGGAACTTCTCGAAGGCGCTTTCGATTCCAACTTTGCCAATATCCTCGCCGGAATAATAACCCTGATATTTTTCGCTCCTGAGCTCTGCTTCGGTAATCTCGCTGAGGTATCCGATCAGGTGCGCAGCCGACGCGTTCCATTTGTATTCCCGCTTGGGCTCGAGCTGGATCACCACACCCGGCAGCCTGATGCGCTGGGCTTCAACCCGGGCGAGGCAATCTCTGTCCAGGTCGGATACCAGGCGAAGAGGAATGAACCTGGGGACTGCCTTGTTGGCTTCTATAATTGAGGAAAACTCATCGGGATTGCGCTCGCACAGGCGCGCCAGCTCTTTTATCGTTCCATCCAGATCGTCAATGTCCTCCCGGATGATAACGAGGTCGTAGGCCGGCCGGTTCTCGACAATCGGCACTCCGTTCCTGTCAAATATTATCCCGCGCGGCGCGGCGATGTCCTCGATCCTGATCCTGTTATTCTCGGACTGGAAACGGTAGGATTCCCCCTGGAGCACCTGAAGAAACCAGAGTCGCACCATATAGATCATCATTATCAGCAGCAGAATGGCGCAAATCAGAATGTATTGCTTTTGAAAAGAAACCGACTCCGTGCTATCCCAGTTTATAAGCTTGAGTCCGTCTAATTTTTTGCCTTTAAGTTTCATCTCTGTTCAGGTCCGGCCGCTCGCTACTAATTCGCATTTCTAGGGTTCAAAAGAGGATATATCAAAAAAGGCGCTATCGTGCACGAAAGCAGAGTTCGAATACCCAGGCTGACCCATATGGAAGTAAGCGACTGGAGGTCCATGGGTACGAAAGACAAATACAGCCCGATCGCTATCGACTGGCCAAGAGCGCACAGCCCGACGAGACCCGCCTGATATGCCGGGTTACACCGGTCGAACCTGTCGGATACCAGGTGCACGAGGCAGATCGTTACCGTATAGGAACCAACATGCAGACCCCAGAACTCGCCTGAAAAATTATCCACAACGAATCCCCAAAAGCTGGCCCAAAGCAGACCCGCCAGTGGGGGCCACTCAACGGCTATTGCGAACATGAGCGGAATGAGCAGGTCAACACGCAGCGCCGGGTAAGGCAGGCGCGGGATGAGATGGGCCTGGATCGCCAGTATAAAAAAGGTGTAAAGCGTTATCTTGACCAACCGTCCCGCGGTCAAACCAGAAGTAACACAGCCGGGAGCAATCATCTCTAATTCGCCTTTGGCTTTGGCTTCGCCCGGCTTTGAGGCTCGGATTGAGTCTTGTTCCGGGGCATGGCCTGAGGCTTGGTCTGGAGGGTTGTCTGGGCTTGAATCCTGGGCTTGGGATTCGTCTGCGTCTGAGGCTTGAGTTGAGGCTTGAGCTGAGGCTTTAGCGCCGACCGGGCTTTGAGCGTAATCTGAGCCGGAGGTTTAGCCACAGGCTTTGCTTGAAGACCTGACTGAGGTTGTCCCGCAGGTCTCGCCTGAACCGGTGATTGAACCTCAGGTTGCGCCGCAGCCGGCTGGCCTTCCTGATCGACATCGAGCACCTCGCCGCCGCGCTTTATTACGAGCACCTCCTCAAGGGCGCTCATCCGCACAAGCGGTTTGATATCTATTTTCTGGAAAAGATCGACGGGGTCCTTATACACTGCCTGTACGACACCCAGACGCAGCCCCTTGGGATAAATACCGTCCTTGCCGGAAGTGATCACCAGGTCGCCTTCCTTTATATCGAGGTTGCCTCGGACATATTTCAGAAGGCATCCATTTGCGTCTTTACCGCTGAGAATGCCTCGAACCCGATTGCGCTGGTCGATGGCATCAACGGAGCTGCCCTGATCGGTGATAAGCAGGACCCTGCTGTGCCGATCCGAGACATCGAGAATACGCCCAATAACCCCTTCGTCATTTACGACCGGCATATCAGGGGCTACTCCATCCCGAAATCCCTTATCGATCATCAATGTCTGAAACCAGCCGGTCAAATCGTGCATGATTACCTGAGCAGGAACGGTTTCGGCCTTGACCATAGTCTTGAAATCAAGCAGGCGCCGCAGCCGCTGGTTTTCAACGTAAGCCTCCTGGTAAGAGGTTACCTTGCTTTCCAACTCGATAATTTCCCTTTTCAGCGATTCGTTTTCACCACGAAGCTTTTTCAGCCAGATGTAATCTCTGAAGAACTCTTCGAAAGCGGAAAAAATTCTGCCGAACAATTGGATAGGCGGGCTCACCGTTTCCGTCACAGAGCGCTGGAGAGCGTCCATCCTATAGTGAGTGCGGAAATTGAGGGAAAAAATATACAAAAATACAGTGATAAAGACGAGGACCATAAGCACGCCACGCAATCGGCGAAGCCAAGCGCTCGTATTTAGAAATCTCATAATCCGGCACTTTGATCTTGAACACTAAAAGTCTGCCAGGCCGTTAGACAACACGAATGAGCCTGCGCATACGGACATAAACAATGGATGCCATGATCAGCCGCCTCAGCCTGGCACGGCATCTCAGGATAGGACGTCCTTTAATATTTCTATCTCGTCCAGGGCCTTACCGGAACCCAGCACAACGGTGGAGAGGGGATCCTCGGTCAGCATTATGGGCAATCCAGTCTGAAGTCTCAGGAAGTGATCGAGGTTCTTGAGGAGCGCTCCTCCACCGGTAAGCACGATTCCGCGGTCAACGATGTCGCCTGCCAATTCCGGCGGCGTTTGCTCCAGAGCAACCTTTATGGTTTCCAGGATGGAATCGATTTGCTCCTGGATGGATTCCCGTATCTCATCTGAATTGACCTCAACGGTTTTAGGAATACCCGTCACCAGATCGCGGCCCTTTATCATCATGGTTTCAGCTTCACCCATGGGATAAGCATTGCCGATGGTGGTCTTTATAACCTCCGAGGTTCTTTCACCTATCAGCAGATTGTACTTGCGTTTGATGTGCTGGAGAATGGCCATGTCCATCTTGTCCCCGCCAACTCGCACAGACCTGCTGTAAACAATCCCGGCAAGCGATATAACGGCGACCTCGGTCGTTCCACCGCCAATATCTACAACCATGTTGCACACCGGTTCGGTGATGGGAAGTCCAGCCCCGATTGCGGCGGCCATTGGTTCTTCTATCAGGTACACCTCATGAGCGCCGGCAGATTCAGCAGACTCCCGGACCGCTCTTTTTTCGACCTGCGTAACGCCCGAGGGAATACAGATTATTACTCTGGGCCTTATAAAGGTGCGCCTGTTATGCACCTTGCGAATGAAATACCGCAGCATTGCTTCGGCTACTTCAAAATCGGCAATCACCCCATCTTTCATCGGCCTTATCGCCGTAATGTTGCCGGGGGTTTTGCCAAGCATCATTTTGGCGTCTTTGCCCACAGCAACAACCCTGTTGGCGCCTCGCTCGTCCTTTCGAACCGCAACAACCGATGGTTCGGTCAGGACTATCCCTTTACCCCGCACGTAGACAAGCGTATTTGCCGTCCCGAGGTCGATTGCAAGATCATTTGAGAAAAGCCCGAGTATTTTGTTGAGGAACATGCGTAATATCTCTCCTTTCGGCCCGTTTTGAAGTGCGTCTTTCATATCATGTGAACTGCTTATCCGCAATGCCTTTAACAAAAGAATGCGCCACACGGGGATAATTTGCCTAAATCCGCAATACACGGCCCAAAATCGGAAAATCCCCTCGGCCTTGTCATTTTCCTTCCTCGAATCTGCATGCCCCGGCGAGAAGTCTTTTAAAGAATTAAACCCTGGATAGCGCGGATGACCACGGATAAGAAGCTTCGTATTCGAGCAGAAAGATTTGCGCTGGATTCTGTAGTGCGCTGTGAGGATAAAGGCCAAATTTGTAGTATTCCTGAAATCCGTGGTTTTCTGTACTGATTTTTTGAACAGGCGCGGCAATGTTGAAATGCGGTAGCGGGTCGTTTTGATTTTCCCTCTTGACTGCTTGAGCGGTCATGCTATCATGGGAGCATGACAAAAAAATCCAAAACACCCCGAGATTTAAACCAGCTTGCCGCGTCTATCGCAGAGCAGGCTACCACTCATCCTAAACCGGACCAACCCGTAGAACCACAAAAAAATCCTGCCGCCGTTGAATTGGGGCGGCTTGGAGGTCTTAAAGGCGGGAAAGCCAGGGCCGAGAAGCTCACGCCAAAAGAACGGCAGATGATTGCCTTAAAAGCCGCAAAGGCGCGGTGGGAGAAGAAAACAGAATCGTAGATTGTGGAAATGGCAGTTTAACTGCCAGGGTTTAATTTGTTGTTTTCTTATCTGGAAAACCCCAAAACTCAGCCTTTGGGATGCCAAACCGCCTAAGAATGGCGTCAATCACTTGAGGGGTAATTTCTGTTCCTGGCCCGTGATCTTTAATGGGAATGGTAGGGCCTTGCCGTGAACCTGGAGTATTGGGTTTGACGAGGATTATTTCTGAACCTTTGCCACGCTTCGAACTGCCGGTTGCTGGAAACGTTTCGATGCCATAGGGCTTTAGCCGATCAAGCAATTCCCGCAGCTTGAGGGCGCCCCTAGACGTGGCTTTCCACTTGCGCTTCGCACATTTTTGCAACGATGTAAGGCGGCATGAAGTTTCCTGGCGAGGCTTCTTTTGGGGATAGCGATAGCGCGATCTCCATTTCTCCCAATGACCGTTCGCACATATAAAATTGTCGCCATACTTCCGGGGGCGCGGGGCGGTAAAGATGATCGAGATTGTCGTTGATAAAGGCGTATTCTAACTGAGCTATAATGAGGTCTATTAAATCATTGACGGCCTCCTCCATGGATTGGCCGGTCGCAACGATATCCAGCTCCATGCAGTGAGCAACAAACACCTCATCTTCCTTCTTGATGAGAATGTTAAAAATCATGCTGGCAGAATGGTTCATCGCGTGGTCCCCTCGGTTCGCTCAGGAAAGAAATTGGGGTGTGTGCGACTCCCCTGGAGTGAGGCCAATTAAGACAGTAGACACGCTCTTTCTGCGTTATTTTAAACACTATGTCAAATTAAATCTATGGGTTGAACACCTTCTCCTGTTCCCGAAATTCGGAAGATTCATCTCAAAACTTAAACAACTCCCTCGGAAATTTTTTACTCAGTCATCAGACAAAGAAAGAGATTGCCAGGACGATGGTCTTCCAGGAGCAAAAAGTCGAAATCGGTATAGCCCCGCAAAATATGTAAGCAGTAAAAAGACTGTAGTTTTTGGCGATCCCGATCCGAAGTACATCTCTACATCCTTTGTCGAGCGGAACAACCTTGCAACGCGCATGGGAATGCGCCGTTTTATCCGCTTGACCAATGGGTTCTCGAAGAAAGCCGAGAACCTGGCCCATGCGTTATCTCTGCACTTCATGTATTACAACTTCGCACGGATTCACCAGAGTCTGCGGGTTACTCCGGCGATGGAGGCGGGGATCACGGACCATCTTTGGACGATGGAAGATATTGCGAGGTTGGCGGATTAGCAGATCTCATAAAGAATTAGCGAGCACTAAGGAGCGCTCTTGCCCTTGATTCCCTTTCCTGTCTGCGTTCGCGGCTTCCATAAATAAAGGTCCCAACCAACCCAAGAGGTGCGTTTTGCAGGTGTCAGTACTTTTCTGCTCCGGTTCCGGATAAGCCGGAATGAATGTCGTCTTCGTCATCGATAATGTGGATTCTTTTTCTATCTTCCACATGCATACCTGGAGCATCGTTTTCCATGGGTACGATACGACCTTCTTCCTGTTGGGATTCGGCAGCTTTCTGAAATGATATGGGGGGCGGGACTTCGGCATGCTGCACGTCGCCCTTGACCATTTTGCAGAAACCGTCCAGTATGCCGCCCTTGGCAATGGTCACCGACGGTGACTCGACGTCTCCCCGCAACATCCCGGTCGCTGCAATGTCCAGTTGTTTGGCCACGAAGACTTGGCCGGTGACTTTCCCATGGATCAGGACATATTCAGCGGTGATGTCCGCATCTACGATGGCGTTCTGGTTGATAAGCACACTTCCTTTGACCCCGAGCTGCCCCTTGAATTTTCCTTCGATGCAGACACTGTTGTTCGTCTCGAGCGTGCCTACAAAGACGGCTGTCGAACCGATGACCGTGTCTACGGTTCCGGTTTTCAAATGATCATCACTATTAGAAAAGGATTTTAGAAGCTTCATTTGTTTTATGACCCAATGTCAAAGACGAAACGTCGCAATCCAGTATATAGTCCACAGGATCCACATAGTTCCCATCTTTTATGACCGAGTAATGAAGATGTATGCCCGTTGTTCGGCCGGTACTCCCCATATAGCCGATCACGTCGTCCCTTTTGATCGTCTGGCCCTCTTTGACGGCAACAGAGTTCATGTGGCCGTAGAGGGTCGACAATGTTTTCGTGTGGCGGATTCTGGCGAATCTACCCAGGAGCTTGTTCTCTCCCGTTTCCGTAACTTCCCCATCCGCCGGCGCCTTGATCGGGGTCAACAACGCCCCGGCGATATCGAGCCCGGCGTGGAACTCACTTCCTCTTCCGGTATAAGGATTGCTCCTCCATCCAAAGCCTGAAGATATCCAGACATCGCTGCTGGCAACGGGCAGCGTGGTAGGAAGTATGTTTGTCTCCGCCTGTTTTTGTTGGACATAGTTCATCAATTCGAGCAAACTGGCTCGCAGGGGCTGGGTACGCGATTGGATGTCCGGGCCGATCGACCGGGTCTGTTCCTTAAGATTAGACGACATCCCGGAGAGGGAGAAACCGAGCCTCATGCTTACACCGCCTCCCTGGTTAGGGTGTTTCGGATTTGTCCCCTTCCCATCCAGTCCCAGGAATTGACGAATTTTGCTTTCAAAGGTCCGGATCTCGCGGAGTTGTTGCTCCAGGGTGTCGAGGGACTCCCCTTTCTCGGCTAGAACCCTTGCCTGCCCTTGATTCTGCTGCTCCTTTTCCACGATGGCTTCACGAAGGCGAAGGTTTTCTTCCGTTACCGCAAGCCGCTTTTCATTGCTGCTCCTGGTAATAAAGAACATGGCCACAGAACTGAACACCGCCACGCAAACAATGCCCGCGGCAATAAAGATCAGGCTCTTGGGAATAGACAAAACGCTAAAAGGTCTGCCGTTTCGGGCAACCCAGATTAAAGTCACTTTAGCCAAGGCGAGTCACTTCCTGCTTAGAGCATCTGTTCTAACGGCGTTTCTTTGGACATCGCTACAATCAAAGCGCCTCGCGCCGTTGTGGTCAGAGGATCTTTGGCTAGGCGAACACCGGCAATCGGAACGGGGAATGTATATTCGGGCAGAATCTTCTCGAATCTGGGCAGAAAGCCTTTTGGCATTGCTGTACCGCCGGCCAGAACAATCGGGACCGATTCTTGGACCTGCGGCAATTTATTGCTTTTGGACAGCTCAGACTTGAGCTTGCTCAGCACAGTATGAATGATTTCGTCGTAGAAGATGTGAAGCGCGTTTTGTATTCTGTTGCGGGGAGAATGAGCCAGGTTCAGTTCGTTTTCCTTTATCAACCGGACTTCCGTGGGGAGCATATTCATGACAGCGGCCACCGAATGGTCGATGTAATCCCCGGCCTTTGGGATGCTGAAGGCCAGAATGGGCAGAGAAAGGTACGAAAAGCAAACATTACACATGCCTCCCCCCAGATTTACCCCGACGCCCGTAAAGAAGTTCTCGGCCAGTTCCGTCAGAATCACGGCTAATCCTTCGTTTACGGTTTTCACGCGATAGCCGAGAGACATGAAATAATTCTTCAGAATCGTCTGATGGTACAGCAACCGGTGCTCCCAGCCCGGCGGGACCGCCGGCATGCTGATGCATACTTGTTCACCCAGTGTCTCGGGATGCCCGATAAGGGCCTCCAATATTTTCTGGATGAATTTCTGGGCGTCAAATTCCCGGGGGTTCAGCAGTCCTTCCTGCATCGGCCGCCTGATTGCGGCGTTGAACATGAGGGAGAACTTTTCCGCCGCATCACCAATGATCACCAAAGAGTCACCCTCCACACAGTAGGGCACGCGATTCATCTCGAGCATTTCCTGTGTGAAGCTAAAGTGGGGAACCGAGAAAAACGCGTTCAGCCGGCTCTTGGTGAGGACAGTATTTCCCTTTTTCTGACACACAACGATACGAGATGTTCCTATGTCTACTCCCAGCTGACCGTCGTGCGGTTCGAGCTTGGTATTTTCATCTCCTCCGGAGTGAATGACTTTAGCCTTCGAAATATCGTCGGCTGCTTCAATGAGAACTTCTGACATAGGATTCTCCTTAACCAAGTGTAACAAAGTTGAACCGATCCGGGGTAGTGTCCAACTTCGCTCTTCAACGAAGTCCCATTTAGAGGAGCTTTCTGGCAAGCTCCTCCTTCTCCCGCTTAAGCTCCTCACACAGAGCTATCTGAGCCGCCAACCTTTGCATGAAAGTTTGATACTGCACTTCGTATTCATTTAATTTCTTTATCAGCCCGCTTTTCTCGCCCTCGAATTGTACGCGCATGCCGTCAATTTGTTCCTGCAATTCCGAGATTTCACGGTCAGAACGGTGAGCCTTGAGGTCGAGCAGGCTGTTCAGTTTCTGAAGCTGAGTCAGTTGCGTGCACCATACAGCCGATTTTTCGTAGATTTCCAGGGGATCGATACTGTCACGGAGTTCCTTCGCGGTCAGCGCCTTGACCGTCCCGAGAGCTTGCAGCATGCCCAGGCTGCTTAACTGACTGCGGACCTCTTCAAGTTCACTCCCAAGTTCTTCGGACTGGGCAACTAAAGAGTCTATCCGTTGCTCGAAAGCTTTCTGTTCACCTTGGAGGCGAGCGTTTTCATCGGTCAAGCGAGCATTCTCCTGTCGCAAAACGCCCATCGCCGCATTTTCTTTTTGAGTCTGAAGCAGTCGCTCCAGAAGCTCTGCTTTCTCCTGCATCAACTGTTTTTGGAGCGCCTCCAGGTTCACGATCAGGGCCTGTTTTTCCTCCAGTAGTTCGAGCGCCTGCTGCCTTTCGTGTTCCTGCTGCATGGAGACCCCATACGCCTGACTCACGTGCTGGAGAGTATCGGCTTCGCTGGTATCAGGGGCACTCGCCTCGGGGACAGGTCCTTCCAATGCCTCTTCCGGAATCGTTCCCTGCGTCTCGATCAGCTCTTGCTTCTCCATCTCCGGGGCGCGCTCTGCAGGCTGAACCGCCGACTCCACGGTCTCGTAGAGTTGAATCCCTTTTCTCACGGCTTCAATGAAAAGGGAACTGGTCAATGGCTCTTCCAAATAACGATGAACGATCTCTCTGCTTAGGGCCTCACCGACATCTATGCTGCGTTTGTCTTCATCAGTGACGAGCAAAATGCGGACGACGTGCGGACGACTTCGGCGCAACTCGGTAAATAAAACGAGACCGGTGCTGTCCGGCAACTGTTGGCTGGCGAGCACTAAGTGAATCGGATGACTTTCTATGATTGGAGAAACCTGTGATGCTTGCTTCGCTATATATATGTCATATTCTTCGGAGAGAATGGTAGCCAAAGTTTTGGCCATATTGGGATTCTGATGCACTATCAGCAAACTCGGTGTTTCAACCGCCATGGCTGCCCCCATAATACTCATACACTCGAAACCTCGTTTCGCATTCTTTTACATTACTTTAAGTAAAAAAGGAAAGGAAAAACCGGACTTCAGTGGCTTGGCACAAAAAAGAGTTCATCGGGCTAACGAGTACCTCTGCGTATGGAGGTGGTAGAGACGGAGCTTGAAATATTCCGGATCTCGAAACCCGTAAGCCTGCCGTTTGAGGGTCTTGATCTTGTGCTTTTGACCTTTGAAGCTCGTATCCCGGCAGCCGCACTGCGGGCACCGAACCCATTGATCGTCAATCTCGGCGCTGCAGATGATCCTGTCGGCCACAAAATGAGTCGCTTTGTAGTCAATACCTTTCAGCCCCAAAGCCATGGTAAAGTATCGATGTGGACATAGTTTGGGTCTCCTCCGTATTTTTCGATCGGCGTCAAACAACACGGACCCTGCCATGTCCATTTTTAATTTTCAACTATCCGGGTACGCGTTTGCCGGAAGACCCAAATTCTGTGACCTTGACAAAGAGTGTGGATTTCGATTATTAATAGACTTTTGCGTGTGCCGGGCAGGCAGGGTCGTT
Organism: uncultured delta proteobacterium; assembly: GCA_963795045.1. Classification (GTDB taxonomy): domain Bacteria; phylum Desulfobacterota; class Syntrophobacteria; order Syntrophobacterales; family Syntrophobacteraceae; genus SbD1. Next base: position 510,062 of record CAWCGB010000006.1, read on the forward strand.
TCGGAGGGCGTTGCCCTTTCCGGCTTTTTATCTAGAGCGGCAAAATTTGTCTACGAGGAATTTAATGTCTAAGAGAACATTTCAGCCAAGCAACATTAAAAGAAATCGCACTCACGGCTTCCTTGTGCGAATGGCGACCAAGGCCGGCCGGGACGTACTGAAGCGGCGGCGCGCAAAGGGCCGAAAACGCCTGTCGGTTTGACACGAGATGGGCTCCCGGAATCTTCGGATGAGGGATCTTTGAGGGGCAAGTACAGTTTCCGGCCTCACGAAAGAATTCGCTGCTCCGCCGATTTCCAACGCGTTAAAAATGCGGGAAAACGCGCGAAAACTCCGCATTTCGGTCTGAATTTCATTCGAAACGGTCTCGAATATCATCGATTAGGCCTGATTGTGCAAAAGAGGTTCTGGCCGTCGGTCAGACGCAACCGCATCAAAAGGGTCATTCGTGAATGGTTCAGGCTGAACAAAGGCCAAATCCCAAAGCCGGGAAAGGACATAGTCGTAATTGCCCGACCCGGCGCTGAAAAACTCGCTCCGGGAGACCTCCTTCGGGAGTTCTCATCGGTTCTTATAAACGGGAAGAATAACTGATGATCCGGTGGATATTTCTGGGTCTGATTCGATCATATCAAATTTTGATCTCGCCGTTGTTTCCCCGGGCCTGCCGCTTTTCTCCGAGTTGTTCGCGTTATGCCTATGAAGCAATCAGGATGCACGGCATTTCCAAGGGAGTTTACCTGGGGTTGAGGCGTATTCTGCGCTGTCACCCTTTCAACCCGGGCGGCTACGATCCCGTGCCGCGACCCGCGCCCGGGAGCAACAGTGACTGATTGGAGAATTCCTAAATGGATTCAAAAGCTCTTTTGGCAATAGTGTTATCGTTTTTGCTTTTTTTAGCCTGGCATTTCTATTTCGGCCCCACACAGATTCATCCACCACAGCAACAGCAGGCGACTACCACTACGCCTCAGCCTCCGGCGTCCCAACCTCCGACGTCCCAACCTCCGGCCACATTTTCGCCGCCCCCTCCTCCCAAAGTCGATCTTTCAACCCAGAAGACCTGGTCGATCGGCGATTCGCTCTACAAGATGCAGATCATTTCCCAGGGCGCGCGCGAGAGATCTTTCGAACTTCTGAAGTTCAAGGAGGAGCTGAAACCCGATTCCCCTCCGGTGCAAATGATTCGTGACACCGCATACCTCCCACTCGATGTCGAACTTCTTTTTCATAAGGATTGGGAACTCAGCAGGCAGCCATTTTCAAGCGATGTGCCCACGGAAGTGAAGGTTGTTCACGGAGAGCCCCCCAGAAACATCCCCTTCCAAACCGAGATTCCGGGGAAAGTCCGAGTGACAAAGATTTTCACGGTGCAGGCCGATTCCTATGCTGTGGATCTGGAAGTTCAGATTCAGAACCTTTCGACTGAGACTCTGTCTGACCAGATGGGAATCAGCTTCTATTTCAAACCATACTCGGAAGCCGCGCACGAGACCTATAACAAATCGCGCCTGACTTACTCGGTCAATGGGTCCAATCATGATCTTCAGCCCAAAGATATTGCAAAACCCAACGCTGCTCCCAGACCCCCTTACAACTGGGTGGGATATCAGAATAACTTTTTCATCCAGGCCATCGTCCCGATGAGTCAGGAAGGATATCAGATAATCCCCAGCCTCATTGGTGAGAATCCAAATACCCAAATCACCAGGCTGGTTTATTTAACAGATAAGTTCGATCTCAAGCCAAACGAGTCCACGTCGTTCAAACTCATGCTCTACGACGGTCCCAAAGAAATATCCGCTCTGCACCAGGCAGACCATGGCCTTTCTGCCGCAGTCGATTACGGCTGGTTTACCATCCTGGCGAAGCCGCTACTGGTGGTGCTCAGGTGGTTCTACTCATACACCCATAACTATGGGGTCGCCATTATTCTGCTGACACTCATCATCAAGATAGTTTTCTGGCCTCTGACCCATAAAAGCTACACATCGATGCAGAAAATGAAAAAAGTTCAGCCCAAGATTCAGCAAATCCGGGAAAAATACAAAGATGACCGGGAGAAGCTCAACCAGGAACTGATGCAGGTTTACAAGACCCACAAGGTGAATCCGATGGGTGGATGCCTGCCCATGGTCCTTCAAATCCCCGTGTTTTTCGCGCTTTATCGTATGTTGAACTCGGCAATCGAACTGCGGCACCAGCCATTCATACTCTGGATACACGATCTTACCGCTCCTGACCGCCTGAACCTGGGATTTTCAGTCGATCTTCCGATAATCGGCCATTTGGACGGGGTGCCGGTTTTGACAATCCTTATGGGAATCACAATGTTTCTTCAGCAAAAAATGACGCCCTCCTCGGGAGATCCCCGCCAGGAAAAAATAATGCTTATAATGCCAGTCATGTTTACCTTTTTCTTTATCAACTTCCCGGCAGGGCTTGTGCTATACTGGTTTGTAAACAACTTACTTTCCATTGCCCAGCAATACTGGATCAATCGTCATGCCAGCGCTTAGCGGTTGTCTCTCCCGCAAACCACCTTATCTTTTTGCCGTGAACGACGGAGGAGAGCATGTCTACTCTTGAATTCGAAGAAAAATCAGTCGAGGATGCAATCGACCTCGCCTGCCAGCAATTGAAGCTTCCTCGCGAAAAGCTTGAAATCGAGATTATTTCAAAGGGATCTTCGGGAATCTTTGGAATAGTCGGAATGAGGAAGGCCAAGATACGCGTAACTACTAAAACTCCTCTCATCGGACAAGCGACCGAGAAGGCCAAAGAAGTTTTGGACGAGATCCTCAAACACATTGATTTGCCTTTGGTCGTCGAATGCGAGGAAAAAGAAGGATACAACTACCTGAGTATAATCAGCAACGGTTCGGGCCTGCTCATCGGCAAGCGGGGCAAGACGCTCAACGCACTCCAGTTCCTGGTATCCAAGATAGTCAGCAAACAGGCCGGAGAAAATATTGCCGTCATAGTTGACACGGAAAACTATCGTTCCAAACGCGAATTGAGCCTGACTGAACTGGCGCGCCAACTGAGCGACAAGGTCAAGAAATCCCACCGGCCTCTGACGACAGGACCGATGAGCGCACACGATCGCCGGGTCATTCACCTGGCGCTCAAGGAGGACCACGACATCAGGACCAAGAGTAAGGGCGAGGGGAACCTCCGGCGCGTTGTAATTTACCCTGTGAAGAAGCCAAAGACCTCCGACAAAGCCGTGGAAAAGACGGATTAACAACCGTTTAGCCTTCATCATGGACCTCAGACTTCTCCAGGATACCATTTGCGCCATAGCCACCCCCATTGGCGAAGCAGGCATCGGTTTGATCAGATTGAGCGGACCGGATGCGCTCAGTGTTGCCCTGAAGATTTTCAGGGCTAAAGATCCAACGCGGAAGCTAAAGTCGCATACCCTCAATTATGGCTGGATCAAAGACCCTGTTTCAGGCGAAGTGGTAGACGAGGTGCTGCTCGGCTACATGGCCGCTCCCGGGACTTATACCCGCGAGGATGTCATTGAAATTAACTGCCACAGCGGCTACGCGGTGCTCAACCGCATCCTCGAGCTTGTTCTGGCAACCGGCGCACGCCTCGCACAACCGGGAGAATTTACGCGTCGAGCATTTCTCAACGGCCGAATCGACCTCTCACAGGCCGAGGCGGTTATAGAGATAATCCGTTCCCGATCCGAACAGGGGCTGCTCCTGGCAAATCGCCATCTTCGCGGAGATTTCCGGCAGCTTATTGAAGAATGGCGCCAAACTCTCATCCAGGTCCAAAGCCGTATCGAAGCTTTTATTGATTTTTCCGAAGACATCGAGGAGGAAGCAGAAGAAGAAGCTCCGGCATATGCATCGCTTCTGGCAGAGTTGCGCGAGGCAGTCCAGGGACCCATCCGAGCCACGCTTAACAAGTACGAAGAGGGACGCGTGCTGCGCGAGGGACTTACTCTGGTTTTGGTCGGCAAGCCGAATGTGGGCAAATCCTCGATGCTGAACGCACTTCTCGGGAAGGACCGGGCCATAGTCACCTCGGCCCCCGGTACGACCAGAGATGTCATCGAAGATACTTTTCTGCTCCAGGGCGTACAGGTTCGGATTCTGGATACGGCCGGAATTCGCGATCAGCCGGATGAAATCGAATCGCGCGGTATCGAAAGGACTATCCGCTCTGTCTCGGAAGCCGACGTGGTGCTCTGGCTCATCGATCACAGCAGACCTCTTACCAGTGAGGACCAGAAAGTGTATGAGGCTGTTGGCGGCTCGCGCTGCATCGTACTTCTCAATAAGAGCGACCTCGCGCCGGCGTTCCAGATCGACAAAGTGCAACAACGCTTTCCAGGCCCCGGCCCGGTTTTCAGCTTGTCGGTCAAAAATCCCTCCGACATTGAGCGACTCAAGAATTACATGGCCGAGGCGTTCATTATGCGGCCCTTACTGTCCTGCCGGTCGCAAATCGTGCCGAACATGAGGCAGAAGGAATGTCTCGAAAATGCCATGAGCGCGCTCATGAGGGCTGAACAACTTCTGAGTTCACATGCCTATAGTGAACTCGTCAGCCTTGAGATCGAAGGAGCGCGAAGACAGCTTGAGGCAGTTCTCGGCTGGGAAAACGACGACGAACTGCTCGACAGCATATTTTCTCAGTTTTGTATTGGAAAGTAGCTCTTCATCCGAAAACCTGCAGGCCCTCCCTCTACGGCGGTCACCTTGGACAATGAATTTGCCGATTTTATCCTGAAATTCACCGAAAAAGCCGGTGTTGCGCTCACCGAGCAACAGGCGCACCTTCTCAGCCTCCATATCCAACTCATGCTCCAGTGGAACACCAGGCTCAATCTGACCCGGATCACGGGGCGGGAGGAAATCATGGTTAAACATCTCCTCGATTCCATTCTGCCCGCAAAATTTCTTCCCTCATCGGGGAATGCCCTGGACGTAGGCACTGGCGCCGGATTCCCCGGAATTCCGTTGAAGATCGTTTATCCCGGTCTTGATATGATACTGCTCGACTCGAGCACGAAGAAGGTGAGTTTTCTCGCCACTGTGGCCGCCGCGCTTGGCCTGAAAAAAATACGGGCACTGCATGGCAGATGGCAGGACTTCTCGAGGGCGGGAGAACACTTGCATAAATTCCAACTGATCACCATGCGGGCGATCAAGCTGGAGCCGGGACATATCAGATCCCTGGCTTCCATGGTACTGGCTCCGGGCGGTTTTTTCGCGTGGTGGGGATCAGCGGGAGAGGGTTACGCCGACGGAGGAAGCGGCCGGCTCGCCGGTAAGACTTATGGGGATATGGTATTTCAAGGCGGTTTCAACTATTTGCTGCCGGGGATACAACAGAAGAGATCCGTCTGCATATGGAGGAAAACTTAAGACAATAATTATTGCCCAAAGTTGGACAGCACCATGGTTCTGCCGGCCTGGATGAACGGCGGGGCAACCGGGAGATGTCCATATCACCTCATCTTTTCGCAACCAGACGCTTTTCAAGCTCTTCGACCTCTTCACGTCTTTTAAGCAGGGCGATTTCTCCGTCCAACTCCCTGAGCGATTCGCAAACCTCGACAGGATAAACCTGCGGAGGATGAATTGCCTTTAACTTTTCCGGAAGCTTGCGCCAATCGTCCGAGAAACGCGCCCGGATTTCCGCTAAAGACTCAGGCGCCCGCGCCCGCAGTCCTTCCTTCATTACCAGTTCCATCAGGGGCTCCCCGTCACTTCTTCCCGAACCGAACAGGCACACGCGGTCAAAGTCCATCATACCGTCGGCGCCGTACAAGCGACGGACCTGCTTTTTGCCTATCCAGGTCTTTTTCCCGGTGGAAAGCTTGAGTATGGGCCTTCCTTCATACTCGACCAGCTTGTAGGCAATATCGAGGTAGGGAGCGTCAGCCGAGACGCCCATCCGAGTGCCGACAGCGAAAAAATCGATTTGAGATCCACCCTTCAGCAGATTTTCAACCTCGTATTCATCCAGGTTCCCACTCGCCATTATCTTTACATCGGGGAAACCCGCATCATCCAAAATAAGGCGCACTTTCCTGCTCAAATTGCCAAGATCGCCGCTGTCCAGCCGCACGCCCAGCAGCTCTTGCCCTTTTTCCCGCATGGCCTTCGCCACTTCGACCGCTTTGAGCGCGCCGGCGATGCTGTCGTAGGTGTCGATCAAAAGGACTGTGTTGTCCGGAAAAGCGCGGGCAAACGCGTGGAATGAGTCAAGTTCGCTGCTGAAACTGGTAACATAGGAATGGGCCATGGTGCCAAATACCGGGATATTATATATTTTACCGGCAAGGAGATTACTGGTGCCGTGAAAACCAGCCAGATAGCTCGATCGAGCGGCTTTTACCGACGCATCGACACCGTGGGTGCGCCTCATCCCGAAGTCTATTACCCCCTTGCCTGAAGCAGCCCCGTAAACACGGGCCGCTTTACTTGCAAGCATAGTCTCGAGATGTATCACATTGATAACCAGAGTTTCGATGACTTGAGCTTCTATGATCGGAGCGGTAACCTCCAGGATAGGCTCCTGGGCGAAAAAGATCCGTCCTTCCGGAATAGCCCGTATGCTTCCCGTAAAGCGAAAATGACGAAGATACTCTATTAACTCGGAGGAAAACTTCCCGAGGGAAGCAAGGTATCGCAGGGAATCTTCGCTGAAACGGAAATCCGGAAGAATCTGCAGAAGGTTGTCGAGCCCTGCCGCAACGAAGTAGGAGCGGTCCGCCGGATAATCTCTTATAAAAAGGCTGAAGGTAGCCTCGCCGCTCATCCCCTCTCTAAGATAACTCTCAGCCATCGTGAGTTCATAGAGATCGGTGACCAGTTCCGGCGCATATTGCTCCCAGAGCTTCATCTTTCCTCCTTCAGGCAGCCGCCGGGATTTCCTGTTCCCTGGTACCGGCTTTTATCAACCGAGCGCCATAAATCTTTTTCATGCGCTCGAGGGCGAATTCATGCCAGACCGGATCGAAATCGGCAACAGCGTCTACGGGTATCACGGCCTCATAATCGCGGTCTCTCAGCCCGCCGGTCGTATCCATAACACAGATGGAGGTAACTACCCCGGTAACCCATACCTCCGCAGGCTTCATATCCGATAACAATTCGGCGAGTTTGTTTCCAAAAAAACCGGAAAACCGTGTCTTGTCCACGACAAGGCTCTTCGGGCCCGGCGCCAGTTCGGCAATTACGTCTGATCCCCAGGTCCCCTTTATCGCGTGAGGCGCAAAAAGCTCGAATTCCTTATCGTCGGGAGCGTGAGCATCCCTGAGAAAAATGACCGGTTCTCCTCTTGCGGTAAACTCCACAATGAGCGACCGGATTACAGGGATTATCTTCCTGGACTCATCTCCGCAATAGAGTGCGCCGGCCGGGTTGAGGAAATCATTCAACAAATCGATGACCAACAGAACCCTTCTTTTCATTTCCATTCCTCCGATCCAGGCAGGAACTGCCGGAAACTTTGCGCTGACCAGCCGTACAATCGGGTACACTTCAATTATAATTCGTTTTCTTCGTACGCACACTTGCTCAGTTTCACGCCGGCGTCAAGGCCGGTGTTACCAGTTGTAGAAAATATAACAGGATGCCGGGAATGACTTGCGCCTGTCAAAGATATACGGGATAAGAATTCACTGTTGAGAGTAATAAGGGTCCTCATAAGTCCGCCTGTTCCATTGAAAAAATCGAGGCAAAGAAGTAGTATCCTGGAACCGGGACAGGACAAGGGAATGGAATTCGAGACAATCGAAGTTTCAACCCGCGACGAATACAGGGGAGCGCAGGAACCGGTCTCTTTCGTATGGCGCGGCAAGAAGTATACTGTCGAACAGATTGTCGACAAGTGGTATGAAGGGCGAATTGATTCCACTCGAGTGCCCATGCTCTATTTCCGGGTGAAGACCCGGTCGGGCGAGCTTTTCCTGATCCGGTATCACGAGTTTTTCCGAGTCTGGAGCATCCGTTTGTAAACTACTGGTGCTTAAACCTTCATGGAGGAAAGTCCCTTGATCCGAATTGCTGTCATAGATGGACAGGGTGGCGGTATCGGGACCACCATTATAAAAAGAATAAAAGAAGTTTACGGCGAGCACACCGAGGTGTGGGCCCTGGGAACAAACGCCATTGCAACTGCGCAAATGATGAAAGCGGGAGCAAACAGGGGTGCGACGGGTGAAAATGCGATCCGCCACAGCGCGGGACAAGTGGATGTAATCATCGGGCCCATCGCTGTCCTGCTTGCAAATGCCATGATGGGCGAAATGACGCCCTCTATGGTACGGGCAATAGGCGAATCAAAAGCTACCAAGCTGCTTTTGCCTCTCACCCAGGAGCCCATCGCCATCGTCGGGACCATAAGGGAACCTCTCCCTCACATGGTTGACAGACTTGTCTCCGAGCACCTCTCTAAATACGTGGCCCTGCCGGGTGAAAACCAATGACGGCCCCTGACTTCGATCTCAGAACACCCTTGCTCGTACTGGGAGGCGCCAGGAGCGGGAAGAGCACCTGGGCCGAATCGGTTATCAACCGCTTGCCGCCTCCATACGTCTATGTTGCAACAGCCCAGGCTCTCGACGACGAAATGGAACTGAGAATAAAACTGCACAGGGAGCGCCGCAAAGAACTGTGGGAGACGATCGAATCCCCGACCGGTCTCCAGGCCGTCATCAGAAGTCTCGATGGCCGGCGGAAGCCCGTTCTGCTGGATTGCATAACGCTTTGGCTGAGCAACCTGCTGTGCTCTGCTGCACCCACTGACGCCGAAAAAGCCGTTGATGAGCTTTGCGATGCGATAGAAACTGTGGATTATCCGCTCGTGATAGTCTCCAACGAGGTAGGCGGAGGGATTGTGCCGGACAACGCGCTCGCACGAAAGTTCCGGGACCTTTCCGGGTTAGCGAATCAGAGGCTCGCCATGATATGCGCTTCGGTTTTCCTGGTCACGGCGGGTTTACCTTTGCGCCTGAAGTAATAAACATTCTATGAGAATAAGACCTCTATATAAATGAACCGGATGAAACCGACGAAGTCCACGCAGTTGGAAATCCTGAGAATCCTTAAGGAGAACGAGGCCAGCTTCGTATCGGGCGAGAGCCTTGCCGAAAGACTCGGAATCAGCCGGCCCGGGGTGTGGAAACATATAAACAGGCTCAAGGAGATGGGCTACGAGATCCAGAGTCAATCAAGGATGGGTTACAGGCTCGTGGCCGTCCCTGATTCATTGGCCCATAAGGAAATCGTCCCAAATCTGAAAACCAGGTGGCTTGGTCATTCGTATCACTATCTCAAGACCGTAGGTTCCACAAACGATCATGCTTTGCTCCTGGCAGCCGAGGGCGCGCCCCATGGAACCCTTGTCGTCGCCGAGGAACAGACAAGCGGCCGCGGCCGCCTCAGGCGCGAATGGATATCTTATCCGAACCTTGGAATTTATCTCTCCATCCTCCTCAGAAATCCCCTGCCGGTCCGCATCGCGCCGCAATCATCCTATATCGGCTCTCTTTCCCTTGTGAAGATGCTGCGCGAAGAGTTCGGCATCACCGCCTCGATCAAGTGGCCAAACGACGTATTGATAAATGGCAGGAAAGCGGCCGGAATCCTGACCGAAACTCAATCGGACCAGGACTTCTCACGATTCATCGTAATGGGAATAGGAATCAACGTTAATCACGGCAGGGAGGAAATGGCCGGACCTTTTCGATACCCGGCAACTTCGATAGCCATAGAAGCCGGGCTTGCCATAAAAAGACAGCGAGTGCTCCTGAGTTTTCTGGACCAATTCGAGCGGGACTACGATCTTTTCCTGAAAAAGGGCATCTCTGTCCTGATTCCGGAATTCGCGTCCCACTCAGGTGTCCTGGGCAAGATCGTAACCGTGGTATGCGGAAATCGTGAAATTACAGGCAAAGCGCAGGGATTCACTCACGAGGGAGCGCTGCTGCTGCTCAGAAGTGATGGATCGCAGGAAACAATTTGGGTAGGCGACGTTTCACGGGTCGAAGGCGCGATCTGATGGCGAGTTCCTTTCTGCAAACTAGCCCCTGGCACGCTCCTGGGCTTCCTGCTTGCGTTTGCACTCAATACACAAGGTCGTCACTGGCCTGGCGGTGAGCCGATCTATTCCAATATCGTCACCACATTCGTCGCACTGCCCGAAATGGCCTTCCTCGATCCTTTGAAGCGCCTCGCGTATCTTGACAATCAGCTTTCGTTCCCGGTCCCGGATGCGGAGCATGAAATTCCTGTCCGATTCAAGGGTCGCCCGATCTGTGGGATCAGGAAAGTTCTCCTCGTTATCGGTCATCCCGGCCACTGTTTTCTCGGCCTCGGAATAGAGCTCATCCAGCCGCTTGAGAAGGACGTCCTTGAAAATTGCTTGAGTTTCCTTATTCATTTTCAAACCCCGCTGCCAGATTTTGAACGCTATCGTCTAACATAATCGGCACAAAGTGTAAAGAGAATCATATCGGTTTCGCTTAACTTCGCTCAAACAGCCCGCTCTTTCCTCCGGTTTTGAAGGTCAGGCGCGTATCGCGGATGGTGATTCCGCGGTCGATAGCCTTGCACATGTCATAGATGGTCAGGGCCGCATTTGTGACCGCAACAAGCGCTTCCATCTCGACGCCGGTCCGATCGTTGGTTTTGACCCGCGAGCTGATTCTGATCTCGCTTTTCGACTCATCGGGGAAAAACTCCACCTCAACCGCGGTCAACTGAAGCTGATGGCAAAGCGGAATAAGCTCCCACGTCCTTTTTGCAGCCATTATTCCGGCAAGCCTCGCAGCCTCAAAGACATTGCCTTTAGCGATGTCACCGGAGCAAATGCGCCGCAGGGTCTCACCTGAAAGGCTGACAAACGCCTCCGCGCGGGCTTCCCGCCAGGTCGGCTCCTTTTCGCTTACATCTACCATCTTCAAGCGGCCGCGCGAGTCTATATGAGTCATTTCGCCGGGTGACATCTGCTTGCCTCAGCACCCCTCTATTATCTGCACGAACAGGATCAGGTCTCCGGCCGACATCGCCGGAAAGCGGGCATCACCTGCCCCGGCGACACGAATCCTTGTACCATTTATTATTTCAGGCGGAATCCAGACTCGCAACGAACAGGTTTCCTCGTACTCTCCGATCCCGCCGCATGACCGGCACCCGGAGCTCCTGTTTCCATTATGACAATTTCGGCAGAAGACCATTCTCCCATAACAGATTTCTTCGTGAAAGCCGCCGTTTTGCAGAGAACTTCTCGAAATCTGCAGGTCGAACCTGAGGTCACACCCATGGATAGTCCGGACCTGCCGTTTGCCTATCCCGAACAGGTCCTGGAATATTTCGTCGAATGAAGAAGCTTCGCCGCCCTCGCTGTGCATGTCCGTCCAGGAGGAGTCGGAGTAGTTCGTCCTCGACTTCCGGTAGCCGCGAATTCTATCGTACCTTCTGCGCGTGGAGGGATCTTTCAGCGTTTCATAGGCCTTGCGGACTTCCCGAAAACGTTCGGCCGCCATCGGATTGCCTGGATTTCGGTCCGGATGCAGTTTCATCGCCAGATAGCGGAAAGCGCTCCGTATATCCTCATGGGTGGCCTGAACCGATATTCCCAGGATTTTATAGTAGCAGGTCTTACTTCTGGCTTTTGCTCGTTGTTCCAAGAGACCATCCTTCGCGTATTCACAGTCCGGATGATAATTTTATTAGGAATGGAGCCATAAAACAAGAACCGAGTTATCTTACTTAAATCCTTAATAAAACAGTGTCTTCTCATGACACCGGCCGTTGTGCGGCCAGCGTATGACCATTGTCGATTTTGAGCAGGATCCCCAATGCACACAGATGAATATGAGATCTCTACTACTGTTTAAAGACGCTTTTGGAGCTTGCAGGTTGCAATTGAACCTTCGGCGTGGTCAAAGGAGACGGTGGTGCTCACTGCCCACACATTTTCTTTGCCTTTTCCCATTCCTTGATGAGACCGTAGCTGCGAATCCTTTCTTGCAGCCAATCCGTGTTTAGATCATGGGATGACATTTCCAAAACTCCGGCAATGTCCCTGATGTGCTTGTCGGACCCTCCCTCGCGGTAGAATTCCAGCTTGCGCAGGATCACATACTCCGGCGGGGCCAGCCAGACTTGTTCCCCCTGTATCTCGAATGACTTCCTGTTGGCCATCGCCCAATGATGGAGAGGGTCCTCGCCGACAGTATAGACGTCCGCCCGGAACCCTGTCTCATGGTGGATAAGGTTGAAATGGCCACGTATGGGGCGCCGCGCTTCGACCACGAGGGTCTCAAGGGGTGGACAGTAAAAGACGTCCAGCGGGAAGGCCTGTTGAATTTTTGCGGCGTTCCTCGATCCCACCTCCAATACAAGGTCGATATCATGAGTCATCCGGGGCTCGCCGTAAATGATGCAGGCGAGAGACCCGGTGATCATGTATCTGATCCCGGTCCGGTTCAACCGGGACACAAAGATGCTGATGAAATCAAGTTCGTGCACGGAGAAAGATCTCCCTGACCGTGCGGCTTATCCGCTCCTCGGTCCATTCCGGATGCAACGAAAGGAGCCATGCCTCCCTAGCGCGTCTGGCAGACCAGTAAAGACTGTTTGCCACGGCGAATTTCTGGTCGGGGCTCATGGACTTGTAGATGCGTTTTTGTTCCTGAAGCATAGGGCACTTTCCGCATAGAGTTAATTCGTATTATGCACTCATTGCATCCGGCTTAGCAAGGTCAAGTCAACATAGCATAACATGGGCAATATGCGGGTTGGGCCACGGGCCAAGACAATTACCCGGTACTGCAGAGATAGCACCATTGCCGAGGGTGCACCCGAAGCGGGTCATGGGCAGACGGCCTTAAAGGATGATGGTTTCGATCTGGTCAATGAGTGCGAAGTGTTTGTCCCTGGTTAGCAGGGTCCCTCCTCTTTCCATACAGCAAGCGGGCGGTCCAGAGATCGTTTATCGGAATCTGACCTTAAATAGCGGGGATGCCAGGCTTGTATGACATGCAAGGCAAAACTTGAAAAATGCTCGTTATCGCCCCTGTCCTCTGACACCTGTAACATCTCGGTCCCCCTCCGGAGCACAGTTGTTCCAGGTCCCGGCCCGAGTGAGTCAGAACAGGCCGGGACTGCGCATCATTTTTAGATGATTCCCCCGGCTTCCAGTTTTTTTAGCGCTTCCGGCCCATAGCCAAGGTACTTAAGATAAATATATCCGTTATCATAGCCCACCGGGCGGCAGACCCATTTTGTCCTCGGCGGGGTTGCGGTGGCCTTCCATTGTGCCTGGGCGCAGATGATGGAGCCGTAAACCGGGTCCTGAACAGGGGTGAAAACGCCTCGATCCTGCCAGTTCTCGTCATGCATCGTTTTCCAGGGTGATACTATCTCGGCCACAACCGGAGTAATCGGGGCCAGACGTCCACTTTTGGAGTATTCGATTGACTTATTGGTCAGCTCCTGGCTCGTGTACTGCGCGGTGAGAGGATCGATCATGGATTGGTACTTGAGCTGCAAGTCCCTCTGCGTGAAAGGAGCAAGTGAAGTCCATTCGCCGGCCCCCCATTCATCCCACTTGCCCAGCATATCCACCAGGGCCTGCCACATTTCCAGGCGGAGTCCCCCCAGAAAGACACCGCCGTCTTTGGTCGGGTAAAACCCATAGAGCCACAGGCTCGCATCGAGGTTCCCGAACCGTTCGTTAACGACCTGCTGGTCAGCGTACCAATGAAGGGCATAGTCATTCAATCTTTCGTAGGCTTCCGGTGTAGCAACGTCGATTGCCTGTCCCTCCCCTGTCACATCCCGGTGATAGAGGGCCGCGAGAATTCCTACCGCTGCAAACGTTCCGGATGTAGCCCAGGCCATCGAAACGCCCGATTTGGTCGGAACTGCATACGGCCTCTCCCCGTAACTGAAACCCTCGGGCAGAACTTCGCCCGTCTGGTACTGAATCCCCGAACGGGCCTGACTGACGTTGTCATAATCGTACTGTCCGTTTATACTCTCCGGGCCGAATTGGCCGAACGCCGTAACAGAGGCGAAGATCAAACGGACATTATCCGCGCTTAACTCTTCGTAGCCGATTCCCCACTTATCCATTGTTCCTGCCGGATAGGTCTCGATCACTATGTCGGCCTGAGCCGCGAGTGCTTTGAGGATCTCCCTGCCCTCTTCGGTTTCGAGGTTAAGAGTGACATGAAACTTGTTTCTCCCCTCCTGAAGGTAAGCAAGCCCGGTATCCTTATACAGTATCCCGCCAGGGGAGTAGGTCCTTACCAGATCACCGCCGGGAGGCTCGATTCTAATGGTCTTGGCGCCCAATTCCGCCAGCAGTGACGAACAAAAGCAACCCGCCATACTACGGGAGCTTAAATCCAAAATGACGAGATCGTCCAGTGCCTCAGGTTTTCCGGAAACATTGGCGGGGTCGTCCAGAGATCTTATATGGTCAGCCCAATCAGCCCAGCCTGGTCTTTTTCGATCTTTCATTTTCATCACCTCCTCAAAATAGCGCCGCATCTCTGATCCCAATCCACGGGCGGCCGGCGGCCCTGTTGATCTTTCCATTTACCAAGAACCCCGTGATGGTAGAGATCATTGATCTCGGACTGGCTCTTCCCGAGAATCTTCGTCATGATGAAGTCATTGTCAAAACCCACCGGCCGCACACTCCATTTCGTCTTGGGAGGCGTTTTGGACATCATCACCGGAAACTCATGTTCGGTGTAGCAGCCGTACATCGGGTCGTCGATCTCCTTTACAAAACCCCGAGCCCTTCGATGGGGATCTTCATTCATATCCCGAGCGTTGTGGAGACGAGCGGCCGCAAATCCGAACTGCTTCCCCAAGGATTCTATCTCGTCAGCGGTTTTTGTTATCGCCCAATCGGAAATAATCTTAAGAACGGCCAGCGCATTCTCTTCCTTGAGCCGTTCGGAGTGGTCCCTGAACCTTGGGTCCTCTGCCAGTTCCAGTCTTTCCATAGCCGCGCACAGGCCCCTGAACTCTTCGGGCGCCGGAGCGGCAATAGCGGCAAATCTTTCATCACTGCACAAAAAAGTATCCGCCGGACAGATGCACTGGTCCCTGTTTCCCGATGGTTCGGCGCTTTTCTGCGTTAATTGCTGGTAGGGCCATACCCATCCCATCGCTCTCATTATGTTCTCGCTCTGAGACATCTCTATGTACTGCCCCCGGCCGGTTCTCTTTCTATAATGGAGTGCCGACAGGACTGCGACTTCGCCCATCAATGCTCCGAAAACGTCGCACACCCAGATGGACTGTTTAAGAGGAGGGCGGCCCTGAAAGCTTGAAATCCATGCAAAGCCAGCCAATGCCTGGGCGGCGCCATCGTTCGAAGGCCGGTTTTCTTCTGCATAGGCCCCCCACTGTCCGAAGCCGTTTTTTTCGATATAGATAATGCCGGGATTAATCTCCTTGATCTGCTCATAGCCGACGTTCCAGCGGTTGGTAACTCCCGGGCGCAGATTGAATTCAATGATGTCCGCCTTTGCCGCAAGCTCTTTAAAAATTTGCTGGCCCATATCAATATGCAGGTCAAGGGCAAGGTAGAGCTTATTGGGATTGATGTGCATGAAAGCAGGACTCTGCTCTTTGTAGAACCAGCCGAAAGGACTGAGAGATCGCGTAACATCCCCAAGTGGAGGCAACTCGATCTTGATAACCTCCGCTCCCATTTGACCAAGGAAGGAAGGACCCGCAGGTCCGAACAGGAGCGTACATACCTCCAGGACTCGGACTCCTTTAAGCGGGCCGGGCTTCTTGAACTTATTCTCCACATAGTTCTCGAACGGTCCAGGCATAAGTCGCCTCCTTAAACAGACGTTAGAGAATAACAAGAGTAATCCCGGTTTATATTCTCCGGGTTACCGTTGAATAATGCCGATCTCAAGGAAAGTTTAGCAGATACTCAGGATGTGCTTTAACTTGGACGGTTAGATCAGAACGGTGTTTTTTAGAACTCTACGCTGACCGAAAGGAAAAGGAAGTGGCGACCGGCTCCGGCTGTAACCTCGAATCAGGATAACGGCTGAGCCCTATCGCCCAGCCTCTCTGCACAGAGTAATGAAGAGCGTGCGCAAAAACCCCCCTGCCGGCAGGGATTTTGTCTCCCGGCCGGCAGTTCTGAAGAGATTTCATTGAACGTTTTGGCTCAAATCTTAAAAGAACGCAGGCCTGCAATTTTAACCGCGCCGCGGTGATAACCATCCGGAAAGAGTTTATCCATATCTTCAATCTCAATACCATTTGCCGCACAGGTCTCGAACACTGTGGGCACCTTATTGGTTCTGGCAAATTCGGCACGCATGTATCGAATTATTTGAAAGTGCCTCTCGCCAATAGGGTCCTGCACTTTCATCTCGTGCATTTTGAACCTGGCCCAATCTTCGTCCCATTCGGCCGGGTCGATCAGATACCCTCCCACAGTTACCCGGTATACTCTTTCTTCGAGAGAAACCGATACAGTTGAGGCAAGTGCACTGGTAACATATAGATCGTCAGCGAGATAGCATAATCCGGCCAGCTTGCAGGCCCCTCGGCGATAACCCGTGGGAAAGAGCCTCGCAAGTTCTGACGAGTGGAGATTGAAAGTTTTGCAGGTTTTGTAAACCATGGGGCATGTACCGGTGTCCAAAAAATACCGGCGAATGAACTTCACCACATTCCAATGAGAATCGCTGAGGCGGCCCGTGATTCCGTTTCTGGCGGCCATGCCTTCGGCGAAGTCTTCATCCCATTGGCCGGCGTCCACCAAAAACTCATCCGGGTCAACTTCATAGGCTCTGCCATTGAATTCCAGCGTCTGCATAGGATCCTCCGTCACAGTGGTTTAGGCGCGTTCTACAGGATTTGGACATCTTGCATCCGGTTAGAACAGCGGGGAAATAGAACAATCGATGGATTAGAACATAAAAACCAATGACCCACAGCAGCAAAGCCGGTATGGTCAGCCAAAATATAAAACAAAAAGTTGACCGGCATACTAGCATGAGTCCGGGAAACCCGAAAGAGAGATAACGCAGAAGGGCGCAAAGACCGCCCCCTGGATGTCATATCGATTAATGCGGCAGAAAAACCCGAAAGCAGGGCTGAGCCGCGTGAGAGTAGATCTGCAATAGGTTTTGGAATATAGAAACCCAACGAGGCGCCTTACTACTTTCGTACGTGGCATTCGCCGCAGGTAACCGGCCCGGCCTTCATGTTCTCGTGACAGCCCTTGCACTGGGAGTGGAAGGCGTCCTTCAGCGAAGGTTGGTCATCGTCGGCTTCCTTCTTGTGGCAGGAATCGCAAGTCTGCCCCTCCCCGCCACGGTTGTTACGGTATGCGTCAAAATCGTGATGGCATCGAATGCAGTCAAACTTGTTTTCCGAGTGAAGCTTGTGATTGAACACAACCAAGGGCCTCTGATGCTTTCCCATTGTATTGTGATTGAGGATATAAGAATCTTCCTGGGAATGAGCCAGCGGGATGAAAGCGGCAAAAAGCAGGACGATCAGCAAAAGTTTTATATATCTCATCAGAATTCCTTTCAATTCATCTCTTTCTCGAAAGCTTCCTTCCGTTGAATCAATCCCCCGTATCCTCATCCCCGGTCTCAACGGGTTTAAACTTATCTGGAATGATCATGGCCTCGGTGATGATCTCCTTGAATTGAATGACCTTGACGCCGAGATTATATTCCTTGTTCAGGTCTCCGATCTGATCGAAACAGTTGTGGCACGGAGTGATGACAATCTTCGCGCCGGTCGCCTTTATCTGCTCGGCTTTTATTCTTCCTGACTCCATCCTTCTTTTCTTAAACTCTGCTCCCATTGGAATAAAACCACCCCCGCCTCCGCAGCAATGATTGTAGACGGAGTTGGGCGTCATGTCGCGGAAATCCCTGGCGATGTACTTGATGATCTCCCTGCCCTCTTTCCAGAGTCCTCCATTTCGGGAGACATTGCAGGGGTCCTGGTATGTTACAGGTTCGACAAGCATCTTGTCCGGATCGATTTTGATCCGTCCGTCTCTCAGGTATTCATAAAAAAGGCGCACTGAGTGGACGACCGGAACGGGAGGTTGGCCGCCTCGGAGGCCCAACATGTAAGGGCCTTCGAAACGAGCGGACCTGTATGCGTGCCCGCATTCGGTGATCGCGATCGCCTGAACGCCCAGTTCCTGGGCCTTTACGTACATGTTCTTGACGATCTGGCCGGCCAGAGCTTTGTCACCCGCAAACATGGCCAGATTGGTGGAATCCCAGCCCGTGCTGGACACTGTCCAATCTTCCTCGGCCACGGTGAATATCTTTGCCACCATCGCTATATCCTGCGGATAATACATAGGTTCGCGCGCATTGACGGTGTACATGATTCGCGCGCCCTGTTTGTCCATCGGAATCTCCAGCCCTCTTATCTCTTCGGCTGTTTCCTCGGCCATCCATGAGCAGGTATCGACGAAGTCCTCGACGCTCATGCCCATCTGATTACCGGTGGTGCGGTAGTTCTCCGAAGTCCTGAGCAGTCCTTCGGGGACTACCCCCTGGGAGTTGCAGATTCCACGCATCGTGGCAATCATGGTGGCCACGTCGATACCGAACGGACAAAATAGCGAGCAACGCTTGCACATAGTGCATTGGCCCCAGATAACGTCGTAGCACTTCTCCAGGAACTCCCGGTCCACCTCGCCTTTTCTGCGATAGAGTTCTCCCAGCGTTGCCTTGAACTTATATGCCGGACTTAGCTTGGGGTCCTTGTTTTTCGCAAGATAGAAAAAGCAGCTATCCGCGCAAAGACCGCAGCGTGAGCAGATGCTCAGCCACGTCCTGATCCTCGCACTATTGTTCATGTCCAAAAGCTCTTTTATCACTTTTGTATTGATTGGCTTTTGAAGCGCGTCGTTCATTTTTTAGACTCTCCTCTAAATATATATCAAAACCTGATTCCAAACAGATTTTGGGCAGGCTACCAGGTCCGCGCACCTCGACGCGTTCCCATTTCGAATCCAATAAAAGCTCGCGAGAAGAAAAAAAGGATAATATGACCAAGCTTGCTGAAGGGAATTACGATCAAAAGTATCTCAGCCAAAAGAACATGCAGAATGAGTGTCAGTTTGTAGGGCCCGATCTGGTGATATGCGAGAAAACCGGTAACGAAAGGCGCACTCGTCAGAACGAGCAAAAAATAATCCCAGGCGCTGGACAGGATACGCACTTCCGGACGCACTATCCTTCTGACCAGCAGGACCAAAGCTGATATCACAAATAGCACCGTGAGCACGTCGGCAAAAGAATCGGGCAGCGAAGGAAGACTGATTCCGTAGGCTTCCTGCCACAGCGTATTGTGCGCCAGCAGAAAGATAGGAATCCCCAGCAGGCAGATATGGAAAATGAAAAAGGCGATTGCGAAAAGCGGCTGCGTCCGCAACGATACGCTTCCAAGTGGCAACAGCCAGTGAATAATCGAGCGAAACGCCCATTTTATGTCCACATGGTTGTAAAAAACCAGGTCGCGTTCCCTGCTCAACCCGTAAAGATAGGCCACCCTCACCACGATGCCCACGATAAAAATTATAAAGGCTGCCCAGAGAGCCGGCCCGGTTAGAAATTCATAAAATTCATTCATACACTGCGCCTCCATGACGAACCAAGATCGATGCTTCAGACCGATAAGTTCATAATTTCACTATGTTTAGACTTCAATACCCGAGCTAATTATCATACTCAAACAGTATAAGGAAGATTAAAAAGAGCACTTCGAATTCCTCTTTTCCGTTTCCCTCGGCTGAGACCGAAACCGCTCTCTTTCTTAAGCAACAGCCTTGGCATATAAGCCTGGTCGGGCGAAGAGGCCCCCTTCATTTTATCCTGGCAGCAACCTGCGCTGGAGGATAGTCTGAGAGGGAATCAAAAGGAGCGATGGATCGGCTGGTCATGGGAGTCTAGATCTGCATAAAGAACAGATTTCAGGGTTTATTTCAAGGAATTTGTTCAAATTTATTAAAAATTTAGCCTTTAAATAATCGCTCGTGGATGAGGAGCCAAACCCTCAAAAGAGCATCTCCGGCCTGGCGCATTGTGAGCCATCTGCAGTATGGCTGCGAAACAGTCTCCGACTCCCCGCGCAACCCACCCTTTGAGGGATGGAAATTGTCATACCCCCGCCGTGGCCGGCGGGCGTAGATATAAAGTGCATTGGGCTTTACTTGTTTTGGTATGAGTGATTAGCTTGCTTAAAACGCTTTTTCCCGTTGACATCAGAGTCTTCAATTGATATTTGAGGGGACGCGGTTTTTCTATATTTCATGGTCTTCCACACTGCTGTTCTCCTCGCTGATGTATATCTGCGGAGTTCTTCTTTCTGAATTTTTCTAAATCCCCTCTCTCGCGGATTTTTGGTTGCCGCCAAAAAGCGTTTAGTGGTTGGTAGTTCTTAACCCCCCCCAACGCCATAGGAGGAATTACAATGGCCAACCTTGTTCCTGTGCCCGATGCATGGGCGAAGAAAGCACACTGTGACAACGCAACCTACCTCAAGATGTACGAACGATCTGTCAAGGACCCGGAAGGGTTCTGGGGAGATGTAGCAAAAAGGATCGATTGGTTCAAACCGTTTACCAAGGTCAAAGACGGTGACTTCACAGGGGACGTCCAAATCAAGTGGTTCGTTGATGGAAAACTGAACGTTTCCTATAATTGCCTCGACCGGCATCTTGAAAAAAGAGGCGACCAGGTAGCCATCATCTGGGAAAGCGACGATCCCAAAGACAGCAGGAAAATCACCTACCGGGAGCTGCACGAGCAAGTCTGTAAATTTGCAAATGTACTCAAGTCTCTCGGACTTAAGAAGGGAGATCGGGCAACCATCTATCTGCCGATGATTCCCGAACTGGCCATTGCCATGTTGGCCTGCACCCGCATCGGCGTCATCCATTCCATCGTTTTCGCAGGCTTTTCTCCCGAATCCCTGGCTGGTCGAATCCTGGACTGCGGCGGAAGCCTTGTAATCACCTCCGATGAAGGTGTCCGCGGTGGAAAGCCCGTGCCTTTGAAGGAAAATACAGACGAAGCGCTCAAGAAATGTCCCGACATCGACAAGGTGATCATGTTCAGACGCACCGGCGCCAATGTTCCTTTCACCCCGGGCCGCGATATGGACTGGAACGATGTAATGAGCAAGGCTTCAGCCGACTGTCCACCCGAACACATGGATTCTGAAGACCCCCTCTACATTCTTTACACCTCGGGTTCGACGGGCAAGCCCAAAGGCGTTCTTCACACGACAGCCGGTTATTTGGTCTATACCGCGTTTTCGCATGAGTATGTTTTCGACTATCACGATGGCGACATTTACTGGTGTACCGCCGACATCGGGTGGGTAACCGGTCATAGCTATATAGTGTATGGTCCGTTGGCAAACGGTGCGACCACTCTCATGTTCGAGGGCATTCCGAATTATCCGGATTGGTCGCGTTTCTGGGATGTGTGCGACAAACATCAGGTAAACATCTTCTATACCGCTCCCACCGCCATCCGGGCCATTATGAGGCAGGGCGAGGCGCCGGTCACCAAGACCTCCAGAAAGTCGATAAAGCTCCTCGGCACCGTCGGTGAGCCGATCAACCCCGAAGTATGGCTCTGGTACTATAATGTCGTCGGCGAAGGCCGCTGCCCTATCGTTGATACCTGGTGGCAGACCGAAACCGGCGGTATTCTGATTACCCCTCTGCCCGGTGCGACCGCTCTCAAGCCCGGATCGGCCACGAGGCCTTTTTTTGGCGTCCAGCCTGAGATTATCACCCCGGAAGGAAAGGTCCTCGAAGGTCCGGGCTCGGGTTACCTTATAATGAAGGATTCATGGCCCGGCATGCTTCGCTCGGTTTACGGCGACCACGAACGTTTCAAACAAACTTATTTCAGCAACTACCCCGGGCTGTATTTTACCGGTGACGGCGCACGCCGCGATGAAGACGGCTACTACTGGATCACGGGCCGCGTTGACGACGTCATCAATGTCTCCGGACATCGCCTCGGGACGGCTGAAGTCGAAAGCGCGCTGGTCGCCCACGCCGCTGTCGCCGAAGCCGCCGTTGTCGGTTTCCCGCATGATATCAAGGGCCAGGGAATATATGCATATGTTACCCTGAAGGCCGACAGAGAGCCCAGTGACGCACTGAGATCCGAGTTGGTGACATGGGTGCGCAAGGAAATCGGCCCCATCGCCACCCCGGATTATATTCAGTGGGCGCCGGGACTGCCAAAGACCCGGTCCGGCAAGATCATGCGCCGCATCCTGCGCAAGATCGCCGCAAACGAGATCCAGGACCTTGGCGATACATCGACACTGGCAGAACCGGCGGTCGTGCAGGACCTCATCACTAACCGCCAGGCAGTAAGCGCCAAGGCAAGGTAGATTCCTTCCTGAGAGGATCGCTCCGGCGGTCCCCCATGCTTTGTCTTGATGCATCGGTACGAAAGTTTTGATAAAAGAGGGCGCTCAAAGTCGGGCGCCCTCTTTTTTTGCTTCCAGCCTTCGCTTGCAACCTGGAATGTTATCTCTTTCAGCGATGCTGAAAATCCCGCCTGCCCTCCCTTCGTTTAGACCGCCTGCAGGCGGGAAGGATTTTACAAAGGACCATACTTACAATTACAATAAGCGATATGCCCCGGGGAACCTCGAATTGGGAGGCAAACCCCTTGTCACATTACAACCTATAACGCACAGGAGAAAAAATATGGGCGTCAGCCCTCTGGCCGGAAAACCCGCCCCACAATCGATTCTGGTAAAAATTCCCAGGCTCGTTTCGGCTTACTACACCAACCACCCGGATCCTTCAGACATAAGCCAGCTTGTCGAATTCGGCACATCAGGCCACAGAGGGACGTCTGAGAAAAACTCTTTCAACGAGGATCATATACTTGCCATAACGCAGGCCATCTGCGAATTCCGCAAGGCAAAAAGCATCACGGGACCTCTTTTTCTGGGCAAGGACACCCACGCACTCTCTGAACCAAGTTTCGCTTCGGCAATCGAGGTGCTCGCCGCAAACGGTGTTGACATACTTGTTCAGTCAGATTGGGGATATACGCCTACCCCGGTGATCTCGCACGCCATTCTGTCACATAACCGTAAAAAGGAATCTGTGGCTGATGGCATTATAGTAACTCCATCCCACAATCCGCCTGAATACGGGGGATTCAAGTACAACCCGCCTTCCGGCGGGCCGGCCGACACTGAAATAACAGCAGTGATTCAAAGAAGGGCAAACGAGCTGCTCCGGGAAAAAAACCGCGAAGTCAAAAGGATTCCCTACGAACGCGCTCTCAAGAGCGGGCGGATATTTTTGCACGATTTCATCCGATCCTTTGTCGGCGACCTTCACAGCGTAGTTGACATGGACGCCGTCAAATCGGCAGGAATTCGAATCGGCGTAGACCCGATGGGAGGAGCCTCCCTGCCCTACTGGGAGCCAATCGCCGACACGTACGGCATATCGGTCGAAATTGTTAACCGTACCATCGATCCGACTTTCGCTTTTATGACGGTCGATAAAGACGGCAAGATCAGGATGGACTGCTCTTCGCCTTATGCAATGGCACGGCTGATAAAGCTCAAGGACACTTTCGACGTGGCTTTCGGCAACGATCCCGACAGTGACAGGCATGGTATCGTAACCAGGAGCGCAGGGCTTATGAACCCCAACCATTACCTTTCGGTGGCCGTCTGGTACCTCTTCCAGAACAGGCCGGGATGGAAAGAAGATGCCGGGGTCGGCAAAACTCTCGTCAGCAGCGCAATGATAGACAGGGTCGCCGCACATATCGGCCGCAGGGTGTTCGAAGTGCCGGTCGGGTTCAAATGGTTTGTGGACGCCCTGCTTGAAGGCTCATACGCATTTGCTTGTGAGGAAAGCGCCGGGGCGTCTTTTTTGAGAATGGACTCAACGGCCTGGTCGACCGACAAAGATGGCATTATTATGGATCTGCTCGCCGCCGAGATCATGGCAAGAACCGGTAAGGACCCCGGCGAAATTTACCACTCTCTTACCGAACAGTTCGGAAATCCTTTCTACAAAAGAATCGACCAGCCGGTAAACCCGGACCAGAAATCTGTATTAAAAAAACTCCGACCGGAAATGATCTCAGCCGACACACTTGCAGGCGAAAAAATTGAGGCAAAGATAAACCTCGCGCCGGCAAACGGAGAGCCCATCGGAGGAATCAAAGTAGTTACGCAGAACGGCTGGTTTGCCGCCCGTCCCTCCGGCACTGAGGATATTTACAAAATTTACACTGAAAGTTTTAAAAGCAGTGAACATCTTCTCCAGATACAGCAGGAAGCCAGGGAGATCGTCAGCAACGCCTTCAAAGCTGCCGGAGTCTGAACGCAAGCCGCAGGTCAGCGCATCCAACTGCGGATCTGCAACTTCAGGACCCCGATATCCTTTGCCCGGCCCCCGGTTTATTCCTCTTCTTCATTAGTTTCGGGGGCTTGATTCGGATTGTTTATTCCCTGCTCGGGAGGCATATTCTGCTGGTTTCTATTCTGAGCGGGGTTGCCGGCAACATGGGGGTTACGGGAGTTCGGCCCTCCTACGCCCGGAAATTGTTGCGGCTGGTTTTGCTGATTATACGCGGGGTGAGGCTGAACGCCCGGAGGTTGAACGCCCGGAGGTTGAACGCCTGCAGGCTGAACGGCGCCTTCCTGCGGCGCAGCCGGCGGATGCTCTACAGAAGCGGGTGGGGGGGCTGGCGCTGGTGGAGTAACCACTTTGTTTGCAGCGATAAGATCGATCCTGAACGTCTCGCCATCCTTTTCCAGGGAAATGCTCTTGGACTCGATCTTCGATACGCGGTAATCGCTGACTATCTGGCCCTCTCGAACCGTGACGAAAGGTGATGCAGGCTCCCCTTTCTTGCCCGCCGCACCGCCCGGCTGGTTCTTCATTCGGAGAACCGCTTTTTTTGAATTGCTCTGGATCATTATTCCGTCAAGTTGAATGTTTGCGAGAGCCATTCCAGGTTTGGCAGGTTTCAGGGAAGCATCCGCCGACTCCGGTGGGGGAGGCTTGCGGTCATTCGCGAATAGATTCTTTTCAATCATCAGCGGGGCAGCCGAGCAAATCGAGCCGAACACGGCGCCCCACACCAGGAGCAAAAAAACCGGGAGAATTCTTTTCAGAAACACTTGGTCACTCCTGCGCCCCTTGCCCTCAAATGAGAAATACATCGTCACCACCATAAGCTTAGCCAATCCCGGCTGAAAATTCCACTACAACATCCGGGTCTGTGCAGAGAACCATGCGAAAAAATACCGGAATACTTTCCCATCGTGGCGGTCACCACACATTGCGAGGTGCTTTTGTTATTGAATAATATCGATTTGAGAGTAATGATTGCAGCAACGGCCATTCGAAAAGGAACCCACATGGAAACGACACTATTTCTTCTTGGCGTACTGATTTTCTGGTTTGTTCTGAATAAATGGATATTGCCCAAACTGGGCGTCCCTACCTGAATGTCGGCTTCCTGTCGAACTGGAAGTTCAACGAAACATAAGAAAGAAGACAGGTAAGGTCCCCTTTGGCCTAAAGATAAATCTTCGAGAACTTTTCAATCATTTCGTGAAAGGCTTCATGGGTCCCCTGCCCCATGACCTCCTTTTCGAAACGGTCAAATTGCTCTCCGATCATTTCCAGCTTAGCGGCTGGAACCACTTTTTCGGCCATGGGAAAAAGTACATTGTTCTCTTTCCATATATGGCTCCTGAGCAGGCTCACATACTGGAGCGCCGGTGTTGTGAACACCACCAGAGCGCCAGGCTCTCCTCTCTCGTAAGAGTTCAGAAGATTCTTCATCTCTCCTATGAACTGCCGCCCCCTTCCGTGCTCCGATAACATCACTGAGAGCGGCCCACCCTCTTTCGGGACCCCCGCTGCCTCCATTTCTCCAAAAAGCAGCCTTTCCTCTTTGCCGTGATGACATTTGTCGGCAAAAACCTGGAAAAAATCTATTACCTGCTTCAGGTGATCGGCAGGGACACTTTTACCGGCTACAATCTGTTCCGACATCTTTTCAAGTACATCGAGCATCAGAAGAATTCCCGCATGCTCAGATTTGAGATCTTCTATTGGTTTCATGGCTCATCTCTCACCAGATTTGCGTTAACTTGAATTGTCCCCGGGGTTGAATATGTAGAGATGGAAATCAGCGGGCAGCCGGTTTCCGTCACGGAAGGTGCTTTTTCGTATCGCAAAATGCGGTTGCATCATAAATTGTTCCGGCTGAGGAACCTCCTATACTTTAAAGCGCATACAGAAGTTAACGAGTTCCCTTATTTTGGCAATCTCCTCGGCCGGACCTGAAAATGTGACCCCAATTTCTGTCTTCCTGTGAATCTGGTTATATTTGACGATTGATATCATACACCGCAGATCTTTAATCAATACGTCGTTTGGAAGCGTGAACGTTGCTATAAGCCCTAGACCTTTAAATAATGAAATGATTTTAGGCACCTCAAATGAACAACCTGTTTCGCTGATGTCTTTGACATGCCCTGAAAGATCAATGTCGCTTATAGACAATATCGCCTCGAGGTTTACCTTTACTCTATGCTCCTTTCTCAATTGCTCTACTTCGAAATTTTGGGGATAATCGATACAGATAATATTTCTTATGAGTTTCTGGTTAAATCGACTCTTAAATGTAAACAAGTATCCTTCATTCAGATACGCGATAAGGATATCATTTTCAACAATTGCAGTGATATTGTCGCTTATCGCGAACACAGGGTTCTCAATCATTATAAATTCTTTTTCGAGCACCCCGATAATCTTGCTTTTTGCTTTGTGCGAGTGCTGGGAGGTCGAGCGGATCAAAATCTCCGAGCCAAGTTGAAAGGGAATCTTTTTGAAAACAATCATGCCTTTTTTCCATCCATAATCTGCGAAGCAAGCCGCCTCGATATCATAGTTATTTATATCATTTATAAGACGAAGATTTCAAAAAAGAAATGCTTCCCGCTTCATGCTCCGGCATTACGCCCCGTCTTTGTTTCACAGCCACTTCTGTTCCGGGCAGGGCACGTCCCGGCGATCCCGCCACAGAACGTCCCTGAAGCCTCGATTGCTCCCTCACGGACAACCCGCCTCCTGTGCCGCAAAAGTCCAAAATGTCTTATATGAGTCGAATCACTGCGGATTTCTGGTGATATTATTCCTTCCAGGTCTTATTGTCCAGAATGGATTCAGAAAGGTCGGTGGACAACTCAGCCCCGACGGCAACTTACTCTTTCGATTTCAAGGACCGATTATGCCACCAGTGATACGGTATTTATGCACTCAGTTCCACGAACCGGGAAATTACGCTCTGCACTCCATGGCTGCGTTTTGCCCGATGTTGCTCGCTCTTTTGCTGATGGCCGCCTGCTCTACAACAGCCGGATCAGGCCAGCCCCGCCCTGCGCAGCTCAACCCCGTGGAGTTTCATGTCGGCGACGTCATCGAAACGGCCACAGGCAATGTCATCAGCTTCGACAAACTCATAGGCGACCTTTCCAAGGTATCCATCGTTTACGTCGGGGAAATACACACGAGCGCAGAAGACCACAAAGTTCAGCTCGAGATCCTCGAAAAACTCTCTCAGGGGGGGCGATGCGTCGAACTGGCAATGGAGATGTTCCCGGCAGAGGCGCAGCCAATTCTGGACCGTTATATTCAGGGAGAAATGACCGAGGAGGATTTTCTTAAAGAGGTCGGATGGGAGACAAGCTGGGGATTTCCCTATTCTCTCTACAGGAACCTTATCGATTGGCAGAAAGAAAGGCACATGCCCGTTCTAGGCCTGAATGCTCCCAATGAGGTGGTGAGAAAGATAGGCCGCAACGGCCTGGGTTCACTCACGCCCGACGAGCGCTCCCGGGTGGCCCGCGATTTTCATCTCGACGACGCCGCCAACCGGGCCCGGATCAGCAAAGAGTACACCGTACACCAAAAGGGGGCTGTCAAGGATTCCCAATCCTTTTTCGAGGCGCAACTGGCCTGGGAGGAGACAATGGCTCAAACCCTTGCACAGCGGCTGCAGCAGACGGGAGGGAAATGCATAATTGTTGTCGCCGTTGGTAAAGGCCATATCACCGACCGCCTGGGTGTCCCATACCTCACCCGTATCCGAAAGCCTCACGAATACAGGACCGTAGCTCCGGTCCCGATAAACTATCCGTTTTCTACACTGGACCCGAACCTTGCTGACTACGTAGTCTTAACCGACAAATCCGCACCGGTCCATCGTCCGCGGCTCGGCGTTGCAATTCAGCCTGAGGCCTCGGGCCGTGGGGTTGAAATTATGGGAATTCTGCCCGGCTCCCCCGCAGCTCGAAGCGATCTGCGCAAAGGCGATATTATCGTCTCGATAAACGGCTCTCCTGTCAAAAGCGTCGAGGAAGTTCAACAGGCGCTGACCCGGGGCGGTCTCGATTTCAAGGTCGTCGTTGAGCGAGGGAACAAGAAAATCACGATTACCGTGACTATTCAGCGCTGAGTTGGATTATGGCAAATGATAAGGGGCAATCTACCATTTCCGGGTAGCGCCCCTGTTTTTAACTGTTCCATAAGTGTGATTAACGGCGTCCGCCGCCACCGCCTCCGGCATGGCCGCCACCGAAATGGCCGCCACCGCCAAAGCCGCCTCTGCTGCCACCGCCAAAGCCGCCTCTACTGCCGCTAAAGCCGTTTCTAGCGCCGCCTCTAGGCGCACCGGCGCTTCGCGCCGCATTACCGGTTCTACGCGACCCGCCTGCCGCAACATCTCTATCCCCCGATCGCGCGGAGCCTCGGGCAACGTTGCCGGTTCTACGCGATCCGGCGGCGCCACGTGTTGCACCGGTTCGGCCATGGCTAAGCTGCCTCTGGACAGAAGCAGCGGAGCGTCTCCCGGCAGCACCGGTTCGGCCCGCGCCGGCGGTTCGGCCCGTAGCCGCCGCCCGCTGCGCCGCAACATGGCTAAAACTGGTAGTTCTCATATTACGAGTGACACTGGGATCGGACCTGTTGATATTGACATTTCGATTGGCATTAATGGCCATATCCCGGCGGCCCCAATTCCAGTGCCCCCAGCCCGAACCCCAGAACGCCCCTACTCCGATACCTATTCCAAATCCGAACGGACCCCAGGCAAGAAATGGACCCCAAAAGGGGAAGAAGGCGAATGGAGGATATCCCGGCCACCACCAGTCACCGTAAACTGCCATCGGATCGTAATAGGGCACATAGACAACTTCAGGATTAGCAGGCTCAATCTCGATATTCTCACCCTCGACAGCTACTTTCTGCTGTTCAGTCGATCTGAGATTACCCTTGGCGTAAGCTTTCGCCCTCAGTCCCTGAATAGAGGCCATGACATCTTTTTCCTGAGCCAGAAAAGCCTTGCCCAGTTTACTCGTCCAATCCAGATCTTCATCCATTTTGGCGAGCACCTGCGGGAAAGGCACCAGCGCTTTCACGCTCAAGTCCCAATCCATTTTGTCCAAGGCCGCATTTAGCTCATCTTTACTCATGCCCTGGTGTTCCTTCACCCAACGATCCGCTTCCACAACCTGGTCAGGGTATGTTGACGCGATGAGGACTTGCGCGAGCAACGAATCGGGGTACAGGGCTATCGGTGCAAGCATCGAATCCAGCTCTGCCTGGCTGAACGTTTGGTTCGTTACATTGCTCTGCCGGTTCGTTTCATCGTTTTGCCGGTTAGTTTCATTGCCTTGCGCAAACACTCCGGCCGGAGCTGCCAACAACACGATCATGACCCCGATCAGGGCACGCGTGAAAAATCCATTTCCGTTCATCATCCAACCTCCTTCCAGGCGTATCTATGCGATATTTCAACTTAAAGGTAATACTTCCCTTTTTTGGAAGCAAATTCTTTACCGCGACTTACATTAGGCTAAAATCAGACAACAGAAGACACGCAGGGAAAAAGGGTATAATGATCTCGAACAAAGGAGCTGGAAATGCCCGGAAATAATCTATTATTTCCGGCCGTACTGTTTTGCGCCGTCTTGGGTCTTGCTATGGCTTCAACGGAAAACTCCACTCTTTGCGGCGAGGGGAAGATTATTGTCGCCCGCGGCCACGGCGGCGGCCATAGTCACGGCAGCGGTTCGGGCAGGAATTCCAAATCGAATGAAGTCCCTCACAGTCGTGGCGGCAGCCATGGATCAAGCGAGGAACGAAAATGGGATGAAGCCCCTCCGGTATCTCCCGAGTCCAACAAACCTCAACCGAATCGAGGTCCCGAGACGCACGGCCGGGGCACATCCGGGAACCTGGTCCAACTCGCGGGCGAATGGATTTGCATTGCCCCTTTTGTAAAAAAAACCACCCAAAGCGGCCATAACCGCACCCCCGTAGCGAGGCTTGTCATGCCGCCCGAGGGGGCAGGCCTGAGTTTCGCCGCTTTGGATGCCAATTTTATCGCCGCCGATTTCGAGATCGTCCCCTCCCGCCCCCCTGTCCACTTTGCATATTGCCGGCACGTGAATTAAATTTTAAAGCTTAGAAGGGTTTATACTTATGAACTCAGACGGCTCTATCTACGATCTCATAATACTTGGTGGAGGGCCCGCAGGGCTTACCGCCGGTCTTTACGCCATGAGGGCGCTGCTCAAGACCGTGCTCGTGGAAAGAGCAACTCCCGGGGGCCAGGTGGCCATTACGAAAGATGTCGAGAACTATCCCGGTTTCCAGGAGATCAGTGGTCTTGGCCTCTCCGACAAGCTTCTTCAGCATCCTCAATCTTACGGCCTGGAGGTTATTCAGGACGAAGCCGTCTCCATCGATCCGGGACCGGACATCCACACGGTGAACCTCGGTAACGGGAAACTTCTAAAAGCGCATGCCGTTGTCATCGCAACAGGCGGAACGCCCAGGAGGCTTGGGGTCCCCGGCGAAATCGAGTTTCTGGGCAGAGGTGTTTCCTACTGCGCTAAGTGCGATGGTTTCTTCTTTCACGACAGGGTCGTTACAGTCGTCGGCGGAGGCGATACGGCGTTGGAAGAGGCCCTTTATCTGGCAAAGCTTGCCTCAAAGGTTTACCTGATCCACCGCCGGGACGCTTTCAGGGCAAGCAAAATCCTGCAGGAAAGGATTCAGGAATCGAGTATCGAGCTGATTCTAAATTCGGTTGTCGCTGAGATACGCGCCAATGAAGACGGGGTTCATTCAATTGCCGTAAAAGACCTGCTGACCGGGGAGAAAAACCCTATCGACACGGAGGGAGTTTTCATTTTTGTCGGTATTTTGCCAAACAACCAGCTTGTGCCCCCCGGCATAGAACTTGACGGCTCAGGCTATGTGATAACCGATGAGAAATGTGCTTCCAGTATCCCGGGGATTTACGTAGCAGGAGACCTGAAGACCAAATATGCCAAGCAGATAGTGGTTGCGGCGGCGGAGGGGTGCACGGCGGCCCTGGCAGCGGCCGAATATATCGACCGGAAAAAAAACGAGATGGGGATCTTTGATACCCGCTCCCGCTCGACAAAGGCTCGCGCCAGGTCTATTCCCCAAGTCTCGGAGTAGATCCTCCAGCCCGCATGAAGGAATGAGCCCTAACCCTGATCTTTCCGTACACCCTCAATACGGTCGTCCGGTATGCAACTTTCGCCTGCCGTTTCATCGGGCAGAGAGACGGTTTGAAACCAATATTCACATAGACGGTCCAGCGCCTTTACTATATCCTTGTAAACGGCTGGTTTCGTGATGAAAGCGCTGCCCCCCAGTCTGTAGATGCGGAGCATCAGGTCCCTGTCCCTGGAATCCGTCAGTACAACTACGGGGATCGTACGGATTTCGGGATTGCTTCTGATCTCCTGCAGCGTCTGGATACCATCCTTCCCGGGCATGTCGACATCGAGCAGTATAAGGCTCGGACGCGGCGCTGAGCCGGGGTCCTTATATCGGCCGTTCCCGGTTAGATACTCGATCGCTTCATCTCCATCTCCCACGGAGCGGAATTCAACGTCGCAGTTACATTCCCGGAGGGCGTTCCTTACCAGAATGACGTCATCGTAATCGTCATCTGCCATGAGGACAACCTTCTGTTTCAAATCCTTTTCGGCCATAATGTCCTCTCGCGACCGGCTGTGGGCCAGGCTGGAGGCGCAAGTGGTTGATCTCTAAAAATCTAAGTAGACTTGGGCGTTTGTCCACTCAAGTGCGAGCCAAACTCGAATGCGAAACATTTTCATTAAATAAACCAGCGGCAAGACAGCCTGGTTTCCAACTGGTAAATTCCACGAATATGGGATAAAGAATCTCCCCAACCAGGGGGAGTTGACCCATTGGAGTATTTTTGCTCCAATTGTTCTTTCAGAGTAATGCATTAGGAGATAAGTTATTGCCGTCATTATCAAAAACGCAAGCAGCAGCCGTTGAGTATCTGGATGGACCGGCCCTTATCTGCTCGGGCGCAGGAGCGGGTAAGACCTCGACCATCGTTGCCAAATTCGAGCACCTGATCAGGGCCGGGTACGATCCCACGCGTATCCTTTGCATCACATTCACCAACAAAGCAGCAAACGAACTGAAAGACCGGCTCACAAAATCGACCGGAAGATGGACTAAAGATTTTCCCTGGGTAAGAACATTTCATTCCTCCATGCTGCAGATATTGAAAGCGCATGCAGGAGAAATCGGCTTCAAATGCCCGATCACCATTTACGATGGAACCGATCAGATCGGGCTGATAAAAAACATTCTCGAACACGGTTTCAATATCGACGGCAAGTACGCCAGGGCGATAAGGGCCCACATCAGCAGAGCCAAGAATTCCCTCAAACCGGATGCATACATACACTCCGTCAAAGAATTCAGAAAGCTCGAATTCATCTTCGAGCACTACAACCGGAGGCTCAAAGATTCGAACGCAATGGACTTTGACGATATCCTGCTCCATGCTCTCAACCTGCTGGAAGAGAAGCATCAAATTCGAACCTACTATCAGGATTTGTTCCAATACATTCTTCTGGATGAACACCAGGACTCCAATTCCGTCCAGAACGCCATAGTCAAGCTCCTGGTAATAAACGGGCACATCACTGTCGTGGGTGACTTTTCACAGTCCATCTATAGCTTCAGAGGGGCGGAGCCGAGCTATTTCGCCCAGTTTCCTGAAGAATATGAGGGGACAAAGGTCTTCCTGCTCGAGCAAAACTACCGCTCCACTGCCCCCATTGTCGAATTGGGAAATGAGATCATCAGCTTCAATAACGAGGAGATCAAGAAGAACTGCTTCAGCACCAAACCGGGCAATCTGCCCACGCTGAGAAGTTTCGATAATTCCTACTTCGAAGCCAGGTGGGTGGCCGAGAAATGCCGGGCCTACCGCTACGATGGGGCTGCATTCGAGCAGATGGCAGTCCTTTACAGGACAACCTTCATCAGCCGAATCATGGAAAAGGCATTCAACGAACTCGGGGTCCCGTATAAGCTCGTCGGTGGAATCTCCTTCTATGAGCGCCGTGAAATCAAGGACCTGATAAGCTACCTTACGTGTGCTGTAAACCCCAGGGATGACGTCGCCTATGAAAGAATTCTGAATGTTCCCAAAAGAGGGATCGGCAAAAAATCAATTCAGAAAATCAGGGAGATCGATCTTCCCGGCGGTTCTTTGGTGGAGAAAAGTCCCATCGCTATCCAGAAAAAACTCGGCCTGCAAAAAGTAGCCGGCGGGATAGGGATGGTGCTGTTCATCCTTGACCGGATCAAAAACATGCCACCCAGGCAGGCCCTCGAAGAGATCATCGACATTACCCATTACGATAAGCACCTGGAGACCTATGCCGGAGAGGGCGATGAGAGCAGCCTTATATCGCGCCAGGAGAACATAAACGAACTTCTCAGCATAGCCGAAGGCAGGGAAACCATAGAGGAGTTTCTGGAAGACTGCTCCCTGCGCACCGAAGATGAAGACGACGATGAATCCAAGGAACAAGGGGTCCGCCTGTCCACGATCCATTCCGCCAAAGGGCTCGAGTTCCATACCGTGTTTCTGGCCGGATGCGAGATCAATATCCTGCCTCATTGGCGATCCGTCGAGGAAGATAACGGCTATTTCAACGGGGATAAAGTTCAAGAAGAGCGCAGGCTTTTCTACGTCGCATGCACCAGGGCCGAACGCAACCTTCACATTTCCTACGCCAGAATGCGGCAGAACAAAGCCAGCGGGATCAGCCCGTTTTTGGAGGAGCTGTCAGACGAACATTTGAACAGGCTTGATGATTGACGAGGAAAAGGACACGAATCCTCGATAGGTGCGGTTCGAGATCAAACGAACTGTCCTGCGGCATACCCGGACGCCCATGCCCAATGAAGGTTATATCCGCCGAGATGCCCCGTCACATCGACGACTTCTCCCAGAAAATAGAGGCCCGGCACCTTCCTGGCTTCCATACTCCTGGACGAGAGTTCGTCCGTATCGACGCCGCCCAGGGTCACTTCGGCCTTGTCGAATCCCTCCGTGCGGTCCGCGCGCAGCGGCCATGCGTGCAGGCTGCAGGCGATGGAATCGAGTTCACGCTCTGAATACTGGTTGATTGGCCTTGACGCACCGTAGAGATCGCACCAGAGCCTCACGAACCTCTTCGGCAGATATCGATCGAGGATCGTGGACACAAGTGTTTTGGAACGGCGCCTTTCCAAAAAGACTGCGGAAATGTCCAGTGCGGGCAGCAGATCGACTGTCAGGCTGCCCTTCCCGTCCCAGTGGGAGGATATCTGAAGGATCGCCGGGCCGCTTATTCCGTTATGAGTAAAGAGCAGATTGCCCCGGAATTTTGCCCCTCCGTGGCTAACCGTGGAATCGATGGAAATTCCCGCCAGATCCCCGTATACCCTTGCGTCCTCAGGGCTGAACCTCAAAGGGGTGAGAGCCGGCTTCAATTTGGTGACTTTCAGCCCGAACTGCTTTGCTACTGCGTATCCGAAATTGCTGGCCCCCAGATTGGGATAAGACAGGCCCCCGGTCGCTATAACGAGCGACTCGGAATCGAAAATACCCTTGTCCGTTGCAATCCGGAAACCGCCGGTCTTGCTTATTTCCGATATCTTGCAGTTCAACTGGAGCCATACCGCGGCCCTGTCGCACTCGGACCTGAGCATGTCGGCTATTTCACGGGAGTTCTCATTGCAGAAAAGCCGGCCCTCTTCGCGTTCATGGTACCTGATCTCATGGCTTTCCACCATGGACAGAAAATGCGATGGAGTAAATCGCGAAAGGGCGGACGTGGCGAACCGGGGATTTTGCGAAATGTAATTTTCCCGTCCCATAATCCTGTTCGAGAAGTTGCACCGTCCTCCCCCGGAAACCAGTATCTTGCCTGCCGCCTTTTCGGAATGATCGAGGACAAGGACCGACCGCCCCCTTTTCCCAGCCTCAATTGCGCACATCAGGCCCGATGCGCCTGCGCCGATTATGACCACGTCAGTTTTCATTTACACGACTTTGATGAACGTGCCGGATTTCCACCAATATTGAATATTCAACCGGGTCTTCGCCAAATCAGCAAACCATCTCGGTACACTTCATGAATTCGATGAAAAGGAATATTAGTTGTATCACCGGTCTCGTCCTCAAGTTGAAAAGAAAACCGGTTTCCTTCCTCGAAATGCATTCTCCCAAGCGGGATACGAACGGTTCTTTGCGCGACATGATCGACATAACCGATTTCGAAGGTCCCCGCTCCGAATTCCCTATCCCATCGGATCCTGTTTAGAAGTTCCTGAATCGGGGTCACCGGATTTCCTTTAAAGAGCAACGGCGTCCATGATCAGACCCGCCTGCCGGACGGGGTTTCAAAAGAGATAAGGGTTACTTATAGAGTAAGTATCACTCCTGGTCAAAAAGTTGGAAGTTCCATTTAATTATCAACTGTGATTAAAGGTGAGGGTATCCAAAATAGGAGAACGCAGATGCCGGTGGTGCAGATGTCGCCCAAAGGGCAAATTCTCATCCCTAAAAGACTCAGGGGACTCAGGGAGAAATACGGTGTTCGGCCCGGCGCAAAAGGCCAGCTCATCGAGGCGCCGGAGGGCATTGTCATCAGGACGGCCCCGCAAGACCCCATCGCGGCTGCCTGCGGTTTCCTTGAAGGAAGTTTTTCTCTCACCGCCGACCTGCTTGAAGAACATCGCAAAGAGTATGATCGTGAATAGCCCTTATGTCCACTTCCACTTCCACACCCAGGGGTTTCCAATGCCAAAAAAACTCATCGGGATCGCATCGGAAATCGTACAGGCTCAGGTCTAGCCGTTATGTCTTCCCTATTGCCGCGCACCACGCTCGTTTCCCTTATCATCGCCAGCGCCCTGTTCATGGAACTGCTTGACGGGTCGATCATCGCCACGGCCCTGCCTGTCATAGCCCGGTCGCTGCACACGGACCCGATTCACCTTAATCTCGCCATTACGGGGTATCTCTTCAGCCTCGCGCTGTTCATCCCGCTCAGCGGCTGGGCGGCCGACCGCTTTGGCGCGCGCACGGTGTTCCGGGCCGCTATTCTTATTTTTACGCTCGCCTCGGCCCTTTGCGGCTTCTCGCAAAGCCTGCGGCAACTCGTGTGCGCGCGCCTTTTGCAAGGACTGGGCGGCGCCATGATGATGCCTGTCGGCCGGCTGGTGCTGCTGAAGATGGTTCCCAAGCACAAACTGGTGAGCGCCATGACGTGGTTGACGACGCCTGCCATGCTCGGCCCGGTTCTGGGACCTCCCGTGGGAGGCCTGATCGTCACGTATTTTTCATGGCGCTGGATATTTTTCGTCAACCTGCCGATCGGCCTTCTGGGCATGGTTCTGGTCACCTTGTTCATTGACAATATTCGCGAGGAAAAGGTCGTTCCGCTGGATATTGGCGGATTCCTGATGATGGCCGCGGCCCTGGCGGGACTGGTGATCAGTTTTGAGACCGTAGGCCGCAACCTGTTGACGAACGGGGAAGTTGCCGCCTTCCTGATCTTCGGCCTTCTTTGCTTTGCCCTTTATCTCATCCATGCTCGGCGCGTGCCTGCGCCCATTGTCGATTTGAGCCTGTTCCGGCTTTCCACTTTTCGCGTGTGTATCGAAGCCGGCTCTTTGTTTCGCATCGGTATCGGCGCCATGCCCTTTTTGCTGCCGCTCATGCTTCAAATCGGTTTTGGCATGAGCCCTCTGTTATCCGGCTTTTTGACCGTTTCCCTTGCCCTTGGGGCCCTTCTTGTAAAGTTCTTCGCCCGGTTTATCATCCGAGGCCTGGGTTTTCGCCGCATGCTGATCGGCAATGCATTCATCTGCGCCGTATCGATGGCCGCCTGCGGTTTTTTTCGTCCGGCGACGCCCCATATCGTCATCATGGCGGTTTTGCTGGTCGGCAGCTTCTTTCGCTCGCTGCAGTTCATGGGGTATAACACGCTCGTGTTTGCCGAGGTGCCGGACGAGTCGATGAGCCGCGCCACGACCCTCTTCAGTATGCTGCAACAATTGTTTTTGAGCCTGGGGGTCGGAACGGGGGCCCTTTTGCTCAGCCTGACGCTCAACTGGCATCACCAGGCAGCCTTGAGCGCCGATGATTTCTGGCCGGCCTTTGCGATCGTTGGACTCATCGCGATACTCTCCGTATTTCCATTGCGAAAACTGGACCCCGACGCAGGCGCCGCCATGAGCGGCCATTGGCCGCCTGAGCCGTTGAAGGAGTTATGATTCGAACCCATGGTGGAAGTGACTGCACGCGTTCTTTGAAAATCGTCCCTACAGTGAACAGTTTTTCGGAGATGACATCGTGAACAGTAAATTCCTGGGAGACGCTTTTGACCACTGGAAAGGCTCACTAATCTCACTACTCTTGACCAAGGGGTTGATTCGAAATGTCGTAGCGGAGCCAATGATAACCGATCATGTTCAATCGTGGACAACGGAAGACATCGAGACTTACAATCGGTTACTCAACCTTGGCCGGACATGTAGAATCTCTCATGGCGAATCGACGTTTTCGGGGAAAAGGACGGACTATTTCAATGAAGTACCTCAAGACGGAGACGTTTTCCTCGATCCAGACATCGGAATCGCTACGGACAAAGCATCGAGAAAACACATCAAGATTGCGGAGATCAGAAAACTGCTCGATCAATCAAATCGCATTGTTATGGTTTACCAGCATTCGGGGCGTGGCGTCTTCCATCAAAGGCTTCTCACAATCAAAAGCAAAATCACAGAAGGAAAATCAAGCGTCCACTGCACCGTTTATCAATGTGGACAAGTCGCCATGTTCTTCATTTCTTTGAGCGAAAGCAGGATCGCTGAAATTAAGACTGCCCTTCAGGAACACCTGAGTGGGACGGCCCAGAGGCGAGTCTGGTAACAATCAGCTTCGACGGCAACGCTTGAGGGAACGCAAACCGAAATCCCGCTACCTTGGAATATTTGCCGCATACATCCATTGAAAACCAACAGATTCTCCCACAAGGGCTTTGCGAATGAACTCATCGAAACGGACGGCACAACAGTGAGTCTCCCGTTTCCGTTGACATTCAAGAAAACGCAAATAAAAAGAGAGCTGCCCCAGTTCGCGTTGTCGGATGAATTCACGGAAACGAAAACCCTGGTGATGCCTGAAGAGGAATTGACTGCTATGTCATAAACTTACTTATGGGCGGTCCCAGTCCGACGAAAACTTTTTTTGTGCAATAACTGGACAGAATGTTGTATCACGTCCAATTAGTGAAACAGGCCCGGGACGGATGCGAGTTTGAAGATAAACCTTGACCTGAACTGCCTTTAAGGAATTATGACTGACCTCATCAGCAAGAAGACGCGTACAGAGTTTAGAGAGTATTTTGTGGGGACTGCCCTCCGCACGATCTCCGAGGAGTTTGACGCGGCAGATGTGCCATTCGCGAGCGATTATTCGCCACCAGAATCGGGACAACGCCGCGCCCTCGTGGAGCAGTATTACCATGCAGTGAACTTCTCTTCTTGGCGTGACGTGCAAAGAGTCCTGCGCGTCTACGAGAGCGTTCTGACTGAACTGGAAGAAAGGGTCAAGCACCCCCCGACAGGCTACAAAGATGATTACTCGGAGAAGAAGCTGGCTCTCTTAACTAGGTGGCTTGAGAGGGATGGCTTTGTTTACTCAGATGGCCGGATTAGTGCCGCTGCTCACAATCCAACTGTAGAGGAGCTAGCAGAGACTGCATCAGGCTTTGACAGCAAAGTCTTACGACAACAGATTGATAGAATTCGAAATGCCATTGAGGACGATCCCGATCTGGCTATTGGAACAGCCAAGGAACTCGTTGAGACGACCTGTAGAACCATTCTTGCTGACTACGGTTTGATCGCGGATGCTGGGTGGGATGTGACTCGTTTGGTAAAAGAGGCGCGGGGCGTCCTAAAGCTAGTGCCTGAGGACATCCCAGATAGCGCCAAGGGCGCTGATACTATCAAGCGGATGCTGAGTAACCTGGGCCAGATCTCACAGGGTATCGCGGAACTCCGCAACCTTTATGGAACAGGTCACGGCAAAGAAGGCCAATTCAAGGGGCTTGGGCCGCGCCACGCTCGACTTGCGGTGGGCTGTGCAACGGCACTAGCAACATTTCTGTTTGAAACACATGAATTCAGAAAAGAGAAGACAATCTGAGGCAAACCGGCCCGTGTGTAGTTTTTCTTGATGTCTCTGTTCTCCTGAACCTGCACGTCAAGTCAACACGGGACAATTTGGAGCAAAATATCCAATGGTGAAACAAGAAAAGCAGGCTATGCGACCCTGCTTCCATTATCCCCATGAGGGAGGCGGCAATTGATTGCATATATCCTACGCATCCTATCAGGTGATATAGAGGTAGAGGTGAGCCCTGACTATTTTCGGTTTATTCACAAAGGGCAGGAAGTTATCTTTAGAACCGTTATCTACATATCAAACGACGGCAGGCCGCGTGTTCTTGGGGTTGGCGATGATCCCGTGCCTGCTGAATCAAATATCAGAGTTGATCTCTTTAAGGCGGAAGTGCAGCGTGATGATTCTGTTGACAAAGCCGAATGTCTAGGGGCTTTTTTCAGGTACTGCATCAGAAAGTCGATGGGCCGCAGAATAATGATCAGGCCGCGAATTATTTTTAGAAATACAGAATCCTTGAGGATGATTCTGTGTGGATACCAGAAAGTAATACTGGATCGCGCTGCTATGAATGCGGGGGCTCATGAGTGCTTATTTCAAGAGTAAAAACATTAGACAATTAGAATTTTGTCCCATGCCAGAACAAGCCACACCGATCATGGTGACCATTTTGGCTGGCCCTCGATTAAGCCCACGTTTAGAGTCGGCAAACCGGGGAATGTGCAGTAAGTTCTGCAAAAAAGAATGATTCCCAAAAAAGCGGTCAACAATATCAAAAGGGACCTGCACAGAAGGATATTCTACCGGATTTCTTGGCAACCCTGCGGTCGGGCATTTCGAGGTGATGTAGTTCGAACCCCACACGAGCGTCGCTCAGGGCAGAGAATGCGCCAGACAGGCCGACAATGTAAAAAGAAGGACCTCTGTAAGCTCGTTGACCGAGCCGAGTACATCTCCAGTGACGCCCCCCAGCCAACGGTGTGCAAGCCACCTCATTAGAAAAGCGCTTGCGATGGCTGTTCCTAATAAAACCGGGGCGAACTTCGGAACGAGGAGCAGCGTGAAAACTACAGATGACAAAGCAGCGACGAGGACCGTGCCGCGGGTAATACATTCTATAGTCGATTTGGCAAGGCCTCCCGTGCGCGCGCAGGAGCTTTTATAAGCGCTGAGAACGATTGCGAAACGGCTCAGGGCCGGGACAATCGCCAAAGCCGGCCAGCTCTTTGCCATAATCAGAGTGTAAATGGCGCTCGCCTTCAGAAGGATGGCCAAAACAAGGGCCAGGGAGCCGAATGCGCCGGTTGCGCTGTCTTTCATGATTTCAAGGCGCCTTGCGGCGGTGTAGCCTCCACCCAGCCCGTCGGCCAAATCCGCCAGTCCGTCAAGATGGAACCCTCGTGTCATCAGCGTCATGAAAGCGCATGCCCAGGCTGCAAGGAGAAGAGGAGGCATGACGGCCTGGAGCGCCAGGACCATCAGGGAAGTCATGAGGCCGATAAGCAGGCCCACGACGGGAAAGGCCGCATAGCATCTTCCCGAATCACGGGGGGATATCTCCCCTGAAACAGGCAGACGAAAGATCGTCAAAAACGATAGAGCAATGGTGAATTGGCGCCACATAAACGTCTGTTCCCGTGCCCGGGCAGGCGATGCCGCAAAATCCGGCAATCAGGTCCGCGCGAACTCGTAAAGACTACAGATATTAAAAACCGGTTGTCTACCCGGACTGCTTCGAAAAGACAGTCTTTCACGCGAAGACGCGAAGGCGCGAAACTGACTGACAAAGTCCCAATGAAACATGAAAAACTGTTCCGAAAAGGCCTGACGGGTTGCGCTACGCTCCACCCATCCTACGAGTCTACGGGTCTACAGATATAAAAGACCGGTTGTCTACTCGGGCTTGTTCGTGACTCCGGCGTCCTCAAAGGTGAGCACCTCCTTGAAAACCTTCACTGCGCCCTCGATTACGCTCATTGCCAGGGCTGCGCCGGTACCTTCCCCAAGGCGCATCCGCAGGTCGAGTATAGGCTCGAGCCCAAGATGCTCCAGCATTCTGCGATGTCCGGCCTCTTCCGAGCAATGCCCGGCAAAAACGTAGTCAATCGCAGAGGGACACAAAGAGTGGGCCACCAGGGCCCCGGCCGTAGAGATGAACCCGTCGATCACGACCGGACGCCTGTGATATGCGCCGGCCAGGACGCACCCTGCGATGCCTCCGATTTCGAACCCTCCCACCTTGGCCAGGGCATCCAGACCGTCCCCGGGATTCGGGCGGTTTATTTCAACAGCCTGCCGCACGATCTCGCATTTCCTTTTCAGGGCTTCCTCATCGATGCCTGTCCCACGGCCTACCATCAGATTCACGGACACTCCGGTCAAAGCCACGCCAACCGCGGCCGAAGGCGTTGTGTTGCCGATCCCCATGTCCCCGGTCCCGAGGAGTTGGGTGCCGGCTGCAAAAAGGTCCGAGGCCAACTTGAAGCCCTGCATGATCGACTGCTCGGCCTGAGGGCGGCTCATGGCCGGTCCTTTGGCTATGTTGCCCGTACCCCTGCCCACCTTGCAGATACGGAAACGATTGCCGCCTTCCGGCGGACCCGGGTCAACGTCAGGGATGATACCCATGTCCACCACTAATACTTCGGCGCCCACATGGCGGGCCAAAACATTTATAGAGGCGCCGTCCCTCAAGAAGTTCTTCACCATTTCGCCGGTCACTTCCTGAGGAAACGCGCTCACCCCATCGGATACCACCCCATGATCTCCAGCCATAACGAGGAAGGCTTTGGCGGCTACGTCCGGTTGGAGAGTCCCGCAAATGCCGCAAACGCGCTCCCCGATATCGTGCAGCCGCCCCAGCGCACGAGGGGGTATTGCAAGATGTGCCGTATGCTCACGTGCCCTCTCCACCCATTCCTGCCGGACCGGGTGAATCTGTTTTACGATCTCATCAAGATTCATTGCCATTCTCCCTTCTTGCCATATCCTGCATTCGGTCGAGAGAAACGGAGAGGTCATCGATTGAAAAGACTTCAAGGGATACCCCCCCGTCGTATTTTTCCAGCGCCCTGCAGATGACTTTCCACTCCGCGGGCGGAATGCGATCGAGGCCGATGTGGTCTTTCCCGTTATCTACTCCGTGCAGATGCACCATTGAGCACATAGTCAAAAAC
Source organism: uncultured delta proteobacterium (assembly GCA_963795045.1). Taxonomy (GTDB): domain Bacteria; phylum Desulfobacterota; class Syntrophobacteria; order Syntrophobacterales; family Syntrophobacteraceae; genus SbD1. Next base: position 552,896 of record CAWCGB010000006.1, read on the forward strand.
GATGCCGTCTGCTCCGCCGGATCATGCCCGTATCGGAGCAGGTGGCCGATGTCCAGGCAAAAGGACATATCGAAGGCTTCCACAAAGGGCAAAATGCGTTGCAGAGGATACTCGAGGTTTTCGACGGCCATCCGCCGCAGATCGATCCCCTTCGACTGCATGGTCTCCAGCGACTCGCGCACACGCTCTACCCATGCCGATCTGTCCGGTTCGATGATTTCATCGGCCCTGCGGCTATCCAGATGCAAAATGTAGCAAGTGGGCGCAAGGGGAAGAGTTCTATCGTAAAAGGAGAAAGCCGTTTCGCAAAACCTTCGCCGCAAAGCGCGATCCGGATCACCGAAAAACAGGTCCACGGGCAGGTGCACGTTATAGTTTAAGTCCAAATCCGAACCAAGACGCGCCATCTCGCGGATGTCGCCCGGACTCGGGAGGTTACTTTCCCCGCCGCTTTCGAAAAACACGAGTTCAAGCTCATCGAAGTATCGTGCCAGGTACCGGATGTTAGGGATAATTTCCGCAGGAAGGATATAGGATGTCGTTCCAAGACGAAAAGGAAACCTTCGCTTGAGCAGAGGCAGAGAAACCTCTTCGGCCTTTGAACCGGATAAGCCCTCAGCAGGGCCGGTTTGCGCTCTCATGTTTCCTGTACACCACTTCGGAGGACTTCATCAACGTTGTCCGCAGCTCATCATCCAGCCTTTCAAACAGTCCTTCCGTCCAATTTGCATCCGGCAGACGATCGAGCTTTTCCGCGATTCCGAGCAGCCTTTCGAAGATATCCACGAGCTGATCGTTTACCGCCCGATAGGGCTCGTTATGTGCAGAATCATCCATCCAATAGACAGGTGATAAAGGCTTTCCCATTTCCCTGATGACGAAATGGCAGATCCTCTTCATGAGCCCGGCCATCCATCCAACCCTGAAATCTTCGTAGAGCAGCAGCCCTTCGAACCCGAACAGACCCTGTGGCAGGAGCATCCCGCGTTGCAGAGCGTTTCCATAGCCTGCCGTCCCCTTCAAAGCTACATGATCGTGGCACAGCAGGTTAGCCGTCCTTCCGAGCCGGTCGAGAAGCCTGTTGCGTTGAAGAAATTTCAGGTTCTGGACAATGTCGTCCAATGTACTGGGCGCATCGAACATGATAAAGCCGATCTCCGGCTCCAGGCCCGCTTCACGCACGGTTGCAATGGCCTGTTCGTTGCACTCGATGCTCGTGTGCTTGCCAAGCCGCTTCAAAACATCCGGCCTGCCGCTTTCAATGCCCAGAAGAAGCCTCGTAAGCCCGGCTTTCACCAGTTCCCGCATGAGGCCGGGAGTAACGTCGTTTGCCCGGGTCTCCATACCGAAGCTGATTTCGAGGGCCGCCAGTTGGCCCGCGAGCCTTATCACGTTTTTTTCTCCTGCATTTCCAGGGCCGACGAAATTGGGATCTACGAAGTAAAAGTCCCTCTTCCCCCTGGAAACGAGTTCGGAGATCTCGGCAACGACGTTTTCCGGCGAGCGTCCCCGCCACATTGAATTCCCTTGATCCAGAACCGGGACGAGACAAAAAGAGCAATGATTGTAGCACCCCCGGCTCGCCAGGACACTTACCGTTTCCTCAGATTCCAGTGACGGTCTCAGAGGGAACGCAAGCCTGTCGGGCCGCTGGATGGGAGGCCGCATCAACGGAAATGACGCTTTCCCGCCGGCTCTAAGCGCAACCCCTTGCACCTGTGCCGCGCTTCCGGCTTCAATGCATCGCGCCAGGTCCACCAGGGTTTCTTCCGGTTCCCCGACGACCACATAATCGACGGCCGGAGAGTAATCCAGGATTTCTTTCCATACGAGCCCCGGGAAAAAACCATATAGACAAATCGGCGCACTGAACCCGCTGTCCCGCAGATGAGAAAACATCCGGAAAAGGGCTTCGGTCCCCTCCCAGAAATAGACGGCGTGAACGGCCAGCAGATCCGGGGAGGGATTGTCCACCAGGTACTCCACGGTTTGCTCAAACGTCCAGCGCGCTGCATCGGCTATGTCCACCTCGAAACCCGCCCGGAGCAGAGCAGCTCCGGCATAACCCGTCATGAGACATGACCAGAGGGGCGTATTGGCAATGTCATTGAAGTGGACTTCCGAAGCCTGTCTTGGATGTTCAAGTAACAGGATGCGCATGATTAGTTTTCAGTTTTTAGTTATGAGTTTTTAGTTGGTTTTTCTGTTCACTCTTCACTCTTCACTGTTCACTGCTTTAAGATAACTTAGGGCGCCCCGGCTCATGCAAAATGCCGTCAATTCATGTCGGAGATTGTCCCAGGGCGGCGGGTTGAAATAAACCGGGTAAAGAAGGTCGTGTCCGGGGTCGATCAGGCGGTCCTGCAGAATTTTTTCCGTGAGGGGCGTCCCCGGGTATAGTCTAAGATTATTGACGACAACGGCGCCCAGGTTTCCTTTTGAAGCATGGAGCGAAAAGAGCCTGTCCAGCAAACCATATGCCTGGTCGACGGATGCCCGGCTCTCACCGGGCAGATTAGCGAGAAAATGATACACTGTAAGAATCCCGCTTTGGGCAGCCAGCTTTCCCGCGTGGATGACCTGCTCCATGGTCAGGTCTTTCCCAAGAAGTTTCAACGCGAAGTCCGAAGCCCCATCGGCGGAAAAGTAAACCGTAAGTAGACCCGCCTTCCTGTACAGGTCGAGTTCTTTTTCCGAAAGAGTGTCTTCGCGGAAAAATCCCGTCCACCCGATCTCTAATCGACGCCTCAGGATTTCATTGCATATCGCCCTGAGATGGTCCTGCGGCTGGTTCACCACTGCATCGGTAAAATGGACGCTGCGAATGTCAAACTCCTGCCGGAGAATTTCGAGTTCATCCACTATGCGCTCGGGGCTTCGAAGACGCAGGCGGCGCCCCTGGAGCACGGGATAAAGGCAGTAACGGCAGTTGTTGGGACAGCCGCGCTTGGTTTCGACCCCCATAAAAGAAACATATCGATTCTGATTTTGATAATCAGCCAGCTCGAATGTACGCCAATCGGGCAACGGTAAGGAGTCGAGGTCCTGGCAATAGACAATTTCCGGGTTATTCGAGGTGCAACTCCCCTCCGTTCTCCACAAAGTACCGGGGACCGCACCGGCTGCTCCCAGGTTTTGAAGGAGCAGTGGAAATACGGTCTCGGCTTCCCCCGATACTGCGACGTCAACTTCGGGCACCTCATCCATCAGGCGCCGGGCAAAAAGCGTTAAAGCAGATCCTCCGAGCACAACGCGAGCTTCGGGAGCGTGCTGCCTGGTGAGGATTCCAAGTGTTTTGAGGTGAGGAACGAAAGAGATGAGATTTCCAGCCAGCGGGTCGAGGTTTCGAAAGGAAATACCGACCACATCGGGTCTGAACGCATCCAGCGTGCGCACCAGGCCGGGCCACGGAAAAGGATCGAGGTTAAGGTCCAGCGCCTGCACCTCGTGCTCACGGCGGATCGCCCCCGAGAGCATGGCGAGCCCTAGAGGGAAAACCTTCTCGCCGCAATCATGGGTCGAGACAGCCTGGACCAGCAGGACTCGCATGGGTTCCTTTCTTATCAAAAAGTATCAGCCCCACATACTTCACGTAGCCTTGCCGATGCAAGACCGGGTTGAGCACAACGCCGGCTTTGCGGGCAGTCTCATATACGTCCACGCCGCACGCCTCCAGGGACGGGCGCGCCTTTTCGGGAAAACGGCAGCGGCCGTCCTCGGGGCATGTGGAGCAAACCGGACAAGGGCCGGCCCCGAAGGCCAGGGCATCGGCATACCCCGCCAGGAAAACGGCCCGTTCGAGAGCAAGGAGCTGTTCATGAAACAAATCAGACGGCGGAGTGCCCTGAACCACCAGAGCGTACCGATACCCGGAGATTACGGCGCGCATTTCTTCCTCATCGGGAGAGCCAGGCGGACAGCAGAGGGAACGGCCGTAGCGATCGCAGCCGAAACGGCATTTCAGGCGCACCCAGGGCTCGATCGCAATCTCGCCGGCTTCTATGACCCGGGCAAAAGAAAATCCTGACCGCTTTGCCTGGGCGGCCAACATCTCTGCATAAAAAATCTGCCGGTTTTCATTTTCGTCGTCGAACGTGAACTGTTCGGGCCTGGCCAGAAACAGCGATGTGTCGGTTTGAAGGTGAAAAAAGCGCACGTTCGTCAGCCCTGCCCCATCGAGCAGCGAGAGCATTTCTTCCAGCTTGTAAACGCGCCCGTTATAGGTATTTATCAGCATGTGAAGGTCATAGAGACTTCCCTTTACCGGGTCGATATCGTGCAGATCGGCAATGTAGTCATGCACGACGATGGTACCTCCGGGAGCCAGGCATGCAGCGAAATGCTTCAGCATGTCCGTCGCCTCCACGGGGCCGTATGCATGAACAATGTTGGAAAGTAGAATCAGGTCGAAGTGATTTCCGCCGACACATGGCGACAGAACCGTCCCGGCGACGGTTTCGATCCCTTCCCATGCTTCGGGGTCCGGATAGAGTTTCCGGGCGGCCCGGATGGTATCGGGAAGCTCGAAAAGCACCGTGAGGAGGCCGGGCCATATTTTTCGAAAAGCGCGGCACCAGGCCCCGGCACCACCGCCAACATCCAGAACCCGGCGAGGGGGCGGCCCCAGCATGTCTCCGAGATACCGGATAGACTCGGCAGACTTGATCTGAGCCTGGAGGTCCATTGCTCTTACATATCCAAGCGTCCGCTCCCCGTATTGTTCCGGCGATTCGTCGGATGAGCGCTCGTTGGCGCGCGCGCCACCGCGTATTCTAGGCCCGAGCCTTTGCCAGTGGGAGCTCAGGTAACGCCGGTAGAGCAGGAAATCCCCCAGATAGGCGCCATTTCCAGGCGTCAGGTAGCGGGAAGCAAGAGGAGCGTTGGAAAAAACTCTTTCATACTCGACAACCAGGCCCATGGCAACGAGAGCGCTCAGGAATCGTGAAAGCCCGTCGGCATCGTATCCGGTCCTTGCTGCAAGTTGATCGATCGCCGCCGGACTTTCCGCAAGGAGGCCAAAGATATTCAATTCCAAAGACGTAAAGAGGACTTCGGAGTACCAGTATGCCGTCGCCAGATCTTCCAGGCGCTGGAATCCTTCAAACGCAACATCTGCTCTTTGGTGCGGCAGGTTCATATCGGGCAGAAACCAACAATGATGAGGCAAATCATCCGCCCCCAAACGACCGGGAGTATCCAGTCGAAGAGGGCGGACCGTTACTACATTTTTTTCGTCCCCTGGAGGAGGTGGCCGAAAAGGTCAGAGGAGCCTTTGTTGGCGCAAAAATCCCCGCACATGGTACACACCTTCACGTCATGCGGGGAGCGGCTTTCGCGGATGGCCCTGGCCTTTTCGGGGAAAAAGCCATGCGTGAACTGCCCCTCCCAGTCGAGGTCCCTGCGCGCCTTGCTCATGGCCATGTCCCTGGCCTTCATCCTCTCCGGATACTTGGCGGTATCCCCGATATATGCTCCGAGGCGGGCCACCCTTACACCTTCTATCACATCTTCTTCGTTTGGCAGGGCAAGGTGTTCGGCGGGCGTGATATAGCAGATCAGGTCCGCTCCGTAGCGCGCGCTGTATGACGCTCCAATGGCCGCCGCCACATGGTCGTAGCCGGCCATCACGTCGGTTGGAATCGGTCCGAGCATGTAGTAAGGAGCGTTGTTGCTCATTCTTTTTTCCAGGATGATGTTTGCTTCGATTTCGTCGATCGGCACGTGCCCCGGACCTTCCACCATCATTTGACACCCCATCTTGCGGCCTATCTCAGCAAGTTCGCAGTTGATGAGCAGTTCCTGGACCATGGCGCGGTCGAAGGAATCCCAAATCGCCCCGGATCTCAGTCCGTTGCCAAGCGAAAGGACTACATCATATTTTTTTAGAATCTCCACCACACGGTCGAACCGTGCATAGAGAGGGTTTTCCCGTTTATGCTTTTGCATCCAGGCCACCATGGAGGTGCCGCCTTTGCTGACCAGCCCGCCATAACGGTATCCCTGCCGCTCCAGTCGTTCGATTGTGTAGAGATTGATCCCGCAGTGAATTGCCATAAAGGAGATGCCGTCTGCGCACTGTTTTTCGATGAGATCGAAAAGCAGCTCTTCGTCGAGCTTGTTTGGGTCACCGTAACGGCGGGTGGCTTCACAGAATGCCTGGTAGAGAGGTACATTTCCAACCGGAAGAGTCACTGCCGCCAGGACCTCCCGGCGAACCTTGTCGAGGTCCCCGCCAACCGAAAGCTCCATGAGCGTATCGGCCCCGGCGGCCTCGGCTGCCAGGGCTTTTCGTACCTCGGCATCGATATCCACGATGTCCGTCGATGTGCCAATGCTGGCATTGACCTTGGTGCGAAGTCCCATTCCGATTCCCACGGTTCGGCCGGGACGGTTCGCGTTGAGCGGGACCACGATGTGGCCTTCGGCAATCCTCTCAAGGATTAATTCCGGCGCCAATCCTTCTTGAGAAGCGACCTCCCGCATAACGTCCGTAAGAATGCCCTTAGTTGCCAATTCGACTTGCGTAGCCATGGTTTGTCTCCCCATCCTGTCCCTGCATCTCATGTCCTGGATGCCCGGGAACGCGTTTGGTTTCGCACCGGGGACAAAAAAAAATCCCCAAGCGCACAAATATCCAGCGCCAGAGGATTTACCATCTCCCCAGGTACATACCGAATGTTAGGTCTTCTGACTCTCGGATCGTCCTACAAGCCGCGCCTTCCCGCCCAATTGGCAAAGGGCAGTGACTTCGTGCGGCGTTCGTCCCCGATCACAGCGGCGGGTCCGTACCGGAGTTTCACCGGTTTCCCTTTTATGGCCTGGAGGCCAACAATTCGGATGCAAACCTTTATATCTTTACTGTGCTAATAAAAGATCCCACGCGACTTGTCAAGAAAACAAAACACACGTTCTTAAAATGGACACAGCCCGGCCGGTCGCATTTCAGCCCTCTGTGTGCACAAGCACAATAGACAGGTAATCCGCTTCTTTTTTTTGCAGCCGCAGCTTGCGCAGGTCGGTCTCAACCTCTTGACCATCGAGACCCGCTCGCGCCACATATGCCGCTCGATCCAGAAAACCTGCCTGCTCGATGATATCAAGCACCTTGCCAAGTCGCTTGCCCACCTTCATAAGGATTACCGTCCCGCCCCCGGCGAGCGCATCCCCTATCAACTCAAGATCATCGGAAGCCGGGATTATGACCACCCGGCCCCTGGCTTCACCTATGGGGAATTCAGCCAGGGAGGCCGCGGCGCTGAATGCGGTTATTCCTGGAACGGTAACCACATCGAGCCCCGGAATTTGTTTCCGCAAAGATCTGACAAGATATATGTAGGTTGAATACAGGAAAGGATCGCCCAGCGTCAGGAAGCACGCATCTTCCCCCGTGCGGAGCACTTCCGCGACACTCCCGGCTGCTTCTTCCCAGTGCCGGGACAACTCACCGCTGTCGGCGCTCATGGGGAAGACCAGTTCGTGGATTCGAGCATCGCTTCTCAGGTATCGGCCGGCGATGGAAAGAGCGATGCTCCCGTTTTCGCTCCGTGCCTTCGGCACGAAGACATGCCGGCACCGTTCGAGGACCCCTGCCCCCTTCACGGTCATCAGCTCAGGATCTCCCGGGCCGACTCCAATTCCAAAAAGGACTCCGATTTTCATAGAATTTTATTCCCGGCCGGTAAGAGGTTATCCTTCCTTATAGATAAAGCATACGCTTGAAGCCTCTACGGCGAGAGGACCTTCTTCAATAAAGCACCCCACTCGAGCCAGATGTACGCGGCCGCCATCGCTGCCAAGGTCAGCCACAAAATCCGGAGATCTCTGGAGGAAATGCGCGGCAAAGCGCCGAAAGGCATGTAACCTCTGTATCCTCGAAGCTCCATGGCCTCATGAGTTCGGATCCCCTGGTCCATTGCAGTTTCGATTACTGTTCCCGCCAATACACCCGCAGAAGATAAAGAACGCCTGAAGCTCGAATACCCGAGCCGGACCCTTTGGGCGTCCATAACGTCGGAAGCCCGATCCAGGAGCATGAAAATATAGCGGTACATGAGCATGGCTATCTCCACCCATCCCTTTGGAACTCCCAACCAGCGCAGGACATGGAATATCTGGTGCGCCCTCGTGGTGGAGCTTAAAAGCAGAAGTACGCTGACTGCTCCCAGAACGTGGGTTCCAATCAAAGCCCCGTGCCGAACGCCTTCTCGCATCACTCCTATGTTGAATCCGAACAGGGAGATCCTGAAAAGCGGGGTGGAACCAATGAGCAGAGACTGCAGCACGATGACGACCAGAACAATTCCCAAAGGGGCTGCGAGTCTGACCAATATGAGCCTGAGAGGCATTCGGACCGCCATCATTGCGGCCAGGCTCGCAGCAAGAATTGCGGGTGGAAACGCAAAGCCGGTGGACAGCAAGACTCCGAGGATCGCCAGGACGGCGAGCATAAATTTTACGCGGGGATCGATGCGGGTCAGCGCGTTGTCCTGGTAGGCTAGTATATCCGAGAAAAGTTCAAATGCTGCTTGCAAGGCGTTAGCCTTTGTCGTTTGGGGGAAATTGACCCCGAAAATAACAGATGTAACCTGGGCGCGATACTTTATCGCTAAAGTTTCGCAATCGACCATTGCGCTAAAAAAAACCCGGACCTTGATTCCGGGTCCGGGAAACCGTTACTATCTTCGGCTTGTAAAACCCGGACTCCAATCCGCGAGAGCACGGCTATACAGCTACAGGCAGGTTTTCTGGCTCTCGGATCACCCTACTCGCCGGGCCTTCCCACCCATTCGGACAGTGGCATGCTGACGGCTTTCGTCCCCGATCACAGCGGCGGGTCCGCAACGGCGTTTAACCGTTTTCCCTGATGTCCCTTTTACCGGACACCCATAGCTTGCAAAGATTTTGAGCCTGTTCAGACCGCAAAGTCAAGGGAAAAAAAGCCCGTCCCGGATTGGGTTCGAAGCGGCCCTCGGGAAGGTTCCCATTGGTAAGGAGCGGAGCGCTCCGGCTGATTTAAGGGCCACGCCACGCGCCCCGGCTGTTCAACGCCATAGCGCGGACCCATACATTTGTATAACCAATGTATAGCCTGGTGCGGGGCCGGAAAAACCGCCTTGTTATCCCCTGATTTCCGTGTGCCCGATGGGGCCGGTTTGGCGCACGCCTTTGAAAGCAGGCTAACTCAATACTTCCCAGTTCGATTCGAACGTGTTGTCATGAAGCGTGTAGGCGTATCCGAGCATTCGCCCGATTCCCTGGACTCCGCCTTCCCTGATCTTCCAATAAATCAGGTAAATTGCAGGAACGAGCTTGAAATCTCCCATTACCGGATCGCCCAATGAGTGACTGTACACCTGCCGTTTCTCTATGACTTTCCATATAGTTCCATGTTTCTTGTTTCGCACGGTCTGTCCGACCTGCGGCAACAGCTTCTGACGCACGATTTCCTCATGTGGATCCAAATTCTTTCACCCCCTTTCCTTTAAATAACTCTTCTCAGTGTGTTCCAGCACAGGGATTGGATTGTTGATTCGACGTTCGGCAACAATAGGAAGGGACAGCACCTGTTAGCTCGAACAGGCGCTTCGCAGCACGGGTGTAAAAACCGGAAACGGCGGGAATGATTGTGGAATAAGCCCTTGCAGCAATATCCGCTGCTTTCCCCTGCTTTTTCCGGTCCTTCCTCATAGACAGGCACAAAATGACCTGTCTATTGTCCCGCACTCATGGGCTATTCTATCTGGGCGACTCGTCCGGTAAATATGCGTCTGACGTTGGAGGAGCCGGACAGCCTTTGTGGCTAGCAGCTTGCTGAAGCACCTGAAGCTCTTCATTCAGTTTGTCGCTCTCTGACGGCCCGCTGCTATGAGAGGAAAGCGTTACCCCATTGAAATTTCCTCCCATTCCATAGTCCGAGCGGCCTCGTTCTGCATCGCGCCTGACGGCCAGCGCGGCTTTTACTCTAAGCTGCTCTTGATATATTTCACTGCACGTCCAGTTGCTGAATTGCATTTCAGTAATTTTTACAGGTTCCTGAGGCATCTCGCAGCCGCTGAATACCAATGTGAAGATGAGCAACATAAATGCGGGAACAAGCTTTTTCATCGGACATCCTCCACGGGCTCTGACGTGCGGGGGGAAGCTGCAATCCTCGTACGTAAGCGTTCCTAAACCAAATAAGGGAGAAAAGGACTACCTTCCACCCATCGAATTTCCTGGAGCCGGCGAAGGGAGTCGAACCACCAACCTGCTGATTACAAAACGGAATCTGCGCAAAAACTAAAAGTGCGATATCCCAACAAATGTAGTGTTCATGCGCGTTTCGTGTATAAACAAAAGAAAGAAAAGTGTCAATAAATTTAGGCAGCGTACCCTCCCCAGGTCCGGTTGGGAGATTTTAGGGATGCAGTAAACGCCCCAGTTCCTCCAGGATACTTTCCCTGTGGAATCTGACCCAAGCCGCTCCCTCTCTCTTAACGATTGAGGTCAGTCCATCCAGGAAGATTCGCGATCTCAAAAAGTCCCAATCCTCGGGCCATTTCTCCAGCCCCAGCAGCTTTAAACCCTGTTCCATCGTCAACGGGATTTCTGAAGAGTCCTTCCGGATCGACTTTAAATCGATTACTTTACCCAAGAACGCCTCCTACCCAGCCATTGATCGGATTAACAAGGATTAAATCTAGACACGCCAGGATGTCCCTCAATCGACTTTCTCAGCTCAACCCATACCTGAACACGTCCGATATGCTCAGGTTCGACCATGATAAGGCAATCGGACAGGGGTGTAAAGCCGATCAAAAGGTGTGGGAACCGTCCGAAAATACCACTCCATCCGAGAGAAGCGAACAGACGGCAAAATGGCTCTCAGGTGAGCAATAGGTTGGCACTAAAGAAAAAGGGCTACAGAGAAATCACTGTAACCCCTTGAATTTCGTGGAGCTGGCGAAGGGAGTCGAACCCCCAACCTGCTGATTACAAATCAGCTGCTCTACCGTTGAGCCACGCCAGCCAAATCGTGAATAGGCTTATACCATGCGGGTTTACGGTGGTCAAGGCGAAACGGGAACTGGGTAAAATAGAGCAAAATAGAACCAAATGGAGCGGCAATTGCGCTCCATTTTCGCTCCAACGAAATCAGGCAAAACCCTGCTTGGTCGGTATAATATCATCATACCCGCCGGAGTTGAACCCGCGGCTTTCATCTTGGAGTTCACAATTCTGATGGAGAGATCACTGGATTCGAACCAGTGGTCGTCCTTCACCAGCAACTGTCCGGACATGTTGTGGAACACAAGTGGAATACATGACATGGAGGGGGGTGGATTGGTTGCACCTCCCTTTTTCATTCTTCACGGTTGCGGGGGTTGATCCCCTGGGTCTTCAGCCTCAGGGGAGACCGTCAGACAAATCATGTCCTGTGACAAAAATTAAGATTTTTGACACAAAAATCTGTGTCTGTGATATCAAGGGCTTGGCTGTGTCATAAATCAGGGACAAAACAGGTTATGAAAATAGGGTACGCGCGGGTTTCCACAGAAGACCAAAACCCCGACTTGCAATTGGCGGCTTTGAAGCAGGCAGGGTGCGGCAAGATATTCACCGATAAGGCCACGGGTACAAATACCAAGCGGCCAGCGCTGGAAAAATGCCTTAAGGCTCTCAAGGCTGGTAACGTGCTGACGGTCTGGAAGCTTGACCGGCTGGGCCGGTCACTGCGTGACCTTATCGCCCTGCTGGATGATCTGAAAGCGCGGGGCGTGGCCTTCCAGTCGTTAACGGAAGCAATCGACACGGAAACGCCTACAGGCCGCGCCATGTGGCAAATCGTCGGGATACTGGCAGAGCTTGAACGGTCGTTGATCCAAGAACGGACAAGGGCGGGCCGCGCGGCGGCTGTAGCTCGTGGCGTGCGGATGGGCCGCAAGCCACTACTATCGGCGCAACAGGCCACTCACGCGCGGCAATTGATAAAGCAGGGGGAAAGTCCGGGGCAAGTGGCACAATCGCTCAGGGTGTCGCGGCGAACGCTTTACCGGGCTTTATCGGCCCCAGCTTAAAGCATCCTACCCAACAATATATTGACTTCAAAAAGACGTCATACATTAGGGGTTGGAATTGACACTTAAAAAACTTTGGCATGATCCCGTTTGGAGTAAAGTAATTGCTGTAGTTATTATTTCTATACTGGGGACGGTTTTAGCCTACTTAAAGGGGTGGTTCCCCGGCTTGGAATTGACGCTTAAGGCAATTTGGCATGATCCTGTTTGGAGCTGGATAATTGTTGGAGTGGTTGTTTCTATATTGATGGCTGTTTTACTCTACAGTTGCTACTGGTTCGGCTACAACTTTAAGGACTTGTTCCCAAAGTTAACAAAAACTGGCCCTGCGCTTGCCAAACCTGAGCAAGAGGTGATCGCAACAGAGTTAGCCAAACCCGAGCAAGAGGTGATTACGCCAATGCCTCGGGACATAACAACCATTCTCCAGACATGTAATATGCCTCAAAACGATGTCCTTAGACTTATTAATTACCTAGAGGCATTGCCACCTCTACTTGTTGCTGATCTCACAAAACACTATATTGGATTAACGGTAGACTGGTTAACTGAATATTCATCTGCCCGTAAACGAACGGACTCTTTAATTAGAGTTTGCCTATTTCTTATAACAGATTCATATCGGCCAATACAGGTTTGGTGTGAAGTTGATCTGTTAGAGTATAAACGCTTTTCTATTTTGAAGTCCAAAGCTAAAATAAGAGTCACTGGTAATATTGTAGGCTTTCACCCGTATTATGTAGAGCTTTCAAATGTGAGGCTATACTTTGAACAGGATGACGATGCGCATCAGGACGAAATTCGAGAAAAGGAAAATCAACTCCGCCAGCTTCAAGGGCAACTCACAGCGCTCAACACGCTAATCGAAGACAGTGATCTGGTGTGCCCAAAATGCAAGGCACCCTTGGTGACCCGGGCATCCCACACAATATACGGCCCCGGCGACATTGATGTAGATATTGAGTATCTTGAGTATGAGTGTGGTCTATCGATAGATGGTGGTACCGAGAAATCCCCGTGCCGCTCGTCAGGTGCTCGCCCCTAACACTTCCCCGTTTCGCCCTGCTTAGTCTCCACATGTGCCCCTGCACCGGTTTTTTGTCCAGTTATAAGCCTGTTGGCCTGCCCGCGAACCCGCGCTGGGCATAAGGGCCGTGTTCACTTTAAGGACAATTTACGCTCATTTGTCCAGTTTTCCATCACTCTCACTCTTTTCAACATCTTTGTCATCGAACAAACAACGAACATTTTTTTGAGGATGGTTTATTATTTGTTTTCCAAAAAGGCCTGATTGAGTAACAAGCACTTGATTCAACAAATTAATCATCATTCTATGGGCCGCTGTGATATCGCCATGTCCCAATTGTAAGTATTTAAGGGATTTGCTTTTGTCAGTGCTTTCTGGAGCTTGTGCATTTATGATGTCAAAGACATATCTAAAATTATTCCATGCGAACTCCGAACTCTCAATTATTTTGCATATATTACCAGCCATGCCTTGTAAATTTTCCCTAATGAGATCTTCAAGTTTGGCCTTTTGACGTTCAACTATACAGGCATATATAACACCTGCTATTCCTATACATATCGACACTGTCTCTAAAAACATTTCCATTCCTTAATTGTCTCCTGCTCTAAGGTGTGCAATCCAAATATTTTAAGATTTTCCTAACTGGACCCTTTACGGGAATTTTGTCCAGTTGTTTAGAACTACTCCGCAAGCAGGGAAATTGCATATTCAATGGCTCTTTTCCGCTTCGGCTGGCTCGCATGACATACATCAACCCTTAATCCAAGCTGGCTTTTAAACCCAGTCCGATTGGCTGCAAGATCACTGGTCTTGACGATAGCAAAATGCTCAAGTGCTTCTTTGATGGTTTCCTGAATACCTGCTTCAACTACCTCAACGCTTTCCCCCATCTCTGCCCTTGTGGCCCACCCGTCAATTTTCCTTAAGTATTGATCAATTAAGCCTTGTTCCCACATGACTTCACCCCTTTTGTCCAGTTTAGTCCATTGTCTCGCTCAGGTTCAGGAAACCTAAGGCCTGACGGATCACTGAATCTGCGCTATTTCCATCCGTCCAAGGTAATTCGCTATAGTCAACCCAAACTCCAAAATCTGTGGGCTTGCGGTCGAAGTTTTCGCCTGTTTGCGGATATGTTGGTTGAACTGTCACGAACTCATGAATGTATGCTCGGGTAGAAAAACGCCCATCTTGATGACGCACTGCCTCTATCCGGATGCGTTTTTCTTCGCCAGCTATTTCCGCTGTAACATCTACGGTCTTTTCAATAAAGTACATGATGTTTCCTTTCTGAATTAATTTCTGTTGTCTTTTCACAGGCGTTTTCAATAACTGGACAATTTACAACACTGTACGTAATGAAGGTGTGTTTTTCTAGTGTCTATAGGGTTTTAGTGAGAGTCTGCTCTTATCCATTGGATTCTTCATATCTATCGGATTTTCCCTCTCGGCAGACTCTTTGATGCTTTGTCCACAATCAGTATACCTGATCCGAATCTTTCCCTGCTAGGGTTATTTTTGCCCCGAAAATTCGGGGTTTCCGGTGGAGGTTGAAACGGAGGGAGCCCGTAGGGCGACCGGAGTTTCAGCCTCCACCGGCTCATAAATTGTCCGGCGTTGGTTCGGTTGCCTTGGGCGAAGTTCTTTTCACTACCAAATCAATTGCCCGGTAGTAGTCCCTTTCCACTTTCTGGTTCGATACCTTGCAATACCTCTGGGTTGTTGTAATCCGGCTATGGCCAAGCAGGTGCTGAATAATCGTAATGTCCGAATCGGCATTGAGGAGCTGAGTGGCCATAGTATGCCTCAGGTGATGACAGGAAACCTTGAGGCCACTGAGCCCTGCGTAATATTCCATTCTCTTTTGGATTCCCCTTACCGATATTGGCTTGCCTTTGCACAGTCCCCTCTCAACCAGGAAAACAGATTTCGACTTAAATTGAGACCTCTCCTTGAGTTAGCTGTCAGGGCTGCGTGGGCGTTCGGGCTCACGTAAACAATCCGATCCTTTGCACCCTTGCCGCTTTTGACCAGAAGACTTCCCCGTCTAGGATCAAGCGCGCCGACAGTGAGGGATGCAACCTCATACGCTCGAAGACCGCACCTGAGCACCAGCAGGAACATGGCCCGGTCCCTGGCGCCTTCAAGTTTTTCGAGGAACCGTGAAACTTCTTCCTCTTTTAAAAACCGTGGGAGAGGCTTTGAAAGCCGAAGGCAATTGCCCCTCTTTACCGGGCTAGCGATCTCCAGGTCCTCTCCGTCCCTGAGGTACTCGTAGAACGAGCGGATGGCGTCCAGATAACAGTTTATCGTCTTCGGTTTGAGTTTTTTATCAAGAAGATGGTCGATGAACCCGAGCACTTTCTTGTTGCTCGCCTCTTCGATGGGGCAATCCAGCCAGACCACAAACTGTTTGAGAATGCTCATGTAGTCTCTAACGGTTCGTGGTGAGTAGTTCTTTCTCTTCAGGTGTCTTCTGAAGTCAATTATCGAATCGATAATGGCCACGGGCCGCTCCTTTCTCGATGAACGCCATTGCCCGGAAGTATTCCTCCTCGCGTGTCTTGTCGGTGAGCCTCGCATATCTTCTGGTCACCTCCAGGCTTGTGTGCCCCAGGAGGGCCTGCAAACACTCAAGCCTCATCCCGGCATTCAGAAGCTCGCTTGCAAAAGTGTGGCGTAGGCAGTGGATCGTGTAGCCCTTTGCCGACAGGCCGGCGGCTTCAATGTGTTTCGCAAACCTTAGCTGAGCCCCTGTATAACCCAGGCGATTTCTTCCCTGCCCGTAGAAGACAAACTCCTTTTTCGGGTCTCTTGCTTTGAGCCAGGAACCGAGGGCCTCTTTTCCGTCATTGCTAAAGTAGACCACTCTTCCGGTCCTTGTTTTCTGCGCCTCATAAATGATGACCCTCTTTTCTTGCATGTTGATTTCGGAGATTTGCAAATCCAGAAGCTCTCCTATTCTCATTCCTGTCCGCAAAAGCATCAGAAACATGGCCCGATCACGAACGTGATCAATTGCCGCCAGGAGAGCTTTTATATCTTTCGGATCGATGGCTTTCGGCAGCGCTTCCGGTACTTTCACCCTAATTTTCTTTCTGAGAACAGTCGGATCAATCACTTCCCTATCGATCAGAAACCGAAGGAAGGCATGCACCACCATTAGCCGAACGCTAACCGTCTTGGCCTTTAGGCCGCGGTCTTGCTCATACTCGACGAATGCCTCTATGCTCCGCCTGGTGACCTGATCGAGATCAATGATGCCTTGCTGGTTCCCGATGAACTGTAGAAACAGCCGGATAGATATTTGATTGGCCTCGATTGTGCCGCACCTGCAGTTCTTCCGGTACAAGTGCGACAGGTATTGTTCGGCGTGCTCTTTTCCGGGAAGCTCGCTTTGCCTGAGGATATTAATCTGTTTGTCCAGGTACTCGCGGTTCTCGGTCTGCTGAAGTGCTGTTTGGGAAATGCGGCAAGGACCTGTTGGAATGTGTCCATACGGGACTGGGGGATCTTTCGAATCTAATGCAATAGTTCCCGGGCTCATTTCTGCCTCCTTTTTCTGTTTCACTAGAAAAATCAGGCAGATAATTTACCGTCTGCGCTCCCGGGTCAATCATCTTCTCGTTACGTACAGCACGCTCTTTTGTCCAGTTTTTCGTACCTCTTCCGCACACCTTGTGGCGTTGGACAACCAATAACCTTAGTCGGAACTTAAACTCAAAAAAGTTTCGGCACGCAACGCGGCTTTTTCTACTGGGGCCAGTGAAAATTCTTTCGAGCAATAGATTCAAACGGGAGAAATCGAACGAGTAGAACTTGTTTCTGGAAATGATGATGTTTATTACCTTTAAAGAGATTAGCCAGGTGAGCAAGAATCAATCCTTCATACGAAAAGGATAGGTCAATGCCCTCAAAGAAATCCGAACCGGCAAAACCACCAAAACCGCCGGGATCGAAAAAACCTTTCGGCGATGTGGACGTGGAACAGGTGTTGCTTCCGGATGGAAAAAAGAATACTAAGGACAACAATGGGACGATTGACACAGGCCTACGCTTTAAACAAAAGCTGAAAGACGAAAAGAAGTGAAATTAAGCAAGTACCTAGAAGATTCTCACTTCTATTCTGGCAAAGTAAGCGACATCACTAGACAGCTTGCTTTCGCTGGAATTGCGGTAGTATGGGTTTTCAAACAGGAGGGTAAGCTTGTTCCAATAATACCTAACCCGATGCTAAAGCCACTGGCCTTGCTAGTCCTAGCATTAGGCGCTGACTTCTTACAGTACTTTATTTTAGCACTAATTTGGTATTTGTTTTACCATTATCATGAAAAACGCAAGAAAGAAGAAGACCCTGATTTACCTCCTCATTCTCTATGGTACATTCGGCCTTCTGGATTCCTATGGTTTTTGAAATCTTGCGCAGTTGTATCTGCATATATACTATTGTTGAAATATTTCTTTAGCATTTGGGTTGCACCATTGCCTTAACTGGACAGTACAACAAAGTGTCCAATGTTGCCCGCTGTTTTTACACGCTTTTTTGCTCTCTGCAAATTTCGTAATTTTATGCAGTACCAATGCGCTCACCTTCGAAGGATAAATGAGTCGGTTCATTTTTGTCCAGTCTCATTATCTCGCGGAAATCCCATAAAGAAGCGGAACCCCGGAGGGCCCAGAGCGGAGAAGGTAGAAACCGGAATAAGTGGCCGTCAGGCTTAGAGCCGGCCGATGAGGAAGAAGAAGTGCGTTTGAGGTCGCACCACGCTAAAGCGGGACTACTCATAGGAGGAACGATCCTGATTGGCTATTTTAGGAATCGTAGAATGTAGCTTTAAAGCCCGAAACAGCCTCTTTAACCGCGTGGTGAAAAGAAGAGTCGATCACCTATCCAGGCGGCTTCACGACCTCGCATACAAAAGAGCGGCCTGGATATCTTCTCTCGTCAATTCAGGATAATCTCCCAGAAGAGTATCCAAGGCTTGCCCTTCGGCAATCTGTTCCAGGATTACCGATACTGGAATTCGAGTCCCTTTGATGACTGGTCTTCCGTTGCAAACCCTCGGATTCAGTTCGATCCTGTTAATGGCGTCCATCCGCTTACTCCGGGAACGTGGGTGACGGTTCAAGGCATGGCTTAGTTTTCAGTGTATGGGAGTGTCCCTATACTCTTCAAGTGGCTTTTGCAATCCGGCGACAGCGGTTGTCGGAATCGCTCGGCCTACGTTTGTGCGGCTAAATCCAATGGACGCCGGCGCCTGCAAGCCCGCATCTCACTGAAAAATCCTCAGAAGCCCCTTTCTGAATTCATGGCACAGGGCGGCGGATGCTCTGTGGCCAAATAAATACCCCTCCCGAGATGCCCCGTAAATTACCCCATCCCGCAGGAACATGCCCAAAAGCGCTTTGCCAATCGCACGTCTATTCGATAACGCCCGCTCCCTCGTCGATATCGGCTTATTCCCGGGGTCTTCGCATTTGGCGGCATCCGAGCCGCAGGCGCCGAGGGTCAAAGAATTAAGGTCAAACCCTGTACAGGACTCGAAACCGGCCGGCTTTTCAGGCGGCTGTCTTCGAGGCTGAGACTTTTTCATGACAGGCATTTGCGGCGCAGGTTGCCCCGCATGTCTCAAAACCTCTTCCCTCTCGGAAGGATCGAGCGATTTAAAAAAATTCAGGATTCTCGCCAGTCTCAGAAGTGTAATCGAATCCTCCCTGGTGGTCGTATCGGATATCGGCAGGGCGGTAGAGCGCATAAGAGACAGCTCGGGAGGGAGCAGGTTTTGCGCCCGGCATTTTTCAAAATCGGCGCTGCCGGGCGCAGGATAGAAAACCGATACTCCCGCAATCGCGTTCTTATCCGCCAGGTAAATCAGGTCCGCCACGGAGTCCAGAGGGTCCTGACCCGGCCCGCCCACTATTATGTAGCCCACCGCTTCCAGTCCGTATTTTTCGGCGCACGCGAGGGCTCTTTCAAAATCTTCGCGAACGTCGGGACGTTTGAATCTTTTCAACTGGTCGCGGCAGGTCGTGCATAAGGAAAGATTGAGCGCCGAAAAACCGGCAGCCTTCATCGCGCGTACGACTTCATCATCCAGGGATGGTGGAAAAAGGCCGTTCATGGCCCTCAACTCAAGGCCGCAGCCTTGAAACTTCGACACAATTTCACTAAGCAGGTGGAGAAACCATTGCCTGCTGTAAGAAATATTTTCATCTTCAAAATCTATGAAGCGCGCTCCGATACCAAAGACCGCGCGTTCCATCTCTTCGATGACCCGGCGCACGCTCTTGAGGCGGAAACTCGACCACGACGAGCATCCAATCGAGCAGTAGCTGCAGCCGAGCGGGCAGCCTCTGCTCGCTGCAATCACCGCGCTCGGCCTTTTACCGCGCCGATAAAAATTCCCGTCGATCAGTTCGACTGCCGGCAATGCAACATCATACAGGTCCTTCACGGCAGCCGGGGAATTTATGAAAAACTTTCCACCGGCCGCTATAAACCCTATCCCCGGGACGGATTCGACCGGCGCATCACCGCGAATCGCATTTGCAAGAAGAGTCATGGCAACCTCGCCATCGCCCCGGATGATGAAATCTACACAATCATGCCGCAATACCTCTTCGGGCATCTCGGTCGGATGGTGGCCCCCGAGCACAGTCACGGCCCCCGGGCACTTGCGCTTCACCTCCTGCGCGCACAGTAAGGCTTCGGCGCTATAGGGAGTAAAAAGGGCAGATAGTCCCACCAGAAACGCACCGGAGTTGCGGGCCCTCTCCCCGATGGCCTCCGGGTCCAGTCCGAAATGCTTGAAATCGTGGAACAGGGAGAAAGGGGAAATATCCGGGCCTGAGTAAAAATCGCGCAGGTACAGCATTTCGGGCGGGAGATTCACCTTTTTTGATTTGCCCGTGGCAAGTCCGTCTATGATTTCGACCGAATAGCCTTCCCTGATCAACTGGGCCGCTATACAGGCAAGCCCGTAAGGGATTGTCCTTTTGGCGGTTAAATAGAAATCCCGGATCGGAGGCTGGATGAGTAATATGTCGGGCATAATCGGATCACATATCGGAAGTCGGATCGCGGTCCACGGTAATCTGCACCGCCCTGAAGCCCGGATCGCCTTTGATAGACTCCAGCGCCGATTCAACAAAGCTCTGCATATCCGCGCTTGTCCAGGTCTTTATGAACACCTGCCATCTGAACCTGTTTCTTAGTTTCACGTAGGCCGCCGGCGACGGACCGAGGATGGCTACGCTCCTTGCTTCATTCCTGAAATGTTCGGCCTTTTCACGGCAAACGGAGGCAAGCAGGCGCGCGCCTTCGCGGGCGGATTCCTCGCTGCCCGAAGTTACGAGCATCTTGAGAAGCCGGGCAAACGGAGGGTATTGGAGATTCTTACGCGATTTGAGCTCTTCCCGGCAAAAACCGTCGTAGTCAAGCTTCAGAGCCGATTCGATCGTAAAATGCCAGGGATTGAAAGTCTGCAGGATGACCCGGCCGGACTGCTCCCCGCGTCCTGCGCGTCCGGCAACCTGAATGAGAAGCTGCACCAGGACCTCACCGGCCCGAAAATCGGGCGACTGGAGACCGGCGTCGGCATTGAGTATCCCGACCAGCGTCAAATTGGGAAAATCATGGCCTTTTGCCACCATCTGCGTACCGACCAGGATGTCGGCTTCCCCCGAACGCATTGCATCCAGCGTCCTTACAAGCCGTTCGTGGCTGTTCATGGTGTCCCGGTCCATTCTCACCACGCGGGCGGCAGGCAGGAGTCTTTTTACCTCCTTCTCGACTTTTTCGGTCCCGAACCCGTGCGGAAAAAGCGCCGCGTGAGCGCAAAACGGGCATCTCTCCGGCAGGGCCATTTCCCAGCCGCAGTAATGACAGCGGAGGCGGTTATCTTTCTTATGGTAGGTAAGAGTTATGCTGCATGATACGCACTGGAGCGCCTGGCCGCATGTGTTGCAAAGGTAGTACTTCGAGTATCCTCTTCTGTTCAAAAACAGGAGCGCCTGCCTGCCGCTTCGTATCGTCTCGGCGATTGCCTCTTGCAGCTTGAACGAAAAAATCCCGGCGCGCCCTCCCTCCCTTTTCATATCCACAACTTCGAATTCCGGCGCAGGCCTGTTCATTACGCGACTGGGGAGCGCAATCGAGCGATACTGTTTTTCAATGCATCTGTACATCGTTTGAATCGATGGAGTGGCGGACCCCATGACCACGGGCGCACCGGCGATCTTGCCTCTCATCAGGGCCACGTCCCTGGCGCTGTAGCGCAGGCGGTCCTCCTGCTTGTAGGAGGTATCGTGCTCCTCGTCCACTATGATCAGCCCGAGGTCCTTAACCGGCGTGAGCACGGCGGACCTTGCCCCGAGCACTATTTTTTTCCTGCCGGACCGAATCTCGGCCCATGTGCGCCGGCGCACCCTGTCGGGCAGGGCGCTGTGCCACACGGCAAGTCCGTTTCCGAATCTTTCCAGAAAGATCGACTCCATTTGCGCGCTGATCCCGATCTCGGGCACCAGCACAATAGCGCCGTTGCCGGATCGGGCCGCCTTTTCTATGAGCCGAAGGTAGATCTCGGTTTTCCCGCTCCCGGTCACTCCGTACAAAACGAAGGGCTGGAAACCGGGACTATTTATGAAAGGAATTATTTCATCGAGGGCCGCACACTGGTCTTCGGTCAACTCCAGGGCACAGGGGATGTAAACGCCGTCCGGCAGGTCACTCGATCCACCCTGCCCCGTCTCGGAAAACAACCGGTCGTCAATCCGGTCCTGAGACTCTTCGATTGAGATTATGCCGTCTTTAAGGAGCTTTTTAAGCGCATAATCCGAGTTTTCACACGATTTGCGAAGGTCGCGCAAGCCGGCAATTCCGCCTGCCAAACGAAGCAGGCGAACGATTTCCCGTGATTTTTCGGACTTAAGGTTCTCGGACGCCGCAGAATCGGTCAGGCGGGCGATCTTCATCCCGGGGCCTTTGAAGGCCGACCTCACCGGCTCGGGTCCCTTGAACGGAATTACAAGATCGAATACCTCGCCGGGGGGATAAAAGTAGTAGCTCGATATCCAGAGGCACAGCTCGAGAAGATCGGGCGGGATGGCCGGACGTTCATCGACCGTGCCCAGAATTTCACGGATCGTAATTGTTGAGGGCAGGTCAGGAAGGGAATCCCCGACCCGCAGGACGACCCCGGTCGCCTTCCTCTTCCCCACTTCGACGGAAACCCTGCTCCCCGGCTGGACTTTTCCGGCAAAACGATCAGGGACCAGGTAGTGAAGACCCTTATGCAGGGCTGTCCCAATTATGGCGATTTCGGCAAACAGGTCCGCCATTGTCAGTCTCCGCCGGACAGCATTTCATGCTCTTGTCCGTCGGGGATTCGCCCCTGCATGGCGTCCGTACAGAAGTCCCGGGATTTATCGAACTCCGGGATAATCGTTTTCGGGATTGTTTTCGAGCGGGCAAATTCTGCAGTTTGAAAGCTCACAGGTCTTGCGTCTTTATGAAGATGGAAATCCAGATAAGCTTTTCCGCCGCCGGCCGATCCAATCCAACCTATCACTTCCGCCTGGGAAACAGGCGCCCCGCGCGTCAGTCCACGGCTGGTCGCGGAGAGGTTGCCATATAAACTCCTGTAGCCTCCCCTGTGCCGGATTTCAATCGTGAAACCTTTCTTGCCGTTCCTGCGAATGGCGGAAACAACCCCGTCGCCGACTGCCATGACGGAAGTGCCCACGGGAAAGGAGTAATCTATTCCGAACCGGGGACGTGAAAGCTTCATCACGGGTTTGATATTCCTGTTCGCTTTCGAAGACAGCAGCGGCCGGTAATTTATAGGGCTTCTGAGGAACGCGCGTTTGAGCGATGCCCCCTTTGAATCGAAGTAATCCCACGAGCCGTCCGGGAGTTGAAATCCAAAAGCCTGGTAGACTTTCCCGGAAACCCGCATCTCTGCGCCAAGGATGAGAAACTGTTTTCCTTCACTCGACTTGATCGGAAGTTCCTGGAAAAGAACGCAAAAGGAGTCGCCGCTCTTGAGATCGGCGGTTAAATCGATATCATATGAGAAAATCTCAGCCAGGCTCGAAATGAGCGGCGCAGGCAGCCCGCCGGCCATGCAGGAATCATAAAAGTTCTCCGAGTATGTGCCGCGCGCTGTCTTTACAGGCCCTCCGGCGGCGACTTCCTCGGACCTGCATTCCCATCCGGTTGAGTTCTTTCGCAGCGTATAGGTAGGTCCGTCAGACTGTGAGTAGATTACCTTCACAGGAAGACCGTCCACCCGGCTCAGGAAGAAAATCAGCTCGTCATCCTCTTTTATCTGAGCGAGCGGGGCGGATTTACAATCCTTCTGCCATTCTTTCGAATACACTTTCGGAATACCGGAGGCATCCAAAATGCGCTCGATGGTATCGCCGGGATGAACGATCAGATGCTTGATTTCAAACTTGTCCGGGGTCTCGGCCCTGGGTGCGGCCAAAGGCGCCTGAGGCGGCGCCTTGGCCGGCTCGGAAACGGACGCCTCGATCGCGGGGCTTTGTTGAGCTCGATTTGCTTTCGGCCCGAAGACCTTTCTGTAAGTCCCTAAACCCGCGCCGAGGATAAGGAAAATTATGAATAAATGCCGGCCGCGAAAACGCCGTCTGGGCGGAACCGTATAAGGAGTCCACACGCGAGCGGTTTTCACCGTATATTCTTTTATCGGCTTAAAAGACATGGCAGACACACAGGCGACAGCGGTTTGGGAGAATTCGGAAAAAAAGACGAATTATTAGTATCATATAGGCAAATGGAGGTCAAAATCAAACCGCCCACTTACACATTATGGCATTTTTCGATACGCTTGCCCGCTCTCCCATATTTATTCCTTGCACGGAGCGCCTCTCTGATATAATTGCTCCTTCAACGATTCCAGCCGCCTCGTTCACTTATCGGCTCACCCTGAAAATGGAGGAAACGTAAATGATAAACGCCGGGAAGGTGGCCAAAACCGTCCAAAACCCCGGATTCCCAAAGGCCGGCAGAGGCTTTTGAAAATGACCCTCGAAAAGCCGGTCTCCCATACCCCCGCCGAACAAGACTCGTGCATTATAGAACCGAGGAGGGGCAGACATGAAGAAACTCTGCCTCCGGGAGCTATCCTGGTTTTCAGTCCGGAAGACCTGGCTTCATTTTCGGCCTGCTTCTCCGAACCTCCGAGACGCTCGCATAAACTTTATCTTTCCGAGGTCTTCACCGGCAGCTATGAAGGCGCCCCAATCGCTCTTGCCGGTCCGATGCTGGGCGCCCCACAGACCATTCTTGTTCTCGAGAGGATGATCGCTCTCGGGGCAAGGAAGTTTATCGTGGCCGGCTGGTGCGGCTCTCTTCGAAAGGACGTACGAATCGGCGACATTGTCCTTCCTTCAGGGGCAATATCGGAGGAAGGAACTTCCGCCCACTATCCCGGTGTCGAGTGTGTTCCCTCTTCCGGGCTGGTAGAGTCTCTGAAATCAGCTCTGGCTTCAACCGGCCCGGCAATTCATGAAGGGACCGTCTGGTCAACCGATGCGCCCTTTCGCGAGACTCGCGCCAAACTGGAAGCCTTTCAGTCGCAGGGCGTTTTGTCGGTCGATATGGAAACATCAGCACTTTTCTCGGTGTCGCGGTTTCGAGGGGTCGATCTTGCCGTAGTCCTGGTCGTTTCGGACGATCTTTCCGGCCTGAAGTGGGTACACGGATTTAGAGACCCGGCCTTTCACGAATCACGAAAAAGAGTTATAAAATCGACGTTGACTGCTATTTGCCAGGTGACCCGCTGATACATAGATTGATCCTTTGCATACAAGAGTCAAGATCGCTATTCTTTCAAAGGCAGCCCAGGTAAATGATCGATAAAGATGTTGCTCGCGCTAAAATTGAAGATCTCCGCAGGCTTATCGATTATCACAACTATCGTTACTATGCCCTCGATCAGCCCGAAATCGGCGATGCGCAATACGACAAGATCTTTCGCGAACTGGTCAGTCTCGAAGATCAGAACCCTGAGCTAATCACGCCGGATTCGCCGACTCAGCGCGTCGGCGCCTTGCCGATCGACAAATTTCTCTCTTTTCGTCATGAGGTTCCGCTGCTCAGCCTTCAAAACGCGATGACCACCGAGGAGGTCTTCGACTTTGACCGCAGGGTCCATAAGCTGCTCGGGCAGGATAACGAGATCGACTACGTCGCCGAACTCAAAATGGACGGGCTCGCCGTTGAACTGGTATATGAAAATGGCTCGCTGACAGGAGCTGGCACTCGCGGAGACGGATTTACGGGCGAAGATGTTTCGCAGAATATTAAAACGATTCGCGCGATACCATGGCGGCTTTTTTCGCACGCAGAGGGATCGCTCCCGGCCAAACTTGCCGTCCGGGGCGAAGTGTTTATAGAAAAACGGCATTTCGAAGCTCTGAACGAACAACGGCTCAAACAAGGCGAACCTCTTTTCGCAAACCCGCGCAACGCTGCCGCAGGATCTCTTCGCCAGCTCGACCCCTCGATTACCGCCAGCCGGCCCCTTCGCGCCTTCTTTTACGCTATAGGCGCGTTCCAGGGCGATCAAGAGTTCGCCACACAGTGGGAGTTGCTGGACCGGCTGAAGCGCTGGGGACTTCCGGTGAATCCGGGATCTCGACTGTGCGGCACTATCCGGGAAGCCATCGGCTATTATGAGAAACTTGCCGAAGAACGAGAATACCTCCCTTACGAGATTGACGGGATGGTAATAAAGGTGAATAGCCTTGCTTTCCAGAGACAGCTCGGCGAAAAATCCCGCAGCCCCCGCTGGGCGGTTGCCTTCAAATTCAGTCCTGACGAGGCCCAGACCCACGTGCTCGATATCGGCGTAAACGTTGGCAGGACAGGAATTATTACTCCCGTCGCCTTCCTCAACCCCGTCCTGGTTGGCGGGGTCACGGTGAAGCGCGCAACGCTCCACAATAGTGATGAAATCCAGAGAAAGGACATTCGCAAAGGCGACGCCGTTATCATCCACAGGGCGGGTGAGGTGATCCCCGAGGTGATCGAATCGATTAAATCGAAAAGAACGGGAGCGGAAGAACCCTTTAAGATGCCAGCGAACTGCCCTGTGTGCGGCGCTCCGGTGGTACGGCTGCCCGATGAGGCTTTCCACAGGTGCGTAAACCGCAACTGCCCCGCTCAAATCAAGGGTTCAATCGTTCATTTTGCAAGCCGCGAAGCCCTCAACATTGACGGACTGGGCGAGCGGATAGTGTCGCGGTTTATCGACGAGGGAATCATCCGAACCGTATCGGACCTCTACAGACTTGAAATAAGAGATTTTGAAAATCTTGCGGGGTTTGGGACCAAATCGGCTCGAAATTTGCTCGATGCAATCGAGGGGAGTAAACTCACTACACTCCCCAGGTTTTTGTACGCGCTCGGAATAAGCCATGCGGGGACTTATATTGCCGATCTTCTTGCCCGGAGCCTGGGCTCTCTTGAGGCGGTCCGCTCGGCTTCAACAGAGCAACTGGAGCAGATTCAGGGAATCGGAGAAAAAGTTGCGACTGCCGTAACGGCTTACTTTTCCAACCCTGAGAACAGCGGGCTGATTGACGATCTTCTGAGTCTCGGAATGGTAATTGAAGATACTCAGCCTGCCCGTCCGGTCCAGGGGGGATTCTGGCTGGAAAAGACGGTCGTTTTCACTGGAGCGCTCTCTTCGATGACCCGGCAGGAAGCCGGTGAGAAAGTCGTGGCTAAAGGCGCAAGGATTACCGACAGCGTCAGTAAGAAAACGGATGTGGTCGTTGCAGGCGTGGACCCCGGCTCCAAGCTGGCCAAGGCTGAGAAGCTGGGAGTACGGATAATGAACGAAGATGACTTTATCGGAATGCTCGATGCATAAATGCTTCCCCTGGAGGCCGAAATGAAAAAACGCCGCGTGCACGTGAAGATAACGGGAAGGGTCCAGGGCGTTTTCTTCCGGGCATATACCCGTGAAGCCGCGGAACAAATCGGAGTTGCGGGCTGGGTTCGAAACCTGCCCGATGGGAGCGTGGGAGCCATGTTCGAAGGAGATGCCGGTAAGATCGACAAGATGATCGAGTGGTGCCGCGAGGGCAGCCCGATGAGCCGGGTCGACAGAGTCGAGGTGATCGAGGAAGTCTATACGGGTGATTTTGACAGATTTACGATCACTCGCTGGGAGGAGGCACAGTGACACAACTTCTGAATTACATCTATGATTTCCTGGCGCAATATGATTTCCCCACCCTGCTTGAATCCGCTCGCAAGGTTGAATGGAACATGGTAGCCGGAAGCGTTTATACCTGGCTTGTCGCCCTGCCGATTCTGATTTTCATGATCTGGACAAAAAAATATAAGACAATAGCCGCAATCGCCTCCTGCTTCCTTTTTTTGCTCCTGATTCAAAAGACCGTATCGCCCGCCAGCGATACTTTGTCTTTACACGATTTGCTTATTTTCCTGGGCGGAGCTGTGGTTCTTGTAGGATTTAATATTTATTTGATTTTCGTCAGACAATAACGGTCAAAACAGTTCCGGATACCGTATGCAGGATGGAAACCACACGATACAGGATGTGGTTTCTACTTCACCCTTACCGGAGCCTCAAGATCATCCGCTGCATTGACCCTTTCCTTGAGTTCCTTGCCTACTTTGAAAAAAGGCAACTTCTTTGACGAGACTTCGATCAGTTCGCCTGTTTTTGGGTTTCTGCCCTTGTATCCCTCGTATTCTTTTACCTTGAAACTGCCGAACCCGCGGATTTCAAGACGATCCGAGCGGATGAGCGACTGTTCCATGCTCTGAAACGTTACGTTGACCGCGGTTTCAGCGGCTTTCAACGTAATCCCCTCAGCCTTGGCCAACGTCTCGATCAACTCACTCTTAGTCATAATAGGAACTCCTTAAGAAATGAATCAACGTAGTTTGTCAATCACCTTCATGTTACCCATATACGGACGTAGAACTTCAGGAATAACGACTGTTCCGTCTGCCTGCTGGTAGTTCTCCAAAATCGCCACAAGAGTTCTGCCAACCGCAAGTCCGGACCCATTGAGCGTATGAACGAGGTCGGTGCGGCTTTTGCCTTTTCGCCGAAAACGGATATTCGCGCGTCTTGCCTGAAAATCTTCAAAGTTGCTGCAGGACGAGATTTCCCTGTATGTTTGCTGGCCTGGAAGCCATACTTCGATATCGTATGTCTTGGATGAGGAAAAACCCATATCGCCGGTGCAGAGCACGATGACGTGGTAGTGGATTCCGAGCTCCTGAAGAATTGTTTCAGCGTTCTTGAGAAGTGTCTCCAGCTCGGAGTATGAATCCTCCGGCCTGGTGAATTTGACGAGCTCAACCTTATTGAACTGATGCTGGCGGATCAGACCGCGGGTGTCCTTTCCATGAGAGCCGGCTTCGGAACGAAAGCAGGGAGTGTACGCCGTATAGTACTTTGGCAGATCGGACTCATCGAGAATCTCGTCCCTGTGAATATTGGTAACGGGTACCTCGGCGGTCGGAACCAGCCAGTAATCCCAGCCCTCGAGCTTGAAAAGGTCTTCCTTGAACTTGGGCAGTTGACCGGTTCCCCTCATGCTCGTGCTGTTAACCATGAACGGCGGCAGGACCTCCGTATAGCCATGACGCTTTGTATGAACGTCGAGCATGAAGGAGATCAAAGCGCGCTCCAGTGCAGAAGCGGCGCCCCAATAGAGTGAAAATCGCGCACCTGTAATTTTTGCACCGCGTTCGAAATCCAGTATTCCCAACCCCTCGCCGATTTCCCAGTGAGGCTTGGGCTCGAAGTCGAAAACAGGTTTTTCTCCCCAGATCAGGACTTCACTGTTGTCCTTCTCGTCACTTCCTACAGGTACCGAGCTGTCCGGCACATTCGGAATGATGAGGAGAAAGTCCCTGAATTTTTGTTCCACTTCGTCCAACCGCTCATCGAGACCTTTGATCTCCTGGCCCAGTTCCCTCATTTCCTCGACAAGGCTCGATGCATCCTTTTTCTCTTTTTTCAGCTTCGAGATTTCTTCGGATGCAACATTGCGCCGGTGTTTTTTCTGCTCCACATCTACCAGAATGCGCCGCCTTTCTTCATCCAGTTCCAAAAGGGGCTGAAGGTCCAGGTCTGACTGGCGGTTTTTCAGCATCAGGCGTACCAGTTCGATGTTTTCTCGGACGAATTTCACATCCAGCATGATTCAGAGGCCTCGTTGAAACGAATTTTACGTATTTTTTCAGGACCTTGGACAAACGCCTTTTTACACTCAAACAGGGCTTTTGTCAATTCTTTTCGTTACTTCAATAAGTTGGCTTAAAAACGAGAAAGAAGTCTGAAAAGCGCTATGGATTAGTCGAATTTCGAACTGATAACATTCACACTGTAGTTACTGAGGGTGCTCATCTCGGGAAGGTTAT
The DNA here is from genome assembly GCA_963795045.1 of uncultured delta proteobacterium. Lineage (GTDB taxonomy): Bacteria > Desulfobacterota > Syntrophobacteria > Syntrophobacterales > Syntrophobacteraceae > SbD1. Next base: position 582,417 of record CAWCGB010000006.1, read on the forward strand.
GGAAAACGAGCATGAAAGGCACCTTGCCGGCAGGAGGAATCCGCACGTCTTTCATGTTCTTGCCTTCCCGGAACATTATTTTGTCCTGGATCTCGGAGAGCTTCATGTTAGCTATTTCCTTGCGCGTGAGACTATTGCCCACGTAGCATCGCTGAATTTGGGCTACGGTATCGTTGTTGTTGAACAATTTCCCTTCGATCATCACGAAGCTGACCGGCTTGCTCGATTCGTTGAGCACTTCCCCCTCGATTACGAGCACCTGACCTGAGTGTACGTTTTCAAGATAATAAGCCTGAACACTGTCCATGATAGTTACGACAGGCTGGGCGGGTTGTTCTTTGACAGACTTTTTGCTGGTGGGAAAAAGAAGCGAACTTCCCGGCCAGAACGCAACACCAAGAAGGACAAAGATCAATATTGCCGCGATTGCGGCCAACAAAGCCTTTTTCTTTGTAAACCACTTTTCCTTTTTTCCCGGAGCAGAGGTCCCGCCGGGCTTCAGAGGGACCGTTCCCAGAATGAAGGCGCTTTCCTCATCCGATATTTCGATATGGATGAGACCCTCGTCGTCTGTGTCTGGCCGGTCCACAATGAACACATGTTTACATTTGGAACACCTGAGCTTGTTGTGAGGTTTATCGAGTCTTTCGGAATCGAGCCGGAACCGCGCTCCGCACGATTCACAGGTTATAACCGTTGTGGCCATGTATCATTCCCTTCCGCAGGCCAATTCGCCATACCACAGTTCATCCGGGAAAATCGGGTGAGACATTTCGAGCTTCCAATGTCTCTGAATACTGGATAACAACTACACGCCCCGCGTAGTATCATATACAACTAAAACCGCCACGGGCGGAGAAGAACCCTTTCCGGATCGAAACTTTGCCGGCGCTATTTTCCGGATAGAGTCTCATCGAACACGACTTCATAGATGGCAGGCAAGTTCCTGTGATTTTCGGAGAAATCAAGTCCGTAGCCGACAAGAAAACCACTCTCTACCGTCATTCCAACATACTCCACGGGAACTTCAACCTTGCGCCGCTCCCGTTTATCTATCAAGGTGCATATCTTCACGGATTCAGGACACAAACTGGAGATATGATTGAGCAGCCACTTGAGAGTGACTCCGGAATCAACTATGTCCTCGACAACCAGCACATGGCATCCACGGAGAGGAATCTCTACGTCCTTTGTGATCCGGACGTTTCCACAGGTCTCGGTTTTATCCCCATAGCTGGCCAATCGCACAAAGTCCACCTTAATCGGAAGATCAAGACGCCTTGCGAGATCTGCCATAAAAATAAAAGCACCGTTCAGAATACCGATCAGGACGAGGTTCTTGCCTTTATAGTCATTGTTTATCCGCTCAGCCAAATGATCGACGCAGCTACCGAGCTGCTGCGGTGAAATGCGCTCCAGAAGCTTATAATCAGCCATTCAGGCTCCCCTCTGCATCTTGTCGAAAAAAACCTTCTACTTTGAGCGTCGGCTACATTCTACTGAAAACAATACGAAAGTTCAATTCCATTCCCAGCCGGAGCATTCAGGAAAAGAGATGAATGGATTGGAAACAATCCAAAGGACTACTTGCTACATGGACAGGATTTTGTTTGCCCCTCTCGTCTTATATGTTATTTTGCGCCGACATGATTCGATGCGACAATAAATCCTGACTGGAGGAAAACAAATGCGTGAAAAAGTCGAGCTGGCCCTGGCTAAAATAAGACCCATGCTGGAGAGAGACGGCGGGAGCGTCGATCTGATAGAGGTCGATGGTTCCGTAGTAAAAGTACGGTTGACTGGGGCCTGCCGCGGTTGCCCTATGAGCCAGATGACTCTCAAATCGGGTATCGAGCGGATCATCAAACAGGAAGTCCCCGAAGTCACCGAGGTTGTAGCCGTTTAGCGCCTAACCGGAACTGAGGCTCCGGGCATGCCCGTGGTTTTGCTCCTGCCATACGCGTGCACCATTCACCTGTTGTAAGGCTCACCTCGTATTATGGTAAAAGCTCGATAGAGCTGCTCAACCAGTATCAGGCGGGCAAGGTCGTGGGGAAAGGTCATTTTCGAAAGGGAGAGCACATCGCCGGCGCTCTTCAGCAATCGGGAAGAGACCCCGACCGGTCCGCCTATTGCCATCCACAGATCGGACGTTCCCGAGGCCATCAGTTTTTCCAACAATTTTGACAGCCCGGGCGAATCGAGTTCCCGCCCTCTTTGGTCCCACACGATCAGATGTCCCCCGTGTCCCGTCAGTTTCAGAATGCGCTCGCTCTCGCGCTCCCGCACAACCTCGTCTCCGGCCGCCCCGGTGATCTTTTCCGCCTTTATGTAATGCGCCTCCACCGGGCAGTAATGCTGAAGTCTTTCCATATACCGGCCGATAGCCAGGTCTATATCCCGAAAGGCCGTCTTGCCGATGAATACCAGGTGAATCCGCATGGCGTTTTTTACCGATTCTTCGGTGAAATCGCGGCCATCAGGAATTCCCTGTTTCCCTTCGGCCCCAGTATGGGGAATGGAGTTATCCCAAGCACATCAAAGCCGAGCCCCGTTGTAAATTCGGCCAACACCCTGCACACTTCTTCGTGTATGCGGCCGTCCCGTATGACTCCTCCACCCTTCGACGCCTGTTCGCGGCCGGCTTCGAATTGAGGTTTAATGAGTGCTATAAGCACACCTTCGGCTTCAAGAAATTTGAGTACGGCCGGGATTACCAGCTTGAGGGATATAAACGATGTGTCGATAGTAGCGATCTGAACGGGTTCGGGCACAAGTTCCGCGGGCAGGTAACGGATGTTTGTTCTTTCGAGCACAACCACCCGGGGGTCATTTCTGAGCTTGAGGGCAAGCTGGCCGTATCCAACGTCAACTGCATAGACCCGCCGCGCTCCAAATGAGAGCAGGCAATCCGTAAACCCTCCCGTCGAAGCACCGACGTCCATTGCGGTACGGCCGGCAACTTCGATTGAAAACGAACGGATCGCATGTTCGAGCTTCAGCCCGCCCCGGCTGACATACGGGATGGCATCTCCGATAACGGTGATATCAGAGTCTTCCGGGACCTTCTGCCCGGCCTTGGTCAGAATTTGGCCGTTTACGAGGACTTTTGCGGCAAGAACGAGCGACTGGGCGCGTTCACGAGTAAGTGCAAAACCCTTATCGACGAGCAGTTTGTCCAATCGCGCGGAGGACTTTGCCATGGCTGGAATCTAACAACTTAAGGGCTGCGCTCTCAATCGCGTCGGCGTCGATACCGCACAGATTTCTCAATACGGCCTGGCCTCCATGTGGAACGAAAGAATCACAGACTCCCAGACGCTTCAATGACTTCGGGAAAAACCCTTCTTCCTCGAACATTTCAAGGACAGCGCTCCCGAAACCACCCTGCAGCATGTTTTCTTCGACGGTAATGACCCTGCCCGTCTTTTGAGCCCAGGTCATAATCAATTCACTGTCAATGGGCTTGACGAACCTGGCATTTATAACTGCCGCTTCGATCTCTTCCGAATCGAGCCGCTCGGCGGCTTCCATCGCATATTGCACAGTGGAGCCGATGGCCACGATAACCAAATCCTTCCCGGGCCTCAGCAACTCACCCTTCCCGATCGGCAGTGACCTGAGTTCGTCATCGAGATGCACCCCGATGACGTTTCCCCTGGGATAGCGTACGGCGGCCGGACCGTTGTGATCGACCGCAGTCTTCAACATATGCTGAAGCTCGTTTTCGTCCTTTGGGGCCATCAGCACCATATTGGGCATCGAGCGAAGATAGGACAAGTCGAACAAACCGTGATGGGTAGGCCCATCCTCGCCCACTATCCCAGCGCGATCCATCGCGAAGACCACCGGAAGGTTCTGAAGGCAGACATCGTGCACTATCTGGTCATAGGCGCGCTGCATGAAAGTGGAGTAAATGGCCACCACCGGCTTGAAACCCTCCGTGGCAAGGCCGGCCGCGAAAGTTACAGCGTGCTGCTCTGCGATACCAACGTCGAAAAACCGGTCAGCGTAGGTATGAGCGAAGCAGTCGAGCCCCGTACCCTCGATCATTGCGGCTGTAATGCCGATCAATTTAGGGTCTTCGTCAGCCAGCTTCTTCATCGCCTTGCCGAATACTTTGGTATAGGAGAGTCCTCCGGAGTTAAGGCTCTTACCGGTTGCTATATCAAACGCCCCCAGGCCGTGAAAGCTCGTGGGGTCCTTTTCAGCAGGCTCGTAGCCCTTTCCTTTCTTGGTCAGCACGTGGATCAGGACCGGGCCATCCACATTGCGCGCTATTTCGAATGTCTCTATCAACCTGTCGAGGCGATGTCCGTTTATAGGCCCGATATACTGAAACTCAAGGGCCTGAAAGAGCATTCCCGGGGTAAAGAAGCTGATCAGCGAATCGACGCTGCGCCTCAAAACCTGGAGAATATTCGCCCCGATTCCAGGAACCGACTTTAGTAAAACCTCCATTTCCCGCTTCAGGTACATCAGCGTCTTTCCGGAAAGCTTCCGGCTGAGATAGGACGAAAGCGCGCCAACGTTCGGAGAAATGGACATCTCGTTGTCATTGAGGACTACAATGAGGTTTCGGGCGAGGTCCCCGGCGTTATTGAGCCCTTCGAAAGCCATTCCGCCAGTCATGCTGCCGTCGCCTATTACGACAATGGTGCGAGCTGAGCTGCCCTTGAGATGATTTGCGACCGAAATTCCAAGGCCTGCGGAAATCGAGGTGCTGGAGTGGCCCGTTCCATAAGCGTCATACCTGCTTTCGGAACGTTTGGGGAAGCCGCTTATTCCGCCGTACTGACGCAGGGAACCAAATTCTTTCTGGCGCCCGGTCAAAAGCTTGTGCGCATAAGCCTGATGGCCGACATCCCAGATAAAACGGTCATATGCAGCATCGAATACGTAATGAAGAGCCAGCGTCAGTTCGACTACTCCAAGACTGGGGGCGAGGTGGCCCCCGTTTTCGGCAACGGTGCCTATGATCCGGGTGCGGATTTCCTCAACCAGTTGGAGCAGTTGTTGTTGAGTCAGACTTTTTAGCTGACCCGGGGTTTCGATAGATGAAAGCAGCCCCTTTCCCCTCGTTTCGTTTTTCAATTTAAACCCTTTCATTCCTCATTCCGGCAAGTCCCCCCCAAGCCCGTTTCCTGCCAATAAATGAAAAATCCGGATATAAGTCAATAACTTTTATGCGCTACCCTTTGCGCTCCAGCAGGTACCGGGCGATCGCCCGCAAAGGTTCGGCGGCCTCGCCGAAACTCACCAGCGCCTCCAAAGAACTCCCCACATGCTCCCGTGCGGCCTCCCTGGATTGCGTAATACCCAGCAGAGCAGTATAGGTCATTTTATTTTTTGCTGCATCCGATCCCGGTGTTTTGCCCATCAGGGCGGGGTCCCCCTCAACATCCAGCAGATCGTCCGTAATCTGAAACGCAAGCCCGAAATGATGGCCGTAAGCTTTTAGCGCCTTTATCTGCCCTTTGTCCCCGCCGCCAAGAATTGCTCCAATCTCGAGTGAGGCCGACAGCAATGCCCCGGTCTTGTGAATGTGCATGTACTCCACGGTTGCAAGGTCCACTTTTCTGTTTTCGCACTCCAGGTCGATCACCTGTCCGCCTATCATCCCGCGGTAGCCGGCCGCTTTGACGGCAATCCCGATCACTTCGACCAACTTTTCGGGGCTCAGGCCGGTATTCGCTCCGAGCACCAAATATTCGAAAGCCTCCGTCAAAAGAGCGTCTCCAGCCAGGATGGCGATGGCTTCGCCGAATACTTTGTGATTGGTGGGAACTCCACGCCTGAAATCGTCGTTATCCATGGCGGGCAGGTCGTCATGGATGAGCGAGTAGGTGTGGATCATTTCCAAGGCGCAGGCTGCCGGAAGGACCGGCTCTATGCCGCCGCCCACCACTTCCGACGCCGCAAGGCTCAATATAGGGCGCAGCCGCTTTCCTCCGGCAAAAAGACTGTAGCGCGCAGCTTCGACTACTTTCTTTTCAAGTCCCGAGGCCACGGGAAAAACTTTTTCCAGAGCATCCTCAATAAGCTGCTTTCGCCTGCTTAAATAACTTTTAAGATCGAATTCACCCATCGGCGCCCAGAGTCAGGGTTAACTATTCAAAACAAGATAAGATAGTAATAGTAACATGCAAAAGTTAGTACTTCCAACTCCAAATGCGTAAACTTTCTCAATATCCGGCTGCAACCTCGCCGGATGCAATGGAAGGCGCCGTCCATTCACTTACCCTGTTCCTCGGCATTCGTATTGACAACTTCGAAAGGCGCCGACGCCCACCCGCCCTGCTGGTCCTTAAGTAGCATCTGTACCTTGTTTTCGGCCTCTTCGAGTTTATTGTGGCAAAACTGGGCAATTCGAATCCCTTCGGAGAAGCATTCCATTGCCTCTTCAAGGGGCAGATCCCCCTTTTCAAGCTTCTCCACCAACTCCTGAAGCTTTTTCAATGCCTCCTCGAACATATCACTTTTCTTCTTAACCACGGAATCACCTTTCCTTCTCGGTCTGAACGTCTTGCGCCTTATCGACCAGGCACTCCAACAAGCCGCTTGCAAGGCGTATGGCAACACGATCTCCGGGGCTTGTCTCGGTGTAGCTCCTGATCACTTTATTGTCCGCAACCCTATATGTAATCGAGTATCCGCGCAGAAGAACCGAAAGCGGACTCAACGCCTCCAGACGCGAGCTGTAATGTTCGAACCTGAATCTGTATCCGTCCAGAATCCTGTGATGATGGAGCGCTAATTCTTTGCATAACCGGTCCAGTTGCGCCCGGCATTTCAGTATGTGTGCCTCAGGATTGAGATACAGGAGCCTTTCCAGGAGATGGGAATGCCTTATGCGCGACCTCTCGAGACCCCTTTCAATGGCAAGACGCAGGCGTTCGAGCCGATCGTCGAGAGTAAGCCTCATGCTCTCGAGCCGCCTTTTCGGATGTGTTATCCGGCGCTCAAGATATCCAAGCTTTAAGCCGAGATTCTCGAGTCTTGTCTTCATTACCTGGACCATCCGGTCGCGGCCTCCGTGCAGCTCACGATGGAACTCCTCGAGTCTCTTTACCACCCACTCGGCCGCTGCGGTCGGAGTTGGCGTGCGCAGGTCCGCCGCCATGTCTGATATCGTAAAATCGATCTCATGGCCGACAGCCGAAATTACCGGAATCGAAGATCCGGAAATGGCCCGCGCGACGATCTCTTCGTTAAACGACCATAAGTCCTCCAGGCTTCCACCCCCGCGCCCGACGATCATCACATCCCACTCGTGCCTCCACGTGAGCACGTTAGCCGATTCGATGGCCTGGGCTATTTCAGTGCGCGCTTCATTTCCCTGCACAGCGACCGGAAAAAGAGTGACCGTAACCGGGTAAGGGCTTCTCTGGAGGACCTTGAGAATGTCTCTGATCGCAGCGCCGCTCTTTGAAGTAATCAGGCAGATATTCTGAGGGCAAAGGGGGAGAATTTTTTTTCTGGCAGGGTCGAACAGACCTTCGGCGTCGAGCTTCTTTTTGAGGGCCTCGAAAGCGAGCTGCAACTCGCCAACTCCGACAGGCTCCATGACCTCTACGATTATCTGGTATTCACCCCTGGGTTCATAGACGCTCAGGCGGGCCTGGCAGATGACCTGCATTCCCGCTTCCGGCAGGAACCTGAGAAACCGGTTCTGTGCACGGAAAAAGACCGCATTAATCTGGCTCTTCGCATCTTTTAGCGTAAAATAAAAATGTCCGGAAGCCGGCACCCGGAAATTCGAAATCTCACCTTTTACCCAGACAAACGGGAACTTCTCCTCCAGCAGCATCTTTACCTGCTGGTTCAGCTTGCTTACGCTGAGTATCCCGCTCTCATCTCCCATGTGCAACTGGAGCATATCAATATCAGCCTTTTCTCAGGCGCTCCCCCGTCCTACCGGAACAACCTCGGGTCCATCGCATCCCTCAGTCCCTCACCGACCAGGTTGTAGGCGGTGATACTCATGAATATCGCGAAACCCGGGAAGACTGTCAGCCACCAGGCAAATTCGATATAGTTGCGGCTCTGGGAAAGAATATCTCCCCAGCTCGGAGTCGGCGGCTGGACGCCGAATCCTAGAAAACTCAAGCTGGACTCCGTAAGAATTGCTCCCGCAATTCCGAAGACCGCTGAAACCAGCACCGGCGCCATCGCGTTCGGCAGCATGTGCATGAAAATTATCCGCTTGTTCGATGCGCCAAGAGCGCGCAGCGCCGTGATGAAATCAAGCTGCTTGAGCTTGAGGAATTCGGCGCGCACGAACCGCGCAACGCCCATCCACCCGGTCAGGCCGATTACTACCATAATATTGTATATGCTGGACCCCTTGACCGAAATTATGGCGATGATCAGGAAAAAAGTCGGGATCGTAAGCATGATCTCGATCACTCGGCTGATCACTATATCCGTCCATCCGCCCAAAAAGCCCGCAAGCGCTCCGAGAAAGATGCCTATTATAAGCGCTATCCCTACTGCAACAAAACCCACCTTGAGAGAAACGCGCGAGCCGTGGATCATTCTGCTCAGCACGTCACGGCCGCTGTCGTCGGTCCCGAACCAGTGCCTGGCGTCGGGCGGAGCGAGATATTCGAGCAGGTTGTATTCGGTCGGGGAATACTTCACCAAAGGCCATATGGCTGTCGCCTCCTCTTTCCCCGTAATGTGCTGGTAAATGAAAGGAGCCTTTTTTTTCAGGTCCTTCCAGACGAAGGGGCCGACCTTGTCCACATCGGAAATGACTGGAAAATAGACTTTGCCCCCGTAATAGAAAAAGATGGGTTTATCGTAGGCGAGCCAGGACGCAAAGATAGCGACAAAAAACAGAAACAGTGTTACCCACAGCCCGATGACTGCCAGTTTCCTTTTCTTGAAATGATACCAGACCATTTTCCAGTAGGTATTGGGGACCTCGCCTTTTACCTCTGGTGGTGTTTCCAGAATTTGAAAATCCGGAGTTTTTGCAGGATCACTCATTTTGCCAGACCAGTCTTAATATCGTTTATTCCAGCTTGATGCGCGGATCGAGCGCGGCATAGAGGATATCGGAAACAAGCAGTCCTATCAGGGTCAGAAACGCCGAGATGGCGGTGATCGCCATTATGACGGGGAAGTCGCGGCTCAGGACCGCTTCGAACCCTAACTGCCCCATTCCGGGGACCGAGAAAATGCTTTCAATGATGACGCTCCCGCCGAACATGGAAGGCAACAGGAACGCAAAAAGCGTTATAAGCGGAAGCAAAGCATTGCGAAATGCGTGTTTGAAGATCACCACGCGTTCGCTCAGTCCTTTTGCCCTGGCAGTCCTGACATAGTCTTCCCGGATGACCTCGAGCATACTGGCCCTCGTCAATCTCGAAAGGTAAGCCAGCCCCCCGTAGGTAAGACATACAACCGGAAGCACAAGGTGCCACATCCGGTCCAGCAGCCACGGAAGCAGTCTCATCGATTCGCTCCCGATCGACGATATGCCGTAGACCGGGAAAACGTCCCAGAAATCCCCACCTCCGAGGAGCATTATGAGCAGCATTGCCACCCAGAAATTAGGAAGCGAGTACAGGAAAAAGAACCCTACCGTCAGAATGTTGTCCGTAACCGACCCGGTGTGAGTTGAGGAATATATGCCGCAGGGTATCGCGATCAGATAGACCAGGAATATCGAGATTATGTTTAGTTGAATCGTAATCGGCAGCCGTTCGGAAATCTTTTCCCACACATTCCTGTGGTCTTTGTACGAAAAACCGAAATCGAGGGTAAAGATTCGTTTCACCCACAGGAGATATTGGACCGGCAGGGGCTTGTCCAAGCCGTAGAGTTCTTTTGTCTGCTGGATTATCTGCTCGGAAAAAGCCTTCTCGCCAAGCGTCCCCTCCCCTTTGCCCATCTGGAGTTTGAGCATGGCAGGATCTCCGGGCGCCAGGTGGATAATAACAAACGTAATTAAAGTTATTCCCAGCATCGTCGGAATGATCTGGAGCAGCCTCTTAACCAGATAAGCTGTCATTTAGGTCAATATCATCCTTGTCTATTCTTCTTTTCGAACCGCAAATCCCCGGCCCGCAAAGTCACGCAAACAAAACGGGCTTTCGGCGTCAAACCAGTCCTCGATCAGCCGATAGGAAATCGAAATCGGCGTGGAGAGCTTCACTACTCCGTTTTCAACGGCTTCGCGCAGCTCGGGGCGTCTAAACCAGCGCGCGTCCTCCAGTTCCTTATCACCAAGGGTTATCTGCTCATCTTCGGTATCAGCCGTAAATCCCAGCATCAGCGAGCAAGGAAACGGCCAGGGTTGCGACGAATGATACCGGATATTTTTGACCCGAAGCCCCACTTCCTCGAAAACCTCGCGCGCGACAGCCCCTTCTGCGCTCTCGCCCGGTTCAACGAATCCCGCCACAACGGAGTACATATGCTCAGGCCAAATGGACTGCCGTGCGAGCAGGCACTTTTCTCCGGACCTTATCATAACGATTATTGCCGGGTCGGTGCGCGGGAAATGCACGACTCCGCACTGCGGGTTCACGCATGTTCGGCAGTGCCCTCCATCCCTCATTTCGTTCCGGCTGCCGCAGGCGCCGCAAAAGTAATTGCGCTTATGCCAGTACACCAGGGTTTTGGCATAAGCGAGAAGCGCTCCATCCTCTCGCGAAAGCAAAGGCGCAACGGCTCGCAGGTCCCTGAATCGCCCCGGCGCGTCAAAGGCGTCCGGCGCTTTTTCATCTACGTCCACGGCAAAATAAGAGTTTCCGTTCCTCTCACCAAGAAAAAAAGCAAAATCTTCTTCGGCGTGCCCTTCCACCTGTCGCCACTTCAGTAGAACAGGGCCCGGGGCCTCGCCTTCGGAAACCAGTACTTTCGATTTCCATACAGCCACGAAAAATGATGCGGGGTCGCGCATCCGCCGGGCAATCCAATCCGGGTCCTTGCGCCTGTAATTCGAACGCTCGAGCGCCTGCGCCACGAACATGTTTTTGGAAGACTTTTGGAAATTATCCATCACAAGCACGCCTGCCGTTTAACCTTTATATTTTTGATCCGCTTTCGGCACCCACCAGTATAGCGGCGCAATTCCCATGGGGTAGACCTCAACGTTTCGAAACCTCCTGGATACCGCTACCAGAGCTTTGTTCGTAAAAAGAAAAGTGTAAGGCTGCTCATCATGAATGATTTCCTGGAGGCGATAATACATCTGCTGCCTTTTTTCCGGATCGAATTCCTTGCGCGCCTCTTCGATCAATTTGTCCGCTTCCGCATCCTTGAACCCCACGAAATTTGAGCCCTTCTCCACGGCCTGGGAAGAATGCCAAATCTGATAGGGATCGGTCTCCCACCCGAGCGACCAGCCCATAGTACAGGCCTCGAAATCATGCACCTCGATCTTCTGAATGAAAACCGCCCATTCGAGTCTCTGGATCGACATGGAGATGCCGATCTCTTTCAGGTTCTCCTGGAGCATCGTCGCAATCTGCTCGCCAAGCTTCGAACCAGCCGACAGCAGGAACACGAACTCAAATGGTTTTCCATCTTTTTGCAGAACATCTCCGCCCGGGAGGTAATCCCATCCGGCCGATTTGAGCAGCGCCAGGGCGCCTTTCGGGTCATACGGATAAGCCTTGATGGCCTTATCGTATTCCGGGCTGTTCACATAAAAAGGGCCGTTGATAATCGTTCCGAGTCCAAAGAGGATTTTCTTCAAAATCATTTCACGGTCTACGAGCATCGTCATTGCCCGGCGAACTCTTTTGTCAGAAAAAATCGGCCGGTTCGAGTTCCACCCGATATAGTTGTAGCTCGGGAGGTAATAGGCAAGCTTTTGAAAATTTTCCTCAAATCGCTTGGTCTGGGTCTGCCTCTCCCATTGAATTGCAGATAGACTCATCTCATCCAGGCCCCCCTGTTTCAGCACCTGAAGAGCGACGGCCGGTTCCGTGATAATTTTGAAAACGATACGGTTCAGCCCCGGTTTTTCACCCCAGTAGTCCTCGTTTCGAACCAGGGCGATCTCTTTTCCCGTATCCCAGTGCAACAGCTTGTACGGTCCCGTACCCACGGGATTTCGTCCGATCGGGTGTTGATTGAAATCTTCTCCTGCCTTGAAAAGATGCGCAGGCACTATCGGGATGCCGCCGCAGAACTCGAGGGCCCGAAAATAAGGTATCCGGTAATGAAAGCGCACCGTATGGTCGTCCAGGGCCTCGATCTTTTCGATGTCCTGGTAATAGCTGCGCAGGTGGGCTGCATCTACCTTGGGATCTCTTATCCGGTCGAATGAAAAAAGAATGTCTTTCGCCGTGAAAGGATGTCCGTCGCTCCACTTTATGTTTTTCTTCAGGTGAAAAGTGTACATGAGATGGTTCGGCGAAATCTCCCATTTCTCGGCAAGAACAGGCACGTTTTCCAGGGACTTTTCGTCTCTTTTGAGAAGCGATTCATAGATATAGCTGTCAATGGTTCCCGCATAGGCGTCGGTTGCCGTGATCGGATTCAGGGTGGAAGGTTCTGCGCTGAGATGCGAGATCAGCCAGTCGCCAAACACCCTGTCTTTTGGCTGTTGCAACTCATCGAAAGCATGCGCGGGACGCGCCGGGCAGTTAAACACGAAGATCATGCTGACAAGAAGCACTGCAAAAGATTTGAGGGCCTTCATTTTCACCACGATGATTCCCCTTAAGACCGGCCGGATTTCAGATTCCAGTGGAATGAAGCTTCCTTTTATACCCAAAGTCAGCAGTGTTATCAATCTCGACCTTGGGATATACCCGGTAGCCGGACGCCGATTTTCAGTTGTTACACAGTAGGCACGGGCAGCGCATAAAAAAACCCCTTTCACAGAGTCGCATTGCAAAAGGGGATTTTAGACGCCCGCGCAGCCACGGGCAGTAGATTCGGCTTTTCGTAAAAACCTGATCCGCTACAGCGATTTTATGTCGATATTCCGGATAAACTCCTTTATGTTTTTCATCCAGAGATCGAGCTTCTCATCGCCTTGCTTTTGAACTGCTTCCTGCGTTTCGCCGGCAGTGGCCGCCGTTTGAGCCTGTTCGACCACAAAGGAGTCAGCCGGTTTCTCGGGGGCCGCGACACTAACCTCGAAAGGCCTCGGGTTATCAATTTGTTCAGATCTCATATCTCTCTCCCTCCCAAAAGACGCCGCACCCGCCTGGGTGCATCGCGCCAAATTTCCGACACAAAATAATCATCTTTGTTTGCTATGTAAACTGGAAAGCATTCCTATCTATTTGAAAATTGGACGAATTGTCCGGCGTGTCGCATTATTATTTGGCTTTGCCCGCCGGGCAAATAGTTGTATTCTACGTACTCTATCCTGTAAAGCGTAACCGTAGACTCGGCCGATTTTCATTTTCTCTAAACAGGAGTTTTCATGAGCCTCGTTGACGGCCAGATATATTGCCTCCCGAACGGCGAGCAAGTCACCGCCAGGTTGATCGGGGAAAAATTCATCCTGGAATTCAAAAGACCCTATAGGGCGCCCCTTTCAGTTGACGCCGACGGGACTCTTTTTCTGCGGGGCGAGTCCACGGGTTTTACGGTCAGCTCTCTTGCGGTAGTCGAAGATGAGGAAGAGCCCGGTAACGCGGACTGATCCCTGGAGATTTTCCCCGCTCTGCCGTTTTGCGGTTCCTTACCTGCCCGGTGATTGCGCCCGATTACCGGGTCCATGATTGACACTATTTTAAGATACGGTTAATCTAGGCAGAACCTGTTTTTGACAGTATCGATTTTATTGATAGAAGGGCGTTTTGCCCGCACCTGCAACGGAGTTGAAAGCTTATGTTTCTCGCAAATAAAGGGTCCGGTAAGAAAGGACGCGTCTGCTCACAAAGAGGATTCACCCTCATAGAACTGCTGGTCGTCATGGTTATTCTCGGCCTGCTGGCCGCCTTCGTTGGGACCGACTTTCTCAAGCATATCGGCACTTCCAAGCAGAAGGCCGCAAAAACTCAGATTGAAATGTTCGGCACGGCGCTGGATTCATTCAGACTTAGCGTCGGAAGGTACCCGACAACCGCGGAAGGCATGGACGCCCTTCGAAAAAATCCCGGTCTTGACCTCTGGGACGGCCCATACCTCAAAAAAGATGTCCCAATGGACCCGTGGGGAAAAGCCTATCTCTATAAATGCCCCGGAGACCATGGTGACTACGATCTCGTCTCCCTGGGAGCCGACGGACAGGAAGGCGGCGAGGGAGAAAATGCCGACGTCGTCAGTTGGAAATAGCCCTTGCGGGTTGATTCATCCGGCCGGGGCGCGGCAAACCTGTTTGCAAACGGCTCTGTGTTACCGCCCTGCCGGCGCCGCTGCCTGAGCACCAAAGCCCGGGCGTCAGCGCGGCAGTCATGAGCCGTAAGGCGGGGGCTTCTCCAAAGAGACCCCGTTCTGGAGCATCTGGAGGTGATGATAGAGTCCCACCTTCTCCATCAGGTCATCGTGAGTCCCCTGCTCGACTATGCGTCCCCGGTCTACGATAATGATTTGATTCGCTCGCCTGATCGTCGATAGACGGTGGGCGATTATTATGCTCGTCCGGTTTGCCATGACCGCCATGATGGCCTGCTCTATCAGCATTTCCGTTTCTGAATCGATATTCGAAGTCGCTTCATCGAGTATCAGGATCTTCGGATCGCGGGCAAGAACTCGTGCAAACGCGAGCAGTTGTTTCTGCCCTGATGAGAGGTCCATGCCGCCCTCCCCTATCATCGTGTCAAGTCCCATCGGAAGGCTTCGAACCAGCTTTTCCAACTGCGAAAGCTGAACGATTCGATCGATCTCCGATTCAGGCAGCTCACGGTCGAGCAGTATATTCTCCCTGATGGACCCCGGCACAATGAAGATATCCTGCATCACGAGCCCGATGTGTTCTCGCAGCCAATGCGGCTCGAACCTGCACAGGTCCATGCCGTCCAGAAGGATACTCCCCTGCTGAGGATCGTAGAATCTTTCCAGTAGATTGATGATGGTGGTCTTTCCCGATCCGGTCGCCCCGATAATGGCAAGAGTATGGCCGGGCATGACTTCGAAAGAGATATTCTTCAAAGCCGGCCTGCCGGCTTCATATGAGAACACTACATCGCGAAATTCGATGTGCCCGCTGATCCCGAGGAGACTTACGGGATCTTTTACCTGCGGCATATAATCTTTTTCTTCCAGAAGCTGGAAAATCCTTTCCGCAGACGCCATCGCGGATTGCACTATGGTGTATTTTTGCGAAAATTCCCGGATAGGCTGGAAAAACAGGCGCATATACGCGATGAAGGCCGTGAGCGCCCCCAGCGTCATGTAGTTTCTTATGACCTGGCCGCCGCCGTACCATACTATCAAAGCAAGAGCAAACGAACTCATGACCTCGATCAGCGGTACAAAGATACCGAATACCTTGATCTGGTACATTGCGGCGTCAAAATACTTTGTGTTCAGCACCGAGAAGCGCTCACGGGCGTCTTCCTCGCGCAGAAAAAGCTGGATTACGGAAATCCCCGAGACCGCTTCCTGCAAAAATGCGTTAATTCCCGCAAGATGAGCCCGTATTCTGCGAAATGCCTTCCGGCTGAGGCTGCCGAAAGTGAGCGTTATTATGATCATCAGTGGAAAAGTGAGAGAAAAAAAGAGCGAAAGCCTCCAGTCCATCCAGAAAAGGATTGCCAGTATCCCCAGAAGTTTAATCCCTTCGTTGAATAGCGTAATGATCACCGAAGTGAACATCTCGTACATGTTCTGAATATCGTTTGTGTGCCGGGTTACGAGCCTTCCAACGCGGTTGGCGCTGAAAAACGACAGGTTCAGGCGGATTACATGGCTGAACAGGCGCTGCCGCAGAGAGTGCATGATCCTTTGGCCGGTCCATTCCAGGGCGATAACCTGGAAAAAATTCGCAACGAACCCGATGACGATGACCGCCAGAAAAACGGCGGCGATCCTTGACACGCCGTTCAGCCGCGCCTCGGCGGGCAGTGAGTTGTTGAGGATGTAGCTGTCCATGGCCATTTGGACCAGTCTCGGCCAGATAAGGGATGTCGCGGTAATGATAAAGGCGAGGCCAACGGCAACAAGGACCCACTTCCACTGTGGAACTATGCTCTTGAACAATCGTCCCCAGAGTTTGAAGTCTCCCAGGTATAACTTCTGTTCTTCGTCGAAAGCTTCCTGATCGTGGTTCATTGTCCGCCGCCGGTCGCGTAATCGTCTGTGTGCCCGCTCAAGGTCTGATGCCTGTAGATGTTTGAATAAAATGGGTTTCGCAGGATTAATTCCTCATGGTTCCCTCGATCCACCACCCGCCCGTTTTCCATTACCACTATTTCGTTCGCATCGGCCAGAGGCGCTATCCTGTGGGACACGATGATGCAAGTGCGCCCCGCGAGGTAGGAAGCGATGGAACGGATTATCGCGTGCTCGGTTTCCATGTCCACGGCGGAAAGGCCATCGTCGATCATGATTATCGGCCTGTCCAGAAGGAGCGCCCGCGCTATCGCAATTCTCTGCCGCTGACCGCCGGAAAGTTTTATTCCTTTCTCCCCTATTCTCGTATCATACCCTTGTGGCATGGCCGCGATTTCGTCATGAATGGAGGCGGCCCTGGCGACTTTTTCGATCTCCAGCGCAGATGCATCCGGTTTACCAAAGGCGATATTGAAGGCTATCGTATCCGAAAACAGGACCACATCCTGCGGCACATATGCTATCGCACTTCTCACAGAATTTATCGAAATCGAATTCGCGTCCAAGCCGTCGAAAAAAAGGGTCCCGTCCGGGACCGGAAAAAGCCTCACCAGCAGATTGCACAAGGTAGTTTTCCCTGCCCCCGTTCGGCCCACAATTCCGAGAAACATTCCCCTGCGAACATGGAGGTCTATCCCCTTGAGACTCGGCTCGGCTGGCCCCGGATACCTGAAGGACAGGTTCTTTATCCGGATTTCACCGCTCGGGGAATTCAAGGTCCCGCGATGTGCGCCCTCCTGTTCTCCTAAAGAAGGTTTCTCGTTGAGAAGCGCTTCGATGCGTGAAAGCGAAGTAACCCCGCGCTGAAACAGGTCTGCTACCCAGCCCATCGCCATCATCGGCCAGGTCATTATAAAGAGGTAGCTGATGAAGGCGACAAAATCCCCCGCCGTGATCGTCCCGTGTATCGTCAGGCGTCCGCCGAAAATCAGCACCAGCAGCATGCTCGAGTTCCCGATGAAGCTTGACACCGGGAAAAGCGTCCCGTTGATAAATGCCACCCTTATATTGTTTCTCACATAAGTTTCACCCATTTGGGCAAAGTGCCGGCTTTGAGCCTCCTCCTGGTTATAAGCTTTTACAAGGCGAATCGATGATAGCGTTGAGCGGACAAATTCAGTCAGAAGGGAAAACTGTTCCTGGACTTTTTTGAACCTTCCGTGCAGGCGCGATGACAGCATCCTTGTCAACAAAGCGAGTATGGGCATCGGCAAGAGGGCTATAAGGGTTAGACGGATGTCGATGTATAACATAAATCCAAACGCGGCCAGACCCATGAAAATGGCGTCCACAAAGGCGACGATCCCCATCCCGCTTGCAAGCTGCACGGAAGTGAGGTCGTTGGTTGCAAGGGCCATCACCGCACCCGTCGTGGTTTTCTGGAAGAAAATCTTATCGAGGCCAAGCAGATGGGAGAACATCCTGTCTCTCAGGTCGATTTCCAGGATGCGTGAAAATCCCAGGATGAGCTGGCGCCAGATGTACCGAAAGCCTGCAATGGCAATCGCGATCACTACGATGTACAACCCGTACTGCAGTAGTCCGCGTTGCGTGGCAACCCCTTTTTGAAGCGAATCCACCGCGTACTTTACAATTCGGGGAATGAAAAGCTGAAGGAGATCAACTATTACCAGGGCCGAAAAACCGCCCAGAAGCCTCAACAGGTGACGTCTGAAGTAGGGCTTGAGCAGTCTGGCCGATCGCCACGACCCCCCCGCACTGGAATCCTTCGAGACCGTGCTCAGACTTCTTTTTACTAAACCGCCTCTCACCGAATATTCTTACCGTTTTCTAATTAAAAGTGACGCTGCTCCAAGACGGAGTCCGTAAATAAGCGATTATAAGTTTGATCGGAAACATAGGCCGAATGAAACTGCCCCTCGAGCCCCCTCCCGCTCACCCGCCTTACTTATATTAATACATTACCGCATTGAGCGCGCTGAATTATATCATAAAAGGTCCGCTCATTTTCCTCTTTCGTCCCTCACCCGCCCCTTGCCGCTCAACGGCGCTGAACCGACAGGCGCGCCCCGGGCCGATTCGGCAGCCCGCATTGAAGCGATACCTGTGGAACGGGAACGTAATCATCAATTCCTGGAAGCTTTTTCACGGCGCCCGGGAGGAGATATTGCTGCCTTTGGTTAGATAGCCGGAGGACGCGAGGTTTGTATAACTTCAGGGGCGGCTCATTGCCAAAAAGAGAAAGCCAGGTGGGAGGGACCTGGCTTCCAAAGAGAGAAACATGAGATTGTATAGCTGAACGGTCCTAACGATAGTGATGTTCGGGCAAAAAGAGAATGCGGTAAATCACGTATTTTGCGTCTTCCGGAACAGTATCCTGTATCGTGTCCTCAGTAGGCTCAGTCGTCAGCCTCCAGCCCGTAGCCGGTAGGATTGGTGAAGCGCAGCGCAACCCATCAGCCCTTTTCGGAAGAGTCACCCATTCACCCATTCACCCATTCACCCATTCACCCGCTCACCTATTCATCCTGGACATTGGATTCTTTTTGCTGAATAATCCCCATTGCAAAAAAATTCTCCGTAAACGTCTTCAGCCGCATGTGCGCACGCTGCTCGCCGATAGAGCCGGATGTTTACGCCTGCCCGTTTGGGCCGGTTGTTCGGCGCACCGGGTGCTTAAAAGAGGATCTCCATGAGCAAGGCTCAGCGTTTGCAATCCTCGCCGCCAAAACATTCTCTCACTCGCTATTACCTTCAGGAACTGGCTTTCCCGGCGGCCCTGCTGGTGATTGTATTCGTATTCGGCACGCTGGGATTTTTCATTGTGGGCGAAGGCAGGTGGAGCCTTTTCGATTGCGCCTATATGACCAGCATCACGCTCACCACGGTCGGTTATGGCGAGATATTACCGGACTTCGGCACAAGCGGCCGCTCTTTCGCCATGGTTCTGATGTGGGCCGGGATGGGGGTAGCTCTCTATGCCGTATCGACAATCACCGGGTTTGTAGTCGAACGGAAATTTTCTCATATATTGAGGGAGCGTAAAATGGAAAAGCGCATCGCCGCGCTCAAAAACCATTTCATTGTCTGCGGGGGCGGCCACACCGCCATCAACGTTTTGCGAGAGCTGATCGCGTCTAAACGGTCCTGCGTGTATATCGAAATGAAACCCGAACGCATCGAATGGATCACCAACCAATTCGAGGACCTCCATTTCATCCAGGGCGACGCGACTGAGGAAGATGTCCTCCTGCGCGCGGGAATCGAACGGGCCTCCGGTATTCTTGCAGCGCTGGGAGAGGACAGTCACAACCTGCTGATCACGGTCCAGGCCCGTTACATCAACCCTGATATCAAAATCGTGGCGAGATGCCATGAAAATAATCTGGCGGACAAGTTCTACAGGGCCGGTGCCAATTATGTGGTCAACCCCTCTTTCATCGGGGGTATGCGCATGGCCAGTGAGATGATCCGGCCCAATGTCGTTTCGTTTCTCGACCGAATGCTCAGAGGGACCGGCGCTGTGCGCGTCGAGGAAGTTACAGTTGGCGAAGGGTCGCCCTGGGTCGGACATTCCCTGCGTGAAATCGACATTCAGCGCATGACCGGACTGATTCCCGTTTCTTTGAAGCGTCCAGAAGATCCTGAATTCACTTACAACCTGTCCCAGGATGAAGTGCTGACACCGCAGTCGGTAATAGTCGTAATTGGAAATCCCGAACAGGTTTCCAAGCTCAGGGAATTCTGTGCGGAGGAAAACGGCGATTGCACCGTCTCATAGACGACTCCTCCCACCGGTAGCGCCGCCTTCCACGGCGGCGTAATGGTCCTCCTCCCGGTGCAAAACTCCACCCCACGAAAGTTAGCACTCAACTCAATTAATTGCTAGTAAGAATCTTGTCCCCTCATC
This sequence comes from uncultured delta proteobacterium, assembly GCA_963795045.1. Classification (GTDB taxonomy): domain Bacteria; phylum Desulfobacterota; class Syntrophobacteria; order Syntrophobacterales; family Syntrophobacteraceae; genus SbD1. Next base: position 602,542 of record CAWCGB010000006.1, read on the forward strand.
CACGCATGCTTATCTTCTTTGCTACTTCCTGCTCCCCGCGGAATGACGCCTCTTTGCGCCTATCCCGAGGGGGGCCGGTTTAATATATTTCAGCATTTTCGGGGAGGGATTCAAATGGCTAAAGCAGTAGGGATAGATCTTGGCACTACTAACTCTGTCGTGGCAATCTGGGAAGAGGGCAAAGCCACAGTTATTCCGAATTCAGAAGGGTCGCGGCTGACTCCTTCTGTGGTAGCTTACACCGAAGACGGCCAGAGGCTGGTCGGCCAGGTCGCCAGGCGCCAGGCAATACTCAATCCGGCGGCTACCATATACTCGGCAAAGAGGTTCATAGGCCGTAAGTGGGGCGAAGCCGATGAAGAGTCCAGAATGGTCTCCTACAAAGTCGTGAAAGGGCCGAACGACGCGGTCCGCTTCGAAATACGCGGCAAGCTCGTCTCGCCCGAAGAGGTCTCCGCACAGGTACTGCGAAAACTGGTGGAAGATGCTTCCAGGTATCTTGGAGAAAAAGTGAAGGAGGCGGTCATAACCTGCCCCGCCTATTTTAACGACGCCCAGCGCCAGGCGACTAAAAATGCCGGTGAGATTGCCGGCCTGAAGGTACTGCGGGTCATTAACGAACCGACCGCCGCGGCACTCTCGTACGGGCTCGAAAAAAAGAAGAATGAGACCATCATGGTTTTCGACCTGGGAGGGGGCACATTCGATGTCTCCATACTCGATGTCGGAGACGGGGTGGCTGAAGTGCGCTCCACGTCAGGCGATACACATCTTGGCGGCGACGATTTCGACAAGCGGATCGTTGACTACGTTGCGGGCGAATTCCAGAAAGACCACCGAATAGACCTGCGAAACGACCGCCAGGCGCTGCAGCGGCTCTTTGAGGCGGCGGAAAAGGCAAAAATCGAGCTATCGAGCACCTCTGAGACTCAAATCAATCTTCCTTTCATTACCGCCGACGCGACGGGGCCGAAGCACCTGGTTTTGAAGCTTACCCGTGCAAAATTCGAGGACCTGGCTCACGACCTCGTGCAGCGCTGCATGGGGCCTGTGCAGCAGGCCCTTTCCGACGCGCGCCTCAGCGCAAGGGACCTTGATGAGGTGATCCTCGTGGGCGGGGCCACCCGCATGCCCGCCGTACAGGAACTGGTCAGGAAGCTTTCGGGCGGAAAAGAACCGAACATGAGCGTCAACCCCGACGAAGTGGTGGCCGTGGGAGCATCGATACAGGCTGCGGTGCTCAAGGGCGAGGTCGAAGACGTCGTTCTTCTGGATGTCATCCCCCTTTCGCTCGGAATCGAAACGCTGGGCGGGGTGATGACCAGGCTGATCGACAGAAACACTACGATACCTGCGAGGAAAGAAGAAATCTTCTCGACCGCCGAAGATAACCAGACTGCTGTCGATATCGTGGTGCTCCAGGGAGAGCGGGAGATGGCCCGGGACAACCGGGTGCTTGGAAAATTCCGTCTCGAAGGCATTGGCCCGGGACCCCGTGGACTGCCGCAGATCAAGGTTACGTTCGACATCGACGCAAATGGGATCTTGAGCGTCACAGCGCGGGATCAGCAAACGGGAAAAGAGCAGGCTATCACGATTTCCGAGTCCACCAACTTAGCGAAGGATGAGGTTGAGAGAATGGTTGCCGATGCTCAGTCTCACTCCGCTGAAGACAACCGCCGGCGCGAGACGATCGAAGCGCGCAACACGGCGGACACCCTGGCCTACCAGCTTGAGCGAACCCTGCGCGAACTGGGAGATAAGGTCCCGGCAAATGAAAAAGCGCGCTCCGAGGCTATGATCGAGGAGACCAGAAAGGCCGTTCAGGATGAGAGCACTGCAAAAGAGCGCTTTCAGCAGCTTGCAAGCGATCTCCAACAGGCATCTCAAATGATCGCGGCCGCTGCCTATCAGCAAACCGGGGCAGGCGCAGAGCGTGGGGCCGGTCCTTATGAAAAACGGGAAGATGATTACGGGGGTGGCCCGATACCGCATCGGGGTGGCGGCGATGATGTTATCGACGCCGAGTTTACCGAACATTGACCGGCGCGGCGGTATGCTTCGGTTGATAATTAATCGCGATTCGAAAGTACTTTATGGCTGTTAAATACCGGGACTACTACGAGATACTCGGAATTAAGAGGGATGCCGGCCAGGACGAGGTGCAGCGGGCATACCGGAAACTTGCGCGCAAATATCATCCGGACGTCAATAAAGCGTCCAACGCGGAAGAGAAATTCAAGGAAATCAATGAGGCCCATGAGGTCCTCAAGGACCCCGAAAAAAGGAAAATGTACGACCAGTTGGGGCAGAACTGGAGATCGGGGCAGGATTTCAGGCCGCCTCCGGGATGGGAGACCCAGTTTAATTTCGGCCAGGGCGGAGGCGCCAACCAGGCGGAGTTCCAGTGGGGCGGCCCGGGCGGGTTCAGTGATTTCTTCGAAGCAATGTTTGGCGGCAGGGGTTTCAGGCAGGCCCGTGGTGGTGCTTCGCCGGGAGGCTTCGGACGCGGGACGGTCTGGCGTCAGGCCGGGGCCGACCAGGAAACCACCATTCGAGTTTCTCTTGAGGAGGCCTTTCGCGGCGGGATCAAGCCTATCATCCTCCAGAGCCAGGTGATCAATCCGCATGGACAACTCGAGGTCAAGGAAAGGCGCTATGAGGTAAAGATCCCGCCCGGCATTTTGCCGGGCCAGAAGATTCGCCTCACAGGCCAGGGCGAAGGGGGAACAGGCGGCGGTCCGAGCGGCGATCTCTATTTAAAGGTGGAAATTGAACCGCACCCGCTTTTTAAGCTCAATGGACGTAACATCTACATGGATGTGCCGGTTGCGCCCTGGGAAGCCGTACTTGGCTCCGAGGTGCGGGTTTCGACGATCTCCGGCAACGTGGACCTTAAAATTCCGCCCGGCACGCAGAGCGGTCAGAAACTGCGGCTGCGGGAAAAAGGAATGCCGAACCCTAAAGGCGCGCCCGGCGACCTATACGCGACGATTGTCGTAAAAGTCCCGACGCATCCTTCCGACAAAGAGCGGGAATTGTTTGAAGAACTGAAAAAAAGCTCCGGTTTTAACCCGAGAGGGTAACCGAGGCGGAGCCGAGCTGCCATGTCTGAAAGACGCTTCTTCATGGTTCAGGTGAAAACGGATAACGAGTTTTACTCCGATTGCACTCTTACAGAGGTTGCATATCGGACAGGACTGCATCCTGAGCTGATCCACAGGTTCATCCGCCTCGGCCTGATCGAGTTTACCGGGAACACGGATGATGGTGAGCCTTTCTTCGATTCGGAAGTAATCCCGCTTATCAGGCGGATTCTAAGGCTGCGAAACGAACTCGGGGTCAATTACGCGGGTATCGGAGTCATATTGGACCTTATGTCCCGGCTCGAGGCCATGGAAGCACGCATTCGAGATCTGGAAAGCGCCTCTCCAACTGAGTAGGGTTTCAGCGAAACCAAAAATCGCGCTTACATAAATCAGGATTCCACGAGGATTTTCTCTAAATGGATATCAACAAATTTACGATGACGTCTCAGGAGGCCATCCAGGCCGCCGAAACCAAGGCAATACGCTTCGGCCATATAGAAGTTGACGGTGAGCATCTTCTTTTGGCAATGCTCGAACAGCCCGAGGGGCTGACGTCGAGGCTTTTCCGGAAAATGGACGTGCCCGTAGACAGTATGCGGGAGCGGCTGGAAGATGAGCTGAACAGGAAGCCGCGGGTCAGCGGTCCGGGGGTCGAACGCGGTAAAATATATATAACCAACCGGTTGAACAGGCTGCTCTCCGAGGCGGAGGAGCAGGCCAGGAGACTAAAAGACGAGTATGTATCGGCCGAACATATCCTCCTTGCCTTTTTGCAGGAGGGAACGAGCAGCCCTGCCGGCCAGGTGCTCCAGCAATTCGGCGTCACGAGGGATTCCCTTTTACAGACCCTCACCTCTATTCGCGGGAGCCAGCGGGTAACCAGCGCTACGCCCGAATCGGCCTATGAGGCCCTTCAGAAATACGGGCGCGAACTTGTGGAGGAGGCCCGCAACCAAAAACTCGACCCGGTTATCGGCCGCGATTCTGAAATACGGCGGGTTATCCGGATTCTCAGCCGCAAGACGAAAAACAATCCCGTCCTCATCGGCGAGCCGGGAGTCGGCAAAACGGCTATTGTGGAAGGCCTGGCACACCGGATCGTAAGGGGGGATGTTTCGGAGAGTTTGAAGGACAAGTCCATTTTCTCACTGGATATGGGGTCCCTGGTCGCAGGGGCGAAATTCCGCGGCGAATTCGAAGAGCGGCTCAAGGCGGTCCTGACGGAGATAAAAGAAGCCCAGGGCAAAATTCTGCTCTTCATCGACGAGTTGCACACCATCGTCGGCGCAGGCCGGGCCGAAGGCTCGATGGACGCGGGCAACATGCTCAAGCCCATGCTTGCCAGGGGCGAGCTGCATTGCATAGGTGCGACCACGCTCGATGAATACCGCAAGCATATCGAAAAGGACGCAGCCCTCGAGCGGCGTTTTCAACCAGTGGTTGTCGACCAGCCGACGGTCGAGGACACGATCTCGATCCTGCGTGGCCTCAAAGAGCGTTTCGAGGGTTTTCACCATGGCGTGAAAATTCAGGACAGTGCTCTTGTAGCCGCGGCAGTGCTCTCCAGCCGGTATATAAGCGACCGTTTTCTGCCTGATAAGGCAATCGATCTCGTCGATGAAGCCTGCGCAATGATCAGAACGGAAATCGATTCGATGCCTTCCGAACTGGACGAAGTTGAAAGACGAATCCGGCAGCTTGAAATCGAGGAGGTCGCCCTGCGCAAAGAACACGACAGGGCCAGCCAGGAAAGGCTTAAGGCGCTGAGAAAAGAGTTGGCTGAGCTTCGGGACAGGTCCGATTCCATGAAAGTCCAATGGGAGGCCGAAAAAGAGTCGATCAAAAAAGGTCAGGCGGTTAGAGAGAAGATCGAGAAGGTCCGTCACGAAATCGAAGAGTATGAGCGTGAACCCAACCTCCAGAAAGCGGCTGAGTTGAAATATGGAGTGCTCCCGGATCTCGAAAAAAAGTTGCGGGAGGAGGAGGAACGGCTTTCAAACAGGCAGCAGGGATCTCGGCTCCTGCGTGAGATGGTTACCGAAGAGGAAATAGCCGAGATTGTCTCGCGCTGGACGGGGATCCCGGTAACCAGGCTCGTTGAAGGAGAGCGGGAAAAGCTGCTCAGGCTCGACGAAGTACTGCACAAACGGGTTATCGGTCAGGACGAGGCGGTGAAACTGGTGGCCGATGCGGTCATACGCGCTCGTGCCGGGATAAAGGACCCGAGGCGTCCGATTGGGTCTTTTATCTTTCTTGGTCCGACCGGCGTCGGAAAAACAGAGCTTGCAAAAACCCTTGCGGAAGCTTTGTTCGATACCGAGGAGAACCTGGTCCGGATCGATATGAGTGAATACCAGGAGCGCCATACCGTTTCACGCCTGATCGGAGCGCCTCCCGGATACGTGGGATATGAAGAAGGCGGCCAGCTTACCGAAGCCGTCCGCAGGAAGCCCTATTCCGTCATTTTATTTGACGAAATAGAAAAAGCCCACAGGGACGTTTTCAACACCCTGCTCCAGATCCTGGACGATGGCCGCCTGACTGACGCTCAGGGCCGAACGGTCGACTTCAAGAACACGGTTATAATCATGACCAGCAATATCGGTTCGGAGTACCTGCTCCAGGGCGTAATACAAAACGGCGAGATACGTGAAGACGCAAGGGCCAGCGTAATGGACGCTCTAAGACGTCACTTCATGCCCGAGTTCCTCAACCGGGTCGATGACATTGTCATGTTTAAACCGCTCACCATGGATGAGATAAAGAAGATAATCGACCTGCTCGCCGAAGACCTGAACCGGCGGCTCAAACCAAGGCGCCTCACTTTTCGCCTGACCGATGCAGCCCGCGACTTCATCGCCGGTGCCGGTTACGATCCGGTTTATGGAGCAAGGCCCCTCAAAAGGTTCGTGCAGCGAGAGGTTGAAACCAGGATTGGACGGGCCATAATTGCCGGGTCCATCACCGACGGCTCCACTATAACGGTTGACGTTCAGGACGGCGAACTGGTGGTGACCCATGCCGCAGAGGAGGCGGTTGAGGTTGCGGGCTAGTGTGCTTGTCAACTTGAATGATTCGTGATGACGCGAGACCGTTATTGCCGCTTCCCCGTCAGATCGGAAGGGTGGGTGCACACGGGGATAGAACCGGCGCTGCGAACGTGCAAACTCATGCTTGTGTCTTCTGATTTATCGGTGTGTATCTACCGCGCTACGCTCCTTCATCCGTGGTTCACGCTATTCTCTAAAGATCGACCCTGGCCCCTCGAAGCGGGACAGCGGGTTTTTGAAGTTATCGAACGCTCTCCGCGTCCGCGTGAAAAAGAACCGGCGCTGCGAACGTGCAAACTCATGCCTGTCTCTTCTGATTTATCCGTGTGCATCCGTGTTCATCCGTGGTTCACGCCTTTCTCCGCGCTCTTCGCGTCTTCGCGTGAAAGCCTGTCTTTTCCAGAGAGCCCCGATATGGCAGATCCGCTCCGGATCACTTTGTAGCCGAAGTAGCCCTTATCAGGCCCGAAACCTGAGAATAAAGTTGCTCCGACTTCCGCTTGTGCCAGAGCGCTTTCGACCGCGCGCTCGGTTCCATCAACAATCTTTTGTATTCGTTCTCATGGCGCTCCGCCTTTTCGTGCAGGCCGACCAAGCGCCGGATATTGTGTACGGTCATAAAACCCTCCTCTTGCGATGAGTTGATAAGATAAGCATATAGCGATGGAATAGAATCCGGTCGATGCAGTAGATTACCGGCGGATTTGTCTGTATTTGCAGATCCGGATACGCTGTATTGAAATCCCGCGCTCTGGAGCATTTCAGGCATGCATAGGCTTGTATTTTAGCGGGCGCTGTTGTATCTCTCTAACCGGGCTTAAACATATATATTTTTGGCAGATCCTCTTTATCCCTGTAGGAACAATCATTACTTTGGCTGTGTTTCGATCGCCGGAGCACGGATTAAATGATCGTCGGAGCGCGATGTCACCCTCATCCATCCCGCAGATACGTCCTAAGCGCGCCTCGAAGGAAATCCTTCGTAAGATCATGCTCTATTCTCATGACACTTACGGATTGGGGCACATTCGCCGTTGCCTTGCCATAGCCGGAAGCCTGCGCCACATCCCGGCCAATATACTTATAATAACCGGGTCCATTGTTACCGGGCGGTTCAAAGTCCCCGACAGGATCGACTTTGTCCGGATCCCCGGGATGATAAAGAAAACAAATGAAGAATATCTCCCCGTTTCGATGAAGCTCGAATCGAGCGAAGTGCTTGAAATCAGAAAAAAAATCATACTTGCCGCAGCAACCGCGTTCCAGCCGGAATTCTTTATCGTGGACAAGGCGCCTCTCGGGATGAAGCGGGAGGTCCTCGATACCCTTCTGTGGCTCAGGGACCACCTTCCTTCCTGCAATACCGTCCTGGGTCTTCGCGACATAATGGACGATTCCGGCAGCACCATCGAAGACTGGACCGAAAAGGACATCTACGGCGCCATGAGGGACCTCTATGATGAAATCTGGGTTTACGGGTGCAGGGAATTCTACGACCCGGTCAAGGAATACCGTATACCTGAAGATGTGGCCCTCAAGACGCATTTTACCGGCTACATACACAGAAAAATTCCTTCTGCGGATAGGATTTCCGAGGTTCGCAATTCACTTGGAATCGAGAAGGATGAAAAGGTCGTACTGGTGACTACGGGCGGCGGAGGAGACGGGTATCATGCCGTCGACTCGTTTATGTCCGCTTTTGGTCCACGATTGGGCGGAGTCCCGGAAAAGATAAAGGCGATCGTTGTTGCAGGCCCTTTCATGGCCTCCCGGGATTACGAGGTTATTTCGCGAAAATGTTCGACTCTTGGATTTATGTGTCAGAGGTTCAACTGCAACATGGAGCGCCTTATCGGCGTGGCGGACGCCGTTGTAAGCATGGGCGGCTACAACACGGTCTGCGAAATAATGAGCCAGAGAAAACCTCTGCTCATGCTGCCGCGCACGATCCCGCGCGAAGAACAGCTTATAAGGGCGCGCGTTCTCAGCCAGAGAGGATATTGCGATTATCTCGACCAGAGGACCCTGACTGCGCCCGTATTGCGTGAACGCGTACTGAAACTGCTCGAAAACCGGGAACACTATTCCAATAAACTCTCATCGTTCCCCCTCACCGGACTTGACCGCATTCTCAGGCGAATTCAAGCCAGGGACGAAGCCTCTCAATGGGAAACGCTGGCTGCCGCCTCGGAATGATCCTCAAAGGGTACCCGCGTATCTCGGAAAGTTTCATAAGCTCCGAGATCCTGCTCTTGGAATCGCTCGGAATTAAGCTGGACATCTATTCGCTGAGACAGCCGAGGGAAGCGGTTACGCACGAGCACGTGCGAAAAATCAGGGCCGGGGTGACATACATTCCCGAATACATACTTCCGGGGCTGAGGACAATTATACCCAGCAACAATCGGCTGTTCCAAAGGCTCGGCCCGAGGTATCTTCGATGCTTTGCGGGGGCTGCGGTCCGCGCCCTGTCGAGGCGCAAATCCGCCACGATCAGGCATTTCCTCCAGGCCGGCCACCTCGTCCAGACGAGGCTTTCCGGCCCCGGGGTGAAACATCTTCACGCCCATTTCTGCCACACCCCGGCTTCGGTCGCCTTTTTCGCCTCCGAGCTGACCGGCATACCTTTCAGCTTCACCGCCCACGCCAAGGATATATATACGTCCGAGCCGGACCAGCTCGTTCGCAAAATTGAAAAAGCAAGTTTCGTTGTCACCTGCACGCGCTACAACGCGGATTTTCTGACGAACCTGGCCGGTCCGGGTGCAAACGGGCGGCGCGCCACCCCCATCCACACCATATATCACGGGATAGACCCGGATTATTTCGCATTTCGTTTGCCGGCAGAACCGCAGCCTCCCTACCGGCTCATCTCCGTCGGGCGGCTCGTGCCAAAAAAGGGTTATGACGATCTGCTCAAAGCTCTCGCCATCCTGGATCACACGCGCTTTCCTTTTCATCTCACCCATATCGGCGACGGGGAAAGCGGTCCCGAGATAAAACGCTTGGCCGCCGAACTGGGCCTTGCCGGCAGGGTCTCCTTTCTTGGGACGCTTTCGCACGACATGGTAAGATCATATTATCGCCAGTCCCACCTTTTCGTCCTGGCCGCCAGGATTGCAAAAAACGGAGACAGGGACGGCATTCCAAACGTCCTCGCCGAGGCCATGGCCTGCGGTCTGCCCGTTCTGGCTACAAATGTATCGGCCATTCCCGAACTGGTAACCGACGGTGAAACGGGCATCCTCGTTCCTCCGCAAGACCCTCCGGCAATGGCGCAGGCCATATCCACGGCCCTGCTGGCGCCGGAAGCCGCCCTCAAGCGGGCTAAAAGAGCAAGGCAGCGCATAGAAAGAGAATTCGACAGCAAAAAGTGCGTCCTGAAGCTCTATGAACTTTTCAACCACGCTCTCGGTGGCAACGATACCGGAACGCATGATGATGCCTGAACGCATTTTGATACCGGAACGCATTTTGATCCCTGAACGCATTTTGGAAGCCGTTTTGCGGACCGGGACGGATGACCGTTTTTTCAATTCGATCCATCCGCCGGGTAGCATTCGGACGCACGGGACCCCTGAAATCTCCCGTCGGAGGGCCTTGCGCTCCACTCCGGACATCGAAGAGATTATTCCGGCGCGCCGTGAACATTTTGGTCGCACCAGGGAAGATCTGCTCAGCGGCAAACGGAGTGCAGCTATTGTCCTGAGTCAGAAATTCGCTACATAACACCGGTGAGCGCAGGGCCGTCATTCCGGCATGTTTTAGGCCGGAATCCAGCGAGGTAGGGTGGGCGCAGCTTTATCGTGCCCACCGTCTGTGGAAGTGCTATCGAAAAGAATGCGCTCAGGCCCTTGAAAAGGGAAAAATGTGATGCAGACTATCCCTGAAGCGTGGTTCGAGAGAAAAGATGGCAAGGCCGCTACGGTTTGAATATGAGGGAGCCGTTTACCTTTGGGAGTAGACTCCTGGCTCCGGGAGCGGATCAGAGCGTCGAAGGTGAAATATTCTCTTTTCAAGGTCTGATCCCGATTTTTCAATATTATGGGTATTCTAAGAGTTATTTCTTGGCAAGGAGTTCAATTGATCGTGAGTTCGCGCGAATCTCTTCATAATAGAGACCTAATGGAAAATTCTTATTATCATTTTGTGAAGACGCTGTCTATTCTAGTTAAGTCTCCTGCTGAACAATGCGCCGAGATGGGCGATTACAACGTTCCCTTTGAGTTGCGTGATGATGGTTTGGTCGTTGATTATCTTATTGATCAAGAAATCGTCAAATTCACAGACGATCAAATAGAAGGGATGAAGGAACTCTCGTTTGCATTGCACGCATTAAATGGTGAAGCATTGAAGCGTGGTCGCACCCGAGAAGGTAACTTAAGCGGGATGAACAATCCGAGGTGGCAATCAGTTCGCGAAATCGCCAAAAGATTGATCGTAACTCTGGCCCCCAGGACTTTGGAGAATCGTAAATATCTCAATATGTCTTCATAAACAAAATTCTAAAGCGCGGGCAGGTCGAATTAAGGCAATGACTCGGACTTTATAGCCCAGTCTGTGGAAGTGCTACTGCAATCACCGAGGGCGTGGGAAACGAGGTGTCAACCCTTGAAAAGGTAAAAATGCGACGCAGGCCATCCCCGAAGTATGTCTGGAGAGACAACATGGCGAGACTGCTTGATTGGCGCTTTTTTTCAAACCTATGATCAACGAACGCTACACCGGGCATGGGGCTATCAACTGTCAAAGATATCCACCGTTCTCCTGAGTAACGCCTTCTCTGTGCGCTCTGTGTCTCTGTGGTGAATGCATGCGTGAGTGCTTGCGTGACGCTGACTATCCTGGGAGAAGTCCAATGAAACGATTCAGCAAATCGATCCTTGTACTGACTGTAGCGGCCTCGCTGCTTCACTGCTCTTTCATCCCGACGACATTCGCGGGGACGCTACCTGCCGAAAAACCCTCACCCTATCCTGCTGAAACGCAAGTCCATCCGGCTGTAACCGCCCAGCCGGACGTCGGGCCTGATCTCAAGCCATACTTCAACGATCCTTCCAAAGACCCCGAACTCCCGCCGCAGATGCTCGTTACGCTTCTGCGGCAGCGGATCAAATATGTGTTCATTATTTTTAACGAGAACCACTCGTTCGACAACGAGTACGGCACGTTTCCCGGTGTCAACGGCATCTATTCGGACGGCTTGAAACCCCGTTCCGCCGCCGGCACGCCGGGCTTCACCCAGACTTACACCGACGTAAGCGGCGTGAAGGTCACGGTCCAGCCATTCAGGATCGGACCGGCGCAGAATTCGAGCGTCGTCGACAGCGTCGACCACTCGCACCCGGGTCTTGGGAAAAAGATCCACATGGTGGACGGCGTCGCGCAACTGGACGGGTTCGCCGGTGACGAATACGCGCGCTTCGCGTCGAAGGGCGGCGCAGCCAACGCCGCCGAGGGAAAGCAGTTCGCGCGCCTGGTCATGTCGCACATAGACTGCGACACCATCCCATTCTTCTGGCAGTGGGCAAGCCGCTTTACCGTGTTCGACAACATCTTCGCAACCGAGGACACGCCATCCACCCCGAACGCCGTTGCGATGATCGCGGGGCAGTCCGGCGAGACACAATGGGTCAAGCACGGCCCTGCCGGCCGGACCTTCACTGTGGGCGGCCGCACCGGCACGACGCAGGGACCGCCGCTTGTAAACGATCCCGAGCCGTTCTACGGCTCGCAATTCGACACAACGGCGGTCAACAGGCAGCCCGCCGGCCCGAGGGAGTCTTACGCCGACAATAACATCGCCTCGAACCTGACCTTCGCCAGCCTGCCGCTGACCTTCCAGGGGGAAAATGTTGCGGAGGTCATGAAGAAGAACTTGAACCCGGGGTTCGACCTGCCCGACATCCGGCAGGATATCCCCTACATCCGGGGTCTTGGGACCCGGCCCGTCAACTGGGGCTGGTACCAGGAAGGCTACGGCCTCGAGGCGACCGACACGAACGGCGTGGCCTCGCATGAATTCTATGTCACCCATCACAACGGGGCGCAGTATTTCGGATATCTTGCAAACACGCCGCCGCTGCGCCCGAACTTTCACGGACTCACCGATTTCTTCACCGGCATTGCCGAAAACGCTCTGCCCGAAGGCGGTGTGTTCTACATCCGAGGCGGCTACGGTAACCAAATGGGGCTGTTGCCCCCGATTACCAACCCGCGCACGCCGCAGGCTGAAATCAAGGCGATTAACGCGGCAAAGGCCGGCGACGACGATCACCCGGTTTACTCCGACCGGCAGATCAGCGAGGCCATGGCGGCCCGCGCGATAAACGCGATTGCGTCGAACCCGAAGATCTGGGAACAGTGTGCGATCGTCATCACATATGATGAGTCGGACGGCTTTTACGACCACGTCCCGCCGCGCATCCTCTCCTACGGCCCGGATGGCCTGCCGCTTTCCAGGGGAATCCGCGTGCCGCTGATCCTCATCTCCCCCTATGCGCGCACGCACGCCGTCTCGCACGTCGAGGGCGATCATAACGCGGTGATCGAGACGATCGAGACGATCTTCGGGCTGCCCCCCCTCGCCGGCCTTCCCGACGAGGCGCAGGCGCTCGCGGCGGGCAACTCTCCCGAGTTTAACCGGTTCGCCCCCGCCGGGTTCGAACAGAAGCATCTTGGACCCCGCGACATAAACTCGCCGATATCCGAGAGCCTGCTCTCAGGCTTCGATCCGAAGCGACTGATGAACGTCTCCCCTCCCCTGCCGGCTTCCTTTGCGATGATTCCGGATAACGTCGTGAGATCCCTGCCCCATTACGGCGGCCATGGCTGCCGGGCCATAGGAATCATTCCGGAGGACGTCCGCCAGGGAATCGTCGCCAATCCTCCCGCCGGCTTCAACCCGCTGCCGTCCACCTGGCCGGAGGGCAACTGAAGAATCACAATAACCGATGGAGGCGCCGCGTCGACGCTCCCGTCCGCCGTTCCGGCCGCGCAACGTTCCACTATTTCATAACGTTCCTGGCGCAGACAAAAAGTTACGTCTTTTCAGAGCAGTCCACTTTTCTTAAGAGTAATCCATGTCTCATTGGCACCTCTTCGCGTCTGCGTCTGCGTGAAACACTGTCTTTTCTAAGCCGTTCAATAAGGTCAAAACACCACCGGAGCTGGGGATATTCTTCAATCCTGTTAATCCTGTTAATCCTGTCTAAATCTGGCTTATGTCTTCTTCCCGGTAGGCGAACCTTTGACCAAAGCGCCTATCAGGTTACCAACTCGATACAGTAACACTTCTCACATCGGATCATCTATTAACTAACTGTTATGTCAATAAATAAACAATCAAAAGTATATCAATCCAATTTGCTTCTATGAGTCTATATTTCTTTATTGACTCTGCTCGGTATTCATAATAATTGAAACCCTCACATTCTCATTGCATCACGAAATTCAAAACCCAACTTTGCTTTCATTACTTGCCTACGGGAAATGGTTTGCCTGTCGCACTGCAACTTAATAATTGCTCTTTAGGAGGATTCTCTTCTGTTTTTTGTACGATACGGGGAAGATGCCTTGACTTTTTGACAAAAAAGGAAGCCCAATCGAACTGCCACTGTGTAGGGCTGCTCAGGCGGGGAGGACAGGAGTCGGTTCTCCCGGCTCAGACGCCGGCTATGTATCTGTCCTCCGGGGCGGCTTCCTACAGCAAGCATCCTCTCTTGTTTGGAGAAGGGGAAAAAGAATGAAGATGAAGATAGGTTTTTGGAGATTCGGTTTAGCGCTAGCACTGTTGTTTTTGGTACTTCTCACGTCTGGTCCGAGTGAGTGGGCCCCAGCGCCGGTCAGTTATTGGGGCGGTAGTGCAGCAGCTTCATCTGCTCTCTCCATCAGCGGTGCCAGTGATGCCAACGAGCCGGGGACTTATGGATACACTGCTTCAGGCGGCTCCCCGCCTTACACCTGGACAGTCCTTCCAGCTATAACTGGGCTCTCTGTAGACGGCAATGGTAACGTACAGCTTGCAAATCCGATCAACAGCACCTACACGGTCAGAGTGACCGATTCAAATAACAATATATCCGAAGTCCTGTCCAGGATCGACAACGGAGGTGCATGGGTCCTGGTAAGCGATGTCAATGACGGCCCATCGTGCACGAACCTCTATGGTGAGTCCGGTTGCATCGCAGGTACAACAAAAACCATCTACTTTTGGACCGGCGATTTGTCATGCCCCAATCTTGGGTGTCCCTGCCCGGGAGGCGCATGCCCGGATCCTAGTACCAATCAAAGAAGCACTTTCGCCATTTGGACATACCAATGGGAAAGTACGAGAAATCGGACAGGAGATCAAGGCGGTTCATCTCAATGTACAAATCTGCAAGAGGCTGATAAATCCAACGGGGAGAAACCTATCGACGAAGGCCCCGGTAACGAGATAAACGGCAACTCGTCAATAGACCTCAAAAGCGGCAACGTCTATCATTCGCAACAAGTGGGCCCGCTGACATTTTCCTACAATAGCATCGATACCACCAACGGACCTCTGGGGATAGCGTGGACACATGATTTCAACATCTCCATCATACCGAATTCCGACGGGACTTTCTTTCTCAGGCAATTTAACGGGAAGACAATCTGGTTTACACCGAGAACCGGGGGTGGTTATTCGGCAGATGCAAAAAGCCGGGACACTTCATCGATCGTAAAAAACGCGGGCGGCTCCTATACACGCACAACGGGGTACGGGAAAGTTTACAATTTCAACTCATCGGGGCAACTTACCAGTATCGTAGATAGAAATGGCAATACCACAACGCTTACCTATACAGGGAGCAATTTGACCGGCATAACGGATTCGACCGGAAGGACAACCGTCCTGGGTGTCAGCGGGGGAAAGATCGTATCCGTAACGGACCCTTCCGGTGAAACCTCAACAATCTCCTATTCTGCAGCCGGCCAAATCTCATCTATTGCCGACCCGCTCGGAAACACCTGGAACTTCCAGTACGACTCCAATAACAGGATGGTGCAAAAAACCGATCCCTCCAACAATGCAGTTTCCTACACTTACGATCCGACAACCGGGATGTTGACCTCCACGACCGATCCCAACAATATGGTTATACGAATTGCCTACAGCCCAATCGACTACACAACCACGGTAACCGAAAAGGATGGTGGAGTATGGGTATACAATTACTACAGTGAATTTAATGTCCCCCTGGCAATCACCGACCCTTACGGCAACAAGACGACCTACACATACGATTCCAACAACAACCTTCTTTCCATAACTTACCCGAATGGGACCAGCAAAAGCTTTACCTACGATTCAAACCACAATGTGCTCACTGTGACCGATGCCGGCGGAAGGAAAACCACCCTCACATACAATTCCCAAAACAGGGTCACGACCATCAAGGACCCCTTGGGCGGAACGACCAATATCACGT
Organism: uncultured delta proteobacterium; assembly: GCA_963795045.1. Lineage (GTDB taxonomy): Bacteria > Desulfobacterota > Syntrophobacteria > Syntrophobacterales > Syntrophobacteraceae > SbD1. The sequence goes on from CAWCGB010000006.1 coordinate 618,136, forward strand.
ATGACGCGAAAGGAAATCTCTCATCCTACCAAGACCCGGCGGGAGCGCCGCCGACACAGATCCAAAGGGACTCGAAAGGCAACATTACGAGCGTGACCGATCCCTTGCAGCACACGGTAAGTTATGGCTACGATCAGTACAATAACGTTATCTCGGTGACCGATCCGACCAATGTCCCGGTGAACCTTACCCGCGATATCCTGGGAAATGTTCTTAGCCTGACCGATGCACTTAGCAACAGAACTACCTTTACCTATGATGCGGACGGGCAGCTCACTGCAGCCGCCGACCCGCTGGGGAATTCGACGAGCTTTGCCTACGACAAGAACGGAAACCGCAATTCGGTGACCGACCCTCTGCAAAACGTCACGACCTCCACCTACGACTACAGAGGCCGGCCGACGCAGAAGGTGGACGCACTTAAGAAAATCACCTCTTTTTCCTATGTAGATACGGGGTGCCCATCTTGCGGCGGGGGAGGCGAAAAACTCACGTCTCTGACCGACGCGGTGAATTCCGTGACAAGCTTTGGCTATGACCAGAGGGGGCTTTTGACCAGTATCACCGACCCGCTTCAAAAGATCACGGGCTTCACTTATGATGTCAACGGAAGGCCTATAAGCAGCACGGACCGTAATGGAACTGCGCTCACCTATGCCTATACTCCCACGGGGATGCTTCAGAGTATCACCTACCCCGACTCATTTCAGACGAAAAATACCTACGATAATCTCGACCGGCTCACTCAACTGGTCGATTCGATCGGGACGAGTTCCTTTAGCTACGATGCCGATGGAAGGATTACGGGCTTTACCGATGCTGACGGTTTCGCTCTCTCTTACCTCTACGATGCGGCCGGAAACCTCACCCAGATCACTTACCCGGATACGAGCAAGGTTACCTACGCTTACGATGCCGCAAACCGCCTGACAACGGTTAGCGACTGGCTCGGCGGGCAGGCCACTTACGCCTACGACCAGGACGGAAGGCTCGAAACCTTTACCCAGTTTAACGGAATCACAACGACTTACACCTACGATATCGCAAGCAGGCTCACCGGTATCGGCAGCGCGGTGACAAGCTACCAGTTCACACTGGATGGAGACGGAAACCGGATTAATTCAACCCAAAGCCAGCCCATTAGCCCTACTGCATCCAACGGCATCTCGGCCGTCTATACGTATAACTCTAAGAACGACAGGCTGCTTTCGGCCGGGCCATTGAGCTACGCATATGACAACGAGGGGCAGCTTATAACTTCCGGAGGCACTTGTCTGACCTTCGACTACAACCACCGGCTCGTGGAGATCGGAGGCGACACGCAGTTTTCCTACGATGGACGAGGCCACCGGCTGATCGCAACAAGAGCGGGAGTCACCACCCACTATATCTATGATCCCCGGGGCAACCTCATGGCCGACGTGGATTCAAACGGGGTCACCCGCAAATACATCTACGGCAAAGGCCTCCTTGCCGTGGCGACATCCGCTGCCCGCTACTGCTACCACTTTGACGGTACCGGGAACACGGTAGCGCTCACCGATATGACCCAGGCCATAGTAAACAGTTACGCCTACGAACCGTTTGGTCAAATTCTTAGCCAGCAGGAAACGGTCCCCCAGCCCTTTAAGTATGTCGGCCAATACGGGGTCATGGCGGAACCAAACGGTCTCTACTACATGCGGGCAAGGTACTATGATCCCACTGTTGGAAGGTTCATCAGCGAAGATCCCCTGGGGTTTGGAGGAGGGGATGTTAACCTTTTTGCGTATGTGCGAAATAATCCGAGCAATTGGATTGATCCCTGGGGACTGGAGTCCTATCAAGGATATGCTACCTGGTATAATCTTCCAGGAAAGAAGACCGCGAGCGGTGATATGTATAATAAGAATAGCATGACTGCCGCAATGACAGCAGAGAAGGCTGATTTGGGTGATCAGGTAACAGTGCAATACGGGACCCGAGAAATAGCGGTAACAGTAAATGACAGGGGGCCTTTTGAACGGGACTGCCAAGGCAAAGCGAAAAAGCCGTTACGTCCAGACCCTAATGATATAATCGATCTGACTCCTGCGGCTTTTAAGAAATTGATAGGGCCGCTATCAATTGGGAAAGCCCCAGTTATTGTGGAGGTACCAGATGAATAAACTATTCACCTTTATATTATTTATCGTTATGTTAAATACATGCTGTTTTGCCAATGACCTGAGTGTGAAGACAAGTACTATCCATCTTGATAATGGTGAACGTATCGTTGGATTTAAAATAGATATTAGCCCGGCAGCGTTCACGTCTATATCGGGATTACAAGCTGGGTGGAATATAAACGTTGATAATGATCCAAAGTGGTCATCAGAGGCAAAAGGGGAGATTATAGTCGGTGCTGCTGCTCTGGATTTAGCGGCAGCGGGGGAAATACACGCTACTGTTGAAGCAATGGAACATCAGCAAGCCGATAAAATGGATGTCAGTGGCATCATTTATGTGACGAAAGACTTCGAAACAACACGTGAAATTGTCTTGTCAAAGGCAAATTTTATAATCCGAGCGGAAAATAGGCGCCACCTAAGGAAGAAGGGGGGGCAGCCCTGACAAAAAGTCACTTCTCAAATTTTTCCGCACAGAGAGAAAGGAAGGGGTCACCCATTAAAAGGGAAAAAGAGGTCGTAGTGCAAACGGGGTCGACCAAGCCAATAGGTCACAAACACAAACGCGGCAAACGGGGACCAAGCTAATAGGTCAAAATAGTTTGAAGTAGTGCTCAAAGCTTAGCTTGTATGGGCCTTAGAAGTGCATTTTTGGCATTAACAATGACCTTCTAACCGCAAGAGAGTTGCAGCGATTTTGTGAAGATCATAAAGGCAAAACTAGGGATCAGGGCGAAGGGCCGCAGGATCTCCAGAAACATTCTCAGCCGAACCGACGCGAGCCGAAGAACTTCATCTTTTATCTACGATGCGGACGGGCAGCTCACGGCAGCAGCCGACCCGCTGGGGAATTCGACGAGCTTTGCCTACGACAAGAACGGAAACCGCAATTCGGTGACCGACCCTCTGCAAAACGTCACAACCTACACTTACGACTATAGGGGCCGATCAACGCAGAAGGTGGACGCACTTAAGAAAATCACCTCTTTTTCCTACGTGGACACGGGATGCCCATCCTGCGGCGGGGGAGGCGAAAAGCTCATGTCTTTGACCGACGCGGTGGGTTCCGTGACAAGCTTTGGCTATGACCAGAGGGGGCTTTTGACCAGTGTGACGGACCCGCTTCAAAAGATCACGAGTTTGCTCTACGATGTTAACGGAAGCCCCATAAGCAAAACGGACCGGAATGGAACTCCCCTCACCTATGCCTATACTCCGACGGCGATGCTTCAGAGTATCACCTATCCCGACTCATCCCAGATGACAAATACCTACGATAGTCTTGACCGGCTCACTCAACTGAACGATTCCATCGGGACGAGTTCCTTTAGCTACGATGCCGATGGAAGGATTACGGGCTTTACCGATGCTGACGGTTTCGCTCTCTCTTACCTCTACGATGCGGCCGGAAACCTCACCCAGATCACTTACCCGGATACGAGCAAGGTTACCTACGCTTACGATGCCGCAAACCGCCTGATATCGGTTACCGACTGGCTGGGCGGGCAGGCCACTTACACTTACGACCAGGACGGAAGGCTCGAGACCCTTACACAGTTTAACGGGATCACAACGACTTACACCTACGATATCGCGAGCAGGCTCACCGGTATCGGCAGCGCGGTGGCAAGCTACCAGTTCACGCTGGACGGAGACGGAAACCGGATTAATTCAACCCAAAGCCAGCCCAGTAGCCCTACTGCATCCAATGGCGTCTCGGCCGTCTATACGTATAACTCGAAGAATGACAGGCTGCTTTCGGCCGGGCCATTGAGCTACACCTACGATAGCGAGGGGCAGCTTATAACTTCCGGCGGCACATGCCTCACTTTCGACTACAACCACCGGCTCGTGGAGGTTGGAAGCGACACGCAGTTTTCCTATGACGGACGAGGCCACCGGCTGATCGCAACAAGAGCGGGAGTCATCACCCGGTATATCTATGATCCCCGTGGCAACCTGGTGGCCGACGTGGATTCAAACGGGGTCACCCACAAATACATCTACGGCAAAGGCCTCCTTGCCGTGGCGACGTCTTCTGGGCGCTACTGCTACCATTTTGACGTTACGGGGAACACGGTAGCGCTCACCGACATGACCCAGGCCATAGTGAACAGTTATGCCTACGAACCATTTGGTCAAATTCTTAGCCAGCAGGAAACGGTCGCTCAGCCCTTCAAGTATGTCGGCCAATACGGGGTTATGGCCGAACCCAACGGCCTTTACTACATGCGGGCAAGGTACTACGATCCCAGCGTGGGAAGGTTCATAAGCGAGGACCCGATCGGGTTTGCGGGCGGGGATGTTAATCTTTTTGCGTATGCCCGAAACAATCCCGTGAAGTGGGTTGACCCCCTTGGACTCTACATAGGGCAGTATCCACCGGCGCCTCCGGGTTACGACCCCAATACGTGGTCATCCGGACAATGGGACAACGGAAACTGGTTTGTAAAATCTCCTGATGATTCTTATTACACGGCTCATACTGAGGATCCAGGTCACTGGCGCCATTGGGACGTCCAGAAACCTGGCGGCAAAGGCGGGGGGCAATGTCCTCCTAACTCAGGAAAGCCTTGGCCGACTCAAGGTGACAAATTGAAGGATAACCAATCCCTGACGGATCCAAACGGTGATGCTCCTGACTGGTCGCCTCCCGTTATGCCTTTTATGCTTATGCCCATTAATCCCATGATGACGCCCGTGCCCATTTTTGAGGGGGTTCCGATTCTTGAGCCTATGTTGATTTTCTAGGGGTAAAGATGGAGGTGCGTGCTCGTCGGAAAAACATGATCGGCAGTATAGATTACCTGCGCTATCGATAATAGAGGTAAACATGCGGATTTACTATTCAGTAGGGTCAGACCCGGTAATTTTGGACTCGATCATGGGCTTAAATAACATACATGATAGCCTAAAAGGGTTTATGTCATCTGCCGAGAAGACTTTAAGTTTAACAGCTGATACATCAGGAAGCCCAAGGCCATACAATGAATTGCTTCGGGGGCTTGAGGTAGAGAAGTCTGAGGGTGCAATTTTTGTCTCTGTGACTGCACAAAGATATCTAAGGATCGCTGGTTCGGTGGAAAACCTCAGAATTTATATTGACTTTTTTCAGTTCGCGGAGGGTGAGGAATCTCATCACCATCATCCAGAATACGTTGATACTCCCGGATACATAAAGCCAGGCACGTTATCTCTTGTCATCGAAGCAGATGCGGGGGAGTGAAGGAAGGGGTCTAGCCTCGAAAAAGCAATGAAAAGGAGGGAAAATTTAGAGGTTCTCACCGAGGACTTTCGGGGTTTCTTTCCGGCGGCTTCGGGACCTTGGTCGCTCCGCCGGGCGGTGAAGTCGCTTCTCTTCGGCACATCCGATAATGCGCATTATCGTACGTGGCCTTCCGGTCACGGCGCTTGGGCATTAAGGGCAAGCGCTGTGCCCGGAAGCCTTCCCTCGCTATCGCTTTACATAACTGGTTAGTTATGTAAACTTCCCGCCCGGCTACGCCGCCATCAATCCCTTCGCCGCCGGAAGTTCGTCCGAAAGCTCCCGTCGCCCTCACAAATGGGACTCCAAGGTAAATTCCTTCCGTGCATGAGCACGGATTGAAAAATCAAGCCGTTTTGCGGCAGGTCTGTACCCTCTTTTTTTGACTATCCTTTACTGAATCGATATTTATCCAACATGCAAAACACAAGCCTGTGGCCGATCTTCTGGCATTTTGGACTCATTTTCCGGTTTGCATGGGCTGAAAAAAATAAAGATAGAATCAAGCTTCGGTTTACGTTTAGTATAGATCCAGTAAAGAACTTTCTCAGATATTCTCGATTGTTTTACAAATTTACCGCAAAATAAAGGTTTGGTTTAAGTTGAGTACATTCCCACCTGCGAAGGATAAAACGTGTTTTGCGGGCAGGATGTGTGAAGTAGGCCTACCCGCTTAAGCGGTCGGCCCTACTTTACTTCGCCTTATTCGCGCTTGGCGCTCAATGGGCGTCCTGCTCTCACGAGCCCGGACGGCTGCCGCCTCGAAGGTGACTCTCTTAAGCGCCATCACCGAGGACAGTTTTTAGGGCTTCCTTTAGGACAGTGCAGTCGTTTTCACCGAGACGGCCAAGCTTTCTTAAAACCAGCCCTTTTTCAATCGTTGTAAAAATGGGCTTGATAACGGAAAGCTTAAGCAGCCCTGCTTGCCGCCAATCGTTTATGAGAATCTCGCCGAAATAGCCGGGAGACTTCACTTGGCTGGTGACGGCCATGAGGATGATATCCGGACGCTGCCGGTTGTACGCACCTGAGCTTACAACGACGGCGGGACGTTTCTTTGAGGCCGTCTGGTCAGTAAAGGGAAACGGGACCAGGACAAGGTCGCCGAACTCATAGCCGGTCGTATTCGGCATCGTCGGGGTTGTCCCAAACCTTTTGGAAGGCGTTTTCAGAAAGTTTGGAGGCGGCTCTCACCAGAGGGCGATCCTCGTCACGCTGGCGCAAAAAATCCACAAAGTCTTCCACTTCGGCAATTCTTTCAGGCGGAAGAGTGCGGATCTTCTCGATGAGGGCTTGCTCGTGCAAGGTTTGGCCGTTCATTTTGTTTCTCCTCCTGACTTTTACCGGGCAGCCAACGCCAGGATTTGCTTTTTCGTCAGGAAGGCATCCAGGAGCTTTTTGACCACCATCCTGTCTTCGTCAGACAACGTTTCCACCTCTTGAAACATCCGCACCAATTCCCGGTCTTCCAGCCTTGCTCTGGCCGCATCTTCAAGGGACCCCTCCATGAGGTAATCTCCGGAAACGCCAAGAGCATCGGCCATACGTTTGAGAGTATCAGCCGATGGCCGCGAGACCCCGCGTTCATACCTTCCAACATGGGTATAATGAAGCCCCACGATCTCGCCAAGTTCTGCCTGGGAAATATTTTTTTGTTTTCGAAGCTCCCGGAGCCTTTGAGCGAATCCTTCTTTCATCGTAGTCCTCGAAGCATTAAAGTTCATTATTTAAACAAACTATAGCCTTCTTGCCGCGTCTTGTCGAGCATTCTGATGCTTTTATGGAGGATGGTAAGGCAATAGTGCTTGACTTATCTAAAGCACACATGCTACACGACAAATCATCTGTGCTTGATAAAAAAATTGTGTGGGGAGGAATCTTCTGATGGCGCGCATCCCAGAAGAAGAAATCGAGCGGCTAAAAAAAGAAGTCTCCGTCCGGGGTCTGGCCGAAGCGAGGGGCGTGGTGCTTAAATCTCACGGAAAAGACCTCGTTGGGCTTTGCCCCTTTCACGAGGACCGTGAGCCAAGCCTTGTGATCACGCCGGAGAAAAACCTGTGGCACTGCCTGGGGGCCTGCCAATCGGGGGGATCGGTCATCGACTGGGTGATGAAGGCCGAAGGCGTGAGCTTTCGGCATGCGGTTGAGGTCCTTCGGGGGGACCTTTGCTCTTTATCTGCCGGGAAGTCCGCGCGTCCGTTCATGCGTCCCCTGGCTCCCGTACCGCTTTTCGCTATAGGAACCGAAGACCGCAAGGTCCTTCACCAAGTGGTTGACTACTATCATGCAACCTTAAAGGAGAGTCCGGAGGCCCTCGGGTATCTGGAAAGGCGAGGCTTGAACTCATCCGAGATGATAGAGCGCTTTAATCTCGGGTTTTCCAACCGAACGCTTGGCTACCGGCTTCCCACAAAGAGGAACAAGTCCGGACAAGAGATCAGGTCCCGCATGCAAAGGCTTGGGATTTTGCGGGAATCGGGCCACGAGCACTTCAACGGCTCCATCGTAATCCCGATCTTAGATGAGGCGCAAGATGTCGCCGGGATCTACGGAAGAAAGATCCGGGACGACCTTAGGGACGGAACGCCGTTTCATCTCTATCTTCCCGGCCCGCACAGGGGAGTCTGGAACGTTGAGGCCCTAAAGGCCTCAAGGGAGATCATCCTGTGCGAGTCCCTGATCGACGGACTCACCTTCTGGTGCGCAGACCTTCGAAACGTTACTTCGAGCTACGGGGTCTCAGGGTTTACGGAGGACATCCTTTCAGCCTTCAAAAAATACGGGACGAAAAAGGTGCTCATCGCCTACGACCGGGACGATCCGGGAAAGCGGGCGGCGGAGGCCCTCGCTCAAAAGCTTATGGCCGAGGGGATAGGATGTTCCCGGATTCACTTTCCAAAAGACATGGACGCAAACGAGTACGCCTTAAAATGCACCCCGGCAAAAAAGGGCCTGGAGGTCCTTGTGCGAAGCGCCCTATGGCTTTGCAACGGCAAAGCCGCTGCAAAGACTCCGGAGTTCCGGGACCCGGCCCCCGTTTCTTCTTTAGCCGCTGATTTTGCCGCAGACCAGGCGGCCGTTGCTCCGTCCGAAACGATTGATGCGCCGGTTAAGGCCGGGGAGGAAAGCAGCCAGGTAGCGCCTGAGCCGCCCGGCCTCTCGATCCCGGCGGAGATAAATGGGGACGAGGTTGTGATCCGCCTCGGGGACCGCAGGTGGCGGATAAGGGGGCTATCTAAAAACACGGGATTCGAGCAACTAAAGATAAATGTCCTTTGCGGCAGGGCCGAAGGGTTTTTTGTTGACACCCTCGACCTTTATTCGGCAAGGCAAAGGGCGGCTTTTGTCCGGGAGACAGCAGTTGAGACCGGGCAAAAGGAGGAGGCGGTTAAAAAGGACCTGGGGAAGGTGTTCCTAAAACTCGAGGAGCTTCGGGACGAGGCGATTCGATGCGCCCTTGAGCCTCAAAAAAAGGAGGTCACGCTAAGCCCCGAGGAGCGAGAGGAGGCGATGGAGTTCTTAAAAGACCCGAATCTTCTTTCCCGCATACTCTGCGATTTTGAACGTTGCGGGGTGGTGGGAGAAAAGACCAACAAGCTCGCTGGATACCTTGCTGCGGTATCCAGAAAGCTCGACCAACCCCTGGCCGTGATCGTGCGGAGTTCAAGTGCCGCCGGCAAGACGATGCTCATGGAGTCGATCCTTTCCTTTATCCCCATCGAGGACCGGGTGAAGTACTCGGCTATGTCCGGACAATCTCTTTTCTATATGGGCGAGAAGGACTTAAAGCACAAGGTCCTGGCGATAGTTGAAGAGGAGGGCGCAGAGCGGGCGAGCTACCCGCTAAAGCTTTTGCAAAGCGAGGGGGAGCTTACCATGGCCTCCACCGGCAAGGACCCGGCGACCGGCAGGCTCACCACCCACGAGTACCGGGTCGAGGGACCGATCATGGCCTTTGTCACCACGACCGCCATAGATCTTGACGAGGAATTTTTGAACCGGTGCATCGTGCTGACGGTCAGCGAGGACCGGGAGCAAACAAAAGCCATCCACCGGCTGCAAAGGGAAAAGCGGACCGAGGCCGGCCGCATGGCGAAGCGGGATCGCGAGAAGATCCTTCGCGTACAGCGAAACGCGCAAAGGCTTTTGGATAGAGTCGAGGTTATAAACCCTTACGCTTTAAAGCTTACCTTCCTCGATGACCGCACCCGAACCAGGCGCGACCACGAAAAGTATCTGACGCTCATCGATTCAATAGCCCTTCTTCACCAGCACCAAAGGCCAAAAAAGACGCTCGACGGGTCGCCGTGCATCGAGGTTACCCTTTCCGACATAGATGTGGCCAACCGGCTATCAAATGAGGTCCTGGGGCGAAGCCTCGATGAGATGCCCCCGCAGACCCGCCGCTTTTTGGGACTTCTCTTTTGTATGGTTCGCCGGGAGTGCGAGCGGCAAGCGATGGACCAGGCCGATTACCGCTTCACCCGAAGGCAGGCGTGCGAGGAGACGGGATGGGGACTTACCCAGGTAAGGGCGCACCTTGAGCGGCTAATAGAGCTTGAGTATGTGCTGGTACACCGGGGAGGAAGAGGACAGAGCTTTGTCTACGAGCTTCTATATAACGGAGAGGGCGCAGACGGCAGGCCCTTTATCATGGGGCTTCTCGATGTCGAAAAACTTGAAAGTGACGGTTACGACCCGAAGGTGGCGGAATTTTTGGACGGGGTGGCGGAAATAGAGGGCGACCCGGCGGTCCCATATCGGGGCCAAAACGGGGGTGAATCGGGGTCAAATCGGGATGAGCATTTACCTGATTTACACTAAATATCAATACCTTAATCGACTTGGCGCAAAAATCTCGCAAAATCCACGTATAGGGGATAAGAAAAATCCTGCGCCTACGATTTTACGTCATAGTTGAGGGGGGCATGAAGTGGCAAGGCGGGGATCAAAGAAGAAGCTAACACGGGAGACTCTCGACCCGTCGAGTATGAAGGGCTATGTCGAGCGCTATCTCGAATGGATTCAGATGCTCAACTACACCGAGAGGACGGTTAAAAATCAGCGCATAAACCTCGGCTACTTTCTCAGGTGGTGCGAGGACCGATCCATATCAAGTCCTTGCGAGGCGACACGCGACGTTTTGACCGGCTACCAGCGCTGGCTCTACAATTACCGCAGCGAGTCCGGCAAGCCCTTGTGCTTCGGGAGCCAGGTGACCAGGCTCACACCCATTCGGGGTTTTTTCAAGTGGCTTTCCAAAAACAACCATATTCTTTATAACCCCGCCGCCGACCTCGATCTTCCAAAGACCGAGAGGCGGCTTCCAAAGCACATCCTAAACGTTCGTGAGGTCGAGCAGGTGTTGGGCGGGGTTGACGTTGCGGGCCCCCTTGGGATCCGGGACCGGGCGATCCTGGAGACGCTTTATTCGACCGGCATTCGGCGACTGGAACTCATTACCTTGAGAATCTACGATGTGGACATGGAGCGGGGAACAATGCTCGTCCACGGCAAGGGAAGAAAGGACCGCACGGTTCCGATAGGAGAGCGGGCGCTGGCGTGGATAGAGAAATACCTAAGAGACGCCCGCCCGCAGCTTTCGGTTGAACCCGACAACGGGATCCTTTTCCTCACAGCGGACGGGGAAAGGCTGAGCGAAAACCGGCTAAGCGAGCTTGCCGGCCGCTATGTTGCCGCCGCCGAGACCGGCAAGACCGGGGCCTGCCATCTTTTCCGGCACACCATGGCCACCCACATGCTCGAAGACGGGGCCGACATCCGCTACGTCCAGGAGATGCTCGGCCACGAGGAGCTAAATACCACCAAGAAGTACACCCACATCTCAATTAGAAAGCTTAAAGAGATCCACGCGAAGACCCATCCAGGCGCACCCCTTCCCTGGGAAAGCAACCAATCGGAGCCGATCGAGGCCGGTGGGCGGCCTGAAAAGACCACCGCAGAGGCGTTCCTTTGTTCCCTGGCCGCCGAGGACGCCGAGGAATAACGGCGCCCATTCCAATCAGGCTGTTCCGTACTCTCAAAAAACATCTATCAAATGCCACAAAATCGCTATCCACCAACCTTCTTTAGCTGCTAAAATAGGCTGCTAAAGAAAAATGGGGCCGGAGGCCTCCGTCCGTTCTTTGATATCCGGAGCTGCTCACCAGGGCGCTATTACGACAAGCGGCAAGCTAAGCGAAAACTCGCGTCGGGGGTCCGAGCCGATTATAGACCTCTTTACCTGGGCCGATGACCCTTTAAGCAGCCGATTGCACAGGGGAAACGGCAATGCTTCCGGCCAAGTTGCATCGGGCCGAGGCTTTATAAGCGAGGACCCGATCGGGTTTGCGGGCGGGGATGTTAATCTTTTTGCGTATGCCCGAAACAATCCCGTGAAGTGGGTTGACCCCCTTGGATTAGCGCCAGCCATTCCTCCGTATTATCCTCCAGGCTGGACACCAGATTGGCAATGGGCACCTGGTTCAAAGCTGGCACGCCCCGATTGGAACTGGTGGGATCCGAACGGTGGTGAGTGGCACTGGGACCCTGATCCCAACGGAAGCCATCCTGAATTTCCTAACGGGCATTATGATTATCATCCATGGGATCAATGGAATAGCCCGAAAGACCGATGCCCTCCTGGTGACAAAGTACCTAAACCGCCAGTACCCTGGTGGCAGGGGATGCCTTCAAGGTGGCCTGGGCCATTCCCTATAATAATTTTACCGCCAGGAGGTGATTGCATATTTAATCCGGCTGGTTGTGCCAATCCCACTTAGAACAAGACTGATGGGGCATAGCCGATGACAATTGAGAAAATTGAAATGAGCCTTTTGTAGGATTAGAGGCCGCACCATATGAAGATTGAATACTTTCATCCTGTAGGGAAAGAGCGACCGGTCGTGCTCATATATGGGAACGAACCAAAGAATGTGGAAACTTTGAAAAACGTCGTCCATGATCTTGCGGGAGGGCAGCGACAGCGTGCCGCTGTGCATGAACTTCCAGGGTTCGAAAGCGTTGATGGATGTCAGTTGTTCTTCTCCACAGGGTCATATGATCGTGGACTTGTACTGATCAGCCCACCGAAGACATTCGAACTCAGAATCAGGCCAGTCTGGTGGGATAACATCGAGGGTTTGCTTGAGCCTTTCTGCGAACCGGGTTCGGTTGGTTTTAATGACTTAGATTATGGATTTTCTTCTAATATTGACTTGATCATTTCAAGAGATCGAGGTTGGTGAAATAGTACCGGATGGTATCGGACGTGGTTTAGCGGACGCCCAACATCGAACGCATGGATAGCACTAGAAAAATTGAGTGTGACGTCAGCGACATATTGCTGGTGTGGAGCACAAGAAGAATTCACCCCCCGCCCGCCCCGGAGCTTTCGGGCTTCCTTGCGGCGGCTTCGGGATCTCCGGTCGCTCCGCCGCTTGAAGTTCGCCCGGAAGCTCCCATCCACCCCTCGAAAGGGACTCCAAAGGTAAATTCCTTCCT
>CAWCGB010000007.1:0-408853 GCA_963795045.1 uncultured delta proteobacterium
CTCTTTCGGATGCCGCAGTAGCCTCCCTATCCGAATCTTTGACAGAATGCAGGTAGATTTCCGTGGTCTCCCGCTTCTTATGGCCCAGCGTTTTCTGGACTGTCACTGTCGCAACTTTTGGATGATAGCATACTATGCCGCTACGAACTTGTTGACAGCCGCAGCAGAATATCCGAGAATTTCAGTCTGACAAAATCTCGGAAATCGTCAAAACTAGTCAAAAATGTTGCATTGTCCGGTTAGGAAAATCAGTGCGATGGACTGGCCTAAGTCTGGAAGGAGCAGGAGGTATGGTGGACTGGAGCAAGAGCAATTATGGCAAAAAATGGAAATCCATCGGAATTAAGAAACAAGGTCAACTAATGATCACTGCTGGTTTTTTTGGTCTAGTTGCAAGTGTTGTAATCTGGAGTCAGGTGGTCTCTCAATATATAACTCCCGAAAGTACTTTCTATGGTTTTATTACTATAAATACCCCTGCTCATACTTGGAGTCAGGAGTACTCATCTTTATTTGACTTTAGCCGATGTCCTGTTTGTACATTATTATTTTATGTTTCCATTGTAACCATCGTAATAGGTTTCGTTAAAGTATTTTCAGCCCCTGATCCTTCAGAATCCATACAAGACTCAATTCAAACAAAAAAATGTCCGTCCTGTGCCGAGACAATTAAGATTGAGGCAATAAAATGCCGGTTTTGCGGCCACGAATTCGATCCTGCATCCGTCCAAAGAGAAATCACCAAACCGGCAACAACAAAAGAAGAGGTCGAAAAGTACAGAGCAGAGGCTGAGAAATTACGAGCAGAGCTTGCGGAGAGACGGATGGCGAATCTAAGCAAAACTGACACTAAGTAATTCACTGGACGATTGAGCGTAAATCATCATATCTTGAAGACAGCCCCGCACCGAGATTGGTTTTGCGGATTGCCCGATATGCTGAAAAGTGGACAACACGTCACCCCCCTCTGTTGATCTGCCCCGACCGCCACGTCTCCGGCAAGCCAAAGCATTACCTTTTTCTCGATTTTGGAACGGGTCTTTCGACCAGTATCATGATCGGGATGAAACGTTTTGCCCCACTTGGAATGCCACACACAGCCTTCTGATTCGTTATCGGGAATGATAGAGATGCTTCTGATCCGATTAAACCTTGAGCAGATAGGCCGCAACCGCATGACCGGCTTCATGGTAGGCTACCAGCTTCTTTTTACGGTCCATCTTGGAGGGCATTGCGTGCTCCAGCTTGAGAGCGAAAGGAAGTGCAGGCACCGGCCTTCCTTCCAGTTAAGGGCATAATATCGGAAAGACAAACCTCCTTAAATGGTTGCCTGAGCATATTGCGAAAAGAGGTGACCTTGCGAAGGGATTCCTCATGTCGTGGGCGGAGGTCATGAGCCGAAGGCGACTCCCCGGTGCCGGAATTATCCTCTCGTTGACCGAAGCGCCATTTGCCGTTATTCTCTATCGATGCACATGATGCATTCAGTGTTTTCAAACTATGGGAGAATGAAATGAAGATTGTCTGCTTGCTCGGAAGTCCGCAGGAAAAAGGAAACAGTGCTACAGTCGCAAATCGTTTTTGCGCAACGGCTGAAAGGTTAGGAGCAGAGGTCCAGGTTTTTGCCCTGAATAAGCTCGAATATCAAGGCTGTCAGGCATGCATGGCGTGCAAGACCAAGCTCGACCACTGCGTACTCGAAGACGATCTTACCGAAGTTCTGGAGGCCGTTCGCGAAACAGATGTCCTCGTTTTGGCTTCGCCTGTCTATTATGGCGACTTGTCCAGCCAAATGAAGGGCTTCATAGACCGCTCCTACTCCTATCTCGCATCCGACTACCGCACCAATCCCCAACCCAGCCGCCTGTCTGCGGGGAAAAAGCTGGTTTTCATTTTGACCCAGGGCAATCCGGACCAGGAAAGATTCGCCGATATTTTCGGGAGATACGATTATTTCTTCCAGTGGTATGGATTCGCTGACAGCCATCTCATTCGGGGTTATGGACTTCGTGAACCGGGGATAGTCGCACAAAATCAGGACGTGATGAAGTTAGCCGAAACAACGGCAGAAAAGATATGCAATGAGGCTTTGAGATAATAGAGAAATTCCCTGACCGATTCGCCTCTCTTCGGAGAGTTCGCATGAACTTTTTGCGATTCTGACGGGGCGTTTCTTTGAGTTCCCCCGCCCTACGGATGCTGTTCGTGCGCCCAAAAGCAAAGCCCCGGCCGGAATCGGATGTTCACGGCGCCGGGTCAGGATTTCCGGCAGGTTTTGCTTCACGGGAAAACTCTTCGGGGAGAGGATTTAGCCGCTGAAAAACGCGGACCTTCCAGCTAGATTGTCATTCCATAAGTACTCCGCAGCAATTCAAGCAAAATGAAATATGAAATAAGTTGCAAACGCGGAACATATGAGTACACTGAGTAAACCTATCACATCTGCTTCCGGCAACCTGTTTCAACACCTCTGTCAGGAAAGGTGTCATACTCTGTGACTGCACCTGGCTTTAGAGGGAGGACTCTTAATGGGAAAAGGTTCGATCAGTGCAAAAAGCAGTGAGAGGCTGACTGCCCGCAAATCTTTTGTCTTTAAGGCTTTGCTCCCTTTAGTGGTTGGCATTGCCATTGCCCTCGTTCCTCACCCTTCCGGGCTTACCCGCGATGCGTGGTATTTCTTCTCGCTGTTTTCAGCGGTTGTCGTAGGGCTGATACTCGAGCCGATTCCGCCTGCCGCAGTAGGCTTTATCGGCGTTAGTCTGGCGGCTGCTTTCATGATGGTGGAACCAACACCTGCGAAATCCGTTGCGTGGGCATTGGAAGGGTTCTCCAACTCGACTGTATGGTTGATTTTTGCCGCTTTTATGTTCGCTCTCGGCTATGAAAAAACCGGCCTGGGACGAAGGCTGGGCTTACTGCTGGTTAAGGCGCTGGGTAAGAACACTCTCGGGCTGGGTTATGCCATTGCACTCTCAGAGCTTATCCTGGCTCCTTTTATGCCGTCCAACACTGCCAGAAGCGGCGGAACGATTTTTCCCATCATCAGGAACATTCCCGGTCTGTATGGTTCGGAGCCGGGCGAAACTGCTCGCAGAATCGGCTCATACGTCATGTGGACGGCATTGGCGGCCACGTGCGTTACCAGTTCGATGTTTTTGACCGCTCTTGCACCAAATCTATTAGCTCTAGAACTGATCAAGAAAACGGTTCACCTTGAATTTTCGTGGATGACATGGTTTGTGGGGTTCCTGCCTGTCGGGATTATCCTGATCGCTGCATTGCCTTTGCTGGTTTACAAAATATACCCTCCGGAGATCAAATCCAGCCCCGAAGTCCCAAAGTGGGCGGGTGAAGAGCTGAAAAAGATAGGCCGAATGAGCCGCAAGGAAATGTTAATGGCGCTATTGGCTCTTCTGGCTCTGCTACTGTGGATATTTGCGCAAAACGTAGTCAACCCGACGACTGTAGCCCTGGTTGTAATCAGCTTGATGATCATTTCCGGCATCGTAAACTGGGATGACATCTTGTCTTATAAAACAGCCTGGAACGTGCTGGCCTGGTTTGCCACACTGGTTGCCCTTGCCGACGGTCTGGCGACCGTAGGGTTTACTGCATGGCTGGGAAAAGGCGCAGCGACACTATTAACAGGGATCTCTCCGGCACTGATCATGGTCTTTATGGTGGCGGTCTTTTTCATAACCCATTACATGTTTGCCAGCACCACGGCGCATACTACTGCCATGCTGCCTGTATTCCTTGCGGCCGGAGCTGCGGTTCCGGGGATGAACGTCAGAATGCTGGCCCTGTTACTGGCTTACTCTCTCGGTATAATGGGCATCATCACGCCCTATGCAACCGGCCCATCTCCCGTTTACTTTGGAAGCGGCTATATCGGCAGAAAGGATTTCTGGACACTGGGGCTGGTATTTGGAGTAATCTTCCTGGCCGTCTTTCTAACCGTGAATATTCCATATTTGTTCATAATTGGTTTCTAGTGCAGTAACCCCTGGCGTTCACTTATCGTCGAATTTGCTAAACGTTACACTGAAATTCGTGGTTAAAATTTGACCCTTTCCTCAGGAGAGACACAATGTCAAAAAAACTCGTCGAAATTGCATCAGAAATAGTTCAGTCTCAGGTATCCTTAACACCTATGTCAGCAGTTGAGATCGCATCATCTCTTCGGCAGGTTTTCGATACGCTCCATGAACTTCAAAAGGCTGAAACGGCTGAAGATCATCTTGAATCGGATCTACCGGCCGCAGGGACAGGGCCGGAACCTGCCCCCGAACAGAAGCCCATGCTCACACCGCAAGGCTCCATCCAGAATGACAGGGTGATCTGTCTCGAATGCGGGGCAGAGATGAAGCAGCTCACATCGAAGCACCTGGTTTCCCATGGCATGGACCAAAAGGAATACAAAAAGAAATACGGTTTCACAATGCGGACTCCCCTGGCTGCAAAGTCATTGACCAAAGCCAGAAGCAAGGCTGCAAAGAAAAGGGGATTGCCCGAGAAGCTGAGCTTGTTGATTGAAGCCAGAAGGAAGGCAAAAACCGAAGGTGCTGCTAAAACGCTTGCCGAGAATGGCGCAGCAGGCAATCCGAAGCGGACGATACTTCGCAAGAAGAAGACGGTTTGATTTGCCGCAGCAGGGGAAAGTCCCTTTTGCAGGTCAAGCGCCCCGCTATGTGAAGCTGCCCTGGCGCCGGATCGATTACGAACCTTTTCCGCAGCCGTTTTAATTCGCCTCAATCGCTTCATAGACTTCTGTCTATCTGGAGAAAATAATGACCCGAATCGAACGATTCTTGGGCAAGGCGTGTGATGGATGCCGTTTATGCCGATATGCAAGAGATAATCCCGCAACGACGATCGGCAAGATTATGGCCTGGCACGGGAAATGGTGCCCGGCATGGAAGGCCCAGCAGGAAATTGAGCGTGAACGCCAGCAGGAGGCGAAGAGAAAGAGTAACTCACGGAAGGCGTCCAGGAAGAAAAAGTGAAACAGCACTTCTCATAAGTTGCTCGACATTTCCGGATCACTTATGGGGCGCCTGTTAAAAATAAAAGGGTGATCCGAGGTTCCTGCAGGAAGCATCGGGATTCCAGCCCGCTAATCCTTCATGGGAACCTTGAACTCAGAGTTTTACTGTGATCGCAATACTTTGAAGGCAGTTGGGTCTAAGCGGTCGTATTAACCAGAGATCCCACCTGGGGAATGCTTAATCCGGGATCGTAGGCTTGCAGCAGCGCTTGCGCCATGGAAGGGTTGCTCGTGAATGCATTGGCATTCACGACATCCTGCAGGGCTTGCATCCCTGAGATAGCCGAAGTTAGCGACGAACCGATCTGGGAAGCGCTTCCCATCGTCTGAAGAGCCTGCAAATCGGCCGTGAGCGGCTCCATAGCCGGAGAGCTTGACTCTTGGGAAATCGTTTGAGCAAGAGCGGGGTCGTTTATCAAAATCGCCTCGTCCTGCGCCGCCTGTTCGATGTTTGTGGGATAGCTTGCAGAAGACGAGGCCGACGGGTTTGACTGCGGAAAGATGGAATTGATCAAAGATGCATCGCTCTGGAGTTCAACGCTATCCTGGGTCGCCAGCGCATTACTCGATTGCGTATTAGTGACGGACGCAGAAGCGGCCGGCGTAGTTCCGGCATAGTCATACCCGCTCGCGCTGTAAGGATTTATGCTCGACAGGGTGCTCATGGTTATTTTCCCTTCTTAGATATACCTATCGGCTCAAACGGATAAATCCATAAGTAAAATTTATCGCGTGCTGCCGTCTTTCCTCTCGTGTGCACGCGGTGCGCCCTCAGGCTCTTTAGGTCAGTTTTGGAAGATGTGCGGCGCCTCCACAGGACGGATCGGAAGCGGGATGCAATGATTGTTCAGGCATTTCGGAAAGGATTTTTTCCAACCTTAGCGCCTCGTCAAGGATCACCCTGGCATATTTGCCGGACTGAGATTCCGGATCTAAGGATACAGCCAGTTTTCTGGCGAAGCCGCCAACAGCGGTAAGCGGATTGCGTATCTCATGTGCAACAGCCTGAAGAGCATCCTCCACACTCCTGTCTTTCCTGTCGATAGAAGCAAATGACGGGAGGTTCTTTTCATGTCGTTCCATAGGACAGCGCGAGACCGTCTGAGAAATCCTTACCAATGCCCGGTTGGCATTTTCCAGGATTGCTATCAGGTCCCTTTGGCGGTCTATCTGCAGTTTGAACCCCTGAGCGATCTTTTCGACCTCGGCGAGAGTCTGGAAAACAGCTTCATGTATGTTTTCCTTGCTGAGGCCCAGAGCCGCCTCTGCTTCTGAATAAAATGATGTAAACGCCTGAGTTCCTTTTAGAATAACCTGAGAAAAAAGCCTCGCCAGCCGGCAAATTGCCCACAAGCTTGAGGAATTGGAGTCCAGATTTCCAGGGTGGACTTCCTGGCAAGCTACGATGTGATCGGGGAACTTCCAGAATTTAAATGCAGCCGCACCGACCTCTCTATGGTCCAGGCCGTAAGCGGCTTTCTCTTTTTCCAACAATTCCTCTAAGGGCTCGAGGTCCAAACTGAACTGGTTGTTTCGACCCCTCATGCACAAATCAAAAAGGATGGGCAGCCCTATTTCCATGGTGAGGCCACAAAGAAAAGCTTCTTCCCGATTGGCTGCTTCCGATTGCTGGGCCAAGGACTGTGCAATCAACCCGCGATATAATGAAATCCGCCAAAACAGCTCATAGTCGAACTGCTCGACTTTTCCCATCGGGAATGCATCACGCAGGGAAATAGAGAGCGCCATCAACCTAATCTGGTTATGCCCGAGCTTCATTACAGCCCGGGACAAAGTGGCGGTGGGGTTACCCGTGCCGAACAAGGCGCTGTTGGAAAGATTCAGGAGCCGCACAGTCAGTGAAGGATCTTGCTCGATAGTCGCTACAATTTGCTCGTTTGAAGCATCTTCGTCTGATGCCACCTCCAGAAGTCTGAGGGCAATGACAGATAGCGGCGGCAAGGCATAGCCTGATTCAAGCATTCGAAAGACTTGGTCCGCATTCATCCTGTCCATTTCTTTTCGCATTCATTCGAAGAATATGACAATCCATAATAGAAATCGGCATTATAGAACCCCGGCCTTAACAAAATCGTCAGCCTCGATTCCATCCGGGAATCCTCCGGATGATAGACCGGCAGTTTCAGATATGGGCTGAAGAATGCTCGGCATTCATTGCATTCGTTGATTTTCACCCCGGGGACTGCGGACGGTTTCTTTCCTGCTCCCATATAATCTCACTCTTCGTGAAGCATCTTTCGAACAGTTTCACTGTATTGCCGGCTTTCCTCGTCAACGGGGAACAGATCGATTTCCGAAGGCGAGGCAGCCCCCAAGCCAAGCTCGCCCGCCCGCGAAATCTGCTCCTGCTCGAATATCCTCCGCTTCATGATCGCAGGATTGCTGCCGAGTACCTTGAGCGTAGCCACTCCCACAGCGTCAATTGCCACCCGGTCGGTTGAGGCTAAAAACACGCCGCCTCCGGCTCGTTTCCCTGCCATCGGGCCGCCATCGACAAAGGCATCGATCCCATCCAGGACGACGAGCTTCGGTTGAAACGGCGCGTTGATCTCGGCGATCATTTTGCGCTGATGCGGGGAACCGTGGAGTTCGCTCATGTAATTAAATCCATGCCGGGAAGTCGGAACGACTCCGACATGCAATTTAAGAGACATGGAAAATATGCCGCCGTACTGGTGAGTTTTCAAACAGCACGTGGAAACCAGGCACTCAGTTTCGAGAATAGGGCGCGCTATCCTGAACCCATTCGGCCAATGACTGTCTTTTGGCTTGAACTCAATCCAGTCTGATTCTTCCAGGTCATCGAAATTGATGATCCGAACATCTCTTTTCTGCATGAGAGCAATGACGTCCTTCTCTGTCATAACCTGGATGGTTGGCGGGTAGCTCCGCTCCCCCAAACCGATGGACTTTGCGCCCATTTCCCAAAGCATATCGATCAAGGCCACTAGGGTGTCGTTGTGAGTTGAGCCCGGACATGGGTCCGCTGTGTTGAAGTTGGGTTTGACCAGGACGTCTTTCCCTTTGACCGGATTGATTCCCAAGCCCGCAATCGATGCTGTAACCCCCCGCGACCTGTCGTCAGTCTTCACAAATGCAACCCGATTCATTCGCCTCTCCTGATTCATCTCGCACAGTTCCATCGGTCCAATTAACTTGAGGTGGCTCCTACAGCCGCTCCGGCAATCCGTTATCCGAACATGTGGACAATAACGTCCCCTGCTCTTTTTCGGTTAATGTCACATTCGAGTTCCTGCTTCAATATTATATCTTATCACCTGTACCTCAGTGCTGAAAACAGATTGGTCAAGCACAAAACGAAAGCCGGTGCGCCGGCGCCCGGACATTGATCGCGAACCGTTCCTGAAATCAATTGACTGCTCGGCATGTACTTGCTATTCTGCTGGTAAATTCAGGGTATGAAGCCCGGAAGGTTTTCGCAAAATATCTCACGCATATTCTGGCACAAGAAGGCCAAATGCTCATGGAGAGCAGTTTGGCCTTTTTTTATGTTAACGAAATGGAAACTATATCGCGCTCATCCGGGCGGCAAGACTTTTAAGGAGCACGAATATGCACATGGCCGACGCTTTGATCTCACCGGCTGTCGGCGGCGCAATGTGGGCCGCGGCGGCAGGGCTTACAGCCTATAGCGCCCGGCAACTCAACAAAGAAATGGACGAGCGGAAGATCCCTCTCATGGGAGTTTTGGGCGCTTTGGTTTTTGCCGCCCAGATGATAAATTTCACCATACCCGGAACAGGTTCAAGCGGCCATTTTGGAGGGGGACTGCTTCTTGCCGTCCTGCTCGGACCGCATGCAGCCTTTCTCACGATGGCTTCGATCCTCACGATTCAGGCCTTGTTTTTCGCGGACGGGGGCCTGCTTGCCCTTGGCTGCAATATATTCAACATGGGATTTTTCCCATGCTTCGTCGCCTTCCCCTTCATTTACAAGAAAATTGCCGCAAACAGCCCGGGGCACAAACGAATAGTTGCGGCCGCCATAGTCGCCTCGATTATCGGTTTCCAACTGGGGGCCGCCGGGGTTGTAATGGAGACGGTTTTTTCAGGCATCTCCGAGCTTCCTTTCAAGACGTTCGTATTGCTGATGCTGCCCCTGCACCTTGCGATCGGCCTTGTCGAGGGCTTTATTACAGCTTCTCTTCTCGGTTTCATAGGCAAGACACGTCCCGAAGTCCTGGAAATGGCAAACGGCCCCGCAAGGAATAAGGAGTTCTCGATAAAACCCGTTTTAATAACCTTAATCGTAATCGCCATCTTTACGGGAGGCCTGCTCTCATGGTTTGCTTCTCCAAACCCCGACGGCCTCGAGTGGTCGATAGCCCGGAGTTCCGGAAACAAGGCATTGGAAAACCCTGAGAGCGGCGTACATTCCCTGTTGTCCGGATTGCAGGAAAAGATAGCCATCCTCCCCGGCTATGATTTCAGGAAACAGAAAGACGAGCAGTCCACAGGCAGCGAGGGGAAAAACGTCAAAGCGGATGCCTGGCCTTTGGTGAGTGCAGGGACCTCCGTTTCAGGCCTTCTGGGAGGGGCAATGTCGCTTGCCCTTGCCGGCCTGATCGGCTTTGGGATAAAGATCTTCCAGAAAAGAAAACCGAAATGATTTCCGTGGGTCATTGCCCGGTCTTGCTCTAAAAGTGATGAAATGGGAACAATAGAATCCTCATTTTTCGATATCCGCCATCTCGACGCTTTTTCGGGAAAACAGACGCCGATCCACAGGGTCGATCCTCGCGTAAAGGTATTGACCACCTTCTGTTTCATAGTTGTAGTCGTATCGTTCAATAAATACGATCTGGCAAGACTGGCGCCCTTCGCCATCTATCCGTTGGCCATCATTGCAATCGGAAATATCCCGCTCTCGTATATACTGAAAAAATTACTGTTTGCGTCCCCTTTCGTACTCTTTGTGGCAATGTTCAATCCCATACTGGACCGCAATCCGGCCCTGCAACTGGGGCATTTCAGCGTCTCCGGAGGTTTCGTTTCGTTTGCGTCCATCATGGCAAAATATATGCTGACGGTTAGCGCGGGACTCGCGCTGATCGCATGCACGGGATTCGATTTGATTTGTTCCGCTCTGGCGAAAATGGGCGTCCCGGGACCCTTCACAATTCAACTGCTCTTTATCTACAGGTATATCTTCGTGCTGGGCGAAGAAGCCGCGCGAATGGCGCGTGCGCGCACCCTGCGCTCGTTCGGCAAAAGAGGGATGGGGATGAGCGTCTATAGCAGCATGATCGGTCAGTTGCTTTTGCGGACGATGGACAGGGCGCAAAGGATTCATCTCGCAATGCTGTGCAGGGGATTTGATGGACAAATCCGGCAGGTTATGCCGTCAAAGATACGTTTACCGGACCTGCTCTTCTTAACCGGGTGGAGCAGCCTTTTCATACTGCTTCGTTTGTATGACTTTCCCGCGTGGATCGGAAAGGAACTGGGAAGGCTTATATGAGCCATCACATAGTCGAAGTAAAAGAACTCAAATACTCATATCCCGATGGCACACCGGCGCTCAACGGTGT
Source organism: uncultured delta proteobacterium (assembly GCA_963795045.1). Taxonomy (GTDB): domain Bacteria; phylum Desulfobacterota; class Syntrophobacteria; order Syntrophobacterales; family Syntrophobacteraceae; genus SbD1. The sequence continues at coordinate 10,620 of CAWCGB010000007.1, forward strand.
AAATTTTCGCATAATTCACGGAGAGTCCGTCGCCCTGGTTGGAGCGAACGGGGCGGGGAAATCGACACTTCTGCTGCACCTGAACGGATACCTCACACCGCAGTCGGGCTCGGTCAGGATCGGCGATATGCCGCTGACCAAGGAGACACTAAAGCATATCCGCCAGACCGTGGGGATGGTTTTTCAAGATCCCGACGACCAGCTTTTTTTGCCCAGAGTCTACGAAGACGTGGCGTTCGGTCCGACAAACCTTGGTTTGCCTCCCGATGAGGTCGAGCAAAGGACTATGAGCGCCCTCGAGCTTGTCGGGGCCGCTCATCTGAAAGACAGGCCCCCTTACAGACTGTCCGCAGGCGAGAAAAGGGCTGTTTCGATTGCGACTGTTCTATCGATGTCTCCAAGCATCCTGGTCATGGATGAGCCCACTTCCAACCTTGATCCTAAAGCCAGACGGCAATTGATACACCTGCTCTCCGAATTCGAGCACACGAAAATAATCGCCACTCATGATATGGATATGGTCCTCGACCTGTGTTCCAGGGCGATTGTACTAAGGGAAGGAGCGCTTGTGGCCGACGGAACGGTGCATGATATTCTCAATAACCAGGAACTGCTGGATGCAAGCGGACTGGAAAAACCTTTCCGTCTCCAGGGCTGTCCCATATGCAGTGTTGCCTCAAAGTCCTGAAAGTCTTGCCGATCTATTTGAAAGGGATGTTCAGATAAGCGGTCTATTGTGGAGAGCCTTCCAGTTTCATTTGGAGGAAGACCACTTTTCGCGGCCGCAGCTTTGCGCCGCTCCGGACCCGAAGGTGGACGTCGCCCAAGTCTAACGCCAGATGAAAATTGAAAAAATATTTATTTTCACCGTCCACAACTTATCATGCCTAGCATCCCAATGATATTCAGATGCTCAGGGAACATGTTTATTCGATGTTTTATTGTGAATATAGATCCAGTCCTAATGAGATCTCTTCCAAATCATACTCCGAATCATCCTTTATTCGGCCCTACCCGGGGACCCGCTTTACAGGGAGGCTGGGCCGGTGCACACGACATCGGAGCACCTCGCGCAGTCTTCACGCTCCGCTCCAAGTCCACACTTTCGGCCCTGGAGCTGATGCCGAAGGTGTTCGGAGATATTGTCACGACTCCAGCCGTAACGATCGAAATGATGTCTCCGGACCAGGTTGCGCCGTTCGAAGGCGATGGTCCGGAAGCCGCTACAGCATTACCTGCGGCTGCGAAAAATAGAAACAACAGCCCAACAACGAACATATTTCCGGTTTTTGTCATCTCAAATGCCTCCTGATGATCAAAATTATCTCTTTATATGAGAACATATGATAACGATCAATTGTGGTTGCTGAAAGACTGGTTCACCGGGAGCCATGCCTTTTTCATCATCCGTTTTTTTATTTTGCTTACTGCGCTGATGCCTGCGGGGTGGATCGCCCACCGGCGGCGCGATATTGTCACCCACATACCCCTCCCCGGCGTGCAGGGGATTTTTGGAAGGCGGAGCGTAATTATCACATTGATAAGCGTTCTTCAGACGAATTGATCGTCCGAGCAGAGAGGGGTGAATCCAGTGTATACGAGACGGAAATGATTATGAATCAAGGTCCGAAGGCCAATCCTTAACGATTTCAACGGGCACGCTTTGCAATAAGGGCAGGACAGCATTGAGGGACAAAGTGACGCAATAAGGGGGGCAAAAAGAGAAATCCAGGGGCGGGGGTTCATGGCTTTCCGGAGATATGATTAGGCATTATTTTCTTGACATTTCGGACTGCGCGAGGTCAATATTTAGAGCGATAAGCTGTGGGTGTCCCGGAAAGGGGCATAAGGGAAAACGGTGCAAAACCGTTGCGGTCCCGCCGCTGTAATCGGGGACGAAAGCCGTAAGCATGCCACTGTCCTATGGGGTGGGAAGGCTCGGCGAGTAGGGTGATCCGAGAGCCAGAAGACCTGCCCGTAGCTTAATAGTTGCGCGTGCTCCCGTGGATTGGAGCCCGAGTTCTATAAGCCGAGAATAAAAACGGATTCCCGGACCAGGTGTTGTGGTCCGGGTTTTTTTTTGGCCAAACCGGATCGATGTGAAATTAAGGAAAGCGTTTCATATGGTCTTGTGTGTGATTCCTTAGCGCGTAAGGTAAAGGAGAAACCAAATGCACATTGAAGATGGTATTTTGCCGCCCCGGGATTGGGGCATGTGGTATGGAATCTCGGTTGTCTTTATTTATGCGGGTATTTCGGAGATCAAAAAGCGCATTAAGGTAAACCTCTCCTACAAGCCGTTTCTATCCATGGTGGGGGTGGCGGTATTCGTCATTTCAGCCATGCACTTCCCGGTGCCGGTCACCGGCTCTTGCTCGCATCCTTGCGGCACGCCGCTGGCGGCCATTATCGTGGGGCCTTTCGCCACGGCTGTAATCACAGCGATCGTTCTTTTCTTCCAGGCCATTTTCCTGGGACACGGCGGAATCACCACCATCGGCGCCAATCTTGTTTCCATGGGTATAGTCGGCGGATTTTCAGGCTATTTCTGCTGGAAGCTCCTCAGGCGTTTCAATTCCCCCTTATGGCTGGCAGCAGGCATGGCCGGTTTTGCGGGCGATTTGATGACTTACCTGACAACCGCTCTCCAATTGGCTTTGAGCACGCACGGAAATCTCCCGTTGGTCACACAATGGATGATTTTCTTTGCCGGGTACGGCCCCACCCAATTACCGCTGGCTGTTGCCGAGGCCGTTTTCACTGCCGCCGTGCTGCAGGTTATGTATAACCGCAGGCCGGATTTATTACCGGGCGTAGGCAGCAGGAAAAAATCCGTCAAACTGGAAAAGATAGAGATGGAGGGATGATAACCATGAGAACAGGTGAAAACAGCACGGCTAAAGCCGCTCCCTGGTTTGACCCTTTTACCCTCTGGATGTTGATAATCATGTTCGCCTTATTGGCCGCGATTTTCATCACAGCAAAATACATGGGCATGCATGAAATGACGGGCGCCGGCACCGACGATGTAGTTAACGCTTTGGCTTCCAAGGCGGCCCAGGTGAAGTCTCATCCTGTCATCGAGCTGCCCGGGGATGCCGAGTTGGGGGCCTTTTCCGTAGCCAATTTCTTCGCCGGCATGATTGTGGGGCACAACTGGAAGAAGCTGTTCGAGAAAGAGACAGAGTAGAGAGCAAAGGAGTTCTCGAATATGCAAACTGCCCCGGGCAGCCTGTTCCCCTCCGGGACACCCTACCTGTACCGCCTGGACGGGCGAATCAAGACCTGCGTCCTTTTGGCAGCCATCGTCAGCGTCAGCGTTGTGACCTGGTGGCCCCTGGCGGCCGGCGCTCTATTCGTCACCCTCGCCCTTATGCTTACGCTTCGTCTGCGGCTGGGAGGCGTCCTCTGGCGGATGGCCGTTCCTTTCGGGGTCGCCTGGCTGGTGGTGGTCAGTCTGATATTCAACACAGGCCATACGGTGATCGCGACAGTCAGTTTCTGGCATATTTCCCTGCCTGTTTACCGGGAAGGGATGGAGCTGGGTTTTCTGGTCGTGTTGCGCATGCTTGCGGCGGTCTCTATGGCCATGCTGCTCTCTTTTTCGACTCCCATGGCTGAGATTCTGGCCACGCTTCGCTTGCTTAAAATGCCTGGCCTGATTGTGGACCTGGCCGATATGATTTACCGTTACGCGTTTTCGCTGCGGGAGATTGCCACGACCATGCGCAAAGCCCAGCGTGTCAGGGGAGGCGAAGGGCTGCCATGGCATCGACAGGCCAGAGACATCGGGATGCTGTCCGGGAATCTTCTTGTAAAGGCTTTCGGCCGCAGTGTCAGTGTCTATAAAGCCATGCTGGCCCGCGGGTATGATGAAGACGCCAAAGCGCCACCCTATTATACCGGTCGCATTCCTGCAAAGGATATCCTGGCCGGCGTCCTGGCCGGCCTCATCTTGGTGGCCATGCTCGTTTGCAACTTTGCAGTCACCTGGAAAGGCCGGCCATGAAGGTGGACCTTATACAACTGTCGGGGGTAAGCTTTGCATACCCGGACGCCACGCCCGCGCTGACCGATATAGACTTTTCGGTCAGCGCGGGCGAAAGGGTGGCCGTCCTCGGGCCCAACGGCGCGGGAAAGTCCACTCTTTTCCAATTGTTCAACGGCCTTTTGCAACCCACCCGCGGGGTCGTGAGCATCAAGGGCCGGGTTGTCGAAAAAGCGTACTTGAAAGAAGTGCGCCGCATGATTGGCATGGTTTTCCAAGATCCGGACGATCAGCTTTTTTCCAATACCGTACGTCAAGAGATAGCTTACGGGCTGATCAACCTTGGCGTGGCAGGGGACCGCATGGAAGAGGCCATCGCCTGGGCGCTGCAAATGGTGGGACTTTCCGGTTATGAAAACAAAAACCCGTTCAACCTGAGCGGAGGCGAGAAAAAGCGAGCGGCCCTGGCCAGCGTTCTGGCCATGCACCCGGAGGTGCTCGTTCTGGATGAACCGACTGCCGCCCTCGATCCGGTTGGGGCAGCGCAAATAATTAGGCTGCTCAATCACATCAACGGGGAACTGGGCATCACTGTCGTTTTCGCGACCCATGACGTTGACGCCGTCCCACTCATGGCCGACCGGGTTTACGTGATGGACAAGGGCAAGATCAGGCTATCGGGTTCCACAGGAGAAGTATTTGCGAGGAGGGATATAATCCGCGCCCACAATTTGAGATTGCCTCGCGTAGCCCACCTGGCTGAATTACTGGAGCGCTGCGGCGAATACCGGTTCCCGACGCTCCCGCTAACCATAGGTGAGGCAAAAAAAATGCTTTTGGAGAACGCGATACGGAAGAAACCGATGTCCCCGGATTGAAATCAGAATTAATTCGACCTTCATGGCCGGGCAGGCGAGGATAGTTACCTGCCCTCGTCTACGCGGCTGATAGAGGTCAATTCGCCAAATCAATAAGCCAGGTGCAACCGCACGCCGTATACCTCGCAAGGACCCCGGTCCTTGTTGTAGCCGGGGTTCTGGATGAATTGAAAGTCCGGACTAATTTGCACATAGCGGCCGACCGGGATGCGGTAATAGATTTCCATGGCCTGTTCCAAGCCGTAATTCAGTTTGCCGTCCCCCAGCAGCATGCCGATCCCGCCGGCCTCAAGATACTCCCGGTGCGGTTCTGACAGACCATTGACTCCGTAGGCGACACCCACGCGGTCGTCAGGCCTGCACCAATGGACTCCGCTTATCTGTGCGCCGAGGCTCGCATGGCGATCGGATTCCACGTATTCCCAACTCTCGTGATTTCCGTCGTTCCAGCCGAGGCGCCCGAAAATGCCTGTTTCCCCATCGTCAGCCAGCGGCTGTTCGAAGTTCACTCCAAAACCGTATTTGCGGCCGCCGGTCTCTTCGACGAGCAGGATATCGGGCACTGTGCGGGTGGCTTGCCCTAACGCCAGCGCCTGGTCATAGTCGCCCATCCGACCCTGATTGTAGTAGGTAAGCAGACGGACTACCGTACCGGCGTTATTGGGCTTCACAGTGAGTTCGAGATTGTATCCAAATTCCTGCGTGTCCCAATAGTCGAATTGCGCGCCGTTCTGCGTATTAGGCAGCATAAAGACCCCGAAGGCCAGTTTCCATCGCGGCTCGAAAAGGGACGCGACAGCCCCGACGCTGTAGCCCCTTGTGTCTGCGGCATAGTCCCACGCAGTATTGAACATAAAATCATAGTTCATAAACTGTGCGCGGTTATTGTTCGCATAGCGGTTTTGGTCGAAATCGTCCGTTAAAGCCAGCCTCCCGAATTTTATTTCGAACCTGCTGACAGGCTGCTCCCCCGGTAGTTGGTCCATGCACCGTTCCACCTTTTCGGTTTCAGAGGAAAGCGGGACAAAGTATCTTAAATAGTAACGCACCAGGTAGGGGACCTTTGGCAGGTTCGAGGACCCCGCTCTTATGACGTCCCCGTTGACATATCCGGCAAGTCCCTGGCCGTCGCTGACTCCGAATCCCTGGAACAGCTCAGTATCGACATAGAGCTGCAGATTCCTCGCCAGTTGCGATCCCAGATACACGCCATACGTATGGGTGGTATCCTGCTCTTCGTTATTGTGAAAAGTCAGGCTGTGAGGGCCCTGGTAGGGGCTGTGAAAGGGCGGCATATACTGATACACGCCGTTGAACTGCAGCCCCAGCAGTTGGGGCGCCGCGGATTGCAACCAGGAACACCCGGCACAAGGAGGAGCCGTATCGGCATCGGCATGAGCAGCAACGGGCCACCCGGGTATAACAGTGTCTTCCTTAGAGGCCTGACCAGCGCCTTCAGAGGGGCCAGCTTTGATGCCAGCCTGCGAATCCGGTTGGGACTGAACACTTTGGACGGGTACCACGGGCGATTCTTCCGCCATGCAGGTGAAAGGAAACACAAGACAAACAAAAAACAAAGCAGGTGCAGCATTCTTCATCATAAGCCCCCCAACTTCCCCCTCGGAAATATGAGTAAAGTCAATGCGCATCGATCAGGTCTCCTGGCTCACGTTCATCCTACTCACCGCGCCTTCCCATCACGCCTTGGGCATGACAGTGGCAATTTTGCGGCTTTCGTCCCGATCACAGTCGCGGGGCGGCGGAAGACTTGCTCTTCCTTCCCTCGAATCGATGCCGTATCTTCCAACTATTCAGTCGGGCTGCTGAAGATCATGGATCTAAAGTCTCGAATAAACCTCCCGTAGTGAATTCCGAAGAAAACAACCTGTTCCGAAATGGAATCGGCCGGTAGTGCAGACCTCCATTATCGGCTCTCCCAGATGAAAGCTGAGTTTTACTGAATAGATAGTCGAAAATCGTCAACGCCTGACGACAAAAAAAAATCCCTAGAGCAAAACGCCCTAAGGATTGCACCCTGTTTACTTGATCCTTCGGTGGGTATCGGACCTTCCACGTACCGATTCCCTATACAGCATCAGGCAGGTCTTCTGGCTCACGGATCACCCTACTCTCCGGTCCTTCCCATCTCGAAAAGACAGTGGTTTCACCGGATTTCGTCCCCGTTTACAGCGGCGGGACCGCTCCCGAATTTCACGGGATTCCCTATTAAACTTATTCTGTACCTGATGCTATAAAGCTATGTAGTTTTCTTGTACGAAGTTTTCGAGATGGTGTCAATCACAAAAATATGACGATTGGCAGTGCGCCGTCTTAAAGCCAAGAGCATGTCTTCTAAGAAATTCGTCTCCAAGCACTTATGATCCAGTCTCAAATTACCGAGCCTGACTCATGAGTATATGCATAGCAGATCCCCGCGTGGGATTCGATCTTACATCTAACCGGCTCGATGTATGCTGTTAGTGGCTATGTCTGTGATGAATATCAGGATAATGCGGGTGGGAGTGCATGAGTTTGCTGTGAACGTGCGGATGGGCGTGGGCTGTGCCCGAGAGAGCCAGTTCCTCATCGTGCTCGTGCCAGTGGTGCTCGTCATGGCTATGGCCGTGGTCGTGAACCACTTCTTCATGGCTGTGTTCGTGGGCATGGTACTCGGTCAAGTGAATCCATACACCAATGCCCATGAGAAAGGCGCCAATAAAAAAAGGGCGGTGACACTTTCCCTGAGAATGAGTATCGACAAAGCTGCACCGACAAACGGCGCGATAGAGAAATAGGCCCCTGTTCTGGCTGTGCCAAGATGCCTTAGGGAGATAACGAAGCAAACGAGGCTAAGCCCGTACCCCAGAATACCCAGGAACATCGCTGAAAAAGAGGCGAGCGGAGCGGGAAAGTCTGCGCCCGACAAGTAAGCTATGAAAATGTTTGTGCAACCAGCAACCAGGCCCTTTGCGCCTGCAATTTGAAGAGGGTCTCCCGCAGAGATTTTCCTGGTGAGGTTGTTATCGATGCCCCACAACAAGCATGCACCAATGATCATCAACGATCCCCAATGCAGCGCAAACTGCTTGCTGCCTGAGAAGGACAGAACAGCACCTCCTGCAGTAATCGCCACCATTCCGAAGACTATACGCCGGTCGAAGTTTTCTCTAAACACGATCCAGGCAAGCACTGCAGTGCAGACTCCCTCCATATTGAGCAGGAGCGAAGCGGATGAAGCCGGAATAGTCTTGAGGCCGCTCATGAGGAGAACAGGCCCGGCTATGCCTCCAGCAATAATGGCCCCGGCTAGCAAGGGAAGCTGAGTTGCTTTGATACTGGGATCTTTCCGCCTGTCTCCAAACCGGCTTCGAAACAGAAGCCATATAGCAAGGCCACAACCTGAACCTAGATAAAGGAGCCCTGCCAGCAGAATAGGGTCGATTCCGCCGACCAGCAATTTGGCGAAAGGAGTGCTCGACCCGAATAGCACGGCAGCGGCAATGGCATAGAAGACGCCTGATCTCATGTATAAGTTCCTCCAGGAACAGCGGCTATTGCATTCCTTCCGGTGGCTTTACACGATGAAGAGACCCCCGGGGGCAGCACTGATGCCAAACAGGTGGCGCTCCCTAGAATTCCACGCCTCTCTGGGCCTGGACCCCGGATCTGAAAGGGTGCTTCATCTCGCGCATATCCGTGACCAGATCGGCGATATCAACGAGCGCAGCCGGTGCGTTACGCCCGGTCACCAAAACGTGCAACCCTTTGGGTTTTTGCCGGAGGAAGGCAATGACCTCGCCCTCATCCACCATCCCGTAATTCAATACATATGTGAACTCGTCCAGAATCACCAAATGGTGGAAGCCCTCTTCGATCTTTGCCTTCGCAAGTTCCCATCCCTGCCTGGCCGCTTGTCGATCACGGTCGATGTCTTTGGACTTCCAGGTGAAGCCTTCTCCCTCCACATGGAACTCCAGAAGATCGTCAAACCGTTTCGCTGAAAAAAGTTCACCGTACTTCCATGTTCCTTTGATGAATTGAATGATACATACCGGCAATCCATGCCCCAAGGCGCGAAATGCCAGGCCGAGGGCCGCGGTCGTCTTGCCCTTGCCATGGCCCATATGCACCATGATCAACCCTTTAGTCTGCATGAGAAACCTCCTCCAGATTATCCGTACAGCCTTACTGGGGCTCCGCGCGATTCGAACCTGTCAAGAGCCGCATTGTAAACTACCGTCATGAACAGAACCTGTTGCATTCCTCTGGTGGTCAGGCTCCACCATCCATGAACAGCATCCTCCTCTGTGAGCGCCACGCAGACGGATGTCACTCCCAAACGCCGGGCTATCTCGATCAGCTCCGCCGCCGCTTGCAGGGGGACATCTTCTTTTCCTTGTGTGACATACAGGATCATGCCCTTCTTCATCGAAAATCTCCATTTGTGAGCCGTGTGCCCGGAAGCTGAACCGCCTCCAGGCAGTAGAAAGGTTTGTTAAAAAGTCGAGCGCTGTACAGTGCTGCGCTGAAGCCCGAATTGGGTCGAAGGACCACTCCGGGAGTTGCGGCCTCCCGGAGTGGTCGTGGAGTTGTGTGACGCGTTGAGAGGAGAAAATCTCATGGTGCTCCAGCCAAAAAAAAATCCCTAGAGCTAAAACGCCCTAAGGATTGCACCCTGTTTACTTGATCCTTATGCCGGTTTACCCGATATTTCCACGTACGGGTTCACCAAACGGCATCAGGCAGGTCTTCTGGCTCACGGATCACCCTACTCTCCGGTCCTTCCCATCTCGAAAAGACAGTGGTTTTACCGGATTTCGTCCCCATTTACAGCGGCGGGACCGCTCCCGAATTTCACGGGATTCCCTATTAAACTTATTTGTACCTGATGCTAAAAACCTATGCGGTCTTCTTGTACGAAGTTTTTGAAATGCTGTCAAAGGAAAACTCAAGGAAATAATGCCTGCGTTGCATTGCCGCACGGCTTAATCGTAGGGGAGCGCTTTACGCCCTCCCGACCGACAACTCGCAAAATCCTGCAATCTGTGCGGGGAGGCGAGGTTGATCTTTAGCACAGGCATGAACGCAACTCCGCTTTAACCACCATCGAGAGAAAATCCTATATTACAAAAAGGGCCATTTTACCGGCCGGGCAATACGACATTACGATTGTTTCAGGACGAATCGAATCGGCAGCAGGACTTTGCAGGCAAGGGGTTTACCTTCTTTTTTGGCAGGAACGAAAGTGGAGCACTGAACAGCTTTTACCGCCTCCTCGTCAAAGCCGAAGCCCGCACTCTTCACTATTTCGACATCGACAGGCCGGCCTCGTTCGTCGATGGTCACACGCAAAAGGACACTCCCTTCTTTTTGCAGTCTTTTCGCGACAGGAGGATAAACCGGAATCGTTTTGCGCAAAAACCGGGGACCATCGGAAGAACCAAACACCCCTTCAAGAGAACCGCCGCCTGATCCATTGTTGCCACTTCCGGCCCGGGCGCCGCTGTTCGAGGAGGTGTTCTTCGCAGCCGGGGCATCCTCAATGGGCGCGGTAAGGGCGTTACCAGGCGCGTCGACGGCGCTGGTTACCACTTTCGCCTTCCGGGGAACCGGTTTCTGCACGGTGCGGGGCCTAACCTGAGGCTTCACGGGAACCTGCCGCGGCACGACCGGCGGCGGCGGTTTGGGCTGTTCCACGGGGGCAGGTGGTCCCGGCTCGAGGGTCGCTGTCGCAATCGGAGCGGGCAGCTCAATCAATTGGGCATCGATGGGAGGCGGCGGCGCCGGGCAATAAGTGGGCTTGTACATAAAATATGCCGACCCCCATAACGCAGCCGCCCAGATCAGCAGGGCTGCCGGAAGCGTCCACGGAAGGCGGCGCCAGGGGCTGTCAATATTCCTGAGCGTACTCATTTAGACAGTCTCACTCAACGTGTTTGACTGCAATCAGAAAATGCTGCGCTCCCGCATCGCGTGACTGTATCATCGCCTGGACGGTTACGCCGTTGGGCGCCGCGCTGTCGGCCGCCACAATGACACTCGAGTCCGGCCCGTTCAGCATCGGTTTCAAGGCCGCGGCAAGCGTCTCCAGGGTCACCGGGGTCTCGTCCAGGAGGATGCGGCTGTCCTGAGTGATGGTAAGCGTCACCGGAGTCTTGGGCTGCATGGGTTCAGCACGCCCCTGGGGGAGATTGACCGCCAGTGAATGCAGGTTCTGCATTGACAGTGAAGCAAGCATAAACGTGACCAGGAGAAAGAACATCACGTCTATCATCGGGATGATCTCGATTCTGCCGCGCCGGTGTTGGCGCGATTTACGCAGTTTCACGGGCAGCCTCCTGAAAATCTTCAGCCATGCGGATGTTGTCCACCAGCCGCGTCCCCAGCCGTTCCATTTCGTCAAGCACCTGCGACTGCCGGCGCGAAAAGAAATTGAACGCGAACAGGGCGACGACGGCAATGAAGAGGCCCAACGCAGTCGCGATCAGGGCCTGGGCCACACCTCCCGTGACCCCGGTTGGGTCCACCAGGCCGTTATTGCCGATCAGGTTGAAGGCATGCATCATGCCGGTTATCGTTCCGAGCAATCCCAGAAGAGGGGCGGCCGTGACGATGGTTTCGAGCACCCACAACCCCCGGCCCAACGCCTTCTCGATCAACTGGGCTTCATCGCCTGCGCGCGATTCCACCCACCAGACAGGCTTCCCCCGGTTTTCCATGACCTTTTCGAAAAACCGCTTGAAATAGTTTCGCTCATTTAGCCCCGTCAACTGCCGCTCCAAATCCGACCAGGAAAAATCATACGTTTCGACAAGTTCAAGCGTTTGCCCCGGAAGACGCACGTACCGCAAATAGACGAACGCCTTGTCGAGTATGACCACCGCCGCCAGAATCGCGAGCAGCAACAACGGATAGACCATGGCGCCGCCGAATCTCAACGCTTCCAAAGCTATGTGTATTTCTTGCATCGTAGACCTCTGTATCCGCATCTTGGGTTATCGAGTTAATCATGGACGCCGGTTGGCGTCCTTCCAGTTCTTCCCGGGCAAAGGATTCAACGCCTGCATATGTCTGAAGCCGATCAAAACCGCATAACCAACGCAACGCGGAAAGTACGCGGCTCTACCGGGTGGAACACGTCGCCGCTTACACCCGCAGCCGGCTCGCCTTGCAGCCGATAGGTGTAGAAGTAGTCAATATCGTCGGCTTTCGCATTGAGAAGATTGAAGATGTCTCCCTCGATCGACCACATTTTGTTGATCCGGTAGCCAAGGTTGTAATAGAGCAGGCTGGTGGCGGGGGAACGCTGACTACCGTCCTGGGTCAGATAGCGCGGACCGAAATATCGCCACCGCAGGCTGGAGTGCCAGCCTTTCAGGTCATGCACCGTGACGCCTGAGGAAATCACTACGTTGGCCGCTTCGGGGACGTAATCGCCCCCGACCGGATTGCCTGTGAAATGCGCCTGCGAGGTGGCAATATCTGCGTCGATCATCAGCCATTTGGCAGGCGTATAGTAGTTTGCCCATTCCAGGCCCATGCGGATGCTTGGGTCGGGGCTGGGTACGTTCGTACCGATATCCCCGTCGAACACCAGTTCGGATTGCAACCTCAGCACCCAGGCCGTCAATGTGCTTTGCAGGTTCGGCACGGCAAGGGTGCGCACGCCGACCTCCGCACCCTCCGTCTGCGCTATCGGCAAGGCCCGTGCTTCCGGCTGGCCCGTTTTCGGATCTTGAGTAGTATTTACGCCCCGCGCGTCGTCGGTGTGGAAACCCATGCCGGCATTCAGGTAGAACTCCGTCTTCGCCCATGGGCCGAAGATCAAACTCAACTTGGGCTCAGGAGCGCACTGGAACCGATCGCCGCTGTCGGCGGGGTTGGGACCATTGGTGAAAAAGGTGAATGTGTTCCTGCTGTTGAAATTAATGGCATCTTCGCGGAAGCCGATAACGGTGCGAAACCATGTAAGCCATTGTATCTTGTTCTCCCAGTAGGGCGCCACGTCCGTTTCCACGACATCGTCCGTACGAGTCGTGGAGAGCAACACCCGGTCCTCGGTATGAAACAGGCCGTCGCTGATCACGTCGTTTCGAATGTCGAGTCCGAAGGTGTTTTCCATTCGCATGCCGCACAATTGGCCGAAGTACGTCCGACTTGCCCTCACCCCCTGCACCCACCGGCTGTCAGTTTGTTCGAACTGGTCCCCATGGACGGGATCATCCAGGAAGAAGGTGAAATCGTTCCAGAGCCCCATCTTGTAGTAATACGAATATCCCATGATCTTTGTAGCCGAGTTCTCGTCCGCCTGGTGATACTCTGCCGACAGGGTATAGCGGTCCGTTAGACCTCCGTCACTCGGGTTCAGGCTTCCAAAACGGCCGATGAGTCCCTCGGCGACTGCAAGCTCCGGGACCTGGTTGGTCGCATTCCATGTGCTGTGATACGCCAATGCCGTCGCGCTGAAGCCCTGGCTTACGTCTCCCTGGCTGTAGGTCAGCACTCCGTTGAATTTGAGGAAATTTTCGGGCACGTCCCATGGCCCGTCGGTGTGCGCCACTTCCAGGGCGCCGAGCAGATTGCCCTGGCCGACCTTGGCAGAATCGGCCAACAGGGCGCGTTCGTAGTTCCAGCTTCCGACTTCCACCTTCGCAATGCCCTCAGGAAGAGTCTGAAAGTACTGAATATTCTCCCAACCGGCGGAGCCGAAGTCCCCCACGTTTGCGAAGTAGGGCCCTTTTCCGTAGTCAATCTTCTGTATCAGTTCGGGAATAAGGAAATTGAGGTCCGTGTAACCTTCCCCATGAGCGTTCGACGGCAGGTTGATCGGAATGCCTTCGAAAAAGCTGGCCAGATCGGTGCCATGGTCGAGATTGAAGCCCCGGAGAAAATATTGGTTTGCCTTGCCGTCGCCGCTGTGCTGGGTAACGATGACTCCGGGCATGGCTTCGAGCACTTCCCCGGGACGGCTGATGGGGCGATCTTCCAGTTGTTGCGCCCCGATCGTGCCCTGGGTCGAGGAATCAGCGACGCCGAGTTCGCTGTCGCTGCGTTCCTCCACCACTATCTCGGGCAATTGTGTTGTCCCCTTTTGAGACTCACCGGTGTCCGGGGATGACGACTCATTTGCGCCCGCGTTGTTGCCGTTTGTGTTCGTGGACGACGACTGATTTGAAGGCGCGTCGCCGGTAGCCGCCGAAGTGAAACCGCCCAGGGTTGCCAGGACCATCCAGGCCAATATCAAGAATAGTCCTACCCTCGCCATCCACATCCCCCATATATCCTGCGATATTCAATTCCCACGTTCATCGGGAGCGGTTTGGCGAAATAAAAAAGGCCAAACGCACTCTCACTCTGTTCGAGAGTACCTTTGGCCTTCAGTAGCCAAAATTAAAGAAGAAATCCTGATAGAAAGAGGAGGCTTCAACCCCCTGTGTGTGAGCGCAGATTACACCTGGAGCGGAACGGGTGTCAAGCGACTTTGTTATCTCTGCCGGTGTCCATTGACAATCATCGAGCCGATGTTTACGCAAACGGGTAATGGGCTCTTGAAGGGCCTAGGCAACCTAGCGAATTAGGACAAGGAGGATTTATCATGGAAGGAAAGCACGAACACAAGCATTTGCACGCTCATGACCACACTCATGCGCACTCCCACGAACATTCCCATGACGGCAAGGCGCACGGCCATGAACACACCCATGCTCACGGCCACGAGCACCTGCACGAACATCTCCATGAGCACTCCCATGGCGGTGCTCCCCAGGCACACAACCATGAGCACACGGGTGACCACGGAGCTCACGACCATGACCATCCGGGGCATGAAGCGGAATCCCACGATCACACTCATTGAGATTTCGATCGTGTAAGTGGTTGAACATTCCAAAAGCAGGCGGGTGCGGCAATGCATCCGCCTCACTGCTTTCTCCCCTGAGCCCTGCGTTGACTGCGGCGCGAAAGGTTGTCCTCGGTCCACAAGGAGAAGACAAGTAATGAACAACGATCCCAAACGTGATTTCTTCGACGGCATCGCCGCCAAATGGGACGGTTGGGTCAAGCCCGAGGTTCTGAACTCGGCCTTGAGTATAGGTTTGGAGCGGTTCAACGTCGGCCCGGACGAAACCGTCATCGACCTGGGCTGCGGCACGGGCAACCTGGCGCAAGCCCTGCTGATGCGCCTTTCCGGCCGTGGCCGGGTGATCGCGGTAGACTTTTCGCCTCGGATGCTCGACGAAGCGAGACGCAAGGTGCGTGACCCGCGAGTGGAATGGATCAATGCCGCAGCGGAGTCGTTGCCGGTCGGTGATGCGCTGGCTGACCGGATTATTTGCTTTTCCGCGTGGCCTCATTTTTCCTCGCCGCATAACGTGGCGCTGGAAATGCGGCGTGCGCTGAAGCCCGGCGGCCTGTTCCACGTCTGGCACACCGAATCGCGGGAAACGATCAATGCGATCCATGCCGGAGCAGGAAAGGCCATTCATCATGATTTACTTGCACCGGCAGCAGAACTTGCCCGGCTGATCGAAGAATGCGGCTTCGACGTGCTGACGGCGGAGGAAGATGACGAGCATTACCTCGTCGCCGCCCGAAAACCAGGGGTGAAAGGGTGAGCCGCAACCATCCGGTGGGATATAATTGATGCTAACCCCGACGTGCAATTTCCCGATCCCAAAGGGTAGATAATGGGTATCCCCGGGAACCTCCTGACTACTGCAATGGCAGTCATGCCTCACAGGGATGTGGACCGTGCGCTTCGTGCAGCGCTGTCGTTAGATGTCCCTTTCTGGCCCCAACTGCCTTTATTAAGCTACTATGAAGATATGTATGTCCAGGCATCGGAACACTTTCCCGGGATTCTGGCAGACATGGAGAAACGCACTCTTCGTTTTTCCGTGGAGAAGTTCATTATCGAACTGGAGCATACTCTGTCTCATTTTGAAGACCCGGAATTCTTCGATATCAGCGAAACTTATTCCGTTGTGTACCACCGCTTCCTGAAAATGGACTTATCTTCCAGACCTGCAATTCGCGGGCAACTCGAAGGTCCGATAAGCTTCGGTTTAAACGTGCTTGACCAGGATAACAGGCCCATATTGTTCAACGACACGGTCCGCTCATTCATGCTGGAGTTTATGGCTAAACGCATAAATACTCAGCTTAACCGTCTAAAAGCCTTGAATCCCAATGCCTTCATGTTCGTGGATGAACCCGGGCTGCAATATATATTCAGCGCTATGTCCGGGTACGATAGCATCACTGCCAAGCGGGATATGGAGGCTTTTTTTGCGGCGGTCGAGCGGCCCCGCGGAGTGCACCTGTGCGGAAATCCGGACTGGGATTTCCTTTTGGGGCTGGACCTTGATGTGCTTTCTTTGGACGTTTACTCCAACGGGGAGATTTTCGTTTCCTATGCCAAACCAATCTTACGATTTCTCGAGAGGGGCGGAAGCATAATCTGGGGGATTGTTCCGACCAACTTCGAGCCGTTTGATAAAGAAAATATAGCGACACTGGAAAAACGGCTGACGGATTACTGGCGGATATTAGAGCGCAGTGGAGTTGACCGTCAGTTTCTTATCTCTCGCAGCATGCTCTCCCCTGCAACCTGCTGCCTGGTAAACCCGGATGGTGTAGGGACTGTTGAAAAGGCTTTCGAGAGAATCAACGCACTTTCCGAGGTGCTTCGTTCGCGCTTTGCAGTTTAAGCGGCAGGACCGACATTGCCGACGGCAACGAAGACGGTTATTCGCGTGCACTGCCACAGCCTGATCTTCCCGGATGATGATTTCATACGGTTGCCAATGAGTTTTCACGCAAAAATGGTGCAATTTTGTTTATTTCCTCTGATTTTGATACCATTTTGTGCCAATTTTTCTGCATATTTTGAACTCATTCTGGCAGCAAAAACCTTCCGAACTGCGCCCCAAGCCGACCAAGAGTGTGTGGCAAATAAATTGCACCCTGGTTAAGCGTTGCGCAGCACCCGAAGTCTCCATCTGTCGGGGGGCGAAAATTCTTCACATGAAAACGCGATTAAATACGCAAGAAGGAAAAAACAGACGGTAATCGAGGAATCGGCGTGCCCGGACTCGATTCGGAGCGTGTGGGCTCCGGATACAAATGGCCGGATTGCCAATTGCCCGGGTTTACTTAAACATCATCAATAAGCTCGCAATTCAAACCAGGCAGGAAGGAGAATGAGCATGGTAAAAATAGAGGCAGTCATAAAGCCGTTCAGACTGGCAGAAGTTCAAAAAGCACTATCGGAGATCGGTGTCCAGGTGATGACCGTTTTCGAGGTGAAGGGGTTCGGACAACACAAGGGGCACATCGAGACGTATCGGGGCGCCTCATACACGGTTAATTTCGAACCCGATTTGATGCTCACGATGTCAGTCAACGATGAGCAGGGTAAAGAGGTGGTGAAAACGATCCAAAACTCGGCCCTCACTGGAAAGATTGGTGACGGCAATCTCTTTGTCACCCGTATGGAGTATGCCCAGTAGGACAGAGTATTGTAGATCTCTTTGAGAAACTTTAAGCCGTAAATTCAACCGGGAACAGATGAAAACACAACCAGGTCCTGCGCTCGCCTTTGTGTGTTTTCTCTGTTCCGGGGGCATCCTCGAATTCCAGACACACCCGGATCTTGCCATCGTCGTAAGTTTTCGATTTTTCGAGATATGATTTCCAAAACTTGCGCATTTCGAACTTCGTTTTTTCAAAGATAGCAGCTATGGCAATGCTGCTGTCGGCTTCCAAAAAGCCGCGTGAAAAGGTAAACTGTTGTCGGCATGGATAAAAACCGGGGTTGAGACCTGCAATGGCGCATGGTTCCCGCCTGGCCGGCCCGGGGGGGCCGCGAACTCCCGTTTTCCTCCTGCGCAACGCTTTTCACGAGGGCGCATTGAAACCGGAAATATCCGACCTGCAACGTCAGGTTCAGAAAAACTGCGATATATCGGACGCCCGGCACGCCGGGGTGTACTCTCTCTGCGGCCTTCTGCTGAGGATGCGGGACCTGTACAAATGGGAGCACCGGATGGTCCCCTGGCAGGAGCCCGAATCGGCCGATCTTCTGGGGTGGATGGAAGACAGGGAGCAATACTGGGAGGAAATCATAGAGGGAGAAATCGCGCCGGTTGTCCTGGGCGCAGAGCGTTTCGATCCTTACGACATGGCCGCACTAAACGCCCGCCTGCGCCCGCTGGGTCTGGTCTACGGGGCGGGCTACGGCATCGGCATGAAACCCACTTTTTTCCTGGCCGAATGCGCCGAATCGCGCTCGGTGGGCGGGCTGAGAATCGACGTGGTAAACCGGGAGCTTGCCCGAGACATCTTCATGACCCCCGCAATGCGGCAGGGTGAGCAGATATTCGCCAGGCGGTCGTGCATGCTCTTTTTCCTGTGGGACCATTTTTTTGAGGCGCTCCCTTCTGCGCGGGAAGCAGTGGAGTTCGGTCTTGCCCGGTACGGGGTGGGTCTCGATGAGATCCGCCGCAACCCGGCGCGCCACGGGGACCTACTGGAGCGGATCGCCGGGCGGGAACTTGAAACCTGGGTCTACCATGAAATCGGGGAAGTGTTAGAGACCGGCTTCGACAGAGGCCTCTGGCAGGAACTGGTCTCTGCCTATGCGAACACGCCCGTCGAAATCTTCGCCCGAGTGCTGAAAGACGTTCTTGCGGACACCCACTCGGAAGGGCTGCTGGGCCACATCGTGCGAAACCGCGTCGAATCCTCCCTCGGCTTCTACGTCGCTTTTCAGCGCGCCATCTCGCGGGCGGTTTTCCCGGAGATCCGGGAGGCCTTCTTCCGATTCCGGCAAACCGGCGACTGGAGCCTGATCGAGGCGGCCCGAGAATCCGGGCGGCGGAACATGTACCGGCACGCGGCCGCCCTGACGCGGCTCCACCGGGAAGCGCAGGCCTCAGGGACCGACAGGGCGAGGGCTCGTATCATATCGGAAATCCTCGAACCCCTGGGCATCGCAAGAGGCCGCAGCGAGTAAGACGAATTCGCGTTCAAAATGCATTCAAAACGATGGGTTTCGTCCCGCAGGGCGGGACTCCACCCCTCCTACGGGAGCTCGCTGGATGTACACGATAGTCTGTTCACAGGAAGAAACCGGGGAAGTGGATGGGGGCTTGTGCATGCTTTGCGCATCTCTAACCCAATCACTTTAAACATGAGGCAATCCGGATAGGGATCATCTTCGGGGTGGTGCTGCAGTTATTCTGACGTACAATTAAATCTTATCGTCCAGGGGGTGTCGGATTGAAGATTTGAAAAATCGTGCGTCCCTGAACCGTCAAACACTTTAGGTACTGCAATCACATTCAAGTGATTTCGTGTCACCTCTTTGACGGCCTTGACTTCTCCGCCATCCGAGATTTTAAAAGTGCATTTCGGGTTATCAGACTCCATTGGTCCGAGGAACCATACTATGATTTCCACCGTGGGCCAACCACCGCGACCGTCTTCGGGATTTGCATTTGCGTTCACTACGGCGTAAGGCATTTCCCGCGTGCAACTGCTTTCCCAGTTCTTGCCCACCGCGCCGTAGCGTTTATAGTCGTACTGAAACTCGCCGCTCAGTTGTTGAAATGGTCCTTTAGGCACATAGCATCCCCCGCCTCGGCCTTGCGCGGTAAATGGCCGCGTAATAAGCATCAGTGCGGTTATGAGACAACAAGCGATTATCAGTACATAGACTTTTCGCACCATGGTTGCTCCCCTCCTGTTGTGCCCACATCTTCGATGCTATTCCCAAGCGCCTTAGCCTCCCACCCCTTGAGGCACGTAGGATCGATTCAACCAGCCCATGGTATCGGATGTTATGCAGACCTACTGTTTTGCTCCCGCCCTAGTAAGCAGTTCCTTTACCTCATTGTGGCCGTTCTTAGAGGCAGCCATCAACGCTGTTCCGCCGCTATTCGTTTTTGCATTGACGTCGGCCCCTCTGGCCAGCAGCAATTCCACGACATCTTTGTGACCTTGCTGAGAGGCAAGCATCAACGCGGTTACACCGCCATTCGTTTTTGCATTGACGTCGGCCCCCTTGGCCAGCAGCAACTCCACGACGTCTTTGTGACCTTGCTGGGAAGCGACCATCAACGCGGTTCCGTTGTCGTTCCCTTTTGCATTGACGTCGGCCCTGTTGCGCAGCAGCACCTGCACGATCTCTTTGCGGCCGTTATAAGAGGCAACCCTCAACGCGGTTTGGCCGTCCTTCCCCTTTGCATTGACGTCGGCCCCCTTGGCGATGAAGACTTTAACGGAAGGCAGATCGCCGCGCTTTACCGCTTCCAGGAAATCTTCATTCTCTTGGGCAAGGGCGACGGTCACCCACAAAGCAAAGATCGCCATCAACGCCGCCAGCATTTTTGTTTTGCAACCCGTTTGTCCTGAAACCATCCTGCTCCCCCTGTAGATATCCACGTCATTTGACCTCTACCTTGACAAGGATCTCTTCGGTCGAGGCCACAGGCCTGCCGCTCTTTATCGCGGGCATAAACCGCCACTGCTTGAGGCTATCCAGCAATATTCTATTGAGACGTGGAAAGGGAGTCGGTTTGGCGAGTTCCACCTCTGCGCTGCCATCGACGGCAATATGGAAGCGCGCCAGCGCGGCGGATTTGAACGCTTCGGCCCGCAAATCTTCCGGAATTTTCGGCATCGGCTGGACAATTGCCCGCGCTCCGCTGTTCGCGGACTGGTTACCCCGAGACGAGCCCTTCGGGTCATATGAGCCGTCCCGGGAATCGTTGTTCGAGGAGGTGTTCTCCGCGGCCGGGGCCTCCTCCATGGGCGCGCTAAGGGCGTTCCCGGGCTCGTCGACGCCGCTGGTTACCACTTTCGCCTTCTGGGGTACCGGTTTCTGCACGATGCGGGGTTTAACCCTAGGCTTCACAGGAACCTGCTTTGGGATGACCGGGGGCGGCGGTTTGGGCTGTTCCACGGCGGCAGGAGGTTCCGGCTCGATGGTCTCCGTCGCAACCGGAGCGGGCAGCTCGATCAATTGCGCATCGATGGGAGGCGGCACCACCGGCCTATAGGTGGGCTTGTACATAAAATATGCTGCCCCCCATAACGCCGCAGCCAAAATCAGCAGGGCTGCCGGCAACGTCCAGGGAAGGCGGTGCCAGGGGCTATCGATACTCCGGAACGTCCTCATCGAGATGGTCTCACTCAACATGTTTGACTGCGATCAGAAAATGCTGCGCTCCCGCATCGCGGGACTGTATCATCGCCTGGACGGTTACGCCGTTGGGAGCTGCACTGTCGGCCGCCACAATGACACTCGAGTCCGGCCCGTTGAGCATCGGTTTCAAGGTCGCGGCAAGCGTCTCCAGGGTCACCGGGGTCTCATCCAGGAGGATGCGGCTGTCCTGAGTGATGGTAAGGGTCACGGGGGTTTTGGGCTGCATGGGTTCAGCGCGCCCCTGGGGGAGATTGACCGCCAGTGAATGCAGGTTCTGCATCGACAGTGAAGCAAGCATAAACGTGACCAGGAGAAAGAACATCACGTCGATCATCGGGATGATCTCGATTCGGCCTCGCCGGTGTTGGCGCGATTTACGCAGTTTCATGGGCACACTCCTGCAAACCATTAGCCATGCGGATGTTGTCCACCATCCGCGTCCCCAATCGTTCCATTTCATCGAGCACCTGCGACTGGCGGCGCGAAAAGAAATTGAACGCGAACAGGGCAACGACGGCAATGAAGAGACCTAACGCGGTCGCGATCAGGGCCTGGGCCACTCCTCCCGTCACTCCGGTCGGATCGACCAGGCCGTTATTACCGATCAGGTTGAAGGCATGCATCATCCCTGTGATCGTTCCAAGCAGCCCTAAAAGAGGGGCGGCCGTGACGATGGTTTCGAGCACCCACAACCCCCGGCCCAGCGCCTTCTCGATCAACTGGGCTTCGTCGCCTGCGCGCGATTCCACCCACCAGACCGGCTTGCCTCGGTTATCCATGACCTCCTGGAAAAACCGCCTGAAATAGTTGCGCTGATTGATCCCCGTCAACTGCTGCTCCAAATCCGACCAGGAAAAATCATAAGTTTCGACAAGTTCAAGCGTTTGCCCCGGAAGACGCACGTACCGCAGATAGACGAACGACTTGTCGAGTATGACTACCGCCGCCAGAATCGCGAGCAGCAACAAGGGGTAGACCATAGCGCCGCCGAATTTCAACGCTTCCAAAGCTTCATGTATTGCTTGCATTGTAAACCTCTGTATCCAATGGATTGTTTGTTGTGCAGGGGAACTATTTCCCCTCCGTGAACAGTTAAAATATATATTTAAGGCCGCTGAATAACCCGATCCGCGGCCCGTACTGCGGCGCGAATACGCCGATTCCGCTTCCGCTCCTGATTTCATTTACTCTGTCGAAAACGTTGAGGACGACAACACGCGCCTCTATTGGGCCGCAGTTCCCCAACTTAAACTTACGCTTCACCCCCGGATTGATCTGGAGGCTGTACGGCACTGATCCCGTATTGGCAAATCCGCTCCGCAAACCGCTTCCGTAAGTGGCATCTACGGTGAATAGCGTTTCCAACCAGCGATATGAGACACCGCTCGAAGCGGTAAAGAGCTGGTCATGGTCAGTGTGAATCCAGTTGTTAGCGATATAGTCCAACTCGGCCTGACTGAAGTTATATTGTCCCGACGTCACCTCTTTGGCCAGGCTCTGGGTGACGGCAAGATTGCCGTATGCGGCGAAATTGCCGGTCTTGTAGTTAACGGTCGTCTCCACACCTTCAATTCTCCCCTGTGCATAGTTGAAGGGGGAAAAGATCAGGGCCTGGCCGAACTGTCCCTCGTCGATCAGGTTCGTTGTAATCTTGTAGAAGCCATCGATGCCAACGGTCAGGTTGGAGTTGATCTTCTGGATCACGCCGGCATCGAAATAATGGGACCGTTCCGGCAAAACGGGTGAATTCTCAGGGACCGCAGCAGCGTTGGATGTGTTGTCGTACAGTGACACTGTCTTCTGTAAGATCAGCTCGGTCGGGGGCGGCGTAAAGTATCGGGCATAGCCGGCGTGCAGCGTGGTATCCGGCGTAACCTTGTAAACCACTCCCAGACGGGGACTTAGCTGGTCGGCTGTCACATAGGCGCTCATATAGTCAAACCGTAGCCCATAGTTCACCGTCCATTTATCGAACGGCTTCCACTCGTCCTGGATGTATACGCTACCGAGTGTGTTGCCGTTCTTCGGTTCGATGTCATTGATCGTGAAAGGCCCACCGGTAATGGTTCCGTTGACCTCCGGGAAAACTGTGGAGATATTGTTGCTTTGAGTGCTTTCGTCGCTCGCGGAAAAGCCCATGCGGATCGTGTGGCAATCATTCAGGCGGTAACTTCCGTCACCCTGTAATCCATTGCTGAGACTGCTTTGGAAAACATTCGATGCTACCCCGTTGAAAACGAGGTCGCCAATGGGATCAGGAGTGAAATGGACGCTCGTGTAACGGCTGATATAAGATATTTGGTAATCTATGTCCGATCCGATGGTGCTTTGATAGCCCAGGACCCCATAACGATTGGTCTCGTACTGCCGCTCGTTCAGATTGGCAGGGTCGAAGCCGGAAATGCCCAACTCGTGCAGAAATACCTGATTGGGAGTTGCTCCCGGATTATTCGGAATTTGAAACCAACCATCGTAGGTGCCGAACATCGTGAATACCCGCGACGTGGGATCGAGTAGGTATGAGGCATACGCAAAGCCTTTGTATTGCTCGGTCTGGTCATGGATCGGGTTGGCGCCGGGGACGGGGTTTTCGATGCCTATATTGTTCTCCAGGAAGGAGCCGGTTGCAAAGTAGTTCAGTTTCCCCTCCGTGCCTCCGAACTCGAAGCTCGGCTGCACGGTGTCGCGGCTACCTCCGTAGAGATCGACACTCCCTCCCGTTTCATAGACGGACTTGGTTGTTATGTCGACCACCCCCGCCTCGCGGAGGCCGAATTGGGCCGGCAGGGCCCCGGTCAGAAGATCGATGTTACTGGCAAACCGGGTGTCGAACACCTGGCCGAAACCGGTAATCCCCTCGGGCAGGATAACTCCGTCAATGCGGTACTGAATATTAGCGTGATCACCCCGCACATGCAACTGGCCGAACGAGTCATTTGCCACGCCGGGCGCCTGGAGCAAGACCTGGTTGAAGGACGTGTTTTCCCCTTCGGGTAAGGTGGCAATATCATTCTGGTCGAAATTGTACGTACTGCCTCCCGTCTTTGGTGACAGGCTGTTCCGGGCCTGGTTCAAGCGCTCGGCCTCGACCGCCACCTCCAGTGCTTCCTTGGCTGCAAGGGTCAGCGTCGCAGTGGCTATTGTTCCGGCCTCTAACGTCACGATGGCGGTGCCTGTCTGAAAACCGGATTTTTCCGCCAGGACCGCATAGGTACCCGGCTTTACATTCGAAAACACGAAGTGCCCGCTGGCATCACTCTTGGTCCTGCCCCTGACAGTTTCATCGGGTGATTTCAATATCAGGCCTGCCCCGGCCAGGGGTCTTCCCAGGGCGTCCTTGATCGTTCCCTGAATTTCGTTAACAGCCCCCGCGGCGGCATAAGCCACGGCCGCCATTATGACGAAAAGAGCGAGCGTCAATGCGCAGCCCGTTAAAACCTTTATCGATCGCATTGCATTCTCCTATTATATCCCATATGACGTCGAACAGCCCATAACGCCGGACCGCCCAACCTAAAAGTTCTCTCCCCTCCCACATCAGAAGCAACCGCCAGGCGGACATGTTCACAGAACAGGGAATTCCCGCAGTTTGTAAAGGGTCTGCTCCGCGAGTTCCGGCGAGTGTAGCGCAGGTCCACCATGGGCAAGCGAAAACCCCCATGGTGACGCCTCCATACACCTTCATTTCTTCTGATGAAATGTTTCCAGCTTTTTTGGTCAGTGCGATTTCGGAGTTCGGATATTACGCGGGAGGGGCCCGATTGGAATACGGAGAGCAACAAGGACAAGAAACGTAGACCGCATTTTCTAAAACGCTAAAGAAAATGTCGGAAACCGGTGGTGAAATTTGAGGAAAATCCTGAAATCCCAGATTTGAATGGTGGGCTACGCAAAAGCAGATAGAACAATCATCGTGGGACTCTCCATCATCGTGGTGATGGAATGCACACCCCAGGATGGAGATAGAAAAGCAAACGAGGAAGATCAAGTTAAGTTTTTTATTCATCGCTACGAACTTTAACCCGTATGGCCCATGCCGGCATTCTTCGCTTCGATGCATTTGTTTCATAATATCAAAACCGTATGGTGGATCCTATTCAAATCGCCATAGGTGGATCAGGTAAGAACCGGCTGTGCCACCTTCTGTTCAACAGGGACAGCGAGCTCATTTCGAGAGCATTCGGGACACAGTCCGAAGAATTCAAGGTGATGCCCACCGACTGCAAAACCTGTCTGCATGGCGATAAGCTTTTCCAGGACCGAGAGGTCGCAATCACCACACTCCACTGCTTTCAAGCAGGAGCGGCAAACAATCATATGGCTGTGCCCTGGCTTTGAGGCGACGAACCTATGCTCACCACCTTGGTCATGCACCCGTTTCAGATATCCCAGATCTTGCAGCGCCTTGATTGTGCGGTATACGGTCGCCTGACCGATTCCTTGCGGCGCGAGGGTCGCCGTGGTTTGAACGATTGTATATCCCGCGGAATCGCTCTCGAAAAGCCGCCAGACCTCTTCGCGCTGACGGGTGAAGCGCAGGCCGGTCTTGTGGAACTGTCGTCGGAGTTCTGCTATGTATACCGAGCCATTTTCGTTCATACTTGACAACCTTTATCAATAAAGATAGCCTGAGACAAGCTTAAAATCTTGGGAAAAAGGCTACATCCCGGAGATTCAAAACAGCGAGTAGCGGACAGAAGTTACAGTAACGATAACATTTTTCATTTAGAGATACAATGCCGAACTAGCTGATCCCAAAAAAATCTGATAACCCCATCGTCAAAGACGGGCCGGCATCTCCCCTCGGCTGGAGCGTGGGAGTCCGCCTCATCTGGGTCACGGCGGCCTTGGCCATCCTCTTGTTATCCGTGGCCTGGGCGATCTGCCGGTAGCTCTTGGAGCATTGAATGGATTCCATTGTTCTGCACGATCTCACTCCCGGCTACGATAGACATCCTGCAGTCCATCATCCGTCCTGTGTATTCGTGCCCGGCTGCACGACTGCGGTGCGGCAAAAGAGTCTTGTCTTTGACAGAAACCTATAATGTTTGCTTTAAGAGGCCGTCGGCATTTATGAAAGAGTACCGCAACACTAGCATCATCTTAGTTTTTGGGCTTACCGTGCTCACCGTTCTGTCCTGCCTTGCATACGATCCTCAGGGCCCGTTCGATGCCCGCGACTACACCCGCGTAGCTGGAATGAGGTTGGAGCAGCGTCCATTGGAAGCGCTCATCGAGCCGCTGACTGCCCCGATACAGGTCGTGGCAGGGGCCCCGGATTTCCGCATTGCCGGGGCTTGTCTGCTGATATGGGTATTTTTTGGCGCAGGGGCATGGAAGATGCTTGCCGAAATTCGCTCCAAAAGGGGAAAATCGGGCCTGGCTATTGCGTGCAGGGGACTCCGGAGCGCCTTTGCCGCTGCCGGAACGTTGACGCTCCTCATTTTTTTCCTCGTGATGGCCCGCATTCCCGGCTGGCGGCTGGTCGTTGACGACCCGGACCTGATTGTAGCCGATTTGCACAGCCACACCGTAAAGTCTTTCGACGGCCTGATGTCTGTGAAAACAAACCTCGAATTGCATGCGTCCTGCGGTTATGGCCTGACAGCGCTTACCGAACATGATTATTTGTTCGCCCATGATATTGAGACCGCTGCAGATCCAGCTTTCGAGCGGCTGCCGGCATTCATTTCAGGCGTTGAGGCCCATGCGGAGCCGGGAGGTATGGTTGTGGCCCTGTGCGCGAAGCCCCACGTTCCGCTTGTAGTGCCGCAAATGGGGGAGCCGGACCGCACGTCCTGGTTTATCGGACACGTCCATGAGGATTGTGCAGGGACTGTTATTGTTGTTACTTTGAACAGGCAAAGGCCTGAGGACATTGACCGGTTGGTGGCCGCCGGAGCGGATGGATTCGAGATCGTCAATTGCGGCCACCCTTTGCGGCTGGAATTGCGCCAAAAGTTGCTCGATATCTGGCGTACCCAGGGACTCGTCCTTGTCGCTTCCACTGACTGGCACGGCTGGAGCGGGCTGACGTGGGCATGGACTGTCATAAGGGCGCCGGGAGCTTCTGCGTTTTCGCACCCGCAACTTACAACTGCGGTAATAAGCAAACTGAGGGAACGAAACAGGACGGACGTTATTCCGGTGGTTGCCGGATATAGGGGCGCCCCAACGTTCATGCGCGCGATTTTCTCTCCGGTTGCCGAGACACTGAGATATGCTCAGGAGCTCTCGCCGCTGCGAGTTCTGTCATGGTGGATCTGGGTCTGGGCGCTTTTTGGCATTTGGGTGTTTCTGCGAAGGATCGGTTTGAGCCCGGGAGACGTTCTCCTTGCTTTGCTTGTCGGGGCCATCGGGGTGGGCCTGATTTTTGCCGGTCTTTCGATCATGGGACAAGGGGTGGGAAACGCCGCGCCTTTTTCGGTAAAAATCGGCATTATCACGGTAACCCTCGGGGCTGCCGCTTTCCTGACTTCCTTTACCGCCAGCCTCTTAATGTGGCGCAAAGGCCGCCTCGCGGAGCATGTGAAATGAGCCGGCCCGCGCCTGGTGGAACGTACAGATCGCTCCCCGGGCTGAACCACTTCCCAGTTGAAACCCGATCTCAAGCTTTTCGAGCCGATGTGGCTCCCCAAGTGCGTTTTCGGAGCAATGGCAAACGGACAACGGAGAACGGACGAAATCCCGGCTGGATGCCTTCTCAGTCCGGTTTCCGAAAAGTCAGGTCCGAACGCTTGAACATCGGGTTTTAATAAGCGTAGGGCTGCTCGGTTCTAATCTCGAATATGAAAGTGATTCCGGGTTTCCCGATCGGGGTAATTTCGATGGATTTTGTATACTCTGCGAGCGGTCGCACAGATCATTTTAATCTGCGGCCATGTACATTGACAAGGCGAACCTGATTCTTAGCTTAGCCAGGATTAGAGAATATATATCAATCCATAATAATTACTATATAGTCGAAAAAGGAGGATCCAATGAATTGTCCACAACATTTTCGAGAAAAAAACGATTTTGAAGCATTGAAAATTAAAGAAGAGATAAATGAGAGAGAATACCTTCTGGCCGGTCTTCGTTTCGGAGAAGACTGCCACTCCTAGGGTCTCCGATCATTCTCCCTTTTTGGTTCCCGGGCGGGAAAAACGCCATCCTGAGAACGCTGGTGGGAGTCCCGCCTGGAATCCCACCAGCGAATGACAACAGTCAGTGAAGTTCTTTACTGATCGTTTCTTCCAACCGCTCGGTATCGAATCCGCACACGATCCGATGCCCGATTTCGATCACTGGAGCCCCACATGCTCCCCGGGTGGCTTCAAGCATGCGTTTATGAGCCTTCACATCAGAGCGAATATCATAGAGATTGAAATCGATCCCTTTGCTCGCAAGGAACCT
Source organism: uncultured delta proteobacterium (assembly GCA_963795045.1). Lineage (GTDB taxonomy): Bacteria > Desulfobacterota > Syntrophobacteria > Syntrophobacterales > Syntrophobacteraceae > SbD1. Next base: position 39,088 of record CAWCGB010000007.1, read on the forward strand.
CTCGATCCTGCCAGTGTCCGGAGATGTGGGAAGTACGTAGACATTGACTTCCTGTTTCATAGTTTCTTCCAGCTTTTCCATCTCTTCGTTTCTCCCTGGGGGGCAGCGCCGTCTTTTCCGCACGAACAAAAGGTCTCATCGTATGAGAGTGGGGCTGCCCTTTGAACGTCCTGCGACGTTTGTCCAAACCTTCTTTTAATTTCTTACCGGCTCGAACCTGTGTCAAGCCGGGAACATAAATTGACACGGTCCGGGGCAACTTCCGGGATTTGTGAACCGGGGAGACGATAACTATAATAATTAGTAGAGAGAAATTATTGCATGAGAAAGCGTTTTAACGCTTCGCTATTTCGGGATGCGCCAAATGCGCGAAACTGCAAAGGGAGGTATCAATGGGCACAATTCTGGTAACCGGTGCAACCGGGAAGTTGGGCAGCGCAGTGATAGAAGCCCTGGTAGACAGGGGGATCAATGTGAGGGCAGCCACACGGCTGACGACCAGGATCAAATGGACAAAGCTGGTCCAGCCTGTGGTCTTCGACTATGAAGACCCCGGCCTTCACAAGGCAGCACTCGACAGGATAACCGGTCTTTTTCTCATCGCCCCGCCCCTGGATTTCGAGGCCCCCGCAAAGCTGATCCCTTTCATTGACAAGGCCAAAGAGATGGGGGTCAAGCATGTCGTTTTCAATGCATATCTGCACGCGGACTCAGATGAGCAGAATCCTCTCAGGATAGTCGAGAAGCACCTTGCGAAGTCGGGACTTGCCTACACAATCCTTCGCCCCAACTTCTTCATGGAGAATTTCTCCACGGGGTTCCTTGCGCCAATGATCGCGGGTGGAAAAATCTTTATTCCGGCCGGCGATAACAAAACCAGCTTCATTTCGGTCAGCGATATCGCCGAGGTGACCGCCACCGTATTACAGGAAAAGATCTATGGAACCGAGTACAACCTGACAGGAACCGAGGCGCTGAGTTACGGGGAAGCGACCAAAATTATATCCGATGTCTCCGGAAGGACCGTGACTTACTTTCCCATCTCCGAAAAGGAGATGATGCAGGGCGCCAGGGAACAGGGGATGCCCGAAAGCGCCATCCAGTACATTCTTCAGCTCTTCGCTCTGGTGCGCAAGGGCGTGATGGCCGAGATGACCGATACGGTCCGCAAGGTGACGGGAAAGGCCCCTATCTCGTTCAAAGAGTTCGCCCGGAAGAACGCGGATTTCTGGAAAGTGCTCAAGGCTGCGTGATTGGCTGTAGTCACACAGTCCTATGACCACGAAGGACACAAAGGGAGCCATCCATGGATCTTGACAGAGGGCCATGGAATGACATCAGCTATTCGGGTAGAAAAAACTTCTATACCGCTAGAAAAAGCACCATTGTCTCCTGGCCCCCCACTTGGTTCCTGCTCGTCTGAGTCAGGTTATTTGCTATAGGCTTCAATCGTGATTATTGTCAATAAATTACGACTCTCTTCAGTTTAACCTGGATATAGGGTTAGCATGACCCGATCACAGGCACTGCGCACCTTGACGATTGCAACGAACTCGTTGGATTCCGTCTGACTGTTGGCAATTGAATAAATTTGAACGCATCTTTTTTCCAACTATTTACTAAACCACCTTTTCTTATTGACTCTTCACGAACTTATTGCAAGCCGCAGCGAGAATGGACGAGTCACAGCAAACTCAAATGACACTAATCAGGCGTCGATTCTCATTAAGACGGTAAAACGGCCAGGGATAGGGCGATAACTCGGATCGACCCGCTCTTTGTTTACCGGAAACCTAAAGGGGGAAGAGATGGAACCTGACCTGCCTATCATAGCGATTGTCGGGAGCGTACGTCCCGAAATACTAACACGCAGCGAAAGAGAGAAGGACGCACGTGCAGCATGCAATGAGCTTGGGCGGGAACTTGCCAAAGAAGGATGGCGAATTGCAGTGTATTCAGCCAACACAGATTTTATAGAGCAAGATGTAGTAACCGGGTATGTTACTGCCGGCGCTGCCGGCAAAGAATCTATCGTCTGCCATCATCCGACTGGAGCTGATATACATTTTCCAGAGATGGACGAGCATAAGGATAAAGAATATTTCGACGAAAAAGTTGCACCCAGCGACGATTGGGAAGCGTCGTTTTACCGTTCGCTCGCTGAAGTGAATGGCATTCTGCTTCTTGGAGGCGGTCCGTCTACGTTGATTGCCGGCTACATGGCTTTGAGCCATAGCCTGCCCATTATCGCAATCGCCAATTTCGACGGAGCGGCCCGGAAGATATGGCAGCAGCACCTTCCATCGAAACCAGCGTTCATCGAGGAAGAAGACATACAGATAATGGCAAAGAAATGGGATGCAAACTCAGCCAAAGACCTGGTGGCATCTTTAAGACGTCAACACGATAAGTGGCGGGAGAAGTTATCGACAGAAATAAAAGAACGCCACAGCATCGAAGATAAGGCCAGAAAATGGGACGAGCATATAAAAGAAGATGCGGAAGAGAGAGCGAAAACATGGTTGGCCATCGGATTTTTGGTCATCTTCATAGTTTTCCTGATAGTTGGCCTTGTTACGACTCCACCCGGATGGCTGTACTCTCTACTGACGACTTTAGGTCTGTGCTTTGCCGGAGGCATGGGGGCGACTATACGTATGCTCACACCCGGTGCTCCCGCTTCCAGAAAATGGGTTGCGCCCGTGTTGGGAGTAGTTGTGGGATTGGTATTCAGCCTTCTCTACCTGGTGCCGCAGCTCTATCAAAATTCTGGCTTCCTCATCCCGTCAGGGCCGGATATCTCTGATGCGAAAAGGGCCCAATATATTTCTTCTTTGATCGTGGCATTTTTAGCAGGACTGGGATTTGACTTTGCTTTGGACCAATTGTTGAAACAAGCCAAGCAAACCGAACAGCAGATCATTACTCCCACCATGAGAGGAACTACCAAATCCAAACATTGAGATCTGCTTCGAGCAGTCTGAATGACGGCCGCCCCCTAGCGGCTGACCGAAGAATATTTTGATACCTGTGGTTGTTCGACAGGATGGGCACCACCCGTAAAAGATCAAAGGCTGGTAGGGAGAAACCAAAAACCTCGGGGAATCAGCAGCGCGGATTTCGTGAACGCAGAAGGTGACGACTATGGAAAAAGAAAAATCGAAAATCTTTATTGCGTCAGGCGGAAGATCTCTGGGACTGGCTCAAGCAATGAGAGAGGCTCTCGGCACAGACTATTCCGAGGCCTCTATCTGGAATGTTGAGAGCGAGGGGAGAATTCCCATAACGCGGCAAGCCGTCAGAGACTACGATTTCGCGGTAATCATCCTTACCCGGGAAGATCTGACTCTAAAGGAAGGTGCACATGATGTATTGCGGCAGGTCCGCGACAATTGTATTTATGAGTTAGGCTTTTTGATGAATGAACTGGGGCTTAGTCGCTGTTTTCTGATTTCCGGTGCCACGTCGGACACCCTGCCGGTTGATATACGAAACATCCAATATACTCTTATCCAGGAGCCCCCGGATTTGCAAGACCTTGGGGCTTGCGCAGAAGCTGTCCGCACTGCCAGCGAAGAAATCAAGAAAGCAATTCAGGGTAACGGCAAATTGATCAGAGGGAAATCTCTGCCTGTCCTGGCGCCCGCAGAAATTATGAAAAGAGAGAGACCGACAGGGTATGGCGGCCAGCTCGAAGAAGGCTTTGTGGTCATCTCCGATTCACACCCGCTGGAGAGTACCGACTTTGCCATGCAGATCAAAGGAAACCTGGATAATGGAGTACGTTACGTTTACTTTTTCCCAGCCAGTGAAGATGGGGCGCAAAGAATCTGTTGGCTCCTGCAAATGATCCTGGTGGCGGATTTGTATAAAGAATCCGGGCAAGCCGAATCCTTCCCAGACCGTGGAGAAGCGATAAAGCGAAATAGAGAATTTATTCTTAAGAACATTGAGGTGATCTATCTGCAGGAAAGTCTGCAGATTTACTTCACTCCAACGGAACCTGCCTTGCAGTTCCGAATCCACAACGCCAGCAGTGTCACAAATGCCAAGGCTTATTTCAGGTATGGCGATGGATTCGTGGAATATGCCGAGGGAGGTGACGCTACCAGTATCTGGCATTACATCAAACTTTCTACCAAGCCACAGCAGCCGCGAGCCATATTCCGTTCGAGTGATTATTACGATTTGCAAAGTGAAGAGGCGCAAGGATTTCGCGCCAGCCTTGACCGGGAACTAAAACGCCATTTCACGGAAATCAATGAGGAGGTAAAGAAGTTCTGTTATGGGGAAGCATAATAGATCTTGTCCCTGTACCCTCATAAACTAGAGGTAAGAACCATGGAAAGGGCTAAAATCTTTATAGCGTCCAGCAGTAGGGCCCTCACTCTGGCGGAAGCCTTGAGAGGTGTACTCAGCACCGACTTTTCCGAGGCTAGAGTATGGAACGAACAAAGTGCCAGCCAATTCGGCAAGACCATAATCGAAGAGCTTGAGCAAGCAGCCAGAGACTATGACTTCGCCGTAATCATCCTGACCCAGGACGATACCGTCTTCCGTGGAAGCGGCGAGGTCGCCAAGCAGCAAGCTCGGGACAACTGCATTTTTGAAGCTGGCCTTTTCATCGGCTCCCTGGGCCGGGACCGCTGCTTTCTGGTGGCCGGCGTGAGGCCGGATGCAGTGCCGGTTGATCTGACCGGTGTTATCCATGTCCCCATTAATGAGCCAAAAGACTTGAACAACGTCGGCCAATGCAATGACGCAGTCTCGAATGCAGGCTTCGGCATCAAGGGAGCTGTTCAGAATCGGGGGAAAAGGCCGCGGTCCGATGAAGAAAAGATGAGTTTCTCAGTTATTTCGGATAAGGAATTATTCGGGATGGAGAAACCGTACCGCGAGCAGGGAAAACTTGAAGAAGGTCAGGTGGTCGTAAGCGCCGTACAGCCACGTGGTGAGGAGAGGTATGAATTTGCCGCTCAGGTCAACCATAACCTGGAAAACGGCATAAAGTACGTCTATTTCTTCCACGCGAGCGACGACGGTGCTCAGAAAATATGTCAAATTCTCCAGGGCATTCTTCTTTCGGCGGTGATTAAAGATTCGGAGCAAATGAAAAATACTAACTTCCAAGAGCGGTGGGAAGCAATAAAGGCAAATCGGGATGACATACTGCAGAAGTTGCATGATATACGCGAGAATGAGACCCTGAAAATCTGCTTTCTTCCGGATGAACCTGCCCTGGAATTCACTATCCACAACGCCAATAGTCGCAACACCGCACGGGCCTATTTAAAAAGGGATAAAAATTTCATTCAACTTTTTGAGGGAGACGAGGCTTTCAAGCTCTGGGGATACCTCAAAAAGTGGTGTGGCAAGGAACTGCCGGCGGGCATTTTTCATTCGACGATTCAGTGTGATATCCCCACATTTTCGATGGCCGGCGGTGAGAAGTTTTCAAAAAGCCTCGACCGGGAACTGAAAAGGCATTTCCCGGAGATCCACGAGAAGGTGAAGGAGCTTTGCTATACTTAGGAAGTTCCGTGAAGTCAGGGACAGTGAGGTGTAAGGTCCTAATTGATCTTTGAACCGCTGTACTATACAGACATAAGGGCCGCTTCCGATTTAGGGTCAAATGGGGTCGGACCGGTCCGACCCGCACGACTCAGAAATCTTCGAGATCTCCTTCTTCCAGGGGAATCCCAACCCGGGGATTCTGGCGCGGCAAGGCTGCCTTACCGATGGGTGATCCGGAAGAGCGGGGCGGGGTGTCACCAGACCCGGCGAGCCGCGGGAACTTTTCGCTTCGCCGCTCCGGACCAGCATCATGGCCAGGACGGGCATTTTTGTCTTTTTTCCCTTTTCCCCCAAGCAGGACTATAAGAGACGAAACGAACTCTTCCATTTTTTCGGCGTGGGCCCTCATATCAGCCGAGGCGGTGGCCGATTTTTCTGCATTTGCCGAACTCTGCTGGGTCACTTTGTCCATGTCGGATACGGCGCGATTTATCTGTTCGATCCCTTGCGCCTGCTCCCGGGATGCTTCTGCAATCTCCCCGACCAAATTGCCTGATTTTACCACTATATCCGAGACCTTCCGGAACTCCTGATTGGTCCCCTGGACCAGATCGGACCCTCCCTTTATCTTCCTGACAGTCCCTTCGATAAGGTCCGCCGTATTCCGTGCGGCCTCAGCCGCCCTCATGGCAAGGTTTCTCACCTCATCGGCCACCACCGCAAAGCCTGCCCCCGCCTCCCCGGCGCGAGCCGCCTCCACGGCCGCATTCAGGGCCAAGAGATTCGTCTGGAAAGCAATCTCATCTATGGTCTTTATGATCTTCTCGGTATCTTCCGACGCCTTGGAAATTTCCTGCATCGACGAGGTCAGGAGCCCCATCGAAGTATTCGCACCCTCCACAACGCCCGTTGCCTCCCTCATGAGCTGGTTCACCTGACCGGCGTTGTCTGCGTTCTGCTTCGTCATCGACGACATTTCTTCAAGAGATGACGAAGTCTCCTCAATAGCCGCCGCCTGCTGAGAGGTGCCGTCAGCCACGTTCCGGCTGGCGTCTGCAAGCTGTTTTGCACCCGATTCCACCTGCTCCGCAATTTCCGAGAGGCTGTCGATTGAGCGGTTCAGCGTCCTGGTGATCGCCCTTATTATGAGATACCCGACTATTGTCAAAGAGATCGTGCCGGCAACCACAATAATGAGGGTGAGTAAATAACCGGTGCTGCTGTCTCGCTCAATCCGTTGAGTGACGCTTTTATTGATCTCCAGAGCGGCATTGTTGACACTCGCTCCGGCCTCCTCCAACCTGGCCATGAGGTCTTGATTGCTTTTCCAGTAGGAAAACAGGGCAGACTCGGTCTTATCGATTTGCGGCAGAAGCGCCTTTGCCTTGCTCCACAGCGCCTTGAACCGATCAGAGTCGATTGAATGGAGTATGACAACGAAGTTTTTCTCCCCGAGATCCAGTTCGCTCATGGTGTTTTTATTGGCCTGCACGTAGCTGTCGGCGTTCGAGAAAAGGAGAAGATTCTGGATATTGAGCAGTCTCTGATCCCAGATCGAAAGATAGTCCTTCAGAGCATTTCGCACTGTCGCCTTGGTCACATCGAGGGTATCGCCCTGCATGGCAAGATCGACATCTTCCTTGTCAATGGCTTTTACGATTTCCCCGAGCAGCTTTCGAACCTCCTCAATTTTCGTCCTGATCTCTTCACGCCGGGAATGCATTTCGAGGAGGCTCTGAGTCAATGATTCGAAGACTTTCGCGCTATCTTTTTCCGTCGCAGCGATTTTATCGACTTGCCGGGCCAGATCGCCGTCCGTGACTGATGCCTGTAGATCGGATATGGCTGCTTTGAGATCGTTACGAATTCCTTCGTAAACGGACAAGACATCTTTACTCCGGGTGTTTACGAACTTTTCCTGTATCATTCGCGCCTGCAATGTAGCCGTCGCCACATTCTGACTTTTCTTGCTTATCTGCAGATTGCGGGCTGTCAAACGAGACAAATACCCGTTGACGGCAGAAACGCTGGCTACTCCGAACACCCCAAGTAGAGCAAGGAGAATGATCTTCGCCCGCACACTGGTAAACCTGGTGAATCCCAAAATCGGCATCTTGACAGCTCCCCGGGAAAAAGAAGGCGCATACTGAACGCGGGAATCTCAGCATGTGCCTTCTTCGAATCGTCCTATAGCGCTATTCGTAAATGCCCGCGAACATAGCGACATTTTGACCGGGCACTCTGAGTACATAGGTGGCCTTGGGTGAAGCTTCCTTCTCTCCGGGCTTGGGCCATGTATAACTGACCCATCCCTCACCGGCCCCATTTGCGACGCTCATGAACTCGGCGACGTACATCTTGCCGTTCGTGTCCTTGAGGTCGATGAGCTTCTTGCCCACCAGCTTCGGATTGGGATGGGCCATCATGACGCCGTCCAGGCTGTAGCAGAAGACGTAGGTGTCTTTCCACTGAAACGGACCCTTTGCGTCGTTGATCTTGGCAAGAGTGGCATCAAGGCCGATCTCTTTCACCATGGCCACCGCTTCTTTGACTTTGGCAATGCATTCTTCCCGGGTTGCCTTCTCTTCGGCCAAGCCGGCCCCCACAAAAAAGACGCCACAACAGAAAAACACGAGTAGACTTAAAACCAAAAACACCTTTTTCATTCGTTTCTCCATTTGATTCCGTCTCGAAAGGACCGTCTTTCACGCGAAAGACGCGAAGGAGTCCCGATGAGACATGAATGACTGTTCTGAAAAGACTTGATGGGTTGCGCTTCGCTCCACCCACCCTGCGGGTTTCGAAAAGTTTTGGTGGGCAGCGCTGCCGCTTAGCCCACCCTTGCTACGGGCCTACGGGTCTTTTGATGGCTTCAGGGTGTCCCATGGGGAGGGGAACAACCGCCACACGATTCCGGAAACACAGGCCGGCTCAAGTCGATATGCACTCCATTCCATTTCCTCGCCACGCCATGCGCGACATCGATCAGGTAAGCCTGTCCGATGGCTTTCTTATAATCGACATGTATTCGAAGCATCTTTAATATCAAATTCCAGCATTCCGGGATGCCGGCTCCGGGTACAGTGAGCACTGATCCCTGGCGCAAGCCGACTGCGTGAATCAATACACCAAAGAACTCCAAAGAAAAGCTATCGGGGGTCTTGAAAGGCAGGTTTCAGCGATGAAAAAAATTCAAGGATTATCGCACGAGCGTGTCGAGATGATCTGATTCATTACCCTGCCACCGGCTATTTCAAGGGGAGCCGGGGAGATTTCAGCGTAGATTGGCACTTGATGCGGGGACGTGGAGGAAGTCAGTCCTGCGGCCAGACTCCCAGCAAACCCCTTTCCGAGTCGTCGAGTTCTTTCATTTCTCCGGTGACGGTGAAGATGACCCGCTCGCAGATATTGACCGCCCGGTCGGCGGTGCGTTCGAGATTATGGGCAACCCACATGAGGTCACTTGCCGTTTCGATGCTTCCCGGATCGACGACCACATTGGCCATCAATTCCCGATAAATCCGGTCATATAAACGGTCTACATCGGGATCTCTGGAGGCAATGCTCCTTGCCATTTCCACATCGCGGCCGGTGAACGATTTGAGCGCACCCTGAAGCATATCCGATGCCTGTTCGGCCATCCGGGAAATCTCCTCCAAGATCGTGACAGGCGGTTTTGTCCCAAGTTTTATAGTATTTCTAGCGTTGCTTTTCGAATAATCCGCGATCCTTTCGAGTTCGGTTGCAATGCCCAGTACGGCCGCCATGGTGCGCAGGTCCCTTGCCATGGGCTGCTGCCTGGCAATCAGGACAAGGACGTCCGATTCGATCTCAAACCGCTTCCGGTTGACGTCTTTGTCTGCGGCAATCAATCGCTTTGCGGCATCGATATCCCACTCTTTCAAGACTTCAATCGACTTGACGATACTTTGGTACACGAGACTGCCCAGATAGAGCAGTTCATTTTGAAGTCTATCGAGCTCATTTTCCAAGGCGCTTCTCAACATCAGGTTTTTCCTCTGGTTGGACTGTATCGCGTCTCCGCGTGAAAAATTCGCCCCGCAGGAGTGAATGCTTCCGGCGCCGGGCAAACGATGAATTTTTATGTCCGGAACGGGCTTATCCCGCCCTGCCGGTGATGTAGTCTTCAGTCAGTTTCTGGCTCGGCCGGGTGAAGACGCTCTCGGTTACATCAAATTCGACCAGTTCGCCCAGCCAGAACAAGCCCGTAAAATCGGAAGCGCGGGATGCCTGCTGCATGTTGTGTGTAACGATGACGATTGAGTACTCTTTTTTGAGCGACTGTATCAGTTCTTCGATCTGGAGGGTGGCGATCGGGTCCAAGGCCGAGCAGGGCTCATCCATCAGGATCACTTCCGGTTTCACGGCGATAGTTCGGGCAATGCAAAGCCTTTGTTGCTGACCAAGTGAAAGACCCAGCGCGTCCTCGTTCAGCCTGTCTTTAACCTCATCCCACAGAACCGCACTTCGAAGACTGTGTTCGACTATTTCGAACAGATGCCCCCTGCCCTTGTGAAGTCCAAGCACGCGCGGTCCGAATGCGATATTGTCGAAAATGGACTGCGGAAAGGGGTTGGGACGTTGAAAGACCATGCCTATCCGCCTGCGCAATTCTACCACATTGGTGCCGGGGGCGTAAATGTCCTGCCCGTCGAACTCGACGCGTCCCTCTATCCTGATGCCGCCGATTGTGTCGTTCATCCGGTTGAGACAGCGCAGAAAGGTCGATTTGCCGCACCCCGAAGGCCCGATCAGCGCGGTTATGCGTCGATCCTGGATGCACATCGAAATGTTGCTGAGGGCAATTTTTTTGCCGTAATAAAAATTAAGCTTTTCTACCCTGACTTTTTCCATCTATTCGCTTTGAGGCTATCCGAAACGGCCCGTAATGTAATCTTCCGTCCGCCTGTCCTGGGGTGTTGTGAATATCTCCGTACCGGGACGGTATTCGATCAGATCGCCCATGAGAATGAAAGCCGCCTGGTCCGCCACTCTGGCTGCCTGCTGTATGCTGTGCGGAACTATAATGATCGTATAATGCTGTTTGAGTTGCTGAAGGGATTCCTCGACCTTTCTCGTTGAAATCGGGTCCAGACCGGAGGTTGGTTCGTCGAGCAGGAGCACTTCGGGCTCCAGCGCGAGGCTTCTGGCTATGCAAAGCCTTTGTTGCTGGCCTCCGGAGAGGGCGGTTGCCGGACTGTCCAGCCGATCTTTTATCTCGTCCCACAAAGCCGCCTGGGTGAGACTGCGCTCCAGGCATTCCTCCAGCCTGTAGCGGTCCCGCAATCCGGCCAGCTTAAGCCCGTAGGTCACATTTTCCCGAACCGTTCCGGGAAGGGGCAGCGGGAGCGCGAACACCATTCCCACACGGCGGCGCAGGGTTGCGATATGGGTGCCGGGATCGTAGATGTTTTGGCCGTCCAACAAAACCCGCCCGGTCATGCGGGTATTTTCGACCATATCGTTGAGCCTGTTAATCAGACGCAGCAAGGTTGTCTTTCCGCCTCCCGCAGGCCCGAAAAAAACAGTTACCGAGCAGGACGGGACATCCAGCGTGATGTTTCGCAGGGACTGAAAATCGCCGTAAAAATAGTTTACGTCCTCAATGAATATCTTAGGCTCTACCATTGACGCCTCCTGCGGAAATAGCTTCTCAGAAGGCTTGCGGCAATATTCATGGAGAGTACGAGGATGAGCAGAACCAGGGCCGTCCCGTACTGGACGCTTAGGGGCATCGAGGGCACCTGGGTGCTGATGACATAGAGGTGATAGGGAAGCGCCATAACCTGGTCGAACAGCGACTGCGGCAGGCGGGGAAGGTAGAAGGCGGCAACGGTAAACAGGATCGGCGCGGTTTCGCCGGCGGCCCGCAGAAGGCCCAGGATTATGCCGGTTATGATGCCGGGCAGCGCCTGAGGAAGCACGATATAGCGGATCGCCTGCCAGCGTGTGCCGCCAAGACTTGCACTGACGGTTCGGAATTCCATAGGAACGGCCCGCAAGGCTTCTTCGGATGCGCTGATGATCACCGGCAGCGTCATAATGGCCAGAGTCAGGACACCCGCCAGGATTGAAGTGCCCATATGCATAAAAAGAACGAACATGCCAAGTCCGAAAAGCCCGTACACAATGGAAGGTATGCCGGCCAGGTTCACAATAGCAAGCCGGATGGCCCGCGTCATCCAGGTGTCTCTTGCATATTCGGCAAGATAAATGACCCCGGCGACACCAACCGGTATGGCCGCCAGGGCAGTGCCAATCGTCAGGATGAGCGTTCCCACTATGGCCGGGAAAATGCCCCCTCCTTTCATCCCTTCGGAAGGCATCGCAAAAATAAATTCCCACGAAATGGCCCTTGCGCCTTCAAAGAAAACAATTCCGATCACGACGAGAATTGGCGCAACCACGGCTATTGCCGACAAGGTCAGTAAACCAAATCCTATCTGCTGCACCCGGTTTCGGTCCATCAGCGCAGACCTCCGCGATGCCGCTTTTTAAAAATTGCGCTTGCAGCGAGAATGTTGATGATAAATGTAAGAATGAAAAGGATGATTCCGATTCCGAAAAGTGCGTGATAGTGAACGCTCCCGTTTGCTACCTCTCCCATTTCGGCCGCTACCGTAGCCGTCATGGTCCTCACGGGCATGAAGAGCGATTCGGGGCTAAGAGGCATCCGGGCCGCATTTCCGGTAACCATCATGACCGCCATCGTCTCTCCAATTGCCCGCCCCATTCCGAGCATTACGGCCATAGCGATGCCCGAGCGCGCGGCCGGGACAACCACCCGCCAGATAGTTTGCCAGTTGGTGGCCCCCATCGCCAGCGCCGCATCCCGATAACTTCTCGGCACGCCGTCCAAGGCGTCCTCGGCGACACTGATTATCGTCGGAAGAGACATATAGGCCAGAAGCACGGCGCCCGTGAATGCCGAAAGGCCGGTCGGAACATCCAGCGTGGTCCGCACCAGAGGCGCTATGACGTGCATGCCGAAAAAGCCGAGAACTACGGAAGGTATTCCGGCAAGGACCTCAATCAGGGGTTTGAGAATTTCCCGGGCCCAGTTTGGAGCGACTTCCCTTACAAAAACAGCGGTTGTCACTCCGAGAGGAAGGGCGATCAGAATTGCGGCTATCGTCACATAAGCCGAACCGAGGATGAGGGGCAGAGTACCGAAAATATCGAAGGTAGGGTACCACCTGGTCCCGAACAGATTCCCGGGAGAAACCTCCCAGAGGACAGGGAGGCCTTCCTTCAGCAGGAAGAAAAAAATGAGCAGGACGAAGCCTATCGTGGAGAACCCGAGTACGCGGATGCAGGATTCGATGAAGAACTCGCTCCAGGATTTGCCCGCTGTCACCGGCGAACCTGCTACCGGCCTCACAAGCCTTTGTGAAATCTTATTGTAGAGGGACAAAGCCCAGCTTTGCGACAAGCGTCTGGCCACCATTCAGTACCCATTCGATGTAGTCTCTTATCTGACCCGTGGGCCGGCCCGCCGTATACACATAGAGCGGACGCGCAATAGGATAGGAACCGTCTTTGACTGTCGCCGCCGACGGAACAACAAAGGGTCCGTTTTCATTCTTTGATACTGCGATGACTTTCTGGTCCCCGGTCACATAGCCGAGGCCGTCATAACCGATCGCATTCGGATTCTGGCGTATTTCGCTGCTGATGCCTTCACTTGACGGCATGAGGAGGGTGTCGGGCGAAAACAGAAGTCTACTTTTCGAGTTTTCCATCCGGATCACATTTTCCAAAAAATAGACATAAGTTCCGGAATTGGACTCCCTGGACAGCAGCACGATAGGCCTGTTCTGGCCCCCGACTTCCTTCCAGTTCCTGATCCGGCCGGTGTAAATGTTGGAAATCTGCTGTATCGTCAGATGCTGAACCGGGTTGGAGGGATTGACGACAACCGCGATTGCGTCACGCGCGACAACGAATTCAACCGGACTGATCCCGTTGGCTTTCGCGGCCTGGATCTCTTCCGGTTTCATTTCCCGGGATGCGTTCGCGATTGAAACCGTTCCGTTTATCATGGCCGCAATGCCCGTTCCGCTGCCTCCCCCCGTCACCGATATGCTCACGTCCGGATGCGCCAGCATATAGGCTTCGGCCCATGCGAGCGCCAGGTTGACAAGAGTGTCGGACCCTTTATTTTCAATGATCTGCGCGCGGCCGCCCTGCTCCGGGGAGGTTTCCGGCTTCTTATTGCCGCAGCCCTGAAGCAAAACGGCGCTCATGAGCAGCACAAAACAAATTGCTCTAAAGCCGACTCTTGTGCTCATCCGGTTACTCACGAGAGACCATAATTTCCTTGTTTCCATCCTCGAACCTTCGAGTACCCGGAAAACACCCGTGCAAGATAAGAGTATTGCAGAGCACCGAAATTTCGCCGACGGTAATTCAATGGTGAGTTCGCTTGAAAGAGAGGGTCCCCAACCCTGTATTCCAGAACAATCTATAAGAGATGCCCTCCAAATTCAATTTCTTTTGCGCAAGGTTTTCCGGCAAAACAGAAAGAACCCCGTTCCAGACAGAAGCGAACAACGTGTCATTTTTCTTCAGAAGGGGTTCGTCTTCGGGGTGGTGCTGCAATTATTCGGACGTACAAGAAAATCTTATCGTCCAAGGGGTGTTTGATTGAAGATTTGAAAAATCGCGCATCCGTGCACCGTCAGATACTTTAGGCACTGCAATTACATTCAAATGACTTCGTGTCACCTCTTTGAGCGCCTTGACTTCTCCTCCGTCCGCAATTTTAAAATTGCACTTCGGGTTATCAGACTGCATCGGTCCGAGGAACCATACTATGAACTCCACCGCCGGCAAACCGCCGCCGCCTTCGGGATGTGCGTCCACTACGGCATATGGCATTTCCCGCGTGCAACTGCTTTCCCAGTCCTTGCCCACAGCGCCGTAGCGCTTATAGTCGTATTGAAACTCGCCGCTCAGTTGTTGAAATGGTCCTTTAGGCGCATAGCATCCCCCGCTTAGGGCCTCTGAGCTAAACGGCAGTGTGACGAGCACCAGTGAGGTTATGAGGCAACCAGCGCTTATCAGTACATAGATTTTTCGCATCATGGCGTTTCCATCCTTTTGTGACCTTAGCCGCCAACGCAGGCGGAGACATCCGAGCGGTTCCACCAGCCGCCGCCCAGGGCCTGGAAAAGCGCCGCAGTATCGGCATACCGATTGGACAGGGCCTGCGCCAGGTTGACCGACGCCTGCTGATAGGTCTGCTCGGCATTAAGAAGCGCCAGGTAGCTTATATCTCCCAGCTCCAACTGGCGGCGTGCGATGTCAAGGCTCTGAGCGGCGGCTTTTTCGGCCGCTACGGCCGCTTTGACGGCCTGGGCGTCGCTTTGGACAGCGTGGAGCACATCGGCCACATTCTGGAAGGCGGTAAGAACGGTGCTTCGATACTGCGCCGCCGCCTGGTCGAAAGCCGCTTCGGCGGCACGTTGCCGGTGCAGCAATGTCCCTCCCTGGAATATCGGCTGGGTCACATTGGCCGCAAGGGTCCAGAAACCGGTCCCGGGAGTGAACAGTTGAGCGATTTGAGTGGCGCTGGTCCCATAATCGGCGCTAAGAACAATGTTGGGCAGCCGGTTGGCGACGGCCACGCCGATCTGGGCGCCCGCAGAGTGCATCTGCTCTTCGGCGGATCGCACGTCCGGCCGTTGCTCCACCAGCTTGGAGGGAAGGCTCACGGGCAGTTCCTGCGGCAGTTCCAGCGATGAGATCTCGAACTTTTCAGTGAGCGCGTCGCTTGGGAATCGGCCGGCGAGACGGCTCAAGAGGTCCCGCTGCTGCGCCAGTTGTTTTTCAAGCGGGGGCAGCGTGGCTTGAGCTTGCGAGAGGGCCGCTTCCTGCGCGACAACATCCGCTCTTGCCACCTGGCCGAGTTCATATTGACGTTTGAGCAGCTCAAGGGAGTGGCTATCGATGTCGATGATTCGCCTGGTAGCCTCGATCTGCCCGCGCAATCCGGCCTCCTGAATCGCGGCGGCAACCACATTGGAGGTCAGAGTGAGGTAGGCGGCCTCGAGCTGAAAGCGTTGTGAATCGGCCTGAGCTTTGAGCGATTCGATCTGCCGCCTCGTACCGCCGAAAACATCCGGCGTATAGGCTACGGTAACCTGTGCAGTGTGGAGGCTATAGGTGTAAGCGCCGGAGGCTGTAGGAGAGCCCAGTTGCCCGGGGACCTTCTGGCGCGATGCGTCGTATCCGGCGGAAATGCTTGGCCATAGCGCACCCTGCTGCGCATAGACGTTTTCCCATGCCACACGCAGCGCGGCCTGGGCACTTTCGAGGTCCGGGTTTTTTTCGATCGCCTGCTCAACCAGGCCGCTCAACGGTTTAGATTGAAAAAGCGTCCACCATTGCCCGGGGATATCCATCTCCTGCACCAGACGCTGCGCCTCGCCGCCTTTGACATCGACAGACGCCGTCTGCGCAGGCGAAGACTCAGAGGTGTAGCGATCGATTTTGGGCGCAGCCGGCCGCTGGAAATCCGGCCCGACGGCGCATCCCGCCAGGAGAAAAGTGAGCAGTGAGCAGTGAACAGCGAACAGGAAGAGCAAAAGAAAATAATTCCTCTCTCTTCTATCGCCACGCGAGGAGCCAGAAAGAGGGAACAGGGAAAAAGTTTTTTTTGACCACATACTCATGCATCTCCTTCCGGCACAGGCTTATTTCTTGTCTCACGGCCTTCAACCCAGCGCTCCAGCGAGAAGTAGAGGGTCGGCAGAAGGAACAGGGTAAGCAGGGTGGCGATCATCAAGCCGCCCACCACCACTGTGGCCAGGTTGCGCTGTACATCCGTGCCGACCCCGGTGGCCAATGCCGCCGGCAGCATGCCCACAGTGGCCACGGTAGCAGTCATGAGCACCGGGCGGAAACGCTCGACGGCGCCGGAAAGGACGGCCTCTCGAAGCGGGATGCCCTGATCGCGCACCCGGTTGATATTGGAGACCATAATGATGCCGTTTTGCACAGCGACACCGAACAGTGCGATGAAGCCGACAGCGCTGGCGACATTGAGCGTCTCGCCGGTTATGCGGAGTGCGATCAATCCCCCCAGGGTCGCAAGCGGCACCGCCCCCAGGACCAGAATCGCCAGGCGCATCTTACCGAACTCGGCAAACAGGAACACGAGCATCAGCGCCATTACGAGGCCCATTATCATCGTCAAACGCGACTCGGCGCGTTGCTGGCTTTCGAATTGACCGCCCCACTCAAGGTGATATTTATCGCGGTCGAAGTGCACCGACTGGCCGATCTTGCGCTGAGCCTCCGCCAGGTAATCGGACAGGGCGCGGTCCCTGTTATCGATCCGAACGAGCAATTCACGGTGGGTCATTTCATGCGTGATGGTGCTCTCGCCGCTCTTAAGCGCGATTCTGGCGACCTGAGAAAGCGGAATCTGGGCCCCGCCGGCGGTATTGAGCACCAGATTGCCCAGAGCCTCCGGGCTGTTTCGGGTGGCTCGCGGGAACCGTACAGTAACGCCGTACGTACGGTCCTGTACATAGACGGTGCTTACCGATGCCCCGCCAACCCCGATCTGGATAAGGTTGGTGATGTCGGATACGTTGATGCCGTAGCGGGCCGCCGCCGCGCGATCGATGTCGATGACGATCTGCGGGATCGGAGGTTCCTGAAAAATGGATGCTTCCGCTGTCCCCCGGATGCCCTCCAGCACCTTTACAATATCGCCGCCGATACGACGAAGCTCATTGAAGTCGTCGCCGAAAATGCGGATGACGAGCGGGCTGTGGGCGCCGCCGATAACATCGTAGACCATATCGATAATCGGCTGACTGATGCCGATGTCAAATCCCGGCAGTTCCTTCATGCGGGCGTTGACCCGGCGCAGAAAGTCCTCCCGGGTCTCTCCTTTGGGCCAGGTATTGTAAGGTTTCAGCCCGACCGGGGCCTCGATATGGGAAGGCGTCCATGGGTCGGTCCCGTCGTCATTGCGTCCGAGCTGGGTTATTGCGTAAGATACTTCCGGGAATTCGAGCAGAGTGCTCCGCAGCTCGCTCGCCATCTGGCTTGCCTTGTCGAGCGACAGGCCGGCCGGCAATTGCGCCTGCAGCCACAGGGCGCCTTCATCCAGTTCAGGCAGAAATTCCCGGCCGGTGGTCATTCCGAGACCGACTACTGCCGCCAGTGCCGCGACACAGGCTATGCAGACGATTTGGGGCTTATCCATCAAGCCTTCGAGAGACCGGCGGAAGCCGCGCTGCAACCATTGGAGCGGCCGGTTGCGGAAGATAGGCCGGGGTTTGCGCATGGTCATGCAGGCGAGGCCGGGAATCAGGGTGAAAGTACACAGGAGCGCCCCCAACAGGGCCAGGCCGACTGTGTAAGCCATCGGCAGGAAGAGCTTGGCTTCCGCGCGCTCGAAGGCGAACAGCGGAAGGTATGCAGTGATGATAATGAGCGTTGCAAAGAAAATCGGCCGCGCCACCTGGGACGTTGCGGAAAACACGTCATCTTCGCTCAGACTGACGGCTGGATTAGCCTCACGCCTGCGCAGGATGGTCTCTGTCACCACAATGGCGCCGTCTACGATAATACCGAAGTCTATCGCCCCAAGCGAAAACAGGTTAGCCGACATCTTCGTCAAGTTCATCACTATAAAAACGACGACCAAGGCAAACGGTATCGTCACCGCAGTAGTAAGGGCGGTGCGCGGACTGCCGAGAAAGGCGATCAGCACTATACACACAAGAGCAATGCCCGAGAGCACGGTGTGTGAAACCTTGTGGACCGTCATCTGGACGAGATCGTCCCGATCAATGTAGGGGAACAGTTTGACTCCCATGGGTCCGAGCTGTTTTCCGAGTTCTGCAACCTTGGCATGAATGCCTTCCAGGACCTTTGAGGGATTTGCACCCTTGAGCATAACCACGATGCCTTCAATAGTGTCAGGATTGGCGTCTTTGCCAAGGATCCCTTCGCGTTCCTGATGGCTGAATGTGAGCTTCCCGAGGTCACTCAACAGGATCGGCACCCCGTTGCGCTGCGTCACCACGATGGCTCCAAGGTCGCTCAGCGTGCGCACAAGGCCGATGCCGCGGATAACATAGCCCTGATCGCCGCGCGTGATTCGGCTGCCGCCCGCATTCGAACTGTTGTTGTTGATCGCCGTGACCACGTCGTTGAGGCCAATGCCGAAATTCTGGAGTTGGACCGGATCGAGTTCGAGTTGATACTGCAGGGTAAAACCGCCGAAGTTGGCGACGTCGGCTACTCCGGCCAACTGTTTGAGCGCCGGGATCACGGTCCATCTCTGGATTTCCGAAAGTTCCATCAGGTTCTTCGTATCGGATTCCAGCGTATAGCGGTAGATTTCACCGACCGGACCGGTCACCGGGTCGAGGCCAGGCTGGATGCCCGGCGGCAGAGTGACTTCGTTGATTCGATCCGTGATGCGCTGACGTGACCAATAATCCTCGGCGCCGTCATTGAATATAATCGTGATGAGAGACAGACCGAAAGTGCTGCTCGAACGCATGTTCGATAAGCCGGGCGTTCCCGCCAGAGCGCGCTCCAAGGGGATCGTGATCAGTTGTTCGACCTCTTCGGAAGCCAGCCCCGGCGCCGGAGTGATGACCTGCGCGGTAACGTCGCCGATGTCCGGATATGCCTCTACCGACATTTTTGTCCAGGAGTAATAACCGTAACCGGCGAGCAGGAGCGCCACTATTACTACCACGAGCCGTTTGCGGATGCAGATGCCGATAATTCTGTCAATCATTTACCAGCACTCCCCCTTTGACCACGATACGGTCATCCTGATTCAATCCCTGGTCGATTCGCGTGCCTTCACCTTCTGCGTAACCAGGCATGACTGAACGTTTGACGAAGGTCCAGGGCGTAACCTCGACGAGCACAATGGTGCTGTCGTTATTCATGAGCAAGGCCGAATTCGGCACAAACACCACCGAGCTCTGAGGTACGTTGAATCTGGCATTCGCGAACATATTGGGTTTCAACTTGCCGTCCGGATTGGCGAAACCAATTCGCACCTTGGTGCGGCGCGTATCAGGTTCCTCAACAGCGCTCACGAATGAAACGGAACCGTGAAGCACCCGATCCGGATAGGCAGGAAAGGACACATCGACAGACTGGCCGCTGAAAATAGAGGCGATGTCGCTTTCCGGCACCATCGCAGTGACCCAGACCGAATCGAGGTTCGAAATCGTCATGAGCGAAGCGGTCGGATCGTTTGCAAACGCGCCCGAGGCGGTAGTGAGAGAGGTGACGCTCCCGGTGATGGGCGCAACAAGGGTCAGGAGCCGTGATTTACCTTTGGTCTCGCACGACACGCCGATCTCCTTGAGCCGCGCCTGGGTACGGTTGAACTCGGCCTCAGCCTGTGACAAAACGTTTTCCGCCTGTTCGACGTCCTTTTTGGGACCGCCCCCAACCTCGTGCACTCCCCGTATCCTCTCCAGGTCGCATCTGGCGCATTTCAGCGCAGAGCGCGCTTTGTCGTCATCGGCATAGGCCTGGGCAAGGTCACCTGAGTCTATAACTGCGAGGGGCTGGTCTTTCTTCACCTGGTCGCCAAGTTGAACATCGAGCTTTACGACTTTGCCCGCCACAGGCGGCAGAATGTTGACCGTGCGCGCGGGGTCGGCCTCAACTGCAGCCGGTAATTGAACTACCCTGGGGGTGTTTTTCACGGTAACCGGTTGCACGACCAACCGCGAACGCAGGGCTGATCCCTCGGGTATAATGATTTTGTCATCCTGATGAATCACGGCGGGCTGCGGGGTGTCCGAAATATCCTGTGCAAAAGCATGGCCGGATGGACCGGATTTCCGGGCACCCAACCAGAAGCCCAGCGCAAAGATTATTATCGCGCATCCCAGCAGGGCAAAGCGAACTGGATAGCGATTTAAGATAGACATGGGACCACTCCTGAAGATTTAGAAAATTGAACTACGGGTGTATCCAAAAAACGTTAAGTTAGGTAGCACTAACATTATTTGATGTCAATAACTTTTCGCGTCAGGTATTGATCGATCTTCAAGCGTTTCCAAATTCGAAGATCGTACAAAGCGCCGGCCGATATGCGCCGCGAACCCGGGACCCGGATTTCGAATCAACTGCAATGGGAAACTGAAATCCCGGCCCAGGGACCGTTTACGCACCAGCCATGCCGGTCCTCCAGCCTGATGATACGAACGGCAATAACTCCGGAAACCATGTTACAACCAAAGGGAAACTACAAAGGCAGGGCAAACGCAGGGGGGCCTCGAACCCGCAAACGGGAAAGGATGGGAATTGAGTGAAATTCCGATTTATCAGGCTGACAAGAGCCGGATAAAAGTGTTGCGATGCATAAAAGAAGAAGGAACAGGACGACCTGTGCCGTCTGGAAGGCTTTTACGATCATGCACGCCAGGCATGGCTGCCGATCACCATCGTTTTGCGCATCGCTTGAGGCATACGAAGCGGGTTCACAGGCGCTTGACTGAAAATCGGTCTTGCTGTGCGTTAAATGAACAAAGGCGGTGACGGTGAAAACGAACAGGGCCAAAGACAGGCACAAGTAGCGCGAGATAGCGGTTCTGTGATTCAAGTTTGGCCGGCCCAATTCAAATTTCTCCAAGAGAAGGTAAGGATTGTGCGGTACTTTAACCTGCGATAATCCGTTGTCAAGGCAAATCCGGGCGCAATCCCGCTTGTGCCGGCTTGCGCCTGGAGTTTCGATTATCCCGCGCCGCAAAATTATGACCCTTACGGCCTTCTAAGAGAAAAGGACGATTAAAGACCCGCCGATCCCCCAGATCAACGCGCCCAAAGTGGCCAAAACACAGATCCCCGCCAAAAGTTTATGAAAAAAAGTCTCTGCAGCGCTTTCGTGATATCCCAGGAGAAATCCGGTCAGGACCCCGCAAAGCATTCCACCGCCATGAGCCCAATTGTCAATTCCCGGAACCAGGAAACCAAATGCGAAAATTGCAATGGCCCAACCGCCAACCTGGCGATAAACCATTTGCCCGTAGTGCCCGCCTCTGCTCTTTCCGAAGTAGAGCGCCGCGCCGATAAGACCGCAAATGGCCGCGGAAGCTCCCAGGGTAAAGGAGACCCCGGCGAAGTAAGAGAGCAGATAACCTCCGACCCCACTGAGCGTGAAGATCGAAAACATCCTGTAGCTTCCATACTCCTGGATAATGAGCGGGCCGATTTGCCACAGAGCCATCATATTGAAAAGTATGTGCAGAATGCTTCCGTGCAGGTAGTTGGCGCTCAGGACCGTCCACCATCGATGGAACTGGTCTATGGGGATTCTTCCAGTCGCCCCGAGCAGCAGCAGACTCGTCGAGCCGGGAGACAGAAAATTCAACGGGTTCGCAGAAATACCGATGGAAGCCGGATTCATGAGAATCGATAAGATGTACATGAACGCATTGACTGAGATGATGTTTATGACGATCCGGTCGGGACCGAAGAAAGCTTTAGAGCGGAAAATATTCTTCCAGCGGGCACCTGGGGTTCGCAAACCACAGTGAGGACAGTGCGCCTCGTCAAAGCTGATAAGCCTTCTGCAATTAGGGCACAATATCGAGTGTCTATTCTGTTTTTCCATGATCCCCCAATATCCCCGGAGGGGAATTGAAATAGCCGGACATGATCCGTAAAGGTACCCATTTAATCATCTTCCGGTCCGAACAACAAGTGTTGAGAAGCGGCGTTCTTCGTATCACGCGAAAGGGTCTTTATGCAGGAAACACCATTGGCAGGGCGCCTTTTCATTATTTGCCAATCGATGAGCCGCCGTGGTTGGGCAACGCCGCCGTGGAAGGAGGCGCTACCAGGGTTGTGAGTTATTCGGACGGAAACTACCTTCCATCCCCGAATAGAACGAGCGGCGCCCAGAAAAACGGATAGCGATAGTTTTCGTCTTCCTCCCCGTGGATCATGCGCAGCTTGATGTAACGCAGAGCCTCGGCCCGTCCCCTGCCCGCCTTCAGGTTCTCATAGAGTCCGGTGCTCAAGGTCTTTGCCGACTGGGATTCCACGGACCACAGGGTGACCGATATGGCGGGAGTCCCGGCGTACATGAAGGAGCGGGTCAGCCCCACCACTCCTTCGCCCCGGGCCTCTATGCCCCTTCCGGTATTGCATGCGGAAAGCGTTACGAGATCGGCATCGAGCCTGAGGCCGAAGGTGTCGGCCATGGTCAGAAACCCGGCGCCGCCGGCGGGGTCCGGCTGCGAGAGCACAAGGGCCGGCTGGCTCACCCGGTTGGTTACATCCGGCACGACCCCGTGGCAGGAGAAAAGCACGTACCGGTAGTCAGCAAGCTTTTGCGCCTCGTTCAACTTCAACACGTTGCTCCGTGAGGCGTCCTGCCTCAACTGCAAAGGCATGCTCGAGTCCGCAGCCAGCAGGACGTCCTTGATCTCCCTTGCCTCCTCCTCCGTTTCGGGAAGCTCCAGGAAAGATCCTCCCATCATATCGAGATAGGCGCGCGCTCTAAGATCGGCAACTTCGGATCCTCCCCTGGTTGCTCCGGGCGCTTCGCTTTTACCATATACGGGATTTGCAAAGGCAATCAGGGGAAAGCGATCCTTCGTCGTTTTCCTTGCCTGTGCTTCGCGAAGCGTCTTCAGAAGGGATGCCGAAGACAGATAGGCCATGGGATAGTCTTCCACCATGTAGCGGGGTACCTCCCCTTCCATCCTGGAAACCAGGGCCTCAAAAGGCAGGCCGTAGAGGGGACCTGAAGGAACGATGTAAAGCGTCTTCGCCCCTGAGAGGGCCTCCCCCACATCTTTTGGCATCAACAGTTCATAGAGTTCATGCCCTTCACTGCTTACTGCCTTCATTGCGGCATCGACACTCGCGCCGATTTCCCGGGGTGAGTTTATCGAACCGCTTAGAATCTTCATTATCGATGCAGTGGCTTTTCGCCACGAGTTGACTTTCTGTCCCAGTTCGTTTTCACCAATACTAATGGGGTAGAATCCGAAGCGCTTTTTTCCGATCACCCACAAACAGGCGCTATCTTTCATAACCCCGTAAACGAGCAGCATTTCATCGGGGCCCAGCACCTGTTCCTGGATACTTTTAAGGCTGGCCGGCTCCGGATACTTCAAAGCGTAGTAGTCGGGGTACTTTGCCCTGATTTCTTCCTGAAGAGTACGGTAGGCTACACGGATCTGCTGCAGACCGGCTTCCAGGGCTTGAAGACGCGCCGCGTCGCGCTGCTTCGCATCTTTGGAACGTTCTGCCGCAATGTTGGCCTGAGCTTTTCCCATCCGATTTTCCAAATCGGTCTCACTCTCCTTCACTGTGCCCGGAAGGCCGGAAAAGTCCCTCGCACCGCTTTTTCCCATTTCTTCCAGAAACACCCGTCCCTGCTTGCGTTCAAATATTTCAAGGGCCTTTTTGTCGTAGCCCTTGGAGGGGTCCTGCGCGTGCATCTTCTCATAGAGCCCGATCAGCTCATCGTAGACAAATATCTTTCCACTCATGAAAATGATTTTGGTCTCTTGTTCTGAAAGCCCAGCCCGCATGGCTTCGATAGTGTCGATAGCCTTTTCGTAATGAGAGACGGCTTCGAGGTCTTTTCCCAGCTTTGCGCTTGCTTTGCCAAGCTCACACAGCGCTCTCCACAGAGTGTCCGGCTCCCCGATTTCGATGCCGATCTTCAGGCTTTCCCCCAGGGTCTCATAAGCCTTTTCATACCGGCCCAGTACCGAATAGACCGATCCAATCGCGGTAAGATCGATTGCCGCGCCCTCGCGGTCGCCGACTTCCCTATAGATTGCCAGCGACTCCTCATAATACTTGAGCGCGTCTTCATTGCGGCCAAGATCCGAATACAAATTCCCGATGTTTCCGAAAGACTTCCCGAGGCCATTCCTGTCCCCGATCTCTTTTTCGATTGCCAGTGACTCCTCATAATACTTGAGCGCCTTTTCATACTGGCCCAGACTCGAATACACTATTCCAATCTCGGCAAGGTCCTCCCCGATATCTTTGCGGGCATTGATCTCTTTATGGATAGCCAGCGCTTCCTCAAAATAGCCGAGCGCCTTTTCATGCTGATCGAGATACGAATAGACTATTCCAATTTCAGCAAGGTCCCCTCCGATGTCATTGCGGGCCCCGAGTTCTTTATGGATTGCCAGGGCCTCATCAAAAAACCCGAGCGCCTTTTCATACCGGCTGAGATACGTATAGACTATTCCAATTTCGGCAAGGTCCCCTCCGACGTCGTTGCGGGCCCCGAGTTCTTTATGGATTGCCAGGGCCTCCTCATGACACTTGAGAGCCTTTTCATACCGGCCGATACTCGAATACACTATGCCGGCCTCGTTAAGGGCCGCACCCAAACCCTCCCGGTCGCCGGTCTCCCTCTTGATTGCCAGCGCCTCCTCGAGATAGACGAGCGCCTTTTCATACTGCTCCAGGTCCGAGTACACTCCTCCAAGGAACGCGAGACTGACCCCGATGGCCCGTTTGTCGCCAGACTTCCTTGCCAGATCAAGGGCTTCCTGACCTTTTTCAAGGGCCTTCGCATAGTCGGATGCGTTATAGGCCTGGAGCGCGTCCCTTGATACGCTCTCCCAATCATTCGCCCGCGCTTGATTGCTGGAGAACAGGATTACAACAAGAAACAAGCCGGCGGTTATGGCAAAAACGGTCCTCATTCCCATCGGTGCTCCCATGGTGAATAGTGAATGGTGAATAGTAAGTAGAATCCCCCAATTCCTCAATCACGCAGTCTGCTTTCCCGTATATTCAGGTCAAATGCAGGGAGCGGTGTGGCCGATCATTGCTCACTGTTCCTTCCGGCTAAAGCCGGTAAGCTGATTTTCCGCCTAAAGGCGGTAAGCGGAATGAGCAGATTATGACCAGATTATTGCTCACTCTATCCGGCAACAGCATACCATGGAATAGTTCAGGCCGCAAAACGGCAACCAGAAGCGGCAAAAAGAAGAAAAGCAGGGGAATCGGTGAGTGGGTGAAAAAAAGTTTCCAATTCTCTAAAGTGGAGGGATGTGTCCGTGCTCCGTTGATTTCTTTACCGGAAATATTTATTCATCATAAACATCCGAACACTGGAAGAGATGAAGCGGGACGGAAGCGGTGCGCCCTCGCACGAAAATGGAACGTACCCTTTGATGACGGCCGCTAAGTTAAAGCGAAACTTCTTTGCGTTGCCATTGGATCCATAGGGGAGTAAAGGACCGGCTGGACTTCCCTTTTGCCATCAGTATGATTATTCCCGTGAATAGACCGATGGGAGCTATCATGCCAGATTCGCACGAAATCACCCCGGCGGAATCCGGGGCATTTGCCCGAATGCTCAAGATTGAGCCCACCGAGTCCGGGCCATTGGATGGTCTTTGCTTCGTGGTCAAGGACTTGATAGATGTCCAGGGGTATGTCACGGGGTGCGGAAACCCCGACTCCCTGAGATCTTATTACCCTCGCACCCTGTTCCCTTACCTCCATCGCCTGTATCGGACGTCTACCTCAAGTCACGTTGCCCCTGGGGAATGTCAGGGGTGTCCCCGTTGGGCTGTCGTTTGTGGCCGCTTATGGCCGCGATGCTTTTCTGCTTAGTGTGGCACGCTCGGTAGCCCAGTACTCAAAATCCAGATCAGAATATCCAGCGGAATCCCCAGCTTGAGAAACTGAAATATGGTCCCGAAATTTCCGCAAAAGTCCAAGAATAGAATTGATTTTATATTAGAATCATTCTAAACTAGAATCAAGTATAAGGGATCCCAAATGCGAGATCATGAGGAAAAAACGAAAAGCATGCAAAGAGCTCTCAGGGCGGCTGGCTCCCGCATTTCTTCACAGAGAAGGGCTATCATCGATCATCTCGCTTCGGCCACATCGCATCCCAGCGCAAGACAGATTTTTCATGAGGTAAGAAGGAAACATCCCGACCTCAGTTTGGCTACGGTTTACAACACTCTTGGGGTTCTCACCCGGTTGCGCCTGATCAAGGTTATGCAATTCGATGTGACGGACAATCGCTACGAGCCCAACGTAGCGCCACATATAAATCTGATCTGCACTTCGTGCGGCGAAATAAAAGATCTGGAGCCAGTGGTTCCGGTTCAACCAGAGGTGATAAAGGAGAAGATTGGATTCGAAGTGTTCGGAAGCCGGATTGAGTACTACGGCCTTTGCGCAGAATGCAGAGCAAGGGAGCAGGGAAGCCATTGCCAGGTGATGGTGGTCCGCAACTCAAGGTAAGATGAATGACTGGGGCCTGCGCGTACCGGCGTGGGGCCTCCACTGTTGCTTCATCAAGGAGAGGGTTTTTATGCGTAGTATCAGAGGAACAAAAACTGAAGAGAACCTGTTGAAGTCATTTGCCGGTGAAAGCCAGGCGCGCAACCGTTACACCTATTTTGCAGGCGTGTCGAGAAAAGAGGGGTACGTGCAGATCGCCGATATCTTCGAGGAGACCGCCAATCAGGAGAAGGAGCACGCCAAACGATTCTTCAAGTTCCTTGAGGGAGGCGATTTGGAGATCATGGCTGCTTACCCGGGGGGGAAGATCGGCACGACAGCCGAAAACCTCCTTGCTGCCGCTAACGGCGAGCATGAGGAACACACAGAACTATATCCCTCCTTCGCTGCAGTTGCAAACGAGGAGGGATTCCCTGCAATCGCAGCCGTGTGGGGTTTTATTTCGGTGGCCGAAAAACAGCATGAGAAACGTTACCGCGACCTGTTGTCCAATCTTGAGAACGGAAGGGTTTTCAAGCGTGACAAAGAGGTGATCTGGCGCTGCCGCAATTGCGGTTATCTACATTCGGGCAAAGAAGCCCCCGATATGTGTGCCGCCTGTGCCCATCCACAGGCGCACTTCGAGTTGCTGGGCGAGAATTGGTAACACGAACGGCGATAAAAGGAAGGGGCGCTTGCCGACGGCTGCTTTCGGGAAGCGCCCCATTCTTATAAAAGGCAGGGTGGCATTATTCAGGTCAACATGGGAAGGAAGAACATTGTGAAGAGCATTTTGGCCGTATACGGAAGCCCCAGAAAACGCGGCAATACATCCGTTTTGCTCGAACGGGCGGTGAGGGGTGCGTCGGACGGCGGGGCTTCTGTGGAAGAGATATTCCTGCGAGACCTTTCGATCTCTCCCTGCCTCGAGATCTATGCGTGTAGAAAAACCGGCCGCTGTGGTATCCGGGATGATTTCGATTTACTGCGCGATAAGCTTATTTCCTGTGATGCGTTGATGCTGGCATCGCCGATTTTCTTTTATAGCGTAAGCGCGCATACCAAAATTTTCATGGACCGCTGCCAGGAGTTCTGGTCAAAGAAGTATTTGATCGATCAAGCCCCTTTTGGTCTTCGCAAGCCGACCCGGAAAGCATTGTTCGTCTCTGCCGGCGCCACCCGCGGGGATAAGCTGTTCGAGGGGGTCCTGCTGTCAATGCGATATTTTCTGGACACCCTGGATATGGAACTCTGGGAAAGTCTTCTCTACCGGGGGTTGGATGGGCCGTCTGATGTCCTGGAACATCCCGAATACATGGAGAAGACCTACAGAACGGGGAAGGAGCTGGCGGCGGCGATCTGATAGCGCAGCAGCAACGTGTTTAACAGGGATATAGGAAAATTAATCGGGCCTTCCGGGTGTTACAACTGTTTCTTGAGTGAAATCCGGGTGTGAAATGACGCCGGCATACGTTTGGTGATTAAGTTTTACACACTATTCAGGAAGATTGGTCCATCTATAACGAATTAACGCAGAGCCATTATGGTACGGTTATCCTGGAAAATGAAGGTCGCTCTCCTCCTCACGGTGTCAAGCGCAGCTCTGTCGCTGTTCCATGTATTCTTGTTCAGAGATACGCACACCCTTTTTTTCTATCTTGCCCTGGATGTGGTTTTCGTCCCGGTCCAGGTCCTGCTTGTGACCATCCTGATTGAGCGACTCCTCAGCGAAAGAGAAAAACAGACATTATTGAGAAAACTCAACATGGTCATAGGAGCGTTTTTCGGGGAGATGGGCAACGGGCTGATAAGAATGATGGGAGCCACATGCGTTGACTTTCCTGCATTGGAAGCATCCCTTGCTGTAGCGCAGGATTGGAGAAGGACCCATTATAAGGCTGCTGCGGAATTCATCCAGGGCTGTCAGTGCAAGTTCGACCCTGACAGCGTGCAGCTACAAGACCTGAAAGAATTCCTTCTCAAGAAGCGCGATTTCGCGCTGAGCCTTTTGCAGAACCCGATTCTTCTGGAACATGACGAATTTACAGACCTGCTCTGGGCCGTTTGTCACCTTACCGAAGAGCTTGAAGCGCGAAAGGACCTGCAAAACCTACCCCGCTCCGACCTCAAACACCTGGAAGTAGATATCCAGCGGGCTTTCGGCCTTCTTGTCCGGGAGTGGCTGACTTACATGCTGCACCTGAGAAAGCATTATCCTTACATGCATTCGCTGTCGGTGAGGATGAACCCCTTCAATCCAACCGCCAACCCCGTCGTTGTCGAGTAACCGGTTTTTGCTGTAACTATTCCGAGTATCGTGCGAGATTTGTGGATAGTTGAGCGATCTATAGGGAGGTATACTTCTGCGAAAGTCTTCGGACGCTTACCAGAAATACTTCGAGCCCGCTTGAACCCAGAGTCGTCTTCTCCACATCACAAAACTGTTCGGCCATCTGCGACCTTTCAGTATCGGAAAGCATTTGCTCAATCAATGGAAGTAACTGAGAGTTTTCTTTGCGGATGTGCTTTCTGACGAAATCCACGTACAGATCGACTCTTTGGCTAAATTCATAGCGGTCGGCCTCAGAGGAAGAGTGAAGGGTCACTGCATTGGATTTTATCAGCTCCATGCTTGTCCGGGCCCCACGGTGGTCTTCCGAGAGCATATTGACGAGAGAATCGATTCCGGCAGTACGAGTGCGGGACAGCGCCGGGAACAGTACTTGCTCTTCTTTTCCGTGGTGATACCGGTCCACATAAATCTCAAAGAATTCGATGAGTGCTTCGAGGTCTCTTGTATCGCTCTCCTCTAAATCCACAGCTTTCGCCATAAACCCCTGGAGAGCGGCGAGCATCTTCATGGTCACGCCATGCTCTTCTCTGAGCACATTCCTTGGATCCATATTGGTGTCCCTCTCATCGCCTTCAGAAGAAAAGGATTTCTGTTCTCCGGCGTTGAGGCCTCATCCAAAGGCGAGCAGCAGCAGATTCTCGCAGGGCTTTGAGCGACCACTCGTTTTGCTCTGCCGAGATCCGCTTTCGTGGCCCCATTCTGACTACTTGCACCCTGTTCCGAAAAAAGCGGTCGATCAAAGTATAGCATTTACTGTCCTGAACACTCACTGCGAAACCATATAAGCCTCTTATGAAGGCTGGACAGATCACTCCTCGACCACGATGGCTCCCGGCACGCATTCCCTGGCTGCCTGTCTGACTTTATCCTCCAGATGAGCAGGCACAATATCGACACGAACAATCGATTGCAACTGGTCCTCGTCAAAATCAAAAACTTCAGGACAAACCTTGTGGCAATTTCGGTCACCCATACACAGACCGTAGTCGATTCTCACCTTCATGGCATCCTCCTTCCAGTAAACGATTAAGAGCCGCAATTCTAAGTCAATCACTCAAGCAGGTCTCACGGCACCGAGGCCAGGTGAACACAGATCTAATTCCAGCGCAAGTTAATCACCTTACTTCAAAAAACACCCACTTTGGCAGCTCTGAGAGGCGTATTTGGATGAGTCCCCTGACAGAGAGAGGTTGAGATGGCGCCGAAATCCTCCCAGTTTTCGAATCATTTGTTTACCGAGTCGCTGCAAACCGGACTCTTTAGAAACCGGCAAGGGAACCCAGGCGGGCGCGGCACAAGGAGGCTGCCGTTCATATGATTGACAACCTCTTATTCCCAAAGTATGGTCTATTGGACTGAAATGAGAGTTAATGCGGGGTTGGCACGTTCTTATATGGAGTCTCGAAAAGAATTCCAACTCGTGTTCGGAGGCCGCAAAATGGAAAAAAAAGACAAGTCCGAAGGTTTGACACGACGCGCCTTTATAAAAACCATTGGATTGGCGGGGATAGCTTCAACCGGGCTGGATGTGGGCAATAGCGCCATTGGTTCGGAACCACCCGGAGCAGGGAAAGGCCCCCTGCCCAGGCGCCGGCTTGGGAAAACGGGCGTAGAAGTGCCGGTTCTCTCCCTCGGCGGGATGTTCGACACGATCAATAATCAGTCGGTCCTCAGACAGGCCCTCGAATGGGGCGTAAATTTCTGGGACACGGCCGAATTGTATGGAAATGGTTCGAGTGAGGAGGGGTACGGGCGTTTTCTCACAAAAAATCCCGATGCCAGAAAGCAACTGTTTATCGCCACAAAGCTTCACCATTACGAGCCCGAAGCCTTGACGGCGGGCCTGGACAAGGGCCTCAAAAGGCTCTGCACTGATTATGTGGATTTGTTTTACGTGCACTGCATAGATAATTTTGGCGCGATAGACGCTCCCAAAAAATACAGAGAATGGGCCTCCGAAGCGAAAAAAGCCGGCAAAATCAAACTCTTCGGGTTCAGCGCCCACACAAATATGGATGAGTGCATGCTGAGCGCAGCCAAAACGGATTGGATCGATGTGATAATGTTCAGTTACAATTTTCGGATAATGCACACGCCGAAGATGGAGGAAGCCGTTGCCGCATGCGCAGATAAGGGAATCGGGCTCGTGGCCATCAAAACGCAGGGAGGCGGACAGGTAAAGACGGACAGCGAAGCCGAACTGCAACTTGCGGGACGATTTCTCGAACGCGGTTTTACCGATAAGCAGGCCAAGCTCAAAGCCGTGCTGGAAAATCCAAACATCGCGAGCGTCTGCTCCCAGATGCCCAACATTACGATTCTTTCGGCCAACGTAGCGGCGGCGAGAGACCAGACGAGCCTTACGCGAAGCGACTTCGATCTGCTGGAAAGATTTGCGGCCGAAACTCGAGAAAGCTACTGCGCCGGGTGCGGCCGTATCTGCTATGAGGCGGTCGGAGGAGCCGTACCTGTCAGCGACATAATGAGGTGCCTGATGTATTACCGCGACTATGGCGAACGAGACCTCACCCGCGAGGTTTTCGCAGGTTTACCGCACCAGGCCAGGGCGATCCTTACGCAAATCGATTATTCAAGGGCAGAAGAGGCTTGCCCTCAGAAACTTGAAATATCGAAGCTCATGCGGGATGCTTCGAAGATGCTGGCCTAACAGGCCGGTGAGAGCGTGGAGATCCCGGGGAAGATGCCCGGGCATGGGGCACCTTCGGTTCGGAAGCTGCACAGATACACGCCGGCGCGCACTTCTCACTGCCAAACTGTCTTTACAGCTACTCTATGCGAACTCAGGTAAACCGGACCTCGCTTACCCTGGGTAATCGTCGCCTTCTCAGCCGTCCAGACTGGTGCCCTCATATCGAAGTCCCCCAGCAGAACTATGTCCTTGCCGCTTTGCCAGTTGTCACAATAGTAGCTTGCCACCTTGCCCTTGACTTCAAAGCCTGCGCCTGTCGCCGGTCTGCACAATGTCCCGTCCACCAGCTCGACCAGCCATCCGCCATCGTAGGCCGACTGGGCAGGGATTTCAGACCTCGGCAAGGGCTCCGTCAGCCTTAATCTGAATCCGGGGTAACCCTTGAGGGGATTCGGGTTGCATATTACGAGGCTCCTGTCCGCAGAGGCAAAACAGGGATCGACAATTTCATTTCCTATCATGCAGCGCCATGCATCCGGCCTTGGAGCTGCAATGGAGCCGGTCCAACACCTGCCGTCCCGCACGTCCCGAACATGGGCAGAGGGGACAAACTTGATAATTCTTGTTGCCTGCTGCTCTGCAAAAACCGTCAGCGCGGCAGAGATCAAAAATAAGATCAGAGCAAAGGTCCACCCCCATTTTACCTTAGCCATAAATCTCTCCTTTCACCGTGATACGGAGGGAAAGAATTCACCACAGAGGCGTTCGATAATTCCAAAAACCCGGTGGCCTGCTTCGAAGGGCTAGGGTCGATCTTTAGAGTACACAGAGGACTCGGAGGATACAGAGAAAGACCTCTCGACAGGATTAACAGGATTGCAGGATTAAAAGATAAAACAGACGGGTGTTCGACAACTCTTGCAATCCAGCGATTCGTTTGCGGGGCTGCGGTTGATCCTTGTGAGGCATTTTCGATTCTGTAAATCCTGTTAATCCTGTCTAACAAAGCTGTCCTCTGCGTCCTCTAAAGATCGACCCTAGCCCTTCGAAGCAGGCCACCGGGCTTTTGGAATTATCGAACGTCTTTGCGGTGAACGCTCAGTTCTTAGGTTTGAGCGGTCCGGGGTCACCCTGTGAGATGAATGCACCCCAGAAGAGCGGTTCCGGGGAAACGGCCCTGACCTCCAACTGCGCTTCGCGCAAGGCCTCCGCCCTTGGTTTTCCTTCCAGTACGCGCTTATAAAAGCCCTCCATCAGCATCTGGGTTTCTTCATCCGGAATCTTCCACAAGCTCATCAGGAGCGTTTTTGCTCCGGCCAGGAGAAACGCCCTGCGCAATCCGAAAACCCCCTCGCCGGCCTTTATGACCCCGAGCCCGGTCTGGCAGGCCGATAGCACCACGAGGTCGGTAAAAAGCAAGTCCAGACCTGTTGCGTCTTCCGCCGTCAAAATGCCGTCATCAGCCTCGAGGGTCAACACCTCTCCCTTGCGCCAGGGGTTGTAGCCCGCCAACACAAGTCCCGAGCCCAGCAGCGGGTTTTCAAAACCACGTGACTGCGGTCCGGCCAAATTTGCCACGCCGATTCTTCCTCTATATGCCTGGAACTCTTCGCCCCCCGGCGGACGCCGCTGGTCCAGAAAAAAGCCGTGGGTCGCTATGTGCAGGATACCGGGAGAGCGCGCATCTTCAACGCTGCGCTTGGTGGCCGCGCCTCCTTCGAGAGCTTTGACACCGAGCATAGCGGCGATACGCTCGCCCTCTTCGCGTGTGCCCGGCAAACGCTCGAAGTGTGAGGGGAATATATCCCGGAACCGCCTTTCCAAAGTTGCCCCTGTGTCCGTTTGAACGCTCTTCGCACCGGCTTGGAGATCGTAGTCCGGGTCTGCAATCACCATGGGTGCCGAAGCCCCAGGGTTAAAACCCGTGCCGAAACGCAGGATATCCCGCCCGACGCCGACATAGCTGATGTGGTAGTCGTCGATAATGCATCGCTCTTTGTCCGTGGGCAGCACATTGAAGGGCAAATCATATATGTCGCCGTCAGGGGCCAGGATAAGCCGCTTACGGCCGCCCAGGACTTTTTCCAAAGGATCGAAGAGCGCTTCACGAAGTTTGGGCCCGACATCCATAACAACGGCCCGCCCGCCCCTCTCCGCCTGCGCGCCCTGTTTTTCGGCCTGTCCGGTGATCTCGCCCCTGAAATCCGAGATCATGTCGTCTATGGGGTCTGCCTCGCCAAGGTCGATCATCCGAATGTTATCCGGTTGACCCGGAAGCAGGACAAAGGCCAGATAGCGGGCCGGCTTCCAGACCGGCTGTCCCTTGGCGGGTATGGCTTTGAAGTCGAATGGATTTAACCGGACGAACTCAACGAGGACCGTGCCCTCGGGAAGCGCTCCGGCAACTTTGGCCCGATTGGCCTCGTTGAGTTTTCTTTCCAGGTCGATCTCCGGGATACGGCCCGCCAGGAAGACTTCAAGGCCCTCCTTTTCGGCTTTCCACTTCTCCAGCAACTGCCGATGGGCTTCGGGACCTTCCGGACCGGGCCCCGACATGATTCTCTGGGCTATCTGGGTATTGAGGGTCCTCAGCCTGCGAAGGGCAGGCGCCAGATCGGGATACCGCCCGCCAAGGATGGCGTCCCGCTGGGCAGCCATTGCTTCAGCCACGATAGCCTTGCGTTTGAGCACCATGTCCAGCCCGTCCGCCACTGCGGCGGGCGAGTTAGACAGATACTGTGAAATCAGAGACAGAAAGCTGTCCATGTCTCCGCGAAGGACCGCGATGTATCCCATGCGCTGGGTTTCGGAGGCGAAAGTGAAAACCTGCCAGATCAAACGGTCATAGACACTTTCCGCCTGCTTCATCAGCTCCAGGGCCCGGCCTTCGCGGGAAGTCGCGGCACACAGCGCCGCCAGGTTGTTCAGAGTGGTGGCGACATCGGGGTTGTCCTTCCCCAGAACGGCAACGTATATCTCCAGGGCCTCATTGTAGAGCGGTTCGGCATCCTCGTACCTGCCCATCTTTACGCAGAGCAGAGCGAGGTTCTGCAGGGCAAGGGCGACATTGGGGTTTTTGTTTCCCAGGGCCGACTTCCATATATCGAGCGACTGCCGATACAGGGACTCGGCTTCAGGGTATCTGCCCATCTTCACGTAGACCACGGCAAGGTTCTGTAAGCTCAGGGCCACATCCGGGTGCTTTTCGCCAAGGCTCGACCTCTGGATTTCGAGCACCTTCAGATACAGTTGCTCAGCCTCATCGAACTTGCCCATCCAATAATAGAGATCCGCCATGTTGTGTAGACTGGCCGCGAACTCCGGGTGTTTTTCTCCCACAGCGGCCCGCCAGATCTCATTTGACTGACGGTAAAACGAGTCGGCCTTGGGGTAGTCCCCTATGGTCTTGTATAAACCCCCGAGATTGTTCAGCGCAGCGGCGGCATCGGTGCTATCTTTTCCCGATTTCGAAGTGATGGTCTGGAGGGCCTGCCTGTAAAGCTGTTCGGCCCTGGCGTAGTTGCCCACGGCTTCATACACGGAGCCCAGGTTATTCAGGGTTCGGGCATATATGGGGTGCTTTTCGCCAACGGCCTTCCGAGCTGCGTCCAGTGACTTTTGATAAGTGGATTCAGCCTCCGGGTACCTTCCAAGGAGGTAGTAGTACCCCGCGAGATTGTTTAAGACAATCGCATAGTCAGGCTGGCCCTCCCCCGAGATCTTCAGCAGAATGTCCGCCGCCTTTTTATAGAGCGGCTCCACTTCAACATAGTTGCCCATCCGCTTGTAAAGGGATGCAAGGTTGTTGAGGCTTTTGACATAGAACGCATTGTCTTCACCTGCGCCTGCGCGAATGATTTCCATGGCGCGAAGGTAGAGCGGCTCGGCTTCGGCATATCTGCCCGTTTCCGAGTAAAGGTTTGCGAGGTTGTTGAGGCCTAAGGCGAAGTCCGGATCGTTTTCTCCATGGACTTTTTTCGATATCTCCAGGGACTGCTTAAAAAGAGGCTCTGCCTTGCCGTATTCGCCCCTGACTTCGTAAATTGATGCCAGATTGTTGATACAACTGGCAAACTCCGGATGTTCGTCGCCCAGTTCACGCTTCGCAAGCTCGCAGGTCTCGGTGCAATGGGCGAGCGCTTCTTCAAAATTCCCCTGCCTGTAGAGGCTGACGACTTCCTTGTTCAGCCGGACAATCTCGTCGCTCGGCGACGCAGAGTTGGAACCCTCCCGGTTTGCCGGGCCTCCTTCATCCGCAAAAACACAGAGAGATTTTGACACGATTAACAGGATTAACAGGATTGAAAAATAGCTTACAGTTCTTGTTCTGTTTTTGGTCTGGCGCAGTTTCAAAGAGATTTTGACAGGATTAACAGGATTAGAAAATAGCTTACGCCAGAGAGCGCAGAGAGATTTTGACACGATTAACAGCATAATCAACGCTCCGCGAGGTTTGCCTTTTCCATGTTATTTCCTGTTAATCCTGTTTAATCCTGTCAAAGGTCTTTTTACCATTATGCGCTCTTCGCGCCTGCGGTGCAAACTCCTGTAGTTTTCATGTAAATCCTGTCAAAGGTCTTCAGTTACGTAAGTTTTTGCAGCTCCCATAGATCCCTGTAAACGCCGGTTTGGGCGAGCAGATCTTCGTGTGTGCCGGCCTCGGCGATGATCCCTTTATCCAGAACGACGATGTGATCGGCGCCCTTGATCGTATACAACTGGTGCGTAATGATGATGCGCGTGCGCTCGGAGAATTCGCTCCGCATCACTTCGTGGATCAGCCCCGCCGTCTTGACATCGATATTGGCCGTATATTCATCGCAAATGATGATTTCCGGGTCCTGCACGATCAAACGCGCCAGGGCCAGGCGCTGCTTTTCGCCTGCGGAAAGGTTTCTGCCCATATGCCCTGCTACGAAATCCAGGCCACCCTCACGAGCTTGAACGAAATCACGGAGCTGCGCCAGATCGATGGCCCTGTCAAGCAAGTTGTCGTCAATTCCGTCGGCTGAGGCCATGAGCAGGTTATCGCGAAGCGAGCAGTTGAAGATAAACGGGTCCTGAGGGATAAGCCCCATCATTTTCTTCAGCAGCTTCTCATCGACGGATTCCAGAAGCCGTCCGTTGATCGTGATTCTCCCGTTCGTCGGGTCGAGTAAACGCAGCAGCAGGTTGAATATCGTTGTCTTCCCCGATCCGCTTTGACCTACAATGGCAGTAAGCTTCCCGCCCGGTATGGAGAACCCAAGACCATCGAACAGGGGGCGGCCGTTGAAGCGCATCGAGACGCCTTCAAACTGGATCGATCTAACGGGTGAAAGGGATACGGGCAGGCCGTCTGCGCCCGCAGGATCAATTTGGGCGACCTGCGCAGGAAATCTTCTCGGTTCGGGCGTCAGCATCATCCGGAGGCTTTGGAAACTCGGGGAGGTCAGCGCGGCCTGCTGAAGAAACTGGTACATAACGGCATAGATTTGAAGAAAATGCTGGAGGAAGAGCACGTATGAGATCGTGGCTCCGATAAGAGTGGAAACCGTCACCGGCTGGCCTTCAGCGTGCGCCGTCAACAGTTTGGGGATTACCACGATGATCGGGACCGCACTGAACAGGCTCATGAGTGAAGTTGTCGTTATGCCCCCGACCTGTCCCCACCAGGCGATGCTGACGGCGCTTCCCTGCGATTTTTTGAGAAATTCGTCGAACCGGCCGGCAAAGCGGTCGAAGCGGCCTCCGGCGACGATATCCCTGAACCCGCCTATGGTTTCGATCAACTGGTCCGACATCTCCGTAAAGGCCCATCGCAGGAACCCGGAAAGCTGGTTTACTTTCCTGCTGCAGATGGTGAAAATCGGGAAGAGCACAAAACCGGCCACAAACAATGCCAGGGTCATAACCCAGTTGATGTTGATCAAAACGGCGAAGGCGACGCCGGCGAATATGGTCTGAGGCAGGGTCCTGTTAAAGAGTTCACTGAACAATTGATCCACCGCGTAAACGTCCCGGTGAATTCCCTGCACATAATCCCCCGCCCCTCTTCTGTTCACCGATTGTATATTGAGCTGTTCGAGACTGTTGTAGACGTCGAGCCTGATCTTTCTCAACATGAACTCTCGAACATAACTTGCATAATAATTGGATATGAGCGTTACAATGCCTGAAATCACTATGAGCAAAGCTGCTAAAATAACGTAAACATATATAGAATTCGGTGGAGCGGTAAACAAGTTGATAAAAGACCATATCACCGACTCTCTCGGTCCGAAATAGTCGCTCAATATCCTTCCGAAATCCATAATAGGTATTAAACTGGAAGCCGATACCAGGTTTATTATAACAACCAGCATCACTATCCATAAAACGGGCTTCAAATACTTAAGAAAAAACAGAGCGTTCGAAACCCTCTGCCCAATGGACAATTGCTCCATTCCGTACATACCTTGCGGACCTTGCATCTCCATACAGAAATCCTTTTTGAATTGGCAGGAGCACGATCTTTGAGGAACGGAACAAAAGGCGGATTTATACGGAGCTGCGTTCAAGACCGGGCGGGGATTCTTCGACGACAAAAGGACCCCGCCCCTACAGCATTGTTGCACGAATCAATCGTAGTGGAGGGCTTTATGCCCTCCCTTGAATGCAACTCCTTATTCGACCGGATGTCCGCCTCTTGTCCCGAACGGATGGTGAAATTTGTCAACAGTCGCCAAAAGACGACCGGTAGAGCTAAATTCCTCGATTACTGAGACTGTCCAACTCTAGTACCAGTTATACCAGTTCGCCCAGTTTGCCCAGTTTATCCAGTACCATTGAGGCTCGACGTTCTCCTCTTCGCCTCCCGCCGGCGCCCCTTGAGGCTGTTTCTGCTGCTGGGCGCCGCCTCCACCTGCGCCCCCGCCGCCCTGCATTATGAACTGGACAAGGATCTGCGGCGATCCTCCCGTACCGCCCTGGCCCTGGCCCTGGCCTTGGCCCTGGCCCCTGCCTGGCTGTTGGGGTCCCGGGTTCTGCGGCGGCTTCTGACCGGCTGCTTCCATCAGGCCCTTGACTTGATCGGGCGGAACTTTGTACTGTTCGAGTTCACTCTCAGGGATGTCATAAAATGTTCCTTCAAGACTTCTCACAACGGCCATGGTCTTCTCCTTTTTTGAATTTAAAATCGTCCTACTCCGGTTCAGAAACACCTTCCTCTCGCAGTGACCGACGAGCTACCCATGATGTGCCATTCGCCCGCCTACTATGCCATTAATGTGATATGCTTTTTCAGGATGCTCACATAAATGCGTCCATATCATTCGAGTGTATTGGCACATGTTTTCCCTGTAATCGCCCGATTTGTTGCAAGCAGTCGTGCAGCCATGACTGCAAATCTGTTTGGCAGGGCAATCGAAGCAGCGTATAATCCATCTTCCCTTGTCATGAAATCGATTGAGCACACTCTTATATTGGCCGTCATCCATATCGCGGTCGATGTGACCGAGCAGGTAGTCAGACGTATCAGCGCTTCCACAAGTTGTAATGCTTCCATCCATATCGACTGCAACCATGTGCCGGCCGGCATGGCATTCTATATTCGGACAGGCAAGGGTGTCGGCATTCTTCCGGCCTTGCACGAACCAGGCAACCTTGCGCAGCATATCGTCATTTGTAACCGAGATATTTGTTTCGTACATGTGGTCCAGGATCTGTACTCCGCTTTCATACATTTCCTGTGGGCTCAAAAGATGATTGTTGACGCCGCGTCCCTGCGCTTCGACAAAATTCGACAGAAAAGAGCGAATTCCCTGCTCACGGTACCAATCCATGATCTGTTTCATCTTGTCATAGTTGCCCTTGCTGATAACCGCCATGATGCCGCACCGGATCTTGTGCTTTCTGAACAGTTGGTAAGTCTTGTGAACGGTTGCCCCCCGCCCGCGCATAATATTATGTATTTTCGGAGGACCGTCACAGCTCATCGAAAAATCGATCCCCAGCTTATGGAGTTTGAGGAGCCGCTCTTCGGGCAGAAGGGTGCCGTTGGTTGCTATGGGGAACCTGATCTCCTTGGAATGCCCGGCGGCAAGGTCCCGCGCGTAAGAAACCACCTCTTCTATCCATTCGTCCGGCAGGAGCAAAGGTTCCCCACCGTGCAGATTGAACCAGAGGGAAGAAAAGCTGGAGTTCTCGATCAGAAGGCGTGCAGCTCTTTTGGCCGTTTCCAGCGACATTTTCATTGATTTGCCGGATAACGAATCGACCTTGCAATAGTTGCATTTAAGGTTGCAGCCATGAGTTACTTTGGCCGTCACATACACAATGGGTTCAAAGAAAGATTCAATACGCATGGAAAATCACCTCGCGGAACGTAGATACATTTGGCGCCGTACCCCGGAGAAAGTTCACTTAAACTACCGCTTGAGGCAAAGACGCATCGGCGCAACCCTCTGTGGTCCTATCTGCTGAGGATTGATACCGGGCGGCGGTTTTACACCGGAGGCCTCCATCTTGTCCACCAGGTCTTCGGGCGCGATTTCGTATTGTTCGAGATTTCCATCCGGGACATCGTAAAGCGTACCATCGGGGCCCTTTAAAAGGGTCATGGCCTATCCTCCATTATTACTGTCGGTGAAAAATCTCCGGCTTTAACCCATATTGGCCAGAGCGTCGATAAGTTGTCTGCACAAAGGGAGCATTTCCGGCGACTTGCGCCCCATTGTGACTACATTTTTGATTATGTCCAGCAGGTCTGCATCGCTCGCGAGGCTCTTCACCCCCGCGAGTTCCCCGGGCACTTTCGTGGCGTCTCCTTCGATGATCTGCTTGAGAGTGTATTCGCGCATGCGCTGCCGGATTATATGAGCAGCCAATTCCGCAAAGCCTGTGTAATCTTCGATATTCTGTGGGGTGAAGTGTTCTTCGTTTATTTTGTTAACGGCCGACACCGTACCGATAGCTTCGTCGTTGACGAGAAGAGGAGCGATCAGAACGTTTCTGTAGGTTACGCCCGTAGCCTGATCAATCGACCTGTTCATCGGAGTTGATGCAATGACCTGGCGCATCCGGAATGCAATGCCGTGCTGCGAGTTGGTAAGGGGCACCTCCATGCCGACGATTTTATCGGCTGCAACCCCCGTTGCGGCGCGAAAGACGAGCACGTCTCTCTTATCGTCGTAGAGGGTCAGACCAGCCCCCTCAGCCCTCACTACCTGCTGAGCGCAGGTCAACAGGGTATTGAGCAGTTCGTCCTGTTCCATGCCGGGGCTCAGGGCAAGATAACCTGCAACTATCTTTAGCTGATCGTCAGGCTCCGGAAATCCTGCCAAACCTGAATATGAGCCTGACGGAAGAGCTTCCGAAGCCAGGAGCTTTAACTCTTCGATTTCATTAGACAATGCTTGAATAGCCCTGCTCACCCTTTCAATTCCTTGAAGGATGTCCATATAGCCTCCTATGGATTACGGCCGTTGGCCCTGGCCACCATCAACAGTGTTTTTATCTGAAAGGGTGTGAGTCCGGGTATCGTTGACATAAGCCGCGCGACTACGCCTGCAACATGCGGGCATGCAATACTCGTACAGGTTGTCGAGATGTAGGTGTTTCCGGGAAAGGGCGCCTCCACATAGACCCCTTTGGCCTCCATCTCAACCGGTTTACCCAGAAAGTAATTAAACGACCTGAAATCCGGAAAATGTTGGAAATCAACCGCTATGACCGATGAATAATCACCCGGAAACCCCCGTTTCTGTTTGTTGTCCGTAGCTGCTACCAGGATCGTTCCATTATAGTAGGCTTTTTCCACCCAGTAGAGCATATCGACAATGGTATTTCTGGACATGTTGAGGGAGACCAGGCTCAGGTTCAGCACATGGAGACCCTGGTCAATCGCGCATTGGATCCCGCAAATGACTTTGGCAGGCGAATTCTGTCCTCGCTCATCCAGGGTCTTGATATTGTAGAGTTCCGCTTCCGGGGCGATCCCATGGATCACGCCCGCGCACATGGTGCCGTGACCCAGAACGTCAGTTCCAGGCGCCTCAGCCGCAGTAAAATTGCCCAGGGATTCCCGTACCTCGAAAGATCGATGCACGGAGCCTGAAATGGCGGGATGAGTGAAATCGACTCCACTGTCGAGGATGCCGACCTTGACTCCCTTCCCCGTACCCTGTTCTATCAGTTCCAGAACCTTGTCCCGGTCAATGAGCTGTTCAAACGTCACCAAGGTGTCTCCGCACTCAGTATTTTCAAGGTTCGAGCAGGTCGCCGGCAAACAGTGACTTTATGGGAATCATGAGTCTGCGGCTTCCCTGTCCGTCAATCCCGAAATTAGCGGGCCGGACGATTTCGAAAAGATAATGGATATTAACGCAGGCGCGGTTACAAAAAAGTTACTGATCCGGACGTTTCCTTCTTTTTCGGGGAGGCCGCAAGAGCCTCGCCCCCCCCGAAACTAATACCGCAGGTAGTTTTCTGCCATACCCTGCAGGGAGAAAATGAACGACCCCTACTTGGCGGCAGGTGTTTTTGTTTCGAAGATTTCCGCAACGCTTCCAACAAACTGAGAGCCCGGCGCGCGTTCTTTCAGAGCTTCGTAGTAAGGCCTGGCTTTTTCGATTTCCTTCTGGCTCAAAGCATAAAAAATAATGAGGTTAACAAGCGCTGCATTTGATCCGGTATCAGCGAGTTCGTCCTCAATCGACCCCCCTCTTTCTATTATGCCCCCTATTCTCTGTGCTTTGCCCATTGAAAACCCGGCAGGGTTGAAGCATACCGTCAATCGGTGAATTGGTGGAATCTTATCGCTTTCAGGGCTGCCCATAATATCATGCCCGGTGAAGGTATATTGCCGATTTCCCTTGAGCTCCCAGACCTCGCATCTTCCTGTGGACACGAGTTCAATCCATGCCCCATCCCTGATCTTCATCGTATCCCCCGGAGAGATATCCGATCCGACAGCCACAGCAATCTGCTCATTGCCTCGACTCAGGGATACATCGCCCGACAGGTCGCTTACCTTCCACGTGTCGACCGCGAAGGAAAAAGAGGACCATACGAGCACGACTCCCAATCCAGCCAGGATGCCCTTCAATGCGCTTTGTCTCATATTCTCCAGCCTCCCTGAGGATAGTCTCGTGTCTACCCGGTTTTTCGACGTGAAAAGACTCGGGATGAGACACCGGCATTTTCAGCCGCAAAATTTCAGCAATTCACATAGGTGACTTTGCAATGCCTTTTAGGAACCGTCCGTATTTGACCCGGTCACTTTAAGCGACACAACCTCGTAAAGATTAACGAACTCTTCCCGCCCCTTGACCTGCGTACTGTCGACAAATCGCGCCTCGATCCGATCTTTTACCCGTTCATAAGTCGCCTCGCTGATCAGAAAAGGAACTTTATGAACTTTGGTCATTCCTTCAATGCGAGATGCCAGGTTAGGCGTATCCCCGGTGATTGAGTAGTCCATTTTTTGATAACACCCGATATTGCCTACAATGGCCTCACCCGTATGAACGCCGATCCCGATCCTGAGATCGGGAATACCCGGGAATATTTCGGACTGATTCAGCCGCTGCAGGCGCTCCAGCATCTCCAACCCGCATTGTACAGCCCCCCAGGCCCCATCGTCAGGCAAGGGATTCGGGGCGCCAAAGATCGCCAGGATAGCGTCACCAACGAATCTGTTCATATAGCCGTTCACCTTCACAACCGCCTCCGTCATCTCGGCCAGATACACATTGAGCCCCGAGACGACCAGTTGAGGATCCAACTTCTCCGAGAGAGTGGAGAAGTTCCTGATGTCCGTAAACATAACGCTTACGGTGACCCGCTGGCCTTCAAACAAGGCGGAATTCGGATCGTCAAGGATTTGCTGCAGGACATGGGGATTCACATAGCTTCTGAAAAGCCTTTTAACGAAGCGGAACTGCTTATATTGAACGCCGTAACGGTAGGTCCCGGTAATCGTGCCTGGAATAAACAGTCCGAAAGCCAACGGAGCGACCCGTATCACCCAGAAAAACGAAAAAAGACCGTAGGTCCCAAGGCATGTAAGCAGCGCCAGCGAGCCGAGGAAGATTCCCGCTTTCAGCGGAGAGAGCATCAGAAACAATACAGCCGACACGAGGGCCAGTCCAGCAGCCACATTCCAGGTAATCCAGGATGGTACGTCTTTTAGCAGTTGGCCCGCAAGGAGCGTCTTCGCCCCCAGCGCATGGATGTAAATGCCGTGGATTCGATCTGAGGGTTGGTTGTTTCCCGAGGCGACACTCAACCTGACCGGGATGGTATGCTCATCCTCAGCACTGAACGTGTAACCCAGAAAGAC
The DNA here is from genome assembly GCA_963795045.1 of uncultured delta proteobacterium. Classification (GTDB taxonomy): domain Bacteria; phylum Desulfobacterota; class Syntrophobacteria; order Syntrophobacterales; family Syntrophobacteraceae; genus SbD1. The sequence continues at coordinate 83,161 of CAWCGB010000007.1, forward strand.
TATTTTGCCGGCAAATGCCTCTCTGAGCTTTGATTCATTGATTTCATTTTTATCCTCAGCCAGCGAATAGATATCCCAGAATGCATACCTGGTAACAGGAGCGAGCCTGTAATCGATCTTCAGGTGAGAAGAGTTTGCGGAAGGCAGGTCTTGCCTGATGAGGCCGGCCAGCTCATAGGCGATCGAATGTACCGTAGTGTCCCGGCCTTCCGTGTCCTGGCCATGGATCGAAAGAGTCAACGATCGCCTCTTTTCGTCCGGGTATTCATCAAAATTAAGGAAGGCAATGCGGTCCACAGAGAGCAGAAAATAATCGTGCGGGAACTCCGACTTTTTTCCCGGGCCCGCCGGGTAAAAGCCGAGAACCACCGGTCTCCCCAGCATCCTTCCCTTCCTCAGAACTTCTTTGAGCTTCCGGTCTGCCTCCTTATCGCAGGTTTTGTATACTGAGCTGGAAAGCACTATGTCCAGGCCGATTCCAGCGGCGCCGGCATCCAGCAGGGCATCGATCACTTTTGCAAGGTAGTCGCGCCGGAATACCCGCGGCATGTTGGCGACTTCTTCCCGCAGTTGCCGGCCGGCAATGGTATCATCGTCATCGATCCCCACCACCGCGACATCATCGCGCCCGGCCGGCGGCCGGGACACCGCAGCCATCAGGAGATCATAGCCCCAAAGGTCCACCTGGCGTCCCACCGGTAGACTTGACGCCGAAAGCGCGGCCGCCACGCTCACGAGAAGTACAGCCCAACCATGCCACCTTATCGGAATTCTTCCAGCCATGGCCCCCCGTGTCTCCGCGTCTGCGTGTTCCCCTGTCTGCAAAGAGAAAATAAGCCCTCAGTCCGCGCCCGGTCAACTAATCTTTTTGCGCTATTGAGCCATTAACCGTTTGGTCGCGACTGGACCGGCGCCCGTCGTGCACGGTTCGTCGATTAATACCGGACGGCAGCGGCCAATATTTAATAAAGATTATCAACTCCTTCGCCGATTTAAGAAGCCAGAGTGAATTACGTGGAAAAACAGAACTGTCTTTATGCTGCGCCGGTGCGGCGGGCGTCACAACAATCGGGGGGCTTTATGAACTGCTGGGAATTCAAGAAATGTGGTAGGGAAAAAGGCGGAGCCAAAGCAGCCGAGTTAGGAATCTGCCCGGCTTATCCGGACCATGGAATGCAATGCGCTCGAATTGCCGGGACCCTTTGCGGAGGTAAAGTGCAGGGGACCTTTGCGTCGAAGCTGGCTAATTGCATGAAGTGCGAATTCTATCAAAGCCTCAATTACGACAAAAAGCATGCATGAGGGAATCCCGGAACCCGGTAATACGAAAAGACGAGGACGCTGCGAAGAGCTGTCTCGGAAAGACTTGATGGGTTGCGCTTCGCTCCACCCATCCGGGTCTACTGCGGGTTTGCGGGTCTTTTCATGGTTTCAGGGTGTCCCAAAGGGACGTGAAAAGCTGCTATGAGAGATTCGAGTCCCGCTGCGTCCGCGCTCTACCGGGAAAAGGCCCTGTCCAGGGCCACCTGGAGCCTTTCGATATCATATGGTTTTATCAGGGCATCGCAAAAGCCATGCGCGGCGTAATCGGACATTATCGGATCGTTGGGGTGTCCGCTCGATATGATTGCCCTGACACTCGGATTAAGGTACTGAAGCTTCCGGATGGCTTCCCTGCCGTTCATCCCGACCTTCACCGTAAGGTCGAGAATGACGGCGTCATAGTCCCGGCGGGCTTCGAGCGCCTCTGAGTAGAGTTCGACGGCCCTTTCACCGTCCAGAGCAGTGTCCACCTCGTAGCCCAGGTGCTCGAGCATCGTTTGAATCAGGTCGCCCAGCATCCCTTCGTCTTCCATCACCAGTATCCGCTTTCTGGGGGTGAAGACAAGGGCCGGAGTTCCCGGAAGCGCCTCGCCTTTTGCCGCCGATGCCGGAATGAGTATGGAAACCATTGTACCTTTACCGGGAACCGACTCCACTTCGATGTTGCCATTGTGCTTCTTTAGGACCGCATGCGCGATAGCCAGTCCGAATCCCATTCCTTTCTGGTTGCCGCGATATTTGGTTGAAAAGTAGGGGTCGAATACCTTCGGCATGTTTTCTTCCGGAATTCCGATTCCCTCGTCCGAGATGACGACCTTCACGTAACGCCCTGCATTCGGAGCAATCCCTTCGTCGCCGCTTTCGGCGATTTCGACATTTTCGGCGCGAATCGACACTGTACCGCCTCGAGGCATTGATTCTCGAGCATTTTCCAGCAGGCTGGTGAAGACCTGACGCATTTGACTCTCATCGACCTCAACCAGCCACAGGTCCGATGGCGTGTCAATCTCGCTGCTTGCGATCGAACCGCTCAACACCAGGCTGACGACACTGGAAACCAGATGGCTCATCGAGACCAGGCGTTTGACCGGACCTCCGCCCGAAGAAAATGTTATGAATTTCTGGGTGAGGTCTTTAGCGCGAAGGCAGGCTTTCTCGGCTTCAAGAAGATGCCTTTGGGCCTCGTGGTCATCCTCGATCTTAATTTGAGCCATATTGATATTGCCCATGATGACAAAGAGCAGATTATTGAAATCATGAGCGATCCCACCCGCCAGAACCCCTGTCGCCTCGAGTTTCTTGGCGTTGAGCAGTTCCGCCTCAACTTTTTTTCGATCCGCTTTTTTCATTTTGCCCTGCCGTCCTGCGTGAATATCGAGCCCCACTTAGCTGCCTCCCTTCAAACGGCCATCGGGCAAAACCCAGGCGCCTTCCCCGATGTCCAATATATCCGAAAACACCGGATCATATAATATACATGGCGGAATGAACAATTGCAAAACAACCGGTTTCCACCGGGGCGACGGGCAGCGGGGATTCGCGCAAGCATTATTGACGCTGCGTATAGTTTTCGATTCGGATTCAGTCTTTGACTCTCTACTCCCGCTGAATATCCATGGAGACTTTGGAGGACGCAAAAAGTTTGACGTTGACGCTCTTCGGAATGAAGGCAAAAACCAGGAACCCGCCCAGGAAAAGTACAAACGCAATGATGTACAGAGAGGCGGAAGGATCACTCGAGAAAAACTTTGCCCAGACAGGAACATTGGGGCCCACATAGCCGCCCAGATTTCCGATCGAATTTACAATTCCGATTCCGGCTGCTGCAGCCGTTCCGGTCAAAAAGGCAGACGGAATGGGCCAGAACAGGGGCATCGATCCCAGGACGCCGAGTGTGCCTATCGACAGGAAGATGACAGACAAAACAGGATTGGAGGCAAACACACCGCTCAGTATCAGGCCGATACCTCCCGCGGCGACATTCAAAACATAGTGCATTCGCCTCTCGCCGGTTCTGTCGGAACTCCGGCTCAGCAGGATCATTCCTACAGTCGCAACGCCGTACGGAATAGCCGTTATGAGTCCAACTCCCAGGTATGATTTAATCCCGAACCCTTTGATGATCGTAGGCAGCCAGAAGGCAATGCCGTAAAGCCCTATCATCAAGGTAAAGTAAATCGCGCTCAAAACCCAAACTTTTCCGCTTTTAAAAGCATCGCTCAGTTTTACTTCGTGCTTGTTTTTGTCTTCTTCTTCGATATTTTTGATAAGCAGAGCCTTTTCGTTTTCAGCCAGCCATTTTGCATCTTTGATGCTGCTGTCCAGATAATAAATTACCCATATACCCACAATTATCGAAGGTATTCCTTCCATCAGGAACAGCCATTGCCACCCGGCCCAACCCCCTGCTCCTGAAAGGGCATCCATAATCCAGCCTGAAACAGGGTTTCCTATCACACCGGAAACCGCGATGGCGGAAACGAACAGCGCGGTCCTGGAAGAGCGAAGTCTGGAGGGGTACCATAAAGTCAGGTAGAAAATGATACCCGGAAAGAATCCGGCCTCGGCCAGACCAAGCAGAAAGCGCATCCCGTAAAACGCCCACTCACTTTTTACAAACATCATAAGCGCAGAAACGATTCCCCAGGTTACCATAATTCTGGCAATCCACTTGCGGGCGCCGAACTTCTTCAACAAAACATTGCTTGGAACTTCGAAAAAGAAATATCCAATAAAGAAGACGCCGGCGCCTGTTGCAAATGCCGCCTCGCTCAGTGACAAGTCCTTGAGCATCTGTAGTTTTGCAAACCCCAGGTTTACTCGATCAAGATAGGCTAAGATGTAACATAGGAAAAGAAAGGGTATCAAACGCCAATCAACTTTTCTATAGGTTCTTTCCTCAAAGTTTTTGCTGATTTCCATAATTGAATCCTTCCTTTAAGTTGTAAAAATTGCAACCGAATTGGAATGGAAACAGTCAAGACCGACTTGAGGCCACCGTGGTACAGTATTTAAAGGAAACAGGTCCGAGGGAGTGGAAAAAACCGCACGCAGACAGAAGGAAAGGGCTCTTATCATGTGGTTTGGTCCACTTTTTGTGGCGGGGAGTTTGTATGCCCATTGTACGCGGCTTAAAACAGTTGTCAAAGTTAAGGCATTAATATTCTCCCTTTATTTTTTCGATCGTGGACTCGATCAATTCCCTGATCTCGTCCAGCCGATGAGGTGTTTCCGCTTCATAGCGCAAGACGAGAACGGGCTGCGTGTTGGACGCCCGCACAAGGCCCCAGCCGTCCTGGAAAGTGATCCGTGCGCCGTCGATATCGACTATCTTCAGGTTTTTCTTTTCGAACTCCCGTTTAGCCCTTTCAACAACCTCGAACTTGATCTCGTCCGGACACTCGATCCGTATTTCGGGCGTCGTAAATGTTTGGGGCACGCCATCCAGCAGTTCGGGTATCCTCTTTTTTGTTCTCGAGAGAACTTCAAGCAGCCTGCAAGATGCATATATCCCATCGTCAAAGCCAAAATAGCGGTCTTTGAAAAAAATGTGGCCGCTCATCTCACCGGCAAGCTGGGCGCCGGCTTCCTTCATCTTGGCCTTTATCAGCGAATGTCCGGTTTTCCACATGATGGCAACGCCCCCATGCTGCTCGATATCGTCATAGAGGGTCTTCGAACACTTAACTTCGGAGATGAAAACCGAGCCGGGCCGCCTGGATAAGATCTCCCTGGCAAATATTATCATGAGCTTGTCGCCGAAGACGATCTCGCCACGGTGATCGATCACCCCCAGCCTGTCGCTGTCTCCGTCGTAGGCGACCCCGACATCGAGGCGTTCGCGCAGGACCAGGTCGCGCAGGTCCGCCAGGTTTTCCATAACGGTCGGGTCCGGCTCGTGATTCGGGAAAGTGCCGTCCATGTCGCAGTAGATCGGATATATTTCGCACCCCAGCTTTTCCAGGATGGCCGTGGCAACCGGGCCGCCCGTTGCGTTGCCGCCGTCTATGCCGACCCTCAGGCGGCTTTCGAGCCGGATATTTTTCGTAACGAAATCAACGTATGGAGTGATGATGTCGAAGTGATCCAGGCTTCCTTCTGCGGAGATAAAGTCCCCTGATTCCACAATGCGGGCAAGCTTCTTGATTTCATCGCCGGCAATGGTGTCGAATCCGTTGCAGACTTTGAAACCGTTATACTCAGGCGGATTGTGGCTGGCGGTGATCATCATTCCGCCTTCACGGTCGAGGTGCCTGATTGCGAAGTAGAAGACCGGCGTCGGGCAGACCCCTATATCCACAACGTCCATGCCGGACTGAAGCATCCCGTCAACGAGGAGGTCGCGGTAGCGGTCCGAACTGAGACGGCAGTCTCTGCCCATCACGACCCGCTTTTTCCCCTCACGGGCCATGTATGTTCCGAATGCCCTGCCCAGCGCCGATACATCCGGGTCGGCAATTTCGGCACCCACAATTCCGCGTATGTCGTATTCTCTAAAGACCTTTGAAAGCATGATTTCCTTCTCGATTAAGCCGAACTGAACTGCAAAGCCCTGATGGACAATGGTTATCATAAAACGTCCGGGGTAGAAAATAAAAAACGAAGGCCCGGATACTTAATCCGGCTCAACCTTCAGGCAGCCAATTCGAAAAGTTGTCCAAATTCAGGCAATTGCAAAGGCATAAGGTCTCTTTTCCATCTGGTCGAAGTCCGTCAAAGTACAGGGGAATTTCGTTCAAATTCGGTCTGTATGGGGGAAGTTTGGGGAAAGGTCATGAATCAGTGATACACCCGATTCGCTTGAGCTGATCGGGTGTGTTAACGAAATGAATAGCCGGTTTTCACCAGGATTCAAACGGCGGCAGACCATAGGTTTGGCCCGCCGCCGCAGGTTTCAGGTAATCTCGGGAGATACAGAAATTGCCCGCCTGCCCGAGTGCAGACCTTCCGATCACTACTTCACTTTTATACTCATAGTCTTGGAACTACTTCCCCCGGGCCCATACACAGTAAGTCTTGCATGGTAGGTCCCGGGACTGTTGTAGGTGTGAGTCGCCGGGTTCACGCCCGCGCTCGTTGTGCCGTCTCCGAAGTTCCACAGCCAGTTCGTGACGATACCGCTGGATTGATTGGTAAAATTCACCGTAAGTGGAGCAACCCCCGACGTGGGTCCAACAGAAAAACGTGCCTTGGGGGCAGTGTAGGCCGTGATGTAGCCAGGTTGAGTACAAGTGACTGTTCCACTGGCTCCCGTCAAGGTAAGCGTCACCGTGTAGGTGCCGGCCTTACTGTAGGCAATGGACGGATTCCAGACTTTACTCGTCTTGCCGTTTCCAAAGCGCCAGACCACTTTTTTGAAGCTTCCAATAGATCTGTTGCTAAAATGTACTTTCAAGGGTGCTCTGCCGCTTGTAGGACTTGCAGTAAAGAAAGGTATATATGTACCGGTTGTGGAAGCGCTTTGCGCGCCCGTGATGGTTACCGTCTGGCTGGAAGGCGCAGTCCAACCCTGCAGGCCGCTAAAGGCGACAGTGTGCGATCCCGGGCTCAGGTTGGATACCGTCGATCCGCTTGCCTGCGAGCCTCCCCCGTCCACGCTCCATATCGCACCGTCGCGCACCGCGCCAACCGGGCTTATCGTGACCGTCAGGGAGCCGATCTGTGAGAGCCTGACCAGATCGCTGATCAGGCGGGTCCCATTAGGATCTGCCACCGGGCTGCCCCACCCGGTCACCAGGTCGTAACCTGTTTCCGCTGAGTACCCGCCGTTACTTCCGCTGGTGATGTCGTAGAAGTCTGCGCCATAGCTCGCCCCCAACCCAATCGTGTAGATGGCCGGGTTCATGAAGCCAACCGTACTCCCCGTACTCGTCACGGATTGCTGATTCACCAGCGCCACGTAGCCGGCCCATCGGGGCGCCGAGAAACTCGTTCCGCCCCAGTTGTTGTCGCAGTGTTGTCCTGAGCCGTCGCCGCCCTCATTGCCGCTGTAGCAGACGTAATTGTCGTAGGCCGCTTCTGCGGCAACGTCCGGGATATTGCGGTAGCTCGTCGATGCTCCAGCGGTGATAACCGCCGTCGCCTGCTGCCAGGTGGGGATCGGAATGTTGTCCGGAGAAATCCCGCCGCCACTCTCGGACCATCCGGTTTCCGATACCCGGGCGCCTCCCGGGCCGGAGGTGATCAAGTCCGTGCCGCCCACCGCCGTGACATACGCATCTTCTGCCGGATAATAATATGCGTTAGTGCTGGGGAACGATCCGAAGTCGCCTGAGGCCACAAACAGACTCTGACCTTGCGCTGCAAACTCCTCGAACCACGGGTCGTCTTGTGTCGTGTCAGCCGGATACCAATACCACGAACAGCTCAATACCTTGGCAATATTGTCCGTAGCCATCCTGTTGAAGATGTCGGTATCGTTGCTCTGGGCTACGTACATGAGGACCTGGCTCAAGCCCGGCGCCATCGATATCGCCTCTTCGATGTCCGATGCCTGTTCGACGTCGCCGCAGCTCACCGTGCAGCTCAAGCTGGACCCGTCCGCTGACACGCCATTGATGGGGACACTGGACGTTTGTCCCACCTGGGTGAAATAGTAGGCAACGTCACTTATGACACTATTCATGTCGAGATTGTATGTGACGCTACCTGCGCCGAGCCAAGTTCCAAATGCCAGCACCCCGACCGTCTGGCCGGTGCCGGTAAGGGCTGTTCCACCGTAGTAGGCCGCCCGCAAGTCGCTGCCGATATAAGCCCCAGAATGGTCGGGCGCCGAGCCCGTGCCCGCGGCCGGGGCCACACGCTCCGCTTCCGGAGCTCTCCTGATGCTGGCCGGACGCGGGATCGAGAAGTTGTCGAGGCCCGAGATATGCCATAACGCAACCGGCAGGTCCGCCGTCGGCTCCCGGTCCGGAGCGTAGAACGTGCGATTTTCCGTCGGGTGCTGATACACGCCCATGTTCACGTGGAACGCTGCCTCGATATGGGCCACCGGCCCCGTGACATCCACGATCATTCGATTCGCAGCGGTGCCCCTCACGGTCAAGCCGTTCGATTGCGCGAAACTAATCACCGCGTCGTAATCCTCCTGCGACGGTCCGAACTGCTCGGTGAACTCTTTCACGCTGAGGAACTGGTGGTAAGAAGGGCTTCGTGGATCGTAAAGCTGCTGCAACACTTGATGGAGCTGCGACTCGTTGCGCAGAGGCAGAGCGATGCTCAGCTTCAAGGACTGCGTTGCGGGAAGCCGGCCCGCCCACGCTGCCTGCCCTCTTGAAACCGCCTCACGCACGTGCCGCGTCGGTAGCGGCTGTCCCTGCCCGCTTGAAATCGCCTTCCCCTGCCCGTGGGCCGGCAACTGCACGAACGAGAGGACAATGAACGCGGAGAGTCCCAACACAACGGCAACTAGACTGCTTATTCTGAATCGATTCATTTTGGGCTCCTTTAGCGTTCCTTAATAGGGATCTGAATAATGTATCAACTTGACCGTCAAAGACTTGGTCTAGACGATCTCATACGATTTCAATGGGTTTTTTGAGCATTTTTGAGCATATGGCAGTCCTTTTGTAAAAAGCAAGTGAAAAACGCTCTTGGAACGCTCAAACTCCGCAAAATATAAATATCCTAATCAGCATACGCAAGTGGGAATAGTAATGGTTAATGGCAGGCTTTTCCAGGTGGAATCTGATTCCGAAAGGAACTCCGGGCCAAGTGGCGGCGCTGAATTCTTGAACATGATCGGTTTTTCAGTAATGGCGGGAGCCCGATTATCAGTATCTCCCGGAGGAATGCAGGGCATGACTTGCGGAGCCATGACCGGCAAGGGAACTCCCTGCAAGCTGACGGACATTTATTTTTCTCTAAGAGTCACAAGGCTATGGGTTAGATAATATTAATCTTTTTTCTAGTATAGGGCAGGTTATTTACCCTTTTTCCCCTCCGCGAATTACCCCTTGCTTATCCCGAAAGTTGGTCTATAGTCTTTATAAAGTAGGCATTTTGATGCCTATAAAAAGGGAAAGTGGAAGTCTCATCTAAAAGGAGGTTAGAGATGGAATGGCAAAAGCCCCAAATCAAATCTTACAGTGAAGAAGAGCTCGTGAAGGAGCTCCAGGTTAAGGCGTATAGCGGGCAGACCGACAAGGATCAGAGCGGTTATGGTCCTTACGATCATAGGGGGTAGCACCGAGGAGCTGGACAGATTGTGGATCGGTTTTTCAGTAATGGCGGGAGCGAGATTACCAGTATCCCCCCGTCGAAGTTGCCACGCCTCCCGGAGGAATGCAGGGGCATGACTTGCGGAGCCATGACCGGCAAGCTCCCTACAAGCGGACGGACATTTATTTTTGTCTTAATTGTAAAATCCGGACTATCGGATAACCTCTGATCCAGGGTTACATTAACATTTCGCAATAATGTAGGACCGTATTAAACGTCCGGCTCTTTTAGATTGCGGCCTGGAGCACAGAAAATTCAAACAGCAGGGCCACAAGGCTATAGGCAAAAAAGTATAAGTTTTTCCTAATTATTGGGTAGGTTATTTACCCTATTTACCCTCCTCAAATTACCCCTTGCTTATTCCGAGAATTGGTCTATATTCCTTTATAAGGTAGGGATTTTAATGCCTATAAAAAGGGAAAGTGGAAGTCTCATCTGAAAGGAGATTAGAGATGGAATGGCAAAAGCCCCAAATCAAATCTTACAGTGAAGAAGAGCTCGTGAAGGAGCTCCAGGTTAAGGCGTATAGCGGGCAGACCGACAAGGATCAGAGCGGTTATGGTCCTTACGATCATAGGGGGTAGCACCGAGGAGCTGGACCGATTGGAATCTGCCCAGCTCGATCAATTAGACTTGCATAGATTAAGCTTTTATACTTTTAAGTTGTTCGAAGACGGTAAGACAAGGTGGACATGCCACCGGCTTTGGTATAGGTTAAGAAGGAGCCGGTTTGCCGTTTCATCTGGGCGGCGCCTAGCGCCGCCCATTTTTTATAGAGGTCGCTATGATGCCTTTTTCGCGCACAGGCTGCGCGCATCAAGTCCGTTTGAGAGCATTTGGCCACGAAATTCTCCTCCTATTGGACAATTCCCACATTGCCGAGATTCTTACCGATGTTTTCGCCAGCCGGTATTTTGCTGCCAATGGGGGCGAGCCTGAACTCCGTTTCTACTGCAGCACTCAATGTTCCGCCGGCTGGGACTTGGCGATGGACTGCGCCGGCGCCATATTTGTCTGCCGCGCCACAGGGGAGAAACCCCTCACATTCGAACGGTTCCTCTGGACGCCCAGCACCGTCAATGTGGCAGGGACTTTCAGCGCTAATGAGAGGTTCACGGACTGCGTGGATACCACGCTGGAGCTTTTCGCTACCCAATTCCAACATCGTTTTTTGGAAAGGTTACTCTCTTTGGAACCTTCCATGCGTCTTATTCACACCGCATCGCTTGCACACAATGGACGCGGTGTACTGCTACTCGGCGCTACCAATGGCGGCAAAAGCACCCTCAGTCTTGCGGGCGTACTCGCGGGTATGCAATTTTTATCTGACGATTTTTCCACAATCGACATTGAGCGGGGCCTTGTTTATCCATTTCCGCGCGCTCTGCGTTTACGCAAGGCCAGTTGTCATCTGATTCCGGAATTCGCCTCGATGTGCGTTAGAACCACCGTGGATGTAAGGGGCGAAACGCGATTCTATATGCATCCTGAAAACATCCGTCCGGACGCCTTGGGTGGCGTGGTCCGGATCTCTCATATAGTCAGATTGAACTCTTTTTCAGATCGTCCGGAGATTTCTCCGGCAAACCCTGCCTCAATTGCTGTGGACTGTATGAAGGCCGATATCTTTGATCATGGGAACCAGGCGCTTGATCTTATGTGGCAATGGGCAGGTCTTGCGGATGGTGTTACCTGTCTTGATCTCAAGGTCGGCAGCCCGATGGCGACAGCCCAGTTCCTGCGATCATTTTTGGAGCAGGCATGAATGCTTTGCAATGAGCCAACTTGTAAATTTTCTCCGGCAGAGATCGCCGAAGAGCTGCTGCAGGTGTATTTCCAAACCGGCAGGTATGTGACGCTTCGGGTCCAGGGCTGGAGTATGGGCTATACGCTAGGGCCAATGCGAGAAATTGCCGTGAGGCCCCTTGTCCACCGGCCCCGCTTGGGTGACGTAGTTTTGCTAAAGACGCAGAACACATTTATTGCGCACCGCATCATCCTGACTATGCCCGGCGGGCGGTCGTATATCACCAAGGGAGACAACTGCGCTGCGGCGGATGCGCAGGTGAGTTGCAATGACATCCTAGGCCTGGTTATCGGCATCAACGATGAGGGAATAATTCGGAAACCGTGGCACTGGACAAGGCCTTTCTCTATATTCGCCGCCCTTTTATCACGATTGGATAATGAAAGACATCCGCAAGCAGCCCGCTTATTTTCACGCATTCGTTACTTGAGCTGGCGCTGCGGGCAATTGTTCCGGCAATCTTGTGCGAAGAATTCCACACCACAATAGGAGGGGACCGATGGCCGTAAATCCGACTCGCCGGGAGGATGTAATAGAGCGCCGAGTAGGGAAGGATCATATGCTCTATGATGCAGCGGGGCGTGCGGTGCACCTGCTCAATGAAACGGCACTTTTCGTGTGGGAGCGTTGTGATGGCGATCACGCGGTCCAGGATATAGTGAGCGAAGCTGAGTCTGCCTACAAAGTCTCAAGGGAGCAAATCCAAGCCGACGTTGAAGAGTGCCTTGCAGCTCTTTGTAATAAGGCGCTTCTGAAGGATTCAAACTGAGCTGCAGCTTGCCATGAATGAGCCCAGACCCAAACTACTGGAGATAGAGCGCCTGTCGCAAGTAAAGCAGGCCCTGCTCCTCGTATGGCAAAGTTCCCGGCGCTTGACTGTTGCCAGTGCCCTGCTGCTGGTTTTACAGGGCATAATTCCGCTGGGAGGGCTTTATCTAACGAAGCTGATTGTCAATTCAGTCTCCGCCGGAATAACCTCACCGGATAAAGCAGCGGCCCTGAGGCAGATGGCATTCTATGTCGTGCTCGCCGCGATTGTAATACTGTTCGGCGCCCTGTGCAGTTCTCTTGCAAATCTTGTGAGACAGGCCCAAAGCCAGATTGCGAGCGACCACGTCCATGACGTGCTCCATACCAGAAGCATCCAGCTCGATCTGGAGTACTATGAAAACTCGGAATATTACGACACGCTTCATCGAACGATGCGCGAAGCTCCTTTTCGGCCTGTCCGAATCGTGAACGATCTGGTGATGATCGGCCAGAGCGCCATTTCACTCCTGGCTATAGCCGGTCTACTCTTCTTCTTTCATTGGGTCATTCCGCTGGCTCTGGTTATTGCAACCCTCCCGGGTACCGCGGCCAGGGTGCGTTGCGGCCGCAAAATGCATGCGTGGCAAATCCAGACCACAGCGCTGGAACGCCGAGCAGGGTATTTCCACCAGTTACTTCTAGATGAGGTGTACGCCAAGGAACTTCGTCTGTTCAACCTGGGGCACCTTTTTAAGACACGATTTACTGAAACGCGCAAACGGTTGCGGGAAGAAAGATTTAAAATCAACATCAGGCAATCCTTAGCAGAACTGTTAACCCTTGCGGGTGGCACTGTTGTTGTCTTCGGCTCCTATGCGTTTATCGCCTATCAGACCGTGAACGGTTTGCTCACGCTGGGCGACATGGTCATGTATTTTGGCGCATTTCAACGCGGGCAGACCTTTCTTCAGGACCTGCTGGGGGCAAGTGTCAGCCTTTATGAGGACAGTCTTTTCCTTACAAGCTTGAATGACTTTTTAAGCATGAAGCAAAAGGTCATCGAAATAGAGCGCCCCAAGCCAGTCCCGAGCCCTATGCAGGAAGGTGTTGCTTTTAACCACGTGAGCTTCACTTATCCCAACAGCAGCCGAAGGGTGCTTGAGGATATAACGCTGAGCATCAAGCCTGGCGAGGTGGTTGGCCTGGTGGGGGAAAACGGTTCCGGTAAGACGTCTTTGATAAAGCTATTGTGCCGACTCTATGACCCGACATCAGGCGAAATCACAGTTGACGGGACTCCTCTAGGAGATTTGTCAATTCTCGAATGGCGACGCTATCTGAGCGTCGTCTTTCAGGACTATAGACGTTATTTCACGACAATGCGTGAGAATATATGGTTCGGAAATCTGGATATCCCGCCCGATGATGAAAGGATCGTTCAAGCCGCCAGAGATTCCGGAATCGATTCAACCATCTTGAGTTTCGCCTCAGGATATGACACCATGTTTGGAAAGTGGCTGGAAAATGGTGAGGAACTCAGCATAGGACAGGCACAAAAGCTTGCTTTGGCGCGTACCTTCGTGCGGGACGCGCAAATTATGATTCTGGACGAACCGACCAGTGCGATGGATGCCAAAGCAGAATACGAAGTATTTAAGAGATTTCGAGAAATGACTGAGGGGCGGACTGTCATACTCATCAGTCACCGTCTCTCGACTCTTAGGATGGTCGACCGCATTTACCTGATGCAAGACGGAAAAATTGTCGAAACCGGTAGCCATGATGAACTGGTTCGTAATGGCGGCAATTATGCGCTCCTGTTTGAAACCCAGGCAAAAGCCTACAGGTGAGGGGTGATACCCCTATAAATGCTTTCAAATGTACACAAGAAAACACATAGAATTTCTTCTAAGTTTTTTTAGGGCGCAACAGGTGGTCCAGCCATTAACCAACTTGGCTGAATCCGATTGGAGCGAGGTTGTCCAACTGGCTATCCGACAGCGTATGGCCCCTCTCCTCTACGCGCAGTTGAAGACCTTTCCTGCTCAAGACATTCCGGGTCGTGTTTTCAAGAGATTGGAGAGAGAATACCTAAACAGCGCCATGACAAATATGGTCATCTTCACGGAATTCTCGGGGGTATTCAACTTATTCCAGGAAAACGACCTTCCCTTTATCGCCCTCAAAGGCGCTCATTTGGCAGAGATGGTTTACTCTGATCCAGCTTTGCGAATAATGACGGATCTCGACATACTGGTCAGAGAAATGGATGTATCGAGAGCAGCTTCGTTGCTGATGCAGATAGGCTATGCCCCCTGGGATAAAACCGTCGCCGACCCAGCAGATCATCACCTTCCACCCCTTGTCAAGAGAGGAACAGTGCCCGTCGAGATTCACTGGGGCCTTCACCGCGTTAGAGTACCTGGAAGGGCCGATATCGTCGGATTGTGGGAAAGAGCGGTGCCGGCAAAGTTGGGATCTGGGAAAGCCCTGGTGCTGTCCGTAGAAGACTTGCTCCTTCATCTTTCATTGCACGCGGTTCAGCATGATTTCGAATCAAAACTCAGCAGCATCTACGATGTTCACGAAATAATCAGGTCCAGCCATAGTCAAATCAACTGGAAAGAACTGGAAGCTCGCGCCCACCGCTGGGGCGCAGAAAAAGCCCTTTTCCTTATGCTTCTGCTCGGCGTCGATCTTCTGGGCACGGCCGTGCCCATCGGATTTCTAGAGCGTATTAGACCTGCGGACTTCGCTCAAGACTTTCTGGAATTTGCAAGAGTCCAAATCTTTGCGGATACGAAGGCCGTCTCGGAACGTATGGCTGAGATGTACAGAACCCGGAGACTCTGCGATAAAATCCGTATACTGATCGAGATATTGTTTTGTCCCCCCAAATGTTCAGACAAGAACCGGCCGGTTCCTCAAAGCGCCCAATTTCTTTACTTTCTCCGGCGCCTGAAATCCCTCCTGCGCAGCGAGTATGGGCACTCGATGTGGCAGATACGTCACGCGGATGAAAAGGATCTGATCCTGACTAATCCTGATGCCGCCATAACTCTAAAGAACTGGCTCTTAAAGGTCTGATTAAAGAACTGCAAAGCATCTTCATTGTCCACAAATGCCAGCAAACTCTTCCCGAAGAGCTATAGCGGCCAACTCCCGAGTTTCCTCCATCAATATCTGAAATTTCTATTTTTCTCTCTGATACAATTCGGGTGTGAGTATTCCTGATCTACCAGGAACGTCCATCGTAATAAGACTGGTCTCCCTCATGGGTCATGGTTCCAAGCAAATGATCTACGGGGTTTATGGAAAGTACGTAGAAGGGTTAGAGAAGGATCCGGGAAAGATCTGGACTATTATGGGAGGGATTTTGCAGGATTACCGGAATAGGAGGACCTCCATTTTCCTTTGCTGTTTGGGGAAAGCGGGAGACCCAGAGAAACAAGCAATTGAATTTACAGTAGAAAAATGGAGAGCGGCCCGGATAGTTGATCCGAAAAGACCCTCGCTCGAAGAAATCGAGATGAGAACATCCCGCGCCACGTCAATGGTGCGAGCCGTCTTCCGCTGCTTTCAGCCGTTTTATGGTCAGAATAAGTGCGGCAACGACACCAATCCCGATTACCGACAGCGCGCCATACAGGGCGGCAAAAAATATGAAATGACTCGGATCGTACCATGGTATATCCCATGGCAGCATACTGCTTAAACTTCGCTTCAGCCCTTCACATAAAAACCCGCCGGCTCCCAACATGGACTCGCCTCCGCAGCTCTAACGTGTGATATGGATATTGGTTTTCACAAGGCGAAAAGAATTTATCAGACAATGGAAACAGGGTCAATTGCAAATGACGAGCATGCGTGAGAAACCAGGGAATGTAGAGGAGCCGATCCGCGAATCTGTCGATCTCTCACCACTACATTCCCAGATTTAACTTTGCAACGTCTCTTTACCTCGCGGGACGCGGAGATTAAAGGCAGCTCAAAGCTTCCTCGAGCTGCATCTGCTCAAACCCGACGAGCACTTTGTCGCAGACCGAGATAACCGGGGCGGTCCGTGCGCCTCCGGACAGCTTTTTCATCTCCAGCAATGCTTCTATGTCCGTCGTCACGTCCACCTGTTCGAAATCGACTCCCTTCTCGGACAGATACCTTTTTGCCCGATCGCAAAGATTGCATCCAGGGGTCGAGTAGATTTTGATCCTGCCGGCCATACCAGCGACTCCACCTCCGGTCATCGGCGGGCGGTCCGGATCGGACCGTCTCGCCTCAGACCGGCGAATTGAATTCTTGTTTCTCGATCACTTCTTCGAAGTTTTCCTCAATTCTAAGGTAAGCCGTCTCAGGTGTTCCTGCTCCTCCTTTACGAGACTTTTTATGAGTTCCTGGTCCTTTTTGCCTGTCACGGCTTCCTCGAAGCTAAGGAAGAAAAGTACCGAGTCCTTTTCGAATTCTATGGCCAGCTTGAGTGCGTCTGCGGCGTCCCTGATCCGGTCGATCTGGCTTTTGAGATGAGCGCTGGATACGAAAACATGATCCTCGGCCATCATCTTGATGTACTGATCCATTTCGTTTTCAGGGTCCCACACCGTGGGGGCCGTCGATTCGGGAGGGAGCTGCGCCTGGAGGGATTCGAATTTCTTTTTGTGCTCGACCTCCTGCTGCGCAAGCTCGACAAAGAGTGCTTTGACCTGAGCACTCTCTATGATCTTTTGGCTTTCCTCGTAGAATTTCCTTCCATTTTCCTCGATCTGAATGGCAACTTTGAAAACCTCTCCCGCATTGAAACCATAACTCATTTGGAAATTCACCTTTCTACTCAATTCAGCTTGAGCTGCCCGCTTATTTTTCCTTTTCGAAATCTTCCTTGGGCGCGCCGCAGACCGGGCAAACCCAGTCGTCGGGCAAGTCTTCGAATTTAGTTCCTGCAGGTATTCCATTGTCCGGATCACCTGTCGCCGGGTCATAAACGTAGCCGCAGACCGTACATACGTATCGATCCATCTCTCCTCCTCATAAGTGTGGGGTATTCGCCATTAATGGAAAACAAGCAGGGTGCTAGTATAAAAGTCATTATACAGAAATGCAACCGGAAGGCGAAAACACCTGGTGCGGACCGGATGGAATTCGTCCATCCGGATATTCACGTGCGATTCGAAGCACGCTTCCTCCAGACGTGCCTCAGGCGCAGGGCGTTAGACACGACCGAAACGGAGCTCAGAGCCATTGCCGCGGCCGCAAACATCGGATTGAGCAAAATGCCGAAGAAAGGATAGAGCGCTCCAGCGGCAATCGGAATGCCGACCGCATTGTAGAAAAAGGCCCAGAAAAGATTCTGCTTGATGTTGCGCATGGTCAGCGAAGAAAGCTCTATGGCGTAAGCGACCAGGAGAAGATCGTCCCGTATGAGGGTAATATCGCTTGCCTCGATTGCTATGTCCGCACCTGCCCCGATTGCAATTCCAACATCGGCCGATGCAAGGGCTGGAGCGTCGTTTATGCCGTCGCCCACCATGGCTGTGACCCTACCCTCCGTCTGAAGCCGCCGGACCTCGCCGGCCTTGTCCCCCGGCAGAACTTCGGCAAGGACCCGTTCAATTCCGGCCTGGCGCGCGATTGTCTCCGCCGTCTGCCGCCTGTCGCCGGTGAGCATCACAACTTCCAGGCCCATGTTCTTGAGAAGGGTCACGGCCCTTGCCGCGGAAGGCCTGATCGTATCGGCAAGCGCGATGATTCCGGCCGGCTTTCCATCTTTAGCTAAAAATACGCATGTCTTGCCGGATTTTTCCAGAATTGCCGCGCTTTCGTCCAGGGTGTCGACGTTTACCCCTTCAGATTCGATAAATTTCCGGCTGCCGATAATGATCGTGCTTTCGCCTATCCTGCCGCGAGATCCGAGCCCGGAAAAGGATTCGAAGTCGAGGACGGTGTCCATGCCTGTCCGCGGGGCTTTCTCGTCGAGCGCCCTCTTCACGATCGCCTTTGCCAGGGGATGCTCCGACAGACTCTCGACGGCGGCGCCGAGGCTCAAAACATCGGCCTCGGAGAACCCGTGCGCTGCGAAGATATCAGTTACGTCCGGTTCCCCCTTCGTTATGGTGCCGGTCTTGTCGAATACAATCGTGTCCAAGCGGTGTGCGCGCTCGAGGCTTTCACCCCCCTTGATCAGAATTCCGTTTTCCGCGCCAACGCCGGTACCTACCATCACGGCCGTAGGTGTGGCCAGACCCATAGCGCACGGGCAGGAGATTATCAGCACCGATACGAAATTCAGAATGGCGCGGCTAAGCATGTGCCCTGGAACTGCGAAATACCAGATGATGAAAGTAACTACAGAGATCGCGATAACCGCCGGCGCAAAAATGGAGGCCACTTTGTCAGCAAAACGCTGTATGGGGGCTTTAGACCCCTGAGCTTCCTCGACCAGGCGGATTATCCTGGCAAGAGCAGTTTCAGCACCGACCCTCGTGGCTTTGAAGATGAAACTTCCGCTCTGATTGATAGTGCCTGCAAACGCATCATCGCCGGGTTTCTTGAAAACCGGCATACTCTCGCCTGTGAGCATCGATTCATTGACTGAAGATTCCCCCGACACAACAGTTCCGTCGGTGGGTATTCGACCGCCCGGGCGAACCAGGATATCGTCGCCCGGAAGAACTTCCTCGACAGCAATGTCCATCTCAGAGCCGCCCCGGATTACGCGCGCCGTTTTCGGGGTGAGCTTCGCAAGCTTTTTTATCGCTTCCGAAGTCCTGCCCCTGGCCTTGAGTTCAAGAAGCCTGCCGAGCAGGACCAGAGTTACGATCATGGCCGCCCCATCGAAATAGACGGGCGGCTCGCGGCCGGAAACAGAAAAAAAATGAGGTAAAATCGTTGCAAGAGCGGAGTAGAAGTATGCTGAAAGAGAACCGATGGCAACCAGGGTGTTCATGTCGGCCGTCTTCTGGCGGGTTGCCTTGAGCGCTCCTATAAGAAAACGGTCCCCTACCCAGAAAACGGCAGGTGTTGTGAGGACAAGCAGTACGAAGAGCATTGCCTGGCCGGGAATAACGTTCAGAATCGCAAGAGAATGCCGCATCGTACCGGCCATTATCAAAATGCTAAGCACTGCGCCGGCCGCCACTTTGCGTTTCAGCTCGGCGATTTCTCCGCGTCGTGCAGCCTCGACCGGGTCGTCAGCCTCCTCCTGATAGATCCCGAGGTATTCGTAGCCGGCTTGCTCGATTGCGTCCCTTAGGGCCGACCAGTCCGCAAGCCGGGCAGAATAGTCTATTGTCGCCCTGGATGTGGCAAGATTTACCGCCGCTTTTTCAACACCCGGGACCGAGTTGAGGGCATTTTCCACTCGCCGGACGCATGCCGCGCAGGTCATTCCTCCCACGAGAATGGTCGTCGACCTTCGGGCCTTTTCGGCGGGAACCTCCAGTTGCGCGCCGTAGCCGAGTTCTTCAATCCTGCTTCGGATCGATCCCTCATCCAAAGCCGCCGGGTCATATTCGATAAGCGCCTTTGAGGTTGCGAAATTGACGGAGGCGCTCGCAACTCCATGGAGAGACTTTAGCCCTTCTTCAACTCTCCGCACACATGCCGCGCAACTCATCCCCGCGACATAGACGGTGCGCTTAGCCAAGCTCATAACCGGCTTTCTTGATCTTTTCCTTCACAAGGTCTCTGTCCACGGGATGAGCCTCCTCGAAAGTGGCTTCACCCGATGCAAGGTCCACCGCGACGTTAGCGATTCCGTCAATTTCCTCCAGGACCTTCTTCACTGTCTTGACGCAATGCTGACACGACATTCCTTTGATTTTTACTTTCATGCTTTACCCTTTCGAAAGGTTCAGTCCTGAAAAAGAGCACAATCACAAACGGCTGCTCCCGGTTGTCCTTCCCCCAATGGATCATAAAAAAACCCGCCTCAAGCGAGCAGCGGGATCTGCAAATCAGCAGGGCAAAACGGAAATAACCAGAACTCAGGCGACTCGCAAAATTATGTACACGTCACCTCTGCGAAACTGACCGCCCGGAAGAAGGTTTCCCATGTCCTTGAGCCGCAGCCGGGTCCCCGTTTGCACCCCGCGAGGGATTCGCACTGAAATCAATTTCTCGTTTCCTAAATGGGGAAGGTTAATTTGCACGACATCACCAAACCGCGCTTGTCCTTGCGTAACTTGAAGATTGTATGTCAAATCCATCTCAGAAGCATTCCACGCCAGCCTTTCCCCCTGCCGGTGTTCGGGCTGGGCGCCGAAAACTTTCTTCAGGAGATACTCTCCCGCTTTCTTGCCTGCTCTTCCAAGCAAAGACAATCCCGACTGAAGCAACTTGCCGGGTCTTAAGTCCTCAGCGGCAGGCTCAGCCGCAGGACGACCGGCATGCTGCGACCGCATGGACGGTTTGCCGTAGCGGACCACTCGAATCCGCCCCGGACCGAAAACAAAGCCCTGGAAGAAAATGTTCCTTCCGCCGAAAAAGAGATTATTGATAAACGCCGGATCGAACCTCATCCCCATGCGCGCAAACTCTTTTTCCATTTCCTGAAAGACGTCCCGGGCATGCCCGCCGGTAAAAAAATCCCTGAATATTTCATCCTGCGAATACCCGAACCCGCCCCCCTGAGGCCTTCCGGGCTGATATCCAAGCCGGCGGTACTGGTCATACTGGGCCCGCTTGCCCGAATCGGAAAGCACGCCGTATGCTTCATTGATTCTTTTAAAGCGCTCCTCGGCTCCGGGATTACCGGGATTTCTGTCCGGATGAGTCTCCAGGGCAAGTTTGCGGTATGCCTTCTTAATCTCGTCAGCGGATGCGTCCGCTGAGACGCTCAGTGTTTCGTAGTAATCGAAATTCGACATCCGGCTCTCTATCTTTCTCCTCTCACTCATTATATCAAATACCAATGAAATATAGAGCCAAAGCAGCATAATAGCAACTGAACATAAACGTGCCCACAAAATGGAATCGGAATCCGTTTGAAAAACCCTGAGGAAGAAAATTATTTTCGCCGACCCGGCCCCGCGCCGCGCAGCCTGTCGCCACTCGAGCCACAAGGTTTACGTGGCTAAAAATACGGACCTCTTCAACAAGGATGTTGCCAAAGCCATGATCCTTCTCTATAATGTTTGACGCTGCCGAAGTGGTGGAACTTGGTAGACACGCCATCTTGAGGGGGTGGTGGGGAGACCCGTGCCGGTTCGAGTCCGGCCTTCGGCATCCTGCTTCATTTCGTTCAAAAAATTACCTTCCGTATTTCATCTTGCCACTACCGTGCAAAAGGTCTAACTCCCTGAGCAATCGAATATATGCCTCCAGTTCAGGAACGACGCTCCCGGCAATGTCGATGGGCGCCTGCCGGTTTTTGAGAGTCCGGATTTCCCGCGTCTGACGTTCTCGGCGACCATATACTGTCTATTGCCACGCCGCACTGACATGAATTTGATCTCGCTATTCCTGTTAGAGTGACCCTTAATTTCCAATTGCCCGCTCGAGAGCAGTTGCCGTATAGTGAACGCAGATAATTGATAAAATCTTTCCAGCCGCAAGTCATGATATGGACATCCGTAAATTACGATAGATACAGCTTAGCGGAGAATCCAATGGAACCAAGAAGGCTTATAAAACTGATGGCCGGGGCATCAGTAACAGCAGCTTCTTCTCCTGCAGGGGATATGCGTGCATCGCAGGTTCCCCTCAAAAGCAAACCGCTCGTACCAGGCCCCAAGACCAAGGTCTTCCTTGCAGGAGTAAGCAAGAATGCTCCTGAGAGTGCCCTCAAACAGGCGGTTCGCTGCTCAACCGAAGCCGCCACTGATTTTTCCTGGCTGTCAAAAGGCGACACCGTGTTCATCAAGCCTGCCATCAATTCCGGCAACCCTTACCCCGCCACCACAAGTCCCATCGCTGTTGCCGCCGTGGTAGAGATCCTCAGGGAAAAAGGGGCCGGCCGGGTAATCGTGGGAGATATGTCCGGTGTTGAATATTTGAAATTCTCACCGGCACTGCTGAAAGGAAGCACCCGCAACTTGATGGAGTCCTCCGGCATGGCTAAGGCCGTACAGGCCGCAGGCGCCGAACTGAATTTCTTCGAGGAGGCCGGATGGAGCGCTTTTCATGAAGAAATACCGCTTGCCGGTTCTCACTGGAAGCATGCCCTGATGATGCCGGACATCCTCAAGGAGGTCCAGCATATAGTGCTCATGCCCCGTTGCGGCAGGCATCTGCTGGCAGGCAGCACGCTGGGTCTGAAGGCGGCCGTGGGGTATTGGCGGCACGATACGCGCCTGGAATACCATCACGATGCATCCACCTTCAACGAGAAGACGGCTGAAGCTAATACGGTAGAAACCCTTCGCAAGAAACAGCGGTTGGTTGTTACGGCGGCGAATAAGATACTCACAACTATCGGTCCGGACAAAGGATGTATCTTCCAGCCTGATATCGGCCTGGTGATCGCCTCTGAGTCTGTGGTTGCCCATGACATGGTATCGCTCGCCTGGCTTCTGGAAAACAGGTGCCTAATGCCCGATACGGAAAAGAATGGTTTCATCGATACGAGCAAATTAATTCCCAGACTTGCAAATCACGTGTTAGTAGGCTGGTTGGGAGGATGGGGGGAGGCCCTTGACTCAGAAACCTTTTATAAGAACAGTCTCAATGCCGTCTGGGACGACCTGGTTCTCAACCATGCATTCGAGGTCTTCGGCGGTGTACCAGGAATTGTGCTTGAATCTTCAAACGATATGGTCCCTGTGGATCTAAAAAAACGGCTTAATGAGATGACTGAGTTTCCCTGCTGAAGAAAGGGGTATTTTCCGATACCTGCGACCGGGGCGATAGATGCTTTCAATTGGCCTGGATAGTAAAGATTCCAAGATTCAATCTACACTACATTATCGAACTTAAGAGATCCCTCGCCTGTTCGAGAGATTTCTGGGGTCCGCACTGTTCGAACGCATCGGTGGCCTTCAGGAGGTATTGCCTTGCTTTCTCGGGTTTCCCCGTAGCCAGGAAGAGTAACCCCATTTGAAGATAAGGCTGACCAAGGAAACCCCTGGCGCCTGCTTTTTCAGATAATTCGATGGCCATAGAAAGGTGCTTCTCGGCTTTCCTGCGAATGGAAAAGACATTTTTCATCAGAAAAGGAACGTTTTTGAGAAAAATGGACAGGTTCTTTCCCGAGGATTTCCGGAGAATCTGCAAATAAATGCTGCCCAGAACGAACTGCGCAAGACTATGAAAAACGATCCTTTGGGTCTTTAGCAATTCTTCGCTCGCGGTTTCAACCAACCTTACCCCTCTACTCAAGTTTCCCTGTGCAGCCAGAGCCGCACCAAGAAAAATGCAAGCGGTCGCCCGGAGATATTCGGTACCTTCCCCCTCACTGTAGACAATTACCTTATTCAAACACAGCTCCGCTTCCCTGAACTTCCGCGTGTGCACAAGAAACATCCCTTTAAGAGTCCGGGCAATCATGACATGGTATGGATCTGCCTGATCAATGACTGTGTTCGTGTGCTCGATGGCCTGCTCCATTTCCTGACCCATGAAGAGGCTGAATGCCATCATCAAATTTCCTATCATAATACAACGGAGGCTCGATATTTTCTCGCCATAGTCTAAAAGCTCCCCTGCACTCAAGTAGAGTTCATCCCGGTCGCCACGAAACCAATTAATGAAGGCTTTCCCGGAGTAATAGGTGATATAGAAAAATGTATCGGAGGCGAAGAGTTCCAGGAAACCACGTGTCCGCTCTTCAAAAACCGCTGCCTCATCCAGGTAGCCTCGTTCAGCACAAGTCTTAATGAGGAAACTGCAGGCGGCACCAATGACTTGCCGGTCCCCGGTCTCTTCACCCAAAGCAAGTGCCCGGTGCAGGTAGCAGTAGGACGCGTCAAGACCCTCGCCCTGCCAAAAAACCGCATGACCCAGCCATGCGTGATATGCTCCTATCTTGGCCTTATCGCCGGAAGATTCGGCCAGGTCGAGGTGTGCGAGGAGCATTTCACTCATTCCCTCGAAGCGTCCCTGGTAATAGAATACCAGACACCAGCGCATCAGGAGTTCCACGAGCTGGAGGTCTTCCTCTTTGGACCTGGCCTGGTTTCCGGAGAGAATCTCATAGGCCTCTTTGAAATACTGGTTTGCTTCTTCAAGGGCATATCTTTTGAGGCTTTTCTCCCCGGATTTCATAAGATAGTCTACAGCCCTGCAAACGTCATGACCGTTTTTAAAGTGATAGGCGAGCGTTTCCCAGTCTTCCAGAGATTTGTCGCTGAAAAACCTTTCCAACGCGAGGCCGACGCGGTCATGAATATCTCTGCGCTGATTTCTCAAAAGCCCGTTGTAAACCACCTCCTGGATCAGAGAATGCCTAAAATAGAACTCAAGGTCTGGAAAGGCGGACCAAACGCGGATCAGATCAAGTTGCCGCAGTTTGTCAAGGAACCGGTCCGGAGATTGTCCACTGGCCGTAATTTTTTTAAGGATCTCTGCGTAAAACACCCTTCCCATCACTGAAGCTTCCTGAAGAAGCTCCTTTGCCCCCGGGTCCAGACGATCCAGCCTGGAATTGATGACTCCCTGTATCGTGGCAGGCAAAGCCCTTCCGTCTACGGACCCCTCGAAATGCCATTGCCGACCGCGGTACACGAGCAGCTCAGATTCGACAAGCGAGTTTATAACCTCTTCCAGATAAAAAGGATTGCCCCCCACTTTTTCATCAACGAATTGCTGAAGGGATGCCGGAAAAACTTCGGTTCCCAGCAATGAGCGGATCATAAGCTGGACGTCCAGTGGTGATAATTCCGTAATGGGCATCTCCGAGAAAAGCGTCCCTTCTCCCTGGAGCTGTTGGCTGTGAAAAAGAGTGAGAGGAGGCCTGTAGGTACACAAGAAGAGGACAGGGCTGTTCAGCCTGGCCACAAGAAAAGGGAGGACTTCCAATGAGGACGGGTCGGCCCAATGAAGGTCTTCCAGAATGATGACGGTTGGCACCCTGCGGATCAAACCGGAGAAAAAAGCCAGGATGGCCTTGTGCAGACGGGCTTTCCATGCGTCGGGGTTGATGTCCTCGGACCCGAGATGGCGAATCGACAAGATCTCCCACAAATAGGGGAGCACCTCAGCAGCATCGTCAACAACGGCCCTGGTCCCGTTCTCTACCTTTTCCGCGGCTTTCTCGGGAGAGTCAATTCCTTCTACCCTGAAGATGTGTCCGAGGAGATCGGCTATGGGGAAGTATGCGGTGTTTTGAGAGTAAGCATAGGCACTGCCTTCATAACACTGCACGCAATCCTGGTTCAGAGCCGATTTGAACTCCTCGATAAGCCTGCTCTTGCCCGTCCCCGCCTCACCGCATAAGGCGATTACCGATCCCTTCCCGGCAAGGAGGTCTTGCATTCCCTCTTCCAGTCTCGCGATTTCCGTTCGACGCCCGATCAGCCCCGCTCTCAAGCCCGAGACCCTGTGTGTCTTGCTTGGCGTTTCTTTTGCGCGTAACAGCCTGTAGACTAATACAGGCTTCACCCTGCCCTTGACTATGGCTGGATCGAGCCGTTCGAAGAAGAAGAAACCTTCCGTCAGTGAGTATGTAAGATGTCCAACGAGCGTCTCACCACCTTTGGCAAGGCTGCACAACCTGGACGCAACATTCAGTGCGTCTCCCGATATGCGGTGCAATCCATCATCAGGCCGAATTCCTCCTGTTACCACAAGGCCGGTATTTATGCCGATATGAACTGATAAAGGCCCCCCTGCTTTGTCCTGAAACTCGTTGCTAAGCATCACCATGGCATGATGGATTTCGATAGCTGCCCTTATCGATCTGGCAGGGTCATCCTCATGGCACGTCGGAACCCCGAAGAGAGCCAATACGGCATCCCCGGTAAATTTCTCTATAAATCCTTCATACCTCTTGAGAATTTTGGCTATTTCCGCGAAGAACCGATTCATTATGTCCTTCGCTTCCTCAGGGTCAAGTCGCTCCGATAGTGCAGTGTAGCCTGAAAGATCGGCGAAAAGTGCTGTGACGTGCTTGCGCTGGCCAGTGGCTTTTTCGGCTTTTGCCGGGGATTTCCCTTCCTGCGTAAGGTCAAAGCCGCATTCGATACAGAACCCATCATTCAAGGGAGAAACGGTTCCGCACTCCTGGCAGGTTATCTGCAGTTGCGTGCCGCATGCTGGACAAAATTTTTGTTTTTCATCACAGACACTCAGGCACTTCCAGCACTTCATATCGATTTCCTTCGGGATTAGATATAGAAGGAATTTTTTTAATGCCAGAAGGAGAAATTGTAAAGAAATGTTTGCCCGATCAGTTCTCTACTCCTGCTGTCAGTCTTTTCTCTCAGGAAATTTATACCCGATTTAGTATGCCGAAAACGGAAATCCCGAATTCAGGAACGGAAGATCCAACCTTAAACGACAGTCAGGCGATTGGCTCCTGGAGGCTCTGATTCGAAAGTTACCAGGTGCACCTCCGGAAAAGGATACAAAAACAGCCCCGTTTCAGATTGGCGTGCCCATGAAAAACGCAGTTATTGTGGCAAGTGATGCCATCGAGACCTTGACGACTTCCGGCTTGACTTGCGGGTCGAAATGTGCTGGTAGTATATATAGGTGCATCTTCTTCAACTTTTCTTTCACAGTTGCGCTCTATCGTTGGCTATCGGGACTCCAGGAGAAACACCTGTCATCCTTCAAGACCATATCCATGCTGAAGAAACATTTCACCGGAATGGCAGGACACAGCATGGAGGCTCCGTATCAAGGCGGTTGCTCTTGGAAGGAGGATCCCATGGTACAGATCGACGTTCCTGCCGCATCATTGTAAATATGCTTTCAGTCGACCTAGGCCGTAAGGTTTTGAGGCAATCGGCATCAAGAGTGAGCCAGGCAAAACCGATCCATATTGGAACGAGGAAAGGAAAAGGCAATGGCAAATGTTACTCTTTCGGACATAGGACTAAAGGATTATACACTCGATACCATGCCACGCCTCAAAGTACTGCGCGAGGAATGCTTCAAACGAAAACCGGAGATTTGTATAGAACGCGCAAGATACGTTACGGAATATCTTCGCGATCTGGATGATCCGGCAGACGGACCCGAGTTGCGCCAGGCGAAAAAGGTCGCTCATTTTCTTCGAAATAAGACCCCGGTCGTTCACGACTGCAACCTGCTCGCCGGCAGCACGACCACCAAGGCCTTGGGGGCTCCGCTTTTTCCTGAATTTCTTGCGCTCACGCTCTGGCCGGAACTGGAAACGGTAAGCACCCGTGAAAAGAACCCGCAAATCCTCTCATCCGAGGACGCCGCTGTCCTGAACTCTGAGATATTCCCCTTCTGGATGGAGAAGAACGTACTCGAGATTACCCGCAAGCGTTTCGGCAGAACTTCCTGCCTGAGCCTTTTCGAGCAAATCGTCTTCTTTCTTGCCGGCAAGGCGGGAGTTCTCTCGCATACGGTGCCGCGTTATTCCGACATGCTCGAAAAAGGCCTTCTCGGAATTTGCCAGGACGTTAAAGAAAAAATAGGGCAACTCGCAGTACCGGGCGCAAATGGCTCATCCAGGGAGAAAACGGCTTTCTACCAATCCGTGTGCATCGCATTGGAAGGGCTGCTGGATTATGCGAACCGCCTGGCCGAACACGCCAATGCCCTCGCGATGTTGCAGGATGACGAATCTGCAAGAAGGGAGCTGATCGATTTGGCTGCGGTTTGCCGCCGTGTTCCTGCCTACCCTGCAACGACTTTCAGGGAAGCGGTAAACGCTGTCTGGATAAGCCAGATCGGAATTCACGCGGAAAACCAAAACATGGCAATGAGCCCCGGCCGATTGGACCAGGTCCTGTATCCCTATTATCGAAAGGACATGGACGAGGGCCGGCTGACGTTGGCCGAAGCGCTCGAACTGGTCGGATGCCTTTGGTTCAAACTGGCGGACAATGTCGTAATGACCCCCGAGAGTTCAGAGGAAATGTTCGGCGGGTCCGGAACCTCGCCCGCTGTCACTCTGGGCGGTGTAGACCACCTTGGTGAAGACAGCGTGAATGACCTCACCTACATAATGCTGAGGGCGACCGAACTGCTGTGCATTCGCGACCCTAACGTGAATGCCCGCTACCATTACGGCAAGAACCCCTCAACGTATCTGAACCGCGTTTCCGAGGTGATAATCAATACGAAGGCAGTTCCTGCAATTTATAACGATGTTGCCAATATCGCCGCACTGGAAGGGCAGAAAGAAACGACCGAGGACGCAAGAGATTATGCGATAATCGGTTGCGTCGAACTAGCCAGCAGCGGCAAGGACTATTCCGCTTCGAGTTCCATCCTGCTGAATCTGGTCGCGGCCCTGGAGATGGCGTTATTCAGCGGCAAACGCCCGATCACAGGGGACGATCAGATCGGCCCCGCAACCCCGGACCTTGCAATGACAAGGCTGAACAATTTTCAGGAGTTCTGGGATATATTCACGACGCAGTTGGATTGGCTGATCGGGCAGGCCATCCAGATGAACGAGTGTTTCGGTAAGGTACACCAGGACGTGATGCCCTCACCGTTGCTTTCGGCCTACTTCGAAGGACCGCTCGACAAAGGGCTGGACCTGATCCGCGGCGGGGCCGTCTATAATTCTTCAGGTGCAACCCATATTGGGTTCGCAAACGTGGTCGACTCTCTTAACGCAATAGAACAAGCCGTTTTTGTTGATTCCAAGTACTCTTTCCCGGATATCCTGGACGCGCTCAAGGCCGATTTTTCCCGGGCGGGGGACGAGAAAATGCTCGCATACCTGCAGCACCAAACGCCAAAGTACGGCACGGAAAATACGATTGCCCTTAAGAACTCACAGGCCCTTATCCGGCACCTTTTTGAAGTTTACCAGGCACACCTGAATTATCGTGGCGGGCCGTATCGGCCCGCATATTGGACGATGACCAATCATGCCGGACTGGGAGGACTTTGTGGAGCACTTCCACACGGCCGAAAAGCGGGAAAAGTCCTGTCGAGCGGTATAACCCCGGTTTCCGGGGCCGCTCCTGAATTAACGGCATGTCTACATGCCGTGGCCTCCCTCGGCGGACCCAACGTTCCAGGATGCTGGGCATTCAACCTCAAGTATACCCCCGAGCGTGACGAGGAAAACATGATCCCTCTCTTCGCCAAAAACGTTGAAGCATTCTTCCGGGAGGGCGGGCAGCAGATCCAGTTTAATATCATGACTTACGAAATGCTCATGGACGCCAAGGCGCACCCGGAAAAATACCCGGAACTGATGGTTCGCGTATCGGGGTATTCGGCTTATTTCAAAGATCTCAATGACATGATGAAGGATGAATTGATCTCGCGCTCGCAATATGACCTCCCAAGCGAGTATGAAGTCCCATTTCCCGGGGTAAGATGAGGAGGATGCCATGCCCAACGGATATACGGAAAGTCTCGATAAATTCACCAGGGTGATCGAATCCGAGGCGGCGGAGGACTTTCTGGAAGTTCTGCTGGATTTGATGAAGATCGTGTACAGCCTGCCCTTAGGGTACGAGAAAAACATCGAAAACTTCACGGGACGCTATCAGTTCCTCGATACGACACGGGAAATCGCTGTGGGGGTTGACTTCCATGATGGGGGTATGCATGTCAAGGAAGGCGAAATCGATGATCCTCACATAAAGATTACATTTAAAGACGGCAGCGCTCTAATGAAATTTCTGCTCGAACCCAACCAGGATGTGCTAGGTGCCATGTTGCATCATGAAGTTGCGCCCGACGGAAACCTGAATTACCTCTACAAGTTCGGGTTCATGGCCAGGCAGCTTCAGAAGCTTTCGCCGCCTCTATGAATGAGGCCCTCATCGGCAGTGTCGAGCGCTATGCGGTCCATGATGGGCCGGGCATCCGGACGACCGTCTTTTTCAAGGGATGTACCCTGAAATGCCCCTGGTGCCACAACCCGGAGCTGATTTCTCCTTTTCCGGAGGCTGTATTTCATGCAGCCAGGTGCATAGGCTGTGGCGACTGCATAAAGGCATGTCCCGAGGACGCGATCGACTTGGAGCGAGCGGACCGGATCGATCGAGAACGCTGCACGGGTTGCGGGGAATGCGCCAATACCTGCCCGGCTCGAGCTTTGGAGCTGGTCGGGCGAAGCTATGAGGTCCCTGAACTCATCGAAATTCTGCTGAGAGACCGTCTCTTTTACGAGACGTCTCACGGCGGTATCACGTTGTCCGGGGGAGAACCCACATACCAGATAGGTTTTCTTGAAACGCTTCTTTGTTCGCTCAAAACCGAAGGCATCCACACCACCATCCAGACAAATGGATTTTTCGAATGGCAGGATTTTGTGAATACCCTGCCATTCATCGATCTGGTGTTCTTCGACCTGAAGGTGGCTGATGAGCAGCAACACAAGGCTCTGACCGGCGTCAGTAATACGCAGATTTTTGCAAACCTCGCGCATCTGCTTGATATAAGAAGGGAAGATGTCGTCGTCCGAGTTCCGCTCATTCCGTCATACACGGCAACCGAGGAGAATATAGGGTCCATTGCAGCACGTCTGCGTGAAATGGGTGTCCGGCGATGTTCCCTTTTACCTTATCATCCCTATGGATTATCCAAGGCGGAAAGATTTGGAAAGATTGTGAACCCCGACTTGCCGCGTTCATCCATGAGTCCGGAAGAACTCGGAAAGTGGAGCCGGTTTTTCGCATGGGCCGAATTGATTAAATGCTGATCGGAAGGCCATCACTCGAGGTATCAGATGGTAATTGGAATGATAATCAAATAAGAGATCCGGCGCCTCCTTCCCTCAATTGGAGTCAAAGTTATGCTTAAATAATTATTGCCGCGCATGATTACCGGGTTCTGCGTGATGCTTTTACCCAAACTCTTTCGAGTTGATTGCCAGGTCAGCATTCGATCACTTGAAAGGGAACATCCTGATTGTGTAGGATTGCAGAGCAGATCTTCGACAGCATATCAATCAAATCCTCAAACGCCTCCGGTTTGGACAGAAAGGAGAAAGCACCGGCCAGCATGCTCGAGGTTATGTCAGACTCCTCTTTGGAGGTGGTCAGGATCAATACGGGAATGTCCTTCAGTTGCGGATCGGATTTTATTCTCGCCAGGGCTTCGTGGCCGTTAATTCGCGGCATATTTAGATCTAGAATGACCAGGTTGGGCTTCGAATACTTTTCAAGGTCCGCAAATTCCCCCTCGTTGTACAGATAATCCAAGAGTTGCTGCCCATCACCCACAAAATGCAAATCATGGGCAGTGCTAATCTCCTGAAAAGCTGATTCCACAAGACGACAATCGTCTTCGTCGTCATCCGCAATTAATACTACCAATGTGGGGTCTTCTCTTTTCATCAGGCCCTCGTTTACTGCTTTGCCTCCATCTCTTCCAGAGTTATCAGGAGAGTCGTTTTGAGCGTTAGGGAGCCGGCGGCCCTTACCGTTAAGGCGACCGGTCATCGTCGTTCATACGTTTGAGACGCATATAGGGTCCGTCGCAATATATGTGGTTAACCCTGCCGTAACACTGATTCAGTTCGAATAAGTTCTCCAGAGAAAGTCCCAGCACATGGCAGAGAATGATCCGATTCACGACCGGGTGCCCTACAATGACCATATTTCCTGATGTCGAATTCAAGATTTCGTAAAATGCCGGAATAACCCTGGCAGCGCATTCGAAAAGGGTCTCACCGCCAAGTGGTCTGAAATGCAAAATGTCGTGTTCAAATTGCCCTGAGTAGAGTTGCTGGACGTCTGCGGATGTCGATTCACAACACTCTCCAAGGCTGATTTCTCTCAGTCCGGCTCGTATCCCGGGTTCAATCCCATGAGGTTCAGCTATAATCGCCGCCGTTTCAATGGCAGGCTTCAGATCACTGCTATAAATGTTGGAGAGTGGTACATCTTGCAGCTCCTCTCTCAATGCTCGGGCCTGGTGAATACCTTCCGGACAAAGCGGCAATTGCGGTGCGGTAAGGTATTCACCATCTGTCTTAAACCCAACGGCTCCATGCACGAGGAGATAAACGTTCCTGATTCCCTGAACAGAAACTGCCAGGATTCGCCTCCTGCGGTTCCGAAAGATAATTTCCAATGAGAGCCCAACAAGTTTTTCAACCCAGTCTCTGATAATTCCGGCGCGATTAATTCTGGAGCTGATTTCTGCGACACCGTCAGGCGGATATCTACGCAGGAGTGCGGGCTGCTTTTCCAAACCGCGCTGCTCGCCCTCGCCCTCATCCATGAAGATAGCGAAAAGAGATGACCTGTTCCGTTCGGCACGCGAGCGACAAGTAGCCTTCTGAGCGGCAAGGCCGGCCGGCCTCTCCACACGATCTCCGGTGTATACAGTCAAGTAAGCCAAATATCTTCCCATGCCGGCCTCCTCACATCCATCAACTTTCTCTCACTGGATGTTTCCAACCCGTTTCCGCCAATGATTCAGAACCTTCAGTGCGAAGACGGGATCCTCCACGCCGATGATATTCCGGGTCAATTCGCAGCCGAACTGAGATCCCTGATAAGGCGCGAAATCTGGGAACGAAGCCGCTCCGCTTTCCGCAGATGCCGGAGAGCTTTCGATTGAGCGCTACAGTTCCCCAAGAGCTTTTTGTATTCATTTGAATGCTGTTCAGCCTTTTCGTGAAGGCGAACCAATCGGCTGATCTGATAGCAATTCATTCACTCCTCCCAAATACATGAACCGGCAAGATGGAGCGGCTTCCTTGGCTATCACCAAGCCAGTAAGGCTTGACTGCGGCCAGGGAGAACCTCACGAGGTTCGTTCGC
Source organism: uncultured delta proteobacterium (assembly GCA_963795045.1). GTDB lineage: Bacteria > Desulfobacterota > Syntrophobacteria > Syntrophobacterales > Syntrophobacteraceae > SbD1. The sequence goes on from CAWCGB010000007.1 coordinate 116,068, forward strand.
TCACCCGCCGAACACACGTAAAAAAAAATGGAATAACGTAGAGGACCCGGGACAGTAGCCAGCGGTCGCTCATATTTTTGCTCTCAGTGCGCGACAATGACTCTACGAGTGCATCAGAAGCGCAAGCGCTTAATTCGGGAAGACCGGCCATTCGATGCTCGGGGCTGGTTTCAACGCCTCAGAACAGTATTCAAAACAGCCCAACTGGAGCATGATGCAAAAAGCGGCAAGAGAAATCAGGACCGCCAAAACCAGGGTCACATTGAACAGCTCCTCAAGACGCTCATCATACCCGCCTTCCCGCATCTTAAACGTCAGTTGGTTGAGGTACTTTCCCATGAGTGCCACCTGTCTGTAACAGGTGAAAAGATCCGGCCAAAACTCACCCTGGTACACAACGCTCTTACGAACTTGGCCGCTTAGTAGCACACAGCGGTTTCCAGAAGGTTACTCGCGTCGGGGGATATCTGAGCAGCAACGGCCAACCATGGTGCAGGAACCTTGAGGAATGGATCGTTCTGGTTTATAATTTTTTCGATAGTTGCAAGAGTTTTTATGATTATTGGATCCGGAGGAACGGTAACTTCGGTTGCAGGCCATATTGCAGTAAAGCAACTATTGACTTAATTGCCATTCATGGATGTTTCCGGCGGCTTTTCCACAAAAATCATTTTAAGGCAGCAGAAATGATCGAACTGCTTAGGACAGTCCCTCTTTTTGCTTCGCTCAAAAAGAAAGAAATCAATTTCCTGGCGGAGATCGTCAGAGAGGTCGAGTATCCGGCGAATACCGTTCTTTTTTATGAAGGCGACCCTGGAGACCGCTTATACATAATTATCGAAGGGCAACTCGAAGCTATTAAGGCTTTTGGTAGTTCTGAGGAGCACCTTCTGAGGGTTTGTCCGGCCGGAGAGTATGTTGGCGAAATGTGTTTTTTCAACCCATCGGGAGTGAGGACCGCGACGGTGAGGACTCTGACCCTGGTGAGGTTGCTGGAATTGAAAAGAGATGATTTTGAAGGGCTTATCCACAGGCGGCCTTCGATCTCGTATGCAATCGCGCAAGGGCTCACTGAGCGCATGCTCAACTCTGAAAGTAAGTTTCTCTGTACTCTTGCCGAAAAAGACCGCCAACTGAACAAAGTACGCGAACAGGGCCGTATTACTGAAACCGAGGGCCACGATCTCGAACCTGTTGGAACGGATGTTCAAGCAGACGAGCAGCACAGAACGTCGGACCCCGGTATCCCTCGAATTCAAATCAAGACTTTCGGGAATTTTCAGGTTTTTCGGGGCGAAGCGCTTATCGGTGAGCACGAGTGGAAGGCAAAGCAACGCAAATTGATGCTCAAAGCGATCATAACCCGAGGGGCCGAAGGTGTGCCAAAAGACGTTCTGATTGAGGATCTTTGGCCGGAGATATCTCCGATCTCAGCGGACAGCAATTTCAAGGTACTTTTGCATCGACTGCGTAAGACGCTGGAACCCTCCATGGATAAGGCCACGGGGTCTTCTTATGTGGTTTTGAAGGAGAGCCTCGTTTCACTCAGAAAAGACTTGTGTCATGTGGACCTGGACGAATTTCTGGTCCTGCGTCAACGGGGGCAAAAAGCCGAGGATGCGGGAGATACCAGGCGAGCCATGCTTTGCTACAGGTCATGCATTGATCTGTACAGGGGCGATTTTCTTTCAGAGGACCTTTATGTCGCATGGGCCGAGCCGAGACGAAGTGAACTGCGCGCCATGTACATCGATGTTCTTTACCGGACTGCCGAGCTGTGTGAGAAGCAAGGCAGTTCGAAAAAAGCCATCGAGTATTATAAGTTGATCACAAAAACAGATCCAGCACGCGAAGAAGGATACCAGAAGCTCATGCTGATCTACTCGAACCGCGGGATGCGTGCCGAAGCCTTAAGAGTGTACGATGAGTGCAAAAGTGCCTTGGAAGACCAGGTTGGAGTTGAGCCCGGCAAGCTGACGGTATCAATCTACAAAAAGATTATGGAAAATCAATAACCTGTCTTAAACGAAATCCTGCTCAATGAGTGCCTGGATTGTCGAGTGAGGCAATGTGGAAGGGAGTGAGAAAACAAGGCGGCAAAATCCCTTCGCCGATCCCAAAAGAGTGGCAGCATCCGGAGTTTCTTCTCCCTTGGCCTCACGACCCCCCATAGTGGGGCACTCAGGCGCCGAAACAGGGCGCGGTCAAAACGCGCCTCTCACCCTCCCGCCTCAAGTTCACCGAATCTACACAGAAGCGACATGAACCTGTAAACTAATCTCAATAAAGTACTCTCTGCTCTTCTGCGGTCATGGACATTTGACGACACCGGCCTCATCAGCGGCGCCTGGTCTTGAGGGTGTCGTGCGCATGCGCAACCTGAAAGCGTGTGAGCATGTTTCGTTGAAACCTTTAGGCCTTGCCAACAGACAATAGGGCGGAAACGGCCAAAATCGGCAGGAACCACATCGTGACAGTGCGTTTGATGGGCGGCGAAAGGCTTGTGTCGAGGGACTGAAGTTGTCCGCACGCCGCAAGAATGTACTTTGCCCGGAGGCGCTTTCAAAGTAAGGACAGAACGAAATTATGGCGCAGGATCAAGAACTTGAAAGAATAAAAAAGATTTTCTGGAGGCGAAAGGGTTGGTTCCTGTGGCCTCTTATCTCCCTGCTGCTACTGACAGCAATAATTTGTGTCCTATTGCCCAACGTTTATAGGTCGACAGCGACCGTGCTAATCTTAAACCAGCAGATACCTTCCACCATGGTGCCTTCAACCGTTACCACTTACGCACAGGAACGGATTCAGGCCATAACTCAGGAAGTGACATCGCGTTCCAAAATCCTGAAGCTGGTGGAAAAGTACAATCTTCTTCCTGATAAAGCAAAAAAGCTCACGACTGAGGACTTAGTGGATGCGATCCGCAAGCGAATTTCGTTTCAGACCATCAATGCTGAAGTAAACAAAGAGAACGCGAGCCAGCCGGTACTTCTAACCATTGCTTTTTCCATCTCCTACGAAGATGAGGACCCGGGGAAGGCCCAGGCTGTGACAAATGAGATAGTTTCCTTTTACCTCGCAAAGAACCTTGAGTCACGGGAGAAGGTCGCGCGAGGCACCACCGAATTTTTGACCGAGCAGCTCAAGCAGGAGCGCATGCGGATGGATGGGTTGCAGACCAGTCTCGCGGCTTTCCAGAAAGATCATCTGGAGGAGCTCCCGGAATACTCCTCCCTTAATATGCAGAAGCTGGAGAGGTTCAACCAGCGTTTCAGCGACGTCGACATGCAGCTTAGCTCCCTCGAAGAACAGCGCTCGATTCTCAAGGGGAACCAGGCAATGTTGGACCCCTATTCAGGCAGCACTACATCCAAGGTGTTGACCCCATCGGAGCGGTTGCGGGAGGTCCAGTTGGAGCGTACTCAGGCATTGTCGAAGTATTCCGCCAGCCATCCGACCGTTAAAGCAAAGGACCAGGAGATCACCCTTTTGGAATCGGAAGGGAAAGCGGGCGGAGGATACGATCAGATGATGGATAATCTCAAGGCCGCCGAGACCAGGTTGGCCAACCTGAAATCCACTTACACCGACAAACACCCTGAAGTGCAGAGCACCGAACGGGAAATAAATAAGATAAAGGCGGAGTTGGCCGGGTTGCAGAACGACCGGCAAGCGGGTTCGAAGATCACTTCGGCCCCGACCAGCCCGGCTTATATCACCCTTCAGACCGAACTGGATAAGCTTTCAGTTTCCATTTCATCGCTTCAGGCGGAAAAAAAGCAACTGGAAAAGGATACTAAAGACCTTTTGGTGAAACTGCACTCCATGCCCCAGGTCGCAAAACAGTTTGCCGAGTTGGATACGGAATACCAATCTGCAAAGATCAACTGCAACACAATAGAGCAAAAGCTTTTGGGCGCAAAAGTTTCCCAGGGGATGGAAGAAGAGAAAAAGGGGGAATCCTTTCAGGTGGTTGAGCCGGCATTTTTGCCGGAAAAACCGGCTAAACCCAACCGGCTCGCCATAATGCTGGCCGGGGCCGTCCTGGCGTTAGGATTGTCCGTTGGAGCCGCCGCCGCGCGAGAATTTTCGGATAAGAGAATCTACGATCTGGAAGTCCTTCAAAAAATAAGCAGGTTCCCGGTTATTTCGATCATACCGGCAATGATAACCGAAGCGGAGATAGCCGCCAGGCGGAAGCGAAGGGTTGTCCTCTGGGTTGCGGGCATGTGCGGCGTCATTGTCATAATCCTTGTCGTCCACTTTTTCGTAATGGACCTGGACATCGTTTACGCAAAGCTGGGCCGACTGGTTCAAAAGAAAATCCTGTGAAACTCGGGCAAGCTAGAGTGAAGGATCGATATGCAATGGATTAAACGAATCGTCCAGGGGCGCAGTAAAGCCGAACAATGGATGTGTGAAAGGGTTGCGACGAAGTTTCCACAACTGGGAGTTTGCGGTCCCGCCTATTCGAGGACAAAAGTAATCCCGCTCCACTCCAGGGCTTTGACGAAGAACAAAATCATACTGGATGAAGACAGCCGGGTTGCCGAGCAGTTCAAAATGTTGAGGACGCTGCTTTTCAACCGGACCCGGTCTCAAGGCTGGACTACCATCCAAGTCACAGGATTTGATGCGGGTGAAGGCAAGAGTCTCATCGCAACGAATCTGGCGATCAGTATAGCCAGGGATTCGAGGCAGACTACCCTTCTGGTTGACCTCGACTTCAGAAATCCCTCCATTCACACCTTTCTCGGCCTGGACCCGGAAGTACCCGGTCTGACGTCCTTTTTCGCCGACGAGGCCGGGCTTGAAGAACTTCTCATAAACCCCGGGATCGAAAGTCTCACGGTCCTTCCTGCCGGCGGCAGGGTCCTGCAGGCGCCGGAACTGATCGGGTCTTCGCGAATGGAAGCCCTGGTCAAGGAGCTTAAAGAACGCTACGAGGATCGGTACATCATATTTGATACCCCGCCCATGAACGGTTTTCCTGATGCGCTCGTTTTTTCGGAGTATGTGGATTCCATAATCATGGTGGCAAGGGCTGGCCACACCTCCCGGACCAGCGTAGAGAATGCGATGGACATGGTTCCCCGTGAAAAGGTCCTTGGCCTGATCTTCAATGATGTCAAGTCAAAGGATTTGAACGGCAAATACGGACCGCGATAAATAAACCGCAACGCCTGGCTCGCCGCCAAACTCCGACACCTGCTGCCGGACGGAACGCATCCGGGCTCGGTTATGGAGGTTCAACATGGACATAAAGACCCGTATATTAACAGTTCTGCTTTGCGTTCCTCTCCTGCTCTATCTCCCCGGCTGCAGCAGCAAGGAGGAAAAGGCCGCGAGGTTTGTCACGCGGGGGGACCGGCTTATCGAAAGCGGCGATCCGGTGCGGGCCATCCTTCAGTACAAAAACGCTCTGCAGCTCGATCCAAAAAGCGCAGCCGCTCACCTTGCGCTGGGGAAGGCTTTCCTGGCGCAGAAACAATACCAGCAAGCCTATGGCACCCTGAGTACGGCCCTGGAGTTGGACCCCAATCTTGATGAAGCCAGGCTGGAAGTGGCAACGCTACTTTGCGGGGGCCAGCCGGAGAAGGCTCTGGAACAGATCTCCAAAATCGGGAAACCAGAGCCTTTCGAGACCAGAATCGCGATTGTCAAAGCGACCGCCCACATTGGTCTTAAGCAGTATGAGCAGGCAATCGAAGAGTTGCGAAAGGTCAAAGACGCAGATGCGAATGCTGACGTCCAGAGGCTGCTTGCCATTTCCCTCAAGGCGGTGGGTGATTTCAAAGCAATGGAAGAAGCCGCTGTAAAAGCTTCCCATATCGAGCCCAAGGCGACTTTTCCCTACCTGTTTCTTGCCTCGTTCGCCGCCGAGCATGGCGATCAGAAACGCGCGTCTAAAGAGCTGGATGCAATGGTGAACGCCAATGACGGGGAAACTTCTATCGCGCTTTTGCGCGCAAGGGCTTTTGAAGAGCTGAAGATGCCCGAGGAGGCTGAGGATGCCTATGAGAAGCTCCCCAATGACTCCCAAATGCTCAAGGCCAGGGCGGGATTTTATCACCGGCAGGGAAAGTCTGAAAAGGCGCAGAACGTCCTCGAATTAATCCTGGCAAAGGAACCTGCCGATGTCGAAGCCACATTGGCGCTGGTTGGCATATTTCAGTCCAAGGGGGACGGCGCAGACTCTCTGGGACGCATCGAGGCAGCCCTCAAGCTCGATATCAAGCCCGCCGACAGAGAAAAGCTCCTTCTGACGAAAGCTTCGATTATAGCAGATAAGGACGAAAAAACCGCCGCCGCCGCAATCTGCGAGGAGGTGCTAAAGCAGAACCAGGGCAATTCCGAGGCTCACCTTCTGCTCGGCAGGCTGCTGCTGGATGGAGGCAAGTACGAAGAGGCTGAAATACACCTGCAACAGGCGGCGGCGTCACGGACGGAAGATGCATCAGCCACGATTCTCTTGGCAAGGAGCCAGTTTTTCAACAAGAAAGATTCTCTGGCTGCAGACACTTTGAATAATGCATGCAGGGCAAAACCGGCAAACAATGACCTCAGACTCGAGTACGTCCGAATACTGCTGGTCAAAGGGGACTTGGACCAAGCCATAAGCGTCCTGGACCAGGGGCTGGAGATGCAGCCTGAAAACCTGGTATTTCTAAGAACTCGCGGAAGGGTGCTTATGACACAGTCGCAGTTCTCGAAGGCAGAGCAGGATTTCCGCCAGATAGTCAAGCTCGCTCCCGATTCTGCAGCCGGCTACATCGAACTGGGACAACTCACGCTTGCGCAGTCGAAGCCCGATAAGGCGGTTGACTGGCTCAAACGAGCCCTCTCCGCGCAAAATGGATGGGAAAACGCTATTCCCGTCCTGGTAGCGGCATATGAGAAGAAAGGGGACTACAAAAGCGGAATGGCGCTGGTTGAAGCGGAGGCCGCCAAAAAACAGGCATCTCCTCAGGCTTTCTATTCTATAGGCCAGATTCAAGCCCAGCACCGAAATCTGCCTGAAGCGGAAAAAGCTCTTGCCAGGGCTGTTCAACTGGCCCCCGAGTGGAGCGATCCACATCGGGCGATGGCAATTGTATATGCCGCGCAGGGCAAAGCCGATTCAGCAATAATTGAAATGGAAAAAATGTACCATATCAATTCGTCTCCATCGAACGCCATCAGTCTGGCCATGCTCTATGAACAGAAAGGCCGCGTCGACGATGCAAGCCGCCTGCTCGACGAACTGTTGAGCAAGTCCGGCGGGTCACCGTCAGTTATGAACGATTTGGCATACCTCTATGCCGAGTACAGAACAGACCCCAAAGACCTTGAAAAAGCGGCAAACCTTGCAGCACAGGTCATCGCCAAAGAACCGGACAATCCTGCCTTTATGGATACCGCAGCGTGGGTTTCGTTCAAGCAGGGTAATCTCGATACTGCCTGGTCCCGCATTCAAACCGCATTGACCCTGCGCCCGGACGCCGGTCAGCTAAATCTCCATGCTGCGATGATCGCCAAAACAAAAGGGGAGACGCAGGAGGCAAGCCGTTATCTGGAGAAGGCGCTGCAGGAAAATCTCGACTCCGTATCCAGGAAGACGGCCCTGGACCTCAAAAAACAACTGGAGGGGTAACGGGACCCTTCATCGATCATATAATCTTATCGGGAGATCTTAATAGATGAAAACCTTATACGCGCTTCTTTTGGTGCTGATTGTCGCTTCAGGCTGTGCTTCAAACTGGATGGCCATGCCCAGGCTGTCCCGAGCCCCGGCCAAACCGGCCGGGGAAAGCGGACAAGTCACCGGAGCCCCTGTCAAGCCGGCCGAAGAAAGCGGACAAGTCACCGAAGCTCCGGCCAAACCGGCCGAAGTAAGCGGACAAGTCACCGCCGACTACAAAATCGGGCCGGGCGATGTAATGGAAATCAGCGTCTATGGCGAGGAATCGCTCAATAGAAAGGACCTCGTGGTCAGACCTGACGGGAAAATATCTTTCCCCCTGGTTGGCGACGTGCAGGTCGGAGGCTTGACAACCGTGCAGGCAAAAGAAGCCATGGAACAAAGCCTTCATGAATACATCCCGGGAGCTGTAGCCTCGGTGAGCGTCTCGCAACTGGGAAGCCTGCAGTACTATGTCGTTGGAAAGGTGAACAAGCCGGGCATGTACAATGTGGCGAAACCGCTGACAGTGCTCCAGGCGCTTGCAATGGCGGGTGGGCTGACGACTTTTGCCAATGAGAGCAGCATCGTGATACTGCGCAATTCCGGCAAGGAAACCGAGCACATTGCGTTTAACTACAAGAAGATAAAGAAGGGCCAAAAACTTGAGCAAAACATAATCCTGGAGCGAGGGGACGTGGTGGTAGTCCCGTGAGCGTCCGCCGCCACTTTTGCACCTCGCAGAGCGCGGAGACTTTTTCGCGGCTCTGCTGCATACCCCGCCCGCTCCTGTCCATCCCCAACCAATGGTGGAGAAGGCGCTTCAGATTCGAAAGGGAGTTTCTCCTGAACTCCTGTCAAAAACTTCCTTACCCAGTCTTAAACTCTCTTCAAGTGGAAATGCATCCTTCCATACTCACTGCGCACGATCATGGCTGCCCGGAGCGAAGTACCGGCAGCCGATAGAACAGCGGACCGGCCGCGCGGCCGTGACCTGAGTTTTGAAGCTCAGCAGGCCCGCCATCGTCATGTAACACAAAGGTCACACTCCCGGAATGACCCGCCCCCTGCTTTTCAGGTATGAATATCCGCATCAGAAACGTTTTGCCCGCACGGGCGGCAATCGGCCGAGAAGAATGTAACCGAGTTTGCGGAGCTATGTCTGCCATCTGATACCGTACCGCCAAAATAACTTCAGAAGTCCAGGGTCCTCAACGTGAAACGCTTTTTGATCTCTGAGGGTGACCGTTTGCGTGCATAGGTCATGGCAGAGCTTGCTGGTTTCATAGGATTTGACGTGAAAACTACTTCCAGTACCCCCCCGAATGATCGAGTGCCCGGGAGTTCAACGCTATCCATTGTCATTGGAATATTTTTTTTATTGGCGTTCACAACCGCAGCCGCTCACGTTCCGGAAGATGATGACGATATCTCGAAGGGAATCCTTTTATTCTGGAAACTAGACGAATCGCACGGGGACCTGGCGCCTGACTCGAGTAACAGCGGAAACACCGGACGTTTGCCCGTACCGGCACGTTTTGCCCCCGGGACAAACGGCTATGCGCTGGAACTTGACGGCATAAAAACTCGCGTAGAAGCTTGCAGCGGTGAGGGGATGAAATTTACCGGCGGGGAGATCACCGTTTCGGCATGGATATATCCCCGGGGTGACGGCGGCAGAATTGTGTCAAAGCCGTGGAATGGCGAAGGGGAGTACAATTACGGCATCGGCTATTCAGATGATCATGCGCTTAGCTTGATCCTTATGGAGGGCGCCGACAACGCCCGGATATCGACTGCCTCAGGCAGTGTTCCCCTGAATAACTGGACGCATTTTATAGTCCGCTTTTCTGCATCCCGCATAGATATTTACTTAAACGGATTATTGCAAATCTCCAAAAAGAACCCGGTTTTCAATTGGAAGCCTGCCAAAGGAGATAAAAACGTTCCCCTGACCGTCGGCTGCCTGTATCCATATCCGGAACCCTGGCCGGGAAACCGGTCGTACTGTTTCAGAGGTCTTATCAGAGATTTTCGTTTATACGACCGGACGCTCGATGACTCGGAGATCAAGGCAATTTATAACCACTCCCGCGGGAATAGCGCAAAAGTGGAACTCTCTTTAATTGACAGCGGGCAATCCACTGTTTTGTCGGGCAGAGTACCGATGCGTTCCTCGGTTACCGGGAAGACGAACGGCCCTTTAGACAGGGCTGTACTGCAGGTGGATGGAACCGACTCGAGCGTTGTGATCAATGGTTCTCCTGCCGTCTTTTCATGGGAAACAACGGAAGCTACTAATGGAATACACCTGTTGAACATGAGGGCAGCGGATAAGGAGGGGAACCAGTATTTTTCAGCACCGGTATCCGTTTCAGTGCGGAACAATTCAGCGGTCCCCCTCAAAAAGGCTTTCCCCAGAATTGCCACAGGGCACGGAGTAAATTCATTTTTCAAACGCTACGTGAATGCGCTATCCAAAGCGGACCTGGCGGTCCTGAATTTTGACAGGGACTGGCACGAAGGGCTTCTGAAACAAAGAGATATTCTGAGGGCGATCAAAGCTCGAAACCCTGACATCCTGCTTGGCCAATATACGATCCTCAATGAGGTGATGATTTTTGGGCTTAAGCAATCGTGCAATGCAGATATCAACACGAAAGTTTCATCGGAGCGGGGCCCGCATGGACGCGACGACTGGTGGGCCCGTTCTGCAAACGGGCAGTTTCTCTATGTCTACCCCGACGCAAGAAGCATCAATGTCACCGATTCAGTGACTCCCGATTCGAACGGGGACCGATATTCCGAATGGCTGGCGAAACGCGAATACGCTGCCCATTTTCGCAATTCGCCTGACTTTGCTTTCTGGTATGTCGATAATGTCGTCGCCGCGCCATTCATCAATGCTGACTGGCGCGGCGACGGCGTCACAGAGGCCGCATCGGACCCTGGCGTACAGTCGCGCTACCGCAGCGGGTTCAGAAGATATTTCGACTCAATAAGAAAATTATGTCCGGCAGTGATGCTTATGGGCAACGCCGGTGACAATGGGAAGGACGGGTTTCTTGGCGCCCGGGAATATAAAGGGCAACTTGAGATGGCGTTTTATGAAAACGTACATGAACAACCATGGGAGACTTTCCTGGACGGCTATCGGAGGCTTACCGACAATACTCGTTTTCCGCATGTCGTAGTGGTTTCCATGTACGGCAGCGACCGCGACTATGCGTTGGCTCGTTACGGATTAGCCTCAACTTTGCTGGGCGACGGTTATTTCAATTATGGCTACGATACCCTTCATTACCCTATGAGTAGTTACACCCCGGTAATATGGCTCGATGAATACGATTTAGCGGGCAAAGGCGGCACAAACTGGCTCGGCGAAGCGATTGACCCGCCGCAAAGCTTGCCCTGGCAAAATGGTGTTTACCGGAGGCGATTTCAGAATGGAATGGCTTTGGTCAATCCGAAAGGTAATGGTGAGCAGACGGTCGATGTCCAACCCGGCTACTCGCGGTTTACCGGCATCCAGCAAGCAACCGTAAATAACGGCAGGCCTGCTTCGTCATTGACTCTACCCGACGGGAGCGGATTGCTCCTCAGCCGCCGGCCCATGTGAGAAGGTTGCTCACAGCATTGTTCGGAGAATTTGCGCTAAAGCAACCCTGATGATGAATTTGGGTCCGTGCACCTCCACCACGCCCACGAGAAATATCCCGGGAATCGACACCAATAGGGAATGAAAATCAGAAGAGGTCTTCTCGAATCAGGCGGCGCGTTCGAATGGCTGTCACCTTCCCGATGGACCATCGGCAATCTGACATCGGCGGTTTCCGTAGTCCGTAAGTCCCGTCTTCTTTCCGAAAGCCTCTGGGTGATTGCCGGGCAGATTATTGTGGCCCTTGTTGGGCTCATCGGTATAAGGGTTCTCACGGAATTGGCTCCCAAGGCCGTATTCGGTGAGGCTACTTTGCTGACTGGACTGATTGTTCTTGGGCGGGACATCTTCATCTCCCCGATTGTCAATTCCCAAATCCGTTTTCATCCCGAGTACCTTTCAAAAGGGCGCATCAGGTGGTTTACAGATCGTATTAACGGCTTGGCTCAATGGGCAGGCATAGTGTGCGGGCTGACGATCTCCGTGGTTTACATTATCTGGAGGATTTTAGAGAGAAATGATTGGCGCCCCTTTCTGATATTGGCTCTTCTTCTCTTCCTGGTTACGGACACTTCAAAAAACCTGAGAATCAACCGCTTGAACGCAGAGCGTCTGCAACGACTCAGTTCAACCTGGAATTCCTTTGAATCGATCACCATGGTGTTTTTCTCCGCTCTGTTCCTGTGGTATTGGACATCTACAGAAGGTTACCTGTTCGGTCAAATTGCGGGAGGAGCGTTGGGAGTTTTGATCTTCGGAATGGTCTGCTATCCGCCTCTCAAGGCCGATACGGGTTCCGGAGAAAATGAATCGGCTTCCGAGCTTTCGCGAAGAGTCATTCGGTATGGCCTCCCCTTCATTCCTTTGGCGATATTGACCTGGGTTTATATGCTGGGTGACCGCTACATTATTGCGATGAGAATGGGGGCGGCGGACGTTGGGCAGTACGCGGCGGTGTTTGCTGTCGGGAGCCGCCCTTTTCTCATGCTGAGCGCGGCCTGCACGACTGTTTTCAGACCGGTTCTGTTCGATGCGGCCAGCAGAAATGATACGGATAAAGCCAGAGATACCCTGCGGTTTTGGATCTTGACCGTTTGTTGCATTTCCATAATAGGAATCGTTTGTTTCTGGAGACTTGGCATTCCGCTCTGTTCGATACTTCTTGCCAGGCAGTACCGCGACGGCGCCCCGGAACTATTCCTGTGGGTCGCTTGCGGATTCGGATTATATACCCTCACGCAGGCGCTGGAAAACGGGCTGCTCAGCAGAGAGCACAGCCATAGGATCATTATGCCTCAGGTGTTGGGGACGGCTGTCTCTTTGATTTTTACTGTCATCCTCGTTTCCCGCTCAGGCGTCCTCGGAGCGACTCAGGCCAAGGTTCTCGGGTTCGGGATACAATCAATCGCAACTCTGTGGACATTTGCCGCCGGCTCCCGCCGAACTCGATTCGAGAAATTGGCCCTGAAGGACAATTCTTAGTTTGGAGAATTACCTGGTGGTTATGGAACCTCTGATCAGTGTAATTATTACAGGTTATAAACGCCCGCAACACCTCAAACAAACGGTCGAATCTCTGCTATCGACGACAGATTATCCCAGGAACAGGCTGGAGCTCATTCTATGCGATGATGGAAGTCCGAAAGAAATGCAGGAAATAATGCGCGAGCTGCCGTTTGATATTTTCCTTCTCGCAGAACGAAATGAGGGATTAGGAATGAATATCAACAAGGGTATCCTGCAGTCCAAAGGCGATTATATCCTTCAGCTTCAGGATGATTGGGTTTGCCAGGGACCAAAGGATTTCCTGAGAGTCTCCGTTGATATTTTTAGTGAATATCCAGATATAGGAATGATTCGGCACCGCAGACCACTGAAACAATTCCCGGCAGAACACAGGGTTAGTTCTGCTAATGTGACGGTAGTAATTTTCAAGAACGGCTTACGGAATCGGAAGAAAGATCTGGCTGGCGATTTCCCGTATTCCGATAACCCTCATATAAAGAGGCGCGCGTTCCATAAAGACATAGGGCTATATAAGAAAAAGGTACCAATGACGATTATGGAATTAGACTTATGCCGTAGAATAGATGCCCAGAACGTCCATAAAATAGCATGGATTAAGGAACATGATGTGTTTTTCCACATAGGTGACGACTGCTCATTCAATCCTACCCACAAACGATATCGTATGAAAAAATACTTACTGGAACAACAACTAACTAAATATCCTATGTCCCTATATTTGTGGTTGAAATCCTTGTTGTATAATTAATCTATAAACGATAAATGCAGCAATACCTTTAGGGTATTCAGGGCAATTCAATGAACGCCATTTGCTGCACCAAGGAGCATCCTTGTTTGAAGATATTACTTGTGGGCCATTCACTGGGGCCGGATTCCATGGAAAAGCACGTTTTCCTGACGTTGCGCACGATGGGTCATGAGGTTCGGCATTTTAATATCTACGATATGTTGAATCTGAACCCCAAGTTTGACCGCTATATGCACGTCGCCCTTAGAATGCTTTCCCGTGAACCGGAGAGACTGGTTGAAAGAAAGATTGTCAAAGCCGTGAGGGAATACGGGCCTGACATTGTACTCGTTTTGCTGGGTAACATGCTGTCGCCAAAAACAGTTGAACGCATGCGGGGAATTCACAGGGGGCCGATCGTTTGCTGGTGCCAGGACCAATTGACAACAATGGGCAGACAATATCTGATTGGCGCCGGGTATGATATGATTTTCGTAAAGGATCACTACATTGTGGATTTTTTGCGAAACATGGCCGGACATCAGGCCGTCTACTATCTCCCGGAGGCATGCAACCCCGAGTTCCATCGCAGTATACCTGCTTCGGAAGCACATGATCCGCGCTATCAATCCGACATATGTACTTTTGCCACGCTCTACTATTACCGTCAGGCCATATTGGAGCCGTTGTGCAAGTACGACCTGAAGGTCTGGGGCAATGTCCCTGATTGGCTTATCAATCGAATCGGCACGCGGCACATGGGCGCCGTGGTCCATGAAGATGAAAAGCGCAAGGCTGTCGCCTGCGCAAAGATCGTCCTCAACACCCTTCATTACGGGGAAATTAACGGGCTCAACTGTCGCGCCTTTGAAATTGCCGGATGTGGGGGGTTTCAGTTGATGACTTATTCTCCTGCAATTTCTCAGCATTTCGAGATCGGGAAGGAAGTGGAAGTTTTCCGCAACAGGCAGGAACTTCTCGATAAAATCGATTACTATCTCGATCGCCCCGAGATGAGGCGCCAAATTGCGCATGCGGGGCAGGCACGAGCACATGCCGAACACACATACGAAAAGCGTCTTTCCGAACTCCTTGAACGCACCTCGACCGTTTAATCAAACAGAACGGCAGGTACAGGCGGAGCCACGTTCCAAAAGCCCGTCGAGCCTCCTTTTGCTCGTCGGCGTGGTATTTCTATTTGTTCTGGCGCTCCTGTGGAGGGCCCTCACGGTCGAATCCTTTCCATTGGATCGGGTCCCCTACCAGGTCATCCTGTTCACACTCTGCTCAGCGCCCTACTTTCTGCTCCGCCGGAATCCCTCCATGCGATTAGTTGCGTTTTTCATGCTCTTTTACTATGCCATATTCGGCGCCGCAGAGTTTGTGTATTTCTTTGCTCCCAGTGAATATGTCCTCTTTGATGCTTCCAAATTCATCGAGAAGTCGTTTCTGTCGGACGTTTTGATCGCCATTGGAGCGCTCTCTCTCCTGGCGGGTTCCCTGCTGACCGCTTTTTTGTTGAAAGGGAAACGCGCAGCATGGTTCTCCCTGGAATGGAAGCCGACGGCGACATATTGGATGGGGATTTGCTGCTGGTCGGTCGGGATTCTCGCGCTGATTATCGTTCAGGTATTTTACGAAGGCGTGGAGCGCACGGCGGGAATCGGGTCCCATCTCATTTCGAACGCCACCTTTCTCTGCCTGCTGGGCGGCATCATGTTGATTTACCAGACCCTGAGAGAGGGCAAGCGGCCGTTGCTCTGGCTTTCCCTGGGTTTGATAATGGCCTGTGAGTATATTTTCGGATTCGTCGGCAACAGCAAGGAGATTTCTTATAGACTTCCAGTTTTGCTTGTTACAGCCTCTTTCTTCTACAGAGGTTCATTCAATATGAGGCTGATCGTGCCGATCGTTCTCTCCTTCATCCTTTATCAAGGTTTGTTCACGGCCTATCGGGAGAACGTCCTGCAGGTCCACCGCCAGTCAATTCTGCAGGCGATAGAATCCGGGGAGTCCTCCAAGGCGATTGTACTGAAGGCTGTACATCGGGAAAAATCTTTACTGGTAAAGAGCACAAGCCTTGCTTTGGACCGTGTGGATTGCCGGAAGTACGTAGACATCATAACGGCAAATGTCGGCGAAGGGGTACCGTACCAGGATGGAGCGACAATCCTGGCGTTCTTGTACACCTTCGTTCCGAAAATGTTTTGGGAGGACAAACCCGAATTAGCTCTCGGACAGTTGATGAACAAGACGTTCAGGCTCTCTGCATCCTCCAAGACCTTTGTACCGACAACCCAGTTGGGTGAGCTCTATTGGAATTACGGTTTGACGGGCGGCCTGGTCGGGATGTTCCTAATCGGGATGCTGTTGGCTGTAATCGGACGTTATTGCGCGCTCGGCTCAAATGCGACAGTGGGAAAGTTCCTCGTCGTTCTTGTGGCTGCCTATCTGATCGGCCTCCGGTTCGAGGATGCAATAGCCGCAGATTATTCAAGACTTATCAGGATGTCTTTCATTGTTTTTGTTTTTGACAGAATGATGCGCGTTTTGGGAGCGACAAAACCCCCGGCCACGGCGGCGGACCCCGGGCTGCAAGTTCCTATACCCACGGAACATTTAATAGATTTCCGCGCAAACGGCAAATAACGCAGCGAAAACTACTTAGGCAGGCTTAAGAAGATTTACAAATCTCAACGCTCCGCGAGGTTATGCCTTCTAATCTTTTCCGCCTTTGGCTCTTCTTTTCCTGTTAATTCTGTCAATCCTGTCTAAAAGCTTTGCCTCCGTGGCATCTGCGCTTCTGCTACGAAAAGACTTGATGGGTTGCGCTTCGCTCCACCCATCCTACGACTTTTCATGGTTTGGGGTGTCCCTCAGGGACATGAAATGCTGTGGTGAACAGTTAAGGAACTATCATCTGTGAACTACCTGGTTGCGGTCGATTTCTGCTTCCTCGATGTACCAGGAGGGGCCGAGCGTGTTGCATGGGATATTGCCAGGGCTGCAAGAGATCAGGGATGGAATGTAGCCATGCTTTGCCTCAAACCGAGCCTTGGGGAGCTACCGGACGGGCCGACTCTGCAGGAGGGCATAACAATCGTACGATATGAGAAGCCCAAACTGACAAAGTGGCACCCGAGGCGCATGCACCATCAAATTGAGGCGGCAGCGGCGGCATTCGGTCAATGGCTCCGGGAGACAAGGTGGGATGTAGTCCATATACACTCTCCGTTTACCGGGGCGGGAGTTTTGCGGGCTGCAGGAAGTACGGTCCGCTGTGCATATACCGTTCATTCGCCTATAGTCCTTGAGCAACAGATTAATTGGGCCGCTCAAGGCTGGCCGGGGAAGGTCAAGCTGGTTTTGGGTTTGCCGATCTTGAAATCACTCGAGAGAAAACTTCTCACCCGGAGCGCTGCAATCCATACTCTGTCAGAGTTCACGCGTTGTGAGCTTAACAATTTCCATGGTCTGGGCGATCGGGTCACCGTCATTCCGCACTGGTGCCGCAATGGATTCCGGAGAGTTCGCACACGAATGGAGGCGCGCAGACGTCTCGGATGGCCGGTCGATCAAGCAATATTTTTCACGCTGCGACGGCTGGAAGAAAGGTATGGCATCGACACCGCGATTCGTGCGATGGCACCGTTGGCTCCAACCCACGAGTGGTTCTTTTATGTGGGCGGGGATGGCCCTTTGAGGCCAAAGTTAGAATCCCTTGCCCTTGAGTTGGGCCTTAGCGATCGTGTGCGTTTTACGGGACGGCTGACTGACGAGGAGCTTACGTTGGCGTACCAAGCGGCCGATGCGTTTCTTTTACCTACAAATTCCCTGGAATGCTTCGGCCTTATCATCCTGGAGGCGCTCGCCTGCGGATGTCCTGTAATTTCAACTGATGCTGGTGCGATCCCGGAGATCATGAAGGCGATATTGCCTGATTTCATCGTTCCGGCCGGCGATCCCGTTGCGCTGCGAGAAAAGATACGGGATTTTCTCGAACACAAACTGCAGCCTCCTCCAGCGGAGGAGTTAACTGCTTTCGCGCTTTCAAAATATGGGAAGCCGGAGATAGTTCCGAGATTGCTCGGACTCTTGCAGTCATATCACGATGAATGCGTCCCTGCTGTAAGTCAATCACCAGAGGATGCACAGGAGTCGCCCAATGTGTGAAGCCGACCGGGCCTTGCAGGTACTGCACGTGGTCCATGCCATGGGCAAAAATATGATTGGGCTGTCTTATCCTGTTTTGTACTTTTGCCAGGAATTGCTGTCAGGCAGAGACGACGTGCGTCTTCTCACTCTTGAGTATGATTGGCTGCGGCCTGCGGATTGGTTTGTTGAAGTCTGCCGAAGTTTTCCTGCGTTCAGACGCCGGCTGGGCATCTCCCCTGAGATGCATCGAGAGCTTACCCTGGCCGCGGCGCACGCTGACATCATTCACACCCACAGCCTGTGGAGAATGGCCAACGTTTATCCGGGGTGGGTCACCCGGGGCAGCAAGTGCCGTTTTGTAGTATCACCCCACGGGACCCTGGCGCCTGAAGCCCTTCAGTACTCCGCCCTGACCAAAAGGGTCTTCTGGAAACTTTTACAAGGCCCCGCCATAGGTCATGCAAGTTGTTTTCACGCCACGGCAGAAAAAGAGTATGAGGACATTCGATCTGCCGGCCTGCGCTCTCAGCCGGTTTGTATCATTCCCAACGGTGTTGAAGTACCGGAGCTTAAATCGAAGCCTCAAACCGACAGGCGGACAGTTTTGTTCCTGGGCCGCATTCATCCCATAAAGGGAGTAGACATCCTTCTGGAGGCCTGGCGGGCGCTTTCCCACCGCTTTCCCGAATGGGACCTGCGCATTGCCGGTCCCGACGACCACGGCTGCCTGCCGCGAATGCAGATGCTCGCTAAAAAATTGAATCTGAAGCGGGTCGAGTTCTGCGGTCAGCTTTACGGGGAAGCAAAGCTGGAGGCCTACCGTGAGGCTGACTTATTCGTCTTGCCCACCCGTTCCGAGAATTTCGGCGCCACCGTGGCCGAGGCCCTTGCTGCGGGAACTCCCGTCATTGTGACGAAAAGGGCGCCCTGGCCCGATTTGGAGCGCTACAAGGCTGGATGGTGGATCGAGATCGGACTCGATCCCCTGGTGGGCTGCCTGGAGGAAGCGATGAAAGAGCCTGCGGCTTCCCTGGCGCAACGAGGCGCGCGGGGCCGGGAGTGGATGATGCGGGAGTACTCCCGGGCTAACGTAGGAAAAATGATGCGTCAAGCTTATCATTGGCTCGTTTACGGTGGGGAAACACCGGCTTTTATCAAGTTGGATTGAGAGGGAAAAAAGATAATAGCTTACCGCAGAGGCGCAGAGAAAGAGCCTTCGGTTTCCCACACGGAAGTAGCCTGAGGGCAGGCCGACGCGCCTGCCCTTGTGATATATGCCCTACATCGTTCGCATCCCGAAGTTTCGTGAACTCCAAAACCTTTAATAAACCATCATTTATCCCGGTAAAGCCCCGAAGCATGCGGCTCGACACTTTCATGTAACATAAACTTAACGTCTCCGGGACACTCAGCCACACCTTTTTATGTATAGTCTTGTCCGTCATCTCAGTTCATCCTTTCGGGCCGGGCTCGGATCAGAACGGATATGTAACCGAGTTGGCGGAGCTTTGCCTGCCGGATTTTTTGCCCCTTATTTCGAAACGCCAAATCTCCCCGGCCGGAATGTTCCGGGCTAAGCGCTCGATAACCTGCTCGTTTTGGTCTATTTCTTCGCAGACTTTACTCATCTGGCTGCAACCAGCAGCCGGTGCTGAGGATGGATAATGGGAAACAAAGTTGCACTTATCACGGGTATTACAGGGCAGGATGGGGCCTATCTGGCTGAGTTTCTGATTGAGAAGGGCTATATCGTCCACGGTGTCAAAAGAAGGGCATCTCTTTTCAACACCCAGCGCATCGATCACCTTTACCAGGACCCGCATGAGGAAGGCCGGCGATTCACCCTTCATTACGGCGATCTTACGGATGCGACCAATCTGTTGAGAATAATCCAGGAAGTCCAGCCGGACGAGATTTACAACCTTGCCGCTCAGAGTCATGTAAAGGTATCTTTTGAGTCTCCGGAGTATACCGCCAATGCAGATGGGCTCGGAACTTTGCGGATACTCGAGGCCATTCGCATCCTGGGCCTCGAAAGGAAAACCCGGTTCTACCAGGCGTCAACTTCCGAACTCTATGGGAAGGTTCAGGAAATTCCCCAGCGAGAAACCACGCCGTTCTATCCAAGGTCACCTTATGCTGTCGCCAAGCTCTTCGGTTATTGGATTACGGTGAATTACCGGGAGGCCTACGATCTTTTCGCATGTAATGGAATACTGTTCAACCATGAGTCTCCCATCCGCGGCGAAACCTTTGTCACCCGAAAGATTACCCAAGCTGCAGCAAGAATTGCCCTTGGCCTGCTATCCACTCTGTATCTTGGAAATCTTTCGGCTCTTCGTGACTGGGGACACGCGAGGGATTTCGTAAAAGCACAATGGCTGATTCTTCAGCAGGATGAGCCCGATGATTTTGTCATTGCTACAGGCGTACAGCATTCAGTAAGGCAGTTTTGCGAGAAGGCATTCGGGGACCTCGGGATCGAACTCGAATGGCATGGGGAGGGAGTTGCTGAAAAAGGAATTATCGCCGCAGTTCATTCCTCCGAGCTTCTGGATAAATATACCACTCATTGCAGGAATACTTCCAACCTTGTGGGAACTCCGGTTGTGCTGGTCGATCCGAGATATTTTCGCCCGACCGAAGTTGAGACCCTCCTGGGGGATTCCACCAAAGCACGTGAGAAACTGGGATGGCGGGCGGAAGTCAGCTTTGATGAACTCGTTCACGATATGGTCACTCAAGATATTCTGGAAGCCGCACGCGAAGCGGTCTGCAATAGAAACGGATTCACAACCCCCGCTAGCTGTGAAGCAAATCTATAATAGAAGATGAAACCTTCCTTCTTGCTTCTTGTGCTCTTCCGCTAGCGAGGCCTCGAGTTCTTTCAACCACGAGGTACACGAAGGGGAAGCATGCAGATTCAAATAAAATCAACAGCTACTCGAGAATGCAAGGCACCCCTATGAATGAGCAGAGCAAAATATATGTAGCCGGCCACAATGGGCTGGTGGGCTCCGCCATAGTCCGAAAGCTCCATTCTGAAGGCTATGTCAATCTCGTCCTGCGCACCCACAAGGAACTCGACCTCACCGACCAATCCGCCGTCAGGGCTTTTTTCGACAAGGAAAGGCCCGGATACGTCTTCCTGGCTGCCGGGTGTGTCGGGGGTATCCTGGCCAACAGTGCATACCCTGCCGACTTCATCCGCGACAATCTGATGATCCAGGCAAACGTGATCGATACGGCATACAGAAACGGGGCTGCTAAGCTACTCTGCCTCGGCTCCTCCTGCATTTACCCCAAGATGGCCTCTCAGCCTATAAAAGAGGAATACCTGCTGAGCGGCCCCCTGGAATCCACGAACGAGTGGTACGCATTGGCGAAAATTGCCGGAATCAAAATGTGCCAGGCATATCGAAGGCAATATGGTTTTAATGCGATCTCAGTAATGCCGACTAATCTCTACGGCCCGGGAGATAATTTTGATCTGGAAACGAGCCATGTACTTCCTGCGCTTATCAGAAAGTTCCATCTGGCGAAGCTTGCGAGCAGGGGAGATTCTCAAGGAATTGTCGAAGACGAGAGGCGCTTTGGACCCATAAGCGGCGATTTCAGGAGTAATCTGAATGCCCTTCTTGCTCAGTCGCCTTCCTGCTGCGAGCAATCAGAAATTGGGACGCCATCTGTTGTGCTTTGGGGAACTGGCGCCCCCAGGCGTGAGTTCCTTTACGTGGACGATCTGGCGGACGCCTGCGTTTTCCTTATGCAGCATTATGATTCCGAGGAGATTATCAATATAGGAGTAGGTGAGGATTTGACCATAAGGGAACTGGCGCAGTTAGTTGCTGAAGCAGTCGGGTTTGAAGGAAGCATCTCGATCGATCCTGCAAAACCGGACGGCACTCCCCGCAAGCTTCTCGATGTATCACGCATTCGCTCACTCGGTTGGGGTCCACGGATTGGACTTCGACAGGGAATCCATATGACTTACGAGTGCTACCTTGAACCCGTGGCCATAAGCCGATTACCCCGGCAAGTTGAAAAATGAAAACTGCAAGAAAATTGATCTGATCGCCGGGATTACGGGGGCAGGACTGCGCGTACCCGCCCTGACTTTTGGCAGAGGAGGGTTGCAATGTTTATGGAGTCAATCGGCGAGAGTGGAGAGACAGGAATGAAATGGCGAATCCTGTGCTATTACGTTGTTAAACCTGTTCAAGCAGGCGCCTTCTCTCGGCAGCTCAAACGTTCTCAAAAGCAACGTCTGAAGGTTCAAACCCCTGAGTGACTGTCATGCAAAGAACAATATGGATGCAAAAGACCTTCAGACCGGCCAGGGATAAATAGGATACCATCGCGCTGTTCAAGTACCCTGGCGTATTGGAAAATTCTCGCGTTCCGGATTGCTGGACCGAAAAACTGGCAGATGCTTTTCCCGGGGGGCGATGCTGATTCATTGGGGCCGTCTAAATAACAAACAGGTTTTATTTTAAGTGAAGAGAAACTTTAAAGTTTGCCTTGTGTTCGGAACGCGTCCGGAAGCGATAAAGCTTGCGCCTGTCATTCTTGAATTAAGGAAGCATTCTGAATTCGATTGCCGAGTCTGTGTCACGGCCCAGCATCGTGAAATGCTTGATCAGGTGCTCCAGGTCTTTGACATAGTGCCTGACCAGGACTTGAACTTAATGAGGCCCGATCAGACACTGAGCGGTTTGACATCGCGTGCGATCGAGGCCCTCGATGGTTTCTTCGCTGCAGAGAAACCTGACCTGGTGCTCGTACAGGGTGATACTACAACCGTGTTCAGTGCAGCCCTGGCCTCCTTTTATCACCATATTCCAGTGGGACACGTTGAAGCGGGTTTACGCACTGGCAACCTCTACTCACCATGGCCCGAGGAAGCCAACCGCGTGCTTACCTCCCACATCGCCGCGCTGCATTTTGCCCCGACGGAGCTAAGTCGCGAAAATCTGCTACGGGAGGGTGTTCAGCCGGCGAGTGTATTCGTTACCGGCAACACAGTCATCGATGCGCTGTTTATAGCGCTGGAAAAGATCAAGTCCTCACCTCCAGACATACCGGGGTTGCCGGCCGGAACGACGGCATCCTGGAATGGCGCCAAAATGGTTCTTATCACCGGCCATCGGAGGGAAAACTTCGGGCAGGGTTTTCAATCCATCTGCCAAAGCATTGCCGAGCTTGCCGACCGTTTTGAGGACGTGCAATTCGTCTATCCGGTGCACCTCAACCCTCGCGTTCGCGAGCCAGTGATGCGGATCTTAGGCTCTGGTGAAAAAGGAAACATTCATTTGATCGATCCGCTGCCCTACTTTCCTTTTATTGCCATGATGCATCGTTCGACACTGATCCTCACCGACTCCGGCGGGATACAGGAGGAAGCTCCCAGCCTCAGAAAACCGGTGCTCGTCATGCGTGACAATACGGAACGGCCCGAAGCAGTTTCGGCAGGCGCCGCCAGGCTGGTTGGAACGGATTTCCGCCGGATCGTGATGGAGACATCCCGTCTTTTGACGGACGAAAACAGTTATGAGTCTATGGCGGGCAAAGCCAATCCTTATGGGGATGGCAAATCCGCTCCTCGCATCGTTAGTGCATGCAGCGAGTTCCTTCGAGTGAGAACAATATAATGGCAAGTGTGAGGCTGCCATTTCCGCTTTCCGTCTGCCCGGCATTCTTACGACACCGGTTGGAACAGTTGCAAACTTCACCCATAGGCTACCGCCTTGCCAGGGGGGCTTTCTGGTCAATGGCAGGCACAGCTGTTTCTCGCCCACTGGGTATGCTTTCTTCGATTGTTATTGCACGGATCTTGGGCAAAGTTGGTTTCGGCGAGATGGGGATCATCCAAGGCACAGTTGGAATGTTCGGGACCTTTGCCGGATTTGGAATGGGGCTTACTGCTACAAAATACGTGGCCGAATTCCGTTTAAACGATCCAGCGAGGGCCGGGCGAGTCATCGGACTGTCGAGCTCTTTGACCTGGGTTGCCAGCGCAATTATGGCTCTCACTTTGGTGCTTTTGGCTCCTTGGCTGTGCGAAAACACTCTGGCGGCGCCGCACCTCACAAACTATTTGAAAGCGGGCTCCCTGATACTGCTGTTTTCTGGAGTGAATGGAGCGCAGATGGGCACGCTTTCCGGCTTTGAGGCGTTCAAGAGCATTGGTTACATTAACTCAATAGCAGGTATTATCACCGTTCCGCTTACTGTAGCGGGCGTGTGGATTTTCGGGCTATGGGGTCTAGTATTTGGCTTGGCTGGAACGCAGGCCGCAAGCTGTCTAATGTGTTTTTATGCAGTTCGACGCGAGGCGGCCCGGCATAAGGTGCCAATTTCGTTTCGGAATTGCACCGATGAACTGCCGATAGCGTGGAATTTCTCCGTCCCAGCTCTATTATCAGGCCTGGTGCTCAGCCCCGTGAATTGGGCTTGCATTGCCATGTTGGTAAATAGGCCTGGTGGTTATGGTGAAATGGGCATCTACAATGCCGCGAGTCAATGGCGTACCATGCTGTTCTTCCTGCCTTCAATCTTGATGCAGGCCGTTTTGCCCGTTATGTCATCGGCTCGTGCTTCCCTGAGAGGAACAGGCGACTTTGAGGACAGCTTGCGGTTCACACAGAGTGCAATGATCATGGTTGGCTTCCCTGTTTGCACTTTAGTGATGGCAATGGCTCATTGGATTATGCCGGCTTATGGAAGTGATTTTAGCTCCGGTGCCGGGGCGCTTGTCGGCGCTGCCTTGGCCACCCTGATACAATGCATTGGTGCGGCAGGAGGTCCGGCGATCGAGTCCAAGGGCAAGATGTGGTTGGCACTTGCTATCAACCTTTCTTACAGTGGGTTTTTCCTTGCCGGCGCCCTTATCCTGGTTCCGATTTCGGGTGCCAGTGGGTTATTATTCGCTTCGGCCCTGGCCTACATCGCTATAACCATATGGACATACACCTACATTCGGTGCGAGTTGCCCTCAGGTATGTTTCGTCGTGTAATAATGTCAACCTGTTTTGCGATCGTGTTGGCCGGCATATGCTTGTTAGCTTCTCAACGGTTTAGCTACATCCTGGCAATGCCGCTAATTCTCGGTGCCGCTGTGGTCTCGTTTCAGTTTCTTGTAGACCCCAAAGTGCGGCAAGCGATCTTTTCCTTTTTGCAAAAAGGACATCTGGATGTCAGAACCCAGTAAAGAGGTGAAAAACTGCTGCCCCGTTTGCGACTCTAAAGCCGATCCTGTCGGGATCAAACTTGGTTCTCATGAAATTTACTGCTGCCCTCATTGCTCATTTCGCTTCGCGCCATCGGCATTGAACCTTAAGGTGGATTACTCCGCTATCTACGAGACCGCCGAATATGAGGAGAGCCAAGTCAAAATCATTAAAGGGATAGATGACCCTGCCGAGTTCGGCAACATCATTACTTACCGGCCGTTTTTCAGAAGTGTGAAACGGAAGTCTGGCGAAAAGCTTCTGGACGTGGGTTGCGGTGTCGGCCGGTTCTGCCATGCTGCTCACGTCAGGCACTGGAAGGTGGCGGGCATCGACATCTCGGAACGTGCCGTCGCGATTGGGTCAAGGTATGCTAAGTTTCCTTTGCGGGCCATGAAACTGGAGGAGGCTGTCAAACGCGGTGAGCGTTACGACGTCGTCACTGCTTTTGAAGTTATCGAACACCTCTCAGCTCCAAAGGATTTTATCCGCTTGTTAGTGAATGCTGCAACGGCTAGAGGCCAGGTTTTCTGCACGGTGCCAAACTGGGAATGCCACACGGTTCAAACGGCGGCTAGGCCGGACTGGATTCCGCCGGTACACATCGGTTTCTTCACAAGAAGAACCCTTCGGCGGCTTGGCGAGAGCACAGGTTGCCGAATTGTCCGCACCGGTGTGATCTACACGGATCCACTGCCTTCCAGCTTCTTTCACCTTGCCGGATGGGTCTTGAGGCGTGTTCGCCGCATTCGACGCGCTCCCCTTGGCCTATGGCTGCATCTGATAAAGTAGCCAGATATGCGCATTTGTCTCGTAGCTCCAAGACTCGAACCGGGGGGGGTGGAGATGTTTATGTTCCGCCTCGGCCGGAGCCTTCAATCACAAGGTAACCAAATCGAAATTCTTCTTACGGTGGAAGAAGGCTCGTGGTTTGACGAGGCTGCGCAATGGGGCCTTCAGGCGCGTTGTTTGGCAAACGCAGATTCTTTTTCAACCCGCGCGCATATTGTCCGAATTGCAAGCGAACTGACAAGATCCGGCTGTGATCTTTGCTTTCTCAATCACGACGTTCTGGCCCAAGCCGGTTTGGAACTTCTTCCGGAGAGCATAATTGCCGTCCCGATCATACATAACGATGTACAGCAAATTTATGAGGTTGCGTGTGCTAATCGGAATGCCTGGAATGTGTTAGTGGGGGTAAGTGACAAAATTGTGCAGCATGCCTCTGCCATGGTAGGCGTGCGTCCCATAATCGAAATTCCTCATGGGGTCGATACCCCTGGTCCGATCCCGCAACGGGTCTTAAAGCCCTCGGGGCAACCTCTTCACCTGCTCTTCGCCGGTCGTCTGGACCATAAGCACAAAGGAGTATTCTTTCTGCCCATGATCCTCGCCGAGTGCATTCGTCGAGGTTTGGAATGCACATTGACGATTGCCGGCGACGGGTCTGATGGGATCAAATTGCTGAATGATTTTAGCG
Organism: uncultured delta proteobacterium; assembly: GCA_963795045.1. GTDB lineage: Bacteria > Desulfobacterota > Syntrophobacteria > Syntrophobacterales > Syntrophobacteraceae > SbD1. The sequence goes on from CAWCGB010000007.1 coordinate 142,504, forward strand.
AGAACGGCCTGTCAAGCCATGTCACAATGTTAGGTTGGACCGATAACCGGCGAGTTCTCGCCGAAATGAGGAAGGCCGACATACTCCTCCTTCCTTCTTTCTTTGAGGGATTCGGCATTGCGCTGGTTGAGGCAATGGCCAACGGTTGCGTACCGATAGCAAGTCTTTTGGAAGGTGTCACGGACCAGATACTTGTCGATGGCCAGAGCGGTTTTCTCGTCAAGACCGGCGATATTGACGGTTTCGCTGCCGTAATCGAGGATCTCGCGAATAGACCGGAAACACTGCTCGATATCAGCCAGGCTGCCGTCACGAGATCTAGAGAGCATTTTTCTGTAGAACGGATGGCCGCAGACTATTCTCAGCTTGTTGCCGATGCGGCCGCCGGGCGTTTCCCACTTCCCAGATCTCGTACCCGGCAAGTTGATGGGTCTCTATCAACGTGGCGGGACTTCTTGCCGGCTAAAATTCGCTATTTCTGTCGAGGCATGAAAAAGCTGACGAAATCATTGCCGATATGAGGAAAACAGGAGATAGCAAATCTATTTCCAAAAAGTCAGGTAATAGGGGAATGGCAAGTGCATACTAATCCTGGATTACCTCTGAGCAGGCCTGAGAATTATACTGCGTTCATCCCAACCATCTGATATTATGTCGCAAATTCGTCAGGAGGAAGGACTCTTCATGCACTCGGTTGGTGACAGACAAAGAGGGGTCATTAGGCCCAAATTTGACCGGTCCATCAGCATTGATTGTCAGGGTGCAAAGATCACTTCCGATACAGGCTTTCTCCTGTCCAAGTTGAAGGATTTGTGAGGTATGGAAATTAAGAGAAACACCTCCTGGGGCTGGATATGCCTTTTGTTTGCCGCACAGGCAATCGGCTCACTGGGGATCGCCAAGTTGTTCCAGATGGATTTGCGGGAAATAATCATTCCTGTCATGATTCTTTTTGCCGGGTCAATCGTCAGCGCCATTTTCCGAGCGGTATCTGAGTCAAGTCGATTGGGTAAGTGGCAATGGTGGGTTCCTGCCCTGATATACGCACTGTTCATCTTTTTGCTCTCAAACCGTGCCTACCCAGATGCGCAACCTATTTTTAGCACTAAAGTTTTTCACCCCATCGAATACCTCGTGCTGGGTCTTTTCATCTCTCTCGCACTACTCCAGGCCCTCTGGGAGAAGGGACTTCTGGCATTTTCTACAAAAGTATTCTTGCTCGGAGTTCTTCTCGCCGCATCAGATGAACTTCATCAGGCATTCATTCCCGGCAGGACGCCAAGGCTCACTGATATCCTCTATTGGGACTTGATGGGAATTTCGTTGGCTTGGGCAGCAATTCTGATGGCGCGGCGATTTTTATACGCATCCGATCCTGCCAAATAGATTAGCGCTAATACAAACTAATAGCAGATTGATTTTCAATAAATTCGTAAAGCCCTTTAAGAGATGGAATGCGAATTCTGGAAATAGGACCGGATGCCTGCTTTGCCCATAATTTCGTAGCACTATAATAAGGCTTTCTTCTCTATGAATCGAAAGGTATTGCAGGAAATTACGATGAATAGATCCAATGACACTTCGAATCTTTATGGCGCTTCGCTTATACTGATCACAAACAGCTTCATAGATGTGGCAAGTGGAAGCATTATAATTGGAGGCACAGAAACGTACACAGATGCTATTCTCCGAGTTGCCAAGAAATATAACTGCCAGGCTATAGTCCTTCAAAGATCCAAGTTTGCATTCGAGACAAATCACACAAATGGCTTTAAAATAATTTCATGGAATTCTAGATCTGAATTGAAAAGCAAGATACACAAATACTCTCGCAATGGCAAATCAATAACGATAGCCTATCAAGATGATCATGTTCCGAAGACCTGCTATCCGGCAGTGCTGATACAACATGGAATAGGTGGAGATGGGACATGTGATCCTTCAAATCGATCATTGCCGTTGTTGAAAATGGCCGATGTGAGAAGAAGGTACAATTTCTTTACGGGTTCCCGCAATGTTATAAAGATGTGTTCACATTTTATCAGAGTTGTTTGTGTCGATACTAATTTTATAAATTTAGTTAGACTTGCCTGGCCCATGTACGACTGGGGTGACTATCTTACGTATATTCCTAATTTTGCCGATATTCATCCTGCCGATCAAATAAAGAAGAAATGGAATGAAAATTGTTCACCTTTGATTGTTTTATTTGCCAGAAGATTTGCCCTTCACAGAGGGGTTTATTTATGGCTGTCTTGTCTTAAGACCTTGACAACAGATTACCCTGAAGTTGAATTCAGGGTTGTTGGATTCGGTGAGGCTGAGAATTCACTGAAGGAGCTAGCAGGCAGGAGGACCAATCTAAAGATCTATTCTCGGCCGTATTCAGAAATGACCGGCGAGCATTTGGCAGCTCATATCAGTGTGATCCCAAGTCTGTGGTCTGAGGGAACATCGCTGTCCTGTATTGAGTCCATGGCGGCTGGTTGTGCAATAGTGGCCAGTAATGTCGGTGGACTTTGCAATTTGGTCGTGCCCGGATTCAACGGGATGTTGATTTCTCCGGTGGAGGAACAACTCACAAGCGCGGTTTCCGAGCTGATAGATAATCGCTCTCTTGCCATAGACTTTGGAATGAGGTCCTATGACATGGCGCGTGCCGCATTTGGAAGAGATCTTTGGGAGAAGAGAATTGCTGAAGTTTTATCAGATGTACTCCACAAGCCTGATCCATGGATACCGAAGCGGCGTATCCGCCTATCTTAGCGGTGCCGGCCACATGCAATGCCTTGATTGCCGGTGCGGCTTCTTGACCACAACATGAATTTCTGCGTATTTCCACTTGGAGAGTGGCTCTAAAGGCAATTATGTCATGTTTGGCATTTTGGTGCTGTTTGACCCAATAGTATAACCCAATATGCCTGGTTCCAGCGGTAAAGGCGGATCGGTACCGTTGGTGGTAGCAAACTTGCGTTGAACTCAGGCGACTCTTCGCCTTGAGCTCGCTGCAGCCGGGAATTACTTCCTTGCATGGTTTCAGGACTATTCGGGACTATTCTCTATATGATTTGCTGGAAATCGAACGGGATGAAGTCATCCTTATGAGAACGGCGGCGATACTCACGATTGTGTTCGCGTACATGATCCTGCCACCTACATGCCCAGCAGATCTCAATCTGCAGCCATTTAGCTATCACGAAGATTTTGAATCGCAGGATCCTTTTGTACCAGCGTGGCATAGTGGTAATTTTACTATAAATTTTAAGGGGATCGTTTCCGGTAAGTCTACGTCCGGGAGCAAGTCATTTAAGCTCGACGTCACTTTAGCTCCAAATTCAGAAGTAGAATTCAAGATTCCTGTGACAAAGATTCCTACTGTTGGACATTTGCAATTCTCAGGAGATTTATATTTGGAAAGTGACCCAGGCGGCAACCTGGTGACTCTGGGCACTCAGCCCCTATTGGACCCTCCTGGAATATGGGCGCCCGAAAACCGCATACATGAAATGAACTTTCCGGGAAGGCAATGGGTCACCCAAACCAGCGATCTTGTCTATCAGAGCAGGATGAGAGCCCTGCAGGTGATTAATAGCTTCTGTGGCGCCGCTTCCCTCTACGGTGGGGCTACCCCGTCAGACATGGGGATATGGACGGGCGCTGTTACACTTCTTATTGGGAGGACACCGAACGGCGGGCGGGTTGTGGTGTATGTGGACAATATTCGCATCGAGGGCAATGTTCCCAGTGCCGCTGATTATGGAACACATAGCAAGCCTCTTTGGCAGGCTTACCTCAGCAGGGTCCGGAGTGATGTTGCTTACAAGGCTGACTACATAGTTGGCTATAACGGAGGAACGACGGACCCGGTTGATGCTGCCTATCTTGCAGCCGGCCGGTCAAGAGCGTCGGTCCTTAAGGGCGCCGTGGGTCCGCGGGGATATCCTACTCCATCAGAGTATCAAGAACTGCTTGACCTATATGAAGCAGTCAGCTTTCTGCCGCAAAAGAAACAATATATTGACTCTCACCCGGGGCAAGCTGTTGTGCCTTATCCCTGGCAGCCGATCACTTCCAAAAAAGTTCTGCCCGACACTGACCCTGTACCGGCTTCTCCCGGGAGCAGTTTGTTGATCAAAGCCTGTCCGGGAGAATATGAACCAACTTCATTTTTTATCCATGCGCGAAGTGCGCTTTCCAATGTGAGAGTTGAAGCGACTGACCTTCGAGGCCCTGGCAACGCCATCATTCAGAGGAGTGCGGTGGATCTCCGCATGGATAAGGCCTGGTATCGCGCAGGCTCGGGCACGGTCCTTAATCACGGGACAAAGACCCTTGCGCCGGAACTGCTTATCAAGGATGACAAGCTCGTTCTCGTGGATCTTAAAAAGCAGACGAATTTGCTCAGAATTTCGGTTAACGGCGCCCAGCGTTATGTCGATGTTACCAACAAGAGCACGGTAATCCCTGAGAACGCCCAAATTAACGATGCGCGAATACTTCAGCCATTTTCGATAAGTCAATATGAGAACAAACACATTTGGATTACAGTGAATGTTCCCAAGACGGCTGAATCTGGAGATTATAGTGGCCTGGTAAACATACATATCCCCGGATCGAAAATGGTGAGCATGAATCTGTTAGTCACCGTTCTCCCTTTTTCCCTGTCTCCTGCGTTGCTTGAATACGGTATTTACTACAGAGGCGGGATAACCGATCTATCCCCTGCCCCCATATGCTCAGATCTTAAAAGTGACACTCAGTATAGAATTGAGATGCAAGACATATTGAACCACGGCGTTTCTTACCCACACATGCCTGGAGAGCCTGGGTGCCCATGGCTGCGGACCGCTTTTGACATCAGGCGTGAGTTGGGATTTCCCAAAGACAAACTTTACGTAGGAGGCACACCTATTGACATTTTCAGGACAGGTAGCGCCTCTGATAGACTGAGTGCCGAGCTAAAGAGTGTCTTAGAGTGGAAAACAATTGCAGCAAATAACGGCTATAAAGACCTGTATGTCTATGGTATTGACGAAGCGCATGGACAAGTCCTGGAATACCAGCAGGATGCCTGGCAGCTTATTCATAGCTTAGGGGCGAAGGTATTTGCAGCTTTTTTTTATTCGGGATCGGAAGATGCACTGGCTGTAAATGATGTTTTGGACCTTGTGGTGTTGGATGGCAGGTCTCCGAGGGAAGAGATTAGAAAATGGCATGACAAAGGGAAAAAAGTGTTCATGTATGCCAATCCTCAATCGGGTATAGAAGATCCGGAACTATACAGAAAGAACTATGGGTTTGCTTTATGGTGCTCCGGTTATGACGGCGCAATGCCTTACGCATATCAGCACGCTTTCGGCCATATTTGGAATGATTTTGACGATCCGCACTTTCGCGATCATGTGTTCGCATTCCCGGTCACCAACGGCGTAATCGACACCGTCCAGTGGGAAGGCTTCCGCGAGGCGGTAGATGATGTCCGATACGTCGCCGCCCTAAAGGGTTACATGGACGAGGTCGATCTCAGGGACTGGCTTGCTGAACTCATTTCGACCGAGCCGACGATGTGGAGCGTTAGAGAAAAGATAATTGAAAGAATTTTGAGCTTTCGTGGGACCATTAAGCCACCTAACCCACTCGGGCAAGAACGATCGAGATAATTGTCCAATAACATTGAAAGACTGTATGTTTCAATGCATTCAGGCACTTTGTCAGCATTAATCGCATCCCCCGGATTTTTCCAGTTTCCTATGTTTTTCCGCTTCATCCCATGGGTCCGTTAGACATAAACTAATCAATGTTCTACGGTAAAAAGGAAAACTCATGAGAGAAATTGTGAAACAGGTCATCAAGAAGACTCCTTTGTATCACCCTCTGCGAAACTGGGTGGTAAGAAGGAGACAGACAGCGGAACTCGCCGAATGGGAAAGGAAAGGAAAGCCGATTCCACCGCCGCATATTGTCCACCAGATGGTATTACGAGAACACGCGAAGAGATATGGCCTAAGGGTTTTAGTCGAAACCGGCACCTATGTCGGTGACATGATCCAAGCAATGAAGACAGATTTCGACCGAATATACTCAGTTGAGCTAAGCAAGGCTCTACATGAGGAAGCTATCATAAGATTTAAAGGGGCAGATAATATTGAACTCATACATGGGGACAGCGGCGTTGAACTCAAAAGAATTATGAGCAGGATAAATCAACCTGCTTTATTTTGGCTTGATGGACATTATTCGGCAGGAATAACAGTCAGAGGGGAAAAAGACACTCCAATCTACGAGGAGCTAAACCACATATTGAATGCTCCGTATAGAGGGCATGTGATTATTATTGACGACGCGCGCGACTTTGGAACGGATCCTGCTTATCCTACTTTAGAAGAACTCAGTGAGTTTATTAAGCTAAAGAGATTTTATTTGGACATTTCCGTCCAGTGTGACAGTATAAGAGTAACACCAAAATAACAACTGACCTGTTATATAACCTGGCACTTGTTTTTTACATAAACATAACCTTTTGAATGATTATGGATCTGATCACTGAGAGTGCAAGGCATCATGGCTCATTTAGATCATTCAATACACTTCTTTTGGAAACGCCGTATTTTATTGGTCAAGATATCTTTTTGGACTTTTGTAGGACTTCAAAACTAATATGCATATTTTAAATATTGTTTGTGTATCCTATAACGCACCTCCGATGAACGATGCAGAGTCCTTGTGCACAAGTCGGCTATTATCAGCTCTAGTGCAGATGGGCGCCAGGGTTCACCTCATCACATCGGATGCGCCTCCGACTCTGCCTGATGATATAAGGGAGGAAATATTTGACAAGAGGATTTGCGTAACGCGTGTATCCGATAATCCAATTGGAAACCGGCTCGGGTATGTCTTCCGTTATGGTACGCATGACACGCTCGCACGCTGGATCGGACCAGCGGTTTCAGCGACCCGACAGATACTAAGACAATATGAGAAGCCCATTTTGATTACGCGTGCAATGCCGATAGTTTCCAACTTCGTAGGCTATCATTGCCTTGATTTGGCGCAGGCGTGGGTTGCACACTTCAGTGATCCGTACCCGCCTGATGAATGGCAGGATCACTGGTATTCAAGATTCGCAAAGCCGCTTAACCGGCGGTGGGCCAGGCGCATTCTTAATCATGCCCACCTGGTGACTGTCACTTGCCCCAACGCGATTCGCTACATCGAGGAAAAGAGTGGGTGCAGTTTTCGCGGTAAGGCCATGGTCTTGACACATCTCGCGCTTCCAAAGCTTGAAAAGGGCTCTTTCAGTATAGAACGTACCCCGGATGAGTTCATCGTGGCACATATTGGCAATCTTATGACTCGCCGGCGGCCAGACCTGTTGCTGCGGGGCGCGATTCTTGCCATGGAAAAAAATCCCTCTATCCGCTTTCTCCAATATGGGAATGTCGACCCTGAAATTCTGGAGATGTGCCGAAGAAGCAAGGCTTTTCATAGATTGGATATTCGGCATGTTGATAATCTTAGTCCAAGAGAAGCCGCCGACCTGCAAGAACAGGTAGATGTCAACATAATTGTGGATACTGACCTGGGGCTCCCATACTCGCCTTACATTCTTTCAAAATTCCCCCATAGTGTTTGCGCGGGCAAGCAACTGTTGACGATTTCGGCTGAAGACAGCCAAATGGCAGCATATACGAAACAGTATTGCGGTGGGATCTTTGTGCCTTACTCAACGCCGGAAGTAGTGGCTCAAGCAATATCCGAGTTGTACGACAGGTGGAGGGGGAAGGATGAGTTTAAGATAACTGGCGAATACATGAACGAATTCGCGCCTGATAATGTGGTTAATCCATTTGTGGAGCGGTTGAAGAAAGTCACACGATGAAAATGGATGCTAAGTTTTTTTGCATGAATTATCTGTTTAGCGTACCGAACGCGCTCGGTAGGGCAAAGACGCAACTAATTGATAGTATGTGGTCACCGTTTGTTGTCATACTGATAGGCGTCACAATCACCGATATGCAAACTAGAATGCCGTATTTTGTAGTTAATCCGGGCACAATTATGGCGGCGTTTCGCGTCATAGGCAGAGATGAAGCGGGCATCCGGCTTGAGCTGGAGTTGCGAAGATGATTCCGGGTAAGGTATTGGTCATAAACACCAGCTTTCAGGAACTCGACCACCTTGCTGCAGCGCTGTGTCAAACGGGGGGGTTATCAAAATATGTTCGCCCTTACACGTGCAAGCGGCGGTTGTGGGAGAGGTCATTGAGTGCTGCGCCTCTGATGGGAAAGGTATACCGGCGTACGTTTGGACGGAGAACCGCAGTAGAGGGACTTTCCCCTAGATGTATCAGAGAGGTTGCCCTTTGGTCTGATTTCGCCTTTTCGCTAACCACCCAGATTCAGGCGCGGCTGAACGGACTGAAAGGGACCAGCGAGAATCTACTGCGTTTACGCACGCAAGAGGTGGCGCGTGCAGGGGCACGCTCGCTCGATGATGAGCAAGCGGTTGTGGCAAGCTGGAGTTGTGCGGCGCCGGCATTCCTTAAGATGAAGCAGCGCGGCGGATTGTGCATCCTGAACTACTCGTTAGCGCACCATCGCTTTAGCAGAAAATACCTTCTGGATGAAGCCCAACGAGAGCCGGATTTTTCAACCACCCTCAACAGCCACGTTTACCCGCAATGGCTGGAAGAACAACTTGAGCAAGAAATCTCCTTAGCTGACCGGATCCTGGTCGGCTCATCCTTCGTTAAGCAATCCTTCCTGGCTGAAGGTGTCGCGGAGGATAAGCTGGTCGTAGTTCCATATGGTGCAGACACCAGGCTATTCGAGCCATCAGAAGATTGGGAAAAGCTCGGAGACGCCTTTCGTGTTCTTTTTGTCGGACAAATAGGCCAACGTAAGGGCATCTCATATTTACTACGTGCTTATGAACGGTTCAGGGCAGTGGGGACAACGTTGACGCTTGTTGGTGCGCTTCAAGGCGATGGAGAAGCATTTATACCCTTCCGCGGTTTGTTCGAACACATTCCTCATGTGCCGCGTGCAGTACTCCGAGGGATTTATCAGAGTGCGGACGTATTCCTCTTCCCGACATTGGTGGAGGGCATGCCACTCGTCGTGCTTGAGGCCATGGCAAGCGGTCTGCCCGTGATTACCACCCCTAATGGACCAGGGGACATCGTCCGTGATGGAGTAGACGGGTTTCTTGTTCCCCCTAGGAACGTGGATGCGATTGAGGAACGGCTACAATTTCTGAGAAGCAATCCAGCAGTGCGGATGGAGATGGCGAAAAATGCCCGCCTGCGTGCGTTAGCTTTTACATGGGATGTGTATCGCAGCCAGGTGTGTGAGAAAATTGACTCATGGATGGAGGCGGACCAAGACGAGTCCCACACCACGCCGTATGGACAGATAAGTTCTTGAAAGGCTGACGCTTGGTGACGATAAACCAACGCACAATTAACGGACCGCTGGCCGTTTTACATGTGGCGTTAAATCCTATGACTGGCCCCTGGAGCGTTATGAAACATCTCGCAGTGGCCCAAATGGAGTCCGGCTTGTACAAAGCAGTGGGCGTCGGAGTGATTCGCGACGCCAATTGGCCGGCAGCCTATGAGAATGAACTAAATGAGCTGAATATTCCGGTATATCGAGCCCAAACCCCATCATTCTTTGGTACAGCTTCATTTTGCTATCAATTCCTCAGACGGCCCGGAATTGATGCTTGGGTCCGAAGTCTTAAGAGTGCAGCATCAGTTGACAGTATAGTTGTCCATTTTCACAATGCCTGGATGACGGGCATATTTCTTCCGCTGGAATCGCCTAGAGACGGCGCTGCGAATGTTGTTGCGACTTTTCATGGGGTGAACAGTCATTTTGAAAACCAGCCTGTCCGCCATGGCATACACAGGTGGATGGCTCAACGGTTGCTAAAATACAATGCCAGACTGACTTCCGTTGACGGAGGAAATCCAGCAATCGCGGAAAAATTGTTTGGTCTACCTAGACAGAGATTTCAAATAATTCCTAATGGTATTTCCCTCGGGCTTAAGATCTCCTGCCCGTTTCTGAGGGGGAGCGGGGAATTCGTAGTAGGTCACGTTGGGTCCATTACGGACAACAAGGGGTGGCGAATCGCCGCGGAGGCAGTACTCGCCGTCGGGGCTACCGGCCGCAACGTTAAGCTCGTGATCGCCGGTCAGGGGCCGGGCGAACCCGATGTAAGAAATCTTTCTCATGAACATCCGGACACCATCATCTTCAAGGGATTCGTCACTAACCCTCAGCACAACGTCATGCCGGATCTGGACCTGATGGCGGTAATGTCTTTCAGGGAAGGTCTGCCAATGACGATCATTGAAGCTATGTCAACCGGTCTGCCCGTTGCAGCGACAAACGTCGGTGGAATTCCGGAAGCGGTGATCGATGGAGAAACCGGCCGAATTATCGAACGCACCCCCGAGCGATTGGCTGACGTGATAATCAAGCTTTATGACAACCCCGGCCTGCTTGCAGAGATGAGCAAGCGAGCCCATCAAGTCTTCCTGAAGCGTTTCAATATAGATCGAATAGTGTCGCTATATGACCGTGTGTATCGCAACTTGCAGTAAAATGTTCACCACAGAGATACTGAGAACGGATCTTCAAGAAATATAGCATTAGTAGTACAGATGATAAAAAGATCCACGAATACTAACTGCTTATATAGTCCACAACATTTTTGGTAATCGTAAGGTAATGGGCAGCCTAACGCAAAAAGGGGCCATCAACAGGAGTATCTGTAGCTGCTGCTGATACGGGCCACACGTCTGCCTCATCGGGAGATTAACCACAGTCCGTGCAATCACTTGTTCGGAAAGACTATTGACACGGCAAGATTCAAGTACTTCCTCACCCGCAATCCTCGAATAGCGCCTATTACCAGGGCTGGGCTGCGGGTCATGAACACCTGTCTGCGCATAAATCCTCTTCAGGCACTATCGTCCCGTGTTCATAAGCTCGATTACCTGAATATCGGATGCGGCAAGAAGATGTTCGAACACACAATCAATCTGAATTATGAATGGTACCCCGGGATTGATCTCACGTTCGACATCACAAGACGCTTACCTATCGCCAGCCATCGTCTTGCCGGGGTTTACAGTGAACATGTTATTGAGCATTTACCTTACTCGAGTGTTCCATACGTTCTGGGCGAGTGTCGTCGTGTGCTTCGGCCAGGGGGAACCCTGAGGCTGCTTGTGCCGGATGCCGAACTCTACCTCGATACGTACTGCCGGATTCGAAGGGGCGAAGAAATCCTCTTCCCCTACCATCAATCAGAACCAGATGCCACGCCGATGATGCATGTAAATCGGGTTTTCAAGTCTTATGGCCACCTGTACGCATACGATTTCGAGACGCTTGGCAGGATGCTTGCGAATGCTGGCTTTATAGAGATCATGCGATGCCAGCACAGATGCGGAAGGGACAACAATTTACTACTGGATTCTGACGAGAGAGAGGTGGAATCGTTAAGGTTGGAGGCAACGGCTCCATGACGCCTGCTCAAGACCGCCTGATGCTGCTGCGGCCCACTATGGCGATAATTATTACCCGAATCGGCCGAACCTGGCAAGGAGCGTGTCCGAGAATAAGCATTTTTCAAAAAATATTCTGGAAAAGTGATAACCAGCGCACCAAAACGGTCCGAAATTGACCGATGATGCATTCTACTATAATTTAATCTACTCCTCTGTGGCCTCGGTGTCTCCTTGGTGAACTACTTGTTGCAAGGCCCTGAAAGATGACAATGAACAGCAACTGCGCTATCCTTATTACTACTCGAAACCGTCCCACTGTCTTGGAAGAATCTTTGACCCGCCTAAAGGGCATAGGGCTGGGCGATTTGCCTCTTTTTGTCTACGACGATCATTCCCGCGACCCCGAGAAAACCCGAAGGGTGGTCCAAAGCTGGCCGGGAGGAAATATCACTTCCGGGAAAGAGTGGATGGGGCAGGCCTATGGCAGGAACGTGCTCATGCGCGCTTGCGAAGCGGAATTTGCCTTGGTGTTGGACGACGACCAGTACTTTCTGGAACTTGGCAATCTGGACTTCCACATGAAGAACCGCCCAAATCAGGAAGGGCATGCCATAGTAACATTTGCCAGAATTGCAAAGGCAGACGGGAGAAGGGATATTCCCGCCTGGGTCCGCGCCTCCAGAATATTTGTCTTCCAGGGGGGAACCGCTTTATTTCATGTGCCTTCTATCCTGTCAGTGGGTGGTTTCCGCGACTACTGGGGGTTTGGCTATGAAGAACCGGAACTGAGCATGCGGCTTTATTCGGCAGGATATTCAATCTGGTACGATCCATCAATCGTGATGGAACACAATCAGTTCGACGTCCCGGAAGAAGGGCGCGACACTGAACTCTATGATTTTTTGTACGCTCGCAACGCCATCCTGCTATCTACGCTCAATATGCCTCTTTGGCTTGGGCTTCCGGAAGGGCTGTTCCGTTCCATTCGCAGGTCGCTGTATCAACGCCGCAGTTCTTATGCCAAATTAAGGGGGACAATCCAAGGGACACTTGACACTTTTAGGTTTTGGAAAGAGCGGCGGCCTCTTTCCTATGCGATGTGCATGGAATGGAAACGCTTCCAAAAGTCGGGGGAGAATTTCCTGAATTCGAAGCCCAGTGAGCCGAATTCCGAGTCAAAAGCACTGTCCTTGTCAGCGAACCGGGGGAATGAGGCAGGGGCGACCAGTTAAATGCAAACAGAGGCGATGGAGAACTTTAGTGGGCTGGGGGAGTGTGGGAGTGACGCGGCAGGTTTAGTGCAAACCGGAAAACTCCAGAGCTACCTCAACCTGAAGCTAACGATGTCTGATGTCGCCTGCCTTCTGGTAGCCCTTGGCGGCACCATGTTGATGAACCTTGCCCCCGTTCAGAAGTCCTTGGCCGCCTTTCCAGTCGTCTTCGTCATGGCAGGTGTATGCTTCCTGAGGCCGATTTCCGGGTTCTATTTCATAGCTTTCGCACAAACCATGCCCGTCCACATTGGCGGATCATTCAACCCGGCTGTAATCGGGGTGCTCGCCTGGCTGTTCATCGCACTACTTCGTCTGCCCTGGCTTCGTTTCGGTGGGCTTGGACATCTCTGGGTCCTGGCGCCATGGCTTCTTTGGAACGGAGCTGTTTTGGCGCAGTTTCCGATTTCATTCTCCTATCCTCTTGGGGAACTTGAAAAGGCGATTATATATACGATTATCGCATGTCAACTGGTGAATGCATCGCGCGGGGAATATTTGAAATGTCTCCTGGGACTAAGTTTGGGGGCATTATCGGTGTGCTTTTCTTTCTGGTTTCATGCAGCGGGATTGCCCGTTGACCTCTCGACGTGGGGAGATTTTCGTGGGGGATTTCAACGAATGGGAGCAGCGGGAACTGATTCAGTGATGGTGTGGGTCGGCGCTCTCATGGGGTTGGGTGGCTTGCTGGGTATAAATATGACCCTGAATGCCGTCATACCGAAGGAACCATGGGCCTCTCGCATGTCGAAGCTTTCCCTCCTGGCCCTGGTCATTGCGGCCCCACCCCTCACGGCAACCATGGCGCTTGGGGCTTATCTCGGCCTGGGTATTATCGTCGGCAGCTATCTCCTGCTGATGTTCAAGGCCGGGAAGGCACACAAGTTGATCAAGCCTGTTTTTATCGCCTTTGTGGCGTTGAGCCTTATGTTTAGTACGAACCTCTTCAGATCCAGAGACCGGGTTCTGGGAATTTTTGGCTGGTACAACAAATTCAGCAAAATGCATCACACAGACCTGGGGTCCCGCAGCGATGTCTGGCGGATTTCGCTGCAAACGATAGCTGAACACCCGTTGTTTGGGACTGTCTCAGAACAGTCCGAGCAGGAGATTCCAGATGAATACAAACGCAGAGTATCCAGGTTCGTATCACATAATGTTTTCCTCGATATTGGGCGGGACAACGGGATCCCCGGAATCATCTTTTACGCGCTGTTTATATTTTATCCATTGGCACGCTTAATCAAGAAAATGAATTTTATGTACTTTCTGCCTTTTTTTCTATTTTACGTATCGGTAGTTATTTTTCTAAATGTGCTATCATATCCATTCTATAAGACCATTTGGGCATTTTGGATCCTCGCGGCCATTGTCGGTTCCGCCATAAGTGAAACACCTTCAATGGACAGTTTAGACCTTATTAGCGACGATTCAGAAAACACTGCCGAATGTCGACCGCCGGATTTCGAGCCCTCCTACCCACCCGCACTGCTGGAATTGCGAAAATAAGAGTCCTTCACTCTGAATCCGAATAGTTTCTTATCCGAGTACCATGTGGCTCCTTTTGGGGCCTCGCCGTGTCGGGGTGAAATTCATTGAAGATAGTATTTTGCTGGAATGTGATCAACGGATATATGGCTGCCTGCTGGCGGGAGCTGGCTAGGCGGGAAGGTGTCGAGCTGCTTGTTATCGCTCTTGGCAAAGACGCTTCACAAACTGTTTTTGATTATGACGCAACCGTTTTGGAAGGGTTTAACTGCCGCTTGATAGCATCTCAAGGACCACCGGTTGTGTCGGTGGTTTCCTCAGAGGTCGAAGCATTCAATCCGGATATCATTTTCATTTGTGGATGGGGTGTTCCGGCTTATGTCCAGCTTCTCAGGAATGGATTGCCGTCGAGAACTAAGAAAGTCATGACGATGGACACCAACCTCGAAAGGGACTGGCGACAATTTCTTGCGCCTTTCAGGATCGGCGGCTTTCTCAAGGCAATGGACTGCCTTTTCGTGCCCGGTGAAAGGAGCTGGCAGCTTGCAAGATATTGGGGAATTCCGGAAGCGAGAATCCGGAGAGGTTCCTATTCAATGGATTACCGGGGCTTTGCGCAAGCCCTGGAAATACGCAACAAGCAAACTCAATGGCCGAAGCGGTTCCTGTTCGCAGGCCAGTATATAGTGCGCAAGGGAATCACTGAACTGATCGAAGCATATTCGGCGTATCGTAAATTGGTTGACGATCCATGGCCTTTGACCTGCTGTGGCGCAGGTCCTTTAAGAAGTCTTCTTGATGATGTTCCGGGAGTTACTGACAACGGGTTTGCCCAGCCGGACGAACTCCCGGCCACAATGGCGGCCGCGGGTGTCTTTTTGCACCCCAGTCTGTATGACCGCTGGGGCGTTGCAATCGCGGAGGCTTGCGCCGCTGGACTTCCGGTTTTGTGTACTGCAGCATGTGCGGCTTCTGTAGAGTTGATCCGCGACTATCACAACGGAATGGTGTTAGCGACGGGAGATGCGAAGGCCCTGTGCTCCGCCATGGTTTGGATTCACGAAAACTATCGGCTTCTCCCCGCAATGGGGCAGAACAGCCGGGAGATGGCCAAACCCTACAGCGCACAGGCGTGGGCTGATCGTGTATTAGCTATTGCGAATGAAATCTGCTGAAAGTGCGGTAAGAGTTCACCACAGAGACACAGAGCAGGTGATCAAATAATACGGAAAGATCATATGAGACTGAGAATTTCTCTAACCTTTTCTTCCCTCTGTTCTCTGCACTTCTGTGGTGAACTTTTACAAAGTGGACAAGAATATGTCCGCGAAGGATTGGGATAGATGAAAATTTGCTTCATCACAGAATCAGCTTCACGTTTGGCTGGAGGATTAATGGCCAGCGTTCCGGGACTGGCAGGGTCCCTTAGAGGCTGTTGCGGTGTTGAATTGTCGGTGCTTGCGCCCAAAGATGAATACAGCTCCGTCGATCTGGCATTGTGGACCCCATTGGAACCCCGCTTATTCCCAGTCCGTGGTCCCCGTTTTTTTGGATATACACCCCTGATGCGTCAAGCCGTTTATGAGGCTAAGCCCGATATAATTCATACTCACGGGCTTTGGAAGTACCCGACGGTCGCGGCGCTAAGCTGGAGCAGGAGATCCAATGGTCCATATTTGGTAAGTTCTCACGGTATGCTGGACTATTGGGCGGTGAGACATTCCCGTTGGAAAAAATTCCTCGCCGGTGCGTTTTATGTGAACAGGCATCTTAGGCATGCAACCTGTATCCATTCTCTATGCGCGGGTGAAACCAGGGCCATCCGCGACTACGGCCTGATAAATCCGATCTGCCAGATACCTAATGGTATCGACGCACCCGGCAACTTATCCGGAAATCAAGAAATCAAGGAGGCCAAGACTCTCCTTTATCTTGGTCGTATCCACCCCAAGAAAGGCTTGATATCCCTCCTGCGGGCATGGGAAAAGTTTATAAGGCAGCGCCGGTCTATAAAGAATAAATGGGAAATTGCAATTGTTGGATGGGATCAGAATGGACATGAAGATGAGTTAAAAGTACTCGCAAAGGATCTGGGAGTCACTGATAGCGTGCATTTTCTCGGACCACGGTTCGGTGAAGATAAGGCAGCCGCATACAGAAATTCCGATGCTTTCATTCTTCCTTCCTTAAGCGAAGGACTTCCCATGGTAATCCTGGAGGCATGGGCTTACCATTTGCCAGTTCTTATGACACCGGAATGCAATTTGCCTGAGGGATTCAAACATGATGCAGGGATACGAATTGAGACGACAATTGATAGTATTGCGTCAGGAATTGAGACGCTTGTTTCATTGAGCGAAGCAGAACGAAAGGCAATGGGGTCAAGGGGTCGTAAGTTAGTTGAAGATACTTTCCAGTGGCCTAAGATTGGAGAGAACATGCATAAGGTTTACGAATGGATTCTGGGTGGCGGACCACCGCCAAGCTGTGTTATTACTGACTGATCACCTTTCTACTTGCGATATTGCTGCTTGATCCGGATTCATAAATGACGGTTAGCCTTCGCAATTTTGAACACTCATATAAGAACAGACGCAGCCTTCTTATTCGGCTCATTTGGATGATTGTAAATCGCATCTTTTTTGTTACGTATTTTCCCTGGCCATCAGGAATAAAATGCGTGATTTTGCGGGTTTTCGGAGCGAAAGCCGGAAGAGACCTGGTCATAAAGCCCAATGTAAATATCAAATACCCTTGGAATCTCCAAATTGGAGACTATACATGGATCGGCGAAGCCGTCTGGATCGACTCGCTCGGCAAGGTCAGCCTGGGCAGCAACGTTTGCCTTTCTCAGGGATGCATGATCGAGACTGGAAATCATGACTGGAACGACCCTGCTTTCCGGCTCATAGTGAGTGATGTTTTTGTGGAAGATGGAGCATGGGCTGCCGCCAGATCTCTTTTGCTCCCGGGTTCCAGGCTTGCCACTCATTCGGTGCTGGCTGCCGGAGGGGTCTTGGGCGGCAGCACAGAACCGTTTTCTATATATGCCGGAAATCCTGCGATAAAAGTCAGGTCAAGAAATCGTAAGTGATCGCGGCGTTGATCTCATACTAAGTTGCGTTCAAGACAGGATAAACCCGCCCCTACGCCATCGTCGCGCGGCTCTTCCGTAGGGGAGGGGGAGCGCAGCGCTGTATGCCCTCCAGTAGAGCCAGATTTGAACGCAACTCCGTATCAGTCCCCTTTGATCACCCTACGGAACTACAATAGGGAATAATCATGAAGCCTTATAGTAAAAACGCTCCTGAGGAAAGAAAGGCTTTAAGAGTGGGCGTTGTAATTGCAACAAAGGGACGCAGTGAGTGTGTTCCACGCATAATATCAGTATTAGAAAGCCAGACATCCAAACCTGATACTGTCATTTTTTCCGTTACTGAGACAGAGGACTTACCCAGCGGTACTGAGAAACTTTACAACGGTACAAGTCTAAATATCCTTTCTGTATGTGGCCCCAGCGGGTCATGCGTTCAGCGAAATACAGGGATAGATATGATAATTGATTCCACTGATATTATCATTTTTATAGACGATGACTTTGTTTTATCACCCGGATGGATTGAGAATAGCTTGATAACGTTTAAATCGGACAGCCGCGTTGTGGGAGTTTCTGGAATTCTCTTGAAGGACGGTGCTGTTTCTGGTCCATTAACATGGGATAATGCGTTCAGTATAATATCTAGTCACACGGAAGAATGCGATTCTTATCCCTTAACATCGCCGATCGATGGTAATTATGGATGTGGCATGGCCTTCCGCTGCTCGGCCATACAAGATCTTCGTTTTGACGAACGGTTAGTACTTTATGGATGGCTTGAAGATTCTGACTTTTCGAGAAGACTGGCTAGATCTGGGACATTGGTGAGATGTAGAAAAATGTTTGGGGTGCATTTAGGTATTCAGAAAGGTCGTGTTTCCGGAAAAAGATTTGGGTATTCTCAAATTGTGAATCCTTTTTATCTAATGAGGAAAGGCGTTCTTGGATACAAGGAAACACTTAAGAACATCGTTAAATCCCTCGGCGCGAATGCGGTTAAATCCTTTAGACCAGAACCACATGTTGATCGAATTGGTAGACTGGTCGGCAACCTCATGGGTCTTTTAGAGCTTGCCTCTTTTCGCTGTAGACCAGAACGTGTTACGGAAATAGACTGAAGAGGTCACTCCTGAGCCCCTGCTCATTCCTGACAGGTCAACAATAAATTTATGGGCAGGTGCCGAGTGAGCGTGGCGCGCCACATGCGATCTTGCCTTTGACCTCGGCCTCAACGGCGCAGAGGCTACAGTCGTCGCCGGCCGCCAGCTCTATGACGAGCCAAATGCCGCACTCAGTCCGGAAGAAGTTTGCGGCAACGTCCATATCCGCCGCGTATGGACCTTGACGTTTGGCCGGCAGCGGGCTGATGACCAGCGCAATTGATCCGGACCGGACATTGGGTTGGTCGCAAAACCGATCGTTATGGAAGATAGCGCCAAGGCGAGTGGACCCAACCTCCCGTGCCGGGTTTTACCGTGGCAAGCCATTCATTAGTTGCTGCCGGTTCGGTGATCGCCAAGGACACCGAACCATATATCCATTCCGCGAATCCGGCTCAAAAAATCAAGGATCGTATTGTTCATGAATCCTGCCATTTCGATTATAACGCCGACATTTAACAGCGCAACCACTGTCAAGAAGTGTCTCGACAGCATCAAATGCCAAAGATGCGAGGTAGAACATATTATTATTGACGGAGGGTCGACTGACGCGACCCTTGATATACTGAAGACATGCTCCAATGCGTCAAAGATTGTCTCCGAACGCGACGGAGGCGTATATGAAGCCATGAACAAGGGCATCTCCATGGCCACTGGCGATGTAATCGGGATACTCAATTCTGACGATTTTTACTCCGGGCCGTTGGTTTTGTCGAATGTCGCAGAGATATTTACAGATCCAAATATCGATTCCTGCTATGGCGATCTGGCCTATGTTGACCGGATTGACACAGCTAAAACGGTTCGTTACTGGAAAGCCGGCTGTTTTGATGAACGAAGTTTTTACTGGGGTTGGATGCCGCCCCATCCCACATTTTTCGTACGCCGTTGGGCTTATGAAAAATACGGCCTATATAATTCGGCACTTGGCTCTGCCGCCGACTACGAGCTGATGCTTCGATTCCTGGTGCGGTTTCGCCTGAGGGCTGTTTATTTACCTGAAATCCTCGTCAGGATGCGAACTGGCGGGATGAGTAATTTGTTGTTGAGGAACCGTATCAAAGCGAATCGGATGGACCGCCTGGCCTGGAAGATCAACGGGCTGCTGCCGTACCCCTGGACTCTTTGGGCAAAGCCCATCCGGAAGATTCCCCAGTACTTGGGGCAGGCTGGTAATAATCGATAAGATTAAGGAAACCTGCAATAAATGACAGGATTCTTAAGGCCAAGCGGAAAAATATCCAGCAAAGCCTGTCGATCCTTGAGCGTTTAGCGACGCAAATGAGAGAACAACACATGACGACTTCAATGACTGCTTTTCACAAGAGCATACGAAACTCATTGTCTTTGGCTGGCATGGCTTTGGTGATCATATATTGCCTGCTTGGGTTAAGCCTTTTCCATACAGTGTTAAACCAAATGGTATCTAAATGGAATGGCTATGATCTCACTTATTGCTATTTTATTCCTATAATCATTGCTTACTTGATATTTGAAAAAAGAAATATCATTAAAGAACTCAGCATTACACATCAATGGCTTGGGATTATACCGTTTGCGATTGGTATTTTCTTGTTTTGTCTCGGCGAGCTCGCTGGAGAATATTACACATTGTACGTGTCATTATTATTCATAATTATTGGAATTGCTATATTCCATATTGGCTACGATCGGGCAAGAAGTCTTATTTTCGTATTTATACTCATAATGACAATGTTTCCTTTTCCAGCTTTCATTTATACAAAGCTCTCAGTTAATCTTCAACTGATTTCCTCTCAACTTGGAACTGCTATGCTACAGGTTGTGGGATTGCCGGCTTATCGGGAAGGCAATATAATCGATCTTGGTTTTAGGAAATTACATGTAGTTGATGCATGCAGCGGACTTCGTTATCTCATGCCGTTGATGGTTTTAGGTCTTATAGTTGCCTATTTTGCCAAAGGTTCTCTCTGGAAAAAAATATTCATTGTTCTCTCAACCATACCCCTTGCAATCGTCATGAATGGGACACGCATCGCCCTCGCAGCGATATCCGCAGCATATCTGCGACCTGAAATCTCAGATGGCATTTTGCATGATTTTACTGGGTTCGTGTTTTTCATGGCATCCTTTGGCCTGCTTGTAGGGGAAGTGATAGTGCTTGGGAAACTCGGGAAACCTTTTGCCAAAGCGTCAGACGCTTCTAAGTTGAACGATCTTCAGTCCTTCGAGGCAGGACGTGGCGAAGTCGAGACCGTCCCATACAGGGTAACGATTGCAGGGAAAAGGGAGTTCCCCTGGCAACCACAGAGCGCGGTAGTACTCTTACTGCTGATAGCAACTCTTATTCTTAGCCACGGGATAAATTTTCGTGAAACAGTACCAATAAAAAAACCATTTGCGCAGTTCCCTCTCGATGTTGGGACATGGCATGGCAGGAGAACGTTTCTTGACTCCGATGTTCTTCCACAGTTGCATTTCAGCGACTATACGATAATCGATTATGTAAATCCAGATGGAAAGCTTATCAGTCTGTACGTTGCATATTGGCAGAGCCAACGCAAGGGCGAATCTATTCATTCGCCTGAAACGTGTCTGCCGGCGAGCGGCTGGCTTTTCACAAAAGCAGGTTTGATAAGCTTTCCAGTGCCTGAACGCGAGAACGGGCTCACGGTCAATCGCGTGGTTTTCGAGAAGGTGGATGAAAAACAGGTCGCATATTATTGGTTCCCAGTGCGCGGGCGTATACTGCACAACATCTGGCAATTGAAATTCTTTAACTTCTGGGATGCGCTCACCATGAAGCGGTCCGACGGGGCACTGGTGCGAATTATCACTCCCCTGTCCAAAAATGAAGATGCAGAGATCGCCGATAAGAGGCTCCAGCAGTTCACTCACCAGATTTCTCCGACACTTCGGGATTTTTTGCCCGGCCGTTCCGTGCACTGATGCAGCCCGGTTTTGCAATGTATGCTGCAGTGGCTGCGGACTGATAACTGAACTCGCTTGAATCACGGGCTAAAAGCCGGGTTTTTACCCTCATTGTGTTGCCCCCTGATCTGAAGTGGATGGACTATTATGAAGAAAAATGAAGGGCTGAAGGTCTTTTTGGTGGCTGGAGCGCGGCCCAATTTCATGAAAATTGCGCCCATCTACCGGGAATCTCTCAACCATCAGAGGATTGAATGCCGGATTGTACACACGGGCCAGCATTACGACTTTGTGATGTCTGAAGCGTCTTTCCGGGACCTGAGCATTCCGGCGCCGGATTTTCACTTGGGGGCTGCCACAGGGTCTCATGCCGTTCAGACGGCCTGGATCATGACCGCCTTTGAGGAATTGTGCCGGAAAGAGAATCCCGACCTGGTGATGGTGGTCGGGGATGGAAACTCCACCCTCGCGTGCAGTATTGTTGCGAAAAAGGGACATGCAAAGCTGGCTCATGTGGAAGCCGGGCTGCGAAGCTTCGACGTCACGATGCCCGAAGAAATCAACCGGATGGTTACGGATTCCATATCGGATTATTTTTTCGTCACAGAAGAGAGCGCTGTGAAGAATCTTCTCAGGGAAGGAAAATCTCACGGGAGTATTCATTTTGTTGGCAACGTCATGATCGATAACCTTTTTCACCAGCTTGAAAAGCTGGACAAAACAGACCCGAAAGTTTTTGCCACGCGCGCACTCAAGGAAGAGGTGAAAGACTATATTTTTCTAACGCTGCACAGACCATCTAATGTTGACAACATGGAAACATTTGGAAACATCGCATCGGCTCTGAACCAAATAGCTTCGGAGAGGGCGATCCTTTTCCCCGTCCACCCCAGGACCGCCAAGATGATCGCAGAGCTTGGAATCGTTTTATCTAGCAATATTCATATGTTGAGCCATCTTGGCTTCCAGGAGTCGCTTTTCCTGTGGAAAGATTCACAGGTGGTGCTGACCGACAGCGGAGGGCTTCAGGAGGAGACAACAGCCCTTGGAGTTCCCTGCGTTACCATCAGGGAGAATACGGAGAGGCCGATCACACTGGAGCTGGGGTCCAACATTCTAGCGGGAACGAGCAAAGAGGGGATTTTGGACTCTTACAGGGCGAGCCTTAACGGACGGGCCAGATCGAAAATGATTCCCAAATGGGACGGGAAGGCATCCGAGAGAATCTGGAAAGCCCTTTTGGATTGCGCTGAGTAAAAGCGTCAGAGGCCAGAGGAATGCGACTGTGATTTTTCTTTCGACGCTGCTTATTTCGGTTTTCACTACCATCGCACTCATTCCGGTATTCAGCAGTCTCGCCGTACACCTGCGGATTCTTGACATTCCCGATGAGAGAAAGGTCCATTCGCGCCCGATACCGAGGAGCGGCGGGCTGGCAATGGCTTTGGGGGCCCTTATCCCCATCGTTTTGTGGCTCCCATTCGACGGCTCTTTGAAGGCAATCGTCGCGGGGACCGGGATTGTGGTTCTTTTCGGGTTTATAGACGATTCGAGGGGACTGTCTTATGTGCCGAAATTTGCAGCACAAATAGCGGCGGCCCTTGTCGTGACCTGCTATGGAGGGGTATGGATCCACGATCTTGGCGCTCTTCTTCCTGAAGGGCTCCATCTGCCGGTCTGGATCGGGATTCCCCTGACCGTTATAGTGATAGTGGGCGCCACCAACGCGATCAACCTCTCCGACGGCCTGGACGGACTGGCGGGAGGGGTCTCCATCATGAGCTTCATCTGCATCGCCTACCTGGCCTATCTTGGAGGCGATTTCATGGTGGTACTGCTGTCGATCGCGATGATCGGGGCCATATTTGGATTTCTGCGATTCAACACCCACCCGGCCACTCTATTCATGGGCGATGCCGGAAGCCAGTTTCTGGGCTTCTGGGCCATAAGTCTCTCTTTGAAGATCACCCAGGGAAACCATGAGTTCAACCGTCTGCTGCCCATGATGATCCTTGGGATGCCAATCCTGGACACCATTTCCGTCATGCTCGGAAGAATCGCGAGTGGAAAATCCCCTTTCGTGGCGGATAAAAATCACCTGCACCACAGGCTTATGAAACTCGGTCTTTCACATTCCGAAACGGTCTTCCTGATATACGCCTTTCAGGCCTGCATGGTGACTTCGGCCTACTTGATGCGCAAGGGTACCGAATGGCTCGTTCTGGCCTCATGCCTGTGTTTCGGCGCGACCGCCCTGCTGGGACTGGCCGAGGCGAAAAGAACCGCATGGCAGCTCAAACGGCATTCTTTCCTGGAAACCCTGACCCAAAGCATCAAAAACCGTAACATCATCATCAAGACATCCTTCAAAGTCTGCGAAGCAGGGCTTGCCCTGCTGCTTGTTTTAACGGCCGCGCTGCCGATCGACGTGCCGGTTTACGTCTCAGCCCTTTCGAGCGTGGTGATCGTACTCATTGTTTTGACCTGGTTTATGAGAAAGAAGTGGATCGGCGGGGCATTAAGGCTGGGCTTTTACTTTTTTATCCCCTATGTCGTTTATTTGAGTGAAATGGATGCGGCCTCGCAGGTGGGCACGAGACTGGCCGATGCCTACGACTTATCGTTCGCGGTACTCGTCTTATTCATCGTATTGACCCTCAAGTTCACGCGGCGCAAGAAGGGGTTCAAAACGACCCCCCTGGATTTTATTGTTCTTTTTGTAGCGTTGATCGTGCCGAACCTTCCGGGTGGACCTGTTAAAAGTTACCACATGAGCCTCATTGCGGCAAAAATCATCGTGTTCTTCTTCGGTTACGAAGTTCTCATGGGAGAACTCAGAGGGGATTACAGAAACGTTGCGCTTGCATTCGTTTCCGTTCTTGCGATAGTCAGCCTGAGGGGCTTCCTTTCCTTTTAGTCCGGCCTGTCCATATTCATCAGGGCATAAATGAGCGGAACAAGAGTTTGAAACGCCAGAAGAAACAATCATCCGCTATTGGAGGTGGCTGCGTTGCCGGAGATGCTTCCACAAGGAAACAATCTCCTCAGGCTGCAGATACCCGCGCCGGTTTTTTGAGGCAAAATGCAGGCCGGCTCATAATACTTGCCGCTATAACTTTCTTTGCGTACATACCGGCCATTGGCGGGCACTACATCTGGGACGACGACCAGTATGTGACTCAGAACCATACGCTACAATCCGCGCAAGGCCTGGGCCGCATATGGCTAGAGCCCGAGGCGACCCCTCAGTACTACCCGCTTGTCTTCAGCAGCTTCTGGCTGGAGCACCACTTATGGGGCCTGAACCCGGCAGGCTATCACGTTGTGAATGTCCTGCTTCATATTTGCGTGGCCGGTTTATTGTTCTATATCCTTCAGTATCTTCACGTACCGGGAGCGTGGTTGGCTGCGCTGATTTTCGCGCTGCATCCCGTTCACGTGGAAACCGTGGCCTGGATAAGCGAGCGGAAAAACGTACTCTCCGGTTTATTCTATATGGGTTCGGCCGTCTTTTTTCTCAGGTTTTTCGAGGCAGGAGATGCTCCCGGGAGCGACCATGGAGATAAACAATGGCGGCATTACCTTGCCGGGATGGTGCTGTTTATCTGCGCCCTTTTGAGCAAAACGGTGACCTGCACTTTGCCTGTCGCGTTGCTTGTGGTTCTTTGGTGGAAAAGAGGGCGGATCACCCGCAAAGAGGCATTCTCCATGGTCCCGCCGCTCATTGTGGGGGCGGCTATGGGCCTTTTGACCGCATGGATCGAGCGTTCGCACGTCGGGGCGCAGGGAGCGAACTGGGGGATCTCGATAACCGGTCGCTTTCTTGTGGCCGGAAGGGCCCTGTGCTTCTACATGTGGAAGCTGCTCTGGCCCGTAAACCTGATGTTCAATTACCCGCACTGGAACGTCGATGACCGCGTATGGTGGCAGTACTTGTATCTAATTTCGGCGGCCGCCCTGTTTCTGCTGCTCTGGCTGAAACGGGACCGGCTCGGGAGGGGCCCCCTGGCGGCCTCGCTTTTTTTTGCGGTCACTCTTTTTCCCGCCCTGGGCTTCATCAACGTTTTTCCATTCCGTTATTCCTATGTTGCAGACCATTTTCAATACCTGGCCAGTATCGGCCCCATCGCTTTCATTGCAGCGGCGGCATATCGAATGGTTTCCGGATACTCTCAGCGGGAAAAAAGGTGCTTCCTGGCTGCAGCGGCCGTCGTGCTGGCCGTCCTGGCGGGTAAGACATGGGTCCAGGGATACGCGTACGCCGACTCCCCGACCCTATGGAACGACACTTTGCGCAAGAACCCCGAATCCGCCCTGGCGCATAACAATATCGGGTCGAACCTGTCGCGGGAGGGCAAGCATCAGGAAGCTATCGCGCACTTCACAGAAGCTCTTCGCATCATGCCCGGCAGCGAGAGAACGCACTACAACCTCGGCGTCGAACTTGCCTCGATGGGCAGGACCGGCGAAGCGATGCAGCATTACAGGGAAGCTTTGCGCATTTCCCCCGGGGACGCCCAAACCCTGAACAACGTGGGGACCATCCTCATGAAGGAAGGCAGGAGCGATGAGGCCATCCAGTGCTGGAAAAAGGCCGTCGATTCCCAGCCGGATTACGTTGGGGCCCATTTGAACTTGATGATAGCCTATCAGGCTGGCGGAGACCGGGAATCCGCCATGCGGGAATATGCCAGGATCAAGGACCTGGACCCTGATTTTGCAGAGCGCCTGAAAAATCCGGTTCATGCCAAACAGTAACGATATATGACGAAGGTGCGACGACGTATAATGAGTTCCATTGAATACTTCCCCCCCGACGCGGATCGAGTCAGTTGATACTCTTCAAGCGGAAGACCGCCAGGTGATATGACCGGATTCTGTTCTATGTCGACAAAGAAACAAATTCCGCTAATCTACCTCCTTCTGGCGGCTGTCGCCCTCATGGCGTTTTGGCAGGTAATTCAGTGCGATTTCATCAATTGTGACGATCCTGAATACGTAACCGAGAACATCCATATTTGCCACGGCATAACGATAGAGGCAATCAGGTGGGCGTTCACGACCGGTTATGCCGGAAACTGGCATCCTCTGACATGGATGTCCCACATGCTCGATGTTCAACTCTTTGGATTAAACCCTCATTGGCATCATCTGACCAATCTCCTGTTCCACGTTGCAAATACGCTGTTACTCTTTTTCGTTTTTCACCGGATGACCAAAGCGCCATGGAAAAGCGCCTGCGTAGCGGCTTTGTTCGCCCTTCACCCTCTCCACGTGGAATCGGTCGCCTGGGTGGCCGAGCGAAAGGATGTTCTTTCCACCTTCTTCTGGATGCTCACCATGGCCGCGTATACCCATTATGTCGAGCATCCGCGGCTCAATAATTATCTCGCAGTCCTCGTATTTTTTGCTTTAGGCCTCATGGCAAAACCGATGCTGGTAACCCTGCCCTTCGTCCTTGTCCTTCTGGATTACTGGCCTCTCCGGCGACTCCAGGGAGCGGGAAGCGGGGAGCAGGAAGCGAAAACGACAATACCAGCTTGGCGGCGGAGCCGCTGTTCGCGAATAAAAGAAAAGGGAAATCGAGCAGAAAGCTCACCGTGCAGGCAATGGTGGAAGAGGAAAAACCGGCGGACGATAAATATCGATGGACCCTGATTCGTACTCTACTCTGGGAAAAATTGCCCCTTTTTGCCCTGGCGGCTCTTTCATGTATCGTAACATTTGCCGTTCAGGCAAAGGCAGGAGCTGTTGCATCTCTTGAACGAATTCCGACGGCTGTTCGAATCGCAAACTCTTTAGTTTCCTATATCATTTACATAGGCAAGATGGTCTGGCCCGCAAATCTTGCCGTTTTTTATCCCTATCCGGGCTTGAGGCCATCCTGGCAGGTCCTGGGGGCGGCCCTTCTTTTTATTGCCGTAACCTTTACTGTTATCCGGGAGGCAAAGCGATTTCCGTACCTGGCCGTGGGATGGCTGTGGTTTGCAGGTACACTTGTGCCAGTCCTGGGGATTGTCCAGGTCGGCAGCCAGGCCATGGCCGACCGCTACACTTATATCCCGCTCATCGGCTTGTTCATCATGGCATCGTGGGGAATTCCGGAACTCTTGAAAGAATGGCGCTACCGCAATAGGGCGCTTTCATCGTCGTCGGCATTGGTCTTTGCGTGCTTTTTCATTGCCACATGGACTCAGGCCGGGTACTGGCGGAACAGTATTAAGTTGTATGATCATGCCCTGAAAGTTACCAACCTCAATGATGCTATCCATAACAACCGGGGTGATGCCTTCTCCCGCCTTGGCAACCTCAAGGAGGCGATTTCGGATTTCGACGAGGCTGTCGAGATCAATCCGGAAAATGCCGATGCCTATTACAACCGGGGCGTTACCTATGGCAAACTTGGCGACTTCGGGCAGGCGATTTCGGATTACGACAGGAGCATCGAGATCAACCCTAAGCGTTTAGAGCCCTATTACAACCGCGGTTTTGCCTATGGCAAACTTGGCGATAACAGGAAGGCTCTTTCAGATTATAACAGGGCGATCGAAATCGATCCTGAATATGCACCGGCTTATTATAACCGGGGTGTTACTTACGGCAAACTGGGCAACCCCGGGCAGGCGATTTCAGATTTTGACAGGGCCATCGCGATTGATCCTCACTATGCGCGCGCGTATTATAACCTGGGCATCATCTACGGCAAACTCGGCAGCCTCCCGCAGGCGATTTCAGATTTTGACAGGGCCATCAAGATTGATCCTGACTATGCACGCGCTTATAACAACCGGGGCGTTGCTTACGGCGAACTGGGCAATCTCCGGAATGCGATTTCAGATTACGACAAGGCCATCGAAACCAACCCTGAATATGCTGATGCCTATCAAAACAGGGGCATTGCTTACGACAAACTTGGCAACCGGGAGCAGGCGACTGAGGATTTGCAGAAGGCGGCGAAACTTGGCAACGAAGACGCAAAGAAGATGTTGAAAAGACAAGGGATAAACTGGTAGCGGGGTCCAGGTTCAACTCCAAACGCCGCGCAAATCCATAGCAATTGGCATGACCTGCCGGAAGGATGCCCCCCGCTCTCCAGAGTCTCTCTATTATTTTGGCTCCCCCAAGAAAATTCATCAAACCGTCATGAACGTGTAACACTTCCTGTTGCATATTCTTTTGCTCGTGCGAGGTCATGCCCGCTTGGCCTTCACGGGTATGATCCGAACAGGTGAAACAGCCTGGGACGCCACTCTCCGCCCCCTTTTCTAAAGGCGGGGGAGGGGGATTTTGTGAGTACAGGGTTCGGGGACTGCTTCGGCTGGCCACCGGTTAGTCCTTTTTTAACCGGGAGGCGGCTGAATAGGGACGATTTTTTCAAAGGAAGGAAAGAGTAAGTCAAAATGGTTAATCGGTTCAAAATTGTTTTCGCATTAGTGTTTTTTTTGAACGGTCTTTTTGTCTTCCATTGCCCGGCCATTACGGCAGCGGAAACAGATCTCATAAAACCCGGGGATAAGGTCGGAGTTCAGTTTACCTGCCGGTTCAAGAACGGAGAGATAGCTTCGAGCACTTCGACGGCCGTGGCCAAAAATCCCGAGCCCAAGTCCTCGATTTTTCTGCCCAGAAGCAAAGACGATCCCATTGCCGTTACCGCCGTGGATGGTTCGAAGGACCTGAAACCCCGCGACCTCATATCGTTTGAAAATGAGATCCTGACCCAACTTTCCCGCGCCGTTACGGGCATGAAGATGAACGAGACCAGGACAATCGAGCTGCACGCCGACAGGATCGCGGGTCTCCCGACTAAGGATGAATTCCTGCAATTGACACGGGTAAGAACGTACCCGAAAGAATTGAGGATGACCAGCGGCGAGTTCAAGACCCGAGCGGGCAAGGAACCCGTGGTGGGGGAAGCGTTCGCATCAAACCCCGAGGTTACGGGCAAAGTGGCTTCGGTTTCGGAAAACGAGGTGGTGATCTGGTTTTCTGCTCAGCCCGGGTCGGTGGTCGACACGCCCTTAGGAAAAGGTACCGTCAGAGAGAATGAGAAAAACTACGAGGTCGTGATCGACACACCCGTAGGCAAGCTGATCAGGATGCAGGGTTTAGTGGGCCGCATCTCCGAGGTGCAGGACCCCATGTTCACCATGGACTTCGGTCATCCCTTCGGCGGTGAGACGCTAACGTGCGATGTCAAAGTTGAACCGGCGCCCGTTGCAGATGCAGCGCGTGCAAAGGAATAATTCCACCATGAATAGAACAGGATTTGCAGCCTTGATTGCCATTGTGTCGGCATTGTCTCTGTTTTCAGGGCCTTCGCCGGCTGTATTACCCGCCCATTGTGCTCAAACGGAAAAGGGCGGGTCCGCACCTGCTGCCGGGGGAGGCCCGCAGGTACAGGACCCGGGCACAGTGCAGGGAGGCGATTTGGTGAAGCTCAATTTCACTGCGTCCGATGAGAAAGGCGAAATCCTCCGCACTACGTTAGCCAAGGTGGCCAACGATCCCAATCTGCATAAGGCACCCGGTTTCGCTGCGGCCCCGGACTATATGGCCGAAGACGTCTGGGCCGGACACTCCGCCTCCATCCCCGGCCTGGCAGAAGCCCTGGTTGGGATGAAGGCAGGCGAAAAGAAACGAGTCGTTTTACAACCCGGCAAAGCATACGGACCGATAGACCCTGCAAAAAGAAAACAAATACCCTGTGTAAAGATCATGCCCAAAAAGATCCAGATGTCTCCTCAGGAGTACGTAGGGGATTTCCATTCCTTTCCGATCGTTGGGAAAGAGGTCGCCATTTCGCCTTACTTCAAAGCTGCCGTTGTCGAAGTATCGGAACAGTTTGCGGTCCTTGATTGTCACGTCACGGACGGCCAACGTTTTGAAGAGAGTTACGGTTCAGTGGAAACAAAGGTCGATGATCAGGACATTTCCATGATCCTGACCCCTCGTCTTGGATCGAATTTCTCCATAGGGGGACAACCTTGGAAAATAGTAGCAACGGACGGCACCACATTTACCGTGGATTCCAACAACCCTCTTGCCGGAATGCCCATAACAGTCGACCTCGAGATAGCCTCTGTAACCAGGGCCGCCCAGTTGGACTCCCTTCAAATCCAATGGGTCGAAGATTATGACAAGGGCATAGCCCTTGCCCGGGAGGAGCAAAAACCCGTAGTCCTGGTTCTTTATGCCGATTGGTGCGCTTTCTGTAAGAAGTTCTTTGGTGAAACTCTCCAAGACCCGCGGGTAAGAGCCTTCAAAGACCGGTTCGTCTGGATCAAAGTCAACTCGGACGCCGAAGCAAAGATCAAGGAACAGTTTGCCCAGAAAGGCTTTCCCTTAATCGTTATTCTGAACACGGAAGGACAGCCGCTGGACCGCATGGACGGCTTCAAGGATGCCCTGGCCTTCCGTGACGAGTTGGTCAAAACGTCAAAACCTCTGTAGCAGGCGCTGAAAAAGGAATGTTCGGGCAGGAAAATGACCGGGAAAAACCTGAATAAACGTCACCCCGGAGAGACAACGAAGTTCCGAACCCTGCACCCGAAGTGTCCGGTCCATTAATAAACGCCGACCTGGCGAGCGCCGGGGGCCGGTTCGTTTTGTTTTAAAATCAAATGTGGAAACACAATGGGCTCTCGCGACCAACAGAAACGATTGATCTTCATTGCCGCATTCTGCGGACCCGGCTTCTGCGATATGATGTTAACTCGCGACCAACGAAAACGATTGATCTTGATTGCCGCTGTGCTGCTCAGCGTATTGCCGGGCTTTGCCTGCCGGTGCTTCTCCCAGCAGCAGGCACAACAGCCAGCCCAGCAGCGAGCCCAGGAGCCGGCGAAGGAGCTTACATTTCCAATTGAGGGCTTTCTGGTTGAAGGGAACACGCTTCTACCGCCGGAGGTCGTTCAGGACACGCTCGAGACCATGATAGGTCCCGGCAAGAAGGCGTCCGACGTGGAAACGGCGAGAGACACCCTGGAGAAACTCTATCATTCCAAAGGGTATCCGACGATCCTGGTCAGTATTCCCGAGCAAAGGGTCCAGGAAGGGATCATCCGGCTCGACGTGACTGAGAGTAAAGTCGCAAAACTGGCGACCGCCGGAAATCGCTACGTAACGTCTGAAAAGATTCTGAACAGCCTTCCATCGATGAAGCCCGGCGCCGTCCTCTATACCCCCGATGTTCAAAAGGAGATCGGCAAGGCAAATGAAAACGCGGACGTCAAAGTGACCCCTTCGCTGTCCCAGGGGAACGAACCGGGTACCGTTGACGTGGACCTGAAAGTGGAAGATACATTGCCACTGCACGCAAGCCTCGAGCTTAGCGACCGTTACAGTCCCAATACCACCCCGCTCAGGCTTAACGCCGTCATCCATTATGACAATCTCTGGCAAAGCGATCATTCCCTTTCGCTGCAATATCAGAATTCCCCGCAAGATCCAAACCAGGTCGAGGTCGGCGCCGCCGCCTATTCGCTGCCCGCTCCCTGGGCCGTGACCCATACTATTCTTTTCTCCGGCATATGGAACAGCAGTAACAGCGCCTTTGGCGAGGGATTCAGCGCCATTGGCAAGGGGAAAATGTTCGGCGCGCGCTACGTTTTGCCCCTGCCGGCTTTGACGAACTACTCGCACAACCTGATCATAGGGCTGGACTACAAAGATTTCCAGAATCTCACTTCGCAACTCACTAACACCCCGAGCACCAGTAGTAACGCGCAAAACCCGCCCGTTACCTATGTTCCCCTTTCCCTTGTCTACACCTCATTCCTCACTGACCCGCGCGGCATGACACAATTCAACACCGGTTTGAACATGGCCTTTCGCGGATTGATCTCCGATGAGACGGCGTTCGCCCAAAACCGGTTCGATGCGAGGGGGGACTACCTATATGCCACCGGTGGCGTACAGCGGACGCAGGACCTGTTTGCCGGGACCAAATTGTTTGTCAAAGCGGACGGCCAGGTTTCCGACGCTCCGCTCATCAACAATGAGCAATATGCGGGGGGGGGACTTGACAATGTAAGAGGATACCACGAAACCGAAGCGCTGGGCGACAGCGCCGTGCACACCATCGTCGAATTCCGAGGCCCCGAAATGGCCGCATCCCACGGCGTATGCGATGGAAAACTGCAGTGTACGCCGTGTGTTTTCTACGATCAGGCGCACCTTTTCATAATGGACCCGTTGGCGGGGCAGGAAACGCGTTTCATTCTCGAGGGGACCGGCGTCGGCGTAAAAGGAACTTACGACAAGTGTTTCGAGTATGAAACCTACTGGGCGACGGCCCTCACGAGCACCGAGCATACCAAGGCCGGCGACAACATGGTGCATTTCAGGGTGAAGTATCTGTACTGAAAGAGTTTTGAGCTTTGAGTTTGTAGTTTCTAGTTAACTCAAAACCAACAACTACAAACTACAAACTGTTTTGGGGGGGAGCCATGCTGAAAAGAATATTGGCCGTTTTTCTGAGCCTGGGGATTACCTTCCTACCGGCAATCAGCAGCGCTAGAGTGGGCAGGAAGATCCCGGGCACCGACAGGGTTTTTTTGCCTCCTCTTCCCACGCCCAAAACACCCAACAAAACTGGAACAGCCCAGCCGGAACTGAAACTGAAGGCAGCCCCGAAGCCCAAGCTCAAGGCAGTGTTAACAACGTGGACAGCCAAACCGGAACTGTTACTGACGGCGGACTCGAAGCCCAAGCCCAAAGCAGTGTTAACAACGGAGAAAGCCAAGCCGGAACTAAAACCGGCGGCGGCCCCGAAGGCCAAGGCCAAGAGCGCTAAGGCTGCCGCAGCCTCACCGGCCTCGTCCTCTCCCGCCACTCTTCCCGTAGCCATGCAGGACAGTTCCGATACGGGGATATCGGGTATCAGTTCAAATGGTAACACAATGGTCGTCACTCAGGCCGCACCGCGGGCGATTCAAGACTGGGCTTCTTTCAATATCAGCGCCAACGGCACGGTCCAGTTCGTTCAGCAAAACTCGAGTTGGGTTGCCTTGAACCGCATCTTCGACCAGAGCCCGACCCAGATATTCGGAAAGATCACCGCCCCCGGCCAAGTATACCTGATCAACCAGAACGGTATCCTTTTCGGGCGAGGATCTCAGGTAGACGTCCATACCCTGATAGCGTCAACGCTCAATATCGCCGATTCCGATTTTATGAACGGGGCGCTTAATTTCACAGCCCAGGACTACCAGCAAACCGGCAATACCAATTATCTCAACGCTTCCGTCATAAACCAGGGGAAAATTACTACCGATACCCTGGGTTCGGTTTACCTGCTGGCGCCTTATGTCGAAAACGATGGGACCATTCAGACGTACACCGGTCAGATCGGCCTGGCGGCGGCGAATGCTGTGGATATCATCCAGCATGTTAGCGTCGCGCGGCCCTGGAATTACGTTAATGTAGTAACGCAAGCTTCCGGAAGCGCGGTCAATGACGGCGGCGCGGTCAATAACGGCACAATGACAGCCAATACCGGCCTGGTGGGCATGTACGGCACAAATGTCGCCCAAAACCAGATAATTAACGGTACAACGGCGCTCGGACTTAGCGGAGGGATCGAACTGATGGCCTCGGGTACGGTGTCTACCGGCGCCGGCAGCATCACCAGCACACCAGTATCCACTTCAAAGCAGACAGCCGACCAATCATTAAGTTTTGCGGGCGGCACGATCAACATTGCCGGCCTGAGTCCCACAGATTCAACGGCGACTGCCGCTACACAGATTGTGAACTGCGGGCTCATCGAGGCCCCATCCGGCATTGTCAACATGACAGCACAGAACAGGGTCTATCTCGAAAAAGGCAGCAGCATCAACGTCAATGGCAGTTGGATCACGGAAGCCGCTGCGGCCAATACCACCCAGGTTCAATTGAACAGCTTAAACCTGCGGGACTATCCGGATCAAAAGAGCGGCATTCTACTGGGTGCGACCGTTACGGTAAACAACCTTTTTGGCTCCTCGATAGGTGATATCTCCGGCTCCCTTACCACACAGCAGTTGACTGCGCTGCAGCGAAGCCTTCAGGGCGGACAGATCAATATCGCTTCCCAGGGTGATGTCATTGTCAAGCAAGGGGCTTCGCTGGATTTTGAGGGTGGTGGCACGCGCTACAGAGCCGGGTTTATAAAAACCACGGACCTGATAGCCGGAAACAAAATCTACGCCATCAGCAACGCTCCTGAAGCCCTCCACTATAACCGTATACTAAATGTTTCGACATACATGAGCAGTTATATCGAAGGCGCTAATGCAGGTCTTCTTTCATTGGACGCCAGGCAAATCGTACTGGATGGAAAT
Source organism: uncultured delta proteobacterium (assembly GCA_963795045.1). Taxonomy (GTDB): domain Bacteria; phylum Desulfobacterota; class Syntrophobacteria; order Syntrophobacterales; family Syntrophobacteraceae; genus SbD1. The sequence goes on from CAWCGB010000007.1 coordinate 177,276, forward strand.
ATCCAGGGATCTGTGAAAGCGGGCGCTTATCAGACCAGTAAATCGGAACTGTACGACGCATTTGGAGACCAGAAAACCCTTGGACTGGCGGCGCCTACCGGGGGCACCTTGATTATCGGGACGCAGCCTTCAGCTTTGGATGTTGATACGCAGGATTTCAAGATCGATTCCGTAGTCCTGCAGTCAGTGGTGGCTCCTTTGCCTCCCACATTCGGTCCTGGTGACCAACCCTATGACCCGAACGCGCTGAGCACTACGTATCTCTCCACCCAGAAACTGAGCGCGGCGGGTTTGAACAGCCTGCAAATCGCCGCCAACACCACTCTCACGGTCACTGCGGATGCCAATATTTCAATGATTCCGGGGGCGACTCTTTCCCTGGCAGCCAGGGCGATAGATTTCCAGGGGAAAATCAACATTCCCTCCGGTACCGTAAACTTGACTGACCTGGATAATGTGACTGCATTCCCCACTCTTTTCGCCAGCGGAGGTCCCAATCCCCGCTACGTGCAGATGAATTTTTCGGGAATTAAATTGGAACAGGGCAGCCAAATCAACGCGGCGGGGCAGCGCGTCGATGATTCCCTGGCTGCAAGGTCATCCGGCGGCTCAGCGGCTTTCATTTACATTGCCGGCGGCTCAGTTAATATCATGGACGAGAGCTACTTCGGACAGGGAGTAATATCGGCGGCCGGGAGCATTATCGACGTCAGCGGGGGATACGGCATCAGCCGGACAGGTGTGGTAACGGGAGGCAATGCCGGAGCGTTGTCTATCCAGGGCAACGGGATCGTTCTCGATGGCCAATTGAAGGGATATTCCATTCAGGGCAATAATGGAGGCAGCATCACCCTGACTGCCCCTTACATAACAGTAGCTCCTTTCGCTCCATCGAACCAAAATCCGGATAACACGCTTGTCCTGGGCCAGAACCAGTTGACCAATACGGGTTTTACTCAGATCGCTCTGCAAAGCGTCGACGACACTGTGATTGACGCCGGCGTGAGCCTTTCGCCCTCGTTCGTAAAACTCTCCACCCCCGTTCCCGGAGTCCGCACCAAAAAGGGCGGGCTGACCACCGTTTCACCATACCTGATAGGCGTTTCCTCTCTTTCCATCGTTGCAGAATACCCTTTGCTCCAACCCCCTGCCGATTTTCCTCAGTTGTTCCCACCAAACCCGGACACCGGCGCCACGATCCGGATGGCTGCAGGGGCCCAGGTCAATATGGCGCCGGGGGGAACGATCACTCTGAAAGCTCCGACAGTCACAATAGGCGGGTTACTGAGCGCCCCCGCGGGCAAGGTCGGCATTACCGCAACCCTGGGCGATCTTACATTACAAAACGGCGGGATAATATCCGTTGCAGGCTGTAACGAACGCAGCCTAAAAGCGGTCATGCCGGGCAACCATGTGAGTTACACCGCCCTTCCGGGAGGCAGTGTAACGATGTCGGCGCCCGAGAGTTCCGTCATCACTGAGCCCGGCTCGTTGGTGGACGTTTCAGGGTCCTATGCAGTCAAAACCTGGCTCCTCAACGGCAACGGGGTCCCCAAAGCTCAGGAGATTGCGAGCAACCCGGGGAGCATAACTATCTCCGCGCTCAATCTCTCTTCGAATGGCAATCCCACCTTGCACGGAACACTCGACGGCGAGGCCAGATTGCCTGGCCTGCAGGGCGGCACATTGTCAATCACAAGCCAGAACAGGAATGCCGGTTACACTATATCCAATTCCGATTTCGCAAACTATCTTGCCAATGGGTTCGATGCGCTTACTTTCCGCAGTGACTACGCGCTGATTTTCTCAGGTACGATGGATTTTTCGGTCGGGAGGAGCCTGACACTGGATGCGCCTTTATTTACGGAAGCAGGGAACGACCAGGTAACGCTCAAGGCCCCCTTAATAATGCTTACGGACACCAACGGTCCCCTGGGACAGACGCCGGCGGCTTCCGGCGCTTCTCAACTGACCCTGGCCACCCCCCTGGCCGGCGGCTCGATAGACGTGAGCGGCTCTTTTTCCTTTTCGGGATTTACGGACGTCACGTTATCGGCGGTGCACGACATCACATTGTCCGATTATTTGTATGGCTCAGCCTACCAAGGCCAGATGCTGACGACGGCAGATTTAACCCTGCAGGCCGACCGCATCTACCCCACCACGTTATCTGATTTCACGATAAACGCCGGAGGCAACATCACCATCCTGCCCAGTGCTTCACATAATTCGTCTCCCATTTATTCGGCGGGCGGCAACCTCACTATCGAGGCACAGAATATCGACATGGAGGGAGGTGAAATCGCCGCACCGATGGGGACCATCACTCTTGCCGCCAACCAAAACTCCGGACGCGTTTACCTGGCCGCCGGCAGCACCGTCTCGACCGCCGGATCGATTGCCGTGAATTATGGATCGCTGGACGACGTATTCTGGACCACGGTGAATAGAGCCAACACAAACGCCATCAATCCCATTACGGTGTCCGGCGCACCGCAAAGTTCGGTCACTATCACCGGCAACGAAGTGATTACGAAGACCGGATCGACAGTTGACATCTCCAGCTCAGGAGGCGGCAGCATCTTCGCCTACCAGTTTCAGTCGGGCATCCAGGGCACCGTTGACCCATTCACAATCGCGGGCCGTTATGTCATCGTCCCCTCCGGCGATTATTCGCTCCCCGCGAGCGAGGCTGCCGCGGCAAAATTGCAGGCCGGCCAGGCCATCTATTTGCAGGGCGTTAAGGGCGTTAAAGGCACAAAAGGCCGGCCCGGCACAACAGGCCTGCCGGCCGGGACCTACACCGTGCTCCCCGAACAATATGCCTTTTTGCCCGGAGCCATGGTCATAACGGCTACGGGCGCCAACGTTACCTCGGGAACGAAAGAAGTTTCCGCCAACGGTTTTCCTATCGTCGCCGGTTACTTCACCACGGCGGGGACCTCAATTCGGCCTTCACTCATGCAGGCTTTCGAAGTGCAGCCTGCCTCATATATTTTCACGCAGGGAACTTTCAATACTGCATCGTTTATTGCAGGAAATGCGGGCAGCGCTGCCATTAACGGAACCACTACGGTATTGAATGGAGTTTTCCGCGCGGATGCTTTTCCCGGATATCAGGGTGGTTCCATCTCTTTGAGCGGGACCAACGCCTACATCGCAGCGTCAACCGTTCCATTGCCCTCCGATTTCAATTTCTATACACCGGTTTCGGATGTGTCAGGCCTTGCCGGAACGCTCCAGGTTGCAGCCGATGCCGTCTCGGGAAAAGGCTTCCAGGTAATCAACATCGGCAACTCGGCCACCAGCACGATCACCATGGAGCAGGGAGCCGTCCTCAATGCGGCATCCGTAGTCCTCACAGCCAAAAACAATATATGGCTCCAATCGGGGGCGCAGATAAACGCGGCCGATTCGACGGGAACCGGCTCGGTGAGCCTGATCACCCCGACCGGCTTGCTCACCATGGATCAGAATTCCCTGGTCCACGCATCGGACCTGGTGAATATGACAATCGGCCAGTTGAACTACCAGGGCGGCCTGCAGATTGATCATGGCACGCTGAACCTGACAGGGCAAGATGTCTACTTCCTTCCGCCGCAGGGACCCTACCAGGCCATCACCGACTCCAAGGCGCTCTTTCTCGCTTACAACTTCTGGAACAACTTCGGTAACATCAACAACGTAAACATTTCGGCTTCCGGGGGCGCCTCTGACGGCTCCGTTCAGGGCCTGGTAGGTTTTCTCGGCGCCGGCATGACTCTTTCCGCCAAAAACTCCTTCACGATCAACGCGGCCTTGATCGAGGGATTTTTGAATAATGCGTATAACGCCGTGGTCGTCAGCGCCCCAACTGTCAGTGTTCTCAACAGGGGCGGCGGCACGCCCGGGAATCCAACGTTAGCGAACGTGGGTTCCCTGACCTTGAATGCAGGCGAAATTTACATAGGTGAGGGCTCATTCCTCAACGGGAAAAACCCTAGCAATCCCAGCCCGAACGGGTTGCTAATCGACGGATTTTCTACCGTCAATTTCACCGCATCGAACGACGTCACTTTTCAGGGGAGCGGGTCTCTTATCACCGGGGCAGGCAGCCTGAACTTCGTATCGGCCCGAGTCACCACTAAGTATTACTCTGATCCAAATACTACGTACACGGCGCCAAATTTCGCCGTCACCTTGTCCGACCCCACCGGTGCTCTCACCGGGACCGTTTCGATTGCCTCAAACGGGGTCACACCCTCAACAGCAGTCACCCCCGGCGGTAGCCTCGCAATCAACGCAAATGACATCAACGTCACGGGCGTGATTCAAATGGCCTCCGGGACCCTTACGCTTAACGGGGCCAACGGTGTTTCTCTGGCAGATTCGGCGCAGGTCCTGGATACGGGAAGCACCCAGACGATAACGGTCAATGGTCAAAATACTTATGTATATAGTCCGGGCGGAAGCGTTTATTTGAATTCCGCTTACGGCGCGGTGACTATCGAACCGGGTGCGGTCGTCAACGTCTCGGGAGTGTCGGAATACAATTCCACCGACCTGAACGACATCGGAGTAAATGCGGGCCTCATTTCAATATCTTCGCCGAACGCCCCGGCCAACCTGCAGGGGACCCTCTTGGGATACGCGGGGAATTTCTATAGCGGAAATACGATCGTGGCTACCGGCATCGGCGGTTCGTTCACATTGGATACCGCCGATCTTTCCAACTTCGCCACGACTGACGGCAAAACCGGGTTCTCCGCCCTCAACGAGATGCTGGCAAGCGGGGGCTTCAACGATGCACTGAATATCAGGTCACGAAACGACAGCCTGGTGACGGTTGACACAAACGACGTTGTGTCAGCCCGGCAGTTCACCCTCACCGCAGACCAGGGAGCCATCGACGTCAAGGGAAGGATACTAACCTCGGACCCGAATGGCGCTGCCTCCGTCCAACTCTACGCGGGAGGCGATCTCACACTCTATTCGGGTTCCGTGATCTCCGCCATCGGCTCACCGCAAAGTTCCGCCAATGGGGGCCAAATCGTCCTGAGCAGCACCAACGGGACGATATACTTTAACAAAGGCGCAACCCTCAATGTTTACGGGGACGGTTCGGGGCAAGGCGGAAGCGTCTATTTCAGGGCCGCAGTGAATACCGCCGGCACTGGTGTGAATATGAATCTTGCCGGCGCCATCAACGGAGCAAAGCAAATCGTGGCGGAAGGTTATCAGGCGTATAGTCTTCCTGTTGACAGCACAAACACCGCCTATATCACCGATAATGATATCACGGGTTGGCAGGACTCGATCCAGACTTTCATGGCAGGCCCGGGCGCCACAATCCAGGCCAACCTTTTTGAGAACCTCACTCTGACAAACGAGACGGCCCAATTCATACCAGGTCTAGAGATCGATTGTACGGGGAATCTGACCCTTGACTCCAACTCGCCATGGGACTTTACAACGTGGAATTCCGTACCCGGCATGCTGACGCTTCGCGCCGGGGGCAATCTGCTCATTGAACAGTACCTGACTGACGCTCCCACCGACATGTACAGTTTGCTCGGCAAGACGGCGCAGCCCTCCTGGGGTATGACCCTGGTTGCCGGCGCAGACCTCAAGAGCTCCAATCCCACAGCAGTCAAAATAGGGGCAGGGGACTTGACTATCGGGACAGCCTCCCAGGGGGTGGTAGTCTACAGCGAGAGCGGCCCCATCCGCTTCGCCGCCGGACGCGATGTCATCGTAAATTCCGGTCCCGCGAACTCCCTGGTCCAGCCCGGATTCATGGTTGACTATAATATGTCTTATAACGTCGCCACATACAGCGGCAACATAAGCGTTACCGCCGGCCGGGACATCGTTATCAATGGAGGAGTGATCCAGTCGGCCGTAGGTGACATCAATATCAATGCTCACAACAATCTGGATCTGAACAACGTGAATGGCAACTTCGTGGGCACGATTCGCACTACGGGGGAATTGACCGGCCCGGACCAATCCGACCTGTCCGACAATATCGGGAATTATTGGAATTATGCAAACGGTGGCAACATCTGGGTTCACGCCGGAGGCAATGTGAACGGCTCGGTCCTCAATAATAACAACATCAATCTCGATGGGTGGGATTCCTACAATCAATCGCAAAATGGCGCCCAGATGTGGTCGGCAAGCTACGACGATGAACCTGGCGTAATCAGTTCCACGCAGGGTCTTGCGACGATGGCAGGAGGAAACCTCACGGTATTTGCAGGCGGCAGCTTCGATTGTCAGACCGGGACCTTCGGCAGGAACACTGCGGGCAATCTGACGATCTTTTCCGGCGGCGACATGCAAGGGAGATTTCTGGTTGCGGACGGCAGCGGCGAATTGCACTCCATGGGCAATTTCGGCCCAGGCGCTACCACTCTTCCCATAGAGCTGTTCGCGTTCGCCCTCAATGTGACCGCCCAGGGCCAGATAAATATCGGGACGATCGTCAATCCCACCATAGCGCGGCCCGTCTCTGCCAATGGTGGGGTTAACGATCATTGGGACCTTGAGTATGCGCTCACCTCTTCCGTCAGCCTGACTTCGGTCACCGGCGACGTCTCGCTTTACGGCAATCCCTCTCTCTACTACGGCCCCGGCGCTTCGGGGGGCTCGGGCAGCCTGAGTATTCTCCCGCCTACCGTGACGATTACGGCGGACCTGGATATCGACCTGTTTACTAATTTCACCCTTGCGCCGTGGCAGTACGGGAATTTAACCCTGTTAGCCGGCAGAAACATCGATGGCCTTTTGGCAAACGGGCTGCGGGCTTCGATCTACTTGCCGGAAAGGCCGGATGCCCCCCCGGGGCAGCCCGGCAACGAGGTTTACGGACCTCAAACGGATCAGAATGGCAACATTAAATACACGCTTGCCGGTTACACCGGCTGGGATGCTACGGGGCTCCTTCACGCCGGCGACCCGAACTCCGCAGTTGTGAGCGCCGGCGGGAATATAAGTGACCTGATGCTTTACATGTCCAAGAAAACGGATGTTATTGCCGGGGGAAACATCAGCGACCTTTATTATTCCGGTCATAACGATGCGTCCAATGACGTCACCATAATAAGGGCCGTGGGCAATATTCTGTTCAGTTCGCAAGTCAATGCCGTTCGGTCTAACACCGGAATATGGATGAGCGGACCCGGAGCGCTGGCCGTCGAAGCGGGCCTTTCCATGGATTTGGGGACCTCGGCGGGAATCCAGGCCCTTGGAAATACCCTTGACACCCTTTACCCTTCGCAGTTGCCCGCGACAGGCTGCATGCTGATTGTCGCGTCGGGGTATTCAAAGGACTTTTCCGGCACAGCGGCCGACGTGCAGTTCTTCAGCACCCTCCAGGCTGACGGCACCGAGTACAGCAAAGATCTGGCCGCGGGCGACACCGCTGAGGCTGCTCAGATTGTCGCCAAAGCCAGGGCCGATACAATCGTTCCTTTCTTTGCCGGGTCGGCTTCCAAAGGCTCAGGCAACATAGAGATGACAGCTTCGCAGATCAGCTCCCTCTCCCCCACCGCCGGTATTTTCATGTTCGCGAACGGCCAGATGGACGTGGGCAAGAGCACATTTTTCGCAAACGCAAGCCAGATATCACAGACCGGCATATTCACAGCCCAGGGCGGACCCATAAACATCTTTGCCAACGGCGACGTCAACGTGAACGAGTCGCGGATCATGACCTTCCAGGGCGGTAACATAACGGTGTGGGACGATATGGGAAGCATCAACGCGGGCCGCGGGTCGAAGACCGCTGTAACTGCGTCTCCACCGGTGACAACGACTATCAATGGTCAACCTGTGATAGCTTTTATTCCTCCAGCGGTCGGAAGCGGGATCAGGGCGGTTACATACGCTCCGGGCTATGGGCTCCCGACCCCTGCCGCTGGAAACATCTACCTGTTTGCGCCCAATGGTAAGATCGACGCCGGAGAGGCCGGCATCGCAGGAAATCAGGTAATCCTCGGGGCCGTGCAGGTGCTCAATGCGAACAACATCATCTTCTCGGCCGGATCGGTGGGCGTGCCTGTATCCTCGGGAAGTCTTTCCGGCCTGGGCGCGCTTACGGGAACAGGCGCAGTTACCCAGGGCCTGCAAGATCAGCAGGCGGCACTCGTGAGCGCCGCGGCAGCCAAGCTGGCGCAGGGGGACACTACCTCCGACGCATTCTCAACCGCATGGCTAGAGGTCAGGGTGTTGAGCTTCTTCGATGTGGACGCAGGCGACAGCGGCTGGGAGAGCACGGATAATTAGCAGTGAGCAGTGAGCAGTGAACAGTGAACAGAAAAAGCAAAAAAGAATAATTCCTCTCGGTTCTATCGCCACGCGAGGAGCAGTAAACAGAAAAAGCAGGAACAAAGCAGTGAATAGTGAACAGCAAAAATGCCACATTACCGGCTACCGATCCTGCCTGCCGCATTTGTTCTTTTCTGTTCACTGTTCACCGCTCACTGTTCACTGCTCTTAATCTTTTCACACTTCTTTCGGGGGTAATGTAGTGGGCAGGTTTTTTTTCTCCAGATTTACGGCAGTAGCGGCGGCAATCGTACTTATCTCCATTTTTTCGGGCGCGCTCCAGGCCCATGCCTGGTGGGACGACAAATGGCAGTTTAGAAGGAAAATCGCCTTCGACACCACGCCCGCAGGCGCGGATATCAAGGAGAACCTGAACGAAACCGCCGTTCTTCTGAGGCTTCATACAGGCAATTTCAACTTTGCCGGCGCCAAAGACGACGGTTCCGACATCCGGTTCATGAGCGGCGACGACAAACTTCCGTTGAAGTTTCAGAAAGAACTCTACGACGCAGCCAATGAGATCGCCCTGTTCTGGGTGAAGGTCCCCCGGATTATGGCGGGTTCGAAGCAGGACTTCATCTGGATCTATTATGGCAACAAATCGGCGGTCCCGGTCCAGGACCAGGGCGGGGTCTACGATGTCAATCAACTGCTTGTCTATCATGTCGACGAAGCGGAAGGAAAACCGAAGGACGAAACCGCCTATGGAAACCACCCATCCGAGTTTTCCGCCGAAATGGGCGTCCCGGCAGTCATCGGCGCAGGCCTGAACCTGAACGGTTCGAGCGACAGGATAGTCATTCCGAGGTCCCCGTCGCTGAACTTTTCCACGGGTTTTACCTTTTCAGCCTGGGTAAGGATCTCTCAGCCCCAGAATAACGCCCGCATTCTCTCGTGGGAGGACCCGAACCAGTCGCTCGTCATAGGGATCGATCAAACGAAGGTATTTGCCAGGGCGACGGCAGGCGGCCAGACCGTGGAAACTGAAAAGACGGTGGACCTGCCGCTTGAATCCTGGCATCTCCTGGCCGTGACCGCCGAGCCCTCGAAGCGTCTGACAGTCTACCTCGACGGCACGGAAATGAATTGGGTGAATCTGCCCGGGGCTTTGCCCGAACCGGCCGCCGACCTGTGCGTCGGCGCATCCCTCAGTGGAGGCGGCTTTTTTGCGGGCGACCTCGACGAAATCGAGTTGTCAAAAACGGCCAGACCGGTCGAATGGCTCCGTGCTGCCTTCAGAGGCCAGGGGCCGGATAACGTTCTTGCCTCTTTCATGGAGGAAGAAGGCAATGCCGGCAGCGGCGAGAGCCTTACGATTCACCTGATAAAGGTCGTCGCCAGGACAATTACCCTCGACGGCTGGATCGTCATAGGCACCCTTGTAATTCTGGGGGCGTTCTGCTGGATCATCTTTTTGACGAAGATGTTGAGCTTGTACCAGACCAGCCGCGCGAACGTCTCTTTTACAAATCAGCTCAGGGAAGAGCCGAAGTTTGACACGATCTACAGCCAGGAAGAAAACGGGTTTGCAGGGTCTTCCCTCTACCGGGTTTATAACGCGGGCTTCGAGGAGTTGAAGTTAACCCAATCGAAAACAGACAAAGAAAAAAACGGCCTCACCAAATCCATGCTGAGTTCAGTTCAATCGGCCCTCGATAAGGCCACAATGCAGGAAAGCAGGCGATTTGGGGCCGGGCTGATGATACTGACGTTCGGAATTTCCGGCGGACCGTTTCTGGGTCTTCTCGGCACGGTGTGGGGGGTCATGAACACGTTTGCAAGCATGGCGGAAGCCGGCGAGGCCAACCTTACCGCTATAGCGCCCGGCGTCGCCTCCGCGCTTGCATGTACCCTTGCAGGGCTGCTGGTGGCCATTCCGGCTCTCTTTTCCTACTCTTTCCTCACGCAGCGCATCAAGGACCTCAACGCGGATATGTACCTTTTTACGGATCAATTCGTCCACAAGCTCCAGGGAGAGGAAGAATAATGATCTTTCACCACAGAGACGTTCGATAATTCCAAAAACCCGGCGGTCCGCTTCGAGGGACTAGGGTCTGTCTTTAGAGAACACAGAGAAAAGAATGAGTCGCAAATGAGGTACACGAAAACCGTTACAAAATTCCAGCAAACTCTAATGTTACTTCGCAAGGGAATATGAAAATAGACGATCTTAGGGGCGATGTCATTGGGTCAGCAGAGTTCTCTGCTGTGAAGCTTCGAGAGGAAGACTGAAGATGAAAAGGAACCCTTACGGCGAGCATGAAGTCATCGATGAAATCAACGTCGTTCCGCTGCTCGATCTCGCCTGGAATCTTTTGCTCGTGTTCATGATAGTTGTTACCGCTTCGGTTCAGGGCATCAATGTCAATCTACCCAAGGCGAGCGCCGCGACGAGTTCGGTGAAACCCACCACGAAGGCGATTACGATTACGGCCGAGGGGAATATCTTTCTCGACACCTTTCCGGTGACGATAGCCGAACTGGAGACGAGGCTGAGGCAGTACAAGGCGGTGGACCCAAACCTGCCCGTTGTGATCAAGGGGGACGAAAAGATCTCCTACAAGAGCGTCATAGAGGTGCTGGATGTATTGCAGAGGCTCGAGATCAGTCAACTGGGCCTCGTTACGCAAAAACTTACGAAATGAACGGCGGACTTCACCACAGAGGCACAGAGAACACAGAGAAAAACAATGAACCACGGATGGACACGGATAATTGCAGAAGTTTGGAAAAGCTTTGAAAATCGGGCCAGGCATTCTCTTTTCTCTGTGCTCTCTGCGCCTCTGTGGTGGAATGGTTTATTCGGGGTTTTGGAAAGATGAAGAAATCCAATAAGAAGTCCTCTCAGACAACGGTCTGGATTATCAGCGGGTGCGTTGGGCTGGTGTTGGTGAGCGGCTGCATATTCGTAGCGAAAATTCTCATGTCGGATTTGGGACCAACGAGAAAAACCCAGGTCTCCACGGTCAATCTGCTCCCGCCCCCGCCTCCGGTCGTCAAGGAAAAGCCTCCGGAGCCGGAACAGCAGGTGAAAAAAGAAAAAATAAAAGAGCAGGTGATAGACGCAGGACCGGAGAACCGCCCGGATGATGCCAACAAGCCCGACGAAAAGCCTGCAGGCAAACAGCTCGGTCTCGACGCCGAGGGGACTGCCGGAGGCGATGCGTTCGGGTTGATCGGAAACAAGGGCGGCGCAGGCCTGGTAGGCAGCGGCGGTGGCGGTTCTCCATTTGGCAGATATGGCCGGCTCCTCGAGGACGAGTTGAATCGCAAGGTCAAAAAACGGCTGGAGGGAAACGGGGGAATTCCCAAGGGAAAGCTTCAGCTTACGGTGCAGATCGATGTGGATGACAGGGGCAGGATCGTAAAGTTCAGGATCGTTTCGCCTTCGGGCGACGCCAAGCTGGACAGTGTCGTCAGAGAAGCCCTGAAGCGCGACGGCTCAATCAGTCAGCCGCCGCCCGAAGGAATGCCCAGGGGCGTGAACGTCCGCATATCGTCACAGGGATGAAATGCAGCGAGCAGTGAGCAGTGAACAGAAAAGGCAAAAGAAAACGACAGTGAATAATGTGAAGTGAGAAGCTGAATTTTAACGTTAATGGGTGTGACAAGTGGAGTGAACGGTAGAGAGCGAGATTTTCACTGTTCACTGCTCACTGTTCACTGCTTTTCCTGTTCACTGCTCACTGCTCACTGCTGTCAAGGGGGGGAGTTTTAATGTTGAGGTGTATAGTTGTCCTGTGGATAGCCGCGCTTATTTCCTGTGTTTGCGCGACGAATGGTTTTTGTGAGGAGCCAAAAGCAGCGGAGCCTACCGGCATGGAGTTGCTTGCGGATATTTTGAAAGCCAAGGGGGTTATCAGCCCGGATGAAGCCGCTGCTCTTAGAGCGAAAACTACCGGTGCGGAGTCGCCCGAAAGCATGAAGGCGCTCGTCGATCTTCTGAAGAATAAGGGGTTGGTCAGCGACAGCGAGGCGGACCGCCTTAACCAGACGCTTGCCAAAACGGCGACATCGACCCAGCAGGCGGCCGCCAAGGCAATCCTGGTCGTCCCCAGAGATCAGGAATACGTTCAGAAGATCACTCAAAACGTTGTCACGGAAGTAAAGAAAAATATCGACGAACAGGTGCAAACCGAGGTCGCCCAAAAGGCCAAAGACGGCACCCTGGCCAACTATGGGCTGGATATTCCCGACTGGCTTCGGAAGCTGCGATTCAGCGGCGATTTAAGGCTGCGCTATGAGCCTGTTTTTTACGCTTCCACGAACGGTTCGATCCTGGACCCCAACAATCCGGGCCAGCTACTGCGCTCAACTCTCAACAGTCAGGCTGAGTATCTGCTGGCTCGTCTCAAAGTTGAGGCCGATATCACCGACCAGGTGACACTGGGCGTGAGGGTCGCCTCGGGTAATCAAACCAACCCCGGATCAGACAATTCCATCATGGGCGATTATTTCATCAAGGACGGTTTTCTCCTCGACCAGGCATACCTCAGGTACAAACCTATAAACGAATTGACCTTATGGGCCGGTCGTATTCCCAACCCCTGGTTTTACACCGACCTTATATGGGCCAACGACCTGAATTTCGAAGGTGTGGCAGGTAATTACACAACAGATATATGCAGCGATGTGTCAGGCTTCGTTACAGCAGGAGCTTTTCCTCTCCAGGCAGTAACACAGATAACGCAGTCCGAGCAAAAATGGCTGTTCGGCGGACAGGCCGGCGTTGAATACAAGTCCGACAGCCAGTATTCGGCCAAACTGGGGGTCGCCTTCTATGACTATGAAAATACCCTCGGCGTGGAAAACCCTGTAGATTTGACCATTAATGACTGGACTGCGCCCCTCTACATGCAAAAGGGGAATACCGTTTTCAATATCGAGCCGCAGACCGGCGGCGTTGCGCAAAAGTTCGCCCTTGCCTCGCAATTCAGAGACCTGGATTTGCTTGCAGTCATGGACCTGGCCTATTGGGACCCTGTCCATGTCGTTATATCAGGCGATTATGTAAAGAACATCGCTTTCAACGCACAGGAGGTGTCGCTTTTATCCGGAAGACCCGTCAACGAAATGCAGGATTATGCATACCGGGCGGGCTTGCTGGTGGGTTACCCGACTCCGCGAAAATTTCTGCAGTGGAACGTGTTTGCCTACTACAAGTATGTCGGGACTGACTCGGTCGTCGATGCTTTCGACGATCAGGATTTCGCTCTGGGCGGAACGAACGCAAAAGGGTGGATCGTGGGCGCGGAATTGGGCCTCACGAAGAACGTCTGGCTGACCGGCCGCTGGTTTACCTCGGACGAGATTTCGCCTTTCCAGAATTCGACGGGCTCTTTTTCCGTGGACGTGTTTGAATTTGATACGCATGCGGCATTCTAATAAAGCAGTGAACGGTGAACAGTGAGCAGTGAACAGAAAAAGCAAAAGAAAATTATTCCTTTTGGTTCTATCGCTTCGCGAGGAACGGAAAAGAACAAAAGCGGCAGCCAGGATCGGTAGCCGGCGAACGTGGCATTTTGCAGTTCACCGTTCACTGTTCACTGCTCACTTTCCTTTGGAGGCAAGTGATGGTTCGTATTCTGATTAGAGTTGCCCTGGTTGTTGCAATTCTTGGCGCCGGCCTCGGAGCCGGTCTCGGCTATGGGTATATCCAACTCGGCAAAGAGCAGCAGACTCATCAAAAGGAGATGAACCTGATGAACCATAAAATAGCCCTGCTGACGAAAAAAGCCTCGGAAGAGCGCGAGGCCCGGTCGGGCAGCGAGGGCCGGAACAGGTCCCTTCAGGCAGAGGGTGACCGGCTTCGAAAGGAAAATGGGGAGCAGGCGGAGACAATAAAGAAACTCGAGGCCGAAGCGCAATCGTCCGAGGCAAAATTGAAAGAAACGACCGAAGAGGTTGCCCGGATGAAGTCGGCCCGCGACGAGGTGAGCGCTCAGCTCGCTCAGGCACTTCAAGCCGCCAGGGAGCTCGAAGGGCAGGCAAAGCTGCTGGCGACCGGTAAACAAACCCTCGAGGCCTCTTTAGCCAAAGTGAACCAGGACCTGGACACCTGCAGAAACCACAACGCCAGGTTGTGCCTCATAGCAAACGAACTGGTGAAAAAACAGCAAGCCAGGAGCGCGGTAGGAACCCTGCTCCAAAACGAGCCTCTGACGCAGATCGGAAGAGTGGAGCTGGAAAAATTCACGCAGGAGTACAAGGAAAAAATCGAACAGGAGAAGCTGAAGAAGAATTAGAGCAGGAATGCAGTGAGCTGGAAAGGCAAGAGAAAATAATTCCTTTTGGTTTTATTGCCACGCGAGGAACAGTGAAGGGTGAGAAGTGAAGAGCGAGATTTTCACTGTTCACTGCTCACTGCTCACCGTTCACTGTTCACTGCTTAACGCGCAACTTCCTCAAATAGAAAGGATCACGCATGAACAGAATAATGAAAGTTTGCCTGTCAGTCTGTATCGTTTTGGCATGCAGTGGGGCCGGCTCGCTCGCCTACGGGTGCTGGAGCCAGGAATGGACACAGAACTATCCCCCCGAAGATGTAGGCGCTTTTACGAAAATGGAATTTTTCATCATGCCCGGCGCCCCCGCCGGAGTTGCGTTCGCTGCCCCAACATCGATTTCACCTGTCCCGGGGCCGTCAAACGACTGGACCAGCTCGATTCCCAACCCGGAGTATTCGCTTCTGACCGGTCCCGAGGCCAATTCGGCGATGGTGACGACTTATTTTTCCGGCCCCCTTTCAGCCAAATTCGACATCGACTTCGTACTCTGGGATGGAAACTCGGTTGTGGAGAGGCAGGAATTCCGGTGGCTAGGCGGCTCATGGGAAAGCCTGGGTGGGACCATGATACTAAACTCCAGCGGGGGGTTCGATTCGGGAGACTATAACCGCACCGGCGCCGGCATTCCCATCCCATCCACCTTACTGCTCCTTGCGCCTGCGGGCCTTGCACTTTTACTTCTCCGGAAACGCATTTCGCCGATTCCGGGCTGATTTTCCCGAGGAATCGGTTGAAGACCTGGCATGTGCGGCCCCCGCTTCCCGCATGCCATAACCGGCCTGAGATTAAAGAAACAGCTAGTGTATATTAGCGGCGCAATAGGCATTCTTAGAAGCCATAAGCCCTAATCAGGGGCCCATTCAGAGGCTCGTGATCCGGGCTTTTTTTATGTCGCCGCAGTGCGGGTGGCGATGTACATTTGAATGCGTCCGGGGGGGTGACGATCGGGGCTGGTATAACCACCGTGCAGGCTTCACGGGCGACGGCTCCAGGCTATTTGTCAGCTTCCGATGATCTCGTTTAAACCTTCAATGATCTGGTCCAATTCTTCCGCTGATACTGTGCCGATCTTTTTACCGATTCGCTCTGTTGAGAGTGTACGGACCTGGCTGATTTTTACCCATGACTGCTTAGGAAGGTCATTCGGGTCGAGTTCGAGAGTCAGAGGAAATCCAGCACGCTGAGGCTGACTGGTGATACCCACAGCGATTACTGTTCCTGACCGTTGATTGAAAACCTCCCGGCTGAGAATGACCACCAGGCGCACGGCTTGTTCCCTTCCCTTTATTGGGTTCTGATCAGCCCAGCGAATCTCTCCCCTCAATATTCCGGCCACTGTTCCAACTCCCAATGCACACCCTCTTCGGCCATAGCTCTCTCAACAGCCGGATCAAGCTTTCCACACTCCCTGGCAAGGCGGTTTCGTTCCAACTTCTCCAGTTTCTCTTCTACTGCATCCTGAATGGCTTTACTTCGGTTGGGGAACACCCTCTCTCTAACCAGCCGATCAAGCCGGTGCAGTGTTCTTTCATCCATTGTGATTGCGATCTTTGCTGAAGCCATTATACACCTCCAGTATGATAGTATGTCATACTAAATGGGCTGGTCAAGCAAGTTTCTTGAAATCCTGTAAGGATTTCTATCTAAGTTGTTGTTTTCTCAGCTTCTTCGCGTCTGTATGATATGGTTTTCGCCTCTTGGTTGGGGCCTGAAGGCTATGCTCTGTGCTCTCTAAAGATCGACCCTAGCCCCTCTTTCCAGGCCAACGTTTTTTGGAATTATCGAACGTATCCGTGGTGAATATCTCCCCTTTTGCTTTTCCATTGATACCGGGTAGAACGCATATGCACAGTTGAGGTACTATTCCGCAAATGAGGTATGCACGATGACTTTCACAACGGTCGAAGCGCAAAAGCAGATAAGCGAAGTAATAAACCGGGCCGCCTACGGCAAGGAACGCGTGATCCTCACCAAGCGTGGGAAACCCGTCGTAGCCGTGGTTCCCATTGAGGATGTGGAGACACTTGAGGCCTTTGAAGATCGCCTCGATATCGTGGAGGCGCACATGGTGCTCGCCGGCGCCCAAAAGGAAGGAACCGTTCCTTTTAACGGGGTCAAAGAGAAACTCGGCCTGAAATGAGCCCTTACAGGATCGAGTTTGCAAAGCCCGCCATCAAGCAACTCGCCAAACTTCCGCAAAATATCCGGCAGAGGGTTTCCGATCGGATAGAGACACTTGTCGTCGCCCCACGGTCCGCCGGCCGCAAGAAGCCTTCATGAAGCCGATAAAGAGATTCGGTGTCAACCAGCGACCGTTTCGAAAATAATATTAAAAAAGGGCCTGGCGCAAAAAACGCCAGGCCCTTACTTTCTTGCTTTACCTGCAAACCTGTACCTTATCACCCTGCCGGGAGGCCCTTTAAAAGGACCTCAGCCGGACCGGGAGAGTTGGCTCGGATCAATCCGGGTTTGCCGGGTTGGTGGATGCGCCGTAAGTATAGGGATAGACTAAGCTGGTGGACTTTCCGAAATTCAGCTCACTGGCTGCGCCGTAATACTCGCCCCTTGTGCCGCCAAGGTTTGCGTCGCTTATGTTGGTGGGATTGTTGATTTGCGCAAGCGCAGCGGCGTAAAAATCAACGACCGGCTGCGGAAGACCGGCAGGCACGTACATACGGTTGATGGTCCAGAAATTGTCGTACACACCGTCATGCATGGAGACCCTGGAAGCATACTGGCCATTGTACGCGACCTGTGTGTACATACCAACGACATCAGCATTGTCGGAATCCATGTAACCGACTGCGCCGCCCTCCTCGCCGGAGGCAAGCGTGTCAGCACCGGTAAACGATGCGCCGGCTGCCCACTTCATGCAATTCTGCAGGTCGCCGGTCCCGTCGTTAAAGTAGATGTACGGGGGGGTGCCGGTCTTGGCGCGGTGCTCGGTGTTTGCGAGCCCTGTAGAGGCGCCCCAGCCGTTCCCTCTCACAACGCCCCAGTCCAGTGTGGCGGAAGTACCCGATCCTGCGTGGCGCAAGCAAACGGTTACAGGGTGCGCAGGAAAAGCGGCGCCGAACTCGCTCCAGTCGGCGATACGGCCGGAGAAGAGAGCCACTGCCTGGAGTCTAGTAAGGTTGCTGACGGTCGCGAGCTGGCAGTTGACGAAGTTACCTGCCGTACCGCCGCAGTTTCTGTCATCGGCGCAGGTACTGCCGACGTGGGCCGGGGACCCGGCGGCGCATTGATAAGCCTGCACACCCGGATTCACATAGAAAGAGAAGGGGTAGGCCAGGGGCTGTTCAGGTTGCATAACGCTGTAGCCGCTGGTCGCAGTGTAGCCGCTCGCAACCTGCCCCTCGGTGGGGGGATTGCCGGGCAAGGTGCTGATATTGATTGCATTGGTTCCGGTGAAAGTTCTGTGGATGGCAGTGTCGCCGGGGTCCAGGGGGCCAAAGATTGTCCCTCTGCTCGTCTGCGAGAAGGCTGCGGCCTCAACATCGGCTGTGCCGATGTGAATGGGCTGGCAAATGTATGGAGCTGTAGTAGTAGAATAGGCGCTGCAGGAGGTATCGTTACAGGTCGCTACCTGGCGGTCGAAAGGCAAGCCGGTGCAGGGATTGGCGCCGTTTTGTTCCACGTTGCCCGGAATGCCGTTGGCCTCATCCGTGGTCAGAAACTGTCCTGTAACGGCGGTGACCCCATCCCAGGACGCCTTGTTGGAGTAGCTGAAATAGATGGCGTTGGGTTCGTCGCCGGCCCCTCCGGGGGTAGCCGTGCTGGGAATGTTATGAGCATCGGCTATGGCCGTACAACCAGTGCCGATGGTTACCGTACTCTTTTTGTCGCTGGTTGAAAACGAGTTTGTCGCGGCGACGGTGCAGCCCAGGGTTTGGAGAAAGGAAGGCGCGTAATGCGACCAGAAGTTGTACTGGGCGGTTGCGCCGTGGAGGTTGACATAGGTGGCCGCATCCGCCGCGCCGGCAAAGGCGAAAACAGAAGCACCAAGGATAAGGCCTCCCCTGGCGATATTCTTGAGTAAACTGGCTTTCATTTGCATTCTCCTTAGTGGGGCAGGCTTTCCAGCCTGCCATTTTTAATCCTATGTAATTTTGCGAGAAACGATCCGGTTAGAAATTGAAAATGTTCCTTCTTCTGATCCCAACCAGCCCGAGAAGTCCGGAGCCGAGAAGCAGCACGCTGGGCGGAATGGGGGTGGGGCTTCCACCAGCTTCGGTGGTGATGATCTGGCCGGCCGCGTTGACTGTGGTGACAAGATGCAAAGCAGCCGAGACGGTCCCACCGGCTGTAAAGTCGAAAAGACCCTGGGTCACACTGGCAAGGTTCACCAACTGCATCTCACCGGTGCCCGAAGGATAAAACTCGCCCATAGTGCCGGTTGCAGAACCGTTGCCGTTCATCGTGAAATAATAGGAGTCCGTGTTGGCGACCGACTGGTACCAGACACCGCCTGTCGCCGGAGTAGCCGTGCCGTTGCCCTGGTTGGCGTAAACAAGGTAGAGGTTGGCTGCGTTACCGAGGACACCGTTAAAGGCGCTCTGAAGACCTTTCTGCGTGCCGGTTGACGGACCGCTCAACCACATCTGAGTGTTGTTAGTATCCGTAGCGAAATATGCAACCTGGAGGTTGCTGTAACTCGTGCCGGTGAAATTGGTACCGCTCGCGAACGGATTGACAGCATTGGACGCTAAAGTGCCGCCCAGAACGGAGGTGATGCTGCCCAGGTCGCTCGCAAATTCGTAAGTACCGCCCGATGCGGTGGTCTGATAGATAACCCGGACAAGGTCGCCCGAGCTTCCATCGGTTAGGTCTGCTTTCGCCATGCCTGCAGCACCGAACACCAGCAAGCCCGCCGCCAAAACTCCAAGTAACTTCTTCATTTTGCTTTCCTCCTGAGAAAGAAATTCAAGCATTCTCCTGAGGCAGCCCAGCCATCCGGCTGACCGCCTTTTGCGTGCAGGCTTTTTAACTTAGTGGGCTTTGAGCCCCATCATTCCTGCGTCCGGCAAGTCATCGGACCCGTTGGCTTTCCGTCACCCGGTTGCCCGGGTTTTGGCTTTGTCCAAGAGCGGGCCATTTTCGGCCCTTCATTTTCACTGATCTTCAACTATCCAATTCACCAGGAAACACTTGCTCTGTAACTATCACCCCCTCCCGTATCTGAGCCGCAGGGCAAAGAAAAAGCCCTAATCACACCCTTGCGGGGCTCATGATTAGGGCTTTCTGGTTCCCAAAAAAAATTGTGACAGCAAAGTACCCTGGACTATTTTTTCAAGATCTCTTCAAATTTCTCTATTCTTCCGATACTCCCCTGGGTGAAGTTCAGTTTTATGTAGCCCGTGAACTCGCTTGTCACAAGGCCGTTTATGACGGACCAAAGCCTTGACAGCTTATCCGGCTTTTTCTTTTCGCCCTCATTTTTCTCAAGGCAAGGCCGCATTTAGAAACTTTCAAAAATGTGTACGCCGAGGTTACTGTGAACAAGAATTGGCCGGAGATTAGCAGCCCATTGTTACGTAACCGTGACGTACAAATTAAGATTAGGTTAATTGAGATTTAGTTAAACTAACGGGGTACAGTGGTTAACCAAGCCGCATTCAAAAACTTTCAAGAAAGTGCACACCGGATTGATATGACCGATTAACATTACAGGGCTGGAGATTAGCAGCCCTTTGTTACACAACCGTGACGTACAAATTAAGATTAGGTTAACTGTGATTTAAACAAACGGGGTACCGGATACCTCGCGCCCGAAAGGCGGTGAACAGTGAGCAGTAAGACAAATTGAGTTTAGACATCGTTCCACGCGCTTCCAGCGCAGATCTTTGTGCTTGAATCTCGGTAGAAGCGCCTATGTCAACCACTTTAGAGATAGATAATGGATATTGAATATCTGCTACTATCCTAATTTTATACAATATATAAGACATAATACTCTGCATACGGGACAGAAAAAAATCGCTATTTCCTGCCAAATCGTGCCAAATCCTGCCATTCGGATCTCAGAGGGCACTTTCATATAACCGATCCTTAGGTCTCCCCGCTCCTCCCCTCATAGCCGACACCTGAATGAAACTTTACTGAAACATCTTTGTAATGAGGACGCAATAGTATAGCGATTCCTCGGTTGGAGCGAACGGGGCGCCCTGTGCGCGGTGGCCCCTTATTCCTGCTTCCCGCTTCCTGCTTCGTTTTTGCCGGGTGGCCATGCGCGGGATGCAAGATGCTTTCATCCGGCAACGGAGACCTGTTCCCCGTGCAAACCCCGGGGCGGCGGGGCCGCACCCGGTGTCTTGACGCTTCGCGAGGCGAGCCCGTGTTGGGCATCCGGAATTCAACAGACTTCAAAGGAGACACTATGAAAGCAGTATTGGGTCTTTTTCTTGCGGGATCGATAATTCTTTCCTTTTTAACCGGGTGCGCTCCCGAGGGGCCCAGAATTGCCGTCATCGATATAGGCAGGGTAATAAGCGAGTCCCAGGAAGGCAAAAAAGCCACTGCAGAGCTTGACGCCCTGGTGAAGGAAAAGAGAGCTGAGGCAAGCCAGAAGGCCGAGGAAATAGACAAGCTGAAAAAGAGCCTGGATAAAGAACCGGCCGCTACCAGGAAAAGCAAGGAAGACGACCTCCTCCGGATGAGCGCCGAATATCAGAAGACGGTTGCCGCATACGAATCGGAAGTCCAGAAAAAGGCATCGGAGCTGAAGGCCCGCCTGTTAAAGGAAATCAAAAACATAGTGGACACGGTCGCGACAGAGGAGAAATACGTCGTGGTACTAAACACTGACAGCTCTTCCTACTTTCAGAAGACGATTGACATCAGCGACAAGGTCATCAGGAAGTACAACGAATTGCAGGGAGCACAATAAAGCAGTGAGCAGTGAACAGTGAACAGTGAACAGTGAGCAGTGAACAGTGAACAGTGAGCAGTGAACAGAAAAAGCAGAAGAAAATAGAGTGAATGGTGAATCGTGAGCAGAAAAGACCAAATGCGGCAGGCAAGATCGGTAGCCGGCGAATGTGGATTTTACTGTTCACTGTTCACTGCTCACTGTTCACTGTTTTTTACGATGCCTTTGCCGCCGATTGGTCATTCACGCCCTCGGTAACCCTTTCCCAAAGCTATGACAGCAATTTTCGCTTTCTCATGACACCAACCCCCGGCACCACCAAGGACGATTTTATAACCACCTTGACTCCGGTGTTGTCTGTTACGGGAGAGACCGAGCAGACCAAGTTTCAGTTCGACACCGTTACGAGCGGTCAATCATACCTTTTGAACCCCAGGTTTGACATTATCAATACGAACACCACCTCCAGCCTCACCGAGTCATGGTCGGAAAGATTTTCAACCAGCGTTAATGTGGGGCTCATACATGACTCGACTCTTCAACAACAGCTCGAGTCGTCGGGAATTGTCACGCTGTTGACCGAGCGCTACCTCTACACTTTCGGGTTGGGCGGCAAGTATGACCTTACCGAATCATTGAATCTGACTGCATCAGGTCTATTCGCTCAAAGTATTTACCCATCGGGAGCATTACCCGACAGCAATGTTTACCAGGGCACGATTACACCGATTTGGACAATCACCCCACGGGACAGTATCGGTCTCAGCAGTAATTTTTCCGATACCGAATATGACATCGGCACGACCATAAACACCATAACCGAAACGCTCTACTGGCAGAGGCAGATGACGGACACTCTAAGCTTCAAGTTGAGCGGAGGATATTATTTTGCAATGCTTGATTTTTCCATCCCGGCGCTGGAGTTCATCCCACCCTCCTCTATCCGGCGCGTCAACCTGCCGGGGTCAGCGACGGACAGCGGCGTTGTCTTTGGGGTAGACCTCAAAAAGGATTGGTCGGAGAGGTTTTCCACGACTTTTTCAGCAGGCAACCAACAATACAATGATGTGAGCGCGAACAGTTACGATTCGACGTTCATTTCCGGCACGGCGCAATATAAATTGTCGGAAGTAACGACTTTCAACTTCGCGGCCAGATATAACATGAATAATGAGATCAGCCAGGGGGGCACGAACATCGATTATTACATTATCAATCCTTCGATAGAGAGAAATATTACCGAAAACCTCCTTCTCCGTCTGTCCGGGTCATATGAACGCGAATCCCAATCCTCATCGATCTTTAACGTGGACCGGTATCGCACCTGGGTCGACCTTACATACAAATGGCCAAGGTTTCTTGCGAGCCATTAGTTTGCACGGCGCAGCATTATGCCGGCTGACCGCTTTGCTGCAAAAGGGCCGGAAGGCATCGGGCATGGTGATGGAGAGGCCCCATACGATATCGAACCACTTGAATGAGAAGGTTGAGACAGGAAATCCGCCGCCCGGTTCGCATAAGCTTAGCTAAGGTCCGAGGAACACGAAGAAGCCTGCCGGGGCAAAGATTGTCGGCAAAATGTCACATATCCGTGACGAAGCGGTAAACCATCCCCACCTAAATTGTGTGCACGTTCTACGGGAACCTGGCTGCCCCACGCATACCCGAGACCCGGAAAACCGGGCGAGTAAACCTCCAATTGCCGGGTTCTTTTGTTTTTCAATCGATGACAGGCGGCAACGAGCGCCGACGCACTGTTTGAGCCCTGCTCAATCCCGCACCTTTAAAGTCAGGGGAGACTCAGAATGAGGAAACTGCTAACAGGCAACGCGATTATTTTTGTGATGGTTTTAACGGCAGGCCTTGTATCGGCCGCTTCAACATCCCAGCCAATATTTTACAGTGAACAGGAAGAGGGACTGAGCCTGAGGCCGGGTTTTGCAGCGGCCATTCCAATATCCCCGCCGGCGGCGGCCTACCCATGGTCAGGTTCGGGCACCATCTATTTCATCGATAACGAAACCGGGGCCATAATACCGGAGACCGGCGCGCAGATTACACTCAACCTGGCGGTTGCTACAACGGGAGAACCCCGAAACTTTTACTTTGGCGTCATTACGACTACACTCCCCGGCGGTTCAACACCGACGAATATTTCAATCTCGGTCATTGTGGGTCCTGAGGACCCGAAAGCCTGGCACATCAGCGGGTCGAGTCCTCAATTATCGGGCGAAGGCAGGTTCTTGCATCAGCCGCAAAGCCGCAGCGCCTCTTCAGGCGTGATATATACGTTCAGCGTTCGCGGGGCCATACAGGATACCCCGGGGTTTAGCTTCCAGGGAGCATTTTCCAATGGAGGGGAAGCCGAGCGGCCTCTTGAAACGAACGCCCGTCGTTAAGTCCTGTCATAGAGTCGGGAGGAGAAGGACGAAGGGTCCCGGACAGAACAGTCTTTCATGCGAAGACGCGAAGACGTGCCGGAGGGACATGAAGAGCCGTCTCGAAGGAACCGCCATTTGCTCCGCAATTTCTGATTTTACTTTTTCTTCTTTTCGCCGAGCTTTGCCTTCAAGAGGTCTGCCAGCGTCCCCATAGAGTTCGTGTTTCCCTCTAAATATCGTGAATAATCGTCCTCACCTTCCTGACGGCCTTCAGATTCTTCGGTCCCTGCCAACGACAGCGAAATACGTTTGTTGTCCCTGTCGACGATATCGATCTTTACTTCAACGACCTGGCCCTTTTCCACCACCTCGTGCGGATGCTTGATCCTCTTCCCCGATCCAAGTTTGGAGATATGGAGAAGACCATCCACGCCGGCCGCCAGTGAGACGAAGGCGCCAAAATTTGTCAATCGGGCCACGGTGCCGGTGTGTTGAGATCCTAGAGGAAAATCCTTTTCGATATTATCCCACGGATCGGGCATGGCCCGTTTCAGGCTGAAAGAGAAACGATCTTTCTCCCAATCCAGCTTCATGGCCATCACCTCGACTTCCCGGCCGACTTCAATCCGTTCGTGAATGTTCTCGACCCGGTCCCAACCGATTTCCGAGATGGGTATGAGCCCTTCCAGGCTGCCGATCTTTACGAAAGCGCCAAAATCGTGGATGGAGGTGACCGTCGCCATCACCTTCATTCCTTCCGTCAGCAAGCCTCTCTGTTCCTCTCTCTGTGTCCGGCGCTCTTCTTCAAGAACCGCCCTGTGGGACAGGATGATGTTTCGTCCCCTCTCGGCGTATTGAGTGATTCGGAAAGCAAGATGTTGGCCTATGAGATCGTGCGGGTTTCCGGAGTGCTGCAGGCCTACCTGGGAATGCGGACAAAAACCGCGGAGCCCCCCGGCTATCCGGACTTCAAAGCCGCCCTTTATTTCTTTCTCAACGAGCCCTTCCACGGGTATTCCGCTTCGCCAGGCTTCCTCCAAATGGTATCGTCCGGCCTCGCCTCCGGTGATCCTGGTGGTAAAGCGAAGCTCGCCGGCGTCCCCGGACAAAAAATAAGCCGTGATCGTGTCACCTTCTTTGGCGGAAAGGTTGCCTTCGTCATCGAGCAATTCCTTCCTGTCGAGATAGCCCTCACTCTTGCCACCCAGATCGAGGAAGATCCATTCGGCGGAAATCTTTACGATCCTTGCCTCCAGTTTCTGTCCGGTGGTGAACTGCACGGACTTCACTAAACTTCCTTCCAACAGTTCGGCAAAGCTCTCCTCTTCACCTTCTTTCATTTCATCCGATTTTTCGTTATCCTCAACCATTCAGGCCTCTTACCTCTCCCCGGAATTGAATCTTCAGCCGAGACACTCTCTCCTACGCTCCGCGTCTTCGCCGAGAGGAATTTCGCGATTGCGAAATCAATTTCTTTTCAATAATAACGGATCTGGAGAGAAAAGCCAGTTCAGAACGGTGCCGCGGAAGGAGAAGAATCGAGGGAGCGGTTGTTTTGAACGCCACCGCCGAGGCGATGATTTATTCTTGTGACTTTGTCAGGACTGTTCGAAGGCAAAGTTATGGGGTAGGATAGCGGCGAGTTTGAGATCATAGTTCTCATTGAGCATTGCGTCGAAGGGAAAAATCAAATTGATCATGCAGCGGATTAGAAATTTCAGCATCATTGCCCATATCGATCATGGGAAATCCACCCTGGCCGACCGTCTGATTCAGCACGCCGGCCTGGTTAACGACAGGCAGTTTCGGGACCAATTCCTCGATAACATGGACATCGAAAGGGAGAGAGGCATCACCATCAAGAGCCAGACCGTGGTGCTATCCCACACAAGCCAATCGGGTGAGGTATTCGATCTCAATCTCATCGATACTCCGGGCCACGCCGATTTCTCATACGAAGTATCCCGCGCGCTGGCTTCGTGCGAGGGTGTCCTTCTTCTCGTAGACGCTTCACAGGGAGTTCAGGCGCAGACCATAGCCAATCTATATGCAGCCATGGAGCATGACCTCACCATCATTCCGGTGATCAACAAGATCGACCTGCCTTCCGCCGATATCGACATGGTCAAGGAGCAGATAGAGCATGACCTGGGACTCGATCCGGACGATGCCATCCTGTGTTCCGCAAAGGAAGGGACGGGAATCGAAGATGTTCTCGAAGCTATCGTAAAAAGGATTCCGTCCCCGTCGGGAAATGCCGAAAAACCTCTTGCAGCGCTGATCTTCGATGCCCACTACGACTCTTTCCGGGGCACGATTGTGAGCTGCCGCGTCTTTGACGGCGCACTTCGGCCCGGAGACGTCATCCGCCTCATGTATAACGGAGCGACTCATAAGGTGGAAGAGGTGGGTGTATTCCGCTTGAACAGGGAGTCCCAGGGGGAACTTTCCGCGGGTTCCGTGGGGTACGTGATAGCAGGGATAAAGACCGTGGCCGACGTCAGAATCGGTGACACCATCACGCTGGATTCCAACCCCGTTGAATCCTCCCTGCCCGGATTCAAAGCTGTAAAGCCCGTGGTCTTTTCCTCACTTTATCCCATTTCTTCCGATGATTACCAATCCCTTCTGGATTCATTGGAAAAGTACAAACTCAACGACGCCGCGCTGATTTATCAGAAAGATTCCTCCGCAGCCCTCGGTCAGGGTTTCCGTTGCGGCTTCCTTGGACTCCTTCACCTGGAGATTGTCCAGGAGCGGCTGGAGCGTGAGTTCGATCAGTCCATCATCATGACGGTGCCGAGCGTTCAGTACCGGTTTACACTTGCCGATGGTACTGACGTCACCGTGGAAAACCCCCAATACTATCCGGACCCCACCGTTATCAAGAGTTCTGCGGAACCATTTATACGTGCCACGATCATCCTCCCCGAGCGCTACATGGGCGCAGTAATGAAATTGTGCCTGGAGCGCCGGGGCGCCAATCCGAGGATTGCCTATCCGACACCGGCCCGGGTAGAAATCACGTTCGATATGCCTCTTGCCGAGGTCGTCTTCGACTTCTACGACAGGCTGAAGACGGTCACCCAGGGCTACGGTTCATTTGACTATGAACTGATCGAGTACCGCGACAGCGACCTGGTAAAGCTGGATATTCTGGTGAACGGAGAAAGGGTTGACGCCCTGTCTCTTATTGTACACCGCGACCGGGCAAGGGAGTGGGGAGTGCAGGTCTGCGACCGTCTTAAGGAGGAAATACCGAGGCACAACTTCAAAATCGCCATACAGGGCGCGATCGGGGGAAAGATAATCTCCCGTTCCACCATTTCGCCGTTCAGAAAAGATGTCACGGCCAAATGTTACGGAGGGGACATCTCCCGGAAACGCAAACTTCTTGAAAAGCAGAAGAAAGGAAAGGCGAGGATGAAAATGGTGGGTTCGGTTATGATCCCTCAGAGCGCATTTGTTTCCGTCCTGAAAGCCAAGGATGAATAAAAGAAAGAACTGGGGTGAGTGGGGAAAAACGAAAAATGCGGGAAGACGTTTCTTTTAATCCTGTAAATCCGGTCAATCCGGTCGAAGCTTTTCTTCGCGTCGCGTCGCCGCGCCCCCGCCCCGGACTCTACATTCACGTCCCCTTCTGCCGTTCAAAATGCCTCTACTGCGACTTTTACTCCGTCGCTTCCACTGCTGCAATCCCCGCATGGCTTCAAGCCGTTAAAAGCGAAGTGCTTCTGTACAAGGATAGATTCCACGAGTTCGACTCACTCTATTTAGGGGGCGGCACCCCCACAATTCTTGGAGAGAGGGAACTCGCCGAGCTGCTGGAGTGCATCCATAAGCATTTTGTCTTTTGCCCCGGGTCGGAGATGACAATAGAAGCCAATCCCGACGGGTTGTCCCGGGATAAGCTGAAAACCATCGGAGGCTTAGGCGTCAACCGCATCAGCCTTGGTGTTCAATCCCTTGACGACAGGGACCTGAAATACCTGGGAAGGATCCACAGTTCGAAGCAGGCGCTCACAGCGCTCGATACGATCCGCTCCTGCGGGTTTGCCGATGTCAGCGCGGACCTCATGTACGGACTGCAAACTCAGAGCCTGCGAGGATGGAGAGGGACTCTGGATCAAATCCTCGAATTCAGCCCCGAACATATTTCATGCTACCAGATGACCCTTGAAGCAGGCACCCCGTTATGGAAGATGAAAGCGGCCGGCCGGGTTCGAACCATCGGAGAAAAGCTGGAAAGCGCATTTTTCATTTGGACTTCCCGCTATCTCGAGAAGCACGGCTATCAACACTACGAAATATCCAACTTTGCTCGAGGCCGGGAATTCATGTGCCATCATAACCGAAAATACTGGAGCCATATTCCTTACCTCGGTTTAGGTCCTTCAGCCCATTCGTTTCATGCCGGGAAAAGATGGTGGAATGTCAAGCCGATCAAGAAATACTGCCAACTACTTGGAGAGGGAAAGGCGCCGGTAGAGGCCTCCGAGGTTCTTTCCGAAGAGCAGCTCGAACTTGAAACCCTCGACCTTGGCTTAAGGACTAGCGATGGCGTAGACCTTCATGCACTCGGGGCCGGCCTGAGGATGGATGAAGCCCTGGCAAAGTTGCAGGAATCGGGTCTGGTAAGAGTTACAAACGGGAGAATCCAACCCACCCGCAAGGGTTTTCTCGTGTCCGACAGCCTTCCCCTCATGCTTTGCAGGTGAGTTTAGAAGCCTCGTTGCGCCCCGCCACAAAACATCATCGAAATTGTCGAAAAAGAAAGCGTCGATGAGATCATCCCGTGCCACAAGTGTGAACGAGTCCGCCTCGCGCTGAGAGCTTTACCCACGCGCGTTTTTCGCAACTAAAAAATAACGTCCCCGTAACATATCCACAAACCACCGTAACACATCCGCAAAGTTCCTACTGTATAAGTCGCGCAAACCTAAACAAGGAGGGATTATCGATTGGAAAACTTCAGCCTGAACACCGTACTGTTGAAAGAGATCTTCGAGCGTGCAAAACCATTGGGGCACAACGAAGAACCGGAAAACCTCAACCTTGGATTCGGATTCTTATACTATGGACTGGTCAGGGCCTTGAGACCGAAACATCTTATGGTGATCGGCTCCGGTTTCGGGTTCAGCGTCGTGTGTTTCGCTCTCGGCATCAAGGATAACGGAGGAGGTGCGCTCACTTTCGTCGATCCATCCTATTCCCTGCTCAAGAACGGCCCATTCAAGACAATAGGTGGAGCAAACAAGTGGGGCGAACCCAACAAGGTCCGGCAGCATTTCCAGCAGTTCGGCGTTGAGGATATCGTAACGCACTATAAGCTGCGGTCCGATCAATTCTTCTCATCCTATGCCAATCTCGGTTTACCGGAAATAGACATAGCCTTCATCGACGGCAGCCATGCCTATGAGTACGTAAAGCACGATTTTCTCCGCACTCTCGAGCATGTCCGAAAGAACTCGTACATTCTCCTGCACGACACCAATATCTACGTCCGTGAGGTGATCGGTCACTCGGGGGTTAAAAAATGGATGAAAGTGATCAAGAAGGAGAAGGACTTCTTCGAGGTCATCAACTTTCCTTTTTCCTCCGGTATGGCGCTGGTCCGCGTTCTGCAAAAGGAGGTATGGAGGTGTACGAAACCATAGTGCATCCTATAAGTCTCATACTCGCTTTCGCAGCACTTTGCAGCCTGCTGTTTGTATATTGGCGTTATATCTGGTTTTTCAGGAATCCGTCCAGAAGTATTCCTCCCGAGGGAACCGGCATCCTCAGCCCGGCCGACGGCACCGTCGTTTACGTGAAGGAAGTATCGCCAGATGA
This sequence comes from uncultured delta proteobacterium, assembly GCA_963795045.1. Taxonomy (GTDB): domain Bacteria; phylum Desulfobacterota; class Syntrophobacteria; order Syntrophobacterales; family Syntrophobacteraceae; genus SbD1. Next base: position 206,954 of record CAWCGB010000007.1, read on the forward strand.
GGAGGTCCTCACTATAAAACAGGGCGTTAAAGCCACTCTCAACGACATAGTCAGGGAGGATGTTTCCCGCCCCAAGATTCTCATCGGGATTTTCATGAGCCCCTTCAACGTGCATTTCAACCGCGCACCGGTTTCCGGCCCAGTCAGGTTCATCCATCACTATCCCGCCCGGCTGGGAAACGCATGCATGGCGGCCATGCACCTCAGGACGATATTCAAATGGCTGCCCCTTTACAGAAACAGCACCCATATCATCGGCAACGAGAGGACCGTTACCAAGATTGACGGGGAATACAAGGAAAAGGCCCTCTCCTGTTACGTCGTCCAGATTGCGGCGAAGAGCGTGAGCGGGATAGACAGCTACGTCGAACAAGGGGAGCGTGTCCGAGCCGGACAGATATTCGGGATGATACGCATAGGATCTCAGGTTGATCTGTTGGTTACCCCCCTGGAGGGGATGAAAATTAAGGTTTGTCCGGGTTCCAAAGTGACGGCGGGTGAAACGGTTCTTATCGAATAGGGAGGGAGAAAATGAAAGTCGATTTGCATGTCCACTCGAAATACTCAATTCGTCCATCGCAATGGGTGCTCCAAAAGCTAGGCTGCCCCGAGAGCTTCACCGAGCCGGAAACACTTTACGGAATAGCCCGGAACAAGGGCATGGATATGGTCACCATCACCGACCACAACACGATTTCCGGGGCGCTGGAGATCGCACATCTGCAAGGCACCTTTATCAGCGAGGAGATAACGACCTACTTCCCCGAGGATGGCTGCAAGGCGCATGTGCTTGTCTACGACATCAACGAGAAGATCCATGCCGATATACAGAAGGTTCGGGAAAACATCTACGATCTTGTCCAGTATCTCACTGAAGCCGGAATTGTTCACATCCTGGCGCATCCGCTGTATTCAGTAAACGACAAACTGACGCTCTCTCATTTAGAGAAGTTCATCCTGCTGTTCAAGAATTTCGAACTGAACGGGGCGAGAGATGAGTATCAAAACCAGACTATCAGACTCATCGTGGAAAATCTCACACCCGAGTTTGTCGGCGAACTGATCGAAAAGCACCAAATAATGCCCGCATTCTCCGAGCCCTGGCATAAAAACCTGACCGGTGGTTCCGACGATCACAGCTCGCTCAATATCGCCCGTCAGTACACTGAGGTTAAATTCGTTCGGGACCTGGAAGAATTTTTCCTCGGGGTGCAAACTCATCAGGCGGAGGTTGCAGGCAAGGCGTCCAGCCCGGTGGTACTGTCCCACAACCTCTATGGCATCGCCTACCAGTTCTATAAACGGAAATTCAAATTTGAAAAAAATGTAAGCAGGGACCTTGTCTTGCGCTTTCTTGACCGCTGCCTGCAATCCGACCCCGAAGAAGCGACAGGGCTGGTCAGCAGGGTCTTGTATTCCTGGAGGCAGAAAAAGACTCCAAAGAAGCAAGAAGGCGCCAAGGTTGAAGACATGCTCCGATTTGAGGCAAACAAGCTTCTGCAGGGCGACCCTGTCCTCATGGACATTGTAAAAAACGGAAACGGCAAGCTCGAAAACAGGGCGGAGAGGTGGTTCCACTTTGTGAACCAGGTATCGAACAAAGTTCTGCTGCATTTCTGGAACTCTCTTCTCGGCCACCTCTCCGGCGCAAATTTTTTCAACATTTTTCAGAGCCTGGGATCTGCAGGGGCGCTCTCGACGGTTCTAGCCCCCTATTTTGTGACCTTTAGCGTATTTTCCAGAGACAGGGCATTCAGCAGGAGCGCATTGGCGCACTTCAATGCGACGACTTCGGCACCAAGAGATGGAAGCTCCGTCAAAATGGCCCATTTTACAGATACTTTTTATGAAATAAACGGCGTCGCCCTGACCCTCCAGCATCAGCTCAGGCTCGCAAGAAACAGCGGTAAGGACCTTACCGTAATCACCTGTGACTCTGAAAAACGGCCCAAGATCGAAGGCGTCTTGAATTTCGAGCCTATCGGAGTTTTCGAATTTGCAGAGTACCCGGAACAAAAACTGTTTCTGACACCTTTCCTGGAGATGCTCAATTACTGCTATGAGAAGCAGTTCACCCAGATTCACACCGCAACCCCCGGTCCTCTGGGCCTTGCCGCCCTGGCAATCGGAAAATTTTTAAAGATCCCCGTCAGCGGCACCTATCACACGGCAATTCCGCAGTACGCTCACAGGCTTACTGGTGATGGAGCCATCGAGGACCTGGTCTGGAAATACATTATCTGGTTTTACGATCAACTCGATTTCATCCTGGTTCCCTCGAAGAGCACAGGCGACGAACTGATCGGCAAAGGAATCGGTCCCGAAAAGATTCGCCTCTTTCCGAGAGGTGTCGATACCCAGAGATTCCACCCGTCAAAGCGCAATACCACGTTTCTCAACGGAATTGTCGGCGCAGGTCAGGGTTTAAAAATCCTCTATGTCGGCAGGATATCAAAAGAGAAGGACCTTCTTCTCCTGGGACACGCTTTCAAGAGTTTGATAAAGAAGGTCGAAAATGTCGAGCTGATTCTGGTAGGCGACGGTCCTTACCTGAATGAATTCAAAGAATTCATGGACGGCACACCCTGCATATTCACCGGGTACAAAGAAGGCGAAGAACTCTCCGCCATCTATGCCGGTTGCGATGTGTTCGCCTTCCCAAGCTCAACCGACACTTTCGGCAACGTAATTCTGGAAGCTCAAGCTTCGGGGCTGCCGGTAATTGTCACCAACTCGGGCGGGCCTCAGGAAAACGTCATCCCCAACAAAACCGGCCTGATCGTGGAAGCTGGAGATGCAGAGAGCCTGCTCCATGCCCTCGAAACGCTCCTGTCCGATGCCGCGTTGCGAAAGAAGATGGGTATAGCGGCACGGAACTACATGGAGAACCGGTCTTACGAAAAGGCCTTTGAGCAAACTTGGGGGATGTATCAGGGTGACCCGGCGCCAACGGTGTCTGGGCCGGTACTTGCGGAGACCAATAAGAGGAAGGCAGCCTGATATTGCGTGGGTACATGCAAGGGAGGGATGACATGGACCAGGATACTCTGGAGACTTTCAACGGTATTCTCGTTGCGCAGCTTCAACAGCTTCAGCCCGGCATGCGGGACCGGCTATCCGCCGTAGATAACAGAGGCTCCATCGATCCAATGGACGATGCCGACCTGGCCTGCGAGCGTTCCCAAAAAGAGTATTACCTGACGATGCGGCAGCACAACAGCCGTACAGTCCGGGAGATTCTGGATGCACTCCAGCGATTGGGAGCAGGCATGTATGGCATTTGTGACGAGTGTGGAAGTCCTATTGATTTGGAAAGGCTTAAAGCACAACCTACCGCTTCCGTGTGCATCGCCTGCAAGAAGGAGTTGGAAGCAGAGGAAAGAAAAAACTTTCAGGACAGCTAACAGCACCTGAGTCCGCCTCGATGCACGAAAAGCAGGCAATCGAGGTCATGTGCTGCGGCCCCCGGATCAGAGCCCGCCCGGGACTTGATCCGGCGGCCGCGGCAGGCCCGCTGCGCGGCCGGGAGCTTGACTGCGCTTGCGGACGGAAACTGCCCTACCCCTCTGACAATTCTTTGTGCTCCAGGAGAGGGCGGGCTTTTTCCATTACGAGGTCGTACTGGGTTTTAGTGAAGTCGTTCCATACAGCATCGTTGGACGCCTGGACCCGTTTTACTTCCTCCACCATGTTCGGATCGACGAAATCCATCCGACCGAGCGCCACTGCCCGTTCGGTCATAACCGTCATGCCGTATGCGCACATCTTGATAGTTTCATTCATTGACTGGCTAAGAGCGGCGAGAAGTTGCGCGCCCTTGAGTCCGCCGGCCTGGGCGTTGATGATGACGATGGCCCGCTGCTGAATGGGCCGCGTCACTTTTAGAAACGCATCCAGCATAATTCCGATTGCGTTTATAGCTTTATAGGTTACGGCCAGTTCGCCTATCTGGACTTCGGTGAGCTTATAGCCGTCTTTGGTAGCCCGGAATTCCTGAGTGGTCGTCTGCAATGTGACTTCTCTTTCGTCATCGGTGGCCATGAGTTCGGTCCGCCTCTGCAGCAGTTTCGAATATTCCTCCGAACCGAGCATGGCTTGTCCTTCGGGCAAAGGCTTGCCTTCCCCCAGAAGTTTTTCCAGCTCATCGTTTTCCTTGAGTTTCTGTTCGATCTCGGCCAGCTCTTTGCGGCATGCGTCGAAGCTTTCTCTCGCTTTTTGCGCTTCGTCCCGATAACGAATAATATCATCCCCGAGCTGGCGATATTGTTGGTCGGCTTCTACTTTGGACTCGGCCAGCAAGGTTTTCTGCACCTGTATCCGGTCAGCCGCTTTCTGGGTTATGTCCCACTGCTGGCGCAGAAGATCGGGCAGTATTTCAAGAATGTTCACTTCAATTTCATGCTCGATCGATTTTTTGGCCCTGTCGCTAAAAAAGGGAATATGAGCCGAAGCCAGCTTTTGCTTGAAGTCGCCCGCACTGCCGTCCTCGCGCGTAGCCAGAGCTGCCAGGACTTGAGACCATTTCTTCTGGAGATCGTCATTTTCCGCCAGCAATTCGTGAATGGCGATTCCCAGGCCTCGCGATATCTTCAAATAGTTCTGACTGGCCTCGGTCATCTGGGTCGTGGCTTTGTGCGCTTCAATGTCAGCGGCGCTATCCTGACGGAAAACGGACTTTATTTCATCTACCGACATGTCTTTGGCCTTTTGCAACTGGCCGACGGAAATCGGGACGAGGGTCAATTCCTTGCTTTCTGCAGGTTGGGTTTGATTATCCACTCTTCAAAACCTCCATCTATTGAGATCTTTCAACCCTGTTTGATCGCCTGGTCGTTGCTGCTCACCGCCACCAGGGTTTTCTCGATTGCCGTTGCCGTCGACGACAGGGTGAGCTGAATCTGATCCATTATTTCCTTTTGCCGGCCGGGATCTGCTTCCGCTTCCGCAATGGAGGCATCCAGCGATTCCAGCGTGGCCTGGATGGTCTCCAGGCCGTTTCGTATGACAGGTTGATTGCCCACCATCCCTTCCAGCCGGTGAAGGGTGGACTTTTTTTCAGCCAGCGTCTTCTCCAGCCCTTTTTCACCGTCTGCCATACGTTTTTCGAGAGTCCTCACCTCCAGCGCCAGGTTATTAGGGTCCGTGGCTTTAATAAAGGTCTTCGCCCTGCGATATTTTTTGGCGAAATCGGCCGCCCCTTCCAGGTAATCCCGGACAAATCCGCTGTAGGCTTTGAGAATCTCGGCCACCACCGGACTGTTTTCGGCATCGTAATGGATAAGCCGGTCGCCGGTATCCAAAATCGAGCGAAGCTTCATCGTCAGTTCATCGGCCATGCCTGTCTCGGCCCTGAGTTTTTTGAGCGGCCCCTCTGTAGCTGCTTCGGCTGCCGCTCCGGTCTCAGCCGCCGCTTTACCCTCTTTTTCCGTTCTGTTCTTCAAACCGGCGCGCGCGGCCCAGAAAGCCAAAGCTGCTCCAGCGATCAGAACGGCTATGCTCAATGGCGGCCGTTCCAAATCTACGGCTACAAACATTGCCGCAACCATGATAGCGGCCGGCAACACATAAACCTGTTTAGGGATTTTCTTCGATTCCATCTTTTCAACTCCCTGAGTCAGATCCTGGAAAGAAGAATTTGCCGCAGGACGTCGAGCGATTCCCGTATGCCCTGGTCACCCCAGTTTCGCCGGCGCATGGTCTCGAAATACTCCGAGGCAAGATCTTCAGACATAATGACTGCCTTGAGGCCGTCCCGGCAGATTTCGTCCTTGCCGAACAAGTCGCCGAAAATGCCATGGGCCTTTCGAGACAGTTCATCAAGCGATGGCCCGACGTTTCCCAGAACATCCTGGAATTTCTTTCTGGCATCCGCCGTATGCTGTTTCACCTTCTCCATGATATCTTCCATCCGGACTTCTTCCATGCCCTGGAGAAGTTCGATGACCTTTTCTCTGAGATCATCGATCTCACTGCGCAGCCCGGGGTCCGGCTCGGCGCTTTCCAACCGGGAGATCACGCGCTCTACGAGTTCACGGAGTCTTTGCGCCTCCTCGAGCAAAATGGACTTTCTTTCCCTGGGATCGGACATTTCCGTTTCCTCTTGTTTGAAGCGCAGGCTACATGGAGTTGGCAATGAAAACAGCCACACTGATTTGTATGCAGGCTGCGAAAATGGCTACGGCCTCATTACGCTGCTTATCCATTTCATCCGCATAAGAGACCCTGGGCATAAATATCTTTCGGGCCAGATACTTAAAGATAAAGAGAGACAAAAGACCGAGGGCCAGATACATTCCAAATCCTTCAAGTCCGGGTATCCATCCGGTAAACGGTCCGATAATACTGGCCCTCAAAATAATAGAGATTGCGATCAATACACCGCCAACATCGATTCCTTCGGCAATGTTACCCTTTAACTCTATCTCCTCCTGGATATTGCGTCTCGAGATGGCCGCGTCCAAATAGAAGGCAATTACCAGTGCTATTTGACCGAGAACAAAAAACACCCCCGCCGCCCAAAGGCCCCCGCCCTCGCCGGTGAATGCGCCATTCATTATCATGCCCGTACCAACAAACGTGGAAAACTCGACGGCGCCGACAGCCACGTTACCTTTGGCCACCGCTTCATCGTTATTTACTTTGCGAAGAATTATCCATTTGTTGACTTCAAAAGTTATGAAAAGAAAAATCACGACCATAATCGCCGCCTTGAAAAAATTCAACAAATCAGCCAGGAGGGTTGGCGATCTGCCTGAAAGAACGCCGGCAAGGGCCAGGAACAGACCGAGACATGTCCCGGACTTTCTCAGCCCGACAGCCAGATTGCTTTCCAGCAGCATTGCCTTATCCTCGTCAAAGGGCGCACGCTTGTCGTCGGCCAGCTTGACACACCATACCACCAGAATGCCCAATAACGGATAGACGCTCATCTGAACTATTATGTTCCAGAAATCCACTCCGATCTCCTTTCGTTCGTCAGTGTTGATTACTCGAATCTGTGCGGCACAAATGGACTCAGGTTATTGGTGACAGGGGTCTGCGATTCGCGAATGCCCATACCGGCGCTGTGACCGCCGATCACCCAGCAGCCGAGCACCGGATAATTTCCATCCAGGCAGGGTATGGGCGCCAGGGCCTGGTAAATGTAGCCCTCTTCGCCGTAAGCACCCGTGGTATGAAATCCTTCCTTGCCTTCGCGGTACACCGTAATGTTGGCGCCTTCCCTGGAGAGCAGGGGTTTTCTCACGAATTCCTTCATCTCCCTCGGCCCGTCGAAATAGGCTTCGACAAGGTTCGGATGCCCGGGATTGAGTTCCCAGAGAACGGGCATGATCCCTTTGGTGGAGAGGATAAGTTTCCATATGGGCTCGACCCAGTTCATCCTGTCAAACGTTTGAACCAGGTATTCCCCGTACTTGTCGGCCAGGAGCCACTCCCAGGGATAGAGCTTGAAGATGTTTTCAATGGTTATGTCGTCCAAAGTGGTGAATCGAACGAATGGTTCAAGCCCCAGGCCAATATCATTGATGAAGATCATCTCTGCCTTGATTCCGGCGTCAATGGCCGTATCCATCAGATAAGTGGTGGTGACCAGATCTTCCATACTGTCTGCTACACAAGTCAGGTAGAGTTTGCTGCCCTCTTCCCATGGCCGGGATATTTTCGGCCAGGTTTCCAGAAGTTTTTCATGAATGGAGTTAAACTGATCCGATGCGGAACCAAAGATCTCCTGGAGCCAGAACCACTGAATGACGCTGGCTTCAAGCAAAGCGGTGGGCGTATCGGCGTTGTATTCCAGCATCTTGGGCGGATTCACCCCATCATAGGCGAAGTCGAAACGGCCATAGAGCGTGGGTTCCTTTTTCCTCCATGATTTCTTTATGAGAGGAACGGCTTGTTCGGGAATGCCAAGTTCCGCGAAACGGCCATTGTCAATTACATGCTGGACGGCTTTCATGGCCAGTTGATGCAGATCGTTAGCCGCATCGTCCAGCACGTCTATTTGTTCGGCGTTAAACAGGTAATAGGCGCTTTCATTCCAGTAGGCACCATCAGGATTATGATGATAGAGCAATCCGGAGGCTTCCACCTTGTTTTGCCAGTTGTCGCGGGGCTGGATCTGAATTCTTTTCATATCTTCTCCTTATCCTCCGATCCCGCCACCACCGTGAGCGCCGGCACTGCCGCCAAAACCGCCTCTGCCAACGGAGCCGCCAGCCGAACCCCAACCGCCGGAAACACTTCCGCCTGAAGAGCCCCAACCGGGGGAAGATGAAAAACGGCCACCCCCGGAATAGCCGCGCGGAGGGGCGTAATTACCCCCACCGGCAATACTTCCCGGAGTATATCCGCCCCAGCCGCCGAAGTACCAGAAGAACAAAGGAGGACCACCGCCATAATAGCGCCTGGTTTCTTCGTTCCGGCACTGTTCTTCGCTGACTACCTTCCCGGTGCTGTCTACACATCGCCTTCGCTGAGCCGAGTCATCACAGCCGGTCACAGTCGCCACGAGGCTTAACATAGCCACGCCCAGCACAATTTCTTGTGACTTCCTTAATTTTCTCCTTTTTTTACCGGCCACTATTGACCTCCCTGCTACAGTAAACGATTGCGTAAATCGAATCTTTTGACATCATTAAGTGCTTCCAAGGTACCGGTATTGCCGATTATTTTCGCCGGAGAACCATATTCTGCCTATGTGAATTTGTCAAACAATTATATATTACATTTTGGTTACGAGCGTTTTTATAAATGCTGGGTTCCTTGATTAGGTAATAGCAGTTTAAATATACAATTCGATCTCTAATTGATTGTTTACGAAAATTCATTTTGTTCTATGAAACCTTAAAGCCGATTGAATTCCAGTTTATAGAACAGACACATATATAGTCCTGAATACAAAGAGAGGATGGGGACCTCACTGCAAGGCGTCCTCAAGAGCGCTAAGCGCTCGAACTACGATGCCGGTTAAAGTGCGGCCGGCCACGAAAGCAACGATGCCAGGCCGGCCCGCTGAAGATAACACAGCAACAGTTTACTGCATAGTATCAGTGCTCACCGCACGGCTGAAAAGGCAAAGCATGGAAAGTTGGCCTGGCGCCGGCACGCTCAGCCCTCCCGTTCGAAAATAGGGTCTTTCACGCGAAGACGCGAAGATGTGAAGATGTGAAGCGGCGCCGATGAGACAGGAATCACTCTCTCGAAAAGTTTCGGTGCGCTGCGCTGCCGTTTAGCCCGCCTTACGGATCTTGATGGGTTGCGCTTCGCTCCACCCATCCTACGGTTCTTAGCCCGCCCTACGGGTTTTTGCATGGTTTCGGGGTGTCCCATGGGGATGGGAGTCAGTGCTGCTTCTCGTTACTATTTAATACTGCATATTCAGCATCTTACAGATAACATGCAAATAAATGTCAAGGCGATGAGGATTTCAGCCGATTAGTAGAGCGAGGGAGGTAGCTATCATGTTCGATACAACCATCTATCTAAAAGATTTTGCCCACAGGTATTTCGGGATGCTCGCAGAATCCTTGAATGTCCCGGCCGCCCCTGAGTTCGCGACCCCTCATCGCGTGATTCGCGAATCATCAGCCTACCGGCTCCTGGAGTTTGCATCCGATCCTTATAGCGTCCCAACCCTTATTCTACCACCGCAGGCCGGCCATCATTCCGCCATTTGCGATCTCTCCAGAGAGAACTCGCTTGTTGGAACGCTGCTGGACAACGGCGTTAAATCGCTCCACGTGGTTGAATGGAAGCCCGCCACTCGCGAACGGGCAGATGAATCCCTGGATGATCTCATTGCCCAGACCGACCAGTGCGTTTCAGCCATCGGCAAGCCCGTAAACCTGATCGGCCTCTGTCAGGGAGGCTGGCAGGCGGCGATTTACGCGGCATTATTCCCTGCTAGGATGAAGACTCTCACGGCTGCAGGGTCCCCGATAGATGCGCATGCCGGGGGTGGGAAAATCCAGGAGACGTTGAGGTTCACACCTCTTTCATTTTTCAGGGCGCTCGTGGATGCGAACGGGGGGAATTATCCGGGGCAAATGCAGCTCCTGGGATTCAAGCTCATGAATCCGTTCGAAAGGTTCTGGGGCGATAGTCTCAAACTATTTTCGGGATACGGCGATTTCGGATTTGTTGCGCGCAACCATCTGTTCGCCAACTGGTATGAGTATGTTCAGGACCTTCCGGGGCGATGGTTCATGCAAATCGTGGAGGGCTTGTTTTACAAAAACGGCCTCTGTAAGAATAAGCTGACGGTCTTAGGCCGCCAGGTCAATCTGTCCGAAATAGATTGCCCGGTGATCATGATTGCCGGGACGAAAGACGACATTACCCTGCCCGAGCAGGTGTTCGCGCTCGGTGGCTGCGTCTCGACTCCGGAGCGGTTCCAGCATCGTTTCGAGATAGATTCCGGACATATAGGACTGTTCATGGGGTCAAAGGCGCTGCACGAGATCTGGCCGCAGGTGGCAAGATTAGTCATCGGGTATCATGAGCAGTCGGATGTGCAGGCGGAGATGATGTGGTTTTAACCGGTGATTAACGGCTGTGACCACTATCAGTGACCGGACCCGGCCGGCGATCAATTCGGCATGAGGAAACCTGCGCCGTTCGATAGAGTTATGTAGAACTTAAGATAGCTCTCATTAACATATCACTTGCATGTTCGATCGGAAAATCTTAGAGTTTTGCGGGGCTTGCGGTTGTTCCGGAAGTTTTTTCGGGCAGAATCCGATTCCAAGATGCGGCTCGGATGCATAGCGCACAACTCGAAGCATTATTCCGGTCGAACTATCCACTCACAAATACTCTGCAGAACCTATGGCGGCCCCTGCCGACCCTCCTTCCGGGCATTTCGATCCCTGCCGGCGTCAAAGCTTTCGAACTACGCGGCAGCGTTATTCCTCACCAGGATAAGAGATTCAGGGATCAACCAGCTTTTTCTTATTTCAGGAAGGGGAAGAAATGGACATGGAAGTCTTCTGGGCCCGGAGATGGAGGGCACTGGGGTTTGTTGCGGCCCTGGGGTTTGTTTTTTCCGCCAACTATACAAACCATGGCCCCTTGATACCTACACTGATCAAAGTCCTGAATATCACCCTGGCCATGGCGGGGGCACTGACCACCGCTATCTTTCTCACTCACGGCGCCCTGCAGATACCTGGTGGAGCGTTGGCCGACAAGCTGGGGGCCAAAAGAGTGGCCATGTGGTCGCTGATAATCATCACCGTGGGCAACTGTCTCATCGGCCTTTCCGACTCTTATTATCAAATCGTCGCGCTGAAGTTTATCATCGGCATCGGCACAGGTTCGGCTTTTATCGCCGGGGCCCGCTATGTTCCTACATTCTTTGCCGGCAAAGAAATCCAGCGGGCTCAAGGGGTTTACGGCGGTTCCATTCTTCTGGGATCAGGATTCGTCATCTACGGTGTCCCCCAGCTCCTGGCCGCCGTGGGCTGGCACGGCGTTTTCTTCGTCACAGGCGGCATGGCGGGGGTGTTTACGGTATTGTGGCATTTTTTTGCCCCCGATACTCCCAGCCATACTACCAGCCCCAGGATCAACTGGACAAATGTCTTCGCCAACCCCAATATCTGGTTGCTGTCATGGGCGCAACTCGGCAGCTTCGGGGTTATCATTGCCGCCGGGGTATGGGTAAACACGCTGTTGATCAAAAGCATCCACCTGGAGCCCAAAACCGCCGGCATGGTGGGCTCCGCCGTGTTGTTGCTGGGGATTATCTCACGGCCCATGGGCGGTATCATTCTCGGGCGAAAGATCCTTTCCACCAAATCCCTGCTGGTATCGGCCAGTGGGGGCCTGGCTCTGGGGTTTGCCTGGATAGGTTTGTCCACTACGATGGGCATGGCAACCCTGGCCATTTTCTTTACCGGCATTATGGCCGGCTTACCCTTTGCCGGCATTTTTAACAGTGCCAGAGACAATTGTCCGGCCACTCCCGGCGTGGCCATGGGATTTGTCAATACCTGGGGCGCTGCCGGCGTGATGATATTGCCGCCCGTCATCGGCCGGCTGGTGGATATAACCGGCACCTTTGTGAGCGGCTTTTACGTTCTGGCGGGCGTGTCCCTGGCCGCCTCCCTTGGTTGCCTGGCCCTGAAGCCCCCCAGGCCTGTGGTGGTGGCAGAGCAGAACCAGCCCGCACTGCCGGCGAGGTAATTGCCCTTCCGGCACTATTACCGGGAGGTCCCGCCGGAGGCAAATCGCTCGAGGCTGCCGAGGCCGGGCAAGAGCGATCTTAAACAAATCTCAAAGGAGGGCCAGCCATGTCCATACTTCTCACACCGCGAGCCGAACAGTATGGAGAGCGGACGGCGATCATCGCGCCGGAAGGCCGTTTTACCTACCGGCAACTCCTGGACGCCTCGGGCAAGGCAGCGTCCTTTCTCCTTGACGGACCCATAGATTTGCAACAAAGGCCGGTGGCCTTTCTGGCCCCTCCGGGTTTCCATTATGCGGCCCTGCAGTGGGGCATCTGGCGAGCTGGGGGGACCGCCGTTCCGTTGTCCCTGTTCCACCCGCGTCCGGAATTGGAATACGTGCTCGATGACACCACCCCCGCGGCCGCGCTGGCACATCCGGATTTTGTCGATCGGCTCCATCCCCTGGCCCGGGAGCGCAACCTCAGATTCGCATCGAGCACCGAGGCGCTGGACCACGCGGCGGGTCCCCTGCCGCCGGTCATGCAGTCGCAGCGGGCGATGATCCTCTACACCAGCGGCACGACGGGCAAGCCCAAAGGCGTGGTAACCACCCATGAAAACATTGCCGCCCAGATCACCAGCCTAGTTGAGGCATGGGGATGGACCGGACAGGACCGGATCCTGGAATTTTTGCCGCTGCATCATGTCCACGGGATCGTAAACGTCATGGCATGCGCCCTATGGGTGGGAGCAGTGTGCGAGATCCTGCCCGAATTCGACGCCCTCAAAGTCTGGGACCACATCGCCCAGGGCGATCTTACGCTCTTCATGGCAGTCCCCACCATCTACGTAAAGCTCATAGACGCCTGGGAAAAGGCATCTCATGCCGAACGGGAACGCATGTCCCGGGGCTGCTGCCGGATGCGGCTCATGGTGTCGGGTTCCGCTGCCTTGCCGGTCCCTATTCTAGAGAGATGGAAGGAGATTTCCGGACATACCCTGTTGGAGAGATACGGGATGACTGAGATCGGCATGGCTCTTTCCAACCCGCTGCATGGGAAGCGATTTCCCGGATGCGTCGGGACCCCCTTGCCGGGGGTGGAAGTGAAGTTAACGGATGAAACAGGTGCGCCGGCAGAGCCGGGAACACCGGGAGAGATCGTGGTGCGAGGCAAGACGGTCTTTCTGGAATACTGGAATAAACCGGAGGAAACCAGGAAAACTTTCCGGGACGGCTGGTTTTTAACCGGCGACGTAGCCGTGCAGGATAACGGGATCTATCGAATTCTCGGGCGCAGCAGTGTGGACATCATCAAGACCGGCGGTTACAAGGTCTCGGCCCTGGAAATCGAGGAAACCCTCCTCACCCACCCGGACATCAAGGAATGCGCGGTAGTGGGAATACCGGACCCGGTCTGGGGTGAACGGATCGTGGCTGCGCTGGTGATGCGGGAAGGGGCGAGCTTGAATCCCGACGCACTACGAGCCTGGGCGAAAGAACGGCTCGCTTCCTACAAGGTACCCAAAGATGCGCTGGAGTTTCAAGAGCTGCGCAGGAACGCCATGGGAAAGGTTTCCAAACCCGATTTGAAAAAAATTATCGAAGGCCGTCAAAGCCGGCAAGCCATGAGGCAAAACCGCTCCGATCCTTAGCACAGGCCGCCGCTCGAATGAACGGTACAGGAAGGCTCCGGATATGTGAGCCATTGCTCATATGATATTTCCCGGCCGGGAAGGACCGTTACGAATTCTTCGTCCCAGGGACCAAAGATCATCTTCTCCACAAGAGCCGCCGACCCGGCGATTTCTTCAAAACGCAACCCGAATTGCCGGGCAATCCCATCGCAATATTCCAGGTAACGATCGAGGTTCTGTTCCCGGCCGGTCCTTATGAACGCCAACCGCGTGTAATGCTTGAGCATCGTGTCCATCAATCTCCGGGCCGTCTTGGGACCGAACCGTTTTTCCATGTAATGGTACTCTTCAAAAAGATGCTTCCCGGCATCCACCCAGCCCCGCGTGAGGTAATATGTCCCCGGTTCCCGAAGCGACTCGACCCGGTGCGCCTCCCTCGAGCCCAAAAGTATCCCTATACAATCGTCCACCCGGGGCACCACGATTGTGCTTCTGGCGGAGCCCAGACCTTCTACCGCGCGGGAACATAAACCGTAGCCGAGGATGATCGTCTCGATTGTATCGGATGAACGTTCGATGGACTCCTTCAATGTTTGTTTCAATGACTGCGGATTCACGTGGAGGCCCACGTCGAGAGCCTCGTGCTCCATACCGGGCGGCATAAAGTCCAGCATCTCTTTTATCAGCACTTCACAGGCAATTATTTTTGTTCGCGAGGGTTCCATTTAGCATCCATGGCGTATTGCGCCGATTAGTCCGGGCCGCTTGACTGCCCGCCGTGTCTATTATATAGTTATATAGGGAGGCTCATCCCCTGTCAAGCGGGAAAAATGGATTGCACGCACTCTTCCGGTTCCCGAAGGATACAGCGGAGGACCCTTTCGAACCCCGCGTATCTGCGCATGTCATGCGCGCGCAAGGTTCGTCGAATGACCGACCATAACATACGAATGCGGGTTATGGGAGATTTTGACTTGACCGTTGCCGCTCGTCTTGTATAGATGTATAGGGATGGCGCTCACAGTGGAGGTCGTAATCGAATTGACGGAAACACCGCAAACCATAAATCGTGACTCATACGAACCCGCCTATGCGCAGATAGTCAGGCTCCTGCGGCAGCAGATATCATCCGGGCAGTTTCGCCCCGGCAGTCAACTCCCGTCGGAATCGGCCATCTGCAGCCTGTACGGAGTCAGTCCCATGACCGTGCGCCGGGCGGTCAACATCCTGTTGGACCAGGGCCTGGTGACTACGGTGCAGGGTCGCGGAACATTTGTCAAAGGCCTGGAATTAGGAAACTCGACTTTTGCTTTGGATGAGCTGCAAGACATTTTTCGCGACAAGGAACATTCGAAGGTTCAACTTCTGAGGACACGAATTGTGCCCGCGTCCGAAAGCGTCGCCCACGCGTTGGCGATTCCGCCGGGAGCGAGGGTAATCTATATTCGACGCCTGCTGCTGAAAAACGACGACCCGATTCTCTGTCATGAGGAACACTTGATATACGATCCGACGCGTCCCGTTGTCGAGGCGGAAA
This sequence comes from uncultured delta proteobacterium, assembly GCA_963795045.1. Lineage (GTDB taxonomy): Bacteria > Desulfobacterota > Syntrophobacteria > Syntrophobacterales > Syntrophobacteraceae > SbD1. The sequence goes on from CAWCGB010000007.1 coordinate 222,296, forward strand.
TGGACGTGACCTCTCTCCACGGTCTTTTTAGCGGCACCGGAGACACCGATATCAAGAGAGGACTGCTGGTAATCAAATCCGCTTTGCTGGACGAGGAAAGCGCCACGTTGTTGCGCGCGAAGCCGTCGACCCCGGCGTTTCGCCTGGAGCACACGTTTTTCGATTTCAATAACCGGCCTGTGAGCTTCGGGTATTTCATCTGCTCCTCGGACAGGCTAAAGTTCTGTGCGAGAGTAGGTATCTGGGATTAGGCGAGGTTTTTTCAAATAACGGCAAAGGTCGTACTATGAACACGGATGTCCCGCATGAAAAGTTAATGACCCTCCTCACGGAGTTGAACGAGCAGGAGGTCCTCGAAGAAGTTCGGCGGCTTCTGGAAAAGGGAGAACCGCCACTGCAGATTTTGGAAAGCTGCCAGAAAGGCCTGCGCTACGTTGGGGACAATTACGAGCAGGGCCGTTATTATCTCTCAGGGCTTATCATGGCAGGAGAGATAATGCGCCAGGTCTCTGAAATGCTGCAGTGCGCCCTCGAGAAGAACATTCACGGGAAAGCGTCCGGGAGGGTTCTCCTGGGGACCGTGCAAGGGGACATCCACGACCTTGGCAAGAACCTTGTTGGAGTAATTCTGCGATGCCACGGCTTTGAGCTGTACGATCTCGGTGTGGATGTGCCGCCTGAAGCCTTTGTGAAGGCAGCCCGGGAATTCGAGCCGCATATTGTCGGCTTGTCAGGGCTATTGTGCGGATCGTGGGAAATTATGCGCGAAACCATCGCTTTACTGCGTGGAAATACGCAGGGAGGCGGACCCCGGATAGCGACGATCATCGGCGGCGGGTTGATCGATGCGAAAGTCTGTAAATATGTGGGATCGGATTATTGGGCGCCCGATGCCGCCACCGGGGCAAAACTCTGCCGGCAATTAGTTTCCGGTAATCCTGCAACTTAACCCCTCACATGCAATCCTCGGTAATTCCACTCGCCTCCGCAGGTTTGCCCCAATCAGGACGTACCCCTCTGTGTCTTTATGATCCACGCTCTCCTCTGCCCCCCATTTCCCGTTTATGAGAATCCATAATTTTCACATTTTTTAAGAGTATGATAACTTCTATGCAGTAGGTTCCGGCTTGTCGCTTGCACTTCTACATTGCCAGAGCGGGTGAGATGGATTTCGAAACGTTGCTCCGAAAACATGATGCCATGCTTGCCGAGAACAAGGCATTGAAGGAAGAGAACCTATCACTGAAGATCCGGCTGGGGCTGGCCGAACCCTTTGAAAGCCAGCCTTCTCCTGATGGAGTTCTGGAAAATTTCTCCCCGGTGGCACCATCTTTCCACCTCGATGCCAAAGCCGATCCCGCCGAAAAGATCCGCCTCTTCATGTCGCTATTCAAGGCACGAGACGAGCTATATGCGAAAAGATGGGAAAGCAAGGATGGCGCCAAGTCGGGATACACACCTGTCTGCCTGAATGAAAGGAAACCTGGTCTTTGTAGAAAGTTTAGCGTCAAGTGCGCTGCCTGCGAGCATCGGTCATACGCTCATCTGGACGAAAAGGCGATAGAAGCACATTTGAGGGGCGACTTCGTTGCCGGCGTCTATCCTCTGCTCCGAGATGAAACGTGCCACTTTCTGGCGATCGATTTTGACAAAGATGGTTGGCAGCAGGACGTATCCACTCTCAGAGATGTGTGCACGGCATTCGCTGTGCCTATTGCCGTTGAGCGTTCACGGTCCGGTCATGGCGCCCACGCCTGGTTCTTTTTCTCTAGCCCGATCGCAGCCAATTTTGCGCGAAGATTCGGGAGCGCCTTGCTTACCTACGCTATGAGCGAACGACATGAAATCAAGTTCAAATCTTACGACCGATTGTTCCCTAATCAGGACACGATGCCCAAGGGTGGTTTTGGCAACCTGATTGCTTTGCCGTTACAGAAGACTGCACGCCAAAATAGCAACAGCGTTTTCTTAGATGAAGGGTTTCACCCTTATAGAGACCAATGGCGATTCCTCGCAGAAATCAGGAAACTTACCGAAGAGGATATCGGTGCTTTGATTTCTAAACTCTGTCATGGCGATGAACTCGGAGAACTCAAACATGACGATGAGGAGTCCGCAAAGCCCTGGGAGAGGGAACCGCATAGAAGAAAACTCGCGCGGGGTGAACTACCGAGCGTAATACAGTTGATCAAAGCCAATATGCTCTACATAGCGAAATCTGGCATTTCCCAGAAGGCATTGAACAGGTTGAAAAGGCTTGCCGCATTCAAAAATCCTGAGTTCTACCGCGCTCAGGCCATGCGCAAGTCGACCTACAACCAACCGCGAATCATTTCTTGCGCTGAGGAAACGTCGGAGTATCTTTGTCTACCGAGAGGGTGCGATGTCGATCTCGAGACGCTGCTTGGGGAAGCCGGTGTTGAACTTGAATGGTCCAACAAGACTTATCCCGGAAGGCACATCGAGGTTGCCTTCACCGGGACATTGAGGGGCGATCAGGAATTGGCCGTGGAGGCAATGCTGAAGCATGACTGTGGCGTTCTTTCAGCCGCAACGGCCTTCGGAAAAACCGTCATTGCCGCCATGCTGATTGCCGATCGAAAGGTAAACACTCTCATTTTGACGCACCGACAGCAACTCCTGTCGCAGTGGATTACGAAACTTACTGAGTTCTTGGTAATCAACGAGGAACTTCCCGTAGCAGAGAAGAAACGGGGTCAAAAACCTGTGCGGGGACTCATCGGACAGATCGGTGCGGGAAAAGTGAATCCGAGTGGTATTATCGATGTGGCGATTATGCAGTCCTTAACGAGTGACCGTGAGGTGAAGGACTGCGTGAAGGATTATGGCATGGTGATTGTTGATGAATGTCACCATATTTCCGCAACCAGCTTCGAGCAGATCATCAAAGCAGTCCATAGCAAATACATCTATGGCTTAACCGCTACGCCGACCCGGCGTGATGGCCGCCACCCAATTATATTCATGCACTGCGGTCCGATAAGGTACCGGGCCGACGCTAGAAAGGAGGCGGCGAAACGACCGTTCGAGCACTACGTCATTCCCCGGTTCACCGCCTTTAGAACGCCATTTGACAGGGGTGAAGATGACATGTCGATCCAGGAGTTCTATTCCGGGATTGTCATGGACGAATTGCGCAACGATCTGATTATCGGAGATGTGATCAGGGTTCATGAAAACGGAAGAAATGCGCTCATTCTAACGGAGAGAACCGCTCATGTGGAATTGATTGCGAGCAAGTTGCGCGAGAGAATACCAGATGTGATAACCCTTACTGGCGGAAGGGGACTCAAAGAGACCAGGAATGTCTTGGCGAGAATCGCTGAAACCCCGGTCACCAGCCAGTTGACACTGGTTGCCACCGGCGGATATATCGGAGAAGGGTTTGACGAACCCCGGCTGGACAGCCTGTTCCTGGCTATGCCCATATCTTGGAGAGGAACGCTTCAGCAATACGCTGGCAGACTGCACCGATTGTTCGAGAACAAAAAAGAGGTCCAGATCTATGACTACGTCGATATCCACGTTAAAACCCTGGAGAAGATGTACCGGAAAAGGCTTTCAGGATATGCCGCCATCGGTTATCGGGCAAAAGCTGAAAGTGTCACAGGTGAACCCGCCGATCTCATCTTCGATAACAACAACTTCCTCCCCGTCTACCATAACGACTTCATGAACGCGATGAGGGAGGCGGTGATTGTCAGCCCATTCGTTACGAGAAGGCGAGCCCTCCAAATGCTACCAAACATGGCGGAATTGGCGAAGCGAGCTTCTGTGGTCGTTGTCTCAAGGTCAGCAGATACCTACAAAGATAAGGATAGACCAGCCTTGGACGAAGCTCTCGCATTGCTGCAAGACGCGGGCGTGCGCATTCTATTCAAAGCCAACATCCATCAGAAATTTGCCGTGATAGATCAGAAAATCGTCTGGTACGGTAGCATCAATCTGCTGAGCTACGGGAGTGCGCAAGAGAGCATCATGCGGTTGGAAAGCCCCAATATCGCTCAGGAATTGATGAAGGACCTCGGGAAATTGATCGGAACATAGCCAAGGGAGCCTCCCTGTTAAACAGTCTGTAACGTTAATAAGGTCAGCAGCCGTGTGACTCTCTGGTTTGACGTAGTGAACTCCCCCGCCCTCTCTCCTGAGCAGAAAAAACTCATCATGAGCCGCTTGCAAAACCGCATCGGAAGAGACGGCCTTTTCCGCGTCATATCCCAGTAAACCCGCAGCCAGGCAGAAGATAAGGGACTTGCCATAGAGCTTCGTTGAACTATCGCGTGATGCCTAAAGCAGGTCCCCATAAGCGAGAAGACCCGAATCAGCAAGGGGGGCAATCCCCGCCACCTGGACGAGAAAAGGCAGGAGAGCTTCTTGAAAAGAAAAGGTGGATAGGGTGGCTGTCGAGGATCAGGCACAAGGAAACCTTGCCAGGTTAAATCGGCAGTTTTTGAAAGAGCATAGAAAAATCTTGTAAAATTCTTATGCTTATGAAGATACTAGAAATCCGGGAATTCAGAACATCGCCATAGCGTCACTCGCTGGGCTGCCAATCGAGGCTCGGTGGATTTGCCTAAAAGTGAGAAAGCATGTTGACTGTTCAGCCATATTGAGAAAGAGCGACTTACGCATATTTGGTTCAGGAGATCAAAATTGGCTAAACTGCAACGAGTGATTCTTAAAGGCTTTAAATCAATCAGGGATATGGACCTTGAACTGCGTCCCCTGAACATTCTGGTCGGGGCAAATGGGGCCGGAAAGAGTAATCTTGTATCTTTCTTCAAGATGCTCAATGAGATGATGGGAATGCGTCTCCAGACTCACATAGCAACTACCGGGCGCGCGCAGTCCCTTCTGCATTTCGGTCCCAAGACAACCCCCCAGATGGAAGCCAAAATGGTGTTTGAATCGGATAATGGCATTGACACTTACAACATGCGATTATTCCACGCTGCGGGTGATACATTAATCTTTGCCGAGGAGAAGTTGAGCTTCCTTCAGGCAGGTTATCCGAGGCCCAGGCTGGCTGATCTCGGATCAGGACATGGAGAAACACGAATCGTTCAGAAGGCGGATGAGGGCAATCCAACAGCCAGGGTGTTTAGAAACTTGCTAAATTATTGCCGCGTATATCACTTCCACGATACCTCGGCGACTGCAAGAGTTCGCCAGTATTGTTACATCGGCGACAATCGTTGGCTTATGCCCGATGCATGGAACCTCGCAGCACTCCTATTGCGTCTGCGAGATAGCAACGAAGCGGCGTATAAGCGCATTGTCAGCACCATACGCCTCATCGCCCCGTTCTTCAATGACTTCGACCTTGAACCCACCGGCCCCGATAAAAGAGAGGTCATCCTGAATTGGAGAGACCGAGGATCGGATCAGGTGTTCGGACCACACCAGCTTTCAGACGGGACACTGCGAGCCGTCTGTCTAGTGGCTTTACTCCTACAGCCGATAGAGGAGCTTCCGGATCTCATCGTGGTTGATGAGCCTGAACTGGGGCTTCATCCATATGCCCTTAACGCGATTGCGGCGTTATTCAAGAAAGCATCGCACCACACCAGATTTCTTGTTGCCACTCAGTCAAGTTCCTTTTTAGACAATTTCGATCCTGAAGATGTAATCGTCGTTGATCGTGAAGGCAAAGAATCGAAATTCGAGCGGCATAAAGGTGCAGAACTGGAGGCATGGCTCGAAGAATACAGTCTTGGCGAGATTTGGGAGAAAAACATCATCGGTGGAGGGCCGCACTAATGCCGCGCCTCTACCTTTTTGCCGAAGGGATGACCGAACTCACTTTTGCCGACACAGTTCTCAGGCCTCACTTGGCACAATCCGGAGTCTACTTGCATCATCCGATCTTAATTGCTCATGCCAGGAAAAAGGGAAGAGTACATCGAGGCGGAGGGCGAAAGTACTTACCGATGAAAAATGACATTTTACGATTTCTTGCACAGGAGAAAGGTAAGGACGTATATTTTACAACTATGATTGACTTGTACGGCATCTCTGCTGAATTTCCGGGATTGGCTGAGGGCGAAAAGTTCCCCCACATGCCATACAAGCGGGTTGAGACCCTTGAACAAGCTTTCGGAAAAGACATCTCCGATATTCGATTTGTGCCCTATATCCAGCTACACGAATACGAGGCATACCTATTCTCCGATCCTACATGGTTCAAGTTTTTTTACGATCAACACGGCAAAGCGATAGATGCACTCAAGGCCATCGCTGACGGTCATGAGACGCCTGAGGAGATTAACGACGGACCGCACTCAGCGCCTAGCAAGCGTATTATCGCACAACTTCCGGATTACGAAGGCGCGAAGGCTGCCATCGGACCGCAGGTGGCGGAACTGATCGGGCTAGACGTGATCCGCAGCAAATGCCCTCATTTCGCGGCATGGGTGTCACGGCTCGAAATGCTTCGTTAGTATCAGGCGAATTATCCAGCTTCGCATAATACCGACACAGTTGTCAAAGTCACCGCACTATCCCTATTAAATAGTCTACAACGTTAATAAGGTAAATCGCTGCGTGCGCTCGGTAGCATAACCCGCTCCAGCCACATTTACCGTATCAAACCACCCCGCGCCCTGCGGGATGGGCGACCTCATCAGAGCATCTGTAAAGGATTATCCGGTCCATGGGCATCCGGCATGAAGAGCTGCGCTCCCGCGCTCTGAGAAGGGGACGGATCGATTCTGTGGGATTCAGAAGATTTTGCTTGACACTTAAGAGCTAGTTAACTATATAACTATACAACATGACATTCCGCGACCGCTGAACCGCTGACCATAGCCGAGAAGGGCGACGCCCATGATCGTTATCGGGGAAAAAATCAACGGCACCAGAAAACAGGTATCCCAGGCAATCCGGAATCGAGACGCAGATTTCATACGCCAACTGGCGCAGCGACAGTTTGAAAGCGGCGCTTCCTATCTGGACATCAACGCGGGGTCTTTGCCCCAGCGAGAACCCGAGGATATGGTCTGGCTTGTGGAAATCGTTCAGCAGGCCGTCCCCGAAGCGATCCTTGCCCTGGACAGTGCAAACCGGGTTGCGCTCAAAGCCGGTATCGAAAAGGCGGCAAAGACGCCCATGATCAATTCCCTGAGCGGGGAAAAGTTCCGGATTGAAGGGGTACTGCCCTTGGCTTGCGAGTTTCAGACCGAACTTGTCGTCCTTGCCCTGGACGATAACGGAATCCCCAAGACGAGCGAAGGGCGGCTCGACATCGTGCGCCGCCTGGTGGAAATGACTCGAAAGGGAGGTCTGCCGGACGAAAAACTATTCGTAGATCCTCTGGTAATGGCCATTTCAACGGGAACACAGAACGGGAATATCACCCTGGAGACATGCCGCAAGATCCTGGAGGAATTTCCCAAGGTCCATCTAACCTGCGGTTTGTCCAACATCTCTTTCGGCATGCCTCTTCGGCCGATACTGAACCAGGCATTCATGGTCCTTGCCATACAGGCGGGGATGGACAGTACGATCATCAACCCGGAAGAGCGGGAACTGCGCTCAATCATGATGGCGGCCGAAACGCTTGTCGGCAGGGACCGTCACTGCATGAATTTCAACCGCGCTTTCCGGGCCGGAAAAATCGGTCCCAAAGTGGATTTGTGATCAGGCTTTCGTATATGGGTAAAACGAGAACGGACTCCAGAGAGGAGGAAAAAACATGCAGGATCTTGTAAAAGCGGTGTCGGATATGATGGAAGATGAAGCTATGGCCCTCACGAAGAAGTACATGGAACAGGGTGTGCCTGCACTGCAGATAATCGACGCTTACAAGGAGGCCCTGGGCATCATCGGGAAGCGTTTCGAGCAGTGCGTTTACTTCGTGCCCGAGCTGATTCTGGCAGGTGAGATGATGAAGGCGGCTTCCGAGGTCATCAAACCAATGATGAAGAGCGATCAGGGGGATTCAGAAACACAAAAAGCCGGCAGGTTCCTTCTGGGCACGGTTGCAGGTGACATCCACGATATCGGTAAGGACATGGTCCACATGCTCATGGATATCAACGGGTTCGAAGTGAGAGATCTTGGCGTGGATGTGCCGGCCCAGCGGTTTTGGGACGAATACAAAGACTTTCAGCCTGATATCATAGGCATGAGCGGACTGCTCACCCTGGCATTCGAGTCAATGAAAGAGGTGGCAGACGGGCTCAAAGAGATGGGAGTACGCGACAAGGTGAAGGTGATCATTGGCGGTGGGCAAATGGACGAGCACGCCTGTAAATACATAGGAGCCGACGCGTTTGTTACCGACGCAGTGGCGGGAGTCAATATCTGCAAAGGATGGTTGGGCTAGGCAGCGTGCTGTGAGCCACATGATTGAGAAAAGGAGTGGAAGACATGATTGCAGGTTGGGAGAAAATGTCCTCAAGCCAAAAGCAGGAAGCCTTCCTGGCGAAATGGGCCTCCGGAGAGGGAATCGAGTTCGCCGGCGATGAGGCAAGGGCTTCTTACCAGTACCGTGCCGGGCTCATTAAGGATGCGATCCAGCTCAAAAAAACCCCTGATAGAGTGCCGGTTGTCCCGTTGGCCATTTTTGCGCCCATCGGGCTGTACGGTTACACAGCGAAACAGGCCATGTACGACCCCCATATCCTTGGAAAGGCCTGCCTGGATTACACGAGGGATTACGACGTCGACGCGACGCTTATTGCTCCAATGGTCATGCACGGCCCGGCTTTAGAGGTGTTGGGCTACCATCTTTACAAATGGCCCGGCCACGGGATCAAGGATGAGTACGGCTACCAGTTCATTGAAAAAGAGTACATGAAGGCCGAAGATTACGACCATCTCATTGCAGACCCTACCGATTACTGGTTCCGGGTCTGGTTGCCCCGGACCCACAGCGCCCTGGAACCCCTGGCCCAAATGCCTCCGTTGTACGGTACGATGGAACTGCCGATGGCCGGACCGTGGCTTTGCACTTTGGGCGCCCCGCCGATCCAGGCAGCATACAAAGCCCTCCTGGAGGCCGGCAGGATCAGCTTCGAGTGGATACAGGCACTGGGACCGTATCTTGGGCAGATATTGGGCTCAGGATATCCGATGTATGCGGGCAGCGCCACCAAGGCCCCCTTTGACGTTCTGGGAGATTCCTTCCGGGGCACCGCGCAACTGATGATGGACCTTTACCGAAGGCCGCAAAAAGTGCTGGAAGCCGTTGACCGGCTTGTACCCCTGATGGTCGGTATGGGCGTGGGCGGGGCCATGGCGAACAACAACCCGCTGGTTTTCATTCCGTTGCACAAAGGCGCCGACGGTTTCATGTCGAACGAGCAGTTCGAAAAGTTCTATTGGCCGAGTCTAAAAAAGGTGATGATCGGCCTGGCTGAAAACGGATGTATACCTGTCTGCTTTGTGGAGGGAGGATATAACCAGCGGCTGGAGTATCTGACCGAAATGCCGGAAGGCCAGAGCGTTTTCATCTTTGACAGAACCGACATGGCCCGGGCCAGAGAAATATTGGGAGGAAAATCGTGCATCGGCGGAGGATTCCCGGTTTCTCTGATCATGACCGGTGATGCTCAGCAGGTAGAAGCCGAGACCAAAAAGCTATTAGAAACGGCCGCTGGAGACGGAGGCTACATCCTCAGCATCGGGTGCGCCATGGACGAAGCCAGGGAACACACGCTCAAAGCGTTTATGCAAGCCGGCAAGAAGTACGGCAAGTATTAAGGTTCATCCGGAAGGCTAAAAGCGATTCACCACAGAGAACACAGAGAACACAACAACTTAGATAAAAATCTTTACAGAATTTCAAGAAACTGCACTTTAGTAGTACAGAGGAGCCCTCCTCACCATCGGGCAAGTTCCGGATAGTGAGGAGGACTTCCGAGCCCACGGTTTGGGGCTGCATCGCTTTGCTGTTGTGAAAACACATATGGAGGCGGGTCCTGCCTCGGTGGCGCGCCGATCGGTGCGAAGGTCTGCAAATATACGGGATTGGATTATCGGGCGCCCGATGCCGCCACCGAGGGAAGACTCTGCCGGCAATTGTTCTCTGTCATTCTATAGATCAACTCCTCGCATACCCTCCTAATACCTGCCTTTTATACTCCCGACTGAATACGATTCCTTAAAAGACATGGAATCGATTGCGGACGACTTCCATGTTGTAATGAGCCCCGATCTGGCCGAACTAAGCAAAAATCGCCATAGCGCTCGAAACGAAGCTCCCCGGTTGATAAACCCCATCATGCAGGCCTGTCAGGGTCGTCAAAATTACGATAATCGGCTGCTTTGTATTGCATATTCCGGAAAAGGTGCTTCTTTATAACAATCTAAGACTGAAACCGCCAAAAGCGGTCCCATTGGCCTTCCTCTTGCAGGTCAGAAGGGGAATTGTATGGCTTTGCGGGCTTTGGGGTTGTTCAAGAAGTTTTTCAGGCAGAATCCGGCGCAGGGATGCGGTTTGGAATGCGTGGGGTACAACTTGATGCATTATTCCAGATTAACAAAATTTGACTTGCCCAATTAAGGAGATTTGCCGTTAAAGTTAAAATAGACAATCGGAATCGATTCTGCGCGCTCACGAATCCGGACTGCGCCCGTCCAGTCCTTTCAAGGATCGATTTCTCATCACATGAACTTATCGCCAGTTTGAGGAGAATGATCTGAGATGCGTACAGCAAATCTTTCAAAGCATCTGAACGGGTTGTTCGGTTTCATAATCGTTATCTGTCTACTCCCTTTATTTCCAACGGTTGCGGAAGGACAGTCCCTTGATTTGACCGGCACGTGGAATTTTAACAGCTTTATTACAGGTCCCAGTGCGCCCTGGTGGGAAAGAGGCACATTGACCGTGGCCCAGGGTGGAACATTCAGCGGTTCCGGTACGGAAAGCAATGGCAACACCGATAGTCCTGCCGGCTCTTTCGCGATTTCTTCCAACGGGATCGTGATGACCCTGAACGGTCAGTCGGTTACTCCCCTGTGCCAGGTAGATACCAGCAATACCTTCCTCTCATGTACGCAGACATTGTCCGACGGTTCTTCTTATCTCCTGATTATGACACAACAACCCACGTCATCCACTTTGACCGATCTGGCCGGCACATGGGAAGGCAATCTTTTATTTTCGGGACCCACCCCCGCATGGGAAAGAGTGAGCGAGACCATCAACTCCGATGGAACATTTACAGGATCATACACAAAAAGTGACGGGACAACAGGCACTATATCCGGGGCCTTGTCGATTTCATCAGTTGGTGAGGTAACCTGTGTTTCAGGTAGCTGTGCCGATCCTACCTACGCCTCTTTTCTGAACACAGACGACACTGTCTTGGTTGGCACAAACGGGGCGGCAACCTCGGCCGATGATGCCGGCCTCCTTGTTTTCACCAAACAAACCACTTCATATTCGATCACCGATTTGGTTGGCACGTGGCAGGGCAATGGTTTGGCTTCAGGTCCCGGCGCACCGTGGTGGGAAAATGACACTCTTACGATCGGGCAGGATGGAACATGTTCATTCGTCTCGACTTCAAGCAACAAAACGTCGGGCAGCGAAAACGGGACCTTGTCGATCTCATCGGGCGGGGTGATAACTCTTAACCTGGGTTCAACGGCGGCCCTTGGAGTTATTGACGCAAACATGACCGTCATGGTCTTCACGAACACATGGACGGACGGAGCAACCCAGGAGATTAGAATCTTCACGAACGGTACTCCGGCGCTTACGGTTACGGCGCCAATTATAGGGCCAACGACCGGCACCACTCCGGCAACGACCGGCACCACTCCGGCAACGACCGGCACCACTCCGGCAACGGCAGGCGTCACCCAGCCAACGGCGGGCTCCACGGCCCCCTCCTCAAACACCGGCGCACCCACTGCCGGCAACACAGCGCTATCGAACACCGGCGGGGGAGCAACAGCGCAAGGAGGAGGAAGCGCGGCAACCGGGTCAAGCCCGAGCGAAGGCGCCGCCAATGCGCCTGTAACGGCGACAAACCCGATCGATACCAATCCGGCCCCCTCGAGTCCTTCCAAAAGCGCAGCGCCTTCCACCGTCCCGGAAGCGCCTGAAATGGTAGTTGCAAACCCCGGTTACTCCGAGGCATCGGTCAGCTTCAAGCTGCCGGCAAACGGCATGGACCAAATAACGGGCTGCACGGTAACATCGATCCCCGGCGGCATAACAGCAACAGGAGCGGGAAGCCCAATAACCGTTTCAAATCTGAGCAACGGTACGGCCTATAAATTCACGGTAACGGCGTCAAACAAGGTGGGGACCGGTCCGCCCTCAGATGTTTCCAACAGCGTAACACCTGCCGCAGCCCCGGATGCTCCTGCAATCTTAACGGCAGAAGCAGGCAACTCCGAGGCAAAGGTCAGCTTCAAGGCGCCGGCTTCAGATGGTGGAAGCAAGATTACCTCTTATACCGTGACATCCAGCTCAGGGCGGAAAGCCTCTGGGCCAACCAGCCCGATCACCGTGAAGGGGCTGACCAACGGGAGACCCTGTACTTTCACGGTAACGGCTGCAAATAAGATCGGGACCGGTCCACCCTCAGGCGCTTCCAACAGTGTAACGCCCGCCACAGTCCCAGGTGCCCCTGCAATCGTGAGGGTAAGAGCGCACAACTCCGAGGCCCAGGTCAGCTTCAAGGTCCCGGGCTCGAACGGTGGGAGTAAGATTACCTCTTATACCGTGACATCCAGCTCGGGGCAGACAGCCTCTGGGCCGGCAAGCCCTATAACCGTAAAGGGCCTGATCAGCGGCACACCCTGTAGATTCACGGTAACGGCGGCAAACAAGATCGGGGTTGGTCCTCCATCCCGAACTTCCAAAAGTGTAACTCCCCGGTAATTCAGAAACGAAAAAGCTTCCGTGAACTGCTTATCCTATAAGTAAGCTGATTTTTAACAGCGAGATCATAACAGCGGAGTTTGCGGGGACATGTTCGGTTTCAAAAAGCGGCGGCGGGAAAAACTTCGAAACCAGCCTTTTCCGGCAGAATGGCTCGAAATAATAGAAAAGAATGTGCCTATCTACCACCGGTTATCCGGGGCGGAGAAAAAAGAGATCCAGGGGCATATCCTTGTTTTCCTTGCCGAAAAGAGTTTTGAGGGTTGCGGAGGGCTGGAGGTGACCGAAGAGATCAAGGTCACCATAGCCGCCCAAGCCTGTATCCTGCTGCTTCACCGGGAGACCGATTATTATCCCGGCCTCTACTCGATTCTTGTCTATCCCAGCGCATTCATAGCGAAAGGGTACCAGGAACTTGCCCCTGGTTACTATGGCGAGACAAAGCAGGTACATCTCGGGGAATCCTGGAGCCGGGGCGCGCTGATTCTATCCTGGGATGATGTTCAAGCCAGTGCCGGGGATGTTCATGACGGGCACAATGTGGTCCTGCACGAATTCGCTCATCAACTGGACACCGAAGACGGCCGTGCAGACGGGGCTCCGCTTCTGCCTCACCGATCGATGTATGTCGCCTGGGCCCGGATATTGGGAAGAGACTACTCAGAGTTGCGGCGGGACGCAGAAGAGGGCCGTCCCTCCGTGCTGGATCAATACGGGGCTACCAACCCGGCGGAATTTTTTGCTGTTGCCACCGAGTGTTTCTTCGAAAAGCCCGTTCAGTTGAAAATGAAACACGCAGAACTCTATGAAGAACTGAAGCTCTATTTTCAACAGGACCCGGCGCAAGCAGTGCAGGAGGGCGTACGAGAATGAGTGTTTCTCCCACGCGCCTCATCCCGGCAAAATCGGCCCTTTAGCGGTAGTCGCTAACAAGAGGCCAAAGACACCCAAAGCTCCTCTCTCGACCTCACCGAACGCTCGATCATCTCATTTGCAACTGTCGAATCTTCTCCGGCCATCAGCGCGTTAAGGCGGATAAAGCTTTTAGAATCCATGGCGCTGTAAACAGGATGAACAAAAGGCGGAAAAAATGAAAGCAGGTAACGATCAAGGGGTTGCCGCCGCCTTCCATCGACATGGGGACCAAAGCAGTCATAGCCCCCGGGCTTGTGGCGATATACGCCGTTGCAGAGTCCAGCAGATTCAGGCGGGAAAGCAGGAACGCAATCAGACCTCCGGCGCATATGAGCATCAACGACGACAAAATCACCGGCAGGGCAAGCAGCTTGATTGTTTTAAGCATTGAAGGATGAAATGTAGACGCCACCATAACCCCTACGAGCACCTGGGTTACGAAGTTCAGACTTCCCGGCATCTCCCATTCGGACTGCATAAACAGTTTGCAAATAATGACGCTGAGCATGGCGCCGATAAGTATACCTCCGGGGATTTTCAGTTTGGCGCCGATCAGTCCGCCAACGGCGCCGATGCAAAAGTATAGGCCAAATCCCAAGTATGCATTCATTTTTTACTCTCTCCAGGGTCCTGTGACAAGAAAACCGGTTGCTGCACCCACGGTGCCCGGGGGCTCGATAGTTTAAATCATGTTTGTCATGGCGCAAATCATCGTTTTGAAGGCTAAGGCCCGTCGATTTCCTCTTTGGCGATGGATAGGCTACAGGAAGTATTGAACGGAGTGCTGAAAATGACCCCCAAAAAAAACAAGCGGGGCACCCTGAGAGCACCCCGCTTGATTTGGAACTAGCGTCCCCAGCCGGATTTGAACCGGCGTCGCCGGCGTGAAAGGCCGGTGTCCTGGACCGGACTAGACGATGGGGACATCGAAAAGCCGGAGCCTACCTTGCGGAGCCTCCGGGTCATGCCAACAGTATTACGGGCCGCACTTTTTGCGTCCCGGAGGACTCAAGCTCCGAAGCGCTACTTCTAGCACTCGATCAGTCTGCTGTCAAGCTGCGGCACGCTTCACAGGTTAGCGAAATACCTGCTTTGAAAAGTTTTGGTGGGCTGCGCTCCGCTTAGCCCGCCCTACAGGCCTGCGGCGCGCCTCACGGGTCAGTGAAATATCCGCTCCACGCGAGAGTAACAAAAAAGCCCGAGACGTCTCAGGCTTCGGAACACTCCTAATGGGCCGTGCTGGATTCGAACCGGCGACTCTCTGCTTAAAAGGCAGATACTCTACCTCCTGAGTTAACGGCCCCTGCAACCTTTGGTCAGACCGCACTTAGTAGCATTTCCTCCCATTACCTGTCAAGACAAAGAGTCGGCCGGCGCCACGGTGAACCTTTCCCGGCGAAGTCCCGGGAATAAATCATCGATTTACGGTCAACTCCGGTCAAACGCATAACGAATATCTTTTCATCTCATCTCCTCATGGCAGCGCGGCCTTCCATGGCGGCGTTCTTCGCACCACGCAAAAGGGTCTTTGTTCAAGGACCACCATAACCATGGTTCGTTTTCATCATCACCGATTGATACGCCGCCGCGGGGATTCAATCGCAGCATTCGGGGTGCTGGAGGTAGAAGGCGAACGCCGCCGTGGAAGGCGGCGCTACCGGTGCGTTATTCTCTCATTTCCCCAAAAACGATTAAAAATTCATATGTCACTTCATTGAAGAAGAACAAATTTACCGTGCGGCAGGCGCCGGTCCCGGCCGGGAGTAAGCAGTGTCCCGTACTCTAACGGCGCATGCCGTCGATCGCCACCGAGCGGTTGCGCGGACTCCCGATTCGATTTCCCACCGGGTACGGCCTCGACCAAATCTTGACAATTCCCGAGATCATCTTAATAGCGTAATGCATCATTTAAGATAACTTATCCGGCGTGAGTCGATGGAAGTTGAACCCCGTCAGGCCAACCATTAACCCGGGAGAAAACAGAATGAAAAAGATCGCTCTTGGTCCGCAGACTCTCGTTTATCCGATGCCGGCTTTTCTTATCGGCGCCAATGTCGGTGAAAAGCCCAACTTCATGACCGCCGCCTGGAGCGGGATCGCGGCCAGTACGCCTCCCATGATCACCGTCGCCATGCAGCATCACCGGCACACGCTGAAAGGAGTAAAGGAAAACGGCGCCTTCTCCGTGAATGTACCGAGCGCGGAACTGGTGAAGGAAACTGACTACTGCGGCATTGTCTCAGGGGCCACAAAGGCG
Source organism: uncultured delta proteobacterium (assembly GCA_963795045.1). GTDB lineage: Bacteria > Desulfobacterota > Syntrophobacteria > Syntrophobacterales > Syntrophobacteraceae > SbD1. The sequence goes on from CAWCGB010000007.1 coordinate 238,330, forward strand.
GACAAGGTAAAAGACTGCAGTTTCACCGTGTTCTACGGCAAGCTCAAAAACGTTCCTTTGATCGAACAGTGCCCGATCAACCTGGAGTGCAAAGTGGTCCATATTCTTACTCTCGGTTCGCACTCCCTCGTGATCGGCCAGATCGAGGAGGTCCACTTATCCGAAGACTGCATGACGAACGGGGAGCCCGACCCGGCCAAAATCGACCCGATCATGTACGTAACAGGGGCAAACAAAGCCTACTTCAGGATCGGTGAAAGAATCGGCCCTGCCTTCAAAATCGGCATGGACATCAAGAAATCGAAGTCTTGATCTCCCGATAAACAAACTGCCGGCGAAGAGGCCGGGACGTCAGCTTCGGGGATACGGTGTCCGATCTCCGGGATGACGGGACCCCATTTTCAGCCTGCCAATTCCGGAGTTGCCGAATACCGGGTCAACACAAAACGCGGGGGCTGGAAATGGGTCCCAAGGCCGGCGGCCCTTTGATCCAAAGGCAATGGTTTTCGTCCGCAATGGCTCGAGCCGTTAATTGCATTCACTCCACAATCTTCGCTTCGAAATGGTGTTTCAGGCCGTTTCTTTCTGCAAAATTACGACTTCCACCTGGCCTTCCAGGGCCCTTTTGAATTTTCTGGCGTCGTCTTCCGAACCCACGATCGCGCCGTAGTGCATCGGGATGGCGATCTTCGGCTTGATAGCCTTTGCAGCCTGTACGGCTTCATCGGCTGTCATTACATAAGTTCCGGATACGGGCAGAAAAGCGATGTCCACGCTAAGCCCGTTCATCTCCGGGATGAAATCGGTGTCGCCCGCGTGATAATAGCGCACACCATCGAGTTTGATTACAAACGAGAGCATGCCGGCGGCTTTGGGGTGGAATTCCTTATTGGTGTTATAGGCGGGCCCGACTTCGATCTCAACTCCTTTAACGGTCAGCCTGTCGCCCGGGGCAGCCACCTTTATTTCGCTCCTGATTTTCTTATCGCCTTTGAGTTTCCTGGCTGAAACCGAATCGGTGACAATTACCGAATCGCTTTTCTGGATTTTTGCCAAATCATCGGGAGAGTTGTGATCGTAATGCTCGTGGCTGATCAGGATAAGGTCAGCGGGTTTGGTGTCCAAAATCTGAAAAGGATCGACCAGAACGACCGTGCTCCCGTCGATGCGGATCGCATCATGGCCAAGCCAGTGGATTTTTTTCACCGCTTCCTTAAGGTCCATGTTTTCCTCCTTTTGCAGCTTTGCAATCAGGTGCGCAACACTCAAATCGAACCGGGCCTATATTATAGGGGTTCGGTGCCCGCAACACAATCTTCCGCCGCAGCCGCACATGGTGAATTTGATCTCCTTCAAGGCCAGGAACAGCCACGTGGATTTTGCCCCATTTTGAGGGAAATGTGGGGAAAACACCGACTTCGAAGGCGGCGATACCGTAGTCGATGATCTATTTTCGGGACACCGTGGGCGAGCAACACATTCTTTTTACCCGCCGAGCAGGCCCCTGGGCAGGCTTTCGCCGGCGCACCCGACTTCCGTCTTGCACCATGTTTGCGTTCTGGGGTAATGTGGCCGTAGCAGGTGTTAAAGATAGATTGTCCGATATCCGTAACTTTCAGGCGGATTTTGCAGTGATTCAGCGCTTTTTGAACAAGCTTTTGAATAACCGGCTAAGGGATTTCGAAATTGCTCATCATGCCGAATTCCCAGCACAGCCGCCTATCTTCGGGAAGCTTTCTTCTCCACTTCCGCCGGCCATCGAAACCGCGCTCCTCAAGCTCGGGATATCCTCTCTTTATAGTCACCAGGCCACGGCCCTCGAACACATTCGATCCGGGCGCCATACCGTTGTAGCCACACCGACATCGAGCGGCAAATCGCTTATATACAACCTGGCCGTTGCCGAGGCGCTGATTCGGGACCCGGGCCAGCGCGCGCTCTATCTTTTTCCCATCAAGGCGCTTACGCGCGACCAGTTAGACTCGCTGCAGGAGTTCTTCGACGCACTCCGGGACGCCGAAGCGGGTTGTTGCTTTACATCCTGCATTTATGACGGAGACACCACCCCGTACCAGAGGGCCAGAATCCGGCAGCGCCATCCCGATGTTCTGCTTACCAACCCGGATATGCTCCATTACGCTCTTCTGGCTTTCCACCATAAGTGGGAGGAGTTCTGGAAAAGACTGCGCTACGTGATCATCGACGAAATGCACACCTACCGCGGGATCTTCGGCAGCCACGTCGCCCAGGTCTTCCGGAGGCTCCGCAGGATTTGCCGCCACTATGGGAGCAGCCCCCGGTTCATCCTGCTTTCGGCAACCATCGGAAACCCGGACGAGCTTGCGGGACGTCTTACGGGGGTTTCCGGCGATGAGATAGCGGTTGTCAGCGGAGCGAGTGGAGCGCCACAGGCAAAGCGGCATTTCGTCTTTTTGCGCCCGGAGGAGAGCAGGATCGGGCACGCAGGGGGCATGGCGGCGCGCCTTATCGTTCAGGCGGCGAAAGGGGGCCTTAAGACAATCGCTTTTACGCAGTCCAGGAAGTTGACCGAACTGGTTCATATGAGTGTGCTGGAGGTGGACCGGGGGCTCCGCAATAAGGTCAGCTCCTACAGGGCCGGATTTCTGCCCGAGGAGAGGCGCGTAATAGAACAGAAGCTGGCCAGCGGATCGCTTTGCGCGGTCATATCCACAAGCGCCCTGGAGCTTGGTATCGATATAGGGGGACTGGACCTGTGCATTCTGGTCGGGTATCCCGGGACCGTCATGACCACCTGGCAGCGGGGAGGACGGGTTGGAAGGAGCGGGCGCGAATCGGCCATAGTGCTGATCCCGGACCAGGATGCTCTCGATCAGTACATCGTGAACCACCCGGACCGGTTCCTCGAGAGCAGTTATGAAATTGCGGTAATAGACCCGTTCAATCCTGAAATTTTGAAGGCCCATTTGCCGTGTGCAGCCGCAGAACTGCCGATAACCTCATCGGATGAGGATTTTTCCGAAGAAAAGGTCAAAAAAGCGCTAAGCGAGCTTACTTTGTCCGGACGCCTGCTCCAGACGCTGGAAGGCGACCAGTGGATATGCGCCACCACGCAGCCGCACCGCCTCATCGACATACGCTCCGTCGGCGCGTCCTATACGATCATCAAGGCAAGCGAAGGCCGGACTTCGCCGCTTGGGAAAAACGACGGCGTTCGCGCGCTCAAGGAATGCCATCCGGGGGCAATCTACCTGCATCGGGGAGAAACCTACACGGTCGAATCGCTCGATCTCGAAAAGAAGGTGATTTACGCTGCCCCGGCGAATGTCCCTTATTTTACGAGGGCCGTCAGCTCGAAAGAAACCGAGATACTGGAGAGGATGGCGACCAAGCCCGCCGGAAATTTCATAATCTGCATGGGCCGGTTGCGGGTCACCGAGAGCATAACGTCCTTTGAGGTCCGGCGGCTTTTCTCTCAAGTCCTTCTTTCGAAAAACCCCCTCGATCTACCGCCGCAAACTTTTGAGACAGTCGGCTTCTGGATCGAAATCGAACCTATCCTGGCTTCCAAAATCAGGAAGGCCGGCCTCGATTTCATGGGTGGCATTCACGCAATCGAGCATGCTCTCATCAGCATGTTTCCGCTTTTTGCCGTGTGCGACCGCAACGACATAGGCGGGATATCGATTCCGCTGCACCCGCAGCTCGAAAAGGGCGCCATTTTCGTCTACGACGGCTATCCGGGAGGAATCGGGCTGGCCGCCCGCGGGTATGAAATAATCATGCCCCTGATCGAAAGGACAAAGGAGCTTATCGCATCGTGCGCGTGCTCACTGGGATGTCCCGCGTGCATCCACTCGCCGAAGTGCGGCTCGGGGAACAAACCCCTGGACAAGGCGGCCGCCCTCGAGCTTCTGAGATATCTTTCCGGAGAGAAGGACCTGGGGGACGACGGCCTCGAGTGTGAAGAGACGGTTGACGAAGCCCCCTGCGGTCCCGCCAGGACGGGACGGTCCTGCCGGGACCATCGCATAGGTTTTTTTGACCTCGAAACCCAGAAGCTGGCAGCCGAAGTGGGCGGATGGCAGAACACACACCTGATGCGCGTATCCGTTGCCGTCCTGCATGAAGTTCCGGCCGATACTTTCAAGGTCTACCGGGAGCACGAAATCGAGCAACTCATAGAAGACCTCAAACGGCTCGACCTCATTGTCGGGTTCAACATCTCGAGTTTCGATTACCGGGTCCTTCGGGCCTACACGCCTTTCAGCCTGGAAAGGCTGCCCACCTTCGACATCCTGGGCGAGATTCATAAAGGGCTGGGTTTTCGCGTGAGCCTGGGACATCTTGCGGAACGAACACTGGGTCGCCCAAAAGGAGGGGACGGTCTTCAGGCCGTCAGGTGGTTCCGCGAAGGCGAGTGGAAAAATCTCATAAGCTATTGCACCGAGGACGTTATCATAACGCGCGATCTTTTCTACCATGGCCTGGAAAAGGGCTATCTCGTCTACAGCGATAAGAGCAGCCGCATGCTTCGGATTCAGACCCCGTGGAAGATAGACGATCTCGTGTCCGCCGGGAAGTAAAAGGCCGGTAAAGCTTTGCCCCAATTGCGCGTACCAACATTATCCGGATATCCGGGGGTGACTTTCCCCTCGATTTGGATTACCTTGACAACGTTAGAGCAGCCGAGAGCAGGGCATAACGGCGGCTGAGACCCATGAGCCTTTGAACGCAACTTCAATGGGCCTTTTTTAAACCGAAAGGCGCAAAATGAGCAGCGATAACAGCAGTATCATATTGCCGAAAGGAGCAGGGCAACTCCTGGAGCCGGAGCAATGTGAGAAAGAATGGTACGCACTCTATGTGCAGGTAAACCACGAGAAGGAAGTGGTGAAGAGGCTGGAGCAGAAAGAGGTGTGCTGCTTTCTGCCACTGATGGAATCATGGAGCAAGAGGCTGGACCGCAGGAAAAAAGTGCACCTTCCACTCTTTCCCGGCTACGTATTCGTTAACGTCCATCTGGACAGCTACGTGAACCTCAATATCGTGAAGACCGCGGGGGCGCTCAACCTTCTGCGCAACTCCGAAGGCCCTCTTTCAATTCCGTCCTATCAAATCGAGAACCTTCAGACCATTATCAATTCAACCCAACCGCTCAAAACCCATACTTATCTAAAAGAGGGAGAGTGGATCAGGGTTGTACGCGGCCCCCTTGCCGGATGCATCGGTATTCTCAACAGATTGGATCTAAAAAGAGGCAGGCTGGTCGTAAGTGTAGACATAATCAAGAAGTCGGTGAGCGTCGAACTCGACGTGGAGGACGTGGAGCAAACCCTCCCTGCAACTTTCAAACAGGGGGCTTGACCGACCGCTACCCGCCGTTATGCCCATTCTTCATAATCCCCAGAGCTTTTATTTTCCTGTGCAGGTGAGTGCGTTCAAGCCCGACCCTGGCTGCGGTAAGCGAGATGTTCCAGCCGTTTTCTTCCAGCTTTCTAAGCAGGTAGTCGCGCTCGAAACACAAACGCGCCTCTTCCAGTGTCGGGTAGTGGAAGTAGGCCGTCTCGCCGTCTTCTTTCTGAAGCACATTTCTGAAATCCGCAGGCAGGTCGCCCGGCCCGATCACATGGCCGGCGGTCATGATAATGAGCCTTTCGATGAAATTCCTCAGCTCCCGGATATTTCCGGGCCAGGAGTACTCCAGGAGAATGGGATAGATGAGCGGATCGATCTTTTTTTTGCCGAGCGCGCTCTCGCTTGCGATCTCATCGGCGAAATTTTCGACCAGTAAGGGAATGTCCTCCACCCGATCCCTGAGGGGCGGTACGAAGATCGGGATCACATTGAGCCTATAGTAGAGGTCCTGGCGGAACCTGCCCGTCTCTATTTCCTTCTGGAGGTCTTTATTGGTTGCAGCAACTATCCTCACGTCCACTTCCACCGGATGAGACCCGCCAACCCGCTCGAAAACCTGTTCCTGAATAATTCGAAGGATCTTGGCCTGCGTCCTGTGGCTCATGTCCCCGATCTCGTCAAGGAAGAGCGTACCTCCGTTTGCCGAGTCGAATTTTCCCTTGCGTTTTTCATAAGCGCCGGTGAAAGCGCCTCTCTCGTGGCCAAAGAGTTCGCTTTCGATCAGTTCTTCCGGGATCGCGGCGCAATTTACTTCTACCATCGGACGCGTGCTGCGGCGGCTGAGAAGATGAATCATCCGGGCAGCCAGTTCCTTGCCCGTTCCGTTTTCTCCCGTAATGAGCACGGTTGCGTTGGTGGGGGCGGCGCGCTGAATCTGTTCGCGAAGATTGGAGACGGCCGCGCTTTCACCGATTATCCTGCGGTCCGATTTTTTACGCAGCAGCCGGTTCTCTTCTTCCAGGCGGGAAAACTCGATAGCGTTCTGAATCGAAACCAGGACACGATCGATCGAGAGCGGCTTTTCCACGAAATCGGAAGCGCCCATGCGGGTGGCCTTTACTGCGGTTTCTATGGTCCCGTGGCCGGAGATGATTATTACGGGAATGAGCGGATAGATCTTTTTTATCTGTTCAAGCACAGTTATGCCGTCGTTGCCCGGCATCCATATATCCAGGAGGACGAGGTCCGGCGGGTCTTTCTTAACCCTTTCGAGCCCCTCCTCGCCGCTGGCCGCCAGGACCACTCCATACCCTTCGTCCTGCAAAATCCCGCTAAGGGATTGCAAAATGCTTACCTCATCATCCACGATCAGGATCTTTTGTTTCATATATTTCTTCCTCCGGCCTCCATCCGGCAATACGCTAACCCGGCAATGCTACGGTGAAGACGACGCCGTGGAAGGCGGCGTTACCAGGTCTTGGGCCTGGCAATACGTTAACCCGGCAATTCCACAGTGAACACGGTCCCGCGCGGCTCGTTTCCGCGCACCCGGATGAATCCGTTATGGTCGGCGATAATGCTCGAGACAATGGCAAGACCGAGGCCGGTCCCCTTTTCCTTGGTCGAATAATATGGTTCGAAGACCCTGGGCCTGTTTTCGGGGGCGATCCCGTGCCCCGTGTCGGCGCACTCCAGCCGGGCGATCTTAAGGGCCGGATCGTATGAGAGCCGGATCGAGATTTCTCCTGGATCCCGGCCGATGGCATGCACAGAGTTTTCGAGCAGGTTGATGATTACCTGCCTGAACTGGTCACGGTCGAGCCGAAGCGCAGGCATATTTTCGTCTTTTTCCAGGCGGAATGAAATGCCGGTGAAGTTATGCCTGTAGAGGCTAAGCCCCTCATCGACGATTTCGAAAAGGCTGCACGGCTCCAGCCTGGCCCTGGGCAACCGCGCAAACCGTGAGAACTCATTTACCAGGCTCTTCATGTGATCGACCTGCTGGATTATCGTGCGCGTGCATTCGTCGAAAATGGTCCCGTCGCCCTCGACCAGTTCGGGATATTTGCGTCTCAGCCTTTGGGCTGAAAGCTGGATGGGGGTCAACGGGTTCTTGATCTCGTGAGCGATGCGCCGGGCCACCTCGCGCCACGCGGCCATGCGCTGAGCCTTTTCCAGTTCGGTGAAATCGTCGAGAACCACGACTATACCCATGAACTGGTCAAAGTCGTCGCGCAGGACGGACACTTTTATGAAAAGCGACACGGGAGACCCGGCCACCTTGATCTGAGCAGGCTGTTCAAGATATGCATGGCGGCCGTCCCTGTAGGATGCAATGAAAGATTTTACGATCTCGAGGTGGGACCGGTCGAGAAAGTCAGTGTAATGCCTGCCTTTTGCCTCCTCTGCCCTGACCCCGAAAACGACCTCGGCCGAATTATTCATCGTGGTGATCCTGCCTTCGGAATCTACGCTGACTACGCCCGCTGCGATATTTTTGAGCACTATCTCCATGTAGCGCCTGCGGTCTTCGAGCTCGACATTTGTGCTCTGAAGCGCATTATAGGCCCCGTCGAGTTTCTTGCGGCCCTCACTCAGGTCCTCGATCATGGTGTTGAACGAGGCCATAAGCATTCCGATTTCATCCTGCCTGTCGGGGTCCAGGCGTACATCCAGGTCCCCATCGGCGATCTGCTGTGTTGCCGTGAGGAGCTTCTGGATAGGCCCGGTGAGGTTTTTCGCAAGATAGAAGCCGAACCAGACCGCTGCAAATATCGCCAGCATGGTAACAATCGAAAAGGTTATGAAATGGCTCTTCTTGAGGGGCTGGTGAAGCATCTTAAGCTGTAGATAATTTTCATATCCAGCGGTAATCGATCCCAGTTTTTGTGCAAGCTGCCCGGGAAGAAACCGCACGGCGATAAGGACCGAACCATCACCTGTCAGGGGTTGCAGAGGGATACGCGCGGCTATGGCGTTCTGCACGCCATTGGGGAAACTGACGATTTTGGAAGCCGTGCCGCTCTCTTTTTGAAAACTGCCGGCCAGGAAGGTCGGGTCGATTTCCCGGGCGGCATTCTGCCTGAAACTCCACCTCAGGTCGCCGTTAGAGCCGAAGACATATGCGGCGTCGATTCTGGCGGCGAAAAGGAAACCGACGCCGGGATCGAAAGAAGCCTTTTCTTTTTGCTGGGTTATCATCCGAGCGGCTTCCGGAACCAGAGCACGGCATTCGGAGACAAGATTGGTTCTTTCCCGCTCCAGGTATTCCTTGGCGAGCAGGACTGAATTCGCCAGCGACTCTTCGACCCTGGAGCTAAACCAGTTATCCAGACTCGAGAAGATGAACTGGCTGGCAAACCAGAAAAGGGGGACTGCCGGAATGAGCGTAAGGGCTACAGATGCGGCGACAAGCCGGGTTTTGAGTTTGGAGCCGAGGATGTTTCTTTTCCGCTCGAAAATGAGTTTTATGAAATTGCGCAGGACAAGATAGGCGAGCAGCAAAAGGAGCAGCACGTTCAGATTGATAAAGATAACAAGCAGTATGTTGCCGAAGAGAGGAGCGTCTGATGGCGGCTGAAAGAACCATCCCTGTAACAAGCCAAGAGTCAGAATCAGGATGAAAGCCGCGCAGACGAGTATTCGTTCCCAGAAGCGGCGCCTCTCGGCGGACTTGGCATCCGGGGCAGTCATGGCTTGCTTCAGTAAAGAAATTCGACTGTGTACCATTCAGTCTCGAAATCCCAGAGTGACACCCAGAAAAGGATGTATCTGAAAAAGAGCGGAAGCTCCACTTTTGAAAGCTCAGCCTTTACGTCAAGATAATATTCCTGATCTTTAGTAAGCCAGCACGTCGGGATTACAGGAAGGTTGTCCACCGTGCTCATCCATTTTTTTGCTTCATCGAAGCTCCTGGTTACCAGTATTTTTTGCGGATGCTCCGGCAGTTCCACCTGAAATTCATTGTTCAGGCGGTTGTACCGGATTGTATGCTGCAGGGTAAAATCGGCAACCTTTGACTTTATGAGCAAAAGTGAGGGTTTCTCTACAACCACTATGATTCTGAAGGTGGTTGGGACCCCATTTAAGATAGCCTCTTCCATATCGGAATTAAAGCAATCGATCAGGCGAAAGCTGGCCTCCAGATTCTTTCCATTCTTATCGATCACAATTTTTGAAATCTCAGCCTTGTTAGGGGCGGCAACGCACACGGGAGGGCATGCAGCCAGGACCGAGAGAAGAAAAAGGAAGAAAAATTTCCAGACAGTGCAAGATTTCACATCTTTTCCACCAACGTGCAACGTGGCAGGCAATCCCACCGACCCGTGAATTCAGCCGCAATTGAAACTGGGCGCTCTTGAAGCCTTTCAAGGGATTCTAGCGGACGAAGTGCCTGAATACAAGTGAAATGAGGAAGGGGGCGATTTAGGCTGAGCGGCGAGTAGACGAAGGAGCAGATCCGAGATTTCAAAACGGACGTCGACCCGGGCTCCTCGCGGGGCGTGGAGATCTCCATTTCGGATTGTTTTCGATTGCAAATTGACAATGACCGGTAGATTGTTTTATAAGGTTGGTTCATCGTCACCAAAGAAATTCCCTGGAACAGAGGCAAAGCAGCCTATTTCACGAGAGGAGCTAACCTGATGGCCGGCAACATCATCGAAGTTACAGACAGCAGTTTCGAGCAGGAGGTAATCCAGTCCGATTTGCCCGTTCTGGTAGATTTTTGGGCTCCGTGGTGCGGTCCATGCCGCGCCATCGCCCCGGTAGTTGAGGAACTTTCGAGCGATTACGAATCAAAGCTCAAGGTGGCAAAGTGCAACGTTGACGATAACCCTAAAGTGCCTGGGAAATATGGAATTCGCGCGATCCCCACTCTGATAATTTTCAAAAGCGGAAATGTGAGTGAGCAGATCACCGGGGCTGTCGCAAAATCACAGATTACTGCGGCGATCGATAAGGTAGTGGGCTAGGCGCCTGCCTTATTCCTCGGCTGCGAACATTCCGATTCCCTCCGAAAAAAGTCTCCTCGGTTATATGGCAGACAATAAGATCCACGATACGATCATCATCGGCGGCGGGCCGGCTGGACTTACAGCCGGCCTCTATGCCGCCAGGGCGCGCCTGGACGTCGTTTTGCTCGAACGCATGGGTTTCGGCGGTCAGTTGCTCACTTATGAAAGAGTAGAGAACTATCCGGGTTTCCCTCAGGGGATAGGCGCGTTCGGCCTCGCCGAACTGATAAGCGCACAGGCGCTGCGGTTTGGACTTGAAGTCCGAAACGCCGAAGTCGTGGGGTTTGACTTCAGCGGTGCAATAAAGAAGGTCATCCTGACCAACGCGACGCTTGAGACAAGAACGATAATAATAGCATCCGGGGCTTCTCCCACCAGACTTGGCGCAAAAGGAGAAACCGAGCTGACAGGCAGGGGAGTATCGTACTGCGCGGTTTGCGACGCTCCATTTTTCCGCGACCAGGAGGTCGCGGTAGTCGGCGGGGGAGATACTGCAATCGAAGAGGCCCTATATCTGACGAAGTTCGCCAGCAGGGTATACGTTGTCCACAGGCGGGACAAACTCCGGGCCACACCGGTTATTAGAGAAAAAGCACTTCAGAATGAAAAAATTTCATTTCTTTTCAGTAATGTGGTAGATGAGATTAAAGGTGGACCAGAAGGCGTCGCGGGGTTGGCGTTGCGGGACATCACGAATTCGAACCTTTGGGATCTGCCTGTTGCCGGGGTCTTCGTTTTCGTTGGAATAAAGCCGAACTCTGAATTCATCCCTCCGGAGATAGAGCGCAATCCCGCCGGTTTCATTTACACGGACCAGGAAATGGCTACAGCCGTTCCGGGTGTATTTGCCGCAGGGGACATACGCGTCAAGGAACTGCGTCAGATCGTGACCGCAGTAGGGGATGGGGCGACGGCGGCTTTCAATGCAGGCCGCTATGTGGAGAACAATCTTTTACCTTCGGGATAAGGGGTTTTTTTATGATTTCCATCTCTAAGGGAGCCTTTCGCCCGTTGAGCCTTGCTTTGCTGGCTATTGCCCTTTTGGCTCTCACAGGGTGCGCAGGCACCAAACTAGGCAATCTGAAAGAGTACTATTTCGGTGACCTTTTTTCGAAAAAATCATCGACCATCGACAAGACCGCAGAACAGCTTGCTCTTTCGGGCATGGCACAGTTAGAGAAAAAAAAATATGACAAGGCGGCGGACGACTTCAAAAAGCTCAAAGAGCACTATCCATACAGCAAATACGCGATCCTGGCCGACTTGAAGCTTGGTGACGCCTACTTCTATGACAAAAAGTACAGCGAAGCAGCGTTGGCTTACGAGGAATTCGTACGTCTCCATCCGCGCAACGAAGTGATCCCCTATGTTCTTTACCAGCTCGGGATGAGCCATTTTCTGACTTTCACCACCGTGGACCGGGACCCCGAAGACACCAACACGGCCATGCAGACTTTCGAGAAAGTTATTCAGAACTTCCCGAAATCGGAATACGCGGCCAAGTCCGAAAAGCAGATAATCGAGTGTAAAAAGCGCATGATATCCCATATGTTCGGCGTGGCCAGGCTTTATTACATGAATAAACGCTATGCCGCAGCAAAGTTGCGGCTGGACACCATGGTACAGAAATACCCCCAGGCGGTTGCAGATCTCGGGTATGGACCGCCTGTCGAAAAAATGCTTGCCAAATGTGAAAAGGAAGTGGCCAAGGGCGAACAGAAACCTGACTTTTGGACTCGGACCGGATTCTAGATTGTTTTCCTCCGGAAACACTCGCACGGCTCCCTGGCGAGCGACGGGGCCGCAGCAGTTGCATGTTCGACCGGACAAGTCTTTTGAAGGACTTTTTTAACGCCGAAGGACCCGGACTGAAATAATTCCGGGCACAGTGTTGATTTTGGCTCGGTACAGTGACTATAATTCAAGATGGAATCCTTACGGATTTTGTGTAAAACTTGTTGACAAACGGGATAGCTTTCCTGCATGTTTAAGTTGGATTGAAGAGGGAACCTGCCGTTTTACCCCCGGAGTGCTGCAGGCGAAGGATCGATATTAAGATTTATCGGCTTGATTTGACCGCCGCAATTTCCATTCCCTTAAACCTGTGCCCCATGTCCTCTGGAAACATTTGTAAGGTCTCTTAACCAGAAAGAAAAATCAATTTAGATTTAAGTACCCTTATTGGAGAACAGCCCATGCCTGACGCATCAGCACCCTCAGTGGAGACTGCTAATAACAAAGATATCGTGCGCGACCGCCGCAACGAGATGAACCTTGTCGAGCTGAAAAACAGAAACATTCGGGAACTTATGACCATCGCAAAGGCTTATAACATCGACGGTGCGAGTTCGATGCGAAAGCAGGAGCTGATATTTGCTCTGCTTCAGGCCCAGGCGGAAATGAGCGGCCTCATCTACGGCGAAGGGGTGCTGGAAATTCTTCCCGACGGCTTCGGATTTCTAAGGAGCCAGAATTACAACTATCTGCCGGGGCCCGATGACATCTACGTTTCACCCTCGCAGATACGCCGGTTCAATCTGCGCACCGGGGACAGCATTTCAGGACAAATCCGGCCTCCGAAGGACAACGAACGTTACTTTGCCCTGCTCAAGGTCGAGGCCGTCAACTACGAGGACCCGGAGATAGCCCGGGACAAAATCCTTTTCGACAACCTGACCCCTCTTTATCCCGACCGCAGGATCATGCTCGAAACGACAGCCGACAATCTATCCACTCGGGTCATGGACCTGCTTACACCGATCGGCTCCGGGCAACGCGGCCTTATAGTGGCTCAGCCCAGAACCGGGAAGACCATGCTCCTTCAAAACATCGCCAACGCCACTGCGTCCAACCATAAGGACGCATACCTGATAGTGCTGCTCATCGACGAGCGGCCGGAAGAAGTAACGGATATGCAGCGGAACGTGAAGGCCGAAGTGGTGAGTTCGACCTTCGACGAGCCTCCTCAGCGGCATGTGCAGGTTGCCGAAATGGTGATCGAGAAGGCCAAACGCCTTGTAGAACACAAGAAGGACGTAGTCATTCTGCTTGACAGCATAACCAGGCTTGCCCGCGCCTATAACAGCGTGGTCCCGCCCAGCGGCAAGATTTTGTCGGGCGGTCTTGATTCAAATGCGCTTCATCGGCCAAAACGATTCTTCGGGGCGGCGCGCAACGTCGAACAGGGAGGCAGCCTCACGATTATCGCCACGGCTCTCATCGATACCGGAAGCCGCATGGATGAAGTGATCTTCGAAGAATTCAAGGGCACCGGCAATATGGAAATCGTTCTTGACCGCAAGCTGGCCGACCGGCGCATCTTCCCGGCAATCGACATAAACAAGTCCGGGACCCGTAAAGAGGAGTTGCTCATCCTGCCCGAGGACCTGAACCGCATCTGGATTTTAAGAAAGCTCCTGTCGCCTCTGAACCCGATTGACGCGATGGAGTTTTTGCTCGACAAGATGCATGGCACAAAGAACAATGCGGATTTCCTGGCCTCGATGAACAGGTAGGGCGAAGGAGACCGGGAAGCGACCGGCGATGAAACTGATTGTAAAATCCGCAATTCGATGTATAATTTAAGATTCTGACGTTTATCGGATTCAGATTCGAGGAAGGAACATAGATGAAGGCTAACATTCATCCGGAGTATAACCAGACGGTAATCAAGTGTGCGTGCGGCAACGAAATCACCACCGGTTCCACCAAAAAGGAAATCCGGGTGGAGATTTGCTCAAAGTGCCATCCGTTTTACACAGGAAAACAGAAGCTGGTCGATTCGGCAGGACGCATTGAAAGATTCCGCCGGAAATATGAAAAATTCCAGAAGCCAGAGGGCAAGGAATAGTCTTGGGCCCGGCTTGCGGCCAAGGAGTTCTCAAACTGCTCTCCAAGGTGGAATCTATCTTTGCCCGCTCTGATTATTCGGCTTGCGGGCGCAAACGAACCGGCTCATTACCGGTTCTTTATTTTTGGGCCGGGTGTTTCAGGGTCAACTGACCCGTTCCGAGGCAAATGGATCGCATGTTCGACAGGCTGGAAAGCGTAGTACTCAAATTTCAGAAGCTCGAAGAGGATATGGGCAACCCGGACCTGCTGAGCAATCAGAAAGAGTACCAGCAGGTTGCAAAGGAGCACTCCGAACTCGCCCCTATAGTGGAGAAGTACGCGCACTATAAAAGGTTAAAAGAGCAGGTGCAGGAAAACCAGGCCCTTTTAGAGCGGGAAGAAGACCCGGAAATGCGCGAGATGATCCGGGAAGAAATCGCCAGCCTCAAAGACCAGCTCGAGCGGACCGAAAACGGGATCAAGCTCATGCTGATCCCGAAGGACCCCTTTGACGACAAGAACGTCATACTGGAAATCCGGGCGGGGACCGGAGGTGAAGAGGCGGCTCTTTTTGCTGCGGACCTTTTCCGGATGTATACTCGCTACGCGGAGATTCGCAGGTGGAAGGTCGAGATCCTGGATTCAAACCCGACAGGTATCGGAGGGCTCAAGGAAATAATCGCCTCCGTCAACGGTAAGGGCGCTTTCAGCAGGCTGAAGTTCGAACGCGGAGTTCATCGGGTGCAGCGAATCCCTGTTACGGAAAGCCAGGGAAGGATTCACACATCCGCTGTAACCGTGGCGGTACTTCCGGAGGCCGAGGAAGTCGACGTCTTCATAGACCCCAACGATATCCGCGTGGATGTGTTTCGTTCGTCGGGCCCCGGAGGCCAGAGCGTCAACACGACCGATTCGGCCGTTCGAATAACCCACGTCCCAACCGGGCTGGTCGTAATCTGTCAGGACGAAAAATCGCAGCACAAAAACAAGGCCAAGGCGCTAAAGGTGCTCCGCGCACGTCTGCTCGACTCGATGCAGCGCGAACAGGAAGCTAAAATAGCCCAGGACCGCAAAAGCCAGGTGGGAACGGGAGACCGCAGCGAAAGGATCCGTACCTACAACTTTCCTCAAAACCGGGTATCCGACCACCGGATAAATCTGACCCTCTACAAGTTGGACGCAATATTGACCGGCATGCTCGACGACCTCATAGACCCTCTCAACAATTACTTCCAGGCCGAAGCCCTCAAAGGCGCGGCGTGACGGCCGGCATTCGGACGCAAAACCTGCCAATCGTCCCGAATTGAATCCGGGAGAGGATGCGATCCGGGAGCCGCTTCACCACAAGGCCGGAATCCGAACTTTTTGCCACAGCCCCCCTCATTCCTAAAGACAGGTAAAGTTGCTGCTTTCGTAGGGAGCAGGCGGGCTACGGGACAAAACACGCGGTCATTACGGAAAATGAGGAGAGAGACTCGCAGGGCGTAGTTTAATGGAGGTGGCGCGGGCTCGCAATTTGCGGCTGCGCCAATGCCGGCGAAGATTTTGGCAAAGCTTCTTCAGTGATCACCCCACGATTGAGGGGACCTTAAGTCCTGGGATGCTGGAGTTTATCGAGATCGACCTAGTGTAGTGATCTTCTTCTTTTTACTCCGGTGCTTTCTTTTTTCTTTTCAATGACGGCTTTCACCATGGCAGCGATCTCAGCGCCCGTCAGTGCGTCCTTGAGAAGAAAGTGATCCGCCCCGTATTTTTCTGCAATTTTCCGGTATTCGGGAAGGTCGTAGCTTGTGAAGATGCTAATCACCAGGTTCGGATGGTGGCCTTTGATTTCCCGCGTCAACTCAAGGCCATTTTTTCCCGGCAGCCGGATGTCCATGAAAACCATGTCCGGTGAAGTCTGACCGATTTTCGTGAGAGCATCGGACCCGTCAACAGATTCATCGACGGATAGTGACGGGATGTACATCTTCAGGATTTCTTTGAAGGAACGTCTGAAAAAATCGTTGTTTTCCACAATAAGTACCGATGACATTTTCCGCCTCCTGCT
This sequence comes from uncultured delta proteobacterium, assembly GCA_963795045.1. Classification (GTDB taxonomy): domain Bacteria; phylum Desulfobacterota; class Syntrophobacteria; order Syntrophobacterales; family Syntrophobacteraceae; genus SbD1. The sequence continues at coordinate 254,563 of CAWCGB010000007.1, forward strand.
TTTGCCCCCCCAGGCAACACGATCAGGCGCATTTCAGCTTTACTCGCCCTGTGCGGCTGAAGATATTCTCAAATAAGGGATGGGTAAATACAGGGTTTCATGTATTTGTTACAGTTCCGAGACATTATATTCTCCCCGTAAATGCCGATGGCGCAATACACATATTTGTTCTCACCTGCAATATTCGCTTGCAGTGCTCATCAAATCGTGAGGGGAGAAACTACAGGAGCCGCGTTTCGCTTTCGATGGTCAATCCGAAAATTTTTCCGGGAGGGATGCGCCCGGAATTTTACCTTCCCAGTGGGCCGATGGTCATAAAACATAGAGATTTCAGCAGGATAAAAAAAGAAGCTATGATTGACTTTAGAGTCTCATTTGCTATACTGGGTCGAAGCTGAACCTTATCCAGAACACAATCCATTTGCTCTGAAAAAGACACAGAAGGGAAATGCTTTGCGCCAGACGAAATTCATATTTATTACCGGTGGGGTTTTATCTTCGCTTGGCAAAGGTCTCGCAGCCGCCTCCATAGGGGCTTTGATGGAGAGCAGAGGTCTTCGCGTCTCGCTTCAGAAGCTCGATCCTTACATAAACGTCGATCCCGGGACCATGAATCCTTTCCAGCACGGCGAGGTCTTCGTTACGGACGACGGCGCCGAAACGGACCTGGATCTGGGTCACTATGAGCGATTCACTCACGCACAGCTCGGCAAGAAAAACAACTATACGTCCGGCAGCATTTACTATTCGGTCATAACGAAAGAGAGGCGCGGAGAGTACCTTGGCGGGACCGTGCAGGTTATCCCGCATATTACGGATGAGATAAAGTCATGCATCCGCAGTTCCACCGATCACGAGGACGTTGTAATAGTGGAAATCGGCGGGACTGTCGGAGACATCGAGAGCCTGCCGTTTCTTGAAGCAATCCGCCAGTTTCGAAATGATGCCGGCAAAGAGAACGCCATTTTCATTCATGTAACGCTCGTCCCCTATCTGGCGACCTCCGGCGAAGTGAAGACCAAACCCACGCAGCACAGCGTAAAGGAGCTGCGCAGCATCGGTATTCAACCCGATATACTGCTGTGCAGGACCGAAAAGCAGCTCTCCGCCGAGATAAAGGGCAAAATCGCCAATTTCTGCAACGTGGACACCGATGGCGTTATAACGGCAAAAGACGTTGAGTGCATCTACGAGGTCCCTCTGCTTTTCCACCAGGAAGGGCTGGATGAAAAGATTGTGAAGCTCCTGAACATCTGGACGCGGGCCCCTGTCCTCGATGACTGGGAGAGGCTGGTAAGCGGGATGAAGAACCCGCTGTACGAGGTGCGCATTGCGATTGTCGGGAAATACATCGACCTCAAGGAATCCTACAAGAGCCTCAATGAAGCGCTCGTGCACGGGGCCGCAGCCCACGGAATAAAGCTCCATCTTGACTATGTGGATTCAGAAAACGTGGAAAAAGATGGCGGTGAGGAACTGATCGAGGGGGTCGATGGAGTTCTTGTGCCTGGCGGCTTTGGCCAGCGCGGGATCGAGGGCAAAATCAAGGCGATTCGCTATGCGCGTGAGAACCGCATTCCTTTTCTCGGCATCTGCCTCGGCATGCAGCTTGCCACGGTTGAGTTCTCCCGTAACGTTGCGGGGCTTGATAAAGCTCACAGCATGGAGTTCGACAAGCACACGCCCCATCCGGTGATATACCTTATGCGGGAATGGTTCGATTATAAGAGCAATACGATCATACGGCGCGACGAAGATTTCAACTACGGCGGAACTATGCGCCTGGGCGCCTATCCATGCGTTCTCGACCCCGGCACCTTCGCCGCCGAGGCTTACGAGGCGGTCGAGATTTCCGAGCGGCATCGTCACCGCTATGAGTTCAACAACAAATACAGGGAAATCCTGGCGAAGCACGGAATGCTTTTTACGGGGCTGTCTCCCGACAAGAACCTCGTCGAGGTGATAGAGCTTCCGGACCATCCATGGTTTCTCGGGTGCCAGTTTCATCCGGAGTTCAAGTCTCGTCCGATGGAACCTCATCCCCTGTTCAAGGCTTTCACGGGCAAGGCCCTCGATGAAGCCCGGCGAAAGAACCCCGAAGCGTTCGCCAGACGCTGTTAGGTGGGCGCCGTGGACTTCGAAGTCTTCGGCCGCAAGATCGGGCGGGACCGCCTGTTCTTAATAGGCGGCCCGTGCGTGATCGAGAGCGAGGAAATCGCCTGCCAGGTGGCTAGCTTTCTGAAGGATACCTGCGAACGGCTAAGCATTCCTTTCGTCTTCAAAAGCTCCTATGACAAGGCAAACCGGACCTCGGCACTATCCTATCGTGGTCCGGGCCTCGACAAGGGTCTCGGCATTCTCGCCCATATCCGCGACAAGTACCGGATTCCCGTCCTTACCGACGTTCATACGCCGGCCGATGTCGAGCCGGTCTCCCAGGTTGTCGATATCCTGCAGATACCCGCATTTCTGGCTCGTCAGACGGACCTCGTCATGGCCGCCGGCCGGGCCGGAAAGCCTGTAAACCTTAAAAAAGCTCAATTTCTTTCACCACACGATATGGGTCAGGTGATAAACAAAGTCAGAGAGACCGGGAACGAACACATTCTTCTAACCGAGCGAGGCTCCCAGTTCGGCTATAACAATCTGGTGGTCGATATGCGCTCCATCCAGATAATGGCGGATTTCGGCTGTCCGGTCGTATTTGACGCAACGCACAGCGTTCAGCTCCCTGGCGCTCAGGGGACCTCATCGGGTGGTGAGAGGCGTTTTGTCCCGGCCCTTGCGCGCGCGGCGGTAGCTGCCGGAGCGCACGGGATCTTCATCGAAACTCATCCTGAACCGGACAAGGCCCTCTGCGACGGCCCGAACTCTCTTCAGTTGGAAGAAACGGCCGGGCTTCTCGAAAGCCTCGTCCGGATATTTGATATTGTGAACGGAAAAGATGGCTGATTCGAATCCTGTGAAATTGGAAATTGAAGACGAATTGAAAGAGAGGATTTCCCGCATCCGGATGATGATCTTCGACGTAGACGGGGTCCTGACCGACGGGAGGATCATCTATATGGACGACGGCTCCGAAATGAAGGAGTTCGATGTTCAGGACGGACACGGGATAAAACTGCTCCAGCGGGCAGGAATCGATGTGGCGCTGATCTCGGGCCGGGCCTGCCGGGCGGTCGAACAGCGCGCCGTCGGTCTTGGCATCTCCAGGGTATACCAGGGGGCAAAGGTCAAGATTGAAGCATACGAGCGGCTTTTATCCGATGCTGGCCTCAAAGAGGAAGAAACCGGCTTCATGGGCGACGATCTGATAGACATTCCCGTGATGCGCCGGGCGGGGTTTTCGGTGGCGGTCCCCAACGGGGCGCCACACATCTTCCCCTACGCTCACTACGTAACAAGGGCGAGCGGCGGACGCGGGGCGGCAAGGGAGGTTTGTGAAATGATCCTTCAGGCCCAGGGTCTGTGGGAAAGCGTAATCAAGCGTTATCTGGCCGACTAGGCCCCCGCTCTTTCCATAAAAGGACCCTGTTTCCGGCGCCTGTGCCATACCCGGTTTTCTCCGAGTTTCCAGAGCCTTACGTAATAAGACTTTACTGTCAATAGCACCCATGTTAAAGTTTCTGGTGTACTGTAATCCTTTAATTTGATTAAATATTTTAACCTGCAACAATCTGCGGTAAATGTTTTTTCTTTTTGGTTCTGTTTCGTTGGCGCGAATTAGCCGATATTGAATTTGAATAGAGCCGGGAGGAAGCGGAATTTATAAAAAGAGCGGGCTATCTCTGATGGCCTCAGTGGCTTTCCATGACAAAAAAACTCATAATTCCCGTTTTTGTCATTTTTCCGCTTATCAAGAGAGGTTCTCCTGACGAAAGGACTTTTGTAAAAAACGGTCAACCGGGCGTTGCGACAGATTGGCGAACTGAACGATAAAATTGGATGGCCTGGCTATCCGATGCGCTGAACAGATTCTGATGGAGAACCCGAGAGCTTCCCGACGGGCGGCAGGAGATGCGTTAAGAAAGCTTTGAAAGAGAGCCTCGGGAAAGGCTGGCAAGGCGGAGTAATGAGTTCCAAGGGCAAACTTGCGCAGTTATTCATTGTCGTAGTCATCGTGGGACTGAGTCTGGCTCTTGCTGCCGGTATCTGGAAGGGAAAATCGCGGCAGGTACCGCAGGAGGTGCAGCAGGAGAGTCCGGCCGACGCCGAAATGAAACTGACTGACATGGAATTCACCGAGATGCAGGAGGGTAAGAGGTTCTGGACCCTGCGCGCCTCGGAGGCAAAGTATTTTCAGGACCAGCAGAGAACCCTGCTTCAGGCGGTTCGCCTGACCTTCTACACGGAAGTGGGCGAAGAGATCCACGTCCAGAGCCGTGAAGGGGTGCTTCACACCGAGACTAAGGACATCGAGCTTATGGGCGACGTCCGGGCAGAGCTGCCTAATGCATATGTGGCTACGATGAAAACGGCGAATTACAGTCACACGGAGGGAATCGTAAAATCTGAGGACCCCGTGCATGTATCCGGTCCAGGGTTGGAGTTGGACGGCAACAGGTGGACATACAAGATGGCCGACCACGTCGCCAAGGTGAACGGCAACGTCGTAGTCTCTCTGGTTGTGAAAAATCTCAAAATCGAAAGATAGCCCTATCGGCCCATGCCGAAATATCGAGGAACAGTAATGAAGAAAATCAAAACTCTGATAATGCCGGCGTGTTTGTTCGCGGTTTTTTCCATTTCTTTGCTTATATGCTGTCCACTCTCATATGCAGCGGAAAAAGCGGAGAAAGCGGAGAAGAAAGCACCGATGGATATAAACGATCAGTTGGTCAAAAGTGATGCGCCGATTCACATCACGGCTGACAGGATGGAATCGAATCAGTCAGATAAGGAGCAAAAGACCATCACCTTCGATGGCCATGTTTTCGTTCAGCAGGAAGATTTGAATATTACATCGAACCATCTCAAAGTGTTTCTGCTGCCGGGAGACAAGGTGGAGAAGGCTCCTACGGCGGCGGAACCAACCGCTTCACAGAAAATAGATTACATAGTATTTGAAGGCGATGTTAAAGTTACTTCAAAGGACCGTCTGGCGACGGCTGACAAGGCTATCTTTTACCAGAAGGAACAAAAGATAACGTTGCACGGCCGGCCGGTTGTCACACAGGGGCAGGACCGGGTCGAGGGAAATTTGATAACGATCTTTCTCCAGCAGAGTCTCAGTATTGTGGAAGGCGGGAGCGGGGATCAGGTTCATGCCGTCCTGTTTCCGGAAAAAAAGGAATAACGGTGCCAGGCGAGCCTAAAAAACTTATTGTCGAGGAGCTGGTTAAGACTTATCAGGGCCGCTGCGTAGTCGATCATGTAAGCCTGGAACTGCATGAGGCGCGAATTGTAGGTCTCCTCGGGCCAAACGGCGCCGGGAAGACGACAACGTTTTACAGCGTTGTAGGCATAATCCGTCCGGACAGCGGCGCCATATATTTGAATGGAGAGAACATAATCGGCCAACCGATGTACTTGAGGGCCAGGAAAGGGGTAACCTACCTGTCTCAGGAACCGTCGGTCTTTCGCAAGCTGACCGTGGAACAGAATATAATGGCCATTCTCGAAACGCTCGAGATTGGCGGAGAGGAGAGGCAGGCAAGGCTCAGAGAACTTCTTGGTGAGCTGCGGATAGCCCATCTCTCAAAGAATAAGGCTGACAGGCTCTCGGGGGGCGAGCGCCGGCGCGTGGAAATCACCCGCGCATTAGTAACGCAGCCCAACTTTATTCTGCTCGATGAGCCGTTTGCAGGAATAGACCCGCTCGCGGTGGCGGAAATCCAGGGGCTCATCAGGGCGCTTAAGGCAAAGGGTATAGGCGTTTTGATTTCCGATCACAACGTGCGCGAAACTCTCAAGGTCTGTGATTGGGCTTATATAATGCACGAAGGGCGCATCCTGGAAAAGGGCGATCCGGTCACTATCGCTCAAAGCGATCTTGCCAGGCGTACCTATCTCGGGGATCAGTTCAGTTTGTAGACGGATTAATTTATGGCGTTGGAACTAAGACAGCAATTAAAGCTAAGCCAGCAGCTCATAATGACGCCGCAGTTACAGCAGGCGATCAAGCTGTTGCAGCTTTCCCGGCTGGAACTGCTGGAAACGATTCATCAGGAACTCGAAACAAACCCTCTGCTCGAAGAGTCCCCGGAAGAGCTTCCCACCGAACAGGACGCCGAACTCGAGACGCTGACCACCGAAGAGACTCCTTTCCAGGAAGTCCAGCTTTCCGAAAAAATGAGGGAAGACTTCGACTGGGAAGGCTATCTGGATGAATATAATACAAGCACTCCCGTTCTTGTCGAAACCGACCCAAACCAGGAGTGGCCAAGCTTCGATAGCAGGCTGACCGAGGCCACAACGCTGGAAGACCACCTTGTCTGGCAGATCCGGCTTTCCGACTTCACGGATGAGGAGCGCCAAATCGGCACGTGCATACTCGGAAATCTTAACGGCGACGGGTACCTGGACGCCACGATTGAAGAGATCGTTGAGATGTGCGGTGCAGATCCCCGCAAAGTTGAAGAAGTCCTCGGCAGAATTCAGACCCTGGACCCGACCGGCGTTGCCGCAAGGGACGTCAGGGAGTGCCTGCTCGTCCAGGCAAAGAACCTTGAGATCGAGGACCTGCTTGTTGTAAAGATCATTGAAGACCACCTGCACTACCTGGAAACAAAGAATTATGCCGCCCTCGTTCGCGCCCTCAAGCGCAGCCCGGAGGATGTGAAGGCTGCGGTCGAAATAATACTCGGGCTCGATCCGAGACCGGGGAGCGCCTTCAACAAAGAGAACGTCGAATACATCAGCCCCGATATCTACGTTTTCAAGGTTGATGACGAATGGGTGATATTGCTCAATGAAGATGGAATGCCCAAATTGAGGGTCAGTTCCTATTACAAGGACGCTCTGGGAGAGGGCGACTCGCTGCCCAGCGAAACGAGAGACTACATTCAGACAAAGTTGCGTTCTGCGGCATGGCTCATCAAGAGTATTCATCAGAGACAACGCACCCTTTACAAAGTATCCCAGAGCATAGTGAGACTTCAGGGCGACTTCTTTGAAAAGGGGGTAGCCCACCTCAAGCCGATGGTTCTCAGGGACATTGCCGAAGACGTCGGAATGCATGAATCAACCATAAGCCGGGTTACCGCCAACAAATACATGCACACGCCGCACGGAATTTTTGAGTTGAAATATTTCTTCAACAGTTCGATAAATAGCGTCCGGGGCGAGGCGGTGGCCTCGGAAAGCGTTAAGGAGCGGATACGGCAGCTTGTGCGTGAGGAGGATTCCTCAAAGCCGTACAGCGATCAAGAGATAGTTGACATACTGGAAAAGGAAAACATAAGCATAGCCCGGCGTACGGTGGCCAAATACCGTGAGATGCTGGGGATTCTGCCGTCCAATAGAAGAAGGAAATCTTCCTGGGGCACCTGAGGAATCTTTTGGCATTGCTGTTATTTCATGAGGATTATGATGCAGATCAAATTATCGTTCCGGCACATCGAACCTTCAGATCCCCTGAAACTTTATGTTGAGGATAAGCTTTCAAGAGTAAAGAAATACCTGGAAGAACCGATAGAAGCTCACGTAGTGCTCAGGGTGGAAAAATTCCGCCACATTGCCGAAGTTTCGATAGATGCTTCCGGCCTGCGGCTGAACAGCGCCGAAGAGACCGATGACATGTATTCGAGCATCGACCTGCTGGTGGACAGCCTTGAGGCACAGGCGGCCAGGCGGTTGAAGGAAAAGGTCAGGAGGCGCAGATCGGGCGGCGGGTCTAAGGAGTCAGCCGGCCAGGCCGAATATGCAAACCAGGCGGCAGAGGGCCGGGAAGAGCCTCGGGTGATCAGAGCCGAGCAGGTTTACGCAAAGCCGATGCACCTTGACGAAGCTGTAATGGAGTTGAATCTGTCGACCGGCGAGTTCATGGTGTTTACCAACCGGAGCACAAACCGGGTAAATGTTCTGTATAAAAGGAAAGACGGCAATCTTGGCCTGATTGAAACGGTCGGGTAATCGCCTTTTTCGTAAAACTTCGTTTTAAGATAAGCGACCCGGTTTCGACGCCGGTCGAGCGTTGATTTGAACTTTCCGGGCAAGGGTTCAAACCCGCGGTCTTTCTTTTACATGTTCATGTTCTTTCCGGTTGCCCTTGAGGAGTTGAGATATCATCATGCAGAATCCCGGCGGCAGAGGAAATTTAATGAAAATTCTCGACATTCTTGCAAAGGACTCCATTGTTCCTGAGCTCAAAGGGAGGACTAAGAAGCAGGTTCTGGAAGAGTTGATCGAAGCCGTACAACAAAATAAGCCCAATATCGACCGGGACAGCCTGATGAAAGTTCTGCTCGAAAGAGAGAGATTGGGCAGCACCGGAATTGGGGAGGGGATTGCCATTCCCCACGGGAAGTTGAGAGATATTGACGACCTGGTCCTCTCATTCGGGCGTTCCAGCGAAGGCATTGATTTCGAATCCATGGATGGAAAGCCCGTTCACCTCTTCTTCCTGCTCGTAGCACCAGAGACTTGCGCGGGAATACATCTGAGGGCCCTGGCAAAGATAGCCAGGCTGCTCAAAAACGGGACTGTCCGAAAAAAGCTTGCAAAAGTCGACAATCGGGAAGATATCTTTTCAATCATTCAGCAGGAAGATGAGGATTTCTAGCCTGGCGTTTTTCCTTCGTGGAGAGCCGCAGGCCCTCCTCCCGTCCCCACCTGTTCAATGGCGTGCCCCCAGTTTGATATATGCCGGATTTTGATTTACAGGAACTGGAAATGACTGAAAGAAAGCCCCATGTAATAGTTGTCAGCGGACTTTCCGGATCCGGCAAGAGCACCGCGATCAAAGCTTTTGAGGATATTGATTATTTTTGCATCGACAACCTGCCGGTACCTCTACTGGGGAGTTTTCTGATGCTGTGCGAACGTGACATGCCGGACCTGGGCCGGATTGCGCTGGGCATAGACATCAGGGAGCGCAAGTTCCTCAGAAACTACAACCAGATATTTTCGCTTCTGGAAGATGCCGGGTACAAGTTCGAAATTATTTTTCTCGAAGCCGACGATGAAATACTCCAGCGAAGATACAGCCAGACGCGAAGAATCCACCCGGCAGCGCCTTCCGAGCATCAGTTGCTCCAGGCGATCAATGTTGAGCGGCAGCAGTTGCAAGCGCTTCGCAGCCGGGCCACCAGGATCATTGACACTGGAACCCTTACGGTCCATGAACTCAAGCGGCTCATCACAGGGTCCTATTCCTATGCCGGGCAAAACGAACAACTCAGCATACAGATACTCTCCTTCGGGTACAAATACGGCATTCCGCTTGAAGCCGATCTGGTGATGGACGTGAGATTTCTTCCGAACCCGTACTTCGTTGAAAGTCTTAAGAATCTCGATGGCAGTTCAGCCGATGTCAGGTCGTGGGTATTGGAGCGGCCCGCCGTGCAGGAGTTTCTCTCGGATTATTGCACCCTGCTGCTGAAGCTTTTGCCTTCCTACATTGCAGAAGGGAAGCGGTATCTCACGATAGCTGTCGGATGCACCGGAGGGCGGCACCGTTCAGTTGTCATCGCAGAGGGAATTGCTGACAGGTTGAAGCAAAACAGTTATTATGTAAGTGTATTTCACAGAGACATCCATCTGGAATGAGAGGGTTAATTTGGGCCGGGAAGTCGAAACGGAACTCATAGGAGTTATAGTCACATCCCATAGCAGGCTTGCAGAAGAGATGCTCGCAGCGGCCGAGATGATCGTGGGACCTCTTCAGAACTGCAAAGCCGTCTGCTTCAAACCGGCTCAGTCAGTCGATGAGCTGATCAAACTCATGGGGGATTCAATAAAAACGGTGGACCAGGGAAAGGGAGTTTTGATTCTGACTGACCTTTTCGGCGGTACACCGGCAAATATCAGCTTATCTTTCCAGGGGCCGGGCGTGGAGGTTGTCTGCGGCATGAATCTTCCAATGCTGATCAAGCTTGCCGGGTGCCGGAGCGGATACAGTCTGAGTGAAGCTGCTTCACTCGTGAAGCAGTACGGGCAGCGGCACATATCTCTTGCAAGCGAGGTGCTTTCCCGTTCAACGAAGACAGCATCTATGCCCTAGTGGCGCAGTTCTTGAGTGACGCACCGGGCAGGGATAAAATCACGCCCGGTATTTTCAGTTATTATTAAACTTTGCAGTCGCATTTATGAAACAAAGCAACTTAGCGGATAAAAATTGGGCCTCGAAATTACTGTCTCACCCTTGGTAGGGTCAGACATTCCCTCGATCCTGGAAATCGAAAACGATAGCCAGCCGGAGCCTTGGACAGAGAAAGCCTTTGTCGAAGAAATTGACCGGGTTAATTCGCGCATGTTGGTGGCGCGGTTGGCGACTGGGTCCGCCTCCGGCTCCCCCTCTCCGGAAATTGCGGGATATATCTGTTTCTGGTTGGTTGCAGGCGAGATTCAAATCCTCAACATTGCGGTGCGCAAAACCTTGAGGCGACAGGGGATCGCTCGAAAGCTGATTGAACTTGCGATTCGAGCAGCACGGGAGGAAACTGCCCGATACATCACCCTGGAGGTCCGAAAGAGCAATCTTGCGGCCCGGAAACTCTATGAGACTTTCGGTTTCAGAGCAGTTGGAGAGCGGCCCGGTTACTACGGAGCGCAGAAGGAATCCGCCGTTCTGATGGAAATTGAAATGACCGGCCGGGAAGTCATGGCGGATCGATGTGGGAGATGATTTTTCACCGCGCCGGCGTATCGCAGCATCTGCCTGAAGGCTACAGGGTTATAATAAAGAATGAAGAAGGGGATTTTCCTCATGCGATTTGACCAGTTTCAATCAGATGCTCTGACCAGAAACCTCGATCTGACAAATATCAGCGTAGTTATTCCTGAGTCTTTTCAGGCACTGCAGGATGTAGTTAAGGGATATGCGGGCAAGGAGAAACAGGCCCGCGAACTCCTTCTGGAGTATCATCACAAGTACAGGAACTGGCATTTTGTCGTGCAGGAAACACAAAGATATGCAATCGGCAATTTGCGCCTCTATCGGAACAGCCCGCTTAGCGGCATAGTGATATATCTGCTCTCAAACATCCTGCTGGACGCCTTAAAAGAATCCGATCGATTCGAAATCCGGAACCTGGCCGCCGACCACCTTCTCTCATACTGGGTGAAGCTCACGGAAGAAATGCCTGAAGAGCTTGCGAAACCGGCCCAGGCCGAAGGGGTTTGCGAAATGAACGGCTCGTGCCATCAGGGCATTCTGAGGAGCTTTTTCCTCGAACTCTCAAAACTTCCCGATGTTCCCTTTGAGTTCCTCATGCGCAGTTTTTATCCCCCGAAGCGCATCGCGGCCAGGCTGCTCAATATCTGGCATAGCAGCTCTTCATTCGTCGAACTCAGAGCTTTTCTGGAGAGATTCTTCAGGAGTACGTACGATTTCTGGCTGAGCAGGGAGGACCCCTGTTCGTGGCTGGACAGGCAGGGAGAGGAACACTACCCGAGGGCGTCCTGGTTCGAAGAATGCCAACCTCTGAGTCACGAGCTTCTCCGCAAAAGGCTGCAGGTCTTCGAGACCGAAGTTGTGCCCGAGCCGGACCATCGCAGAGCCGTCGAAGTGCTGACCGATATGACCGATTTCCACGATATCATCCAGCTCTATTTCCATCTGCCCGAAAAGATCGACAAGAAGAAGGAGACATTCTCACAGGCGGGTCAAATCAGCATGCTGATTCGGCTCAAGGTCCTGGAAGTAAAGGGGCTCGAGGCCATTCAGGAAGATGTGCTCCGCGGAATAAATTTCGAGATCGGCAGGTGGATACGGGAGGAACCCAGAGATCAACTGGAAGCGCTGCTCGATCACATATTGAGGGTCCTCGAAATTTCGCTTCAAAACTATCCACAGGCGGCGCTCCAGATCATCCGTACGATGGGCCTGGAAATTATGGCAACAGACCAAAGGCAGTTGATCAATTTCTTCCTCAGGCGAATCGTACGGTTGGGGTTTCAGTCCCCGATGCTCGGGCAGGTAAGCAGCCAGTGGCAGATATCCGTAAACCCGACCCATCTTTTGAATGTGAGAGTCTGGCTGGATATAATAAAAGCCGATCCGCTGCGATCGAAGACCCTTCTTTCCGCCCTCATAGTGGACCTGTCTCTGGGCGGGATTTTCGTCCGGGACACGGACCTTTTCCAGAAGGACGTCTCCCAGTTGCTCAACTCTCCCATCCGGCCCGTTTACAACCTGGTAAAGCAACTCGCCAAGCTGTTTCCGGTCTATTTCAGCCAGATCGGAGCCGAGGGACTGCTCAGGCAAGTCTCGACCGATATCGATGAGATCACCGGCAGGAGCGACAGGCTCATACATTTTTTGAGAAAGCAAAGCCACGTAGAAAGCAATAACGTCATCGTACCCTTCATACAGGGGATAATCGAATACTGGCGGACAATGGACAAGGGCCATCTGGCAGGGCTGGTTCCAGACGACGTTTATTTTGACATTCCTGAATCCGGGTCGCTGGTTGATGACATACACAGGATTTTCGAACACCTGTTTGGCACCAGGAGCATAAACCGGATTCAGGACCTGCTCGATATGTCCGAAGACGAAGCCAAAGCTCTGATAGGCCAGGTCCCGGAGGTTCCCGAAAAGGAGCGCTCACGCGCTTTTCTCATGATCCAGTTCTATCAGCTTCTGCACGAAAAATATGCCCTGAGCTTCAAAGATATCCGTATTCATCTCGAGCGCGCAAAAACCATTGGCCTGCCCGATCCGGGGAGACTGCTCGATGCCCTCGATAACGGCGACAGACACCTCTTACTTTACGCCATTCTGGATTATCTTGGTGAACTTCAGGAAGTCATCCTGACCCCCGGCGAACTGAAGATAATGGAAAACATCTACTACAAGCGCCATATCGCCGTAGACATACCCTCGATGTATGGATCTTACAACGAACCGCGCTTCGATGCCCTCGGGCTCACCTTTCGCCTCGAAAACCTCGCTAATGTACTATTTGAAGAGATCATACTTTCGATCAACCTGAGTTTCATCACAAGGGCAACCTTTCGCCGGATCGCCCGTTTCATTCCGCTTTTCATGAAAGCGCTGGAGATCGACGGGATCACATCCAGCCGGCTCGAGAGCCAGAGGGAGCTTTTCATTAAAGCCCTCGAGGTGCCCCGGTTCTCCCATTCACAGTACATGGATATCTTCAGGGGTTTCTCCGAAGCCATCAAGCAGATAATTCAGACCCATTACGAATCGATTCATGATGAAAACCTCGAACTCATAATCAAGCAACTCCGGCCCGACAAACTGATTCAGAGGTATCAAAGAGAAGGTGAAGCCTCTGCCGAAAGCACCCAGAGGGTCTCCGAGAGCTTTCTTCGCGATCTCATCGCAAGGACTTTCGGACTCCAGTATTTCGACCACTTCATTGCCAGCATACTTACCACGCTGGCAACGCAGCGCGAGGGGCTGAGCGTACAAGACCTGGACCTGCTCCTGAGCTACGATCCCGAGAGGACCGTCTGCCACCTTTATCATCCGAACCCGGAGACGCTCGATTCCATCTACATGGGGAGCAAGGGGCACATTTTAGCCAATCTCCATTCGATGGGAATCAAGGTCCCGCCAGGGTTTGTGATAACTACCGAGTATTTCCGGTGCAGGCCTGTGATAGAGAGTTTCGGGCAGTCCAAGGAGGATTTCGAAAAACGGGTGTTGGAAATGGTGGCGTGCATGGAGGTCGAAACGGGCCGAAAATTCGGCCTTCCCGGCAACGCCCTTCTTTTCTCGGTGAGGAGCGGTTCGGCGGTTTCGATGCCCGGAATGATGAACACTTTTCTCAACGTGGGGATAAACGAGCAAATAGTCGAAGGCCTGATTGCGCAAACCGGGCAGGCCTGGTTCGCCTGGGACAACTACAGACGTTTTGTTCAGTCCTGGGGGATGTCGTTCGGAATTCCGCGTGACGAATTCAATACCGTGATGAACCGCTACAAGAAAAAGTACGGCAGGTCCGTTAAACGGGAATTCTCCCCCGGCGAAATCAGGGAGGTCGCCCTGGCCTACCGGGAAGTGCTGGAGGACCATAATATCGACTTTGCCGAGTCCCCGCAGGAACAGCTCTTCACGGCCGTTCGGCAGGTCGTGGAATCATGGGAATCACACAAGGCCAGGACCTACCGGGAGATCATGATGCTCTCCGATAACTGGGGCACGGCCGTTACGATCCAGGCCATGGTGTTCGGAAACCTGGATACTCAATCGGGGGCCGGGGTCATGTTTACCCACGATCCGTGGACCTCCGAGGACAAGGTTGAACCGGTCGGCGACTTCACATGGGGAAACCAGGGAGAAGACGTAGTGGGAGGCCTTGTCAAAACACTGCCACTTTCCGAAAAACAAAAGCTACGAGAGGCCGAACGCCAGGAGACTTCGCTCGAGGTCCTTTTCCCGCGTGTCTATAAAAGGTTGTCGGATATAGCCAAAAAGCTGGTTTATGAAAACCACTGGGCGCCTCAGGAGGTGGAATTTACATTCCAGGGGGCGGGAGAAGAAGGCGTCAATGTCCTGCAGGCCCGCAACATGGCCCCCCGGATAAAGCGCAGCTATCCGGTTTTCAAAAAGACTGACGACTTCCATTCAAGGTACCTTGGGAGCGGTATCGGAGTCAGCGGCGGCGCCATATCGGGTGTTGCCGCTTTTGACCTGGAATCTATTCAGCGCATCAAAAAAGAGCATCCCGGCAAAACGGTCATACTTATCCGTTCGGATACGGTCCCTGATGACATACACGAGATTTCGGTTGCGGATGGGGTCCTCACAGCCAAGGGGGGCGCCACCTCGCATGCAGCCATCGTAGCCCACCGGCTTGAGAAAACGTGCGTAGTCGGTGTAAGCCGAATGACGGTCCGTGACTCGGAGAAGACGTGCACCATCAACGGCCACCCGGTCAAAACAGGCGAGTCGATAAGCATCGACGGCAGGAGCGGAGCGATTTACTCGGGAATGCTGGAAGTGGAGCAAATAGATCTTTCAGCCGGCACGGATTATGAGTAGTTCTCTTTCACAGGACCGCACCCGGGAGGCGGGAACGGTAGGTCAAAAGCTCGTCTTTCGAAATTTCGGCAGCAGGAACCAACCTGTAGTGTTTTTCATTAATTAGCGCAATTCCGGAATCTCCCATTTCGAAGATGAAAAGAGCAATCAGATCATCTTTCATGAACTGAGCGGCTATGGCGTTGCAGGCCAGGTTGGGGAATTTTGCAGCGCATACGGCGAAATCCTGCTCAAGTTGAATCATATTCAATTTATCGCTTCCACCCTTGGCCTGTATAGGGAAAACGTAGTGGACGCCCCGCTTGTCCAGCCCCACATAGATTTCATCGGTTTCAACCTGACCCATTCCTGTGACATAAGTCCTTAGATGATTCTGAAGAGAGTAGCAGGCCACTCCGGTAAGTATATCAATCAGTCTGTTATATCTAACTATGGCAAGAAGCGCCTGTTCATCGCTTAAAGCGTACATCTCTACGATACCAGGGGTAGAATCGGGAATTTTTGTCTCTGCAAGGATGGGATTGGGAACTATGTCGATTGGAGCGACTGCTGCAAAGCAATAGCGAGATCTCCCGGCAGGCCTGATTACCCAGACTCTGTCTTCAGGAGCTGTATTTCTAATCGAATCAGGAAGAGAAGTTCTGTACCGAAAACTGTAAATAATATCGCCTATATTTTTCGGCAACGCTATTTCTAGTTCGCGGGCTGTTCTTACAATCTCGTCTCTTTCAAAAAATATCTCTTCCGCTCCTTCCTTGTAATGAGAAAGGAAAATCCGCTCAATTATTTGGACGTAACGATTTTTTAGGCTTTTCAACTTGATTCCATTTAACTTGGCCAGCGCAAAAGGACAACCTCTTCACGAAGCTGGCTCCGAGTTGCGGTTGATAATCGTGTTCGAAAAAGGTCTATGCCTATCAGTTCGTAACCGAGGGAAACTGCGATTTGGGACAACAGCTCCCCGGTTCTAATCATGATTCGAAAAAAAGAAGCCTGGTCACCGACTACATACGCCAGGCACGCTCCAGGCGCAAGCACTTGCCGAAGATTTGCAAGGTGGCGTGTCATGCCACCGAAATATTGCCTCGTAACGCTGCCATAAAGCCGTTCAAATCCACTGGTCTTATTAAGCTCGACCCTCCTGGCCTCTATTTTGTCAGCAAGCATCGAAATCTGAGGGAAATTGTCAATATGTGCATCATCTGCATCGCCCTTGTAAATATTCCTGGTATTTGATCGTAGCAGCCTCCTCTTAAGGTTCTGCAACTCTTTTCGATTATTGATGAACCCTAGAATGACCGACTCCAGCCTCGTGGTGCGGGTGTAATCCTTTTCATTCGGGTAGGGCGGTGAGGTAATCACCGCGTTTATAGATTTGGGCTGGAGTTCGGTCATCATCTCCCGTGAATCATCCTGAAAAATTTGGCTTGGTATGGCGGCCCTGTCTTTCAGCTTTAAGATATCCTGACGCATGATACGAATGTTCTCAAGCCAGCTCAGGACTACTGCAGCATCGTTCTTTATCTTTCCGACTCCAACTTCAGGTCCGAAGTTGAGGTTGCTCGCCGTGAAAACCAGTGTTTTAGCCAAGGCAAGGAATTCATGGGCAGTGAACCCAGGGTCCTTTGCCTCATTCAAAACCGATAAAAGAGCAAGCACCTTTTTCAATGGTTTTGGGCTGATTGAATCTCTCAGCAGGATCTTTTCAGCGTCAGGCGGTAGTTCAAAATCAACCTTTCCTGTGTTCATCTTTTGTTCGGCAATTTCGGCGATTCTCCTGGCATCGTTTCCCAGTGCTACAGGGTCGATGGCCCAATCGGATTTGACCCTGCTTGCAAACGCGGTCATGGGGTGCGCCTCTATCCCCAGTGAAGGTATCCCGAGCTTCTTGCATTCAACGATTGTTGTGCCTGTACCGCAGAATGGATCCAGTACCCTTTGTTTTTCCGTTATATCGAAGCGCTTGAGGTAGGTCCGCACCAGATGAGGCGGAAACGAGAGCACGAAACGGTACCAGTCGTGTACCGATCTATCCTCGAAAGAGAGCTTGTTAGCCTCTCCATTCGTTTTTAGAGCAAGGTGCGCCGCTTCGGACTTCACTGTTCGAACCCCTTTTATATTCATATACGTTTGGATCATCCGGCCTCTCTGACAATAAATGATCCGGCTGATTTTTGAAAATAGTTTTTTCTTCCAGACCGGATTACTTCGATAGAGTATTCGAGGAGATTTTAGACCAGTTTTCCTTCAAGAATTTCGGGAGATGGTAAAGAATTTAGTCCTCGCAGCGGGGAGATCGGGGGGTAAGCGACTATAGGAGTGGAAAGCACCGACTTGATTTCTCCGAGCACCTCCAGCCAGAAGACGAGAAGCATTTCCTGCAATTATTTGCGGGGGCAGAATCTTCCGATTAAAGTCCCAGGCGGCTTCAAGGCTTACGCGACGATGGAGGAGAGGCAGCGTCTCGAAAAGCTCATAGGGGTTGCTAGGATAAGGGTGTCATTTCGATGGAAGTACTCGAAGTTGCCCTGGCGCGAGTATGCACATAATCTGTCCTTGACAAGCAGTGCGAAGAGAGCGGAAGTATCGGCAAATACGATCATGACCTGAATTCTTCCTCGTGATCGTGGTCGATGGAGACGTCCGGCACGCCGGCCTAGTATTTGCCAGCCGAACCAAGTCGTTACAGGAAGTCTGAAACTCCTTCCTCAATAGCCGTATCCGATCTCGTCGAATTCACTTGGCGCCCACTCTCCGCTGTCACACTGCATGCAGCGGTTCTCTATGCATAACTCGGTGCCGCTTGGGTACCGTTCATCTTTATGTACGCAATCACTTTTCTCCATATTGGTTCCTTCCCATACGGCGCAATGTCAGCCGAACCGTGACTCCCAAATCCCCGGGGCTACAGGTTCGCAAGCATGGCCTCCCTCAACTCGACTTCGAACTCATTTGGACCCCAATGCCCTTCGCGGCATTGTATGCACTGGTCCCCGATACAAGTCACACTGCCATGCGGATAAATCTTGTCCTTGAACTCGCAACTTGCCTTTTCCATGATTGTGGTCCTTTCTATCCCTGCGAGCGCGAACGCCCTTCGGTTTCGCGCCCTGTGACGTTCTCCTGCATTCTTTAAAGATAGGCACAAAAAATCCGCATTCACCCCGTGAGCCGTTAACACAATATCAATTCAACCTTATCTTAAATTTACGGAAGGCCGCAATTGCAGAGCCGGACTCCGGGGGGAAGTGAAGCGGGTCGGGCTGCAGGAAGCCATTGAAGGAGAACTAAAATGAATTTTCAGGATGCGATTGATTCCGCACAGCAGCGAGAATACGGAGAATTGTCGTGGGATACTTTTTCCGAATCTTTTGAGGACTCGCTCCTGAGGCTGGAGGAAATAGTAAACGACATATCGGACCTGAGACAGGTTTGCCGGGATGAATGGTGTGAGGCCAATGAATGTCTTCTGGGAGAGGCCACCGTTGCCGCATTTGCAATCAGCGAGCCTCATTGGGCAGCGGCAGAGGACACGAAAAGACTCCGGGACCTCAAGAAAAGGATTCACGATCTTCACCTCAACCGCAAACCCGTTCTCCACTAACGGGAAGCGCTCACCCTGCCCGCTCAGGGTGAGCGCACATTCCATGAGCGCCGGGTTTGAAGACCTGGTTTTACTCCGCATCAAGGGCCGGAGCCGGCGGAAATCGATCTGTGCAGTTGCAGAACTGCGCTTGCTGCCGGGAAAAGATGCGGTCGCCGGAATGATTTTTTGACGCAATCCAGCACACATAGGCTTTCGATTTCAATTCTCCCTGGAAATCGATTGCGATCTTAGATAATATCTTCCAGGTTTGCTTTTTATTTTCCTGTTTCACCTTTTTGAGCTTGGAGTCCATGATGAACGAAGAAACGATGGTTGCGCGGAAACTTGGCATAAACGGCCTTGGGAGAATCGCAAAACTCTCGATCTGGCACCATGTGGAACGTAAATACTTCTCTGAGATCGTGGTCAACATAGGCCGGGAGGTAGGTACAAGACTCGCCGACATAGCACATTTCCTGGAGAAGGATTCCACTTACGGGAATTTGCATAACTTTCTCTACGGCTCAAGGGCCGCGAGGGTCATTGAAAATCTCGATGAGAAGTCGGGCAGTTTTACGGTAAACGGGATAAAGACAACTTTCCTTCGCAGCTCCAGGAACCCGGCCCATATCGACTGGCGTAAACACGGGGTTGACCTGGTTGTGGACGCCACAGGCGTTTTTGTCGATCCGACTGCATCGCCCGATGAGCCGCAGGGGTCCGCGCGCGGTCATTTTGCTTCGGGCGCAAGGAAGGTCATCGTGTCCGCTCCTTTCAAGATAAAGGACAAGGCCCGGGAAATGCCCCCCGATGCCGTAACTACGGTCATGGGCATTAACGATTCGGACTACGATCCCAAGAGGCACCTGATTGTATCGAACGCCTCCTGCACGACCACCTGTCTCGCATACATGGTGAAGCCGCTGCTGGATTATTTCGGGGCCGAGCGCATCCTTTCGGCGGCCATGACCACCGTTCACGCGGCCACCAGTTCCCAATCCGTGCTGGACCGCGCGCCGAAAGCCAAAGCCACCGACCTGAGAAAGTCCCGTTCGACCTTCAACAACATCATTTTGACCAGCACGGGGGCAGCCAAAGCGCTGGGGCTGGTTATCCCGGAGATGAAAAGAATAGGTCTCATAGCCGAATCAGTGCGGGTCCCTTTGACTACCGGATCGCTCATAATCCTGGCAGTGATGATTCAAGACGAGAGCATGACCAGTCCGATCAGCCACCAGTTGGTAAACGACATATACAAGAATGCCGTTTCCCATTTCCCCGAGGGCTACCTGGTTTTTTCCGAGGAACAGAACGTGTCCTCCGACATTATCGGGATTCCCCGGGCCGCAGCGGTTATCGAGGGTTTTGAGAACCACACGCGCACCTCGGCTGTTCGATTAGACGTCGAGCGCCTGGCTTCCGCGTTCAAATACCTGGAGTCAAACGGGGAAAACAATCCGGCTTCGCTGGACCTTGGAATCATCGAGAAGGTGGAAGGCGCAGGGCACCGGCAACAAAGATTTATCGAAATACCGGTCACTCAGGCCGTAATTTACGGCTGGTACGACAACGAGCTGGGAAGCTACACAAACATGCTCGGGGACCGGACGGTCAGCATAGCCAAGCTCATGGAACACGGCGCTCACGATCCGGTGACTGTAAGAACATAGATCTCCACGCCCCGCAGGGGTCCCAGAAAAGCTCTTGCATTTTAAAGGGATTTGGCTTAGCCTCTTTTTCGTTTCTTGAAACTGCTTGTAATAACTCATTAATCGGACTTTTCCGATATAAGCTTTTTCCCCCTGAGGAGAGTCTGCGTGATAGTAAGCCACTGGATGTCAACTGATCTTGTAACGATCGGGAAGGAAGCCTCCATTCAGGAAGCGATGGCCCTGATGAAACGGGAGTCCATCCGGCATTTGCCGGTTGTGGATCAGCAGATGAAGTTGCTGGGGTGGATTACGGACGCCGACTTGAGGGGGGTCCTGATAGCGTCGATGCTTGAAGAGCTGACCCTCGAGGATGTGATGATTCGAAAACCTTTTACGGTCCATCCCGAGATGCCGCTGGAAGAGGCTGCACGCATTCTGTTGGAAAAACGTGTCGGGGGCCTGCCCATCGTCAAGGACGGCACGCTGGTCGGCGTAATAACCACTGTCGACGTTCTTTCCGCATTTATCACTTTCCTGGGACTCTTCGCTGAATCCACGCGGCTGGACGTCAAGGTTTCCGGCTCTCCCAATCCTCTTCCGGAGATAACCCGAATCGTAAGGCTGCACGGGGCCGAAATCATCAGTATCTGCCACCTGCCTTTCGAAGAAGGACCCGAGTATTCCTATTCCATCCGGCTCAAGAAAACCGACGTGAAGTCAATCATCGCCGACCTCGAGGAACACGGAATCGAAGTGATTTCCTACCTGGACCTGTAGCCCGGATTTTCCCCGGAGCATTCAACCGTCTTGCGCCAACCTGGAAATAATACGGGCCAGAAGGGCTGTTCGAGGGACAAGGCTGTCCAGTTCGATTCGTTCCCGATCGCCGCACATATCGTAAGTAAGCGGCCCGAGGCCGTCCAGAGTAGCGACTCCCAGCGCGGCGGTAAAACACCCGTCCGAGCCTCCGTATTCTTCAATCGGGTGTAGTTCGAAACCCAATTTGCGCGCCTCTTCCGTTGCCAGCCTCAGGAGCAGCTCGGAGGCAGGGTTTGGCTCGAGGGGGGGCCTTGTGAGCTTCCCTTCGAGATCTGTACGAATACCGGGAAGAAAGGCCGCGCCGGCGACCGCTTTCACGAGATCCTCTATTTGTTGCATCTGCGAAGAATGCCTGACCCGTACATCTATATCGGCCAGAGCTTCGGCCGCTGTAACCTGCCGTGAACGACCGCCGCTGACCAGATTCACTGAAACTTTAACCCCGGATACAGGGTCGCTCAAAGATTCGAGCGCAAGGATTTTCAGAGCAAGTTCCCGGCAGGCGTTTATCCCGTCCGAATCGGGTTTGAGCACATGAGCCGCTTTGCCAAAAATTCTCAGTTTGAAGGAGCCCAGTCCCCATCGGCGCACTCCAACCGAATGCGGCTCGGACGAGGGCTCCATGACCAGGACCCAGGAAGACCGGCGGGCAACGTCCTCGATATAAGGTCGGCCCCGAACGCTCCCGACTTCCTCATCGCCGGTCAGGAATACGGTGATCGGAGGCGCGCCTGAATCGAGGTCCCGCAACGCCTTAAGGGCATAGAGCATTTGAACGATGCCGCCCTTGATATCACCCACACCGGGCCCGTAGGCCAGTCCGCCTTCGATCCGGAAAGGATGCCGGGCTGCGGTCCCGGCAGGGAAGACCGTGTCGAGGTGCGCGGAAAGAAAAAGGGTCTTATTCCCCTTTCCCGGCCGGTCTGCCAGCAGATGGTTTCCGAAATCCGTCTCAGGAACGGTTCGGATTTCGAACCCCAGGTCCTCCAGTTCTTCGGCCAGGATGCGGCCGCACGCGTCGATTCCTTCTTTGCAGAAAGTCCCGCTGTCGATATTGACAAGGCGCTCGAGCAGCGACAGCATTTTATCCTGTTGCCCCCGGAGGCGGTCAATCAGCTCGTCCATAGCTTCATCCCTCATGCCGGATACCCCACCGCCGCGAGAAGTTTAACTTTGCGAAGCTATCGCAAAAAGTACTTTTGGGCACAGTGGTCAACCGGCATCTCTGTTATAATGCGGAAATATACGGGTACATCGGTCAAATGTAAACTTGCCTTATGGCGCAAACCGGGAAGCGGCGTTCCTTGCGATCCCGGGCCGGCGTGCATAAAACATTTCAGATCGGGGGAGTTCAGGAAATGAGCACATCTCGCAGGGAACGGCTTTTGGAGGAGCTACAGATAGGCTGCGGCAGGGCCCGGCCGGTTAGAGCCCCGCGCGGGACAGAGCTGCACTGCAAGGGATGGCAACAGGAGGCGGCGCTAAGAATGCTGTGCAACAACCTGGACCCCGAGTGCGGCGAGCGGCCGGACGAACTGATCGTATACGGCGGGACAGGGCGGGCAGCCAGAAACTGGAACTGCTTCGACGCGTTAGTGCGCTGCCTTCTGGAACTGGAAAATAATGAGACTCTTCTCGTTCAATCCGGGAAACCTGTGGGCATTCTCAGCACGCATCGCATGGCGCCGCGAGTGCTGATCGCCAACTCGAACCTGGTGCCCCGCTGGGCCGACTGGAACCACTTTAACGAGTTGGAGAAAAAAGGTCTCATCATGTACGGTCAAATGACGGCCGGGTCATGGATCTACATCGGGACGCAAGGCATCCTCCAAGGGACCTACGAAACCTTGGCCACTCTTGCTCAACAACACTGGAACGCCACGCTCAGGGGGAAAATAGTCGTCAGCGGCGGCCTTGGCGGCATGGGAGGCGCCCAGCCGCTCGCGGTCACCATGAACGAGGGCGTCATGGTCTGCGTCGAAGTGGACCGGAGCAGGATCGAGCGACGTCTTGCAACCCGTTATCTGGATGTTATGACCGCAGATATCCAGGAAGCCGTTCGGATCGCCAAAGACGCAGCACAAAGGAAGCAGCCCCTGTCGATCGGCCTTCTCGCAAATGCGGCCGAGGCGCTCCACAAAATGGTCGATATGGGCTTTATCCCCGACGTTGTGACTGACCAGACGAGCGCGCACGATGAACTGAACGGTTACGTGCCCTCAGGTATTCCCTACGAAGAAGCTTTGGAGCTTCGAAAATCCAATCCGGACCTCTACGTGGATATGGCCATGAATTCAATGGCCGTCCACTGCCGGGCTATTCTGGATATGCGGCAGCGGGGCGCCGTCGCTTTCGATTACGGAAATAACCTGCGCGCCCAGGCATACAAGGCGGGAGTAAAAAACGCGTTCGATTATCCCGGATTTGTTCCGGCATATATTCGTCCACTATTCTGCGAGGGGGAAGGTCCGTTCCGTTGGGCCGCCCTCTCCGGCGATCCCGAAGACATAGCAGTTACGGACAACGCTCTCATAGAAGCTTTTCCTCACAAGGAACGGATGGTCCGCTGGCTGAAGCTGGCCGGTCAAAAAGTCGCGCATATGGGGCTCCCGGCCCGCATCTGCTGGCTTGGTTACGGAGAGCGTGATAAGGCTGGAAAGATTTTCAACGATCTCGTCCGCGATGGAAAGGTCAAAGCCCCTATCGTTATCGGCAGGGACCACCTCGACTGCGGTTCGGTTGCGTCCCCCAACCGTGAGACCGAAGCTATGAAGGATGGTTCCGATATCGTGGCCGACTGGGCACTCTTGAACGCAATGGTAAATGTCGCTTCAGGGGCGAGTTGGGTCTCCTTCCATGATGGAGGCGGCGTGGGAATCGGCTACGCTCTGCATGCCGGGCAGGTAACGGTTGTAGACGGTACCGAGGAGGGAGAGCAGCGGGCTTTGAGCGTTCTTCGAAACGATCCGGCAACGGGCATCATCCGGCATGCGGATGCGGGATATGAGCGCGCCGTGGAGATCGCCGGCGAGCGGGGAGTAAAGCTCCCTATGATAAATATGTTCAAATAGCCGGAGCGGCGCAACATGACCCGAAAGCTTTTCAGGAACGGACGAATTTTTACTCCCGCCGATAAAGGGTCGCCTCTTCGCGGAACGCGCCAGGGGGAAGTTGTCCATTTCGCCAGAGGGGCCATCTACACAGAGGGCGGCGTGATCGCTGCAATCGGGGATGAGGAAGAGCTACTGGCGGCCCTGTCCTTCCGCCAGGTGGATATGGAAGTGGACTGCCTCGGGCGCTGCATCATTCCCGGTTTCGTTGACCCGCATACGCACATGTGTTTTGCGGCGCGCAGGGAGGAAGAATTCATTCTGCGCCTCGAAGGGATGGACTACCTGGAAATACTCGAACGCGGAGGCGGGATACTTTCCTCGGTTCGGGCCGTGCGAGAGACATCCGAGGCTGAACTCTTTCTAATGACCCGAAGACATGCCGAATCAGCGCTCAGGCTTGGAACGACAACCCTGGAGATCAAAAGCGGCTACGGGCTCGATACAGAATCCGAGCTGAAGATGCTCCGGGTGATAGAGCGTATCGGGCGCGAACTGCCCGTCGATGTAGTTCCCACCTTTCTTGGAGCTCATGCAATACCGGAAGAGTATGCAGGGGCTGCGGACCGGTATGTGGATCTTATCGTTTCCGAAATGATTCCCGCTGTCTCAGAACAGCACATGGCCCGTTTTTGTGACGCCTTTTGTGAGAAGAGCGTCTTTACCGTAGCCCAGAGCCGCCGGATTCTGGAGGCGGCACGCAAAGCCGGAATGGGAGTCAAGATCCATGCCGACGAGGTCTGCGATCTGGGTGGCGCGGCATTGGCTGCCGATCTGCGCGCCATATCCGCCGAGCACCTTCTGCGGGCCTCGGACGAGAACATCCGCGCCATGGCCGGAGCGGGCGTCATAGGGATACTTCTGCCGGCCACCGCCTACTGCCTGCAAAAAGAGTATGCGCCTGCCCGAAAAATGGTGGAACTTGGCCTGCCGATCGCCATTGCCACCGATTGCAATCCGGGCACCAGTTATACGGAGTCCATGCCTTTCGTGTTCGGTCTTTCGGTGCTCGGCATGCGTCTTTCGATATCGGAAGCCCTTGTCGCGTCAACTCTCAACGCTGCTTATTCCATTGGGATGTCCGATCGGACAGGGAGTCTGGATGTGGGCAAGAGCGCGGATTTCATCCTCCTGGACGGCGACAGCCCGGCCATAGTCGCCTACCACGCCGGGGTATCTCCCGTAATGCGTGTCTACAAACAAGCCGAGCCTGTAGGTGAGTGACGGGAATGCACAGGGGACGGTATTTCCTGACTCCGGTGCGGTCCCTCGGATATGCGGCGATCAAGAATAGATTCAATACCCGCCCGGTGAGGTTGAGTCTGCGGGCTGACTGGGTTAAGATACTGTTTCGACAACACTGCCGCACGGGGTTTATTGCCATTAATGGAAACCGGGAAAATGGACTTATTGGAAGCCTTGAGGGCTGGATTGAACCGCAGAAGCCCCGCTGTCGAGTGGCTTGTCCCGCTTCTTGAAACAGAAGGTGAGGAAGAACGGACTCTTCTCCACACAGCCGACAGGCTGAGAGCCGAAACGATGGGGGAGGCCGTTCATCTCAGAGGCATTATAGAGTTTTCAAACTACTGCAGAAGAAACTGCGAATACTGTGGATTGAGAAGGGATAATCGCAAGCTTGCAAGATACCGGCTGACGCGCGAAGAGATCTTACAGACCGCAATAAAGGCCTGGCAGATCGGTTATAAAACCATTGTACTTCAGTCGGGAGAGGATTTGTATTTCAGCACGGAATTAATGGCCGATATAATTCGTGAAATAAAATCCAGGACAGAACTTGCCATAACCTTGAGTATGGGAGAGCGTGACAAGAGCGCTTATTCGGCATGGAAGGAAGCCGGTGCGGACCGCTATCTGCTGAGGATTGAAACAACTGACGAGAAAATCTTTAAAAAACTCCATCCGGGTGATGACCTCAATGAAAGGAAACGATGCCTTTTCGTGCTCAAGGAACTCGGTTTCCAGTTGGGAAGCGGAGTCATGGTGGGACTCCCCGGGCAGGACGCTCTCAGTCTGGCTGAAGACGTGATCTGGATGCACGAACTCGGGGTAGAGATGGTTGGCATAGGACCTTTTATAGCCCATCCCGAGACCCCCTTGAAAAAGGAGAAAGGTGGGACCCTCGGGCAGGCTTTGAGGCTGGTGGCTGTTTTGAGGCTGGTATTTCCTTATGCCCATATCCCCGCGACAACTGCGATGGGCAGTCTCGATCCCGTAGGCAGAGAAAAAGCCCTGCAAGCAGGAGCCAATGTCCTGATGCCCAATATCACCCCCACAGAAGTGCGGCCTCTCTATGAACTCTACCCCAACAAAATATGCCTGGATGAAAATGCCGACAGATGTTTTGCCTGTGTCGCGGCCAGGATCCTCTCGCTCAATAGAACGATCGGCGCCGGCCCCGGGCACGTAATCAGGGACATGGCCCGGGGTTAACCCCATATACTCATAGATATCCGCTTTTAGACGATCGGCCCGAAATTACAAGGCGCCGGCGCGGTTCAGGCGTTGATTCCCTCGAACAGGATGCTCGATAGATAGCGTTCACCCGCATCGGGCAGGACAACGACAATTACTTTATCTTTATTTGCCGGCAGAGATGCCGTTCGAACGGCCGCGGCCATCGCTGCGCCGCTGGAGATCCCGCACGTTATTCCCTCTTCCTTGTGCAGACGCCTTGCCATTTCCACGGATTCATCGTTCGTAACAGTAGCTATCTCGTCCACCAGGCTCATATCCAGCACATCAGGTTTAAATCCGGCGCCAAGACCCTGGATTTTGTGAGGCCCCGGCTTCGGCGTTTCCCCGTTGCGTATAGCGGTCAGCACCGGTGAATGAATCGGTTCAACCGCAACCGACCAGATGGGTTTTCCTTTTGTTCCTTTGATATACCGGTTAACCCCGGTGATAGTTCCGCCGGTCCCTATCCCGGATATTAAAATATCGATGCGGCCGCCGGTATCGTCCCAAATCTCAGGGCCTGTGGTCTTGAAGTGAATTTCCGGATTGGCCGGATTCTTGAACTGCTGAGGCATATAGTATTTTTGGGGATCGCCTGCCAGGATCTCTTCTGCTTTGGTAATGGCCCCGGAGATGCCCTTGGGGCCTTCGGTCAGGATCAATTCAGCCCCATATGCCTTGAGCATACGCCGGCGTTCAAGGGACATGGTTTCAGGCATTGTCAGGACCAGCGGGTATTGTCTGGCTGCACAGACAAACGCCAGGGCGATCCCTGTATTGCCGCTGGTTGGTTCGATCACGGTTATATTCCTTTGGCCCGGTTTCAGTTTTCCCTGCTGTTCGGCAGCCCAGATCATCGACGCCCCGATCCGGCACTTTACCGAATAAGAGGGGTTGCGCCCTTCGATCTTTGCCAGCACGATCCCCGGCAACCCTGCCGTGATTCTATTGATGCGGACCAGCGGCGTTCGGCCGATGCTCAAGCTGTTATCATCAAATACCTGTCCCATCTTGATTCTCCTTTTTCAATAGAGTGAATATCGCCAGTTTGGCATCGTATCGAGCATCTGTCGCCCGCTCCAAGAAAACTGAGGCCATGATGCCGGGATGAACCCGGTCAGCGCCGGACAGCACGGAGTTCCCCGATCTTCGCGGCGATGACTTCGGCTGCGCGGTCTAATTCCTTGAGTGTGGTGAGCCTGCCAAGGCTAAAGCGCACTGCGCCAAAGCCCTGTTCGGGAGATATCTCCATTGCCTTGAGCACGCCGGATAGCTCGGCACTGCCGTCATGGCAGGCCGATCCGGTCGATGCGGCGATCTCAGGGGTCTTCGCCAGGAGATCTGCTCCCATTACCCCGCGGAAGCTGACGTTGAGGGTGTTCGGAAGCCGCTCTGCGGGGTGCCCGTTCAAAATCACGCCGTCCACCAGCTCGCGCAACCTGTTGTGGAAATGCTCCCGCAGGGAGAGGATGCGCTCGCCATCGGCGGCGAGGCGCTGTGCGGCCAGCTCTGCCGCCTTGCCGAGCGCCGCGATATAAGGAACATTTTCCGTGCCCGCCCTAAGGCCCCCCTCGTGCCCTGCCCCGTGAAGGAAGGAGTTGATTTTCGTCCCGCGCCGAATGAAAAGAGCGCCAATCCCTTTGGGGGCATAAAGTTTGTGGCCTGCCACCGTCAGGAGGTCCACCCGGAGATCGTCCACCGGCGTTGGGATCTTCCCCACCGACTGGGCTGCATCGGTATGAAACAAGACGCCCTTTTCACGGGCGATTTCTCCGATCCCGGCCAGAGGCTGAATCGTCCCGACCTCGTTATTGGCGTGCATGACGCTGATGAGAATAGTCTTGCTTGTGACGGCCCGGCGCACTGTCTCCGGGTCGACGCGGCCGGTACCGTCAACCGGCAGAAAGGTGACCGTGAAGCCCTGCCCCTCAAGCCAGTGCAGTGGATTGAGAACCGCGGGATGTTCGATCGTTGTGGAAATTATGTGCTTCCCGCGATCCCTGTTGGCGAAAGCGGCGCCGATGAGAGCCTGGTTGTTGGACTCGGTGCCGCCGCCTGTGAAGATGATTTCAGTTGAATCACAGCCAAGCAGGGCCGCTACCCTCGTCCGCGCCAGTTCCACCGCTTCCCTGGCCTTTCTCCCGTAAGGGTGGTTGCTGGAGGGATTGCCGAATACCTCCGTCAGGTAAGGGAGAAGTTCTTCGACTACAGCGGGGTCTGTGGGGGTGGTAGCATTGTAATCGAGATAGATGGGTTGCATGCAGATCTCCAGATGGCGCACATCGATAAAGTCTAGTAAGTAGATATACTAACCACCGGGAAGAAATCGACAAGGCACCCCGGGATCAATGTTTGAAATCCAGGTCCTCGATCAAGTCACTTACATCTTCCAATCCAACCGAGAGCCGGACCAGGTTATCCGTGATCCCCAGCCTTTCCCGTTCCGAAGACGGGACTGAAGCATGAGACATCTTTACCGGATAAGAGAGAATGGATTCCACTCCTCCCAAACTTACCGCTACGGACCAGACCTTCACTTTCTTCATGATCTGCTTCGCCCGTTCGACCGTTTCGGTCTTAAACGAAAGTACCGCGCCAAAACCGGAAGCCTGCGACTTGATGATTTCATGTCCGGGATGATCGGGCAAACCGGGATAATACACATCTTTTACCCAGGATTGCTTCTTCAACCAGTGGGCGATTTCCGTCGCGGATTTCTGCTGCAATTCCATCCGCGCTTTCAGCGTTTTAATACCTCTCAACAACAACCAGCAGTCCTGCGGCCCTAAAATGGCCCCGAAACCGGTTTGGATAGCATATATCCGATCTGCCAATTTGTCGGATTTGGTAATTACCACTCCCCCGATCACGTCGCTGTGGCCGCCGAGAAATTTAGTAGCGCTGTGCACCACAATGTCCAAACCCAGGTCGAGCGGCCGCTGAAAATAGGGCGACATGAACGTATTGTCGATCATGGTTATCAGCCCATGTTTCCTGGCTATCCCGGTTGCTCCGATGAGGTCGGTGACTTTGAGCAGGGGATTGGACGGGCTTTCCAGGAATAGCAACCGGCTATTGGGCTTGATGGCTTTTTCGATGTTCTCCAGCCTGCTCATATCCACGAAAGTGGTCGTTATCCCGAATTTGTTGAAAAAAGAGGTCAAAATCCGATAGGACCCCCCGTAAATGTCTGCCGTGGCTATCACATGGTCACCATGCTCCAGAATCGCCAGGCTCGAAGAAGTGGCCGCCATTCCCGAAGAGAACGCGTAGGCGTGAGTGCCGTTTTCCAATGACGCCAATGTCTTTTCCAGAGCTTCCCTGGTAGGGTTACCGGAACGGGAGTACGCATACTTACCAGGATTGTCGACATCGAACTGGTGGTAAGTCGACGCCTGATAAATAGGTATACTCAAAGCACCGGTATGGGGATCAACTTCATTTTCGTTGTGCAGTATCCGCGTCCCGTACTTCATGAGTAGAACTCCGATCTTTCCATCGCCTGCTTCAATTTCCAGCGTATCTCATCTGGAGATTACAAATATGCCGGTTTGGGCAAATATATTCGGGAGCCCGCAAAGACGCCCCTTATCTCCGATGTACTCGCAACGCTCGATAGTAATGCCCTTGCCCCGGCAGAATACGAAAAAATCGGAGATACTCAGAAAGTGAAGATTTGGCGTTTCATACCATTGATACGGCAGGGAGGCCGTGACAGGCGCCCTGCCCCTGAAGAACAATTGTAATCTTGCGCTGTAATGGGCAAAATTAGGAAATCCGACTATTACTTTCTTTCCCACCCTCAAGGAATCCGCAAGCACAGTTTCGACATGCACGACCTGCTGTAAGCACTGATTGAGAATCACATAATCGAACGAACGGTCCGGATAATCGAAAAGGCCCGAATCAATATCACCGTGAAATACGTTCAAGCCCCGGGCTACGCACGTGTATATGGCCTGCTCGTCGATCTCTATGCCCTGGCCGTGTGCGCCCCGGTGCTTTATCAGCATATAGAGAAGATCTCCTTCGCCGCACCCGAGGTCAAGGACCGAAGAGCCCGGGACAATTAGTTCCGAAATAATCCGGTGATCCAGCCGGGTGGATTCAGATGGCATATTCGGTCATTACCTCGTACCCGTTGTAGACCTTCTTCAGAAAATGGGCGATCAAATGAGTTTCTTCTTCTATCTCGAGCAGAAAGGCATCATGTCCGTAGGTGGAATCGATTTCACAGTAGCTGGCTTCGATACCGGCAAGTTTGCAGGCCCTTACGATTTCCCTGGTCTGGTAGGCAGGGTAGAGCCAGTCGGACTTGAAGGCGATTACGAGGACTTTCGAATCGGTCGATCTCAACAGTTCGTGGAGGGACCGGCCTTCGCCGGCATCGAAATTGTCCATTGCCTTGGTGATGTAGAGGTAAGAGTTTGCATCGAACCTTTTCACGAAGTTTTCGCCGTGGTAGTGGAGGTATCCTTCCACCTCGAAGCCGGGGTCGAACTTGAAGGTCTCAATACTGTCTTTGCGCTGCCTCCCGAACTTTTCGTGCATCGAGGCATCGCTCATGTAGGTAATGTGGCCGACCATTCTGGCTACCGATAAACCCCTGGCCGGAGGTGGCCCCCCGTAGTAGTTTCCCGACTTCCAGTGAACGTCGGCCATTATTGCCTGCCTGCCCACTTCGTTGAAGGCGATCTGCTGGGGCGAGTGCTTAATCGCCGTCGAGATGGGGATAACACTGCGCACCCGGTGCGGGTAGCGGGTCAGCCATGAGAGCACCTGCATCCCGCCCATCGACCCGCCCGAGACGCTCAGAAGCTTTTCGATCTTGAAGTAATCGACGAGGAGTTTCTGGCAGTTCACCATGTCATGTATCGATATGAGCGGAAAACTCAGCCCGTAAGGTTTTCCCGTGACGGCATTGATGCTCGAAGGACCCGTCGTACCCTTACAGCCCCCCAGAATGTTCGAGCATAAAACGAAATACTTATCGGTATCGAAGCCCTTTGCCGGACCGATCATACTGTCCCACCATCCCGGCTTCCTGGCCCCCCGGTGAAAGCCCGCAGCGTTGGCATCTCCCGAAAGAGCGTGTACGATCAGGATCGCATTGGTGCGGTCACGATTGAGTTCGCCGTAGGTTTCGTAGGCGATCGTGACCGTTTCGAGTTTTTGGCCGCTCTCCAGTAAAAACCCTCCAGGTGGAGAAAACGTGACGGTTCCCGTTTCAACGATACCTATGCTATCTCTTTGACTCACTTCATCTTCTCCCGAAATATATCGCTAAATATTCTTGCCGTGTTATTTGCCTCCGCCCGCCTTTTCAAGCGCCTGGCCAATGTCGTCTATGATGTCTCGAACATTTTCCAGGCCTATCGAGAGCCGGATATAATCCTCCGTGGCGCCCGTGGCTTCCTGCTCATCCCTGGTAAGCTGCTGGTGGGTGGTTGAAGCAGGATGGATGACCAGGCTTTTTGCATCTCCTATGTTGGCAAGGTGAGAAAGCAGTTTCACGGAATCGATGAATTTTTTCCCGGCATCGAGTCCGCCTTTTATTCCGAAACCGATCAGCGCTCCATAACGCCCGTTGAGATATTTCTTTGCAACCGGATGGTTCGGCTTGTCCTCGAGGCCAGGGTAATTCACCCAGTTTACCAGCGGGTGGCCCCTGAGAAACCGCGCGACTTGCAGCGCATTCTCGGAATGCCTCTCCTGCCTCAGGACCAGCGTCTCGAGTCCCTGGAGGAAAAGAAAGGCATTAAACGGGCTCAGAGCCGGCCCAACGTCGCGGAGCCATTGCACTCGGGTCTTTATTATGAACGCCACATTCCCCAGGCCGGGGAAATCCCCGAAGGCGTCCCAGAATTTAAGGCCGTGATAGCTGGGGTCCGGTTCAGTGAATTCGGGAAACTTACCGTTCCCCCAGTTGAATTTCCCGCCGTCCACGATCAAGCCACCGATTGAGGTCCCATGGCCGCCGACAAATTTTGTCGCGGAAAGGACGCTGATGTCCGCTCCGAAATCGAACGGCCGCACGAGGCCTATTCCAACCGTGTTATCGACAACGAAAGGTACCCCTGCATCATGAGCAATTTTTGCAATTGCCTCGAAGTCGGGCACGTCCAGTTTGGGATTGCCGATAGTTTCGGCATAGACAGCGCGGGTAGCACTCGTCAGGGCCCTTTTGATTTCGTCGGGATCTGCGGAATTAACGAACTTTACTTTGCGCCCCAGCTTGGGGAAAGTGTAGTGAAAGAGCTGGTAAGTTCCTCCGTAGAGATTGTCAGCCGAGACAATTTCATCTCCGGGTTGAGTAATTGCAAGAAGGGCCAGGGTTTCTGCGGCCTGCCCGCTCGCGACCGCCAGCGCTCCACTCCCGCCCTCGATCATGGCGATGCGCTGTTCCAGGACATCGTTGGTGGGATTCATGATCCTGGAATAGATATTGCCAAATTCTCTCAACGCAAAAAGATTTGCGGCATGATCCGTGCTCTTGAACACATAAGAAGTGGTCTGGTAGATCGGAACCGCCCTCGCGCCGGTTGTCGGGTCGGCAACCTGTCCGCCGTGCAACCCGATCGTTTCCAGCCCCCATCCTTCATTATCCGCTTGTGCCATTTTGATGTCTCCCTGATTAGAAATGCTTTAAAAAAAGAGCAGCAACCGGTCAGATGTTGTAAGACGGCACTGTTTTTTTGAGCCTCTGCCTTTCGACCATCTCCGCGAGCGTAAAGGATTCAAGTGCTGCGAGCATTTTTTCGGTTATCTCGGACCATACGCCCCGAACGAGGCAGTCCTCGGAGCGTCTACACAGCAGCGGTTTTTCAGTGCATTCGGTCAGGCACATCGATCCCTCCAGCACGAGCAGGATGTCTTTTACGGTGATTTCCCGGGGCGGCCTCGCCAACCTATGCCCTCCCTGGGAACCTCGGACCGAATGGACAAGCCCTGCATTCTTGAGGAGGGGAATAAGATTTGAGAGGTACTTTTCCGAGATCTCCTGCCGCGCTGCAATATCCTTCAATGTAATCGGTCCGTCTCCTTCGTGCAGTGCAAGATCGAGCATGAGACGAACGCCGTATCTGCCTCTGGTTGATAATTTCATTCGCCCTCTCCGGATAAGCAATAATTTCCATCGAATTACTTGACTATTTTTCACAAAACACTGCCGCCGGTCAAGAGTTTATTTCAGGATTGTCTGCCGTGTGACCTTTCATGACACTCGGAAGTATTGATTCTTTCGCCGGGTATCCTTAACCTGAATGCGTAGGACCCTATTGATAACCACCTGACCACTTTTCATAATTTAAGTACTTGGACCCGACATTTTTTGCTCCCATCTCGTTTTAGTGTGTTGATTGAACCGTGAAAGCTGATTGATGCCGCACCAGAGCACGCTGTGAACACTGTTCGAGTCAAAAGCAGGAGGTGGCGATGTGGGAAACGGGGCGAAAAGTCTCGATTGTCATGGTTGATGACGACGAGGACGACTGCTTTATCATAAAAGAAGCGCTCGAAGAGAGCGAACTGAACCACATTCTGACTATAATCGGGTCCGGTCAGGAGTTGATGGACTATCTGCGTGGCCGTGGAAAATATGACAAACTCGGTCCCCAGTTCCCCGACCTGATTCTGCTGGACCTGTATATGCCCGATATCAGCGGCAGGGATGTGCTCGGTGAGATAAAAAAGGACGCTGATCTCAGGAACCTGTCAGTGGTGGTGCTCACCGATTCCACCAAGTGGTCCGAGTTGCATGAATGCTACCAGTTGGGCGCAACGGCTGTTTTCACAAAGGGAACGTGGTTGGAAACATTCGCGGAGATCATAAGAATTTCCGGTCCCTATTGGTTTAAATTCGTGACCGTCGACCTCGGGCATATTCCCCGTGAATTAAACTCCGGGGCCGGTGTTTGGGACCGCTGAAGCAATTCAGCCTTTTTTGTTAAATTCATCGCACGAGATTGAATTATACAATCAGGATTAGATACTTTTCCGGGAAGCGGGAAATCGAGTGCTAATGCCGATCGATGAGCCGGAGTTGTCAGCGGGGATGCGTGCCCTTATTCACCGCACACATCCCCGCTGTTATCCGGTTTTCCGGAGTACGCCGCACCGGGCCCGATTTGAGATAGAAAGACTCTTCCTATCGGCAGCGGGACCCCGGTTATTTTCCCTTCGATAACTCAAAAGG
Organism: uncultured delta proteobacterium; assembly: GCA_963795045.1. Taxonomy (GTDB): domain Bacteria; phylum Desulfobacterota; class Syntrophobacteria; order Syntrophobacterales; family Syntrophobacteraceae; genus SbD1. Next base: position 289,517 of record CAWCGB010000007.1, read on the forward strand.
CCAGCCCGTAATCCCGCCTTCGATAAACCACACCCGGTCGTAGCCTGCAGCATTGAGAATCCGCTGTGCCTCGTAAGCGCGCATACTGATCCCGCAATAGATCAGTATGTCTTCGTTATTCGGCAGTTCATGGAGCCTGGCGCGAAAGTCCGCGAGTGGAATGTTCAACACATTCGGGTAAGGCATGCGAATCTTCTGGAATTCTTTCGACGTGCGCACATCCACGATAGTCACGTTATCCCCTCGTTCGATGCGCTGCCGGGCTATGCCGGGAGCAATCCCTTGCGCTATGCCGTCGAGCTTGTTCAAAAGGAGATGAGCGGCCCCGGCAATGGCATCGATCGGGGAAGAATATGGAGGCGCATAGCCGAGATCGATACCTGCGACCTGATCCACGGTAGCGCCGAAGAAAAGGGCGCTTGCAGCGATGTCAAGCCGTTTGGAGGCGTCACCCCTTCCCACCACCTGGAAGCCGAGGAGCTTTCGCGAACGTCGTGAGGCCACCATTTTGATTACCAGGGCTTTACTCTCGGGAACGTAGTGAGGTCTGTCGGGTCCAGCCCATAATGCCGTTTCGATTTCAGGGTCCAGTTCCCTTGCCTGCTTCTCCGTCAGCCCGGTGCGGCCCAGGGTAAAATCAAACGCCCTGCACACGCCCGTTGCCGTAACTCCGGCAAATTGCGCCGGCCGGCCGGCAATGTGGTCCGCGATCGTTCTCCCGTGCTTATTGGAAGTGGAGCCCAGCGGCACGAAAAATGTCGCCCTGGTAATGGGGTCGACGTAGTGGTTGACCACACAATCTCCACCTGCGTATATATCGGGATCGCTTGTCCGGCAGTAGCTGTCGATGAGAATGCCCCCTTTGGCAGCGCAGGCAATGCCGGCCCCTCGGGCCAGTTCATCGTTGGGGAGCACCCCGACGCCGATGACCACAAGGTCCGCGGGCAAGGTCCGCTTGTCTGTCCTGACCGAGGCAACCTTTCCATCGCCTTCCAAGGCAATCACTTTTTCACCGAGCGCAAGTTCGACCCCCTTCTGCCGGATATGCTTGGCGGCAAGTTGGGCCATCTCCGGGTCCAGGAACTGGGGCATAATCTGATCGAACAACTCAACCATGGTGACATCGAGTCCGCGTTTGCGCAGAACTTCAGCCATCTCGACACCGATATACCCGGCGCCTACGATCACCGCCTTTTTTAGCCCCTCCGTAGAGATACAGTCTGCCATCTTCCTGGCATCGTCCAAGTGACGCATATACCAGACATTTCCGAGTTCCAGGCCGGAAAAGGGCGGTTTCTGCGGCCGGCCGCCGATTGCCAGCACGAGCTTGTCGTAGGGGAGATTCTCCTCCTTACCGGAATCCAGATTCCGGACACGCACTCGCTTCCCCTGCCGGTCAATTTCGACTGCCTCGGTCCGGATGAGCGTCTTGAAGCCTTTGACCTTCTCAAAGAAGGCCGCGTCGCGCGCGGCGCCGTATGGGGTCTCGACCAGTTCTTCGATTCTGGGGTACATCCCTTCAATGTAATATGGAAGACCGCAGGCGCCGTAAGAAACAAGGGGGCCTCTATCTACCATCGTAACCTCGGCATCAGGTAACAGGCGCTTGAGACGTGAGGCCGCTTTAGGCCCGCACGCCACGCCACCTACGATCAGAACGCTTAACGGCTTTCCCACTGTAGACTCCTTTAGGCTAACGCTGAGAGGGGATATGTTCTGCTAGTACACTGTACAACTCCATTTTCAACGCAATCATAACTTAAGTAAGGAGCGTGTTCAACTGCGACCGGATCTTGAATACGCCCCTCAAGCGGATTTCGTTTCCGTGCCGGTCACGCCCGTCAGGGTAATGGGCGCCGGGCTTGCTGAGCTGAAGCCATGTCCTGACGGTTCCACCAGCCTCCGCCGAGCGACATGAACAGGGCAGCGGTATCGGAGTAGCGGTTTGCCTGCGCCTGCGCAAGGTTTATCAGGGCCTGCTGATAGCTCTGTTCGGCGGAGAGCACAGCCAGATAGTTGACATAGCCGAGTTCCAACTGCCTGCGTATAAGATCGAGGGTTCGCTTTGCCGCGCGTTCCGCCGCCGCCGCCGCCTTCACGGCGTCGGCGTCGGACTGGAGCGCATGCAGCGCATCCGCCACGTTCTCGAAGGCGTTTAATGCCGTGCTTCGATACTGCGCCGCCGCCTGTTCCACGCCGGCTTCGGCAGCCCGTTTCCTGTGCAGTAGAGTGCCTGCGTCGAAAAGAGTCTGTGTAAGGTTGCTTGTGAGACCATAGTAGGTGTTGCCGGGGATAAAGAGTTGACTGAGCTGGGTCGAAGCGCCGCCCATAGAGCCGGTAATGCCGATCTGCGGCAGCATGTTGGCGACAGCGACACCGACCTGGGCGCATGCGGAATGCCACTGCTCCTCGGCGGCGCGCATGTCAGGACGTTGCTCCACAAGCTTCGAAGGCAGGCTGACCGGCAGTTCCTGCGGCAGGTGCAGAGTCTCCAGGGCGAATTTTTCTTCCACTTCCTCGCTTGGAAATCGGCCTGCAAGGGCCGTCAGCAGGTCGCGCGTTTGCGCCAGTTGCTTTTCCAGAGGCGGCAAGGTTGCCTCGGCCTGGGCAAGCGCGGCCTCCTGCGCGGCCACTTCGAGCCCCGTGACGTACCCAAGGGCGAAATGCCGGCGCTGTATTTCGAGCAGCTTCTTTGCAATTTCGATGATTCTGTTCGTTGAGTCTATCTGAGCGCGCAGCGAGGCTTCCTGGACGGCTGCAGCCACAACGTTGGAGGTCAGAGTGAGATAAGCCGCTTCGAGCTGGAAGCGCTGAAACCCGGCCTGGGCCTCCAGCGATTCCACCTGCCGCCGGTTGAGGCCGAACACGTCAGGCATATAGCTCACGGTTAACTGTGCGGTATAGAGCGCGTAGTACGCTGCCCCTGAAGTAAGGACGGGCGCGACGGTTTCCGTTGCGTTTTTTTGGGCATTGACCGAAGCGTTGGCCTGGACGGTGGGAAAATAAAAGCCCTTTTGAGCGGCGACGTTCTCCCGGGCCTGGCGCAGCGTCGCCTTTGCCGCATCAAGTGTCGGGTTGGCCTTGATCGACTTTTCGATCAGAGCGTTGAGCGGCGGCGACTCAAACAGTGTCCACCACTGTTGAGGAATCTCCATATCCTTGACGAACCGCTGTTCTTCGCCGCCCGGCACATTGGGCGCCGAGGCCGTGGCCGCCAGCGGCTTCGGCGTGTAGCCGTCAACGGCCGGCGTTTTGGGGCGCTGGAAATCGGGTCCAACGGTACAGCCCGAAAGCAGGAGTGAAAGTGAAAAAGCGGCAATGCAGCAAAGGTGTTTTGCAGACATATTTTCCTCTTAGATCCGAATTGAGTTAGCCGTCACACTGCGCGTCACACACATCGCCTGCCCGCACTTTATTCGACGGGCGGGGAGGCAGTCTCCTTCCCGACAAAAAACAACCGGAGCGGCGGCACGATCAGCAGCAACATGACAGGGCCGATAAGCATCCCCCCCACGACCACGGCCGCCAGGGGACGCTGCACCTGGCTGCCGATGCCGGTGGAAAGGGCTGCGGGCAGCAGGCCGATGCACGCGGACAGCGCCGTCATGAGCATCGGCCGCATGCGTTGTTCCGCCGCATGGAACATGGCTTCGGTGCTGCTCAAGCTGGTGCGGGTCAGTTTGACCTGGTTATAATAGGTCATCATAAGGATATTATTCATGACCGAGACCCCGAAAAGGGATATGAAACCGATCGCAGCGGAGATGCTGAAGTCGAGTCCGCTGATAAAGAGCGACAGCACGCCGCCTGCGATGGCAAAAGGTATTCCGGCCAAGACCAGCAGGCTGTCAAGCAGCGAATTGAACAGGCCGTAGAGCATCGCCATGATCAGAACGAGACTGATAGGCACGATGACCTCCAGCCTTTTTGCTGCGAGTTGAAGTTCCTCGAACTCTCCGGCCCACTCTATCCGGTATCCGGTCGGCAGCTTCACATATTGCGCAATACGCCATTGCGCTTCGGCGACGGTGCTTCCGAGGTCGCGGTCCCGCACGCTGAACTTGATGGGGATAAAACGCTGATTGCGTTCGTGATAAATATAGGATGCGCCCGTATCCAGAGATACGTCGGCGAGTTCGCTCAGCGGAATATAGGCATTTCCGCTGCTCGTTTGATAGCCGACCTTGATATTGCGCACCGCATCTATGTTGCTGCGAGATTCGGGCGACAGGCGAACAGTCAGATTGAACTGCCTGTCTTCCTCCAGGACAGTGGACGCTGTCGTGCCGCCCAGGGCGGTTTGCACCACGGTGTTCAGATCTCCGGCGTTTAGACCGTAGCGCGCGGCCTTTGCACGATCCACCTTGATGTTCAGGTTCGGCTGTCCGAGGACCCGGAATATGCCGAGGTCCTCTACCCCTTTAATCCCGCTCATCTCACCCAGGACCTGGGCCGCAATCTGTTCCAGGACCGCCAGGTCGGGACCCATGATCTTGACGGAGTTCGCGCCCTTGACGCCCGAGAGGCCTTCTTCGATATTGTCCTGTATGTACTGGGAGAAATTGAAGTCAACGCCGACAAATTCCCTGGAAAACTCCGCCTGGAGTTCCTTGACCAAATCTTCCTTGATCTTGCCCGGAGGCCATTGGTCGAATGGTTTGAGAGGCACGAAGAACTCGGCATTAAAAAATCCGGCGGCATCGCTCCCGTCGTCGGGCCGGCCGTGCTGGGATACCACGGTGATTACTTCCGGGTGGCTCAGAAGGATCTCGCGCATCTTTGTAACCGCCGGCATGGCGGCTTCAAGCGATATGGTCGGCGGCATCGATGCGCGAATCCAGAGATTGCCTTCCTCGAGGGCCGGAAGGAACTCTGTGCCGAGTCGTGGGACCAGAAACCCTACCGCCGCCAGAAACAGGAGTCCGGTCGCGACGACGATTTTCCGGTTGGCAAGTCCCCAGCGCAGGACCGGGGTATAGGCTGAACGAAGCGCCCTCACCACAATCGTTTCAGTTTCCTTGACTTTATCGGGGAGCAGGTATGACGCCAGTACAGGCGAGACCGTAAAAGTCGCTATCAATGCGCCAACCAGCGCATACCCGTAGGTCCTGGCCATGGGACCGAAAATCTGGCCCTCGACCCCCTGCATGGTGAAAAGCGGAATGAACGCCGCAACCGTTATCATGGTCGAGAAGTATATCGCTCTATCCACTTGCTTGGCGCTTAAGTAGATCATACGCAGCCGATCGGTCCATGCCCGGCCGGTACCCAGGTCGTAGCCTTTGGACGGATCATCCCCGAACTGCCCCTCGGCAAGACCTTCGAGAAGCCTTTTCCTTTCTTCCTTCGTTGACTGCAAGCTACGGAAAATGTTCTCGACCATTATGACGGCGGAATCCACTATGATGCCGAAGTCGACAGCCCCAACGGACAAGAGATTCGCATCTTCCCCCCGCAGCACCATAATGATGACCGTGAAAAGCAGCGCGAAGGGAATATTTGCGCCTACGATCACCGCGCTGCGCAGACTGCCCAGAAAGATCCACTGGATCAGGAAAACCAGCAGGCAGCCGAAGATGAGATTGTGCAGGACGGTATTGGTGGTTACCGAAACGAGCCAACCGCGGTCATAAAAGGGAACCATCCTGACTCCCGGAGGCAGCGTCCCGTCGCTGTTGATCTTTTCCACTTCCGCCTTGACCCGGGCCAGCACATCCCTTGTATGCAGCGTCCGGTTCATCACCACGATGGCCGCCACCACGTCGTCGTCCTTATCGCGGCCGCACTTGCCGAGCCTTGGCACATGCCCGACATAGACATTGGCAACGTCTTTAACCAGTACCGGAAGACCATTGGATTGGGTAAGAACGATATTTTGGATATCATCTACTTTCCAGCCCCGGGCCAAATCGGTGGACCCGCCGCTGTCGATCAGGCCGACGCCCCGGATGTTCACGGACTGCTGGCCGATATTGATCGTGCGCCCGCCCACGTTGATATTTGCGTTGCCGATTGCGGCGACCAACTGGGGAAGCGTGATATTGTATGCCTCAAGTTTGTGGAGATCGGCTTCGACTTCGAACTCCTTGGTCGTACCGCCCCAGGTGTTGACCTGCACCACTCCGGGGACCGTGAGCAGGCGGCGCTGCAGTATCCAGTCCTGGATTGTCCGAAGATTGGTCAGGCCAAAATTCGGTGGACCGACCACCTGGTAGCGGAATATCTCGCCGACCAGGCTCGATCCCTGGATAGTGGGCTGAACATTATTGGGCAGATTGACCCTTTGCTGCAGGCTGAGCGCAGCCTGCGTGTAGGCAAAGTAGTAATCGACGCCGTACTTGAAGGTGACGCGGACAAAAGCGAGGCCATAGAATGAGGTCGAGCGGATTGTATCGACTCCCGGCGTCGCGGCGAGCCCGACCTCCATCGGTCTTGTGTAATATCGCTCCATCTCCTCGGCCGACAAACCGGCTACCTGGGCGGTAATCTCCAGGATCACGGGCGCCGGGTTCGGGTAAGCCTCGATGTTGAGCTTCCTGTAAGCAAGTATCCCGCCGCCGAGAAGAACCAGCAGGAACAGCAGAATGATCGGACGGCGGGTCAGTGCGAACGTTAGAACCGATTTGAGCATGGGTTACCTCTTTATTGCCTTCCGCATGTTATTCGCCGGGCGGGGAGGCAATGTCCTTCCTCTTGAAAAACAACCGGAGCGGTGGAACGATCAGCAGCAACATGACAGGGCCGATAAGCATCCCCCCCACGACCACGGCCGCCAGGGGACGCTGCACCTGGCTGCCGATGCCGGTGGAAAGGGCGGCTGGCAACAATGCGATACAAGGAGAGAGCGCCGTCATCAGCATCGGCCGCATACGCTCTTGCGCCGCATTGAACATCGCTTCTTCTCTGGCCGGGTAGGTGCCGGTCATCCGGAGCTTGTTGTAATGGGTCATCAATAGAATGCTGTTCATGACCGAAACCCCGAACAACGATACGAAACCGATGGCGGCGGAGATGCTGAAGTCGAGGCCGCTGATAAGGAGCGACAGCACGCCGCCTGCCATGGCAAAAGGAATTCCGGCCAACACCAGCAGGCTGTCAAGCAGCGAATTGAACAGGCCGTAGAGCATCGCTATTATCAAAACGAGACTTATCGGTACAATGAACCCAAGGCGTTTGGTTGCTTCCTGAAGTTCCTCGAACTCGCCGGCCCACTCGATCCGATATCCACTCGGCACCTTCACATTCTGTGCAATACGCCATTGCGCTTCGGCGACGGTGCTTCCAAGGTCGCGGCCCCTTACGCTGAACTTGATCGGGATATAGCGCTTATTTCGTTCATGAAAAATATAGGATGCGCCCGTATCGAGAGATATGTCGGCGAGTTCGCTCAGCGGAATATACGCATTTCCGCCGTTGCCGGTTTGATAGCCGACCTTGATATTGCGCACCGCGTCAATGTCGCTGCGATACTCCGGATTCAGGCGTACAGTCAGGTTGAATTGCCGGTCTTCCTCCAGGACCGTGGTCGCCACCGTTCCGCCCAGGGCGGTTTGCACTACGGTGTTCAGATCTCCGGCGTTTAAGCCGTAGCGCGCAGCCTTTGCTCGATCCACCTTGATATTCAGGTTCGGCTGTCCAAGCACTCGGAATATCCCGAGGTCCTCCACACCCCTGATCTGATCCATTTGGTGCGAAACTTCGGCCGCGATCCGTTCCAGGACCGCCAGGTCGGGACCCACGATCTTGACGGAGTTGGCGCCCTTGACACCCGACAGGCCTTCTTCAACGTTGGTCTGTATGTACTGCGAGAAGTCGAAGGTGATACCGATGAACTCCCTGGAGAACTCCGTCTTCAACTCTTCAACCAATTTTTCCTTGGTCATGCCCGAGGGCCATTGGCCAAACGGCTTCAGAAAGACGAATATCTCGGCATCGCCGAACCCGCCGGTGTCACTGCCGTTGTCCGGCCTGCCATGCTGGGAGACCACGGTGGTGACTTCCGGACGGCGCAGTAGAATCTCGCGAATTTTTGTTACCGTCGGCATGGCCGCTTCAAGCGATATGGTCGGGGGCATCGCTGCGTGAATATCGAGATTGCCTTCCTCGAGGGCGGGAAGGAACTCGGTGCCCAGCCGCGGGACCAGAAGACCGACCGCCACCAGGAACATGAGCCCGATCGCGACGACGATTTTCCGGTTGGCGAGTCCCCAGCGCAGGACCGGGGTATAGGCTGAACGAAGCGCCCTCACAACGATCGTTTCAGTTTCCTTGACTTTATCGGGGAGCAGGTATGACGCCAGTACAGGCGAGATCGTAAAAGTCGCTATCAACGCGCCAACCAGCGCATACCCGTAGGTTCTGGCCATGGGACCGAAAATCTGGCCCTCGACGCCCTGCATGGTGAAAAGCGGGATGAACGCCGCCACCGTTATCATGGTCGAGAAGTAAATCGCTCTATCCACTTGCTTGGCGCTTAAGTAGATCAAACGCAGCCGATCGGTCCATGCCCGGCCGGTACCCATGTCGTAGCCTTTGGTCGGATCGGGCCCGAACTGCCCCTCGGCAAGACCTTCGAGAAGCCTTTTTCTTTCTTCCTCCTTCGCCTGGATGCTCCGGAATATGTTCTCAACCATGATGACGGCGGAATCCACTACGATGCCGAAGTCGACGGCGCCAATGGACAACAGGTTCGCATCTTCCCCCCGCAGCACCATAATGATGACCGTGAAGAGCAGCGCGAAGGGAATATTTGCGCCTATGATCAAGGCGCTGCGCAGGTTGCCCAGAAAGATCCACTGGATCAGGAAAACCAGCAGGCAGCCGAATATGAGATTGTGCAGGACAGTATTGGTGGTTACCGAAACGAGCCAGCCGCGGTCATAAAAGGGAACCACCCTGACCCCCGGAGGCAGCGTCCCGTCGCTGTTGATCTTCTCTACTTCCGCCTTGATCCTGGCAAGCACATCTTTTGTCTGCAGCGTCCGGTTCATCACCACGATGGCCGTCACCACGTCGTCATCTTTATCGCGGCCGCACTTGCCGAGGCTCGGCACATGGCCTACATAGACCTTCGCAACGTCTTTAACCAGCACCGGAAGACCATTGGATTGGGTGAGAACGATATTTTGTATATCATCGACTTTCCAGCCCCGGGTCAAATCGGTGGCGCCGCCGCTGTCGATCAGGCCGACGCCCCGGATGTTCACGGACTGCTGGCCGATATTGATCGTGCGCCCACCCACGTTGATATTGGAGTTGCCAATGGCGGCGACCAACTGGGGAATGGTGATATTGTAGGTCTCAAGTTTGTTGAGATCGGCTTCGACCTCGAATTCCTTGGTCGGACCGCCCCACGCGTTCACCTGGACCACTCCCGGGACCGTGAGCAGGCGGCGCTGCAGGACCCAGTCCTGGATTGTCCGAAGGTTTGTCAGGCCAAAATTCGGGGGACCGACCACCTGGTAGCGGAAAATCTCGCCTACCAGGCTCGATTCCTGGATCGACGGCTGAACGTTATTTGGCAGACTGACCCTTTGCTGCATGCTGAGCGCAGCCTGCGTGTAGGCGAAGTAGTACTCAACGCCGTATTTGAAGGTGACGCGGACAAAGGAGAGGCCATAGTACGAGGTCGAGCGGATGGTATCGACTCCCGGCGTCGCGGCGAGCCCTACTTCCAGCGGAATCGTGTAGTAGCGCTCCATCTCCTCCGCGGACTGGCCGGCGGCCTGGGCGGTAATCTCAAGGATCACGGGGGCCGGGTTCGGGTAAGCCTCGATGTTAAGCTGCCTGTAAGCAAGGATCCCTCCGCCGATAAGAACCAGCACTCCCAGCAGGATGATCGGACGGCGGGTCAGTGCGAACGTTAGAACTGACTTAAGCATCGGTTATCTCGACTTCTCATTTGGTCGCATTTATCAGGGCATTGCTCAGGAACAGCGCCCCTTCGGTGGCCGTCAGTTCTCCGGGCTGCAGGCCGTCGAGGATCTGATCAAAGCCCCCTTGCTGCATGCCGACTTTCACGGTGCGTTTGGTAAAGGTCCGCTGGTCGGTGGTGACCCAGACGGTCATCGTCCCGTCGCCCTCACGGACTACGCCACCGGCCGGGGCAGCGGTTGAGCGTACCGAATCCCCCGTGCGGATCACAAAGGTAGCGAACATTCCCGGCCTCAGTTCGTGTTTCGGATCTCGGATTTCCGAGCGTATCAGGAGCCTGTGAGTAGTCGGGTCGACGGCGGCCCCGATGGTGGAAACCTTCCCCTCGAACTCCCGGCCGGGATAGGCCATCACCTTGACCTTGACCTCCTGGCCTACATGGAAGAGCGGGCTGTCGCTCTCGATAACGTATGCCAGCATCCACATGGTCGAGATGTCGGCAACCGAGTAAGGGGCGGGCACCGATCCAGGCTGCACGAGGAGTCCGGGCGCAGCATTGCGGGCAGTTATCCGGCCGGCTATCGGGCTCGGCACGACCATGACCGGGTCGATTTTGCGCTTGGCCACAATTTGATCGACCTCTGCTTCAGTCTTGCCGAACAAACGGACGGTATTGCGGGCGGCCCTGAGAGCACCCTCAGCGCTTTGCTGATCGGAGATCGCCTGCTCCAGATCTTTCTGGGATATGCCTTCGGTCTCATAGAGTTTTTTGGCGCGCGCCAGCGTTTTGGTGGTCAACTCGAGTACCCCGGCTGCGGCGATCAGGGACGACTCGGCCTGACCGAGGTCCGGGCTGTCTATCGTATAGAGACTCCGGCCCTTGGGCACTTCATCGCCGAGTTTTGCAAACAGGCCGACGATTTTCCCCTGGTAGGGTGAAAAGACCTGGACCGTCATGTCCTGGTTGAAGTCGATACTGCCGACCGCTTCCCGCTGGATAACGAAAGTCTGTTCTCCCGCAGGCTCGACCTTGACCGACTTAACCTGTGTCTCGTTCAGCTCAACTGTTTTGGTTGGAGTATCCTCGCCCTGCGCCCGGCCCGTCGCGCTGCCGGCGCCTTCGGTGCCTTGCCCCGGTTTTGGCTGGTTGCCCGAATATCTAGCAAGGTACAGGCCGGCCGAAACAATCAGGATCGCGGCCACGAGAGCCACTCCTGCCAGGATAGTTTTTTTGCTGATTCGCATGATACACCTCTGACCTATGTCGGATGCCGGATATCAGAAGCCGGACAGGTGAACGCCGTGCAAAAGGCGGCTCCCCCTTTTCCTGGAGGCGGCAGGGGGATTTTCCCCACCCGGAATTAAATTGTAGTTTATTGCCCTGAGTCCATCTCAAGAGGAGTAAGGGACAAAGATTGGCGGGGCGCGAATGCGCGGACTTGAAATGATGATGCTGCAGGGAATGCCCAATGCGAAAAGCGGGCAAGAATCGGAAAGGATTGCGATATGCCTCCGGATCGCGTCCGAGTTCACATCGCCGTTGAGATCACAGACTCCGCCTGTATCCAGCGGAGGCGCGCGGACGGCAAAGGCGCCGGGGTCCATATGAACCACGCCGCGCATGTACCAGACCACAAGCTCTCCGGTTGCGGAATTTTTCCAAAGGATGTCGGGTGATCCGTCCCGGTCGAAATCGCTTATCTTCAGGATCTTCCAGGGGGGAGGAAGAGCTTCCAGGGTCTCTGTACCTAAACGGAGCACCCCACGCATGTACCAGACAATTGTTTCTCCAGTCGCCGAATTTCTCCAGACGATGTCAGGGCTTCCATCTCCGTTGAAATCCCCAACCCCCACGATGTTCCAGGGGCTGCCCATCCTGGCCACGGTCTCCTGCCCGACGACGACCGACCCCTTCAGGTACCAGATCCGCACATCGCCGGTCGAGGCGTCCCTCAGCAGAATGTCAGGGCTTCCATCTCCATTGAAATCCCCCAACCCCACTACATCCCAGGCCGAACCGGGTGCAGACTCAAGCTGCTGTTCGGAAACCAGGGTACTCCCGTGCATATACCAGACGGCCATATCCCCGGTTGTCTGATTTCTCCAGAGGACCCCCTGGCTCTCGCCCCCGTTGAAATCTCCGGTCCCTGCAATGCTCCAGTCCGGACCATCCACGAGGCCGGCCGCTGCGAATGGAGGAAATACGACCGCCGTAATCAGAAGGACCCAAAGTGAGATGAAGCAGCGCTTTTTCATGCTCTGGAATTTCCCTGTCTTAGTCCGTCCAACGTGAGAGGGCATTTTGTCCACAAAGCACATTATTGTCAAGAAAATCAAGTATAATCATCAATATGAAAAATATGAAAAAAAATAAGCGGTTGATAGAAAGCATCCCACTGTTCACCGCTAGTAACTCAAATGCAACCGCATGCCGTATACCTCGGCAGGCCCCCTGTCCCTGTTGTAGCCGGGGTTCTGGATGAATTGAAAGTCCGGGCTTATCTGGACGTAGCGGCCTACCGGGATACGGTAATAGAGTTCGAGGACCTGTTCGAAGCCGTAATTCAGTTTGCCATCTCCCAGCAGCATGCCGGTCCCGCCGGCCTCGAGGTAGTCCTTGTGAGGGTCAGAGAGACCATTGACTCCATAGGCCACACCCACGCGGTCGTCAGGCCTCCTCCAGTGTATTCCGCTTACCTGTGCGCCAAGGCTCGCATCGCGGTCGCATTCAGTATACATCCAAGTCTCGTGGCTCCCGTCGTTCCAGCCGATGCGCCCGAAAATGCCCGTTTCTCCATCGTCAGCCAGCGGCTGTTCGAAATTCAATCCAAAACCGTATTTGGTGCCGCCGGTCTGCTCGACAAGCAGGATATCGGGCACCGTGGATGTGGCGCGTCCTAACGCCAGCGCCGCGTCATAGCTGCCCATCCGTCCCTGATTGTAGAAGGTAAGCAAACGGACTACCGTACCGGCGTCATTGGGCTTCACGGTGAGTTCCAGATTGTATCCAAATTCCTCCGTGTCAAAATAGTCGAATTGCGCACCGTTCTGCGTATTAGGCAGCATAAAGACCCCGAAGGCCAGTTTCCATCGCGGCTCGAACAGGGACGTGACAATCCCGACGCTGTAGCCCCTGGTATCCGCGGCATAGTCCCACGCAGTGTTGAAGAGGAAATCATAATTCATAAACTGCGTGCGGTTATTGTTGGCATAACGGTTTTGGTCGAAATCGTCCGATAAAGCCAGCCTCCCGAATTTTATTTCCCACCTGCTGACAGGCTGCTCCCCCGGGAGCTGGTCCTGGCACCGTTCAACCTTCTCGGTTTCAGAGGAAAGCGGGACAAAGTATCTGAAATAGTAACGCGCCAGATAGGGGATCTTTGGCAGGTTCGAGGACCCCGCTCTGATAACGTCCCCGTTGACATACCCGGCGAGTCCGATGCCGTCGCTGATCCCGTTTCCCTGGAACAGCTCAACATCGACATAGAGCTGCAGATTCCTAGTACTACTTTGTTAGATATTGTTGCATTTGCTCTGCATTAGCTGTAATCTCCTTCCCAAACCTATTTCCGGGAGGGGGAGATGGCGATTTTGCAGGCAGGTTTAGAGCCACTGGTTGATCTTGGACAATTCCTTGCGCCTTTTAGTCAGTTCTTGCGCCGCTCAGAGAGTCGGCATGCCCTCGAGCGCTACGCTACAGGGCTTCTGTCGGGCACAGAAAGAAAAACAGCCTCTGAACTGGGCAGGTCGTTGCCTGGAACTAACGGACAACGCCTCCAGGAATTTCTGACCCGTACCGAATGGGATTCTGGGCAGATGGATCAGCTTCGCGTTGAACATATGCGTAGCTACGCATGTGCTGGCAACGGGGTATTGATAATTGACGATACCGGCTTTGCCAAAAAAGGCGCCGCTTCCGTAGGTGTTGCCCGACAATACAGTGGGACATTGGGTAGGGTTGATAATTGCCAGGTTCTTGTAACCACTCATTATGTAGATCGCATCTTTGACTGGCCGGTGACAGCTCGCCTGTACCTGCCCGAGAGTTGGGCAAAGAACAAGGCGCGGCGACAAAAAGCCCACGTGCCTGAATCGGTATACTTTCAAACCAAGGGATCGATTGGTCTGGACTTGATTAATTGGTCCATTCAGGCGCAGGTTCCCTTCCGGGCGGTGGTGATCGATGCAGGCTATGGGGACCAACCGGTGTTGCTCGATGGTTTGGTTGCTCTTGGAATTGCCCATGTTGCTGCTGTGAGCTCTGCAACCCGATTCCGTTGTGCTAAGTCGGTTGACCAGGACCAAGGAGACCCACCTCCTCCGCCTTACAGCGGACGCGGTCAGCCCAGAAAGGCTCCTACCCTTAAAGAGCGCATTCCGGCCATCGAGGCCGGAGAAATCATTGAACGACTGCCCCCGGAGGCTTGGCAAAGGGTAGCTTGGAGGACGGGCACAAAGGGGCCTCTCGTAAAAGAGTTTGCTAGGATAGAAGTGTTTCGAAGTGGCCATCGGGGCGCTCACTTGCCAGTTCGAGGTTGGCTTTTGGGTGAGCGTCCCCTCTCCAAGCACGTCCGTAAAGAGGATCATAAATGCTATTTTGCTTGGAACCTGGATGGACTCAGCCTGGAAGAGTTGGTTGAGCTTGCGCATATCCGCTGGGTTATCGAGCGATTCTATCAGGATGCCAAAGGGGAATTGGGACTCGATCATTATGAAGGACGGCGTTGGACCGGCTTTCAGCGCCATGTTGCTCTGGTCATGCTGGCTCATTGTTATTTGACGCTGCGCCAAAGCTATGGTGCAGGCATTGTTGAGCGAGGGCCTCCACCAATGCGGCAGGGCCGAAAAGCTCCGTCCGTCGCCCCAGGGCGAGGTTTTCCCCCCAAAGGGCAGAAGAAGCATGGCCGCGCTACGCAGAGCGGTTCTTGAGGAACTTTTTCGGCAGGTCATTGTAGACTACTCTCGCATACGAGATAGGATTTAAATAACAAAGTAGTACTAGCCAGTTGCGACCCCAGATACACTCCGTACGTACTGGTGACATCCTGCCCCTCGCCATTTGTAGAAGTCAGGCTGTGCACGCCCTGGTAAGGGCTCTTAAAGCCCGGCATGTTCTGATACACGCCGTCGAACTGCAGCCCCAGCAGCCGCGGGCTCGCGGATTCCAGCCAGGAACAGGCGGCGGGAGCAGCGTCCGGCTGCGCGGTGTCCTGAGCGCGGGCCGGGCAATCGGGACCAGTAACAGGGCTTTCGGGCTCGGCATAAACATCCCCGCTTACCGAGCCCGTGAGCATACCCAAAATTACGATCAGGATTATCGAATTCAGCTTCTTGAGATAGAGCATGCATGCTCCTTATCGAAAATGCTGGATATTTGATATTGGTTGTTGAATAAAAGCTATTCGACATCCAGTATCCGATATCTGACATCAATAGCGTCATTCAACTCTTAGTGTTTCATAATCTTTTATCCCGTCAAAGCGAAAAACAACGCTTCGATAGCCACCCTCGTGACCGTGTCGCCCAACACCGAATGGCCCGATCTGTTTGTTTGACTATTCAGGGGAGCGAGTTTGCCTTTCCTTAGATATCCCAAGTCCCATAAAGCCTGAAAGACATCGCCCTGGGACATCCGGGCTGGATCATAATGAATGAGTACGTTTCCTGTAGTAGGATTGGCGGTCACATTCAGAATGCCTTCAAGCCCCGTGAGTCTTGCAACAGTTTCGCTCGCTTTCGCCCCAGCCCCTTTCAACTCTGCGATGTGGATCCTCATCCGTCCATCGATTGCATGAAAATAATTTGTTGAGATCATGACGATTCCTCCTTCCCTCGTATAATCCGAAATCGCACACTTCCTCTGTGAGCGGATTTCGATGTCTTCGTCACCACAGCGTTGCAGACCACGGGCATAAACGTACCGTGCCGCACGTTGGCTACGCTTGATGAATGAACTTCCAGGAGAAGAAAGGGTCTAATCGAGTGCTTCCGGAGAAGCAGTTGATACGCCTCTCACCTTCCCGCTTTTGTTGGTTCTCGTGGGAGCGGTCAGGTAAGGCGATGGGGAGGGTAATTCAAGCCTATCGCATCACTAACACCGCTTCCACACAGTTATTGGCCCGCCACAACTGGGAGGTTGGCCGTCGTTTTCTTTCATTTGCTCCTATTCCTTAAACAGGTTGCTGAATTGGCCGGGAAAAATAAAAAAACCCCTTTTCCTCAGCCGTAAGCAAGGAAGGGGTTCAAATCACTGCTACTTTGAGCAGTGCGCCATTGAGCCAACATTCCCCACTCGTCCAAGTTTTAGCACCGTGAGCCGTAAGAGGCGGTCTTGCCTCAGCCACATTAGGTAAACCCTTAATCCGGGAGTGCCTGTTCTACCCTTGACGCCGCATCTTTCGATGCTTGTGGGCAGTGGCCTGTGTGCTCACGGGAGCCTCACCTACCGAGGATCGAACTACAGTCGGTCACTCTTCAGACATTTTAGGTAAATCTATTCAAACTGGATGTCAAGGCTAAAATCGGCTGCCGAGTTACAAAAAATCTCACGTTGAAAAATATCGCTTGGCACGGCGGAAGATATTAGTTAGTGTCCCACTTGGAAACCTCCACATTGTAGCTTCCGAACTTTAAGCCCTTTCCAATACAGCCGCTCGGGAAGGAAACCTCTGTCAGATAACCCCTGCGAAGGGCGCAACTCGTTATTTCAGGGTGTGCAATGGCTCAAACCGAAGCTCGAAGAATCAACTTTGTCTGGCTCAGGCTCGGTGCGCTTGTCTTGATAATAGGGGGGCTTTCCTGCTTCCTCTACAAATTCGACTTCATTTCTCTTTTTATATGCAAACAAGAGATGATTGGATTTCTGGATTCCCTGGGCGCTTGGCGCACTCCCGGTTTCATTGCGCTCCAGGCTGTACAGGTCATTATAGCGCCCATCCCGGGTGAGATCACGGGAATACTTGGCGGATATTTATACGGCTCGATCAGCGGGACTCTACTGTCCACCATCGGGTTGACAATAGGGTCATACGTTGCTTTCCTCCTGGCGAGAGTTTTCGGAAAGCCTTTGGCGGAAAGAATCGTTCCTCAGGATATCATGAAAAGGTTCGATTATCTTTTGCAAAGCAAAGGGCTGTTTCTTGTCTTCTTGCTCTTCTTCATTCCGGGGGTCCCCAAAGATTATTTCTGCTATATTTTCGGACTGAGCGCCATTTCCACCCTGGAGTATATGGTACTCTCAACCGTGGGCAGGCTCTTCGGGACAATTTTGCTCACGATGGAAGGCAGTTCTCTAAAGGGCGAGCAATACTGGATGTTTTGGACCCTCGCTGCAGTCGGACTGGTATCCGGGGCGCTTGCCATTATCTTCCGAAAAAGCTTTGAGAAAGCGTTCAGACGCCTTAGCGGCGTGAATCGAGAAGAACCGTTAAATTCGACCGGTATAAATCCTCAATGAAAATTCAAGAGAACCGATAATTTCTACCGAGTTTTGAAGCAGCCTCGTCAAGTTTCCGATCAAGAGTCCACAGTGGAACCTCAGTCAAGATGGCCGAAGCAAGTAAATGCATATCTATGTAGCCCAAACCCCTTCCCATGAGGCTGCGAGTTTCAATTAACCCCATCACTTCGTTATGTTCCGCATGGACCACCATGGACAATGTCTGAAGAAGACGCAGTATTCCAGACCGGTTCCTTAGATTCCCGCATGCAAGTTCTCCAATGATGAACGGATGGCAGACAACATGGCCCTCGTTCAACAACGTTTCCAGCCCGATGTTCCCATCCCGCAGATACGCCACCCATACTGAAGTGTCCACAAGGACCATTTTAGGTGTCCCCTGCTCTTCTGCGGGCTATCATCTCCAGGTCCTTTTCGGTTCCGCCCAATTTGGCAAGCCTCCTGCTGCTTTCCCTCTCTATTAGGGCTTCGAGGCCGAGTCTGACCAGAGAAGTCTTTTCTTTAATGCCGGTCAACTTTGCCGCAGTGTCGAGTAATTCCTTATCTATGTTCAGGGTTGTTCTCATAAAAGCTCTCCTGAGACAATATGTTATTTTATATGTATCAATATGTATTATCTATATGAATTCGTCAAGAAGGAAGGGGGAAAACAGGATCAAGCCTCCGAAATCCATAGAAAATGATACACTTAGGGATCACCAGCCCGGGGCCCGGACTCACTGACCCAACCCCGGACTTCACAAATTCACAAATTGATTTTTTTCATTGACTTCCTCGGGTGCCTAAATAAACTTCAGGCAGGCAAGAAGAAGCCCTGGTTTTCAAGAGCCCGGTACGCCGGGCTTTTTTCATGGCGGATGCCTGATGCCGCACTTTAACGCGTCACATGGGGGAGATTTCATCGATGGGGAAATTATTCAAAGGGATCTTGATGATCCTGATCGGATGCTTTGGAATTGGCTCTTTCTTGGGGGTTGCCGTGCATGCTGCCTCACAGACTTCAAACATCTCTTTTGCCGAAACCAATTATAATTTTGGGGAACTTTCCGAAACGGCGCCGTTCGCCCATGACTTCATTGTGAAGAACGGCGGTAATGCCACTCTGAATATAAGAGACGTTCAGCCCAGTTGAGGCTGCACGGTTGCCCGTTTTGACAGGGCGATCCCCCCCGGCGGGGAGGGAAAAGTAACTTTAGAGTTGAAGCTGAAAGGGTTTCAGGGATATGTCAAAAAGAGCGCGTCCGTTTTGAGCGATGCCCCCTCAAACCCTCGGGTGATCCTGACCGTGGAGGGGATTATCAAGCCTCTGATCCAGGTCCTGCCTGAGAAAACCATCTATTTCATGGGACTCTCCGATGGTCTCACGGAAAAAACCATCGATCTGGTTACGACCTCGAAGCAGTTTCACATCCAAAAAATTGACGATGATCTAAACAAAAAAGCCGTGTACAGGCTTGAAACCGTAGAAGACGGGAAACATTACCGGCTCATAGTCTCCAATAACACGCCTAGAGGAAACTACAGGGGGACCATTACTCTTCATACAGACTTTGCCGAAAAACCTGAGCTTACTGTCTGGGTAAACGCTTCCGTAGAAGGAGAGATTGGAATCAGGCCGAAACTTCTGATCGTGGGACGGTTGTCTCCCGATCAGGGGGTGATTTCCGGAAAGGTGCTCGTCCTTGACAATAAGAATAGAGCCTTCAAGATAATAAAGTGCACATACGACGAACGAGTCCTTCATGTGACACAGATGCCGTTTCCAAATGGACCCGGATTCAGCCTGGAGGTAATGCCCAACATGAAGAACATACCCCCCGGCGGCCGGATTCGGACTGTATTGAGCGTTGAAACGGATGTGCCTTCTGAAGAAAAGCAGGAAGTTGAGATCCAGGCAATCAATCTGGCGGAAACGCATAAGTGAGGCCTGGTTTATCAGAATCATGCGCCGCTTTTCGAACATTAACGGTTGGAAGACCGCGCAACTGCCGCGTTACGGACCGAGGGCGGCCATTGCAATGCCGGACCGATACGGGCCCGGTTGAGAAAAACCAAACGTTTTTGTTGAAGCCCCGGTCAATCTTACTTATAATTGCGGTCGAATTTCGGGGGCGCGGAAGTTTCATGACAGATCGCGATCCTGCGGCCGGATCTTTTGTAACTTAGCCTGATAAATCCTTCAGGGAGTTTTGCCTTCAGGGGAGACTCCCTTTTTTACTTAGACACAGGATGGTGGCGGAAAATGAGCAGTATAACTGGAAAAAGGATGTTCTTGTCCTGCTTTCTGGCCGCTCTTCTGAGCGGCTTTGTGTTGTGCGGCAGTTCTGCCCTGGCGAATCAGAAAGCGGCTCCGGACCAGTCCGAAAGACGAACGGCCCTGGTCATCGGCAACGCCGGCTATGCATCGGGACCTCTTCGCAATCCCATCAATGATGCCCGTGCCATGGCAAAGGCGCTCGGCGATCTCTCCTTCGAGGTTACCCTGAAGGAAAACCTCGACCAGAAACAAATGAAGCGCGAGATTCAAGCTTTCGGGGAGAAGCTCCAGAAGGGGGGGGTCGGCCTTTTCTATTACGCTGGACACGGGATTCAGGTGAATGGGCATAACTACCTTCTCCCCGTAGGGGCGGCAATCGAGCATGAAAAGCAGGTCGAATACGAGGCGGTGGATATGGGCGCAGTACTGAGCGAAATGGATTACGCCCACAACCGGCTAAACATAGTTATCATGGATGCGTGCCGAGACAACCCTTTTGCCCGAAGTTTCCGCTCCATTTCTCAAGGGCTTGCCTCGGTGGATGCTCCGACCGGTACGCTGGTCGCCTATGCGACTGCACCAGGTTCTGTCGCCAACGACGGCCAGGGAGATAACGGCGTCTATACGGGCGAGCTCATCCGGGCCATGGTTCAGCCGGGACTCAAGATCGAAGACGTATTCAAGCAGGTGCGCTCGGCAGTTCGCGAGGCCACCGGAGGCAGACAGGTGCCATGGGAATCTTCCTCCCTGGAAGGCGATTTTTACTTCATTGCCCCGCTGCCGCAGTCTCCCGGGCAGACGGCCTCGATTGCGCCCAAGCCTGCTCCTCAGGGCGCGCCGGAGCGTTCGGCATCCGGACAGGCTGAGGAATCTGCCTCACGCGGCGAAAAGCCCATCAGGAGTATAAAAACCTGGAAAGAGCCTGTCACAGGGCTGGTGTTCGTATGGGTCCCAGGAGGATGCTTTCTCATGGGCAGTCCTCAAAGCGAGCAAAATCGATCGGAAGATGAAGGGCCGGTCCACGAGGTCTGTGTCGATGGATTCTGGATGGGCAAAACGGTGGTGACAAATGCGCAGTTCAGACAATTCTACAAAGATCACGACAGCACGAACTACGCAGGCCATTCACTCAATGGCGAAAGTCAGCCGGCGGTATTCGTGAGCTGGCAGGACGCTAATAACTTTACACAATGGCTTACCGGCCAGAACGGCGGGCAATACCATTTCCGGCTCCCAACGGAAGCGGAATGGGAATACGCATGCCGGGCCGGTTCCGATGCCTCCCGGTACTGGGGTGAGGATAGCTCCAGGGCCTGTATCTATGAAAACGTTGCCGATTATACGGCCGAAAAACAGCTCGGCATTAAATCGCCTCACGAATGCGATGACGGCTACGCGGCTACCGCGCCCGTCGGTACTTTCCAGCCAAACGCTTTCGGTCTCCACGATATGCTGGGTAACGTACTGGAATGGTGCTCGGATGTTTATGGCGTAGATTCATATGTGCGGCACGACAGGAACAATCCGCAAAATACCGATGAGAGCATGGGACAGAGCCGAGTGATTCGCGGCGGGTGCTGGCATGGTTCTGCGAGTTCCACCCGGTGCGCCATTCGCAGAAGCGGTCTGCCCGACGGCATGGACAACGACCTCGGGTTCCGGATCGTGCGCGAGCCCTGACACATCCCATGTTTCTTACTTTTCCGGAATCCGGATTGCATGAGAGGGTGACGAAATGAAAGTTGTCGGAATCAATGGGAGCGCGAGAAAAGACGGGAATACCGCCATCTTGATCAATTATGTCTTCAGGGAACTTGAGAAAGAAGGCATCGAAACGGAGATGGTGCAGCTCGCAGGTAAGGATATCCGTGGCTGCAAGGCGTGTTTCAAGTGCTTCGACAACAAAGACGGCCACTGTGCGGTTGATAATGATTATTTGAATGAGTGCATCGACAGGATGTCCCGGGCCGATGGGGTAATACTGGGTTCTCCTACTTATTTCACCGATGTAAGCGCTGAGATGAAGGCCCTGATCGACCGGGCCGGCTTAGTGGCCAAGGCAAACAGTGACATGTTCAGGCGAAAGGTCGGGGCGGCGGTCGTAGCCGTACGCCGTGCGGGCTCAATCCACGTATTTGATTCCATGAATCATTTTTTCCTGATCAGTCAAATGATCATACCCGGGTCAACCTACTGGAACATGGGGTTGGGACTGGAGAAAGGAGACGTGGAGAAAGACGTCGAAGGGATTGAAACGATGAAAGCCCTGGGACACAATATGGCCTGGCTGCTCAAAAAGATAAAGTCATAGGGGGATGCCGGACGCCTCGCGTGCGGGCGACTCAACGCCGCGCCGCGTATCCGGCACCCGAATTCGGGGAAAAACAACATGAAAATCAGCAACACATTGATCCTGTCAGCCGCTCTTGTGCTGCTCTGCTTCGGGCCTGCCTGCTCCCTCGCAGCCGCAGGCTCTTCCTCAGCCAAAGACTCTTCGGGGCACTCCTCGGACCCCGAGGTGATATTTCGATGGGCTTTTGCAGCCATGTCGGGACAAGATGGAAAGCAAAGCATGCTGCCGGTAAATCAGGACATGGCCCTTAAATCCGGCGACCAACTGAAGATGATGGTGGAATTGGAGCGAAGGTGTTTCGTATACATTTTCCACCACAACCAGCAGGATGGCATCAAGATGCTCTTTCCGTACGCGCTCCAGCAGTTCGAAGGCGATTATCAGCCCAATCGCAGATATTATATCCCGCGCGGAGATGTCTGGTTCAGGCTGGACAAGAATCCCGGCCGGGAGGTATTCTATCTGATAGCCTCCGCAAAGCGCCTCGATGAGCTGGAAAAGGCTTACCTGCGGTATAATTCCGCCGAGGCGGCTTTCAAAGCCGAGACAGCCGGAGCGCTTCTCGATCAGATAAGAGAGCTCAGAAGGGAACACCGCGAGCTGACCTCGCCCGCCGAGCGGCCTGTCCCCATCGGAGGGGCCTTGAGAAGCGTCGAAAAAGTTGAAGACCCCAACCGGTTCGACATTGCAGCTTTTGCCGACGAGGTCCTCTCAAGTGGGTTCGTGGCCAGGACTTATACGATTGAGCACAAGTAGCCGGAAGTGGAGCCGGGGTTATCTGGTTGCAGCTTTCGTTGCCCTGGGCATTGTCCAACTGCTTTTCCAACTGTTTCCCGGAGTGTTCGAAACCTGGAATTCACAGGTCTTCGACAGATTTTTCCTGATCCGCTCCTCGATTGGCGCATTCAGGCCACCCTATGACGGCACCGTTATACACGTTGACATAAACGATACCGCCGTCCAGCAGCTAAAAACCTATTATCTCACCCGGTCCCAGTACGCCCGGGTAATTCAAAACCTCGCCGGAATGCGCGTAGCGGCCCAGGCATACGATCTGATTTTTGCGGCCGGCACCAATCAGGCGGATGATCAGGCGATAATCGGAGCAGCACGTGAGGCGGGAAACGTCTACTTCGGCATGGCCCTGGCCCTGGGGTCCCGGAGTCAGGCGCGCTCCGGCGGCGGCGCCCCGGAAATCCGCGAATATCTCGATCGCACGAAGTGGAACATCAAGGTGGACGGCGGGACGCAGGATCTCTATACAGGGACGAAGCCGCTCATAACTTTCCCCCCCCTTGCTGAAGTTTCCGAAGGAATAGGGTTTCTCAGTCTGAAAACAGACCGGGACGGAGTGATTCGCAGGGTGCCACTGCTCGTCCGATATGAAGACGGGTTTTATCCCAGTCTGCCGTTCCGCGTCGTTTGCGGCTATCTTGGAGTCGGGCCTGAGAATATTACCATAAAGCCCGGCAGCTATATCCGCATAGAGGGCGCAAAGGCGCCCCGAGGCGTGGGCCGGGACTTCTTCATCCCGATAGACAAAAATGGCGCCATGATAATCAACTTCATCGGGCCGTGGGGGGAGATGCGCCATTACAACTTCGCGCAGATCCTTGCCGCATCGGGAGACCGGGACGCATTCGAGATGTGGACCGAAGAACTCGAGGGGAAGATAGCGGTAGTGTCCGACGTCTCAACGGGGGCCACCGATCTTGGAGCGGTACCGGTGGATATAAACTTCCCGCTCAGCGGTCTGCATGCCAACGTTATCCAGACGATCCTTTCCGGGGCATTTTTATCTGAAATCAGCCGCTGGGAAATGCTGGCTATTGAGCTGGCGATGGTTGCGGCCATTCTCCTTTTATCGCTGCGTTTGTCTGCCGTTCTTTTCAGTGCCGGGGCCGTTCTGCTCATGATCGGCTACGTGGCTGCAGCGCTTTTCCTTTTCCTCTCACATGGGCTGATGCTCAACATTATTCGCCCCGTAATCTCGAGCGCCGCCGCCGCTTCATTCATCATGGCTTACCGCTATTTCCGGGACTCAAAGGAAAAGGAGGCCCTGCGAAGGTCTTTCGAGTCCTATTTCCCGCCCTCGGTCGTAAAAAGGATTCTGGCCGATCCAACAATGATAAGCAAAGGGCAAAGAAAAGAGCTGACCATACTTTTCAGTGACATCAAGGATTTCACTGCGCACTCCGCCTCATATTCGCCCGACAGGATTCGAGGCTTTTTGAACGACTATTTCGAAACGATGGTGGATGTTGTCTTTAGATACAGTGGAACGGTCGATAAGTACATTGGAGACGGTCTGATGGTCTTCTTCGGAGACCCTGAACCGGCGCCGGACCACGCCCTGAGATCGGTCCAGGCCGCCATCGAGATGCAGAAGAAGGCGCGCGATCTGAGCGCAAAGTGGGCCGTGGAAGGCGGTTTCCCGCTGCGAGTGCGGATCGGAATCAACACGGGAGAGGTTATTGTTGGTAACATGGGGTCTTCCCGGCGTCTGTCATACACTGTGCTTGGTTCCGCAGTGAACCTGGCGAAGAGATTGGAATCGAGCGCGCCTGTTGAAGGCATTCTCATTTCCCAGAGGACCCGCGACCTGATCGAGCCTTCTATTTCCACCCGGTTTTTCGGAGAGATCCAGGTAAAAGGAGTGGGAGTCCCCGTCCGGGCCTACGAAGTCGCGGCTGAATGACCTGAACTCGGGTGACCGTTGCCGGAACGGTCCCGCTTTAAATCATATCGCAGACCATTTTCCATTAAAGAGTTTTCGCTCTGAATCCGATTTATCCATTGCTAAGGAATCTATTGAAAGTTGGCCTTTTCTTAAAAACCGGCAAATCCGAACCTCAGGCTGAACATTAACCTGGTGTTCCACGCGGGAAAAAGGGAGATTCACATTTGCATGGCTTCTCATGGCTTGAGGCAATATGCTCTGGAACGAGCTACCCGATTCATAGAAATTTTCTCTTCCCCACGACTGCTTGTAACAGTTATTATCCTGCTTGCGGTTAGCGGCACTGGCGGCTGCCTTGTGACACAGCTTCAGGACTCGTCAAAAAGACCGGTGGAGGCAGGCATGGAGGTATTCGTCCATGCACAAATCGCACAGCACACCATGGATCGTATTTGCGTATTCCCCTTCAGTTCACCGCCTGAGATGGCCGCAGCATCACGCCCGCTTACGTCAGCGTTTCAGAGCAGGCTTGTCCAAAGGGGCCCTTTCAGGTTAATCAAGCCGCTGCCCTATGAGGTCAAGTCCGACTCGGAAGCCTTATGGTATGCCAGAAACGAGGGGTGCGAACTCGCGATGGTCCCATCGATCCTTTACCTGATGGATGGATCGGGGGCCATGCCCACAAAGCTTGTAGTCCGCACTCGGATACTGGACGCACGCACGTGTGCAGTCCTTTGGGACATCAAACAGAGCGCGTGCTCCGGGCCGGGTCCCGATGTCGACCTTGTCTGGACTACGATCGTTGGCGACCCCGCCCAGAGGTGTGGCGTGATGGCCGATTGCCTGGCGCTGCGGTTCGCCGAATTCCTGGTTCAGCCGCTCTTGAAAGAGAAGCAGTGAGCGACGTGATTTGCTGTACTAACGCAATAAGATCGAGTTCAGTGAGGCAGTTATGAGCGTAAATACGGGAGAGATCCAGCCGGTGGCAACCGGGCCGTGGGTCGCCTCGGAATTCCACCATAAAGAGGCCCAGTCAGTCTCGCCGGTCGCCAAGGCTGAAGACCCCAATGCCTCAAAAGCCGGGGGAGAAAAAGCAAACAGCGGCAACAACCTTCCTTTGCCGGACACGGAATTTTCGGCGGAAGTCTCACAGAACGTGCAAACTTTCCTGAAGGAAAACCTGGGGATCGAGCTCAATTTTGTGGTGGGTGCGGACGGCAGGACCGTCGTTCAGGTTTTGGAGAGCAACTCTGGCAAGGTAATCCGCAATATACCACCGGAAAAGGTTCCCCGCTTTCGCGATAAGATAGAGAAACTTCGGGGTATTCTATTTGATGGCAAGGCTTAGAACCTTGTGGTAGATCAGAGATAATGACACCTAAATCCAATACGGCCGTGCGGGTCCTTGTGGCCGACGACGACGATATTTTCCAGGAAATCCTGGCTGAGACGGTCGAGGAAGCAGGCGCGGTGGTTGAGCTTGCTCCCGATGGCGTGGCCGCGCTAGAACAACTGTCGGCAGGCGATTTCGACATCCTTGTTTCTGACCTGAACATGCCGAGGATGGATGGTTTGACCCTGCTCAAACAGGTTAGAACTCTATATCCGCATATTCTGTGCATTCTGATAACCGGATTCGGAAGCTTGGAGTCAGCCATCCAAGCCTTGCGGCTTGGGGCCTACGACTATATTCAGAAACCGTTCATGGTCGAGCAGGTGGCCGTGACGATTCGAAACTCCATCGAACGGGTCAACAACTATAAAGAGAAGGCTTACCTGCTCAGGGAAATAGACAATCTGCACGAGAAGATATTTTTGCTTCAAGGGAAACGCTATTCTGGATGCAAGGTTTACGACAGCTCCGGCAATCTGATGAGCGGACCGCTACTGCCGAATCTGCCCGGACTTCGGCCCGATGCTTTTCTGGAAAAACCACAGGGCAATCCGAACAGGGCGATGGCGGCCCTCGAGCTGCTGAAGGGTCTCAAGCGGGACGGCATTATCTCAGATTCGGAACTCGTCAAACTCAAACAGCTTATCATTGATAGAATAGAGTCCGGCAGGCTATGAAAATTTTGATCGTGGAAGACGATGTAATGCTCGGTGAGCTCCTGCAGGAATGCCTGCAGCGTCTGGAACACGAGCGAGTGCGGGTTTGCCTGACAGGACGGGAAGCCTTCAACGTGCTCAATGAGGAAGTATTCGATTGCGCGTTTGTGGACCTGCGTCTGCCTGACGTAGACGGGCTGCGGCTTCTCACAGAGCTGAAAGAGCGGGACCATGGTCTTCCGGTCGTCATGATGAGCGGCTTTCCAACCATGGACCACACGATTGAGGCTATGCGCAAAGGGGCCTCGGACTTCCTGACCAAGCCGTTCACGCTCCAGGATGTAGCCCTCACGCTGCAGCGCATCATGAAGGAAAAGCAGCTTCTGCTCCACAATCTCAGCCTGCAGCTCGAAATCCAGGCCCGCAAGGAACTCGAAGGGGTAAACCGCGAACTCGAGAACAGGGTCAACGAGCAGATCAGGCTGTTTCATATCTCCAAGGAGATAGACGAAATCCGTTCAAGCGATGATCTTTATCCTCGAATCGTCCAACTCGCCAAATCTTTCGAATCGGTCGAAAAGGTAAGTTTTTTCCTGGTGCCCCAGGACAGGAGCAGCCTTGTGGGAATGGCTAGCTGCGGATGGAATTCCGATGATTGCTGGCCTCAAAGATTAGGGCTCTCGCACAACTGGATGCAGGAATTGCTCGGCAACGGCGCAAGTCATGTCGTGATTGACCCCGACCAAATCCAAGGCTCTTTTGAGAACGCGCCCCAGACAGACAGGACACTTTCCTGCTGGCCGATGCGCATCCGGGGGGAACCATTCGGCGTGCTGATAGCATTTCACAGGGAAGACTGCCCCACGCTGCCTTCAGAAGAAATGCGGCTTTTTGATTTCCTGATCAGGAAGGCTGCTTTCGCCATTGAGAATATGGCGCTCTACGAAAGCCTGATCAGCAACTTTTACGGCATTTTGAAGTCCCTTGTGAATGCTCTGGAAGCCAAAGATCTTTATACGGGCAAACATTCTGAAAGAGTAACCCGCTACGCAATCGAGGTAGCCAGAATCCTCGGCTGCTCGGGGGCTCAACTCGAGTCCGTGCAGACTGTGGGCTATCTTCATGATATAGGCAAAATAGGAGTTGCAGACAGTATACTGAACAAACCGGGCCCCCTGACCGAGGATGAGTACGAAGTCGTAAAGAAACACCCCGTGATCGGGGAATCGATTGTATCCGAGCTCGGGTTGAGCCGTGAGGAAAGGTCGATAATAAGACATCATCATGAGAGGTGGGATGGCGCCGGATACCCGGACGGCCTTTCCAATGAGGATATTCCGCTCCTTGCAAGAATAGTGAGCATTGTCGACGCATTTGACGCAATGACGTCAAAGCGTGCCTATCGCAATGCCATGTCCTACGAGGAATCCATTACCGAATTGCTTAAAAACCGTGGCAAGCAGTTTGATCCCTCAGCCCTTGAGGCATTCATGGAAGTCGTGAAAAAGACCAAGACCTGAAGAATAAGGCTGAAAGCGCCACTTAACACTGAATTGCCAAGCAAGCGAAACGTATGGCTGACGCAAAACCATTGGAAAGCGAAAATCTCTTTATCGAAAAATGCATCCGTGCTTTGCACGAAAAGGACAGATCGAACTACTCGGGCAAATTCGTCCAGGGGTTTGTGCATAATATCAATGGCCCCCTGCAGAACCTGACCATGCTGACAGAGATGCTGACGTCGGGTCTGGAGCTTCAGGATCGTATATTCGAGAGCAATTGCGGCGAAAACGAAAAATGGTCCGAGCTTCTGGGCAAGCAGCAAAAACGGCTGGTTCAACTGCGCGAACAGATCTCAAACCTTGCCTCAGATTTACGCGAGTTTATGCAACTTCATGAAATCGAGCGGTACGGGGCCGAAATAGACATCAATGCTCTCCTGAAGAGGATGGCGAAAGTTTTCCGGTCGGATCTCTTCTTCAAACACCATGTTAAATCCGAGCTGCGCCTGGAAAGAAACCTGCCCCACGTAAAAGTCCTCGGACGCCACCTGGTTCCAGCCATCTTCCACCTTTTCCAGAACGCCGTTACAGCCATGAAGGAATCGTCAAAGAAGGAACTGGTCGTCGAAACCTCCATGCTCGACGGGCAGATATTGGTCAGAATAACCGATTCGGGTTGTGGGTTGGGAAAAGAGCAGCATCCTGAAGTTTTTTTCGACCTGTTCGAATCGGGATGGTGCGATGACGACAGTGACGCCTCTTCAAAAAGCGATCACCTGGGATTTGGATTATATGCGGCAAGACAGCTCCTCCTGCCCTACGGGTTTACTGTTCTCCTTGAAAAAATGGACGAGGGAACCTCAGCTCTAATTCGCATGCCCGTAGGCGCCAAACCGGCATAAAATTCCACCTGCCGGAAAATCTTTCCCTGACGGCGCATGAGAGAACTGCCGGAAGTCGGAGTTCGAAAATGAAGAGGTTGGTTTTCGATGCCAGCCTGCAAGCTCTCGATTTTCTGGTTCATCCGGCAAACGAGTACCTACAGGACGGACAAAGGATAGTATCCGTCTGCTGTGACCTCGCCATGCGGGGGCTTATTGACTTTCCTGCCCTGAAAGGGCTGCATGGGGTAGCCCAGGGTCAGCAGCGCGCCACCCTGGGGAGAACAGGACGACGAATTATTTATAATACCCTGAAAGGGTTACATAAAAAGAAATATTCACGATTAAATCACAGCGCGCTTAAACAATAAGGGGTCTTTTGGCAAAGTATTTGCTTAACATTGTTTCGACTCGGAATCTTTTTGCCGGACGGGAGGTCGCCGTATGATAATAAATGAAATTCTCAATCAGCAAGCTATACAGGAAAGCCAACAGTCAACCGGGACAAAGACCGTCAGTTCCGATAACGCTTTCGCAACGCTTCTGCAGAGCGAGATATCGGGACCGCAGTCAGAGACTGCTGCAGTTTGCGAGCCCGGGAGCTTACCCGGTCCCTTGGGGATTCAATCCCTGATCTCGAATTCAGCGCAGCCGCCCGAGTTGTCTCAAGCGATTTCCGCGCTCGATTCCACCCTGACACAGTTCGACTCTTTAAAGAATGCGCTCCAGCAAAACTTGTCGCCAAAGCAAATTAACTCCCTCGTCGAACAGATTAACGAGCAAACCGCCGGTCTGGACGATAAAATGAGTGGCCTTCCCGCAGATCATCCGCTAAGGAACATGGCCGAAGAGTTGAAGGTTACAGGATATATGGAATCGCTCAAATGGAAGCGCGGGGACTATTTGTAGAAAAAACGGCACTGAAAATAGCTTACGCAGCGCTATGCGCTTAATGGATAATCCCGGACCGCCGGCAACAACTAACCAATAAGGGCTAAAATGAAAGGGACAACATTTCTCATCATCTTGCTCGTTTCCGGTCTCGTCCTTGCGTTCGGGCGGGCGGACACCGCTTTTGGTTCGGGCGCGGCGGGGTCATCATCAAAAACTCAAACCCTGGAAAATCGCACGAGTCCGCCCCGCCAGCTCATGGCAGATCGTACCGATACCAAAGACCGCATTATATACGGTACCGATCCCGAAATGGATCGGGCAATGGATGAACAGCAGAGGGAGGAAAAGGAAAAGGAAGAAAAAGCATGGCAGATGCTGCAACACATGAATATTTATCAAGATAACGGGAGAAGACCCCATTCCGCCAAGCCGGACAACACCCAACCACAGTAAGGCGGGGGCTGCTTCCGCAGAGCACTACCACTCATACTACAGTCTTTCTCCACGGAAAATACATTAAACCCCCCACTGTAAGTCAAGCCCGAAGACCTTAAAAAGGGAACGCTACCGGTGCGGCCTTGATCTGGGAAATTCTCCCATTTCTTTTTGCTTTATCCCAATTCATTCGAAGCTGAGGTTTACTCATGAATCAAAACGATCAGGGAACTAATGGCTTGCCTTGGTCCAAATGGATGGAATCGTCGACAAAGTTCTGGCTCTCGGCTGCTCAAAGCTGGCAGGAAGTGTCTACTTCACTTGCTGATGTTTCCCGGACCGAGGAATACATGAAGGTATCGCTCGCCATCTGGCGGTCTTTTCAGCCGCTCTGGACAGGCGCTCAAGGTTCCGATGCAAACGAATCCTCTGCCCCCCCTTTCGATCTGCTGCAGGCACTTATGCATGTGATGGGTTCCGGGGGGCTTAGTCAGGAGTTGTTCAAGTGGCTCTGGGACAAAGGAGAGGTCACGGGCCGCGGCATGGAAGACCTACAGCACGAAGCTGTCAAAGCATGGACCAGCTTTCACGAAAAAGAAATTCAGCCCCTGCTCAAAATCCCCCAAGTGGGACTCACGCGGGTTTATCAGGAAAAAATCAACCGGCTTGCGGACAAATTCAGTACATATCAGGCAGCCGTCACGGAATTTCGAATGCTGCTCGCTGTTCCAATGGAAAAATCTTTTATAGAAATGAAGGAGCGACTCGACAAGCTCAGAGAACAAGGAGAGCTGGCGGATGAGTTTAAAGTCTACTACGGAATGTGGATCAAAGTGCTCGAGAATCATTACATGTCGCTTTTTAGAACAGAGGAATACCGTCAGGCCCTTTCCCGCCTGATAGATGAAGCGGCTGCTTTCAAGATGACTGGAAATGATGTGCTGACGGAGTTCCTTGAGTTTTTGCCAATTCCCACCAACAGGGATATGGACGAGGTCTACAAAGAACTCTATACGTTGAAGAAGCAGACTAGACAGGCTAACAAGAAAATCAGCGATCTTGAATCCGCGCTGAGAAAAAAGGACGCCCAATGAACACCTTTGGAATGCCCGTAAACGATATAATGACCAAGTGGCTTAAAGGCATCGAGCAGTCTCGCGAGCGCCTTATCAAATCCAAAGATGTGCTGCTCGGCACACTCGACACGGAAATCGGAAAAACACCTTACGACGTAGTCTACGAGGAGGACCGCATCAAGCTGAAACATTACCGGCCTACCTCGGAAAAACAGCTCAATACGCCCATGCTGATGGTCTATGCGCTGATCAATCGTGAGACAATGCTCGATCTGCAGCCCGGAAGGAGTGTCGTACAGAATTTTCTGAATATGGGAATCGATGTTTACATGATCGACTGGGGCTATCCTGCCCGCAAGGACCGCTTCCTGACAATTGACGACCACGTGAATGGGTATTTGGACAATGTGGTCGATTTTATAAGAGACCGCCACGGCATCCCCAAGATCAACCTGATGGGAATCTGCATGGGCGGAACATTTGCGATCATCTATTCGGCCCTGCATCCGGAGAAGATAAAGAACCTCATTACTACCGTAACTCCGAGCAATTTCGAGACCGAACAGGGGCTTTTACATATCTGGACCAAGGGAATCGACCTGGGGAGAATTATTGAGGCGTACGGCAATATGCCGGGGGACCTGTTGAATCTGGGCTTTCTTCTCCTTAACCCGGCCCGGCTGGTGATCGACAAGTACATCGGTTTTTTTGAAAACATCGACAACAAGGACTTCATCGAAAACTTCGTACGGATGGAAAAGTGGATTTTCGACAGTCCGGACGTTCCAGGAGAAACCATCCGGCAGTTCGTCGAGGATTGCTACCAAAAGAATCTGCTGATTCAGAGCAAGATGGAAGTCGGGGGGCGTCTGGTCGAACTGAAAAATGTCACCATGCCTCTAATCAATATCTACGGCAAGTACGACCACCTCGTCCCACCGGAAGCATGCAACCTGCTCACCAGTAAGGTGGGGAGCAGCGACACCGAGGACCTTTGCCTCGAAACCGGGCATATCGGAATCTACGTAAGCTCCAAATTTCAGAGACAATTCACGCCCAAGATAGTCCAATGGCTAAAAGATAGAGAACGCACGCCCGAGGTGAAGATCCGTGAAATGGGGCCTGCAGCCGAAGCGAAGACGGTGTCTGAACCGCAGCCTGCGCCGGCTGTTGATTCGAAGTCTATGCCGCCACTGGACACTGAACCAGCATCGACAAAGGCCGTAAGGAAAGCCGGAGCTGTATCGAAGGACCAGCCTAAGCAAAAGCCTAAGACCGGTAAAGCAGCGTCAGAAGCTTTGCCGAAAAAGAAAAAGGTCTCTATAGAAACCGCCGCCTGAAAAGGACCGATCGAGCAGGAGGTCCTCTGAGGATTTACCTGCTGTGTCTGCGCTGATCTGCGACATCTGCGGATAGATTCTTCTTATTACGCCTCCAGCGCATCTTCTATTACTATCTCGAGCTCGGCCAGGACGATTTCTTTGACGGACATTGCATGGACTTCCGGCAGGGCCGCCATGACGAGCGCGGGATCGGGTTTGAGGCTCAGACCCGTTTTTGCGCAAACCTGGTCGACCAGGCGCACGGCCATAAGCAGCGTGTCCGAACTGTCGAACTCCTCGTCATGATGATGTTTTGCCACGTCGCAGTAAACCTCCGGAATACTCCATTCGTTCATCAAGGTGTATCCCTGCACGACGTGCATGGAATCGAGTATCTCAAGAATGAAGGGCTCTGAGAGTGCAATATCCTTATTTTCAGACCTTATCGTTTCGAAAACCCTGAGCAGAAGCAGCTTCCCGATATCGTGGAAAAGACCCGCCAGAAAACCTTCATCCGCAAGTTCCGAGTACCCGGTTTTGCGCAGCAGCCATTGAGAACCCTTGGCGGTTGCAAGCGCGTGTTTCCAGAGAACCTGGAGGTACTTACCTATGACCGGGTCATGTGAGACGTAGTAATCCTTCTGGCTGCATGCAATCAGGCAATTATATACCTGGTTGACGCCCAGGCGCATGATCGACTCTCGTATCGTGCGCACCCTGTTCAAACCCGCAAAAAATGCCGAATTGGCAAGCTTCAGCATCTGGCCGGCCAGGGCCTGGTCCTTGACGAGGATTGCCGCAATATCGTTGATTGAACTGTTTTCGTCAGCCATCTTTTTCTGCAGTTCCTGAGCCACCGACGGAAATACCGGGAGGTTCATCGACTCAGAGGCCGCGTATTCTTCTACAATGTCCAATAATGAGCCGTTGTTTTTTTGCATGATCATCACTCTTTGCCTAAAAGGCGTCTTAGTTCGGAGACCGGCCTTGGTTTGCCCACAGGCGGGAGACACCTGAAAATCTCCTGCAGGGTAGTCACTCCGTTGGCTGCTTTCATAATTCCATCTTCGAACAGCGTTACGAAACCCGATGTCTCTATGCTGATCTTTCTTATATCGGAAGATGTCTTTTTATTCAGGATGGCGTCCTTGACAGGTTCGTTCAAAATGAGAAGCTCGAATATGCCCACCCGCCCCTTGTAGCCGGTGAAACGGCACTCGGAACACCCGCGCCCCGCTTTGAAGCTGACGCCTTTTATGTCGTTCAGGGTGTAGCCGAGCCGGCGAATGTCGGCAGGTTGGGGCGCATAATTCTCTGCGCACTTGGGGCATACTTGCCTCAAAAGTCTTTGAGAGACCACGCAGATCAGCGTTGAAGAGATCAGGAACGCTTCGAGGTTCATATTCAATAGACGGATGAGTCCCCCGAAGGTGTCTTCAGCGAGGAACGTACTTAGTACCTTATGTCCCGCTAGAGAAGCCTGAATGCAGGTCTCCGCTGAAAAGCGGTCGCCTGTCTCTCCGATTACAATAACGTCGGGGTCCTGCCGGGCAACGTGCTTGAGGCTTTCCTCGAGGGTCATGTCTATTTCGGGGTGTATCGAGCATTGAGCTATCCCGTCGATAAGGTGCTCAACCGGGTCCTCAACGGTTATGATACTGGTATTCACATTTTCGAGATAGTTAATTGAGCTGTAGAGGGTGGTCGTTTTCCCGGAACCCTTTGGGCCCGTTAGAAGGATAACCCCGCACGGAATATCCAGCGCCTCGAATTTGAACCTCTCGAGCATCTTCGGATACATCCCGATTTCATTCAGGCTCAGGAGCAGCCCTTTTCTTCCCAACAGCCTCAGGACGATCTTCTCACCCCATACGGTCACATAAAAAGAGACCCTGACGTCCAGGGATGCCCCGGTCCGCGGGTCCTTGAATTCTATCCTGCCGCCCTGGTGCCGCTCCCTTTCAGCTACGTCCGCATTCGACATAATCTTGAGCCGGCTTGTTATCGGAGGCCCCATCTGCAGCGGGAGATCCCTGTGGTGAACCAGGACCCCGTCAAGGCGAAATCGGATCCGGACCCTGTCTTTCATTGGCTCGATATGGATATCGCTGACATTGCCGCTTGCAGCCTCCTCAAGCAGCGTGTTTACCACTCCGACTACCGATTTCTCGTCGGGTTGATTCATCTTAGCGGCTTCGTGCTCGAGGATTCTCACTATTTCGCGGAAATCGGATTGCGAACAGATAACCTGTCTAACTTTGCCAAAAACCTTTTCAGCCGCATCGAGACTGTCGCGGTTCATCGGATCGATAAATGCGACCGTTACTTTTCCATCTGCACGGCCAACCGGCAGGAATTGATGAAGAGTATACCAGTTGAGTGGAACTTTTCTCAGCAGGTTAGCGTCCAGGCGGGCGCTGTCAAGCTCATAATACGGAAGCCCCATCAGATAGGAAAGCACTTCGAGCAGGCTTCGTTCTTCAATTAAGCCGCCTTCGACCAGCACCTCACCGATTGTCTGCTTTGAAGAAGATTCTCTTTGCAGGCGAATAGCCGTTTCGAGGTCATGGTCCGTGATAAGCCCCAGTTCAACGAGAAGCGCGCCGAGCTTGCTGGCCGACAGGGTATCCTGGAGCTGTTCGGGGGTAACGTATTTAAGCTCCTGCAAGACCTCGGTGAGTGTCTTGTCTCCCATCAGCTTAGAATGAACTCTTTTGGCATAGCTCAATTTTTGCTCATCGAGATACCCTTTTTTTATCAGCATCTCGTATATTACACTGGATTGTTCCTTCTTGTCGGAGCCCGGTTCGGAGCTGCCCGTCTGCATAGTGGACTGGCCTGCTCCAATGAATTTCAGAACTTTTTGGTTCTCCACCTGCAAGACCTCTGTTAGATGGTTGCAAAAAAAGGACATTCGTTATCGTATTTCCTGAAAGTAGAATCGGAACCTTCAACCAAAGACTTTAGCGGATTTGTGGACCGGCCGATCGGGGAACTGATGCCTCATTCCATAAGTCTTAACTCAGGTGACACGCAGTCCGGACTGCTTTCAGCTTTGCGTATTCGACAGTTGAACCGGCGCGCATACTTCCTCACGCAAACGATGTCCTCCGGGCGGTCCCCTCCGCAGAAACGGCCGCGACGCTTCTTTTCTCCAACCTCAATCTGTCCTCCCGGCCGGGAGTGCTTGTTTTTTCTGAGGGACACCGGCTAAAATATTACCGCTCATCAAGGTACA
The DNA here is from genome assembly GCA_963795045.1 of uncultured delta proteobacterium. Lineage (GTDB taxonomy): Bacteria > Desulfobacterota > Syntrophobacteria > Syntrophobacterales > Syntrophobacteraceae > SbD1. Next base: position 325,536 of record CAWCGB010000007.1, read on the forward strand.
CGACGGCAGTTCCTGCTCTCGGCTAATGGATGCGGGGATGTGCGCTTTGCTGTGTGCAGGCACAGCGTGTGTTTTTCACATGGGTGTCCCATGTAATGAAGGCTTCCGACATAGCCTGGGGTAATTTCCCCGACCCACGCTTTCACTACGGGCTTCTCTCGGCTGAATCGCCTCTCGTGATCTTCGAACGCGTGTTGCAGTGAAGAACCAACCTCTTGACAGCATCGTGAACATATGCAAAAGGACGTAGTCAGGGGCAAGAAACCGATCGAGGGGCGCCCGAAAAGACGGTTGCCAAAGAAAATCCATTTCGAGTTTGCCTGGACGCCCGCGCAGGTAGGGTAACGGTAGAAGCTGATGTTCAGAGACAAAAAGATCGTCGTGGTAATGCCGGCCTACAATGCCGAAAAGACATTACGGCAGACCCATTCCGAGGTGCTGGCCCAGGACTGCGTCGATTTGATTGTAGTGGTGGATGACGTCAGTCATGACAATACGATTAAAGTCGCCAGGGGTCTTCCGAAAACCAAGGTGTACGCCCATGAGATCAACAGGGGCTATGGCGGAAACCAGAAGACCTGCTATATGCTCGCACTGGAAGAAGGGGCCGACATCGTCATCATGGTACATCCCGACTACCAGTACACTCCAAAACTCATTCCCGCTATTGTTTCCATGATTGGAAACGCACTCTACCACTGCGTCCTTGGTTCGAGGATTCTCGGCGGCTACGCCCTGAAAGGGGGCATGCCCCTGTGGAAGTACGTAGCCAACAGGACCCTCACTTTTGCCGAGAATCTTCTTCTGGGCGCTAAGCTTTCAGAGTATCATACGGGCTATCGGGGCTTTTCGCGGGAATTGCTCGAAAAGGTCCCCTTCCATGCGAACTCGGACGATTTTGTTTTTGATAACCAGATGATAGCCCAGATCCTCTGGCTTGGATACACGGTTGCGGAAGTAAGCTGCCCAACCAGGTATTTCCAAGAGGCATCCTCCATCAACTTCACGCGAAGCGTAACATATGGTGTCGGTTGTCTCAAAACGGCGTGTGAGTATCGCCTGGCGAAAATGAAACTTATAAACTCGAGGCTTTTTCAAGACAACCACGGATAAGACCGATAGCAGTGACCCCAGTGTGGTGCAAGTGGTGATTGGAATGGAAGAACCGATCAAAATAACGAGCAACGCTCGGCGAAGGACGCTAATCAAAGCGTTCGTCCTGCTGATTCTAGCAGGAATTTCGATTGGGCTCGTGGAATTTTCATCCATAAGAGTACACCTCAAACCCGAGCAACTCCAGAGTCTCATAAGTGAAGCAGGTCTGATGGGTCCGGCCCTTCTTATGATCTCTTGCTCGGTTGGTACGTGTCTTTTAATCCCCTTGATGATTTTTGTCGGGGTCGGCGCCGCCTTGTTCGGACCTTTTTGGGGCTTTGCCTGGGTGTGGCCGGGCGCCCTTGCGGGCGCCTCGCTCTCCTTTCTGATTGCCCGAACACTGGGAAGAGACTTTGTTTCTTCACTTCTCGGAGCCAGGCTGAGAAAATATGACTGCCTGATTGAAAACAATGGCTTCAAAGCCGTCCTCCTCCTTCGCCTGATGTTTGTGCCCGGTCCTATTAACTTCGCTATGGGACTGACGAAAGTCCGCTTCCGGGACTACTTTTTCGCCACCGCCCTGGGTGAAGCAGTCACCGTTTCCGTGTTCATTTTCTTTATCGGTATGGTAAGGGAGATTTACCTTTCGGGAGAATGGAGCCAGCTATTTTCCGCCAGGATGGCCCTGTCCCTGGGATCGCTGATTACGCTGGGGATCATTGCTAAACTGGTGCATAGGAAATGCGAAAGAGGGTCCGCGCCTGTTCCGGAAAATTCATCGGCCTCCATCCGGCAGATGTGAGCAGGAGACCCATCATTGGACAGGCGCTTTATCTCAAAAAATTGGATTCCCCTTCTAACCTTCGCGGTTCTGTTGGCAACCGTCGTTACGGTTATGATAGTTCGAGTTCAAGCAGCGCCGGTACCGCTGGAGCGTGATGAAGGCGAGTACGCCCTCATGGGCCAGCTTATCCTGGACGGGGTGCCGCCCTACCTCGAGGCGGCAAATATGAAGCTTCCCGGCACATATTACGCCTATTCAGCAATTCTTGCCGCATTCGGGCAAACGGTCACAGCCATCCACATGGGCCTCATGATCGTTAATCTGCTCTCGACGGTTATCCTGTTCCTGATTGCACGGCGCTTGTTTGGCCGTGCGGGTGCGGCCCTGGCCGCGGCAGCCTTCGTCATCATGTCCTCGGACACTTCCGTACTTGGTCTTTTTGCCCATGCGACACAATTTGTGGTGTTGTTCGCCCTTGCCGGGACCTGGCTGTTACAGGAAAGCCCGGGATCAAAACATAGAATGCTCATCCTGTGGGGCGCGGGTCTCTGTTTCGGACTCGCATTTCTCATGAAGCAGTCCGGGGCCTTCTTCGCGCTGTTTGGATTCCTCTGGTTATTGTACGGAGCTTTGCGCCAACGGCCCATCGTCTGGAAGCGTTCCCTGCTCGAACTCGGAACAATGGCAGGTGGGATTCTTATCCCTTACTCAGTGGTTTTGGCCCTGATGGCTGCCCAGGGCGTGTTTGACAGATTCTGGTTCTGGACGTTTGACTACGCTCGCGCCTACGTATCCCAGGTGGACCTGAAAACAGGGTTCGAACTCTTTGAGTCAACGATAGTCCCTATAATTCACAGCAACCCGGCAATATGGTCGATGGCTCTTGCGGGCATGATCGGTGTCTGGCTCACCCAGGCCGGGCGAAGGGTTGCACCCTTTCTGCTCCTGTTATTCCTGTTCTCGTTTCTGGCGGTGTGCCCGGGTTTCTACTTTCGCCAGCACTACTTCGTGCAGCTCCTGCCGGCAGCGGCTCTCGGTGCGGGCGCAGCCCTGCAGGCGCTGGAGAAGTTTGTCGCCCGATATACCAGTAAGTCTGAAATAGTACAGTTTGTCGTACTCGTTGCAGTCGTGGCGTTTTCGCTGACCGGACCTCTTTCCACTCAACATGCTCTCTCGAAATCGACTCCGGATCGGTTCAGCCGCGCGGTTTACGGCGCGAACCCATTTCCCGAATCGGTAAAGATTGCCGAGTATCTCAAGAATAACACCAGGCCCGGAGATCCTGTTGCGGTCCTGGGATCTGAGCCGCAGATATGCTTCTATGCCCATCGCAGGTCTGCTACCGAGCATATCTACATGTACGGATTGATGGAATCCCAGCCGCTTGCTCTGCACATGCAGGAAGAAATGATTGCACAGGTGGAGAAGAGCGAGCCGCCGTTTCTCGTGCTCGTAATGGTTTCTACTTCCTGGCTTCGGGGACCTGAATCCGAAAAAAAGCTGTTTACCTGGATGGACGGCTATTTAGACCGTTACTACCGCCCGGTCATGGTGGCCGATATCTATTCCGACGATACCTTTTGGCTTATGGATAAAGAGGCGGAGTCCTTCACCCCGAGGCGCGGCGGGAATCAGTTGATAGTCTTCAAAAGGAAAACCGCTGAGTGAGGGGTGTGTCCCGTGTCAACGAAGAAGCAACTCCTGCTGATTTACCTTTTTCTGACGGCTGCTACGCTCCTGGCATTCTGGCAGGTCAATCGTTGCGATTTCGTTGACTTTGACGATCCTTCATATGTAACTGAAAACTTCCATATCCGGCATGGTATTACGACGGAGGCAATTCGTTGGGCGTTCACGACCGGTTATTCCTCGAACTGGCATCCCGTGACATGGATATCCCACATGCTCGACGTCGAACTATTTGGATTAAAGCCGCGATGGCATCATCTTACCAATCTTTTGTTCCACATTGTAAATACACTGTTGCTCTTTTTCGTTTTTCACCGGATGACCAAAGCGACCTGGAAAAGCGCTTTCGTGGCGGCTCTGTTTGCGCTTCACCCCCTTCACGTGGAATCCGTCGCCTGGGTGGCCGAACGCAAGGATGTTCTTTCCACTTTCTTCTGGATGCTCACCATGGGCGCCTATCTCCGTTATGTCGAGCATCCGCGGTTGAGTAGCTGGCTGGCTGTTTTTGCTTTTCTGGCTTTGGGCCTGATGTCAAAACCCATGCTGGTAACCCTGCCCTTTGTCCTGCTCCTTCTGGACTACTGGCCCCTGCAGCGCTTCGAGCAAAAAACACCCGCGCGGGAAATCCCTGCGGAGATAAATAAACCTGCATCTGCGAGCAAAAGAAAGGGAAAATCGAGCGGAAAGCGCCAGGTGCAAGCAATGGTGCAAGACGCAAAACCGGCAGATCGAAGATATCAGTGGGCACTGGTTCGTCCTCTACTAATCGAAAAAATGCCTTTTTTCGCCCTGGCGGCCCTTTCAAGTATCGTAACATTCATCGTTCAGCAAAAGGGAGGCTCGGTTGCTTCTCTTGAGGTAATTCCGCCGGGTCCTCGTATCGCCAATGCCTTTGTTTCCTATATCATCTACATAGGAAAGACGATCTGGCCGGAGAATCTTGCCGTTTTATATCTTCACCCGGGATGGTGGCCATTATGGCTGGTCCTGGGTGTTGTCTTTCTCCTCATTGCCGTAACCCTGATCGTTATCCGGGAGGCAAAGAGATTCCCGTACCTGGCAACCGGGTGGCTGTGGTTTGCCGTCACGCTTGTGCCGGTTATAGGAATAGTGCAGGTGGGCAGGCAGGCCATGGCTGACCGCTATACTTATGTCCCGGTCATAGGCTTGTTCATCATGGCGGCGTGGGGTATTCCGGAACTATTGAAGAATTGGCGCTACCGCAAAGAGGTGCTCACTGCTTTGTCGGCATTAATCTTCCCATGCCTGTTCCTCTTTACGTGGACACAGGTCGGCTATTGGCGGAGTAATATAACGCTGTTCAGTCATGCCCTGGAAGCCACCAGTAATAATTATGTTATCCAGGAGAACCGGGGCGTCGCGTACGCCAAACTAGGCGACTACGGGCGAGCTATCGAGGATTATGAAAGGGCCATCGAGATCAATCCCCAATGTGCGGATGCTTACTATAACCGGGGCGCCGCGTACGCCAAACTTGGCAACAACCGGCGGGCTATCGAGGATTATGACAAGGCCATCGAAATCGATCCGGAATGTGCGTTGTCCCATGTTTACCGCGGTGCGGCCTACCTCGAACTTGCCAACCCGGGGCAGGCGCTCTCCGACTATGACAAGGCCATCGAAATCGATCCTGCAAATCCTGACGGCTATGCTAACAGGGGCGCTGCCTACGACAAACTTGGCAACTACCTGCAGGCCGTTTCGGATTTTGACAGGGCCATCGAGATAAACTCTGAATACGCTTGGGCTTACAATGGCCGAGGGGCTTCCTACGCGAAACTTGGGAACCACAGCCAGGCAATTTCGGATTATGATAAAGCCATTGAGATAAAGCCCGAGTATGCTGAGGCTCACTTTAACCGTGGTGTTTTGTATCAGGGTCTCGGCAACCACAGGCAGGCGATTGAGGATTATAGCAGAGCCATAAAAATCAAATCTGATTATGTTGATGCTTATGCAAATCGCGGTGTGGCCTACAGCCTGCTTGGCAATAACAGGCAGGCAATTTCGAATTATGACAAAGCCATTGAAATCGATCCTACATATATAAAAGCATACTATAACCGTGGTGTTGCCTATGGTGAACTTGGAGACCAGAGCAAGGCTATTTCAGATTACGACATGGTTATTCGAATGAATCATGAATACGCTGAAGCCTATAATAACCGAGGTGTTGCCTATGCCAAACTTGGCAACCACGGACAGGCTATTGATGATTTAAAAACAGCGGCAAGGCTTAACAACGAAGATGCAAAGAAATCTCTAAGAAGTATAGGGATTGACTGGTAATACGCATTTATATATATGAAAGTTATGTTATGTTAAGAAATAAGCAAATTATATGGATTTATCTTTTTTTGACTGCCGCTACCCTCATAGCTTTCTGGCAGGTCAATTATTGCGACTTTGTTGGCTTTGACGATCCCATGTACGTAACTGAAAACGCTCATGTCAAGGATGGTATTACGACGGAGGCAATTCGATGGGCATTCACGAACGGTTATGCCGGAAACTGGCACCCCGTGACATTGATATCCCATATGCTCGATATCGAACTCTTTGGATTAAGGCCGCGATGGCATCATCTGACTAATCTTTTGTTTCACATTGCAAATACACTGTTGCTCTTTTTCGTATTTCACCGGATGACCAAAGCGCCCTGGAAAAGCGCCTTCGTTGCGGCTTTGTTTGCGATTCACCCTCTCCACGTGGAATCCGTCGCCTGGGTTGCCGAACGAAAGGATGTTCTTTCCACTTTTTTCTGGATGCTCACCATGGGGGCGTATATCCATTACGTTGAGCATCCGCGATTTACGAGCTACCTGGCTGTTTTTACATTTCTTGCGCTGGGCTTGATGTCAAAACCCATGCTGGTAACCCTGCCATTTGTCCTGCTCCTTCTGGACTACTGGCCTCTGCAGCGCTTCGCGCAGAGAACATCCGCTCAGGAAATCCCGGCGGAGATAAATAAACCCATATCTGCAAGCACAAGAAAGGGGAAATCGAGCGGAAAGCAAACAGTGCAAGCAATGGTGAAAGAGGAAAAACCGGCAGATAGTAAATATCAGTGGGCATTGGTTCGTCCTCTGCTGATCGAAAAAATGCCCTTGTTTGCCATGGCGGCGCTTTCAAGCATCGCAACATTCGTCTTTCAGCAAAAGAGCGGCGCGGTTGCTTCGCTTGAGGTAATTCCACCGCGCGAACGTATCGCCAATGCCCTTGTTTCTTATATCATCTACATAGGAAAGATGATCTGGCCTGATGATCTTGCTGTTTTTTATCCTCATCCGGGGTTGTTGCCATTCCGGCAGGTCCTGGGTGCGGTCCTTCTCCTTATTGCTGTAACCCTGATCGTTATCCGGGAGGCAAAGAGATTTCCGTTTCTGGCAATGGGGTGGCTGTGGTTTGCGGGTACGCTTGTGCCGGTCGTAGGGATTGTGCAGGTCGGCCGGCAAGCCTTGGCCGACCGCTATACTTATGTCCCACTTATTGGCTTGTTCATCATGGCGGCATGGGGCATTCCGGAACTGCTGAAACATTGGCGCTACCGTAAAGAAGTGCTTGCTGCGTCCTCGGCATTGATCTTCATATACCTGTTCATCTTTACGTGGACACAGGTAGGGTACTGGCGCAACAGCATGACTCTGTATGACCATGCCCTGGAAGTTACCAGTCATAACGATGTTATCCATATAAACCGGGGTGTTGCCTATGCCAAACTTGGCAACCGCAGCCGGGCTATTTCGGATTATGACAAGGCCATAGAGATCGACCCTGGAAATGCAGAGGCATATTACAACAGGGGCATTGAATATGATGAACTTGGCAATCACCTGCAGGCGATAGAAGATTATGACAGTGCCATAAATATCAATCCTTCCTATGCAGAGGCATATTACAACCGGAGCGTTACCTTTGGCAAACTCGGCAATCACAGGCAGGCGATTGAAGATTTCGACAGGGCGATCGAGGCCGGTCCTGAGCGTACAGAGCCTTATTATAATAGAGGTTTTGCCTATGGGGAACTTGGGGACTTCCGGAAAGCGATTGAAAACTACGACAAGGCAATAGAGATAAATTCTAAAAATGCAGAGGCATATAACAGCCGAGGTGTTGCTCATGACAAACTCGGCGACCACAAACAGGCAATTTCGGATTATGAAAGGGCCATCGAAATCAATCCTGAGTTTGCAAGGGCCTTTAATAACAGGGGCTTTGCCTACGGCAGCCTGGGCAATCACAAGCAGGCTATCGAGGATTATAACAGAGCCATCGAGATCAACCCTGTCAATGCAAAAGCATATTATAACCGTGCCGTTGCCTATGGCGAACTTGGCAGCTACGGCCAGGCGATTGAAGATCTTAAAACAGCCGCAAGATTTAACAACGAAGATGCGATAAACTCTTTGAGAAGCATGGGGCTTGACTGGTAGCAATTATTCGTAGATATGATAAGATGTGTTTCTATGTTAAAAATGAAGCTCATTATATGGATTTATCTATTTTTGACGGCAGCTACACTCATAGCATTTTGGCAGGTCAATCATTGCGATTTCATTAACTATGACGATCCTTCATACGTAACTGAAAACGTCCATATCCGGCACGGTATTACGACGGAGGCAATTCGATGGGCATTCACGACCGGTCATGCTGCAAACTGGCATCCCGTGACATGGATATCCCACATGCTCGATGTCGAACTCTTCGGCTTAAGGCCCCGATGGCATCATCTGACTAACCTTTTATTCCACATTGCTAATGCACTGTTGCTCTTTTTCGTTTTTCACCGCATGACCAAGACGACCTGGCAAAGCGCTTTCGTAGCGGCTTTGTTTGCGCTTCACCCTCTCCACGTGGAATCCGTCGCCTGGGTGGCCGAACGAAAGGACGTTCTTTCCACTTTCTTCTGGATGCTGACTATGGGGGCGTATATCCATTACGTCGAGCATCCGCGACTTAAGAATTACCTGGCTGTTCTTACATTTCTTGCCCTGGGCTTGATGGCAAAACCCATGCTGGTAACCTTGCCCTTTGTCCTGCTCCTTCTGGACTACTGGCCCCTGCAGCGCTTCGAGCATAAAACACCCACTCAGGAAATCTCTGCGGAGATGAATAAACCCATATCTGCAAGCAAAAGAAAAGGGAAATCGAGCGGAAAGCAAACAGTGCAGGCAATGGTGAAGGAGGAAATACCGGCAGATCGTAAATATCAGTGGGCATTGGTTCGTCCTCTGCTAATCGAAAAAATACCCCTTTTTGCCCTTGCCGCCCTTTCAAGTATCACGACATTCATAGTTCAGCAAAAGGGGGGCTCGGTTGCTTCTCTTGAGGGCATCGCGCCGGGTGTTCGCATCGCTAATGCCTTTGTTTCCTATATCATTTACGTCAGAAAGGTAATCTGGCCGGATGATCTTGCTGTTTTTTATCCCCATCCGGGGTTGTTGCCATTCTGGCAGATCCTGGGCGCGGTTTTTCTCCTCATTGCGGTAACCGTAACGGTTATCCTGGAGGCAAAAAGATTCCCATACCTGGCAGTGGGGTGGCTGTGGTTTACGGGTACACTTGTTCCTGTCATAGGGATTGTGCAGGTCGGCAGCCAGGCGCTGGCCGACCGCTACACTTATGTCCCGCTCATCGGTTTGTTCATCATGGCGGCATGGGGCGTTCCGGAACTCTTGAAAAATTGGCGCTACCGCAAAGAGGCGCTTGCTGCATCGTCGGCATTGATCCTCATGTGCCTGTTAATCCTTACAAGGACACAGGTCGGCTATTGGCGAAGCAGCGTTGAGTTGTACGATCATGCCCTGAAAGTTACAGGCCATAACGATACTATCCACAATAACCGGGGTGATGCCTATTGCCGCCTTGGAAATCTCAGGCAGGCTATTCTGGATTTTGACAAGGCTATCGAAATCAATCCCCAATATGCAGAGGCTTATTACAACCGGGGTGTTACCTACGGCAAACTCGGCAATCACAGGCAGGCGATCGAAGATTTCGACAGGGCGATCGAGGCCGCTCCTGAGCGTCCGGAACCTTATTATAATCGGGGTTTTGCCTACGGAGAACTTGGAGATTTCCGGAAAGCGATTGAGAATTACGACAGGGCCATCGAGATCAATTCTGAAAATGCAAAAGCCTATAACAGCCGAGGTGTTGCATACGGCAAACTCGGCGACCAGAGGCAGGCAATTTCGGATTATGAAAGGGCCATCGAAATCAATCCCGGGTTTGCAATGGCCTTTAATAACAGAGGTTTTGCCTACGACAGCCTGGGCTATCACAAACAGGCTATCGAGGATTATAACAAAACCATTGAGATCGATCCCGACTCTGTGAAGGCATATTATAACCGGGGTATTGCCTATAGCGAACTTGGGAACAATGGGCGGGCGGTTGAGGACATGAAAACAGCGGCAAGACTTAATAACGAAGATGCTAAGGACCTTCTACGAAGCGAGGGGATAAGGTGGTAGCAGCAATTCCGACGGCATAAGACTTCTGATTGGCCCATTGAAAGTGTTACGGCACTAGTGTTGAAGATTTGCCGCGATTTCCTCCTGCATGGCTTCGATTACTGAAATCGGGTCGGCTGCGTCACGGATGGGGCGGCCGACTACAACGTAATCCGCTCCTGACCTGATTGCCTGGCCGGCTGTTACGATACGTTTTTGATCGTCTCGCCCGAATCCGGTTCCGGCCGGACGAACTCCCGGAGTTATTATCAGGAAATCGCTCCCCAGTTCGCTCCTGAGGCGCCGGGCTTCGACACCGGAGGCCACGACCCCATCAGCCCCGGAGTCAATCGCCCGCCGCGCGCGAGAGAGAACCAGATCCTCCACTTCGCATCGGACGCCCAAAAATCCCTCCATATCTTCCTGGCCGAAACTGGTAAGTACCGTTACGGCAAGGATTTTCACCTCAGCTCCGGCCTGGACGGCCGCTGATACGATCGGCTCGTTTCCATGTACCGTTGCAAATGTGACGCCTTTGCCCTTGAGCTGCCCGACAGCGAGTTTGACGGTCTGCGGGATGTCATAGAACTTCAGGTCGAGCATTACCCTGTGCCCGCGTTCGGCTATCCACTCAACGACGGGAAACCAGCCTGCAAGAAATAGCTGCAGCCCGACTTTATAGAACCGGATATGGCTTTCCAGGCGTTCGACGAGTTTTTTTGCCTTGTCGGCGGAGTCCACATCGAGTGCAAAAATGATTCTTTCATTTAGAGGGATACTCTTTGGCTGCATCTGTCATCCTTTTTTCTGCATTTGCCGGTTTTTTTGCCTATTTCCACCACTATGTCAAAGATAAAATTTCGTAACCGTTTTCCGTACAAAGGCGGCCGAAGATATGAGATTTACTTCGCGCCTTCGCCTATCGGCTTGAAACCTGGCATTTTTCATTGGGCGGGGCGCCGGGCAGTGAGGTTGAGGAAATTCGTAAGGGTGATTACTGGAATCTTGATTACATTGGCTTGATTGGAGATACTTATATTGGGGCCGGATTTGGCCGGCCGGATCGGGAAAAATGAAACAATCGCCGGAAGCATTACTTCGGAATCGAGGTTAGAGTGCTGATCTCATTAATTGGAATGTCTGGTTCGGGAAAATCGTACTGGTCGGAAAAGCTCTCAAGGCGCGGATTCAGACTATTTTGCATGGACGCTCTTATTGCTCAAAAACTCTCCGCCGAACTCAGGCGAGAGGACGGAAGCATCCTGACCCTTGGAGAATGGATGGGATTCCCTTTTCAGGAGGGCTACCAGAGAAGGGAAGACCTGTATCTTTCCACTGAAAAGCAACTGATGGCCGAAACCCTCGACTGGATCGATGAAAACGTCTGCACCGGCTTGCATGAAAAAAATGTCGTGCTGGATACCACCGGGAGCGTGATATATACGGGAGACAATATACTCAAAAGACTCAAGACGCTCACAACAGTCGTCAACTGCACAATTCCCGTTGTGATCAGGGAAGCAATGCTCAAGCAGTACTTGTCAAATCCGCGGCCCGTGCTATGGAGGGGACTGTTCAGCATCGGACCTGGCGAAAGCATCGAGGAGGCGCTGTTTCGCTCCTATAACGCGCTGCTCGATTCGCGGCAGGTCATCTACCACGAACTGGCGAACATCGAAATAGACTACTTCACGCGAAACAGCCCCGATTTCAAGATTTCCGATTTTCTGGAGATTGCGGGCAAAATCTGCAAATAGGTCCACTGCGTGCATGAATGACAGCCTTGGTTTCAAGTGAAAAGATAAGGGCCGTTGTCTTCCACCAGGGGGCGCTCGGGGATTTCGTTATAGCGGCCGGCGCCGCAGAGGAGCTTGCCCAGGCCCTTGGCGCCGGGGCCCGTGTCGACTTCTGGTCAAAACCGGAGCACGTCTCCCTGCTGGACGGAAAGGGTTACCTGGGAGAATGCCGTTCACTTGACGGCGCCCTCATCGCCCGCCTCCTCCAGGACAGCCTCTGGCGCGGTGCCGCCCTTCCCGATTTCCTGCTCAAGGCCGATCAGGTATTCATCTTCGGCCAGACCGGATCACGCCTCATGGCCGAGAGGCTCTCACTACGCCTTTCTGCAAATGTTAGCTGGATCCAATCTTTTCCTGCGGCGAGCGATCCCGGCGCTCATGTCTCCCGTTTCCTGCGAAGGCAATTGAACGACCTGGGATGGCCCATTGCCGGGAATCCGCTTTACCTCTCTGCTCCTGCTTCCGAGAAACAGGCCGCCACGGATCTTCTTCATCGACTCGGGATATCTTCGAAGCCGATTTTCATTCATCCGGGGAGCGGCGGCAGGCGTAAAGTCTGGCCGCTTCGCAACTGGCATGGCCTGCTTGACTGGATTCGAAGCAAATCGCCCTTTCAAGCCCTCCTGTCCATCGGGCCGGCCGATGACTATATGGATGCATTCTCCGTGGCAATGCGCGAGGCTGGAGTCCCCATCGTAAGCGGGCTAACGCCGGTGAGGCTCTCTGCCCTGCTATCATTGTGCGGGATCTATATTGGGAGTGATTCCGGAGTAAGCCACCTGGCGGCTGCGGTTGGAATACCTGCTATCGCCGTTTTTGGGCCGACCGATCCCCGCGTGTGGGCGCCGCGGGGAAGGAACGCAGTAGCTGTACAAAGGATCTGGCAGGAAGAGGATGTTTTTGCCTGGGCGCATTCCGACAGGCCTGATTTTCAAGACAAAGAAATCGCCGGTTTGGTTTTGGACATACTCTCAGCGAGCAAATCTTTCGCCACAGTACCTCATCTCCCTTTGGGACACCCGAAACCATGAAAAGACCCGTGGACCAGTAGCCCGTAGGACGGGTGGAGCGAAGCGCAACCCATCAAGTCTTTTCGGACAGCGCGATGAGAAAGCCTTAGATGGCAAGCGGGGTAGCCGGTCAGAACTGTTCACCTGCCATTCGTTTCAGGAAAAGAGAAAAACGGAGACTTCCTCGCCGGGGTCAAGGCCTTCCACGTGTTCGGGAATGACCACATATCCGTCGGCGCGGGCCAATATGCTGATCGCCCCCGATTTCCCGAATATCGGTGAGGCCTCCGGAGCGCCCCCCGTTCCATGTGAAAGAGAAACCGGAAAATAATCGGTTCTGCCATGCACCGAAGGGATCTGCCGGTTGAGGACAGCCCTGAGAGTACGCGCCGGGGGAAGTTCCGTTTGCGTCATACCCTGCAGCTTCCACAGACTGGGAAGCACGAATGCCTGGCAGGTGATCAGCGCGGATACGGGCTGGCCCGGAAGTCCCCAGAAAAGCCTCCCGCCGGCTCGCCCAAAGATCGTCGGCTTTCCGGGCCGAATTGCGACCCCGTGCACAAGGAGCTCCGATTCGGGCAGAGCGGACAGGACCCTGGTCGTGTAATCCCGGACCCCGACAGAGCTGCCGCCTGAAAGGACAATCACATCGTGGTCCGCAATGGCCTCGCGGCAAACTGAGACTTGATCTTCAAGCCTGTCGGAAACCATCTCACGCATCCCGACCCGCGCTCCGGCGGATTCAATCATGGCCGCAAGGCTGAAACTGTTTATATCCCTCACCTTTCCCGGTGGCAGAGGGCGCATCTCAACCGGAACTATTTCATCTCCTGTCGATATCAATGCCACGCGCGGGACCCTGGTAACCTCCACCTCGACTATCCCAAGCGCCGCCAGGACACCGATATCCTGGGGCCTCAGCATGAAGCCTTTCCCGAACAGTGCTGCGCCGGGCGAGATATCTTCCCCGGCCTTGAGCACATTTTCACCCGGCGCCACGGGCCTCGTCACCTCGATTGTGGTATTGTCGAGCGCCGCAGTGTATTCGACCATCACCACCGCATCGGCGCCCTCGGGAAGCATCCCACCAGTCGGGACCTCCACGGCCTTTCCCAACGAGACCTGGACTCCGGGCGCCTCACCCATGACCACTTCGCCCGATGTTTCCAATAGAGCGGGCAGACTTTCCGATGCGCCAAAAGTGTCGCGCGCGCGCACGGCATACCCGTCCATGGTCGCTCGAGCGAAATGGGGTACCGGCTCGCGTGCCGTGATATCCGAAGCAAGCCTCCTCCCGCAGGCGAGCGCGAGCGAAACCTGCTCGGGCGCGAGTGGTTTGACGCAGTCCAGGATCGACAAGACCTCGTCGGCTGTTTTTACTTTGAGAAACTGGGCCATCAGACCTCAACACCTCGTTCGAAAAGCCGGCACGTTTGTGAAGCACAAAAGAAGCTCAACCCAACTAAAAGTCGCCCGGATTCACATGATTGGATGCAACCCGGCATCCGGCGAATGCCTGCTGAAACGGCAAAAGTGAATTGTATGCATGAACACGGCCGGCGTAAAGCGGCGTAAAGCCGTATGCCGAGAATCCCAAATTCGGCGAATTGTACTCCGAGCGGGCCTGGCTTATAAGGGCGGGGTTTATCCCGGGGCCCCATAAAAAAACCCGGATGGAGGTCAATCCATCCGGGTTCCGGTCAGCTCAGGCCAACCGATCTTTTACTAGAAGTTCCACTGTAACCGAGCGCCCAGTTTCCAGGAGTCGGTACTCGCGGGTGTCAGGTATTTGGCCGCATTGATCTGGTTAAAACCGGTTCCGAATATGGTAACAGTCTGAGTTGCTCCGGTTCCGGTTACAGTCGCTGTCGGCACCGGCAGCGGACAGAAAGCGTCGTCCGCGAAAAGGTATGCGCCAACCAGTGTCAGCGTCAGATTGTCCACGACCTTCTGGTCGACATAGAAGTCAACTTCATTCCCTATGCTGCTGGACATGTCGTACTTCGTGGCGCCGTATAATGCTGATCTCCCCGTCCCCGAAATCAAAAATTTACTGCTTGCGTCGAAAGCGACCGGGACCGCATCCGGTGTCCCCCAGTACCAGTAAGAAGCGCTCAGCTTCGTACCCGGGCAGAGCTGATATGAACTACCGAAGTTAATCGTATACAGGTTGCTCGGGAAGCCGTAGCCTCTCCAGTACATTGTGCCGGCCAGACCACCGGCTCCGGGGCCGCTGGACTCAATTGTGCTTGCACTTAGCCCATTTTTGTATCCGCGCTCGATGTACACATCGTCGCCTAAAACACCGCCGCCGATGATTTCAGAGCTGTACTTCGCAGTGGCGAGCGGATACGTGAACCACGTAACATTCTGGCTCTCCATCATCCTGAAAGGCGCAATTTCAGACCCCGCCTGCGGAAGTTCTTGGCCAGGTTGAACTACGATTTTCTTGCCGTCAAACGTCACGGTTGTAGCTTTTGTTCCGGTGTTAAACGAGGGGGTGGTTTGGCCTATTCCGTTGGAGCCCACGTTGTTCGAGAAGCTAGGGCCGGAGGTTAAGAAACCGCCCACGTTAAAGGTGAAAGGAGTACAGAAGTAGGTTAGGCCGGCATCGATCATATACCCGTCATAACTTGACTCGTCTATAGTCCCGTCGATTTTGGTCGTGAATAAACCATTACCAACCCTATGACCACTCTTGTTTAGTGTTACAACCGTTCTGCCAACAGACTCAAGCGAGACGGGATCTGTGTAGCTGATGGTTCCCAGGTTCTGCACAAAATTGACATACCCGAGCAGCCAATCAGTTTTATAGGTAACATTTACACCGATGTCGAACAGGTTGTTTTGTGAAATGTTTGTAAAGGATGGAACAAAACCATTGTTCGAAAAACCGGTGAAAGCCGACACCGGGGTGTTAAGGGTCGTAGGATCGAAGCTTATGTTGGTCTGATGCCCATCCTGATACAGACCCACAATGGAGGCCTTCCACGGGGCGCAGGCAAAGTCGACCGACCCGAAAACGGTGTCGAGGTTTAAACTCTGGTTCGTGTAAGAGAGAAACGTGTTGTTAAAGCCAGTGGAAGCACTAATAGGAGGGGATGAGGTGCCATACCTTCTCTCAGCACCGTACTGGCCGCCGATGTATCCTACCGTTACACGGAAGGGATCCAGCTTGGTAACAAAGACAGCCGCTGAAAAGTCGTCGTCCAGGATCCACGAATCCAACAGAGAAATGGTCTGGATACCGATAATACTGGTGGTGGGAATCCGGGGGACGTTGAATTGCAAGTAAGCGTTCTTTACCTCTACCGAGGTGCTGTCCGCGCCGATCTCGCCACCGCCGTTTTGCCCCGTCCTCACACCCAGGGCGGAAGCAGCAGAACCGGGATCGCCCCATTGCGTGTCGCCCATTTCGAATTTCGATACCACCTTGAGGTTTTCACTGCCCTGGAAGGTAAAGTAGAGGCGAAGGCGCTGGTCTATAAAGAACCTGTTGTCATTTGCGTTCCAATAGCCGTTGGGCTTGCCAATGGAACTGATTGTCTGAGGCGCGAAGTTTCCATAGTAGCCTCCTTCCTGCGTTCCGCTCATATTAGCGTCTGACGAGTTGACTCGCCAGCGAAACTGACCGCCATACAGGAACTCAACATCCGCAACCGCCGGCATGGCTACTGCTAACGCAACCAGGGCCACGGCAAAAATTAGCACATACTTCTTCATTGTCTCTCCTCCTCAGAAGCTGACGCGATATGCGCACTCTTTCCTAACTAAGCCCCATCCTGTTGATCTTATAAGGTTAATCCCACCTCCCTTCAAATTGCTAAAGGTTCACAGCTTGCCCCTATACGAAATTGTAAAAATTCTACTTTGGAATTCAAATAAATGTCAACAAAAAAGCTCTTTTAGTAAACAAAAATCAATTTTTGTAAAGTTATCTACTTTTTGTTTCATATTGTGCCGAAAAATAACAAAAGACTTGATATGGGCACCGTGCCTGATTTATTGTACGACTCCGGGGAAAATCGAACCCATGTCTGCCCAAATTTTCGAAAACGCCTGAAAATTGAAGATTTTTGTGGCAAGGGCCTCCAATATCCTACATGGTCCCCGAGATTCGATCAAAAGTGTATGTGGTTCAAATAAATACAATTCACCCGAAGGAGACTGGCATGTTCAACAGAAAATCCGTGACCTTATTTGCATTGGTTTTGCTCTTTTCAGGGTGCGTGGCGCCTTGCATGGCCGCCCCCTCAGGGGAGACGGGGCAGGTGAAGGTAGCGATTCTGCCTTTCACCATGAACACGCCGGCAAGTCTTAATTATCTGCAGAGCGGAGTCCGCGACATGCTCTCTTCCAGGCTTTCGTGGCAAGGCAAGGTCCAGGTTGCGGATAAGTCCGAAACGGACAGGGCCGCCAAGGGAGCAAAGGAAATAGCGCAGAACGAAGCCGTGCGGATCGCCGCCGGCCTCAAGGCGGACTATGTTCTGTACGGGAGCATCACCAGCACGGGCCAATCGGTTAGTATAGACGCGAAAATGGTGGCAGTTTCGGGCAAAACCGAGCCGGTCTCCTTTTATTCCCAGACGAAGAGCCTCGATGACGTCATGCCCCAGGTAAACCTGTTTGCCCAACAGATAAATCAAAAGGTTTTCGGGAAACCCGAGGAAAAGACTCAGACGGCATCGGCCGAGGCTGAAACACTGGCCACCCGCAATCCCGAATTGCTCCTTCCCGGCGCTGTGGCCTCTGGAGACAAGATATCCTACCTCAACCCCAATTTCGTCGAGGTTACCGCTGAAGGCTCCCTCAGGCAGCCGGGATTGTGGAGGAGCCAGGACATTGAGGGTGGAGTACTGGGTATGGATATCGGCGATGTCGACGGTGACGGGAAATCCGAAATCGTTGCCGTTCAGATGAGAAAGCTGACCGTGTACAAAAAGGAAAACCAGGGCCTGCAGGTAGTGGCCACGTTCGAAGGCAGCACTCTCGATCGTTTTTCATGGGTTAGCGTGGCGGACATTAACCGTGACGGAAAAGCTTACATATTTCTGACGAACCTGCGGACCAAGAACTCCGTCAGGCCTCAGTACTCCGACCAGGCCAAAGACAACGCCGATCAAAGTGTGGATGTTTCCTCCTACGTGCTGAGCCTTTCCGGAGGCAAGCTCCAGGTGATAGCCCAGAACGTCCCTTATTTTCTGAACGCGATTAATCTCGGGCGGCGTGGAAAAGTCGTTATCGGACAAAAGCAGGGAGACAAGTACACGGCAGCCTTTAACGGGGGAATATTCGAAATGCAGCTTCGAGGCGGCGCACTCGTTGCGGGACCTGAGGTCAGCGCGCCAAGAGAAGTTAACGTCTTCAATTTCGTAAAGGCCAGCCTCAAGGGCGACGGGACTGAGCAAATCATAATGGTCGATAATTCTCATAAGCTGCGCATCCTGGGCACCGGCAATGACCAGATTTGGAGAGGCACCGGTATCTTCGGGGCCACGACCAACGCATTCGAATCCAAGGTCGAGGACCGCCGGTTCGGAATGGTGGACTTTTATGCTATTCCTTCCCCTATCCTGGTCACCGATCTGCGCAAGAACGGAATTCCTGAAGTGGTGGTGAACCGTAATAACACCAGTTTCGACAAATGGCTGCCCAATTCCATGAAGTATTATGACCAGGGAGAAATCGTATCCCTTTCATGGGATAATATGGGACTTGTCGAAAACTGGAAGACGAGGGAGTTAAACGGGCAGGTTACGGCACTTCGCATCGGAGACATCGAGGGGAGCGGCAGGAAGCAACTGGTGATAAGCATGGTATATGCGAAAGACCTGCTCAAACTCTCTGAAGCGAGAAGCGTCGTTTTTACCTATGATTTGAACGTGAAAGAAGGGCCTGCCAAACCGGCCCCGGACGAGAAGGAAACCGTCCCGATACAGCCTGCGAAGTCGGCGGGCAAGTAAGTCCGGGAATCGATCAGAGCGGTACGATCTTCGACGAAGACTGCACCAGTCAGATAACGTTCGTTTTTGAATCAAGCAAAAGACAAAATCCTCCGGGACCGGAGGATTTTGCCTTTTGTGGGCCAGGGTGAGTGTGCTTGTGCCGTTGGATTTCTTTTCGTGACTGCAATGCTCTGGGTATATGAGCTCAAGGGAAGCGGCCGGCCCCGCAACGTCCCGCAGGAAGACCTCGAGGGCATCTGGCCCGAGCCGCCCTTCTATTACCTTTTTTACAGAAAACAATCGTTGGAATCCGTTCTGAAGTGGGTGGGATCGCGTTCCGAGTGGCGCCTGACGTCTCAATACAGTTTGCCCTATGAAAGATGGCAGGACATTTCCGTCCCTCAAATGAGGCTGGGGTCTTTTGTCATCCGGCTTGCAACGGGCCCGGCGGACAAACCCGATATTCCCGGAGGGATCGCAATCCGCCTGGACCCGGGAATTGTTTTCGGTTCGGGCCTTCATCCGACGACCCAAGGGTGCCTGCTTGCGATATCCGGGATTTTCGGGTCAAATGAGATCCATACAGCCGTCGATTTGGGGACCGGAACCGGAATTCTTGCGGTCGCTTGTGCCCTGGCGGGAACAAAATCCGTCCTGGCGATTGACCGCAATCCTCTAGCGCTGAAGATATCTTCGAAAAACGCTCAGGCAAACGGGGTTTCGGGGCAAATATCGTTAATCGAGGCAGACCGGCTGGGGGTTATAGATATCCGGGCGGACCTTCTCATCATGAACCTGGAATGGGGCATTCTCGAGGGTATCCTGGCGGCGGGGGAGTGGAAAAATGCAGGGCGGGTCGTCCTGGCCGGATTCCTGGAAAGCAGACTTGAGTCGGTCGAAAGGTTCGTCGGGCCCCAATTCCTCGTAGAAACCCTGATCGTGCGGGAAGGATGGCCCACAGTTACCCTGGCCCGGGCCGAAGCAGCTCCACAGCGGCCCTGATCCGCTCAGCGACCTCGCGCATTTCCTCTTCGTCCGCGTATCGGTGTCTTGGCCAGAAAAAACCTTTCAGACCATCTTTCTTTTTCCTCGGGACCACATGTACATGAAGGTGGGGAACGCTCTGGCTGATTTTATTGTTGATTGCGACAAAAGTTCCCTCGGCGTTCATGCTTTCTTCGACCGCGCGGCACAGAAGCTTTGCGTCCGAAAAAAGCGGTCCTGTCAGGCGGTCCGGCAGATCCATCAGTGTCTCGTGATGGGCCCTGGGGACCAGCAGGCAGTGACCCGGAAAGAGCGGGCGGTAGTCCAGAAAGGCCATGCAGGATTCATCATCGAGCACTATGGGGACCGGCAGTTCGCCCGAAACGATCCGGCAGAATTTGCAACTCTTTATCTCCGGCATAAGTCACTGCTCACGTGTCAAAGGTCGCGAGTCACGGCCCTTCGACCCGCGGCTCTCCACTTTCGACTTTCCCTCAAAAACTACCTGGAGAACGTCATGAAGGGAACGGACGCCTATGCTGCGGGCATCCATTTCCTGGGAAAGCTGCTCTGAATTGCTCCGCGGCATCAGGTAGGATGCAAATCCGAGCTTGGATGCCTCCGCCACACGGAGCGCACTGTGTCCGACCCCCCTTACCTCACCCGCAAGTCCCACCTCGCCCCAGACCACCAGGTCCTGTGGAAGCGGCCTGTCGAGATAGCTGCTCATTAGTGCGGTGGTCATCGCCAGATCGGCAGCGGGTTCCACGAGCCGCACTCCGCCCGCCACATTTATGAACACGTCCTGCTGCGCAAAGTTGAACCCGAGCTTTTTTTCCAGCACGGCGAGCAAAAGGGAGAGGCGGTTTGTGTCAACGCCCATGCTGGTGCGGCGGGGCTGCATCCAGCCCGTCGCACTGACCAGGGCCTGAAGCTCGACAAGAATCGGGCGCGTGCCCTCCACGGAACAGGCCACAACGGAGCCCGATACACCCTTGGGGCGCTCGGCCAAAAGCAACTGGGAAGGATTGGGGACCTCCTCCAGCCCGCTTTCTTTCATTTCGAAAACCCCAACCTCGTTAGTCGAGCCGTAACGGTTCTTGACCGCCCGAAGCAACCGGAAAGTGTGGGTCCTGTCCCCTTCGAGGTATAGAACTGTGTCCACCAGGTGCTCAAGGGTTCGCGGACCGGCGATGGCTCCCTCCTTTGTGACATGGCCGATTACGAAAATGCCGATTCCGGCTTCTTTGCCCTTCCTCATGAGCCTCGATGCGCATTCACGAACCTGGCTGATGGACCCCGGCGCTACGTCCAGCACACTGGTGTACATAGTCTGGATGGAGTCCACAGCTACGACCAGCGGCGGATTCTTCTCGATTTCATCGAGCACGGCTTCCAGTGAGGTTTCTGAAAAGATGAACAGGTCGGGCGAACAGACTCCGAGCCTCTGGGCGCGGGATTTCAACTGTTGGGGGCTCTCTTCGCCTGAGACATAAAGAACGGGACCTCCCTTGGTCATCCTCGAAAGCGCCTGGAGAAGAAGGGTGGATTTTCCGATGCCGGGATCGCCGGCGAGCAGAACAATAGAGCCTTTCGTCAGGCCGCCCCCCAACACCCGGTCCCACTCCCCGATGCCCGTGTGGAAGCGGACCTCGCCGTCGGAGCGGATTTCATCGAGGCTGACCGGATGGCTCGAAAGCGTCTTCGCGATTTTAGAGGCCAATTTCGCGGCCCTGCCAGGCGCCACCTCCTCGGAGAAGCTGTCCCAATTTTGGCATTCCGGACATTTGCCCATCCATTTCGGGCTTACATAGCCGCACTGCTGGCAACGGTAGATCAATTTCTGCTCAGCCATTTTCCACCTTCTCTCCTCGGCGCTCACGATTTGCTCCGGCAAAAAACGGGCATCTTCTGTGGCGAACAATATTAGCAGCTTCCCGGGAGATTTGAAATAATTCCCGGGTCCGCACAAGGAAGATCGGCATTACCGCCGGCTGGGAGGACGGCATGCTCCCGACGCTCAGCGCAGGCTATTGACTACACTAAAGTAGTCAAATGACAACAGATGTCTCCAATGGACTGCAGGCAGCCGGGTCCAAAATGTTGCTGGAAGCGCATGGTTCGATTTCTTTCATTATGGCACGATTCTGGAAAGGAGATTTTTCGGATAACCTGATACAATTAAGCCAACCCGGCGAAAAGCCGCTCCCAGGTTCAGCGGAGGCATTAAAACAAAATCCATGCTGCCCGCGAGGTGTGGAGATCGAGCTCGCCGGGACGGAAAGCCTGCAAAGCCCTTTCTAGTCGGAAATTAACTACTTGGGGCCTTGGGCCAGCCGCAGTTGACTTAATTGGAGAACTCAATTATTGTCCCATAATAATTCTTGTTTAATTGGCCATCATGAAGAACTTACTACGCATTTCGGGATGGCTTTTCGAGGAAATCATAATGAGGCTTACAATTTTTTCCCGAGTGATGATCGCCCAGAGCACACTCGTGTTGCTCGTTCTGGTTATAAGTGTTTTTGCCGTTGGCAAGCTCCGCCTTGTTTCGCAACTGAATACAGAGGCCATCACGGTTGATTCCGCCTGTATCAGCGAGGAGAAAAGGCTTCTGAAATCGTTTCTGGACGAGATGCGCAATTCTCAAAAATACCTGCTGATGCGCGACATTTCGTTTCGCGATGAATACGAAAACAATAAGAACGATTTCGGCGATTCACTGCGCAAGATAAGTTATATTGTGGACACCGAGCGGGAAAAAAATCTCATAAGCCAGATCGGGGCACTCCACGAAAGCTATGAGCAGGAAACCGATCTGATCAATTTTGGCGAAAAGGGGTCGGAAACATCAAAAGCCAATCTGAGCGAGGGCATAATAGAAAGAACCAATGAGCTTATTCGGCTGCGGGACCAGGCAGCCTCTTCAAAGACGGCGCGGGCTGGAGCCCATGCGGCATCGGCTGCCGAGGTTATGTTCTGGCTGACAGTATTCGGAATTGCAGGCGCCCTGGTAACCGCTTACCTGTATGCGCGCGGAATAAGCCGCCCCTTGAGTCAGCTTGCGCGTGAGATGCGCCGCATAGGGCGGGGCGAGTTTCACCACACTGCTTATGTCAATGGCCCCAGAGAGGTCGGCGACCTGGCCCGATCCTTCAATCTGATGGCCGAGGAGCTTGAACACCTCGATCGCCTGAAAGCAGATTTTACGGCTCATGTTTCGCACGAATTGCGCACACCTCTTACGGCCATCCGGGAAGGTACGGCTCTACTGCTCGAAGGAATACCCGGGCCGCTTACCAAAAACCAGAGTGAAATACTGGAGGTGGTCCGAAATCATAGTCAGCGCCTGTTCCAGAGCATTTCATCCATCCTCGATCTGTCCAAGATGGAGGCCGAGATGATGGATTACGAATTCACCCTGTGCGACTTGAGAACATTAATCAATAAGTCTATAGAATCTGTGGATTTGATTGCAAGAAAACGCGATATTAAGTTACAGACGAAAATAATGGGACCAATTCCAATGTTTATGGCAGACGAGCGCAGGATTCAACAGGTCCTGGATAATCTTTTGAGCAATGCTTTGAGGTTTTCTCCGGTGGGAGGCGAGATTCGGGTGGAGGCTCTTGCTGCGCAGGGCGATCAACCGGAGGCCCACGCAGTTGAAATACGAGTCTCGGACGATGGCCCCGGTATTCCGGCGGTAGAGGTCCAGAATGTTTTCAAACACTTCTATCAAAGCAAGAATCAAAAGACCAAAGGACAGCATGGGACCGGTCTGGGCCTGGCAATTGCCAGCCATATCGTCGAAGCGCATAAAGGCAGGATCTGGGCTGAAAGCGAAATCGGGTGCGGAGCGACCTTCCATGTCCTTTTACCGATCCGTATGGATATAGACTCTAACATGCAATATTCGACATTAGCAAAGAGAGCCATTAATGCGTAGCAACTCACAAGCTTTGTCCATTGCGGCTGTTTTTTTGATCCTTGTCCTGATCGCCGGGTGCGAAGCACCGAAGGCCCCGATCGTTCAGCAGGTAATCCAGCCGCCACCCTTATTTCCTCCCCAGACCGTAATGCAAACCGGCGACTATGCGGGCTTTTTCACAGAAAACACCGAAGCGCTCAAAGCATGCCAGGACCCCGATAAATGCACTGTAGCGCTTTTCAACCTCGCCTTCCTTCACTCATATTCGAAAAGCCCCTATTACGATCCTCGAAAGGCCCTGAAGTACATCGAAGATCTGAACACGGCCGCTCCGGAAAGCCAGTGGGCTTATCAGGCCATGGTCTGGAAAGGTCTGATCGAAAAGAATATGCAACTGCAAAAAAGAATGCTCAGGAAGCGCCCGGCGCATGAGGGAGCCAAGGGAAAAGAAGTCTCGGAACCCGAGGCGGATGAATCGGCCCGGCAGATGGAATCGTCTCAGGGAGTCGATGGGGATGTGGACCGGCAGCGCCTTGAAGACGAGATCAAGTCCAAAGACGAGATCATACGTGAACTGAATAGACAAATTCAAAAATCACATCAGATTGACATTGAAATTGAAAAAAAGGAACGTGGACTTCTGTATTGATAGCAGAAAGTCAAAGAGCTAAGGAACTAAGACTCACTAATGACTACTGAGAAGATTCTTGCTGTTGATGATGATCCCGGGTTGTTGACTCTGATGAAGGCTCGTCTGGAGTCGGCCCAATACGAGGTCACGGTTGCGTCCGGAGGCGAGGAAGCGCTTGTCCATGCCAGTGAGAGCGTATTCAGCGCGGCTATCCTCGACTTAAAGATGGAGGATATGGACGGCATCGCCCTGATGGAACAACTGTTGAAAATCCAGCCTTATCTTCCGGTGATCATCCTTACAGCCTATGGCACTATCGAACGCGCTGTCGAAGCCACCAAGAAGGGAGCCTACGACTTTCTGACCAAACCTTTCGAGGCCAAGGACCTTTTGTACCGTCTCGAAAAAGCACTTGAAGTCGGCCGGTTGAAGGTTGAGGTGGACAGGCTCCGGCATATGGTCAAACAGAGGTATCAGTTTGACAACATTATAGCTTCGAGCGAAAAGATGCAGCACATCCTGAACCAGGTTGCCCAGATCGCCTCAACGGATTCGACCGTCTGCCTCTATGGAGAGAGCGGCACCGGCAAGGAGTTGATGGCAAAGGCCATTCACCTGAGCAGCCCCCGTTCAAAAGGCCCCTTCATAGCCATAAATTGCGGGGCTATCCCGGAAGGCCTTCTGGAAAGCGAGCTCTTCGGACACGTCAAGGGCGCATTTACCAGTGCCGACGCGCCGAAGAAAGGCCTCTTCCAAATGGCCGAAGGCGGCACTCTTTTCATGGATGAGATCGCCGAACTCCCCCCGACGCTTCAGGTCAAGCTGTTGCGGGTCTTCCAGGACCGCGAGTTCTATGCGGTCGGCGGGACCAAACCGGTAAAGATCGATATCCGCCTGGTCGTTGCAACGAATCGAGATCTTTGGAAAGCCATTCAGGACGGCAACTTCCGGGAGGATTTATATTATCGCATTCATGTAATTCCGATCTTCCTGCCGCCGCTGCGCGAGAGGATAGAAGATGTGCCACTGCTGGCCAATCATTTCCTCCAGCATTTCAACCGTGAGATGAACAAGAACATTCAGGGGCTAGCGCCCGAGGTCATGCAGCAGATGATGCTCTACAGTTGGCCCGGAAACGTGCGCGAACTCTCCAATGTAGTCGAAAGAGCCGTGGCCCTTTCGGTCCATACCGTGCTAACGCCCGAATCCCTGTTCCTCGGGGGAGGTGAAACGCCTGCAGCCAATAAAAAGCTCATGCCCCTCGATGATGCAAGAGAAGAACATGATAAAGCGTACCTGACCCAGGTGCTCACGGAAACCGGCGGAAACGTTTCTCGAGCCGCCGCTCTGGCGGGCAGATACCGGGCCGAATTCTATAAACTGATGCGAAAATACGGAATCAACCCTGCCGATTTCAAAGGCAATACCGGCCCATAAGACCACCCGGCTTCGCGGGGCGTGGCCACACACATCTATCGAAATCCAGGCGCCGTTACTCGCTCAGGCCGGTAGCGCAGTCTTCCACGGCGGCGCTCAGGCGTGCACAAGAGCATCCGTCGAAATCAAGGCGCACCCTGCTCGCAACGCCGTCTTCCGCGGGGGCGCTGACCGCAATATCCACATTTTGAGCTATTAGAAAAACTCCCCAATATCGCATGTCTATGTCTCTGATTTCCTTCGCTGTGTAGTTAAAATCATACAAAACCTCATGACCGAGGCTCCCGCAGATCGGCCACCAGCATAGCCTCCATACTTGGCATAACCGATGCATATATAGCTGTCAGAAGAGCGGTTGGGTCCAGGTTGAATTTTAGACCTGATTGAGAACAAAGACTTGATCTATTCATTAGACTTAGCATTAATGAAGGAGGCAATTATGTCAACGACGATTCTCAATCGCTTAGCATATGTCTCAGTGGTTATTTATCTTGCATACATTCTTATAGAGGGCTGGAAGAGACTGGTCTTTATTTCTTAAGAAAAACAAACTCTCCAGACAAAAGGAACTGCCATGAACAAAGTATTATTAGTAGATGACGACGAAGACCTTCTGTTTCTCATCGGCGAATACCTGGAAGCATACGGGATTGAATTCGATTTGGCTGAAAGCGCTGCTCAGGCCCGTAAGCGCCTGAAATACCGCGAATATGACCTCATCGTTTCGGATCTCAATATGCCGGGGGAATCGGGCTTCGATCTGTTTCGTTCCGTGTCATCCAGATACCCGGAGCTTCCCTTCGTTCTAATGAGCGGAAACCGTGATCCGCGCCTGAGGCGTGAAGCCGTGAGCATGGGAATTTGCGAATTCTTGGACAAACCATTTCTTCTAAGTGATTTGAAACGGATTATTACCGGTTCGGCGTGCATAAAACCTTCCGCAATTGGAGCGCCTGCGGCATAAAGCTGAAACAATCGCAGCTTTTCGTTTCAGGTCTGAGGGGTAAGATTTTTCGGAGTCAGTCGGGGGAAAAAGATATTTGCAGTCGGGGGGAACTTTAGGGGGGGATATGCGGATACTCAAGTTTTCAATGATTGTGCTCCTGATTTGCAGCGTCTGCGGCTGTGCCGGCCTGACCCCAACGGAGCAGCGGACGTTGACCGGGGGGGCGATCGGTTCGGCTGCCGGTGTAGGCGCGGCGGCGATACTGGGAGCGCCCTTACTGGTCGGGGCTGCCGCAGGGGCCGCCGCCGGAGCGGTCGGGGGCATTGTAGTTGACCAGATGCAAAGAAAATAGGCAGGGAAAGATCCGACAACAGTTTGTAATTACGTCTCCGCCTCGCTCCTCCTCGCCGTTAGCCCCGGAGTCTTTAGCGGGAGCAAGGTGGCGCTAAAAGGGGCCGACTCAAAAATGAGCCGGCCCCTTTAATTTTCTGGAGGCGGCAAGCGGATTTGAACCGCTGTATAACGGTTTTGCAGACCGCTCCCTTGCCACTTGGGTATGCCGCCATAAGGAAGCCTTAGAATCTACTTAAAAAAAGAAACCAAGTCAAGCCGCAATGTTGCGGCGACACGGTGAATCTGTCCCGGCGAAGTCCCAAAAACAAAGCATCTCCCCATGGTAGCGCCGTCTTCCACGGCGGCGTTCTTCGTATCGCGCAAAAGGGTCTTTATGTACGAACCACCATCGCCATGGTTCCTTTTAATCATTTAACAAAGACCAATTGATGCGCCGCCGTGGAAGGCGGCGCTACCGTGCGGATTCAAACGCATGCATTTGAGATGCCGGAGGTAACCTTCTTCGTTGCGGGAGATCTCCCGGCATGCCCAGGCGAACATTTCACCCAAAAGAGATCCCCCGGAGCGGCGCGGTCCTCGCCCCGCCAGATCAGCTCCGAACCGGCCCGAATGCCGACAGGCCTGCGTAGCAGCCGGAGCTGTCCAGTTCCTCCTCGATTCGAAGCAGTTGATTGTACTTTGCAAGCCGGTCGGACCTGGAGAGCGACCCCGTCTTTATTTGGCCGCTTCCAACGGCTACGGCAAGGTCGGCGATCGTCGTATCCTCGGTCTCACCCGACCGGTGTGAAATTACTGTCGTGTACCCCGCCCGGTGGGCCATGTTTATCGCCTGCATGGTCTCGGTAATTGTACCGATCTGGTTGAGCTTTATCAGGACGGAGTTGGCGATTCCTTCCGAAATGCCTCTTGACAGTATTTTAGTGTTGGTCACGAAGATATCGTCTCCGACCAGTTGGAGACTTGATCCGAGTTTTTGGGTGAGCGCCTTCCAGCCTTCCCAGTCGCTTTCTGCCAGTCCGTCCTCAATGGAAATCATCGGGTAGCGGTCTGCCCATGCGCTGTAGAATTCAATCATCTCCAGCGCGCTTTTCTTTGGCTTTGCCTCGGCCTTGAGTTCATAGACGCCGTTTTCATAAAACTCGCTCGCAGCGGGGTCCAGGGCGATAAAAATATCATCGCCCGGCCTGTATCCGGCGGCCTCGATCGCCTGCATGATGACTTCCATCGCCTCTTCGTTCGAGCGCAGGTGCGGGGCGAACCCGCCTTCGTCCCCAACTGCCGTATTCAGGCCCTTGGACTTGAGCACCTTCTTCAGATGGTGAAAAGTCTCCGCCCCCATCCGCAAAGCCTCACGAAAGCTGGGCGCTCCGACGGGCACAATCATGAACTCCTGGATATCGAGGTTGTTATCCGCGTGAGCGCCCCCGTTGAGCACGTTCATCATGGGCACCGGCAAAAGAAAAGCGGAAACGCCTCCCAGGTAGCGATAGAGCGGCAGCTCGGATTCAGCGGCGGCGGCCTTCGCAACCGCCACGCTGACAGATAGAATGGCGTTTGCTCCGAGGCGGCTTTTGTTTTCCGTCCCGTCCAGATCGATCATGAACTGGTCGATCCCGCTCTGATCGATTGCCTCAAAACCGATGATCTTCGGTCCGATCTCATCGTTTACATTCTGCACGGCCTTAAGGACGCCCTTTCCCAGGTAACGGTCCGGGTCGCCGTCACGCAGCTCGATGGCCTCCCTGGAGCCGGTCGAGGCGCCCGAAGGAACAGCAGCAGTCCCCAGATAGCCGCTGTCCAGGAGCACTTCGGCTTCAATTGTGGGATTTCCGCGGGAATCCAGAATTTCTCTGGCCTTGACGGAAAGAATCTCGCTCATGTTCTTCCTCCTAAGAAAGACTGATATTAAACAAGTGTACGCAGCACTGTGTGCGCTACGTATCCATATAAACAGCAACAGGATGTCCAATGTCGAGCATATAATTGGCAATCGGTAAAAAAACGCCTTTCCCCGGACGATTTCCTACAGAGACTGCCACGGAAATTGAACCGGGGACAAGATGCCGCCGGCGCCCAATCAACCACCGTTTGACATTATGGTCAGCAGTTCCATTTTTTCATCTTCGCCGCTTCCCTTCTGCTGGTGAAGACACCGGACAAAAAGCGACGCCAAAATTTCAATGCGTTCGCCCGGCGCTGAACTACTCAAAACTATGTTGACCATATCGTCAAATTACTAGTAGAATATAAAGTTTGCATGAAATCTTAAACAGAAAGGACCAGCGAATGGCAGCCGTTCTTACAGCCGGCGAATTGCGAAAGGGCACAAAGCTCGAAATAGACGGAGAACCTTACCTCATCGTGGACTTTGAATTCTCAAAGCCCGGAAAGGGCCAGGCACTCTACCGCTGTCGGCTCAAAAACATGATTACCGGCAACCAGCTTGACCGCACCTACCGCTCGGGCGATAAATTCAACGCCGCCGACCTCGAAGAGCAGGAAATGCAATATCTCTACAACGACGGCGACAATTATCATCTCATGAACATGTCAAGCTACGAGCAGCTCGAAATGTCGGTCGAGGCCGTCGGGGACGCCTCAAGCTTTCTTACCGAGAACCTGGTTGTGAGCGTGCTCCTGTTCCAGGGCCGGCCGATCGGGCTGACCCTTCCCAATTTCGTAGAACTCAAAATCGTTAAATCCGACCCCGGAATCAAGGGCGACACAGCATCGGGGGCAACCAAACCGGCCACCCTCGAAACCGGCTATGTCATCCAGGTCCCTCTTTTCGTCGAAGAAGGCGAAATCGTCAGGATCGACACCAGGACCGGCCAGTACGTGGAGCGCGTCAAGGGCTGATGGAAAGCGACGAAAGAGAGGTCCTTTCCGGCAGAAGGCGCTTTCTTCAGTTTCGCTGCCTGGTCGTTCGGCTGATTCGGGACTTCTTCGAAGGCGAGGGTTTCCTGGAAGTCCAGACACCCTTACTCACAGGCGCTCCGGCTCCCGAGGTCCATATCACGCCGATCCAGGCCGCTTCCGGGCGCTTTCTATCGACCAGCCCCGAACTTCACATGAAACGGCTGCTCGCCGCAGGATTCGAAAAAATCTGCCAGATAACACATGCATTCCGGAGTGGCGAGCGCGGCAGGCTCCATCACCCCGAGTTCACAATCCTTGAGTGGTATCGCTCTGGGGCAAATTATAAGGACTTGCAGCAAGACTGTCAAAAGCTGGTGCGAAGCGTATGCAGAGCTATTGCACCGGAGTCCGGCTTTCATTTCAGAGGCGCCGGACTCGATTTCGAGGGCCGGTGGGAACGCTATGCCGTCCGGGAGGCGTTCAGAAAGTTTGCCGGATGGGACCCCGGTCCCGACCCGGACCAGGACCGCTTCGACCTGGCGATGGTGCAAAAAGTAGAGCCGAACCTGGGTTTCCCCGCCCCCTGCATACTGGAAGATTACCCGAGAAGCCAGGCGGCCCTCGCTCGTGTAAAACCGGAAGATCCTGAGGTCGCAGAAAGATTCGAGCTGTACTGGGCGGGAGTCGAACTTGCCAACGGGTTCAGCGAACTGACCGACCCCGGGGAACAAAGGACGCGCTTCGAAGCAGCAATCGCAAAGAAGGAACAGATGGAGGGAATCAGGTATCCCCTGCCGGACGCTTTCCTGGCAAGCCTGAACCACCTCGGCCCCTGTGCCGGAATCGCCTTCGGGGTGGACCGGTTCGTAATGCTTCTCTCAGGCGCCGAAAGCATCGACGACGTCGTAGCTTTTGCACCGGAAATGGCGTGATCCAGGTTGCCGGGCGGTGGGACCGCCGACCGGGGGCTGCTGCTGCCGGAGGCAGCGGAGAAACTGGCTGGCAGCCCTGCTGCCCCGTCATTGCCGCCTTGACATAATTTTCAGGGAAACCATGTCCTCATAGGTGAAATCCGGGCGGCGGCAGGCGAAAAAAGTGTTGTTGTGGTAGAGCGGCTCCGCACTGATATCGAACGGCGAAATTGAGACAGCCCTGTTCCACATTGGGGTAGCCGGTATGGGCGAGTATTCCGCCATATGTGGCCGCACGCCGCTTTGCCGGACAGTCCGTATGGCTTCTGCGACCTCTTCAGTGGTCTGGCCGGGCATCCCGCAAAGCAGGTAAACCCCGATATCGTCTCTCGAAAAGCCTGCCTCGAAAAGGTTCTCTATCGCCTGTAGATACATCCCGGTATTGACCTTGCCGCCCCATTGCCTGCTCTTGCTGTCCACCGTGGTCTCGAGCCCGAGCCTGATCGTTTTGAACCCGGCGGCATGCAGCAAGGCGCACCAGTCCCTGGAAAGGGCCCTGATATGAAGAGCGTTCGGCGTGTGGAACCGGACCGCAGGGCCCTCTCTAACGATTCTCTCAAGCGCCGGCCTGAGCGTATATTCGGCATCGAGCAGCAGCGCATCGTCGTAGAATGCAAAATCGCTTACCCCGAAATGATAATGGTCCCTTGCGATTTCATTATATATGCGCTCGGCCCCAAGTCTTGCACGCTCCGGCTGGAGGAATGCGGAGGCACAGAAAGGGCACCGGAAGGGGCAGCCGATCCCGGTGAGAACCGGGGCGTAATCGAGTCCATCTTTCAACAGGTCGAGGGCCGGAAACGGCCACGCATTGAAGTCGCCCCACACGCGCGTGTTTCTCACCGTGAAGCCTGTCGCCTCCGTAATCATCTTCGGCAAATTCGATACGCCCGACGTAATTACCAGGTCCGCCCCGCTGTGTCTTTCTGCATGGCCTGTACAGAGACTGGCGTATATGCCGCCAAGCCACACCGGTGCGCCGGGAAAAATTTCGCGCACGATGCGAACCGCTTCCCAAACTCCGGGATACCAGTAGGTCATGATCGACGTGATCCAGATCAGGTCCGGAGTGTCGATTTCCAGAAGCTTGCGGCGAAAACTATCCGGGTGAATTCCGTGGCGGTAGAAATATCTCGGAAAGTCAGAGTAAGGGGCCGGTTTTTCGAGTTGCATCCTGGGGTATTTGCCGGTCCCGAATTTTTTGTCCCTGCCGGGCAGTATTTCCGGATGAGAGTTCGTGAAGGGGTCCCGCCGGTCCAGGCAGTCGATCAGTTCCACCCCGCAGCCCCCCTCTCTTAACAGGGACGCAAGCACAAGAAGGCCCATCGGCTTTGACCACAGGTCGTGAGCCGCAAAATCAGTGATCCACGGATTTATCAGCAAGACAAAAGGTGCTTTTGACATTCTGTTTCAACCCTGACGAACCCCCTTTTTACTTGAGTTCGCCGCAATAAAATACAATAAGTGAGTGGTTAATTCCATTTTCCCATCTCCAATCCGCTGACCCAAATCAATCGCAGGAGTTGAAAACGCAATGCAGATCGTCGCTCCCATCCGGGTAATAAGAAACTACACTCAGAAGCTGCACGGCAAGCCTGCAGATGTCTTCCCGCTGCTGTGCCCGGTTCGAGAAAGAGAATGGGCTGAAGGCTGGGACCCTCTGACCGTTTATTCGACCTCCGGGTTTGCCGAAAACGGCTGTATCTTTACAACGGGGGAAGAAAATCCGGAATCGTACTGGGTGATCACCGATTTTGACCCTGGACGCCACCGCCTGGAGATAGTGAAATTCACGCCTGGCATGACCGTCGCCAGGCTAACCATCTCCCTTGCGGAAAATGAATCCGGGACCACCGACGCCGAAGTATCCTACACCTACACGGCAATAAGCCAGGAGGGGGAAGAATTCGTTAAAGACTATTCGCAGGAGTTTTTCGACGGATTCATGCAGTTTTCGGAATCTGCCCTGAATGATTTTCTGGACAAGCGCAGGCACAAAGAAAACGGCGGAGACTGATTCCGGGGAAACGGCGGGATTTGTTTAACGGTCCTTTATATCTCCCGGCAACCGGCGTAAGTTTTCAGCCTCGAGCTCAGTGACCGAACAACACACGAAAATGTTCGCCTGCAGCCGCAAAACCCGCGGTCCAGTCTGTATCATGCGGCCATTCTTCTTCGCGGCTTCTCATGCTGACAGTCCAGGCATGCGATCGCCGAAAAGGGCGGCGCCCTATCTCTTCTCCGAGGGATTTCTTTGTTGCAAACGGTAGTGCACCGTTACACGATCGGAACACGAAGGCGCCAGCTTGATCGAAGGCGGGGAAAGGACTATTTGACAGTTTGCGGACCCCGATTTGGACAGGGTGTCAAGCCGCACCGGTGAAGTGTAAACCGTACTCACCTTTTCAAGGGTCTTGCTGCCGCCAACTACCTTCACCGTTTCCGGCACGACGCTCACCTGCGTCAGCGTGGTATTTTCAGGCAAACGGCCTACCCAGTCCACCTGTATAGGCAGATCCTTGCTGGCCGGTATATCCAGAGTCACGTCTAATATAGCCGGCTGTATCTTATTGAGGGAAACGCCGGGAGGCAGAACAATATCATCCTGTGTAATAGTGAAGGTATTGCGGCCTTCGGCGGCTTTGCTCAAATCCACTCGCACTCCGACCTGCCCCGGCCCGAGAGATTTTATGAGGGCGCTCGACCCGAAGAGCTGGAGCCTGGCTTCATCGACAGAGGTGTCCAGAATATCGTAATTTGCGGGCCTGTTGACGTATTCGATGGGCACGTTAAGGGCTATGATAGTATCCTGGCTGCGTGTGAAACCGAACCATATCCCGCCCATTATCAGCACGGAAACACAACCGGCGGCTACGAGCTTCAGCCTTTCCCGTTCGCGCTGCCGAGCGGGGCTGATTTCGGGCATATTGAGATGCTTTTTCAAAGCCTGGGCGAGCATCTCGCTATTGAACATCAGGGTCAACACGCCGTCTTTGGCTACGTTCACGCTGCCCCGCTCCTCGGATACCACGACGACGAGCGCATCGGCGGCTTCCGAAAGCCCTGCAGCCGCCCTGTGCCTGGTCCCGTAATCAGAGGGAAGGTCCTGCCTGCGAGACAGCGGCAGAAGGACTCCCACTTCGGTGACCTGCTCGCCCTTGATTATTGCGGCTCCATCATGCACAGGACCCTTGGGCCAGAAGATGCTTATCAGCATTTCGTTTGAGACCTGACCGTTCCACGGGATTCCGCCGTGGATTACCTCACCGAGGTCCTGATTGCCGGGGAAGACGATCAGCGCCCCGATTCGCTTTTTCGCCATCTGGAAAACGCTTTCCGTTATGACGTCAATCGGGGAGTGCTGTTCTCTGGTCGGAAATCCCCACAGGAATGTTTTTATGTTGCGCACCTGCAGGACAGAGCGGATTTCATTTCGGAACACCACGATTATGATAATGGCCGCGGCCGCGGTTATGCCGCGTATCGCCCAACTGGTGAGAATCAGGCCGAGGCTGGCCGCAACTTCCTGGGCCAGCCACAGGGAAGTGATGCCGACCAGGACCCGAAAGGCATTGGTACCCTGGAAAAGAACGTACACCCGCAAAAGGATATAGCTGTTTATCAATATATCGACTATATCCTGCCATCGAACGGATGATAAGAATGTAAAAAAACGGCTCATGCGAAAGCCTTGGCCCTTAGTCTGTTATGCTGAATCGGAGCACGTCGAAAACGCGTCCGTTCTGGTCGATTATCTCTACCCGCCAGGGTCCTTTATCGGTTTCGCGAAGCTGGATGACGCTGTAGGTCGCCCACTTTGACGGATAGAGACGCAACCTGGTCTGGGTGCTCAACTCGTCACGGCGAAACCATCTGTGATAGATAACGGTATGCTGCGGCACCGGATCGAAGGACGTATAACAGCAGACCTGGCCCGATGAGACTGAAAATACAAGACCGCAGTTAACCGGGGTCAGGTTCTCGACGCGCTCGCTCATCAGTGCCTGCTTCAGCGTGAGCTTTTGCGCCCCTTCGGCATTGGCCGGTGCTTCCTGGGCCATGGCCGGGGCAAGGCCACAAGTAAAAGAAAAAATTGCCAGAAATATTAGTGCAAAACGCCTCATGGAGTTTTCTCCAGGAAATTGCGCAGGGATAAAATTGGCATTGACGGGATTTTGCTTCGTGGACCGACAAAGGCTTCAGTGAAAAGAAAGCAAGTCCGGTACGTGTTTCCCCTGCCCGTATCCTCTATAATGTTGCCTGAGATCCGCTGATACAGATAACCGATTCGCCTTGGGGTTAAAAATATCACGCCTCCCATTTTCGTCAAGGCCAATCGTCAGAGGAACACCGGGGTGTGCGGCAGGCAGATCGGAGGAATGCACAGGCATGAACAGACGTTATCCTGAACGGCCTTACGCGGGAGTGGGAGCAATCGTGTTCCGGGGCACGGAGGTCCTGCTGATAAAAAGGGGCAACCCGCCCGCTCTGGGCAAGTGGTCCATTCCCGGAGGACTTGTCGAGTTGGGCGAGAGCATGGAGGCTGCGGTTCGCAGAGAGGTTGTGGAAGAGGTTGGACTCGAAGTAAAGGTGATCGACCTGGTGGCCGCCCTTGACCGCGTCATTTTGGACCCGAAGGGCCGAATCGAGTACCACTACATTCTTTTGGATTTTCTCTGCGAGTTCGTCTCAGGGCGTCCTAACGCCGCATCCGACGCGGACGAGTGCCGTTTTGTTGCGCTGGAAGACCTCCACCTCTATGACATGACCAGAGGGACTGAAGAGGTAATCAAACGGGCGTTCGAACAGGCTAAAAATTTGGGTATTCCGGTTTATACCATATGAGGCCGCGTGCGTCCCGATTTCAGTCCCTCCGGCAAACGAGCACCTGCAAAACGAAAAGACAGGAGCTAAAGACCTATGTATGATGCGCGCAGTCTGTACGAAAAGAAGCTTACCGATCCCGAGGAAGCGGTTAGTGAAATCAAGAGCGGGACTGCACTATCTTTCGGAATGGCTGCGGGCCAGCCGCCTGCCCTTCTGGGCGCTATAGCGTCGCGAATTCGCCGAGGAGATCTGGGGGACGTTCGAATCTATTACAAACTGGCCATGAAACACGCCGCCGAGACGGTACTGGCGGACGAGGTGCTGCACGCCGTCCACCCCTGTCCCATGTTCATGACCGATGTGGACAGGCATATCGCAGATCAGCAAAGACACTCCGGCAAGAAGATCCTCAGCTATGTGCCGTGCTATTTTTACCAGGTCCCAAGGCTCCTCACGGAATATATTCCCATCGACACTTTCGTTATTACGGTCTCGCCCATGGACAATGCGGGCTATTTCAGCCTCGGCACCAACAATGACTATGCTTCGGCGGTAATCCGCTCATGCGGGACGTGCATTTTCGAGGTTAACAGGAATATGCCGCGGGTTTTCGGAGAATCCCTGGTTCACGTCTCCGAGGTGGACAAGATCGTGGAGAACCACGTGCCGCTTCTGGAGGCAGACGCACACCCCGTGTTGCCCGAAGACGATCTCATCGGAAAGGCCGTTTCGGAGTTGATCCCGGACGGAGCTACGATCCAACTTGGAATCGGCGGAATTCCCAACGCGGTCTGCCGCTACCTGAAGGACCACAAGGACCTCGGTATCCATACGGAGATGTTCACCCCCGGGATGGCCGACCTTATCAGGTGCGGCGCTGCAAACGGAAGACGAAAGACGCTGCATCGATGGAAGCACGTATTCACTTTTGCCCTGGGTGACCGTTGCCTCTACGATCTCATGCACGACAACCCGGCCATGGAGAGCTATCCCTCCTCCCATGTGAATCATCCATCCGTGATTGCTCAAAATTCCAACATGGTCTCGGTCAATTCGGCCCTTGAAATTGACCTCTACGGACAGATCAGCGCCGAGTCGATGCAGTGGCATGAGTTCAGCGGGACCGGCGGGGCGCTCGATTTCATGCGAGGGGCATTCGATTCGCCCGGCGGCAAGTCTATCCTGGCGCTCTATTCAACTGCAAAGCACGGCGCCGTCTCACGAATCGTGCCGCACCTTACGAGTCTTGTCACAGATCCCAGGATGGACACCGAGTTCGTCATCACCGAGTATGGTGTTGCCAATCTCAAAGGCAAGTCGACAAGGGAAAGGGCTTTGAGCCTCATCAGCATCGCGAATCCGAAATTTAGAGACGAACTGACGGAAGAAGCACGAAAGAGCGTCCTGATTTAGGGAGAATTGAGTGCGCCCTCTATCGATGGCCGCCTACTGCATTATTGGAGGAATGGGCCTCAGATAATTCTATGCAACATACCCCAGATAGGCAGCCACGCGATGAAATAAAAGGAGCAAGCCGCCGCCGGACTCTCAATACCTGCGGCCCCCAGCAGCAGCCGGCGGTAGCGCCGGGTTGGGGCAATGAAAGCGCAGATAACGAAGACAACGAACAGCATGGGCGCGGGGTATACCCGCAGAAGTCCGAGGACCGCCAAATCGCGCCAGATAGGATGCTGTACATGTCGAGTGCCCACCAATACGATCAGAAATAAAGCGGCAAGACCGGTAGCGGCGAGCGGCAACGACACTAACGAGAGCACAGTCCAGAATTTTTGTGAGCGCCGCACGAAATAAAGCGCCAGTCCGGTCGGAAAGAGCGCCAGAGGGCCAAATACGACGGAGAAAGTGATCAGGTCGCCCCAGGCGTACATGCCCCCTGAAGTGTCGATCTGGGCCTGTTGGAACTGAAGCTCACGATAGTAGCATGCACCATAGGCCGCGAGCAGCGCAAAGGCGTAACCGGCAAGAACTGCGCCGAGTCTCAGGAGCCGGTACATACTTCAATTTCCTTTATCTGAGGTCTTAAGTATCTGCCTGTCCCGCCAAACGTGAAAATCAGCGGGGCAACTGCGCTTGAGTCTCAAAATGCCGCACTGACAGCAGCCAAATCAAATCTATAATGTTTATAAGATTTGCTTATATCATATCCTTAGGGAGACTTGCGAACTCGTCGTCAAGTTTCGAAAGGTTGCGGCTCTCAGTTTTAATCCGGAAGATAGCTGTATTTCAAAGACGTGAAGGGCCGGGAGCACGGCAGGCAGGGACTCGAGGTCGCCGAGGCCGGATCGCACAACGTGCTGACGCTATATTAACGGATTGACGGCGTCCCGGAGCATGCAGTATATTTGGCTCCGGTCGGCAGTTCACCCAGGCGTCGCCGCCCCGCGAGGGGTGCTAAACCTGCCTCGACAACCAATTCGACCGGACACCTTATCCTGTGCCGCGTCGGAAGACGGCGACCACCGGCACTATCCCACCCGGATCGGCACGCTCCACGAGGATAAGCTATGTCCAGAACACTCCTGCCCTTTCATTCGGAAGACATTTCCGCCCTGGCGCGGTCCCTCAAGGGCCAACTCGCCAATTGCGAGTCTTTGCCGAGCCATCTCGAACTTTTGAACATTTTGGTGCGGGCCAACGGCTACCGGAATTTTCAGCATTATCGGGCACAACTTGCCGCCCGGGACCTGCTGGAGAGCCGCGCGCCCGCGCTGGAAACGGAGCCCGTCGACTTCGTCCGCGTAAAGCGCCTGCTGCGGATGTTCGACCCCATGGGAAAACTCGTGCGCTGGCCTTCAAAACGCAGCCAGCAGGAACTCTGCCTGTGGGTCATCTGGTCGAAACTGCCTGCCCGGCAGATTTTCGCAGAAAAAGAGATCAACCAGATGCTAAACGACAATCACCTTTTCGGCGACCATGCCCTCTTGCGAAGATGGCTCTGCGACTACGGTATGATGAGCAGGACCAGGGACGGCCGTGAATACTGCCGGGTCGAAAAGCGCCCGCCTGCCGAGGCGCTCGAACTGATCCGCCAACTTCGGCCGGCTCAAGCTGGATAGAATAGAAAAAACTTTTCAACCAAGAGCGTGGAGCGGCTTTGCCGGAATAAGCTAATCCCCAGTTTCTTATCGCAGACTATGAAAGAGACGCCGGGAGGCACGAAAGAAAATCTTAAAAAACACGAAGAAAGGCTTTCACAATTTCAGGGGACACCCTGCCGCCATACTTTCGTGATTTTCGTGCCTTCCTGGTTTCATGATTTTGGCGGGCGGCCCGGATAACTCGCTATCCGGGCGCAGTGAGCAAGAGGCTCAATTTGAATTCCGGGGACCCTTAGGATGGGTGGAGCTAACACAATCCCCCAAGTCTCATCGAAACGGGATTAAAAACGCGATGAACTCCGAGGACTAGCTCCAGTTTCGCTTTTGGCCTGTTGTTTTCCTGTTAATCCTGTAAATCCTGTCAAAGGTCTTTTTGGGAACAGTTGGAGGCATTAAAATGCGTACCGCCACATTGGTAGTATCTTCTCGCGAGTCAAGCAACCAGCGATTCCTGCGCTCATTCGAGGGAGAACCCCAGGGAACTTTTATAAGCTTCGATTCTCCCGCGCTTCTTTTCAAGGTGCTGACAGGTAGGCGTTGGGAGTTGCTCAAACTCATGACCGGCGCGGGACCGATAACGATTCGTGAGGCGGCGCACAGATCGGGGCGGGACGTGAAAGCGGTTCATAGCGACGTGCACACGCTTTTGAACGCCGGGATTTTGCAAAAGACCGACAAGGGTCTCATCGACTTCCCGTTTGATGCCGTCCATGTGGATTTCACCCTGAAAGCCGCATGAGTCTGGTAGAGTGCGGGCACGGATTCACCGGTGAGCCATTTGTCGGAGGTTGTCGAGTTTTCTAAACGGCCGCTCGGACCTTCTCCCGTTCAAGGCCGGACGCATCCCCGGCCTTGCAACCGCGTTGGCTTATTTAGATCCCCTATTTGCGAAGTATTCCTTAAGCTCCTTGTTTTTGTTCGAGATTATCTCATCGGCCATTTCACTGCCGAAGGATGCGTAACGCCGGCCGAGCTCGGGGTCGAGCAGGGAAAGAATCCGGACGGCGAAGACTGCCGCGTTGTAGGCGCCGCCGCTTCCTATGGCCATTGTGGCAACGGGGACGCCGGGAGGCATCTGGACCGTTGAAAGAAGGGCGTCCATCCCGTTCAGCGGAGATGAATCGATCGGTACGCCGATGACCGGTATCGTCGTCTGTGCGGCGGCGGCGCCTGCCAGGTGGGCGGCCCAGCCGGCCCCGGCTATCAGGACCTTGACG
This sequence comes from uncultured delta proteobacterium, assembly GCA_963795045.1. Lineage (GTDB taxonomy): Bacteria > Desulfobacterota > Syntrophobacteria > Syntrophobacterales > Syntrophobacteraceae > SbD1. Next base: position 365,610 of record CAWCGB010000007.1, read on the forward strand.
CCCCGGTCCGCAAGTCCCTTTGTGTATTCGGCGGTTTCATTGGGTGTCCGGTGAGCGGAGAGAATTTTTATTTCGTAGGGTACTTCTAATCTTTCAAGTACACGGACTGCCTGCTCCATGACCGCGATATCAGAGTCGCTCCCCATTATGATTCCAACGAGCGGATTCTTCATCTGCCTCCCTTAATTAGTTTCCATCCGGAGTTTCCGGATAGACACTTGAATTGGCTTCCATTAGCTTCTTATATCTATTGGGCGGGCAGGTCTAATACCACTTTGCGTTCAAGATGATACATGGCATCTGACCTGTAGCATAGGGCCTTGTGTCCGTCTCTTGAACGCCCACTAGGGGCTATGCTACGTTCATCTACCCGCCTTCTGGTTCAATCTTGAACGGAAGTTGGTATAAGGTGCTCGAGACGAGCGGGAGGGCATACAGCGCTTCGCTCCCCCTCCCCTGCGAGTGAGCCGCGCGCGGGGTTTACTCCCGCCCGCGCAACCCGGACTAACCCAAATTCCCTTTCCATGACTCTCGAAGAGAAGAAATGCTTTCTCTCAGCAACTCTTTTCCGGCTTTGCCGGTGATCACCAGTTCCGGATTTTCGGTTACTTCGCCGACCAATCCGTAAGGCAGTCCGTCAAAGATGCCCTGGAACTCTTTGAGAGCCTCTTGAGGCACTGTCACCAGGAATCGCCCGCAGGATTCACTGAAAAGCATCTGGTCATCCCGGATGCTCTCCGTCAAACCCGGATTCCGCTTTTCGCCGGAATGACAGGGCGCCTTCGCAAGGTCGATGGTCAATCCCAGCCTGCCGCCGATCGCCGTCATCGCAGCGTGAACTCCCAGCCCCCCCCGGTATATTCCGTGGCAGGAGGCGAAAACCCCTGAAGATATTGCCTTTTCAACAGCTTTATAGAGGCAGAGCAGAGACTCGGATTTCTCCGGTTCGAGGCTGTCCGGCCCGGCGAAGCCGTCCACCCTGGGGACATTGAGCCCGGTATATCCAAAGAGATCGTAATACGCCGAGCATCCAAGTTCGTTGCGGGTGGTCCCGAGCACAAAGACCAGGTCGCCGGGAGATTTGACCTCCATTGTCTGAGACTTCAGCACATCGGCGACAATCCCCGTTGCCGTAAACTGCATCGTCGGAAGACCGCTCACTTTGTGCCGCTCCCCGAATGCGCCGGGAAGATACCCGTCCACATACATGCTGTCTTTTCCGGAAAGAAGCGGTATCCCGAAGGCCAGGCACAGGTCGCGAAGCGCCAGGTTTGCCCGTACGAGCTGCGCAGCCTTGTAGCGGCCGTCCGGATTTTGAACCGGATCGTACTGGATGTTCGGCCAGCAGAAGTTATCCACGCCCCCGATTTCGTCCAGCCTGCCGCCGACCGCCAGGATGCGCCTTACCGCCTCATCGATTGTCGCCGCCACCATGTGGTAGGCATCAATTTCAGAGTAGGTGGGCAGAAGGGCCTGGGCAACCGCAAGACCGGTGTTTGTGCCAAGAACGGGCCGGAGTACCGCGGCGTCGTTTGGAACGTCCCGGTCCCTGCCCGTCATGAACTTCACCGCGCTGCCCCCCTGCACTTCGTGATCGTATTGCCGATGGATCCACTCCCGGCTGCAAAGATTGGGGGTGGCGAGCAGAGTATGCAAAAGCGCACCGTAATCGGCGGGTTCGGCAAGCGCCGGCTCCACGAGACCGCGCGAATGAGGCGCAAGCCATTCGGCCTCAAAATCCCACTGGGGGAAATCTTCCGAAAAAAAGCTTAAATCCAGATATGCACAGGTCCTGCCCCCATAGCCCAGGCGCAGCTTTCCCGTTTTTTCGTAATTGCCGATTACAGTGCTTTCGACTTCGTGTTTGCGCGAAAGAGTCATGAACCGGTCCAGGCTCTCGGGCCTTATCGCCACGGTCATGCGCTCCTGGGATTCCGACACCCATATTTCCCATACATCGAGGCCTTCATACTTGAGAGGCACCTTGTCCACATCGACATATGCGCCGCCGGCCAAACTCGCCGATTCTCCGACGGAGGATGAAAGCCCACCGCCCCCATTGTCGGTTATGAACGTGATCAGGTCTTCGTCACGCGCTTCGAGCAGAAAATCGTGCATCTTCTTCTGCGTGTACGGGTCACCTATCTGGACATGCCCCGCGGGGGTGTTCGCGCCATAGCTCTCGCTGGAGGCCGTGACCCCGTGAATCCCGTCTTTCCCGACACGTCCCCCGCACATGATTATAAGGTCGCCGTCTTCGGGGTGCTTCAGTTCTACCGGCTTGCCCTTGATCTCGCGCGGCATGATTCCGATCGACGCCACAAACACCAGGCACTTGCCGAGATAAGATGGATGGAAAAAGAGATTTCCAAATGGGGTGGGCACTCCGTGCTTGTTCCCGCCGTCCTTAACCCCTTCGACTATTCCGTCGAGCAGCCGCCTGGGGTGAAGGTGAGGCTTGAGCGGCCCCTTGTAGTCGCGAGGCCCCACGCAATAGCCGTAAAGGCCGGCGGCAAGCCGCGACCCCTTTCCCGTGCCCATTATATCCCGATAAATTCCGACTATTCCGGTGAGAGCGCCACCATAGGCTTCCATGTTGGATGGGCTGTTATGCGTTTCGCCCGTAACCGAGTAGTTGAAGTCCCGGTCGAATCTCGCTACCCCGGCGTTGTCCCATAGAACCGAAACAACCCAGTCTTTCTGCTCCTTCATCCGGAGCGTCGGGGTTTGAATACAGGTTTTGAAAAGATCGTTCACGATAAATTGCTCGCCGGTGAGCAGATCGCGGTAACGGAACTTTCCGCGAAAGGTGTTGTGATTGCAATGATCGCTGCGGGCCTGGGAAATCGCTTCCAGTTCGACGTCCGTCGGAGCGCCAAGACCGAACTTGGCGCGCGCTTCCAGCACTTGAGGCCGCAGGAAGTAATTCCTGATGACGGGAATATCGTTCCGGTTGAGCGCCAGGTTCCGCTCATCGCTCAGCGTTGCAAGCTGCTCGTCGTTTTCGATGGGGATTTCGCAAACGGAGGGAATGTGGGCGAGAAGCACTTTGGGGACAATTACGCCTGTTCCAGTGCCCGGGTCCCATTCGGAGCTGTGATAAACCCGCCATTGCTGGATTATTTCGTTTGCGAGTACCTCGCGCGCCAGGGTTTCGGCCTGGCTTCGCGAAAGAGCGGCATTTTTCAGCAGGTAGAGCCGGGAGGTGTAGGCGGCATCGCCGGGGGCCGGCGTTTTTCCGAGATAATCGCTTATTGCGTCTATCGCGACACTTCCCGCCGTATCGCGCACACCGGGCCGATATCCCACCCAGACCGCCCAGTCGAAATCGGAGGCAAGACTATGAAAGCCGGATACCTGGGTCACAGGATTTGTGAAGACCTCGGCGCGCACCGCTTCGAGTTCCGCGTCAGATAGACCGGTATCGAGGGTCAGTATGTTTATTACCCGCGCTTCTCCTATGTGCCAGCCAAAGTAGTCGCGGACCCTCCTGCAAAGACTCGCCCCTTCCGGATCGAAAAGGTGGTCCTTTAAAGCCGTTTCCAATCTTTTTGCCATTCTCTCTCCGAGTAGTGAATAGTGAATGGTGAATAGTGAATAGAAAAAGCAGATGATTCCCTTTGGTTCTATCGCTTCGCGAGGAATAGTGAATAGTTAGCAGCACGTCCTCCGCACAATGCTCACTTGTTCTTCAGATGCTTTATCAAGCCCATTGTCATTTTCCCTACGCTATCCATGACGCTCTCGACCTTTGCGGAGCCTCCTGTGAGTTGGATCTCTTTGGACAGAATATACTGCGTGTCAAGTTCTGCCAGCGAGCCCAATGTGATATACAGGAATTGGATGAATTCTTTATCGGAATTTCTGGCGGCGCCTTCGGCTATCTTACTGGGAATTGAGACGGCGGAGCGCCTCATCTGAGACACCAATCCATAGATTTCCGACGCTGGGAAGCCGGCTGTAAACTCATATACTGCTTTTACCAGCTCAACCGCCTGCTTCCAGACCTCCAAATCTTTGTGGTTCGCCACTGGTCGTCTTTCCGGTTTTTCCTGCTCACTACCCTGCCCACTATTCACTACTCACTGCTATTCACCATTCACTATTCACTATTCACGAATAATAACACGCATATATGCTGCCAAGCGATTCATACTGCTCGGCAAGCTCAGCGAGCAGCCTCTCGAGGTCCCTGTCGGCATTTATGTATTTTATTCCCATGCCTTTAGGCGAAAGGGAGTCTCCCGAGCCGTATATATTGGTCCAGACCACTTCCCCATTCAGCTCGATTTCGTGCTTGAGACCTGGAAACCGGAGTGTCAATTTCCCCTTAACATTCAGTGGAGCGGGGTGCTTGCATAGTACCAGCATCCCCTTCTCGTTAAAATGCATGGAGGTCCCCTCGAAGGTCCTCTCGCCCACCTCGAAAGTTACCTCACAAGGCCTTTTTCTATCTATGATAACTTCTCTCGTGAATTCCTGGTCGCCCACCGTTTGTTACCTCAGGGAAACTCCAAACTTTGCGGTTACCTTCTCGATCAGTCCAACGTGGAGGGCATTTACCTCCTCGTCGGTCAGGCTCCGGTCGGCAGCGCGGTAAGTAATCCGGTAGCCTATACTCTTCTTATTGGCCCCGAGCTGATCGCTCCTGAATATATCAAATATCTCGACGCTTTCCATTAGAGGTTCATTCAATGAGCGAATAAAGTCAAAAGGTTTTTCGACCGGCATTTTTTCGTCCGCGATCAGCGCCATATCACGCGCAACAGGAGGAAATTTGGGCAGCCCCTTATAAACGGGGACCGGCCCTTTGAGCGCGAAGAGCCTGTCAAAGTTGAGCCTGAAAGCAAATACGGGCCGCTTGAGATCGTAGGCTTCCCCAACCTCCGAATGGACCCTGCCCAGTTCTCCAACCCGCTCGCCTCCGGCGAAAACGGAGGCCGATGCAGAGGGATCGAGCCACGAGGGAAGAGATTGCACCCGGAACAGAACATCATCGATCCTCAGGAATTTGAAAACAGCTTCTACAACTCCCTTGACGTCCGTATAGTCCACATCATCATCGCTATAAAGAGACTGAGGGACCCGCTTGCCTGCAATGATCCCGGCCAGGTGGTGAGGCTCATCAGCCTGGGGGTCATTTTCCCGGGGGAGGAAAACCTTGCTCAATTCAAAAATCCTGAAGTTTTCGCTCCGGTGGTCGAAGTTGTAGCGCGCATTCTGCAGCAACCCGGGCAGCAGGGTCGTTCGCATCACTGCCTGCTCGTCGCTCAGGGGGTTTTTCAGCCGGATCGGCGCCAGTCTCGGATCGCCTTCCGCATAGCGCAGCTTTTGGATAGATTCGTAAGAAATAAACGAGTAATTGATAACCTCGAAAAACCCCGTGCCTGCCAGCAGATTTTTGAGCTCTGCGCGCGTCCTCTGGTGAGGGTCGAAAGCGGCCGCCTGGACTGCCGCGACGGGGCTTGTAACGGGGATTCGGTCATAGCCGGAAATCCTTGCCAGTTCTTCGTGCAGGTCGACCTCTCTTGTAATATCGCTTCTGTAACCGGGCACAATCACACGAAGACGATCCGCGTCCAACTCGTCCACGCGCATTTCGAGGCACTCCAGTATCTCCTTCATCTCAGAAACGGACAGCACCGTCCCAAGGAAACGGTTGGCCCTGTCCACCCGGAGCACGATTTCCGCCGCTTTTATAGGATGAGGATATACGTCAATTCTTCCGGCGGCAATCGCCCCGCCCCCGACTTCCAGCATAAGCTCCGCCGCACGGTCCAGGGCCCTGAGAACACCGTCTGGGTCTATGCCGCGTTCGAACCGGTAGCTCGATTCGGTTTTGAGGCCCAACCGCCTGCTGGTCCTGCGAATAGAGAGCGGGTCAAAGTAGGCGCTTTCAATCAGGACGTTCCGGGTGTCCGGCTCAATCTCCGAGTTGAGCCCCCCCATGATCCCGCCTATGGCAACCGGACCAATTCCGTCACAAATCATCACGGCCTTCCCGGGAAGCTCGCGCTCGGTCCCGTCGAGTGTAACAAACCGCTCGCCGGGCTCGGCTTGCCGGACCACTATCCGGCGCTGGCGCAGCCGGTCGAAGTCGAAAGCGTGGAGCGGCTGGCCAAGCTCCAACATAACGCAGTTGGTAACGTCTACAATGTTGTTGATGGAGCGGACCCCGAGCGCCTCCACCCTGTTTTTGAGCCAATCGGGGGATGGGCCTATCTTTACCCCCTGTATGACCCTGGCTGTATAACGAGGGCAGCCTTCCGGATCGTCTACGGTGACCGACGTCAGCGTCTCGATAGGAGGGCCGGTTTCATCGACTGCTATCGAAAGGTACCTTACGGACGTTTTACACAGCGCGGCCACCTCTCTGGCAATGCCGACGACGGAGAGGCAGTCCCCCCGGTTAGGAGTGATCGCAACCTCCATCAGAATGTCCCTGATCCCCAGGGCCTCATCAAGAGGGACCCCGACCGGCGTGTCGGAAGGAAGAATCCAAATGCCGCTGTGGCTTTCGCCAAGCCCAAGTTCTTTTTCCGAGCAAAGCATCCCCTTCGACAGCTCACCGCGCACTTTAGCTTCCCGGACTGAGCCGCTCGGCAGCTCCGCCCCGGGCAGGGCGAGCGGAGCAACTGCTCCGGCGCGAGCGTTAGGAGCGCCGCAAACGATCCTTTGCGGACCGCCCGGACCTGAGACTACACAGATATTGAGCCGGTCAGCATTAGGATGGGGTTCTACGGCTTCGATCCTGGCGGTAATGACATTTTTCAGTTGAGGGTATCGTAGCTCAAGCGATTCCACCTCGAGACCCGCCATGGTAAGGCCATCGGCGATCCGCTCAGGTGAAAGCGGACAGTCAACATAGTCGGAAAGCCATTTAAGACTTATCAGCATTGGTCATCCCTGTTAATCGGCTGGAGGCCGCCAAAAGTCAGCGCCTCTGACAAAGCCGCTAAAAATGATAATTCCCACGCCCGGCCGCCATTAACGGAGACAGAGGTGGGAATCTGAAATCTTATCGCTGCGGACTGCCAGGATCATCAAGAGATTGGCAATTCGGCCTCTGTCCGGCGAAAGCGCAAGCATGCTTCGGAACGAATTCGAGCGAGCCTGGACACGCCTAAAACTGCTCAAGAAAACGAAGGTCGTTTTCAAAGAACAGTCGAAGGTCGTCTATTCCGAATCTCAGCATGGCTATCCGCTCGATCCCCATGCCGAAAGCAAAACCGGTTACCTCCTCCGGATCATAACCGACGTGTTTATAGACTTCCGGGTCAATCATTCCCGACCCTAAAATCTCGAGCCATCCGGTGCCCTTACAAACGCGGCATCCTCCTCCCCGGCACATGACGCACTCAATGTCCACCTCGGCGCTCGGTTCGGTGAAGGGGAAAAAACTCGGCCGGAAACGAAGCCCGACCTCCGGACCGAACATCTGGTGTACAAAAGTGGTGAGGGTGCCTTTCAAATCGCCGAAGGAGACGTCCTTGCCCACCATCAGTCCTTCCACCTGGTGAAACATGGGCGTATGGGTCACGTCCGAATCGCAGCGGTAAGTCCTGCCGGGGGCGATGATCCGGACCGGAGGCTTTCGTTTTTCCATTACCCGGACTTGGAGCGGCGAGGTATGCGTCCTCAGCACCACGTCTTCGGAAATGTAGAAAGTGTCCTGCATCTCTCTGGCAGGATGATCCCGGGGGATATTCAGGGCCTCGAAATTGTAATAGTCCAGCTCGATCTCAGGCCCTTCGACCGTTTCGAACCCAAGCCAGTTGAAAATGCGGGAAATTTCCATCGCCGTCTGGGTGATCGGATGCAGGCGGCCCAAAGGCGGCACTCTTCCGGGAACGGTTACATCGATGGATTCACGTCTGGCGGTCTCCAGGTCGCGGCTCCGCTGCGTCGCCTCTGAGAAGATCTCCTCAAGCCGCGATTTCGCCTCGTTCAGCAATCTGCCGACTTCCCGGCGCTCCTGTTCTGGGACGTTTCCCAGCTCTTTGAAAAGCTGGGCCAGTTCTCCCTTTCTTCCCAAAAAACGAATCCGGGCCTGATCGAGGGCCTTAGGGTCCTCTTCCAACCCGGAAAGGGCGCGGGAGGCCGTATCAAGAAGGTTCTCAACAGCCTCTTTCATTGCCTATGCTGCTTCTTTCGCAATCTTGGCCAGTTCGGCAAAAGCTTCCGGATTTGTGGCCGCAAGATTTGCCAGCGCCTTCCGGTCGAGCGTTATATTGGCCTTCTTCAAACCATTCATGAATTTGGAGTAGCTAAGGTCGTGAACGCGTGCCGCCGCATTGATGCGCATAATCCAGAGGCTTCTGAAATCACGTTTCCTGACCTTTCTGTCGCGGTATGCGAACTTGAGGGCGCGTTCGACGGTTTCCTTGGCAGTGCGAAGCAAAGTGCCGCGGCCCCCTCGATATCCCTTTGCCGCCGAGAGAATCTTTTTGCGCCTCTCGCGCGACTTTACCGCCTTTTTGACTCTGGGCATCGAAATCTCCTGTGAAATAAACCTCGTAGGGCGTCTAATAATTGATGCCTTGCGAGATCGATAAGCAAAAATTGTTTATAGATAAGGCATCATCCGCTTGATCGACCTGACGTTAATAGCGTTAACCACGGTGTCCTGGCGCAGCCCGCGCTTCCTTTTAGGGGCTTTCTTAGTCAGAATGTGGCTCTTGTTAGCCTTGGCCCTGACAATCTTGCCCGTGCCGGTTATTTTGAATCGTTTGGCGGCGGCACGATTGGTCCTGATCTTGGGCATTACGAATATCCTCCATTGACTCGGATTTTTGGCGTACAAAGAAACATCCAGGCCGGGCAACACTGACTCGAGCCCAACCGGCGCGAAAAAGCAGTGCACACTGGCCGGGCGAAAGGCTGGCCTTCCACCCGTCAAGGCACAAAAATAACAGTTTATTTAGGACTTAATCAAGAGTCAACAAATTAAGGCAGATTTTGAGAATTTTTCATGATTTCGGGGCCAGAATCATTATCAGGTTACGGCCTTCCATCTTAGGGTGCTGTTCAATTACGATATCGTCCTTGAGTTCTTCCTTTATTCGCTCCAAAACCTTCACCCCTTGATCGGAGTATGCGATCTCCCTGCCACGGAAAAGTATCGTTACCTTCGCCTTGTCCTTTTGGGCGAGAAAACGCTTGATATGGCGGATTTTCACCTGAAGATCGTGCTCGTCCGTCTTCGGACGAATCTTTACCTCCTTCACCTGGATCACTGTCTGCTTCTTTTTGGCCTCCTGGGTCCGCTTGTTCTGCTGGTATTTGAATTTTCCGAAATCCATTATCTTGCAAACAGGGGGATCGGCATTGGGGGCCACTTCAACGAGATCCAGATGCTCGATCGCGGCCAGCTCCAACGCCTTTCTGATTGGAATGATCCCAAGCTGCTGGCCGTCATGCCCGATCACCCTGACTTCCGGCGCTCGAATTTTCTCATTCACATTGGTCTGTTTCTCCAGTGTCGTTTCTCCTTTTGATTAGTGTTAGTTTGCCTGCAATTAAATAAACTGCCATTTCGTCTTCAAACAATGCCCAAACCAACGCGTCCCTTGCTGGATTCGAGGCACTCCTTTTCCACCAGATCGGCAAACTCGGGCGGAGTCATAAGATCAACTTGCGTTCCGTCCCGCTTCCTTGGCGCAATTGCCCCCTTTTCGACTTCCTTGTCCCCGATAACGAGCATGTAAGGGACTTTCTGCATCTGGGCTTCACGAATTTTATAGCCCAGCTTCTCGCTTCTCGTATCGACATCCACGCGGACACCCCGGCTCCGCAACTGCTCGCAGACCGCCTGAGCAAAATCGAGCTGCGCGTCGGTAACTGTAACGATCATCGCCTGCACAGGCGCCAGCCAGACGGGGAAAGCCCCTGCGTAATGTTCGATGAGGACCCCCAAAAAGCGCTCAATGGCCCCGAGGATCACGCGGTGTACCATGACCGGCCTGTGCCGGGCCCCATCCGGCCCTATGTAAGTCAGATCGAATCTTTCGGGCAGCGTAAAATCACACTGGATGGTAGCGCACTGCCAGCGGCGGTCAAGGGCGTCTTTCAGCTTGACGTCGATCTTCGGCCCGTAGAAAGCGCCTTCCCCTTCGCAAATATGATACTGGAATCCCTTTTCTTCAAGCGCCTTCATGAGAGCCCCGGTCGCTCGCTCCCAGTCTTCGTCCGAGCCGATCGACTTCTCAGGCCGGGTGCTGATTTCCATCTCGAAGTCGAATCCGAAGATCCCCATCACGTCGATGACAAAATCCAGAATGCCCTTGATTTCATCGTTCAACTGGTCAGGCGTGCACAAAATATGAGCATCGTCCTGTGTAAACTGCCGGACCCGGAGCAGACCGTGCAAAACGCCTGACTTTTCGTGCCGGTGCACCGTTCCAAGCTCGAAGTAGCGGATCGGCAGGTCCCGGTAGCTGCGGATCTTGGACTTGTAGATCAGCATGTGCGACAGACAATTCATCGGCTTTACGCCGTAGGACTGCTCGTCTATCTCGGTAAAATACATATTTTCGCGGTAGTGATCGAAATGGCCGGACCTTTTCCACAACTCGGTCTTTAGCAAGGTCGGGCCGACTACTATCTGATAACCCCGGCGCAGGTGCTCGCGTTTTTCAAAGTTCTCCAGAATATGGCGGATGAGCGCGCCCTTCGGGTGATAAATAACCATCCCGGCGCCGATTTCATCCGAGAAACTGAACAGCTCGAGTTCTTTTCCCAACCGCCGGTGATCGCGCTTCTGAGCCTCTTCGAGGAAGGTGAGATACTTTTTCAGCGACTCCTTATCGAAAAAGGCGGTCCCGTAGATGCGCTGGAGCATCGGGTTATGCTCATTGCCGCGCCAGTAGGCCCCCGCAACGCTTGTGAGCTTGAAAGCCTTGAGAAAGCCGGTGTGAGGAAGGTGAGGACCTCGGCAAAGGTCGACGAGATCTCCCTGCTGATAATAGGATACGACCGGATCGGTGAACTCTTCGAGAAGTTCGACCTTGTATTTTTCGCCAAGGCCGGAGAAAAAGTTTATCGCCTCGTCGCGGGAAACATCCTGGCGCGAGAAGCGGAGCTTTTGCGAAGTGATTTCCTTCATCTTGGCTTCGATTTTTTCCAGGTCGTCATCAGTGAACGGCCTGGCCACATCGAAATCGTAGTAGAAGCCGTTTTCGATTGCGGGGCCGATGGCAATGCGCGCCTCCGGAAAGATTGACTTTACGGCCTGGGCCATTATGTGGGCGGCGCTGTGCCTCAGGATCTGAAGCGCCGTCTTGGAATCGGTCCCTATTCCTTCCAGGGTCGCATCCTCTTCGACCTTGCGCGCCAGGTCCACCAGTTGGCCATTCAGCTTTGCGGCGATCCAACCGCCGGGGGCGGGTCCCACTTTGCCCAGAATCTCCGAAACCGAAGTCCCTGTGGGAACCGTTTGCTTATGCCCACCAGGGAGGGTAATCTCAACTTCTTTTAACATCGTTCATTCCTGATGTCTGAATACGCCGTCCTGACCTGAAACTCTCAACAAAAAAAGGCATCCCCACCATTTTGGAAAGATGCCTGAATGGAAATGTGTCCATCAATGCTGAAATTTATCTTCCTGCTGTGATCCAGGTCCAATTAGGCAGCCAGCCGAGTTATTAGACGAATCTGCAATCCTTGCTGCAATTTTTCAATTGACAGCCGCTGGTAGGCACGGGCGGTTTCGAACCGCCGGCCTCTACCGTGTCAAGGTAGCGCTCCCCCACTGAGCTACGTGCCTACTAAACTCTTGATCTATAACGACGCGGACCAATTATGTCAAGGAAAACATCATTGTGCCGTATTGCCCGGCCGACCGCTTTCCAGGAGAGACAGACCGTTCAAAACGTACTGTCCTCCACTCAATATCGAAAAACCGGCCGTTGTGAGGAACAGGGCCGTGTACATCCACCCGGGGAGTTCCAGAATTGATTTCCCGAGCAGCGTGAAGACTGTCCCCAGTTGAAAAAGTGTCGTCAGTTTGCTTGACACCAGGGGCTTTATCTCGAATCGCACCCGGCAGAAGACCAGGCCGAAGAATCCGCACAAAATCAAAAGGTCGCGGCCCACGGTGATTGCAACCAGCCAGAAAGGGATTGCACCTATATTCCATAGCAAAAGAAACGATGTTACGAGGAGCAGCTTGTCGGCAAGCGGGTCTATATAGGAACCCAGGCGACTTTTCTGGTTGAGGCCTCTGGCAAGCAGTCCGTCGAGGGCATCTGTCAAACCGGCGATGCAAAAGACTAAAAAGGCCGCCGTCATACGATTTCTCAGCATTAACAGGGCAAGCAAAGGAGTCAGAAAAATGCGCGCGATCGTAAGCAGGTTTGGTATTGTCATCTGGTTTCAGCCTGGACATTTCCGGGAGGAGCAAACGATACTTTCATGGTCTGTGTCTCTGTTGAATAAGATTCTATCCGGACCGTCACACCGCTCGGAAGCGCAGTACCGCTCATTTTCAATATGTAATCCCCACCGACATTATCGAGCTTCACGACGCCCTGAGTGGACCCTATCTCCAGGCTGGTGATCTGCATATTCTTGAACTGCTCGCGGACAATGCCTTCCAATTCTTTCCAGTACAGATACTGAGCAGAGGGCATATAAATAGTGAGCGGGCCGACACTTCCCGGTTGAGATGAAGCTGCCTCCTGCCCCGGACCGGACGCGCCTGCTCCGCCGCGCTGCGTTCCCCCGGTCTGTGAGCCGCCAAGGAGGCTGCTCAGTTGTGGAGCGACCTGCGCGGCAAGCTCGAGCGCCCCTTCCTGGTTGGAAATATCCTCGATACTCTGAGTCTTGTGGAGTTCGAATTCCGATTTGCCCTGGCCGATTCTTATCACGCGCAGACTGGCATCGAGCCATGCCTGCTTGCTGTTGCGGTCCTGCATGTAGGAGACCTTGCCGACTACCACGTCCTGGATGCCAAGCCCTTCGGCGAGCGAGATAACCTGAGAGGGAGGGATATTTCCGGACAGGTCCATCCTCACAGAACCGGGCTGGGGCAGCAGGATGGAAAACTCAAGGTCCTCCATTTCCTTGCCGAGGCTTCGCGCAAAAAAGGAACGAACATCGCTGCCATCGGTCGGGATCTCCCATTCCTGTTCCCATTTTTCCGGAACGACCCAGAGGATTTCCCTCCTCGTGGCCGCGATTCCGCGGGAAGCCGGCCGGCTTGCGCTCTGCTCGATTACCGGGGGCTGAGAGGCTTCCTCCACCGTGGGTTGCGAATCATCGGTTTCTACGGAGGGTTCGGCATCCTCCTCATCCTGCTTATTTTCACCTTCAGTTGCCGCGGCGGAGGCGCTCACGACAGCCGTAGAGGCCGGCGGCGCCGGGGGCTTCTGCTGGGCTGCGAGGATTCCTGATTCCTCCAGTTCTTTCTTGAGCACGTCCATGGAGACGCTAACCTGTCCGATCACCTGGAACACTCCATCGTTGTGACTCTCGGAAAAAACCTGGTAAGAGTCGATAAATTTCGATGGCTTGACCAGCAGCCTCTTTTGTAGCTCCGAAAACTGCGTACCCATTTGGGTCGGACTGAGAAATGAGGCTATCGCCTGAGTAAGCCCCTGGGCCATAAAATCCTGGATCGCCTGCTGCTGGCTCTTTGCATGGTCCTGCGGGTCGTCGACGGCCTGTCCATGGCTGAAAAAAGTAGCCGGCTGGGACCCTGCGGCGGCGGCATTAGACCCGGGGATGGTCAAAATTGGAGCCAGAAGCAAAACAACGTAAACCGGAATCGTTATAATATATTTCTGCATTAGAGGTTGTCTCCGGCATTGTTTAACGATTTCCGAGCCTTTCGGCTCAAATTTTCCTTTTTAGTAGATTATTTGCTATCATAGAAGCGGCTCAAGGAAAAGGAGAAAACATTGCAATCCCTACCGGAAACATGCGTGGTGCGCACCTGCATGATCGACCCCCATCAGATTCATTACCTCAGATTCATCATCGAAGCATATCCCGGAATGGCCGTCGTATCCACTGTGGACTCAACGCTGGGGTTGGTATCCATAGCGATTGCCCCCGGATGCGAGCCGGATATTCTCCGGATACTCGAATCCGAACGTGAAAATCTGAAGCTCGTCGAAACTGTCTAAAAAATCTTTATGCATGCGGAGTGATCGGCCGTTTAAGTAAATTGTCATGATCCGCGCCCGGCAAGTATTTCGAAGAATTGAGTTTGCATGAACCCCCGCCGCAAGTTACATTGTGGCCACAGTCGCTTTTTCCTCAAAACCGGGCATGGGCAGGACCTGAGATCATGCGCTCCCGGTGGGGCCTCTACCAGCATAAGTACGCAGAAATGAGTGAAATTGTGCGGCCAATCAAAGAAACAGAACAACACCAGGCGCAGGCCATAGAAATAGCGGTTTTCAAAAAAGGCCAGGCTATAATCGTGGAGGGGCAGCACGTCCCCCTTTTCTTTGTGATCCTGAGTGGGCAGGTGGTGTTGAGCAGGAACGGAAAGATAATTACGACGCTTGACGAGCAGGATACGTTTGGCTTGGAGAGCATTTTACTGGAAAAGCCCTGCTCCTACGCGGCTCAAGCGCTCAAAGAATGCAGAATAGCGAAGTACGGGCCCGAAGCCCTCGATTATTTCATCCATGAAAGCCCTCGGATGACTCAGAATGTGCTCACGTCCGTCGTGCAGCAGCTTACGCAAACGATGTCAAATCTGCTCGATGCTCCCGAACCTTTGCCCGCAGATGAGGAATTCGTCCGTTTTTATGGGGACGGCGAGGTAATTCTGGAGGAAAACACCGGCGGAACTGACTTTTATCGCCTCGTATCGACCCAGGGTGGGCTTCTTGTAACCAGCGCCGGCCGGGAAGTCGCCCGTATACGCAAACCCGGTGAATTTTTCGGCCTACCCGGTTCCCGGGCCGGCGCCCGTATAAGCAGTATAGGCCAAAGCGTCGTCGAGCAATACAGTACCGACGACCTCGATATCATTATTAGAGATTACCCGGAAACGGCCCGTCAAATCATGCGAACGCTGATTGATCGGCTCTCGGACAAGGAAGCTGAGAGACAATGACCATGCCGGAAAGGGAGAGCGGAAACTCGATGACCCGGAGCCCGAAGTACCCCGATGCTTCGCACCGCACCATCTCCGCATCTCCCCCGTCGTGTTTTTTTTCATATCACATCCCTTCCGTCTGAGCGGGGCAACAGGTCTTTATGTCGAAAACTCACATCCATTCTGAGAGTTCCCGCGGTTTGTACGTCCGCACCTTCGGCTGCCAGATGAATGAATATGATTCGTTGCGAGTCCAGCGGCTGCTGGCGCCGCTAGGCTATGTGCCTGTCGATGACATAGGCAAAGCTGACGTCATTTTTCTCAACACCTGCTCGGTGCGCGAGAAGGCGGAACAGAAGGTCCACTCTTTTATCGGAAGCCTGCGCCGGCTCAAGAGTATAAAACCGCACCTCAAGATCATAGCGGGGGGCTGCGTGGCCCAGCAGCTCGGCGAGAAACTGCTCGACAGGTTCGATCACCTCGACATGGTTATAGGCACGATGGGGGTGCATTCTGTTGCTCAACTGCTGCAACGTGTCCAGGAAAGCGGCGGCAGGCTTGCCTGCCTGCCGGAACAAGATAGTGGCAGCCCTGAGCGCGAAGGCCCGGAAATCTTTACCGAGGCGGGCGTAACGGCCCCGGTCACCATAATGCAGGGCTGCAACAATTATTGTACCTATTGCATAGTCCCCTACGTGCGGGGTCCGGAAAGGAGCAGGCGGCCCGGCGAAATTCTCGAAGAGATCAAGCGGCTGGAAGAATCCGGCGTCCGCGAGGTCCTTCTGCTCGGCCAGAACGTGAACTCATACGGATTGGGGCTCGACGAAAATACGTCCTTCGCCGATCTTCTCCGGCGCATCCGGAGAGAAACCGGCATTGCGCGCATGCGGTTCACAACTTCCCACCCCAAAGACCTTACGGATGCACTGATGCACTGCTTCGCCGAAGTGGATTCGCTTTGCAAGCACCTCCATCTTCCCGTGCAGTCAGGTTCGGATCGCATTCTTGCCCGCATGAACAGGGGCTATACGGCTGCAGAGTACTTGGAAAAAATTCGCCGGCTTCGCCGGATTTGCCCTGAAATCGCGCTAACCTCCGATATTATCGTCGGCTTTCCCGGCGAAACCGAAGAAGACTTCACAAATACGATGGACTTGCTCGAAGAGGTCCAGTTCGAAAACCTTTTTTCGTTCCGGTATTCAGACCGCCCGAAAACCCGAGCCGCCTCGTTTCCCGGCAAAGTGGACCCCGAGGTGGCAGCAAGCCGGTTGGCCCGGCTTCAGAGCTACCAGGCCGATGTTACACTCAGGAAGAATCTTGCTGAGGTCGGCTCGATACGCGATGTGCTTGTCGAAGGGCCGAGCAGAGCCTCCAACGGACAGATGACCGGACGCACTTCCCAGAACAGGGTAGTCAACTTCGAAGCGCCTTTATCATCGACAGGACAAATTCTTAGCGTGAAAATCGCATTTGCGTATTCTCATTCCCTTAGAGGAGATGTTATAGTTCTGCCGAAAGCCTCAGACTGATGGAAATCGGTAACCCGTCAACTCTACCTAATCGAGCCCGGGAGTCAACCTCGGCGCATGGTTGGAGGAAATCATGTTCAGGCAGATGAAAGTAACCGGGTTGGTAATGGATCCTCACTCGAATACGCCGATCCTGGTCCTCAAAGACGTTGCCGATGAGACTACGCTTCCGATCTGGATAGGCCTGCTCGAGGCCACGGCAATCGCTACCGAACTCGAAAACATCCAGTTCCCCAGGCCGATGACCCATGACCTGATACGGGCACTTTTCGACCACCTGAAAGTCAAAGTGGAGCGCATAGAGGTTTGCGAGCTGAAGAACAATACATATTACGCACTTATCCACATCCGTAACGGAGAGCAGATCAGCTCTATCGACTCGCGGCCAAGCGACGCCATTGCAATAGCACTGCGGACAAATGCGCCTATTTTCGTAAAAGATGAGGTTATTGCCAAATACCTCCAATCCGACGAGGCCAAGCCCTCCTTTGACGAAAAAAACAAGGAGCGGTGGACGGAAATGCTCGATAAACTCGATCCCTCCGATTTCAGCAAGTACAAGATGTAACATTGAGGGCTTGTCCGTAAATAACCCAGAGTGCAATGCCGGTTTGACCGGCTGGCCACCCGCGCCTACACCTTCCATATAAATTGAAAAAACGGCAGTATTGTGCCAACCTCTTTAAAGCGACTCCAAATAATGGTGTCGCAACGGGAATGGAACTCTCAGTCTGGAGCCGCTATGAAGATGGATACGGCACGTTTGACAGGTCTGATTAAAGCTGCGAGAGGGCAGCAGCCCGTGGACCTTCGTATAAAGGGATGCCGCCTGGTCAATGTTTTTTCCGGGAAGATCGAGACTGCGGACCTGGCGATTCATGACGGGTTCATTGCCGGATGGGGCGACTACGAAGGCGGGCAAATCGTCGAGGCGGATGGAATGTACGTGTGCCCGGGTTTCATAGACGGACACATTCACATCGAAAGCTCCCTCCTCAGCCCCGCCAATTTTTGCGCCACAGTCCTGCCGTGGGGCACGAGCGCAGTGGTGGCGGACCCGCACGAAATCGCAAATGTGCTCGGCCTGGACGGCATTCGGTATTTCCTCGAGTGTGCGAGAAATCTTCCCCTGGATATTTTTCTCAATCTGCCGAGCTGCGTTCCGGCTTCTCCTCTGGAGACTTCCGGGGCAAACCTCAGGGCGGTGGATCTCCAATCCCTGCTTCCTGACGAAAGCCTGCTCGGATTGGCGGAAATGATGAACTTCCCGGGTGTGATCGGGGCCGATCCCCTGGTTACCGACAAGCTTCTGCTTTTTCAGGATCTGGTCATAGATGGCCACTGCCCAATGCTTTCGGGCCGGGACCTGAACGCCTACATAGCCAGTGGAATCGGCTCCGATCATGAATGCACGGTTCTGGAGGAAGCGGCTGAAAAGCTCGCGCGCGGCATGACGGTCATGATTCGTCAGGGAAGTCAGTCCAAGGATCTGGAGAAGCTCCTCGGAATCGTAAACGACTCCACCTGGCCCCATTGCATGTTCGTATCCGATGACGTGCACCCCGATGACCTCATAAGCAAAGGCCACATGAATGCAATAGTAAATGAGGCTATGACGCTGGGAATGGACCCCGTGCGGGCCATTACGCTTGCTTCATGGACCCCCGCTAACTATTTCCGCTTCCGAAGACGTGGTGCGCTTGCGCCCGGATTCGTCGCCGATTTCAACATCAGTCCGACACTTAATCCATGGAATCCCGTGCGGGTCTTCAAGAATGGAATCGAAACCGCGCGAGAAGGCGAACTTCTGACCGATCCTGTCTCCTGGCTCATGCCACCCTTACCCGGAAGCCCCATGCGCATCGGCGGGATAACCCCGCAGCATCTGATCGTCCCGGCCAAAACCGGTAAATTGCGGGTAATAGGGATCATGGAGGCAACACTTCTTACGCGCAAACTTCTCATGGACCCCAAAATTGAAAACGGCTGTGCCGTTTGCGACCCCGAACGCGATTTGCTCAAAGCCGCGGTCTACAATCGATACGTAGCCGGCAGGCGCCCTTCGGTAGGATTTATCCACGGCCTGGGGTTGAAAAAAGGAGCTATCGCCACTTCAGTTGCGCATGATTCGCACAATATCATTGCGGCGGGCGTATCGGATGCTGATATTATCGCAGTGGTTTCCGCTTTGAGGGATAGCGGCGGTGGTATGGCCGCCGCCGCTGAAGGCCGGATCGAGATCCTCCCGCTGCCGATAGCCGGACTTATGTCCACCTCGCCTGCCAAAGAGGTATCGGGCAGGCTGACAACGCTCAAAGCGCTGGTAAAAGCCATGGGGGCTAAACTGGACAATCCGTTTATGGCCCTCTCTTTTCTGTCGCTTCCGGTCATACCGGAGCTAAAATTGACCGACCTGGGGGTGGTTGAGGTTTCGAGCTTTTCGCACGTTCCCCTGTTTGAGGAAGTCTAAGCGGGTGAAAGGCTTTCAGGCCTGCCTCTAGATTTGCAACTTTCCGGGAATTACCTAACTGCGTTTCGCAATCTTTGCTAAATGTAATGCCATTCAAATTAAGAGGAGGACACCAATGAGTACGCTTTCCTGCCATTCCGTCAGTGATGTGGTCGATTTTGCCATTGAAAAAGAAGAAAAGGCGATGGAATTTTACCGGAAATGCGCCGAACGCGCAAAAAATCCGGGAATAAGAGAGTTCTTCCAGGAAATGTACACCGAGGAGCAGCGCCACAGGGATATGCTCAAGAACCTGGATTCGCTGAACCTCGACAAGGTGGAACTCGCGAAGGTGGAAGACTTGAAGATTACCGATTACCTGGTCGACGCCCCTTTTACCGAAAGCCTCACCTACCAGGAAGCTCTTCTCATAGCCATGAAGAAAGAAGAAAAAGCCCACGCCTTCTATTCGGGCTGGAAGGACAAATGCATGAGCGAAAATGCTTCCAAGCTTTTCCAGATACTGGAAAACGAAGAGGCCAAGCACAAACGCAGACTCGAAAACCTCTACGACGAGGAGATTCTGGCCTGGGATTAAAGTCCCTCCGGTCAGCCCTGAATTCACGTAGATGAGGGAGGCGTAAGCCTCCCCTTTTTTTTGTAAGCTGCGAGGCTGAAATTAATCGCACTTTCGGGACCATTTATAAAGTTTGCATCGAAGAGATCCGATCACATAAACTGTGAAGAGAGTCGAAGGCAGCTCCAGGCGACAGGGCCGCCGGGTATGCTTTACGCATCGGGCCATTGCGGTGGATGCTGGAGGAGTTATAATTTATACTTGAATCCGTAACTTATACGAAGCTCACGGATTAACGTTATGTGCGAAAGGAATGGCGATGCGCGACGAGCCTCCGAATTTCCCGG
Organism: uncultured delta proteobacterium; assembly: GCA_963795045.1. Classification (GTDB taxonomy): domain Bacteria; phylum Desulfobacterota; class Syntrophobacteria; order Syntrophobacterales; family Syntrophobacteraceae; genus SbD1. Next base: position 385,564 of record CAWCGB010000007.1, read on the forward strand.
ACCAGGAAACGCTCGAAAAAGAACTCAGCGACTATTTGTCGAAAAAATATGGCTATCGGATCAAGGTTATTTCACCGATGATGGCAGCCGAGCATTCCGCCGAACCCGTGGAGAGCGAAAAGAAAACGGGTGGGACCGAGAATATACGGTTCGACATGAAACCGGAAGAGCTGGAGTCTTATCTGGACCAGTACGTAATCCGGCAGGACGAGCCAAAAGCCATTCTGGCTACAAAAATTTGCACCCACTACAATCGTATACGGTACCTGCAGGCGCTCGCGAGGTTCGGGACCGAACCCATGGTGGGGAGGATAAAGAACAATATCCTTCTGATAGGTCCGACCGGCGTCGGCAAAACGTATCTGGTCAAGCTGATTGCCCAGAAGCTCGGAGTACCCTTTGTGAAGGGGGACGCCACGAAGTTCAGCGAAACCGGATATGTAGGGGGAGACGTCGAAGACCTCATCCGGGAACTCGTGATCCAGGCCAATGAAGACATCGAACTAGCCGAGCATGGAATCATTTACATCGACGAAATCGACAAGATCGCCTCTTCACAACACCTGCTCGGCCCGGACGTCTCCCGGACAGGGGTGCAGCGGGCGTTGCTCAAGCCAATGGAAGAGACTGAGGTGGACCTCAAGGTGCCCCACGATCCGGTCTCCCAGATGCAGGCGATCGAGCAGTACCGGAAAACGGGAAAGCGCGAAAAGCGCACCGTCAATACGAAAAATATTCTTTTCATTATGAGCGGCGCTTTCAACGGTCTTGCCGAGATAGTTAAAAAGCGGCTCCAGAAACAGGAAATCGGGTTCGGCGCCCAGATCCACAGCCGTGAAAACGCTATGCGGTTTCTCAAGCTGGTCAAGGCCGAGGACCTGATTCAATACGGGTTCGAAAGCGAATTCGTGGGCAGGATCCCTGTGGTTGCCGTCCTCGAACCGCTCGAAGTGGAGGATTTGCATCAGATTCTGAAGAACCCCAATAACCCTATCATCAACGGGAAGAAGGAAGACTTCCGAAGCTACGGAATTGATATTCAGTTCGAGGATGAAGCGCTGCGCATGCTTGCCGAAAGGGCCTATCCGGAAAATACCGGCGCGCGCGGTCTGGTCAGCGTGCTCGAAAGGGTCATTTTGCCCTTTGAAAAAAAGCTCCCCTCATCGCCAATCCGCCATCTTGCCATTTCTACAGATGTTGTTGAAAATTCCGGGGAGGCGCTTGAGCGCCTGCTCAAAGATCCCGAGGGGTACGGCAATCTTGAAATCTATCAGAGGCTGGTCGATGAAGAAAAGGCCGCGATTCGAAACAAGGTCTTCAATATAAGGAAAGATTTCGCGGACAATTATCCGCTCGTTTTCACTCCGGACCGGACCGATCTGGTGATAAATCATCACGTCAAGACCGGCATCCCGGCGGAAGCCGTTTTTAATGAAGTTTTGTTGCTCTACAACCAGATCAGGATGTTCGAAGCCGATTTTTATGAAAAGCATGGGTTCAAGATTCATTTCAACGAGCAGGCGATTAATGAGATCATCTTGCAGGCGCTCGCAGGCAACGAAAGCGCAACCGAGATATGTCTGAGAATTTCGGTGGACTATGATTACGGATTCAGGCTTATCGCAGACCGAAGCGGACAGACCCAGTTCATCATGCCCAGGGAAGCCGTAGTCGACCACCAGAAATACCTCGATGAACTGATCCGTCAAAGCTACAAGCTATATCCTTTGAGACCTGGTGAATTCACTAAGGAGATCAAATAGCACAAAATCTTTAAGCTCTTAGAAGGACGTGTCGTCCCCTGCGAAATAAAAGCAGACCCCGACCGCACCGTACTTGTTCCATATGCCCGGAATGTATCGCAAATTGAGTTGTGCCGGCACCCGTGCTGGACTTTGGAGCTGTTGAGAGTTAAATATCTTCGGCTTTGAATACAAGGGGCGGGCCTGCCCCGGACTCGATCCGGGGATGGGCGTTCAAACCCCTGGCGGCGCCGCGAGTCTCTCTTGAGCAAGGGAGGGAATTCGGCCCGGCCCTCAGCAATCAGGAGTTTCCGAATGGACGCCGAATCAGCCTTCATCCGGGAGTTGCCGTGCGCATCGAACGGATATGAACCGGAGTATACATGATCGGTATATCAAAATTATACTGTGGTACAGTCGAACCTTCGGATGCTTTGCGTTATGGCCGCCACAGCGGCAAGCTGCCTTCCCATCTCCTCCAGTTCTCATCGGACAAAACGCCCGTAGTGGTCTGGAATGTAACTCGCCGGTGCAATCTCAAGTGTGTCCATTGCTACGCGCACGCAAGAGACGAAGAATTCTCGGGCGAGCTTTCCACGAGCGAGGGCAAAGCCGTCCTGGACGATCTCGCCGCTTTCGGATCGCCCGTAATCCTTTTTTCGGGCGGCGAACCTCTGGTCCGGCCCGACCTCATTGAACTTGCCGAATACGCGGTCGGCAAGGGCATGCGCGCAGTGATCTCAACCAACGGGACCCTGATCAACCGGCAAATGGCGGGCGACCTCAAAAAAGTCGGCCTCTCCTATGTAGGGATAAGCCTGGACGGTCTGGATGAAGTAAACGATCGGTTCAGGGGAGTCAAAGGCGCTTTCCAAAAGGCTATGGACGGTATCACTGCCTGCCGGGACGCAGGAATAAAAGTCGGTCTCCGCTTTACAATGAACCGTATGAACGCGCAGGAGATCCCCGGCATATTCGACCTTCTCGAAAAACATGACATCCCCCGCGTCTGCTTCTACCACCTGGTGTACGCCGGACGGGGAAGCGATTTGATGAAGGAAGACCTCTCCCACCAGGAGACGCGCCAAGCGGTTGACCTGATCATCGACAGGACCGCCGGCCTGTTTGCGCGCGGGAAGGTGAAGGAAGTGCTCACGGTGGACAATCACGCCGACGGCCCTTACCTCTACCTCAGGATGCTGCGTGAGAATTCCCCCAGGACGGCCGAAGTCCTCTCTCTTCTCCAGATGAACGAGGGGAACAGTTCCGGGCGGGGGATAGGGTGCATCAGTTGGGATGGAAGTATCCACGCCGACCAGTTCTGGAGGCACTATTCTTTCGGGAATGTAAAAGAGCGCAAGTTCAGTGAAATCTGGACCGACCTTTCCAATCCGCTGATGAAGAGGCTCAAGGATAAGAAGCCGTACGTGAAGGGGCGGTGTGCGGAATGCAAATGGCTTCAAGTCTGCGGAGGCAACTTCCGCGTCCGCGCCGAAGCCGCCACCGGCGACCTGTGGGCCTGCGACCCGGCGTGCTATCTAAGCGATGAGGAAATCGCAAAGTAGCCTGAAATAATTGGAAAGCGGAACCAGCACCGAGCCGGCGAAGATTTGACGCTCAGAAAATCTTCCTGCTGTCCAGCAGCAAGGTTACCGGCCCGTCGTTTATGAGAAAAACTTCCATCATTTCCTGAAAGCGGCCCGTACCTACCTTCGGGGTAAATTTGAGAAGCTCCTTTACGTAAGACTCATAAAGAGCCTCGGCGATATCGGGCGTGGCGGCCGATGCATACGAGGGTCTCCTGCCTTTACGGCAGTTGCCGTATAAAGTGAACTGCGATACGACGAGAATTTCTCCACCTATATCGAGCACCGATAGATTCATTTTGTCAGCTTCATCGGAAAATATCCGAAGATGAGCGGTCTTCCCGGCAAGATAGCGCGCATCATCCCCGGAGTCTTCGCTCCCGACGCCGAGCAGGACCAGGAGGCCCCTGCAGATCCGCGAGGCTTCCACACCCCCTGTTTTGACGCTCGCCTCCAGGACGCGCTGAACTACGGCTCTCATTTACTCGCGCTCCGATGGACCCGGGACCGCATCGGGGCCGTCTTCCCAGCGGTAGTAATTGAACAGTTCGGCGAAATTGATACCACCGGGGTCCTGGCTGCTGTAATCCCGGTAAATCTTCTTCCTGCCGTCCTGAAGATGCTGAGAGCTGATGCCGTGCATGATCGAGAGCGAGGCTTCGATAAAGGCCGCGAGTTTGTCGCACGCGTGGATTACTTCGCCATCGACGGGAGAGTAGAGGTCGTGATTGTAGAGTTCCATCCGGGGTCCGGGAATGTCTTTCCTGACCTCGCCGTCCTCGATTATCTTGTTCGAAAATTCGTCCTGAATGAAATAGACCACCTCGTCGTGCATCGAGGAAGGAAGCAGCGGCAAAATGCGCTCCTCGAACTGCATTCTTTCATAATCTTTTATTATTTCGTCCAGGCCCTCCACCGAAGTTTTCACCGGCGAGACAATATCCCGGGTCAAGACCTCGGGGAGATCATGGAAAAGTCCGCTGAAAAAATTGTTGTACGTGCGTTTGGGACAGGCGCCGATCTCCAGCGAACAAAAATAGGACATCATGGCCACTATCAGCATGTGTCCAAGGACCGACGTCTTGGGAACGCGCGGCGAATGGGCCCATCTGTGCTGGAACCGAAGCTGCGCGCAAAGATCTATAAAACCGAACGATTTCTTTCTCAGCGCGAGTTTCTGTACGCCGATAAGGTCATAGTGGTCTTCTATCTGGTTTTCGATTTCCTCTTTCGTTTTATCGATTCCATAGATGAATGGGGCGGTATTGTAGATGATCTGAAATTCCCAGTTGGTGGCAAGATAATGAGCGGCTTTCAGTATTCTTTTTTCGAACCGTGCGTAGTTGCTGTCGAAAAGATATTTTCGGAAATTCTCCCTGAAATCTCCCCCCATACTTTTAATGTCTTCATCTATCTTCTGAAGCACAAGGACATTGATCTCGCGCCCTTTTTTGCTCATCAGCTTATGAAAGACGGGGGCCTTGATGTCGGTCAGAATGACCCTGGGGAAGAATTCAAAAATTCCGCCTTCGATGAGTTTCAGCCAGTCGATCTGAGCGTGCCCCTCAGATTCTTCGAGTTTTCCGAGCACATAGGCGAGAATCATTTTGTGCGCCTGTTTGTCCAGTTCGGTAAACTCGACGGGGCGAACGTGATCGTTCCACCTCTGGATGCTGGCCGCTTCATAGATCTTGTCCAGAAGACCTTTTGTGATCATGGCATTCCCCCTTCGGGGGCCATATATATCACCGAAAAGAAAACATTGAAACGTCCAAGCGGGAATTGAGTTACGGTGAATGTGCGCCGCCGTGGAAGACGGCGCTACCAAATATGAGCGTTATTCTCCCATTTCCCCAAAAATGATAAAAAATCAAATCCCTCCGCCTATGCTTGAATCAGATATGCGATGCGTTCTTTTTCGGCTTTCATCTTTTGCCGGTATGCCTTACATTTTCGATTCAAGCCAAACTAATTCAGGAGCGCAATTTGAAATCGCGAAAAAATGGTATTCTGCTGCATATTACCTCACTTCCTTCCCCATTCGGCATAGGGGACCTGGGAAAGGGCGCTTACGCTTTTGCCGATTTTCTCGCCGGCTCCAGCCAGACGCTCTGGCAGGTGCTTCCTTTCAGTCCTTCATCTCCCGCCTGCGGAAACTCTCCCTACTGCAGTTTTTCGGCCTTCGCGGGAAACCCGCTGATGATAGCCCCGGACCTGCTCGTCCAGGACGGATATATCTCCTGGAATGACCTTAGCTGGGCCGCCCCGTTCGATTCGACCAAAGTCGATTACGTCAAGGCGGCAGCATTCAAGGAGAGGGTCCTCGGTATCGCCTATGAAAAATTCGGGCAGATGCCCGATGCCCAGTGCAGGTATGAGGATTTCGTAAATGAGAACGCGCACTGGCTCGACAGCTACGCCCTTTTCATGAGCCTCAAGGATCATTTCTCGGGCGCCCCCTGGAACGAATGGCCGTTGGAAATCAGGGACAGGACCGCACCGGCGCTAAGTGAATGGACGGAAAAACTCGCCGGCAGGATCAAACGGGAAAAATTCACTCAATTCCTTTTTTTCCGCCAATGGTCCGCACTGAAAAGCTACTGCAATAGTAAGCAAATCCAGATAATAGGCGACATCCCGATTTATGTGAGCTACGACAGCTCGGACGTTTGGGCAAATTCCGAGTACTTCAAGCTCGACAGTGACAAGAGGCCGGTTTTCGTCGCGGGGGTGCCTCCGGACTATTTCAGTGAAACCGGGCAACTGTGGGGCAATCCTGTTTATTCCTGGGACAAGCTTAAGGAAACCTTCTATGAGTGGTGGATCAGGCGCATCGAGCACAATTTGAAGTGTTTTGACCTAGTTCGGCTCGATCACTTCCGGGGGTTCGTAGCCTACTGGGAAGTTCCTGCGGCGGAAAAAACCGCAGTCAACGGCAAATGGGTGGAAACTCCGGCCGGGGAGTTCTTCCATATCCTTTTGAGGCGCTTTCCCTCCATACCGATAATTGCCGAAGACCTCGGCGTCATCACTCCTGAGGTCAGGGAAATCATGAGCGAATTCGGATTCCCCGGAATGAAGCTCCTGCTGTTTGCTTTTGGAGGCGATTCGGCCGAAAATCCCTACATTCCTCATAATCACGTGGAAAACTGCGTCGTTTACACGGGCACACACGACAACAACACGGTAAAAGGGTGGTTTGTGCATGACGCCACCGAAAAGGAAAAGGAAAACCTTCAAGCGTACTTTGACCGCGAGTTCCACGAAAATACCATCACCGGGCAACTCGTGCGGACTGCCATGATGTCGGTTGCCCTAACCGTGGTGATTCCGCTGCAGGACTTTCTCGAACTGGGGGCAGAGGCGCGCATGAACACTCCCTCGGTCGCATTCGGCAACTGGGAATGGAGAGTCCGTGCCGAACAGTTGACCCCGGAGCTTGCCGAAAGGATTGCGGATTTGACCAAGGTTTACGGGAGGGTATAACGGGGCCGCGCAACGCTGGAACGATCCCAGGACCCCGCCGGGCTCCCCGAATTGACCCGCGAAGCGCAATGGCATGAAATGGTCCGATTTGGTCCACTTTCCGGATTTTTTTATGAAACATGTCACGCGGAGACGCGGAAGCGCGGAGAGGTGAGCAAAGGAATCGGGGATAGAGTCAACCCGGGGGGGGGGCCTGGAGCGGAATAGCTGCAACGAGTGGCAGTCGAAGTTTTCCTGCCGGGCGGCCCACCCTACGGCTCCGCCCATCCGGGTTTCTTCATGGTTTCAGAGTATCCTAAAGAGACATGAATAGCTGTCTCGTGATACCTTTAGGTTAAAGAAATTATCCAAGATTGTCAATGATTGATAAGCCTCCTGTTTTGCAGCACTGCATGATCGCATAGTTCGATCATTATACACTGAGGACGCAGCAGTCGAAGTTTTCTTGCCGGGCATGAGCTTACTTGAAAAAGTCCTCGGAGCACCCGACCGATTCCGGATCGTCGATTCCTGAAAAACCGAATCCTTTCCAGCGATAGGCGGCAATTCGCTTTTCATTTGAGCCGCGCTGAGGAACGATGAAGGAATCCCCGCGATGCCGGGCGCACAAAATGCCGCTATCCCCGGGAAGCAGGGCTGCATCCAGGAGCGGCCAGGCAAGCGCTGTCCCGCGCCATTTCGGGACAAGACCTTCCGGACGGACTTCGTAGACGCACGGTCGCAGGCCTTCTTCGCCGTCCATGGGTGAAAAATGGCGTTCGAGTGTGAACAGATACTCAGCCGCATGCAGCCCACCCACTCTCATCGGCTCCATGGAAACTATGTTTGCGCGATGTGTCTTCCAAAGGAACTTCCCTTCGCGGACGGCCTCCAGCGAAATTCCAGGCAGATTGCTTTTTGCCGGAGTGTTTACAGGCCTCAGCGTAATGCCGTTCACGCTCAGCGGGGGTGAAAACCGGAAGGCGCACCCGGAGAGGACCTTTTCCGTATCAGCGTCAATTCCGTTTACGACCGGCAGCGTAGTCCCCTCAGGGGTTTTCGTGAGAAGGCCGGAGCACGTTACGGTTTCATGGCGGATGCGGCAGTCAGCGAGCAAGCCTTCCCGCGTCGACGGATATTTCTGGTCGAAAACGAGATTTCCGAGGGAATAGAAAACGATTCTACCGTGGAGACAAGCGGGCTTTTGCACCAGATGAGGATGATGGCCGACGATGATATCGGCGCCGCTGTTTATGAGCCAGTCGGCTGCCTGCCGCTGCTTTGTCCCGGGCCAGTCCAGGAATTCGCTTCCCCAGTGAATATAGACGACCACCAGGTTTGATATGTTTTTTGCCAAACGAAGCTTCTGCCGAAGATCTATGTTCGGAACGTCCACCGCCCGTTCGCTACGGCCCGGGATCATGGAGAGGCTGACGACGCCGACGGTCAGGTCACCTAAACGGAAGAACCGGGGAGATTCCTCGTAAGTAAGGGCCGTCAGATCATTTTGCCCAAGGAGCCTGCGGGTTGCCTGCCGCGCCGCCGGACCCAGGTCCGAGCTATGGTTGTTAGCCATGCCGATTGCCCTGAATCCGGCCGCCCGGAGCAAAGGCACAAACTCCTTGCGAACGGGAAAGCATGGCGCTGGCTCCGAGGATTCCAGGCAGGCGTCCTGCGGGCCGACGGCCCCCTCCAGGTTCCCGACCGCCAGGCCGGCCCCCGACACAATGGGACTCAATGCGCGGCTGAAAGATTGCGGATTGCGGCTCAATTGCTTTTCCACTCCGCGCGAGAGAAGAATGTCACCGGTAAACAACAACCGCACTTCGGTTTCCGGATTTTCGCCGCTCCCCTGCGCCGGAACAACAGACAGAAAGAGCGCCGCCGCAACGGCGGCCAGCACCGTCAGTAAGGATTGCTCGGAGGACACGCGGGCAGACTCCTGGATAGATAAGGGGAGATCCAAGCGGGATGTTGCCGGGCTGGAAGCGACTCGAGCCACTGCGCATCGTCCATGAGCTGTTCCGAAACGAATTCGTAATATGAGTAGACAGCGCCCTTGGTGACCTGCCTTCGCCCGAAATACGGCACAATGTGGTCCCATTCCATAGGTCTGCCCACAGCCGCCATTAGAAACGGTATTCTGTAAGGCCCGCCCCCTGCAACATCGGCGATTTTGGGCATTGGATCGGGATTGGATAGAGCATAATCTTTATTGGCAAGACTCTTGAAAATGAGAAGATGATGCTCGGCTATGCGGCCGACGAGAAGAATTTCTTCATATTCCCGGTTGGACAGCGGTTCCCCGCGGATCTCCTTTTCAGCTATCGTTTTAAAGAGCCCCGCTTTTGCCGAAGTCTCGGACAGCCGGCGAACGATGCCTTCCTTCAGCGCTTCACGAGCATCCCCTTCATCGGCCGGAAGGGTTTCTTCCGATGAGACATTCCATGACCTTACAAAATCCTCCATCGACCGGAAAAGTGATGCAATCGCATCGAACGTTCTGGGGTCCGGCTCGACATATCCTCTGGGGGGTGTCAGGATAATAGGTTCGAATGCCGCTTCACCGCACTCCGCCGCGGTCCTTTCATTTACCAGGACGGTTGCGTGACGAAGAGTCGCCCAGGACGCCAGCCCCGTCTGCAATCTCTTGGCAAGCCACAGCCCCCTGTCCAGGCTTCCGCCGGGTGATGCGACGTCATCCGCCCATTGAAGGCCGAGGGCTTCCATCCACGGATTATATATATTCACATTCCGAATATCGTGCCCGTTTTCGGCCAGGCGCTTCCGCAGTTCTGCAAGAACCCGCCCGAGAGGAGGGTATTTTTCGGTCTCGGCTGCAAGGAGCGATGTGGCGAACCGGCTTCCAAGCGCCGAGGCGACATCCAGACCGGATGGAATCATCCGCCCCCCCGAAGGGCCGATTATTTGTTCGGCCTCGGGCAGGTTTTGATGGTAAACCGTCGAAAACAGCACCTCGTTGTCCATGCCCCATGAGAGTGGAAAAAGCCGCATTTGTTCCAGCGGATGTTTGGCATAAGGGGGTGGTTGGGTTTTGTCTCCCCAGACAAGGGGACCTCTTGAAGGAGCGATAAAGAAATCGTAGGCGGATATCCATGAGCGTGCGCGGGCCTGTATTTCGTGAGTCAGGTTTACCAGATCGCCGGGCGGCAGCGGGTCGGGCCCCGCCGTTTCGTCAGGCGGCATAGTCAGGTACTTGAAGGCCTGGAAGTAGGCTTTCATATCCTCGCTGGAATTGTAGTGGCCCCTGGGTTTCAATTCGCCGTAATCCACTTCCCGTCCTAAAAACGGCGAGAACTCCCTGCCGGCGGCTTTTTGAATTCGAAGCCGCTCGAACCGCACGTCTTCGGTCTCGTCCCCCGGCTTTTTCATGCTCTCCAGCACCGCGAATACTTTCATCCAGGGGGATTCGGGCTTTACCCGCCGAAAATACGCATCCGCCTCGTTGACGAGTTCCCAGAAGGCAGGTATGGCCTGCTGTCTCTCCTTTATGATGAATACGCCTTCGTAAGCAGCCGCCAGGAGTTCCCAGAAAACGTCGGTCGTAACGAGATAGGGCCTGGTGGGAGTCGATGGATCGTAGCGTCCGCAATCGTATGCTTCCGTTTCGTACATCGAGTAGAGTTGGTCATAGGGAAGGTCCCTGAGCAGTCCCCCTTTGCTGCTGAAGAGGTCCCGATCGCCCTGTTCCCCGGAAAACATCCAGGCGTTGGCAACGTCTGCCAGGGGCATTTCCACGGGCACGTAGGCCAGAACACTTCTGTCGTCCTTTTTTATCAGGCCCACTATCCCTTTGCCGTCAGGGACGGACGATGGAGTGGAAAGGAAGCTGTACCCGGCGGCCAGGAGGTCCTTTTTGCCGCCGCGCAGGCTGATGAGGGTAACTCCGGCAGAGCCCGGAAGCCAGTGGATCAGTCCAAGGCCGTTGGGGGTTGGCGTCAGTGTCCCGCCAAAAACCCCGGGGTAAGAGAGCTTTATGCTCTCTTTCCAATTATCCCGCTCGTAGATGGCGTAATGGAAGCCCCGATTTTCATCCTCCCAAAGGAGAATGTGACCTGCCGGGTGAAATGCAAGCGGGAGCGCCCAGGGCGCTTCAATGGAACTCGGCGGCACCTCGGAATCTTTGAATGCAGTAAAACCTTTCCTGTTGCCGACCGCCTGGTATTCGCGCCCGCCGTCTTCGGTTACCGACTTTATTGAATAGGTCCCGTCCTGGTTCTTGAGGCCGAAGAAGATGCGATAGGCCCTGGTGACCCCGGGTTCTTCCGCGCCGGGATCGTCTACTATCGCGTACGGCCTCGGCGCCGGGACCAAACGCCGAATTTCCTGATGAGTCCTGTAGATGAGCTTTTTCTCCCATCCGCCGGCCCTCTTGTCTACGCGCATGATGACGTATTCGTTTCCCTGTTTTCCGGCAAGAAAAAAGCTTTTTGCCGCTGGATGCCATGCCAGGGCGCGCGGAGTGAATCCTTTGGGCACGGGCCACTCCCCCGGGCTTTCCGATGAGCCCGGGTCCCAGAAAAGGACCTTGCGGCCGCCCTGGTTTTCTATCAATATGGCGGCATGGGGCCCGTCTTTCGCCACGTCGAAATCCAGGACCTTTTCCGTCTTTTTGAACTCCAGAAATCCGGCATCGGCCGGAGATGGGGCTACAGCCGTCTCCTCGATATCGAACACGCCGGCAAAACTTACATCGTTAACCGCCGGAATTATAAACAGGCAGCAGCACACGAGGCTTGCGGACACGAGCAGCGCCTTGACCAAAAGAGTGCAGCGGATCTTCTTATCAGCCTGCATGACGAAATCCCCCCTCCACTTGAATCGTAATGGCCTGAATGAATGTTTCAATGCTATGGAATCGGCCGTCAATATGCAAGGTCAATTCATCGCCGTTTCATTCCGGGAGCAAGGTGGAATGGGGAGCAGGTCTTCTCCACCGCAGAGACGCAGAGAGCGCAGAGACGTTCGATAATTTCAAAAACCCGGTGGCCCGCTTCGAGGGGCCAGGGTCGATCTTTAGAGAAAGGCTCGAACCACGGATGAACACAGATGCACACGGATAAATCAGAAGACACAGGTATGGGTTTACACTTTCGCAGCGCCGGTTCTCTTCATGATTTCAGGGTCTCCCAGAGGGACGTGAGAAGCTGTTACGATAGAACGTTTTCATTGGCCCAAGGATGAGAATTGCAAATATGATCTGCACATAGAAACATTCGGGATGACCCACCGCATAACGCCATATAGGAGCTGTTTAAAGCTTCGGTAATCCTCGGACCAATCCATAGACTCGATCATCGGGCGGCTTATCAAGCTTGGAGCCAGAGTCGTTCACCATGCGAGGAGATGGTACGTCCATGTGGCGTCGGCCTTTCTCTTGGCTAAGTACTACCGCGCTGTGTTCGGGTGACGAGCGCAATGGAGGGTAATGTCCCGGGACACTACCCAATGGAGGAAATGATGGAGGAAATGATTGACGCAGCAGCGGAGGGCGTGGTATCCCCAAAGAGGGGAAAAAAGGGTCCTTTTCATCAACATGACGGCGGTTTGCCTCTGTCAGGTCGCGTGGGACTCCCCACGGAGACCGTCCCGGGGTCAGCGGGACGACCTCTCTGCCGCTCAAGGGTCCCAAGACAGTCAAAATGGCAAGACTGCCGCATAATCCCGGGCACATATAAAGAGGTCGCATGTCTTTCCTCATCGTCATGTCACTACTCAACGGTCTGACCCTCGGAGCACTGTTGTTTATAACGGCCAGCGGCCTGACCCTTTCGTTCAGTCTCATGAGGGTGGTCAATCTGACCCATGGTGCCTTTTACATGGCGGGCGGATTCATCGGCCTATCCGTTATGAAGTTCAGCGGAAGCTGGTTGCTGGCGGTGCTGGCGGGCGGGGTGGCGACGGCGGCGCTGGCTTTCATTGAAGAGCGGTTTCTGCTGCGTTGGGCGAGAGGCAATGACCTCATCGAGACGTTGATATCGCTGTCCGTCGCCATCATCGTGGGGGACCTGGTTCTCGTCGTCTGGGGGGGCTACCCCAGAACGATCAGCATTCCCGAAGCACTGAGCGGCGCTGTTTCAATTCCTCTGATCCACACGATCTATCCAGTATACCGCATCTTCACGGTGGGCCTGGCCCTGTTCATTATCGGGGCCTTGTGGGTTTTCCTCAAGAAGACCCGTCTGGGCGTCACCATCCGCGCCGGTGTGGACAACTTTGAAATGGTGTCGGCGCTTGGCATTAACGTCAAGCGCCTTTTTTCTTTTGTCTTCACGCTTTCCGGTTTCCTGGCGGGCGTGTCAGGGGTGGTGGGGGGGACCTTCCTCGTCCTGGTCGTGGGAGAAGATTGGAGAATCCTCACGCTGACCCTCATTGTCATCATCATCGGCGGCATGGGAAGCCTGGGCGGCACCATTCTCGGATCCCTGATCACCGGGTTGATTTACAGCTTCTCGACAGCCTTCATCCCGCAGTTCTCTCTTTTTGTACTTTTTCTCCCAGTGGCCATCATTCTGTCCATAAGGCCCCGGGGGCTTTTCGGCAAGGAAAGATGACAAAAGAACGCGGCTATCATTTCAGGAGGGCGCTCCTCGGCACCCTTGCCGGCGGAATCGTCGTCGCCATTCCCTGGATCAGCTCCGAGTACTTCGTGATGATGTCCATACGGGTGATGTTTTTTGGGATGCTCACGATGAGTCTGACCTACCTGGCTGGTGAGCTGGGAGCGGTTTCTCTCATGCAGGCCGCATTTTTTGGGATTTCAGGGTATTCGGTTGCTCTTTTGCAGTCCCACTATGGATTGCCGTTTCCCATTCCCCCTTTGGCAGGGCTTGTCATTGCAGTCCTCGCAGCGGGGCTTTTCGGGTTGCTGGTCGCCAGGGTGCGCGGGATCTATTTCCTGATGCTCACTCTGGTCCTCGGCCAGCTTGTCTGGGCGCTGGCCTGCCAGTGGTCCTCGATCACCAGGGGGGACACCGGAATCACGAACATTTACGCACCGACCGTTTTCGGAATATCGACTGAAAAGTCAAGGACGGCCTTCTACTTTTTCCAGCTCATTTTCTTTTGCGGGGCTGCGTCTTTTCTGGCGGCGCTGAAGCGGTCGCCCTTCGGTCTCATGCTGCGGGGTGTGCGAGACAGTGAGTCTCGAATGGCGATGTTGGGATTTCGCGTGGACCTGTTGCGTTACGCAGCCTTCGTTTTCGCGTCGTTCGTGGCTGCCCTTGGAGGCGTGTTTTTCACGTATTTCACCGGACTGATCAACCCCAACACGGTTTCCCTGCCCGCGAACGTGGAGGCTCTTCTGGCAGGAATTCTGGGGGGCATCAACAGCCTGCTCGGGGCAGTCGTCGGCACCGCCATTCTGAAGACCCTGGATGTGGTGCTCAGCGGAATAACCGAGCGCTACATGCTGATCATGGGCGTCTTGTTTTTGCTTGTGATCATGTTCGCCCGGCAGGGTATCGTGGGAACCCTGATGAAGTACTGGAATAGCCGGCTTTTCCCATCTCGAAACCGGGATCCGGAGCGGAGGCCCGGAGGCTTCTCGAAGAAGCCTGACGACGTTAGAAACCCCTAATCACCAAAGGAGGAGCGCGATGGCTAGAAAAAGGATTATTCAGCTTATGGTGGCTTTCTTCGTAGTCGCCTGGGCCTGCGGCTCGGCGCATGGAGTCAGCGAGATTCGCATCGGGGTGATCGGCCCCACCACTGGATGGGCGACCATCTTCGGCCAAGACGTTCTCGATGGGGTCAAACTGGCGCTTTCCCAGAAGGATTACAAATTCAAGGGGACGCCAATCAAGATTTTCGCTGAGGACACGAAGGCTGACGTTGAAGTGATGAGGACCAAGATGGATTCCTTGAAGAACCGGGACAAGGTGCATCTGATAATCGGACCATCCCTCGGCCACGAGGGAATGGCCGCGGTGGATTGGGCGGCCCGCAATCCAGAGGTGCCCATCCTGGTGGGGTACTCCGCGCCCGAGGACATGACCATGCGGAAAGCCACCTACAGTCTCGTTCGCCCGGGCTGGACCGGAGCGCAGGTCATCTTTGACTTTGGGAAATACTGCGCCAAGGATCTGGGGTATAAGAAAATCATCATGGTGGGGCAGGATTACGCTTATCCGTGGGATCAGGCCGCGGGTTTCATCAGAGGATTTCTGGAGAACGGCGGCGAAAAGGTTGAACGGATCTGGAGTCCGGTTGAGGCGGTAGACTTCAGCTCCATCATGGCCAGACTTGCGGGAATGTCCAAGGAATATAATGCCGTGCTCTGCAATATGGGTGGGGCTCAGGTGGTGGCCTTTTTCAAGCAGTGGCATGAATTCGGCCTGGACAAGCTTTATCCGCAGATCCTGGGGCAGGCCAACGTACCCCTCGTCCCAATGTTAGCGGAAATGGGCGACACGCTGCTCGGGGTCTACTCTTCCCTCCATTACTACGATGGTGACCCCTCGCCGGCGAATGTGAAGTTCAGAGAGAGCTACAACAAAGCCTACGGGCATTATCCCAGCGTCATATCCGTCCAGGGATACGATGCCGTGAACGTGGCATTCAAGGCGATGGAGGCGCTTAACGGCAAGGTCGATGACCCCAAGGCCTTTATCGCGGCTATCCGAAACGTAAAAATGACCGCGGATGAGTCCCCCCGAGGCCCCTTCTACTTCGACAAATACGGGAACCCGGTGCAGAACGTTTACATCAAGAAAGTCGTCAAGCAGGACGGGCGGCTTATGAACATCGCGGTGAAAACCTACAAGAATGTTTCACAGTTCGGGCCTTATGCGGACATGCCGGAGAAATACATGGCGGCTCCTGAGACGACCCGCGACTACCCGCCCGGAGACAAGGCCTCCTACTTTAAGGAGATCGAAAAATGGTTCGGGAAGGAGTACGTCGACAAACTTGAGAAGAACAAAGGCTGGACGGACTGATCTCCACCGCGACCGAAAAAAAAGGAGTCTCGTTGGGGCTCGATCACGTGCAGGCTCTCGTACTGAAGAGGATATCCAAGTCCTTCGGCGGAATCGTTGCGGTCGATAAGGTCGACCTCACCGTCACGACGGGGGAAAACCGCGCATTGATCGGGCCCAACGGGGCCGGCAAGTCGACCCTTTTTAATTTGGTCACCGGTGAGATCTCTCTGGACGAGGGCCGGATTTTGCTCTTCGGCAAAGACATCACCAATGAGCCCGTCCAGAAACGAATTGACTCCCAACTGGGCAGAACCTATCAGACCTCTAACCTTTTCCGGCAGTTGACCGTCCAGGAGAATCTTTTTCTGGCTTCCTGGCACACGTGGAAAAAAAAGGCCTCTATCGCCGCCACGCTGTTTCGTGCCTGGCAAAAATTTCGGAACCAACGCCGACACGTCACCGAGATTGCCCAACGGGTTGGATTGGAGAACAAGCTCGATATCGTAGTCGACGAGCTTTCCCACGGCGAGCACCGCCAGTTGGAGTTGGGCATCACCCTGGCTCATGAACCCAGGATACTGCTGCTGGACGAACCCATGGCGGGGCTTTCCGCGGCTGAACGGAGGTTTATGACCGATTTGATCATGAGCCTGAAATCAGAGATTACGGTGGTGATCATCGAGCACGACATCGACGTGGCATTCAGCATTGCCGACCGGGTCTCGGTGCTCCACCATGGCGCCATCATTGCCGAGGGCACCCCTGAGCAGATCGAAGCCAATCCCAAGGTTCAGGAGATTTACACCCTGAGCCGGCATTCATGAAGATTGCAAGTATGCCTGAGCCCCTGTTGAAAATAGAACACCTCGATGCCTACTATGGCAAAAGCCATATCCTTCAGGGAGTCGCTCTATACGTCAATCCAGGGGAGCTGGTCGTCGTCGTCGGACGCAACGGCATGGGCAAAACCACTCTGCTGAAATCGATCCTGGGGCTGCCGCCGGTATCCAGAACCGGATCGATCCTTTACGAAGACCAGGAAACAGTCCATATGCCCACCCATGAAATTACCAGCCTGGGCATTGGATATGTTCCTCAAGGGCGGATACTTTTTCCCTCTTTGACAGTGGATGAGCACCTGCTTTTCTCTTGGCGCCAAAGCGGGACGAACTCTCCGTGGTCGCCCGAGACGGTCTACGACCTGTTCCCGGAATTAAAAGAGAGAACCGATATCTCCGGCACCCTCCTGAGCGGCGGCGAACAGCAGATGCTGGCCATCGGCCGCGCGCTGGTCACCAATCCGCTGCTGCTCCTCATGGACGAACCTTCCGAAGGCCTGTCCGCGTTGGTCATCCAACGGGTGGAGGAGGTTTGCCGCCAGCTAAGTTCCAGCGGCATGGCCATCCTGCTGGTAGAGCAGAATCTGGAGATGGCTCAATCGTTGGCGCACCGCGCCTACATTTTCGTCAACGGCCGAATCGCCCGGGAATTGCCGGCGGGCGCCCTGACGGCCGACCGGCACCTGCTGCAGCAACTGCTGGGGGTGACCGCCGGCAGTGGCGAACTCCCCGCGGAGCATCCCGTGGAACCGGAAGCAGAAGTAAAACCGGAGAAGCCCGCAGCGGAAGAGACCCCCGAAACCGTTGCCGGGGCCTCGGCCCCGACGTTTTGGAGCGGCGCCAGACTTCCGGACGTTCAGACGCTGCAAGGGAGTTCGTCCGCTCCGCCCGTGAGCAAAACGCGATCGACGTTGTTGCAGGTGTCGGTGGCCGACACGATCGACAGGGCTGCCTACGTCGTCGGGACCTTCGACACCAAGTCCCAGGACCTTCTGTTCATTAAATCCTGCCTGGATCGGTTGCGCGTGCGAACCATCACGGTGGATTTGTCCACTTCGCGGAAACCATCGCCTGCGGCCATCGGTCCCACAGAAGTGGCCCGACACCATCCGGAAGGAGCGGGGGCCGTGTTTACCGGCGACCGTGGCACGGCAGTGGCTGGAATGGCCCTTGCCTTCACCCGCTTCATGGCGGGGCGCCGCGACGTGGGCGGCATCATCTCGGCGGGGGGCAGCGGCGGCACTGCCCTGGTGACCCCGGCGATGAGAAGCCTGCCGGTGGGCGTACCCAAGGTGATGGTTTCCACGGTCGCTTCCGGCAATGTCCGACAATATGTGGGCCCTTCGGACATTTGTATGATGTATTCGGTCACCGACGTGGCCGGCATCAACCGCATTTCAGCCAGTGTGTTGTCCAACGCGGCCCACGCTCTGGCCGGCATGATCGGGTTTCGGCAAGATGTGGAGAGCTCGCGGCTGCCGGCTATCGGACTGACCATGTTCGGAGTCACCACCCCTTGCGTCCAGGCGGTCACCCAAGCGCTGAAAATGCACTTCGACTGCCTGGTCTTCCATGCCACGGGCCCGGGTGGCCAATCCATGGAGAAACTGGCCGAATCCGGCATGCTGGCAGGCGTCATCGACGTGACCACCACCGAAGTGGCTGATTTCCTAATGGGGGGTGTCATGAGCGCCGGTGAGGATCGCATGGGGGCAATCATCCGCAGTCAGATCCCTTACGTCGGTTCCTGCGGGGCGCTGGACATGGTCAATTTCGAAGCCATCGACACCGTGCCGCAGAAATATGAGAACCGTAACCTTTATCAACACAACCCCCAGGTCACCCTAATGCGCACGACTGCGGAGGAAAACCTGGCAATTGGGCGCTTCATCGCCGCCAAGCTCAACCAGATGGAGGGGCCCGTGCGGTTCCTGCTGCCCTTGAAGGGAGTCTCGTTAATCGATGCTCCCGGCAAACCCTTCCACGACCCGGCGGCCGACCGCATGCTGTTCGACACCCTGGAAAGCGAATTTCGGCCGGGGCCCAATCGCCGGCTGCTCAAACTCGACATGAACATCAACGATCCGGCCTTCGCTAAGGCCCTGGTCGATCACTTTTTGGAAATTGTTTCTTCCGGTTCTTCCGGACACTGATTTTAAGGAGATTTCCATGGCCCGCTTTACTCGACAACAGATCCTGGATCGACTCAACGCCAAAATCCGCAGCGGACAGCCCATCGTCGGCGGCGGCGCCGGCACCGGGCTTTCGGCCAAATGCGAGGAGGCCGGCGGCATCGACCTGATCGTGATCTACAATTCAGGCCGCTACCGCATGGCCGGCCGGGGGTCGCTTGCCGGGCTCCTGGCGTACGGCAACGCCAACGACATCGTGATGGAGATGGCCCGCGAAGTGCTGCCGGTCACCCGTAAGACCCCGGTGCTGGCGGGCGTGAACGGGACCGACCCCTTTTGCATCTTCGACTCCTTTCTTGACCAGCTCAAGGCCGTTGGGTTCGCCGGAGTGCAGAATTTTCCCACGGTGGGTCTCATCGACGGCATCTTCCGGCAAAACCTGGAGGAGACCGGGATGGGCTTCGGGCTTGAGGTGGACATGATCCGGATGGCGCACGCAAAAGACATGTTGACCACTCCGTATGTGTTCTCTGAAGATGATGCCATCGCCATGACGGAGGCCGGCGCCGATGTTGTCGTCTGCCATATGGGGCTGACTACCGGCGGGGCCATCGGGGCCGACACAGCCAAAACCCTGGACGATTGTGTGGATCTAGTCAATGCGTGGAGCGAAGCGGCGCTGAAGAAGCGCCGAGACATTATCACCCTGTGCCACGGTGGGCCGATCTCCATGCCCGAGGATGCCGAGTACGTTCTGAAGCGCTGTCCGGAATGCAACGGGTTCTACGGCGCCTCCTCGATGGAGCGGCTGCCCACCGAAAAGGCCCTCACCGCACAAACAAAGGAATTTCTCAAGATCAAGCGCCGCTGAGGGCGGCACGGAGAGAGCGTTCGATAGAAATAGCGCTGATGCAGAGTCGTAGGATTAGCCGGCGAGAGTAAGGGTGCAGCCAATAGGAGGAATGCCATGACTATCTACGCGTGGG
Source organism: uncultured delta proteobacterium (assembly GCA_963795045.1). Classification (GTDB taxonomy): domain Bacteria; phylum Desulfobacterota; class Syntrophobacteria; order Syntrophobacterales; family Syntrophobacteraceae; genus SbD1. The sequence continues at coordinate 405,256 of CAWCGB010000007.1, forward strand.
TTATTTTGGCGGTCATCATCGCCATAATCCTTATCGCGGTGGGGATCTGGTTTGTCCGGTCCTTTTATCGTCGATCGTCCAAGGAGATCGCTTTTGTTCGCACCGGACTGGGCGGGCAGAAGGTCATCATCGATGGCGCCGCCTTCGTTATTCCGATTTTTCACGATGTCACAGAAGTCTATCTCAGCACCCTGCGCCTGTCGGTGACATGCGACAAGGAGCAAGCGTTGATTTCCAAGGACCGCATGCGCGTGGACGTGGCCGTGGATTTTTACATTCGTGTCCGAAAAGAGGTCGATTCCGTCACCATCGCCGCTCAGACCCTCGGGCGCAAAACGGGAAAGCCCGACGAACTGCGCGAGATGATGAAGGGCAAATTCGTCGATGCCCTCAGGGCCTCGGCCGCCGGCTTGACCTTGGAAATGCTCCACGAGCAGCGCGGCCAGTTCATTAAGGCCGTGGGACAGGCGGTGGCCGAGTCTTTGATTAAGAATGGGTTCGAACTTGAATCCGCCAGCTTGGTCGACCTGGACCAGACCGACATGGAGTACTTCAACCCTTCCAATGCCTTTGATGCCGAGGGGTTGACCCGTTTGACAGACGAGATCGAAAGACGCAAGAAAACGCGCAACGACATAGAACAGGACACCCTGATCCAGATCCGTTCCAAGAACCTGGAAACCGATAAACTGGGCCTGGATATCGAACGCGAGAGCGAATACGCCCGCCTGTCCCAGGAAAAGGACCTGGAGTTCCGCCGGGCCTGGCAACAGGCTGAGGTGGCCCGCGAGCGTGCCGAGCGCAAGCGCGACGCACAGGTGGCTGACATTATTTCCAGCGAGCAGATCGAGAAGGCCCGAATTGCTTCCGAACGCGAGTTGAAGCACGACCGCATCGAACAACAGCGCGACATCGAGGCCATGGAGATCGAGCGGCGCAAATTGATTGAACTGGCCGAGCACGCCCGGACTGTTGCCGTGGCCGAATCCTCAGAGGCCGAAACAGCGGCGCGCGCCAAGGCCGATGAGAAGCGTGCGGCCGCCATTTCTGCGGAGGAAGCCATCTTTACCGCACGGGAAAGGGCCCAGGCGGATCGGAAAAAGGAAGTGGAGCTGATCATGACGGCCCTGGAGGTGGAAAAAGATCAACTTCGGCAAAAAACCCGGATCGCTACTGAAGAAGCGGTGGCCGCCGGTCGGGCGGAAATCGCGCGCATCGATGCCGATGCCTTTGCCTTGACCGAGGAGACCCGCTCCAAGGCCTATCGGATTCGGCATCAGGTCGAATCCGAGGGTGTCAGGCTCATGGCCGAGGCTAACAACATCGCCAGTCCGGAAGCCCGGGCTTCAGCTCTGCGGTTGCGCCTGGTGGAAAAACTCGACGCGATCATCCGCGAGAGCGTCAAACCCTTGGAGAAGATCGAGGGGATAAAGGTGGTCCACCTCGACGGCCTGACCGTGCCGGCCGGCGGCGGATCACCAGAAGGCGAAGGTGGTCTCACCGATCGGCTCGTCAGCAGCGCCTTGCGCTACCGCGCACAGGCGCCTATCGTGGATCACTTGTTGAGTGAAATTGGCATCAATATCAGCGACCCAAGCAAGCTCGCGCAACTGCTGGACAAACTGCAGAAGGACCGCCCCGAGGGGGACAAGGAGAAGTAATCCATGATCAAGGTGTATCGGTCCACGGTCTTGGACACTCCGGCAGAAAGGGTGTGGCGGGACCTTCGAGATTTCAACGGGATGGCCAACTGGCACCCGTCGATCCTATCGAGCCGCATCGAAAACGGCCAGCCGGGTGACAAGGTCGGATGCGTACGAAACTTCCAGCTCAAGGACGGCGCCCGGGTCAGGGAAAAACTGCTGGCCCTATCGGATTACGACTACACCTGCACCTCTGCCATCCTGGACAGTCCTCTGGAACTGAGCGATTATATTTCTTCCTTACGGCTGTTTCCCGTCACAGAGGGCAACCGCTGCTTCATCGAGTGGTCTGCGGAATTCGATTGCCCGCTGGAGAAGGTGGCTGAGCTATCTGAGACCGTCGGCAACGGTCTGTTTCAGACCGGGCTCGACGCATTGAAGAAACGTTATGGAAAAAGATGAAAGTCTCCGTCATTCGATCGGCAGTAATTGACGCCCGAATCGATGAGGTATGGGCGGCGCTGCGTGATTTCAACAGTCACGACCGGTGGCATCCAGCCGTGGCCCGCAGCCGGATGGAAAACGATCTCGACGGCGACGTCGTCGGAGGTGTGCGACGATTCAGCCTCACCGACGGCACCGAGTTTCGTGAGCAACTGCTGCGCCTCAGCGACCGCGAGCACACATTCAGTTACTGTATCCTCGACTCACCCCTGCCGCTTTTTGACTACGTGGCCACGGTTCGACTCAAGCCGGTGACCGACGGCGGCCGGACCTTCTGGGACTGGCGCTCGCAGTTTCGTGCCCCGGACCATCGCGCCGCGGAGCTGGAAAAGATGGTTGGCCAGAAAATCTATGAGGACGGATTTTCGGGGCTGCGGAGGTTTCTGGCCGAGAAAGAGGGGCGCCCGCAGCCTCCCGGCCATAGGGAGGCGACCGCAGCTCTTGCGACCGCTCGCGACGAGTACCTGCCGTCCAAGGCACTGGTGGTGGCGTCCGCCGGAGGTCCAGAGGTCATGACCCTTGGGGATGTGACGGTTCCTGCACCAGGTCCCCGGCAGGTGCGTATCCGCCAGACGGCGATTGCAGTCAATTACATAGACATCCAGCATCGCCGAGGAATCTCGGCAGGTTTTGATTTGCCGGGGACCCCGGGTGTTGAAGGTGTGGGTGAGATCATCGACGTGGGAGACCAGGTCAACGGATTATTCCCGGGCGACCGCGTCGCCTATATGAGCCGAAAACCCGGATCCTATGCCGAAATCCGTTGTGTCAATGCCGACGCCTGCATACCCGTGCCCGCCGGCGTATCTGATATTGACGCTTCCACCTTGCTCAAGGGCGTTACGGCCGGGTTACTGCTTAGCCGGGTGTTCAGGGCCGCCCCGGGCGCGACGATCCTGATCCAGGCGGTAGCCGGCGGCCTGGGGCACCTGCTCAGCCAATGGGCCAAATCCATGGAACTCACGGTCATTGGCACGGTATCTACTACGGATAAGGCCAAGTTCAGCCGAGACCGCGGCTGCGACTACCCAATCGTGGCCGCAGACGACACCTCAGCAACATCCGAAGTGATGCGCATCACCAATGGTCTCGGGGTCGACTATTGGGTCCACAGCAGCGGCGCGCGGGGGTTCGATGCCGCTCTCGCCTGCCTGTCCCGCTTCGGCCACTGCGCCGTCATCGGCGACCGCAACGGACAGGTTATGCCTTTGGACGTCAGCGTGTTAAAGCAGCGGTCCCTGACCGTGTCGGCCCCGGTGTGTTTTGACTACTTCGACGATCGTTCCAACCTTCTGCGCCTTGTCCATCAATTGTTCGCAAAAATTCAAAGCCGCACCATCATCCCCGCCATCGAAGCGTTCCCGCTAAGTCAAGCTTCTAAAGCCCATAGTCGAATCGAAAACCGACAGACCATGGGCGCCGTCGTCCTGACTCCTGGAGGATGAACCCTA
>CAWCGB010000008.1:0-769062 GCA_963795045.1 uncultured delta proteobacterium
ACTCAGCACGAAACGATTTTTAGCCCTTCGCTCTGTACAATTCCGTGCACAAGGAGTTCCGGCTCAAACCAGCTCTATGAAGAGGAAATAACTTTCAGGAAATTGCAGTCTGGGAGAATTCGGCGGGTGCGACGTGTCTGCTCTGGAATCTGAAATAACGCGTTGCACTATTTTAGTTTTTTGTTAAAATCTAAAATAACTATCATGACTATTTTAATTTCCGTGTGAGGCCGCTCCGATGAAAAAATTCCACTCTGGCCGCTACGTTCAGCAAGAACATTATAAAAGCTTTCAGCCAAACCCTATAAACCGTGCTTGGACGCTGGACAACATGGAGTTGATTCAGTTGCTTGGGCAGGCTGATCGGGAATTGGGCAGGCTGGATATGTACTCGGACTATATACCCAACATCGACTTGTTCATCAGCATGCATGTATTAAAGGAGGCCACTCAATCAAGCAAAATTGAAGGCACACAGACAAACATGGAAGAGGCGCTTCTGGAAAAAGAGGATGTTGCTCCGGACAAAAGAGACGACTGGGAAGAGGTGCAAAATTATGTTGCAGCAATGAATGAGGCGATTGCAAAGTTGCAGGCTTTGCCATTTTCTGCACGATTGATACGGGAGGCACATAAAACCTTGCTGCAAGGCGTTCGGGGCAAACACAAGCAGCCGGGAGAATTCAGGCGCAGCCAAAACTGGATTGGCGGGGCAACGATCAACGATGCCGCTTTTGTACCGCCTGTACATGCTTCCATTGGTGAGTTAATGGGCGATGTCGAGCAGTTTGTGCATAACGATACGCAGTATTTCCCAGAGCTACTAAAAATTGCCCTGGTGCATTACCAGTTTGAAACCATCCACCCGTTCCTGGACGGCAACGGCCGGGTGGGGCGATTGCTCATTACCCTGTATCTGGTAAGCAAGGGGATATTGAAGCAGCCTGTACTGTATTTGTCGGATTTCTTCGAGCGCAACCGAATTCATTATTACGATAACCTGATGCGGGTGAGAGAAAAGAACGACCTGCTGCAATGGTTCAAGTTTTTTCTGGTGGGAATTGTCGAGACCGCGAAAAACAGCATAACAACGTTTGACAACATTCTCAAGCTGCAAAAGGAGGTGGAAGCCCAGATACGGACCCTCGGCAGCAGGACCGCAAATGCACAGAAGATTGTCAATTATTTATATCAAAGGCCGATAGTTGATGCCGCCAAGGTGGGGGAGCTGGCGGAAATATCGGCGGCATCAGCTTATAAACTGGTTGCCGATCTGGAGCAGTTCGGCATATTGAAAGAAATAACCGGCGGTAAGCGGGGGAAAATTTACGCATTTGACGCCTACTTGCAATTATTCAAATAACAGCAGGCAAATCACCTGCGGTCTTAGTCCAACCGGTCATAATGCGCATTTTAGACATAGTGAGGCTTCTTGCCTCTACATTTCGGATACGACGAGCAACCCCAGAACTTTTCACCCGCTTTGGTTCCTTTTCTTGCGGTTCTCAGCACCATCTCGCCACCGCAGAGTGGACACACATTGACCGCTTGCTGAGCACTGGAGAGAATAGTGTTTGCGTTGAACGAAGATGGTTTTCTCTTCACCTCTTCCACCATCCGGGCCAAAGCGGTTCCCTCAATCAGCTCCATAGGTTTTCCTTTGGCAAAATCGCGGGCTTCATGGGTGAATGTACCCGAGCAAATGACGACTCCGCCCGATGCGCCTTCTGCAGCGACCACCCCATAGAGTTCCCTCACCACCTTGACTCCGATTTTATCCAACTTCCAGTGCTTGCACTGAACGAGAAGATGCTCGCCGTTTTTTCTCAATATCAAGTCAACTCCGCCGTCGGGTCCGCCTCCACCACTCTCTGTCACTCGATAGCCTTTTCTCCTGTATGCTTCTCCCACAAGTTCCTCGAATTCCAGCCAGGAAATCGACTTGATGTTCCCGACACCTTTTTGCTTTTCGAGCAACAGCCCTTTGCGCCAGGAATTGACAACCGATACGGCTGCTGGAATCAGAAATATTCCAGCAAGAGGGGCCAGACCGGGTGCTGCTGCTGGTATTCCCCTAAACATCCAATCTTTAAAATTGATTAATGGTACCAGATACTTCAGCGAGACATAAATGACTGCCGCGAAGGTTACACTCACCCACCAGGGAAGTAGGGCAAGGTCATCCAGGATTGAATCATTCCGCTTTGGCATGCTGGACTCCTCTAAAATCAGAAAACTCCATACGGTGACAATCACTTTGTAAGGAATCGGTATGTCGGATGAGTTCGATAACATACTTTTCCTTGCTCTGAGAGGCTTTGCGCACTTGATTTTCCACCAGACTCAGAATTGAGTGTCCGCAAGGATGTGGGGAGTGCCATCCTTATACGGTGGAAGTCGGAGGTCCAAATCCTCTCCAGCCTGATACGACAATCAGCGAGTTGGCTAAAATGCTGACCTCCATTTCTGTCGTTAAAAGGAGCAGAGTTGTTGATGAGTCGTTAAACCAGTGCCAAAATGCCACTCTTTTTCTGCCATCCTCAAACCTCTTCCGTTTCATTTTCTTGATCTCCGAAAAAGGTCGTTAAAAAAGAAAGGGGACCACTTGTGAGCAGAGCAACCCCTTGAAAGACGCACGGCCAACCAGTTGCCGAGTAACCCCTCGTGCATTTAGGTGGTCTGCCCTTCCTTAATTAGACGGAAGGTGTAAAATTGCTCGGTTGGGATTCGGGAAACCTTCTCCCGTTTTGAAGTTATATGGAGTGCTGTTTTACCTGACAGGTGTAGACGATGCCAATATTGGATACCGCTAAGCGTCATTTTGACGATGACATGCAGCGGGCGCGGGCGTTACTTGACCACGCGCCAACGATTCGGCAGGTCACTCTCCATGGCGACGTTCTTCGAGCTTCTTGGATGATGGGAGTCGGAGCCTGTGATGCCTTCTTCTCTGATGCCTATGCTGACATTATTACACGCGCACTCAGGGCCATGGAGATTGAGCCTTCGGTTTCCATTCCAGATCGACTTAATAATTTAAAAGTCCCTGTTATCGCCGTGCTTAGGCAGGCGCGGGGAGGATGGCGCTGGCGCATGGCGGCGCGCGAGCTGATAGAGGATGAAAATGTTTTGTCTCTGGGCAAAATACGCCAACTTTTTAATCTCTTTTTCCGCACGGGCCATAAATTGTTGAATCAGGACACTATGGAATCATGGATACTTGATAGACGTGCACGATCCAGGCTGTTTGGTATGACTCCAACACAGTACCGTGCGCAAAACACTGCAGGAAAGGCCCTGGCCAGAAAGGATGCGCTTCAGCACTTCGAATTTCATTTCAAGGAGATTTTTCAGAGGCGCCACGACTGCATACACAATTGTGATCGTCCCAAAGTGGCGCTGCAGCATATATCGCACCCGGCTGTCGAGAAGACGTTACAAGACATAGAGTTCCTCGTGATCCGCTGCCACGAAGCACTTTTGGATGAGTTCCCCCAGTATTTGCAAGGACTTGGGTTCAATGCAGTCACAAGAAACAGCGTTACAGTGTAGCATAGGACGCAACGTCTGGAGCGCAGAGCGCCACGACCGGGACGCGATAGTGCAGGCCTCAACGCGTGCCGCCCGTTAGGATGCGAGGAAACGATGAACCAGTTACATTTCATTGGATACGATAATAAATCCCGACCATACGCTGACCAAGCCGCAGGCGCGGTTAGCTTCGGTCAGGAAATCTTTTTGGTCAAGACTGCCGGCGGAGCCACGCTATCGCTGGGTTACTCCATGACTCTGTCCGATGATCTGCAAATATCGGTCAGCGGTATAACGGGTGAAATCGGCATCATTGCGAAGCAATCACGCCTTGCGCTGGGAGTCGCCGTCGATCCACGGTGCCACGTTATCCACACGGGCTTCAAGTTTCAAACTGGAGTGCTATCAACAATCAAAGGGTATTTGCAACTTCCTTTGAGCTTTTCTGCTTTGGAGGCCGTGGAGCGTCTCCGCCAGGGTGATCCTCCTGTGTTCACCGTCGTATTGCATGGCAGTGTCTTTGTGCATGACAAACAGACGAAGCTTTACGATGTCTGCCGTCTTCAAGTTAATGGCAGTTCGGACAACCCGGTTCAATTCCGTGCTGACCGAGACAACTGGATTCAGCAGATGCGCAACGTGTCCCCGATGGGAAGTGTCTTGGTGGAGATTCCGCTGGCGGTAGAGAGGCCAGGGCCGTGGAATCAAGTCTGGGAGCACGTAAAAAATGCGTCGGCAAACCTGACTCAAGGCGGGGAGGTGGGTTGGAAACATTGTGCCAGCGAAGTTCGGCAGGCCATCGAGGTATGGAGGAACATCGACGACAGCTTTCTAAAGGCGGCTTCGAGCGAGGGAAAGCAGAAGGCCAAGGAAAAGGACAAGGAGCAACGGCTTCACGATGTCGCCAATGCTCTTTACCACTATTGCAGTTTATCGGTGCATACCGATCAACACAAATCATCCTGGACCCGTGCTGATGCCATCCTGGCTTTGACTACTGTCTGCGCTCTGCTATCGGTGCGGAATCCGTAGGCCATGACCATTGGCTCGATGCGACATGGTCCGGGTTGACCGATGTCTATACAGGAGCAAGTAATGATACTGAGTGAGATTTCTTTTACTAAAGAAGATTTTGAGGAAGCCAAAATCAACGAGCTTCTTGCAAGTACAGAGCAGAAGGAGTGTTTTTCCTATTCAAGGACATTCATATCCATGGAAAGAGAGGCTGAGGTTGCTGGCAATAAACGAAACCAAAACATATATGCTTTATTGTATGCCATTACGTCACTTCACCTCGACTCACAGGACGTGTTAAATCCATACTCTCCTATGGTTGCCTTGGCTGATTCACGAAGCCCTATCATTGATGATCTTACTGATAACCAGCTTTTGATCTTGAAGGAAATAGTTACTGGCATCCAGGACGCTGAATTGAAGTCGAGGATGGCCGATATCCTGTGGATTAAGAAAAGAGACTACATGGCAGGGCACCTGGCTATTGAGGCTTATCTAGAATCAGCTCTTAATCTGGAACATCCTGAACGCTGGACGCAATGTCACCAACGGATCGAGCGAGCAGCTCGACTTGCACTGTTACTTGGAAGGAAGCAGCAACAGTTTCAAGATGTTGTAACGCATATCCTAGGTGTAATCTCAAGGTGTGATGCCAAAGACCCTCTCTTTTTATCACATAATATGATGCAGCTTCTACTCGACATTGGCATTAGAGATAGTCCCCAGCATTACTCGACGATTTCTGAGACCCTTGCAAAAACTGCTGAACAAAATCGCAAATGGCATATAGCGAGAACATACTGGGAAATGAAATCAAAGTGGGATTCTCTATTTGATGTATGTAAGTCACAGGAGTCACTACGATTAGTCGCAGAAACATATGTAAAGGAATCAGAAGATTCTATTGCCGCTGATAATCCAAGCTATATGCGTGCCTCTTTTATGCTTCAACAAGGAATTGAAGCACTTAGGCGTACTGGCGGGAATGAAGAAAGACGAGAGGATCTCCACAAGTTGCTGCTGCAATATCAACATGAATCTATCAAGGAACTGAAAACGGTTTCCCACAGTAAAGATATATCGGAGATTATTGAAAACGTTCAGAAGAGTATTCGAGGCAAGAGTCTTTTCGACGCTCTTGTGGCTTTATCGTTTGCCTGTTCTTCTCCTAAAGTAGACAAGTTGCGCGAGCAAGTCTTGGAAAACTCCAAAACATTTATTGCTCTATCATTGTTTCCTGAAGTAGCTATCAATGAGCGCGGTCAAGTTATTGGAAGAATGCCGAGTATGAATACCAATGACCCAACCGAGCAGGAAGAAGCCATTAAGGCAAAAATGTTCAAGAATGCGCAGACGCATCACCAAGCTTCCGTACAAATTTGCATAGAGCCGATGAGGGAGATTATAAATCAAGAACACAGGGTGACCATTGACGATTTCATGCAAGTTGTAGCAAACAACCCCTTCGTCCCCTTTGGGCGCGAGCATATCTTCGCTAAGGGTCTTCATGCCGGTATGACAGGCGATTTTCTAGTTTCGGTTCACCTTCTTGTGCCTCAAATTGAGAACTCAATCAGATATTTGTTACAGCAAATGGGGGAGATTACATCCGGTTTTTCATCATCTGGGATTCAAGATGAACGACCACTTACCACGACGATCTACCTACCTGAATTAGAAAGTCTATGGCCTAAAGATTTGGTGTTCGATCTCCAAGGCCTTTTGGTTGAACGCTTTGGGCAGAATTTGAGAAATCGGATGGCTCACGGATTGATGAATACTGAGATGTTTTTTGCTGCCGAAGCAGTCTATCTCTGGTGGCTGGTTCTGCGAATTTGCTTTATCCCTGTCGTGGCGGCTCTGAAACGGAAAGATCTCAAGGATAATGACGCCGACGAAAAATAATTGCTGTAGGGCAGGCTAGGGAAAAGTGTCGAACCGATGCCCGACCGTCTGGAAAGACGCATGCTGCCGATCTTTTAAAGCAGTTGGTGGGATGAGGAGTGTGATTCCGAAGCGGTCCGCGGCTTGACCAACATCCCAATCACAGGACAAAATCCCGTAACCTTTCAACCTTGGCCCTTTATTTACTAGTCCAGAAATTACTTCAGGAGAAGAGAGAGCCCTTGAAACACGGCGGCTACGCCAGCGCAGTTAGCAGCTTGCATGTTCAGCTTTCCTTGGTGACCTAGAAATTTCACGACCGAAACAAGGTCACTTCCGAAAATATCCATACCGCCATGGGAAGTCATAGCGTTCATGACAGTTGAAGGTGTGTGGTCGTAAGCTGCGACATAAGCGCTTAAATAAGAAACCATACATGAATGATTTCAATTTCCTAAAGTGTTTAAGGATCGTCGTGTTATGCCCTGAAAGGGCTGAATAATGCAGCCCAGGGTAAGGGGAAGCGCCACCCTGGGTGTGGATTCCATAATTTTTCCTCTGTACCCTGTAGGGGTTACATAAAACACGAATGCAAAAGGCGACTGTAAACACGGGACAATTTCTATGTAGCCCTTTCAGGGCAATGTATTTGGTGCGCCAAAACCCAGGGTGGCGCTCCGCTTACCCTGGGCTAAAATATGCAGCCCCGTTGGGGCATTGAAATCACAGGCAATGTTCCTGCGCCGCTTATTTGAGCGCTTATGGGCATGCTCACCCCATACTCTCAGCACCGCACCTATCACCTCATTCTTGGAACACTTATTCCACGATTTGCAAACGGAATGGTGTGAGGGTCACTCATTCCATCCAGTTTTCGGGCTGGCGATCAGCCTGCAACGGTAGGCGCTGAACGGGTGGTTTTAAGAATATGGACAATTTACAGAAGCCTGAAATAAGACCGGCCCACGGTAAACTCCAGAGTAAAAAACTTTTAACCCGTTCAGTTGAATTAAAATTTTCTCAATTCTTATCGCGGGGCGGATCATACTCTGAAATACATGCACATCTCACAAAATTTTATAACCTTGGATAGCTCGGAATCCGGGCCGGTGAAACTGAGTCCGGTGAAGGTCTTTTTTTCAGCAACGACATGCTCGAGATTCATAACAGTGCAACTCAGGTCATCAATCAATTCGTCGTTCGGGAGCGTGAAAGTTATACAGACAGGCGTCTTGGGCACCAGGGGAATTAAGCCCGGCAACTCAAGACGGCAGCCGCCCTGGCTGATGTCTCTTATAGTACCGTTGATTAGCCTCTTCTCCGTTCCAATGGAGCCTACAACCTCCAGTTCCACTTTTATTCTTGGATGCATCCTCAGCTCGCGCGCTTCAATATTTCTCGGATAGTCAATGCATACGATATTGTGGATCAGATTCTGTCCGAACCTGCTTTTGAATTTGTACAAGCATCCATCCACAAAATATGAACACAAAATATCGCCGCCGACTCTCCCGGTTATCCGTTCGCCTTGTGAGGCAAAAACAGGATCTTCAACCATTATGACAACCTTTGGTATTACGCCTACAACTGTAGTGGCAGCTTTGAACGTGGTGTCTGCAAGAGACCAAAGCCTTAGTGACGCTCCTAACTGGAGAGGGATAGTTTCGAGGACCTCTACGCTCGGTGCCTCTCCTTTTTTTTCCTGCTTCGAGCCAAGGTCGGTGTTCATACGTTCCTCCTCGACGGCATCGCTTAAAACGAACCCGTTTTTTCAATCGGCAGGTTTATATTATAACTTAAATTATTTAGCAACTTAGAGGCAATTCCAGTGAAATATTCTGCTTCATACGTAAGTTGCCTTTCAGCAGGGCATTGAAAAATGCCGGTCAAGTGATCCGATAAGGGCTGCAAACCCAGAGGCCATCATTTCCGCGCAAGGGGGAATCCAGTGCTTTTTCTCGTAAATACAGTATGTTGAAAATAGTAAACTCCGATCTCCGGACTTGATCCGGGGCCAGCAGGGATGACATACTTTTCATCCGTGAACAAAAAGATTAGTTCTTTTGGCCGCCGGATAGATGGTGTATTATGTGGAAAGCTCCTCAATGTCCGCCTTTTATGCGGATCGCTGATTATTGCCGGCCGTGCTTCTTTTCTGCGTGTGGAAAGTTTGTCGGATGAGGAATCAACTCTACACGAACTCAGCGGATTAAGACCACACCCGTTTCTCAGACCGATGCACTCGGTTGTGAACGGATTATTCCTGAAAGGAGTTCAAGCCATGGGAAAAAAGAGAATTTTTATCAGCGACGTTCACATGGGCTGCGACGTGAGCAGTGCACCACGAAAGCCCTACGTCTGGTTTAAGAAGAATGCTCATCTATTGGCGAAATTTCTCGGTGAACAATTAATGGACCATGATGTGTCGGAAGTGGTGATATTGGGGGACCTTTTCGACGAGTGGATCATTCCCGCCGATTACCCACCGATTACATCTTTCAAAAGTATCTGCTCCAACTCCACCAATGAACCCGTCATTACCGGCCTGAGAGCCTTGGCTGCCGACGGAAGGCTCGTATACGTACCCGGCAATCACGACATGGCGACAACTGCTGATGGAATCGCCGAGACAAAGAGCTTTCTGGAAGAAACGGATAACTTTCCCGGCATCCGTTTTGTCTGCGATGCAAATGTACCACTGGGGACGTTTCAAGATGGAGTTTTGACCGCCGAGCACGGAAATCGCTACTGCCTTTTCAATGCGCCCGATACATGGACAAATCCCGGCGTCTGTTTTCTCTCGCTCGGATATTTCATTTCGCGCATGGTTGCCTATAAAGTTTCAACCACTGGACATGATCAGGATCCCCGCTCGATTTTTTTCGATCTTCTGAAAGAATTTTGGAAGGGGCATGCGGATTTTGAAGAAGATCTTTTCCAGTCAATTGCCGATAACTGCGGACTAAGACCCGAGAGTACCATCGAATTAGATGGCATCCCCGGCTGCGGGAAGAGTATGACGATAAGGGATATCGGCCAGCAGTTCAGCAGGCTCTTTTCAAGTTGGGGACATGTGCCTGGAGCAGAATTCGTTCGCGCCCCGGAAGCGGTTACCAGTGAGCTTGGAGACCTGTATGATGCAGCGGCTTCCACTTATTTCCGCACCGGCTCGCCTTACAAGGTGGTCATTTTCGGGCATACACATACTCCATTCATGAAGAACAACTACGAGAATGCCGGCTCCCCGGACTTTGTCGTCAACCCGGATGAAACTCCCTGCCTGACTATCTATGCCAACAGCGGCACATGGATAGATAGCCCCGGGTATCGCGGTAACTACGTGGAAACAGAAGAGATCGATGGGAATCGACTCTACGTTCGGGTCAAAGAATATCCGGGCAAGACTGTCATCGAAAATTATACCGGTTTTATTGATCTAGCCCGTTGATTTATTGTTTCCAAAAAGAGAGGTAGAGATAAGATACTCTCTTCAATCGAGATAAACGGGCCGGCGGTCAAGACAGGCGACCTCATTTGCACTGTGGACGGAGGAGCTCCTGTTGTACCGGGCGAGTTTTGGCGGCTGGCCGGCAAGCTCATTCCGGGCGACGTTGATCGTGTGGTCATTTGCGCCGGGCCTGGAGGCAGGTGCGTCGAGGCCGGAGCCAAACCGCATCAATTTTTAATGAGAATGGAGATCCACAATGTTAAAACTAGTTAAATTGTTTTTTAGCTTACTGGTTATCGGAATATTTTCATCATCAGCATTTGCTTTTTGTACTTGCTCTAAAAGTTTTACCGACGGTGTTGCCAGGATAAGCTGCTCAGAAAATGGTACAAGCAACTACAGTGTTGAATTCGACTGGTCTGTAAATACTCAGGCCGGGGCCTGCAAAGAACACGCTAAAGGGCTTCGTTTGCATAAAAACGATAAAAACAAGGTAATTTTTAGTTCCTCTAAATGCCAGGGACATAAAATAATAGGCATTGGCAATCTCAGCACAAAGTGTACTGCACAGTAAAAATATTGTTGATGTCGTGTTCCCCCATATTCCCCGGCCGTGAAGTGACGGCGCAGGGGTGTTTAAGGATTAAGGTCGTGTTCTGCAGCCGATGACTCTTTATCACTGCCGATTCACTTTAAAGACAAATCGTGCATAGAACCAGCTTGTGGAAAGTAGACAAAGACCCAGGCAAAAGAAGGAAAACACCCGCCATAGACCGGGGAGAGCCGATACGTCGTAGAGAAAGACTTTGGCTACCGTGAGTAGAATAACAGGCAGCGAAGCCACTCGGATCATCTTATCACCACGCAGGGCTCCAAGAAACAAGAGCCCTATTCCAAAGGACAGCCAGACGACGGAATAGGTGTAGATTTCGGCACTACCGGACGCAATCATATCCAGTCGGGTCCCGTGAAAGAGTTGGCCTACCTCCAGGGTGACAAGTACAAAAGCCAACAGAAGTATGATTCCAAAGCCATATATGTTCCACTCGGTTTTCCTGAGCTGTGGAAGTTCCTTAATGCCTACCCATATCCAGAAAATGGGAAGTCCATACGGTAAGAGCAGCCCGTTGAGGATTGGCAGCTCACCTACATTCTCTGCTGACCAGACCGGGTTATAAAGAATGAGATCAAAATAGCCGATCCGGAAGAGCGCAATCCCGGAAAGCACCAGTCCCCCGAGCTGAACGGCACGCCTTCCAAATCTTTTGCCTGCCCATAAGCAGGCAATACCATAGATGAAAAAGATATTTGTGATTACGCCTCGCTCAACAAACCCGGGCTTAACAAAGAGCACGTTCTGCTCCATATGGAAGACGTGACGCGTGAGATAATACCCCATGATCCCAAAGAGTCCGATGGCCGCTGCTTCCAGAGAAAATACCAGCCTGTCGTCCTTTTCACCTCGCAGCAAATAGCTTCCGGTCATGAAGCACAGGGCAGGCAGTCCGAGTTGGAAGATAGGCCAATTCACGATTGGAATACTTTCCTGCAAATATAGCCTTGCCTCCACCAGACTGAACGCTGCAAGCTGCACAACCAGAAGGAGTTGCGGGATTAGCAGAAAACCGAACACACAGGCAAGAAGAGCTCCAATCCAGCGCAGCGCCCTTATGTCCACCTTCGAGTTGATCCAGGCGACAGCCAGCACTTCCGCGGCAATAGCTACCGAGAGGAACTCGCGTTTGAGTTCAATCGTGAAGCCGATGGAAAGGAATGCGGCGACCACTCCCGCGTAGATAGCCAAAAGATGCTGCTTTCGGGGATAATCACCAGGCACTTGTTTCACGATGTTCAGCAGCACATAAGTTGCGATTGTGGCAAGCGTCAGGGCCAGGATACCCCAAAGCAGCGGGATATCGGCATAAAGCGGATTGAAATGGATTCTAAAGTAGCCGATCAGGTAGTAGCCCGGGCCGGCGACTCCTGCCAGCACTGCCCAGATCAGCGGGTCGCGGCTGCGGGATTGCAGAAAATAGGCGCCGGCCGTGTGAAGAGCAGCGAAAATCCCCAGGACCAAAGCAAATTCTTGCGCTGTGCTATATTGCCAGGCCGCCAGCATTACTGAATTAACGGCTGCCGATGTCCACGGCGCGATGCAATAGAGTTTCTGGTTCGAGTGAGCAAGAGCAATCCCTCCGGCGGCCAGAAGACCGAGAAGACACCACTCCATGGCGCCCAACCCTCCACGAGCTGCAGTAACGCCCATTAAGACAGTTGAACCGCAAAGGGTCAGCCAGTTGAGTGCGGATGTAACTGTTGACAGGTCAGCCATACCGGCGCAGTCTTCCTCGTATTGCTGCTTCGAGGCACTGACGACCGTCGCTTCGGAGGCAAGGAGGAACAGACCGATCCACAGGGTATCACCCGGCATGAAGTGCCCGCTGTAAAGCCAGATCGGTACCCACAAAAAAGCGCCGAGCACTGCGGGAATCCCCGTGGGCCACCAGCCTCTATGGCGAATAACCACCATCAGTCCTGCGAGCACCAGGAAGAGATATATGAACAGGATCGATGCCTGCGGATGGGGCGATATAACCAGGGCAGGCGTGAGAAATCCTCCCATCAGGCCGAGCAAGGCTATGGGCCTGCCGTGCCACACAGACAGCGCGACTGCGGCAGCAGTTGCGATGGCCATTGCTACGAAACCGGCGAAGGGCGGTATCAGATTGTAAAGACTCGTCGCAGCATAAAAACTGGCATATAAGACTGCAATGCCCGCCCCTGACAGTGCCTGGGCGATCCTCACGCCGTTTGCGAACCCGGGCTCGATCCTGACTCTGTTTCCGGCATAGAGTAATCCGATGCCGAAGATGGTCCCCAACGTAACGCGCACGGTTGGGCTGAGCAGCCCGATTTCGATCGAATACTTGACCAGAAAAAAGCCGGCAAGCGCGAGTGCGACGGCCCCGAGCCAGACGAAGGCCATGCCGCCGAATTGGTGTTCAACGCCTTTTGACTGTTCTGCTGTATGATTGGCGGCCGGCATCTCATCGTGCAAACTAAACGGTTCTTCCCGACCCTGATCTAAATCAGGGCTATCACCCTCCGATGCCGAAGCCTCACCGTCGGGAGTAATCGGCACACCATGTTGCGCGGGGGCATGTTCCGCATGGTCCTCTCCACCTGCTAATCCGGTCATGACCTCAGCTTTTTGAGGCTGCGCTGCAGTGTCATCGACTGTTTTTCTTGCCCGCATTTGAAGTTCTGACATATCCCACTTCAACTGCGCCATCTCTTTCCGCAGCATTTTGATTTTGCTGCGGTTGATCCATGGCAGGATCAGGCAAGCTAAAACCAAACCCAGAATTGTTAGACCGAACACTATTAGTGCGTCCATTTTTGTCCCCCTTCAACAATTCTATCAGGCATAATATATGCCACTCTACATCAAAGTCGATTATTCGCGATATTACGGGAAGATAGGTCTACACGTTCCCCTATTTGGTCACAACTGAAGTTGTTGTTTGACATTTTATGAGTACATACCATACATTTACTGTATGGCAACAAGAGCAAAACTTTCAGATGAGGATCGCAGCTTTTTTGATCTGGTCTCGCGGGCGGCATTTTGCAATCCATTCGGCGAAGAACGGGTAGAATTGGATCTGAAGATCGCAGGATGCCGGGCTGACACACCCCATGATAAGCGTATTGATATTATCATCCGGAGAGTACAGGAAAGGGTACTCCGGCTGGCCGGGAATGGACGGGCTGATCTTCGCCTCTACTCGGCGAAAGATCGCGAAAACCTTCAGGCGGCCTTTATGTTCGACATTTTTCATCGCGTATCCCGCCGGTTTGATACCCTGATACAAGATCAGATCAAATTCGGGCAGGATCCCTGTCCGGTACCCTTTGCTCACGAAACTCTTACCATGTTTGCCGAGCGGGGATTCAGCATCCTTGAATCCATTCGATTTTTTGCGATGCTTTACCAGATACGGCGCGCCTTCTACTTCATCAACCGGAGTCTTATCGGCTCGAGTCCTTCCATGAGCCAACTGCGGCTTCATCTGTGGAACAATGTTTTTACTCACGATATTCGCTGGTACGAACAGTACCTCTGGAACCGAATGGAGGATTTTTCAACCCTGCTGCTCGGTGAAACGGGGACGGGCAAGGGTACGGCAGCCGCCGCAATCGGGCGCTCGGGCTTTATCCCTTATGATGAGAAAAAGGGGTGTTTTGCCGAGAGTTTTACACGCAATTTCATTGCGATAAATCTTTCCCAATTTGCAGAATCTCTTATCGAATCAGAGCTTTTCGGTCACAAGAAGGGTGCCTTCACTGGAGCGGTCGAGCATCACCAGGGTGTATTCACCAGGTGTACCCCTCACGGCTCGATCTTTCTGGATGAGATCGGGGATATTTCCGTGCCCATCCAGGTCAAGCTCCTGCAGGTGCTTCAGGATAGAACGTTTGTGCCCGTGGGAAGTCACCAGCAACTCCGGTTCAGCGGCCGTGTCATTGCGGCAACCAATCGGCCGCTGGATGAACTCCGCCTGAGAGGCCAATTCCGGGAAGACCTGTTCTACCGTCTTTGCTCGGATGTGATTGTTGTTCCAGCGCTAAGGCAACGCCTGCGGGAAGAGTCCGAAGAGCTTGATAGAATGATTACCCATGTAGTAACGCGAATTGTCGGTGAGGACTCGGAGGAACTTGTCCAAATGGTCCGGGAGGTGATCGATAACGAACTTGGCCCCGGCTATTCATGGCCCGGAAATGTTCGAGAACTCGAGCAGGCGGTACGCAGAATACTTCTGACGAAGCGAATCGGCCCGGATTCCGGAAAGGCCCTGTCTCGGGACTGTACTCCCTGCCTGTTCCCCCGATTTGAAGACGGGGCAATGAGCGCCGGGGAACTGCTGGAGAAATACTGCATGCTACTCTATGAGAAGTTTGGCACCTACGAGGAAGTCTCACGCCGTACCCGGCTTGACAGGCGAACGGTTAAGAAATACATCCTGCACGGGCAGAAGGTTCGGCAGGATGGTCTTGAATCGATTACCGACGGAATACGGCTGTAATATGCTTTCGGTATCAATTCTGCCTGCTTTGCCCCTTCCAACTGATAGCCCCCGAAACCGGGACGCGTAAAATGAAAAGATTCAAATACCTGCTGATAGTGGCTCTGCTCGCCGGATTTTCCGCCCTTGCTTATGCCGGCTTTAATTCCGGTAAAGCGGCCTACGACAAAGGTGATTATGCCAGGGCTTATAAAGAGTTCAAGCCTCTGGCGGAGCGAGGAGATATAGACGCGCAGTTTTATCTGGGAGTAATGTACGACTTTGGCAGAGGCGTATCACAGGACTATATTCAAGCTATGAAGTGGTTCCGCAAGGCGGCCGAGCAGGGAGATGACGAAGCACAATTTGAATTGGCCTCGGCGTACGCCGAAGGGCAAGGCGTGCCACAGGATATTGCCGAGGCCGTCAAATGGTACCGCAAGGCGGCTGAGCAGGGATTCCCTCCCGCACAACGTGAACTGGGCGGGCTTTACGCCAACGGTCAAGGCGTACCGGAGGATCACGTCGAGGCGATAAAATGGTATCGCGAGGCGGCCACGCAGGGAGACGATCAGGCACAATTTGAACTGGGCTGGGCGTACACCGACGGTAAGAGTGTGCCGCAGGATTTCATACAGGCGTATATGTGGTTTGATTTGGCGGCAGCACACGAGAATGTTTCGTATGCAGAAGATTATGCGGGAGATTTCAGAGACAGTCTCGCCGAAAAAATGACACCATCCCAGATAGCAGAGGCCCAGCGCCTGGCGAGAGAATGGAAGCAGAAAGGCCGGGATTAGGGCTTGCCGGACTCGCCTGACGGTAACTGGACAGCGGCTCCATTGGTCGGAAAAAAACGCGGTACTCCCTGCGCTGTAATGCTCGAAAAGACGCACTGACACTCACTCTCAAACCAAACGTCATTTACAGTTCTCCCTTGCTTTGGCCGGGGAATTTCGATTGTTACATGGTATTCGCAAAATATTGGCATCGCCAAAAGCCGGCAAACGGGCCGGCCGGGCTTGACCCCGGTGCGGCCGTTGCCGTGTCCCCGGTTGGCCGTCTCTCACTTTGAGCACGCTCTTCTTGCTTGATTTATTTTGTGAAAATTAGTACCTCTATTTTCGAGCGCGTGGATTTTGCTTTGCCATCCCTCGTCCCAGTGAAACGAAACTTACTGTACCTGATCATCACGTTCGAGCTGATATTCGTGCTGAAGAGGAGTCGCTCGTGAGCCCCAGACACCAGACCGATGCAAAAGAATGGGTAAAAAAGGCGATAGCCTTTTATAAATCTTCGGGTAAAAGGATCGCTTTGGCGGCCTTCACAGTCCCGCGCGGCATGTTTGTTCAAGATGAGCTGTATATCTACGTCCTTAATTCCAAGGGGACAATGCTTGCCCATGGGGAAAATGAAAAATTCGTGGGCGCTGATTTCGCAGAAATCATGGACTCCGAAGGAAAGAAATTTATCCGGGAGATCGTTGAAACCGCAAATGCCCGGGGCAGCGGGTGGGTGGAGTACAAATGGCATCATCCGGCAAACAAGGAATGGGTTCCCAAGATCGCCTATTTCGAGAAAGTCGATGACCTGATCATTGTCAGCGCCGTCTACAAGCAATAGGCCGCAAGCCGTATAAGTGTCCACCATTCAAGCATCGGCGTACGACACTGACGGCAAATGGCGGGCATCCGGCTCTCTTAAATAAGCAAATAATCGCGCCGGGCTGCGCATCCTCAATTATATCGCTGCTTCAAACCATATAATTCGGTCTAATTCCGGTCATCACGCTTAACGGCCCTGGCCGGAAGTCCATTTGCCCGCATTGTACGGCCGTAAACGGGAGATCATTCCACGGTCCATGCAATTAATCGCGCGCAGGACCGGCAGAAATCAGCCTGCTTCAATAGATTTGATTTTTCTTGGGGCGCATGGGTTCCCGGGCGCCGCAGCCAATTTTACTTCAGACATTTAGTCCTCTTTCCGACAATATCATCGGGGCATGCCTCCTCGGAGAGCCTTGAGCAGTGCCAATTGTGGCGCCTTCCTTCTCGGCTCTCACCATTTGAGCGGGTTCATAATTTGAGGTGTGGGAGGAAGAAAAAACTTACACTCCGAAATTCCAACCCTTAGATAGGATCGTAACCGGCCGTCAGAGGGGAAAGGTTGAACGAAACACACGGGCACAACCAACTACGCTCGTGTTCTTCCAGGGAAAGGATATGTGTATGTCGTTTTTCAAGCTGCTTCTCGCTTTCGCACCGTGGCTTTCGTTTCTTATCATTGCCCGCGACAGTCTGTTTCGTCTCAAACTCGGGCTGGTGGTTGCGCTGGTGTTGAGTGTGGTCATGGGTATTACCCGGTTGCACAGGGGCGTCATCCTATGGGCGGGTCTGCTCTTTTTCACATACGCCACGGTGACGGTGGCACTGCTCAACAACATGTGGACCGCGCAGCACATGGGTGTAATGGCCAACGGGGCGCTGGCTGCCTCCACCTGGCTGACCATTGCCATCAAGAAGCCGTTTACCCTGGACTACGCGCGCGAGCACACCGACCCGTCGCTCTGGAATAACCCGCTCTTCATCAGGACGAACGTCGTCATAGCTTCGGTCTGGGGCCTGATCTTTTCAGTGAACGCCATTTTGGCCTGGGGGAAGCTTCGGCATTTTATTCTGTCCGAATTGGGTTATGAAGTTGTCTCATACGGCTTGCTCATCGGAACGGTGGCCTTCACGACCTGGTATCCGAATTATGTTCGCCGCAGACGAGAACTGGAAGAACGCGCACTTGGAAGCCGGCAACTCGGCTAGGGCGGCTATTTTGCTCTATGTCTTACATAACTGCTCAGGTGCTCACCTTCTCCGCAGGGTTAAGAGCCACAAGAGTGTGGCGACCATTCCGAAACCGGTTCCCACAAGGCAGACTCCCTGCCATCCGGAATGAGCGTAGGCAAATGAGGAGAGCGCCGATCCGAAAACTCCGCCGGCAAAGAAGCTGGCCATATACGCCGATGTGATGCGGCTGCGCGCATCGGGTCTCAGGCGATAGATTTCGCTTTGGTTGGTTATGTGCAGCCCCTGCACGGAAAGGTCGAGCACCAGGATGCCGCATACGAGCATCGAGACGGAGTGGCCGCCCAGCTTCAGAGGGAGCCATGAGAGCGCAAGAAGCGCCGATGTGATCCCGGTCAGTTGACGAGTCCAGCCCATATCGGCCATCCGGCCGGCCACGGAAGCCGCCAGCACGCCTGCAACACCGGCCAGGCCGAAAATACCTATCGTTCCGGAGGAGTACTGGTAGGGGGGCCGGGACAGCAGCAGGGCCAGAGGGGTCCACAAAACGCTGAACGAGCCGAATGCAATCGCACCGTAAAAAGCTCGAAGGCGCAGGACAGGTTCTTCGATGAGCAGGGAGAGTACGGACTTCATCAATCCGGGGTAGCTTACGCCGATATTGGAGCGGTACGCCGGCAGGCCCCTGTACAAGACGGCCGCAAGCGCGATCATGAGTCCTGAAGCGACCCCGAAAACCGCTCTCCAACCCTCCAGTTGGGCCAGATAACCAGCCGCAGTGCGGGCGAGAAGAATGCCGAGCAGAAGCCCGCTCATTACCGTCCCGACAACCTGTCCTCTTTCGGCCGGACCGGCCAGCGTGGCGGCAAAGGCGACGAGAATCTGGGCTACAACAGAGAGTGCGCCCAGCATAAGGGCTGCCGCGAGCAGTATCGGGGAGAAGGGGGCCAAGGCCATTCCCGCCAGACAGACCGAGATTCCGACAGTCATCCAGACCACCAGGACCCGGCGCTCCATGAGATCGCCCAACGGCACCAGGAAACTCAGCCCCAGAGCGAACCCCAACTGGGAGGCCGTGATGATGAGGCCTGTTGTGGCGATAGACATCCCGAAACTCTGACGAATGGCCTCGAGCAGGGGCTGGGCGTAGTAAATGTTCGCAACCGTCAGTCCGGCGCCTGCGGCCATCAGCAAAACGAGCGCCTTGCTCATCCTGGAGGCGTCCACGGCCCTTGCCCGGGTTTCGATGCCGGAGGGTTTCTCTTCCATGTCGAACATAAAGGTATTTCCACTGCAGGGGCGATGAAACCCTGAGGCAAAGTAAACTGTCTTAGACAGGATTAACAGGATTTACAGGATTGAAAATGGCGCATAAGGATCTACCGGAGACCCTCTCAACATGTCACAGGGTTGCACGAGTTGCCCAACACTACCCGTCTATTTTTCTTTTAATCCTGTTTATCCTGTTTATCCTGTCAGAAAGTTTTTCTCTGTGCCATCTATAATCTGTTCATTCAACTTACCGGCTCTAGCCGGAAGGGCTCCGGAGTGAACGCTTGCATATTCTGCTATCGGGCACCGCCTGGAACGCCTGGTTCGGTGTTCAGCCTTTTGATCAATATTTCAGTTGACCACAGGTGGACACCGATGTTCCGGAGCTCTTCTTTCCCTTGCTGATATATCCCCGACACGGCATCTTCAACCAGGACAACCCGGAAATCCCGTTCGCTTGCCTCGTAAATGGTCGTGCGAGGACAGTTGGGGAAATTGCACCCACAGACAACCAATGTGTTGACCTGCAATTCGTCGAGATGATCGTGCAAGGGGGTCCCAAAGAATGCGCCCCAGCGCGGTTTATAGATGGCAACCTCTCGGGGTCCCAGCGTCTGAATCCCTCCACCGAGCAGATGAGGACAGTCAAGCTCCTTATCCGCTGCGGGGAGAAGCTCCTGAACCAGTTCGGCGCCGGCCGATCCGGGACGCACCAGTTCCTTCCCTCTCCGGACGGACTCCCGGCGGCAGAGATCCACGTTCGATCCATCGCTCAGGTACAACCGGACTATGTGTACAATGGGTCTTCCGATTGCGCGATAGGCGTTGAGCAGTTTTACGATATACGGCACAACGCTCATCGTTCCGGGAATCTCAGCCGGCGAGCCGGGCATCGAGAAGTCGCGTTGAACGTCAATGGTCACAAGAGCCGAGTTGGAAAGATCCGGGTCTGTATATTTCATCTCTTACCCGCAATAACGCATCCACTAGATCGTGGCATCTGCAAATCACCATGCAGCGCGGTACTCTATGCATCCGAACCGCGTCTTCCGGCCGGATAAAAACTTCTCGAACAACCCCAAAGTGCGCAAAACCATACTATTTCCCAATCAGACATGCAAGGCCAGGGGGACCGGTTTTGGGCGGTTTTCACGATACACCGCCATTCCCGCAATTAACAGCTCCTCTGCTCGATGCGCACTCAGGCCGCTCCCGGCGTTGCCGCCAGGGCAGGCACCGCAATTGTAGCAAATAGACCCTGATTCGGACAAGCAATGGCCGGCCGGGACTTGTCCACCTCAAAATCCCAACGGTCCTGGTCCGGACTTTCTGGTCGACCTTGCGGCGCCGGTTTGAGAAGCGGAGGTTTGTTGACCAAACCGGCAATCAGGAAAGGGCCGTTCAGACTCGGAGTCGAGTTGATACATTGCATAAAAAAGGGTGGTCAGGCACCCTCCGGATTATCGCCGGACAATCCGGAAGGAGAGCGCCATTTTGACCACCCGGGAAAAGCTCGCAGGACGTAAGTTAGATCTGCCGCAACCTAGTACTTTTCGCTTTTGGCCGCAGTACTGTGCAGATTATTACTACCTGAAAATGTAGTGAAGGGAGGATTGCTGATTCTGCAAATAAAATAACTCCAGGCTCTGCCAGGTGAGGGGAGCTGCGCCCTCACACCGCCTCCGCCAGGCGGAGTCTCGAGATTGTGTGGCGCTGCGGCGGGGGCCTCTCGGCCAACCGCCGCCCGCGCGTGAGTACCTGGCGGAGCCAGGAGATTGCGGGGGAAATCATCTCGACGTTCTGCGAGGTTTTTCGAAATTTGCAGAACTTTCCACACAGTATCTCCCGGCGCCTGTGAGTCAGCTAGCGTCCTGTCTTGACGACCGCGAAATCACCGTTGTAATTGAGGACCGCCCAGGCCGTGTTTGTTGTGGGGTCAACACCGTAAGTGCCAAGCGGGTAAGACGTCTTCCAGGGGCCAAAAACGAAATTTTTGGTGCCCCCGATGTTTTCGTCCACCGCGTTTACCCAGTGGCCCTTCTCATCGATGGTGTTCAATGTAATCATGCGCCCATGGTTGATGTGCTCGCGCCTCAGCGTTTCGGACGGATCGTACGACATGGATAGCGTGAACGTATCGGTCGGAACGCCGCTCATAAGGGCGCCCGCATCCATTGCACCCATCAGGGTCAGTACGTCGCTGATGGCGCCGTGGCCGGCGCCTTGGCCGGGATTCCTTGCCCACCAGGTGTCCACGGCCTTGGTAAGGGATCGCGCGGTATAGTCCGTGGCAGTGCTGCTCTTAAAGAGTTGGGCAGTCGTTTTGCCGAATTTGATCTGCGTTGTCGTGCCGCCTGATCCTTCTTTTACGAGGTATTCCGCTCCGCCCAGGCTGTAACCCCATGTCTCCTTCTTGACGAAATCGAAAGTGGGGGTGATCAGTGTTCCTGCACCCGATCCCCCGGACGGATAGCTCGCGTTCGAACTCCATTGGCCATTGTCGTCGGAATAGAAATCGACGGTCACGAGCGGGCCATCCACGGTGAAGATGTAAAAGCCGACT
Source organism: uncultured delta proteobacterium (assembly GCA_963795045.1). Classification (GTDB taxonomy): domain Bacteria; phylum Desulfobacterota; class Syntrophobacteria; order Syntrophobacterales; family Syntrophobacteraceae; genus SbD1. Next base: position 21,574 of record CAWCGB010000008.1, read on the forward strand.
GTGTACAATTCCTGGGAAACCGAGGTCTCACGGGACTTCTGGCCGAACCAGCTTGGGTCGTTCAAGGCTGTTGGCGTGTAGAATTTGCTGCTGCAGGAGGCGCAAATAAGCTCCTGAACTTTCGAGTTGCCGTCAGGGCTCTCGATGATAGATCGCTGGTGCATGTGGTCGTGACCGGCAATGCAATACCTGACGCCATTTTTCATCACGCTGGAGTAGTAGGCGTTCTGCCAGGCCGGGTAGGCATTCGTGTAGCCGCTGAAGATCGTATCCTGGTGGCTTTCGGCCATAAGCGGCTGGTGCGTGAAGATGAAAGCGTGGTCGGTGCCGCGATTCATGATATCGAGCCGCTCATCGATCCATGCCTGTTGCTGCTGGACGGTGTAACCGTAGGAGTAACCATCGGCGTTGACGATGCCGGTGGGGAGCGCAGCGCTCTGGGGGTTGCTGCCCTGCGTAGCCCACGTGTCGAGCATAAGGAAACGGGCGCTGTTGCCCCGGCCGCCAAAATCGAAGGAATAGCTGATCCCGTCCAGGTCAGTGCCGATGGAGGTCGGGCTGTTGAAGTTGAAGGCATTCCATGTGGTTCCCAGGCCGCGGGTCTGCGGGAAGTTTTCCTGGATAGCCGGAACAGCGTAATCGTTTAAGTCGCCATAATCGCCGCCGTAGGTCTCGTGGTTGCCGCGGATCGGGAAGAACCCGATATTGTGAGGATACAGATTGGTCTGAGCGGCAAGGGCGCGGGTTATAATGGCGGCCGTCGTGCCGCAGTCCGTCAGGTCGCCTACCTGGATCACAAACTTGACGCCAAGATTTACAAACTGCGCATCGACCTGGTTTATTATCGAAACAGACACACTGTTCGGGTCCAGCCCGCTGGGGTCTTGGGCCAGTGTTTCAGTGGAGGAGTTGCTCGGGTGCACGGTCCACTGAGTGTCACCCATGACGCCGAATTTCCATGCATCTTCCGAGCAAGCAAAAACTTTACCGATTCTAAAAAGCGGCGTTCGCGTCAATCCACCAAGGACTAAACCGGCTGCGCCGGTTGAGCCGTATTTTAGAAAATCTCTTCTTTTCATCATCCTACCTCCTCTTGAGTTTCAGCAGACTTGTTCGCGTTTTCAGATCAGAGATTTCATCGATTAGAGCAGGTCTTCCACAAACCCTCATTCAAGCGGACCGGATCGGCTGGCGCCTCTTGCCGAGATGCAAGCCGGCCGGCTTGTCACAACCCTGTCTTGGTGTCTCCAACTCGCAACACGTTAAGCTGAACCGGAAAAGCAACGATATGAACTGACCGGTGGCAGTTCCTATCCTGAAAAAAACTCCCCGGTTCTCCTCCTCACCCCCTCTCGGATAAACTCCGGGCACATTTTCAGACCTGAACAAAAGCCGTCGAAACAGAAGCATTTCCGCTCGGCTTCTGTTTCTGACTCTTTTGATTCCGCGGCCCGGACTGCAAAGTGTCCAAAAAAAAGCCGAGCTGCCGTTCGAAGAGGCAACCCGGCTATCCAGCTAAAGCAGGACCCGCAGGCTTTCCGTCCCCACCTCACGATGGGTTTGGCTTTTCTTCATCTGAATCGAGAAAAAGAAGCCGCTTTTCGAGGATGAGTTCCCCCCTGCAGCCCAAAGAAGGACCGGGAATCGGGAAAAGCCCCCGGTCGTTCCGGTTTATGCAAAAACAAGCAGATCTCTCTTCCCGAAAAGCTTGGAGAGAGGCTAACAGGAGGATGTTTCAGAATCGTGGCGGAAAAACGACATTTCAATGAAAACAAAAAATAGCGGCAGGCCGCTGTCACGTGAGCGAGTCTGAAGATACTCCAGCGGGAAATTATTCTATGGAAGGGTATTGATTTGCAATATGGCCTTTGTTGTGCGGGGTTCCTCGTCATTCTCACGGCATGGATTGAGAGTTCATCATTCAGAGATTGCAGCATGTCCGAATACTTAACCCAAAAAACATTCTCCCGTCACACACCCGCAAAGTTGTACCTGTAATCTATTGCAAACTTATGCCTCCCTGCAGCATGCGCGCACGCTGAAGGGTTGGCAGGAAGCAGGATTCGCCGAATTATGCATGCCTGGTTTTGGGTGTGTTCTATTCACCGGTTTTAGGGTAAACTCCCTTTTGATCGGTTTGCGTAGCTATGTAAGACCTATAAAGATGGAGGCGTAATGTGTTAAATCCAACCGAAATGCTCCTCATGCTTCTTGGCGTTGTCATTTTGGTCGGCGGCAAGAAGCTGCCCGAACTCGGAAGCGGTCTCGGAAAAGGCATCAGTGAATTCAAAAAGGCGATAGGCGGTTCCGGGGAAGTAGAGGAACAAAAGAAGGTCCCCGAAGAAGGCGAGCAGAAGATATAAACGACGTGTGGGGAGAGTACGGGGTACCTCCCCACATCCGTGAATGACGTGAGCACCGGATAAATCAGCCCCGCTTGCTCGATAAGGCCTATTTCGGCTGCTTCAGGCAAGCCCCAACCGCCTCCAGACAAGCCTCGTAGTCGGGTTCCTTCGTGATTTCGCTTACGATCTCGATGTGCCTGATCGTGTTGTCTTTGTCGATCACGAAAACGGCCCTCGCCAGCAGTCGCAGGTCCGGGATCAGTACTCCGTAAGCCAAACCGAAATTTGCATCCATGTAGTCGGACAAGGTCGTCACATGAGAGACCCCGGCGGCGCCGCACCACCTTTTCTGGGCAAAGGGAAGGTCCATGCTGATGGTGAGCACGGCTACGTCATCGCCCAATTTCCCCGCTTCCACGTTGAAGCGGCGCGTTTCGACATCGCAAACGGGAGTGTCCAGAGAGGGCACCGCCGAAATGACCACTACCTTGCCCTTATACGAACTAAGTCCAGTCTTGGCGAGACTGTTATCCGCCACTTTGAAATCCGGGGCTTTATTACCCACCTTCAATGCGGTTCCCGCCAGCGTGAGCGGGTTTCCGTGCATGGTCACGGTTCTTTCCATGATCTCTCTCCCTGTAGTTGAGTAATTGTATCGATTTGCAACATGAATTGTACTGGAAGTGCATGTAAGGAGGTGGAGACCCGGAGTCAAGACCGCACAGGTCAGTTTTCCCCGTACGATTTCGAAGAGTCCGGGAGGCGGAGAGAATTGAACGGTTGCCGGCTGAATGGCACTCAGGAGTGCAGGACTGTCATCACGCCACATAATGCCAGGACCCCTTGCCCTGTTCGCGCTATCGGGATTGAACAAAATGCTCCAATACCTACCCGCCGTGGACAATATTCTACATATTAAATACAACACTTTGAATTACTTGGATTTTACAAAACGACCCCGGCATCCCCGAGACCAATAACTTGAAAAGGTGTTGAATATTATCCAAATGAGGTCTGCCGCCTGATCAAAGAGCACTGCTCCAAGTGCGCTTCCAGCCTCGATCTTCACGATCCAGAGATAGTGGCACGCTACTTGCTCCAAGTAACATAGCGGAGGCGAATGTGCGTGTTGAAAATCTTGTGCTCCTTGTCGAAGATGACGCTTCGTTAAGACGCTCTTTGGAAAAATTCCTGGACCGGGCTGGTTATGCCTTTGACAGTTGCTCGACAGCAAGTCAAGCCCTTAATCTTGCTCAAAAAGTTGCTCCTCATGTTGTGATTCTTGAATATCATCTTCCTGATGCGAATGGCCCCTCTCTTATTGAAAAGCTCAAGCTCATTGCTCCTGAGACCGCTGCGATTGTTCTCTCTGAATATGATTTCCAAGCTATAGCTGAAGATCTGGATCGAGTGGAATTCGAAACGTTCTTGAAGAAGCCCTTTGACCTCGTTGATTTTGAAGATGCTTTGCACTCTGCCTGCACAAGGGCCGGCGAATTCCAGGAAGGGTGAACGGCTGCCGGAAACTGAACTCGAAAGGGTGCCCGTCTCCACATTTGTACAGGGAACTCATGGAAACCGAACGTGGAACTAAAACTCAAATCGTGCTGAAGCTCAAATTCTCAGGGAAAGGTGGACGCTGAAAAGAGACAATCAAGTTGATTTTTCCAGGCTCAGTTCATACTCACGCTCTGAAATTATCTCCATGCTCAACTCGAACGGATGCTGAAACTCGTGTGGCCAAGTTGATTCCAATGCTCGATCTGTAATCCCGTTAGTGGTGGAAAGTCTTTCTCAATCTTCATCGGTTCTACGAGTCTCCTCTGTTTTCAGAAGGCCATAAGGAAACCCCTTATGGCCTTTCCCTTTTTTGTAACCAAAAACAGAAGCAATCGCCGGTTGGGACCTCCAAATCCGAGTGGTCAGGGATCTATCAGGACCTGTTGGACCGGATCATTATTGTTACATTTGTGTTACTTTTCATAGATTGAAGACTTACTTACAGATAATCTTGCCTTCCGCCTTTGCATATCCCTTTTCTCCGTTCCGAGTAGATGTTATAAACGCTCTATATGTGGCAAGTTTCGGGGAATCGAAAAACCTATTAACATTTGACAGCTATGCAGGATTGATTGTGGTTTTTAAGCGATGGCTCCCGACTATTCGGAGCAGGTTGTACTGTCTCGTGCTTACCATGTTTGTTGCGGCCCTTTTGCTTCAGGCCGGATATCTGTATGAACGGTTTCAGAGCAGGCAGGCCGAGGAGTTCCGGGGCAATCTGGAGATGGCCCGGGCAGTGGCGGGCACGCTGAATATGTTCGTTCAGGATGTGCTCCATCAGGAACTCTCTATCGGCGCCAACTTCACTATGCCTCAGTCCCTCCCGGTAGACCGGATGAACCGGATACTTGAAACCAACAAGTCCGAGTTTTCCGCTGTCCATAGCTTCTTCTGGCTGGACCCCACGGGCCGCGTCGTCGCATCCAGCCTGGGCTCCGATGTCGGCACGGACCTCAGTTCGCGCAATTATGTTCGGAAGATCATCGCCGGCAAGAGGTGGATGGTAAGCGACCTTATACTTTCACGGGTCACCGGTGAGCCCATCTTCACGATAAGCCGGGCTATCAGGGGAAAAGGAGGCGAGCTGCTGGGCATAGTTGCCGCGGGAGTTTCCGCCGACAGGCTGGGGAATGTCCTATCCCTTGACCTGTCCGACGATGGGGCAATCACTATTTCTGACAGCACCGGCGTGGCAGTCTATCGGTACCCCGGAACGAAGTGGAACTGGGAGGAAAGGGATCTGCTGAAGAAACGCCCGGCCATCAGGCAGGCCCTGGAAGGCAAGGAACTGACCGGCATCTTCCCGAGCCTCTACACCAAAGAGGAGCGGGTCGTGACCTGTGCTCCGGGTCTCTTCAGCAACTGGGTTGTATGCGTCAGCCGGTCTAAGAGTGAACTGATGGAGCCCATCAGATCGCAGACTATCCATCTGTCCTGCCTATCCCTGCTCCTTACGGGGGTTGTCTTTATATTTACATTTTTTCTCTCACACGGCATTGCCGACCCGATCAGGCGGCTTCGCGATTACGCTCTGGCCCTTGGACGCGGGGAGTCAATCCAACGGTTTTATTTCAAAGGTGCGGTGGAACTCGAGGACCTCTCCTCTTCATTTAATGCCATGGCCGATGAGATCGGCAGCCGGGAAGAAGCTCTTCGCAGAAGCGAGGAAAAATACCGGGAGCTGGTGGAGAATGCCAACTGTAGCATCACAAAGCTGGATCTTGACGGGACAATCACATTTGTCAATGAATTTGCTCAGAATTTTTTCGACTTTACCGAAGAGGAAATCCTCGGACGCCATATCGTCGGCACTATTGTGCCTGAAACAGATTCAGCCGGACACAACCTCAGGGCGCTTATAGAGGACGTCGTTCGTAATCCCGATCTCCATGCAAGGCATGAAAATGAGAATATGCGCAAAAACGGCGATCGGGTCTGGGTCATGTGGGCCAATAAAGCTCTCTTTGACGAAGAGGGTAAAGTGTGCGGAGTACTTGGCATCGGCACCGATATTACCGCCCGAAAGAGGGCCGAGGACGCCCTCAGGAAATCTGAGCAGGAGAAGACTGCAATCCTGGGCAGTTTGAGAGACGTGGCTGTTGAGTACCTTGACCCGGAGATGCGGGTAATCTGGACAAATTCAGCGACTGAGCGGGTCTTCAGCCTGACGCCCGGGGACCTGGAAGGGAAAAAGTGTTACGAAGCTATCCATGGTCTGCCGGAACCATGCCCGGGATGCACGGTAATCAAGGTCCTGCAAACAGGGGAACCCCACGATGGCGAGATAGCAAAAGACGACGGGAGGACGTGGATGGTTTCCTCCAACCCTATCAAGGATCCCTCCGGGAAAGTAACCAACGTGGTCCATGCCGCCATGAATATCACTGCGCGAAAGCTGATGGAGGAGGCGCTGAGGGCGGAGATTTCGGAGCGCGAGCAGGTAGAGGCGATGCGGCGGCTTGATGAGGCGCGTCTTGAGGCATTGTGGCAGTTGAGCCAAATGACTGATTCCTCGACGTATCAGACCGCCAGGTTCGCCCTGGAACAGTTGGTGAGGCTTACGAAAAGTGAAGTCGGCTGGATCGGATTTCTGGACGAAGCCGAAGCGGTTTTGACCGTTCATAGCTGGCAGCAATCGCCCGGGCATGGATCTAACGGGGGATCTCCCCTGCAGATAGAGGTTGGAAGAGCGGATGTCTTCGCAGATGCGATAAGAGAAAGAAGAGTTGTAGTCATAAACGACTACATGGGTCCCGGTCCCGGCTCCGAAGCTTTCCTTGCAACCAACCTCAAGATTGCCCGTATCATGATTGTCCCGGTATTTGAAAATGATCGTATTGTAGCCATTGCAGGCGTAGGAAACAAAGCGACGGAATATGACCCCTCGGATGCGCGGCAGCTCACGCTCTTGACTGATGGAATGTGGAAGATCATTCAGCGTGAAAAAGCAGAAAAGGATTTGCGGCAATCCGAGAGTCTGGCCGCAATGGGGAGGGCGATGGCCGCTGTAGCCCACGATATGAAAACCCCGCTTATCGCAATCGGCGGCTTTGCGTGCTTGGCTCAAAAGCGCATCAACGTAGGCAGCCCAGTCCAAAACCTGCTGGAAATCGTTGTCAAGGAAACCCAGCGGATGGAAAACATGGTGAAGAGTATGCTTGATTTTTCGCGCCCGTTGGAACTGGAATGTTCAAAGGGCGACATGGGCCAGCTTGTGGCTGAGTGCCTCGCAATAGTTGCTCCCCAGGCTAAAGACAAGAAGATAAACCTTTGCAGCCATCTCGATTCCGAGACTCCTATCGTAGCCTGTCTGGACTTCATGAGGATGAAGCAAGTGCTCATAAACCTTTTGACAAACGCCATACAAGCTTCACAAGATGGTGAGGACGTTATAATTCAATGTGATGCAAAGAATGAAAACCTCTTGATAAATGTAGTTGATTACGGCTGCGGCATTCCACCCGATAAGAGGCAGGAAATCTTTTCCCCTTTCTATACGAGCAAGAAGGAAGGCACCGGCCTGGGGCTCGCTATTGTCAAGAAGATTGTCGAGGCTCATCAGGGTCATATAGAGATTTCCGACAATCCCGGTAAAGGGATCACTTTCCGGGTTGAAATCCCGATAGACTTATCTTCAGGTGAATATCCTTACGAGGTTGCAAGTTGATCCGGTTGGGTCTTTTAATTATTGTGTTCCCCGGGGCGTAATCGCCCCTTTTTTGTTGTTCCCATCCTGCAATCATCTCTGCTCTCGAGTTTCTCACAGTCCCTGCAATCAATACTCATTGATCAGCCTCCATCCGGAAACACCGTATGGCCTGGATACCTCGAGAAGCGTGAAGATCCAGGGGCATGACTATCCCCGTTTTTATCCATTATTTACGATTCGTTTCAACTAATATTATTGTTTCTATATCTTTCCGATAACCGCTATAGATACCATGAATGATTATATTTCTTAGGACATGCATAAACATTCAGTCCGTCGCTAAGGAGTACCTGATCAGCGTCGCGGAACCTCACATCTTCAGGATCAACGCGAGATGCGGACAGGTTCTCGCCCGGTCCCCGATCAAGACATGACGCCGATTCCGTGTCTCCTCCTTACAGCGGCAGGTCGTTTAACGGCGATCCGTCGGAGCGTTTCTCTACCGGCGGCGGATATCGCGGCAGGTCTGGAGGCGGTGGGGGGGGACATCGCTGATAAGAAGCGCTTAACCTCACGGAGCATTGAGTTATATCAGGGCTTGAAGAGGGGTTCCACGAAGTCGCCGGCCTGGGAAATAGAGCTGAACTGTGTTAAAGAAGATGGTGGTTGGAAACCAGGCGACACACATGGAAGAAACGTTTCACCATAATTCCCATCACACTCATGAAGGTCTCTAAGGAGAGAAGGTTTGAATTGCTCACGCACACGTAAATATCAGTACTATATAGAGATGCTGGTCTCTTGCATTCTACTGTTAGTGGTGGCTGTCCCATGTGCTGGTGAGGTAATTACAAACCTTGGAACAAAAGAAAAGGTCGTGTGTCTCACGTTTGACGCTTGTGAAACCAAAACGCCATCTTACCTCGATGGCAAGATTCTTGGCTACCTGCTCGATGAAAAACTCCCGTTTACCATATTTGTCAGTGGCAAATTTGCCAAACGAAATTTCTCCGACTTGGCTGAATTGGCAAAAAACGATCTGATCAGCATACAAAATCACTCTTTTAGTCATGTTAACCATATGGAAACATTACCTGCGAGTAAGGTATACCTGGAGGTAATCGAGAATCAAAAAATAATCGAAGACATTACGGGAAGCAGGCCCATTTTCTTCAGATTCCCTGCCGGTAACTATAGTCCCAAGGCCCTGGACCTTGTGGAGAGTTTAGGATACGCCGTCGTTCACTGGTCTTTCCCCAGTGGAGATCCGGCCAGGAACCTTACGGCTGAGAAGATGTCCACTTGGGTTTTATCGAAGGTCAAGCCGGGAAGTATTCTGATCTTCCACATAAATGGACGCGGATACCATACGGCTGAGGCGTTACCCAAAATAGTCGGGAAGCTCAGAAATCAAGGATACCGATTCGTTAGACTTGAAGATTATCTTTCCTCACGCGTTGGAGCGTACTGAAGCAAAGGGAATGCAGATTATCGCGTCTGCTTCCGAAATACCGTTCCCACCCCGTCGGATATCCTCAGAAACTTTGATGAGGTCCCTTGCACTCTCTTTGCAGCGCGGATTTTACCCATTTGGCGTCCCCTTCTAATGTCAACCTTTCGCAATGCCAGGCGAGCAGGGTGCTGCGGTGTCCCACGCTTGTCACCGCTGAGTGCGGAAATTTACTCTGAAGCAGTTTGTACAGGTCTGCCTCTGACTTTTCATCGAGCGATGCCGTTGCCTCATCGAGAAATATGAAGTCCGGCTTGACAAGCAATACCCTTGAAAACGCGAGGCGCTGCTGCTCACCGAGAGAGAGTACATGAGACCAGTTCTCATCTTTGTCCAGTGAGGCGGCAAGGTACCCGAGCCCGCATTCTTCCAATACTTCTTCCGTCTCTTCCGGCCGATAACCGTCGGGATGGGGGTAACACAGGGCGTTGCGCAGCGTTCCGAGCGGGAGGTAGGGTTTTTGGGGCAGGAACATTATCGAAGACGTGTCCGGCAAGGAAATATTACCCTGACAAAAAGGCCAGATGCCCGCCAGAGACCGGATCAGGGTGCTCTTCCCACAACCGGACGGTCCAGTGATAATTAGATGTGTTCCCGGTGCAATATTCAGTTTGAGATCTCGAAACAGGGCCTTCCCATTTGGGAGGAAAACGCTCAGAGAGTCAATCCTTATCACCTGCTCGGCAGTGTGAATACGCCCGGTGGGTTTCATGGACCCGGAACTTTGCAACATCTCCAGTATTCGGGAAAAGCCGACCAAGCGGTCTATTACGGCGCGCCATTTGGCTATCGTCGTGTAACTGGTGACAAGATAGGAAAGCGCCCCCTGGACCGCTGCGAAGGCTCCCACCGTCTGCATAAGTCCCCCCAGGTCCATCTGGCCGGCGAAAAACCGCGGGGCTGCCATTATCACAGGGAAGACGACTGCTGCTTGACTGTAGGTATTGGTTAACCAGGAAAGGCGCTTTTGCCGCCTCATAATTTTCCAAAAATTTTCCAGTAATATATTGAAGCGATCCCGTAGATATGTCTCTTCCTGCTGCTCACCTCCGTATAGCGCAACCGCCTCACTGTTCTCGCGGACCCTGACCATGCCGAAACGGAAATCCGCTTCAAACCTTTGCTGATTGAAATTGAGGAGAATAAGAGGATTCCCGATACGCATGGTGAGCCAGGTGCCGAGAACGGAATAAAACAGCGCGGCCCAAACCATGTATCCCGGGAGTTTGACGGCCTGATCGCCGAAGGGAACAACGAGTGTACCCGACAATATCCAGAGGATGCCAAGGAAGGATACAAGGGTTGCCGCCGAACTCAAGAGGTTCGTTCCAAGATTGATCAGCATCTCTATATATGAATTTATGTCCTCGCTTATTCGCTGGTCGGGGTTGTCGGTTACTTGGGCGGCGAAATTGATTCGATAATATGCCTGGTGGGTGAGCCAGTCCCGCAAGTACTTGTCAGTCAGCCATTTTCTCCAGCGGATTTGCAGCATTTGGCTAAGGTAGAGCATATAGACCGCCTGTGCGATATACGCACCCGCCAGCAGACAAAAACGAAGGATTTCAGCAGCGAACCTGGCCTTGTCCAGACTCTGGAGGACGTTGTAGAACTCCCTTATCCATTCGTTTACAAGAACCTGGATATAGACCATCCCCAGGTTCAACGCGATTATTGCGCCAAGCAGTGCACGTGCTTTCCATTTCTCGTCGGACCTCCAGTAAGGAGAGGCCAGATTTCGGAAGTCCTGTATAAATTCAGTCATCATTGTGAAATTCCGTATCGGTAAATACCCTTGGCCAGCGTCCATCCGAAAACTCTAAGCTGCCGAGTTCCGGGGCTTCAATGCCTGTTAAATCGACAGGCGGTCCATTCGGAGGGTTGGATAGTAAGGATGGGGTCCGCCGGATTCAGACGATAAAGAAAACGCAGGTAACGGGCCGCTTTCATGTTTGCGGCCTGCCATTAATCCTGCCTATTCTGATTTTAATATTTAAACTAACCACTCCGCCGGCGTGTGCTAAGGCTGGGCGTCAATTTCGCTATTGGCAGGCGATAACTACATCAGGCAATTTACAGAGAGAGGTGATCGGAAGCGAACAGGAAGAAGAGAAGGAACTATCAAGCTTCGCCCAGGAAAGGTTGGGAGTCGTCGTACAGCCTGTTACTCCTCAGTTGGCCGAAAAGTATGGTCTTGAGAGGCCGGACAAGGCGTAGAGGTGCTCAAAGTGAATCTCAAGGGACCTCTGGGCAAGGCTGGCCTGGAGCCGGAAGACATAATCCTCCAGGTAGACACGCAGGCCATTGGGAACCCGGAAGAATTAGGGGCAGCGGCTGAGGCGCTGCAGCCTAACAAAAAGGTTGCTTTCATGGTGGTCGATCACCGGACCGGCGAGGCCGGCTACATCGAGGCCGTAATTCCATAATCCGGAAATTGCTTCTCGAAATATTTGCAGGCTGCAATGTTTCATATGCCGTGCAGGGGCGGGCTTGGCGCCCGCCCCTGCACGATGAAGCACCCGTTGTTTCCGCTCCTTCGAGGAGAAGGGGGAGGATAGATAAGAAATGGGAAGCTTGGCTATCCCGGCGTGCGGCCCCGCCGCTTTCAGCTCGCCGTCATATCGACTGGATTCAGAAGCTTTTTGACGCATTCTTTCAAATCTTTTATCTTCACCGGTTTGGCGAAAAACCCGTCCACCTTGCTCTTCATGGCTTCAACCGCGGAATCCAGGCTCGCAAAGGCTGTTATCATTACAACTTTGATCTCCGGGTATGCGGTCTTGATTGTCCGCAGGACTTCCATCCCATCGATGCCTTTCATCTTGAGATCAGTGATCACAACATCGAATTTTTCCTCTCTGAGTCGCGCAAATGCGGGTTCCGCATTCAGAAAGGTCTCCACTTTGTAGCCGTCCGGCTCCATGGCAGCTTTAATCATCTGTCCAACAATTCTCTCGTCGTCAATCACTATAACCCTGAAACCAGACATTGTTCGCTCCTATCGGTCTGTTTGTAAACGGGGAGTTCTATAGTGAAGCAGGTCCCTACCCCCGGCTCGCTTCTCACCCTCAAGTCTCCTTTATGATTCTTAATGATTCCATAGCTGACAAATAAACCCAGTCCGGTTCCGCTTGCCCCTTTTGTGGTAAAAAAAGGATCGAATATGTGGGGCAGCATTTCGGGGGCTATTCCTTTCCCGGTATCCTCCACCTCCACCTCCAATCGGCTGGTGTTGCGGTTAAAACGGGTCGAAATGCGCATCCGGTCTCCTGGCGACGCAGCGTGAAGCGCATTTGTGAGCAGGTTGATCAGTACCCCCTGGATCTGGTGTTCATCTATAAAGACCGAAGGTAGCCCCTCCCCCAGATCAAGCTGCGCGTCGATGTTGCAGATACAAATCATGTTGTGGACAAGACGCATGCTTTTATTGACCACATTGTTGATGAAGGTCTCCTTGAGGTCGGGCTTCTTGGGTTTGGCAAAATCGAGCAGATCTTTTACTATCCGCTGAATGCGCTCTGCTTCCTCCTCGACTCTTTTCACATATTCGATATGTTCGTCACGGCCCATGTCATCATAGAGGTCGATAAAGTTTTGCGCCAGCATCGAGATATTATTGAGCGGGTTTCCCACCTCGTGGGCGACGCCTGCGATGAGTATCCCGATTGAAGCCAGTTTCCTTGCCTCGATGATCTGCTCCTCCCGGTTCCGGATCTCTTGGGCCATTGAAACGAGGGCAGAAATAGCCAGGCCGCATTCATCCCGGGATGTGTCCGGTTCGATTTTGCTGAAATCGCCATCGGATATGAAACACGTGGCCTTTTCTATGCGTTTGAGAGAACTGAGAACCCTGAAGGACATAATGTGGGTGATGCCGACTGCGGAAAGGAGGATGAACGCTAAAGAGAAAAAGAGTCCCCTCTTTGAGCTCGCGATGATTCGGCTCACCTCTGCTCTCTCAGTGACTGTGATATAATTTGTAAATTCTCCCAGCTTTTGGCCTGCCTCCCGAACACTTTTCTGCACGGCCATGTCGCCCACTTGGGCCTTCTTGAGGGCCTGACGGTAATTAGCGAGGCTTGATTCCAGTTGGACTGTTTTGCCCTCGCTGATCGCTCGAAGGATATCCGGCCTGGAAGTTTCGATGGCGTAAAAGACCTCGCTCATTTTCTTTTCGATTTCCGGGAGGGCCGATCTGTCTCCGTACAGGAAATAATTCTTTTCTGCGAGCCTCATCTCGAGAAAAGATGAATTGAGGTCTTCGGCAATTTCCATGAACCTTAATTTTGTCAGCACCTGGTCCAGGCTGCGGTAGGCAAAGAAGCCGGTCAGGGCTATCAACAAAATATTGATGAAATTGACGACCGTTATTTTGTGGACTAGCTTCATAAGTTTTCCATCGTGCGGGTTTGCGTCAATGGTTCATTAGAAAATGCTTTTCTTATATGATAGGCGCCCCGTCTGCGCGAAGGCTCCCAAAATCGGGCGGCGGGGCCGCATCCAAACTCTCCACGCTCCGCGAGACAGTTTCATCCCGGGACCGGAGTCCGGTGCAGACTCCTTGGTAAGAAGTCATGCTGAACGCTTGCGAATGCGGTCAACGTATAGTGTTCGTAGAGCGCGGAGTTTACAAGGATTTTTTCGGCGTCAAAGAAACGGGATGGAAACGAATTAGAAAGACACCGCGCACTTCAGGGCCTCGTAGTTTTCTTTTCTCACAGGCCAGGACCATAATATACCGTCAACGACCATCAGCAGGCCAGCCAGAATTATAAATGCATCTACTATGTTTAGCAAACTCAGACCGTAATAGGAAATAAGGCCAACCCCGACGCTTGCAAAGGAGACCCCGGTGCGAATGAAAGAAAGGCCGGTCCTGGCGCGGGAATAGATTGTGCGGTAACATGCCGCTATTGTGCGCTGCGCGGCGAAAAGGTTCCTCTCGTGTGCGAGCTGCGAGCGCACCTTGTTGTCATATGAGGGCTCGATGATTGTCACGATGCGGTGCGCCATATCCGAAAGCCGGGCCAGCATCGTCTTTCCGTTTTTTTCGCCGGGATTTCCCCTATCGGCAAACTGGTAGTTTTCCAGAAAGTACAGGCTTGCCGACGTGACTTCCACGAGCGTCTCATGCTTCGGGGGACGGAAAATGGACTTTTTGACCCTGTGATAACTCAGCAGACCGAGAAAAATAAGCAGCAGGCCAAAACCCATCATCGCCCAGTAGACGGGCGCCAGGTTGATCGCTTTGCCGCTGCGCAGGAGCGTTCTTCCGATTACTATCATCGTCAGGCCTCCCCGCAGAAGGCTCAACTGGGTCCTTACCCTGGCGAAATCCGTCCGATAGCTCGCCAGCTTCGTTCTCCACCGGGCCATTGTATTGCGCCAGAGCGCAAGGGCCGTTCTTTCGTTTCCTACAAGATGGCTGGGATGGGAGTTCAGAAAATCCTCTATGAAATAGGAGATATCTTCAGCGAGGGCCACGTGGAAACGGAATTTTTCGGTTTTCAAACACTCAGCTACCTCCTCGGCGATCAGGGGATCGCTGGGATTGCGGGCCGCTATGACCACGGTGTCACCGTCCAATGCGACGGGAAACCACAGGTTTGAACAGGGCCTCTCCGGGCTCAGCCCGTCGAGAAGCTCAGGGGGCACCGGAAGTCTTTCGTCGTACTCAACCCATTCGCAGCAGTAACGCAGGGCAAGGGCTTCCACCAGTTTGCGGCGTGGAATGCCGAGATCGTAGCGCAGGACCTCCTCAACTTCCACGTCCCTGGCCAGAGCTGCCTCCCCCGAAGAGCGCAGTTGACCGGCGGTGATAGTCCCCAAATCCACCAGGACCTGAAAATCCTCCATGGCTTCAGCTACATACGTTGTCATCATAGCTAAATATCACCTTTTTCCACAAGGCGGTCGGCTTGCCGTAATCAGGCATGCGGATCTCCAGGTCTTCGAAGCAATAAGGCAGTTGTCTTTTGGTCCGCTCGGCGGATAAGTGCCAGTGGAGGCCGTCGATAATCAAAATCAGGCCTGCAAGCATCAGCAAGAAATCGAAGAGGGTCCACAGAATATTGCCCCAGCCAAAATAAACGAGCAGACCCAAGCCGACGGAAAAGATGCTTGTTCCCGTCCGGATGAATGAGAGGCCGGTCCTCGACCTCGCCAGCGTGGTTCTGAGCCTTGACTTGACGTTGCGCCTTTCAGCAAGGAGCGTGCGTTCCAGGGCAAGGCCGGTTGTCCCCCAGATGCCCGGGGCATGTGTCTCCTTGACCATCAGTTTGGGAGGCATGTCATCGATCCGGCTGAAAGCGCGGAACATGAAATCCCATATGGAAGTGCTCTCCTCGATCTGGCGTATGGTCCTGGTGCTTTCAAGCCCCGCGCGCCGCCCGGGGAAGTACCATCGGACGCCTTCGAGAAACATGACCAGGCCCGTCAAGATCAGGCCGGCATAAAAGATCGTCCACAGGCCGAGAGGAAACTGCCTGATGAGCAGGATGCCAAGGCCGGCAAAGGAGTTGCCGGTCCGGGTGAAGGCCAGGCCGGTCCGGGCCCTTGCCATCCTTACCCTGTAGGCCGCGAGGAAAGTCCTCTCTTCAGCCAGGTCGGTCCTGTCGTTTGCGAAGAATCGGCGCCTCATAACCGGAGAGAGCCTGTTCCACCGGGTCCGAAGCTGCTCTGCGCCCTCGATCGGTTGGGACCTCGTCAGCATCGGACCTTCTTCGGTCGATTTCAGTTCGACAATTGTGGTCCCGAAGGTGGACTTCGTGGGCAGGTAGCGGGTTTCATTCGGCTCCAGCTTCCTTGTGGGTATATACCAGCTTAGGCCGTCGGCAGCCATGATGATACCCAGCAAGAGCAGAGGCGCCTGTATGATGCTTAGATAGCCGAATCCGAAAATTCTCAGCAAAGTGAGACTGATGGCGATAAAGGAAATCCCCGTTCGCATGAGCGCCAGGCCCGTTCGCCCCTTTGCCATGGAAGTTCTGTACCAGGCCAGGATAGTCCGGTCGCTTGCAAGCCTGGTGCGAAGAACGGCCAGGGGGGTTCTTCCAGCGGAAGGCGGGAAACCCGGATTGATGTCCTGAATGTGTTCGACCATACGGGTGAGGTCGGACGGAAGGGCCACTGTGAACCGGACAGAAATGTCGCCGAGGGTCCCTTTGATCTTTTCAAGGAGCTCGGGGTCGCAGGGACTGTATGCTGCGATCCGGGCCTCCTCCGTCCCTACTGAAAGCGGGAACCAGAGATCGCGCTTGAGCTCCTCGAGATCGAGGCGCTCTAATACTTCACCGGCCGCCGGCAGGTTCTCCCTGAATTCTACGAACGGGAGATTATAATATTCGCTCAGGCAAAGCAGGATTTCATGTTTTGGGACGCCCAGACTTAATATCGACTCTTCGATGCGCCTTGCTGCGCCGTCAGACTCCCGAAGGATTTTTTCCAGGTCCGGCTCTCTGATTGTCCCTCGATCAATGAGGACGCGAAAGGCGGCCAACTTGCCGTTGACCGTTTCAAGGCCCTGCTGAACCTGCAGATTTTTTTGCAGCATCCGCTTTCCATCCAAACAAAAAGCCGGGAACTTGTTGCTCCGGCAAGTGATAAGATGCCCCGCTTACTATCTTACTTTTTTTTGAACGCAATGCAACGCTATCTTCCGGAACCACCGGATGAGACAATTGCAGTTTCCGGCTCGGAAATCGGAAAGGGGGAACAATCAAGTCCCGAATAGCTTGTGGCGCTATTTTAACAATAACGGTTTTTTTTTCAATAAACTATCCGGATTCCGATCTCCGGCACTGTACGGCGAAAGGGTATCGACGTTCCGTATGCTCGTGATCCCTTGCCATTGTTTCGGATATTCAGTATTTGGATTACTCGTCACCGCGCTTGCTATCAAGCGTTTACCTGCTGAAGGGAGGTCCTGATTTGAGCCGCAACCAAGCCCGAAATGATTCTCTTCTCTACACCGTTTCCCACTTCAAGGAAATAGCCCGGCAGAACCTTTTCGCCGAGAACAATAAAATCGCGCACGACGTCGGCCGGTGTGCGGTCTGCAATCCCGATATTGCCGGCCGGGACCCTTTTACGGTCTACCTGGAAGTGATCGTCGAGTCGGTGCTCGTGAGGCGTCCGAGACTGGATGAAGCGCTGATCGATGAAATCAACGGGGACCGGGCAATGGCCGGGCTCAGAACGGACGTCACGCTCAGTCGCCTCATCGAGGGAGACCCCGATGCGCTCGATTCCTGGGCCGCATGGGTCCGAGAAGCGCTGGCCGCCGGGTTGGGGCTCCTTTCGATCCACAGCCACACCAGCCTCGATTTTGATTTAGACGAGCAGGAAGCAACGGGAAACGGCCCGCTGATCGAATCCAGGACCCGATACATAATGGATCGTCAGAAGAAAATGGCGGGATAGCGGTGGCCCGGATACGCTGAAGGCGCTCCGGCCTGCCTCTTTATCATATGACCGGCGTAAATACCGGTTCAATCGCTGCGTTCCGCAATGCGGCTCAAAGCGAGGCGCTTTTGTACAAAGTCGGGCAATCGATGATATTTTGCCATCAGGCCCTGGAGGATGTTTTGCTTTGCGATATGATCGATCCCGCGGGAGTCCAGTCTGAGCAGGCGCAGATAGCGATCGAGGTAGGGGTGATCGTCGAAGGCGTCGCCTGCCCCTTTGTTCAGATAGTCGCAGGCGGCGTGGGCAACATAGAGAAGGGCGATATTCACCCTCTGGTCCGATGGGACCTCCAGGGGATGACAGAAGGCCGGATAGGCCTGGTATTCTATTGTCTGGCAGATCGGTTTGGGGATGTTCCACTGTCTCAGAAGCATAGCCCCTAACTTGGAGGGGTCCAGCATCTCGATAAAAAGCGACCATTTGGGATTTTGCTTCCGCAGAAGGAGAACCACCGTTTCTCCAATATCGTGCAGCAGGCCGATCGTGCTGAGAAGGGCCGCCCTGTTCTTGTCGTATGACTGGCATAGCTCGGATGCCACGCAGGAGAGGAAAAGAGAGTGGCGGTAAACCTCCCGGAACTCGTCCGAATCCGGTATTGACTGCATCAGGCCGCGGGATACGGCGATCTGATATACCTCGTTGAATCCCAGGTATGTAATCGCGTAGGAAACATCCGTGATTTCCGTCTGGAGGGCGTACCTGGGGGAGTTTATCGTCTTGAGGATGTCCACCACCAGGGAGGGGTCCTGTTTTGCAAGCGCAGCCACTTCCTTTGCCGAAGCCCTCTGGCCCGCGAGCAGTTCAATCAGTTGCGTGATATGCAAAGGGAGCCGCGGAATGTTTTTCACTATATTTACTATTATTTCCGACTGCTCGTATTTTGCCAGAGGTTTGCGGATCTTTTTGATATACCTCGTTAAAGCGGCTTCTCGAAGTTGGGCGGAATCTTTCTGCTGCCTGAGGACCTCAACGCTTGAAAGCGCCGAGTCATGAAGTATTCTAAGAATTGCCGTTTGAGTTTCGGCCCCGAGCGTCTCGAACGCGGCTGGACTCAAACAGAAAACGGACGACGGCTCTTCGGCGAAAACGGATGATATTCTGCCGCCCCGGCTTGAAAGACCGGTCTCTCCAATAAGGTCGCCTGGTTTGAACCTGCAGCCCGGAGCATCAGGATCACGGGATTCGACTACGAAGGCCCCGCTCAGAACGCAGTATATGGTTTTCTCAGGCGATCCCTTTTTGAACAGGAGTTCCGATTCGGCAACGGTCCGAGTCGTTCCGATATTGCATAGCCTGATTCTTTCCTTATCGCCGAGACTCGAGAAAAAATTTGGCGGAGTTCGATCTCCCGGGCCTTTTTGAAGCATGCATTTTTCCTCGTTTCGAGCAGTAGACGCAAGAGTCAAACAACTCACCGGCTCACGACGCCCCGGCTGACCTCGAACAGGCGCCGGCCGGCCAGGCTCGCCTTTTATGGATATCTATACTTCGTTCGGCAAGATAGACGATTTTCTTAAAGGGATTTTATGGATTGGATAATGAGAGGCCACTATGGAGTGAGGACCACAAGATGGGGTCATTGTTTAGAATTGGGCCGGGCCGCAAACGGCCTTTACAATGGAATCGGTCAGGATACGTGGATGCAGACTTCGTCTCGACCGACGACCGCCACATGGTTATATATGAGTTTCATGAGGTCATACATGGCGAACGGTTTCTCGAGATATCCGCAGATTCCCATTTTCCGGGCTTCCCGTTTCAAACCCGCATC
The DNA here is from genome assembly GCA_963795045.1 of uncultured delta proteobacterium. Classification (GTDB taxonomy): domain Bacteria; phylum Desulfobacterota; class Syntrophobacteria; order Syntrophobacterales; family Syntrophobacteraceae; genus SbD1. Next base: position 40,875 of record CAWCGB010000008.1, read on the forward strand.
AGTACATCCGGTCATCAACACAAATCTCAACCCCGGATAGCTGGATGAAACGAAATGGAAAAGGTCAAAACCTGATTCGCCCGGCATATTAAAATCCGAGATCACTACATCGAAACGGGAATCCCCGAGATGCTTTCGAGCCTGCGCTACGCTATCGGCAAGTTCGAATTCGACGCCCTTCGCCTCCAGGTACTGACCTATGAGGAGCAGGAAATCCATTTCATCGTCGACAATGAGAACTCTCGCCGCTGTTTGCATTTGCGTGCCTCCCTGCGCCCCTAGCTTAAATCTCTCCATAGTTAGCATGATGCAACAATAATCACTGCTGGACAAGTAGTAACATACTGTATTTGCACCTACTCTTTCTATGTACCCGGTTAGTGCGCTTTCGTGGCTGAACCACGGATAGGGAGCGCAGCGCGGTGGATAGCCACGGATGAAAAGCAATGAATGCAATTGTGCGCTCAGCCCATAGTACATCGGGTGGGTGCTGAATTGGCTATTGATCCGTCATCGTTAATCCGGACAAGCAAGAAACAAAAATGACAACTGAACCACGGATAGGGAGCGCAGCGCGGTGGATAGCCACGGATAAAGACTGATGAATGCGAAAAAGGTTTTCGATGAAGAGGTAGTCGTGGAAGTGGAAGCAATTGGGCGCTCAGTCCATAGTAAATCGGGTGGGTGCTGAATTGGCTATTGATCCGTCATCGTTAATCCGGACAAGCAAGAAACAAAAATGACAACTGAACCACGGATAGGGAGCGCAGCGCGGTGGATAGCCACGGATAAAGACTGATGAATGCGGAAAAGCTTTGGATAAAGAGATAGTCGTGGAATTGGAAGCAATTGTGCGCTCAGTTCATAGTACATCGGGTGGGTGCTGAATTGGCTATTGATCCGTCATCGTTAATCCGGACAAGCAAGAAACAAAAATGACAACTGAACCACGGATACCACGGATAGCCACGGATAAAGACCGATAAATGCGAAAAAGGTTTTGGATGAAGAGGTAATCGTGGAATTGTAAGCAATTGTGCGCTCAGCCCATAGTACATCGGGTGGGTGCTGAATTGGCTATTGATCCGTCATCCGTAATCCGCACAAGCAGGAAACAAAAGGACAACTGAACCACGGATAGGGAGCGCAGCGCGGTGGATAGCCACGGATAAAAACCGATGAATGAGAAACTTGAATTTGAGAATTGAATTGATGAAGCAGGCGGCGGGGAGGCGAAGCCAGAACGGCCTCTGAGGGCAGCGCCGAAGATTTGAACGGCAATCCCGGCGGGCGGTCCCACCGCCCCCTCTCCCCGGTCTGCCGCTTTTGCGCGCAGGGGCATCGGGGGCGGCAACACATCACTTTATCTGTTACTTTTCGAATTCATATTTATCCAGCTTGCGGTACAGAGTGCTTCTGGAGATGCCCAGTTTCTTGGCGATGTTCTTCCTGGTAAGACTCGACTTTAGCAGCTTCAGGATCAGTTCACGCTCCATCCTGTCGACCGATTCGACGTCTTCTTCCGCATTTTCCGGCGACAGCGAATCTATAATCTCACCCGGCAGAAGATCCACCGTCAGTTTTGACGTGTGCGCGATATTGATCATTCTTTCCAGGACATTCTGCAACTCTCTGACGTTGCCCGGCCACTGGTAGTTAATGAAGTATTCCAGCACTATGGGGTCGATGCTGACGATCTCTTTGCCCATCGACCTGCTGATGCTCTTCATGAATGAGTCCACCAGCAGCGGGATGTCCTCGATTCTTTCTCTGAGCGGGACCAGGCGGATCGTGAATACGTTGGAACGGTAATAGAGGTCTTCCCTGAATTTCCCCTTCCGGACCTCTTCTTTCAATTGTTTGTTGGTTGCGGCAATTATCCTCACGTCTACGGTCGTGACCTTCGTGCCGCCGATCTTGATTATGGATTTATCCTCTATGACCCGCAGAAGCGCGGCCTGCACCTCGAGGGGCGTTTCCCCTATCTCGTCGAGAAATATCGTGCCGCCGTCGGCCAATTCGAACTTGCCCTGGCTCCCCCCCTTCCTCGAACCGGTGAAAGCTCCCTCCGAATAGCCGAAAAGTTCGCTGGTAATCAGGTCCCTCGGAATTGTCGCGCAGTTAATGGCCACGTAGGGTCCATCCCTTCTGCTGCTGGTGTTGTGAATGGCCTGCGCAAAAATATCCTTGCCCGTACCGCTTTCGCCCAACAAAAGGACGTTGGAGTTTATCCGGGAAGCTATCCGGGCCTGCCTCAGCGTTTCGAGAAACCCGGCGTTGCGCCCGATGATGTCCTCGAAGTGAAACTTCGCCTTAGCCCCCATCATTCTCGCAGCAAGAGTCCTGGCCCGCTTGATCTCGTTTAGAATGATGATCTTTCCGGTGACCCTGTTCGTGGAAAGGATTGGATTGCAGGTCAGAGTAAAGTCTGCCTGGGAGTTCTTCAAAGATAGCCGCACCTCTACGTCGGTAAGCGATTCATTGCCGGCTATGAGTTGGATGATATTGTGATTCCTGTTCCAAAGCTCTCCCAGCCTCCTGCCGATAAACCTTTGTACACTCGCGCCGAATATCTTCCTGGCATTATTATTCATAAGAGTAATGATTCCATCGTTATCGATGGCAATGATTATTTCAGGGATCGAAGAAATGACCGTCTTTTGAAAGCTGTGCGCTTCCTGAATTCCCGTCAGGGCTTTTCTATAGCGGAATTCGTTCTCTATCGCATGCGCCGAAGCCACAACCATTCCCAGCGTATGAGGATTGGCCTTTTCGTAGGGACCGGTCATATCAATGGCCCCGATCATTTCGCCCTCGGCATTGTGAATCGGCGCCCCCGAGCAGGACCATCTGCGCGAATTGACGCAGAAATGTTCACACCCATAAAGCTGCAGCGGCTCCCCCAGCGCCAGGACGGTCCCCACGCCGTTTGACCCGGCGACATCTTCGCTCCAGCATGCGCCCACGACGAAATTTCCCTGCTTCACGCTTTCCAGGATGTGGTCGTCCCCGACGAGTTCGATCAGAAACCCGTTGGCGTCCGACAAGGCTACGATGAAGTTGGAACCCTTAACGAAGCTGAAGAGTCGTTCCATGAACGGGCGGCTGATATCGATGAGTTCCCCGTACCTTGCAATCAGGGTCTGCAGTTCCTCTTCACCCAGGACCAGCGGCACTTTCGCGAGATAAGGGCTGACACCCTTCGACCTGCACCTTTCCCAGGAATCGAGAATGACGGGACGGACTATCCCGGTGTCAACCGGCATTCCGCGCACAAATTTGCGCCACTCCGTGTAAATCACATCAAACCACCTGGCATGCTCCGACATAGCGCATTCCCCTTAAAGGGCCGCCTCCCGGCCGAAATGTATCTTCAACGGATGAGGCATGTCCCGTTCGTGTCCCAGCCTGCGACACATATGTCCTATTATGGGACATCAGGAGTTGACCACACTTGCCGGGCAAAGGCAAGCGGATTGTGTAAGATGCCGTTATGAAAGCCAATTCCCGAAAGGGAACGGCGTGGCATATTAAATGCTTTTTATGCATAGCTTCAACGCCACTGAAAGACAGAGCGCAGAGGCAAGCAAATCACAAATCGGACATCAACCATTTATCGGCAAGGCGTGTTGCTTTCCCAATAATCTTTCAACATTGGACCGGAGAATCAGAAAGGGAGAGTCTGAACGATGAGCTCTGAGGACACCAAGAAAGCTTTAGATAAAAGGATGAGCTTAAAGGAGGCCGTTTCCAGGTTTGTTTTCGACGGATGCTCCATCGCATTCAGCGGCATGGGAGGCCAGCAGGTTGTAGCCCCTACCTACGAGATCGTAAGGCAGGGTCAAAAGGACATGACGCTGATGGGGGACAGTCCCTGCGAGTGCGCGGATTACCTGGTCGGGACCGGGCAGTTGAAGAGGGTGGAGGTCGCATGGCTGGCCTTTGCGGTGGCAGGCATAAGTCCGAGCTACAGACGGGCCGTAGAGGAAGGGATCCCCCGCAAAATAGAAGTGCGCGAATTTTCCAACTATACGATGGGACTTCGGTTCCTGGCGGGCGCCATGGGCCTTCCTTTCATGACTACAAAATCGCTCATCGGCTCATCGATCGAAAAATACAACGATATGATCAAGGTAATAGATGATCCGTACGGAGGCCATAAGGTGGCGGTGGTGCCTGCGGCCACCCCGGACGTTGCGATCGTGCACGTCAACAGGGCGGACGTGCTCGGAAACGCTCAGTATCTGGGTTTCTCCTCCAATGCCGAAAACATCGCACGCGCCGCGAAAAGAACGATCATCACCTGCGAAGAGATCGTCTCGACCGACGAGATCAAAAAGGCGCCGACCTATACGACCGTACCGCAGTACGTCGTCGACGCAGTTGTGGAAGTCCCCTTCTGCAGCCATCCCTGGAACATGTGTTATGCCTATGCCTACGACCTGCCATTTCACATGGAGATGATGGCGGAGATAGACAGCAGCGACGGCTTCAAAAGATGGATGGATAAGTGGGCTTTCGGCTGCAAGGACCACGAAGAATACTGCGAAAAAGTAGGGTGGGGCCGCTTAAGAAAGCTCGCCCAAATCGAGCGAAAGTTCTGCAAGTGCGACAGCTAAGACCCCGGGGTCTCTGGATTGTGCCGACAACATTAAAGGAGTCACATGTGAGCAGCCATATGGAAGAATACGCACAGGATTATACGCTCCAGGAACTTTTGGTCGTCGCTGCCGCGAGAGAAGTCAAAGACAGGGAAGTCGTGTTCGTAGGCGTGGGCATACCATGCCTGGGCGCTCTTGTCGCCAAGCTGACTCATGCTCCGAACGTGATCCTGGCCGTCGAATCGGGATGCATCGGGGCCACGCCTTACCGGCTGATGCTGGGAATCGGCGATAACGCGTGCGGGGAAAACGCCATATGCGTGACCTCCCTGTGGCGGGCTTTCTCGGATCAACAGCGCGGCTACTTCGACCTGGGAATGCTCGGGGGAGCGCAGGTGGACAAGTACGGGAACCTGAACAGCACGACGATCTTCGGAGAAGGCGACTATTACAACCCCAGAACCAGACTGCCCGGCAGCGGCGGCGCAAACGACATAGCCATTTCCGCGAAGCGGACCCTGATAATGATGAACCAGCAGAAGCGCCGTTTCCTGGAAAAGGTCGATTTTATCACATCGCCAGGATACCTCGACGGGCCGGGGTCCAGGGAAGGGCACGGATATCCGGGTAACGGCCCTGCGGTCATTATTTCGAACATGGCAATATTCCGGTTCGATGAAGAGACGAAAGAGGCCTACCTCGATTCAGTCCATCCGGGCATCAGCGCCGATGACGTTCGCAAAGAGGTTTCATGGGACCTGAAGGTTTCGGCCGACCTCAAGACGACGCCTCCGCCGACAAAAAGAGAGGCTGAAATCATAAGGATAGTCGATTCACAGAAGATTTACACCGGTGGTGGACTGCGATCTCTTACGTTCGAAAGCTACATCGATATGTTGGATTCGTCATGCGACAGATTGAAGGCAATATTTGGCTGACGACATCGTATTCGACTCTCTACGAATCAGATTTGAGGAAATAAGAGGATGGCCGGAGAATGTTTCGAAAAATTGTTTTCCATGAAAGGGAAAGTGGCCTTCATCACGGGTGGATACAGGGGAATAGGGCTGGCCATTGCCGAGATCTACGCTGAAGCAGGGGCCAATCTCGCAATCGCAGCGAGAAACCTGACGGGGTGCCAGGCGGTGGCGGAAAGTCTTCAAAAAACACACGCGATAAAGGCCACTGCGAAGTCGATGGACGTGCGCGATTCCAAATCCGTGGACCGCGCCGTTCAGGAAATTGCAGACGAATTCGGGAGGATAGATGTTCTCGTCAACTGTGCGGGAATCCCCGGCAGCGAGAAGCCGGTCATCCGGATGACCGACGAAGACCTCGACGAGGTCATGAATGTCGATTTCCGAGGCACTTTTCTGGTCTCCAGGGCTGTAGCACAGATCATGGTGAGGCAGAAGAGCGGGAAAATCATCAATGTCGCATCCATTCTCGGAAAAATTTCCGCCCGCAACATGACCGGTTACTGCGCAAGCAAGGCCGCGGTACTTCAGTTGACCCGCGTAATGGCGCTCGAACTGATGAGGGACAACATACAGGTTAACGCGATGTGTCCGGGCTACTTTCTGACCGATCTCAACGCGAGTTTCTTTGAGTCCGAAGCCGGCAAGGGTTTGATCAAAAAAATGATCCCCATGAACAGGGTCGGGCAAGTCGACGAACTGAAGTCCCTGGCGCTCTATATGGCGACCTCTCCCGCATTCATGACCGGGTCGGAGATTTACATCGACGGCGGGCACACGATTGTCTGAGGCGGACCCACCGCCTCTTTTGATCTGAACCTCATTGCGGAAAGGCTCGAAAACAGTGATCAAAGATGTCGTTCTAGTCAGCGCATGCCGCACAGCGATCGGCGATTTTATGGGCACTTTGAAGGACGTGCAGGCAAGGGACCTCGCCATGTGTGCAGGCAGGGCCGCAATCGAAAGGGCCGGGATCGCACCGGAGAGCGTAGACGAGATCTGTATGGGACAGATTTATACCGCCATGCAGGGGTCTCTGCCGGCCAGGCAGGTCGGGATGAGGATCGGCCTTCCCGACAGGAGCAGCGCCCTTTCCGTGAACCAGAACTGTTCCTCCGGCATGAGGGCACTGGAAGTTGCGAGCCACAATATCATGCTGGGGAAGACCGGGATCGGACTGGTAGTCGGTGTCGAGAGCATGAGCAACGCGCCCTACCTCCTCCCGAAGGCGAGACAGGGATACAGGATGGGGCCGGAAACCGTTCAGGACCATATGCTCCACGATGGACTGGTGGACGAACTCGTCCCCGGCCACATGGCGCTCACTGCGGAAAACGTCGCCGAAAAGTACGGCATAACCCGCGAAGAGTGCGATGAACTCGCTCTTTTGAGCCACCGCCGGGCAACCCGCGCGATCAGGGAAGGAACCTTCCGGCAGGAGATCGTGCCGGTAGAAGTGAAGGTCAAGAAGAGCACGCAGATCTTCGACACCGACGAGCATCCGATCCCGGACGCCAGTGCCGAAAAGATGGGCCTCCTCAGACCTCCTTTCAAGGAAGGCGGTGTCGTAACGCCGGCTAACGCCTCCGGCATAAACGACGGTGCTTCGGCCGCAGTTCTGATGTCCCTGGATAAGGCAAAAGAGCTGGGTATCCGGCCTCTCATGAAACTGGTGAACATCTGCAGCGAGGGCTGCGACCCGAAACTGATGGGCATAGGACCGGCTTACGCCATTCCGAAATGCCTCAAACAGGCGGGCCTTCAGTTTGGAGATATCGAGTACTGGGAAATCAACGAGGCATTCGCGGCGCAGTGGCTCGGAGTCGGCAGGGTGCTCCTGCGCGAGTTCGGCCTGACGCTGGACCTGGACAAGGTAAACCACAACGGTTCCGGGATAGCCCTGGGACACCCTGTGGGAAGCACCGGGCTGCGCATCATCGTGAGCCTCTACTACGAGATGGAGAGGCTCGGCCTGACTATGGGCGGGGCGTCTCTTTGCGTGGGCGGCGGGCCTTCAATGGCGTCTTTGTGGACACGGGAAGTTTGATTCCGGCGAGGCGGCAGGCGATTGGGAAAATCCGGCAGCGATGAGGAAAAGGATAGCTTTGAAATACTGCGGCGGATGCGATCCGGGGTTTGATCGAGTCGGGTATTTCCAGGAAATTCAAAATGCGGCCGGTGATCTGATCGAGTGGGTCACCCTCGACGACCCCGGCTTCGAATGCGTACTCATCATCTCAGGCTGCGACACCTCGTGTCCCGAAGAAAAGATGGTCCCGGGGGCCTGTCGAAGAATCGTAATTATCCGCGACGATAAAAGTGATCCCGCAGAAATTGTTCAACGTCTTATCAGTGAGGTAAAACCATGAAGATCAGGACCAAAGAGGATTACATCAGGAGTTTGGAGGAACAGAAAACACTTATTTACTACAACGGGAAAAAAGTCGAAGGCCGCACGACGCACCCTGCTTTTATCCCTCACATCAATTCCGCCGCCAAGACGTACGAACTCGCTCTCATGCCCGAGCACGAAGACCTCCTGACCGCAGTGAGCAGCATCACCGGCAAGAAGATCAACCGGTTCACCCACATTCATTCGTCAGTGGACGACCTCATAAAAAAGGTCCAGATGCTCCGAGTCATCGCCCACGAAACGGCGAGCTGTTTCCAGCGCTGCGTGGGATTTGACGCCATCAACGCTCTGTACATGACTACCTTCGAAATGGACGAGAAGCACGGCACGGAATACTTCAAGCGATTTCTCAAATATCTCGAAAGACTCCAGGACGAGAATTTCATGCTCGTCGGCGGAATGACGGACCCCAAGGGCGACCGGTCCAAGAGGCCGAGCCAGCAGGCCGACCTCGATCTTTTCACCAGGATAGCCGAGAGACGGGAGGACGGCGTCGTAATAAGGGGCGCCAAGGTCCATCAGACCGGCGCCGTGAACAGTCATGAAATCATGATCATGCCGACGCAGTCGATGGCCGAAGGCGATGAAGACTTCGCAATCGTAGCGGCCATCCCTCTGGACGCCAAAGGCGTCACGATGATTTTCGGGCGTCAGACGAACGAGGAGAGGAAATTCGAGTGCGGAATCGACGCGGGAAACTGTGAGTTCGGCATGGTTGGAGGAGAGGCCCTGGTTGTTTTCGAAGACGTTTTCGTTCCATGGGAGAGGGTATTCATGTGCGGGGAGGCGGATTTCAGCGGCCTTCTGGTCGAAAGGTTCGCGACACTTCACCGGCAAAACTACGGCGGCTGCAAGGGCGGCGTCTCCGACGTCATTATCGGCGCCAGTGCGCTTGCGGCGCAATATCAGGGAACTCTGGGCGCATCCCACATTAAAGACAAACTCGTCGAGATGCTGCATCTGGCCGAGACCGTCTATGCGGGTTCCGTCGCCTGCTCGGCGCTGGGATCCAAAACCAGGAGCGGAGCTTACTATCCCGACCCGCTTCTCGCCAACTGCACGAAGCATAACATCACGCGGGTCATCTATGAAATATCGAGGCTTGCCCACGACATCGGCGGAGGCATCATCGCTACGCTCCCGTTCGATAGCGACCTGCGCAGCCCCGAGATCGGCAAGTACGTGGAGAAATACATGCAAGGCGTCGAGGGCGTCTCCACGGAAACCAGGATGAAAATCCTGCGCCTGCTGGAAAACATGACCGGTGGGACCGCGCTGGTCGAAAGCATGCACGGTGCAGGCTCACCTCAAAGTCAGAGGATAATGTATCAAAGGCTCGGGAAACTGGGTGAGAAGATGAAGTATGCGAAAAAGATCGCCAAGATAGAAGAATAACCTTTGACCCGAACGGGGAGCACAAAATGACTGAGCGCATTAAAACAGTGTGGGGATACCGTCACTTAATACTCGGCATTATATGGCTGCTTTACCTGATCAACTATTTCGACCGAATCAGCGTACTCACCTTCCTTCCATACATCCAGAAAGACCTCCAATTAACCGCTGTTCAGATCGGGTGGCTGGGCTCGATATTCTTTTTCGGCTACTCGCTTGCCCAGTTTCTCGCCGGATACCTTGCCGACAGAATCGGGCCGAAGAACACAATGAACATCGCAATCTGGGTCTTCACCCTGATAACTTTTGTCACCGGCTTCGTGCGCAGCTTTACTCAGTTCATTATTCTTCGCCTTGGCCTGGCGGTCGGCGAAGGCCAGCACTTTGCGCCTGCCATCAGAATGATTGCGAACTGGTTTCCGAGAGAGGAAAAGGGCCGGGCGAGCGGCTTCTTTTCCACGACCTGGGCGGTTGCTCCCGCGATCGTTCCGATCCTGGTCACTCAGCTCGCCGCAGCCTTCTTCGGCGGGGCATGGCGGCCGGTGTTTTTCGTGCTGGCCGCTCCGGGTTTGATCGGCGTTTTTCTGCTGTGGAAGTTCACGAACGATTCCCCCAGGGTGATGTACGAAAAAGGAAGAGTGCAGAAGGAAGAGTACGACATGATCACGGCCTCCGTAGACGTCGAGGCCAGCGAGCACGGAAAGACCTACAGCACCAAAATGTTTTTGGGCGACATCCAGTTCTGGCTCTATGTCATAGGTCTCTTCATCATGCTGATGATTTACTGGGGAATGACTACCTGGATCAGCACGTTCCTGGTCAAGCAGCATGGACTGGACCTGAAGACCATGGGTTTTTATGCATCGCTCCCCTACGTTGTCGCCTTCTTTTCGATGTACCTTGGCGGGACCATGGCTGACAAGTGGTTCGGGGGAAAACCCAAGATCGTAACGATGATTGCCTTCCTGGGGTGCATTCCGGCCCTCAACATGATCGGCCATGTTTCCAGGGGGAGTACCTCAATGCTGCTGCTGTGCCTGGCGATCGGCGGTTTTTTCGTCAACCTGGCATGGGGCATGATGTACGCTTTCCCCTCATGGCGTTATCCAAAGGAACTGGTAGGCCGCGCGGTCGGGGTCTCCAACGGCATCGGACAGTTCGGGGCTTTTTTATCACCGATGATAGCGGGTTACCTGGTCATCACACTTCCCGACAAATCGTACGACTTTAGCAATGTTTTCCTGTTCTGGTCGCTTCTGGCAGTGGTTGGAGCAATCGCCATCGGGTTCCTGAAGGAGAAGTCAATTCTCGAAACAACCCGGGTTACGGCAGGCGAACCTGCAGTGGCGCGGGAATAGAGCGCGGTCGAGAACAGGGAAGGAATTAATCCTGTCGTTTATTCTTAAAAAAGCCCCCTTTACATAAGGGGGAATTAAGGCGCCCGCCTCGCGGGGGAAGCGGGCGCCGAGGTCCCGGCCGGCGGTCCCACCGCTGGCCGCAAGCCCGGCAGCCGTGCCGGTTTTCCGGGATGACGCCGTTTAACGATGCCCGCCTGATTGGATGCGGACCACGAACCAAAGAGCAAAGGGGGAACATGGAAATCAGCAATGTATGTGTATTGGGCGCCGGCATAATGGGTTCGGGCATAGCTCAGGTTATTGCTGAAGCCGGATTCAGTGTAAATATGCGCGACATCGAAGACAGGTTCGTTCAAAAAGGGCTTGCAACGATCGGAAAGAACCTCGAACGCGCCGTTTCAAAGGGAAAGATGCAGGCCTCAGACGCCGAAGCAGTCACCGGACGCATCAGGGGGATGACCGGTCTCGAAGATGCGGCGTCCGGCGCCCAGATCGTCATAGAAGCCGTAATCGAGGTGATGAGCCTGAAGTTGGAAGTCTTCAAAGAACTCGATTCCATTTGTCAACCGGGCACAATTTTCTGCTCGAACACCTCGGGGCTTTCCATCACCGAAATGGCATCCGCGACAAAGCGGCCCGAAGGCTTCATCGGCATGCACTTCTTCAACCCGGTCCCGGTGATGAAGCTGGTGGAGCTAACGCGCGGGTTTCTAACCTCCGACGCCACCTATGCGACCGCAAGAAGTTTCGTCGAAAAGACGGGCAAGACGCCTATCGAAGTCAAGGAAGCCCCCGGGTTTGCGGTCAACCGGATCTTGTGCCCGATGCTCAACGAGGCCATCTGCGCTCTCGCCGAAGGCATCGCGTCAGCCGAAGACCTGGACCGTGGAATGGTCCTGGGCGCCAATCATCCTATCGGACCTCTGGCCCTGGCAGATATGGTCGGTCTTGACACTCTTCTGCACGTCATGGAAGGGCTCCACCAGGACCTGGGCGAGGACAAGTACCGTCCCGCGCCTCTGCTTCGCAAGATGGTCCGTGCAGGCTATCTCGGGCGCAAAACAGGCAAGGGATTCTTTGATTATACAAAACAGCCGTGATCGAGCGGTCGATGGCTTGAGGGGCTACAGTTCATGTCCGTTTTTCTCTTAATCAGACATGCAGGCAATCCTGCCATTGGAAAGCGCCTGACCGGAACACTGCCGGGCGTGCACCTGAACGAGGAAGGAAAAGCACAGGCCGAAATGCTGGCCAAACGGCTAAGCCGGATATCCATAGACGCCATTTACTGCAGCCCCCTGGAGCGCGCGTTTGAAACCGCGCTTCCCCTGGCCGGGCGTTTCGGACTGAAGATAAATACAAGCGCAAAACTATCCGAGGTCGATTTCGGCGACTGGAGCGGACTGGAGTTCCATCAGTTGGCCGACGATCCCATGTGGCGCCGTTACGGCGACTTCCGCAGCGGAACAAAGCCGCCAAACGGAGAACTCATAGTGGAAGTGCAGCAAAGAATGGTCACCGAGGTGGAAAGACTTCGGAAAGAATACCCACACTGCACACTGGCCGTCATAAGCCACGCGGACCCGATAAAAACCGTCCTGGCCCATTACGCAGGGATTCCCCTGGACTTTCTCCCGCGACTGGAAATCAGCCTGGTCTCAGTCAGTATTCTTTCAATAAGCGATTACGGCGCCAGGGTCCTGTGCATGAACTGCCTGGGTGAGGTCCCTGATTTTCTGTTATCGTTATGAAGCCGGAACTGAACCACGGATGAATAAAGAAAGCTGCTGAGCTGAACCACAGATGAACACAGATAAACACGGATCGAAGGAGGATAGTTGAGGTAATTCAGCACCTGTCCGATGCGGGATGAATTGAGCGCCCTATGGCTTTTAATTCCGCAGCTACCCGTTTTTCCGGCAGAAAATTGCTAAGCTGAACCACGGATTCCACGGATAAGGGAGCGCGGCGCGGTGGATAAACACGGATAAGTCCGTTCAGGGTAGAATTGCTGATAACAGCTCGGTATTGTTCTATCAAATTCCAATCCATATCAATAACCGATTGATTTATGTTTTTGATTTGAATTTGGACTGCTGCATATTTTCAATAACAATTGTAGATCCGATTTTGCCGTGCCCGCCTTCTCACCTGCCGGGGCGGTACGCAAGGTGGAACACCCCGCGGCGCTCCTCCAGCCTACGCTTTCGCAATTACTTTACAAATTAACCGGACAATCCGGACAATATTGATATTAATATCAAAATGAATATTTCTCATTCCAATTCTTATTCTAAAGTCCGGCACTATTCCTGCCGATTTTTCAGATATTGTACAAAATTGCCCGTCCACAAATTCGTCGATGACGTGTGGCGAGCCGCAACTCACTACGTTTTCCGGAGACAATTTATGGCCGGGGCTTATTTTTCCAGACTGCGCACGCGACTGATTCTTCTTGTCTTTATGGCCATCATTCCCCCCCTGGTTTTGACGCTATACTCCGATGTGCGGCAATGCCGCAAGGCACTCTCAGACGCCGAAGAGAGCGCCAGGGACCTGGCCCTGAAGTTATCACGATCTCAGAGAATCATGATCGAGGGCATGCGGCAGACTCTTCTCACCCTCGCACTGCTTCCGCAGGTGCAGACGGGGGACGCTGCGGGAAGCTCGGCTATTTTTGCCAGGGTGCTGAATCGGTCCGCCGGGCTCACCACCATTATGACCTGTGAGGACAGCGGCGAAATTTTCGCAAGTGCGCTCCCTTTAACGAAACCTGTCAATATTTCAGACCACACATGGTTCCAACGGGCCATCGAGACCCGCGACTTTTCAATGGGTGAGTATCAGATCAGCCATATAACGGGTAAGGCGCAGATCAGCTTCGGCTATCCCGTATTCGATGACGCGGGTCAGGTAAAGGCCGTTCTCAGTACGGCACTCGATATCGAGTGGTTGAACCGTCAATTGGCAGAGGCAAATCTGCCGCAAGGCGCGCGATGCACTATTCTGGACCGCAAGGGCAGAGTCCTGGCGCACTTTCCTCATCCTGACGGGCTCCTTGGCAAAGCAATATCCGGATCGCCTGTTGTCAGCACCGTCTTGCACCATGGCGGGGGGATTACACACGGAACAGGGCCGGACGGCGTTAAGTCCGTATGCGGATTCGCATCCATAAGCTTTGGCCAGGAAGCAATGTATTTTCTCGTGGCCATTCCCAAAGAGATTGCTTTTGCCAAGGCAAACGGGGAGATGCTTCGCGATCTCGGTCTCCTGGGCGGCGCGGCGCTGCTGGCGCTCCTGGCGATATTTTTGGGCGGCGAGAGATTCGTCCTTCGCCAGATCCATGCCTTCGTCGAGGCGATCGAAGAAGTCGCCGCCGGCAATCTCGGCCCGCGTACCCGCCTGCCGAATGTCAAAGGCGGGCTGGGCGAACTCGCGCATGCTTTCGACCAGATGACTGCATCACTGCAAAGGCGCGAATCCGAGCGCCGCTATGCCGAAGACCGGCTCAGGGAAGCCAATGAATACCTCGAAAATATACTGGAGAATTCACCGGACGGCATCGGCATCGTGGACCGGCACGGGAAGTTCATCAGATGGAACAAAATGGCGGCCGAGCAATACGGGTACAAGTTCGAAGAACTTAGAGGGAAGTCCGCCTTCGATCACTATGCCGATGCAGATGAACTCGACAGGATGCTGGCCGAATTGCGGCGTGAGGGCACCGTCAAGGAATATGAAATCAGGATGAAGAAAAAGGACGGGACCACAGGCAGTTTCGAAATCTCCATCAGCCTGCTGAGGGATGGCGAAAACGACGTGATCGGCAGCGTTTGCGCGGCAAGAGATTTGAGCGGCACCAAGAAGGCGTTGAATGAACTCGCGGTTTCCCATGAGCGGTTGAACCGGGAAACCATCATCCGCGAGCGCGCACAAAGCGCTCTTAAAGAGTCTGAGCAAAGACTTGCGAATATCATCGATTTCCTGCCCGATGCGACCCTGGTGATCGACAATCAGGGAACTGTCATCGCCTGGAACAAGGCGATCGAAGAGATGACGGGGACCAAGGCAACGGACATGCTCGGCAAGAGCAATTACGAATACGCAATCCCCTTTCACGGGAAAAGAAGGCCCATACTCATAGATCTCGCCCTTAAACCTCAGGAAGAGGTTGAAGCGGAATATCTGAGGGTGAAAAGAGGTGACGCCATCATCACAGGCGAAACTTACACACCCGCACTCGCAAAAGAGAACGCATGCCTTGTAGGGACGGCGAGGGTTTTGCGCGACTCAAACGGGAATATCACGGGGGCGATCGAGTCGATACGCGACCGCACCGAGACCAGAAAAGCCGAGGATGAGCTGTGCAGGACGAATGTTGAGATGGCTCAATTGCTCGCTTCCATTCCATCCTTCCTGATCGGTTTGACCCCTGAGCTTCGAATTACAAGGTGGAACCCCGCAGCGGAGAAAATACTTGGAATAAGTGGTGAAAACGTTATGGGAGAGCAGATCGATCGCTGCGGAATCAATTGGGAATGGCAACAGATAGCCGAGGCCGTTTCACTCTCTCAGAGGGAAGATACAACCGTTAGACTCGATGACTTCCATTTCATTCATCCGAATGGCAAAGACGGCTTTCTGGATATTGCGGTAAGCTTTATTAAAGGATCGTCCGATGCGGGTTCGGGCATACTTCTGCTGGGCAGCGACATTACCGGGCGAAAGAAGCTGGAAGAGGAACGAGACCGGGCCGAAGCACAGCTCAGGCAGGCCCAGAAACTGGAAGCCCTCGGCACGCTTGCCGGAGGAGTAGCCCATGATTTCAACAATATCCTCGGCATTATCATGGGCTACACCGAACTTTCCAAAATACAAATAGGGAACGAAATCTCGGTAGGTAAGAACCTGCAGGAAGTGCTCAAAGCATGTAAGAGGGCCAAAGAACTGGTGCTGCAGATCCTTGCTTTCTGCCGCAGGACCGAGCAGAAAATAGTTCCGATACAGATCGGGTTGATCCTGAAAGACGCCATGACAATGATCCGGTCATCCCTGCCGTCAAGTATTGAAGTGAAAACGGATATACAGACCAAAGCCCTTGCCATGGCCGATCCGACCCAGATCCATCAAGTCCTGATGAACCTGTGCGCCAATTCCGCCCACGCAATGCCCGACGGCGGCGCCCTCGAGGTAAGCCTTACAGACTTCCAGCTCGGGCCGCAATGCATTCCGCCTCATTCAGGCCTGCAACCCGGAAAATACCTGAAGCTTACCGTTACGGACACGGGGCATGGCATCCCCTCCGCTGTTATGGACCGGATATTCGATCCCTTTTTTACTACTAAAAAAACGGGCGAAGGGACCGGGCTGGGACTCTCGGTCGTTCACGGGATTGCGGAAAGCCATGGGGGAACAATCACGGTCGATAGCTGCCAGGGTGTGGGAACCAAGTTTACCGTGCTCTTACCCGCCTGCGAATGCCCGTTGACGTCACAAACCGTGGAGGACTCAAGTTTAATCTATTGCGGCAAAGAGCGGATTCTCGTGGTTGATGACGAGCCCCTGCTGGCCGAGATGGTGCAGCAGATGCTCACAGCGCTGGGATACGACGCGGTGTTCCACACAGGGGGAATAGAGGCGCTCGAGGCCTTTCGCAATCAGCCGGGAGAAGAAGCTTTCGACATGGTTATCACCGACATGACCATGCCTCATTTTACAGGTGAGGACCTTGTCCGTGAGATTTCCAGGCTTTGCCCCGACGTCCCGGTATTACTCATGACCGGATTCAGCAGCAGGATCGATGCAGAAAAGGCCAGGGAACTCGGGATTCAGGGGTTCCTGATGAAACCGGTGGCAATGGAAGAACTTGCCAGAACGGTCAGGACGGTGCTGGACGAGAAAAAGAAGTAAGGAGCTGTTTCTCCACTTACCGGAGAGCACGATGGGGAACATGGATATCGTAAAAGTTCTCATAGTCGATCATGAAGAATCGGTGTGCAGCCTGATCGCCGATTTTCTGAAAATCAACGGCTATAACTGCCGGGGCGCCACCGACCCGCTCAAGGCCCTGGATATGCTCAAACACGACGATTTCGACCTGGTGATTTCCGGCATACGTATGAAAGGCATGGATGGGCTCGACCTGACCCGTGAAATCCGCAAAATATACCCTTCCATAGATACCATAGTAATGTCCGGCAACACCGAAGATTACGAATACAGCGACATCATAGAAGCCGGCGCGATTGACTTTATCGGGGAACCTCTCTCACTGCTGGAATTAAAGGCGAAGATAGCCAGGGTGAATCAGGAACGCATCATGTTTTCGGAATTAAGAGAGGCCAACGAAAAGATCCAGCTCTCGCTCGCGGAAATGACGGACGTAAACGATCGGCTGAGACTCGAGATTGCCGAACGCGTCGAAATGCAGAAGGAACTATACGATGCGCATAAGGAAATTGAATCACTCTTATCATCGATACCTTGTATTCTGATCGAAATCTCAAAGGATGGGACCATCAAGAGGTGGAACAGCGTCGCTGAGAGTATTCTGCAAATCGAAGCCGAGGAGGTGCTCGGGAGAAGAATCTATGAATGTCCGATAGCCTGGGAAACGGAGAAGGTAAACAGCGCTATTCAATCCTGCGCCGCCGAATATCTGTCGCTGCGGCTAAATGAGATCAGGTTTACCCGTAAAGATGGAAAGGATGGAATACTCGATCTCATTATCAATCTGGTGCGCGAAGGGGTCGCCCGGTTCTCCGGTTTCATCATCCTGGGGACTGACATAACCGAATACAAATTGATGGAAAGGCAACTTGCCCAAGCCCAGAAGCTGGAGTCGATCGGGCAGCTTGCGGCGGGAATTGCCCACGAGATAAACACCCCTGCACAGTACGTTGGAGATAACGTCCGTTTTCTTCAGGAAGCCTGCCTCGGCCTGGAAAGGGTTCACGATCTTTACGATCAACTCCTCAGGGAACTCCGGTCCGGAAACCCGACGGAAGACCTGGTCCGAAAGATCGAGGAGACGGTCGAAGAGGTCGATTTGGGATACATCAGGCAGGAAGCCCCGAAGGCCGTTATACAGTCACTCGACGGGATCGGCCGCATAAGCGGAATCGTACGGGCCATGAAGGATTTCTCGCACCCCGGAACCGATGTGAAAACCGGCATAGACTTGAATAAGGCAATCGAGAGCACGATCACGGTCGCCAGAAACGAATGGAAATATGTCGCTGAAATGCTGACCGACTTCGATCCCGGCCTGCCGCTCGTCCCCTGCCTTCCAGCGGAAATCAATCAGGTGATTTTGAACATTATAATCAATGCCAGTCACGCGGTTGCAGACGCCCTGAAGCAAAACGGATCGGATCAAAAAGGAACCATAACCATAGGGACACGCGCTCAGGGCGAACATGCCGAAATCCGCATCAGCGACACCGGAACCGGAATCCCGGAGAATATTCGGTCCAAAATCTTCGATCCCTTCTTTACGACCAAGGGGGTGGGAAAAGGGACCGGCCAGGGCCTGGCCATTTCTCATTCGGTCGTTGTGGACAAACACGGCGGAACGATCGCTTTTGACTCCGAGGCCGGCAAAGGCGCCACCTTTGTCATCAGACTGCCGCTCAAACAAAACTAAAAAAACGATTCACCACAGAGACGAACGTTTCCGCGTGACATGCTTTTCGCCCTTTGATTGCTGCCTTCAGTTGCTCTGTGCTCTCTGTGCCTCTGTTGTGAATCGTTTGCGGTCCCGCCGCCGGCGCATTAAATTGATAACAGGCATATTAAATAAATAATTCACGCAGATAGTAATGCTGAAAAAGGAGATACCCATGCCTGTTAAACCGATACCTGAAGGTTACCACACCGTGACGCCCATTCTGTCGGTGAAGGGGGCGGCGCGGCTGATCGACTTTATGAAGAAGGCGTTCGGAGCCACGGAGAATTATAGATTTCCGGCCCCGGACGGCAGCGTGATGCACGCGGAGCTAAAAATCGGCGATTCGTTCGTGATGCTGGGCGAGGCGATGAGGGACCCTCCTACGTCCGCAACGTACTATGTCTACGTGCAGGACGCCGACGCGACATACCGTGACGCCCTGAGCGCGGGGGGCGAATCGCTGGAAGGGCCGACCGATCAGTTCTGGGGCGACCGTGTAGCCACCATCAAAGATTTTGCCGGAAACAAGTGGATGATCGCCACCCACGTGGCGGACGTAAGCGCAGACGAACTCGAAAGGCGGGCCCGCAAGCTCATGGCCGCCTGACCCGGCAGGAACTCGTGCTCGCGTCACACGCGATGAAAGCGGCAAACCACCGGACAACACTCCTCCCGTTTGAGCGGGAGGAGACCGTGTGGCGTACCGGTCCATCCAATGTTAGTCATCGCTCCCCGGCAGGAACTCAGATGCCGATTTTTGACGGTAGATCAGATAGAACCACAGACCATTCCATAATCCCATCACCACGGCAGAAACGACGTATATCCCTATAGACGGCCTTCCACGAGCAAACCCCCAAGCGAAGCTGTTCACTGAATAGATGGTGGATATCGCTATAACGACAAGGGCCATTTTGCGAGACCATGACTTGCGAAGGAACAAACCAATACCAGAAACAACGAACAAGAGCCCGAAAAGCAATTCCCTTGAATAGCTACCCAGCTTGTAGGCTAGCGATTGGGCTTGGAATTCAGGATGATGCGGCCCAAGGCCGGTCATCGGATATATCAAATCCATTACGCCTGAGAGTATCAGATATGTAGCGGCTACTCTCAGAGTGAGCGGGAGTCTATTCAGTGAATTATGCGGTTTTGGATGAGTCGTGATAGTTTCTTGCATCTTTGCTCCAGGAATTGTGGGTGCCGGAAAGCGCGTTCTTTATGACCTCCGAAAGCCAAGCAGCGTCCTTTCGAGAAAGCCATTTGCAAAAACATACAAACCCAATGCCCGCACAAGCCATCCCTATACCGAAAAGTGGGAACCACCACGTGTTTGAATTGTGACTTGCAGGCAATGCAAAGGTCATAATCGTCCACAGCAAGCAAAAACCAAGCCAAATAGACATGAAAGCCTTGGTGAACCACAGCATCGAAAATCGACCAACAAGGACTACCCGTCCATTCCTTACAGTGAAGCGCCCAATGAAGAACGGCTTGAATGAATTATGGAACATTGGGATGGCGCGCTGAAGGGATACACGCGATTCCTTTACGGTACCGACTGCTGCCTGCCGCGTCAGTGAAAAGAATGCAGAACGGACACTCGCCGCTTTAAGCCTTGCTATGGACTCGTCGAGTCCGAAGGAACTCTCGAACTCCACGGCAGTTGAACCATAGAGGAGGTCCAAGAACCATCGAGTCAATCGCATGCATCCCAACGATGCCGGCAACCCGGAAGCAATCACGGCACAGATGGCACCGATAAATGCATCACCGATGTTTGTCAAGTCAAGTCGCCGATTAGCCGATCTCAGACTTCCTTTGCCATGATATCGCAAATATAGTAGATTTCGCGTTATTGGATGTATTTTTTACCCTTTCCCTACCACCTAAAACCCCCCTTGCATTCTTGTGCCGGCCGGGAAATAATCCGCGTCGTGTCTCACAGAGAAACGGTTGATTTTGTCGACTGTACTCACTTGAAAATTGTGCTCGAAATATCGATTTGAGGCTTATATCAGGTACTCATTCATGAGAGGACGGTATGAGCAAAAATGCAGGTGCTTATAACGGCATCTTAACCTTAGTGAAACAATACCAATCCATATTCCGGACTCGAGAAAATCTCGACCACTATTCCGAAGAGGATTATGAGATTGCTGAGAGGAAGTTTCTGATTTGGTGCTTAAAAAACCGGCCGGCCATCGGGCAAAGCAGTTCAAAATAATTCATACCGGCCAATGTCTCTTGTTAAACTCGCCATCCCTCCTTCAAATGAGAATTACCCGTAAGTGAAAAGGGGGTGAGCCCCTGAAAAGAGAACGTTCCCACCCATTCACCTATTTGCCAAAGGTCTAATCTTGAACGCTGCTCACTGTGAACTCGTAGTTGTCGAGCTTCCAATTCCCATCGGAGCATTTCATACACTGATCGCCCATGCAGGTTACGCTCCCATTCGGGAAGATCTCGCCCCTTAATTCGCAACTTGTCTTCTCCATCTTCGTGGTCCTTTCAGTCATCAAGCCTTACTACGCCGGCGGCGATTCCCGCGCCCAACGCACTGGTTCCTATAATGTAAGATAAGCATAAAAACATCGATGCACTTCTTAAACCGGAACGCATCATGCAGACCGGCGGACCCTGCCGGACCAGGCCAAGCCTTGCAGGTTGGGTTGAACGCAGCAAAACCCGGCATCCCGAAGCTAACGTTCTTTCCGTTATTTTTCTTCCCAGGCCTTCTTGATGGCATCATCGACTTCTTTATCCAGTTTCTCCTTCTCCTTTTTATCTTCGTTGCTCACCACTCCTGCCTGACCTTGCCCCATACCTCTGCCCCTACCTCTCCTGCCCGTTCCCTGCCTCGAGCAGAACTCCTCCTTTGTTATGTAACCATGTCCGTTGACATCCATTGCCTTGAACATCCGTTCCGGATTACCCCTGTTATCCGGAGCCGCCGTGAATTCCTCCAGGGTGAGCTTCCCATCATGGTTAGTGTCCAATGCATCAAAACGATCTTGACACCCCGTTTTTTGAGCGCCCTGGCCACCCTGCCACTGGGCAAACGCCATACCTGAAATGAAAAACACCGTCACCAATCCTGCAAGTACAACCAGCTTGAAGCGTTTCATTCTGTCTCCCGCTTGATTCGATGGTTTCGGCCAGCAATAATGCATAAAATTGCGTGTTATGCATCCGAACCACATTTTGGGGTCGAATTCTGCCCGAAAAGACTTCCGGGATACCCCACAGCTCGCAAAACCGTACGGTTTCCTAATTGAACATGCAAGTGATACATCTGTCAACGGGACTACCCGTGATCTGCGAGTTACTTCCCAAAGACCTGAAACTGTTTACCGCACTGTGAGCATCTCTTCTCATAAATCTTGACCGTCTGAACTCCGGGTAATTTCCCTGCCTTGTGACGAACATCCGTACCAGGATCAGAGCATATGGGCTAAATAGCCCCAAAACAGGGCTAAACAGCCCTAACGATTTTCCAAAGTGATTTCAGCTCATTGTGAAATTCAAACAATGGAATTGGGGCAGATTCTCCCCGAAATCTTCACCCACCACTTCTGCGCTCCCAAAAATCGATTGTAATTACGGTCACTTATCCCTATGGTCTCCCAGGTACGGAAAATGCTCCCAACTTATTGCGAACAGGGGAACAAAATTTTAACTCGAAGGGAGAATGGACATGGATACGAACGAGCGCATCGAAGTAAGGCGACGAGTACAGGACGCGATCGCTCTTTACGAAAATGCCGGGAAAGTGCCCCTCCTGAGGGAGATCGCCGATTCCAAGGGCCGGTTTGTATCGGGTGAGCACTACATCTTTGCACTGGACTTAAACGGGACCATGCTGGCACATCCGACGGAGCCCGAACTGGCAGGGAAGAACCTGATGGACCTCATGGATTCCGACGGGAATGCTTTCATTCGAAAGATAGTCGGTACCGCAAAGATCAAGGGCTATGGGTACGGGGACTACAAATGGCATACCCCCGGATCGAATGACGAGCTTCCCAAGACCGTTTTTTTCGAGCGGATCGACGGCATCATTCTCTGCAACGGGTTTTACAGGCCCAAGGAAAGCCTTTTTGACATCATCGCCAAGTATTTCGCATACTATGGACCGTGCTGATAATGAATCGCAAAGAGGATTTCATTTCCGGGTTGCACAAGCGACCCAATGTAAGGAGGATTCAAATGGACGCGTTCATTCCGATATTTATCTATCTTTGCATCCTTGCGACAGGCTACAGGTTCTACGGGTTGTCTCGAAGAGTTTTGGCGGGCTGCGTTGCGGTTAGCTCGCCCTATGGGTCTTTCACGCGAAGGCGCGAAGATGCGACGAGGAGCAGAGGGACATGAATTAATGTTCCGAAAAGACTACGGGTTTCGAATATATGCTTTTGAATCCACGGTAGCGCCGCCTTCCACGGCGGCGCATCAATTCGGTAAATGATGAAAAGAAACCATGGCGATAGTGGTTCGTACATAAAGGGTGAGAATACTTAGCGACTATCCCATAACATGCTGAAAATAAATTATAATACAGGATTATAGAATTGAGGAATTGTGCTTTTAATTCCTCAATCCCCGAATTGCTTCAATCCCTAAATCAAAAATCCCAAAACCCGACCATTTCCTGCCAAATCATGCCATTTCCTCCAACTGTGAAATTTTCACCCTTCCCCCTGTTCGTACTTAAAGACCCTTTTGCGTGATACGAAGAACGCCGCCGTGGAAGGCGGCGCTACCAGGGGAGATGACAGAATCTTCGTAATACGTTATCCCACGGGTCTTTGGGTGGTTTCAGGGTGTCCCATGAGGACATGAATAAAAGTTTACATGGATGCACGCCAGGTCTTTGCCCGGTTTCTTTGATAGGGCAAGCCGTACTTCGTTTACTGCGATCAGCCTCTCTTCAGTACGCGACGCATAAGTTTGTCAAACCTCCATCGGCCCCGGGCCCACGGTCCTGCGGGAAGCCTCTGGTAATTTTTCCCTTATTGCCATATTGTGCTCTACCGGAGTGCGCAAGTGATCTACTGGACTGCGCAGGTTTTCGGGGATTTATCCTTTGGCAGCAGGGCCTGGTGCTAATGTGGACGAAATGAGAATCGATATTCCCACCGGCCGCATGGCCCGGTACGGATGGTGGACCAAATGAGAATCGCTATTCCCACGGATGCATGGCATCCGCAAGTCAGCGGCGTGGTTACGAAGTTTGAGCGCATTGCCCGGGAGCTCGTGCAGATGGGACACGAAGTGTGCCTGATCACGCCCGATATGTTCAGGACGGTCCCTTGTCCCACATACCCGCAGATCAGGCTTGCGATCTATCCCAACAAAAAAATGGCCGAGATTCTCGATTCTTTTGCTCCCGATTTCATTCACCTGGCGACCGAAGGCCCCATCGGGCTTGCCGCAAGATCGTACTGTATGCGGTCCAATTATCCCTTTACCACCTCTTATACGACCAGATTCCCCGAATACATCAGGATGAGGTTCCCCATCCCTTTGCGCATGAGCTATCCGGTGTTCAGATGGTTCCATAGCGCCTCTTCGGGAGTAATGGTGTCCACCACCGCCCTGATAAGCGAGCTTCGCAAATGGGGATTCGAGAACCTCGTCCAGTGGGTGCCCGGAGTCGATACGACGCTCTTTTCGCCCGGCAGGCCGTCTGTTGTGACCGATAAGAGACCCATACTGATGTATGTGGGCAGGGTGGCAGTGGAGAAGAGCATCGAGGAATTCCTCGATCTGGATTTTGAGGGATCCAAGTACGTCGTCGGCGACGGACCGGATTTTGCCAGGCTGAAGGCAAAATACCCGCAGGTGAGATTCGTCGGGTTCAAAAGCGGCGAGGAATTGGCCGGCTATTATGCGTCTGCCGACGTGTTCGTCTTCCCGAGCAGGACGGACACCTTCGGCCTTGTCATACTCGAAGCTCTGGCCAGTGGAATTCCCGTTGCGGCTTATCCCGTAAGGGGTCCGCTGGACATAATAAAGCAGGGCGAGACAGGGTTTCTGGATGAGCATCTCGGCAAGGCCGTCGTTAAGGCAATGGCAATCGACGGCCGCAAATGCCGGGAGTTTGCGCTATCCTACAACTGGGCCGGGAGCGCAAGGCAATTTATCGATAATCTTGCCATGATCCGGCGGAACTAACCGCGCAGCCACAGCCAGGCGCCGGACCGTTCGATCCTCCACCCCCTCGATAGTGTTGAATATTTCGCTGTGTTAACGATACCCTGTCCCACAGCTAAAAACGGGAATGCCGGGTCCGGATTTCGCTACCACAGATGACTCAGTTTCGGCTCTCCCCATCCCTTGCTTACTACAAAATCCACAAAGCTGTGAACTTCTTTGCCTGCAGCAGCCGAAGTATAAAGATAGTAGGGACGCCTGAGCGGATAAGTTCCATCCCCGATCGTTGCCCTAGATGCGCTGACCGGCATCGAATGTTCATCTTTTCTGATCTTCAGGCTCTTGGTCCTGGCCTCGGGGCCGGGGAACGGGTCCCGCATCCTGACGTAAGCTATGGAGCCAGGTGTTTCTGCGACCTTTTTAAGTACCGACGGGAAGTCCGGCTGTGCAGTTGCGCTTTTAGCAATGGGAGATCCGCCGAGGATATCGTTCTCCATAAACAATAACGTGCCGGGATTCTTCTCGCCCGATTTGAAAACCGTAATGGCTCGATCTTTCCCGCCAATATCCTTCCAGTTGACGATCTCGCCGGTGAATATCTTTTTCACCTGGTCTAGCGAGAGTTCGTTCACCGGGTTATGCTTGTCGGTTACAATGACTATGCCGCCGTATCCTATCAAGTGTTCGTTGAGTTGAAGCCCCCTGGCCTTTGCCGCCTCGCTTTCCTGAGCGGTGATTTTGCGCGAGGCCATCGCCACATCGGCCTCACCCGCGATGAGCGCCCTCATCCCTTCATCGACCAGCGAATGGCCCGATACGGCTATATCAACATGAGGATGTTCTTTCATATAGAGCCGGGCAATACTGCGAACCCGGCCCCACATGGAATCGGAGCCTTTCACCTTGATGGAGACCTTTGTCTGAGCGGCCAAGGGCAGGCCGGCTGCGATGGAAAACGCCGCCACAATCATGGCGATTATCAGGACCTTCTTCATTTGCTCTCCTTTTGCTTCGAACCGCCCTTCAAAGTAAATCGACAGTAGAGCCTCCCGGGACACCTTCAAGGCCACAGAACCTTCCCATATACCGATGAAAAACGCAAGCGGGAGGGTACGCGTCTGTGCCGCAAACGCCCGTTACACCGCTGCTTTCAGCGGGCTAGTCACCCGTGAGAATTTCGTGCGAGATATTATCTACGACGACAGGGCATTCGCTGTAGGTGAGAGATGGATCAGTCCCGTACTTTTCGCGCACAAAGCTCTTCCACTCCTCAGTATAAAGCCGTTCCGCGTCCTCCCTGGAATTCCACAGATAAACGCCGCCGGCCGTTGCTCCATCCTCCGACAACATGTAGTATTTCCGGATAAGACCCGGCAAATCCTTATACTTCGGCGCCGTACTCAGGAAAGTTTGCCGAGCCGCTTCCAGGGTAATCGGCTCCGGCAGCTTGAACTGCGCGATGACGGTAATCATGCCCACGTACCTCCTGCTGTAAAGAGTTGCGAATAAGACGCCGGATGGTGAATTCAGCGGCCTAGTTGGACTCAAAGAGCACTGTATCCCGAATAATGCCTCAACCTGACCACCAACGAATCTCGAAGGGCGTTCCGGATTCGTCCACCGCCCTGAAAACCCATGAGGCCTACTTGCAGGCCCGTAAAACCTTCCCATATACGGATCAAAAACACAAGAGAAAGGTCAATGGGACCGGTTTCTGGAGTTTCAGGCCACACGGCCATCCCTGCAGGATACCGGTTCGAGCTTTTATCTCGGGAGATTATTCAGCAGCCATGCCATATTCTGACCGAGAACTTTCATGGTCTGGATGCCTTCCTCGTCTTTTTCCACTTCTCCCTTCTCTCTGCCGATGCCTATGTTCCAATAGCTCGAGCCCGGCACGATCATCTGAGCACCCAGGAAAAGGTGGTTCATCGTGTCGAAAGCGTGGGTGGCCCCCGCTCTTCGAACGGCTACGATTGCAGCGCCCACCTTGCGTTTAAACATGAAATCGTTCATCCGGGACACAAAGCCGGCACGATCTATGAGGGCCTTCATCTCCGTGGTGACATCGCTGAAATAGGTTGGCGAGCCGAGAATGATTCCGTCAGCTTCGATCATTTTCCGAATACATTCATTGGCGACATCGTCCTTTACGGCGCATTGCTTATCCTTGTTTTCCATGCACTTGTAGCATGCGATGCAGCCGTGGATTTTCATTCCCGAAAGCTGCCCGAGTTCCGTTTCGATGCCTTCGTTTCCGAGTTCAGAGAGAACGTAGTTGATGAGAATTGCCGTATTGCCGTCCTTGCGCGCGCTTCCGTTGAAGGCCACCACTTTCATTTGTATTCCTCCATCTCAAGGAATTCCGCTATCCTACCGCCACAAGTTCGTAATCGCTCGTGCCCAGTCCCAAGGCCTCCGCCTCCTTGATCTGGAGCCTTGCGTCCTTTTTATGCAGGAGACTAAGGACATCCCAGCCCTCTTTCGGGGTTATGTCCGCCGCCCTCGAGCCGGGAAGGGGCTGCACCCTGCTCAAAATGTCCAGAGTCGCCGTATCGATGGCTACCGGGTCGTCAGATATGAGAATCCCCTGATCCTGTGCGACGGGGGGGTCGGCGAGAGGCATACAGTCACACTCGGGCTGCATTTCGAGGAGGAAGTTTACATACACGATCCGATGAGGCTCGAAAGTGGAGAGGACAGCCCTGGCGCCTTCGGCCACAGCCCTCATGAAAAGCTCATGGGTGACGGGAACAGAAATGGCCTCCACCGGGCAGACCCTTGCGCATCTGCCGCACCTCCAGCATTTTTCCTTATTCACCGTATATGTATCGTCGGGGAACGTAATGCATTCAGCAGGACAGACGTTCATGCAGTCGAGGCAAACGATGCACTTCGTTTCGTCCCACTGCATGAGGTCCCCCATGAGGAAATGCATCTTCCCCCTTCCCTGGTGCCAGTCTCCGCCCCTCGGGGCCTGGGAAACTCCACCCATGGATATGTTCTTCAGCGCACCACCCAGCACCGCCTGAATGTGCCCCTTGACGTGAGTCAAAACCACCATCGATTTTGCATCGTGGATCGCCGATGCTATGGACATCTCACCCAGCAGGTCCCCTGCGCGGACTTTAATGGAATCACGGCCGAATATCCCGTCGGCCAGCACTACGGGAGCATTGAGCGTGAGGTGCGTATAGCCGGCATCTTTGGCAACATCCAAATAGTCGTAACCGGGTATTCTTACGGAGTCGGTCACAAAGGGCTTTGCGGGCACCCTCCTGACCGCATCGACCACGAGCTTTACGAACTGCGGTCTTATGGTCCTGAAGGCCCCCTGGTTTCCGAGGTGCATCTTGAGCGGCACGACATCGTCTTTCGGAATAAAAGATGAAAAATCGAAGTCTTTCAGGAAATTCTCAAACTTTCCCATGAGCCCGGATTCATAAGCAAAAGTCTTCGAGAGGGGAGATATCTGGTAAACTTTGGGCTTCAATTTGTTCTCCTTGTTTCCATTGGATCGACCCTGCCTTTATTGCTCGAGTAACTGTTTTCAAAGGGCAAAACGATACAATTTCCAAATCCAAGATGCAAGTGAAAGGACAGAAATGCAGTGGTGAGTGTCATCCGGACGTATAATCCTGGAGCCGCCCCTGAGAAACCTCCTCCTCCAGCACTTCGTCTATGTTCAGCGGATTGAGAGGCTTACAGACGATCTCGTGAACACGAAGTCTCTTGAGATGTTGCGAAGAGGCCGCCTGCATGACAAGCGCCGTATCCGAACCTCTCGCGGTCCCGGCTATGGCGATCACTTTCTCTCCCGGCGCCGCGAGGTGTCGAGTTCTCTTTGAATGGTGTCCCGAGGGGGCATGAGTTAGTGCTTCGAAAAGTTCAGCGCGGCGCGCGCTCAGCTTCGCGTCGAGACACTGGCAGCGGCAGTCCCGGCTGTGGCCCCCGGATCGGGTCCGGGGCAGTCTCGGCGCCGCAGGGAGGTGGTCGTGATTTCTTTCAAGGTGAACGGGAAAGGATATGCGGTGGACGTACCGGTTGACACGCCGCTTTTATGGGTGCTCCGGGAAAATCTCGGGCTGACGGGGACGAAATACGGCTGCGGCATGGCCCTGTGCGGCGCATGCACGGTACATATCAATGGACAGGCTGTTCGATCGTGCGTCACCCCGGTATCGTCGGCAATCGGCAAAGAAATTGTAACCATCGAAGGGCTCTCCCCGGATAACAGCCATCCTGTCCAGCAGGCATGGATCGCTGAGGACGTCCCTCAGTGCGGCTACTGCCAGCCTGGACAGATAATGTCGGCCGCAGCGCTCCTTTCGGCCAATCCAAAGCCAACCGATGAGGACATCGACCAGGCGATTTCTGCCAACATCTGCCGATGCGGGACCTATCAGCGTATCCGCAGGGCCGTTCACCGCGCAGCGGACATTATGGCAGCGGGAGAAAAGAAATGAGCGAGATCTTCAACCTGAGCCGCCGTTACTTTCTCAAAGCCGGCACCGTAGCGTGCGGAGGACTGGTGCTTGGTTTCTATCTGCCTAACATGAAGAGTCCGGCACAGGCAATGACTGCCGAACCTTCCTTCGATCCAAAAGCCTTCCTCCGGATCGGCGCCGACGAAACGATAACCACGATCGTCAACAAGTCTGAAATGGGGCAGGGTGTCTATACTTCCATACCAATGCTCATTGCCGAAGAACTCGAGTGCGACTGGAGCAGGGTGAGAGTGGAACCGGCCCCGGTGGAACCGGTCTATAACAATCCCGTGACGGGCATCCAGATGACCGGAGGCAGCATGAGCGTGAAGACCGAGTGGGACCGGATGCGCGAGGTAGGGGCCGCGGCTCGAATGATGCTCATCGGCGCTGCCGCGAAACACTGGAAGGTGAAAGCATCGAGCTGCCGCGCCGAAAACGGCAGGGTGATCCATTCGGGCGGAAAGGCCCTCACGTACGGACAACTCGCGGGAAAGGCAGCGCTTATGCCGGTTCCCGCAAAGGTGCCTCTGAAAGATCCGTCCAGATTCAAAATTGCCGGCAAACCGGCGCGCCGCCTGGATACACCCGAAAAGGTCAACGGCAGGGCGCTTTTTGGCTTGGACGTGATAAGGCCCGGGATGCTGACCGCTCTTGTCGCCCGCTCCCCTGTTTTCGGTGGAAACGTCAAGAGCATCGACGCCTCGAAGGCAAAAGAAGTCCCCGGTGTGCGCGACGTTGTGCAGATCGAATCCGGGGTGGCCGTCGTCGCGGACAACTTCTGGGCGGCCAAGAGAGGACGGGATGCGCTTCAGATTGACTGGGACGAGGGGGAGTGGGCTTCGCTTTCAACACAAGCCCTGCGGGAGCAATTCGCCGCCGCGGCCCAATCCCCCGGCATAGTTGCCAGGAAAGACGGAGATCCGGAAAAAGCCTTCGCGTCGGTTTCAAAACAGGTGAGCGCCGACTATGAGGTCCCCTACCTTGCACATGCTGCGATGGAACCCCTGAACTGTACAGTCGATCTGCACGAGGACAGTTGTGAAATCTGGACGGGAACGCAGTTCCAGACCGTCGATCGAGACGCCGCAGCAAGGGTTGCGGGACTTAATCCCGAAAAGGTCAAGATCCATACGACTCTTCTGGGCGGAGGATTCGGCCGCAGGGCGAACCCGCACTCGGATTTCGTCGTATTGGGTGTCGAGGTTGCCAAAGCGGTGAAAAAACCGGTCAAAGTGGTTTGGACCCGCGAGGACGATATGAAGGGCGGCTATTATCGGCCAATGTGGCACAGCAGGTTGGCCGCCGGCCTTGACTCGGACGGAAATCCAACCGTCTGGCAGCACACTTTGGTTGGGCAGTCGATCATGGCCGGCTCGCCTTTCGAGCAAAGAATGATAAAGAACGGCATAGACGGCATGTCCGTGGAAGGGGCCGCTGACATTCCCTACGAGATTCCCAACGTCCTGGTCAGCCTGCATAGTCCCCGGATAGGAGTCCCCGTGCAATGGTGGCGCTCCGTCGGTCATTCAAACACTGCCTTTGCCGTTGAGGGCTTCATCGATGAATTGGCGCACGCGGCGGGAAAGGACCCGTATCAATTCCGCCGGGCGATGCTCGCAAACCATCCGCGCCATCGCGGCGTGCTCGACCTTGCCGCACAAAAAGCCGGCTGGGGAACAGCGCTGCCTGCCGGCCGGGGGCGAGGCATAGCCATGCACGCATCTTTCAGCAGCTTTGTTTGCGAGGTGGCGGAGGTCTCGGTCGGTCCCTCCGGAAAGGTCCGCGTTCACAAGGTCGTGAGCGCCGTCGACTGCGGGAGGACCGTAAACCCGTCCATAATCGAAGCACAGGTTGAAAGCGCAATCGTCTACGGCCTTTCGGCAGCACTTTACGGCGCCATCACCCTCAAGGACGGCCGCGTGGAGCAGTCCAATTTCAACGACTACGAGGTCCTAAGAATAGACAGCATGCCGGCCGTGGAGGTCCATATCGTGCCGAGCACGGAGAATCCCAGCGGCATTGGCGAGCCCGGGACCCCTCCCATAGCGCCGGCCGTTGTCAATGCAATTTTTTCCGCCACAGGTAAAAGGATCAGGCGGCTACCCACCGAGGCAACCGTGTAGAGCACGGGATTGTTGTACAAAGCGTCATAAATGAATTTCACCACGAAGAAATCGAAGCCTGATCCCGGATCAGCGGCAGGCTGCAGTCCGGGAACGAAGAGCGAGGTGAACGATTGTTTCAGGAGTAGCATATATGATTGCAAAAGCAGCGGTCCTGGCCATTTTGACCTTAGGTATCGCCGTTGGTATTTCAGTTGCCGTTCGTTCGGAGGATAACTCCGCGGTTTCGGCGCAGGCATTTCTTAAGGCCTATGAGGTGTTCAAGCACCCGAGGTGCGTCAATTGCCACCCTCGCGGGGACCGTCCTCTCCAGGGAGATGACGATCATCAACATTTCATGCATGTGGTGCGCGGGCCGGAAGGTTTTGGAAAAAACGGGCTGTGGTGCAGCACGTGTCACCAGGACATGAATCTGCAGGGAGCCCACATGCCGCCGGGCGGTCCCGGATGGCAGCTTCCGCCCGAAGATATGCCGATGGTGTTCGAAGGGGCCACGCCCCGTGAGATATGTCTGCACCTCAAAGACCCGGCTCAGAACGGACAAAGGAGTCCGGATGAAGTGGTAGAGCACGTTGAAACCACTCCGATTGTCCTTTGGGGATGGAAGCCGGGTGAAGGCCGGACCCCTGTGCCCATGTCCCACGAAGAGTTCGTAAAATATATGAAAGAATGGGTCGATAATGGAGCAGCGTGCCCCGATGAATAGCAAGCTGAATGGGTGAATAAGAAGTTTCCTCTTTTTGCCGATTTTAGTTGCCGCCTTGGTTGCCGCTTCCCGCTCCCCGCTTCCTTGAAATTCATCGAATGCTGTTTACTTTCTCAATATAATCCGGCACATGTCTTTATCACGAGGCGAAATGCCATGAGACAGGAAGTTCGCCCGCCGGCGCGGCTTGCCGGCCGCTGATCGGCCGGACGTAGCGCGACATCGCCGGGACCTTCCGCTCTCAACACGCCGTATTGGTTTACAGGGAGGAATATATGGAATTCACACGGATTTCCGGCACGGATTTGCAGGTTTCCCGCATCGCTTTGGGCACATGGGCCATGGGTGGCTGGATGTGGGGTGGAACCGATGAAGAACAGGCGATCAATACCATTCATGCCGCACTTGATAAAGGCGTCAATCTCATCGATACGGCGCCGGTGTACGGTTTCGGCCGTTCCGAGGAAATCGTCGGTAAAGCCCTGGCGCAAAAAAAATGCCGGGACCGGGTCCTCATCTCCACAAAGACCGGGCTTGACTGGAAGGACGGCCAGGTCTTTCGCAATTGCTCGCCGGATTATCTCAGGCGCAACTTTGCCGACTCCTTGAAGAACCTGCAAACCAGCTATGTGGATATTCTTTTCGTGCATTGGCCTGACCCTTTGGAACCCTTCGAGGAAACCGCCAGGGTTTTGAACCGGTTCCTCGAGGACGGGCAAATAAGGGCTGTGGGGGTTAGCAACTTCTCACCGCAGCAAATCCAGGCATTCCGGCAGGGAGGGCCGTTGCATATCGTACAGCCGCCTTATAATCTTTTTGAAAGGGCAATCGAGCAGGACCTCATGCCTTTTTGCCAAAAAAATCATCTGGCGTTGATGACCTACGGGGCTTTGTGCCGGGGTCTTTTATCCGGCAAGGTCACTGCCGCGCGGGAATATCAGGGGGACGACCTGCGCAAGTTTGATCCGAAGTTCGAGGAGCCGCGTCTCAGCCAGTATCTGTCTGCCGTCAAACGTCTCGACCAATTGGCCGGGGAACGCTTTGACCGCCGGGTATTGCACCTGGCGGTGCGCTGGGTTTTGGACCACGGGGCCGATATCGCATTGTGGGGTGGCAGGCGGCCCGAGCAGATGGACCCCTTAACCGGGATTTTCGGCTGGCGGGCAGATGAAGCCGGCATGCGCGCCATCGACCAGATCCTCCAGGAAGCCATCAAAGATCCGGTGGGGCCCGAATTCATGGCGCCGCCCAGCCGGGAACAGAAAGCAGGCTGATGAAAAAGGGTCTTCCGGCAAACGCGTAGCAGGACATTGCACGCGAAGTTGCGAAGTCGCAAAGAAGAACAGGCAAACATTTATCTTTGTTGTTTGGACAGGGGGCCTCATTAGTTATCCGCTCCCCGCTCGCTCTTCCTTCGAGGCTTCGTGATAAATATTGGAGATACTCCTTTGCCGGACGGACCAAGAAAATAGCCGAGTCCCTTTCCGGCTACGCTTCTTTTCCCCGGCGCGCCCTTATCCCAGCCACGCGGGATTTCGCCAGGTGCCGTCGAAGTTATGGGACGTCTTGTATAGTTCGTATTTTCCCTGCCGGGCCGCCTGGGCTGTTTTAGCGAGAAGAGCTTCGATTTCGCTTTTCTCCATCGGCCGAAAACTCCTTGCCGCGTCCAGCGCCTGATCGAGTATCCGCATGGAGTCACATCCGGTGATCACGACGCTGGTCGGCAGGTTCATCGCGTAATGCAAACATTCGAGCGGAGTCACCGTTTTGCTTTCAAGAATAAAGGAAGCGCCCATCGGCTTCATCCCCAGCACGCCGATATCGGTCCTTGCAAGCACGGGCAGGACTTTCTTTTCAAAGCTTTCGTAGTGCGCGTCCATCACGTTCAGCGGCATCTGGACCGTGTCGAAACGGAATTGATGGCTCGCGGCCGTATCGAGCATCTTTAAATGGATGGCCGGATTTTTGTGCCCGGTGAACCCGATGTAGCGGATCTTTCCCGCTTTCTTTGCTTCGAGTGCCGCCTCTATGGCGCCGCCCGCCGCGAAAATGCGGGCCGGATCGTCCATGCGGATGATTTCGTGAAACTGCAAAAGATCGATGTGGTCGGTCTCAAGCCTCTGAAGGGATTCTTCGATCTGCCGCACAGCCGTTTTTCTATCGCGTCCGTCGATCTTGGTCATCAGGAAGGCACGTTGACGGTAGCCGTCGCGCAGTGCCTTGCCCATGCGGATTTCGCTCTGCCCGGCGTTGTAGTCCCAGCAGTTGTCCAGGAAATTGATTCCATTGTCGAGCGCGGTTCGAACGATGCGAATGCTCTCGGCCTCCGGGAGTTCCTTCTTGCCGAGGTGATGACCGCCCAGCCCTATCGCGGAAACTCTTTCTCCCGTGCGGCCAAGTGCGCGGTAAGGAACTGCCTCCGCAGGTTCCGCAGCACCGGAATGCAATTGAACGCTAATCAGGGCGCCTGCGGCAATTCCCAGGAATTGTCTGCGCGTAACCGCTGAATTTCCGTCAGATCCGGTTTCGTTGCGATTATCGCCTCCAACTCCCGCCTTATTAAGGGTGCTTTCATCATTCATAATTTGAACTCCCCGCGGCCCCGGCTCTTTTCGCAGACCCGGTGGACCGTTCTGACTCAATTTTCCATGCCGGGTCGCTTTCTCCTCAAGCTTGCCATGATAACATAGAAAACCGGAACAAAGGGGATGGCCAGGAGCGTCGAGGAGATCATACCGCCGAATACAACCGTGCCGATGGCCCTTTGGCTGGCGGCGCCCGCGCCGGTAGCGTACAGCAGGGGGGTTACCCCCAAAATGAAGGCAAACGAGGTCATGATGATGGGCCTGAAGCGCCGCTTCGTCGCTTCCACCGCTGCCTCGGTAACGGGCATGCCGTCGGCGTGCAGATCCTTGGCGTATTCCACGATAAGAATGGCGTTCTTGCTGGCCAGGGCGATCATCAGAACCAGCCCCACCTGAGTATACAGGTCGGTTTCGAAACCCCGGATGACCAGTGCCAGAAGGACCCCCACCAGGGCCAGGGGCACCACCAGGATGACCGCCGCTGGAGCTGTCCAGCTCTCGTAGAGGGCGGCAAGCACCAAAAACACCAGCGTAATGGAGAGGGCGTAAATGAAATAGGCTTGACGGCCCACCTGCTTTTCCTGGAAAGCCGTCGCCGTCCAATCATGTGCGAGGCCTTCGGGCAGGTTGTTGTCCGCCACCTGTTCCATCAGGTTCAGGGCCTGCCCGGAACTGAACCCCGGCGCAGCAATACCGACAATGGGGGCGGCGGGGTAGAGATTGTAGCGGGTGACCAGTTCGGAGCCCAGGGTATGGGTGGCCTGCATGAGCGAGGAGAGCGGCACCATTTGGCCCAGGGTGTTGCGAACGTAAAGGTCGTCGAGGTTCTGCCGATGGAGCCGGTAGGGGGCGTCGGCCTGGACGTAGACCTGGAACACCTGGTTGAATTTATTGAAAAGATTGACATAGGAAGATCCCAGGTAGGACTGTAGCGTGGAAAATACGTCTCCGAGCTGGACTTGCAGGGATTGGACCTGTGTCCGGTCGATGTCCAGATAGATCTGAGGGCTGCGAGCGCTGAAGGTGGTGTTCAGGTTGCGCAGACCGGACTGTGAACCGGCGGCGGCGATGATCTGCCGGACGCTCTTTTCCAAAAGAGGCAGCCCCCGGCTCTCCCGGTCCTCCACCATCATCTGGAAGCCGCCGGACTGACCCAGCCCCCTGATGGGAGGCGGCACGATCACAAAAATGGTCGCTTCTTCTACGGAAGCCACATCCCTGCGGAGGTTGGCGAGGATTTTGTCCTGGCTCAACGCGGCGCCGCGCTTGCTCCAATCTTCGTACACAATAAAAGTGGTGCTGATGTTGGAGACGTTGGCGCCATCCAGGGCGGAATAGCCTCCGAAGGTCACCCAGGCCTCGATCCCCTTAGTCTGCTTGATTATCCTGTTAAGTTGCTTGACCACGGCCATAACCCGGAGCTGTGAGGCCGCATCGGGCAGTTTCGTGATTACGATGGCATAGCCCTGGTCGTCCTGGGGTAAGAACCCGGTAGGGTGGCGGGCAAACTGCCAGCCGACTACGGCGATGATGAGCGTAAACACCAGCAGCGTGAGCTTGGGGCGATGCACCATGCGGGAGACCAGGCCGACGTAGACATCCTCCATTGCTTCATAAACCCGGTTAAAACCTCGATAAAACAGGTTGGGTTTCTTCTCCCGGCGAGGACGCAGCCAGAGGGCGCACTGCGCAGGTTTGAGGGTAAGCGCGTTTATGGCGCTGATGACGGAGGTCGCGGCAATCACCAGGGCAAATTGCCGGAAGATCTGCCCGGTGATGCCGGGCAGAAAGGCTGCCGGCAAAAACACTGAAACCAGGGCCAGGGTGATGCCGAAAACAGGTCCGGTCAACTCCT
Organism: uncultured delta proteobacterium; assembly: GCA_963795045.1. Classification (GTDB taxonomy): domain Bacteria; phylum Desulfobacterota; class Syntrophobacteria; order Syntrophobacterales; family Syntrophobacteraceae; genus SbD1. The sequence goes on from CAWCGB010000008.1 coordinate 77,203, forward strand.
CCATTGCTTTTATGGTCGCCTCTTTGGGCGTGCGCCCCTGTTCGATATGGTAGGAGGCGCCTTCCACGATGACTATGGCGTCATCGACGACGATCCCGATGGCCAGGATCAATGCGAACAGGGTCATCAAATTAATGCTGAAACCGAGCGCGAGCATGGCCGCAAAAGCGCCGATAATGGTTACCGGGACGGTGGTGGCGGGCACAAGGGTGGCGCGCCAGTTTTGCAGAAACACCATAATCACGATGAGCACCAGAATACCGGCCAGGAGCAGCGTCGTGTATACGTCTTTAATGGTCTCGGCCACAAACTTGGTGGTGTCGTAATGAGACTCCCAGATCATGCCCGGCGGGAACCTTTTGCTCATTTCCGCCATGGCCTGCTTAACCTCCTGCGCAACGGTCATGGCATTGGCCCCCGGCAGGAGAAAGACGGGAATATCCGCGGCCGGGTGGCCGTCGACTTCTGCAAAGGTGCTGTAGGTCTGCTGGCTGAGTTCCACCCTGGCCACGTCGCGCACGCGCACGATCTGCGCTTGTTCGGGGCCGCGGGGACTCTTGACGATGATATCTTCGAACTGCTCGACGTCGGACAAACGGCCCAGTGCGTTGACGGTAAACTGGAACACCTGGCCTGGCGGCGTAGGCGGGCCGCCCAGCTTCCCGGCTACCACCTGGACATTCTGGCCCTGGATGGCATTGACCACGTCCAAGGTAGTCAGGTTGAAATCCTGGAGCTTTCTGGGGTCCAGCCAGACCCGCATGCTGTAAGGGCCGGAGCCTTTGATAATGACCTGCCCCACTCCAGGCAGGCGCGCCAAAGGATTTTCCAGATTGATGATTGCGTAATTGGAAAGATATTTGGCGTCGTACCTGTCATCTTTCGATGAAATGCTGACCACCAGCACGATATCGGTGGAGACCTTCTTGACGGTGATTCCCTGGTTGGACACCCCGGAGGGCAACTGCGCCAGGGCGCTGTTCACGTAATTTTGCACCAGGGCGAGCGATGTATTGAGGTCGGTTCCCACGTTAAAAGTGACGGTCAGGCTATAGCTGCCGTCGCTGGCGCTCGTGGATGACATGTAGATGGCGCCCTCCACCCCGTTGACCGCCTGTTCGATGGGAATACCCACAGTCTGGGCCACGACCTCGGCGCTGGCCCCGGGGTAGTTTGTAGTCACCTGGATGGTGGGCGGCACGACGGGCGGGTACTGCGCCACGGGCAGGACGTAGAAGCATACCAGGCCCAGAATGACAGTGATAATGGCGATAACATTGGCGAAAATAGGCCGCTCTATGAAGAACTCGGAGATCATGAGACCCCTTCCCTGGCGTGGTTGGCGCGAGGCATAGCCCCGGTCTTTTCCGGCACGGGAGTCAGCGGCTCACGGACGGGGGTCACCGGACGGCCGGGAACAGCCTGCATCTGCCCGTTCACAATGACCCAATCCTCTCCGGTCAGGCCGCTCCGGACCACCTGGAAGGTATCCAGCCGGGCGCCCAGTTCGACAGAACGGCGCTCCACTATTTTGTCGTTTCCCACCACCAGGACATAGGAGCCCAGTTGGTCGTAACCGACCGCTACTTCAGGGATCACCAGGGAGGGCTTTTCGGAACCCACTATAGGCGCGCGCACCCGGGCGAACAATCCGGGCAGGATCTTGCCGTCCGGGTTGGGAAATATGCCGCGCAGCTCCAGGGTGCCGGTGGTCGGGGAGAGACTGATGGCGGCAAAATCCATGTGTCCCTGGTGAGGGTAACCGGTTTCATTGGCGAGCCCTAAGTCCAGCGGTATCTTTATCTTTTCGGCTTCGGCCGCCGAGATGCCGGTCTCGCCCACGACCCGCAGCAGGTCCCGTTCACTGATAGTGAAGTATACATAAAGCGGGTCGATCTGATTGACACGGGCCAGAGCGGTGAATTCTCCGGCGCCCACGAGGTTGCCGGGGTCCACCAGACGCCGTCCAATCCGCCCGTCGAACGGGGAGTTGACCATCGTATAGTCAAGATTCAGCTTGGCCAGGTCCCGGTTGGCCTCCGCAGCCACGACCGCGGCCTGAAAAGCGTCCCGTTGAAACCGCCAGTTGTCCAGGTCCGTCTCGGAGGCAGCCTGCTTTTGCACCAGTTTCGTATAGCGGGCGGTCTCGAGAGTGGCATGCTCCAGGTTGGCCTTTTGCTGGAGGATCTGGGCTTCAGCCTGCTTCAATTGGGCCTGGTAGGTGTCTTGTTCAATCAGGAACAGGTGTTGTCCCTTTTTTACCACGTCGCCGTCTTTAAAATAGACCTTTTCCAGATACCCCTGCACCCGTGCCCGGAGTTCCACCGTATTAATGGCCTGAGTATTGCCGGTGAACTCCAGGCGGTCCACCACCGACCGGAGCACGGGTTGGCTCACCGTAACCACGGGCGGGGGCGGGGGCGCATAGACGTTTCTTTCTCCGCATGCGGGAATAACCAAAAATCCGCAGATGGGGACCCATGCAATCAATTTGAATTTTCTGCTGATTGACGGACCCGATTCAGATGCTGTCATTTTCATGATCTCCCCAAGGCGAATTGAAAAAGCAGGGACTCGCCAATGCTTTACCACTCGGGAGCCCGGGTCAGGGGCTTCTGTTCCTGCTGCTCCGGGGTGGGCGGCGGCCCGCTTTTTGGAGTCAGCAACCCTCCCCAATTGGTGCGTTTCTCCATTATCTCCCTGATTTCAGCCGGGACGAAATCCTGGCCTTCCCGGACTTCCCATCCGCCTCCCAGGGCGCGATACATTCCGACCAGAAAGGTGGATATGTTGCCCAGGGCGCTGGCCAGGCTGTCCTCGGCACTCAGGAGTGACTGCTGGGCGGTCAGGACGGTGGTGAAGTCCGTGATGCCTTCGGAGTACTGGATCACTGCGAGGTCCAGGGAACTTCGAGCGGCATCGGCGCTTTCTTCCAGCGATCCGACCTCCTCCTGTGAGTGCAGGAAGCCCGTAAGGTTATCCTCTACGTCCTGCTGGGCGCTGAGAACGGTATTCAGGTAGGTGACCAGCAGTTCCTGGAAGCGGGCGTCCTGGACGCGCACAAGGTTGGTAAGCTGCCCGTAGTTAAAGATATTCCAGGCCACCGACGGGCCGACGCTGCCGGCGCGGCTGCTCCACAGGAATATATCTCCCAGACTGAAGTTATTGATGGTGCTGGACTGGAAACTGAAGGCGCCCAGCAGGGACAGCGCGGGGTAGAGCTGGGCCTTGGAGACGCCGATTTGGGCGCATTGGGCCATGGCGTTGTACTCCGCCGCCCGGATATCCGGCCGCCGGCGCAGCAGGTCCACCGGGATACCCACGACCACGTCGGCAGGCGGGGCCGGAATTTCCGCCTCCCTGCCCTGCAGTTGCTCGGCCAGAAGACTCGGCGGCATCCCCAACAGTATGCTCAAGGCATCCTCGGCCTGCCTCAACTGGATTTGCAGGACCGGCACCGTCGCCTCGGTGCTGGCCAGAAGAGTCCGAGCCTGTTCCACATCCCGCTTGGAGGTAGTGCCGCCCTCGAAGCGGTACCTGGCGATCTGCAGGCTTTTCCGCTGGGTATCGACATTGCTGCGCGCGATGATGAGCCGGCGCTCCAGAGTGCGGATAGTGACATAGAGATTCGCCGCACTCCCGGTCAGGCTCACCAGTACACTGTCATAATTGGCCACGCTGGCCATCAGGCTTGCGTCGGCGGACTCGACGGCCCGGCGGAATTTGCCCCAAAAGTCGATTTCCCAGGTCGCGGTCACCCCCAGCGCCGCCGCACTGTAGTTGACGGACGCAGGTACTCGTTCGCTTTCCCGCACGTTTTCCACCGAAGCGGTAGCCTGCTGCGTTTGGGGATACAACTGGCCGACTGCGGCGCCCAATTGGGCCCGGGCCTCCAGGACCCGCAACCCGGCAACCTGCAGATTCAGGTTTTTCCGGTAGGCGGTCTCAATGAGCCGGTCGAGAACGGGATCTTTGAACACTTGCCACCAGGTCCTGTATTCACCAGGCCCGGTGTTTACATGGTTCTCCTGCGCCTCCAGCCAGTTTTTATTCAGCTCAACCTGCGGCCTGGCATAGTTCGGCCCCAGCTTGGCGCAACCGGCGACCAGGAGCAACGAGAGGAGGAAGAAACGGCGCAATTTTCGGCAACGCACGCGGTTTATCGCGTTCAGGACCACTTCTGTCCGTGAAACCAAGCCGGCGCTGAGTTTACTTGGCTGAAGCCGGAGCGGCCGGAGGTGAACCCGGGGGTTGCTCCCTGCGGAGGCCGTCGCTCCAACTTCGGGGTCTTCTGCCATAAACAGCCTCGCGTGTGTTCATGTTCCCAGGTCAGCAACTGAAAATGGGTCAACTGAAAAATGGTCAATTTATTACTTCGAACACGGTCCTGCCGCGCGCAGGCCCGCTTTCTCGCCGGCGCATCGAGGGATTCGTCGTGGGCTTCGAAATGACGAATCTTGAAGGAGAATAATCATCTAGCCGATCAATTCAACCAATGCGTAAGGGATAAATATCCCGATACTGGACCTTTACCCGAAAAATGCGGAAACCGTGTCAACCCGTGTCATTTCGCATCAATACAAAAAGTTGCGCGACGCTGAAGGAGGTGATAAACTAAACTAAAGGGATTCTTAGCTGGAGCAGCACGCAGCCGACGCATTGTGTGCCTGGCTGGCGCTGCTCGCAATGCGTGTAGCAAAGGGGGAATACTTATGCTTAAAATCTTAAGGATCGACTCGGGAGCGGCTGGCGGACCTAAGGCAACTGAGGTCCCCACGGGAGATTACACAGGGATGGGAGGCCGTGCGCTCACCTCCACTCTGGTAGCCAAAGAGGTGCCGCCTCTTTGCCATCCTCTGGGCGCAGAAAACAAACTGGTGATCGCCCCCGGTATCTTGAGCGGCACTATAGCGGCCATGTCCGGACGGCTCTCGGTTGGCGCCAAAAGTCCTCTTACGGGGGGAATCAAGGAGGCCAACTCGGGGGGGCAGGCCGCCCAGGTGCTTGCAAGGCTGGGCTATGCGGCCATCGTCCTGGAAGGTAAGCCGGGAAATGACGATCTCTACAAGGTTTACATAAATAAGGACGGGGTGAAGATCACCAAAGACAACTCCCTCAAGATGATGTCCAACTACGATCTGGCCGAAAAAGTGAAAGCGGAGTACGGCGACAGCGTGGCTATGATTTCCATTGGGCCGGCCGGGGAGATGAAACTGGGCGCGGCTTCCGTGGCCTGCACCGACGTGGAGTTCCGGCCGACCCGTCATGCGGGACGCGGGGGACTGGGCGCGGTAATGGGGTCCAAGGGGATCAAGGCCATCATTCTGGACGATACCGGCATGAAGATGCGCACCCCCAAAGACCCGGAGAAATACAAGGAAGCAAATAAGAAGTTCGTCGAGGGTCTGAGGAACCATCCCGTGACGGGACAGGGACTGCCTGCGTACGGGACAAACGTTTTGACCAACATTTTGAATGAAGCCGGGGGCTATCCCACCTACAACTTCAAGCAGGGCCGTTTCGACTCGGCACACATGATAAGCGGCGAGACCCAGGCCGAGACGGAAACAGCCCGAGGGGGTCTGGCCACCCACGGCTGCCACAGGGGATGTGTCATCAGGTGCTCTGGGACCTATCACGATAAGGACGGCCATTATCTGACCAAGCAGCCGGAGTATGAAACCGTATGGGCCCATGGCGGCAACTGCGGCATCTGCGATCTGGACGCGATAGCCCAACTCGATTTTCTGGACGATAATTACGGCCTGGATACCATCGAGATGGGGGTTACCCTGGGGGTTGCCATGGAAGCGGGCCTTCTCAAGTTCGGGGACGCGGAAGGCGCCATAAGACTCGTTAAGGAAGTAGGCCAGGGCACGCCTCTCGGACGCATTCTGGGCAGCGGTGCGGCTGTGACCGGCAGGGTCTTCGGCGTCGAGCGGGTGCCGGTAGTCAAAGGGCAGGCACTTCCCGCCTACGATCCCAGGGCCGTGCAGGGCATCGGGGTAACTTACGCCACAAGCACAATGGGGGCCGATCACACCGCGGGGTACGCCGTAACCGCAAACATTCTCGGAGTGGGCGGTAAAGTGGACCCGCTTAAACCCGCGGGACAGATCGAACTCTCACGCAATCTCCAGATCGCGACCGCAGCGGTTGACGCAACCGGCATGTGCCTCTTCATCGCCTTTGCGGTTCTGGATCAACCTGAAACTTTCCAGGCGCTCATCGACCTTATCAATTCCTTCTACGGCCTGAACATGACTGCTAATGACGTAGTGGAACTGGGCAAGACGATCTTGAAAACCGAGCGGGACTTCAACGCGAGGGCAGGCTTTACGAAAGAACAAGACCGGCTGCCCAGATTTTTCACAACCGAACCGGTGGCCCCGCACAATGTCACGTTCACGGTGCCGGACGAAGAACTCGACAAGGTTTTTAACTGGTAGTTCACATTGACAGGCACCCCCCCTGCCCAAAAGGCAGGGGGATTTTCGGCCGATCCGGTATTGATCCCCTCTTTTTCGCCCAACCGGTGTCCCTCCGGAAACTCCGGCCAGTCGAGCCGAACGAGTCCGGAAAAATTTTCCCTGCCTGCCCGAAGAGGCCCCCCGCGACCGACACGCGCCCATCCCGGCCGGCGGACCCACCGCTTGTGAATCAAGTTGGGCCGTGATAGTCTCTGCCTGCGACTTATAGTTAAAACCGGCAAATATCCGTCCCCGGAGAACATACCGCACCACCTTGCCGGCGGCCCATGCGCCTCCCAGGCGCGGTCCGGGGCAAGCGCCCACCCTGGCTGGCGGTCCCACCGCCATTAAGGCCCCTGAATGAGACCGATCGATAAAGTTGCAGCAGTTAAGGGTCTGGCCCTGTTTGCCTCTTTTTTATGCCTCTTCCTTACGGGAGGCTGTGCGAGCCTGCCCAGCACGGAATCAGTGTTCCGGTATTCACCAACCACCGAAGAGGTCCCTCTCGCAATGGTTGGCGCTCATAGACGGTTGACGGCCAGGGAGAGCAGGGCAATCCTGAACAGGCTCAAGCGGCGGCCTCTTCCCTCGGGCATCCTGGAGCGGCACCTTGCCGTAGAAGAGACGATCAGCGGCACCCCCCTGGTAGTCGGAAACAAAGCGACACTGCTCATCGATGGAACCGCTACCTACGCCGCCATGTCCGAGGCCATTCAAAATGCCAAAGACCATATCAACCTGGAGACCTTCATTTTTTCGGCTGATGAAACCGGCCGAAGGTTTGCGGACTTGCTTGTTCAAAAGGCTTCCGAAGGCGTCCAGGTGAACCTCATATACGACAGCCTCGGCTCGTTCGAAACTCCGCCTGCTTTTTTCGAACATCTGCGTCAGGGGGGGATTAACGTACTCGCATTCAATCCGACCAATCAGATTATTCCGGTCCTTGGATGGCCGCTTACGCATCGCGATCATAGGAAGATACTGGTCGTGGACGGCTCCGTTGCTTTCACTGGCGGCGTCAACTTTTCGAGCATCTTCTCCAAAAGCCTGTCCGGACTCTCCGGGCGCGGCCGCAAGAGATTGTTATGGCGCGATACCGACGTTCAAATCGAGGGGCCGGCAGTCGCGGAATTCCAGAAACTTTTCCTGGATACCTGGAAAAGAGAACAAGGAGCGGAGCTTCCCGGCGGGAACTACTTTCCTCAGTTGACGCAAGAAGGGAACGAACCGGTGAGAGTGATCGGCAGTACAGAGGGACAGAAGAACCGGGCCACTTATATGGCCTATCTTTCCGCCATCACCTTTGCATCCGAGTCCATTCATCTGACCAACGCCTATTTCGTTCCCGACAGCCAAACGGTACGAGCGCTTACCGACGCCGCTAAACGCGGGGTGGACGTGAAGATCATCCTTCCATCCAAGAGCGATTGCATGCCGGCTCTTTATGCCGGCCGATTCCATTACTCGCAGCTCTTGAGATCCGGGGTGAAATTGTACGAACGTCACAGCGCCGTATTGCACGCCAAGACCGCTGTCATCGACGGGGTCTGGTCCTCTGTGGGGTCCACCAACATGGACCTGTGGAGCTTCTTGAGGAACGACGAGGTGAACGCGGTGATTCTTGGCCAGGACTTCGCCAACCAGATGGAAGCCATGTTTAAAATGGACCTCGAGGACTCTGAGGCCATTTCCCTGGAGAAATGGGAACGAAGGTCCCTGGGTGAGCGCATGAAAGAAATATTCTCACGGTCCATCGGCTATTGGCTGTGAGAACGCGCCTACGGGTCTACGGGTCTTTTCATGGTTTCCCGGTGTCCCAGAGCGAAATGAATAGCTGCGGCGAACTGGTGCTCACCTCCTGCTGCATCGCTGCCAGAAATTCAGCCCCGGTCTGTATAACCTGCTCATCGACGTCAAAGGTCGTGCTGTGATGACCTCCGCCGACAGGAGTGCCGAACAAAACGAACAGCGCCTTGCCTCCCCGGTCCTGAACCCGCTTCATCATCACCGTCACGTCTTCCGATGCATTGAAAGCCGCCTCCTGTATTACCTCGGTGACCGACGGGAGTTTCTCCGCGATTGAAGTTCCGAGTTCTATGAGTTCGGGGGAACTCTCGGCACTGAGCGCTGTGGCCGCAGGTTTGATCTCGAGACCCAGGTCGTACATCGTTGCGGCGCCCTCAAGCACCTCCATCGCCTTCTCAACCATGAACTCATTTATCTCGTCGGTCATGCCGCGCGTTTCCATGCGGAAGTAAGCCCTGTCCGGAATTATGTTCCAGGTCGTGCCCGCGTGCATCACGCCCACGTTCACCCGTGAAGCCCCCTCCGCATGCCTGGCGATGGCATAAAGGTTGGTCACGGCGGCACATGCCCCGAGCAGAGCATTTTTGCCATCGTTTGGACTCAACCCCGCGTGCGCCGAACGCCCACGATAGATAACCTCGAACCGGGACAGCGCCATAAAACTTCGCACATTCATCGCAATCTGCCCGGCCTGGCCCACGTATATGCCGACATGCCCGCCGAGGAGAAAATCCAGGTCATCCACCACCTTGTTTTCGACCATTGCCGCAGCCCCGCCAAGATTCTCTTCATTGGGCTGGAACAGGAATTTAACAGTGCCCCTGAGACTTTCGCGATTTTCAGCAAAGTGCCTGGCCAGGAGTAATCCCATTGCAGTATGGACATCGTGTCCGCACATGTGTCCATAACCCGGGATCTGTGATGCAAATCCTTCCGCCACCGGCCGGTGAAACGGATCGCTTGACTCAAGGATTTCAAGGCTGTCGATATCGAAGCGCAAACCAACCGTGGGACCGGGAAGAGCGCCCCTCAGAACTCCGACAACCCCGGTATAGCCGCCCCTGGCGGGGGCGACAAACTGCTCCTTTATACCGGATGCGACCGCACGAGCGTATTCAGCCTCAAGGGTTTTCGAATCGGGCACGACCACACGCTTGTCCGCTGCGATAATGTCTTTGCCAAGCTGCAGATCGTACCCCCACTCCGCGAGTTTTTCCGCCACAAAGCCGGTGGAATAGAACTCCACCCACGCCGGCTGGGGATTTCGGTGCAACTGGCGCCGCCATTGTACAGCTTCCTCATAATGGGCGGCGATGGTCTCTTCGGGTCTATGATCTGAACACGGACGCATTCTTCGCAATCTCCTCCGAGTATTCCTCAAAAAGGGTTTGCCGGCGCAGAAATCACCAGGCTGACCAAGGTTGTCACAACAAGCTTCACGCACAAGGCGAAAAAGTCCACGTGCAACCGCCCCGGAAAACGGATCTATTGTGAAATTAAAAACAACTGCATAATACCAGAATCCGTCTGACCTGCTCAGGGATATTTTTGAAGTTTTCAGGTCCGCTCTATCCGCTTCAGGATTTTAACCGCGAAACCCCGGATTTTGCCAGGAGTCGATAATTCATCGAGTTCACTGGAAAAGAAAAGGTCTTTGCGCGATAATGATTGTCAAGGAGCTTCGTCCCCTGGTCGGCTTCAGGGTCAGGCGCTGTAGTTCCTTCGTTCTCTTCGTGCCCTGGCGGTGCATAATAATCGGGATTGCGGAATCGTGAGCGGCAATGTAAAAAGAGCGGGCAAAGGACCGGACAGAAGCGGCGATGAGTGCGCTCGCCACGCGGGACCGGGGGGAATTCAGTTGATAAAACTTGCGCGCTCGCTTCTCAAGTCACCCGATTTCGAAGAGGCGCTCAAAGGGCTCGATGTCCCCCCGCAAAAAATGATAAACCCGCTGCTCTGCGCCCTGTTCGAAACCGATGAAGTGCTCAGGTGGAGAGTGGTCCGGGCGATCGGAATCACCGTTTCGGCAATGGCCGAAAAAGACCTCGAATCGGCCCGCACCATCATGCGGCGGCTTATGTGGAACCTCAACGACGAATCCGGAGGAATCGGCTGGGGCGCCCCCGAGGCCATGGGGGAGATAATGGCCGAAAACGAAACCCTCGCCCGCGAATATCATCGAATCCTTGTCTCATACATCGATGTCCAGGGAAACCTGCTGGAAAACGACGAACTCGAACTGGGAGTCATGTGGGGGATCAGCCGGCTGGCGCAGAAAAGGCCCGAACTTTTGCGGGACTGGACCGCTCCGGTCATGGCGCAGTTGAAATCCCCGAACCCTGCAAGAAGAGGGCTTGCACTCCGAACGCTACTTGCGGTGGGACCGCCAGCAAGGCCGGCGGCACCCAAAGTTTTGAACGGCCATCCCGGCTGCGGCCCCTCTGCCCTGGCCGAGCTTCTTGAGCCTTTGCTCGGGGACCAGTCCGAAATCCGTATATTTGAGGATGGATCTTTCGTCGAACACAAAATCTGCCGTCTCGCCTCGGAGCTTCTCACCCGGCTGCAAAACTCCGCCGAGACAACCGGTGACTAGCAGTCATATCAGTATGCGTTCGCCGCTGCCGAATGTTCTAAGACCCTGAAATCTTTACAGAAGAAAATGCTGGTAAACGCACCTCGATTCGGGATAAAAGGAGTGCTTCACCCCGCAGGAAGTGGCGTTTTCCACCAAATGATCCGGTAATTTCCATTCCGAACTCAACGACTTTTGCGATAGCCCCTTGCGGAGCGTGGAGTTTTCACGGGGCTTTGAGATCGAGGCGACAGCGCCAGGTGGTATGGAATAGATATGAAGGTTTTGAGGGAGGAGAGAGAAATGTCTGTCCAGTTCGTCAAAAGCTCGGTTTCCGCTTTCGGTTTGGCCCCTTCGGACGAAAATCGCGCTCTGCGGCTAGTCGAATTGTGCGGGAGAACGGCCTACAAGTCCGAAGACAAGATAACGGAGGATTCCGCCAAAAAGTTTGTGCTCATGCTCAAATCGCATGGACATCTTTCCGTGCTCGAACATAGCAACATTGTCCTGAAAGTCGAAAAAGACCCGTCTGCTCTGATTCAGGGGGGACCGGGTCCGATCACTTTTGCGGACATTCTTCAGGCGCTGACCGACAGGCTTGGTTTTCATCGTGTTTTCCCGGTCAATTCCGGATCGGGATTTCTCATGTCGGGGAATTTTCGCGCCTGGATCGAGACCCTGGACAGCCTGAAGGCGCGGGAACATATACATGGTTTTCTCGCCAAGAACCTGAACCGTTTTTTTCCAGCCATCTTCCCATGGGAGGGTCATGAGCAGGCGGTACCCTCGCGGGCATCGCTCCTGGAAGAAGAGGAGCAACTGGAGCTTCTGAAAACAGACCCGTATTTCGATCTTCCCATTTTCGTCTTCAGGTTCACATGCGACCGGGGCATAACGCACGAGGTGGTGCGCCACCGTGTGTTTTCCTTTACACAGGAAAGCACCCGTTATGTGAACTACGGGAACAAGGGCATGGTCCTGATTCTGCCCGAAGAGCTGGAAAATTCATATGATGAGGGCAAAGGAAGCCTGGAGCCTGACGACCTTCTGGCAGGTGAATGGCGAAAGCGCGCCGAGCTTATTTTCCACTGGTACAGGGAAGACCTTGCCAGGGGCTTGAGGCCGGAGATCGCGAGGGACATTCTGCCAAACCTGTTGAAAAGCGAGATTTTCGTCAGCGGCCGCTGGAGCGGCTGGAAGCATTTCATTCTGCTGAGAGATTCGAGCCAGGCTCACCCCCGGATTCGCTTTCTTGCAAAAGAGGCCAGAAAATATTTTGAAAGCCTTGGGCTTGAGTGCTGAGCGATCTGAGTTGAAAAGATTTCTACATAAAGGGGACGGCGTGGAACAGGAAGGGATGCGGGAAATATTCTCGCTGCAATGGGAACTCAATATTCGGACCCTGGCAAATTCAGGCAAGGATTTCGAGACAACCATGAACGATCCGGAACAAAAACTCGTATGGGTCGAAAACTACCGCAAGGCGCTTTCAGCCGAACTTGCCGAGTTGATCCGCGAGGTAGCCGACCACGGCATGGGGACCCAGAACGGCAAGGTCGAAATTGTCGATATACTCCATTTTCTGGTGAGTCTTTCCCAAATCGTGGGTGTGGGGCCTGAAGACCTTCCGTCTTTCGGCGCCTCAGAAAATGGGACATCGTTTGAGACCTGCGCCATCAGGACGTTTCTTGCCACCGACGAACTCCAAAACAGCCTCAAATGGAAATGGTGGGCGAAAGGCGGCGGGTATAAACCGGAGAGGGCAAGAAGCGCCATTCTCGACCTGTGGGCCGCGCTTGCCTGCACGTGCGCTGTTTTCGGCCTCGGCTTCGAGGAGCTCAAGAAAATCTATATTGCCAAAAACCGGATCAACTTCGAGCGGCAAAGGCAAAATTACAACGAGGACACCAAGACGGAGGCCGATAATCTCTCCATCCAGGCATAATCCGTACTATTGCAGCCTCATGGCCGGGTTTTTGAGTACTCCGGCTATCAGAGAAAAGAGCGGAGGAATGATTCCCCCAATCTCCAGGCTCCGCCAGGCGCGCGTGCACTGAGTGTGCAAGGCCGCTCGCCGCCAGCCCGCAGGGAGTGCCGATTGAAAAGCGTGACCAGATCCAGGCAGGATAAGCCCAAACACCACCGGCTTTCATTCCCGGCGAAATTCATCAGTTTTGAGGGCATTGACGGGTGCGGGAAAAGCACTCTCATGGACCAGTTGTCGAACTGGCTTTCAACGGCGGGAATCCCATGCGTAAGGACGCGCGAGCCCGGCGGAACGCCAATCGGCGAAAAAATCCGCCAAATCCTGCTCGATCCTGCTCTTTCCGAAATGAACAGCCGCGCCGAAGTGCTTCTCTACAGCGCCAGCAGGGCCCAATTGACCGATCAGGTCATCATCTCCGCCATGAAGAAAGGCTCCTGGGTCCTGACCGACCGGTTCGTTGACGCCACCTTCGCCTACCAGGGTTTCGGGCGTGGTTTCGACCTCGAACGGCTGAGGTTGATCCAGGAATGGACTACGAAGGACCTGTGGCCGGATAAGACAATCCTGCTCGACTGCGATATAGATACAGCCATGACCAGACTTGCGGCGCGGGATGGAGCAGACCGCGACCGGATCGAGCAGGAGGACCGGATATTTCACCAGAAGGTGCGAAACGGCTACCTTGCTCTCGCCGAAAAAGAGCCCGAAAGGTTTCTCGTCCTCGATGCCTCAAAGCCCCTGGCAGCGGTAATCAAGGAATTCTATGAAAGGTTCTGGCTGGTAGAAGTCGGGCGCTGAATTTACTCTTTATACGCGGTAAAGAAAGTCCTAACTGTGGAAAATGCTTCGCCTTCCATTTTGGAAAAGGATTCCTTGAGAATCCTGCGGAACGCTCTCCATACGTTGGAGGCAGGCTTTTCGAACCTGCCTCCGGCAGCCGCCGCAGTTGCGGATTACAAGGCCATGGAACGGGTCATTATGGAGGTAGCCGAGCGGTTACGCGACAACTACCCGTACTTTCACCCGCTCTATGCAGGGCAAATGCTCAAACCGCCCCATCCCGTGGCGCGGCTCGCTTCGATGCTGGCAATGTGGATCAACCCCAACAACCACGCGCTCGACGGCGGGCGGGCCAGTTCCCGCATGGAAAAAGAGGCCGTGAGCGAAATTGCCGCAATGTTCGGTTGGGAAAAACATCTCGGTCATTTGACCGGAGGCGGCACGATGGCAAACCTGGAAGCGCTCTGGATAGCCAACCGCCTCAACCCGGCCGGCCGCATTGTCGCATCGGAGCAGGCGCACTATACGCACAGCCGCATCAGCGCCGTCCTCAAACTGGAATATGAAGCCATTGCCTGCGACCGGCGGGCCCGCATGGACCTCGAAGCGCTCCAAGGGCGTCTCGATCGGGGAGGGATCGGCACCGTTGTAGCGACCATCGGCACAACAGCCACGGGCTCTATCGACCCGCTGGCCGAACTGATCGAACTCCGCGAGCAGTATGGTTTCCGCATCCACGCCGATGCGGCTTACGGCGGCTACTTCGGACTGACCGATAACTTGACCGCCGAAACCCGCCGGGCGTACGACCTGCTTCCGGAGGTCGATTCCATCGTAATTGACCCGCACAAGCACGGCCTTCAGCCCTACGGATGTGGTTGTGTGTTGTTCAAGGACCCCGGCGTCGGCCGTTTCTACAAGCACGACTCCCCTTACACTTACTTCAGCTCAAACGAACTGCACCTCGGTGAAATAAGCCTTGAGTGCTCGCGGGCCGGGGCAGCAGCGGTCGGATTGTGGGCCACGCAGAAACTGCTTCCCCTGGTAAAAGACGGAGAATTTGCCCGGGGACTTCAAAGTTCGCGCGAAGCCGCCCTGGAGCTGTATCGCAGGCTCAAGGCCGACCAACGCTTCCTCACCGCCTTCGCGCCCGAACTCGATATCGTCATCTGGGCGCCCCGGGCCGCACGGGTTAGCGAGGCATCCGGGATCGCACGCCGGATTTTTGCCGAGGCCGAACGGCGCCAGCTCTACCTTGCACTGGCCGATTTGCCGGCCAGGTTCTTCGATCTTCCCGCAGCCATGGAACCCGACCGCGACACGATAACGTGCCTGCGTTCCGTATTAATGAAACCTGAACACCGCGAATGGATCGACACTATATGGAGTATTCTCGACCAAGCTGCTTAATGTACCAGCATCCGTGAATTGCACACCTCCCAATGTCCGTTCCCGCTGAAGGTATGGAATGGCTCCTAACTCACATTATCCCGGAAGTATCCCACAAATATTTGTGCCGAATTCAAAATGGAAATTGGTGGCTTTCACTATTGAGCGTCGTTTCAGGGCCGCGTTCTATAAAAGTCGATTCCTTGCAGGTTGAGAGAGCGAGTTTCAAATCGCTCTCCCGCTCTGGTGTTACTTGGCTTGTGGGCTTCATCAGGTACTATCTTGCTCACGAGGAAACGCGAGAACTGGCAGAATCTTTGCTACGACTAGATCAATGAAATATCCGTTCAGGCATTCGGGAAGTACATTGGAGAGTGCGCTCGATGGAAAGAACTGGAAGATTTTTTAATTTCCGAATTTGAATCAAGTGGAGAAGTGCATGAAAAAGCGCATGTTTTCAGTATTATCGATATGCGTAGTCTTATTTATCGCAGCACCACTCACACAGGCGCGAAGCGCCAATTTTGTGGTCACACATGAATGGATGTTATTACATAATGATGATTTAAAGTATGTTTATGACGCTGGTTACAACATGATTTTTACAATATACATAAGAGCAAACAGTATTATCATAGCCAGCACACTTAACAATCAGATTTACCAGTGTCGAATACTAAATGTGTATTCACAAAATGGTAAACTAGTCGCCAACGTCGGAGAAGGAACTATGATAATAGACAATGAAAAAATTAAGTACGGTAGAGCAGTATATGTAAGACAAAAGGAAGATTATTATGGTATGACACAATTATACTGATGAAGTTTCTAGGGCATAAAGTTACTTACCTTCTTGACTTATAACATATTGATGATGAGTAGGGCTTGTGTAGTTTATATTAACCCACACAGCCATTCACCATCTCACCTGCCCTACTTCTTTTTGCCGCTTCTGGTTGCCGTTTTGCACGGCCAAATCACTCCGTGGTATACAATTATTGAATTAAGCGAATTGAGGAATTGAGGGATTCTGTTCGCCTGCTCACTGTTCACTGTCCCCCGCTCCCTGCTCCCCGTTCACTATTCACTGTTCACTATCTTGGGTTTGCCCTGGGCCTCGAAGGGAGTCAAAAATTTCATCAAAAAATCCAAAAACCCTGCCAAAATGGCCCATTTCGTATCATCGGAAGTGTGAATGCCCGACACGAGTCTTAACGGCGCCCGAAATCATGGCCGGGGCGGCAGGCGAGTTGGAAAATGTTCGTTCCGGGTCCGGCCCGATGCCGCACGGCTGCTACGGGATCGGATCGCGGTCATAAATCATTTTGATGTCTTTTCGGTAACTACAGGGGAAATTAGTGTATCCAGGTTGAGGAATATAGGCGAGCTTTACTATTTTGATAACCAGGCCCGCAACATAGACGATGGTGCCATAGAAAGGTTTTTTGACAACCCGCTTGGGTTCATTCGAGGTGGCAATTGAAAGACTGGCTAGTTAATACTTTGAAGCGTACTCTCTTTTCCTATGCCCATTATTTCTTTATAAATACTCATAATTTCCGTTTTTAATTCCTGAACTGTATCTGCCCCATCTGGTTTGTTATCTATTGCGACGTACAACTTGCATAGTCTCACCATCGCTTCGTGTAGACAGATTAGCTCTGAGGTCGGATTCATAACTTTAGTCCTCCCACCTTGCTTCATAATCAAAAGGTATTGATTTGTAAATAATGTTAATCAGGTATTTTCACGGTAGGTGTACGGTATATTTCACTTTCATAGCGACGCAGGGTTCTTGAATCCATCGGGGTTTCTGGCGGCAATAGTGGACTGTATAAATTTCTACAGATTTTTATAAATAGCTTGAGGTATATAATAGCGTCTCTTGTTAAACACGATCCCAAGGATTTTCCCGCCGACCATTTCTATCTGTTCCCTGACATATCTGGCTGTCCTCCATTTGGTCTTTTCCGCCTCTACAACCAGGACCACTCCGTCAACCTTTGATGCCAGGGCCAAGGCATCTTGTGAGACCATAAGCGGCGGTGAATCGATAAGTATCAAGTCAAATTTAGCCTTCAGATTCGCCCAGAACCCTTCGAATCGCGGGGAATTGAAAAGGTCCGAGGTGCAATCTCTGAAGTTGCATGCGGGAGAAAAGGATAAGTCCGATTCACCCACCCGGTGAATGGCGCTCCCCACCTCTCCTGATTCCTGGAGAACATTGATCCAACTGTATCGAGACGGGACTAAAAAGAACTGTGACTGAGTCGCCTGGTATCGGTCGGCATCCAGCAAAAGCACTGAACGGCGTACTCGCTCCGCTGTAATTCGTGCGAATTCCCTTACGATAGTTGATGTCCCCTCACCTGCGTGGGACCCGATGAACTGGACCACACGGTTGCCAACGTCCGGAAGCATACTCTCGATAACCTTGTAGAGACTGAGCATCTCTTCGTCGATCTCCACTTTTTCGTTTTTTTCGTTGAAAGCAAGGTTTTGGGGGATGATAATCTCGTCGCTCCTGCTGCTCGCTTTCTTTTGCCGGTAAGCCTCTTGCAGCGCCACATAAATTTTGCTCATAATTTACCTCGGACGGGGGATGTTTAACTTCCAAAGTGTTAAGAACCTGTTGATGATCTGCTTTTAAATCCGGACAGGCAACACTCTCACCCCAATTTCTGAAGGATTTCCAAGGGATTGCCGACTATCGCGACGGCACTTTAATGACCACTGGCTCGCCCACGGATTCGCCTCTTAATTGGGCCCTCAATTTGGTGGCCCTGGAAGCGCTGCCGACCGGTTGAAGCTGAATAACGAAAACCTCTCCGAGCACCAGGTGCTTGCGGGTTTTGACGACTGCGTTGTAGCCGTTTCCCTTGAGGCGGGCTCTTATCTCCTCGGCCTCCTCCTTGTCCACAAAGGAGCCGAGCTGGACCATGTATCGATGGGATTGCAATTTAGGCCCCCCGGCGGCGGCGCCCTTAGCCGGGGCGCCTCCATCGTTGGGGACCGGAGCTTTTTCGGCCGCAGACGCCTGAGTTTTCCCCGGGGTCTGCCGCTGGACCGGGGCGGGCGGTATTATTTTAGAAACACTCTTGTCACTGCCGGTTGCCTGGACCTCAGGAATCGATGGCTCCGGTTCGACCTTGAGCGCTACCTTAACGGGCGGGGCGTCTGCGGGTTTCTTCACTGTCTCAGCCGCAGGCGGGAGCGCGGGAGTTTTTGCAGTGAAGATTTCCGTCCTGCGGTGTGGAATTTCTTTAGGCATAAAGAGGGCCATCGAGGCGAGCACGACCAGTCCCCAAAACCCAACCAGAACCGGGTACAAAACAAATTCCCGCCTGAAGAATGTTTGCGGTCGCATTCCACGCAAATCTTTGATCACCTCTTTGATGATTTTGTCATCCACGGGGTTGCGCTGATACCCGAAGGCAGTGATAAGCGCATTGTCGCACATGACATTAATTATCCGTGGGATTCCACGAGCCTCTTTGACAATACGCTTCAGGGCGCCTTTCGTAAAAACCGGGTTGTGGAATGAAGATACCTTCATAAGCCTGTGCTGGATATAAGCATGACTCTCGTCAGGCTTCAAGGTATCAATGCGGCAACTGCTCGCTATTCGCTGCTTGAGATCTCTCAACTCTGGAAGATTCACTTTGCTTTCGAACTCCGGTTGCCCGACGAGTATTACTTGCAGCAGTTTTTCCTGGGAGGTCTCTCGACTTAACAGCATCTGGAACCCCTCAAGAGTCTCGACCGGCAAGTTCTGCGCCTCATCGATTATCAGCACAACCCTGCGGTCGTTCTTGTATTCATCGTGAAGATAAAGGAGGACGCTGTCAATGTAGTCCGGGAGGTCCTTATCGACAGCCGGAATATCAAGCTCTGAAACGATCTGCTGCATCAGTCTACCGAAGGAAAGGGCCGCGTTGAATATATATACGACCCTGATTCTTGCCGGGTCGGTTCCCTCCAGATACGACCTCAGGATCGTCGTTTTTCCTACCCCAACCTCACCGGTAACGACGACTAATCCCCTACGTTGTTCGATGGCATGGCTGATCGAGGACAAAACTACATTGTGACTCGGACCCAGAAAAAGAAAGTCAGGATCAGGAGTGATGTGAAAAGGTTTTTTTCTGAATTTGAAGAAGTCGAGGTACATCTTGACCCCTTGATTTTGAGCCTGAATAATCCGCCACGTTGCACGCTATGTATCTGAGCTGCATTTTGCTGGTCGGATTCCGGTCCCGAAAGACTTCCGTAACAACCACAAAACTTTTAACCAGGCGCCGTAATCATTCGTGGCTAATCGTCTTTTGCCTGCCCCTTCGTCATCCTCATCGGCAGATATACCTGTGAAGGCGGTAATCACCCCAACTAGTAGTGTCAATGACTGCTACGGCTGCTACGGGAGGACCAAGTGAAATACCTGAATTAACTTAACGGCCAAGAGATTGCAGGAAAGGCAGTGAGCAGTGAACTGGAAAAGGCAAATTAATCCGCTTGGTTCTATCGCCATGCGAGGAACAGAAGAAAGCGACTGAGCCGAGAACGGTGTCTTGGTCCCGAACCACCAGGGCGATGCGTAGCGGGGAGCAGGAAGCATTTACTGGATGAAGCGAGAAGCGAGGAGCATCCAACCGGATTTTGCGACGCCCGAACTGGCCGGAATCGAGCCAGGGGCATGCGCCCTTGTTCAACATCCGATCTGCAAATCTTCACAAACCGGCCGAAACTCATCGGTTAATATCGGTTAATAACGGATTATCGGCCAGGCTCTGTCAAACAAACGAGACGACAACGGGTTCCTTTTGACACCTTTTTGTTACTCCCCGGCAAGCCTTGTGATATCCGGCGGCGGGCTGCTCCATGCATTCCCGGGCACAGCCTTCCGCGACCAGCCATTCTTTCACGGCTTACTCTGCCATATCGCGCAATGGTCATCAATCGTCATCCCTTGAAATTTCCATGGTGATAAAGGCTATGATAAACCAGAACAGCAGAGCGACTTGCGGAACATTGGCCGGAAGGATAAATGGAAATAGATCACTCATGGTAAACCTCTTCTCATCTTTAATGTGCCTGGAGTCATCTGTCGCATGGCACTTTGAAAGCTCAATTACCTCGCTGCCGACAATGCGAGTGCAAGAATTGTACGAAGATGAGCGTGCTCCCCGCTTCCCGCTCTCTGCTCCCTACTCCCTGCGAAGCGATAGAACCAGAAGGAATCATTTTCTTGCTTTTTCTGTTTACTATTCACCACTCACTGTTCACTATTCACCACTCCTCGCGAAGCGATAGAACCAGAAGGAATTATTTTTTGCTTTTTCTGTTCACTGTTCACTGCTCACTGTTTTTCATCTATAAGTAAGCCCGCCGCCTGCTAAATAAATTCGCTAAGAAGACGGGAGTCCGTCATGGAAAAGGCTTCATCGAGACGCCCAGGCAATATAGCCGCCTTCCTGGGAATTATTCTCGGCTTTTGGACTGCAATGTTCCTGTTTCCGGTCTCCGGGGCTGAGGCCGCAGCGATGCGGGTGATCGTTCTGACCGATGCCGCAGGGCTGGGCGATAAGGCATTCAACGACGCCTGCTGGCAGGGAGTGCTCAAGGCGAAGAAAGATTTCGGCGTGGACGCCCGGTTTCTCCAGTCAAGAGAACAGGCCGATTATGCTTCCAATCTCGCATTGGCCGCAAGGCGGGCGGACATTGTCGTCACCCTTGGCTACCTGTTCACGGATTCTCTTACACAAGTTGCGCCGCGCTTTCCCCAGACCAGGTTCATTCACATCGAGGGAGACATAGCGGTTAACAATGTGGCCAGCTTTGACTTCAGATCGGAGGAAGGAGGTTTCCTGGCCGGATTGGCGGCCGGGCTTTTTACAAGGAAGCTGATGGTCGGCATCGTAACGGGAATGGATATTCCTCCCGTCGAGGCGTATGTGAGCGGATTTCGCGCCGGGATCAAAACGGCTGAGGCGGCGCGCGGAAGGCACATCGAAGTAATGGTAAGCTCTGCGGCATCGTTTAACGACCCGGTCAAGGGAAAGTCCCTGGCTCAGGCCATGATCGACAGGGGAGCCGATGTCATATTCCCCGTGGCCGGCAACACCGGTATAGGCGCAAACGAGGCCGTCAAGGGGTCCAGCGATGCCTACCTCATCGGGGACGACCTGGACAAGGATGCGGACATGCCCGGAAAGGTGCTCACCAGCACTTTGAAGAGAATGGACATCGCCGTCTACGGAGCAATCAGGGAAGCGGTCGAAGGCAGGTTCAAAGGTGGACATCACTGGCTGGGAGCGGCCGATGGCGCAATGGACATAACGGAGATGAAATATTCGAAGCAGTTGTTCAGCCCGGCCGACCTGGAGCGAATAGCTAAAGCCCGGGACCTTCTCAAGGCTGGCAAGCTGACGGTACCGGCGAGCGCCGGAGAGGTCGAGATGTTTAAACCGCCCGAACTTTAGCCGCGAAGGAAGGCCTTCCTCTTGATCGATATCAGGCATATCTCTAAAAAATTCGGCAATTTTTACGCAAACAAGGATATTTCCCTCACGATCGGGGAGGGGGAGATTCACGCCATCGCAGGGGAAAACGGCGCAGGGAAGACAACCCTCATGAACATCCTCTTCGGACGTGTCCGGCCGGATACGGGTTCCATATATCTGAACGGGAAGCCGGTCTCGTTCAGGGGCCCGGGGGACGCCATCCGGGAGGGCCTCGGGATGGTTCACCAGAATATACTCACGTTTCCGCAACTCTCGGCCCTGGAAAATATCGTCATCGGGAGTGAGCCGTCCCATGCGGGCTTTCTCAAGATCGAGGAGGCCCGGGAAAAGCTGCTCCGACTCCAGCAGCTTTTCGGGTTCCAGGTCGGCCTGGACAGGCCGGCCCGGGAGCTGCCCTTCGCGCAGCGGCAGCAGATCGAAATTATGAGAGCGCTTTACAGGGGAGGCAGGATTCTTATCCTGGATGAGCCCACGAGCCTGCTTTCCCCGGAAGAGGCCCGGAGGCTTCTCGAAATGATTAAATCGCTCCGCGCGGGCGGACGGACGGTCCTTTTCATAAGCCATCGGCTGAACGAGGTTTTCTCGGTAGCAGACAGGATCACGGTTCTGCGGCATGGGGGCGTTGCGGCCGTACTCGATTCGCACCAGACCGATCCATCCCGGATCGCAGGACTGATGGTTGGGCGTCCCCTGGAAGCCGGCGCGGCCGCCGATCGGGAAGAGCAATCAAAGGCGCGGCATTTTTCAGGAGCTTTTCCTCAGCAACCGGCCCTGGAGCTTCGGGACCTCCGCCTCCGTCAGGATGGCACCGAACCGGCAGTGAGGAATATCTCGCTTACCGTATCCGCCGGGGAAATATTCGGGGTTGCGGGAATCGTAGGCAACGGACAGCGCTCGTTAGCCCGGGCGCTTGCAGGGAAAATGGCGCCGGAAAGCGGAAAGATAGTGCTGGACGGGTTGGATGTATCGAAAACGGGCATTGCGGAAAAGCTCCGGAAAGGGGTTCGCTGGCTTCCGGAAAACCCCGTCGAGGAAGCGCTTTTGCCCCTCCGGCCTCTTTGGGAGAATTTCGTGCTGGGACTTCAACGGGCCGGGGACTTTGCGCGGCTCGGATTCCTCAGAATGAGCAAGATCCTTGGATTCTGCCGGGATCAGATACAAAACAGCGATATCGCCGCATCGGGCGCTTACGAACTGGTTGCAAGCCTTTCCGGGGGAAACCGCCAGAAAGTTGCGCTTGCCCGCACTCTTGCCGCCTCGCCCAGATTGGCCGTTCTGGAGCAGCCCACCCACGGGCTCGACCTTCACGCAGCACGCAGGGTCCATGACCGGATTCTGGAACTCAGCCGGGAAGAGATGATGACCTTCATCGTGATCTCATACGATCTCGATGAACTCCTTTCTTTGTGTGACCGCATTGCCGTTTTTCACAGAGGCTCGATTACCGGGACGGCCCGAAGAGATGGCTTTTCCCGCGAACTCATGGGTAAATGGATGGCTGGAGTGCAGGAGGTGAACATTTCTTGAAAGCCAATGCGGACTGGCTGCATGCAAGATCCATCTTTACCCTTATTCCGGCGCTGCTGGCCGGCGCGATAGTATGCATGTGCCTGGCGGTTCTTGCCGGGGTGGGACCGCTGGACCTCGCCGAGACCATCTGGGCGGGGGCTTTCGGCAGCGGTGAAGCCGCCCTTAACACCCTTGCCAGGACCTCTCCGCTTCTCATTACCGGACTGGCAGTGGCGCTCGCATATAAGGCCGGTCTGCTGAACATCGGGTGCGAGGGTCAACTCACAATCGGGGCACTGATTTCCGCTGCGGTTGCTCAATGGGCCTCATTTCTTCCGGCATGGCTGCTCCTTCCCCTGACGCTCGCATCGGGGGCGGCAGCCGGGGCGCTCTGGGCATATCCCCCTGTTGTGCTCCGGCGGGCCCGGGGAGTGCACGAGGTGATCAGCACGCTTCTGTTGAATTATGTCGCCATCTATTTGTGCAGTTGGCTCGTTTCGGGACCGCTCGGGGACGCAACGGCCATGGGGCGAACCCCACCCATTCCTCCCGGCGCCGAGCTGCCGGTAATCTTTCGGGCCGGTTCGGCCGGCATGACACCCGCTCCGGCGATCGCTCTCGTCCTGTGCTTCGCCGCCTGGCTCTGGCTGTCAAAGACGGCCTGGGGGTTCGAAGTCCGCTCCACGGGCGCTAATTTCGATGCGGCCGAAAACGCGGGGATCAGCGCTTCAAAATGGCAGACCCGAATTTTCCTCATCAGCGGAGCGCTCGCGGGGCTTGCCGGAGCAATAGAAATTTCCGCGGTCCACCACCGCTTCTACCGGTCATTTTCTCCCGGGTATGGGTTTGACGGGCTGACCGCCGCCTTCCTGGTAAACTGTTCGCCGCAGTGGCTTTGGCTGAGCGCTCTTTTTATAGGCGGGCTTCGATCCGCCGATAAGCTGCTCCAGATCGGGCTGGACCTTTCCCCCAATTTTATCCTGGTCGTGCAGGCCGTGCTCTTACTGTCAACGGCGTGCCAGGGGCTGATGTACTCAGCGCCCCGGGCTTTTTTTTCCCTGCTCCGGGGGAAGACCGGGAAAAATGAATAGTAAACAATCATCCTGAAGGAAATAGGACCCGGCCATGTCGAGCTTGTTCCATCTCATACCCCTCACACTCGGGAAAGCAACTCCGCTCCTTCTTGCGAGTTTTGGAGGGTTGCTTTCGGAACTGAGCGGCGTCATTAATTTCGGATTGGAAGGCATGATGCTTTCGGGGGCTTTTGCGGCCGTGCTGGGAAGTTGGACTACGGGATCGGCATGGGCCGGTCTCTTTTTCGGGATCTGCGCCGGAGTATTTATGGCGATCATTCATGCTCTGGCATGTCTGAAACTGCGGGCAAACCAAATAGTCAGCGCAATCGGGGTTAACCTTCTGGCTTCCGGTCTGACCGGACTTCTTCTCAACCAGGTTTTTCACGTCTACGGGACTTCACCGGGGGTCGAGACGCTGCCAAACCTGGGCGGAATTTTCCATGCAAGCGGTTACACCTCCTCCATAGGCGCTCTTTTGGAGGGGATATCCGTTCTTGCACCGATTTCCTTGTTTATCGTAATTATGACGACCTTCCTTATTAGGAGGACGGTCCCGGGGCTTCGGTTGAGGGCCTGCGGTGAAAACCCCGACGCGGCGGCGGCGGCCGGGCTCATGGTTCCCCGGATAAGATTTTTCGCAATTTGTGCCGGCGGGGCACTGGCCGGGATGGGAGGGGCTTACTTATCAATAGGAGAGCTATCGCAATTCGTGGAAAACATGACGCAGGGCCGCGGATATCTTGCTGTCGCCGCCATAATTCTTGGAAGATGGCGCCCGCGTGCAGTAATGTTTACGGTACTGTTCTTTGGCTTGGCGGATGCTTTTTCTGAATGGCTGGCGGTCAGGTGGCCGGCGCTGCCCAACCAGATCTTTTTGGGCCTGCCCTACATAGCCTGTTTTTTGATCATGGCATTCTATTCGGGAAAGCACGGGCCGCCTTCGGCTTTGGGACGCATCGAGTAGCGCCGCCGGAGAGGAGGATTTGAGGTCCCCCTTTTCCAGCGCGATCAGGGGGATTTTTCCAACCGGATCTTGCAATGCCGCAACCAGCCGGAATCGACCATGGGGCAGGCGCCCTTGTTCAACATCCGATCTACAAATCTTCGCAAATTGGCGGTGACTAATCGGCTAATAGAGGAGGGCTGTAGACTATTCCGCCTTCCAGGCCGAATGTGAGCTTCCCCCTTTTTATAGGGTTCTGGAATCCAACGCCGGCCACAAAGTGCACAACAAGATAAATAGACAACAAGCCGGGGGCGCCCGCCCGCTGGTCCTGGAGAATAGTTCGGGGTTCTTGGGAATTAATTCGATTTACATATGCCGGAAGTCTTCGAGGCGTGCTTCGACATCTGAATCATTCGAATCGGCAACAGGGCCCACTTCCCGTCCGTCGGGCGTAAACAACCAGACCCAATCGAAAGAACCACCCGCCAGAAAATACCGATGCTGCGTTATCAGAAGATGTCCAGTGTATTGACCCTGGCGGAGGACCTCAAGACTATTGCCGGGGCAAACAAAATGTTCTGCACCCGTTTTAACGTCTACGACATGAACCGCGCCCGATGTGGCCCATGCGGCACTAAGAAAGAAGATGCGCCTGCCATCTTTGGAGAACTGCGGGTCGCGAAAACCTGCCAGAATAGAATCCATCTTTGCCGCCGTCCGTCCCGCAGCAATCCGTTTTGCTCCCGTGCCATCGACTCGGACGATCCACAGTTCGGTTGCGTCTGCCGGCCCCGACCCGGTCTCAACCGTTTTTCCCGGCGTTCGCCGAACGAAAACGGCCGTCTGCCCGTCGGGCGACAAAGCAGCTTGTTCGTCATTTCCTGAAGTGGTCAACTGAATTGCACTCTTGGAAGAATCGGCCTTGAAGAACACATTGCCGCCCTCGACATAAAGAGTCTGAGCGGAGGCAACTACAGGCGCGCAAGCTAACATAAGCAGGATCGTAAATATAATTCCTATTCGCATTTCTCTCCTCGAGAATCGTGCCGCCCGGCGTCTTGCGAGGCACGTACATCTATTGAGCTTTTTGATCCCGATCACTTCTCATTTCTTCATCGGCGCTGACGAAGCCGATTATCTCCCCCCACCAGGAGGAACCGGTATACATATACCAATCATTGTGCCCGGCTTCTTCAATGGTCCACATTCTCTTGCTTTTGCCCGGCAACGAATCAAACAGGTTTCTAGCATGTTTTATGGGGATTGTTTCATCTAGCTCAGCGCCAACTACAGCTATTTTCCCCTTGAAGGAGCGAAGGTTTTCGATGCTGTCATACTTGTCTTTTAGAAGCAGCCGGACCGGTAGAAAAGGAAATTTAGTTTTGGCAACCGATTCAAGCGTGTCCCAAGGCGTAACAAGAATGATCCCATCAATTTTGACCGATGCTTCCCCGGCTACAGCGGCCGCAACGCCAGCCCCCAGGGATTCGCCCAGGATGTAAAGCAGGCCTCCGTATTTTTCAAATACAAGATGTACCGTCTCGATTCCGTCGGCTACGAACGCCTTTTCCCCCAGTTCCCCCTTGCGCCCGCCGTACAAGGGGTATTCGGCCAGTATCACGCGGTAGCCGTGAGCACCAAGTACTTCCGGATAAAATCTTCTATCGGCGGCAGTACCTCCATTCCCGTGGAACACAATGACCGTACCCCTGCAGGGTCCCGGTTCGTCTGCGGCGGCCAGACCTCGATAGTCAGCCCCGGACGATTGCCATGGCTCAAGATTGCCTGCCCGGAGCGATCCCTCGGAAGGCATGGATGAATCGGGATAGTAGAGGAGCCTGTACTGAAGATTGTAGATCGAACGAATCAGGTATGTGAAGAGTGATACAGCAATCAGCACGAGTACGGAAAATCGAACCCATTGTTTTATTGATTCTGGAGAAAGATTCATATATTGCCTCAACTATTGAGGAGCACGATCTTGACATCGATCGGCGCGGGATTTTTTTGCTTGTCACCTTTTGTCTACCACTCTTCGTACCCGGTTTGCATGTCTTTTCACCCACCCTGTAATACTGAAAGGCAATTTAGTTCAGACATTATGTACTGTACATCGGAAAAGTTGTGGATCTGCCCCTTGCCGAGGCGGTGAAGCAATTGAAGCCCGGCGACGTGGTTATTAAGGGGGCCAATGCCCTCGATCATAAAAATAAACTCGCAGCGGTAAATATCGCAGCTCCGGACGCCGGCACCACCGGGGCCACCTTCCCCTACATAGTCGCCCGGAAGGCTTACCTGGTCATCCCCGTCGGCCTTGAGAAGCTGGTGGCCGGGGATCTTGTGGACCTGACGCTGAAGATGCGCGAACCGCTTGAAAGCCTGAACGGTCTTCAGTCCATGTTTCTCCTGACCGGAGAGATCGTAACGGAACTGGAGGCCATAAGCGTCCTGACGGGAGCGACCGCCTTCCAGTGCAGCGCGGGTGGCATCGGTGGCGCAGAAGGTTCGATCTGGCTCGTTTTCAGGGGGACCAGGGAGCAGGTGACCGAAGCCCTCAAGCTGGTTCAATCGATTCAGGGCGAACCGCCGTATATCGAATAACTCTTGGTCATATCTGAACGGTTCGACGGGACAAAAAAAGGGGTTGCCGGACACACGGCCGGGACCCTTTTGCCTTTTGGGTGCATAATTCAGCGTTGGATCTCGCCATTATCCTTACTGCCGGGGATGGAGAGGATACCGCTCTTTCCATAGGGCCTGAAGAGGCCGTTATCCTTGCTCCAAAATTGTGCTTGACTTTATAGTTTAGGTGTTAAACAATATCCCCATGGACAAGGATAAAGCATGCAACGAGATCATGGACCTCTTCATAAGGGTCGTGAATAAGTACAATGGACTGGAAAAGGTCCCGGTCAAACATTCGCCGGGACTTGGCCTGTACCATTCCGAGCGACACATGCTCGACACGGTTGGCGTCAACCCCGATATGAACATGACGGAGCTTGCACGGGCTTCCGGGGTGACAAAGGGCGCGATCTCCCAGATTGTAAAAAAGCTCGAAACCAAGGGGGTCATCAGGAGATATAAGAAGGCCTCAAACGACAAGGAAGTCTTTATAGAGCTGACTGAAACCGGGAAAAAGATCTGCGAGGAGCGCAGGCGGACTAATAAGGAAACGATAAGGCCTCTGCGCGAGGAACTCGAGAGCCATGCCGATGAACACGTGGCCTTTCTTGTTCACATGTTCCGTTGGCTCGACGAATTCATGGACCAGGCCGCAAAGATTATGAAATCCCACGGCCCTGCAGGGGAGTAGATTTTTTTTGTAGCTAAAGTTTAGCCGCTAAATAAAAAGGACCTTTCACAAGCCGTAAGATTTCACGGTCGGGAGAGCATGGACATGAAAATGACTGCGTTCGAGAAGCATTTCATCAATAGTGCGAATCATACACTCCAGGTCGCTCGTCGTGCGCGGCAACTGCTGGACCGGATCGATATCCGGGCCGCGCGGCGGTATTTGGATGTCGGATGCGGCGTTGGCGCGGCGGCTTCTGAAGTTGCTGCACGGTCCGGCATGGAAGTAACTGGAATCGATGTCGATCCGGGACAGATTAAAACAGCTCGGGCGGCCCACCCGCACCTCCGCTTCATGGTGATGGACGCGGCAAAACTTCAGTTTCATGACGCTGAATTCGATATTGTGGCAACCAGCATGGTCACGCATCACATGACGGATTGGGAGCGGGCCTTCTCCGAAATGATTCGCGTCTTGCGCCCGGGAGGATATCTGATCTATAGCGACCTTATGCTCCCTTCCTGGCTGGCGGCCGCCGGTCGTCGCATTATCCCTTTCGCCGGGTTTCCTTCGACGAAGCTGATCGAGTCTTTCGCCTCCGGAATAGGCTTGACCAAAATCTACCAGTCGCGCAGGGGCATGCGGTTCGACTTCATCTGGCTCAGGAATAGCTGAGATCAGGCAGCCTCGATCCACTGGCGTCCACAAGATCGTCCACTGCCGTCCACTGCGTCAACAGGATCGGACTCCCGCGAAGTGCCTGAATTAAGGGCCAAAAGATTAAAAAAGGGCGATCGAGCCCACATCGGGGGGCTATCACAGCGAAGCGAGTTCCTAAATCTCATGGATTGTAGTACATACAAGAGGCTGGAATTGATCGGGGTATTTCAACCGGTACCTGACTGACGAGGAGATCTGTTATGGCCAAGAAGAAGCTGATGATCGATGATTTCTACCGGATCAAACAAAAAGGCCTCAAGCTTACCTGGCTCACCTCTTATGACTTCCCGACCGCCCAATTCGCTGAAGCTGCAGGACTCGATATGCTTCTGGTCGGCGATTCGCTCGGTATGTGTGTCTATGGGTACCAGGGAACCGTTCCGGTTACCATGGACCAGTGTATTATGCACTGCGATGCTGTCCGGCGTGGGGCTCCAAACACCTTCGTGATAGGGGATATGCCGTTTCTTTCATACCAGACGTGCAACGAAAAGGCCGTCGAGAACGCCGGCCGTTTTCTCAAAGAAGCCAATGTGGATGCAATCAAGCTGGAGGGGGGCGTGAGAGTTGCTCCCCGGATCAAGGCCATTGTCGAGGCGGGAATACTGGTGGTGGGACATGTCGGCCTGACCCCCCAGAGTTCAGGGGTTCTCGGGGGCCATAAGGCCCAGGGCAGGACCGCCCAGGCGGCCAGGCTGGTGGTGGAAGACGCTCTCGCGGTGCAGGAGGCCGGGGCCCACATGATCCTGGTTGAGGCTGTTCCGCCCGAGGTCACGAGCTACATTCACCAGACGCTCACAATTCCCGTGCTCTCGATCGGCGCCGGTCCTCATTGCGATGGGCAGTTGCTCATAGTGAGCGACATGATAGGCCAGTTCCAGGCTTTCACCGCAAAGTTTGTCAAAAAGTATTGCAACGTGGCGGAAGTCATTATCAAGGCCATGTCCGAATACTGTGAAGAGGTTCGTTCCGGCGACTTCCCCGGCGACGAGCACTGCTATCATATGATTGAAGGGGAAGAACCAAAATTCTTGGAAATCATGAGAGAAATGCACCACAAATCCACCAGGTAAGCTCGGGGACGGGGTCCTTGGCATTTCCTGTCACACCGGTGGGCCATCGCTACTTGTGGTAGGCTTTCAAAATGCCGAAGGCCGGGTTCCAGCCATGCTTTGATTTTATAGTGCTTTTTCCGCGTGCATGTTCATTGCCGATATTTACTTGATCTCCGAACCCAGAGGCATGGAATCGGTGCTTGACAAAAACCTCGTTGCAGAATCTTCGGCACTCGATTGGATCACGCCGCCGGGTCCGAACTAACTTTTACAATCATCTTGCCGAAGTTTTCGCCTTTGAAGAGGCCAAGAAATGCCCTGGGAGCATTTTCAATCCCTTCGATAATCGTTTCTTTCCACTTTATCCTGCCCTCGTGAATCCACCGGCCCATATCGGAGGAAAACTGCTCGAGGTTGTCCATGTGATCGAGCACGACAAAACCCCTCATAGTCAATCTCCTGGTAATCGCCAAAAACAGATTGCCTGGTCCCGGCTCCCTTTGGGTGGCATTATACATTGCAATCATGCCGCACAGCACAACTCGCCCGAATAACTTCATGTTATCCAATGCCGCTTCCAAATGTTTCCCACCCACATTTTCAAAGTAAATGTCGATTCCTTCGGGACAGAGTCCGCCAAGTTCGGCGGTTAGATTGCCGGCCTTTTTGTAGTTGATCGCAGCGTCCAGTCCCGCCGTTTCAAGGAGCCATGAAACCTTTTCATCGGACCCTGCGCTGCCGACGACACGGCAGCCCCGAATTTTTGCGATCTGGGAGACTATCGAGCCGACAGCACCCGATGCCGCCGAAACAAATACGACATCCCCTTCCCTGGGCCGACCGATATCGAGAAGGCCCATATACGCGGTTAAACCCGGCATCCCAAGCGGACCGAGGTATGCCTGAACAGGCGCAACAGCAGGATCGATCTTTGTGACCCCCGAGCTATCGGTAATGTAGTATTCCCGCCAACCTTTCATGCCCAGTACGTAATCACCCCGCTCAAACTTATCATTTCTTGAAATTACAACCCGTCCAACGCATCCTCCCTCCAAAGGCTTGTGCAGCTCAAAGGGAGCGATATAGCTTTTTCCCTCATTCATGCGCCCGCGCATGTAAGGATCAACCGACATGTATATATTTCTTACCAGGATTTCCCCCTCACCCAGTTCGGGGATTTCGACCTGCACGAGCTCGAAGTCATCTTCCGAAGGCATTCCGACCGGGCGGTTTTTTAGCCGAATCTCTCGGCTCATGATTTGGACCATACCGTTTCTCCTCGTACCCAAAAATCATAATCGACAACGAAAATAAGATAATCACCCGCCAATTGCCCTCAGCCCGAACGAGGCGTCATGGGCACAATATGGCGGGGCAGATGTTTTCAAGAAAGTGCATCACTTTGAAACAAAAATGTCATATTCATCCAGGCTAAATTCACAAAACTGTTCTATTTTTAAAGCTCTATGGAAAACTCGAAGCTACTGTGCCGGAAATGACACAACTCTGAACCCTGCTTCACAGTCAATTTCCAGGCCGCTCGGCGAAGGACGGCCAGGGCTTGGAGCCTCAAAATATTTTCCAGCGCCGGGCTTGGCATAATTGTTGACAGTGTCATACTTAACTATGGAAAAAAGAATAAGAGAAACCGAACTGAATGTCATATTCGAAACGTGCCGTGTTATCGGGCAGGCGCTGAAGCTCGACCAGGCCCTCGACACCATTCTTGCTATCCTTTCATCATCGCTGGCCATGAAGCGCGCAACTGTCACTCTCAAAGATGATGAAACCGGTTATCTCATAATCCGGGCTTCTCACGGCCTCACGGCAGCAGAGAGAAAGCGGGGCGTCTATCGCGAGGACGAGGGAATAACCGGCCTGATCTTTCGGACCGCCGAGGCTTACATAGTACCGGACATAAGCAGAGAGCCGCTGTTTCTGAACAAGACACGCTCGAGGCATATTCAGAAGGAGTCCATAAGCTTTCTTGGTGTGCCCATCCTGCTGCATGGAAAACCGATAGGGGTGCTCAATGTGGACAGGCTTTTCGGAGACGAAGTGCCTTTCGATGAAGACATCCGGCTCCTGTCCATCATTGCGACCCTTATAGCGCAATTTGTGAGCCTGAACCTTCAGGTCAGGCTGCGCGAAGCGAAGCTTCTGCTGGACTGTTCTTCTCCGGGCAAAAGCGCCTCAGAGATTCAGAGCCGCTTCTTCATGGTCGGCAAAAGCCCGTCCATGGAGGTGGTGCAGCATCAGATGCAGAAGGTTGCGCCGAGCAAGGCGTCAGTTCTGCTGCTCGGAGAGTCCGGAACGGGCAAAACCCTGGTTGCCAAAATCCTGCATGAATTGAGCATGAGGTCCGGGTCTCCTTTCGTGAAAATCAACTGCGCATCTCTGCCCGAGAACCTGCTCGAGTCGGAACTCTTCGGTTACGAAAAAGGCGCCTTCACGGGAGCGCTCAGGTCGAAGGCGGGCAGGGTTGAAGAGGCCGATGGGGGTACCATCTTTCTCGATGAAATCGGCGAACTCACGCTGCCGCTCCAGGCAAAACTGCTCCGCTTCCTGCAGGAAAAGGAGTTCGAGAGGCTGGGCAGCACGAGTACCAGGAAGGTCGACGTACGTGTCATGGCCGCCACGAACAGGGACCTTGCCGCCGGGGTGGCTGAAGGCACTTTCCGCGAGGACCTCTACTACAGGCTGAACGTCTTCCCCATCCATGTCCCTCCCCTGAGGGAGCGTAAGGATGACATCCCGGACCTTCTGCGCCATTTCGTAGAGAAGATATCTCAGGAATATGGCCGCAGCGTTGACATATCCAAAACCGCAATGGCCGTTCTCACTAAATACGATTGGCCCGGAAACGTAAGGGAAATGGAAAACCTGATCGAGCGCCTGGTTATCATGGCCGATGGTGATGAGATCGATGCGGACCTGCTGCCTTCATTCCTGAGCGTACAGGGTGACGGCGGTCAGAGCGTCGAACAGCCTCTTTCGCGAATCGAGGAGATCGAAAGAAAGGAAGTCCTGGCGGCCCTGGAGCGCAACAGATGGAATCAGACGCGCACGGCAAAAGAACTGGGTATTACACTCAGGCAGATTTCGTACCGGATCAGGAAATTCGGATTGGACAGGCTGATGGAAAAGCACAGAAGAGGGGTCTGAGATGGAGCGTTTAACCATCAGCGATCCACCCGGTCCGAATTTGTTCCGCGATATCTTTCCATACACGGAACCCCCGCGGATCAAGCTGGGTAACCTGCAGCTCGCGCCCGCCCCTGCGCGGGACATGTTCATCACGGATTCCACCTTCCGTGAAGGGCGCCAGGCCAGGCTTCCTTTTGAGCCCGATGAAACTCTCGAACTGTTCGACAGACTTCACCACCTCTCCGGACCCCAGGGAGTGATCCGGCATACCGAATTTTTTATCTATTCCGCCCGGGACATGCAAGTGATGGATTTGTGCCGCTCAAGAGGTTACCGGTTCCCTGCGGTCACAGGATGGATTCGGGCATCCGAAAAAGATATTCGACTGGCGGCCGATGCCGGGCTGAAGGAGACCGGAATTCTCACATCCGCCTCGGACTACCATATCTACCTCAAACTTGGCTCAACGCGAAAACAGGCAGCCGAGCGGTACCTGCGGGCGGCACGAATGGCTATCGACAAAGGGATTGTGCCCAGGTGCGGCTTTGAAGATATCACCAGGGCAGATATATACGGCTTCTGCATCCCATTGGCCGCAGAGCTTATGAAACTGCGCGAAGAAAGCGGTATGGACGTCAAGATAAGGCTCTCGGATACCCTCGGCTTAGGAGTTACATACCCCGGCGCTGCGCTGCCCAGGGGGGTTCCCGCACTAGTGAGAGCATTCATCGAAGATGCGGGCGTTCCGGAGCATTTGCTGGAATGGCACGGACACAATGATTTCCATCATGCCCTCATCAATTCTTCGATCGCATGGCTATACGGCTGTGGCGGCGTCTCGGGCACTCTGGAGGGTCTGGGCGAAAGAACGGGTACCGCTTCAATCGAGTCTTTACTGGTTGAACGCTCAACTCTTATTGCAAGTTGTCCTCAGAGCCCCGGTTCTTAATCTCGAGGCCCTCCCCGGCGGACGTTGCGGTTCAGATCCGGGTATTGCTCAGACTTCACCTTTTCCGTCACAGACCGGGCATTTGACTTCCTTTCTGCCCTCACACACCGAACACTTCTCTTTCGCCTGTCCGGCAAGCCACGGCGGAGTTATGTTCCCTTTTTTGCAAGTAATACAATAAATTACCCCTTTACCCTTACACATCTCGCACAACACAACGCCGCCTTTCTGAAGCATTTGGAATCGTTCCCTGATGGATTTGACTGTGCCGGCAAATTATAGAACTCCGGCAGCAATCGTCATCCTCAGCATATCAGCCGTGATTAACAGGACTGAGTGAAGTGCCGTGCGTGTCAGGATTTTGAAGTCGCTTATTCTGTGCTATAAATGCTCCCGCAGATCATTCACGAAGACGTTTCGGGCCGCAGAAAAGAGCTGGAAATCTGCAATTTCGTCATTCCGGCCGACGTAGCATGGCTGCCGGTACTTTTCCATGGGGGAGTCGTTTATGTACCAATTGGAGAAGCTAATAGATCGCATTATAGACCGAGTGAACGTCAACCTGAGAAAGCCGGCGTTCGATGTGGGCCCTTATATTCGTCACTTGATCCCAATTGATCAGTTTGTTAGGTTCTATGCATCTTACGGCCTGACGCTGCATCACCCGATTCATTTTCACTTTAAACACTCCAGCGTTGCAGGAAGTTATTTTCTGGGCAAATGCCTGGTGGATCATTCGGTCCTGTATAAAACCGACGTGCGGGGGGATGAGCTGAAAGCAAGAGGGGATGTTTTCCAGTTTGAAAACCTTGAAATTCCCCTCCACGACGATGAAGTCATTCGAATCAGGGACAGCTACCTGATCCAGAACCTGGTTCACAATCACTCCCACGATCCCGAGAGCCCGGAGGAGTTTTTCATCAAGAATACCGCTTCCATGCAATATGCCAATATTCATGGATCTCCGGTTGAAGGCAGCTTCCTTGGCCCCTTTTCAACGGTCGACTTCACCAGGCTGCATGACTGTGTGATCGGCGCCTATGCTTACGTTCAGGCCGGCGAACTGGCTCACAGCTTCATTGATACCGGGAGGATATTGATTAATTCGGGCGATCATTTCAACTTCAGTTACTGTTTTCCCCGGGATGTCTTGAAAAGATACATACATTTTGAACCCGGCAAAAAGCCGGCGGGCATATTCATGGATTTCGTCGAAGGCCGCAAAGCCGATTTTGAGCAAGTATTCGCGGTGGTACATTCGGTTCTGCCCATTCCGGTTCCCAATGGGGCATCGCTCAGCCGGTATGCAGTCGTCAGGGGTGATACCCGGATCAGTGAAAACGTGCTCGTGGCTCAAAGGTCCTACCTTGAAAATTCCTGGCTCGGCAAGGGATCCAACGCCCAGGAAAACTGCTATGTCATTGGTTCGCGGCTCGAGGGCCGCAACATCATGGCCCACGGCGCAAAAGTGATGCATGCAAAACTTGGGGAGAAAGTCTTCGTGGGCTTTAACTCCTTTCTGCGTGGAAGCCCGGAAACCGAGCTAAATATCGGGGCAGCCGGCATCGTGATGCCGCATACGATCATCGATTTGGAAGAGCCGCTGGAAATTGCCGAAGGCAGTCTTGTCTGGGGCTACATAAGAAACCGAAAGGATCTGGAGAAGCACTGTCTGCCGCTGGAAAAATTAGCCGGGACCAAAGACAAAATAGAACTGGGGGCAATGTGTTTTGATGGAAGCGGATTGCGTTTTGTGGAAGCCTTTGTCCACCGTATCGAGCACATTCTTCAAGCCAACGGGGCCTACTTCGACGGATCAGCAAACCGGGGCCATGCTCAAAACGCCCTGCATATCTCGTTCAACACGATCCAACCATATCCTGAAGGCAACCTGAAGGGAATCTACCCGACAATAGACATTTGCCCGTGATAGAAAGCATTAACCGCGACCGGGCGAAGACGGCCGCTGCGCTCAGATAATTGTGTCATTGAAGTTTAAAAATAATAGCCACTTAGATGTTTTATCGGTTATAAGTTGAACACAAATGAACCCGATTGTGATATATATATCAGGTTTTACATTGCGGTGCACGCCGTTGTTTGATCTGACAGGGTCAGGCCGCCTTGGCCCCGCCTTGCAACGATACGACAATCGGTTTTTCTGAAATTCTTATTCGCTGACCCTAGAGGAATGAACAGCACGATGGACAAGAAATCCCCGCAAATTGCAACAGACGACATGCTGGCCACGTGCTCCGCTGCCTGTCCGGTACACACTGATACTCGCGAATATGTGCAGCGTTTGAGCAGGGGGGATTATGAGGGCGCACTCGACATATTGCTCGAGGTAAACCCGTTTCCTTCCGTATGCGGCCGCATTTGTCACCATCCGTGCGAATCGGAGTGCCGCAGAAAGGCAATCGATTCGGCGGTAAGCCTCAGGATGCTCAAACGTTTCCTGGTGGAGAATACGAGAGAGTACCGCATCGCCAGGCGAAAGAAACCGGCGGAAAGCAGAGAGGGTTCGGTGGCCGTCATAGGTTCGGGTCCCGGAGGGCTGACCGCTGCTCTGGACCTTGCGCTTCTCGGATACCGCGTGACGGTCTATGAAAAGGACTCGAGGCTCGGAGGCATGCTCGCACATGCCATTCCACGGTACAGACTGCCGGTTGAGGCCCTTGCTGAGGATATCGAAGACATATTGGCTGCCGGCGTCGAGGTCCGGACCAATTGCGAAGTGGGCAGGGATATTTCTCTTGATGAGCTGCGAAAAGAAAATAATGCAATTCTTATCGCCGTAGGTCTTTCCGAAAGCCACTCGCTGCCCATCCCCGGGGTTGAGAGTCAGGGAGTGTTTCTGGGAACTACGTTCCTATGGGACATCGCAAACGGAATGAACCCCGAACTCGGAGACCGCGTACTTGTGGTAGGCGGCGGAAATGTGGCTATCGATATCGCCAGGGCCGCCAAACGCCTCGGGCCGTCAAAAGTATACATGGCCTGCCTCGAGAACCGCGAAGAAATGCCTGCGTGGAAATGGGAAATAGATGAGGCCGAGGAAGAGGCTATAGAAATTCTCAATTCCTGGGGGCCCAAGTCGATTCTTGAGGAAAAGGGCAAAGTGACGGGCATCGAGTTTAGACGCTGCGCCAGCGTTTTTGACGACCAGCGCCGGTTCAGTCCCAGCTACGATGAATCGGTGACTACCAGCGTCGCAGTTGACAGCGTTATTATCGCAATCGGCCAGAAGGCCGACCTGGGATTTCTGGCGAAAACGCCCGTTGTCGCTGAACGCGGCCGGCTTCAATGCAGCCGGACCTCGATGACCACATCCGAACGTGGCGTATTCGCGTGCGGCGAGGTCATGACAGGCCCCGGCTCCGCCATCCAGGCCATTGCCACAGGCCATGACGCAGCAAAAGTCATCTCGCATTTTTTAGAGACGGGAGAGACGCTGGAGCTGCCTCAACGAACGGTCACAACTATTGGCGAACTCCCGGCGGCAACCGCTGCCCTCGCCAAACGGTTCGAACGCGTTGAGGTGAGTCTTTCGGACCCTGCCGAACGAATCAAGGATTTTTCTCCCATCGAGCCGGGATACACTGAGGCAGAGGCGCTCGCCGAATCCAGACGGTGTCTTGCCTGCGCCACCGGCGCCGTTCTCAAGTCAGCGTCCCACTGCGCAGGGTGTCTTACCTGCGTGCGGGTCTGCCCCTTCGGGGTGGCGCGGGTGGACAAGACGGCGGTTATGCCTGCTCAGCAGTGCCAGACTTGCGGGCTGTGCGCCGCCGAATGTCCCGCCGCCGGGATCGCTTTGTCACGCTTTGCCACAAACGGCATGAAAGAGACTCTGGGGGCGATTCTGTCCAAGTCGGATGCGGCTAAGATCTCCAGGCCCATTGTGGTTTCCTATTGTTGTCTCAACGAGACTACCAGCAGGAAATTTCTGAGGGAGCAAACCGAAGAGGAAATCCGGCAATCGGGCATCCTGCGCGTGATGATCCCATGCGTAAGCCGGCTCAGCACCATCGATCTGCTCAGCCCTTTCGAGCTGGGCGCCGATAAGGTCTGCGTGATCGCCTGCAGCGAAAACGGCTGCTTCTATCCAGGGGCTGAAGAATTGCTCGCGAAGCGCGTCAACCGGGTCGGGAAGTTCCTGGACCAGATAGGAGTGGGGAAGGACAATTTGCAGCTTTTTAAAACAGAAGGCAGTGCCGAGGAACATTGGCCTCGGATATGGGAAGAATTCCGCTCGACTTCGGCGAATACTATTGACCGCAGCGAGCAGGCACATAAAGGAGATTCACGATGATTATTGCCGATCCTAAACCGTTTGGACAGGTTAAGGGCTATCTTGAAAATTTCGAAAAAATTCTGATTGTCGGCTGCGGCACATGCACAACCGTCTGCCTGGCTGGAGGAGAAGCCGAGGCTCAGATCCTCGCATCCGGCTTGCGAATCGCTTTCGGCAAAGACGGCCGGAGCAAGACAGTCCTGGAAGACTGTGTACAGCGGCAATGCGACGAGGAATTTATTCTGCCCATCCTCAGCCGCGTAGAGAATGAAAAAATCGACGCGGTCGTGACGCTTGCCTGCGGCGTGGGGCTGAATTTTCTGGCCGACAAGCTCGGGAAGGTGCCAATCTTTCCGGGACTGGATACTACTTTTTATGGCGCAGCGGTTGGGCTGGGGCATTGGGGTGAGATGTGCGCCGGTTGTGGAGACTGCATTACGGCCCATACCGGCGGAATATGTCCTATCGCGCGCTGCTCGAAACACCTTTTGAACGGACCGTGCGGCGGATCTGAAAAAGGCAAGTGCGAAGTTGCAAATGTCGACTGTGTTTGGCAGCTCATCTATGACCGGCTGAAAATGCTCGGGAAACTTGAGGATCTTCAGAATCTCCTTCCCGCAAAAGACTGGAGAACTGCTTCAGATGGTGGGGTCCGCCGCACCATTCGGGAACATGTCTACAGTCCGAAATAACGGAATGGATTCTTCCGTTATTGACAGGTCTGTCTCGTGAGCGCGTACTGATCGTGAGTCAAACCCCATTCACACCGGAAAATGACGATTATGATGGATGAGAGCGTTATGAAATCGGGAAGTAACCTCGAGAGTGTACTCAGGGCAGGTCATTTTGCGGTGACCTGCGAATGCGGCCCGCCAAAGGGCGCAGACATGGAGCATCTTCAAGAAAAGATAGAGCTCATCAGGGGCTGCGTGGACGCGGCAAACGTCACCGACAACCAGACAGCGGTGGTGCGCATGTCGAGCATTGCGGCAAGCTCGATTCTGGTGAGAAGCGGTGTGGAACCGGTCATGCAGATGGTTACCAGAGACCGCAACCGAATCGCCGCCCAGAGCGATATTTTCGGCGCGTACGCTCTTGGGATCAGGAATATGCTCTGCCTTACCGGCGACCATCAGACCTTTGGCAATCATCCCATGGCGAAAAACGTGTTCGACCTGGACTCCATCCAGCTTCTGGATGTGGTGCGCACGATCAGGGACGAGGGCAAGGTAAACAGCGGAGACCCCGTCGAAGGGGGGATCAAGATGTTTCTGGGAGCGGCGGCCAATCCTTTTGCCGATCCGTTCGAGTTCCGGGTGATCAGGCTGGGGAAAAAAATCCGGGCCGGCGCTGATTTTGTCCAGACCCAATGCATCTACGATATGGCTCGATTCCGGGAGTTCATGAAGATGGCCTGCGATATGGGGTTGGACAAGCAATGCTTCATCCTGGCCGGTCTTACACCGCTCAAGTCTGCCGGTATGGCGGCTTACATGAACAGGAATGTGTCCGGAATCACCATTCCTGATGCGATCATTCAGCGCATCAGAGGTGTTCCCAAGGGGAACCAGTCCGAAGAAGGAATCAAGCTCCTCCTCGAGCAGATCCAGGAAGTGCGCGAAATCTCCGGTGTTGCGGGTGTGCATATAATGGCTATCGAGTGGGAGGAAAAAATAAAAGAGATTACGGAGAGGGCCGGCCTTCTTCCACGGCCGAAGGTTTAACCCTCGTTTCAATATTTTCGGAAAGGCCGTCTCTTACCGCCTTGCGGGAATCACCCCCACTGCGACAAAGAGGCGGACCGTACATCTTGCAGCCTCGGTGAAGGTGGCGGCAATGGGGTGCAGTCCGTGGTCTCGCTTCAATTATGAAGCAACTGGTCCGCTTTTGGCCGCCCCATATCTATTAGCTTGAAATTGCTCTCTTCGCCTTAACCCATCATATTCTGACGGCACACCAAATAAAACCGCCCATCGGCGACGCCGATGGGCGGAGGCTCATCTCGGTTTTGGCAACTATCTAATCTATCGGCTCGTTCTCTACCAGGTCCCAGACACCGCGGGGGCATACGCCTGCATGCCGGCCCGCTCCTTTGCAGGATTTCAAATACGAGCCTTCCGCCTTGCTATTTGCTCGCAGTCCATATC
The DNA here is from genome assembly GCA_963795045.1 of uncultured delta proteobacterium. Lineage (GTDB taxonomy): Bacteria > Desulfobacterota > Syntrophobacteria > Syntrophobacterales > Syntrophobacteraceae > SbD1. Next base: position 117,866 of record CAWCGB010000008.1, read on the forward strand.
TCGAAAGGCCAGCCGGCCAACCCTCCTTCGATGAACCAGACGCGGTCGAAGCCGGCGCCGTTGAGAATCCTCTGAGCCTCATAGGCGCGCATGCTGACCGCACAGTAAGACAGAATATCCTTGTCTTTCGGAAGGTCGAGGATCCTGTCGCGCAAAGCCCCCAGCGGAATGTGCAAGACATTCGGATAGGGCATGCGCATCTTGTCGTACTCCTTCGGTGTGCGCACATCGAGAATGATGACGTCGTCGCCTCTGTCGATCCGCGGCTTGGCTTCGAGAGGAGAGATGCCGCGCGCGACGCCGTCGAGCTTGTTGACCATGAGATGAGCGGCGGCGGCGATGGCGTCGATCGGCGGAGAGTAGGGGGGTGCATAGCCAAGATCGATGCCTGCAAGCTGGTCCACGGTCGCTCCGAAGAAAAGGGCGCTGGCAGCCACGTCGAGGCGTTTGGAACCTTCGCCTCTGCCCACAACCTGAAAGCCCAGAAGTTTTCGCGAGCGCCTGGAGGCCACCATTTTGATGATGAGCGGTCGGCTGCCGGGAACGTAGTGAGGTTTGTCCGCCCCGGCCCAGACGGCCGTTTCGATATCCGAGTCCAGTTCCCTTGCCTGCTTTTCCGTGAAGCCAGTGCGGCCCAGGGTAAAATCGAACGCCCTGCATACGCCGGTCGCGGTGATGCCCGGGAACGGCGCCGGGCGGCCCGCTATGTGGTCGGCGATCGCTCTTCCGTGCTTATTCGAGGTCGAGCCCAAGGGCACGAAAAATGGGGCCTTGGTTATGGGGTCGACGTACCGGTTGACCACGCAATCGCCTCCCGCGTAGATCTCCGGATCGCTCGTCTGGCAATAGCTGTTGATTATGATGCCGCCTTTGGGTGCGCAGGCCAGCCCGGCTTTGCGGGCCAGTTCGTCATTGGGAAGCACCCCGACGCCGATGAGTACTAGATCTGCTGGAAGCGTTCGCTTGTCTGTGCGAACAGAAGCAACTCTGCCATTGCCTTCCAGGGCGAGCACTTTCTCGCCGAGCGCGAGTTCAACCCCCTTGCGGCGGAGATGATTGGCGGCGAGGTAAGCCATTTCGGGGTCGAGGAACTGGGGCATTATCTGGTCGAGCAACTCTACCATGACCACATCGAGTCCCCTCTTGCGCAGGGCTTCGGCCATCTCGATGCCGATGTAGCCGGCTCCGACGAGGACCGCTTTTTTGAGGCCCACCGCCTCGATACGGTCTACCATGCTCTTGGCGTCGTCCGGGTGGCGCATGTACCAGACATTTTCAAGTCCAAGACCGGGAACGGGAGGTTCGAAGGGCCGGCCGCCTGTTGCCAGCACGAGCTTGTCGTAGGGGATATCTTCCTGTTTTCCCGAATCGAGCTTCCGGACACGGACTTTCTTTGCCTTTCGGTCGATCTCGACGGCCTCGGTCCGCGTAATGGTCCTGAACCCCTTGACCTTCTCAAAGAAAGCAGCGTCACGGGGGATGCCGACGGGAGTCTCGACCAGTTCCTCGATTCTCGGGTACATCCCCTCGACGTAATAAGGAAGCCCGCAAGCTCCATAGGATACCAGGCGGCCCTTCTCGATCATGGTAATCTCGGCTTCGGGCAGCAAACGCCTCAGGCGTGATGCTGTTTTCGGTCCACAGGCTACTCCCCCGATTATCAACACGCGCAATCCATTTTTCATTATTTCTTCCTTTATTTGTAAAAATGTCAGACTTGCCATTCAGTAAGTTTGCAGCACCTATGCAGGGTCAAACAGCTCATCCGTTTTTGACTGGAGATACTGAGATACTGGTGCGTCCTTCAAGTTGCAATTGAACGGCTCTAATGGAGACAATTATTGTTCCCCTTTAATTTCTCGATGAGCCTTTTCTCCACTATTTCCGGAACGAGGCCTGCCACACATCCCCCTGACTTGACAACTTCCTTGATCATCCGCGAGCTTATGTATATCCAGGGCATTCCGGTCATGATGAACAGGGTTTCCACTTCCGCGCAAAGCTTGCGGTTCATAAGAGCCATTTGAAACTCATATTCGAAATCGCTGACGGCACGAAGTCCGCGCACGACAGCGCGGGCCGGAACGGCTCTTACATAGTCGACCAGGAGTCCACGGAAGACGTCGGTCCTTATTCGCTGCGCATCAGGATGGCCCATGAGCGCCGCTTTAATCATGTCGCACCGTTCTTCGACGGTAAAAAGCGGCGTTTTCCCGCGATTATCGGCGACAGCAATGATTATCTTGTCGAAAATCTTGAGTCCCCGCTCAAGCAGGTCGAGATGTCCGTTTGTAATGGGATCAAAAGAACCCGGATATACCGCGATGTGGCTCATGCCCCCGCAACCCCTCTCAGCGCTTCTTATCCGTCAAACGATTATTCCTTCTGTCGTGACACTCTCCGCACATTACCGGACCCCTTGTTTTTTCATGGCACTGCTTGCACTGGGCGTGAAAAGCTTCCATCAGAGGCAGGACCCCTTCTTTTACGCTCCCCACGTGGCAATTGGTGCAGGACTGGGCTCTATCCTCTCCTCCGTGGTTATTCCCATACTCGTCGTAATCGTGATGGCACCTTGTGCAGTCGAGCTTCCCGGCATGTCGCTCGTGATCGAACTTAACGGGGGGCCTTTCACGAAACCCTGTCTGTTCATGGTTCAGGATCATTACGGGCTCCTGGGCAAAAGCCAGAGCAACACTCAGGGTCAACAGCAATGAAGTCAGGATAAATTTTCCATGTTTCACACACATCATTGACATCCCCTCAGGCAAGACCGCCATTGGCTGCAATTGTCCAATGAAAACAACGCACCCTATTTTTCTTTAGTTGCTTCTGCGGGTTTGAACTTGTCGGGAATCACCATCATCTCGCACAAAATCTCCTTAAAGGTCAGGACCCTGATCCCGAGATTGTATTCTTTGTTCAGGTCCTTGATCTGGTCAAAGCAGTTGTGACAGGGGGTGATGACAATCTCGGTGCCCGTGGCTCTGATCTGGTCGGCTTTTACACGCCCGGAGATCAAGCGACGCTCCTTGAATTCCAGCCCCATGGGAAGATACCCGCCTCCGCCCCCGCAGCAATGATTATGATCGCGATTCGGTGTCATGTCCCTGAAGTCTTTTGCTACGTACCGGATGATCTCCCTAGCCTCCTCCCAAAGGCCTCCGTTTCGCGAAATATTGCAGGGGTCCTGGTAAGTGACCGGCTCCTTCAGCATCTTATCCGGATCAATTCTGATGCGTCCATCGCGGAGATATTCATAAAAAAGCCGTACTGAATGAACGATCTCGATCGGGGGCCGTCCGTCTTGATATCCCGCAAGATACGGCCCTTCAAATGCCGCGGAGCGAAAAGCATGACCGCACTCCGTCAGGAGAATCTTCTCTACGCCGAGATCCAGCGCCTGTTTATACATATTCTCAACTATCTGCCCTGCAAGACGGCGATCTCCGGCAAACATAGCCAGATTGGTGCAATCCCAACCGACGCTGGCCATGGTCCAGTCTTCTCCGGCAACCGTGAAAATCTTGGCAGCCATTGCGATATCGTTGGGGCTGTACAAGGGTTCCCGCGGATTGACGGTGTACATGTATTTTGCGCCCTTTTTGTCGATGGGAATGGTGAGCCCACGAATCTCCTCCGCAGAGTCCTCCTCCATCCAGTTGCAGACATCGATGTAATTCTCCAAGCTCATCCCCATTTGGTTGCCCGACTCGCGATATTCTTTCAGTGTTCTCGCCAATCCTTCGGGAACCACCCCTTGAGACTGGCACACGGTGCGCACAATGCCGATCATGGTGGCTATATCGATGCCGAAAGGGCAATACAGGGAGCAACGCTTGCAAGTCGTGCACTCCCCCCATGCGATCTCAGCGCACTTGTTCAAAAAGTCCCTGTCTACATTGCCTTTTCTGCGGTACATCTCGCCAAGAGTGTTCTTGAACTTGTAGGCCGGACTCATATTCGGGGCCTTATTGTTGGCCAGGTAGAATAGACACGTATCGGCGCAAAGACCGCACCGCGAGCAAATGCTCAGCCATGTTCTGACTCGCCCGCTGTCGCTTGCATCCAAAATCTGCCTGATTTTTTTCGAGTCGGTAGATATCTCTTTTGCTACGTTCATCTACTGTCGCCTCCTCGGTTCCTTTTGATCCTACCAGGGCCTCGCACCGCGGCGGGCCCCCATTTCATAGCCGATGAATGCGCGCGTGAAAAAGAACAGGACAAAGTGTCCCAGCTTGGTGAACGGGACCATTATGAGCAGTAATTCTGCGAATAGGATATGTAAGACGAGTACTGCCCTGTAGGGGCCAATTTGATGATAGGCCAGGAAACCGCTAAGGAACGGAAGAAAAGTCAAAATCAAAAGAGTATAGTCCCAGGAGGAGCTTAGAATGCGCACTTCAGGGCGCACCAACCGCCTCAAGATAAGGAAAGCAGCCGAAACCATGAACAAAATCGTCAATGCATCAGCCACGCTGCCCGGCATTGACCAGAGGCCCGCCCCGAACGATTCTCTCCAGAGCGTATTGTGGGCGGCAAGAAACAGGGGGACGGCAAAAAGCGACAGGTGAAACATATAGAATGCAATGCTGAACGCTGGCTTACTCCTCATTGACCTGCTTCCCAGCGGAAGAAGCCATTGGACAATGGAGCGGAGCGCCCATTTCAAATCCTTGTGGTTGTAATAAACTCTATCCCGCTCCCTGCTCAAGCCGTAAAGGTATGCAAGGCGCAACAACGTCCCGGTGATAAAAATGAAAGCAGTTGCCCAGAGGCATGGCCCTCGCAAAAACTCGTACATTTCGTTCATAATCTTCTCTCCTCTATTTTCCGGGACCTTTGACACACCAACTTCGGAGCTCCTGCAGGCTCCTCCCGCTGTTCTAAAGAGAAGGCGGACGGCGGCTGACAGGGGGACCATCTTGTCCCCCGACAAAATGCCCCCCAGACAACCTGCCTTGGCGTTATTTGACTTCCTGAACAGCTTTCTTCAATTGCGGCCGCTCTCGGTCATTCTTTGACCGATTCCAGATACGCCGCGACTGAGCCGAAATCCAGGCCCGGTTCGAGTTCATCTCCGGATTTCAAGTCATAAATCATTACCAGCACGGGGTCCTCCAATGAGGTGGGAAAACCTTCCCCCCCTTTGTTGGTCACACTGACATAAGCGCGCTTTCCCTGGTGTTTAATGTTTTTGGTATACGCAGCCTTCCCCGAGCAACCCGCGGAAAGGCGAAACCCATGCTTGACCATTACATCTTCAACGCTCATAGCTTTCACCTCTGCTTTTCCTAGAACCGGCAGCCTTGGTTTTCCCGCGAATTCCATGCCGGCTAGCGCTCACTCCAGACCGGCGCTTTCCTCTCCAGAAAGGCCGTTACCCCGGCCTCTGCATCCTCCGTGCAGCAAAGAGACGCAAAAAGACCGCTCAGCATGTCGAGACCCTTCTCGTAGGGCGTATCAGCCATGGCGTAGATTCCCTTTTTCCCGGCCTGCAGGGCTAAGGGGCTCTTGGCCGCCAGCTTGCCGGCCAATTCCATGGTAGCTTCCTCGAGTTGCTCCTTTGGTACGATTTTGTTGACCAACCCAAGCCTCATGGCTTCAGGCGCCGAGATCATTTCTCCCGTCAAAACCATTTCAAGGGCCTTCTTGCGGCCGACCAGCCGAGACAACGGCGCCGCCGGCCCAAGGCAAATGAGCCCGACATTGATGGCGGTGGTTCCAAACTTGGAATCCTCGGCCGCCACGGTAAGATCACAGGAAAATGACAGACCTGCACCGTTTGCCAGGCAAAAACCCTTAACCGAAGCGATCACAGGTTTTTTCATATGGGCGATGGTGTGATTGTGCTCATCCATCTTTCGAATGAACTCACCGTATTCCTTGGGGGTTTTGTCTTTGAATTCCACAAGGGAAATACCGGTGGAAAAATGCTTTCCGTTCGCTTTAATGACTACAACCCTTACCTCGGGATCGTTATCCAGATTCAGGAGGCCATCATTGAGCTCCCGGGCAAAAGGAATGTTGAAGGTGTTCATATCCTGGGGCCGATTCAGAGTAATCAAGCCAATGTTTCCTTGCTTTTCGACGATGACGTTGGGTTCGGACATGCTGTCTCTCCTTGTGGAAAAAAATGTTGGGGTTCTGCCCCGCATGGCTGGCGACAGGACTCAAGAATGCGCCAACTGACCGGTTAGCATTGCTGGCTTCAGTCTTTCTCCGAGTTCGTATCTCCTTTTTCTGGCAGTTGAGGTTGAAGTAATGCTTCTGTTATGAGACTGTCTGTTTGCGAAAGTGAATGGTGCAAAGGGTTCCGGAGCACTAGGTAACCGGCCTCTCACGGAAAAACGAAAAGAGAATGATAGCGGCTATCAGGCCAACAAAGGGAACCCAAAAAGCGGCCTGATATGCCGCCACTGAATACACTCCTGCTGAAACCGGCGGGTATTTGCCGAGAACTATCCCCATCACCAGTTGGTAAAAAGCGCCGCCGCTGAACAGGAAGACATTTACCGAGCCAACTGCCGTGCCTGCGAACCGTGGCTCCGCTGTCTCTTTGGCACAGGCAAAATTGGACACGAAGGCACCCCCTGAAAGTCCATACCAGAGGAAGAGGGCATAGAGTTGGGCCACCGACATCTTATCTGGGAAAAAGACCAGGGGTATATATGACAGGACATGGAGGATAGAGCCTGCCAAAAGCACTTTTTTCCTGGATTTCAGGATTTTGTCTGAAAGATACCCTGACAATGGGCAGCCAAACACCATGCCTAAAGGAAACATCATGATGATGTTTCCAGCTGCCTGCTTTGAGAGGCCGTATACGTTCTGGAGATATGGCCCGGCCCAGAGCGAGCCAACACTCATCAGAGTTCCGTAATAGGAAAATGTGAGGAACGCCAACAGGTAAAACTGCCGATTGGAAAGGACCGCCTTTAGTGCTTCGCCCAACTTGACCTTCGGTGCTGGAGGCGCAGGCGGCAACCCCATCAGATCGCGCGGAGTGGGGAAACCGAGTTCGGAGGGCCTGTTGCGAACGATTACCCAGGTGAAAAGGGCCGCCGCAATGGTAAAGACCGCCACGACCATAAAGGAATTCCGCCAACCGATAACGTTCATCAAGGCGACCAACGGCGCCGCCGAAACGAGTGCTCCGATATTCCCCACTGCCAATAGCAGACCACTATAAGTGGCCAGCTCATCAGGTTTATACCAGTCTGTGAGAACCCTCACTGCCGGCACATAAATGAAACCCACCCCGAGGCCGACCATGAATCTGCCGACTGAAAGGAGACCAATATTCGGAGCCAGCCCAAAGAGAACCCCACCCAAAGCCGCGAGCAGCACAAACACGGACATCGTTTTGCGAGATCCCCAGGTATCGGCCAGAATACCGGCTGGTAGCTGCGCTCCAGCATAGGCCCAAAAATACATGGAACCAAGGAAACCGAGAGCCGCCGGCGCTATAGCGAGATCCCTGATGATTTCCGGCCCGACTACGGCCGGGGCAGCTCTGTGAAAATAAGAAATGAGATAGGCAGCGGAGATTCCCAGGAATATCCATACCCTGTATCTTTGCATTTTGGAAACGATGTCGCCCGCAAGCGGTTTTTCGATGGTCACAGCTTGTTCCATAATTAGATCCTCTCGTTTGAATTAGAATCAGGGGGACCACCGCCGAATGATAGGGCAGGGGACAGGCGCCTCTTTTCCAAGAGGCACCCGTCCCCCTGCTCCTATTTTTTCTTAAGCATTCCGGTGACATCGACCGAGCGCAAAGCCTCCAGTTCCTTCGCGTCAGGTTCCAGAGTGACGCCTACGTTGGGTGAGATTTTGAGATCCCATCCCGTATTGGCTTTGATTTCATCGATGCTGGAGAATGCGTGATAGGTTTCGAGCTGGAATTCCTTAGTCACGGGATCGGGTCGCAATACTCCGAGGGTGGTTACGATCGCAACCGGACCGCCGCCGATGAAATTGTATTTTTCGCGGGCGTTACCCCCGGTGAGGTAGCCAGGGGAAGTGATATAATCAATCTTTTCCGCAAAGCGTTTCTTCTCGTGGGCCATCATGATGACAACCCGCTTGCAGCCGCTGGCGATATCGTTTGCCCCTCCGCTGCCTGGGAGTCTCGTCTTGGGAGGGCCAAAATGGGTGCTTGTTGGATCGGCCCAAAAACCGGTGGTGTTGACGTTGCCGAACTTGTCGATCTGGGCGGCACCAATGAGTCCAAGGTCACATCTGCCCGAAGCGACCAGGAAACCAAGGGCGTCCAAAGTGGTGGTAAAACAGGTTGCATTGGTAGATATACGGTTGTCCTCTACACCCCAGGGCAGTCCCCCGACCGGTGTAGAACCGAAAACGCCCCCTTCCGTCATTGCTTTTGCGTTTGGGGCATGGTTGGCGATTGCAAAGTATCCCGCAAGCATGCTGAGACCAACACCGAATATGCACAGGTCACCGTCACGAATCTCACGCCCTGTCGCTATGGCCATCATCTCCTGAGTTGTGAATTCCATTCCATCGCCTCCTGAATAGGTGTTTTGTCAATCAGTGAAAAGAACTAGCGTCCGTTCGCAAAAATAGACTCGTTCATCAACGTCTTGACCTCGTCCTCGCTCTTGATGTATTTGCGGAAGGGGTCCATGAGGTGTGCGGTGGAGATGTTGGTCGTTATTTTGTCGATCTTTTCCTGTCCGATTACCGCGAGAAACGCCTGTTCGCCAGACCAACTGTCGATGTATTTTTCCTTGTACTCAGCCGTTCCTTCTGCGGTACCCAACATCTTGTTCATCATGTAGAAGTGTTCCTCGTCACTGTCATAGAGGCCCACAGAACACGCCGGCCAGGCGCCGAGTTGCCAGGGTACAACCGCCGCAACAAGGAAGTCGGTGATCTTAACCATATTCGGGAACTGGCGCATGCAGTCTGTGTCAACGATCAGATCGGCCTGCAGGATTACTTTTTGCGCTGCTCGAGCCAGTTCGAAACGGCCCCATTCCGTACCCAGGAATATGGCATTGCCTTCAACATCAGCCATGGGGACATGGATTGCAGCCAGTTCAGGTTTTGCGATGGGCAGCGCGCCAAAGGTTTTTCCAGTGAAAGGGTCGGTGATTTCAGGGATCTTTGTGGTGCATGGATACTCGTCCGGCTTAAAGGCGCTGCGCCACTGCAGATCGGACCCGATATTGACCGTCGTGGGGACGAAGGGCCATCCCATTGCAGCCCCAAAGTAGCGAAGCGGCATACTCAGGTTGGAATAATCTTCCCAGAGGGTAGCCCCGGATTCTACGGCACGCCTGAGACCATTGGCGAAACCATATACCTCGAGGGCGGAAAAACCTCCCTCGATTTTGTCACACAAGCCCAAGGCACAAAGCAGGTTGACCTGCTGAGTGCTGCAGTGGCAGAAATAGTGAATATTTTTGCGCCCCTGCCTGGCCATTTCGCGGCCAAAAACGATGGAGTCGGAACCTACCGGCCCAGCAGCGCCGCTGGCATAGAGCATACCGTCATGTGTGAACTTGGAAACAGCATCTTTCAGTGAGATCAGCTTGTTCGCCATTGGAACTCCTCCAAATATGATGATGTGTGTCAGATCAGCTTCCATGATTGTCGCAGTGAGCTTTGATGCACAAGCCACGATCTATTGCACTAATGTTGTTTCCGTCTCGCTCCTTTCTTCTCCTTCGAGCATTAGTGAAATTGAAAGCTCCCCAGCCAAATTTTGCAGGTTTGTCAATACCGACCGCCCGGTATATTATCGGATAAAAATACTCCCCGGATTTCGGCTTTCTTTGAGTTCACTCCTCCCTTGGCAAGTAGTCGGGTGTTGGTTAACCTGCAGGCAGACAGGGCCGGCCAGTTATCCGGTTGGCCCTCCGGACCAAAGATTTTCTGCTTATCAGCCTGCATTTGAAGGGTCTCAGGATTGGGGAGATGTCCCTTTTCGGCCGGGCATTGTCCTCCGTGAGGAGCTTTATGCTCGACCATGCGGCCGGGTCGTAATGTTCGCCGGAACTGCCTTCATTGAAGAACTCACAATGCCGCAGACTGACATACTTTTGGTACTTATTGCAGTACATAATGTTCATCTCGCCCCCTCCCTTCTCTCTTGTTTTCGGAGTCCTGCAATCCGTTGAAGAGTGAACCTGCTCATCCATACCGGACATCCGGTATATTAATATGGTTAATAAATACTCCCGCGTATCCTCCTGCCTTAACCATATGTGCTTTACCCAAGGCTCAAAGTGAGCAGTTCCAGGATTGCTGCCCTCCAGACGGGAGTTCCTCGCACCGTTCTTGTAAAGTCAGAAGCCGAATCGGTACGGAATGGGTGCGGCCGGTCAGTGCTGCTAGTCCGCGTCGTTTAAAACATACGACCGACCGGTATATTAAATGAGAAAGAAAAACCCTGCTCCCCCTCGAAAATTACGCATCCCTTCTCAACTGATCGATGTAGATTCGAAGCTGTGAAATGGTCTGCCGCCAAACGTCGGGATCCTTGCTGGAAACGTACAGTGGACCGGTTCCGCTAAGAGAAATTACGATAAAATTAGCAACGGCGCGCAGATCGAGTCCATCCTTCAGAATGCCCTTCGACTCCGCTTCTTCGAGCCAGGAATACAATAACCTTGAAAAGGCCTTGAAACCTCGCAGCACACGACTGCCAATGTCCGAGGATCGCATCGAGAATTCAACGAGCGAATTAAACAATAAACACCCGCCTTCAAAGACACCCGCCCCGAGATAGTGTTGCATCGAATTTTCAACGACCTGTTGAATCCTTTCCAGCGGGTCGGCAATATCTTCCACATCCTTAAGAACAATGCCCTTCCAAAGTTTCGAGCATTCCTCATAGGCTGCATTCCAGATTTCTTCCTTGCTCTGGAAGTGCCCATAGAGTCCGCCCTTGGTAATATGGGTCGCCTCGACGATATCGCTGATCGATGTCTGGAAATAGCCTTTGGCGGCAAACAGATGCATCGATTTTTCTATTATTTTTTGCTTGGTTAAATTTCCCTTGGTTGTCATGCTTAGTGACCTCTTCACAAATATACCAACCGTACGGTTTTTACTTGTAGACCCAGTTGGGCTGTTTGTCAATGATTTTTTTTGCCAGGCATGGAACGTTCGATGAAGGCCGCAGCTAAGCACCCGGCTTTGCCGGAGGACTCGCGAGCTTTTGACCTTTCCGGAAATATACGAAGTCATCGGCGAGCGGCTTTTCGTCAATCGAGTCGGGGTGGACAGTCCTTTGTTTCAATCCGGAAGTGTTCCAAATCCCGAAAGGACTCTTCAGATACCCTCTCATTCGCGGTCAATGGTGGAGGCTCGGACTGGCCCTGAGATGTTCACAAAAAGCCGACCGGCGATATGCGTCCAGCCATTGTTTCAATACAGGAAGCTCTTTTGAGGCATACTCTTCTGAAATTCCCATCTTCTGCCAGAAGTCCGTTTCGGAACGGGGCATTAAATCGTTGAAGTTTGTTGAACCGTAGTCCTGTCTGAATTGATCGGTCATCTCCAGCAAAAGGTCGAGCGGCCCTTCCGATCCGGCCCGAACACTGGAAGAAGAGGCTGTCTTTACGCCCATATCCGTGTCATGGGCAATCAACGTCTTCATGCATTTCTTCAGGCCTGGGCAACATGGGGCCATTTCTTCATCAACTGATGGAATCAACCTCTTCTCATTTTGGAAAGAAACATGTTCGTTTGATCTTTTCGACCCGAGGATTCCGCTCATGGATGAAGGGCCGGAGTTCGTGCCGGACGAGCCGCATTCAGTTACAGCGGTCCAGGGACCCAAACCCACTTTTTCCTTCTCCATTGCAATTGTCCGGAGCACTATATCAGCGGCGATTTTCGCCCCCTGATTCACTGCCTCAAACATTCCATCGATCTGATGCACGGCTATGAAGTCAACCGGCTTCCCCGTACGTCCAATCTCGTCAAGGACCCGTTCGAAAACGGCGATTTCGCACCCAAACCCTACGAGCAACACGCCGGCGACATATGGTTTCCTGCATAGGCCAATAAGGACTCTCGTTAGTTGCTCGGTCCTTCTCTGTGCATCCGGACATTGTCGACTCCGTGGAAAAACCTTTGTGCCCCTTATCAATTTCTTAATACGATGGCAGACAACGTTCACACAACAGGCAGTCGAAATTATAGCGACATACTTTCCTGCCCGTTGCCCGGCATTAGGGGTCCGAAAGTCCTGCAACTCCATTCTGGCTACTCCTTATCGGCAAGATCAACGCGAGGGTGAACTGAATCTCCGGGAACTCCGCCTATTCATCTGTCGTGATTTATCAATATCTTGTTCTTTAAGGTCTTCGCGGTGTAATTGATGTGCTCCAGCAGGGATTTTTTTGCTTTATCGAACTGGCCTGCCTTGATGAAATTCAAAATTTCCAGATGGTCCCGCAAAGATTGATCCGGCGCCCCCGGCAAAAAGAAATAGATCAACTGATAGCGTGTCAGGTTCAAGGAGATGGCATCATAGAGGCGAATTATCCGCGAATTGCCTGACGCCTCGACCAGTCTGGAATGAAAACCCACGAAGACCCTATGGAAATGCAGCATATCATCCGGATTGTCCGGAGATGGGAGAGCCAAATTAGATGATTCTTCCAAAGCCGCTTCGACCCGAGGCACCTCGGTTATTTTTCCACACTTCAGGAGATGGATTACGTAACCTTCGATCATCTCGCGGCTTTGATATAATTCAGTGAGATTCTCAATGGATACATCGCAGACATAGGTCCCTTTTCTTGGTACGGAGACAATCAACTGTTCACTCTCAAGTACACGGAAAGCCTCGCGAATCGGGGGCCTGCTCACTCCCAGACTGGAAGCAAGGTCGTTTTCATTGATTCTTTGATTGGGAGCCATCTTCCCCGTGATGATCTGGGTCCTCAGGTAGTCGGCGACAGTGTCTGAAACGGATTTAATTTCGACGAGCATAGCTCTATCCTAGTCTACAGTCTTTTGTCTTCTGTCTACAATATAGAGAATACTAAAATTGCCAGCATGTCAAGTCCAAAATTATCCGCTGCCGGAGCTTGGGCCAAACTCTGCGAGTAGCATGACAAGGCGGTGATGATCCGCTCGGTCTAAGATCCCGTCGTAAGGTTGTTTCGCCCCGAGTTCTGAATGTTCTATCAGAGACGGGATCTTGAATTCCTGACTTCTGCTATTCTCCGGCACGGTGCTCTAGTACTACTTTGTTAGATATTGTTGCATTTGCTCTGCATTAGCTGTAATCTCCTTCCCAAACCTATTTCCGGGAGGGGGAGATGGCGATTTTGCAGGCAGGTTTAGAGCCACTGGTTGATCTTGGACAATTCCTTGCGCCTTTTAGTCAGTTCTTGCGCCGCTCAGAGAGTCGGCATGCCCTCGAGCGCTACGCTACAGGGCTTCTGTCGGGCACAGAAAGAAAAACAGCCTCTGAACTGGGCAGGTCGTTGCCTGGAACTAACGGACAACGCCTCCAGGAATTTCTGACCCGTACCGAATGGGATTCTGGGCAGATGGATCAGCTTCGCGTTGAACATATGCGTAGCTACGCATGTGCTGGCAACGGGGTATTGATAATTGACGATACCGGCTTTGCCAAAAAAGGCGCCGCTTCCGTAGGTGTTGCCCGACAATACAGTGGGACATTGGGTAGGGTTGATAATTGCCAGGTTCTTGTAACCACTCATTATGTAGATCGCATCTTTGACTGGCCGGTGACAGCTCGCCTGTACCTGCCCGAGAGTTGGGCAAAGAACAAGGCGCGGCGACAAAAAGCCCACGTGCCTGAATCGGTATACTTTCAAACCAAGGGATCGATTGGTCTGGACTTGATTAATTGGTCCATTCAGGCGCAGGTTCCCTTCCGGGCGGTGGTGATCGATGCAGGCTATGGGGACCAACCGGTGTTGCTCGATGGTTTGGTTGCTCTTGGAATTGCCCATGTTGCTGCTGTGAGCTCTGCAACCCGATTCCGTTGTGCTAAGTCGGTTGACCAGGACCAAGGAGACCCACCTCCTCCGCCTTACAGCGGACGCGGTCAGCCCAGAAAGGCTCCTACCCTTAAAGAGCGCATTCCGGCCATCGAGGCCGGAGAAATCATTGAACGACTGCCCCCGGAGGCTTGGCAAAGGGTAGCTTGGAGGACGGGCACAAAGGGGCCTCTCGTAAAAGAGTTTGCTAGGATAGAAGTGTTTCGAAGTGGCCATCGGGGCGCTCACTTGCCAGTTCGAGGTTGGCTTTTGGGTGAGCGTCCCCTCTCCAAGCACGTCCGTAAAGAGGATCATAAATGCTATTTTGCTTGGAACCTGGATGGACTCAGCCTGGAAGAGTTGGTTGAGCTTGCGCATATCCGCTGGGTTATCGAGCGATTCTATCAGGATGCCAAAGGGGAATTGGGACTCGATCATTATGAAGGACGGCGTTGGACCGGCTTTCAGCGCCATGTTGCTCTGGTCATGCTGGCTCATTGTTATTTGACGCTGCGCCAAAGCTATGGTGCAGGCATTGTTGAGCGAGGGCCTCCACCAATGCGGCAGGGCCGAAAAGCTCCGTCCGTCGCCCCAGGGCGAGGTTTTCCCCCCAAAGGGCAGAAGAAGCATGGCCGCGCTACGCAGAGCGGTTCTTGAGGAACTTTTTCGGCAGGTCATTGTAGACTACTCTCGCATACGAGATAGGATTTAAATAACAAAGTAGTACTAGATCCCTGCTTGTCCACATTGCCGCTTTTCTCCAGCAATGCCAACCCCTTCCCTTTTGAATTCCTCCGTATACGTCTTCCTGGTCGTGCACATAGCGTACCTCTCCAAAAGATTCATAACAACGCGCCCGATCCATGAGCTAAATTACTTTGCCTGCACAGACCCTTCTTGTTTTGAAGAAGTTTTCCTTGTATTCTTCTTTTATGGAGCCACTCATCCCGCGGAGCGTGGGGTTTAATGAAAGATGCGGTCAAAAGTGGGCCGGCCTTCTTCCACGGCCGAAGGTTTAACGTTCGTTTCAATATTTTCGGAAAGGCCGTCTCTTACCGCCCTGCGGGAATCACCCCCACTGCGGCAAAGAGGCGGACCGTACATCTTGCAGCCTCGGTGAAGGTGGCGGCAATGGAGGCGTTTTCTGTGCTTCCGCCGCCCCTCATCTATCACTTTAAAGTTGCTCCCTCCGCTTTGACCCTTCATATTTCTAAAAACCCCCGCGATCGTAAGTGAATTCGTATTTGCTTTTTAAGAAGCTTTACTTGTATGGAGCCTTCATTATGAGGATCGGAGATCTGAGCCATACAGTTTACCGGCGTACAATGAGAGATGCGCGAAAGCGCTTGATGGCCGGCAGTAAGATTCTGAATACGGATACGGGAGACATTGAGTATGCGGTGCGGGGAGAGGGAACCCCGGTTTTGCTCCTGCATGGCGCCGGAGGGGGTTACGACCAGGGCCTTTGGCTTGGCAAAATGAGCCTCGGCGACGGTTATAAATTTATATCAGTTTCGCGTTTCGGTTATCTCCACTTGCCAATTCCCGAAAACGCATCTATTAAAACCCAGGCTGCTCTGTATAAAGTTCTTTTGGATCACTTGGATCTAAAAAGGGTTATCGTCGTCGGTGGTTCTGCCGGAGGTCCTTCGGCAACGGAATTTGCTAATGATTATCCGGAGAGAACTTCAGCATTGATACTGTTGTCTGCGGTCAGTATGTCCCGTGCTGCGGGCGATAAAAATCCGTTTTATGTAAGTATCATTCATCTCATCCAGCAGTCTGATTATGCGTATTGGCTTGTTTCAAAACTCATGGAACCCATGATGTTGAATCTCATGGGAATCCCGTCACAGGTATACAATGGGTTTAGTGCCGAACAAAAAGAATTGGCCCGGGAAATGCTGGATATAATGCATCCCATGAGCCAAAGGTACAAAGGCACGATAAACGATGGCAAAATGATAGAAGATTATGACGTACCCACGGAGGGCATTTGCACGCCCACGCTGATCCTCCATGCCAGAGACGACGCATTGGTAAGCTATGAACATGCAGAAAGCGCGCACAAAAAGATAGAGCAATCGCGGCTCGTATCTTTTGACACAGGCGGCCACGGGATGCTGTCGCAAATGGATAAGGTCAGGAGATATGTCAAGGGATTCTTGAAACATGAAAGCTTCCCGGCAAAGAATAATCCACGGCGGAAATCGGCTCGAACTGGTGCGACGCCATTGTCCAAGACCTGAGAGAGCTGCACCGGAGGTGAGTGTTTCGGACATCGAATCCAGTGAACAAGCGGGAGCAAAATAGTGAATGGCTTATTCTGTGCCGAATCAATCGTGGTAGTTGGAGTTTCCGAATCCGAAGACAATCTCGGAAAAAACGTTGTGGCAAATCTCGTTAACCTCGGATACCAGGGAAAAATCTACGCTGTTGGCCCTCGAGGCGGCGAGGTCCTTGGACACCCGGTTTACCGCTCAATTGCAGAATTGCCTGGGAACCCGGAGTTGGCTGTTATCCTGACACCCGCGCGTATCGTTCACGATATGATCGCTCAGTGTGGCGAGAAGGGAACACGTTGGGCTGTTATCGAGTCGGCGGGCTTTCGAGAACTAGGAACCCGGGGAGAAACGCTCGAACGGGAAATCCTGAAAGCGAGCAAAAGGTTTGGCCTCCGCTTCGTCGGTCCCAATTGTGTGGGCACGGCGAACACCGCTAACAGGCTTTACACCGCATTCGTTGCTTTTGAAACCCAATTCAGGAAGGGTAAAATCGGTGTGTTTGCTCAAAGCGGCGGAGTCGGCCTTTGCATGGTGGAGAGGCTCTGCACCTCCGGAGCAGGCATAAGCAAGTTTGTCAGCATGGGAAACAAACTGGACCTCGATGAAGCCGACTACCTCTCCTACCTTATGGATGACCCGGAAACCTCCGTCATATACTTCTACCTCGAAGGTTTCAAAAGCGGCCCCTCTTTTGCCGAGCTGGCGAGACGATGTCGCAAGCCTATCATCCTGCACAAGTCCAACACGGGCGCGATGAGTCTCACAATTGCCCAATCCCACACGGCCGTACTGGCCGCAGATGACCAGGTCGTCGATGCCGTCTGCCGTGAGAGCGGCATCCTGAGGGTCCATTCCGTCTCGGAAGCGGTAACCGCTGCGAAAGGTTTGAGCCTCCCGCAGCTCAAGGGAAAAAATCTCGCCGTTTTATCACGCTCCGGCGGACATGCAGTCTTAGCCGCCGACCTTTGCGCAAATTACGGCTTTCGCCTTCCTCCTTTGGAGCGCGATATTCTCGATGAAGCCCAAAGCCGCAGCCGTGCCGGCGTCATCCGGTTGGGAAATCCTCTGGACCTCGGGGATATCTTCGATTTCTCTTTCTATATCAGCATAGTGGAAAAGGTCCTTCGGCAGAAGGATATCGACGGCGTTGTGTTCATCTATGTGTCCCAGATGTTGACTGAGCGGGAGGCAACACGGCGTTTTGTGGAAAACATGGCGGCACTCTCCCTGCAGTCCGGAAAACCTGTCGCAACGGTTATGGATATCCCGTTTGAAGACCGGGTGCACCTGGAAAAAAACTCAAATTTTCCTTTTTTTCTGGAACCTGCCGAAGCCGTGCAGGCTCTTGCGATCCTGTCGGAGTGGAGCAAAACCGAGGCCTCAGACCGCCTGAAGCCCGAGTCCGATACCGCCGTGCCTTTTGCGGACACATTGACCATACCTGTTGAAAAGATCGAGAAGTGGTTCGGAGACCTCGAAAGACAAAATCGGCAGCCCCTTCTTCATGAGGCGCTCGATCTGCTGGATCTGACAGGCATACCGACCGTACCCTGGCAAATGGCGAGGAGCCTGGATAAGGCCCTTGAAGCGTCCGAAAATCTAGGTTTTCCCGTGGCGCTAAAAGCAGTCTCGCCTTCGCTTCTGCACAAAAGCGACAAGGGCGGCCTGGCATTGGATGTACGGGATGCCGAATCTCTCCGGAACGAATGGCGCCGGCTCCATAATGTCTCCGATGACATTATGGGCATCGTGGTGCAGAAGATGGCCCCGGCTTCACGGGAGCTCGTGGCCGGGGGTAAAAGGGACCCGTCCTTTGGCCCTGTAGTGCTCGCCGGCCTGGGAGGGATTATGGTTGAGGTCTTGAAAGATGTGAGTATACGTCTTGCCCCGATCGATATTGAGGCGGCCATGCAAATGCTCGGCGAGCTATCGGGAAGGCGTATATTGGGCCGGTTCCGCGGCATGCGCGAGGCGGACCTCAAAGCGGCGGCCCGGATCCTCGTGCAGGTCTCCCTGCTCATGCACCACTTCCCGCAAATCCGCGAGATGGATTTGAACCCGGTGAGCCTCGACGATGAGGGGAAGGGCGCCATGGCTTTGGACGCGCGACTGCTGATATAGAGTCTGGCCTGCCCCCGGCACTCGGCACAGGCAAACTGGAAGATTGATCCCGCCTCTTATGCAGATCATTCTAATTATTGTTTGGCACCTGCAAATTGACGACAACCCGAGAGGTTGATACTATCTTACCATGGCGAGTATCCATAAAATCCGTGTCAAACTTGACAGTCGGCAGTATGAGTTTTCCAAACATGCTGTTGATCAAAGCATCATCCGAGACATAAGTGTGAGGGAGGTGGAGGAGGCCGTCGCCAGCCGAAGCGAAGTGATTGAAGACTACCCGAATGACAAGTATGGTCCCAGTTGTCTCGTCCTCGGTTACACGAAAGCAGGCCGGCCGCTGCATGCTCAGTGCAGCTATCCGAGCAGGCCACTTGTCAAGATCATCACCCTGTACGAGCCCGACCCCGATCTGCGGATCGATTTTCGGGTCAGAAGGTGAGATGAAGGGACATTCGGAATGAAAGAGACAATGGTAGATACCAAAGTAACGTATACACTCGAACATGGTGGTAAGTTTTTCATTGTTGAAAATGTACCTGCACACGTGTGCAAGGAAACCGGCGAGCAGTTCTTCTCTCCTGAGACGGTAGAGCATGTCCAAGGCATTATTAAGAGTAGGAAAAGGCCGGACAGAGTGATCGAGACTCCCGTGTATAATTATGCGTGAGAGCGCTGCCCAACCACGAAATCGTGCCGGACTCACAAACCGCGAGGCAGTCTTCCTGTTTTGCTTAAATCCCACAGGCAGGGCTTGGCCACCCTGCGAGGTGTTCGTGTTGGGCATCGTATTCGTGAACGATGGGACGGAAGCCGGATAAATGAAACTCGAGTGGACATCGCAATCCGTGAACACTCGACAAGCGTGTACCATCTGCTGCTTCTAGTGCATTGTCAACTTAATCCATTGTATTAGTTTCTTGCTGATTTTGAATCGAATTTCTGACTCAGATTTCATTCGGCCTCTTTCTCATCTACTTCTTCAAATCCTACTGAGAAATTCTTCCACGCCTTCGCGTGTTCGCTCGTGAAAAACAAGAGAACCTTGAAAGGGGAAACATCAATTTCGAGTTCAGCTATTAAACCTTCGATAGGCTTGAATGTTGAACTCAACTTCTACAGTACCGGAAAACTTATGTTGTAATTTCAACAACATAGACTAGCACTTGACTTTCTTGGCACTACATTCCCGCTCTTTGAAAACTGAATCAGATTTCACGGATGGTGGGAGGGATCGCCACGCCAACCGCTTGGAACACTTTCCCGCAGACGCCCTTGCACTGGCTCCGCACAGCCATGCGCTTTCCGTCTTCTTCGAGCACCGTTTCGGTAAGGGCTTTGAGGTTTTGTTTGATTTGCGCCCATTCAAAGCTGTGCCCTGCGGCCTCCAGGCGCCGATAGAGTTCCTTTTTGAGCATGAGGGCGAGGAAGCTGCAAAAGACATGGCCCCTTATGGTTTCATCCAGGCGATGGTAGACGGGCCGGGTTTCCAGAACTGATTTCATATCCCTGAATGTGTGTTCCACCTGCCATAATTCTTTGTATTTCAGCGCCACATTCTTGGCCGACAAGCGAGTATTGGTCCTCAGGACCCATTTGCCGTCGAACCTAGCTTCCTGTTCGACCTTTTTGCAGTCGATGGTCGCGCTGCCTTTTTCGATCTTGAGAAAGCGCCTGTAGCCTCTGTTTCCCACAAGGGATTTCGGGCCATGCTTTAGTTGTGCTTCAAGGGATGCCAGGATGGATTCTCGGTCGGCCGCGTCCTTTCTGGCCTGTTTGGAGTTAACGCAGACGATGTAGCGGCGGTTTTCCACCCAAACCTCTTGCACCTTCAAGGGCGAGGGGTCTTTGACACGGGTCCCTTCCGGAACGACTTCCTGGTAGTTTTCGGCGCGGCAGAGCACGTCGCGTTTTACTTCCAAGACGTTGCGCATGCGGGTGCCGAGGATGTATGGAACCTTGTTTTCCGGTTTTTCGAACTCCCGGATGGTTTCCTTACTTATCATTCCTCTGTCGGCCACGACGCAGAACTTTGAGACATTGAATCTATCCCGGATTCTCTCCACAACCGGAATCAGAGTCGTTACGTCGGTGGTGTTGCCGGGCCACATTTCACAACACAGAGGACGCCCGTTGTCATCGAGGACAACTCCGACCACCATTTGATTTAGATCCGGGCGATGATCTTTGCTGAAGCCCCGCTCGCCAATCGTTTCTCCTCCGGCTCCCTCGAAATAGAAGGACGTTGTATCGAAAAAGACGAGGTCCAACCCGGAATAGAGGTGACGGTTGGCCATGAAGAGCCGTTCCTCGGCGACATCCTTTGTGCATCGGGGAGTAAATGGAGTGGCGTTCTTTTGGTCGTAAGTCTCCTCCCCGAGAAAGGCCATGGCACGGTAGAGGTGATGAAGCTCGATCTCATCTGTCCCGTTTACGAAATAGTCCCTGCGCCACTTGTCGCAGAAGCGGTCCGAGCCGCTCGCCATAAGCCTGTGGAGCACGGTCAGGAAAAGCGCTCGCTCTACGTCGAAAAAGAAAAACCTCTCAGAAAGAAGCCCTTTGAGGACCTTTGGAATCCCCAGCTCTTTCCACAGCCGCTCGAAAATGAGAGCAGGCCCTATCTTTGTAGATTCGGCACTGATGTCGCTTCTACCTGAAAGGACAAGGAGGGCTTGTTCGGAAAAACGCGCCAGGGAGCGAACCAGGGTTTCGACTTCCCCCTTGGTGTGCATTTGATCGAGTCTGCCAAGGGTTGCGATAACACGCTGGTTTACCTTGGTACCTTCCCGGTGGTTTTCGACGATTTGGAGGTATTCGTACTTACCGGACTTTTTGGTTCGAGCAAACATGCTGAAGTCTCCCAATAGGACACTTCAACATTAGCGGACAATTGAGCAGCAAATCAACACAAAACAGCAGATTCTGTGGCACTACATTTTTGACCGTCAGAAAAAACGATCCAGCATCCACGCGGGTTTGCTGGTAATGACCGGATGGTCACTGTAGAAGAAAAGTTGAACACTCGTGATCTAGCGGGAATTTTCTCTGAGCTGCCTTGGCGAAATTGAGGCCGGTCAAGACAAGCTGCCTAGTCAGACGATCCCCCAATAGATAATGGTGATAGTTGCAAAGTACGAGCAGGTTCCATGCCCCCTGAATGCCCTTGCTTCGCAACTGGTCGATATGAGCGGCTTGGACGTTGGCACGCCGGTATCTATCCAGGACCAAGTAGGTGTAGGGCGGTATTGCTACTGACACGTCATATTTACCTAAGCAAGCTTGGCAATGCCAGCTATAATGGTCCTCCTTTAGCTGACGTATCTGCTCCTGTTCCTGAACTGCCCCCCTAAGCAAAGCAGTTGAGGATGTAGGGCGGGGACGCTTTTTGACATACTTTCTTTCCACTGGAGGACTTGGCCTAATAGGGGTCAGATCAAATGGGCTAGGTTCCGGAGCCGATGGTTGCAGGTCTGTCTCATTTATCCCGTGGCTCTTATGCAGCTCTGAATCTAGATGCTCTCCTTGGGATCCGTCTGGCACCTCTGCCTCGGTTTGTTGCTTGGCTCGTGAATACCTAATAGAAGAAAAGGGTAATTCGATAGCTTTCAACAAGCCGTAGGGTGACAGAGGTCCCGCTTCTTCGCGGAGGACATGAGCAGCTAGGGCTTCAAACAGACCCATAACAATATTCCTGCTAGGGACAAGCCAAACAAGGCCCGAATCATCTACACCAGATGGAAGGGGGATATCATAGTTGCGGCCACCGATAGAAAAAACTCCGCGGAGATCAGGCGCCACTCGAATGCCCTTCAATTTCTTTACAGATAATCTCCAATTAGGACGTAGGTGATCGCTTGGTACCCCGTGCAACTCCAGGCGCTTTGGCAACTCTGTGATGATCTGTTCAGATTGTAATTTTATGAGGATTTGTTGCAGCTCAGGTAGAATTGGTTGAGCTTCGCCAGAAGTGTATAGACGGGTCGGGCGTCCAACGTTCACCCGGAGTGATTTAATCCCTGCCTGGCGAAGGGGAGCAAACAGTGATCCCTGTATGCCTTCTAAATCGGTAATCACTAACTTTCGTGATGAGTCCCTCTTAAGAAGCTCATCCTGCAGCTCTGGAAAATCAGGAAGGAAATAATACCCTTTTTGACTGGTGACTCGGGAGAAGCAGGCTAGCGCGAAGTAATCGTCTTTTCCACGCACTGGCAGACATGGGAGCTGTGGAAAATGGCTCCACCACTTTAAAGGGCCTCTCTGCCGATCCCGGAGATGCCGCATGACTTGGGGAAGATGTTGCCGCTGCACGTCAAGAGATTGGGATGAAATCCAGATGAAGAAATCCTGTGATAGCTGCTCACTTAAGACCTGGCGGACAACACCAATTTTGAGGAGAAGATCTTGTCTCTCTGGAGTTAAATATTTTGGTTTCCACTGACATTTCCAGTCACCCCAAAGATCAATTTGCCCTGGAAGTGTCAGAGACTCAGGTTCCACTGCAGTCCCGTCCAAAAGGATGATGGGGTCACTCGACAGCTCTCTAAGAATTCCATCCCCCAATTTGAACGCCTCAAGGCGTCGATAGAGGAGGTCTCCGTCGGTCGGATTCTGACCCAAAACTCGTCTGATGGCCTCTGGAGAGGGTCTTTGGCGTGCACCAAGAGATCGATAGACTGATTGGTATCTTCCAGCTATCATATCGTTCGGCAGGAGCCGGCAAGCTTTAACGGGTGCTGTGAGCGAGTGTAATTCCTTGACCGGTGTAATATCATTCGAGCGACTCAATGTTTGGTGACCCGACGCAATTTGGGCGGAAATACGCGACAACCTCTTGTCTTTTATTAGAAGTGCGATGTCCCTCTCTAATTCATCCAAACATTTTTGAACCTTGCCTGAGTCACCATTTACGACAACTTCGTCAATAATCCTCCACCGATTTTGATACCACAATCGCAACTCCGACTCTGAGGGAATCGTGCGTACGTGAAGTGCTCCTCGATTGCTGCGTTTAATGCCTGGAAAAGACAATACAGCCTTGGCCGGTTGAGGAATCACTTCCGCCAGTATCTCGCGAAGCCTTGGATTTTTGGGAACGCAGAAGGACCGAAAATCTGTATGTGATCCGGCAGATGTGGGCCAAAAAGGAAATTCAGCAAGCTTTCCCAGCGTTGAAGCTTTGAGACGCGAATAGTTCTTCCCCAGCCATTCAAAAAACAGTGTCCGGTTTTCTGCTCCTGCGGGTTCAAAATTGAGCCTTTTAAGATATTCATCAAGCCTGAACTTATTAAGCTTCAGATTACCTTTGCGAAAAATATCCAGCTTTGTCAGTCTCAAATCGAGAGCTCTGGGATCTTGGACTCCGTCAATTGAAGGTATCAAGGAATGGCAGTAATAAACTCCTTGCCAAGGTCTTTCCCGATGTTTCGTCGTCGACAAAAGGCCGCGACTAAGAAGAACCTTCTCAAAAGTGGCATCTAATTTTTTCTGATCGGCACAGTATTGAACTATCCTAAGCGCCCCCAACATTTGCTCAAACTGAGTGGCTGTTAAGTTTGTCTCTTGCCGG
The DNA here is from genome assembly GCA_963795045.1 of uncultured delta proteobacterium. GTDB lineage: Bacteria > Desulfobacterota > Syntrophobacteria > Syntrophobacterales > Syntrophobacteraceae > SbD1. The sequence continues at coordinate 141,835 of CAWCGB010000008.1, forward strand.
GACGAGTACTGCGACTCATCAGCAGGTGCAAGAAGGGCTATCACATCCTTCTCAGAAAAAGAAACAATACGGGCATTAAATTCCTGGTCAGAGGACAAATTCAGAAGTCCGGCCACGACAAAACCGGGTACTTCATAGTGAAGAAATGCTTGATCCTGAGGAGCAAGTCTCATGAGTTTCTTGTCGAGAACGTCCCGTTTCCATGTGAAAGTTGCGATGGTGACGCTCCAGTAATCACGGGAACTATTCACCACGGTATAGCGATGTTTGGAGGCTTTTCCTGTGACCGGCAAAGCTCCAATTCTAACCACTTCGGCTAAAAGCTTCTTTTCCGCAGTCGCACTTGGACTGGCCGCTCGACGCAACAGCAGTAAAGCGCGTGGTCCATAATTGGGCAAAAGGTAATTCTTGAGCAACTTAGCAAACGCAATTCGACTTTGGTTGATGATGCTTGCATTCCTATCAGCACCGTCTGTGATCCCATGCCTTGCTATATCTGGAATAAAAGGTCCCGAAATGTGAAATCCGTGATCAGAAAAGGCTGCATATTGCCCCTGTGGAAAGCTTATGGGGTAGCGAAGCATGCCTTCAGAGGGTAATAGGCGACCAGATCCACCAACGACCCAAGCGATCTCGCCGAAAAGTCTTCTATTACGGCGAAAGAAACGAGGGATTCTTCCCGAGTCACCTTTGGGCAGATAAAGAGGGAATGCCGACACCATCTCTTCCTGCAACAATTCCCTGATAGCCTTGCCGTGTACGCGAAAGCACCTGCGGCGACTAAGCTGCTGATTGCCTTTTCGCTTTATCGGGCTACATTGAAATTCAACCGTAAACTCGGGACGGTTTTCACAGAGGAGAGTTACGGAGTATTTAGACTGTGAGCCAGCTGGCAGAACTCCTAAGAGCCGCGTTGGAATTTCTGAACAGGCACTTTCGTATAATTGCTTGATCTGCGTCAAAGAGAGAGGCTCTAGTTTGATCTCACCGCTCGGGACCACGAGACCTTGGGTTCTATAAGGGACGGTGATCCGCGTACCAATAAGAGGAGCATCTGAATCAACAACCCGCGACCACGTACCCGGTGAGAATTTATTAGATTGTGCGCGAGGCCGCACGGTGAGATCGACTCGATGGCCAGCTGATTGAACTATGATATTGTCACCGATCAGGAATCCAGTCCTCAGGCCATGGTTTTTCATACCGATTCCATCTTTCTTTGCCTCAATGTCCCCTCCAGCGGCCGCTACGACCTCAAGCCTGGTCCACCCATTTTTATCGACTGGCCTCCCAAGCCCTTCACAGGTCAATCTGTCTTCTTCAAAGCTGATGACAGTTGAGGGCGAAAAGGCATCAAGCTCGTTCTGTATGAGTTCGATAACAAGGTCTTCGAGCCGAAGATTAATCAGGAATTGCCCAAGGATTGCCGGTATGTCTACTTTCTGTAGGAAGGAACGGCCTGGCTTGTCCATTTCAGTGAGTTCCATCTGCTAGGTTTTCTGATTATTGATTAACCTTTTTTGATTTGCTCCCAGATGGTGAGTTGTATTCCAAAAGCTTCATGTGCTCGCAAGAAAGACCCTTCCCTCAGTTCCTCATCGTCATCAACATAGGATCCAATATGATTCAATATCTTTTTCAATGTTCTGCCCCTATCCGGAGCAGCAGATTACAATAGTCGAATTCAGTTGCCATGAAATGATCTCGTGAGCTGTCAAGATTTCTCAACTATTTTTGAATTACTCTTCTCAATAATGTGAACAGCTTGCTCCATAAACTGAGGCTCCACAAAGGGCACTTGTGCATAGCAGAGTCCAGGCGCGCCCTCGAGTTTAGCGAGCAGATGGCCCCGCCCGAGCAACCTTTCGGCACCAGGTTCTCCCAGAGCGATCTCCGAGGTCCCTTCCGAATCAACCCTTAAGATCAGTCGGTTCCCCAAGTTCGCTCTGAGTTGCATGGGCATGACATTGGCGTCCGGCCTTTGCGCGGCGAATACCAGATGGATTCCAGCAGCGCGAGCCTTTACCCCCAAACGAGCAACACTGGAAGTGACCAGTTGTTTGTACTCATCCACGAGCATCCACTCGGCGAATTCGTCATGGATCAGCCAGATTACGGGGAGTTTTTCCATTTCGGAGACTTTTTGATTATAGCTGGCGAGATTTGGAACCCTGGTGGAACGAAGCTTGGCATAACGCTCATCCATTTCTGATACAAGTTCAGTCAATACCGCGAGAGATCGGTCCTGCGCGTCGATCAGTTCGCCATGCAAATGGGGGAGGCCCTCAAATTGAAAATAGTCCACCCCTTGCTTGGGATCGATCAGAATTATGCGCGCCTGCTCTGGAGTATTGGTGCTTGCGATGCCCAAAATAATGTTTTGCATCAGTACGGATTTGCCGCTTCCGGTGGAGCCAGCTATGAGCGTGTGTGGCGCATGCTGTGACGCTGGATCTAAGAAAAGAAGATTTCCGTCATCCTCTCTGACGCCGATGAGGATCTCCTGATTTTCTCCGGCTGATTTGGGTGTCCACCGTGCCCAAAGTTCCTGGATGGTTATGATCCTTCGGGACGGCCTCTCAACAGATATGGAGACAATTCCCGACTCTGGGCGAACAGATACAACATTCAAGCCATGCGTTGTGAGGAATTCTGTCCTTCGCTTCAAAACCTGTTCAACGGTAAGATTTGAGCTGCCAGCGAATTTCAGGAGTGCACAGTTTGGGGTAAGGGTGGATTTTACCAGCTTGGCCTGGAGCTGGAATTGCTGCAACGCAGCGCGAGTGCGGAATTCGATCTGTTTGAGCCATTCTTGATCTTGCACGCTGTCCTCCCCATGGCTGGCGGCGGCGATGAGCGTTTGAACGTGCGGATACGCCCAACTGGTGTTAGCAGGTGGTTCCTGCTCCGCCGTGTCTTGACCGGTACTCGATTCGAGCGACTCATCAGTAGGCTTACCTGGCAGTGAAGCACCCTCTTTCGAGGGCTTCGATTCAGTGGGCGAGACGCTTTCCTCCTCGCTTCCCTTACGGTCAGTTCTTTTGTCATCGCTCTCTGGGGCGTTTCGGTCGGTGGGTTTCCGGTAAACTCGCTGCTCCCAGATTTTTTGACTTGAAATATCCTCACGAAGCTTGGCCGGATCTTCGTCTCTGAAATAGTTAAGGACCAGGTCACGGACGTGCGGTCTGGCGAAGACTTCCTGATATGAATCTTCGACTCCGGAGATTTTAGAGAAAGAAGAACAATCTCCCGAATCAGTGGGGCCTGAGATAAAGACATGCGAATAGCCCCGGACATAGATTTCACACTCACCATCGCGGATGGCTCTTCGCCAGTCGGTCAGGTTGATGCCGGCGCTTGCCGGAAATTGCACTCCATCGAGAATAAGGTCTGATAATCGAGCCAGCCAAAGGTCACGGTCAAGACGCTGCGGATTGCCAAAGACAGCTTCGTGGATCCGCTTTATCGTATCGCGGACCTGTTTCTGGGAATCTTTGCGCTTGGCTGCCAGGTTTGAAAAGTCAATATATTTGGCTTCAGAGACAACGAGTGCGAGCCTCAAGGTCCCATCAGGAAGCTGTTCGGGGCTGAGCGCCATTATGTCAGCGATCTGCTGTTCGCGCTGTCCCAGCCATTCGGCGTAATCATCCAAGAAGTACCATCCATAATAGCGCTCTCGTCCGAGCTCCTTACGGACAAGGAATCGACTGAGCACTATTCCCAGGAGTTCACTGGCGTTTCGCCCGCGTTTGGCAGCGCGCAGTACTATGTCACCGGAAATATCGTTGGCATCGGCAATGAACCGGTCGGCCAGTTCTAGATAGTCACTTTCTTCCAGGCCAAGGTTGAGATCCCTGATCCGAGTGAGGACCATCGATCTGAGCAGCCCCAGTGGTGCATTGGAAGATACGATCAGATTTCGGCCCTGGGTGGCTGACTGTTTGTAGCGAATGACTCTCACGCCCTGATTGAGGAGCTGGCGACGATCAAGCAACTCATCGTAGTTTACCACCCAGCTCCCAAGGTTATGCGTTTCCTCAAAAATACGTGCTGTCACGCTATCACGGAAATCAAGTTGCCGGGCAGGGATAAGCCGTTGGGTTTCGTCCTCATTCCAGTCACCCTTGAAGAAGGTGGTGAGCGCACTCAAGAAGGCCCACCCTTCTGGGCTTCGGACCGGGCAGGTGAGGTAGACCACTGATTTCATATCGTCCTTGGCGGCGGGACGTCGCCGAGACCACCGTGGGGGGACCAGACACTCCAAATCAAGTGGTTTGGCGGTTTCTGGATACCATTCTACCCGGGCGTGCCGGGCGATTACATCTTGGGAAAAAACGATGTCATACGGGCAGCCGTCTTTCGGATTTGGTGGGGGCGCCTGGTCCACTAGGATGCCAATGCGCAGTCTCGCCATAAAATCCTGGGTCGCCTCGCTGGCGTTGAAGGCATCGACATTGGAGTCTGATGATTCGAGGATTTCCCGGTAGAGATCTCGAAGCTGGCCATGATCGGTATGACGAAGAATGATTTGGCACCGCACATCTTCGTCTTCCTCATGGAGGTCACCGAATTTGTCAACTACGGCTTGGGGGAGCCGGGAAGAATCGCAGTTGAAAAGAACAACCGAGAGATTTGCCTGCTCGTGCGGATGAAGGGCAAGATACCGTTCCACCATGCCCAAGACACATGCACTCCCTTCGGCGGGGTTCTCATTGGTCTCGCCTGATCCCTTTTTCCCAACGACCGGCGATTCCTGGAGGCTGTAATCTCCCACTACATCACTGAGGACGAGTAGTTCTGGCTCGTTCTCCTGCCAGCCCAATACAACTTCGGGATAAAAGGGGTGAGCCAGTTCCTGTTTGAGATCCTTGAAAAACAGGCGGGTATCTCCGAATAGTACTTCCTCTGTTGTGAGGAGATGCTTAATAAGTCCGGCCGCCAAGTTTGCTTTGCGGTGGATGGCCGCCAGTCGCAGCGGATGCCAAGGAGCAACCACCGCCGTTGGATCGCCTCCATCAATCAATACTGTCCCCACCTGCAGTAGCGGACGCAGCATGAGTTCCCTGTTACGATCCCCCTTGGCCTTGCGGCAGATTGTTTCCAGTAGGTCCGAGTAGGACTTGAGTTGCTGCGTGAGAGCGGGGTGAGAGAGGCCCTGCTCAGCAAATCCGCAGATAGCGACGGTGTAATCGGACTCAAACGACCGAAATTTCTTCTCCAGTTCTGCTGCGACCTCCCCGGTAAGGAGAGCCTCCCTCTGTGCTTCCTGGAGATTTTTGAGCCAGGCGATGCTGATGTTTTTCTGTTTGGTATAGATGGAGACGAATGACCCACGATTCTTGCCGAACGTGGGCACGAATGTCTTCACATTCGAAAGATCAACGGTCTGGAAACGGCCTTTCCCGCTGATGAGCTCCCGGTTCGCGCGGCAGAAAACCAGCGGATGGTCCTCAAGGCGGGACCAGTCGTTAGTGAATTGGCTGCTTACCGTGTTGGGATTGAACTTCCAAATCAGTTGGGTAGAAAAGGTCTGGGTACTACCCGTTCTTTGTTCCACTTCCAGCTCAAGTAAAAACTTCAACTGGAGGGCCGCTCGTGCCACGGATCGATTGAGCCGTTGATTCTTGTTGATCCATTCCTCAACCAATTGAGGGAACTGAAACAGTTGGCCGACATCCCAAGAAACATCGCTACCGAACAGCGCTGCAAGCCCCTTATAGCGCTTGGCAAAGAAATGCCCGGCTTCAATATTGAGCGTTTTGAGTTCCTTCTTGGTCGCACTGTCACAGCGGATTTTAAGCCGTCGTTTGGTGCCGGGCGTCTCTTGGTTAAAGAGGGATTCTAAGCATGCGGCGATCCCGGAGACAAAGTCCTCATCTTCTCTTGGTTTTCCAAAAATGAACCGATCCCAGGCTGATTTGAGTTTGCGGTCGTCTTTGAGTTCGTTGCGGTGGGCATCGTAGAAAAGAACATCCTGTTCCTCGGGGTCGGAAGTCTTTCTTTGGGTAAGAAGCCGAAGATAATCCCGGTCATCTTCATTGAGCATTTCCGGCTGGCGTTCATCATAAAAAAAGAGCGTTTCTTCGCCTAGATTATATTTTTTCTGCTTCATCCCCTGAAAGAGAGGACTTATCTCTTCCCATTCGCACTCGGCCAGTCTGGCCGCCTGATCATTCCAGCCGTATGGAGCGTGGATAAAGGCGAGCGCCAGCGGATGGTGCATCTCTGGAATGGTATCTTTGACCTTTTCAAAAGAGGCGGTCAGTTCATCTTCGTCCAATAGGATCTGGGAGGCAGTCTGTTTCAATAAATAGCAGGCCCGTTTCTTGGCGGCGGCACTATAGAGGTTCTTCCATTCTGAAGCCCGTCCACGAAACTTCTCTTTTATCCCGTTGAAATAGAATGAATCTTTCGGGAACTGCAAGGCTGGCAGTGCAGCGCCCAAGGCGACGATGACCGGCTGGCTTTCATTCAGAACTATCTCGCGCGTCTTGAGGACGTAGGCGGCAAATCGGTCGAGAGAACAGATCCGAAGTTGTTGGAGTCCAACCAACGCCTTTTCCCACCACTTGGCATGTTCTGGCAGGAGGTGAAGGCCCTGGCGCGCGACATGGACCCAAAGATCCGCTTGGTCCCGGAGCTCAGCGGCCCCAATGGAAATGAATTCCTTGAGCGACTGTTGCTCGTCGTCTCCCATGTTGGCAACCACTCGAACCGGTTTTTCACATGAGGCGTTACGGAAATAGGTGGCCGGTCGTTCGGTTAGGATAGCGTCAGGCAGGTCATATTCAGATGCCAACTTCATGGGAAGCTTGAGATCGATCTTCTCAGATAAGCTGGTGTCTTTCAGAACTGCCTGGGCAATGGCGGCAATCTGTTCCAGAGTCAGACAGTCAAGAATGTAACGGCCAGTTCCATCCTGTGCGTCAGCTCGCTCCGAAGCGAGTTCACCACGAAGGTAAGACGCGACAACCTCACCGATAAGATCTGATGCGATCATTAGGACCTCAGGTTGAATGGATTTTGCACATAGGCGCAGGCATCCGAAAGTCGGCGCAGCATGCCAAGGCTACCCAGTCGTTGCTCCAAACGCTCAGAGTTGGCCTGGAAGGCTTTTTTATCAAACTCCCCTTTATCCAGAACCGTTTCCGCCTGGCGATCACCGAAAATCAGTCCATACCTTGTGTACATGCGAGAGAGGAATTCATTGTACTCCAGGCGACCTCTTACGTTGGCGAGTACCAACGCTTTGAGCAGGCTGTCATTGGGGGCGTAGCGAAGTTTGTTCGTACCTCGCTTGGATATGAGGCCGATATCCCGCCCATAATTGCGATGGACATTCCCCGCATGTTGCTGGTGCCGGTCCTTCGCCACCTTGCGCAGTTCGGCGAGAAGAGTCTGGGGATCGTTACAGCCATCATAGTCTTCAGGATTTCTTGGCCAGCGTACCCGAGCGATGAGAAGTTGGCGGCAAATCTCAAAATTTCCTGACTGCAGGCACGCCTGTTGCCATTCCTGGGACTCTTCGATGCGCCGAATGTAGTTTTCAACTGTCTGTAGCGAGCGGAGGTTGTTTTTTTGATAACAGGAGGCTGCCAGTTCCCGAATGAGCGTCTTTTTCGGAGCCAGTACCTCACAGATGAAATATGGCTTCTGGCTTTCATCGTCCCACTCAGACGCCAGAGTCAGCTGATAGAGCATGACATGCAAGGCACTCAGTGTGACCAAGAAAGGATAGGAATCAAATCCGGGCAGCTGTAGCTCACACATCCTAAGCCAATCCTCGCCCAGCCGATCAAAAGTTGGATGCGTTCGGTAGGGGAGGAAGCTAATCCCTCGGGTGGTTAGATCGTTGGTACTATCAGGTTGGAGTCGCGAAAGCACTTTGTCCCAGGGATTTTGTCCACTCAGCATTGCAGCAAGGCGCGGCCGTAGTTGCTCGGCGGACTCGGAACGACAGAGCATCTTGTAGAGCAGTTCGCCAGTCAAGCCGAAGTTGATGTATTCTCGAGTGGGTGAGCCAGAGGGTGATATGTTGAGATCTTCGTAGAGTCCGCTCGGCCCAAAGGGGAAGACGAATCGGGAACTCCAGCGGCGATTGGTCTCACTTTCTACGGCAGAACTTCTCAGCATTCCAACGAGCGATACAAATTCATGGAATGAATGGAAACGGTTCTTAAGATACGAAAAATCGCTCTGCACTCCCTTGGCATTGTCCAACATCCAGTCCAACCACTTCGTCCACGCTGTTTCACTATCCGGAGCACGGAGGGCGATCTCAGTGAGTCGTTCGTTATTGAACAGAATGTTGCGGAGATGCATCCGCTTGTAGGGTTTGTAGTTCAACGGGTAAGATACCCCTCGTTCGTCGAGCAGGCGTCCTTCTCGGAGGCAGGCTTCGGCCAGATTGAGCAATTCAAGAAAGACAAGCCATGAACTCTGAGAGTCCCACAACCTGTGCCCCCAGATTTGTTCATCAACCCATAAGATATTAGCGGGGTGCTCGTTGGGTCGAGGCGGGTCATACACAACGGACGGATCAATCATCAGAAACCTCAATTATTTCCTCAGTGGGATTGCCATGTTCATCGATGCTCAGTAACCGGAACGTCATTTCCGGGGTCTCATCTTGAGACTGTACTCTCTCGGAAAGTGCCCGTAACACTTTGCTTTTGAACGCGAGCATATCTTCATAGCATTCTTTGGAAAAGCTGCTGGGGAGTGCTCCTTCGGCCACACGGCTTAGGAATTCATAGCGCGTCAGATTCAGCGGGAGGTCACATGAGATGGCGGTACTCAACGATATTCTCAGGACAGCTTTCCCGTTGGAGAGCAAAACGTCCATTCTCTCACCAAGCCGTGGGATGACAGAGATGCGTTCTTCCAGGAGTGGACAGACTTTCGCATCGGTGTAGGAGAGGCCTTTAGCCAGGATTATCTCCCGGTCCGCGCTCACCAGCATTCCCACAAACACGCGATTGAGGCCTCTCACCAGCCGGGAGAGAATCGGCCGTTCGACCTTCCCTCCAGCTTTCAAGCCTCCCATTACGTGGGTCAAATACTCACCCGCGTATCTGAAAACTGTCAGTTCCCATAACGTCATTTCTTGCGCTTGAGCTTCAGGAACTCGGAAGAACAGGCCGCGGCGCTGGCCGACTAAGAGTTCCAAAAAAGCGTGGTTGTTCGAAGTATCCTCGTCGGTCCCTTCCAGGTATTCGTGCTGAGCGGCATAATATGCTTCGTCGGCTCCGTAGAAGCGGTCGGCAGCCAGGAACTGGTCAAAATATGGTCGCAGGTTTTCATCTGCGTGGCCAAAAATCAATATGTTGTCGATCCGGTTAGAGGTTTCCCGTCCGATGCGCAGTTTATTGATGTTTTGGAAGACTTCGAGCGATTCTCGTCGGGTTTCAGAGAGGTTGCCACCGAAGATATTGTTATAGAGACTGGCTTTGGAAACCGTTCCAGATTTGAGGACTTGCGGAATATCGCTCGGCCTCAGCAATCGGTCTTTGACAGCCGGATGACCCAAGATTGCGTTGGCGAGCAACAGCAAGATGCGGCGGATGGGGATGTGCAAATCGTTGTATTCACAAAGCTCAAAGATGGCCTTGAGCCTGGATTGCACCAAGGGAGTCTTGAGCAATTCATAGTTGTGCCGAATGGGGCATCTGTTGCCGAAGAACTCCAATTCCTCAGCGCCTCTCTCGTAGCATTCCTGCCACCCCTCATGAGAGAGCAAAGCATCAAGGGTCAGGTCTAAAAGGATCGATGAATTCACTCGGCTCAGATTGAAGAATTTGAGCGAGACGCCAGGTTTCTCGTGGAGGCCTTCAACCAGGAACGACTCAAATAGTGAACGGGTTTTGGAAATCAGATCACTATCGCCCAGGCGTTGCCACGACTCGACTAACTGACCGTCATTGCCAGCGATAAGAAATACTTCAGTTGGCTCTGAGGTGAATATGGACTCGCAAAAGCGTTCGAGAAGTTCTCGCCTGTTGGTGTAGCGGTTCTGATCGTCCCGGTCCGGAAGAGCGGTGAGATCACGGATGATGTGGATGGTTACTGGTTTCCCGCCCACGATATTTTCCCGCTGATAGTATATCTCATCGGAAGCCCACTCCGTGTCTCCTCCTCCAATGAGTCTCCAGACTTTGCCGCAGAGGTGTGATTTTCCATCTCCAGCGGTTCCCGTGAGAATGACCGAAGCCGGTGGAGACGCATCTGCTTGAAAAATAGAGAGCACCTCTTTTTCTATGGGATGAGGGAATTCGATTGGTCGGATACCGAGTCTTCTGGAGGATTTTCTGATATGCTCATCATACATGTTGTCATTTTGCGCGATCGGGCCATATTTGCGCAAAAAGGTGATCCAACCAACTGCCTTATCCGCCATCGCATGCTTCCTTCTCAGTATTGGCCTCGCGTCGTCTTTACCACGGCAGACATGAGGGCCTCTCGGCAGCGCAGGCTTCAGATTTTACAAATTAGGCACGCCTGCTCGTCCTCATCGTCCTCTTTAGGTTCATAGACTTCGGAAAACACTTGAAAGAGAGTGAGATTCTCCCGATTCTGTAATTCAATCTGTCTTTGCCGCTCGGCTTCCCGAATGATCGCTTCCATCCGCTCGGGGCGTTCAAGTTCTTGGAGACTCTCTCCCTGGCTCCAGGTGAAAAAATTGCCAGTCTTTTCGTAAACTCTTTCGTATTTTTTGGCCTCTTCGAAGAGATCGGGATGAGTCTGCTTGAGTCGGACCCACTCGATCTTTTGCTGAAAAAAACAGAAAAAGCACCCAGATCTGGTTCTTCCCCATTTCGTGTATGGCGGCATTCCTATACCGGAATCAATCAGGATTTTTTCGATATCAGCCAAGACCAGGCCGTCTTCAGAGAAAGGATAGACCGGAATAATGTTGGGCTTGCCGCTTATATAGCCTTTGCGATTCTCATCCGCTCGCAATCCTATGTAGTTATAGACCGTATCCGCGCCGACATAGAGTTCAAAAGGCTTGAGTTTAAGCATTTTGGTACACCACCGCCTATAGCCTGAAGGGATCATATCTCCATAGACGTGGTACCAATGATCGAACCCTAAATTCTCGAGTCCTGGCCTGTCTGTTGTGCGAACAATCGGGTTTCCAAGATAATCCTGAATTCTATCGAGGTAGTCGTAGGTTTCAGGCAGTTCTTTCCCGGTATCATTGAAGATGTATTCCATCTCCGGTACACGATCTCGCATGTATATAGCAAGAGCGGCACTGTCTTTTCCACCTGAGAGGCTAAGAATATGACGTGCCGGTCTTCTGAACTGATCCATGCGCTGTCCCTTCAACCATCGTGGTTATTGGTATCCATGATCTCTGCCAGCAGCTGTGCGAGGAGCGTCGGGGCATTGACGATGTCATCTGACAGCACTGATTGAATCAGTACTTTTAAGCGCTCAAGCTTTGGCGGCAACTTTCCCTTTTTGACGACCGGCAGCGCGAATTCTTGCCCTTGGGCGTTGGTAATTGTCACGCTGACGAGGTCTTCGGGCGATGGTTGGCCTGTTGCGAGGCCGATGGTAAGCGCGATCCATCGCTTTAGCTGCCCGGCCATGGTCCGCAGATCGGCGTGAAACGTTGCCACGGTATCATCTTGCCAATGAGGCAGGATTTTGCCTGCGAGCAGCGAAGCCATAGAGTCTATCCATTGTTCATCTGATAGATCGGGATCGGAGGCCCTGGCCAAAAAAGTTCGCAGTTGGTATTCGCCGAGAAGGCTCAAGTACGGGAGATAGTTGTCACGGATTTTTTCCCGCAACTCGGGAACGTTCTGGCCCAGCTGCAAGGTGTCGATGAGGATATGTTCGACTTCACCTCGAAGCCGTCGATCAGTCTGGCTAAGTTCATTTAACGCATTGTTGAGCCGCTGGAAATAGAGTTCGACGTCGGCATCGCTCATTGCGTTAGTTATAACTGCCTCTCCCATTCCGCAGGCTTTTGGCAAGGCATCATAGAGCAGGTCCATCGGATCGGGCGACTTCAGGAGTATGGTCCGAACATCTCGCGTGGTTTTAGCGATCTTTTGTGTCTTCAAGGCAAAGGACGAAAGGCTGGTGGCCCATCGGTATAGTTCTCGGACCACATCGGTTACTTCCGGGTCTTTGTCGACGCGCTTCTTAAGTACATCGAGTTTGGCCCAGTAATCATGGATCAGTTTTGCTTTGTCTGGCTCCCGCAGTACAAAATGGAGGGCAAACGTTCGCGGGGACTTGAGTAGCCGCATAAAATGATGCTCGGTGATCTGGACAACATAGGTTCCACGTTCGAACAAACTGACATCATGCCGGTAATGGAGCATAAAGGCTGCGAGGAACAACGTGCTCACTCCCTGTCGCATTCCATACGGAGGCTCGCCAAGGACATCGAGAATCGCTTCTATATGAATTTCCCCGACTTTTTTCAGGAGAGTCCTCAGGTCATTCCAAGCCCTTTTCCAATTGCACGGATCATCATCTGAGGGCGGGTAAAACCCTCTCACGTCATTTACACTCCGGTGAAGTCCAGATGCATGGAAAATGGTTAGGTAAATGGCCAACTCAGGCGGAGTCCCTTTGAAGCCGAGATGCTCACTTTGTTGATGTTCGATCATCCCGGCGATGAGTCTTGTCCGAGCACTGGCAATCGAAGAGGACAGACGCGCCCGGTTGATCAATTCGTTCTTAATAATAGGGGAAGCATGGTAAATCTTATCACAGATTTCGGTCAGTTTCTGATTGAGTGCCTTTCTATCAGGGACATCCAGTTCCTGGGACTCATAGAACCAACGACCCCTTCGACCAATAATTGCATCTTCAAAAACCAGGAAGCTTGAGAGGCGTTGTTCCAGATTCGAGGAAAGTTCGTCCAAGCGTTTCTTGACCTCGCTTCGTGCAAACGTATCAACTCTTAATTCCTGACAATTGCTTTGTATCCATTGCCAGAGTCGCAATTCGCGAGCCATGAACAGATCGGCTTGCGTGACCTCTAAGAGATGAACCAGGATGTTGGGATTCTTGGCTATGGGCGTCTTTCTTACTACTTCACTCGTTTGATCGAAATCTTCTCCCAGCCCGACAGGAACAACGACAATTTGTCCATCAAATCCGCCTAAGTCAGAGCGAACGAGGCGATGCTCAAGCTTTTCTCGGGAAGCATAGCGAATCCCAAAAGCGCGCAGCGTACCGGTGCGGTGATAATGCCGGTGGGCTATGGCAGGTCTCGCCTGTGGCAAACTTTCAAGGAATGTCTCTAGGTCGGTAATGGGGGGTACTCGCCGTTCGGCCTCTTCATAGAGAGCGCTGAGATCAATACTGGTGTTTGACCAAAGGCAATAGTCCATCTGCATACTGCGCTGGTACAGGATTCCCTTTTTCAGAAGAGAAGGAAGCGCCTCGGAGATTACCTCACTGTCCGTTCTGTCGCAGATGCAGAAAGCAATGGTCTTCTCATCGGCCTTCATTCCCTGCATTGGCCCCAAAACATTTATCAGTCCCACCACCTTGAGAATCTCTTGCTCAGTCTGGCTCAGCCCTGGAGTGGCAATCAAGATATTACGCAAGTAATCCCATCGGCGCCGTCGGTCTCCGTCTCGGAACCGCAGTGCCCCGATGGACGCCAAGTAGTCAAACAGATGGGGCAGTCGATACCAGCTATCCTGGTGAAAGGGGGTATTGCTGATGAACTGCTGAAATGCGAATGGTTCGTTGGAGAGGAGAAAGCTGAAAAGAGACCGCTCGTTCTGTCCAAAGCGCTTTATCCCAGCGGAAAGAACGACAAGGGTAGCTGGATGTATTGGATACAGACTCGCGGCAGAAGCTATCAGGTCTTCATGCCTTTTTGCGGTGACCGAAGCTCCAATCCCCAGCGCCTGCTGGTAGAGTGTTTGCGCGCGATTGGCTATCGAGGACTGATCGAGAAGAGAAGTATCGTTTTGAATGGCACTGGTGAGAAGAAACGCATATTGCTCCGGGGACTCGTCAAACGGTATCTCTTCGAACCGTTCCGAAACCTTAGCCCACTCTTCCTCTGCACGTTGTCCGTACCCAATGGCGTAGTCAGCGAATTGATGATGCAGGAAGCCGATAACTGCAAGCGGAACATCTGAAGAGCCAGAGGCCAGTTCACCCAGTCTCTGAAATAGGAACGCATCGGCTTTGTTCGGTCGTATGGCAGCATACTCAAGGAACTTTCCCATTTCATCGATCAAGATGAGAATGCCATCGAAGGGGAGCGATGATCGTTTTATGTAGTGGGCAAAGTTGGTGATGAGTTCAATCGCCTTGTTGTCTTCCAAATGGCCATCAGTAATGTGCTGTTGATATTTTTTGACCTCAGCCACAACAGTGGGATTCCGTCCTACCGTCCGCTCAGCTTCCAGCTCATGGATAAGATTGGATAAGAGGACATCACTGAAGCGTGAGCGGCTTCCGGTTACCGGCACCGGTAGATAGCGTGGCACTTTTTTGGTGGCGGTTGCCAATTCCTTAGAAACGCCCTTGAGAATGGATATGGCTGCTTTGTAGCTTTGACCTGATCGACTGAGCAGATTCGCAGCAAACACGCCAAAAGCAGATTTCCCAGCCCCGTAGGGACCGGTCACCCGCCAGGCACGCTGGGATGAACCACTTCGCAGTCCGGCAATGAGTTGCCCGATGGCATACTGCACTGTCGGAGTAACCACATACCCTTCAAGGCTTTGCGGATCTCTATAATCCCGTTCAATCTGAATCGAACGCGCATAGCGTCTAGCAATATGTAAACAATCGGCAATGACAACAAGGCCGCTTTTATGATCTTGTTTCATCGAATCCCAACCGAATCTTGAGAGAGCTTGGGTCTGTTTCTCTTCGCATATGCAGGGAACGAACATCGGCACTGTCTAAGAACTGAAGATGTCCATCGGTTATATCTTCAACGATGTCCAGGTATTGCAATACGTCAAACTCGCTCAGCTTAAATACGGCTCCTGGTCCGAGCCGCCCGAACATAATTTCTTTGAGAGAAAGTGTCTTACTGGAGGAAGAGCATTTTTCCCAGTAATCCAGCAAGGCATAGAGGAATGTCTTGGTGGTGAGGCCACGTTTGGGGCCTATGTCGAAGATAAAAATATCATCTTTGACGTCCGTCACTGATCTCTTGAGCAACCCGAGTTCCTGGAGGGGGGAGCCGATCACTTCATCGAGCATCTGAGCGTCGTAATGATGGTTCATCGAGGCATAGGTATGGAGAAATATATCCGTATGTTGCTTGATCGTGGATTCAGCCAGTTCCTTGTTGCCCCTTCGGCCACGCAGATACACCAGTTCAAGAAAACGCTTTCTGGTGAACTGGTGATCCTGGATATCTTGCAATGCCACATTCCACGCTGCCAGGTTGGCGTTTGTAGCGATCTTCCAGTGCAGCAGCCAAAGACTGTTGCGATCTTCTAAATATGGGTCTAAGCCGGTGTGTTCGTTGAGCAGACACCGGCCAAAGGCTGTTGGGTGATACCCTTGCGTGGGAGTACCTTCCATAAGAGAAAAGGCTTCACCCCAGAACCGGATTGAACGAACCATATTCTTTCCGATTCCCAGGGTCAGGATTGCACTCTCTTCATCAGCGAAGATGGTGGGGTCCGAAGAAATGGCATCGAAGAGCTTGCGGAGCCATCCATAACGACAAACGAAGGACTCGTGCCCTGAAAATCTTTCGTCTCGGTTAGCTCGAATCGTGTCTTGCTTGTCTGGCAATACGTCATTCTCCATAGCCGTCAGAAAGCAATCAACCATCCACGGTGGAAAACAGAAATGGGTAAAAGCCTGTTCTGGGCTGGGGCTTACTACTTCCTTCGAAAAACAAAAGAGGCCAGGCAGAAAGACGCCTCATGTCTTCCGCGATTCTCAGTAGATAGTTCAGCAAGGATGAGGAAGAACAACCTGGCACAAGATATCTTATTCTATCATACTCACAGAAAGCACGATAGGTACATCATGAGAACCTAGGGAATTGAATTCCCTGAAAGCGTTGGGCTTGCCGAACAGAATCTCTGTGCCCACTCCATGCCGCTGATCGGAGACAAGAATCCATGGCAACACGAGTTTTCGGTCCAGCTCAGAGCATTCGATGCATCAAAGTCTGGTGCCAAGCTGGGAGTGGTTGCTGATCGCAGAGTAAAACCTGCCCCCGCCCCACCACACCAGCAAACCACCAACCGGAATGCTCCACTAGATTAACGCCACATTGCTGGCGCACCAGACAAAACCGCCCACACGGCAACGCCGATGGGCGGAAATGAATCTCAATTTTCGCAATTAGCCGGTTTTCGAAACTATCTAATCTATCGGCTCGTTCTCCACCAGGTTCCAGATGCCGCAAGGGCATGCGCCTGCGCAGAACCCGCAGCCGATGCACTTTTCCGGATCTACGACCATCTCGAATTCTGCGCCGTTTGCGAGTTCCTGCCGTGAAATGGCCGACTCCGGGCAGATCGTGGCGCATATTCCGCAGTCGCGGCAGGTTCCGCACGAGGAACACTGTGAGGCACAAGACTCGACTCCGTTGAAGCTCGAAAGGCGCGGATCGAAATACTCGAGCTTCACACGGGTGTAGTCGATCCTCGATCTCGAAGCGCAAACCTGCGGGCTCTTACCGGAAAGGATTTCGCCTATTTTCTCAGCGGCCTTTCGTCCTGCCCCGATTGAGTCCGTAAGAAGGCCGAGCTTTACCGTGTCGCCTATTGCGAAGATCTTTTGGTCGCTCGTCCGATAATGCTCGTTGACCTTTATGAACCCCCGCTCCGTCTCGACGCTTTCCGGAAGGAAATCGAGGTCTGGTACATCGCCCACCGAGATGATTACCGTGTCGGCGGGGATGACTTCACCAGTAGTAAGTTCCAGCCCTTCGTCAGTCACCGCTTTGCTGAAACAGGGCCACCTGAATTTCGCGCCGATGGCTTCGGCTTGCTTGCGTTCTTTCCCGAATGAGAGCGGTTCCTGCACATCTATCAGGGTGATTTCTTCGGCCCCGCACCTGTACGCTTCGGCCGCCGCATCGCAGCCGACGTTTCCGGCCCCGATGATGACCAGGCGCTTTCCCACCTTTGCCTGGCCCGCCTTGCTCATTCGGAGGAACTCCAGGGCAGGGATCATTTTTTCCTTCCCGGGGATGGGTATCAGCCTGGGCCTTTGGGCGCCTGAGGCGACCACGATGAAGTCGAATTCCTCCTTGAGTTCCTCTACATCGGACCTCTCGAGCCGCTGGCGCAGGTTCAAGTGAGGAAGGGCTTCCCTCACGCGGGCGAGTTCGGCTTCCAAAACATCGTTGGGAATGCGGGAGCTCGGAATCATGGCGGCAATTTTCCCGCCCAGTTCCGGATTCATATCGTAGATAACCGCCTCATGTCCCTGCCTTCGCAATTGCCAGGCAACGGATATACCCGAGGGACCACCGCCGATTACCGCAATTCTCTTTCCACTCAGGGCCGGCAGTTCGGGAAGTTTTGCCCGCAGGCTCGCCTTTCCCAACTGGGTGACGTCCACCGGGAGCATTCGCGCCGTTTGCCTCGTACAGCCCTGCATGCACAGGTTCGGGCACAAATACCCGCAGACCGAAGCTGGAAATGGCGTATAGGCAAGCGCCAGGTCAACGGCCTCGTCCATTCGTCCGTCGCGGATGAGCCGCCAGCGCTCGTGGACGGGCATTCCGGTAGGACAGCTCATCTCGCAGGGCGCGGCAAACTTCCTGTTTTCCCAGACCGGAACATAGCGCCTGAGAGAGCCGGTGGTAATGAGTGGAATCTGACTTCTATCGAAATCTACGAGGTCTCCGATAAGACCTCCGCGGCCAAGTTCGGAGTCCCAGACTTCTTTGTGGAATGCCTCCATGGAGCGCCTGGGTCTGGCGTGCTTCTCATGCGGGCCTCGAGCCTGCAGGATCTGCCACTCGTCCCGATTGGCAAAATGGGCGTAGAGATCGTCTTTCCCGATCGCCGTAAGGTATGTTTTAAGATTGGCGGTGAGCCACTCCCAGTCGCCGTCTTCGATCGGGATCAGCTTGGCGTCCTGCTTGTGGTAGCCTTTCTGGGGTCCACGAAAATAAATCCTTCCGCCGACCATTCCGACGCACGGACGAAAGCCCAGGACATTTTCCGGGTCCTGAGGCATGTGCCCGCAGACTACCGCGATGCCGCCGGCCATGAATTCAGCGAAGTAGTCGCCGACCGAGCCGAGCACCCACAACTCAGGGGGCGCGAAGCGCGGGTTGTGCTTGGTCATGGTCATACCGCGCGCGCCGATGTTTCCGGCCACATAGACCTTGCCCTGCGCCATTGCGTTTGCGACGCCGTTTGTGGCATGTCCGTGGATAACGATCTCTGCTCCACCGTTTAGCCAGCCCACATCGTCTGAGGACGGGCCCAGGACCTCGATCAGCGTATTGGGAAAGCCCATAGAGCCCACGCGCTGGCCGGGCGAGCCGGATATTCTGATATGAATCCTGTCGTTTCCGGCCTTCCAGAGTCTGCCCCCGAGACCATGCTGGCCGAAAGCCTCGATCTCGAGGGTGCGACAGCCGTTCTCTACGGCCTGCTGTATCCTTTCTTCCAGGATACGCGATTCAATGCGACGGCCGTTTTCAAATCCGGAGAGGCGAATCACCTGTTGTTGTTCCATACTCAATACTCCACAAGGGTCGCGGCCTTTTCAGGTCACGTCCGACCCATTTCTTTGCGCTAGACGACGTATTTTATCTGAAGACGCTCGGCCGCATTTCGATCATCTATGGCCAGAGCGTCCGACATGCCGATTGGAAGAGAGGTCGAACGTCCGAGAGGAGCGACGATCTTCTTCAGCTCAGTATCGAAAGAGAGAAATACGTCAACGACCCGTTCGGCAACCTTCTCGGGGTCAAGCCGCCTGTAGAGGCGCGGGTCCTGGGACGTGATCCCTTTCGGACACAACCCGATATTGCAGATGTTGCACCGGTCCGACTCCGAGCCGAGGCAACCGGCCGCTGCCTGCATCATGTATTTTCCGACCTGTACGCCGCTTGCGCCAAGCATTATGAGCGCGGCGGCGTTTGCCGCGAGTTTTCCGTTCTTGCCGATACCCCCTCCGGCAAAAATCGGCACTTCGTTCTGCCGGCCAAGCTTCACCAGGTTCAGGTAGCAGTCCCGGATATTGCTGGCGATCGGATGCCCCATATGGTCCATGGATACCGAGTAGGCCGCGCCCGTTCCGCCGTCTTCGCCGTCAATTGAAAGCCCGCCGGCGTAGGCGTTCCGGGTGAGATTATTCAGAACGGCGAGAGCGGTCGAAGTTCCCGAAATCTTCGGATAGACCGGAACCCTGAACCCCCATGCCATGTACATGGACTGGATCATCTTGGCAACTGCTTCTTCAATCGAATACTTCGTCTGATGCGTCGGCGGGCTGGGCAGGCTTACCCCGGCCGGTACTCCGCGAATCGCCGCAATCAGCTTGTTTACCTTGTACCACATCAGTAAACCGCCGTCGCCGGGCTTGGCCCCCTGTCCGTACTTGATCTCGATCGCGCAGGGATCTTCTTTCATCTCGGGCAGGGCATGGATTATTTCGTCCCAGCCGAAGTAGCCGCTCGCTATCTGGAGGATAGTGTATTTGAGAAACCGGGACCGCAAGAGCCTGGGCGGGCAACCGCCCTCACCTGTACATATCCGCACAGGCATTCCGAGTTCTTCATTGAGGTATCCCACTCCCATCTGGAGCCCTTCCCACATGCTGGGGGAAAGCGCGCCGAACGACATGCTGCCGATGATAAGAGGATAAATCTCCCGCACGGGCGGAATCCAGCCGTTCTCACGGTAGAGCTTGAGATTTTCCTCCGGAGGCAGAACGCGGCCGAGCAGGGTCCGCAGCTCGAATTCGTGGCGGCCCGCATCGAGAGCCGGGTCAGTGAGCATCGAGATTCGAGTGAACTTTATCCGGTCGAGGGTCCCGACGTTGAGAGAATCCGGCACATTTCTCCTGCCGCCGCGGCTCCTTGCCGCTCCACCCCGATTGATGTGGTAGCGCTGCTTGTCGATTTCGTCAGACCTGTGCGGAATTATGGCCCCGTTCGGACAAACCAGGTTGCACATGGCGCACCCGACGCAAGCGTAGGCTGGATCGGTCTTCTGCCGAACCCCGTGATAGACCTGATTGACAGTGGACGAGGCCGTCGACGGACCGATCTCGGCCAGTGACGGGATCTGAACGATCCTCTTTCTGTGCACGCCAAGCTCTATTGCATGAACTGGGCAGACAGCGCAGCACTTGCCGCACAGTGTACATTTTTCTTTGTCCCATTGAACCTGCCAGAGCAGGTCCTTCACGCTCAGTGAAGAAGGGATAAGGGTTCCATTTGAGAGCATACCCGGACCTCCGAGCGGTCAGAAGGAATTATGACCGTATCAAGATGCATCGGCTGAAAATCTTTGCTTTTGTCGCGGTCGGGAATGGCGGCGTCAAGACCGCACATTTCCGAGGAGAACGCGTACAAGCCTTTCCTGCCCCCTGCGACTGCGGGCCGCAGTTTCTTCCGATCCTGGACGAGGAAAAGGGAATTATCGGGCAGGCGTCCCATGACGCAGTTCGGGCCGTCGATAATGAGCCGGCGGCACGAGCGTTTCAGTTGCGTGAGAAATCCTGCGTCCGGGTGAGATTGCATATCTTCATCCTGGAGCGGAGTGATTACGTGTTTGTACGCCTCGATCCCCAGTCCGAGGCTGTTAACCGTATAGTGGGCTATATGAGTGAAAACCTCGGAGTCGGACTGATATCCCACATAGCCGGGGAAGCCGCGCGACATCAAAAACTCACGGATAGGAACGAACGCCGTGTTTTCTCCATTGGTCATCGAGGCTATGCCCTGAATGAAAAATGGATGGCAGGCATAGAGGTTTATCGCGTAGTTGGTATTCTGCCTGCCCTGGGCGAGAATGACCCTGGCCCGGAGCTCTTCGTTGTCGAGTTGGAGGTATTCGGCTACCTGGAGCGGGTCGCCGATTTCTTTTACCATGATCACGTCCGGCCAGAAGCTGTAGATGATCATGTCCTCCTGCTCCTCGCCCATTTGCCTCAACTGGAGGCGCGTAAGCATGAGGCGCTGCTCAACCTCTTCCCGATCAAGGCCTTCCCATGATTGCGGATACTCGTAGGCGCGGATCACGTAAGCATCCCGCCTGGGGGTGCCTGCCGGCGGCGTTTTCTTGAGAGCTCGCATGGAAACCTTGTGCTTGGTCATAAACCCAAGGTTCATCATGAAATGATCGAGACGCTTAACACCTTCACCGGTAAATATACCGGATAGGATCGGCAATCCCTTCAGCTCTTCGAACGGCCCGCTGAGATCGCTCATAAAAAGGCCGACCCCCGAGCCGTCATGCCCCTCCCTCATCACATCGAGGGCGCGCATAGCCAGCATGGGAGACTGCGGCTCTTCACTCGTTAATGAGAACAAACGGCACATTGGGCTTTTCTCTCCTTAAAAAAATATGCTCTCCCGTTCCGAGCGAGCACAATCGCAGGTTGCTTCGGTCAGGGATTGTAACTTATGGAAACCCGGGGGGAAACTGCATTCAACTGGTTGTGCCGAGGCATTCCAGGATACCGGTCCGAGCCGGCATTAGTTTCACTTTAAGGTTTCACATCCGGTTTGAGTTATACTCAGGCTATCCGAATTCAGTAGATTAGCTGAATAATCCACCTCTTAGCAAGCAAATTTCACTCATTTTCTGAGAAAACCGCTTAAGTTGCACCGATAAATAACAATATTGACCGGAAAAGTATAGTAGGAGTTTAACGGGTTTGAGGATAAAAATGATGCGCCGAATGCCTATTTTCGCATGAAATCAAATTCAAGAGGTGAGTGCAAAACTTCCCACACCCCTTTTCCCTGGATCAGGCCTCGCGAGAACGCAAGGTAGCTGTACTTCCCGTAATGGGTGATCTTGCGGGCCGCCGTCAGGACCGAGTCGGCATCTGTCCCTGAAACCGGCAGAAAAAGAGCCGTGATTCTGCCCCCCCGGCCCGGGTCGGCAAAAACCAGAAAAAGACAGTCAGCTCCTGAAAAACCTTTCACCGAAAATTTTTCCGAAGAAAGTGTCACACCCTCCGGAGAGGATGAGAAAAGAGATTTAAGCTTTTCTGACCGGGGGAGGCCAAAAAACAGCAAGTCCCTTCCTTCACTCATCTTCATCTCCGCCTCTTTTTCGCTCATGATCGGGGCGTCTGCCTGGTCGAGGCCTGCAAGCAAAAGCTCAACGGCTTTTGCCGCCTCCGGAGGGCCGGCGCCGCTCAGCACCGCAGCCAGACTTTTCGACCCCTTGACGCTGTTTACAACCGTGGGAATTTCCTCGGGGCAGAGAAGGCGGAAGACGTTTACGTCCGGGTCCACGATCAGCTTTTCAGGCGCTGCGGGCGATTGAATTGAAAAAGATGCGGCGCCGTCCTTTATCTCGATTCTTGTATCGAGCCTTTCAGTTGGGGAAATCTTGAGGCCGATAGTTATGTCAAGAGCATACCAGGGAGGGTCCTGGAGAAGAGAGCCCGTTACATGCCAGCCGGAAGCGTCCGATTTGAGCTGAACATCCTTGAGCTTCAGCACAGGGGCGCCGCTTCTCGCGATCCACTGATCGAAAAATACCCTGGCATCTTGGGGGTCCCAGCCTCCGGTCCCGACAAAGACATTGCGAAAATCCTCCCACGAGGTCCTTACAAACAGCCGTTCTTTATATATCTGCCGCAGGCATTGCCAGAAGGCCTCATCCCCTCGCTTTAAACTGAAAAATTTCTGCCGGATCATGTGAAACACGAATGCGGCCTTCCCGTACCCGACGGCTCTGGTGGCGGGGCTTACGCGGCTTTCGAAGAGCCTGAGCGGGAAATCGGCCCCCGATGCGACAAGCGTCGCGTAGTCCTGGAGAATCTGCTGACGGTAGAGCCTTGCGTCCGCGGCGGATGCGATTTCCTGGGAGAGGTAGTCCGCGACGTAGGTGGTCAAACCCTCGCACCAGTTTCCGGAGGCGTAATCTACCAGCACACCGTTGCCCCACCACGAGTGGGCGATTTCGTGCCTGAGACTGGTTTTGGGAATAAATGGAAGTTGGAGAACCGACGCGCCCAGAAGTGTATAAGAAGGAAATCCGAATCCAGTCGGGAAGAAATTTTCGACAACGGCGAACTTGGGGAAAGGATACGGTCCGTGCAGACGTTCATAGAATTCGATGTGTGAGGCCGCTGCATCGAGGTAGGTTTCCGAAAGAGGGTCGGTTTTCGAGGTGAAGTATGTGTAAACCGGGATTCTGCCGTCCTTTTTCGACCGAACGATATACTTCCCGGCCGAGAGGGACAGGCCCTGCCCGATTGGACCGGTTTTCCAGGTCGAGATGCTGTTTGTATCCCGGTCCTCATGTCCTACCAGTTCCCCGGCCGTAACGGCATAGATGCCCCTCGGAGCGATAACCCTGAGTTTAAAATCCTGCCCGTATCCCGCTAAGCTCGGATACCAGCCTGAATCCGCCAGCAGAAAAGTACCCCTGTCGCTTATGGACCCGGTCACCCCGAACCCGGGATTATCAAAGCTTGCAGGTTCTGAAACTATTGTATCGTTAAATACCGCATCAAATGAGATTGAAACGCAAAGAGGCCTGTCCATGGCAGGGGCGGCAGTCAAGGTCAGCTTGCCTGACCGGAAGGAATATGCCGAGGGGGTCCCATCGACCAGGACAGATTTGACGTTGCCCTTTTCGGAAAGCAAAAGGTTCAGGTCGCCGCCCTTCCATCGGTCGACGCAGATATCGTCCTGAGCGAGCAACCGATGTTTTTCAGGCTGCAGTTCGACCTTTAGATCGTGATGGCAAACTTCGGTGTCCGAGCCGGCGCTAAAGCCTGGCGCAGCAAGAATCAGGGCCGCCGCCAGACACAAAATCCTGCCTCTTACGGCAACCTGCTGCAGCGGGTTGGTCAAGAATTTCATTGCATGAACCCACTCTACTGACCGGAATCTTTCGCGGAGAGCTGTGAGATCGCCGACCAGTCAAGCGCGCCGCCGCCGTGAGCAAGCAGCGTCAAGAACCGGTCACGCAACAGGCTCGCCAAAGGCATTGGCACGCAAAGGGTTTCAGCCGCGGCGAGGGTCAGGCGGATATCCTTATGTCCCAATGGTGCTGCGAACCCGGCGGGCTCGAACTTTTGCTCGGCAATCAGCCGGCCATAAATCTGATACACGGGTGCGGAGAAAAGCGTTGAGGTCAGCAAATCGAGATACTGGCCTCGATTGATGCCGGCCTTGCCGACGAGCGCCATGGCCTCTCCCAGCGCCTCGATCACGGAAGCGATAAGGAAATTACCGCTGAGCTTGACCAGGTTCGCGGCTTGGGGATTATTGCCAAAGGTAAAAGTCTTTTGCCCCAGTGCGTCGAAAAGAGGCAGGCAGGCGTCAACGGCATCCGGCGCTCCGGCGGCAACTATGAACAGCTTGGCTGCGGCCGCCGCTTCCGGTCGCCCGAAGACGGGTGCGGCGACGAAACGCTGGCCGGCTTCTGCATGAGCCGCTGCCAGCCTTTCCGATAACGCGACGCTGATCGTGCTCATGGAAATGTGGATTGCACCCTTGCCCAGGTTGCTTATCACGCCTTCACCCCCGAACACGACGCTTTCAATGACGTCGTCATTGGCCAGCATCGTAATGACTGCATCGCCACGGCAGGCGTCCCCCACCCGAGAGGCCGGGAGCGCACCTTGCTCCAGGAGCGCTTTCATCTTGCCGGTCGTTCGATTGAAGACGGTGACCTCATGGCCGGCCTTGAGCAGGTTCTTCGCCATGCCGGACCCCATTTGCCCAAGCCCTATAAACCCGACTTTCATGACCTCACTCCTTTGCAATGGTTCGCTGTGTGGTGAGAGACGAAGATTTCTTTCAGCCGCCGGGGATTTCGAAAGGTCCCGCCGGTAAATCGCCGCTGCTTTATTCGAGTATGGCGGGTGCCAGTTAGGCAAGTAATCTAAGTTACGGGCGGCTGGATTACAAGATTGTTTCTAGGCTGATTGCGGCCGGCTGTTTGAAAGATCCGAAAGGCTTTTTGCGGAGACGCCTTTAATTGTGGCATTGCATGAAATCGAGTTGCCGGTTCCCCCGGGAAGGGCCTGAACACATGTATGTCGAAACCGACCTGAAATTTGCAGCACTTAACTGCTTAAACCTGTGGAGGACGAACTCCAGGACGGGAAAAACAACTATCACGCTCGGAGGAGGTCCACCAAATAAGACAGAGATCGCATCATTTGTCCGCTACCCGGCAGAGGCCAGGGCAGGTTTGCCCCTGGGCGCTCAAGGACTTTCACAGCAGATGAGATTCGAGCGCAGCTCACTTGCCGTCCCGCCGCGCGGGCAATTGCCATTGCTCAGGGAGAGGCTGCGGCCCTGGTTTGATTCCGGCAATATCCGGGTCTTCATTACCGATCATTGGTTCGCGCTCCGCCTTGACTTTCCTGGTTTCCTGGCGGCGAGCTTCCTTGTCTCTTTTTTTCTGTTGCTTGTCTTTTTCCCTTTCCCGTTTCTGAAAGGTGGCCTTTGACCTTTGAGCCATTATTTAACTCCACAAAACTTGGCCTGACGCCAAATGGTTAAAAAGGTGCCGCAAATACTAATATCTTGGCCCACGCTGCTGTCTCTTAGCAGGTGGTTTTGCTTGACTTAGCTTTATAAGCTGGTCCTTTAGCCTGGTGCCGTTCAGGGCTTTCATAGCTTTGTCCGCTTCCGAATTGTTGAGCATTTCCACGAATCCAAACCCTTTTGACTGCCCAGAGGACCTTTCCTTTATGATGTTCACAGCAGATACTTCTCCAAAACCGGCGAAAAGGGCTCTCAAATCCTCTTCAGTGACATTGTAGGCCAGGTTGCCGACATGAATATTCATAATTCGCACTCCTCTATTTCCGCTTTGAGCAACACAATCTGCTAATCTGCGGCTTGCAGATCTACTTCCTATTATAAAGATAAAAGCCGGAGATTTACTCCGGCTCTTTCTTCCATCGTAGAATAGACGACAATTTCTCTAATGAGGCTAAAGCTTTCTCACTTTAGTCGCCTGGGGCCCTTTTGTGCCTTTTTCCTCGACAAAGCTTACCAGATCGCCTTCGCTCAGAGACTTAAATCCGCTGCCTTCAATAGCAGAGAAATGAACAAATAAGTCACTCCCGCCGTCTCTCTCAATAAATCCAAACCCCTTGCTCTCGTTGAACCACTTTACTTTACCTTCTGCCATCTTCGATCCTTTTCTGATTTTTTCATTTTCGGTGCGGCGCAGGAGCTACTTCAGAATCGCTCTAATCAGGCGAAAGACCGACTCCCCAGACAACTCAAGTTAACAGCACTACTCATAAATTTTAGCCATCGTAACGCCTCTGCGCAAAAAGAGCAAGGCATGTTATGCTTTTTTCTCAGATACCTTCCCTTCCCGCTCGCGGACCCCGCTGTCAATCCAGGGAAGGCGTCTTTTAAATGCCAGCCGGTTCCCAAACCTCCCAACCCTCGATTATGGCATCACGAACCGCGTTCCCTGCCCCGCCGGCTTTTCTCAGCTTGGCATTCGGGTTCAGCCAGCTCGAACAACTTAATAATGTTCACAAGACAATAACATGAGAGGGGAACACTACATTTCTTGCACGTGCAACAGCAAGAAAGTATGCTTAAAGTGCGCATATTGGACTAATTAGAGTAAAGGAATAAAAGGCTTCCCGAAAGTCGCTCCCGACTACTTCAACGGCAACTGGATATGGTTCAAAGTCGCCCTTGATTTCTGAATTGCGGTTGCCGTTTGAATCACAGCATGGGCAAAGCAGCCAAACCAGAGCGATGCCGAGTTTATGTGCGGGTTTATTGATATTGATCGAGTGGAAAGGAACAAAGAAGCGATGAACTGGGAACTACCATGAAACTGCCTCCTATGCATCGCAAGCTCGCTATCGGCCTAACCGCCGCTTTGTTCCTGATGTGGCCCGTTAAAAGCGATGCATTGTACCAGAAAACGGTCGAGCCCCGGACGAATGTTTTCGGACCGCCTTCAGAAGTGATCCCGCTGGGGGAAGTGCCAACGATTGCCACTGATACATTGGATTTCCTCCACTCCCTGAAAACGTACGAGCTCCCCAACTCTAGAATCGAAGAGATCGAGAGATCTCTTCCGGAAGCAATTGAGCAGATTGGGTGGGAATCCGAGCGGACGGCGGAGATGCTTGAGGTCCAGCCTACGCTTTTTGCGCTGCAGGCCAGGCATGAACACTGGCGAGAGTTGCAGCTCGAGATAGCCGGCTGGCTGAAGGTTACTACGGAGCGGGCAGCACAGCTTCGGGGTGCGCTCGACCGGGTCGAGGACCTTCGGAAGAGGTGGACCCGGACTCTTGTCTCAGCGCAGGCTGCGAATGCATCTGGTCCGGTCGTCCAGCAGATTGAGTCCACCCTCGCTGTAATAGAGGCTACGCAGAAAATCCTGCAGCCGCAGCACGACGCGATTCTCGACCTCGAGAGCCGCATTTCCGCCCAAAAGGTCCGTTGTGACAATGCAATTGCGGAGATCGCCGAAGTCCAACGCGAAGCGGTGGGCGGGATTATGACCAGGGGCCTGCCGATCTGGAGCCCCGATCTGTGGGCGTACGACCGCGCTAAGGTGCTTGCGCGCGCCGGCGAAATTGCCCGTGATCGCTGGGCCGATATATCACTGTATGCCCGCGACCCCTCAAAAGGGATGCCATTCCACGTCCTCCTGTTCGTGGTATTGGCTGCTCTGTTCAACGCCGCCGGACGCAAGGTCCGCCGTTGGGCAATGGAGGGCAGGGACCTGCCATCTGCCGCAAATGTGTTCGACCGGCCCTACGCATCCGCGCTGCTTCTCCCCATGGGACTTGGCGCCTCAATAGTTCTTTCATCGGCACCTCCAACTGTTCGAGTGCTGTTCCCGGTCCTGGCGCTCGTGCCCGTGCTCCGGCTCGTGCAGCCGTCGGTTGATTCGAGGGTGTGGCGTGTGTTTTGGGTGCTGGGAGGCCTTTTTGCTCTCGATTCCATTCTGCAGCTTTTCGGTGTCGCGAGATCAGTCAACCATGTAATCCTTCTGCTGGAGATTATTGGTGGAACGGTTGCGCTGCGGAAGCTGGATGTTGTGTGGGGTCAGCTCCACTATCGCTCGAAGGAGACCGTTGCTCTCCACTTCCGCGCACTCCATATTATTGTTACGCTCTACCGGGTTGGCTTTGCCGTCGCATTGCCGGCCGGGCTCCTTGGCTACGGTCATCTGGCGTGGCTTTTGACTTCAGGCATTCTTGCAGCCTGTGTTTCTGCATTTGGACTCTATGCATTTATCCGGATCTTTGATGGGGTGGTAGTGCTGGCCCTTAACTGTTGGCCGCTGGTATCACTCCAGATCGTCCGCAGCTTCCACGAGTTATTCGAACGCCGCACGCATCGCGTGTTGGTATGGTTGGCTATCGGCGCATGGGTCAATCGTTCGCTGGACTTTGTTGGCCTCCGTGAACCTGTGCTTGACCTTGGAAGAGCCGTATTTGCGGCAAGCCTCCAAGTCGGGTCGATCGGCATCTCCGTCGAAAACGTCCTCGCCTTTATCTTTACAGTGGTGGCGGCCTACCTGCTCTCCGCCTTCATTCTCTTCTTGCTCCGAGAGGACCTTTACCAACGGATTGGGGTCGAGCGCGGCTTGTCCTATGCTATCTCTAAGCTGCTTCATTACACGATTCTGGGCCTGGGGTTTATTCTGGGCGTGGCGGCGCTTGGGGTAAACTTCACCCAGGTGAGCATTTTGATAGGAGCGTTTGGCGTTGGCATCGGGTTCGGGCTTCAGAGCGTGGTGAACAATTTTGTCTCCGGCCTGATCCTGCTTTTCGAGCGTCCGATCCACGTGAGCGACACCATACAGGTAGGCGATCTTTTGGGTGAGGTCCGCCGGATCGGCATCCGTGCCAGCACCGTGCGTACCAGGCAAGGAGCCGATATCATCGTCCCCAACGCGCAACTGATTACGGAACGGGTGACAAACTGGACTCTTAGCGACCGGTTGCGGCGGATCGATTTGCCCGTAGGCCTCAATTATGGCGCCGATCCCCGGAAAGCAATCCAACTGCTCGAGGAGGTGGCTCGCCGGCAGCCTAACGTGTTGCAGCAACCGGCCCCGCGATGCCTACTGATCGGTTACGGCGATAGCTCGATGAATTTCGAACTGCGTACCTGGACCGATCAGTTCGATGAATGGCAGTTCATCAAGAGTGACTTAGCCTCCGCCGTCTACGATGCTGTGATCGAGGCAGGTTTTCAGTTCCCCTTTCCTCAGCGCGAGGTCCGCCTGATTGGCGAAGCCGACGCCGGCTCCATTTCGAAAAAAAAACCAGACATCTCAAGCCTATAAACACGAACTTACGCCCGGTTGCAACGCCGGCGTCATCGATCTGCTGATGAGCAGGCAATACATTCCCTCCGGTCCCAATGGGGGGACTACGACAGGGGGCTGAAGCTCTGGTGGGATTCTTTGGACCGTTTGATGACACACGGCGGAGAGAAGCCTTATAGTTTGACTAGAGGCTATAGAACTTTACACCAGGAGGTGTCTTAATGCGAGCAAACAGAATCTGGAGGGTCGCCGTCCTGGGCCTTTTTCTGATAGCAGGCGCGGCTTCGGCCGCTGCACAACAGGAAGCCACGGAGAATGAACCGGACCCGTTCGTAGTCTTGCGGCAAATGTGTGACTACCTCAAATCACTCCAACAGTTTTCTTTTCACAGCGAGGTAACCGACGACCAAGTCTACCTCGACGGGAAAAAACTCCAGTACGGTATCGATATGGAAACGTACGTGAAGCGGCCCGACAGGCTTCGTGTCGACGCCGATGGAGATCTGGTGAACAAGCAGTTCTTTTTCAACGGCAAGACTATCACTTTGTATGACAAGGCTGAAAAAGTCTACGGCACCATCGATGTTCCCCCCAGCATAGAGGAGGCACTGGATAAAGCGCACAAAGACTTCGGTCTTCGGGTGGCGCTGACCGACCTGGCCAGCCCTCAGCTTTGGGATCACATTTCCAGGAAAATAGAGCACTCGCTTTATGTAGGCCTACACAAGGTGCGCGGGGTCCCCTGCCATCATCTGGCATTAGACGGGGGCGCTGTCCACCTCCAGGTCTGGATCGACGCCGGCAAAAAGCCGCTGCCGCGAAAAGTAATCTTTCTACAAAAGAGACTGGAAGGCTCTCCTCAATGGACCGCCTATCTGAGCGATTGGAAAACAGCTCCACATCTGGCGGATGCTCTGTTCAAATTTACCCCGCCCACGGGGGTCCAGAAGATCAAGTTCGTCCCGGCGAAGAAACAGCCCGCTCCCGGGGAAGAGAAAGGAGACAAGCCATGAAACAGTCCAGTTTCAAGTTCCTTATAACGGCCATTTTGGCCGCAGGTTTGGTGGGGTTCCCGTTCCTTCTCGACCAGGCTGAGGCCAGGGGCTTTGGCGGCGGTGGAGGCTTCCATGGAGGCGGAGGCTACCATAGTGCCGGCGGGTTTGGTGGCGGCAGCTTTCGTGGGGGCGGAGTCAGCAGCGGCAGCTTCAGTCATGGTGGTGGATACGCCACCGGTCCGCGTGGAGGGGGGGTCGCAGAGGGCCCGCACGGCGGCGTTGCTGCAGAAGGGCCGCACGGCGGCGAAGCTGTGAAGGGACCTGAGGGCAATTACGCGGCGGAAGGCCGATACGGCGGTACGTACGAAGGCTACCATAGTGACAGCTATTACCACGGAAACGTCAACGTCACTCAAAATGTAAATGTGAATCATGGCTGGGGCGCCTATTACGGACCTGGTTGGGGCGCCGTAGCCGCCGGGGCCGCAGCCGGGCTTGCCGTGGGCGCAGTTGTGGCATCCCTGCCTGCTGCTGCTCAACCGATGGTGGTGAACTATCAAAACTATTACGTCGCAAACGGGACTTATTATCAACCCTGCTACCAGGGGGCTGAGGTCAGCTATTGCGTGGTTGCCAATCCAAATTATTAGGGCCCGCTTCAAGCGTAATAGATGGCGCTTTTTCATTGAAAGAGCTAGATCCGCGGTCGGGTAAAGTGTATCCGCATTGGGGGCCGTTACGTCATCGAACGAGGGGCCCGGTTGCCTAAAATCTTGATGCCCGGGTCGTCATTGAATCGTATCGTCTACGCTTTTTCCTCTTTGTGTATGACCATGCCGGACTTTCTTCCTATTTAGGATTACACCTCCGAACGGCTTCAAATGGGGATTTCACCCTATTGCGTGACACGAGTGAATTCTTATCTGTAATCGATTAGCTCAAGATCCCTGCCGCACGAATGATTGTAGCACTGCCGGTTGGTTATCTCGCCGTGGAAAAAACGTAGTAACTCTTAAAGAAGCCTACGCGCGGGAGGGTCCTCACCCCCCCTCGAAGAGCGTTTGCGCGTGCATTTCCGGCGCTCCGATCCTGGCAGAAGAACCGGAAATGCCGGAACACCGAACGAATTCTGACGAATGGGACACGGCTAAAGCCGAAAGGATTGGGATAGACAATGAACGACGCAAACACGAAGAGAGCGGGCATGAAGTCCAAAGCTATCCACGAAATGGCCGAGTATTACATCATCTTCATGTACCTGGCCGTTTTTTTCGGTTTATTTACATGGTATCGCAGATTGATACTGGCTGAGTATAATATCATCTATTTGCATTATGGGATAAGCGTTATCAAGGCGCTGGTTTTAGCCAAAGTCATTATGATAGGGCGTGCTTTACGCCTGGGCCGGAGGTGGCTTAAAGACCCTCCGTTGATCGTGCCAACCCTATACAAGGCTGTTGTGTTCACCATTTTTGTGGGGATCTTCGGTGTTATCGAATCCACCGTGAGCTCATTGCTGCACGGGAAAGGACTTGCGGGGGGCTTTGATGAGTTTATGAGCCCAGGCACACTCGAATTGCTCGCCAGATGTATGATCGTGTTTGTCGCTTTCATACCCTTTTTCGCTTTCGAGGAATTAGGGCTTGTGCTGGGTGAAGGCAAGTTAGGCAAACTGTTTTTCCGGAGAAGATCGGCCGAGGGATCAGACCTGTCCACACATGATATGCCTTGAAATTGAGCGACTTTGAGAAGAAGTGGAAAACTCATGACGACGAGTGATATTCCCAAAGCCTTTCATATCATGGCCAAGCCTACGGGATCGGCCTGCAATCTCCGTTGCGGCTACTGTTTCTTCCTGAAGAAGGAAAGCCTCTATCCCGGAAGCAATTTCAGGATGCCGGCGCAGGTCCACGAAGCTTATATCCGCCAACTCCTGGAATTTCACCGGACTCCCCGGGTTACCGTCGCATGGCAGGGAGGCGAGCCCACGCTTATGGGACTCGATTTTTTCAGGCATTCCATAGAGTTCCAGAAAAAGCACCAGAGACCCGGGACCCACATCGAAAACACCTTCCAAACCAACGGCATCCTGCTTAACGACGAGTGGTGCCGGTTCTTCCGCGAGAACAACTTTCTCGTCGGACTCAGCATGGATGGTCCCGGGGAACTTCATGACTTCTACCGCAAAGACAGAGCAGGCAGGGGAACCTTCGACAGGGTAGTGAGGGCCGCCCGGTTGCTTCAGAAACACAAAGTGGAGTGCAACATCCTCTGTACGGTCAATTCGAAAAACGCCGGCCACCCTCTGGAGATCTACCGGTTCTTCCGGGATGAGCTCGGGTTCCCTTACATCCAGTTCATACCGATTGTAGAGCGCAGGGAAGAGAGCGGTTTCCAGGAAGGGGAGACGGTCACAGACAGATCGGTGCAACCGGGACAATTCGGTCGATTTCTGATCGAGATCTTCGATGAGTGGGTCAGATGGGACGTGGGGAAAACGTTTGTCCTTAATTTCGACGGAGCGCTGGCCGGCTGGATGGGAATGGCCGGGACCCTCTGTATATTTGGCCCCACCTGCGGCCTCGGAATGGCGCTGGAGCACAACGGAGACCTTTATTCCTGCGACCACTTCGTTGAACCGAGCCACTACCTGGGAAACATCCTGAAGACGCCGATGATCGAGCTGGCGGCTTCAGAGCAACAAAGAAAGTTCGGGAGAGACAAGAAAGACGCCCTGCCCCGATATTGCCGGGAATGCGCGGTCTTGTCCATTTGCAATGGAGAATGTCCCAAGAACCGTTTCAATAAAACTCCTGACGGCGAGCCAGGAGTGAACTACCTCTGCGCAGGCTATAAGGCTTTCTTCAAACATGCTGACGAACACATGCGGATCATGGCTGAGCTTATCAGGGCGAACCGGCCGGCTTCTGAGGTAATGGCCATTTTGGCAAGAAAGGATGGAGATCTCAAGACAAGGTTTGCGAGTGCAGGGAGAAACGATCTTTGTCCGTGCGGGAGTGGAGCGAAATTCAAAAAGTGTCACGGGAAATAGGCTGGGCATTGAAGACCGGAGATTTGTGCGGTCAAAACCTGTGCGTAAGGAGGCTCGATCATGGCAGACAAAAAACCGAATATCCTCATCATCTGGGGAGACGACATCGGGACCTGGAACATCAGCTACAACAACCGGGGCATGATGGGCTACCGAACGCCGAACATCGACCGGATAGGCAACGAAGGCGTGGCGTTTACGGACTATTACGGACAGCAGAGCTGCACGGCAGGCCGCGCCGCCTTCATCACCGGCCAGAATCCCCTCCGTACCGGTCTGACCAAGGTGGGCCTGCCGGGGGCCGACCTTGGGCTGCGCCCGGAAGACCCTACCATCGCGGAAATGCTCAAACCCATGGGCTATGCTACCGGCCAGTTCGGGAAAAACCATCTGGGGGACAAGGACGAGTTTCTGCCTACTAATCACGGCTTCGATGAGTTCTTCGGCAACCTCTACCATCTCAATGCCGAGGAGGAACCGGAGCTCCCTGACTACCCGAAAGATCCCGCATTCAGGAAGAAATTCGGTCCCCGGGGCGTCATTCACAGCTTCGCCGGCGGCCGCATCGAAGACACAGGGCCGCTCACTAAGAAGCGAATGGAAACCATCGACGAAGAAGTTAACGAAAAAGCGCTCGATTTCATCGACCGGGCCCACAAAGAGGGGAAGCCCTTTTTCGTCTGGTGGAACTCCACGCACATGCATTTCCGCACCCACGTCAAGAAGGAATACGATGGCATAAGCGGCCAGGGGTTCTACAACGACGCCATGGTTTATCATGACGATCTTGTCGGGGTCCTCCTCAAAAAACTAGACGACCTCGGCATTGCAGATAACACCATTGTTATGTACAGCACCGACAACGGGCCTCACTTCAACTCCTGGCCCGATGCGGGCATCACTCCCTTCCGCAGCGAGAAGAACACGAACTGGGAGGGTGCGTTCCGCGTGCCGGCGTTCGTCCGCTGGCCCGGAAAGATCTCGGCCGGTACTGTGCTGAACGGCATAGTCTCCCACCAGGACTGGCTGCCGACCCTTCTGGCCGCCGCCGGGGAACCAGACATCAGAGGAAAGCTCCTGGCGGGCTACAAGGCCGGCGCCAGGACCTTCAAGGTCTGCATCGACGGTTTCAACATGCTTCCCTACCTGACCGGCGCAGTGAAGGAGAGCCCTCGCGAGTCCTTCTTTTATGTAAACGACGACGCTCAGCTCGTCGCGCTGCGGTTTAACGATTGGAAGCTGGTGTTCATGGAACAGCGGGCCAAAACCATGGCATTGTGGCAGGAACCTTTCGTTTCGCTTCGTTTCCCCAAGATATTCAATCTTCGCCGCGATCCATTCGAGCGTGCGGACGAAAACTCGAACACCTACTGGGACTGGGTAATGGACCACGCCTTCATGATGGTGCCGGCGCAGGCGTATGTACAGCAGCAGATCAAGTCGTTAATGGAGTTCCCACCCCGGCAGAAGCCGGCGTCGTTCAACCTGGACCTTGTGCTGGAGCAATTGCGTGATGCTTCCGGCGGCGGGATGCACTGAGCCGTTCAGGAGTTGTTTTACTCATAAACCCTGTAAGCCGCGCCCGGAAGACCCCGCGGGGTCTTCCATTCATCATGACGCCGCCTGAACCGCAAACAATCGAAAAAGGAGGATACAACCGTGGCACTTAAAGAATACAAACTCGGAACAGCTTTTCCCGGCGTGATAGGCCGCACTTTCGATGTATCCTCGCCAGCCTGGCCTGAACCGCTTCGCGCCAGAGAGGGGGCGCCCAACGTGTTGTTCATCATTCTTGACGACACCGGCTACGGGCAGTTGGGATGCTACGGGAGTCCCATCGAGACACCCAACATCGACGCGCTCGCAAAGAACGGCCTGAGCTACAACAACATGCACACCACCGCACTGTGCTCGCCCACGCGCTCCTGCATCATGACCGGGCGAAACCATCACTCGAACGCAATGTCGTGCATCACCGAAGGCTCGACGGGTTATCCCGGCAGCAACGGCAACATCCCGTTCGAAAATGGTCTCCTCTCTGAGATACTCCTGCAGCACGGCTACAATACGTACGCCATAGGCAAATGGCACTTGACACCCTCAGATCAGATCTCGGCTGCAGGTCCTTATGACCGCTGGCCGCTGGGGCGCGGATTTGAGCGATTCTACGGCTTTCTAGGCGGCGAGACACACCAGTACTATCCTGAACTGGTATACGACAACCACTCGGTCGAAGCTGAAAAGACCCCGGAAGAAGGTTACCACTTTACCGAGGACATAGTGGATAAGGCTATCAGCTTCATCGCGGACTCCAAGCAGGTCGCACCCGGCAAGCCGTTTTTCCTGTATTTCTGCCCCGGCGCAATGCACGCGCCCCATCACGTGCCGAAGGAATGGGCGGACAGATATAAGGGAAAGTTCGACGCGGGCTGGGAAGCGCTCCGTGAGCAGACCTTCAAGCGCCAGAAGGAAATAGGCATCGTGCCCGCCGATGCCGAACTCTCCCGCCATGACCCTGACGTCCCGCGGTGGGATTCATTGTCCGCCGATGAGAAAAAGATTTACGCCCGCATGATGGAAGTCTTCGCCGGTTTTCTAACCCATACCGATCACCACATCGGCCGGTTGATCGAGTTCCTTAAGACTCTCGGCGAGTTTGACAACACTCTGATCATGCTGCTCTCGGATAACGGCGCGAGTTCCGAGGGAGGGCCGCAGGGTATGGTCAATGAAGCGCTGTTCTTCAACAACGTGCCGGGATCGCTGGAAGAGAACCTGGCTGCCATGGACAAGCTTGGCGGCCCGGAGTTCTGTAACCACTACCCCTGGGGCTGGACGTGGGCAGGCGACACTCCGTTCCGCCGCTGGAAACGCGAGACCTACCGAGGCGGCGTGAGCGACCCATTCATCGTGCACTGGCCCAAAGGAATCGAAGCGAAGGGAGAGATACGCACACAATACGCCCATGCCATCGACATGGTGCCGACGGTACTGGAGGCGGCCCGCCTGGAAGCGCCCGCGTCTATCAGGGGCGTCACGCAATCGCCCATCGAAGGGGTGAGCTTGGCACATACCTTCGACAACGCTCAGGCGCCAACCAGACACATCACCCAGTACTTCGAGATGATGGGCCACCGGTCGATCTATCACGACGGCTGGCGGGCGGTATGCCCGTGGCCGGGGACGTCGTTCGCGGAAGCCGGAAAATTCTTCGGTGCACCGATCGATAAGGACAAGCTGACCGAACTCGACGCGACCGCCTGGGAGCTTTACCACGTTGACGAGGATTTCGCGGAAAATCACAACGTCGCCGGGCAGAATCGCGCGAAACTGATCGAGATGATTGCCATGTGGTACGTCGAGGCAGGCAAGTACAAGGTCATGCCCATCGATTCGCGCGGCACCCTGCGATTTGCCGACGAACGCCCGAAGATCGCGATCGACCGCACATCGTACGTGTTTTACCCTCACACCCAGGGAGTACCGGTAAACGCCACCGCCAACATACTCAACCGCCCTCACAGTATCACCGCTGACGTGGAGGTCCCCGAGGAAGGCGCGGAGGGCGTGCTGCTGTCCCAGGGAGGCAACGACGGCGGCTACTCGTTTTATGTCAAGGAAGGCAAACTCCGTTATGCCTACAACTACGTAGGCCGGAACCTCTATTACGTCGAATCTGTCGAGGCTGTTCCCGCAGGACGTCACGAATTGCGCTTTGAGTTCGAGGTGACGGGGAAACCCGACATCGCCAACGGCAAAGGTACGCCCGGCAAGGGGCAGCTCTACTTCGACTCCAGGCTGGTCGGAGAAACCAATATCGAACTCACCAATCCGCTCGCCATCGGCTTGCTCAGCAGCATAGTGTGCGGCGTGGACCCTGGCGCTCCGGTTACTCCTGAATACAAGCCGCCTTTTCCGTTCACCGGCACGATCCACAGTGTGACGGTGGATGTTAGCGGCGAGCTGATCAGAGACACCGAAGCGGAGGTGCGGATGATCCTGGCGCGGCAGTAGGTAGTGACTTGTGAATAGAGAATAGTGACTTGGAAAACAGTCGCTAGCCAAGTGGAACCTGGAGATCGGAGTGGCGACCACCGGCGAAGCCAAAACGATGGAACTCTGAAAGAGAGGGGTGATTGAGGCCGCTGGAATCAACAACACCAGGAGGGCGACGACCGTGGAGGATTTATTGACGCGTGTCGTAGAGAATCTGATCGGCCGGGTGAGTGGACCCATGAAATTTCGGCTGCTCATCCAACCGCTCATGTCTGCCTTCTTCGCCGTGAGGGACGGGCTTAAAGATGCCCGTGAGGGACGGCCTCCTTTTTTCCGGGCCATTTTCACGCATCCGGATCAGCGGTCGGACATGTTGAAGGATGGTTGGAAATCCGTGGGTAAGATCTTCGTCCTCGCGATTATTATCGACCTGGTCGAGCAGCTCATCTTCTTTCGGTCGTTTTATCCCGGAGAGGCGCTCCTTGTTGCCTTTATTCTTGCTTTCATACCGTATCTGTTGATTCGGGGCGCCGTAAACAGGATAGCGCGGGGTAAACGCAGAAGCGCATCAGGCTAAAAAAGACTGTGAAACCAAGTCACGCAAACATGAGCCTGGGCAATAGATAATGAAAGGACGGATGACTCGGATGCCAGAGGTAGATGAGGAAACCATAAAAGAGCCTTCAAGTAATCAACTCGCATTGGAGCGCACAAACCTCTCGCACGAACGAACGTTGATGTCCTGGATCAGAACAGCGACATCGTTGATTACTTTCGGCTTCACAATTTACAAATTTTTTCAGTTGGAACTTCAGGGCCGCCCTCCACTGCAAGGCGCCATTGGACCACGCCAGTTCGCGATATTGATGATCTCTATCGGACTGATATCGCTCATGGCTGCGACAATCGAGTATCGGGTGTACAGAAACGGTCTGAGAAGACGGTACCCGGGGACACCCCCCTTATCGCTGGCGGGAGTGGTCGCTGGATTGGTATCATTACTCGGGCTTCTGGCCCTCGCTGCAGTTCTCTTCAGGATGT
The DNA here is from genome assembly GCA_963795045.1 of uncultured delta proteobacterium. Taxonomy (GTDB): domain Bacteria; phylum Desulfobacterota; class Syntrophobacteria; order Syntrophobacterales; family Syntrophobacteraceae; genus SbD1. Next base: position 180,330 of record CAWCGB010000008.1, read on the forward strand.
GACCATCAGAAAGGAAAACGGGCTATGAGGAAAGCAAGTGAAACGAGAACAACAATGAAGCGAACGATACTAACTGCTTTGGTGTTGACCGCTTTACTGGTGCTCGCACAAGGGACCGGCGCGGCATACGCGGCGTCTGCCGCCGGGATCGACGCCGACGTTAAAGCTGCGTTGATGAGGCTCTACGAGGAACAGCCTGTAACAAAGATGCTTGCGGAGAAAGCCGTTGCTATCCTGGTGTTTCCGAACATGGTCAAGGCGGGCTTTTTAGTGGGCGCACAGTACGGCGAAGGCGCTCTCCTGAAGAAGGGCAGGACGGTGGGGTACTACAACTCCGTTGCGGCATCTTACGGTCTGCAGGCCGGCGCTCAAACCTTCGGCTATGTACTCTTCCTGATGACTCCTTCCGCAGTCCACTATCTCAATCGGAGCGGCGGCTGGGAGATCGGAGCCGGCCCGAGCATCGTTGTGGCTGACGAAGGCGTCGCCCGTTCGCTGACGAGCACGACGCTCAAGTCCGATGTATACGCCTTCATCTTCGACCAGAAGGGTCTAATGGCAGGCATCGGGCTCCAGGGATCGAAGATTACGAAGATCAGGAAGTGAGCGGGGTCGATTGATGCCAACCCTGTGAAGCATGTCGCTCTTCACCGGATACGGCCGGGGTGGTATTGAACCCTCCCCACCCCGTCGCCGTTTCGGTCCTTCGAGGATTATTCGCGGCGTGAGCCAAAGTATGCCGGGCATACCTGAATGGCGTTCAGCTCATTTTTGCTGATCTGGCGGTTTCAAGAGTTCAACCCTGCCTTGCTTCGCAGAAAAACGCCAGTGCTTGCCAACCTTTTCAATTGGAATAGGAAAAGGCTGGTCGTCAGTTCCTATTTCGAGAACCGCCTTCTTACTGCTGACCCTTATTATCCGGTTCTTTTCCTGATAAGCTCGGACAAAACGTTCGCAAGTGGCTCTTTTGCTAGCTTCATCGCCCGGGAAGATGAGTTTTGTCCCCTTAGGTCCGAGGACTGCCGACAGCTTCTTCTCGTCATTCGCACTCAGGGCGTCGATCAGGGCCTTGACCGCACCTTCCGGGGCCTTGTAGGTGTTCTGTTCTTTCTTGTACGCATCGCTTGGCCATATCGTGGCGCCCCAGTATCCCCTTGCCGATACGCTGCCGCAAAACCAAAACGATATCAGAAAAGCCATCAGACCAGCGGCTAACCCAAACAGAAACACGCAAGGCCTTTCCCCGTTCTTTTTTGATAAAAGCATTGTCTAACTCCCTGAAGATGGGATGAGTCATGAATGCTGTGCCTACAACGCCATTGACAATAGACATCCTTTCGGTGAACGCAAAACACTCGCTGCATGTTGTGGTGGCCTCTTCTCGCTCCACCACCTCGACCATCCCTGGTGTAGTAGTTCGACTACCGGCGCGGGAGCTTTGACCGCGCAACCAAGCCATGGAGCCAAGCTGGCGCCCATCCGGAAACACCTGCTGGACACACTTTTTACGCACGCAGGGTTTCATTTTGATCTGCAGGGATTACTCAGCAACCCCGGTCGCGTTGCAGCCTGATGCCCCGGCATGAAGATATCTCATAATTTTTATAAGGACGGTCCCTGCTGTCTGCTAGTCCAAGAGAAGCGCCATACAAGAAAATATTCTTTATGGAAAATTGGCCGCCTGCCAGCCGATGGTTCAGATTCAAGTATCCTTCTCATAAGCAGAGGTAAAATTGATATCCAATCCCGATCAGTGCCCACGCAGGGATTCAGCAAGACTTATCAGGTTGTGTGGATGCACGCGAATGATGCCGCCACGGGGGCTGTCAATGTCCGCGATGAGAAAAAATGCGACAGCCACAACAAGCGGCAGAATCAGAAGCATGAGACCTTCCGCTTTAGCCCTTCGCGCACTAAAGCCGACCAACACGTTGCAGAAGATGGCGATCGCTCCCATCAGGCCCCATGCCGCAATAGGGATTCGGTTCCACCAGGCAGCCTGCGTGTATGCCTGCGAGTTCAATACATCGTTCATACCCTCAACGGCCAGGGCGACCGTTGGCGTCGGCTGCGCTGCAGCGGGAGCCAGGACAGCGGACCACAGCTCGGTCTCCAATTGAGCAGTGCGGGCGTTGATCTGCACAATCTGTTGCTCGTCACGGGTCACGTAGAACAATACACGCTGATCCAGGTAGTCCCTCAGCAGCGCACGCACCTTCGCCGCATCTGCGGCAGGCAGCAGGTCGGCCCGCACGTATTCGGTGCCGATCTGGTTGGTCTCTGCCGCCTCGTAGTTTTTGCGCTGATCATACCGGTTCATGGCCATCGAAAAACTAAACCCGATTATGAGTCCGAGCAGTGTCAGCGTAGCTGCCAGGATAACGCCGAAGTCCTCACGTTTGTCCTCGTCGAGCTTACGCTGCTTCCTGAGAAACGACGCTCCGCTAAACGCCGAGAGCGACAGCACGAAGAACGAGAGCACAAAAACAAGTACTGGAAAGTCAGTTGCGATCTCCATTTGCAATGGTTCCTCCAGAGTGTGCAGTTCTGACTGAGTCCAAAGTCGAATTCAATACGCCGCCAAGAACGATGAGGAGAGCTACAACATAGAACCAAACCATCAGCACGATTATACCTCCAAGGCTTCCATAAACGCCCGAGTAACTTCCAATATCATTGATATAGTAGGAAAAGCACGACGAGGCAATATGCCAACCGACCGTAGCGAAGAGAGCTCCCGCCAGCACTCCTTTGAATCTTATCCGCTTATTGGGGGCAAAGTAGTAGATGCCTGCAAGCACCCCCATCATGATGCAGAAGCTGAGGACCCACCTGGCAATGTTCCAAAGCGTGAGAAATACCGACGATAACCCCATATATGTAAAGATGAGACGTCCGATTTTCTCTCCGAACACAGGAAGGAGAAGCGACACCACTATGGCGGGAATCATCATGAATGTCAGAGCGATTGCCACTGCCCTGGATCTAAGGAATGATCTGCATTCAGTCACCTTAAAGGACTTGTCGAGGACGTTTATTATGGAATTCAACGCACTCGACGCGGACCAGATCGCAGCAATGACGCCAAAAGACAAAAGTCCCGTTCTTCTGCCCGCCAACACGCTGCGGACATTATCCGCGATAATGCTCGCGGTTTCGAAAGGCACTGACCTTTTCACCAGATTTATTACATCGTCCGCCTTGATGGAGGTATAGCCGAGCAACGTGATCGAAAAGATCAGAAACGGGAAAAGGGACAAAAGGAAAAGATAAGCAAGCTGAGCGGCAAGTCCTGAGGGATTGATGTCTGCTAACCTTGCCAGATACTCGTCTTTGAACTTGATTATGTCTCTTTGATTCATGAATCCGCTCCACTCCGGATTTATGCCGTCGCTGAATAACCGCTGGTGATTCTAAAAATTCATTGCATAAATCAACATTCTCCTCGATTGATATTGTGATTAAGGCTTGATGCATTTCTCATGGCAGCCTGAGATAAAAGATGCGATCAGACCGCCTACCACGCCGGCGAAAATGAGCAGCAGGGGGACCATCGTGATCTAATGATATAGCCTTCATACCGATAGGCGGTTCAAATCGGGAGAAGGGATATCATATTTCTTGCTGAGGACCAAATCTGGGGCGAGATGTAGGGAAAGCACCGACCCAACGCCGGCCATTTTAGTTTCGAAGGGGCTAAGCTTTGCGCCAATGAGCTCATCCATTACCATGCCAGCCTATCGCCTCAATCAGGAAGCGAGTGCCAGGCATGGCGAGGAACGGTTTATCCCCCTTCCCCTTCTGTTCAATACCCTTCCGTTCTTAATCTAGAACTCAACACCCACTCCAACAAATGGTCCATAATTCCACATATTGTATGCGAACTTGTCATTGCCGCTTCCTGTTGCGTAGTCGGTGTAAAGGACACTGTAGCCGAGATTTACGAAGTACCATTTATTGATCTTGTACTTTGCCTCCACATCCATGTTGAACAAGAAATCCGAATTTACGGTAAAGCCCCCAAATTCGGTTTTAATGGACGTGGTCCACTTTTCTCCGGGTCTCCACAAGACGCGCCAGCCAACAAAGGGGTCAACCCAGTCTGTCGATTTGTCGGACGCGAAGGTTCTGGTCCTACCCAGCGCGCTTACCTCAAGGTCCACTCTTGTCCGTAAATAGGTGTCACGGGCGCCGCCAAGCACCGCTACGGTCAGTTCAGGCATGTTCGCAACCAGGCAGCGAGAGGCATAGACGTCATAGGACAGCGCCGTTTCGCCCACAGAATACGCGCTCGTAACGTCGGCACTGCCCCGGATGGTGAATCCAGGCGGATCAAGAATGGGAATCTGTATGTCTTTTTGACTCGATACGCTCTGGTTCGCTTTCAAATAGAACCCGTCAATGAGAAATCCCCATGGTCCCTTGCTCACCTCAAAGCGTCCACCGAGTACGAACACGAGAGTGTTAAGCATTTGCAGTTCATCCGTAAGTGTAACATTGACCGGAGAAGTCCTGCCCTTGGCAGTAACGCTCCCTGTGAATGCAGGGAGCCATTCACCCAGATCGAAGGAAAAATGCCAATCGTCATATCCTTTGACATGCTCTCCCGACTTGTCGGACGCCGGAGCCTCCTGGGCGACAACCGGGAGCACAGTGGCCGCCAGCAACCCAGTACAAAGCAGTGCTGTGATCGCGGTGACCTGCAGTATCCTCATTTTGGCCTCCCCCTTCGCAAGAAATGGTCCGTTGTTTGTTCCACTCCGTGGAGTGGCGCCCCACGCCCCACAGCCTGTTACAGTGGATTCTCCTGTAGATCATTGACCAACCGTTGAAACTCTTTGGACTTTGTCAGAACGCGTCGTGCTGCATCCCGTAGTTTGTCCACCTCTTCAGGCTTCAGCACAAATGAGGTGGGAAGCTGTTTGAAGTAATGGCGTTCGGCCTCATCATCCAGGGCATCAAACTTCACTTCGACCAAATAGAACTCAATATCGCCGCAGGAGCCTGGTTCAGTAGTGATTTTCGACGATCCGCAGCGTCCTTTGCGAATTTCATCGGCCCAGCGATGGAAGCTTTCGCTCAGGAGCGCCATTGTGTCCGTGTTGTAACGGGCAATTGCTATGGAGGAGTATGAGGCAAGTTTTATGGCGAAGGGGGGATTCGTCTCGAAACGATCCCATTTGGTGTCGATTTCGGTTTCTGCATTCACCACCACGAAGACAATTTTGTGCACGTTTGTAAGGTTGGCATATTTCAAAGTGGTCCATGGGTCGCCCATCAGCGTGACGCGTTCGAGAACGGCCCTGAGACCGAGATTGTCCGCAACCCCCCCGTCAACGAGGTGGAAGTACGGTTTCTTTTGCGAATCCAGGAAGGGAAGCATGTTATTGGCGAGATCAAATCGGCGCGACGTAACGTCCCTAGGGGGTTTCATGGCCTCCGCGAGTACCGGGGGCACCTGATAACCACACTTGCCGGCGTAGTTCCGCAAGGTCACCGGGCTAAGCAGTACGGGTACTGCAGAGGAAGCGGCGCACGCACGGGCCACGGACAAAGAGCAAAGGTCCGAGCAGATCGCATCGAAGGGATCTTGAATAAAGGAAAACCGTGTTCCAAGTGTCATATCCGTCGCGTTGATGACGACCATCGGTCCCCCGTGGGCCAGGATGTCAGCGAAAGTTCCGTGATCGAATACATACTTGTCATAGTAGTCCGCTGCAAGATCGCTGCGACCATAGTAGGGGGAAGCGAACTTCGCCCAATTGACAGGGTTGAAGAGGGTCCCGCGTATGAGCTCACCCTGAATGTTCTTCTTCAAAAAACGGGACTCGAAATCCTCAAAGATGCGATCTCCGAAAAGCCCGTAGTAGGCCGCCGTAAAACTTCCGCCGGAAACGCCCGAGATAAAGTCTACAGAGTCGAGCATACGCTTCTTGCTGCCGTGGATGGAGATCTCCGTGTCCCTCAGAGCTTCAAGCACGCCGTAGGAAAAAGCAGCGGCCCGTGTCCCGCCGCCGGAGAAGGTAAGCATGACCAACATGTCGCCATCCTTGCCCACATTTTTGAAGTTTTTGGCGCGATATCCCCCCTGGGGGTCCGACCGGCTCAAGGGTTGATTGATGGGATAATGAGCGCAGCCGGTCGTAGCTATCAGGAAGACTATTCCGCAGATCCAGGGCAGGAACCGAACCCGAACACAGAGTGGAAAGCTCAGAGACGATGGATGAGCCGCAGTCCAATTCATTCGAAACCTCCTCATGTTGGTTTTGCAGGTCTTAGAACGTCAGAAAAGTGCAGCCGGCTTGAACCGGACGTAGCCGCCGCTGAGGCGCTCATCCGCGTCAAGCTCCGGCGGCCGCTTGCTGGAGACGTGGCCCGTTGGACTCTTTGTCCGCGCTCGTACTCTAGATACAGATCGTTGTTTTTCAGCTCCTAACGGTCGCCTGTGGCGAGCCGGTTGGGAACGGATTTGCAACCTGGAATCGGTCCCTGTCATACATAGTGACCGACCGGAAGACTTTGACGGGCGGCGGTTCTTTCTTCGCGAAATTGCAACATGCGGGTTAACGGGCGATCTGGATCTGTGTTCTGTGTCTTGTCGTAGAACTAATCATAATTGATCCCAGCCGCAAGAACCGCTTGCCAAAAACTGGATCGGCCTGCCGTCCCATATGGATTTCCATTTATGTATGATAACGGGGCTCCCGGTATGTGGGATTCTGTCGAAGGCGGGATTCTATGACTAAAGTGAAACCCCAAAGGAGCAAATGAGCGAAGAAAACCTGAATTATAGGCTAACCTGACATACGTACGGAAACTGATTTCGAAAGGCTCTTCGGGATCTGCCGGTGGTCAAGTTTTTGCGCCCCGTCGTCATCCGCCGGCAAAAACCGGGGTGACGACGGCAGCCAGTTCCTTTCTTTCGACATCAGAAATCTGCGATGTTATTGCATGGTACCGGGGTCGGCCTCCTATCGAGGTATTTGACAGATGCTAGGCTAGTTCCATGCAGTTGTGGGTTTTTCTTCATAACCGGCCAATAGAAGATGCAGGTCATCGGCACTGAGTTGGCGCACTTGCTCAGGCTGCCATCCGTACTTGTCAATAAGATACCTGTGAACGGCCTGCATTCCCTTCAAACCCACATAACCTTCTTTTTTTGCCATATGATCGCCTATTTTTTCAAATAGCGTTTGTTCCATATCCTGGCTCCTTTCAACTATAATCATGGATTTCCGTTCGGACCGAACATCATCCTTTCATAAAAAGTTAATCACTCGCGTGTTCCTCGAAAACCGTTGCAAATTTGGAATTGAAATCCGAACCTGCCGCTCTCGGTTGTCTGCGGAACCACGGCCCGGCAACCATTCGGCTGCAAAAGTGGCAGGCAATAAGTTTTCAGGGGCAGTACGGGAGAGCGATATCGATCTCCGGCACCCTCCCTCCGATTTCCGTTGGACATCCATACCCGCTGTGATGTAAATCAGTGGCGGTTAATTCAATCAAAATGTCAGTCGGATTTATAAAGGAGACTTAATGGAAAAGACGCTTTCGATAGTCAAGCCGGACGGTGTGGCCAAGGGGGTGACGGGTGAGGTTGTAAGGCGCATGGAACAGGCCGGTATAAGAATTTGCGCGATGAAAATGATCCGGCTCACCCTGGACCAGGCCAGGATGTTTTACGCAGTCCACAGGGAGCGCCCGTTTTACAACTCGCTCACCGAGTTCATGACATCCGGACCGATCGTTGCGATGGTGCTCATGGGTGAAAACGTCATCCAGAGGAACCGGGAGTTGATGGGGGCCACCAACCCGAAAGATGCCGCACCGGGTACTATCAGGCGCGACTTTGCGAGCGATGTCGAAAAAAATATCGTCCATGGTTCGGACGGCCCGGAGACGGCTGCACAAGAAATAAAGTTTTTCTTCAACGATCTCGAAATCCAGTACTAGAAAAAGGCGGTAGAAACACGCAAAGAGAGGTTTACAGATGAAAGACCGGGGTCAAAGAAAGGGACTGGCGGCCGCTGCGGCCGTGGCAGGACTTCTTTTCGGGGTCTGCGGCTGCACTTCATTGCAAACCACCGAGACAACAATACAACAGCCTGTCGCCGCCAAGGCCCAGGAAAAGCAGCAGGCGCCTGCCTCGGCCCCTGCCCCTGCCATGTTTGTAAGTGTTCCATACATCCCTGCGCCAAACAGCATCGATCTGTGCGGCGAACCCGTCCCCCTTCAGAGACAGGATGTATATGAGCGTTTCGACAAGGAATTCACGCTGGTCGTCTATAATCATGCCCAGGTCTATCTCTGGCTCAAAAGGATGGAGCGCTATTTTCCGGCAATCGAGGAGCGGCTTCGCTACTATAATTTGCCTGACGACCTGAAGTACGTGGCTATCGCGGAAAGCGACCTGCTTCCAAATGCGTGCTCTCCCAAGGGAGCGGCCGGGCCGTGGCAGTTCATGCCGAGCACGGGATCGGCTTACGGGCTGGACCAAAGAGGATCGGTCGATAAGAGGTACGATTTTGAACGCTCGACCGACAGTGCATTCCTCCTGTTAAACGACCTCTATAAGAAATACAATAGCTGGTCTCTGGCCATTGCGGCATATAACTGCGGGGATAGGCGAATCCTTGAGCAATCCCGCGTGCAAGGCGTACGGGACTACTATGACATGAAGCTCCCACAGGAAACCGAGCGCTACGTATTTCGAATCGTTGCGATAAAGGCGGTGCTGAGCAACCCCAACCGGTACGGCTACGACCTGCCCAAAGGATGGGGATACCGGGAACTCACGCTCGACCGGGTGAACGTCTCGTTGTCCAGGCCTGTGCCGATTCAGACCATCGCCAGCGCGGCAGGCACGACATACCGGGAAATCAAGGACCTCAACCCGATTTTTCGCGCAGACGATATCCCCGCCGGAAATCATGAGATCAAGCTGCCGCTCGGGACCGGCAAAGTGTTCGAACAGAACTTCAAATACGCTGGCTCCGCTCCTGCCGGTGCTGCAAGCCCGGAAAGCTCTACGGCACAGAGACCGTATGCGCCGGTTCCTGATGCCCCGGCGCTGACGGCCGCGCCGGCTGCAAAGGCGGGGCCTGCCAGGCCGCCGAAGAAAACCCGGGAGAAGGTCTATCAGGTCAAGAAGGGAGACACCCTTTCCGCCATTGCCCAGCGTCACGACTTAAGTACGCATGAATTGAAAGCAGCCAATAAGCTGAAGTCAGAGAACCTGACCCCGGGACAGAAATTGCGGATTCCTTGAGCCGGCATGTTCAAAAAACAGGGCGCCGGGAGCCAAAACCGCTGCCGCTTCTCGATCCCTGCTTGCTACTTCGCAGGGGCTGGCTTGAAAGCTCGCCCCAAAAGACCTTTAGCTACTTAGAGTCAACAGCGTTGGGGCAGGTCCCGGCCGCTCGGTATTCATCCTTCCCATTTTAACATTCGTGGGTTAGAAACATGCGGGATCCGGCTTCAAACCACATCGCGAAGCGTATATGCGGCGGGGCCTCGACCGGAACCCGCCCCGGACTCGATCCGGGGATGGGCGCTCAAACCTTCGGCGGTGCCCGGGAAGCCGCATGAAGACTGCTCCTTTGAAGCAACCTGGTATTAGCCGCGCCGGGGCGGAGCCCTTTTATCTCTTCGGAACGGCAAACGGTGGGCCCGTTCAGTATCATTTGAATTAGGGGAACAGGATGAGACGAACCGGTTTGCTTTATGACGAAAGATTCCTGCTGCACAAAACCGGGCCGGGACACCCGGAAGCTCCCGACAGGCTGATAGTTCTGCGGCGCGCTCTCGAGGAGGGCGGTCTACTCCCGCAACTCATCCCCATTCCAGCCACTCCCTCCAAAATAGAATGGATCGAGAAGGTCCATGCGCCTAAATACATATACAAGTTGGAGGAAGCCTGTATTCTCGATCTTGGCGAACTGGACAGCGCCGACAACCAGATATGCCCCCAAACCTATGACACGGCCCTGCTCGCTGTCGGCGGCATTCTCAACGCGGTCGATATGATGATGGAGGGTAAGATCGATAACGCCTTCTGCGCCGTGCGTCCGCCCGGCCACCACGCCGAAACTAATAAGGCGCTCGGCTTTTGCTATTTCAATAATGTCGCAATCGCGGCCAGGTATCTGCAAGTCCGGTGGAACGTCGGGCGAATCGGAATCGTCGATTTCGACGTTCACCATGGCAACGGCACGCAGCACATATTCGAGGATGACTCGGAAGTCTTCTATTACTCAATCCACGAACATCCGTCATTCGCCTATCCGGGCACGGGCCGCGAATTCGAAAAGGGTTCAGGTCCCGGCCTGGGAACGACCCTGAATTCCACCATCCTTCCCGGACAGGGTGATGAAGCATACAAGCAGAAGATAGTGCGCGACCTGATGCCGGCGTTCGATGAATTCATGCCCGAAGTGATTCTTGTTTCTGCGGGTTTTGACGCCCACTCCGAAGATGACATGTCTGACATCAGGCTTTCGACCGAGGGTTTTTCCTGGATGATGCAAAGGATTTTCCGGATGGCCGACCAGTATTCCGACGGTCGTCTCATTTCCGTCCTCGAAGGAGGGTATTCGCTCGCAACACTTCCGGAATTGATCAAAGATCATGTTCGGATACTTCTGGACTTAGAGCATTCAGACTAACTTTGAAGGGGGGCCTCATGTTCATCGACAAATCCATGACCAGGGATGTTGTAACTGTCAGCCCGGAGACAGGAATACTTACAGCGCAGACCCTAATGGCTCAGAACAGTATCAGGCACCTTCCGGTAGTTGTCGAAAATGACATCCTGGTAGGGATTGTTTCCGACCGGGATATAAGAAGCGCCATGCCTTCGTCTATTCTGTCCGAAGCCGAAAAAGCGGCCGAAGAAAAACGTCTGGCCGTCCTTAAGGTCAAGGACATAATGACCCCCAACCCTGTAGCTGTATCCCCCACCCAGACGCTCGAAGATGCGCTCATGATGATGCAGAAAGTTAAAGTGGGCGCCTTCCCGGTTGTCGATCAGGTTGGAAAGCTCAAGGGAATGATATCCGTGCGCGACCTGATGCGGGCCTTCGTAAACGTGCTCGGGCTGGAGGAACCCGGCGCTCTTCTCGGAATAGTTGTCGAAGATAAACTCGGGCAGATGAAAATGGTCGTCGACGCCATAACGGAAACGCATGTTTCGTTCGGCAGCATCCTGGTGGCGCGGGTGTGGGAGGAGGGCAAAAGGGCCGTGTTTCCCTATCTTCTGACGAACAACCCCTCAAAAGTAAAAAACCGGCTGCGGGAACTGGGTTTCACGCTGCTCGACCCGATGGAATGGTCCCTGGACCAACTGCCGAAGAAGTAAGGACCGTCCGGCCCCCCGGATGTTTCTCTTTTTTCCCGATCCGCGCTGTGCAGTTAACTCCACGTTGCGCGAAGAGCTTCAGCCGGATGCGCCCTGCCACAGATTAAATCCCCAGCGCGGCTTCTTCCTGCCGGATTCTTTTCTTGAGGACCAAGATATTCGTAAAGCCAAAGATGAGTGCTGTTATCCAGCACCCGAACAGGGCCGGATAGATGAAAATTTCCAGCAAAACGACGGCATAATTGGGGTGTTTGAAAAAGAGGTAAGGGCCTGCGCGAACAAGTTCGGCCCCGGGGACCGCCATTATCTTTGTGTTCCAGGATCGTCCGAGGCTAGAAATGCACCAATAACGCCAGGCTTGGAATAACAGGAACACCAAAACGGCCGATGCCGGAGATACGAGCAGCTTTGCATCCCTTGCGGCCGCTTCCAGGCCGAATGAAAAAAACCAGCACACATGGAAGCCGATCAGAAGCCTAGTGAATGCCGCACCGTATTCCTTGCCCCCGAGTTTCTTAATACTGATTTCGTTTCGCCTGGAGATAACCTGCTCGATGCCACGCTCGGCCGCCAAAATAATCAGGAATACGTGAGCCGAGCTAAATGCCATGGGGACTCCTGCCGGTTGTCAGACATCGCCTGCTTCAGCACCCGCGCCGCGCCGGCGGGTGCATAGCAGTCTTGCGGGCACAGCGCATGGATCGTAGCTTAGCCCCTTGCGGGCGTTTTTTCAGGGATACCGCCTGCAGCCCGGGCGCCGTTCTCACATCTGCCCAGAAATACCTCGGAAGAAAACCCTGGACCAAGCGCAGTGCTCAGTATTAAGTCACCCGTTCGAAACCGGTTCGAATCGAGAAAGTGCCTTAAAACGAAAAAGACGGTGGCGCTTGACATGTTTCCGAATTTTGCGAGCACCTCCTGCATGCTCTCAAGGCTGTCCTCTTTGATTCCGAGGGAGTCCCGATAAGCCTCTATGACTTTCTGCCCCCCGGGATGGGCCAGAAAGTGAGCGATGTCGGCCGTCCCCAGACCTTGTTTTTGTAAAAAAGCCAGGATTGCCGGTCGCGCGGCGCTGGAGACAACCGCCGGAATCGAGCGCGAAAAAACTACTTTCAGTCCTTTTTCAACTATTTTCCATCCCATGATGTCCAGAGTGTCCGGCCAGGTCACCGACGAAGAGGATTCCACGGAAATCCTGCGCACCCAGTTGTGCTGAAGGGAATCTCCGGCCAGGAGCACGGCGCCGCAGCCGTCGGCAAAAAGTGAAGATGCTACGAAATTGCTTTTGGACATATCCCCGCGGATAAAAGTCAGGCCGCACAGCTCCAGGGCCACTACGAGCGCAATCCGGTCCGGATAGGCCCTGAGCCAGTCGGACGCCCTGACAATACCTGCGACTCCTCCGGAGCAGCCCAGGCCCCAGATGGGCGTTCTCAGCAACGATGGGCTGAAGCCTATCCTGTTGAACAGATGAGCGTCAATGGTGGGGGTAGAAATTCCTGTTGAGGAAATGAAGAAAATATGCCCGATCCGGTCTGCCGATACATTTGCCCGCGACAGGGCGTCCCGGATGGCCTTTTCGGCAAGTTCGACGCCCTGCTGAAGATAGACCTGATTCTTCTCAGGAAAAGCCCTTTCGGTTTCAAACCAGTCCTCCCCGAAGCAAAAATGGCGCTCTAAGATCCTGGTGCTCTTAAAGATGGGAAGAAGCCGGTCAAGTTGGAAAGAGGCTTTCCTGAATAACCGGCCTACAAACTGCCGGACGTCGTCCTGGCTTACCTTATTACCCGGGACAGCGGTCCCTACGTCGATGATGTAAGGCATTTTATATTTCCGCTTTAGAATTCAGGAAAAGCTGAAAAAATGGTTTAGGCTGAGAAATGGGTTAAAAAGAAAGCAGGGATTCCAGACGATGCTCCAAACCCCTGCTCATTTACAAAAATGAACGGATTCTCGTTTATGCGGCCCTTGGCACGGCGGCGTGCTCTTCGTAGGAGATCGGGCTTCCAAGAGATTTGAGATCGAAATTTCTAAAGATTCGTTGGCCGTCTACGTCAACGATTCGCAGGACGTCTGATTGTCTGCGGTCAGCCATTGTAACATAATAATGTTGCCCATACCGGCTTTTGACAAGGTCTTCCGGAACTTCGAACAGGATATATTTATCGATGCCCTTTTCCTTGACAGCATCGACGAAAGCGGAACTTTCGAAAGAATCGCTGGAGGTAAGAGCAAGTATCGAGCCGCTCCCCGTAATGATTATGCCAGCTTTCATCCTTCGCCCCTTTCCCATGCGCAAAAATGAATTGTCTGCGAAATCACTATCCGGAATCTTTCGCAGCAGCGCATGACATTCATTACACTTATAAAGTAAGAAGAAGCCGTACTTGGGTCAAGGCATAGCTTCCTGCCCAATCGGTCAAATTGGAAGCTGGACAAATATGAAACTCGTTGACACAATGGTAGAATCAAACGATCTGAGGAGGAGAGGCAAATGAGGCTGATATTGTCCATACTGGTCACGGTGTGGGTGCTCGCATCTGCCGGAGGAGCGGCCGCGGCAGACGGCGCAAAGGTATTCGAAACGCTTAAATGCGGCATGTGCCACAAACCTGACAAAAAGGCCGCAGCTATATCACTTGCAGAGATTGTCCGGACCTATTCGGACAGGGATAAACTTATCAAATTCTTCAAAGGAGAGACGAAACCGCTCATCGAAAGCGACAAGTGGGGTATGATGCGCGGCCAGCTCGAAAAGATCAAGGCCCTGCCCGACGAGGATAAGGAAGCGCTTGCCGGCTACACCCTGAGTTTCAAGTGATTTCTTCGAATCATACCGTGCAGGGTGTGGAAAGATTGACGACGTAATGGAAATCCATGACTTCTATACGGATCTGATCGAGCTTGCTTCGCCATGGACCGTGAAATGGGTTGCCGCAAATGAGGGACAGGAAAGTGTATACATATACCTCGAGTGCGCGGAGGCCGCTCAGTTCGCCTGCCCCCACTGCAACCGCACCTGCCCTGTGCGCGATTATTCGCCTCCAAAGAGCTGGCGGCACCTGGATACATGCCGGAAAATGACCTTTTTGCACGCCAGGCTTCCGATCGTGGATTGTCCTGAACATGGGGAACAGCATCCGCGCATTCCATGGGCGGATACGGATTCTCCCTTCACCGCCGCGTTCGAAAAATGGATCGGCGCACTGGCCGAAAGCTTCGGTGACCCGAAGAAAGCAGCTCATTTCGCCGGGGTTGAGTACGTTCTCGTTCGCCGCCTTCTGCGGCGCGCCGCCTCGCTTCGCCGCCGGCAGACGGGGGGCTGCGATTCAAGTTTGGCTCCCGCCGCGCGCCTCGCGGGTAGGCGAACGGGCGGTCAAGATCAAGGATTGGCAATCCCAGCCCTCGGCGGCTCGCCGCCGGGGCCGCCGGAGGAACAGCTTTCCATTTTCGCGCAGAACATGAGTTTCGTGAACCAGGGCGCCCGGGCATTCAACAACCTGGAACTGGAGAAAGCTGTTGATCTTTTTCAAAAACACCGCAGCTTCTATCCGAAGGGCTACGACATATCATCGAGGCTGAAAGCCGCCGAATTCCTGATCCATGGTATGAGTGAGGCGCCAACCGAACCCGGCGAGCGTCCGGCTTACCTGTGCCGGCTCTGGGATTCCTTCGAAGACTATGTAAGATCCGAGGGCACGGAGGAGAATGTTTTAGCTGCAAAGGTAAAAGGCGCATACTTTGCCCGCGTGCTGCAGGAAGTCGAACGAGCGGGGTTGGCTGAGTCGGCAATGCTCCCGGAAGGTATTCCCCTCGGCCATATCCTTCTGCAAGCCGGGCGCTATGACGAAGCGATCCGCAGCCTCCAGGACCGTATTGCGAAGATTGCTGACAATGCCGCCCTCTATGGCTACCTGGGAGACGCTTACCGGCTGCGCGGCGACTTTGAGGTCGCAAGACGGTGCTACCGGGAAGCCTGCTTTATCGATCCTGCCGCAATCGATTGGCGCCACATCGAGGACGCAGAGCTGAAGGAATTGAAACAGGATATTTTGTTCGAATATGACTTCGACGCCGAACTTGCCCTGGAGTGGCTGCCCAGCCATGCCCGCCTCGATGGGCTGTTCGAGCGCAGACTGGTCCGCCTCAATGACGGCCTGAAGGAAATGGTGGATGACTACCTCGCCCTGGAGAAAGCATGGTCGAAGGATAAATCACCCCGGCTGGCGGCAAAGCTTTTCCTCAGGGGCATGGTCCTTTGCGAGAACCGTGAAAACCTTAAGTTTATCAAGAAAATCGACCTGATCCAGGTCCGTAGAACCATGAAGCAGGCCAATGCGGACCTGTTCGATGAGTTTTTGGAAAGGATAGTGGAGAGAGGATAGGCTGAAGCCTGGGTGATGATGGATAATTCGATAGGGGCTTTGGTATGTAAACTCCAACTTATTGGAACTAAAAACTGCTTGACTTCCCCGTTACCCCGGTGTACCCTCTTTTCAGTGAGCTTTGTAAGGGAGTTCGGTTGGCGCAGTACACCATGAATAGAAAAAGCCCTAACGCTTGTTGGCGCAAGCGCAGGGCCGAATAAAAGGGAAGATGAACCGTGACTGGGTCTGTGCAACCTCGGTGCAGAAGTCCACCATTACCTCGCCTGCTATTATAAGCAATAACCAACTATTTTGTCGAGAGGAAATGAGACCTTGCCTACTCGTTCTCATTTCAGCAATAAGGCCCCGGGCGTGGATTGAAACCAATACGTTGGAGTTTTAGAGAAGAAACCTATATCCCGCTTTGAGCGGGGAACAGTAACCTAGTAAGTGTCGCCCTGGGGCCTGATCCTAGGTGAAATAGCGTGATGCCTTACGAAGCTTCATCTTAATTAATCAAGGGGACTAGGTTATGTTTAATGAACCTCTCGCCCATATCACCGCAGATGGCCGAACCCACGCTCTCGGAGAACATCTTTTCAAAACCGCAGAACGAGCAGCCGTCTTTGCAGCCGCGTTCGGTTTTCGTGAGTGGGGCTGGCTTGGCGGCCTGTGGCATGATCT
This sequence comes from uncultured delta proteobacterium, assembly GCA_963795045.1. Lineage (GTDB taxonomy): Bacteria > Desulfobacterota > Syntrophobacteria > Syntrophobacterales > Syntrophobacteraceae > SbD1. The sequence goes on from CAWCGB010000008.1 coordinate 196,737, forward strand.
CGGCAAATACTCTCAGGCGTTTCAAAACAAGCTAAGAGCCGTTGCCGGCGATGAGGCGCATCTGGAGGCCAAGGCGCGCGTCGACCACTCGACAGCCGGCGGGCTTTACGCGGTTGAACGGTTCGCTAAGGCCGGACGGTTGTTGGCCTATATCGCCACCGGGCATCATGCGGGGCTTCCGGACTGGGAGGCCGATTTCACTGGCCGTGCAGCTCTCTCTCAGCGCCTGTTGCATACAGAATTGCTCGCTACCGCTCTGGACAATGATATTCCGCGCGACATTCTCGAACAACAGTTCCCTCTGGAAAAACCTACCGGACGCGATCCCGCCTTTTGGCTTCGGATACTTTTTTCTTGCTTAGTTGACGCTGACTTTTTGGATACGGAAAATTTTTTCGAACCGGAAAGGACCGCCCTGCGGAGCGACTACCCTGCTGTATCGGAACTGCTCGCTCCCTTCAGTGCATACATGCAAGGCAAAGCACGGGATAATACAGTGGTTAATCGAATCCGAGCTCTTGTATTGGCCCGCTGCATTGAAAAGGCAACAAATCCACCTGGAATTTTTAGCCTGACCGTTCCCACCGGAGGAGGCAAAACCCTGTCCTCCATGGCCTTTGCCCTGCACCATGCCAACATACACGGGCAGCAGCGGGTTATCTATGTGATTCCCTATACCAGTATCATAGAACAAACCGCCGATCAGTTCCGGCGGATTTTCGGCACCGCCGTGGTGGAGCACCACAGTAACCTTGATGTAACCGATGAAGAACGGGAAACGCCCCGGTCGAGGCTTGCCAGCGAAAACTGGGATGCCCCCGTAATCGTCACCACCAACGTGCAATTTTTCGAGTCTTTCTTTGCCAGCCGCACCAGCCGATGCCGCAAATTGCACAATATTGCCGGAAGCGTAGTGGTGCTGGACGAAGCCCAACTCCTGCCCCCGGAATTTCTCAGGCCAATACTCAAGACCCTGGACGAACTCCGCAAACATTATGGCGTCACTATCCTCCTCTGCACTGCCACTCAGCCCGCTTTTGACCCGCACAAATCCACAGGTTTCACCTTTGAAGGATTGGAAGGTATACATGAGATCATGGAAGACCCTGCCAGTCTCTTTGACAGCCTGAAACGGGTCGAAGTCAAGTTGCCGGAGAATATCCACAGGCCCACGACATGGGAAGAACTGGCTGAGGAACTGGCGCAACAGCCCTCGATGCTGTGCATCGTCAATCGCCGGGATGACTGCCGCATCCTCTGGTCCCTGATGCCCGAAGGCACCTTCCATCTTTCCGCCTTGATGTGCGGTGCCCATCGTTCCCACCGGATCGCCGAGATCAAAGAGCGCTTGAAAGCCGGCTTGCCCACTCGCGTCATCAGCACTCAACTTGTTGAGGCGGGGGTTGATCTGGACTTTCCGGTGGTCTACCGGGCCATGGCGGGCCTGGATTCCATAGCCCAGGCGGCTGGTCGCTGCAATCGTGAAGGGTTGCTTGAACAAGGCACTTTGTCCGTTTTCACCCCACCAAGCCGCCCGCCCGCCGGCGTCCTGCGGCAGGCAGCCGAAATCGGCGCGCGGTTAATCAATGAAGCCGGGACAGACCCCTTGGCGCCACACCGCTTCACAGAGTTTTTCCGGGAACTCTATTGGCTGCAAGGTGAGGATCGGCTTGACGCCTGCAACATTCTCCGCGACTTAAAGCCCGACAACGAGTTTCGTTTCAGTTTTCGCACTGCTGCAGCCAAATTCAAACTCATCGACGATACGCGCCAAGCGCCGATTATAGTCACATACGGCGAAGAGGGTCCGAAGCTGATAGAGCAACTGACCCGCTTGGGTCCTGAGCGTTGGCTGCTGCGCAGACTCCAGCGCTATGTGGTCAATCTTCCCAGATTCTTGCACAGGCGATTATGCGCGGAGGGCGCCATCCGCGAAATCCATGCCGGAATTTTCATCCAGGGTCACGGCGCTCTCTATGATGACGACCTGGGGTTTTGTCCTGACAAATCTATCATCTACGACCCCGACGAACTGATCGTGTGAACAAAAAAAGGAGGATCGATGATTGCAGAAACGTTGAAGAGCAGAACCTTTCGTCTAAAGGTGTGGGGGGAGAACGCCTGTTTCACCCGGCCGGAGATGAAGGTGGAGCGCGTTTCCTACGATGTCATGACACCCTCGGCCGCTCGCGGCATCATGGAGGCGATTCTCTGGAAACCGGCTATCTCCTGGCGCCTCACCCGAATCGACGTGCTAAACCCCATCCGCTGGGCATCGGTGCGGCGCAACGAAGTCGGCGCGGTCATGTCTCCGCGCACAAGCGGCCTGTTCGTCGAAGAACATCGACAACAAAGGGCCGGATTATTCTTGCGCGATGTAGCCTATGTCATCCACGCCTTTTTCGAGATGACGGTCAACGCCGGTCCCGATGACAACGTCAGGAAATTCGAAGAGATGTTCATGCGGCGGACGGAAAAAGGGCAGTGCTTTCACCGGCCCTATCTAGGCTGCCGGGAGTTTGCGGCGCAATTCGAACCGATGGCGGCGGAGATGGAAGCACCCCAACCCATCGCCGAAAGCCGCGATCTTGGATTCATGCTCTACGACATGGATCATTCCGGCGCGGAGCCGATGCCGATGTGGTTCCGGGCGCAACTTCAGAACGGCAGGGTTCATGTGCCCTCGGCTGACAGCTCGGAGGTGCGGCGATGATCCTGCAGGCGTTGAATGACTACTACCGTCGGCTTCGAATTGACGGTCTGACTGATGTGGCGACTGAAGGCTTTCAGAAACAGCCTATCCCGTTTGTGGTAGTGCTGAATCGAGGCGGCCGTTTCGTTAGTCTTTTGGACACACGCAGCGGGGATGGAAAGAAAAAAACAGCAAGAGAGTTCACCGTTCCCAAGGGGGTTAAGAAGACCAGCGGTATTGCCGCCAATCTTTTGTGGGACGTTCCTGCCTATGTCTTCGGTCGTCCCAAACCCGACCCCAAAAAGGACTCGACCAAGCTCGCCGAAAGGGCTGTGGACCAACAGCGCTGCTTCATTGACACCGTACGCGAACGCCTCGCGCCCACACTTGCCGATGAAGGGGTTGATGCTGTTTTGCATTTTCTGGAAGGTGGCTATTTTGACATGGTTTTTCACCATCCTGCCTGGCCCGAGATTGAAGAAAACGCTACGAATCTCGCCTTCCAACTCGAAGGTGACACATGTCTTGTATGTGAACGGCCTGCGGTCATCACTGCTTTGACGAAAGGAAAGAGCGACGTCCACTGTGGGCGCCAGACTTGTTTGGTTACGGGAGAACCGGACGAACCGGCACGGCTCCATACCGCCATCAAAGGCGTCAATGGTGCGCAGACATCGGGGGCCAACATCGTTTCTTTCAACTTGGCGGCCTTCACCTCTTACGGCAAAGAGCAGAGCTTCAACGCGCCCGTGGGTAAGTGCGCCGAGTTCGCCTACACCACAGCTTTGAACCATCTGCTCGCCAAAGGGTCAGGGCAGCGCCTGCAAGTTGGCGACGCCTCCACGGTTTTCTGGGCCGAGAAGAAGCACGAAATTGAGAGCGTCTTTGCAGACCTGTTCGGGGAACCGGCCAAGGGTGAGCCGGAACAGGACTATAAACAGCTTGTCGCCACCTTTCGCGCACCCGAGATGGGCGCTCTGCCGCAGCTCGACCCGAAGACCAGGTTTTTTGTGCTGGGGTTGGCTCCCAATGCGGCCCGCATCGCTGTACGCTTCTGGTATGCCGGGACAGTTGGCGAGGTGGCCGGTAATATAGAGCAGCACTTCGACGACATAGAGATAACCCGTTCTCTCAAACAGCCCCACTACCTTTCTCTTTTCCGACTGTTGGTCGCCACCGCCGTCCAGGGCAAAGCGGAAAACATCCCGCCCAACCTGGCAGGCGAATTAATGAAGGCAGTTTTGATTGGTACGCCTTACCCTCAGGCCCTTCTAGGTGCCACCATCCGCCGATGTCGCGCGGAACGTGAAATCACCTATCCCCGCGCTTCACTTATCAAGGCGGTGCTGGCACGGGAAACAAGATATTACAAAAAAACTACAAAGGAGGTCGGCATGTCTCTCGATACCACCAACAGCAACGTAGGCTATCGGTTGGGACGACTTTTCGCCACGTTGGAAAAGATTCAGGAAGAAGCTAGCCCTGGCATCAACGCCACCATCCGCGACCGCTTCTACGGCTCTGCATCGGCCACGCCTGTGGCGGCCTTCCCCCACCTGATGAAGCTCAAGAACCATCATTTGGGTAAACTGGAACACAGGGGACGAGCCATTAACCTCGAACGCATGATCGGCGAGATTATGGACTCACTGAGCGACTTTCCAGCCCATTTGAGCCTGCCTGATCAGGGGCGCTTTGCCGTCGGCTATTACCACCAGCGCCAGGCCCTTTTCACTAGTTCTAAAAAGACCAATGACCCGGAAGGAGGGATAAACCATGAATAATCCTGTTCAAAACCGTTACGACTTTGTGCTCTTGTTTGACGTGAAAGATGGCAACCCCAACGGTGACCCGGATGCCGGCAACCTGCCGCGCATCGACCCGGAGACCGGACATGGACTGGTGACGGACGTGTGTCTGAAACGGAAGGTGCGCAATTATGTCCAACTCGCCAACGGTGCCAAGGGCGGTTACGACATCTTCATCAAAGAGAAGGCCATCCTGAACAACCTCATCGATCAGGCCCATGAACAGGAGGAGGTCAAAGCCAAGGAAAAGGGCGATAAGACCGAGGCGGCTCGAAAGTACATGTGCATAACCTATTTCGACGTCCGTACCTTTGGTGCGGTCATGTCCACCGGCAAAAATGCCGGTCAAGTCCGCGGCCCGGTGCAGCTTACCTTCGCACGTAGTATCGAACCCATCGTGCCGCTGGAGCACAGTATCACCCGCATGGCTGTGGCCACAGAAGCCGAGGCCGAAAAGCAGCAAGGCGATAACCGCACCATGGGCCGAAAATTCACTGTGCCCTACGCCCTTTATCGATGCCACGGCTTTATTTCCGCACCTTTTGCAGTACAAACCGGCTTTTCTGAAGAAGACCTGCAATTATTCTGGGAATCTCTCGTCAACATGTTCGAGCATGACCATTCAGCAGCGCGTGGACAGATGGCGACCCGCAAGCTGATAGTTTTCAAGCACGACTCGAAGATGGGAAAAGCGCCAGCTCATCAATTGTTTGACTTGGTAAAGATAGAGCGGATAGATGGTGCCTCGGGGCCGGCAAGAACATTTGCCGATTACGCGGTGAAGGTGGAAGAAGGTGCAATGCCGCACGGGGTGACTATAGAAAGAGAGCTTGATGTAATCTGATAACGACCTTCTTTCCCTTTCGGCCTTGCAGCACGTCGTTTTAATACCTTTAACCACATTGCAGACTGGATGATCATGAATCACAACGACAATACCGGTGGCCCCAAAATCATCCCGCCCCACGGCGGGTACCAGGACCTGAAATCCTACCAGATGGCCGAGATCGTCCATGACGCAACCGTGGTGTTTTGCGACCGCTTTATCGACCGGCGCTCCCGCACTAATGACCAGCTTCCGGCTAAAGCCGGTAAGTTGAATGAACAGATTATGGTGCAGGCGGCGCGAAGCGGAAAGCAGAATATCGCGGAGGGCAGCATGGCTTCCGGCACATCCAAGAAAACCGAACTGAAGCTGGTGGGGGTGGCGCGGGCAAGTTTGGAAGAGCTGCTGCTGGACTACCAGGACTACCTCCGGCAACATGGACTGCCCCGGTGGGGTAAAGACCATCCCCGGGCCAAGCAGGTCCGGGGACTGTGTTATAGGTCAGATAGGTCCTATTCGACTTATAAGCCCTATACCGAAGCTCCGGCCTCTGCCGAGATTGCGGCAAATACTATGGTGTGCCTCATCCACCAGGCCAACTACCTTCTTGACCAGCAGTTGCGCGCCCTTGAGCAGGAATTCCTAAAGGAGGGCGGGTTCACCGAAAAGCTTTATCACGCGCGTCAGCAAATGCGTAACAGCGGCAGGAAGCCATGAGCTACTCTGAAGACGATATTCTCCCCCTTTCGGCGTTGCAGCACCTTATCTTCTGCGAGCGGCAGTGCGCCCTGATCCATATCGAGCAGGCGTGGGATGAGAACCGTTTCACGGCTGAAGGCCGGATCATGCACGAACGGGTGCATGAGGAGGGTGAAGAGTCGCGAGGGAAGGTGAGGATCGCCAGGGGCGTGTCTTTACGCTCTCTGAGATTGGGCTTGATAGGGAAAGCCGACGTGGTGGAGTTCCACCGGATGGAAAGGGGCACATGGCGGCCTTTCCCGGTCGAGCACAAGCGCGGAAAGCCGAAACCGGACAACAGCGACAAGGTCCAGTTGTGCGCCCAGGCACTCTGCCTGGAAGAGATGCTCGGGGCCGAGATCCCTTCCGGGGCTATATTTTATGGAAGGACGCGGCATCGGCTGGACGTCGAATTTGATGGGGCCCTCCGCGAGGAGACGGAAAGAGCCGCCAGGCAACTCCATGAACTGATCGGGTCCGGGATTACGCCAAAGCCGGTCTACAACACGAAGAAGTGCAAGAGTTGCTCTCTCATGGACCGATGTCTCCCTCAGGTGCTTCGGAAGAAAAGGTCCGTCCGGGGCTATCTGACTCAAATGCTGGAAGAAGACAGCTTCTCGCCATGAAAAATTCCGTCCTGATTGTGGGTCGCCACCCGCGCAGGGGCATGGATTGAAAAGAAAATGAAAAAACACCTCAACACGCTGTTTGTCACGACTCAAGGGGCTTACCTAAGCAAAGAAGGGGAGACCGTTGTCGTCAAGGTGCAAAATGAAGTTCGTCTCCGCATTCCGGTTCATACCATCGGCGGCGTCGTTTGCTTCGGCAACGTCCTGTGCAGCCCGTTTCTGTTGGGCTTTTGCGCCGAAAACGGCGTGGCCGTAAGTTTCCTGACCGAGCACGGGAGGTTCCTTGCCAGGGTCCAGGGGCCGGTGTCCGGAAATGTGCTCCTGAGGCGCGGACAGTACCGCAAAGCCGATGACCGCGAGGCCACTGCGGGGGTCGTGAGAAGCGTGCTGACCGGGAAGCTGGCAAATTGCCGGACCGTGCTCCAGAGGGTCTTGAGGGACCACGGGGAAAAAGTGAACGCTTCGGCGATAAAAGAAGTGTCTTCCAGGATGACCCAATACCTGGAGCGGCTCGGAAGGGAGACGGACCTGGACGCTCTGCGCGGGATCGAAGGCAATGCAGCCAACCTCTATTTCGGGGTGTTCAACGAACTCATCACCGCTCAAAAGGAGGATTTTCTATTTGAGCAGAGGAACCGGCGGCCACCCCTGGACAATGTCAATGCTCTTCTTTCTTTCGTGTATACCCTGACTATGCACGACGTCCGTTCCGCCCTGGAGTCGGCGGGCCTCGACCCGGCCGTAGGGTTTCTCCACAGAGACCGGCCGGGCCGGCCTGGACTGGCCCTGGATCTCATGGAGGAGTTTCGGCCTTTTCTGGCCGACAGGCTGGTCCTTTCCCTCATCAACTTGAAGAAGGTCCGTAAAAACGGCTTCACCAAGACCGATTCGGGCGCCGTAGTCATGTCCGATGAAACCAGAAAGGAGGTGCTCGTCACGTACCAGAACAGAAAACAGGAAGAAATATTGCATCCGTTTCTTGAAGAGAAAGTCCAAGTCGGCATGCTTTTCCATGTCCAGGCGCTTCTGTTTGCCCGGGCGCTACGGGGTGACCTGGATGCATATCCTCCATTTATCTGGAAATAGGCAAATGGTTTTCCCTCGCAGGGCGTGGCCTGAAACGGAATAGGTGTGCGAAATGATGGTTGTAGTAAGCTACGACGTATCCACAATCGACCCCGGCGGGCAAGCCCGTCTTCGGCGCGTCGCAAAGGTTTGCAAGGACTATGGGCAAAGAGTGCAATACTCTGTTTTCGAGTGTTCCGTCGATCCTGCGCAGTGGGCCTTCTTGCGCGCTAAACTGATCAAGGAAGTCGATCAAGACCAGGACAGTTTGAGGTTTTATTTCCTGGGCTCTAACTGGAGGCGCAGGGTTGAACATGTCGGGGCCAATAAGCCCATGGACCCCGATGAACCTTTAGTCGTTTAAGACGGGCGCGCGAACCCCATGTTAACATTTATGGACATCGCCGCTACGTCATGCCGTGCGTGGATTTGGGGACTTTTACGGATGATGAGGTTCGCGGGTCTGATATTGTTAATAATGTCAGTACGTTACCAAACAAGGTCTTTGACGGCAGCCTATGGTGAACAACCAAACAAGGACCTTCGCGGGACACTGTACTTGAAGCCTTTGCCGGCAGGCGTTTAGAAGCCGGCGGTCGCTCCCCGCGCGGGAGCGTGGATTGAAACTAAATTCCTCACGACTTCTCTCTATATGCTATTAGTCGCTCCCCGCGCGGGAGCGTGGATTGAAACAAGGCCCTTTCCGCATGTTTCCCGGAAAACGATAGTCGCTCCCCGCGCGGGAGCGTGGATTGAAACCTTAGGAAAGCGTGGGGTCCTAAATGAACTACCAGTCGCTCCCCGCGCGGGAGCGTGGATTGAAACATGTAATTTTGGCGGAGAGTCTGAAGTTGTGGACGTCGCTCCCCGCGCGGGAGCGTGGATTGAAACCTCTCCAAAGTGGTTCCCTCCGGCCGATCCCCCATGTCGCTCCCCGCGCGGGAGCGTGGATTGAAACATTTCAAAAGACGCGGAAGTAATCAAGGCCGCACGTCGCTCCCCGCGCGGGAGCGTGGATTGAAACTCAATCTCCTAAACGCCTTCACCCGCCCGGCGCAGTCGCTCCCCGCGCGGGAGCGTGGATTGAAACAATGATATGGGCCTGCCCGTTGCGCTCTGGCCTATGTCGCTCCCCGCGCGGGAGCGTGGATTGAAACCGGCTAGAAAGAGTGAGCGCACCATTGTCTCAGCGTCGCTCCCCGCGCGGGAGCGTGGATTGAAACAGGCTGGGGCGTCTCTTGGCCTCGTCTGGTTCCGGGTCGCTCCCCGCGCGGGAGCGTGGATTGAAACTTTACATGTACTGCATAGTCGTTGACGGAATGCGGTCGCTCCCCGCGCGGGAGCGTGGATTGAAACGGGGCCCGGGGCGCTGAGCATCGCGGGACCCGTGTCGCTCCCCGCGCGGGAGCGTGGATTGAAACTCTGGATGAAGGATAAGTTGGGGAGATGGCACCAGTCGCTCCCCGCGCGGGAGCGTGGATTGAAACCAACGGTAACAGCGTGTGCAACGATCATGGGTAGTCGCTCCCCGCGCGGGAGCGTGGATTGAAACGGCTCATAAATCAGGACATAGAGCCGCAACTCATGTCGCTCCCCGCGCGGGAGCGTGGATTGAAACCGGGACTTGCAGTGCAGCATTGACCGCAGGGACGTCGCTCCCCGCGCGGGAGCGTGGATTGAAACTTGGGATCGTTGTAATCGAGCACCATCTTATTAAGGTCGCTCCCCGCGCGGGAGCGTGGATTGAAACTGGTTGGATGGGCTAAAAGGGGATATCTGAGTCCGTCGCTCCCCGCGCGGGAGCGTGGATTGAAACCCGTTAACGTAAGCGCAACCTGCCGGTGACTTCGAGTCGCTCCCCGCGCGGGAGCGTGGATTGAAACACCGATTTTTCAACCCATCCGCGCCGCGAAATGGGCCGCTCCCTGCGGCAGAGGGGGCGGATTGAAACGCTCTCTTTGCGCCCCGTGGAAGGCGGCGCTACCTACCTGCCCTTATCCAAGAATTCAGAAACGGCTGAGGCGATGGCCCGTGCCATGCGCCGTTGATATGCCCGGCTGCGAAGGAGGCTCTCCTCACTCCTGTTCCTGATTATGCCGCACTCCAGGAGAACCGCGGGACATCTCGCCTCCCTGAGCACCGCAAGTCCATCGAAGCGGTAAATCCCCGCCCTTCGGTCAATCGGTTCTTTCCCTTCACCCTTGATCGGTTCAGAATGGTGAGCGGAGGGCACGAAGCCCGATTGTCTCATTTCATTGCCGAGCAAAGCCGCAAAAGATTTGCTCTGATCCCGCTTTGCGTTTTTGCAGGAGATGAAAATCGAATAACCCCGGTATCTGTCGCAAAACAGCGCCGGTTCGCCTTTCCAGGTCCATTCGGAAAGGTAAACGGGCTGCACGGAATCGTGATGAATGGAAATGAGAAGGTCCGGCCTTGCTGAATTGATCATCTCGATCCTTTTCTTCAGCGAAATGTTTTCTCCCTCGGGATTTATTATAACGACCCTGATGCGGGGGCTCTTTCTCAGCTTTCGGAAGACCTCCAGGGCCATCTTTCTGTTAAAATCGTACTCGGCCCTGTTCCTTGCGCTGAGAGTCCCTTTTTCCGCCGGTGAATGGCCGATATCCACTGCAATGCTGAACTTTTCCGCCGCATGGCCCGGCTGAAAGACGGCAAGAGAGCCGGCCAGCGCCATGGCAGCGGCAATTGTCCGAATTATATGACGATTCGACATGCCTGCAGGGAATTCCTTGCGTTTGATCCGGGAGTTAATAGAAAATATTCTTTAGAATTGTGAACCGGTAATGTCTCATCGCCTGTTTTCGCGATGGACACGTGCCGGAAATGACCGATAGTCAGCATAGCCTTTTTTTTAGTTAAACTTAAAGAGTTTCCGCCCGAAAACCGGGTGACCACCGGGCGTTGGCCATGGGCGCTATAAAGAGGAATGAAATGGAGATAATCGAGGGAAAAAACGAGTTTTCTCTTTTGCCTCTAAGATCGAAAAATGTGGGGGAGATAAGCAGGACACTCTGCTCGATGGACCCATGGCTCACTATGGGATACAGGCCCGAGGCCTTCGAGTTTTATCTCCTGCGCGCAGACTCGGCGCTCAGCCGCTATGTCATAATGATTTCGGAAAATGTTGCGGGGGTCCTGGCAATTAGATCTCCCTGGCTCTTTGGGCCGTTCATCGAACTCATGGCCCTGTTTGATGGATTTCGGGACCAGGGGACCGGAGGCCGGATCATCGATTGGGTTTGCGGCCGGTATCAGGAGACAAATGTCTGGGCTACTGTATCCTCTTTCAATCTCAAGGCGCAAAGATTTTACAGCCGTGCAGGTTTCCAGAGCACTGCGATACTGGAAGACCTCATAGAGCGAGGGTGGAACGAAATTTTACTCAGGAAAAAAGTGGCCGCGGTAGATAAGAGCTGAGTCCGGATAAAAAAAGGGCCGGTGGAAACTCCTCCCGGCCTTTTCTTTACTAGTAAAAAATGCGGCAGTTACTTCTTCATGCCTTTTTTGAACATTGATTCGCATTTGTCAGCAGCGGCTTCGCATCTGCGAGCGGCGTTTTCGGCTCTCATTGCGGCAGCCTCGGCTGCTCTGGCGCTGGCTGTACATTGTTGTTCGATGGCCTGAGCCTTATCCATAGCTGCCTGGCAAAGCTCCGTGCATTTTTTGCAATCATCCTGGCAGGCACAACCAGAAATCATCGTAAAAGCCAATGCAACAACAAACAAAACTGCCACTATTCTCTTCATTCTCTTTCCTCCTTAGAAACCGACAAATAAGATTAACTACCGTGTGGCTTTCAAAACCTCCTTACTGTCTGTGTGGGATCCCCACCTCCTCTCGAGTAAATTCGCGCAAATTGACTTTTTGCAGTGTTTTAGACCATCTACGGGCCTTTCTCAAAGAAAACGGCTTAAATGCTACGACACCTGTTTTGTAAAATCAAGAAATTTTTACGCTCAGTCATTGCCCCATATACGCTGAGAGCGGCCGGAGCGCAGCTTAACCTATTCCTGGGTCAGTTCAACCACCTTAAGCGAGTTGTCCTCATAGGGGTTGCACGTCACGTCAGTCGGGACTCCATTTTGAATACTCATCGCCACCATGAATTTCTTCTGGTCAACATCTTTGGCAAAAGGATACTGGGCTAATTTCTCGAATGCATATTTGGCGTAATCCGGGATTCTCTTATACACGTCCGGGAAGGCCTGTACAAATATCTGCCCGTTTTTGCGCCCGAATTTAATCGGTTCGTAGATGATTTCGAGCTTTGTCCCGAGCGCCACCTGCGGATACAGGAGCCGTATATGCTCGGGATAGCAGCGGATGCAGCCGTGGCTCACGAGCCGTCCTACTCCCCAGGGCATGGCAGTCCCGTGAACTCCATAGGCGCCTGCCGAAAACTTCATTACGAATTCTCCAAGCGGGTTATCCGGGCCCGGAGGCATGACCGCCATGCCGTATTTTTCCTGGAGGGAGGCCGGAACATACCAGGCTGGATTGGGTCTTTTCTCATTTATGAAAAATGTCCCCAGGGGACTTTCCCATCCTTCATCGCCTATCCCGATCGGATAGGTCTGAACGGTTGAAGTGCGCTGGTCGAAAAAGTATATCCTCAGCTCAGGGATATTTATTACTATCTGATAATGCTGGCTCGGCGGAAGCACCCAGAAGGTCGGAACAAAAATCCTTTTGCCCTTTGGGGGAATCCAGGCGTCCATTTTTGGAAAGAGAAGGTCGACAGAATTGTAGCCCAACCCGTTTCGCCTCGCTATGTCCAGGAGGGTGTCTTTCGGCCTTATGTTGTACCATGTAGGAGACCCGACCACCGTGAGGTCCGGGATGCGATACTCGTATTTTTGAACTGTCGCGGTGAATACCTCGTCGGCAAAGGCAAACGAACAGAACAGAAACATAATAATGAGAAAAAACGACAGCCCCGCGGCTCTTTTCAATCCCATAGACTCTTTTCCCCGTCGCGCTGAAACTATAAGCGGCTTCGCATTACGGCATAGTAAAAATTCTCGGATTTCAGTTCAAGCTCTTTTTGATACTGAAATCCTCGCGCGTCAAGCACAAAAATGCTTCCGGCGCTACTTTCCGGGCGCGAGAGAACGAAATAGAGGAAATCTGCTTCCATGCCGGCCTTCAAAATTCTTGCAGTCCCTTTTTTTTTCAGGTTTAGATGCCTAAGTTAAGGTTTTGAAGTAAGTCGGCCTGTCGGATAAATTTCGAAAGAAGTTTCTATATGTATTTTGAGGCTTCGGCTGAAAATGCTTGATTTTTCAGCCACAATTGCAGCAAAGGATAATCACGAACTACGGTTTGTACAGATTGAGCGCAGGAAATTCGATCATCCACTTCACTGGAGGGAAGAATGAACAGCAGTAGAGCCGATAAGCGCCCTGAAAACGTCAAGAAAAGATTCCCGAACAGTATTGTTCCCCTTGTAAACGGAAAGGCGCTGATAAAGGCGGCCAAAAAGCATGACGCCATGATTATGGCGACTAATATTCGATGCAGGCTGCCGGTTGAAGGGCTCGTTCTGGCCTCGATGGCGTCCCGGGCGCCGGTGATCTATGAAATAGCCAAATCGGAACTTGGGTACACCGAATTTACCCCGCAGACCTTTGCAGAGTTCATCGTTGAAGAAAACGAACGGCTGGGGAACACGTTTGTTCCGTTTGCCGTTCACGGAGATCACATCACGGTAAAGAAGCCCGAAGAGGTTGAACCGGTGGGCCGGTTGATAGCCCAGGAAATAGAAGCCGGATTTACCTCCTTTGCAATTGATGCCTCACACATGGAAAACGAGAAAAACCTCCAGGCCACCTCGGAGCTTGCAAAACAAATCATCGCGGCAGGATTGAATCTGGAGGTCGAACTCGGGGAAATCGGCGCCAAAAGCGGTAACGCCGAGGGGTTCACCCAGCCTGATGAGGCCCGGTGGTTTATCGGCGAACTTGATAAAAAGGGCATTCGCCCCGACCTCCTCGCCATTAACAACGGCTCCATTCACGGAAATTACTTCGGCGCCTCCCAGGAAGGAATCCAGCTCGATTTGACCCGCAAAATATGGGAAGCCATCCAGCCCTGGTCGGTTGATATCGCACAGCACGGAATCACAGGCACTTCGCTCGACAAGATTTCTTCCTTTATTCAGTACGGCATTAGAAAGGGCAACGTGGGAACGCTCTGGCAGAATATCTCTTTCGGCCTCGCAATGAACCAGAACGGCAACTGTATCACCACGGCAACTAAGGATTACGTAAAGCGCCCTTACCGCGGCATCCCTGACGAACTCTGGCAGGAAATCGTGAAATGGGCTGCCGAGACCAACAACGGCGGCGGAAACATCAAAAAGGCCAACCAGCCGTTCGCTCCATTATTTAACGCACTCCCGATCGAATACAAAAAACGCGTTTCCGAGCACGCCTATGAAGAAGCAGTGCGCCTGTTCGAGGCAACCCATTCCATCGGCATTGCCGACGCCGTGTGGGAATCTCTATAAAGATTCGCAGTAAAGATGCCATTGATTGACAGAAGAACCGGTGGGCACGGTAAAGATGTGCCCACCCTGCACAGATCGGACCTCTGCCTTCCATCCTCTGACCTCTGTCAAAGCAACTCCAGCAGTTCGGCAGGCTTGGCGATGAGCTTTCCGGCGCCGCTCGCGGTAAGTTCTTCGGCGTTGCGAAATCCCCATAGAGCCCCTACCGCGAACATCCCGGCGGCATTTGCGGTTTTCATGTCAGTGGAGGTATCGCCGAGGAAAAGGAAACCGGCAGGTTCCAGGCCCAGGACGTTTGCGATTTCCAGGGCTGAAGAAGGATCAGGCTTTCGGGGAAATGGGGGGCGCTCGCCCATAACGGGGTCGAAGTGCCAGGCGGGCAGAAGCTCCTCTATAATCTTCAGCGTAAACTCGTGGGGCTTGTTGGAAAGCACGGCCATCTTCAGGCCGCGCGCGCTCAGCGCATCGAGAAGTTCCGGAATTCCGGGATAAGGCCGGCTTTTCACATTCCAGTTTCGCTCATAGGTCTGCCGCATCATTTCCAGGCATTTGGAGATCACCTGAAGGTCGTTTTTCGCCGAACCGGACAGCGAGCGCTTGACAAGGTTCTCCAGCCCGTCCCCTACGAAATGCTTGTACTTCTCCAACGCATGGACGGGGAAGCCGAAATGGCTGAGTGTGCCGTTCATGGAATCGGCGAGGTCCTCAAGCGTATCAAGGAGCGTTCCGTCAAGATCCAGTATTATGGCCTGAAAGTCTTTTGCGCCTGGCAATCCCATTACTGTCTGCCTTGGATGTATGTTCCAGACGCACATCCGCCAGGATCTTCTCGATTGTCGTTTGGCGTTCCTCGGATGTTTGCAGAAAGAACACACCCAAATTAAAAATGTCTCTCTCCTGGTCAGTGCTGTACCAAACTATTCTAACCGGGGTCGACAGGGCGGCCTCGGGCAGGCTGACCTTCAAAGTGAAACGGCTCGATTCGCTTCCAATCACTATATGATGCGAGCCGGCTTCCAGCGTTTCCAGTTCGAGCCGCGCTCCTTTTGACGAGATCTCAGTCACTCTGACGTCGACATTTTCTTCACGGTCCGGGAAAAAACAGGTGAGCGTACCGGTCCACGCAACCTTGAATCTCTCTTCGCTTCTTCTGTCCTTATTCGAACCGCTCATTACAAAATCCCCTGTCAGGGCGCGCGCCTGAAAATTGCCGAATTGGATGATGGTTTCCTGGCCATTGCCGCCTCCAGGAATTTGTAGATATCGCCATGGTCCAATGCGGAGGCGTAAACAATCGGTTTCTTATTATGAATGTCCCTCGTGTGAACGTTTGCGCCAGCCGAGACGAGGATGCAAACCACATCCAGGTTGTCGTAGATTGTCGCAATCGTGAGAGCCGTTCTGCCGAATTCGTCTTTTATTTCCGTCTTGGCGCCTCTACTGAGCAAAAGGCCGGCAACCAGCGGATAGTTTCCCTGCGAAGCGTTCATCAAGGCGGTCTGCCCTGCGGCATCCTGCTGATTTACGCGCGCGCCCCTCTCGAGAAGGAGCTTTACCACTTCAAGGTTGCCGTTCATGCTTGCTCCCATCAGAGCGGTCACCCCCGGTTTTCTGAGCCTGGGGATTTCCACGATGCTCTGAAGGTCCGGATTAGCCCCTGCCGCCAGGAGCATTTCTACTATCCGGACATGGCCTGCCCAGGACGCCTGCATGAGTGCGGTTACTCCGAAAACGTCAGTCAGATTGACCTGAGCGCCTTTGCGCAGCAGCAGTTCGGTCAATTCGGCATTGCCATTCAGGGCGGCGTGCATAAGCGCAGTCATTCCTTCACGGTTTTTGCCGTTCACCTCGGCGCCTGCTTTCATAAGTTTGACGGCAGCGCCGACCTCTCCGGCATCAATGGCCGAGATAAACTCCTGGGTTCTTTGTTCACGCTTGGCAGACTCCGCCTGTGCCTTGAGCTGAGCAGGCGTCAGGGGCGCGGCAGGTTTTGTTTTGTCCTGTTTTTGCTGTCCAAGTGCAGGAGCCGAGAAGGCCAGAAGCAAACACAGGGAGCAAATCAAAATTCCCCATTTGCTCTCTTTCATATTATTTCCTCCCGATTCAACTTTGGTTCATAGAATTTGGGCGCTCTCATCCGGCGCGCCGGAATAAGATTTTTGATGCAAAATACAGGCCGTCTGTATGCTTTCGAACTCTTAACAGCAGTGCCAAGCACATTTGGAAGCATTCTTATTTAATTACACTTCATGTGCGATTTTACAAGAGGATTCTGACGGATTGTCAACTCTGCCTTTTGGTCCAAGGCCGATCGGCACCCCGGGAGCAACCCCCCTTTTTGAGGTCAAAATCAGAATTTGGCCCCGTTTTTGGTGTTTCCGGACGAGCACCTGCGAGACCGGATCTCGATTTTGTAATTCAATTCCCCCTTAATGATTACAAATCAGATCATAGGCGGCCAGATGGTGGACGCGCACAGTCTTGTTACGGGCAGGACCTCTCCCGTAAATATTTCTATAACTCAGCTATCGTCTTGGTGCTCCGGTGATCATGCCCGATCATTGGCGTGCATTAATCAAGCCGCAAGACAAGACGGCCCCGATTCGGCAGCCCAGCGCCGCCTTCCACGGCGGCGCATCAATTGGTTAAACGATGAAAGGAACCATCGCACTGGTGGTTCGTTCACAAACCCTTCGGCGTGATACGAAGAACGCCGCCGTGGAAGGCGGCGCTACCATGGGGAGATGAAAGAATCATGAGAAAGTCGAGTTCGGGGGACTATAAAGCTTTGCAGAAATTGCGGGAAATAGATAAATTGACTGTATTCTGCAAAGCAGTGTCAAGAATCCATTCCACATAGGGCAGCACAGGCGCGATGGGCACTCACAAAGACCTGAAAGTCCTGTTAATTGACGATGACCCCGGCATTCGCAAGGTTATGACGATCGCCCTTGAGGATGAGGGATACACGGTTATTTCCGCCAATGATGGGGAAAGCGGGATCGAATTGTGCGCCCGCGAGTCTCCCGATGTGGTTGTTACCGACATTCGGATGCCCGGCATCGACGGCATAGAAGTCCTGAGAAGAATAAAGGAGATGGACCCGGACAGGGAAGTCATCGTGGCAACGGCCTTCAGTGATATCAACTACGCCATCAGCGCTCTGCAGCTTGACGCTTCGGACTTCATCGTCAAACCGATAAGTGAACAGGCCCTGATGATTGCACTCAAGCGGGCGCAGGAAAGATTTTCCACCCGCAGGGAGCTGAGGGATTACACCGCTCTTATCGAGGAGCGGTGGATGGAAACATCAGAGGAACTGGCCCGGACCTTTCAAACCCGGAAGCTTCTGATCGAAAGCTCCATAGACGGTATAATTGCCAGCGACAAAGCAGGCAGGATAATGATTTTTAACAAAAGCATGGAGCGGATGCTCGGGTATTCGAGAACAGAGGCGATCGGCGAGATGAGCGACCGGTTCTTCTGCGCGGGAGAGGCCGATAAGTTCAAGAGAGCACTCGCATCTGAGGAACTTGGAGGCAAAGGGAGGCTATTCCTGTACGAAAGCTATCTTGCAGGAATTGACGGCTCGAGAATCCCCGTTCAACTTTCGGCCGCCGTGATGGCCCAGGAAGAGGAGGAAGTCGGGATCGTCTGCTTCGTCCGCGACGAACGAGAGATCAGAAAATTGGCGCAGGAAGTGGCGGATCAGGCGAGGATGCTTCACCAGGACAAAATGATTTCACTTGGAAAGCTTGCCGCCAGCGTGGTCCATGAAATCAATAATCCTTTGGCCGGTATTCTGAACTATGTTCTGCTCATGAGCAAGATACTTTCGCGCGGCAGCCTCCCGGGGGATTCGATTGCAAAGTTTCAGGGTTATCTATCCCTGATGCAAAGCGAACTCGAGCGCTGTTCAAAGATTGTATCCAACCTGCTTGCCTTTTCGCGGAAATCGAAACTCGAATTCAGCCCCGTGGATATGAACGAGCTTTTGAGGAAGTGCATAGATTTGAGCGGGCACAAACTGGTCCTTCAGAATATTCGGGTCGAAACGCACCTTGCCCGCGACCTCCCCATGATTCAGGGCGACTTCAACCAGCTCCAGCAGTGCATGATAAACCTTATTTTCAATGCCGTTGATTCGATGCCGGAGGGCGGTGTCCTGAGCTTTGAGAGTAATTTCGATCCTGCCGGGAGCCTTATCAATATCGTAGTGAGAGACACGGGATACGGGATTTCAAAGGAGGACCTTCCCTATATTTTCGATCCTTTCTTTACCACGAAAAAAGAAGGAAAAGGACTTGGCCTTGGGCTCTCCACAACTTTCGGGATTATCGACCGGCATAAAGGAACCATCCATGTCGAGAGCGAACCGGGAAAAGGCACAGCATTCCGAATAGAGTTTCCGGTAAACTCCAGGAAATAAGTCTCCTCGAATGTCATGATGTTTCCAAAGCGGGCGGGGCTGCTGGTTTTACTCCTCCGGCTTCATATCAAACTTCTTAATTTTGTGGTGCAGCGTAACGCGGTTCATTTCCAGGAGGGTTGCCGCCTTGGAAATATTCCAGCGGCAGAGTTTGAGAGTATGCTCGATATGTTGCCTTTCGACCTCGCGCATTGAGACGTTTCCTCCCTTTTCATTCGGGGGAACACTGAAGAGAAAAGCGAAGTCCTCCTTTTTCAAATACGTGCTTTTTGCGAGCACCACCGCCCGCTCTACCGCGTTTTCCAACTCCCGGACATTACCAGGCCAATCGTAAGATTGCAGGAGTTGCATTGCCTCATCTCTGAAGCCTTTGACCTGCTTATTCGTTTCTCTCCGGAATTTTTGGAGAAAATGCCCTGCCAGAGCGGGGATGTCTTCACTGCGCTTTCTTAAAGGCGGGACTTCGATCTCGATCACCTTGAGCCGGAAATAGAAGTCTTTGCGGAATTGTTCTCTGGACACCTTTCTTAACAGATCTTGATGGGTAGCGGAAACCAGTCGGAAGTCGACGTTTATGTCCCGGTTTCCTCCCACCCTGTGGAAACTTTTCTCCTGGAGCACGCGCAGCAGATCGACCTGCATCTTGAGAGGGATTTCGCCTATTTCATCCAGGAACAGCGTTCCGCCTTTCACCATTTCCAGGCGGCCCTTCTGGGTGCGGGTCGCCCCGGTAAACGAGCCCGCCTCATGGCCGAAGAGCTCGCTTTCGAGCAGGGTATCGGTAAACGCTCCGCAGTTAATCGCGATAAACGGTCCGTATCTGCGATTGCTGCGGGCGTGGATGGCTTTGGCGACTAATTCCTTGCCCGTCCCCGTTTCCCCCTGAAGCAGGATAGGCGAATCCACCGCTGCTACCTGGTCTATAAAAGAAAAAAGCCGCCTCATGCAGGGGGAAGCGCCTATCAGGTCCTGATAACGGGAGCCTTTGTCCATCTGGTTTCGAAGAAAGATATTTTCATCTACCAGTTTTTTCTGGTTGAGGAGTTTTTCTATCAGCAGTTTTAGCTGCTCGGGATCAAAGGGCTTGATCAGGAAATCGTCAGCCCCGCTTTTCATCGCCTCCAGGGCAGTCTCGACCGTGGCGTATGCTGTTATCATTACCACAAGAATATGCGGGGAGACCATTTTGATGTTTTTTAACGCATCGAGACCGCTGAGGTCCGGCATCCTTATATCGAGGAAAACCAGATCGTATTCTTTGCGGCCGATCATTTCCAGTGCCTGATGGCCCCCGGAAGCCGCATCCACGTTATGCCCCGCCCGCTTCATCCATCCGACCAGGGACTCCCGCACGATTAACTCGTCATCGACGACCAGAATCTGAACCTTTTCCGGCATGAAACCACCTTTCCTCAGCGAGCGGCACAATCAACGGGAAACTTAAGAATGAAGCGCGCCCCAGCCCCTTCTTCACTTACAACGTACACCGAGCCCCCATGTTCTTTGACTACACCGTAAACCACCGAAAGCCCGAGCCCCACGCCCCTGTCATGGCTTTTTGTCGAGAAGAACGGCTCAAAAATCTGGGGAATGATTTCTTTCGAAATGCCGATCCCATTGTCGGCCACCTCGAAGCGGATCTGAGAAGCGGCCCGGTCCCAGGAGGTCCTGAGGACAAGTTCGCCTCCATCCGGCATGGCATCAACGGCATTGAAAATGAGGTTCAAAAGACATTGCTGTATCCGGCTTTGATCTCCCACCATCCGGGGCAGGTCCCCGTCCAATTCTGTACGTGTACTTACTCCTTGTGAATCGAGGCGAAAACGGACAAAAACAAGCGCTTTTTCAATCAGCTCGTTTAGCTGAAAATCACTCCGAATTCCCTTTGCCTGCCGGGAAAAGTCGAGCAGGCCGCTCACGATCCCGCTGCATCGGGCGGATTCCGAATCAATGAGACCGAGATAATAGATGAATCTCTCTTTTGCCGCTGCATCGGTTTCACCGGATTCCAGTTCCTGCCGCACGAGGCGCGCCAGCGCATTTATCCCGGACAGAGGGTTATTTATCTCATGAACCGCGCTAGCTGCAAGCTTGCCCAGAGAAATCATCTTTTCCTCATAAACAAGCCGCATGAGGTCCTTTTTCAGGCTTGAGATTTTCTGTTCGACCTTCTTTTCGAGTTCATCGGTGATGTCGCGAAATATCTCGACAATTAGTTCAATCCGTCCGCCTGCTGTTTTCAACGGAACCGCGGTGATCTCCTGGTAACGGCCCAGATGGGGCCGGCCGCAACCCTCCAGAATCGCATGAGCAACATTTCCCGTTTCCAGGCAGCGCGCCACCGGACAATAAAATCCATCCCCACGGCACGGCAGTAGCGAACCGTAGGCTGCCTCATGGCAATGTTTTCCGATCACATCATCTTTGCTCATCCGAACTGCTTCCAGGAAGGCATCGTTGGCGTCGAGCAACTTGAAATCCGGCTGCATGACCAGCACCCAGTCGCGCATACCGGCGAAAAGGCTGTCCATGATGCCTTCAACCAGGTTGATGTGACGTTTGGTGAACTGGTACTCTTCCCGAAGGCGCAGGACATCGCCAAAAATTCTCGATATCGCCGCTTCGAGTACGCGCACCCTGGGAGGTTTGTTTTTGAGGAAGTCTTCCAACAGATCCGCTTTGCCGGTGAGTTCGATAACCAGGTCCAAGTTCTTGATCTTGTAAAAGTCCTTGTAGTCCAGGGTTACGTAAATCTTTTTCTCGCGGGCCAGGCGGATGCCGGGGGCCTCCATGTCGGGATCGGCAACGGCAACGATTTCTGCTCCGAGCTTTGGGAACCGTCTGGCATCAAACATCTCCAGGAAGGCCTTGCAGCGTGTCCCCCCTCCGATTATCGCGATTTTCATTGGCTTTTCCATTTAATCTGCCCCCGAGGAGCCAGATCCGGTAACGATATAAGCTGCTTTGCGTCCGGAAAGGAGCCTTTCAGAATCGAGAACGGCTAGTGTCTCATCCGCTATTTCGCAATGGACGCCGAGCTAGTTCAGCAACAGGATGCTGATCGCGGTAAGAAAATCAAAGTGTATATAATTTATACAAAAAAATCTGCCGTGAGGCAATGGATGCCATGGTTCCGCCCGGACAATGTGCTCCGGAACCGGGTCCACCCTGGAAAAATGATTATTGGACCGGCACGGCGACCAGAGCACCCGCCTTCCAACTGTTTAATTTTTATACAACGTGTACAAATATAGACAAAACATCCCTCACGCACGCCAGCCGAAAATGGCCTGCTCCCCTTTGGAAGAGGCGCTCACCATATGGGCGCGCCCGCTGCCCGTTCAAGTTGCCCGGAGATGGCACACGTCTTGCCAATGTAGGTGATTCGAACACCAGATAGAGACTTTTTCACAGCCCGCGCTCGCTTTTTCAAGTCTCCTGAGCCTTTTACGATTCGGCACCGCACTTTCCTACCGGCGCTAACAAGGACGGGACAGTTTTCTATGTCGGGCGGATCTCGAAACAGGCGTAAGAAGGAAATCATTTTGCCTGACGTTGACTCAGGCGAAAAGGAATGCGTTTGGATGAAGGCAAAGGTGGTGAATTTTAAGCTCTGCGATCGAGACTACGACTGTGCTGATTGTTTCTTCGACAAAGGGATGAGAGTGGCCTGGAAGCAGGAAAGTGAAGACCGGGAAACACCTGTGTAACTATTCTACCAGTACGATGACATACCATATTGGTGGATCTTTAAAGGGAAGATTGTGAAGCAAAATAACATCTACCCGGATTTGTACAGCGAGGTTGAGAGTCTTGGGGCCAGGGACATCGAAGCCTGTATGCAATGTGGCAACTGTGCATCCGCATGTCCTTTGTCCACCGGGGAAAACACCTTCCCGAGAAAAATCTATCGCTACCTCCAGCTCGGCCTGAGAGATAAGCTGTTGGAATCTCCGGAACCGTGGCTTTGTTATTATTGTGGTGACTGCAATACCGACTGTCCCCGGGGAGCCGAGCCGGCCGAGACGATGATGGCCGCTCGCCGCTGGTTGATGACCCAGTATGACTGGACGGGACTCGCCAGGAGATTCTATACGTCGCCGAAACAGGAGGCTGCTGCTTTTCTCGGCATAGCGATCTTCGTCATATCGCTTTTCCTGGTCTTTCATGGGCCGGTCGTTACCGACCGCGTCGAGCTCACCACCTTCGCACCGGTTCATTGGGTCCACCTGGGTGACCAGATCATGATCGGATTTGTCTTTTTGATGCTGTTCTCAAATGCGGTCCACATGTATTCGGGGATCATGCAGGGAACGAAGATACCGCTTCATCTCTATATAACCCAGGCGCCTGTGTTCTTCCTCAACTACTTCACCCAGAAGCGGTGGAGAAAATGTGGAACCGGCCCCGGCAGCGCCTGGTGGAGACATCTCTTCCTGTTCTCCGGCTGGGTATCCATGGAAATCCTCGTTATGGCGTACCTCTCCGCCTTCCAGACCGATATTGTCCATCCCTTCTGGCATCCTACCCGGTTGCTCGGCTACTACGCCACCGTTGCCCTGATGGTAGCCTCAACCACGATGCTTTATAGCCGATGGTATAAGAAGGAGGAGAATCTGCACCGGTATTCGGATTTTACGGACCTGTTCTTCCTGGTGTTGATCGTCACCATTGCCGTCACCGGTATCATGGTCCATATATTCCGGCTTGCCGGACTGCCGGTCATGACCTACACCATCTATGTGATCCACGTCGCAATCTGTGTGGGTATGCTCTGCCTGATGTTGCCGTTTGGAAAACTCTCACACCTGATGTACAGGCCCCTGGCCATCTTCCTGACAACACTTAAAGAAAAGGCTCTGCGAGACTCTCGGGTCGACCCGGTCACGATCCGGAAGGATGCCGGTGAGACTTTCCAGAGTTGTATGCAGTGCGGTGCCTGCACCGGGGTTTGCCCCTGGAGCGAGGTTACGAGTTACAGTCCCCGAAAGATCCTCCGCGACATCGCTCTTGACAGTTCCTCAAACGTATCCGTCGATGAGCCCTCTTGGACCTGCGCGACGTGTAACAGTTGTGTCGAACAGTGCCCGCGAGGCATCAGCATACTCGATCTGGTAAAATCCGTGCGCCGCCAGGTCGTCGATGCCGGGTCCCTGCCGGGATATTTTGATATAGCGGTGAAGAGTCTGAAGAAAGAGGGCAACCCGTGGAGAGGAAAGAACGAGAATCGCCTGGATTGGGCCAGGGGCGCAAAGCTGCCGGCTTATACCAGGGAACATGAGTATTGCCTGTTCACATGCTGTACCACGGTTTACGATACAAGCGCCGATAAAGGCAGCCAAAAGGCGGGTATCGCTCTGTTGCACCTGCTCGAGCATGCCGGCGTCTCCTACGGGACCCTTGGAACAAAGGAGAGCTGCTGCGGTGATATGGCCGATAAGATCGGGGCAGCGGATGTTGTTGCCGATCTGACCAGGAAAAATACCCGGATGTTCCTGGAGGCCGGCGCTTCCAAGATCCTGACCATCTCTCCTCACTGTCTGAATTCATTCAGAAGAAATTACGAAGGGCTGAAGAAGATAGCCAATATTCACTCTACCCAGCTCCTGGATAAACTCATTCGGGATGGCGCCATCAAACCTGTCAACAAGCTTGATCTCAAAGTAACCTACCATGACCCCTGTTATCTTGGCAGGCATTCTTCCATATATGATGAGCCCCGGCGACTCCTTGAATCGATACCGGGTCTTACACTGCTTGAAATGCAGAACAGCAGGGAGCGGAGTTTCTGCTGCGGTGGCGGTGGCGGCGGACCATGGAAGAACAGCCCCGGGAAAAGAAGTCTCGGAGAGATTCGGATCGAAGAGGCTATCGGGACCGGTGCGGAGGTGGTCGCCACGGCTTGCCCTTACTGCATCCGAACGCTCAATGAGGCCGTCGCAAAACTTGGCGCCGGAAACAAGATAAAAGTCCGGGATATAACGGAACTGCTTCTACAGTCGGTTGGCTTGTCGGATACACAACGGCAAAACAGGAAATAACAATACGAGCTTTCCCCAAGGAGGGCTGTCGTGTCTGAGCGAATCGGGTTTTTTATCTGCCACTGCGGGGTCAACATCGCCTATCGGGTGAGAGTGAAGGAGGTGGCGGAATATGCGGCAACCTTCCCGGGTGTCGTAGCAGCCAAAGATTATCTGTTCATGTGCTCTGATCCGGGACAGGATCTCATCGAAAAGGAAATCAAGAGTCAAGACCTCACCCGAGTGATTGTGGCCGCCTGTTCGCCTCGCATGCATGAAAAAACTTTCCGCGCCGCCTGCCAGAGGGCGGGGCTGAATCCCTATCGGGCCTTCCATATGGTCTGTGTCCGGGAACATGGATCATGGGTGACGGAAAACGAGGATGACGCTACCGCCAAGGCGATCGTCATCGTCCGGGCCGGCCTGATGCGGGTCACTAGCCAGAGCGCGCTTATCCCGAGCAGGTTTTCGGTCAATCCGAACACCCTGGTGGTCGGCGGCGGTATCGCCGGCATGCAAGCGGCCCTGAATATCGCAAGCTCCGGCAAGCAGGTCTATCTCGTGGAACGCCAGCCCACCGTTGGGGGGCACATGCTCCAGTATGACAAGACTTTCCCGACCCTGGACTGCGCGGCTTGTATCGGCACGCCGAAAATGGTGGCTGTCGGCCAGGATAAAAACATCCATCTTATGACCAATGCGGAAGTAGAGAGTGTTAATGGTTTCATCGGCAACTTCAAGGTCAATGTCAATCAGCGCGCCCGTTATGTAAGGACAAGCTGTACCGGTTGCGGAGACTGCGCCAGGGTCTGTCCGGTTGAAGCCCCGAATGAATGGGATGTCCAGACGAGGATGCGCAAGGCCATCTATATCTCCTTCCCACAAGCTGTGCCGGTCCGCTATGCGATTGACAAAAAGGATCGAGCTCCGTGTGTGCAGAGCTGTCCGGCCGGCATTAATACGCAGGGGTTTGTCGCCCTGATCAAGGTCGGCAAGTATCAGGAAGCGCTCAGCCTGATCATGGAAAAAATGCCGCTTCCCGGCTCGCTCGGCCGTATCTGCCCCGCCCCCTGCGAGGCCCCTTGCCGCAGGCGAGTGATCGATTCCCCGCTTGCGATCTCCAGGTTGAAACGGTTCGCCGCGGACCAGGTTGATTGGGCCACGTTGCCGGCGCCGGCAATCGATAAGAAGCCCGAAACCGAGAAGGTGGCCATTATCGGCGCGGGCCCGGCCGGGCTTTCAGCCGCCTATTTCCTCGCCAAAAAAGGGTATCATCCGACCATATTCGAAGAGGCGCCCTTTGCCGGAGGCGTGCTCCATTCCGTTATCCCGGACTTCCGGTTGCCGCCGGAGGTCCTCGAACGGGAGATCGACTATATCAGGAAGCTGGGCGTGGAGATCCAACTAAACGTCGCCATCGGGAAGGACCGGCCGGCCGGCGGCCTCTTCGATAAGGGATTCAAGGCTGTCTATTTGGCGGACGCCGCGCCGAAAAGCATCAAGATGAATATCGAAAACGAGAATGCCGAGGGCGTCCTGTACGGCATTGATTACCTCAACCTTATCAATTCAGGAAAACCGGCCGGGACCGGCAGGAAGGTAGTGGTCATCGGCGGCGGCGACGTGGCCGTCGACGCGTCCCGCGCAGCGCTCAGGCAGGGCGCCTCCGAAGTGAAGATACTCTACGGGCGGAAAAGGTCTGAGATGCCGGCCGTGAAGAGAGAGATCCTTGCAGCGGAGGAAGAAGGCGTCGAATTCGAAATGCTGGTGAACCCCGTTGCTTTCCTGACCGAAGGTGGAAAGGTTTCCGGGATTCGTTGCACCAGGATGAAGCCCGGGGAACGGGACCAAGCCGGCAAAAAGAGATTTGTCCCGGTTCCGGGTTCGGAATTCGATCTCGAGTGCGACATGATCATCCCGGCCATCGGCCAGCAGGCCGGCGGGAAATTCCTGGAAGGCACGGAAGGGGTCCAGATGACCCGCCGGGGGACCGTTGCCGCCGATCCCGTGACCTGTCAGACGAGCTTTCCAGGTATCTTTGCCGGCGGCGACCTGTTCACCGGCCCCTCCGACGCCGTCAAAGCAGTGGCGGCGGGACAGCAGGCGGCGGTTTCGATTGAAAAATATTTACTGGGCGAGGAGCTTGCGGAAAAAAGGCCTGCCAAACCGAAAGGGAGGGACTGGAGGGCGATTCCGAAGAAGATCGAGTCCGTGCCCCGCGCAACGATGCCCTCCCTTTCGGCAGCGCAGCGGATGGACAATTACAAAGAAGTCGAACTGGGATTCAGTGAGGAGCAGGCCAGGACAGAGGCGGCCCGTTGTGTGGATTGCGGCGGCTGCTGCGAGTGTAAGCTCTGTGTCAATGAGTGCAAGGCCGGCGCTATCGACCATGAGATGACCGATAAAAAGGAGACCATCGATGCCGGTTCGATCATCATTGCCACCGGTTTCGATCCAATGAATCCGGTCAAGATGACCCAGTACGGCTACGGCAAGTACCGAAACGTCTTGACCAATATCGAGTTCGAGCGTCTTTCCAACGCCACCGGACCGACATCCGGCAAACTCAGGAAACGTGATCTGAAAGATCCGCTGAAGTTCACCGACGCGCCGAAGAGCGCGGCGATCATCCATTGCGTCGGCAGTCGCGACCAAAACTACCATGAGTACTGCTCCCGCACCTGCTGCATGTATGGCCTCAAGTACGCGCATCTGCTCAAAGATAAATGCGGGCACGATACGGAGGTCTATAACTTCTATATCGACATGCGCTGCTTCGGCAAGGGATACGAGGAATTCTACAAGAAGGTTCAGGCCGAAGGAGTCAAGATGATCCGCGGTAAGGCCGGGTCCATTACTGAGGACGAGAACGGCATCCTGACCGTTAAGGGAGAAGATACTCTTTCCAACCGCCTGATCGAGATCAAGGTGGACATGGTCATCCTCTGTACGGCCATGGAAGCCAGGCAGGATGCACCCGATGTCATGCGGAAATTCGGTATAGGCATCGGTTCGGACGGGTTCTTCCAGGAGGAGCATCCGAAGCTGGCCCCTGTATCCACCCCGACGAGCGGGATCTTCCTGGCCGGGGCTTGTCAGGGACCGAAGGATATCCCGGACACGGTCGCCCAGGCAATGGGCGCCGCAGCGGAATGCCTGGCGCTGAGTTCAGCGGGCCAGGTAGAGATCCCGCCCATGATATCCAGTATTGATCCCGATATATGCGTCGGCTGTCAACTTTGTATCGGGCTCTGCGCCTATTCGGCAATTGAATTCAACGCCTATGCCGGAATCAGTGAAGTAAACAGTGCTCTCTGCAAGGGGTGTGGGAGCTGCGCCGGCGCTTGTCCGAGCGGCGCCGCCAAGGTGAGACACTTTACCGATAAACAGATCTTTGCGGAAATAGATGGGATTTTACTTCACCAGGGAGTTATGCGATGAGCGTGTTTGAACCGCAAATAGTGGCCTTCTTTTGTAACTGGTGTACTTTCACAGCAGCGGACCTTGCCGGTACTTCCCGTCTTTCATACCCGCACAACATCAAGATCATCA
The DNA here is from genome assembly GCA_963795045.1 of uncultured delta proteobacterium. Classification (GTDB taxonomy): domain Bacteria; phylum Desulfobacterota; class Syntrophobacteria; order Syntrophobacterales; family Syntrophobacteraceae; genus SbD1. The sequence continues at coordinate 225,025 of CAWCGB010000008.1, forward strand.
GGGTTATGTGCAGCGGCATGGTCGATCCGAAGTTCGTCCTGAAGGCATTCCTGAATGGCGCGGATGGTGTACTGATCGGTGGATGTTGGCCCGGGGACTGTCATTACATCAATGGCAATCTGAAGGCGCGGCGCCGAGTGGCGCTGCTCACCGAGGTCCTGAAACAGTATGGGGTCGGCGAAGAGCGTTTCTATCTTCGGTGGATCGCCGCCAGTGAGGGAAACATGCTGAAGGAAATAGCAACTGAAATGACTGCGAAATTGAAACAGCTTGGACCAAGCCCTCTGAGGAATTTGGGTCAAATGGCAGTTTGAAGCCAGGGAGATGACTGAAAATGGCTAAATTCGTAAAACTGGCTTTTAAGAAGAACGAATTAAATGAGGAACTATCCGGATTCTTCAAAGGCATGCTTGAAAACGGCGCGATCGACGCTGTCCTTGTTCCGATTGCTCAGGCCAAACAAGGAGTCCGGCTCACACTCATTACCTCCGCCGCCCATACCGCGCGGGTGGATCCTTTTGCTCCGATAGCCGCCATAAGCGGTGCAAAAATTGCCTCCTCGCTTACGTCGCGGCCATCCGGCCGCAAGCTTGCGATGGTGCTGCGACCCTGTGAGATACGGGCTTTGATCGAGCTCGTCAAATTGAAGCAGGCAAATCTCGACAACGTCCTGATAATCAGTATGGACTGTCTGGGCCGCTATGAAAATACCGATTTCGCCAAATTCGAAGAGCAGGCAGGGACATCCGAGTCCTTCCTGGAGAACGCCCTGGCCGGAAAGACCTCCATGCCGGATTTCGATATCACCGGCGCGTGCAGGATCTGTGAATTCCCGGTGGCTGATAATGCCGACATGCGGCTGTGCGCAATAGGCGCAGGAAACGGCAATATCTTCATCGAAGCAATAACCGAAAGAGGCGCGGCGGCCCTCGAAAAATCGGGTTTGAAGCCGAATGAAACCCCTGCCGGCAGGGACGAAGCGGTGCAAAAACTGATCGCGGCGCGTACCGAGGCCAGGGATAGAAAATTTGCTGAATTTCGGGCCGAGACCAACAGCTTTGAGGCGCTGGAGGATAAACTGGCTGCCTGCGTCAACTGTTATAATTGCCGGATTGCATGCCCTGTCTGCTATTGCAGGGAATGCGTATTTGTCACGGATACCTTCAGGCACACCGGCGAGCAGTTCATGATGTGGGCGGACAAGAGCGGCATGCTGAAGATGCCGAACGACACCTTGTTCTATCATCTGACCCGCATAACCCATATGAGCCTCTTCTGTGTCGGCTGCGGTCAGTGTACGAGTGCATGCCCGAATAGTATAGATCTGATGCCGTTGTTCAGGACAAGCGCCGATAAAACTCAGGCCCGATTCAAGTATCAGGCTGGACGATCGGTCGATGAAAAACAGCCGATGGCTGGATTTGAATCGGACGAGCTGGTTGAAGTGACCGGTCAAGTCAAATAGGAGCGGTAAAATATCCATTGCCACTTTCATTTCATGAGGTAATTCCATGAACACAAAAGCCGCTTCAGTTTTGGTAATCGGAGCCGGAATCAGCGGTATCCGGTCGGCTCTCGACCTGGCTGAGATGGAATATCATGTTTTCCTTACGGACAAGTCGCCTCATCTGGGTGGAGTGCTCTCTCAGTTGGACTACCAATTCCCAAATGACCATTGCGGTATGTGTAAAATGCTTCCCACGACAAACCGCGATGATTCTTCCCAATTCTGTTTGCGAAAGGGCCTGTTCCACAAGAATATCGAGATCCTGCTCGGCACGGAAATAACGGCGCTCGAAGGCGAACCCGGAAATTTTCGAGCCACGCTGGCTTCGGCCCCCTTGTTCATAGACAAGGAACGATGCGTTGGCTGCGGGAAGTGTTCCTCGGTATGTCCGATCGAAGTCCCCGATGATTTCAACGCCGGCCTGGCCATGAGAAAGGCCGTTTACCTTCCGGTCCCTCACAATATCCCGAATAATTACGTATTCGACATGACAGCATGCACGCGCTGCGGGGAATGCCAGAAAATCTGCCCGACAGGAGCGATCGATCTCAAGCTCGATGCCAGGCGCGAGTTCAAAGTTCTTGTGGTCGACGATGAGCTTGTCGTCCGCGATTCGCTCAAAGAATGGCTGGTGGATGAGGGTTTCAGCGTCGATATGGCGCAGTCGGGCAAAGAGGCGATCGATCTGTTGTCGGCAAGCGACTATGGCCTGATGCTTCTCGATATAAAGATGCCGGGGATGGGCGGGGTGGAGGTCCTGAAAATTGCCAGGGAAATGCAGGAAAACCTCCCCGTCCTGATGATGACTGCATACGCCACTGTTGAGACAGCCGTTGAAGCCATGAAAATCGGAGCTGCGGATTACCTGTTAAAGCCCTTTGACATCGAAGCGATGCTTCAGAAGGTAATCCGGCAGTATGAGAGCACAATCAAAATCAATGAGCGACAGATTGAGGTTGGCGCGGTGATCATGTCGGCCGGTTCGGCACTCGCCGACCCGGCCGGGAACTCGAATCCCTATTCGTACGGCGTATTTTCCAATGTCATAACCAGCTTGCAGTTCGAACGGCTGCTAAGCGGCACGGGGCCGAACGCCGGGAAACTGGTGCGTCCCGATAACGGCAAACCGGTCCGGAAAATTGCCTGGCTGCAGTGCGTGGGCTCCAGGAACCTTCAGCAAAAAACAGATTACTGCTCGTCGGTTTGCTGCATGTTTTCCATAAAGGAAGCCCTGCTCGCCAAATCGAGGTCCATGGGCGCGGTCGATACCGCCATCTTTTACATGGACATGCGGACTTTCGGAAAAAATTTTCAGCGCTACCGCGATTCAGCGGAAAAGGAATCCGGGGTGCGTTTCGTAAGAAGCCGGGTCCATTCGGTCGAACCGGCAGAAGACGGGGCTCTCCGGCTCCATTATGTGGACGCCGACTCTCATGAACATGATGAAATATTTGACATGGTGGTCCTGGCTGCCGGGCAGAGGCCTTCTGAAGGTTCCAACGCCCTTGCGCAATTGGCAGGAATTGAACTCAACCCCGAGGGATTTTGCCGAACCGAGAACTTCTCTCCCGGCATGACCTCCAGAGAAGGCATTTTTGCCGGCGGGTCTTTTTCCGGGCTGAGAGATATTTCCGAGTCGATCATACTGGCCGATTCCGCTTCTCTCGGCGCCTCGCAACTGATCCATTCAAGAGTAGGCGGCCCCGATGCTCAGAGTGAGGAAGATGCGGCATATCGGGATGTTTCCAGGGAACCGCCCAGGGCTGTCATCGTCCTCTGCACCTGCGGGAATGCACTGTCTGAAGATTTTAAGGCGCTTCAATCAAGGTTAGGCTCGCGGTCCCCCGCCCCACAGGTTTTTATGATCGAGCGGATATGCACACAATCCGGGTGGGATACACTGGTCGAAAAACTGGTGGGAAGCGAATTCAACAGGGTGATTATCGGGGCATGCATGCCTTGCCTGTATGGACGGAGGTTGGCCGAACTGGGGCGGCAGACCGGATTGTCTCCGGCTCTCATGGAGATGGTGGATATTTGTACTCCGGCGCTTCGTGGCGGAGATGATTCCGGCCCGACGCTGAAACACATCGAGACAATTCTGAAGATGTCCCTGGAAAAGATTTGCGAGGCCAATCCCGAACTTGCTTCTTCTCAAAAGGTAATCCAAAAGGCCCTCGTGATCGGAGGCGGCGTGGCGGGGATGACCGCGGCCCTGGCCATAGCGGATCATGGATTCGAAGTGCACCTTGCTGAAAAAAGCGACAGTCTGGGCGGACTGGCGAGGCGAATCAATCAATCTATTGAGCGGGCATCCATAGCGGATCTCATCGACAAATTGCGCAAGGGGGTAGAACATCATCCCCGGATTGCAGTCCATAAGTGCGCTTCGGTTATCAATTCACAATCCCATGCCGGCAATTTCCTTACAACGATAGAAGTAGATGGTGGAGGGCCGAAGCTGATAGAGCACGGGGCGGTAATAGTGGCAACGGGAGGAATGGAGGCGCCGACAAATGACTACTCGCATGGGGCAAGCGACTTAATTCTGACTCAGCTCGAACTTGAAACCCAAATTGAAGACGGCGCTATCGACCCGGCTAAGCTCGAGAGCATTGCGATGATTCAGTGTGTAGGTTCCCGCGAGAACGGCAGGAATTATTGCAGCAGAGTATGCTGCACTTCGGCCCTCAAAAATGCCCTCTTCCTCAAGGAGCGGAACCCCGATCTCGACATTTATATATTTTACCGTGACATCATGACCTACGGTTTTCTCGAGACCTATTACACCCGGGCCAGGCGCGAGGGTATTGTTTTCATCCAGTATACGCCGGGAAAAAAGCCTGTTGTTTCTCTCAAGCATGACGGGGGCATCAAGATCGTTGCGTGGGACCCGGTCCTGGGGAGGGACATCGCTCTAGAGCCCGGCCGCCTGGTGCTCAGCACAGGGATCGTTCCGGGCGATCAGCGCATGCTGGCCGACCTGTTCGGGGTCGAGCTGAATGAAGACGGTTTTTTCAAGGAATCCGATTACAAGTGGCAGCCCGTAAATTCTCGAAAACGTGGAGTCTTCATATGCGGCATTGCGCATTCCCCCCGGTCTATTCCTGAATCTATCGCCACGGCCCAGGCTGCTGCCCAGCGAGCCTTGGGAATGCTGAATCGGGAGAGAAACCAGGCAGGAGCAATAGTCGCCGAAGTCCGGCACAGTTTATGCGCCCGATGCGAAAGATGCATTTCCGCTTGCCCTTATGATGCCAGGTATAGGAACGAGGATGAGGATATCATCGAGGTTGACAGGCTCGCCTGCCAGGGATGCGGGTCCTGCGCGGCCATCTGCCCCAACGGCGCCTCGGTTGTCAGGGGCTACGGCGACCGGCAGGTTATGGCCATGCTGGATGCAGCCCTGGAATAGGAACGAATTATGACTCCCGATGCGCCAGGGTCAACAGGAACCACTTATCGTTCCTTATCGGTTTTGGCAATGTAACGGGGGAATAACTCTGTTCGGATTTTTCCTAAATGACCTCATGCCAACAAGAAACAAGGCCGACCATGCTCAAAGGTGCAGTCAGAATATACAGCAGTCTCATCTCAAAGCTTATAGTCCTGGTAGGGCTGGTTCTTTTTGTCTGCATTTTCACCTGGGCATACTTCAACATAAACTACCAGAAAGAAAACAGGCTACAGAGCATCATTGAATCATGCGATCGGCTCGGCAATACCATAAAGCTTGGCACCCATTACGCGATGATGCTCAATTCGAGAGACGATATCAATGAGATAACAAAAAACATCGGCAAGCAGGAAGGTATCGAGAATATTCGAATCTATAACAAGCAGGGGCAGATCAAATTTTCGAGCTTCTCAAACGAAGTCGACAAAATAACAAGCATAAAAGCGGAAGCCTGTGACATTTGCCACAGAACGGAACCGCCATTGGAGGCGCTGCCTGTTTCAGCAAGAACACGTACTTTCGAGTCGCCTGAGGGTTACAGGCTCCTTGGTATCATCAGTCCGATTTATAATGAACCCAGTTGCAGCTCTGAGAGTTGTCATGTTCACCCCCGGAATAAAAAAGTTCTGGGCGCAGTGGACGTAGTAGTCTCACTAAAGGAGACCGACAAAGGGATCAAGGTCTATGAGGAAAGGATAATAGTCCTCGCGATCATAAGCTTTCTGGCTACTTCAGCGATCATCGTCACTTTTTTGTTTGTGTTCGTAAACCGGCCCATAAAGAAGTTGATCGTATGGACGCGCAATATAGCGCAAGGCGAATATAGCCACCCGATCGATGCGCAATGGGAAGATGAAATCGGCCAGATGGCTCATGCCATAAATGCTATGGCCGCCAAGGTAAGCCAGAAGCAAGAAGAGCTCAACAAACAAAGAGACGAATATCAGGAGCTATTCGAGCAGGTTCCTTGCTACATAACTGTCCAGGACAGGGGGCTCAGGCTTATCCGTTATAACAGGGAATTTGCAAATACCTTTGATCCATACCCCGGCGGCTATTGCTATGAAATCTACAAGGGCCGGACCGAAGTGTGCCCATACTGCCCGGTTCTCGAGACGTTTCGGGACGGAGAATCCCACCTGAGCGCGGAAACGGGAATAACCAGAGACGGCAGGAATTCGTCCTGGATCTGTCGTACTTCACCGATCAGGGATGCCGGTGGAAGCATCACCGCCGTAATGGAAATGAGTGTCGACGTAACAGAACGAAAGACGCTCGAAGAAGAAATCAGGAAATCTGAAAAGAAGTATCGCGAGATATTCAATAATATTCCCAACCCTATCTTCGTTTTGGACAGGGAACTAAGAATTATCGACTGCAACGATATGGTTTTCGGAGTCTATGGGTACAGTAAAGAAGATATTATGCGCAAACCATTTACCGACCTTTTCGAACGGGAAGAAAACCGCGACTTTGCAGGGGAGATCAGAAACGCGGACACAATGAACCAGGTACGGCATATCACGAGGGACGGCAGGGTCATATATGTAAACATCCGCGTTTCTCCATCCGAATACCTCGGACAGGAAGCGTTCCTTGTAACCACGAGCGATATCACCAAGAGACTATTAGCCGAACAACAACTGATCCAGGCCAGTAAGATGGCCACATTGGGAGAAATGGCAACTGCTATTGCCCATGAACTCAATCAACCGCTCTCGGTGATGAAGACGGCGAGTAGCTTCATAGCAAAGAAGATCAGTAAGAGCGAGCCGATCAAAGAAGAAACTCTCAAGACTCTGGCTGAAGAGATCGACAGTCATGTGGACAGGGCGTCGCGGATAATCAACCACCTCCGGGAGTTCGGACGCAAATCGGAGGTGGAGAGAGAAAAGGTGGATATCAACGACGCCGTGGAAAGATCCCTGGCAATTTTCATGCAGCAGCTCAAGCTCAGAGAGATTGAAGTAGAAAAGGATTTCCAGGAGAACCTGCCTTCGGTCCTAGCCAACAACAACAGGCTCGAACAAGTGTTTATCAACCTTCTCATAAACGCCAGAGACGCCATCGATGATAAATGCGAAAAGCTCGGCCAGACAATCGAAAAGAAAATCTTCCTCAAAACACGTCTTCGACACGGGAAAGTCCGGATAGAAGTTGCGGATACCGGGTTAGGTATTCCGAAACCGCTGCTGGAAAAGATATTCGAGCCCTTCTTCACCACAAAGCGGGTTGGCAGGGGTACTGGTCTCGGCCTTTCGATAAGCTACGGAATCATTCAGGATTATGAAGGAACCATAAAGGTGGAGACCAGGGAAAATGAAGGATCGGATTTTATTATAACACTCCCTGTTTCGGGTGAAGCATGAAGCCAAATCCAATCCTGATCGTAGACGATGAGGAAGGTATCCGGAAGGTCCTCAGCATAACGCTGGCCGACAGCGGCTATGACGTTCTGACGGCGTCCTCGGGAGAAGAAGCGCTGGGCATATTCAAGAATGCCCGCCCGCCGATGGTGCTAACGGACATCAAGATGCCCGGAATGGATGGAATCGAACTCCTCAGGCGAATCAAGGAGGAAAAACCCGACGCCGAGGTCATCATGATAACCGGACACGGAGACCTGGAACTTGCAATAAAAAGTCTTCGTTTTGAAGCATCTGATTTCATAACTAAACCCATAAACGACGAAGCGCTCGAAATTGCTCTAAAAAGAGCCCAGGAGCGAATCTGGATGAAGGCCAAACTCCATGAGTACACCGAAGGGCTGGAGCGCCTCGTGGATGAAAAAACCCGCAAACTGATCGAGGCGGAAAGACTCGCCGCCGTTGGGCAAACAGTGGCGACCCTGGCCCATGCGATCAAGAACATCATCGGAGGTCTCAAGGGAGGCATATACGTTTTCGAAAAGGGCATGGAATTAAACAAGGAGCTATACCGCTTCCAAGGGTGGGAAATGGTCAAGGGTAATGTCGAGAAAATAAAGAACCTGGCGCTCGACCTTCTGAATTATGCCAAGCAAAGAGAACCGGATTACAAACGGATCAATCCTAATCAGATCGCCAAAGACCTCTACCAAATGCTGCTGGCGCAATCTCGTGAATGGGGAATAAACCTGGTCCTGGACCTCGACGAAACTTTGCCCGAAATTCTTCTCGACCCGGAAGGGATTCACTGCTGCCTGTTAAACCTCGCAGGCAACGCCTTCGATGCCTGCATGGATGTGGAACACGGCTGCGGGCCGAAGGAGGTCGTAATCCGCACGGCGAGGGCGGAAGAAGGAGGTGTCGAGTACGGGATAATCGATTCCGGATGTGGCATGGATGAAGATGTAAAGGACAAGATTTTTCAGTCTTTCTTCAGTACGAAAGGAACGAAGGGGACCGGCCTTGGCCTTATGATCACCCAGAAAATGGTGCGTGAACACGGAGGAGATATAAAGGTGACATCGGAAAAGGGAAAGGGGACAAGATTTACAATCCGGCTGCCTCGCGCATCGGCGAACAAAACAAAGGAATCCCTGCCCGAATCCTAAGTCGAATTTCAATGGACGGTCGAAAGGAGAAAGCGATGCTTGAATACAAAAATATACTTTTTTGTACGGATTTTTCCGAGGACGCCAATATCGCGTTCCTCCATGCGCTCAACCTTGCCAGGAAATACGGCTCCGAGCTGCATATCATCCATATACCCCACTCGCCGTACCGATACACTAAACAGGTAGTCGATGAGGACATCCCGGACGGAAAATCCGAAGATGGACAGGCATTTTTCGATCAGAAAATCATCGATGAAGCTCAAATAAGGCTCCGGAGCGAGTATGAGAGCCGCATGAAAGATTTCAAGTCCTATAAGTTCGAGGTTGCATGCGGCGCTGCGGACATCGAGATTATCCGCTACGCCAAGCAGAACAATATCGATTTGATAGTCATGGGCGCCCTGGGCAAACCCGATGTCGATAAAACAGAGCGCGGAAGCACGGTCGCAAGCGTATCCAGGTATGCTCATTGCCACGTGATGGCTATAAGAAACCCGTTGCAACAGTTCACCTTACCGATAATAGGATAAGCGCAGGGCGGCAGGTGCGCGCCGGAATCTCGACGCTCCGCGAGGCGAGCCCTGAAGGGCCAACGAGAGAGTGGAGACGGTGACAACTCAATCCTTAACCATGGAAAGGTCCCAGCCATGTCAAAAAAAATCCTGATAGTCGATGACGAGCAGGACGTAAGGGTGTTCATGACCACGCTTCTCGAAACCAGCGGCTTCAAACCTCTGGCGGCAACAAACGGCCAGGAAGGTTTGGAATTGGCCAGGCGGCAGAAGCCGGCTTTGATCATAATGGACATGATGATGCCCAAGGAAAGCGGTATCAGTATGTACCGCGAAGTCAAAAAAGACCCTGAACTGCGGGATGTTCCCGTGATCGTTCTTTCTGCGCTGTCAAAGAAGATGTTCTACCATTCGCAAAATGTGGTCGACCAATATGAGGGCGTAAAGATGCCGGAACCGGCCGCATATATAGAAAAGCCACCTGATGCAGACGAACTTCTGGAGGCGATACGGCAAATACTGCCCTGATTGCCTGGGGATGTAGGTTGTCATCCGCGAGTATCCCCAAACTTGATCCGGTAGAGGAAGGCGTCCGTCTGAACGTCGTTATCTAAACAGCGGCGGGCCCTTGTGTTGATGGTGATCAAATTTTGCAGGGAGGAAAAGCGATGAAAAGACAACTCCTCAACTATGAGACTTTGCTGAAGGTTGCAGGCGCCATCTCGCATTCCAAAGACCCCGAAGAAGTTGTGTTGCTGACCGTGGACAGTATGAAAACGGCCCTGGATGTCAAAGGATGCGCGGTGTTTCTTATCAATCGCCAAACTGACGAACTTGAACTGGCTGCTTCGTTTGGTTTGAGTGAAGACTACATGGGTAAAGGCCCGCTGAGCGCGTTGCGTTCTATAGCTGAGTCTCTCCAGGGAGGGCCGATAGCAATCTACGACGTTACCGACGATCCGAGAATCCAGTATCCTGAAGAGGCGCAAAAGGAAGGAATTGCTTCCATTCTGTCTGTACCTATCGTGGCCGGCGGGCAGTCGATTGGGGCTTTACGCGTCTACACTGCCGAACCGTGGGAGTTTACCCTGGATGATGTGAATTTCGTTCAGGCCATGGCCTCCATGGCTGGTATGGCAATCGAGATGGCCAGACTTTATAAGGGGTTGAAGGACAGCATCGAGGTATTGAAGCAACTCAGAGACCCGAAGACCCTCAAGGCCAGGCGAAGAACGCCTTACGAGGGAGTTCCCGTGAGCGTTTCGCAGGATGCGATTCGAAAAGGGGCGTGACCTCAGACCTGGCCCGGCAGAGGTCCGGATATGCCGGATCGGTCGCGGGAGCGGAAATAAATGTCATGTCTAAGTGCATCGGACAAAAGCGGTCATCGAGGAAACCAGTCACCGGTAGAAGTAAGAGGAAAGGTCGATTCAAGCGGGAAAAACCAGTCTGTTCAGTTTGAAATCCACACCTTTCTATGTATTTTCAGCTCTATTTTAGTGACACAAATGCCGGCGTTCGCTTGCCAAGATTTCTGTTGACTTATAGTGCTATCTATGATGGAATAGCCCTGTCTGTGGTGTGCCTTGAAATCCCACGCGCCCGATCCGGCGCTTGCACCTTTGGTTACGGAATATCTATGTCTAACGCATCGTACACTTTCCAAAGGAGGGCGGCATGCAAACACTGGAGACAAAAAATAAAAGCTACCTACTCGATGACGATGGTTTCCTGGTTGATCCATGGAGTTGGGATGAGGATTTTGCCGAAGGACTGGCGCCTCAGCTAGGAATGACGGATCGTCTTGGCTCTTCCCACTGGGACGTCTTGAAATACATTCGCAGGACGTATCTGGAAACCGGTTCATGCCCGATAGTCCATAAAACATGCAGGGAGCAGAAGCTTCGCCTCAAAGACCTGCAGAAGCTTTTCCCATCCGGCTACCAGCGCGGGGCCTGCAAGCTTGCAGGCGTGTCCTTTATGGGCGAGGGGGTATGCTCGACATTATACCCGAGACCGGACACCCGGACCCTGCCGATCTCTCTCGACAAACGGGTTTACCGGGTGAATATACAGGGTTTTCTTGTAGACCCCGATGAGTGGGATGACGATTATGCCATATTCAAAGCCAGGGAGCTGGGGATACCGAGCCCTCTCAGCGAGAAACACTGGCAGGTAACGAGGTACCTGCGCTCTGAATTTAAAAAAAATCATGTTATCCCGACAGTTTATGCAACGTGCGAAGCAGCCGGGATCGATATCGATGAATTGGCGGAGCTTTTTCCGTGCGGCTATCATCGTGGGGCCGTCAAGATAGCTGGACTGAGCCTGGCTGAAAAAGCGCCCCTGGAAGCACCGGTAGCTCCCGGCAGACCATAGCGGATTTATTCAGGACGGATGCTCGAGGAGAATTCACCCGCTGGTACATGGCGGGTGAATTCTCACTTCTTGTTCAGGATAGTGTCCATCCGGAGACCCGCTGCACCCTGGAGTGAAGGCGCCAGGGTGAGAAGAATTTTGGCCGGCTTTGCCAAGCTCAGATAGAAGGACCTCCTCTTTTACAGCCAGCCCGAGCCTCCTGTATGGAGTGCCTCCTCGACAAGCAGAATCTTGCTGTATCAATTCCTGCCGTTTCCTGATCTGTTCGGATTGAATAGAAAAGAATCTCTCCCGCATTCCCTGTACGGGTTCCAGCGGACATGTCCGCAGTGCGGGCTGTGCGCAATTTCGGAAGCAGCCCGGAGGATTGGAGGAGCGGCTATGAGTGGAAAACGCGTGCTGATAATCGGAGGCGTAGCACTCGGGCCGAAGGCGGCATGCCGCCTCAAGAGGCTCGAACCTGATGCCGATGTAACTATGATCGATCAGGATGAATACATTTCCTACGGGGGCTGTGGGACCCCATATTTCATCTCCGGAGATATAAACGACGTGCGTGAACTGATGAGCACGAGCTACCATATGCTGAGGACCCCACAGTTTTTCCGTGACGCAAAGGACATTCGGGTAAGGACCCGTACGCGGGCGCTCGCGATCGACAGGGCAAACAGGACTGTGCGGATCCGGGACCTGAACTCGGGGGTCGAGGAAGACCTCCATTACGACCGCCTTGTGATAGCAACCGGGAGCATACCGAATAAGCCGCCGATCGCGGGCATCGAGCTGCCGGGGGTGATTACGGTTTCAAACCTTCATTCCGCAATTGCCGTCAGGAACAGAATTTCGGGTGGGAATGTGGAAAGGGCCGTAGTAGTCGGCGCAGGGGCAATCGGCTGCGAAATGGCGGAGGCGCTTGGCGATCTCTGGGAAATCGAGACCCACCTGGTCGAAATAGAGGACCAGGTGTTGCCGGGAATGCTCGACCGCTGGCTTGCAGACATCGTCCGGACCCACCTGGAAGAAAAAGGCGTGCGGCTCCATCTCGGGTGCAAAGTGACCGAAATCAGGAAGAATGAAAAAGAGGGCAGCCTCGAAGTGATAATGTCAGATGGGCGCATCCGGGTAGAACTGATAATAGCCGCCGCAGGCGTCCGCCCCAACACGGAGCTTGCCCGGAAGGCGGGGCTTCTCGTGTCGCCCTCCGGAGCGATCGTCGTGAACCGGATGCTTCAGACTTCAGACCTGGATATCTACGCAGGGGGCGACTGTATAGAAATCCCTCACCTGATCACCGGAAGGCCGGTCAACTTTCCACAGGGTTCTCTTGCAAACCGGCAGGGACGGGTAATCGGGACTAACCTTGCGGGCGGATCTGCGATGTTCAACGGCACTGTGGGAAGCTTTGCGATAAAGATTTTCGATCTGGCCGTCGCTTCAGCGGGCATAACGTCCAAAGCGGCCCTGAAGAACAATTTTCCGGCCGAACCGGTGTTGGTTGTCCAAGCCGACAGGGCACACTTTTATCCGACCCGGAGTCCTATCTATCTTCAGCTCACGGTCGACCGAAGGACTCTGCGCATCCTGGGCGCACAGGCCGTTGGGGCCAACGGCGATGCAGTGGTCGGCCGGATAAACGCCATTGCGGCCATTCTTCCGTTCAAACCGACCGTCGAAGATCTTTCGAATTTAGAGATAGCCTACTCCCCCCCGTTCACGGCCGCCATCGACATAGTCAACGCTGCAGGCAATACGGCGGAGAATATTCTGAGCGGTTTGAACCGGCCGATGGAACCGGGTGAATTCGAGAGATGCTTTCTCGTGGAGGAAAGCGCTGATTGCCTCTGCCTGGATGTAAGAGGTCCCGCCGCTGCGGCCCCCTTTGTGGAACGCTATGGATGCCGCTGGCTCAATATCCCCCAGGAAACCCTGAACGCAAGAATGGGGGAGGTCCCAAGGGACAAACGGCTTCTTCTGGTGTGCGATTCGGGGGCCCGATCCTACGAAGCAATGCGTCAACTGGAGCGGGCGGGAATCCGCAATACGGTAAATCTCCAGGGCGGAGTCGCCGTGCTCAAAAAATCCGGGACCTTCAATGGCCGGTGGGAAAGCGGCCACGCTTAGCGGTAAAAGGATGAATCGTCTGGATTGGACCAAGGATATCCGCATCCCCGCCTATCAGAAAGAGCATGAATACTGCCTGTTCAACTGTCGTACGACAGCTTACGACACGAAACGTCAGAAGAGAGTGTAATAAACCTTATCACCATCTTTGAAGCCCCTGGCAAGTTCCATGTGCCGCAACGTTGCGAAATTGTTTTGAAACTGCGTTTCGCTTATGCGCAACTCTCTAAAAATCCTGGAGGCTTCAAGGGGCACTCCGGTTTTTAGCAGATTTAGAATCCGCTCTTGAATATCGGTCAGTTGCGGGGCTTTTCCGCCGGTGTTCCTGGCGCTGTACACTGCCCAGGGATCGCACGTAACGGGCTTTATCCTTTGCTCCAGATAACAGTCCTCGCACAGGGACTTACCGGCGAACTCATAAGCTTCCCCGGCCTCGATTGAGTCACCGCATTTCTCGCATTTGCTCATCGCCGCTCCTCATCGTCCATATAGGATACGATCGAATCTTCATGATTAATGAGACAGCGGCTTGTCGCAAGGCATCTCTGTAAGTACATTCTTCGATGCCGCCGGTCTCCTTTGTCCGTTACAGAGACTGATTGCAAAGTTCGGTAATGAAAATCGGCTTGATCCCATTTTCCTGACAAAGCTTCCGAAGATTCAGAAAGCACATCGGACAGAGGAAGATCATCGCTTCCGCCCCACTTGCCCGCGCATCCCGGATGTTTCGCATCTTTACCCCGGCGGCCTTCTCCTTATCTGTAGCCATGAGTGGAGCGCCGCAGCACAGCCCGTTGAGACCTTCATGCTTCCTTTGGACTCGTTCGGCCCCGACAAGTTCAAAGAGTTTATCGAGGTAATGGTCCTTTTCGGGCGTATAGCGGGAGGCACAAGGCGCTTGATAGGCAACCCGCAAGCCAACCGGTTTTATCTTCTCCGGGCGCGACGAAAGCGTGCGGTAGAGATACTCGAAGAGGTGCACCGGACGGAATGGGACGCTCAAATCATACTGAGCCGCCAGGGACGTGAGCATGGTGTAACAGTCGTCGTGAAAACAGATCACCTCGCCGGCCTTGAGATTCGATAATTTCTCGATGAAGGGCCGCGCCTGCCGCTCCGTCAGGCTGGGCTTCCCGAGGTGAATATAGCCCACTCCGCAGAAGTAATCCGCCCCCTCGACAACCGTAAGGCCGTTAAACAAAGGCCCCCGAATTTGTTCGCGAACCATGGCGCCGACGATACAAAGATTGATGACGGGTTTCCCCGGTTCTCCCATTTCAATTTGGCTGGGGAGCTCATGGAGCCTGGAAAATCGCTCAAAAGCGTCATCCGGAACTCCTAGAGCCCCCGTTTGTTCCTGGCGCTGACTGATCAAATCGAAAGGATTGGCCTGAGTGGGGCATACCTGGTTACAGGCGCCGCAGGTGATGCAAGATCCAAGGATAGGCGGCGCTCCACCCGCTTTCAGTTCTGCAATTTCTTTCCGGGCACGGTCTTTGCCGTAGCTGTTGTAAGGGCAGAACTCGAGACACTCTCCACATTCGTCGCATCGATCTTCTCGAAACATTGCTGCTCCTTCGATTGGCTGGGGATTCAGGAACATCGAGTGGTATGATCAATCGCCAAACCTTTCCTTTTCGCTAATGGGAAGAGCGGCATTTAGAGCGCCCGTCTTAGACTAAAGAGTGCAGTAAGAGGCCCAGGCCTCTTACTCAGCCAACTCAAACGGCCATCCCGCCAATCCCCCTTCAATGAACCAAACGCGATCCATTCCTTCTGCATTCAGAATTCTCTGGGCCTCATAGCCTCTCATGCTCACTTTGCAAAAAGCCAGAATGTCCTTGTCGCGCGGAAGCTGCGAAAGCTTTTCGCGAAGGGCGCCCAGCGGGATGTGAACGACTCTGTCATCCGGCAGGCGCACCATCCTGAATTCATCCGGAGTGCGGACATCGAGAAGAACAAGATCATTGCCGTTTTGCATTCGGTTTCTGGCCTCCAGGGGAGAGATGCCTCGAGCGATGCCATCGAGCTTGTTTGCAAGAAGGTGTGCGGTCGCAGCAATGGGATCTATGGGAGGAGCATAATGGGGAGCATAGGCCAGATCCAAGGTCGCCACTTGATCTATCGTCGCTCCAAAGAAGAGTGCAGTTGCAGCAACGTCAAGGCGCTTGGCTGCATCTCCCATACCTACGACCTGTACCCCCAGCAGCTTCCGGTTACGGCGGGATGCAACCATTTTGATTACCAGCGGCTTGCTCTGGGGGATATAATGCGGGAGAGCGGGTCCAGCCCAGAGAGCCGTTTCAATATCCGGGTACACAAGTCTTGCCTGCTTTTCGGTAAGGCCGGTGCGCCCCAGGTTGTAATCAAATGCCTTGCAAATGCCGGTTGCCGAAATGCCGGGAAATGGCGTAGAAATACCGGCTATATGATCGGCGATGGTCCTGCCGTGCTTATTTGCAGTAGAACCCAGCGGGACAAATAAAGGGGCGTCGATCATGGAGTCGACACAGTGATTAACAACGCAGTCACCACCCGCATAAATGTCCCTGTCACTAGTTTGGCAATAGCTGTTGATGATTATACCGCCTTTGGGGGCACATGCCAACCCGGCATCCCTGGCCAGTTCGTCGTTTGGACGCACACCTGCGCCAACCACGACCAGGTCGGCGGGAATTCTGTTATTTTCAGTAACTACGGCTGAAACTGTACCATTTCCTTCAAGCGACTTGACCCCTTCGCCCAGGATCAGCTTGACCCCTTTATTCCGAAGGTGTTTGGCTGCCAACTCCGCCATCTCAAAATCAAGAAACTGAGGCAGAATCTGATCGAATATCTCAATCACTGTAACTTCAAGACCACGGCCTCTCAAAGCTTCCGCCATCTCGACGCCGATATATCCGGCTCCTATCAGTACGGCATGACGAAGTTTCCGGCTCTCCATCTGCTCGACCATGCTTTCAGCGTCATCGGGGTGGCGCATGAACCAGACGTTCTTAAGAGAAATTCCCTTGATGGGCGGTATAATCGGCCGGCCTCCCGTCGCGAGAACGAGCTTATCGTACGGAAGCTCCGATTGTGATCCTGAATCCAAATTACGTACCCGAACAACCTTCCTATTGCGGTCTATCAGGTCGGCTTCCGTTCTGGTGAGAGTGTGAAAGCCTTTCACTTTTTCGAAGAAGACAGGGGTTCGCTGGATATTTGCGGGTGTCTCACAGAGCATCCCGACGTCAGGAAACACACCCTCCACATAATATGGAAGCCCGCATGCGCCGTAGGACACCAGACGACCCCGTTCAATCATGGTGACATCTGCGTTTGGTATAAGGCGTTTAAGACGTGATGCCGTTTTGGGCCCGCAGGCCACACCGCCGATGATAAGGACGTTAATTCTGTCTTTCATTTTTCGACCCCTGATACAATCAAGTGAGCTCTATATGGAATTTTCCACATTGAAAACACCCATAGTAACTCCGAGCTTATTCAGAAGCCGCCTTTTCCACAGCAACTTCCCGGAATACACCCTTGGGATGAAGGAGCAGACCCGCAACATCCGGTATCCCCGATTCCGGGGAGTTTGCCTTCCTGCTTAGTTCCTGAGAGGTTGGAAGGCTTGGACAATAGTTTGGTCAGTACGGAGCTTCCGCATTTCCGGCAGGACACTTCCTCACTGCCTCCGTATACGAGCTTTTCAAAGACATTGCCGCAGCACGTGCAAAGAAACTCGAATATGGGCATTATAATTCCTCCCCTGGTTATGAGCTTTTGACGCAAAGGTTCGCCGGCGCCGCTAAAAATTGAACACCTTGGCTTCCGCGGCAAGATCGATCAGATGTGGACCGCCGTCAAGAGCCATATTGGAGAAGAATTTTGACTCGTCAACCTGACGAGCGTTGGCGCAGGGAATTCAGACTCCGATGGGGACTTCCTTCTCGACCAGATAGGGCAGATAGTCATCAGGACAATCACCGGTGACGGTTTTCAATCCGAAGTCCCTGGTCTTGTTTGCCCAGGTAACCCCGCCATCGATAAAGAAGAGGTTAACATCGTGCCCCTTTGTATTCGCAATCTTGGCAAGCTGGAAACATCTGGTCGCCGCCTCATTGTCATCCTTGCTCAAAACAAAAAGAAAATTCGCCACCCTTATCCTCCTTCTTTCAGTTGAATCACTTGGAGTTCACGACCTACAATAAAACGCTTCTCAATTTCTTCAGCAGTTCGTCAGCCTCACCCGGACCGGAGTCGAGGGGGAGCCGGCACAGGACCCCAAATCCCTCGGCCGCTTCATGGAACTCATGCTCCGAAAGGGCGCTCACCACGGCTGTATTGACCATGGCATTCGCGCTGATAATTTCTCTGACCAAGCCGAGTGGATCGGTGTCCGTCACTTCGGAGTCAACGATCACCAGGTGGGGAGATCTGGTGCGCACGAGACCCAGGGCCTCGGCCCCGGAATCTACCTGATCGACGCAAACCTCCGGATCTGAGCGCAGGCGTTCGGCGAACGAATGAAAGATTCCCGGCCGGGTGGTAACCAGAATAATGTGCAGCATTTATTCCTCGTTTGATGAAATGTTCATTAAACTTCGAGCACGAAACCCACACGCCCGAAGGCAAACCTGTCGCCAAATTCCGATGCCAGCCGGGCCACAGGGCCTTGACCGGTACAGTGGCTGACTGCAAGCATCCGGATATCGAATTCTTTAAGCGCCCGAATAGTCGGATCGAACTGCGGCTCAGGGGAAAGACCGAGATGAGTGCCGCCAAGAATAGCGTAAATACGGTTTTCTCCTGTCTGGTCTACCGCATGATTGAGAATATTGACGATTCCGGCGTGCGCACACCCCAGCACGATCACCAACCCCCGCGAGGTCTTCAAAACCATCGAAAAATCATCGAGGAAAGGGTCCGGGGTCCAGCCGCCGTCCCCAGGGACGACAAATTTGGGAGACCCCAGTTCGAAAAGCGTCTTCCTGGGTACTTCGCCTGTTAAGTAGACGCCCGGCGCTACTTCCGTGAAATCCAGGCGCCATTCGAATTGCGCGCCGCGGGTCGTGAGATATGCCTGAGGCCAGGGCATGCCGATAGATACGGGTTTTTCCTCTCCACCGGCCGCCGGCATGAGCCAGAACCTTTCGTTGAAAATATCGGGGTGAGCGGCGACAGGGCAGGCCCCTTTTACTCCCAGAAAGGCAAGGAGTCCTCCCACGTGATCCAGGTGACCGTGACTCAATACAACCTTGGAAACGTTCCTCAGATCTTTTTGAAGCCTGAGTGAGTTATGAATGAGACTGAAGCCCTGGCCGGTATCGAAAAGAATGTTTTGACCGGGGGTTTCTATAAATGCCGCAAACCCGTGTTCTCCAAGAAAGCCAAGACCCTGGACCGTGTTTTCGCAGAGAACCGTAATTCTGCATTCCATGTTTTGCCTCCCGTTGTTCCAAATACCAACGAATAAACTCCTGGTATTCCTCTGTACCTTCCTCTATTTCAGCGAGTTCTATGTAAGCCTTTGGATACATTAGAGCTAAACTCTCTAATTCTTCCTCAGTTCGAGCAAATCCCCAATCACGAAGCAATTGCATAATCCTTTGATGTAAACTGCTCTAAACGCAACCGGTAGGTTTGGGCAAACCCGCCATCTTGCATGCACCCTTGCCCGGTCCCGAGGGAAAAAGCTCGTAGATGTACTTAAGCTTGTATCCGGTAACCTTGGTAAGTATACGGACCATCGGAGCTATCCCGTGCTTTCTGTAGTAGTCCTGGAGCACGTGAATAACCTGCCAGTGCTCATCGGTCAGCTCCGCTATACCTTCGGAAGTCTTAACGAAGTCAACCCACTCCGGGCTCCATGTGTCGAAGCTGGCAATGAAACCGTCCTCGTCTACCTCAAAACTCTTTCCTTTGAATTCAACCTGGCTCATGAATCTTCCTCCATCAATAGAACGAATAGTGACTGTGAGACTTCAACCGAATCCCCGCCAGGCCGACAGCACTTCCCTTGCCGCTGGGATTTTCTATGGAATCTATATTATGAGGTTGCCTGGCCAGGCATCCGCAAATCGCCATTTGACACAGCAACCTTCTCCCTCATCTATGATTGAACCCCGCCGGTTTGTCCGGCATTTCCACCGCCACATGTGAAATCACTCGTGAACTGCTGCAGGTTTCCTTCCAGGAAAGCATCTACAGCCTCTCCTACCGTTTGAACGCCGCCGCCGTAGAGAACACTGATTCCCACCTGGTTGAAACCCATGAGCGGCCTCATGCCCATTCCGCCTGCGATAAGGATCCCTACCCCGTTTTGGGCCAGGTGATTGACCGGGGCCATGCACCCGCCCTGCTGGTGCGGTACGTTCGGCAAGGTCCTGACACTTTCGACTTCTCCGTCCCTGACCTCCACCAGCGTATAGAGATCGCAGTGCCCGAAGTGAGCGCCCAGAGGTGAATCCAGCCCTCCAGGGTTGATTGACGGAACGGCTACTGTGATACTTTTCATTTTTTCTCCTCACAATCGAATATGGCGCGAAATTAAGACGGGCAAAGCCCGCCAACCTGTAAACATGGAATCCAATCATCTGCCGGGACTCACCGCCGAAAGCGTGCAAGTTCCTCGATCCTCAGCCATGTTCTCCGTAATTCGAGGCTGAAGTCCGTTTCGGGCAATTCCGTAACGACCAACCCCTGTACCATTGCTTTGGTTACAACCGGATCGTGCGGAAGCTTTGCGATCACTGGATAGCCCCGCAACCGGCAATAGGCTTCGATTCTGTCAACCTCTTCATGGTTGAGATCGTATTTATTGATGATGACCGCGAAAGTGACCTGAAAATGGCTGCACAGATCGGCCACCCTCTCGAGGTCGTGTCGCCCGGAGGGCGTAGGCTCGGTTACGGCAACCGCAAGATTGGTTCCTGAAAGTGAGCTGATTACGGGGCAGCCTATGCCGGGTGCTCCATCGCAAAGAATGAGATCCTTCCCGAAAGATTTTACCAACTCCCGGGCTTGTTGCTTTAGAACCATGACAAGTCGTCCGGAGTTTGCTGCACCTGGAAAGAGCTGAGCGTGAACCATCGGACCAAACCTGGTAGATGATAAATACCAATGCCCGCAGTGTTTCTGTGGAAAGTCGATAGCCTTCTCAGGGCAGAATTCGACGCAAACCTTGCAGCCTTCACAACGGAGACTATCAACCGAAAAACCATTCCCGTTATTGCGCACGGCATCGTACCGGCACATGGAAGCACATACGCCGCAACCCGTACACTTTTCACTGAGGATTTGAGCCTCATACCCGGAATGAAATTCTTCAGTCTGATAATTCGTGGGACGCAGCAGCAGGTGGAGGTCCGGGGCGTCCACGTCCAAATCGCATATGACCTTGTTTGAGGCCAGGTGAGCAAATGCCCCGGTGAGCGAGGTCTTGCCGGTCCCCCCTTTGCCGCTGATAATGAGCACTTCACGCATGGGCTGCCTCCCCGAGAGGCGGTCTTACGGCCAATTCGCAAATCTTTGCGTGCATGGAGACGAAGATCTCCATGAACTCCGGCGACAGGTCCGCAATGATCCTACCTCGTGCATAGGCCTCTGCAACTGCGCGCTCAAAAGGGATCTCAGCCAGAATGGGTATTCCTCTTCTTTTGCAAAATGCGTAGACCTCGCCATTGCCGATCCCTGCACGGTTTATCACCACACCCATCGGTTTGCACAGCGGGGAAAAGGCCTCGCAGGCAAGCTTGAAATCATGGAAACCGAAGGGGGTGGGCTCGGTTACCAGGACGATAACATCACTGTCGATCACGGCAGTAACGGCCGGGCAACTAACCCCCGGAGGCGCATCGATGATTGCATCGCGGCCGTTTACGGCAATGATATCCTTGAGTCTGGATTTGACCTGTCGCATGAAGGGCGGGCTCATTGCTTCCCCAACGTGCAAACGGCCCATTAGAAATTCGGTCCCGTTCACGCGGCCCCGGCTTATCTCTCCCAGTTCCCGTTTGCCCGGGGAAAGCGCCTTCTCGGGGCACAAAGCAATGCAGCCACCGCATCCGTGGCACATTTCCGGAAACGTCAGGAGCAGCGTGCCCATTACGCTGATTGCCTTGAATTGGCAGAGTTCGGAGCAGGCGCCGCAGAGATTGCATTTCGATTCGTCAACGGCCGGGACCTCCAGCGAGCTCGACGCGCGCTCCTCGATGTCCGGGCGGAGGAACAGATGCAGGTCAGGTTCCTCAACATCCAGGTCCACGGCGATCAGGGGCTTTTTCCAGACCCGTGTAAGCGAGGCGGTTACCGTGGTTTTACCTGTACCTCCTTTGCCGCTGGCAATGGAAACAATCATCGCCCCGGTCTCCTGTTCGGCCCATCAGCCGGTTGCACGCTCCCGCTTTGGAATCTCTGAACGGCCTGGCGCACAGTCATGCCTTCCAAGTTCTGCACAACGCTTATCCCGACAGCCGAAAGCGCTTTGAACGCCTTTGGCCCAACAAACCCCGTGAGAACGCAACTGACTCCGGCCCGGGCCATCGATTCGGCTGCCTGTATGCCGGCGCCCTGCCCCATTACTTGAGTCTGTCCATTATCAATGTAGAGCGTCTCCATGCTTTCGAGAGCGACTACAACGAAACCGGCCGCCCTGCCGAACCTGGAATCTACCTGGTCATCCAGAGCGGGACCTTCACTAGTTATTGCAATCTTACTCACGCGTACCCCTTTCGCTGGTGACTGCGAACTATTTCCAGCTACTTGAAACGTTTATCCGACTTGAGATCGGCTACCTTATCGGCCTTGCCGGTAAGCCAGCCGATCTTGTCCGAGCACCTGGCATCGAATTCAGGTACATACGGTTTGATGTCCAGGAGCGGTGTTCCATCAACCACGTCTACACCCTCGATCAGCAGAGTGTTTCCCTCAGTTGCAGTGAGTCTCACTATCGAAATCCCGATCGGATTAGGGCGTTTTGGTGCCCGAGTGGCAAAGACGCCATGAACTTGATCATCCAGAAAAGGCGTTACTTCCAGGGAATATCCCACGCTTAGATGGAAATGATAGAGGAGGATAATATGGGAGAATCCTTCCAGATCCCTTAGCCCCGCTGCAAAACTGGAAGCCAGTTCCACCTTCCCCAAGATACCCGTGGCCGCACTCGCCTGAACAGGCATGTCCGCGATCTCTTTGAACGGAGAGCGAATAACGCCTATAGGAGCAAACCGGATTGTTGCCATTTTTTTATTCCCTTAAGCGAGTTCTCTCGCTCCATGTCGCCCTTGGCAAGTGGTGTGCCAATCTGTCCGATCCTGCCCCGGCGGGGAAAACCAGGTCCAGGTTGTCGGCGATGTCGGACAGCCGGAAGGAACAAAACGAACCCGTGTGCAGCTCCGAGGCGCCGTAACAGGCCCTTATCCCCTGGTCATTGAGCAGTTGCACGCAGAACAATGGAACTGCGAGCATGGTATCCCCCGTTCGTGCTGTTTTTTCGATCCGCATTTCGGGCAGACACAGAATCCTCCCGGGCCTGCCGCCCATTTCGCCGGCGGAAGATTGCCGGAACCCTTCCCGGCCGGACCGGTTCCTGAGCCACCAGACTCTCCCCCTTGTGCGATTCCATCCGTTCCTCTGCCGGTACACCTCCCGGCGCCCTTATACCGGCGCTGTCCGCGGCATCCGGGAAGCCAATATCTGGGCTGGTCCAGTTTCCGTTCGCGATAAGCCTGCAAGACTTCTTCAATATCGCCTGCAATCCCGTGGATAATTTTCAAGCCGATGCTTTCGCCATGGTTCAACATCTCGGGACTCAGGGCCCCGCAGATGAGAGTTGTAATCCCCTGCTCCCGCAGCGACCGCATCAGTCTGAACGTGTTTTCCTTCTCGACATCGATTTCTCGCCCCGATTCAGCATTCGGCCCTTCATCCGGGATAATGATGATTTTCGAGCACCAGTCGAGTACAGGCGCTACGCGAGCGCGAAAAACCGGAATGGCTAACATCGCCTTCTCCTCATCCATTTTCCTCGTCAGGCAGACCTAAACCGTGCGAGGTATTCGAGAGCTTTATCAAAAACCGGGCCAGCCGGGCATAAACAAGATCAGCACTACTTCTTCATCTCCTCCCACAAGGGGAGCAAGTCTAAACAGGTACTTATCGTTCCCTCTATCTGCAAACAAAGATGCAGATTGTTTCCACTCTGTCAGAGGCCCAAATCCTTTGCCGGCTATTTGCGGCAGATCCGGTGCATGGCACAGAGATTGTAACCCACTGGCTTCAAGGTGGAGTTAAAGGGTGCAGACCCCAATCCATTCGAAGGAAGAAATGTTATGCACCCTGGTGACAGAACCGGACCAATCGGGATTGGCCCCGGACAGGCAGAATGGTGAATTTTGCGTGCATGGTTTCACCTGATGCCGAGGGGTGGAACTCATGGGAAAGTACTTCAAACAACTGACGCTGAAGATCTCGGAAGGGGGGTACGATAAACCTCTTGATGAGTTGTTCAATGTGACCATGGTTTTGGCGGTCCTGGTTTTTTTTACCGCTTTCTGCATCATGTTCCAGTTGGGCTGTTTCGAATACTATTCCGAAGTGTTGAAACCACCCCAGGGCATCGAATGGCCGGTTTTCCCGAATTGAGCGCTTTTGTACTTTGATGCCCGCAGAGGGTTCACCGTCACGCACTGAGAACAAAACCCGGGAGCGTGACACTATGTGCAGGCATAAATGGTTGGTTGTTTAGCCACGTGAGATTAGATCCATGAGATGGCACAGGGATTGTGCTCTCATGGTCCGGAGAATGGAGTTTAAGGTACAGACTGCAATTCATTTTTGCTGGAGGAAATGCCATGCCTGATCGTGATGGTACAGGGCCGACTGGAAAAGGGCCGTTGACCGGAAAAAGTTCAGGGAGTTGCATTCTGAGAATCCCTGATAACCAGGATGAGCCAATTCAGGGTTTTGCAGGTGAAATGGGTCGCCCTGTCTCATTTGACGGAAAGCCGCAAAAAGTAAAAGCAAAGGAGGTATTAGACATGCCGCGTGGAGACAGAACTGGACCATCCGGGGCCGGCTCCGGGACGAGCAAGATGAAAGGCTCTTGCACGGGCTTTGGTAACCCTGGGACTTTGAATCGTTCTCAAGATTTTGTTTCTCCGGGGAGAGGCGGTCAAGGCCGGTGCAACAGGTTTCTAAATACCGGACTAACCGGGTGGCAACGTTCGACCGGGTTTGGCTTCGGGCGCCGAACTCGTGAGTTGGTTGACCCCGCTTCAGCCTTGGACCTTGAGCCGGAACCTCAGTTGGAAACTCTGAAGGCCCGGGCCGGATATTTTGAAAAAGTCCTGGAAGGAATCAAACGGCGTATACAAAAGTTGGAATCCGGAACCGAACGGAATCAGTAGGTCCAATTCAAGGCACATCACAATGATCAGACAAGTGACCTTTAATCCCATGGGATTACGGTCCGCATGAAGGAGGGCGAGAGTCTTCTCAGCACCGCCCTTGATGCCGGGGTGCATGGCGGCAGAGTGTGGGTGGAACTGAGAGGCAAAAAGGGAATCACTTTCTGCGTATCCTTTTCTAAGAATTTATAAGCACATTCCACCTATCTTGAAGGCCAAAGGAGCGAACTTGAAAACATTCGAATTCAAGGGCAAGATCTACGAGGTAGATGAAGATGATTTCCTGCTGCATCCCGACGAATGGGACAAAGATTTCGCCGAAGGACTGGCGCCCAAAACCGGGATATCCGGTGAGCTCACTCGAGCGCATTGGGATGTATTGTGGTTCATTCGTGAGTTTTATCTGGAAAGCGGCAAGTGCCCCGTTGTTCATAAAGCTTGCAAGGCTCAGAACCTGCGTATGGCAGATCTTCAAAGACTCTTTCCTTCCGGTTATCGTCGAGGCGCATGCAAGCTTGCCGGGTTGTGCTACGACCCCGAGAATGCCAACCTTTCCGGCTCACCCAAATCTGAGCTATCAGTATCTACTTCTCTTATCTACCGGATAAATATCAGAGGGTTTCTGGTCGATCCCGCTGAATGGAACGTGGATTTTGCGGAGCTCAAGTGGGAGGAAACAAAAATGCCCGGCCCTCTAACTGAAAAACACTGGAAAGTAATATATTACCTACGCACGCGATTTGCAAAGACGGGTAATATCCCCACAATCTATGAGACATGCGCGGATAATGACATCGACATCGAGGAATTCGGTGCACTATTCCCTGACGGATATCACCGCGGGGCAGTGAAAATTGCAGGACTGAGTGGATAACAAGAAGAATCTAGCGCTGTCTCACTTTCGATAATCCAGCTACTGGTTCCGGGGAAAGATCCCCGATGGAAGCGCTGGCATAGCGTGACAGTCACTTACCGAGGCAACTGACAAAGAAACGCCCATGGGCCGCGCTTTTGTTGGCAAATGGGTGCGATTCTGGTGTAGCAATTCATAAGCCCTTCGACATCTTGATGATCGCGCTAAAGGAGGACAGGCACGAATGGCAATCATAACTATTTCCAGAGGCTCCTACAGCCATGGTAAAGAAGTTGCCGAAAAAGTGGCTCAGAAGCTTGGCTACCAGTGTTGCGCACGTGAGGTTATTCTGGAGGCCTCAAAAGAGTTCAATATCCCAGAAATCAAGCTGGTGAACGCACTACATGACGCTCCTTCCATTCTGGAAAGGTTCTCCTACGGCAAGGAGATGTTCATCACATACGTTCAGGCCGCTCTTTTGAAGTGCTTCCAGAGGGACAATGTGGTCTATCACGGCTTGGCTGGACATTTCTATGTCAGAGGTGTCTCCCACGTTCTCAAGGTCAGGATTATTGCCGACATGAAGGACCGGATTCGAATAGTCATGGATCGGGAAAAAATCTCTTATGAAAGTGCCCTGGCGCTGATCAAAAATGATGATCTTGAAAGGCGTAAATGGAGCCAGCATCTGTACGGGATCGACACCTCCGAGCCGGTTTTGTACGATCTGGTGATTCACGTGCGGAAAATGACCGTGGATGACGCGGCGGACGTGATCTGTCATACGGCAGGACTGGAAACTTTCAGGACGACCTTTGAGTCTCGGAAGGCAATGGAAGACCTTGTGCTGGCATCCTCGGTAAAAACGACACTGATCGAGCTCAAACCCGAGATCGAGGTATTTGTGCGCGACAGCGTCGTTACCCTTGGCGCCAGCGCCCCGATCATGAAGGACCCTGATCTGGTCCGGGAAATGGAAAGAATTACTGCCGGCATTCCCGGTGTTAAGGATGTCAACATCAAGGCTGCCCACCTGGTTAAATGGAGTGAGTGATCGGGAAAGTGGAGCCGCAATTACTTTACTATCCAGTTCATCCATTGTCGAACTTGGTTGTGCATCAAAGTGGGGGGGAATCTAGACGGGTCTCGCCCTGAGCCCGACCCCTGTCAATCTTGATGGAACTAAAGAGGGGCGGCCATGGCGACATCTGTGCTGACTGTGAAGTGAGATGAAAATTAATAATGTTACTCAAAACCTGTATGAGGCAATTTCTTCTGAAAGAACGATCCTGTGTCCAAACTGTCTGTGGCCAATAAGACTATGCGCTTATGCAAGGATTATTAAATGCGTCTCAAGGCCGCAGTCCTAATAGCGGGCTTAATAATACGGAGAGATGAGCAAATTGGAATTAATAACCTCTTCTCTTCTATTGGTTCCCCGAATTCCGTTCCTAACCTATGATATTTAGTCTATTCATCTTGCGCCGCAAGGTGTTTTTATCTATCCCAAGTTCTCGCGCGGTAGCCATTCGGCGCCAATGGTTTCGATCAAGGGCCTCCCTTATCGCATGCCGCTCGGCGTCAAGAAGGGTCAATCCCGCAAAATCGACAAGTCCACATGCATTGGTATTGAGATACTCGGGAAGGCATTTCGGTTGAATCAGTCCGTCACGGCAAAGGATAAATGCATATTCTATTACGTTTTCCAGTTCCCGGATGTTTCCAGGCCAATCGTGACGCATGAATATGGCGAGAGCTTCGTGGCTGAGTCCCGTCACGCTCTTGTTTCGGAGTTTATTCAAGCGCTCGATAAAATGCTCGGCGAGGATAGGAATATCTTCTTTCCGCTTCGCAAGGAGCGGTAATTTCAACTTTACTACATTGATGCGGTAATAGAGATCTTTCCTGAAAGAACCCTCCTCGACCATGTGAAAAAGGTCCTTATTCGATGCCGTAACGATCCTTACATTGGTTTTTATGGTTTTTGAAGACCCCAGCGGCTCATACGTGCGCTCTTCCAGGACCCTCAGGAGGCGTACCTGCAGCGCAGGCGAAATGTCTCCGATTTCATCCAGAAAAAGCGTTCCCTTTTCGGCAATGGCAAAACGACCCATGCGGTCACGTTTGGCATCGGTAAATGCTCCTGCAACGTGGCCGAAAAGTTCGGTTTCCAGGAGAGTGTCGGGGAGCGCCCCGCAGTTTACCGCAACAAACGGCCCATCGGCTCTGGGGCTTAGACTGTGAACGGCGCGGCTCAGCAGTTCCTTCCCGGTGCCGCTTTCTCCCTCAATGAGCACCGTGCTTTCGCTTTGCGCCACTTCCGGAAGAATTGAAAAAAGCTCCCTCATTGCGGGGGATTTGGAAATAATGTCTTGAAAACGGTACTGGCGGTCGATTTCTTTGCGCAACGTTTCCACGAGGCTGAGATCGCGAAATGTCTCAACCCCGCCGATTATCCGGCCCGATTTGTCCTTCAGCAAAGCCGTACTGACGCTGATCGGGGTTTCTTTGCCATCGGCCCGAAGAATCACAACGGGTTTATTGACAACAGGCCTTTTTGTTTCCAGTGTGGATTTCAGGGCGCAGGTCGATTCACAGATGCTGGCTCGGAAGACCTCGCAGCAAGGTCGGCCGATTGCTTCAGACGCGGAAACGCCGGTGATTTTTTCCGCCGCGCGATTGAAAAACGTAATCCGCCATTCGGGATCTACGGTGAATACTCCGTCTGCAATGCTGTTCAGAATGATTTCAGTTTGCGGCGATAAAGTGGATTCCCGCGGGTCTGAGTCTTTAGTCACATTACTTCCATTCAAATTATGTTTGAGCCGGCCGGACTCCTGTGATGCAAGCCAGGTTCTTCTTATTATACCGGATGGGTTCTATATAGGAAACAAAATGCACCTTAATCGGACAATTCGGGTGTATTATGTTTCCTTGGGAGCTTTCGGTCTCTGGCTCAGGGAACCCCTGGCTGAATGTTTTCCTCCTGACATAGGGATGCCAGGTATCCTTGATGGATGGCATATTCCTTGCCAAGCTTCTGCGATGAAAATAGTCGAGAATCTTGAGCGCCTCTTGAGCAGTTTAAGGCAATCTGTGAGGCATTGGAGTTGAAAAGCAACGCAGGAGTGATCTGTCATGAAGAAAAGTCTGCTCAGAGGTATCGACAGGATAGCGGCACGTGGCGGCATAATCATTTGCTTCATAGTCGCTTTTGAAGTGATGATCATGATCAGCCCTTTTGCCTTTTTCTTTTACTCGGTATTTAATCCGTTTCTCCATTGGCTGGATAACTATACAGCCACTCGGTGGCTTACCGCCTTTTTCCTGCCCCACATGATCCTGCCGCCGACCATCTTCCTCAAAGGGGTTCGCATTCTGGGTTCGATCCTTTTTGTCGCAGGGTCGGTCACCTTCGCCGTCTGCGCCTTGCAGGTTTACCTCGGGAAACTCTTCAGGTGGGGGATTGCAGCCAGAGGCTTGTACAGCAGGATTCGGCATCCTCAATACCTTGCCCTGGAGCTATGGGGAATCGGGATGAGCATTCTCTGGCCGAGATTTCTCGTACTGGCCTCTCTCTCCTTGATGCTTGTCCTCTACTACTTCTTGGCTGAAGAGGAAGAAAGAAGAATGCTCGGTAAGTTCGGAGAAGGCTATAGAAAGTACATGGATCATACCGGAATGTTTCTGCCGCGCTTACTTGAAGCCCGGCTTTCGGCGCCTTTCGAATACCTCAGGAGCAACCCTCTCAAACAGATAACGATCACTTTTTGCATACCCATCGTGATCATTGGAACCGGATTTATTCTCAGGGGAGTTACACTGAGTTCACTTCCCATCCAAACAAGCCGGAATATAACGCTGATTTCTATACTGCCGGAAGATGATGTCGTGAGCAGGAAGGTCCTCCGGGAAGTTATAGGAGGAATCGCCTCATCTCCATCGCTATCTTTGCTAAAAGCCGACGATGACTACCTGGGTTATGTAATGCCGCCCGATTATGTAATGCAGGGAATGATCGCCAATACCGGAGGGGCGTTCCACCTGCACCAGCACCACAACACCTTTGCTCTCATAGCGGATTGGATCTTTAATCCTTTCGAACACCTTCGGCGCTCTCCATCAGCCCTGATGGCGGCCATACACCGGGCCGACCCTCTCATGGCAAGAAGGCATCACTGCCCGGTCTCCGTGAACGATCCAAATCTCCAGTGCGATACCTGCCCAATGCGGCGCATCATATTTCTCCGGATAGAAAACAACGAAAATGTGCACCGCCTGTCCAGAACCGAGCTTTTTTCCCTCGATGCAAAGCGACTACCGATTTGTTTCATGGACGTTAATACCCGTACCGGTGAGATCATCAACATGGAGTCTGTTGGCGCGGCTACGGCCTGGGTGGACGTACCTACTCCTGCCATTTAGTTTACGGCAATGGTATCCGTATGGACGCCCGGCGGCACTGCAGGGCCATTCTACGGTGGTAGATCTTAACCGGTCATGCCTGAGCCCCGGTTCCCGACCCTGCTCCCGGAATTTTGGCCGATATAGTCTGCCCGTCAACCTCATGTGCAGGTTGCGCCTCGATATCCCGCAAATGAGCGATCACGACCTCGGGGAGCTTTTCTTCGAGGCCCAGCTTTTCGCGGTCGATTCCCAGGCACAGCCCGAGCAACTCCGGGTAGAGGACACAGGGGACCGGTGTGTCGAAATTGCGGGTCTCGATTATACGTCTCTGGATTCTTCCAAACTGTATCTGGCAATAAGGACAGGTGACTGTGAGGCACTGCGCTCCGCCCCGGTGGGCGTTCCTGAGTTTTTTCTCGGCAAGGTCCATCGAAAGCTCATCGTTTACTCCCATCAGCGGCGAGCCGCAGCAATCCAACTTGCCTGTCCAGGCAACGCTTACCGCCCCTGTTGCTTCAACAAGGGCATCGAATTTTACCGGCTGAAAGCCCCGGTCGAAACCGGCCACTTCCTTTGGCCTGAGCAGGTGGCAGCCGTAATGCGTTGCGATTCTCAGGCCGTTAAGGCTCTTCTTGAGCCGCTTTCTTATCGTCTCGACGCCAAGGTCGTCATGGAGAACGCCCAGCAGGTGCTTAGTAGAGACCGTACCGGAGAATTTCAATCCATCCGCAGCAAGGCTCGCGTTTACCTGCTCTTTTGCTGTAACAAATTTCTTCAGGACGTGCTCGGCGTATTTCAGGCTGCCATAGCAGCAGTTGCAGGTCGTCAGGATGTCGAGACCCGCCCGTTCAGCCAGGGCTAAATTTCTGGCCGCCGAGAGCAGGTACGCCTCAAAGTTGAGGTTTCTGAGCGGATACCCGCAGCATTTGAACTCCTTTATATCAACGAATTCGATTCCAAGCTCACGAAGGACCTCGTTGGAGGAAGTCTCATAGCGCGAAAGTCCCATCGATGTCATGCAGCAGCGAAACAGTGCTATCTTCATGCTTTTTCCGTTTCTAAAGAGATCAACTCGTCATACCTGCGAGAAATGGCCCGGTTCTTCAGTTCGTAAATGATGTCGGTAACCGATACGCATTGCGGACAATTGTCCTGGCACTGATAACAGCCAAGGCAGTCCCAAAGCATCCTGGAGCTGAAAACCAGGTCCCAGCACCGTAAATTTACGGCATGCATCAACTGGTGCGGTAAGAGTCCGAGTACTTCCGCGGGGCGCTCGTAGTTCAGCACGACGGGGCAGGAATTGGTGCAGGTCGAGCACCGATAGCAGTTGGAAAGAGAATTAGCCTGTATGGATGCGTTGAGTTTGCCAAGCAGCGTTTTTTCGCCCACCATCAATGTTCCATTTGTCGACCTGTCTACGTTGCCGGCTACATTTTTAAGGGCAAGATCGAGGGGCTTCAGGTAATCTTTCCTCTCGATGGCTTCCCGCTGCAGGCCCCGATAATAGGCTAGAGGCGAAAGGAGCTGGTACTCCTCGACTGAGTTCTGCAGCAGCCGCTCCCTTGCGGAAAACCAGAGGTCCCGCAACTGAATCCCTGACGGACACGCAACGCTGCAACGGTCGCAGTTCGTGCACAGGACCATTCCCTGCTGGATGGCGCGGAGTTCTTTCGAGTCCAGCACCTTCCCTGCAGCCAGTCTTTTGAGCGAAGCGATTTTCTCTGAAGGAAGAATATTTTGATTCGGAATCATATGGACCGCCACGGCAACCGAGCACCTGAGCGTGCATGCCCCGCAGTGGGTACAGGCGTCCAGTTCCAACATCTGACGCGTCGCTATGTTGGCGGGCTCTGACCGGCTGTCCATAACGGAGTTGACCATCAGGCTCAGAGGGGTGGCCAGGACATGGAACATCTTGCTGAAAGGCAGGTAGGCCAGCAGAACCAGCACCGAAATGTAGTGCGCCCACGAGAGGAAAACCACCAGGCCCCCATTGTCCAGCGCCGATGCGGCCGGCCTGATGAGAATTGAGGCGGCGTATCCCCCAAACCCCCACTGCGCGCTGGAATGACACTCAGCGCAGTTGACTTCGTGGGCCGTTTTGCCTTTTTCAAGAACGGCGTTATCGAAAGGCCCTTTGATCTCCGGTGAAACAAGCCCGAAGTTTTTCACCCAGTAGGATTCCAAAGATTGAAGTTCTTTCGGATCGGCCTGGCCGGCGTATTCCTCACTCATTTTCTGAAAAGAGGAATGAGAGGTGATTTTGGCCGCCTCCAGCAAAAAACCCGAAAGCACTGCAAGGCTCACCATCACCATGACGGCGACGTCCATGCGGCTGGTCATCGGGCGTTCCGTCTTCCGGATAAAACGCCTGTAAACAGCCAGTGCGACCCCTGAGACAACGAGCGCTCCACCCGCGTCCCTTAGAAACAGAAAAGGGTTCAGCGTTGCAGAATATCCGGGATAAAAGCGGGCCACCACCAAGTTGTCCAGCGCGTGGAGAAAGAAGAGCATCGTAAAGCCGCTGTAGATGCACATATGCATGAGCCATCGCAGGGTATCTTCCTTCAAGACCTTCGACTGAAAAATCACCTCAAGGAAGAAAACTCTTACGAGCGTCAGTACTTTCCGGCTGAAAAGAGTATGCACTATTCCCCTGAGTGCTGAGGCAACCCGGCGGGGAGTTTGGAAGCCGGCAATTTGCGGGCCCACAGAGTATCTGAACCAAGCCGAAATTTTAAGGATCATCCCGGCGCAAAAGACGGCCAGAGCGGCAAATAACGCTATCTCGTGGAACATTAAAGGCTACCTTGTCTGTCGGTTCTGTGCAAAGTGAAGCCGAAGCCCCGATTTGATGCGGAGAAACTATACCAAAACAGTTGGATATAGGCAATCGAATCAACAGTGCCGTCTAATAATAAATATTTCCGTGCGCTATCGTTTTATTTCGGAATCTCGCAAGGCCGGGATTAATTAAAGTGCAAAGTGAGGAATTCTTCGAGAATGGTTCGAACTTTCATTTTCAGGGTATGCTTCCATAATCACTTTTTATAGTGACCATTTCCGCTGTGACACCTTCGTTCCGAGGTCGCAAGCGTTGAAGAGGTGGATCGGGCAGGAACGGGTCAATGCAGAAAGCCTTTCAGTAAAAAATTGTCCGGCAGCGGTGATATGGACGCTTGCGAAAGGAATCCATCTGTCCCAACTGCCAGAGCCAGTTGTCAACACGTGGGCTCGTAACTTCGCGCCCGTGCTCCTGGAAACTCCTCCTCAGTTCCTCGACGGCCCACACAGTCATTGCCCGAATCTCAACTTCCTCCTCGGACCCCGCCTGCAGGTGCTCCAGGGCGTCAATCCTGGCCGCGAGCCCCGGATGATACGAAATAATCCCAAGCTCTCGGAGCACCTGTGGGAGCTTATAGTCGGCGAATGCGGTGAGTTGCTCCATGTCGCGGCATTTCCCCCATTTTTGCCCACCGAACGCGGAGAACAAGTCTGAGGCAAAAATCTGCGCCCTTTTCCAGAAATAAACCTTGCCGGTCCTGTAAAGGGCCTCATCGCGGAAGCTCGGAAAATGGGAGACAATCCTGCAGACCAAATCGACGGCGCTGCCCGATGAGGCATATAACAGGGACATGATATCGCCGTCGAGTCGGGACAGGATAATCGAACCCGCCTCTCGCAGGTTCTGCAGTCTGTGTTCAAACATGGGTATCCTGCCCGGGCCGGAAAAGATTTCAGCAAGGTCGCCTGCGCTCATGCTGGACAGGAAATGAGGGTCGGTTATGGGGAAGCCCTGCTCTCGCGCCCGCTTTAGACTGGCGGCAAGCGCCCAGTACCCCGAGTAAGACTCACCATTGTAGATGACGGTCCAGACCGGCTCGCCCTGATCGGGCCAGAAGCAGTGGTTCAAAACGTCGAGAGCAAAAATCCAGCGGACGCTCTCCTCAGTCCCGTCGAAAAAATGGCA
This sequence comes from uncultured delta proteobacterium, assembly GCA_963795045.1. Taxonomy (GTDB): domain Bacteria; phylum Desulfobacterota; class Syntrophobacteria; order Syntrophobacterales; family Syntrophobacteraceae; genus SbD1. The sequence continues at coordinate 259,165 of CAWCGB010000008.1, forward strand.
CGGATGCTCCCACGACGGGGAGGGATCCAATAGATCCCCCCACTCGGATAACGCTGGGCCAATCCGGTCCGGGTGAAAAAAGACCGAGCGGCTTTGAAAAACCGCTCGGTCAACCGAGGCAAGGACTTGAAAGTCGTGCAATCGGAAATCCTGAGATTGAAGCTGTCCGCCATTACCTCAACGCGGCTTGTCACCGGCGGCTGAGGCCGGCGCTAGGCATCCTTCTTCTTCATATAGTCAAAAATATTCTGAACAGTGCGGATCTTCTCGGCATCCTCGTCGGGGATTTCCGTATCGAAAGCCTCCTCAAGAGCCATTACCAGTTCTACCACATCGAGAGAATCGGCCCCCAAATCGTCAACTATGTTTGCCCCCGGGGTCACCATGTCCTTATCTACCCCGAGCTGGTTGGCAATAATGTCGATGATTTTGCTCTCTTCTTCTGTCACGCTCATTAAATCCTCCTTGTTTGGTCAGTTTTCGCATCCAATTTTTCGCGCATCTTTGACAAATCCATAAAACAAAACTTCCAACACGCCCGGAAGCTCATTGACAAGCGAGTAGGAACAGTCCCGGGCAAGCCATTTCTGTATTACCCCGTGCGCAAAACCCATTGTACCGTAAAAGACCGTTTGAAAATCCACATCCTTCAGGATCCCCTGCTGGGTCCCTTCGTAGACTTTCCTCTTGAGTTTAGGAATGGCCCGCATGACCCTCCTGAAGTACTCGTCCGGAGAGTGTTCGCCCAGATCAAGTTGTTCCTGTACGATGAGCCTGAAGAGACGCTGGTTGCTGTCGAAGAATTCGAAGTAGAGTCTTATGTACTTGGAAATCATCGTGAGCACGTCGTCGCGGCTGTCAATTACCGAACCGGCCCTCCTCTCGAGCTCCTCTGTTCTCAATCGCACCAGTTCTGCAAAAAGCTTGTCCTTGGTCTCGAAATAGCGGTAAACGGTTCCTTTTCCAACCCCGGCCCTCTCGGCTATCTCGTCCGTAGTGGCCGAATGAAAGCCTTTATTTGAAAAAACTTCCAGGGCCGCATCGAGTATCCTCTCCTTGGCGCTCAGCTTGGACGGTAGCGGGATGGTTTCCTCGGCTTCCTCTATCAGAATTTTCTCAAGAAGGCTCTGGTAGAAGCGCGAGGCCGGGATACCCTTTCTTCGGGCGATCTCCGCGAGGGCCTCGACCATGGCTGAAGTGCTGATTTTGTTTTGAGGCGCCCCCGCCCCGGTCCTCAACGCCGAACGCATATGGACAAACCAGCGCGAAAGCTCATCGATCAGGCTTTGAGGAGATGATGCAGAGGTATCTTCTGAAATGGCCTCGATCATCCCTTCGCAGTCACCGGCCTGGACCATTTTCTTAACAATGGCGTAGGCGTTTTGCTGGTCTGTATGTTTGTGCAACAAAAGCGGCTCCTCTTTCCCGGTACGGACTGGTCAGTCATAAAGCATACGGGGGAGTCAAAGTCAAGAGAGTTTTGGACAATCATCTACCGGCGGACTCAAAAAAGGCCCCCCGAGCCCTGTCCCAATCAAGGGGAGCACGAGAGAGAGCATTGCGCGTGCCAGCGGTTAATTCTTCCCGAAAGGACGGTTTTTTAATGTTTTCTAAAATGTTATGAAGTAAAGCTTTGTTATAGATTTATCGTGGCGTAAGCCTCGGCATTGAGCAATCGGGGTGTTTACGGATAGACTCTAACCGGTTAGCTGGGAAAATATTGATGCCCGCTCCACCAACCGATTCCTTCCAGAGGAAGGTAGATTATCTCAGATTGTCAATTACCGACAGGTGCAATCTCCGTTGCTCCTACTGCATGCCTGAAAGCGGTGTTCCCAAACTCAGCCACTCGGAAATACTGCGCTACGAGGAAATCGTAAGACTTGCCGGTATCGTGACCGCAATGGGTATCTCGAAGGTCCGCATAACGGGCGGTGAGCCTCTGGTCAGGAAGGACGTCCTCAGCTTGTGCGAAAGCATCTCCCGACTCTCCGGCCTGAGTAGCCTGAGCCTCACGACCAACGGCGTTCTGCTCTCGGATTTTGCAAAGGGACTTCGCGATGCGGGCATAAAGCGCATCAATGTCAGCCTGGATACCCTGAGGCCGGAAAGGTTTGCGGCGATAACCAGGAAGGATCTTTTCAGCCGTGTGTGGGAAGGCATCCTTGCCGCCGAACAAGCGGGCATTTCACCTATAAAGTTGAATGCGGTGATCATGCGCGGGGTGAATGACGATGAGATCGAAGATCTGGCCCGGCTGACTTTCCAGTTCCCCTTTCACGTCCGCTTTATCGAGTTCATGCCTTTCCGGCAGATCGATTACGACGCAGCGTTTATTCCGGCCTCTGAAATTCTGGAGCGAGTGAGGCGCGTAGCACCTCTGGAGGTCTCGAGCGGGGGCGATAGCAACGGCCCCGCGCGTCATTACAAGTTCGAAAGTGCGCCGGGGAAAATTGGAATAATCAGCCCGGTGTCCGACCATTTTTGCCCGAGCTGCAACCGGCTTCGGGTAACCTCGGACGGAAAGCTTCGGACCTGCCTTTTTTCCACGGAAGAAACCGATCTGCGGCTGCCGTTGCGACAGGGCCTGCCGGATAAAGACGTTGCCGCCGCAATACGCGCAGCGATAAGCAAAAAGCCGGAAAAACACCAACTCAATAGCTCTGTTTTCCGAAAGTGTATCTCCCGGCCAATGTTCTCGATCGGCGGTTGATTTCGACGGGTATCGCCGGGGGACGAGCGGGGCGAGTCCGTGTCTGCAATTGCCATTAAAGGCCCGGACGTGTAAACTTACCTTTTCGTTCTTGCCGGAGCGAAGGGTGAAAACGGCCTGCCCCGGGGAGCACTCGAAAAAATGGGCGGCGGCGTGCCGGTCTTACAGGGTGATTCGGCTGAGTCCGCGGGCGGTCATTTCCGGACGAAAACAGTGAGAGCAACCCGCGAGGGTTGAAAATCAGAAGTGGGTCGAATAAAAGTGGATGAAAAGCTTGATAAAATAAGAGATGAAATAGATGGTATAGATTCCGGGCTGCTGCAGCTTCTTAACAGGCGGATGGAACTCGCCATCGAAGTGGGCCGTGTAAAGGCATCCAGGGGCCTTCCACTTTTTTACCCCGAACGCGAGGCAGTCATTTTCGAACGGCTCTCGAAGCAAAGTTCCGGCCCATTGTCCGAGGAATCGCTACGCTCCATCTACAGGGAAATATTTGCCGCCTCCAGGCTTATCCAGTACAAGCTTCAGGTCGCCTTTCCCGGTCCTGAGTGGACATATTCTCACCTGGCCTCGATATCGCTTTTTGGTCATTCCGCATCTTACCTGCCCTGCGCATCCCTGGAAGAGGTATTCGACAGCTTTCTCAAAGGGAAGGCTCACCTGGCGGTGATCCCGATTGAGAACTCGCTCCAGGGTGAGGTTGGCCACAGCATGGACCTGCTCTATGAGCGTGAGGTGCGCGTAATCAGCGAATGCTACCTGGAGATTGCCCATTGCCTTTGCGGCAATGTTCAAAATCTTGGTGAAATCAAGTGCATCTACGGACGGGCACAGGCCATTGATCAGTGCCGCAGGTGGCTGCTCGAACATATCGGTCATGCAGAATTAACCGAGTGCTCTTCTACCGCACGCTCTGCAGTTCTCGCAAAAGCGGACCCTAACGGGGCGGCCATTTGCAACCTCTATGCGGCCCAACATTACGGACTCGGCATTCTCGCCGAAAGGATAGAAGACAATCCGGGAAACACCACCCGGTTTCTGGCGCTGGGCAACTATTCCAATCAGCAGACCGGGAACGACAAGACCTCGCTGCTCTTTGCGGTTTCCGACAGGCCCGGCGCATTGCTAGCCGCACTTGGGGCGCTTTCCTCGATCAATATGACCCGTATCGAGTCGCGGCCCAACCGGCTCTCTTCCTGCCAATATCTTTTTTATGCGGATGTAGAAGGCCACCAGAATGACAGCAATGTCCGGGCAGCCCTGGATGCTCTGGCCGAAAATGTGACCGTTTTGAAGATTCTCGGTTCTTACCCGAAAAGCGACCCTGCACAGCCATTCCGGATCGAGAAGGAAAAGATGCGAATGGGGCGCGATCATTGCGGAGGCGGGCATGAGCGTAGGTGAGAGGGACAGGGTTATACCCCGCCTCGTAAATGCGGACGCGGGCGGGGGCAAACCCGCCCCGGACAATGCGAACGCGGTGGAAGAAGAGTTGCGCCCCCGCGTCCGGACGATGCCTATTTGCGGATGTCTTGCCGATTGCTCCCCCGAAGATTTCCCGAAATGGCTGAACCACCCGGACGTCGATCTTGTGGAGTGGCGAATGGATAAATTCGCCGGCAGCTACCCGGTGGAGGAGATGAATGCTTTTCTCGCTGCTTTGTCGAAAAAGCCCCGGCTTCCGGTGATCGCCACCAACAGGCCCTCCAGGGAAATGGGCGCCTTCGTCGGCAGCGAGGACGTCCGGTTGAGAATGCTCGAGGATGCGGCAAAATCCGGCGCCGAATGGATAGACCTTGAATACGATGCGTGTAAAGATATGATCGCCCCGCTTCGGGAGGCAGGGGCAAAGGTGCTAATTTCCTGGCACAGTCCGGCTGAAACCCCCGGCAGGAAGATTTTGCGGGCAAAGCTGGAAAGCATGCGCAAACCGGGGGCGGATGCCTTGAAAATAGCTGTTATGGCCCGGTCGGACGAAGATAATCTGAGGGTACTCGAACTGATTCCACTGGCCAGAAAAGAACTGGGCGTTGATCTGGTTGCGTTTTGCATGGGACCGGCCGGAAGGTGGAGCAGGCTGGTAAGCCTGTTTCTGGGCAGTCCCTGGACTTATGCACAGTTTGAGGGCCAATCCGAGACTGCGCCGGGCCAGCTTTCGGTTACGCAGATGCGCGGTCTGATCCGGCGCCTTGCCCGGATGTAATTGATACTCAAATCGAATTAATCCGGAAGGAGCTTATCTTGATTCATAGTATGACTGGATTTGGCCGCAGCCGCAAGGAAGGGGCAGCGTACTCCGTCAGCGTTGAGATGCGTGCTCTTAACGCCAAACAGCTCGACATTTCCGTTCGTATTCCAAGGAACTTCATCGAGTTTGAGGATCTGTGCAGGAAGCTGATCTCAGCGAGCATTCGAAGGGGCCGGATCGATGCCTTCGTTCAGATAGATACTACCGATATCAGGCAAAAAGCGCCCCATATCAGCCTGGAGCTCGCACGCTACTACTGGTCCCAACTCCAGGAGATTCATCTTGAGATCCGGCACACCGGCGAGCCTTCTCTGGATCATCTGCTCAGAATCCCGCATATATACGAGACCCCGGAACCGGTTATCGACTCCGAAGCCGTCCAGCAACTAATTTCATCCGCGATGTCCGAGGCGCTCGACCAGATGATCCGGATGCGCGCACTGGAAGGCGAGTCGCTGCTGCGGGACTTCCGTGACCGGCTTGCGGCCTTGAGGGACGATCTTGAGGTGGTGCGCAGCCGCAGAGAGGCCGTTATCGAAGAGTACAGGGGCAAGATCGAGGAGCGGATGAAACAGTTGCTCGGCGGCACAGAACCCGATGAGAACAGGTTGCTGCAGGAGATCGCATTTATTATCGACCGGGCAGACATAAACGAGGAAATCGTCCGGCTGGCAAGCCACCTGGACCATATTCAATCCCTGCTGAGCGGCGAGAAGCTGGCCGACGGGCGAAGGCTCGATTTTATCATTCAGGAGCTTCACCGCGAAACTAACACGATCGGGTCCAAGACAACTGACCTGGATACGGTCCAGGCAGTCGTCCGGATGAAGACCGAGATCGGAAAACTCAAGGAGCAGGCGCAAAACATCGAATAATTGCATCGGCCGGAAGGGATTGCGGACAGCTTGATCTTAAGCCGCCCCCTGTCCAGGGGGTTGCAATTTCTCCGGCAAAGAAATAGAAGAGTGTGTTTTCCCGGTTAGACCGGTCGAATTTCGGCTACGATAAATATTGAGAAGGAGTCCACTTTGGGCGGGAAGAAAGTAAAACCTGTTAAGAAATTGCAGAAGGTACCGGCAGTGGCGCCGGCTACAGCTTTTGATAAAGCAAAAAAATGGGCCGATAATAATTATGCCACCGTCATCGGGGTGGGTGCAGCAATCCTGTTCACCTGCATATCGATCTGGGGGTTCAGCGCTCACGATCATTCGAAGCAGGCCCGCGCCCAGTCCGATTATGGAATGCTGGTCTCGAGGTTCTCTGCCGAAGGTAAAGGCACAGCTACGGACTGGGAGAAGCTTATTCCCGATCTGCAGAAATTCATCTCAGAGCATAAGGGTACACCTCCGGCGCTGAACGCCGAAATTGAGCTTGCCAAGGCTTTCTTCGAGACCAAACGCTACGAGGATGCCATTAAAACGGGGAAACAGGCCCTGGAGCTTGCGCCTTCCGGTCACGGCCTGAGACCTCTTATACTGTATCAGCTTGCCTATGCCTATGAGGCGGCCGGAAAGTCCGATGAGGCCGCCAATCAGTGGACCAGCCTCAAGCAACTCGGCATGCCGGATTTGGAGCGAGAGGCCGACTGGAACCTGGGCAGGATTTTTGAAGGCAAGAAGGATTTCACCAAGGCCGTCGAGATGTATCAGCTTGCATCCCAGGCGCCGGGAGATTATCCCTCTGCCGCCCTGATAGACCACCAGATAACAAGGATAAAAGCAGTCAGCCCCTAGGCTGGTTTCCCGTCCAGGTCCGTCGGTTATGCGTCTTTCCAGCGGGTGATTGCAATTCGAAAAAATTTTACAAAAATGGTTGTTTTTTCTAGTTCGGCATGCTATTTAAAAAGGCTTACTTGGAATTCACGGCTTCAGGAGCGCGCTTTTCCAAGGTGAGGTTCCCGAGCGGCCAAAGGGAGCAGACTGTAAATCTGCCGGCGTAGCCTTCGGAGGTTCGAATCCTCCCCTCACCACCACATATGGCATGTAGGAGATAGTGGCGGCCATAAAGCAAGTCATTGTCGTCGGGACTACATACGTTGAGTTTGGGATGCCAGCTAGATTCCGGCCGGGAGAGTCATTCATTTCCAGATGATCCTGCATTCCCTTCGCGATATGGACCTTCTCCAATCCTCTTGTTGGCTGCATTCTCGAAAGCCCACGTAGCTCAGTAGGTAGAGCACTTCCTTGGTAAGGAAGAGGTTCACCGGTTCGAGCCCGGTCGTGGGCTCCATTTGGCGCCGATTTGCAGGATAGAGCGGGTATGCCGGTCATATCCGCGCTCCTTGAAACGTCGCATATTTAACTTTGTTTAAACTTTCGGTCATATGATCCTAATTTTTCAGGAGAAAGGGCAATGGCTAAAAAGAAATTCGAGCGGACAAAACCGCATGTGAACGTCGGGACCATTGGTCACATTGACCATGGAAAAACAACCCTTACTGCTGCAATCACGAAGCAACTGGCAAAGAAGGGAAAAGCCACATTCATCCCCTTTGACCAGATCGACAAAGCCCCCGAGGAGCGTGAACGCGGCATCACCATCGCAACCGCCCACGTCGAATATGAGACCGACAGGCGCCACTATGCGCACGTGGACTGTCCCGGCCATGCTGACTACATAAAGAACATGATCACAGGCGCCGCTCAGATGGATGGGGCAATCCTGGTTGTCGCCGCCGACGACGGCCCGATGCCTCAGACCCGCGAGCACATTCTTCTTGCCCGCCAGGTCGGTGTTCCCTTCATTGTTGTTTTCCTGAACAAAGTAGACATGGTGGACGATCCCGAGCTGATCGAACTCGTTGAGCTCGAGCTTCGCGAGCTTCTCACCAAGTACGGATTTCCCGGTGACGATGTGCCGATCATCAAAGGGTCGGCGTTGAAGGCGCTTGAGACGGAGGACGGGGCCAGCGAGGCCGCGAAGTGCGTCTTCGAGCTGATGGATGCAATCGACGCATATATTCCCGACCCTGTGCGCGACATTGACAAGCCCTTCCTTATGCCTATCGAAGATGTGTTCTCGATCTCGGGCCGCGGGACGGTTGTGACGGGCCGTGTCGAGCGTGGTGTTGTGAAAGTCGGCGACGAGGTTGAAATCGTCGGATTCCGACCTACATTTAAAACAGTTTGCACGGGCGTTGAAATGTTCCGCAAGACCCTGGATTCGGGCCAGGCGGGCGACAACGTGGGCGTGCTTTTGCGTGGAACCAAACGAGACGAAGTCGAGCGCGGCCAGGTCGTTGCAAAGCCCGGTTCGATTACGCCCCACACCGATTTCAAGGCGGAAGTCTACGTGCTGAAAAAAGAGGAAGGCGGGCGCCATACTCCTTTTTTCCCCGGCTACAGGCCGCAGTTCTATTTCAGAACCACTGACGTTACCGGGGTTATGACCCTGCCCGAAGGCGTCGAAATGGTCATGCCCGGAGACAATATCAGTTGCGAGGTAAAACTCATCACTCCTGTTGCGCTGGAGAAGGAATTGCGGTTCGCAATTCGCGAAGGCGGCCGTACGGTGGGCGCGGGAGTTCTCACGGAAGTCATAAAATAAGGGATTTCAAATGCGAGTTCTAGTTACTCTGGCCTGCTCCCAATGCAAGCAACGCAACTATAATACGACCAAGAACAAGCGGACTACGCCCGAGAAGCTTTCATTCAGGAAATACTGCAAGTTCTGCAGCACGCATACCGAGCACAAGGAAACAAAGTAGGCCGTGCGGGCGGGGCTGAAGTCCCCTGAAATGATTTGTCCTGATCGGATTGCACCGGGAAGCGAGTCCGGCTGTCCTGCCGGATTGAGCGTTGAGTGATAAATGAAACCTATCGAAAAAAAAGACGAGATCTCGAATAAGAAAGTGCAAAGTATAGAGACGAAGAAGGCTGCAACTAAGCCTGCTGCCACCAAGCCGGTCAAGCCTAAGAAGGCGGAGCCTCCGAAGAAGGCAGTCAAGAAGCCCGGCGGGACGCCGATAGCCTGGGTCGATACCGCTCGCACCTATTTACGAGAGGTCGTCTTCGAACTCAAGAAGGTTATTTGGCCTTCGCGCAAGGAAACAATCGGCTCGACTGCCGTCGTACTGGTGATCGTAGGCCTTGCGGCTTCTTTTCTCGGAGTAGTGGACCTCATTTTGAGCCGGCTCGTCAGGATGCTGGTCGGGTGATGGGCACGGGTCTCTTCATCCAGGAAACGGCTCGCTGACGAGCGTATGGGGTAATTGTGTGGCAAACTTAAAATGGTACATCGTTCATACATATTCAGGGTTTGAACACAAGGTCAAATCGGCCCTGGAGGAGCGTGTAAAGACCGGGGAGATGGACGCCTATTTCGGCCAGGTGCTGGTCCCCACCGAGAAAGTGATCGAACTCGTTAAGGGCCAGAGGAGGGCATCATCGAGGAAATTCTACCCCGGATATATCCTGGTGCAGATGGAGTTAAATGACGACACCTGGCACCTCGTTCGCCATACTCCCAAGGTGACGGGCTTCATCGGAAGCCAGGAAAAGCCCATCCCGCTGTCTGACGACGAAGCCGAAGCCATAATTCAGCAGATGCAGGAAGGCGCTCAGAAACCGCGTCCGAAGTTCAAGTTTGAAAAGGGAGACGAGGTTCGCGTCGTAGATGGCCCGTTTGCCAATTTTAACGGCACGATTGATGAAGTGATCCCCGAAAAGGGCAAAGTCAGGGTCCTGGTAAGCATATTCGGCCGCTCCACCCCGGTGGAACTCGATTTTGTTCAGGTAAACAGGACCTGAAGGCCGCAGCGTTAAGGAGTTTTTTCGAGAATGGCTAAAAAAATCGTAACCAACATCAAATTGCAGGTCCCTGCCGGACAGGCGAATCCATCACCGCCCATCGGCCCTGCGCTAGGTCAGCACGGGGTCAATATCATGGAGTTCTGCAAGCAGTTCAATGCTAAGACTCAGGGGCAGGAAGGGATGATCATTCCCGTGGTCATCACCGTCTTTTCCGACCGGTCGTTTACGTTCATTACCAAGACCCCTCCGGCTGCGATTCTTCTGAAAAAGGCCGCGCAGATAGCGAAAGGCTCGAGCGAACCCAACCGCAACAAGGTCGCCAAGGTCAGCAAAGCGCAGGTCGAGGAGATCGCCCGGCTCAAAATGCCGGACTTGAACGCGCGTGACCTCGCAGCCGCGGTGGCCACCATTTCGGGGACAGCCCGCAGCATGGGAATCGAGATTGAATAAACCTGAGGAAGGGAGTTGCGAGAGTTAAAATGGCAACGCATGGGAAAAAGTATATTGCCGCCCGCAGCAAGATCGATCCAGCGAAACGTTATACCTTCCAGGAAGCGGTCCAGCTTGCCGCCGGTAATGCTTTCGTCAAGTTCGACCAGACGCTGGACATAGCGGTTCGATTGGGTGTTGATCCGCGCCATGCCGACCAGATGGTCAGGGGTACGGTCGTCCTGCCTAACGGCTTGGGTAAAACAGTGAGAGTGCTGGTTTTTGCCAAAGGAGAGAAGGTCAAAGAGGCCCTCGACGCCGGCGCCGATTACGCCGGTGGCGACGAGATAGTCGAACAAATCCGCGAGGGATGGCTCGAATTTGACAAGACCGTTGCGACTCCGGATATGATGGGTTCGGTGGGCAAGATCGGCAAGGTTCTGGGGCCGAGAGGGCTTATGCCCAACGCCAAGCTGGGGACCGTGACCTTCGATCTGGCCAGAGTCATCAAAGAGATCAAGGCCGGCAAGGTGGATTTCCGGGTTGAAAAAACCGGAATCGTTCACGCGCCGATGGGCAAGGTCTCTTTTGGCGAGGAAAAACTTCTCGAGAATATCTCGGCTTTTATCGACACGCTCATGCGGATCAAACCTTCGGCCGCAAAAGGGACCTACATGAAAGGGATCGCCATATCGACCACCATGGGCCCCGGCATTCAGGTAGATCCGCTGGCGGTAAAGTCGATCGTTGCTTAGCCATTGGTTTGGCAGGCAGATTGCCAATAGCTGCGTTTAACAACTTACCTGCCGTTTGGTGTTTTCAGTTATCGGAGACCGCGGGTACATCGCTGGATGTTTAAATTGCTTGTTGGGGGGCCTGCACAGATTCCTGAGAGCCAACCAGGCGCAAGGGCTCATGATACAAAATCCTCCCGTTTTCGATTCGGCGCGCACGGAAGGATCGGTCGAAAGCACACCGGCAGAAGCGAAAGGAGGCAAGTTTTACTTTGGAGCGCTCCAAGAAAGAACAGGTTATTGCGGAGCTTCACAAAAAACTGGGACACGCCAGCGCCGCCATTTTGACGGACTATAAGGGACTGACGGTAGCCGAAATTACCAGTCTGCGCGATTCGCTTGCAGTCGAAAAGGTCGAATACCAGGTGGTAAAGAACACCTTGATGCGCCTTGCCTGCAAGCAGACGGACGTAGCGGTGCTCGAGCCTATGCTCAAAGGTACCTGCGCAGTTGCAATCGCGTTCGGCGACCCGGCCGTTCCGGCCAAGATCATCAAAAAATTCAGCAAGACTAACGAAAAGCTGAAGGTGAAGGCCGGATCGCTCGGAAACCGTCTGATCGATCCCGATCAGATTTTGGCCCTGGCTGATTTGCCCCCCAAAGAAGAACTCATTGCCAAGATGCTGGGAACGCTCAATGCCGTGCCCACCGGTCTTGTCACAGTTCTGAGTGGAGTTCCCAGAGCTTTTGTTGGTGTGTTGGCCGCTATCCAGCGCCAGAAGGAAGAACAGGCTGCTGCTTAAAAAGAATCGTGGAGGATCTTAGATGTCTGTTACAAAACAGGAAGTTGTTGATTTCATCAAGGGTATGACAGTTCTCGAACTGAGTGAATTCGTCAAGGAACTCGAGCAGACTTTCGGCGTGAGCGCCGCTGCGCCGGTCGCTGTGGCCGCAATGCCCGGCGGCGCTGCTGAAGCGGCCCCGGTCGAGGAACAGACTGAATTCTCGGTCGTCATCACCGCCGTGGGTGACAAGAAGATCAATGTAATCAAGGAAGTTCGGGCGATCACCAGCCTCGGCCTCAAAGAAGCCAAGGACCTGGTGGAAAAGGTTCCGGGAACCGTCAAGGAAGGCATTCCAAAGGCAGAAGCGGAAGCAGTTGCCAAACAGCTTACAGAGGCAGGCGCAACCGTCGAGATCAAATAGAGACTCAAAATTTGCAATATATCGGAAATCGGCTGCATTTGCTGGTACGACCGGCCGATTTCCGATTTTCTACTTTTTAGCGGCATACCAGCAGGAAGTGATGGATGGACAAGGTTCGCAGGCAAAATTGATTTGCCGACGCCGTCTCATCCGTCACAATTTTATTTTGCAGGAGAGAATATGCCTACTGCACTGACCCATGAATACAGGGTTCGCAAAAATTTCGGAAAAATCCGTAAAATCGTGGAAATACCCAACCTGATCCAGATGCAGAAGGAAAGCTATGAGCTTTTTCTGCAAAAGGATGTGCCTCCTGAAGCCAGGGTGGAAAGAGGCCTCCATGAGGTCTTCAAGTCCGTTTTCCCCATCGAGGATTTCAGCGGGACGGCATCCCTGGAGTTCGTTCAGTACAGCTTCGGCGAGGTGAAATACGAAGTCGAGGAATGCCTCGCTCGGGGAATGACTTACGAGGCCCCGGTCAAGATAGTGGTGCGCCTTGTCGTTTATGATGTCGACAAGGAAGCCAACACCCGGTCCATTCGCGATATAAAGGAACAGGAAATCTATTTCGGCACTCTGCCGCTCATGACCGATAATGGAACATTCATTGTCAACGGGACCGAGCGGGTCATTGTCAGCCAGCTTCACCGCTCGCCCGGCATTTTCTTCGATCATGACCGGGGCAAAACTCACTCGAGCGGCAAGATACTATACTCGGCCCGCATTATTCCGCTTCGCGGCTCCTGGCTCGACCTGGAATTCGACCCGAAAGACATTCTCTATATACGCATCGACAGAAGGCGGAAATTTCCTGTTACCGTCCTTCTAAAAGCCCTCGGCTACTCGACCGAAGATCTTCTGAACTATTTCTACCCCAGCGAGAAGGTGTTCCTTGCTTCTGACAAACAGGAAAAGGAGCTAAACCCGGATATTCTTCTCGGAAGCCGCACTTCGGAGGATATCCTGCACCCGGAGACGGGCGAAGTCCTGATCAAGAAAAACAGGAAACTGGGCAAGCAGGCCCTCAAAAGGCTCCAGGAAATCGGAATAAGCCGGCTTCCGGTAAAAACCTCGGAACTTATCGGCCAGGTGCTGGCCCAGGATGTAATCGACTTCAGCACGGGCGAAATCATCGCCGAGTGCAACGATTCGATAAACGAGGAGATGCTCAACGATTTAAGAGACCGTCAAATCAATGAGATCGAACTCTTGCACCTGGAAGGTCCGGACATCAGCCCCTCGTTCAGAAATACGCTGCTCATGGACAAGGTGAACACCAGGGAAGACGCGCTGGTGGAAATCTACAGAAGACTGCGCCCGAGCAATCCACCCACTCTCGAGGTGGCGAACGAGTTTTTCAAAAACCTGTTTTTCAACGCCGACCACTACGATCTGTCCGAGGTTGGACGGCTCAAGCTCAATCTGCAGCTCGGCCTCGATGTCCCCCTCGACTACAGGGTGCTTCGAAAGGAAGACATCCTTACCGCAGTGCGCCAGTTGATAAAACTCAAAGACTCGCAGGGTCCGGTCGATGACATAGATAATCTCGGAAACCGCAGGGTGCGCGCGGTCGGCGAACTTCTCGAAAACCAGTACCGGATCGGCCTGGTACGGATGGAGAGGGCCATCAAGGAACGAATGACCCTTCAGGAAGTCGAATCGCTGATGCCCCACGACCTCATCAATGCGAAACCGGTTTCCGCGGTGGTAAAGGAGTTTTTCGGAACAAGCCAGCTTTCTCAGTTCATGGACCAGACCAACCCGCTTTCCGAAATCACCCACAAGCGGCGCCTCAGCGCGCTGGGGCCCGGGGGGCTTACGCGAGAGCGAGCGGGCTTTGAGGTTCGCGACGTTCACCCCACTCACTATGGCAGAATCTGCCCGATCGAGACCCCTGAAGGTCCCAATATCGGCCTGATCGTGTCCCTTTCGACCTATGCACGAGTAAATCCTTACGGGTTTATTGAGACTCCTTACCGCAAGGTTGAAAACTCGGCTGCCCGCACGGACGTGAACTACCTCACGGCCATGGACGAAAAGGATTACCCGATCGCGCAGGCCAACGCGGAACTCGACGAAAAAGGCCGCTTCAAAGTCGAACAGATTTCCGCTCGAAAAGCGGGCGAATTTGTCATGGTTCCGCCCAGCGAAATCCGTTTCATGGACGTTTCCCCCAACCAGTTGGTGAGCGTTTCCGCTTCGCTGATTCCGTTCCTGGAGCATGACGACGCAAACCGTGCGCTCATGGGGTCCAACATGCAGCGCCAGGCTGTGCCTCTTATCCAGACCCGCGCCCCCCTTGTGGGGACCGGGATCGAACGCATAGTGGCCAAGGACAGCGGAGTCACGATAGTCGCCAGGCGCGAGGGTGTCGTCGAATACGTGGACGCCACCCGGATCGTCGTACGCGCCACCAACAGTATAGACGTGGGACGAGGCGTCGATATTTACAAGCTGATCAAGTTCCAGCGTTCGAATCAGAATACGTGTATCAATCAGAAACCGCTGGTAAAACACGGCGACTTGGTTAAGAAGGGCCAGATACTTGCCGACGGGCCTTCCACGGATCACGGCGAACTCGCGCTCGGACGCAACGTCATGGTGGCCTTCATGAGCTGGGGCGGCTACAACTTCGAAGATTCAATCCTGGTGAGTGAACGCATAGTCAAGGAAGATGTCTTCACCTCGATCCATATCGAGGAATTCGAAGTGGTAGCCAGGGACACCAAGCTCGGCAAGGAAGAGATCACACGAGACATCCCCAATATAGGGGAGGAGGCGCTGAAGAACCTGGACGAAAGCGGGATAATTCGAATCGGCGCCTATATCAAGCCGAACGACATCCTGGTGGGCAAGGTTACGCCCAAGGGCGAATCCCAACTCACACCGGAAGAAAAACTGCTCAGGGCGATTTTCGGTGAGAAAGCCAGCGACGTAAAAGATACATCGCTTCGCGTTCCGCCGGGAGTCGAGGGCATTATAATCGACGCCAAAGTTTTCTCCCGGAAGGGCGTAGAAAAAGATGAGCGCACCCGTCAGATAGAGGAACAGGAGATCGGGCGTCTTATGAAAGATCAGCGCGATGAGCTGGACATCATAAGAAAAACTGCCGCGAGGCAGATGGCTCAGGCGCTCCTTGGCAAAACCAGCGACAGTTCGATCAAAGACGGGAAAAAGATTTATCTGAAAAAGGGAGACCCCTTTACCGAAGAGGCGCTCGGGGAGATTCCGAGCGGAATCTGGGACCAGATAAGCGCCGCCAAAGACCCGGCCGCCTCCATGGAAGTGGAGACGATCTTTTCCAATTACCGGCAGCAGGTCCAGGCCGTAAAGGAGCTTTTCGAGGAAAAGATAAACAAACTGAAAAGAGGCGATGAACTTCCGCCGGGCGTAATCAAAATGGTGAAAGTTTATATCGCCGTTAAACGAAAACTCCAGGTGGGAGATAAAATGGCCGGGCGGCACGGAAACAAAGGTGTGGTCTCCCGGATTCTTCCCTCCGAGGATATGCCTTATTTTCCGGACGGAACACCGATGGACATTGTTTTGAATCCGCTTGGCGTTCCTTCACGTATGAACGTCGGACAGGTGCTCGAGACTCACCTGGGCTGGGCGGCCAAAGGACTTGGCCATCTGCTCGCCGACATGCTCGAGGAGCATCTGCGCACTCTTAAGGAGCGCGAGACGATAGAGGACAAGCTCCACCGCATTTACAACAATCTCGAGTACGGAGAGTTTTTCGAAAACGCCTCCGAACAGGAATTCAGGGAGCTGATACCCGATCTCAGAGAGGGCTTGCACGTAGCCACTCCTGTTTTCGACGGCGCCGATGAGGCTGAGATCAGGGGCTTTCTCAAGGAAGCCGGTGTGCCCGAAACGGGTCAGTCCACCCTCTATGACGGACGCACGGGTCTGCCTTTCGAGCAATCGGTTACAGTCGGCATTATGTACATGCTGAAACTCCACCACCTGGTCGATGACAAGATCCATGCAAGGTCTATTGGCCCATACTCCCTGGTAACTCAGCAGCCGCTTGGCGGAAAAGCTCAGTTTGGCGGTCAGCGCCTGGGTGAAATGGAGGTCTGGACCATGGAAGCGTACGGCGCCGCCTACGCGCTCCAGGAATTTCTCACGGTCAAATCCGATGATGTGGCCGGACGTACGCGAATGTACGAAAAGATAGTGAAGGGCGATAATACCCTTGAAGCCGGACTGCCGGAGTCCTTCAATGTTCTGGTAAAGGAACTGCAGGCGCTTGCTCTGGACGTCAGGCTCCTCGAAGAAGAGGAAGGCAATTAAAGCAGTGGTCATGGGCAAGACGGCAGACCCGCAATACCCGGCCTGCCGGCGCTCTACCGGGTGGGTGAGCCGCCCTGGGATCAATCCTATGAGATTTGACCACGCAAGGAGGTCCTTTTGAAAGAACTTTATTCGCTTTTTACCAAACCGAAAGACCCGTTGAATTTCAACGCCGTAAAAATCATGATCTCATCTCCCGAAAGAATCCGGGAATGGTCATACGGCGAAGTGAAAAAACCGGAAACCATAAATTACCGCACGTTCAAGCCGGAGCGCGACGGGCTCTTCTGCGCCAGAATATTTGGTCCGATCAAAGATTATGAATGCAACTGCGGTAAATACAAACGAATGAAGCACCGCGGTGTCGTTTGCGAAAAATGCGGGGTGGAAGTCATTCAGTCCAAGGTCCGCCGCGAGCGGATGGGCCATATCGAGCTGGCTTCGCCTGTAGCGCACATCTGGTTTTTAAGGAGTCTGCCAAGCAAGATCGGGAACCTCCTGGACCTGACGTTGCGGGAGTTGGAGAAGGTACTCTATTTCGATTCCTACATACTGCTGGACCCTGGCGAAACAAAGCTGGAGAAGGGAGAGCTCCTGACAGAGGAGCGCTACCGTCAACTGGTGCAGGAATACGGGGGACGATTTACCGCAGGCATCGGAGCAGAAGCGATCAAGCAGTTGCTCGCCAGCCTCGACCTGGAGAAACTCGCTACAGACCTGCGCGAAGAAATGGTGAAGACCAATTCCGTGGCAAAACGCAAGAAACTTGCAAAACGGCTGAAGATCATCGACGCATTCCGTGAGTCCGAAAACCGGCCGGAATGGATGATCATGGACGTCATCCCGGTTCTTCCGCCCGACCTGAGGCCCCTTGTTCCACTGGACGGCGGAAGGTTCGCCACCAGCGACCTCAATGATCTCTACAGGCGCGTAATCAACCGGAACAACCGCCTCAAGCGCCTTCAGGAACTCAACGCCCCGGACATCATTATTCGCAATGAAAAACGAATGCTCCAGGAAGCCGTTGACGTTTTGTTCGACAATGGGCGACGGGGCAAGACCATAACCGGAGCGAGCAAACGCCCGCTCAAATCCCTGAGCGACATGCTCAAGGGGAAACAGGGCCGGTTCCGGCAAAATCTGCTGGGCAAACGGGTTGACTACTCGGGACGTACCGTTATCGTTATCGGCCCCAATCTCAGGCTCCACCAGTGCGGGTTGCCCAAGAAAATGGCCCTCGAGCTCTTTAAACCCTTCATCTACAACAAACTTGAGGAAAAAGGCTACGTTACCACCATAAAAGCCGCCAAGAAAATGGTCGAGCGCGAAATACCGGAGGTCTGGGACACCCTGGATGAAGTGGTCCGTGAATTCCCGGTCATGCTCAACCGTGCTCCGACCCTGCACCGGCTGGGTATCCAGGCGTTCGAACCGATACTTATAGAAGGCAAGGCCATTCAGCTCCATCCACTGGTCTGCACAGCCTTCAACGCTGACTTCGACGGCGATCAGATGGCCGTTCACGTGCCGCTTTCAATCGAAGCGCAGGCCGAGGCGCGCATACTGATGATGTCTACGAATAACATCCTCAGCCCGGCTCACGGCGACCCGATCATCGTACCCTCTCAGGACATAGTCCTGGGGATTTACTACATGACCCGTGAAAAGCCTTTCGCCAAAGGATCGACCTCCCCGTTCGCAGACGCAGAGGAGCTGAAGCAGGCAATAGGCACAGGCAAGATTCGGGTCTACAACAGCCCCCAAGAGGTGCGCTCGGCTTATGATGCTGAAGAGGCCGATTTGCATGCGGGTATCGTCGTTCGGTTCCGCATC
Organism: uncultured delta proteobacterium; assembly: GCA_963795045.1. Classification (GTDB taxonomy): domain Bacteria; phylum Desulfobacterota; class Syntrophobacteria; order Syntrophobacterales; family Syntrophobacteraceae; genus SbD1. The sequence continues at coordinate 277,378 of CAWCGB010000008.1, forward strand.
GCGGCTAAGCAGGACGGAGTCGTCGATTCGGTTGGCGAAAAAGAGATCGCCTTCAAAGCTGATGGAAAAAGGCCGCATTATGAGCTGACCGAGGGCAGGGCCCTTATAGCCAGAAGAATAATGGTCAAGCCGGGGGATGAAGTCAGCAAAGGCCAGGTGCTTTTCGAGGAATTCATCAGGACGACTGTGGGACGGGTGATCCTGTCGGAGATTCTGCCGGAGGGTGTTGATTTTTCAGCCGTAAACACGGTCATGAACAAGAAGGCCCTGGCCCAGTTGATCGACACGTGCTACCGGACCGCTGGAGTAAAAGCAACGGTCATTCTGGCCGACAGGCTCAAAGATACCGGCTACCATTATGCTACCCGCTCGGGGATCTCCATTTCGATCAATGACATGACCATTCCGGAGCGCAAGACGGAAATCCTGCAAATTGCCTTTGACCAGGTACAGGAAATCGAGCGCCAGTACAACGAGGGGTTGATAACCGAGGGGGAAAAATATAACAAGGCAGTCGATATCTGGGCCAAGGCGACCGAAGACGTTGCAGCCGAAATGATGAGAGAGATCGGCGAAACGGAGGTCGTCGGTCCCACAGGCGAAAAAACCCTCGTTAGATCCTTCAATCCTATCTACATGATGGCGGACTCCGGGGCGCGCGGCAGCAAGGACCAGATGCGCCAGCTTGCCGGGATGCGCGGACTTATGGCCAAGCCCTCGGGCGAAATCATTGAGACCCCGATCACGGCCAACTTCCGTGAAGGCCTGACGGTTCTCCAGTACTTCATCTCGACGCACGGAGCCCGAAAAGGTCTTGCCGACACCGCCCTCAAGACAGCCAACTCCGGTTACCTTACGCGCCGCCTGGTTGACGTGTCCCAGGACGTAATCATAGCCGACGTCGATTGCGGGACAATGGACGGAATCGAGGTGGAAGCGCTGCTGGAAGCGGGTGAAATAATCCAGAGGCTGGGCGACCGCATCCTGGGCCGTACAGCCCAGGACGACATAGTCGACCCGGTTACCGGCGATATTATCGTCCCGATGGGGGCCGAGATCAATGAAAAGAAGGTTATCGAAATCGAGGACGCAGGTATCGAAAAGGTGAACATTCGTTCGGCGCTCACCTGCCGATCCCCCAGAGGCATTTGCGCCATGTGTTATGGCCGCGATCTCGCTCAGGGGAAAATGGCGGAAATCGGCGAGGCGATCGGCATCATTGCAGCCCAGTCCATCGGTGAGCCTGGAACTCAGCTCACCATGCGTACGTTCCATATCGGTGGTACTGCGAGCAAGAGCATCGAGCGGACGTCGATCAGCAACCGCTACTCAGGTACCGTCAAGTTCATCAATCTCAATATAGTTCGAAACCGCGAAGGCGACCTGGTCGCCATGAACCGCAACGGCGAAATAAGCATCATCAGTGAAACCGGCCGTGAGCGCGAACGGTATGTAATCGTGTACGGGGCCAAGCTCAAGGTTTTCGAGGGCCAGCAGGTCGATCCCGGCGCGCTGCTTGCTGAATGGGACCCGTTTACCACCCCGATTCTGACTGAAGTCCCCGGAGCCATAAAGTTCGGGGATATCACTGAAGGCCAGACCATGCAGGAAAAGCTGGACCCGGTTACCGGCAAGTCCAGCAAGGTGGTTGTCGAATTCCGGGAATCCGACGTGCGCCCCAGGATTTCGATCAAGGACGAAAAAGGCAGGACGTCAAAAGTCGGTGAAGGCGGCGCGGCGCGCTACTTCATGCCGGTCGGGGCCATTTTGATGGTAACTGAAGGCGATCAGGTCTTCCCCGGAGACGTTCTTGCAAGAATCCCGCGCGAGACCACGAAGACAAAGGACATCACAGGCGGTCTGCCACGGGTTGCCGAACTGTTCGAAGTGCGCAAGCCCAAGGAAAACGCCGTGATTACCGAAATCGACGGGGTTGTGAGCTTCGGAAAAGACACCAAGGGCAAGCGCAAGGTTGTAATTACGCCCCAGGTGGGAGATCCGCGCGAGTACCTCATCCCGAAAGGCAAGCACATCAGCGTGCACGAGGGTGATTATGTAAGGGCGGGCGAGGCCCTCATGGACGGCTCGCCCAATCCTCACGACATTCTGACGGTCCTTGGTGAAAAAGAAGTCGCCAAGTACCTGGTCGATGAGGTCCAGCAGGTCTATAGGCTCCAGGGCGTCAAGATCAATGACAAGCATATCGAGGTCATTGTGAGGCAGATGCTGAAGAGGGTACGGATCACCGACCCGGGAGATTCTGAATTCCTTCTTGGCGAGCACGTGGAGAAGCCGATCTTCGAGGATGTAAACCAGCAGCTTGTCGAGGCAGGCCAGCGCCCCGCGGCTGCAGAACCTCTCCTGCTCGGCATAACCAAGGCCTCTTTGAGCACCCAGAGCTTCATCTCGGCGGCTTCCTTCCAGGAGACGACGAAGGTGCTTACCGACGCGGCCACCGCCGGCAAGGTCGACCACCTGCTCGGGCTAAAGGAGAACGTCATCATGGGCCGGCTGATTCCCGCGGGTTCGGGACTCAGGCAGTACCGTGACATAAGGAAACCATGAGATCGAATGTCTGAAATTGGATCATGCGGCCTCCGTTTTGGGCTTGACATTGAGGACGAATTCCTTTAAAAAGAAAGGCTTTCCCAGCTCGGAAAAACCGCGATCCTTTGCCTGGGCTGAGTTCTCTTTAATTATTTTATCGGAGTTTAAAACAGGAATGCCCACTATTAATCAGTTGGTCAGAAAAGGAAGGGAAGAAGTCCGGAAAAAATCCAGCACTCCGGCCCTTCAAAGCTGCCCTCAAAAACGTGGAGTCTGTGTGCGCGTGTATACCACGACGCCGAAAAAGCCTAACTCGGCCCTGCGTAAAATCGCCCGTGTCCGCTTGACAAACGGTATAGAAGTTACCTCTTATATACCGGGAATCGGGCACAATCTCCAGGAGCACTCCGTTGTGCTCATTCGTGGAGGCCGTGTCAAAGACCTTCCCGGTGTCCGCTACCATATCATTCGAGGCACTCTCGATGCCCTGGGGGTTGCCGACCGTAAGCAGGGACGTTCCAAATACGGTACTAAGAGGCCGAAGTAACCAGAATCCGAAAAAGTTCTGGGGCCATGGCTCTTGTGAAAACTCTGCCATGGCCTCTCTTTTGCCTTAAAACACAGGATAATCGAAGGAAAAGGGATGCCCAGAAGAAGAGAGGTTCCAAAACGCTACGTGCTGCCGGACCCCAAGTTCAACAGCAGACTGGCGGCAAAATTCGTCAATAACGTCATGCGCAAAGGCAAGAAGAGCACTGCCGAGCAGATTTTCTACCAGGCCCTCACCTTGGTGGAGCAGCGCTCCAAGCAGGACCCGCTTGACGTGTTCCATAAAGCGCTCGAAAACGTAAGACCCGTTGTGGAGGTCAAATCCAGGCGCGTTGGTGGAGCAACCTACCAGGTTCCCGTCGAAGTGCGTTCGGAGAGGCGCGATGCTCTGGCCATGAGGTGGCTCATCAATTACGCCAAGTCGCGTTCAGAAAAAACCATGACTCAGAAGCTCGCGGGCGAACTGATGGATGCGGCGCAGAACCGGGGCGGCTCGGTAAAAAAGCGCGAAGATACCCACCGGATGGCCGACGCCAACAAGGCGTTTGCGCACTACAGGTGGTAGCATTGATTTTACCGGTGCAAAAAGAATTCAAAAATATAAAAGCATGGTCTGAAAGCCTGGCTAGGAGGATCCCCTAATGGCTAAAAAGAAATTCGAGCGGACAAAGCCACATGTCAACGTCGGGACGATTGGTCACATTGACCATGGAAAGACAACCCTTACTGCCGCAATTACAAAGCAACTCGCCAAGAAGGGAAAAGCCACATTCATCCCCTTTGACCAGATCGACAAAGCCCCCGAGGAGCGCGAACGCGGCATCACCATCGCAACCGCCCACGTCGAATATGAGACCGACAGGCGCCACTATGCGCATGTCGACTGTCCCGGCCATGCTGACTACATAAAGAACATGATCACCGGCGCCGCTCAGATGGATGGGGCAATCCTCGTGGTTGCCGCCGACGACGGCCCGATGCCTCAGACCCGCGAGCACATTCTTCTTGCCCGCCAGGTCGGTGTTCCCTTCATTGTTGTTTTCCTGAACAAAGTAGACATGGTGGACGATCCCGAGCTGATCGAACTCGTTGAGCTCGAGCTTCGCGAGCTTCTCACCAAGTACGGATTTCCCGGTGACGATGTGCCGATCATCAAAGGGTCGGCGTTGAAGGCGCTTGAGACGGAGGACGGGGCCAGCGAGGCCGCGAAGTGCGTCTTCGAGCTGATGGATGCAATCGACGCATATATTCCCGACCCTGTGCGCGACATTGACAAGCCCTTCCTTATGCCTATCGAAGATGTGTTCTCGATCTCGGGCCGCGGGACGGTTGTGACGGGCCGTGTCGAGCGTGGTGTTGTGAAAGTCGGCGACGAGGTTGAAATCGTCGGATTCCGACCTACATTTAAAACAGTTTGCACGGGCGTTGAAATGTTCCGCAAGACCCTGGATTCGGGCCAGGCGGGCGACAACGTGGGCGTGCTTTTGCGTGGAACCAAACGAGACGAAGTCGAGCGCGGCCAGGTCGTTGCAAAGCCCGGTTCGATTACGCCCCACACAAAATTCAAGGCGGAAGTCTACGTACTGAAAAAGGAAGAAGGCGGGCGCCATACTCCCTTTTTCCCCGGCTACAGGCCGCAGTTCTATTTCAGAACCACTGACGTTACCGGGGTTATGACCCTGCCCGAAGGCGTCGAAATGGTCATGCCCGGAGACAATATCAGTTGCGAGGTCCAGCTTATTACCCCGGTCGCACTTGAAAAGGAATTACGATTCGCTATTCGTGAAGGAGGCCGCACTGTAGGCGCAGGCGTTCTTACCGAGGTAATCGAATAATTTAATTTAGACGGAGGGCAACCGGAGTCTGACTTCGGTTGTCTATTTGATAGGAAAACAAATGGTCACGAATCAAAGAATTCGTATCCGGCTGAAGGCTTACGATCATAAGCTGCTCGATCAATCCACCAATGAGATCGTATTGACGGCGAAAAAGACCGGGGCCCGGGTGGCCGGACCGATACCGCTCCCGACAAAGATTAACCGGTACACCGTTTTGCGTTCTCCTCACGTAGACAAAAAGTCGCGCGAGCAGTTCGAGATACGTGTCCACAAGCGTCTGATAGACATTCTTGATCCGACCCAGCAAACGGTCGATTCACTTATGAAACTGGACCTTTCCGCCGGGGTCGATGTCGAAATCAAGCTTTAGGGTTTCAGGCTGCAGTCTCAGCGAAAGAGAGTAATAGATCATGATTACGGCAATTATTGGACGCAAACTCGACATGACACAGATTTTCGCAGACGACGGCACCGTCTATCCGGTGACTCTCGTCCAGGCCGGTCCCTGCACCATAACCCAGGTCAAGACCCCTGAAAACGACGGCTACTCGGCCCTGCAGATAGGGTTTGGGACAAAGAAGCTCAAAAATGTAAACCGTCCGCTCAAAGGCCATCTGGACAAAGCGGGAAAAGGCTATTTTGAGGTCCTGCGGGAAATCCCGGCTGAAAATCTCTCAGAACACAATCCAGGCGATCAGGTGCTTGCCGAGATATTCGAGATCGGCGATCACGTCGATATAATCGGCAAGAGCAAGGGTAAAGGGTTTGCCGGCACCATCAAGCGCTGGAGATTTTCACGGGGGCCAGACGGCCACGGCTCCAAAAACGTCCGTGAGCCCGGTTCAACCGGTATGGCGACATACCCGGGGCGTGTCATCAAGGGAAAGAAAATGCCCGGCCAGAAAGGCAACAAGCGCACGACCGTCTTGAACCTCAAGGTCGTGGACGTCCGTGCTGAAGACAACCTCCTCTTGATCCATGGCGCCGTTCCGGGCGCAAAGAACGGGATCGTAATCATCCGCAAGACAAACAGGGTGAAATAGAGACGCCGGCTTAGGCCAAACTGATTTTTGAGGATTACCATGCCAACTGTGGATGTATTTAATTTGAACCGCGAAGTGACGGGGCAGCTCGAACTGAGTGAAGCCATTTTCGGCGTGCCCGTGAAGACTCATGTGCTCCATGAGGTCGTAGTCTATCAACTGGCCAAGCGCAGGGCCGGGACTGCGAAGACCAAGGGGCGCAGCGAAGTCCGCGGAGGGGGCAAAAAACCCTGGAAACAAAAAGGAACCGGGCGCGCACGCGCAGGGACCAGCCGTTCCCCCATTTGGCGCGGCGGCGGCACCATTCACGGCCCCCAGCCCAGAGACTATGAAATGCATGTACCCAAAAAGGTAAGGCGCCTTGCGCTCAAGATGGCTCTGAGCCAAAAAGTGCTCGATGACGAGTTCAAGGTGCTCGACCAGTTCAAACTCGACAGGATCAAGACCAAAGATTTCGTCGAACTGATGCAACGATTCGAACTTGGCAAGACCCTCATCGTGCTCCCGGAGCCCGATGAAATCATAGAAAAATCAGCCCGCAATATCCCCAACGTTAAAATCCTGCGCTCGGAAGGGCTCAACGTCTATGATCTGCTCGATTATCACGTGGTGATCCTTAGCCGCGAGTGCGTCGGCAGGATAGAGGAGGCGCTGGCATGAACGCCAATGCATACCGGATATTGAAACGCCCCCTGGTGACAGAGAAGAGCACAATCGAAAAGGACCAGAGAAACAAGCTTTTTTTCGAAGTGGACCGCAGGGCTAATAAAATCGAAATAAAGGGCGCGGTAGAAAAGATTTTCAAGGTCAACGTCCTTGATGTTGCCACGATCAGCATGAAGGGTAAGTTGAAAAGGGTTGGCCGTCATTTTACGAAGTCGCCTGACTGGAAAAAGGCTGTCGTAACCATCAAGCCCGGGCAGCGGGTCGAGTTTTTTGAAGGCGTCTAGCCGGGAGAGGAAAAGGGTAAAATGGGAATCCGGACAGTGAAACCGACGTCCGCCGGTCGCCGGTTTCAGACTTATGCCACTTTTGAAGAGATAACGACCGACAAGCCGGAGAAAAGCCTGCTGGAACCCCTGCGCAAATCGGGGGGCCGCAACAACGTGGGCCGCGTTACCTCATGGCAGCGCGGAGGCGGCCACAAGCGGCGCTATCGCATAATCGACTTCAAGCGCGATAAGGAAAATATCCCGGCCAGGGTAGCAACTGTCGAATACGACCCCAACCGCTCGGCTCACATTGCCCTGCTGCACTTCAGCGATGGCGAGAAACGCTACATTCTTGCTCCTGTCGGGCTCAAGGTCGGCGATAAGGTCATGACCGGTCCGGAATCCGATATCAAGCCCGGCAATTGCCTTAAGCTTGCAAACCTGCCGCTTGGTACCGTCGTGCACAACATAGAGATGCGTCCGGGCAAAGGCGGCCAGTTGGCCCGTTCGGCAGGCACCAGCGCACAGCTCATAGCCCGTGAAGGTAAGTACGCCACGCTTCGCATGCCCTCGGGCGAGATGCGCATGATCTCGATTCAGTGCAAGGCCACCGTCGGCCAGGTCGGCAACATCGACCATGAAAATATTTCGTTGGGAAAAGCCGGACGCACGCGCTGGAGCGGTAAAAGGCCCCACGTGCGCGGCGTTGCGATGAACCCTGTGGACCACCCGATGGGCGGCGGAGAGGGTAGAAGCTCCGGGGGGCGCCATCCCTGCACTCCGTGGGGCGTTCCGACCAAGGGATATCGCACGCGCAAGGCAAAACAGAGCGACAAGTTCATACTTCATCGCCGGAAATAGGAGTTGGCTCCCGCCCGGCGTGCCCACGCTAAAGTCCAGAGCGTGGCCGAACAGCAGCGATACAGGAGGATAAAGTGCCTCGGTCTTTAAAAAAAGGGCCATTTGTAGATGGACACTTGGTCGATAAAATCACCAAAGCCAAAGACGTCGGCGACCGCAAGGTAATAAAAACCTGGTCGCGCAGGTCCACCATCCTGCCCGAATTTGTCGGGGTAACCCTTGCCGTGCATAACGGGAAGAAGTTCATTCCGGTTTTCGTGAGCGAGAACATGGTTGGGCATAAACTCGGTGAGTTCTCTCCGACCAGGACCTTTCATGGTCATGCTGGAGATAAGAAGTCCAAAGTAAAAGGGAAAAAATAATGGAAGTGAGAGCCGTTGGCAAATATCTGCGGATCTCCGCGCAGAAGACTCGACTGGTCGCCGATATGGTTCGTGGCAAAAAAGTCGATGAGGCGCTGATTATGCTCCGGTTTACGCCGAAAAAGAGCGGGCGGCTCATAACGAAGGTGCTCCGCTCGGCCATGGCGAACGCCGAAAATACTAACGCGGGTGATCTGGAAAAGCTCTACATTAAGATAATAAAGATCGACCAGGGACCCAGGCTCAAGAGGTTTCGTCCGAGAGCCATGGGCAGGGCGACCAAGATTATCAAGCCTTCGAGCCACATAACAGTGGTTTTGGATGAGAAGAAATAAAACCCCGCGCAAAATGCGCGACCCATCGTCTGTGCTGTCGCGTCGGGTTATAGTTACTTTTTGAAATCGCCCATATGGAGGTGAGGTTTGGGACAGAAAGTTCATCCAACAGGGTTCCGGCTCGGAATAATTAAGACCTGGGATTCGAAATGGTTTGCAACCAAGGGCTATTCCAAGCTTGTTTTCGAGGATCGCAAAATCCGCGATTACATCAAAGAGCGGCTGTTCCACGCCGGGATCTCAAAAATTGAGATCGAGCGTGCCGCCAACAAGGTAAAGATTCGGATTCACACGGCTCGCCCGGGAATCGTAATAGGTAAGAAAGGCGCTGAGATCGAAGTGCTTAGACGCGACATCGAGCGCCGGTTCAAGCGGGAAGTCCTTATCGATATCCAGGAAGTGCGCCGTCCCGAACTCGATGCCACCCTGGTTGCGGAAAATATAGCACTGCAGCTCGTAAGGCGCGTGGCTTTCCGCCGCGCAATGAAGCGCGCTGTCAGCTCGGCCCTGAAGTTCGGCGCCAAGGGCGTAAGGGTAGCATCGGCAGGGCGGCTGGGTGGAGCTGAAATGGCCAGGCGCGAATGGTACCGCGAAGGCAGGGTTCCCCTTCACACTCTCAGGGCCGACATTGATTACGGCACGGCCCTTGCCAGGACTACCTACGGCATTATCGGCGTCAGGGTCTGGATTTTTAAGGGTGAAGTGTTGCCCTGAGGAGTTGGCAGCTTTCTGCGCCGCTGATTTGCGGTTTAGGATTTTTGGCGGATCGGGACGCTTGCAGGCGTCCTCGGGGTCCGGCTGTATATCGGGAGATAAGAAATGTTAGCTCCAAAAAGAGTCAAATTCAGAAAAGTGCAGAAGGGCCGCATGAGGGGCACTGCATTCCGGGGGAGTGCCGTGAGCTTCGGCGATTTCGGCCTTAAGGCGCTTGAGCCGGGCTACGTTACGGCCAGGCAGATCGAGGCCGCCCGTGTCGCCATTACGCGCCATGTGAAGCGCGGAGGCAAGGTTTGGATTCGAATCTTCCCCGATAAGCCTTTCACCAAGAAGCCCGCCGAAACTCGAATGGGAAAAGGCAAGGGTTCGCCCGAAGGTTGGATGGCCGTCGTCAGGCCGGGCCGGATTCTCTACGAAATACAGGGCGTAACTGAAGCCGTTGCGCGCGAGGCCCTCAATCTCGCCGCCCATAAGCTTCCGTTGCCCACACGGTTCGTTTCGAGGCAGGATATACTATGAAAGCCAGCGCTCTGCGGGAAATGACTAGGGACGAGTTGATCCAGAAGCTCAACGAGATACAGGAAGCCCAGTTTAATCTCAAGTTTCAACATGCTACGGGACAACTGGAAAACACCGCGCAGCTTCCCAAGAATAAAGCGGAAATAGCCCGGATTCTCACGATTTTGGCCGAAATGGACAGCAAAGCCGGGGCATAGGGGCAGAGAGGTATCATGGAAGAGAAGAAATCAACCAGGAAGACTTGGGTCGGCAAAGTCATGAGCAACAAAATGGACAAGACCGTTGTGGTCATGGTCGAACGGCTGATTCAGGAAGCGAAATATCGCAAATACGTCCGGCGCAGAAACACCTTTAAGGCGCACGACGAGCAGAATGCCTGCTCGGTTGGAGACCGCGTGCTTATCGAGGAAAGCAGACCTATCAGCAAGGACAAGCGCTGGCTGGTTGTAAAGATCCTGGAAAAAGCGGCTGTCTAACCGCTCGGGGGCTCGTGTCCCTGAAAAGATGTGGAGTAACAAATGATTCAATCGGAAACTCAATTGAATGCCGCTGATAATTCCGGCGCCAAGAGGCTTTACTGCATCAAGGTGCTCGGCGGGACCCGCAGGCGATACGCTTCGGTGGGCGACATTATCGTGGTATCGGTTCAAGAGGCCATTCCCAACGCGAAAGTGAAGAAGGGTGACGTGGTCAAGGCGGTTGTCGTGCGCACAAAGAAGGAAGTTCGTCGCCCGGATGGTTCCTATATCAAGTTCGACGATAACTCTGCGGTCCTTATAAACGCCGCGAAGGAACCGATCGGCACCCGCATTTTCGGACCGGTTGCCAGGGAGTTGCGCGCTAAACAGTTCATGAAGATCATATCGCTCGCTCCGGAAGTTCTTTAGCGAAAAGGGCCACGCCATGAAACATCAGGTTTATCATGTAAAGAAAAACGATACGGTGAAGGTGATCGCCGGCAAGGACAAGGGAAAGAGCGGCAAGGTCCTGCGCGTCATTCCCAAGAAGGAACGGGCGATCGTGGAAAAAATCAACATGGTCAAGCGTCATCTCAAGCCCAGTCAGCAGACGCGGCAGGGAGGCATTCTGGAAAGAGAAGCCCCCATTCAGATTTCGAATCTCATGTTGATTTGTTCGAAGTGCACTGACCCGACCCGGGTGGGCCATAGAGTTCTCGATGACCGCACAGTGCGGTACTGTAAAAAATGCAAGGAAGTCATCGACTAGGGACGTCCACCACAAAGGCGGGAGCGGAGGTAAAATGGCAGTACTGCGCGACAGGTATTCTCAGGAAATTGTTCCCCAGCTCCGGGAGCAGTACCAGTACAAAAGCCCGATGCAAATACCCAGGCTTTCCAAGATCATACTCAACATGGGCCTCGGGGAAGCTATTCAGAACGTGAAAATCCTGGATTCAGCGACGGCCGAGCTGTCGCAGATAAGCGGACAAAAGCCGGTTATCACAAAGGCGCGCCAGAGCATCGCCGCCTTCAAGCTCAGGAAAGGCATGCCGATCGGGTGCATGGTCACCCTGCGAGGCGACCGGATGTACGAGTTTTTCGATAAGCTCGTCAACGTCGCTCTGCCCCGTGTCCGCGACTTCCGGGGCATTTCTTCCAAGGCTCTGGACGGCAGGGGCAATTACACCCTTGGAATAAAGGAACACATCATTTTCCCCGAGATCGACTACGATAAGATCGATAAAATCAAGGGGATGAATATCACTATTGTTACTACGGCCAAGACGGACGATGAGGCGAGGACGCTTCTCGCCCTCATGGGCATGCCATTCAAGCATTGAGAAGGAGGCCTCATTTGGCTAAGAAGTCTCTCATAGCAAAAGCAGCACGCAAACCAAAATTCAAGGTCAGGGCCTACAACCGGTGTCCGCTATGCGGCCGGCCTCGAGCCTACTACCGCAAGTTCGGAATTTGCCGGATCTGCTTCCGCAATATGGCCCTCAGGGGCGAACTTCCCGGCGTGGTCAAGGCTAGCTGGTAGGACCGGAGGAGAGCATAAATCATGATGGTATCGGATTCGATAGGCGACTTCCTTAACCGCATTCGCAATGCGCAGAAAGCACGGTTTGACAAGTTGGACATCCCCGCTTCCCGCATGAAAGCGAATTTGTGCCGCATTCTTAAGGAAGAGGGATACATAAAGAACTATAAATTCATCAGAGACGATAAGCAGGGAGTTCTCCGGGTTCATATCAAGTACGGTGAACGCCGTGAAGGCGCTCTGCTCGGGGCCAAGCGAATCAGCAGGCCCGGTCGCCGCTCTTATGTAGGCCATGAAGATATCCCCCGTGTGATGAACGGGATGGGGATTTCCATCGTCTCCACCTCCAAAGGGGTGATGACCGACAGGCAGGCCCGCAAAGAAGGCGTGGGCGGCGAATTGCTCTGCGCTGTCTGGTAGGTCTTCTCGCGCTCTGCGGAGAACTCATAAAGGAGTAATTGCATGTCACGGGTGGGTAAATTACCCATAGCCTTACCGAAAGGTGTGGAAGTCACCCTCGCGGATTCGGTGCTCACGGTGCAAGGTCCAAAGGGGACATTGCAGAGATCTATTCCGGCAACTCTGGATGTAGAGATTGCAAAACAAGCCGTCGAGTTCAAACGCAGGGACGATTCCAAAGAAGCCCGCTCCACCCATGGGCTGATTCGCGCGCTGGTAAACAATATGGTTCGCGGCGTGAGCGAAGGATTCAACAGGGGACTCGAGATTCAGGGGACCGGCTACCGGGCTGAGGTGCAGGGAAACAATCTGAACCTGAGTCTGGGCTACTCACATCCCATTCAGTTCCCGTTGCCCGAGGGGATCAAAGCGAGTGTGGACAGGTCTAACGTTATCCGGCTCGAAGGTATCGATATCGAAGTTCTGGGGGAAACCGCAGCCCGTATTCGCGCCCTGAGGCCAGTGGAGCCGTACAAGGGCAAGGGTATTCGATACTCCGGCGTGCACGTGCGCCGCAAGGTCGGCAAGACCGGTTCCAAGAAGTAGCTACGGAGGGAGCTCAAATGGCATCAGGCAGCACAAATCCGCGCGACGTCGCCCGGCTCAAGCGAAAAAAACGCATAAGAAGAAAGCTGGAAGGCACCGAGGCGCGCCCCAGGCTTACGGTCTTCCGCAGCGACAAGCATATATATGCCCAGATAATCAACGACGAGACCGGGGCAACCCTGGTATCCGCGTCCACACTCTCCCCCGAGTACAAGGAAATGGAGGCGATCAAGGGAAAAGTCAGCGCCGCCAAACGCGTTGGGGAGCTCGTCGCCAGCAAGGCCCTCGAGAAAGGTATCGCCAAGGTCGTTTTCGACCGCAACGGCTTTATCTATCACGGGCGCATTCAGGCCCTTGCGGATGCAGCCCGCCAGAAGGGTCTTGATTTTTAATTCTTTTCAAGATCGGAGGCACACACATTGATAGCTGTGGAAACAAGCCAGCTCCAGCTAATTGACAAAGTGGTCCATATAAGCCGGGTGGCCAAAGTCGTTAAAGGCGGCCGCCGTTTTTCGTTCAGCGCCATTGTCGTTGTCGGGGACGGCAACGGCAAGGTGGGACATGCTCTCGGCAAGGCGAACGAAGTTCCCGAGGCCATACGCAAAGGAATGGAATCGGCCAAACGTAGCATGGTCAACATCCCACTGAAGGAAACTACAATTCCTCATGAGGTGCTTGGCCGATTCGGGGCTTCATCGGTCGTTTTGAAGCCGGCCTCCCCCGGTACCGGTGTTATCGCCGGCGGCGCCGTGCGCGCCATAATGGAAGCGGCAGGCATTCACGATATATTGACGAAGTGCGTCGGGTCGAGAAATCCCCATAATGTCGTCAAGGCCACGATCGAAGGGCTCAAGATGCTCCGCAGCGTAGAGCAGGTTTCCAAAATCAGAGGGAAGAACATTCTCGAAGGGGCCTAGCTCGCGCCAATGGCGGTTTTGAGTTTTTAGTTGATAGTTTTGGGTTAACTAAAAACTAAAAACTCGAAACTCAAAACTACTCAGTTGTTAGCTGTTGGTTGATGGTTTTGAGTTAACTAAAAACTCAAAACTAAAAACTCAAAACTATTAGGGTGCAGCAATGGTAAAGCCAATTCAGGTAAAGCTGGTTCGAAGCCCGATAGGGCGCCCCGAAAAGCATCGCAGAATTTTACAGGCGCTTGGGCTTACGCGGATGCTCAGGCCTGTGAACCTCTACAGTTCGCCCCAGGTGCTGGGTGCTCTCAAGAAGGTGATTCACCTCGTTAAAATCGAGGAAAGATAGGGGTTTTTGATGAGACTCAGTGATCTGGCTCCGCCTCCCGGAGCAAAGAAGAATACAAAGCGCCTCGGCCGGGGTTCGGGTTCCGGCCAGGGAATGACCGCCGGCAAGGGAACAAAGGGACAGAAATCGCGCTCCGGCGGCGGCACGCCTCCCTGGTTCGAAGGCGGCCAGATGCCGCTCCAGCGCAGAATTCCCAAACGCGGTTTCACCAATATATTCAAAAAGGAATTTTCGATCATCAACCTTGGCGATTTGAACAATTTTCCTGCAGGAAGCGAAATCGGCCCTCTCGATCTGATGGGCGCCGGGGTGCTCAGGAAAATCCGCTATGGAGTCAAGCTGCTGGCCAACGGTGAAATTACTCAGCCTCTTACGGTTCGCGTGCACAAGGCAAGCGCATCGGCCACTCAGAAAATCGAAGCGGCAGGCGGTAAGGTTGAACTCATACCGCTCACGGAAGGGAAATAATAAGTGCTCGCCGGCTTTGCCAATATAGGGAGAATTCCCGAGCTTAAACGCCGCATAGGAATGACCCTGATGTTGCTCGGGGTTTACCGCATCGGGGCCCACATTCCGACGCCCTATATCAATACCAGGGCGCTGGAAGCCTACTTCAACGCGGCCAAAGGTACGCTCCTGGGCCTTTTTGACATGTTTTCCGGCGGCGCTCTGAGCCACTTCTCCGTATTTGCCCTCGGAATTATGCCCTATATCAGCGCTTCCATTATCCTCCAGCTCCTTACGGTGGTCATTCCCACCCTCGAGAGGCTCAGCAAGGAAGGAGAATCGGGGCGCCGCAAGATCACCCAGTACACCCGGTACGGGACCGTGGTGCTGAGCATCATCCAGGGCTTCGGAATAGGCTTCGGGCTCGAGTCCCAGCACGCTCCGGGGGACATTCCGCTGGTTTTGATGTCCGGATGGGGATTTCGCCTGATTACAGTGCTGACATTGACTGCCGGTACCGCGTTCATCATGTGGCTCGGTGAACAGATAACCGAGCGCGGGATCGGAAATGGAATATCGCTTATCATTTTCGCAGGCATTGTCGCCGGCATCCCGAACGCCATTATCAGTACGGCGCGGCTGGTTCAGGCAGGCGAAATGAGTATCTTCATACTCGTTGCCCTCGCGTTAATGATGCTATGCGTAGTTGCTTTCATCATCTTTATGGAGCGGGGACAGCGGCGAATCCCGGTCCAGTATGCCAAACGTGTGGTCGGAAGGCGGGTCTACGGAGGACAAAACACTCATATACCGCTCAAGATAAACGCTTCCGGCGTTATTCCACCGATTTTCGCATCGTCGATCATTATGTTTCCGGCCACTGTAGCCAATTTCATAAAAATTCCCTGGGTCCAGTCGATTTCCCAGGGGCTGACTCCCGGGCACTGGGCCTATTCTTTACTCTACGTGGCGTTCATTATCTTTTTCTGCTTCTTCTATACGGCTATTGTTTTCAATCCTGTGGACGTGTCTGAAAACATGAAAAAATACGGCGGGTTCATTCCCGGCATACGCCCGGGCAGGCCTACTGCTGAATATATTGACAAGGTTCTGAGCCGCATTACTCTCGGTGGCGCCATCTACATCTCGGCGGTTTGTGTTCTGCCTTCCATGTTGATTTCAAGATTCGGCGTGCCTTTCTACTTCGGAGGGACCGCTCTGCTGATCGTCATCGGCGTCGCAATGGACACTCTGGCCCAGATTGAGGCTCACATGCTGTCGCGCCATTACGAGGGTTTCCTCAAAAAAGGCAAGATGAAGGGCCGCCGCTAACCTCCATCCCCCAAATGGAGCAGCGGGCGTGATCGATGAGCTGTTATTCGCACTTTTAACGGGAGGTAAACGATGAATATTATTTTGCTCGGACCGCCGGGAGCCGGAAAAGGGACCCAGGCCAAGCGACTTGTAGACAAGTATCACATTCCGCAGGTTTCCACGGGAGATATGCTTCGCGCGGCCCTGAAGGAAGGGACCCCGCTTGGGCTTGAGGCCAAAAAATATATGGATGCCGGCGGCCTGGTTCCCGACAGCGTAGTGATCGGGTTGGTCAAGGAGCGTATACAAAAACCTGACGCCAAGGGCGGCTACATGCTTGACGGATTTCCCCGCACCGCCGCACAGGCGCAGGAACTGGACAAAATCCTTGCCGGATTGGCTCAGAAAATAGATCACGTTGTGAGCGTCGAAGTCCCCAGCTCAGAGCTGCTTGGCCGCCTTACGGGCCGGCGTACATGCCGGGCCTGCGGGGCCGGGTTCCATGTGATGTTCGATCCTCCAAAGAAGGAAGGCGTCTGCGACAAATGCGGCGGCGAACTCTATCAGAGATCCGACGACAACGAAGCGACGGTGAAGTCCAGGCTCGAAACTTATGAAGCGCAGACAAAGCCCCTGATAGACTACTACGAAAAACAGGGTAAGCTTCGCCACATCGACGGTGTGGGTA
The DNA here is from genome assembly GCA_963795045.1 of uncultured delta proteobacterium. Taxonomy (GTDB): domain Bacteria; phylum Desulfobacterota; class Syntrophobacteria; order Syntrophobacterales; family Syntrophobacteraceae; genus SbD1. The sequence continues at coordinate 293,796 of CAWCGB010000008.1, forward strand.
AGATGGATGACATCTTGCAGCGCATCCAGAAGGTCCTTGGCTAGGGGGCGGTTCTATTGATCATCCTAAGGTCCCGTGCTGAAATAGAAAAGATTAAAACTGCCTGCCTGATTGTAGCCGAGATTCTCAATCGGTTGATCGAGCAGACCAAGCCGGGGATTACGACTTGGGAACTCAATGCCATAAGCGAGGAACTGGCTTCGAAAAAGCACGTAAAACCGGCGTTCAAAGGCTACCATGGATATCCTTTCGCCCTTTGCACATCGGTTAACGAAGAAGTGGTCCACGGAATGCCCTCCAGGCAGTGCCGCCTGAAGGAAGGCGATATCATAAGCCTGGACTTCGGGGTTGTTTTGGACGGTTATTACGGGGACGCGGCTGTAACTGCGCCTGTGGGTAAGATCTCCGATGAAGCCGCCCGGTTGTGCGCAGTGACGGAGCAGTGCCTGTACGAGGGCATTTCGCAGGCGATTTCCGGCAACCGCCTTTCCGATATATCTCATGCCATACAGGATTACGTGGAGAAGCGGGGTTATTCGGTGGTGAGGGAATTTGTCGGGCATGGAATCGGACAGCATCTGCACGAAAGTCCCCAGATTCCCAATTACGGACCGCCCGGCAAGGGCGTGAAACTCAAACCGGGAATGGTGCTGGCCGTTGAGCCGATGATAAACTGTGGCGGACCCGACGTAGAGATACTCGAAGATCAATGGACGGCGGTGACGCGCGACAAGAAGCTTTCGGCTCATTTCGAACACACTATCGCTATAACCGACAATAGTCCTGAAATTTTGACGCTGCGAGAAACCACTTTACATTAGCGCGGTGATGAAGTATAATAAAAAGTTCGCAAATTGACTTAAGGAGAAGCGGCGAACATGGCCAAAGAGGACGCTATAGAAGTAGAAGGGACGGTCGTAGAGACCCTCCCAAATGCCATGTTTCGCGTCGAGTTGCCTAACGGCCATCGCATTCTCGCCCATATCTCCGGAAAGATGCGCATGCATTTCATTCGCATCCTGCCCGGCGATAAGGTCACCGTGGAGCTTTCTCCTTACGATCTGACTCGGGGCCGCATCACCTACAGGTCCAAGTCGTAAGGTTTAAGTGGCGTTTGCTTGTGGAAAGGAATTGCTGAGATGAAAGTGCGGGCATCGGTTAAACGCATTTGCAGAAAATGCAAAATCATTCGGCGCCACGGAAATGTGCGCGTGATTTGTGAGAATCCCAGGCACAAGCAGCGCCAGGGCTAATGGAGGAGTAGGACATTGGCACGAATTGCAGGCATCGATTTACCTAAGAACAAGCGTATTGAAATCGCTCTGACATATATTTTCGGTATCGGAAGACCTACGGCCCAGAAAGTCCTCGAGATGGCCAAGATCGACAGGGATACCAAGAGTGACGATCTGACCGAGGTCCAGGTAAACGCGATCAGGCAGATTATCGATTCCCACTTGAAGGTGGAAGGCGATCTAAGGTCCGAGGTCTCGATGAGCATTAAGCGCCTCATGGATCTGGGCTGCTATAGGGGGTTGAGGCACCGCCGGGGGCTGCCGGTCCGCGGCCAGCGCACTCACACCAACGCCCGCACACGTAAAGGTCCGCGCCGCTCCGTAATGGGCAAGCGCAAGAAAGCGTAGGACGGAGGAAACATGGCAAAAGAGAAAGCCGCACCCAGAACCAAGAAAAAAGAACGCAAGAACATTCTCAACGGCGTTGCTCATATCCGATCGACCTTCAATAACACGATCATCACCATCACGGATTTGAGCGGTAACGCTATTTCATGGTCGAGCGCGGGAAGTCAGGGGTTCAAGGGGTCCCGGAAAAGCACTCCATTCGCTGCGCAGGTGGCAGCCGAGATAGCCTCCAAGAAGGCTCAGGAGCACGGAGTCCAGAATATCGAAGTCTTTGTCAAAGGCCCCGGTTCCGGCCGCGAAGCCGCTCTTCGGGCTCTTCAGGCCGCAGGCTTCAATATCACTTTTATAAAAGACGTCACCCCGATACCGCACAATGGATGCAGGCCTCCCAAGAGGCGACGGGTATAACGAATAGCATCGCTATCGTACTTATATTGTCAGGAGGAACATTTTGGCCCGCTACACTGAATCACAATGCAGGCTTTGCCGTCGAGAAACGATGAAGCTCTACCTTAAAGGCGACCGCTGCTATTCGGACAAATGCGCGATCGAGCGCCGCAACTATCCACCGGGGCAGCATGGCCAGGGCAGAGGCAAGCTCTCCGACTACGGACTCCAGCTTCGCGAAAAGCAGAAAATCAAAAGAATATACGGCCTGGTCGAAAAGCAGTTCAGGAGTTATTTCAAAGAAGCGGATCGACAGAAGGGCGTCACTGGTACAAATTTTCTCGTTTTGCTCGAACGCAGGCTGGACAATACGGTCTATCGGCTTGGTTTCGCCAATTCCCGCAGCCAGGCAAGGCAGCTCGTCAGACATGATCATTTTCAAGTGAACGGCAGGAAGGTAAACATTCCCTCGTATCTGCTGAGACCGGGTGATTCGGTTTCCGTAGCAGAGGGTAGCCGCAATCTGCCGGCCATAAATGAATCAATGGGGGCTCTGCCGCGAAGAGGACTTCCCGTATGGCTCGATCTCGACACGTCGAAGTACGAGGGTACCTTCAAGGTCTACCCCGCACGCGATGAGATGAACCTTCCGGTTCAGGAACAGCTTGTAGTTGAATTCTATTCGAAATAAAAAGAGCAGCGATTTACAGGAGTCTAGGCAGCAAAGGGCCTTTGGAGCTTAACGTATCCAAGAGGCCCGCTTGAATTTCCAGACCGGGGAGCCCCTGTACTGATGTTTCTTTGATGAGGATAAAACATGCAAAAGAACTGGCGCGAACTTATAAAACCGAAGCGCTTGGAAGTCGAAACAACAGAGCCCAGTACTTATGGGAAATTCGAATGCGAGCCACTGGAGAGGGGTTTCGGTATTACGCTGGGTAACGCGCTGCGGAGGGTGTTGCTTTCATCCCTTCAGGGTACGGCCATAACCCACGTAAAGGTAGACGGCGTTTTGCACGAGTTCTCCACCATCCCCGGTGTCCTGGAAGACGTTACGGATGTCATACTCAATTTGAAGGAAGTTCGCTTCAGGGTGAGTGGGGACGGAAATCCCCGCCGGGTTTATATCGAGAAGCAGGGAGAAGGCCGGGTCACCGCCGGGGACATTCAGGCGGGGCCGATGGTCGAGGTCCTCAATCCCGGCCATCACATCTGCACTCTTGCCAAGGATGCCAAGCTCAGAATGGAGCTGACCATCAGGCAGGGGAAGGGTTACGTTCCGGCCGAAAAAAATATCGAGGAATCCCAGCCTATCGGAACGATCCCCATCGACGCTGTCTTTTCGCCGGTGCGCAAAGTGAGCTATACGGTTTCCCAGGCCCGCGTCGCCCAGATTACCGACTATGACAAACTGACCCTGGAGATCTGGTCGGACGGAAGTCTTAAGCCGGAGGATGCGCTGGCCTACGCCGCCAAGATTCTCAAGGACCAGCTCACCATCTTCATCAATTTCGAAGAGGAAGCTGAGTCGCAGGAGGAAGAAGTCCGGACCGAGCCGGCCTTCAATGAAAACCTCTTCCGCAGCGTTGACGAACTGGAACTCTCCGTTCGGTCGGCAAACTGTCTGAAAAATGCCGATATCCGCCATATTGGCGAGCTTGTCCAGAGAACCGAGCAGGAGATGCTCAAGACCAAGAATTTCGGCCGCAAGTCGCTCAATGAGATAAAAGAAATCCTGAGCGAAATGGGACTCTCTCTGGGAATGAAGATCGACAGCTTTCCCAGCCGCGAGGAAATCGAAGAGAGAAGAAAGGAACAGGAGTAATCCATGCGCCACGGAGTTTCGGGAAGAAAACTGAACATGACGACAAGCCACCGTCTGGCCATGTTCCGCAATATGGTTACCTCGCTTCTCAATCACGAACGCATCTACACTACGGTGCCAAAAGCGAAGGAGATGCGCCGGTGGGCCGAGTGGATGATTACCCTGGGCAAACATGGCGACTTGCATTCCCGGAGGCGCGCCCTTGCGATTATCCGTGAAAAAGACGTTGTGCACAAGGTATTCGCGGAGCTTGCCCAGAGATATCAAAACCGGGCCGGCGGGTATACCAGGATTGTGAAAGTAGGCTTCAGGCGGGGCGATGCCGCTCCCATGTGCCTGCTGGAGCTGATAAACGAGGGTGGCGAAACCGGTAAAAAGAAGAAGGCCAAAAAATCAGCCCAAAAGACCGAAGCCGCTCCTGCGAAGACCGAAAGCTCTGCGAGCTGAAGAATAGAACCACTGATGAACCATCTCGTGGAAAACCAAACCGCGGATGGACGCAGATAAACACGGATTTTTCTTCACAATTTATTAAAGCCAAAAAACAACCCGCTCCGGCGGGTTGTTTGCGTTCATACAAAAATAAACCATCCTTGTGTATCCGTTCACCGCTTGAGCAACGGTGGGGCGTGGAAATTTTTCGCGCGAAGAAGGAAAAGGAAGATGGAGATCGTGGAAATCGCCCGCGAGAGCCTGCCAAAGTCCGCCCATGACTCTAGTTAGGACTGTGGACTCTGGGGAAGGATGATGAATATACCATCGAATCAAACGGTTAGCTCAACCAGAGATTTAGAAAAATATCAGATATCTGTCAAGCTACCTTATGGTCGGACAGTTTATCCGTGTATATCTGTGTTCATCCGTGGTTCCACAAGTGGTTCATGTTTGAGGCCCCTAAAGGCTTTTCCAGAAAGGCGTACCCAAGGCAATTCAACACTTCCAGCGCGCATCCGATGATTCGCTTTGTTTCTTCCTCATTCAACAGTCCGTGTCTATCCGCGTCCATCCGTGGTTCTACTCGCGGTTCATCCGTGGTCCTACAGTACGATCCTCTTCCATTCGAGTTTGGGGCGCCTGAAGTTCAGGATAAGGCCGACTTTTAGTCCGGTTATCTTCAGGTAGTTGAGAACCTGGCCGATTTCCAGGTCCGTGATCTTCTCGATAACCTTCGTATCCACGACTACTTGATCAAAAGCGATCAAGTCCGGGATATACTCGCCCACCTTTACGTCCTTGTAGACCACATCGAAACGTGGCTGTTGTTTGAACGGAATACCCTTAAGCCCGAACTCAACCACCAGCGCATTCTCGTAGGGCTTTTCCAGGAAGCCGTGCCCAAGGCAATTCATCACTTCCATTGCACACCCGATGATTCGCTTTGTTTCTTCCTCATTCAACAATCCGTGTCTATCCGCGTCCATCCGTGGTTCCGCTCTTTTAGTCCGTGTTCATCCGTGGTTCCGCTCTTTAAGTCCGGTGATCTTCTCGACTCCGTGTTCATCCGTGGTTCGACTCTTCAGCTCTGATTGTCTTCTTCTTTTTGGACGTAAGAGCAGCATTCTCTACAGGTAAAACCGGCCCACATCCCTTTGGCAGCCCTATCCAGGCAGTTGTCGTAATTCGGGCAGGCGAAATTGCGAACCCCTTTGCCCTCCTTGCACATGCAAGGATAAGGGGCGTCCTTATCTACTCTTTCGGGTTGAACGGGCTGTCCTCGAGTGCCTTTTTCCTTCGCCATGAGCAAAAACTCCTCATTTGTACCCCCAGCCCGACAGGCTCGGCGCAAAAAAATAATGCAAAATCGCGGTGCGGAAAATCCCCGGCTTCACCGCACTGCTACAGCATCAACTAAGTTTTGTTGACAATGCACTACTGGAAACCCATTATAAATCTTTTGTATTCAGAATTTAACCAGCCCAAAGCATTTTATTTAAATGAATTTCAAGGCCCCCGCCGCCTGGCCCACCGAGGCTGAGAGGCGCAGTCCAATGCGCGCCGGCGCGGGTTATGCCCCGCAACGCACGAATGTAAGCCCAACGGCTTATTTATATGTTTTCGGGATTTTACGTTATTTACAGTCTATCTCGGAAGGAATCAAGCGTTTATTGTCTCTGACTGGATGAAGGTCCCAAAATGAACGAGAAAAACAAAACGACCATGGCCCGAATCCTGATGCCTGCGGCCTGTCTCTTCTTCGGGATTTCCACTATTGCCATGCTGTCCGGATTCGAGCCTTTTTTTTCCTTCTATTATTCATTTGCCTGGTGGAGCTACATCATCTTTATTGACTCCTTTCTCTATTACCGGGGGGGAAAATCGTTGCTGTTTGAAAATCCCCGGAAATTCCTTCTCCTTCTTCCCCTGTCCACAACCGTGTGGCTCGTCTTTGAAGCCTTGAATTTCCGCCTCTCGAACTGGCATTATGTAAATATTCCCTCTGAAACAGTGCTTAGATGGGCGGGGTACCCTTTTGCCTTTTCCACGGTTTTGCCGGGAATTTTTTCGACAGCAGCGCTGCTGGAATTTCTCGGGGTCATGAAAAACTCAAGAACGGCCCCCCTTGCTAACCCTCAAAGGTTATACATACCCTTCATCGTCGCGGGAATACTTTTTCTGGTCCTGCCGCTCGTTTGGCCGGGGTACTTTTTCCCCCTTGTCTGGGTCGCTTTCGTATTCCTCCTCGAACCTGTCAATCACAAGTCGGGCGCGCCTTCCCTTCTGCGCGAATGGGAAAAGGGGTCGCTGCGCATGTCTTATCTGCTGCTTCTGGCGGGGGCCTTTTGCGGTTTTTTGTGGGAGTTGTGGAACTTCCGGGCCGGGGCGAAATGGATATACACCGTGCCTCACCTCGGCTTCCTGAAGATTTTTGAAATGCCTTTGCTCGGCTTCCTGGGATTTCCGCCCTTTGCCCTCGAGTGCTATGCGATGACCGCGGGTTTTTTCCTGCTGATCTCCAAAATCAGGGAAAAATACCCCCCGAACCGGGCGCTCGGCATATATGCGGCCATGGCCCTTTTGATACTATCCTTCGACCTCCTGGTTTTCGCCGGAATAGACCGCTTCACCATCATCTCTTTTCAGCATTTCAACTTTATCGGCACGCGCCCGTGAGTTGTCTCGTCCAACGACATTCCCTCGACACTCTACGGGGTGGGGTGCGGCATGGTCCGTTTAGAGGCTACCGGATGGAGCCCCCAAGCCTTCAGATTTCGATAAAATCGGCCCAATCAATTCCTAGTTGTTTGATTGCCTGACGTAGAGTGCCGGCTTTCAAATCCCTGCTTCCCCAGTCTGGGATAACTGTGCCCCGGTTATTGAGAGGATTCATCCACTTGCGGTGGGAGCCTCCCGAACGGCGAGGAAATTCGATACATCCCAGGGCATGCAGTTTGCCGGCTACTTCCTTATATTTCATCAGACGGCCGCCAGCCACTCAAACCAGATGGAATTGTGCTCCGAATCCTGCAGAAGATTAGCCGGCAAAGGCATATTCATATCCTGATAAAGCTCCAGGGTCGCTTTCAAGGCATCCTGCACATTTTCCATAGCCTGTTCCAGCGTATCGCCTTCCGTCACCATTTCGGGCAAAACCGGGCTGGTGACCGTATAGCCGCCTTCCGACTGCGGTGTAAGGACCAAGGGGATCTTGAGAATTCTTTCCATGTTTTTCTCACTCCGCCTTCAGGATCTGATCGACATCAATGCACTGAAATTCCACTTTGGAAGTGGGCTTCCGATTTTACCGAGCCGGGGTCCAGTTTCGCATGCATGTCCGGCTGGAATGTGTAACTATATACAAGAACTAACCGTTCTGCAACTGTGCGACATGATGGTCCTAAATGCAGCGGCGAGCGGGGATCTGAAGAGTATTAAGTTACCGATTGTCAGTTTTTAGTAGCTCAAAACCCCAAACTCAAAACTCTTCTAAGCGAGAAGAGAGAAAACTTGCCCGCAGCTTCCTTTGCCGGGCTGAGAGAAATCTTCCCGGATGCCGACCAGGTGGGCAAATTGACTGTTTTCAACATTGGCGGCAACAAAGTCAGGCTGATTTCAGCCGTTCATTATAACCGCAGAAAAGTCTATATTCGGGCTGTTCTGACTCATGAGGAATACGGCAAAAGCAAATGGAAGGAGTAGTCATGCTTACTTCAGGAGTACAGAAGGCCGCAAAGGTATGGTCCTCTATCTCCGAGATCGTGTTTGTTCCACACACAAACCTGGAGTATCAGGCGATGGTTCATTTGCTTGATAACCTGATTGACGAAGTCGGCGAAGACGAGAAGCACCCGTTAGCGTCTTTCATGGAAATTGTAGGCGTGTTGATTGAAAAATATGAAGATGAACACGTCCCGGAGTTGGGTGAAGAGTGAGGCACTGAAATGACCATTAATGATCGTATCGAAATCAACCCCAAGATCATGCTCGGTAAACCGGTTATTCGAGGGACTCGGGTCACTGTCGAGCTGATCTTGAGGAAGCTGAGCGAGGGAGCCAGGGAGGAGGACCTTCTGAACGCATATCCTCACCTATGCGCCGACGACATCCGGGCTGCGCTCGCTTATGCTGCGGATAGTCTGGCTCACGAAGAAGTGATCCTCTATCAAACCGGTTCCTCCAATTTCGAAGCAGGCGATGCGACTCCGGCAGATGAAAGTTGTGATTTTTTCCCTTCACCATTCACTACTCACCATTCACTATTCCATCACCCCCGTTCCGCGCCTCAATCCGTGGTAAAAAAATCCCAAAACCCTGCCATTTCCTGCCATTTCATGCCATTTTCCACCTTCGTGCTCTTCGTGGCCTTCGTGGTGAAATGTGTAACCGTCGTTCCATCCATCCCGCTGCGCTCCTCTATCTGTGCCCACCCGTATCTCAGAACCCGGAAATAGCCGTTTCTCTTAATCCTGTAAATCCTGTAAATCCTGTCTAAGCTTTTCTCTGCGTCCTCTGCGGTGAATTGCTTTTCGTCTTTTGTTACAATACGTCTTTCCGCTAATCTCTACCGGGATGTCATAAATGAAATACGCCTCTCTGATCAGCCTCGGATGCGCTAAGAACCTCGTGGACAGCGAGCAGATGGTAAAGCAGTTGCTCGATATCGGCTACACCATGACGGCAGAGGCCGCCGAAGCCGAACTCATCGTGGTAAACACGTGCGGGTTTCTGGAAAGCGCGGTGCAGGAGGCGATAGAGGCGATCCTCGAGGCGGCGGCGCACAAAAGGTCCGGAAAGTGCCGCATGCTGGCCGCCACAGGATGCATGGTCCAGAGGTATGGGAAAAAGCTCCTGGAAGAACTCCCTGAAGTGGACATCCTCCTGGGGACCTCCCATTATCATGCGCTGAAAACCGCTGTGGAATCCAGGCTCGGCGGGAACCCGAAGCGGCTCTGGATCGCAAGGCCGGGGCAGGTTCCCGAGGACGGAGCAGGCCGGGTAATTTCGACGGGGGCTTACTCGGCGTACCTCAAAATTGCCGAGGGGTGCGGCAACACGTGCTCTTTTTGCATTATTCCCCATCTGCGGGGGCAACTCAGGAGCAGGCAGGAAGCAGACATCGTCGCTGAAGCGCTCCGGCTGGCATCTGAAGGCATAAAGGAAATCAACCTGATTGCCCAGGACACCACGGCGTTCGGACTTGACCGGAACGATCCTGAAGCCCTGTCGAGGCTGCTCGAGAAACTCGATGAGACGCCGGGCCTTCAATGGATACGGCTCCTTTACTCATATCCCGACCGTATTACCGGCCGGCTGCTCCATACGATTGCAAATTCCCGCAAAGTCGTGCCCTACCTGGATATCCCCATCCAGCACAGCGCGCCCGCCGTCCTGACGGCTATGGGCCGCCCGCCGGGCAGCCCCGAAAGGATCATCGATAAAATCCGCTCCATCGTTCCCGGCGCAGCCCTGCGCACCTCGGTCATGGTAGGCTTTCCGGGCGAGACCAGGGCGGAGTTCAAGTCGCTTCTCTCCTTCATGGAACAGGTCAGGTTCGACCACGCGGGAGTTTTTGCCTATTCGCCGGAAGCCGGGACGCGGGCGGCGAGGCTACCCGGCCGGCCGGGCAAAAAGACCGCCGAAAACAGGCGCGCAGCCCTCCTGGAAGCCCAAAGGGAGATATCCCGGCTGAAACTCGCGCAAAGGGTGGGACAAATTCTCCCGGTCCTCATTGAAGGCCGGCATCCCGATACCGATCTGCTCCTCGTGGGACGCCTGCCCACCCAGGCGCCGGAGGTGGACGGATGCGTGATAATCACGGCAGGGCATGCCGCACCGGGAGAGATCCGTCGAGTTCAGATCACCGCCGCGCACGATTATGACCTGGAAGGGGTTATTTTGAACTCAGAGCAATAAATCTCAGCGCGCTTGAACAGGCTATGCAACCCCTACAGGGTAAGGACTGATTTTTGTTGACGGTTATAACCCCAGGGTGGCGATCCTCTGACCCGGGGCAATTATATGCAGCCCTTCGGGGCAAAAATCCAAACCACAGATACAATCCCGAATAATTCCTCTCGTATAACCATTTCTTCTCCACCTTCGCGTCTTCGCGTGAAAAATATTGAAGGTACTCGTTTGCCGGATGAACAATAAAAAAAGGCGGGGGTTATCCCGCCTGGCGTACGTTTGAAAAGGTCCTACCGGACCTGCTTCTTATGGGGCTCTACTCGATAAACGTCTTAAGGCATGCCTGCCTGTTCGGGTTTTTCAGTTTGCGAAGCGCCTTTTTCTCGATCTGGCGTATCCTCTCCTTGGAGACATTGAAGAGTTTTCCGATTTTCTCCAGGGTCTCAGCCGGCTGGCCGTCGAGGCCGAACCTGAGCCGCAGGATTTTTTCCTCTCTGGGCTGCAAGGTCGAAAGCAGGGTCCGCGTGACCTCGGCCAATTCCCTGTCGGAGCACTCATCGACCGGAGACAGCGCCCTCTCGTCTTCGATAAAGTCTCCCAGCCTCTGCTCGTCTTCTCCTATGGGTGTCTCCAGGGAGATCGGCTGAGCCGCAAGCGTCAGGACCATCTGTACTTTTTCTACCGGCAGCTTCGAGCGTTCGGCAATTTCAGCAGGCGCCGGTTCGCGCCCCAGTTCCTTGAGCAGTTCGTAATAGACCTTGAAGAAAAGGTTTTTCAGCTCGATAAAATGTACCGGCAGGCGAATTGTCCTCGTCTTGTCGTAAATTCCCCGAATGATGCTCTGCCGGACCCACCATGTCGCATATGTGCTGAACCGGTTCCCCTTCGTGTGGTCGAACCGGCCGACCGCCTTGAGCAAACCGAGGTTCCCCTCCTGGATCAGGTCGTCAAAGGTCATGCCCCGGCCCCTGTACCGCTTGGCTATACTCAGGACCAGCCTGAGGTTCGCCCTGACCATCTCCTGCTTTGCCATGTCCACGGCCTTCATTATCGCCCGCACCCTTGTCAGTGAGATCGAGAAGAGCAGCTCTTCCGGGCGTTCGTTGGTGGCCCGCTCCAGCGTGCGCACAACGACTTTAAGCACCTTGTCCCTTACACCGGGGAAGGTCTTTTCGTGCTCCAGGAGCTTGTAGACCTTATCGCTAAGGTCCGCCATGATCTTGTTTGCTGCTGCATGTTCCTCGACGATCTGCACGAGTTCGTCCTGCCCCTGCCTGATTATCTGAGCCAGCTCGGTTTCGCGCTCCTGGGTGAGCAAAGGGTAGCTGGACACCTCTTTGAGATAACAGGTGATGTGGTCTTCTTCAAAGTCTTGTATCGGTGCTGCAGCAACTTCAGTTTCGGCCAGATCTTCTTCCTCTTCCGGTTCCAATTCGGGTACGGAACCGTCCTCCGCCCCCTCGGCTTCGACGTGGTCGATCTGCTCTAAATCCAAACCAGGGCCGCCAAACCTGCCTTCTATAACCCGCCCTTCGATCAGGCGTTCAAATTCATCGTCCGGATCGGATTTTTTCACATAAAAATCAAAAGGAAGGCACTTCTCAGAGCTATAAGCTTTCATATTTCTTTCTCCTTAGCGGTAACCGGATAAGAAACTTCCCGGCTTTTACCGCCCCCCTTCTATAAATAGAACCCGCCGACAGGTTACACCTCTGGCCCGGCGACTTCAACAGTAAACAAGTTAAGATATTTTGGGTGCTTAGTCAATACTTAACAATCGATGCTTAAAGATGCCATGCCCAGACCGGGTTTCTAAGGAATGTAAATTAATGTAAACTCAGGTAAGACATCATCAGGTATGTATTTCGACGATATCGCCGTCATGCAGGACGTAATCCCGCTGCACCATCTGTCCGTCGAATACGGACCGCGCGCCCCATACCTTTGCAAACCTGAGCCTGGATACGAAGTCTTTATGGATTTGTTCTGCAAGCTCCTCGAGCGTGCTCTCTTTGGGCAGCACGAAGGGTGACTTGAGGTCGGGATCTTTGCCGGGCGTCTTCGTATAGACCCGTATAACGCCGGCCATTTCATAGATTTTCCTGAGAAACTCCGATAGATTGTACCCGGCCAGGATCGAAATGGGTATCGAGGGCAGGGGCAACACGCAAAGCTCCTGAAAGGCGAGGTAATCCTTCTCTGCCGCTTCATCATCAACCTTGTTTACCGACAGCAGGACCTTCTTGATGAACGGGGCCTTTCTCAAGTCCCCCGGAATGGGCGCTCCAGGCTGGTATATTCTTAGGCCGTTCAGAAAAACCATGGTGTCTTCCATCTGTTGAAGAGGGTCGGCCTGAATATCTACGACCGCCACAATCATGTCTGTCCGTCTCAGCAGGTCGGTCAGTCCCGGATCGATGAATTCAGTGGGGACGGGCGGGGTATCGATAAGCTGGAATTGAATATTTTCAAAATTGGCCATGCCTGGAGTGGGCTTCCACGTGGTATGGGGAAAATCGGCCACCTCGGGTTTTGCATTCGTCAATGCGGCTACAATGGATGATTTTCCGACATTGGGGACCCCGACAATGATGGCTTGGGCTGCCCCCTCCCTTTCGATGTTGTAGGCTGTGATCCCTCTTGCCGAACCTTTTTTCTGTTGGGCCTCGGACTTATGCTTTGCTATGCGTTTGCGCAAATCGGCCCTGAGCTTATCCGTGCCCTTGTGCTTGGGCATGATCGTAAGCATCTCTTCCAGGGCTTCTATTTTCTCATCCGAAGTTTTTCCTTCCCTGTAGCGCTTTTCGGCTTCAAAGTAGGGAGGAGGCAGATTGGCTGGCATGTCCCTTTCCCTCTACACTGGCCGTCTTGAATTCAATCAGAGATAAAAAAGAATCCTTACCTGGCTGTTGCACCACGTTGAAGGCCCGGTATTAGCTTGAATTCCAACGCAGGTTCAATATATAAACCCGGATTCCGTTTTGGATTTCAAATTCATTCCGATTGAGGAGAACCGTATTGCTTTGCAAAAAGTGCAATAAAGAGCTTGAACTGGTAAAAACCTGACGCAGGGCTTACCTGCGCTGCCGTGAATGCGGCGCAATATATAGCATACTGGATTTTCGTGAAGAACTCACGGACGAACTGGAAAAGGAACTCTCTTATTGCAGCGTTGACAGGATCTGATACGGAGTTGCGTTCAAATCGCTCCGGGAGGGCATACAGCGCTGCGCTCCCCCTCCCCTGCGAATGAGCAGCGCGACAATGCTGCAGGGCCGGATTTATCCCGCCGGACGGAAAATTCGACTTAACATTTCAAGGGGAGCTTTCAGGTCTTTACGACCCGAGCTTTTCGCGGATCAATTTTTCGGCAAGATGGAGGGCATCCCTGAGCTTATCAGGCCTGTTTCCTCCGGCTTGAGCCATATCCGGCCGTCCACCGCCGGAGCCGCCCACTTCCTTGACGATCTCTTTTATAAGATTTCCCGCGTGCAGCCTGGATGTCAGTTCCTGGGTCACCCCGGCGAGCAGGAAAACCTTATCACCCGAGACGGCTCCGAGAACGGCTACTCCCTTTGAAAACTTCTCCTTGAATTTATCATTCATCTCCCGAAGAATCTTCGGGTTATCGGCTTCGATTTGAGTAACCAGCACCTCTACGCCATCTATTTCTCCGGTCTGATCGAAAAGATCGGCTGAGTGCCTGCTGGCAACCGAGGCCTTAAGGGCTTCGAGTTCCTTCTCCATCTGCCGTTGCTGGGCAAGCAGCTTTTCGATTCGTTCGGCCACCTCGGAAGGAGCAACTTTGAGGGTGGCGGCGGCGCGGTTCAGGATTTCCCTGTTCCGGTTTACGTACTCGAAAGCATGTCTGCCGGCAAGGGCCTCGATTCGACGGACGCCTGCGGCGATGCTGGTTTCCTGGACGATCACGAAGACCCCCAGGTCTCCGGTCCCGTGCGTGTGCGTACCGCCGCAAAGCTCGCGGCTGAAGCCCGGAATTTCAACCATCCGGACGCGGTCTCCATATTTTTCTTCAAAAAGCGCCATAGCCCCGGTTTTCAGGGCTTCCTCCAGCGCCATTACTCGAACGTTGAGATGCTGGTTTTGACGAATTTCATCATTTACCAGCCGCTCGATCCGGGCAATTTCTTCGGGGGTCAGGGCGGCAAAGTGGCTAAAGTCAAACCGGAGGCGATCCGGGGCGACGAGTGATCCCGCCTGCTTCACGTGATCTCCGAGAACTTTGCGCAGGACCGAGTGCAGGATGTGTGTCGCGGTGTGGTGGATTTCGGTGTCCTTGCGCAACTGGGCGTCAACGGCCAGATGGACGCTATCGCCGACATGGAAAGAGCCGGACTCGACCTTGCCGATATGAACGATCAGGTCTCCGGGGAGCTTCAAGGTATTGGAGACGACGATTTTTCCGGAGACCCCGCTTATAACGCCCGTGTCGCCTACCTGCCCCCCTGCCGCGCCGTAAAAGGGGGTGGCGGCCGTAACCAGCTCGACGTCCATAGCGTCGGAGGCCGAGCCTATTTCTTCGCCTCCGCTGATCATCGCGATAATCTCGGAATCCGCCTCCGTGGTTTCGTATCCGAGAAACGCGGTGGTGGTGCCTCGAGCGGAAACCAGCCGGTAGACTTCAGAGATTTCACGATCGCCGCTCCCCTTCCATGCCGCTCTGGACAGCTCGCGCTGCTTTTCCATAAGGGCCTGGAAACCGGCCTCGTCCGCTTGAAGACCAATATCCCTGGACATGTCGGTAACAATGTCGATGGGGAACCCATACGTATCGTGGAGCTTGAATATGAGCGCTCCGGGGATAGTGTGGGCTTTTTCATCCTGCAGCCGCTTTATTTCGGTCTGCAGGAGCCTGAGCCCGTTATCCAGGGTTTCACTGAACCGTTCTTCTTCGTTCTGGATGACGCGGGTTATGAAGCTTCGGTTCTCCAGCAACTCGGGATACGCGTCCTGCATCGATTCCATAACCGATAGGGCCACTTCTGACAAAAAAGGCCTGTCCAGCCCGAGAGAGCGCCCGTGCCTCAAGGCGCGCCGAATTACCCGCCTTAGCACATACCCGCGGCCTTCGTTGCTGGGCAAAGCACCGTCTCCGATCAGAAAAGCCGCCGCGCGGCTGTGGTCGGAAATGACTTTGACCGAGACGTCTTTCTCCGCCACGGTTCCATACCGGTATCCGGTAAGCTCCTCGATTTTCGCCCTCATAGGCGCAAACAGGTCCGTGTCGTAGTTTGACGGGACCTTCTGTACTACGGCGGCTATTCTTTCCAACCCCATACCGGTGTCGATGCTGGGTTTGGGAAGAGGATCGAGGACGCCGTCCTGCTTGCGGTTGAACTGCATGAAGACAAGGTTCCAAAGCTCCAGATACCGGTCACAGTCGCATCCCGGTTTGCAGTCCGGCCGCCCGCACCCGATACCCGGCCCCTGGTCGATTAGGATCTCAGAACATGGCCCGCAGGGGCCCGTATCGCCCATGGACCAGAAGTTATCTTTTGTCGGAAATGTGAGAATCCGGTCCAGCGGGAGATATCTCGCCCAGAACCCGCGCGCCTCTTCGTCCGCTCCGAGGTTCATCCCCCGGTCGCCTTCGTGGATCGTGGCGTAGAGCTTATCCTTCGGAAGGCCCATATTCCCGGTCAGAAACTCCCATGCGAATTTGATCGCATCCTCTTTGAAATAATCACCGAAGGAAAAATTCCCGAGCATTTCAAAAAAGGTATGGTGCCGCGCCGTACGGCCGACGTTTTCAAGGTCGTTGTGCTTGCCGCCCGCGCGCATGCATTTCTGGCTGGTAGTCGCCCGTGAATACGGCCGCTTTTCCTCGCCCAGGAAAGTCCTCTTGAACTGCACCATGCCTGCGTTGGTGAAGAGCAGGGAGGGGTCGTCGTGAGGAATTACCGGGGAGCTTTTTACAATCGCATGCTCACGCGCGTTAAAAAACTCGAGAAAGGCCTTTCGGATTTGGCTGGCTTTCATCGACAAAATCTCCTGACTTTCCAGTTTTCATCCGGAAACCCGGATGATACGGGCAGTTTCCGATTCGGATCTCTTACGAGAAATCTTTTACGACGGAAAATTTGACGTCGAAATCTTCTACGTAGAAAGATTTCAACGCAAAAGAAGGATTTTCCATACCGGCAAGAAATCACGTCTGGATAACGCCAGGGCAGAGAGCCTGAAAATCCCTTCCGAACTGCAACTTTCCAAGGTATCTCTAATTATACCAAAGAGAGGAAGGCCCTAGTCAGCCGCCATTGGTGCAGGGCCGGCGGCCGGCTTGATATTGAAAGTCTGGCCGATTTTCATTTGGATTTCGGAAATCAGCTCGGGATGCTCCCTCAGAAAATTCTTCGCGTTTTCCCTACCCTGTCCCAGTCTTTCTCCATTATACGAATACCAGGTGCCGGACTTTTCTATAAAGTTCGACTCCACCCCCAAGTCCAGAATGTCGCCTTCCCTGGCTATGCCGCGTCCGTAGATGATATCGAATTCGACCTCGCGGAACGGGGGCGCTATCTTGTTCTTAACAACTTTTACCTTGGTGCGGTTACCGATAATGTCCTGGCCTTCCTTGATCGGGCCGATCCGGCGGATGTCGAGCCGCATGGTGGCGTAGAACTTGAGCGCGTTACCGCCCGTCGTAGTTTCGGGCGAGCCGTACATGACCCCTATTTTCATTCGGATCTGGTTGGTGAAAATAACGCACGTCTTCGACTTACTGATAGCGGATACGAGCTTGCGGAGCGCCTGGCTCATAAGCCGCGCCTGAAGCCCGACGTGCGGATCGCCCATCTCGCCTTCGATTTCAGCTTTCGGGACAAGTGCGGCAACCGAATCGATCACAAGGACGTCAATGGCGTTGCTTCGGACCAGGACTTCCGCGATTTCAAGCGCCTGTTCGCCGTAGTCGGGCTGACTGACCAGGAGGTCTTCCACCAGGACCCCCAGTTTTCGGGCGTACGCAATATCCAGGGCATGTTCGGCGTCCACAAAGGCTGCCAGGCCCCCCAGCTTCTGCGCTTCGGCTATGATGTGCAGCGCCAGGGTGGTTTTTCCGGAAGACTCAGGGCCGAATATCTCGATAATGCGGCCCCGCGGGATGCCGCCGACCCCCAGCGCGATATCCAGCGACAAACAGCCGCTCGATATGACGGGTACGTCCACAATAGCGCCTTCCCCGAGGCGCATAATGGCGCCCTTCCCGCACATGCGTTCTATCTGGGAAACCGCCGCATCGATGGCTTTTTGCCGGTCATCGTTAAGTCCCATTAATCGGGCCTCCTTATTTCGATCAGGAAAAAGGTGATTGGCACAGACTGCCGGCCGGGCATATCCACGCCCCGCGAGGTGTCGATTATGGATGATTGACACCGGTGATTGAAACAGCCGGGGGCGATTTCGACAGAACCCCCACCCTGTCTATAACATATGAAAATTGCATGGAATATGATTTATTCTTCGGCTGGGGCGGAGCGCCCGGAGAAAGGCGCTTTAAACAACGGAGTATATCGAGCGCCGTCCGGCCTCAATTCGCTCTTATACAATACAACCTCTGCAGCGTCAAAGGGTTCCGCCGTAAAGTCCCGATGCGCTAAAAGAATTTGCTGGAGGCTTTGAAGACCTTCCCGGCTTTTGACGCGGCCAAGTGTCAGATGAGGTTTAAACGGGCGCTCTTCCGGCTTGAAACCCAAGGAGACCATCGCCGCATCCACCCGCCGCTCAAGTTCGGCAAGCGGGCCGATCTGCCCGCGGAGCCCGACCCAGATCACACGGGGCGACTTGATTGTGGGAAAGGCGCCGCACCCCGCCGGTTCGATGTGAATCGGCGCGGTCTGCGAAGCTGTCTCTGCAAGCGCGGGCTTTATTTCTTCGATCAACTCGGGCGCGACATCGCCCAGGAATTTGAGCGTGAGGTGAATCCCCTCGGTCCTCACCCACCCAACCCGGGCATCGCATTTCCGGAGCTCCTGAGCGAGCGCCTCGAGCTGCCGCCGGACAAGGTCGGACAAGTCGATCGCAATAAAACTGCGGATGGATGGTCCCATAGGTTTTACCCGGTTTCGAAAAATTCAAAAGAGCGGGGGAATGTTTCCCATAAGTGGCACACACAATCGGTTTTTTCCGGGCGAAAATTCTAGCAATCGCCCTTGCCCGGTATCCTCGACTCACAGGGGACGCCAGTCTGGCACAGCCCGCATCCGTAGCCGTCAAAACCATAGTGCGACTTTACATGCTTCGCTGCATTAACAGCAGTATGCCGCTGGCATTTGCGTTTGTCGTGGCCGTTAATTGAAATAGCCTTAACCGGGCAGCGTTCGATGCATTCCCTGCACGTGCCTGTTGAATAGAAAAGGCAATATTCACGGTGATCGCTGTAGGGCCGTGGAGTGGGAGGAATCCTGATCCGCGCCGCAACCGAACCAAGGCGCATGGCCTTACCTTTGGCGGTAATCAGTCCATCGCACAGCCCGAAGGTGCCAAGTCCCGATGCGTATGCAGCATGACGCTCGGACCATGTTGAAGCGAAAGTAAACCGCTCCGATTCTTCTCTTTTCCAGTCTGGGAGCAACACGGGGGCAACCGCTTCGTGGCCCTCCCCCGTGAGATATGCTACCAGGTGTTTCCTCACTTTGACGTTGAACTCTTCGCCAAAAATCCTGGCCCTGGCCCAACTCTCCGACGGAAAGATGTCCTGTCTGCGATTTTCTTTCCTGGTAGCCTCTGTCTGAGGAAGGACCCAGCTTATGACGCAGATCTCTTCAGCTTCAACCTTCAGGTTCGGGAAAGCCAGCGCAAATACTTCTTTTGGCGTCCAGTGAAACGGGCCGACATGCTCCTTGTAGTCCAGGTAGAGTTGATCGTCGCCTGACGAAAAGCCGACGAGCGGACTGTCAAACGCCCTGTCATTTGCCGGATTCCCGAGGCTGTTTTCCGGAGAGGTTTCCACGAACTGCCTGATGATCGACTCGATCCCGTCCGCAGATAGGCACGATTGCTTCATATGCAGGCCTCCCGTTCACACCGCAACTATTTTTGTCAATCACACACGAACTGAGCGTCCCCGGTCAACAGAGTCCATACCATCACCAGGGCCGCCTGGGTTGCGCTTTCCTGGATTTGTTCGCGCGATCCGCCGAAGGAGTATTTTTCGACTTTTTTCCGGGTAGGAGTCACGCAGGCGATAAAGACAGTCCCAACGGGTTTTTCAGGGGTGCCTCCAGCAGGGCCCGCAATGCCTGTTATTGCAACGCCTGCCTCAACTCCGGCGCGGCTCAGCGCTCCTTCGGCCATTGCCAGCGCCACCTGCTCGCTTACGGCGCCGTGGGCGAGCAGCAGCTCTTCGGATACGCCCAGCAGTTCGGTCTTGGCCCTGTTGCTGTATGTGACAAGCGCACGGTCGAGGTAATCCGATGCGCCGGGAACTGACGTAATTTTTCTCGAAAGGAGCCCGCCTGTGCATGATTCAGCAATAGCCAGCCGCCAGCCGCGCTCGCGCAGATGGCGTCCGATCACCTTCTCGATGCCGTCGTCATTGAGGCCGCTTATGTGGCGTGCGCCGATAAGAGCGGTGATCTTCTCCTCGGCGCGATTCACGAGGGCCCGGCACACTTCTTCGTTTGGCCCCGACGCGAATATGGATACCCAGTTTTCCCTCCCCTGGGGGTAATAGCCGATATCCACGCCCTCAGCGTCGGGATCGAAGGCCTGAAGCCTCTTGTTCACCTGGACTTCCATAAGGCCCTGAACCCGGACGATGTGTTTGAGGTACGTGCACCGTTCGGGGAACCTGGTCTCAAGGTCGGGGATTACGTTTTTTTCCAGCAGGTGCTTCATTTCATTGGGCACGCCGGGTAGAAAGTAACAGGGGACGTCCTTGTGGAGCAGGAAGAACCCGGCCATGTTAAGTCCCAATTTTAACGCCCCCTCGGGCAGTTCGGCCATTCTTTCCACTTCCCGCGACCACTCCACCCCCCATTGAGAGAGACGGTCTTTGAGCCAGGAAGCGTAATCGCGATTGCAGATGAGGGGTCTTCCGAAAGCCTTGGATACGGCGGAGCATGTCCTGTCATCGTCGGTTGAGCCCAGCCCCCCGGTTGCAATGAGGAAATGAGACCCGTCCAGGCATTGGCCGAGGTGCTCGATAATATCTTCTTCGGTGTCTCCGACGGTAACGATCCTGTCGAGGCGAAAACCTCGAGCGCGCAACTCGATCGCTATATGGTGGGCGTTTCCGTTCGGTATATCTCCGAGCAGAATCTCATCACCGATTGTGAGCAGGGCCCCTGTCACATGGGAAGGCTTACTTAACATAATCCGCTACACTCCCCCTCTGCAAAACCCGCCTCCCCAGGCCGCAGCCGCAATTGATCTCTCAGGTTTCAATCTAAGCATCGCCGGAAAAATAGCCTGAAACCTGGAGTCATTCTGAACTCCGCACGATCCGGCTGTATACGTCCGGAAGAGGGGTCCCCGTTTCCTCGGCAATCCGCCTGCATTCCTCGTATTCCGGGATCAACCGCTCGCTGCCGTTCGGGAGGTGCGCCAGCTTCACCTTGCATTGGCCGAAAACTGTCGAAACCGTCTTTTCTTCGCGCGGAATCTCGATCCTCTTTACATCCTGCACCCGAATTCCGAGCGTGCTGGTCTCGGAAAAGATCATCTCGGCCGCCGCCGTCTCCATCGAGGGCTCAATGAGCACCCGGAGCAAAACGCCCGGCCGGTTCTTCTTCATCTGAACGGCGATCAGGCTTACGTCCAGAGCGCCCAGCGCAAAAAGCTTTCCGGATACATAATTATAAAACTCCGGGTTCATATCATCAATATTGGCTTCGATTATGATGAGGTCGCGCACAATAAAGGGGGCTTTCTCATTTCCCAGCCAGATGCGCAAAAGATTCGGCGGATCGCCCGCCGGATTGGTCCCGGCGCCGTAGCCGGTCTTCAAGAGCGTCATTTTAGGAATCGGACCGTAGGCTTCGGCCAGGGTCGCGATGATAGCAGCGCCGGTCGGGGTGACGAACTCGCGCTCGACGGGCAGTCCATAGACGGGAACTCCTGAGAGGAGAATCGAAGTTGCGGGGGCCGGCAACGGAATGGTCCCGTGCTCCGTTTTGACAAATCCCCTGCCCAGGGGAACCGGAGAGGAGTAAATTTTTCCTACCTTGAGGTATTCCAGGCAGAATGCGACTCCCGCGATGTCGAGGATGGAATCGACGGCGCCGACTTCATGAAAATGGACATGGTGCGATGGGACCCCGTGGACATGCCCTTCGGCATCGGCAATGCGTTCGAAGATGGCCAGGCTCTTTTCCCGGACCCGGGGATCGAGGCCGCTTTCGTTGAAAATGGCCTGAATGTCCGAAAACGTGCGATGAGGCTGCTCGCCGGCCGAAATGATGACGCGCATCCCCTCGATTGCTCCCCGGCGCTCCCTGCGCGTCTCGATTGACCAGTTGTCGAGTGGAAGTTGCTTCATACCTGCGGTGAGCGCCTCGATGGGAACTCCGAGGTCTATCAGCGCACCAAGCGCCATATCCCCGCTCACGCCCGAGAAACAGTCAAAGTAGGCGATATTCATGCGATTGCCTTTTGGGTTAGAGGAATTGCAGCAGGTTCTCAACAATGAACCCGAAAAGAATTCTAATTGCGGCAGTGCTTTCAGGTCAATATCGGAAATGCAGGAGCGCGGCATGCGGCACGATTAATTCTGACCGGCGTCTCCGCATGAGTTCCTTTTTTCCTTCCCCTTCCAGGACCCCGCCCCCTTCCTGCGTCTTGACAGTTCCCGGCGGGCACGCTAAAGTAGTTTTTTTGTATGGGAATTTCCTTCCCTCTTGGAGGGATGGCCGAGTGGCTTAAGGCGGCGGTCTTGAAAACCGTTGTTCCGTTTGTAGCGGAACCGTGGGTTCGAATCCTACTCCCTCCGCCAGCAAAATATTCAGGTTTTTTGAAGTATAGTGTGTAATGCGTGCAGTGTAAATTCTATCTTAACAAGGAGAGATGGCCGAGTCGGCTGAAGGCGCTCGCCTGCTAAGCGAGTGTAGGGTGTAAAGCTCTACCGAGGGTTCGAATCCCTCTCTCTCCGCCACAGAAAATAAGTTAGGTCCGATTTCGATGCGTCGAAATCGGGCCTTTTTTAACTTGCCTTTTTTAACTTGCCTTTTTTAGAAATCGTACCAGAATAGTACCACTTTCCGTGAAGTGAATCAGATGCTGGCGGAAGCAGAGTATTCCCTGCGTTCGGGACGCAGAGGGCGCTGGTTCGAATCCAGTTGTCTCGATCAATAATCAGTAAGGATTTGCGGGTTTTTCGGAAAATCGAAAAATCCGCGTTTTTTATTCTACTAGAATAATCCGGCTTAGCCGAATTACAGCCGAACAGCATTCACAAACACATAGTATTTCTTATTGGCCGTTTTGAGCGCGTCAAAAATCCCTAAATTTCAAGAAAATCCCCCCGTTTGGGGAACATGGTCGGAAGGAATCTAGGCGCATGACGACAAGGTACACGAATGCATCCCACCTTGACCACAAATCCCCTAAGAGGCTATGATTTCGAGTGTGCCCTTGGATTAGCTTCCGGTTATGATGCTGGAGACGGTGTTATTAAATTAAAAGACTATAGAAGAGAGTATCCGTGAGGTGGTCGCGAGGAACGCTTTGAAGTGTATGAAGTCATGATCCTGCACGCCTCAAAGGAGAAACTGAATGAGATCCGCACTGAATATGGTTTCCCCGTGGGTACAGTGAGAATAACTTCAACGACATGACCATCGGCTCTGCTGATTGCATCCAAGATCAGCGCCTTTTTATCGAGGAGCTGGACAAAAATGCCCATCAAACTTGTAGAATGCGATGAATCTCCCCTCTGCTACGGTTTCCGATGGAGTATCTCCGACGAGGAGCATCTGGCTGAGCTGGTCGCAAGGTTGATGCTCGGGCAGTATAGACATGTTCAGCTTGTTCTCAGTGGCGGCACCGTGAGCTTCACGCCCCAGATCACCAACCGTGCTATAGATGGACTAATCGGCAAGCTAAAGAAACCTGAGGAAGCAGCGCTCCAATATCATAGGGATGGTTGGGTTTTTCAGATGATATCATGGGTCGCGGCCCATATTGCAAACCCTTCCGCAATCACTGCGATTCCCCACTCACAAGAAGCACAGAAGGGATTTGACAATCTGATTTTGGAGCTGGAGGGAGAGACTAAGGGAGGTGTGGTCTCGGTGGTGATATGTGAAGACAAAGCAACAGAGAACTGTCGAGATACCGTTCGTGAACAAGTGTGGCCGGAAATTGAAGATTTTGAAACTGGCCGTCGTGATAACCAGCTCGTGGGAGAAGTGACCGCGATCCTGGAGAGATGCCGACGCATTGTGGATGTGGATAAATGTGTGACTGATATCTTCTGGGAGAGAATTCGTCATTATAGAGTTTCTATTACAACTCATCGTGACGATAATATCGGCCGTCGCAGGTTATTCAAGGGGTATGATGAGAAGGCACCTGGCGAAAAGGTGCGACGGAGGGCCGAAACCCTGCAAATCGAGCGAATGCGCGATTGGATGGATGCTTTTTGTGAGAAGATTACGGATAACCTGGAAAAACTAAGATGTACAACCCGGTCACTTCTCGTGAAATAAGGATGGCCCCTCCTTTGGAGGGCCTGGATATCGAGCGTTTGCCTCAGAAGCTGACTGAAGCATACGCTCGAATAGTATCTGCACGAATTTCAATGGCCGGGATGCGTGAAGACACCTCCCTGCAGCAATTACTGGACGAGATTTCGCGAATCGCCCATACGTATCTTACCCTTGTTAATTTTGCACCGACACCCGCAATCCAAAAATCTGCGGCTTTCGTTTCTGGTTCGGCATTTGAGTTAATAGCTAGGAGCGGGTACCCTTACCCTACAGCAGATTTCACACCCACTTCTATATGCCCTTTATGTTGTGCAGCACTCCTTTTCATAATTGCTGATTCACCAACCGATTCAATGGAAATCATCCGATACGCGGAATTTAGCCAGGAGAGTGGGAGCCTCCATGAAGCCCTGAAACAAAGCATCCGAGGTTTGGCATACGGAGAGTTTGATGGCATTAACAATTCTGATTTCGCCGAAATCCGAACCTCAGATGATTCCCTGGAACAGGCCGCTTCGATTCTGTACCGGCGATGTCTTGAGGGCATCAGTGACCTATCGATAGCTCTGATTGAGGGCGGCAGTATAGAAAAAGCAATATCGATTTTTGAAGAAACAAAAGTTCAGTGCATCAGCGATTGCTCCGATCTGCTGGACGAGCACATAGCTGGTGTTGTACCTTACTCCACCTTTCCGGGTCCCTTTTTGCTGGCATCCCTGCTGATGCATGTCGGCCAGCGTCTCTTCGATCATGCATTGGTCAATATTCCTGTGCCCGATATGCGGCATAGTGCTGAATGGACGGCTGAAATCAAACGCCTCGCGCGTGTAGGCCTTACCTGTGGCAAAACCATAAAAGAATAATTGAGGAGCAGCATATTTTGGATATGGGCGTCTCGGCAGTGTTGAGTCTCCCGACCGGCGCTGGAAAAACAACGCTTGCTCAATTAAAGACGGCCATAGCATTACTCGATGGCAAAAAGGTGTTGTTCCTCGCCCCGACGCACGCTCTGGTAAGACAAGTTACAAACGATTGGCGCAGAATGTTTCCGTCTGCTGCCGTAAGAAATTCATTCCTTTTTGACGGAGAATATTCTGAGGATGAACGAAATGTGCTCTCGGATGTTACCGTCATGACCCCTGAAAGGTGCTTGGCGCTTTTAATGCTCTCTCCTGGAGCTTTTCAACAGGTTGGGCTCATCATTTTGGATGAATGTCACATTCTGCACGCCCGCAGTCTCGAAGACTCTTACCGCGCAACCGATGCTTTGTTTTGTCTGCTCAGACTGTTTGAATCGGCCACCGAGGCTGATTTCCTGCTGATGTCTGCCATGCTTGAAAATACTGCAGATGTTGCCGCCTGGATAAGTCGATGGACCGGCCGTCAATGTGCCACTGTTAATGACGAATGGAAACCGACGCGACAAATAAGAAGTTGTGTCATTTATCCAAGCAAAGAAACAGCCAGTCTACAGCAGTTATTAGCGCGTGACCGGACTGCTGCCCGGAAGACCGGGAGGAAAGCCCCTGGTACTTCAGTTTCGAAAGAACTCAATGCCCACCCACACGGGTTTTTTAGTTTAAATCAGACCTGGAACACAACTCAGCTCAATGACTACCGTGTCCTCCCTCTTTCCGACAAACCAGTTCTACTCAAAGCAAATAATTATTGGCAATTGACTTCGAATAGGAATGTCGTCGCCGCCTCTCTAGCAACGAAATTGGCGGATGCAGGAATCAAGACCATCGTCTTCACACAACAAATACCCTACACGAACTCAATTGCTGAGAGTGTAGCATCGGAAATTCCTTCCCGAGGTGAGGTAAGCTTCACTGAACATGAGCATAACCTTTTAAATAGTCTGACTGAGGAGCTCGGCAGCCCAGAGCATATCTATCGCCCCTACGGAGACGTTGCAGGCTGTCATCATGGGCTGCTTTTGGAGAAGGAGCGCGAACTGGTTGAGGGGCTGTTCACAAGAAAAGATGGAATAAAGGTCTTGGTTGCCACTCCCACCCTGGCCCAAGGAATGAATCTTCCCGCTGAGGCAGTTATCATTTCCGGGGATGAAAGGTTCGATCCTGCCCAAAATGAACAATCACGGCTTGAAGCCCATGAACTCTTGAATGCTGCTGGACGTGCCGGAAGAGCAGGACAAAGTGCTCAAGGGTTTGTGCTTGTGATACCTGGTCAAGTAGTTGAATTCAACGAAGAAAAAAGCACTTTAAGCCCGAGATGGTTCACATTGCAGGAGAATGTTTTTTCCAAAAGTGATCAATGTCTAACGATAATAGATCCTTTTCGACGGCTTATCGACGCCATTCATGCCGGGACTTTGGAGGATTATCGTCCGGTGGATTACATTTTGCGACGAATACCCTATGACGTCAAACAGACCCCAGAAGAGAACGTGGCACGCACATTTGCACGTTCGTTTGCCGGCCACATGGCTCTAAAACATCAGGCCCTCGAATCCTTTGTTCAAGATATCGCGGAGATGTCGAAACGGGTGCAGAACATTTTCCAGGCACCAGAATTTAGTGAAAATACGTGGCTGTTGCCACTGGCTATAGAATTGGGGACTAGGCCGGAGGTTCTACTGCAGCTTTATGAGTATTCTGAAAAGATCGATCCGGATTGGGAAGTCAGCGGCTATCTCGCTTGGGCATTCAAAAATTTGCCCATTGAGGAGACACTTAAACCTCAAACATTGGATAAAATAGTTAAGGACCTTATAATGAAGGATGAGCGCAAACGGCGAGACGTTCATCAGGTAGCTCTTAATTCCCTAGAATGCTTACTGCAAGAGTGGATTAAGGGGACACCTCTTAACAAGATCGAGATGCTGACCCTTACCCCTTCTCACAGGCTAGGGAAATGCGAGAAAGCTCGCAAGGTCGCCTTGAGGTGGTCTGCCGACGTGGCCTACACGCTGGGGATACTAACGAGGCTTTACCGCTACCGGTGCGAATCTGGGACAGGCATTCGGATGCCCGTAACCTTAGCGACTTTGGCAGCATGTGTTCGGCAAGGAGTTGATTCTCCAGAAAAATTGGCCATCATTCACGTTTACGGCTTTGATATCGCTCGCGTACAAGCTCACCACATTTTCGAAAACATCAGTGACTTCATTGAAGAAGGCGAACCATTTGAGTCATTCAATCGCACACTCCGAAGAGTGAGAACCGCCATAAGAAAGAAGGCTTCCGAATAGTAACGACGGCTGTTTTTGACCAATTTCCACAGAGCAGGGGGTGAAGGGCCAAGGTGAATGCGATGATCTGTATGTTCGTGTGAGCAGATTGTGAAGCCACCAGTGGAGCTTTTGGAAATGATTTTTCGGTTCTTCTAAGTTCCCAAACTTACGTTTCGCCCGGTGTGTCATCACTTCTTAAGGTCTGAATGAGACTATTGATCCTGGGGAGCTTATTGACAATGAGTGCCCGCATCGAGGGAGTCTTGATGAGTTCCTCGATATCCTTAACCCTCGCCGCCTTATAACCGGATAGAATCCACATGAATTCCACGGTATAGTCGGGGGCTAATTTGAGAAGAGAACGTCGGGCCGATTTTATGTCATCATCGCCCGGTGCCCATTTTGCTCCGTTTCGGACGATAAGCTTACGCGATGCGGGTAATACTCTAAATTATGCTTCTGCCAGTAATCTTAGCCCATATTTAGCTTCTTTGATGACCTGACTATCCTCCTTGCTATTTGCAACAATACTCTCCAGTACATGTCGGACTCTCTGGTCAGTAGCAAAGTTAGCCAAGGCCGCCACTATTTTCTTCCGCATCTTCTCGCTGTATCTTTCTGTTTCCAGGGTATTCAGGAGTGGCTTGATACTAGAAGGCGACTTTATTGCTGCTAGGACGCCCACAACCTCGCCTCGCACAAGACTCCTTGAATCACCCAGGGCCTCCTCCAAAGCACTTATGACTTCCTTCAAGGGGTAATGTCTTAAGGCATATGCCGACTCCTTCCGCAATTTAAAGCTCGATTCACCCTTTAATACATTGCTAAGGACTTTCGGTATAGAATCGAGAGGAACACCAGCGATTTTTGAAAACCAAAACTGCTCAATGGCAGTTAATCGGTTGGTTTCCTGATACTTGTTCTTACCTTCAATAACAGCAAGGAGGATCTCAGCGCATTTCACCGTATCCTGGTCCCCAAGAACCTTTATTGCACCATTTATAAGGTCGGCATCTTTTTCGTTTTGTATTATTTCAATGCAAATCTGGATGACCTGGTTCTTATCGTAAGCCCTAATATAATTTTGTGGACTGTATTCACGGCTTTTAAACCAACTTTCGAGGATAAATCGGAGCTGTCCGTGAGTTAAGTCAAGCCTCCCCGGATTTTCAAGAAACAGCTCAAGCCTATCGCGACTGGCAAAAACTCCATGTCGCGTCCATTCTGCGAATGCACTTGCAAACAGTTCTTTGACCGGCTCATTCGGGATAGTAACTTCAGGATCTAGCAAGGCGGAGGATTTTGCCCTTCTCTTTCCGGATTCGGCAGCAAGTTTCTGAAGTTTTTTTTGAAGGTGTTGCCGGACCGCCTGCTCGAAATCCTCTGCGCCATCGTACATCCAGATTAAGCCCTGTTTTTCCAACCGCCCTCTGAATTCGAGAACCCGCCTCACCTGTTCAATTTCCTCGACGGTATTTAAAAAATACTTAGCGCAGTTAAAATAGAACATGATCATCGGTTTGCGAGTTATTCTCCACGAAGAAAAAGCAAGTTCAAATTCCTCTTCTGTGCCAGAACTGGCAGCCCCGGTCGGAGTGCCAAAGTGTTTCCACATTATCCCTATGAAAATATCGTAAGGACCAATCTGACTGTTGATTATTTCTTGAGGTCTTCCCATACCCGGTGTGGTATGCGTTTCCCACCTCACAAGGTCGATGATGATGTGCTTTTCAAATGCAACACTACGATTCAGTTCCTCGATTACACGGCTGAGTCGACCTCTTTCCTCTCGCATATCAGAAGGTGAGGCAACGAAGACGCGGATTTTCTTGAAACGCTTTGTCATGGCTCATGCTCTGCTCATCCAAATTCCTTACATCTACGCTCCACAATATTCTATCAGTCTTTCACGGTTTAGTACTGAATTTTTGCAGTGGCTAACCCAAGAGATCGGAAGCTAGAGGCTGCGATCCAGCCAGATCACTAACATGACCAGGAATGGTGCATGGCCGATAGAAGAGACCCCCGGCATCTGGAAACAGTTTCGAGAAGAAGCTCTGACCGGGCATGTTCAGCATTGGCTTTTTAAAGGATGGCATCGAAATGTAGACAAGGACATCTACATTCTGTCCCCTTCCCCTGGGTACCCCTACGGGCTTCGCATGCTCGGTATGATGAACTGGACTGATTCACCATGATAGTTCAGTGAAAAGAACCACGACTCGCCCTTCATCTGCGAGAAGTCGCTGTCGCCGACGGAGAAAATCGGGCAGCTTCACGTTATCTTCCAGTAACATTGTGATATCGTAGCCGTCGATCACAAAAAAATTCGGCTGTTTCCCCCGAGTGATTGCGATAGTCGCCTCTTTGCTGATCCCGTTTATTGCAACAAAAACCCCTCTGGTGAATTTCGATTTGCCCTCCACCTTTCCCCGGAACACCAAAAGGTCAGATTCGGGGCAGGGCTCTTGTTTCCATTTTGCTTCGAGGAGGTAGACCTCATGATCAAGCTCGAACGAGCCGTCAATTTGCTCGCCTTCGACTTTGAAAGGCTTCCGGGGAGAGAGGCTATGTAGTTCAAAAAGCCGGTTCAGAACTTGCTCAAGCTCCAAGCCCGCCCGCTGACGGTTAGCGTCTTCGTGAAGGTAAAAGAACTGCCGTTTGAGTTTTTCGAGTTCGAGACTATGTCGAGTGCTTTCCGTGTCACGCAACTTCTCTTCAGCCAAAGCTCTTTCGACATATTCTTTCGCGCGCGTCTGTGCGTCAATGCGCAAAGAGGCCTTGAAATCAGGGTCCCAGAGGTCCGGGAATTTGAAGCTAACTTCAAGTAGGAGCCCGTTGAGCCTATCTATCTCATCCGGCTTTACAGGATTGCCTTGCTTCTGCCTATAAAGAAGCCCCGCCCTGACTATTTCAAGTACAAGGGGCTCGAAACGACCCCGTCGAAACTCAAGTGTGCGCTCCAGCAGAACAGTGATCACGGGGATCTTGCTTCCGGGCTGCCAGAAGTCCCCAACGCCTACTTTTTCTGCGACAGTCCTGAAAGTGACGTGTCCCTTCCATTGCTGGCTTCCTGACCCAGGCAGAAAATCATACAGCAGTCCAGCCATCTCAGCTATTGAGCGAGACTCCTTCAGAGACAAAGACATTCATGGGCCTCCACTGCTCAATTATACATGTTTTTGGTAGCCAAAAATATCAATCCAGACCCTTTCTGGCCAATGGCATCAATGGGATATGGTCAGAAATTTGTATTCAATGGAACAATGCAATAGCTGAAAGGGTTTTCCCTATTATTTAGAATACTTATCACCTATCTTCACCAGGAAAAAGAATATAAAAACGTATTATAATTATTCTTGAGTGGCGTGCAGCGAGGAAATTCCAATTTTGGAATGCTTCCAGGTTCGTCATCGGGCGTTTCTGAGGTAATCAATCAGCCGCGAGTACAGACGTTCTCCACCTGTGCCAAAGAGGCGTAGGATCATATCTTGATTTCAGTTGAAATGGCCACCATGTTGGCAATCGGGGTGTAGATGTCGAGATCGACCTTTTCGGATCGGATCGAGACAATTAAAGAATATCTGGCTCTTCTATTCCAGCGGCCAAGGGTGTGCCGCTCTTTCCACCAGCCACCAACAGGATAGACCGCAAGGAGACCTCGATGAGCAAGATCGCTTGCGGGTCCAGTCCAACGATCGGAATGGACAGAGCCTCTATCCCTGAGTTGCGGTCCAAATAGCCAGCCCACATCACTGGCCGCCGTTGATGTATGGTGTTCTTCCTCCTCCCGTGCCGCCTTGTTGATCCTCGTTCGGAATTCATCAAGAGATTCTGTCGGTACCTTTACGGCAAACCGAAGGCCATGCGAGGCGTATCGGTGCCTGTACTTCCATCCACGGCGAGCGGGACTCGGCTCTACAAAGTAGGAGAGGGTTACCTGCATTTCAACATCAGCCTCACCAAGTCCTTCAAGTACCTCAATTGGCCAGGGGATGTTGTGGAGGTGCATGTCACTCGTCTTAACTTGGCTCCCATCTTTAAAGAAAGGTTGCAAGGATTCCTGCACAACCAGCGTGACCGAATTGGAAGCACTCCACATCGCTCGCCCAAAACTCGGCACCCCGAATCCATAGCACCTAAGCAGGTTATCCCAATCATTTCGTACCTTAAGAGGGCTGGACTCCCGCATCATTGCATCGGTCCACTCGGCTGAATGGATAATCAACGCCCGGATAGTTTCGGGCCAGTATTCAGGATACAGGCTCTGCAGAATGGCAGCCATTCGTGCGGCTTGCGCGGCGGCAGCACTTGTCCCATGGGTTGTCACCAATTGTTTGAAAAAAGGCTGCCAGTAAGTGGTGAGAAGACTTAGGTCATCAAGGGGAACAGCTTCCCGCGTGGCGGGATTCCTGGCCGCATTTCCCCCCTCCACAACGATGTCCGGCTTAACGCACCAGGATCGATTCCAAATGAGAGACGTGGTGCTGCTTGGACTAAGAGCGCCTGGCTGAGCAATAAGGTCCCAACCGATGAAGTCATCTTCGGTTACGTGCATTCTTTCGGTAAACGCTCCCACTGTCACCACATTCCACGCCTGGGCGGGATCATGGATGCCATCTGTGTGATTGATATCTGGATACTGAGGCCAGTTTTCTTGCTCGATATTCCCGGCGGAGACAAACATGAGCCTTCTCTCGTCATCGTCTGCACCCGAACACATCTGATCGAGTTCTGCTGACCAAGAAGAAGGATATCCTCTATCTCGAAAATCGGGGGCAGTTACGGCCATGCAGATCGCCCTGGAGCGCGACGGGGCAGCAACCTCAGCCCGCCCCACTGCTTCCAGAGTAATAGCGCCATACAGATCAGGATCGTTCCATCCGGTTGGAGGCAGAATCTTCACAGATTCAAGCCGATGTGTGAGCGAAATCCTCTCCCTGGATGCAAGCAGATAAGGAAGATCCCCGTAAATTGCAAGCCCGGCCATCTCAGTTCCATGGCCGTTATGATCAGTGGCAGGCGATTTAGGGTGGCAAGTGAGCATGGAACCATCATCCAGAGCAGGTTCGATCAGAAGATGCTGGTTATTCACGCCCGTATCCAGAAGACAAACGGCAGGGGCATCCTGATGGGGAGGGTCGATTCGCTCTCGTAAGTCCTTCACCCATTCCATCAGGACGGCAGGCGGCTGGTTTACAAAAAATCCGGGAGGATCTTTTGCCCGGCGCAGCTCCGCTATGCAATCGAGAAGCTCGGCAGAACGGCTCATCTGTGATTTAGTGGCATATGCAAGAACTACGGTCCTATCGAGAAAACGGATCTCGGAACCGCCAACTCTTAGCCCAAGTATTGCGCTGCAATGACGAAACGAACTCAGGATTGCCTGCCGATCTGAACCCACTCTGAGCCAGACCTCCCACCAGAAGGGATTATCAGAT
This sequence comes from uncultured delta proteobacterium, assembly GCA_963795045.1. Taxonomy (GTDB): domain Bacteria; phylum Desulfobacterota; class Syntrophobacteria; order Syntrophobacterales; family Syntrophobacteraceae; genus SbD1. The sequence continues at coordinate 326,300 of CAWCGB010000008.1, forward strand.
TGCGGAAAAAGGTTCTCATCGTCGGTCCAGAATGATTCGAGAACAGCCAAGTGGATTTCAGAGATGTTGGCGATCAGGTTCTGGTTTTTTGGTTTGCCGCTTGCCAGACTTTCCTTGGCATAGGTCTCGAGTTTTTTCGTGAAATAGGCGAGCTTACCCTCCGGGATGAAAACGGTGGCCAGCATAACCTCGCCCCGCTGCCGAACAGATGTAAGCTCTATTCCCTGGCGGGTAGATTCAAGACTCTTCAGTGCAAGCTCAAATTCCGGCTCACTTTGGAATTCAAGATACATTCCCTTCTGATCGGCAATACCAACTGCTACCCTCGTTTCATCTCGGACAAAAGCTTCCTCTTGTGCCTTACTGATTTGCTTTAAAAGATTTTCACCATGGGCTAATGGGTTTCTCGACGGATTTGAGATTCTTTGACGGCCAGTTCTGGGAGAAGTATATCGTTCGGTCTTGGCTGTTCCTCTGAGCAGCAGATGTTTGAGTTTTCGTCCTGGCTCCTCTGGCATGTACTCCCCCGTGAGGACTACTTAGGCATGGAGCGACGCTCACCGATTGCATTGAGAATGCACTGCGTCTTTATCGCTGCCGAACCTTCGAGAATCGACTCTTTTGCCGCATCATCGCAGGCGCGCGTGATATCCGCATAGCTCAGCCCGTCGGTAGATGCTAGGACCCGATCCCAATCCACTGCTTTCGTATCAAAAGTTGAAAGCCTATTTCTAAGCATCTCCTTGGCAAGTTCTGCTGTGGGGAGACTGTATTCGATAACGTCGTCGAAGCGGCGAAAAAGAGCGCGGTCAAGCACCTCTCCATGATTGGTAGCGGCTACGATGAGGCTGTTTGATTGATCCTGATCGAAGAGTTGAAGGAATGATGTCAGTATACGACGCACTTCTCCCACGTCGTTTCCAATTGTGCGCTCGCTTCCTATGGCATCGAATTCATCGAAGAGGTAAATCCCAGTTGTCCTATTCATGGCATCGAAGACGAGCCGAAGCTTTACGGCTGTCTCACCCATAAACCTGGTTATGAGACCGTCCAACTGAATGACAAAAAGCGGAAGTTTAAGCTCTCCTGACAAGGCAGAGGCAGTCATTGTTTTACCTGATCCGGGAGGACCAGTGAGGAGCAGCTTTCTTCGGGGAGAAAGGCCATGACTCTGGAGCTTGTGTTGCTGGCGGTATTCTCGCAGAATACGCAAAAGACGCTGGTGCATGGCATCGCTAAGCACCATGTCTGAGATCATAACTTTCGGATAGGATGCGCTAAGGAGCTCGGATAATTCGCCGCGAGGTGCAGCAATGGGAACAGGACTCTTGCGTTGCTTTGTTCCGGCGCGAGATTTCGCCTCATCAACCAGGGCACGAAGCTCATCAGCAAGGCGGCCATGTCCCTGGCGTGCTGCGTGCGCGGCCACCTGCATGGCCACAGCACAAAAACGAGCATCGTCATCCTGAATATAGCTTTTGATCAATGCCTTAATTTGCTCTGCTGTAGCCATGGGGCACTCCCAAATTGCCCTCTCGCACAGGAAGCAGAATCGCTAATCTGCAATCGAATATCTTCTCCCTGGTTAGCGGGCTGCATTAACTTCTTTCTCCCTCAGGGAAGATTTCATGGTTAATCTAGTGAAAAAGACTCTTAGTTTCAAGGAAATAGCGCATTCGCTGGATTACGGATCAATCAGCCTCCCAAAGACCGGATTTGAGACCCAGCGGTGAAAATGAAAATTTTTCGACAGCATGGCCGCACGCCATCATGTAAATTATAACCCCTCAGACCGATTATTCAGCTTCCGATGGTGTATCTATTTTCGATCAGTGGTAGAAGGCAGAATTGCCGGGAGATTTGCCCTTCTGTCGCCGATATCCCTAGCGCCCGTTTCCAATAGAATGGAAATCCGGACTTAGGGGCCAAGGGCTCAGCTTCCCGGAGATAGTAAACCGGCTAGCTGTTCTGTTAATATCATTGTGAGTACGGGACCGGATTTGGCAGCTTGTCCTATTTTTCTAACGGCCCCCATCTTAATGCAGGCGCTGCAAGATCATTGGAGATATCATGACGCTCTGGGTCGATGCCGATGCATGCCCTGGAACAATCAAGGAGCTGATTATCCGCGCGGCAAGGCGGCTCAAGATTCCTGCCGTCTTTGTCGCCAATAAATACATCAGCACCCCTGAATCCAGCTATGTGTCGAGCCGCAGGATCGGGACCGACCCTGAAGCCGTAGACATGTATATAACCCAGAACGCCCTGGCGGGGGATGTTGTGGTTACACAGGATATCCCCCTGGCTTCCGCCCTGGTAGCGATGGGAGTAATAGTCATCAGTACCAGGGGAGAACTCTTCACGGAGGAAAATATCGGCCAGCGGCTTTCAATCCGCAACTTCATGCAGGACATTCGTGAAGCAGGAGGCATTACGCCCGGCCCGAAAGAATTCGGTCAGAAAGACAGGCAGCGTTTTGCGGACACACTCGACAGAGTGCTTACGAAATGCATGCAAAGCGGGCGTTCCTGAAAGTTACCCGGCCGTCAGGACTTCTTAAAGGCTTTTTCAAAAGGATTGTTGAACGCGCCCTTTTTTTCAGCACGGGGTCCTTTGTCGTGTCTAACCTTCTCGGAACGGGGTTCTACATTTCCCGGTTTCGGGCTCTCGGGCGCCGAAGGCGATTTCATTGAAAGCGAGACCCGGCCCCTTTCCAGGTCCACACCGATAACGGTCACGGTAACTTTTTGATGCACTTTGACCACCTGCCGAGGATCTTTAACGAACTTGTCCGAGAGTTCGCTCACATGGACCAGGCCGTCCCTGTGAACCCCGATGTCCACAAAAGCGCCGAAAGCCGTCACGTTGGTTACGATTCCGGCCAGTTTTGCGCCGACTTCGAGATCGGCCAATTTTTCGATCCCCGGCGCAAAGGAAAACGATTCAAAAGTCTTCCGAGGGTCTCTGCCGGGTTTTGAAAGCTCCGACAGGATGTCAAGCAGGGTCGGAATACCCGCTTGCTCCGTTACATACCGCGCGGGGTCTATTTTATCCCGGATAGATGCGTCGCGCATCAGATCGGCCGGAGAACACCCCAGGTCCCCGGCCATTCTTTCCACAATGTGGTACGATTCCGGATGGACGGCACTCGCATCCAGCGGGTTTTTTCCATCGGATATCCGCAGGAAACCCGCCGACTGCTCGAACGCCCGAGGGCCTAGCCGGGGAACTTTCTTCAACGCCTCCCTCGATCGAAATGGCCCCTTGTCCTCGCGGTACGCAACGATGTTTCCGGCAAGTTGAGCCCCGAGCCCCGAGACATAAGCAAGGAGATGAGGGCTTGCCGAATTGATTTCAACCCCGACCGCGTTTACGCAGCTTACCACCACATCGTCCAGGCCCCTCTTCAACTCGGTCTGATCGACGTCGTGCTGATACTGGCCGACACCGATTGATTTCGGGTCGATCTTGACCAGTTCCGCGAGAGGATCGATAAGACGCCTTCCTATCGAGACCGCCCCGCGGACGGTCAGGTCCAGGTCCGGGAACTCTTCGCGGGCCGAGGCGGAAGCCGAGTAGATGGATGCGCCGCTTTCATCGACGGTAACTATCTTGATTTCTTCCGGCAGACCAAGGCCCCGGATAAACGATTCAGTTTCCCTTCCGGCGGTGCCGTTACCTATGGCGACGGCCTCAGTGGCGAACTGCGCGGCAAGGGAGCGGATGCGCTCCGAAGCTTTCGCCGAAGACTGCGCGCCCGAATGCGGGTAAATGACCTCGTGATGGATGAGTTTTCCATGTGGGTCCAGGCAGACCAGCTTACACCCGGTGCGGAAACCCGGGTCTATCGCCATGACCCTCTTGAAGCCCAGAGGAGACTCCATCAAAAGGTGGCGCAGATTGTCGGAAAATATCCTGATAGCCTCTGTGGACGCGCGGAGTTCCGATTCGCGCTTCATCTCCGTTTCGAGCGATGGTGCGAGGAGCCTGCCATAGCTGTCACGAGCGGCGGACCTGACCTGCTGAGAGGCATCCGACCCGTTCTTTACAAAAATGGATTCAAGCAAGGAGATGGCTTCATCTTCAGGAGGCCTTATGTGGACCGTCAGGAAACCCTCCTTTTCACCACGGCGAACCGCCAGTATCCTGTGCGACGGAGCTCCCGTCACCGGTTCCTGCCTGTCATAGTAATCGCGGTACTTATCGCCTTCCGCCTCTTTTCCGGGCGCAACCCTGGACTGGAGAAGTCCTCTGTTCACAAACAAAGTCCGCAGCTTTGCGCGGGCGTCGGTGTTTTCGTTTATCCATTCGGCAATTATATCGCGAGCCCCTGCAAGAGCGTCTTCAACAGAAGGAGTGTCCTTTTCCGGGTCGATGAAGCTTGCGGCTTCCACAAAAGGATCGATGGCCGGGTCTTGCTCGAAGAGCAGAAAAGCCAGCGGCTCCAATCCTCTCTCTCTTGCCATGGCGGCCCGGGTTCGGCGTTTGGGCCGAAATGGAAGGTAGATATCTTCAATTACGGCCAGTGTTTCAGCCTGAAGTATCCGGTTTTCCAACTCTCCGGTGAGCTTTCCCTGATCTTCAAGGGACTTTAAAACAGCGGCCCTGCGCTTATCGAGAATTTCGAGCTGCGCCAGCCTGTCGCGAACCGCCGCAATGAGGGTCTCATCCAGGGAACCGGTGGCTTCCTTGCGGTATCGGGCGATGAAAGGGACCGTCGCACCCTCCTCCAACAGTCTGGCGGTGGCCTGGACCTGGTGCGGCTGAACGTTGATTTCGCGTGATATGGAGTCTATGTGGCGTTCGTTCATGTTTTCCTTTCATCCGTGTGTTCAAAGCCACTTCAATCGGGGCCTGTCCGTTCTTTCTAACTCGCTTTGTCAAACCCGGGTAAGCCTATTATTTCATACCTCGTTTGGATTATAACTTGTCCCCCGATACGTGCCGGGGTAGAAAAAGCGTGGCGGGCAAAAAATTTCAAAGCCGTACCGCCATGACTCATGGAAAAGGCAAAAAAACTGGCTTTAAATAATGGATTCGAGTATCGGGAGCAAATAGATAATCGGGGCAACGGCCTTACCGTTCTGGCCTACCTGACCCGGAATCATCGCCATTCCTCGGGGGCCGATTGGCAGGGCAGGCTGGAGGCCGGCCGGATATCCATTAACGACCGGCCGATCGGGCCCGGCGCCATCCTGAAAAGCGGGCAGTCGCTTGTGTGGCGTCGCCCGCCCTGGGATGAGCCGGATGTGCCGCTTGATTATTCCATCCTCCACGAAGATGAAGACCTGCTTGCCGTGGCCAAGCCGAGCGGACTTCCGACACTTCCCGCCGGCGGCTTTCTGGAACACACTCTTCTCGCGCTCGTGCGCAGGACCCACCCTGAAGCCAGCCCCTTGCACCGCCTGGGACGGGGAACGTCGGGAATCGTTCTGTTCGCACGCACTGCACGGGCCGGATCGGGTATTTGCGAGGCCTGGCGGCGCAAGGAAGTGAGCAAAATTTACCGGGGGCTGGCCACCGGCTGCCCTGCTGAGGATAATTTTACTATCGAGGCGCAGATCGGACCTGTTCCACATCCAAAGCTTGGAACTGTTAATGCCGCCTGCCCGAACGGAAAATTCGCTTTGAGCAGGGTGAGCGTCCTGGAGCGCAGGCGCGGTGCGTCATTATTGGAGATCGGGATCGAGACGGGAAGGCCTCATCAGATCCGTATTCACCTTGCATTCGCAGGGTACCCGCTGGTGGGAGATCGTCTCTACGCGGCGGGTGGGATTATCAACGATCCGGAGACGCTGCCCGGAGATACCGGCTATCTCCTGCATGCCGAACGTATTTCTTTTAGTCATCCTGCAACGGGATTACCCTTCGAGATCCAGTGCCCTCCTCCTCCCGAGCTTGCGTTAGATGGTTGCGAAAGTATCCCGTAAGGTAACTCGGCGGCTTTTCAGTTTTCGGTTCGGCATCAGAATCGACTTGACATATATTCCATCAAAGTTATATTCCCTCTATGGCATGAGAGGTTGAATATACGGACGAGTTTGGACAGTGGTGGGACACTCTCAATGAGGCCGAACAGATAGATATTGATGCGGCAGTCCGGCTACTTGAACAGAGAGGTCCGCATCTACCATTCCCTTATAGCTCCGGGGTCAGTCAGTCCAAACACGGCCATATGCGTGAACTTCGCATTCAGCACGCAGGAAGACCATACAGGGTTCTGTACGCATTCGATCCACGCCGGGTCGCAATACTGTTACTCGGAGCGGACAAGACAGGTGACAGTGATTGGTATGACCGTTTCGTACCTATCGCAGATATCCTATACGATGCGCATTTGGCTGAGATATCCAACAAAACAGATTCGAAGGAATAAAGGAGAACGTTATGGCCAAGCCATTTCGTATGCTTCGAGACAAAATGTCGCAGGAAGCAAAAGCTCAAGCAAACGCCAAGGCTCGACTCATGATGGAAAAGATGCCTTTGGCTGAACTTCGCCAAGCAAGGAAACTCTCGCAGGAGCAGATCGCATCATCATTACACGTAAAGCAGGCTGCAGTATCCAAGCTTGAGCGCCGCACCGATATGTACATCTCAACTCTCCGCAAGTTTGTGAAGGCCATGGGGGGAGACCTGGAAATCACGGCACGTTTTCCGGATGGATCAGTCAAGATAACTCACTTTGAGGAAATTGATCGAGAAATCGAATCTCAAAGATTGAAAGGCAAGGGACTCAATTACACTCACGAGAGAGTTTCGGACGACCCTGCTTGAACGAGCCCAACAGGATCTAGATCCGGTTCTGTATCTGCAATTGCCGAGCCTTCGACACAATCATCGATTTGCAAATCCGTCCACCTGCCGCGCTTTAGCCCGATTTTCATGGCCATCACCTCAATTCCTGGATTAGAATAAAAGATTGGCTGAAAGAATACTGAGGGAACGTAAAAATGAACGATCAAGAAAAGTCAGGGCGCAAGGGGAGATGGCGGCGTCCGGCAAAATACATCTGCACGGCCTGCTCACAGGAGCAAACTTTTTGCTGGACCTGCCCCTGTGGTTTCATGATCTGTTCGGATTGCATGGAAGAAAACTACTGGGGAATGACCTGCAACGGAATCCAGTGGACCTGCCCGGACTGCGGGGCCATCCGCAGTTTCGGAAACGACTGAGCCGTTGCGCCGAATCGAGGAAGCAAATGACTGGAAAACATGTGGTAATAATCGGTGGCGTTGCTCTTGGGCCGAAGGCGGCGTGTCGCCTTAAAAGGCTCGAACCTGGCGCGGATGTGCTGATAGTCGACCAGGACGAATATATTTCCTACGGGGGCTGCGGAATCCCTTATTTCATTTCGGGAGATATCAGCGACGTGCGGGAACTGATGAGCACGAGCTTCCATATGCAGAGGAACCCGCAATTTTTCCGGGACGCAAAGGACATCCAGGTAAGGACCCGTACGCGGGCGCTCGCAATCGACAGGGCAAAAAAGGTCGTGCGGGTCCGGGACCTGGCTTCGGGGGTCGAGGAAGACCTCCCTTACGACCGCCTCGTGATAGCAACCGGAAGCACGCCGAATAAGCCGCCGATTCCGGGCGTCGGCCTGCCGGGAGTAATAGCGGTATCGGACCTCCATTCCGCGATCGAAGTGAAAGACAGAATCTCCGGCGGTCAGGTGGACAGGGCCGTAATCGTCGGCGCGGGGGCAATTGGATGTGAAATGGCGGAGGCGCTCGGCGATCTCTGGGGGATCGAGACCCACGTGATAGAGATTGAAGACCAGGTCCTGCCCGGAATTCTCGACCGCGCGCTCGCCGAAATCGCAGGGACCCATCTTGAAGAAAAAGGCATACGGCTCCACCTTGGACGCAAAGTATCCGAAATCAGAAAAAATGGAGAAGACGGCGGGCTCGAAGTGATAATGTCGGACGGGTCCATTCAGGCCGAACTGGTAATCACGGCCGCAGGCGTCCGCCCCAACACCGAGATTGCCCGGAGCGCCGGGCTTCTTGTGTCGCGCTCCGGGGCTATAGTAGTAAACAAGATGCTTCAGACTTCCGACCCTGATATCTACGCAGGAGGTGACTGCATAGAAATCCAACACCTGATCACCGGAAAGCCGGTCAACTTTCCCCAGGGGTCTCTTGCCAACCGGCAGGGGCGGATAATCGGGACTAACCTTGCCGGTGGGTCTGCAACATTCAATGGCACGGTGGGGAGCTTTGCGATAAAGATTTTCGATCTGGCCGTCGCTTCTGCGGGCATAACGCCCCAGGCGGCCCTGAAGAACGGATTCGAGGCAGAGCCCGTACTGGTCGTTCAGGCCGACAGAGCGCACTTCTATCCGACCCAGGACCTCATGTATTTTCAACTCACGGTCGACCGGAAGACCCGCCGCGTTCTCGGCGCCCAGGCCTTAGGCGCAAACGGCGATGCAGTCATCGGCAGGATAAACGCCATCGCCGCCATCCTTCCATTCAAACCCACGGTCGAAGATATTTCGAATCTCGAAATAGCCTACTCCCCGCCTTTCGCAGCGGCCCTTGACGTAGTAAACGCAGCGGGCAATACGGCGGAGAACATTCTGGATGGTCTAAACCGGCCGATGAGACCCGATGAATTCCAGAAGTGTTTCCTCGTGGACGAAAGCGCAGACTGCCTCTGCCTGGATGTAAGGGGTCCCGACAACGCCGCACCGTTTGTGGAACGCTATGGAGAGCGCTGGCTGAATATTCCACAGGAAACCCTGAATGCAAGAATGGGGGAGGTCCCCAGGGATAAGAGGCTTCTTTTGGTTTGCAATTCGGGGGTGCGATCCTATGAAGCGATGCGTCAACTTGAACGGGCGGGAATCGACAACACGGTAAACGTCGAGGGAGGAGTTGCCGTGATCAAGAAATCCGGGATGCTCAAAACTGAAAAAGGCGGTGGGACCGCCGGCCAGGATTAGCACTACCCGTTCACCGCAGAGGCGTTCGATAATTCCAAAAACCCGGTTGCGGTCCAGTCTCTGCGTGGATCTTTTGGGATCTGCTTCCTCACTGTTCACTGCCTTCATGAGGGATCGAGGTTTTTATCCGTGTCCATCTGATCCGCTCGGCTCCTCCATCCGTGGTCAGGAATTGAGGAATTTGTCTTTAGCTGCTCCCTGCTCGCCATTCACTATGGTTTCTCTTTTTTAATTCTTTATTTTATCTGCGTTGTCTGTGTAATCTGCGGTGAGATTGTTGTCATTTGGTTGCGATGCTTGCGGATTGGCACAGAGTCACGAGACTGAGAAAAATGAAAAAACCTGGTTCTTCCTGCTCTCATGGCTGGGCCGGCCCTCCCGTAGCGGTCCTGTGGGACCAATCGCTCGTATGGGGGCTTCTTTGCATCGATACGCTGTCAATTTTGGGTGTTCCCTTCCGGTTGCTGAGCGCATCGGAAATCTGCGCAGACTGCCTCGACGCGTTCCGCATTCTGCTCGTACCTGGCGGGTGGGCGGCCCATAAAGTTCGTGCGCTTGGCGAAACGGGCAGACTCAAAGTCGCGAAGTTCATAGATGAGGGCGGGTCCTATATGGGATTTTGCGGAGGGGCCGGGCTGGCCCTGTCAAGCCCTCCCGCTCTTTACCTTACCCCGGTTCGAAGGATGCCCCTGTCCGAACGTCTTCCGAGTGCAAGCGGAGAGATCTATGTCTCCGGCGCGCGCTCACATCCCGCATGGCAAAATATTCCTCCGGAGGTCCTCGTTTCCGTCTGGTGGCCATCTCAATTCCTGCTGGAATCCGGCTCCGAAGTCTCCTGCCTGGCTTCATACTCTGCCCCCGGGGCCGGCTTTCAGGTCGCGGACCTGAGGGTATGCGACGTAGACGAAAGCGCCGGGTGGGGGGAACTCGAAAAAGCATACGGCATCAATCTCGACCCGGGTCGGATCAAGGGCCATCCGGCGATAATAGAGGTCGAGAAGGGAAAAGGCAGACTGGTCCTTTCGTATGCTCACCTGGAGACCCCCGGGGACGCTTGGGGAAACCGCCTTTTTTTTAATATACTGAATTATTTGAATGATTCTTCCGCTGTTTCCACTCTCCGCGAGCTGCCCGGCGCCCAATATTTCCACGCTCGGCAAGGCATCCGGTATCCATCATCCGGGGTTTTGAAGGCAAAGCAGGCGGCGGCCGACCTTATAGCCTTTGGAGAGGCCAATCTGCTCTGGAACTGGAGAAGGCCGTGGCTCCTCAACTGGAGGCGGGGGATACGGGGCCTTGAGTACGGTACTCTATATGTAGCGCTTTGCTATATGGCGGACCTGGAACAGAAATTAGCTGCCGAACCGTCAGGGCCGGGACAGGCTGGCTCTGGGGCGAACTGGCCGGAGAGGACTAACGAACTGGAAGAAAAAACCCTGGAGTTCTGCGCCCTGGCGGAACGCCTGCTTTTTGAAGAAAAAATCGCCACCTTGACGGGAACGGTCAGCAAGCTCGGAAAAGTGAATGAACGAGTGGATGCTCTCCGCATATCGCTCTTTGGAAACATGATGAACCATGGCGGACTGTGCGGCGCTCTTTTCGACCTGATCGACCGCATGCTTCTGGATTTGATCAGGAGCGTCGGGGAGATTAATTGCCGAAAACCTGACTGAAGCAAACCGCACTGCAATATGTTCAAGTTGAAGGTCAACAAGTCTGGTCCCTCACAAGTGATGGAGTATAAAAAAAGGACCGGCCACTTGCTCTCACAAGCGGCCGGACGAATATAATACATCAAACGAATTTTTTGGCTAATTTGCCTTGACGTTGTTCGAAACCGGGCTAACCGGCGGCTCGGCGTCACCCTGACCGTCTCCATCCGCAGGCGGAGCAGCATCTGCATCTTTAACCGGGCACGCGGATATCTGTGGCTTGTAGGTCCGAACTTTAACAGGAATCGAAGACAGAAGACCGGGTTCAAGCTCGTCTATGATCGCGTCGACATCCTTTAGATCCAGCGTCTCGCGTTCCAGAAGCGATTGTGCAATGGTTGCGAGGATTTGTTCGTGCTCTGATAAAAGGGTTTTCGCGCGCTGATAATTCTCTTCGACGATTCGCCTCACTTCCTTGTCTATGTTCAGCGCGGTCTGCTCGCTGAAATCCCTCTGGTGGCCCAGCTCGCGGCCAAGAAAAGGCTGTTCCTCGCGTCGGCCCAAACTCACCGGACCCATCTTTTCGCTCATTCCCCATTCGCAGACCATGCGCCGGGCGATCCCGGTAGCCCGCTCGATGTCATTGGAAGCGCCGGTGGTATTCATATTGAATGAAATCTCCTCGGCAACGCGGCCTCCCATGAGAATGGCTATGCTGTCCAGCAGGAAGTCCCTGGGATATGTGTGGCGGTCATCCTGCGGCAACTGCTGTGTAAGTCCCAGAGCACGTCCGCGAGGGATGATGGTGACCTTGTGCAGCGGGTCCGCTCCGGGAAGCAGCCTGGCAACCAGGGCGTGTCCCGCTTCGTGGAAAGCGGTGATGCGCCTTTCCTCTTCGCTCAGGATCATGCTCTTTCTCTCGATGCCCATCATGACCTTATCCTTGGCATCTTCGAAGTCGCACATCGCGATGAGGTCCCTATTCTTGCGGGCGGCCAGAAGTGCGGCCTCATTGACCAGGTTTTCCAGGTCAGCCCCGGAAAATCCCGGCGTGCCCTTGGCGATTGTCTGTACATCCACATCGGGAGCAAGCGGTTTTGCGGCGCAATGGACTTTAAGGATGCCTTCCCTGCCCCTTATGTCTGGCACCGGGACCACCACCTGCCTGTCGAACCTGCCTGGGCGAAGAAGGGCTGGGTCAAGAACGTCCGGCCTGTTCGTCGCAGCTATGAGAATCACGCCCTCGTTGGACTCGAAGCCGTCCATTTCCACCAGGAGCTGATTGAGGGTCTGTTCCCGCTCATCATGCCCGCCGCCGAGCCCGGCCCCACGGTGCCTACCTACTGCGTCGATCTCATCGATAAAAATGATACAGGGGGCATTTTTTTTGCCCTGCAGGAACAGGTCGCGCACACGCGATGCGCCTACGCCGACGAACATTTCAACAAAATCCGAGCCGCTTATGGAGAAAAACGGGACCCCGGCTTCGCCCGCGATGGCCCGCGCAAGAAGAGTCTTGCCCGTTCCTGGCGCCCCAACCAGAAGGACGCCTTTGGGGATTCTGCCGCCGAGCTTCGTGAATTTCTTCGGGTCCCTCAGAAATTCTACGATTTCCTCCAATTCTTCCTTGGCCTCGTCCACCCCTGCCACGTCGTTGAAAAGCACCTTCTTGGAGCTTTCATTGAGAAGACGCGCGCGGCTCTTCCCGAAGCTCATCGCCTTCCCACCCCCCATTTGCATCTGGCGCATGAAGAAAATCCAAACGCCTACGAGAAGCAGCATGGGAAGCCAACTGACAAGTACATTCATGTACCAGGGCGATTCTTCCTCGGGCTTGGCCTGAATGTTGACCCCGTTATCCCTCAGGATCTTGATCATGTCCGAATCCCTGGGGACAAAGGTCTTGAATGTCTTGCCATCCGTGAGGGTGCCGAATACGTGGTCGCCCTGAATGGTTACCTGGGAGACTTCGCCTTTCTGGACGGAAGTGAGGAATTGGCTGTACGTGGTCTCGAGACTGGACTTCTGTGGCTGGTGAAACATATTGAAAAGAAGAATCACCATCAGGCTGATTACCAGCCAGAGAGCCAGATTTTTATAAAATGGACTCAATTAGGAAGCCTCCTGATTAACAATTTCAAAGCAGCGGGCTCGTCGATCGAACCGCAGGCTGATGTGACACCAACCGGACCAACGAAAAATTATCACTCATATCCGCAGTTATGTCCAGTCACTCAAACCGATATCGGTAAAAATCTCCTGAAACCTTTACTAGTTTTCGCAGGAAACCTTCTTTGGGACCGGATTGGTCTTGAAAATAAAGCTGAACGCCAAAGCTCCAATGGTGTTGACGCATGCGGTAATCAGAAAGCAGGCGCGAAAGCCGAACTCACGGGCCGCTATTCCCATTATGAGCGAACTCATCATCATACCGATATAGATACAGGTATTGTAGCCGCCCATTGCAAGCCCCCTGGACTCTGCCGGGGCCATTTCGGAAATCAGCGCTCCGATAGCCGTGAAAGCAATCCCCATACTGATCCCCATCATAAATGCGCTGACGAGAAACATCGTAAGCGTGGTGGAGAGACCAATCCCGGCAATTGAAACCGAATATCCGAGCAGCCCTGCCAGCGCGACCCGGCTCCGGTCTGTGACCCAGTCGCTGAGAAACCCGAACGGGATGCGGCCTAGAGCGTTCACAAGGGCCTGTGTGGCAAAGATAAGCCCGATCTTTCCTACCCCTATTCCCTGGTCGCTTGCGTGAAGGGGCTGGAAAGTAATAAAGACGCCAAGTCCGAAGCAACTGGAAAGGGTCACCAGCCAGCAGGCCAGAATGGGGCGGTTTGCAAGAAGGCCCCTAATTATCTTACCGTTGTCTCTTTTGTGTGGCCCGTGCGGATGCGCGCGCAGCCGGGGCAGGAAAAACAGAGCGATCGAAAAAGTGATCAGGCCCAGGATTCCCGAAATCGTGAAAACCCACGCGTAGCCAAGCAAGTGCGCGAAAAGCCCCCCAATCGACGGGCCGAGGCTCATGCCTCCGTACATGGCCATTGTGTACCAGCCGTAAGAACGCCCGAGGTGGGTTACAGGTGAGAAATCGGCGACAAAAGACATCATCGTGGGACCGAATGCGGCCAGTCCGATCCCTGCGAAAATATATATCGCCATCATTTGCGGAGAAGTGCGGCTCAAGGCCAGAAGCAGCGAGCTGATAGCCGTGATTAGAAGGCCTGTCAGAACCACCCGTTTTCGGCCAATCCGGTCGGACATGATCCCGAGGGGAATTGCAAACCCTCCGGCCGCCAGCATGAACAGGGCGTTTATTACTCCGATCTCGATGGTGCCAACCCCGAGCGAACGCGCATACAGAGGGAGAATAGGGATGCGCATGTAGGCCCCGGTATAGCAACCCAAACCGAGAGCGCACGATATCAGTATCAATATCCGGTATGGCGGAGCCGGGTTATCCAGGTTATTTTCAGACTGCATCGATGCGGTTACGCCGACTGTTTCGCCCGAAATCTTCTGGGGTCTATTCCGTATTTTTCGACCTTGTACTGGACGATTCTTTTCGTCGTTCCAAGCAGGCGGGCGGCCTGGGACTGGTTGCCCCGCACGTCCTTGAGGGCGTCCGTAATGAGATCGCGCTCAAAGGCGCTGGTAAGCGCTTCCAGTTTTCCCCGGCTGACGTTCTGCATGCCTTCGGGCTTCATTTGCAGGGTCGGGGGCAGGTGCCAAGAGTCGATAGCGTTTTCCTGTGAGAGCAGAACTGCGCGTTCTATACAGTTTTCCAGCTCGCGAACGTTTCCGGGCCAGTGGTAGGACATCAGCATGTCTATGGCGCTCGTGGTGATTCTCTTTATGTCTTTCCCGAACTCGCGCGCGTACTTCAGGACAAAATAGTCTGCCAGCAGCAAAATGTCGGGGCCGCGCTCGCGCAGGGGCGGCAGATAGATGGGGAACACATTGAGCCTGTAGAAAAGGTCCTGGCGAAACGCGCCCTGGGAGATCTCGGCTTCGAGGTCCTTGTTGGAGGCGGTTACAACCCGGACATCCACCTTTACGGTCCTCGACGATCCGAGCGGTTGGAACTCCCGCTCCTGCAAAACGCGCAGGAGTTTCGCCTGGGCGAGCGGCGAAAGCTCTCCCACTTCGTCGAGGAAAATGGTCCCGCCCTGCGCCTCCTCGAACCGTCCGCGCCGTCGCGTGATCGCCCCGGTGAATGCACCCTTTTCGTGGCCGAACAGCTCGCTTTCCAGGAGAGTGTCCGGCATTGCCGCGCAATTCACCTGGATCATGGGTCCGCTTCCCCTGCGGCTGTTCTCGTGTATCGCCTTCGCCACAAGTTCCTTCCCTGTGCCGGTTTCTCCGCTTATGAGCGCAGTGGTATTCGTGTCGGCAACCTGGTCGATCAGGCGAAGAACTTCCTGAATGACCTTCGAACGGCCGATTATGCTGGTCGTGGGACGCTTGGCCTCGGCAAGCATGCGCCTCAGGCGCCTGTTCTCCTCCTCGACCGCACGGAAATGGACCACCTTGCCCAGCAATTCTGCAACCGCACTCAATGTCTTGACTTCCTCGCCGATCTCTTCGACCTGGTGAGCAAGCTTGTCCGCAGAAAGAATGCCGACGCAGCGTCCCTGGTAGAAGATGGGGACGCACAAAAAGGCCAGCTCGGCCCGGTTCAAAGATTTGCGCGCTCCGGTCCGGTCCAGGAAATGAGTCTCCTTGCCCAGGTTGGCTATTGCCAGAGGACGCCCGGTCTGAGCCACTTTTCCGGTTATTCCTTCGCCCGGCCGATAGCTGATTTGCCCGGTTTCCACATCCACCCCGCGGGCGACGTCCAGCCATGCCTCACCGGTCTGCAAATCCAGAACCGATATCATCCCGCGTTCCATTCCAAGGCGCGCGCTGAGAACGTCAAGGGTGTCCTGTAACTGGTCCTTCAATTCGCTCGATCGGGAAAGGACCCTGGCTATTTCGTGCAGCGCTCTCAATTCAACTAGACTAAAATCGTCGGGCATTGTTAACCTGTTCTGATTATTATGAGTATTTTTAGCCTCTTGCAAAATTCCTCAACGTCATTCAGGCAAAAGCCGGGACCCAGGTTTTTCAAGGTCTTCCGGACCCCTGATTTCACCGGGGTGACTATTTTGTCGAGCCCTGCAAGAGGCCCTTTTGTCTCTATTTTTGATTTAGGTAGATGAAGTTAACAAAGTTGAACAAAATTGTCACTAATTTAATAGAGAAATGTAATGGTGACGGTTTGCGAAGATACGTATCAGGAGGGAGACGCGCATAAAGGCACGCCACGAAGCGGAAAGCCGGGGAGATTGTGTGCGCAAAGTTCTGCGCGCGCTTGCGCGTGAGGCCGAAATCCTGGGGGCTGCGTGGGAAACCTCGATTGCCGGTTCCCGATTGTTGCTCCACGCTGTGAAATCAAATGTCCAGAATAATGAACGTATCCCACCCGCGCGGGGTCTCTTCGACTTTGAACATGTGGAGGGTTACCGCTTTTACGTCAACTATCAGTTCGTGCTTCCCGGGGTCGATCTGCTCGCCCCGGCCGATTGCTTTTACGAAGTAGAGCCCATTCTCATATCCGATTTCCACATTCTCGATTCGAAGCAGAAGCTGTTCGGCGTCCTTAAAAAAGATAATCTCCTGTAGGAGGTTGAAAAGGAGCATATCGATGGCGTCGGAGCTGATTTCAATCTGCCGGCTTTCCCTGCGCTCGATCTTTTCAAGGTCTGCGACCATCACGTTCATTGTGGCTTCGGCGGCCGAGATGAACATCTCTTCGATGGTTTGCCCCCACGCTTCGAAGGCAACATCTGCGGTAGCTATTTCATCATGAAATATAAAGGGCATTTATCCTGCCTCGCAGCATGGTCTCTATTTCCGGGCGCCGGGGCCTTCAGCGGCGGTCCTGCCCGAACGCCGGGCCACTGACGCTTTCCCGCATCGCCCGGGTCCCGGAGGTTCAGGAGTCTTTCCGCTTGGACGGATAGACACGCGTCGCAATGTACATGGAGAGCATGCCCAATAGAAAACCACCAAAAACATGAAGAATTGGATGGCCGACGGTGCTGCCACTGCGGAAGTACCCAACCGCGAAGATCACCGCCCACGCGATAAGAACTCCGACCACGTATGCGGTGAGCGTATTCGAGGATTTCAGCAAGGATTTCATATGTCCCTCCCTGGCTGTATAGTATCTAAAAATAGATAAACCTTCTTGCACGTGATCACAATAGATTTTCATTCGGAAGAATCGCGCTTTGACCGTGCCGTCTTCGAGCGGCTGGCGAAGCAGGTCGAACGCATTTCGCCGAAACCAGGGATGCAAAACAGGTCTGACCAAATCAACACGTCAAATTCACTGAACACTAATGTAAAGTGATGCTTGTTATCAGCCTTGGAAGCCCATTTTTAATGCCTAAAATAGCCGCTCAAGCAACGGCTAAGTGCATCTGCCATGCCCAAAAGCCAATAGATACTTTCTCTCTGGATACGAGTGGCACATTAACCACCGGGGCCTAATCACGCTGGAGGCAGACGTTTTAGTTCCAGGGCGGAATATGGTATAGTCTTTCTGAAAGACGGTGCGGGCTGATGGAATCAGTTGCTTACACGGATTTGCATTCAAAATGATCACAAGGCGGCGAGGAGCCGACGGCAAAGCCAACACCGTGAGCGTTTGAATGCGACTTCGTATTACGTCACTAAAGGTCTCAATCCGCAGGAGGAGTGCATGAGGATGAAGAAGTCGCGGGACGCCATATTGGGAACTGCATTGATTTTAGTGCTCCCTGCTTTGGTGACTCTACTGGCGATTCGGTCCGCCTTTGCCGAGGAGTACCGGGGCGGAGGCTATAGAGTGACCATTGAAGGATGGGGCGGGGATGCCAAGTACACAGGTTGCGATCCGAAAGGACGGTGTCTGACCATCGAACAGGCGTCTTTTTGCGAACGAGGCAGCTATATATGGGAGAACGACGGGTATACATACAATATGTCTCCCACGAAAAAACGAGATGGGAGCTACTTGTTAAAGATCTTCGATCCTCGAGGGAAGGTAATCCTGAAGCAGCACATGACACCTGTATCCGGCGCATCAAGTCAAAACGAATAGAAAATTTATAAAGCTAAAGGGGCCCTTTTACATAGAATGATTTTGTCATCCTCCCCAACCCCTGATGAAGATTGGGAATCGAGGCCATGTGGTTTTGTGAAACCGAAAAAGGTGTGTTCTGGATACGGTTCGCACCTCGGGACCGGGGGGTCTTCGTTTTAGGAATAGAGGGCCTGGAGCTGGGGTCGTACCTGTCGCCGGAAGCCGCGGCCGATGATGTCAATCATCAAGAGACCGGCTTTCCGCCCTGGGATTCCGCGACCGAAGTACGCAAGCCCGCCGACTTCTCAGACTGGAAGCGGCTCGACTGCGCGGATTGGGACCGCCGGCTGTGAACGGGCGGCGATAATTTCCCTACACCTGGCATTTTCAAGCTCTGTTCATCAAAATGGGGCAGCACTATTCACCATTCACTATTCACCGCTCACTGCTCACACCCCCTCAGCATCTCCTCTATTTCCGTGCGGCGCATATCAAGATCGCGGCCGATGAAGACCAGTTCCGTCCTGTCGGCGTTGAATTCCTCGAAATCGGCCCGCCCCGCCACGTAATTGAAAAGGCGGCCTCCATCCTCGAAGCGCACGAAGCCTTTTGCGCGAATCAGCTCCACTGGAAGTTCCCGAATGAGTTCCTCGAATTTTTCGCCCTCCAGGGTCTTTTCGCTGGTCCAGGTAAACGAGCTGAACTTTTCCCCTGAAGGTGCGACAGGCCGGCGCGGCCGCTCCCCGGGGGCCCGGACGAAGAGAAGGTTCGTATCCACACAGCAGTTCACGGTCCTGAGCATTGCGGCCCGGTCATTGTGCTTCCTCACCTGGGTCTCCACGGTTTCAGCCTCGGCCGGCGTCACGAGGTCCACTTTGTTGATCAGGATGATTTCGGCTGATTCTATATGTGTCCTGGATACGTATCCCACGTGCGGATGCCTGACCCCGAGATAAGCGTCCACGATGCAGACTACGCTGTCGAGTCTCACTTCCGGAAGGTTGTCCTCGACTTCGAATACGAGAGCGTCCGATTCAGCGACGCCTGTAGCCTCAACGACGATGAAATCAGACCCGATTACTTCGATTATCTCCCTTACGGCAGCCTCGAACTCCCCGGTCATCGAGCAGCAGACGCACCCTCCTGCAAGCTCGATGATATCGACATTTTTGCCCTCGATAACCCTGCTGTCGATCGCCAGTTCGCCGAACTCGTTCATGAGGACTGCGATACGAAAGGACGCGAAGTCGAGGATACGCCTCAGAAGGGTCGTCTTGCCGCTTCCAAGGCCTCCTGTTATGAGCATGATCGGGGTTTTGCGGATTGCGGCCATCGGAAAACCAACTTTGACAGGATTAACAAGATTCAGAGAAAAAGATCTTCCGTCAAAAAGCTCTTCAAAAAACTCTTTCTCCCCTTCCCGTCAATCCTGTCTATCCCTTAACGTTTCCTACCGGTACGAACCTTGCCACCCTTTTGCTGATCCCGGCCATCTCGGTGGCTTCGACGACCTCGTCGATATTCTTGTACGCCGGACCGGCCTCCTCGGCCAGGCCCGACCAGGATGCCGTCCGAACGTATATGCCTCGCCGCTCCATATCCTGCTGGAGCGATTTGCCGTGGAACTGTCTTTTTGCCTGGCGCCGGCTCATGGTCCGTCCGCTGCCGTGCGCGGTGCTGAAGAATGACTGGTCTCCCGACTCCACGCCGGCAAGAAGGTACGATCCGGTCTCCATGCTTCCGCCTATGATAACCGGCTGCCCGCTTTTTCGATATGCCGCCGGAAGCTCTTCGGAGCCGGGGCCGAACGCCCTGGTCGCCCCCTTGCGGTGAACCAGCAGGCGCTGCTCGCGGCCGTCAACCGTATGGGTTTCGAGCTTGGCCGTGTTGTGCGCCACGTCATATACTTGGTGAAGCCCCAGGTCGGCCGGGTCCTTTCGCAGCACGTCCGAGAAGACCTCGCGAATCCTGTGCAGAATTACCTGCCGGTTGGCGAAAGACATGTTGATCGCGCATTTCATGGCGGCGAAATAATTCTGTCCTTCGGGAGAATGGAAGGGAGCGCAAGCGAGTTCGCGGTCGAGGATCTTGATGCCGTACTTTGGCTCCATCACCTTCAGGAAGACCTGTAAATAGTCGGTTGCGACCTGGTGGCCGAAGCCGCGGCTTCCACAATGGAACATGATCACAACCTGGTCCGGAATGCTCAGTCCGAAAGCCTTCGCAAGCCCCGCGTCGAAGATATTCTCGCGCCGGGTTACCTGGATTTCGAGATAATGGTTGCCGGAGCCGAGTGTGCCGATCTGTTTGAAGCCCCGCTCGACCGCCTTTTGGCTTATCTTTGAGGCGTCGGCGCCGCTTATTTGGCCGAATTCTTCGGTGCGCTCGAGGTCCTCCTCCCAGCCGTACCCGTTTTTGACGCACCACCTGGCGCCCTTTTCCACCAGGGTCCGGAACTCGTCATGTGAGAGTTTGACAAACCCGCTGCTGCCAACCCCGGCCGGGACTCGCACAAAGAGCCTGTCCACGATATCTTTAATGTGCTCTTTTATTTCGTCGTAGGTGAGATTGGTCAGTACAAGCCGCATTCCGCAGTTCACATCGAACCCGATTCCGCCCGGCGAGATGACCCCGGAACGCTCGTCCATCGCGGCTACCCCGCCTATCGGAAAACCGTATCCCCAGTGGCCGTCGGGCATGCAGAGGGCGTATTTTTGTATGCCGGGCAAAGTAGCGACGTTTGTCACCTGATCGATGACCCCCTCATCCATTTCCTTTGCAAGCTTTTCCGTGGCGTAGATGCGGGCGGGAACGCGCATTCCTTCCTTGTAGCTCGCGGGGATCTCCCAAACGGTGTCCGATATTTTTTTGAGCACGTCGAAAACAGCCATTGGTCTTTTCCTTCATCAAAATCCGATGAGTTCAACAGGAAAGAGAAACCGGACCCACCGGTCATGAGCACCTGGAACCAGCGCAGCATCCCGCTCCCCGCTCACTCACCTATTCACCCACTCACCCACTCACCTATTCACCCGCTCTTCACGGACCGGCGGTGGAATTTATCTGAAGCTTGAAGCTGGATTTCAACGCAATAGCGGTGCTTTGTCACCGGCGGGCATGTCGCAACTTGAATATACTGATCGAAAAGCCGGTTGTCCATCCGGCGGCTGCCTCATGGCCTTGGGGCCGCCATATGAAACCGCATCCTTATTGGCTCTTTTCCTTCCCGCGAAGCCTCCATAGTATTCGCCGATGAATTTTGCTGTTTGCTGCTCACTGCTCACTGCTTCCGATCTCAAGGCTGGTTACATTATTATTTGAAAAGAGCCGGAAAGAGGTTTCGAGGTTTACGGTATGAACATGGTGACATGGGCTGACAACCCTCTGCAAAACCATCTTGTGCGGTATATTGAATAAGGAAGGCTTGAGCGTAATGGACAATGGTTTGACCCTTATACAGCGGGTGGCAATCTGCTTCGCGGCGGGAGTTATAGGCGCGCTTGCCGTGCTCCTTTTCGGCCTCATCCTGTTTGAGTCGGGGCTCAGCGCGATATTCGGGGTAAAGGCCCCGATATCCATGAGCCCTCCGGAGATATACAGGCCGCTCTTCTGGGGCGGGCTGTGGGGTATCCCGTTCGGGCTTTTTGTAAAGGCCGCCTGGAAGCAGATCTACCTCTTCGGTCTTCTATACTTTCTCGCGCCGGTGCTGGCGCTCTACATAATCTTCCTGCCGATGAGGGGCGCGGGGTATTTCGGGCTTCAGCAGGGCGGGCCGATGTTCGCAGTCTACCTGCTGCTGGTGAATCTGCCGTACGGGATAGTCACCGCTTTGGCGGCGATGGCGGTAATAGGGAAGAGGCCGTAATCATGAACGTCATCTATTTGAATGTCTTACATATGGGCTTATCCGAGCGGCTGAGGTTTTTCAGGATTCAAAATTCCCTCCACCACCGGGACGAGTTCTTTCAAAACATCCTCTCCCCGGGGGTTCTCCACCATGGCCGCAAGGATGTATCTGCGCCACTCTCCATCCCAGACGAGCATGGAGTCGCAGTGCCAGACACTCCATTCTCCGGACTTCCGGTATAACCGGTTCAGGGGAACCGTTTTTTCCATTACGCTGACAAACTTGTCGTGAAGACCGGGGGTCGAAAAGATTTCCAGCATCTGTTGCGAGCGTTGGTAGCTGACCATTCTCCCGGTCGCCAACTTGTAGAAAAATCGGCAGATCTGTGTCACGGTTGCAGCGTGGGACAGCCCTTTGATCGGTTCGGGGATTCGCTCTCCTCCCCCGCCGTAGCGAGCTCCCACCCAGATTCCTCCACCTTTTTCCGGATCGTAGAATCGATAACGCGGGTCCTTGATGACGGCTTGGATCGTGTGCAGGCCGATGCGGTCGATCATCCTGGATGCCGCCTCATTGCTGGACCTGCGGATCATATCCCTCAACTCCTGGTAAATATGGGGAGTCTCACTGAGGGCGCCGTCCTCGAAAGCTTCAAAAGCGGCCAGGCAGATAGCTATTTTGGGCAGACTGGCCCCGTACATCATGGTATCTCCGTTCACCCTGGCAAAGCGCACGGCATCAGGCTTCGAAAGGTCAACGACCCCTACCGCCATTTTCTTATCTTCTATAAGGTGGCGCCAAAATTCGTTCTGCTTGAGACTGCTATCCAATTTTTCCTGAAGGTCCTTGTCCCATTGCCGTTCCAGCGGACGCCATTCCCCGCTCGACGCGCGTAAAGGAAGCTCAGGCAAAGCTGCGTTACCGCTGCCGCGGCATATAGGAAGGTAATCAGAACTGCGATGGAAATTTTCATCTCGTGTCGTTCTTCTCTCCTTGAGTGTTCCTTGACTTTATATGGGCAGGCAGCCGTCATTTCCTGGTTGCGAGCAGCAGGTTGGCCGTGTCTACCTGGTAGTGATAGCCTATTCCGAAGGGCAAGGCTTTGATGTCCCTGCGGGTTTCATATATCTTGGCAAGATCCGCCTGGTAGACATTTTTGAAAATCGATATGGGCTCGCAGTAAGTGCCGAAAAATTTCAAAGTCCATAATGAATGGTCAAAGTACTTGAACGGAATTCCCGAATCTTCCTGCAGAACGTAGCGGCTTTGATCGAGAACGAACTGTCTTGCTGCCGAGACCTGCGGGTTAAACATCACGTAAGACGCCGATTTCATGAAGGTAATAAGCGGCCCAAAGTCCTTCAAAAAAGGAATGAAATGCCTGTTCCGCTGAAAGCTGAAATTATAAAGATTCAACCGAAAGTAGTAAAGCGTCTGAGGCTTATTCCCCGGTGAGCCTGCGCTTTCAAAGAGGACCCGTACTCCTGGAATGGATCCGGCCGGTCCCGGCTTGCAATGGCCGAGCGCGGGGACTGTCTGAACGGTCCCGTCCGGCTCCATGAACCAATACTCGACATCGAGAATGCGGACCTTTTCCCTGGCCATCAAAAATAGAAGGATGGGGAGGACGCCTTTCAGTTCTTTGTTTTTCATGGCTGAGTGCATATGGGCGCTGATAAAGTAGTCGATGCTCAGTGGATCGTGAAGCGATTGCTGGAGGTCGGAAAAGAAAGAAGCGAAGTCCGTCTCGCTCATGGCCTTGAAATCAGGTATCTCGCCGATTGGTTCCAATGCTGCCAGGATATAGGTCCCGGCACGGGGAAAAAGGGTGTAAGGATTAACAAAATCCGCTCCGCTGAATGGATAAAACACCGTCAGCCCTGAAGATATGGGACCGGCAAGCTCCTGTGCCGCCCACTCCCTCATCGGCGCCAATTGTCTCTTGTCGTATTTTTCCCATTTCTGGTCGAAGAACTTGGCAAATTCGGTCCATGCCCGACTGTTTTCACAAGGCGCCAGGGTGCTCTGCGGAGTGTGAATGCCCGCAATGAACGAGGCGTATTGCGCGTAAGAAGCTTGGCTCTTTGGAAGCTCCCTACCCGGTTGTGCATTTCCACCTGTCCCTGACACCGGCCATGAAAGGGCATATGAAGAAAAAAGAAGACCGGAAAAAATAAGAAGAATCATGCCTTGAGAAAACAAACTTCTTTTTGGGATTTTCATTTTGCGTACCTCGCCCTAAGAGGTGATATCTTTAGGCATATGCAGGCGAGCCTCTCCTGTTCTTTTTGCCAAAAACTCTTAAAATGCCGATATCCTCGCCCATTGCCTGGGTCACCCGTGGTCCCGCCATGATCATCGAACTGAGATTGGAAAAAAGAGCCAGGCAGATCAACAGGGTAACGATCATGGCGCCGGCGCCGCCAAATAGGGCCTTGGCCGACAGATATGCAACATCGATTCTGGCGGTGAGTTCCTGAACCGGCACGGTATAAAGAAAGATGAAGTTGAGCAGGATGCAGCATATCGACACGAAAAGAGTCCCCACAAAGAGGGAGATGGGAAGGTTTCGCTCGGGCTTTGCGATTTCACCGGCAACGTAAGACGATGCGTTCCAACCGGAATAGGCATAAGACACATACACGAGCCCGACTGCAAATGCAGGGCTGAAGATCGTTTCAACCTCGTTTCCGTCCCACAGATCGATCTGTTGCGGGTGTGCGGCGCCAAAACCTGCTGCAACGAACGCGACAATGAGCAGAATTTTGCCTGCAGTGAAAACATTTTGAAATTGGCAGCCGAACCTTACATCCGCCAGATGCACAAGTGTGAGGACCGAGATTGCAAGAACGCCCGCCGCCGTCTTGTCGACCCATGAGAAAACGGCTTGCATGTAATGGCCCAGAGCGATCGCCGAGAGTGCTATTGGAGCGCCGAAGCCCGCCACGATGGACGTGCATCCTGAAAGAAAGCCGGCGGCCGGATGATAAATGTTGCTTAGATAGGTGTACTCCCCCCCGGACCTTGGCATCATGGCTCCCAACTCTCCATAGGCCATCGCTCCGCAAAAGGCGCTTGCGCCGCCGGCGATCCACAACAACAACACCGCGGGGATGGAGTGAACGCTGGTCAGTTGAAGACCAAGCGTTGTAAAAACGCCGGTCCCGATCATGTTGGCAATGACCAGGAGTGTGGCGGAAAGGAGGGTGACGGGTTTCCTGTGATCCTCAGTGTGGGGCATGATCTCTCATACCTCCCGCTCATCGATAGCACGCGTTGAATTCATCGACGGTCAAGCCCCCGATTCCACACCAGTAGGCTTTCCAGTTGCTGTCGGTAATAGGCTTCGCTCGCTCGTTGTGCACGTCATAGTAGTCCACGAAAGACCGGCGAAGAGCGGCGGCGTCCGAAAGACGGTTGTAGATGGCGGCCAGGTTCGACGCGTCATAGGGCGCTTTGCCGTAGGTGCTGTCGAAATCGTATTCTTCCTTCCACGCTGCCCCGTCGTAGTAGTAAGTATCGAAGTCCGCGACGGAGAAGGACCCGGCGTCATAGGTCAGCACCTGAAATCCCGGATTGTTGCCGTACTCGGGGCTTATTGCCGGCGTTATGTGGACGAAGGCCGCCGGATTATGACTCTTGTCGAAAATGAGCCTGAAATGATCCATATGGGTATGGCCCGAGAATATTCCTTTGACGTTGGGTGAATACGTGCGAACGAGTTCTTGAAACCTGTCTGTAAAAGTCATGGAATCCCCGTCCTTATGAAGGGCGTCCCAGTATGGCGCCGTATGCCCTTCTTTCACCGTGCTCCAGGCATCCACGCCGGGAGGAATGTGGAGAACAATCCATACGTTCTGCCTGTTTTTCTTTGCGGCTTTCAATTGTTTCTCGAGCCATTTGAGTTGCTGCCATCCGTAATCGTTGTAGTGACTCTTTTTTGAAAAGAAAATGTCGTTGATTGAAAGTATGCGATTCGCACTCGACGCAGTAGGCGGAAAGGCGTAATTTCCGCCGGATTTGAAGGTGCTCGCGAAGGAATCCAGTCTGGCGGGCCCGGCCCTCAGGTAGTGGGTGAAGTAGAGATTCATCGTGTCGTGAAGAAAACTTCCGTTTGGCTCTATCGCGTAGTCCTCCCAGGAATCGTTATTTCCGAGTGTGAACACGACGTGCGCGCGGGGGAAAGTGCGGTGAAATTCCGTACCGATGAATTTCAGGGTTTCCTTCACAAAAGCCCGGAACGCCCGCTCGTCGCCTGAAAAAACTTCCGTGTGATACCTTCTGAACTTGTGGGCCAGCAGGTCGCCGGAAAACAGGATGAAATCCGGAGCAGGGCAGGCTCGCTTCATTTCGATCAGTGAGGATGCGAAAAGATTGTAGTTCGTCTCCTCACCCAGGGGGCTTATATGCTTGTCGCTGGAGGAGGAATAGATCTCGCGCCAGCGCCGGTAGCCGGAATTTTTGATTTTGTCGGCCACGGCCTTGTCCGTGGTCAGGAGCGGGTCGAAATGGATATCCGATACGGAAATGATGGTTCCCCGTCTACCCGAGCGGAGCCGGGAGCCGGTATCCCCGGCGGCGGCCGATCCGCAAACGACGATAAGCAAACATAGAGACAGAGCGAGACTGCGCAGTCTTTTCATTCCCAACTCCTTTATTCGATTGTCACCGGTATTTGATTGTCACTGGACCACGTTTTTCGCAAGGCGCCGGATGTGGACGCCGCTCACCGGCAAACCCCAAACCGGGTCGCGCGGGACAAATCTATGCATCTGTTGCAGAAATTGCCAAATTCAGCCATTCTTCGGGTAAGAGGCAGCCTTCATGCACGATTACCGTTTTCGGCACATCTCCAGTAAATTTCGGACTAAAAACTGCGCTTTAGCGTTGCTTCTTCACTCATTTGATGCATTATTCCTGATAGCGTCGAACCCAAATAAAAAGGGGTCTCGAAATGAAACAATTCATCCGGCGTGTTCTGTCACGCAAGTCTTTCCAAATCCCCGCAATTGCCTTGCTGCTGTACACGGTGCTTGGATTTCTGGTCGCCCCGAGCGCGGTGCGCTGGTACGTCCCCAAATTCTGCGCGGACCGGTTCAAGTGTACGGCGCAAATCGGGAAAGTGGCCGTTAACCCTTTTCTGCTCACCTTCGAAGCCGACGGCTTTAGCCTCAATGGACCGGAGGGCGCTTTGCTGGCCGGGTTTGATAAGCTTTTTCTGGATTTCCGGGCTAGCGCTCTGTTCCGTCGTACGGTGAAATTTGGAGAGTTTCTCCTACAAAAACCGCGAATCAACCTCGTTATAGAGCCGGATGGGTCGGTTAATCTCGTAAATCTGGCTTTCCAGCCTTCAGGACAGCCTGCCCCGGATGAGTCAAAGTCTTCTTCTGCAGACCCTGTCAGGCTGCTTCTCGATAATTTTTCGCTTGCCGGAGGAGAGATCGCCATAACCGACAGCCGCCAGGTCTCTCCGGCTACGGTACACATTCAGGACGTTTCCGTCGAGCTTAAAGCCCTCTCGACTCTGCTGAACCGGAACGGGAGCTATTCGCTTTCAGCAAGGACCGGCGATGGAGAAACCCTGCAATGGCAGGGAGAGATCGGCCTGGTCCCTTTTCGCTCAAAAGGAAAAATTACGTGCTCCGGAATACAGGCGAAAACCCTGTGGGGGTTCCTGCAAAACAAAGTAAATATAGAGTCTCCCACGGGAATAGTTAATTTGGAAACCGATTACACTATCGATTCGAGCGCGCCCGCCTTGCAGGTGGTGCTGGGCAACTTGAGCGTGGACATCGCAGATCTGGGGTTCAAGCTTCCGGGGGCCGAAGATATCTTTTTCGGACTCAACAAACTCGATCTTCAGTCTGCGAAGTTGGACCTTGCAGCACGGACGGTCGAGGTGGGCAAGATAGTTTTGGACGGCGGCAAAGTACGGTTGCAGATCGACGAGGCGGGCCGGATTGACGTGGAGCAGGCGGTTCAGCCTTCGGTTAAGGAGCTGAAAGAGAGGGAGTCCGCTCCTGTTTCTGCTAATGAGCAACCGCCGGGGGAAGAAGGCGCTCCCTGGACGGTCGATGTCGCTTCTCTGGAGATAAAGGATGTGGCCTTCGCATTAGACGACCACACGAGGGCCGCGCCTCTTTCCGCGGCAGTTGCGGGCATTTCGGTGAAATCCAGGGTTAAAGTCGAAGCGGGCCGTACTCCCGTGGTCAGGCTTCAGGAAACGGCCGCTGAACTCAAGGGCCTGCGGCTGGGCAGAAAAGGAAGTCCCAATGCGATTTTCGATGCGCGTCAGCTCGTATTCGAGGACTGCGGGATGGACCTGGCGGAACGCACCGTAACGGTATCACGGATCGGGTTGAACGAAGGCCATCTCGACGCAGGACTGGACCGCGACGGTAGAATAAGCCTCGAGCGCCTCTTTGCCCCTCGGAGCGAAGTCCGGGGCGCGAGCGTTGACAAACCCGTTCCTGCTCGGGGACTAGGCTGGCGGTTTCTCGTTAAGGCGCTGGAGGTCGCAAATTTTCGCTCGGCCATTTCCGATGACGGCGTGGCGAAAACCCCTCTGTATAACATAAAGGGTTTGAATGCCCGGTTAACCAATATCGACGGCAAATCGCCCATGGGGATCGATCTGGGCTTTGGAGTGGAGCAAGGCGGAAGAGTGACCGTGAAGGGTAAAGTCGACCCCGCCGCACAGTCGGTCGAGGCCAAGGTCAACATGGCCGGTTTGGTCCTCACCCCGCTTCATCCCTACCTCGCGCATTACATTACCCTCAATCTCCAGACCGCGTCGGTTTCGACTGACGGGACCTTCCGGTTCGGCGCTTCGAAAATAACCCCGAAGCTCGCCTATGAAGGAAATCTCAGCGTAGAAAAACTCAGCCTGGCGCAGCCCGCGTCGAAAGAAACGTATCTTGGGTGGGGCGCCATGCATCTGTCCAGGTTAAAGCTGGCCATGGAACCAAATAGTCTCAATATCGATGAGATCAAGCTGTCAAAGCCTGTGGGCGAGTTGATAATCGCCCGTGATAAGACCGTCAATCTGGCCAAGATACTGAAAGAACAACCTGCCCCAAAAACCAGGATGCCCGAACCCTCAGCCAGGGGGCGGAAAGGGGGCGGGGCTTCTTTTCCCTTCAGCATCGGCACGGTCAGAATTGATGGGGGAGATCTTGTTTTTTCCGACCTGAGCATGCTTCCCAAGTTCCACTCGCGCATTCATGATCTCAAGGGAACCATTACCAGGCTCTCGTCGGAAAAAGATGTGGTGTCCAAGATCCAACTGGATGGCGGTGTTGACCGGTATGGGCGGGCTAAGGTCGGCGGGACGCTGTATATCAGCGATTACAAGCGTTCCTCAGAGCTCGACGTGGTGTTCCAGAATGTGGAAATGGCCAGTATAACTCCTTATTCGGGCAGGTTCGCAGGCAGAGAAATCAAGTCCGGAAAGCTTTCGACGGATCTCAAATACCAGGTCCGGGACGGCAAGCTGGAGGGGAACAACAAAATCATTGTCGACAATCTCGTGCTCGGGGAACATGTGAACAGCCCGGACGCGGTAAATCTTCCACTGGACCTGGCCGTAGCTCTTCTTTCGGATTCAGAGGGACGAATCGATATCGGGCTCCCCGTGAGCGGAGATCTCAGCGACCCGCACTTCAGCGTAGGCCCCCTGATATGGAAGGCGTTCACCAGCCTCATAGCCAAGGCGGTTACGGCCCCTTTTCGCGCTTTGGGGGGTCTTTTTGGCGGAGGCGCTCAAAAGGCCGATGCCGTTCTGTTTGAACCGGGTATGGCTGAACTTTCGCCCCCGGAAAAGGAGAAGCTGAAGAAGATCGCGGAGAGCCTGAAAGTAAAACCGCAGCTTGTCCTCGTCGTGCATGGCCGGTACAGCGCCGAAGTTGACGGGGCCGAGTTGCAGAAACTCTACGTGCGGCGCGCGGTCGCCGGAAGACTGGGTATTAAGCTCGACGCCGGAAATGAACCGGGACTGCCTGACTTCAGCGATTCGAAGGTGCGGCATGCCCTTGAAAAGATTTTTGCGGAACGGTTGGGCGGCAAGGCATTGGACGAAATCAGCCAGGCCGTCAAAAAAGGTGAGGTGAAGCCGAGGGAAAACTCGGCCGAAGCCGCGGAACGCAGGAAAGCCAAAAAGGGTGGGATAATTTCGCGAACGTTTTCCGCCGTGAAAGTCTACAAGGTCGTTCCCGGACTGAAAAGCCCGGAAGAATCGGAGCTGTTGGCCGGGGAACTGTTCTACCGGCTGGCCGAAAATGAGCCGTTCCCTGAAAAAGACCTCATGCAGCTCGCCGCAAAGCGCGGGGAGGCGGTCCAAACGGAAGTGGAACAAGCGCACCTTATTGAAGCCGACCGAACCCGGACAGCCAATCCGGAACCGGTTTCAGGAGAGGAAGGGGTGTCCGCCGGGCTATCCCTGGAAGCGAAAGCCATGTCCGAAAACAAGTCCGAAACCATCCCATGAGGGGCGCCGGCCGGGAGCTGGTGCGATTGAGTTTTATCTGAAACTGGATTTCGATCCATGGAACAGTGGTGCTTTGTCACCGGCGGGCGTGCCGCAGCTTGAATATACCGATCGAAAACCCGGTTGTCCATCCGGCGGCTCCCTCATGGCCTTGGGGCCGCCATATGAAACCGCATCCTTTTTGGCTCTTTTCCTTCCCGCGAAGCCTCCATAGTATTCGCCGATGAGTTTTGCTGTTCACTGTTCACTGCTCCCCGCTCCCCCATTCACCCATTCACCCATTCACCCATTCACCCATTCAGAAAAACCATTGCCCAGCGCAGCGACCGGTGCTATCATTTTGATAGCACCATTAGGAGAAGGAGAGGACACGCGATATGGCGCAAATTCTTATTCGCAATCTTGATAACACCACCCTTGAGAGATTGAAGCTTCGCGCGGCACAGAGCGGACGATCGCTGCAGGCAGAGGTTAAGATGATTCTTGATCAGGCTGCGCACGTGGATTTAGAAACCGCGCGACTTACAGCCGCTCGAATCCGTGAGAAGCTAAAAGGGCGCCCTGCAAGCGACAGCGTTGATCTTCTCCGCGAGGAGCGCTATGGATGAGTATCTACGTCGTCGATGCAAGTGTTGCCGCAAAATGGTTCTTTGATGAGCCTCTTTCGGACGAGGCTATCCGCTTACTCGACGCATCCCATGTATTGCATGTCCCTGACTTTTTCTTGCTCGAAATCGACAGCGTTCTTTGCAAGAAGATGAAGCGGGGAGAGATCTCCGAGGGAGAGGCGCAGCAAATCCGTTCCGCGGTAAATATTTTCCCGTTACAGAAGCACCCCTTTCAACTCCTGATGGACCCTGCCTTCGAACTCGCGGTTCAAACCCGAAGCAGCCCTTACGATTGCCTGTATCTGATCCTTGCGATCGTTCTCGGCGCACAGATGGTCACAGCCGACCGGCGTTTTTATGAAAACATCTCCCAAAGTCAACTCACTGCCGAAAACCTTTGCTGGGTAGAGAACCTGCCTTGAACCGGTCTCCCTGCTTCCCGCTTCACGCTCCCTGCTCACCCATTCGCGTTCACCCATTCACCTCACCCGCTCTTGATGAATAGAGCGCCGAAAAACGCAGCCTTCTCGAATCATATGCCGTGCTCCGGCCCGGTCAGAGTCAAGGATCTGGCAAGCTATATGGACTGGCGGCAAAGCTGATCAGAAGCCATTTTAGGGCGATTGTTACGTACAGTGTTGTACTGTGTTGACATTGTGCTAGTACCATGTAACGCTTATAGTTGCGGATAAAGGCGCTTCAGCTTTATGCGCGCCTTGGCATTCGTGAACTGCCATTGAATCTTTGCTTGCCGGTTGTTCCGGTCATTTTCCCACGCGGCGATATGGCCACGCAATGTTTCTATATCGGGAATTCGCCGGTCCAGGCTCTGTCCGTTTAACGCGCTCAGCTCTATCTCCGCCATATTGAGCCAACTGCCGCGTTTTGGTGTGTAATGGATTTCCAGGCGTTCTGCCAAGCGTCGAGCCTCTTGAGGTTTAAACGTCTCGTAAAGAGAGGCAAGACAGTGTGTGTTCAGATTGTCCAGGACCAAGCGCACTTTCACTGCCTTTGGGTATCGCTTGACGAGCATGCCCTTGATCCACAACGCCCAGTCTTTCATGGTTCTATGCTGGGCGGCCTCCACGTGGCGCTTGCCCGTCAACGGTTCCACTTCAAGGAAAATCTGGGCAACACCATTGCGGACGTATTCGGCGTCCATCCGTTTGGGTCTTCCGGGCGCGCAAGCTATCGCCTCGTGCGCTTCCCCGATGAGTTGCTTACAGCTTTCATCCATACAGACCTGCGGATAATCGGGATCGTACGGCAAATGATAGACAGCGATGACATCTTCCATATTTGCTACGAACGCGGCGCTCCCCTCCGGCGGGATTTTCCAATACTTCCTGAGGTGAGGCTTAAGTTCGTTTTTTTAAGTATGCGCTGCACCGTCATATGCGAAACGCTTTGGGCCAGATGCAGCTCAACCGCTTTTTCAGCCAGAAGCCGTACAGTCCAGCGCCGTCGCCCCTCCGGTGATTCTGAGCATGCCAAGGCGATAACCCGCGCCTCGAAAGCCCCGTCAAAAATTACCTCGCGCGATGGCTGTTCCGGTTGCCTGCGCTCCAACGCTGCAGCTAATCCATCTTCTACGAAGCGCTTCTTAAGGTGCTCGATGGTGCGAGGCGTGACGCCCATGGCCTCAGCCGTATCCGCTACAGTCCACGCAGGCCCAAAAGGACCTGCATCGCACAGGAGCAAAGCGCGTGCGAAGAGAAATCGTTTCGCATTGGTCTTGCCCGTTTTCGTCAGCGCCTCAAGTCCCTGGCGCTCTTGTTCCGTCAAGGTTACTCGGTATCGTGGTGCCATGGCGAATCCCTCCTCCTGGAATTTGCCATGATTATACCGAATTATACGAATATTGCAATGTTACATGGTACTAGAATACTACCGATGAATTAGGGTGCCGCCATGAAGACCCAAAGTGGTCGGGTAAATTACTTACGGGCGGAGATGGGCACTTACGATAAGAGCCAAGGGATGGGAAATTTATTACCCCACTTATTCCCTTCTCTTTCCTCCGATTTGTCACTGCGAAAAATTTTTGAGGAACTTCGAATTGCCGAGCCAACCAATTCTGTCTCACGCCCTTGTTGCAACCTCCGTTTTATTTGGACTCATTTGCATTAGGTACATCCGTTCATTCGATCTGTACGAAAAAGAACCTTTTTTGACCATGTTTGCAGCGACTTGCTGGGGTGGGATTTGGTCTATTGGGCTAGCTATTTTGTTTTATAGGTCGATTCACCATTTTGGCTTAGCCCGTCTTGAAAACGCTTTTGGTGCTTTAGTAGTTATAGGACCCGTTGAAGAACTCGCAAAGTTTCTAGCCTTGATAACCTGCTGGTGGTTTGTCAGGGGTAAATTAAATGAGCCAGTAGACGGTATGAATTATATGGCTTGCGTAGCGTTAGGATTTTCTCTCATAGAGAACTACTTCTACGCTTTGAATGGAGAGAATCACTCACAGGTCATGGTGGGACGAATGATCATATGTACTCCCATGCATATATGCTTTAGTACGCCCATGGGACTTGCCTGGTATTTATTCTTACAGAATAAGAGAAATAGCTTTACAATGTTGTCGACCTTCCTCTATGCGTCCATATCTCATGGCCTTTTCGACCTTGTTCAGTTTAATAGATTGCCCTTTTTAACTGTTATATTAATAGTGACGATTTGCCATTCCGTGCTTTTAAGTTTATTGAGATATGCAAATGAACGATCTCCTTTTAGAAAATCACTAGAAGCTTATGTAACATCTTACGAAAATCCTATCATGGAACCTGGAATTGAGTGTTTGAAATGTGGGGATACTGGACCAAAGCTGACTTTCAGAATCGGCAAAGAACGCATTCAAGAATGTGGAAACTGCAAAAATTTCGTTGCTACCAAATGTGGTCTTCTGAAGATTTTTCACCACTTTGCTGGTATATTCGGGAAATTCCCCGACAAATATTATTGGACGCCTCTGATCACAGAACAGAAATATTCGACTCTTTATGAAGGCAATTGGCTGTCTGAAGAGAAAAAAATTGGGTACTTCTGCCTACACACTTTGAGCGACGCTATAGAGAAGATGAACGCTGAAAATATATCAACGATGAACCATGAATGGTGGTTCCCTATCAGCAGAGCAAACGAAGAGCGTTCTGAATCGAATGGGAGCGGAGCAACGGAAGGAAACGGTATCGAAACAAACGAAAAGCATTCAGAATCGGTTGGCACGACAGTCAATCACACACAAATTAAACTGATACCCATGATGGACCCAGGTGAAAAATATTCAGCTTGTAGGGAGGGGCTTACAAAGGTATTTTGCATAAAGAACACGCAAGGCGTCGAGACGAAAGAACAACGGATTGAGGAGAAGGCAGGTCCCAAAACGTATTTCGATGGGTCTCAGGTTTATACGTATACGACCACTGACTTGGGAATGGGGTATATCACGAGGAAGGATTTCTTCCAGGGAAGCGATCAAGGTCTGAGAGTCGTCGCTTCACAAGGATTTCTCGACAGTACTCCCAAAAAAATAGAACAGGATCTATGGATACTCAAATACCCACTGGCTGTCGGCACAAGATGGACAAAACAGGAGCCGTTAAAATTTTTAAAGGAAAGGCTCTCCGTTTCACTCACCTGCGTCATTGAGGAGATGAACGAAGTTGTTTCAATCAATGCTGGAATTTTCGAGAATTGCATGCGGGTAAAGGAATTTTTTGACGGAAAAGCCAATTTCGGACCTTATTGGGGAGAATCCGATGTGAAAATGGAAAGTTATTTATGGTACGCTCCAAATGTTGGACGCATCAAAACCCTTTATCTGGTTAACTGCATTAATGCAGAGCTGGGTGGAGGAGAAATGAAAATGGAATTGATGTCTTACCAGAATTAAACCCCAGGCGAGTTACGAGTTTCGTACTAACCAACTAAATCGGTGCGCGAAGGGTCCCGTTCGACCAATTTGTCCCAATATCGTGGGAACAAAGGTGCTCGGCTGTGCTAGCGCACACCGCCACGATAACGGTCGAAGTTAAGTTATCTGTCCTGAACAATGATTCAAGAAAACCAAAATCAACCTCCCCACGTCCATCACATTTGTAAACCTATATAGCCTGCACATCCGGATCGCAGGCCTCCGATTCATTATACGGTACTATGCCCCGTCTCTGCAGTGAATCGCTTTTTGTCTTTGCGCATTTCACATGCCCGGTTTCCAGTTCCTGGCCTTTTCCCGCGCCATGTTGAATTCGTCACGGGTCAATTCCGACGCCATCAACCTCAATAAATTGTTCGCCTCCGCATTTCCCCTGGATGCCGCAAGGACCTCCCACATGCATGCCGTGACACGGTCGCGGGCTACCCCTTCGCCATTGAAGCACATGCTCCCAAAAACCTGCTGCGCTTCCGCAAACCCTCGCTCAGCCGCCGTTTTCATCCATCTGGCCGCCTCGCTCAGATCCTTCCCCATGCACTCTCCACTATAGTACATCCGCCCGAGATGGTACTGCGCCGTCAAATTTCCCTGATCGGCCGCCTTGAGATAGAGGCCGAGCGCCTCAAAACAGTTTTTGGAAAGCTCCTGCCCCCGTTCGTATCTAACTGCGACTCTTACCTGGGCGGCCGGGTCGCCGGCCTCCGCCATTTGTATATCTTTCTGAAGCGCATCCGGGCGGACATCCGGCCTTTGGACTTCCGCCCGGACAGGTGTATTTGCGCTTGGAGCGGCCGGAAGCTCGCGGTAGGTGGGACTTAAGCCGGAAAAGCGTTCCAGGGGTATGGCGAAGTTGAGATTCGGCCTGCCGGCCACCGCTGCGGTCTCGATGCCGACAACTTCACCCTGGGCGTTCACCAGGGGGCTCCCGCTCGATCCAGGGAACGAGTGGGCGCTATGCAATATACCCCTTCCAAATTTCGGCACTGCCATGAATGCATCCACGTTTCCTTGGCTCACTACCTTATCGACCCCCAGGGGACTGCCGATCACTATAACGGGATCGCCAACCTTTGGGGGAGTGCCGGCGGCAGTAAGATAGGGCACCGAACCAAACGAGACATCTACGAGGGCTTCGATCAGATCGTCAGGCTCATCCTCGGCCACGACAGCTTTTACATTGAATTCCCTTCCATCAGGAGTTTTCACCCTGGCCATCGCAGCCTTTCCGAGAACGTGATAATTGGTGATCAGATGGTCATAGGATTGAAAAAAGAAACCGCTGCCCTGGGCCACCGCTTTGCCGGCTTGATCGAAGACAGAGATTTTGACGGTTGCGGGTTGAACTGTTTTTACCACTGAGTCAATATCGGCCTTCGCGGGACAACTCCATAAGATCGCAAACAGAAGTAAGGGGAAGACGATGCAGCATATTATAAGATTTTTCATACCCTCAACTCCAAAGGTTGTATGTTTTGGGCGCCGAAGACGTTCTCTCAACCCGATATCGTCAGATCGTGTGATTGTTATAAGAGAAATAAATGGAGCAGACGGCCCCGGCGACTGTGGATAGACGGCTGATCCGGAGCGAAATCCATTTACTTGACCTTGGCTTTCCCCTCCCCGCATTTAGTGTCGCCATTTCATTCAAACCAATTTATTATGGGGGACCATTTCAGCTCTGGCAATAACGGCATGGAGCGGGTCCGATGGAAAACAGCGGTACAATTCATCAAAGGGAACTGCGCAAGCTCCAGGAGCGGGCCGACAATTTCCAGAGCATTTTCGAGAACTCGGCCCTGGGTATCTTCCAGTCTTCACTTAAGGGACGTTTCCTCCTGGTTAATCGGGCTTTTGCCAGAATTCTCGGCTACGATTCGCCGGAAGACCTCAAGAAATCGATCAAGGACATCGAACGCCAATTCTACCGCGATCCGGGACGAAGGTCGGAAATCCTTGCGGCAATCCAGGCAAAGGAAGGGATATCCAGGTTCGAAACGGACGTGTGCCGCAAGGACGGCAGTCTCATTGCGTGCTCGATGAGCGTCAGGGCAATCAGGGACGATGCGGGCAAAGTCATTCACCTGGATGGCTTTATAGAAGACGTAACGGAGGCGAGGCTTCGGGAAAAGGACCTCAAGGAGCGCTCCGAAAACCTGAGCCGGGAAGTCCAGCAGCTTCGCGCCTCGTTCAAGGACCGCTACCGGTTGGGGAAAATCATCGGCAAAAGCGCGGTGATGCAGGAAGTCTACGAGGATATGCTCGGGGCGGCGGGTTCGGAGACCAGCGTTATCGTTTACGGTGAATCGGGGACCGGGAAGGAACTGGTCGCACACGGCATCCACGAACTCAGCCGCAGGCGCGCTGCGCAATTTGTGCCGGTCAACTGCGGAGCCATACCCGAGCATCTGCTTGAAAGTGAATTCTTCGGGCATAAAAAAGGCGCTTTTACCGGCGCGAACACGGATTCCCCCGGATACCTGGACCGCGCAGACCAGGGGACCCTTTTTCTCGATGAAGTCGGGGAATTGCGCCTGGATATGCAGGTCAAGCTGTTGCGGGCAATCGACGACGGCGTTTACTTTCCCGTCGGGGACAGCAGGCCCAGGAAATCGGATTTTCGGCTCATCACGGCCACCAACCGCAACCTCAGGGAAATGGTTAAAACCGGTAAAATTCGGGAGGATTTCTTCTTTCGGGTCGATGTCGTCCCGATCGATCTCCCCCCGCTGAGAATGCGCCGTGAGGACATACCGCTCCTCATAGATCATTTTTTGCGCGCCATCACCAGAAGCGAAAATCCTCCGGTCCTGCCGGGCCCGGTTCTGGAAGCCCTCTACACGTACGATTATCCCGGCAACGTCCGTGAATTACAAAATATTTTGCAGCGTTACCTGGCCGTCAGGAAGCTCGATTTTGTCGGGTTCTTCGATGAAGAGCAGGGACCACGCCCTTCCCCGGCCGCCTACGACGGAATGCCCTTGCAGGAAAGCGTCACCGAATTTGAAAAAAGCATCATTGAAAAATGCCTTGCCTTTCACCAATGGAATAGAAGCCGCACAGCCAGGGTGCTCGGCATAAACCGAAAGACCCTGTACAGCAAGATGAAAGCCCATGGACTGATTTTGCCTCACTATGGGGTCCAAATACCCCATTCCTGAAACTTAATATTTCCAGCAACTTATCGCAATCAGCTCCTCAACGATGGGGCAGATTCTACACACCTGCTTGCTTCATGGAATTACCTGTTCACAATTCTACCTTAAATAACAATGAATTAACCTATTTATCCAAGTTGGCGCGATACTTGCCTTTATAGAAAATTCAGAAATCTTTGGCCGGTTGCGCTGGACTTGCTCGGAGACCCCCGGCTGCAGGAAAATGACCGTTTAGCCTGGATAAAAAGGAGAACATATGGTACCGCGTGAACAGATGGAGGTGAGGAGCCAGGTACAGGATGCAATCGCTTTCTACCAGACCGCCGGAAAAGAGGTCACTCTTGCAGAGATCGATAAGCCCGACGGGCTGTTTGTCCAGGATGAGCGCTATCTTTTCGCCGTCGACCTGGAAGGGAAAATGCTCGCACATCCGGTAAATAAGGAGCTGACGGGCAGGAACGTAATCGAGTTAAGGGACCTCTGCGGGAAAAGCTTTATCCGCAAGATAGTCAATGTCGCCAAGGCGCGGGGGTACGGCTTTACCGAGTACGAATGGCAGGTCCCGGGGCGCAAAATCGAGCGTTACAAGACGACTTTCTTCGAGAGGGTGGACGGCATGGTCCTTTGCTGTGGCTTCTACAACACCAGGGAGCCTTCTTACGAAAGCATTTTCGACCGGCTCTTCGGGCCCCTCGAGTAAGAACCGGTTCACAGGATGCAGGACATCAGTAATGCGGTTGTAGAGCACAACCAATTTATGCTACTTTGGAATGGGGACGATGAAATTCGGTACCGCACTTATATTTGCGATGCACGGGTAGAGCGTCCGGATGTTTGGCAGGCCCGATGGGTCAAAAGGAGATTGAAATGGAAGAACCAAGAGAAATCTTGAAACAGGAAGTCGTGAAGCTGGTAAAGAACTTTGTCGAAACCAAAGGCGGGATCACCCATGTTGATCTGCAGCTTCTTTTTGGCAATGCCGTCGAATCGATTGGTTGTAATGAAGTTTTCACTGCCATACGAATGAACGGCTTTGATAAAATGGATCGGAGTAACGGAAATCACGGTTAATGTAGACGGAGCCAGGGAAAGACACATTGTCCCTGTTGAGCGTATTGATAATGAAGGAAGAAATCCTCCCGGCCCCTCTTCTATGAAGGGGGGCAAAACAGCCACACCATTGGGTTTTTATATTCATAAATGGGGCGGATGTATTGCTCACCCGCTTCGAATGCCCTGTCGCCGCAGATAATATCCCGCAAGAAGTTATCACCGATGACCGGCCCGCTGAAAGCAGCGGTGTCCCGGGCGTTTCCGGCAGACACACCGAAGCCTTTCTCTTGCGTTTCTGATTCGTATATGGGAAAATTCCATTGGTCTATAAGGTATCCCGAGAGGTTTCAGGGTGGCAGGCGATCCCGGAATGCCCTTCGAGACGCCGCGCTGCCCAGGGTTTCCGGAAGGGAACTCCCTGTCACTTTACCACCTCTGCCTACGGGCGAAGTTAGAGCCATGAACTTCATCATCTCTTGAACTAAGGCAGTAATAGTCTGAAATGAAACCGGGAATTTAACACAAAATCTCAAACTATCTAGAAGGAGGTCATATGTGGAGCAGAAAGATTTTCTTCTCGGCGGTTTTTGTGTGCCTGGTCCTTTTATCCTTTGCGATTGGTTCTTCACGAGCCGCGGATACTACGGACCAGATTCTTACCCAGGTCGATGATATTCTTAATGCTAATCCATTAAAGCCGGACGATAAGATTCAGATAATCAATATTGCCCAGGACGATACAGTTAGTTTCTATTTGATGAGATTCAATGTAGGGGCGGAAGTAAAGCCTCATTTTCACAAGACGCATGACGAAACCGTGTATGTGATTAAGGGATCGGGGCAAATGCTTATAAACGGCAAGTGGATTGATGTGAAACCGGGCTCAGTTCACTTTAACCCTATGACAAAAGTCCACTCGACCAGGAATACGGGTAAAGAGCCCCTGGTGATCTTGTCGATTTATACGCCCTGCATGAAAGAACCCGATCGAAATTTTGTGGAATGAGGAGCTGAGTAAAAGTGGCTGCCGAAGTTGGAGGGGGTTACTGTTTCGATGGAAGGTCTTGTCCGGCAGACGATTGAATACCACGAGGCAAGCAAACATCATTTTGACAGGTATGCGCCCGGGCCGGGTTATCTTGACTGGGCGTCCCAACCGGACCCTTTCAGGCGTTACCCGGGGGCGCCCCTGCACAGGCTTGCCATAAACCCGCCGATTAACGAACCCGTCTACGATCTCGCTTTTGACTCCGGGCGCATCCCTTCGGTCCATTTGGATGAGCACAGCCTCTCACGGCTTCTTTTCGACAGTCTGGCCCTCTCGGCATGGAAGCGCGCCGGCACGGAAAGGTGGGCACTTCGGGTGAACCCTTCCAGTGGAAATCTGCATCCGACCGAAGGCTACGTGATCTTTGGACCGATGGCAGGGATGGATGAATCACCGCTTGTCTGCCACTATGCGCCCAAAGAACATGGGCTGGAACTGAGGGCGCGGTTTCCTCTCGATTTGTGGGAAGAGCTTATCCGCGGGCTTCCAAAGGCATCGGTCCTGGTGGGGCTGACCTCCATTCATTGGCGTGAAGCCTGGAAGTATGGAGCGCGCGCATATCGCTATTGCCGGCATGATATCGGGCACGCCATCGCGGCAGTCAGCCTGGCAGCCGCCGGTCTGGGCTGGCAGGCAAGATTGCTGGACGGCCTGAGCGCCGAAAGTTTGTCCAATCTGCTCGGGGTCTTTGATCCGCAGGGTGCGGAGGCCGAAGAGCCTGATTGTCTTCTTGCAGTCTATTCTCAAAATGCGCGCCCCGTTTCCCCATGCTCGCTCAATCCCGGCGCACTGGCCGGCTTCAGGACGCTCTCATGGAATGGCAGCCCGAACCATCTCAGTAAGACCCATGTGGAATGGCCCGCCATCGACAAAGTTGCGTCGGCCTCTCGAAAGCCTCTCACCCGGGAGAGTACTTTCGAAACCGAAAGTCCGGTCCCCAGCGTCCGGGGACCGCTTAGCAGTCAGGAACTAGGGAGCGGCCCCGGGCCAAATGACGGACGCATGATTGGGCTTCGGCAAATCATTCACCAGAGGCGAAGCGCTGTGGCCATGGATGGCGTCACTTCCATCCCCCGCTCCTCTTTTTTCGGGATGCTCCTGAGAACCATGCCCGTCCCTGGGCGCATACCCTTCATGACTCTCCCCTGGGAAGCCCAAACACACCTGGCCCTGTTTGTCCACCGCGTTGACGGATTGGCGCCGGGATTATATTTCCTGCTTCGAAACATCCGGGAAAAAGATGAACTTCGCTCGGCGATGCGCGGCAGTTTTGTCTGGAAAAAGCCGGATTATTGTCCCGATGCCCTGGAGCTTTATCTTCTGGCCGAAGGCGATGTCCGCAAAGCCGCCATGCAGATCTCCTGTTTTCAGGAAATCGCCGGCGAAGGCTGCTTCAGCGCTGCCATGATTGCGGCCTTTGAAGGTCCCCTGAATCGGTATGGACCGTGGTTTTATCCCAGGCTCTTCTGGGAGTGCGGGATGATCGGCCAGCTCCTCTATCTCGAAGCCGAAGCCGCCGGCGTGCGCGCAACCGGCATCGGCTGCTTCTTCGACGATCCCACGCACGAGGCGCTGGGCTTGAAG
The DNA here is from genome assembly GCA_963795045.1 of uncultured delta proteobacterium. Classification (GTDB taxonomy): domain Bacteria; phylum Desulfobacterota; class Syntrophobacteria; order Syntrophobacterales; family Syntrophobacteraceae; genus SbD1. The sequence continues at coordinate 367,736 of CAWCGB010000008.1, forward strand.
GGGCGCGCCTACCAGGACCTTTATCATTTTACGGTCGGAGGACCCATCGAGGACCACCGCCTGACCACGCTGCCACCTTATCCCCTTGAACGCTAGCTCGTGTCCATCCGGAAACTCCGGATGGAACTGCATAGAAAGAGTTACAATCACAATAGAAAGGATATATTATCCGTTACTCCGGGGGGCGATAGCCCAGGTCTGAATGTCACCTGCGCTGACCGGGGCGAACTACCGGTGAGGGAAGCGAACGTTCCTGCAAGGCGATTTTTTTATATCGAGACGAAACGATGACGATTAAGGGCTAAATCTGCTGCCTGTCTTAAAGTATGGGAATGTTATTAATATCCTCCAGGGAGGTGTCTGGGTGGCAAAGTACAGAGAGATATTAAAAGCAGTGTTCACTCATATGTGGGGATTAGTTGTGGTTGACCACTTATCGAGGATCGTTTTTGTAGAAGAAAAGTACGCCAGAGGGAGGGGGCTCGATCCTGAGGCGGTTATAGGACGGTATATCAAGGAAGTCATACCTGAGAGTAAACTTCCCACGGTAGTCGAATCGGGCAAACCTATTCTGGGAGACATTTTTTATCATCAGGGAAAACCGTTGATCTGTAACCGCTTCCCGCTTGTGAAAGACGGAGCTTTGATAGGGGCTATGTCTTTTCAAGTCTTTGACATGCCGGATATGTTTATCGGATCAATTAAGGAACTTCAATGTCAGCTTAATTACTATAAGGAAAAAGTGAAAAAGTACTCTGGAGTCCGGTATTCCCTGACTGATATAATCTGTTCCAGTGAAGCATCCGTCGCGATGCGTGCAGCGATCCTCAAAGCGGCGTCCACAAACGCTACGGTATTGATTCAAGGGGAAACGGGGACTGGCAAAGAATTGGTGGCCCATGCCTTACATCAGGAAAGTCGTCGAGCTCATTTTCCATTTGTCAAATTGAATTGCGCCGCTATCCCCACGGAACTTCTTGAGTCCGAGTTGTTCGGTTACGACGAAGGCGCTTTTACCGGGGCGCGAAAGGCCGGTAAAAAAGGAAAATTTGAGCTGGCGGAAAAAGGAACACTTTTTCTTGACGAAATAAGTCAATTGTCAATGTCTGCTCAGGCCAAGTTGCTGCGCGTACTGCAGGAAAAGGAAATAGAACGGGTTGGGGGCGCAGCCTCAATACCTGTAGACGTTAGAATTGTTGCGGCGACAAATGATTACCTTGACGATATGGTAAAGCAAAATACCTTTCGGACAGATTTGTTGTATCGGTTGGACGTTATTCCGATCAGAGTGCCCCCGCTGAGGGAGAGGCGATCGGATATACCTCTGCTAGTGGAAAAGTTTGTGGAAAAATACGGGGATCAGGCAGGGTTGGTGGATATCGCCGTACAGCCGGAGGTACTGGAATTACTTGAGAAATATGATTGGCCAGGCAATATCCGCGAACTTGAACATGCCGTGGAAAGAGCTATCAACTTGTGCAATAGTAACGCTTTGGAGACGAAACACTTCGAATGGCTGCTTCCGAAACTTCGCGACGACACTCAGATGATCCGAGGTCAAAGTATAAAAGACGCAAAAGCTTTTACCGAGAAGGAAGTTATTCTGGATGCTTTGCGAACCACAAAAGGAAACAAGAAGAAGGCGGCCGAGCTTCTGGATATTGCCCGTCCTCTTTTGTATCAAAAAATGCGCCGTCTTGGCATGTCGTAACTAAAGCTTAGATGTCAGCAAAAAGAGACAGTGTAAGTTAATACTTACACTGTCTCTTTTTGCTTGATTCCACATGCCCCATCCACCTCAGATGATAGCCTTAAAAAACCTGTGTCATTATATACTTACACATTGCTAATTGAGATTATGGCCTGAATTGAGCAGGGCGCGAACCAGGGAATTACCAGTCCGACTGGTCTTTTACCTCTCAGCGGAAACCGCAATTCGTCTCTTTCCCCGTTGTGGCGTGGTTTTTGCTCTATAAATGCTCCGAACCGGTTCACAGATTCACAGATAATATCCCATCATTGGTCATGCTGTTTCCAAGATCATCCCTAATACGAGGCATCCTATGATCAGGAAAACAGGGCAACCGGATTGCAAGCTGTTTACACTGGCCAATTGCGAAACTGTGGCCGCACATTATGTCCCGCTCAGTACAGATAATAATATCCTTTGTACAAATTGAGGCTCAATGCGCCGTCTTATTGAAAATATTGAGCCTTTTTTAATTGGCATGTAATGCGCCAAATAGTCACTTCGGCAGGGCTTTGTTCTTCTTCATTGATCATGAAAGGATCAGGTTAAATGGACTGGAGTGTTATTGGAATTATTCTTTCGTTAGCATTCATCGTCATTCTGGCGCTGAGGGGGTGGCATATTATCGTCATCGCCCCCCTCGCCGTAATCATCGTATCCATTCTGTCCAATATGAACATTATGGAAACGTTGACGGGACCCTATATGAAAGGGTTCACCAACTACGCCGGCAAATTTTACCTGGTCTTTCTGGCAGGCTCCTTATTCGGCAAATTCATGGAAGACGGACAGGCGGCGCGCTCCATCGCCGATGGTATTTTGAAAGTGACCGGCAGAGACAGTCCCATGCGCGTGATGCTGTCGATTTCGGTTGTTACCTTGTGTCTCACCTACGGCGGGGTGAACCTGTGGGTCGTCATTTTTGCGGTTATCCCGATCGCGCGGCCTCTATTCAAGGAAACGAATCTCTCGTGGCATCTTTTTATGGCGGCATTTGTATTCGGAGCAGCATCGATTACCATGACCATGCTCCCCGGAACTCCCTCCATCCAGAACATCATGCCCACAAAATACATGGCATCAACGGCTTATGCGGCGCCGCTGGTCGGTCTCACCGGGGCGGCCTTTGTCGTTGTCTTTAACATCTTTTATTTCCGCTACATTTTGAGAAAATCCAAAGAGAGAGGTGAAGTGTACGAGGAACCCGCCGCCGGTGTCCTCGGAGCAGGAGTCCCGGCTTCAGGACCCTTGCCTAACGTATGGTTTAGCCTGGTTCCGCCTCTGATCGTTCTTTTGCTCCTCAATATCGACCTTCCCTATGTCAAAAGAGATGCCGTTATCGCTTTGACAGGCGGTGTGGTGGCCTGCATCATCCTGTTCTGGAAATATTATGCCAATATAGTCGATACTTTGAGCAAAGGCGCCTTGAACACGGTCGTTCCTATTGTCAATACCTGCGCCGACGTCGGCTATGGTATGGCCGTTGCCGCTACGACCGGATTCAAGCTGGTCTCCGCATGGCTGCTGACGCTTCCCATGAACCCGATCATCTCTCTTGCTATCGCTACGAACATAATGGCAGCGATCACGGGGTCCGCATCCGGGGGCCTCGGAATTATTATGGAGACCTTGGTGCCCAAGTATCTCGCCCTCGGCCTGAATCCGAACCTGATCCACAGGATTGCCACAATGGCCTGCGGCGCTTTCGATGCCATGCCTCATAACGGGGCCGTCATCACCATGCTTGCGGTCGCCGGGCTCACTCACAAAGAAGCTTACAAACACTTTTTCTTCGGGCACGTCATTGCCGATACCATCGGCTTGATTCTTGCCCTCCCTGTTGGAATATGGATTTACGGTTAAATCCAAAGAAATAATGGAGGAAAACCTTGAAGGAAAAAGCTGTAGTCACCGCGGCGATTACCAACGCAAAGGAGCATTCATCATAAAAAGACTAGATTCTAAATTCGATCGGACCTTAATGTAATGATGTGCGAAACCATTAGGTCTGCGCTTCGTGAGTGGGTCAAAACAATTCGACGAAAGGAAGAGGCAAATGAGAAAACATCAGTCTACTTTAGCTATTACAATGACGGTGGTGTTCATGTTTATCGCTGTGGTTGGGGGCATAGGTACTGCGCTGGCGGCTCCAGCATTGATACATAATGACACTACGATGACTCCCAGTCCAATTCCGGAGAATGAGAGGAATCTTCCTACTGTTGTTGCCGAGCCGTATTTTAAAGTCTCTGATAAGGGCCTCCAATTGGAAGGCCCGGTGTTTGACCGCAATGGAAATCTTTTTTTTGTTGATGTTTGGAGCGGCAGTGTATTTAAACTTACACCGGATAAAAAGTTATCAACTGTCCTCGGCCCGAACAAGCTTGGGTCGGCCGGGCTTGCTATTCATAAAGACGGTCGGATTTTCATTGCTTGTTTAGGGGATTTCAAAGTAGGCAGTGTAGTGGCGATCAAACCTGATGGGTCCGGGATGCAGACCATTATTCCGACGAGCGCAGGTTATCTGGTGGATGATCTGGTGTTTGACGACAAAGGCGGCTTTTACTTTACTGACTTCCATGGCAGTGCAACTAATCCCACAGGCGGAGTTTATTATGTTTCGCCGCCGGATTATAAAACTATTACTCCCATTTTGCCTAATATGGCTATTGCCAACGGTGTTGCGCTGAGCCCCGATGGAAAAACCCTCTGGACAGACGAAACGGCCGGGAACAGGTTGTTCAGGGTGTCGCTGGCTGACGCAACTACTATTGCTCCGTTTGGCACGTCTATACCCTATCGTTTCACCGGCTGTCTCGGTCCCGACTCGATGCGCGTCGACAGCGAGGGCAACGTTTATGTGGCGATTTACGACCAGGGCAGATATCTGGTATTCAATAAAGACGGTAATCCAATAGGCCAGATTTTGCTTCCCGGCAGAGATAAAGGGCACAATATGCGTTCAACCAGTATGGCTATCAAGCCGGGTTCCAACGACATGTATGTTGTAACCAATGACGGGGATGGTGGTGAAGGTGCGCAGATATTTACCTGCAAGGCTTTTGGTAAAGGACTCTATTATTTCGGTCTTAAGTAACATTAAAGGGCCGCGTGATCCAAGAGCGGGCTCATGCACTCATTAGTATAGCGCATCCTGACTATAGAGAGGAACTTCGCGAGGAGGCTAAGAAACTGACTTTGCTTTTATTATAGTGATTGTCGTAGAACGACCCCCAATCGCCGCTTGGTGATCCGTAAGTCCGGTCAGTGATCGGGCGAGCTGCCCACCGTCAACTTTGCAGTTGAGTCGTTTTCATCCTGTTGGCCGAAGCGTTCGGCGACTTATCATTTCCTGCGAGCTTACTCGATAGGAATTTGCCAAAAGAAGTCGAACGCTTCGGATACCTAATCCGGAGGGTGGTTTACCCCCATGTACGCATACCTTACACCCAGCGAGTTTCTCCCAGTAAGACTTCTGTTCGGGCTGTGTTTGCTTGGGGCTCTTTACCTTTTCGCAACACGCGTGAAATTTCTGTTCCAGGTCTTGCGTATCGGCGTCCATGATCCAAGACCTCGATTCGGCATCCCCGGCAAGAGGGTCATGAGCGTGCCGACGTACGTGTTCGGGCCGAAGCGCGTTCTGATGTTTCGGGGAGGTCTCGGGCACTTCCGGCTGAGAATTATCGCCAAGATACGTCTGCCCTTCAGGGGGTCATGGCCACAGAGTTCGCCACGTTTTTGAGAAAATCCTTGAACGCGTCCGGTTTGATATCCCAACGGTTGGAGATGAGGCTCAAGTAGCCCTATTCTCCGCCTCGCCGGAATCCGGCCGGATTACAGGTCAAATCTTAGGAGTCGTTTTGTTTCTGTGCTAACGTGAAAAACCGAGTTGCTGGAAGAGTAGAAAGAAAAGATGGAGTGAAATATGAACGACGCGTGGCTTAATGGATGGAAACAAATCGCCGCTTTTATGGGTTGCTCGGTCGACACTGCTAAGAGATATAAGAAAAGATTTGGCTTGCCGGTCAAATATCTTCCTTCGGGAAGGCCTGCAGCAGTAAAAGAAGAATTGCAGATGTGGCTATGCAAAAGCAATGAAGAAAGTCGTTAAAGGACAACAAGTGAACGAATACGCCAGTGACAAAAGGAAGTCGGGCCTGGGCTCGATCAGATGCAGTAAACAATAGAGAGGTTCCCGAGAAGATGAGCCGAGTAAATTAATCACGGTTCTTCCGGACGTCTCTCAGATTTGAGATTTACGGTAATATACCAGCGCTGGAGCAACGACTATGAAACGTTACCACATCCGGCTTACAGATGAGGAACGCAGAGAACTTAAATGCCTGGTTGAGAACGGGCGCAAATTGGCCAGGAAAATTACACGCGCTCGCATTTTGTTGCTTGCCGACGGTACATTAAAAACAGATAAGGAGATTGCAGAAGTACTCCAAATTTGCACCATGACAGTGCGCAATGTATGTAAACGCTTTTTCAACGAAAACTCTATCAACAACAGCTTAGATGACAAACCACGGTCTGGAAAACCTCTTAAGCTTGACGGTCTAACGTCGACACACATTACGGCTCTTGCCTGTTCGGAGCCGCCCGAAGGTCGAGAGCGTTGGACACTGCGCATGCTGGCTGATAAAGCGGTGGAACTTGATTTAGTCGACTCGATATCTCATGAGAGCGTACGAAAGCTCTTAAAAAAAACGAATTGAAACTGTACCTGAAAAAAGGTTAATGCATTGGCATAATAACACCGGAATTTGTGTGACACATGGAAGATGTGCCCCACGAATATGAACAGCCTTATGACTCAATATATCCGAAGATCACTTTCGATGAATGTCCTTGCCAATCAATAGGGTCTAGTGAAACCCATCCCGATATAGCATCGGTAAAGTCAAAGTAAGTCATGTCACCTCCTGTATGCTGTTATGCCCCCCCTTTGCCTTGTGTTTGCCATCTTCCAATATGAGTTGGAATGCATCATCATGATCCCTGTAATGTCTCGGAGCCTGTTAATTTCAGCTTCATTATGAACATGAAACCACATACTCAGTGATGCGGGCGTTGGTCGTCGTCTGAAGGATCTGGTTTTATAGACTGAACTGTGCGGGCCGTCAATAGTGATGTTGGACAGCTTCATTATATCGAGTCAGCCATCAAACGCAACACTACGAGGTTGCTTTTCAGGGACTGATGGCACGGCGCGTCATTTCCGGCATCGGTTTGACATCTGTTTGAAGCCGGCTTTTGTCAGTGGTTTTCGATTCTGCGGGCGATCGACCGATGTGCGGAGTTGAAAGGGGGTGGTGCTCGGAGAGATGGTTGCCCTCAAGCAGGGCGGATATCAGAGCAGTTTGAGGGGCTCGGATTTAGTGCTCTGTGATGAAGGATCACTACTTTTTTCACAATTAAGGGGGGAAGAGATGAAGAAATTTCTATTGACATTGTTTGTAGTCGTGGCAGCGGCGGTGCTGGTTGCCCCTGCTTTCGCAACGGAGCTGTGGGATCCCCACCTTCGCGGCGTAGACGAAGGATTGGCTGCCGGGGCGCTCCCGCCTCCAGGCCTTTATTTCGTCCACGACTCTTATTTTAACCCGTCCCTTTTGGGCTATGGGCCGACTCAAGGCGCAGCGATCGACCATGCGAATCCCGGCGTTAGGATCTTCGCTTACGTTGATATTCCCATTCTGCTGTGGGTCCCCGGATGTAAGTTTCTAGGCGCGGATTATGGTGTGGCAATAGCTCAGCCGTTCGATTACACGGTCCTGAGAACAGGGTTTCCCCCTGGTGCCGGTACCGCTGGAGCCCAATGGGGAATTTTTAATACCATTTTCATTCCGTACATTTTGTCGTGGCGCCTCCCCTGTGATTTCCACGTCAAGACCGCTTTTGCTGTAGCTGTAGACGATTCAACGACTTCTCCCGGGAGCAGCAATTCAGCGGGCGTAGCTGCATCCGGCAACGGCACCTATATGTTTACCCCGCAAGTCGGAATTAGCTGGCTGCATGCCGGCTGGAACGTGAGCGCCGAGTTTTTCTACTCTTTCCAAACCGAAAACAACACCACCCACTACCAGTCGGGCGATCAGTTTGCGGCTGACTACACTGTTGCCTATACCTGTGGCAAATGGACGTTTGGGGTCGGCGCAGCAGAGGAAAATCAGCTCTTTAACGATCAATGGACGCCCGTCGTTGGGGGACCGATGGTAACCCGTGGCAACTCCATAGCTTGGGCCTGGAGCGCCGGTCCGCTCGTCGGCTACAATTTCGGTCCTTGCAGCCTGATGTTCACGTACAATTTCCCGGTTGGTGCCAACAACGAGGTTGGCGGCTCATGGTTTAACTTATGCCTCGTTGTTCCGCTCTGGAAATAAGTTGCTGTACGATCTAAAGTACCGAGGTTGCGCCCTTAATGGGCGCAACTGATGTCAGCAAAAAGAGACAGTGTAAGTTAATACTTACACTGTCTCTTTTTGCTTGATTTCACCAGCCGCATCCGCCTCAGATGGCAGCCTTAAAAAACGTGTGTCATTATATACTTACACATTGGTGATTGAGATTATGGCCTGAATTGAGCAAGGCGCGAACTAGCGAATTACCAGCCCGACTGGTCTTTTCATCTCGAGGGAAGCCGCGACTCCTCTCTTGCCCAGTTGTGGCGTGGTTTTTGCTCTTTAACTCTTCTGAGCCCGTTCACAGATTCCCGGATAATATCACGGATATGTTTCGGGTTAACTCATAAGCAGTCTTATCCGGATATCTTTGTCCCTTGTCGTATTCAAAACCATCATTGGATTCGAGATCATGGTGATCCATTAGGCAACAGGTATTTTATAAAGATGGCGATGCACCTTGTCCCGCTAAATCGGGCGACACTTCCAGCTCCATAGTTCAAAGGGAATGGCGACAAGAAGTACGGCACGGAATTGGAAGTGTTGTCTTTCGCGGTTTTCAGTTTCAAAAATGACAATATTACTAGCGATGAGGAGAATGAACATCATGAGATTTAAGAATGAGGTTGCATTAATTACTGGAGCAGGCCGCGGTATAGGCGCAGCAATAGCCCGTAAATTGTTTACAGAAGGATGCAGCATTGTTGTTCTTGACATCGATGAAACGACTGCGCGTAATTGTGTGCACTCTATTGATCCTGCTAGTAACGGCAGCTTAGCGCTTTCGTGCGATGTAAGTAACAAAGACTCCGTTAACCAGGCTGTATCGAAACTTATAGAAAAGTGTGGAACAGTAGACATACTGGTGAACAATGCCGGCATAACACGAGATGCCATGTATCATAAAATGTCTTACGAGCAATGGCACGATGTCATTAACGTCAATCTGACCGGGACCTTTTTGATGACAAATGCTGTGGTGCCATATATGCGTGAGAAGAAACAAGGACGAATAATCAACATTTCGTCAGTTTCCGCCTATGGCATGATAGGGCAGACTAATTATGCTGCGTCAAAAGCTGGGATAATTGGCATGACAAAGAGTCTGGCAAAAGAACTGGGACAGTATAACATTACTGCAAATGTTATTGAGCCTGGCGTAATAGAGACGGAAATGCTGAAAAACGTGCCCCAATCTATAAAAGATGGTTGGCTTAAAGTGATGCCCTTAGCCCGTATGGGGCAACCGGAGGACGTGGCTAATGCCGTTTGTTTTTTGGCTTCGGACGAAGCAAGTTTCATTACCGGGGTGGAACTGCCTGTTTGTGGTGGGTTCTTGATTATTTAGACAGTTCCGACAGAAATAGAATTCACGAAACGCTATAAACTCATTAAATCACAGTGGCAGGAGAGATTTGGAAATGAGTGACAATTTTGAAGAGGTTGTTGTTGTAAGTGCAGTTAGAACGCCCTTTGGTAAATTCGGGGGTTTGATGAAGGATATTGATATCTATGATTTAGGATCGATAGCGATGAAAGCATCGGTCGAAAGAATAGGATTGCATCCAGCAGTGATTGACGAAGTATGGTGGGGATGTGGCGATACCACAAACTGTAAAGATCCATTTACGCCGGTCGTGGCACGACAATCGTTAATAAAAGCTGGATTGACTGTTACTACACCCTCAATAACCTTGGATAAAGCTTGCGTTTCGGGAATGTCGGCAGCTTACTATGCCATGAGTAGAATAAAATCCGGAGAGGTGCGCGCTGTTCTAACAGGGGGCGCGACCAGTTTCAGCACAGTGCCGTATCTGGCGCGAAATATGAGGTGGCAAGGACACAAGGCAGGCGGCTTTAAACTGGAAGACCCACTTTTCCCTCTTGGCTATAAAGACTTTGCTCCTGTATCTGTCGACTCCGGCAATGTTGCTGTCAGGTACAAGGTTTCGCGAGAAGAACAGGATGAATTTGCATGGAATAGCCACCAGAAATACGGCAAGGCATATGCTGCTGATTTTTTCAAAACAGAAATGGTACCGTTGGATATTACCACTAAGACAGGGAAAAAAGCTGAAACCGTTCGTTTGGATATCGATGAACAATATCGGCCTAATGTGACATTAGCAGATTTGGCGAAGCTCCAAACTATTTTTGGCAATCCAACCGTTACTGCGGGCAATGCACCTGGACTAAATGACGGGGCAACTGCGCAGATTCTTATGGCCGGAAGTATGGCCAATGACCTCGGTCTTGAACCGCTTTATACGATTGTTGATATGTGCTCGATAGCGACAAACGCAGATTTACTGCCGGTAGCACCAGCGCTTGCCATTAAGAAGTGTTTAAATAAATTGAAAATGTCAATAGACGAGATGGATATTTTGGAGATTAACGAGGCCTTTGCGTGCGTTCCCTTAGTTTCATGTAAACTGCTTTCCTGTAGCACCTTTATCGAGAGAAAATATGAAGACGTAATAAGTAAGATCGACAATTACCCCTTAGACAGTTTCAGTGAAGTCAAATACAAACAGCTTATTGAAAAGCTGAATGTTAATGGAGGTGCGATTGCTGTCGGACACGCGAATACTGCCAGCGGCGCTCGTATCATGATGACCGCTGCGGCCGAATTGAAACGGCGTGGGGGTGGAGTGGCCGCTTGCGCGATTTGTGGCGGTCTTACACAAGGGGATGCTTGTATAATACGAGTTTAAGAGCAAGTAAAACTACTATTAAAATCACCTTACCAAAAGGGGAATTGTAAATGAGTTGGCATAAAATTTATAAAGAACGGCTGACGACTCCTGATGAAGCCGTAAAAATCGTAAAATCGGGCAACCGTGTTGTTCCCGGGCACGCTGCAAGTGAGTCAAAATTGTTGATCGATGCATTGCTGAAAAGAGCATCAGAACTGCAGAGTGTTGAAATATGGCAAGGGGTGACCATAAGCAACGCACCTTATTGCAGTGCGGAAATGAAGGACCATTTTATCGTTAATAGTGTGTTTGCCAGTCCCGGCACCCGTGAGGCTATATGGGACAACCGGGGACATTTTTCGTCTTTAATGTTTCATCATTTTCCTAAAGCCTTCCGTGAAAAAATTATACCGGTCGATGTTTTTATCACTATGGTATCGCCGCCGGATCTCCACGGATATTGCAGTCTGGGCGTTTCTGTTGATCACTCCCGGCAGCTCATCGAAAGTGCGAAAACTGTCATTGCTGAGGTCAATCCCAATATGCCCAGGACTTATGGAGATACATTCGTTCATGTCTCGCAATTTGACTATATAGTGGAAGGAAACGGTCCAATTCTGGAGTTGACTCGATTTGCTCAGAAAAGCGTTATCCTGGATAAGATTGGGGAAAATGTCGCCTCGATGGTCAGAGATGGGGATACATTGCAAATGGGAGCGGGTATGCTTCCAGATGCGATCCTGTCCTACTTGAATGTAAAAAATGACCTGGGGATTCATACCGAGGTGGTGTCCGACGGTCTGATCGAACTCATTGAAGCCGGCATTGTCAACTGTAGAAATAAAACTCTTCACCCTCACCAAGTTGTGGCGACTTTCGTGTATGGTACTAGAAAAATGTATGACTATGTGGATAATAATCCATTTTTCACTCTTTATCCAGTTGACTATGTTAACAATCCATTCGTTATAAGCCGTAATGACAATATGGTGTCGATTAATTCCGCATTGGAAGTGGACCTGCTGGGGCAGGTAGCCGCCGAGTCTCTTGGGCCTAAACAGTTCAGTGGCATTGGCGGTCAGCTCGACTTCGTTAGAGGGGCTGCAGCCGCAAGAAATGGGCGAGCTATTATCACCGTGCAATCGACGGCTCAAAAGGACACGGTTTCGAGAATATCTTGTCAGTTAAAGCCCGGAACGCCTGTTACAACCACCAGATATGATGTCCGTTATGTAGTTACTGAATATGGTATTGCCGATTTATATTGCAAAACAAATGAAGAAAGAGCAGCAGCGCTGATCTCTATCGCTCATCCGAAGTTTCGTGACCAGCTACGATACGAATATAAGTTGCTATATGGAGTTGCGTTACCCGGCTGAATTAACAATATTAGTGACACTTAAAAAGGCCACATCGGGTTAATTCTCGAAGGCAGCCTTGAGGTTGACTTCAGGGGCGACGTAGTCATATATCACAAGGCGGAGGGGATCTTCATCTCTCCCGGACCGGACAGCGCGCACAAAGCTCACTCCCTCACGACGGTTGCGCAGTTGGTGCCGGTCGAAGGTGTATAATACGGAATTGCGTTCAAGACCGGGCGTGGATGACGCCCCTGCAGCTTATTGCCTGCGGCCTGCAGCTTCCGTCAACTCGCTCAGCGCCAACGTCCGGCCATGGGGAGTTCAGTTATGCAGCATTTCAAAATCGACTTTGACGCTCTCGAGTGGCAGTCGCCCCTTCCGGGAGCACGCTTCAAGGCATATCGCTCGGGCGGAAAACAGATCCGCCTCGTGGAGTTCACTTCCGAGTTCGTCGAACCTCACTGGTGCGAGAAGGGCCATATCGGGTTAATTCTCGAAGGCAGCCTTGAGGTTGACTTCAGGGGCAACGTAGTCATATATCACAAGGCGGAGGGCATCTTCATCTCCGCCGGACCGGACAGCGCGCACAAAGCCCGCTCACTCACGCCGGTTGTGCGGCTGGTGCTGGTCGAAGATGTTTAAGGGTTCTTTTGCCTGACCCGTCACTGAAGCGGTACGCAAAAGGTAGCGTGACGCCGGGCGCCGTTACGGATCGTGGAGTTATAATCCATGGGTATGAAGGAAAATCCGCCCCTACCGATATCCCTCGGGAAAAGGCTCAGGAAGAGCTCGATTCGATGCGTCGGGCTGAAACCGAACTGGAGCGACTACCCGGAAGAGTTGCAAAGAGAAATTCTGCTGGCCGAAAAGATATACTACCCGGGCCCGGTTTACGGCGAAATTTTCCAGGCGGCGGGATTGAGTGTTTTTCCGCGCAACTATTATTATTTTCTCGGCAACAAAATAGCGCAGACAGACCTTTTCAATTTGCTCCAGGTTCCCCAGCCGAGGACTAAGATTTATTATGGACGGGACCCTTTGGCGCTAATAGCTCGAGATTTCGCCTATCCCTTTGTTGCCAAAACCCCCTTCGGGTCATCCCGGGGCAAGGGCGTCTTCCTGATCTCCCGCCCGGAAGAGCTTTCCCGATATCTGGAAACCCACAATCCTGCGTACATTCAGGAGTATCTTCCGATAGAGCGCGATTTAAGGGTGGTGGTCATAGGCGGGCACCTTGTTCACGCATATTGGCGCATCCACGTTGAAGGCGATTTTAGAAATAATGTCACCCTGGGAGGGACCGTCTCGTTTGAAAACATCCCGGCGGAGGCGCTCGATTTTGCGGTGGAAGCGGCCCTTAAATGCCGCTTCGATGAGGTCGGTCTCGACATCTGCGAGCACGGCGGAAAGTATTATGTCCTGGAAGCAAACATGGTCTTTGGCCAGGAGGGGTTCAAGAAAAAGGGCATGGACATCCATCAAATAATTGCGGATCTATTCGATTCAGGCCGCTCGCATTAACCTGCCTCGTTCCGTCTCTGAGCACCTTCGCTCGCATTTGCGAAAGGGCTGCATCCTATGGTACCAAGTGCAGGTTCCCCGGTGCAGGAATTGCTGCAACTAACCAGCCATGACTAACTTCAGGGTCTGATGACTCAAAATTTCCGGCGGACGTTTGTCCAATAGAACACTCCCCGGAACTGGTGTCCGGACCGTTCGCATTCCTGAAATATTGAATTCCGACCGTTGCCACGCCGACAATGTCGTTCGGTCCCAGGGGCTTGCTGAAATTGGACATACCGTTATTAAAGGGTGCAGAGAGATTTGCGCTGTGCGGTCCATATCCCGGGTCATCTGGATATAAACTGCCTAAGTCATAACCGAATAATTTCATAAAAGCATACCCGCTATCGTAGGCAAATGATCCGCTCGACACTCCGAACGCGTCCTGGAAGAGCCCTTTGATTTCCTCCGTTGTCGCGAATCGAAAACCATAAAAGATTCCGCCGGGAAGTGTTCCTGCGACGACCTGATTAAGGGACATGTATTCTGTTGCCGTGATTGGGAGCCAATTCAAGCCGGTCCGTGTATCAAGAATGGTGGTATTTGCCTTGAGTAAACTTCCCATGCCACTTGTCCCCCTTGAACTGGAAAGAAGTGATTAGTAGGCCGCAGATGAATCAATTTCTGGGGTAAGAAGAGAAAAAACTGGAACTGTTACGAACAGGATATGGGCGCCGATAGCGTACAGTGAGGTAGGGCCTTTTCCATGCGGCTATAAAATAACCCGATCGGTTAACGTGTCAAGTAGGTTAATGAAGTTGGTACAAACCGGATCTATTGATATCCGAATTGGAAGGTTCCGAGTGGAAGCTCCCGTGCCGCCCGATAGACTCACGCATCGTGCGGCCCGCCGATATTGTCCTGATAAAGTAATGACTGCTTTTCAGTTCGGTATTCGAATATAACCTCATTCGCACTCATCAGTGTTTATCCGTGGTTCAGTTGTCCTTTTTCTTTCCTTCCTGTCCGGGTTACAATTGGCAGGTCTCGCAAGCAGGCAATCGATCCGCCTCCTGCTTTTCCCGGGCGTTTCGCAGCGCTGCATCCAGGTGGGCTTGGGCCGAAATCATTTCTTCCTCGATTTTTTGAAGCACTTGCGGTGGAAGGTGGAAGTCGGGGCTTTCCAAAATCTTGCTGAGCACTTCGGCTTTTTGGGCCAGCTTTGACATATAGCCACTCCACTTCGGACCCATCGTTTCCACCACGGCAGCGGCCCCTGCGCGCTCGAGCCCCTCTGCCGTTATCCGGTCGCCAATTGAAGGCACTCTCGTATCAAACGGGAATTTCTGTCTCAGGATGTTTGCGAATCCCTCGCTTACACTTTGTTCGCCGTGTATCAAGTAGACCCGCATTTTCGGATTTTTGAAATGGCTGAGCCACTCGATCAGCGCATTCTGGTCCGCGTGAGACGACAAGCCGCCGATCGTGAAAACTTTTGCCCGCACGATCACCCTTTCGCCCAGTATCCTAACCATGTGCGCGCCTTCGATGAGGCTCCTGCCCAGGCTGCCCGCCGCCTGAAAGCCCACGATCACCAGCGAGCATCCGGGCTTCCAGAGGTTGTGCTTGAGGTGATGCCTGATCCGGCCGGCCGTACACATTCCGTTTCCAGCAATCACGATGGCCGGACCGGAACGTCTGTTTATTTCCATTGACTCCAGGGCCGAACGGGTGAGTACAAGCTGATCCAGATCGAAAGGGTCCTTTCCCGATTCCAGCAAAGCCCTGGTCTCTGTGTCATAATACTGTTTCATGTTGGAGAATATGGTTGTGGCGGCTATCGCAAGAGGACTGTCCAGGTAGACCGGCATCCTCGGTATAAGTTTTTCACGGAAGAATTTACCGAGGATGAAAAGAAGCTCTTGTGTCCGCTCCACGGCAAAAGCGGGAATAATGACTTTTTCGCCGTGGCTGTAGCTGTACTGGATAGCATTCAGCAGTTCCTGTTCGCTTTGTTCTAGCGATTTGTGATTGCGGTTTCCATATGTTGACTCCATAAAGAGGATGTCCGCTTCCGTCAGGGTCTCGGGGTCTCCCACGATCAAATGCCCTTTGTAGCCCAGATCACCGGTAAAGACGGTTTTTGGCGCGCTGTCCGGAGGCCCTCCCCAGATTTCCAGAAATGAAGACCCGAGAATATGTCCCGAGTTGCGGAACCGGATGCTGAGGTCCGCCTCAAGACGATAAATCTCGTCCTGCTTTACCGGTTCGAAGAGATCAAAACAATCCTTGGCGTCCGAAACCTGGTAGAGCGGTTGGATGAGCTGCTCGCCCCGGCGTTTGTTCTTCCTGCTCTGCCACTCGGCTTCCATTTCCTGGATGTGAGCGGAGTCCAGGAGAAGTATTTTGGTAAGCTCGATAGTTGGAGCGCTTGCATAGATCCTGCCCCGAAAACCGTCTCTTACCAGCTTGGGTATACGGCCGGAATGGTCAATGTGGGCATGAGTGAGAAAGACTGCCTCGATATCGGCGGGGTTAAAGCCCCAGGGGCCGCGATTTAACGATTCCATTTTACTGCCGCCCTGAAAGAGGCCGCAGTCGACCAGGTATTTTCGACCGTTATCGATGAGAAAACTGGAACCGGTCACGCAACGCGCGGCGCCAAGGCAGGTTATCTGCATTCAGTGTTTTCCTTTGAGTCTGTACTCGAGTTTATACAAGAAAGTCGCAAGTGCTCGGCGCCGGAAAATCCCTCCCCAGGGGCCCGCCACAATGTCATTGTCTTCTATTTGGTCACAATATGCAATATATTTAATACGTTGAAGCATATTTAAGCCGGTTTGTCCAATTCTGTTTGTTCTTGACAAATCCTGGAAGAGGGGGGAAACAGAGGTCGCCGGATGACTTAGCGGCGGCCCTCGGCGGGCAAGGCGGTATTTCGGCGGCGCAATGTGCTTCAGAAAATGAAGATGAAGTTTATTTGAGCTGGCAAGAACAGGGGAACTGCGGTTCCGCTCTTTGTATGTAAAGGAAATGAGATGACAAACGGGAAAAAAGGCAGAGGCAAACTCATAGTATTCGGAATCATATTCTGGTACCCGCTCGCGGGTGTGACGTACCAGTTTTTGCATTACCTGATCGGGCTCAGGCGGCTGGGGTGGGACGTTTACTACGTCGAGGACTCGAGCCGGTGGGTCTTTGATGTCAACGACTTCGAGTTGACGCCTGATGCCTCTGCTAACATAGGGATGGTTGCCCCGGTCCTCGATAGGTACGGATTTTCCGGAAAATGGGTCTTTCGCGGCGGCTACGAGGGCGGGAAATGCTACGGCATGAGCGAGGATGAACTGATGCGGCTCTACAAAGAGGCCGATGTCTGCTTCAACGTGACCGCTTCCCAGGAGCTTCGCGAAGAGCATATGTCCATCCCCAGGAGAATTTATGTCGAAAGCGATCCTTTTCACGTCCAGGTAAAGGTATTGGAAGGGGACATCAAGACATTGAACGCTCTTGCTGCGCACGATATCCATTTTTCTTTCGGAGAAAATCTGGGACAGCCCGACTGCGATTTGCCTGTCGATCTTGTGTGCTGGCACCCGACCAGGCAGCCCGTGCTTATGGACCTCTGGAAAAATCCCTTTCCTGTCTCCAAGGATTCGGTCTATTCGACCGTTACTACCTGGAAAAACAAGGGCAAGGACCTGGTTTTCCGGGGCGAGACATACTACTGGACGAAGGACCGGGAGTTTCTCAAGATCATCGACCTGCCGAAGCGCAGACCCGTTGGTTTTGAACTTGCAACTGAGGTGGACGATGAGACGCGCCGGTTCCTTAACGAAAATGGATGGAGGATCAGGCGTTCTCTACCCATCTCCGGCGATGTGGATAAGTACCGGGAGTATATCCAGAAATCCAGGGGCGAGTTCACGGTTACAAAGGAGCAGGTGGTGCGCCCGAGGACCGGCTGGTTTAGCGACCGGAGTTGCACATTCCTTGCCGCCGGGCGGCCCGTCATAACCCAGGAGACCGGATTCAGCAAGTTCCTGCCCACCGGGAAAGGGCTTTTCGGATTTCTGACGATGGATGAAATTCTGGCCGCCGTCGATGTGATAGAGAGCGATTACGAGGGAAGCTGCAAGGCCGCGCGCGAAATCGCAGAGGAATATTTCGCGGCGGAAAAGGTGCTCGGAAAATTAATGTCTGAGGCGGGCCTTGGGTAAGGCCGCAAAATATGCCGCCTGACCCAGGCTCTTCAAATGAACCGTCCCACTCGCCCGTTTAGCGTTAGTGACACGGCATCTCATACATCTCGAATACATGCATTGAATGCGTACGGTAGCGACCCTTCCACGGCGGCGCTTGCCTGCTAAGCCCCTAGCCCGCAGGATGGGTGGAGCGCAGCCCGCCCAAAACCTTCCGTAAGAGCTTTTCACGTCCCTTCGGGACACCCTGAAACCCATGAAAAGGCGCAACTTTTCTTAAGAGTTATTCCTGTCTCACTGGGGCTTCTTCGCGTTCTTCGCGTCTTCGCGTGAAAGACTTTCTTTTCAGCTTTCCCTCGGAAGATACCGCACAGCGAGCCATCCTGCCGCAAAGCCTAAAAGAGCCATTATCCCCAGCAGTACCGCTGCATTTTGCAGCATATCCCACGATAACCAGTTGAAAGGCTCTTCCGGAAAACCGGCTGCTATGTGGAGTTCTCCCGACGACCCGCTCGTTACGCTGGTAATGGCAAAGTCTCGCACGACTCCGTCCAGGCCTTTTTCTTCCACGAATCCTTCCTTTTGACTTAGCATCGCCTTGATTACGGGCGCATCGGGCATTGAGCGCCCAATCCACTCATCGGCGTTTGGGTAGTTCGCCAGAATGGTCCCTTTGGAGTCGACAATCAAAACCTTGCCGTTTCCGGGAAATGTTTTTTCGGAAATCCGGACCAGCTCCTTCAGGTCCAAAAAGGCATAAATTATACCTTCCGGCTGACCGCTTTCACTTAACCACGGGTAAACGAGACCGATTGCATGCTTGCCGGTGGTGCGGGAGAGCACATGATCACTGAAAACGAACCGGCCGGTTTCAACGGCCTGCCGAAAATACTCCCTGTCTGCGATGTTGATCCTGGCCGAACCTGCCCCATTGCAGAAAACGTCCCCGTTCAGGTCAGCCGCCCCGATGTTGCTGAAAAACGGCTGATTTTTCAGGATATCCGAAAACAGGCTGCGGCAGGACTCCGAATCTTCCCGCACGACCGGGGTGGATTTCGATAGAACTGTCAAAAGGAGCCTGGTCTGCTCCATCAGTTGCCTGTTAGACTCGGCCAGGTATTGAACCAGACTGCGAGCCGTATTCTGCCTTTCGGCCTTTTCATTCTTCCATTGCTGGTAGGCCGGATGAATTATTACATCGGTGGTGGGCAAGAAGAAAAGCGGAACGAGGATCAAAATTTGAAGCTGCATCATTTTCGCAGTAGACATTTATCATCCTTTACCGAATTTGTGAGAACTCACTTACTTTCACAATGTCCAATTTTACAAAATGTACTATACATATTTTGCCTGTTAATAACACTGCAGGATTGTTCCATCCTGGGTCCGTTCCAAGCTTTTAGGATAGTCGGACCATGATTTATACGGGCTTATGCTGATACGAAGAACGCCGCCGTGGAAGACGGCGCAAAAAAGGTTCCTTGCTATGAAAAAAGGTGAGAGCCATCCAGTTGCGGCGGCCTCTTCAACCGGCCGTTTTCAATGGCTTGACGGCGTCAGGGGAATGGCCGTCATCTGGATAGCTTTTTACCATTGCCTCCTTTCATATGATAACGGACGCCTGCCCTGGCCGATAACGTTCGGTTCCTTTCCCGGTTTCGTAGAGCAATGCGCCGGGGGATCCATCCTTGGAAAACTTTCCTGCGCCCTTGCAGGAACCATTTCTGCAATCATCCAGCGAGGCCCGCAGGGTGTCGGCGTTTTCATCCTCTTCAGCGGATTCGGCCTCACCTACTCGCTTGTAAGGCGCGGCGGGGTTGGAATTTCCTGGGCGGATTGGTACAAGCGCCGATTTATGCGGCTTTGTCCGGTCTACTGGCTGGCCCATCTGGTCTTTCTGGTCTCTCCCTTCGTGGTCCTGCACGACCCTGTCGATTACCGTTTCCTGTTGAGCTTTTTCGGCGACAGGGTTTATCCCCTGGATAAGATGTTCTTCTACCTGGTCCCCGCCTGGTGGTTCCTTGGACTGCTGATAGAACTCTACATCGTTTTCCCGTTGCTCTTCAAGCTGATGCAGCGGCTGGGGTGGGTAAGATACCTGGTGCTCTGCGCCGTATTGAGCTCGACCGCCAGGTATGTTCTCTTCGCAATACTGAAAGCAAACGGATATTATGTGATGGGGGCTTTCTTTGCCTGCAGGCTCTGGGAATTTGCGGCCGGAATGGCATTGGGAAAATCCATGGCCGAATCACCCGGCAGGACGCTGAGCCTGCTGCTTTCCTGGAAGGGATTCTCCATCGGGGCAATCATTTACGCGCTCGGGCTTTTTACCTACCAGCCCAACTTCATGTATAGCTTCTCGGACGGCCTTACCGCAATGGGTTTGTCGCTCATATTGATTCACGTGGCCTACCGTTTCGACAGGGTGCCCGGTGTTGGCAGGTCTCTTGGCTGGGCGGGAGTCTATTCCTATGGCATCTATCTTTTTCACCAGCCGTACGTCATGTATGCCGGTGAAAAGCTTCGATCCTGCTCCCTCGGTGTTTTCCTTATTCTGGCATCTGTGGTAATAGTTGTGGTAGCTTTGGCCTCGATGTTCTCGGAGCATGCGCTCAACAGCACTGTAACTCGTTTTTCCCGCTAGTACCATGTAACATTGCAATATTCGTATAATTCGGTATAATCATGGCAAATTCCAGGAGGAGGGATTCGCCATGGCACCACGATACCGAGTAACCTTGACGGAACAAGAGCGCCAGGGACTTGAGGCGCTGACGAAAACGGGCAAGACCAATGCGAAACGATTTCTCTTCGCACGCGCTTTGCTCCTGTGCGATGCAGGTCCTTTTGGGCCTGCGTGGACTGTAGCGGATACGGCTGAGGCCATGGGCGTCACGCCTCGCACCATCGAGCACCTTAAGAAGCGCTTCGTAGAAGATGGATTAGCTGCAGCGTTGGAGCGCAGGCAACCGGAACAGCCATCGCGCGAGGTAATTTTTGACGGGGCTTTCGAGGCGCGGGTTATCGCCTTGGCATGCTCAGAATCACCGGAGGGGCGACGGCGCTGGACTGTACGGCTTCTGGCTGAAAAAGCGGTTGAGCTGCATCTGGCCCAAAGCGTTTCGCATATGACGGTGCAGCGCATACTTAAAAAAACGAACTTAAGCCTCACCTCAGGAAGTATTGGAAAATCCCGCCGGAGGGGAGCGCCGCGTTCGTAGCAAATATGGAAGATGTCATCGCTGTCTATCATTTGCCGTACGATCCCGATTATCCGCAGGTCTGTATGGATGAAAGCTGTAAGCAACTCATCGGGGAAGCGCACGAGGCGATAGCTTGCGCGCCCGGAAGACCCAAACGGATGGACGCCGAATACGTCCGCAATGGTGTTGCCCAGATTTTCCTTGAAGTGGAACCGTTGACGGGCAAGCGCCACGTGGAGGCCGCCCAGCATAGAACCATGAAAGACTGGGCGTTGTGGATCAAGGGCATGCTCGTCAAGCGATACCCAAAGGCAGTGAAAGTGCGCTTGGTCCTGGACAATCTGAACACACACTGTCTTGCCTCTCTTTACGAGACGTTTAAACCTCAAGAGGCTCGACGCTTGGCAGAACGCCTGGAAATCCATTACACACCAAAACGCGGCAGTTGGCTCAATATGGCGGAGATAGAGCTGAGCGCGTTAAACGGACAGAGCCTGGACCGGCGAATTCCCGATATAGAAACATTGCGTGGCCATATCGCCGCGTGGGAAAATGACCGGAACAACCGGCAAGCAAAGATTCAATGGCAGTTCACGAATGCCAAGGCGCGCATAAAGCTGAAGCGCCTTTATCCGCAACTATAAGCGTTACATGGTACTAGTCCCATTTTTTTGAAAAAATCTTGGCTGTTTCCTCTTTTTCATCAAAAAATAACTTAAAGTTTTTCTTTCTTTGAACCGATTTATGTTACGGATGGGTAGTATCCAGACAGGGCCGGGTTCCAATCCGGCGATTGCAGATACCTGTTCCGGAACTGGACTCACCAGGCCATCCCCGTTAACGCACAACCTTCAAACCAGGACAACACAGGGGTTCAGACATGATTCGTGAGCTTAGCGAACATGAAATCGACGCTCTCCACTACGAATTGCTGGTCAAAGACATCGTTGCGGGCGCGGAGAAGCTGCCCCCCTTTCCTGATATAGCCTGGAAAATCATATCTCTTGTGAAAAGCATGGCCCCGGTAAAGGAAATCGAAGATATCATAAAATACGACCAGGCCATCGCGGCGAAAATCCTTCGGCTCGGCAATTCGGCCTTCTATGGCCGGCGATACGACATACATTCGATCAATGAAGCAATCCTTCTGATCGGCAACAAGCGGCTCATTCAGGTGGTAATGGCCGCCTGCGCCATCCGCTATTTCGGGAGCGGCCGATCAAAAGACGAGCGCGAACTTTGGGAGCACTCCGTGACCACGGCGCTAATCGCGGAGATAGTTGCGCGGCGCATCACCTACAATGGTATTCTCACACTCTATACCGCCGCGCTCCTCCATGACATAGGTAATACCATCCTCAACCTCTATTCCAAGATTTATCTTCATTCCAGTCTTCGCGAGATGAGGGGCGATAGCGATATAGTCAGGTCGGAGCGGCGGGCGCTCGGGATCGACCACCAGGAACTTGGTGGAATTATAGCCCGCAACTGGAAGTTTCCTCCCGACATAACCGCGGCGATCGAACATCATCATAATCCTGAAAAAGCTGGCCAATTTGGAGAAATTACCACCCTGGTTTACGTCGCCAACCTTCTGGCGATCACATTTCAAAAGAGAAATGAGGATAAGCGAAACAAGGGAAACGATCCTGAATCCGACCCTGTTTTAAAAAAACTCAACATCACACGCAAGATGATCGAGGATATCAAAGTCGAGCTTGAGGTCAGTATGGAAGGGGTCAGGCAGGCGCTGAGCGCCGTCTGAGCCTTGTCTGTAAGGGACAATCAGGGAAGCAGGGGCCTGCCCGCTGAATTGAAATGGCGCTTACGGGCAGGAAAGATGACAAAGGGCGCGCTGGGGGTCAGGGAGATCGGACCCCACACCCTCATGGGGTATGGAGGCCGATCAGGAGTTTGAAGCAACCCCCCGCCTTAAGACGGGGGATTAGAAATCATTGTGTCGATCTGGAAATTTTTCCCGCTAAACCACCACGGCTTCATGCAAGCGAGGGTGCTTTTTCACCCACCGCAGAAGGCCTTTTAGTGACTCGGGCAATAAGAACCGCGATAACCAATACACAGGCCGACATATAGAAAGCATAGTTGAGGCTTCCGGTTATATCCTTTATGGTCCCGCCAAGCCTGACCATGAAGAAGCCCAGACCCCAGCCGATGAACACCAGGCCGTAGTTGAAGCCCAAGTTCTTTGCCCCAAAGAAGTCGGCTGTAAAAGACGGCAGAAGCGCGAGACCGCCGCCATACTGCCAGTAAGCTATGCCGACAGCCAGAAAGAGCAGGAAAGCGCTCTTGGCGCCGATAACAGTTGGCATAAGGAAAAGACAAAGGGCGGACACCAGACAATTGAGCGTATAGGCGTTGGTACGGCCGATTTTGTCAGAGTACATGCCTGTCCCGACCCGTCCCAATGCGTTAATGAGCCCTCCGAAGGAGACCAGCCAAAAGGCGGCTGCGCCGAGTACCGGAGCGGCCATAGGCATCGCGTTGCCGATTATCAGAAGACCGGACTGAGTCGAGCCGATGAACATGAGGACCAGAGCGAAGAACTGCCAGGTCTTTACCATATCGCCGGCCTGCCAGTCTATCATTGTCAATGCTGGTTTGCCAGGCGCGCCTGTTTTGGACGCCGGTGCAGGGGGAACGTAGCCGGCGGGAGGCCATGCCAGGAGTTGCCCTGCGATTATGATGACCACCGCGAAAATGACCCCGAGTACAATAAAGCTGCCGCTGATACCGTAATTGGCAATCAGCCATTTGGCCAGGGGCGCGATGTAGAGCGCAGCGCCGCCGTAGCCGCCTACGACCAGGCCGGCGACGAGACCGCGTTTATGCGGACCGAACCATTTCAGCGCGGCGGGAGTGGGAGCGGCGTATCCGATACCCATGCCGATTCCGCCCATTATACCGAAACCAATGATCAGACCTTCATAGCTCTTCATCAGACCGGCAACAATACACCCGGCGGCCAGGAAGAGCCCGCCGACAGTAGCTCCGACCTTCGGGCCGAACTTATCCTGGATCTTCCCGCCGGGGATCATCAAAAGGGCGAATATGATGACGCACAGCGAGATGGGTGTGGCGGCCTCTGCGTTGCTCAGGTATGTCCAGGCCGAATTGATGCCGGGAAGAGGCGTACCGACCATAGATAGGTCTACCTTACCGGCTTTCATCGGAACGGTAAGCGCTCCGCCCCACACGCTCCAAGCGTACAAAATTCCCAGGCACAGATTGATAGCCGTTCCTGCGAAAGTGACAACCCATGCCTTGCCAGGCACTTTTTCCAATGGTGCGGCCATTCTTTTCTCCTTTCACGTTAAAAATCCGGTTTGCAGGTAATGTCTGGTAAGCCCTGGTCAGATAGAAATCGAACGGGGTACGGCCGGTACTCAAAAAAAATGCTATAAGGCCAAACAGAGAAAGAGGGGCGTTGCCTTAAACAGGGCGAAAGTAATGCAATGCGGACAGGAAGAAAAAACTGCGGCTAATCCGCTCTGGATTGGGGACAGCGTTCAAACGTAAACAAGAGTTCAAACCCGGACGGTCACACCTGAGAACTAGGGGGAAATTGGAAGGAGGACATGAGCATTAAAAAACGCTGGATAAATCGAAAAAGAAGTCAAAACCGCAAAAAATGAATCCGATTCTTTCAGCTACCGGTTATTTCCTTCAATCACCTCCTTCTCTTTATAGGGATAACTGCGGCCGCCACAGTATCGATGTGTAAATCAAAACCATGGCGCAAGGATAGTGGGAAAAGCGAGCGGGGATAATGAAAAACCAGCACAAGCAGAAGGAACGATGCTAAATCGACATTAACCGCAGCGGCGGTCTTTTGCAAGATCAATTTCTGTGAAGCTCTAAATTCCGGTGAAGCTATCTTCATGAAAGATTTGAAATTACACCGGTTTCCGAATGACCTTTTCCCGTTTCACGGGTATGAGACCCTGTCAGGACAAATTTTGAGGGCGGGTCAAGCACGTAAAATAACGAGTAATTTCATTGACCGGGTCACCTGCTCCAGTGGAGGCGGAGCGGCATTACCTGGTTTCCGTCCATCTCCTGAATACAAGAGTTCCATTGGTTCCGCCAAAACCGAATGAGTTGGAGAGCGCTACTTCTATTTGCGCCTTGCGGGCCGTGTTTGGGACGTAATCGAGATCGCAGTCGGGGTCCGGAAATTCGTAATTGATAGTCGGGGGCATGAGCTGGTTATAGATAGTGAGGACCGTGTAGGCGGCTTCGACACCGCCGGCTGCACCCAGGAGGTGCCCAGTCATCGACTTTGTCGAACTTACCGCCATGTTGTAAGCGTGATCGCCGAAAACTGTCTTGATCGCCTGGGTCTCATATTTGTCGTTGAGGTCGGTCGAGGTGCCGTGAGCGTTGATATACTGCACCTCCGAAGGCTTTATCACGGCGTCGTCGATGGCCATCTGCATGCAGCGGGCTGCCCCTTCGCCGTCGGGGGCCGGCGCGGCCATGTGGTAAGCATCTCCGGAAGCGCCGAACCCGATTATTTCGGCATATATCCGAGCGCCGCGCGCGCGCGCGAAATTGAGCTCTTCGAGAATCAGTATGCCGGAACCTTCACTCAGTACGAAGCCGTCCCTTTCTTTGTCAAAAGGCCTGGAAGCTCGCTCCGGGTCTTCGTTGCGCGTCGAAAGGGCCCGCATTGCGTTAAAACCGGCTAATGCCAGGGTGGTCACGGTCGACTCGACACCCCCGGTGATCATCGCTTCGACAAACCCGTCCCGGATTAGATGACAAGCCTGGCCTATGGCGTGAGTCCCGGCCGCGCATGCAGTCTGCAGGGAAAGGTTGGGACCTTTTGCGCCGTGGTATATTGAAATGAGGCCAGGGGCCATATTGCTGATAATCATCGGAATGAAAAATGGGCTTACTTTTTTGGGACCCGATTCCAGGATCAGTTTGTGGGATTCCTCGATTGTGAGCAGGCCTCCAAGGCCGCAGCCCATTACGACACCAACTCGCGAGGAGATCTCAGGCTCTATTTTGAGTTCGGCGTCTTCCATGGCATAGCGGGCGGCGCCGAGCGCGAACTGGAGGAAAGGATCCATTTTCCGGAGTTCTTTCTTGCTGATGAACTCCTCCGGATGAAAGTTCTTGACCTCTCCGGCGATATGAGTCGCGAATGCGGAGGAATCGAAGCGGGTGATAGGGCCGATTCCTGACTTCCCGGCGATCAAGTTGGACCAGTTCTCTTCAATGCCGATTCCAACAGGGGAAATCAGCCCGATTCCCGTTACAACCACGCGCCTCCGATTATTGTCTAATCCCATCCTGTTCTTTCCCACCTCAAACTGGAGATTTTAGTCTCGCGGCATTGGGTTTCTACCCCATGAACATGCCGCCATTGACATGTATAACCTGGCCGGTAATGTAGCCGGCCCCATCAGATGCTAGAAATGCAACGGCTGCCGCGATGTCCTCAGGAGCGCCGTACCTTGCTGCCGGAATTAGCTCCAGAAGAGCCTCCCGCGACTTTTTCGGGGTGGCGAGCGTCATGTCGGTCTCAATGAAGCCAGGAGCGACCGCGTTTACTGTTATGTTCCTGGAGATAATCTCCCGCGCGAGAGACCTGGTAAAGCCTATAAGCCCTGCCTTGGCGGCAGAGTAATTGCACTGCCCGGCATTTCCAATCACGGCAACCACCGATGTGACATTTACTATACGGCCGTAACGTTGCCGGATCATAGGTTTTATCACCGCCTGTGAGCAAAGGAAAGCGCCTTTGAGGTTGGTATTCATAACATCGTCCCAATCGGCGGCCTTCATCAATGCGAGGAGGTTGTCCTTTGCTATTCCGGCGTTGTTTACTAGCACGTCGATCCGGCCGTGCGCATCCAGGATTTGCTTGAATGCAGTCTTGACCGCGTCGGGGTCGGCCACGCTGAACTGCATGAGAGTAAAGCTTCCGCCCTTGCCCTCGACCATCTCCGCAGTCTGCCTGGCGGCCTCAGCGCTCGAGTTGTAATTGATGATTATATGGGTTTGCGCGGCGGCCATTTCCACTGCAATGGCCCGGCCAATCCCCCGGCTTGCTCCGGTCACCACAATAACGCGTTGTTCGCTCAATCTCCCCCCCTGCTGACAGGATCGTTGCTCACTCAAGTGGGCTGTTCCTCACCCATGAGAAAAAAGTAGCCTAAGTTCGGTCCCCTTGTAGGGATTGGAAAAAGCCTGTAACAAAATCCCCCTTGATCCCGAAATGGGGAGACGCGCAAGGGGGGGCTGAAGATTCTCATCTGATTCGGAAAACGAGCAACATGGCCAGTTTAGAAGAAAGAGTCCTTGATTCTGCTGTATTCCTTGTTTAGCTCCTGGCCAATGATGTTCCGCTGGATTTCGTTCGTACCCTCGTAAATCTGGAGAATTTTAGCGTCGCGCATCATCTTTTCGACCGGATAATCCTGCATGTATCCGTAGCCTCCGAGCACTTGCACGGCGTTTGTGGCCACCTCCATGGCAACGTCGCCGGCGAATACCTTAGCCATTGCAGCGACTTTGCTTGCGTCGTGAGGGTCGCGGTCCATGTGACGGGCGACACTGTAAATAAGGGCGCGCGCAGCCTCGGTTTTTATGGCCATGTCCGCAAGTTTGTGTTGAACCGCCTGGAAGCTTATGATCGGCTTTTCGAACTGGACCTTCTTTCTCGCATATTCGACTGCAACATCGAGCGCCCCCTGGGCCAGACCAACCCCCAGAGCGCCAATGCCCGGCCGGGATTTATCGAAAGTCTTCATCGCAATGATAAAACCCAATCCATCCCTGCCAATCAACCGGTCTTTGGGAATGCGGCAATCCTGAAAAATCAACTCGCGGGTAGCCGATGCGCGAATTCCAAGCTTTTTTTCCTTCCTTCCGAACAAAAATCCGGGGTCCCCCTTTTCGACTACGAAAAAGCTTGCGCCTCGCGGCCCTTTGGAGCGGTCGGTTATGGCCAGAACCGAATAGATTTCCGCCTCACCGCCGTTGGTGATCCACTGCTTGGAACCATTGATGACGTAATAGTCTCCGTCTTTTACAGCCGTGGTCTTAATTCCGGAAACATCGCTTCCTGCCCCGGGCTCGGTAAGGCCAAAAGCCGCCAGTCTTTTCCCGCTGGCGATCTGAGGCAGGTATTTCTGCTTCAGATCCTCGCTGCCGTAGAGCAGGATCGGATATGCCCCGAGGCCGCTTGCAGCAAAGGTGGTGGCAATCCCGATACAAGCCTCCCCGAGCTTTTCGACGGCAAGGCAGTTTTCGAATATTCCTCCACCCATTCCACCATATTCTTCAGGGATATACAGGCCGAAAAGATTCGCCTCTGCGAGGGTCTTCATGATCTCCCAGGGAAACTCATCGTTTGTATCCAGTTCCGCTCTGACCGGTCGGATTTTTTCCCTGGCGATCTTCGCGGCTAATTCCTGTATATTTTGCTGTTGTTCAGTCAATAAATAATCCAACTTATTTCCTCCGATCAAAAACCCCATGGGCTTCAGACAACCCGCCTGTCACTGCCTGCGCCGCAATGGCGGGAAGCGGGCAGGGGATTCAGAATCTGTTCCCCTTAACATAAAAAGAGGAGTTTAGCCAATATTCAGTTTCAGGATCACGGTTGGGTATTCCAGGTTTTCTTAATTCAAAGGCTTACTTTGGCGCAAATCCCCATTTGTTCTTAAGATTTTCAAGAATAAGCAGAGCGTTGAAATACTTGAAATCAGCCAGCGAGCTATCCTGCTCGAGCTGTTCGGCCATTTTCCGGCATGTCTCCTTCTCGGCTATCCTGTATGCAAGCTGGATCGCGCTGCTGATAGCCTCGCTTTCGGAGCGGCCGTGGGCAACCACAACCGGCCCTTTCACTCCGAGCAGCGGCGCTCCGCCCACGTGCTGATAAGCATAGCTTTTCTGAAAGCCGTCGAATATCCGGCTCAACTCGGCCCGGCTTTCGGCCCCGCTCTGCCTTACCTTACCGCCAAGCGCCCGAATCAGGCCCTCGGAAAGCCCTTCATACATTTTCATAACAATGTTGCCAACGAAGCCTTCGCATATGACGGCATCGGTCTGGCCATTGAAGAGGTCGTTGGGTTCCAGGTTGCCGGTAAAGTTGAGGCCCGAGCGTTTAATGAGAGAAAAAGCACGCTGCACTGCTCGGGTACCTTTGACCGGCTCGCGTCCGATGTTGAGCAGGCCAATGCTGGGACGGTCTATCCCGCGGCTTGCCTTAAGGTAAATATGGGCAAGCACCGCAGACTGGGCCAGGTGTAAAGCCCCTGACTGGGCGTACGCGCCGGCATCCAGAAGAACCGGCCTGCCATCTTCCGTTGGAAAGGGAACAGCAAGAGCGGGCCTTCTAAGTCCCGGCAGGAGTCCCACGAAGTGCTTAGCGGCGGCGACAATGGCCGAAGTATTCCCCGCGCTGACGACGGCGTCGACTTCACCTTCGGCCAGCATCCGCATTGCCACATTCAGCGATGCGTCACGCTTTTTTCGGATAGCAACCGGGCCGAATTCCTCCATCGAAATCGCAAGGGGAGCGTGTACCACTTCCGGAAAACCCAGAGGACCTGGTTCCCCTCCGAGCGCCTCCCGAACAACCGGCTCGTTTCCGATCAGCACGAGGTCAGCCGGACAGGCTGACCGGGCCAGAAGCGTGCCTTCCACCACGGGTCCGGGAGCATGATCCCCTCCCATGGCATCTATCGCGATTCTCATCTTGAAGACTCTTTGGCCTTGATCTCCGCTCTATTCTTCCTCTAGTTCCAGGACCAGCCGGCCTTTGTAGTACCCGCAGTTCGGGCAGGCGCGGTGTGCCAGACGCATTTCATTACATTGGGAGCAGCGGGCCAGAGCCGGAGCGGCAACAGCATGGTTGGCCCTCCGTTTGTCGCGTCTGGCTTTGGAGGTTTTTCTCTTCGGTACACCCATCGTTTAACTCCTGATCTTGAATTGAGCCCGCAAAGGCGGGCATTGCCTGCTGATTAGCGCGAAATTATTTCGTGGATTCGCGTGGTCCGGGTTTCAAAGATTTGAGCTTGGCAAATGGAGACTGCCCACTATCCGCCTTGCACCGGCAGACTTCTTCATTGAGGTTTGCCCCGCATCCCGGGCATATCCCTTTGCACTCTTCGACGCAAAGCACCTTCACCGGCAGCGCGAGAAAGACTTGCTCAGCTACGAGCTGATCAACTTCGATCACCTCACCATCGAAAAATTCATATACCAGTTCGTCCGGTTCGAGCTCCTTCTCTTGTTCTTTGGGCATCCGTACCTTTTCGAACAGGTAGAGGTCAACAGGTTCGTTCAGAGGCAGCGGAAATGGCTTCAGACACCGATGACAGCTAACCTCAAGATCCCCTTCGATCTTGCCGGTAACTCGTACATGGTCCTGACGCCTGTCCAGGTTCAGCACGACGTTCACAGGGCGGAGCAGCCTGAGGCTGAATGGATCGCCCGGCGGGACGAACTGCCTTAGCCTGTCTTCATCCCAGTGGAATCTGAGAGTGCGTCCTGATTCCGGGATCTCGTCGACGCGAACGCGCATGTGTTTAACCTTTCCGCCAAAACAATCAAGTATAAATATATTCGCGGAGCTGTCAATAAACTTCGCGTAATTTGGCGGATTTACATGAATTTAGGGGCGCAATGTCGGCTATGGTATGTCTTCGCCGATGTTGCAAAGGCAGGCATCGAGCGCCAGGGTGAGCCAGAGATACTCCCATTGGCGCGAACCATTTCTGTTGATGTCTCCAGGCGACGCCGAAGGCAGCGCCGAAAATTTGAGCGGCAATCCCGGCTAGAACTTCTTGACCGCCTGATTGACCACGTCTTGCGAAACTTCCTCGAATACCTTTTTCCAGGCATTTCTCGTAAGAGTACCGCCGCCAAATGCAATCTTGCGTTTCGATTCGATGCTCGCTAATTGTTTGCCGCCCTGGCTGAGTTCTACTCTGACAGTCAGGACAGTATTCCCCATGTATGGGAGCCAGCGCTCGGCCATGGACCCCTTCTTGAAATATTCGATATGGCCTACCAGGATGTATGGCTCACCCTGGAGCTGCGGCGTCCATAGCATTCCCCGCTTTCTCAGTGAATCCTCAAGCCCGTTCCACAGAAGACCGATTACGTCCACATCATAGACCTGGTGTGTATCGTTGGATACATCGGTCACCCTCACTTTGTAGGGCGAAGTGACAACCTCTTTGGGCGTATATATGTCGCCCGCCACGTGAATATCCCCGGTTCCTCCCCTGTGGCATGCAAACATGAATACTGCTATGAAAACAAGTGCAGGAAAATAGATTCTTCTGGCCATAGATATCCCTCTCTGCCGAATTTTCGGACGAATCTATACGAAAACATCGCAATGAGCAAATTATTCTCAAAAGAAGGCCCCCGCCTTTTTCGCTCAAATCCGGATAGTGCCAGAGGCCGAAGAGATGGGCAAGCGCTTAATAAAGTCAGCGTTGATTAAACTTCTTTCTAATTGCCGTTTTCTGTTATTTTTGTCCGCCGGGAGTATAATTGAGTTCGCTGCAATATTATGTTATTGAACGTGCCCTTGCTCGTTCACGCAATTCATCCCCCAAAAGGGAAAACTAATCGCACAGGTGCGATTCACCGCTCGGCCGCCGATAGGAGTATCGTTGAAATGGAACCTGTAATCACCCGATTTCCTCCCAGCCCTACGGGATACCTGCACATAGGAGGAGCCCGCACCGCCCTGTTCAACTGGCTCTTTGCACGCAATACGGGCGGTAAATTCATCCTCAGGATCGAAGACACCGACGTGGAACGATCGACCGAGGAGTCCGTGAAAGCCATCATAGACGCTATGGAATGGCTGGAGCTTACCTGGGACGAAGGCCCTTACTTCCAGACCAAAAGGTTGGATGTATATCGCGAATATGCTCAAAAACTGGTGGATGCAGGCCACGCCTATTGGTGCGAATGTACTCACGAGGAGCTCGAAAATCGCAGAACAGCGGCAATGGCCGAAGGGCGAAAGCCGAAGTATGAGGGGACCTGCCGCCTGAAAAACCTCGGCCCCGGCCCGAACAGGGTGCTCAGGTTCCGGAGCCTTGACAGCGGCATGACTATTCTAAGAGACATCATAAAGGGCCCTATCGCCTTCGATAACTCCGAGCTGGACGACCTCGTAATCTTGAAAAGCGACGGTATTGCCACGTACAACTTCGCTGTCGTCGTGGACGATATCACTATGGGGATCACGCACGTGATCCGCGGAGATGATCATGTGAACAACACCCCCCGGCAGATTCTGATATACCAGGCGCTGGGAGCAAACCTGCCCGAGTTCGGCCACGTGCCGATGATCCATGGCGAGGACCGCTCGCCTCTGTCAAAGCGCCACGGGGCGACTTCGGTCATGGAGTACAAGAATATGGGATTCCTTCCCGAAGCCCTGCTGAACTGCCTCGTGCGGCTGGGCTGGTCCTTCGGCGATCAGGAGATCTTCTCCCGCTCCGAGCTCATAGAAAAGTTCACGCTCGAAAATATCGGAAAATCTCCAAGCATCTTTACGATGGAAAAGCTGCTGTGGCTTAACGCGCACTACATAAAAGAAAAACGCCCTGAGGATATCGTTGAGATCCTCAGGCCCTTTCTGGCCCAACGAAATTATCCTGACAAGCCCGTTGGCTACATTGCCGGCGCAGTTCGCACCCTTCAGGCCCGCTCGCGCACGCTGGTCGAAATGGCCGATGCCATGCGGTTCTATATGGTGGATGAAATCGAGTTCGATCCCGATGCCGCAGGAAAGTTTTTGACATCCGAGGTTCGAGAGACTTTTGTCCGGCTTATCTCTGAATTGTCCGGGCTGGAAGTCTTTGACGAAAAGAGTCTTGAACCTGTTTTCAGAAAGATCGCGGCGGACCTGGGAATGAAGCTTGGCAAGATAGCCCAGCCGGTCAGGGTGGCCCTGACGGGCGGAACGATAAGCCCCGGCCTTTTCGAGATAATAGAAGTCCTCGGAAAAGAAACCGTGTTCAAGCGCCTCCGAAAGGCCCTGGACTATATCCAGGGATAGATGTCTAAAATTCCGTTTTAATTATGAACGCCTACCGGCTGGGCCCCGTCACATAGAGCCCCATATCGTCAGGCTGGCTGGAATTCAGCTCGTCGTTGGATTTATCCAGCGTTTCGACTACCGAGTAGATTTCCGTCCCCTGTTTTGCGCGGCCCGCCGACGCTTCCATCACTACGGCGGTAAGATACATGGACTGTACCGCCAGCAGCTTTTGGCGGACAGCCGCTTTTTTTGCCTCCAGCATGCTGCACTTGTCCGCAAGGTAGTAATAGTCTTCCAGGGTCTTCTTCCAGGAGGTCTTCCACTTCAGGTCCCACTCGGAAAGCCGGGACTCTACGCCCTCTATCTCCACCTCATTGTCCGGGTCTTTCAGGCCTGGAAACTCCAGCAGAATCTGCTCGAATTCATTCCACCCGGGCCGGCCGCGGAATTCTTTAATTTCCTCGAGCGCTGAATCCAGTTGGCTATGAAAGACCGACAACTGCTCTTTTGCATCGTGAAGCGCCCTGTTTGCTTCCATCAGTTTGGCTTCAGCTTCGGGAGGGCTGGGCGGGACACCGCCTCTACCCGTCAGGCCGGCGCATCCTGAAAGAGCTGCAATCAAGACAATACAAGATGTAA
Organism: uncultured delta proteobacterium; assembly: GCA_963795045.1. GTDB lineage: Bacteria > Desulfobacterota > Syntrophobacteria > Syntrophobacterales > Syntrophobacteraceae > SbD1. The sequence continues at coordinate 401,543 of CAWCGB010000008.1, forward strand.
TATAGCCAAAAGTTTTCCTGAACATCACTCAACTCGCCTTTGCTAAGAGAATTTTCCCGATTCGGGCAGGCAGAAAAGGGAAAGGCAGGTAGAACTTTACCTTAACAATACTGTGTTAGTAGATGGAAAATACATCCTATACCTGATTTTCAAAAGGGAAAAATCAACTAATATTGACCCATAAGATTATCCCTCCTTATAAAGTTTTGGTTTTTGGACCCCTTAATCATTCGCCCCGGAAAGCCAGGACCCCCCGCCCCTGGCTTTCTCCTTTTTTGGCCCCCGTCATTTCCTCCTTGAGTTGCACGGCTCAGTATTCCTTTTGCAAAATAAGCTCTTATCGAGAAAGAGAAAATATTTCTTCGGCATGCGCTTCGCGGTTAGGATGGTTATCTTCCTATTAGATTTTGATTAGGAGGATAAAGATGCAGGAAATATGGGAATATTTGCATGAGAAGCTTGATCGGGCAGCAGACCGAATCGCGGAGCTTCTCACAGGCTCACGAGTATACAGGGTGCGAAAAGTGAGAGCACGGGCCCCCGACGTTCGCAGAATTGTTGACGCTCGCCAGGCTAAGCGCCTTCACCCTTCCGGTCTTCCCTGTGATCGACATTAAACCTCTCCGCGGGACTGGTATGGACCTGCCGGAATGGTAATGCGATAACTGAACCAAACCTTAGAGCAGCAGAGACGAGAACTTTGCGTCGATTAAGGCAAAGTTCTCGTCTGTGCCGTCAGTTATGCCGAGAATGACCTTACTGCCAAACCTTTTCCCAGTCTATCGGATAGACATAGGATTTCTTCGCCACTTCTTTGGGCCACACGAGTTCGAGCCTTCCTTCTATCCATTGTACAAGGTAGGTAGGGAGCTTGTTCTGATTGTCCATCTTCTCATATTCCACGAATTTGACGGGTCCGAAAATCGTCATGAGATCGGTTTTGCTGAGCGATTCGCGGACATCGTCCCGGTCTAAAGACTTTGCCCTTTTGAGCGTGTCCGCGATCACATAGGCAGATGCATATCCTTCAGCCCCGTGGTATTCGGTGTCCATTTTGTATCTCTTTACGAATCTGTCGTAGTACTCTTCGGCGCCCGGATAGGGCAGGGTCTGATACCACAGTGTCGCTGAATAGACCATGTTTGCCGCTTTGCCCGCGTTCTCACCGAACTCGGGCAGGGTAAAGCCTGCCCCGCCCCCAACGAAAATCTTCGGGGTGAGTCTCAACTCCATGGATTGCTTCATCAGAAGCGAAGCGTCCTTCAGGTAAGAAATCATATAGATCACATCAGGGTTCGCCTGCTTAACCCTTAACAGCAGGGGCTTGAAATCTACTCCGCCGCCCTGGTAGCCTTCATTCATTACCACCTTGAGTTTCAGCTTGTTGCAGCTCTGCTGGAATTCCTTGGAACCCGAGGACCCGAAGTTCGTATTCTCATAGAGTATCGCCACACTCTGAGGTTTTACGACTTCTGTCATGAAAGATTCGAGGGCTTCGGGGTAATCGCTTACCGGCTGGTTCAGGCGAAAAACATAATTCCACTTCATTTCCATGATCTTGTTGTCAGAACCGGTGGTAATCAGAAAGGGGATCCGGTTCTGCTGAGCAAGCCCGGCGATTGCAAATGTCTCGGAGCTGCTGTAACCGCCTCCGAGCATGACAACCTTGTCCTCGGTGACCAACTTTTCCGCCGCGCTTCTTGCCACATCGGGCATGCCCATATCGTCTTCGTACAGGAACTCCAGCTTCTTGCCGTTTACTCCTCCAGCCGCGTTGATCTCTTCCAGAGCCATCTCAAATGACTTTTTCTCGATCTCCCCGAATTTTGCCTTCTCACCCGTCCCCGGCAGAATGATGCCCACTTTGATGGAGCCCTGGCAGAAAGCCGTTGACGGCACGAGCAGAGACAGAACCAAGGTCCAAAGAAGAACAAATCCGAGCCATCTTTTCATTATTCTCTTCCTCATCGCTCATGAGCCGGAGAAGGCAACCTTTTCGAGTAAAAAATCCAATGCCTGTCTCGCTTTGGCCCTGTCCCGCACCTCATTGAGAATGACTGCCACTGCACAGACCCTGCCCGACGGACCTGACACATAGCCCGCAAAGCCGATCACATCGTTCAGAGTTCCGGTTTTACCCCTCACCGTCAGGCCCGGCTTGGACATCCTTCGCCTGAGAGTGCCTGGCTCTCCGTTGGCCGCCAGGGATAAAATGAATTCTTCTCTTATTTCACTATCGTTCCAGACCGCGCAAAGCAGCCGGCAAAATGTTTCCGGGCTTACTCTGCAAAAACGGCTGAGACCGGACCCGCAATCCAGATTTCCGGTTCCAGCAGGAATACCTGCTTCACTGAGGGAAGTTCTGACGATCGCAATTCCTTTTTCGGAGGTGCCGGGGGCGCCGGCCACATGGCAGCCAAGTGATTTCAGAAGCATTTCGGCCATGAAATTGTTGCTGTACCTGTTCATGCCGGATATCAATTCCTCGAGCTGAGGTGAATCATGGTACGCAATTACTTTGGCGCCGGGGGGCGCCGTCCCCTCTTTTGTATCGGCTCCCAGCACCTTTACACCCGAACGCTCCAGGGCTGTCCGCATCGCATTGGCAAAAAGGCCTGCAGGGTCAGCCGCGTTGAACCGAAATTCTCGAACACGGCCCCCGCGCCCGGACGCCTGCCCGGAAAGCTGGAATTGTTCCTTGCCCTTTCCGTTGGCGCCTAGAGAAAGCAGCCGCAGCGGAGGCCCCCCCTTTTTTCCCGGACCAGCCTTGCCATTCACGAGGACATAGCCTGCCGCAAGGCCTGGATCGACGCTGAACGCCCCTCCGCCCTTAGCCGGGGTTGTGATCCTCACTGTCAGCGCGTTGTAGTCGATTGCCGCTGCCGAGACTACAGGGTTGTACATGCCCACGCAGTCGCTATCGAGGCAGATGCGCTCCGATGGTGGATCGAAAAAGCTGTTGTCCACAAAAATGCCGCCCCGAATTTGCCTGATTCCGCTTTCTTTGATCGTCTGCGCCAACTGCAGCGCCTTCTCCGAAACAAAGAAAGGATCACCGCTTCCCTTTATCCAGATATCCCCTGAAACGACTCCTTCCACGGGCGCCTCGACCGCAAGCACTTTCGTCGTAAAGCGGAAAGAGGGTCCAAGCTTCTTCATGGCCGCATAGCTTGTCAGCAGCTTCATGAGAGAAGCGGGAACAAAGGTATCTTTTGGACGGGACTGGCAGACAACCTCCCCTGATGAAAGCGATACCACAAGGACCCCTGCGGTGCCGGCAGCTTTGTCGATGCGCTCCATGGCTTGTTGAAAAGCGGCGGGGGCCTGGATTTGTGAAAGGGTCCGAATCTGAGACACGGCGGTGAATACGGCCGTGTGCATGAGTAAAATCGACATACAAAAGATAAGGGAGAGCTTTCTCATGACGCTTTCGGTTTGCTGACAGGTCCAGTAATATCAATATGGTGTGCTAAACTATTAACTTTGACTCTTCCCCAGGCCATCGAAAATCTCCCAGAATTCCGGAAATGATTTGCTGACGGACTCCGCCCCCTCTATGATCACACCGTTGAGGCGCAGACCTGCTAGGGCAAAAGCCATCGCGATCCGGTGATCGTCGAAAGCCGAGATCGGGCCGGAGGGTGGTCTGAGTGGGGGCCCCCCATGCACAATCAGCCCATCGGACAACTCCACCACGTCAACCCCGAGCGTCTTCAAGCCTGCCGCAACCGCCTTCAGCCGGTCGGATTCTTTTATTCGCAGGTGGGCCACGTTGCGGATGCGGGTAGTCCCGCTTGCAAATGCGCTCAACACACCCAGCGTAGGCACCATGTCCGGCATCTCATTCATATCGATATCGATGGGCAGGAGCCGCTCGGGTCCTTTTACGCAAACTCTTTCCGGTTCCCATATGACGCGGCAGCCCATTTTATCCAGGACATCCAGAAAACGGCAATCGCCTTGAAGACTCTGAGGCAAAACAGGTGAGGTTACTACCTCTCCGCCGGTGAGCGCGGCGGCGCCCCAGAAATATGAAGCTGAAGAACAGTCGCCTTCGACCGTGATATTGCCTGGCGCATAGACCTGGGGAGCAGGGATCGCGATCCGGTTGGAGGCCGGCCTCTCAAACCGGATTCCAGCCCCTTTCATCATTGCCAGGGTTATTTCCACGTAAGGCCAGGACGCGGCAGGCTCGGACCATTCCACCCGGACTTCTCCCCGCGCACCCGGAGCGGCGATCAGTATCCCGGATAGAAACTGGCTGCTTTCCGATGCGTCTACAAAAACATTCCCGCCGTCAAGTCCTGTGCTCCTGATCTCCAGTGGAGGAAACCCCGCTTTATCGAGCCAGCGAATTGAGGCCCCGAGCTTTTCGAGCGCTTCAGCGGCCGGGCCTACCGGGCGCTGCCGAAGACGCGGGGTCCCGTCCAGTAAGAATGTTCCAGCCCCCACCGGGATGACGGCGAGAAGAAGACGGGCACTCGTTCCGCTGTTTCCGAGAAAAATCGGTCCATCCGGCTGCCGCCATCGATATGCAGGTGGTATTACCCGTACCGAATCGCTGCTCCATTCGATTTTCGCTCCCAGGGCCTCCAGCGCGTTCGCGGTAAGATACGTATCCTCGGCCTTGAGCGGGTTGCGTATATCGCACGGTTCCTCTGAAAGAGCAGCCATTATGATCGCGCGGTGGGTTATGGACTTGGACCCGGGCAGCCGGATTTGCGCTTTTATTTTGGAAACGGGTTTTATCGCTTTAAGAAGATTTTTCATTTACGGCTTCTTCCAGGGCCTGTCGCATCGCCTCGATAGCGGGAGTTTCGAAGATCGGACGTTCCAACCACCATTCGAGTTGAGCTGCCCCCTGGTATAGCAGCATGTCCAGACCGGATACAACCGTACACCCGGCGTCCGTGGCAGCTTTGGAAAAAGCGGTCGAACGGGGGCTGTAAATTATGTCCATTACTGTCATTTCGGGTTTGAAAAAGGAGTCGGAAACAATGGGGGTGGCTTCGCCGTCCTGAAGCCCTACAGAAGTGCACTGAACGACAATGTCAAAGTCCCTTACAACTTTTGTCAGAGTGTTCAGCGGAATGAAATTGCTCTTGAGATGCCTGGATAGAGTCCGGCCCCGCTCGACGCACCTGTTAGAGATCGTAATTATTGCGCCGGCCCGCTTCAGGCCATAGGCCACCGCACGAGCGGCTCCTCCGGCGCCCAGGACAATAGCGTTGAGGCCTGAGACCCCAACGACCGCCGAAAGGGCCCGCAAAGCCCCGATCCAGTCGGTATTGCGCCCTTCCCAGCCATGGTTCGTTCTGCGCAGGGTGTTTGCGGCCCCGATCTCTTCAGCCGTCTCGTCGATTTGTTCGGCCAGCCGGCATGCCATCTCCTTGTAAGGAATGGTTACGCTCAGTCCGCTGAAGCCGGTTTTGTGCAAAAGCTTTAGATCGCAGTCAAGCTCATCGACATAGAAAGCGGCGTAAAGCGCGGGAATATCGAGCGCCTTGAAGCACGCGCTCATCATGAGTGGACTGAGACTGTGGCGCACCGGGTTTCCGATAACCGCGAAAAGCTTTTTTTGTTCGGGTCTGATCATTTCTTTGCCGCCTTGCAAAAAGAGGCTCTGCGGGGCAAGCGTCGCTGCCGGTTTATCAAAATAGATTTATCGAATACCAGGAATACTCGCCTTTACCGAGGCAAGGTTCCGTCCAACTGAAATCTCAGCTTTTTCCGAAGGACCTTCAGGTAATGCAGCAACTCCGGTTCACGATAGTCGGGATATGTCCAGGGAAGGGCCCGGTACGCGCCCTTCTGATAAATTAAAGTGAGGTCCGCATATATCCCGTTACGAAGGTAAATCCTGTGTGTAAAATTTTTCCCGGTAGCCAGAATGAAACGCTCAGCGCTGAGAAATCCCGGATCTATATTAACCTGCCGTTTGCCGTTACGTAACAGTCCGGCCTCAATTTCGTTGGTGCGAAGCTTGATATCCGGCAGAGACTGCGGCGCTGCGAGTTCGAGAAAGCCGGCTGTCTGCCTGCGGATTTCCAGACCCATTTCTTCATTGTAATAGGTTGTGTATGGAAAAGCTCCGGGGGAAGACAGAAAATCCATCGGTCCGAAATCCGATACAAGGGTATTGAGGGCTTGAATCTGAGCCCCGGGATCACTGAACAGAAACCGGATTATGAGCTTTGCTGGGTAGGGTTCTGCGGGTTTACTCATATGCCGGTAGGAGTATCGTCCGTCGCCCTAAAGACGGTGTTATGCAAAGTTGTCTTCATATTCCACGGAATTTTAGCCAAAGGACCCCAAACCTGCGTCAGTCGAGGGGTTTTGCTTCCTCGATCAACATGATCGGGATATCTTCCCGAATTTCGTACATAAGCCGGCACTGCTCGCAAATGAGCCCGGTTTCATCTGTGTTTGGATGTATCGACCCCTTGCATTTAGGGCACCTGAGGATTTCGAGAAGTTCTTTTCTTAAGGACATCCAATAGACTCCTCTATTTAATCTGTTTGCACCGAAGACTCCGGTTTTTCTTCGAACTTGCGGGGAGTCTCCTGCCCATCATCATCGAGCATCTGGCGGAATGAGTCAAGGAGTGCGCGCATCCTTGCGCCGAACTGGATTCGATTCCGCCTCATCTCCGAGATTTCCTGTTCCATCCTGATAACGCGATTGCCTGCTTCATTCAGGAGCCCTTCTGCTTTGACTTCGGCCTCCGAGATAACCAGCTTGGCCTCACGCTCGGCGTTGGCGCGGGTCTGCTCCGCATTTTTTTGAGCGCTTATGAGCACGGCTCGAATCGTTTTCTCACGCTCCCTGTGTTCTTTTATTTCTGATTCCTGAGTCTGCACAACTCTTTTGAGGTTTTCATTTTCCTCGATGAGCCGCCGGAGCTCTTCGTTCATGTCCTGCAGAAAAGCGTCCACGTCGCCGGGATCAAGCCCCATCAGGCGTTTGCGAAATTTCTTCCCCTCGAGGTCCTGTATTTCCATCAAACTCAAACTCCGAAAGTTCGCTCCCGCCCCGGGGGAGGCGGAAACAGAAAAGGCTAAGTGCCCATCATATAAGCCATTCTGGACAGGGTTGGCACGATGAACCGATCCAGAAACACCAGCACCAGGATAAGTATCATAGGAGTGAAATCTATCCCGCCTGTGTCGAACGGCATCAACCTGCGGATGCGATACAGGACGGGTTCGGTCACATTATAAAGGAACCGCACTATCGGGTTGTAGGGGTCGGGGCTTACCCACGACAGAATCGCGCGGGCTATCACGATAAGCATGTATGTATAGAGGACGATGTGCAAAACCTCTGCCAGCGCTATGAGAAAATAGGAGATGATGAACATGTCCGGCTCCATGGATGTTGTGTTTGAGTATCGACTATCTGCACAAATTAAAACTTGAAACTACTTTTTTTCATCCGGCATGTCAACCAGGCAAAGCAACTTGAGGTTGACATTGGGCCCAAAAACAGGGATGAAAGGGCGGTTCGATGATTTCTATTTCCCGGGGGGCTTAGTGGATGAGTAAATTCGAGTTCGGCGAGTGGGTGCTGCTGACTTCACAAAAAGGGAAAAAATGGCTCGTTCGAGTGGAGGAGGCGTCGTATTCGTCGCATCTTGGAGGCATTAACCTCGGGGATATAGCGGGCAGGGAGGAAGGCGACTGGCTCGTGACCAGCAAAGGAGCTAAGCTGATGCTCTTCAAACCCGCTCTCCAGGACTACATTTTCAGCATGAAAAGGCGCACCCAGATTATTTACCCCAAAGACCTCAGCGCGATGATTTTCAGCGGGGATGTCTATCCGGGGTGTTACATCCTGGAGACCGGGATAGGCTCGGGCGCCCTTGCGCTTGCCCTGCTGCGCGCCATGTGCGGCCGAGGAAAGCTCATTTCGGTTGAGAAGAGGACCGAATTCGCTTTGGAAGCCCGTGAAAACATCAGCCGCTTTTTCGGCGGGACGCCGGAAAATCATGAGATCATCGTTGCCGATATCGAAGGCTTCCACCTCTCATGCCAGGTGGACCGGGTTTTCGTGGACCTTCCCGAACCATGGCGCGCCGTCGAAAGCCTTTGTGGAATGCTCCGGATGGGAGGACTTCTGGTAAGCCTTAGCCCAAATGTGGGCCAGGTCCAGCTCACTCAAAGGCAACTTAAGATAAACGGGTTCGGGGACATAGAGCATTTCGAGCTTTTGCGGCGGGACTGGAAGATTGACCAGCTTCGCGCCCGCCCCTTTGACAGGATGGTGGCCCACACCGGGTTTATTACGGTTGCAAAAAGGGTTTCGGCAGAACGGGGAGAACCGATCGAGAGCGGTCCTGATTATGGGGAAGATTCCGAAACCGGGAAGGTCCCCGAAGAACTTGTTTAGCACAGATTCTGACTCGCAGAATGGGAAATACCGAAACATGGAATTCAAGCAGCAAGTACTTTTTAACAAAATGAACTCTACCGGCGAATTGAGCAACCTCGAACCAGGGCGGAATTCTAAGCCGGTATCGATAAAAGAAGAAAAGATCGACATCTCGATAGTGATTCCGCTACGTAACGAAGCGGAAAACATTCTGCCTCTGGCCGACGAAATAAGATCCGTAATGGAGCGGGAATTTGCGGAATGGGAGTGCATCTGGGTTGATGACGGCTCAAGCGACGGCAGCCTGGATATACTTGTAGAACTTGCGCGCGCGGACCGCCGTCATAGATATATCTCCTTTGAACGAAACGCCGGGCAATCGGCCGCGCTCTGGGCAGGATTCAGGGAATCCAGGGCTCCAGTAATCGCCACAATGGACAGCGACGGCCAAAACGACCCGGCGGACATCCCTGCGCTGTTCCGGAATGTCGAATCGGGCGCCGCCGACATGGCGAACGGCTATCGCGCCCAAAGGCAGGACAACCTGAAAAGAAGAATTTCATCCATTTTGGGCAACGGATTCAGAAACTGGCTGACCGGCAGGACCGTAAGAGACGCGGGATGCTCAACCAGGGTCTTTCGCAGGGAATGCATCGAATCATTCCCCCGATTTGCCGGAATGCACCGTTTTCTGCCTACGCTGGCAGCTCTGCAGGGCTTCAAACTTTCTGAGGCGCCCGTAAATCACCGGCCCAGGATCAAAGGCCGCTCAAAGTACTCGATCAGTAACCGGCTTTGGGTCTCGCTGCTGGATATGTTTGGCGTTTTCTGGCTGAAAAAAAGGGCCTTCCGTTACAGGATCGCAACGAAATCGCAACTCCCCGATTGATTCTCTCCCCGGCAGCCGGCCGGCAAGAAGTTTCACGAGAATTTCGCCGCCTCCTCCAATTACCATTCCGTTATTAAAATTGCAGTCAAGATACTGACAATTTCCATTGTGACTCTCAGAAGATCCCGGTCTTCTGAAATCCAGGTCCCATTGTCCGTGCTCTTGCCGCATAAGAAAAGCTAGGCGGTATAACCGCTTACCAACAACCACCTCGTGACTCGAGACCTGGAAGAAATCTTCAATTCGCCTGCCTGTTAAGAGGCACAAAAAGTGCATGCCACGTTCCCTGAGAAGATTGCGTCGTCATCGAAATAAGGGACGGAAGGGGGACGGTCTCCACATGAACGGTAAACGTGGTTTCACTCTGGTCGAACTGGTAGTGGTCGTGGCGATCGTCGCTATCCTGGCGGTTGTCGCAACACCGGCTTACATCAATTACGTGAACCGCACGAAACAGGGCAGCGCTGTCAGTATGCTGCTCACAGCCCGGCTCGAGATGGAAGAGTTTAATGCGGACAATGGACGATACGCGAGTACCATACAATGCCTTCCTTCGTTTGGAAACGCGGCATGCCTGGCCGATTGCACTAACTGCGCCACCGCCACCACGGTGCATAATTATACCTTCCGTGTCTCGGTCCCTCCCAGCTCGGCCACTTCGCCCTATTACCAGATTGCGGCAACGAGACAAATCTACGCGAATGTCGCTGCCGATAAGTTGACAATCAGCGCAAGCACTGACACTCCGATCGTACAGAACACGGCCGCGCTGAAATTTTCCGTTTTCCAGTGGTTGTTTCAATAAAATGTAAATGAAAGAGGTAATTACCCATGCCTAGATTTTTTATTTTGGGTATCGCAATTTTGCTTCTATTGCTTCCATTGTTTTCTCCCTGCAGCGCCATGGCGTTCACGGTTCAAGGAGAAACGACTGTCATTCAACAAGGTGCGCCTTCCAAGGCGCCCGCCAAAGCGGCGCCGGCCACGACTTCATCGCACTCGCAGGCCAAGGCTTCATCGCAAACCTCGGCCAAGGCTTCATCGCAATCGCAGCCCTCGGTGCACAGGAAAGTCGTCAATGTAGTCGTAGACAGGATCGAGGAAGGCGCAGTCTATTCCAGAGACGGTCAGAAATTCCAAATTACCAGCGATACCAAGGTCATTGATAATAGCAATCCCGTAACAAAAATGAGAACAGCCGAACTGGCTTTCGAAAACGGTGACCTGGTGACAGTGACCCTGAAATAGAGGCAATTACAAACCTAAGTTAGAGGAGCAGTCCGTGAGGCGAGCCACACTAAATTTTATTCTCTTTTCTTTTTTTTCGCTCGCATTTATACCCGGGGATGTTTACGGCAGCGCATGCAGCAATTCGCTCTATCCTCCGTTCATTGCCAACAACGTCAAACCCAACATACTCATAATCCTTGATAACTCCCAGAGCATGGATGAAGATTTCTACGGCAACGCGGTCGGTTCCTTTGCTTCAAGCAGCAAATCAGTGATCGCAAGGCAGGCGCTGCAAAACCTGGTGGCCCAGATCCAGGATCAAGCCAATGTCGGAATAATGACATTCGGACTGCCCAGTGACACAAGTAATGGTTACTACATTCACAACGGCATGCCTTTTGCCTCCTACAATCCCAACTCATACTGCCCCAATGCGACCCAAGCCACGATTCAGGCCTGCGTAAATTATTGCACGAACATGGACTCAGCCGATGCAGCCGCCTGTGATGCGGGCTGCCCCCCCAACGCATTACTCGGTCAAACGTTTACAAGTTTTACGGGTCAGCTCTTCACTCACAACGACGGGACGAAGACAAACTTTACCGATCTCTTAATTACCAGTTATGCACCAGGCGACCCTACAAGAGCGAGGTATTGCGGGCTGGTCTACCCTAAGACTAAAAGTTGGCCGTACAACAATCCCTTAGGCTACACCACTACAGTTTATTATAACCAGGGAGACCCATACTATGACACGGCAGACGACCACACACTGTTCGGGTATTCCGGAAAAGATAGCCTAGCAGGCAGTGCGTACAGTACGGCGGAAAACGCCGCCAATACCTACACATACTGCCCCAATAAAGAGGGAACCAGCGATAGCTTTGTAGGTTATAGCAGCACCTCGACGACTCCCTGTAAAAATTACAAATTTATACCCACCGATTCGGACTGGGCTTTAGGGTTTTACAACTGGGGCCAGTCCATGCCCTGGTATTACGTGGGCCCCACATGGTTCAGCCAGAGTGGGGGGTCTCCTTCTCCACAGGGGTACCTTCACAATAAAATAACCCCCCTGAGCGGCACCACGTGCTACAACAGCTCCGGTGTATCCAATGGACAGGAATGCTCAACTACCTCGGACTGCACAGCCCCTTACAACTCGAGCTGTACAAACAATTCCACTTATTACAACAGTCTTAATAGCTTACTCAATCCAAACGCCGATAACAGCGCCGGGTATATGAGCTGCACCCAAACCGGAACGAATGCAAACCTATGCCCTTATATTATAAATGCCACCGACACGCCGACCGCCGGTACCCTGAGTTCGGCGCTCGCCTATTTCAACGGCCAGTACAAGAATGCAGGGGTGAACTATGCCAGTCCCATCACCTCGAAATGTCAAAAGAACTATATAATTTTCGTTACGGACGGCTTGCCTTCCACTTTAATGAACGGTACGCAAACCCAGAACATTTCGCAGCTCATGACTGAAGTCACTACGGAGCTTGGCGACCTTCAATCAAACGTGTCGCAGACAATCAGCGGGACGGCCAAAATCTTTCCCGTCCTAACTTATGTTCTGGGGTTGGGCCTCACATCCGAGGCCAAAACAAATCTCGATGCCATGGCCAAGGCCGGCGGCACGCTCACCACCTCCGGACACGCTTATTATGCCGATGAGCCCGACGAGTTGACCACTGCTTTGGAAACCATCATGGTAAACCTGCTGGGACAGGTTTCATCAGGAAGCGCCATCTCAATTCTCTCGCAAGGTCAGACCCAGAACGGCGCCAACATGCTGCAGGGCGTGTTTTATCCCGCGAAATACTTTGGGACGACAGCCATAACCTATCCGGGTTATCTATATAACTATTGGTACTACCAAAACGGGCAATATAGCAACATAAGGGAGGATACCGTCCATGACTATATCCTCGAACTCGACCAGGACTACGGGTTAACTTTCCTGTTCGACACTCAGACAGGCCTTACAGTAGACCGCAAATCAGACCCGTCCGGCAGCGGCGATCCGACCGTATTTGTCGATAACGTCGGGCTGGATTCTCTTACACCCCTATGGGAAGCTGGAAAGATGCTGCTCCAGGCAACCCCTGCCAGCAGGCAAATCCTCACTCCGGGGACAAACAGCAACGGTAGCGGACTGGTTAGTTTTGATACCTCCAATACCACCCTCACTACGCCCGCGTCTTCTCCACTGGGCAATCCGGCACTAATTCCGTCGACATTCGATGCCTGCCTTCAGCCTCCGGGAACGAGCAATACGGCTATCCTGGATAACCTGATAAATTATGTGCGGGGGACCGACATAACAAATACTTATTGTTCCAACGCCGCCGGGACCAGTTTCAGCACAACTCCCTGCAGTCCGACCAACCCATGTACGACCTCCCCTTACACAACCTGCTCCACGCTCACTAGCTGCAGGAACAGGACTGTAGGCCTCTGCTCCAACGGGACCCCGTGCAATTCGGACCCGGATTGCACGAGTGGAAGCTGCACGAAAAATGTGTGGAAAATGGGGGACATTATCTATTCTACGCCCCAGGTTCAAGCCAATTACAGTTATTGCTACAATGGCACTTCTTACAGCACCCAGTCCTGCACTCAGAACTCCGATTGCACTACCGGCAATTATACTACATGCCAGCAGAAGCAGAGCGTCGTCTTTGTCGGCGCCAACGACGGGATGCTGCACGCCTTCCAGACGGGAGTTATAAGCACCACGGGATTGAATTCATCGAACTTCCAGGTGGCAGAATTGACGGGAATTCCGACCTCGAGCATGGGCCAGGAATTGTGGGGCTTCATACCCACGAACAGTCTTCCCTACCTGAGGTGTCTTGCATCTCAGACCGGTTGCCATCTCTATTACAACGATTTGAGCCCATACATCACGACGATGAATCTGAGTCAGCAATATTGTTCCAATGCTACTTCTCAGACCTGCACCCAGGACTCCGATTGCACTTCGCCCGGTACGTGCGCGCCGAAGGCCGTGACGGTCCTGATCGGCGGGATGAGACTCGGGGGCGCGGCTATCAATTCCACAGGTACAGCCACTTACTGCTTCAACAGCTCCGGGGTAACCAATGGAGGCACATGCTCAGGGGGTACCTCGGGCTGCAGCTCCGGTTATACCTCAAGCTGTTCAGGTCAATGCTTAAACAGCTCCGGAGTACCCAACGGACACAAATGCTCAAGTGTGTCGAACTGCACAACGGCCCCATATAATGCGGGCTGCTCCACCAGCTCTTATTATTATATCAACGCGCCGTCGGACACATGTTCAAACTTGTCATCGTTGTACTCAAGCCCGCAAAGCTTGTGCTCCGATGCCAGCAACTCCAATAGCACCAACTACAATCCTTCGAACTGCACGGGCCTTTCCGAATACTACGCCCTCGATATCACCGACGCCCAGAACCCCAAACTCCTATGGGAATTCACCCATCCATTTCTGGGTTCTTCCTACTCCGGGCCGGCGGTCATCCACAAGTGGTCAAATTCGACCCTTGTGAGCGGCGACCAATATTACGTGATGTTTTTGTCCGGCCCGACAAACCCGAAGGACGGCAGCTCGATTCAAGACGTCAAGACCTTCGTCCTGACACTTAACAGCGCTAACCTGGGAATCGGCAGCGTATACTACAGGGACCTCGGAGCCACCACCGCGAACGGCTTCGGCGGGAGGCTTTTCACCAACGGCCTGCAAGTAAACGGGGACAATTACACGGACTTTGTTTTCTTCGGGTACGCAAATTCCCCAACCGGAAGCGCGACCGGCTGGCAGGGAGGCCTCGGGAAAATCTACACCAGCAAGACCAAGACCGATTCGAACGGAAACATTGCGATCGATTATACAGCCACGGACCCCAGTAACTGGACCTATGACGTGACAACTTACGCCGGCGCAGTTACACAGCCCATAACCGCCAGGGTAGCGACCGAGCAGTGTTTCAACACGTTGTATCTCTATTCCGGGACAGGAAGGTATTTTTTCCCGCTGGACAACTATAGCGGGCCCGGTTTGAATTATCTCATGGGAATACCGTTTACCTGCGATCAATACAACAGGTGCGGCAATTGCCTCAACAGCTCCGGGGTTTCCAATGGACAGGCATGCTCAAGTACTTCGGACTGCGCAGCCCCTTATAACTCGAGCTGTTCCAGCGCCATTAGTATCCAGAACAACAACCAATGTACACAATTGCAGGATGGAAACTTTAATCAGGCCGGCTGGCAGATTCAACTGGATGCTGCGGGGGCGGATACGGGCTTTCTCGCGGAGAGGATGATTACCGATCCCACCACATCGTCCGGCAACAAGGTATATTTAACCACCTCCGAACCCACTTCCGATCCATGCGGCTATGGCGGCCAGAGCCGCGTGTGGGGTATGAACTGCGCCACAGGGGCCGCTATCTCAGATCAATCATGCCCTGCATATACGGTGGCCGACCCGACCGGCACCTTGTATGTGCAAACCTCCACCGGGGCGATAAACAAGATCTCCGTCGCCAACGATTTTCAGTACAACAACAACAGAGCAACTCAGTGGTTTACAGGCATTCCTCCGGAAAATTCTCCCCCGCCGGCGCAGCAGTCAACGGCGACGGCAAAAACGGGGCAGTTAATGCAGTGGATTGAAAAATGAAAAAGGAAAGCGGGTTCACTTTAGTCGAACTAATGGTGGTAGTCGCGATTACCGTGCTGGTGCTGGGGTGGGGTATTCCCTCATACTCGACCTGGAAGACGAAACACGATATCGAAAACCAGATGGTCCAGCTCTACAGCGACCTTCAGTTCGGGCGCATGACCGCCTACGGCAGGAAAGTCGTAGGGGGGGTATTCTGGGGAACAGGCGGCACGGTCCCCAAGTCCACGACCGCCAACCCCACCTCGTACTACATAAGATATGATAATAGCAGCCCGCTGAATAATTCAATCGAAGACACCGGTACAGACGTTCAGATCGGGGCCGTTGCAACAAAGTATCCAATTACTGTTGTGGTGAGCCCGGTCCAGACCCTGAACAGCGTGAGCTTTGACGGCAGGGGTTTTCTGAATACGCTCAATCAGGCGACTCCCGCCAGTTCGATCACGTTCAGCGTTTCATCGAGCTCCGGGGCTGCAATGGATTGTGTGGCGGTAACAAGCACCAGAATAACCCTCGGGAAAATGAACGCCGGAAATTGCGCGCCAAAATAAGGGGTATTCGTGACTATTAACCTTCGCGGTAAACGGGGCTTTACGCTCGTCGAGGTCCTGGTAGCTCTTTTGATCCTGGCCGTCGGCATGTTGGCATCGGTCATAGGAATCATGAAGGCGCTCGATTATAGCATGATGGACGAGATGCGAAATGATGCGATGAAGATAGCACAGGAACAGCAGGAAGCGGCCAGGAACATGGACTATAATGCTCTCCCGCAAATTCCTGCCACGGCGCCAAATGGTGTGCAAATTACGAGGGAGGTTAGAAAACAACTGGTCCCTTATACGGTCATTTGCAACCTGCAACAACCTCCTCCCGCCGCCGCAGGTATGGGAGGGCGCATAGTCGAGTTCAAGGTCCAGTGGACATTTAAAGGCATCACATATACATATGACCAGGAAACGATCGTGAGGCAAACGAGATGAACAGGCAGCGCGGCATGACGATGGTGGAGCTGATGGTCAGCCTTGCGGTTGTCCTGCTTGTCATTGGTGCGGCAACCACGGCCTACCTGAAGCTTCTGAGGACTTACACGAACCAGGGCAATCTGGCCGAGAACTATATGGCCAATTTGACCGGACTGGAGATGTTGCGCTACGATATCGAAATGGCCGGGTTAGGGCTGCCTGCCCCACCAACTGCAGCACTGCCGCCTGGCGTCACCTACACCGAAGCCGCCGCGCAGGGCGCCAACGCCCCGGCGCCTCCCTACGATCCAGCCGCCCTTAACGATGCGACGTCTTCCGTGCCGCGCGCCTTCGTCCAGTTGGACAACGGCGGGGCGAACAATTCCGATGTGCTTGCTATAAAATCGACCGCAGCGAACCTCAACCCTACGAGCAAGAAATGGTCCATGATCTCCCGCGCCGGCCCCGCGGCTCCTGCGGTGGTCAAAATGTGGGGGGGCGGGCAGTCCCTCGATCCTGTCATGGACTTTACCGCCGGTCCTCCCGCTGACATGTTCATCATTCTCGACAATAACTACCAGTTGGAAGCCGACCCATCCAATAACTTTAATTGGTGTTTTCCCTTCGTCGGCGCAGCAGGCCCCCCAACCGGTTATTATTCTTCAGTAGGCCTCTCGGGCGCCGTGCTCCCGCCCACCGTCCCGACCACCGGCGATCAGTCGGTCTACCATATTTATGGCCTGGATAACAGCGCAGGCGTACACAGAATGCCGTTTAACCGCGTGGATTACTACCTGGGCAATAATGTCAATTTCCCAAGTCCAAAAAGTTGCGCGCCAGGCACCTTCACCCTGTTTCGAAGCACTATCAAGCAGGCTGACGGCACGCTCATCACGACTCCCCTTATCGATTGCGTGATGGATTTTCAGGTGGCCTTCGGGCTCGCCACCAATTTAGACAACAATATCAACAAATGGCAAACGAATCTGGCCGGTCTGCAGGCTTTGGACATACAGCAGCAGCTCCGCGAAGTGAGAGTATTTCTAGTCTACCAGGAAGGGCTCGGCGATTTAAGCAAGTCCCCGAGTTTCCGGTTTTCCGGCTTTTTAAATCTTGGTGACCAGGACATTGCCAACGGCATTGATCCGGCTGATTATCCACAGGTACCGAACAATTTTCAACAGTGGAGCCCTGCGATAATGAATGGGGCGCTGAGCAACCCCACTCCTTTCGGATTGCAACTTCAATACCGCTGGAAGGTCGTCGAAATGGCTGTAAAACCTATGAACTTGATAAGGCCATAATGAAAAACTCCATCCAAAACCAAAAGGGAATAGCGCTCATCACCACCCTGATGCTTGTCGTCCTTGGGTTTGGGGTTGTGGCGATTATGTTGCGGCTCTCTACTCAGGAAACGAAACTGGCCAGGCTCGAACAAGGCTATACAACCGCACTGGATGCGGCAAAGGGCGCGACCGACCTTTTCATTTTCACTGTGCAAAATGGATCGGCACTGGGCACTCCACCGACCCCGCCTTTCGGAGCGGCCTTCAATCAGAGCAATTGTCTTAAAGCAAAGATGACCACCGCTACGTCAGGCTGGACCGGAGCTGGATGTCCACAGACGAACAACACCACCGCCCCTTCCGCAATAAGCTCCAACCCCGCCGATAGTCCGGACATAACCTTTACACTGTCAAATAATTACACCGTCAACGTCAAAATCATCGATACCACGATGACCGGGCCCGGCAGCCCCCCAAGCGATCCGTGCCGGAACGGCTGCTACTTTTACACAGTAGTAGCACGGGCCGCATCGCTGGATTTAAGCGAGCATGCCGACATTTCTTTCGTCTACCGCTACGATCAATAGAGAGAAGAGAGACAAGGGCGCAAGGTGAATATTTCACCCTCGTGCACTTCAGGGTACGCGTGTATGCAAACCCTCGATTCGCCTGCAGGAACGAAAAATCCCCCTCTTTCAGGTCAAAAAATCCGATTCGGAAGCCCCGGATCTGGTCCGGCCCAGGCTCTCGCGGGACGTGGAATTCTCGTAAGGTTAAATCCTCCTGCGTTCATCGGTCTTTCCGGATGGACACCAGGCAGGGTAAACTGGTATAAAATCAATACCAGGCCGCTGCCCGAATCCGGCTTTGCTCTCCCCATTTTCCTGCGTGCGCCGGCCGTTATCAATGTAAGTTAAAGGGTTCCATGTGGTGCCGTTTACAGATGGCAACCTGGTATTTCACCACTTGGGTGAAATGGCAAATCTTCCATCCATTGCTCACCACGCGAGACTCAAAATGAAGCCACGGCGGGCTGTGCTGCTCACTTTTTCGGTTATTGCCGTCTGTATCGTAAGCTACGAGTTTTTCGATCAGCCGGCCGCGCGTTTTTGTTCGACGATCGGCGGCAGAATTGCGTACATCTCCGAGCTGATAACGCGGCTGGGATTATCTACGCCATACCTGGCGGCAGCTCTTGCCGGATTTATCTATTTCAGGTTTATCAACAAGAACGAAACGCATGCAAACGCAGCCGCTTTTCTGCTCGCGGCCGTTGCCCTATCGGGACTTGCGAACGATCTGATCAAGGTGCTGGTTGGAAGGAGCAGGCCGGGACTGCTGCTTTCCCAGGGCATTTACTGGTTTAAACCCTTTACCAGCCAATATTATTATGCCTCGTTTCCGTCAGGGCATGCCAACACGATAGGCGCTCTGTGTTACGGGCTTTACAAAGTGATCGGCCGCTTCAGGTGGGCCTGGCTGACTATAGCTCTGGCGGTGATGGCCAGCCGTGTCATACTCGGGGCCCATTTTCCCAGCGACGTCCTGTTCGGGGCTTACCTGGGAGTAGTCGTTACTGAACTCATAGCTGAGGCTTTTGAGAAAAGATCAAAGCGGATAACATGGCAACCCGGACAGGGACCGCAGCAGCCGGCAGGCAACGGATTTGAAGGCCAATAGGCAGGTATGAGAGGACAAGATGCCATTCATCAACATTGGGGACATCGATCTCAACTATGAGATCCATGGCGAGGGATTTCCGCTCCTTTTTATAAGCGGTCTTTCCGGAAGCATCTATTCGTGGGAAGGACAAATCAGGTTTTTCAAAGAATATTACAGATGCATAGTTTTCGATAACCGCGGGGCGGGGCTGTCCGAAAAGCCCCCGGGGCCGTATACAATGGCCGGGATGGCACAAGACGCGCTCCGCCTGCTCGATAGCCTCGGGATCGAAAAGGCGCTGGTATTCTCCCTTTCAATGGGAGGAATGATCGCCCTTGAGCTCGCGAGGATTGCGTCCCGCAGGCTTGGGGCCATGCTCCTGGGATGCACCCACGCGGGCGGCGGGAACCGGGTCTCGCCCTCGCCCGAAGCAGTATCGCTCCTCGTAAACAATGCGGGGCTCAGCCGCGAGGAAATCCTCCGGAAAGACACGCCCCTGTTTTTTAGTGAGAAATTCCGGGCCGAAAGCTCGAAAGTGATAGAAGAACACTACCGGTTGCAGCTTCTGGCGCCCCCTCAGCCGGAGTACGCGTTTCAGGCCCAACTCATGGCAATCTATGAATTCGACTGTACGGACGCACTGCAAGAAATCAACAATCCTGCGCTGGTCGTAACCGGGACGCAAGACGTTCTGATTCCGGCCGCAAATTCGATCTTTCTTGCCGAAAATCTTGGGAACGCCGAACTGCTCGAAATACCTGGAGCGGGGCATGCCCTGCATGTCGAATGCCGGGAATTTCTCAACCAGGCTGCTCACCTTTTTTATCAGAAACATCTTGGGGCGGGGTCCCGCTGAGAAAATTCCGCTTTAGAAAAGCTTCTATTTTTGCTGAGAGGTCCCGCTCGGCCCCCCGGTAGAAATGATCCACGCCGGGCAGTATTTCAGGGGTTACCGGGGCGCCAGGCTGGCTGGACAGCCATTTCCCCAGAGATTCGACAGAGCAGAAATCGTCCTGGTTTCCGATCGTGACGAGCCGGGGCACGTCAGGGAGTTTGAGTCCCTCGAAAGAAATAAAATCGAGCGGAGGCGATATCAGTATCACCGAATCCGGTGTAAGGCCCATTCGGATAGCCTCCATTGTTGCCCATGCTCCATAAGAGTAGGCCGCAAAATCGATGGGCCCGGGAGAGTGGGTATTGAGATATTCCGAGATGCCGGCCAGGTCTTCGGCATCCTTGAGCCCCTGGGCCGGATGCCCGCCGCTGGCGCCTGTTCCCCTGAAATTAAAGCGCAGCGTTCTCCACCCAAGGCCGGCAAAAGCCTGGCGCGCGGCCTGAACGGCGTTGTTGTACATGTCGCCGCCGTAGAGCGGATGTGGATGGCAAAGGACCGCATTTCGGCCGGTCCGCCCATGCTCGAATAGTCCTTCGATAGTGATCTTCCCATCTTCAACTGGTATCCTGACTGGTTCTTCAGCCATAATCCGCTCCTTTTCGGCCGCCCCTGGACTGTTTATATTTATTGATGTAAATGCATACACCGGAAGGGCCGGTTTTTACAATCCGGTTTATGTTCGATCCAGGGGCGGGCGGTGCGGCCAGGTTCCGTTGGCCTCCCCCGGGTTTCCTGCCGCAGTGACGTTAAAAGGATGTTGAATGTCCCGCTTCAAATCCGCACTTGTGCTTAGCGGAGGTTCCGCGCGAGCCCTTTCGCACCTGGGGGTCATCCAGGAAATCGAGCGCAGAAACCTGAAGTTCGACTTGATAGTAGGAACGAGCATGGGGGCCGTAATCGGCGGCCTTTACGCCTGCTATCGAGACTCGGCAAAGGTCCTGGCGCGTCTCAAAAATCTTTTCAAAAGCGAACTCTTCCTCAGGACCACCTCCAACGCAGTCGATGACAATCCCGTTTTTCTGGGTCCGGAAGGCTTTTTTAACCGGTTTATATGGCTGTTTAGAAGAGGGGTCTTCCTTAGCCACACCATGCTGCAGATGGAACTGGTAGCCGAAGATCTCTACGACGAATTGTTCTCTATGCTGATACCGGAAGTGCTCATAGAAGAACTGCCGGTCCGGTTTGCCGCGGTCGCAACGGACCTGCTGACGGGAGAAGAGATAGTACTGACGAAGGGGTCTTTGAGACGCGCCGTTGCAGCAAGTTCCTCGATACCGGGCATGTTTCCGGTGATCGAGATAAACGGCCGGACGCTCGTGGACGGGGGCTGGGCGGATAACGTTCCCGTTGCCCCGGCGATCGCCATGGGAGCTCATTTCGTCCTTGCCTCCGACGCCACTCTCGAGGTTAGCGGAATGGCGACAGAGCCAAAGTCCGCAATGGAGATATTGTTTCGCTGCAATGAAATCTCGCGTGTTCTTCTGACCAGACATCTGAAATCGGCCGCTGATGTCCTGATTACCCCTGAGATAGGCAACATATCCTGGGCGGACTTCAATTCTTTGGACCATTGTCTGGCCGCAGGCAGAAAAGCCTTCGATCAAAACTCTTCAGCCATTTTGAAACAGTTGCTTGTGCGCCGGTTCCAGACACTTGAAGGGACCATCCACCCCGGCAGGTTCGGAGAATGGCGGCATGAGTTCCTGATAATGTGACTCTCCGCCTCGCGTTTCCTTGTCTATCAGGGAGACCCGGCCGAAATCTGCGGAGTAATCCCCCTCACGTACTCCGCCCCGGGCGCGCCGGGAACTTGCAGGGCTGCATGCCGAACCCGGTCGAAGTGCTCTAATACGGAGTTGCGTTCAAGTCGGGTGCTACGGGAGGGCATACAGCGTTGCGCTCCCCCTCCCGTACGGAACAACCGTGCGACAATGCTGTAGGGGCGGGGTTTATCCCCGCCCGGTCTCTTGTGAAACTTGAAGGGACAATGAACGCCCCTAAGCAGCTAATGGTTCGATTTTATAGCCCATTTGCTTAAGAGTTCTGGCATACGTTGCCAAACGACGCTCGGTAAAACGGGCCTCGTAGACATCGGAGCCTGTGTCAACATATGCTTGGCCATAACGGATCAACCGATAAACCAGTTGGGCCAACTTGCGGGCCGTCGCAAAAACGGCGACCGACTTGCCTTTGCGTCTCGAGATGCGGCGATAGTAGGCTCCAAGTGCCGTTTTCGAATTGCGCAAACTTGTTGCGGCCATGCGCAATGCATTGCACACCCGCGTGGAGGTGACAGCCCGGAACTTGCCTGGGACCTTTTTGCCTGCGCTGATCGAGATATTTGGCGCTAGACGCAAGTACGAAACGAAGTGGCCTTCATCTGGGAATACAGACAGGTCGGGACCTAACTCACTCATGATAACGGCGGCGGTATCAACACCAATGCCGTCAATTGTAGTGAGATCAAAGCCCGACATGCGATAAAGGGCCTGGCGCATTGGCTCCTGACCCAGCTTGGAAAATTTAGTCGCTTTGGCTCTGGATGCCGGAGGCGGTGCCGATGAATCCTTTGAGTCAGGAGGTTGCAAGGAGTTGACGTACTTGAGGATCTCGGCATCATAGTCGGCGATGACGCCACATAGCTGATCATAAACCTTTAGGGCTTGACCAAGGTTGAACAGGTGCTCAAGGCGCCAGTTACCGGTGAGCTCCTCGGCGATCCTGTCTTCCGATTTCTGGCATCGGCAATCACGCAAACTCGCCAGGGCACGAGGGTCCCGTTCACCGCTTATAATGGCACGGATAATTGCCATGCCGGTAAGGCCTGTAATATCCGAAACGGCGTGATGCACGCAAATGTTCATCTGGTCGAGGCTCTTTTGCATCCGTCGGACCCAGTCGGAACGCAGGTCTACAATTGTATTGCGCTCACGTATGAGAGCTCGCAGGCAACAGATGTCCTCGCCTGGTCGGAAAGACCCCCGGAGCAATCCGCAGGCGTGCAGTAATTGAATCCACTGGCAATCGATCATGTCGGTTTTGCGGCCCGGAACATGACTAATCTGGCGAGCATTGACCAGTTGGACGTCGAAGCCGCGGCTATCGAGGATTTCAAATAGCGGGATCCAGTATACGCCGGTGCTTTCCATGGCGACAGTAGCGATCTTCTGCTGCTCAAGCCATCCGGCGAGGCGCAACAGTTCCGGGGTTGTGGTTCCAAAATGCTTTACGTTAGGGGAACCGTCCGGTAAAGGTGGACCGGCCACGCAGTGCTCGCGTGAGCCCAGATCGATACCGGCTGCATTGGGTTGAATTGGGTTCAAAGAGTGTGGCTGCCCTTTGCGGCCTTTGCCTGGTGCATTCTTACGCTTCTGGGCCATCGTTGTCAGTCTCCTTTAATAGGGTATGGGAACGACAGCCCGGGGTGGCCTTTGTAAATATTCTCTTGTGGGAGAGTGCATAAGCCTCATCAGTGTTCAAAAAGCGGCCCGGGGCCATGCTTGAACAGGGGCATCGAGCTCCAGTGATCGAGGGACCTTGGCTGCTGCCGCGCCCGAGCTTGTTCTTTTAGAATGATGCATCCGGCAGGGCAAGGTCCAAGTTTCATTCTCGTTCAAACCGCGTCCGAGGACGGGGCGGCCTTGCTTGAACGCAACTTAGTATAAAACCTGACGCGCAACCATCTCGCTTATTTCCTTTGACAAGACACCCCCGATTTATGAGATAGTTATCGATAGTCCGATTGAGAACAGAGAAACTCATAGTAAGACGAAAGGAGACATCCCATGGCTCAGAGGACTGGCCTAGCCGTTTTTATCATGGTTTTGAGTCTATGTTTGCTCGCACCTGCCTTTTCAAATGCCGGAGTCGGAGAGGAAGCCAAGATTCAGGCATCAACCGCCGTCATAAAAGAGATCATGGAAATCCCGGAAAGTGCAATTCCGCCCAGTCTTTTGTGCAGCGCACACGGGATCGTAATTTTTCCCGATCTGCTGAAGGCCGGCTTTATTTTTGGCGGCCGCTATGGATGCGGGGTGCTGCTGGTGCGCAATCAGGACGGGACTTGGAGTAACCCGGTCTTTTTTCGCCTCATAGGAGGCAGCTTCGGGTGGCAGATCGGCGCCCAATCCACCGACGTTATCCTTGTGCTCAAAAGCATTCGCAGTCTGGATGCGATAAGCGGAGGCAAATTCACTCTCGGGGGTGACGCTTCGGTAGCAGCCGGCCCGGTCGGCAGGCAAGCCGAAGCGGCAACAGACGTTATGCTCACGGCCGAGATCCTCTCCTACTCGAAAAGCCGGGGCCTTTTCGTGGGCCTTTCGCTTGAAGGGGCCGCAATTCAGGTGGACTACGGCTCGACCGCGGCATTCTATAACGTTCCGGGATTGCTGCCGGTGGATATTTTGAAAAACCGGAATATGACGGCCCCTGCCTCTGCCATGGAGCTTAGACGGGTGATCGAGTGGTACTCCAAACAGTGAGAAGGGCTTCGGCAGCCGCATAAAAGACGCCAAAACCCGAGGGCAGACAAGCCCGAAGGTTTACACAACCGGAACCTTGTTCCGGCCCTCTCGTTTCGAGTTATACATTGCCTCGTCCACTCTGAGGAAAGGCTTCCCGGGGTCGGTGTCTGTCGGCCGATTCAGGCCACCACCCAGAGAGCAATACCTCCCGCGAGTTGGATAAGCTTGCCGGTTACGCGTCCCATGTCGAACTCATCAACGTTGGAAAGCCCTTTTCTTCCCACTACCACCGTACCATATCCTTCGCGGTTGGCTTCTTCGAAAATCGCCCCGGCGCGGCTTGTGACGCCGGAAATGACTTTGGTCGAAATTTTCTCCCGCTCGATTCCGGATGATACAAGGATACGGATAGCCGCATCAAAGGAAGGTCTGATCTGGTTTTCCGCCTCTTCGATAAGCCGTTGCCTGTATTCTTCCGGAAATATCTTTTCCTTGCCGGTCCAGGAGACTGCAATTCCACGAACGACATGAACGAGCCTGATGGTATTTTTGGAAGCGTTGATCATCTTGGAGACATGATCCACGGCCCTCATGGCCGATTCAGAGGAGTCCATCGCTACAATCACCCCGCCGCTCCCAGCGTTGTCACCAACCAGCCACAAGTTAACTGAGCGAAGTTTTGACGCAGTTTTGGCCGCAACGCTTCCGAGCACCTCTACACCGGCTCCTCCAAACCCGCGCCGGCCCATGAGTATTGCGTCATACTCGCGCTGGGCCTCCAGCAACAGGTCTCTTGCAATGCCCTCTTTTTCTTTCTGGATGCTGATCATGATTGAATACTCGGGTATGCCTATGCCCGTAAGCTGGCGCCGAATATCGCGCATAAGATCGCGGACCTGTCTTTCCCGCTCGGAGTCCCATTTCCTGAGAATGTCAGAATTCGGTAAGCCGAATGGTTCTTTTTCCCAATCCCGGAAGGATTCCGGAGCTTTCGGCATGACATGGAAAAGAACAAGTTCCGTCTGCTCGACGGAAATTATGCCTCTCAGGTAATCGACAAGCCTCTGCGTCTGTTCAGAGCCATCGACAGCGATAAGCACCTTACAGCATCCGCGGTCCATTCTTCTCCCGATACTCCCGAGCAAGTTAGCGTTAGCCTTCGCTTTCAATCGGAAAGGTGAGCTTGGCCCCGTGCCAACCGATTACTAAAACCATAGGGCAAAGGGAAAAGATGAGCAATAAATAAATGAAGCTGACGCCCCTTAGCCTTGTGAGAATATCAGGGGTCATTTCCCGCCAGAAGAGGGCGGCAAGAGAAACAACCAGCATGAGCGTGGAAACAGCCACTTTTATGTTGATCGACCGCAGTGGTTTTGCCAGGTAATTGACGAACCAGGTCGCAAAACCGGTCAGCATGACGATCGGAGTGAAGATTACGCCGCCGGCGAGGCAATGGAAAGCGGTCGTTTCGTATGAAGTGTCCGCTGTTACGAGGTAGAGGAAAGTAAAGAATACCGCAGAGAGCATGAACACGATGGGAAAATGCACCGTCATCGGATGCGGGTGTCTGCGAAGAAAGGGAACTGCCTCGAACAGCGGTTCAAGAAAGCTCTTTTCCTCAATTCCGGATTTCTTCCCGATAATCCCCACCTGCGGATATCTTTCGAGGACTTCCGGCCCGTGAGGGGCGGCGCTCATATCAGTGGTCAGGTCCTTTCCCGAATGATGGCGTCTCATGTGGACGCCTGTTTTCCACAGGTCACTCCGGCTTACGTCATAGACTTTGCCCTCATAGGCTATATAGACGGGCGTTCCTTCCTTGCCGTCTTTGTGGGCAAGTTCCTCCAGGCTCAGTTCCATATCCGGCATTCCAAAATCCCCCCAGGCCCAAATCGGCTTCTGCTCGTACGGTCCCGGAAAAGATAATAATCGAGCCGCTTAATACAATCACTAAATTTACTGTCTCCCAAATCAAAATTCGGCCGCTGAAAATTAACGAAGATCCATGGATTGCATTTGATCTGTCGATTCTTATCCTGATTTGAGCACCTGTGCGGCGAATGCTGATGTGGGGAGGGTGCAGTTTTCGTAGAGTTCGACCTCCGGACGGGCACATAATCTATTTGGTAAATTCGCGCTGTTCAAGCGCGGGGAGGCGCGTTTCCTTGAAAATCGCGGGCGTTTTTCTGTGCACCATGTTTTTGCTGATTCCGTCTCTTTCCCCCGGGGAGGTATTCAAAGACGCTACGGAAGCCAGGCTATCGAACGGCCTTAAAGTCATTTTGCTCGAAAACCACCAGTCCCCAATAGTGTCGTTTCAGGTCTGGTACCGGGCCGGGGCGCGGAACGAAAAAAACGGCAAAACCGGGCTCGCGCACATGCTTGAGCACATGATGTTCAAAGGTACCGTCAAAGTAAGCGGTGAGGAGTTTGTCAGGACAATCTATGAACTGGGAGGGGAGCAAAACGCCACCACGTCGCACGACTCTGTGGGGTATTTCGAGACGCTCGCTTCGGACCGGATTGGCGTGGCCGTCGATTTTGAGTCTGACCGCATGAGCAACCTGGTCCTGAGAGAAAGTGACTTCCGGACGGAAAGGATGGTCGTTCTCGAAGAGAAGCGAATGCGCGTCGATGACAATCCGCAGTCTTTTTTGATGGAGCAGTTGGAGGCCGCCGCCTACCAGTCGCAGCCGTACCACTGGCCTGTCATCGGATGGACCGAGGACATTGAGAGATTCACAATCGAGGACGTAAAGGATTTCTACTCTACCTTCTACATCCCGGCCAATGCTTTCATCGTAGTCACTGGCGACTTCAAGAAAGAAGCCCTCTTACCCGAGATGGAAAAGGCGTTCGGGAAAATCCCAAGCGGAACTCCCGTACAGCAGCTTTTAATTCAGGACCCCAAACAGCCCGGAGAAAGACGTGTGGTTGTCGAGCGCCCTGCCCAGGTCGGGTCCCTTGTCATCGCCTGGCACGTTCCCAATCTGCGAAGCCAGGACAGTTACGTGCTGGAGGTTATAAAGGCGATTCTTGCCGAGGGGAAGAGTTCGAGGCTCTATGACCACCTGGTGCGCGGGAAAGCGCTCGTACTCGAATCTTCGGTTGACTACGACATGCTTACCATGGACCCGTCCCTTTTTTATCTCACGGTCTCCGTTCTTCCAGGCAAGGATTTCGACGAAATAGAAAAGGCTATCTCTGAGGAAATGGAGCTTCTAAAGACAACTCCCGTAGGCACCCGGGAGCTTGAAAAAGCGAAAAACCAGCTTGAGGCCGCTTTTGTCTTCGACCAGGAATCCATCTTTTCCCTGGCCCAGAACCTGGCTTCATACGAAATAGCCCTTGACTGGGCTTCCATGGGCGCATACGTCCCATCCATCCGGAGCGTTACGCCGCAGGAAATTCAACGCGTTGCATCGAAGTACTTCACGGCCGAAAACCGCAATGTGGGGGTTCTTACACCCACGGGGCCTCCCGTTCAGTTGCCTTCTCAGGCCGCCCCCCAGCCTGCCGGCAACATAAAGGAGAGGGGCTTAAGGCTTCGGGCTTCCAATATCCGCAATGAAATTATCCCGTAGAGTGCGAGCGGCTCAATGAATCCAAAGAAAATCTGCATCGTTTTTATGTTGCTCCTGATTGCGCCTCTGCTGAAAGACGATTTTTGCATCGCGATGCCGAAGGCTCAGAAGATCGATCTGCCTAACCACCTGCGGGTGCTCGTATTCGAAGAACATTCGATTCCGGCCGTTACGCTCCAACTCCTGGTGGCCGCCGGTTCCTGGCGAGATCCTCAGGATCACAAAGGCCTCGCCAACCTGACTGCCAAGTCTATTCTGCTCGGGACCAGGTTTTTTTCATTCGATGAGATAAATGACAGGCTCGATTTCATCGGGGCCAATCTTGATGCGGATTGTTCCAAAGACTTTGCCGTAATCGGCATGCAGGTGCTCAAGAAGGACCTTGATGCAGGGCTTGGCCTCTTTACGGAGATAATCGTCTATCCCACCTTCCCCGCAGCCGATGTGGACGGACAAAAAGATGACATCATCGGAGCTCTGCGGGCAAAGGAGGACAACCCGCTGGAGGTCGCGAGCAGGGCATTCGACAAGGCGCTTTTCCTGAACGGCCCTTATGCCAGCCCGGTCGAGGGTACGGAGAAATCGGTTGGAGGAATTGGTACGGAAGAACTTTCAAAATTCTACTCCTCTTTTTATCGGCCGAACAACTCGGTGCTGGTGATCGGGGGGGACATTACCCCACAGGAAGTCGAGACCCTGATAGTTCCCAAATTGCTTGCGTGGAAAGAGGCACAGATACCGGAAACGCCGTTTGAACCCCAGTTCGCCGAAGGGACCGTGAACGTCGCGATTGACAAGCCCGTGACGCAGGCCACAATTATGATCGGCTGCCCGGCCATGGATAGGGCAAGCGAGGACTATTACCCCTTCCAGGTGATGAATCAGATTCTGGGCTCAGGGGATTTGTCGAGCCGGCTGATGGATGAGATACGTATCAAAAAGGGGCTTGCCTATGCGGTCGAAAGCCTGCTCGCCGCCCGCAGGCATGCGGGTTCTTTTCGAATTGTTCTTCAGACCAGGAATGAGTCTGCCAAAGAGTCCACCGCGCTTGCTGAAAAGGAATTGGAGCGGCTCCAGCGCGAACCGGTTTCAGAGGCGGAACTCCAGGCGGCAAAGAAATTTTTGATTGGCAATTTCCCATTGAAATACAGCCTCCAGCAGGATTATGCAAGATTCCTGGCGCAGATCGAGTTCTACGGACTCGGGTCTGATTACCCCGACCGGTATGCGTCGCTGATAAATGCGGTGACTGCTGGAGATATTCTCAGGGTGGCGAAGAAATATCTTAGACCGGAGAATGTAATAGTAATTGTCGCCGATCTGAAGAAGGCCCAAGTAAAATAAGAGAGTTGGCTTTGAATATCACGATAATCTATTGAGATTGAAAACTGTAAAAAAGCAACCAAGCTATTGTAATTGGGAGCCGTGATATTATTTTTGGCAAGCAGGGTCCTGCCGTCAGCCAACACCAACGTCCTGGCGGGGCTCTTCCGGTTATTTTTCAGTATCCTTCGGAAATGTTCCCCTTACTGAGTTGCAAGGCTTTGGCAGATGCCCGATTTGTGTCGCAGAGAATTTCTCAAGCTCTTCGGAATCGTGGGGACGGGAGCGGTGCTAAGCGGTTGTGGCGAACCGGCCGCGCGATATCTGATTCCTTACATTAATCCGCCTGAAGATGTCGTCCCCGGAAAGGCAGTATACTACGCCACGACCTGCCGCGAGTGTCCGGCCGGCTGCGGTATGCTGGCCAGGAATCGTGAGGGGCGGATAGTAAAGGTGGAGGGCAATCCGGCACACCCGGTCAGCGGAGGCAAGCTCTGCATGCGTGGGCAGGCTTCGCTGCACGGCCTGTACAACCCCGACCGATACCCGGGTCCGATGCTGCGAAACGATGCCGGCGGCTTCGATCCTGTTACGTGGGAGCGGGGCGAGCAGCTCCTGGCCACGAAGCTGGCTGAAGCCGTCCGCAAGGGCGGCGGCGGCCGCATAGTCGTCATGACCGACCTCATAACGGGATCTTTACACGATCTGACCGGGCTGTGGCTAAACGAAATGGGCCAGCGAAACGGCCACATAATGTATGAAACCTGGTCCTATGAGCCTCTTAGAAAAGCCAACCAGGTAGTTTTTGGCCGTGATGCTATTCCGACCTACCGGTTCGATGAACTCGATTTTCTGATCTCCTTTAACGCCGGTTTTCTCGAAACCTGGATATCCAACCTGGAATTTGCCCGCCAGTACGGTTCTTTTCATCCAATCGCGGGTGAGAGGAAAAACACCTTCGTTTTCGTCGGACCGCGACTTTCGATGACGGCAAACAATGCTGACCTATGGATTGCGACTCGCCCCGGAACCGAATACGCGGTCGGACTTGGAATTCTTCGGGCAATCCTTGACAATAACCTCGTCTCCGGCCTTCCTGCAGATCGCAGGGCGGCGCTTGCATCGATTGTCAGCAACTGGTCCGTTGATAAGGCTGCCGCAACAGCCGGGTGCGACCCGGGCCTCATTGAAACCGTTGCGAAGAGGTTCGCCGGCGCGGCGCGGCCTCTGGCCATCGCCGAAGGCCTTTCACAGTGTCTGCCCAACGCAACGGAAACTGCCGTTGCCGCAAATCTGCTCTGCACGATTAAACCTGCGGCCATGTCAGCCATCGACTTCAACCGGGAATCCTCCTATACCTTGAGCGCGCGTGCCGAGGAGGTCAAGACCCTTGCCGACCGGATGCGCTCCGGAGAGGTGGACGTTTTGATCTTCCGAGGAGTAAATCCCGTTTTTTCGCTCCCCAAATCGTGGGATTTTGCCGGAGCAGTGAAGAACGTTCCCTTTGTGGTGGAGTTTTCTCCGGCCATTGACGAAACCGGCGCCCTGGCTCACCTTGTTTTGCCCACTAATTATTCCTTCGAGTCCTGGGGAGATTATTCACCCAGACCTGGAGTTACCGGGTTCATGCAACCGGTGATGGGACCGGTTTTCAATACCAGGCACATGGGGGATATACTGATCTCGAGTGGCAAGAAGGTAAAAGGAGAAGACAGCTTTCCTTTCAAGGACTACTACGATGCCCTCCAGGGCTACTGGACGCGAATATCGGCCGAGGCCGGTATCGAATCATTTGACACTTTCTGGCAGAACTTGATCAAGCAGGGCGGGTACTGGCCGGAGCAATCCGCAGCAGCCCAGGCGCTCTCCCTGCCCGTGCCGGCGTTTAGTTTTCCGGAACCCGGGCAACATCCGGGGGCAGCCCCGCCCCTGGTCATCTATCCTACCGTACAGTTCTTTGACGGCAGGATGGCCAACCACTTGTGGGTCCAGGAGTTCCCCGATCCGATGACCCAGGTGACCTGGGGAGGATGGCTGGAGATTCACCCGGAGACAGCCGGGAAATTGAACCTCAAGAAAGGAGACCTCCTCCAGGTAAAAACGAGTTATGGGACGATCCGGATTCCGGCCCTCCCCATCTACACTGTACCTGAGGGCGTCGTCGCAATACCGGTCGGCCAGGGGCATTCCGGCTTCGGCAGGTTTGCAAGCGGACTTCCGGCAAATCCCTTCGAGCTGCTTGCTCCGGATATCGACCCGGTTTCCGGCGCTATTCAACGCCAGGAGCTTAATCCGGAGATCGAAAAAACAGGCGGTACTTTCGTAATTGCCAATACGGACGGAAGCTTCTTCCAGCATGACCGCGAGATGGCGCAGGCAATGCCCCTGGAAGAGCGAAACAGGATGGCGGCGGCGGGAGAAAAACCCTACATCGATTATCCTTTGCCTATTGGCTACGAGAAGTCGAAAGATTTCTATCCACGTCAGATGTATAAAGATTACCGCTGGGCAATGGTCGTTGACCTGGACAGGTGCATTGGCTGCAGCGCATGCGTAGCCGGATGTTACTCGGAAAATAACGTTGCCGTAGTAAAACGGGAGCAGGTCATTAAAGGGCGCGAAATGTCATGGATAAGGGTCCAGCGGTATTTCGACGATGATAAAAACGGCGCCAAATGGCTGGTAATGCTTTGTCAGCACTGCGACAACGCGACGTGTGAGTATGTGTGCCCAATTTTCGCCCCGCAGCATAGCGTGGAGGGGCTTAATAACCAGATTTACAATCGGTGCTTCGGAACGCGTTTCTGCTCTCAAAACGATCCCTACAAAGTGCGGCGCTTCAACTGGTTTACCTTCACCCGGCCCGAGCCGCTCAAGTGGCAGCTAAATCCCGACGTTACGGTGAGACAAAAGGGCGTAATGGAGAAGTGCTCTTTCTGTGTCCAGCGAATTATAGAAGCAAAACTCGACGCCAAAGCGAAAGGCCGCGAAAAAGTGCGCGACGGCGACTTTACAACGGCCTGCGCGCAGACCTGCCCGACCGGCGCTCTGATCTTTGGCAGCCTGATCGACCCGGACAGCAGGGTGTCCAAGCTGATTAACGATGTCAGGGCTTACCAAGTGCTGGTGCACCTCAATACCAAGCCTGCTGTGATCTATCTGAAGAGGGTGACTCAAAAGATAACGGTCTGATTAATGTTTTGAAGGAACCTGCACAATGGGGGCGACAGTTTCCAATGGAGTGACCGAGGCGGCGGGGCCTGAGGGCCTGACCACCTACGCAGCGGTAGACGACCAGATACTTGGCGCTATGTGGAATCCCGGCGGCTTTTACTGGCTTTGTCTGGCGATTGCCGGGCTGGGTGTTCTTATAGGCGCTTTTTCCTGGGCATACCAGATCGCAACGGGCCTCGGGGCGGCGAATATTACCCACCCCACGATGTGGGGATCATACCTGGTGAACTTTGTATTCTGGGTCGGAATTGCCCATTCAGGCACCCTCATCTCGGCTATCTTGTTTCTTTTTCGCGCATCCTGGAGAACAACCATTTCCAGGAGTTCCGAGGCGATGACTATCTTCGCGGTAATGATAGCCGGAATGTTCCCGCTCATCCACCTGGGGCGTGTTTGGCTAGTGTACTGGATACTTCCATATCCGAACCAAAGGAATCTGTGGCCAAACTTCCAGTCGCCTCTGGTCTTCGATGTGGTTGCTGTCTCGACGTATCTCACCGTCAGTTTCCTTTTCTGGTACACCGGCTTAATCCCGGACCTGGCTACTATAAGGGACCGCACCACCGGCCTGAAAAACAGGATATATGGTTTTTTCTCGCTTGGCTGGCGGGGGTCGAACTCTTTCTGGAAGAATTACGGAACAGCCTACCTGCTGTTTGCGGCCCTGGCCACCCCGCTCGTTATCTCGGTCCACAGCGTCGTTTCCTGGGACTTCGCCCTGGGCATCGTTCCAGGGTGGCACAGTACTATTTTCGCTCCCTACTTCGTTGCCGGCGCGATTCATTCCGGACTGGCGATGGTGCTCGTGCTTCTGATCCCCTTGCGCAAAATTTTCAGGTTCGAAAACCTTATCACTATGAACGTGCTGGAAAATATTGCTAAGACGATAATCCTTACCGGCCTCATCGTCGGCTATTCCTATATGGTCGAACATTTCATGGCCTGGTATGGCGGCGGCAAAGCCGAAGAGGCCCAGTACATGTGGCGCATGACGGGTTATTACTCCTGGTGCTTCTGGCTGATGGTCATCTGTAACGCGGTCGTCCCGATATTTCTATTCTTCAAGAAAATCAGGACCAATCTGGCGGCGCTGTTCTCGATAGGGATACTTGTAAACATCGGGATGTGGTTCGAGCGCCTGGTGATTATCGTAGGTTCCGAAGCCCATGAATACGACCCTTACTCATGGGGGTTATACCCATACCCATCCATTGTCGAATGGGGCATCCTTGTTGGCTCTTTTTCCCTCTTTTTCTTTCTTTTCCTCCTTTTTGCAAAGTTTCTGCCCACGATTGCCTTAACGGAGGTGAAGGAGAAAATACCCGTTCCGGTCAGGGCAAAGTAAGAGGAAACTTCGATGGCTAAGAAGCTGGCTGTAGTCGGGATTTTCGCATACTTAAACGAGCTGCTTTCCGCGGTGGAAGGTCTAAGGAATGAAAAAATCCGCATAAGCGCAGTTTATTCCCCGATGCGCATTGAAGGAATCAGGGAAGCGCTGGGCGAGCCGGCCTTGGGGGCGGGGCGTTTCTTCACCCTGACTGGAGCAATTCTCGGACTTCTTACGGGGGTTTTTCTTGCCGTTTATACGGCCGCTCAGTGGCGGTTCATAGTAGGGGGCAAGCCTCCGATCCCGATAATACCTTCAGTTATACCGGGTTTCGAGTTCTTCATTCTGATAGCTGTGTTTTTTACGCTGGGAGGTTTGCTCTTTTTGAACAGGATGCCACAAATGCGCCTGCCCATCCATTACGACAAGCGCTTCAGCCAGGACCGATTCGGGATTGTGGTTTATTGTACGGACGCTGACTGCGGCCAGGTCTCGAACATTCTGAGCACTTCAGGGGCCGAGGAGGTCCGTCATATTGAAGAGTGAGATCTTCCGGGAAATCGACTCTGCAAAAATGTCGTTCAACTGGGGAAAGTTGAAAGCGTTGAGCCTGGTCCTCTTTTTGATCGGCACGGCGGCCTTTGCCTACCAGTTGTTTGCGGGCGACGCCCAAAGGGCATGGTCCGCCTATCTGACCAACTATGTCTATTGGACAGGTCTCGCGTTCGGGACTTTCCTCCTCTCTCCTATCCTCGTTTTGACCAACGCGACCTGGGGAAGGCCCGTAAAGAGGCTCTCAGAATCGGTAGTTTTTTTCCTCCCGTTTACGTTTATTCTGCTCTGGCCCCTATTTCTTGCCAGAGGGAGTGTCTTCTGGTGGGTCCTCCATCCGGAAGCGCAAAAAGCGCCCTGGCTCAATACGCCCTTTTTCTTTGCACGCGAAGGCGTCGGGCTGTTTGCATTGGCTTTGACGGCAGCTTTGATCACTTACCATTCGGTCAAGAGCGATTTGGAATATATGCAAGGGGTCCCATGCACAAAAGACCGGGAACGCGCCCAGCACCCGCTGTCCAGTGCATACGCAATCTTATATGCGTTCGTCATGACGCTGGTAGCTTTCGACATGATGATGTCGCTTAACCCGGAGTGGTTCAGTACGCTTTTCGGGGCTTATTATTTCGCGGTGTCCTTTTACGGGGGACTTGCGTTTCTGGCCGTTCTATCCACATTTGGCGTCAAGAAACTGGGGATGGGCAACGCCATCGAGAAGAAGCAGTTTCACGACATCGGGAAACTCACTTTCGCCTTCTGTGTTGTCGGTTTGGATTTTTTCTATGTTCAGTTTCTGGTCATCTGGTATGGCAATCTGCCCGTTGAGACCCGGTACGTGATCTGGCGCGTTATTTACGATCCTTGGGCAGCACTGGCCTGGACCGTGCTTATAGTGCTTTTCATAATCCCTTTCATTGTTTTGCTGTTCAGAAGAATAAAATTGGAACCGGTCCGTTTGGCCATGATCTCCGTTTGGATTCTGATCGGAATCTGGCTTGAAAAATTTCTTCTGGTTACCCCGTCGATTGTGAAGAGCAAATCGCTTCCGCTGGGAATATTTGAAGTACTGATAACCATAGGGTGGCTGGGGCTTTTTGCCTTCTGCGTATGTTCTTTTTTACAGAAATACCCGGTGTTGGCGGT
The DNA here is from genome assembly GCA_963795045.1 of uncultured delta proteobacterium. Taxonomy (GTDB): domain Bacteria; phylum Desulfobacterota; class Syntrophobacteria; order Syntrophobacterales; family Syntrophobacteraceae; genus SbD1. Next base: position 437,148 of record CAWCGB010000008.1, read on the forward strand.
TTCCGACCCTAAACTGGCTTTAGCCCTTGAGCCGGAAGCCAATGTGATAGACCTGGCATGAGATCCAGAACGCGCCCTGCGTTTGGATGATGTTTCCTATAATTTTCGAACCGAGAGAAAATGGCTGAGGGCACCAAGGCAACCAGAAGAGAAGCGCGGTGGTGGATAGGGTGGTTCTGTGCGGCCGTTCTACTTTTGCTCACCCTTATCTACTTCTTTTACCTGTTCCCGGGACAAGACATTGGACCGGTCCAGCCCGTCTTTTTCAGCCACCGTATTCACGCCGGGGTCAAACAGATCAACTGCCGTTTCTGCCATCCTTACGTAGAGCGCTCGGAGCACGCGGGACTGCCGGAAGTCGAGAAGTGTTTCTTCTGCCATAAATACATAATTCCGATGCATCCCGAGATCCAAAAAGAGAAGGAGTACCTGGACAAAAAAGTCCCGGTCCCCTGGGTGCGAATCTATTTCGTTCCCGATTTTGTGAAGTTCAGGCACCAGCCGCACATAATGGCAAAAATTGACTGCCTGAGATGTCACGGAGATGTTCCGTCGATGGACAGGTTGCGCAGAGTGGATTTCCAGATGAATTTCTGCATCACGTGCCACACGGAGAAAAAGGCGCAGCTCGACTGTTATCTTGGTTGTCATCACTAAGGCAGTTCCGAATCGATGAGGTATGAGCAGTGCAGCTTCTAAAGGTTGAAGAAAACGGGACCGCGAAACTTTTTTTCCTGTGTTCGGCCCTATGGTTTGCCCTCGGCACCCTGGAGGGATTTGCAGCCGCCACTCAGTTGGTCATTCCCGACCTTTACGGAGGCATTGCCGGACTGGTTTTCGGCAGGGTCCGCCCGATGCACACCACCACCATGATCTTCGGTTTCGCCGGGTCAGCGCTGCTCGGGTGCGCCCACTACATCCTCCCGGCGGTGCAGCGGACTTCGCTGTGGAGCGAGAAGCTCGGGAAGATTTCCCTGTGGATCTATAACCTGTCCATTCTTACCGGTATCGTGGCGCTCGATCTCGGACATTCCCAGGGCAGAGAGTACGCTGAATGGATTTGGCCGGCCAACGTAGGGCTTTTGCTGTCCATGGCGCTCATGTTCTTTAACCTGCTGCAGACAGCCGCCAACCGGCAGGAAAAGCTGATGTACGTCTCAAGCTGGTATATATTCGCTGCACTGGTATATACTTGGTTTATCTACTTCTTCGGTCATGCGGTTTTCAATTTTAAAGGCGCCATAACAGGGTTGCCGGATGCCATTCTGGCATGGTTTTACGGGCATGGGATAGTGGGGCTTTTCTTAACCCCACTTGCTCTTGCCATAGCCTATTACGTTATACCCAGGGTCGCCCGCAGTCCGGTGTACAGCCATTCTCTCTCGCTGGTCGGCTTCTGGACCATTTTGGTTATATACACCCATATCGGGGCGCATCACATCCTTCAGACCCCCATACCGGTCTGGCTGAAGACGATGGCCGTATCCGGAAGCATCGCGATGATCATCCCCGTCTTTACGGTACTCGTGAACCTTTGGCTCACGATGCGGGGCAGGCTCGGGCTTATCCACGCAGATATCGGAGGAAGATTCATCACGGCAGGTCTTGTCTGGTATATCCTGACCTGCACCCAGGGATCACTTCAGGCTCTGCCGGTCGTGCAGAGGGTAACTCACTTGAATAACTGGGTTATCGCGCATTCGCACATAGGAGTTTTCGGCTTCTCCGGGATGATCGCATTGGGAGGGCTATATTACATTCTCCCCAGGATTACTGGAAAACCTCTCTACAGCGGGCGTCTGGCCGATGTTCAATACTGGCTGCTCGTTCTTGGCATGGCCGGTTTTTTCATGGTACTGACCTGCGGAGGCCTCATCCAGGGCAATGCGTGGCTTAACGGAACAACCGTCTACCGCACTCTGCCCATGATCCAGATCTATTTTATAATGCGCGCGTCCATAGGATTGTTGATCATCGGGGCGGCGTTCATCGGCCTCTATAACGTAATCAGGACCATCCGCGGCGACCAGGCCCTTGGCGAGCGCATATTCGGAGAAGCGTTTCAGGGAGAACCGCAATGAGGATGACTCCGCCCGTACTAGTCATCGGGGGGCTGATCATTTTTGCCCCGGTGCTCTTTATGTTTGTCGTCCTGCCCTGGCTGACGATGAGCGAGAAGGGTTCGGATATCTTCAGGCCGCGTACCGAACTCGAAGATGAAGGGCGTTCGGTTTATGTGAACAATGGCTGCACCTACTGCCACACGCAGTTCATTCGAAACTTCGATTGGGACATCGGCTCCGAAAGGATAGCGCAAGCCGGAGACTATGTCGCTGACTCGCCCCATCTCATAGGGACCGAGCGCACCGGACCGGACCTTTCTGAGGAAGGCGGAGAGCATCCCGACGACTGGCACCTTGCACACTTCGCCAATCCGAGGTTCACCCGGCCCGAATCGCTTATGCCTTCCTGGGAGTTTCTCGGCCCGGAAAAAATCAAGGCCCTTACGGCCTACGAGCAGAGCCTTGGATTTAAATTGGCTGACGGAAGAATGGAGCGGCAAAATTACTGGAAAACCGAATCGATAGCAGCATTCGAATCAGGTCCGGTAAAGAATGTTGAATGGATCCATTCTCATGTTCCGGAAGGCTGGAGAAAGGTGCCCAACCCCTATCCGACCTCTACTGCCGGCCTCGACCGGGGGCACAGGATTTACCAGAGCTATTGCATCGGCTGCCACGGTCCGGTAGGAGACGGCGTGGGGCCGGCCCAGCCTTATCTTTATCCTCCTCCTCTCAATTTTACGATCCTCAAGGACAGGGGGATATCCGGAGGGATACTCTATTACCAGATAATGAACGGGATCACGGGCACCGCGATGCCTTACTTCAAAAAGGACCTTCAATCCGAGAAGATTTGGGACGTCGGCAACTATGTGGCCGTGACGTTTATCGGGCAGACAGACGCCCACGCCGAGCCGAGGGGTATCGACGCATCCTACGAACCGGTGGTGAAAGAAAAATGATCTATTACGCTGGATGGCTTTTTCTTGTTGGAACCAGTTTGAGCGTGAGCCTTGTGGCGTTTATCTGGGCGCTCCGGGCGGGGCAGTTTTCCGACCAGGAGCGCGCGAGATATCTGCCGCTTGGAAAAGACCTTCTGTCACAGCCGATTACACGCCTCAGCCGCGCAAAACGCAGAGTCCACACGATTGCCCTGTGCCTGATCGTGGCGATCTGTTTTATCGCTTTCGCGGCGGCATTGGGGCTTGGCCTCTATCACCGTTGAACGGATACGAATATGCGATTCTTTGTCTGGGTCGATTTTCAGTATGAAATGATCGCACTCTTTCTGGGCGCGATATCCCTGATTATGGTCTATCTCGCCTGGGCAAGTTACCCGAGAAGACGCATGGCCAGAACTGAGGCTGAACTGGAGGAAAGACGGTATCATGAGCGTGAGAGCGGACATCATCTGGAAAAAAACCCGATAGCTCCTTTTCTCATCTACACTTACTTTATCATAGCCGCATGGTCTTTCTCCTACTTGATCTACGTCTGGGCCAACGGCAGCAGATTTTAGAGCGGAGTATCCCGAGATGCGCACGGAAGAAGAATTCAGCGGGATTAAGACCTGGTCCATCGTCGGCGCAATCGCGGCAGGATTTCTCGCATGGGGTTTGCTGATCTATTTTGTCATTGGGGATAAAGGGCCTCCGGGCTGGGATTTCAGCGTTATCCCGGACATCCCGGGGCAATCGATCTATTCTTCCTATAATCCGGCCAATCCCCACGGCCTCGCTCCCGGGCCGGAATCCACCCCCGTGGTGCCGCAGCACGTTTCAGGACCGGTCTCAGAAATGCAGAAGATGGAGGCGCCGAAATGAAAACAGCCCGAAGCGCATCCACTCACCCGCTTATACGTGCAGTGCTCATTGCATTGCTCGCCTTTTCGTCTCTGACCCTGTTCGGCTGCTATTATGCCGAGATGAGGGACGACGAGGCAGTGCAGGCCTACAACCAGGAATTCCCGCAGATGCCGAAAAAGACCATACCTGTCGACGGAGGCATCTGGGTTGAGCGTGATGCAAACCCCATGGAGCTTGTAAACCCAATCCCCGACAACTCTAAAATGGTCGCCCGAGGGGAGGAAAGATATCAGCTCTACTGTGTGCAGTGTCACGGGCCCAAGCTCGATGGCAACGGCACGGTTGGACAAAGTTTCGCCCCCCTTCCCTCAAATCTCGAGAGTCCACTGGTGCAGGACCAGAGCGACGGTGAAATATTCTATAAAATACGCTTCGGGTTCAACAGGCATCCCCCTCTCTATGCCACAATGACAGACCATGAAACATGGGCTGTTGTGCGCTACGTGAGAAGTATGCGAGTGAAGACTCAGTGAAGAAAACAGTTAAACACGCGTCCGAAATTCCTCCCATGGATGATGAGGGTCTCGAGCGATTCTGGGAGGCCCGTGATCCCGAGGATTTTCAGGGCTGGACAGAGGGTGGACTCAAGTTTACTCGCCCGGCCAAACGGCTGATTCAATTGCGGCTTGATCCAAAGGATATTAGAGTGATCGACAGAGAATCCAGGCTATCAGGGATCGACAGGGCACAACTGGTACGTTCCTGGGTAAAGGAAAAGATAAGAGATCTGGAAGCGCGAAAATGATTGAATAGCCCTCTAAACAGTTGAGCGTTAGAAACCTGAAATCGCGCATTTGGATGTCTGCGATGAAGTTAATCAGCGCCAGATCTACCTCTATATTGTTCAGCACATTAGCTGTCCTGTGCCCGTTCGCACTGTTGAGGTCAGGCGTCTTCGATCCTCCTCCGGAGGTCCAAGAGCGCGTCTGCGGTTTATGGGTTCTTGTACCGATATCGATTTCACTCCTGTCAATGGGCTTGCTTTCTTTAATCGGCTCTGTGTTCGGCCTGATCAACTATCGGCACACTACGAGATCGGCACGGCGCAAACTCGAAGCAGTGATCGTCAGCGTTCCGTTTTTACTCTCGCTGGCCTTGATTATTTATATCTTCGTATATCTGTAGGGCCCCGGACCATTTTGTAGGGCTCCGGTCTCATGGAAATTGTCATTGGGTTTTTTCGCAGGATTACGAGTAAACTTCTCGTCTACTCCTGCTATAATCTTACCCGATATGCTGGAAACATTTGTTCCTTTCATTGTAGGGCTGACTGGCAGCCTCCACTGCCTGGGGATGTGCGGACCGCTCGTTATTGCGTGGTCTCTTCGCTACAGGGCCGCATCTTGCGCTGGTTCGGGGAATGAGGGATTTTCGCTTTTCCCCGGGGCATTTCTGCATCACCTCGCGTTTCATGCCGGGCGTATAGTCACTTATGGCCTTATGGGCGCCATTGTCGCGGGTATTTTCGAGTCATTTGAGGTACACAAATTTTCGATGCAATACAGGGCGGGTTTTGCCGTTGCCTCTGGAGTCGCCCTCATTGGCCTGGGCCTGATAGTTTTTCGGACCTTGCCTCTACCCGCTTTTGTGACCCGGCTGCTATCGCCTCAGGCGCCGGTTTTGGGCAAGCAGTTGGCGAGGCTTGCGAACTCCACGAGCCCCGGTTCTAAATTAGGGCTTGGCCTGCTTGTGGGCCTCATTCCCTGCGGTCTGACCTGGGCTATGCTGGTTGCGGCGGCAAGCACGCTCAGCTTCTTCAGGGGATTCGTCACGATGGTCTCTTTCGGGCTTGGGACCATCCCAGTGCTGCTCGCTGCAGGAATGTCGGTATCGCTTGTCTCCGCCCGCACACGTCTTTTCGGCGAAAGGGCGGCTGCCGTTTTTATTATACTGATGGGCGCATTGATGGCAGTAAGGGGGCTGGCGGCTATCCTCGGTTTCGGGGACCATTGCTGCCCGATGGATCTCTTATCCGGCAGCGGCCTTTTACGGTGATGAGCAAGTTATAAGAGATTAATCCACAGATGACGCAGATGTTTTGAAGAAAGATGAACAGACTTACGCCGTTATTGGCGCTGCGATGGCGGTTCACGGCGAGCTTGGACACGCTTTTCTGGAGCCTGTTTGTCAGGAAGCACTGGGAATAGAGTTCGCTGCTCGTGGCATTCCCTTCAAGCGGGAGTTCTCCATGCCCGTGTTCTATCGAGGCACACCCCTCACCACTACCTACCGGGCGGATTTTGTTTGTTTTGCTTCCTTGATTGTCGAATTGAAGGCGCTCCAACGACTTTCGTCTGTAGAAGAGGCCCAGGTCATTAATTATTTGAAAGTCTCAGGGCTGCAGAAGGCGCTATTGCTTAACTTTGGAGCAACGCGCCTTGAATACAAGCGTTTCGTCCCCTCCCAAAACCATCTGCGCACATCTGTGACATCTGCGGATAAATAGCCAGGCTGAGTCGTGGTCTCCAACTCCCGGATAGTAACTGACCTAGTCGCGCCGATTAAACTCATTCATTGCATCGGACAAGCATGTGGCAAGAACGGCCCGGGCTGCTTTTTCAGCTTGGGCCGTCATTTTTTCGAAGGTTTCCCGGTCTTCCGGGTATGGGGGCTGGAGGACAAAAGTTTCGACCGGCTCGCCGTGCTTCGGGCGGCCGATCCCGATTTTCAGGCGTGGAAAATCGGGGCTGCCGACGTGTTCGATTATGGACTGGATACCCTTGTGTCCGCCCGAGCCGCCTCTTTGTGCTATGCGAATCCGGGCGAACGGAAGGTCCAGGTCGTCATGTATGACGAGCATCTGTCCCGGAGGGATTCCGAAGTATTTGATGATCTCGCCTACGGCCTCGCCGCTCCTGTTCATGAAGGTAAGCGGCTTTACGAAGAGGATCTTTCGCCCCTCGGCCGTTGCGAAGCCCCAGGAGGCCCGGAACTTGCGCTCCACCATACCGGGCGAATAGCGCGCAATCAGGTGGTTAACGACCTGGAACCCCACGTTGTGGCGCGTGTTCTCGTATTCTTTTCCCGGATTTCCAAGCCCGATAAGGGCAAGGATTTGCTCTTCGTTGCGGCAGACATCACCCATAGGGACTGAGCCATTTCAAATACCTGCAAGGCGCTATTTCTTCGGGCTTTCTTCGGCAGGCTGGGCCGCGCTCTCCAGAATAGACACCACGCTCACGACCCCTACGCTCGCATCCTCCTCGAATTCGTAGGAAGATTCCGCTACCAGGTCCGCGACGTGGAGCATCTCCCCGACATCCAGATTGCTCACATCGATCCGGATATTTTCCGGGATCTGGTTTGGCAGGCAGCGAACGGCAAGCGTTCGTTGAATCAGGTTCAGCTCGCCACCCTTCTGCACTCCTATGGAATCTCCAAACAGCTCGACAATTACCTCTACTGTTATTGGCTGATCCAGGGGCACTTCATAGAAATCGATGTGCAGAAAACGCCTCCGGTAGGGGTGTGTCTGAATTTCGCGAATGAGCACCTGCCTTGTAAGGCCGCCCTCGACATTTAGATTTAAGAGCTTGCTCTCGCCTCGAGTCTCCCTGAGAAGCTTCTCCAACTCCAAAGCCGAAACCGAAAGGGAAGTCGGCTGGGTTTTCGGTCCGTAAAGCACCGCCGGGACCCTCAGGTCGCTGCGCACGCTTCGCGCCGCGCCCTTCCCGGTTCTGTCTCTTGTTACCGCCTTAAGTTCCAGACTCATTTACCTGTGCCTCCTGATTTATCCGCCGCCCGGCCCGCCTGAAACTCTCTCCTAAATGAGGAGCTTCGAGGAAGGACACGTTAGCTGGGGCGTTCAAGTTAAGTTGAATATCGAGCTTATCGATTCCTCAAAATGCACCCGCTTGATAACTTCGGCCAGCAAGGGTGCAATGCTTACAGTATCAATTTTTTTACAGCACTGCGCGCTTTCGGAAAGTGGAATCGTATCGGTCACGATCAATTTCCGGACGGGAGAAGCTTCTATCTTTTCCACAGCTGTCCCCGAGAGCACGGGGTGTACGGCGCACACATCGACTGTCTCGGCGCCGGCCGTTTCGGCCGCACGTGCCGTACGTAAGATGGTCCTCGCGGTATCGACGAGGTCATCAAGGATTATGACTTTTCTCCCCTTGACGTTTCCGACGATTTTGGGATAGGTGCCGTTTTCCTCCCGATAGTCCATAAGGGCCAGATCGAGCTTGAGCCGGGTTGCGAAAAGCCGCGCGCGCTCGGCCCCCCCTGAATCCGGGGCGACTACAATCTCGTTTCCCTGTATCTCGCCTCTGAGTGCGTCACCCAAAACGATAGTCCCGAAGAGATGATCCACCGGAATATCGAAAAAGCCCTGGATCTGGTCGGCATGCAGATCAATTGTGATCACGCGGTCAGCCCCGGCGACACTCAAAAGGTCGGCGACCACCTTGGCGGAAAGCGGGACCCTGGGCTTTTCCTTCTGGTCCTGCCTGCCGTAGCCGTAGTAGGGAATTATTACGTTAATCCGATGCGCTGATGCCCTCTTGAGGGCGTCTATGATCACCAGCAGTTCCATCAGATTTTCATTGACAGGCGGACAAGTGGACTGGAGCACGTAAGTATCTTTGCCCCTGACGTTTTCGCCTATTTCCACCCTGACCTCTCCGTCACTGAAGCGGGTGATGAGGGCTTTGCCGGGACGTATCCCCAGCCGCGAACAAACCTTATCGGCAAGGGCGGCGTTGGAGTTTCCGGTAAAAAGAGTGAGACGGCTCCACATAATGGCAATTTGCACGCATGAGCAGAAATTAATTAAAGCCAATCTCGCCCGTCCCCTTTGATGAAATTGGAAAATCAAAAGGGGAGATGAGCGCCCATCCTCAGGAACAGAAAAAAATGGCTGGGGCGGGAGGATTCGAACCTCCGAATGCGGGTTCCAAAGACCCGTGCCTTACCGCTTGGCCACGCCCCAACGCAATATTCCGCTTATGCGGCACTAGATCACAGCGGCGGCGCTGTGAAAAAGGCGCCCCCGTTAATATCAGCTTTCATGACCGATTACTTCGGCGGCATTAACCCAGCAGTCCGGCCAATCCCTTTTTGCGGCAATTTCCGCAGCCGCAGCGGCCTGCCGGGTCTTAAAAATTCCAAACACGGTCGGCCCGCTTCCACTCATTGACGCCGCCAGTGCGCCCTGAGCGAGCAGCCATTGCTTCAGGTCGGCAATGACCGGGTATCGGGGTACGGTAACCGATTCAAGGTCGTTTTCAATCAGCTCCTGAATCTGCCAGGGATGCGCGCTGAAACTACCTAGTTTAATTTTGGCTGCATCCTTTGTCAAACTCAATCTTTGATATACCCACGCAGTGGGGACGTTTATGGGCGGTTTTATCAGCAGCAGCGGGTAATCCGGGATACCACCCGCAAATTCGAGCCTCTCACCTATCCCGGTCGCCAGGGCAGGTTTTGCGTGAAGGAAAAAGGGCACATCAGCCCCGAGCCTGAGAGCCAGTCTTTCCAGCTCACAGAGGGGGACGGGGCTTTGAAATAATGAGTTCAGGGCAACAAGCACGCCTCCCGCATCCGAGCTCCCGCCCCCAAGGCCGGCTCCCGACGGAATGTGCTTTTCCACATGTATGTGAATCCCGGCCTCTATCGCGCCGCTTTTTAAGTAGAGATCGGCGGCCCGCCAGGCCAGGTTCCGATCATCCGAGGGTATTTCCGGCTTGTCACAGGTGATCGAAATGTGACCGCCGCCAGGCCTGACATCCAGGCAGATATTATCGTAAACCGAAACAGGCAGCATGAGGCTCGAGATATCGTGATAGCCGTCTTCTCTTTTTCCAATCACCTCGAGCCACAGGTTAATCTTTGCGGGAACGCTGGTTTTGAGAATCAAAACGAACCCCGGCCCTTCCTATTTGCCTGATTTCTGGATGTAGCGCATACGCAGATCGTAGAGCACGGATTTGAGGAGCCTTTCCTCGTCCTGGTCAAGATTGCCCTTCGTTTTTTCCTGGAGCATGCCAAGGGTGTCGATAATCTGCTTTGCGATGGGCAGATCAACCTCGGTGCGATTTGTTTGAGGTTCGGGTATTTCTCCCAGGTGCACCAAGGCCGATGAGCTGAGGGAGAAAATGAAGGTGGCTAACGTAACTTCCGGGAACGGGCCCCTTGACTGTTCCTCCTTGTCGAAAGCATCTTCGGGACGGGCGCTCTCTTGCTCCCTGGCTGCGAACGCCGCTTCAGGCTCCGGTTTTTCTTTCTTTTCTTCCGCTTCGGCCCCCTCAGTGAACCGGCGACGGTCCTTTACCACAAATCCCTTCTCTTCTTCCTTCTCTGCCATGACGCTTTTTTCCTCCTGAATTATCTAGTGGGGACTAAAGCTCAATTGCCTGGACAATGTCCACATTATCCATCGCAAGCAGCTCTTCGATGACATGCGTGGGAACGGGCGTGTCCGTCCGAAGAAAGATAATGTTTTGTCCGCGCTCTAGCATCTGGCCGACATTCATCAGTGAAATATTTATGTTGTGCCGCCCCAGGCAGGTCCCGATCGCCCCTATAGTTCCCGGAGTGTCGATATTGTGGATGAGAAGCAGATGTCCCTCGAGGGCCGCTTCGAGGCGGAAATCATTGATCCGGACCATGCGCGGTTCTTTTTTCCCGAGTATGGTCCCCGCAACGAGGTTATCCGATTGCGAAGTCTTTACATGAATACTGATCAGGTTTGTAAAATCCTCGGCCTCGCTGCGCACCGAGGTGGTCACCCTGATATCCCTCTCCTTTACGTGGATAGGAACATTCACGAAGTTGACCATATCGCCAAGGACCGGCGTAAGCATGCCCTTGAGGATGGATATTGTCAGTGGCTGGGTTTCCAGAGAAGAGGCGTCCCCCACGTATTCAATCGATACCTTCTGTATGGCGCCCTTGGTAATCTGGGTCAGCACGCATCCGAGCTTCTCGGCCAGAGTCAGGTAGGGACGCAGTTTGGCTAGAATGACCCCGTCGATATTGGGAGCGTTTACCGCATTGCGTATGGTGCCGCGAGTCAGAAAATCGGTTATCTGGTCGGCAACGGCGATAGCGACATTTTCTTGCGCCTCCTCGGTGGATGCTCCAAGGTGCGGCGTCGCTATCACCTGTTCGAGTGTGAGCAGGGGGTTGTCTGTGGGAGGCTCTTTGGCAAACACATCGATCGCCGCCCCGGCTACGACGCCATTTTTGATTGCCTCATAAAGATCCTGCTCGTTTATGATTCCTCCGCGCGCGCAGTTGATAATGAAAACGCCCGGTTTCATTTTGTTGAATGTATCAGCGTTCAGCAGGTTTCGGGTTTCCGAAGTCATGGGGGTATGAATGGTGATGTAGTCGGATCTCTTTAAGAGATCGTCGAAAGTTACGCCCTCGATCCCCAGTGTGTCAACCACTTCGGGATTGATGTAGGGATCGAAGCCGATGACCTGCATCTTGAGCCCCTGGGCGCGTTCGGCCACTACACGCCCGATCCGGCCGACTCCGATGATTCCGAGCACCTTATTGAAGACTTCCTTCCCTTTGAAGCGTTTCTTCTCCCAGACGCCGTTCTTTAGAGAACTGGAAGCCTGCGGAATGTTGCGGGTCAGGGCCAGCATCATGGCTATGGCGTGTTCGGCCGTAGTTATGACATTGCCTTCGGGTGTGTTCATTACCACTATGCCGCGCTTGCTGGCGGCATCGATATCAACATTGTCAAGCCCGATTCCGGCGCGGCCTATCACCTTCAGGTTCTGGGCATTTTCGATAACTTCGGCGCTGACCTTGGTCCCGCTCCGAATGACCAGCGCGTCAAAATCTTTTATGACCTGCCGGAACTCTTCGGGAGTGAGTTTTGTATTCACATCGACTTCGAAGCCCGGAACTTTGGTGAGCTTTTCGATCCCGGATTCGGAAAGGCTATCGCTGACAAGAATCTTCATCAAGTCCTCCTGAAAAATATTTCCTCAAACAGCCCTCATAGAGGACCAAACCCCGGGAAAAGGGGCCGAAGAAGACGATTGAATAAACATTAGCTTGAATTGAGAAACCAATCGGACAGCAGTTCTTGCGGCGTTATAATTTATGAAGAACTCTTGAAACACAATCCGCCTTCACCGCTAGTTCAATATAAAGCTGGCATTATTGGCCCTTTGGCGCCAAAAATCAAGTGGTGAAAAGACCTGTTGCCTCTCAGTCCCGGCGCGCTTCAGGAGCGCCGCAGCCCCCTAAATCATTTAGCTTTTCCAAAAGCTTGCGGCTTGGGGCCCGCTCTTCTCAACTCCTCGTCAATCATGCCCCTGAAGATATCCAGCGATGGGCTCCCTGCATACACCTTGCCGTTGATCATAAATGAGGGGGTCCTGTCCAGTCCCGCTTGAACGGCGTCCCGCACGTTTTTTTCCACCAGGGGCTTGTGTATTGAATCCTGAAGGCACTGGCTGAACTTCTCCCGCGACATTCCGAGTTCGACAGCCATGCTGACCAGCTTGTCGGGCGACAGGTCCGGCGCGGTGAACAGCCTTTCCTGGTATTCCCAGAATTTCCCCTGGTCCTCGGCGCAGTGCGAAGCCTCCGCTGCCTTGAAAGCGTCTTTGTGACGCTTCAGCGGATATTCCTTGTAGATCCACTGTACCCTGTCGCCATAAGCGGCCCTGACCTGCTTTACTACCTCATGGGTCCCACGGCAGGCGGGGCACTCGTAGTCGGAGAACTCGACTACGGTCACCGGCGCATCGGGGGGACCCAGGGTGGGAGCGCCCGCGGTGTCAACGTTTACTTTGGGCGGAAACGGCATCGGCACAAGAATCCGGACCCCGTATTGGGGCTCGAGGGCTTGAACGTAGTTCTTGATGACCTCCGATCTTTTCTGTTGTCCCAGAAAAGCCCCTATCCGCTGTCTCAGATCCGGAAGGCTTCCCCTATATTCCTGGAGCCTCGCCCGGTTGTCCTGCATGTACTTGTCAATCTCAGCGTCTTCAACCGTGGCCCCACTGGCGGGGGCTATCTGTTCCACGAGATTGTCAACCGTTTTTCCCTGCTTCTTGGCTTCCTTGTCGAGAATCAGTTCGATTATCAACTGGTCCAGCCTTTCTCTCTTCATCCGGTAGATATCCAGGCGCGTCTCCATGAGCTTTGAGCCCAGGAGTACATCCAGGCGCTGGTTGGTTATGACCTCGTCCCCTACAGTGGCCGCAATGCCGGAGTCATCGCCGCGCTGAGCGCCCGGCTCCGCTGCGTTTGTTGCTGAGGAGCGCCAGAGGTGGTTTTCGAATGAAAGGCAGAAAAAGAACCCTACAAAAAAGACAAGGACCAGGGTGGCTTCCTGCCAGAAAAGCCGTTTCCTGAATGTAGTTACAAACAGCACGAGAATGACTGCCGCATTGGCTATGCAAAAAACGCAGGGCGCTTTGAGTTGGAACATTATCAAGACGAGGACAGCTTCCGCTCCTGCGGCGGGGCCCGCGATCCACGTTGAAAGGTCCTGCCTGAACAGCGCCAGCAAGGCTGCCCCTGAGTAGAAAATCGTGCCCAATAACCAGATAGGCGCGCCCAGAAAATGAATATCGATAGTATCCTTGCATGCGCTGGAGCAAAGCGACTTTAGAAAGGAGAGATCCTGAAATCCGCTCATCAGCGATATTATCAGCCCGGTCAGGGAAATGAGGAGCAATGGAATGCTTCTTCCGGGTTGATCTGAACTGGAAAGGGTTTCCAGTTTATCGGATCTGTTGCCTGTTTCATATTCATGCTTTTTTTTGGAGGACATAAATCCACGGTCTCCTCTGTCAACTGTTTCTGATGGGTTGCCCGGACCCGGTGAAGCACCGGGGCGACGAGCCTTTCGATTCCGGTTGTGAAACCTCAAAAGAATCTGATTAACGGAAAACTCCCCGAAACCGTGAAGCCCGGGGAGATGGATATCCATTATAGGAGCGAGCGGGCCTTACACCCCGCCGGGCAGGTTTACACTCGCGCCCGATTCGGGTTGTTTATCGTCAGTTTGACGAGAAAAACCCTTTTTTCTTCTTCCCTTCGAGTTCTTTCAGCGCCAAATTGATCTCTTCGATTTTCGAAGGCGAGTCCTTTATAAGGGATTGCGCCTTCTTGAAGTGCATGATCGCCAGTTCCTTGTTTTGCTTATGAATGTAATAGCGCCCGAGGTGGTAGTGTGCCAGGCCGAGCTGGTTGGACTGCCCCAGGACCACTCCGAGCTGATAGTCCACCTCGGGAAACATGGGCGCGAGTTCTTGTATTTGCATCAAATGGTCGAGCGCCTCATCTTTCTTCCCCATATCCATCAATACCAGGGCTAGCCTGTAGTGCGCGATGGAGGAGGAAGGGTCCAGCATCAGGGCTGATTCCAGGGTGCTTTGCGACTCCTGCAGTTTGCCCGCCCTGTAGTAGGCATCTCCCAGCGTGCTCAAAACAAACGGACTGTATGGCATCGCACGAGCGGCTTGACGGAGCTGTTCCACCGCTTCGGACCACTTGTTCTGACGCAGGTAGAGGCGTCCCAGCCCGAATATGGCAACTTTGTCACCTTTCTTTATGCCCGCCTGGAAACGGTCAAAAGCTTTTGCCTCACCGGAATAATCCGCAATCAGGGTGGCCTGCATAACCTGGAAATCCCCGCTCATGGGCTCCACCGCTTTTTTGGATGTGCTTTTCTGTTTCTTGACCATTTCAGTCAGGTACTGGACTCGTTCCCCAAGCGCCGGATGGGTGGAGAGATAATTGGGCATACTGGAATTGGTCAGCGATGTGGATTGGTGCAGTTTTTCCATGATACAGGGCATGGCCGCAGGATCGTAGCCGGCCGCGCAAAGGAATCTGAACCCGAACTGATCGGCTTCCATTTCGTGGGCCCGGCTGTACTGCAATGCCTGTGTTTGGGAAGCGGCCATTCCCCCGGCCATCAGACCCGGGGCCCCGAGAAGAATCCCCGCAATCAGGCCGGCTATCATTCCAACGCTCAGGATCTTTGCCTCGTCTATGCTGCGCTGAAGGTGCCGTGCCTGTATGTGCGCCAATTCATGCGAAAGAATACTTGCCAGTTCAGCTTCAGACGACATCATTTCGATCAACCCGCGGTAAATGAATATATTGCCGCCGGGAACTGCGAAGGCGTTGGGAATGGGTTGATCGACCACGAAGAACTGGAATTGATAGGTGGTTATGCCAACTTCCTTGGCCACACGGTTACCGACGTTCCTGACATAAGTGAGCACTTCGCCGTCTTCGACAAGGGGCATTGCCTTGCGGATCAACCCGACGACCTTTTGCCCCAACTCTTTTTCTTCGCTCAAGGAGATCGCGCTCACTTCACCCTGAGGGTACGTAACGACGACCATGAAGATAAACAGAACCAGGGCGCTCAGTCCTTTTTTCATTTTCCTGCCGCGAAACGCCGGAGAAGACATAAGATTCAGCCTTTTTCAATTTTCGTCTGGTGTGGATCCATGAGACCCTTGCTCCCACTCTATTCTCGGAGCCTCGGACCACAGACTTTCCAAGTCGTAGAAATAACGGACTGGTTCGTAAAAGACGTGAATGATTACGTCTCCATAATCCATGAGGACCCAATGACCCTCTCGTTTTCCTTCGGTACCGATTGGTTTCAGTCCCTGGCTTTTGAGATTGTTCTCCAGATTATCGGCGATCCCCTGGACCTGCCTGCCGGATTTTCCGCTGCAAATTATAAAAAAATCAGCAAAGGACGAAAAGCGGGAAACATCCAGAAGAACCAGGTCCAGGGCCTTGAAACGAATCGCCTCCCTGGCGCACAGGATGGCCCTTTCTTTGCTGCTCATCTTTATCCGGGCGTCTTTGCCCTTCTGTTCGTCTCCCGGCGAGATTCCCAAATCTGGCATCATCATTCCTTGAGTGATCGGATGCGGCCGGCTAACCCGCTTTTATATAACCTATTTTCTTCAATGTAACCCAAGACATTATCGGGGACCAGATATTGGATGGATAGCCCTTCAGCGGCAAGCTCCCTGATCCTGGTCGACGAGATATCCATGCGCGTGTTCCGGAGGCTGAACACGGAAGGCAGCACAGGGTGCCGGATTTCTATGTTTTCGGGAACGATTTCGTATAAATCGGATACCTTTTTTGAGAGAAATTCTAATATTTCCTCTTTCCCGCACTCGCCCCTGGAGAGCACGACAACGGCTGCCAGCCGGAAAATATCTTTGAACTGATACCAGGTATCCATCTCAAAAAAAGCATCGCCTCCGACCAGGAAAAAAAGCTCGACCCCGGGATTTTCCTCATGGAGCTTTTTTAGTGAATGCACAGTGTATGATTTTCCGGGCATTCGCCGTTCGAGATCTGAAAGCCGAAAGCGTGAATTGTTGGCAACGGCAAGCTGGAGCATTTGCCAGCGGCTCTGGAAGGAGTGTATCTTCCTGCTCGGTTTGTGGGGGGGAACGGAGACCGGCACGAAAAGCATCTCATCGAGCCCGAGTATCTCCAGGGCTTCCTGCGCCGCTCTCAAATGGCCCAGATGAACGGGGTCGAAAGTCCCTCCCATTACGCCCAGCCGCAGTGGCATCCGCTCTGCTCCATATCAGCCGCGCAACTGGCCGTTACCGAAGGCGATGAATTTGGTTGTCGTAAGCTCTTCCACACCCATGGGGCCGAAAGCATGAAGCCGAGAGGTGGAGATGCCGATCTCGGCCCCCAGACCAAGCTGAAAACCATCATTGAAGCGCGTCGAAGCGTTCACCAGGACAAGCGAAGACTGTACCTGCTGGATAAAGCGGTGCGCACGTTCAAAGTTTGAAGTGACAATGGCTTCGGTATGTTGCGACCCGTATTTCGTGATGTGGCGGATAGCTTCCTCCATGTCCGGCACTATGCGCACAGCTAGAATAAGATCGAGATACTCGGCGTACCAGTCCTCCTCGGTCGCTGCGGCGCAGTTGGGCACAAGCACCCTCGTTTTCTCGCAGCCGCGCAGCTCAACGCCTTCGCGCCGAAGGGCTTCGGCCGCTATGGGCAGAAAACTTCCCGCAATCGCCTCGTTAACCAACAGTGTCTCCATTGCGTTGCAGACTCCCGGCCTCTGTACTTTGGCGTTAAGGCAGATATCCCGAGCCATCTCGAGGTCAGCGCCCGAATCGACGTAAACATGGCAGACGCCCTTGTAATGTTTTAAGACGGGCATCCTTGCATTTTGGGTTACAAAGCGTATCAAATCTTCTCCCCCGCGAGGGATCATGACATCTACGTACTCCTCCAGGCCGAGCAGGTCCAGAACTGCCTTCCGGTCAGTGGTTTCCACAAACTGGACCGCGTCTTCAGGCAGTCCGGTTTGCTTGAGTGATTCCCTCAGGATTGCGGCAAGACGGCTGTTCGAGTGAAATGCCTCGGAGCCCCCGCGCAGAATCACGGCGTTTCCGGCCTTGATGCAAAGCGCAGCAGCATCGACCGTGACGTTCGGGCGAGACTCGTAAACGATTCCGATCACCCCGATAGGAATACGCATCCTGCCGACCCGAAGTCCGTTGGGCCGGGTCCACATCCGGGTGACCTCTCCAACCGGATCGGGCAGCAGCGAGACCTCTTTTAGACCGTCAATCATCTCCTGATGGACTTTTTCGCTTATGATGAGCCGATCTATTTTCGCCTTGCCCATCCCTTTGCGCTCTGCCACTTCGACGTCTTTGCGATTTGCCGCGACGATTGACTCGCGCTCCAACTCCAGGGCCGAAGCCATCTTCTGGAGGGCTTCCCGCTTCTGATTGCTGTTTGCCGTTCCCATACGCTGAGTGGCTTCGCGGGCTTTCTTGCCCATCTCCAGTATTTCGTCCCGCATAAATTCCCCCGGTTTCTATTTTCCCGTTCCCTAGAGCGTCTCGCTCGTGAGAACGAAATTATCCCTGTGGATCACTTCATCGGAATGCTTGTAGCCGATAAGCTTTTCGATCTCCTCACTGTGGCGGCCTTTTATGTCCTCGATTTCTGTCGACTTATAATTGGTAAGCCCTATACCGATCACATTTCCGTCCTTATCGATGCACCGGACCGCAGCGCCGACTCCAAAGACGCCCCGCACTTCCCTGACACCTATGGGAAGAAGAGACCGGCCTTTTTTTATCAGCGCCGTTACTGCCCCGTCGTCCAGGGCCAGCTCTCCAGCGGGTTTGGGCAAATTTGCAAGCCAGACTTTCTTCCCCGAGTAAGCCCGCTCTCTGGGCACAAACATCGTGCCGAGTTCTTCGCCGTCAAAAAGCCGCAGTAAAACATCTCTTTGCTTCCCCGCAGCTATTATCATCGGAATGCCCGAAGCAAGACACTTGCGGGCCGCATTCACTTTGCTCAGCATTCCGCCCGTGCCGACCGATCCAGCCTCCGGAGTGGTGCATGCCAGGATCTTGGCGTCCACCCGGTGAACAAGTGGAATCAGGCTGGCTGAAGCATGAAGCCGGGGGTCGCGGTCGTAGAGCCCATCAATGTCGGTCAGGTTTATAACAAGGTCCGCCCCGACAAGCCCGGCAATAAGCGCCGAGAGGTGGTCGTTGTCCCCGAACTTGATCTCTTCGACGACAACGGTATCGTTTTCGTTCATAATAGGCAAGATTCCCCAGGAAAGAAGCGTCTCGAGAGTATTGCGCGCATTGAGATATCTGCGGCGGTTAGCCAGGTCCTCACTGGTGAGGAGAACCTGGGCCACAAGCAGATCGTACTTGTCAAAAGCGGCCTCCCAGGCTTCCATCAGCGCGCCCTGGCCGACTGCCGCCGCAGCCTGCTTGTGCGGAATCGTGCGCGGGCGCTCCGTAATTCCCATCCTACGCATGCCGGATGCGACTGCGCCGGAGGATACGATCAGCACCTCCATTTTGGCGCTCCGCTCCCTGAGTTCTGCAACCTGGTCGCTGAGGCGGTGGATCATGACCCGGTCAAGGCCTTTAGGCCCCGTCAAAACGGCGCTGCCCACCTTGATCAGAACACGCCTGCATCGGCTGAATATTTCCGTCCGATCGTTGGACTTGTGCATAAGCTGGATAGGTTTCCCGATTGAATGTCAGAAGTTCAAACCCTTTAATTTCAAATCCCAAAGTTAATAATAATATTCCCAAAACCTGTTTTTTTCAACTCTGCCAAATAATTCCATTCGCAAACAATTCGTACGGCAATCTCGACGCTGGCCTCGGCTTCAGGAAAGATGAAGAGCTGCGCAATTAATCGGTTCTGAAACCCGCCATCTCTTTCTTCGTATACTTTTCAGCACGGCTGCGGACGAGCAACCCTGAATTTGAAAATCAGTGAATGAGAAAAAGAAGAGGTTAAGGCGAGGTAAGGGTATAGACTACCGTAACGGTACGCTTTCCAGTGTTGCAATTCCAACTTTTCTCAAGGTACCGGTTAAACGTCTCTGAATAAGAAGAGTAACATCCCTGACCGGCAGCAGCCCGGGGGACAGTCCCATTTCGAACGGCCGGAGCGGCAACGAACAAATTACCGCTCGGGTCCGTGGCCGTCGCCGTGGCGCCTGCAACGGGATCGGTAGACCCGTTCATCAAATTATCGCTTGCCGCAACCGTGAGTATCGCCGGTGTCGCTTCGTTCCTGACCTTTGCCGTCGCGCCGGATTTTACATTTGCACCGTTGGAATTGTCGTTCAGGGTCAATTGTGACGAGGGCTCGATTGTAATACCCGGGGTGACGTGGGCGGTACTGGTGGCGGCCTCGACAAAAGCCGGGCCTGTATATCCTGGAATGAGTATGAATATCGCCAGGATAGCAAGTTTGCACTATTTCTTTGGAGTTTTTTCTTCCGAAGGCGTGGGAACATCAAGGTCGGCTAATCGGGAACTCACCAAAGTGTCTTTGATGGTCCAGTATATGCTTCGGAATCTCTCGTCGAAATTCGTCGGCGATACCGTGCCCATTTCAATGAATTTTACCAGGACTTCCTTGGCCACCTTCAGGATCTTCTCATCATCCACGTTCATCCAATCCTCGTCCAGGTCCCGTCCGGAAACGGTTTTCAGGTTTTCCACCCCCTGGCGGTCATAAGCCTCCCCGACAAACTCTTCAGTTAAAAAGCCTCTGCTCAATGGAGGAAGGCCATTGGTTTTCAAGCAGAGGCTTTCCGAGCCAGTGGAATACCCCATGAGAGCATCCCGGCGCTCAAAAGATATTTAACACAAAAAGCCCTCTGCAAACAAATGAATAGAGCCCTGTCTTCAGGCGTTTGCATCTTCGGCCAACCCGCAGTCCATCACGAGGCAGAGGAACTCTGGATGAAATACCCGATTCGGAGCAGCTTTTCACGTCCCTTTGACACCCTGAAATCACGAAAAGTTGTCTTATGAATCGTAGACCCGTAGGGTGGGCTAAGCGAAGCCCACCGAAACTTTTCGAGACAATTATTCATGTCTCATTGGAACTTCTTCGCGTCTTCGCGTGAAACACTGTCTTTTCGAGGCAGGCAGCTTCACGCAATTGCCCCGCCCGCACGGATTTGGATCTCCTTCCAATGATTTTACCGAAATTTTACGCACATAAGTTCAAAAAGAACTTGACAAGCCCATTTTTGTGGATATAAAGAGTCTCTAGGTAGAAATTTGTGGTGAAAAGGGGCTAAAAGTGGGCATTTTGGACACACCCGGCTTTAGAGGTCGTTCAGCCGCAAGGCTCGACGCCAAAGGGCGCCTCCGAGTACCCACGAAGTACAGAGAAGTCCTGCAGCACCATTACACCGACGCACTGGTTATCTCCCAATACAGCGGATGTCTCGTCGCTTATCCACCCGAAAAATGGGACGAGATGGAAGCCAAAGCGTTGCATCTTTCTCAGGTAAACCCCAATCATCGCTCCTTCGTGCGGCGCTTCATTTCGGGCGCTGAGAAGTGCGAGTTCGATAGTCAGGGACGGGTACTGATTCCGCCCTTGCTTCGTGAAGAAGCTCATATAGACCAGGAGGTAATCCTTGCCGGAATGCTCGATACCTTCGAAATATGGGACAAGGAAGCCTGGGTCCGACAGTTGGATGAGGATAAACAGAACGAACAAAAGATAATGGAAGCCATTGCGCAAACAGGGCTCTAGCATGGATCAAAGCCCTGGGGAAAGTCAACATATTCCGGTCATGCTTGGACCGGTGATCGAACTTCTCAATTGCAAACCGGGCGGTATTTACGTTGACGCTACGGTTGGCGCAGGAGGGTATGCCCGGTCGATTCTGGAAAAAAGCGCGGCGGAGGGGGTCGTGTTCGGTCTGGACTGGGACCGGGAAGCAATAGAGCGTGTGCGCGAAAGGCTGAGTGGGTATGGAGAAAGGCTCATTCTGGAGAAAGCTGACTTTGCCGACATACGCCGGGTCCTTAGCGAACACGGTATCCGGGAGGTCGATGGAATCGCAGCCGATCTCGGGGTCTCGAGTTTTCAGATCGAGGACCCGAAACGGGGATTTAGTTTCAGCAAAGAAGGACCGCTTGACATGCGCATGAATCTCGACCTGCCACAAACGGCGGCGGACCTTGTCAACAAGCTGCCGGAAAAGGACCTCGCAGACTTGATCTACCGGTACGGCGAGGAAAGGTTGTCGAGAAGGATTGCGCGAGCGATTGTGGCGGCAAGGAAAAAGGGCCGCATTGGGGACACGCGGGAACTTGCCGACTTGATTCGCAAGACTGTCCCGGCCACGAAGGATTCTTTCCGGATTCACGCGGCCACCCGCACATTTCAGGCCCTGCGGATTGCTGTGAACCGCGAGCTCGATTCTCTGGAACGCTTTCTGCCCGAAGCGCTGGACGTTCTCAAACCCGGAGGAAGTCTTTGCGTGGTCGCTTTTCACTCGCTGGAGGACCGGATGGTAAAAGAGGCGTTCAGGAACTGGGCCCGGTCGTGCCGCTGTCCGCGCGAGCGCGCTGCGTGCGAGTGTGAAGGTAGACCGCTCGTGCGGCTGCTTACCAAAAAAGCTCTCCGGCCTTTGCCGGATGAAGTCGAGCGTAACCCGCGCTCGCGCAGCGCAAGGCTCAGGGCCGTTGAGAAGCTGAGCCGTCAACCTTGAGGCACCACGGCTCTATTCCTTTCGGGTTTGAGGGGGCCCGGAGGGGATTTAGCCGGATTCAATCCCGAAAGGGAATAGTTCGAGGGGTTTCCGGGGAAAAGGGGGAAGGAGAGAAGGCTTCCGGGCGGTCGCGGGGGTGGCCGCCCGGAGACTTCTTCCCGCAATAAAAAGGACTAACCGGTTTTTTGGGGGGGAAGACAAAAAGATAAGCGAAGACCGCTCCCGTCATATCGGGAAATTCACCTTGGTAATTTAGAGCAGGAAAGGGTGCAATCATGCAGGCAAAGACCTCTAAGAAAAGGTTTTCGAGAAGGGGATGCCCTTCAGCGCACTTTCTTTTCAGGCGTGGCCTCGCGGATTATCCCGAGCCTCGCAGTTCTAACCAGATGGCCAGGTCGGACATATTCTGCAGGTCAACCGGGAGCAGCCTTGCACGGGACTTCCATTGCGCCGGCCCGGGCCACAGACGGCCGGAATGGGATCTTTAAAAGCGCTTTTTATGGGATTCGCGCCTGGCAGGCTTGCAGAGGCCCCCTTTGTATCAGGCTTGCGGCTCCGGGCCGGGCTCGCAGGCAGACAGGACACGCGAGCCGGAAGTTGACCCGATTGACGAAAACTGCCGGTTAGTGAGAACGATATGAAGAGAGATAGAGCAAACGCTTCGATCCTGAGCATGAAGCCGGAGAACGATTTTAATTTCCAGCATACGCGTTCGACGCCGGTAAGCATGTTGGCCTGGCTTGCGTCGGCAATTTTTCTGGGTGCCGTTTTCGTCACCTGCGCGGTTTTCTACGTCTGGCTCTACGTCCAGCAGGTCCAGAACGGTTACCGGCTTTCAAAAAGCTATGAGGAAAGCGAACTCTACAGCACGATTCAGCGCAAGCTGACAATTGAGTGGTCTCGGTTTCGAGACCCGCAGCGTCTCGGCGAGATCGGCCAGAATCAGTTCGGCCTTGCGCCGCCAAGGCCTGATCAGAAAGTACTGATGCGCTAGCAGCTTGAAAGAAAACGGACGCTGATGAATTCGGGGGCAAATAATGGAAAGGCACGAGCCGCGGAAATTTCTGAACTCCCGCTACTGGTCATGCCGCGTGCTCTTCCACTTCCTGGTGATTGCAGGCCTGTGCGCCATTGTGGTCAAAGCATTTCGGCTCCAGGTGATCGAACACTCGTTTTGGGTGGATCACGCCAATGCGTGTTTGAACACTAAGTTCATAGTCCCCGCCTACAGAGGCACTATCTACGACAGGCAGGGAAGAGTGCTCTCCTACTCGGTGCCGCAGCGTTCGGTTTATGCTTTCGGGTATAAAATTGAAAATCCCGCAAGAACGGCGGCCCTTCTCAGCCCCATCCTGGACGAACCTGCCAGGACGATCGAAAAAAGACTCACCTCCTCCGGTCATTTCGTTTGGATAAAGCGCCAACTTACCGACCAGCAGGCAACCGAAATAGAGAAGCTGAAAGCTCCCGGCCTTAATCTCGCGGATGAATACAAGAGGTTCTACCCCTACCGGCAGGTGGGCGGTCAGGTGGTGGGCTTCGTCAATATTGACGGCGCCGGCATAGAGGGCGTCGAAAAATCTTTCGACGATGTGCTCAAAGGCAAGCCGATCCCCGCATCTCAGTTTAGGGACGGCGGGCGCAAGCGGCTGTGGCTGAATTCGTCGGCGCCTCCCGAGCCTGCCGAGAGTTGCGGCGTAAAGCTTACTCTGGACACTTTCATCGAATACGTCGCCGAGTGCGAACTGGAGAAGGCGGCGCAAAAATATAACGCCCGATCGGCGGAAGTGGTCGTCATGGACGCCCAGACCTTGGAGGTGCTGGCCATGACAAGCTGGCCCTTTTTTGACCCGAACATCATTCCGGAAAAAAAGGACCCGAAAGAGGAACTCGGGCGCAACCATGCCATTTCCGACGCCTACGAGCCGGGCTCGACCTTTAAGGTATTTTTGATGAGCGGCGCTCTGGATCAGAATCTTGTCCGGCAAAACGACAGAATATTCTGCGAAAACGGCCTCTACAAGCTGGCGAGCCATTCCATAAAGGACGTCCACCCTCACGGATGGATCACCATGCAGGAGGTGATCAAGTATTCGAGCAACATCGGCGCGGCCAAGATCGCCCTCCATATGGGGAGCGAAAAATACTCCCGCTACATTCAGGATTTCGGCTTCGGAGCGCTCACGGGTATTGCGCTCCCCGGAGAATTCAAGGGGCTCCTTCGGCCGCCAAAAAGATGGAGACTGATCGACCTGGCCACTACCGGCTTTGGACAGAGCATTGGCGTAACCACCCTTCAGATCACAAACGCCATTGCAGTGATAGCCAATGGCGGGCAATACGGGGGGCCGGTAATTGCCAGCGATATTCTTGACTCGCAGGGATCTTCCATTGAGCAGATCAAATCGGTCAGGACTCGAAGAGTAATTCAAAAGAGGACAGCCGACCAGGTTCGTGATATGATGAAATTGGTAACTCTGGAAGGCGGTACAGGCGTAAATGCGGCGCCCGAGGGTTACACTGTAGCAGGCAAGACTGGAACGGCTCAGGTAATGGACAGGACGACGAAGCACTATGCTTCGAATAAGTATACCTCGGTTTTTACCGGGTTTGTCCCGGCAGATAAGCCCAAGTTGGTAATCACCGTAGTTGTCCACGAACCCCAGGGGGCTGGTTATGGTGGTGTTGTAGCGGCGCCGGTATTCCGGGATATTGCCGCAAAAGCCCTGCCCTACCTGGGTGTAATGCCTTCTGCACCAAACTCCGCACCCGGTCCGAACGTCCGCATGACTAAAGCCTCATCCGCCGGTCTGACAAAGGCGCCTGGCAGCAATAAAGCTCCAGCCGGAAAACCCGGCGACAAATCCGCCCAGAAAACAGCTTCGAAAAAACCGGCTTCGAAGAATAGCCCAGGGGCCGTTACGCGTGATGCCAAAAAAGTTCAGCCGGCCCCGAAGGCAACCCGCCGCGAATCGCCGGAAAAGTACTCGCTCAGAATTGATGAGCGTGAAGCGGGGGTTTATTAGCCTGGCCATTGCTTTTGGCGGCTTTCTGGCCGGCTGGATTGCAGACGCCCCCCTGGTAACGGTGGGCGATCTGTATGGAAGCCCTCCTTAAAAAAGTGGAGGGTTGGATAAAAACTTCCCTTTCGTAAGGGGTTACGGTTTCGAACTAAATGAAGTCGATCGAAGAACTCATACACGGTCTGGAAATTGACGGCACAAGCGGAAGCCTGGATGCTCAGGTGTCCGGTGTGTGCTATGACAGCAGGCATGCGGAGAAAGGCAGCCTGTTTGTCAGCGTTCCCGGAAATCGTGTAGACGGGCATGATTTCATTTCCGACGCTATATCGCGCGGCGCCGTTGCGATTGTTGCGCGAACCGGGATTCCAACCGGCTTTCCAGCGTGCTTTGTCCGGGTCCGGGACCCGCGTGCCGCCCTTGCCGCCATATCTGCCAATTTCTACGATCACCCGGCTTCCAGGCTCGATCTCATAGGAATCACCGGAACGAACGGAAAGACCACGACTTCGCTGCTCATCGAGAGCATTCTTCGTCGAAACGGATCGAGTCCCGGGGTCCTCGGGACCCTCGCCTACAGGTGGGCGGGAAAGCAAGTTTCCGCTGCCCTGACCACGCCCGAGTCCCTGGACCTCCAGAGACTGCTTCACACTATGCTCCAGGACGGTGTTTCACACGTCGTCATGGAGGTCTCCTCGCATGCGCTCGTGCTTGGCAGGATTGCCGGGTGCGTCTTCCGGACCGGGATCTTCACCAATCTGTCACAGGACCATCTCGATTTCCATTCGACCATGGAGGAGTATTTCGCCGCCAAGAAGCTCCTTTTTTCATCCTACCTCGACCCGCATCTTTCTGCGGCTGTAGTCAATGGGGATGACGATTACGGGAGAAGAATAATTGAAAACGGCACCCGTGCCGCAAGGGTCATCGGCTACTCCGGCAAAGTTCCCCCCGGTCCCGGTTTGGGAAGCGGGGCAGCCGGCGTTTTCGTCGAAAAAGTCCGGTTCAGCCCCGGGGGTATCGCCGCAGAAGTCCATACGCCGCAAGGGAAAATCAGGGTTGATTCTCCTCTCATGGGCAGGCTGAACCTGTATAACATTCTGGCTGCGGTGTCGGCGGCGGTGTCGCTGGATATTGCGCCTGCTGTCATCGAGGAAGGCATCCGGACCCTTTCGCGCGTGGACGGAAGGCTTGAACGCGTAGCAATTCCGGACCGGTGCGGTTTTCAGGTAATCGTAGATTACGCGCACACTCCCGACGCAATGGAAAAGGCGCTTGCCTGCCTTCGCGAAATGACCGAAAACAGGCTTATCGTCGTATTCGGCTGCGGCGGCGACCGGGACAGGGGAAAGCGCCCGATGATGGGCAGGGTCGCTGCAGAACTGGCAGACCTCGTGATCGTCACGAGCGACAATCCCCGGACTGAAACACCCGATGATATCCTCAACGAAATCGAGGCAGGCGTAACACAGGCGGGGATACTTGCGTTTGGCTCTTCGGCAGACTCCACGGGGAAAGGCTACATTCGGGAAGTTGACAGGCGAAAGGCAATCGAGATTGCGCTGACGCTGGGCCGTCCCGGAGATATGATTTTTATCGGCGGCAAGGGGCACGAAACCTACCAGATAATCGGTTCCACCAGGTACTCGTTTGACGACAGGCAGGTCGTCAAAGAATATTTTGAAGGGACCGTGTAATACAGGGGCAGGTCTGAAACCGCCGGCAATCGAACCGTGTGGGAACCGGATCTTTATTCAAGACAACCCTGACCGGATGAAAGAAGATATGTTCAGGACTGTGGCGAAACTGGCCGAGGATGTTGGAGGCGAGATACTCTCCGGGGACCCCGGCGCGCAAGTCGGGGCGATTTCAACGGACACGAGGAATATTTCGCCCGGCGCCTGCTTCATTGCCCTGCCCGGTGAAAACCACGACGGGCATGCTTTCGTTGCGGACGCCGTCAGAAAGGGCGCCGGGGCTGTAATCGTATCGGAGTGCAACGCTCTTTCCCTGGATGCTTCTGCGGCCGCCGTGATCAGGGTGAACGATACCCTCTATGCGCTCGGTGAACTGGCGCGGCGTCACCGCAAGAGGTTCGACATCCCGGTAATCGCCGTTTCCGGCAGCAACGGCAAGACCAGCACAAAAGAGATGATTGCGGCCATTCTCGGTCGGACACGAAATGTGCTCAAGAACAGGGGCAATTTCAATAACCTGATCGGCCTCCCTCTCACGCTGCTCGAGTTGAGCGAAGAACACAGCGTCGCCGTCGTGGAAATGGGAATAAACGTTCCCGGGGAAATGGAACGATTGGCGCAGATCGGCTCACCGACTGTCGCAATCATAACCAATGTACACCCGGCCCACCTCCAGGGACTCGAATCGCTCGAGGGCATCATGGAGGAAAAGGGAAGGCTCTGGAAATCGATGGGAACGGACGGCATTGCCGTCGTGAATTTGGACGACCCGATGCTTTCGCATTTTGCCGAACAGATGAAGGCTCGAAAAATCACCTGCTCTCTCAGAAATGGCGCTGCCGATGTATCCGTGTGCTCGCAAATCGTGATTTCCGAAGGAAAAACATCTTTTCGAATGAACGCCGGCGGCTTCGAGATACCTGTGTCGCTCCCGGTTATGGGCATACACCATGCCCAAAATGCCCTTGCCGCAACTGCAGCGGCCCTGAGCACTGGGGCTTCGGCTCGCGACGTAGAGGCCGGACTCTCCGGCTATTCGCCTGTAAAACAGCGCATGAATTGCCTGAGGCTGCGAAACGGCGGGGTCCTGGTGGACGACACCTACAACGCCAATCCCGCTTCGATGATCGCCGCCGTGGAAGCGGTCCTTTCCGCAAGCTCGGGCAACCCTTTCGTGGCGGTCCTCGGAGAGATGCGCGAACTTGGCCGGGATAGCCCCTCTCTGCACTTTGAGGTAGGCAGGAGAATCGGTGCGGTAAAACCGGGCCGCCTGATAGTACTCGGGACCCTGGGCGCCGAGATGCTCAGAGGAGCGCAGGCAGCCGGACTCGATGAGTCGCTCTGCTTTTTCGCGGAAAATCATGCCGAAGCCGTGGATTATCTGAGACGGGTTACGCCCCCCGGGGCATGGATACTGGTGAAAGGCTCCCGCGGCATGACAATGGAAAAGATCGTAGAGGCAATGGTTGGGGAGTGTGAGTGAGAGCAGAACAGACCTCCATAAAAACGCTCGTGGTCGGGCTTGGCATATCGGGCCGGGCCGTATGCGCCTTGCTCCGGAGCCGTGGAGCGGAAGTGAGCGCGACGGACCTGCGCTCCCGCGCTGAATTCAACGGCGCGCTGGATGCCATCGAAAAGGATGGCTGCGCGCTTCGGCTGGGACCCCACCGGCTCGAAGATTTTCTGGATAAAGATCTCATAATAATAAGCCCCGGGGTTCCGCTGGAAATCGAACCCCTTCAAGAGGCGCGCCGGCGGGGAATAGAGATCGTCGGGGAGCTCGAGTGGTCGTCGAGGCAGGTCAGCCTTCCCGTGATCGCGGTGACCGGCACCAACGGGAAGACCACAACAACCGCTCTGATCGGCGAAATGATGAAGCAGGCCGGAAGGGCCCCGTTCGTCGGCGGAAATATCGGAACGCCCCTCAGCCATTGGATACTTTCGGGCCGGCAGGCTGACATTCTCGTGCTGGAGCTCAGCAGCTTCCAACTGGACACCACATCCACCTTCCGCCCGGATACCGGGGTTTTGCTCAATGTAACGGAAGATCACCTGGACCGCTATAAAAGCTTCAAGGCTTACGAAGATTCCAAGCTCTCCCTTTTTCAGAGGCAAAACCGCACAAATTTCGCCGTAATCAACGGCGACGACCCGGTTTGCCGGGAGCGCATCCAGGAGATCCCCGGCACAGTCCTGATCTATAGCAGTTCGGACCCGGCCGCAAACGCACGGGTTGAGGGCGGCGCGATCCGGTTGTCCGTCCCGGACAAAGGAAAGTTCGAAATCAGCCTGGAAAAAACCACGCTGCGGGGGACGCACAACCGTGAAAACATAATGGCTGCTGCCCTGGCCGCCTTCTGTATGGGTGCGCCCGCCGGAGCAATCCAGGCGGCCGTTGACGGGTTCGGAGGCTTTGCCCACAGGGTCGAGTGGGTGCGCAACTGGAAAGGAATCGACTTTTACGACGACTCCAAGGGGACAAACGTCGGCGCGGTGGTGAAAGCCCTGGAGGGGTTTGACCGGCCCGTGCTGCTTCTACTCGGCGGCAGGGATAAACTCGGCTCCTATGAACCCCTTCTTGCGCCCCTCATCGCCAGGGGCAAGGGAATTTTCGCCTTCGGAGAGGCCGGTCCCCGGATTTACGGCCAATTGGGCGGGAAGGTCCCAGCCGGGCTCTATCCGGATCTGGGATCGGCCTTTCAGGATGCGGTCGGCCGGGCTTCACCGGGAGATGTCGTACTGCTCTCGCCCGCGTGCGCCTCTTTCGACCAGTACGAGAGCTACGCGCACAGGGGGGATCATTTCAAAAAGCTGGTGGCGCAGCTTGAGGATTAGCTGCCCGATTGAGGGATCCGGTGATTCTTTCGAGAACAGGGGAGAACAGATTGCACAGAACGGCGATGGACGCGCCTTCGGATATAACCTTCGAATCGAAGGAAAAGCAGGGCCTCCACTGGAAGCCTCTCTCCCTGGAGGTCCAGTTGTGGGTGGAGGTGTCCCTGCTGATCGCCTTCGGATTTATAATGATCTACAGCGCCAGTTCCATTCCGGCCCTCACGAAATTCTCCGACGCGAATCATTACCTCAAGCGCCAGCTTTTTTGCATTCTGCTGGGCATCCCGCTCATCTACCTGGTCAGCCGCACGTCCTACCGCTCGTACAAGAAATATTCCGGCCCCATGCTGATCGGTATGATTGTATTGCTCCTTCTGGTCCTGATCCCTGGAGTTGGAGCGAAATACAACAATGCCCGGCGCTGGTTCGGCGCCGGCGGTATTCATGTGCAGCCGGCCGAGTTCGCCAAAGTGGTCTGGATTTTATTTTTGAGCTGCGCGCTGGTCAAGAAGCAGGACCGCATCAAGGACTCCCGCGCGAGCTTCTGGCCGTTCATAGTCCTGTGCGCAATATTCAGCGCCCTGTTGCTCAAAGAGCCCGACTTCGGCTCCACGTTCATGTTCGTCGTCCTTATGGTCGTCATGCTGGCCACTGCCGGGGTCCCGTGCCGTTATTTCATTTTGATGGCCCCCTTCGCGGCCCTTGGCGTCTATAAGTTCGTCTACCTGGTCCCGTACCGCCGCACCCGTTGGGAAGCCTTTCTAAATCCCTGGCTGGATCCTCTTTTCTCGGGATATCAGCTCATTCAGGCATGGATAGCGGTGGGCTCGGGCGGCTTTTTCGGAAAAGGGCTGGGAGCGGGGCAACAAAAACTGCTCTATCTGCCGGAATCCTACACCGACTTCATCCTGGCCGTGATCGGAGAGGAACTGGGATTTGTCGGCATAGTCCTTACGTGTCTGCTTTTCTTCTTTGTTTTCCGGACCGGCCTGCAAATTTCGAAAAATTCTCCGGACCTGCTCGGAAGCATGCTTGCGCTTGGCCTTACAATGATGCTCTCCCTCCAGGCTTTGCTCAATATGGGAGTTGTGCTGGGGCTGGTCCCGACAAAGGGCATGCCGCTTCCTTTCATATCGTACGGGGGCAGCGCCTTTACCACAAACTGCCTGGCTGTCGGACTGCTCATGAGCGTAGCCAGGAGCTGCGAAAAACGAATGGACAACCGTTCCGGCTAACGCCGGCAAGTGGAATGAACAGATTATGTTTAAACGCTATCAACACATACATTTCATAGGGATCGGCGGGATAGGGATGAGCGGTATAGCCGAGCTTCTGCTTAACCTCGGCTACAGGGTGAGCGGCTCGGACCGGAAGGTCTCGGATTTGACCGATCGGCTTGCTCAATTGGGCGCCACTATCTATGCGGGACACGATCCAGCCCACGTCAGGGGAGCGGACGTCGTGGTGGTCTCATCGGCCATTTCCGAGGAAAATCCCGAGTTCCAGGCGGCCCGAAAGCTTCCGAAAGTCCCGCTGATCCGGCGTGCAGAGATGCTCGCAGAGCTGATGCGCCTCAAATATTCCGTCCTGGTGGCCGGAGCGCACGGAAAAACCACGACCACGTCGATGGTCTCCACGGTGCTCGCAAGGGGTGGCCTCGATCCAACGGTGGTCATCGGGGGAAGGCTCAATGCCTGGGGCACGAATGCCAAACTGGGGGGCGGCGAGTTCATGGTGGCCGAAGCCGATGAGAGCGACGGCACTTTCCTGATGCTGCCTCCAACCATCGCCGTAGTCACCAATATAGACCTTGAACACCTGGACTATTACCGCGACATCGACCATATACGCGATACCTTCCTCCAGTTCATAAACAAGGTCCCTTTTTACGGGCAGGCGATCCTGTGCCTCGAAGACGAATACATCCAGGCTATTCTGCCGAGGGTCGAGAAGCGGTTTGCAACCTACGGGTTTTCTTCGCAGGCCGATTTCCAGGCGCGGCAGGTGAAGACCAGCGGCTTGCGCAGCACGTATCGGGCCTTCCACGGCGGAGAGGAACTGGGCGAGATGGAAATCCGGATCCCGGGCCGCCACAACGTGCTCAATTCCCTCGCGGCGGTTGCAGTGGCCCACGAGCTCGAAATACCCTGGCCCGCCGTCCAGGCGGGGCTGCAGGACATGACAGGCGTGCAGCGCCGGTTTCAAATAAAAGGGGAAGCCGGGGGCGTGCTGGTCCTGGACGACTATGGTCACCACCCGACTGAAATCCGGGCGGTCCTTGAAACCCTTGCCAACTGCTACCCGGAGCGCCGCCGGATCATAGCCTTCCAGCCGCACCGCTATTCCCGGACGCAGGCCCTCCTGGAGCAGTTTTCACGGTGCTTCTATCACTGCGACGTGCTGCTCATATCCGAGATCTACGCGGCGAGCGAAAAACCCATACCGGGAGTCAACGGACGCTTGCTCGTCGATGAAATAGCCGCCCACGGGCACCACGATCTCCATTTCTGCCCGACCCTGGAAGAGATGAGCGATAAGCTGCTCTCAATTGTGCAGCCGGGAGACGTGGTGATGACGCTTGGAGCAGGCAACATTCTGCAGGTCGGGGAAGCGCTGCTCCAGAGACTCAAGGCGCAAAATGAATATCAGCTCCGCTCTTGAAGGGGTCTCGGATGTTGAATTTCTGCTCGATGAGCCGCTCGCCCGGCATACCACCTTCCGGGTGGGAGGGCCGGTGCGCCTGCTTGCGCGGCCTCGAAGCGAAAGTGCGCTTTGCGCGCTTCTGGACCGCCTCCGTGACTCCGGCGTCCCGTTCGTCGTGCTTGGCGGCGGGAGCAACGTGCTGGCTCTCGACGGCCCGCGGGAATTGGCGGTCATTCAGCTTCACCTCGCCTGCAGCGGGCTGCGAAGCGGGCAAAGGTCAAAAGGACAAACAATTGTCTACGCCGGAGCAGGGACGAAGCTCCAGGAGCTTATCCGCTACTGTATCGAAAACGGCCTGGAGGGGCTTGAGTCGCTTTCGGGGATTCCCGGCACAGTCGGCGGAGCGCTCGTTATGAACGCTGGAACGCCTTCCGGCGCTATTTCCGATAACCTTCTTCAGGTCGACCTGGTGGACCGGGATGGTAAAAAGCGCTCGATCCGGAGGGAGGAACTGACGCCCGGGTACCGCACGATGGGTATCGCGAAGGACTGCATCGTTCTGGGCGCATGCTTCGAGTTCGGTTTCTGCCCCGGCGAAATCGTGAAGGAACGCGCCGAGCGGGTTCTTCAAAACCGCAGGCGGACTCAGCCGCTGCGCTACCCTTCAGCCGGATCGGTCTTCAAGAACCCTGAAGGGCAATTCGCGGGGGCGCTCATAGAAAAGGCCGGTCTTAAGGGCTACCGCATAGGAGACGCTGAGGTTTCGAGGAAGCACGCGAACTGGATTATCAATCGAGGCAGCGCATGCGCCAGGGATATTGTCTGCCTGATTGAAAAGATAGAAAATGAAATTTTTGGAACTTTTGGCGTGCGTTTGGAACGAGAAATTCGTATACTGGAATAACTCTGTAGAAATCCGCCCAATGATAAAAACCAGGAAAAAGAGAAAAAACAGATACCAGGAGAGCCCATTCAGGTGCCTCAAGGGGAGTTTTTGCTTATTTCGGGGTTTTATCGTCGTTTTTGCCGGATTTTGCTTCGTAGTGGTGCTCGGCGCCGGTCTCTCCCGGTTGTATCACGAGATGCTCCGCGCTCCCTGGTTCAAGCTTGAACAAATCGAAATAACCGGACTCAAAAGCCTCGATCGGGTAGAGGTTCTGAATACAATGGGTTTGGAAAGAGGCCAATGCACCCTGAACATCCGCATCGCACAGGTGACCGAACGCTTGAAAAAGCTCCCGACCGTCAGGCAAGCCCGCGTCAGTCTCGAGTCACGCGGCCTTATCGTGGCGGAAATAGTTGAGCGTGAGCCTGCAGCCACTGTCAGGTGCGGCGGCAAAGACTTGCAGATGGATAGTGAGGGCATCCTGTTCTCTGAGGCCGCTCCGGATGAAAAGAGGCCGCTGCCGCTCATAACCGGGCTTTGCGACTCCAATATCAAATTAGGGGACCCGGTTCCCGCCCGCAGTATGGGGCAGATCATGGAACTGCTGTCGGCCATAGATTCTTCGAAAAGCTGGCTCGCGGGGACCGCCATAAGCGAATGCCGGTGGGACGAGAACGGGTTTACTCTGGTTATGGGCGAAAGGGCCGTTCCGGTGGATATCGGGAAGGACGCTTTCGAGCAGAAGATTGCAAAGCTTAGGAAAGTAATAAATACCCTGAACGAGCTGGATTGGACCGCGCTTGTGACCCGAATCAACCTCGATTATCCGGGCAAGGCATATCTGGAGGGACAGTTTCCGGTCTCCAAACCGGCCCAGGGGCAGGTGAAACAGCCGAGCTGATCGGACGTTGTTTGCATCGTTTTCCCGCAAAGACTCGGCTCCGAGGGAGCTTTTGAAAGGATCCCAATGGGAAAGAAAGAGGAATTGATCGTCGGCCTCGACCTTGGAACCACAAAAGTCTGTGCTGTCGTCGGAGAGGTCACCAGCGAAGGGATGGATATAGTGGGCGTGGGGACCTATCCATCAGCCGGACTTAGGGGCGGAGTCGTCGTAAACATAGATCAGACGGTCCATTCCATAAAAAAAGCGGTCGAAGAAGCCGAGCTGATGGCGGGATGCGATATCTCTTCGGTTTTCGCGGGAGTTGCGGGAACGCACGTCCAGAGCTTGAACAGCCACGGGGTGATCGCAATAAAGAGTCGCGAGGTCACGCAGTCCGATGTTTCAAGGGTCCTGGACGCGGCAAAAACCATCGCCCTTCCCTTCGACAGGCAGATTCTCCACGTATTGCCCCAGCAATATATTGTCGATGAGCAGGAGGGCATTCACCATCCGATCGGAATGGCGGGGGTTCGGCTTGAAGCAAAGGTCCACATCATAACCGGAATGACAAGCGCGGTTCAAAACATTGTGAAATGCTGCGAACGGGCTGAACTCCAGGTCCAGGACGTTGTCCTGGAGTCACTGGCGTCCAGCGGCGCCGTGTTGGATACGGACGAGAAGCATCTTGGCGTAGCTCTGGTGGACATAGGCGGAGGGACGAGCGAGATCGCCGTTTTTCAGAACAATGCGATCCGGCATTCCACCGTGGTCGGACTCGGCGGAAACCACATTACCTCGGACATTTCCGTGGGTCTGCGGTGCGCAATGGACGAGGCCGAAAAGATCAAGAAAAAGTACGGCTGCGCGCTCGTCGAGATGGTAAACCCCCAGGACGTCATCGAGGTCGGATCGGTCGGCGGTCAAAAGCCGCGCCAACTGGCACAGTCGATCCTCACCCAGATCATCGAGGCGCGGGCCAAGGAAATCCTGGACATTATCGAATGGGAACTGGTCCGGTCGGGGTTCATCGAAACGCTGCACGCCGGGGTGGTCCTCACAGGGGGTGTTTCACTGCTTCCTGGAATTCGCGAGCTTGCCGAGCGTGTGTTCGACATGCCGGTGAGAATCGGGGTCCCATGCAATTTCGGCGGCCTGGGCGACGTTGTTAAAAACCCGATTTACTCCACTGCAGCAGGACTTCTGATTTATGGAAGAGGCCACGGAGGAGGAATGCCGATGAGGGATTCACGCAACAAACTCGGATCTATCTGGGAAACTCTTAAACGTTGGTACAGAGAATTTTGGTAAAAGACGGCTTTGCCCTGTGGAGGGGCCGGCGCTAAGGGCTAGGGCCGGTTTGAGGGGTGGAGCGGTGAGCTGTTCAGTATAGGGAGAGCTTTTCAGGCGGAGAGATTATGGCACGAAGAGCCACTAAGAGGGGGAAGTACAGCATGGAGCAGATGACGATGGACCAAACCGGAGTCAGCAGCAGAGCCAAAATTACCGTTCTGGGAATAGGGGGCGGGGGCGGCAATGCCATTAACAACATGATCGTGGCTGGGCTTGAGGGTGTCCAGTTTATTGCCGCCAATACCGACTGGCAGGTGCTCGAGAAAAATCTCGCACCGGTCAAAATTCAACTTGGAACCAACCTCACAAAGGGTCTGGGTGCCGGGGGGCTGCCCGAAATGGGGGCTAAAGCGACCCAGGAGGACGTCGACAAGATTCGCGAAGCCGTCAACGGAAGCGATATGGTCTTCATTACGGCCGGATTGGGCGGCGGCACAGGGACCGGCGGCGCTCCGATCGCGGCCCAGATATGCAAGGAAATAGGCGCGCTGACCGTGGCTGTCGTAACCAAACCCTTCATGGTCGAAGGCAAGGTTCGGCTCCGCCATGCCGACGAAGGCCTTAAACTCCTCCAGGACACGGTGGACACTGTCATCACTATCCCCAACAACCGCCTCCTCTGCCTGGCGGACAGGCGGGCCACCTTCCTCGACATGATAAAGCGCGCGGACGACGTGCTTCTCTACGCGGTAAAGGGCATCTCCGACCTTATAATAAAAGAGGGCTACATCAACGTTGACTTCAACGACGTGAAGACCGTCATGGGAGAAATGGGCATGGCTCTCATGGGCACGGGCGTCGGGCGCGGTGAGAACAGGGCCGCCCAGGCCGTGCAGCAGGCGATTTCGAGCCCGCTTCTCGAAGATATTTCGATCCACGGCGCACGCGCGGCGCTTATCAACATCTCGGCCGGCCCCGACCTCGGCATGCATGAATTCGAAGAAGCCCTGTCGATCATCCAAAAAGAGGTTACCGATGAAGCCAATATTATTTTGGGCATGGTCATCGACGAAAAGATGCAGGACGAGATTCGCGTCACCGTGATCGCAACCGGCATCGGGAAGATCGAGCAGAAAAAAACCGTCGAAGCCTCAACAGTTCGCCCCATCAGAAGATTCCGGCCCGAAGGGGTGGTGCCCGCCATAGATTACGACCTTCTCCAGGTTCCCCCGAACGTACGGCAGAGAATTCCCGTGGGTGAGGCGGCAAGCCAGGGAATGGAACAGAACGAAACCGAACCCGAACAACAAACGGGGACCAGAAGAAGGACCCTCCTCCAGATGATCACCGGAGGCGGCCGGGCTCGTGAAGACGAAGATTTGAACATCCCGACTTTTATCAGGAGGCAGGCGGATTAAAGTTACCCGCCTTCCATCCCGGGGCAGGACAAAACAATTCCATAATTCCTGACAATGGCCGGCTTTTCGCCGGCCATTGTCATTTTCGGACCATTTATTCATGTCCCGCCGGGACACCCTTGAAAACCATGAAAAGAGTCCCAGTCTTTGTAGGAGCGGCTTCCAGCCGCGACGAACTTTTCGAGACAGCTTTCCACGTCCCTTCGGGACACCCTGAAACCATGAAAAGACCCGTAGACCTGTAGGATGGGTGAAGCGAAGAGACTGTGTCGTATTAGAATTACGAACCTCGTACCTGTTCAAGGCATGCTATTTTTTAAAAGCACGCGGTCACAGATCTCTCAGAACCTGACCCACAAAGTATTGTGCTCCACTAATCAGCTATCCGCACCCGGGGAAGGCTGAACGACTTAGGCCATGCGTTGGCAACTGTCTACCAATGTTTTTGACTACACCGCCTGTATCGAGGCGATGAAACCGCTGACCCCGCCAAGCAGACTTAGCATTCGCCTCAGGTTGAAGCATGTAGCCAGTATCGATGCCTCAGCCCCGGCCCCTTCTCGTCCTCGTAGATGAAATTGACCAAAGCCCAAGTTTTTCTTAATAAATCCAAATGGATGCTCAACACGAGCTTTCCTCCTCGCATACACTTGCGCGATTTCAGGCTCCTCAAATCTTCTGGACAC
The DNA here is from genome assembly GCA_963795045.1 of uncultured delta proteobacterium. Taxonomy (GTDB): domain Bacteria; phylum Desulfobacterota; class Syntrophobacteria; order Syntrophobacterales; family Syntrophobacteraceae; genus SbD1. The sequence goes on from CAWCGB010000008.1 coordinate 474,444, forward strand.
TGCTTCGGCTACCTCTTCAAATACATGGCGTGTTATCGTTCGGCCCTGCTTTGAATTGGTACATATGCCAAAATGCGGGCAACGCCGACAATTACCTCGTTTATCAATGCGATATTCTCTCTGCTGCTTTTTTTCCTTAAAACGTCTAAAAATCAGCCGGTGACCTTCCGGGCACAGGTAACAATCCGAGTCTGCATCATAGGCAAATCTACTCTTTTCGAAAGGACCAATTTCTTTCCCCGATGCTTGAGTCTTGGATGGAACTACCACCTTCCTTAAACCGGATTCAACCTTTGTGATTTCGCTTATGTCCCAGTAGCCCGCATCGCCGCAGGCCACCTTGCACTCACGACCAAGTTCGGCTTCGGCGCCATAAACCTGAGCGGCTAATTGCTTCAGGTCATTTGACTCGCTCACTACATCGGTGTGAACAATCAGGCCGTTTTTGTCATCCACAACGTTTTGCATGCAATACCCGCAATGGGTGCCCTGAGGGCTTTTGACCAATACGCTTTGTGTATCCACCCGGTTGATTTTGCGTTCCTTTCCAGTCTGGTCGCCACGCTGTGTGAACTCGGCCAGAGCATTCTCAATGGATTCTTTTAGCTTTACGGCTTGCGCCAACTCTTTTGGCATTTTCACAAAGGACCCGCATTGGGACTCGTTTTGATCGACCCTCTCGCATTCGTCCAAAATGTGTTGGATTCTTTTATCAATTTGCTCCAGATGGTCTCGATACCATTTTTCCCTGTGAAGGTTGCCTTTTCCAGCATTGGCCCTGAGCTTGGTACCGTCCACGAAGAGCACATTGCCCTCGATCAGGCCGAGATTCAGACAGAGCCTGGCACAAAGAGTCAGTGCCTTTTTCAAGGCCCGTTTGTTTTTGCGCCGAAATTCAGCAATAGTTTTATGATCGGGCTTCAATTGTTTCATCAGCCAGATGAAGGAGAGATTGTTGTGGACCTCTCGCTCAAGTTTTCTGGAGCTCTTCACGCCGTATGAGTAACCATACAAGAGCAGCTTCAGCATCGTTCTGGGATCATACTCACTGTTGCCCACCTTGCGATCATCGATGTCGATTCCCAAGTCTTTGAAGTCAAGTGCTTCGACAAATGCATCATAGGCGCGAACTGGATTCTCCCGGGAGACGTACTGATCCAGAGTCGGCGGCAGCACCATCATCTGTCCACGATCTTTTCCATGTCGATAAGCCATAGCCCCTCCTGTATTGGGGGCCTAATATATCACATAACGCTTCGATATGCTTCAATTAAATGCCAAAATCGCCCACTTTACGGCAGCAATTGCGACACAGTCTCGAAGCGCAACCCATCAAGTCTTTTCGGAACAGTTTTTCATGTTTCATCGGGCTTTGTCAGTCTTTTTCGCGTCTTCGCGTGAAAGACTGCTTTTCGGAACAGTTGTTCATGTCTCTGTGGGACATTGATTGTATTGCACTACCCGAGATCCGGACCACGATGCAATATTATGAAACCTTCTTGCCGGGGCCCTCATTCCCGCTTCCCGCTCCGCGGTTCCTGCTCCCTGCTTCTATGAGTGGGCCTAAAATGGATTGGGCAAAGTGGCGTCCATACGTCCGGCCACTTTCTCCTTCAAAAAAGGAGAATATCAATAAAATTTCTCCTTAATATAAGGTGAAAAATCGCAGCTCAGGGAATGGAACAGAACGAAACCGACCCGGAACAACAGACTGCACCCAGAAGAAGGACCATCCTTCAGATGGATTACCGGAGGCGGCCGGGGTCGTGAAGACGAAGACTTGAGCATCCCGACTTTTATAAGGAGGCAGGTGGATTAAAGGTATCCGGTTTCCATCCTTGGTGCGCAACATTAGTTTGATGAACGGATGACCATAGGAGGTTGAATTGCCGCTACCCCTACCTAGCTGACTCTTCTTTATTTTGGCGATGCTTAGCGAATTCTAATTTCAACTGCAGGGGACGACGGAGACCAAGGCGGACAACCGCACGTAAGGAAGAGGATGTTCGGCGTAACTCTAGTGTTAAAGTAAAATCCTGCTGCTCCGGGTTTTCAACTGGCACTGAAAAATTCAGACTTTGTTTTACATCTCCAATCTTGTTTATTTCCGTTTCGAACGTGAACATCTTCTCAAGCTCATTATCAACCTGCCGAAGATCGGTGCGGCGATATAGTTTTGCTGGCGGAAGATGAACCGGCTCTGAAATTGTGGCCTCGTAAGGCCGAGGAGACAGTATTTCTGCACCGGTTGTTGGGCTTGCGTCGATAGAATGTGGCGTGGAAGTTTCTAAAAGCATCAGCCCCTTTTCAAAGCCGCCCCTGCGTTTTTCTTTCTCCTGGCGCTCTGTTTCAATATCAGCTTCATCCACATCCATCGTCCGGCACAATGCTCTAATGACCTCTTGAATATCGGCAAGTTCCCCGATTAACGCCACCGCAGATTTAGCATCCAGGGCCTCGAAAGCCTCTTCAACCAGCTTCCACTGCAGAGCGGCCCTGAGGGCATTCCCTTTTAATCGCACTTTCTCTACGCGCTCGCCACGTCCAACAATTATTTCGGGGATTTTATCACGCACTAACTTGTTATATTCAACTGTGTCCTCGTCGGCACCGAACAAATCGATGCATTCGACCTCGGCACCTTCCTTTATAAGAACATAGTAGGCGTGCGAGAGTATTCCGCCGTATAGCTCCACCACAAATCCTTTAGGTTTAGGCAGCGCAGCAAGACGAGCCAATTCCTTAGTGAATTCCGAATTTCGAATTAGTTCTGGGTCTTCTGGCTCAACTACCACGCGCTCTATAACTTTTCCCGATTGAAGATCCTCTTGGAGCTGCTGCCAATCAATAGCGTTTTTAATCCGAACGTCGCGAGTACTTCGATATTTTTGCCGCGGGGCCGCCTTTGGAGAGCCCAAATTTGATTTGGTATGATACCAAGGCAACACCTTATGCGCAGTCGCTTGAGAATGGTTATCGATAAACCACATCACCGAGACAGGGTATCCCTCGTGTTGAGCCACTCGTCGCGTCGTGTGCGCGATCTCAAATAACCACCCTTTTCTAGTGATACTCTGCTTCCAGTCAAAAGGCGGGAGTGTTGGGTATGGCCTCCATTTGCCATCTTGACCAGGAGTAATAAAACGCCCTTTATAGCGTAATTTTTTCCTGAAGGTGTAGTTCGAAGCGCTGGCTCGTTGTGATTCAATCTGGACTGCCTGGGTATCCACTTCGAATGTATCGTGAGAATACCAGTAGAGTCCCTCTGGAATACCCCAGAGAGACTCGATTCGCACTACTCTGCTACCGGGCTCAGCGCGAGCCCACGCTGAGGCTGCTGAAGGAATAAAATGGTGAGCTATCAAACAAAGGCCCTCTTCCTGTAATTGGTTCTCCTCGATTTTAGGCTTGAACTGAGTCTGCAACCAATTGATGGCCTCAGCAGCTGTGCGGAGATCCTCGCTTCGCGGGAGCATTTCACGGCTATTTTCGGGAATGCTCGCACCATCGGTGCGAATGATCAAAGGTCGTTTAGTGAGCTCAATGAGATCCTGTTCCAACTCAAGAGGAATCTGCCCAGCAAGAATGCTGGTGACTGCCTGGGCATCATTAAGCACATAAAAAGTGGGCATTTTGTAGCTTAGCTCGCCGTAAAGCTTAGCGTTCCGAAGCTTGCCGTAACGTTCAAGATCCTCAGGAGTAGCCGGGCGAAACAATTTAAGAGAATCAATGGCGGGCTCGGCCGATTCGATTATTCGATCCTTAATGAGCAAACGAGGATCGAAGCCGGTCGCCGGCTCTGCTTCGTCAGCTTGGACCATATGAATTTGATTGCTGTCCCACACCCACTCAAAATGAATGCGCGAAGAAAATCGGCTGGCCCACAGGGCAACACGTTTCAAAACCAGCGAGATTTCGAAATCGGAATTGCAGCGCAAATCAGTATCATGCGAGTCTTTCCCATCTCGCCAGTTTCGAACTCCGAAGCGGTCGACGTAACCGGGCCTGCGTTCTTTAGGCTCGAATTCGGCGACCCAATCTCTTTTTTCTCTCCTCAAATGCCTTTCATTTGAGAGGTGCCCCTTCTCCTTTGAGTCTATACACTCTTGGACAATCCAGTGAACCGTTCCGGAGAGTGATGCAGGTAGTAGGGATATCGATTTCTTGATTATTTCCAGAACGCCGTCCAGAGAACAGCAGCTTGATATCAACTGCCCACGATTCCGTATTGTTTCAGAGGTTCCACTCGAACGAATCATGATTGACTTGGTTTTAATTGTAACCCCGGTAGTCTCAGCACACTCATTAACCCAGACTCTAAGTATTTCATCTGAGACACTTCCATCGAGGCAGGAACCGGATATTACGAAGAAGGGCGGGACCCAACCCGAGGGCATGCAGCAGAGACCATATGCCTTCCAACCAATAATCTCGGGAGAGATTTCTCCGCTGGAGACTCCCCTTGGCCCAGACTGAGTGACAAAAACAACAGACTGAATTGGGGGGAGAGCGCACTTTTGTGCTCTCTTACTGCTCAGGATATCTTTTTTGGGCATGGCTAAAATTCCCCAACAGCTGTCAATTCACTCGAGAATAGCCGGGCCATACCAAAGCAAATTAAACCCAGCCGGTGCTGTTAGTTGAGTCCTCAGAGGACCGGCTGCTCATATGATGGCCTGTTACTGGAATGAATCCGCAATAGGGGTGAGAAGAACAGAACCTCCTCCCCAATTCGGGAAGAGCTCGCCGTGTGATTCAATCTGATTTTTTTAAATCTAACGCTCTTGTATAGATCTCGAATTTCCGGAACATCATCATACGACACAATCCACGGACAACTCAATTTTAGCACGCATTCGCTTACGTCTGCATGATCTTCGGGACAGTAAGCATTCAGGTACAGGCGTTTTCCAGACCGGTAATATGGCGGATCAAGATAAACTAGGCACTTATTGGTATATCTGTTTTTACTCAGGAATTCCATTCCATCCTCGCAGGAGAGATTGATACGGTCCCTGAAAGTACCTATGCGTTCAATCCTGCGCCGGAGCTCTGGTCGATTAAAGCGTGCATCTATTCTGTAAGGTCCTTTTTGTTTCCTACCTCCGATCATTCCGCCATTTAAAATGCCAGAATGATTTGTCCGATTGAGGAAAAAGGTCGCAAAACCCAAGGCAAATCTGCCTGATTCTCGTCCATTGGTGTAAATGGCCCTTTGTTTTTCCCATTCTTCGGGAGTAACCGGAATTTCCTCCAACATATCTAGAAAATCTTGATTGCAGGACAATACAGAGTCCCAGAATGCATGGATGGCAGGGTCCAGATCATTCAGGTGAATCTCAGAAACCAAATCTTTGAAAAGGAGGCTCAAAGCGAGGCTTGCACCACCTGCGTAAGGTTCGATATATGGGTATTTTGTCAACCCATTAAGCTGGATTATATTTTCAAAAAGGCGGGCTATTCTCCATTTTCCACCTGGATAGCGAAGAGGGGACGCGTCTTTCATGTGTCTTCAACCAAGCCCCCCAAAGTGGAATAAAATGATGGCATTTACTTCCAAACTAGATATCCCCATTATTATTACCCTCGGTCGCTGGATTCTGATTCCTTAGTTTCCTCTTCCGAAACAGCAGGTTTTTCATCTTTTTGGGCTAAATCATCTCCCGCGCTCTGAGATTCTTTCCCCTTTTTCTTTTTTGATCCAAAAAAACTCTCAGCTATTTCAGTCAGCTTTGCAACTGCATTATCAGAGAAGTAGCCAACCAAAAAAGCAATTCCTGTGACCAGGGAGAGGGATTCGACCGACTTGCGATCTATAATATGGAGCACCCCTGATGACATTAGAGCAATCATTACGAACGCCAGTGTGGCAGATATAAATGGTGTGAATATCCTCCATAATCTTCTGTCTTGGTTCCAATATCGCCGAGCAACCACATGATAGAGCCATTTCGAATCAAAAACCGTACCACCTAGCAGCCCACCTAGCCATGCTATACCGTATTTCTGGATAGGTGCATATTTCTGCTCGCAAATTGCGAATAAATATCTGGGCCAATCAAGCCAGAGACAAAGCATTAAGGCGGGGACAGCAATTATTAAGAATAGTAGGTAGGCGGCTTCAAGCCTGATATTTCGCTTGGCTTCCGGATCGTATCGAGACCGCCAGTCACCTGGGGGACGATAATCAGTAAGATCCGCAGGGGCAAAATCCAGGGACTTGTCCGTATCACTTAAGCAGCTATCTGGGGTTGGCTCGTCCATGTGGACACGCCTCCATTATAAGCCCGCAACTTCTTTATTGTGGCCATTATGTTTGAAAAACCGGGATGCTCTCGCCAATTGAAATCTTCTGGTACCCCCACTGCTTTCGCAATTGCACGCCGAAATAGCTGACTTTTGAAACACTTGTCGGTAGCAATGTAGCCAACCCCGGCTGGCTGTTCGAGATACAAATAATCTTCCCCGCGACTAAAAGCGGTTCGACATTGCTCCGGTCCCGCTTTGGACCAGATTACATCTTCTGGTAAGAATGGTATTACCTCAGTGAGTAGGTCGAACGGCAACGGCAGAATGTGCAAGTGCGCATGGTCGACACCACACCCGACGCTGAGGTTTGGTCTACTTGGGCCATGTTCGAACGCGCAGACCTCCCCGTATAATTCTCTCAGAACTGAGAAAAGAAAGCCCTTTATCTGGTGCATCTCGGTTGTAAGTGGATCAGGTAGCTCCCCTACGCAAATAAAGTGCTTTTTGGGTACAATTAGAAGCCATCCCTCAATTAATGCACCCAATGAGGGTAGTACGATGAAATTCGAGGTCTCCAACAAAGGTTGGTTCCAAGGCTCGATTGGCTCTATCCTTGGAGCATCAGAACACAAGCAGCAGCTGGCCATAACATCGCTCCTTTTTTCAGACTCCCAAATAGCCTCGAATCTCCACTCTACCAAGGCTATTAATTTTAGTCTAGCGTCACTTTTAACCCAACCAAAAATGGAACCCACTCCGGTGCGATGGCCAGACTAATAGTAGCCTTAAAGCCTTGTCCGTGGCCGATTTAATTGCTCAAAATGTTATGCAAGTTAATAGGCAGGCGTGAACCAAGTGGTTGCGTATCGACACGATCATGTTCCATGGTATATTGGGGGCAGATACTCAACTCGTCAGGAACCTTTCCCCCGCCTATCCGACGACCTCTATGGCCCGGACCAACGAAAATACAAGCATTCGGTCAGGATCCAGGTCGGCGGCCCGTCGCCAGGGTACGAACTCCATTGCCGCCTGTGTGGCCAAGGTCATGCGGATATGATCTCATGCGGGCCGCATACCGGACCTCTGCGGTGCTAATCACCTCACTCCAGAAGTAGCGGCTTAGATCCTTGGCGGTACGCAGACCCACCGGCGTTCGTCGAGCAGAGCCGGTAGTTCGGCCTCAATGCCGACCATCCACAGCAGCCCAGGCGCTTTACCCGGCTCGAATTCGACAAGCAGGACCACGCCACTGTCCGGCTGGCCTTCGCCCCGCAAGATCGGACCGAACAGAGACAGTCTGCGAATATGACGTCGGCGGCACTGCTGGGCTTGGGCTTTATGGTCCAGCGGCAGTCGATTCATTATTATCTCACGAATTCAATCAAATCGTTCATTTTTCAGAAATGAACTTATACTGAGCGGACTTATGAAATGTTTGCGGCGGTCAACGCTTTCTAGAATTTATTGAGCGCTTAGATTGTGCGAGTAAGTAGCAAGTATATCAAGGATGACCTGACGTTTTATATCCCGTAGTGATCCATTCGTGCCGGCTTCATTGAAAGATCCGGCGGGCCTTGCAGACGTCTCCGCGACAGAGCACATAATCAGCCCGCGTGCCGTCCGGCAGCACGTATTCATAACGAACGCTGTTCTGGTCTTGGGGGCTCCACCCCTGATCGGCGAGCTGGGCATCGATCAAGACGCGCGAGAAGGCTTCATTGCTGTTCGTCATGCGCGTCCTTCCCCGCAATCCGTCCCGGGTAGGCCGTGGCCGGAAGCGGGAAGAATTAAGACGACGGCGGAAGTTTTCATTACAGGTCTTCCAGCAGCTTGGCAATTTCCTCCGGATCTGGAGGGAGGCTTGTAACGATCCGGCACTACTCGGTTTCCATGGGCTATCGGAACATAGCCATTTGCGCGTCCGTTTTTTCAGTCTTTTTAGCAGGTGTTGTTTCGAACAGCACACCATCACGTGGAAGGCGCGGCAGCAATAAATCCGCATCAGGATTTTCAAGCTTCCCAAGTACTTTTCCCGCTGCACTCTCAGTCATGCCTTCGATGAACCGGAACGCCGATGCTTTCAGATACTCTAAAGAGTTGTCGAAAGACAGCCATTGGCGGGCCAGAAACTCGGCAACGCGGCCCGTTGTATTGGAACCGGCAAAAATGTCCAAAACCAAATCCCCTGGCTCTGTGAGCATCTTGATGAAGAATGAAGGCAGGTCCTCAGGGTAGCGCGCCGGGTGCCGCTCAAGGCCAAAATGTTTGCACATCCGCAGATAATAGGAATTGCTGTCCGTATTCGGAATCGTCAGCAAGTTAGAAGGAATGGCGCCGCCATTATCGACATCAAAACCTCGGCTGATGTCATGCCCTGACGGGCGCTTATTGGGCTGGTAAAAACTATCCGGATCTTCCAGCAGCTTTTTCATCCTGGCCGAATAGGGCGCTAGTACTTTCCGGACGTCCGCTTTCGGGAAAGGCGTTTTACTGAACCACCATACAGTATTGACGGAATCCTTGGCCCGCATCTTCTTCTTATTCACCCATTCAATCGGCGAAGGGAGCTTGGCAGGATTGAACCAGTAGAAATCCTCCGCCAGGTGAAAGCCAACCAGATCGCATAACGCAATCAATACCCGGAAATTATAAAGAGACCGTGAGGGAATACCTGCGCGATAGGCCCCGCCGAGATCGAGCACAAAGCTTCCAGTGTCCTTAAGAACGCGGTGTACACCTCGAGCGAAAGGAATGAGCCAATCGACGTATTCTGTTTCATCCACATTGCCGTAGGTCTTTTTTCGTCTCAAGGCAAACGGAGGCGAGGTCATAACAAGGTCGACAGACGACTCCGCCAGGCGCTCGAGCAGCTCCCGTGAATCTCCAACATAAGCTGCGCCATATTCGGCGCGATAATAAGGCGCTACTTTTAGCAAGGCTCAATACTCCTTCAATTCGTGAATCCAGCTTGCGAGGAGTTGCCACAGGACGCTTGCTGAAAAATACACCTCCGGATCACTCCGGCACACTGCCTCAACCGAGGTCTCTAAGAAGCGCTCTTTTCCATATCCAAGGATATACCCGGCCCACCGCCTCAAATTGTCATCGGTTGGTTGGCGGATTATTGCGGCAGGGTCGAAATCGCCTTGCCGGGCAAGGACCCATGCAAGGCCATCTCTGCGGGCTTCCGGCGAACTTCTTATAAGATCAAGCAAAAGCGGCATGAGATCGGGCGCGATTCGAAGCAGAGCCCGCGCCGCTTCCACTTTTATATCTAAACTTGCCTGGTCAAAAGTTTCGGTAAGCACCCTGCCTGCCACATCCGTATGAAATTCGCCAAGCGCCCACGCAGCCCCCGCCCTGATTTCCTCACGCCTTGACCGATCAGCTAAGGCAGCAATAAGCAATTCCTGGCTTTGTGGCGCCCTGATTTCAGAAAGAACGATTATCGTTTCCAGTTGAACCTGGGCAAATTCGCTTGCTACGCTGTTTGTAAGGAAAGCCCAGCCTTCCTGGAAACCACGTGCGGCAAGTGCGGCAGCGGCTTCAAGCCTTACGTAAACGTCTTCGACTGTATCGGCAAGCCTCTCGCTGAGAGCTTGCCTTGATTCCTGGAACCCCCGAAACCTTAAGGCTTTTGCGGCTCCATACCGCTCGCTTAGCGCGACACTGGAAAGTCTTTCTTTGAAAAAATTCTCGCCAACATCATCAGGGCACTGAAGCTGAAGAACTGCAGGAACGACTGCGGCAACAATCTGATGGCGTTCAACCGTATCGCCCACCTGACACAAGGGGAGCAGCGCCCCGCACTTTCTAGCCGTCACGCAACGTTGAGGACGGCCGCCCTCAACGGCGCAAAGCTGAAGTCCTGTCGTTGTCACCTGGTTGACAACTGCTTTTTCATTGGCGGCTACAGAGGGCCAAATCACGCGGATTTCCGAGCCTTCTTCAACGCCCTTGGGCACGGTGATTCTTACCAGCTCGCGCGTAAAGGCCCGTTTCATATCTCCGACCCTGATAAAGTGGATCGGTGACGCGGCCCGCCAGTCCACAATGGAGTCGCTCGCCTGCTCACAGAGAACGACAACGACGAAATCGTCTTCGCGCATGCCCGCGTCCCACGCCCGATTTGGATCGGACTTCGAGTGAGACATAGAAATTTCCAGTTTGGTTTTACCGCGCGATTCGAATCGCCATCCGCTCTTCAAGCACAAGATATCAGGAACACGGACTCTCTTGATTTTGATTGTTTTCCAAATTTTGAAACCCGATGAACCCCGTTCCAGCTCGATTGGTTGAAAGCCTAGGTCATGGAGACGCTGCATTGTGGCTTTAGTCCCTGCTGCGCCCACGGCGAGCTTCTTTAGAAAACTCTCATCACTTTTGAAGCTATTGGGGGCATTGGCGCTCATCCATCGATTCATTCTTGCTGCAGGCCGCTTGGCGGCGAGGATAACCCAAGTTTTTGTATCATATGGACGGTCTTTTTTGTGAGAAATTTTGGTCGGCAGAAATGGTTTTGATAGGCAAGGTCGGCCGCGAAAAACTGGCTTTGATTGCCAATCAGGGGCTTGTCTAAAAGCTCGAATTCGTTTGCCAAGAGGGCCGAGAGAATCCGCTCACGGAAAGCCCGCCGTTTATTGCGGCTTGCCGTGCCGCTGGTATCTTGCGGCATCATAACTTTGAAGGCGATATCTTCTGAAAAGCGCTTGATAAGGCCCCAGCCCTTCGAGAGCGACGTGCCGCCTGAAAAGACCGGCGTCGCGCCGGCATGATCGAGAGATGCAATCACCCCGATCGCGCGGACGATATACCAATCCTTCTCAACCAGGACTTCGTCATTTGAGAGCGCGCCGGCGGTCCGCTCGATGAGTTGCCGGTCAAGCACGTTCGAAACTCACAAAGGTCCCGTTATAACCAATTTTGCGGCGCACCCTCTTCCTGACGGCGACTACTCGTCCCGCCGGCACTTGAGTTGTTTGTCCCGAATTATAAGCTTGTTCAAAGCGCGTGGGAGCGCTCTCGACTCCAAGCCGGCCAAGCGCTTCTGTCGCCAGGGCGCGCAGCCCCTTGACCGGTGCCGGGGTGCCGTCGAAAGGTGATGCCGCCGCGCGCGTGTAAAGGCCCTGGCCGATTTTCAGAAGTTTGCCCTTCACAACCAGTAGACGAAGGGCGCGGCCGATCTGGTCATAGCCACCGAGATCGCTAAAATCCGAGCGCAGAAACACATCACCACGTTTGCGGTCGATACGCCTCATAAGACGTGTTTCCAGCTTTTCCGCTTTCACATTGCACCCCTCATACATTGTCAATTTACGACACTCGAGTGCTGTTTTCAACAAATAATCAATTGGCTGGGATGAAATCAAGAAACTCGCTCATGACAAGCTGATGACTTATCGCGCGCAGCTCGGCTGGAGATTTTTTCCAGAGCATCGTAAATTTGCGCAAGTAACAGCGGCATGAGATCGGGTGCGATCCGATTTTTGCGATTGTGGCATCGGCAACGCCGCTTTTTCATAATGCGATTTTCCGTGCACTGCGCAGACAATTGGACGCAGCCTCCACTTCCCGCACCAATGGTGCGATTTTTGTGGATTGTGGAGTCCGTGAGTTCCTTTTCCCTGCATTCTTCTCGGGAAGGCCTTTTACCGGATTTATCAATCGCCGGCTGCGGCGCGAATGTCTTTGATCAACATGAAAAGGTGCCGGCTATCGGTCGGCGACGGCATGAACCCGAAATGCCGGTAGAACGCCGCCACAGTATCGTCTTTGGCATGAACGGCAAGCGAGCGCACCCCGACCATGTCGGCAACCTGCAGGGTGCGCCCCAGGGCATCCAGGAGTAGCCCGGCCCCGATCCCGCGGCCTTGCCAGTCGCTATGCACGGCAAGACGAGCCGGCACGAGAAGCGGTATCGGATGACGCGGCATGCCTTTCACAACGCGCTCCGGCGCGTCCGCATGGCGAACCTCACCCGCTACAATCGTGTAGTAGCCGATGACCGTCTTGCCGCTTACGCCAACGTAGGTTTGCGATGAATTCATTTGTTGCGCCTGGAGTGCATGGCGGATGAGGAAGCGGTCAAGTTCAGGTTCACCGCAGGTGAATTCTTCGACCGGATGAGTTCGCTGCAACTTTTCGATGCGCACGGGGGTTGTCACGGTTCGGCGTCAAAAACGGACGGTTCGCGGAACAGCCGTTCCAGGCGGGGGTGACGACGGGGCGGCGCGTCAAGGGCAGCGACGAAGGCCTCCCATTGTTTATCGTTGAGCGTAAAGACGCGCCGGTCCGCGAGCCGTTCTTCGGCTTCGCTCAGCGCCGTTTCCAGAACGAATTCGCTGACGGATTTGCGCGCCGCCGTTGCCGCAGCCTGCAGCGTCTGCTTGGCAGACTTACTGAGCCGCAGATCAAGTTTTTCGGTTCTGTTCGTTCGTTGAGTAGCCATTTTTTAACCTTATCCACGTCGCCAGACATTGTCAAGACAAATTACTTGAGGTCGGCAATGCGAAATTCCATCTCAACTAGAATGTGCGGACCGCTTTTCTTCTGCTTCGTTGCGCGCCGCTTCTCCTGCCTTCCCGAAAAAGTCAATTATCTCAGCTTCGGATTTGCCTTTAAGCATCTGTGCCTGTTGGTCACTGATACTTCGAACCATATCAACTGCTTTGATTTGAATCTTCTCTTCCATAGGTCGTCACCTCGCGGGGCGAATAAATCGACAGGGTCTTATAACCAAGCTCAATGTTTATCCCGTTGAAATCGAACTGCTGCCTTGTAATTCAGCCATCCTCACCAGACACGCGTCAGCCAGCGATATGGGCACATTTCCGTATCGTTTTAGTAAGATGGTAACAGGAACGATGTGGTCCGCCAAACAAAATGAGATAGCTAAAACCTTCCTTTGCAGCAATTCAAAAACGGAATTGGCGCCTTCCTCCCATTGCCTGAGAAGAAAACATGCCTCGGAGATGACTGCTTCGCAGGTCAACAGAGGAGGTTGGATTTGCGCCTATTGGGCCTCCGCCCAATCGTGGTATTTATCCCTTGCGTTGAGAAAAGCGACCAGCGGACCGGTATCCAGGATGACCTGACGTTTCATCTTCCGTAATGATCCATGTGTGCCGGATTCGTTGAAAGATCCGGCGGGCCTTGCACACACCCCGAAAGATCTCGCGCATAGTCGAGGCAGGAACTCGTACTCGGATTCTTTTCTTTAGAAAGAGATTCCTCAACGGATTCACGAATAAACGCAGAGCTGGTTTCGCCTCTTTTCTTTGCGGCGTGCTGGATCTTGACCAATAAATCATCCGGTAGCTTTATCGAGATCGTCTTCATTGCAATCCTCAAATAATACGGTTTTGCAAATATGGTGTTACACCTGGTCGCCAAAATCAAGGCAGAAGAACATTGCTGCAAAAGGCGAATATAAGATGGCCATGCTTCTAACTCGCAGCAAGGAGGGAACAAGCCGGAATCAAGATTCCCAAAGCCGCTTAATGTAGGCTGAGGGCTGCCCTGCTATCCGATCCATTGTCTCTTAAAGATTGATTGTATTGCAGTACCCAAGATCCCGGGCCAGGATGCCTTTTGCCGCATCTGGTTGCCGTTTCCGGTTACCACTTCTCGTTGCCGCTTCTGGTTGCCGTTTTGCACGGCCAAATTACTCCGTGGTATACTATGGTTGAATTAAGCGAATTCAGGGATTAGGGGATTGAGGGATTCTGCTCACTATTCACTACTCACCATTCACCTGAATTCGGCCTGCATTTTCAGGATGAAGCGGGCATCAGCAAGCGTAAAGTTTCTTAGCTTTTTATTCCCGCTCCCTGCTCCTTGCTTCCCGCTCCTTGCTCTCTGAAAACTGAATAGGGACCGTTCACCGAACCAGCGACCCGGAGAACACTGACGAAGCTGTCACGCTGCAAAGTAGCAGGTTAAACGGCAACCACCAGCTTTACGGGTGTCGCCTTAATTGAAATCCCTGAATTATACGGTCTTGCTAATGGTAATTTACAATCGCTGGGGAAGACCAAGCCGGAAGGGCCTCCCGGGGCTATCGCCGAGGCACTTCTGCCCGGATCCTATGAAGCCAAAAAAAGGTATGCCGCCGTTTTCGTTTTGAACGTTTAATAGATAATAATGATAATTAGTTATAATATACACTATTGATATTGCAATATAATTACCACAGCCATCTCTCAATCATCGACCGAAAAATTCCCAAAACCCTGCCAAATCGTGCCATTTCATGCCATTTCCGCAAAGGGTGAAATTTGCAGCACCCACTGTCCTTATGAAGGATCGAGGTTTTTATCCGTGTTTATCCACCCCGCTGCGCTCCTTCATCCGTGGTCGAAAATTGAAGAATTTGTTCTTAGCTGCTCACTGCTCACTCTTCACTGCCTTTGAGGCTTTTATCCGTGCCTATCCGTGCTATCCGTGGTCAGGAATTGAGGAATTTGCTTCTATCCGCTCTTTACACGCCCTTCACTGCCTTAAAGCGACATTTGAGGTTTTTATCCGTGCCTATCTGTGCCCATCCGTGGTCACGAATCAAGAAATTTGTTTTTTCCCCATTCACCCATTCACCTATTCACCCGCTTCTTCCTAAACCACCATCGGCATGATCAAACTCAAATATCCAGGGTCTTCGGGGCTGACGAAGATGCCACCATGGAACTGGTCCAGCCATTCAAACCTGATTGTCTGGCCTTCCATGACGGAAATGCTGTCCAGGATGTATTTCACGTTAAACGCTATGGTGAAATCCTCGCCGTCGTAGTCGATATCGATAACGTCGTCGGCGTTTCCCAGCTCCGGGTTTCCGGACTCGAGCTGGAGCGAGTTCTTGCTGATGTTGAATTTGACGTGCCTGTAGGTAAGGTCGGTTAATACCGCCACCCGCTTGAGGGCAGGCAAGAGCACGTCGGTTGCCACTGTGATCCCGAAAGGCCTTTCTGCCGGAATGATCATTTCATATTCCGGAAATTCCGCATCGAGCAGAAGGGTGCTGAGAAACGTGTTCGGAGTTCGCAATACGAGCGATTTTTCATCCAGTCCGATGGACGCCTCGGTTTCTTTCTCCAGCAGCCGATTGATTTCCTGGACTGCCTTCCGGGGCACTATGATCTCCCTGGATACCTCCAGCCCCGGAAAAGCGCTTTCGGGAGCTTCATAGTAGGCAAGCCTGTGCCCGTCAGATGATACGAAACGGTAGCTGCCCTCTTCGGTGGCATGCCACAAAAGCCCTGGCGCGGTAAATGTTTCCTCTTCCATCGGAATGCCGTAGAATGTCTTTTGGAGCGCGCGCCTGAAGACGGAAGTGTCGCAGTTTTTAAGCGGCATATCCTGGTAGAGATTTATGTTCGGGAAATCTTCGGACGGAATGGTGGAAAGCTCGAACCTGGAGCGTCCGGCCTTGATAAGGAGCCTGCTGTTGGCGGTTGCTTCGAGGGATATTTTATCCTGGGGGATTTCGCGAATGATCTCCAGAAGCTTCCGGGCGGAGGCCGTAGTTGTGCCCTCTGTTTTTACCTCCGCTCCCAATTTCGTCCAGACGTTCAGCTCCAGATCGGTTGCTGAAAACTCTACGGTCCCATCCTTGGCTGCTTTTATCAGGCAGTTATTCAGAATGGGCATTGTGGACTTTTTCTCGGTGGTGCTTTGGATTCTTTGAAGGGCCTGGATAAGGCTTGCCTTTTCCACCTGGAGATTCATGGTATCCCTCGATTCGATGTTTTTATTGTTTTTATCTTTTTAAGTATGAAAAGAAGTCATAATATTAGTAAGGGGTATTGAGATTGTCAAAAAGTTTGTTAACCGGCCGAAATTACAGAGCATACGAGTTGACAATCCGTTGACGATTTCTGTGCTGAGTGGATAAAGAGGCTCTCGGCGGACTAGTTTTGCACATTCTTTGAACAATCTTTGAACAGCATTTTTACACAAACTGACCGGGTTTTGAAGAGCCGGTGGAGGCCGTTATTATTTTTTGAGGACCCCGGTGTTCCAAAGGGGTTGCGATTACTCATTCCCGGATGTAAGCTGGCCGGAGTAAGGTCGTTTATTGCAGGCAATCTCCATATCTTGCGGAGCGCCGTGAAAGACCTCCCGGGAGGATAGCGCCGTGGGCAATTTGGATAAATACGGAAAAGAAGACGCCAGCCAGGACCGCAATGTTACAGTAACGGAAGCGAAAAAGGATATATTTTTAGAAGATATTTTGCGCGCCCGCCTGGAAGGGGCCTTTATCTCTCCGTGCGGGACCGAAGGCGCCCGGTGGGAAGGTTTTCCCGAGTGGCCCGAAGAATTTCCGTATGACATTTATGGTAGCGAAACAGGTGACAAAAAGGATGAAACCTGAACCTGCGGGAATGCCTTGATATCAGGTGGAGATGCTGGAGGTCTGTTCTGGATTTTTATAGTTGCACATACAATATTCTGCTGAAGAGTTTCGGACCGGAAATTATCAGTTTTCTCTCACACAAGTCTTTAAAAGACCCCGAGTTCAAAAGAGGAAGGCTCGGATTCTACGACTGCCCGGCGGTTCCGGCCGGGAGGCCTCGAATCTGGTGCCACGCCGTATCGGTCGGAGAAGCGACCGGCGCGATACCGGTATTGTCCGCGCTGAGAAAAAGATTGCCTGACGCGGGGATTTCCATGACCTCGGGCACCCCTCAAGGCCTCAAATTCGCCCTGGCTCAGCTTCCCCCGGGTATTGCCGTTTTTCCTTTTCCTCTCGATTTTTCCAAATGTGTATCACGAGCGATAAATACCCTTCAGCCGGACCTTTTTATCGATTTCGAGTCGGAATTCTGGCCTAATTTCTTCAGGGAGCTGAAGGGCAGAAACATACCGGCGCTACTGCTCAATGGTCGCATTTCGAGATCGTCGGAGCGCTTATTCAGATTTTTATCGCCCCTCTTCCGGCCTGTTTTCGAACAGTTCACACATATGGCCATGCACTCGCTGGAAGATATGGAAAGGGCTTTGCGGATCGGCGTTTCGCCCCGGAAAGTGCTGGCGCTCGGGAGTTCTAAATACGAGGGGCTTGCCGAAAAAGCGCGTCCGGAGAGGGCGGATTTTTGGAAAAAGCTGTTGAGCGTCGGAAATCGGCCGGTCCTTATCGGGGGCAGCCTTCGCGGGTCGGAGTCAATCGAGCTGATGCGCGTATTTCAGAGGCTCCGGCATTTTTCTGCCGATCTTCTGGGGATCTTTGCTCCAAGGCATATGAAAAATATCCCTAAGATGTGTGAGTGGCTCGAAAATGAAAACGTCCCTTTTGACCTGCTCACCCAAATCGAAGAAGGCTCGCGCGCCAGGACCGCCCCTGTGGTGCTCGTTGACCGCATAGGCGTGCTTTTTGAGCTCTATTCGGTCGGTGACCTCATCTTTTGCGGAGGCACTTTCGAACCGGTCGGCGGTCACAATATTTTAGAGCCGGCCGCATGGTCGAAGGCTGTATTTTACGGTCCTCACTTGAAAAAAGTCCTGTATGAACATAGAATCCTGCGCGGTTTCGGCGGGAGCTTCCTGGCGCTCGACCCGGACGATCTGGTTGCCGGGTGGAAAAAGTGGCTCGGGGACCTCGATGGTCTTAGAAAGAATGGCGCGGCGGCCAATAAAGCCCTAAATTCCCTTAAGGGGGTCGTTGACCGGCAACTTGAGTTGATTTTGGAGTCTGTACCAAAAGTAGGGTGATATGAAGAAAATCGAAGAAATTCTCCTGGAGTTCAAAAACGGCGAAAGGGGTATGCCGGAAGTGCTGGAATACCTCGAGAAGCTGCCATTCGAAGACCTCTGTTTTGCCAAGGTCGACCACCACCGCTGCCTGCGGCGCGGGTTTGCCGAGGTCATCTACGGAGAGAGCAAAACGGCGGGCCAGATCGCCGCGATTGCCCGGTCCATGTTGGAATTCGGCAGCAACATACTGATTACAAGAGTGGATGACCAAAAGGCCGAGGAAGTCATGGCGCTGATCGGTTCGTTGGAGTACCATTCCCAGGCGCGCGCGCTCACGTTGAAACAGGAAGAGGCGCCTGGAATTGTTCCAGCAGGAACGGTTCACGTAATTTGCGCCGGTTCTTCGGACTTGCCGGTTGCTGAAGAGGCGGCGCTGACTGCCGAATTCATGGGCAATAAGGTGCAGCGCAACTACGATATAGGAATTGCCGGAATCCACCGGCTGCTGAGCGCGTGGGAGGAATTGCGCAAAGGCAGTGTTTACGTGGTGGTCGCAGGCATGGAAGGCGCCTTGCCCAGCGTTGTCGCGGGCATGGTCAAAGGGCCGGTGATTGCCGTTCCGACAAGTGTAGGATACGGCGCAAGTTTCGGGGGTGTCGCCGCTCTCCTCGGGATGCTCACTTCGTGTTCTCCGGGGGTATGCGTGGTAAATATTGACAACGGCTTCGGGGCTGGATATCTGGCCGCGATAATCAACAGGCAATCAAACGGGCGTGAAGAGCCTTAAACCCATTTCAAAACGGGCATGATGACTAAATTTGAAAGGAAACGGCGTGGGAAGAGAATACAGGCCGAACGTAAGAGAATCCGCGGTGATATCGAAACTCGATCATCAGAAAGAGTCCCAGAGGTATCACGCCATCAATCAGCTTCGGCACAATATTGATGAGCTGGCCGACAGGATCTCGATGAAACTGATCGAAGAACGTCTGATCGAGACCACGAGCAAGGGGGACCTGCAGGACCAGATTCAATTCGCCCTGCAAAAAATCCTCGATTCGGAGGAGTTCGAAATCCAGTACGAGACAGCCAACCTTCGGACCCTGGTCCCGCGTCCGAATTTCGTCAGTCTCTTTGTCACGGCTTTCGTTGTCGAAAAACTTATCGACCACAAATGCATCGTGGATATTTTCGGGACGGACGAGGAAATTTACGCCAGCGTCAACAGGCAGGTGAGCCGGGTCATTCAGCTTGACTAAAAGCTGGGGCCGGCATGGAAATCTTGAATCTCTCGGATTTTCTCCTATAATCATAGTTGGTTATAATGTGCTTTAGTTGCATATTCTCCTGAAAACATGTCTTCACTTTATGTCTGTCTTACGAGGATCAACCCCGAAAGTATGCCCAACCCAATCGGAGAGCAACCAGATGAACGGCGTCGAAACAAAGGTCCCGCCAAATTTTATTCGCAGCATAATCGCTGATGATGTGAAGACAGGAAAAAACGGGGGAAAGGTCCTGACCCGCTTCCCACCCGAACCGAATGGTTATCTGCATATAGGGCACGCGAAATCCATATGCCTCAATTTCGGGCTTGCGGCCGAATTCGGGGGGCTTTGCAATTTCCGGTTCGATGACACCAACCCAGGCAAGGAAGAGGTGGAATACGTCGATTCCATTATGAATGACGTGAGGTGGCTGGGGTTCGACTGGGACGACCGGTTCTACCACGCATCCGATTACTTCGAGCAGCTATATGAATGGGCGATCGATCTTATAAAGGCGGGTAAGGCCTATGTGGACAGCCTTAGCGCCGATGAAATCCGGGATTACCGCGGGACGCTCACCGAACCTGGGCGGGAAAGCCCGTACCGTAACCGGTCGGTCGCTGAAAACCTGGACCTTTTTCAACGCATGCGCGCGGGCGAGTTCAACGACGGCGAGCACGTGCTTCGCGCAAAAATCGATATGGCCTCCCCGAACATCAACCTGCGCGACCCGGTGATGTACCGCATCCGCAATATGTCGCATTGGAGGACCGGCGACAAATGGTGCATCTATCCGATGTATGACTACGCTCACGGTCAATCGGACGCGCTCGAAGGCATCACTCATTCCATCTGCACGATGGAGTACGAGGACCACAGGGCGCTCTACGACTGGTATCTGGACAACCTGGACGTTCCGTCGCGTCCCCGGCAGATAGAGTTTGCGCGCCTCAATCTGAGCTACACGGTCATGAGCAAGCGGAAGCTCCTGCAACTGGTTCAGGAAGGCTATGTGTCCGGATGGGACGACCCGAGAATGCCCACTCTTGCGGGTATGAGGCGGCGTGGGTATACGCCGGAGGCGATTCGAAACTTCTGCGAACGGATCGGAGTGGGCAAGCGCGAGAGCCTGGTTGACCTCGCTTTGCTTGAATACTGCGTCCGGGAAAATTTGAACCAGACCGCACAGCGGGTGATGGGAGTTTTGCGGCCGTTGAAGGTGGTTATCGAAAACTACCCTGAAGACCAGGTCGAGCAGCTCGATGCGGTAAATAACCCGGAAGATGCTTCCGCCGGCGTGCGGAAGGTGCCCTTCTCCAGGGTTCTTTACATCGAGCGCGATGATTTTATGGAAAATCCTCCCAAGCAGTTCTACCGGCTCTCCGCCGGGCGTGAGGTAAGGCTTCGCTATGCCTATTTCATAAAATGCGTCGATTTTATCAAGGATGAAAAGGGCGAGGTGGTCGAGTTGCGCTGCACGTATGACCCTGCCACCAGGGGCGGAGATTCGCCGCCGGATGGCCGCAAAGTCAAAGCCACTCTCCACTGGGTTTCCGCCGCTCACGCGATGGAGGCCGAGGTCCGGCTCTACGACAAGCTGCTGAATCGGGCCGACCCTTCGGAAGAAAAGGATGGATCGACTTTCAAGGACTTTATCGACCTTAATTCACTCGAAGTGATCCAGTCCGCCAAACTGGAGCCGAGCCTCGCCGGGGCAACCGCAGGCAGCCGGTATCAATTTGAGCGGCTCGGATACTTTTGCGTCGATTCTGACTCCACACCCGGCAAAATGGTGTTTAACCGCACGGTTACGCTTCGCGATACCTGGGCTAAAGTGGCGAAAGCTGAAGGAATTAAGCAGGCGTAAGAAACCGGATAGGTGTTCAAAGGCTGAGAATTAGCAACGGGTAATTATCGCTACTGTGTTGTATATATTATTTATTTTAATGTATATCCATTATCCGGCCGATAGCTCCATTGTAACCATATGTAACCATAATAAAGGAGCAGGCCATGGATATCGTTATAGGCGAGACAACTAGAATTGGCCCCGCAGCTCAATACCGGCCCGAGGGTGAACCGGTTGCCGTAGAGGCAAGGCTTCTAGAAATCAGGGACAAAAGGGAAAACGCCGATTCGGGCGGCGCTGGTTCGGGCCGAATCATTACGCTTCTAGTCCCTGAAGGGCAGAAGATCCCGCGTGGTGTCGAGTCCGGCGATTACCGTATTTACCTGAGATTCGTACATCGTCGACAGGGTAGATACTAGTTCGATCCTGGTGATGACCGTGCTCGTGCAAACTAAGCCTCGATCCTTGCTCACACCGGGCGCAGGCCCGAGATAATACCGCCTCGCCCCTCACCCGTATTTACCCCATCATAAATGAATTGAATTTTCCGGATTAGAATGTATTGTGTGCTCCTGTGACGAGACTCAAACATCCAGGATCGCTTATGGCTATAAAAAGAATTGGCGCTTTGGAAAGGACCACTAAAGAAACTCAGATATCCGCCGAGATTTCGCTTGATGGAACAGGCACGGTGGAACTCGATACAGGGGTCCCCTTTCTTGACCACATGCTGACGCTTTTTGCCGTCCACGGGCTCTTCGACCTGAAGATCAAGGCAACCGGCGACTTGGAAGTCGACGCTCACCACACGGTCGAAGACATAGGCATCTGCCTGGGCATGGCGCTTTCAAAAGCCCTGGGCGACCGGGCAGGCATCACACGCTATGGCCATTTCGCGGTCCCGATGGACGAGGCGCTGGCTATGGTCAGCCTGGATCTGTCGAACCGGCCGTTTCTTGTCTATGATACGCCTCCGATGGCCGACCGGACGGGAGAATTTGAAACCGATCTTGCCCCTGAGTTCTTCAGGGCTTTTTGCCAAAATGGAGGAGTCACCCTGCATGTCCGGGTTTTGTACGGCAGCAACACGCATCACATGCTCGAGGCGGCTTTCAAGGCATTTGCCCGGGCGCTGAGCATGGCCGTAGCACTCGATCCGCGCAGGAGCGGAATACCCTCATCCAAAGGGGCGCTCTAGCGCCCTGAGTCAAAGGTTAGTTTCGTAAATTTCGTAGGGTGGGCACGCTTTATGTGCCCACCAATCAGTGCTCCCATGCCACCTTCCCGAACAGGGGCGACCCCTGCACGGGCTTTTCTCCCTCGATCTGGTAGACGGCCTGGGTCGGATAGGCCATTTCAATTGCCTCCTCGCGAAACCGCCGCATGATCTCCAGGCAGCTTTCCTGAACCCATGCCTGAAATTTCCAGTAATCCGGCGGGAAATACCATGCGTAAATCGAGACGTTCAGGCTCCAGTCCTTGAAGCCGTTGAAATGGACCCTTGGGGGGTAGTCGCTGCGCATGCCTTCGTGGTCTTTGAGGATTTCCTCCACAATTCGAACTGCTCTTTCCACCTTCTCGGGCGGAGTTTCGCAGGTCAGCCCCAACTCCGTATTCCACCTCAGATAGGAACGCCTGGCTATGTTTTCCAGGGTAGAGTTGGTGATTCTTTCGTTTGGAATCGTAACCAGGTTCCCGGTGAGAGTCCGTATCCTGGTGCTGCGAAAGCCGACCGCTTCGACGAACCCGTCGTGTTTATCGATAATGATTCTTTCCCCGACACTGAAGGGCTTGTCCAGAAGGATCGTGAGGCTGCCCAGGAAATTTGAGATCGAGTCTTTACCCGCAAGGGCGAAAGCCAGGCCTCCGATCCCGAGTGAGGCCACCAGCGGTCCCAGCTCGATTCCGGTCATGTTCTGTATAACCAGCATGCCGCCCACAACCAGTACGAATACCCGCACTGTCTTGCTGATCAGCGGAACGAGCATGTCATGGATGCCGTTGTCGGTCGAGCTGGTCCATTTCTTGATTTTGAGATCGATGGAAAAGATAAACCGGTAGAGGAACCAGAAAAGCGCTATCGTGCCTCCGAGGTCGGCCGCCTTGCCTGCCGCCTTGTGGAAAAGGTTCGCTCCTCCCTGCGTCTCGAAGTAGATCCAGATAGGAGATAAAGCCCAATAGACTCCATAGACCTGGATGAAGAGCGTCAGAGGCTTGGATAGGGCCTCCAGGATCAGGTCTCCCCATCCGTATTTCTGCCCTTGCGCGGCTTTTTCTATCCGCAGGGAAATGACGCTCCGGATGGCTCGCTCAATTGCGAACACAAGCAGAATCAACCCAAGGCAGAAGATAAGCTTCAGCCACGAAACCTCCCCGAAAGCCCTGGCGTTTATCCACCTGCCATACTTGACGGAAGCCCCGACCGTTACGGCATCTATTTTCCTGCCGAGCGTTTTGCCCGCTTCGTCGATCTTTTCGGCGTCGATAGGGATGGCCTCTTCCAGGTCCGACTGTCCCGTCTTTCCCGGGGAGCCGGATTGGCTGAGCCCCACCGGCTGCTGCGAACCCGGTTTCAGGTTGGTACCGGTATTTTGCGCCTGTGCCGGGGAAATTGAAGCCGGTGTCAAAGCAAAGCATATTGCAAGGAGCAAAAGGAGACGAGGTACAACTTTATTAAACAAAACCATTACAGATTCACTCACGATAAGTTCTTGCCTGTTTCAGTTTCCGGGGGCGGGCGAAATACCGGTCTTGCCGTTGGCCGGCTTTTCCGGCGGATGTTTTCGGACTGGCCCTTGAGCAGGGGCTACCCTGATTATGGTCGTGTTGCTCACACCCTGTATTTTCATCTGTTCCTGGAGCGTGTAGGCCTTCCTCTCGGGGCTGGGGCTCGTAACAACGCTGTATCCGCAGCCGTAGGGACCGGTGCGAACCGTGACGCTGTAACCCTTCCTGGCCAGGTCCTTGCGAACTGCTTCGGCTTCCGCCTTGTTCTTATAGGCCGCTCCTACCATTATGGCAAAACCTCCCTTTGCCGTCGAAGTGCCCGGTTTTGCCCAAAGCGGCGGGCAGGCGGCTTTAGATGCTGACTTGCCGGGCGCTTTGCCTACCGCTGCCGTTGGCGCTTTGCGTACCGCTGCCGTTGGCGCTTCGGATGGAGCGCTTTTTTTCGGGAACAGGTCTCTTGGCGCAGGTTCTGCTGGCCTGGCAGTTCGGGCAGGCGCCGGAGCAGGTGGGGCATTTTCAGGTACGAAGGCATTGCCTGCCGGGGGCGGCTCCGGGATGACTGCCTGCGGTGGAGTGGCCGGGGGCAGTTCCGGGGGTTTGGGCGCAGGCTGGACCTCGGGTGCCTTTACGGCCTCGGGCGCAACTGCAGATTCAGGCTTGAGCTGTTCCGGAATGTTCTCGGGCGCCGGTGGTTCCACCGGTCTTGGGACCTCTTTCGTAATCGACGCCCTGTCCGGTACGGGCCTTTTGTTGATCTCCCTGTTTTTTCCTTTAAAGAGATAGGGTGCTATGAGCACCAGGATGACGAGGCAAACTGCCGAGATCAGCAGATACTTCGTATACGGGGGTCCACCGCCTCCACCTTTGCGAAGATTTCTTTGCAAAAAGACCTTCTTTTGCATATTTGCCCTCCTGAATACCGTTCCTAGATTGCTTTGGAACGCTTTATTGCTCTTTCGAATCCCGGCAGCGCTCCTTCGATCGTCCGGTCATCGACACAGTAGGCGATACGGATGTGGCCCGGTCCCGCGAATCCGCTTCCGGGCACGCACAGAATATTTTCTTCCCGAAGGAGCCCGACGAACTGAACGTCATCGGGCAGCGGGCTTTTCGGGAAAAGATAAAATGCCCCCTGCGGGACCGTCAAATCGTAGCCGAATCGGGTGAGCGCGTCTACGAGCCGGTCTCTTTTGCGTTTGTAGATATCGACGTCCACACAGACTCCCTGCAGCTCGACTACGAGGCGCTGCATGAAGGCCGGAGCGTTTACAAAACCAAGAATCCGGTTTGCCAGCGCGAGGGCGTCCATAATTTTGGTCGCCTCCTCGGCGGAAGGGCCCAGTGCGACGAAGCCGATCCGCTCGCCGGGCAAAGAAAGCTCCTTGGAGTAGGAGCTCGCAATAAGCGCATTCGGGTAATGCTGAAAAACGCACGGGACGCAGCAGTTGTCGTAGACGATCTTCCTGTACGGCTCATCGGACACCAGGTAGATGATATGGCCGAATTGCCTGCTCTTTGCCTCGAGAATCTTCCCCAGCCGCCCGATCGACTCCTCCGGGTACACCTTGCCGGTTGGGTTGTTCGGAGAATTTATCAGCACGATTTTTGTGCGCGGACCTATCTCTGTTTCCATCCGGTCAACGTCAAGACTGAAATCATCGAGAGTGGGAACGGTTTTGAGGACCCCGCCGTGATTGTCCGCGTAAAACGCGTATTCCACGAAATAGGGGGCTGGACACAGCACTTCGTCACTGGGATCGAGCAACGCCTTGAAAATTATGTTCAGACCACCCGCCGCCCCGCACGTTACGATCACCTGGTCGTGTGCCATCGAGACACAGAATTCCTGGCAAAAATAAGCGGACATGGCCGAACGTGTGGAAAAAAGACCCGCGTTCGGCATGTATGCATGAGTTCCGGGATCTTCGCTTTTGGCCAGTTCTATCAGTTTTTCACGAACTATGTCCGGAGGCGGAACGTTAGGATTTCCCAAACTGAAATCAAAGACTTTGTCCTCGCCATGGATTTTTTTGAGGCGCGCTCCTTCCTCGAACATCCTGCGAATCCACGAGGATTTTTCCATAAACTGGCTCATCTTTTCCGAAACTGCCATTTCGCCTCCAAGACTTCCCCGGGAATTTAAATAGAATCCGCCTGCAGCCCGTCTGTTACCGGTAATCTCCGGCACTATAGGAGAGATTTGCGTCCTGATGCAAGCATTCTATCGGTTTGAGATGTCCTTTTTCAACCAGTTAACATCCTTATTTTGGAAGCCTCTTAAGCCGATAGACCGGGCAAATCCGTCGTCTTGAAGATTTTCCTTGCTTTCTCTACTGATTTAGTGTCAATAATATACTTCGAAATTGCAACTGATCGCCGACCCTACTTCTTCGAAATGCTGCGTATGTTCTAGTTCTCCTTGACGAATCCTTGTTTCAGGGTTAAGAATCAGCTCTATTTTTTTGCGTAAGCCGTGTGGAAGGCAATTCGATTCTAAACGGGTTCCACCAATCCGATTTGCAGCCTCCCTCAATTTCCATCAGGAGGAAGTATGACAGAGAAAGCGTCTGACAAGGGTACGGTCGGTTCGGTCCTGGTCGTCGGCGGCGGTATAGCCGGCATGCAGGCCGCGCTGGACTTGGCTAATTCAGGATATTTCGTCCACCTGCTCGAAAAAGGTTCGGCAATAGGCGGAGGCATGTCTCAACTGGACAAGACCTTCCCTACCAACGAATGCGCGATGTGAATCATTTCTCCCAAGCTGGTCGAGGTCGGCCGGCATCTCAACATCAACCTGCTCACCAATTCTGAAGTTGACAGCATCGAGGGCGAGGAAGGACGCTTTGCGGTAAAAGTCCGCAGGCAGCCGCGCTATGTCAGCCTGGATAAGTGTATATCATGCGGGGCCTGCGCGGAGAAATGCCCGAGCCCGGTGATTGACGAATACAATGCGGGAATGGGTAAGCGCAAAGCCATATACAAGTATTACGCTCAGGCGATTCCCTCCGCGTACGGCATTGACGCGAAGAGCTGCCGCCAGCTAGGGCAGGGCAAAAGATGCGGCGTGTGCGCAAAAGTTTGCCCGACCGATGCGATCGACTATGAACAGAAAGAGGAGATTCTCGATCTCGAGGTCGGAGCGGTAATCGTCTCGAGCGGTTTCAAGGCTTTCGACCCCAGCCGGTTCGATACCTACAACTATGCGGACCATCCCAACGTGGTAACCGCCCTCGAATTCGAGCGGCTTCTCAGTGCGGGTGGTCCGACCACGGGGCACCTGGTAAGGCCCTCCGAGTTGCATCGCGATGCGCAGATCGGGTTGGCGGAAAAAGAACTCAAAAAGCTCGAAAAGCAGGCCAAACCGGAAGATGCGGAGCGGATAGAAGCGTTGCGCACCGAAATCGCCGGAATGCAAAAGCTCCAGACGCACGAACACCCAAAGCGCATTGCCTGGCTCCAGTGCGTCGGGTCCCGCGATACGAGCCACTGCAACAACGGTTACTGTTCAGGCGTATGTTGCATGTATGCGATAAAAGAGGCCGTGATAGCCAAGGAACACGCCAAAGGCGAGCTCGATGCGGCAATCTTTTTCATGGATATGAGGACTTTCGGCAAGGAGTTCGAGCAGTATTACACGCGGGCCCAAAATAACGGGATCAGGTTCTTGCGGTCCCGCGTTCATACATGTGACCCAGTTCCCGGCACCGATAATCTTCAGCTCAATTATGTGAGCGAATCCGGGGAAATGATGGCCGAAGAATTCGATATGGTCGTCCTTTCAGTCGGCCTTGAATCCTCCCCTGATGCCAATGGGCTTGCCGAAAAGATCGGCTTTGACCTGGATCACTATCGTTTCGCCAAGACCTCGAGTTTTACTCCCGTGGCGACCTCGAAGCCCGGGATTTACGTGTGCGGCGTTCTGCAGGGCCCCAAAGACATACCTCTTTCGGTTATGGAAGCCTCGGCCGCCGCAGGCGCTGCCGCGAGCAGACTTTCCGGGTCCAGGAACACGCTCGTCCGGGAAAAAGTGTTCCCGCAGGAGCGCGACGTAAGCGCCGAGAACGCCAGGATCGGCGTATTCGTCTGCAATTGCGGCATAAACATATCGAGTGTGGTCAGGGTGCCGGAAGTCGTCGAGTACGCAAAGACGCTTCCAAATGTCGTCTACGTCCAGGAGAATCTTTTCTCCTGTTCCCAGGATGCCCAGGATAAGCTGGTGCAGGTCATAAAGGAGCAGAACCTCAACCGCGTGGTTGTTGCCGCCTGCTCGCCGCGCACGCATGAGCCGCTCTTTCAGGAGACGGTACGTAACTCGGGTCTCAACAAGTACCTGTTCGAGCAGGCCAATATCCGCGACCAGTGTTCATGGGTGCATGCAGACGAGCCGGATGCGGCCACTGAAAAGGCCAAGGACCTGGTACGGATGGGCGTCTCGCGCGCCAAACTTATAGAACCGCTTGCCATGCCCTCGGTACCTGTTACCCCGGCGGCGCTTGTGGTCGGCGGCGGAGTGGCCGGGATGGTGAGCGCCCTCACCCTGGCTAATCAGGGCTTCGAGGCCTGCATCGTCGAGGCGAAGGATAAGCTGGGCGGGCATGCCCTGAAACTGCGCACTACGTGGAAAGGCGAGGACGCCCCCGAGTATGTCCGGAACCTGGTCGCCGAAGTCGGCCGGAGCGAAAAGATCAAGGTTTTCCTCAACTCCAGTATCAAAGCGACCTCGGGCTATATCGGCAACTTCAACACCACGGTGGTGTCGAACGGCCAGGAGAGCCAGGTCGCTCATGGCGTAACCATTCTTGCAACTGGCGCCCACGCGTTTACACCTGAGGAATACCTTTACGGAAAGAATAGCAGGGTCTTCCGATGGCACGAACTCGAAGACGCCTGGGATACCGACACGGTAAAGAAAGCCGAGAGCGCCGTCTTCATCCAGTGCGTCGGATCTCGTGAAGAGGGGCGGCCGCATTGCAGCAAGATATGCTGCACGTTCTCGGTTCAGAAGGCCATAGAGCTGAAAAAGCGCAACCCGGAAATGGATGTTTACATCATTTACCGCGACATTCGTACATACGGGGAGCGCGAGGATTTATACCGGGAAGCCCGCGGGCTCGGGGTCATTTTCATCCGCTACGACCTTGAAAACAAACCGGTAGTCACGGAAACCCCGGACGGGCAGCTCGAAGTGAGCATTGTGGACCACGTGCTTCGCCGCCCGATTGTCCTCAGGCCCGATTTCATCAACCTGGCCACGGCCATTCACACCAAAGGGGCGGAGGAACTGGGGCAGCTCTTCAAAGTCCCGCTAAGCCAGGACAAGTTTTTCCTCGAAGTTCACATGAAGCTGCGCCCGGTGGACTTCGCAACCGACGGGATCTATATGTGCGGACTTGCGCACTACCCGAAGCCGATCGATGAGAGCATCGCCCAGGCCCAGGCAGCGGCGGCACGCGCCGCAACCGTACTTGCCCGCAAGAGCATCGAGGTCGAAGGGGTGGTGTCGAGCGTGGACGAGTCGCTTTGCCGAGGGTGCGGCAAATGCGTTGCGGTATGTCCTTATGGCGCCCCGCAGTTGATGGAAAAAGCGGAAGGCGTACAGGTTTCCACCATCCAGGAGGCGCTCTGTAAAGGGTGCGGGGCTTGCGCGGTGGCCTGCCCGACCGGCGCGGCCTCCATCAGGCATTTCAATGATGCAGAAGTGCTCACGATGGTCGATGCGGCGCTGTCACAATAGATAAACACGAGGAAAATGAAATGAGTGCGGATTTCGAGCCGAGAATAATCGCTTTTTGCTGTAACTGGTGTGCATACGCCGGTGCGGATCTTGCCGGGGTAAGCCGTATCCAGTACCCGCCCAATATCCGGGTCATCCGGGTGATGTGCTCAGGGAGGGTCTCCCCCGACTTCATCCTGAAGGCCTTCCAGAAGGGGGCTGACGGCGTCCTGGTGAGCGGCTGACACATCGGTGACTGCCATTACCTGGACGGTAATGAAAAAGCATCCCGGATAGTGCAAATGACCCGCGAACTGCTCGATCTGCTTGGGATCGACCCCGGCCGGCTCGAGCTGCAATGGGTCTCCTCAGCCGAAGGCGCACGCTTTGCTGAAATAGTGACCACGTTTACCAACCGCATAATAGAGCTCGGAAAATCGTCTCTTGGAGTGGCTGCATGAATATAGCCGAATCCGTAAAGCTGCACAGGACTTATTCCTGCCTCGACTGTGGCGTCTGCACCGGGAGTTGCCCGGTATCACGGGTGCTGCCGACCTTTTCTCCTCGCCTCATCGTTGAAAAGGCGCTCCTTGAACTCGGAGACGAACTGCTCCAGGACAAGGACCTCTGGGCTTGCCTCACTTGCGGGCGTTGTTTCGAACGATGCCCCACCAACATCAATTTCCCGGAATTCATGCGCGATCTCAGGGAAGAGGCGGCAAAACGGGGCTTGGCGCCCACTCTTACTCACCACGGGATGCTTCAGACGGTCATGGAGTTCCAGGCCCAGGGAGTGAAGCAGAAAAAGACCGACTGGGCGAGGCAGGCGGGCAAAATCGCCTCTACGGGCGATGTCTTTTTCTTTGTGGGTTGTATGCCCTATTTTAATGTCATTTTTCGCGACTTGGGCGTCGACAGCCTTTCAATCGGAAGGAATGTAATAAAGATATTGAACGCGGCGGGGATCGAGCCGGTTGTATCCGATGAGGAAGCATGCTGTGGGCACGATATGCTCTGGAACGGCAACTCCGAAACGTTCAAAAAGCTAGCTGCGAAGAACATCGAGCTGATCCGGAGCAGCGGTGCGAAGAAGGTTGTATTCAGTTGTCCGGAAGGCTATTACACCTTCAAGAATCACTATCCGCAATATTTTGGAGACCTCGGCTTCGAAGTGGTCCATTTCTACGACTACCTGGAGAAGATGATTGCCGACGGCGCTCTGAAGCTGTCAAACGGGTCCAAAAGTTATACCTATCACGACCCCTGCCGCCTTGGACGCATGGCCAAAATCTACGACAGCCCTCGTTCGATCTTGAAAACCCTGGCGGGCGGCGAATTCAAAGAGATGGAACGAAACCGGGAAAACGCGGTCTGCTGCGGCACGACCGGCTGGGCGAACTGTTCGAGTTGCTCCAGGCAAATCCAGGTTGAGCGTCTCAAGGAAGCGAAGGCCACCGGCTCGCAAATCCTGGTTACGGCCTGCCCGAAGTGCCAGATTCACTTGAGCTGCGCGCTCGAAAATCTGGATATGAAGATGGAGATAAAGGACCTGACCACCCTGATTACGGAAAGCATGGCTGCGCCCCTGGCGTAGCTCGCTTCAATTCCCTCCTTTTTTAAAGGGGGGCTGGGGGGATTTTCCAGTCTAAACGAGGTGAATCGTGAGTAAAGACATACTGGTTATCGGCGGAGGGATCGCCGGCATTCAGACTGCCTTGGACCTGGCAGAAATGGGAATCCAGGTGCATATGGTGGAAAGGCTTCCGAGCATTGGCGGGAGAATGGCTCAGCTCGACAAGACCTTCCCGACCAATGACTGCGCCATCTGAATTCTCTCGCCGAAGTTGCTGGATGTCGGTCGGCATCCGAAAATAAATCTTCTCGCCTACAGCGAAGTCGAGAGCATCAGCGGTGAAGTGGGCAATTTCAAAATAAGCGTAAAGAGGAAAGCCCGCTACGTTAATGAAGATCTGTGCACAGGCT
This sequence comes from uncultured delta proteobacterium, assembly GCA_963795045.1. Taxonomy (GTDB): domain Bacteria; phylum Desulfobacterota; class Syntrophobacteria; order Syntrophobacterales; family Syntrophobacteraceae; genus SbD1. Next base: position 505,921 of record CAWCGB010000008.1, read on the forward strand.
GTGGGTCATGCGCCGAGAAATGCCCGACTATGGCCGTTGACGTGTTCAACGCCGGGATCGGAAAGCGCAAGGCTATTTACAAGTATTTTGCGCAGGGCATCCCCTCGGTTTTCACTATCGACGCTCCCAACTGCCGCCAGCTTGGGCAGGGTAAGAAGTGCGGCGTGTGCGCCAAGACCTGCCAGGCCGGGGCGATCGATTTCGAGCAGAAGGATAGAGTAGTCGAAATCGAAGTCGGGGCGATCGTGATGGCTACCGGTTATGACGTTTTTGACCCGTCGGTCATTCCCGAGTACGCCTACGACCGGATTGACAACGTTGTCACGGCGCTTGAATTCGAACGGCTCCTTAGCGCCTCCGGCCCCACAGCGGGCCATCTGGACCGTCCGTCCGAGATTGCCCTGGAAAAAGAAGTAGAGGATACCGAAAAAGAGGTCAGGAAGCTTTCAGGGCGGGTAAAGCAGCTCGAAGAAAAACAGGGCAAAAATTCCGCTCAGGTCATCGAAGAAGTAAAAGCGGGCGCGTCCGACCCGGGGCTCCTCGAATGGGCGAAGCAGGCAGAGGCGCTGGCAGGACTGGAAACCCGGCTCGAGTCCATGCATCGCAAGAAGGCCGCCGCGACGACCGCCAAGAAGCTGGCTTTCATTCAATGCGTGGGATCGCGGGATTTCCGGTTCAATAAGTTCTGCTCCTCCTACTGCTGTATGCACTCGGTAAAAGAGGCGATGATCGCCAACGAGCACGACCGGGAAGTACATTCTTCGATCTTCTGTATGGACCTTCGCGCGGTTGGCCGCGGCTTCGAAGAATATAAGCTTCGAGGCGGGCTGCAGGCCAACATTGAATACGTTCGCGGCAGGGTGGCCGAAATCACCGAAGACGAAGCTAAAAACCCGATCGTCTGGTATGAGTCCACCACCGACCGGCAAGTCAAGAGCGAGGTTTTCGACATGGTGGTGCTGGCGACGGCTTGCGTGCCGAGCGCCGGGATCGAAAAACTCGTGCAGCTCGCCGGAGTGGAGTCGGACGAAAACGGGTTTATCAAAACTGATCCGCTCATTCCGCTTGCGACAACCAGGCCGGGAATCTTCGTGTGTGGGTGCGCCCAGGGACCGATGGACATTCCGGAATCGGTCGCCCAGGCGAGCAGCGCCGCGGCTTGCGCCGCTGAAGCTGTTATGGAGACCCCGGTGGTGTTGAAGGCAACGGCCTGAAAGCTCGGCTGCCCGCCTTGCGGAGCGTCGAGATCTTGGCTGGCGGTCCTACCGCCTGGATATGTTTTTCGCCCGCCACCGCAGGTAGCGGGCAAATCGGCTGCGGCGCCCATGCCGCTGAGGTGCTAAATTGGCAGAAGAAATCCGAATTGGAGTTTTTGTTTGCGACTGTGGCAGCAACATCGCCGGCTACCTTGACGTCAAGTCGCTGGCCGAGTACGCGAAAACTCTGCCCAATGTCGTCTACGTAAAGGAAAACCTTTACACCTGCTCGGAAGGCGGCATAAACGAAATCAAGTCCGCAATCAAAGAGCAGAATCTCAACCGGGTGGTGGTCGCATCCTGCACGCCTCGCACTCACGAGCCGCTTTTCCGTGGGACTTGCGCGGAGGGTGGACTCAACCCGTACCTCTTCGAGATGGTGAACATTCGCGACCAGTGCTCATGGGTCCACATGCAGGAGCGCGAAAGCGGCACCGGCAAGGCCAGGGACCTCATTCGGATGGGTGTCGCCAAGGCCGCGCTGCTAAAGCCCCAGGATCCGATCCAGTCCCCGATGGACCCGAGGGCGATGGTAATAGGCGGCGGGATAGCCGGTATGACTGCGGCCCTTTCGCTCGCCAATCGCGGCTATGAAGTGACTCTGGTGGAAAAATCGGCTGAGCTCGGGGGCCTTCTGCTAAAGCTCGATAAGCTCGCGCCCTCCGGGGTCGATGCGGCCGCAATTGCGCAAAAACAGGCCGATGCTGTCCGCAGGCATCCGAATATTCACCTGCTCACATCCACGGTTGTCGATGAAGTAAAGGGATATATAGGCAACTTCAAGGTCTCCGCTTCGACAAACGGTTCGAATACTCAATTCGGCATAGGCGTCATCGTGGTGGCCACCGGCGCGCTGGTCTTAAAGCCGGCAGGGCTCTACGGGTACGACGGAGTGAAAGTCATCACGCAGCTTGAACTCGAAGAAGTCTTCAAGTCTGCGGCCTTTGCCGCCAAAAATGTCGTCATGATTCAGTGCGTGGGCGCACGCAATGAAGAACGCAAATACTGTTCGCGTATATGCTGCATGGTGGCGATAAAGAATGCCATCGAAATCAAACAGAGAAACCCCGAAGCGGGTGTCCGCATCCTCTACCGCGATATCCAGGCTTACGGGACCGAGAACGAAGCCCTTTTCCAGCACGCCAAAGAGCTTGGCGTAATCTTCATAAAATACGATCCCGCCCGCCCGCCCAGGGTCGAGGAGGGGAAGGTAGTCGTATATCATGATCTGCTGGGGCGCGAAATCTCGCTGCCGCAGGACCTGGTGGTGCTTTCCACCCCGCTTGTAGCGGGCGAGGACAACGAAGCGATATCCCAGTTGCTCAGGGTATCGGTCGATGCGAACAAGTTCTTTCTGGAAGGACACGTAAAGCTCAAACCGCTCGACTTCGCAACCGACGGCATCTATCTGTGCGGAAACGCGCACTATCCGGCCACTGTTCGCGAAGCGGTGTCGCAGGCGCTCGGCGCGGCGTCGCGCGCCTCCATTCCCCTGTCCAAGGAAGTAATGTCGGTCGAGCCGATTGTCTCCACGCTGGTGGATGAAGATGCGTGCAGGGGTTGCGGGCTTTGCGCCGCGCTCTGTCCCTACGGCGCCCTGGAAATCGTTCGGGGCGAGAAAGGGCGAAAGGTCAAAGTGATTCCGGTCGCCTGCAAGGGATGCGGGGTCTGCGCCGCCACCTGCTATCAGCACGCGCTCAGCGTCAATTCCTACACAGACGAGCAGATAGGCGACCAGATGAAAGCTTTCCTGGACGAATCGGCCTGACGGTTTTGATCTGACGGTTTTAAGTTTTCGGTAAACTCAAAACTCGCAACTCAAAACTCAGAACTAATTAAGGAGGTTGACGAATGCCGGATTTTGTTCCCAAAATTCTGGTGATGTGCTGCACCTGGTGAGGCTACGCAGCCGCAGACTTCGCTGGAGTTTCCAGGATGCAATATACGACGGATGTGCGAATCATCCGTCTCATGTGTACGGGCCGGGTGGATCCGACCATGGTGACCGACGCCTTTATCGAAGGGGCGGACGGAATCATGGCGGTCGGCTGCCACTTCGGAGACTGCCACTACATTTCCGGTAATTACCAGGCCAAAGTCAAGATCGGGCTTGCCTCGAGGACCCTCGGCTACGTGGGTCTCAATGCCGGGCGGGTTGCTTTCAACCAGTGCTCGTCGGCCGAGGGAGACAGGTTTGTCAGCCTGGTTACCGCCTTCCGCGACAGTATCTGCGAAATGGGTCCTCTGGGTTCGGCGGAAGGGTTCTCGCTCCCCAAGCTTAAGGGCAGGCTCGAAACCGCCAGGAGTGCTCTGAGCAGCGAAAAGCTGCGCTGGGTCGCCGGTAAGTTTACGGAGTTCGAGAATATCGGCAACAAGTACGGCGAGAAATTCACCGAACACGAAATGTGGCGGACCCTTGATACTATCGTAATCGACGAAATTGCAACCCACAGCATTTTGAAGGAAATGCAAAACGGCGCGGCTTCAGTAAGGGATCTGTCGGAGAGGCTCGAGATAGCCGCCCCCGACGCTCTGAAGTACGTTTTGGCCCTGCAGAGGCGCGGTCTGGTGGGTCTGGCAGGCGTTGACGGGGCTTCACCAAGATATCAGGTTTTGGAACGGGCGGCCGAGGCCGTCGCCTGATCGGAAAGTATAGTGTGGCCCAGCCTTTTGTGGGCGCATACCCCATTTTTTAAAGGGGGGCAGGGGGATTTTCGCGCGGAGACGTACAAAAATTCCACGCTCCGCGAGATAGCCCCGAAGGTTTGAGTGGCGAATTTGGCTGGCGGTCCCACCGCCCGGAGGAAGCAAGTGTCAGATAAACAGGTGATCATTTTCGGAGGCGACCCGGCAGGGGTTGCGGCTGCAATCGAACAGGCCGAAGCGGGCAGGCGCGTCATACTGGTGGAATCCTCCCCATCCCTCGGCGCGGGAAGCATCCCGCGAACACATCTTTTGAACGGAAATTTCATATCGGCGGACCCGAACTGGGAAGCGGCGCAAAAACACCCGAACATCCGTGTCATCGCAAACGCTCAGGTGGAAAAAGCCACTGCCAAAGACGGATCATATACTTTTCGCATCCGGCGCAAGACCTCGCGCGTGGACCTCGAAAAATGCAACGGCTGCCGCGAGTGCATCCGGGTATGCCCGATAAATATGTATGACGACTTCAACGAAGGCATCGGATTTCGTACGGCGATCGATTTTTTTAACCCGCAGACCGGCGATTTCAACATCTTCAAGGAAGATATGCCGATTTGCCAGGCGACCTGTCCGGCGAACCTGGATATCCGTTCTTACGTTGGACTCATTGCCGACGGAGAATATGAGAAATCGCTCGCTAAAATAAGGGAGCGGCTCCCCTTTGCACTCTCAATCGGGCGCGTGTGCCCGCATCCCTGCGAGACCGCCTGTAACCGCGGATATATGGACGAACCGATCTCCATCTGCACCCTCAAGCGCTACGTAGCCGATTATGAAATGAAGAACCGGATCACTGCTCCGGTCGAAGTGCCCGATGAGTTCCACAAGGAAAAGGTGGCGATAATCGGCGCGGGACCTGCCGGCCTTACCTGCGCCTGTTTTCTTGCCAGGGCAGGGTACCATTCCGTCGTTTTCGAAGCCCTGCCGGAACCGGGAGGCATGTTTCGATACGGCATCCCCGAGTACAGGCTCCCGACTCCCACACTTATGCACGAGATAAACTGGATCCTTGCACACGGGGTTGAGTTGCGCTGCAACAACAGGATCGGCAAAGAGATCTCTTTCGAACAGGTCATGAAAGATTTCGATGCGGTATTTATCGGCGTCGGCGCACATAAGGGAATGAAGCTCCAGATCAAGGGCGAAGATATGGAAGGCGTGGTCGACGGGGTCGATTTCCTGCGCGAAGTGAACGCGGGAAAGAAGTGGCCGGCCAAGGGCAAGGTCATAGTAATCGGCGGCGGAAACGTCGCAATGGACGCCGCGCGGGTCAGTTGGCGCGAGGGTTTCGACGAGGTCCACGTCCTATACCGCAGGACGAAAAAGGAAATGCCTGCAAGTCCGTGGGAAATCGATGCGGCGGAACACGAGGGCGTGAAGTTCCAATACCTGGTGGCCCCTGTTGAGGTCGTCGGGGACAATGGCAGGATGAAAGGCCTCAAGTGTCTCAGGATGGAGCTTGGAGAGCCTGATGCCAGCGGAAGGCGCCGCCCGGTGCCCATCGAAGGCTCCGAGTTCGTCGTGGAAGCCGAGACCCTGATCCCGGCAATCGGCCAGCGCCCGGATTTGAGCTTCGTCACCGAGGACAGCAAGCTCAACATCACAAGGTGGGACACTTGTGCCGTGGACAAGAGCAATTATATGACCAACGTTGAGGGCGTGTTCTCGGCGGGTGACGTCGAAACCGGGCCGGATATCGCGATTCGGGCCTGCGCAGGGGGCCGCAAGGCCGCACAGGGTATAGTACAGTACCTGGAGGCCAAACGATCCTGAACAGTTTTGAGATGATAGTTTTTAGTTTTTAGTCTGAAAGCTCAAAACTCAAGACTAATAAAGAGGAAACGATGCAATACGAAAACAAAGGCCGATTCATAGTAAAATTCAAAGACATTCCCTCCCCGCGCCAGCACCTCTTTGAAATCGAAGTGGAAGAGCGCCGGAACAACTATAGCGAGGTTGAACTGGGATTTGACGAGGAAAGGGCCTTAAGGGAAGCCAAGCGATGCCTGAGCTGCAGGCGCTGCCTGGGGTGCGCCCTGTGCTGGGCCGAGTGCAAGCCCGAAGCCATCCAGTTTGATATTCAGGACGAAATAATCGAACTTGCGGCTGATTCCGTGATCATATCGCCGGGAGTCGAACGCGCGCTGGACCGGATCGACAGGCGTTTCGGCCTGGCTAAAGATACCAACGTAATAACGGACCTCCAGCTCGAACGCATGCTGAGCGAATCCGGCCCGTCCGCCGGGCTGGTCATCCGCCCCTATGACGGTGAAATCCCGGCAAGCGTCTGCTTTGTCCAGGCGTATGACAAGGCGGCTCCCGGAATGCATCAGGCGGCCCTCACCCTGGCCATAAATGAGGCTTCTCTGCTCCGGCAAAAACTGCCAAGGGCTGAAATCGCGATGTTTGCCGGCGGGTTGGATGATTTTCCGGAAGGCAAAAAAGCACTCGATCAGGTCGGAGTCGAAGTACTGAGCGCTCCGGTCCAGTCGGTTTCGCCCAACGGCGGGTCGTCGGTTAAAGTCGCCTTCGGAGCCGAAGCGAAGGCAAGCGAGTTCGACCTGGTCGTTCTCATTACACAGCCTCAACTGTCCAAGGACACCCGCGACCTCGCCAAGAGCCTGGGCCTCTCCGTCACGTACGCGGATTTCCTGTTGGGCAAAGGAGAGGGAGTCATCACGACCGATAAGTAGAGACTGCAGCCGGTCCGGCAAGCCCGATCCGAAGCCATGGATTTATCCGGCAGCTTAACTTCTCGCTTCCTGCTTCTTGCTCCTCAATCGATTTGCACTACTCCAGGGAACATTCCCTGGCCTCAAAGCCCCGTAAGGGGCTTTTGCTTTTCCGGTGACCCGCTAAGTCCGAAGAAATTGGCCGCAGATGAGCACAGATCTTTCAAAAGATAATAGACTTATACCATCTGTGACATCTGCGGATAAACAGTTCTAACTCGTTGTCTTCTCGGCGCTCTCTGCATCCTCTGCGCTGAATTGCGTTTCGTCTTTTTCGACGAATTCTCTTGACGAATGGTTAGCAGATAAAATATATATGCTAGTAGCAAATTATGCGTTAAACATATTATGCTAGGAGCATATTTTATGAACAGCGACCCCGAAAATAATGCCGTACCGTTGCTGATCGTGTTGATTCGCGCCATTCGGGACTTCTGCCAGCGGCAGGAGAGGGAAACGTGCCGCAAACTCGCATTGACCTCCTCCCAGTTGACTTTCCTGCTGGCCATGCCGGAGCAGACCGAATTTAACGTTAACCAGGTGGCTGAAGTCATGGGGCTTTCCCCCTCCCGCGCCAGCCGCGTAGCAGATTCATTGGTGCGCCACGGTTTGCTTCATCGCCGAACGGCGGACAGTGACCGGCGCACCCAACTATTGGAGCTGACCCCCGCCGGGCGGAACAAATGGCGGGCCGCACGTAAACTTCTGGTTGAATGTGAAGAAAAGCTGCTGTCGAAGTTGACGGCTCAACGCTCCCGCGAATTGGAAGAAGCCCTGAAGACGTTGGTCAACGCCTGGTGAATGGGACCTTCGCCGGGGATGCATCGCAAGATCAATTCCAGTCATTATCGGGATGTGAAAAATGAACCTGAAACAACTGTGGGTATGGGCAATCGTTTTGGTGATGTTATCGTTGGGCGGATTTCTCTATTACGAGAAAGTGACCGAAGCGCGGCCCCAGTCCCCTGCGCCGGTATTTAGCAAACGGGCGCGTGTCCACCTCGACCATGCTGCTTTTTTCAATACAAAATTCGCCAGTCCGCAGGATGTCACGCGAAGATGCCTGGAATGTCATCCGAAGGCGGCTGCGGATTTCATGAAGACCGCCCATTGGCAGTGGTTGGGACCGGAGGAAAAAATCCCGGGAAGAAATGAACCCATGAGGATCGGCAAGCGAAATTTGATCAATAATTTTTGCATCAGCATCGAGGGGAACTGGGCCGGCTGCACCAAGTGTCACGCCGGCTACGGCTGGGATACGGCGGACTACGACTTTTCGCGCTCGGAAAATGTGGACTGCATGGTTTGCCACGACTGGAGCAATACTTACGTCAAAGGCGCGGCCGGCCTCCCGGAAAAAGGAGTGGACCTGTTGGCGGCCGCCCGGAGCGTCGGATACCCCAAGAGGGAGAACTGCGGCACCTGCCATTACTATGGGGGTGGAGGCCTGGGAGTTAAACATGGAGATCTGGATAATTCTCTGGACAACCCGGGCCCCGAAGTAGACGTACATATGGGCAAGAATGGTTTTTTATGTATCGACTGCCACCGCACGGAGAAGCACCAGATCCCCGGAAGGGCGTTTTCAGTCAGCGCCGTGCATAGTAACGGCATCAGTTGCACGGATTGCCATCGCCGGCCGCCCCATAAGGATGAGCGTTTGAACAGGCATACCGCTCGGGTAGCCTGCGCCACCTGCCACATCCCGGCCTATGCCCGCAGTGTGCCCACCAAAATGGAATGGGACTGGAGTAAGGCAGGGGATGGCTCACGGCCCGAGGACCCTCATCACTACCTGAAGATTAAGGGCGAATTCGTTTATGCCAACAATGTATCCCCTGAATATCACTGGTTTAACCTCTCGGTAGACCGTTATCTGCTGGGCGACGGGACCAATCCCGCAGGTCCTACTGATATCAATCGGCCCCTCGGTGACAAGGGGGACCCGGACGCCCGGATTTGGCCCTTCAAAGTCCACATGGCCAAACAGCCCTATGACGAGGTCAACGGCTACCTGTTACCCCCGGTGACAGCAGGCGAGGGAGGGTACTGGCATGAATTCGAATGGAATAAGGCTTTGGAAATGGGAGCGCGCCTGGCAGGGTTGACCTACAGTGGCAAGTATGGGTTTACCGAAACCATGATGTATTGGCCGCTTTCACACGGAGTGGCGCCCAAAGAGCAGGCCCTGAGCTGCAACGAGTGCCATGGCGCCAACCCGCGTCTCAACTGGAAGGCGCTGGGTTACGATGCCGATCCGATGGGAAGAGGAGGACGGCCGTGATTTGGAAAAGTCAAATGGTGAAATACCTGATCTTCACGGCATGTCTTTGGGCGGGGACGGTGTCTGCGACGGGGTCGCTGGCGGCTGATGCCCTGCAGGCGCCCGCCTTGGGGATGAGTGGGCCGGCTGCCGGTATCCCGGATGCGGCCCCTGCGCCGCTCAATCCCATGCACCCGGCTTTTAAGCTGCTGGATGCTCGGGGAGAAGTGATTCAGCAGGGAGGACAGGAACCCGATCAAATCCGAACCTGCGGCCAGTGTCATTCAGCGGCTTTTATCTCCGGGCACAATTTGCCGGCGCATCAGCAAAGAAAAATAGCTTGTCTTTCCTGCCATTATGAAGGCGGGGGGACAAATTGGAGCTCAGGGGCTTTCGAGCCGAACGGCTTGATAAAGCGCGAATGGATCAAGATCAGCAAGCCCTCCATATCCAATTGCGGTGGTTGCCACGGGTTGACCGGCACTCCGAACGGCACGGTGTCGATACCCGAGGATTATCGGGCTGCAGCCTACCCATCGGGTGCTCAGGAATTGGAACGCTACCAACTGACCCGTTCCGGTGGCTCGATATTTTCTCCCGGGCAGGTAGAGACCTCTTTCCTCAATTTGTCCGGCAAACAGGGTCTTATGTTTCCCTGGGACGCTCATGCCCGCAAATTGTTGCAGTGCACCGACTGCCACTTCGCCCCTAATAATCCTCAGCGCCCGGGCAGTCGAACAGACACGACTGCGGGCCTGCGCGGTGAACCTCGGCGCGAAACCCTGAGCGAGTATCTGAAACAGCCCGATCATCGCCTCGCAACAGCAAACTGCCAGACATGCCACGAAGCGCAGCGTGGGCATGGCTTCCTGCCCTATCCTGAACGTCATCTACAGGTGGTGGCCTGCGAGTCCTGTCATATCCCCCGTCAGTTCGGGCCGGCCGAACAAATGGTCGATGCGACTCTTTTGGACGAATCAGGGAGTCCGCTGGTGGAATACCGGGGAGTTGAAGGGGAGGCAGCCAATCTTAATGTGGCCTACTCGCACGGCTCTGAGCCGGCACTGTTGGCAGTGGCGCAGCAGCCGGGATCATCACTCGAATCTTTACCCGCGCCGGTTCACCGGGAGAATGTTGTGGGAACTGCGCGCCTTGGCCCGGTCAACCTGGTAAGCCGCTGGTATTGGACCTCGGGCGGCAACAATGAGCCCGTTGCCCGGGAGGTCCTTCAGCAGGCGTTGATGATAAACGGGCATTACCGGCCGGAAGTCATAGCTGCATTGGACACCGACCATGACGGCAGGATCGATCGACGCGAACTCAGGTTGGATACGGAATCCAAACGAAAAACGGTGGAACGGCTCCTGATGGCTGCAGGAGTGAAGAATCCCGTGATCCGGTCGGAAGTGATTACCCACAGGATCAACCATGGCGTGGCTGCAAAAAGCCAGGCGCTCTCGGATTGTCTGGCCTGCCATGGCGCCGATTCCCGGCTAAAGAGCGGGGTCGTGCTGGCTTCCTGGACCCCGGGCGGCGTTGCGCCGGTCTGGAAGGGCGAAACACCCGTGCCCGGTCTCATTGAGATGCAAGCCGGAGGCAAAGTGGTCTTGAAGCCGCAACCCGGGGTATCCCAGAACCTCCACGTTTTCGGATTGACATCTAGAGACTGGACTGACCGGTTGGGGTTGCTCATGTTGGTGGGAGTGGTCCTGACGGTAGCACTGCATGCCGGTTTTCGCATAGCGGGCAGGCGTGGCCGCAATCTGCATGCGTCGGGAAACGCAGTGGAGATGGAAACCGGAGACGAGCGGGCCGTGCGGCCGGAAACGGATCGCGAGAAGTGCACCAAGTGCGGCCAGTGTTATAGTTTATGTCCGGATATGGCTTACAGCAAGGACGCCGAGGGCTACTACATACAGAACTATTACTGGTGCAAAGGATGCGGTACTTGCGCCAAGGAATGCCCAGTTGACGCCATCACAATGACTCAGGAGGTCGACTAAGATGTCCAAACCTACAGGCACTCGCCGCGAATACCTCTTTACGGCATATGAGCGGATCTGGCACTGGGTGATGGCCTTGAGCGTGCTGGCCTTGATTTTCACCGGCATCCCGATTCATTTCCCAGGCGGGATTCGTTTGCTCGGGACGGCCAATGCCGTCGCCACACACAACTTCTTTGCCGCCGTTTTGGTGCTCAATGCTTTTCTGGCCCTGTTTTATCACCTGACCACAGCCGCCATCCGCCAATTTCTGCCCGGCCGTAAAGGAGTGGCAGAGGCGGTAAAGCTCCAAACCAGGTATTATTTACGCGATATCTTCAAAGGACTTCCGGCTCCCTTCAGGCCCTCTCAGGAGCGCAAACTGAATGTGTTGCAGCAAATCTCCTATCTTTTCCTGCTCAATTTCCTTTTCCCGTTCCAAATTATCACCGGTGTAATGATCTGGCTCGTGGGGAAGTCGCCGGATTTCGCCGCGGCGGTCGGGGGATTGCATGTCATCGCTCCGCTTCACAACTTGGGGTCATGGATGTTCATCAGCTTCCTGGTGGCCCATGTTTATCTCGCAACCACCGGGCAAACCGTCACGGCCCATTTGCGCGCTATGTTGGATGGTTTCGAAGAGGTGGAAGCGCCTGACATTAGCCGGCCCTATCTGGTTCCCACGGCAAAGAACCCTATGAGTCCCGGAGGAGAGAGAGCATGAATCGAGTCGTTCGCCCTTATCTGAACCCTTATGTGGGGGGCGCCCTGCTGGGGATACTGCTTTTTTTGGCCTTTTTCATCACGGGAGGCGGCCTCGGGGCCTCAGGCGGTTTGAACCATGTTCAGGTAGCCTTATTGAACTTATTTGACCATGCCCATGTGGACCGGGTCGGATACATGGCCGAAATTGGCGGTGGCAGCCGCGATGCCCTTAACAGTTGGTCGGTCTTCATGCTGCTGGGAACGGTAATTGGCGGCGCCTTGTCCGGCTGGCTGAACGGCCGGATGAAACTCGAAATTCGCAAAGGTCCGCATATCGGCTCCGGCACCCGCTTGCTGCTCGCTTTTACGGGCGGGTTCATCATGGCCTATGGCGCCCGCTTGGCCAGGGGCTGCACCTCCGGACAGGCGTTGACCGGGGCCGCCGTCCTTTCGGCCGGCAGTTTTGCCTTCATGTTCGCGGTCTTTGGCGGGGCTTACGGGCTTGCCTGGTTTCTGCGGCGAGTTTGGAATTAAACGCTGGTGAATTAGGAGGGCTCTGATATGGCTCCTTTTGGCAATTTGATGCATCCGGGGACAATGGTTTATTTCCTCGTCTTTCTTCTCATCGGCATGGCTTTCGGCTCTATCCTGGAAATGTCCGGATTTGGAGATTCCCGCAAACTCGCGGCCCAGTTTTATTTCAAAGAAATGACAGTGCTCAAGGTGATGTTTACCGCCATTGTGGTGGCGGCCGTGCTCATTTTCCTGTCCTGCAGCCTGGGTCTGCTCGATTATGACCGGCTCTGGGTGAATCCCACTTATCTTTACCCGGGAATTGTGGGCGGCCTGATCATGGGCGTGGGTTTCATCGTAGGGGGCTTTTGCCCTGGCACTTCCCTGGTGGCTGCTTCAACCCTCAAGCTGGATGGGATCTTTTTTCTATCGGGTGGCCTGTTTGGCGTCTGGGCTTTCGGGGAAAGTGTGGGATATTTCGAAGATTTTTTTAACTCTTCCTTCTACGGCCGCCTCACGCTCTTCGACTGGCTTGGAACGTCGGCAGGAGTCGTGGTTTTGCTCTTGACCCTGATGGCCCTTGCCATGTTTTATCTGGCCGAAATTGCCGAAGCCTGGTTTGGCGAAAGCAGGGGACCGATCTCCTGGCGTCCCCGCGGCCGCATAAAGATGACGGCGGTGGTCTCGCTTTTAACTGTCTGCGGGGTACTGATCGTGCTGGGTCAACCCTCCCCCCAGGCCAGGTGGGAGCGCTTGAAGGGGGAATGGGCCAAGAAATTGGAAGATAGAGAAATATATGTTCATCCTGGAGAGGTGGTGGAGTTAAAGAAAGACCCCACTCTCTTCGTTAGAATTCTGGATGTGCGGCCCGAGGCTGATTTCAACCTGTTTCATGTCGGGGGGGCCCGGCGGCTGGACCTGGCTGAGATTTCAAAGCCTGCTGCGTTGAAACCATTGTTGACGGCTCCGGATAACGCGATCTTCTTTTTGATTTCGAATGGGGAGCAGGCGTCAACTAAGGCCTGGCAGGCGTTAAAGGCCGGCGGAGTCCTGAATCTCTATGTAATTGAAGGGGGTATCAATAAATGGCTCGAGGTTTTCCCTCCGGAGCCTTGTTTGCTTGCGGATTCGTCCCCGCCACCGCTGAAGGCGGTGGTCAAGGCGGCAGGCGGTCCCACCACTCCCGCCGCCGCGTCTGGACCTGCGGTTAAGTTGCAGTATGACTTCCGCTATGCCGTTGGGGACCAGAGTCGCGCGGCTCATCCCGATTCGGTTCGCACCCTGCCCTGGGTTACGTGCCCGGAAAGCGGCAATGCCGCGACTTTCGCCGAGTCGCATGGGTCAAAGGAATCCGCCGTGCCGGCTTACGTCAGGAAAGTAAAGCTGCAGCGCAAAGTCGCGGCCAAAGGAGGATGTGGATAACGCATCATTTCGGGTCATCGGGCAAATGAGAAGGATTTACTCTTCAGTCGAACGTGCAAGCACGGAGCAAACGGCCTGCTCCCGGCCTGAATTGAGGTCTGTGGCGTGCTTACGGACGGCGCCGTCATCCTGATTAATTCGAATGATAAATCTCTTGAACAGCTCAAAAAACTTATGGATTTAAAGACCCGAATCGACATAATATAAAAAGCATAGAGGGAAACGGAGTGATCATTGGACGCTGCCGGCATGAAGGCAACTGAACCGAGGATAAGCCTGTCTCATGACCCGACGAGGTTATACCTTGCCGGGCGGGGGGATGAAGCAGGTGCGTGCGGCTTTGATTCTTGTTTTCCTTTTGACTTTTTCATTACCCGGTCCGGGTTTTGGGGTCCCGATCGAATCGGTTCCTGAGCCGGACATCCTTGCAGGCAATCTGTTTACCGCAGTTACCGCACCGGGTCCACCTTCCGCCAAAATTCCGGATTCACCAGTTCAGATGTTTATAAGGCAAGGGCCAAACAGCCGGTTCGAGTTATTCTTCATAGACGTCAGGTTCGGCGATGACCTGGTGGATTTCGAATTTTATAAGGCGTGGTGTCTTGCGAAAGGTAAGCCGATCCGCAGGAACGCAATCCATAAGATCAGACTCTACAAATGCTATGATCCTGATATCCCCCCTGAATTCACGGGCATGGGATGGAACCAGATCAACTACGTGATAAATCATAAAAGCGGGTCCAAAGAAGCCGTCCAGCAGGCAATCTGGCATTTCACGGATAGTGAGAAGCCGGTCTCACCCGGCAAGGAAGCATCTCAACTCGTCGCAGAGGCGAACCTGAAAGGCAAAGATTACAAGCCGGCAGACGGTGAACTCATGGCCATCATCTGCCAGCCCGGCAAAAGAAAACAGCCTGTGTTTATAGAATACAAAATCCCGAAAGCCACCACTTTATATAGAGCTCCGGCTCCGGCTTCGCTCGGTCCAATGATCCCATTGCCCGGGGCGGCTTTTTTTCCCGTAATCTCTTTCTTGCCGATTGTCCCGCCTCCGCCGGATTCTCCGCCACCAGTTTCTCCACCACCAAGTTCTCCACCGCTGGATCCTGTTCCACCAGGTCCGCCGGCGGAACCCGACACCCCAAATGTTCCTGAGCCCTCAAGCGTGCTTTTGTTAGTAAATGGTATGGCCGGCATCCAGATATATCGGACGATCAGAAAACGAATCAAAAGGTCGTGACCCGGTACTGAATTATAAGGACAAACCTGCTGCAAGAACGAATTTGGCGGCCTCAAGTCATTCGACCCTGCTTCTAAACGCTGCCGCCAACTCTTTAGCTGTTTTGGGCGGAGCCGGGAAACCAGGTTTCGCTTCCATTGAAATCGCGCCCTCCGGGCATCCTGTAGCGCACATGCCGCAACCGAAACACAGGTCGGTGTTGACGACCTGGGCATTATTTTCATCCATTGCCAGGGCTTGGGGTGGGCACCGTTCGATACAGGTTTCACACGAGATGCAACGCTCGGAATCAAAAACGGGCTGAAATCCTGAGTTGAAAGCCAGGCTGGGCTTGGGTTGCTGCAATACATTGCTGACAACCTGGCAGTGCCAGCGATCGCAGTTGCAGAGGAAATCAATATCCTCTGTCGTGTTGCGGCTCATGTGCAGCAAACCGGCTTCCTCGCACCTGTCCAGGATATCTTTGGCTTCCTGTTTGCTTATTCGCCTGCCGCCTAAACGCCCGATGATGTGTTCAGCGATTTCTCCGAACCACATGCAGACTTCGAGCGGCATTCCGTGGATGTTCTCCCCTCGCAACCTGGCGGCCTGGCGGCAATAACACGTTCCCACCCCGATGGAATCATACTTTTCGATATAGGTCATGACCTGGTTGTAAGTGTGAATGACGTTGCCGGCTTTGATGGTTCTGGCGACAGGGATCACGCGAGTTACCGGATAGCTTATTTTCTCGACGCCTTTTGCAGACTCATAGGCTTTCTTATACGCATGGACCAGTTCCGCAATCCTTTTGTCACGCTCGGTTTCTCCACCGGATATGAACTGAAACTCAAAGATGCCGGGCATGAACGGTATCCCCTGGTAGAGCGGCGCGCCGGGACCTTTGAAGGTTGCGCACAGTCCCTTATCGGCCATTCTCTCGAGAATCCGGGTGACCTCGTCTTTATCCCTGTTGATTCTGCCGGCGATATCTTCAGCCCCAGCCGGTTTTCGCGTCAGCACATTGTTAATCGCGGCCTCTTCGGGAGTAAAGAGATCCTCCACTAGCGCATAAAACTCCGGAATGTCCAACCCCGAGTAAGGGCCTCCGCGGTGTCTCATCACTTCCAGCAGCTCTTTATATACGTTTTGAATCATTGCCATCTCCTAAAGACCAAAAGCGATTCACCACAGAGACACAGAGTACGCAGAGAAAACAAAGAGTTAGATAAAAATCTTTTCTTAACCCTGTTAATCTAGTCCAGGGTAGTTGTCTTTTCTCTGTGCTCTCTGTGCCTCTGTGGTGCAAATTGCCCATAAATCACAGAATCCCCAGCTCCTTCCCCAGTTCCTTGTGGGCCTTGGGGAAATCAGGCTGGAAATTTTGGTAGGGAGTCACCGGATAGCGTGCCCCGATCGCTTTTCCAACTTCCTTGAGCGCCCTGGTAAATTCAGGCAGGAATTTGGCCGGAAATGCAAAGGTTACCTCATCATCCTGTGTCCCGGCGAAGATCCGTTCACCGTTGCCGGGAATCACTACCCGGGGGGATTGCGTCTTGAATGGGGCGATGAGGTACTCATCGCATTCCACCTTGCCTCCGAAATGCCCCTGAACACGTTCTCCCGCCATGTACGACCAAGCTTGAGTCAAGCGCATGACCTGTGCGGGATTGCCATACATGAGGATTGTGTCCGGCTCGAAGGATGCCCGCTCCATCGGGGCCATGACGATTGCTTCGATCTCTCCGTTTTCAAACCGGCACATTGAAGAAGTCTCCTTGCGGGCAAGATCTTGGGCGCTTGAGAAGTTGATCTCGCAAAACAGGCCGGCGAGTGAAGCCGGCGGGTCGGAAGAATTGCTGAAACCGAAGACGATTGAGGCAGGAACACAAATCACATCCTCTTTGGCAAGCCTCACCGTCCAGCCGTAATTTCTGGCCATCGTAACGCCCTGGCAAATTGCAATCCTTTTCCCAAGGGCCACTGAAGGGCGCCGTGTCTTGTCCGGCAGCTCTGCTTTGTTTTTCAAGAACTTGGCTGCCACAGGCGACGTCTTCAGCCTTAGATCGTTTCGAACGAACTCGGCAGCTTCTCTAAAATTCATGTCACTCATGGTTTTACTCCTTCATTCCTGAGGATGAACATTTTTGAGATTCCAGCGGGCATGACGATTGGATATCGGACACCCTTTTGGGCGGTTTGGCACTCATCAGATAGAGGATGCCTGATCCGCCCCGCTTCGATCGGACGACGCGCCTGGTGATATCTGGTCTTTCTTGAGGCAGTCGGAAAAAAACCATCCCACAATGGCCAGACTCTCCACGTCCAGATACTTGTATGCACGTCTCTCGAAGAGAACCGAGCATTTAGCGGGGAATTCCGAATCGAGATCGTTAAAGAGCAGCAGAATAGGAACTTTCGGCAGAGCATCAAACTGCATGGCGAGCTGATAGGAAAGGCTGACCAGGGGAGAATATCCGCCAAGCTTCAGACAGGCATCCCGGAGTGTCGTGAGTTTCCCCGTGAAGTTCCGGGCAATGGCCCTCTCGACATTGTTTGCGAAAGCACCTGCAAACGGTGCTGCATCTTTGAAATCTCTGTAGGATACCCAATCATCGCCTGCGGGCTGAATACCGGGACACAGGAGCAGATATTTGCACAATACTACACTCACAGCATGGGTTGGCTGCATGCCTGCCGGATCGAATATACCGTTTGCAGCCACCCGGTATGGCTTGCCAAAGAAGGGAACGATGAACCCATTGCCTTCTGCTCGGACTCCTAGCCTTTCAAACCCGGAGGAACAATCGAGCTTGAAGATTTCATCCAGGTACTGGCTGCGGATTCTACTGTAAACGGTAATCCCTTCTTCCATGTCAATACCTTCCTATTTCGCCTTCTCACGCTCCCGGGTCACGCAATAGATGCCCTTTCCTTGAAATCCCGGCTTGAAACAGAGGCCGTCCGATTTGCACTCCGCCTTGCGAAAGTCACCGGCTTTCCAGCGATTGATCAAATCCGGCTCCCTGATAAAGGGCCGGCACATGGAGATGTAATCGGCCGTTCCGTCGTCAACGAGCCTTTCAGCGACTCCAAACGACCTTATCCCGCCCACCAGGATAAGCGGGATGGATACAGTCTTTCTAAAGGCGCGAAGCTCCTCTTTGAAGTAGGCCTCTTTTTCCTCGGAATTAATTCCGGGGCGGCTCGGAGAAAGCGCGCCACCCGTCACCAGACCGCCGCTCACTTCAATTGCGTCCAAACCGGCCTCGGCGAGCAGGCTTGCGACTCGAACGGAATCATCCAGGGTCAATCCGTTCTCGTCGAAATCCCGGCAATTCATTTTGATCAGAATCGGATAGTCTTTGCCAACAACCGCCCGGATGGCGCGGTATACCTCCAGATGAATGCGGGCGCGATTGGATGCGCTTCCTCCATATTCGTCCGAGCGCTTATTGAACGCGGGGGAAAGAAACTGGCTGAGGAGGTAGCCGTGTGCGGAGTGGATCTGCACCCCGTCAAAACCCGCCGCCTTGGCTCTCCCGGCCGCATCCCCGAAGGCTGAAACGATCTCCCGGATATCCCGGGCCGTTATTTCTTTACGCGGCGATTTGGCCAGGCCTTCAAAGTCCGAGACAACGAGGGGAGGCTGTCCGATCAGTTTCTCTGCCGCAAAGTGGCCTGCGTGGGCCAGTTGCATCACAATCCTGCCGCCCCGCTCATGGACTGAGGCAGCCATCTCCCGAAGCCCTGGAATGAGTTCGTCTTTATAGACGCCGAGCTGCCACGGGCCTGCCTTCCCCTCCGGCCTCACGTAGGTGTGGCTGCTGATAATCAACCCCACGCCGCCCCTGGCAAGAGCATTCATCGTCTCCATCAGTTTCGGCGTAACCGCTCCATCATCGGCGGCCATTCCCTCCCAGGTCGCGGACCTGACGAACCGGTTCGACAGCAGCATCCCGTTCAGTTTAGTCTCTTCAAATAGTTTGCTCATTTTCCCCCTTTTCCCGTTTCAATTTTAAGGCGCTCATCTCACATGAAGGTGAGCAGTAAAACCCCTCACTATTCTTTTACAGGAATCCTGGATTCGCACGGAACAGCGGTCTGGCACAGTCCACAAACATCGGTTTCTATACCGAAATGGCTTTTTACGTATTCCGTTGTGACCTGCCGGAGGTAATTAAAGCATTTCGTCTTATCGTGCCCAAGTTCGCTGATTGCTCCTGCCGGGCATCGCTTGATGCATTTTCCACATGTGCCGCGTGAGAAGTGAAGGCAATATTCGTGGTGATCGGTGTATCGCCTGCCGGTCGGCTGGATGGAGATTTCGGCAATGACGGAGCCGCAGCGCATGGCTTTGCCAATCGGTGTGATGAGACCGTCGCAGAGCCCGAAAGTCCCCAATCCGGAAACATAGGCGGCGTGCCGCTCGGACCAGTTAGAAGCTATACTGTACCGCTCGGAGACTTCCCATGACCAAAAGGGTGCCAGGATGGGGGCTATGGCCTGGAAACCCGAGTTCCTCAGGATATCCACCACATGACGGCGAATCATTGTATTGAAGACTTCACCGTAAGCTTTTGACCTCGCCCACCTTTCGGAAGGGTATGTGTTCTCTCTCCGGTTGTCGGCCCTGGTGACTTGCGCCTGGGGCAGTATCCAGCTAATGACCGTGAGATCCTCTGCCGATGCTTTTGTGCCGGGGAACGACTTCTTGAAGATCTCTACGGGAGTCATGAAAAAGGGACCTATGTCCTCTTTGATCGTCTGGTAGACAGGATCACAGCCGCTCGAGAAACCTACAAGCGGCTCATCCCAGGCTCTGTCATTTTCCTTATTTTTCAGGGAATTATCCGGAGAGTCCAGGCAGAACTCCTTAATCGCGCTCTCCAGCCAAACGGACGGATCGCCCACAGGCTCTCTTCGCTGATCCGTGCAAACCATACGCGCCTCCTCTCATCTATTCAAATCGTGGTAAGTAATGATTTGCTCCCGCGCACCAGTGTATATGCACGTATTTGTTCAAAAAAACACTCTTCCACAAATTCTTGTTTTTTTCTGCACTGCTGCAGTGTCCACAAAGTTATGATATGTTGCAATAGATCGTCTCCCCGGCGAACGCCGGGGTCCAGTGCTTTTATCCAACTGAAAATACAGTGGATTCCGGCTTTCACCGGAATGACGGAGTGCAGGTTCTTTACCTACTGCAACTTAGTTGACGCTCTACTACTAACGCGCAGTTTCTTGAAATTTTAGCAAGCATACGGGCTAAGCTGTTATTGTTTCTCTGCGATCTCTGCGCCCTCTGCGGTGAAAGCTTTTAGTCTTTTGGTTGCGGCCCGGGGCTGCTCTGTGTCCTCTGTGTCTCTGTGGTGCAAATTAAGTCTCTACGTCGTTCGAGCCAGAAGGACAATCTCCGACAGATCTTTAAGAAGGCCTCCCAGGCGGTCCTCGCCGAGTCCCTTCTCGATATGCGCCTGGGCCTTCTCCCATAGGGGAATGACTACAAGCAGGGCTTCCTCGCCCTGTGTCGTCAGGGTCACCTTCCGTTCCCTGCGGTCACTTTCCCCCGGGTCGATCCGGATGAATCCCTTCTTTTCGAGGATAGTCAGGTTTCGGGTAAGCGTCGTACGCTCGGTCACGGTCATGCGCGCGAGTTCGCTCAGTGTTACGGGCCCTCGCAATTTCGCCGACATAAGCAGGGAAACCTGAGTGGTTCGCAGGCCGCTTGGCCTCAGGAAATCATCGTAGAGCCTCGAGACGGCCCGGGCGGTCCTGCGCAGATGGTAGCAGGCGCAACTGCGCCCTATTTCCCTGCATTTGGCGCTGTCCAACTTTTTCGGTGTATCTTCCAAGTGCCCGCACCCTGACTTTTCACTGTTCCTCGCGCGGCGATAGAACCGAGAGGAATTATTCTCTTTTGCTTTTTCTGTTCACTGTTTTAAAAGAGTGTATACACACCTATTCGGCCATAGTCAAGCACTATCATCCGCATGTTAAACCGGGTTTCGAAGGTGCACAGCGGGTTTACTACTGGCGCTTCCGGGGCGCAAATACTGAACAAAACGACTGGGCAACCTTCGAAATAGGAGGGGGAAGCTTGACTGTAGACACAAATCGTGTACATTAATCTATGCGCTTTGAATGGGATGAATGAAAAAGGCTTTCCAAGCCTTGAAAAGCACGGCCTCGATTTTCTCGATGTTGCAATAGTTTTCGAGGCCCCGCATGTCGAGGCACCTTCCATTTGCCGAAGCGGGGAACAGAGATTTTTGGCCATAGGGACTTTTAGAGGGCGTTACGTGACGGTAGTTTGTACCATTCGAAGTGACGCTATCAGGGTCATTTCCTTTCGGAGGGCTCGCCATGAAGAGAGACAAAAATATCAAGAGCTATACGGCGGCGGAGCTTAAAGCCAAAAGTGTGGACAGCCGTACCGATTTGACCAAAGTGGACGCCATGACGGATGAGGAACTCGAACGGCGGATTGCCGAGGATGAAGGCGAGAAGGACTTGAAGCCCGATTGGACACGGGCCAGACTGGTTTTGCCGGCCCCAAAGCAATCTGTGCACCTGCGTCTTGAGCAGGACATAATCGACTTTTTCAAGTCGCACGGCAGAGGGCATATTGCGCGGATGCAAGCGGTTCTCAAGGCTTACGTGGACGCCCACAGGCCGCATATCAAATGAAAGACAGTTAACCGGACAAATGTAAGTTGTCCAGTTATCAAAATCACCCCAATATGAAGAAACTTTCTGTTAGTGGATTATAGGATTCGGCGGAAAACAGCTTGTTAAATTACTACGCTCCTAACAGGACTGAAAGCTTGCGAATACAGACCTTCATTCAATCTATTGCCCGTTTTTTTCAAAGAGGAGGAGAGATCCACTTTCATGATGCGTTTCTCTCACCACGGCTTGTAAAAGAGGCATTAGAAATACGGTTTCGCTTGGTGACGGTGCAAGAGACATCTACGCACCTTCGGCTGAAGATCATAAGGCTTTTCAGGCTGTACGGAGGGCCAATGATCTGGCCGCAGGCACAAATAGATATTACGCTCAGAAAAGACGATAACGCCTACACTCTCTATTGGTACTTTTATTGGCCGGAGTACTACTCGCTACTCCTATGGCCTGTGCTATTCGGTCTAGTAGCTTTGACGGAACCACGGTTGCCTCTGTCTCTGAGCATGTTGCCCATAGCAACTTTATTCAGCGGGTTTCTAATCTTTCTAGACACAATATGGGTAGCACGAACAGCACGAAGGGCATTTCAGAGGCTCTGAAGACTAATTCCCGCTCTCTCCAGCATTGCATCACAGAAAGAGACAGTCTGTGTTCACCGTTTGATGCCCTTTGTTGAACAATTCACAAATGATAATAATAACGACACATATAACAAGCTACCGCAATTACTGCGTAAAGACTGGTTGAGGGCTTTCGACTCTCTACCCTTTACCCCCGTATCCTGACAAAAAAATCCCAAAACCCTGCCAAATCGTGCCATTTCCTGCCATTTCCGCAAACAGTGAAATTTTCACCCTGCTCCCTGCTTCTGTATTAGCCCATTAACCTATTCACCCATTCACCATTCCCTATTCCCAAATATCCCCATCTCTTTTTTTTAGGTCGATGTATCTGATCCTGCCCCTCTCATTGACAAAGGAATTGAGCATCCAACTCACCAGGCTTATTATGAGCGAGCCGAAAACCGCCGACCAGAACCCCTCAACGTAGAAGCCGGGCACTACCCCCGAAGCCATTTTCAAAAGCAGGGCGTTTATCACAAATGTAAAGAGGCCCAGGGTGAGGATATTTATCGGAAGGGTGATAATGATAAGTATCGGCCGGAAAAGAGCATTCAGTATACCGAGGACAGCCGCGGCGAAAAATGCGGCAAAGAAACTCGTCACATGTATACCGTCGACGAGATAGGATGTAACAATAATTGAAATCGTAAGAAGCAGCCATCTTATCAGCAGACCATTCAATTTTTATCCCTCCTCCATCAAATCGTTTGAACCCGGATTGACTCTCTCCGCCCAGCCAGGTTTTGCGCCCAACGCTGCAAGTCATTCTCAAAAGGCTTTTCTCCGAGTCCTCTGCGCCTCTGCGGTGAACGCTTATGAGATCGTTATTTAAGCATGATAGCCTTCTCGGGGCACATCTCCTGGCAACAAAAACATGTGATGCAAATACCGGGATCGGCTTCGGGGACGCTCTCACCCATGGAGAGCGCCGAAACCGGGCACTGATCCACACATGTGCCGCAGCCTGTACACAGGTCCGGGTCCACCTGGGGGCGCAGGACTATGCGGGCGTCAATCAGTTCCTTTAAATGACTGAGCCCTTCGCCGCTGAGCGGCGGGAGCTTGAAATCAGGTATTGGCTTCAGCTCCCCTATGACTTCGATACCTTTGATATCGTAATCCCCCAGGCCGACTTCTTTTGCTTTCCGCAGGAACCGCAACCGGGCCGGGTCACAACCCATCATCGTTGCTATTACGGAGTCCAGTGCCACGGCGTTATCGGCAGCCAGGACCAGGCCTATCTCCCTGAGTTCGGGCGATGCCGGCCCGTTTCCTTCCATGCCGACTACGGCATCGACCAGGAAGAGGTCAGGGACCCGGAGCCGGAAGACATCGACAAGCATTTCATGAAACCGCTCGGGACTGCCTGCGGCCTTGTGGAGCATTGCTTTCTGGGCGCCGGGCAAATATCCGTAGCAGTTCTTGATTGCCCCCGTGATGACGGTCAGGCCGTGCGTCTTGAACTTCGGAAGACTGATGATGATGTCGGCTTCCAAAACTACACGGGGAACGCTCACCACCGGCATGAAATCAGGATTGAAATCGACCTTGAGCGAATCGATCCCTATGTTCCGATAGTAACCCCGGGCCGCTTCCATAAGCCCCGTTTTTGCAAAGCTATTCTCGTTATCGCCGTAATTGAAAAGCCCCGGGTTATCGCCTACGACCATGGAAGCCGGGGCCAGTGATTCGACTTTATCGACTACCGCGCGGAGCATCGATGGATGGGTGACAATACCTTCCTTTGCCTCCGATATCCTGAGCACATTTGGTTTTATCAATACTTTCCTGCCCCTGATTTCAAGCGGGAAGAGATCGAACGCCCGGTCAACCGCTTCACGGATAGTTTCATAGCTTGAGGGGTGTATCATGACTTTCGGCATATCCTGCGTCTCCTCTGGTAGGGTCCTTTGAGCTTCAGCTAAACCAGTTAGGCCGTCTTTTCAGCCAGCCGGACACCTTTTCCTCGATCCAGCCTTCGAGTCCCCGGGCAAGATAGAATCTTGGGTAAAGCAGGTCGTCTTCGGGTGAAATGACTCCATCGGCGACTGCTGCCTTCGCCAGGTGCGTGTATGGATAGATCCGGATGCCGGTGGTAACCTTCATTGCTTCCAATTCGAGAGAATCGGCAAACTCCAGACTCTCCTCGACAGTTTCCCGGGTCTCTCCGGGCCCGCCGAGCAGAAGAAAACCTATTCGCCCGATACCATATCTGTCCAGCATTTCTGAAACCCTGCGGACTTCTTCCGGCTGAAACCTCTTGTTGAACGAACGCAGTATTTTCCTCGACCCGCTCTCAAATCCCAAGGCCACTTCGACGCAGCCTGCCCTGGCCATCCGTTCGACAAGACCTTCATCGACTTTCCAGGGGTA
This sequence comes from uncultured delta proteobacterium, assembly GCA_963795045.1. Lineage (GTDB taxonomy): Bacteria > Desulfobacterota > Syntrophobacteria > Syntrophobacterales > Syntrophobacteraceae > SbD1. Next base: position 530,402 of record CAWCGB010000008.1, read on the forward strand.
GAGTATGCTGCGCCACTGGATTTCGAGATTTCTCCCGATCATCCTGTCGCAAAGCTCACGGGCATACGAGGGAGGAAAATTAAAGGTGTTGTCCACAAAAAAGAGATTTTTAAACCCTGCTTCAGCAAACCGTGAAATTGAATCGGCAACAATCTCGGGGGACCTTTTTCGCAAAATTCGCCCCTCAATGGTTGCGGTGGAACAGAAACTGCACTCCATCGGGCAGCCTCTGCGTGTCTGGAAGGGAAGCCATATTTTCTGATTCTTGAATTCAGTGGGAAACGAAAACTGGCCGTTGGGATCGGGCAGCACGGAGTCGTCGAGACTTTTCAGGGTCTCGGTCTTATTTTCACTGCCGGACCCAGCCAGGACCAGATTCGCAACGCCGGCCAGGTCCTGTTTTCGGGAAAGTCTGTCCAAAAGCATGACAAACGCGGCTTCACCCTCGCCCTTTATCCCCATGTCCGCTCCGAGATAGGCGAGAGCGCTTCGAGGGTAAATGCTGTACCCCGCTCCTCCCAGGACTATAGGGGCGGACGTGAGGCGGCGGCAGGCTGACACAACATTTTTGACCGCTTCGAGAAGAAATGTGGGGGAGTTCATATTCTGGTCGTCGATGTTTCTTACCGAAACGCCGACGAGTTCGGGCTGAAAGCCCAATATAGCGTTTTCGAGTTTTTGTTCCTGGAAGTCATCTTTTGTCATGAGGTTCAGCAGCTTGACCTCATGTCCGGCAAGCCCGGCCGCCGTTGCGACACAGGCAAGGCCCATCGGAAGGACGGGCATCTGGAGTTGTTCCGTGTTGGCTGAAATCAAGAGCGCGCGCATGGTGATTTCTCCGGTACGTTACGGTTCACGCCTTCCGGATGGTAACATTATCCGGAATTTTTTCGAACAAAGATCGTAAAAACTTCGCATCCGGGCGCCCCATGATAATCTCTTGCGGGACGCAGCCGAACTTGCGCCATGTTTTTTTTGAAAACCACCGCCGGTGTGATATAAACCCGGTTTAAACGGGCAAAACTAATTCTATGGGGGCGAGATCAGCCAATGAAAATAGCATACTTCAGCATGGAGATCGGGCTGAATGAAAACATCCCGACCTACAGCGGCGGCCTTGGCATCCTGGCGGGTGATCATATCAAGTCCGCTGCCGATCTGAACATCCCTCTGGTTGCCGTAACGCTGCTGTATAAGCGCGGCTATTTCATCCAGAATATAAACCCTTTCGGCCAGCAGGAAGAGATGTACCCCTACTTCGACCCGCGCGCGTTCATGGAGCCTCTTCCGCTCAAGGTAACCGTCAAGATCGAAGATCGAGACGTGCAGGTGGGCGTCTGGAAGCACAACGTGATTGGTATGCATAACGATACCGGGTCCGGGCGCGTCCCGGTCTATTTTCTCGACACCGATCTACCGGGAAACGCGCCCGAAGACAGGCTCATAACCCAGTATCTCTACGGTGGAGACCAGCATACCCGGATAGCGCAGGAAGCGGTCCTCGGAATCGGCGGATATCTCGCGTTGAAGCGCCTGGAGCCGCAAACCACGACGTTTCACATGAACGAAGGGCACGCCGTTTTCCTCACCCTCGCCATGCTGAAAGATTTCGGGGGAGACGAGGCGCTGGTGAGGTCGAAGTGTGTCTTCACAACGCATACACCGGTTGCCGCGGGCCACGATAAATTCGCTTACAGCCTCGCATCGAAGCTCATCGGAGAATACCTGCCCGCAAACATAAAGCAACTTGCCGGAGAGGATCTTCTTAACACCACCGTTCTGGCCCTCAATCTCTCGCGAACCGCAAACGGGGTGAGCCAGCTTCACGGGGAAATATCCCGGCTCATGTTTCCCGGTTTCAATATCGGCCACGTCACAAACGGCGTGCACCACCTCAGTTGGACCGGTCCTGACTTCAAGGAGCTGTACGACAAATATATCCCGGCCTGGCGTCAGAATCCTCAACTCCTCGGCGACATTTCAGTGATTCCGGACAGCGACATCGCCGAGACCAAAAAGAAAGCCAAAAAGCGGCTCATCAGATACATAAACTCCGTGTCGGCCGCCGGGTTTACAGATGAACTTCTCACGATCTGCTTTGCACGGCGCGCAGCCGCCTATAAGCGTTCAACCCTTGTCTTCAGCGACCTTGAATTCCTTTTCAATCTTTCCTATGACCGCGTTCAGTTCGTTTTCGCGGGAAAAGCACATCCTCAGGACGAGCCGGGAAAGGAGCTGATCCGGCAGGTAATCAATATCGGCAAACAATATGAAAAACAGCTTCGGCTTGTCTTTATCCCCAATTACAACATCTGGGTGGCGGGCCTGATGACCTCGGGAGCCGACGTGTGGCTCAATACCCCTCGCCGTCCCAGAGAGGCAAGCGGCACGAGCGGCATGAAAGTTTGCTTTAACGGCGGGGTCAATATGAGCGTTCTGGATGGCTGGTGGCGGGAAGCATGCAAAAACCGGATAAACGGATGGGCCATTGGAGACGACGAAGACCAGAGCGACGAAGCAGCGGCTGCCGACCTCTACCAGGACCTCGAAGACATGGTCACGACATATTACGCCAACCCCAGGCAGTGGCTCTCGATAATGCGTAGATCCATCTCGGACATAACCCCTCAGTTCAACACCCACAGGATGGTGCTGGAGTATTTTCACCAGTACTATAAGTAAGGGCGAACGGAAGATTCAGGGCTTGCGGCGACTCATCTGCAGGATCATCGGAAAGACTTTTCAGCCCTCTTTCCGGACCACGGTCCCGGACATCTGTGCAAGGGCAAGGATGAGCGCCTGAGTGCCCGACTTGCCGTGTCCCTGGGCCTTTACCGCAAGGTACAACTGGTGTGCCAGCGCCAGGCCGGGAAGAAAAATGCCCATACGCGCCGACTCTTTGAGCGCGATGCCCATATCCTTGATAAAATGCTCGACAAAAAACCCTGGATCGAAATCTCCTCTCAGGATGCGTGGAGCAAGATTGTCCAGGCTCCAGCACTGCGCCGCACCGCCCTGAATGGAACTCAGCATCGTGGGCAGATCGAGCCCGGCCTTGAAACCGTATAAGAGACCTTCGCACACGCCGATCATCGTGCCGGCAATGACTACCTGGTTGCACATTTTAGTATGCTGACCCGCTCCCGCCGGCCCCTGGTAGACCAGGTTTTTCCCCATTGCTTCCAGGATAGGCTGAACGGCCTCAACCACTTCCCGGTCTCCTCCCGTCATGATTGAAAGAGTGGCATTGCGCGCCCCCAGGTCGCCGCCCGAGACGGGAGCATCGACCGCGAAGGCCTCCCTTTCTTGGGCGGCAAGGTAGATTTCCGCTGCCAGCGATGGTTCGGTGGTGGTCATGTCAACGAGAATGAGACCCGGGCGGGCCGCCTCCAGAATGCCTTCTCTTCCGAAATAAACCTCCCTCACATCTTCAGGGAACCCCAGCACAGTAAATATGATATCCGACTTTTCCACGACTTCCCGGGGGGAATCAACCCAGACTGCGCCCTTCTCGACCAGGGGGAGAGCTTTTGCCCGGGTGCGGTTAAAGACAGTGGTGCTGTAGCCTCTTTCCATCACGTGTCCGCACATGGAAAGCCCCATCACTCCCGTACCGATCCATCCAATGCGCGTTCTCGGAGAAACAGCGGGAAAAGCATAAGAGCCGCCGGGCATTGACAACCTCCTTCAAAGTTGAGCGATCGGCCTTTAGCTGAAGGTGCACGTTTGCTGCAAGGCGGCAGAGGCTGCGCACCGGCTCGCCCCCTGGAACTGCCCGCATGCAGGCATCATGTTTCCTCAAACAAGCGGGATTCAAAGTACTCCTTCAACTCCCGGCATACGGTTCTGTCCGTGGGAAAGGCGAGATCGGGCAAATCGTCCAGGCTGAAGAAGGCTGCCTCGCTGGCGTCCGACCCCGGACGAAGTTCCCCACCGACCCGAGTTCCCCAAAACCAGATCCCGACCGTTTGGGCTTCAGTGTCGTGGAAATTGGAATGGACGGCAAAAACCCGCCCTACCCGGACCTTTATGGCGGTTTCCTCGAAGAACTCACGTTCAGCGGCTTCCCGCACTTCCTCGTCCCACTCCAGGTGGCCGCATGGGATGCACCACCGCCCGGCGTATACGCCGCGGCGTTTGACGAGGAGGATTTTCCCTGCTTCAACCAGCAGAACGGCGACGCCTGCCGTGAGGTTGCGATAGAAAACTTTGCCGCATTCCGGGCAGAAGGACTTTACACCCTTTTTGTCTGATTTCTGTATGAGCGATGTGCCGCAATAAGGGCAGAACTTGAAGTTCATCGATCTAAGCTACCTCCTTTTTATGATCCGGCTTAAGATATAAATACACTCTTTCTTCCGATGCATAAATCCTTTAGTATTGTAATATTTTTACGGACAAATCTGCACCCCTCACCGAAAGGAGGCGTCTTATGTCTCTGAAGAGCTCTCAGGAGTACCTGGAAAGCGTACGAAAGCTCAGTCCAAGAGTTTACGTGGGCGGGAAATGGGTTTCGAACCTGCTGGACCATCCCGTTACAAGATCTATGGTTATGGCTAATGCGGCCATTTACGACCTGGCGCAGGACGATACAGCCCAAAGCATCATGGTTGCAGGATCTCACCTCTCCGGAAACCCGATCAACCGAAACGTTCATGTCTGCCGCAGCAATCACGACCTGGACATGCGGCAGGAAATGGCCCTGCTTACCAGCCGGACGGTCGGCACCTGCAACTACCGCTGCGTCGGCTGCGACGCGATAAACGGGCTTGCCTCCACCACCTGGGAGATGGACCGGGACCTCGGAACGCGCTACAACGAGCGCTTCAATAAATGGCTGGCGGGCGTTCAGAAAGACGACCTCGCCGTTTCCGGGGCGATAACCGACGCCAAAGGCGACCGGAAAAAGCGGCCTTCCCAGCAGGATGAGCCTGACGTGTACGTGCACGTCGTCGAAAAGCGTTCGGACGGGATCGTGGTGAGGGGCGCAAAGGTGAGCCAGAGCGGGGCGATAGGGGCCCACGAAACGCTCGTTCTTCCAGGCGGTTCACTCAAAGAGGGCGAAGAGGATTTCGCGGTCTCCTTCGTCGTCCCGAACGGATCTCCCGGACTTACCTACATCTGCCAGTACAATGCGTACTCGGCGGAAAGGGAGATGGCCGAAAACGAATCGGAGCTTGGGAACCCGGTATTCGGCCAGCGCGAAACCTCAACCATGGTTTTCGACAATGTTTTCATCCCATGGGACAGGGTTTTCCTCTGTGGTGAAACCAAGTACTGCGGAAAGCTGATCTCCCGGTTCGCCAAAACGCACCGGATGAACTGCGGCGGGGCCTGCAAGGTGGGGTTCGCCGACCTCGTCATCGGCGCTACGGTCCTGGCGGCCGAATACAACGGCGTGGAGAAGATACCTCATATACAGGACAAGTTGATCGAAATGGTGCGGCTTAGCGAAACCTCCCACGCGTGCGCGATCGCCGCCGCTGTAAAAGGCCGGGAGGAGCCCGAAGGATCGGGCGTCTTCATGCCCGACGACCTCTTCGGAAACGTTGCCAAGCTTAACATCGCCCACGGCTTCTGGGAAATAATGAAGATTGCCGGCGATATCGGCGGCGGCCTCGTTGTGACCATGCCGAGGCTTAAAGACCTGGAGCACCCGGAGGTCGGGCCTTTGCTCAAGAAATTTTTTCAGAGTGCAGCGCCTGCAACCAAGCGTTTAAAGGTAGCCAAGTTCCTCCAGCACTGGACTGCCGGGTTGCACGGCCCCGGCACCTGGCACGGAGCGGGCGCACCCCAGAGCCAGCGCGTAATGATTTCCTACCTCACGGACTTCGAGGCCAAGAAAAAGATGGCAAAAAAGCTTATGGGCATGGAAGAAGGCTAGGCGGAGTGACGGAAGGCGAATGGCGGAACTGACTGTGGCCCGCTTCTAAACAGTACGGAGCGGGCCTTTGTTATTTCAGGCAACCGCCTGTCGCGATATAACTCGTCTCAGAAAGTGCCAACGAGATGAACAAGCTGGAAAAGCGTGCAATGAAGATCAACCTCGAAAATGTAGCAGTCGTGCTAATTGAGCCGCACTATCCGGAAAACATAGGCGCGGCGGTCCGGGCGGCCAAAAATATGGGCATATCCCGTTTCCTGGTCGTAAATCCGGTTGACTGCGATCTTGCCCGGATCTTGAAGATGGCCACACATCATGCCGAAGACCTCGTTTTGGGAATGGAGGTCCACGACCGGCTCGAAGAAGCGCTCAAATCCTTTCAGTACGTGGTTGGCAGCACCGCGCGAATGGGGTCCTACCGCCAGTTCGTGAAAAATCCCCGGCAGCTTGCCCTTGAACTGATCCCGATCAGCCGAAAAAACCACGTCGCGCTGCTCTTTGGCCCCGAGGCAAGCGGACTGACCAATGAACATATCAGGTACTGCGACGCGCTGGTTACAATACCTACAGCCGACTTTTCCTCCATAAACCTGGCGCAGGCTGTCATGATAATGCTCTATGAGATTTTCACCGCCGCATCCGAGAAAAAGGAAGGGTTCACGCCGCGCCTTGCCACTCGAGGCGAACTCGAAGCCATGTACGTTCATCTGAAAGACACGCTCACAAAAATTAATTTCATAAATCCGGAAAATCCCGATTACTGGATGACCAGCATCAGGCGGTTTTTCAGCAGAATGAAGCTTCGCGGGCGTGACATTCGGTTGATTCGGGGTATATGCAGACAGGTGGACTGGTACTGTTTCAAAAGGGCGACAAAGGCCTCGCAGGAAGATGAGTAACGGTCTTGCGCCGGCTTTGCCGCTCTTGCCCTCTAAGGAAGTGAGGCGCTACGCTTCAATAACTATCCGGTGATTTACCAGGGACATGCTGCGAATGCGGCCATGGACCGTTTTTTGCTCTCCGAAAATACTTTCGATCTTGATGTGGTCCCCCTCGCTCTCAACCTTGTCAACCGCCTCCAGGATGAGTTCCTCTTTGCCTTCCTTTACCAGGTAAGCATTTGCTTCACACATTATTGATCTCCTGATGAGTTGGATTTTCAGTTCGGCCAATCCCTAATACTAATACAGTTCCGGTGCGATATTCAATACTATGCTCTTAACGGTCAAACTGCGGCGCAGGACCGAGATTCCTCGTCTATGAGAGGCGCTATTCCATCAGAGCCGCTGCGCCGCCCGGGAGCTGAAGAAATCTGTTGCCCCGCAGCGTCGCAAAGCGGCAGTTCAACATTTCGTCGAGTTCGTCTATAAGATTTTCAACCCTGGAGATTTTCGTGAAAAGCGCCGGATTTTGAATTCCTTTGGTCACAAACTGAAAATAGAGTGTCTGAAGCTTCCAGGTCTCGGGCCAGAGCGACATGGCGTGGCAAAGCGTGAGCAGGCGACGGAAGCGCCCCGCATCCCTTTCGTCGAAGGTCTGAATCAGCTTGGTAAGGACCCTCACCAGGAACTTTCCCAGCTTTTCCGAGATATCCACGAGGTTGAGAGAAACCCCCCATGATTTAGCCTCTTCCTGAAGCGAGCTTAGCCTGGCCATGTGAACCCGAAAAAAGAAATCGGTCGTGTCCCAGGCCGCATCCGAGGAGACGTGCTCCACCTCGTGCATCAGGATGTCTTCCACCAGGCTCTCCGCCTCTTCACTCAGCACACGCCGGATTGAAACCCGAAGATCGCTCGGAATCTTTATTCCCCATTGCCGCAATGATAGAAGGAGTGAGTTATAGGTATTGAACAGGTTGCGCTGAAGGTCCGTGTAGGCGCCAAGAGTTTTGCGGCTTATGTCCAACCCGATCGAGATCCTCAGGTCCTTCAGGACGTTTTCGAGCCCGAAGTAATCGGTCCCGAATTTTTCATCCAGCACGCGCACCATCTTGATAGTATTCTGCTCTTCGATGGAATCCTGGATAGAGGCGAGAATGGTTTCATACTCGCCTTCGCCCGGATCGGGCTTTACCGAACAGCGGAAATCCAGGCCGCCAAAATAGGTCACCGCATAAAGGAAATCCCTGCTGTCCAGCGTCCTGTCGTCTCTCACAGTCACCAGGCCGTAGAGGCACTTCACCGGATTAGACCCTAAATCCTCCTCCTTCTGGGGCAGGATGCTGAAACTGTGTATCTGGAACTCCCTCTGCGCGGACCTGGCCAGCGACTGTATCGCGTAATTGGCCGCCACTCTTGCCATACTGACAGCCTCGGGCTTGACCTTCCGCAAAAAAACGTTTGCCCCGTTTCCGTATTCGGGCTGGTTACTGGGCGCCTGCGCCAGTATTTCGAGAAACTGCGGCTCCAGCGGGAGCGATCCCGTCTGTTCAGCAAGCTGCATTGCCATTGCGGCGTACTTGAGGATCAGGACCGCCTCGAGCTGGCTGATTTCATCGAAAAACCAGCCGCAGGATGTGAACATCAGGAGGGAAAACCGCTGCATCTCCAGCAGTTCCAGGAAACGTGAAACATTGGATGAGCGGGGACCGCCCCTGAGATGTCTGGCCAAAAAATCGGCCAGGTGATTCTTTCTGTCCAGGAGTAAATCGATATATTCGTCTCTGACGCGCCAAGGTTCGGCACACAGCTTTGACATCTTGGTTTGGAAATGAACGGCAAGGCTGTCTCGAACGTACTCGAGCGCTTTGCGCAGGGGAGCTCTCCATTTCTGAGTCCATCCCGGTTCGCCTCCCAGATTACAGCCGCAGTCATCGCTCCACCGCCCAAGTCCATGAGCGCAGCTCCAAGCCGTTCGTTCGAAGATTTCAACTTCGGCGACCACCGGGAAAGAAGACAGAAACCATCCGTAATTAACTATTTCCGCCGACGGATCGCGCCGCAGTTCCTCAAACGCAGAGGCAAGCGCCATGTCTCCGAATTTGAAATGATGTCCGTAGGATTCTCCATCGGTGGCCACGTTGACGAGCCAGGGTTCCCCGTTGGATGGGTCTCGCAGGGACCAGGTATTGTCGATCTGTTTCAGCAGCCTGCTGCTGTGCTCGAGCAGCCGATCGAAAGCCACCCCGCGCGCCAGGGCCGGGTCGTAAAAAAACAAGTGGATATATTCCCCGTCACCGCAGGAATAACGATAGGCGCGCCCGTTGGGAATAGTTGCGTTGGAGGCGTCCGTCCATGCGCTATCTCCCTTGAGAAAACGCCACCGCGCAGCCTGGTAGGGGGAGAGTATGGTGAATTTTATTCCTTCCTTGGCCATAAGCAACAGAGTGGTCCGGTCTACGGCCGTTTCGGCCAGCCACATCCCCTCGGGACGCCTGCCGAAGCGGTGTTCGAAATCTCGGATTCCCCAGCGGACCTGGGTCAACTTGTCCCGCTCATTTGCCAGAGGCATTATTACATGGTTATAGACCTGCGCTATGGCGTTGCCGTGACCCCCGCGGGTGCGCGCGCTTTCGCGGTCGGCGTTCAGAATAGTCTGGTAAACCCAGGGGTCGTGGCGTTCGAGCCATTGCATCAGGGTGGGACCGAAATTGAAGCTGAAATAGCTATAATTGTTCAACAGATCGACAAGTCGGTTCTTGTTATCGACAAGCCGGGCCGCCGTGTTTGCCCGGTAGCATTCGAGGTTGATTCGTTCGTTCCAGTCATGATACGGGCTTGCGGAATCCTCACGCTCGATTTCCTCTATCCAGGGGTTTTCGCGTGGAGGCTGGTAGAAGTGCCCGTGAATGCAAACGTATTTTTTTTCAGATGGGTTCTTCATCTAGTCCTGGTTTCCGGTCCGACGAATCGGGTTATAATAAGAAAACATCCTCTTAACGCTGCCTCCCAAGGTGCTGAGCCCGGCGCATGAACTGTAATTGTACAGCTTGAACCTTCTTTTTTCCAGCGTGGTCTGCATAATTTGCAATGCGCAACCGATGGATGCTCAAGGCTTTCATCCCCGCCTGTTTACAAAACAGGTATCATTTACTACATTCATGCCCCGGAGAAGCGGGAAAGCTTCCGATACAGACACCCCCGGCAACGCATTGAGAATAGGTGCCAAATGAACTGCAATCTCAATATTCGCGGAATCTTCTGCAACCGCACGCTCAATATGAACGCTATCCGAGCAATCGGCTACGACATGGACTACACGCTCGTCCACTATCGTATGAGGTCCTGGGAGCAGCGGGCCTATAACTATATAAAGGAGGGGCTCGGCAAGGCCGGCTGGCCTCTGGATGCCCTGGTATTCGACCCGGACCTCGTGATGCGCGGACTTGTGATCGACACGGAACTGGGAAACATCGTCAAGGCAAATCGGTTCGGGTACATCAAACGTGCATTTCACGGGACAAAACCGCTTGAATTCGAAGGGCAGCGCAGGACCTATCAGCGCACGCTGGTGGACCTCAGCGAGTTCCGGTGGTATTTCCTGAACACCCTTTTTTCCATCTCCGAGGCTTGCATTTTCATGCAGCTCGTAGATTTGCTGGATTCGGGAGAGCTAACCGGGTGCCTCGGCTACGAAGACTTGTTCCGAGCGGTGCGCCGCGCGGCCGACGAGGCTCACCTGGAGGGGCGGCTGAAGGCCGAAATCCTCGCCGACCCGGATCAGTTCGTCGAACCTGACGAAGAAACACCCATGGCCCTGCTCGACCAGAAAAAATCCGGCAAAAAGGTGCTCTTGATAAGCAATTCCGAATGGTCTTACGCGGAGCCCATAATGAGCTATGCGTTCGACCCCTTTCTGCCAAAATCCCTTAAATGGCGCGACCTTTTCGACATTATAATAATGGGGGCGAGAAAGCCCGATTTTTTCACCTTCCCGATGCCGGTTTTCGAGGTGGTAAATGCTGAGGGCCTCCTTCGAGTGCACCGTGGCCCCCTTTCGCCCGGCCATGTCTACCTGGGCGCAAATGCGCGGCTCGTAGAGGAAAGCCTGGGCCTTTCAGGCGAAGAACTCATGTACGTCGGGGATCACATATTTACAGACGTCAATATTTCGAAGAGCATTTCAAGGTGGCGAACCGCCCTGGTGGTTCGAGAGCTTGAGGATGAAATCGCCGCCGTTGACCAATTCCAGCCGAGATACGAGGAACTGAGCGCGCTGATGGAGTCCAAGGAGCAGATGGCGTCGCAATATTGCTCGTTCCGGCTGGCCGCCCTGCGTGGTCAGCAGGGGTACGAAACCCATGACGGCACGAAAATCCAGGAGTTCCAGAGGAAGATGTCCGAGTTGCATGGCCGGATAGTCGAAATCGATTCCAGGATTGCTCCAATCGCCCAGGCTTCCGGGCAGCTCCTCAATAAAAACTGGGGGTTGCTCATGCGCACCGGTATAGACAAAAGCCATCTGGCAAGGCAGATCGAGAGCAATGCCGACATTTATACCGCACGCGTTTCAAATTTCCTGCACGTGACCCCGTTCGCGTTTCTGCGTTCCAGCCGGGGGAGCCTGCCGCATGATCCCGAATGCCTGCCTGTGATGAACGGTCAAAAATGAAGTGAGGAGATTGAAATAAGTTATGTCACCCAAGGCCGAGCCCAGGGCAGGTCCTTAATTTTTCTCGCTTTATTGACATCTCCCGCGCCCATTTTATGTTTAAGAAAGGACCTAAAATAAAGGAGACTACTGTATGGACAGGGAATATAAATTTGAAACGTTCAATGCGAGCGCCAGTTCTTTTGACCAGGAATTCACGAGTTTTCTCAACAGCAAATCCGGCGAATCCTGGCACGTTAAGAATTGCTCCTACTGCCATGACGATGGCGCCAGGAAGACATATGCGTCCTGCATATTCGAGAAGAAATAAGCGGGAGCCGATATCTGATTTTTTACCTTCCATCCTTGCGTTAAGCGAGGAACTCAGGACAATCTACACTGCATTTCGATGGCTACGTTGGGCTTGTAGTCAGGTTCCATTGATGGCCGTGACTTTGCAGATTACCAAAGGCCCCCTCTTCGGGGGCCTTTCACTGATTTGCAAATCTGCGCAGTCCACGGATGGTAACGGGATAATGCTACTGGATTGGCTCAGAAATTGAGTTATCAGACGATATCGGCTCTTTTTTTACCGTTTTGCGGGCGGGTCCGGCGTGGCTTTTCGGCAGTTGGACCAACGCGAACCAGTATTCGCAAAGAGACTCCATTGCATTTGCCATCTCGTCGAAGGTCAAGGGCTTCAACATAAACGAGCTGGCGCCGGTATTATATCCGCGAGATACGGATTTTTCGTCCTTGGAAGAGGTAAGAATCACTACGGGAATTTTTCGAAGGTCCTTATGGGCCTTAATGTCCTGGAGCACATCGAAGCCGTTTTTTCCAGGCATATTCAAATCGAGCAGGATTAAATTCGGGACGGGCGCGCCGGCATATTCGCCATTCCGGAAAAGAAAATTCATCGCCTCATCGCCGTCCTGCGCCCAATAGAGGTCCACTTTCAGCCGCTTCGATACCAGAGCCTCCTTGACCAGCGAAAAATCTTCCTCGTCGTCGTCGATCATGAGAATGGCAAAAGATCCGTCTTTTCGTTCTGAGTAGGTCATCGGTCTTCTCCTCAAAGCGGCAGGTTGAGGCACTAATTACGAACAGACTGCATGGAAAGGCGAATCGGGGAAACACTGTCATAGATAAGCAGAAGCGGGTTCCTGATCGGGAAACAACACCCGAATTGCACTGAAGCCTGCCCAATTTATAGTAAACGATAAAAGAAGAATCGGCAAGTCCTCACATCCGGGATAACTGATGCAGCCGAAATGGCGTCCATCCGCTCAAAGCCATCGGGAATTTTGGCCGCTCACCTGATTCTGTGCACCACGCATGAAGACCTGGAGCGGCATAGCCGCAACCAAAGACCCCTTGACCCGCAGGGTGGGCTAAGCGCAGCGCGCACCAAGACTTTTCGTAAGAGAGTAATTCATGTCTCATGGTGACGTCTTCGCGTCTTCGCGTTTTCGCGTGCGCAATAGGCAGGGTCATAAATCCTTCTTCCCGGTCTCCTTTGCCTGCTTGAAGAACAAATCCAACAAGGAGTCCCATGGCGTCGTCGCGGGCAGGGTCTTTTGCGCAGCCGACGAGAAGTTCTTGCCCAGATCGAGCCACCTCTGGAATTGTTCGTCGAGCGCGGATTTGTAAAGCAGATAGTTCTTGAGGGTGAGTTCCAGATACTTTTCGAAAAACTCCGCCAGCACGTTGCCATGCTGGATAACAAGGTGGAGAAAGGACACGGGCAGAAGAATGTTCTTGTTCTTTGCTTCCTCTACGATGATCTGGGAGAGAATGAAGGCTGTTACATCTTCTTTGGTCCTGGCGTCTATTACAGAAACCTGGCGGCCGCGCCTTATGATTTCGCAGACCTGCTCGAGGGTTATATAGGCGCTCTTTTCGGGATCGTAGATTCTCCTGTTCGGGTATTTTCTGAGCACAATTTTTTCATCCATCGTCTGCCTCGCATCGAGTGGGACATAGTTTGCTGCAGAGCACCATATTCTTGAATAAAATAAGATCAGACGAGCTATATTGCCACTATAAAATATTTGTGCAACGCACCATTTGCCCCTTGACTCCCCGGTATTGGTAATTATACTGCATTTCAGCGTGTTCGATTCCGCATTTCGGTGCGGCTTACTTAAAAAACGACAGGAGGACTGAAAATGAATCAGTTTACAATCGCGAAACAGATGATCGATTTCAACCGTACCGCTTTCGAGAACACCTTTGGCGCAATGTGCATGCTTCAGGAGCAGTCGGAAAAAATGGTTAACGCCTTCGTCGAGCAGGCGGAATGGATGCCCGGCGAGGGGAAAAAAGCCATTTCCGATATGGCTGCCATGATGAGGAAAGGCTGCGCTGAATTCAAGAAGGTCGTGGATGAGAACTTCGTGAAGGCGGAAGCTTATTTTGAACAGGCAGGCCAGAAATAGGGCCAGTGAGCCGCCAGTTGTGCGCCGGTCTGCGTTGGGTCTATTCGGAGAAGCCTGCTGAGATTGGATATGATGCGAATTCCAGTGAGTTTTCCCCAACCGGCGGAACTGTTCACCTACATGGCGGACTCGCTCCAGGTCTGGACCGCCAGAATCTGTGAAACTTCATTGAACATGGCCGAAAACACCCGAATTTACCGCAGAATCATGCTGAAATACTCGACCGGATTGATGTTTACGTATTGGAACACGCTCGAATTTCTTGCTAAATGTTGGCAGGAGCCGCCAGGCAGCCGAAAAGCATGATTTGCATCAGCCCGGAGATGCAATATATCTTCTTGCTGATGCCCCCCCTTTGAAAATCCGCAGCGCGTTTAATGTCACTCAGGGACGCTTGGAGCCGGACCGATTCCCGGGGCCGGCTCGCGTCCTTGTCTGAGTCCTTGGGGACGCTCGGAGTTTGGCTCGGACCGGCTCTTCATGTCCCTTCGGGTCACCCTGAAACCACGCAAAGACCCGTAGGTCAGTAGGGTGGGCTGAGCGGGAGCGAAGCCCACCGAAACTTTTCGAAGCGAGGATCAACAACACGATCAACGCCGAGGATCACCTCCTGTTCTGCTTTTGACTTTTTGCTTTCCTGTTAATCCTGTAAATCCTGTCAGAGCTTTTTTTTGAGACAGGGTCACGACCGGGAGGTCATTATCTCCTTCCATCCGGCCGTTTACGCCGTCCCCTCCAGCCAAAGAACGCTTAGATCGATCTCTATCTCCTGAAATGGTTCGACGCGCACCTTCTCATCTTCGGAAAAGGCGCCAAGTAAAGACCACCTGCCGGATTTGAGCCGAAATGCCTCCAGGGTCCTGGCAACGGGATCGATCGGCCAGAAATGTGGTACTCCATATTGGCCGTAGAGGGGCATTTTCTTGACTCTATCAAGGCGCAGGGTGCCGGGTGAGAGTACCTCGCACACCCAGTCGGGAGTGATGGAGATCCAATTGGTCTCACCCGCCTTCGGATACCGCTCCTTTTTCCATCCGGCCAGATCGGGGACCACGACATCCTCTCCGAGCTTGACTTCCGGTTCAACCAGGATGACCCAACCGCCAGGTCCGCCGCCTTCGCCTAATTGATACGGTGATCCAATCTTTTTATCCAGGGTAGAGGCGGTATGCACGTGCTTTTGTGATGGCCGGGGAGTGACGATGAGTTCGCCGTCAATGATCTCGCCGGTCATATTTTCCGGGATGCCGTACAGGTCGTTATATACTGCCTTCTTTTTCACCGCTTCTGACATGGTTTCCCTCTTTCGGAGCTTGACCGGTGTGCGTCAGGTCAGTAAACCGGAAATAATGGCGCATTATAGGGTCGTCCGGTTCAGCCATTCTCCCAGTTTCTCCGGAAACACGGGGGACCAGAACAGTTTCATGTTATTACGTAGAAACCCCAAACTAATTCCAGACACCATCTGAAAAGTCAGGCCATAGGATTCCCAATCCAGTATACAATGTGACCTGTCGCCGATCAAGCTTTAGAACCAGGGCATACAGATAGGGCAAACCATGGTCGCAGCACACGCCCGCCCGCCCCGCGCGGTTAATGGATGGTATTCGCATTGGTTCTCCATGGGTACCATCCACCATTCGTCCCCATGGGTACCCAGATAACCCTTCTCCATGGAGAACCATGGGTACCCAACGCGCACACGCGAGGGCCATGGGGGAAACCCTCCTTGCTCGGCCCGAACGTCACTGGTTCACCTTTTTGTGCCAGAATATAATTCTGGGCCTCCCTGTTGTGATATTATGCGTCACCAACCTCTACCGGAGGAGAACCTAATGCTCGATAAAGCTTTCAAAGTCAGCGTGATCCTGGGTGTGGCACTCCTGGCCGTCATCACGGTTAAAGTCTGGAGTAATCCTGTAGGACGTTGTCAAGCAGTCACTTGGAGTCATTGGATTGTCCTTGACACAGCCACGGGTAAAACCTTCAGGCTGGGAGGTAGCGGTGACATGGGAGAATGGGAACAATATACTAAAGCTATCGAGGAGCGGACGCAGAAGACACCGGTGGAATATGATCTCTCCAAATTGCCAGACCAGCCCAAAGCACAGCAACCTAAGCCGCACTCCCTGCTGGAAAATGTTGATTTGTCGTCTATCCCAGATGCGACAAAAACCCAACAGCCGGTCAGTAAAGCTACAGGGGAGTAGGCCAGCCCCCCCAGGAGGGCCTATGGAGAAACTTATGAGTTTGGCAAACCGTTACGCTAAAATGGAAACCAAGGAATTAGTGACAATTATTTCCCTCGATAAGGAGCAGTACACGCCAGAGGCCATAAATGCTGCTAAAGCTGAACTCCGAAAGCGTGGGGAAACCAAAGAGACACTCGTTCCCCTGCTCACAGAAGCGAGAGAGGAAAAGAAAGCAATCCAAGAAAAGCCTCTGGGTCAGCAGGAGCGTTTATTTTTCACTCTTCTGTTTACTCTTCTGCCAGGAATCAGCTTTTTGTGTCATGCTCGCTTTACCGAAATTTCTTGGAAAAGGAGAAGACTGGAAGGCTCATTGTGCATGTATCGAGGTTTATTTGTGTATTTTGGCATAACGTCTATGGTTGCTATCATTGATATTTTGAGACACGTTGAGAAAATTACTACTAATGTTTTGGTTGGGTTTTTTTCTTTGGAAGGAGCGATTTTTGCTGCGTTAATATTCGCACATCGAAAGACGAAGAAAAAACTTGCTGAAATGTTGGAATAAACTAAAAGGGAGGTTAACCATGAGCGTCTACCAGATTCAAATTACAGGACACCTGTGGGATACACTGGTGAAGCCCAGACCCACTAGCTATGTGAGCAAGGATAAAGCTATTGCTGCTTTGAAGGACGCGTTCCAACAGGGTGGAGTCAAATTCACAATCAAGGAAGAGGGCACCACAACACTTTTCAAGACTACAGCTGGTGTTGAGTTGGCAAAACTGGTTCTGGCCTGAGCTAATCCCCATTCCGGCAAACCTCAGAGTTTGGCTTTAGTCAACCATGGTCCTCCTGGAGCAAAAACACCCCGGCTAACAATGGCAAATCCAGAGAACTCCTCCGGGACGTGTTCAGGTAAGGCTTACCAAACACACGCGACGCGGCATGGGGGACTCTCATCCTTGCTCGGCCAGCACGTTGCCTCCCGCCATTGTCTCGTCAGATTTGAATAAGGGTCCTCTGCCAAGCTCCCTTGCCACATGCCTTCCTGCCCCGTTTGCCTTTTGCGCGATTCCACCAACTTGCACAAGTACTGTCAGAATGGCTATAAAGGGCCTCAGGACTCATATGTGAGACTATAGTCTGTATGGATCGAGGCGAGAAGTGCCCGCACAGGGGCAACCTGAGGGTTGGCTTCCCGGTAAAGCACCAGGGGATCAGGGCCTACGCAAGAAGTGGGTGGCGTATCTGCCGCAAAGCAGGTAAGATTGCCTTTCGAGAACCGGAGTTTGTTGTATTTGTCCAATCAGTAAAACAGAGTCCTCAATCAGCTTCTAATTTGCCTAGCTGTGCGTTTGAGGAGGTGATAGATGTACAGGCGTCTAGTTCTTCTGGTGCCCCTTATCTCCCTGCTGATGGTTTCCATTGCATATGCCGGTTTCGATGAGGGCAAATCAGCACATGACGGAGGTGACGATACAGAGGCCTATAAAGGGTTCAAAGCACAGGCCGAGCAGGGGGATGCTGAAGCACAGGCTGTTCTCGGGTCGTTCTACAGTAGAGGTACAGGAGTGCAGCAGGACTATGGCGAGGCGGTGAAGTGGTACCGCAAGGCAGCGGTACAGGGGCATACCATTGCACAATACGCTCTTGGGGTCATGTACGAGGAAGGTAAAGGAGTGCTGCAGGACGGTGCCGAGGCGGTGAAGTGGTACCGCAAGGCGGCAGAGCACGGGAATGTTCCGGCACAATATAATCTGGCTTTGATATACCAATACGGTCGTGGCGTACCCAAGAACTATGACGAGGCGGTGAAGTGGTACCGAGTATCGGCAGAACAAGACTTTCCTGCCTCGCAAGTGAACCTTGGGGCTATGTACTTCGACGGTGAAGGAGTTCCGCAGGATTATGCAGAGGCGGCCAAGTGGTACCGCAAAGCGGCTGAACATGGCCTTGCTGACATGCAAGTATTTCTTGGATCTATGTACTATGTGGGCAAAGGCGTTGCACAAGACTTTCCCGAGGCAATGAAATGGTATCGCAAGTCGGCAGACCAACGGAATGCCGAAGCACAACATTATCTGGGGGTGATGTACGCAAAGGGAAAAGGCGTACTGCAGGACTACGTTCAGGCGTACATGTGGTTTAGTTTGGCGGCGGCACAGGGCCACCCGAAATCTCAAGAGGGTAGAGATGCGGTCGCCAAGGAAATGACACCATCCCAGATAGCTGAGGCGGAATGCCTGGCGAAGGAGTGGAAGCCGAAAGGGAAAGACTAGTACCATGTAACATTGCAATATTCGTATAATTCGGTATAATCATGGCAAATTCCAGGAGGAGGGATTCGCCATGGCACCACGATACCGAGTAACCTTGACGGAACAAGAGCGCCAGGGACTTGAGGCGCTGACGAAAACGGGCAAGACCAATGCGAAACGATTTCTCTTCGCACGCGCTTTGCTCCTGTGCGATGCAGGTCCTTTTGGGCCTGCGTGGACTGTAGCGGATACGGCTGAGGCCATGGGCGTCACGCCTCGCACCATCGAGCACCTTAAGAAGCGCTTCGTAGAAGATGGATTAGCTGCAGCGTTGGAGCGCAGGCAACCGGAACAGCCATCGCGCGAGGTAATTTTTGACGGGGCTTTCGAGGCGCGGGTTATCGCCTTGGCATGCTCAGAATCACCGGAGGGGCGACGGCGCTGGACTGTACGGCTTCTGGCTGAAAAAGCGGTTGAGCTGCATCTGGCCCAAAGCGTTTCGCATATGACGGTGCAGCGCATACTTAAAAAAACGAACTTAAGCCTCACCTCAGGAAGTATTGGAAAATCCCGCCGGAGGGGAGCGCCGCGTTCGTAGCAAATATGGAAGATGTCATCGCTGTCTATCATTTGCCGTACGATCCCGATTATCCGCAGGTCTGTATGGATGAAAGCTGTAAGCAACTCATCGGGGAAGCGCACGAGGCGATAGCTTGCGCGCCCGGAAGACCCAAACGGATGGACGCCGAATACGTCCGCAATGGTGTTGCCCAGATTTTCCTTGAAGTGGAACCGTTGACGGGCAAGCGCCACGTGGAGGCCGCCCAGCATAGAACCATGAAAGACTGGGCGTTGTGGATCAAGGGCATGCTCGTCAAGCGATACCCAAAGGCAGTGAAAGTGCGCTTGGTCCTGGACAATCTGAACACACACTGTCTTGCCTCTCTTTACGAGACGTTTAAACCTCAAGAGGCTCGACGCTTGGCAGAACGCCTGGAAATCCATTACACACCAAAACGCGGCAGTTGGCTCAATATGGCGGAGATAGAGCTGAGCGCGTTAAACGGACAGAGCCTGGACCGGCGAATTCCCGATATAGAAACATTGCGTGGCCATATCGCCGCGTGGGAAAATGACCGGAACAACCGGCAAGCAAAGATTCAATGGCAGTTCACGAATGCCAAGGCGCGCATAAAGCTGAAGCGCCTTTATCCGCAACTATAAGCGTTACATGGTACTAGGGCTTGCCGACATCCCCGATAACTAGACAAAATGACCAAGGGCTGAGAAGTTTGAGTTCAGAATCAATCCTGGTCTATCTCCGCAAAGCCTTGCTGTAACAGGTTCCGGGCCTCCTGTGCCCGTTCCGTCTGTTTGCGCTCATGCATCCTGACGAAAGCAACAAAGGTTTTGAACCCCTCGATCAATCAATACAGACTAAGTCTTAAATACCTGATCCAGAAGCGCTTGCCTCTCCTTATGCCGTTCCTCTGCCGGAGAGATAATCTTCGAGGGCATCAAATCAATCAACTCTTCCATAGTGCCAAACTCAATTACTGGTGCCAGAAACCAAGGGTATTCGAAGAGATCAGCCACCATTGAATACGGTTTCCTCCCAGCCTCAACAATAGGAACAAAGGGAATCTTAAAGTGAGGCACTGTGGCATAAAGCTCCTGTGGCACTGATGGTCCGCTAAGGTCAACAATCACAAAGCGGGATAAGCCGACAAGGGTTTTCACTGTCTCGGTGTAGTCGCGGTCTTCCGGCCTATCAAAGTCAAAGATGATCGGAAGGTACCTCTCCTCTCTGAGCTTTTGGGCAACTGCTTGGAGCACTTCAAGTCCACCCCCACTGAAGCGGCCTAAAATGAGAACACCTCGCTGTGTTACAGAGTTGATCACATTGCGAAGTTTTTCATGTTTGAGCAAAAGATATATGAACTGGGCAACTTCTAGGTCATCCACAGTGATAGATGGTGCATCGGCTGGCGTGATGACGAGGTTCCGTTGGCTCTTTGGCGTGCCTTTCAAATCCCACACTGAAATGCCATACACATGACAGAAATCAAGATTTGCATTCGTAACATCTGTTTGTACCATTGTGACCTGCTGGAGGTTTGCCTTGCTGAGGTCTGTCTCATTGAGGTTTGCCGCACTGAGGAACGCCATGTGGAGGTTTGCCCGTTGAAGTTTTGCCTGTTTAAGGTTTGCTCTCATGAGATTTGCTTGCATGAGATTTGCCGAAAAGAAGTTTACCCTTTGAAGCTTAGTCTCACTTAGGTTTGCTCTCATGAGGGTTGCTTCACCGAGGTCTGCCCCCACGAGGATCGCCCCAGTGAGTTCTACCCCACTGAGGTTTGCCAAATTGAGTAGCGCCATACGGAGGTCTGCCGCATAAAGGTTTGCATCGCTGAGGTTTGCCCGACTGAGGTTTGCCTCACTGAGGTTTGCCCAAAAGAGCTTTGCCCATTGAAGTTTTGCCTCACTGAGGTTCGCTTTCATGAGGACTGCATCGGAGAGGTTTGCCCCCATGAGATTCGCCCCACTTAGGTTTGCTCCGCTGAGGTCCGTCTTACTGAAGTCCACTTCTCTGATATTTGCTCGAACGAGTTCTGCCTTACTAAGGTCTGGTCTGACTTCTTGATTGTTTTGTCTCCAATCATTCCAAGCCTTAACCCCCTGCATAAGAAGATCGATGTGCTTTTTATTCGCCATCACCCCTCCCCCAAGGGATAGAGTTACCGCCGTAAACCTAAACCCAAGCCCGCCTTGAGTATCTCCACGGCTCCTCACGACATACCTGATGAGTATACCACATGACGGTCTCGGCTGTTCACTCCTCCGACAGACCAAAACCCTTCCTCTAGCGGCTCCCTTGCCTCCTGTGCCCTTTCAGCCTGCTTCCGGTCGTGTATCCTAACAAAGGGCCACCAAGGTCTTGAACCCTTCAATTAGCATGGTCCCGAGCCGCCTATGGTGCGTGGGGGAACGTCCTTGTATTGCCTACGGGCACACCCTGTATCACCTTGCTCGTAAGCCTGCTATTCGCATCGCTTATGGATCGGAATCGGCGAACCAATTCGAAGGTAAAGCCTTTGTCAGGAGCGAACCGGTGTGCGTCAGGTCAGTAAACCGGAAATAATGGCGCACTATAGGGTCGTCCGGTTCAGCCATTCTCCCAGTTTCTCCGGAAACACGGGGGACCAGAACAGTTTTCGGAAGTGATAGCCGTATATGGCCATGGTGACGATATCGCCGAAAGAGTCGTGATAATTGGAGACTGCATTCCTCATGAGCTTCCAGTAATAGTTTCTGGATTTGTTGTCGACAATGCCCAGGTACCACAGTGAGCGTACAAAAGTCAGCAGGTCATTTTTTTCCAGGTACATCCTGGCTTTGGGCCGGTAAGTCCGAAGAAATGCAAGTATGCGATTATAATACATCTCAGGAGAATAAACGCTGTTCATGGCCCAGCGGTACCCCTCGATTAATTTTGTCCGGTCCATTCTGGTGACGAAGTTAAGAGATCCGCTCACATCGGTGTTGTCCCCGGAGGAATTGAAGAGCATTCTTCCTTCGCTCTCCAGGCGCGCATGAAGCCGGGTCCCGGGGATTGCGGTAAGCAACCCGATCATGGCGGTCACGATCCCGTTTTTCTGGATGAAGTTTACCTGCCTCTGGAAAACATCCGGCGGGTCGCTGTCAAAGCCGATTATGAACCCTCCCATGACAGCCAGCCCGTGGCGGTGTATCGTCGCGACAGATTCGGAGAGGCTGCGCCTGAGGTTCTGCGCCTTGCCGCATTCTTTCAGACCCTCTTCGACGGGCGTCTCAAGGCCCAGGAACACCTTGTTGAACCCCGCCTGCACCATCAGGTCCATCAGTTCCGGGTCTTCCGCCAGATTTACGGAAGCCTCCGTAAAAAAATTCAAGTGGCGCAACCGCCCTCTCTGCCAGGATATGATACTTCTGAGCAGGCTTTTTACCTTTTGCGAATTGCCGATAAAGTTGTCATCGACAATAAAGACCGAACCGCGCCAGCCCCTGGAGCACAGGGCCTCCAGTTCGGCCAGCACCTGTTCGTTCGGCTTGAGTCTCGGTACCCGTCCGTTCATGACGATCACGTCACAAAATTCGCAGTTGAATGGACATCCCCTTGAATACTGGATGGACATAGACGCATAGTCGTTCAGATTGATGAGGTCCCACATGGGGACAGGAAGACCGTCGAGCGAAGGAAACCCTGAAGCCCGATAAAACTTCTTTGGCCGGCCGCTCTCAAGGTCCGTTACGAGTTCGGAAATTATGGATTCGGCTTCCCCGAAGACCAGGTGGTCCAGATCGGCGAAGCCGTCCGGATATGCCCGGAACAAAGGACCGCCTCCGACGACCCTTACGCCGAGCGCGCGGCAACGGTCCGCGACCCGCCTGGCAGAGTCCTTCTGGGCGATCATGGCGCTTATGAAGACGTAATCCGCCCAGAGAATGTCCTGGTCTTCAATCGCTCGCACGTTGATGTCGACCAGCTTTTTTTGCCATGATTCCGGGAGCATTGCGGCCACAGTCAAAGCCCCGAGAGGCGGGAAGGCCGCTTTCCTTCGGACCACTCTAAGCGCGTGTTTAAAACTCCAGAATGTTTCGGAAACCTGTGGATACACGAGAAGAATCTTCATTGGAGACCCTCTATCCGGAAGGCAAACCGCAAAGACAATGTTTCAGTTTACAGTCAGCTCTTTTCCACGTCAACAATGGATGCCGCAGTGATCGTCGATCAGATTATACTGCCTGTATATTGCTTTTTTGTGGACAATTTCGCACATTTTGGTTACTTGCCTATGGTGCTTTTGCAACCGCAGTAAGCATTTCCGCAATATGGAGGAGTTGAAACAAATGGCGCTTGTCGTTCAGAAGTACGGCGGGACCTCGGTTGCCGATGCCCAGCGAATCAATGCTGTGGCCAGGCGGGTCCTGGAGAGGAAAAAAAAGGGAGACCAGTTGGTGGTTGTCCTCTCGGCGCGCGCTGGTGAAACAGATCGGCTGATTAAGCTGGGCTGCGAGATTACGGGCTGCCCCGACCCTCGCGAGATGGACGTTCTGCTTGCCACCGGCGAGCAGACCACGATAGCCCTCTTTTGCATGGCCGTAAAAGCAATGGGGTCCGAGGCCGTTTCCATGACCGGATACCAGGCCGGGATCATGACCGACGGCCAGTTCGGCCAGGCCCGCATAAGCTGGATACAGACCCAGCCCATCATGGAGAAGCTGCAAGAGGACAAAATCGTAGTGGTGGCCGGGTTCCAGGGATTTGATGACAACGGGAACATTACCACGCTCGGGCGGGGAGGGTCCGATACCTCGGCGGTCGCGCTCGCCGCTGCGCTTCATGCCTCCGTCTGCGAGATTTACACTGATGTGGAAGGCGTGTTCACGGCAGACCCCAACGTTTGCTCCAAGGCGCGCAAGCTGGAAAAGATAAGCTACGAGGAAATGCTGGAGATGGCCAGTATGGGCGCAAAGGTTCTCCACCTCCGCTCGGTCGAATTCGGCATCAAGTACGATGTGCCCATAATGGTGCTTTCCTCGTTTACAGATGCTCCGGGCACCCTGGTAACACGGGAGGATGAAACCATGGAAAAGGTGGTGGTCTCCGGAATCACTTACAATAAGAACGAAGGCCGGGTCACAATCGCCAATGTCCCCGACCAGCCGGGGGTCGCCGCGAAGGTCTTCCGGCCCCTCTCGGCTTCAAATATCAACATTGACCTCATTGTCCAGGGCGCAAGCGGCGTTCCCGGCAGGGCCAATATTTCCTTTACGGTTCCCAGGACCTCTTACGATCAGACGATCGGCATTCTGGAGTCAATTGCGCACGAGTTTGGCGACTGCCAGGTGATGGGGGATCCCGGAATTGCGAAGATCTCGATAATCGGGCTCGGAATGAGGAGCCACAGCGGCGTGGCGACCAAGATGTTCGAAACGCTTTCCCGAGAAAACATCAATATCAAGATGATTGCCACCTCGGAGATAAAGATCTCCTGCATAATAGACGAAAAGTATACCGAGCTGGCGGTCAGGGTCCTGCATGACGCCTTCGAGCTGGACAAGCAACTGCAGGGAGGCGGAGACATTTATATTCAGGCGGAAAAGCAATAGACCGAAGGGTCCGGCCTGGAACAAGCGTGTGTGCAAGACCGCTGTCGCAGGCCCGGCAGAGGACTTGATACTTACAGAACCAATCCCCCCACGAGTTGCCCCCGGTTTTCAAACTCTCTCGCTGCTTGTTCTCCAGTCTCACGGCCTCATCGATTTCGGGGATTGAAAAACTTACGAGGGAGCTGGCCAATGGTAGTGAAAACCTATGATACTACGCTTCGGGATGGGACGCAGGCCGAGGATTTTTGCTTTTCATCGGAAGATAAGGTCCGCATAGCTCTCAAACTCGACGATATCGGCATCGATTACATCGAGGGAGGTTGGCCCGGATCAAACCCGAAGGATGCGGACTTTTTCCGGGAAATCCGCAATTATGACCTCAAACATGCCAAAATTGCGGCTTTCGGAGCAACTCATCATCCGGGTTCTACCGCTGCCTCCGATCCCAATCTCAAGGCGCTGCTCGAAGCAAATACCGAACTGACCACGCTATTCGGAAAAAGCTGGACGGTGCACGTAAAAGAAGCCCTGCACACGACCCTCGAGCGTAACCTTCAGCTCATTTCCGATAGCATCAGCTTTATGCGGCAGCAGGGCAAAACGGTCTTCTACGACGCAGAACATTTTTTCGATGGATTCAACGCCGATCCACAATACGCCCTGACCACCATTGGAAAGGCGTCGGAGGCCGGAGCCGAATGCATCATTCTTTGCGACACGAACGGAGGGAGCCTGCCGAGCCGCATTCAGAACACCATAAAAGCCGTCAAAGAGAGATTTCCCGATATGCCGTTTGGAATCCACGCGCACAATGACTCGGACCTTGCCGTCGCAAACACGCTGACGGCCGTCGAGATGGGCGCCATTCAGGTACAGGGAACGATCAACGGGGTCGGCGAAAGATGCGGAAACGCAGATCTTTGCTCCATAATGGCTAACCTTTGTCTGAAAATGGGAGTCGGCTGCCTTGCCCCTGAGAACCTGAAAAAACTGCGCCAGGTAAGCCGGTTTGTACTCGAGCTTGCAAACTTCCCGTCCAACCGCTATCAGCCCTTTGTCGGCCGAAGCGCTTTCGCGCACAAAGGCGGAGTTCACATCAGCGCGGTCGAAAAAAATCCGAAGACCTACGAGCATATCGACCCCGGCCTGGTCGGCAACAAACGCAGAATTCTCATATCGGATCTTTCCGGACGCACCGCAATAAAGCGCAAAGCCGAAGAATTCGGCCTGAAGCTTTCAAAGACCGATCCGGTGGCGATGCAGGTGCTCGAAGAGCTGAAAGACCTCGAAAACCAGGGGTTCCAGTTCGAAGCGGCAGAGGCGAGTTTCGAGCTTCTTATCAATAAAACGATGGGCACGAGCAAGAAATACTTCGAGCTTGTCAGTTTCCGCGTAATCGATCAGAAGCAGAGCGAAAATAAGGACCCGGTGGCCGAGGCGACCATCCAGATCCGTGTGGGTGGGCAGCTCGAACATACCGCCGCCCTTGGCAAAGGTCCGGTAAACGCCCTGGACAGGGCCCTGCGAAAGTCCCTTGAAAAATTCTATCCCGAACTCAAAGACATGGAACTAAACGACTATAAAGTGCGCGTCCTGCCCGGCGCTCCCGGTACCGGGGCAAAGGTGCGCGTACTCATCGAATCGACTGACGGACACGACCACTGGGGTACGGTCGGGGTCTCCCACGACATCATCGAAGCAAGCTGGCAGGCCCTTGTCGATAGTTACAACTACAAGATGTACAAAGCCGAAAAGAACAACAGCGCTAAAAGCCAAGAGGAGGGAAAAAAGACGCGGTGACGCGGCGGCTCTGCCATCACCTCTCTGGCAGGGTCTGCAGAAACTGTTATCAAAACGCGACCGCGCCGTCATACCCGGTCAGTTCGACGTAGCCTTCTCCCACTACGGCCCTGCCCTGTGCCCCTGCGCCTTCGGCCTTGACGCTTCCTTCCCAGTAAGTTATCCGCGTGCTGCCGGGGGTTTGCATCTCCTGGCCGGCCATATTCGGGATAACATTTATCCGCAGATCGAGTGGATTTACCTCCATCAGCCATGAAGCCGGATAGAGCACCCCCGAATGGGGACTCTTCCAGGTCTTGAGGACCTGGACGCGAATGTCCCCGGCAGATAGCCGGGTGGGATTCCCTTCCCGGTCCACGAATGTTCCGCTCGATACCGGGCTGAACCCGCCGTTTTTGTCGCGCATGAGATAAACCATTAACTCGCTTCCATCGGAGAACTGCAGGCCGAACCAGTCCCAGCCGGCAAATCGAGGATTCAGCGGGGCGTTCATGAATTCATGGTCCATCCATGCGGTGCCGCGAACCGGCTTCTCCCGCCCGCCAACGGTCACTTTTCCAACCGCTTCGAGGCGAGAAATCGAGTAGTAGCAACTGGCCTCCCCGGGTTCCTCTCCCTTGCTGCTCAAACCCGACTCGCCATGTGCAACGGGGCTTTTCAGGGGAACAAGATCGAGGTTGAACGAAAAATCCGCCGCCCTGGCCGAAAGATTGTGAACCCCCGGGGCAATTGCCGCCTTCCATCCGTTTACGAACACCTCGAACCGGCCATCCTCCTGCTTCGCACCGGCAAGTTCCAGAGCGGCCCTGGACATCTTTTCAGAATGGAAGAACTCATTGGCCGAGATATCCGAGAGGGCGGCGTGGGCGGCAAACACCTGGCGGGTGCGCCACGCCGATTGCCGGCCGGAGCTTACACTTTCCTTTTGGGCCGGGACCGTGCGAATCCGGAAAAAAGTAAGCTGAAAACCATAACCGGCGCCATCTTCAGAGCGCAGATTGCCCGTGTAATACCACCACTCGATGCGGTAGTCCGGGTGCGAGGCATGGTCGCGCGGAAAGCTGAGGTTACAGGGGCCGCAGACAGGCGGATAATCAGAGGCCGGGACTATTTGCGCCGGGCAAAACGCGATAGCGCCAAGCAAAGCCAGGGCCACGACGACATGGAAGTTTTTCCGGTCAGGCTTCATCGGCCGGTCCTGCAGGACGCGTCGCCGGCGCTGCCGGCTTGACCGCCGGGTAAGAGGCGCCAAAACCCGGTCCGGGGACGATCAATCCGTTCCAACATGCTGAACCGCATCCCACAATATCCCCCAATCACTTTTAGCTGTTGAATTTTATGATGGCTGAAAATAAACTTTGCGCATTTTCCGGTCAACAACAGGCGTACCGGAAAAAACATCCCGGTCCGGGAAAATCTCACGATATGGAAATCTCTCGGCCGGCCCAAAAACTATCGGGTATGGTGCTTATAGTCAGAAAGTGTATCCGGGCAACAGCCCTTTCCGCCGCAATCTCCAGGCTCCGCCGGGCGGAAGGGGTGTGGGGGCGCAGCTCCCACGCATTTCCCTGTATTTTATTTGCAGACTTTTGCGCACACAATCAATGAAGAGTTTCCGGCTCTGTGCCGCTATCCGGGGGCTCAGGTGAAAAAAATAGGAAAATACATCGTCTGCGGACTGCTCGGCAAAGGCGGGATGAGTACCGTCTACAAGGCCAGGCTGCCTTTTATCGACAAGATCGTCGCCCTGAAGCTGCTCTCTCCCCATCCGAACCTGACCAGTCTCCTCGGCCCCGACGCCCTTAAAGGCAGATTCATCTCCGAAGCGGCCACCATAGCTTCACTAAGCCACCCCAACATTATCGAAGTGCTCGACTCCGATTTCAATTGCGAAACACCGTTTTTCACCATGGAATACTACTGCCACGACCTCGGCAAATTGATAGGAGAGTCGTACCGCGCCGATCTCCCATGCCGAATCCTCAGTCTGGACAAAACGATTCATTACTGCCGTCAGCTTCTTGCCGGCCTCGCGCGCCTTCACCGTGCCAGGGTCGTCCACAGGGATATAAAGCCGGCCAACCTCATGATTACCGATGATGACCGCATAAAGATATGCGACTTCGGTTTCTCCAGGCTGAGGGGCGAAAGACTCGGCCGTCCTTCGGGCCTTCTTATCGGAACGCCTTTTTATGCCGCTCCCGAGCAGGAAAAAGACCCGGACGGAGTTGACCATCGTGCAGACCTTTATTCGGCGGGAGTCGTATTTCACCGAATGCTGACGGGGTTCCTGCCGGAAGATGCAATCAAAAATCCGGGAGAATACCACCCGGAGGCCGACTCAAGCTGGGACGCCTTTGTCCGCAAGGCCCTGCAAAACGATCCGGAGCGCCGTTTTGCCACATCAGAAGAGATGCTCGCGGCCCTGGATGACCTTAGCGCGGCCTGGGAGAAAAAAAAGCAGGACTTCTGCCGGCTCTTCCCTCCCGGCAATTCGCCCGCGATCCGGGCCGAAAAACAAACCGCCGGGAAACTTCGGAGCGCCGCGCTGAAAGCAAATCCAAAAGAAGCCGCGGCCCTCTTTGGCTGTGACACTCTGATGAGGCCCGCCGCATACTCTGATGCCGGCCCCCGTATTTCGGTTCAGGGAGACGTGGCGTTCGATTTACTCAATGGCCTGGTCTGGCAAAGGTCGGGCTCCGAGGACTCACTCGACCGGGCGGCCGCGCTGGCTTATGCCGAATCTTTAAGAGTGGAGGCTTTCGCCGGGATCTCGGGATGGAGACTTCCGACAGTCGATGAACTCCTCTCGCTGCTTCGCCGGCCGGGCTTCGGGATCGAGGACTGTCTGCCGCCGGCTTTCGACAGGAAACAGAAGGCCCTCTGGAGCTGCGACCGCGCAACGTTCGTGAGCGGCTGGTATGTCAACATGGAACTCGGCTTTGCCGGATTTGCGGACTTTACCTGCCGCTTTCATGTGCGCGCGGTTGCCGGCGCTGAACATTTCCAGGCCCTGGCAAAGCGCCCTGTTTGAATCCGATCGCGCACGAAGCCCGGTCCTCCCGTCCGGCGCCCCTCCCGCCGTTCAGGCAGGGCCCGTACCGGCTTCCTGCCCGAAAAGGCCCGCTGCCCTGCAAACGCATGGCAACGTTTGCCCCCGTTGAAAAGTCCCGCCAAGTCCTTACCATTTCTATAGGGCGCAGAGCTGTGCACGATAAAAAAACGGCGCCTGTTTAAGATAAAAATCAGTATTGAAACATTACAAAGACACTGTTCAGGATACAGGAGCATCAGATGGAAGGTCTGTTGTTGGATTGCAGGGTATGCGAAACCCTCGCTCCGGAGATTAAAGAGTACGCCGCAAAAACATGCAGACTTTGCGGCACTCTGCATTGCGATGAGTGCCTAAACGAAGCGGGATACTGCACGCCGTGCAGTGAAAAGTTGGATTATTCGAAAGAAGATGCAATTCCGGTGTGAACTGGTTCAATTTATCCTGGAAAATACATCCGGCAAAAATAAATGGCGCGGCGTCCCGCAGGGACTTCCACGCCACTGGTCTTAGAGTGGTGGATCGATATCGGGTATTTTCGGTATGATTTAAACCTTTTTTGCTGCAACCAGCCGGCAGAAATGTTCGAAAGAACGATCGTAAGTCTTTTCGGCATCGGGCGGGAAACAGCATGCGGGCAGTTGCCTGCTCTGCAGGTGGTGCTCGATGCACTCGCAACAGACGCCCGTCCTGGGGCATCCGCTATAGGTGCAGTTACATTTAGCGGTATTTTTCTCTTTCCTGCACTCCATCAGTGCGCCTCGACCTGATGATGTCCCGAATCGGTTTTCCCGCCCTTTATTAGGGCTGCGATAAGCAGACACAAAAGGATCGCTTCCCAGATAATTACGGCGGTCCAGCTTTCGGTCAGGCCATAAATGATCCCGCCGCCAATAATAGCCGGGACCCCCGAAAGAACTATCATTCCAAAACGCCATGCCCAGTCCATCAGCAAGTCTCCAATATATGGATAGTTAAAAGCGTTTTTCTATTCCAACCCAATCTGATCTCCTAGCATAAGGTCTTCAACGTTGCAATATTTTTGTATTTCGGGCGGTTTGGGACCCGCCTCGCGGTGCATCGCGACCGGGCCTCAGGCAGCGGTGCAGTCCGGCTTGAGACCCTGCATCGCCCGAAAGAGGTCAATCTCCCTCATCGGCGCTGCTGGAGCGTTTCCCGCAATCGATTCCGTACTTCTTGATCTTGTAGTGGATAGCCCTTCGGCTTATACCCAGCAGTTTGGCAGCTTCCTTCTGAACGAAGCCCGCCTGCTGGAGCGCCCTCAAAATCGCATTGCGCTCGCTTTCGTCGAGGGATAGCGAGGAAGGATCGACTGGGGCTGCCGAGTGCTTCTGCGGCGCGTCGGGAAGCCCCGACAGGCTCAGATCGCTTTTGCGCAGGACCCCGTCGCGGCAAAGGACCACGCCGCCTTCCAGGGCATTCTTGAGTTCCCGCACATTTCCCGGCCAGGGATATTCGGAAAGCCATTTGATTGTTTCGGCAGGCAGCTTGACCGGCGGAAGGTTCTCGTTTTTGCAGAAGTTTTCCACGAACTGCTGTGCAAGTTCCGGTATATCCTCGCGCCGGTCCCGCAGGGGCGGGATTTTAAGGGTTACTACGCGAAGCCGGTAATAGAGGTCCTCGCGAAAGTTTCCGCCGGCAACATCCTCGGGAAGATCGACGTTGGTTGCCGAAATCACCCGGCAGTTCACCGGGATTTCCTTAAGGTCTCCGATCTTCCTGATTTTCCTGTCTTCGAGGAACCTGAGGAGCCTCATCTGCATGTCCTGGGAAATATTCCCTATCTCATCGAGAAAAAGGGTCCCTTTGTCGGCCGCCTCGATAAGTCCTTTTTTATCCCTGACTGCATGGGTAAAGGCGCCGCGAACGTGCCCGAAAAGCTCACTCTCCAGCAATCCGCTCGGGGTGGAGCCGCAGTCCACTACAATGAAGGGCTGCTCGCGGCGGGGGCCTCGCTGGTGCAGGAGATGCGCGACCCGCTCCTTGCCGACCCCGCTCTCACCCAGGAGCAATACGTTTACGTCGCTTCTGGCAATGCGGTCGATCAGATCGTACAACTCGCGCATTACCGGGCTTTTGCCGCCCCAGAGCGAATTGCTCAGGGGAGGAAGAGTGTCGAGCGTAGGCTTGGGGGCGCTTTTTTTGAGCACCTCCTGGACCTTCGAGATCAAATCGCGTCCATTGAAGGGCTTTGTCAGGTAATCGATGGCCCCGGCTTTCAATGCCTTTACCGCACCCGGGATTGTCCCATAGGCCGTCAGAAACATGACCGGCAGCCCGGGGCGGACCACCTGTGCGGCGGAAAACAGGTCCATGCCTCCCATGCCGGGCATCTTTACGTCAGTGATCATGAGGTCGACCTGCCTGGTTTTGAGTATATCGAGGGCTTCTTCGCCTCCCGTGGCAGTCAGGACCTGGTAGTCGATCGAGGAAAGCCTTGCCTCGAGAACAGCCAGGATATTCAGGTCATCATCGACCACAAGAATTATTGGTTTGTTAGAAGCCTTCATCTGCGGGGCGCAGGAATCACTGAGTTGCTTCCTGCTTTTTCTCCTGATATTTGCGATGTATTTCTTCGAGGGATTCGAGCTGGTGACGGAGCCGCCGGATTTCACGCTCGCGCAGCTCAAGCTTCGACCGAAGGCTCTGCATTTCCTTCTCCTTGGTCTGGAGCAATTCCCTGGGTTCAGCATCTCTGCCGGCCTTGCGGGGTTTTTTCTGCAGCAGGCATTCGGCGGAGTCAGTCGAGGGTTGGAGCCGCATCAGGAAAGGAGTCATCATCCTCGGGTCCTCGAACCATATCCTGGAATTAATCTCACCGCTCCATTTCTTCCAACTCGAGAGGGCATCCCTGTATTCATCGGGACTGTGGGCCATGACGAGCTTTACGGTTGCAAGCCCGAAGAGAGCCTGGCGGGCAATTTCGGGCGACTGTGCGCTTTCGCTCAGCATTTCGAACGTGATTTTCGCCTTCATGTAGTCACCCGCAGTGAAAGCGTCCATCGCCTCGCCCAGGGCCTCCTGCTCGACTTCCTGCCGAATGGTCCGGGCGAGGTCTGATTTTTCTTCGCCGGCCTGCGCGAACGCAAACAACCCGGAAATTAACAGGCAAATCACCGGCCCAAGAACAATAAATATGCGCCGAATCCCCATCTTCAGGACCATCGTTCATTCTTTCCGTACGGGAAGTGTGAAGCTGAAGGTGCTTCCCACGTCCGGATTGCTCCAAACCCCAATTTCGCCTCCGTGCGCCTCGACAATGTACTTGGAAATGCTCAACCCCAGGCCGACCCCGTCAACCTCGTCCCGAACACCGGACGCCCTGTAATACTTATGAAAGACAAGGGTGTGCTCGGCTTCGGGAATCCCCGGGCCTGCGTCTGTGACCGAGAACACGAGGTTCGATACTTTTCCCGTGTCGTCCCGTCTTACCGAAACCAGGATTTCACTCCCCTGCGGCGAGAACTTTATAGCATTCCCGAGCAGATTGAGCAAAACCTGCTGCAAGTTGTCCGGGTCACACTCAAAATTCGATATCCCGGGAGCGATATCCGAATGGATCGCCATATCCTTCGCCTCCGCGGCGGGAATCAACCGGGAGATCGCACCGGTAACGAATTCGCGAAGATCGATCTCGCGCTGATGGATTTCGACCGCTCCGGCCTCCAGGCGCGATATCTGCATCAGATGGTTGAGCAGCACCGTAATGCGCTCCAGTTCGTGGCTGGCTATCAGCAGGAACCTTCTCTGCCTTTCATTTATGTCTCCCATGACCTCTTCGGCGATCAAATTCACCGATTCGCGAATGGAGGTCAGGGGCGTTCGGATTTCATGGCTGAGCATCGAGATGAAATCCGACCTCATGCGCTCCTCTTCCGTAAGC
Organism: uncultured delta proteobacterium; assembly: GCA_963795045.1. Taxonomy (GTDB): domain Bacteria; phylum Desulfobacterota; class Syntrophobacteria; order Syntrophobacterales; family Syntrophobacteraceae; genus SbD1. Next base: position 563,615 of record CAWCGB010000008.1, read on the forward strand.
CTGGCCGCCATATCGTTGAAAGCGCCCGCAAGAGCGCCGAACTCGTCATTTGAATAAATTCGGATGGGGGCAGTAAGCCCCGAGCGAGACATGGACTTGATCCCCCGTTGGAGCTCGCGCAGCGGCCGGCTCATCCCGAAGCTGAAGCCTACCACTCCGATCAGCCCGATCAACAGGGAGGCCGAAACGCCGACAAGCCCCCACTGCTCAGCGGTGCGGCCCTGTACGCTGAGGACCTTGACCATGCTCTCGATCTGCCGGTCGTTTGCCGCCCTGGCTTTCTGTATCTTTTCGACCCACTTGTTTATCAGCTCTTCGTTGAGCCAGGGAACATCCGAATGTTCGGCGCCGGCCTGTTCCTTGTCGCCGGGCGAGAACTGCTCCTGGTATTCCTTATAAAGACCGTCCCAGGGGTTTTCACTACCGCCGCCGGCCCCGAGCCACAGGATTTCGAACAAATTGGATTCGTATTCCTTCTGACCTTCAGCAAAGTATTCCTTATACTCTTCTTTTTTCAGCAGATCGTATTTTTTTTGATTTTCCGCCATCCACCAGAGTGTGTCTATCATCTTCTTGGACGCGGTTGAAATCCGGTAGTTCCGGTTGGCGATATCCTCGGAAATCTTGCCGAGTTGCTGAATGTGGACGAAAAGGGTCAGAATGGTCCCGTAGAAAATAAGACAGGCTAAAAGATACCAGGCAAAAAGCTTGACGAGTATTCCAATTTTTATCTTCATCGGCGTTTGGCGACGCACCTCTCAAGACTAAAAGCGATTCACCTTCGATAATTCCAAAAACCCGGTGGCCCGCTTCGAAGGGCCAGGGTCGATCTTTAGAGATCGTAGAGAAAAACGCAAAGGGAAAACTGTAACAATAATAAAGATTTCATTCTAAATCATTGGAAAAGCGTCGAAAAGCGAAAAATACCATCAACCCCGTTCCTCCCAATGCCCGCCTCCCTTTCTCTGTGCTCTCTGTGGCTCTGTGGTGAGTTCACCCACGATCGGCTGGCGCGAATGGGATTTATGATGTAATATCCGCCGATCTTTTCCTGCAATTCAGACTACAGGGGTCATCATTCAAAAGCATATCCATGTGGCATGCGCCATAATAGAACGAGACGGGCTGGTGCTTGCCGCCAGGCGCAGCGCCTCGATGAGCTTTCCACTCAAATGGGAATTCCCCGGCGGCAAGATCGACCCCGGTGAGTCGCCGCAGGAATGTCTGCACCGTGAATTGCTGGAAGAGATGGGTGTTTCTGTTTGTATAAGGGCGGCTTTGCCGTCACATACTCATCGCTATCCGCATCTTTCGGTCACACTCTACCCATTTGTCTGCACCATAGCCTCAGGCAGGATTACTTTGCACGAACATGCTGCCGTCGATTGGCTCACACCTGAAACAATGGATTCTCTCGACTGGCTCGAAGCCGATTTTGCACTGATCCGTTCATACCTTGACCACAGACACGTTCGATAATTCCAAAAACCCGGTGGCCTTCCTCGATGGGCTAGGGTCGATCTTTAGAGTGCACAGAGATGAGGAGACGGAGGGTGGAAGGTGGGGAGCGGGAAGGGGGCGAGACGGGAAGACGGGTTTCACGCAGGCGCGGAGACGGAGGATTGTGGGACTGAATGAGACAGAAACCTGAAGCAAAAGATTGCCAGAGAAGTCCGCCCGGAGTAGTTCACTTCGAATTTGACGGGATTTTCCCACCTGCTATAGTGTAATGAATTACACAGTTATTTAATGAGCTGCTAAACTCTTATCCGGTGTTTCCGGATGGAAGTGAGTTAGACATGAAAAGGGAAGAGCTGCTTAAAGAGGTCAAAGAGGCTGTTCATGAAGTGGAGGCCGATGCCGACATTATTCTATACGGCTCCCGCTCGCGTGGAGACGCCGTTTCCGATTCCGACTGGGACTTCCTGATACTGGTGGACGGGCCTGTGAGTGATGAACGCACGGACCGGATTCGGCACCAGTTGTACGAAATCGAGTGGGAGTCCGGAGCAGTCCTGTCCTCCATAGTGCGCAGCAGAGAAGAATGGAACAGTGCAATGTATCGTTCCATGCCCTTCCATCAAAGAGTTGAGCATGAGGGAAGAAGACTGTGACGAAATGGAGCGGAGACCTCGTTTTGTACCGTCTCGATAGAGCCACGGAGACACTTGAGGAAGCCCGAATACTTGCCAATGCCGGACGGTGGAATGCTTGTGTCAATCGCCTTTACTATGCCTGTTTCTATGCGGTCGCGGCCCTTCTCGTCAAGGATGACCTGGCTTCTCCGAAGCATACAGGTGTTCGCGGCCTTTTCAATAAGCACTACGTGAAGACGGGCAAAGTGCCAAAAGATCTGGCTCGAATTTATAACGACCTCTTTGAACGGCGGCAAGAAGGCGACTATATCGACTTTGTCAGCTTCAGCGAAACGCAGGTTTTCCCATGGATTTCCCAAGCAAAAAAGTTCGTTGAGCATGTCACGGCTCTGGCGAAGCTCGATAGTGTCTGATCTCAATGGGTTGCGTGTGGGCCACGGCAATGGCTTGGTTTCACGCTAAGAGAGAAAGATGCGGGTGGAAAGAGGAAGATACCGCTGCTTTAGGGGGCTATTGTGCTGTTTGGCGCTCACTTCCCGCTGATCTGTTCACTGCTCCAAAATGGCTCGACTTTTTACCGGTCGGCCGCAAAATATTTGAATCCACCCCTAACCCCGCCATAGTCGTAGTGACTGGCTGATTTTGGCGGTGATAAGCTCATGTGTGCTTCCACCATCACCACTGTTGCCCATGACCAATTGGGCGCTTAGAGTACCACCCAAAGTCCGTTTGCGTTTTTAGTCGAGGATTAGGCTATGAAAGGGGTATTCACCACAAAGCCGATTTCTTCGTACAATGACCTGCCGGAAATGCGTTACCATTTCCCGAAAACCTATCTCAATCAGGTTCAACGGACTGAGGGTGACTGGATCATCTATTACGAACCTCGACGCAGTTCTGTGGAACTATCTTCGAGAGGTGGCCGTCAGGGTTATTTCGCCACCGCAAGGGTAGTCCGGGTCGAGCAGGATACCGGGGCGACAGGGTTGTACTATGCTTACGTTGACGAATATCTGGAGTTCGATAATACCGCGCCGTTCTCCATCGGAGGCCAATACTTCGAAACAGCCCTCAAGAAAGCTGACGGAACCACCAGTAAAGGTGCTTTTGGGCGGGCTGTACGGCTCATCAGCGATGAAGAGTACCAGCTTATTTTCAACTATGGATTTGCCCTTAGAGTGGAGGCGAAAAATGCACAGCACATTCAGAGTGATGAATTGCTCGTGGAAGAAGAGCAACAGATGTTTCGTTCCTCCCTTGTTACGTCTCGGTTGTTCAGAGATCGAGCGTTTGCGAGAAAAATAGCTTCAGCATACGAATTTACCTGCGCCATGACCGGGCTAAAGTTGATCAACGGAGGAGGGCGGCCCGAAATCGAAGCAGCCCACATTCGCCCAGTGGGGGCAGAGCATCACGGCCCCGACTCCACACGCAATGGGCTTGCTCTCTCCCGCACCTTTCATTGGTTGTTCGATCGCGGCGTCATTTCGGTTGCGGATGATTACAAGATTATCATGGTGGAAAAATCGGTCCCTGATCAACTGAAGCACCTGCTTCTTCCGGAAGGGAAGATCAGAGTCCCGGATGATCCTCTATCGCGACCCCATCAACAGTTCCTGCGCTACCATAGAGAACACATTTATCAAGGGGCTGTTTAGCTGATGGTTTGCCCCGAAATCAAGTTTACGATATGAAAATAATTCGCGCTTTAGTTATGCAAGTTTATATTCATCCATTTTTCGCCAGAGAGTGGTCCGGAATGTTAAGGTTCTGTGCAGTTAAGCCCTTGCTGAAGCTCGTCGTCTTTAGGCCCCACAGTAATATAGGGCTTCGCGAACTAGTAAAGGGGTAGCCGGTGATATATCGGCTTCATTTTGATCCTGGTGCGCTCCGAGGTCCTGGAACACCGCTCGATGACAGGCATTCGCACTTGCGTTTTCATTTGGATATAGGATAATTGAACGACCTTCCGTGTGTTACAAGGAGGTTGATCGATTAAAATCTTGGCGTCAAATGCATTGCTTAGCGCAGATGTGAGAGCACGCAAACGAGATGTCACACCTCGATGAGTTCGCCTCCTCTGCGAAGAACCAATTCAGTGCTAGAGCATATGGCAAGAATGCCAGTCAAGCTCCTATGAACTGGAATGAAAATGAAATTTCTACATCCCGTGGGACAATCAACTTTAAAGTACGGTGTCACGATTCCCGTGGAGGCGCAAACGGAGGCGATGCTTTCTGTCTGCAAAGGTGAGAAAGTGCCAGTGACCATAAGCTTCGCCTCGGGGGAGCAGGTTACAGCTGAAATACGGAGATTGAATAATAGCGTTGGACAACTGCAGTTTCGCTATGAACGGCTCGCTCAAGCAAAGCTACGCCAATTTCTAGAGAAAACGTTTAATGGTAAAATTGAAGGTGATCTCCTTGAAATCATCGAATATGCACCTTATTCATTCGCATTTCGCCCGATTCGAAAACAAACCAGTCCGCGGTTGCAAATCAGCGAAATGGTAAGTCACAGAATAGATCGGAAGAATGTGGAGGCAAATAAAGAGGTCAATGACATTCGTGCCGGTTTTTTATCAATAGAATATGATCCCTTACTGCGCCAGGCCGACTATAACAAACGCATCAATGAACATTTTGTTATGCGGGGATGGCATAGTGAACAAAAAGTGGCCGATGGATTGGGGCTTAGGTGTGATTTTGAGAAGAATGGGGTCTTTATTGAGGTTGAGTTCGGGAATGCCCGCACCTATTATCAGGACTACATAAAATTCATGTTGGCAAAGAGGTACCGCAATGCCGGCCTCGGCGTGCTTCTCTGCCCCACTGTCTCTTTTGCCGCCTTATTGTGTGAGCTTGGCCGTCAGCGAGCAAAGAAAAACCGTATTGCAGAGCACCACCCGGTGTATTCTGGGATGATGAGTTACGAAAAAGCGGTTCGAGAATTACCATATCTCGCCTTCATGTTAGACATGGCCTTGGTTGTTGGGGGAATTGGGATTAGCAATCTTCCAGAGGATGAGACAAAGTCGCTATGGTAAACGCCAATTCTGCTAATCTGACTCTGGGCACGAACTCAGAGGATCAGACCTGCTTTGATCTGTGAGATATCGACAATAGCTTTTTCAGGCATTTTCAAGCTCTTTGCCAAGGTCCAGATCAGTATACTTTATTGGGGCATTCCTCTTTGAAGCAGGATTTCCGCGAAAGCCTTTTCTGAAAAGCCCACAACCTCAGCAGCTTTTCCCAATGAGACAAGGCCGTCTTCAAGGAGCTTCATGGCGAGAAGCAGCCGTATCTCGTCATCTCTTAGATTAAGTTCTGGCAGGTGGACACATTTTGTCCTGGCCGTTTCCATGCGAAATCTCCGTGCCGGCGTACTGTTTCAAGCTCATGGACCCGAGGTCCACTTTCCTATATTACGATTCTTTTCAATTTGTTCAATAGTGAATGAGCGGGTGAACGGGTGGATGGGCGAATGGACGAGGAACGATGCAAGTCGTCGATGACCCAACGTAGTCCGATCGTGCTTGAATCCTCCTGGGAAATGACTGATATTACAATTACAGTAAAATGTATTTTGAGACGTGTAACTACTTTTTGGCAGTTTTGTACCTTCCAGGCACGGAGGGGTCTCTTATGCGCGCAGAATATACTGCTGTTGTGAAACAGGATGGAGATTGGTGGATAGGCTGGGTCGAGGAGGTCCCTGGAGTCAATTGTCAGGAACGCTCGCTCGAAGAACTTAAAGAAACCTTGAGGCAAACCCTGAAAGAGGCGTTGGAAAGCAATTCACCACAGAGACGTTCGACAGTTCCAAAAATCCAAGTGGCCTGCTCTGATGGGCTAGGATCGATCTTTAGAGGACACGGAGAAAAGCTTTTTAGTCCATGATTTCCCGGAATAATAGACAAAGCTGCTTCCAAGTCTTGAGAATCCTGTTGATCGTTTCTTCTCTGCGTTTTTCTCAGCGTTCTCTAAAGATCGATCCTAGCCCATCAGAGCAGGCCACCGGGTTTTTGGAATTATCGAACGCCTCTGTGGTGAACGGGTATTTTTCGTCGGTTACCCGAGCTTATATTCCTTGAGTTTTCGCCAGAGGGTGGTGCGGGGGATGTCGAGGATCTGGGCTGTAAGGCCCTTGTTGAAGCCGGTCGTCTCCAGGACCTTTGCAATGTAGCGTTTCTCGAGTTCGTCCAGGGGCAGCAGGCCCTCGCCTTCGATTGTATCGAACTCGAGGTGCTGAATGTCCTGCGGCAGGTCCTGGGGCCGTATCTGATCGCAGTCGGTGAGGGCGACCCCCCGCTCTATGATGTTTTCCAGCTCCCTTATGTTTCCGGGAAAGGTATAGCCCATCAGGATCTGAAGGGCCTGAGGCTGTATGGCCGAGACTTTCTTGCGAAACGCCAGGCTGTACTTTTCGATGAAATGATTGACGAGAAGCGGTATGTCCTCGCGGCGTTCGCTCAGCCCGGGCAGGGGTATCGTCACAACGTTCAGCCGGTAGAAAAGGTCCTCGCGGAAGTTGCCCTGCGCGACTTCATGTTTCAGGTCCCTGTTGGTGGCGGCGACAATACGGATGTCCAGATCGATCGGGCGCGTGCTCCCAACGCGCAGGATTCGCCTCTCCTGGATGACATGGAGCAGCTTTACCTGCATGGTAGGAGGCATCTCGCCGACTTCGTCCAGGAATACGGTCCCGCCCGACGCCGATTCGAGCAAACCGATTTTGGTTGCCGCCGCCCCGGTGAACGCTCCCTTTTCGTAGCCGAAAAGCTCGCTGCTGATGAGTTCCTCGGTGAAACCGCCGCAGTTGAAAGATACGAACGGATGGTCCTTCCTGGGGCTCAACTGGTGTATGGCCCTCGCCACCAGGGCCTTCCCCGTGCCGCTTGCGCCCTGGAGCAAAATGTTGCAGTCCACCTGGGCGATTCTTTGGACCATCGAGAAAAGCTCTTTGACGGCCGGGCTGTTCCCCACGATCGTAGTGAGGCCGGACGAGAACTTCAAGGCTTCGCGCAGCCTCTGGTTTTCCTGGCGCATGCTGATCCGGTCCAGCGCCCCCCGGGTCAGTACCCGGATTTCATTTAGCTTCAGAGGCTTTGTCGCATAGTGCCAGGCGCCTTCCTTTATGGCCTCGATAGCGCCGTCGATGGTCCCATAACCCGTGATGATGATCACCTCTGTTTCGCTCCGGACCGCTTTGCATCGGGCAAGGACATCCATGCCGCTCGTGTCCGGGAGCCTCAAATCGCAAAATACGATATCGAATGCACCCTCCTGCACGCGCTCCAAAAATGAGCGTCCCGTCGTAAACGCCTCCACCTCGTAGCCGTCCCTGGCAAGAGCCTGGCTCAGGCGCCGGCATACCGTGACCTCATCATCGACTATGGCTATTCGTGTTCGCATATTTGCCTGTTTGAATTCAGGGACTTAATAACTTAACTGAACTGAACCACGGATGAACACTGATAAACACTGATGAGTGGAGGATCGTTTAGGTAACTCAGCGGTTGTCCGATGTGGAGATGAACTGAGCGCCTGGTGGTTTCCAATTCCACGACTACCTCTTTATGCAAAAGCATTTTCGCGTTCATCAGTTTTTATCCACCACGCTACGCTCCTTCATCCGTGGTTCATTTGTCCCCTTTTGTCTGCGGCTTGTTCGGGCTGGGGATTCAGGGATTCAATCCCTCAATTCCTTGCCCCCTGCTGGGCGGTTGCATCCTCTGTGCGGGCAGTCGGCAGCAATATCCTGAAAACAGTCCCGCCTCCGACTTCGCTTTCCACCTCGATCTGGCCCCCGTGCCTCTTTACGATGGAATAGGTGACAGCCAGTCCAAGGCCCGTCCCGCGGCCGGCGCTTTTGGTTGTGAAGAAAGGCTCAAAAATATGTTCGAGCGTTTCAGGCTCCATTCCCATCCCGGTATCCCGGACGTCGAAACGAACGAAGTCCGGGCGGTCGGCCGCCACACTTATGGTTATGGTCCCCCCTCCGTGCATGGCCTGTATGGCGTTCAGCAGCAGGTTCATAAACGCCTGCTGCAAACCCCTTATGTTTCCACAAACAGCCGGCAGCGCCTCGGGGATTTCAACGTCAAGTTTTATACCGGCCAGCATAATCTGGTTCTTCACGAGGGCGACAGTGCTGCGCACGATATCCCTGGCCTCGATACTGACGCGCTCCGGACGCTCGGTGCGCGAGAAATCAAGGAGGTTTTTGACAATCTCGCTCGCCCTCTCCGCTTGCGAGAGGACATCGTGCATCAGTTCTTTGGCCTCGGCATCCATCTGGTCGGAGTATTCCTCCAGGTAGGTCTCAGCCGTTAGAGAAATGTTATTGAGCGGATTGTTGATCTCATGGGCGATGCCGGCTGTGAACGTGCCCAGCGCAGCGATCTTCCGGGCCTGCAGCAGGTGCTCCTGGTTGACTTCCAGTTCCTGGGCCATTCGGTTGAAGGCCACTATCAGTCCATGCATCTCGTCGGTTTGCAATCCGCCATAGCTGGTGGGGCTGTAGTTACCGCTGGCCACGCTCTGTATAGTGGTTTGAAGCACTTTCAAAGGACGCAGTAAACCAAGAGAAACCAGCTTTATCACCAAAAGCATGAGCAGCAGGAAAATTCCCAGGAAAGCGAACGGAAGGACCGAGACCTCCACGATGGCCTTCCGGATTCTGTCCTGTTTTATCCGGAGGAACTGGTCGGCAAAATCGGTCAGCTCCTTGCCCCGGCTGCGTATCCGATCTGGGTCGGCACCCGCTTTGCCCTCGGTTTCATAGGTACTCAGTATCTGTTCGTAGTCGCCCAGGGCGCCCCGGAACTTTTCGAACGTTTTTTGGTCCGTAATGTTTATGATGTCACCGGAGAGGTCCGAGGCGATGGAGTCGACCAGCTTGAAGTAATATCTTCCTTCCCGGATGCTCGCCACGTCATTGTAAAAGAGAAGATTTTTCTCGAATCGGCGCATTTCCAGTATGTTGTTGAGAAGGTCATAATAGCGGTCTCCAAGGAGAAGGCGGCCCTTTACCGTCGACAGGCTCCAAAGATTGAGGAGCGTCAGGGCGCAAAGTGAGATGAAAGTTACCGCGAAGACGATAAATATCTGCCCTTTTATAGAACCGAAGAGCGTCCTCAAGACCGGTTTGCCACTCATTAGGTACCCCGGGGGAGTTATTAGTTTTGAACTCTCGCGTTCCAAAATGAAATATAAACCCGTAACAAGGAGGCTTGTCAATTCATTTTGAAACAGCCATGCGCCAACTTTTCATTATACGTCACTCCCTACTTCGAGTAAACTGGCATGATTCCCGGATCTTTTCGTCCTGGCACGCCGATTGCTGAAAGGGAACCGGCGCAAAGAGGAAGAAAAGTCATGGAACGAATACTGGTGAGCACGAACTGCCGGAGCGGTTCGTGGGATGCATGGTCAAGGGCTATATCGCTGGCGAGAAGAATAGACGCCAAGCTCTATGCACTCCTCGTGCTGCTGCCCTCCGAAAAGGGCGTCGGTATCGAGGAGCATAAAGCCTGCGCACGGATCAGGGAACGCCTTGAACTCCTTATAGAAGCCGCCAAGTCGGAAGGTGCTCAAATCGACTATTTCATTTCCGAGGGCAACTATGAGGAGGAAGTCATCCGGTTCGTCGAACAGCACCGGATAACGCTTGTTGTAGCTGATTCTCCCGATGAGGAGAACCCTCATTCGGAACGGGACCTTGCACAGATTCGCAAGATTCAACACCGTGTCACCTGCCGGGTCGAACTGGTAAGCCCACGCAAAACGAAAAACCTTCAGAAAAGGAGAGAGCAACAGCCATGAGCATTCCACTCCACCTATACCTTCCGATTGCCGGTAACAGCGTCAACCTGCTCGTAATTCTGTGTTTAGGAGGCGCGGTGGGCCTGTTGTCGGGCATTTTCGGGGTGGGCGGCGGGTTCCTGATGACGCCGCTTTTAATAATGTTCGGAATTCCTCCGACTGTTGCGGCGGCTTCGGATTCGAACCAGATCGTCGGGGCTTCGACATCGGGTACCCTTGCGCATTTCCGTCTCGGCAACGTGGACTTCAAAATGGGCATACTGCTTTTGGTCGGCGGGGTCGTCGGGGGAACTGTGGGAGTTCAGATCATCAAGGTCCTTCGGCAGCTCGGCAACGCCGATTTCTTGATCAACCTCACCTATGTGCTGATGCTCGGGACCATCGGGAGCTACATGTTCGTCGAGAGCCTCCAGTCCATGCGCAAGGTCAAAAAAGAGTTCCAACCGACCACCAGAAGGAAGAAAGAATCGGCGTATGCGCGCATATTGAAAAGTCTACCCTTTCAGATGGAATTCCCGCGTTCCGGGATACGGCTTTCGGCGCTGGCTCCTCTCGTACTCGGAACGCTGGTCGGAATCCTGGCGGCAATAATGGGCGTGGGCGGTGGATTCGTCATGGTCCCGGTAATGGTTTACATGCTGCGGATGCCGATGCACGTCGTCGTGGGAACGAGTCTGTTCCAGATTCTTTTCACCTGTATGAATGTTACAATCATGCAGGCATGGGAGAACCACACGGTGGATTTCGTCCTGGCGCTGTTGCTGCTCATCGGATCGTCCATAGGCGCCCAGCTCGGAGCAAAGCTCGGCAAGAAGCTGCGTGGAGACCAGCTCAAAATACTTCTTGCCTCCCTGGTGCTCATAGTCATGTTCAAGATGCTCTACGAACTCCTGGCGCGGCCCGAAGTTCTGCTGGCTTATGTTGGGGGACACTAAAAATGAAAACCGCATACTTCATACTCGTTGCCGCTTTCTGCCTCTTTGCAGTTTCCAGCGCTTCGGCGGCGCAGGACGTTGCCCGGATGACGATCGAGCCTAAGACTATTGACATTGGCGCGCTTTACAACGGGACCACTCTTACTGCAACGGGATCGGTGCCGGCGGACAGCGAAGCCGTCGTACGGTTCATCGGGACCCCCTGTGATCTGCACATGAAGGAGAAGGGAAAAGTTGGGGGCGTCATGTGGATGAACCTCGATTCAATCTCCTTCAAAGGGGTGCCCAACGTCTGCCTCGTTTCGTCGGCCGTTGATCTCAACCGCCTCGAAGCCGATGGAGGGGCCTCGATCGGCGTCTTAAGGCTCTCGGGTCTCAAGAAATTCATCGAAATAGAAGCCAAGGGCGGAGGGCATGAGAATTCTTTCGAGGAATTGCTCAAATTGAAACAAAAGGAAGGACTGTACCGCGAGATGTTAGGAAACATCTCGTATGCGAATGCAGTTGACGGACAGAAAGCCTTTTCGGCAAAGATCCCGATCCCCTCTCGCCTTACCCCCGGCGCCTACACGGTGGAGGTCGATGCGATAAGGAACGGAGAGGTCGTCGCCCGGGCCGAACAGCCGCTTACGGTCAGCCTTGTGGGTTTCCCCGCCCTGCTCTCTCAGCTTGCCTTCGGGCACTCGGCCCTCTACGGAATCCTTGCGACGCTCATAGCCCTGCTTGCGGGCCTGGGGATTGGACTGATTTTTCAGAGCAAGGGAGCGCATTAGGCCGGTGGACCGCCGGCCGGAGTTGCAACTCAAATCCTCGGCGCTGCCCGGATCAGGTCCGGGGCAGGCCCCGGCAGCGCCTGGGGTCCCTTTTCTAAAGGGTGGACGGGGGATTATGATTCCCCGATGCTTATGAGCCCCGCTGGATCTCCGGGTTGCGCCCGGAATGACGGTTCGCGCGGGAGCGTATCGACGTCAGGTACTACGCGCTCGGCGAGGTGGATTGAATGAATGTTATCGCAGGCCTGAAGCAGTTTTTCCGGTTCGGGTCACCGCAACCTACCCTCCCTTTCTCGGTGCTCTTCAAGAAATTCAGGAGCGTTCTGGAACGAAACAACTGCATTCTGGAACTCATGGCCGACATGGGCGACAAGCTTGGAGGCGACTACGTATTCGACCGCCAGTATGTTGTCGATATCAGCGAGAAAGTAAGCGATCTCGTCTTCAAGCTGATTTCGGACCTGTGCGTCATGAACCAGTGCGAGAACGTGGATCTTTTCATCGCCTTCGAGCGAATTCAATACGAGATCCAGGAGGAACTGTCCGGGAGACGCGCTTTTCCCTTGACCCGGCCTGCGATCCTGCTGGACGAACTCAATAGCGACCTCGATGACGAGGCCGGCAATAAGTTCGCCAATCTCGGGGACATACGAAATACGCTGGGCATGCCGACCATGGACGGCTTCGTAATAACGACCAAGTCATTCTTCGATTTCATGAGTGCCAACGGTCTTCCCGCTTATATCGAGCATTCTATGGCGGCATGGGACAAAAAGGACGAGAGGGCCTTCGAGGCCATGTGCCGTGAGGTGCGCCAGCGCATTCTGAAGGGGACCATCCCCCGCCATATACTTTCGAGTGTAAACGCCATGCTGGATATCCTCAAGGGCAGGAGGAAGGGAGAACCCCTCGTCTTTGCCGTAAGGAGCAGCGCCTGGGGCGAGGACAGCGAATACAGTTTTGCCGGGCAGTATGAAAGCGTGCTCAATGTCACGAGAAAGGGAATTCCGGATGCTTACCGGCGGGTGATTGCAGGGACCTACGCGCCGGAAGCCTGGCGGTACAGGCTTCACAGAGGCTACGAGGAGAGTGAGACCGCCATGGCGGTCGGGTGCCAGTTGATGGCGGAGGCCGAAGTCAGCGGCGCCATGTATACATACGCTCCGCTTCCGCAGGAAAGGGAAGCCATGGTCATCAGCGCCGCCTGGGGCCTTGGGCCGGCGGTCGTGGGTGGAGAGGCCGAATCGGATACTTTCATCCTGGACAGGCACCCGCCTCACGCCGTGCTCTCGGCCGAAACAGGGCACAAGGTGAGCAAACTGGTCACGGAACCGGGCGGCGGGACGGTCTGGGTTGAAGTTGCGGAAAATCTGCAGGATACGCCCTGTCTGCCTGAGGAATATATCCAGAGGCTTGCGCAGGCGGCCATGATGATCGAAAGCTACTACAAGCATCCCCAGGACGTCGAGTGGGCCTTTGACGGCAAAGGCAACCTCTATATCCTGCAGTCGAGGCCCCTTAACGTTCGACCGAACCAGCCGGAGGACCATCGGCTGAATATCGAGCAGGCGACCCGGTCGGCGCAGGTGCTTTTCTCTGGCAAGGGAAGCGTTGTCCAGGGAGGCGTCGCATCGGGAAAGGTCTATGTGTCGCATGAGGATGACGACCTGAATGATTTTCCCTACGGGGCTATCCTGGTCGCTCATTATACCTCTCCGAAATACTCGCGCGTCATGCGCAAGGCAAGGGGCATACTGACGGACATAGGTTCGCCTACCGGGCATATGGCCACTCTGGCCCGTGAGTACCGGGTCCCCACCGTGGTCAATACCGGGGTGGCCACCAAAGTCCTCAAGACGGGGGACGAGGTGACCCTGGATGCCAGCCAGAACGTCCTCTACGAGGGAACGATCAGGGAGCTGACCCAATTTGAGATCACCCAGGGGGAGGTTTTCGAAGAATCCTATGAGTACCGTCTGCTCAGGAGGCTTTTCAAAAAGGTAAGCCTTCTCCACCTGTTCGACCCGTCCAGCGAAGATTTCAAAGCCTCGCGATGCCGGACTTTTCACGATATCACGCGGTTCATTCATGAAAAAGCGGTTGAGAAGCTGATAGACCTGAGCGAGAATTTTCAAAAATATCACGACAGGACACCGAAACGGCTGGAATCGGTCATTCCCCTCGGCTTGATGATAATCGACGTCGAGAGCGGCACGAGCGCGCTCCCGGAGGCCAAGTCGCTGACGGTGGATCAAATCGTATCCCCCCCGATGAAAGCGTTCCTGGAGGGGCTGTCGGATAGCGGCATGTGGGAAACCGACCCCGTTTCCGTGGACCTGGGCAGCTTCATGTCGAGCTTCACCCGGACTTTCAGCTCATCGCTGGCCACCCCGGAGAAGGTCGGACGCAATCTGGCCGTTATATCGAAGGAATACATGAATCTGCATCTCAGGCTCGGCTACCACTTCAACATCCTGGACGCCTACATTGGAGATGCAATGAACGATAACTATATTTATTTCCGGTTTCTCGGGGGTGTTTCCGATTTAATCCGCCGCTCGCGCCGGGCCAGATTCATCGCAGAAGTATTGGAGCGCCACGATTTTCTGGTTGAAGTGCACGGGGACCTGATCGTCGGCAGGCTCAAGAAACTGCCGAAAGACAGGATGGTCTCCAAGATGAAGGTCCTGGGCGGGTTGGTAGGCTACACGCGCCAACTCGATGTCAGCATGAGCAGCGATGCGCAGGTTGCCTTTCATTTGTCCGAGTTCATGCAGCGTATTCAGACTATTACGGAGGTTAGCCACGATGTCCCCATGTGTGAACTGCGCACCAAAGACTAAGATCCTCATCCTGGACGATGAGCCGATAGTCTGCAAGCGCTTGAGGCCGGCTTTCCAGAAAGCGGGCTATGAGGTGGAGACATTTACCGACAGCGCTTCGGCAATGGCCCGGGTCGAGGAGAAGGTCTTCGATATTGTCATTACCGACCTGAAGATGGAAGGTACGGACGGAATGCACTTCCTGGCGCGAGTCAAGGAGATTGCCCCCGATACCGGCGTCATTGTCATAACCGGGTTCGCTACGCCTGAGAGCGCCAAGGAGTCCTTCCGCAAGGGCGCCTACGATTTTGTGGCCAAGCCGTTCAAATTGAGCGACATCGTCGATATCGTCCGCAAACTGGAAGAAAGACGCCGTGCCGGGGCGGGACAGCCGCAACTAAAAGACTAAAAGCGCTCCACCTCCGTGCTTCACGTCCTGTTGGGACGCCCTGAACCATGAAGTGAAACCGCACATCAGCAGTGCGGAGAGTGCAGCGGGTTGTACGGCGGGAGCATGCGAATCGACTCGCTGCAAAAGCCGGCGATGTGAGACAGGTGGGATTTTATGCGGCTGCCGTTCTTCTCGGCCAAACCACGCGGGCCCGCTTCCGAGCAGGGGCTGGAATACGTCCGGGCCCTGTTCGCTAAATTCCAGCGTATTCAGAAACTCAATACGAAAGCGCTGGAAGTAATGGCCGAGATGGACCAGGCCCTGGGCGGCGAGTACATCTTTGACCGCGCCTTCCTCGAAAGCTCGGTTCGCGAGTTGGGCAGGCTTGCCTACCAGGTTGTATACAGCCTTAACGCGATGTCCCGGGACGGGTATGTCGGGCTTTTCGACCGGTTTCAAAGCATTAAGGACGTACTGAATGACATACTGGCAGGAGGCCTCGGACCCCTGGGATCGAGTCTCGCCTTGCCCTATTCGATCCTGGGCGTTGAAATGGAGCCCCTGGCCGGCACCTTGAATGTCTGCCTCGCCGAGGCGCGAAACCGGTTGGATATCATGGCCCCGGACGGCTTTGCCGTGACGGTTGTTGGCTGCCGAAAGCTGGTTGAGACCACTGAAACGGATTTTCCACCGGACCTGGCGGAGGCTGTCAATAATCAGGTCCAGGCCCTTTTCGAGCGCCGGGGAGGCCCGGTTGACCTTAGTGTGCGGGTCTGTTCGCCCGGCATGAATCTCGATGCCCTGGCCGGCGTTTCGTCCGAAGAGATCCTGCCCGCCTGCAGGCTGGCCCTGTCCAGGTATTTAGCCGCGACCTCAGATCCTGATCCGGAGAGCGTCCCGCTCACCCTGGCGGTGCATGAAAAAGTATCTGCGCGTGTGGCCGGTACGGTTTCGGTCATGGCGACAAATGAATCTCCTTTGGGACTTTTTTACGTCGCAGCCTGGCCCGTGGACGCTCAGGAACAAGCCGAAAACTATTTTCTTCGCAGGACATATCCGTTCGACCTGACGGCATCCGACATTTACGCAAAACCTCTTGACCGGCCGCTCTATGGCAGCGTCAAGCCCCTGTCTCTTACGCCAAAGGGCCTCTACAGGGGTTCGGCGCTCCTCGGCCCCTCCTTTCTTCGAAGCATCGCGGAATGCGCCACGGCCTTCGAGCGGATTTTGGGCTATCCCCAGGACCTTGGCTGGGTAAGGGGAGAAGGGGACCGTCCCGTCATAGTCAATGTAAGCCCTGCGTGCGGCCTGGACGCCCCTGCTGAAGTTGCGCCCGATCCTGCAGATTCGATTGAGAGCGCCAATATACTCCTTACCGGTGGTGAAACGGTGCAGACGGGAATAGCGGCCGGCCGGGTAGTTCACGTTTCGGAAGAAGACCTGGACCAGTTCCCCCATGGGGCGGTCGCCGTAGCCAGGCAGGCAAGCCCGAGGCTCAGCGGCGTACTGCGAAGGGCCTCGGCCGTCGTGACTGAAATCGGCACTTCGATCGGACACCTGGCGACC
Source organism: uncultured delta proteobacterium (assembly GCA_963795045.1). Taxonomy (GTDB): domain Bacteria; phylum Desulfobacterota; class Syntrophobacteria; order Syntrophobacterales; family Syntrophobacteraceae; genus SbD1. The sequence goes on from CAWCGB010000008.1 coordinate 580,024, forward strand.
ATAGCAAGAGAGCTGCGCATCCCGGCGATCTTTGGCGCTTCAGGGGCGACGGAGCGGTTGCCGCAGGGGGTCGAGGTCACAGTGGACGCCGGGGAGAAAATCGTATATCGAGGTATCATAGAATCTCTTCTGGCCTCCCGCGCTTCGAGCACCGACCTCTATCCGGACGACCCCGAATATGTCACGCTGCGCCGCCTTCTGCGCTGGATAATGCCTCTCGATCTCGTGGACCCTGACTCCAGCGGATTTTCCATCCAGAATTGCCGCACCTATCACGACGTCATCCATTATGCCCATGAGCGCTCGATTGAGGAATTGCTCAAGATTCAGGACCACGCAGGGCTGAAAAATCAGTGTGCCCGGAAGCTTGAAATGGATGTGCCGATCGACATTTTTGTGTTGGACATAGGCGGAGGCGTATCTCCCGGCGAACAAAGCCGTATCCGGGTGGGGGATATCGTTTCGAAGCCGTTTGGAGCATTCCTCCTCGGGCTGACCAGCAAGGAGATCTGGGACCGGGAGCCGGGCGCCTTGAGTCTAAAGCAAATATTCTCAGGGTTTGACCGCACGTCTGCAGCCCTGGCCGGCCCTTCCGGATACGCCGGGAAAAATCACGCCATAGTGGCCGAACGCTACATGAATCTGGGTCTTCGGCTCGGTTATCATTACAGTGTCATCGACAGCTATCTAAGCGGCAATGTCAATCAAAACTACGTTTACTTCCGCTTCGCAGGCGGATTCGCCGATGAAGACCATCGCAGGCGCAGGGCTAAATTCATCCGGGGCATCCTGGAGCAAATGCGTTTCAAGGTAACCGTCACGGGCGATCTGGTGGTGGGAAAACTCAAAATAGCCGACGGCTTGGAGATTGTCTCAGCTCTCAGGAGCCTTGGAGAGCTTACGGGATTCAGCCGGCAGATCGACCTTGCAATGGACTCGGACGACAGTGTGGAGCAATTCACGAGGCTATTCCAGGAAAAATCAGGCCGCATTGGGACGTCAGACGCGGGAGAGGAGAAAGCCGGTGCGTAGTCTTGTCGCGGCAATATTTGGAAAATGGCGCGAGTGGCGGCTGGCTCGAGCGGAAAAACTCCTGGAAGCCCTTAAAATCCGCTATCACACCTTCCGTATTCTGCTGGCAAACAATGAGTATGCCCTCGACCTCATGAGGTCCATGGACCAGGCGCTGAGGGCCTGCAGTCCCTTGGCCGATCTGCAGGAAATCAGCGATGAGCTTCTAAGCGTCACCTACGAACTCATCGACGGGCTGAACCGTCTGAGCGAAGACCGTCACCAAAGGCTTTTTGAAACTCACCACAGTCTCGCCGCCGCCATCCGGGAGACGCTGGGCGCTCTGATGGAGGCGGGACAGCCTTTTGGCCGGTCTTGCATTTTTTTGGACGATCTCACAGCCGAACTCGGGGGGCAGGTGGGTGGAAAGGCCGGCACCCTCGGCCAGTTGCGCCGGGCCGGCTTTCCCGTTCCGGACGGTTTTGCCGTAACTGCGGCCGCCTGTGAGGGAATTTTATCGGCCAACGGAAACGATCTTTTCATCCGGCAGAGGGCGCAGAAGCTCGAGGCCGGTTATAACCGGGGCGCGGACTTTGAAGCCGACGCCGAAGAGATCCGCCTCCGCATTCTCGACGGGGCCCTGCCTGAAGGCTTCGAAAAGGAGCTTCGGATCTCTTATGAACGCCTCGCGGGTCCGGAGGGAGCGGCGATATCCGTCCGCAGCAGCGCGCTGGTCGAAGACCGGCCGGAACACTCATTTGCCGGTCAGTTCAAGAGCGTGCTCAATGTGACTTCGTTCGATTTGTTGAAGGACGCGCTCAGAGAAGTGATTGCAAGCAATTACAGCGCCCGGTCGATCTCCTATCGCCTCCACTCCGGACTTTCTTTGGCCCGGCATGATATGGCCGTTTTATGTCAGCAAATGGTGAAGCCAAAATCGGCGGGAATACTCTTCACTGTTGACCCGGCGGTATCCGAAAGCGGGAGAATGCTCATCAGCGCGGTCAATGGGCTCGGGGTCCAGGCCGTGAACGGGAGCGACCCCGCTGACATCTACCGGCCCTTGAGGGAGGGGACTGACACAGGGCCGATGAATGAATGGGCGCAAGTTGCCGAAAAGACTCACCGGACTGTGGCCGGGGCCGAGCGTGGCCTTGAGGAGCGGGAATTATCCGAAAGTGAACGGAATCTCCCGGTGCTGTCAGAAGAAGAGATTCGCTCGCTCGTTCGCCTCAGCCGCAGGATTGAAAGCCTGATCGGAAGACCGCAGGACATCGAATGGGCGATTTCGGACGAAGGCGATTTTTGGGTCCTGCAGTCGAGAGACATCCGGCTTCCTCTCAAAAGCCGGCAGGCAGCGGAGTGTGCTCGCGGAGAGCCCATTCTGAGAGGCGGGGTTTGCGCCTCGCAGGGGCGTTGCGTTGGCAGGGTCAAAGTGGTGCATTCGACGCGTGATCTTGAAGACTGGCGGAAATCGACGCGCGAACCGAGCATAATGGTGCTCCCCCAGAGCATGCCGGATGCGGCCGGATGGCTCCCAAGCTTTGAAGGAGTGGTGGTCGATCTGGGCAACCCTGCGGATCACCTGGCCTGCGTTGCCCGAGAGTACTCCCTGCCGATGCTGACCGGGGCAGGCAAGGCGACCGATGTGCTGCGGGACGGTCAATGGGTGATTCTGGATGCTGATTGCGCCATGGTCCTGAAGGCGCCCGAGGAGGTATGGTCCGACATCGCGCTCACTCAGCACGGCAAACCCCTGCGGGAAGCCCGAAAAGCGAAGCGCAGCGATGTTTCATGCCCTGAGACGACCCGGCTGCGGCAGTTGGTAGAGCCCTTAAACCTGACCGACGCCTACGGTCCTACATTTTCAGTCCAGGAATGCCGTTCGATTCATGACCTTATACGCTACACGCATGAGATGGCGGTCCTGGCGATGTTCCAGACGGGAGACGACATTCTGGAGTCGGCTGAAGTATTGGTACGGCGTTTGGAAGGCGCAGTGCCGATGCACTTCCTGATTATCGATCTGGGCGGAGGTATAGCTGCCGGCTGCAAGGGCTTCAGGGTGCGGCTCGAAGATATTCTATCGCTCCCCCTGCTGGCGCTCTGGAAGGGAATATCAACGCCTGGACTCAGGTGGCATCAGCCTCCGCCGGCGCCCGCGATTTCGGGGCTCCTTTCCCGGTCCTTGTTTGACGCAGGCAGCGCCCGGCCGGTCGGGCAGCAAAACTACGCCCTGATCACACGGGATTATCTCAACCTGAATGCCCGCGTTGACTATCATTTCGCCATGGTGGACGCGGTCTGCGGGATGAACCCCCGGGAGAACTACATCCGTTTCAGGTTCAAAGGGGGCGGCACAATCGCGGTGCAGCGGGAGAGACGGGCAATGTTCATCGCTGAGGTGCTCAAGGCGAACCACTTCATTGTGGACCAGCGCAGCGACCTGGTGACCGCGTCCATTCTGGAGACCGCGCAATCCGAAACTGAAGAACGGCTGGTCATGCTGGGAAGGCTTTTCGGCTTCAGCAGGTTGCTCGATGCCACGATGCGTGACGACACCATGCATCGAAGGGTGGCGGATGCATTCCTGGATGGCGACTACGGCCTGGACAGCCTCAAGGAAGAACTTGCCGGGGCCTGAGCTAAGGAATTGAAGGATTGAGGAATTGAAGGATTGAAAATCCCTAAATCCCTGAATTCTTAAATCCCTAAATCTGTTCATGCATGGTAGAAGCGCATGCCCGGCAGTTCCACTGCGGTGAGCAGGTTGCCGTGAGCCGCTCCGGTGTCTATGCCGATTTTATTCGGGGTAACCAGTGGTGTCTCGAAAGGCGTATGGCCGAAGACGGTGATCTCATCAGAACCTTTTTCATCCTTAGAAGCTTTTGCGTCCTGCAGAAATCTTTCCCGCACCGTTAGAAGGCGATCCGGCGAGCAGTGATCGATGTCTTCTCCGGGTATCGTCCCCGCGTGGATGAAAAGGTGGCCTTCGAGCCTGAAGTACAAACGGAGAGATTCCAGGAAACGGATGTGTTCGCGCGGTAAAAACGACAGGTCGCCCAGAGAGTGGACCGCGCTATCAGAGTAGCTGCTCAGGGTCTCTTCAACGCTCATGGACCTGAGCATCCGCAGATAATCGAGATTGCCCGTCCGGTAATATTCCAGCAAGGCATATTCGTGATTTCCCATCAGGAAAACCGCATTTCGGACCTTGCGTCCAACTTCCAGAAGGTATTCGATCACCTCCCGCGATTCGGGGCCTCTGTTGATGTAATCGCCGAGAAATATCAGGAAATCCGTGCCCGCGTCCAGCGGCAGCCGGTCGATGAGGCTGACCAGCTTTCGATGGCATCCGTGAATGTCGCCGACTGCGAAGACCTTGTAATTTGGAAACGGCCGCTGCATGAAATCCCTCGCATCGTTCAGGGCTGCACCTGGAACGGATACGAGTATATCTCATCGAATCGGATACACAAAGAACTGATAACCTGAGGGGCCGAAATCGCGGGGCGGATGGTCCCGCCCCGCGCAGAAAGCAGGTTGTCAAAACGCCCGTTCGATCTCGTGCAGGCTTCAGACTCTGGCCGTCACATCATGGCTCCAGGCCTGATGGTACAGTGCAGCGGCCTGCTGCGCCACTGTGGCGTCCTCGATTTTTCCTTCATCGGCGAGTTCCGTTGCCAGGACAAATGGAATTATCTCACTCAGCTCCACTATAAAAGCTGTAAGGCCGGTCAGGTGCGTTTGGGCCAGGGTTGCGATTTCAACTTCATTCAGGGCCAGTGCTGCGGTCTGGAGCATTCCATAGCTGATGGCCGCATGGTTGAGTGAAGTATAAATGTCCCGAAGACTCCTCGAAACGGGCTCATTGGTGCGAAGTCTGTCATAGAAGCCGGCAACGGACCCCGCGATGGATGTTGCGGCCTTTTTCAGCTTTGATTCAAGGCCGCCGTCAACTGTCGATAGATGGCGTTCCAGTTCAGCAGTGTGCGAGCGCAGCACCGGCTCGATTCTTTTGAGCAGCTCGTAGGCATTGTAAAACTTCTTTACGCGATCGTCGCAGGTCTGGCGCTCTACGGTTTGAAGGACATGCTGTTCGATCCCCAGCATGTCCGCAAGGTTCTCCCGAATTACTTCCGCCTTTGTCATTGTTGACCTCCGCTAACCATTATCGCCTCTTGGCAAAGTCCCTGAAATTCCGGGTGCTTATTCTATAATTTAAGCAGTCTTGAGCAAAAGAAAACCGACATGCTTTTTCCGGTCATCCGGCGACCGAGTACCTCCAATATTTTTCACGCGAAGCCGCATCTTTTGGGGTTCATCCGGCAAATGAGTACCTCCAATATTCTTCACGTTATCCCTACCCCTATCGTTTTTACAATCCCTTTCCGCCCCCGTAAATTGTCCGGGTACGCGTTTGCCGGAAGACCCTCTTTTGGCGTCGAAGAGCGTGAGGGAAGAGAACAGGGGAGCGGGGAAACGGCTTTCGTTGTTCGGCTCCTCCATTCCCGCTGCTCTTTTGAGACGAAGCCCGGGCCCGGACCTTTTCACGGGTAAGACTCCCCCGGGTTTACAATGGCTGTGATATCATTATCTTAGCTATAGACGGATCAAATCGTCCGGCAGGAAGATAGACAGCGCAGTATAGTAATTGACGGACGGTAAATATTCCTCGAGGGAGGATATATCGATGTATAGTAAAGCCAAGATCATGGGACACCCGGTTCACCCCATGCTGGTGACTTTTCCGATCGCCTTCTATTGCTCGACCCTTATAGCATACATCATATACAGCATCTCCGGCAGCGTCTTCTGGTTTAAAGTGGGGATCGCGGCAAATGTCGCCGGTATTGTAATGGCGCTGATAGCGGCCACTTTCGGGTTTATCGACTGGAATTTCGGAATTCCATCGGGTACGAGTGCGAAGAGTACCGGAGTCAAGCATATGGCGCTCAACATAACCTCGCTCATTTTATTTTTAGCTTGCCTGGTTTTCAATGCCGGGCAGTGGAGCGCCGCGGTTCCCGTTTCAAGGGGAGTCATTGTTCTGCCTCTTTTTGGCGTTATTGCGACGATATTTGCGGGCTATTACGGGTGGACACTGGTACAGAATCATCACGTAGGAGTCGAGTTCTCGGCTGATGAAGAACGCTGCATGACCGAGGTCGGGGGCTTCACAAGGCGTACGGCGTAGTATTCTTTTGTATTCTATAATTTTTTGCGGGTTGTAGTTTTGAAAGGATGCTCCGGCGTGGGCGTCCTTTTCCATTATGCATAGTTTTACTGACGGCGCGTACTTTGTGAGCATCGGACCGGGAGTCGGCTTTGTTTCTTGATTTTTGGGATGTGTTGCGCCTGGTGATTCCTCTTGTCATGCTGCCTGTCGTCGCGGCCCGGAGCCAGCCTAACGCAGCTATTGCCTGGATGCTCCTGTTTGTGTTTCTCCCCCGGGTTGGATTGGTCCTCTATGCTCTGTTCGGCGGCAACTGGGTCCTGCGGCGCCTGACAAAATCCTACTGCCAGAGAATTAAAGAAATTCGTTCGTTTCATGATTCAACCCCTCGCACGCCCCATCTTCTGCACTCACCACCCAGGGAGAGCCTGTCTCTTGCCGCCATAAGCGAGCGGCTGGTTTGCCTTCCGGCGGTGGCCGGCAACCGGGTGGAACTGCTCGAACATGGAAATATGTTAATAGACAGGCTGATCGCCGATATTGAAGCCGCAACGAATCATGTTCACCTGCTTTTCTACATCTTCAGGGACGATCCGGCAGGACGCCGTGTGGCCGAGGCAATGGCCGGGACAGCCCGAAGAGGGGTGAGAACGCGCCTTGTCGTGGATGCGTTCGGGTCTAGATCTATCGGCGAACTTGGGGCCTGGCTGGAGGCAAACGGGGTCGAGCTGAAATACCTGATGCCGGTCAATCCCTTCATTCGACAGCATACGCGGCTTGATTTGAGGAATCACAGAAAGCTGGCGGTCATCGACGGCAACATTGCCTACACGGGGTCCCAGAATATCGAGACCAAAGACTACGATGAGGGCCGCCCGGAAGCCTGGCACGACCTGATGGTTCGGATCACGGGGCCGGCGGTCCTGCAGCTTCAGATGGTTTTCATTGAAGACCGGTATCTTGCGGCCGGTGAAATCCTGGAAGGCCCCGAGCTTTTTCCGGATACGCCGCCGGAGGGCGACATCCCGGTGCAGGCAATCCCGACCGGACCCACCGAACCGAACACGGCTCTCAGGGACATCCTCATTTCAGCTATCGGGGCGGCACATGAGAGTATCATAATCACATCGCCCTACTTCATTCCGGACGAGCCTCTCCGGGTTGCGCTCTACCTGGCTTCGCTAAAAGGGGTGAAAATCGACCTGCTGATCCCGAGACACACCGATCACGTAATCGTGGGAGCTGTTGCGCGCGCATATATTTCAACCCTCATAGATTCAGGCATCAATATTTACTTTCACCGAGGGATTCTCCATTCGAAAACGATGAGCGTTGACAGGTTGGTCTCGGTGATCGGGACAGCAAATTTCGACCGCCGCTCCTTGTTTCTTCACTCGGAGCTGAGCCTGTTGCTTTACGGACGGGAGATAACCCGGAAACTGCGGACGATACAGACTAAGTATATTGAGCAGTCCATTCCTCTGGAGCCGCTCAGATGGAAAAAGCGTTCCGCTGTTAAACGGATGCGGGACAACATCTTCAAGATCATGAGTCCGATTCTGTAAATCCGGATGGACCTCTCGCAGAACGTGGATAATGTTTGCCGCACTGCGAGCCCCTCGCGCACTATTTATTTCGGGCGCCACAGTCATTACTTTTCCTTCTAGGACACTATTGCATGCGGAATATTTGAGTTTTCCCCTGCCGGCGGAAAAAAATGAGCCTTTCTCTAGATGCCAAACATCTGAGACACTATAAGGAACTTGCCGGGTTTCTGATCAAGTATGGGCGTTCTGACATAATCTCCCGGGCCGGACTTGAAAAAGTGCTGGATGAGGAACACCCTGCCGAGAAAGTCAGCCCCAAAGCGGAGGAACTTCCCGGGGACCTCGAGAAGATGGGTCCCACTTACGTCAAGCTGGGGCAGTTTCTTTCCACACGCTCAGATCTGCTAACCCCGCAATATATTGAGGCGCTCTCCCGCCTTCAGGACAGCGCCGGGCATTTTCCGTATGAAAAGGTCGAGGAGATCGTTTCCTCGGAGCTGGGCCTGCCGCTATCCAGGCTATTTTCCTTTTTCGACAAAACGCCTCTTGCCGCCGCCTCGCTTGCGCAGGTTCACCGGGCCATCCTTCTCGACGGCCGATCCGTGGCCGTGAAGGTCCAGCGGCCCGACATCCGCAATCAGATAGCCATGGACCTCGATGTGCTGATTGACTTGGCAGCCTTTCTGGACAGGCATTCCGATATTGCGAAAAGGTATATGTTTCACGCGACCATTGAGGAATTCCGGAAAGTGCTTCTGAAGGAACTCGATTTCAAGCAGGAAGCTCAGAACCTCGTCGTCCTTGGAGAGAACCTGAGGGAGTTCGAAAAAATTGTGGTGCCGATGCCGGTAGACGCGTACACGACCTCGAAGGTGCTCACGATGGAGTATATCAGCGGGCAAAAAGTCACGAGCATTGTCCCTTTGCGAAGGCCGGAAATTCAAGGGTCCGAGCTGGCTCATGAGCTTTTCAGGGCATACCTCAAGCAAATCCTTATCGACGGCTTTTATCATGCCGATCCGCACCCCGGAAACGTATTCCTTACAGACGACGGGCGCCTGGCGCTCATAGACCTGGGCATGGTGGCCCGAATCTCCAATGGGATGCAAAAAAAACTTCTCAGGCTCACTCTGTCTATAAGCGAGGGCAAAGCTGATGAGGCGCTCGAATATGCGGTTGAAATCGGAGAGAAAACCCCCGCCTTCGACGAGTACACCTTTGGCAGGCACGTAAAAGAGCTGGTAACGCGTTGGCAGAGGGTCACAATCGGGCAACTGGAGGTCGGGCGGGTGATACTGGAAGTGCTTAAACTGGCAGGGACCAGCGGTTTCCGTTTCCCAGCCGAACTGGCCATGCTCGGAAAATGCATGTTGAATCTCGACAATATCGGCAGAATTCTGGACCCGGGGTTCGACCCGAACGCAGCGATCCGGATGTATGCCGGAAAAATACTCAAGGAAAGGCTTCTGAAGCGCCTGTCCAGCGCAAATCTTTATAAAATAGCCATGGAGTCGGAGGAACTGGTCGAAAACTTTCCCCAACGGATACGAAAGATAATTGAGATCCTCGCGAATAATGAATTCAGAATTGGCGTCAATGCTATTGACGAAAAATACCTCATGGTGGGGTTTCAGAAGATCGCAAACCGCATTGCAGTGGGAATCATACTTGCGGCGACCATTATCGGGGCATCCATACTCATGCGTGTGCAAACGCCTCAATTCACACTTTTCGGTTATCCGGGGCTGGCAATAATTTTTTTCCTCCTTGCCGCCATAGGTGGGCTTTTGTTCGCGATCGCCATGTTGATAAGCGACGAAAGGCAGGCCAAAAAGAAAGGCGCGAAAAGGTGACGCCTCTTCAATCGGAGCAATCTGGGGGCATAGTCCTGAGCGGAAGGGGCAAAGGTCGGCGAAAAAAAGCGAAAAATTGACATCGAAGCCTGTTGCGAGGCGTGCCCGCAGTAGTCGGTTCTGACTGGAACAACGAGGCGAACAGCCGGTCTTTTTCTTCAATTTAGTGTAATTTTCGCCTTTTTTTTGTTATGAGCGTTATCGTGGTTTATTTTTCGGGCAAAAGAATTATGTTAATTTTGACAATTCATCGGGAAGTGTTAATGTCTCATCCGGTGTTTCCCGATAGATACTGATTGAGCGGGTTTCGCTTTGTGGTCAGGCGGGTTCGCTCCTCATGCGGCCATCATGATAGTTGGTGGAGAACTGCCGCACTGCGGTCATTTTTGAAAGGAGATAGTTTTAATGATTCACGTATCAGAAAAAGCCGAAGACGTTTTGAAGGACTATTTCAAGGAGAAGGAGATCACCCCGATCCGTGTTTTTCTCCAGACCGGCGGCTGAGCGGGTCCCTCCCTGGCAATGGTTCTGGACGAACCAAAACAAACTGACGATGTGTATCAAGTAAACGGATTTACCCTGCTGGTCGATAAGGACCTTCATACAAAAACCAAGGACATTACCATCGATTATGTTTCCTATGGAATGGGTTCCGGCTTCCGGGTGGCATCAGAAATACCGGTTGCTGGCGGGGGCAAGGGAGGCGGCTGTTCGCCTTCATGCAGTTGTTAGCCGGCAACTGATTTTGTAAATCCGCAATTTACGGCATCAAAACGGGGGCTTATCGTCTCCGTTTTTGATTTGAGTTTCTTTTGCCAAAGTCCCTCTCAGGAGAGGTTGGCTGTGAGATTCGGCAGCCATGGTCGAGCCGTCTGCCGAATATCCGGACTGAAAGGCCGGCGTGTACGCCGGCCTTTTCCTGAATGGCAAGTGTTAAGGTTTGGATAAGGCAGGACTATTTCACGATTCCAATCACGCCGCAGGCTGCCCGCGCTCCGGCCCCGCCGGAAGGTTGGGTTTTGAAGTCGTCGGCCTGGGCGTGAACGATTACCGAGCGGCCGATGATCGATTTTGGCCCTTCGAGGCTCAAAACGTTATCGGTTATTTCGACCCTGGCCAGGCCGTTCTTGTCGGCTTCGATGTTACCAAGATCGCCAACGTGGCGCATCTCGGCCTTGGGACCGCCGTGAGGCATATCGGTGGGATTGAAGTGGCCGCCTGCGGAATTGGCGTCAGGTGAGCTGCAGTCCCCGAATTCATGAATATGAAACGCGTGGGGTCCCGGCGACAGGCCTTCGATATTTACGGTGACTAGAACTCCCTTGCTGCCTTTTTCGAAATGGACGACCCCATGCACCTTACTGCCGGCGGTCGGGTTCATAACGGCGGTTGCCTGTTTAACCTCGACTTCGGTGGCCTTGCGCGAGCATCCCACCAGGGCCACGCCCAGAACCAGGGCGGAAAGCAGTGCACCTTTGACGATTCCTCTCATCTTCTCCTCCTTTTCGTTCGTGAAATGATTCAGTGAAAATAAATCATTATTTTCGACTGAGTAAATGGGGCGATGCATCAAATCGGGCTTGCGCCGGTTGGATAATCGCCTGTAAATAGAACCCGGCAAAGATACAAGAAAAAACGCATCTACGGAAGTGGAGGTTTGGCTCGCGATCTGTTGAGACGTGAAAGTAGGATTTTTGAATTAAATCGAATCAAAAAGTGTTACCTGTGTCTATCGGAAACCAATTAAAATACGATATGGGAATTTAAGATGGCAAATTCGAGACTGGGTGGAACAGCTCCATTTTTCATCATCGCAGGCCTTCTGGCAGCTCTCGACCAACTGACAAAATACCTGCTCGTGCGGGCAATTCCGCTGAACACCGGGACGCCCATAATCCCCGGCTTCCTCAATTTGATCCATGTCCACAATACGGGAGGGGCTTTCAGCATTTTTGCAGGGTCTGCATATCCCTGGCGCCAATACGTTTTCATGGGTCTTACGGTCATAGTGGTCGCCGCAATCGCCTATGCTTACGGTAAAACCGGCAAACGGGACACCTGGACTCGAATCGCGTACATTTGCATTGCCGGGGGGGCCATCGGTAATCTGATCGACCGTATTAGATTACGAGAAGTGATCGACTTTATTGATGTCTACGTGGGGAGCTGGCACTGGCCGGCTTTCAACGTGGCGGACTCCGCCATTTCGACGGGCGCGGTGATGCTGCTGGTCTCGCTCATATGGAAAAAGTGATCCCGCGGACTACCTGCTCCGCGCATGTCCCATCTCGTGGAAAGATTCAGGCTCGAGGGACCGCATCCATGAGAGTTACCGTTTTTCGTCCGTCTTTTTGGACAGCTTTACGGTGAAATCCTGAGGGAATCTCTTTTTTGCCTTCCTGTCCCAGATTTCCTGCTGAATTACAAGACGGTCGTTCAAGATTTGCGTGATTACCCCGCTTCGCTCTCCCGCCGGCGTCCCTACGCTGACTATATATCCTCTGCCGGTGGAATCCTCGATAACCGCTTTCTTGCCGAGATCGCCCCAGGTGATCGCCTTGAGCCCTTTTTCGATTTCGCTCAGAGTCATTTTTTGCAGAGGCGTGAGGGGAGGACCCTCTGTTTTTGGTTCATCCTCCTCTTCAGGCGTACGCAACATGGCTGTCACGAAGGGGACAAAGGGGTCAAGCGCTTTTATCGGGTAAAAAGTGAAGCTTGCAGTCATCAGGGCGGTGTTCGTTTTCAGTATCAAGGGGACATATTCCGGGGGACAGCTTGTGCCGGCCACTTCAGTTTGGGTGGCGGCCGCAACGGATGGTTGCGGCGCAGGGGGTTCCGGTAGCTGCGCGGCCTCCGGTTCAGCGGCGGGCGGCGCCATATTGGCCTCCGGCTTGGCTCCTTGCTCAGACTGTACCTGCAAAGCTTGTCCCGATGCCGCTGGAGCGGGTTGTGGCGCCGGCTCAGCCTGCTGCGCCTCGACCGTAGAGGCCGGGGTTTGGGGTGGCTGAGCGGCTGTTTGCTCCGGAGCCGGCGGAACGGGTCCGGTCCGCTCAACCGCTGAAGTTGAGGAGGTCCAGGCCGCCAATAGAAACAGCAGGACAAAAATCAAATAAAAACGGCGCGCAATTGCTCTTTTCCCGGGACGCGCTTTCATGGTCTCCCCCAGTTTCTCTTGAAAAAATCTCGATATTATGACCCTTAACAGCCCGTAAGAACCTGTAAAATCATGACGAACAGGGCTTGCCCGCCAGAACATTCTACTCTATTTTCCGTTGAGATGAAATAGGTTGGAGCGATTACGCTTTTCATCACCCGTTCGAGGCGGATTCGATTGATTTCCCCTGCCTCAACTCCCTGCAGAACTCTTCAACTATAAATCGCTTCGGATAACCCGGATAAAGTTCAATTACCTTTTCGAAAGCAGCGACAGATCCGGCAGAGTCGCCCGCCTTGGCCAGGAAGAATCCCAGGGCCAGCCATGCGTTGGAGTTTTCCGGATCGCCTTCGAGGACTTTTCTGACCGCTTCCACCGCATGCCCTGGATCGTCCTGGTTATAGCAGTACCATCCCTTGAGCAGCCACGCCTCACGAGAATCGGGAGAAATTTCCAGGGCTGCATCCAGGCGCCTCTCTCCAAAGTCCTGGAAAAACTTCGGCAGATGTTTCTGTTGCACTAAAAATGCCACCGCCATGTCGAAATTGAATCTGGAAAATGGATTTCGCACATATTTTTGGAAATAGTTCCATTTTTTCTTCTGCGCCAGGTTGCGGGCGTCTTTCTTCTGGAGGTTCTCGATTTCCATCTTCAGGCGCGGGTTACCGGGGTCACTCGCGTATTCCCGTTCGACTATCTCACGGGCGTACTTTTCCTCGCCATGTTCTCTGAGCACCATGGCTACCAGGAGCGCAGGCGACAGGTCCCCTGGATCGGCGACCCCCTCTAGCTGGAGACCGACTTCCTGCGGGCCAAACTTGGAAAAGATTGCCATCAAGCCTGTTACAACCTCATCTTTCTTGTACAGGGCGTTATCGGTACGCTGCACGTAGCGGAGGGATTCGAGCACCCACTTGTAAGCGTCTTCGGGTTTCTTTTCGTCCTCGTAGCCCCGTGCAACGACAAGGCACAAGTTAGGAAGTGCGCCTGCTTCTTCGTCACCCCCTTTGCTCCTGACAAATTCTGCGGCGCGTTCGACCGCTTCATCCGTTCGCCCAAGTTTTATAAGGGCTATTGTCAGGGCATTGTAGGCCAGAGAATCCGCCTCGCGCCCTTTTCTCCCGAGCTCGATTGCTTTCTCGGCATATTCTACAGCTTCCTCGTAGCGGCCGAGTTCGCAGAGGGCGTTGGCATAGTCGGCATTGGCCCTCGGCTTGTCGGGTGCTTTTTCTACGGCATCGTAATGGATGGAGTCAATGTTATCCCAGACGCCGTTCCGGATAAATGTCAGAAGAGCAAGGCACGCAGCTCCAATTAGAAGCAGCGAGCATGCGGCCTTCGCAAACTCGGCTTCGGAGAGCCGGCTGGCAGCCCACCTGAACAGGGTCACCAGAAGCGCCGCAACGGAAAGATAGAAACCTATCGAAGGCAGGTAGAGCCTGTGTTCGAAGACCAGTTCCAGCGGGATGATCGTCGATTCAATTACCAGATTCAAAAAGAACCATACGATTCCGTATGTAATAACGGGAAATCGCCTTCGAAACCTGATGGCGAGAAAAATCAGGGCGGCGATCAGAAGCAGGGATAGAAGAGTGGTAATAGGGCTGAAAAGGGAAGCGGAAATCTCAAAATCATGTTCCATCGACATCCGCGCCGGGTCCGGCCAGACCAGGAGCGACATGTACCATATTACTACCCGCCCTTCTGTCAGCAGTCGCTCTACCAGGTTGAAATCCCTGTGGGCGTACCCGCTAAGAAGTTTAGGCAGTACCACGTTGAACCCGTAAAAGGAGGATGAAAGCACTGCAGCAGCGGCTGCCGCGCGAACTTTCCAGCCGGTCTTTCTGCATACGGCCCAAGCTTCTTTCATCCAGGCGGAATCGAAGAACCAGATATCGGTCAGGGCCAGCGCAAACGGCAGGACCGCTGAGTTTTCCTTTGAAAGGAAGCTGCATACAGCGGCAAAGGCGCAAAGAAAATAGAAAACAATGGCGCCCCGCCACTTTTTCCCGGAAAGAAGTCGAGCCTTTATGAAGCACGCCACGCTCAGGGTAAAGAAGAGCGCCTGCATGGAAGCCATGCGCTGAACGAGATACGTCACGGCGCTGGTCTGCACAGGGCTCAAAGCCCATATGGCGGCGACGCACAGTGGGAAAAAGCCCGCTATTTCATAGGCGATTTCGCCTGGGTCCCTGTTCTTTGCCGCAGCCAGGACCTGCCTGATGAGCCAGAAGACCCCAAAGAACGCCAGCACGTGAATCAGCAGGTTTACGGTGTGAAAATAGATAAGATTGCTATGCCCGAAAGAGTGATTAAGCGCCAACGTGACTACAGGCAAAAACCGCGTCCAGCCGAACTTTGACTGAAAGAGCGAAAGAATGCTCGATATCGAGACGGAAGGCAGATAGAGCGCTTTCTCAAATATGAATGAGTGAAAATCGTCGAGGTAAGGCGGCGAGGTGAACGTGTTCAAGTAAGCGGAAAAAATCATCAATACGACAAAGAAAGCCAGAATATAGGGAAGAGCTTTTTTCGATCGAGTAGCTGTTCCTGCTCCCATCAGCACACCATTAGAGATTTGAAAAGATAAAATATGAAGAATGCCGGCGCCTGTTCTACACCGGCATTCTTCGGGCGGTCCTGTTTTGTTTAAAGCAGACTACTGTACCCCGTTCAACCCCAGGTTCGTCGCAACCGAGCCGCCAAGCGACCACACCGCCGTATAGTTCGTCGCGTTTCCAATGGCGGATGCGGTTATAGATTGGCCGTTGAAGGCCTTAAGCGCACCGGTGCTATTAATTTGGAAGGTAAGACCAGTGTTGGTGCTGTTGACGGTTGGAGTAAAGTAATGAGTATTAGCGTCCGAACACAGTGTATTGAACGTGCTACCTGTTGGAAAGGCCCCGTTAAGGCTGTAATAAGCCGCAACGTTAGTTTGGATTGCGTGCATTCCAGGGAAAACCAGGCTTGCAAGACGCGATTTCTGAATGTACCTTTGATAATAGGGGACCGCAACCGCAGCCAGGATGCCGATGATCGCCACGACGATCATAAGTTCCACCAGTGTAAAACCTTTGCTCTCTCTCATCTTGATAAACATGTTTCTTCTCCTAGTTGGTTATTGGTTTAATGGGCTATTGTTTCCTATTGGGTTTCCCTCGGTTCATATGAAGTATCGTCAATCGCCTCCTGCCGCTTTAGTTTTTTTTCCGCCTGTGTTGCGGAAAAGAGTGAGCAAGATTGATGCCGAGATTCCGGCTTTTCTGGAATTTTTGTTGAAATTATTTAAACCGGCTCCGGATAGCGTTTCCCAATGCATTGAGGTGCTTGAAAGCTGATGATGCCGGACATGAATCTGTTTGCCGACTGACAAAGTTTGTCATTCCTATTGACAAAAAACGTCAGGGCCGATTACGAAGGCCGCCAGGCAAGGGGCGAGGATCGCCGGACAGCGGATTTCACTGGCATCAGCCAAAGCTGTAAGATCGAAAGTACGCAGGGAGGGGCTGGAGACGTCCAGGGCATCTCCCGCGGGCGGCACGCATCCATCACGAAGAATATGAAAACAAACCGGCGTGTGGGTGGGCGGGTTGTGAAAAATGGGCTGCAGGGCTCCGATGGCGTCCGGATAATCTCTTATCCGATGTAATGACTTCTTCATCTGTGAAGAGCCTCTTCAGGATATGCATTTCCACTCCACTTTCAGTGGGTGGAAACCCGCCGGGAAGGTTGTCCAAATGTTTGGCCGGTCTTTTGTGAATTTCCTGTTCCACGGCGTTCTCCTTTACAAAAGAGCGAGGCGACAAGGTCGGAAAGTCAGAAGCAGGCTGTGATCAGAGACTCTTCATCGAAGGTCTCCTCTGGTAACAGAGCCGGCTGCCAAGTGTTTACCAGTCAGCCGGTCCAGAATGGAACCATTTACAGATTGGACTGCGCGCAAAGAAGGCGTGGAAGCGCTTCCAGCCAGTTTAAGCTACCATATGCCAAACGAAAGCGGCAGATGGAAACGCCAATCAGATGAACCGGGACTTTCACCCTCTGAGCAGCCGCCTCAATACCCGTAATGAAAGTTCACGTGTTCAGTTTGATGCTTTCGATAGCGTTTTCTTTCAGGCTACGCCTGAGAAGGGTGAACCCCGCCGCCAGCAATGTAAGGAACGCGAAGAAGATCGGAAGACGGATCAGTGTCGCGACAACCTGGGTCGACCAAGTTCGGCCCCAGGTTATAAAAGGCTCGGAACCGGTCAACCGCGCCAGGAAAGCTCCGTGCGACGGGAAGATGGCGTATTCCACCAGGTAAGTAACCGCTGCTATCAGATAAAATCCCACGAGGACCCGACGCCAGCGGCCTGGATAGACAACGAAGGTGAGGATGAGCAGAGGCAGGAACCAGTAAAAGTACTGAGGCGCATAACCGGGCCCAAGGGCAGGAACTGCGGTTAGCAAAAGAGCGGCCAGGAGGAGGAACTCACGGTCCTCCGTCCTGGGGCGCCGCCCTATGAGAAAAGCGACAAAAACCATGACGGCTATGACCAGGACACTGAAAAAAGTTCCATAGATGCTCAAAAGCCCGTCGGCCCCGCCCATGAGGAGCAGACCAGTAACGCCGAACCACCCGGCATATGATCGGTAGGCCAGCACGTTGGTGGTGACCCCTTCGGGGGCGAGGACATAAATGATACTCATGCCGAGCACCACTGGCCCAAGCAGGAGAAGACTACCCAGGAACCTGATCTTCGGAGTGAACTGCCTGAAGCCGCGCGCCAGTAATGGCGCCAGGATGAGGGGGAAGGTCTTGGTCAGGATGCTCAATCCAAGAAAGAGACACGCCGAGAGGAAGTCGACGGGGTTGCTACCGCGGTTGTATGCGAGGAGACTCTCCATGAAGAGCAGTATCCAGAGGGCTGCCAGAATGTCGAAGTTACAGTGTTGGCAGATCAGCAGGATAGCGACGGGATTGAGGCTGATGCCAACTATCAGGATTCGGCGGACATCAGCCGTCGGAACCAATTCTCTGGCCATTCGCAGGACAACCAAGACGACCGCAGCCTCTACGGCCAGGAGAAAGGTCTGGAGAACGCGCAAAAACGAAACGCCCAGGAATCCGCTGGCCTTGGACAAGAATTCGATCAGTTGCATCCAGACAGGCGGCCAGTTGAGGTAGGTGGTCCTCATATAGGGGTTTCCGCCCTGTTCCAATATCCTGGCGACATGCTGCCAATGCTCCACATCAAACGAATGAGCGGCAGCCGGCACGATGAGGATGAAGAGCCCTCGAACCAGCCACGCGACACTCAGTACGACTAATGCATCCAGCATTAGCGAAGACCCGGCCGCAGCCCGAGGCGGCGCGTCCACGATTCCTCCCTCAGATTCCCCCTTGACGGCGTGTTCAGAAAGCAACGGTTCCTCCCCTGAACAAATGCAATCTAACGACAGGACAATTTCGCTGTCCGGTTCCCTCGCCATAATGCAGGCCCTTTTAACCCGGAATAATGCACCGACTTCAGTGCCAAGCATCCCAACCGCATTTTCGGGTCGGGTCTTTGCCAGAAAAAACTTCAGTTGCGCGCCTGGGATAGCAAAAAATATACCATCTCCGGCCGGGAATACGCAAGTTACACGTCTAGGCGACCGGTTTTTGCGTTTTCAGGGCGCACCTTCATTCGCGGAGTTTTGTATAACCTGCTTCCAGCCTGTCCGACTTCAAGGGTTCAGGCGAATAGAATCCGATAGTACCGGGCGAGAGGAAAAGTCGTAGCAACATGGATATGCCACCTCCTTGCATGGTAGACCACCCTGGCTCCAACCTTGACAAGCCGCCTGATTATCGAGTCTATGGATGGCCCGACGCTTTGTCCCCGGAACGCAGTGTCACGGATCATATGGAGCAGGTTATACGCCAAACATCCGACGAGGAGCCTTGCTTGATTTGCTGCAAACCGATGACAACCTGTCTTGTCCCATCGCAGGGTATTCTTTCCTTCTTTGATCCGGTTTTCAATCTCGGCACGACCATTGTAAATCCAAATTACCTCGTGCGCCTCAAGATTCGAGTTTGTCACAACGAATCCGACACGCGGAAAGAGTTCACCCACGTGCCATTCGATTTTACAGACGACCCTTCGGGGATTATTCCATATCTCCGCTTGGTACTGGAACTCGATCACCCTGACCTGTACGCCGCCCTTTGGAGGGCGACCGGCGGGCCGCTTCAGGAGGCAGGATGTGCCTCTTCAGACTGTTGTTGCTGGGAAGCCGGATGAAGTAAGTGATCCGTTTCTTTTCGAAAAACTCGTACAGATCTGGACCCCGTAAAAGCGGCATCTCCATGCAGCCAAAACTGTTTGAACCATGATCGGTAGCGCTCAACAAGAGGGGAGATAAGATCCAGGGCCCCATCGGCTGAGTGCGCGTTTCCGGCTCTCAGTTTTGCATCCGAGAGGTCCCCTTTGCTGGCGAATTTGTGACATAATATCAGATAGTTGAGACAAATGCATTATAATTGTCGGTCACGCTCACGCATAATCCGGGGTTATATGTGTTTACAGCAGATTACTGTATCCCGGCCAATCCCATGTTCGTCGCAAGCGTGCCGGAATACGACCAACCAGTGACCGCGCCTGCACTGTCTGCTTGAACCGTTGCTTTCAAAGATTGGCCTGAGAGGGAATAGAGCGGATTGGTGCCGGTCGTGCCTGCCTTGATTGTGAAGGTAAGAGAAGTGCCGGCCATGGATACACCAAAGTAAGTGGTATTAGCTTCCGCCTCGATTTGAGCTAAGTCGGAGGAGGCTGGAAAGCTCGTATTAAGGCTGTAATAAGCCGCGACGTTGGTTTCTATTATGTGTACTCCGGGCCAAACCAGGCTGGCAAGGCGCGATTTCGCAATGTACCTCTGATAGTACGGCACCGCGACTGCGGCCAGGATGCCGATTATCGCCACGACGATCATCAATTCCACCAGTGTAAATCCTTTGCTTTCCCTCATCTTCATAATCATTGTGTCCCCCTCCCTTGATGGGATATTCGGAGAGCTGTTTCCTTAATAGTCCGATTTCAGTGTTTCATACCAATTATCGTCAATAATCTGTCGTTCTTTGGTTTTTTGCTGTCTGTGCCGTAAAATGGATTGAGCAAAAGTGATGCCTGATTCAGGATTTTCTTGTCGAATCACGTAGAGAGGCCCCGGGATTAGGTTCCAGGCGTATCGCCCCCGAGTTGGCGGCCAGTGGCCAAGTCTCTCGCACGACAATAATTGCTGCCCAGCCGACAATTTTTGTCACCGCCTGTCGTGGAAAATGGCACAGCAGCGATGAAATGCCCTCCGGATCAGAGATGGGTAATAGCCTGCGCTAAGATCGCGGAGGGTGGAGTTCTCACTTGAACACCCTCCAACGCGGAAAGCTGGGAATTGAGGCCGTCAACGGCGAAGCCATTGGTGTGACCTGAAATTGCTGGAACCGGTCCCGTTGACCTTTCTCTTGCATTTTTCATTCGTATATGGGAAGGCTCTGTGGGTCTACATGGTGTCCTGAGAGGTTTTTAGCCTGTAGGCGAGCCCAAAATGCGTCGAGCTCTGTAAGTGGTTAGGTTGATGCATTATTCGGATTTAAGGCAAGGGTCTTTATACTGGCCGAAAAGTAGTTTCTCGCAAGGGACAGGTCGAAATCGAATGCAAATTGAAGAATATGCCAGGAAACACCGTCATTTTTGGGCAAGCGCTTATTTTCCTCCGGAGCTGAGGTTTATTCTGGATACTAATTCATTTGACTCACTTATCGATGTCGGATGTGGAAATGGCGCTTTGCTGCACAGGCTCAAAACCCTCGGGTATTTGAAAAACAAACATGTGTGGGCAGTGGATTTCTCTGAAACCAGGTTGGATTCAGTGAAGGCAATAGACAGCAGCATTGTAGCAGTGCAGGACGACGCGCAATTCCTGGAGAAGGTTCCGGATTCTCATTTTGATCTCATTATAAGCTCTCAGGTTATCGAGCACGTATCAAGCGACCAGGATATGATCAGGGCCTTATCCAGAATTGCCAAACCTAATGCCCTGGTTTACCTGGATACAGTGTTCAAGAAAAGCTATGCATGGTATTTTTACCGGAACAGGCACGGCCGATTTGCGCTAGATCCTACGCACGAGAGAGAATATACATCCGAGTATTTTTTGTACGAGTGCATCAGGAAAAATGGTTTTAAGATAGTATACTCAAGCAAGGAACACATTAGATTTTCGCCAAGTAATTATTTTATAAGGAAACTAGGTGTTGCGAGTGACACTGGCTCAAAGATATTATCTACGTTTGCAAAGTTAAAGATACCGGTTCCACGTTATTTTTGCTGGAAGATTTTGATGTTTAAACAGGCTACTCTGACCAACCATGCAAGTTGATTCGATTATTTGCATTTTAAATCGTTTCAGATTGTCGGACTCTCAGAGGTTGAAATGATTTTTTCGGATCTGCTTAAAATTATAGGGGACAAGAAGGTGCTTTTCATAACACCTTCAGATGCCGGTTATATAAGAAACAGGCAGGAAATAAACATTCTTCAAAAATCGGCGCGGCATTTAGACATAATAGCTCCGAAGAATACCGATGGGGTAAATCCAACCGGAATCATGCGCATCTTGTCCATCAATCTAAAGGTGTTTGCTGCGAATATCAAAAAGTACGATGTAATTTTCATCGGCGGAATTCCTCAGCTTATAGTCCCTTTTATTCAATTTCGGCTTCGAAAGAAGGTGCTGATAATAGATTTTTTCATATCTGTTTACGATACGCTTGTTAATGACCGGCAGGTCCTGTCTCCATCTAACCCCCTTTCCCGGATATTGAAAATGCTCGACAGGAAGGCGCTCGCGGGGGCGGATCATGTGGTTGTGGACACATACGAGCATGCCGCATATTTTTCCGGAATGTTCGGCGTCGATCCGGACAAAATGACGGTTATTTATCTTGAAGCCGATAAACAAATATACTACCCGCGAAATGTGGTCAGGACGGATGGCTTAAGAGATAAATTCGTAGTTTTCTTTTTCGGCGCCATGAATCCTCTCCAGGGAGCGGAGGTTATCCTGGAATCGGCAGGTCTTTTGGAAGAGCACGGGAACATTGTTTTCATTATTGTCGGCCCCTACGAGAAAATAAGAAACTTCGAGCTGTACTCTAAGCTGAAAAACGTTCGGTTTGCAGCGCGGTGGCTTCCCCAGGCTGAAATAGCCGATTACATAGCAGCGTCGGATGTGTGTCTTGCCGGCCATTTCAACGCGGCTGTCGAAAAGGCTGCCAGGGTCATTCCGGGAAAGGCCTATTCATACCTGGCCATGGAAAGGCCGGTGATATTCGGGGACAATCCCGCCAATAGAGAACTTTTCTCGACGGACACAAGTGATGTGCACTTCATGAAAAATGTGCACTTCGTGAAAATGGGTGATCCTGCGGCGCTGGCCCATAAAATCCTCGAATTGGCCGGTGTGCGGGAAAGGGGCTGATCGATGGAAGACAACTGGCTGCCGATGCCCAGATACAAGTTGCGTAAAGACCTTGTCAAAAGGATACTCGAAAGAGAGTCTTTGTCCGGCAAAACGTGTCTCGAATTAGGGTTTGGTTCTGGAGATATGCTTTTGCTGTATGCCTCGCTTGGGTTGGATGCGTTCGGTTTCGACATATCGGAATCGGCTTTCGAGATTGCCAGGCTTAGAATCGAAAGGCATCCGGCGCTCAGGAGCAAGATACGCCTCACTCAGGATAAAACCGAAGTATACGGCAGGCGGTACGACTACATTATGGCCTTTGAAGTCCTCGAACATATCGAGGACGACCTATCATTAATAAGAGAGTGGTGGAATATTCTAAATGAGCACGGAAAACTTCTCCTCTCCGTTCCGGCGCATCGGAGCAAGTGGGGCGGCAATGACGTCGTTGCGGGCCACTACCGGCGGTATGAAAGAGCAGGCATGAGCAATCTGCTGACGAGCGGAGGGTTCAAGATTCAGCACTTCTGGAACTATGCTTACCCGATGTCGATATTGCTGGATGTTTTTCTGCAAAGAACAACTCTTGAAGGATCGGAGCATGGTCTCACGAAAGAAGAGCTTTCGAAGCAAAGTGGCATCAAGAGGAAGAGGAGCCTTTTTAACCGTTTGGTATCAAGCGATTTTTTCCTGGCCCCTTTTATTGTCCTGCAACGGTGTTTTCTCGAAAAAGACCTGAGTTCGGCATTCCTGGTTGTTGCCGAGAAGACGCCCCGCAGCGGGAGGTTCGGATGAAATACACGGTAATCGTTCCGGTCTTCAATGGAGAAGACACTATCGAGAAATGCATAAAATCCTTGCTTGACCAAAAGGGTGTGACCTACGGGAAAGATTATTCCATCCTTGTCGTAGACGACGGTTCGACCGACAGGACCCAGCAGATCGTTAAGAGTTTTCCGGTTGTGCTCATTCACCTGCCAGATAACAAGGGCCGCATAGTAGCAAGGCTTACCGGGGCAAGGCGGGCTGAAACAGACAGGATTCTGTTTGTAGATTCAAGAATTTCTCTTCCCGACGATACCATCGGCAAACTGGACAGCTTTGACGGCCACCCCGCAGTCATAGGCGAAATGGACCCGGCTGAGACAAAGTACGAATCGCCGATTCATACAGTTTTGTACCTCATTCGCAGGAGGTATTACGGGAAAAAGTCTTTTCCGATAACCGACGATTTGCTGATAACCCGGCAAAACTTCAGGCGGGCGCCAAAGGGCACTGCGCTTTTACTGATTGACAGGGACCTGTTCATAAAGCTTACCCCGGAGCGAACGGGGAAGGATGTTAGCGACGATACTCTGCTTTTCCATAGTCTGGTCTTCGATCATAAAATAGGCCTTCTGCGGTCCAGGAGATTATTTTTTCGGTACTCTCCGAGAACCAGTCCGAGACAGTTTGCAGCCTGGCTGTCTCATCGTGGAGTTCTGTTTTCCGATTTCTATCTTCGCCCCGGCGGCTATTTTCATATCCCTTTCGTGCTGCTTGTAGTTGTATTGGCCGCGCTTCTATCGTGGGCATTTATTAGAGGGGGATTGTTTTATCTTGCAGTTCTGGTGGGCGGAGTTGACGCCGCGATCTCGCTTTATCTTTCTGAGGTCCCGAAAGACTTCATCAGGGTATTCTTCTGCCTGCCTGTGGTAGTACTGATATTTGGCTCGGGCATTGCCTCATTTTGGGCAAAAATGCTCTTGGTTTGGCTGCCGCGCGCGCTAAAAGATCGACGAACGTGAGAATGCCGGCCATTACATGCGCCCGAGCGAGATGGACCTGGATGCCATACGTGAGTGTAGACAGGCCAGGGTCAGGCTCCCCATGGGGGCATCTTGCTCGAACTAGCCTGCCCTAGTATCCCAAGCTCTCTCCGACCAGCTTTACGTGGATGCGGCCTCTTTTTCTGCTGCCCTCGATGATGCTCCACATGTTGCAGACGCGTTGAGCAGACCGGCAGTCGGCGCACAGCCCGTTGGCAGTGCAGGGCGCTTCGACGCCGATACGAATCGCGTTCACCGGCGCAGCGTAGTGTTTGACCCTCGCTATGGCGGAATCCAGGTCGGGGACGACTTTGTTCATTCCCACCACTAAAATCACTTTTTCGGGACCAAACATCATGGCCGCCACCCGGTTTCCCAGGCCGTCCAGGTTGACGAGTCTGCCGTCCAGGGTTATGGCGTTGGAACTGGCGATCATTATGTCCGCGCTAAGCCCCTCGTGCCTCACTTCCAGGGATTCGTCGTGGGTAATCCCGGGCTGGAAAGGGTCGATTATTCTCACTTCGAGCAGAGCGGCCACACGTTTCCACAGTCCCATGGAAGTGGTGGTGACCGAACCGCAGCGGTAGACGCTTTTCCCGCGCGGGATCATGGCCAAGACTTCCTCCAGGGCCTGCGCGGCTGTGGGCGCGTAACTGCCGCCCATCCTGCGCCCTTCCAGGTTTTCGATTATTTGCTGCGCGGTTTTTTCATTCCAGTTCGTCTGGTTTTTGTCCATTTTGAACCTCCCTCGCAAGATAGACTCTGAAAGGTGCTACTCAGGAATGAACTCCCACACGTCTCCATCCGGGGCCGTTCTAACCTGGAGGTGCCCTCGCCATTGCCGATCGTCCTGTTTCGGGTAGCCCTCCCTGTAATGTGAGCCCCGGCTCTCCTTCCTCCTGATCGCTGCATCAAGAATGAGGGAGGCCACTTTTGCGGCCGAACGCAGCTCAATGGCTTCGGCATTGGCCGGGGTCAGTGTTTTTTCGCTTCGCGATTCGGAAAAAGAGAAACTATCAAGGATCTCCCGCACAAAGTGAAAGGCTCGAGAGAGCCCTGCTTCGTTTCTCAGCACTCCTCCCTCCTCCCACATAACCCTGCGAATCTTGTCCAGAAGATTGATCTCAGGACATTGGATGCAGTACCGGGCTGAAAGACGCTCATCCAACTGCCTCAGCATGGATTGGCCGTCTATTGCGCCGTTTCCCTTCGCCCAATCTGCCGCCGAAATCCCGGCCCTTGCTCCGAAAACCACCGTTTCGCTAAGCGCATTGCCCCCCAGCCTGTTGGCGCCGTGGATACCTCCAGTAACCTCCCCGGCCGCAAAAAGTCCCGGAACGGAGGTCGCGCACTTGCCGTCGATCCTTACTCCACCCATGGTATGGTGGGCCGCCGGGGCCACGCGAAGGGGGCGTTCGCGTGCCCCGCAGCGGTCCCCAAGTATATGCCTCATGGATGCCGAGAAGGGGTCGTCCTGCCATTTTTCCTCGGTGACCTTCCGCAGATCGAGGAAAACCCCATGGCCATCTCGATAGATTTCCTGGAAGTTCGCCTGTGAGAGGCGGTCCCTGGCCCTCTCCGCAGCCGGGCGTTCATCGATTCCGTATTTTTTGAGAATATCTTCACCGCTGTCATTTACAAGCAGACCGCAGTCGGCCAGTCTGGGAGGAATCACCATCGGATAGTGCCCGGGTTCGGCGAGACTTACCGGGTAAAACTGCACGAATTCCATATCCTGGAGGATCGCCCCGGCCTCGAACGCCAACCTGTATCCATCCCCCAGCATCCGCCCGGGGTTATCGTGGCGAAAGTAGAGCGCGGCTGCCCCACCGGTTGCCAGAACCACCGCCCCGGCGCTAAAAGCCCGCCATGCTCCCGATTGCCGTTCAAAACCGATCAGGCCCGCCGTCCCGTTTTCCATGACGAGGTCGACGGCAATCAGGTTCCCCATGAAGCGGGTCCCCAACTCCCTGTTTTTTCTTATCAGACAGCGGACGATCTCCTCACCGAGCACCGGAGGGCGGCCCCTGGCGAATAGAAATCCATCCCTGACCTCAGCCTGCATGCCCCACTTTATAAGCTCGTCCAGCCTCGCGGGGGCCTCTTCGCAAAGAATTTCGGCAAGTTCTGACTGATTTATTCCACGGCCTGCCGCAAGAGTGCGTTCCAGATGGAGGAACTCTCCCGGGACGCCTGCGCCCCTCATCAAACCGGCGCTCAACCCCGTACAGGTGGACTTGCCGGGCGCCGCAATCGAGAGCACAAGAACATCGAGACCGGCTTCCCGCGCAGATATCGCGGCCCTGAGTCCAGCGGCGCCGCTGCCCAACACCAGAACATCGCAAGCAAACTGTTCCAAATCGCCCCGATCTTACACAGCGCGGAGTTTGTGAATCACCGCCTGCCGCAGCTTGATGTTAAACCCAGCCTTTCCTTACGGCACAAGGACTATCTTGCCGAACATTTCGCTCCGTTCCAGAATTTCAAACCCGCGCCTGCCCTCGCTTAGCGGAATCACCTGGTCTATGATCGTCTTGATTCTGCCGCTCCAGAGCAACCTGGTTATGTCGCGAAAATCCTGTGGGGTGCCCATCGTGCTCCCGATAATGCTCAACTGCTTGCCGAATATTTTGCGGATGTCGATTTCGACCATCGGGCCGCTGGTGTTTCCAACGATCAGTATCCGGCCTCCCCTGGCAACGGCGGCCATGCTGGTATTGAGTGTGGCCGAACCCACGTTGTCCACCACGACGTCCACCCCGCGTTTTGCGGTGAGTCTCTGGATCTCCCTGCCCCAGTCCACCCTGGAACGGTCGACCACGAAATCAGCTCCCAGTTCGAGGGCTTTTTCGGCCTTTTCCGCGTTGCTCGCCACCACGTACACATTTGCACCCGCAAGTTTGGCGATCTGAATGGAGACGCTGTTGACGCCTCCTCCGGCCCCTACTACCAGCACTGTTTCGCCGGCCCGGAGTTTTCCCCTGTTCATCAGCATTCGCCAGGCTGTAAGGGTGACCAGGAGTGGGGCGCAGGCTTCAGGGAAATCGATATCGGCGGGCATTTTCACCAGGTTTTTTGCAGGCGCCACAACATACTTCGCGAGTCCCCCGCGAATATGCTCTCCAATAATCATATACCTGGGGCTCATGCTGTGCTCGCCCCGGAATGTGAATTCATCTTCGACCGGATTTATTCCGTGATCGATCACGACCCGCTGGCCGGTTTCCAATCCGGTAACGCCCTCGCCTAAACCGGCCACAACTCCGGATATGTCTGATCCGCCCCAGTGGGGCTTCTCGAGATCAAGGCCCGGCCATCCTCGCATTACCCATATATCGAGGTGATTCAGAGCGCAGGCTTTAACTTCTACGAGTACCTGGCCTCTACCGGGAGTGGGGTCGGCAACATCGTCGTACCTTAGGACATCGAGGCCGCCATGCTGGTAGAAACAGAGAGCTTTCATGTCTTATGATCCTCCTGAGCGAGACTTAAGATAAACATCATGTGCGGCACCTTGCACGCCACGTGAGCGTGTAAACGGGGAGTTTTTAGTTTTTAGCGCGAATAATTCATAAACCTGATGGAAAATAGCAGTGAGCAAACGTAAGCCCGGTGGGTCAAGGCCGGAGCGAGATGAAAGAAAGGGAACTCGGTTGAGCGCCGCAATGCCAGCGTACTTTTTCACCGAGCAAGACGGCTGACTTTCTGAGCGGCTCCGATAGCAAGATCAGTCACGAAATAACTGTCCGGCCTACGCTCACCAGGACGGCAACCTGCGTGAAGGCGGGGATTCGTGGTCTCTGGTTCTGGAAAGCCCGTCCCGGAATACCCCCGGCCGGCCTGAATGTGAAGCATCAGGTCTCCTGCTTTACGGGGGTGTTTGACCTGAAAGGCTGCCTGCACATTGAGGGTAGCGCCCGGATAGGGATTTGCGCATGTATGGCGCCAAATGCGGGGTTTTGGCCTCCAGGAATTGAAAATAGTTGCCCAGGAATCGGCAGGGACCTTCAGGGGCAAACATTGCGGGACCTTCTGCAATCCTTTGCTCAACAGGTAATTGTTCGAGTTGGATAATCGGCTCCGGATCGACCCGGTTGGGAAAATCTGCCATAATATATGTCCTCACCATGAAATGCCAGGCTGCCGCAGGTATATCTCCGCTGTACAGACAATTCATGCCGTGGTTCAGGTGAAGTCTTGCCGAGAGAGGCTCTGCTTCTGCTCCATATGCGTAGAGATCCAGTTGGTTTCTCCACGGCCTTTGGGCTGACCAGCTCTGCACGGAAAAGAGCAGGATCAATAAGACGATCACCACACGATAGAAACGGAAGCCGGTAGCTCTGTAAACAACGAATGCCGTTATTGCAGAAGCAGCAACCGAGGCGGGGTAGAGCAGTCTTTCAGCAAGTTCGGTTCCCACCGGTACAATGATGCTGGAATTAATGATAATGGGGCCGAACAGAAGTCCGGTCACAATTATTCCGGCAGTGTTTCGTTTTTTCAATGATATCCACAAGGCGCCGGCGCCGATGCAAAGGAACAGCGTTCCCGGGACTGCGTAGGGTAAAAGAGTGGTAAGGCTCAGATCGATAGCCGCATAGTCGTGAAACGGGCTCATTCCGATCGGGACGAAGCACATACTTGTGGCGCGGCCAATGATATAAAGGGCGTGGAGGATTTTCTCGCCTCCGTGGGCCGCGAAAGCAAGGTTGCCTAACGGGCTTTCCCCGGCCCGCTTAAAGGAAAGCTGAATCAGAACGGTCAATATGGTTACCAGTGCAGCGCAAAAGGAAAGGCTCAGCCGTTTGCCCAACTGCACACGCTCGGGCATCAGGGCAACCACTGCGATCACGGCGGAGAAGACCACGGCAGATTCCTTGGCTAAACAGGCCGCCATGAGGAGGCCGGCGACGAGAAACGGTGTGATTGTACGGTTGCGCCCAAGCGCAATATAGATAGCGAACAGGCCGAAGAGTGTCGCCAAAATGTCGGCTTGGCCCACAATTTCGCCGAGAGCTTCCGCGTGAATAGGGTGGACGGCGAAGATTGCCCCGGCGGCCCACACGATCCAGCGCTCCCGGAACAAGTGATGCCCCAGGAGAAGAACCATGCCGGTGGCCATCAGGTGTAACAGGGCGGTCAGGAGGTGAAAAAGAAATGGAGTACCGGGCTGGATTGCCCAGACCATTCTCCAGATCATCGGCAAAAGAGGTCTCCATACATAGATCCCGCCCCCGCCTTCAGTCGGAAACCCCCATGAGTCACGATGAAAGAACGCGGAGAAAGGAACCGTTTCCTTCACTACCAGGGGATTTTCCACAATTGCCGCCTTGTCGTCCTGTACAAAATTCCCGTCTATATTGAACGCCCCCACCATGAGCGCAAGAAACAATGGCACAGCCCAGAAGAGATATGTGAAATATCGGGTATTCGCATTTTTCTGAATATCCTCAGCGGGTATGTCAGCAGTCATGGAACGAGGGCCTCTCCTCTTACCAGGGTTGGAATGTTTTCTTGGCAACCGATTCGGAGGTATTCGGTCGAAGTCTGATTGTGCCTTCCGATACGGCTCTTCTTTTCACCTTTTTACCAGATCGCAATGATTATGCTGGAAGTGTTTTAGTTAGTCAATGTCGGTCGGGCCAGACCCTGACAACAGCAAAAGTCAATATCGGACGCGGTCTGGGATGGGGCGGACGGGGTGAACCGATGCTCGGTTCATGAATGTTAAGAAAAACATCTGCCCTGTCGTCCCTTTGCGAGTTTAGGGTTGGGATAGCACCACGGTCAGATATAGTCGGAGAAAACCCCCACTAGAATTGGCTCTTTCCTGCATAATAGTAGAGAAAATGCTAAGCATCCCTTGATTTACAATCGCTACGTCGATAATTACTTGTGCGTCTCTGCGCAACCCTGCTATCAGGCGGCGCCGAAAGCATTTTTGCATTGCCTTTGCGTGTGATTATCTTTCTGTGCAGTTCTTTATCTACAGCTAAACCTCATTTTCAGTATTGCAAGTGGTGCAGTGAATAAAACCAGGACCGGGCGCAGAACGCTGGGCGCGCGGCCGGGTTTGGCTCGGGTGCGATTGGTATTGAAAAGGCGCTGCCGGGGGCCTATTATCGCCGGATCACCGGCCTGCATGGCGCAGGTGTTTCTTTCGTATTGCTAGTATGATAAAAAGAGCGAGCCCAATGGCGGCAAATCAAGAGAATATCGAGAAGGATTTTCTTTTTCCTTCCAGTGCCCGGGGCCGAAGAGGGGTAAGAGATGAAAAAGCCCGTTCCACAGAGGCGAACGCCAAGAAGGCGAACTCTCCGGTGGCTTATTTTTAGTCTATTTTCAATTTTCCTTTGCCTTTCCCTGGTGGGCAGCATTGCGGTTTTCGCCCTCTATATTCAAATCGACCAGTCACTTCCAAGCGTTGAGGCCCTGAAGAACTATCACCCCTCACTGGTCACCAGCGTGTATTCCGCCGACGATGAACTGATTGGCGAATTCTTCATAGAGCGAAGATACCTGGTGCCGCTCTCGGAGCTTCCCCCGCATCTTATCAAGGCATTTGTCGCTGCGGAGGATACGCGATTCTACGAGCACGGCGGGGTGGACTTGATCGGGATCTTTCGCGCCATGTTGAAGAACATTCAGGAGGGTAAGATCGTTCAGGGTGGAAGCACCATAACCCAGCAGGTTGTGAAATCGCTGCTCCTGACTCCTGAGCGCACTTTCATACGCAAGATCAAGGAGGCCCTTCTCGCGCATCGGATAGACAACAGCCTGAGCAAGAACGAAATTCTCTATCTTTACCTCAATCAGATTTATTTCGGCGCAGGGGCTTACGGAGTAGAGGCTGCTGCAAGGACCTATTTCGACAAACATGCAAGCGAGTTGGACCTCGCGGAAGCTGCCCTTCTGGCCGGCCTGCCCAAAGCTCCCAGCCGCTTTTCGCCGATTCATCACTTCGCGGTATCCCGTGAAAGGCAGCGCTACGTATTGCAGAGAATGGCGGATGCGGACTTCATAACTCTTGATGAGGCGCGCAAAGCTTTGGCGGAACCGCTGGAGATAGGTAAGCCGAAGCGTATGGCCCTCAAAGAGATGGACTACTTTACCGAGGAAGTCCGCAGGCAGGCCGAGGCTCGCTTCGGACGCGACACGCTCTATAAGGAAGGGCTGCTTATCCAGACTACGCTGGACCTCAAGGCGCAGCGGCTCGCCGAAAAGGCGCTCGACCAGGGTCTTCGCGAGCTCGATAAAAGGCATAAACAGTATCGCGGTCTTCACGTCAATGTTCCAAGAGATGAGTGGCCGAGCGCTCTTCGCGTCCTCGGACAATCAAATGGCGACTTGGAAGAAGGCAAGGTGGTTGCGGGGCTGGTAAATCAATTCGATGACAAGACAAAGACAATTTCTGTGGACCTGGGTACGCAAAAGGCGTTGATTCCCCCGTCCGGCTACCAATGGGTGCAGGTTTCCAACAAGCGCGCGCAGAAGATCTTCCGGACCGGCGACGTCCTCAGGCTGAAACTGGACAGGCTGCAGGAAAAAGATACCTGGATTGCCGCCGTTGAACAGGACCCCGGGATGGAAGGGTCGCTGATGTCCATCTCACCGGCTACCGGAAGGGTCATCTGCATGGTGGGAGGGCGCGATTTCCAAAAAAGCCAGTTCAACAGGTGCACACAGGCGGTGCGGCAGCCCGGGTCCTCCTTCAAGCCCATAATTTATGCGGCGGCGCTCGACAAAGGCTACACCGAGGCCTCCATCCTGATCGATTCGCCGATATCCTATAGCGATCACAGCGGTAAAGGCTTCTGGACTCCTTCCAACTACGACCGCCAGTTCTGGGGACCGATTCTTCTGCGCAATGCCATCATACATTCGCGCAACGTTGTAACGGTAAAGCTCCTCGAGTCAATTGGAGTACACTACACGATCGATTACGCCCGGAAAATGGGGATAACATCCCAGCTCACCCCGACCCTCGCCCTCGCCCTTGGCGCCTCCGATGTTACGCTCCAGGAATTGCTCACAGCCTATTCCGCCTTTCCGGGCCAGGGTCAACGGGTCGAGCCGTATCTTATAGAAAAGGTCTTTGACCGGTACGGCAACCTGATAGAAGAGCACCAGGTAAAAAGAGAGCAGGTGATATCGGAAAAAACGGCCTATCTGGTGACCGACCTGCTCCAGGGAGTAGTGAGGGAGGGGACGGGGACAAAAGCAAAGGAACTCAAGCGGCCTGCAGGGGGTAAAACGGGGACCACCAACGAACTCAAGGACGCCTGGTTCATCGGTTTTACTCCGTCGGTGCTCACCGGCGTCTGGGTGGGCTACGATGATCATACCATTTCCCTTGGAAAGGGAGAGACCGGCGGGCGGGCGGCATGTCCGATCTGGGTCTATTTTATGAAAGAGTACCTGAAAAACAAACCCGTTGAAACTTTCCCAATACCCGACGGTATCGTTTTCGCCAAGATAAGCGGTTCTTCGGGGGCGGTTACGAAATCGGACGAGCCGGGAGGCGTCTATGCGGCTTTTGCGGAAAACGTTCCGGCCCCGGGATCCGTACCGAAGCTGGAAGGCGAGGAGAAAACCATCGAATTGCCCGGCAGCGAAGTGGCGGATGATCTTCAGCCCCGGGTGAGACCCGTTCAGCCTTCTTCGAGCGAGTCCTACTTCAAGTCGGAGCTGTATTAAAATGAGCCTGATAAAAGTGGACAGCGAAAAATGCAGCCGCGATGGAGTTTGCGTCGAGGTTTGTCCTCTGGGCCTGCTTTCGCTTGACCCCGAGGGAAAACCTGAGATGCGGCCGGGATCTGCCCGCTACTGTATCGGGTGCGGCCACTGTGTCGCAGCCTGTCCGAATGGAGCATTGGATAACACTAAGAACCCGGTTGCGAAACATACTGAGGTCCCCGCGCAATTTTCTGCCGACCCCGCGCAAGTTGCGGTCTTGTTGCGCAGGCGCCGCTCGGTCCGCCGCTACATGGATGAACCAGTCCCCAGGGACGAAATGCTGAAACTTCTGGACATTGCCCGTTTTGCTCCTTCGGCGCATAATTCGCAGGGAATATCCTACCTGGTCGTCGAAGGCCGTGAAAATCTGTTGTCCCTGAGCAAGATCGTAATCGAATGGATGCTGGAAGTCATGAAGCTTTCTCCCGAGATGGGGGAGCGATTCAACATGCCTGCAATAATCCGTGCGCACGAGATGGGTGAGGACCGGATTCTGCGGGGAGCGCCGCATATTATCGTGGCTCATGCGCCGGCAGAGCTGATCGCAGGCCCTGTCTCAACAGTGCTTTCCCTGGAATACGTCGAGCTCTACGCCCCCGCGCTGGGCATTGGTACGTGCTGGGCCGGTTATGCGCAGAGGTGCGCGTTGCAGTTTCCTGCCTTTTCTCACTTTCTGAATATCCCGGCGCACAGGAAGATTACGGGGATTTTGATGGCAGGCTATCCGAAATACAAGTACCAACGGCTGCCTGAACGAAACCCTCTCGATGTGGCATGGTTTGAAGCAGGCCAACTGTAGCTTGCGGCCAAGGGTAAGCTCAATGAAGGAATGGGTAGTGTATTCGGCTCTCGCGCTCCTGGTTTGGGGGGTATGGGCTTTTTTGCCAAAAGTGGCCCTCAGTTGTCTTGAGCCAAAGACAGCTTTCACCTTCGAAGTAATCGGCGGGGCGCTGACGGGGCTGATCGCGTTCCTCATATTCCGGCCGGAACTGGGCGGGGCAGAAATCCGAGGGATAATCCCGGCGCTTGTTACCGGAATGCTGGGCTATGTGGGGCTGATTTGCTTCATGTACGCGATCCGCGGAGGAAAAATCTGCATAGTAGCGCCCCTGACGGCGCTCTATCCGGTCGTGACCCTGGCGCTGGCAATGATTTTCCTCAAGGAAAGAATCAATATTGTCCAGTTCGCCGGGATTATTCTCGCCTGTGTCGCCGTAGTGCTCATTTCATACGAATAGAAATAACTCTGCGATGCAGCCTGCCTTAATCGAGTTTTCCGGAAAGCTTCTGGCGGAAACGGTCGAGATCAGTCTTAGACTCTTCCGCATAATGATCCCGATAATTATTGCGATAAGAATACTCCAGGAGTTTGGCGCTGTAGACGCACTGGGGAAGGTCCTTTCGCCTGTAATGGGAATCGTTGGGCTTCCGGGCAGCATGGGGCTGGTCTGGGCAACGACAATCCTGTCCAATATCTATACCGGGATTGTCGTTTTCGTCGCCGTCACGGCAAACGAGCCGCTTACGGTTGCGCAGACAACCGTGTTGGCGTCAATGATGCTTGTTGCGCACAACCTTCCAGTCGAACTAAGGATCGCTCAAAAAGCGGGCGTGCGCCTGCGATTTATGGGGCTGCTCCGAATAGTGGGAGCTTTTGTCCTGGGATGGGGGCTTTTCAGGATCTATCGGCTGGCAGGTTCGCTCCAGGAGCCAAACATTCCGAGATGGCTGCCGCACATCGATGACACCTCTATCGCGGCCTGGACCGTAAGCCAGGTGCGCGGGTTGATAATGATATTCTTTATTATAATGGGTTTGCTCCTGCTTTTGAGAATTCTGGATAAGATCGGCATAACGGCCATAATGACCAGGTTTCTTACGCCTGCTTTGAGGCTGCTGGGAATTGGCCCCTCAGCCTGCTCCCTTACCATTATCGGTATGACCCTCGGGCTGGGTTACGGCGGAGGACTGATAATCCAGGAGTCGGTTTCCGACCGCGTCGGCCGGCACGATGTTTTGTTTTCCCTGACGTTGATGGGCCTGTGCCACAGTCTGTTCGAGGATACGCTGGCCGTTGCAGTTACCGGGGCCCATTTTTCCGGGATCTTATGGGCTAGGCTGATTTTTTCGCTGATAGTAGTATTTCTGCTCGTAAAGGCCATTTCACGCCTCTCTGAAAAAACGCTCAATACTTTCTTCATTCGCCCCCTGAATTAATAGCTGACTCGCCGGCATGGGCTGGAATCAAGAATTAGTTGGAACAATTTTGTACCTTTTAACAACGAGATATTTTCCAATCTCGCTGAAAATCGAGAGAAATTCTCCATAATTTTCCCGAATTTCAGTTTTTTTAAAAAATCTGCTCCCCCTCTGACCAGCCATTGCCGCCGACGGTCCGGTCCTGCTCTGCAATCACGCTTCTGTGTTGACCAGGTTGCACCTGACCGAGCATAGGATTTGCAAAACAGAGTAGTTACTTTGAAACTTACTTCAAGAAAGGTGAAAAATGGCAAATCTTAATATCCCCCTGGCAGCTTGGCTGATCTTCCTGGGTTCCGCCTTCCTGGAGGTCGGAGGCGATGCGGTGGTTCGAAGAGGTCTTCGCGGGGCCAATGTCATTATTATCCTGGGCGGAGGCCTCATGCTGGCAGCCTATGGCCTTCTGGTCAACATGGTGAGATGGGATTTTTCAAGGCTGTTGGGCGTCTATGTAGCCGTCTTTGCGGTGGTGAGCGTGATGTGTGGCAGGTTTGTCTTTGGTGAGAGCGTGCCGAATTCGACATGGGCCGGCCTGGCCATTATTGTTGCAGGCGGTATGGTGATCCAGTTTGGCTAGGCAGGCGGCGAGCGCTCGTCGCGTCTCCCTAAAAGACCTTTGACAGGATTTGCCGGACTAACAGGAATCCAGCGGGCCAAAGGCGAAACAGGGGCTAATCCTCGGCGTTGATCGTGTTGTCAATTCCTGCGAAATATGTATATGTACGATCATGACAGAGTGAAGCTTTTGGGGAAGAAAGCGATTTGCATCCGTTTGAGGGGCACATAGAATAATGCTTGAAGTCGGGACAGTTTTTGAAGACAAGTATAAGATTCTGAATTCTCTTGGCCAGGGGGGCTTCGGCGCCGTTTTTCTTGCAGAGGACGTTCAGTCCAATGGGAAAGTCGTTTTGAAAGTCCCCCATCTTGAACAACTGGGAGATCCGGCGGTTTATGAGCGCTTCAGGCGGGAAGTGGCGATCGGCAAGCTTTTGAACCACTCAGACGTTCCCATGGCCCTGGCTATTTCTGAAGGGGACCCCCCATTCCTGGTTTTGAAATATGTCGAAGGCGAGCAATTGGCGCAAGTTCTGAACGAAAAGGGAAGGTTTCCCGTCGATCAGGCTGTAAAGCTGGTGGCAAACCTGCTCGACGCGCTTCAATACTGTCATGACAGGGGAGTGTATCACCGGGACATAAAACCGGAGAACCTGATGCTTGCTCCGGACGGACATTTGAAGATTCTGGATTTCGGCATTGCCCTCATGGAAGGTGCGCCCAGGGTGACCTGGCGGGGTTTTTCAGGACTCATGGGGACCCCCGAATACATGGCCCCCGAGCAGATCAAGGGAGAACGCGGCGCTGCAAAAAGCGACATCTATGCAGTCGGTTGCCTGATGTATCATCTTCTAAGCGGGTCGCCTCCGTTTACCGGGGATAACCCCATGACGGTCATGTACCAGCATATGACTAAAACGCCCGAGCCGCTGACATCGATAAAGGGTTTGCATCCGGGTATCTGGGCTGCCGTTCGCAGGGCGTTGCGGCGGCGAAAGGAGGAGCGCTACGACTCCGCCGAGCAGATGGCCAACGATTTGCGTTTTCCTGAAAATGCGGACCTCAAATGGATTGCTGAACCTGACCCGCCGCTGGCAGCGGTCCTTCCCACCGAGCGAAACAACCTGCTGATATACGTGGGGGCAGTATTGGTTGCCGCTCTGATTGCGGTCTTGCTCCTGCTGTCGAGACGATAGACTTTTTATATGGCGTTTTCGCCGGTTTCGCCCGTGCGAATCCGGATGGCGTTGCCAATCGGATAGGTAAAGATTTTTCCATCACCGATTTCGCCGGTGCGGGAAATTTCGATTATGGCGCTGGTGACCTTATCTACCATGCTGTCGGAAACGACCATCTCTATTTTGGTTTTCGGGAGCAGATTGATATTGAACTCCGTATTCCAGTCATCTCGAGTATGCCCCTTCTGCAACCCGCAGCCGATGACTTCCGTTACGGTCAAACCCTTGATTCCAAGCTTTCCAAGGACGTTGCGCACTTCCAAAATCCTGTCCGGACGCAGGATGCATTCTATTTTAGTCATATTTACACCGCCTTCTATTTGATAGATCGTTTAACTTTAACGGTCATTATGGTCATATTGTCATGTCCGCCGCGACTGTTGAGTTCGGCTATCAACTCCACCAATTGCCTCTCTGACGAACCACGCTCCATGAGGAACGATTTTAACTCTTCAGCAGATGCATGTTCCAGTATCCCATCGGTAATCATGCAGAAAAGGTCCTCCGGCTGAGTATATCCGGAATAAAAATCGGGCACAAGCAAAGGACCTTCCCCAACCGCTTTCAACAGGACATTCCTGCTGGGGTGGGTGCGCGCCTCTTCGGCGGTTATCAGTCCGAGGCGCATGAGTTTGCCGACCAGGCTGTGGTCCTTTGTAAGTTGAATCATATCGCCGCCGCGCAGCAACATGATTTTGGAATCGCCCACGTGGGTTATGAAAAACCGGTTTTGTCTTAGCAGAAGCGTAGACAAAGTGCACTTCATATTTCGTGCCGAGTGGTGGGCGATCGATAGGTCGTAGATGTGCAGCGAGGTATGCTGGAATGCGCTTTTTAATCTTTCAGGGATTTTTTCTGTATGGTCGCCGAAATAGTATTCCTGGAGCAAAACATTGACCGCCTCGGCGCTGGCAACCTCACCGGCGGCGCTACCCCCCACGCCGTCTGAAACCGCGAAAAGGCTTCCAAAATGGTTTAGCCCCGTTTCGTCGGGCCTGTAATAGCCGAAATAATCCTCGTTATTTTGACGGACCTTCCCCTTATCGGAGAGACCGTACACCTGTAAGGCATCCGATACATAATCTTTTTTTGAAACAGAGCTGGCTGGCAAGGAGGCCTCCAACGGGCAAAAGGGCGCTTGAAGAACGCCCTCTTGCCCGATTATATACAAGTTATATCGACTTAGTTAGACTCGACAGGTCCTCCAATGATTTTTCTCTGGGTCCTGGCGCTTTGAACGAACAGATAAGCAATACCGACTACAAGCCATACCAATGTGGCAATGATCGAATACATTGCGGCCGTCTGAGTATCGCCCCCGCCGAGGATCCCCAGATAGAGGACCGCAAACAGCATGACGATATTGGCGATAGTGCCGAGGATCGGAACAACGATGTGAGTGAACACATTTCGCTGCGGATGCCGCAAAAACGCCACGAGTGCAATGAGGTTGGTCATTCCGTAGAGAATGAACGTGCCGATATTTGACCAGAAGGTAATGGCTGTCAGGTTGACGACCGAAAGAACTCCAAACGCCCCGATAACCGCCGATGCAATGGTCATTGCCCATACGCCTGCGTGGGGGGTCGCATGTTTGGGATGCAGAAACCCGAGGAAGCTTGGAACTTCCTTATCTTTGGACATTGCGTATGTTACGCGCACGCCGGTGTTCATGCAGGCCAAAGTGGTGCCGACTACCGCGATGCCAACCGAACATGCGACTATAATCATCAGCGCGAAGCCCATGTTGCCGAGCAGAGCATCACCCAGGTTTTTCACCATGTCGCCTATCGGGGCGCTGGAGGCGGCTGCAGCCCCTATACCCGTCACCACTGCGTCTTTGGCGTCTTTTCCGGTATAGGCGGTATTGAGCCAGGCATTGGCGCCGAAGTACTCAAACAGGTACATAATGAGTCCCTGAATCACTAACGATATCATGACACCGCGGCTGACATGCCTGGGGGATTTGGATTCAGCCGTGAGAGCTGTCGCCGATTCGAAACCGACCAGCAGCAATATCGCAATGGTGGCCTGGAACATCACGTTGGAGAAATTGTGCGGCATTACAACCGATGAGAGTGTCGGATGAACGAACGTTACATGCTCAGGGTTGGTAACCCGGTAAACCAGGGCCAGAATGGTTACCACTATTAAAGCAATGATCTGGATAACATTGATAACTGTATTCGATATGGTTGACCCGTTGATTCCGCGGTACGCTATATACCCGACCAGGAAAGCAAATATTACTGCTGTCGCCATCTGCCAGAACATGGAGAGCTCGACCCCGAACTGGCTGAATATATAGGTTATAAGCGTGGCCATCATCGCGACCATTACCCCTGGGTATACCCAGTAGTAAAGATGGGAGAACCATCCAACGACAAACTTTGACAGCCTGGCAAGATGTGATAACCGGTTCTCGTTCAGTATCGCCTGTTCGGTAAAATAGTAAGAACTGCCGGTCCCGGCCTGGGGATAGAGCTCTGAGAGCTTGGAATAGGAAATCGCTGTCAGGAATGCCAGAATCAACGCGACAACCAGGCCTGCAAACATGTCCATAGCAGTAGTCTCGCCGGCCAAATCCACCTGCGCCGCCTGCATCTGGTAGGTTAACCATAGAAAAGCCCCGGGCGCGATCAATGCCATTGCATTCATCGTGACCCCGGTTAGTCCCAGTGTCTTTTTCATTTCAACCTGCGCCATAAGTCACCTTTCCTGATGATTAATTGATTGGAAGAAAGAATACTTTTGATTCAGTAAAGAAGCGGATAAAGTCCTACAAATGTTTACCGCTGCTATATTTCATAAGCCCTCCTCTTAAAGGCAGACGATTTAGCGATATGAACAGCCGGTTTTCAAACTGGCCATTTGGCGCAATTGCCGTCACCTTATTCCCGTTCTTTTCGGAAATCCGTTTTTGTTACCGGTCTGGCCGTCCTAGGAGTATGCCGGGATTCTCCGACGGGCTTCTGGAGAGCAATTTGTTTGCCAACCATCCTCATATTGGCTTGGAACGGGCTTCAAGGGGCTTGTCCAACTGGAGTCAGCATGAAATCTACAAATTATATGACACAAATTTGTATCACAATGGGGGCCGAGGGCACCAAATTGTGCCATTTCTACTTGAGGATTCGTTCGGCATGCCGCATTGCGCTTCAAAAACGGACTTATTCCAGTTTGGCACGGAACTGGAAGACTGTGATGTGGAGCATGCCGGTTTTGGGTATCCGGCAAGATTCGGTTTTCCAAACGGACAAGAAGGCAGCGAGCATGGACAATATCTGCGAATTGAAGCTCAGCATCTTTTCAGGGATACATCGAATAATCGATAGGGCGCTCCACCTCGACCAGGCGATTGATGGTCTGATAGGAGTTCTTTCTCAGGCTGTTCCCCGGTCGAAGGTGGCAATCGTTCTCAGGGGCGCCGAGTTCCGTTATTTTTTCACTCCATGCTTCGACGATTCGACAAGCGACATGGAACTGAGGGTCCGCCATCTTTATAAAACCGGGTTCGACCTTGTTTTTCGTATTCCGCAGCCCTTCGTGGTTCTGCGGGATAGTTCCAGGCCGCTGTTTCTCGACCGCAAAGCTCTTCATTCCATTCAAAAAGAACAGGTCCGGCTTTTCGGTTCTCCGGTTATTGTCGGCGATGAGGTAATGGGAGCGATTATGGTCGACCTGCTTTTCGGCGATCAGGTCCCGCTGTTCGAGGACGTGCAGTTCCTTTCGATATTGGCCTCTTTCATCGCCCAGGTATTCAGCCTGGAATCTCAGGCAAGGAGGCGCGAGGAGGCCCTGGCGAAGGAGAACATGGCCCTCAGGGCAAAGATCTCCGAGGAACATCTTGGTTTGGTCTGTCTGGGCAAAAGCGATGCAGCACGAAAGCTCGAGGCCGAAATCAGGAAAGCGGCGCCGACTGAGGCGCCCGTTATGCTATGGGGTGAACCGGGGACAGGGAAAAGTTCCATTGCCCAGATCATTCACGAGCTGAGCGGCAGGGCCTCATTTCCCTTTGTAAGAGTTCACTGTTCCCTTCCGGAAGATCTGCTGGAGAAGGAATTATTCGGCGGTGGAAACGGGTTCCTCAGCGGCGGCATGGACGAACTCCACCCCGCGCGCGGCGCATTCGAAAGGGCTGCCGGCGGCACATTGCTGCTCGATGAGATAGGAGAGCTATCGAGTTCTCACCAGATAAAGCTATTGGAAACTCTGGACAGGTTGCAGTCCGGGAGCTTCGGGATCTCAAGGTCCAAGGCGGCCGATGTCAGGCTTGTCGCCGCTTCGAGCGTAAACCTTTCCGAGGCCGCGGCGACGGGTTCTTTCAGAAAGGATCTTTTCAACAGGCTCAGCACCTTGCTCATTCATGTGCCCTCAATTATGGAGAGAAAAGATGATATCGCCTTCCTGATCCGGCATTTTCTCGCGGATGCCTGCAGGGAACAGGGCAGGAAGATTCAACTGGGCGCCCAGGTTTTGAAAGAGCTTTGCGAGCATGACTGGCCCGGGAATATAGCCGAGATAAAGAATACCGTAATTCGCCTGGTAATTATGGCGGAAGGCGCGGAGATCGAGGCTGAGGACCTTGCGTCGATATTCGACCCGAAGCGCATCGCAAGTTCCGGGGCAACGGGGCTGGAGACAATTTCCGCCCTGTCCCGCCTGGACGAAATGGAGCGCAAGGAAGTTTCTGCAGCCCTCGAACGCAACAAGTGGATAAGAAGAAGGGCCGCAAACGACCTGGGCCTAACATTCCGGCAGATGAACTATCGGGTCAAAAAATTCGGTCTGGACACGCTCATACGGGCGCATCGGACAAAGGCCCGATAGCCGTTCACCGGTCGGGCGGCGGCGTAATTCTCCACATCCCGGGAATCAGGCTCGTTCAATTCCCTGAGAATCATTTTATCCGTGGTCGTCCACCGCGCTACGCTCCTCATCCGTGGTTTAAATCTTTAAAAGGCAATGCAGGACTGAAGCGGCAACAGTCGCCAACATGTGCGATGAGATCGGAAAACGTGTAAAGCGCTAAGATCGAATTGAAGCGATCACATTCTACAACCGACGCTGTTCCTTCCTCCGGTTTAAGATCGAGCAATGAATAACACAGAACCAGCACCCCCGCGGTAAAACCAAGAGATGTCGCCATATAGAGCAACCCCGCTTTCAGTTTTTTGGAACTCGGTCCGGGTCTGAATGTAACTGGAATCCGTGGATGCGTTAAGAACAGAGAAAACACAAAGGCAAGCGTAATGCCTGGCTTTGTGTTCTCATCTGTCCGGGGTTGAGTTTACAGCAAAAAATTTCTCAAAGAGATATACAATACTCCGTCCTATGGGACTTACGACTCCTCGGCGTATGCAGGCATACCGAACTCCGGCACATCGAGGCCCTCGATCTCTACCTCTTCGGAAACGCGCAGCGGGTAGATAGCGTTTACGATTTTAAACACCACGAAGGTGAAGCCGAATGCGTAGATTGCCAGGAAGGTGGCTCCGCCAAGCTGAGTAAAGAACTGCGAGACGTCCCCATGGAGAAGACCCGTCACACCCTGGCCTACTGTGCCGAGGTAGGTCGTTG
The DNA here is from genome assembly GCA_963795045.1 of uncultured delta proteobacterium. Classification (GTDB taxonomy): domain Bacteria; phylum Desulfobacterota; class Syntrophobacteria; order Syntrophobacterales; family Syntrophobacteraceae; genus SbD1. Next base: position 622,424 of record CAWCGB010000008.1, read on the forward strand.
CGCCTACGCCGTTCCAGCCTGCGCCGTAGGTGCCATCTGCGAAAATACCGACACAAACGGCTCCCAACCAGCCGCAGTATCCGTGCACGGAGATGGCCCCGCAGGGATCGTCGACCTTGATCACCCGCTCATTAAAGAGAACCCCCAGGCAAACGAGGATGCCGGCAAGGATGCCGATCATAACGGCGGAGTTTGGGCTAACGAACGCACAAGGCGCGGTAATGGCAACGAGACCCGCGAGCATGCCATTGCACGCCATCGAAATGTCCGGTTTACCGAACTTGAAGTACCAGAAGATCAATGCCGTCGCCGAGGCCGCAACAGCGGCGAGATTGGTGTTAACGGCTATGACAGAGATACGCAAGTCCGACGCGCCAAGGGTAGATCCGGGATTGAACCCCATCCAGCCGAACAGCAGAATAAAGGTGCCAATCACGACAAAGGCGAGGTTGTGTATTGGAAAGGCTCGAGGCTTGCCGTCCTTACCGTACTTGCCGATACGTGGGCCGAGGATATAAGCAAGCGCCATGGCGCAAAAGCCGCCCACGCCATGGACAACGGTCGAGCCTGCGAAATCCACGTAGCCGTGGCCAAAGCCCATAGTGGCGCCTAACTGGGATAGCCAGCCGCCGCCCCAGACCCAACAACCGAATATGGGGTATAGGAAAGCGCCCATGAATAGCTCGCAGAGGACGAATCCCCAGAAAGTGATCCTTTCACAGATGGCGCCCACTATTATATACCCGGCCGTCTCCATGAACACGACTTCGAACAGCGTAAGACAATTGCTCCCAGCGTCGTAGGCCGGGCCGCTCAAGAAAAAGCCTTTGCCGCCCAGGAAGCCCCACTGGCCGCTTCCAATGAGGAACTCATTTAAAGTCGGTATCCCCCCGAGATTCGTTGGCGCCGCATTCACTGCGACGGCGCCAAACTGGAAGGCGTAGCCGCATACGTAGTAAGCCAGGAAGGCGAAGACGTATGCAGCGAAGTTAAGCATCATGAGATGGCCGGCGTTCTTCCTGCGCACCAGCCCGCAGGTGAGGAGGGCGAATCCCGCTTGCATGAAGAGAACCAGGTATCCCGTGAGGAGAGTCCAACTGAAGTTGGTTGCAATCCGGACGTGTCCGACGGTATCGGCCAGTTTGACCGCGAGCGGCTCTTTTTCCGCCTCGGCCTGGTATTCGTCAAACTCCTTTTTCTTCTTTGCATAGTCAGGGTCTTTGGTGTCGGTAGGCTCAGAAACAACAAAAGGAGCACCGCTCGCATCCAGGGCATCCGCCTTGGTGCCCGTCGCAATTCCAGCGGGGTCGGGCTTGGTCTCCTCAGCAAAAGCCGGATGAATCAAAAGCGTCCAGGCGAAGAACATTGAAATGGAAACAAGCGCCAGTATAATTTTTCCTCTAACCATTTTCTATTTCCCCCTCAATAGAGATGATCAAGTTTTAAGCAGAAGGATTTCTTGACTCAAAATGACATTTATTAAATAGGCTCCAACGCTTGTGGACACCCTAGAGCGCTTCAGGGCCGGTTTCTCCTGTTCGAATGCGCATGACTTCTTCTATACGGGTGACAAAGATCTTGCCGTCACCGATCTTTCCCGTGGAGGCCGCCTTTTGGATCGTGTTCACCACCTGGTCGCTCTGGTCATCCTTGACTGCTACCGTGAGGAGCAACTTTGGTACGAAATCAACCTTGTATTCGGCGCCCCGATACATCTCGGTGTGTCCCTTCTGGCGACCGAATCCCTTGACCTCGAAAACGGTCATCCCCTGGATGCCAATATCCACCAAGGCTGCTTGAACCTCTTCCAGTTTGTGCGGCTTTATGATTGCCTCAATTTTTATCATGCTCCTTCTCCCCTTTTGTTTTGAATCGCGAGCCTCTCAATGATGGTTAGGTAAACGACTGCAGTTGACAATCCGGCCGTTTGTATCCAGGGTCTACAGACCCGAAGCTGGTCCGGGGCCAATGTCGTTGATTCAATGAAATTCTCGATGTCGAAAGTAGTCCCCAGCGAAGGCCGGAAAGGCCGAAAGAGAATGGATTCCGGACTTCCGTCGGAACAACGAACAACGTCTCGTCTCATGAAACCTGTGAGTTTAAGGCAACGACCTTTTGGTACGGGGCAGGCGCTTCCCTCGATCTCGGACGCGTTTTCCTTCTTTGCATTTTCCGAGGTCAAGATCGTGTTTTCGCGTGAAAAATTTCCGCCCCCGACATGTGAAGATTTCTTGTGCTGCGCAGACGATACACCAGGAGAGCAATTTCTTTGCCAAACACCATTATGTCGGCTTGGGGTAACATTCGAAAGGTTTTTGCCAGCAGGTAGAATTAAAAATATGCAATCTAATTGACACAAAATTGTATCATATTTGCGGGAAAATGAACATAATTGTGAATTATATGCATCAATTTCTGCAAATTCGATCAGGGTATTCAGGCTCTCATGTTTTGTTTCTAACCTCCGAAAAACGAGAGACAGGATTCCATAGCTGATCTTTGTGTCTGAAGCTCCGATTTATATTGTGCCCGCCAGGAATTAACTTTAAAAGACAATAAGTTCTGATTTGGTGTTCACTTCTTTATCCAGGGCGGGAAAATGGACGATTCAAGAAAAGAAAAAGGCATCGAGCTGCTCCAAGAACTGAGCCAGGCACACGGCGCCTCCGGGCAGGAAGGCGGAGTGCGCCGGATTTTTCGAGCTGAACTGGGAGACGGGGTCTCCACCGACAGGGCCGGCAACATCTATTGCGAGCGCAAGGGCAGTTCCGGCAACCCCCGGATACTTATTGCCGCGCACATGGACGAGGTTGGCCTCATGGTGCAGACCATAACGGCGGACGGTCTGATCAGGTTTCTCGTGCTGGGCGGCTGGTGGGCGCACACACTTTTGGCCAAACGCGTACGAATCCTTACCAGGGAAGGAACCGAAGTTCCGGGCGTCATCGGCGCAAAGCCTCCTCACTTCCTCTCCGAGGCTGAACGCGAAAAGGTGATGCAGATAGAAGACATGTTCATCGACGTGGGCGCCCGTGATGCGGGTGAGGTGCAGGCCTTCGGCATCCGGCTCGGGGACACCATAGTGCCGGACAGCCCTTTTGTGCGGATGCACAACCCGGATCTGCTGCTCTCGAAGGCTTTCGATGACCGCGCCGGGCTTTCGCTGGTAGTCCACGCGGCGCTGGAAAGCAGGAAGATAACCCATCCTAATACGGTAATATTTGCAGGGACGGTTCAGGAGGAGGTGGGAATGCGCGGGGCCAAGGCTGCCGCCTGGTCTGCCAACCCGGACCTGGCCATCGTGGCGGAAGGCTCCCCAGCCGACGATCTGCCCGGCACAAGCAGGGAAGAGCGCCAGGCCGCCATCGGTTCGGGTCCTCAAATCAGGTTTATGGACTCGTCAGCGATCACTAATCGCAAATTGATCGAATTCGTGATCGAGACGGCGGAAAAAAACGGCATTCCCTACCAGTTAGCCGTCAGGAGAAAAGGCGGGACCGACGCAGCCCCTATTCACCTTCACGCCTCCGGGGTACCCACCGTGGTTGTCGCGGTCCCCTCGCGCTACGTCCATACCCACAATACGATAATCGACATTTCAGACTACACGAGCACCCTGAAGCTCATACTGAAGCTGGTCGAAACTATTGACGGGGACATTGCGGCCAAAATCAGCTCTTTTAACGATTGATCGGCGGTACCCGCATGGGTAAAATTTTCTGTCTCTCAGAATGATCCGGCAGTGGAGTTAATGCAAGGCAGAGAGCGTTAAGCGCAATGCTTCTTTTCTATTACAGCTATCGCAATCTCATGGTGCGCCGGCTTACCACCCTTTTGACTGCCGGCGGCATGGGACTGGTCATTTTCGTTTTCGCGACCGTCCTGATGCTGGCCGATGGCTTCCAGCACACTTTGATTACTTCGGGAAGCCCCGAAAATGCCGTTTTCATCCGCAGATCTGCCGAGACCGAGGTCCAGAGCATCATCGAGCGCGGAGACGCCGCAATTCTCGAGTCGTTCCCCCAGGTAGCCGTGGACAAGGACCAGCGTGAACTGGCCGCGCGCGAAGTGGTCGTCCTGATAACCCTTCCAAAAAGGGAGGGCCGTTCCTCGTCGAATGTTCAGGTGCGCGGAGTGACGCACGGACTCTCCCTGGAGTTGCGGCCCCAGGTCAAGATAGTCGCCGGACGCGAGTTTATCGCAGGGTCGTCTGAAATCCTGATCGGCCGAAATATCGCCAAAAAGTTCAGGATCGCAGGCCTGGGCGGGACCATCAATTTCGGAGGGCGGACCTGGGTTGTTGCGGGCATAATGGACTCTGCCGGTACGGCCTTCGACTCGGAAATCTGGGGCGACGTGGATACTGTCATGGGCGCTTTCAAAAGGGCGGCCTATTCGTCGGTGATCATCCGTATGAAGCACCCCTCGGATCTGAGCGAACTGAATGAAGCCGTGGTCAAAGACCCCCGCCTGGTCGAGGAGGCCAGGCGCGAGGACAAGTACTACGAGGCTCAATCGGAGCTGATGGCCAGGTTCATCCGGATACTTGGGATAAGCCTCACGCTGATTTTCAGTCTGGGAGCGATCACCGGGTCGATGATTACCATGTACGCGGCGGTCTCGGCGCGCACATCGGAGATCGGGACCCTCAGGGCGCTTGGGTTTCGCCGGCTGTTCATCCTGTTTGCCTTTCTTGCCGAAGCGGTGTTTTTAAGCCTGCTCGGCGCCGTAATCGGGCTTGTGGCCGCCTCGTTCATGAACAGGCTCACAATCTCCACGATGAACTGGACCACTTTTTCGGAACTGACCTTCCGCTTTCTCCTGAACCGCGGGATAATTATCAGCTCGGTCATATTTGCCGTCGTGATGGGAATAACAGGCGGCGCGCTGCCGTCTATCAGGGCGGCCCGCATGAACATCGTTGCAGCGCTGCGGGCGAGATAGGGCGGCGTCGGCCTGCACCCGTCACGCTAATAAACCTCTTAGTTTTCGAGAGAGCTTCTGAGCTATCACCCTGTCCACAGACAGCTTGCCTCCTCCTGCAATCATGAGCGCGAGCGCGATGCCTATTGCCAGCAGGTGATATTCGAATCCCTCTCCCTTTTGTTTGCCGTACCAGTTCATGAAAAAACCATTGGGCCAGTGAACCAGGTAAACGGCCCCGATCATGTCGCAAAAAATTCCGAACGCGCAGAACCGGGTGGCAAAACCGACGATCAAGCCCAGTGCGCCGAGCGATTCCGCCGCTATTACGAGCAGTGTAAAGACAGCGGGAATGTGATAGTTTTGAGCGAAAGCCGCCAGGGTGGCGGGAACGCCGTAGCCTCCAAACCATCCGAAAAGCTTCATTGCGCCGTGCGGGAACATAACTGCGCCGAGGGTGACCCGTATAATCAGGTTATGCCACCTATCTTCAGTCCTGAAGAACCATTCCATTTCGCCCCCTCCTTGAAGAATTCAAAAATGAATTCCCCTCCGGTGATCATTTGCAGCTTGGAATCGAGTTTTATGTTCGGATATTCTTGAGAAACTTAATCCATGCAGGCGGGTATGTCTCTAACTGATTTGCGAGGATCGCATCAAAATTGTTTTGAGGGTGGAGAATTTCTTGACAGAGAGGAAAGAAAATCCTGCTTGTTTTCATCCGCTCGGAATCACCTAAGGCAAAATGGAAAAATCATTTCACAGTCCGATAGACTGAGACAAGCTATTGTAATTATACGTTCCCGCTCCAGTTCGCGGCCTTCTTCCTCATTGTTACCGGCCGTGCCTTTGCCGGGCATCTGCCGTCAATCTTCCCGCGTAGTTTGCCTCCCGGGTCTGCATTTAACTCCGGAAAAATCAGGCCCCCTGGATTTTCGGTCTTGATTTTTCCGGTCACCGCTTTATATTAATTAGCACTCAATTGAAAAGAGTGCTAGCATAGTGCTGTCGATCGGGTTCCCTGGAATATCCACAAATAAATCAAGGAGTGTAAGCAGAATGGGATACAGACCGCTTCATGACAGAGTCATCGTTGAACGTACCGAAGGACTGGAAAAGAGCGCCGGAGGCATAATCATTCCGGACACAGCCAAAGAAAAGCCCCAGGAGGGCAAAGTGATTGCCGTTGGGACTGGAACAGTTCTCAAAAACGGCAAAACCATCCCGTTGCAGGTAAAGCCGGGCGACCGAGTGCTCTTCAGCAAATACGGTGGGACTGAAATCGAATTCGGAGATGAAAAATACCTCGTGCTGCGTGAAGACGACATTCTAGGTATAATCGAGTAAGAGGCGCAAAGGAGATCGAAAAGATGCCAGCCAAAGAAATCAAATATGCCACTAAAGCAAGAGAGAAGATGTTGAAGGGAGTTGACACTCTGGCCAACGCGGTCAAATCGACCCTGGGTCCGAGGGGGCACAACGTTGTGCTGGAAAAATCCTGGGGATCGCCCACTATCACCAAGGACGGCGTAACGGTCGCCAAGGAAATCGAACTGGAGGACAGGTTCGAGAACATGGGCGCCCAGATGGTTAAGGAGGTCGCGAGCAAGACCTCGGACGTCGCAGGCGACGGTACGACTACAGCCACAATCCTGGCGCAGGCCATTTTCCGCGAAGGGGTAAAGCTGGTGAGCGCAGGGCACAACCCGATGGCTCTAAAACGCGGAATCGAAAAATCGGTATTGGCCATAATCGACGAACTGAAAAAGCTCAGCAAACCCACCAAAGACCAGAAAGAGATTGCCCAGGTCGGAAAGATAAGCGCCAACAACGACGTCACGATCGGGGATATAATCGCAGAGGCCATGAACAAGGTGGGCAAGGAAGGCGTGATCACGGTCGAAGAAGCCAAGAGCATGGAGACCACCCTTGACATCGTTGAGGGCATGCAGTTCGACCGAGGATACATTTCACCTTATTTCGTGACCGATCCAGAGCGGATGGAAGTAGTTCTCGAGGATCCCCTGATCTTGATCAACGAGAAGAAAATCAGCAACATGAAGGACTTGCTGCCTGTTCTCGAACAGATCGCCAAGATGGGCCGGCCGCTTCTGATCATATCTGAAGACGTGGACGGCGAAGCCCTTGCGACCCTGGTGGTAAACAAGCTGAGGGGGACACTTAAGGTGTGCGCCGTTAAAGCCCCCGGCTTCGGCGACAGGCGCAAGGCCATGCTCGAAGATATTGCCGTCCTTACCGGCGGTCAGGTAGTCTCCGAAGACATCGGCATTAAACTCGAAAACGTTTCGGCGAAAGATCTGGGGAATGCCAAGCGCATAAATATCGACAAGGACAACACGACAATAGTCGACGGAGCGGGTTCGCGCGACGCTATCGAAGGACGCGTGAAGCAGATTCGCGCCCAGATCGAGGAGACAACTTCGGACTACGACCGTGAGAAACTCCAGGAAAGGCTTGCAAAGCTGGTCGGAGGAGTCGCGGTAATCAAGGTGGGCGCGGCCACTGAGACAGAGATGAAGGAGAAAAAAGCGCGTGTCGAAGATGCGCTGAACGCGACCAGGGCGGCCGTGGAGGAAGGGATTGTCCCGGGGGGCGGGGTTGCCCTTCTGCGCTGCATTCCTGCGCTCGACAGGTTGAAGCTCGATGGCGAGGAAGTCTTTGGCCTGAATATAGTCAAGCGGGCCCTGGAGGAACCGATCCGTCAGATTGCGCACAATGCCGGCCACGAAGGCTCGGTCGTTGTGGAAAAGGTGAAAGAGGGCCAGGGATCGTACGGCTTCAATGCGGAAACCGAAGAATACGGCGATCTGGTCGCAGCCGGCGTAATCGACCCGACGAAAGTAGTGCGGTTCGCCCTCCAGAACGCATCCAGCGTCGCATCGCTGATGTTGACCACTGAGGCCCTCATAGCCGAAAAGCCGAAGAAGAAATCATCCGCGATGCCAGGCGGCGGCGGAATGGGCGGCATGGGCGGCATGGGTGGAATGGGCGGTATGGGTGGCATGGGCGGTATGGGCGGCATGGACGATATGTATTAGGCCGGTTTGCCGTCACGACCTCCGTTACACGAATTTCAAAAACCAGGGGCAGGTAGTGCGCCCCTGGTTTTTGCGTCTTGTGCGCTGCATTTGAGCCAAAATAGAACTGCGGGATACCTTCCGGCATACAGGTAACGGCTGCCTGTTCTCCCCAATTTTTTCTCAGCCCCGTACCACCCATTATCTACATTGACAGCCTTTCCTGTTGTGCGGTAATGAACGGTTGGCTGGATAAGACCGCTGTTTTTTCAGTCCGGTTCGGAACTCAACGGAAAAACCTGTTTCAGGACCAATCCAGCAAAAGGAGAAACAGTATGCGGAAATTGGCCGTTTGTACGGGATTGGTTCTCCTGGCTGCTTTGGCGCTTTCGCCTCTGGCCCGGGGCGCAGACACGATCCGGATCGGTTTCAACATCCCTCTAACGGGCGACGCCCCCAAGGTTGGGGAATGTTCGAAGTACGCCGCTGAAATCCGGATAGCGGAGATCAATGGTGCGGGCGGCCTCGAGGTCGGCGGCAAGAGGTATAAACTGGAGTTCATCTACGTAGACAACGAATCCAAGGCGGAATCCGCTACAGCCGCCGCGCTCAAGCTGATCACCCAGGACCGGGTGCTGGGCGTTATCGGTCCGCAGGCGAGTAAACAGGCTATCCCGGCCGGCCAGGTCTGTAATGACAACAAGACCCCGATGATTTCGCCCTGGTCGACCAATCCGCAAACGACTGAAAACAGGCCTTACGTTTTCAGGGCCTGCTTCCTCGATCCATTTCAAGGACCGGTTCTCGCCAATTTTGCCAAAGAAGAGTTCGGGGCCAAAAAAGCGGCGGTCCTGTATGACGTCGGCAGTGATTACCCCAAGGGTCTTGCCGAATTCTTCAAGGAAGCATTCGAAAAGATCAACGGACCAAGGTCCGTGGTCGCCTTCGAGACTTTCAGCACGAAAGACGTGGATTTTAGCGCCCAGTTGACCAACATAGTGAGATCGGGCGCAGATGTCCTCTTTACTCCTCAGTACTACAGTGAAGTTCCTCTTATTGTGAAACAGGCAAAAGAGCTTGGCTGGACAAAACCCATTCTCGGCAGTGACAGTTGGGGTTCTGCGGAACTGATGAATCTTTGCGGCGACGATTGCAAAGGATATTTCTTCAGCACTCATTATGCAGCGGCCGGCGCCAAGGGTGCCACCAGAGAATTTATCGGTAAATATAACGCCAAATACGGCTATGTTCCCGACGAAGTGGCGGCGCTCACCTGGGACGCCATAAATCTCATGTGCATGGCGATTCAGAATACAGGCGGCCTTACGGGCAACATCGAGAAGGACCGGGAAGCCGTGAAGGATCGGCTCACCGAGGTAAAGGATTTCGAGGGGATTACCGGTAAGATGACTTTCACACCGGGCGGGAACCCGTTCAAGTGCGCCGTAATAGTGAAGATCAGCGACAAGGGCGACTTTGAATTCTATAGGTCCGTATGCCCATAGGTGAAGTTCGAAACGGTTACACCCAGCCAAAAGGTTCCCTAAAGGGATCTATAGCTTGTTTTTAGAAACATTTTTGCAGAATATACTGAACGCTCTGCAGTGGGGGAGCTTCTACGCTCTGATCGCCCTGGGCTACACGTTGGTCTACGGGGTCCTGCTCCTGATCAATTTCGCCCACGGGGACATATTCATGGTCGGAGCATACGTCGGCTTTTTCGTTGCCACCCTGCTGCTCGGCCACTATGCCGGGTTTGCACCCGGATTGCCGCCGGCCCTGATTTTCGGACTGACCGTGATGATCACCATGGTGATCACGTCAGGGGTCGGGGTAGCCATCGAGCGGGTCGCCTACCGTCCTCTGCGGCGCAAGGGCGCCTCGCGCCTCTATGTGGTCATTACGGCCTTCATGTGCGGGCTTATCCTCGAAAACGGCAACCTTGCCATTCTGGGAGCCAGCCGCCGCAGCTTTCCCCAACTTCTTACGAATACGGCTCACAACGTCGGCGGGGTAATGTTCACCAACATCAAAATACTGGTGATTCTTACGACCGTTCTCGTTTTCGTCCTGCTCGAGGCAATTGTGCGCAAGACGAAGCTGGGAATGGCGATGCGGGCCATTTCCTACGACAGGATGGCCGTGCCGCTGATGGGCATTCCGGTGGATACGGTCATCGTCTTCACGTTTATACTTGGATCTTCAATGGCGGCCCTTGCCGGGGTCCTTTTCGCCACCGCCTACCCGGTCCTCGATCCCTACATGGGGGCGCTCATCGGCTGGAAGGCGTTCATTGCGGCCGTTCTGGGCGGAATAGGAGAAATACGCGGAGCGTTTGCGGGCGGCTTTCTTCTCGGGTTCATTGAAATCTTCGTTGCAGCTTTCTTTCCATCGACTCTGCGCGATCTCATTGCTTTCAGCATCCTGCTGGTATTTCTCAGTATAAAGCCAACGGGAATTTTCGGCGTGGCGAGGGCCACAAAGATTTAGGTTGCCATGCGCACTTACAGCTCTATTCTATCTTACCTGGCAATTTGCGTCCTGGCCGTCGCCGCTGCGAAATTCGGCATTTTGGACCCCTACGTGCAGCTCGTCCTGATGTATGTAGGGATAAACATAATCCTGTCAACTTCGCTAAACCTCGTGAACGGGTACATGGGCGAGTTCTCGGTGGGACATGCCGGGTTTATGGCCGTCGGGGCCTATGTTACTTCGATTCTGAATGTCTTGCTGTTCACTTCGAGCCCGGTTTTCGGACCTCCTCTGCTCCCGGCCTCTTCGGCGATCTTTCTTTTCCCGGTGACGCTTCTCGCCGGCGGGATAGCGGCCGCCATTGCAGGTTTACTCGTTGCGGTGCCGTCTTTCAAGACGCGGGGCGACTACCTCGCGATCATAACCCTTGCTGTTAACTTCATCGTCAAAAGCTCTATAGAAAATATCCAGCAGATCGGCGGCGCACGCGGTTTCATGGGCATGAGAAATGTGATCGATTCGATGCAGGCGGTGGTAAATCTTCCCTGGACCCTGATCTGGGTTTTAATATGCGTCGGGGTGACGGTCTGGATAATCCATCGGCTTGTAAATTCTACGTACGGCAAAGGCATTATTGCGACCAGGGATGACGAAATTGCAGCCGAGATAATGAGCGTAAATACCAAGCGCATGAAAATAGTTGTCTTCATGCTCTCCTCGGGGTTGGCCGGAATAGCGGGCGGGCTGTTCGCGCATGTGCTCGGATATATAAATCCGGGGACCTTCACGATCATGAAATCGACCGAGGTGCTCATCATGGTTTACCTCGGCGGAATGGGGTCGTTGAGCGGTTCGGTCCTGAGCGCCGTCGCCTTGACGCTTGCACTTGAGGTCTTTCGGCCCCTTCAGCTCGTGAAGTGGGTCGTGTTGCCGCTTCTGCTGATCCTGCTGATGATCTTCCGGCCCGAAGGGATCATGGGGCATCGCGAACTAACCGACGTCTTTCCCAGGCTGCGCCGGTGGTTTGCGCCAAGAGAGGGGCAGGCGTAAGATGGCGCTCCTGGAAATAGAGAACGCAACTCACTTTTTCGGCGGCCTGAGGGCTGTGTATAATCTGAACCTGACGCTCAACGGCGGTGAACTGATGGGGTTGATAGGCCCCAACGGGGCGGGCAAGACGACCGTTTTCAATCTGATGAGCGGGTTTTACCGGCCGTCGGAAGGTCAAATCCGATTTATGGACCGGGATATAAGCGGTCTGCGGCCCCATCAGGTAACATCGCTGGGAATCGCGCGCACGTTCCAGAATATCCGTCTATGGAACAGTCTGAGCGTTTTTGAAAACCTTTGCGTCTCCCAGCACCATCAGCTCGGCTACGGTTTCTTGCATGCGGTCCTGCGCACCCCCGGGTTCCTGAGAAGCGAGCGGCGGGTTAAAAAAACGGCCGGGGAACTGATGGACTTGCTGGGGCTTCGGCAATATGCGCTCGAATATCCGAAAAACCTCCCTTATGGACTTCAGCGTCGAGTGGAAATTGCCCGTGCCCTGTCGCTGCGCCCAAGGCTGCTGCTGCTTGATGAACCGGCCGCCGGGATGAACCGGGGCGAAGTCGATCAACTCATAGAAATGATCCGTTGGATTCGAGACGAATTCAAACTGACAGTATGTTTGATAGAACACGACATGCGGGTGGTGATGAACGTTTGCGAGCGCATGCAGGTGCTCGATTTCGGTGAAACGATCGCCGAGGGCCGACCCGAGGAAATCAGGCAAAACCGCCGGGTCATCAAGGCCTATCTGGGAGAAGAAGAACCGGTCGATGCTTGAAGTATCCGAGCTTCACGTAAAATATGGTATTATCGAAGCGCTCCACGGGATATCCTTTCGCGTGGACAAGGGTGAGATAGTGGCCCTGCTTGGGGCCAACGGCGCCGGCAAATCCACCACCCTCATGAGCATCATGCGTCTTGCTCCGCCCGAAGGACCCTTGGTGAGCAAGGGTGAAATAAAATTCAACGGGACAAGCCTTCTCCCGCTTTCCGCGCATACCCTGGTGTCCAGGTATGGAATCGGGCTTGTGCCGGAGGGGAGGCATATCTTCGGAAATCTCACGGTATACGAGAATCTGAAGCTGGCAACATTTGCGAGAAAGGACAGGGAACAGATACAAAGAGACTACGACCGTGTTTTCGCTCTCTTTCCGCGCCTGGCGGACCGTAAATCCCAAAGAGGAGACCTGCTGAGCGGGGGCGAGCAGCAGATGCTCGCAATCGGGCGGGCCTTTATGTGCGGTGTGGGATTCATCCTGCTCGATGAGCCTTCGATGGGGCTTTCGCCGCTTCTGATGATCGAACTCTTCCGGGTGCTCAAAGAGCTGAACGAGAGCGGCGCCACCATTCTGGTCGTGGAACAGAACGCGCGAATCGCTTTAAAGTTCGCGCATCGTGCTTATGTTTTGGAAGCCGGGAGAATAGTGCTGGAAGGCGAAGCGCAGGACCTGTCGAAAAATCCCGAAATTCAGAGAGCATACCTGGGGTAAAAATCAAATGCTGAAAATTCTCATTTGCGACGGACTCGATGAAAGCGGGCTGAAGATTTTGCGAGCGGCCGAGGGCGTTGAGGCAGATATGCCCGACGGGCTTGGAGCTGCTGAAATCAAGGCCATGTTGCCCGAATGTGACGCCCTTATCGTGCGCAGCCGGACCAAGGTTACCGCCGATCTTATCGAAAACGCCACGCGTCTCAAAGTAGTCGGCAGGGCGGGCACGGGTGTGGATAATATCGACGTCGAAGCGGCAAGCGCAAGAGGGATTCTGGTAATGAACACTCCGGGGGCAAACGCCATGGCCGCCGCCGAGCACACGATGGCTATGATGCTCGCCCTTGCGCGCCACATCCCGCAGGCGACCAGTTCAATGCGTCTCGGACAGTGGGAAAAAAAGAAATTTGTCGGCACGGAGCTTTATCACCAGACCCTGGGCATCATAGGCCTCGGCAATATCGGCTCGATTGTGGCCGACCGCGCACTCGCAATGAAAATGGACGTCCTTGCCTATGATCCGCATATAGTTCCCGATATGGCGGCGGTCTTGGGGGCCGGCTACGTCTCCCTTGATGAACTGCTTGCCAGGTCGGATTTCATAACCATTCACACGCCGCTTACCGACCAGACCCGCAGGGTGCTCAACGCCGACACCCTCGCAAAGACCAAACCCGGCGTACGCATTCTGAACTGCGCACGCGGCGGACTCATAGACGAGGAAGCCCTTTACGAGTTTCTTGTGAAGGGGCATGTAGCCGGGGCGGCGCTCGATGTTTTTGAAAAAGAGCCTCCCGTCGGGAGCCGTCTGATCGATCTGCCCAACGTCATTTTCACTCCTCACCTGGGGGCCTCCAGTCTGCAGGCGCAGGAAAACGTCTCCAGGGCAATCGCTTCCCAGATTCTCGACTACCTCCAGCACGGGCTGATACGAAACGCCATCAATTTCCCATCGATCAGTATGAAGGACTACGAAAGACTGCGTCCATACCTGCTTCTGGCCGAGAAGCTCGGAAACCTTCAGGGCCAGCTTTGCGGGGCGGTGCAGAAGCTTGAGATAACCTATGCCGGTTCGGACCTCCAGGAGATCCCCCTGCAGCCCCTTACACAAACCGTCATCAAGGGGCTGCTCGACCCGATCATGGCCGAAAAGGTGAACCTGATAAACGCGCCTCTTCTTCTCAAACAGCGCCAGATCGAGCTGACAGCGTCCATGACCACTCAGTCCAGGGGCTATACCGGCGAGATCACCGTAAGGGTGAAAGGGTGCGCAAAAGAGGAGTATTCAGCCTCCGGAGCGGTCTTTCCGGGACAGGATGTCCGGCTCGTTCGGCTGAACGACTATATGCTGGAGGCGGAGCTGGAAGGAATCAACCTCATTATTCAGAACCTTGACAAGCCGGGGACCATAGGCCACATTGGGACGACGCTCGGGAGTTTCAATGTGAATATCGCCAACATGCACCTTGCCCGCAGCCGTGAAAGAGACAGGGCCATCGCTATCGTGCGGCTCGATAACGAAGCTCCCCCTGAGGCGCTGGAAAAGCTGCGCGCGCACCCGAGCATTATTTTCGTCCGGCAGGTGACGCTGTAACTGCAGTGAACAGTGAGCAGTGAACAGAAAACGCAAATGAAAATAATTCCTCTCGGTTCTATCGCCACGCGAGGAATAGTGAATGGTGAATAGAAAGGGCCTTCTCTTTTTCTCCTCACTCCTCACTCCTCACTGCTCACTAGGTTGAGTTTTAGGATGCAAAAATATTTCGGGCTGGAAGGGGAATCGGACCTCGAGAAGTTTCTCAAGAATATCGGACAGTATTGATCGCCCCTGAATGTTGGACATTTGATTCTTGTGTGAGAGATAAAAACTATAAGGAAAATCTGAAGACTGTCCTAACCAAATGCCCCGAAGGGGCTGCATAAATTAGCCCAGGGTAAGCGGAGCGCCACCCTGGGAAGAGTGGACAAAACCAAACCAATTTTTACCCTGAAAGGGTTACATAAATAAAAATAAGGATCTCCGGGCGAATGCCTCAATCTCTGGCGCAGGTCCACATTCATGTAATCTTTTCAACCAAGAAGTGGATGCCTTTCCTGGTTGATGCTAAAATTCGCCAGGAAATGTTCGCCTATCTTGCCTCCGTCATGAAGGCATACGCGTCCCCCGCACAGATTGTTGGCGGGACGGCCGATCACGTCCACCTGCTTTGTGCTCTCTCGAGGACCACCACGATTGCCAAAGCTATCGGCGAAGCAAAACGAAATTCATCCAAATGGATAAAAACCAAGGGCGCTGACCTCGAATTATTTGAATGGCAAAACGGTTATGGCGCGTTTTCTGTGAGCTTCTCTAAGATAACCGAGGTCCGGGAATACATTTCCGATCAGATGGATCACCACAAGAAGATGTCATTTCAGGATGAGTATCGTATTTTTTTTGTGGAAACATAGTCTTGATTTTGATGAGGCCCATGTCTGGGATTAGCGGGACAGTCGTGATTGTGGCAGAATTATGTAACCCCTTCGAGGTAAAAAACGGGTTTGGTTCCGGCGGACAGTTCCCAGGGTGGCACCTCGCGGAGCGTGGAGATCGGGGCTGTATTATGCAGCCCCTTCGGGGCAAAAAATCCAGGCCCTTGGTACTCAATTAAAGGGTCCGTCCCCGGGTGTGGGGCGCCGCTCCCGGGACCGGTAGTGCGCGTGCTTCGAAAAAGAAAACGTCTTAAATGACGTTTCCTTTTTCTTTACCGGAAGACCCTTATAGAACAAGTTATCTATAAGCCGTTAAGCCGTTTAAACTGAGTTTTCGAATGCAAAAATATTTCGGGCCGGAAGGAATTCTGGCATCGGCAGTTCAAGGCTTCGAGTACCGCCATGGCCAGCTTGAAATGGCTCAGGCCGTTTTCGAATGTTTTCGGTCCGAGACCCCGCTCATGGTCGAGGCCGGAACAGGGACAGGCAAAACCTGGGCATACCTGGTCCCGGCCATACTCAGCGGCAGGAAAGTGATTGTATCGACCGGCACTAAAACCCTCCAGGACCAGATCTTCGATCACGATATTCCCTTTCTCAAGAAAAACATCGACCCGAAGCTGAAAGCCGTCTGCCTCAAGGGAAGGCGAAATTACCTGTGCAGGAGGCGGTTTCTGGAGTTTTGCTATCAGCCCACGCTCTGGAACAAGGAGGAGGCTAAGCTTTTCCGCCGGTTCCAGAAGTGGGCGGCAACTTCGTCCACGGGCGACCGCGCGGAAATCGAGTGGCTGCCCGACAACTTCCGTACCTGGAATGAGGTCTGTTCAAGCTCCGAGCATTGCCTGGGCCAGCAGTGCTCGGAGTTTTCCCGATGCCATCTGACCCGTCTTAGAAACGAGGCGGCCCGTGCCAACATCGTGGTGGTAAATCACCATCTGTTCTTCGCGGACCTCGCGCTTCGCTGCAGAGGCGGCGGCGAGGTCATTCCTGAATACCAGGCGGTCGTCTTTGACGAGGCCCACCAGTTGGAAGACGTGGTCGGCGAGTATTTTGGAATCCACTTCAGCAGTATCACAATAGCGCAGCTCGCCCAGGATATCTTGAAGGAATGCCGCCGCGACTCTAAGAAGCTCGGTTTGAAACCAATCCAGACAGTCGGACAGCAGCTCGAGGTGCTGAGCCGTCTTTTTCACCATAATTTGTTCAACGCCGGAAATGGGACAGGGCGTTTCCGCTTCGACCCGGCAAGAGCGGGAAAAGATTTCGCCGACACGTGCCGGCAGATTACTCACGCCCTCGGTGAGCTTCCGGCCATGGTCGAACCGTTTGCCGAAAAGGCCGAAAGCTTTGCCGGCACGGGCCGCCGCAGCAGCGAACTCTCTGCTGCGCTCCAGTTGCTCATCGAACAGAAAGACGAATCTTTCGTTTACTGGCATGAACTTACACAGCAGGCTGTTTTTCTGAATGCAACTCCCATAGAAATTGCGCCGGTTCTCAAAGAGTTTCTTTTCCCGGCTACTGCCGCCGTCGTTATGACCTCTGCCACCCTGTCGGTTGCAGGAACGTTTGGGTTCGTGCGAAAATCGCTCGGGGTCCCCCCGGAAAGCAAAGAACTGTTGCTGCGCTCGCCGTTTAAGTTTGAGCATCAGGCCATAGCTTACATACCCTCGCGCTTCCCGGCCCCGAATGACAGGGCGTTTTGCGCGCAAATTGCCGAGCAGGCCGCCGAAATCATGGAAAAGACCCGTGGACGGACGCTCTTTCTTTTCACCAGTTATAGAAATATGCATGAAGTTCACAAGCTCTTTGACGGCAAGATTGCCTTTCCGCTTCTTGTCCAGGGCCAGAAAACCAAAAGGGCGCTTCTCCAGGAGTTCAAGGACCGGGTAGATTCGGTCCTGCTGGCGACAAGTTCCTTCTGGCAGGGAATCGATGTGCCGGGAGAGGCGCTGAGTTGCGTGATAATTGACAAACTGCCGTTCGAAGTCCCTGACGACCCGGTGATCGCAGCCAGGGTGGACCGTATCAGCAGGAGCGGCGGGAATGCCTTCTATGAATACCAGGTGCCCAGGGCCGCAATCCAGTTGAAGCAAGGAATAGGACGGCTGATTCGCTCCTCCAGGGACCGCGGGGTGATAGCGATTTTCGACGTAAGGATGCTCACCAAGAGCTATGGACAGGTCTTTGTCAAAAGCCTCCCGCCCTGCCGGGTGGTACATTCCCTGGATGAGATAGAGACTTTTGTGAAGGGCTTTTAACTTCGGGCTTTTATTTTAAACCATAACCCTGGCCCGCGGGGTCCGGGAAGACGAGGGAGACGTGATGCAGACAATACTCGTGGCAGTGGATGGAACCGAGAGAGGACTCGAGATGGTAGCGATCCTGGGGCGATTGCTCAAAGACCGGGAAGGTTCGAAGATCGTGCTCCTGCATTGTGTTCAGCAGATTGCCACCCTGTTGCCGGGGGACCTGTACATGGATATCGAGGAGACCCGAAGGCTTCCTTCGGGAGACCAGGAAAGAGTGGGGCAGGCCGTTCTCCAGGCCTCCTTGAAGAAGCTGGTCGAAGCGGGCTTTCCGAAAGCCGGCGTCGAGCTTCGGGTAAAACTCGACAGTCTTGACCCGGCGCAGGACATAATCAATCAAGCGGAAACAGAGCGAATCCGGACGATAGCCGTTGGAAGGCGGGGCAGGAGCCAGGTCCAGGAACTGCTGCTGGGGAGCGTCTCGGGGAAGGTGGCCCAGTATGCGCGCGGCATGGCCGTATGGATAGTGGATACGCCTGTAAACGATTCCATGAAAGTCCTGATCGCAATGGAAGGAGCGCCGGAGAGCCGCGAGCTTTCCCGTTATGCGGCCGACCTGTTCGGCCCCTGCCGGCAATTGAGCTATACCTTCATGCACATTATGCCCCCGGTCCCGCCCACGTTCTGGGATGACGGCCACATTCTCGGCTCAACCGAGCAGAAAGACAGGCAGAACCGAATCGACAAGTGGAGGGCCGAGTGGACGGAGTCGGTGGGCCGGTACATGTCTGAAGGACGCGACCTGCTGATAGAGCGTGGAGTTCGGGAGCAGAGCGTCGAAAGCTTTATACTTCAAACGCGGGAAGGCATTGCCCGGGACCTTCTGCTCGAAATGGACGCCCACAATTTCCAGCTTGTGGTCATGGGTAAGAAAAGCTTGCATGAACGAAAGCCTTTCCTCATGGGGAGCCATTCCGCCAAGGTGCTGCAAAACGCCAAGGGCGTTATTTTGTGCCTGATGGATTAGCGCGCTTATGCCTGCGGTCGTACAGCGAATTGGAAAGTTCGTGCTATTGGATGATTTTTCTTATTGGAGAACTTGTCCTGTCGGAAAATTTGTGCTAAAGGCACTGAGTATTGCGTTTGGCAGGTCCTCAAAAAAGTGAGTTTTCAAGTTTCTCCGCTTTTAAATCGTTATAGTGAACCGGTTCTTCCGCGGCGCCCCCAAAGGGCCGCAGTATAAATAGATACCATGAGAATTTCGGTCATGCACA
The DNA here is from genome assembly GCA_963795045.1 of uncultured delta proteobacterium. Lineage (GTDB taxonomy): Bacteria > Desulfobacterota > Syntrophobacteria > Syntrophobacterales > Syntrophobacteraceae > SbD1. Next base: position 641,389 of record CAWCGB010000008.1, read on the forward strand.
TGCAGGAGCATGTGGGTAAATGTCAGGCGCAGATCCATCTTTTTCATTTCTGAGCTGCAAGGAGAAATGTCAATGTCAGACACAAACGACCTCAGGTCCAAGAGTACTGATCCGGCGGTCCGGGAAATGATCGCCAAAGCGGCAAAGCTTGGAATCAAAACGGTGTGGGACCGCTACGAAGCCATGCAGCCCCAGTGCGGATTCGGTGATACCGGGTTGTGTTGCCGCCACTGCCTGCAGGGCCCCTGCCGGATCGATCCTTTTGGTGAAGGACCAACCCTCGGCATTTGCGGATCTACGGCGGACACAATGGTGGCGCGTGGCCTCGACCGGGCAATCGCTGCAGGAACGGCGGCCCATTCCGGTCATGCCAAGCATTTGGCCCACACCCTTTTGAAAGTGGCCAAAGGCCAGGCGAAAGGCTATTCGATCAAGGAAGTGGGAAAGCTAAGGGCCGTGGCTACCCGTATGAGTATTCCTGTAAACGGCCGGTCCGATAATGAAGTTGCCATGGATCTGGCCAATGCGGCCCTGGCGGATTTTCATGAGAAAGATACCCCGGTCCTGTGGGCGGCTACAGTGGTCAATTCCCAACGGGCAAAAGTTTTGACCGATCTGGGTCTGGTCCCGAAAGGAATCGATCATGAAGTTTCCGAAATAATGCACCGCACGCTCTACGGGGTGGATGCCGACCCGGTTAATCTGCTCTTGGGCGGGATGCGCTGCGCAGTTGCAGACCTTGCCGGATGCTACATGGCAACGGACATTGCCGACATACTTTTCGGAATTCCCCAGCCGAGGGTCACGGAAGCCAATTTGGGGACCCTCAAGGCAGGTGCGGTGAACATCGCTCTTCACGGCCACAACCCCGTTTTATCCGATGTCCTTGTAACCAGGGCCGAGACGAAGAATGCCGCCGCAATCGCCGCCGGCGCCTCAGGCATAAACATCGTCGGCATATGTTGCACGGGCAACGAAATCATGATGCGTCACGGGATTCCAGCCTGCACTCATTCGGTGAGCCAGGAAATGGCCATACTTACGGGCGCGTTGGACGCCATGGTCGTGGACTACCAGTGTATTATGCCTTCGGTAGCAACCGTGGCAGAGTGTATGAGCACCACCCTCATAACTACGATGGATATCGGAAAGATCCCAGGCGCAACACATATTGCGTTCACCGAGGAAGCGGCCGAGGAAAAGGCGGATGAGATTTTCGATATAGCCATTGCGAACTTCACGCGCCGCAAAAACAAACCCGTGGATATTCCGAACGTGAAGACGCCGGTGGTCGCGGGTTTTTCGGTGGAAGCCATTGTGGCCGCACTCTCGAAGCTGGACGCGAAAGAGCCGCTGAAACCTGTCGTGGATAACATTAAGTCCGGCAATATAAGAGGGATATGCCTTTTTGCCGGATGCAACAATGTGAAAGTCCCCCAGGATAACAACTTCACCACTGTGGCCCGCAAACTCCTCAAGGAAAACGTCCTGGTGCTCGCCACAGGTTGCGGCGCGGGTGCGCTGATGCGCCACGGGTTCATGGACCCTGCCAATACCGATGAGTTCTGCGGCGAAGGATTGAGCGCCGTGCTGAGGGCCATTGGAGAGGCTAACAACCTGGGCGGGCCTCTGCCCCCGGTTTTACACATGGGCTCTTGCGTGGATAATTCCAGGGCCGTGGCCCTGGCTGTGGCCGTTGCCGAATATATCGGGGTGGACATTGACAAGCTTCCGGTGGTGGCATCCGCCGCCGAAGCGGTTTCGGAGAAGGCGGTCTCCATAGGCACTTACGCTGTTGCGGCCGGCTTGCCGACCCATGTCGGGGTCATGCTGCCCGTTCTGGGCAGCCCGCTGGTTACCCAGGTGCTGACGGACAAGGTCAAGGACTTGACCGGCGGCTACTTTATCGTAGATCTTGATCCGGAATCGGCAGCCGAAAAACTGCTCGCGGCGATCGATGAGCGCCGTGCCGGCTTGGGGCTCCAAGTGCCGCATGCACCCCAAAGTAAAGGTGCCCGGTAACTTTGAATTTGGCCGGTAATGCCGGTATCGCTCATGGATTATGCCGATAGAGTGAGGAGCTTATTATGTCTGAGCCCAAAGAAATATTCGTTCGCCTGGATAGATGCATGGGATGCCGTTCGTGTGAACTGGCCTGCGCCGTGGAGCACTCCGGGAGCAAGTCTTTGTATGGGGCTATGGCCGAACAGCCTCGCCCGAAGCATCGCCTGTACGTGGAATCAGTGTCCCCGTCAACCCCTCCTGTGCCCATACTTTGCCGCCACTGTGAGGATGCGCCGTGCATGCATGCCTGTATCGCGGGCGCCATCCGGCGTACCGAAGACGGCGTGGTGATGACGAACAAGGATAAGTGCATCGGCTGCTGGACTTGCGTGATGGTATGTCCGTACGGTGTTATCGGGCGGCAACTGGAGGAGCACAAAGCGTATCGTTGCGATCGCTGTTCCGATCGCGCGATGCCGGCCTGTGTTGAGGCCTGTCCCACCAGGGCATTGGTTTATTCGAGCGTAAATGATTTTTCCAGGGAAGCTCGCCGAACCGCTGCGGCTGGAATGCGCGAAGGGCAAGGGGGATAGAGATGGCATCCACTGAAAAGCGCTACGTCATTGCAGGGGCGAGCGCCGCAGGCATGGCGGCCGCCGAAGCCATTCGCGCCCTCGATAAGCGCGGATCGATCGTTGTTTTCTCTGATGAACCCGACCCGCCTTATTTCAGGCCGTTGATTCCTTTTTTGATCAGCGGCAAAAAAAGCGCCGCCGATATGGCCATGTCCGGACAGGGACCCTATAGCGGCGCCGGCATCGATGTTCGGCTCAATGCGCGGGTTGAAAAAATTGATGCGCTGGCGCAGACAGTCGGCATGAACGGTGGGGAGCAGGTTGCCTACGACAGGCTGCTGATCGCAACGGGCAGTCAATCGTACATCCCGCCTGAGATCGAGGGGACCGGTATCGAGGGTGTATTCGCCTTGCGCACCCTGGCTGCGGCGAGGGCCGCCGCGAGCCGGGTTGAAAACGCGCGTCACGCCGTTATGGCGGGCGGTGGAATTTTGAATCTCAAGGTGGCCTTCGCCCTTCTGGAGCGTGGGCTTCGAGTCACTTTGATTGTCCAGTCCCCGCAGGTCCTTTCCCAATTAATGGAACCCGAAGACGCCGTCTTGATCCGAAATGCGCTTAACAACGCAGGATTGCAAATACAGACCGGAGCCGGCGTTCGCAGGGTCCTTTCCAACGGTAAAGGGGTCAGCGGGGTCCTGTTGGACGACGGCCGGGAAATTGCCTGTGAGATGGTGTGCATCGGAAAAGGGGTGCAGCCGAACGTAAACTTCGATCATAAAGGTATTCAAATTGACAGGGGCGTGGTTGTAGACAGGTTCACGGCTTGCAGCGCAGCCAACGTCTACTCCGCCGGAGATGTGTCGGTAACCTTCGATCCCATTACCGGGGGGCGAATCGTCACCGGATTGTGGACCAACGCCGTTGAGATGGGCCGTTGCGCCGGATTCAATATGGCCGGAAGACCCACCGAATATGGCGGCACCTTCGGCATTCTCAATGCCACGCAGGTGGCGGACGTCTCATTTGTATCCATGGGGATCGTCCACACCACCGGTCAGAACTATGAAACTCATGTGTACGGTTCGCCCGGCGCATACCGGAAACTGGTATTTACCCCGGATGGAGATCTCCTTGTAGGTGTCCTGCTGGTGGGCGATATTTCCAGGGCCGGGTTGTATCGATTTGTGATAAAGGAAAAGATGCCCGTGGCCCGGATCAAATCTCATATCATCAACCACACCCTACATTATGGCCATTTTATGCGCCCATGAACCGAATTGAATTCTGCAGCCGCCGCGCCTGAAGATGTTCAGCCATCCGAAGGCGCGGCGGCTGGATTTCCTCAAGATTTTCGAGCACATTATGGAAGGCGTGGTCTTCCACCGAGAGACCAAGTTCTCGGCCTAGCCCCAACACAAAACCGGCTCCTCTGAGCACCCGTTTAAAGCCAAGAGAATGGCTTTTGAGGGATTCGTTTCTAAATGCTCACCAATCCTGTGTGTAGGGCAATGTGCAGGTACCCTCAATACCTGGTTTCTCTCGGTGCGGCTGGAGGTGGTAAAACGCGATGAATTTAAAGCCTTTCTATCGAGGACAGGAGTTCAGCCTGCGTCTGCCGACACTCTACCGTGCTTTTCCGCAATGGTATTATTGAGAGGAACAGGCTGCAGGCTGTGCTGTCCTTTGAAAAATGAATGCTGATTAGGATACATGGCGATATCTATTTAGTCCCAGGCACATGCGCGTTCCGGTCGATCATCGGGTTAGATTTAGCGCCTTGCTTGAGCGATTTCTTTGGATAGTTTCGCCTCTTCAATTGCTGCCAGGACCCGTTCTGAAACTACATATATGAGTTCTTCAGATTTTGTTCGCTCATAGTCGTAGCAATTCAACGTAGAGATATCGAAAGGGAGGGGTACCCAAGGTTGAGGTTTTTCGCGAATTGCCACAACGGGCTTACGTAAAGCAAGAGCATAACCTACTTCAAGACCTACATTAAAGCGATCACTCGCCACATCCACAACGACGAGTGATGATTCGCGTATTAGACGCAGGACGCGGTCATCGATTCTTTCATTATGGTGGGCTTCCCAAACCGCCTTTATTTCACATCCTGTAGAATCCTTCACTTTATCCATTACTGGTCTTATAAACATATCCAATTCTGGGTCGTATTTGCGTATGAAAAATGCTTGCTTTATGATTGAAGCTTGCCCCCGGCGTAAATCATCAACTTGTAAGTAGCCAGTCGGTGACAATTTGAGGCCCTGGAAAGGGTCACCATGTTTCCGAAGATACTTTTCATTATAGAGGTATTCGTACACTAGGATGGCTTCAAATTCATCACAACCATAGGCTATGCCGTTTTCTTTGCCATCACGTACCGAGAATACTGGCTCAGAGCGGCTGTCGAGACCGAGGTATGGACATACGAATATTCGTTTTGTCTCGGTCCATAGCTGATGGATATTCTGAAGCGTATTTAGGCATTTCTCAAGAAATGAAAGGTTCCGAGCTTCCTCTATCTGCTGTTCAAAGCGAAGCATCGTGAATCCCTTAAGATGCCTGTACGTTACAGGCGATTGCAGAATAGTAGAGTACTCATCCTCCGTAAGGACGGAAATCGGGGCAGACCCTATACGTTTAGCACGCCATAGTTTTGACCGTATGATAGCCCAAGCTGCATTAGCGTCCTGCACGGTGAAGACTTGGTATTGGTTCGTATATGTGGTATTGAATCGCGCTTGCTGTGACAATTCCTCTCCGACGTAGAGATCTGCCAACTCGTACTTTGCGAGTTCATAGCACTCAAAAGTACGTGTTGCAGCGCGACTATTGAAGGGGACTTCCTGATCGATAACGGGAGACTGTTTCAAGCTTTGCTCCATATGATCCTCTTTTTTGCTGTCCTAGTTAATAGGTTCGTCAGCTCATGTTTGATTAATATAACTGTATGCAAACTTTCAAAATCTGTCATGCGGTTTTGGATAATGAGATTTAACGGGCATTCCATTTCCGTTTAAGTTCTAACAGCCTTTCGTCCGAACGCAAACTGCTGCCAGCCTCACTTATTCGCTCAAGAACCTCCCCGGTGTCATAGGGACAGGCCGAAACATTGTCTGGTAGAATTGCATGCAGGAGGGATAGAGTTTGCTTGGGATACAGGTTAACTATATTGTCTTTAGATTGTCCGAAGTTTCGAAGTACCAGATGGTCTCGATCAATAGTGGTCAGGAGGGGCAAAATGATGTCAGCCAGCTCTGGAAAATATTTATCCTTAGAAAAAGCTAGCTCACACAGTCGAGCCGATATGGTGGAAGTCTTTACCGAATTCTGACGTGGCCAGACATATCTAAGCAATTCTAGTAACATTTCCGACCATTTGTCACTTATGCTGTTTTCATTTCTTGCTGACTCTATTTCTAGTTGCCATAAAATGTGAGATCGAAAGTCTTCACCTGCGTGTAAAAGCACATCGCGCATTTCATCATTTGAGATAAAGCGTTGCTGCATCTCGCCATCCCTGCTTGCCCATCCCACTAGAATTATCTCTGCGAGTACTTCGCAGTACCCACGTTTGGTTAGGCTCTGTCCCTTTGCGATCGCAAGTAGATCAGGCTTCATTCGTATATATAGCTTTTGCTCCGGCACTCTCGCACCCAAAAAGAACCCAGACCAGAAAGCATCTCGATCATCTTCATTGTTTTCGTCTAGGGCGGATAACAAATGGCTTTCAGTCCAATTCGGATCGACGACATAGAACCAGTTGAGATTGTGGGAAAAGATTACAATCGCATGTCGATGTGGATCGCCGTCCAACGATAGCAATTCTTCTACGTATGCAAGCCATTCGTCCGGGAAGCCTCCTCCAACTTCTGAACACCCACTTGTTCTTGGGTCATTAAGAAGAGCCTGCGCAATCTTTCCGGCTGGGGCATTGATCGCTTCCATAATCCAATCGGGTTTCTTGTCGCCGCGAACAATCGTGGTACTGCTCCCAGGTGGTTGAGGCTGGAGCACTCTAATAAGCTTCGATATCACATTTTCGAATACCGAGGGAAATAGCGACGCTAGCAACTTGCTTGTGTTCGAGACCCAGTCTGAGACGGGGCGGATTAAATCCGTCACTGCACTATCCGGGTGGCGGGATATGCGATGTGCTATGAGTGCTGAGAACTTCGGCTTGTCATTTTTTCGAGCTTCGGAGCTTAGAAATGTCCGCCAAGCCCACTCGGGATATTCATTCCGTCGAGCTGCATCATTTAGGGCTGAGAAAGCGCGAACTGGAAATTTGGCCGACAGTCCTGCGAATGGATCTTTTTCGAGGAGAAAGCCTTCTGCTCTACCGCTCAATTCTCGCGCTTTGGACAGAATAGAACCAACCGGTTCATGTAATAGCGATGAATGATCAGTGTCAGTCCTAACAGAACCGCCTCGGTCCTGTATTGATTCGGCGGCTTTTACCGCATGCTCTGGCTTCCAGTTAGTTGCTGCCTGGCGCAGTCTATTGGTCTCGGCCTTCAAATCGAAGGAGAAACGACATCCATTGTTTGCCAACCATGTAATACGATTCAATGTTGCCCAAGCTCTCCGCTCCCCATACCGGTCGTCCTCTTCACCTTCCCATTTTGGTGGGCCCTTAAGAAGCATGTTTTCGATTTTTTTACGAGCGTGATCCGGCAACTCCCTGTAGCGTTTGGCTAAGACCAGCAGAAGGTCTCTTTTGTGATGCCTGCTCCAAAAAGCATCATCATTCAAACTTGTGATAACTTTGGCAAAGGTTTTCGCTGGGACTAACTCAGTCTTCCCGCCGGCCCATATCCTTAACCTGCTGAAAATCTTGTCATCGTCCACGGGCCAGGCTGAGAATTCCTGACGAGCTATATAGACATCCAGCTTTATTAGTCGTTCGAAAAGAGACGAAAATGATATGATACTTCCCGATAGACCGTGCGTGCGCCCATAAGAATCAATGTCTGGTCTATCGTCAGGAATAATAGGACTGAGGTTTGTCAGGCCGTAACCACCGATTTCAGTTTCCAGTTGAAGGGCAGATTCAAGATTTTTGCGAAGCTCACGTACTGCAAATGCGAGCCATTCATCGGGGATTTGTGTGTCGGACTGAGGATCCGGATATTCGACGTCCAATCGAAGCAGATCCTCAAGGCGAAGGTCTTTGCTTCCAACGGGCGGTTTCGGTCCACCCCAAGTATTTTGCTCCACTTTCAAATTCGCTCGATTGATGGCAGCGTATTTTCTCACTGCCGCGCTGTTCCAACCATCGTTGTCAATCGCCGCTTTCAGATCGTACCAATCCCGATGGAATTTGTGGACCCTTTCGTCCCAAGCCTCGAATAGATAGTGCCACGCTTGGCGGATAATATACGGAACATCCTTGCGAGCCGGTCTTAGCTCCCATTTAATCTGCTGCTGAATATCTGGATGAAGTGCGGTTTGACTTGCAGCCCACCATACCGAAGCAGCCTGATCAGCAACCTTACTGATCCACACACCCATCTGGTTCAATCGTGATGGGAGCCTTGGTGTAGTAGTTGCCCAATGCCCTCGAAGAGCAGAGAAGCCGTCGTTTTGCAGGTTCTGACGGTCTAACCTCTCCGAGGTGAACGCGTCCCATGCATTCTTAGGAATGTCGCGTTTCGAATGGTAGTCATCAGGATTGATCTTTTTAGGCGCTAGGTCCGAATCAAGGCCGTATAGGTCGAACGGATCTACAAATAGGTCCTGTGCGCCGGACCTTCCTACATGTCCAGGTTTAGCATACCGTCGATGTGGGTCAAAAACGCAGAGCCATTCAGCAGGAGGGGGTGGATCAGCCTCCGAAAACTTTCGGGCTCCTTCGAGCGTGGAAATGATATGTGCAACTTGACCACGTTCATAAGGATAAAGATTCTCTGGCCCCTTCCGGGCGAGGTCGATAACTGTTTGATACCATTCTTTCGGATCTCTGGCTCTTACCGCCCAAGCCTCCAGGGTTTCCCACAGTGCACGATGTCCATCTTCTTCTGAGTAGGGAATAGCTTCAACCCCTTTGTGAAGCCATCTTGCAGCAGCTTCGCTTGATACTCCTGACTGAAAAGAGTAAACCCCAGTGAGCCGGCCTGATTTTTTATTCAGGGCTTCAAGTAGATATTGTACGGGAGGATCATCCGCGCTATAGCCAACGAATACGACAACATATCGATCAATGATCTCCCTGAAAAATGTTGTTGCCCAGCTTTCCGATAGGTACGCGCGACCAAATGCAGAGCTAGAAAGAATGAAGCCATCGCCCTCCGAACCGCTATAGTTTTTGTTTGCGCAACCATGCAAATAGATGATCCCATCCATTTCATCGTGGCGCGATGGATCAGGTAACCGAGGTGGTTGCCAAACTTGCAATGCATCGTTGCACTCATCGAACAACCGGTCAAAATTGGTGGTCACAAGACGCACCTTGCCTTCCGGTGTTGTGGCTAAATCAAGAAGAATACGATGCGCCGATAGGTCTACATCTGGGTGGGGCTGCAATGCCTTGGCTACCGCAGATTCAATATCATGGACAAGGAAATCACGCTCCAGTAGTCCGAAGATACGATCTGCCGAAATCAAACCTTCTATACCAGTACGCTTATGTATTTCCCGAGCCTCGTTGAGAATCTTGCCAGCTGGACTATCCGCCGAAATTCCAAGTTTTCGAATGACATTTTCAGCAAGGCCAAAAAAATCCGACAAACCTGCACGTGCTCTTGATACACCTGCACCGCAAACAAAGACTACTCGGCCTTCATCGCGAGCGATCAGTAATTCGTGCGGTATAGAAGGGCCGTTTTCATTGAAACGCATATGACCTCACTCGTTACAGAGTTGAGGTTCTGATTCGCTGGAGCTGAAGTTCAATTTTATTCACATTCTGCCCTTGTGCCGAGGCGCCCAAGAACAGAGTGTAAACGCTCCCCATTTTGCGCAAAAACAGGGAAACCCAGATAAAAATACCACCACCATTATAAAGTTGCCAGACGTTTTCCGCGTCCAAAGCCGCCTTGAAACTTAATTCACGCAGCCAGTTCAACAAACCTTTTCGCTATCTGGGGAGCCTTTCCTTCATCCTCGTGCTTGAAGAACACGAAAACGGAAGGGCACGATATTTATGCCTTAAGGTCACTATCTCAAGAAGCAAGCTCCAGGGATACTCGATGCTGGACATTATTCTGGGCCCCTCCGACGATGAATTCATTATTCGGGCTTCGTTCGATTCGTCCCAAGACGGATGGTCATCTTCTGGAATCCCCCTCCCCAAGAAAATCCTTACCGAAGAAGAACAGGTTCGGGGGGCGAGCCTTCGCCACTCGAGTTCGTCTACACCACCGCCCCCGGTCCGCCCATGTCACACGGGCTGGCATCGTGTGCGTGTGCGCCTGGATGTCCCTCTTGGCTAAGGGGTGAACATCTCTTGTAAAATTGCCAGGGCACGGCCGAGTGTGGATGAGGAAAGGTTTCCAAGTCGCCGCGCCAATCGGTCGCGATCGACGGTGCGAATCTGATCAAGGACTATGTAGCCTGAACGGCCTTGGAACTTGCAGGGCACACGAAAAGGGTAGGGATGCCCTCCAGTCGTCAGAGGTGCGACAATGAATGTTCGCAAATTCGTATTTAGCTCATCGGGCGAGACGATAACGCAAGGGCGCGTCTTCTGGATCTCATCCCCACGGGTCGGGTCCAGACTGACCAGGAAGACATCACCTCTGCCAATCTGCTCAGCCACTACCATTCCCATTCCTTTTCATCAAAATGTGTAGCAGGAGGTGAATCTAGTAATGAATCCTCATCACGTTCATGCATTTCCCTGGCAGCCTGAGCCCACCCCGCCCGTGGTGTGGAAGAACGCTCAATCACTATGGCTCCGTCTCTGACATGCAGCTCTACCTCATCGGTCAGACCGGCTTGAGCGATGAGTGGCTTTGGCAGACGGATGCCGCGGGAATTTCCAATACGGACCAAACGGGTCTTCATCTCTTCATCCTCTCCATAAAATGTAATTACATTATAGGCCCGTATTTGAGATGTTGTCAACGGCTGACCTGGAATGCACATGCGCTGCGCCTGGATTTGCAGATTGACCAATACTTCGAAAACTGGACAATTCGTCGTGGATAGGCCCCAGGAAACTCAATTCACGCAGCCAGTTCAAGAAACCTTTTCGCCATCTGAGGAGCCTTTCCTTCATCCTCGTGCTTGAAGAACACGAACACATCCCGCCAGCCTTGTTCGCGCACCAGCTTCAGCCGGTCCTTCAGTTCCGCATCGCCATAGTCGAGCCGCCGCAATCGCAAGTGGCCCCAATCCGCCGTTGAAACGAAAGGCACTTCAAGATCGTTGTCCGCTTCAGCGATGCACAGCGCTGCCCGGTGATCGCGCAGCAGCCCGAAGACCTCTTCGTCGAACCACGACTGGTGGCGAAATTCAAACGCCGCGCGGCGCTGAGGCGGCAAAAGCGCGAGAAACTCACTCAGCCTCGGCACATCCTTTTTCAAGTTCGGCGGCAACTGAAACAGCAGCGCCCCAAGATGCTCCTTCAGCGCCCCGGCGGCTTCGAGCAGATAGGACACAGAATCGGCTACGTCCTTTAGCCGCTTCATGTGGGTGATCTGCCGCGATGCTTTCAGCACGAATTTGAAATCCGCGGGTACTTCACCGGATCAAGCTTCCAGGACCGGCGTTGTGGGCATGCGATTGAACGTGTTGTTTACCACTACGACTATTACTGCCGCTACCATCAGGATCACCGCCGCTACCTGGAATTCCTGGCACGTCCTGCAATATCGCCACACACTAAGATAGGAGAATACCTGGTATGAAAAACAACCGATTTCGTTTAAGGAGAAAGGAATAGAAATGGGCGCCTCATCCAGGTAAGGGGTCGAGTCGATCCTTTGCTGGTCGGGCATGCACGGGTAATGGCGTTTCTATTCCAGCTTGACGCTATTCTCATGCGCTTGTAATATGTGTTTTGTACGGCTGCGCAATTGCCTTGCTCGCACAGCGATCAAGAGTTATTTCCAAACAAGGATTAAATTATGCAACCTGACATCCGGAAAAGGATCACGCAAAATCCACTTATATGGTTCTATTCATTAATAATTGGCGCTTTTGTGGCTGGGATCACAACAATCATTTATTTTCAGAGTTATTTTGGGATGTCCATGGTTACGAAGCAAGAAATTGCGCAAAAGGACTTTCAAATTCAAAGCTTGAAAACAACGTCTGCAACATTAATTCGAGATAAACTAGCACTGCAGACACAAATCGATGACTTATTGCAAGCTAAAAAGAATCTTGAGGGTGATATCGCACAATATTCGGAGATGAAATCAAATAATGATAAACTGAATATAGAACTGAGTGTAAGACAAAAAGAAATTCAGTCACTCCATGAGGAACTAATACGTACCCAGACAGCTCTAAATACCGTAACCAAGAAACTAGCACGTCTCAAATCGAGTGATGACGCACCGTCGCAATCGTATTCTAAGGAAGATGTTGCTGATGCAAAACGATTGATGGATAATTATCTATTCTTCTATAAAGATGTTACTGCAGATGACTGCAAGGACCTGTACTATGAAAAGGCAGTTAAGCGATGTAGTGGAGCTAAGACACTTTTGGATGCACTAGAACTATCAGCATTACGACTGGAACCTCATAATAAATATATTGAATTTGTAAACCAGCAACGGTTCAAAATAACACCACGCTAGGACGTGCCCTTTACTGAACCCGAATCGTCTTCTATTAGCATGAAATGGTATTAAACACTAACTCGCAATAAAAGGACGCATTTAACGATATCAATAAAATTCGATGCAATGAACGATAGGGGTCAAGTCTCCGTTTGACCTGAATGCCCATGCACTGCGCCAGGATTTCCGGACTGACCAATACATCGAAAACTGGACAATGCGCCGTGCAAAGCCACCAGAAAACTCAATTCACGCAGCCAGTTCGAGGAACTTCTTTGCAGCCTGTGGAGCGTTTCCTTTATCCTCGTGTTTGAAGAACACGAACACATCCCGCCAGCCTTGTGCCTGCACCAGCTTCAACTTGTCCTTCAGCTCCGCATCGCCATAGTCGAGCCGCCGCAATCTCAGATAGCCCCAATCCGCCGTCGAAACGAAAGGAACTTCAAGATCGTTGTCCGCCTCGGCGATGCACAGCGCGGCCCGGTGATCGCGGAGCAGCCCGAAGACCTCTTCGTCAAACCACGTCGGATGGCGGAACTCAAACGCAACTCTACGCTGCAAGGGCAGCAAAGCAAGAAACTCACTCAGCCTCGGTACATCCTTTTTCAAGTTCGGCGGCAACTGAAACAGCAGCGCCCCAAGATGCTCCTTCAGCGCCCCGGCGGCTTCGAGCAGATACGACACCGAATCGCCGGCGTCCTTTAGCCGCTTCATGTGGGTGATTAGCCGCGATGCTTTCAGCACGAACTTGAAATCGGCGGGGACATCCGCAGCCCATGTTGCAAGGACCGACACGTTGGGCATGCGGTAAAAGGTGTTGTTTATCTCAACCGTTCTAAAACGCTCACCGTAATAGTGGAGCATTCCTTTCGCGGGCAGGTCAACGGGATAGAAATTTCCCTTCCACTCCTTGTAGGAATAACCGCTTGTGCCGATGTAGAGGTTCATATGTCTACCCCCTATTTTAATCAATGTTCCACGACAGAGCTTGTCAACACCTGAAAACTCAATTGATGCAGCCAGTCCCAGCAATATCTTCAAATAGTAGTAGAGATAACGACCATTACTGTATGCAGGTTTTTCATCGAGGGATCGATTTCCGGACCTGCCCATTCAGTCCGCCCCTTGTGACCTAACCTAAAGTTTTTTCTTCACCTGCTTTTTGCCGCTTCTGGTTACCGTTTCTGGTTGCCGTTTTGCAGACCCAAATCACCCCGCAGTATAATTTTGCCTGATTGAACAGAAGTTGCGGGTCGCGGGTTGCAGGCTGCGGTTTTTCCACTCAGCACTCAGTCCTAATGCCCCTGTCGGCCTTACCATTTTGCCTTTTGCCATTTTACTTCTCAGGAGTGAGCAATGCCAATAGTTCCAGGAGACCCATTCGTTCCATCGGTCATGCCGCAGGGCCAGATGATCTACAATACCATCGATCGCGCAACCCCTGAGGCTTTCGGCGGCCAGGCCGGGCAGACCTTGCAGCAAGCCGGGGACATGCTTGCTCAGCACGCTATCCAGCGCCGGCAGCTTCTAAATGAGGCGAATGTAAACGATGTTTACGCAAACCAGTTCTCACCAGCAGCCCGCGATATCTACCAAAACTATATGAAGCTCGAAGGCAAGGACGCGGAAGCGCGCTTTCCCGAATTCCAGCAGCAAATGAGCGATTTGCGGACACAAACGCGCTCAAACCTGCCCAATCCGATGCAGCAAAAGGCGTTTGATGCGATAAGCACCCGCCGCCTCGAAGCCGATCTTGACGGCATGGCGCGCTATGCGGCCGCTCAGACCAAATCGTGGCAATGGAATACCCACACGGCCATGATCGAGAACCTCACCGATGAGGGGGAGGCAAATTATAACGATCCTCACCGGCTCAAAGAAATTACGGACCGCCTCGACACTGAGACGGCGAACTACGCGAATAGCCATGGCTGGAGCGATGAAGTATTCGAATATCAGCTACACAAAAACAATGACAGGCTATGGAGCGCCGTAATCAAGCGCCAGGTGCTGACAGACCCTGAGGGCGCCTTAACGACATATCGCGATACGTCTTCCTTAAAGAGGCTTTCCGGAGAGGCGCAGGCGGAACTGGAGAAGGTCCTTAAACCACACATCGACCTGTTTAATGCGCAAAACGCCTACAATGCCGTTACCGGAGGCGCGACAGCGCAACAGATAGCCGGCGAAGCACTACGCCAGGGAGTTGACCCGAGCACAGCTCTGACGATCTGGAGTGCAGAAGGGGGTGTAACGAACCCGGCCACACAGAATCCCAATTCCTCAGCAACGGGAATCTTTCAACATACGGCTGGAACATGGGGGGATTTGGGGGGCACCGACCAGGACAGGACGGATGGCAGGAAACAGATCGAGCTCGGGGTGGCCTTAACCAGGCAAAACAGCGCGGCCCTTACCAAAGATTTAGGCCGCCAGCCTCAGCCTTGGGAAGTTTATCTTGCCCACCAGCAGGGAATCAACGGGGCCACAGCGCTTCTTCATGCCGATCCCGACTCCAACGCAGCAGAAGTCGTCGGAAATCCCAAAGCTATCACCCTAAACGGCGGCACTCCCGACATGAGCGCCGGCCAGTTCATCAATACCCTCAAAGGCTACGTCGATAAACATTCGATGATGTACGACGCAAACGGCGTCCCTACCGCTCAGAATCTTTTGGAGAACTACGAAACGGGCCTCAAGGCGGTAACCGATCTTGCCCGCCGGGAACACCCTGGAGACCCCGCAGCCGAGGCACGCTATCGAAGCTACTTTATCCAGCAGGCGGAGCAACAATTACGCGCGGCCCAGTTGACAGACCGGGCCAACAGAGAAATCCTGCGGTCGGGCTTGGCAGGCCCAAATGGCGCTCGATCATGGTCTGACTTCATTAGCGATCCCAAACGCACGCAGGCTTACGCCGATGCCGTTCGCGTGGACCCTGGCGTTCATGACCTTGTAGACAGGGCAATCACCGCGAACGCCCTCACTATGTGGGACCCCCCGGCGCGCACGGAAACGAATGCCCTCTGCAATCAACTCAAAGGTATGCAAAGTACCGACCGGCAGCGATTTTCAAATCTCGACCTCATGCAACTCTACGGCGTGATGCCGGCGAGCGACCTGAACGATCTGATGAAAGACCAGCAGGCCATAAGAAATCAGGACCAGGCTGAAGCAAAAAAGCATATCGAGTTGAAACACGCGGAAGATGTCGTAGGACCGTTATTCAAAGAAGCCGCAGACTCAACCCGCTTTGGCGCTCGCGGTGTCTCGCAGCCTCAGGAATATAACCAGTTCGTCGGGCAACTCGATCGGGCCATTACCAACTGGCGGCAGAACAATAACGGCAAGATTCCTAGTGATTCCGACATAGTCCAGATCGGGCGAAGCATGCTCTTTCCGGACGAATCAACGAAGCCGATGCCGGCGCAGCCGACCCCTGCTACGGTAGGTGCAGGCATGCCAGGGGCACAAGATAGACCGGCCGGCAGCGAACACATGCCAGCACGAGACCCGTTTGGCCTATGGGTGGCTCAGCAGCTACAGGCGGCAGGGAAGGTCGTCTCTGAGGATACGATTAAAGCTGCAGGGGAAAAACTTTCTAAAATGCATCCCGGCATCGAGAAAGACTTCCGGAATATGAAATTGGAATTCAAGCTCCCTGCAGAAGGGCAAGAGGATTAATCCAGTCATGCCCTTAGGTGGGAGGGAATAGACCATGGCCGAGATGCAGACCTTGAAAGTGGATTTTTCGGATATTCCAGATGCATTACCCGCACAGCCGACGAGGTTATTCGTTGATTTCTCGGACATACCGGACGCAGTTCCACGAGGTGAGCCGGAACAAACTTCGCAAGTGGCGGAAAATCCTTTGTCCGGACAGAATATTCTGGAAGTAGATTTTTCGGATATCCCTGATGCCCTGCCGGTGCAGCGGAAGACATTACATGTTGACTTCTCGGATATTCCTGACCGGGAACCGGATGCGACAGGACTTGTATACCATCCTGTAGAATATTATGATCCAGCGAGTGGGGGGACCATCAATAGAGACCCCCTTGGTTTTAAGGGCTGGCTGAAAGGCTATTTGTACTCGGCAGATAACCCGGTCCGCCTCTCCGACGCGGCGGGGTCTGCCTTGGTCGATCCCGGAACGGCCGCGACGAACGCCGATATTAGCAACCCCGGTAGCGGTCTGAATAGTCAAGCAGACCTTGGGGACCAGGGCATGCCGATGCCGGGGGGCAGCGCGGCTAATATTTACAAGCAATGGCTTATCGGCGCGATTGAATTCTTTTTAGAATTGGGCTGGAACTCACCTCCTCGCCCTGATCTAGCTGGAGACGTGTCGTTTGCAAGCTTAACCGGGCTTCCCTACCAGTCTCCGTTCGCTGCGCCCAAAGACGCTGCCGACGACATGGCACGTTTTATGGGTGCGTTACAAATTCCTGCCCTGGCAGGTCTGGCCTTTGAGGGTCCAGTCGGTTCTCTTTCCGGCGCAACGGAGAGGATGGCGGCAGCAACTGGTGACTTTTACAGTGTTGCATATCAGATGGAACTGGACTCAGCTAGTCTAGGTGCCAGTCGCTCCGTCCAAATCAATCGGGCGAATGCGGCTCTAGACGCCTCTATCCAGGGAGATCCTCAGTTTGCTGAACAGATGGAGCAATTGATACCTGGTGTTGCCGATTCAGTCTCTAGTCTCGGTGGGAGGGCTACTCCGAGCGATTGGATATGGCATCACGCCAATGAAACTGGGGTGATACAACTCGTTCCCGAAGCCCAACATACTCCTGGCTCGGTCTTCTGGAGCACGCTCCATCCAAGTGGTCGTGGAGGTTATTCGATTTGGGCTATTCCAGCAGGAGCACCAGCAAACTAATGCGCAATCTGTCTGAACTCAATGTCAACGAAGGAGGCATGCCAACAAGACGGGCTGCGCCGACTGATGCCGTAATTGAAGCATTTCAGGCTCATTTCGGCGTCAGGCTGCCGGAAGACTATCTAAAACTGTTGCGACATTCAAATGGTGGGCATCCGGAACTAGACTCAATTCAGCCTGTCGGCAGACTAGGAGCGGCCAGGTGGGCTGTAAACCGATTCTACCACCTTGACGACGATAGGGCCTCGGCCTCAAGCCTATGGGTGGCGACTGAGCGGTGGCGTCATATATTGGGCGCATTCACCCTTCCGTTCGCTGTGGATGGGGGGGGGAACCAGTTCTTTCTTGACCTCAGAACGTCGCCGCCTGCAGTAAAGCTCTGCGTGCACGATGAGAACTTTTCAGTCATTGAAATAGCTCCCTCTTTCGAGGCTTTTGTTGACGCCCTTTCTGTTGACCCCGATATGATTTAGCAAGGATTGCTATGGTGACCTCTAATACGCGCTATCAAGGTAAACCCCTCCTCAGACTCCTGGAGTGCTACGTCCTTTGGGCCATAGGCCGACTTCCTGAAAAAGAGGTGGGCACGTTAATGAAAATGACGCCGAAGCTTCAATCCGTATATGGCCTGCAAGGGGAATGGCACGAGGTGATTGCTGGTGCTCTGCAGTTACCCGACGATATGCCCGAAAAAATCCGGGAGTTGTGGACCAAGAATGAAGAGATCGCTCGGAGGCATTGCACAACGCTTATGCCTCAGGAATTCGCTGAGAAGTATGTTGATCGATATTTAACTGTATAAGTTTGCCATAACTCACTACCTCTCCGCAGCTTCCGGGCTTTCTTCCGGCGGCCGGCTTGGGGGGGGGATTTGGGGGGCACTGACCAGGACAGAACGGATGGCAGGAAACAGATCGAACTCGGCGTGGCCTTAACTAAGCAAAACAGCGCGGCCCTTACCAAAGATTTAGGCCGGCAGCCTCAGCCATGGGAAGTTTATCTTGCCCACCAGCAGGGAATCAACGGGGCCACAGCGCTTATTCACGCAGACCCCACCGCCAATGCAGCAGAAGTTGTCGGAAATCAAAAAGCTATCACCCTAAACGGCGGCGGGATTGGACTGGTTATCGGGAGGGGGTCCAAATGCCCGAAGGACCGTTTAGGCTGATTCAAGGGGAAGAGTACCAAGCTGCGCGGAATGCTGCAAACAAAGCAAACTGTAAGATGCGTGCGGCTGACCCAAGTTTGGAGGCACAACAAATCCATCACCTTCAACCCGTCAAATTCGGTGGAGATCCAATTGGTATTGAAAATAAGCTGCCTTTAGATCAAACTGAACACCGTGTTTTGACCAACTGGTGGAACCAGTTACAGAGAGATCTTAAGAAATCAGGAGGTTCACAATGACACAACGCTTGACTGAAAATTTGCTTATGAGCTTTAACTGCAACCCTCCTGTAAGCGATTCCGCGATTGAAGCATTTGAGCTGGAATCAAGTTTGCAACTTCCTCGTGATTACGCTGATTTTCTAAAGACTGGAGATGGAGGACAAGGATTCATAGGTAATAATACATATTTAATACTTTGGAGACTTGAAGAGATTCTAGAATTCAACATAGCTTATGAAGTTCATGAAGACGCACCTAGTCTGCTGTTGATTGGATCAGATGGTGGTGGAGAGGCTTTCGCTTTTGACACACATTCCTCACCTTGGCCGGTAGTGCAGATTCCATTTGTAGGAATGAATCGCGAGTTAATTGTGATATTGGCACCAGATTTTGCCTCATTTTTGGAGTATCTTTTTCAAATGCCGAATGGACCCCGAAAAGTTGAATCATCACCATTTGCGGGTAAGGAGATCTTCGAAATAAAGCCTGTGATTCTAGGGGGCAGTCCAACGGATTCGGCAAATAAAGTTACCTTAACTAGAGAGGAACATATAGAAGCAGTACACTATTGGAATAAGCTCATCAGGGATTTGAAGAAGCGACGCGAGTAAAGTTGTTTATGTCACCGCAGGAGTTGATCATGAGGGGGTGACGTGCATGAATCCCGGATACTCGATGTCCTATTGGGGTGATGCCGCCCAATTTATCGCGCACCTCAGGGAACGCATTGAGGCGCTTGGTGCTACGGCCCTTTATATGATCCACAACCACCCGAGTGGAAATCCCAAACCTTCTGACGCGGATATAAAGGTCACCAATGATATAGCGAGCTGGATTCCGCAACTTGTCGGTCATGTCATTATAAATTCTCGCGAATTTGGATACATAGACGCGATATCTAAAGATTACGGCACCTCCCCTCTCCCGGATCTTCCAAAGGATTGGGTCGACCCGATTATTCAGCCCTCGATTCCGCACGAATTGCTCGGAAAGGAAGCTGATACCATCCAGCACATCGCCGGCTGGGCTAAGGCGCTTACAAGGGACCGGGACGTACCTGTCCTGGTATATATCGATTCGGATTTCAAGGTGCGCGGATTGCAGGAGATCCATCCTCAGAGCTTTACAGATATTCAGTTAATGCGCGATAGGATGCCGCAAAAGCTCTTTGATTTCGGTTCGATCGGAGCCGTTGCCGTGCTTCCGAAAAATGTTTCTGAGAAAATGATCGATGCAGTGAGATACTATGTCCCGGCACACATCTTATGGCACGCTATACAGTTTGACGGGAATCACCAATCCCTATATGGCGGGGAAGAGCCGAATCGTGAATATTTCGGAGGTCTGTTGCGCAAAAACTTACCCGTACAACGAATCCGGTAAGGATCAAGCAATTTTTGCTCAGACGCCACGAACAGGGCCACCCGGGCAGCGCAAATTATGCATAATAAAATTATTCCCGGACCAGGTCAGATCCACGTTTGGTTGTGGTAGAATTTAGCCCGATGGTTACAAATATGATCTATACTCGGCGAGGTGCTGCTATGTCGAAGAATCGAAAAAGGTCGTCAACACGATCCAAAGGATGTGTCCCACCGGAGCCGAACGTACAAGATATGGCGGAACGGGGAGGACTTTTTACGCAAGATGGGGTGGAATACGATCCCGAGTCCGGAGTCCTGTGGCATAAGGGAACATTTGACCTGAAGATCGGGGCTCTTATAGAGCCGATTCGCTCGAGGCGATTAGACCCTGTAAGACAACCTATAAAGACAATGGGACATCCGCTCAGGAGCTTTGCCGATCTTGCCGTGCTCACTCGGGCATGGAGAAAACCTATATACAAAAACATATGGTATCTCTACGTCAAGGATGGCCTCATAGTTGGACATGAAAGGGCGAGGCGCCGCGCACCGGCGAATGCTCTTTCCCCGGCCGCGGACCACGGGGAAGCGCTAAAGCACATAAACGAAAGAATTGCTGAGCTTGGCGCCGATTCTTTCTTCATGGTCCATAATCGATATTACGTTTATTCTACTCCGTCAGCGGTCGCCAGAAAACTTGCCGCCGTCCTTGCCGAGGCTCCTGGACTAAAAGGCCATATTGTTTTGAATCCATACTCGTTTGGCCTTATCACAGTAAAAGGAGTAGGCATCTTACGTGTGCTGCCGGATATCGATCCCCCTTGTGACGATCCTGTTACCGGCGCCCGTCTAAGCATTAGTGACGCCTTGACATACCCAATCTTGACAATCAATCACTGGGCAAAAGCCCTGACCCGAAGAAAAAAGCCCGTCATAATTCAGATACGTGAAGAGACAGTTCTTCGCCAGTTGCAGGAAATCTGCCTGGACAAGATAGACACTTGGAACCGGCTCGTGAACATGACGGCAAAGGGTGATGACCCCGCCTTTGAGAGGCCTTCTGTAGAAGAGGCCGGACCGCTGTTAATCCATGGAGGGTTCCATCATCTTTGACAACACTGGCAAGGGCTGCTCCCTGATGTGAAATAACAATGCTAAGCATTCCGCGGGAACGCGCCGGATCTCAATATTTTGAAGGCCGGCTGCACGAAACCCTGCCCGAAAAACATATCCGGTAAGGTAAAGAAAAGCTTCCCGGTTCGTGACTTTAGCTAGCCTACCTGTAACACCCGCAGGCGCAGATGGTCAAAAAGGTATGAGTGATGTTCATCATGCCTCCCCCGTACCCTCTCCCACTTTGATGATGGTATAGTCCATGTCCGGCACATCTTCGTACTTCCGGTCAAATAAATTCTTGTAGAATTTTTTTGCCCGATCCGGGTCCTGTGTATGCAACTCAACATGCACGAACGGATTTGCCATAGTTTACTCCTTTTAAATTAAGCTCATCCTTGCACTATCCCCTGTCAAGCGTAACTGGGCAGCCTTCGTCCCTCACTCTCTTCCGTGAGCCAGGAAGCGCCATGGACGATTTTTGTTTTTTACCCATTCACCTATTCACCCACTCACCCATCCACCGAGAAGATTTCAGGTCAGAAGAAAACAGCGCGGCCCTTACCAAAGATTTAGGCCGCCAGCCTCAGCCATGGGAAGTTTATCTTGCGCACCAGCAGGGAATCGGCGGGGCAACAGCGCTTCTTCACGCCGACCCGAACGCCAACGCAGGGGATGTGGTCGGGGACCCGAAGGCGATCACCGGCAACGGCGGCACTTCCGACATGAGCGCCGGCCGGTTCATAAATTACATCAAGGGCTACGTTGACCGGCATTCGATGATGTACGCCGCAAACGGGGCCCCGACCGCTCAAAACCTCAAAGAGAACTACGAGACAGGTCTCCAGGCGGTAACCGATCTCGCCCGCCGGGAACACCCCGGAGACCCCACAGTAGAGCAGCAATATCGCAGCCATTACATCCAGCAGATAGGGCAGCAGCTTCATGCCGAAAACATGACCAATCAGGCGAACTGGAACATCCTCAATGCGGCATTAAACGGTCCAAACGCCATTAAATCCGAACAGGACCTGCTAACCAATCCCCGGCTGGTGGATGCCTACAACGCCATTGTAAAAACCGATCCGTCCGCGCACAGAGTGGTGAATAACGCCATCAACGCCAACGCTTCTGCCATGTGGGACCCTCCAGCAACAGCGCAGACGAGCCGGCTCTACGACAACCTCAACGGCATGCAGTACACGGACAGGGACCGCTTCGCAAACCTCAACCTCATGCAATACTGCGGCGGCATGCCGGTCTCGCAACTTAACCAGCTAATGAGCGATCAGAACAAAATCCGAAACCACGACGCAACACAAGCAGCGAAGCTCACAAACCTCAATTCCTCGATCACAGCAATCAGGGACCTGACGACCCTGGCCGCCGCATCAGCCGAGTCCCCATTCTACAAGATGGATGATTCCTCGCCTTCCGCAACCGAACAGCAAAAATGGAGTGGATTCGCAAGCAAATTCGCTCAGGCCATCGATGACTGGCAGCAAAATAACTCCGGCAAAATCCCAAGGGATATGCAGAAACGCGAAATCGCACAGGGAATTCTGTTCCCGAATGGAACACCCAGAGCGCTGAGTGCGGGCACAGAAGGAAATCCAAGCTACAAGGATACAAATACCAGTACAAATACCCTGACAGGTACAAATGTGGTAGATTCTAATGGCAAAGCGGGTCAGGCCGATGAGGCGCAGGACCTGACTGAGGTCTTCCATGATGCAGACAGCGCCGACCGGAATGGGCCAAATGGGCCAAATAAGCAGATACTTGCTGCCGACGCAGGACCGCAGGGCATTTCCGGCAGGACCGGAGAGACGCATGACGCCTTATCTCGGGGCAGATCCTTAAACGATCGCGAGAAAGATTTGCTCCGCCCGTATATTTCAGAGGAAGATCTCAACAATGCTCGCATCCACATTGGCGGGGAGCCTTGGTATCTACCCAAGAGCATGGATGGTATTACGCGTGGGAACGACATATATTTTCGACCCGGGGTCTTTGTCTCAGGATCGCCGGAGGGCACAGCATTGCTGGGGCATGAGCTTGTCCATGTTGGACAGTATCGTGAAGGAATGAACTGGGCGACATACCTTTTATCCAACCCGACGGGATATGATAAGAACAGTCGCTATGAGAAGCCTGCTTATGGTATGCAAAAACGGATTCTTGACGATCTGACAAAACAATCACAATAGAGGTGATGGATGTCACGAGTAAGCGTAAGAGGGCTTGGGTTGTGTGCACTTGTAGCAATACTTCCCCTGAGTATATCCGGATGCATTTGGTGGCCCCACAATGTGAGCGTTGGTGAGTATGATTGCTCCACGCTGACGGATTCGGGAATATTTTACGGGAAGTCGGAAAAGGCCAGAGTGGACGAGTTCGCTCATTACGACGTTGCAAAACAGTACGCGGTTTTCATTTGTGCCCGTGACTACATTGAGCCGCCAGCGCTGGAATTCGTGGGCCCGTTTGCACTGAATGGCGAGAAGGCTATCGGTTTCCTGAAAGCAAGGCTTATGGATGCGCCTGACGATTCAACGATACAGTACATTGTTTATGCTCTCGTCGAGATGGTTAGACTTGAGACCTATGATGTTGCCTGTTACAAAGATTTGATGCGGTTAGTGGATGAACAGGTTAAAGGAATGAAGGACCATTTCTGGAAGAAAATGACCGAAAAAGACCTCTGTTAGATTAGTGATCTGAGCGCGAAACGATGTCAAAAAACGTTTCTTAATAATTAGGAGTTTATCATGAATGTTTTTCCGCTTAGACCTGATTGCAATCGATATCAAAACCTGGTCTTCGCATCCAAGAAAGACTGGGTTCTTTTGCGTCAATTCGATGAAGGACGCTTAATACAATCCTGGACCCCTCCCTTTGTTGAGATATTACGCGAAGATAAGTTCAACCGAAATCTTCCTCCAAGTGATTTCCCTCACCTCGCTGTGGCCGTTCCGGTATTCAGTCTGAAGGCTGTAAATGTTTTGAGGGGTATGCTTGAAGAAAATGGAGAAATCTTGCCGCTCTCCTGCACCGAAGGAGAGTATTATGCCTTCCATGTGACTACATTCATAGATGCACTTGATGAATCCAACTCTGAGGTTGAGAGATTCAAAACTGATGGTAGCATTATGCAGGTTCTCAAGTATGCATTTTGTGGTAATAGACTCAGTGGTGCTACCATCTTTAAAATTCCGCAATTCCCAGGGTCGGAAGTTTACGTAACGGATAAGTTCCGAAAATTAGTTATAGATAGTGGCCTGCTAGGTTTTGAGTTCATTAATGTTTGGGAAGGGTGAAAGCATTCACTTTCAGTCGGCATCAAACAACCTGAGCAGAGTACCAAGCTGCACGGAATGCTGCAAACAAAGCAAACCGGAAGATGCATGCGGCTGACCCAAGTTTGGAGGGACAGCAAATCCATCACCTTCAACCTGTCAAATTCGGTGGAGATCCGATTGGTATTGAAAATAAGCTGCCTTTAGATCAAACTGAACACCGTGTTTTGACCAACTGGTGGAACCAGTTACAGAGAGAGCTACATAAACCAGGAGATTCACAATGGCACAGCGCTTAGCTGCACACTTGTTTGACAACTTCAATTCCAATCCTCCTGTAAGTGATACGACGATTGATGCCTTTGAACTGAAATTACATTTACGACTTCCTAGTGATTACGTTGATTTTCTAGAGATTGGAAATGGAGGAGACGGTTTCATTGGTGAGAGTACATATCTGATTCTTTGGAAACTTCAAGATATTTTAAGATTTAACATAGCTTATGAAGTTCATGAATACGCGCCTGGACTGATTTTGATTGGATCAGATGGAAGTGGAGAGGCTTTCGCTTTTGACACAAATGTATCCCCTTGGCCGGTGGTGCAGATTCCATTTGTGGGAATGGATCGTGAGTTGGTTGTGATACTGGCGCCCAATTTTGTTTCTTTCCTGGAGTCTCTTTTTGAAATGCCAAACGGACTTCGAAAAGTGCGATCATCCCCATATGCGGGTAAAGAGATCTTCGAAATAAAGCCTGTGATTCTAGGTGGCAATCCTACTGATCCAGCAAATAAAGTTATTTTAACGAGAGATGAGCATATAGAAGCAGTAAAGTATTGGAATAAGCTCATCAAGGAGTTGAGGAAGCGACGCGAGTAACGTTTATGCCACCAGCAGGAGGCGAATGACGATGAAATACTACCAATTAGAGCCTGAAGTTGCGGGGGGATTTGGCGAGCAGAGTGTGATTGATCGCTCTTCCGGCAAAATGGTTGTCCGTAAACTACATTACGAATTCGATGGCTGGCTGGGCGATGTGCTTTTGGAGAGTTATCTGTGTTTCATCCAATCCGGGCGATCGGTTTGATCGGTGTATTCAATCCGCATTAAATATGAAGGGACTCGGATCCTCAAGTATGAAAGGAAGTATTGAGCTCAAGACAGAACTTTCGGCTCACTGTCCATTTGCTGACAACTTCCTGTAATTCCCCGGGCCACGCAGATTTTTGTTTCGTGCAATGGTTTTTTTCCGGCTCGTAATTATCATCCCTTCAACGCGGAAAGGAAAAGGCCTTCTCCGTTCCTGCTTAAAGCAGGTTTTCGGGCGCCATCCGCTGACCATAAGGGGTCCGGAACTCCGTCACATTTCTGATGCACAATCTTCCACATTAAGCGAGGCAACCATGGCTGAGAACAAGGCGGCTTTCTCCCTTGTGGTCGTGTTCATCTTCGCCGTAGTGGGCGGGGCCCTCTCCCTGGTGTTCAATAACTTCATCCATTTTTCTGCGAATACGGGAATCTCCGTCATCGCTCCTGCGCATCCTCCTTCCCCGAACGCGGTTGTCTACGATCCCCCGGCGCCCCGGGATGCCCCGGAAGACATACGCGACGCGGTCATGCTTGGCTACAACATCATGGTGGACACGCATAAATATGCAGCTCCCTACACGGGCAACAAGCTACGATGCATGAGCTGTCACTTCAGGGGCGGCATCACCGAAGGGGGCCGCAACGGCGGGCTGTCCCTGGTGGGAGTGAGCGCCGTCTACCCCCGGTACCGTTCGCGGCAGGAATATGCTTCCGACCTGGTGACCCGCACGAACAGTTGCTTCGAAAGAAGCATGAACGGCAGGCCTGTTCCGCCGGACGGCAGGGAGATGGCGGCAATAGTGACCTATTACCAGTGGATATCGAAAGGCCTGCCCGTTTATGGTGACATCCCATGGCTGGGACTGCCTCGCCTCAAAGAGCTGGAGGAACCGGACAAGTCCCGGGGGGCTCGGGTGTACGAGGAAAAATGCCTGGCCTGCCACGGACGTTCGGGGGAGGGCACCCGGACCGCCCCGCCGCTATGGGGGGACGAGTCTTTCAACGATGGAGCGGGTATGTCGCACATCCAGACGTTCTCAGCTTTCGCTTACATGAACATGCCCTTTGAACACCCGGAAATGACGGAACTCCAGGCGCTGGACGTTGCGGTGTTTGTGACCGGTCAGCCCCGAGCGCACTTTACGGCCCGCTGAGGGATTACGCCCATGGAGTTCCTCCTCTTTCAGGTCCCTTACCTGGGTAACGGCATGACTATCGGAATTGTTGCCGTGCTGCACGTCCTCATCAGCCATGGACTGGCCATCGGCGCAGTGACGCTGGCGGTGCTGTGCGAATACAGGGGCATGCGGGATGGCGACCCTGCCTGGGAGGACTTCTCACGTGGCCTTCTGAAAGCGGTCATCCTCATTGTTACCGGGGTAGGCGCGACCACAGGGGTGGGCATCTGGTTTACCACCTCAGCCCTGTCGCCCCGGGGCATCGGGTCGCTCCTCCGGGTCTTTTTCTGGCCGTGGTTCCTGGAATGGCTGTTTTTCGTGACTGAGGTGGTGCTCCTGTTGATCTATTACTTTACGTGGGAAGGTTGGAAGAGGGAACGCAAACGGCGGCACCTGCTTTTGGGCGCAGGCTATGTCATAGTGGGCTTGGGGTCTGCCTTCCTCATCTCCGGAATACTGGGATTCATGCTGACCCCGGACGGCTGGCCATGGGGCAGGGGCCTGCTGTCCGCATTTTTCAACCCCAGCTTTGCGCCGCAGTTCCTGCTTCGCCTGGCCGTTGCCTTCACGCTGGGATCTCTATTCGCTATCATGTACCTGCTGTTTACCCGGCCGGATACTCCCTTCCGCCGGGATGCCATTAGGTTCATTGGAGCGATTTGCATGGTCTCCCTCGTGCTCATCCCACCCCTGTCCGCGTGGTATTACACCGAAGTGCCGTTGCGGTACAAAACCCATATTATTTTCGGTATCCTGACTTCTCACCTGTCGCAGCATCCCCAAATCCTGCCGGCCGCAGCGGGGGCGGCCCTTCTTACAGTCCTTTCCTGCGCCTGGTTTGCTTGGCGGCGCAAAGCCCCAGTGGTCAAGGTGCTGGTCATTCCGGCCCTGGTCCTGTCCATCGCCTTCGTCTTCGTCTTCGAGCGGACCCGGGAATTCATCCGGGGGCCTTACGTAATGCCGGGGTACCTCTATGCCGCCAACGTTCTGCTAACCGAAGGTCCTCTGCTGAACAGGGACGGCCTGTTGCCTCAGGCATACTGGTTCAATATGCTGGGGCAGGACGACCCGGTTAACCGGGGGGCTTTTCTGCTGGCCCAAAACTGCTCGGCCTGCCACACCATTGACGGCGTGAACGATATCAGACGGCGGGTGAGCGGCCGTTCCGAGGACGGTATCTTCGTATACCTGTCCCACATCAACGAAATGGTGCCGTTCATGCCGCCGTTTTCAGGCACCGAGGCGGAGCGCCGGATCCTGGCCGGGTTTCTCTACCGCCTGGCAAACGACAAGGTCCACCTCAGGGCGCCTTCCCGCTACACCCCTCTGACCGGGGGGGCTGCCCATGAATAGGTTGTTCGATCTGCCGCTGGCAAGACCGCTGCCCGACGGCTGGCTGCACGGGCTGCTGTTTGTCTCTTTCACCCTGCACATGCTTTTTGTCCTGATCACCCTGGGAACGGCTGTTCTTGCAGTATATTTTTTCGTGCATTTTCACTGGGGCGCCGGTCTGAAGCGGGAAATGGATCTGGACAGGCGGATTCTGCGTACTTTCCTGGCCCACAAGAGCCTGGCAGTGGTGCTGGGGGTGGCGCCCCTGCTGCTGATGCAGGTAACCTTCGCTATCAGCTTTTTTACGGCGGTAAATCTGCTCGCTCCCTGGTGGATGTGTATCATCGTCTTGCTGATTGTTGCGTTCCTGTCTTTCGATATCATGGGGCACGGTATCAAGACGCATCGCCGCTACCATTTGTTCGTCGCCATAATGGCGCTTTCGTGCCTGGTCACGGTGCCGGGCATCCTTGCGGCAGTATTGGTCGTCGTAGAAAATCCCGACAAGTGGCAGGCCATCGCCCTGGGCGGCTTCCATTTATCCGGACAGCCGGCGGTGCACTGGCTCTTCCGGTTCCTCCATGTTCTGGGGGCGGGGCTGGTCATGGGGGCCGCATACCACTACTTCTTTACCGCGCGTATGGAAGATGGAAAGTCCGCCCTCCTGCGCTGGATGACAGCAGGAATTCTGTTACAGATCCTTCTGGGGGCGATCCTGTATGTGTCCTTGCTGAAAAGGCCCGATCCCGCCGCCCTTGTCGCCCTGATTGTCGGGGCCGTGGGCGCCGGCCTGCTGTCGAGGACCTTACTGACGGCCGCCTTCGGCGCCTCTTCCTTAAGTTTGAGGGTCGTGGTCCCCTTGCTCATGATGGTCCTTGTGTCCATGCTCCTTACCAGGCAGATGATACAGTTTCGGGAGATCGTCCCCCTGCAACAGGCCGTTGCGGCCAATGCCCTGGAGTATAAGGAAGTGCTGCTGCCCGAAACCTCGGGAGCCCTCGACGCCTACCGCGCATCCCTCGCGTTTTCCTATAACGACGCCGGGACTATCTACCTCCGGAGCTGCGCCTTCTGTCATGGAAAGAACGCCGACGGCAACGGTATCGAGGCGAAGAACCTCATCATTCCTGCGGAAAACCTTAAGGCCGTGAGGACGACGCGCCCCTATCTCTACGGTATCATAACCGGTGGAGTCGCCGGCACCGGGATGGGCTACTTCACGGTTTACGACCGTTACCAGGTGGATGACCTGATGGCTTACCTGAGCGACAAGTTCGGAGTATTGGGTGAGCCGGCTAAAATCCCAGCGCCCGTTTCGCCCCAGGCCGCCGCCGGGGCGGATAAGGTCTATACGGGCGCCTGTGCTCCCTGCCACGGTGTGGATGGCGGCGGCTCGCCCGTCGCGAAGGGCTTTAGGCCCCCGCCGCCCGACCTGAGGTTCTACGGTCTTGTGCCCGGTCGTGCTTTTGAAGTTATCACAAATGGTTATCCAGGGACCATGATGGCCGCGTTCAAAGACCTGCCGGAGGACGTCCGCTGGGGATTGGTGCAGGCGATCGGTTTGAAAAGAAGGGCTGGAAATTGAGCCTCAACATCCACAATAAGCCCCCAAAAAACTCGATTCACGCAGCCACAGTTCAAGAAAACCTTTTCGCCATCTGAGGAGCTTTCCACTCATCCTCGTGCTTGAAAAACACGAACACATCTCAGACCCCGCAGAACGTCGGGTTCTTCCCTATTATCGCCATTGCTGCCAAAGCGGTGACTATCCCGAAGGGCAGATTTACCAGCAGCAGGTAGACTGCGAACAACGGTCCTTGCTGAAGCCCGAAATACCCCGCGCCGCTCATCGGCAGGAAGATTATGTAGAGCGCCAGCACCGGCGCGAGGAAGTATAGAAGACCAAACAGGTATAGGTGCTTCCATGAGGTCTTCATAAAAAGCCCGAACGGGATACCCCACAGCCCGCCCCAGAAGAGCAGCCTGTATACATCCGGCGGGCTCAACGGTGGCGGGGCCTTTATCCCGAATTCCGCGCTAAGCCCCAACGCAAACAGGACGCGGCCAAAAAGGAGCACGGCCAGTGCGCCTATAACGCCGGCCGCAAAGCAGATTGCCACCCGCTGTATCAGAGTTAAGCATTTTTCCATCAGGTTCTCCTTATTATTTATACCCACAAGAAGGTCTTGTAGATGGTTGTCAGCCCATATCACCATGCTCAATACTGTAAACCAGGCTGGAAGTCATCCCGCATCAACTCTCCTAAATGCTTTTACCCTCTCGATAATTTTGGGGATGAAGAACGAAAAGGCAAAAAGACCAAGTGAGAAGAATACCTTCCAGCTAAGCAATTCTCTCCATTCGCCGCTTGCCCAGACGTCTCTGACCGTCCCGACAAAAAAAGTGAAAATGAAGGTGCCGACGATGATACCCAGCGCCGTCCCGGAAAAATAATCCCGGAAACGCACACGGGTCAGCCCCATGCCGAAGTTCATGGGGGTAAACGGGAAGTAGACAAGGCGCAGGTAAAGTACTGTGGCAAAGCCGTTTCGCTCGATGGCCTCATCATATTTCCTGAGCCTGTCGCCGATGAGTGACGCGGCAAAATCCCGCCCCAGGTAGCGCCCGATAAAGAATGCCAGGCTCGATCCCGACATGGCCGCCACCCAGACGTAGAGAAAGCCAAAATAGGGTCCGAAGATGGCCGCCCCCAAGGCGGTGAGAAGGGTTCCCGGCACAAACAGGCATACCCCTGCCGCGTACACAATTATAAATGCCAGTGGGGCCAGGAATCCCGCATTCTCCAGAAAGTTGCCCAATCTTTCGGCGGTAAGGAATTCTTTCACCGGCGTAAAGCGAACAATGATCACGGCCGTGATTACGAAAAGAACCAACGCGGCCGCCTTTATCTCTGCTCCCATTTGTTTTTCATGAGATTCCATGCGACTAAGCCTCTAAGCCTTGGGGCCCCTTAGCGGACCCATGCCCAATATTTCTTAGTTTCTCCATAAAATTCCACCGTCTCCAGCCAAGCCACCATCGCAAAACTGACTTTGCAAATGGAGTCAATCGCGAGCGGTTGTACTCATCGGCCACTTGCCGGATGGCCTCTGCCTGAGTCGGATAAGGGTGGATCACGTTGGCCATGGTCTTGAGGCCAAGTCCTCCCACCATGGCAAGACTGATTTCACCGATCATATCACCTGCATGACGGGCCACAATGGTGGCCCCAAGGATCTTGTCGGTGCCGCGTTTCACGTGCACCTTCACAAATCCCTCTTCCTCCCCGTCCGTAATTGCCCTATCCACTTCCTTCATAGGTCTGACGAAGGTGTCCAAAGGAATGCCTCTTTCCTGAGCGTCTCTTTCATACATCCCGACATGAGCGATTTCCGGATCGGTGTAGGTGCACCAGGGAATGTGAAGTGTGCTCAGTTTCTTCCTCCCCATAAAGAGTGCATTCTGAATCACAATGCGAGCGGTGGCGTCGGCCATGTGAGTGAATTTATACTGAAGGCAGATGTCTCCGGCAGCATAGATCCGAGGGTTTGTTGTCTGGAGATAATCATTCACTTTGACCCCGTCTTTCCTGTCGTATTCTACCCCCGCAGCCTCGAGATTGAGCCCCTCGACATTGGGGGCCCGCCCAAGGCCAAGGAGAATTTCATCCACAATCAAACTCTCTAATTTACCGTCTCGCTCGTAGCCGATCTGCTTTCCCTGCTGGGTAAGAGTTACTTTTGTGGGGCGGGTTTTGAGGATGAGTTCAATCCCCTCCCTGAGAAAAGTCTTCTGGAGTATTTCGGCTGCGTCTTCATCTTCGCGGTTTAAGAGATGGTCAGGCCCCTGGAAAATGAAGACCTGCGATCCCAGCCGCTGGAATGCCTGGGCCAGTTCGGAGCCAAGCGGGCCTCCTCCGATGACGGCAAGGCGTCCGGGCCGCTGCGTCAGAGAAAAAACCGTTTCATTAGTGAGGTAACCCGCCTCTCTCAGGCCTTCGATCGGCAGTTCTACCGCTCGTGCTCCTGTTGCGATTGCAGCCTTGGTGAAGTGAAGAGCTTTGTCTCCCACAACGACAGAATCCGGTCCGGTGAACTGGGCCTCCCCCAGAAACACGTCGACTCCCAGACCTTGAAAACGCTTGACCGAGTCGTGGTAGCTGATTCCCGACCGCAGTCGTCTCATGCGCTCCATAACGGCGGGGAAATTCACTTCAACCGTATCGGTCAGGTTAACGCCAAATCCGGCTGCGGCACGGATATCCGCAGCGGCACGTGATGAGCGAATGATGCATTTGGATGGAACACATCCTACGTTAAGGCAATCGCCGCCAAGGAGGTATTTTTCTACGAGAGCGACCCTGGCTCCCAGCCCTGCTGCACCTGCCGCCGTTACCAGACCGGCGGTGCCGGCTCCAATGACGACCAGATCATAGCGGCCGCAGGGTTCCGGGTTCCTCCATTCAGGTGGATGCAGGTTGGCGACCAAAAAGCTATTGTACTGGTCCGTTGGCAGAACTTGCGGCGCGGTATTCGCTTTCATCGAACTCTCCTCGGCTGTTAATCGCTGACCTGCAAGAGGGTGTCCAATAAGCTCAGACGCTCCGGCGATTCAGCCTGTGACAACCACATTGGGGTTAGCGTCAGCCCCACCATCTCCAAGCAGCAATGCAGCGTCACTTCAGCACTTTCGCCGGGTCGGGCGCCGCCAAAGTGAGGTGAAATTTCTTTTCATGCTTTTTATGGTAAGAGGCTGTGTGGAGATCGTCAAGAAATGTAAAGATTGCAGGCTACTGCAGACAAAATTCACTGAATGTCGTTGTTAGGCGCTCGTGTGGTACTGAAATCGACAGAGAGCGCAGCGCAGCCTCGGGCCGAAACCAAAAGACTAAAAGCGATTCACCGCAGAGGACGCAGAGGTCGCTGAGAAAACAGTAACTTATGAGGAGGGGAGAGTGAATAGCGAATAGTGAGCGGGGAGCAGTGAACAGTGAGCAGGCGGACAGAATCCCTCAATCCCTCAATTCGCTCAATTCAATAATAGTGTACCACGGAGCGATTGGGCCGTTCAAAACGGCAACCAGAAACGGCAACCAGAAACGGCAAAAAGAAGAAGGGCCGGTGAAAGGTGAATGGCTGTGT
The DNA here is from genome assembly GCA_963795045.1 of uncultured delta proteobacterium. Lineage (GTDB taxonomy): Bacteria > Desulfobacterota > Syntrophobacteria > Syntrophobacterales > Syntrophobacteraceae > SbD1. The sequence goes on from CAWCGB010000008.1 coordinate 674,493, forward strand.
GGGTTAATAAAAGTATCCAATTCTCGGTAGTATGAAGAGTTGTCTCGGGTCGAAGTCTTTTCAACTCCTCACAACTCAAAGCCATGGACTACCTGTAAGTTACCGGTTTGAACAATGGTCAAACTAGAACGTTGCGTGCTTAGTGTCCTCTATAGCGGGAACAGGCGACCGGGTTGGGTAGTTTTTAAAGCAGGTGTTTAAAACAATAGTGTTTAAAAGCACTTGCCCAATTAGAGAACCCGGAGTACTATTAACCAACCATTATTTATCGAGTATGTTTCTCACCTAAGATTCAGTAGAATTCGGACGTTCCCATTAGGGGAAAATACGAGGGTTTAAGATATCCGCACAATATGCCGACAAAAAGCTATGCCTTGAGCGGTGCCGATGTCGCTGGTGACGGATAGTGTGCGCATTGCCACCTCTCATGAAAAATGCTCGATCCGATCCAGTGTGCTCAGGAAATGTAAAGGGTCCGGAAGCAGCGAACCGAAGTTGGTGTGGAAAATGATCTCCCGGCCGCTCACGAGCGGAGCTTCTCCGGGGTAGCATCGGAGTGTTTGGCGGGCAATGGTGAAACTCATTGGAGTAAGCCTGTGAAAAGCGTGGGCGCCCGGTTTCTCATCCCCTTCGGACTGCTGGCGGTCCTGGTTTCGACACTCGTTTTTTATCAAACCTACCAGGCGAGCCGTAAGCACGCCAACGAGCTCATAAGCAAGCAGGCTGCCATGGCTCTCGAATTCAACCTTGCCATTCGAGATTACGCGGCCGAAAAAATTCGTCCGGTCATGGAGAGATTGGCGGGCAAGGACGTTTTCATGCCCCAGACAATGTCCACATCGTTCATTTCCAGTGAAATATTTGAAGAGGTCCGAAAAAAATTCCCCGACTTCTTTATCCGCTTTTCATCCGATAACCCCCGCAACCCCGCCAATATTGCCAATCAGGACGAATTGCGGATGATAGAATACTTCCGTCGAAATCCTGAGGTCAAGCGACTCACGGAGGAGGTCCTGATCGACGGCAAGCGCTACCTGGCGCTCTTCACTCCGAAATGGATGCAGCCGGAATGCATGCACTGCCACGGCGACCCGCAGGACGCTCCAGCGGAGCTTGTGGAACGCTACGGCGCGACTGCGAGCTTCCACAGGAAGGTGGGAGATGTGGCAGGCCTGGATACGGTAGCGGTCCCCGTGGAGGCCATGAACGCTTCTCTGGCTTCCGAGATGCGCTTGCAAACGACGATTCTGGCCCTCGCTTTTGCTGCCCTTTTCGGGTCAATCTTCGTTGTTTTCAGATTCGTTGTAACTCGGCGTCTCAATGCCATGGCAATGCATTTCAACGAGATTGCCGCTCATCCGGTAAGCCCGACAATGCCGGCGGTCGACGTCAGAGGTAACGACGAGATCAGCGCCCTGGGCGCTGCCTTCAACAAACTCCTCGAACATCTGCGTGCAACGCACGCTTCTCTCGAATTTCGCGTAAACGAGCGAACGGATGAATTATGGAGAACCAATGAGCAGCTTCAGTCCGAGCTCGCCGAGCGCAAGCGGGCGGAAGAGGAACTGCGCGAGAGCGGGGAGCAATTACGCCGTGAACGCGCCCTGCTGCGCACGCTTATCGACTCCATACAGGATTTGATCTTCTTCAAGGACAAGGACTCGGTGTACCTCGGTTGCAACAAGGCTTTCGAGGTCTACTCGGGTATGCCGGAGAGCATGCTGATCGGCAGAACGGATCTCGAGATCGCTCCGCGCGAGATTGCCGAGTTCTACCGCCGGATGGACCGGGAGACGCTTTCCTCCGGGAAGGCGCGGCGCAATGAGGAATGGATTCCTTTCAAAGACGGCGGGGGGGCGTACTTCGACATGCTCAAGACCTCTTATTACAATACCGATGGCGAGTTGCTGGGTCTCATCGGGGTCGGCCGCAACATCTCCGACCGCAAGCAGGCCGAGGATGAGCGCAGGAAACTGGAGGAGCGGCTGCAGCGTGCGGAGAAGATGGAAGCCCTGGGGACTATGGCCGGAGGCGTAGCCCATGATCTCAACAATGTTCTGGGCATTGTCGTGGGCTATTCCGAACTGCTTGTAAACGATTCAGGCGAGTCCGGTCCGGCGAGATCGAAAGCCATGGAGATTCTGAAAAGCGGGCTGAGGGCCGCTGCGATCGTTCAGGACCTTCTGACCCTGGCGAGAAGGGGGGTTTCCAACAGAAAAGTGTTGAATTTGAATAACATCGTCCTGGAATGCCAGAACTCCCCCGAATTCGCCAAGATCACTTCCTATCATCCCAACATGCGGCTCGAGACCGATTTGGAGGCGCACCTTCTTAATATATCGGGTTCTGACGTTCATCTCGGCAAAACGCTGATGAATCTGGTGAGCAATGCTGCTGAAGCTATGCCTCAGGATGGCGTAGTCACCATTAAGACCGGGAATCGGTATCTGGATAAACCTGTTTCCGGATACGATGAGGTTCGGGAGGGGGACTATGTAGTTCTGTCCGTATCGGACACGGGTGAAGGGATACCAGCCCGCGATCTGAAGCGCATATTCGAGCCTTTCTATACGAAAAAAGTCATGGGCCGCAGCGGGACAGGTCTGGGATTGGCTGTGATTTGGGGTACAGTCAAAGATCATCTGGGATATATCAATGTGGAAAGTCAAGAAGGCAAAGGAACCATTTTCACCCTTTATTTTCCCGTGACAAGAGAGGAAATAACCCGGGAACAGGTTCCCATATCCGCTGCTGAATACATGGGGAAAGATGAATCCATCCTGATTGTGGATGACGTTAAAGAGCAGCGACAGCTCGCCGGCACGATGCTCAAGAAGCTGAATTACATCGTCGTCAGTGTTGCCAGCGGTGAAGAAGCGCTGGAGTATCTAAAGCACAACGCGGTTGATTTGGTCGTTTTAGATATGATCATGGACCCCGGCATGGATGGTCTCGACACTTATTCCAAAATACTTGAAATCTATCCTCATCAGAGGGCGATCATCGCCAGTGGTTTTTCTGAGACGGAACGGGTGAATAGAGCGCAGGCATTAGGCGCGGGAGCTTACGTGAAAAAACCCTATATACTGGAGAAACTGGGATTGGCTGTCCGGAAGGAGCTTGACCGGTCAGTAGTGAATGGTGAATGGTGAATAGTGAATGGTGAATAGTGAATGGTGAATGGTGAATGCAAAAGAAAATAATTCCTCTCGGTTCTATCGCCACGCGACGAACAGAAAAAGCAAAAAATAATTCCTTGTGGTTCTATCTCCACGCGAGGAGCAGTGAACGCAAAAGAAAATAATTCCTTGTGGTTCTATCGCTACGCGAACAGACCGAAAGCCTGCCGGTTTTTCGACTGTTAGTTTTCAGTATGTGGAACATCCGCAAACTCCACTATCTCATGAGGTTCCACAATAGCTCCATCGGCAATCCGGTTGCTGATGTTCAATGCAACTCTGTCCCCGGCTGAAACACCCGATGCCAGCTCAACTATGTTTCCGTCGTCACGCTTAATCTTGACTCTGCGAAATTTTATGTGGTTGTCGTCGCCTATGAAACCAACCTCGGGGCCACCTGAGCGGAACAGCAAAGCGGCAGCAGGGACCAGCACAAGGCCAGCGGTCGGTACCTGAAAACTGACGTTTACAAACATTCCCGGGACCAACGAATGATCGGGGTTCGGGATATCGGCCTCTACCCGGAGAGTCCTCGTCTGTGAATTGATGGCATCGGCAGTGCGAGCCACTTTCCCATAAAATGTCAGGCTCTCATCATTGCCTGTTTCAACTCGGACATCTGAACCCAGCTCGATATCTCCTGCGGAATTCTGCGGCACATACACGACAACCCGGATGATACTTTTTTTCACTAAGCGGTAGAGCGGCGTAGTATTCGAGCTGCTGACAAGATTTCCTATGTCGATATGACGTTCTGTAATCACGCCGCTATAAGGCGCCACAACCTGTTTGAAACGCGACCGGGCGGTATATTGATCGACAAGCGCCTGGTCGATGCCGACTTGCGCTTTCGCCTGGTTTAGCTGGGCAGCGGCCAATTCACAGGCGGCTTTCTTGGCTTCTCGTTCCTGTTCGGATACGACGCCCTTTGGCGACTCCTTCCACCTTGTGTAACTGGTTTTTGCAAAATTGGCATCGGCTTGCCGAGCCACCACAAGCGCTTCGGAGGCTTTGACTTTGGCCCTGGCGGCTGCAAGTTCGGCGTCGAGAGTGGGAGTGTCTATGTTCGCCAGGACTTGCCCCTTGTTCACGTGATGGCCGATATCGACAAGCCAACTGGCTACATAACCGTCGACCCTCGAATAGATCGTGCTATCATACCATGCCTCAGTTTCACCGGGCAAAGTCAATGCGAAAGATGAGGGCGCATTTTGACCCCTGATCACATTGACTACCGCCGGAGTAGAAGCTCTTTTGAACGCCAACCTCGTCAAATCAGCCTGATGGGAGGATTGCATGTGTTGGAGCAACAAAAAACCGGCAATGAGCGCCAAGGATACAATACCCGAGGATATTTTAACCTTTCGCCCTGTATCCGGCTTCATCTTGCGCTCGCGGGAAGCCCCGTCATCAATGGGATGTTCGTTGTCCATGTTTGTACCTCTTTGGAGTCTATTTGTCCTGGGATGAAATTTTCACTCTGCGAAGAAGATAATATACAGTTGGAACGAAGATAAGCGTCGCAAAAGTTGCGAACACCAAACCGCCGATCACGGCGCGAGCGAGCGGCGCATTTTGCTCGCCGCCCTCACCAACGCACAATGCCATGGGAATCATCCCGAGTATCATTGCGCCTGCCGTCATTAACACTGGTCGAAGACGGGTGAACCCGGCTGTTAGCGCTGCAGCCCATGCGTCGTCTCCAGCTCGCATGCGCTGATTTGCAAAAGTCACCATGAGAATGCTGTTTGCCGTGGTCAGGCCTATACACATCAGTGTTCCCATCAGAGCCGGGACACTGAGGTGCGTCTGCGACAAAAAGAGCATCCACATGACTCCTCCAAGGGCAAAGGGCACGGCTATCAAGACGATCAGAGGATCGATCAGGTTTTGAAAATTCATTACCAGGAACAGATAAACCAGCAGCACGGCCAGTGCCATTCCTCCGAACAATCCCGCATAGCTTTCGCGCATTGTTTCGACTTGTCCGGCCAAAACGACCGAAATAGCCCTCGATGGCTCCGGCGTGTCCATAGCGATCACTTTATCCAAATCTTTGGCCACGGAATAGAGATCACGTCCTTGTACGTTGGCGTGCACGTCGAAGACCGGCCTGATGTCATGTTGAGACAGCGCCATAGGCACCGAACTGCGGCTGAATTTTGAGATGTTGGCCAAAAGCTGGCCGTGCGAATTGCCGTCACCCACGGCCACCGGCATCCGCCATAAATCCTGGGTCGAATTGATGCGGTAGGTCGGCATCTGAACGACCAACTGGTAACTGATCCCTGTGTGCGGATTTATCCAAAAATTCGGCGTTGTTTGAGCACTTGAATTTGTCGCAACCAAAATATTGCTGACAATATTCTCCTGGTCGATACCGAATTCCGTCGCCATTCTCCGGTCGATGGCAATCGAGAGCGAAGGAGCATCGAGGACCTGAAAGACATGCGAATCCACAAGCCCCGGCACAAGTTTGAGATCTTGAACCAGTTGGGACGCCACCTGGTATGCTTCCTTGTCCCTCGGACCCGAAACACGGATATCTATCGGAGATGGCTGACCGAAATTCAGCACTTGGTTGACTATATCCGAAGGCTGAAAGAAAAACTCCATCCCGGCAAAACGCTCGGGCAACTCTTGCCGGAGTTTGGCCATCAGGTCCGCAGTTGGTGTATGTTTTGGCTTGAGAGAGATAAGGATTTCGCCGTCCATCGGGCCGACTGTCGCCGAATCGCTCAAGGCAATGTTGATTCCGCTGTAAGGAAGTCCGATATTGTCGAGGATGACGTCGATCTGATCGTTTCCAACAATCTCGCGAATGGTATCTGAGACCTTGGTAAAAATTTCCTTTGTTTGCTCGATCCTCGTGCCGGCAGGCGCACGAACATGCAGGCGCATCTGTCCTGCATCGACCTCCGGGAAAAAGTCTTGTCCCAAACGTGGGAACAAAAGTAATGAAAATGCCATCAGCCCAATGGAAAAAACGACGGTTTTCGCTGGCTGTGACAATGTCCACATTAAGATATTTCTATAGGCATGGCGGAAACTCTCAAAGGCGTGATCGAATCTTTCATGGATGATTCCAAAAAAACGCCTGCGGCCCGGAGTTGCCGGGAGGGGATCGGTCTGACTATGCGCGCCAACGGAACGCATCAGGTACTTGAACAGTACCGGCACAAGAGTGAAAGACAGGGCCAGGCTGGCTGCCAGCGATATACAAACCGATAATGAGAGCGGCGAAAACAGGTACTTTGCCGTGCCCTCAAGCAGGAAAATGGGTACAAACACAATGCATATGCACAGGGTTGACAGGAAAGTGGGAAGACCAACCTCTCCCGCTCCGCCGATAATGGCTGTCTCCAGTGGGCTGCCGGAATGCAGATGACGGTCGATATTCTCAATTACCACCGTGCCGTTGTCAACCAGAATGCCCACAGCGAGCGCAAACCCCCCCAGAGTCATGGTATTGAGTGTTTGTTTCCCTACATACATCACCAAGACGGCCGTGATTATCGAAAGCGGAATGGAAGCGATAATAATGAGGGTAAGCCGCCAATTGCCCAGAAACAGCAGGATCATCATGGCAGTCAGACCGGCAGCCATTGCTCCGCCCATCAAAACACTATTGAGAGCCGCTTTGACGAAAAGCGACTGGTCAAAAATAGGTTTAATGGAAACGCTCTTAGGCAGTACCTTCGCAATATCCGGCAATGTCTTCAGGATTCCGTTAATAACGGACAGGGTCGATACGCCGCCGGTCTTGCGGATCGTCATGAGAGCGCCGGGCATGCCATTTACTGAAACCGAATTCGTTTGAACCTGAAATCCATCATGCACATGAGCAACGTCGCCAAGGAGCACCATTCTTCCGCCCACTTTCTTGATCGGGAACGCATCGATTTCCTCGATAATATCGGGGCTGCTGTTCATCGTCAGCGTGTAGTCCTGGGGACCTATCTTGACGTCTCCCGCCGGAAGAATCACGTTCTGATGCTCTAATGCCAAGCTGACATCCGATGGAGACATGCCGCGTGATTGCAGGGCCTGTTGGTCCAAGTCCACCATAATGACACGCGGCTTCCCTCCGTAGGGATAGGGAACATCGGCGCCGTGAACGATGGCAAGGTCGGGGCGTATAATGTGCTGCCCCAAGTCGTTTAGCGTGGAATCGGGAAGGCGATCACTCGACAGGCTCAACTGGATGATTGGAACATCCGTTGCCCCATAACGCAAAACGAGCGGCGGCATAATGTTGCGGGGCATGCGTTTCAGTTGCGCCAAAGCGCTGCTGGCCACCTGCGAAATAGCGCGGTTTACATCCGCTCCTTCGTGCAGATAGACCCTCTCGACACCAACCCCGTCGTACGCGGTCGCTTCGATATGCGAAATATCGTCTACCAGCGAGGCCAACTCCCGCTGGTGAATCGTCAGAATGCGGTTCTGAACGTCTTGCGCGTTCATTCCGCTATAGGTCCAGACAACACTGACGACCGGAATGTCAATTTCAGGAAAGATGTCTACCGGCATGCGTAGAGCGGCCCCCATACCCAGCAGACACACGAGAACCACCGCGGCTAGAATCGTATAAGGCCGCCGAAGAGCGAAGGCGACAAGCGACATAGAACCTCCATCATTGGAAAAAAGCAGACAAAAGCTTTCAAGCATACATCGTTTGCAACGGCCAGTCAATATTTAGGTATCCCGGCCTCGGCCTTCAAAGCCCCCTCCGGATTAGGAAAGCCTTCCCCATTACACAGACTACCAGCCCGCCGTTACTGCAAACTTCCGTTTAGTGCTGCTTCTACAGAAAAGCTATCTCTCGCCGCGTCCATAATCGTCCATCAGCCCGTGGGTATCCGGAGTCCAATAATGAGGCTTCTCGTCGGTATCACTCAATTCCTTAATTGGCTTTCCTGCAAATTCAGGCCAAATACAGGTGAATAGTGAATAGTGAGCAGTGAATAGTGAGCAGTGAATAGTGAGCAGTGAATAGTGAGCAGTGAATAGGAAAAGGCAATTAATCCGCTTGGTTCTATCGCCACGCGAGGAGTAGAATCCCTCAATTCCTCAATTCACTCAATCCGGCAGTAGTGTACCACGGAGTGATTTGGCCGTGCAAAACGGTAACGAGAAACGGCAACCAGAAGTGGCAAAAAGTAGAAAAATGCTGAGGGGTGATTTTTTTATCTCCTCAATGCGCGGGCAAAATTGCCAACAGGGAAGCTATATCATATTTCCGTTTTCCGTCCCAGAGATGCGGCCTCTCCAAATGGACGTTTGAAGGACTTGGCCCAAGCCTGGCGGGAACTCTCAAAAGCGCAGTCAGAGTTGGATAGTCTCCGGGTGAGGTGCAAAGCACTCGTAAATGAGACGGACAGAGTATCCGTAGATATTTTCTTTCACTCGGGTCAGTCCGTTGCGGAAACCGGCGCGAGTCACCACATGTGGATCATTTTTGCCCCGTTTTGAGATTGGTCTCAAATTCAGCATATCGGCAGGCCAGTTTCCAGTCGCTAATCACCTGCTATGATTCCGCGCCGATGTCGGGTATTATGCTAAGGGATCTTATTCAATAAGGGCAGCCGGCAACGAAAAGGCCGGCATCCCACAGGGAATGATGGCCAGTATCTCAAAGCGGGCTGGTAGCGATGACAAACTATGATTTCATCCTTAAGAGCTGGTTGATCCTTTGTACCAAGAATGGGTGGAGACACTTGTGAAGAAGCTACTTACAGCTATTATCGAGCGTGAAGGTGACGGGTATGTATCGCTCTGCCCTGAGCTGGATATTGCCAGTCAAGGCGATACGATCGAGGAGGCTCGAAATAATCTTCGCGAAGCGGTTGAACTATTTTTCGAAGCTGCCTCTCCGAATGAAATTCAGACACGCTTGCATGAGGAAGTGTACGTGACCCAACTGGAGGTATCCGTTGGGTAAGCTCCTCGTCCTCTCCGGGAAGCAGGTCTGCAGAATCCTCGTACGCCACGGATTTTTTGAAGTACGTCAGCGAGGCAGCCATATCGTCATGCAAAAGCGGCTTTCAGACACGACGATTACCGTCCCGGTTCCAAACCATGAGGAACTCCGTGCCGGTACACTTCAATCGATTATCCGCCAGTCAGGTGTGCCCAGGAGCGAGTTCGAGTCGTGAGAAGCGCGAAGAAGCGGATGCACCGGACGGTCGTCGTTAAAGGGGCCGTTTCCAGGTCGAAAACAGTATTCTAAGACCGTAAAATGGCCGATTATGACCACTCTTTCTTTGGCCAGCACGGTTTTGACGTGGTCCGACCCGGAATAAAGAGTCACTAAAGTAAGGCTGGTGTTCAGGACCTCCGCCACAAAGCGTCGAACTCTGGACTCCCCGCAACTCACCGGCCTCTTAGCTATACTGGCTTTCAAGTTGACCCACTCTTGGGCCTATGGTATTGAAATCACGAACACTCGAATGTATAATTTGAAATAACGCATCATCAGGTATGACGATGGAGCATTCCAAACAAACCTTGTATTGGGATAATGTTAAGAGTGCCTTTTCGCGTGAGCGTTTGACGGCCATAGTAGCAGTATTGGCTCTTATGGTTTCCATTAAAAGTTGTGTTGTCTCTCAGAATACTGCGCGGTTGGCGGAAAGAGAATTCTATGAGCAACGGCTTATTACCCTAAAAGCAGATTTAGATAGCGAAAAGGAAACATTTAAGATATTTCCAACAGACTCGACTTTAGTATTTCTGAAAGGACGTGTATATTATCCGAAGGAACTTGATAGTGTTGAATGGCCTATTGATTCCCCAGATTATAAACTTCACATCATAGTATTACAAAATAAACTGCAGAGACTGATAGGAGAGCTATACAAATATGATCCGATATATATTATTGTATTAGATGATATGTCGGTCCCGTTGGTTATTGAATCTGAATACATCGCAAAGGGGATTAGCTATTTTGACAGATCATTGTACCGGATAGAATACATGGCTGTGATTGGCTCTGAATCCAAGCCGCCTGACATTACCTTTAAGGGTCTTCTCTTTCTAGGCCATCTCGATCCATCTCAAAATAAGGACGAGTTATTGTCTAAACTATGGAATTCTGCAATAAAGAATAGGCCGAACCTAAAAAATAGTCGACGACCCTAGCAGGGTGATGAAAAAGTGCCTGCTGGTGGGAAAAGAATATTAAAAGAACGTGTGATTTCGTCATTCCCGCGAAAGCCGGAATCCAGCGCTTTTTTGAACCACTTGATATTTAAAGCAAAACACTGGGCCCCGGCTTTCGCCGGGGTGACGGCCCCAGGGAATTTTAACTGTAAAGTGGGAATTCGAATCCTTTTTCAGCAACCTGCTAGAAGAAGAATGGAAAACTCTTTTTAAAGCCATATTATTTTATCACAATAAAACACGTTTTAGCCCCAAAATATTACCTTGGTCCGACCCACCGGAGCCGCTGCGGACCGCCTCTCGACGAGTCACGGTTGGACCCATTCTCGGCGTCCCTCCGCGACTCCGGTGAGTCTCCGCTTGGTTTGCTGCCAGGTGCAAGTTTAAAGAACAAAAAACTGGGTGGCGTACACGGCTTCATCGAACTTGGAAGCCAGAGGACGGAGCATAAAATCGTGCGGAATAAAGAACTGGCTGGAACGGTAGCCTGAAATGGGGTTGGAAAAACCAGTGGTCCGATTGGAACGCCGTTCCATCCAGCACATATTTAGACATCAGCTCTTTACTGCCCATGCCATGAGCCAGTCAATGGGTGGCTAATAACCATGAGGTCTGACCAATCGTCTGGACAAGGTATGGAACCGAAGATTTTCTGGCCCGCCTGCCGGCGGGAAGGGTTGTTTACAGCTCATTTTAAAACAGCCTCAAACCTGATGGGTGACTGGTGCAGTGAAGGCTGACACCAAAACCAAAGAAACTGCGGAAGTGGTAAAGTGTTGTTGGCTAACGTGAATCGGGCAGGGAAGACTGTCGCTGTCGAAAATGAGTTGGTTTATCGCAGGCGCAGGTTCCCAGGGGGTGCGGTAAGAAGCATCTCGGGAAAAAAGTGCTTTTCCTGCGTGGGGGAAGATTTTGCTCTTGACCGCTGCCTTTTAATGGGCGACCCCGACGCAAAAGCGGCAAGGGAAAATCCATATCGAGTGAGCTCTTCCTCTCGCAAATGTGGGGCATTTAATCCTCTTGTGCTTCGGACCGGATGGCTGGGCTGTCCGGGCCACCCGCGAACAGCCGGCTTTTTATATTCTGTTGACTGCAATCACAGAGAGTGGCACATTTATGATCCGAAGAAGTATTGAAAGGTATCCATTATCCGGAATCTAATAGACAGTCTTTTCCGCGATACATTGCCCGCGAGGGTCCGGGTTGGGTTGGTGTCCTTTCTGGTTTCAATGCCTTAGCTTACCGAAATGGGGCTAAATTGCCCGAGGGGCTTTTAAAATGGCAAAGCCCATTCGTCAAAAGAAGATCAATATTTCAGATCTCAAGGATCGAAAGAAGACTGGAATTCCCGCAGGAACTGGAGCCTTCTTAGCTGAAATAACTATCGTGTGCCTTGAGAATGAGGAGCATAAGAGCGGAACCAAAATGAGGGTCAATTACGATAATGAAGACCACGGATGCATTTTATTTTGGCATGATCCAGAAAGTGAATTTTCACGGTTCTTCCATCAAGATATAGACGAGGCAACTCAATTTGGTGCGACGGGCATCGCCATTCTGCTTATTAAAGCCTTAACACCTCTTAGGGTTGTTCAGCGCTCCTACAAAACAACAGGTATTGACTACTGGCTCGTTTCCAAGAAAAGCTTGGTTTTTCAAAAGGCTGCAAGGCTCGAAATATCGGGGAATCGCCGAGAAAAAGGATCGAGTTATCGGTCCAGAGTGGCACAGAAGGTAGAACAGACAAAGCAATCCGATTCGACCAATCTACCAGCATTTATTGCGGTTGTTGAATTTGGCACGCCGAAAGCACGGATGGTCAGACGATGAGGAAAACCAGTCGACTTCATGAAGCCGCAATGGACTTTGCTGATAAGGGTGTTCTGGAACGCATAAAAGGTCACGATCAGTTCGCTCTCGGATACTTCCGTCAGGCTTTCGAGAACGAGAGGCAAGCTGCATCCACCCTTGTTAAGAAATTAGACCTTGAACCAACACGGTCCATCCTTTATCGGAGTGCAGCGTCTCTGGCTTTGGAGTGTAACGAGATTCGCGAAGCTGAAAGATTGGCTGCCGAAGGTCTTTCTGGAAATCCACCAGAAGAAATAGCTGCCGAATTACGTGCCATCTTTGAAGATGTATTTTTTAGGCGTAATTTAGCTACAAAGGGAATCATACTTGAGCCTCAGAGGCTAGATGTCACCTTGCTCGGGAATGCTATCGGTCCGGGCATCACAGCGAGTGACACTTATCTGGAACGGGTCAGTTACCTTGAAAAGATGATGGGAAGAACGGCTCAAAGAATCTCGGGACAGCCATTCCAGGAAACAGTAGATTTAAAGAAACACATTAAAAAGGAGATTGAACTTTTCATCACGGCAGAGAGAAAAGGAAGTTTCACGGTTTCATTACAGGTTGGCCGTTCCGAACAACTCAAGTTGCCCTGGGCTGACGTAGGGCCGAAAATCCTCGATGAAGCGCTTCATTGTTTAGATCTTTTTGCGACCGCTAATCAGGTCGATCTTCAAGAGAGAATTAAAGATCCAGCTTATTACAGAAATTTTGTCAAGTTGGCCCGGAATCTCTCACCGGACGGTAAAGATATACGCTCAGTACGATTTCAGTCATCGAAGAAGGACATTACGCTTCTGACACCAGGGAAACAGACCATCCCTGCCGATCCAGACACCGGGAAGTCCCAAGCTGGGGAGACTGAGCAGATTCGTGGTGTCCTTAAATTTGCTGACGATCTCCAGGATGAGAAGGGGAAAAAAGGCAAAATTAAAATAATTGACGGCGATGGCAATACACACACGGTAATAGTTCCACCGGGGTTAATGGATGACATAGTAGGGCCGCTTTGGAAGTCGCAGGTGACTGTCACTGGCAAGAAAAAAGGAAAGAGTTTGGTTTTGGTTGACATTGAGAAAGCCTAGATTCTCCACTTCAAATCATTGTTAGGCAACCGGAGAGGCGGACGGACTTTCGGTTCTGGGAAGCTAGCTTGAAAATACTTCGACATAAGTTTGCATACCGGAGGTGTTACCACTATGATGGATATCCAAAATCTATCGGGGGTTTGTTAAGATTATAAAGGGCGGAAGTCGGCACGAGTGGCGAAAGGTACCGGATTTAGACGCTGGGCACCCTTAGAGAACCCTCTGCGCTTACAGCGATGATTTCGGGATCAAAAAGGTGCTTCTAAACATTAATAACGCATGCTTTTTGGACATTCTCTTATACAAACTCCGCTACTTTCATGGCTCGGCCCCGTTTTCCGTGTTGCAACGCAAGGGATTTCCTAAACCGTACCAGACTTGGAAGGTGCTAAAGTGAGCAATGTGATCCAGATAGACAAATTGCAGGACACTACTCTTTGGAAGACTCTTGATGGTCACAGTGAAGAGTTAGGAAAACATCTTGCCTCTAGTTGTATTGACGTTTGCGCTGAAGCATCGAATCACATGAAGGCAATGCCTACATACGCTCCTGAGTTTACGCTCCACGATGAACGTCATTTGCTACGCACGACTGAACTCATGGCTCTAGTTCTTGGATCTCAATGTGCAGAATTGAATATTGCTGAGCTTACTCTTCTCATTCTTGCTGCATTTTTCCATGACCATGGAATGGTTCCAACGGAAAAGGACTATGTGGCGATTCAAGGGGATCCGGGGTTCCAGCTCCACAGAGACAACTGGGTACTAGACCATCCAAACTACGCCGAGATAAAGAGGGATTTAAGTTCTCAATTTATATCAGAAACTGAAAGACTGCGGCTTGCAGAGAAAATTGCAGATTTAGACCGTGCCATGCTGACTGATTTTCTTCGTAGTACTCACGCCATTCGATCTGCTTCTACAGTTCGCGGCTGCTACTCGGAAGACAAAAGGCTTGAGATGCATGGGGTCAACGTTACTCCGCTCCTTGCTTTATTGTGCCAATCTCATTCGCTGCCCGTTCAAAGCCTTACACCCAAACACGGCTTCCGTTTTGATGAACAAATCGGCACCCTTTCTGTCAACATGCCTTTTTTGGCAGCAATCTTGCGTTTGGCAGATATTTTAGACTTCGATCGAGATCGTACGCCAGAATCTCTTCTCAAGAGTATTCACTTTACCAGCGAGGTTAGTATCCGCGAGTGGGAGAAGCACCGCTCCATTCAAGGGTGGATCATATCAGCAGAGCGTATACGGTTCGCGATGAAATCTAAGCATCCGGTATATGAGGCTTCTGCTCGTCAGTATATGGATTGGATTGACGCAGAGCTTTCGTTATGTCATGAGCTATGCAGGTCACAACCACAAGAATTTACGAAGTATAGGATAGATTTGCCGACCCAAGTTGATAGGTCCAGAATCGAGCCGCTTGACAGTGCTTACCGGTATTTTGATCTGGAATTCAAGCTTTCACGCGATGAAGTAGTTCGTTTGCTTATGACTGATCAACTCTATGGTCATCCTCATCTCTGTATACGCGAGCTCTTGCAGAATTCGCTGGATGCTCTTCGCTTTAGAAAAGCTCTTTTTGCAAGTGCTGGCACTTGTTCCGTTGATGGAGAAGTTCATTTGAAACATTATGTTAATGAGGCCGGAAATGAGGTTATCCAATGTCGCGATAATGGCTCAGGGATGGATGAAGATATCATCGCAAACCACTTCGTGAAAATAGGAAGAAGCTTCTACAGATCACCCGAATTTGATCGGCAAAGAGCTAGGCTAAGAGCGACAGGGAACGATTTCGATCCCTGTTCCAAGTTTGGAATTGGCTTCATGTCTTGTTTTATGCTGGGTGATCACATCATGTTAGAAACAAGGAGGGATTACGGCCTTGGAAAGGAATGGGGGCCACCACTAATTGTGGAGATAAACGGGCTAAGTGGCCTTCTGGTCATTCGAGATGGGAAGTCGACTCAACCCATAGGTACGACAGTAACCATAATATCACGCAAGAAGCCCTCCTTTTTAGATTCGTGGACTGATAGGGTCAATCTCATAACGGTTTTAAAGGGTTATGCGCTTGCCACAGAGTTCCCAATAAGGGCTGAGTGTACTGTACCTGAAATAGCAGAGACAGTGACCATCCCGCCTCAGCCAGAACGAATTCCTACCTTGCTTGAGGTGAGTAAGATTGAGTCTATTGTGACCTTTGAGCAGGATTTTGCTGTGGTGGACCAATCGCTTCATGGGAGTGCTCGAGAGTCCTTCCTTGTTAATGAGAACAGATTGCCGTGCCTTGAAAATAGCGAAGCCAAATGGATCGGAAAAGTAACTCATGGAGCTAGCAAGAAATGGGATCTCGTACTGGCCACAAACAAGACCGTTGATTACGGTATCGATCTATACTCAGTACCTGTATGCGTTGATGGTATTTTGGTTGCGGGTCCTCCGGGAAGAGCCTCTTACCAAGAAATGGTTAGGAGACGACTCGGAAGCCGAAATTCTAATCTCCACACGAAGGGGCCTGCACTTATTGACGCTCGTGGTGAAATGAAGCCCGAGTTAACACCTGGAAGAATACCTCCAGAACTTTTCGGCCATGATTTCTCTCCTGGCTGGAAGCGGCTGAATGACAAATTTAGAGTGGGTTTAGGGCTGCTTTGGGGCCAGATGGCTAATTGTCTAGACCGTGGCCTAGATTATCGTGAGTTTTGGCGACTCGCAGTTGTTCATGAGATGTGGGTTCCATGTATACCACATCAAATTCTTTGGGATAAGGTTGCAGTATCTCTAATTGACCAGAACGAAGCAACCCTGTGGCAAAAGGTTCGAAACCTCGGCGAGATGTCCATGAAGAGAAGCGAAAATGACCGTTTCGATCTTTATGACTCTAATGAGAGTAAAATAGGGCCTGACTCACAACTCATTATATGGGAGCAAGAAGGAGGAACGCGTAATCTGGGTTGGCACATGAAGTCGGTAGCATTACTAATGAGTACTCTTAGCGTCCGTGACGATAAGATAATCCTGATGCCAACTCCGCCACCTGATCCCAACGCAATGCTGTCATTATACGGGCTGTCCAGCAGGTTCGTTGGTGTTAGTACGTTCATGATTGACTATTCCGGAATAGCATCAGACGCTCTCACTGTTGAGGCGCCATTTCCGACAATAAATAGAGTACACCCTCTAGCCAAACTCAGTTACGATGCTCGCTATGTTAAGGAACCGTCTGATCTTGAGGAATTCGCAAGAGCTTTTATTCCTTGTATATCAGAGACGGTGAGCACTAAGAAGGATAGTGCATCTCTTGACCAGCCAGGATACTGGCATAAACGGGTCGCACATCTATACCTCACTGTGAACTGGGAACGTTACGACAGCTCGTTGAAACCGCCGTACAGAATCTGGACAGCCGAGAAAGGATGGTTTGACTTCGGGGAGGACGACCTCGTTCGCTGGAGAGAGGATTCAGCTTCCGCACGCTAAGGCACCACAAAGCAGCCGAACAAGCGGTTCGAACCGGGCACCAACTCGTGCCGGGAGCTTTTTCCTCCTCATATTCTCTCCTTCCCAATTCCTAATGGAATCGGTTTTAAAAAGGCAGCTTCGTTTACCTGCCGTTGCAGGGAACTCTCCTCTATATTGACCGATGAGTTCCAGCCGATTTGTGAAGATTCCCGGATCGGATGTTGAACAAAGCCGCCTGTCCTGGGCTCGATTCCGGCCAGTTCCGGGATTGCAAAATCAGGTCATGAAAAATCCCCCTGATCGCGTTGGAAAAGGGGGACCTCAAGCAGTGAACAGTGAGCAGTGAACAGAAAAAGCAAAAGAAAATAATTCCCACCCCCGGCGCGGCAGAAAATGCTATCTTTTGGGAGTGCGGCGGGAGTGGAATCGATGCAACCTCAAATTGACCATTTGGTTATTGCGGCGAGAAATCTGGAGGAAGGTTCCGAACATATTTTCGGCGCCCTCGGCATCAGACCGCTGGAAGGGGGCGAGCACACCGCCCAGGGGACCCATAACCGTGTGCTCCGGCTGGGGGAGAGTTGCTACCTGGAAGTGATCGCGATCAATCCCGGCGCCCCGAAACCTCCTCACCCGAGATGGTTTGAATTGGACAGCGAATCAATGCAGGAAAGGCTCCGGAGAACGCCTCTGCTCGTCACTTGGGCGATCCGGACCCACCGCATCGAGGAGCTTGCTAACCGGAGCACCGTACCCCTTGGGGCTGTCACGCCCATGAGCCGGGGCAACTTCCTGTGGCGGCTCACCCTTACCGAAGACGGCCATCTTCCGAGCGGAGGCATAGTTCCATTCCTCATCCAGTGGGATGAGACAGTTCATCCGGCGTCCCGCATGCCGGACGCCGGATGCTCTCTCGTGAATCTGCGCGGCTTTCACCCTCAAACAGATGAGGTCCTGACTGCGCTTCGGTCTTTGGGCGCCGACCGACTTCTAGCCCTGGAGCAGATTCCTTCCCACGATGCTCCTCGCCTGGTGGCCCTCATCCAGACCCCTGCGGGGGTGAAAACACTATTCTAAATAGTGCGTTCAAAACCGGGCGGGGATAAACCCCGCCCCTACGGTATTGTCGCACGGTTGTTGTGTAGGGGCGGGCTTTATGCCCGCCCGTAGCACTCACTTTGAGCGCAACTCCGTATAACATCCATTACCCAAGCCCTAACATCCATCACCCGTGCCCTAACATCCATCCCCCGTGCCGGAGCAGCCTGCGCCCTGGCCGCAGCCTCTTCGCCTCATCTTGAACTCATTCAGACCTCTGCCGGAATAGACCGCTGCGAGCGCCGGTTCGATGAACCCGCTGATTTCGATGGGTTCTATACCTGATTTTGTGAGCACATCCGCCGGACTTTCTCCGATTCCGGCTACCAGGACGGCCCGGCAATCCTTCAGGGTTTCCGCCAACTGTTTCCATCTCAGGATGCCTCCGCCGGGTTCGGGGGTCATGCGTTCCCCGACGCAGTGGAAGCCGTCTTCGGTCTTTGACCAGATCTGGAGCCTGTAGGCCTCTCCGAGGTGCTGATTTACCAGTATCCCTTCCATTGTAGCCACCGCTACATAGGGACGCGAAGCCCGGTCCGGAGAATGGCCCGCGCATTCCGACAGGCAACCGCGCAGCTCGTCGGTGCGGTCTTCTCCCAAAAGTCCCACCGCGTCGGCCCGGCACCGGGTGCAGTGCCGCATCTGCGGCAGGTAGCGCTCGGCCTTTGCCTGGATCTCCTCCATCATCTGCTTGCCCGGCTCTTCTATATCCTCGAAAGGCGTATCACTGTTGGGGTGCATCGCCATGCAATTGAGTATATCGACTCCAAGGCCCGCCATGGTCCTGGCGACTTCTTCGACGTGGTGGTCGTTTATCGAAGGGACCACAATCGTGTTTACCTTGACCGTAATGTTTCTGCTCTTCAATCCTTTTATGGCGGCAATCTGCCGATCTAGCATCAGTTCGGCGCCTCTCAAGCCCCGGTAGATGATCTTTGCGTCGCGGACCCAACTATATATCTTCTGCCCGATTTGCGGATCGACGGCATTGACCGTTATGGTGACATGGGAGACCCCGATTTCGGCGACTTCGTCCAGGTAGTCGCCGATTCCGAGCCCGTTGGTCGAAAGGCACAGAAGAATATGCGGAAATCTTTCCCTCAGGAGGCGCATCGTTGCGAGCGTTTCCTCGGGGTTGGCGAACGGATCACCGGGACCGGCGATTCCGGCGACCGCTATGCGGGGCTCGCGTTCGAGGACTTTTTCCATATACCGGGCAGCCTGCAGCGGGGAAAGGACCGCGCTCGTCACCCCCGGCCTGCTCTCGTTGACACAGTCATATTTGCGGTTGCAATAGTTGCATCTGATGTTGCACTGAGGCGCAACGGGCAGATGAACGCGGCCGTACGAACCCTTGGCCTCTGCATTGAAACAGGGATGGCGGCTCAAATCGCGCGAGATGTTCATTTCAGTTTCCTTTCTCATACGGAGTTGCTTTCAAGCCGGGAGCCTCCGGGAGGGCGTAAAGCCCTCCCCTACGAATGAGCCGGGTTCTTTTGTCGTCGAAGAATCCCCGTCCGGTCTTGTACGCAACTTGGTATCACATGTATGCATAGCCAACCGGCGAATCTTTTTGATTACTCTCGATAAGGGCGTTCACAATGCTGTCGAGAAGCGATTGGGTCCCTCTGTAGCCTACGTGAAGGATTCTCTGCGATCCGAACCGGTCGTGAATGGGAAACCCCACGCGGACCAGGGGGATGCCGAGCTTCCTGGCAAGCGTGTAGCCCTTGCTGTGCCCGATGAGCAGATCGGGTGAAAGCCCTTCGGCGAGTTCCTCGATCTGTTGGAAATCCATTCCTTCATGGACGGCGGGGGCCTGAGGCGCTATCCCGGCCGTAACACGCTCTATGGCCTGCTTGAACCGGCCGCTCCTGCCGCCTGAGGCGCAAAGCACCGGTGTAACGCCGACCTCGGTCAAAAAGGAAGTGAGCGCAACCACCAGGTCCTCTTCGCCGTAAACGACGGCGCGCTTGCCAAAGAGGTATTTGTGCCCATCCACGTAGGAATCGATCAGGCGTCCCTTCTCGAGCGCGTGCTTCTCCGGACACTCCGTACCGCTCAACTCCTCCAATGCGCCGAAGAAAACATCTGTTTCGCGAATGCCGATCGGGATTCCCATCCCGTGCAGAGGCACTCCGAAGCTTTCATGAAGAAATTTGCCGGCTGTTTTGAAATCTTCCAGGGTCGAGCCGAACTCGAAGGTCGCAGCCGCTCCTCCCATGCGCCGTATGTCTTCTATCGGCGTGCCCCCCGGGGGATCTTGTCACAGTCCTTCAGGGCCGGCCCGTCCAGGGTCATGGAGAAGTCGGGCAGAATGACCGACGGGTACCGGAAATCATCAGCGATTTCCTTGAGGTAGCGAAGGTCCTCGGGTGAGAGGAAACCAGGCAGCAGATTCAGCATGTGCGCGCCGGTCGTGCCCTCTGAGAGCTGCTCGACCACGGCCCTTACCGCGGCATGGAATCCTTCCATGTGCGTTCCGGAGTAGCTCGGCGTAGATACCGTCACGAGAGCGGGAAGTTGCAAGAGGCCGCTTTCATGCATCTCTTTGCGGAATTCCTTTACGATCATCGGGACGTCGTCGCCTATGGTTTCGGTCAGGCAGGTGGTCGCAACACCGATGAGTTTGGCTCCGAACTTCGCCATGACGTTTTGCAATCCCTGTTTGAGATTGGGGCCTCCGCCATAGACCGCATGTTTTTCGCCAAGCGATGAGGAGGCGATATCCATAGGCTCTCTGAAATGACTTATTATGTAGCGGCGCATGTAGGTTGCGCAGCCCTGGGACCCGTGCAGCATGGGCACGGCGCCTTCGATGCCCCGGAAGGCCATGCAGGCCCCGAGAGGCTTGCAGAGCTTACACGCATTCGTAGTGGATGTGTATGCAGAATGTTCCATTTTACGCCTTCTCTTTCCTATCTCGAAAAGTTGTTTCACGCGAAGACGCGAAGACGCGAAAAAGTCCCGATGCGACGTGAAAAACTATATCGAGAAGTTCTGGTGCCTTGCGCTTCGCTCCACCCATCCTGCGACTTTTCATGGTTTGGGGTGTCCCTCAGGGACGTGAAATCCTGCGGGGCACAAAGCGCCAGACCGGGCTCATGACCGAACTGTGAACTTCCCTTGCAAAGTTGAGCATCCCCACAAACCCCTCGAGAGGCTGCTTGCGTTCATGATTGTGGTCGCAGAATCCGACCCCAAGCTTATAGGCGATAGGCCTTTCCTTGACGCCCCCGACAAAAATGTCGCAGTCCTTTTCCTTAAGAAAGCTCGCAAGCTCCAGCGGGTTGGAGTCATCGACTATGATGGTCCCCTCGTCCGTGATCTCGTGCAGGTCCCTGTAATCTTCCTCCGTACCCGTCTGGGACCCCACCATAACGACCTGCATCCCGAGCAGGCGGAAGGCCTTGACCAGCGAGAAGGCTTTGAAGGCCCCTCCTACGTAGATGGCTGCCTTCTTTCCTGAAAGGTCTTTCCGGAATTTCTGGAGCTCCGGATAGAGGATCGAGAGTTCCTCTTTGACCAGTTGCTGCGTCCGCTCCATAATCCCGGGGTCTTTGTCCTGGAAAAATGCCGCAACATCGTAGAGCGCCTGGGCCATGTCCTCCACACCGAAGTAGGAAACCCTCTTGAAGGGAATCCCGAAGGATTCGTTCATCATCTTGGCTAGCTCGATAGTTGCGCCCGAGCACTGGACCAGGTTCAAAGCTGCGCCATGCGCCCGCATGATGTCTTCGACGCGTCCGTCCCCGGTTATATTCGCAACGGTCTCGACGCCCATTTTCTTGAAGTAATCCCGGATGATCCAAAGCTCTCCGGCCAGGTTGAAGTCCCCCAGGATATTGACGCTAAGGGCCGGGATGCCCGTGGTATCGCCCGTTCCAACCAGCCGGAACATGGCCTTGCAGGCGGCGCTGTATCCCTCGCGCTTGTTTCCCTTGAACCCTTCGGATTGAACCGGAATAACCGGGATTTTCTTTTCTGCGCCGACCCGCCTGCAAACCGACTCCAGATCGTCTCCTATGATGCCCACTATGCAGGTCGAATAGACGAATGCGGCCTTCGGGTGATGGCGATCTATCAGTTCAGTGAGCGCCCGGTAAAGCTTCTCCTCGCCCCCGAAAATAACATCTATTTCCTGGAGGTCGGTCGAGAAACTGAGCCGGTGCAGGGCAGGGCCCGAGGAGAGCGCGCCCCGGATATCCCAGGTATATGCCGCGCAACCTATGGGGCCATGGACGAGGTGCAGCGCATCCGCGATCGGGTAGAGCACGACCCTTGAGCCGCAGAACACACAAGCACGCTGACTTACCGCTCCGGCAAGGCTTTCCCGGTTGCAGTCCATTTCGAAGGGCTCCCGGCCCTTTCTGTGGATTTGACCACTGCGTTCCTTGAAGATTATTGCCTCGGCGGTGCTCATTGGATTTCCCTTTCAGTTGATTCAGGATTAAAAGGATTAAAGCTTTCTCAATCCCTCAATCCCTCAATTCTTTAGAAGAGGTAGGCTTCAGCGGGCTTTCCTTCTTCGAGTGCATCCAGTATTTCATCGATGGCGTTTTCGCCGTCCACCTTCTGGTACCAGTATCCCTGGGGGTAGATGACCAGGATCGGCCCTTCCTCGCAGAGCTTGAGGCAGCCCGTGCTGGAGACAATGGCATTCATCCCGCGGTCTGCGAGTTCCTCTTCGAGATAGTTTATGAGCTGCATCGAGTCTTTCTTGATGCATTTTCCCTTTGCTTCCAGGCCTCTGAAGCTGGCGCAAACAAGTATGTGGTGGTCAGGTTTTTGCATTTTATTATCCTTCCTCAGATCCAGAATTTAGTCTTTTTCACTGCTCCTCGCGAAGCGATAGAACCACAAGGAATCATTTTTTTTGCTTTTTCTGCTCACTGCTCACTGCTCACTGCTCCTCGCGAAGCGATAGAACCAAGCGGAATTATTTTCTTTTGCTTTTTCTATTCACCAGTCACTATTCACCATTCACTAACTTACATTACCAGTTCGAAAGACTCCTCGGGGGCGTCCCTGTCCTGGCGGTCAAGAAGCGCATCGAGTATTTTTTCGAGCAGGCGTATTCCGCCCCTGTACCCGACGGTGGGAAAGTAGCTGTGCCCGATACGGTCGAGGATAGGGAACCCGAACCTGATAAAGGGAATGTCTTCGTCCCGTGAGATATACTTGAGGTAGGTGTTTCCCATCATGAGATCTACGGGATCGTTTTTTACCCACTGGTGGAAAAGGAACATGTCGCCCCCGGCCTTGACGTTTACGTCGTGAGGTATGTCCCTGGTGATCTCCCGGATTCTGGTCTCGAATTTCTTGCCGGGGCTGCCGGTCACAATGTGGATGGGCCACATATCTATCGAGACGAGAAACTCGGTAAGAGAGATGAGCTGGTCCGGGTCTCCGACGAGCCCCACTTTTTTGTGGTAGAAGTACTGGTGCATGTCGGTGATGACGTCCAGCAACTGTCCACGCTCGACGTTGATCGAATCGGGGACGCTCACCCCGGCAATCTTCCTGAGTGTGTCTATGAACGAATCCGTTGCAGTAAGGCCGATTGGGAGTTCGAGCAATTCACAATGGACGTTACATTTCACATCCAGAGCGCGGGCTGCGGGCCATGAAGCGGTCCGGCCGAGCGCGACGGTAGCCTTGCTCTCACCGGTGCTCACCAACTCGCCGATTGTGACCCCGCCTTTGGGGTACATGTCGAATTTCCCGGTCTGCGGGCGATTCAAAACATTGGACGTGTCGGGGAACATAACCGTCCGGATACCCAGTTCGCCGGCAATCCTTCTGATCTCTTCCATGTCCGACGGCTCGACGTATCCGGGTATGATGTTGATCTGCTCCAGCCGCTTGCCGTTCGATGCGGAAAAGTAGCTCACCATGGCTTTCGTCATATTGGCGAAGCCGGTTACGTGAGATCCCACATAGCTCGGCGTATTGACATGGATGACGAACTTGCCGTCGGGTATCTTGCCTTCGGCTTCGGCTTTTCGCGCTATCTGAGGGATATCGTCTCCGATTGTTTCCGACAGGCAAGTGGTATGGACGGCAATGACGTCAGGCTCGTAGACCGAGAAAATAGTGTCGATAGCCTGTAGCAGATTAGCCTGCCCGCCGAATACGGAGGCGCCTTCGGTAAACGAACTGGAGGCAGCCATAACCGGTTCCTTGTAATGCCGGGTAAGGGCGCTGCGATGATATGCGCAGCATCCCTGTGAGCCGTGGCTGTGAGGCAGGCAGCGGTGAATGCCAAGGGCGGCGTACATCGCTCCGATCGGCTGGCATGTTTTCGCCGGATTGATCGTGAGGGCGTGTCGTTCGCTGACCTCTTTTGGTGTATGTCGCAGCAGCATGAGGGTATCCTCTGTCTCCTAATGTTGAAAGATGCTCTTGTTTAAGGACCGGTCACTCGCACGCATAGGTGGCGGCAAGTTCGGGGTTTTTCTGCCAGGGCGCTTTCAGGTACGACCATACTTTGCAGTTCACCATGCGGTCGATCTCCCTGTAGAAATTTACCGCGCCCCTGAATCCCGCGTAAGGACCTCCGGAATCGTAGCTGTGGAGCTGCTTCATGGGGACGCCCTTTTTCTGGATGGCGTACTTTTCCTTGATCCCGGCGCAGAAAATCGCCGGCTTGTAGATTTCAATCATTCTTTCCGTTTCAAACTGGCTGATATCGTCTATAACCAGGGTCCCATTCGCCATATCGGGCATCATCCCCTCATAGTCCTTGAAAGAGAAACCCATCTTCGAAAGCTCTTCGATCTGCTCGGCGCTCTTTCTGGGGCGGTATCGGTCCGGGTCGGGAGTCACCACCAGTTCTTCGATATTTCTGCTGTCCGCGTCGATCTTTATGTCGGGCAGCACCCGCCGGCCCTCGTAGTCGTCGCGGTGCGCAAACTCGTAGCCGGCCGAAATTGTCTTCATGCCTATCTCGGCAAAAAGTTCCTGGTAATGGTGGGCGCGGGAGCCTCCGACAAAGAGCATGGCGAGCTTGCCTTCGCAGCGCGCCCTGACCTCGGCCTGAACTTTTTCCACCTCCACCATCTCCTCGGCTATTACCGTCTCCACCCTCTCGGTAAGCTCCGGGTCCTGGAAATATTTTGCGATCTTGCGCAGAGACTTAGCGGCGGAGTTCGCCCCGATGAAGTTGATCTTTATCCAGGGGATCCCGAATTTTTTCTCCATCATCTCGGCGACGTAGTTAATCGATCTGTGGCACATGATTGCGTTCAGGTCCGCCGTATGCGCGCTGGCGAACTGATCGTAGGTGGAGTTGCCGCTGAATGTGGAGACCGTGGTGATCCCGCATTTTTCCGTTATCCGGTCGATCTCGAAGCCATCGCCGCCTATGTTGTACTCTCCGAGCATGTTTACGCGGAACTTGCCTTCCCTGGCGGTTTCCTGTTCAGTCCCCACCACGTGCTTGAATATGCCGTTGTTGGCTATGTGGTGGCCCGCCGACTGGCTTACTCCCTTGTAGCCCTCGCAACTGAAAGCGAAGATGTTGATCCCGAGCTTCTCTTTCATCTCCTTTGCCACATTGTGGATGTCGTCGCCGATCAGCCCGACCGGGCAGGTCGCAAAGATGCTGATGGCCTTGGGCTTGAAGATGTCGTATGCCTCCTGGATCGCGGCCCTGAGCTTTTTTTCGCCCCCGAATACGATGTCCTCGTCCTGGAGGTCGGTCGAAAAGCAGTAGGTCATGAAATTGGGGTCTTCGGCGGTAGGAGGCCTTGTCTGATTTCGCCGGGTAAGCCAACTGTAGAACCCGCAACCGATCGGGCCATGAGTCAGGTTTATGAAATCCCTGGTCGGCCCCAGCACCACGCCTTTGCAGCCTGCATAACTGCATCCGCGCTGGGTTATTATGCCGGGAACGGCGCGGGTGTTAGACCCTATTTCGGGTACGCTCAGGTCATCGCCAACCTTGTTTATGACGATCTGCTTGGCCCGTTTGCGGGCGACTTTGGTCGGATATCTGGCAAGCAGTTCCTGTTTTACGGCATCCGGGTCGATTGTCTCGATCACGAGCGCCGCATTTTCGTCAATCTTTGCAGCCATCAGTTTCTCCATTCTGGGCACAAGCCATCAGATCTCATCGAGAACGGTCTTGCCATGCTCCCCGGTCCTGACGGATACGGAGTCCATGACGGGGCTCACGAAAATCTTGCCGTCCCCCGATTTTCCAGTGCGGTTGACCTTTATTATTGTCTTGACCGTTGTGTCGACCAGGTTGCTGGGCACCACTACGAATAAGATCCTTTTCGGGATCAGACGCTGGGAGTGGCCGAGCTGGGCTATCGCTTCCTCGTACCCTTTCTCGGCCCCCTCCAGAAGAGAGTAATCGACCAGGCCCTTTCCCCTCCCGAGAGCATCCCTGGCTGTCATGGAGGAGATTCCAGCTTCCGAAAGGGCCTTCTTCGTCTTGTTCATCATGTTCATCCGGACAATGGCCATGACCTCTTTCATATCTTTACCTCTTCAATTTCGCCTGTAGGCAATTCCCTGATTCCGGAACTGATCGTGTAAACCTCGTGTACGGGTGTGACGAAGATCTTGCCGTCTCCGAATGCGCCCTTGGCGCCCGTCCGGGCGGCCTTGATCACGGTTTTGATCACATAGTCCCTGTCCTGGTCCTGCACGACCGTCATCAGCAGTTCCTTGGGGATTTCGTCGTAGGTGATCTCTCCGATTTTTATGCCGCGCTGCTTGCCGCGGCCCACGACCGAAATCTTTGTCACAGCCGGAAATCCTGCTTCCATGAGCGCGGCAAGAACATTGTCCACCTTGTCGGGCCGCACAATCGATCTGATCATTATCATGGTGAATCTCTCCTTGTTCTTCGGGCAACCCTTATCCGGCCAGCCCGTGTTCGATAAGAAGCTTTTCGAGCACGTCCGTATGCATCGGTTTGGGGATGACGTGCATTGTGTTTTTCTCGATCTTGTTCGCCAGGGTCCTGTATTCCTCGGCCTGGGAATGCGCCGGATCGAATTCGATCACGGTCTTGCGGTTGATTTCTGCTCTCTGGACCATGTTGTCCCGAGGCACGAAATGGATCATTTGAGTCCCGAGCTTCTCTGCGAACGCTTCGATCATCTCACGCTCGTAATCAACTTTCCTGCTGTTGCAGATGAGCCCGCCAAGCCTGACCCCCCCTGCTTCGGCGAATTTGACGATGCCTTTGCAGATGTTGTTCGCCGCGTACATGGCCATCATCTCGCCCGAAACCACGATGTAGATCTCCTGGGCCTTTCCCTCGCGGATGGGCATGGCGAATCCGCCGCAAACGACGTCGCCGAGGACGTCGTAGAAGACGTAGTCGAGCGAATAGCTTTCGGAGTAAGCCCCGAGCTGCTCCAGCAGGTTGATGGATGTGATGATTCCCCGGCCTGCGCAGCCCACGCCCGGTTCAGGACCGCCGGATTCTACGCAGATGGACTCACGGAAACCGATCTTTCGGATGTCATCGAGTTCGACGTCCTCGCCCTCCGCGCGGAGGGTGTCGAGAACGGTTTTCTGCGACAGCCCCCCCAGCAGCAGCCTGGTAGAATCCGCCTTGGGATCGCAGCCTACAACCATGACCTTTCTGCCCATTTCCGCCAGACCCGCCACTGTGTTCTGCGTTGTTGTCGATTTGCCGATACCGCCTTTGCCGTAAATGGCAATCTTTCTCATTTGATACCTCCTGTTAAATAGAGATGGTTGTTGGATCTCTAGAGCAGGAGTTGTGCCAAGACGGCTTATTGCCGATTAACTAGCCGTTATAATTAGATAAATTAGCTATGGTCCTGGAAGGCGGCTGACTTGCGGGAAAAGCGGAATCAGACAAAAAGGTGAGGTAACCTCACAAAAATGTAGGGTAACTTATACCGAGTTGCGTTCAAATCGGGCTCTACGGGAGGGCATACAGCGCTGCGCTCCCCCTCCCCTACGGAAGAGCCGCGCGACTATGCAGTAGGGGCGGGGTTTATCGCCGCCCTGTTTTGAACGCGATTTAGTATTAGTGGTTGTGGAAATTGTTACCGGACCCATGTAGAATAGGGAAAAGAAAGTCAGACAAGTATTAAGTCACTCTCAGAACGGGCAAAGGAGTCCGGAATGGCGCAGCTTGCTGAGAAGAAGGCTACCTATGACGACTTATATCACATCCCGGAGAACATGATCGGGGAGATCATCGACGGCGAGCTTATCACCACTCCCCGGCCGGCAGCCAGGCATTCGCATGCGGCATCCGTGCTGGGTTTCGAATTGGGTCCGCCATTCCAGATCGGCCGCAATGGACCGGGAGGATGGGTTATTCTCGATGAAATAGAGATCATGCTGGGAGAGAATCTTCTTGTTCCCGACCTGACAGGATGGAGAAGAGAGCGTTTTCCCGGGTTGCCAAAAGAGAACTGGGTCTCTGTCTCCCCCGACTGGGTCTGTGAGATCCTCTCACCCAGCACTGTCAGAGTGGATAAAATTCGTAAGATGCCTGTTTATGCCCGGTATGAAGTCCCGTATTTCTGGCTGATCGATCCAATTTCCAAAACCCTGGACGTGTTTAAGCTCGAATCGGGCAAATGGGTCCTGCAGTGCGCCTTTGTCGAAAATGACAAGGTACGTGCTGAACCTTTCCAGGAAGTAGAAATTGATCTCGGCAATCTATGGATTGAGTAACTGGAGGCTTAAGAGCGTTAGCTTCGCCCCCCGTTAGAGGCTTTTCTATCGTAGCTGCTGCATTCTGTTAGATGATCCCTTAAGGAAAGTTGCTGATGGGTTTCGCTTCGCTCCACCCGTCCTACGACCGCGTCATCCCTTCAGGACAGTCGACGCTTTGCCTTGGCTGCCCGATGCCGTCCCGAAACCATCCCCCTTTATAAATTGACCACAGAATGGACAGTAGTACAGGTGGTACCACCCTGGAATATACCACTCAGTTTCGTCATGCTCAGGCGAATGCGCAATTTCACCCCGCTGAACACATTCCTCAAATCTAATGCAACAAGATCGCGGTCGGTCACTGCTCATAGAATCCCCATAACCATTTTAATCATAACGATCAAGTTACAGCTTTCACGCAACTTATCTCATCGGGCGGATAAAAAGTGCCCGGTAGCTGGATTTGTAGCAACTGGGTGAAGTCCCGCCAGGCGGGACGAAACCCATCGTTTTGTATGCATTTTGAACGCGAATTCGTATTATACGGAGTTGCGTTCAAATCGGGCTCTACGGGAGGGCATAAATGGATGTCTGATTCCGGCTGGATTTGATTTTATTGATTTGTGCCTTTGCTCGCCTGGCCTCTAATGGTCATTTGGCCGCCATAACGAAACTCGGGATCGGAGGAACTGTTGTTGCTGGAGTTGCTGTACTTGGACGAGGTGGATGCGCAGGCTGCGGTGAACGCCATGAGCAGGATAAAAAACATGGCCTTAAGAAGTGTTCTCATTTGATGCCCTCCTGTGTGTTTATCCAGCAAGGCCCCCCGCGTGATGCGGGATTATCCGGTTTTCGCCTCTGTGCGGCCGGAATCCCTTCAGCGAGGGCGATTTTCGACACGCGCCGATTATATGATCGATGCAGTCCGGTGTCACGTGATAATTGGGGGTCTTCCGGCAAACGCGAACCCGCGCAGTTCGCACGCGAAGCCGCGAAGCCGCGAAGAAAACGAACGGCAATTTACAGCCTGGACCGCGGGTTTTGTGGCTCTTCAGGCAAACATGTACTAAACCACAAATAAAACCGCCACCCTGCTCGCTACCGCCGTTTTCCGCCTTCCTTTTCTTCGCGTCTTCGCGGGGGTCGCGTGAAAAATATAAAACCGTATCAGACCGGCTTCAAAGGCCTGTCGGAACCTCTTTCCGTGATGACCTCGTCGATCAGCCCGTATTCCTTTGCCTGCGCTCCGGACATATAGAAGTCCCTGTCGGTGTCGCGTTGTATCTGGTCGAGCGGCTTTCCGGTGTGCTCCACTACTATCTGGTTCAGATCTTCGCGGAGCCTTAGAATTTCCTTTGCCTGGATTTCGACGTCGGTCGCCTGGCCCTGGAACCCGCCCATTGGCTGGTGCAGCATGATGCGGGCATGGGGCAGAGCGAATCTTTTGCCTTTTTGCCCCGCGGCCAGGAGGATGGCCGCCATGCTGGCCGCCTGTCCCATGCACAGGGTCTCAACCTTCGGCTTTATGTACTGCATTGTGTCGTAGATCGCCAGGCCTGCCGTAACCAGGCCGCCCGGAGAATTGATATAGAAATGGATGTCCTTGTCGGGGTCTTCGGATTCGAGGAAAAGCATCTGGGCGATAATGACATTGGCAATATCGTCCGTAACTGCGGTCCCAAGGAAGACGATCCGGTCTCTCAAGAGTCTTGAATAGATGTCCCATGCCCGCTCACCGCGGCTGCTCTGCTCGATTACAATTGGAATGAGTCCCATTACGATATGCTCCTGCTCGGCCCCTCACCGGGGGCGGGATTATCAGGCCTGCTCGGGTTCTTCGTGTCCCGGCCCGGTTTCAGGCTCCTTTGCCTCTTCCGGCTTGTCCACTAAAACGGCTTCGTTTTCTATGAATTTAAGCACCTTGTCTTCGAGTTTTCTTTCCCTTTCCTTCTCCACGATGGCGCTCTCCGCGAATTCAGTTTTGACCTTCACCGGGTCCATGCGGTAGGCTGCGGCGATATCTCTGAAAACCTGCTCCTCTTCTTCGGCATCGAGCACAATTCCTTCGATCTCCGCTATCTTGTCGAGGACGAGTTTGGCTCGGATGTCTTTTTCAGCCTGCAGTTTTGATCCTGTCCTGTATTCCGGCGAATCCAGAGTGCCGGTATCGAACTGAAGTCCCTGGCTCTCGAACTGGTGCTTCAGGTTCTGGAGCATCCTGTCGGCTTCCCGCTCGACCACTCTGGGCGAAATCTCGAAATCAACCCCGTTCAGGATTTTCCGGATTATCTGTTCGCGCATGGTTTGAGAGGCCCTGTGCTCTTCCCGTTCCAAAAGTCTTTTGCGGAATTCATCCCTCAGGGCGTCAAGGGTATCGATTTCGCCGGAGCCCAGGGATTGTGCAAAGTCGTCATTGAGTTCAGGAACTTCCTTTTCTTTGACTTCCTTTATGGTCAGGTCGAAACGGACCCTTTTGCCCGCCAGTTCCGGGGTGGAAGCGTCTTCGGGATAGTCCAGTTCAAAGGAGAAACTCTCTCCCGGCTTGTGTGCCAGAAGATGTTTATCAAAATCGGGGTGGAGGCTCCCTTTTCCGATCTCGGCCATGAAGTCCTGAGTCTTACCCTTCTCGAATACCTTGCCGCCTATGCTTGGAGTGAAATCGACTATCGCTACGTCTCCATCACCGATGGGCCGGTCGCTTTCAACCGCGCGGAGCTGAGCATGGCTCTGGACAAGTTTGTCCAATTCCGCCTGTACCTGATCGTCGGCTACAACGACCGCAGGTTTATAGATTTCCAGGGCTTTGTAGGCAGGCAGCTCGAAAGGCGGGCAGATATCGACCAGCGCCGTGTACGTAAATGCGCCGCCCTCTTCGAAATGCGACTCGCTCACGTCAGCCTGTGTGAGCGGCTTGAGGTCGGTTTCTTTGAGTGCGTCCCCGAAGGTCTCCTCGATGAAATGCGCTGAAACCTCATGCTCGACGGCTTTGCTATAATAGGATTTGATTATGCTCAGCGGCACTTTCCCCGGCCGGAAACCTTTGATTTTGGACTTTTTTGCAAGGTCGCGATATTTTTTATTAAACTCTTCCGCGACTTTGGACTCGGGGATTTCCACTCGCATTTTCTTTTGACTTGGGCTGACGTCAGTTAGGGAAACGTTCATCTCCACTCTTCTTCTACCTTTCTGATGAATGAGAATCTAATGCCCGGCAAAGCTCCTCTTTTTCTGGTGCGAGAGGGGGGATTTGAACCCCCAAGGGTTGCCCCGCTGGATCCTAAGTCCAGTGCGTATGCCATTTTCGCCACTCTCGCACAGAGACCGGTGCTCACTTCGCCGTTTTTCCGAAATCGCCGGTTATGGCTTCTGCTGTCTATATCGTTACAAAAACCGATTCAGTCTGATAAACGCTTATAATCATGGCTACGCGCTAGTGAATCCCACCCTCACCATATTCCTTGTGAAGTCATGAAAAAGGCTCTTCTCAAGGCTGACTTTTGCGAATGCCTGGTTTCCAGGCTCTCTTAAACTTTAAATCATACCTCTTTAACGTTCATTTGTGAAGATATAAGGATAGAGCCCACGCTCTTTTTCAGACCTCTATTCCTGGAAATGAACATGCAACAAGGGGTGAGAAGACAGGCAGCCAGACAAAAATTCCTGCCGTACCTGAATCAGGTCAAGTGGCAAGGTCCTTTCCTGCCGTCGTGGATGGCCGGCCCGGAAGCTGATTCTTCTAAACCTGTTCCCCGGTTTTGTCCGCGACGAGGCAGCGGGTCCCGTCGGGTTCCACGGAGACTCTGAAGCCAAACAGGCTGGTCATTTCGGCGAAGCTTCTGCCGAACAGCAGTTCCAGGTTCCGGGCAGGGATATTGAACTTTTCGCTCACGAACTGCCTGAAATGCTCATCGAAGGAAAGCAGCCCCAGGACCTCCTGAACGTTTTCTCCATCGCTCCCGTTAAGCTTTTCAAACGCCTCCGAAAGAGCGGAGAACCCGCACCGGTTTTCGTGCTCGGCTATCATCTCCAGCAGCAGATCTACACCCTCGAAAATGTGCTTTCGCAGCAGAAAAGGCAGTTCGGCAGTGTCACGGGCCGGCATGGGGTCCCAGCATGCCTGTGCCCGGCATTGGACGGGCCGCTCAGAGTAGACGGAGCACTGATCGGTCTCGCCATTGAAGAATACGCATTCCCGCGCGCCTTCCTTTTCCCTGACCTTGATTCTCTCTTCAGGAAGCACGAACGGCTTTCCATCGAATGGAGAGAGCGCAGGCTCGCCGCTTCTCAGGGTTACGAGCTGGTCCCATGGAATTTTACCGGACTTAAGGAGCGGCAGGTCCTCCTGGTGAAGGACCGGGCTTCCCATCCGGCAGCACTCGCCGCATTGGACGCAGGCGGGCAGGATCGTCTTGCACGCCTCTTCGGCAGCAATCAGCAGGCGCTTCCAGGCATCGAGCCGATGCGAGCTGCTCATCTCGTCCCAACCCGAGACCACTTCCCGGAAAATGGTGGTCTGCTCGATCTGGTAGCGGATACGCCGGGAAGGGATGAGCGAACTGGCTTCTTCTTCAATGAGACCTTCAAGAAAAACGAACCAGTTAGCCCGAAACTGCTCGGTGTCCCAGCCTGACGGGTGATTTATGGAAAGGTCGGAAAGACGCTCGGACTCTTTTGTCATAATAGTTTGCACCTGCCCAATCCAGAATGATAACGGCCTGATTTTATCTGCCGTTTGATAATCTTAGCCGATACGTACCGAATAATAAACCTTTAGGGAAGAAATCAGGGACACATTCCGCTTTTGGCTTCGCAAGGCCATTGCCTTGACTCGCAAAGAGGACACCCGTGCTAAGGAAAGCCGGCCCGTGAATATCAGCGTACGAGCCATCGGAACGCCCGCTCTACGAATGGCTTTGCGTCTTTCTCGATGCAGATGCCATGAGCGACGATCAGCTTGTCGAAGTCCCATGACAGCAGTTTTTTGAGCGATCGCCGCGCGAGGTTTCGATTAGTGAAGGAAAGCCTGATGTCGAGCGCAACTCCGCCATGCGGAGATGCAACGCCAGCCAGTTTGAACAGTGCATTTCGCAGGATTTTACCCTTCACTATCGGGTTGATTTGGATTAAGTCATCCAGGATGACCGTGCGAGATTCTCTATGAAAGAAAACGACTTCTTCGATAAGAGGATTGCCTTTGAAAGCAAGTTGGTCAAGGTCATTCGCCCAGCCTTGAGGTGGCTCGTCCCCCAGAATACCGGTGAATGGCGGATGCCCTTTCTTCAACGTAAATGGGGTGGTTCGTGGCGTCCATAGCTGTGCTTCGGGAAATAGCGTGTGCCACCCTTCCAGCCGCCATACGTGCCTCGGGGTCGCCGCAACAAGGTATCTGACAGGCCCCGATTCAGTGATGCGTTTGAGTGTATCGAACGGCACAGACACGGGAGAATTCACCCATAATGAGCCGTCGGAGAGCTTCACGACAGTCATGCGGGTAGTGAACATGACACCGAAGTCGCGGACGGGCATACCGTCGATGATCGATACATTTTGAGCAAATGCCTGAGGTTCGAGCATAGGTGTGTCTCTCCGAGATTATCAAACCTGTGTGGTCATATCTCAGTATAAGAATGGAACGAACCGCTTCGTGTGCGCCGCCCAGGACTTATACTCAGTCATCCCTCCCTCCAGTCAGGACCTCGCAGAACAACGCCCCGTTCCGTAATGTTCTAATAACAGATCGGCCGCCAGCTTCGGGCCATCCCACTGCGAGACGATTTTGGCGAACGCAGCCGCTTTAGCCTGCGCCTGCTGGTCGTACAGCAATGCATGGATCGCGGCCTGAATTTGCCGAGAAGGGTTTTTAGATTTCGGAACCCGTATCGCGAACCCGAGCCGTTCGAGACAAGCCAGATTTGCGACCTGTTCCATCTGCATCCCGACGCCAACTACCGGCTTACCTGCCAGTGCGGCAACCATGACAGTTCCAATGCCTCCGTGGATGACGGCGAGATCGGCCATCTTGTTGACTTGGAGCGCCGGGACCCAATCCGTGACGAGGACGTTCGACGGAACGTGGACTCCGGGTACCCGTTCAAGGTGGAACTTTACAGGAGCTATGACGCGGTATGGCGTGCCTTCGAAGCTCTCGACGATCCTGGCAACGATCTCAGGCGTACCGGAGCTTCCCATCGCGAAGTAGATAAGAGGCTTGTCATTCGGAATGGTAGCGAGTTCCTGGGGGATCGGGAATTCGTCTCGCGGGATGAGGGGGCCTATGAAATAGTGGCCGGGCGGCAATTTGACCCCGGAAAACTCGGGAGGCTCCGCTACCATTGTGATGTCGCCGCGCCAGAACTCGAAGATCGAGTCATAGCCCGGGACCCCGAAATGTCTTGCGGCCCGGTTGACTGAATTGAGAAATCCGTACCTGACCCAGAAGTTAATGAATTGAAAAACGGACCAGTCGGTGACCGCTTTCAGCGCGAGAGGCCTGATGCCATCCGTCATCCCTGCGCCATGGCGAAAGAAGTCAGGGAGCCAGGTCGATTGAATCACCCAAACGAGTGGAGTCTTCAGAACCCGGCAAGTAACCGGGATGGTCACGTACGACCCGGTGACGACTGCGGCAGGCTTGAGTTCTTTGAGACAGGCAATCTCGTTGACTACGCGTTGGATAATTTCACGGTCGGTGAAGGCAGGGGCAAACTTCTCCCCACGGTCGACCCTGGCGATGTGCTCGATCTTTTCTCTCGTGAGGCGGGGCTCAAGCCGCGTCAATGAAAATCGGCGGTTTTCGATTAAGCGCTCGAACTCTCCGCCGTCCGAGATGAAGTGGATTTCGAAGACTTTACTTGCCTCGGGATGACGCTCGACCGCTTTGGCGATCTCGACCATCCGGGTCGTTTCTGCCAGATTGAACGCACAGGGTGCAAAGAGCAGGATTTGTTTCGGCATCATGCTAAGTTCCGGTCATCGCAGGTCTGTCTTCGCTGCTTACGGCTTTTCGGCGCTCAACTGGCGGCGATGATCCACGCACGCGCTTGCGCGGCCTCCGACGTCGGAAATGATTTCATCGCGCCGGGCATAAGGAAGCTGAAAAACCGCGTAGCCTGTTTGATCCATTCGACATCGGTGACGACCGCGACTCGCTCCCAGCGTGTCACGTGTCCCATCCCAACCTTGAAGTCTTCCCAGATAGCGCCCGGATCGATGCCGTCGAAATCCGCAGCGATTTCAAAGTAGAGCCGGACCTTGTCCCGCCTTTTGAGCATGTTCATGACAGCCGGAACCAGAACCGCATCATAATCCCCTTTTGTCACACGTCCGGTGTAGACGAACGCGAGAACGTTGTCGGGAAAGTTCATCAACTGCTCGATCATCGGGCTTTCTCCATCGTGTGTTTTGAAGACACTAACTTAACGTAATCATTGAAACGTCTGGATCTGGCCAATATCAAGCTTCAGCCAAATCACCAAAGGTCTTCCGGCTTGCTTGTGCGGCGCCTCCTCTGCTATTCTTCATAAAAAGCCATGCCTTGTTCGATTAGATCGGCTATCTGCTCCTTTGTAATCACCCCGGCGACGTTTCCACTTGCCGGCGGTTTTCCCGTTGAAACCACTATGGCGGTGTTTGCGCCTTTTGCGCGCATGCGGTGCACAATTTCAAAAAGAGGCGTCTTTTCGGGAATCGTGATGTATTTCTTTTCGGCAAGATCACCCAGGGTCATACCTGATGGGGCGTTAAACGCCTTTAGCGCATCTTTTCCTGAAACTATTCCTAAAATCGATTTCTGGTTTCCCACGAGGAAACTCAAACCGTCTTCCCGGGCAACCAGCTTTGCAAAATCCTCTATCGGCATGGAACCCGGAAGAATTACCGGAGAACTCTTCGTCATGATGCTTCCTGCCGACTGCAGGTAGTGGAAATCAGTCCTCAGGGCATTTGGCATAGAATGGCCGCGCCGGGCCAGTTTCAAAGTGTAGATTGTCTCGGGAGAGAGGAAGGCCCTGATCCCGTTGCTGACGGCGACGGTCAGCGTCAATGGAAGAACGGCATTGTAGTCGAGAGTCATCTCAAAGACCATGACCAGAGCGGTAATCGCTGCCCCTGTCGACCCGCAAACCATGCCCGCCATGCCTGCAAGCGCAAAAACGGGGGGACTCACCGGCAGGAACGGAAATATCGCTTTCAGTGCAACCCCGTAGGCACCCCCAGCCATTGCGCCTAAAAAGAGCGCCGGTGAAAAAATCCCGCCTGAGGCTCCCGAGCCAAGCGTAAGAGCAGTAACCAGCAGTTTCAAAACGAATAGCAGGAGGAGCAGCTTGAATCCTGAGAGTTTTCCGGTGAGCACATCTTCTATCCCGGCGTAACCTACGCCCTGGATGTAGTAATGCCCCAGGAAATTCATTGAAAGGTATATCAGAACGCCGACCAGGAACATGCCGGCCATATGGTGGACGTAATAATTCCCCGGCACCTTCCGGTCGAAAATATCCTCGAGAAAGTAGATGGAGTGGATATAGATCGCGGAACCTATCCCCGTGATGATGCCGACCCCTAGATAAGACCCGATCAGCAGCGGGTGTGACAGATGGAAAAAGGGGGTTTGCAATTCCGGAATGAAAAAAGCGGGATATACGCCAAAAAAGACCCGGCCGATGTAGGTGGCTGTAGCCGTGGAGATTGCAACAGGAACCAGGGTCCTGACGCTGACCTCATGGAGCATGAGTTCCACGGCGAAAAGTAGCCCCCCGATCGGGGTATTGAAAGTTGCCGCTATTCCGGCGCCGGTTCCCGCCGCAATAAGGGTAATCCGCTGCCACGTCGCCATTGGTATGTATTGGCCGAGGGTCGAACCAAAGGAAGATCCGATCTGAACTATGGGACCTTCGCGTCCGACGGAACCCCCGCTGCCAATCGAAAGCCCGGATGCCAACGATTTAACGGCGGCCACTACCGGCCTTATAATGCCGCGGTTGTAATAGATCGCATCCATGACCTCCGGAACGCCGTGCCCTTTTGCTTCGGGTGCGAAATGGGTAACCAGAAATGAAACCCCTGCCGCGCCAAGAACAGGTACGAGAATTACAAAAGGTCCCCAGGGGCTGGGCGGTGTGTGGATGTTTGCTTCGTAGACCAGCGAAAACTTCCCCAGGAAGAGCAGGTTGTGAAAGAAGGCTATCAGTGCCCTGAAAGCCACCGCGCCGAATCCCCCGACGATTCCGACCAACACCGCAATAAGCGCCAGCAGAAATGAATTCAGGGGTGGGCTTTTGGGCTGTTCATTCTCCATACCGGTGTCCTCTTTGCGCTCCGATTGCGTTTCGCTTGTAAAGTTAGGTAAGTTTTGTGGCGGAGCATGTAAAGAGCTGCCTTGGAAATGGAATATTTGGCAGAGAGGTGTTATAAGCCGCTCTGAGGTTATTTGAATCCGGAGGTCGGAAAGTTGGAGATAGAAAATCAGGCTGCAGGCGGCGAAAGCGTCGATCGGATTGCCCCGAAAAAGTGGGTTCCTGCTCTCTCTAAAGCACTTGGGAAACACAAATTCTTCGGTTGGCTCGTTTATGGTTCAGTAATAGGCGCCTTGAGCGGGCTTGCGGCCGCCATCGTTTTCTTTTGCCTGGAATGGGCCAAATTTTTTGTCCTGGAGTATCTTGCCGGTTATGAAATGGCAAAGCCTGCGGGGGAACATATCGTCCCCTTCGCGGCTTCAACGCCTCTGCACCTCTGGCTGCTCTTCCTGCTTCCCGCAATCGGAGGGCTTCTATCGGGTCTGATAGTCTACACCTGGGCGCCGGAAGCGGAAGGGCATGGAACGGATGCTTTCATCGACGCCTTTCATAATAAGCAGGGGTTCGTCCGGACGCGTGTCCCCTTCATCAAGGCAGTTGCTTCCGTAATTACTCTCGCAACTGGGGGAAGCGCCGGGCGGGAAGGACCGATTGCGCAAATTGGATCGGGAATAGGTTCGGCGCTCGGGCGTATCCTCAGGCTCAACGTCCGGGAAAGAAGGCTCATGCTTCTGGCCGGGTGCGCCGGGGGGTTGGGCGCTATTTTTCGCGCTCCTTTAGGAGGCGCCCTGACCTCGGTGGAAGTTCTCTACCGTGAGGACCTCGAAACCGAAGGAGTTGTCCTCAGCATCATTTCCTCTTCGGTCTCCTATGCAATCTTTACTAGCATCTTTGGCCACCAGCCCATATTTGCAATTCCTTCCATACATTTTTCCAGCGGTTTCGAACTGCTTCTTTATGCGGTTCTCGGATTGGTTTGCGTTCCTTTCGGATACATGTACGTTAAGACCTTTTACGGTCTAAGGGACCGCTTCTTCCGAAAGCTCCCGATCAGACGAGCATTTATCCCCGCAATCGGGGGTATTCTGGTCGGACTGATTGCTCTGTGGCAGCCCCAGGTCCTGAGCGGAGGCTATGGAACCATACAGAAAGCCCTGATGGGTCAACTCCCCATAGCGCTCATGTTCACTCTGGCTTTTCTTAAAATCGCGGCAACGTCTTTCACCATATCATCGGGGGGAAGCGGAGGCGTTTTTGGGCCGTCTCTTTTCATAGGCGCCATGCTGGGCGGGGCTGTCGGGCAACTGGCGCACGCGTGGTTTCCCGGAATTGTGAGTTCTCCCGGCGCATTCGCCCTTGTCGGCATGGCCGCATTTTTCGCAGGTGTAGCAAAGGCCCCTCTCGGGGCCCTTCTCATGGTCTGCGAAATGACCGGCGGATATCAACTGATTGTGCCGATCATGTTCACCTCGGTTGTGGCAATCCTGCTTTCACAACATTGGAGCCTCTATGAGAAACAGGTCCTGAATAAATTCCATTCCCCGGCCCACCGGTCGGACCGGGTAATCAATATTCTGCAGGAATTATCGGTCAAGGACGTACATCGGCCGGATGCTCCCGTCACCACTCTTCCCGAAGACATGACCTTTGGTCAGTTGCGCAGGCTGATTACCAATACGCGCGAGTCCTTTTTCCCGGTTGTAGATGACCATTTCTGTCTTGTAGGAATCCTGTCATTGCCGGAGATCAGGATGGTAATATTTGAAGAATCGGTGCTGGACCTGCTGATTCTGCGGGATCTGGTTTTGCCGCCGGTGAGTGTGGCGCCCGATGAGAGCCTGTCTGATGCTCTTCTCAAATTCCTGGAAACCGGCTTTGGACAAATTCCCGTAGAAGACAGCGAGAAGGGGGTTATCGGCATGCTTGGCATGGACGAACTCCTTGCCCGCTATCACCTGGAACTTCAGAAATTGGATAGGGGTGAAGCCGGCCCGCAGTAGCCGTCAGGCGTGTGTTCATTATGCCGCGGGTTTTTTCCAGCACGCGGCCAGAAAGGCCCCGGTCTCCAGCCCTCGGGCATCTCCATCCATTTCCATCTTCCTCGCTACCGCCGAATCATCGTCCTTCTGAAAGTGAACTGCAGTTTTGATCGCGGCAGGATGCGGCGCAAGGTCTCTCATCTCAGCCGGAGACCTGAAGCGGGCGTGAGCGAAAAGGGAGTGGCCCTGTTTTGCGGCAGCCGTTCTCCGGGCCGCCCAGGGGCTGAGACTATTCAGGGAGGCAACCACAACCAGACCGCCGGGCTGGGTTACCCGGAACATCGCGGCGACAGCCTCCCGGGCATCTTTATCATCGAGAAACTCGATGGCGGTCACCGATACGGTCTTGTAGAAAACGCCGTCTGCGAAGGGGAGCCGGCGCATATCGCCCTGGACCATGTGGAAAGGCCGCCCGGCCGCCTTTTTCCCGGCGTGCAGCAGCATGGGGAAAGAGAGTTCGAGTCCTGTGACACATGAGCCGGCAGTCAGCAGATCGGAGGTAAAAATGCCGGTTCCGCATCCTACATCCAAAATCTTTTCTCCTGCCCCTGGATTAGCCATTTCGAGCAGAAGACGTCTCTCATACTCTCGGACCAGCTTGCCGATCGGTGTCTCGAACCACTTATCGTATTTCTCCGGCCACTCAGCGAAAAGATCGAAACTCTCTGCCATTGGAATTAACCCTCGGATGGCGGTCCCGCACCTGGCGGGGGCACTGTCATTTTGGCGCCGGATCGGGGAACTGAAGTATCTGGAACCCGGTTTTGGGGTCTTTTTTTCGCAGGCCGCCTATTCCCGAGATCTCCAGCAGGATCACTTCTCCTATCAGCCACACTTCTACTCCTGCCCTTGTGCAGCCAACCGTGGCGCCGCCTTCTCTTCCTGTCGCGGCGTGCATATGGAGCTTCGGATGCCCGTCCTCATCGGCAAAAAGCGTCCCTACAGCCACAACCTCTTGAATTCCGCCCAAAACGTGGGTCAAGGGTATGATGTCATCTCCCCGGTTCTCTTCCGGGCCCACGACAAGGCGGCTCGTTGCGCCCGCCCCTCCAACATACACTACCATCGCGCTTTGGACCGCATGCTCGCGTGCAAAATCTTCGATCGCATCGGGGATACGCTCTCCGCCTTCGAGCTTCAGCGCAAAAATGCGCCCGATAGTTCCTTCGCTATACTGCATATACGCTGATTCCCTTTTTGAGATTAATACTGAAGGCGCCGTTTCAGGGGCAGCATCTCCCAAGTCCCGGCGGCCCCCTGGGCCATTCCGGGAAAAGGGGTGACCGCGATGCCGCCGGCGCTCGATTCCCATATATAGATATCAAAGACGGGAGATGGGAGATAGGAAAAAGTATTGGGAGCGTTCCATTCTCGCTGGTCAATCAGCGGAAGAAAGTGGGGCGGCAGGGTGGGACTCTTTAGTGGACGGCATCCCGGTATTCGCCCGCTAATAGCAGGGGGTTAAACCGGAAGGAGGTCAACCTGAGGCCTGCCTAAACTCCATCGAATGTTTGATGATTTTGCATCACTGATACTTCACTCTTCTTTCATCGTCGAGAATTCACCGAACAACACCGACCTAAGTGAAAGCCGAACACGAAGCGGGCAGCTTTTGCTCTTTGCTGCCTGCTTCCTGCTCCGCAGAAATTACCTTCATCACGGGGCTGGGATCGTCCAGGGCATAACCGGAATGTCTTTAGGCCGGGGGCGTCAAATTACTGTGAAATTGGACTCAGGGACCATATTGACGAAGCTTATTACGCAACCCGAAGGTATTGGTGGAGAAAGGAGGTTGCCATAGTGAAGGGCTTTAGTAACGGTGCGATTGAACCGTAGTCGATAGGGATCAAGAGTGAGTAACACAACCTCAACCAAAGAAAGGAACAGAAATGAATTGGTTCTATAACCTTAAGATCGACACGAAACTGATTACTGCATTTATTGTCGTAGTCCTAATCGGTGGACTGGCCGGATACATTGGAGCTAATACTGCAATAAAGTCCCTGCTATCTATTGCCGGGGCCGCAATACTGCTCACGATTGTTTTCGGGTTTTACATTTCAAGATTGATTAGTAGACCACTACGAAATCTTGCTTCGGCTGCAGACAAATTGGCCCTCGGAGACGTGAATGTCAGCATCGACGCGACCGCCAGGGATGAGGTTGGTATGCTGTCGCAGTCTTTCAAGAAAGTGATCGAAAACATCAAAGATGCTTCAATGGCCGCTGAGAAAGTTGCCGCGGGGGATTTGAAGGTTGAGGTGAAGGTCATGTCCGAGAACGACCTCCTCGGCAAGGGCTTGAACTCCATGCTGGATACCATCAGGAACCTCCTCTCGGAGACGGAGAAGCTGACCAAGGCTACTCAGGATGGAAAGCTCGATACGCGTGGCGACGCAGCCATGTACAAGGGGGCATGGAATGAACTGGTACAGGGCGTCAACGGGCTGATAGATGCTTTTGTGGCCC
Organism: uncultured delta proteobacterium; assembly: GCA_963795045.1. Lineage (GTDB taxonomy): Bacteria > Desulfobacterota > Syntrophobacteria > Syntrophobacterales > Syntrophobacteraceae > SbD1. The sequence continues at coordinate 716,804 of CAWCGB010000008.1, forward strand.
CGATCAATGTTACGGCTGAATACGTTGACCGTATAGGTAAGGGGGATATCCCTCCGAAAATCACCGATGAATACAAAGGTGATTTCAACGAAATCAAGAATAACCTCAATTCATGTATCGATGCCGTGAACGCCCTTGTAGCCGACGCCAACGCGCTGGAGCAGGCGGCAGTGGAAGGCAGGCTCGCTACCCGCGCGGATGCATCGAAACACCAGGGGGACTATCGCAAGATCGTGGAAGGGGTGAACAATACCCTGGATGCCGTGATCGGACCTCTGAACGTGGCGGCTGAATATGTGGACCGGATCAGTAAGGGCAATATCCCACCGGCTATAACCGATATTTACAAGGGCGATTTCAATGAAATCAAAAACAACCTGAACGCAACGGTCAAGATGATGAACGAGCTGCTGTCGGAGACGGACAAGATCGTCCAGGCGGCTGCAAACGGGGAACTGGACAAAAGGGCGGACGCCAATCTGTTCGTGGGCGGTTGGAATAAGCTGGTCGCCGGCGTAAACGACACGATCACCAACATCGTCGATCCCTTGATGGTCACGGCGGACTATGTGGAAAAGGTCTCGAAGGGAGTCATTCCACCGACTATCACGACCGAGTACAAGGGCCAGTACAATATCATCAAGAACAATCTGAACGCCATGGTCAAGATGATGAACGAGCTGCTCGAAGAGACGAATAAGATCGTCCAGGCGGCTGCAAACGGCGAGCTGGACAAACGGGCGGACGCCAACCTGTTCGTGGGCGGTTGGAATAAGCTGGTTGCCGGCGTAAACGACACGATCACCAACATAGTCAACCCTTTGAACGTTTCCGCTGAATATGTGGACCGGATCAGCAAGGGGGATATCCCTCCGAAAATCACCGACGAGTACAAAGGTGATTTCAACGAAATCAAAAAAAACCTCAATGCATGTATCGATGCTGTGAACGCCCTTGTAGCCGACGCCAACAATCTGGAGCAGGCGGCAGTGGAAGGCAGGCTCGCTACCCGCGCGGATGCGACGAAACACCGGGGGGACTATCGCAAGATCGTGGAAGGGGTTAACAATACCCTGGATGCCGTGATCGGACCTCTGAACGTAGCTGCCGAGTACGTGGACCGGATCAGTAAGGGCGATATTCCGCCAGCTATAACCGATATCTACAAGGGTGATTTTAATGAAATCAAGAACAACCTGAACGCAACGGTCAAGATGATGGACGAACTCCTGTCGGAGACGGACAAGATCGTCCAGGCGGCGGCAAATGGCGAGCTGGACAAAAGGGCGGATGCCGCTCTGTTCGCAGGTGGATGGAACAAGCTGGTCGCCGGCGTAAATGACACGATCACCAACATCGTCGAGCCTTTGATGGTCACGGCGGACTATGTGGAAAAGGTCTCGAAGGGAGTCATTCCGCCGACTATCACGACCGAGTACAAGGGCCAGTACAACATCATCAAGAACAACCTGAACGCCATGGTCAAGATGATGAACGAGCTGCTCGAAGAGACGAATAAGATCGTCCAGGCGGCGGCAAACGGTGAGCTGGACAAAAGGGCGGACGCCGATCTGTTCGTGGGCGGTTGGAATAAGCTGGTATCCGGGGTCAATGACACGATCACCAACATCGTCGAGCCTTTGATGGTCACGGCGGACTATGTGGAGAAGGTCTCGAAGGGAGTCATTCCGCCGACTATCACGACCGAGTACAAGGGCCAGTACAACATCATCAAGAACAACCTGAACGCCATGGTCAAGATGATGAACGAACTGCTCGAAGAGACGAATAAGATCGTCCAGGCGGCGGCAAACGGTGAGCTGGACAAAAGGGCGGACGCCGATCTGTTCGTGGGCGGTTGGAATAAGCTGGTATCCGGGGTCAATGACACGATCACCAATATCGTCGATCCTTTGATGGTCACGGCGGATTATGTGGAGAAGGTCTCGAAGGGAGTCATCCCTCCCACCATTACGACCGAGTACAAGGGCCAGTACAACATCATCAAGAACAATCTGAACGCCATGGTCAAGATGATGAACGAACTGCTCGAAGAGACGAATAAGATCGTCCAGGCGGCGGCAAACGGCGAGCTGGACAAAAGGGCGGACGCCAATCTGTTCGTGGGCGGTTGGAATAAGCTGGTCGCCGGCGTAAATGACACGATCACCAACATCGTCGATCCTTTGAACGTTTCCGCTGAATATGTGGACCGGATCAGCAAGGGGGATATTCCTCCGAAAATCACCGATGTATACAAAGGTGACTTCAACGAAATCAAGAACAACCTCAATGCATGTATCGATGCCGTGAACGCCCTTGTAGCCGACGCCAACAATCTGGAGCAGGCGGCAGTGGAAGGCAGGCTCGCTACCCGCGCGGATGCGACGAAGCACCAGGGAGACTATCGCAAGATCGTGGAGGGGGTGAACAATACCCTGGATGCCGTGATCGGCCCCCTCAACGTGGCGGCCGAGTACGTGGACCGTATCAGTAAAGGCGATATCCCACCAGTTATAACAGATATTTACAAGGGTGATTTCAATGAAATCAAGAACAACCTGAACGCAACGGTCAAGATGATGAACGACCTGCTGTCCGAGACCGACAAGATCGTTCAGGCGGCGGCAAACGGCGAGCTGGACAAAAGGGCGGACGCCAACCTGTTCGTGGGCGGTTGGAATAAGCTGGTTGCCGGCGTAAACGACACGATCACCAACATTGTCGATCCCTTGAACGTTTCCGCTGAATATGTGGACCGGATCAGCAAGGGGGATATCCCTCCGAAAATCACCGATGAGTACAAAGGTGATTTCAACGAAATCAAGAAAAACCTCAATGCATGTATCGATGCTGTGAACGCCCTTGTAGCCGACGCCAACAATCTGGAGCAGGCGGCAGTGGAAGGCAGGCTCGCTACCCGCGCGGATGCATCGAAACACCAGGGGGACTATCGCAAGATCGTGGAAGGGGTTAACAATACCCTGGATGCCGTGATCGGCCCTCTGAACGTAGCTGCCGAGTACGTGGACCGGATCAGTAAGGGCGATATTCCGCCAGCTATAACCGATATCTACAAGGGTGATTTTAATGAAATCAAGAACAACCTGAACGCAACGGTCAAGATGATGAACGAACTCCTGTCGGAGACGGACAAGATCGTCCAGGCGGCGGCAAATGGCGAGCTGGACAAAAGGGCGGATGCCGCTCTGTTCGCAGGTGGATGGAACAAGCTGGTCGCCGGCGTAAATGACACGATCACCAACATCGTCGAGCCTTTGATGGTCACGGCGGACTATGTGGAAAAGGTCTCGAAGGGAGTCATTCCGCCGACTATCACGACCGAGTACAAGGGCCAGTACAACATCATCAAAAACAACCTGAACGCCATGGTCAAGATGATGAACGACCTGCTGGCAGAGACCGACAAGATCATCCATGCGGCGGCAATCGGTGAGCTTGACAAGAGAGCAGATGCCGCTTTGTTCGCAGGTGGATGGAACAAGCTGGTATCCGGCGTCAATGACACGATCACCAATATCGTCGACCCCTTGATGGTCACAGCGGACTATGTGGAAAAGGTCTCGAATGGAGTCATTCCACCCACCATTACGACCGAGTACAAGGGCCAGTACAACGTTATCAAAAACAACCTGAACGCCATGGTCAAGATGATGAACGAACTGCTCGAAGAGACGAATAAAATCGTCCTGGCCGCGGCGAACGGGGAGTTGGACAAGAGGGCGGACGCCAATCTCTTTGTGGGTGGATGGAACAAGCTGATATCGGGCGTAAACGACACTATCACCAACATCGTCGATCCCTTGATGGTCACGGCGGACTACGTGGAGAAGGTGGCAAAGGGAATCAATCCGCCCAAAATTACCACCGAATATAAAGGGCAATATAATCTCATTAAAAATAACCTCCATATGCTGATTGACGCCATGGAGGAGGTAACCACAACCGCGGAAGAAATAGCGTCCGGAAACCTCACAGTCAAAGTCAAGGAACGGTCGGCCCAGGACAAGCTGATGCAGGCTCTGGCGGGAATGGTCGGCAGTCTCACGGAAGTCGCGTCGAACATCCAGTCAGTAGCGAACCAGGTCATGGCGGGAAGCCAGGAAATGAGCGCCAGTGCCGAGCAGTTGTCCCAGGGTGCGACGGAACAATCGGCATCGGTGGAAGAGGTCTCTTCTTCCATGGAGCAAATGGCGGCCAACATCAAGCAGAATTCCGACAATGCCCAACAGACTGAGAAGATCGCGCTCAAGGCTGCCGAAGATGGAAGAGAAGGGGGCAAGTCGGTTTTCGAGACGGTTACAGCGATGAAGGAAATAGCGGGCAAGATCTCCATCATCGAAGAGATCGCTCGCCAAACCAACCTGTTGGCGCTCAACGCAGCCATCGAGGCGGCGCGCGCCGGTGAACACGGGAAGGGATTTGCAGTGGTAGCCTCCGAGGTACGCAAGCTCGCTGAACGCAGCCAAACGGCGGCAGCCGAAATTAATAAACTCTCGGCATCGAGTGTTCAAATCGCGGAAAAGGCGGGAGAGATGCTGACAAGAATGGTTCCGGATATTCAGAAAAACGCGGACCTGGTGCAGGAGATTACTGCCGCGAGCAACGAGCAGTCTTCGGGAGCGGGCCAGATCAACAAGGCCATTCAGCAATTGGACCAGGTCGTACAACAGAACGCTTCGGCATCCGAGGAGATGGCTTCCACGTCTACCGAGTTGTTGAGTCAAGCAGAGCAACTGCAGAACACGATTGCATTCTTCAAACTTAACGGCGGCTCTGCCGTTGCGAAGACAGGCATTGTGGCAGCCGGCAAACAGGCTAAAGCAGTGCAGAAGACACATGTAGCACATTTAAAACACGCCGCTCCCAAAAAGACCAACGGAGGCACGCAACCGGGTGGTGCGTCCCTGAATCTGTCGAAGGAAGTCAAGATAGACATGGCCGATGAAGAGTTTGAGAGCTATTAGGAAGGAGTTGACATGAGTGTATCCTCAATAACCGAAACAAGTCAGTATCTTACCTTCAAGCTCGAAGACGAGGTGTTTGCTTTGGACATCGGCAAGGTCCGGGAAGTCCTTGACTTCACATTGATTGCAAAAGTGCCGCAGACACCTGATTTCATGCTTGGAGTGATCAATCTTCGGGGAACCGTGGTGCCGGTCGTGGATATGCGTTTAAAGTTCGCAATGACCCGGACGGAAACGACGGTAAATACCTGCATCATCATTGTTGAAATCGAGATTGACGGAGAGAACACCGTGCTGGGTGCTCTGGTCGATTCGGTGCAGGAAGTGATGGACCTCGATCCGGACCAGATCGAACCGACCCCGCGTATCGGGACCCGCATGAATACTAATTTCATCAAGGGGATGGGGAAGCGGGACAATCAATTCATCATCATTCTGGACATCGACAAGGTGTTTTCGGCAGATGAACTTGCCATGGCTATCGACATGGGTGAGGAATCAGCCGCATAAGCCGGAGTCTAAGCAACAACCGCGGAGGGCGCAGAGTGACCAGGGAGAAAGAAGAATTCATGCGCTCCCACGTTTCTCTCTGCGATCTCTGTGAACTCCGCGGCAATTTACAGAAAAACTCGAGGCAATCACGCATAAAATGGGGGCCTAGACCAAGAGCATAGAGCACAATGCGCAATTGCCGAAAGCAATACGGAGGGAATCGTCCTCTTTGCCTGAAAATACGAATGGGATTTCTGAGGGCGGAGTATTCTCGGTGCAGATGACCGGATGATATCTGTTTGTGCATTCGGAGAGCCTCCATGGCATGGATTTGACCCTGGTCCAAACGGCAACCACCATCTACAGGAAGCATTGATGGATTCTGACTGCAGAAGGTCGATGAAATGAAGAGAAGCATCAGCATCCATATCGGAGGGTTTCATGCCAGCAAGGAACCCACCGTTATCGATACCCTTCTCGGTTCCTGTGTGGCCGTCTGTCTGCATGATCATGTGGCTTCCATTGGGGGCATGAACCACATCCTGTTGCCGGGAAAGGCTGATCTGAAAATCTTTGATAATGTGGCCCGGTACGCCATAAATGCCATGGAGTTGTTGATCAACAGGGTCATGACCCTCGGAGGTCATAGACCTAACCTGATAGCAAAGGTTTTTGGAGGGGCTCATGTTCTTCCGGCTGTCTCTGCCGAGAATGGGATGGGCGCCAAGAACTCCGAGTTTGTGCTCGAGTTCCTTCAAATGGAGGCCATCTCCATAGTCAGCCACGATCTGGGGGGGCGTGACACCCGAAAAATCTACTTCCACACTGATAGCGGTGAAGTCTTCCTGAAACGCAGCCATCCCACCTGTTACCAGAATGCCGGTTCCGAAGAAAGAAGACTTCGGGAATTGGCACGAAGTAAAGCGGAAGAATCGGGAGAGGTAGCCATGTTCGGCTGAAAAAGAGCCGAAAATGGTTGCATTGATAGTAAGATATATCGAGACTTTGAAGGGAGTGGTTTCGGGGCAAAACGACAAGGTGGTCTATTTGCCGTTCGAAGCCACAGCGATACTGAGTTCCATAGGAGGCATAAAGGATATGCTCGAAGGCGGCAAACCTTCGCAAAAGGTCGCCGGGTGAGATCAGGCCGCTCGCATCAGACATCAGCCCACCGGGCCCCGATACACTAACGCGTCGTACGGCCCGTCGATACTAAGGCAGCGTCGCGGCCGGCAATGCAGTTTGTTCCACTCTATCTTGCGGGGAAGGAAGCGGTGTGCCTTAGACGCGTAACATAAAAAAATCCCGGGCAAAAACCCGGGATTCTGGATTCGGACATTTCAGGCAGGATTAATCAGCAGCAACAGCCGCCGCCGATCATGACGTGCGCAACATGCGGCGCTCTCGGCGCTGGATGCGTTTTATCGCCTTTTTCTTCTTGATGCGTCTGCGCTCTCCCTTGGAGAGATAATAGTTGTGACGGCGTAAAACGGGCTGTACATTTTTCTGAAAATCTTTGCGGAGCTTGCGAATTTTTTTCTCTATGTTTTCCTTAGGTTCCGCCTCCGAACTTAACAATAAATTTCACCTGCCTTTCGAATGGGCCTCCGACTGGAGGCAACAAAATCATCTGGCCGGCGCATGGTTTCGCCGGACCGGAAGCTCTCTAATTTATAACACAATAGAGATTAAATCAAGCAAAATAGCCGCAGCGCAAACGTTATTACTGCGAAGCAAGATCATAGTGCGAGAAGTGCATCGTGAAGGTTGCCCGCCCCTGGGTTGATGACCTCAGGGACGTGGAGTAGCCAAACATCTTCGACAGCGGCACGACCGCCTCGATCACCTGGATCGCCTTTCGCGCGGCTATGCTTTCGATCCTTCCTTTCCTCATATTTATGTCGCCCAGTACTTCCCCGAGAAATTCGTCGGGCGTGAGGATTTCGACCGACATATAGGGTTCGAGCAATATAGGGGCGCCCTGCTCGAAACCGTTTCTAAAAGCGATCGAGGCGGCCACCCGGAAGGCGAGTTCGCTGGACACTCCTTCCTGGAAAGTCCCTCCGAAAACAGTCGCCTCGACATCGACGACAGGGTGGCCGGAAATAGTTCCGCTGCTAAGAGCGTCCTGTATGCCTTGACGGATTGCCGGGAAAAATATCTCCGGAATGGACTCGTCACGCACCCTGTTCACAACTGCATTTCCAAGCCCTCTTTCCCTTGCGGACAAATGCAACTGAACCTGCGCAAAATGCCTCGCTCCGCCGATCTCCCGGTCGAATGCCGCCGTTCCTTCCGATGCGCGGCTGATGGTTTCTCGATAGACGACCTGCGGTTTCCCGGCGTTCACAACGACATGGTAGTCGCGATCGAGTCTGTTGAGAACTATTTCCAGGTGAAGCTCGCCCATGCCGCTGACGATTATCTGACCCGTATCGGCGTTTTCGGCAAACCGGAACGTGGGGTCCTCTTCGGACAATTTGGACAGGCTGTCGAAGAGTTTTTCCTGGTCCGCCCTGGTCTGGGTTTCCACGGATATTGAGATTACCGGCTCGTAAACATCCACCGTTTCGAGCAGCACGGGTCGGCCCGGGTCGCAGATGGAATCGCCGGTGGTAGCCGTTTTAAGACCGAGTACTGCGACCAGATTGCCTGCCCCCGATCTTTCGATCCGCTCCCGCTTGTTCGCGTGCATCTGAAATATGCGCGATACCTTCTCGCGGGCTCCTTTTGAAACATTCAGAACGTCAGCGCCAACCTCGAGGACTCCCGAGTAAATCCTCAAATAGGTCAGTTTTCGGCCCTGGTCCATGAATATCTTGAAAGCAAGCGCGGCCAGTGGGGCCTGTTCACTGGATTTGCGCTCCTCCGCAGCGCCTGTCTGAGGGTTGGTGCCCTGGATTGCAGGGACATCGAGCGGGGAGGGCAGAAAATCGACAATTGCGTCTAAAAGAGGCTGCACGCCTTTGTTTTTAAGAGCGCTTCCGCAAAGCACCGGGACCGCTATGAGTTCGAGCGTCAGACGCCTTATCACGGCGATGAGCTGCGCAGCCGTAATTTCTTCGCCTCCAAGGTAACACTCCATCAGCTCGTCATCGAATTCGCCCAGCTTGGCGACCAGGTTTTCCCTGGCCTCGTTTACCGCAGCCGCTAGATCAGGGTCGATCTCCTCGATTCTGACTTCTGCGCCCAAAGTCTCATCGAGCCAGAATATCTGTTTCATCGAGATCAGATCGATTACGCCCTTGAAGTCCGATTCGGCCCCAAGCGGCAACTGGACGGGAAGCGGAACGGTTTTGAACTTCTCTGCGATCTGGTTCACCGTGTTATTGAAATCCGCCCCTATGCGGTCCATTTTGTTCACGAAAGCTATTTTGGGTACGTGATGGCGGTCGGCCTGGTGCCAGACGGTTTCGGACTGCGGTTCGACCCCATCGACTCCCGAAAAAACCGCTATGGCCCCATCGAGGACCCTGAGTGAGCGTTCGACCTCTATAGTGAAATCAACGTGGCCGGGTGTATCTATCAGGTGGATTTCATGGTCACGCCATTCGCACGTGGTAACTGCGGAAGTGATGGTGATCCCCCGCTCCTGTTCCTGTTCCATCCAGTCCATCACGGCGGTGCCGTCGTGCACTTCGCCCATCCTGTGGGACCGGCCCGTATAGTAGAGGATACGCTCGGTCACAGTGGTCTTGCCCGCGTCTATGTGCGCTATTATCCCGATATTTCTGTAGAGTTTCAGACGCTTTGGGTCGAGCATAAATTCCACTTTCCAGGACGGGTTTGACGGTCCTCATCCATCTAATTTTAAGCAAACGTCGCACTTTAGGAAATCAGGATAAATATGTCAAGCGCGCTACGGGCGCGATGCCGGCGCCGGGCCGGAAGTGCGAAGGGCAAGGTCGCAAGGTGCACCTGTCACCCCTCATCCTTCAAGCCTCGAGTCGTGCCGGGGAATCCGGTGTAATCACAGGCACTTGAAGGCAAATAACGATAAATAACGCATTATCAAGATATATCGCATAAGAAAGAGATTGAGCGATAAACAGTCTCCAAAACGAAACAGTTCAGACCAAGGCTGGGCAGATTTAACCCATTTGGTCAGGATATCTTTCTATGGGCGGATTAATCAGGCTATTTCAGGGATAATCCGGCCTAACAGCGAATAATCCCGGATTACCCGGTTTGCTTTTTGTCGGCGAAGCTAGTAGAAACTGGCTCATCCTATTAACTCTTACGGGGATCCGTGAGGGCCATGGGGCTTCTTTGAAAAATGTGAGGAGAACCAGTATGGCGCCTGATTCAAGCCTCCAAGGGCACCATGCGGCGGGATCCGAAGCCGGCTTTCGCAAATGTTTTGTGAAGGCCGCTGCTTTGTTTCTACTTTCCCTGTTCGTTTTCAACTTCCAGGCTCAGGCAGGGGCAGAGGGCGCGGAGATTCGGGGAGGGCTGGCAGCGCTATCGTTGCCCGGCGACCTTCCTAGAAATGATATTTCCGTTGCGCCGCTCACCCAGCCAACTCCCACGGATGTTCTTACGGGGACCACCGCAGTGTCGTGGAGAAACGGAATCCAGATACCCATCAATGAACCACTAATTCAGAAGTACATTCGCTTCTATCGGGGAGAAGGCCGAACGACTTTTTCGGAAGCCATGGAAAAAGCGGGAAAGTGTCTCCCCCGAATGACCGAGATTCTCGAAAGCCAGGGTGTACCGGCGGAAATGATCTCCATTGTTTTTGTGGAGAGCCGTTTCGAGAAGACAGCGTCATATCGAGGAGCGGGTGGCTATTGGCAGATGATGGCGGAAACAGCCCGGAGAATGGGATTACGTGTCGATCGTTCGGTGGACGAAAGGCGAGATCCGATCAAGTCGACTAAGGCAGCCGCCAAATACCTGAGAACACTTTACGAAAAGTACGATTCATGGTTGTTGGCCCTTGCCGCCTACAATGCGGGAAGCAGGCCGATTAATTGCGTGGCTAGAAAGTGCTGCGTTAAGGACGGGGAGCTTTATGGGCGAAGATTGCCCGCGCATTCAGCAGTTTACGTTTCGAAAGTCCTGGCTGCCATGGATATCATGCGACAGCCGGAGAAGTATGGGTTCGAGTATCCCAACTTTTGCAAGCCTACGGACTTCGATCCTGTTTTAGTCAATAGGCCTCTGAAACTGGATGAGGTAGCACAATGGATCGATGTACCGGTCAGTCATTTACAGGAACTCAACCCGTCACTGCGAGAGAATGCGATGTCCCCCGGTTCCGGATTTGCACTGCGTTTACCCCCGGGTTCGAGAGAAAAATTCGACCTCGCCTACGAGGAATACACTCGGAGGTAAACCTCTAAAAAGTAACTGTGGCGCCTCACGAAACATTCTTCACAATGGGAACAAAGTTGCCCGTATGAGTATTAGGATGGTTGCTGTCGAGCTTTATCGGGTCATGAAAGAAATTGAAGGGCTCGAGAAGAAGCTGGAGAGTCTGGGGGCCGGTTCGATAGGGGTAGAACAAATCGGGGAGAAACTTAGAAAGGCCAGGGCCGAAAAGGTCCGGCTGAAAGAGATGATCGAAGGAGCTAAAGGCGATTAGCCGGGACCTTCTCCCGGTTCGGTTTCTCTGACCGGCAGTTTAGACTCAAAGCCACCGCAACATGATTGAAGGCCCTCTACCCCTTGGAGGGCCTTCTTTTTTTAGCTCTTGCCCGGAAAGCAGAGATTTCATTGAGGTCCGGTTTTTTCGGGAAGATTCACTTCGAATATGTCCAGGTCTCTTCCAATTCTTACGGATTTAAATTCTTTACGGGCCTCATCTTCGAGTTTCCCGATTTCGCTGTTTTCGTACCGGGGACTTATGTGAACGAGGACCGCCCTGGCAGCGCCTGACTTCCTGGCGATCCTTGCGGCTTCAACAACTGTCATGTGGCCTTTTACATCGGCGTGTTCGGAGTGCTCGGGTAGAAACATGCCTTCCAGAAAAGCCAGGTCAGCTTTCTCGCACAGGGAATAGACGCCGGGGGCAGGTCTTGTGTCCACTACGAAGGCAATATGGCGGCCTCGTCTTGCAGGCCCCAGCACTTCCGAAGGTTGCACAGTCTTTTGGGGTGTATTTACACTTTCCCCTTTTTGAAGCTTACCCCAGAGCGGCCCCATCGGTACCCCCAGTGCCTGTGCCCGCGCGCTGTCGAATCTTCCCGGCCTGTCCAGCTCTTCGAGCCTGTATCCCAGGCAAAAGCGGGTGTGCTTGACCGGTTGCCATACTATCCTGGCCTGACTGTCCTGGTATGCCAAATCCGAGTTGCCTGAAGCCCATTCGATGATATGGATCGGGAAGTTGACATGGTATTCGAGGGTCCTCTGAGACTGAGATAGGAACTCACGCGTTCCAGGGGGACCGAGAATTGTGAGGGGGTCCGGATTCTCCATTTGTGCCCTGAGCATGATCATGCCGGGTATCCCCAGACAGTGGTCGGCATGCAGGTGGGTTACGGCGATAAGCTTGAGCCCGCGCATTCCAAGCCGCGCTCTTTTCCAGTTGATTTGCGTCCCCTCCCCGGCGTCGAAGAGATATAATTGGCCGTTGAGCCTTACCGCCAGGGAAGTGAGCATCCTGTAAGACATCGGCATCATCCCGCCGGTTCCGATCAATATGCATTCCAATTCGCAATCCTCACCGCTTGCCTGGAAAAGGTCAGTAGAAGGGATCTTTTTTTGTCTTGCCTGCAGCGGTCCCATGTCCTAGTGTGAGTTTCAAAATGGCCCCTTCGGGGCTCGGCAAAGGGGCTGGCAGAGCACCTGATTCCGTCCACTTTGAGACAACGACAATGCCGCAGATCCAAATTTATTCCGAAACATTACGCGTGTCCATGGAAAGAGGGCCCGACATCGTGAATATTACCCCTCTTTTGGATGACATACTTTCCCGCCTCGACTTTGAGACAGGTCTGATGGGACTGTTTGTCGCGGGGTCAACAGGGTCGCTGACGACCATCGAATACGAACCGGGGGCGGTGGAAGACCTGAAACGGACGATAAACAGACTAGCCCAGCCAGGTTCTGTCTATGAGCATGAAAAGGCATGGCATGACGGAAACGGGCACAGCCACGTCCAGGCAGCTCTCCTCGGACCGTCGTTGAGCGTTCCGATACGAAGAGGTAAACTCCTTACCGGAAGCTGGCAGCAGATAGTGCTCATAAATCACGACGTTCGGGCGCGAGAGCGCCGGGTGGAAGCAACTGTAATAGGAAACAAATCTCCGGATGAAGACAATAGTTGAATAGCATGGTTGGGGCATAAGGAATTGTTCGAGTATCATCTTTGAATGCCGATCCAAAGATAATAGGCTTTTGATGGAATTTTTCTCTCCGGTAAAGTATCATTGAACCAAGTGCGGGATCAAAAACCGAAAAACCGAGCACTCAGAAGGGAGCATTGAAATGGCCGATGAAAGCGCGGTTTGCCGTGGTTATGCGAAAATACCGATCAGCCGGCCCGGACCTGGAGAGATGGGAGTCCTTATGGCCCGGGCCGGGGCTGGCAAGACAGCCTGCCTCACTCAACTTGCTATAGGATACTTGCTCGACAGGGAGCCGGTTCTCCATGTCTGCGTAGATGTGGTCCCGGACAAGGTGAAGCTCTGGTACAATGAACTGCTCAAAGATATTTTTTCGAATCGGCCCGAATGCAAGGTCTCCGATCTGCAGCACTCAATGGAGCCTCTGCGGTTCATAATGTCATTCCTCAACCAGACATTCAGTCCGGAAAAACTGGAGATAAGCCTCGAAAATCTGAAAGAGCAGGCCAAGTTCGAACCCTCGCTTATCATTCTGGATGGTCTGGACTTTGACCGCAGCGCGCGCCCGCTTTTCGAAAAAATTGGCGATCTGGCAAGGAGGCACTCGGCTTCGGTCTGGGTTTCCGCCAGGTCCCACCGGCATGTGCCCGATGTAAATGAAAGAGGCATCCCATATCCGATCGATGCAATGGACGAGCTTTTCAGCTCCATTTTCGTGCTGCTGCCTGAAAATGACAGTATCAAGTTGAAGGCGCTGAAGGAAAAAGGCAATTATAATCCTGCCGTTTCCGAGTTTGAACTCGATCCCAATACTTTTCTGCTGCTGAAAAAGTAGCACCTGACGGAGCGTGGAGATCCGTGAACGGAAATACTCTGCGGAGGGCTCATAAATCTCGATTTTCATTTCCTCTGTCTTTTGGTTGTTCCTTCGGAGGTTTGCCCATAGTCGATGGAAGATGATCTAGTCATCTCTCTGACCCGGCAGGTCAAAGAAGAGGTAATTGAAAACTACCTTTTGGAGCGTCGCCTGATCGACCTTCAAATCGAACACCTGAACATGCAGGCCGAAGAAACCCGGAGGCTGGCCTGGACGGTGGAAAGACGACTGGCAAGGCTTTTTTTCCTCATGATTCATTCGGACATGCAACGCCGGCTCCGGGAGATACTTGGAATGGGGGCCGGCTCCTGGGACGCCGGCACGAATGTGACGTTCACACGGAAAGTGCCGTTGATCCGGGTCAGAGCGCTGACCCAAAAAAGAAAATTCAGGAAGCTTCTGCTCGAATCCTACTCGCGCCTCCATTATTGGATGGAAAAATATAGGGAACACTACGAAGACCTCGCAAGCGAGCGCTTAGCCGTCAACAGGAACATCGATACCTTCCAGAAGAATTTCGACCTTCTTTCGATACTCAATTTTCTCAGGAACCTGGATATGCAAGGGATCGAAAGAAAGAAGATCCTGGGAAATAACTTTACAGCAAAAGAAATGGCCGAGTTGGACAACAATCTCTACATAAGGCCTGTATCGATGGAAATACTCGACGTACCTGCCCCTCTCGACATTCCCGAGCCCGGTTCGGTCCAGGGAAAACTCTCGGACCTCGCCGAGGAAATATTTCAGAGGCACGGGGAGGATGTAAAGAAGTTCCTGAAATAAACGCTCCAGCGTTACTGAAATCCCAAAGTCAAATCCCCACGGCTGTCGTTTATATTCGCTAGGCCGATTTGAGTATGACCCCGGATGTCAACCCCCGCCCTCCGGGCACCGAAATCCGACTTGATGCACCAGCCGTTTCGGTATATCTCTCCAGCTTGCGCTTTTGGTCATCTGCAGTTAAACTCTAAGGCAAGGCGACTTGTTCGGGCAGATAGCCGGTTTCGTTCAGGAGAGTACTTCTCAGAATTTCACGCTCTGCTCGGGTTATCCGGTACTTTTTTGAACGCAACCCGGCGTGGGGTCCCGCCGAAACGCAATAATTCAGCGCCTTGGCGCGGCATATCGGCTGAGAGCCAAAATTAAGCGCCAATAGCTCGGTTTTGGAGGAGAGTTGGTAAGTATAGCCACTCGGAAGAGATTCTGGTTTGCCGCTATCTTCGGCGTGATCATCCTTTTCTATACAATCAAGCAAGCCAACCTTCAAAAGTTTGCTGAGCATCTGGGAGACATAAACCCCCTTTGGGCTTTGGCCGTGATCGCTTCGGCCGTTATAAGCTATGCCTGCGTTGCAGCCGTTCTTGAAAAACTGCTCGAAGGAATCGGCCTGCCGCTTTCTTTTTCTTCCTGTTTCAAAATTTCGCTTCTATCGAACACCCTCAACTACCTGATGTCGGTGGCAGGACTGAGCGGAGTGGCCGCAAAAGTTTACCTGCTCTCGCGCGAGGACATCCCGCCGAGCAACACGCTCTCGGTCTCGATCATACATGGGTTTCTCACCAACACTATTGCGGTCCTGTTCATCTATCTCGGATTTTTCTACCTCTACAGCCAGCACCAGATAACGGACCGCAACGAGGAAGTTTTCGGGGCCATGGTCCTGGTCGTAGCCTTCCTGATGACCTGTTTGACTATTCTGACAATCGTTCATGAGGCTTTCCGAAAGAAAATATGGCATATCGGTCTCAAGGCGGTAACTGCTTTTGCCGCGAAAATCGGCAGGCCGCAGTGGATTCGGCCTCAAAGGGCCGAGGTTTTCTTTGAAAACTTCAATAACAGCCTGAACATGATAATGAGAAACAGGAGTGTGCTGCTGTTCCCGGCATCCCTGGCCCTTCTCGATTGGCTGTTTATGTTCCTTTGCCTGAAGTTTTCGTTCATCGCGATAAACTACCCGGTGAGTAATAAAGTTCTGATGGTGGGGTTCTCGGTTGGTCTTTTCACGAGCCTGTTCTCGCTGACTCCTGCATCGATCGGACTCATGGAAGGCTCGATGGCGTGGTCGTTTTACATGATGGATCTCGATTACGATTTTTGTCTGCTGGCGATCCTCATCTACCGGATAGCCTACTATTTCGGTCCTATGGCAACCAGTATTTTCTTCTTCAAACGATTTTTCCCGCCGCCCCCGGAGCGTGCAAAGCCCGGCGGGGGATACAAGAAGGCATAGCCGCCGGAAACGAGATGGAAACTTTACCGGGACCAGTTGGAAATATTCCCTGCCCCATTATTCGCTGCTGCAGCAAAACAAAGCCCGCCAAAATTTTATATATGCGTTTTTGTTAATAATTGTAAAGGCTTGTCAAGATTATTGCTCAACATGCCCTCGTGCTGCCGGATAGACATACTATTGCATCGATAAGATCGTGATTAAACTTATTACAAAATTGCCGATGTGCTCTATTGCTGGTGCTGAAATCAAAGCGCCGCTGATTCAGAGCTTACGAAGATTTCGAGCAGTAGCACTTTCGCTTCCACGGCCACGTTGAATATCGGACGAAATTTCAAATCCAGAGCACATCGTGAGGTCCCTTTTCTTTGACTAATGTTCAAACGACCATCCCTCAAGGCCTAATGAGCTTAAGGGGTGTCATGGGGTTGAAAAAGTCAGGGGATTATCGCGCATTCCGGGTAGACGTATATTTCAACTGGTACGTCTATTAGTAAGGCCGGGGAATAATAGTGCAATTCAGGAAAGTCCCGGAGGAGGTGCTCTCATGGATGGCAAAAAAGATGAGTTTTTGAAGTCGATGGAGATGCTGATTCGAAAATCGGGGTCAGCGAGTGCGATTTGGGAAGGAACCATGAAAGGGTATCTCGCGCTGGTCGCAGAGGACCCGAAAATTGCTCAATCTGCCCCGGCTCGAATATACGACATGATTGCGTCGAAGGGAGCAACCGAGCTGCCGGAATCCGAAAAGCTTCCTCACTACGAGGACCTGGTGCGTTACAATTTTTTTTCCAGAGAGATTTTCGGAATCGAGGAGTCTCTGCATGACCTGGTTCGCTTCCTCAGGGCCGGCGCCAACCGTACCGAGACGGGTAAACGGATACTGATACTGGTGGGCCCGGTATCGTCCGGTAAGTCCAGCATAGCGACTCTGCTCAGGTCCGGACTCGAGCAGGAGCAAATTCCGATGTACGCCATCAAGGGCTGCCCGATTCATGAGGACCCGCTTCATCTGATTCCACGCTCGCTCCGGCCCGAATTTGAAAATCTGCTTGGGGTCAAGGTGGAAGGGGACCTTTGTCCAGTGTGCAAATGCAGGCTGGAGGGCGATCCGCTATGCCGCGACCAGGTCGGACAATATACCTGGGAGAACATGCCGGTCGTTCAGATCAGGCTAAGCGAGCGAGACCGGGTAGGCATAGGCACGTTTCAGCCCTCCGACCCGAAGAACCAGGACATCTCCGAGCTGATCGGCCACGTCGACCTCGGAAAAATAACGAAGTTCGGCGAAGCTCATCCGCTGGGCTACAAGTTCGATGGAGAGATAGAGATCGCGAACCGGGGTCTTATCGAGTACATCGAAATCCTGAAATGCGACATCAAATTCCATTATGTCCTGATCACGGTGGCCCAGGAACAATTGATCAAGGCCCCCGGGTTTCCCCAGATTTATATCGATACGGTAATCCTGAGTCACACCAACCAGACCGAGTTCGACAAGTTCAAGGCCAGCAAGGAAAACGAAGCCCTGCATGACAGAATGTATCCGATATTCGTTCCCTACAACCTGCGCATCAGGGACGAGGTCTCGATTTACAAAAAGCTGACTGAAAAAAGCGAGTTCCATAACAAGGTGCACATCGCTCCGCTCACTTTCGATACGGCCGCCATGTTCGCCGTGCTGACCCGTCTCGTCCCTACGAACCTTTGTCCCGAGCCGGTGAAAAAGGCAAGGTACTACGACGGGCAGGTCATCATGGAAAAGGAGAAAGACCCGGTAAACGTTAAGAGGATGCGTCTGGAAGGCAGGGAAAGAGGGGAAGGCATGAGCGGGATAAGCCCCAGGTTCGTAATGAACGCAGTCAATATCGCTCTTGGGGCCGCAATCGAAGGCGCAGGCTGCATAAACCCGGTCGATATAATCCGCGCCCTCACGCACCAGTTCGAACACCATATCGGCTTCTCGGATGAAGAAAAAAACAGGTATATCGAACTGCTCAAAGGCGAAAAGGGCAGCACTCTCTCCGAGTACCGCAGCGAAGCGAGGCGGGAGGTAAACCGGGCTTTTCTTTTTGCTTATGAAGATCAGGCCGAGGCGCTTTTTGACAATTACATGAAGAACGCGACTGCCTTTTGTCTCAAGCGGAAGACAATCGACCCCGTGACCCAGGAAGAGCAGGAACCGGACGAAAAGCTCATGCGTTCAATCGAGGAGATGATCGGGATATCCGAAATAGCCAAAAGGGAGTTCCGGCAGGGCCTGTTCGTATTCAAATCCGACGCCCTGGACCGCGGAGAGCAGTTCAGCTTCAACACATACCTTCCGCTCCAGGAGGCTATCGAGAAGAAGCTTATGTCCGACCTGAAGAATCTTGTGTCGCTGACTCTTGCGGATAAGAACGTGAGAGACCCGAAAACGATCAAGCGCAAAGACGACGCCGTGTCGAAGCTGCTCGAAAAGGGATACTGCCCTGTTTGCGCGAACAATCTACTCCATTTTGTGGGGGAGATGTTGAGAAAGGAAGGATAGCCTGATGTCAGTGCTTATCCCGGACTACGATTTGAGCCAGCGGGGACTTGCCGACGCAGTCAGGCACCGCGACAAGATCAAGGAAGCCATCAAGCGCAACCTGCCCGACATTATAAGCGACGAGGCGATAATTACGCGAAGCGGCGACCAGATCGTGCGTGTACCTGTTCGCGGAATCAAGAGCTACAGGTTTATCCACAGGTATTCGGACGGAGCGGCGGGAGGCTTTGGAAGCGGCGAATCGGAAGAAGGGAAGGTCATCGGGCAGCGTCCCAAACCCGGGAGCGGGCAGCCCGGCAGACCGGGAGAAGAGCCGGGAGAGGATTACCTGGAAACCGAAATCGAGCTTGCCGAGTTGGTGGAAATGATGCTGGAAGACATCGGTCTGCCGAACCTGCGTCAGAAAGAAATCCAGGAATCGGTGATCGCGAAAGGCTGGAAGCGCGACTCAATAGAAACTCACGGGATCTTGCCGCGGCTGGACAAGAAACGCAGCATCAAGGAGGCGATAAAAAGAACGGAAGTCCTGGTGCAGGGCCTGATGACGAGCACCGGAATGAGTGAGGAAGATTGCCGGGCGGCCCTGGGTGCGGCGCTGGGAGATCCCGAATTTGCCCTCAGGCTCCTTACGGCGAGAGACGATCCGGATTTTCCTGAAGCGGGGCAGGAGGCTTCTTCCGGTCCCGGCCGCCTCTATCTCGATTCATCCGACCTGCGGTATCGCACAATTGTCGAGGATACGGAATACCAGTCCAACGCGGTGGTTATCGCCATGATGGACGTCTCGGGCAGCATGGGGACGATGAAAAAGTATCTCGCGCGCTCCTTCTACTTCTGGATGACCTCTTTTCTCAGGGTCATTTACAAGCGCGTCGAGATACGCTTCATCGCCCATACTACCGAGGCCCGCCTGGTGGACGAGTACGAGTTTTTGCACCGCGGAGAGTCCGGCGGGACCTCATGCCACTCGGCCTATGAGCTTGCCACCGACCTGATCGATACCGAGTACCCCACGAGTAAGTGGAACGTTTACCCCTTCCATTTTTCAGACGGCGAAGACTGGGACGTGGACCGGACCGTCAAGTCGCTCGAAAAGATGCTCGACAGGGGAGTTGCAAACTTCGGATACGGTGAACTCCAGACCGAACACTCCTCTTCGATCCTCATGGAAGCGTACAGGCAGAAAATGGGGCTGGAAGGCGATACTCTCGAAAACCTTTCCTACTATCGAGGGATGCGGGGCCGGTCCCCGGTGATGGGAGTAATAATCAAGGACAAGTCCGACATTTACCCCGCCCTGCGGATCTTTCTACATTCCGGGAACCAGGGGATTGGGTTGATATTATGAACAGCGCCGATGTGAAAAGGCTCAATAAGGCCGATGAACTGATACAGAAAATAGGCTCCGAATTCGGGCTCGAGTTCATGCAGCAGGAATTCGATGTGGTTCCCGCGCAGAGGATGCTCGAAATTATGGCCTACCGCCTTCCCGTAAACTATTCTCACTGGAGCTTCGGGAGAGATTACGAAATAGAGCGCACAAAGTACGAACATGGCTTTTCGGTCCCCTACGAGGTGGTGTTCAACAGCGATCCCGCCCGCGCGTATCTCATGGAGACCAACCCGCTTCCCATCCAGATCCTGGTAATGGCCCACGTCTATGCGCACAACGATTTCATGAAAAACAGCAGGCACTTCCAGATAACGCGGCGGGACATGATAACCTCGGCCTCAGAGGCGGCGCGGCGCTTTCGCCGGTACGAGGAGGACTACGGCCGGGAGGCGGTCGAAAAGCTTATCGATGCGGCATTGTCAATCGAGTGGAACATCGACCCCGACGAGCTTATTCGCCCGGAAACGGCGCAGGAAGCCCGCGACAGGCTCTATGGCTGGTCCGGGACGTTACCCGCGGGGGGCAAGTTCGACGACCTTCTGCCCGAGAAAAAGGCAATCCCCCACGATGAAAAGCGGGAACTGCGGAAAAAAACCCCGCCCGAACCCACCATAGACCTTCTAAAATACGTGATCGAAAACTCGCCATCTCTTTTCCAGGAATGGGAAAAGGACGTTCTGAGCTCCATCCGGGGACAGGCGCTCTACTTTCTGCCCTACAGGCGGACCAAGATCATGAACGAAGGATGGGCCACTTACTGGCACGAAAAGATCATGAACCGGCTCTTTGCCGAAAAGTTTCTAAACGCCGAGGAACACGGCTATTACAACCTGTATAATTCCAGGGTCAAAGCGCACAGCCCGCGATCCCTGAATCCCTACCTGCTTGGGAGCGCCCTTTTCGAAAATATCGAAATGCGGTGGAACACAGGGCGATTCGGTCCGGAATTCGAAGCCTGCCCGGATGCGGTTGAAAAGGCGAACTGGGACCTCCATCTCGGCAAGGGCCGTGACAAGATAATGGAAGTGCGGCGAACGCACATGGACTGGTTTTTCGTAGACGAATTTTTGAACGGCGAAGTAGCCGAGGACCTGCAGCTTTATATCTTCCTGGAATCCGACAAGGGTTCTTACGTGGACCTGGAAGTAAAGGAGACGTATTGGAAGAAGGTCAAACGGATGCTGGTGCAGAGCCTCATGAACTGGGGAATCCCCAGGATTCTCGTTGTGGACGGAAATTACCACAACAGCTCCCAGTTGTATCTGAAGCATGAATTCGAAGGCCTGCCGCTCGACGACCAGTATTGCAGAAGGACCCTGGAGCACATCTATTATCTCTGGGGCCGCCCGGTTTACCTCGAGACCAGTAATCCGAACAATACCGGGAAACTGGTCTATGTTATCGATCGAAATGGACTGCGGACCCAGGTGGAAGATTGAGGCGCGGCGACGTAAGGCGCGCTCGCGCAACAACGCGGGTTAGCATATTAAAATCATTTTCGTTATGCACTCCCGTTACAGCGGGAGTTCTTACCTTGGCAAGAAGGGTTGAAAATGTTGGATACAGCAAGCATGTGGCAGAGAGAATTTGGACATAAGCTTGTTACATCTGGATTAATATGGAACTTAGCGGCGCCGCCCGTGGACTTCGGGAGAAACCTATCACGTGTAACGCGCCTGCTCAAATAATGAGTTAGCCGTCGGGTTTGGTACAAGAATCGTTTTTGTCATTTTGAGGTGGGTTCGCATAGCAACCCTCACGCCTATTAAGTTCAAACTCCTCCGTCCCGATGGGTGTGGCGACATATTCATCGTGTGCTGGCAGAAATCCAATTGGTATCGGGTTAAGTGCATTCGGGTTATGAACTACTGCCATGGGTTCTGAATTTCCAATTGCAGATAATCCGTTTACCTCCACGGCCCAAATGGCACTGATGGGTTGGAATCGCGCGTCAAGGAAGGTGTATGCAGGAACGGGCGCCCCCTTGGGTTTTGATATTAAAGGACGGTGTTGATGTCCAGCGCCTGTCTGTTCCAGGGTATCGCGATTGATTCTTATCTGATATGGACCAATAGCGAAGACTGCTTCAACAGCAAAAGGGAATTGACTTATGCCAAGCAGTGCGGAAAATGGATCATGGCGAAGTTGACAGCTATTCACTGCAATTACATATGCATCTCCCGATGTGACAATTCCTTTTTCAATATAACCCCTAACGGCACCATCCGAGCTGCCGATCAGCTTTTCCGCCTTTTCTTTTATGGCGCTTGTCCACCGCAGGAGTATCTGTTCATGTGGGAAGTCTATCACTACCACTTTGTCCAACTCTAATGTTAGCCAGTCTGACGGTACCCCGGTTGGTTGTGGGCAAATAACCTCGATCCAGATCTTTCGTCCATTCTCGATCACCAAAAAGTCTGGGCCGCCACCGTGTGAAGGCGCAGGATCGAGACCCGCTTTGCGCAAATGTGCCGCAAGCAACGCCTCCGATACACAGGACCAAAATTTTTGCTCCGAACCTGAACAAAGCTCTCTGGTGAAATTCGCATCAGCCAACCCGGATTTAACAAACGCTTTGCACGCGTTTGCAATTTCATCGCGCACCGTCTGTGGCCGACCATTGCCGGGATATCGTTGTAGAAGGCAATTCTCAATGATCATGAAGAGCTTGTGCAGGCTTTCGTCCTCAATCATCGCCATAAAAGCGGTCCTTTATTTGAATGCACCCTGTGTGCCCGGAGAAAAAAGAGAACTCTGAACAGGGCTCAGAGTTAATTTCGGAACAACCGGGACCATTGGTTGATAATGACATACTTGATTCAGTAATCAATTATTTTGTGGCTTTCAATTTAAGTCGCGGCCAAAAGCTTATGTTAAAACGGGGTGATAGGTTGGGCTCTGTTCCACCGATCAAGGAACTCTTTATCATCGAAGGCTGCCGGATCAAAAACGCTCTCTTCCGACTTGAAAATGAGAGGCTCAAAACCTTAACTCGACCGGATCGTATGCTGACGTTTTTCAAGAGACAGTTCCGACGGGGAGGCTTGTAGCTCCCCGTTCTCGCCACCAGAATCACCCGTACAGGTTTCTAATCCACCTTGTCGGCTCAGAAAAGAGAACGGGGTCACACCTACACTCTTGACATAACAGGGCTCCGAAGCAGCGAGGAACGATGGGGTGTGAAAAGTGTAGGTTTGACCGTCTTCTCTCCTTTCTGGTCGGCTTCAATTTCGGATGGGACGCCCCGGCCCCGAAGTTACGTTTTTTGTGTGAGCCTTCCAAGGACATGCGGGCAATAGCGGACGTCTACAAGATTTTGTCTGAAATCAGCTACATGTTTAGCCGGGAGCAATTGGCTGAGCACTGTCAGTATCCCGATAGAGCACAAGGAGGTCAGAGAGAAGCGGATGATTGGGATGAGGGGTATGCAGAGACGGACTCTGTGTATGTGAAGAGTACTGAGTAGGAGTAGAGCGAAAAAGATGGCGTTTCATGAAGTCCTACTGTCTCTCAGCAGTTCATGATACCCGGTTTTCACGTCCATAACGGGGCAAACTGGGTACTGCCAAACATAGGTAGTGGGCTTATCTAATTGGACGAAATACAACATGCCCCTAATCTAGCGGATTGTGCGCCGCCTGACATACTCGCACGTGAGCAGTTTTGGTACGGTATGTGCCGAAAAGAGTGTGGACTGATTGGAGGCTGGCTCCAATCCTGAACAAGAACTAATAAGTGGAATGGTCGGTGAAAAATCTTTCCGAGCGGGGAAGCCGAACCTGCGGTTCTGGTTATTTCGTTGAATAAATGCGGTGAGCTGTCTTTTGCATTACAGATTTCCAAGGAGAATTCCGATTTTAAAATAGAAGCTCATCAGGAATCTGTGGGAAAGGGTCAGGACGGTGATGCACAGGCGAAGAGAGGGATCTCCGGTGATTTTTGAAGACTCAGATATGATAGTGGAAGAATGGCTGGGTCTAAAACCATTCCTTTGCGGCCAGAAAAACTACATATACAGAAGACTTGAGGAAATAGCCGATGTCTCTCATAATCAGCCGGAAACGGTGGTTGATCAAAAACTAACATCTTTAAATCAATTTTCCCCTTTCGTGAATGCCATAATCCAGGTGGGATCGTCCTCAAGAAGAATTTCAGAGACATTCGAGCGAGTAAAATCCAAGGAGGGGTATTATGATTTGATATGGATAAATACCCTGTACTATTTGATAAAAGGCGCCACACAAATGCTGACGCCCTCCATCGGGTCAAATTCTCGAGAGAGTTTCACAAGAACAAAAATTTCAAAGCGCCGGCTGGCGAAGCTAAGCCAAATTAAGGCGCAGCTCGAATCACTTTCCGGGTCACAAACCTGAATCCGGTGCACATTCTCTACGGGTCCATTCACAGAGGTTGGACCACATTTTTTCCAGCTCCGATGTGTATTCCGCTTCATCTTTTGCGTTCAGCTTTCTGTCATCCGGTAAGCCGCTAAAGTACTTTTCCCTTTCGCTGACCGTCTTGTCCACGTATTCCTTGTGTCTCTCGTAACCCTTGTCGATTATGTAAAGTAAAGTCTGGACCGACAGATAGGAAATCGGATTAAAGGAATCCGGCGCTCCGTCCTCCGTCTTCAAACTCGCATTCCTTAACGCGCCTTTAATGTGCGCGCGGCTCGATCCGACCTGTATGATACCATTAACGAAAGGAGCCAATTCAAAAAATAGCCATTGGCGCTGGCGCAGTTTCATCTTTTTAGCTTCATCGGAGTCTACCCAACACTGTTCTATCCTCGAAAGAATGACGTCCATATTATTTGTGATGAATCCTGAGAGATCCAGCCAACTCTCGACGACTTCCCGTGCTCTTTTACTAGGCATGTCCCTCCCTTTCTAATAGGCGACAAGCGCGCAAAGGTTTCAGGATACCTAAATACCATTCATGGCCAATTAAGTCCCCTACATTCTTCCCTCGTTCAAATTCATCTCCCAATCCGAAGTGCTGAATGATTCTCAGACGTTTTTGAGTCCCCAATTTCCAGCAATACGTGTATTCATCCGGTCGCCAGAAATCAGTTGAGGGGGCGTTTGTCGCCAAAGCGAGGACTGGGAAGGGTGCTGCCAAGGGATTTGACACTGCAAGCCAGTGCGCGACCTGATCGTGTCTGGTCACTTCTGTCGGTTCGCCAAGATCCATCCACCATTTGTACTGAGGGGAGAAGGGCAATAAAAAAGTTCGGCGGGTTTGCGGTTCACAGGCGACTAGGAAACAGTCTTCTATGAAATATGAGCCTTCAGGATAGAATGTAATGATTCGATGAAGGTTGCATTCGAGATCCAGAGCCTCCGTAGAGGACCAATTCGCCGGGTATGGTATTACAAACGGACCGGATTTCAGCGAAATCATCCCTCTTAGAGGGCCTATGTTGTGACTTATGACTTTGAACTTCAAGCTCGCAGTATCGACGTTGACATAATCGCCTGAATGCCAGACAGGGGCTGGAATGAATAGCGTTTCAACCTTGCCGAACTGTTTTTTGGGAGAATGTCCTTCGCAAGACCATTTCCAGAAATCCAGGAACTCCTTACACCAAGGCCCTCTCATATGCAGAGGTTTTCTGTCGAGTTCGACACTTGTCACGCTTCCAGAATAGTATCCCTCGTTTTGTCCCAGCGATAAGTAAGCCTTCAAGTCTCTATTTGAGAACTTAAGACCAAGCAGTGAGTCATATGCACTACTATCAATCGGTATCTCAGTTGATGGTTCATTTTTTGCGAATCCGACTATATTAATGGAAGGATTCTCTCTAGTGATCGAGTTCCCTTTTATTATTTCATAAATAGATCCTGATGGAGTTGAGTAATCATCGCTTCCAGGATTTACACCTCCGGGCTTGAAAACGAAAATATCCTCCGATGTTCTATTCGGATCTGGGCGATCAATCTGGAAAATAACAGGATTCTTCTCCACCAGAAACACATCATCACCTTCGAAAATTCCGGGGGCCTCGTTGTAACGAATCTCCACATGTTCATGGAATCTCCAGTCAGGCCGAACCCAGCTAGAGGGGTTTCTTACTTCAAACTTCGCGATAGTACTCATTTCATTCTGCCTCCCCAAAATCTCTGAGAATGGGGGTCAAATTGAGAAACAGGCAGAAAAGGAACTGGCCGAAAAAGAGGAACGAAGAATCGCCTCGGAATTGGTCTAAAATCAATAATGCCGTATTCTTGCGCCCATGCGGAGGCGCGAGAAGATTAACGAGTGAATCTCGCAAAGAAAATCTTCTCTAATCGAAAGCCTTTTAATGAGCGACTTTTGCATAAGGATTTTCGACCTAATTATGCGAAACAGGAAAAGATTGCAAGCAATATATAAACAAGGCTTTCTCGCTTTTTTGAACTGCTCCGAAGCCGATTCATTCTTTTTCCATGGTGCTTGCGATCTCCCTTCACCTTTTTTGTGAGAGAAGATCACCCAGTCTCTTCTCCACCCCCTCTATTTGTGTTTTAAGGGTATCCTTCACCCCTTTTATTTGCGCCTTCAGGCTATCCTTGGCTCCAGCTATCCGCTCCTCCAACGTGTTTTTCACCCCGGCTGTTTTCGTTTCCGTGATCTCTATCTTCTGATCAATATAGATGTTGATTTTTTCCATTGTATCCAACAACTTTTTCTCCAATTGCTTTTCGGTAACAACATCTTTTGGCGTTGTATCGGTGATTCGTTCCTCAAGCCGGTGCAGCTGGCCGGCGAGTTCGGAGTACAGCGATTCTAACCTCTTCTGAGTCTGTCGAACCGAAGCCAGTTCGGCTTCAAAACGACGAATGACGCCCGTGGCGTTTCTCATCCGTAAGGCGGCATTTGGGAATAACGGAATTTTTGCCAGATCACCATCTTGCTTCTCGGGAGATCGCGTTTCGGGTTTAACGGCGCCTTTACACCTCTTAATACGAGTCCAAACGCTTTCACAGACATCCTCGAGTGAGAGCCACTCGTGATCACTTGGTGAACCCTTTGTCAGTACTTCAATCAACCCTTCGGAGAACATGGTGCATTGCTGATCGGGTGGTACCTTGACCGGGTCCTTCCGACCGGCCGCACAGAGGAGCGCAGTACCTTTTTCAGGGAACTGCTCTAAAGTCTTTTCAATCGCGAGCCTAAGGGGACTTGATTGGAATGCATTGTAGGCGGCTGCTGAAAAACAACAATCGAGAATTAGATATCTACGCAGATGACGGGCATGCTCTTTTAGTGTCTTTGCAAGCATGTCGATAGGATAGCTGGTGAAGTAATCGTTCTCCTCACGTGAGTCACGAATGGCCAAACAATATTGATGCCTATCTGAGAAACCCCCGTGCCCTACATAGTATACAATAACATCACGCGCTCCCGATTTTGCTGCGCCTGAATTGCCTGTGAGTTTCTTGAGAAATTCAGCAATCTTCGCGTCGAGATTTGAAGAAGACATCGGGGAGTTGAAAAGATTCAGAAGATTTCTCTTCGGGAGTCTGAAGCCTTCAGTTGAGAGAAAGTACGATTTGACGCCATCCGCGGATCTCTTGAAAGCTTCCGATGGTGCGAACAATGTAGGCGCCTTCGGGAAACTTGACGCACCAAGCATAATAACCAGCGTGGATTCCGGTGACGGCTTATCGAGCATGATCCATTTACCTGGCTATCTTTGAATGAGACATAATTTCCACGATCTCAGCAGCAATTTTGGCAGCATCTTTTCCTGTCATCTCAGCACTAATCACTTTTCCATCTTCCTCAATCACAATGGTCGCTCGTTCCCTGCAGAGAAAGTTTGCGATTCCTTTTGCCACCGCGATAATTGCCGGCGTTCCGAGGACCAGTACCAGCACGCTCCCAAAATCCTGATTTGCGGCGTCCTCTCTTTGAATGGTCGCCTGCACCTCGGGTGAACAATCCAGAACCTCGTCCCGCAGCCTCTTGGCCTTTACCCCAGAATCGCTGACTGGCAGGTCGGCGAAACGAATCACGAATGTTTTCTTATCCTCAATCATTTTGGTTCCCCTTGAAGATTGCTCCCTTAAGGCTAAAGCTTTTCCGCTCTCGAATACCATTCGGAAAAAGGCCGAAGCAGCACCATTCGGTTGTGCGATTAAGACTCAGTGTCAATAACGCAGTATTCTATGTGCAACGGGAACATCAGAACGAAAATGAGTCTGAGTTCAGATATCATCGCAGGGTGAGCGGAAATGCCTGTAGTCTATTGAATTAAATCCCCTGCTGTCAACGACAAAGCGCATGTATAATTATTTTAACTGGATTGGGGTATCTCACAGTAGAATGGAGCCGTGTTTTGCTGGGAGCGCCTCCTCTCATAAAACATCGGACAAAATTTTTACATCTTTTTTACCCTACTTGAAATAATCCCCTGATATACCCTGCAAACACGCGAGTACCGGATTTCGGAAGATGGAAGATCGGTGACTTCACATCGTAACACGGGGATTGGGAATTTCAGGTCCGAGAGGATATGACCATTCCGTAAGGCCAGTTTAACCGGCACTCTTCGGTCTCGCGAACTGTAAGAGCGGAAATCCGCAGATAGTCGTGGTTGCAATTCGCGACAGGTGAAGCTGGTGCCATTCTAGCGACTTATCCTTGAGCGGCTCGTACAGATTTTCCGCTAGGCTGACAGCGTCGACGGCCAGCTCCAGGCCATGCTCCCATGGGGAGTTAATTAATTTTCCCTACAATAATTAACTCCCTTTCTCTTATCTTTAAGATAGGGCATGAATTCCCAATTCTCGACGATTTCCACGCCTTGTGCCAAGTATGAGAAGAAAGATGAATGAAATAAAGGATTTTGAGTATACAGAAAAGCCACGCAATAGAAACCTTGGCTGATTTCTGACACGTCGGAGTGGCCGACTTCCTCACTGGCGGTAAGTAGTTGGAAAGAGTGCCCACTGGGGAGGGCTATCCGGCAGTTGTCATGCCTTAAAACCCCTCTGCCGATTTTTTCAAGCCGTTCGAGGGTCTTGATATTGACGGACACATGTGTTTTTGTGGTTAGAAGGGTCCGACAACAAGTCAGGTTATCTCTCCTCTATGGCGCAACATATTGATATCATGAACTAAACGCTTCGCGTGGAATCGGCCCTGCAAATTTGTTTCCTTCCCCCGGTCCTCGAAGTGGTTTCTATCTGCCGGGATAACGACCTGGAATCCTTTTACCTCGTATACTCGCCTGCTTAAGCTTAGCTTTCCCTCCAAAGGACCCTAACCCGCCCCGAAAGGAGAAAACTATGGGAAAGCTGTACGACAGGATGCGAGAGGACCTGATTCTAAAGGCTTACAGCCGTCATACTCGGGAGATGTATCTCAGGTGCGCAGGCCATTTTGTAAAGCACTTCATGAGGTCGCCGGACGAGATGGGGGAGCAAGAGATCCGAGAGTTTCTCCTCCATATCGTTCGGGTCCGGAAAGCCTCGCCCTTCACTCAGGGCACCTACGTCAGCGCAATCAAATTTCTCTACACCGTTACCCTCAAGCGGCCAGAGGCTGTAAAGGATATCTCCCATCCGAAGCGACCCATAAAGCTTCCGGTTATTCTGAGTCCTCAAGAGGTCCTGAGCGTCTTTGAAAAGGTTCGCTCGGTCAAATACAGAGCCATCATCGCGACGGCCTATGCGGCAGGTCTGAGAATCTCCGAGGTCTGTGCCCTGCGTATCTCGGATATCGATTCCACTAGGATGTCCATCCACGTCCGTTCCGGAAAAGGGCAGAAGGACCGCTATGTGTTCCTTGGGGAAAGCCTCCTGGCGCTCCTGCGCGAGTACTACAAGGCGGAACGCCCCAAGGGAGAATACCTTTTCCCCGGACAAAAACCGGGCTCCCATCTCTCCCGCCACACCGTGAGCCTCGTCTTGAGAAAAATCATTGGCAAGGCCGCCTTCTCCAAAAAAATCACCATGCACACCTTCCGCCACTGCTTTGCAACACACCTGATGGAGGCCGGAACCGATATTCGCGTCCTGCAGGTCCTGCTTGGACACAGTTCCATAAAAACCACTCTGCGCTACACCCACATCACGGACCGGCTTGTCGGTAAACTGGTAAGTCCTCTCGATATGATCCAGCCCTCCTCCTGACAAGGGAGGTGGATCATGGAACGGCCCTGCCTTGAAGTTGCCGGGATCTTCCACCGCCATGGTGAAGATTACAGACAAACGCATCATCTCGGCCCACAACAGCAAAAAGCCATGAGTGATATCGAGGCTTGCCGCACCGCTCATCTGGGAGGCCATGTGGACTCTTGCGCCCAAGAAGGCTGCGGCTATACGGCCATCTCCTACAACTCATGCCGCAACCGCCACTGCCCGAAGTGTCAGAGCCTCAAACAGGCCAAATGGCTTAATGAGAGGACAGAGCGGCTCCTTCCAACACGCTATTTCCACATGGTCGTCACTCTTCCTCATGAGGTAATTGCATTGGCTCTTTTCAACCGCAAGATTGTATTTAATCTGCTCTTCGAGAGCGCCTCACGGGCTCTTCTCGAGTTTTCCCTCGGCTATGAGCGTCTTCGTGCCCAGGTTGGCTTTACGGCAGTCTTGCACACGTGGGACCAGGACTTAAACTTCCATCCTCACTTACACATCGTTGCAACCGGAGGCGGCCTGAGCCCGGATGGAAGCAGGTGGATCAGTGCCACAAACGGATTCCTTCTTCCTGTAAGGGCGCTATCCAAGATCATCCGGGCCAAGTTTGCGCAGGCCCTGGAAAAGGTGTACCAGGGGGGAAGGCTTAAGGGAAATGCTCCCTGTCTGGAAGGCAAAGTCGAGTTTGCCCGGTTCACAAGGAAACTCAAAAGGAAGAAGTGGGTGGTCTACTGCAAGGGGCTCTTCCACGGCTCAAAGAAAGCTTACGACTACCTAAGCCGTTATACGCATCGGGTGGCCATCTCCAATCACCGCCTGCTAAGCCTTGACGACCATTTGGTCACTTTCCGGGCCAGAGACAACCGCAACCCCGGCCGGCACAGATTCGTCACTATCCATGCCCAGGAGTTCATCCGCCGGTTTCTCCTGCACATTCTTCCGCCCAGGTTTGTCAAAATCAGACACTTCGGCCTCATGGCCCCTTGCAATGCCAAGACAAAGCTTGAGAGTGCACGGACTCTCATCATTAACCAGGGACCCGCACCCGGTGAGGTCCCTCCTGAAAGGACCGATATTTCCAAAGAGAGCAAAACATGGCAGGAGATGATGGAAGATCTTACCGGTATCAACCTCACCCTCTGCCCACAATGCGGCAAAGGAAGGCTTGTCCGATTCAAACTCAGCGGTACTCAGCATTCACTATCACCTCCAATATGGAATTCATCATGATCTGCCGTAGCATCACATTAAACTCTAAAACACCACTCCAAGCCGCTCCTCGCAGAGCCATACAGACACCTGCGTCTCGAAATCCAACCACTTTCCTTTCACTGACGACACCTCACCCGGCTCTCTGCTCCTATCCCGATTTCTCTGCTCACCTGCCTCAATTATCCTTTCCCCTTGAACACAATCAGTGCCATATATCCTCCGGCACTATCCTTTGAATCCCCATAGCCAAAGAACGACGACTCCACTTATTCCCTGGCCTTAGCTCATGATATCGATTACACGAATGCGCTTCGCGACTCGTACAATCGTCTATTTCATTGTCGTTATGCAGCTCGATCTGAACAGGGTTCTGTAGATTGGCAGGATGTCACACTTTCGCCCGGTAATTTTCAAAAACATACCTCATGACCGGCATGAGATATAATTTTGTGCCCCACGTCACCAACACCAGGCGCACTGGTTATGTTGGTTTATTTACGGTTACTTTCGTTCAAGATATTTAAGCCGAATAAGCTTCAGCACATAAGGACCATTTTCATTCCATAAGTCGCCGTTCCTGGAAAAAGGGAGGCGGCCCGGCCGGCAATCCGGCAGAGAGCTTGACTGGCGGGTAGGCAGACTCAACCTCTGTGCCTGACTGCCCGCCTCGAGCAGTAAAAATATAAACTCTCTGGATTCCCGCCCCCCGACCAAACACTTCGAGGGCAGGCTTCGCGGGAATGACGGTTTTCTTAACAGCACTTGTTCATCCTTATTTGAGCGCTTATGTGGCCGGACACCCCGGGCTTCGCCCCAGTCGGCCGCCGTTCAGCCTTACCGAACGCGGGCTGACGCATCGCCATTTCAGCAACAGGAAAAAGCTGCGAATTCCCGATTTGAAATTTCTCATACGGAGTTGCGTTCAAATCGAGTTCTACGGGAGGGCATACAGCGCTGGGCTCCCCCTCCCTTACGAAGAACCGTGCGATAATGCTGTAGGGGCGGGGTTTATCCCCATAAGCGCTCAAATAAGTGGCTCAGGAACATTGCCTGTGATTTCAATGCCCCAATGGGGCTGCATATTTTAGCCCAGGGCAAGCGGAGCGCCACCCTGGGTTTTGGCGCACCAAATGCGTTGCCCTGAAAGGGCCACATAGAAATTGTCCCGCGTTGACAGCCGCCTTTTGCATTCGTCTTTTATGTAACCCCTTCAGGGTACAGAGAAAAAATTATGGAATCCACACCCAGGGTGGCACCTCGCGGAGCGTGGAGATCGGGGACATTTATATGCAGCCCTTTCAGGGCATAACACGACGATCCCTAAACACCTTAGGAAATTGAAATCATTTATGTATGGTTTCTTATTTAAGCGCTTATAGGGTTTATCCCCGCCGGGTCTTGAACGCAATTTCGTATCAGTGGGATTCCATAAGCAAATCTCTTCAAATTCAGGATTGGGCGCCGATACCAGGCTTGGAATTACTTCGAGCCCATAGCCGTCAGCCGTGAAGATTGCCGTCCGGCAAAGTGATGTTTACCCACTACATGAACCAGCAAGATTTTGAACAGTATTGGGTAGCCGCCGGCGAGGGACAGGGCAGTAGTCTGAACCCGGAGATTGGGGGTTCGGGTTCAGCTTTTGAGAGTGCGAATCAGAGTGGAAATGGCAGGCTGTCGGAATCAGAGTTCTGTGCCCGGACAAGGCATAACCCGTGACTTGTGTTAAACGCGCGCGCGACCGTTTCCAGTAAAGATCTTTATCGTAGCCTCTTGCGCTTCGCGCCCGGATAGCAAGTATCCGGGCCACCCGCCCATTGTCAACTCTGGAATCTGAAGAAGCCCTATCGTGGTATAAGAACCCACAGTTTTGGTCCGAATACGAACAGACCGACAATGACTGCACCTGAAGCTGCAATAAGGACAGCACCTGCGGCCACATCTTTGGCTTTTCCTGCCAGTGGGTGGAACTCGGGCGAAGCTACATCCGTCAGGAACTCAACCGCGGTGTTCAGAGCCTCGGCTGTCCAGACAGAGATAGTGGCAAGAGTAATCCAGCACCATTCGCTAGATTGCAGGTCCAAGAACAAGCCAGCGAGCACCACCGATAAAGTGGCAATCGCATGCACCCATGCATTATGTTGCGAGCAAAGCATCGTCCTGATACCCTGAAGCGCGCAACGGATGCTTCTGACTCTTCCGCTGAAGCTGAGGCTTTCTTTTTTTTTTCATTCGCAGCTCCACATAGACTCATACCAATTTGCCTTCAAGATGTGCCCATGGCGATGGGTTTCGCTCCGCTTCACCCATCCTACACGTTGTACCGGCTGCGCTAATACGTTGGACAGGTGGAGTGTAGCGAAACCCATCACATTCATCTTTAACGCAAGTTCGTATCAGATGATTTCCGGTCCATTTCCCAGACAGCTACTTTAGCAACTCCATGTCGTCATGTGAATAGGGATACATCATTGCGGGTACTTTTGGGGGTCTCTGTTGCTTGCTCAGCCTTGCATCCAACATGGATATTGGATATATTATATCCAAATCTGATTTGGAG
Organism: uncultured delta proteobacterium; assembly: GCA_963795045.1. Lineage (GTDB taxonomy): Bacteria > Desulfobacterota > Syntrophobacteria > Syntrophobacterales > Syntrophobacteraceae > SbD1. The sequence continues at coordinate 750,502 of CAWCGB010000008.1, forward strand.
GCATTTCGATGAAGGTACTGGTTTCAATACCCGATTCCTTGTATTCTCGCATGATGGCCACAATTCCGCCAAGGCAGCGGAGCAAGTTGATTGCCCGGTTGTTGGAAGACGAGGTCATGAAAAGAGAGCAGGAGCTTTACCGAGCGGCTCTGGCAGTTGAGCTGGATGAAGAACTCAGTGCCGAGATGAAGGATTGGGATGTGACATCAGGCGATGGAATTGAATAATGGAATCCGACAAGCTTCGAAGGGGCAGCGTCTGGTGGATAAATCTTGATCCAACGCAAGGTTCTGAAATCAAGAAGATACGGCCCTGTGTTTTAGTGGCCGCCACCCCTATCAATCAAGCTCGAAGAACTGTTCTGGTTGTTCCCTTGTCTTCTTCCGGCAACCCACCGCACCCGCCAATCACCGTGAAGGTTTCCTGCATGGGGAAGAATGCCCTTGCTGTTTGTGACCGATTGCGGGCAGTGGACAAGGCTCGTCTCACCGATTGGATTGAGGAGATGGACCAAGAGTCTCTGGATTCCATCGGCAAAGCACTTCAGCAGGTCTTGTCTCTCTAACAGGTTGCTGAAAAAGGATTCGAATTCCCACTTTACAGTTAAAATTCCCTGGGGCCGTCACCCCGGCGAAAGCCGGGTTCCAGTGTTTTGCTTTAAATATCAACTGGTTCAAAAAAGCTCTGGATTCCGGCTTTCGCCGGAATGACGAAATCGCACGTCCTCTTAATATTCTTTTCCCACCAGCAGGCACTTTTTCATCACCCGGCTAAGGGTGTTTTTGCGTGAACCTCCGGAGAGCTTCATAAAGCATCAGGCAGGGCATTTAGCAGGGGCAGTTGCGTGCTCTTTGACTCCGATCTTCGCGAACAGCTTTTGCTTGATATGCTCATCAAAAACCTGCCACTTCTTCTCGCCGTAAGTTTCTCCCTCTCCTCCGGAGAGAAATCCGATCGGTATTTTGAATCCACCGGCGGAAGTCTTGCCTCCGCCATAGCAGTTGCCCGATGCATCTTTACCGAACACCTCCTTGATAAATTCATCGGGATCAAGGGTTAATTTCGTCGTCCGCAACGATCCGATGATTTCTTCTTCGTGCTCACTGCCGGTTACAATGCCGTAAACAATCGCGGTGTGGACGTTTTCTTCGGTCACCAAAAAATCGGCAACCTGTGGAATTACGTCTCGATCTTCAGCACGCAGGTGGCCGATGCCTGCTATCGAGAAACTTTCAGCGGTCACACGATTCTCAAGGGCTCGATGAACGATTTCCATGGTCTTTTTCGAGCGAGACTGATTCATGATCTGTTGCAGCAAATCCGCGTCCCTGAAACCACTCAAAAAGGCGGCAGCGTGGAAATCCTCGGGGCCGGCCCCGGTCAAACCGTTCGTGTCGGTAATGATGCCGTGTGTGAGGGCCGTTGCCACCATCACGTGTTCCTTGCGGGATTTGTCCATTTGAACGAGTCCCTGCTCCAGGTATTCGGCGTAGATTGAAGCGGCCGCCCCGTAGGTTCGCCGAATGTCCTGGAAGACCGGTTCCAACCGATGCTGGAGTTCATGATGATCCACCACTACCAGCGCAGGCACGCCGGCTTCCTCCAGATGCCTGACTATATTCTCCGCAGTTGTCCCTTGATTATCGACATAAACGGCACCTGTGTATTTTTTACACTCAAGAAGGCTGTCAAAGCGAACAAGTTCGATACCAAGCAGTTTCACCAACGCGATATTTTGCGGATGGCTGATTCTCCCGTCGTACACTATGTCGCACTTGATATCGAAGGCACTGCTTATGAGCTGATGGGCCAAAGCCGAGGAGATGGCGTCGGGATCGGGGTAGTCCTGAAGCACAATGATGTGCTTTTCTCCCCGGTGGGCTTCGAGAATCTCAGCTATCTTCGGCGGTAAATGATCGTTTTCGCTTTCCACTGTATGCTCCATTAAAAACCTCCCGGGCTTATCCATACAGTAAACATTCATCGAACATTCCGCATCGCAGCAAGCCGGACGTCGCAGCGCAGGAACGCGCTGCCGGAAATTTGCGCATCCTTGACTTTTAGCACGGGGTTGCGTCGCAGGATTGAAGATCGGCCTCCAGCTATATTTGTAAATCCTTACTCTCCGGAGAAAAAAGCATTTATACCAATTTGCCTTCAAGATGTGCCCATGGCGATGGGTTTCGCTCCGCTTCACCCATCCTACACGTTTGTACCGGCTGCGCTAATACGTTGGACAGGTAGAGTGGAGCGAAACCCATCACATTCATCTTGAACACAACTTCGTATTAGAAGACCTTTTCCGGCTGAACTTGAATCTCTTTGAAAACCGGGAGAACCTCAGGTACACTTACGTTTTTCCCCATCGAACCTCTGCCATTGTGGATTCGAATATGTTCGATCAGGTGCTCGTAGGAACCGTCATTATTCTAACCTTAATCTTGTTCGCCTGGGGCCGTTGGCGCTACGACATCGTGGCGACAGTGGCATTGCTTGTTTTGGCCGCAGCAGGGAGCATACCTGCGGATCATGTCTTCAACGGTTTCGGGAACCCCGCTGTGATTACGGTTGCAGCGGTTATGGTCGTGAGTCGCGGCATGTGGAACGCCGGGGCGGCTGACGCATTGGCGTCGGCGCTGGCGGGCCTTGGAAAAAGGCTCTGGGCGCCGGTCATAACCGGCGTGACATCTTTTGTGTCGGCCTTTGTGGATGACACCGGGACCACTGGGATCATGATGCCTGTCGCTATTCAGTTGGCTCGAAAAAATGAACAGAGTCCATCCAGGGTACTCATGCCTATAGCTTTCGCGTCCTTGCTGGGAGGCTGCATCACACTGATTGGCACGCCATCCAACATCCTCGTGGCCGGATTTCGACGACAGGCAACAGGAGAGGCATTCGGCTTGTTCGACTTTACCCCCGTCGGTCTGAGCCTGACCCTGGCGGGCCTGGTATTTATCTGGTTGATCGGCTGGAAGCTCGTGCCGGTTCGCAGAAGCAAGGGCGGCAGGGATGAGCTTTTCGAGATTGCGGATTACCTGACTGAAGTGGCCGTACCGCCGGAGTCTCCCTTTGTTGAAAAGACAATAGGCGAGCTTGAGAAAGCTCTGAAGGAAGACGTCCTGATCCTTGGGATCGTTCGAGAAAAACGTCGTCTGTCGGTTTTATCCCGCTTTGAGGTGCTCCGCGCGGGAGACTTACTGATAGTAGAGGCCGACGCCAATTCTCTCAAGGCCTTCCTGGACACCGCCAAGTTTGTCCTTGCCGCCGAAGAGGACCTGGCCGAGGAGTTTATAACCTCTGCCGAGATCGGAATGGTAGAGGGTGTGATCGGGGCCGGCTCGCAACTGGTTGGCCGCACACTGGCCCAGATGAACCTGCGTCGCTTCTATGGCGCCAATGTGCTTGCCGTCTCACGTCGAGGTCATCGCCTCAAGGATCGATTGTCAGGAATCCGGCTGCAGTCCGGCGATGTCTTGCTTCTCCAGGGTGACACTGAGAACCTCGGGACTGTGCTCGAGAGGTTGGGGTGTCTGCCCCTTGCAAAGCGTTCGTTGAGGATCGACAAGCCGACGCGGATCGTGACAGCGGTGCTTATTTTTTTGGGAGTTGTTTTACTGTCTGCCCTGGGGACACTACCGGTGCCGGTTGCCTTCACCGCCGGCGCCGTTCTGATGGTCCTATGCGGGATCGTCAGCCCCAGGGAGCTTTATGAAAGCGTCGATTGGCCCTTAATTGTCCTTCTGGGCGCTTTCATTCCGGTAGGCGAAGCAATGCAAAACTCCGGTATTTCCCAATCCATCGCCAACGCTTTCCTGCCGGTTGCCGGGCAACTGCCGCATGTCGTTTCGCTTGGTGTTGTCCTGGCCGGCACGTTGCTTTTGTCCAACGTTATCAATCATACGGCTGCCGCCGTGATCATGGCGCCAATCGCCATAAGCATCGCAGAGGGTTTCGGTGCGTCTGTCGATCCATTCCTGATGGCGGTTGCGGTGGGGGTTTCATCGTCGTTTCTTACCCCGATCGGTCATCAGGCCAACACCCTGGTTATGGGGCCCGGAGGTTACGCATTCGGCGATTATTGGCGTCTGGGTTTACCTCTGAGCTTGCTGGTGGTGGGACTAACTCCGTTTCTGATTGAAATGTTCTGGCCCTTTTGACTGGTTTCATGGCTGCTTCAGCTACAGAGGTGCGATGAAGTTCGGAAGTCCTGGCATCACAGGATCAAAATGCCAGCCATCAGGGCTACCGGAGGTGATGCATCAATCCAAGTACTCCTATTATGATGAGATAGAGAGCGATCACGAAGTTCAAAAGCCTTGGCATCATCAGGATCAAGATGCCCGCAATCAAAGCTATCAGAGGTTCGTGCGGGAGGTTAGACAAGTTCATTGCACTTCTCCTTCCGAACTTTCAAAGACGATCTAAACAGACTGCTCGCCGGGATATATTGCTGGCTGGTCCCTTTCATTTTTCTTGTCCGCATACCGAGCCCATAATCGAGAATGCCGACATATCCACGATCGCTGAAAGCTAACAGCCTACCGATTAAGCACTATCAATACACCAGCGGCGATAGCAAGCAGAGGCAACAAAAGATGGACGGCCGGAATACCGACCGATAGAGTTTGCACTAAGCCCGTCACGATGAGCCAGATTCCAAGCAAGAGCATTCCCATGTTTTTTGTGAGGTTCAGATGCATATTGCTCACCTCCTTGTGTGAGAACCTACTATCATTCCACAATCTGAACGCCCTGCGCAGGCGCCGTTGTCCAGACGCCTACGCAGAGCGTTAGTCACCCTAACCGTCGTGGCAGGGCTGGTTAACGCACTTGATATGGGCGCTAACAAGCCTTAATGCCACACACTTTGGCAACCTGCTGCTTTAACATCGCCAATATGTCGTCAATTGAGCCGTTGGCCAACATTTGGTCGAACTGGGTGCGATAATTAACCACCAGGCTCATTCCCTCGACATTGACATCGTATACCCCCCATTTCCCGTCCTTGAGGTGGAGGGCATAATCGATATGGACCGGGCCTCCCTGGTCCATCACGGTGCTCTCGACAACGACATGATCCGATGTTACCTGCTTCTGCTTGTAAGTGATCTTTTGGTTAGTATACTTTTCGATGCTATCGATGTATTTGCCAAAGAGCAGCCTGCTGAATTCCCGGGAAAATTCCTGCTGTTTTTCGGGGGGCTGCTTGTTCCATTGTGGTCCCAGGGCGAGCCTGGACACCCCGCCGTAGTCAAAATATTTATCGACGATCGCCCGGATTTTTTCCCTTCGGGCCCGGGTGTCCTGTGGGTTCTGCTTGAGTATTTTGATAACCTGGTCCGTACCGGTTTTGACCACGTTCAGCGCATCATCGGCCGCTTTCGCCTGTGAGCCCCACAAGCAAATACAAACCACCAGGATGAGCATTTTTGAAATGAGATGCTTGCTCATCAATCCGATTTGTGAGTTAGATGAAATCATCGTTTCTCCTTCTGCCGTACCGGCCCGGGCAAAAGTTCCCCGGATCGTCCCTATGCATTCGCCGATTGGTTAGTTTGTCTCTCGATTTAGTCCACGTCTACAGCGGTGAACCGACGATCAAAGTCTCGCACTACGGAATGTTAATCCCGAAAAACGGTGTGTTAATTGAGACCCCTGGTCCATAGTAGTAGGTGTACGGGTAAGGGTAGCCGTAGTAAGGGGCATTGTAGTCGTAGTCGTGTCTGACATACGGTCCGTCAAAGTCACGGTCATCTCGCCAGTATCGGTGCCATTCAACTGTCCGGTAAGACCCATGAGCTGTCAACTGCGTTTGATCACTGGAGTTATTGAACGCATACGCGTGCGTAGCGGACCCCGAGAAGGCAAACAACCCAACCAGGAATGCCAGCGACAATGCAAATATCAGACGTTTCATGCGTCACCTCCATATTCCACCGCGTTATCTCAACGGTTGACGTCTTTTCTATTTCCCGGCCGAGGCCGGGAAAACAAAAACGGGGTTCATTTTATCTCACCCCGCGATCATAACGTAACCATTATTAAAAGTGGTGCAAGTATATGTAATCATGGCTATAATGTACGACACCGGATCGCGCGCAAGAGCGGCCTCCCGGAGCATTGAGTCCATCCCTCCTCCAGCCAGCCTCAAGAATAAATTCTGGCGTAATTCTCAAATTACCTCTAAAATTTCTTCTTTCAATGCCGCAAGATAGCTGCGCATCTTGATTGCGCGAAAGGATTCGGATAGCCCTGCATATGAGAACGAACACTTATCCATCCATTGCCGATTACGGCTTTATAGCGGACAGCCACTCATGCGCTTTGGTGTCGCGATCCGCGTCCATTGACTGGTGCTGCATGCCGAGAATGGACTCTCCCAGTTGTTTCGGCCGCATTCTCGACTGGAACAACGGGGGATACTGTCAGATTGTACCAGTGGGAAAATACCAGACGAGTCGACGGTATCTGGAGTCGTCGATGGTTCTCGAAACTACTTTCAGGAGCGGGGGGGATGAAGCGCGGATCTTAGATTGCTTTACAATGTGTACCGGCGGTCAACGTAATCCTCATCGGCAGATCCTTCGGTCCATCGAGGGAGTGAACGGGACTGTAAAACTCAGAATCGATATCGAACCTCGTTTTGGCTACGGAGCAATCAAGCCATGGATCAGGAAAGATTCTAAGGGCAATTTTCTCGCCATAGGCGGCAGCCATGGGCTGGTCATCTCCGGTAACGTCGATCTGAAGCTGGACCATCGACACAATCTGGTGGGCACCTGCGCCACGAAGAAGGGGGCGCGGACTCACCTGTCCATTTTATTCCGGAATCCGGAGGAAATCGACGACGGCCGGGTGGAGATTCCGGACACTGAGGAACTGAACCGGCGACTGGAAGAGACCATTTCATGGTGGCGTGACTGGTGCAACAAGGGTGAGTTCAAGGGTCGTTATTCCGGCAATATCAAACGGTCGGCCATGGTGCTCAAGGGTCTTACCAATGCGCCCACCGGGGCCATAGCGGCGGCTGCCACCACTTCGCTGCCGGAATACCCGGGAGGATGCCGTAACTGGGACTACCGGTTTTCGTGGATTCGTGATTCGTGCTTCTCCGTGAAGTCTTTGGCGCAGCTCGGGTATGTAAAAGAGACCAACGGGTTCCGCCGGTTTATCGAAAGGAGTGCTGCCGGGAGCGCAGACCAACTCCAGATAGTCTTCGGGTTGGGCGGTGAGCGCTGGCTACCTGAAAACGAGATAACCAGACTTGAAGGGTATCGCGGCGCCAAGCCCGTGCGCGTGGGGAATGATGCGTGGAAGCAGAGCCAATTGGATACTTACGGTGGACTGCTTGACCTGGCGTACCGATGGCACATACGAGGTGAATCTCCTGACGATGATTATTGGGAATTCCTTGTTGAACTGGTATGCGCCGCTGTTGATTCCTGGCGACGCCCGGATCGCAGCATCTGGGAGCTGCGGGGGGAACCTCGTCATTTCGTATACTCCAAGGTGATGTGCTGGGCCGCGATCGATCGGGGAATAAAGCTGGCCGAGGATCTAGGCCGCAAGGCTCCCCTGGACCACTGGAAAAAGAGCCGCGAGGAGGTGCGCAGGGCAGTTGAAACAAGAGGCTACGAAGCGGACCGGGGGGTCTTTGTGCAGGCATTCGATCATGCGATCATGGATGGGTCGCTGCTGCTGCTCCCATCTGTTGATTTCGTGGATTACAGGGATGAGCGAATGGTCCGCACCACCGATGCCGTATGGCAGGAACTTGAGGAAGGTGGGCTGCTGCGCCGCTACGCGACCTGCGACGACGGTTTACCCGGTTTAGAGGGTGTTTTTCTGTCCTGTTCCTTCTGGCTCGCAGAATGCCTGGCCAGGCAAGGTCGCGCGAACCAGGCCCGCGAGGTCTTCGAGCGTGCATTGTCTACCGGCAACGACCTGGGTCTTTTTTCTGAGGAATACGATACAAAATCCAACGAGATGTTGGGGAATTTCCCCCAGGCATTGACCCACCTTTCGCTTATCTCGGCCGCAGTTGCGTTGACGGAAACGGGTGAGACCAGCGCTTAATTTCGGGCCGGCTACTGGCAACCGACTTTCACATGACTTATGAAATAATAGTGAGAGGAGCCCTTTAAGAACTCCCACAATTCCGGCCCGAATAGCATGGAGCGGCACTCTTGCTAATTTTCTCAATCACTTTTGGGCATTCAGATTGAAGATGATATCTACCGCCGGATAATCAAGAGTTGCAGCATGTGGCGCAGAGAACTGCTATTATGTTTCGAGGGGCATTATGTCGCTGCTCGGCAAGATATTAGGACGCCGGTTAGCCTCGTGGGAAGGCGAAAATCAGAGATTAAGCCTGCTCACCGGTGTGCCCGTACTGGGATTGGATGCGCTTGCTTCGACCGGGTACGGTCCCGAGGCCGCACTAACGATATTGTTGCCGCTCGGTGTGATGGGGCTGAGCTACTTCCCGATCATCATCATCGCGATCGTATTTAACCTCAGCACCCTCTATCTGTCATATCGGCAGACCATCGCCGCATACCCGAACGGCGGTGGAGCGTATATTGTTGCGAAGGACAATCTCGGCATTCATGCCGGCTTATGCGCAGGGGTCGCTTTGATCCTGGATTACCTGCTCAATGTCGCTGTGGGAATTGCGGCAGGGGTGGGCGCGGTGGTCTCGGCCATTCCTGCACTGCATCGGTACACTCTCCCGCTCTGTCTCCTCGTCCTTTTGACACTGACAATCATTAACCTGCGCGGCGTTCGCGAATCGGGACTGACTTTCGTTGTCCCAGTGCTTGTGTTCCTGGGGTGCATCTCAGCGGTCATTCTCATCGGACTCGTCCGTGTCTGGCAGAGCGGCGGACATCCCTGCCCGGTCGTACCGTTACCGCCGATCCCGCGGGGGACTGCAACTGTGAGCGTATGGCTGCTCCTGGGCGCTTTCGCCAACGGCTGTACGGCAATGACCGGAGTCGAGGCCGTAAGCAACGGCGTGCCTCTGTTTCGGGAGCCAACGGTCCCCAACGCCCAGAGGACTCTGACGGTGATCGTGGCTATCCTCAGCCTGTTCCTGTTAGGTGTCGCATATCTGTGTTCCGCTTACCACATTGGCGCGATGGATGAGCAACAGCCGGGTTATCAAACGATCCTCTCACAACTTGTCGCGGCTGTGGTTGGGCAGGGCGTGTTTTACTACGTCGCCATCGCCAGTATCTTCATCGTCCTCACTTATTCAGCGCAAACCAGCTTTGCAGATTTTCCCCGTGTGTGCCGCCTGCTGGCGGAGGATGGTTTTTTGCCGCACGCGTTCGCCGATCTCGGCCGGCGGCTCGTTTATTCGCAAGGAATTATCGTTCTGGCCGCCCTTTCCTGCCTGATCCTGATCGCCTTCGGAGGCGTGACCGACAGGCTGATTCCCTTATTTGCGGTCGGAGCGTTCAGCGCGTTCCTTTTCTCGCAGGTTGGCATGGTGATTCACTGGTTGCGCAAAACAGGCAGCAGGCTCCGAATTGCATTAGTTTATAACGCAACTGGGGCTGTGGTCACCGGCATTGCACTCGTGGTTATCATCGTCGCGAAATTCATCGAGGGCGCATGGATGACTATAGTTGTAGCGCCGCCGCTCGTTTTGTTGCTTCTGCGAATCAAACGGCACTATCAAAAGATTGCCAGGGAGATCGGGGCGGGACTAAAACTGCGCGCTTCGAATTTGCAACCGCCTGTGGTGATCGTCCCGATCGATGGTTGGAACCGCGTCGCCGAGAAAGCGGTGCGGTTTGGTTTGCTGCTGTCAGACGACGTCACTGCTGTGTGTGTCAGTACCGAGAAAGGTGATACGCAGGGGCTGCAGGAACTATGGGCCGACAAAGTCGAGAAACCGGCGAAAGCTGCCAATTCCCCAATCCCACGCCTGGAAATAATCTCGTCACCCTATCGGATGCTCCACCAGCCGATAGTTGATTACGTAAACAAAGCCAAGAAAGAGAAACCGGATCGGCTCATTGCCGTGGTCATTCCCGAATTGGTCCAGCCACACTGGTACCAGTATATGCTCCACGACCTGGACGCTTCAAAGCTGAGGAGTTTGCTCTTTCAGGAACGTGACCAGCGAACCGTGGTGATCAGTACTCCGTGGTATTTACGCGAAGAAACCGCAGATAGTAAGAAAATTTGATTAAAAAATTCAAGTGCTTATATTTTTATTGAATTAGGGAGTCCCATCTGTTCGGTATTAATGGGTTCAGGTTTTCCGAGATTAGGCAGGAGATTGCCGGCAGGGTATGATGATCCCTCGTCGAAATACCGTATTCATGGAGGATGTGAAATGAGATCGAGAAGAAATCCCCTGATTACGTGGGGTTTGATTGTGGCTGTTTTGTCGGCCGGAGTGTTTTTCGCAGGGGCCGGAACGAGTTTCGCCCGGTCGTCCGCCTATTGCGATGATTATGCCAGGGGCTACGCCGACCGTTACTCGGACGGTGGCGGCAACGTTCTGGGCGGCGCAATGGGAGGGGCCGCTTTAGGGGCGCTTTTTGGCGCGATCGCAGGCGCGCCCGCGACCGGTGCAGGAATTGGCGCTGGAGTCGGCGCGCTGGGAGGTGGTGTTGCATCGGCTAACGATTGGAGTTACCTCTACAATCGGGCCTATAACAGGTGCATGAACAGAAAATGATAAGCCCGGCGCCGCTTCCGGTTGATGAGTCCCGCTTGCGGGGGCAATCCACGATGAATGTTTGAAGTGCGCGCTTGAAGAATAGGCCCAAGAGGTTCGTGGATACTGTTAATTGAATTGCCTCTTACTCTATTTGGGTCGTTAGATCGATTTTACGCGCCATTGGAGGTCGAGGTGTGAGTTCGAACGCGGGCATCAGTAGTTCACACCCGTGCACAAAGACCTCCCACCTCACAAAACAACTGCAGAAGAGCGATGGCTACGGTATGCTTTTTCTGCGTCGGGCTGCCCCAGAGCGGCCAACGGTGCATTGTTTTCAAGATCCTCTCAAGATCCTCATTGAAAAGATAGGCCCTCTCGAACTCACCATACGATCTGCCGTTTACAGGGTCATGAGTCGGGAACCAGACGGGCACCCAACCTTCGATGCCTTCATCATAGCCCTCCCACACAAGCCATGGGTCTACACCGGAAGGGATCGTCTCCCAATGCACTGCAGGCAGGGAAAGGTTCTTGTCCAGGAAATCCTCCAGCAGGTGGTTCGGTTTTCTTGCCATGACTTTTGACTTCCGCCTGAATTGATTGTCACATGAGGTCGGCAATGGGTCTCGCCAGCTCTCGAACCGCTCCCGTCTCGACGGCCTCGAGAAACTCTTCGCCAAGACACGCACCGGCCTCGATGACTTCATTCCAAAATGCGATACGCTCTTCATCGCGTCCCTTGAAAAACCAGAAATCCTCCCTGTCCGGAATCCTTTTATACCGCAGACGCTCGATGAACCGTTTCGATGGTGCGACAAGGAGCAGGCGGTCCACGTTTGCCGACTGGGGCCTGCGCCACGGCAGGCCCTTATCGAACCAGCCGGGGATGACACGGTCCGTGTAATGCGGGAAAAGAATCAGCCCATCAGCATTGTCATCATCCTGCAGGACCGGCAGATCAAAGTGGTAGTCCAGGACTCCACCGTCACGATACATCCCCGGTGGAGCATCGGGAATATTGTCCACTCCCAGCATAAGCATGGGGACCGACCCCGAGGCCAGCAGAACGTCTTTAAGGTTTCTTGCGGAAAGGGGAATCTTTCTCGTTTCCACGTCAGACGTTCCTCCGAGCGGCGGGCAATCCCTGGAGTCAAAGAAAAGCACCCTGTCGAAGAAAAATCTCAAGCCGGCCCTGTGAACGGCATTGTAGAGGGCCGCATCCATCAGCCCGAGGGCCAGAAGCACCTTATTGTCACTGGCGACCGGCCATTTGCAGTGAGCGGTGAAAACGCCCAGTCTGAGGAATGGATGATGCAATATCTCTTCGACTCCACTGCCGCCGAGCAGCGCCCCGAGTATCTTCGCACATTCCAGGGTGATTTCTTCACGTTCGGGATCGGGCGAATAGCTCTGTGCGATATAGGCCGCGAGAAATCGATCCAGCGCTTCCGAAGGGTTGTTTTGCGAAGCCGCCGCAAATCGCCATGCGCCGATGGATGAGCCTAACAGAAAAAGCGGTTCGGTCCTGTTCGTGAACCAAGAGGAGAAAATAACGCGGTCCAGTCCGTGGAGGACCAGCCACTTCGGCCCGCCGGCAGCTCCGAGGACCACCTTGACCATCTCCGGACTGAGCCCGTTCCGGCTGATAGTATTCATGGCCTTTGCGCCTGCATAGAAAACGATATTACCGGTCATAGGGGTAGTACTCCGAGGTAAACGGACCTGTGTGAATGTAAGATATTTCGTTCAAATTTCTCCAATCATAACTCAAGAAAAGCGGAACCTGGTAGTTGCATCCGTCGCTCAAGTGGAGTTATCGTCAAAGAAAGCGTTCAACCGTTTTCATCTCTTTGCCTTATTCGAGCAGGCGCTTCGACGCATGCCGCCGCCATGGTGAGCTTCTCCCGGCCTGGAATCATCGAAACTCTCCAGGCAAGACTTGCCCGGATAGGAAAGGAACTTGAGGAGATGGAAATCGAAGAGCTTGTCTTCTTCAATCCCGGGGTAGAGGAAAGGCTCAGGAAAGCAGGGATAGAATTCCGCACCGCTTACTGTCGCGATAATACCCCGCCAGCGCAGGTATAGTGAACTTCAATGCGAATGGCGATTATTAGTATCGCAAGGAGGGATTGATCAAGAAAGGCCGGCTATTTGCCGGACTTTTTCTTCTTCACGAAATCACCGATTCCGGAGGGATAGGGTATTCAGCCGGCGGCGCCTCGCAGATTGGGCAGAATCCACCTGTTGATCACGTACCAGAGCGCAACCCCGGCTACCAAAATGATGATCGCCCCCAAGTCCATTGAGCCCTCCTCGACGTGCGGCAAATCTCTCAAAATAATTAAGGATAATCGCCAATCACTAAAGCATATTCAAGCAGAAAAGAACCATTGAGCCGGAAAGGGCCGGCCATAACGGAAAATCAAAGGTCACGGGAAATGCCCCTTGCCTATTATTATTATTGGAACGTATCCCTGAATAAGTCATCCCAAAATCGTTGCGGTTCATGGACAGACGGCGGGACCTTTGAGGATGATGGCTTCGATCTGGTCAATGAGCTCGAAGTGTTTGTCCCTGGTTAGTAATGTCCCACCTGTTTCCATGCAGCATGCGGCGATCCAGACATCGTTAACGGGGACCTTCCTTCCTTTTTTCACGAGTGATGTGTAAATGATCGCATATTTTCGGGCGACATGTTCATCTACATTGACAATCTCGATCTTGAGCCGACTAACGATCTCACGAAGCTTTTTCTCATTGAAATCCCGGCGACTGCCTTTCATGAAGCCATAACTAAGTTCGCCCAGAACAATGGAGGGCATGAACAGATACTCGCCCGAGGTTGCCAGCATGTCAACCACGTCAGGCAATCCCTCGGCGAAATCGCTATAAATATTAGTATCCAGGACGAGCTTCAAGTCCAATCCCCCTCGTGGATTTCTTCAAAAACCTTGAGGGCTTGCCTCAATTCCTCGGCTTCCTCGCGGGACAGCCATCCGGCAAGCTCCCGGATAGTCTGTTCGCGGTTTTTCACAACGCCAAGCTTCTCATCGATAGCCTCGAGAATATAGGCTGTATTGGACACTCCGGCCTTGGCAGCCGCTCTCCTGATCATCTCGACCTTCTCCGGTGGAACTCTCAGACTGACCGGCATGTGAATGGACCCCCTTGTATTGCAATTTTTGCTATTGTATCTCACGGAAGAGTGGCTGTCAATGTGTGAAATTGCCCAAGAGAGGTAGAAGGGGGCAAACCTCGCCCCTGTGATTAAATGCCCAGTAACATCGAATCCATTCGGGGGCCTTCCGAAATAGACATGGTGAGAATGTATTTTCTCAGGCTTTCATCACAATTCCAGGGTTTGGCATGGGCTGAAAAGAAGCTGAACGCTCACTGTTCCTCAGCCCACTAATTTTCCGCAGTGCGCTCAATCCAAGACGCCATAGAGGTTCAAACTAGTCCACCACGGCATTAGCCGGGTAAAACCTTGACACCGAAGAGGCATCTACCGTTATTCAGCAATACAGTATTGACGAATTTCTGAATTTCCACTACAGTTAGGCATCAGAAACAGGAGATAATAACAATGAGACAAACACTTATTGTATCCGCTCGAGGGCAGTTGACCCTGCCGGCCAACTTGCGCAAGCGGCTCGGTATCAAGAACGGCGGCGCAATCATCCTTGAAGAGCGGGACAACGAGCTGGTTATTAAGCCCGCCATGGTGCTTGAGGTCGAGATGTATACAGACGAGCAGGTGCTGGCGTGGGATGAAGCTGACCGCCTTGATGACGTCGAACGGCAAACCGTGCTGCGACATCTTGCGGCACGGCAGTGATGCGTGTCTTCCTCGACGCCAATGTGATTTTCACTGCCACCCACAATCCTCGTGGGAAGGCAGCCTTGGTCATCGAACTCGGCGCTGCGGGGCATTTCTTGCTGTTTACCAGCGACGCGGCTCTCAGGGAAGCGGAGCGTAATCTCACCACCAAATATCCCGGTTCCCTGTCTCTTCCAGCTGCTCTGACGGACAGAATCGCTCTATTCAAGGCGGACATTTCCGCCCCATTTCCCGATGGTCTTCCAGCCAAAGACGCTATCATCTTCCAGGCGGCTATGAGCTGCCATGCCACTCATTTCCTCACCGGAGATCTTCGTCACTTCGGACCTTTTATGAACCGGCCGGATGCAACCTATTCTATCATCGTTCAGACCGTTGCCGACTTTCTGGCCGCGATATAGAATCCATTTCGAAGTTAACTTCCTCATTAATAACAGCTTTGTCCTCGGAGGCTTCCCAGAACATCTCCATCATAGAGGCTCCCTTGGAAGAGGGGCATCCGGAGGCGCCCCCAAAAAAAATTCCGCGGAGGGGATTTTTCCCGGGATACAGTCTGGAAGCACCGCCAGCCTTCATGAAGTTCGGTTGAGATGTAACCTTTGTGAAACCTTCTTATGATATAAGCCAACCATGTTCAAGGGCTTCTGTCTGGCGGGTCATGACCGCGACCCTCCAGAAGATGCCTGCTTTAAGCCTCCAAGGGGAATTTGGGTATCCCCTTGGGGGTCCCTTCGCCTTTTTAGTCAATGGAACTTTTCTCTTAAGTAAGCCGGATGCCGGAATCAGATATCCGGCATCCACAGTCGATCGTCAGGCATACAGTATCCAGCAGACCAGGGTCCGGAGTTGCGAGTCAAGGGTCCTTGCGACCCGTAACCCGTGATTGTGATATCCGGCATCCACACCCGCCGCCTTAAGTACGGTTCTCATTCAGCCTTCGGGATCACGTCGCAGGACGGTTCCGAGGGGATCCCGGTCCCGACGGAATTGCTGGCCGATACCGTAAAAGTATAGGTTCTTCCGTTGGTCAGCCCCTTCAGGGTTATGGGGCTTTGCTTGCCCGAGGCCTTGATCTTCCCGGGGCGGGATGTCACATTGTAGCGGGTTATGGGGCTCCCCCCATTATTTTTCGGGGGATTGAAGCTTACCGTCGCCTCGCCGTTGCCGGCGGTTGCGGTCACGTTAGTCGGCGGATCGGGCATCAGCATGTCTATGGTGGTAACCCCGGTTCCTGCCCCTGCTCCCCCTTGCGCCCAGGATACCGTTGCCATGAGCAGAACAGCGAAAATAGCGATTAAAATTCCTTTTCCGACCATCGAATTACCTCCTGTTCAGTATATTTCAATAGCAGCCGTTTTCACGTAAATGTCTTGAGCATCAAAGCGAGAATCAATCACGATCACATAAATCCTTCAATGCCTGTTGATAAAGAGTACAACAAGAACAGGGAAGAACATCCAGCATTTCCGGGTCATGGAAATCAGTGGTGTCCCTCCTTTCGGCCAAAATTTCCTCGCATGATCTTACAAAAATCCCATGGGTGCCTCCTCCGGTTGAGTTTGGTTGTTATGAGCCGGGAAGCCTACTTCAGAGCATAAGTTATCCAGAGAGCAGTTTCTTTTCCATTTTTGCTCTTGGTGTTTCTGATCTTGCTTTTTTCTGCTTCGAAAAGTTCTTTCACGCGAAGACGCGAAGACGCGAAGAAGTCCCAATGCGACGTGAAAAACTATATCGAAAAGTTCTGCTGCCTTGCGCTTCGCCCCACCCGTCCTACGACTTTTCATGGTTTCAGGGTGTCCCGGAGGGACATGTGGTACTGTTGCGAAAAGAGAGTCTTTCACGCGAAGACGCGAAAACGCGAAAAAAGTCTCAATGAGACGTGAATTACTTCGAAAAGCCCGCCCACAGGGGGCAAGTGTCCTGAGTCAAAGGTTCGTTTCGTAAATGTTCGTAGGGTGGGCACGCTTTATGTGCCCACCAATCAGTGGTGGGCAACGCTCTGCATTTGCCCACCCTACCCTGAATTAGGCAACTGATTAATGACTCAGGACACTAGACTCGGGCGAGGGCCAACCTCAGCCCCAGAATACACACCCCGGGTCGTGCGTGTTGTCAATCATTCAGGCTTTTCATGGTTTCAGGGTGTCCCGGTGGGATATGGCTACCGCTTACGAGGGTCTTATAGGAAGGCAAAGGTCTACTACATGGCGCCTTGGCGGATATTCCCCGGTCATGTGGTAGATGATTTCATAATAGGGGCGGTTATCAGGCTGGTAGCCGCTGGAGAGCAACCAGTGGATAATCAGTTTCATCCAGGCCTCATGATGGCCGTCAGGATCGATTTCACAATGATAGACCGCGAATTTTCCTCCCGGCAGGAACTGAACGTTAATCCTTCCATCACTCTTTACAGATTCCGGAATAGTGATACAGGCATCAAAGATACATTTGTCCACAGGCGTTATATTGGGATCGTTCCTCAAGACGCCGAGGATGAGGGTCTTTTCATCGATGAGTCCCCTGGGTCTCGCCCACTGGAGTAATTGGACAAAGGCCGGCGCGGCCGTTTCCAGGCAGTAAGGTCCTATAGTCCGGGCATAAGCCACCCAATAGCCGGGCATCTCCGTCACTCTCACGGGCAAAGAGGCCCGCTGCTCGACTATTCTATTTATCAACGGCCCGGAATGCGAACAATCGTTATCCTTATTCGGCACACCCCGAGATGGAACAGCTTCCCGGCCTTCGCTTTCCGCCTTCGCAAGGATGTTTTTCATGCGGCCCCAATTGTACTCCGTCCGAACAAAAGTGGGCGTGACGCCGAAATGGGCCTTAAAGGCCTTGGCAAAATTCTGCGAGCTTGAAAACCCGCAATCGAGAGCAATGTCCATGATGCTCTGGTCTTTATTGTGTGTGAGCATCCGGGCGGCTTTTTCAAGCCTGACGCGCCGTACATATTGATTTACGGTCTCACCAAGCACGGTGCGGAATATACGATGGAAATGAAACTTCGAAAAACAGGCAACTTTGGCGAGTTTTGACAGAGTCAGATCTTCCGCAAAATGATCGCGGACGTAGTCCAGGGTTCGATTCAATCGAAACAGGTACTCATACTTCAATACTTCATTGGAAAGTGGTGTCATAAGGTTTCCGATGTCATGCGTCGCGATACGCAGTACAGAGCCTTTCCATATACCAATAATAAACCCAAGCGGCATGTCAAGGAAAGTCCCTTCTCA
Source organism: uncultured delta proteobacterium (assembly GCA_963795045.1). GTDB lineage: Bacteria > Desulfobacterota > Syntrophobacteria > Syntrophobacterales > Syntrophobacteraceae > SbD1. Next base: position 768,260 of record CAWCGB010000008.1, read on the forward strand.
GAATGGCCCACAATCGATGATCTGCGCTCAACCCATACCCGGAACGGATTTTAAAATGTGCAAATACCTACTCCTCCGAAAGGATAGAGTAAAATCGGCATCCTAAATTTTCAGAAACCTCTTTGGCTGGTTGCAGGGAAATCTTGCCCACTTTCCGTCACTCCCGCTTGACAATACTAATTAGAATGATTCTAATTAACGAGACGCAACAAAGGGGGTTTCTTGAGTCCCGTACGGAAAAAGAAAGAAATGGAGGATGCTCTTCGGGCGGCGGGGTATCGTATTACCGGCCAAAGGAAAGCTATTGTGGACTACCTGGTCTCCACTCCTGAACACCCTGGTGCTTATAAGATTTTTGAAGAGGTGAAGAAGGTTCAACCCAGATTGAGTTTGGCGACGGTTTACAACACGTTGCAAGTTCTCACGACGAACGGCCTGATCAAGATGTTGACGTTCAGGGAGGATAATCGATACGAAGCCAACCTCTCTTTTCATATTAATCTCATCTGCACATCCTGCGGGAGAATACAGGATTTCGACGCTGGGATGCACATGTCCCCGAAGGAGGTCCGTGAGAAGATTGGTTTCGAAGTCATGACCTATCGGATGGAATACCACGGACTTTGTTCGGAGTGCAAAGCTAAGGCCGATCAGAAGGGGGAGGACAAGAAGCTCTCCGGTGGCGGCTTGAGTCCACGAAGAGAACGTCAGGGAGGGTAGATCAGTACAGCGAAAGGAGCAAGCATTATGAGTGAAGAAGGCAAGCGCCCGGTAACGGGCGGAGGCGCGTCGAACCGTGACTG
>CAWCGB010000009.1:0-1047733 GCA_963795045.1 uncultured delta proteobacterium
CGGAAACGCGCCTGACGGAAATCGTTTTTTCGACCGCCATGGACTCCCCGGTGAGCGCCGATTGACTCACGAAGAAATCCTTTGCAGTGAAGAGCCGCAAGTCAGCCGGAACGATTGAGCCGGCATGCATGAGGACGATGTCGCCCGGCACAACTTCAGATATGCGGATTTCCTTTTCTTCGCAGTCGCGCAAAACCAGAGTTCTTGACTGAACACGCTTTCCGAGCATCTCGACGGTGTTGGAGGAACGCCGATCCAGTATATAGGAGAGCCCGACGCTCAGGAAAACCATCGCGCTCACGATAATCGCTGATTTGATCTCTCCGATAGCCCCGGAAATCGAGGCAATGATCAATAGCTGAACGACCAGAGGACTCCTGCACCTCTGGAGGATGTCGGCCCAGAAACCCATACGCCTGGTATGTGAGAGTTCGTTTGGACCGTACTCGTCCAGGCGCTTCTCAGCCTCCTCCGAACTCAGTCCACGCAAACCTGTATCAAGAGCCGCCAGCGCCTCCCGGGCCGGGAGAACGGAAAGATCGATCAAGCGGCGCTCTTGTTCGGAAACTTCCTGCGATATTCTCGGACCGGGAGAGCCGGTGCGGAAAACCTTGGCGGACTTTTCGAGCAAACCCCTGATCATAGCGCGGCCTCCCCGGGTTCTTTGCTCATGGAATGGACCGGCAGGAAGGTAACGATCTGCTTGCGCAGGGGGTTTGCAGTGTGAAAGCTTTTGCTGATTGCATACATGGAGATGCCCTCAAATCAAATGAACTGAAATTACTGCCTTACGGCAGTGGAGAGTTTGCCGGGTCAATTGATTTGGGGTCCATAACAGGATAACTTCCGGAGCCTATACCAGATGCTATTCTCTAATGGACCCTTTTCCCGCGCGTGACTTTTCGGAGTAGAGTCAAGCCATAAGCCAGGATACACCCCTCCGGGTCAGCTAATCACGGCAGAAAAGGCTACCACGGGGAAGTCAGAGGCCGGCCGGACTATTTCTAAAGAAGGCAAATAAGACGCCTCTTACCTTCCGCCTTTACCATCGATACATAATGGAAGAAGCGGCCAGGTGAGGCGATGAGGCAGGATAGAGGCTATCGTCTCACAGGGCAACTTCCATACGAGATAAACGGCAACCACCGCTACCGGGAGGTTGGCCGTCTTCTTGCTTCATATACCATCCCTCTCTCAGGGGTTTTCGATAGGCCATCCGGAAATAAAAAAACCCTTTCCCAATGACCGTGAGCAGGGAAGGGGCAACGCGCGCAGACGAACTGCCGCTAAACCTATTTCCCCACTCGTCCAAGCTTCAGCACCGCATGCCGTAAGAGACGCCATCGCCTCAGCCACCTTAGGTAAACCCTTAATCCGGGAGTGCCTGTTCTACCCTTTAGCCGCATCTTTGGATGCTTCTGGGCAGTGGCCTGTGTGCAATGCGGGAGCCTCGCCTACCGAGGATATCAATGTTGCCCAGTAATACTCTTCACATCTTTTGTCAAACAAAAAAGTAATTTTTTCCATCAGCCGCGTCAAGCAAAACCGGAGCTAAATTTAGCCTGTTACACGCTCTTTTGAGATAACCATAGCCATGACGGCTATCCTCCGAGGAGACATATAATAGTGTCGCGCGACGCGGGGTGTCTATTTGTTTCGGTGGGCAGTTGCGGGAGGCTCGAAAATAAACTGTAGGATATTGGAACCTTCAGGTATAATTTGACTACAGTTTACCTGCAGGTGTGGAACGATATGTACAGAAAATACTTCGGTATGAAAAGATCGCCTTTTTCCATTGCGCCCGATCCGCGCTATCTCTACATGAGCGAGCAGCACCGGGAGGCTTTGGCTCATTTGCTCTATGGCATCAGGAGCGACGGGGGGTTCGTACTGCTCACCGGCGAGGTTGGCACGGGCAAGACAACCATCTGCCGGCGCCTTCTCGAAACACTCACCAGAAATATCGTCGTAGCCTTCATCATACATCCCTCGCTCTCGGTCGCAGAACTGCTTGCTGCGGTGTGCGACGAATTCGGCATCAGCTATCCGAAGAAAACGAACATTAAGGGCCTGGTTGACCGAATAAATCACTTTCTGCTGGATTTAAACGCCAAACGCAAAAAGGCAATTCTTATTATCGACGAGGCTCAGAACCTCAGCAATGAAGTCCTGGAGGAAATCCGGCTCCTCACCAATCTTGAGACAAACGAACGGAAACTTCTTCAGATAATCCTTATCGGCCAGCCTGAGCTGAAAGACAAACTGGCAAGACCGGAGTTGAGTCAACTCGCCCAGCGTATCGTGGCCCGCTGCCACCTGGGGCCTCTGTCAAATGACGAAGTCATCAGTTACGTGTATCACAGACTTGAGGTTGCCCGGGGGAGAAACGATCTTTTTTCAGACGACGTGTTGAACAGCGTATACAAGTATAGCGGTGGCATCCCCAGGTTGATTAACTTGATTTGCGACCGCGCGCTCCTGGGCGCTTTTGTACAGGAAAAGGAAAAAGTGGACGGAGCCATACTTGCAAGAGCCGCCAGCGAGGTGCTTGGAATTAATTTGCCCGCAACAAACGGGAAATTGAAAGCCGCATTGTTGGCAGGAATCGTGTTCCTTACGGGGCTGTGCCTGGTGTACTATTTTTCCAACGGTTTTGAATCCCTGAGAACTCCCGATAGTGAAGAGACCAGCCGTATGCCGGGCTTATCCAAGCCCTTGCCGGCAATACCGCAGCCCCCCGAGGCGAATGCGTCCGGGACCGAACCGAATAAGCTCGATGCCACTCAACCCGGAGTCGTATCCAAGCCCTTGCAGGCAATACCGCAGCCCCCCGAGGCGAATGCGTCCGGGACCGAACCGAATAAGCTCGATGCCACTCAACCCGGAGTCGTATCCAAGCCCTTGCAGGCAATACCGCAGCCCCCCGAGGCGAATGCATCCGGGACTGAGCCGAACAAGCCTGATGCGGCTCAATCCGGAGTCGTATCGAAGCCCTTGCCGGCAATACCACAGCTCCCCGAGGCGAATGCGTCCGGGACCGAACCGAATAAGCTCGATGCGGCTCAATCCGGAGTCGTATCGAAGCCCTTGCCGGCAATACCACAGCCCCCCGAGGCGAATGCATCCGGGACTGAGCCGAACAAGCCTGATGCGGCTCAATCCGGAGTCGTATCGAAGCCCTTGCCGGCAATACCACAGCTCCCCGAGGCGAATGCATCCGGGACCGAGCCGAACAAGCCTGATGCCACTCAACCTGGAGTCGTATCGGATATGAGCGGGAAAACCGCGGAGCAACAACGGGAGATTGGGGCGACGGGGCCTCATGACTGATTTCGGAGAAATATTTTATCCTCTAAAAGAAGGCTTAAATATATTGGCACTTGTTTTGCACTATGTGCATGTCAATAATAAGGCCGAATCAGAATATGAACCATGGACCGGCAAAGCCCGTTTTTTGCTTTGCGCTGAATTTCAACAGGGTTAAGCATGTCGTACATACTGGATGCACTGAAGAAATCTGAAGAGGCGCGCGGACCGCGAAGGACCCGTGGGCTCCTTGACGTACCCATCAGGTCTTCGCGGACTCTGAAACGCTCCCGCCGCTGGCCATATCTTATCGCGTCCATCCTGTTTCTAAATGTCGGTATATTTGCTTTCTGGCTGCACCCATGGCAAGGCGGCGGAAAAATGGATGCTTCCAGCAGGCGTATAACAGGCGGGCCATTTCCGGAAACTCGCCCTCAGGCAACCCAGGCAACCCAGGCTACCCCGGCTACCCCGGCTACCCCGGCAACCCCGGCTACCCCGGCAACCCCGGAAACCCAGCCTGCACGCCTCGCGCAGGCAGTTGAGAAGCAGGGAGACTCACAAAGCCAATCGGCCGAGGCGGCGCTGAATCCTCCAGCCTCTGAAGGTCCAAAGGCTGCTCCCCTGGCTTCCGTGGAGGAAAGGCAAGGGGAACAAAGCACCACGGAAAACGCAGGTCGGGCTGTAAATCCAGTTGAACCCTCGAAAATCGCTGCTGTCAGTCCGGTGGTGAATGCAACGCAAAACATCCGGGAGACTGCTCAGGATCAAGTGGTTGAAACTAAAGTACCCCCCGGAGACCCGGCGGCAATGCAAGGTCCGAAAACGGAGCCTGTCCATGCAGAGCCGGCGCCGGTCAAGTTGCCTTCCGCGACCCGCGGCGTGTCCAAAACAACTCCGGCCGCTGTAAAAAAGCCCGCCAGCCCGAAACTGCCGCAAAGTCCGGGAGATGCGAGAACAAAACAGGTCCTCAAGACTGCAAAGGCGGAAACGGCCGGCAAGAATCCGCCGGCACGCTTGGAACAATCTCTCCAGCCCGCTGCAGGCAGTGGAATTGTTGCAGATCTGCAGAGCCTGCCCAAACCGGTGCCGCGACCGGAGCCCAAGTGGCACGAACTGGCCCCGCAAGTCAGGAATGCCATCCCGAACATGTCTGTTTCAATGCTTGTCTACTCTCGGAAACCCGAGGAAAGATGGATAAACATAAACGGAGCCAAAAGAAGGGAAGGTCAGGAGATCTCCTCAGGTCTAAAGGTGGAGGAGATAACCCCGGATGGGGCGATTTTCAGCTATATGGGTCAACGTTTTTATAAAGGTGTCGTCGGAGACTGAAAACTGAACCAGCCATCACAGTGAGCAGAAAAAAACTCCGCGCGTGGCAAGATGAGCGGAAAAAAGGTGACGGTGAAGAACTAAGCGGCAAGTTCACAGCTAACCGATCGCTGTTCTTATTTCAGGCAAACAAACCTTTTATATTAGCCTGCAGCTCGCTTGTCTTTTGCATCCGGGCTCGGTCTCGATCCCTGCCGATCAGGTCCAATTCGGCCTGAAGTTGAACCATGGCCGGATCGTCAAAGGAGTTGCCTTCCCTGTGGGTGTCTATCATTGCCCGGTAAATGGAGATCATCCGGCCGATCAGTTCGGCGGCATATTCTCTACCCTGCACTTTAAGGGTGTGCAGACCCAGGTCCATGTAATCCCAAAGTTCTTTTCCATTAATGACAAAGGCAACGTTCGGATTACGCCTTACGCGGGAGTTGATTTCCTCGATCTTTTCGTTGTCGACGGAACGCTGCCGAAGCACCTTACGCCGTTGCTCATCGGTTAGCATGCAAAACCTGAAACAACTTCCGCTCCGGTCCGGCCAGCCTTCATATTCGACTATCTCATTTCCGTCCTCGTCTCGATATACGCGCTTTATATAGCTGTCGCTGATCAATTCATGGAAAAGGCAGTTGCCGACCCCGCCGACGCACCTGTTGCCATGAATCAATACCTCGGTTGCAAGTCCGAGCTTGTCGGCCGATTCCTTGAATGCCTTTAGTTTGGGGATTGTGTCGATCTCGGTGGAGGCAACGATCTGTGTGGCGCCGAATTCTTTGTACCGGGCCATTTCCGCCGCTGTCCGGATATTGCACCCGACGCTCGCATGAATGACCAGTCCCGGGAAATTATCCCTGACGAGCTGCATGATGCCGCTCGTTTTTACTATAACTCCTTCGGCCCCCCAGGATGCGTATTTGGCGATCTTTGAGAGTACGAGCGTCCATTTCTCAGGCGGGACCTCAGCGTTTATGGCAATCCGGATCTTCCCGCCAAATCGGCCCGCGATTTCAATTGCTTCATGTATATGGGAGTCTTCAAGCTCCCAGACGCACTTTCGCCTGCTGAATCCCTTTGAGCCGACGTAAACAGCGTTAGCCCCGGAGGCAAACGCTTCCTCAACCATCTGCAGACTTCCGCCTGGCGCTAAGAGTTCGTTCATTTTATGACCTTGCCTGAAAGAGGCATCGCAAGGGAAAATCCGATTAACGGTTTGAACTATACCCTTAATTTAACCATTGCCAAACCTGGAGTCCATGATTAGACGCGCGCTCAGCTTCCTGGTTTCATATTTTCATGGTGGGTTGGACTATCTGGTGCTCCGGTTCTTCGCTTTGACCTGTAATTATATTTAACCACTTCAAAAGTCCGCGGTCCAGGATTTCTTCGGCCCTTCGCGCATCGATCCGATATTTTTCAGGAATGAATGCGACCGTTGGGGCATAGACTCCATCTTCGCAGGCAAGAAAGGGGCATTGTTCCAGCAGTTCGTCGGTGAACTTCACCAGGAAGGAAAAAAACCTGGCAAGCATCGTGCGGCAGTCCCGGATCGGTACATTCTCGGCGGTACAACTGCTGGCGAAAATCCGAAGTCCCTCAAAACCCGCGTCCTTTCCAAGCTCCTCAGGGCGGATTCCCTCTTTTTTCAGGAATTGCAAAGGAGCTATCAGCGATATTCTCAGCGGCGGAGCGGAGGAGTCCCAATTAGCGTTTTTTATCTCTCTGAGCACGTCCACCAGGCGCTCGGCCTCCGGATCGAATTGCCTGGCCACTATCTTCCCGGGCAGTTCCCCCAGTCTCCTGACAACTTCCTCCCCTAAGTCGTTGCGCACCAGGACGACGCACCCTTGATCCTGGCAAAGATCGGTCTGGAGCGCGCCTGGATCGGCCTCCTCGGTGCTGTCCACATAAAGTACCCGCAACCTCTTGAAATCGGAAGCCATCGAGCGGTTAGCCTCCTCCAGCCATTTTCCCGCGTGCTCCTCGAAAAGATGGTCCAGGAAATCGATTTCGTCCTGATTGATAAAAGCCACCTCCGAGGCCTGGACTATGTCGTCAACTGCTACCACCTGGAGCATGTGGCGAGAATAATCGAAGGGCTCGTGGGGAGCTTTCCATTGCTCGAATGTCAGAATCTGCAACTCCTGTTTCAGTGCGTCCGGGAGCCTGTCTATGCCTTCTATCCCGGTCAGGTTCTCCCTGGGGATAATCAGGGTCTTACAGCCCGCCGCATAGGCTGTTTCCAGTTTTACGCCCATTCCACCAATGCCGGTAACGCGCCCCTGAGTATCGATCTCACCGGTTACGGCTACGTCGCGGCGGATTTTTCGCCCACCGAAAAGTGAAGCCAGCGCAAGGGCTATCGGAGCCCCGGCTGAAGGTCCGTCCTTTTTGGTCGAGCCGCCCATAAAGTGCAGGTGTACCGGCGTTGACATATCCGCCGTATCTATGCCCAGTTGTTCTGCCAGGTGAAGGATCGCCGTCGAGGCCACTTTTCGGCTCTCGTCCATCACGCGCTCGATATTTCCAGTAGTGTGGACCATGCTAAGGTAGGAAGAGGCCCCGTTTCTGTCTCGGCCGATCCGCACCGGGGTAGCCTGAATCGGAATGAGCGAGCCGACGCCCATCTCCATGTTGACCCCAAGCCCCATCGCCTCGCCAATGCGGTCGTCTTCATTGATAAAGCGCTGGCGGTTGGGCATATCCAGATATTTATGTATCTTTACAAAGTTAATCTTTGCCGAGTTTTTCCCCTCGGCCATTATCTCCTTTCGCTGGATACGCAGAAAAAGTGTTCGGATGATTCTCTCCAGGTCGCGTACACCCGCCTCGGAGGTGTAGTCGCGAATGAGGTGGCGCAGAATCTCGCTTTCCTCATCGGGGTCGAAATAGATTTCATTCTGAGCGATCAGGTAACGCTCCCGGATGCGTTGGACCAGGAACTCCCTGGCAATGGCTATTTTCTCGTCCACACTGTATCTGTCCAGATAAATGACCTCGCAGCGGTTGAGGATCGCAGCCGGGACAGTGTCGGTCGTGTTGGCGGTAAGTATGAAATGGCAGTTCGACAGGTCTATATCCACGGTGCTCTGGGTGTACTTGTCATGGAAAAGGTGGTTCTGTTCCGGGTCGAGTATCTCCAGCAAGGTCGCGATTGCAAACTTTTCCGTCTTGTCAGCCTCGTCCATTATAAACATGCCGTTCATAACACCCATTTTTACGAGGCCCTGCACTATTGGGCCCGGTTTCGAGCCTTCGTAGGTGAACCCGTAGCCCCGGATGTCCGCCTCGTCCTTCATGCCGCCCAGTGAAATCTTGTGGTACGGAATGCCGAGATTGCGCGCAATTGAAATCGCAAGAGAGGTCTTGCCTACTCCCGGGGGTCCCACAAAAATCAGCGCGCTCCCGGTCCTGTGCCAGTTCTTCTTCTCGGATTCCCTGAAATGCTGGTATCGCCAGATCAGGTTGGCAAAAAAATCGGATACTATTTCCTTCGGCGTCTTCAGACCGTAGTGAGATCGGTTGAGTCCTTCGTCGAATTCTTCCGGAGATACCCAGATCTTCTTTATTTTTCCCCAGGGAATTGCGAGCAGGGTTTCGATCAGTTCCGTGTACTTCGCTCCGCTCTGTCCCGCCGCATTCATCTTGTTCTTTTCGATCAGCTCGATTACAGCCTGCGGTACATCGGAGTCGGTTCGAGCCTCGTCGATGCGCTCCTTGAGTGTCTTTGTCTGAGGTACCGGTTCGGTTCTGTGCTGGGGAAACATCGGCTGCTGCCCCTTTTGATCTAAAGTGTCTCCTGGTTCCACGAATTCCTCCAGATTCTTTTTGAAAGTCTCGAAAAGCTGAGGAAGAGACTTGCCTGGATCCAAATCTGCCTCAAGGTCCAGTTCATTGAAGAGCGACTGTACACCCCAGCGTTTCCTGAATCTTTTGAACAACTCCATTCCTTCGCCCGAGTCACGGTGAATGGCGCCGGCAAACAACCGCAAAACCTTTCTCAGGCCGGAGCTTGTTCTTGAAAGCGTTTGTCCGCGAATGATGCTGCTGCGGTATGAGTTGCTCAGGACCCTGACCTTCGCTTCGAAATCCAGGTCCGGAAAAAGATCGATCAAAAACCGCATGGGCAGCTCTGCGATGTGCCTTGCGTGGGCTGCAGCTATTCGCCCAAGCCTGAAATCGCACTTCTCGTCGCGCTCCGCCAAATCCAGCAGCTCTGCATAATCCTTCCCCTTTATGCCGTTAAGGGGATTGTTCATAACTTCTCGAAATGCCTGGTAGCCCTTCGGGTCCTTTTTCCTCCATACTGTGGCGAACTCGATATCGGAGCGGATAATGTCAAGCTCGCTTGCGTTGGGGAAAACAAGATGCTCGAAATGATGCCGCAAAAGAAACTCGGAGAACTTGAGCATCCTGCGTTCTTCCCTGTCTCCATCCGGCCCTCTGAACTCCGGCCGGAACGAAAGGACAAACGCCAGGTAATCGAACAGCTTCTCATGAATCAGAATAGTCCAGCTACGCCCTTGCCGCAAGAGCAGGGTCGGCATCGCTACTCTATTTTCCTCGTCCTCCATACGGCGGAAGAAAATCGACTGGCGGAGATCGGCAAGCTGTACAAGGCTCACTCCTCTCTCATTTCTGAAGTAAGGTATGACAGCCTGGCTCAATATGGTCTGCAGTGTCTGAAAGACTCTGTTTATCGACTTATCGGTAGGAATCGGGATAGTACTCAGGACCTTGTGGTCCAACTCAATAGGGAGCATCGGCAACCCTCCTTGGCGCCGCGAGTGTAAAGCGACGGAAAATATATCTCAGAGCCAATATATACACACGGCTGCCTACTATCCAGTACTCGCCGAACCGAATGCAATAATGAGGCATATTTTACAATCTATCATTTGTGGCAATGGTTCTCAATTAAAAGGCTGTAAATGTAGGTTTTTAATAAGATGGAGGATGTGCCATGGCCGTTTTTGCGCGATAGGCCTCCTCAAACTTTGCTAATCAAGCCGAGCAATGACAGTCAGAGGGGGACAAAAACTTCCATTGTGCTTATCAAATTATAAGACGGTCGAAAAGACGGTTCTCCATCGAAAGAAAGGTGGAGGTTTTTGAAGCGGAGGGATCCGGGAATGCGCAGACTGATCGTTAGTGCCGCAGCGATAATGATTGTGACAGCATTTAACGGGTCTGCATATGCCTCTGTGAGCGGCAACTACTATGTCGAGGAAACCTTTTTCAATGGCCGGTTGAACGTCGTGGAGCGAGGCGGCCGGATCAAGTTTTCGCTGCATACAGTCACTAAACTCTCTGATCAAATCCATGTCGGCGAGATCGAAGGGAGCGTTCCGCTTACCAATCACGTCGCAGTGTTCCGGGGAGAGCAGGGATGCGTACTGAAGATAATGTTTGCAGGCAGCAGGGCGATCGTCGGCGGAGGAAGCTCCTGCCGTTACTATATCGGTTCGCATGGCAATTTTGATGGAATTTATTACAGGAAAAAGGTGAAAAGGTGATCCCCGCTTCCGGCTCGTATTGTTGACGCCGCCGGCCTGTGAAAGGAGAGATGATGATAGCGCTTCTGTTTCTGGGCGCAGCCCTGGCGACGATGGCCCCGGCACCCCATTGGGCCGGCCTCAGTGCTGATGCAACAAGTGCTTTAAAAGCTGAAGGCATCCGGGAAGAGATGTATGAGCAGCTTGCTGCGGGAGATGTCCTCACGGAGCAGAGGCCGGTCCCTGCCGGGAAAACAGGGGTGCATCTGGCCTCTTTCGGCATCGTGCGCGGTCCTGCCGACAAGCTGTGGGACGCCATCACGGATTGCGGGCGAACGCCCGGATTTATGCCGCATATAGACTCCTGTGTGCTTGTCCAACCCGACCATGAATTGCTGCCGAACCAGAGATGGGAAGAACTGGGGCTGAGCTTCCGTATCCTGTTTTTCAAAAAAACCGCCAGGGTAGTAAACGAGGCTACAATGGAGGCGCCTAACTATCTCGGCTGGAAGCAGGTGGGGGGAGACGGGAAAGAAAACCAGGGGTATTACCGGATCATCACGATCGCAGCCGATATGCAGCTTGTAGTCTTTGATACCCTGTGCGATCCGGGGGCATCCGTACCGGGTTTCGTTAAGACCTGGCTCATTAGAAACAGTCTGCCGGGGGTCATAGAGGGGCTGCGCCGACGGGTCGAGACGCCGGGGAAACGGCATGTCTCTTGAGTAAATTATGGAGATCTTTGCCCGATTCACCCGCCGGCGGTTTTTCTGCAGGCTTGCTGCTCAGCCCTTCCCGAGTTCGGCGGATCGCTTTGATGCTGCTTCCACGCACTCCATCAAAGCGCCCCTCACTGAATACGATTCCAGGACCTGGAGTCCGTAAATCGTTGTCCCCCCGGGAGATGTAATCATGTCCTTGAGTTCCGCAGGGTGCTTTCCTGTGACCTCGAGCATCGTGGAAGTCCCGATAACTGTCTGAACCACCAGTTCACGCGCGGTTTGCCTGGGCAGGCCCATGAAAACCCCCGCATCGATCAGTGCCTCGATCGCGAGCAGAACGTATGCCGGCCCGCTTCCACTAAGACCGGTAACGGTGTCCATGAGCTTGTCTTCGACTTCGACCGCTTTGCCGACCGCGCGGAAAAGGGCCATGCTCAACTCCATCTGCGCAGCCGACACCGCCTTGCCGCGCGAAAGAGCGGAAATCCCTTTCTGTACGAGGGCCGGAGTGTTAGGCATGACGCGGACCACCGGGGTCCCTTCGGGCAGGCGTTGCTCGAGCAAGGAAAGCGAAATTCCAGCCGCAATGGATATGACGAGCGGCTTGTGCGAAAGGTGGGCCCCCAGAGTATCGATCACCCCGGAGATAACCTGCGGTTTTACGGCCAGCACGATGATGCCGCTGGATTCGGCAAGCTCGCCGAGGCTCCGGCGTCCCTTGATTCCGAACTCTTTCTCCAGGTATTCAATCCGGGATGGGGCCACGTCGTAAGCAAAAATTCTTTCTGCACTAAACAGGGAAGCGGAGATAAGACCCCTTATCAATGCCTCCCCCATGTTACCTCCGCCTATGAACCCGACGCTTTGGTCACCGAACATCATTATTCCTCCATGGTTTCGTTCTGCAGGCGGCGCCCACCCCCGGACCGGGTCCGGGGTAGGCTCGCCGCTTAAGCAATAGCAGACTGGTTTCCCGTTAGCAAGGGCAGACCTCCCGATTTCAAGTGCACAAAGCCTCGCAGCCGCAAAAACCACTCCGTGCGACGGGTTGTCTTCCGGCGAGATATACTTATTGTTTTGAAAAATCCTTTATAATTTTATATCTGTGTACGAAATGGCAGGATACCGAAAGCTGTTAGTGCACATAGAGATGAAGGGAAGACAATGGATTTATTCTCCAAAGTAAGCCGGACAGCCGGAAAGCACTCCCCACTCGAAGAAGAAATTCGGAAGCTGCCTATTCCCGTCAGCTCCGTTTTCATTGGAAAAGATGGCAAAATAAGGCCTGCCGTTTTCAGGGAAACCGGCATGACCCTTACATGCAAGGGGTGTGATAGAATCGCGGAGGTCTTTCCGAAAACGATCGCAAAAAACAGGAGCACCGTACTGGAGGCCGTTGCCGCCGATGAATCCTACAGGGTCAAGGGGAAAAGGGTCGCCGTGCTTTTCTCTGGCGGTCCGGCGGCGGGAGGTCATAACGTGCTCGCCGGTCTTTCGGCGGCGCTTGGAGACGACAACTCCCTGTTCGGGATAAGAAAGGGACCAAAAGGCCTCATCAATGGAGACCTCTTCGAAATAAACAAGGAAAACATCCGGTCTATCATCAATATAGGCGGGTTTGATTTTCTCGGGACTGACAGGACCAAGATCAAGAGCCCCGATCAGTTTGGAAAGGTCAGGCAGACTGTTGTCAAAAACAGGCTCGACGGCCTGGTAGTGGTCGGGGGCGACGATTCCAACACGAATGCCGCATTCATTGCGGAGTACCTGGAGACCGAGGGAATCGATTGCGGCGTGATCGGAATCCCCAAAACGATCGATGGCGACATGGCGGCCGGGAAGTATCTGCCCATTTCATTCGGCTTCGATACGGCCACCAAGATATTTTCCGAACTGGTGGGAAATCTTAGCCAGGATGCCGCATCGGCTGTGAAATACTACCATTTTGTGAAGCTGATGGGGCGAACGGCCAGCAAGATAACCCTTGAAGTGGCTCTTCAGACCAAGCCCGCGATTACCCTCATCTCGGAGGAAATCGCCGAGAAAAACATGTCCCTGGACAACATTGTCGATTATATAGTGCGGATCATTACCCAGCGCCGCATTAAAGGCATAAACCACGGTGTTATTCTCGTCCCGGAAGGGCTGGTCGAGTTCATCCCGGAGATGAAGCGGCTTATAGGCGAGTTGAACAAAGTGCTTGCCGAGTATGAGAAGGATATAACCGACCTGCCCTCGCTAGAGCATAAGCGGGAGTTCCTTTTGCCGCGCTTGACGGCCCAATCGGCGCAGTTGATGGCCTCGCTTCCGCCCCATCTTCAGGAGATGCTCATTCTTGACCGCGACGATCATGGAAACGTGAAGGTCTCGCAAATCGAGACCGAAAAATTGTTGATCGAAAAGATCCGCTATCGAATATCGGAGATGAAACGTCACGCGGACCGGTTCTTCGGGGATGAAGAAGGCAAACTGAAAGCCACTCCCGAGCAGGTGGAAGACTTCAAGAAGGTCACCCTGTCAACCCAGTCTCATTTTCTTGGATATGAGGGCAGAAGCTCGAAGCCAACCAGGTTTGACGCCGCGTTTACGTTCCTTCTCGGGTTGACGGCCGGTTCTCTCGTGCTTGCCGGAAAAACCGGCTACATGGCCGCCGTAACCGATTTTGACAGGGGCGGGCGGGTGCTCGGCCTGCCGCTGGCGGGACTGATCACGGTCGAGATGCGAAAGGGGAAAGAGGAGTTCGTTATCGAGAAGTCACTTGTCAAGTTGGAATCGCCATCTTTCAAGGTCTTCGCCCAAAACCGGGATAAATGGGCTCAGGAAGACCTCTTTAGCAGCCCCGGGGCCATCCAGTACTGGGGGCCGACCAGCAGACAGATCCCGATCATAGTGGCGCTTGACCAGGACTACCCCGATTTTGAAAGCTTCAACCTGGGTGAGGAGAAGCAGATCGAAATCAATTGAGTCTTAAGGCGTGCTATCCGTGGTTCGGTTGGCCCGTTTCGGTTGCGGCTCGTCCGGGTTAGGGATTTAGGGATTAATCCTCAGTGCCCCGGTCCTTTATATTGCGGCGCCCCTTCCAATTCGACTCGCCGGAACCTATATTAAGTCTCTTTATCGGTTGATTTTCGTTTCTGTTCAGCAACGCTTTTCTGGTACCGGATAACTAGTTCTTAACTTTCCCCGGCCAACGTAATGTGAAAAAATACATGAAACTGAAATTCTTTAGAATAATCGTAATACTGCTCTTTTTGACATGCTTGTCAGCTTGCCCGCTCCCCGCTCTTTTTGCGCAAAATACCCCCGACGAAGGCGAAATGTTTCCTGAACTCAAGCTCTCGATTCCCCAGAAAATGGAGCAGAGGGAATACCTCAATGTCGATCGGGACCCGTTTCTGCTCTCCGATGTCGATTGCGACGTATTGATCATTGAAGTTTTCAGCTTGTACTGTCCTTATTGCCAGAAAGAAGCGCCCAACGTTAATGCTCTCTACGGCGTGATTTCGGCCAACTCTGAAATAAAACGGCGCGTCAAAGTTCTTGGAATTGGCGCAGGGAATTCCTTGTTCGAGGTAAACGCGTTCAGGGATCTTTACAGGATAGAGTTTCCTCTCATCCCGGACTCGGATTCCACTGTTCATAAAATGTTGGGCCAGGTTCGAACTCCCTATTTCCTGGTGCTTTTGAAGAAGCCTGCCGGCTGGCTGGTAGTATATTCCAGGGTGGGCGGCATCGGAGACCCACGGGCTTTTCTGGATCAGATATGCGCAAAGGTCAGTAACGGCCCGGAGAAATAGGCTTTCATATTTGAAAAGGTTTTTGTATGAGCAGGATATACCTTTTTTCATCGAGTCTTATCATTGTTCTCATTGTGTGCGCTACGGCTTTTGCCCTGTCCGAGCAGTACCAGGGAATGATCTATAACCCCGGCCGGCTCAAGCCGATTGACAGCCTGAGTACTTTGAAAGAAGGGGACAAGGCGCCGGATTTCACCCTGCCGTCCCTTTCCGGTCAGCCGGTTACGCTTAGCGCCTACGCAGGAAAGAAGAACATCGTCATATCCTTTGTACCTGCTGCATGGACGCCGGTTTGCTCGGACCAGTGGCCCGGCTACAACGCTGTGCTGGCCATGTTCGAAGCAAGAAACGCTGTGATGCTGGGGATCACGGTGGATAATATCCCGACCCTTTTTGCCTGGACAAAGGAAATGGGAGGGGTCTGGTTCCCGGTGCTTTCTGATTTCTGGCCCCATGGTGAAGTAGCCGGCAAATACGGAGTGCTCCGCTCAAACGGTGTTGCGGAGCGTGCGCTTTTCGTAATCGACCGGAAGGGTATAATACGGTATATCGACGTTCACGACATAAACGAGAGACCGAAAATGGAAACGCTGATGGCCGAACTTGACAAACTGAATCATTGAAACGGAGGAAGTACACATGGACAGCAAGAAAAGGCGGTTGGTCCGGGGAGAATGCCCCCAGTGCGCGTGCGGAGACGTATCATTCATCCCCCCGGAGGAACTCAGAGAGAAATATTCCGGCCCTGAAGACCAGATCGAGATTTTGTGCCCCGCCTGCGGGACCAAAATCAAGGGTCAACTGGAGCCTGAGGGTAAGAAGTAGCAGAAGGACGCTGAAACCTGATCCACCATGAGAGGAGACAAAAATGAACACGCCGAAAGCTTGCCCCGGATGGGAAAGATTTAAGTCGCTGTCGTCTTTCGAATGTAGCTGCCCGGAGTGCGGCAAATCAATGGAAATTTTCTCCGATGAGTTCGATAAGGAACATATCTGCAAAGGCTGCGATAAAAGAGTCGATTTTACCAAATGCACTCTTCAGGCTTCTGGAAAATCTATCTAAGACCGGGTTGCGTTCAAAATCCCCCCTGCCCCCCTTTAAGGGCGGAGAAAAGGCAGGGGGGAATATCCGATTTTCTCGCCGGGACCCAATAACCTCGAAGCGCATTTCATCCACTCCGTCGAAATTATATGAGCGAATGCTTACTAAATAAGAGTCGGTAACTCATATTTGGGAAGCTCCGATTGTCGCATCCTGTTCTGAAAGGAGTTTTAGTGCCTAATCGTCTTGCGGGGGAAAAAAGCCCTTACCTTTTGCAGCACGCTGAAAACCCGGTTGAATGGTATCCGTGGGGAGAAGAGGCTTTCCTGAAAGCAAGCCGGGAAGACAAACCGATTTTCCTTTCAATAGGATATGCCACCTGTCACTGGTGCCACGTGATGGAGCACGAGTCCTTTGAGGATGAGGAAGTTGCGGGTCTGCTCAATCGGAGTTTCGTGCCGATAAAGGTGGATCGCGAGGAGCGTCCGGACATCGACCAGGTTTACATGACCGTGTGCCAGGCGACTACGGGTGGAGGGGGGTGGCCGCTGTCCATTTTTATGCGTCCGGACAGGAAACCCTTTTTCGCCGGGACCTATTTCCCGAAGAGAAGCCGGATGGGAATGCCGGGTTTAATGGAAGTAGCCGGCAAAATTGCCGAACTCTGGGCCGGCGGGCGGGAGCAACTCGACAGGATAAGCGAAGAAATAACTCGCGCAATTGAGCCGAAGAGGCCGGATCACGTGAATCAGCTTCCCGGTCCTGAGCTGATGGATAGGACCTGGCGGGAATTGGCCCGGTCTTTTGACCCTGTCTGGGGAGGATTCGGAGGCGCTCCGAAGTTCCCGAACCCTCATAATCTCAATTTCCTTATGCGATGGCACAACCGGAATCCCGGCTCCAATGCCTTTCAAATGGTCGAAAAAACGCTCATTTCCATGCGCTCCGGCGGGATATTCGACCAGATCGGATTCGGTTTTCACAGGTATACGGTCGACGAAAAATGGCTCGTTCCGCATTTTGAAAAAATGCTCTATGACCAGGCGCTGCTGGGGCTCGCATATACAGATGCGTTTCTCGCAACGAATGCGCAACGGCATGCAAAAGTGGTAAGGGAGATTTTCGAATACGTAACTCGCGAGATGCAAAGCCCCGAAGGCGGCTTTTACTGCGCACAGGACGCGGACAGTGAAGGAAAAGAAGGAATTTTCTTTACCTGGACGCCTGCGCAGGTCGCGGAAATCATTGGCAAAGATGCTGGAGGCATCTTTTGCCGGGCGTACGGCATCACCCCTCAGGGGAATTTTGAAGAAGGGATGAGCATCCCGCATATTGAGAAGTCTTTTGAGTATCTCGCCCGCGATATGAATATGGGTCTTCCGGAATTGGAGAAGGTCCTCGAAGATGGCCGCAAGAAGCTCTTGGAGGCCCGCGAAAAGCGGGTGCATCCATTAAAGGACGATAAGATCCTTGTCGCCTGGAACGGGCTGATGATGGCTGCGCTGGCCAGGGGTTCCCAGGCATTGGGAGAAATGTCCTACGCCCGGGCTGCGGCCGGGGCCGCCGATTTCATCCTGCAAAAAATGCGGGCCCCGAATGGCCGCCTGTATCGCAGGTACCGGCAGGGTGAACTCGCAAACCCGGGGTATGCCGACGATTATGCATTCCTGATCTGGGGTCTTCTTGATCTTTATGAAACCACTTTCGACGTCAAGTATCTTTCCGAAGCGGTGCGCCTGCAGGAAGATATGTCCGGGATTTTCGGGGACCCTGACGGCGGTTTTTATTACACGGGGAGCGACAGCGAGGAGATGATCCTCAGGGAGAAGGCAATTTATGATGCGGCGCTGCCTTCGAGCAATTCCGTCGCTGCAATGAATCTGCTCCGGCTTGGCAGGATGACCGGAAACCCCGGGTTCGAAAAACAGGCAGACCTGCTGATCAGGTCCTTTTCCAGGCAGGTCGCGGTTCTGCCTGTCGCTTTTACATATTTTATGCAAGCGCTCGATTTCGCGCTCGGCCCGGCACGCGACATACTTATCGCCGGGGATATCTCATCTGCGGGAACAAAGGAGATGATAGATACAGTTCACCGGCTCTATTGCCCCAACCGGGTGTTGATGCTCAAAGACAGTGGAAAAAGCGGAGAGGATTTGTCGGAAATCGCGCCGTTTACCGGGACGATATCTTCAGGCGGCAGTCCGGCTGCATATATATGCGAAAACTTCAGTTGCCGCAATCCTGTCGGCAGCGCCTCCGAACTGGAGTCTATGCTCCAGGGGAGTTGAGCGGGTACGGCATTTGCTTGAATTGAATTCTTGTGGCTGGATTATGGCGCAATACGGTAGAAAAGTGGCGTGATTGTGGCGTGATTTATAAAATGTGCTTCGGAGCTAAGTGGCTAAATTATCAGCATAACTTTCCAAACGGGTCTATGGCACGCATATTGCTCACTCTGTTCCTGAAAGAGAAACCAACTCTTTCCTCCTCAAAAGCTAACCGGTTCTAGCCCCTCCGGTTAGCTTTTTTAATTATATAGGTAGTGCATCCGGACTTGGTTGACGCTTGGTAGTATCTAATGGATCTTACTAGGAGTGGCGAAATGGGAAAAACTCTACTCGGGATCTCCGCCTCACCCAGAAAACTGGGAAACTGCGAGCTTTTCATAAAAGACGTTTTCCGGCAACTTGGGGAAGGTTGGGATCTGAGGCTGGCGTGCCTTCCTGATCTGGACGTAAAGCCCTGTCGAGCCTGTTACCAATGCCTGTTCGGTGAGATGAAGTGCCCTCAGCATGATGACTTTCTCGCGGTCCTTGGCGCCCTTGCAGAAGCTGACGCATACGTGGTCGCTGCCCCTGCCTATCTTCTGTCGGCAAACGGGAGCCTCAAGAAATTCATGGACCGCGGGCTTCAATTCTACGCGTTTGTCGACCGGCTGTGGGGCAAGCCTGCCGCAGGGGTGGCAATTGCCGGGATCGAAGGTATGGAGGGGAGCACCAAGCGCGACGTAGAGAGCTTTATAAAGCTTACAATGGGCGATCTGCGCGGGGCAGCCGTTATTTACGGGGCGCTCCCCGGGGAGGCTCTGCTCTCTTCGGCAAACCGGGAAATCGCTGAGAAGCTCGCCAAAGCCATATTGGACCCGGCCGAGCGAATCAGTCCCGCTGTTTCGGTTTGTCCGCTTTGTGGCGGCGACACCTTCAGGTTCTTGCCGGACGGACGTGCTAGGTGCATGCTCTGCTCGGGTTCCGGCCCCTGGGAATGGGAAAACGGATCGCTGCGGTTTCACGTCGATTCCGGAAAACATCCGCTTTTTCTCAGCAAGGATGACGTAATCCGTCACGCAGAATGGCTCCGGGGAATGAAGGAAAAATTCCTCGAACGAAGAAAAGAGTTGAAGGGGGTCGTGAAGCAATATCTTGGGGTAGGGACATTCATTAAGAGCAGTGAGCAGGAAAAGCAGTGAGCAGTTCACTCTTTTTTCAGACGTTTGAGCAGGCCCACTGTCATCTTCCTCACGTTTTCGATGCCTTTTTCCAGCGCTGCACAACCATCGGTATAGCGGAATTCTTTTGCCAGAATGTACTGGGTATCAAGCTCGGCTATAGATCCCCGTGCGACGTGGAGAAAATATGTGAGTTCCTTATCGGCTTTTCTTGCCGCGCCTTCAGCAATGTTGCTTGGTATGGAGACGGCTGAACGCCTCATTTGGGAAGTCAAGCCGTACATCTCAGATGGAGGAAAGTTCCTGGTGAGATCATAGACGGCTTTTGTAAGTTCGATACTTTGCTTCCACACCTCAAGGTCTTTGTGATTCACTGCTCACTGCTTTTCTGTTCACTGTCGTGAAATTTGCTTTTTTCTTTTTCGATCTCTTGCAGCTTTTGTGTGGCGTAGTTGTACGCGAACGGGTTTTGGGCTCCATCGCGCAAGTTTTGGAAACTTTTCTCTTCGGCTTTGAGCTTTTCGTATTCCTCTTTTTTTCGCTCTACCTCCGCCTGCTTTTGGCTTTTTTCTAAGTCCTCGGCCTTTTTAGCCTCTTCTTCTAACTGGGAATGGTAAAAGCTGTCGTCTTTTTCTGCCCCTTTCTCAGCCCCCTCCTTCTGAGAAGTTCCGTATTTCATTTCCCGGACATTTTCCGTGCCCGTGGGCTTTTGATCGCTGATGTGGGGGGCTCCTTTCTCATCCGTCCAGATATAGGCTGATTTTTGCCCCATCAGCGCACAAGCACAAATCAGTAAACCGAAAAGAAGGATCGTCTTCTTGATGGCCCTGCCCCTTTTTTGAGTGAGCAGTGAACAGTGAACAGTGAGCAGTGCAAAATGTCGTTTCATCCCGCATCCTTTATTGTTGAATTTCGGACTCTGCACTTGCATTTCCGGCTGCCTGCGTAGCGATAGAACCAAAAGGAATTATTTTCTTTTGTTTTTTCTGTTCACTGTTCATTGCTCACTGCTCACTGCTCTCCGTACTTGCCGGATTTGTTTATTCTGTTGACGATCTCTTCGAGGGTCGTGTGTTCCTCGATCACATATTGTTCCCTATTTTCACTCGAGGGTTCGCCGGCGAGGGCCGCGACATCAGCGCCCTCGATAGTTTCGTCAGCTTCCTGCATGGCGGGAGGAGATTGCTCGGGCAAACCCGGGTGGGAGCCCGTATCGACAAGGGGGGAAAAATAAGGCGCCCCCCTGACCGATTCGGGAGTGGGCCGGAAAATATCAGTCGGGGAAGAGAAAGATGTTAGCCTGTCAATATAATCTTTTATATACCCCTCCGTGGTAAACATTCCGTCGCTCCTCCCGGTCTGGATCGCGCTTTCAATCTGGGCGAGCTTATTTTCACGGATTAAATTGCGTATGGCGGAGGTGCCCTTCATTATGGAAAGCAATGGGACCCTGAAACCCGCCCTCTTATGGAGTTCAAGCCGCTGGACCAAAAGCCATGTCAAGGTCGAGGCAAGCTGGGTCCGGACTGTCTCCTGTCCTTCGGGCGGAAAGGAGTTGAAGATCCGGTAGAGCGCGTCTTCAGGGTTACTCGCGTGGAGTGAAGCTATGACGAGATGGCCCGATTCGGCGGCGTTCAGGGCAAGTCTCATTGTCCCGGTCTCCCGCAGCTCGCCGACAACTATGACATCGGGGTCTTCTCTCAATACGTCGATCAGCCCCTGTTCAAACGATGGCATATGCGTACCGAGTTCCCTCTGTTCTATAAAGGACTTCCCCGAGTTGAACCGGTACTCGATGGGGTCTTCCAGTGTTATTACGTGCAGTGTCTTCTCCCGGTTGATTTCATCCACTATGGCCGCAATCGTGGTCGTCTTTCCCGAGCCGGTGGCGCCGCAAACGAGCACCAACCCGGCGCGCACCCCGGCTATCTGCTGTATTGACGGGTGAAGATTGATACCATGAATACTGGGTATAGTGCCGGGCAAGATCCTGATTGCGATGCTGAGCCCGCGGATTGTGTTGAAAACGTTTATGCGAAGCCGCACGTGGCTGACCGACATGGCAAGATCGACCGACGACCGGCGCCTCAATATTTTCAACTGCCAGGGTGTCAGGAGGCCGCTTACCAGGCGGTCGATCTGCTCGTGCGACCACCTGATGCCTCTCTCAAAACTAACAACTCCATTTTTTCGAAAAACGATAGGGTGGCCCCCGGTTATGTGCACATCGGAGTATCCTTCGCCTACGGCGGTGAGCATCAGGTTGTCGAATCCATCCATTGAGACTGCTCCAGTCCGTGGGTTGAATTCAGTGTACAGTGAGAATTTCACTGTTCACTGTTGATTCAAAATTCGATACGGAGTCCCTATTCACTTCGGAATTTTTCAATAATAAATTAAATGTTAGTCATTAGCAGGTGAAAATCATCTTCCAAAAATTGGAGAAGCGGGGGCCGGCCGATGAGCCTGCTTCCCTTTGATGCTCTGCCCGTCCTGTGCCGGGCGCTTAGCGGAGAATAAGCATCAGGGGCAAAGTATATGCGATATGCCCCTCACAAAAGCGAAACGTCCGGGACCCTCGCTGCTTGAAATCACGCTCGTAAATTTCAGGTAAATCTTCTGTAGTGCCGTTTGGGTCATCGCAATCCTTGCAGGTTTGGTGTTTGATGCCCGATTGACTGCGGAAACGCCTTGTGTCAAATTATTATTACTACTATTACCCTTTGCGTCAAAATTCAATACAGTTCCTCATGAACACCCCGAAACCATGCAACGGTCCATAAGCCCGTAGGCCGTAGGATGCGTGGAGGAAGCGCAACCCATGAAGTCTTTTCGAGACGGGATTAACAACACGATAAACGCCGAAGATGATTCCCTGTTTTGCCTTAGGTCTGTTGTGTTCCTGTTAATCCTGTTAATCCTGTCAAAAGTCTTTTTCGGAAAAGAGTCCCTGTTCGCTTCGAAGTGTTTCTATAGTGGCAGCGAAGGGCAGGGGGCTGTTTTAAATGGTAAAGAGTTAGTTCCATTTCTCCGATTTAATACTCAAAGCTCGCAGACGGCATGGTGCTGTTTCTCTTCGAGCTTCTTTTGAAAGCAACGCCGGGATTGATGAGAGTCTTATTGGAAAAGACAGGAATTTGCTCATCCCAGTATAAACCTGCGCTGGTTGAGAATAAGGACGTTAATTTTAGAATGGTCTGCATTTGGCGTTGAGGTAAAGGTGTGGGGCATGAAATTATCGAAGAAAGATTCGCCTGGTTTTACCATGATTGAAGTCATAGCGGTGCTCGTAATTCTGGGCATAATTTCCGCCGTTGCGATGGCCAAAGTTTCCTCCGTTATCGCCCAATCCAATCTGGATTCCGAAGCAGACGTCATAAAGGGTCATCTTCGTTACGCCCAGGCGCTGTCCATGAATAGCACCGTGAACTGGGGGATAACCTTTTCAAACGGAAGTTACACCATTTTCACCAATCCAAGCTCCACCGTAGAGCTGCCTGGAACGGGTTCCGCCACGGCGACTTTCCCATCAGGGATGACAATTTCAACCGGAACGGTTTGCTTTGACTCCTTGGGGACACCTTATACGGACACTCTCGCTACCAGTTTGCAAACGGGTGGGCCGAAATCCTACACTTTATCTCTGGGGGGAAATTCGGTGGCCATTCTAATCTGGGACGACACAGGGCTGGTTCCGTGAAGACACACTGTCCATCGAAATGCAGATCACGCGGTTTCACCCTTATAGAGGTGATAGTAACGATTGTTATTATCGCTATCATGGGGCATATGCTCTTTACATTTGGTTTTACATTTCTCAAAATGAGTGCACAACAGGTTGGCACTATCCAAAATAATATGGCCTTTTTCCAGGTAATGGAAAATATGGTTGCAGATTATAAGGCACATATGTCTTCAACTACCAATGCCAACCCGTTATCAACCTTTAGTGCAAGCGTTATTGCTAATTCTACCACTAAATTCTATGGACAAACTTATACTCTTGTTAATAATACTCCATGTTATGCTACATACAACAGCAGTGGGGTGGAAACGTGCGTAAGTTCTCCTGTTCCTGCACCGCCGATGACACTCAAAGTTCAGATTTCAAATGGGACTATGACTCTGACATCACTTTTCACGCAATGATTTTACGTGAAGGGAAAGGATAAAGTGAAAAACAAGGCCGGTTTTACTCTTATTGAACTTATTGTTGTATTGGTTATTATTGGCATCGTAGCCGCCATTGCCGGCCTAGGCGTCCCAATGTATGCCCGAAGTTATCTGTTTGTTCGGAATAACTCGGCTATAAGCCAGAAAGCTCAAATAGCCCTGGTAAGAATCGGCCGGGAGCTTGCCGATTTGCAGTCCATTACAAGTGCATCCGCCACGAGTATTACATACACCAGGCTGTCCACCAGCCTGGCTATAATGACCCAGACTCTCGCATATAGTTCAGCGAGCAAAACGATCACGTTGACGAGCACAGCCGGACCTGATCCCAATTCTCCCAATACTTTACTTGACAATGTGACTGCTTTTACGTTGTCTTATTATGCGGGGAGTTCGGGGTGGGCTAACGGGACCAGCAACCTCAACCTGCTCTCCACTATTGCCATAAGCATCACGGAGACCGGCACCGGCGTGTATGGCAGTAACTCTACGACAGCTTTTACCACTACCGTCAGTCCGCGTAATAATGGGAACACAGGCGGCGTGCCCCCGCCAACTCCATCGAGCCAACCTGCTTTCACTAAAAATTGCTTCGTCGCAACTGCCGCCTACGGGCAGGAGGACCATCCCACGGTCGTGCTGCTGAGGGAATTCAGGGACCGGTTTCTACAGAAGTGCTATTTGGGCAGGTGTTTTATCGATACGTACTATAAAGTCGGACCGTCTTTGGCGGACTTGATCCGCAACAGGCCGTGGGCGTGTTTTTCAGTACGCGTGTTGCTGTCGCCCGTTGCAGGAATGGTTCTTTTGATGATGTACTTTCCGGCATCGATTCCGGTGATTTTGATCATTTCCTGGGGCAGCTTTTATTTCATACGCCGTAAATTTTCATAAGTGCTCACCACAGAGGCGTTCGAAAAAACCCGGTGGCCTGATTCGATGGGCCAGGGTCGATCTTTAGAGGACACAGAGGACACAGAGGCAAAAGCAAAAGTGGGAAAAAGCATAAGAATCCTCCAGGATGGAACACGACCGCACGCGCAACGAAATAGTTTTTGCGTGTCAGGTTGGGATTTCTGTTTTTTCTCTGTGCCTCTGTGGTGAACGAGTGTGAATTGTCAAGACTCAAGGATCGGTCGGCATGCTGAGGGATCAAAAAGGGTCCGTACTTATCGCAGCTATCGTAACCATAGCCGTCATGGGAATCCTTATGGCCGCCATGACTGCATTTCTGCCGACGTCCGGTTGGGGTCCGTCAAATAGTTATGCTTCCAAAAAGGCATATTATATGGCCGAATCAGGCTATAGATACGCAGCCTCTCAGTTTATCCATGCGAGCACTGGAACCAGCGCAGCAGCTCAAGCCGCCAAGTTTGCGGAACTGGCAACGCTTAATAGTTTGCAAGGTTCGTCGTCGGTGAAGGTTGGCGAGGGGGGCGGATCGTCCGGCACATTCGCGCTGACCGTCACACCTTATTTTTTGACCTTCAGTAACGGCTATACTTCTACGAGCAGTTCTCTATCCGTGGCGCTGCAATATCCAGGTACTGCGCCAGCCGCAGCTTACCAATTACCCGCCGCCTCCGGTGCATTAGACGTTAGCACTACTACTATACCATCGGTAGTGACCTACACTAACTGTTCATCGACTAAAACCGGGTTTTCATTGACGGTATCAAGTCTTCCCAATGTGGTCCTGGCTTATAATAGCGTCCGATATGCAACACAACCGACAAGCGCAGTTACGGTTCAGCAGGGCGGCAATCTTACTTTGTCTAATGCAGGGCCGTTTCCCTCAGCAAACGGAACTTTTAGGACGAAGACCGGTGTTGTATATGCCTATCAATCTAAATCCGGAAACACTCTCCAGAATATAACTTTTAGCGATAGCAGTAATCCAAGCAATAATATGCCATTGACCGTTGCTGCGACCGATTATATAGTATCCAACGAATATGTTCAAATAGCCTCTACAGGAACGGTATCGTCGGGGAGCGCCACATTGTCGGATACGGTCAATTATTACATACCCATAGGATTTGTCCAGACCCCGAGCACTGGCTCCTCCTCTCCCTCGCCACCCACATTGACAGGTAGTGCAGATTTAATGAACTCCGGCACCGACGCGGTTTTTTCCAGCGCGGTTTTGGGAGCAGCTACGTTTAATGTTACCGATCCCAATAATTCCGGCAATAAATACTCGCAGATGACTACAGTAAATGGTGAAAATGCATGGATGGATGCTCTTGGCATCGGCAGCACTACTGGAGCGTGGGCAATCTTACCTCTAAACAATTCACTTTTTAACAGTCTCAGTTCAGGATGGAACAATGGGAACCATTATTATGAAGCACAGGTAAAGATCAGCACTTATCAAACTAACTATAATAATTTACCAAATTACTTGACAGGAATTAACTTCAGATTACAGCCATCCGGATCTGGAAGCTCATATTATGGTTATGGAATTTCATTCGCCTACTTTCCATCCGGTGCCAGTACTAATAATAGTAATATGGATGGTATACCCGCTGGACTGCTGCCCAGTAATAGCTTAACGGGACAACAAATGATTTTGTTGTGGGAAAACACGCAGAATAACGGATTTCAGTGGATCGCCTACCAGACACTACCATCCCCCGTTTCCAACGGCACCAGTAACCCGGGCATCAAGAACTGGACCACGCTGCTGGTGAGTGTTAATGAGATAGATACTGGAAGCGGATCGCCATACAATTTGATCCGGGCCTACTACGGGACTACCACGAATCAGGGGACTGGTCAAAATACTGTCCCAACCGACAATAACAGCGGTTCAGATCCCCTATGGGGGGCAACCCCCAGTCCTAACTGGGTGCCCCTCGATGCAACGGCAACGGACTGGACGACCGGCTGTAATGGTGGAAGCTGCGATAATTATACGCTTGCAAAGTGGACCGCTGTCAATTCCAGTTCGAGTGGAAGTCTTTACACAGTGCCTACCGGGGATACAGCAGAGACCGGCTGCGTCATCCAGGACTCCACATTTACAACGGGAGCTTCCGGCTCACTTACCAGTCCTGAGATCGCTTTGCACGTGGCGGGGAGCTACGGTTGTAGTGGTTTTCTTATCTGGGGTTCTTGTAATGGCATCAATATCGGTTTTGATGATTTTGCTATTGGCGCGCTGGGTGGAAGTACTTCTACCATTGGTTTTACAACACCAATTCAGCAATGAAGTACCAAATATAGTGAGGTCCACCACAGAGTATCTCATACCAATAATCCGCAGATGACGCAGATGGACACAGATGTGTCAAAGAGAAAAAGAAGAAACTGATGGCGTGATGGGGGCTGCAATGGCAATTCATGGCGTGGAGTATTCACTTCCAAAACCATCTGCGCAAATCTGCGCCATCTGCGGATAAAGATCAAGCTATTGTAGTTTCACGTGTTGTTCCGGGCTAGATTTTTCCTGCCCGGCGAGAAGCCTGCCGCTCCAGACCGTCGGTGTTACCTCGTGCCATTCAAGACCCTCGATTTTAGGCTGTTCGGTGCGGACGAGGACCAGCCTGTCCTTTTGAGTCATTTTCTCGATCCATGGGGTATAACTCTCGGGTTTTCCATTGGCGAGCTGGATATGACGGTATATTTTCAGGTCGTCGTCTGGCATCCATATAGGCTCGAACCCAAGAACGTATTTCCATTCACCGTGCGGGTTGTTGTAAAATATGTTGTAGAAAGCATCCATACTATCGTTGTAGAGTGTCCCTCCCGGTTCCGGGAGCCATTCTCTTTGCTCTGCGGTGGCCATCTTCGGCCATGGGACCCCGGTCATGGAGGTCCAACGGCTGCCCCGGTCATTGCTCAGCCCCAGAAAAAGCGAAAGGCATACCGCAACTACCACCACCAGCCTGCGGGGGTCGAACTCCCCGATGCGCCTTTTCATTACCCCTTCAATTTCCGCTGCTGTCCAGAAGGCAACTGCGGGCCAACCCCAGTCCGACCAGAATCGCACGGCGACAAATCCCAATACCCAGCACAAAACACCGAGGATAAATACGGGATTGTCAACGCAGTCATTGTTCCATTGTCCGCGCGCGGTTCTCCATATCAATATGGCCGCAACCACTGCAACTGCAAATGGAGCGCCGTCAAAGGGTTGAAACTCAGTCACTAGCTGTCTTTGGAAATCGATATGTCGCATCGCCTGCATTGCGTGATAGATCATCTGGTGCAGGAAAGTCAGGGGGCTGCCGGTAAAAGTTGCCCCCAGGAATATTCCCGTGACCACGGCCGCAGCCATAAGGGCCGAGACCCTCCACTGCCTGGCAAGGCATAGAGCGCATATAGGCAGGGCAAGCAAGTACCATGTGCCGTGGACCCAGGTGCTCAAGGCCGATACAACGGCAAAAACAGCCAATTCGGCAAAGGGGGCTTTCTTGTCGCGGATTCTTGCCCAGAAGAAACAAAATACCAGGACCAGAAACATGCTGAAGATAAAGGGCCTTCCGAATAAAAGGCGACTCACCGTCCCAAGGGAGAATACCGAAAATATCAGCAGGGATGAAATCCAGGCCTCGGGACGGTTGAACAAAAATACCGGGGGGACGGCAAAAAGGAGAAACAGGGACAATACGGAAAAATTGAGAAGCAGTGCGGAATCGGGTCGCGTTATCCGGGCGACCTGTTTTAGAATAAAGTGCCACCCCGGATGACTGTCCATGGTGATCTCTTCGCGCACGACCAGGATGTCCTGCCATTCTTTGCCGGAGATCACCTTTGCGACATGCCTCAGGGCATCGTCAACGGGTGAGAACCCGTGACCCAGAATCTGGAGGCAGGTTATGAGAAGCGCGGCAAGGCAGATGAGGAGAACGGCCGATCTGAGGACTTTTTCCAAGGCTTTAAGACTGACATCATTAATGGATGGCGACATTGAAAGCTGTGCGCCGCTTACGGGCGAAATGCTCAGATTTCTGACTCTTGATCGGGCGCCGTAGTGCGGATAATCATTCAAGTTGCATGAACCTCCAGAGCAACATTTTTGAGAGTCTTGGACGGACGCAATGCGGCCTGGGAGGGCCGTTCCGGATCGGCGAGGTTTCCGTGCCAAGCGCGGCCAACGAGTTGGCCGCGCCTAGGAGCTGGAGGTGGTGACGGCCCAGCCCCCTGCTCTCGCCGGCAGGGCTGCGGCAAAGTTCCCCGGCTTGCCGGCCGGCCGCCATTTCGCTTATCAGTTCAGAACGCAACATGTTGCAGGCGCCACGAGAATAAGGCGCGCCAGCTATGGCACCAGAATCACCGTCCTAGTGAGATTAGCCGCAGCGGGCTGCGTTACACCGGCAGGAGGTGTAATGGTGATGGTGACACCAACGTTGCCCGTGGCGGAGGGGCCATAGGCCGCTGTGTAATCTCCAAGATTTGTGTACATAGTATTACTGAGCGCAGTCACCAAGGCGGCTGAAGTGGTCATGGCTGTCCCCGAGACCAACGCGTTTGCATACACCATGGTGACATTGGTAGCCGCTGCGGCCGTTGCACCATTAGCGGCGGCGTTGGCTGCCTGTTGCTGCATGCCCATGTATTTGGGAATGGCCACTGCGGCCAAAATACCCAAAATAACCAGCACGGCGATGATTTCGATCAACGTAAAACCTTTTTGATTCCTCAATACACTTTTCCTATGTTTCATTTCTCCGCTCCTTTGAATGTGAAATCGATAGAAAACGTTACTCAGTAATATTTCCCATATTCATGGAAAAGCACATTTTGTACCAACTGCCCACGCGGGCGTTCAGCCCGCTGCTTTTCTTTCCGGCCATCACTTGTTTACAATCTTCATCAGGTCCCACATGGGGAGGAAGATTGCAAAAGCAAAGAAACCGACGACGCCTGCAAGACCCACGATGAGAACCGGTCCGATCGCCTCGGAAAGCCTCTTTACGGAGTAGGCGACCTCATCGTCGTAGTGTGCCGAGATCTCCCGGAGCATTCCGTCCAGATTGCCGGACTCCTCCCCTATGGCGACCATGTTTATCACCATCGGAGTGAAATATTTGGAGGAACTCAGAGGTCCGGCTATTCCCCGGCCTTCTTCAACACGCCCGCGGATGCGGTCGAACTGCCGGCCGATTGCACTATTGCCAATCGTTCCGGAAAGAATATTCAATGAGTCGAGCACGGGAACACCGCTCGACTGGAGTATTGCGAAGATGCTGGAAAAGCGGGACATCGCGGTCTTTACAAAAAGCGGCCCCAGAATGGGTACTTTCAGGACCAGGGAATCCTTGAGGAACCTTCCCTGCTCGGTTTTCTTGACGCAGTAAACCAGCCCGATCACAAGGCCCACCGTTCCAGCGATCAGGAAATACCAGTAATCTTTGATTAAGTGATTGAGTATCATGCAGACCTGGGTCGGCCAGGGCAGTTCGAGCTTTGCGGTCTGAAAAACGGAGGCGAACTTGGGGACAACGAAGGTGAGGAGGAAAAAGAAAGCGCCGACAAGGGCGATGACTACGGTCGCAGGGTATTGCAGGGCCGACTTTATGTCGGACTTCACCCGGTTTTCGTGTTCGATGATATAGGTCAGCCGGGAGAGCACCTCCGGCAGTGCGCCGCTTGACTCGCCGGCACGGACCATGCTGCAGTAGAGGTTGGAAAATGTCTTATGTTTTCGGAATGCGTCGTAAAGTGTCGCACCTTCCTTGATGTCGGCCGACATTGTCGCCGCGATCTTCTTTAGCTTTTTGTTCGGACTCTGGTTTTCCAGTACCTGCAGGAGCTGCAGGATGGGTACGCCGGCCTGGAGAAGGGTCCGAAACTGTTTCGTGAAAAGGATGAGTTCGGGTGTACGGACGACGCTCAGTTTTTCATCGATAGAGGAAAAGGAAGCGCCCTGTGATTGTGATGCCTTTGCTTCGGTCACCCCGGCGGGAATAAGCCCCCGGTCCGCCAGGATGCTCTGCGCCATTTCGGCCGAATCGGCTTCGATGGTGCCCGAAAGGGTCTTGCCGGATTCGTTGATCGCCTGGTACGCAAACTTTTGCACGTTGCAGCAACTCCAAAAAAGCAAAGACATTTCACCGCAGAGGCGTTCGACAATTCCAAAAAACCAGCGGCCTACTTCGAGGGGCTGCGGTCGATCTTTAGAGTGCACAAAGAAAAACCCTGGATAGAAATAGCTCAACACCAATAACGGTATATTGCCGGAATCTCTTCAAAGATTTTTTAGCTTACTGATTCGTCAGCTTTGAAAAGACCGAATACCACGGGCTGGACTACGGTAGGATTTAGGGATTTAGGGATCTAGGGATTTAGCAAAAACACTTCACCGCAGAGTCGTTCGACAATTCCAAAAAACCAGCGGCCTACTTCGAGGGGCTGCGGTCGATCTTTAGAGTGCACGGAGAAAAACTATAGATGGAAGTACCTCTTCATTCCTTCAAGCCCAGGACAATTCGTTTAATTCCATCCTTGAGCAGGGCTACATCTCGCGAAGCGTCGAGATTTCTCACTTGACCCGCCAACCTTGAGATATGTAAGAAGCTGCGCCTCGTGAATCGGCAGGAGCACCTCGACCGCTTTGATCTCTACGACAACAGAGTTCGACACGAGTAAATCGAGGCGATAACCGCAATCGAGTCTGGCTTCTTTAAACACAACCGGCAATGGTTTCTGTCGTTCAAAGCGAACCGCACGCAGCCCCAATTCATGGCAGAGACACTCCTCATACGCGGATTCCAGAAGACCGGCTCCCAAAGCTCGATGCACCTCGATCGCCGCCCCAATGATTTCTTTTGTCAGTTCATTGATTGCCATTTTTTCTCTGCGCTCTTTAAAGATCGACCGTGGCCCCTCGCAGTAGGCAACTGGGTTTTGGGAATTGTCGAACGGCTCTGCGGTGAATTGCCTGCTTTAGGCCATGACGGCCGATGCGGCCTCCTCGAGAGTGGTTATGCCTCGAAGGACCTTGTCCGCGGCATCATCTTTCAGGGTCCGGAGCTTTCCCGATTCCTGGGCGGCCCGGGCGATCTCCTGTGCAGGCATTCTCCGCAGGATCATGTCCTGCACCGTCTCGTCATTTACCAGAATCTCGAAAATGCCCGTCCTGCCCTTATGTCCGGTATTGTTGCAGTTGAAGCAGCCCCTGCCCCGCATGAAGTTCGCGTCCTTCGTATCCTGGATCCCGAATAGCTCGAGGGCCTTTTCAGGCGGCTTGTAGGGCTCCTTGCAAAATGGGCAGACGGTGCGCACCAGGCGCTGTGCAAAGGAGACGAGGAGCACCGAGGAGACGAGGAAAGGCTCGACTCCCATGTCAATAAGGCGGGTTATGGCGCCGGCGGCATCGTTCGTATGAATGGTGCTGAGAAGCCTGTGGCCGGTGAGCGCCGCTTGAACTGCGATTGCCGCCGTCTCGCCGTCCCGGATTTCACCGACCATGATAACGTCCGGGTCCTGGCGAAGGACCGAGCGGAGCCCGCTGGCAAAGGTCATGCCGGCCTTGGTGTTGAGCTGAACCTGTCTGATCCTTTCGACCCGGTATTCGACGGGGTCTTCCAGGGTTATGATATTGGTGTCGGGCTGGTTCACTTCCCGCAAAATAGCGTACAGGCTGGTGCTCTTACCGCTTCCGGTCGGCCCGGTGCTGAGGATCATGCCGTAGGGCTTGCGGACCACGCTGCTGATCTTGTCCCTGTCGGGCTCCGACATGCCGAGCTTGTCGAGTGTGTAGTGCCGCGCGTTCATATCGAGCAGGCGGAGCACCAGGTTTTCACCGTGAATGGTCGGGAGGGTGGATGCCCGGATGTTGATTTCGCGGTTGTCCATCCTGACTGTAAAACGCCCGTCCTGCGGGACCCTGAGCACGGCGATGTCCATGCCGGCAAGGATTTTGGCCCTCGATATGATTGGGAGCAGCATGGACTTGGGGGGAGCGGGCGCATCGTGGAGCTTTCCGTCTATTCGGAACCGCACCGAAGCGCTGTCTTTCTCAGGACTCAGGTGTATGTCGCTCGCCCCGTCCCTTACGGCCTGGGCTATTACTGAATTAACCAGGCTCACGACCGGGGCCTGCTGTATCATGTCCATCAGGGACCCGACCTGGATTTCCTCGGCCGCAGTACCAGTGGAGACGGATTCGGGTTCGGACTTGACCTGCATATCCTCCAGGCTGCCCATGACCTCACCGAGGCTGCTGTGCATTCCGTAGATGGTGTTGCGGAGCTGATTCAACATGCGTTCGGTACAGATGACCGGTTCGATCTCCCGGCCCGTAAGGCTCTCGATCGTGTCCAGGGTCTCGATGTTGGTTGGATCGGTCATGGCAATGGTAAGGACCCGCCCGCTCCCCTTTAGAGGCACGCAGTTAAACTTGAGCGACATCTCGGACGATAGAACGCCGGCAATCTGCATATCTATGGGATATTCCGCCGGGGTGTATTCTTTCAGATGCAACTGGCGGCACAGCAGGTCTATGATGTTCGGCTCATCCACGAGCCCTTGCCGGGTGAGGTATTGTCCCAGCATGAGGCCGGTTTTTTTGCTTGCGGCCAGGGCCTCCTGAAGCTGCTCTTCGGTAAGCAGCCCGGCCTTCACGATCATTTCCCCGAGTCTTTCCCTTTTCTTCACGGCAGCACCGGCATATTAGAATTTTGCATAGAAAGATGTTTCCTTATCCCGTCCATCAATTATTCTACTTCCCGATGAGAGCTGAGGCGACAATACCTTCATGGCGGCCGTAGCCGCCTGCTCATCAGGGCAGCACCCGCCAAGAAATATCCCGAACTTCAGGCCTTCACGCCTGTTCCAGTGTGGAACCAGCCTGAGTGGGAGAGTTCCCCGCGAATACGCTCTCACCAGATCATAGCCTTCCTGGAGCGTTGGGGCCACTGCAACTTGAACCAGCACACCTTCCCCGGGATGAACCGCTTTATCGGGCGCAGGAAAAGTAATAACCTGGTTTATCGGCAGTTTATCGATATTCTTAAGGCCAGGGTTTGCCTGAGCCACGGCCCTCTGAAGCCGGGCATCTTGAGAGCCGTAAACTCTTTGCAACATCTGGTTCAAAGTTTCCCCGTGAGTTACGACAAGCCGGCCAAGCATGGCGGGCGGGCCTCCAGCAAGCGGGGCGGGAGGCTCGGGGACCGGAGCGCTTTCGGCATTATTTACTACGGGTTCAGGAACCGCAGGCGCAGATTCGAGACTCGTCTCGGAAGCCCGTGCGTCGCCGGGATCGTTTGCAGACTGGACCTGCGGGGGCGGGGGGGGCTCTGCGGCCGGGGTCGGCGCTTCGATGCCGTGCACCGTTGCCCCCACCGATTGCGGCTTGTCTTGAAGAGCGGTTGCCTGTGGCTTCAGCGACCCGGGAATGATCGAGTGCAGAATGTTTCCCGGTCCGAATCGCAGCAGGATTACGGTTATCAGAACGAGCGCTGCCGATGCCGCAGCCCATCGCCATCTGGTGGGCCGCCCGGGAAAAGCCATCCGCGCGCACCAGTTAACCAGTCTCCATCCCGCCTTGCTCCGGTTTTGAATTATCATAGTCAGCATGGTGCGATGGCACAGATGGATGATCTTACGAGGATAACCACGCGTTGCCCTGTATGCCGCAAAGTAGCCGGGCAGACTAAAGAGATCGGGAAGCCTGTAGCCTTCTTTTGCCTGATTGAGCCGGAAGCGGATCATTGACCTGGTTTCACTGAAATCGAGAGGCCCGAGATAGTGAACCAGGTTAATCCGATCTGTAAAGCTGGGGTAATCCGAAAGGACCTGCTGGAACTCCTGTTGCGCAAAAATAACGATCTGGAGCAGCTTGTATTCGTTCATTTCGAAGTTCAAAAGCTCCCGCAAAATTTCGACGAAAAAGGCGGCGATCTTCTGACCTTCGTCCACAATGAGCACCACGATCTTCTGTTCTTCCACACCTTTTTGGAAAAGATATTTCTGTATATTGTCCTTTAGCTTCCACTCGCTGGTCTCGCTGCCTGCGGGAGGCAACCCGAAAAGCTCATTGAGCGCCGACAGGCACTCGATCGGGTTTTTGAAATCGGGATCGAGTATCAGGTGGGTTTCTATTTTTTCGTCTTCGAAAAACTTGCGGATAAGCTGCCGGCTGAGCGTTGTTTTCCCCGTGCCAACCTCGCCCATGACGACATTCAGCCCGCGGCGCATGCGAATCGCGATCTCCAGCTTCTGAAGACAGGAAACTTGCCTGCGGGACTGAAAGAAGAACTCAGGGTCCGGCGAGTTGGAGAAAGGCTCCTTGGCCAGCCCGAGAACTTTGAAGTAATCCATGTCAATACTCCAGTGAGCAGATAAAAACAGTGAGCAGATAAAAACAGTGAACAGTGAGCAGTGAGCAGTGAACAGAAAAAGCAAAAGAAAATAATTCCTTTTGGTTCTATCGCCACGCGAGGAGCAGTGAGCAGATAAAAACAGTGAGCAGTGAGCAGTGAACAGTGAACAGAAAAAGCAAAAGAAAATAATTCCTTTTGTTTCTATCACTTCGCGAGGAGCAGTGAGCAGATAAAAACAGTGAGCAGTGAGCAGTGAGCAGAAAAAGCAAAAGAAAAATGATTCCTTTTGTTTCTATCACTTCGCGAGGAGCGGTGAGCTGTAAATGCGCACCGGCCCCCGAACCTGTTCACTCGATTCGTCGTTTTTGTTTTCCCTCTTCACCCTTCACTGTCTTTATTGTCTTTATCTGTTGAGTACTAACTGCCTTTATTGTTTTTATCTGCTCACTGTTCACTGCTCACTGCTCTTCAACTCCGGAAGGATGTGGGGCGTAATAAAAATGAGCGTGTCCTCCAGGTCCTGGCTGTCTGCGTTCGATTTGAAGAGCGCACCCAGAATAGGCACGTCCTTGAGTCCAGGCACGCCAAAGTTCACTTTGGTTGCAGTATTCTGGGTAAGGCCGGCGATCACGATCGTCTCGCCATTCCTGCAGATGAGGGTCGTCCGGGTCTCCTTTTTGATGATGAGCGGATTGCCGTCGACATCATTTGTGAAGTCTACCTGATCGTTTGTTACCACTATCTGGAGTTTGAGATAGTCGTCGGAGATGACATGAGGCGTGATCTCAAGCTTCAATACGGCGTCTACGAATTGGACGTTTGTGCCTCCCAGGGAGGTGGTCGAAACGTAGGGGACCTGTTCGCCGTTCGTGGTATATGCCATTTGGTTGTCGAGCGTTGATACCGAAGGAGTGGAGAGGATTTTCAGCAAGTTTTGCGACTGAAGGGCCGTGAGCTGCATGTCCAATATGTTCCCTCCGATTTTCCCGACCAATAGACCCAGACTGGAGCTTCCTATCGCCAGGTCGCTCGGGCTGATGTCCGCGGGAAAATTCACTCCAAAACCCTGGCCGCTGATGCCGTTTACGCCTGTCTGGGGAGTATAGGTTTGTTGGACTACACCTGTGGCCGCATTTTTCGTCTGCTGGCCGTTTGTACCACCCGGTGTCAAGGCAAAATTTCCGCCTTTATATAACCCTCCCCATTGAATGCCAAGCTCCATACCGACCTGTTTTGTGGTCTGCACAATTACCGATTCTATATTGATCTGCCGGCCCGGTTTGTCCACTTCACGAACAATTTCGGTTATTTTCTTCAGGTCGTCGCTGATTGCGTTGACAAGAAGAGCATTCGTGTGCTCGTGAACTGTGATCGACCCTCTCGGCTGGCCCTTCTCATCCTTTGTGAGGTAATCTTTAAGCTTCTCCTGGAGCTTCACGGGGTCGGCGTACCGCAACGGCAGGATCTTGAGCACCAGAGGCTCGGACGCAATCCTGTTCAGATTCTGGCCCCTCAGCTTCTCGAGTTGCATCCCGAGCCTGACCTCGGTTTCCTTGTCTGCGACGGACATGACCCGAATGAGGTCCCCCTCCCACGCCCAGGTGAGGGAATTGACCCTCAGTAATCCGAGGAAAGCCTCGTCCCATGGGATGTTCTCGATATCGACGCTGACGTTGCCCTTGACGCTGTCGTTCATGATTATATTCTGGTTTACGGACCGGGCCAGGGCGCGCAGGACAACGACCAGATCGGCATTGTGCATTCGAACGTACACCTTCTGCTTTGACAGTTGCTTTTCCGGCGTTTGGGCCTTCGCCTGCTCCGGAGCGGGTCGTTTGACACTTTCGGGGAGTTCGATCTCCTGCTTCTCGGCGGTGGGCGAATGTCCTCTCGATTGCTCAGCCAGCGCGTTCCAATCCCTGCCCGGCACTTCCGGCTTGACCTGCCTGGGTGCGGGGGGTTGGGCGCAAGAAATCATGGAAAACGTCAGCAGGGCCCCAAAAATGGCGGCCCATGCCTTCCTCTTACTCCTCCTCATAGGGAAAGCCGTGAGAGCCCCTCGCATATAGTATTCTCCCCCCTCCTCACGTTCTTCGGCTGTGGATTTCCTCTGCGGGCGCAAATCCGCCTTGAATTAGAATATCTGACCGGTATAAGGTACGGAGAGCTTCCCCTGTTTTTCCTTACCCTCCAATACCACTACCCTCGGGTCGATGATGCTGACGATATAGCCCCCCGACTGCAGCATCTCGCCCACTTCGTATTCCATGCCGTTGATGACGGCAAGCCGCTTTGTGCCGGTGTCAATAAAGCCGGTGTAAGAAAAATTCGAGTCCAGGGCCTGCCCCTGTCCCTGCCCTGGCTGGACTGCGGCCGTCAGGCTTTTCCCGATGAAAGGATCTTTTGACCACGCGGTATCGGCGCGCTCCAGAATAAGTTTCTCGGTTTTTGTAAGGTCCTCTTTGTTCATCTCTTCGGAAATCTTTGTTGCAAGTTCACGCACTTCGGTGAGTTTGGCTTGAGATGATGAAGATACATCGGCTTTTCCGGAAAAGGGCGATGGAATAAAAGATATGAGTGCGACAAGAACAACCACCGCCATCAGTGCAACGATTATCTTTTCCCGTTTGTTCACCGATCTTCCTTTCAAGCAACTAAAATCCTAGCGAATATCGGCATGAAAGCCCGTCTGGCTATTTCTTCACTGCAATCTTCATCTTCAGATTGTATTCCTTGTTCCCGGAAACATCCTGCACGCGCACCTCATCGAGACTGTTCACGTAGGAAAGACCTCTAAGATCGAGCAGGAAACCTCGAAAAGCGAAAAAATCGCCGCGCGCCGAAACATTGACAGTAAGGAAGTTGGAGCCGCCCGCCAAAGATGTGGGGTCAGGGATCACCGAAGTGGTTTCGATATTTGATTTTTTTGCCACCTCACGAAGCATTTCTGCGATGTGGTCAACCTGGCCCTGTGCGAGTCCATCCCTGGGGACAGGGGCTTCGGATACAATCTTGAGACGGGTCTTGGCCAGCAGTTCGCTGTATATGGGAAACAACAACTTCTGTTCCTCGATCCGGCCCCTGCTTTCGGTAATGTCATTGCCCAGCTTTATGATGGACATTTGAGAGGGATAATTGGCAATCATCATTAAAACTACAATTGCCGCTGAGTAAAGTACAATGCGCGATAAAACCTCTTTGGGGACCCGGATGGGTTTACCATTTTTCATAAAGGCAACTCTCTCATACCAGGCCGATTGTCAGCATGAAACGGAGTACCTCGCCTTCGTCCTGGTAGAACTCAATTTTGCTCGACTGCACCGCCGGGTCCGCAAAAATGGCTGAAAAACCCAGCCGCATCAGGTACCGCGCAAGAGTAGCCTCCAGTACAAGACGATCCCCCCTGACTATGCCATCCACGATCAGCGTTTTCTGAGGTTCTTTGGCTGGTGACCCGGCGGCAGCCCCTTTGGCCTGCTGGGCCGGAGCGCCGGCAAGGTCCATTGTTATGCCGATGAGCCGCACATTTTGGGGCGTAAGAGCAGACAGTTCGCTTAGCACCGCCATGGGCATGAAGCCCCTGCTCAGTTCTCTCAGACTCTGGATATGGGATTTGGCCTTGGCCTCGGTTTGAACTATCATATTCTGATCGACCGGAGGGTTATACCGCGCCAACTGCTGTTGAAGGTTTGCGAGTTCGTGTCTCCTTGCCTCAATGATGCGTCCTTGCCATATGTACACTCCTGCAAGAACGCACATTATGAAAAACGAGGCTACCGCTATACTCCGATTGATGAAGGCTATTTTTTCCGATTCCTGCTTTTCCGAGTAAGTAAAAAGCAGGTTGGGGGTGAAGGTGTTGGAGAGGGCCAGGCCGAGCGCAGAGGAATAATCGAGCCTCTCATTTATTGAAGCGGGAAGGATCACGTCGCTCTGGAAGTTCATCTCGGGAGAGAGAGGATCGAGGACTTCGCCCTGGAGGCCGAGCTGTTCTCCAAGGTATTTACTAAGCCTTTCCCAGTTTTGGAGGACTCCTGAGATATAAATCTTGCTCACACTCATGGAGTCCGCAGTTTTCGAATGATGGTGGAGAGTCATTTCGATCTGCCTTGCCAGTCTTTCGACAGCAG
Source organism: uncultured delta proteobacterium (assembly GCA_963795045.1). GTDB lineage: Bacteria > Desulfobacterota > Syntrophobacteria > Syntrophobacterales > Syntrophobacteraceae > SbD1. The sequence goes on from CAWCGB010000009.1 coordinate 38,710, forward strand.
GGCCTATAGCCCGGAAGAGTTCCTCTTCTTCCGTGCCCTCCATAAGCCTGTGGCCCGAATCGGTGCTGAGGCTGATGAGCAGGTTGCGGGCACGGTCCCGTTCGGGATTGCCGGCCCCGTCCGGAGGAGCGGCAATTTCCAACGGCCCGGGTCCGGGCGGCAGAGCGTCGCTTGGCGGGACCGGCATGCGCGCCGTACCTGTGGACTTCACAAGACACTCGGCCATGCTGTTCAACCCGGTTTTTATCGTGCGCGTTAAAATAAGATGTCCATTCGAGAAGATATGGATGCGCGAAATATCGTCCTCGATATGAAGGCAGGCGACAGAGTCATTGGAACCCGGCATCCACCCGGTTTGAAACAGGTTCTGAGTAACAAAGGGGCTTAACGTTATTCCTGAAAGGGGCAGACCGCTGTTTGAAAAAATATCCTTTATCCTCCGGGCCTCTTCGGCTGGAATGGTGTAGGCGCGGATCTGCAGCTTTGTAACCCCTTTTTCCCAGACCTCACCCTGGACATCGAAATCAAAGACCGACTTGTCGTCGAAGTCAACCTCCTTTTTCATTGTCCAGTAGACGGCATTGAAAATCTGTTTCTTGGCTACTTTCGGGACTCTAAGGTGGCGGATCTCCTCGTGCGAAGAAGGTGCAAGCGCCCAGAGACTATAGTTTCTCGCCGGTCTTGCGAAATCGAGAACGGCCTCTCTAAGAAACTCACTGAAATTTGCGGAATCTTGTGACGGGCAGGTTACCCAACGAAGGTCCAGGAGTTGTGCCTTTCGATCCGGCCCCACGCTGACTTTAGCCAGCCGGACCTCGCCCGGACCAAAATCGATTCCGACCGCGACCTGTCTGCGAGCCGGGAACGGATTCTTTATTGCGGGCTTCCATCTGCGAGGGACCCCTGGAGCATTGATCTGCCCGTGGCCGGCAGTGCCGGGCTGCGAAGCAGAGGAATTGCCGCGAATCACTTCGAGCAGCCTTTCGGTGGAAGAAATCTCATCCATTTTCGACCGGTCTTTACGCATGGTTTTCCGATCCAGGAAAGTCCCGGATAGCTCTTTAGTGGTTGGAATTTTGGGGATTTGTCCGGAGCTACCCGCCACATCATATCGGTTATTTCTTCTTTGATGACAATCATACTGAAAGCGGACAGATTCATCAATTGATTTTCCTTAAAGCGCGATTATGCGGCAGGGGTTATGGTTAATAAGTCTTTATCCTTGTCCTGGGGCCTCTTTATGGTTTCCTCGTTCATCGTATTTCCGGGAAAACCACGGTTCGTCACGGTCAGGTCCTCCCAGGTTATAGCAATGACCATCTGTAACCATCTCTTAACCTGCATCTAACAAAATCGTCATAGAAGACTTCTATACTGCCGCCTTCTCCCAATAAGAAAAATTAATCCGGAACGCTTCTATTCAACTGAAAAGCAGGAGCTTTAATCTTATGGAAGAGATCGGCGATGCAGTGGAAACATTTTGCAGGACTGGTGGAACCAGCCGGAAAGCGGTGTGGGGACAACGTTTCAAGTCTTTGCTCATCAAGCGTGTACTGCCGCTCAAAGGGCTAAACGACCTGGGGCTAATTAGAGCAAGCCCCCACGGTTTCCCTGCCCTCGGCGGCATTTCACAATGAAACAATTCCCACTTTGCCCCTAAAAACAAGGTAACATTCCCACTTATCCGTTTGGATTAATAAATTCAGCGGCTTGTGGTGCTTGGCATCGATATGGCCAGCATTCCAAGCCGGTTTCGTTTTTCAGAAAACTTTTTACGAAATCCTGCCCTGCTCGGCATGATTGTTGAGCGGCGGAAACGGCCAAAGTTTCAGTTCGGTCAAAGAATAAAATGCTAATCAAGGGTGAGAGTTCCGGTCAAGGGTCAACGGCCACATTCCCGATATGATCCGGGCTGCCGACCACGCCAATGCTGCCGATACCGTTAACGCTGCCGCTGCCCATCTCGTTGTCGTTGCCCTCGATCATTAAACGGTCAAGGAGGCAAGGATGAGGCTCTCCCTTCGAGCGTGTTTCCAATATTCGAATCATGTGTTTACCGATTCGCTGCAAACTGACTTTTTCGAGATTGGCAAGCTGTATGATAATTTGCTTACGAACAGAAGGGCCGAGCCCCTGGACATTTCCAATTGACAGACAACCCTACTTAAAAGTAATTACATCCGTGCGTGCCAAGCGTACTATGAGGGCGAGAACAGGCCGTTGCTGCGAAACAGATGTTTGGCACAAAAAAATGGACTGCGCCGAATTCCCAATCAGGGATTACCCCGATTCCCTCATTGTTGCTGGATTAAAGACTATACCCTAATAAATAGATTTTTAGAGGAGCGGGATGTTTCAAACCAATTCGTCCAAGATTTCCGGTGTAGCACATTCACGAATGCACCTGATAGTTGCTGTGGTTATACTTTTTTTGATTCCAACACTGATTTTGATAGGTATTATCCCTTTTGCATGGCGTATGTTCATTCTGCCCGTGGTGGCATTTTTTTTTGCCATTGCTGCTTTTCTGCAGGGCTTTAGCTTGGCTGATCTCGGGGTAAGAACCGATAACCTAAAGCAGTCTGTATTGCTCCAGTTACCAATTATTCTGGTTTTCCTTTTGATGCTTGGTTTAGCCCCGAAGCTTGGCCTGGCCGGACGGAAGTTTGTACCTAATCCTACCTTTTTCATTTTCTACATATTTATATCGTCGCCGTGTCAAGAATACATCTACCGCAGTTACCTGCACGCTATTTCAAAACGAAGTCGCATAAATTCGCTTGTTTTGATCTTAATATTAAGCATTCCGTATTGTTATGTACACATCATATATCGCGATGTTATTACATTGCTTTTTACCATTATAATAGGATTAGCCTGGGCCATCACATATATTAAACACAATAACTTAATCGCTGTATCGCTTTCTCACGCAATACTGGGGTATGTCACCCTCTCGCTCGGCCTTATTTGAAGGGAAAGTCCTTTATGCCACGAAACCGTTTCGCCAGGAAAGAATTCTTTTCAAGTTATGTAAATATTCTATTTTTGGTACTATCCTTAATTCAGGGACTCGCATTTCAGGATCTTGCACAAAAAGCCAGAATCATTATTCCAGCTCTTTGGGGTGACACCCTTCTAGGTTCTACTCAAGCTTGGATACAAATATGCTATACTACGGTTTGCTTCGCAATTCTCTTGCGTATTTTGCAGACTTATATCACAGTGGCTCTAGATTACGGTCCCAAATACGTCACCCTGCACGACATCCTGGTGGTATTCATAGTAGGATTAATTGAAGCTTTCCTGTTTAATGAGCTTGGAGATACAGATCTAGTCAAACATCTTCACCCTGGACATGTGCAGGATTATGGAAGGTTCATCAATCCCGTGCGATTTTGGATTGCAATGTTGTCGATGTCCACTGTTGCGAGTATAATATACTTCTTGAATGTCACAAAAGTAGCTAAAACAGAGCCAAAATTTCTCTCCAGAATTGAGGAGCGCGAGGAACAGATACTTCAGTCAATAAATTCTTTGTGCATGTTGATTTTGGCTGTTTTGTCAATTTTTTTAATACATAAGGCGTATAAAAATGGAGGCAATTTGAGTGATGCGTGCTCACTTGAAGCTACAAGTTTTTGTATTCTTGTCTTGATAGGTACTACAGCGTTTTCTCTATCAAATACATTTGGAATACGTGCTGTTTTTACGAATGATGTTAATGACGTCGTTAAACACGACTCACTTGATAAATCATCAGTAAGTAAATCCTATAATAGGAACAATATGACCGCACACCTCGCGCACACAGCAGATATAACATTTATCCGTGATAACTGCTGCAAAAAACTGGAATACCGTAAGTTTTTTGGAATGCTTTTCGGAGTGTCTGATGATCGTGTGGAAGAGATATTATCCGAATTTATTAGAACGGATGACGCCAACTCATTTCTCTCTTTTAGTTATTGGATTATTGTGTCTGCTACAATCGAACCGTCAGTTGGTCATAAAGGTAGTAGTAAAAAGGATCCTATCGGTTGTGTATTTGTATACTCAAAGAGTAGTTCACAGTCACCCATCGTAGCCGGGTTGGGAAAAGCGATAGCAAAACGAGGTTGGTTGCGTTGGCTTGCATATTGTCTATTCCCGAACATGCGAAGACCCTTTGGCGGTTACAGCAAGAAATATGCTTGCTCCCATCTGGGTCCTAAGGGCGCAGAACATCTTCAAGCAAAAATAGATGAATTTGCCGGACCGGAGCTAGGCAAGGAAGAAATAAGAATACGTTTTGCGGCTTCTATCCCTGAGGCCAATGAGGAGGACGTAATCGATTGCGTTCTCAATGAGTTAAGTGGCGAAGGCTCGTTATCTGGGATAATATTGCCAGACGATGAGGGGTTGGAAAAAACATTGCGCCGCCATGGCCTAAAGCTTGCGCAGCACCACGTCACGATTAATAGAAAGGGAGAAGACAAGGTTCGCTTGTTGCACTTCAGGTAAGATAAATGCGCATTCATGTGTATTTACACAAAATTCAACTTTGTTGTTACGATAATGGACCGAACTTTACAAATCTAGAATTTCCCTCTTGGACTAATATTTTAATACGCGTGATAGCACATCAGATAATATAGAGATGTCACAGCAGCACTGGAATCGGCATCATGCAACGATATCAACATTCTGCATCTGGCAAATACGATATCATGAAAGTTCTTATCAAAATGGCCTCCAGCAAAGAGTCCGAATGCATAGTTGAGCTTTTAATGGACTGCTTCGGATATGTGTTTATGCCACTGTTTAACTACGATTATAGATCAACTCGTTGGATCATGCGACAAGCCTTGGTGCTTAACAGGGGTAATCATGCATTCGGTTATAGGTCGTTTCACCTTGCATTCACTACTGATACAGGTGAATGTGTTGGTTTGATAAAGACTGAGTATAAACATATGGATCACTGTTCATTCAATAATCTATTTGTATTCGTTCTGTTTGCCTATAGGGTTGCTCTCTCCTTAGGATTGAGGTGGTTAAATGGATTGTTCAAAAATATAAAAAAGGTCATTAGCGCCGCACCAATTATACACCAAAACGAATTAATGATCTCCTACTTGGCCGTCAATAGTCGGTACGAAAAGCGTGGCATAGGTGAACAACTATTAATACATGCTCATAGTATTGCACGGAGGGAGTTAAAAGAATATATCGGGGTCGAAGTAAGGGAATCCAATAGGGTTGCTCACACATATTTTCAAAAACACGGATTTTCTGACATTTATAAGATCCGGAGTGCTTCGGATGAGCTTTTCGGACGCGGAGCCAGGATTCGCATGCGAGTTACCACTGATGACCATGTAATTTGAAAGCAGTTAACATAAATGAAATGCGAGATATGGACTCGAATGTCATGCCCCTGACTGGATCAGAGTTGATCGCTCATCTGATACTGAGTTTGCAGAGCTTGGTTACGTTGCTTATGTGCGATTCACGGACATGGTTTCACTTTTGAGAATCGTTCCTCATCGGACAGAACCAGCCGCGCGGGCCGCTGAGAATGGGTGAACCGAGACTCGCCGGCGGCGGCCCGGTGCGGCGGCGTTCAAGCTTCTTTGTCGTGATCTCTTTTGAAGCTTATAGCTTTTATACTATTGTGCGTTCAAGTTGATTCCAACAATCCATGGAAAACCGGTCATGTTTGCCACCGATTTAGGGTCCTTCTCCAAGTTTGCCAGGGAGCGCATCGGTTGATCCTCTATCGCCTCAATGCTGTTGAACACTTCGTTACGGAAACCGTCCTCCCGGATTTTATCCCAAATGTGCTCCACCGGATTGAGTTCAGGAGATGCCCTGGTACTGGTCGATTTGGTTCGAGCCGACCCCCTAATCCTGGGGCGCTACATGGGACAGGAGGAGGTGGTTTCTTTTCGGCGCTTCAACGGGGCCGGCCTTGGGAAAAGCGGCGCCGATTACGACTTGCCGGACGATAAGTGCGCATGATTTGCGCAAAAAACTGAAATAATCTCTTCAACCCCGGCAGATGGAATTAAACATCGATAAGAGGAAAGAAAAATGCGCTGGGATCTTCTTGCACTCTTTGGGGTCGCGTTTGGTTTCCTGCTTATCATTGGAGGATTGGACACGCTGGTGGCGTGGCGTGCCTGGTTCCTGGGCATAAGCGGTCTGGTATTGCTTCTGCCCGGCTTAATCCGGATCTTTCTGCGAATCAGGCGTTTGCGGACTCGTAATAGTTCAATGTAAGGCAAGAATCGAGGCCGGCAACAACAATTGCAGCCCCTCTATGCAATCTGCCTGTTCCACGGGAGGAAAACCGGAAAAACCGTCTATACCCCTGGTTTTTGGAGATGAAATGGGGTGGCCTGTTCGAATTGGTGGGCTACCCGTAAAATCAGTTCCTCCCGGAAATGAGGCCCGAGAATCTGAAGCCCGATCGGCAGCTTTTCCGAAGTGAAACCGCATGGTACGGAAATCCCCGGTATTCCTGCCAGGCTTGCCGGAAGCGTAAATACGTCGCTCAGATACATCTGGAGGGGATCGTCGAATTTTTCCCCTATCTTGAAGGCCGGTATAGGTGAGACGGGAGCCAGTATCGCGTCGCATTTGCCGAACGCATCGAGGAAGTCCTGCCTGATGAGCGTCCTGACCTGGGACGCTTTCTTGTAGTAAGCATCGTAATAGCCGGCCGACAGTACGTATGTGCCCAGCATGATGCGGCGCTTGACCTCCGCGCCGAACCCCTGTGAGCGGCTCTTGCGGTACATCTCGATGAGGTTCCTGGCCTCCTTGGCCCGATGCCCGTATTTTACGCCGTCATAGCGCGCGAGATTCGAGGATGCTTCCGCCGGCGCGATTATGTAGTAAGCCGCGATGCCGTACTCGGTGTGCGGCAGGGAAATATCGACAGTGTGCGCGCCGAGGTCCCGGCACGTGGAGATTGCGTCGCGCACGGCCTGTGCGACTTCCGGAGCAGTTCCCTCGATGAAGTACTCGCGGGGAATCCCGAGGCGCAGACCCCGCATCGGTTCTTTCAGGGCGGCCCTGTAATCGGGGACGGGCAGTTCGACCGAGGTGGATTCCCTGGGATCGTATCCGGCGATGGCCTGGAGCATTATGGCGGCATCTTCCACGTCCTTTGTTATCGGTCCGATCTGGTCCAGTGAAGAGGCAAACGCCACCAGCCCGTAGCGCGAAACCCGGCCATACGTGGGTTTTATGCCCACAACGCCGCAGAACGAGGCCGGCTGCCGGATAGAGCCTCCGGTGTCGGTCCCGAGCGCCCCGGCGCACAGCCCGGCGGCCACCGCAGCGGCCGAACCTCCGCTCGACCCGCCTGGAACGCGGTCCAGGTCCCACGGATTGCGGGTCTTTATGAAGGCGGAATTCTCCGTGGATGATCCCATGGCGAACTCGTCCAAGTTTGTCTTTCCGATAAAAATAGCCCCCGCATGCCTGAGCTTTTCGGTAACTGTGGCGTCATAGGGGGGAACGAATCCTTCGAGAATACGCGAGCCGCAGGTGGTGACAGATCCCTGGATGCAGATCACGTCTTTTATGGCGATCGGCACACCAGCCAGTGGTGATGCCGAATAATCCTTTGCTCCGGAGTCGAAAAGCTTTGCTTCCTCTATGGCTTGCTCTGCCATCGTGCTCAGATAGGCATTTACCTCAGGATCGATTGTGCGAATTCGATCGAGAAATGCGGAGACTGTTTCGACAGCCCCGATTTTTCCGCTTTTCAGAAGGTCGTGTATCTCGTGAATCGAAAGTGAGTGGATTTGCATTTGAACCGGCCTTTTCTGGCTAAAGTACCTTGGGTACCACAAAGTTGACGCCGTCGGTCCCGGGCGCGTTGGCAAGCGACTTCCTGCGGTCCAGGGGACACTTGACTTCATCGGGGCGAAAGACATTCTGCAACTGGATGGCATGGGTGGTGGGCTCGACGTTTTTTGTATCGAGCTCATTTAGCTTATCCATATATCCGAGAATACCGTTCATCTGGCCGGTCATCCGTTCTTCTTCCGACTCGGAGAGTTCCAGCCGTGCCAGCAGGGCCACGTGCCGAACCTCTTGCCTGGTTATCCTTGTATCCATTACGTTTCCTTTATCTCGGGCCGAAGGGCCGGCCTGCCTCAGTTTTTTCCATTTCAACCTGCAAGAAAATTTTCCATTGTCCGGCAGTCTTTGAAGGCGGCCAAAACTTCCGGCAACCCCTGAATGCGGGTCTTTTGCAGTAGATCGTACGTAAGAACGTGCACTCGCGTTTCCTCGGCGTCCTGCTCGGCGACTGTGGAATCGAAGCGCTGGAGAAATTTGGCAAACCGGACAACGTGAATCAGTTCATGAATCACTATGTAAGCGGTCAGCGGAAAAAGTCCGATTTGCCTGTCTCGCTCGACCGCCCTGCGGATCACATGGTCCTGGATGCAGATTTTGAAAAAATCGCCCGGTTCGCTCCCCCGCGTCCTGTCGCCGGGACGTCTCAAATATCGCCGGATTTGTGCAAAAGCAATATCAGTGACTTCTTCCTCGTCGAGGTCTTTCAGGCTCTGGATATCATAGCGGTACCTTTTCCATTCGGAGGTGGATATCTTGTAAGAATCGCTTATAAGCTCTTCCGAAACGGAGATGGCCTGCGCCAGGATAGCGATTTCTTGTGCCTCGAAAGGAAGGCGTATCATCTACGCTGCTCCGGTAATATTTTTTACTCAACCGCCGAAACTCCGGCGCGTTTCCTTTATGTACAAAACTTCCTTGCTCAGTTCAACAGATTCCGAGTATTTTCACATCACATGATGCGAAGTGGACGCACTCCAAAAAGTTGAGGGCGGGATGAACCCGCCCTCTGTCATGAGAAGCCGCTTTTTTCGGACCGTGATCAGTTAATGATGCTCATGGACATAGAACGGCCATTTGTGGAAAAACCATTCGTTCCAAAGCAGAGGAATGATATACCAGAAATTCCAGATGAGGGACTCGCCGTTGAGGTATCTTTCGGCAAGCTCTCCTTGCATGTGATGGATTCCCAGCCCCCAGAACCCAAAATTTATCACATAGTAGAAAACATAACCTATAACCATCAAGACCAAGACACCGAACGTCCTGAACCAGAATGCTCCCCATGAATCCTTATCGGCCATAGGAACCATATCATCGAAGTAATGGTGCCAGGCCAGGAATGGAATCAGGGTAAATCCCGCGATTTCGGCAGCGTGGTACCAGAAAAAGCGAGTAGGGTTGCCGGCGTCAGCGGCGGGGAGGTGATGGGTAATCTCCTCCATGTTTGCCCAGGTAGGTATCAGCTTAACGCAAAGCGTGGCAAGCAGGTAGCCGAGTATGACAGTGCCTATGAAAGAAATTATTCCCTTCCATGGCTGGGGAAGCTTTATCAAGGACCATGGCTTCATCCGCCACACGTTGGGGGTCATGAACAAAATAATGATCATCCATTCCCACCAGCCGAATACCCAGTGCAGGTGACCAGTGCCCGCGATACTGCCCCACCATGGGCGGCCCATGGCGACCGCGGTTCCCAGGCTTGATTCCCACACCAATCCCCAGAAAGGCACAATGAGGACCGTGTAGAAGAAAAGAGTCAACAGCGAGGCCCATCCGAGTTCGGCCAATCCTGCCTGGGGCTGAGTGAGATCGCTTGGGCGTATGGGCCATTTCGCAAACAGAATGGTCACAAAAGGGTAGCTGTAGAACCCGATGAGCACGAAGCAAACGATTGCGCTCTCAGCAAAGTGCTTCTCCTGCATGGCCTTCAGCGGTAAAGACTTGAAATCGGGGAGAACCGATTTGCCGGCAGCAATCGAATCGGCAATCAGCTTGTTGATGTTGCCCATCGAGAGCGGCAAGATCTTGCCCGACTCAGCAAGTCCATCCAGGTTGCACTGGCTCAGAAAATTGAAACCCAGCCCCAATACCCTGTAGAAAACAACATGAAGGACGAACCAGACTATAATGAGATTCATTATTGTCTGGACAACTCCTCTTAGCGGCGGGGAAAGGTCCTGAAAGGGCCAGTCGCCAAGAAACATGTGCTGCCAGAGACCCACGAGAATCATCATCGCGAGGTACATAACGAATGGATATGGGAAAGATCCCACCGGGCCTCTGGGATCGCTGAAAAGGTACCATGTAAACCATGCAACCAGAAAAAATACGACGTTTGAGATGATCCCGGTGGCCGGCTGGCCCCATCGAGGTTTCAGAACGTCTGCCATATTTTCCTCCTCCTTGAATGAATGCTATGCACTGCCTCTTAAGAAGTGCTCCTGACGTCGGCATTCTGAAACTATGTCACCTCCCTTCCGACTTGTAGGTTATTGGCCCATGGCGGACCTCATTGCTGGCAAACGGTTCACAACATTTCAAAAAAGATTGGTACAGGTACGGAAAGGAAAGATCAGGACCGGGGCGGGCGCATGCGTTATCTAGTTTGCAGGGTATGGAGGATTCCCGCCGAGCGATCAGGTACAATATCCCTGGGTGAGCTTTTTCCGAAGCCGATCAGATAGAACGAGACTAACACAGAGCTATTATGAGCTGGGCAGATTAGCGCAATGTGGAACTCAGGGATTCACACAGTTTTCTACTACTCCAAGTAGGGCTAAACGGTCAAGTGGAATTCGTTTGACAATATTTCGGCAATTTGGTTAAGTATCGTTGATGGGTGTCCCAGCGTGACATATTCGTATTGATTTCCTTGCTCGATTCATGCCTTCCATCGCTCTGTTGCCGTATTTGCCCGGTCCGCCCTCAATTCGGCAGTCATCTCCTGGCCGGCGCCAGGCGTTTTTTTCTTCCGCACTTCTTTTTTGGATCATCGCCTGATATTTATATGAGTATCTGTATCATTTCCTGTTCTGTCGCTATTGAGCTTTGTTTTCGCAACGCACAAGGTGGATCGGCTTTCGAGTTGACTCTGTTTTGAACGGGACCCTCTTTCATCGCTTTCAGGAGGTAAAAAAATGGGAAAAAAAATTCTTTCCGAATCAGCACTTGAGAGCATGGAAAAAGAACACTCCGAGTGGCTGGAGGAATACCGGAATGCCCTCAAAAAAATGCCGGAACGGTCCAGCCGATTTTCGACGGTTTCCGACCTGGAGGTGAAACCGCTGTACACTCCTCTTGACATTGTAAACAAGGACTTCTTCGAGGAGATCGGTTTTCCGGGTAAATACCCTTTCACCAGAGGCGTTCAGAGTACCATGTATAGGGCGCGGCTCTGGACCATGCGCATGTTCGCAGGACTCGGCACTTCCGAAGACACGAACAAGCGGTTCCACTATCTGATCAATCACGGCGAAACCGGCCTTAGCACCGCTTTCGACTTCCCCACCCTCATGGGATACGATACCAATTCGCCTCTTGCGCGTGGTGAGTGCGGCAAATGCGGCGTGGCAATCGACACCCTTGACGACATGCAGCGGTTGTTTGCGAACATCAACCTGGAAGAAGTCACCGCTTCGATGACGATCAACCCGCCGGCTTCGATAATATGGGCCATGTATATCGCCAACGCCGAAAACGAGGGCTACTCGCGCAAGAAGCTGGGCGGCACCATTCAGAACGACTGCCTGAAGGAGTTCATAGCGCAGAAGACCCTCATGCTTCCTCCCGAGCCGAGCCTCAGGCTGGTAACGGACACCGTTGAGTTCGGAACCAGGGAGGTGCCCCGCTGGAACACCATCAGTATAAGCGGATACCACATCAGGGAAGCCGGATCGACCGCCGTTCAGGAACTTGCCTTCACGATCTACGACGGCATCACCTATGTTGAAGAAGCAATCAGGAGGGGGCTGAAAGTCGACGAATTCGCATGCAGGCTCTCCTTCTTCTGGAATTCCCATATCGACTTCTTCGAAGAAATAGCCAAGATGCGCGCGAGCCGCCGCATATGGGCCCGCATAATGAAAGAGCGCTTTGGGGCACAGGATCCCAGGTCAATGCTGATGCGCTTCCACACCCAGACGGCCGGATGTTCGCTCACCTCCCAGGAACCCTATAACAATGTCATCCGTACCACTACTGAAGCCCTTGCGGCGGTTCTCGGCGGCACTCAGTCTTTGCATACCAATTCGCTTGACGAGGTCTACATGATTCCAAGCGAGCAGGCGGTGCTGATCGCTTTGCGCACCCAGCAGATACTGGCTGAGGAATGCGGAGCCACGAACGTGATCGATCCGTTGGCGGGTTCCTATTTTGTCGAGGCCCTTACCGATAAGATGGAAGAAGAAGCCAACGCTTATATCCGCAAGCTCGATGAAATGGGCGGGATGGTTGCGGCCATAGAACGCGACTACCCGCAGATGGAAATCGCCGATGCGGCTTTCCATTTTCAGCAGCAGGTCGAGTCCGGAGAAAAAATCATCATCGGGGTGAATAAATATCCCTCCGACCGGCCGGAGCTGGAATTCGTGCTGAAAATAGACGACGAAATCGAACGGATGCAGGTCGAGCGCACCAACGAGTTCAAGGAAAAGCGCGACAAAGTAAGGCTCCGCAAAGCAATGGACGAGCTGAGGCGCAGATGCGAAGGTCCGCCCTGCTGGGAAAACAACGTCATGCCTGCACTCATCGAGGCGGTCCGGGCAGGAGCCACAGAACAGGAATGCTGCGATCTTTACAGGGATGTTTTTGGAATTTATACCGATCCCGGGACTTTCTAGCCGAGGCTGATGCAGTCGAATTGTCTTCACTTTCATTAAGGAGGAAGGTTTCCATGGAAACAGAAAGGAAACTTCGTATATTGGTTGCGAAGCCAGGTCTGGACGGTCACGACCGAGGCGCACGAGTAGTAGCCCGCGCCTTTCGTGATGCCGGGTTCGAGGTAATCTACACCGGTTGCCATCAGACGCCGGAGCAGATCGTAAGCGCCGCCATTCAGGAAGACGTGGACCTGATCGGGCTAAGCATCCTGTCGGGGGCGCACACGTATTCTTTCCCCCGCATAATCGAGATCTTAAGGGAAAACGACGCAGATGATATAGCGGTGATCGGGGGAGGGATATTCCCTCTCGAGGATATCGCCAAGCTCAAAGAGATCGGGATAAAGGAGATCTTCGAACCCGGCGCAAAACTCAAGGACATTACGGACTGGGTAAGAGCAAACATCAAGCCGCGCAGAGGGGTTGTGCTGAAAAGATAGGCACGCCGGAACGGCAAGGGGCCCCCTTCCACCGAATGTTAAGTTTGCGTTGCGGGATAATTCATTTTGCTGCTTACTGCAGGGTTTAGCGCATGGATATCATAGAACAGATCGTTTCCGGCGATGTAAGAGCCACAGCTCGTCTTCTTCGCGACATCGACGATGAGATTGCTTCGGCAAGGGATATACTCCGGGAGCTCTATCCGTATACGGGGAAAGCCTTCATTATCGGTTTGACCGGCTCTCCGGGAGTCGGCAAGAGCGCTCTCGTCGACCAGCTCGCTATCTACTATCGCAAGGCCGGGAAAACAGTCGGGATTTTAGCGGTCGATCCGACAAGCCCGTTTAGCGGAGGGGCCATACTCGGCGACCGCATACGAATGCAGCGGCATTTTCTCGACCCCGGGGTTTTCATACGGAGCCTGGCCACCCGAGGCCATTTTGGCGGCCTCACCAAGTCCACCAATGATATGGTTAACGTTCTGGATGCAGCGGGTAAGGACATAATCATTGTCGAAACTGTGGGTGTTGGTCAGGACGAGGTGGAGATCGCAAACAGCGCCCACACGACCATACTGGTTACAGTGCCGGGAATGGGGGATGACATTCAGGCGATCAAGGCCGGCATCATGGAAATCGGCAATATCTTCGTTGTGAACAAAGCTGAGCGCGAAGGTTCGCGCAAGACCGTGCGGGAGCTGCTGAACCTGATCGAGCTTGGTGCCAGAAGGCGCAACGGAGAAGACTGGGAACCTCTGATAGTGGAAACCGAAGCCATCAAGGCCAAGGGGATTGAACAGCTCTACGAAGCAATCGAAAAGCACAGGGCGCACCTGCTGGCCACTCACACCGAAAAGTGGCGGGGGGTCCTGGAGAAGCGCGCCAAGATCCAACTCATGGGCATCATCAAGGACCAGGCGTTCAGGACTATCCTGGACCGGATCGAAAATCGCGGGGACTCCGTCGATGAAATGGTGCGAAAGATAGTCGATAAGGAATCAGATCCCTACACGATCGCGCAGGAGATCATCGGGCAAGAGATGGGGTAGAGCACAAGAGCGAGTCGTCGATATTGCCCCGGGATATCTACAATCCAACCCATGCCGGTTGACATAAAAAAACCGGCGGTCCTCAAAGACCGCCGGTTTCGTTTCTATGGAGCGCCGCAGGGGCCGCTCTTTAATTACTTCAGAAGGGGCACGATCAGCAGTGCGACAATGTTGACAACCTTGATCATCGGGTTGATTGCCGGGCCTGCCGTATCTTTGTACGGATCGCCTACGGTGTCGCCGGTTACCGCCGCCTTGTGAGCGTCAGAACCCTTGCCGCCGTACATGCCGTCTTCGATGAACTTCTTTGCATTATCCCAGGCGCCGCCGCCGCTCGTCATCGCTATGGCCTGGAACAGACCGGTGACGATCGAGCCGATGAGCACGCCGCCGAGGGCCTCTTTACCTAACCCGAATCCGACAACGATCGGTGCGACTACCGGGATGAGCGCCGGAAGCATCATCTGCTTGATGGCGCTCTTGGTGACGATGTCAACGCACTTGCCATATTCCGGTTTTGTCGTCCCTTCCATGATGCCCGGGAGTTCACGGAACTGGCGGCGAACTTCCTCGACTACGCCTCCAGCGGCCTTACCAACGGCTTCCATCAGGAGCGAGCCGTAGAAGTAGGGCAGAAGGCCGCCTATGAAAAGGCCGACGATGACCAGCGGGTTCGAGAGGTCGAACACGACCTGGCCGGGGACCGAACGGGAGTATTCGGCGAAAAGGACCAGGGCGGCAAGAGCGGCCGAACCGATCGCGTAACCCTTCGTAACGGCCTTGGTGGTGTTGCCTACCGCATCCAGGGGATCGGTTACCTCGCGGACGCTGTCGGGAAGTTCCGCCATTTCGGCGATGCCGCCCGCGTTGTCCGTGATCGGGCCGTAGGAGTCGATGGCGACAACGATGCCCGTCATGGAGAGCATCGCAACGGCGGAAAGAGCGATTGCGAAAAGACCGCCGGTGGGATTGCCGGCAAAACCGCCGCCAAGCTGATAGGCCCACAGGATGGCGCCGCAGATTACGAGCGCAGGGGCGGCGGTGGACTTCATGCTGACCGCCAGGCCGGCGATAACATTGGTCCCGTGGCCGGTGGCGCTGGCTGCTGCAATATGCTTAACCGGGTTGAAGCTCTTGGAGGTGAAGTATTCGGTGATCATAACGATCGCGCCGGTCAAGACGAGACCGATGAGCGCGCAGGTGAAAACGCTTACTGCGGTGAAGCCGCCGGTCTTTAAGTTCGGCAGTTTCAAAAACCAGTCGGAGGCGAAATAAAAGGCCACAGCAGCCAGGATACCTGCGACCGCGAGGCCCTTATAGAGCGCGCCCATTATGTATTCGTTCTTGCCAAGGCGCACGAAGTAGGTGCCGATGATCGAAGCAATGATCGAGATGCCCCCGATGAGAAGGGGGAATTCCACCCAGGGGCTGTCGGCGCCAAAAACGGTTTTCGCCAGCAGCATTGCGGCGACCAGCGTAACCGTGTAGGTCTCGTAGAGGTCTGCCGCCATGCCTGCGCAGTCGCCGACATTGTCGCCGACGTTGTCAGCGATGACCGCTGCGTTTCTTGGATCGTCCTCAGGGATTCCGGCTTCCACTTTTCCGACCAGGTCGGCGCCGACGTCAGCAGCCTTGGTGTAGATGCCGCCCGCGATACGAGCGAAAACGCTCATGAGCGAGCATCCAAAGCCGAGGCCGATAAGGGCGTGGAAGACTTCGTCAATTTTGTCCGCAGGGACCATCGATTTGGCCACGAGGTAGTAGCCGGTAATGCCGAGAAGTCCCAGGCCGACGACCATGATCCCTGTAACCGACCCGCCTTTGAAAGCGACCGAAAGGGCTGCGCTCAATCCCTGTTTTGCGGCTTCCGTCGTACGCACATTGGCTTTTACGGATACCATCATGCCGATGTAACCCGCAAGGGCCGAACCGCATACGCCGATGAGAAACCCGATCGAGGTCCATTTGCCAAGGTAGAGCAGTACGATGGCGAGCACCACCGCGACAATGGCTACTGTCTTGTATTCCCTGTTCAGAAATGCCGTTGCCCCTTCCCGGATAGCTTCCGAGATCGCCTGCATCTTTTCGGAACCGGCGCTCTGCTTGGTAACCCACGCAGCGGTCACCAGAGCATAGATTACGCCGAGACCACCACATGCGAGAGCAAACATGGCGATCACACTTGCGTTCATTTAATCCTCCTAGTTGAATTGTTTTGATTGAGTTCACAAACTTGAGGGGCGGTAACCGCCCCTCGAACATTGGCCTGATATTCCTGAACTACACCTTCTATAATGCAACCTCGAACCGCGTGAAACGCGGTTTCAAGACGAAAGTCAACAGTATTTGAAAAGGTAGCTTTTTTACGCGGGTTTTTCCGTCTCATTCCAGCAGGTATTATAGAACGGGATCTAATCTGATTAACCAGGGAGGAACGGACCTGAGGCGGATTCTGGCTCGCACTACGTAGACATATTCTCCAAAAACCTTCCAGAGTTTTGCCTGAGTACTGAAGGACCATAAAATATGATGGCTTCCCACGCGCGCGACAACCCTAATGGATGGCTATCGGCTTGTCAAGAAAAAGTAACCTTTTCGAAATAAATAAGATGGTTTAAGACTGGGCTGGACCGTGCCCCGGTCTTTAACCGGCATAGCCGCCTTTGCTGTAACCTTCCATCAAATCTCAACCTCATCCCCGGGTTCGGGCATCAAGACCTTGAAATCCTTGACTTCTGCACTCACTCGCAAAATGTTCTGCCGTTTCTCGCGCCGTTCATGACGCTGGATGTGCACCAGGGCGAGCGAGCGGGCCTTGGCCTTTCGGGCGAAGTCGATGCAGTTATTGATGCTTGCATGTCCCGGGACATTCGTTTCCAGGCGGTAAGCCTCGTGAATCACAAGATCGGAGGCGCGCGCAAGCAAGAGAGTTTCATCGGTCGAAGGCCCGTCACCGCTGTAGAAGACCGATTTGCCTCCCTTTTCAATGCGGACGGCCAAGTTTCTTCGAGGATGCCCATTTACGGCGCTTCGCCACGTAACGCCGGCGGCTTCAACAATATCTCCCGGTTCGACCGTCAGAAAGCGGATATCGTAGGAAAACCTGTCCACGGAAGACGAATAGGCGAGCTTAAGCACCCCGAGCACTGTTTCGTCTATTGCTTGCTGGCCCAGGATAAGCAGAGGCTTTGTACGTTTCATTTCCCGGAAGCGAGTAAGCATTGCGGGCAGACCGAAGAAATGGTCCCCGTGAAAATGCGATATCCAGATCGCATCGAGATCGTCCGCATCCGGGCAGCTCTTCCAGAATGGGGGAGGGGACGTAAAGCCGCAGTCCAACAAAATCGAACTTTTGTTGCGGTCCTCTTCGGCCCTGACCCATATGGACGTGTTTGGAAGGTCCTCGTCGAATGCTTCACCGACCCCGATGAATTTTATTCGCACTGTTCTCCTCTTAGCACCCGGGCTATTTCGACTTTCATATATAATTTAGTACAGGTATCCAGATTCAGCAAAAGGGGTTTGTTCCGGGAGACCGCGTGTCTTACATTATCCGAGCGGTTGATTTCACTGTGCCGGATTGCGGAGGATGGATCGATCGAAATCTGCGAGTATACTTTCATCATGGAGAGAGTCTATGGCGGCAAAAAACGAATTTGAACTGATTTTTGAGAAGGAAGTTTCCGAGCTGAAGGGCCTTGTCCGGTTTTACCGGCACATCCGGACCGGCGCCGAGCTGCTTTCGATAATAAACGAGGAAGATAATAAAGTATTCGGCATCTGCTTTCGCACGCCTCCGCCCGATTCGAGCGGGGTCGCACATATCCTGGAACACTCGGTCCTTTGCGGTTCCAGAAAATACCCGGTCAAGGAGCCCTTTATCGAGCTGGTGAAAGGTTCACTCAAGACATTTCTCAATGCCTTCACATACCCTGACAAAACCTGCTATCCCGTGGCCAGCCAGAACGTCCAGGATTTCTACAACCTGGTCGACGTCTATCTGGATGCGGTTTTCTATCCCCGCTTGACGCCCTTCGTCCTCCAGCAGGAAGGATGGCATTACGAGCTTGACGATCCTGAAGGCCCACTGACGATCAAGGGAGTCGTCTACAACGAGATGAAGGGGGTATATTCCTCGCCCGACAGTATGCTCTCGGAGATGTCGCAGCAGTCTCTTTTTCCGGACACGACTTACGGGCTGGATTCGGGCGGAGACCCGCGGGTAATCCCCAGCCTGAGCTTCGAACAGTTCAAGTCATTCCACGAGAGATTCTGCCACCCTTCAAACGCCAGGATATATTTTTACGGCAATGACGATCCGGACCGAAGGTTGGAGATAATTCATGAATACCTCAAGGATTTCAACCGAACCGAGCCCGAATCCAGTGTCCCCCTGCAAATGTCCAAGACCGAGCCGGTCCGGATCGTCAGATCGTTCGCAGTGGGTCAGGAGGAGGCTGCCGGCGGAGAGCCCAAAAGCATGGTGACGGTAAACTGGCTTCTTCCGGAAACGACCGACCCCAGCCTCAATCTTGGTTTCCAAATCCTTGAGTACGTTCTTCTGGGCATGCCCGGATCACCGTTGAAGAAGGCCCTGATCGAATCCGGGCTGGGCGAAGATATTGCCGGAGGGGGCCTCGAGACCGAGCTGCGTCAACTCTACTTCTCCACCGGTCTCAAGGGAATCCGTGCTGAAGATGCCGATAAGGTCGAAAAGCTTATCTTCGAGACTCTATCTTCTCTCACGCGGGAAGGCATCGACCCTGCAACAATCGAAGCGGGGGTGAATACAATCGAATTCCGGCTCCGTGAAAATAACTACGGCAACTTTCCGCAGGGGCTGGCGACCATGCTGCGCTCACTTTCCGCCTGGCTCTATGAAGCCGACCCGACCTCTCTGCTGGCCTTTGAATCGCCCCTGAACCAGGTAAAGCAAAATCTGAAATCAGGCGGTTTTTTGGAAGGCCTCATTGACCGGCACCTTCTCGGAAACCTGCACCGGACTGTCGTTTTGCTCAAGCCGGAGCCAGGACTTGCGG
Source organism: uncultured delta proteobacterium (assembly GCA_963795045.1). Classification (GTDB taxonomy): domain Bacteria; phylum Desulfobacterota; class Syntrophobacteria; order Syntrophobacterales; family Syntrophobacteraceae; genus SbD1. Next base: position 57,975 of record CAWCGB010000009.1, read on the forward strand.
CAAAGGAAGTTGAAGCGGAAGCCAAAAGGCTCGAGGGAATCAAGAATTCGTTTACCCATGAGGAAGTTCGCCGTGTAATCGAAAACGCCAAGACGCTGAAAAGTATTCAATCGAGCCCGGATTCACCGGAAGCATTGTCCACCATCCCGGTACTCAAAGTCTCCGATCTGGACAGGGGCAACAAAATGATTCCCGTGGACCCGGTATCTGTCGAAGGCGTATCCGGATTTTACCACGATCTTTTTACAAGCGGCGTAAATTACCTGGACGTTGGGTTCAATCTTCAGGCGCTTCCCCGGGAGTATCTGCCCTATGCGCCTCTTTTCGGCCGGGCTCTCCTCGAGATGGGAACGGCCTTTCAGGATTTCGTATCGCTTTCCCAAAAAATCAGCCGCAAGACCGGCGGCATTCGCTCAGAGGTGTTCACCTCCGCCGTGATTGGAGATGGGGCCCCGGCGACATGGCTTTTTCTGCGGGGCAAAAGCATGGTCCCACAGGTGGGCGATCTTGTCGATATCCTTGGGGAAGTGATCGGATCAGCGAATCTGGACGACAGGGAAAGGTTCCGTCAAATCGTGTTGGCGGAAAAGGCCAAACAGGAAAGAAAAATTGTTCCGAACGGCCACCAGGCAATCAATCAGCGCATTCGCGCTCACTTCAACCAGGCGGACTGGGTGAGGGAGCTGACCGACGGAATAAGTTATTTCCTTTTCCTGGGAGATCTTGCCCGGGAGATCGATGAAAACTGGAGCAAAGTGGTTTCAGATTTGGAAGAGGTCCGCAGACTGCTTGCCAGCCGTTCGAACATGGTTTTCAATTTGACGACCGAAAGGAAAGACTTCCACTCGGCCGAGCTTGCCGTTCGCAATTTTCTCAGTCCCATTCCAGACCGACCGACAACGGTAGAGTCATGGCAGCCCCGGCTTTTCCCTGAATTCGAAGGGATAATGATCCCTTCGCAGGTAAACTACGTTGGAAAAGGCGCGGACCTGTACCGGGCGGGGTACGAACTGCACGGTTCGAGTAAGGTCATAGCAGGCTATCTTCGCACTTCCTGGCTCTGGGAAAAGGTGCGGGTCCAGGGGGGAGCATACGGAGGGTTCTGCCTCTTCGACCGTATATCCGGCGTCTTCACCTATGTTTCCTACCGCGACCCGAACCTGCTCAAAACCATTGAAAACTTCGATGGCACCGCGAAATTCCTGCGCACCGCCGATCTTTCCGACGATGAAGTCCGCAAGGCTATAATCGGGGCGATCGGGGACCTCGATTCCTACATGCTGCCTGATATGAAAGGTTATGTTTCGATGCTGCGCCTGCTCACCGGCGATTCCGAGGAAGTCCGCCAGAGGATGCGAGACCAGATATTGGGAACTACCACAAAAGATTTCAGGGCCTTTGCGGAGGTACTCGAAAAGGTGAACAGGGATGGAATTGTCAAAGTACTGGGGGCGCAGGCGGCCATAGACTCCGCCCTGGCCGAGCGCCCCCGGTGGCTGAACACTTTTCGGCTTTTGTAAGGGTTTTGAGTTATTAGTTAAACTCCAGACTCGAAACTCTATAGCTTTTCCGGCTTGCAAAGGTTTCCCGCGTCAGCAGCGGCCCGTCCGCAATTGCCGCAGACGTATTTCGGATTGCGCACCAGTTCTTTGTACTCCTTCAAGTGAGATTCGATAAACCCGATATTCTGAAGATAGCACAGGTGCTCCTCATGACTCAGATGTGGCATTTTTTTCTCAGCCATTTCATTTTTCCTCATTTTGAAATTCCGGAGATTATCGCAGGCCCAAGATTTTCGATTGCGCTGCCTAACTCACAGGAACTTTCCCGGATGTAAACATCCCCGCGCTGCTCCGGCAATGACCTCCGGATATTGCACAATTAAATTAAAATAAGAATGGTTTCGAAGCTGAACAAGCGGGTTGGCACTCCGGTGATTTTGCGATTCAGGAGCGGCCAAATGCGGCCAAAAGCCGGATACAAGCGCAAAGGTTTTATTTACGGACAAGCCGTTAGCATTGGGATTCTTAGCAGGGCCGACCAGCGGGTCCTTCGCGGGTGGATATCATTTCCGGACAGGCGCCGGGCGTCTCAGCGGGCGCCCGAGTCCCCTCCGCCTATAATAGCGTTCAACTGGTTTATGAGGGTCTCCTGGGACTTCGAGCATTTATCGCACGAACTCAGGTGGTCCAAAAACGCGGTGATGTTCCATCCTTCGTAGGTTTTTATCCCCAATTCGATGAGGTCCTTCCCGCAAAGCAGGTTCAGCATCGTAAGCTCCAGTATATATGTTCAAATTGTCTATACCGCAAATGAGCCAGATGCGGAATAAAAAAGCGATTCCTGCGGAGGGGGTCCCATTTGTAGCAAGTTTTTGCATACTTTTTCAGTAGATTTCACTCCGTAACCATTTTCTTGAACTTTTCGTTTTGACATTCAAGTCGAACCAGATATTTTGTGTGGTGAATCCGATCCGAGAAGAGGTAAGCGCTCACAACGAAGAGCAGATAGGCTACCAAGAAATTGCTGCCCGAAAGACTCAAAAAAATCATCCGTGATTCCGGTTTGCCGCTCGGGCAGTTTGCCCAAAAAACCGGGGTTTCCAAAAACACGTTGATAAACTACCGCGACGGGGCAACTTCTCCTTCTGCAGAGTTTCTGGAGTTTGTTTGCAGGGAGTTTTCGGCTGATCCATGCTGGTTGCTCCTGGGCGAGCAAGCGGCCGGGACCGGTTCAGTATCGGGCAAACCGGCGACCGAGGAAATCAGGGGCTATGCTCTCATTCCACTCCTTGAATCGCGCGTGACAGCCGGGCCGCAAGGAGAAATCCTTTACGGCGAAATCTCGGACCACCTCCCTTTCAAGAAATGCTGGATCGAAAAGTTGGCGGGAAAAAGCCCGGAACGGCAAAGGAGTCTTTTCCTGATGCGGGTCCGGGGAGATTCGATGTCGCCGATTATAAACCAGGGAGAGATGGTCCTGGTGGACGGCAGCGATGCCGAGCGCCTCGAGGTGCTCGCGGGGCGCATATACCTGGTGATTCTGCCTGACGGGACCACAGCCCTCAAGAGATTGGTCCTGAGCTCGGATGTGAGCGGCCTTAAGCTGGTCTGCCTCTCCGACAACACCGCAGACTACCGTCCGTTCGAATTTGCCCTGGATTCGGAAAAGAAACTCAAGTCGTACGTGCTGGGGCGAGTGCGGTGGGCGGGGAAAGAGTTTGAATGACCGGAAAGGGGAGGGAAATGGCTACTGCGAATTATACCGAAAAAGAAGCGGCGTCCATTAAAAATGAGCTGCTGAGGGCCTATCTGGAGCCGCTCTTCATGATCAACGGTCAGCGGGAGGCGAGGATTAATTACATAGACTGCTTTTCCGGACCCTGGCAGAAGGGCAGGCAGGACGCAGAGGATACTTCAGTTGCGATCTCTCTCGGCATTATGGAGAAGTGCCATAATGATTTATCGGAAAAATTCAGGAAAAACGTTCACTTTCGCGCATTATTCGTTGAAGGCGGTAAAGACTCTTTTGGCCGGCTCGAGAATTTTCTGAAATCCGAATCCTGGGGTGGTGTCGATGCTTTTTGCTTCAACGGTGATTTCTACAATCTGCGGGAGGAAATTTTGTCGTGGTGCGGTAATCGGGATTTGAGCGTTTTCTTCGTCGATACGACGGTATTGAGGCATATGGCGATTTCAACCCTCCGGCCTCTTTTGGGAAGGCCGTCTTCCGAGTTCCTCATCAGTTCCAGCTTCGATTCCATTCTACGGGGCAATGCTCAAACGAGCTTCGAGGAGCAAATGGGGTCAATTTTTGGGGAGGCGCCGGATACTTCACATATCGCGCCGGAAGAAAAGGAAAGATTCCTGCTCGACCTGTATTGCCGGGAACTGAGAGTTTCCGCGTCCACATTCGAAGGGAAAACTCCGCGCTGCGCACATATGAGGCTCCCGAACCCAAAAAAAGACCGCACGGCCCACGATCTTGTCTATCTGAGCTGGGATGCGCTGGGCATAGTAACTTTCATGGAAGCCACGGAACAACTGGAAATTGGACGGAGGAAGGAAAGCGCCCTGGCAAGTCAGTCCAAAAAAATCAAGCGCAGCCGTCAACTTGAAATTTTTTCAGCGGACAAATTGGTTGGAGAAGATCCAGGAGCAGATCCGGGAAAAGTAAAAGAGTACTGGCTGACCAGACTGTCAAAGACTCCCGAACGCTTCGGGGTTGCCGAGTTCGCCGATATGATGGAGGAAACCGGTTGGTTTATGACCGATTTTCAAAAGGCGTTTTTAGAGCTGGAACGCGAAGGAAAAGTCAAGAACCTTGCCTCTACCGGCATGCGAACCGAAAATCCCGTTCATTATTGGGCAAATGGAAATCGGGGCGAGCTCCTGGTGAAGAACTGACTTTGTAACCGTTCACCGCGCTTTGCACATGATTTCATGTTTAAATATGCGTCTGCCAATTCAGTGATCATGAGTGAAATGGTAGGAATTCAATTGAACAAAAACCATCTGAAACCTGGCCATAAGATCTAAACTGATCCGGTTTGATAAAATATCTTTTCAGATAAACAATATTGAATTAGAATAAGCGCGATCTTTCCATTGGGATTGCTGGGAAGTCATTACTCAAGGTCCTCCATTCCACATCTTAGCGAGCTCCTCGTTCCGTACTGGTTTTCGTTTAAGCAATTATTGCCAAGTTTGTGAAAGGGAGGTTTGGAGATGACCATCCTCTTTGATCCGGCCGGCTCACCTGCAAACCTGCAGGAAATGATTCTCAGCGCATCTTCTATTTCCGGTGTAGACGGTCTCATGATTCTGGCCTGTGAGGCCAACGGATTCACACCCGAAAACATCGACGCGGTTTTGAACCTTGCGCCTGTTCCCATCTTCGGCGGGGTATTCCCCGCGCTCATATACGGGAGTGACCTGATCAGGCAAGGGACTCTTGTGGCCGGGCTCCCCAAAGTGCTCGAAACTTTGTTCATTCCCGATCTCAGTAACAGTGCAGTCGATTACGAAACTTTCCTTGACTGGAAGATTCCCGGCGATGAATCCGCCCTCACGATGATGGTTTTCGTCGACGGCTTCGCCAGGCGGATAAGCGCCTTCGTCGAAAGTCTTTTCAACAATTGCGGTCTTCAAATGAATTACGTCGGCGGAGGGGCGGGTACTTTGAGCATGTCGCCCACACCCTGCCTGTTCACGAACAAGGGGATGAAGGCCGACGGCGCCGTTCTGGCATTGCTCGGGCTTGCAAGCGGAGTGGGAGCCTCTCACGGCGACTGGACGCATTTGAGCGGCCCTTATCGCGTCACCTGCTCGGACCGAAATGTCATCCATAGCCTGGACTGGATGCCTGCCCTCGATGTGTATCGGGAAATAGTGGAAGCGCACTCGGGAACGACGTTAGATGCCGGCAACCTATGCGGCAGTTTTAGAACATATCCCTTCGGAATCTCGCGTCTCGAATCCGAACATATCATGAGAGACCCGGTTCGGGCATGCCCTGACAAAAGCCTTGTCTGTGTGGGCGAAGTGCCGCAGGGCGCGTTTGTCTCCATCCTCAGCGGAGACGAATCCTCCCTTATTCGAGCTGGAGGAAATGCGCTCGACATGGCCCTGAGGATGTTTCCAACTAAAAGCGAGGCAGGGCTGAACATGTTCTTCACCTGCATTTCCAGGGTTTTGTTTTTGGGAGACAGGTTTAGCGAAGAGATCGAATCCGTGCGCCATGGAAATGGGCCTTTAGTAGGAGCCTGCACTATCGGGGAAATAGCAAATTGTGGGACGGAATACCTCGAGTTCTATAACAAGACGGCCGTGGTGGCCGTGCTGGAAGCCCGATAATGAAAACATTGATAAAGACGCAGATTTTTTATGAAATCGCGATGTCGATCGGCAACAGTCTCGATCTTGGCCCGATGCTCAAAGAAGGCCTCTCCGCTTACCTGAGAAAGCTGAATTGTTCGGCGGGCGTTGTTTTTGAAATGCGAAAGGAGCCTGGCGGCACTCTGAGCTTCATGCCTATATTTTCAATCCCGGGAAACTTTTCGGCCTGTCAGGCCGCCCTGGAACGTATTCCGAACGATTTGACCGAAGTCTGTCTTCAGGGATTTCTGGAGACACTGCCCGTTTCCGGACAGGACGATGAAGGCAGTTTTTTCCATCTGATGGACCTTCCGGGTTTCGGGCTTCTGCTTGTCAGGACCGGCAAAGAATACTCTCCGTTTATAATCCGGTCGCTTGACCGCCTCAACCGCAAGCTGGCAGATTCCTGCCTCGCCTGCCTTCAGAATATGAAGATCGAGGCAATCAATCAGCGGTTGACCCGGGAGATTTTCGACCGACGGCAGGCCGAGGTTGAATTGCGGAAAGTGCTGGATGAGCTGGAACGGCGCGTCGAAGAGCGCACCTGTAAGCTCGAAGAATCCAACAAGGCTTTGACTACAGCCAACCAGCAACTCAATGACATAATCACCGAGCGCAAGCGGGCGGAGGATGAACTGTTCAATTCCCGGCAAATGCTGCAATCGGTCCTGGACAACATCCCACAGCGAGTTTTCTGGAAAAACCGGGACTCGGTCGTGATTGGTTGCAATAAAGCCTTTGCCACAGAGCGCGGCCGCGAAGATCCCTGTGAATTGATTGACAAGTCCACTTATGAGATCAACTCGTTGTCGGCGGAAAACACCGAGCGCTACCTTGCCGTTGACCGGGAGGTGATGGCGACCGGCAGGGCCAAGCTCAACTATGAAACCCCGCTGATCAAGCCAGACGGCAGCGAGGCATGGATCGTCGCAAACAAGGTGCCGATGTTTGACCGCGGCGGCCGGGTAATCGGGATACTGGGAACTTACGAGGACATCACCGAGCGCAAGCGGGCCGAAGAAGAACGCATGCGCCTGGCGACCGCCATCGAACAGGCTGCGGAAGCGATCATCATTACCGATGCAAATTTTATCATCAGCTATGTCAATCCGGTTTTTACGGCTATGACAAGCTACGAGGGCACAGAGGTTCTCGGCCGGCATTTGAGTTTTCTCAAGAGCGATAAACACGACCAGAACTTTTACAGCGATATACGAAATACGCTTCTCGCGGGCCGTGTATGGTCGGGACGTCTAACCAACAGGAAAAAAGACGGCGTTTTATACGAAGCGGAGGCCACGTGCTCTCCCGTCCGAAACGAGTCCGGGGCTATTATCAACTATGTGAGCATCTTCCGGGACATCACCCGGCAGATAAAGCTGGAAAAAGAGCTTCAACACGCCCGCAAGATGGAGGCTATCGGTACCCTGTCCGGGGGCATTGCGCATGATTTCAACAACATTCTCGCAGCCATTGTAGGCCATACCGAACTGGCATGCTTCAAGACGGCGGATGACGATCCCGTGCGCAGCAATCTCGACCAGGTGCTCCAGGCAAGCACTCGTGCAAGGGACCTTGTCAGGCAAATTCTTACCTTTAGCCGCCGGAGTGAACAAAAGCGCCAGCCCGTGTCCATCGTCTCTATAGTGGAAGAAACCCTCAGGCTTTTGCGCCCTTTTCTGCCCTCTACCGTAAAAATTCGAAACGAGATTGCGTTGAGTCCCGATGATGGAGTGGTCTTTGCCGATCCGACCCAGATACAGCAGGTGCTCATGAATCTTTGCACCAATGCGGCCCATGCAATGCAAGCCCGGGGCGGCCTTTTGCGCGTAAAATTGTCCGATACGGTCGTAGGCGACTTCCCGGACTCCCTGCACTCCGGCCTGGAGCCGGGGCCTTACGTATGCCTTACGGTGGAAGATACGGGACACGGCATCGATGCATCACTCATCGAGCGGATCTTTGATCCCTACTTCACTACCAAGGGCGTTGGCGAAGGAACGGGACTCGGGCTTTCGGTGGCTCAGGGGATAGTCAGAACCTATGGCGGAGCGATAACGGTAGATAGCAAGCCGGGTAAGGGCGCCACCTTCAATGTGCTTTTCCCGGGCATCGAGAAACAGACCATAGCTCAGGAGGAATCCAGAGAAGATCCGCCCACCGGCGACGAGCGAATACTCTTTGTTGACGACGAAGACATGCTGGCCGATTTTGCGCAGGAAATGCTCAAGTCTTTTGGCTATACGGTCGTTGCCAAAACGAACAGTCTTGAAGCCCTGGAGTCCTTCCGCGCCCACCCCCATGGATTCGATCTCGTAATCACAGACATGACCATGCCGGGTCTCAGGGGCGATGAGCTGGCCGGGGAACTTATCGCCATACGGCCGGGCATACCGATTATCCTGTGTACCGGATTCAGTGAACTGATCGATGAAACGCGGGCACGGGATATGGGGATCAGCGAGTTCGTCATGAAGCCCTATAGTGTCGCAAAGTTTGCCGATACTATTCGCAAAGCTATCAAAAAGAATTGAGGGATTGAGGGATTGAGGGATTGAAAACGAGTTAGGGGATTTAGGGATTGGATCCCTAAATCCCTGAATCCCGATTCAGAACAAGACCTGCAGCACAGAGTCCATCCTAAGGAGCTGGTTCCCGATTGCCCGTGTTTGCTCCCTGCCTATCCTGCCGGTTTTTTGGAGGGAATGGAGGCGCTGAACCGCCCCGAACACCCCGTTGACTGCAGACGGCGTATCGAGATCGTTGTTCATCGCCGTCTCGAACGAGACTTTCATCTCCAAGGTCAGCTTGCTTACAGCCTGGTCATTTATGGTGTTTTCAACCCCGGCTCCCCGCAGCAGGTCCGCCCCCATTTCTCTCAGGGCCTCCAGCCTCGAACGTGCTTTGTGGGCTTGATCCATGTTCAAATCGATCCTCTTACGGTAATGCCTCGACATCAGATAAAAGCGGATTTGCTCCCAGGAAAAACCCTTACCGAGGAGATCTTCCGGGTAAACAATATTGTGGAGGCTCTTCGACATTTTCTTTCCGCCGACCAGAACATGCTGGCCGTGCAGCCAGTAGCGCGACAGTTCCTTACCTGAGACCGATTCCATGACTGCAATATTGTAATCGTGATGCCTGTAGAGGTTGTCTATGCCTCCGCAGAATATGTCCAGGGAATAGCCCATGGTTTCGGATATCATAGCCGGATCCTGTATGTTCCAGGAAGGCCTCCCATTGCCTATTTCCGTGTCCCAGCAAACCTTATCCCTGTTCCTGCACCCATGCCACAGGATGAAATCGCCCAGGTTCCATCTGCGTCCGGGGTAGGTGTCCTGTTTGAACCGCTTCCTGGTTTCGGGCCATTTGCTCATGTCCAGCCGAAACAGTTTGCCGAAGCCCTCGAACTTGAGAGGATCGAAGAAAATGTCGGCTTTGTAGCGGTAGGCGCAACCCTTATCGAGCAGCTTGCGAATCAGGTGGACGGCCTGTGCCACGCTTGTGGACGACCGCGGGATCTTCTCGGGCAATTCGATCCTGAGCCTGTGCGCTTCATCGAAAAATCGCTCGGCTATTTCGCCGGTAAGTTCGCCGACCGGCACGCCGCGCTCCTGAGCTTCCTCGATGGCTTTGTCTTCCACATCCGTTAAATTCATGCCGCGCTTGACCTCATATCCCAGGTAACCCAGGTATCTCTGAAGAAGATCCTGCCAGATAAAAGTGCGGTAATTCCCGATATGAGGCGGGGCGTAGATGGATGGACCGCAACTGAACATCTTGACCATACGGCCGTCTTTTGGTTGAAAAGCTTCTTTCTGGCGACTCATCGTATTGTAGAGCTGAAGCATCGATCCTGGTCCCCTTCCAATTGAGAATTTAGAATGATCCTGCGGTCTTGTAAGTTCGTGGTTCTCGGTCCATCAGCGGTTCACTCATTTACCTGCTCTTTTTCCAACTCAGCCCCGCTTTTCTCCAGTTTTGTCATCAGGACCTTTCGGACCCTGCGTCCCTCCATATCAACCACTTCGAAGCTGTAGCCGCAGCATTCGAAGCGGTCGGATACAGCCGGGACGCGCTTGAGTTGAGCCATGGTAAAGCCGCCCAGGGTTTGAAAGCGCCCGGCCCGCTCACCGGGCAGTTTGCGGATGTGGAAAAAGTACTTCAGCTCGTCAACAGGCAGCGTTCCCTCCACCAGCCACTCGCCGTCCGCCCGCCGGATTATGGGCGGCTCCTCCGGTTCCTCTGCCGAGGGAATGTCACCGATTATGGCCTCGAGAATATCCGTCAGGGTTATAATTCCTTCTATCGTCCCGTATTCATCGACGACGAGGGCCAATTGCTGACCCGATTCCCTGAAGCGTTCCAGGATTTTGAGCGCGTGGACGCCCTCGTGGACGTAGAGCGGTTTGCGCATCAAGGCCTTGAGATCGAGGGGCTTTCCGCTCAAACAACTGGTGGCGATGTCACGAACATGGATGACCCCCTTAATGTTCCCCGGCTTCTGACCGACTGGAAATCTCGAGTGAGGTCTACTGGTGATTTTTCGCCTGGTCTTCTCCGGCGGGTCGTTTACGTCGAGCCACACGACTTTGTTGCGCGGAGTCATCATGACCCCCACACGGCGGTCTCCCAGCCTGAAGATCCGCTCGACCATATCCTGCTCGGCTTCTTCAAATATACCGGCAACCGTTGCCTGCCCGATCAGCATGCGGATTTCCTCTTCGGTTACCGGAGCCTCCTTGGACGGCCCGAATCTGAACAGGCGCAGCACGGAATCCGTCGAAATGCTCAGAACGTGGATAATGGGTGAAGTCACTTTCAAAAGTCTGGCCATCGGCTTTGCAATAGCCGCCGCTATACCTTCGGGGGCGTATACAGCGATCCTTTTCGGAATCAGTTCGGCCAGGAGCGACAAGTAGGTGATTACTCCGACAACGAGCGCCATGGCAATAGATCCGCTATAGCGCCCGATGTATGGGAGCGAGGAAAGCGGTTGGGCCAGGCGGCCGGCAAGGCTTGCACCTCCGAAAGCCCCACTAAGAACGCCTATAAGAGTGATTCCGATCTGCACGGTTGCCAGGAAGCGATGCGGATTGCGGGCCAGTTCGAGGGCTATGCGGGCATTCGAATTTCCCTCCTCGGCCCGCCTCTCCAGCCGTGTTTTATTCGACGAGATCACGGCGAGCTCCGACATGGCCAAAAGGCCGTTTGTCAAAATGAGGAGCACAATTATGATTATGTAGACAATGCCCAGAAACATTTTTCTCTCCGATTGGCTCAGTATTTCTGAACACCTCAACCCACATACTCAAATTCAGCGATTGAGGGATTGAGAAATTGAGGGCGTCTCAAAATCGCCGCTTTCCGCCCTTCGTGAAAGAGCATCGTCAAAATCCCCTCTCAGGAAGGGGGATTATTAGTTTCCGGGCAGCCCCAATGCGCGAATCACTCAACCGCAAAACCAAGGAGGCGGGTCGATCCCCGCCTCCAGCATACACAACCTGACGCAATCCGGATCAGATACGGCGGCCCGTCAAGCCATGGAGACAGAGCTTGCCTGCGCTCCCTTGTCTCCGGTTTTTTCAATAAATGTCACCTCCGCGCCAACCGTCAGAACAGCAAATTTCCCATCCAGGACCGCGTTTTCGTGAAAGTAGACCTCACGGCCTTCGAGTGTTACCAGGAACCCATATCCTTCTTCCGGGAATATCCTCGCCACCCTTGCCATCGGCTTCTCAAAGTGGGTTTTTACCTCACCCCGTTGCTTTTCCGCGTATTCTTTCACGCGCCGTTGGGCGGCATCGAAGGAATTTATTATTGCAGCATGGAGGTCCTGGTCCGGTTCCCGTTTGACGATCAACTCACCTCCCGGTACGGTTATGTCGATCCTGACGTTATACGTCATTCCGCTGCGCTGACTGCGGTGAGGCATGTCCACTTTCACCCGGCACCCGATTATCCGGTCATAGAACCTGTCGAGTTTTGAGGCTTTGTCACGGATGAGTTCTTCGGTTTCATCGTTGATGTGTACGTCACGAGCGCTGATTTCAAGTGGTAATTTCATAAGATCTCTCCCTTACAATCTTTATAAATTCGCCCGGGCCATCGCGAAAGGTCCATTTACCAGTCAAGGCGGCCCCAGCGCAACGATTATTTATTGTATTCCAGTTTCGATCGTTGTGGATGATCATCCTATTGTTTAAGTTTTGAGGCGATCCGGCTCCGTGATTCCAGAGTTCTGTGAACCGGACACCGGTTGGCGATCTCGAGCATTTTCTGCGCTACAGGCTCGTCAAGATCCCCCTGCAGCTCGATTTCTCTTTCTATGAAATCTATTTTGCTCTTGGGATCTTCGCAATCCTGACAGTCTTCTGCATGGATTTTCTGATGCCTGAGTCTTACGATAACGGCGTCGAGCGGCAATTTCTTATGGTCGGCATACATCCTGAGGGTCATCCCCGTGCAGGCGCCAAGGGCCGATACCAGCAGGTCGTAGGGCGTTGGTCCCGAATTGGCCCCTCCAGCCGAGATGGGTTCGTCAGCTACCAGGCTATGCCCGTTGGCCATAATTTCGGTCTGAAAGCCGGTCTTGCCCGTGCGAGCGACTATCCGGTTATCGGACAATTCGGGCTGAGGATATTTATTCTCTGAAATCTTGAGATATTTCGAGACCCAGGCCCCGAGCACCGAGCCCACGTAAAGGCTGTCTTCCCGGTTGGAGAGCAAATGATCGGCCTTGTCCAGAGAAATGAAGCTTTTCGGATGCCTGGCCGCTGTAAAGATCTTTGCGGCGTTATCGATCGATACGATTTGGTCCATCGGAGAATGAAAGATCAGAAGAGGTCTTCTTAGATTGCGTATGGCCTCATCCATACGATTTTGCCTCAAGTCTTCGACAAACTGCTTCTTTATTTTGAAATCCCTGCCGGAAATATTAATCGCAGTCTCGCCGTCCTTTTCAAGCTCTTCAAGCCGGGGGCCATCAACGAAGGGGAACAGGCCGTGGAGTTGGGCGGGTGCGGCAATGGTCGAAACCGCTTCGGCCGAGGGGATTTTTCCAGCCGCCTGAATCACGGCCGCCCCGCCAAGCGAATGACCTATAAGAAGCCTGGGCGCCTCGTAGGCTTCTTTTAAAAAATCTGACGCTGCGATGAGATCCGCCACGTTGGTGGAGAAATTGGTTTCGGAAAAATCCCCCTCGCTTTCACCAAGGCCGGTAAAATCGAACCTCAGAACCGCTATTCCATTCATGGACAGCGCCCGGTCGATATTTACGACCGCGTTGAAGTTCTTGGTGCAGGTGAAGCAATGAGCAAAGATGGCAAAAGCGGTTGGTTTCTCATCGAGCGGCAGATCCAGGCGAGCGGCGAGCCGTTTTCCATCCGGGTTCATAAAGTAAAGCTTCTGAAATTGCATGACTCTCCTTCGTTGCGATCGAGAGGTGAGAGCGCCCCGGATATTGACTTTAATCATTCTGCCATGTTCCGCAATCGGAAGAACATGGAAGCAGGCACCTGAACATTATGGATTTTAAGACAAATTCGCTTGCGGAAAGGGAAAAAATTCACTAGAATGCCCCTGGCTTGATAGGTCGTTTTTCTTCCACTATACTGGCAAGCTGTTTTCGTAGGTTTAGCTGGCGTTTATCCGGAAAGGGCACAGGCAGTTTCCGCCAAGGCGCAAAATCCGGAAAATCTTTTCCGGCCGGAAACTGGTTGGCAAGGGACAAACAAAAGGAGGATAGCCCGGAATGAAAAAAGGAAAGTTAGTCTCGTGTTTAGCCATTGCGGCTGTATTCATGTTTTCCGCTGCGTTGCTGGCATTGGCACAGCAGAAGGCGCCTGATGAGATAACCATTAAATCTCCGCTTTGGCCAAATCCGACCAAGGCAGCCGTAAAGTTCGACCACAAGAAGCATGCGCAGGAGTACAAGGTTGCCTGCAGTCAGTGCCATCATGTCTATAAAGACGGCAAGAATACATGGAAAGAGGGCGACCCGGTCCAGACATGCGAAAAATGCCACACTGAAGCCACAGTCCAGGGCGAGGTGAAACTTCCCCCGGATCAACAGAAACTCAACCTCAAACTCGCTTTTCACAAAAATTGTATACCCTGCCACAAGAAGATGAAGTCTGAAAAGCCTGAGTCCAAGGCCCCGATTACCTGCGCCGGATGCCATCCGAGCGAGAAGGGCGAGAAGTAATAGAAATAGTCCCTTCCCGGTTACCGACACAAGAAAGGCCCACGCCTCACGGCGTGGGCCTTTTTAAATAACTTCAGACCAACCGAAATGACTGTGCCGGATAATGGTTGGACGGCAGGGGCCAATTCAGCAGAGCGGCTAACGACAAAGCCGCTTGCTCTAATGGAGTCAAGCGGCTTGCTTTCAGGATGGGACAAAATTCTTTGCCAGGTGGAAACCAGCCTGACTATACTTCCTCGACGGTGATCGCGCCCTGTTCGCACACTTCCACACAGCTTTCGCAGCCCAGGCACTCATCCTCATTTACGGGTTCGGCCTTGCCATCGACCAGTTCGTATACATCGACGGGGCAAACATCTACGCATTCAGCGTCGCCGGTGCACTTGTCCTTGTCAACTGTTACTTTAAAGCCCATTTTTACCTCCAGTTGAGTTTTGAGAAGTAGAGCACAATTGCATCAGGAATCATTCTTAATTCCATTGCTTCCAGTGCTTGCAGCACTGTTTCGTACCCTCATACAAAGTTAAAGTCAAGACGGAATCGTAAAATAAATCCCGGCTCGGTCGCGCAAAAAACGCGCCTCATCATGGCAGGGGTCAAGGGCCGATGCTAAGCAACGAGCGGGCTTGCGTGAAAAAAAACACAAAACACGCCCGCAATCCTTTTACACCGGTTTTGTCAGCGTGCAAAGAAAAAAGAATAGGCCTCTCATGTGAGCGGGCGAAAGCGCACGTGGATAGATTGGGGGGCAGGAGCGAGGCCGGAGCCCCGCCCCTGTTTAAATCGATTCAGTGTATTGACCCGGGGCTAAACGCAGCCGGTAGGTTTGGGCAACCCGGCCATCTTGCATGCGCCCTTACCCGGTCCCGATGGAAAAAGCTCATAGATGTACTTGAGCTTGTATCCGGTAACCTTGGTCAAAATGCGGACCATCGGAGCGATCCCGTGCTTTCTGTAGTAGTCCTGGAGCACGTGAATAACCTGCCAGTGCTCATCGGTCAGCTCGGAGATACCTTCGGAACTCTTAACGTAGTCAACCCACTCCGGGCACCATGTGTCGAAGCTGGCAATGAAGCCGTCCTCATCTACTTCAAAACTCTTTCCTTTGAATTCAATCTGGGACATTAAATTTCTCCTTCAATAGAGCGTGGGAAAGTTCTGAGATTCCGGCCGAACCCGGTCCAATCCGGAACCCGCAGAAAATGATGTTTTAAGCCTCTTATATGATCTCGCGGCGGCTACCACTGCATCGGCCCAGTTCGCGTTTCCAGCCGCGTGCAGATGCGAGTAGCCCGCAAGGACGTTCTTATAACACATGCCGTCCCAGCCAGGCACAATTCCGTGCCCCTTCTTCAACCTGAAGACGAACGGGTAGGAACCGGGGTCGAGCCGGTCGGCAATTCTCGAATAATGGAACTCATGTCCCCGAATAGTCGTTCCTTTCGGGAAAAAGGGATTGGCGGTGACGCACTCCATAACCGTATAGCCGTGACCCTGCGGTTTTGCCTCAAGAATTACCTCGAAAGGAAATACTCCAACCATCGGATGGAGTTTTTCCCCATGACGAATTCCACGACACAAAAACATCAGGCCGCCGCATTCCGCGTAGACCGGCAAGCCGGCCTCGACGGCGGATTTGACAGAGTCCCGGAACACCTCGTTGGCAGCAAGCTTGTCCAGATGGGTTTCCGGGAATCCACCGCCAATGTAGAGCGCATCGACTTCGGGCAAAGGCGCGTGCTCCAGGCTGGAAATCCAGACGACAGATGCGCCTCTGTCTTCGAGAGCTTCAAAGTTCTCGGGGTAGTAAAACTGAAACGCGGAATCCCGGATTATGCCGACTTTAACCGAACCACCGCTTATCGCGGGCGCCGCAGCCGGCAACGGGCAACCCAGGGCAGGGGCGGAAGCCGCCAATTCCCAGAGTCCATCGAGATCGAGATATTCATTCATTTTAGCTGCCGCAATCGAAAGGGAGCCGGAGAAGTCTTCGGCTTCCTCGGGCGGAACCAGCCCGAGATGGCGCTCGGGGAAAAAGTTGCGGGTTTGCCTTGGGACCACACCCAGGACCGGAATCCCGCACCATTGCTCGATTGATTCCCTGAGTACCAGCTCATGACGCTTTCCGGCCACCTGGTTCAAAATGACACCGGCGATATTTACCTCGGCGTCGAGCTTCTGGCATCCCAGCACCATGGCGGCAGCCGTACGCGTCACCTTTGTTGCGTCCAAAACGAGGACAACCGGACACCTGAGAAGTTTGGCAAGTTCGGCGGTCGAATAACTGCCGTTTGCGTCAACCCCGTCATAGAGTCCCCGGTTTCCTTCGATCAGGCTCCCGTCACCTTTCGCCGAGCGCATCACGAAAGACTCTACGATCTGCTGCGGGCTCATGAGAAACGGGTCAAGATTGTAGCAGGGGCCATCCGAAGCCGCGCTTAACCAGCCCGCGTCAATATAATCGGGTCCCTTCTTGAAGGTGACGATACGCAGCCCAAGGTGGCGTTTCCATGCGGCGCAGAGTCCCACCGAGACAACTGTTTTTCCTGCACCCCCACGCATGGCCGCCACAATCAGGCGCGCTCTGTTAAATTCCATACCCCATCCAAAAAGTAGGTCATATAAGTCCGATTGGACTTATATGACCTAATAGTTTTCTAGAACTTGAACTGAGTGGTCGTTCTCCAGGTCGTCATGGCAAGACGGTAATCGTCAATGTGCTCATGGCCGAACTCGAGACCTGTCTGTGCAAAGAAACGCTCCCAGCCGATCCGTTTGATCCATTCGCCAATCCGCTCATAGCGGCGCGCGCCCCCGGCATAAGCCTCGACGATTGTCTTGACCGTCTTAACCGTGGTGGGCCATCTGGGCGGTTCGTTAGGAATGAAGGGTACAGCCAGCTTGGAGAACATCGGGGGCGATTTTACGTTGGAGACCTTGCCGCCAACCCAAATGGCGATCCCGTCGCCCTCGCCGTCTGCCAGGGGCAGAGCGGGACACATTGTGTAGCAGTTACCGCAGAACATACAGCGGTTGTTGTTGATCTCGATACTTTTCAACTCCCCGACCTTTTTGGGCTTGATTGCAGCAGTCGGGCACGCGGCAACCACCAGGGGAATTTCACACACATTCTGAACGCGTTCATTTTCGACGAAGGGCGGCTTCCTGTGAACGCCCAGAATTGCGATATCCGAGCAGTGAACGGCGCCGCACATGTTGAGACAGCACGCCAGGGCGATGCGAATCTGCGCGGGCAGCTTGTGGCTGCCGAAATACTCGAACAACTCGTCCATAACGGACTTAACGACACCGGAGGCATCGATGGCCGGGGTATGGCAGTGAGCCCAACCCTGGGTGTGGACGATATTGGTGATGCTGCTTCCGGTCCCGCCAACGGGGAACCAGTTGCCGCGGGCGCGCAGTTCGGTCAGAAGCGGCTGGAGCTTTGCCTTGTCGCTCACCAGGAACTCGACGTTGTTTCTGGTTGTCCAGCGCAGGTATCCGCCGCAGAACTTATCGGCCAGATCGCACAGCTCAAGGATATACTGGGTGCTGACCAGACGGGCCGAACCAATGCGAACCGAGTAGACTTCGGCTCCGGATTCAGCCACGTGCACCAGGACGCCCGGCTCAAGAATTTCGTGGTACTTCCACTTACCAAAATTCTCTTTGATAACGGGCGGGAAGAACTTGTCATATTTTGGGGGACCAATGTCGGTAATACGGTCTTTCATGAGATTGTTCGGATCAAAAGCCATCTTTTGCACCTCCTAAGCTTGATGCCGTTGACGGAACGCAGCGCCATCATGCTCCCAGCCACCGGGAACAGTCGCAGGATCGTAGAAAATGTATGGATTGAAACGCGGAGTATTTACCATGCGCGGATCGGGTTCAAGCTCGACTGCCTTGAGAAGCTCGCGCATGCTGAGGCGCTGGATCGTCTCTCCAAGGCGTTCGCGGTTCTTGCCTTCTTCCATCCACCAATCCCACAGTTTTTCGACAAATCCCTTGAACTCGGTGTAGGGAGACTCCATCTTCATAAATGGAATGACAACGCTCGACATCTGCGCGCCGTCAAGAATCGGAGCCTTTGCGCCAAGCAGAATCGTTGCGCCCAGGTCAAGTCCGGGCCGCAGAGCGCGCGGCATTACCCGAATACAGTGCATGCAGCGAACGCAGTCCTCATTGTAAATCTTTAGAGATTTGCCGTCATATTCCATGCACTCGCTCGGGCAAAGATCGACTACTTCGGTCTTGATGTTAAAATCCTTGCGCTTGCCGCCGCCTCCCGCATGGGGAGCGAGCTCGCCGCCCGCGTAGGCTTTGACCGCCGCCTGGTCTATGCGGATTTCGTCACGCCAGGTCCCGATAATGGAGCAGTCGGAACGTGCGATGGCCGCAACGCAGTCCATCGGGCAGCCGGACGCCTTGAACTTGAACTTGTAAGGGAACATCGGCCGATGCAGAGCGTCCTGGAATTCCTGCGTAATGTCGTAAATAATGTCCTGGGTATTGATGCAGGACCACTCGCAACGGGACATGCCCAGGCAGCTTTCCGGGGTCCTCATATTGGAGCCCGAGCCGCCTAGGTCCATATTGAGTTCATGCGTCAGCTCGTAGAAAAGAGGCTCGAGCTGGTCGGTCGTGGTGCCGAGCAGAACTATGTCACCCGTTGAACCGTGCATGTTGGTCAGCCCGCTGCCGCGCGCATCCCACAACTGGCAAATCTTGCGCAGAACTTCGGTGTTGTAGTACTTGCTCGCGGGCTGGTTTACGCGCACTGTGTGGAAGTGCGCAACATTGGGGAAAAGGTCGGGCCGGTCACAGTAGCGGCCGATAACACCACCGCCGTACCCGAGAACGCCGACTATACCGCCGTGTTTCCAGTGGCCTTCCTTTTCCTTGAAAGACAGCTCCATCAGGCCAAGCCAATCCTCGCACATGCGGTTGCCTTTGGCCGCCATTCTCTTTACGTCAGTTACGAAGCTCGGCCAGGGGCCCTTATCGAGCTCGTCAAGCATAGGGGTTGCGTGTTTCAGTGCCATTCGTTTACCTCCGTTAGTGTGTCACTTCGACTTTCACTCGTACGCATTTCGACACGGAATTCGATCCGTCAGCTTCTTTTCACCTCCCTTTCAAAGAACATATTTGTGCTTCTCAAGAAAAATGCCTCAAGTTTCGGTCTTCATTTCAAAATTACGATTGGAAGACTCATCGGCGGGCCGGGGGAAGGCAGGGTTTCAGTTCATTCCCTTTTCTTCTTTCGCTACATCGCCTTCGCTGGGGAGCATGTACATGGTCGTGCTGCCGCTCGACCAATACTTGAGCTTCCCTTCGCTCACCAGCTCGTTTATGATCTTCTTGGCCGCCATCATCTTGATTTCGGGTACGGCCTTGCAAAGGTCGTTGAAATAGTGTTTGGTCTTCTTCTGCTGTTTTACCCAATCGATAATTTTCTGCTTCGCGTCCTCACTCATTCGTTTGCTCTCCTGTTGGTCGCCTTTGTTTGAATAAAACGGGACGATGCTCTCATCCTCGGTTAAGGTCGGGATTGCCCCGGGCGGAAAACGCGCCGGAAATCACACGCTTAACTCTCCGGTAGCTTCTTGTCAATACACGGAAAAGATTTATTCAAAAGTATCCAATTGTTGGCGAAAAAGTCAATGGTACGAGCCCGAGTGCTTCAGCATGAGCTTTTCAACGAGGAAGCCGTGAGTTAGAATGTCTCGATTCGCACGGCTCGAAGTGCGTGGACAACAGATATCGGGACTGCACTCATCAGCGAAAAGCCCCGGGGATCGGAGATTTTCCGCTTCTCTTTGCTCGAACCTAGTTCGTATACTCCAAAGAAAGAGAAAATACAATGACAAATGCCCACAAGGAAACAGACGCCAAACTCAACCTCTACATCAAATTCTTAAAAGAAAGGCTTTTTTTCGAACCATCCTCGGAAACCCTGCACTACAATCTCGGACTGGCCTACACCCATAAGGGTCTGATCGATGAAGCCATCTCGGAATTCAAGCAGTCCCTTGAATGCAATCCCAACCTGGCCCAGGCCTATGTGAATCTGGGCGGCCTGTACATGACAGCCGAGGCCGACCCCGCAAAAAGCATAGAGGCGAACCTAAAGGCATTGGAACTCGACCCCGATCTCGCCCCCGCTCACAGCAACCTCGCCTTCGGCTATCTACGAGGCGGGGAGCCGGAAAAGGCAATACCTCACGGCCAAAGAGCGCTCGAACTCATACCCGGCTCTCCGCAGGCCTACCAACTGCTTGCCACCGCCTATCTGCAGGCAGGCCAGGCTGAAGCCTCAGCCGAGCTTTCGATGAAGATGATCGAGGCGGACAGCTCGTTTGCAGCCGCGCATTTCAACCTTGCTACCGCTCTTCGCGCGCTGGGCAAAGACCGGCAGGCCGACGAGCATGCCAAAATAGCCAAAGAACTGGGGTACCAAAGCGAATAAGTCCAGATTAAGAACCGATGTGACATATACTGCTTCAATATAATTGCCCAATTTTTGAGGAAACGATGCAAATTACAAAAGATAGCTTTGTTGTCATAGAATACAGTCTGCGCCTGGATGACGGGTGGTTTGTAAAAGGGGAAAACATCCCGGCGTCCATGAATTTCATCGCAGGATACGGCCAAGTACTTCCAGCCCTGGAAAACAGGCTGATCGGCCTCGATCAGGGTGTGCAGACAGAGATCAAAATCCCTGCCCGCGAGGCCTTTGGGGAGCGCGACGAGGACCTGGTGCGGACGATTTCCCTTTCGGAATTTCCAGCCGGCCGCGACCTGGAGCCCGGCAGGTGGGCGACAGCCAAAAGCGAAGCGACCGGAGCACAGTACAGCTATCTTGTCCGCGAAAAAACGGATTCGACCATTACGATGGATTACAACCATCCCCTGGCGGGGAAAAACCTCAATTACAGTGTCAGGGTGGTGCTGGTGAGGCCGGCGCTGGCCGACGAGCTGGAATTTGTGCGCCCGTGCGAACACGGGCAGGCGGCCTCACAGGAAGATTAGTAGTTTTTCATACATCGCTCACCGTTTACGGCTTCATTCTTGCATGCTGGCGAAGAGGCCCTGCGATCTTATAATACAGGCAGCATTTATCAGCCAGCCTATTTATGTATCGCCGATCAGGTGATATAAGTGGCTTTCTTTGGGATGGGCCGCTATTTTGTCTCTTAGCGTGACGGTAATATAACCTGGCATAAGGATAAAAACCATGGGGAGAAATGCTCTGATTGTCATTGCCGCCTGTTTGCTGTCGATGAGCGCGCCCTGCGCGCGGGCGGATGTAACCGTTCGAGAGCAAGGGGTGACGGTCCCTGAAAAACAGCGGGTGAACGGCGGACCCGAAGGGTGGAGAGCAGCCCCCCATTATCGCGTCCACAAAGCCGCCAGCGCTCCAGGGCGTGTCCGATCGCAATATATAACCGGCGAGGGCTACGAGCCTGCCCAGATCCTGGCTGCTTATGGGATAAGCGGCACCGGGGCCGGACAGACGGTCGCCATTGTCGATGCGTGCGGGAGCCGAAGTATTGCGGGCGATCTGGCGGCGTTTAATTCAAATTATGGTTTGCCGTCCACAACTTTGAATATCATCAACGTAAGCGGGACGTATAATGACTGTTCCGGTGACAACTACACCGCCTGGGCCCTGGAAACGAGCCTGGATGTCGAATGGGTTCACGCGCTGGCGCCCGATGCAACAATCGATCTTGTGGTCGCGTCCAGCGACTACTTCTCGGACCTGTTCAACGCCGCCTATTATGCGGGGCATACGCTGCAAGCCCCGGTGGTCAGCATGAGCTGGGGCGGCACGGAGTTTTCCTATGAAAGAGAATTCGATTACATATTCGAAAACCCCGGAACGGTGTTCATTGCATCAGGCGGTGACGCGGGGTCCGGGACCGAGTACCCTGCCACCTCCCCGAACGTAGTGGCTGTGGGCGGCACGTCCCTCTATCTCAACAATGGGACCGGAGCGCTCAAGTGGCCTGAGGTCGCCTGGGAAGACTCCGGGGGCGGACCCAGTCAATTTGAAGCCAAGCCTCATTACCAGACCGCGTTTGGCATCCCAGGCACCGCAAGACGCAGCATCCCTGACGTGGCTTTTGCCGCCGACCCGTATACCGGCGTCCTGGTTTATGACAGCAATTACGATCCTTCTTCCGGAAACTTGTGGATAATCGGCGGCACCAGCCTATCGGCCCAATGTTGGGCGGCAATCATAGCCCTTGCCGATCAGGGCCGCGCCGCCGCCAAACTGGCGCCCTTGACGGACGGCCACAATGCGCTCTACCAACTGGCCGGATCCAGGAAGAGGTATAATCCCTACGGCTTTTATCGGGACATTACCTGGGGATACAACGGAAATTATGCCGCTGCGGGAGGCTACGACTTTGTTACCGGCCTTGGCTCTCCATTGGCCGGCACTCTTGTCCCGAACCTGGCTGTCTGGCAATAACGAACCAATAAGACCGGTCCGGCGCACGAGCGCCGGGAGCGGTTCAATACTTTGGAACCAAGGAGGCAACGATGAGGTTGACAGTCCTGATTGCTATTGTCGGCGGTCTCTTTCTGGCGGGCGCATCGAGCTTGTGTGCGGGAGACCTGCCAGGCGCCCCCGAGGGGTGGGCGGCAACCCCGTCGCTGCACGTCAAAGGCCATGATTCCGCTAAGAATATACGGCCGGATTTAATATCCGGTTACGGTTACCGCCCTTCCCAGATTAAGGCTGCTTACGGGATAAGCGGTACCGGCGCCGGCCAGACGATCGCCATTGTCGATGCTTATGGAAGTCCTACTATATACCAGGACCTGGCGGCCTTCTGCGGGAATTTCAGGTTGCCTCAGGCAAATTTGCTAGTTCACTATATGGGCAGCCAGGCGTATGACGCCGGCTGGGCCCTGGAAACGAGCCTGGACGTCGAATGGGCGCATGCGCTTGCCCCGGGCGCAGTGATTTTGCTTGTAGTGGCTCAAAGTAACAGCTTTACCGACTTGTTCACTGCCGTCCAGTATGCGGCACAGAATGCCCAGATCGTCAGCATGAGCTGGAGCGGAGATGAGGTCTCCAATGAAACCAGCTTCGACAGCTATTTCCAGCACCCCGGAACGGTATTCTTTGCGGCGAGCGGGGACTCGGGGTCCTATGGACCCGGGCCAGAGGAGGACCAGCAAGCCCAGTATCCTGCCGCCTCCCCGAATGTAGTGGCTGTGGGCGGCACGACCCTTTACCTCAAGCCTGGGAAGGGAGTGCTCAAGTTCCCTGAAACGGCATGGGAGGGGTCCGGCGGCGGCGTCAGCCAATACGAGCTCATTCCCTCTTACCAAACCTCGATAGGCGTCGCGGGCACTAACCGCTGCATCCCGGATGTGGCTTTTGCCGCCGACCCCAATACGGGCGTGTGGGTTTATAACCAAGGCTGGTATATTGTGGGCGGCACCAGCGTAGCGACGCCGTGCTGGGCGGCAGTCGCGGCCCTTATCAACCAGGCGCGCGCCGTCAAACACCAGGCGCCTTTAACGGACGGCCACCAGGAACTCTACGCTCTGGCCCTGACAGGTTACGGGAAATTTTACCGCGACATCACATTGGGATTTAACGGAAATTTTGCGGCCACGCCGGGCTATGACCTTATTACAGGCCTTGGCTCTCCAAAGGCAAAAACGCTGGTCCCGGCTTTAAGGCTCATTCCATAACGCCCGGCCGGTCCTTTTTGACGCGGTGACGGGGGAAAGGGTATGAGGCGGACAAACCGCCTGAATTCGGTCACAGTGCCCCCGTCCGTGCCCGGTGTCAGCGTGTCGGCCCCTGTTTTCCCGCCGGCCGGGTCATTTCGGGCTTTTTCATTGTCGAGCAGGCCATAGATCCGGCGAAGCTCCTGCAGGCGATCGTGATTTGTGTTTTGCGTCAGTCAACCCTGCCGAACAGCTTATTCATGCGCAGCAGCAAGGACATGTCTCCTGTAGCCTTATACTTTCGCTTCATAAACAACCATTTCCCGTCGGATTTGCCGGTCGTCACATCCATCCAGACCTCAAAAGGCGACTCGACGATCAAGTCAGCCTTTTCCGGCACCCCCTCTCTGGCCTCGATTTTTGAGTTTTCGATCCTGAGATAACAGCTCCCCTCGACTTCGCCGGAAAAGGTGAACTGGATGGCGGCCCTGGTCTGTGCGGCACGCTCGGAGTTGAAACTCCTTAACATTACCATCATGAAGGTCTCGATTGAATCAGGACGCGGGACCATGTTGCGTTGACGGAACTGCCTCGGCGTTAAGCCTTCCCGAATGCAGGACTTCCAAAACAGATTGGCCATCGCTGAGTAGGAGTCAAAATCACCTCCGACGGGCTGAGTTATCCGCTCCATCGCCGCCGCGCTTACGCTTCGGGATTGCACGATTTCCCGGCCTGCCTGTACAGTCGCCTCTAAAATGTCTTTTTTTGTTTCGGCCAGTTCGGGCAGAGTAAGCATTTCGGCCCCCGGCCTGTAGATCTCGGCCAGTAGATCCTTGCGGAACAAGAAGTTGACATACAGGGAAAGCTGGTCAAAGACAGACGGCTCAGGAAACCCTGCCACCGACAGAACTATGGTCGCCGGGGGATTGTGCCGCAGCGGGTGAAAGCTCTTCGCGTCAAGCCTGTGGATAAAAGGCTCCAGAATCGGCAGCGTGCGTTCAATGAAAGCCTTCATGGAAGCGTTCACGGTGAAGTGGTACAAGGGGGTCGCATACACCGCGATGTCCGCCTCCAACCATTTCGGGAACAACTCATGCGTCATGTCGTCCTTGTGAACGCAGATCCCCGGGGACTTCGACCAGCAGGTGAAGCAACCCATGCAGTTGTTTATCTTCTTTTGACGCAGGTGGATGGTCTCAACCTCCGCACCGGCCTCGCGCATGCCTTCCACCAATGCGTCCAGCAACATGCCGGTCTTGCTGACGCCCTCATCTCTGGGGCTGGAGTTAAGAGCGATCACTTTCATGACGGTCTCCTAATGTAAGAATCCTATCCACCTTGGATTTGACCACCATTTTTATCAGTCCCGGCGTGGTGATTTTTCCGCGGGCTTTTCCCAGTTTAATTGAGGCATCGATAATGTCTTTGGGTACCTCTCGTTGTTCGGATTGAGGTTTTCGGACCAAAGTAAGCGAACCGGCGGGGCAGGTTGAAACGCAGAGCCCGCAGCCGATGCAGCGATCGACATCCAACAGCACCCCGTCGGCTTCGAGCTTCAGGGCCTCCATCTGGCATCGATCCACGCAGACCCCGCAAGTTTTACAGTTTTCAGGATCGTGGGAGGCAAAGAAAGGGCTGGACACCATTGCGGCAGGCCTGGCCTGACGCTTGAAAAATTTCAGGACCTGACAACAGCACCCGCAACAGAGACAAATCCACAGAGCATCTTTGGCGTTGGAGGGCTGCAGGACGAGACCGGTCTTATCGGCCCATTTGAGGATATCCAGTGTCTCCTGCAGGTCAATCTCCCGGCCCACGCCATTGCGTTTCCGATAATCCAGCGCCATGCCGAATCCCAAACAACTCTCCTCCGGCTTGTCGCACCCTTTCCCCATCATCTTGTGCTCACGGCGGCAGATGCAGGGGCCAACGGAAAATTTCTTCTGGCCCCGGACCAGTTCCTCGGCCATCTCGTAGGGCAGCACTTTAAGTTCAGGAGTCACACTGCGGCCTACAGGAATGGTGCGCATTTGAGGGACCTTCCATGCCTGTTCGGAAAGGACCGGCAAATATTCGTTCATA
The DNA here is from genome assembly GCA_963795045.1 of uncultured delta proteobacterium. GTDB lineage: Bacteria > Desulfobacterota > Syntrophobacteria > Syntrophobacterales > Syntrophobacteraceae > SbD1. The sequence continues at coordinate 83,838 of CAWCGB010000009.1, forward strand.
TCCCGTATCAGCTCTATGTCCAGATCGTTGACGTGGTACTCCCAGATCCCGACAAGATACTGAGCCGCCAGGTATCTTACGGGACCTGTCGCACGTTCCTCCCTCAAAATCAGCCCCTTTTTCGCCATCTCCTCCAGACGCTCCGCTGCCTCATCCCGAGGCATCCCGGCCCTGTGCGCAACGACCCGTGGTTCCTCGGGAAGCAGGGTAAGATAGAGGGCAAGTTTTGCTTCCTGCGGGGTAAAGAGCCTCTTCAGGATACGCTGTTCCACTCCGCTTTCAGTTGGGGGAAAGCCGCCCGGCAGGTTGTCCATATGCCGGGCCAGTTTTTGATAGATTTCCTCTTCCACAGGCATGCTCCTTTTCTAAAGGTATAGAGGTAAAAAAGTTGCCGAGCGCCCGCCCGACGGCGTCAGTCCTGAGAGGCGCCATGGGGCGGCCTTTGCTGCAGGAGCCGATCTTTTCACCCGATCTCATCTTTCAGGGCCTCGGTCATCATGGAGATATCGCGGGCCATGTTCTCAAAATAGCGAACACCAATCTGGAAGCAGAGGTACTGGAAGCGGTCCGCGTGGGCTTCGATCTGCGGGCGGGCCGCATCAAGTTCTTTGCGCAGCCGCTCGACGGAATCGAGCTGTGCGATAGCAATCGCTTCCCGCTCTTCGGGGCGGAGATGCGCGAAAAAGAAAAGCCTCATCAAGAAGGTGCTCCTGGGTTGCTCGGGGACAAACGGCGATTTCAGGGCCTCGAGGAAAACCTTCTTTCCAGCTTCAGTTATGGTGTAGACCTTGCGGTTTGGCGCTCCGTCCTGGATCTCAACCTGTTTGGAGATCAACCCCCTGGACTCCATCTTCTTGAGGCTCGGGTAAATGGAGCCGTAGCTCAGTCCTGAGAAAAACGAGAACGACATTGAGAAGGCCTTCCTGAGATCGTAGCCCGTCAAGCTTGAGTGCATAAGAAAACCGAGCAGAACCGATTGAACGTCCATATGGCCTCCGTTTTAGGTCAGCATGATATATATCGATGTGATATGTGTCAAGAAAAAATATATCGTCGGGCGCTGCAAAATTTTATGAGAACGCCACCACGAAAAAGAGACCTCGCGGAGCACACAGATATAATAGACTCTAGATGCCTTCGGTGCGTGCGCCTCCGAGGAGAAGCTTTTTCGGGCGCGGCCCTAAAGCTCACCCGCTCCGGTCCTTTTCTTCAGCCAGACGCAAAAATCCACGATCGTTTTTGCCCGGCTCTCACCCTGGAGAAGGCCGCGGCACAGATCGAATAGATCTTTATTGACCGCAACCGATTCCTGCTTGTCCCCGGCCGCTTTGTAGTATTCCTGGACGAGTGCGCCGGCCATGACGCTTTCGGAGCTGAAGATCCTCTCCCTGGGGTCCTTGGGTTCCTCGAACGGGTCCCAGTTTTCGTATCCGATCTTGAGGATGCGCTCCCGCCCGCGCTTGGCCATGCCATCGAAAATAGCTTTTTTTCGGAATTCGTACTCTTCCCTGTCACTCATCTCACACTCCGGGCGGTGGGACCGCCGGCCAAGGTTGCCGCTGAAAGAAACTCCGCTTGCCCCCTGCTGTTGCCTACCAAAATAGTTTCAACCTTATTTTCTTGTATTCCCTGATACTGAAAAGAATCCGGAAATTATCAAGCCCGGTTGCGTGCGCGAGCCTGTGCGCAATGGAGTCGCATTCTTCGGGGCTGCGTCCATGGATCATTGCATAAAGATTATAGGGCCACTCGGGATAGGCCGGCCTGTTGTAGCAATGGCTGACCTCGGGGAATGACGCCAGGATATCGCCGATCCTGTCGATCCGGTCCCGGGGACAGTTCCACACGACCATTCCATTTGCGCTAAACCCTACCCGTCGATGGTCCAGGACGGCGGCGAAGCGGCGAATCGTTCCGCGGAGCATCCAGTCTGAAATGGTTGCGAGCAGTTCGGACTCTTTCATTTTCAGTGAATCGGCCCATACGCCGAAGGGTCTTTGAACAAGAGGCAAGTCCTCCTGGATGCATTTAACGATTCGTATATTTGCGGGGGTGGGCCTGAAGCTCGTGTCCGATTCGGTGGGCGGCAGCTCGGATTTTTCTTCCGGGTGTTCCCAGTCCCCCTCTTCCAAAACATCGAGAACCACGGCCAGCTTATATTTTTTGACAGCGGGCAGGATCAGTGCGGGCAAGGCGGCGGGACAGTCTCCGGCGCATGCGGCTTTGGCGGAAAGTTCAGACACTACAGCTTCAAGATTCTGTCCGGGGGGCACCGCGATAGTAAACCACATGTTGAAGTTGCCCGGCCGCAGATAATTGTGGCTTACTCCCGGGTATGCGTTTATGATTTGAGCGGCTTGCTCCAGCGCGTCCTGCGGTACGGCCATCGCCACAAGGCTGCTCCGGTATCCGAGCGCCCCCGTATTGAAGATAGCGCTGATCTGGCGGATAATCTTACCCTGTTTCAAAATTCCGATTCGTTCCCGTACTTCTTTCTCGGAGATTTCCATCCCTTCGGACAGGACCCGATAGGGGTCCGGGACTATCGGAAATGAACGCTGGACCCTGTCAAGCAGGACCCGGCTCGTAGAATCCAAGGCAATGCTCCTTTAGCGAACAGTGAACAGAAAAAGCCAAAACGGGCGGCGATCGAATACCGGAAAAGCACGGACCTTCCGTTTCCCGCCCGTAAACCTGTTGAATATATATCCAAGCCTCTTCCAGGACAAGCAGTGCTTTGCTATTATCCGAGGGTGAGCTGCCGGAATACGACAAGGCCAATTCTGGTGTGTTGGTCGCAGAAAGAATAGGACTGCAGACCATGAAAAGTAAATGTTCTCATTTTCGCACATGGGTGGAGTTGCTGGAAGGATTGGCGAGAGAGCGATGAGTCACCTTCCGGCGTACGAAGCATATGAATAAGAAGAAACCGGGCCGCATTATTCCATCGATAGAATGTTTTATCCGCTCGGGATCGAAGTTGGTCCCGCTGGATGCCGGATGCGAAGGAATCGCTTTACCCGGTCAAATATTTGACGAAAGATTATCCGGCCATCGGCCGGGCGGCCTCCCGCCTTTAACATACGGCCAATACCTGGGTTCGGTTGCCGGCTTCTTGAGCGCAAACTCTTACAGGGCCCTAAAAGCAATTCTCAAAAAGCAGGGCCGGCCCTCTTCGGGCCTCGATGCGGCGTCGCGAATCGAACTTATCGGCGAAAAACACGGCGCCCTCTACAGTGTATCGCGTCTTCGGATAAGTTTTGCGGATAATGTCCGCTCTTTTGCAGTAAATTGCGCGTTCTCGCCCGAACAGCGGGCTTTCCTGCAGGTTGAAGTAAGGCTGCTTGCACGTCTGCAGGCGAAGTTCGGGCTCCCCCGGGTCGCGTTTCCCCTGGTTTCGGCGAAGACGCCGCTGCTTGGACACGAGCCCGCATATTTCATGCTCTTTATTGCCGAATGGTTCGAAAACCATCATGAATTCCACCTCTCCCCCGGCCCGTCGGGCGCTCCTGCTATAAGTGTCTGGAATGAGGGCGAACCCCCGCATTTTTTGAGCGCATCCAAAACCGGAGAACTTTACCGGCAGGCCTGCGCAATCCTCACATCCTGCCTGGACACCCGGTCCTTTGCGCAAATCTATCCCTGGCACCATGCGGCGGGCGATTTCGTCGTGGATGAGAGCCAGAATCCCCCGGGCCTCAGGCTCATAACCGTTCGGGGCTACCGGCCGCTGCTTGCGAAAAAATCCGATTCCAGGGACAAGATGTTGGGGTCGCTGCATTTTTTTGTGAATATGGGCATAAGGATGAGAATCGACAGGCTGGATGGTACCGGCGAGTTGGCCTGGGCGGGGCCCGAGTGTCTTGCCGGAGTTATTCGCGGGTTTGTGGACGCCTGGGAAGCCAGGGCGCTGGAGCATGAGGATTTGCCGAAAGCCGGCGAGATTTTTTCACTGTTTCTGGATCTCGCACCTGATGAGAGGCTGGCTTTTGCCGGGATTGCAGCCAGAGACGGGCGGGTCGAAGCCGCCGAGAGCGATTTTTTGCTTGCGCGGCTTCCCGGACACGTAATGGAGCTTTCGGATGCCCTGGAGAATTTTAAGTTTTAGCTTCTAAGTAAATATACAGACTTCTATGGCAAACTCAATGCGGACAGTGCGAGAAGACCAGTTGCTCCTGCGGAGAATAGAGGCTATAATCTCCGCATAAGGTGCGTAGAATGAGCGTCTATATTCATGAAAGACAGGATTGGCCCCGGTTCCATTGGAGCATAGAGCGGTTAGCCGGGCGGCTTGCCGCTGTACGTCTCAGGCAGGGACGTCTGCTCGGGCGAATGGAGGCGATGGGATTCTCGCTTCGCGCCGAGGCAGTTTTGCACAGTCGAATCGAGGAGGTTCTGAAATCCTCGGAGATCGAAGGAGAAATACTCGATAGGGAACAAGTACGATCCTCGATAGCGAGGCGCCTTGGAATGAATATAGGGGCTCTTGCATCCACAAGCAGAGAGATCGAGGGCGTAGTAGAGATGGTGCTCGATGCCACGCAAAACTATTACAAGCCCCTTACTCGGGAAAGGTTATTCAGTTGGCATGCGTCTCTCTTTCCGACCGGTCACAGCGGAATGAGCAAAATCAAGATCGGGGCATGGCGTGACGACGCGAAAGGGCCAATGCAGGTTGTCTCGACTACGATTGGCCGCGAGTATGTGCATTTCGAAGCCCCGGCCGCCCATAGACTTGAGAAGGAAATGGCGGCCTTCCTCGCATGGTTCAACGGTGACGATGGTACGGATCTGGTCTTACGGGCGTGTATAGCCCACCTTTGGTTCGTGACTATTCATCCTTTCGAAGACGGCAATGGCCGTATCGCGCGTGCGATAGCCGATATGACACTGGCCAGGTCAGAGCAGAGTGCTGAGCGTTTTTACAGTATCTCAGCGCAGATGCGGCAGGAGCGGGGCGCCTATTACGGGGGGTTGGAAGCTGCCCAAAAAGGCACGCTCGATATCACAGAACGCATGGAATGGTTCCTCGATTGCCTGAACCGCACATTTGACGGCGTAGAAGAATCGCTTTCGGCTGTGTTCAGAAAGGCCCGGTTCTGGCAATCTTGCGCCGCCATGGCCTTTAGTGAGCGGCAGAAGACGATCATCAACAAACTGCTGGACGGTTTCGAAGGCAAGCTGACCTCATCAAAATGGGCTAAGCTTGCGAAGTGTTCCCAAGATACTGCATTGCGTGACATTCAGGATCTTGTAGAACGCGGTGTTTTTGCGAAGAACCCGGGTGGTGGCCGTAGCACTAGCTATACGCTAATGGAGGGAGCGGATCTATACCATTGACCATAGCCGCCTTTGGCGTTTAATCTTAACAAGAGCACTGGAAAATCTAAAATTCCAACTTAAATTTGAACCTGCGATACCCGCGGGCCACGTTACATTTTTATACACCCTAAAATCTTCTCAGGCTGATAAAGAAAATGGACGATCTGCCTCCTATCGATTATTCGGCACTGGACAGGCCTGAGATTTCGCACCGCATTTTCTACCCCAGGCCTGAGACGCGATCTTTGGCAAATACCCTCGCGAAAGACATCCACATTCCGGTGGGGGAGGAAATCTCCATAGGCGCCAGTTTCCACCTCGCGGGCAAGGAGTCGCCAAATATCCTTTTTTTCCACGGAAACGGTGAAATCGTGTCCGATTATGACGATCTGGGACCCGTTTACAACCGCATGGGCATAAATTTTCTGCCCGTGGACTACCGGGGGTATGGCCGTTCGGGAGGAGAGCCCACGGTCAGTTCGATGATGCGCGACTGTCTTACGATCTACGATTTCACGAGGAAATGGCTGAGCGATAACGGCTGCACGGGACCGTTCATCGTCATGGGCAGGTCTCTCGGGAGCGCGTCGGCCCTGGAACTTGCCTCAAGGCATGAAGACAACATAGACGGGTTGATAATAGAGAGCGGCTTTGCCTTTGCCGAACCTCTTCTGCGGCTGCTGGGAGTCGATCTGCGCAATTTGAATTTCGCTGAAAGCAAGGGCTTTCGAAATCTCGATAAAATAAAACAGTTCCGAAGGCCCGTGCTAATCATCCATGCCGAGTTCGACCACATAATTCCCTACTCAGACGCCCTGCAATTCCACAGGGCGTCTCCATCGGCCGACAAGACGCTCTTAAAGATCCCCGGAGCAAATCACAATGACATTTTTTTCAGGGGCCTGACGGAGTACATGTCGGCGATCAAATCCTTTGTTGGCCGTTTAAACTCTTAGAGGGCGGTGGGACCGCCTGCCTGAATTACCGCTGAGGCAAACGCCGCCGCTCCCCGACCAAGTCCCGGAGGGGGGAGGGGACCGGGACGAATTCAGGAATCTGGCTAGAATCCTTCAATCCCTCAATCGCGGCCAGGATTTTCACCCAGACTTCCGGCAGCGGTCTTACCGTCGAGCACAGCAAAAAACCCGTCTCCGGGGGGAGGCGGGTTTTCTGTGTATTGCGATGCAGGGTGGACCATTTTCAATGTCCGGCCCACCCGTTTGCCGGTCTCGATCTATTTACTGAGGAATGTTGCCGTGCTTCTTGGGTGGAAGCGTCTGGCGCTTGTTGCTGATAACCTTAAAGGCCTCGATCAGGCGCGACCTGGTCTCGGAGGGCATCATCACGCCGTCGATATAGCCGCGGGAGGCCGCGATGTAGGGGTTATAGAGCGCCTTGCTGTAGTTGTCGATCACTTCCTGGCGCTTGGCCACCGGATCGGCGGATTCCTGTATCTCGCGGCGGAAAATGACGTTTGCCGCGCCCTGTGCGCCCATGACCGCGATTTCGGCCGTAGGCCACGCAAAGGTGAAGTCGGCCCGAAGGTCGCTCGAACACATTGCCAGGTAAGATCCCCCGTAGTCCTTGCGGGTGGTCAGGGTGATCTTGGGAACCGTGGCTTCCGAGTAGCACCAGAGCAGCTTTGCGCCGTGACGAATGATGCCGCCCCATTCCTGTTGCTTGCCGGGCAGATAACCGGGAACATCGGCGATGGTCAGCATCGGGATGTTGAAGCAATCGCATGTGCGGATGAACCGGGTCGCCTTGTCGGACGAGTCGATATCGAGGCATCCGGCCAGCACTTTGGGCTGGTTGGCTATGATGCCGATCGTCCTTCCGTCCAGCCGGGCGTAGCCGACTATCATATTCTGTGCGAAATACTTGTGCACCTCCAGGAAATCCCCGTTGTCAACGATACAGCGGATCACGTCGAGCATATCGTATGCGCCCATCGAGGTTTCGGGAATGATGGTGTCGAGGGCCGGGCACACCCGGTTGGGATCGTCTCCCGTATCGATGTAGGGAGGATCTTCCATGTTGTTGTCCGGGAAATAGGAGAGCAACTGCTTGATCTGGTCGATACAGTCAGCGTCGCTTTCGGCCGCGAACTGGGCCACACCGCTCCTGGAGTTGTGGGTCATGGCGCCGCCAAGCTCTTCCTGGGTAATTATTTCACCCAGCACCGACTTGATTACGTCAGGACCTGTAATGAACATCAGCCCGGTCCCCTTGACCATGTAGATGAAGTCGGTCATGGCGGGCGAATAGACGGCCCCGCCGGCGCAAGGACCCATGATGGCCGAAATCTGTGGGATGACTCCCGAGGAAATTGCATTGCGGTAGAATATCTGGCCGTAGCCGGAGAGCGAATCGACGCCTTCCTGAATGCGCGCGCCGCCCGAATCGCAGAAGCCCACGTTTGGCTTGCCCGCTCGAAGCGATAGGTCCATCACCTTGCAGATTTTTTTGGCGTGCATTTCGCCGAGGCTGCCGGCGCGGGCCGTGAAGTCCTGCGCAAACGCGAAAACCTCGCGTCCATTTACGTTTCCGAAACCGGTGATGACTCCGTCAGCAGGCACATCGACTTTATCTATGCCGAAAAGAGTTCCCCGATGTTTCATAAACATGTCAAGTTCACGGAAGGTGCCGGGATCAAAGAAATAGTTCATACGATCACGGGCGGTCATTTTCCCGCGTTCAAGCTGCTGGGCCACAGCCTTGGCGCCACCCATCTCCCTGATCTTGGCTTCCTTTTCTCGAAGTTCTTTGAGTTTATCCGCAACTACTCCCATGTCAGCTACTCCTCCATGTCAACTTTGAAATAGAACGCAAGATTCGCCGCCGCTTGACTTCAGTCGAGTCATTCTAGCTTCTCGCGGGGGTATGTCAAGGCATTTCCCCGCCAGATCGTCCAAACATTCACATATTGGCATGCAGCAATTGCGCAATGTAGCCCCGAAAATACGCATCGATCTTCGAGGGCTCACCCTGACACTGGCTTGCCATATTTTTCACTTTCTACCCCAAATTCGGATTTTTTGCTAATGTTTTTTCCAGTTATCTCAAGGAAAGACGCCAAAATAATCCACAACCCGCGGAGCGTATAGAATGTCCGGGGGGCGGGAGTTTGCCGGCATCAGCTCTGGCGCCCGTATGGAACATGGACCGTGTTGATCCCTGAGTCGCGGGCCTTCTGCCACAGGTTGCGGCTTTGCTGCTTTTGTTCGGCATCGTCTCTCAGGATGAAATGCACAGCGGTTTCGAACCTGCTCATAAATTCGAAATCGACCGGACAGTCACATATAACCGCCTCAAACCCGGCGGCCTCGAACTCTCCGACAGTGATCAGAACGGGTTCGGCGGGGAGGGCATTCCCCCGGCTGAAGATCACGTGAGGAATGAAGCTTGATTGTGAAAATGTCCACAGTAACTGGTCGATTAACTGCGCCGCCTGCGTCGAATCGACTACGATCTGCACGCGCTTGTTCTCCATGAAAAATCGCTCGGCCCAGCGGCAAAGAAGCTCTCTTTGCTCAGCCACTGCCGTCTCGACGAAATAGATGCTCATCCGAGACTTTCCTCGAAAATCAGATTAAGGGCTTATCCGTAAATAAGACCTTTTCACCCAGACATGAAGATGTAAGTCGGCGTTTCACAGAATACGCTCCTTGCCCCTCTGAAAGCAACTTGCACGCGCAATCGGCCCGTTATAATCTATGCAACGGCATGTTATTGAGGATGGAATCCTTTCCAGCCTCGAGAACGCCGGACTGCAGCGACAGGGGTTGTCTCCACCTCCCCGCGTCCCCTTGAAGGACCTTATTGAAGGGATTGCATCGTGTCGAGCATGAAATGCCCCGCGCGGCGCGGGACCGACAAGTTCCGTTTCGGCCGTATAACGCTTGGAAGCGGCATCACGCTTAATTACGCCGACAATGGCGAGAAGGCCGGCACACCTATCGTCTTTCTGCACGGTTATGTCGACTCATGGCGATCTTTCGCCGGGGTGATCGAAGCTCTTCGCCCCGGGCGCCGGGCTATTGCGCTAGATCTCAGGGGCCACGGAGATTCGGACAAGCCCGAGTGCGGCTACGCCATGGAGGATTTTACCCTGGATCTGCTCTTATTCATGGATGCCCTGGGGCTGGACAAGGCTAACATCGTGGGGCATTCCATGGGGAGCTTTATTGCCCAGTTGTTTGCCGCGCGCTATCCCGGCCGGGTCGAAAGGCTCATCCTCATCAGTTCGGCGCCGTGCGCTGCCGAAAATGCCGCGCTTCGGGAGATCAAGCCTTATGTCGATTCACTGCGGGACCCCATAAGCCGGGAGTTCGCAGCCGGATTCCAGGAGCCGTCCAATCCTGTTCCCGCCGACTTCATGGAAATGATCATTTCCGAGAGCATGAAAGTTCCTGTCCGCGTCTGGCAGTCGGTCCTGTCGAGACTCTTTGACGTGGACCACAGGCCGATTCTGCGTGACATAGCCGTGCCGGTTCTGATCGCCTGGGGAAATCAGGATCAGATATTTACAAGGCGTGACCAGGAGATGCTCCTTGCGGGAATAGCAGATTCAAAATTAAAGGAATTCGATGCCGGCCATGCGCTTCACTGGGAAAAACCGAAGGAAATGGCCGAGGCCCTTGAGGATTTCTGTGTTGAGGCCGTCCGCAAGTCCATACGTTAAGCGCGTCGGATGCGACTAAAGCGGTTATCAATCTGAAATCAGGTCAAACGTCGAACGAAACGATCGGGCGGTGCGGCATGGCCGCTCCAGGCGTACACCGAGGGCCGCCTCCGCGTGAGAGATCCTCTGTTAACGGCTACTTGAGGATTTCAGCGATCCTGATTAATCTATTATTTATTACCAGAGACATTGACTTGGGAAATATTGGATTGAAGTTAACAGAGCGGGGGGTAATCTCATGAGAGGGAAAGCTATCATAATGGCGATTCTGGCCATCTTCCTCATGACTTCCACATCCTGGGGGTTTGGCGGCGGCGGAGGAGGAGGAAGCGGAGTAAGCAGCACCGTGGATCTTCTTTTGCCCGATCCACCGAGAAACGTAACGGCGATCCCCGGCAAAGGCATGGCGACCGTGAGCTTCGACCCACCGAAATCAGATGGCGGTAGCCCGGTAACGTATTATACGGTTACATCCGTTCCCCGCGGCATCAAGGTCAAAGGTACGAAAAGCCCGGTGACCGTGCAAGGGCTTAGCGAAGGGAAAACCTACGCATTTACGGTGACGGCTTCCAATTCCGTGGGGACGGGACTGGCCTCGAGTCCTTCCAACTGCGTGACCCCCGGTCAGTGATCGACGCCGTAATTTGCTTTTAGGGAGCCAAGGGGCACTTTTGCTTTCTGCCGATCTGCCGTTATTCCCGGCCGCTCGGTTTAGGGCGCCAGATTTTTCCTGCAGTCCACCCTTCCGATGCGGAATCGATGATATCGAATTTTGGTATGTACGGTTTTATGTCTAAAAGAGGAGTTTTATTTAACACATCGATCCCGCCCACCGTGAGAACGTTCCTCTCACGACCTAATAATTTAACAATGGACATGCCGATCCCGTTAGGTCTGCACGGATGCCTCGTCGCATAGATCCCATGCGGTTCATCGTCCAAAAATGGCGCCCGTATCAACTCGACCGTGCCGGCCCGGTCAAAAAAATAAAGCAGATAAATATGTGAAAACGTTTCAATATCTTTCAGCCCAGGCCCAAATTCGTCGAATATTTCTACCCGACCGACCGATGCAGACGCATAAAGAGGCTGAATGGGGCAACTTTCTTTAGTCGAGTAAGGCGAGTATATGATGCCGATTGGTTCTATCTTCACATTCGTGGCCATTTCATAATAGTACACAGCAGAGAATCCTGCCCGGACAACTAAATTAATCCAGCAGGAAGAGTCGCCAGAATAGCAGTCCGGGAACGGACAGGCAACACGTTGGGGCGGATAACACAGCCATCGGGCCGACTGGGGCGGCACGCCTCCGGCCGGTCCAGGCAAGCTGCAGCCCGAGTTGGAGAAGATGCGGGCTGCAGTGGAATCTAGCAGGTAAGGTGAAAAGCCCCTGCCACCTTCTTGCCTGATTTTTTCAGCCTGTTGAACGTGGCGACCGCCTTGGGCGTAGACTCATCAATCAGGGAAATCCCGGTTGCCGCCAGGTGTTGGCGCAATTCATCCCTGACCTTCATATATCCCGGCAGGCCCATCCCTACGACGAGAATTTCCGGCGCCTCTGACAGTATGTCCTCTATATCGGAAACGGCGAGTTCATGTCCTTGCGCGCGCCACCAGTTCGAGATTACCGAACCGTCAGTGATCTTTATGTCGCCGTTGTACTTTTTGCCGTCCACCTGTATTTCGCCGAACCGGTAACTGCCTATTTCAGCCATATACACCTCACAGCAGGGGATATCATCAGGTAAAAGCGCGAGCGGGTAAGATTTGAATTTACCCCTCAAGGCTTTTAGATGCACTATCACCCTTATAAGGTAATCTTTCAGGGCAATAATGGCATCACCGGTCCCCTTGTCGCCCCGGGAAGGCGCAATAGCTTGGGGTATGTACTCGAATTCGTTATTAATTATCCAATTTCTCAATTCCTCAATTCAGGGATTTTCCCCTCTCTTTGAGGATTGACACCAGATACTCGCGGGTCTTATCGTTTTCTCTTACCTCCAGTAAGCTAAAAAAGTATTTCTTCCCTTTGTACGTGAAGACCTCCTGGCGATCCAGTTGAAGGCACAGACTCTTTTTATTCTTGCCGATATTGAGACGGACGATGGCAGCCGAACCTCCCGGGCATCGGTTTTTATCAGAGGCTTCATCAACTACAATGGCGACATCGTCATCGAATGCCGTGAAAACTTCGCCCGCCTTGATCCACCTGGGCTCCATAGCCATTTGTTGAACTAAAAGCCTTTCCATGCGGCCAAGACTTTGCTCATAATCGTGCAACCGGTTTTCCAGAGATGCTATTGTTGAATCCTTGCTTGCCATTGCAGTAATAAATTCCAGATTTTTATTCTGGCAGGTATTCAAATCTGATGTCAAAGACGATATTCGGGAATCCGGTATGGTTGGCGGTGTCTGGCTTTTCCTTTCCAGTTCTTTATACATAGTGTCCAGGCGGTTGCATTTCTCATTCACTTGACTATAATTATTCAGCAGTTTCTCATATAGATCATTTAAATCTGCCTTGCTTTTAATAAGTTCATTGTTGCTGTTTCGCAATTCTGTCACTTCCTCGCGGTGGACTCGATTAGTGACAAGATAAGTCAGCCACACAATATCCCCAAATAATAACATGACACAAATTGTTGTGATAAGTGGACTATTTACAAAAAAGCTCCGGAAAGAAAACTTCTTCTTTTCTCTCATGCGGCCATGTCTTTTCGTAGGTTATTGCTCCCGGACGGAGTTCAGCCGGCTACTACCTCGCATCAGTGGTGCAAACTGATGTTCAGGCCGGTTACAGGGTGTTTCACAATTTACCGGAAGACTATCCGATGACCCCGAAATGTCAACAAGAATTGGCGGCGGGGCAGCGCGCCTCGCGGAGCGCCGACATATTCTCAACCACGCAGAAGGGGATTTTGACACGAAGAACGCCAAATATACCTTCCGGTCAAAGCCGGTGAAAGAATCTTCCGCCTGAAGACGGTAAGCGGTATGAACAGATTACGAAGGCCACGAAACCTGCCCCGGAAATACCTTTTAACCGGAATTTCCTTCTTTATTGCGTTCCCCGGATTCCTCCCCTGCCGGATCTGATCCGGGGCAGGCCCGCCTCTTTCGCGTGAAACCTTCCAGTTGCTAGACTGCCCGACAATGAATTTATTGACATTCCGGCGAGATTGAATAGACTGCAGGGCTAAGTTGTAGCGATACAAAGGGCAAAATGCAAAACGCTATGGTTTAAGTCATCCAGTTGCTGCCGGACGGAGGCGCGCCCCGAGCATGTCCGGTCTATTACTCGCAGGCACAAAAAAGAAGTTTTTCAGATTTTCCGTCCCCGGATGAGGTCACCCGAGTCAGGTCCGGGGCAGGCGTGGCAGGCCTTGGCCGTATGGGTTTTTACACCTCGCCGGGGCATAAAATCCCTCCTGCCCGCTTTAGAACAGTGCGGGAAAGGGCGCTTTCCCGGTCGGAAGACGAAAAAATTTCTTCTTTTTTGAGTCAAATAAGCCGAATAGGAAACTGCCTGAAGTCATCCGGTGTTTCCGGCGGTACCCATATTGCGTCAGGAACTGTTTCTGAGAGGGCGAGGGCCGCCCGCCTCGCGTGGTTGCGTTTTTCCCGGGCCGTCCGCAGCACCGGTTATCTGCCGGTGGCCGGTTTTGGAGTCTTGAGCCCTTGACCGGCACTCCAGTCTGTTTGGAGTGTAACTACATATAGCAAAAGTTTAGTTTTCAGAAGTGTATTGCCCAGCTTCCATCCTACGACCAATTATCGAGAAAGGAAAAAGCAATGAAAAAGAATTTTTTTATCAATTCAGCCCTGCTCCCCTGCATAATTGCACTCTTATTCATATCTCTTTCATGCCTGCCCGCAATCACCGAAGCTCAGAGCGACTGGGGATCGAAACCGTCCAAGACGACCGCCGCAGCCAAGCCCCCGGCCTTCACTCCGCCGCCCGATCAGATGGTTTACTTCAGAACCGGACCTAAAGAGAAATCAATCGGCGTTACGGTCTTAAATGCCAACTTCCCGGGATTGGCGCCTAATCTGTATTACCTTAAACAAACCATCGAGGCGCTGGAAGGCATTGGTTACCAAGTGCCCGAAAACCCGGCCCGCGCCGCGGTACAGGTCCGTGTCACTGCAAAGTACAATCAGGTGGACAATACCCCGGCTGTTGAAAAGGAGACAGGCGGCAAGGCTGTAGCAGGAGCTATTCTTGGTGTGCTGGGCGGGCTCGCATCAGGTGGTGGAGGGCTGGGAGCAGCCCAGGGAGCCGCTCAGGGAGCAGCACAGGGAGCAGCCGGCACAGCAGGAGCGCCCGCCACCCCTGCGATAGTCAAGTACGTTACGCTCGAATTTGATATCTCGAGCCAGAAGGGCGGTACGCAAACCGGCCAGATCACTAAAGACTTCACGAGTACCGACATGAGGCCGGAAGCGTACATCGATGCAGCCATCGCCGACTACCTCGAAGCCTCTTTCCCCAAGAAGCACTAAGAAGCCCGTCAATGGGGGGATGACCCCAGCTTGAGCCTGCCCCGGACCAGATCGTTGATCCGGGGCAGATCCCGATCCTCGATTTCCGAATCGACCCTTTCTACGGTTGTCCTTTCGGGCCTATCAGTTCCGCAAGTAATCGCCGGCGATTTATGGAATTTTTCATTCCAACAGCGTATCCCGCAATTGACCTCATGAAGTGGCGGACGGATGCTTGAAATACGGGTGCTTCCCCAACGTCAAACGTGATGTTTTGCTGAATACAGATTGCATCAGGTCGCAGCAGGCATTAAATCCGAGTGAGTTTGAAACCCGTTCTGCATTGTGACGAAAGGGACCCGCATGGAACAGTGGCGAGAAGAATTACTCGGAGCTTATCGGGAAGTAAGGCAGGCCAGCCTCGAGATGTGCGCACCGCTTGAACCCGAAGATTTCCAGGTCCAACCATCGGAGGAGGTCAGCCCGCCTAAGTGGAACCTCGGGCATACGAGCTGGTTTTTCTGGCAATTTCTGCTCAAGCCGAGGGGAATGTCAATGCCGGTCGATCACGAGTATGCATACCTGCTCAACTCTTACTACCACAGGGCTGGTCTGAGGGGGGAGCGGGGCCGCAGAGGGATTCGCACGCGTCCGGCCATAAGGGATATCTATGGGTACCGGAAAGTTGTGGATGAGAGAATGGAGAAGCTTCTAACAAAATCGCCGGAAAAGGATCGAGAAGCGCTCACCTTCCTGGTCACCGTTGGAGTAAATCACGAGCAGCAGCACCAGGAGCTTTTCTACTCCGAGATCAAGAACATCTACTACGCTAACCCTGTCAATCTTCGGCCCGTATACCGTCAGCGCCTGGAAAAAGCACAGCAGAGCAGTGAGCCCGGTACGCCCGAGTTCATTCCTTTCAAGGGAGGGGTTTTTGAATTTGGCAACATTGAAGGCGGGTGGTGCTGGGACAACGAACTGGAGGTCCATACGGCATTGGTCGGAGATTTTGCGCTGCAAAACCGGCTGGTTACCAATGCAGACTATATGGAGTTCATGGAAGACGGCGGCTATGGCAACTCACTGCTCTGGCTGTCGGACGGCTGGTTCGAAATCGAGAAACAGCAGTGGCGCGCCCCTCTTTATTGGGAGAAGATTGACGGCAAATGGCGGACATTTACTCTTTCAGGCATGCTGGAAGTAGACCCTGACGAACCGGTTTGCCACGTGAGCTTTTATGAAGCGAACGCCTTTGCAAACTGGAAATCGCAGGTGGATGCCGACTATAGAGATGTTCGCCTGCCAACCGAGCGCGAATGGGAATTGGCGGCGAGGGAATCGGCGGCCGACCCGGTGCGCGGCAATCTTTTCGACCGGGGCCGCCTCCATCCGGAGGCCGCCGTTGCGGGCCGGGGCCTCTCGCAGCTATTCGGTGACGTATGGGAATGGACATCTAGCTATTACGAGCCATATCCGGGATTTCGGGAGTTTCCGAACGACCTTTCCGAATATAATGGAAAATTCATGAACAATCAGCGCGTGCTGCGGGGTGGGTCGTGCGTCACTCCCAAAAATCACATAAGGGTGAGCTACCGGAATTTCTGGACGCCGGCGACCCGGTTTCAGTTCAGCGGCTTCCGGCTTGCGAAAAGTCCAGGTTGAACCAGCCCGGGCGCAGGCGGGATGCAGTTCATCTATATTGAAACCGGCTTCCCGTTTTCAAATCGACCGCGGGAATTTTCCGGCGCAAGCCCGAAGGTCCTGTAGTTGCGTCTTGACTTCCACCAGTGAAAACCATCCTTTTGAATCTGTGAACCAACCCTCAATCCGAAAGCCGGCTTCGGAAAAAATTCGCTCGATTCTGCTTCTGCTGAATTTGCGGCATATTTCAGTATGAATGGTTTCGCCTTTACGAAGATTTACCGTCATTGAAAGGCTTGGAACCGAGACCGAAACGGCTCGTTTTGCACGCAGGTGCATTTCGATCTGCTCGTCGCCGGGGTTGAAGTAGGCGAGGTGCTCGAAATCGTCCAGATCGAAATTGGCTTTGAGTTCCCTGTTTATGCGGGACAGCACGTTAAGATTGAATCTTCGGGTAAGACCTTCGCTGTCGTTATAGGCCGCTTCCAACACCTTTACGGGTTTCACCATGTCCATGCCGATGAGCAGGCGGTCGTCAACGTTCATGACCTGTTTAATTTTTTGAAGAAAACCGGCGCATTCCTGCTCCGTGAAGTTTCCTATGGTGCTGCCGAAGAAAACCAGCAGTTTCTTTCCCCTGGGCAGCATTCCAAGGTGCGCGGTGAAATCCGCCCTCAGGCCAAGCACTTCGAGGTCAGGGTAGAGCAGCGGCAATTCCTCGATTACTTTTTCTATGCAAGTGCCGCAAATATCCAGGGGAACATAACGAAGCCTGTCGAGTCCTCTCGCATACACCGCATCCAGAAGTTTTTCAATTTTGGCGGTAGGACCGCTCCCCAGTTCGACAATATCGGCCCCATCACGGGCGAGGAATTCGACCATCCGGCCGGCCGAGTGCTCCAGGATGGAAAGCTCCGTTCTCGTGATATAGTATTCGGGAGTCATTGTGATCCGCTCGAACAGTCGCGAGCCGCAGGAATCGTAAAAGTACTTGGACGGAATGGATTTCCGTGGTTTTGCCAGTCCGGTTCGGACATCTCGCATCATTTCCTTTTGGCGGTCCCCGTTCAGAAAGTTAAAGAACCTGACGCGGTCACTATTAGGGTTCTGTTTCACTGCATCGATCATCTCAGGTTTCCTTTAATATACATAGAAATAGTCACATTAATTCATAGCCGGTATTCAGCTTGGGGATTCCAGAGATTTTACATGCAGTTATGGGATCGGGAAACTCTATGTATTCGCATTTCTTTGGTTGATGCACGTGCGTACAGACTGCACGGACTACAGGGACAGAACCAAATTTCTTATAATATTCCCGGATAAACTTCAGTATTTCCAATTGTTCTTCATGCAGGGGGCACTCCTTGGCGGCTCCCTCTCTTTCCGCCAAGGCACAAGCCACCGTTTCGTCCCAATCCTCGAAGTTTTCCAGGTAACCTTCATCATCCACTTCTATTTTCCTTTTCTCGTACTCCCCATGGGGCTGGGGCTTCTTGGTTTCGTACTCAATTGTCGGCATGGCTTTCTCCAAAGCATGCAAAATTTCGTTTAAATATCATAAAGACAGATGACCGTCGTTCAAAAGGCATTTCAAAAAAAGGGGCTGCGATCCTCTCTGTCTTATTGACCGTCCATACCTCCAATATAAGGACCTTGCCAGCCGGTTTCCATTGAAAAGGGTCCTTTTGCGCCCCGGCCTGCGGCGGGGCGCCAAGCCCTGCGGAGCGTTGATATATTGCCTGAATGCACGAGGCATACGGGGATTTTTGCTTCCAGTGTTTGACAACATCCAGGGGTGTAGTTACGAGAGTGCTCAGACACATCACCCGGGAGGTTTATTCGATGAAGAAGAAACTCGGTTTTTTCCTTGCACTGGCCGTATTATTACTGACGGGAGTTTTGGCATCCGCATCGGAAACCGGTAGCGGCATCAGCGCAGATGAAGCTCTCAAAAAATTGATGGATGGGAACCTGCACTTCATCGCAAACCAGTTAACGATTAAGGATTCCAGTGGTCCCGGCACGCGGCAGGCCCTTGCGACAGGGCAAAAGCCCTACGCCATAATTCTGTCCTGTTCGGATTCCCGGGTCCCTCCGGAAATCATCTTCGACAAGGGATTGGGTGAAATCTTCGTGGTGAGAGTGGCCGGCAATATTCCGGACCCCATTATCCTCGGGAGCATCGAATATGCGGCCGAGCACTTCGGCTGCCCTCTGATAATGGTCCTTGGCCATAAACGCTGCGGCGCCGTGACTGCTGCCGTGGAGTCGCAAGGCCATCCGCACGGAAATATCGGCGCCATTATCGAAGCGATTATTCCGGCGGTCAAGCAGGCCAGAAAAGAAGCCGGGGGCTCCGGTAAATCGGATCTCGTGGAAGCGGCCATCGACGACAACATTAAACTGGTTGCCAAATCCCTGACTATGCGGTCGCCGGTAATCCGGTCGCTCGTCGATGCAGGGAAGGTAAAGATAACAGGTGCAAAATACGATCTGGACGACGGGAAGGTAAGGCTCCTCGAGAAATAGCGATACCTGCCCGCACTGCAATCAGTTTTTAGTTTTGAGTTCTTAGTTTTGAGTAAGAACTAAGAACAGTCAGTTTTAGTTTTGAGTAGCATCCCCATGAATTCGCAACGAAAACCGTTCTTTTTGTTACCGCAAGCTCTATTATTCCTCAGCCGGCCCCTCCATTCTATTCTTTGGAGCAAGCTTCGGGAGAGCCTCACTCAGTTTTGCCCTGGATGTCGAACGCATTCTTAATCTTATCCAAGGTAGTTAGATCGCAGGTATCGATCACAGTTTGCGTCAACAGAGGTAAGCACTCATGGTTACACTGTATCCCCAGAGCCTCTAGAATTGCCCGGGCTTTATTCTCGCTCAGAGTTTTGCAAGCTATGAGCAGTTCCGCTTTCAGATCGGGGGATTGGTTTGCCTTGGAGTCAGGCCCGGCGAGCATGTCGAACGCATCGCTAATCTTATCCAAGGTAGTTGGATCGGAAGCATTGATCACGGTCTTCATAAGAAGACTGAAACAATTGCCTGAACACTGCTGTTCCAGGGCGTTTAGAACCTTCTCGGCTTTCGCTTCTTTCTCCGCTTCTTCTTTATCTTCATTCAGATCTCTGCAGGCTTTAATCAAATGCCCTTTCACATCGGGTTTGGCAGCGGGTGGCCTGGCTAGAATGTCCACTGCATTTTTAACCCTATCCACTGTGACCGGATCGGTGGTATTGATCACAAATTGGACCAGCGAAGGGACACTGTCGGTAGGGTCTTTCGGCTGCTCTCTCCCCAGGGCCTTAAGAATCTTTTGGGCATCAGTCTGTTTTAGACTTTTGCAGGCTTTGACCAAGTCTCCTTTGGCGTCGGGGACTGGTTTCGGCTCGGACTTCAAGGCTACGGAAGACTGCTGCAGGCCCTGGTACGCGGCCCTTATAGTGCCTGCGTCGTAATAGGCCACCAGATCCACGAATGCCTGATATATTGAATAGTCGGTGATGGATTGCTGCAGCTTATCTTGGATAATATTACGCTTCTGAGTGCGAATGTCTTCCATTGCATTAAGGAAGATTTCTGTTGCCTGTTGCTTGAAAAGGTTACTATCCACAGATGCGCGAGTACCCGTCACGGCCGTGGCGGTGGCGCTAAGGATCGACTTAACTGCAGAACCGTCGACCACTGCCCCTGCCGCGGTCAGCCCCAGCAGGGCCATGTCGCTCGCTGTTTGCGCCGCAGCCCTCCCTGCATAAAGCACATCGGCATACTGCCGATAATTCATGTCGATCTGAAACATCGTTCCCAAGACGATCCTGTTCCTGAGTTCTGTGCAAACCCTGTCATCAGAGCAAGGCAGATTGAAGCATGCGCACTTGAACCTGCTCCAATCGCGGTTGAACTGGGTCACACTGTAGACAACCCCGTCATCGGGTTGTCCAGCAGGAGGATTCTGGTTAGAATTATCCAACCAGCACGGCGGCGGCGGAGCGACCGGGTCGGTGAACAACCGTTGCATATTGGCGGTGGTGCAGCAGACCAGAGGTCCGCAAAGCATTATGAGCATCAGTGCCTTTAACGCCAAACCAATCCGGCGCATTCCTCGAAAAATCTCACTTGGTCCAGGAGCGGAAACAGCAAAATGACAGGTAAGCATCCTCGCTACGTTTAGCATACGCACCTCCCCTGCACGCCGCGCCAAAAGATGGAAGATTTTGAAGATTATTATAAAAAGTTGTGTCGCTGAATCTTAAGAGATTAAATTAGAGACGGTTCTTTTCTTGTGACACGCTCTCTGCGCTTATCCTATTAGACCGGCTTACTTGATTTTTTCACAAAGAGTCTTGCCTGCTTTGACCTGAATAATGCATCAAGTCGAGCCCTATGTATCTAAACCGTAGGCTCGGGGGCTGATCTTGTTAACGATGCGCCGCAACGGAGAGTACCGGCTCGGCGTCAAAACCGAAAAAGGCATACTGGATGTGCCGCAGGCTGCAAAACTGTTGCATATGCACGCCCCGGCCACCATGGATGAGTTGCTTCAGAACGAGGACGGCCCCAGCCTCGAGGCGCTGATAGGCGCCGCGCTCAAACCCGGCGCCGCGAGCAAGGCGCTTCTCAAGGAATCCGCCATCGAATACGGACCGGTCGTGACCCGTCCGGAAAAGATAATCTGCGTGGGGCTGAATTACCGCAGACACGCCAGGGAAGTCGGTATGGAGCCTCCGAGTCAACCTGTGCTCTTCAATAAGTACAACAATACCCTGAATAACCACAACGGTTCCATCAAACTGCCGGTCGAAGTAGCCAGAAAATTCGATTATGAAGTCGAACTGGTGATAGTCATGGGCAAGGAGGCCAAAAACGTCAGCGAAGCCGATGCCCTTTCCCATGCGGCGGGCTACTGCACCGGCAATGACTTTACGGCGAGAGACCTGCAGCTCGAAACTCCCAGCAAGCAATGGATGATCGGCAAGACCCCGGACCAGTTTGCCCCCCTTGGGCCCTATCTGGTTACCGCCGACCAGGTCGACCCCGACAACCTGAAGATCGAATGCCGCGTGAACGGCGAGACCCGGCAATCCTCCAACACGGACGATCTCATCTTCAACTGCCGGCAGATAATCAGTTTCATCTCCCGCTACATCACGCTGAAACCTGGTGACATCATTTTCACCGGTACTCCGGAAGGAGTGATCGCCGGCCGTCCCCCTGAAAAACAGGTTTGGCTCAAACCCGGCGACAAAGTAGCGTGCAGCCTGGAAAAACTTGGCGAATTGAAGTTCGACCTGGTTTGATGTTCGAACCCGCGCCCGGGATTCCGGTCTCGATCCGCCATGGTTCATCATGCGACTGATTTGCAGGTCGCTACAGAACAGTCCTGTCGAAGTTCAGACGACTCTTACATCCCTGTAAAAATGAAGTTCTGGAATGCGCAAGTTCTTAAAGTTATAAGATCATACCCGAACCGGGATATTTCTTTTCGGGAGATCATGCATACGAGGGTGATAGTTCCCCGGGCGATGATACTTTGTCAACGAAATGTAACATAGTGAAATAAGTATTTAAGATATTAGAAGATACTCGATGCGAAGTCGCCTTGACGGGTCGCTATAGCCCGGGGTTTTCCTTGACTTCTGATACGGCTCTGATAAAGCTTGCCGGCAATGAATACCATAAGAGCCGGGAAATTTGCTGCGCCACGCAGGTAATCGAACACCCCTCAACCACAAAAGCTACACAGGAGATTCAAATGAAGAAATTGCTTACTGTTAGCGCCGTTGTCTTTTTGATGATTTTCACAGCCGGTCTTGCAACAGCAAAAGCACCAGTACCAATTTTCCCTTTTACAGCCACGGGCGACATTTCCTCTGTGACCGACATCGGCGCAACGGCGACAAGCACCGCGACCATCACCGTCAACGAGGTTGATGGTCTTTTCCATGGGACCATCGTCATCGCTTCGTCAGGAATTACGATTGATTTCTCGGCTGTCCTGGATAGTGAAGGTGTCTATACCTTCAGGGGTCAAACTGTCGTTGTTGACGCGGCTCGCGCTGGTCTTGTGGGTATTACCGTTTCCCAGGCTGTAACCGGCGCGTTCACGATTTCGAAACATAAAAACCCGGCTTTACCCAAGCATTCGAAGGAGGTTCTTGCAGCCGCTATCGGATTCAGGACTCTGGACCCTTCAGCAACGAGTTACGCCGGTCTTCTTTTCACCGAAGCAGAGTAGTATGACCTCTCTTTCACCTCCCTTGAGACCACAGGGTACAGGCAGGGGGAGTGGAAAGCGGGCAGCAAGCGGCTCACGATGCGCTGAATTGAATATTTGCAGGTGGTGCCCGCCGGCAGCTTTCGTCCCGGAGAGAATGGCCGGAAGAGGTCCTTCACCCGAATGCAGGTTTATAAAAGCCGGTTAACCGAAGGTTCGGAAGAGCTGCCGAAGCCGTGCTTGGATTTGTGATACGGTTCTCATTAGTTTGCCTGCCGGTCATGAGTACCATAGGGCCGGGAGCTTTGCGGCGCCGGGCAGGTAATCGAACAACCCCAAACCAGAAAAGCTACAGAGGAGATTCGAATGAAGAAATTGCTTACCATTAGTGCCGTTGTCTTTTTGATGATTTTCACAGCCGGTCTTGCGCCAGCAAAAACAGCAGCACCGGTTTTCCCTTTCACAGGTACGGGCGATCTTTTCTCTATTTCCGATACCGGTACTCCGGGAGCAGTGGTCTCCGCGACGATTACTATTACCGAGGTAGATGGTCTTTTCTGGGGGATCATCGTCTACGGTGCAACTACGATTCAATTCTCGGCTGTCCGTGACGTTAACGGGGCTTTCAGCTTAAACGGTGTAGTTGAGGGTACTGCCGTTCCTGTACAGGGCGGGTTCGTGATTTCGTTGCAGAAAGAACCGGGTATCAAGCATAAGGTGCTTGCCGTCTCAATCGAATTCGGGACTCTGGGTACTGGCACTGGTGCCGCTATCGGAGACAGTTTCGCCGGCGTTCTTTTCGAGTAGTATGATTTTTTGGGCTGCATTCCCCCTCCTTGACCTGGGTACAGGCCGGGGAGGGGAGTGCGGCCGGCAACTGCTCATAATGCACTGAACTGTGTATTTTCATGCGATACCTGCCGGTGAACGCATACTTTTCACCTCGAAGCTGCCCATCTGCGTATTATCCCCACGACCTTCTCAAATGAATGCTCCTTGGCCAGGTACCAAAAATCAGGATAGGTACTGCCGCAATCAACCGTGTCGCTCGTTCCAACCGTAAGACAAACGGTCTTGCCGTCAGCATCGAGATAGAGATCGCCTTGTTCGCGACCCCGGGCTTGTGCGATGGCTTTCCGGATTGAGGATTTTGAAATCATAACTTTTCCTTTAGGATTACCGGCTGCAGCCGGTTATTATCCTGGGCCGGCTTTGGCAGAAGGAGGCAATTAAAGCACCACCCAACTACGATATAGAATCTTGTTTTCAAGGCCTTTATTCAGGCATAAAAAAGCCGGAGCTTTTAACGGCCCCGGCTGGCGTTTGCTTTTTTAATGTCTTTTGCAAAGCTCGATTAGAGCTTTCTTACGTTTGCGGCGCTTGGCCCTTTACTGCCTTTTTCTTCCGCGAAACTGACCCGATCACCCTCTGCCAGAGACTTAAAGCCTTCGCCTTCTATGGATGAGTGGTGAACGAACACATCATGTCCATTGTCAGCCTCGATAAAGCCATAACCCTTTTGATCATTAAACCATTTTACTCGACCTTCTACCATTTGCTGATCCTTCTTTAACTTTTGTGTTTTTTCCACTGCTCTTTTGGTGCGGTACTCGGAGTTACCCCGAAACCGAACCATTAATACTGGTGAAGATCGATTTCCTGCAACTCAAAATAACCTACTCCATTGGCACGATGTTATTATAATCGGTGATTTCAGGAAAGCAACCTAAAAGCAACCTGTTTGAACAAATGGTATATCACTGCGCAAAATATATCCTCAGAAAATGAATAACATTAGTACTGCCTGTTCAAATTACAATCCGGGAAAGTGACGATGATGGGGTGGAAGGGCTGATCGCCCCCCGTGTATCTCTGCAAAGAAGAGGAAAGACCCGAACTATGCGAGATAAAAGTTGTCAGAGTTATTCAACAGCGCCGCACAGGCCCACTGCCATATCACTTGCCATCCGGAATCAGATGAAGGATGATTGAATACTCCTTCCGGAACGATCCAAAAAGATGTATTACCGGAATTACGGAGCGCGCGATCAGACCGGGAAGTCTATGCGGGGTTACCCGGAGGGCCGGGGGGAAACTTGCCGGGATGGATTATGCGGATGCCGGGAGGGACCCTCATGGACCGGCCATGCCGGGGCAGTGGTTTGAGGCGCAGGTATGGCCTGCAACAGAGTTTCCGTATCGAATGGGATCGGACATCGACTACTTTTTAGGGTTGAGGGTGGCATATGAAGGATAACGTTGTTCTGGAGACGGTTGAAAAGTCCTCTGATATTCTCGAAAAGATCAGAGGGAAACATCCCCTGGTTCACAACATCACCAACTACGTAGTGATGAACTTTACAGCCAATGCGCTGCTGGCCCTGGGTGCATTGCCGGTAATGGCCCATGCGGTCGAAGAAGTCGAGGAGATGGTCGGGCTGGCCAATGCCCTTGTCATCAATATCGGAACGTTGTCACAGCCTTGGATCGATTCCATGGTCAGGGCTGCGCGGGCCGCGCGGGAACGTTCCATTCCGATCGTACTCGATCCGGTGGGAGCGGGTGCAACCCGGTTCAGGACCGAGGTCGCCCGGCGGCTCATGGGGGAGGCGCCGGTAGCGGTCCTGCGCGGGAATGCCTCTGAAATCATGGCGGTCGCCGGTCAGAAGGGGACCACCCGAGGCGTGGAGTCCGTTCACGGCGCGGAGGATGCTCAGTTGGCGGCCCGCGATCTGGCGAAAACCTACGGGACCGTCGTGGCGGTAACGGGTGCCGAGGATTTTGTGACCGACAGCTTGCGGACGGCCAGGATCTCAAACGGGCATCCGCTCATGGGACGGGTTACAGGGACAGGCTGTGCGGCAAGCGCAATCACGGGCGCCTTTTGCGGGGTCGAAACGGATGCTTTCGCCGCTGCAATCGGGGCGCTCGTCGCCTTTGGGATCGCCGGCGAACTTGCAGCACTCCCCAACCCCGGGCCGGGCAGTTTTCAGATTGGCCTGCTCGACGCACTCGACGCGATAGACGGCGCCACCATCAGAACGCGCGCCCGGGTAGCCTTTTCATGAAAGCCTGCAAATCCGGAATCGATCTTGGGCTGTACCTGGTCACCGACCGCGTCCTGTCCGGCGGCCGCCCTCTTGAGCAAATCGTTCGCGAGAGCGTTGCCGGCGGTGTGACCGTGGTCCAGCTTCGCGAAAAGGATGCCGGGGCCAGGGAGTTTATCGAGCAGGCCCTTGCGCTCAGACAAACGGCTTCGGACCTTGCCATACCGCTCATAATCAACGACCGGGTGGACATCGCGCTGGCCTGCCGCGCCGATGGAGTTCATCTGGGGCAGGGGGACATGCCTTGCGCCCTTGCGCGCCGGATTGCCGGCAAAGACATGATCATCGGGGTTTCCGTAAGTACCGCCGATGAAGCCCGCGATGCCGAAGCCGATGGGGCGGACTACCTGGGGGTGGGGCCCCTGTTTGCCACTCTGA
Source organism: uncultured delta proteobacterium (assembly GCA_963795045.1). Classification (GTDB taxonomy): domain Bacteria; phylum Desulfobacterota; class Syntrophobacteria; order Syntrophobacterales; family Syntrophobacteraceae; genus SbD1. The sequence goes on from CAWCGB010000009.1 coordinate 109,668, forward strand.
CCAAAGCCGATGCTCTGCCGGCCACGGGGCTCGGTGTTTTGCGAACTATCCGCCAGGCCGTTCGCATCCCCCTGGTCGGGATAGGCGGCATAGCTCACACTAATGCCGGTGATGTCATCCGTGCGGGCGCGGATGGGGTAGCGGTCGTATCGGCCATAATTGCCAGCCCGGATCCAGAAGCGGCTGCGCGGGCGCTCCGGTCCGCGGTAGATCAGGCCCGATGCGGCCGATGAATGCTGCCTTCGGTGAACAGGCGGTGTAATTATCCCCGGCTTTGATCGAGTAATGCAAAAAGTCCTCGGTTGATCCTTCACAAGTGAAGCTCACGTTGGCTGCAGCCGGATCTCCGGCACCGATGCCCGCCCCCTGACTCCAACTTCTTCGGCAGGTATTTTCCTCTCGCCTCCCTCTATGGTTTTCATTTTGACACAATTACCTTCGACAAAAGTGAAAGAACCTACTTCCTTTTTGTTGCAGTGATTATACTGGTTTGTGGAAAGAGCCGCTCCGGCCGCGTTGGGACCGGCGCACAATCCCGAACCGTTTGCATGCAAAGGAGATGAAATGGTGAAGCGCATTCTGTTATTTTCGCTTTTTTTGGCCATGGTAGCGACTTTCAATGCGTCCGTGACATACGCAGACGGGATGCAGGATGATGTCAATCGGGCGGTGGTGACGATCCAGGCCTTCAAGAATATCCCCGAGAAATCCATCCCTCCGGAAGTGCTAAGGAATGCCAAGGGAGTGGCAATCATGACGGTCATCAAGGCCGGCTTCATTGTCAGCGGGCGCGCCGGCGCCGGTGTGGTAGTGGCGCGATTGCGCAAAGGCTGGAGCGGGCCATCCGCCATCGGGACTGGTGGAGCGGGATTCGGCTTTCAGATCGGAGCAGAACAAACCGAGTTCGTGTTCGTTCTCAATACTCATGATGCTGTGAGGGCATTTTCTCAGGGAGGAAACGTGCAACTGGGAGGCAATTTAAGCGTGGCTGCCGGTCCCATCGGGCGCACTGTCGAGGCGGGTGTAACACCCGTTGCCGCAATCTATACCTATAGCCGCAGCCAGGGACTTTTCGGCGGTGTCTCTCTTGAGGGTACCGTCGTAGCGACGAGAAGCGATGCTAACGCACAATATTACGGACGCTCGGTAACACCCGGGGAGATCCTGTCCGGGAAGGTCAAGGTGCCGGCGGGGGCAAGGCCGCTTCAAAGGGCACTGGCAAGATACTAAAACCCGGATGAACATGCGGCGGGCTACGACAATGCCGGCGACCGGATGAAAGTGCGGGGTAAAACCGGCGCCCTCCGGGGTGGGCTGTTGGGACTTAAGCTGGGTTCCGCACAGCTGAACCTTGGATGGAAGAGCCAAGCACGGTGGATATAAGCTTCATCTTGCGCCGGAGATATTCTGAATCATGTGAACGTTCTTCCATCCGCGCCTCTGTTTCAAGAGATTTTCCGCCGGGAAAAGAACGAATTTCAGATTTAACTTAAACAACCCTTCCAGCCTGCCGTAGGCTCAAACTGCACCATTATGGCCGGGCCGGAATCCGCCTGTTTGGCGACGGGAGGCGCCTTGTGCACCAAAGGCGACGGGAGGCCTTTGTCCCTTGACGGCGTACACGGCCCGCTTATCGTATAACCCGCCGTAAGGGCGGTTCGATCTTCGGTCACCGGACAAGAGCACGAGGATAAAAACAGATGCAATACTTTCCCATTACCATAGCCTTCTTACTGTTTCTCCTGCTTCTGTTCATCTTTCTCATCGTCGCCATAGAGGTAGGCGTCCTCAGCTATGCATACCAAAGAATGGGGATTGACAGACGATATGTGTTCTCCCTGCTCATTCTTTCTCTCCTCGGGAGCTATATTAATGTTCCGCTCTTCCAGTTGCCCCCGGAGCAAATCGTATCCAACTCTTACGTCGATTTCTTCGGGATACGGCACATGATTCCCCTGGTAAAAGAATGGCCGGCGACAATTATTGCCGTGAACATCGGCGGAGCTGTGATTCCCGCCGTCCTCTCCCTCTACCTTACGCTGAAGAACAAGCTATTCGGCCAGTCTCTGGTGGGTGTAGCCATCGTGACAATCCTGGTCTACTTCATGGCTCACCCCGTGAGGGGAGTGGGAATAGCAGTGCCGACGTTCGTTCCCCCTATTGCCGCCACTGCAGTCGCTCTCTTTTTCTCTTCAAAGTATGCTCCCGCACTGGCCTACATTTGCGGCACCATGGGGACCCTCCTCGGCGCAGATATCCTCCACTTCGGAGATATCCATGGACTCGGAGCACCTATGGCTTCGATCGGAGGCGCAGGCACTTTTGACGGAATCTTCGTCACAGGCATCCTTTCGGTCCTGCTTGCAAGCGTAATGACGGAAAAGAAGTAAAAGACATCCTCCGAACGGAACTGAACCGGCATCTTACCGGCACTGTGTCACGATCACCCGGGCAACGATGAAGTTTACAGGCCCTCGGCGAGTGATTAAATCCGTAGCCAATAGGTGAATCTTCAAAAGGTTTCCCGCCAATTGTAATGTAATGACGATGCAACCCGCTCTTTTGGATTCTGAAAACGATGACCGACAAGCAGCAAACGGCACCGGGAAAACAGCAGCGAGAATCGGGTACGCAACGGCCGCCCGGAATGAGGCCCTCGTTCTGGTGGTTGGTCTTCCTGGGGCTACTCATTTGGAATGCATCGCTCTTCTGGCCGTCCCCCAAGCCCGAAGCCCTTATCCCGTATTCAGGTTTCCTTGAACAGGTTCGCGCCGGCAACATCTCGGAAGTGCTCATAGCCGGCCCGCAGATCAGCGGTACTTTTCTCAAACCGATGCTCTGGCCGGAACCCTCGGCAACGGGCGCACCTTCGCAGCCCGGGAAGGCGGAGACGCCAAAAAGTCCCGGCTCAGAGAATCTTTCCGGAACTCAGGCGGGCAAAAATGATGGCGAAAATACTGACAAGCCTCAGGCAGCTCCGCAAAAATACGGCAACTTTACTACGGTGTTTCCAGAGTCCGTGGGGGACCCGGCCTTGTTGCCGCTCCTTGAGTCTCATCATGTGACCGTCAATGCAAAAGTGCCCACCAAACCGTGGTTTCTCACCTTGCTCGTGGACTGGGGACCGATGCTCCTGCTCGTTTCTTACTTCGTATGGATGGGCCGGAAGGCCATGAGCAGTCAGTCAAACCTATTCGGACTCGGACGGTCGAAGGCCAAGCGTTACAGCAGTGAGCAGCCCAAGGTGACATTCAATGACGTCGCCGGCGCTGATGAGGCCAAGGGCGACCTGGAGGAAGTGGTCGATTTTCTTCGAAACCCGCAAAAATATCACGAAATAGGGGCGCGCATACCACACGGCACGCTGCTCGTTGGCCCGCCCGGTACGGGAAAAACCCTGCTGGCTCGTGCCGTAGCGGGCGAAGCAGGGGTGTCTTTCTTTTCCATCAGCGGCTCTGAGTTTGTCGAGATGTTCGTTGGGGTTGGGGCGAGCCGGGTCCGCAGCCTTTTTGAGCAGGCCAAAACTGAGTCACCCTCCATCGTTTTCGTTGACGAACTGGATGCAGTGGGCCGGCGGCGCGGCGCCGGTCTCGGTGCGACGAACGACGAAAGAGAACAGACCCTGAATCAGCTTCTGGTCGAGATGGACGGTTTTGACGAGCGCCAGGAAGTCATCGTGCTGGCCGCCACAAATCGGCCCGACGTGCTCGACCCGGCCCTCCTGCGCCCGGGCCGCTTTGACAGGCAGGTGACGGTCCCACTTCCCGACCGGGAGGGCCGGCAGGGTATTCTGCGTATACACACCGCGAAGATACCAATTGCACAGGATGTCAAGCTCGATCTGTTATCTCGTAAGATAGTGGGCATGAGCGGCGCGGATATCGCCAATCTTTGCAACGAAGCGGCCCTTGGCGCCGCGCGGCGCCACCGCAAGCAGGTGAGCATGGCGGATTTCGAGGAGGCCATCGACAAGATTGTGCTTGGCGGGGCGCGTCCGTCCCTTGCAGATCCAAATGCGAGAAGAGTCGTAGCTTATCACGAAGGCGGCCATGCCACGGTCGCATGGCTCACTCCGGCGGCGGACACCGTTCACAGGGTCACTATTATTCCGCACGGCCGCGCACTTGGAATCACGGAACAGGTACCTTCCGAGGAACAATATAATTACAGCCGGACCTACCTGGTTGCACGCATCGATGTCATGCTGGGCGGCCGGGTATCTGAACAGATAGCTTTCGGCGATATCACCACCGGAGCCGAAAACGACCTGATACAGGCCACCCGCCTTGCGCGGCGGATGATGACGCGTTGGGGGATGGGAAGCCTGGGGCCGCTCGCTTTCGAATCCGACGAGCAACAGCCATTTCTGGGATATGAGCTGTCGCGGGGCAGGGACTACAGCGAGTCTACAGCAGCCCGCATCGATGACGACGTGCGAAAACTGATTGCAGAGCGATTCGAGATTGTAACCGGCCTCTTGAACGGCGCCAGGGACAAGTTGGATAAGCTGGCGGAAACATTACTCCATGAAGAAACTGTCGATGAATCGGTTTTAGAAAAAATTTTCGGCGCCAGAAAACAGGTTCCTGAAGAACCGAATCCCGGTGCGCAGCCTGACACGACACGGTGATCGATATTTTCAATGATGATAGACGCAGCCATTTCCTCTTCAGGCCTTGAACCACCAACCGCCTGCTTGGCCTGTCCTGAAGGCCCGGGATTCTAATTTGGCTGCAGGGCTGATTCCACGTAATCTCGTGGCAGCCATCTTTATGTAATTTTTTTACCCTGCGATCCAAAAACGGGGGTTCAGTACCTGATAAGTGGCTATCTTCATTAGAAGAGAGGATGGTTTCCATGATTTCGAGACAACCGTGATGGAGAGATAATGAGCAAACAAACCCGTGTCAGCCACCCCATATACAATCTTCTACCCACGGAAATCGAGGGGTTCGATTCCCTGGCCGAGCTTGCCCTGAATATGCGCTGGTCGTGGAATCATGCTACCGACGAAGTGTGGCGGCAGCTTGATCCGGAACTGTGGGAAATCACGCATAACCCATGGGTTGTCCTGCAGACGGTCTCACGCGACCGGATCGAACGAGTGTTGGCAGATCCTGTCTTTAGCAAAAACGTTGACGGCCTGCTGCATGCCAGGCGGCAAGCGGTGGAGGCGCCCGCGTGGTTTCAGCAGAATCATTCGCAGGGTCCCCTGACCTGCGCCGCTTATTTCAGCATGGAATTTATGTTGAGCGAAGCCCTGCCCATCTACTCGGGAGGGCTTGGCAACGTGGCCGGCGATCAGCTCAAAGCCGCGAGCGACCTGGGCGTGCCGGTAGTCGGCGTGGGACTTCTGTACCAGCAAGGCTATTTTCGGCAGGTGATCGACAAGGACGGAGCGCAGCAGGCCCTCTTTCCGTATAACGACCCCGGCCAGTTGCCGATCTCGCCCGTGCGCCAAGCGAACGGCGAGTGGCTGCGGCTGGAGATAGCCTTGCCCGGTTACTCACTCTGGCTGCGCGCCTGGCAGGTCCAGGTCGGCAGAGTGAAGCTTTACCTGCTGGACAGCAACGACGCGGCGAACTTCCCCGTTCATCGAGGGATTACCAGCGAACTGTACGGCGGCGGGCCGGAACTGCGCCTCAAGCAGGAACTGCTCCTCGGGATCGGCGGATGGCGGCTGCTCGGTGCGCTCGGCATCCGGCCGGAAGTCTGTCATCTGAATGAAGGACATGCAGCCTTTGCCGTACTGGAACGTGCACTCAGTTTCATGCAGGAGACCGGGCAGCCCTTCGAAGTCGCGCTGGCCGTCACTCGATCGGGGAACCTCTTCACCACACATACTGCTGTGCCCGCCGGCTTCGACGTTTTCGCTCCGGCCCTCATCGAGCAATACCTCAGCGCCTATGCCGAGAATAAGCTCGGCATAACACTCCACGATCTGCTGGCCCTGGGCCGCCGGAACCCGGACGACCCGTCGGAAAGTTTTAACATGGCATATCTGGCGGTGCGCGGGAGCGGGGCGGTCAATGGGGTGAGCCGCTTGCACGGGAAGGTCAGCCGGAGCATCTTTCTGCCTCTCTTTCGGCGCTGGCCGCAGGAAGAAATCCCGGTCGGGCATGTGACTAACGGTGTCCACACGCCGACCTGGGACTCGCCATCGGCCGATGATCTCTGGACTGAGGCCTGTGGGAAGCAACGCTGGATGGGGACGACGGAGGCCCTGGAGCAGGCAATCCGCCGCGTCTCCGACGCCAGGCTGTGGCAATTTCGCACGGCGGCCGGCAAGTCCCTTGTCGAATACGCCCGCGAGCGATTGTCCAGGCAACTGGCCGCATCAGGTGCGCCACCCGAGGAGGTTGAAGGGGCGAAACATCTATTTGATCCCAACGCTTTGACGCTGGGCTTTGCCCGGCGCTTCGCGACCTACAAGAGGCCGAACCTGCTGTTGCACGACCCGGCGCGGCTGCTTCGCCTGTTAAACAATCCCGAGCGCCCGGTGCAACTCATCATCGCCGGCAAGGCCCATCCGGAAGACCAGGCGGGGCAGGGGTTGATCCACTCATGGATGAATTTCATCCGGCGGCCCGAGGCACGTCCTCGCGTGATCTTCCTCAGTGACTACGACATGCTCTTGACCGAACACCTGGTGCAGGGGGTCGATGTCTGGCTCAACACGCCGAGGCGGCCCTGGGAGGCGTGCGGAACGAGCGGCATGAAGGTGCTCGTCAACGGCGGCATCAATCTTTCGGAATTGGACGGCTGGTGGGCGGAAGCCTACACGCCGGAAGTGGGGTGGGCGCTGGGGGACGGCCAGGAACATGAAGACGATCCGGCCCATGACGCGTTTGAAGCCGAAGCGCTCTACGACCTGCTCGAACGCGAGGTGATTCCCGAGTTTTATACCCGCGACGATAAAGGCATCCCGACCGCCTGGGTCGCGCGGATGCGCGAAAGCATGGCGCGGTTGACGCCTATATTCTCCGCCAACCGTGCGGTGCAGGAATACACCGAAGAACACTACCTCCATGCGGCTTCCGCCTACCGGGAGCGTGCCGCCGATAAAGGCTCGGCGGGCAGCCAGATAGTTAACTGGCGGCAAAATCTGGAACAGAAATGGGCCGGGCTGCGCTTCGGAGACTTGCGGGTCGAAACCAAAGCGAGCCACCACGTATTTGAAGTCGAAATCTTTCTGAACGATCTCGACCCCGATGCGGTGCGAGTTGAGCTTTACGCGGACGGAATCAACGGCGGCGATCCCGTACGGGAGGAAATGAAGTGTGAGCGAGCGCTGCCTGACGCATCGGGCCTTTACGTCTATCGCGCCACGGCGCCTGCCGCACGTCAGGCGGGAGACTATACGGCGCGAGCCATACCTTGGCGCTCCGGGGTGGCGGTCCCGTTGGAATGCGCTCGAATCCTGTGGCAGCGATGATCCGATCGACGGAACAAAAGACTATGAAGAAAGCGAATGCAATCACCTGCGTGTTTGTGGATATCGGCGGTGTCCTGCTCACAGACGGGTGGGATCATCATGCCCGCAAACGGGCGGCGGAGAACTTCAACCTGGAATGGGCCGAGATCGAGGATCGGCACCAGTTTAACTTCTACATCTATGAGGAAGGCAAACTCACGATGGAGGAGTATTTAAACCGGGTGGTCTTCTACCGGGAGCGGCCGTTCACCCGGGCTCAGTTCCGGCGCTTCATGTTCTCGCAATCGAAGCCTTACCCCGAGATGATCGAACTGGTCACTCAGTTGAAGGTTCGGCACGGTCTGAAGATCGTCGTGGTCAGCAACGAAGCGCGCGAACTCAATGAGTACCGGATTCGGAAGTTCAAGCTGGACGAGTTTGTGGATTTTTTTGTTTCCTCCTGCTTCGTCCACGTCCGCAAGCCCGATACGGAGATCTTTCGGCTCGCGCTGGACATCGCCCAGGCGCCGGCCGGGCAGGTAGTCTACATCGAAAACACCCCGATGTTCGTGCAGATCGCGGAAGGTTTGGGGATTCGAAGCATTCTTCACACGGATTACAGGTCCACGTGCGCGAAACTGGCTTCGTTCGGATTGCACAATAACGAGGGACTTATCCGTGAAACCGGCTAACGCGAGCATCCTGACGATCAATGGAGGCTCGTCGAGCATCAAGTTCGCGCTCTTCGAGGCCTGTGACTCGCTCCTGCGGATCCTGGATGGCGCGATCGAGCGGATCGGACTGCCGGGGCCGATCTTGCGGGTGAAGGGCCCGAACCGGGCGGACAACCTTTCGCGGTTGGTGACGGCGCCGGATCACACGGCGGCGGTGGATGCCCTGATGGATTGGATCGAGGAACGCGGGGGGCGTGATGCATTGACAGCGGCGGGGCATCGCGTTGTGCATGGCGGGCCGAAGTATAGCAAACCGCAGTTGATCAGCGCGGAAATGGTCGAGGAACTGCACCGGCTCAGTCCATTCGATCCCGAGCACCTGCCGGAGGAGATCCTGTTAACCGAAGCGTTTCATCGCCGATTTCCCGACTTGCCCCAGGTGGCGTGTTTCGACACGGCTTTTCACTATGACCTGCCGCGCGTGGCCCGGCTGTTGCCGATCCCGCGCCGCTACGAAGCGCAGGGGGTTCGGCGGTACGGATTTCATGGATTATCGTATGCTTTTCTAATGGGAGAACTGGCTCGCCTGGCCGGATCGAACGCTGCACGGGGCCGGGTCATTCTCGCCCACCTCGGCAATGGCGCGAGCCTGGCGGCGGTGCGTGACGGCAAACCCGTGGACACGAGCATGAGTTTCACCCCGACAGCCGGGGTGCCGATGAGTACCCGCTCAGGCGACCTCGATCCCGGACTGCTTTGGTACCTGGCGCGCACCGAGGGCCTTGATGCAAGAGGATTCAATGAGATGGTCAATTTCCAGTCTGGGTTGCTCGGCGTGTCGGAGACCAGTTCCGACATGTGCGACCTGCTCGAGCGTGAAACGCAGGACGTGCGGGCGGCCGAAGCCGTAGCGCTGTTTTGCTACCAGGTCAAGAAATGGATCGGTTCATTCGCGGCGGCATTGGGCGGACTGGACACGCTGGTGTTCTCCGGCGGCATCGGAGAGAATGCGCCCTCGGTCCGCGCCAGGATCTGCGACGGGCTGGGATTCCTTGGAATCGAACTCGAAGAAAAAGAAAACACGGCCAATGCGGGCGTAATTTCTACCGCGGCCGGCCGGGTCCCTGTCCGCGTCATTCGCACCGATGAGGAATGGATGATCGCGAACACGGTCTGCCGGGTCCTCGGCCTGGGAAAGCAGTGAACAGTGAGCAGTGAGCAGTGAACAGAAAAAGCAAAAGAAAATAATTCCTCTCGGTTCTATCGCCACGCGAGGAACAGAAAAAGCAAAAGAGAATAATTCCTCTCGGCTCTATCGCCGCGCGAGGAGCAGTAAGCTGATAAAGGCAAAAGGAGAATTAAAGCATGAAGACAAAAACTCTGTCCCCGGAGCTGCTCCGCAAGATGGATGCGTACTGGCGCGCCGCCAATTATATTTCGGCCGGCCAGATTTACCTGTACGACAATCCGCTGCTCAAGCGGCCGCTGACGCTCGCGGATGTGAAGCACATGCTGCTGGGACATTGGGGCACGACCCCCGGGCAAAACTTCATCTATGTGCATTTGAACCGGGTCATCAAGAAATATGACCTGGACATGATTTACGTCTCCGGTCCGGGACACGGCGGTCCGGCCATCGTGGGCAACACTTACCTCGAAGGCGCCTACAGTGAGATTTATCCGAACATCAGCCAGGATGAAGCCGGGCTGAGGAAGCTCTTCATTCAGTTTTCGTTTCCCGGAGGAATTCCGAGCCACGTTTCACCCGAGTGCCCGGGATCGATCCACGAAGGCGGCGAGCTGGGCTATTCGCTCAGCCACTCGTTCGGGGCGGTGTTCGACAATCCCGATCTGATCGTCGCCTGCGTCGTCGGCGACGGCGAGGCGGAGACGGGTCCGCTGGCGACCGCATGGCATTCGAACAAGTTCCTCGACCCGGTAACCGACGGCGCGGTGCTGCCCATCCTGCACCTCAATGGTTACAAGATTTCCAACCCGACCGTCCTGGCGCGCATCACCCGCGAGGAATTGGAACAGTTACTCCGCGGCTATGGGTGGACGCCCTACTTCGTCGAGGGTCACGAACCCGGGCCGATGCATGAGGCCATGGCCGCGACGCTCGACACGGCGGTGGAGCAGATCAAAAAGATCCAGCAGGACGCCCGCCTCCACGGCAAGTTCGAGCGTCCGCGCTGGCCGATGATAGTTCTCAATTCACCCAAGGGCTGGACGGGGCCGAAGATGGTCGACGGCCTGCAGGTTGAAGGCACGTTTCGGGCGCACCAGGTGCCGCTTTCCGACCCGGCCACCCATCCCGAACACCTCAAGCTGCTGGAAGAATGGCTGAGGAGCTACCGGCCGGAGGAACTCTTCGACGAGCAGGGCCGGCTCATACCGGAATTGGCCGAGCTTGCGCCCAAGGGCGAACGGCGGATGGGCGCCAATCCCCACGCCAACGGCGGCATTTTGATGCGCGACCTGCGGATGCCGGATTTCCGCGACTACGCGGTCAGCGTGCCCTCGCCGGGGGTTAAGGGCATCGGCGACACGCACGTGCTCGGGCCTTTCCTGCGCGATGTGGCCAAGCTGAACAGTGAGCAGCGGAATTTCCGGGTCTTTGGCCCTGACGAGACGCTCTCAAACGGCCTGGAGGCCCTCTTTGAGGTGACCAAACGTCAATGGGACGCCGCGACGGTGGCGAACGACGAATTTCTCGCGCCTACCGGGCGCGTGATGGAAATGCTCAGCGAGCACCAATGCGAGGGCTGGCTCGAGGGCTACCTGCTCACCGGCCGGCATGGACTCTTCAACTGCTACGAGGCGTTCATCCACATCGTCGATTCGATGTTCAACCAGCACGCCAAGTGGCTGAAGGTAACGTCAAACCTGCCCTGGCGGCGCAAGATCGCCTCATTAAACTACCTGCTGGCTTCGCATGTCTGGCGCCAGGATCACAACGGTTTTACGCACCAGGACCCCGGTTTCGTCGACCACGTCGTGAACAAGAAAGCCGAGGTCGTGCGCGTTTACCTTCCGCCGGATGCAAACTGCCTTCTGTCGGTGATCGACCACTGCCTGCGCAGCCGCCATTACGTCAACGTCGTTATCGCGGGCAAACACCCGGCGCCGCAGTGGCTCACGATGGACGCCGCCATGAAGCACTGCACCGAGGGCATCGGCATCTGGCAGTGGGCAAGCAACGACCAGGGCGTTGCACCCGACGTGGTCATGGCCTGTTGTGGCGACGTGCCCACCCTGGAGACGCTCGCCGCCGTCTCCATTATGCGCGAGCATCTGCCCGGTCTGAAGATCCGTGTGGTCAATGTCGTGGACCTGATGAAGCTTCAGCCGCAAACCGAGCACCCACACGGGTTGAGCGACATTGATTTCGACCAGATGTTCACCCGGGACAAGCCGGTCATCTTCGCCTTCCACGCCTACCCGTGGTTGATCCACCGGCTGACCTACCGCCGCGCCAACCACCACAACATCCACGTCCGGGGCTACAAGGAAGAGGGCACCATCACCACGCCCTTCGACATGACGGTGCTGAACGATCTGGACCGCTTCCACCTCGTGATGGACACCATCGACCGCCTGCCGCAGACCGGCGACAAGGGCATCTACCTTAAGCAGCAGCTAAAAGACAAGCTGATCGAACACAAGCTGTACATCGAAAAGCACGGCGAAGACATGCCGGAGATTCGCAACTGGAAATGGAGTAACCCCAAATGAATGCGCAAAAGCTTATAGACACCGCGATGGCAATGGTAGCCGGCGATAAGGGCCTGCTGGCTATGGATGAAAGTAATCCGACCTGCAATAAACGATTTGCGAAGTTGGGGATTCCCCAGACAGAAGAGGCCCGGCGCGCCTATCGGGAGTGGATTGTGACCACGCCGGGTCTGGGTGAGTCCATTAGCGGCGCGATCCTCTACGACGAGACGATCCGTCAGCAGAAAAAAGACGGCACTCCTTTCGTTAAAGCCGTCACAGATGCCGGAATCATTCCGGGCATCAAGGTTGACATGGGTGCAAAGGAACTGGCGGGTCATCCCGGAGAGAAAATAACGGAAGGTCTCGATGGACTGCGCGGCCGCCTGGCCGAATACTCACGAATGGGCCTCCGTTTTGCCAAATGGCGCGCGGTGATTACCGTGGGCGACGGCATTCCAAGCCGGGGCTGCATCGACGCCAATGCGCATGCGTTGGCCCTTTACGCCGCATTGTGCCAGGAAGCCGGACTGGTCCCCGTCGTCGAGCCCGAAGTGCTCATGGACGGCGATCACACCCTGGAGCGATGCCGCGTGGTAACGGAGGAAGTCCTGCGAACCGTTTTTAACCAGCTTTACACGCAACGGGTGATGCTGGAGGGTATGATCCTGAAGCCCAACATGGTGCTTCCGGGATTGACCTGTCCCGTGCAGGAATCGGTGGACGAAGTGGCCCGGGCCACGGTGAGGAGTCTCTTGTGGACCGTCCCCGCTGCCGTTCCGGGGATTGCGTTCCTGTCGGGAGGCCAATCCGCTGAACTGGCCTCGGCCCGTTTGAATGCCATGAATGTTGGATTCAAGTCGCGAATGCCCTGGGCTCTGACCTTTTCGTTTTCCCGCGCGATCCAGCAGCCGGCCCTGGATATCTGGCAAGGACGGGAGGCCAACGTGCAGGCGGCACAGCAAGCCCTGTATCGTCGAGCCGGGTGCAACAGCGCCGCGCGGCGCGGCGAATACAATGCAGCGATGGAAAGGAGCGGGGGAAGCTAGATTTTCTTTACGATGCCCGTGAAATAGGCCGTTGTCATGAATCCGGCGATTATTGGGGTCCGGATTTGCCTCTGAGCTTGCTGGTGGTGGGACTGGTTCCGTTTCCGATTGAAATGTTCCGGCCCTCTTGACTGGTTTCGTGTTGAGCGGCGGCGTGCCGGTGCTTTAAACATTCCGGTGAGACACATTAATGCCAAATTGGAAGCGGCGATAGCTTCAGGGTCCTTATACCGGCCAAAATTGGCTGCTGTTCCCGGGTTTTATTATTTATTCGGCCCGAGAACATGTCGCCGATGGCGTTAAAATCGAATTTTAGGATATATAGTCCTCGCCAACTTCCCGTCCTGCTAAAACGAATTCCACATCTTTTGGGTCGCATTCCTTTTCAATCTCTCCGCCAGACATGCGATCACTATCAATTGATAGACGATCGGTACGGATGTCTCCGCCGGCCCCGACAAGTAATTCAGCCACTGATTCGACAGCAAGATTGGTCATCCAGAGCGGTCTTTTTTGTTTCCTAAGTTCTTCTATGTTAAATTCCATGATATTTTCCTTTCATATTTAAAGTAAAATATTCAAATAAATATATATAGAACATCTTACCCTTTCAAAGTAAGTGTGTTATTCATATTGTCAATACACATATATTGTATTTATTATATTTAGTAAACATGTAGGATGGGTGGAGCGAAGCGCAACCCATCAGGTCTTTTGGAGACAGGGTATTAATATGGATTTCATCCAGTTATCTATCACGATTGGTTCGAGTTACTAAATTATGTTATGTGGTAAATTATAATCTAAAATAGTTATGAAGGTTAGGAATACGATTGATATGATCGCGCCGGCTGATCTGTCGGCGCGAACGGCCGGTTTTATGATCTAAACTCAGGACTAGCTGTCTGCAATCGGAAATTTTCTCGCCATTTTTATAACCTGAGAAACGGCGATCTCCATGCCCTCCCTTATCCCATATGAAGGAACCCACGGCAGCCGGTAAAACCCCGTCAGAATGGCCTCTCACGGGTTCAATCAGGGCTTCACGTCAGCTCTTTGCCGCTTCCCAGTTGAGGTTCTATAAGCAAATCGTATGTTGAAACATCGCAAAATTCACCTGTGGCAAGGTATTTTAACCTTTTCCGTGCTGGCCATTGGATCTCGCCAGCTGCCACGACCGATGTGCATGTGATTGACTCCGTTTCGATTTAATCATATACTGTCGAGCACTATAAAAGTATCTTCCCGGGAAGGAATGGGTCCGAAAGGAGAGATCTTCTAGCTTTTCTCGAAATTCATTGCCTGCCCACAGCTCTCATTTCTCTCCAAGACTGAGTCCCTTCGGGAAGCTAGAACCAGCTAAGTGCCGCTATACTGGAGATGTCAATGAGAGTCACCCTGAATGATTCTGGCTTGAGTGCCCTTTGGGAAGCCGCTGTCGCGGTCAACACTCCAACAGTCCAGATAGATCTTACGCCTTTCCGGTTCATCACGTGCGAAGCCTTAGTTGGGCTGTGTGCATTGATCGAGTACTCACTGTCCACTCTTCGGAGAAAATGTCGCATCGTTTTCCCTGAATTAAACATCCAGGGAAAGAATAGGTATTGGACAATATCAAGGTACATTAATGCCTCAGATGAAGTTCTGGCTTCTCAGCTTCGAAAGGCCAAAGTAGATTTCTTCCCAGGCGACCTCGAAGACTCCAGAAGAATTGTTCGTTTTTTTTCCTATCTTCATAATCTAGGTTTCACTGAACTATGGAATAGAAACGAAGTCGAATGTGCATTCTTCCCACGTGATCAGGCGCATGAACTCATAGTCTACAGTGGCTCTCACGAGGACCCAACAACTTTTGACGAGCAAGTATACCGACGTTACACAAAAGTGAAAAAACTTGCTGGAGGACCCGAAAACCGAGAAAGCACATTAAAAACGCTCGTTATTGAATTGTTGAATAACGCTCCTAAAACTCACAAGAATTCTCCATTATTTGAGGACAAAGAGCTTGAGAAAGTCTTTCTGACCCAATTAGCTGAAAATGTCGCATCGCATGCCAAAACTGCCGCCTATGCCATGGCCAGAACTTATTCAGCCACCGATCTCCACGGAATGCTCTTTCCAAAAACCGTATTGCCCTCTTGCTCTGCTGCCGCTCAAGGTAAATGCTTCGAAAATGGGTTTTTTGATATTGTAATTTCCGACTCCGGCCCAGGTATTGCTTCGACTTTACGGGAGGCCTACTTACTTCTGCTAAAGGACATTCATAACCTTTCGCCCAAGAAGCTAGATCGAATAATAGAGTCTCCACTGTTAAGTCAAGATGTTATTCAATTTTCTTTAGATGAGTTCGGATCAAGGTACTTGAGGGATGACAACAAATTCAGATCTTTGGTTGACAGGCACTCCCTGAACCAGGTTTTTCAATATACAAGAAAATACGGCGGCACTATACAGATAATTTCTGACGGTGTATGCCTTGTATTCGAAACATGTGATAAAATCGAAAGGGGGAGTCATGGACTTGGATTCAAGAGCTCTCTAAGGTCTGGAGATTGGTCACAATACGGGTTACTAGTAAGAATTTCTCTACCTCACAACCCTCGGTCTGCAAACAACTATCCTAAAGCCAGAGCAAATGCTTGGCCCGATACCTATCCAGAAGAAAAAATATACCCATTATTTCGGCATATCGGAAGCGCATTCAATCAAAAGCCTACAGAGGAAGAAGTGTCTGAAAAAGCAGTCGAAATTACTCACTGGGCACTTACAAAAAAGATAGATCAGCTCGCTTTGGATTTTGCTGGAACCGAACAATGGGCCGCCGAATGCTTTTTAATTTTCTTGTCAAAGATTGACAACCTAGTACCATGTAACGCTTATAGTTGCGGATAAAGGCGCTTCAGCTTTATGCGCGCCTTGGCATTCGTGAACTGCCATTGAATCTTTGCTTGCCGGTTGTTCCGGTCATTTTCCCACGCGGCGATATGGCCACGCAATGTTTCTATATCGGGAATTCGCCGGTCCAGGCTCTGTCCGTTTAACGCGCTCAGCTCTATCTCCGCCATATTGAGCCAACTGCCGCGTTTTGGTGTGTAATGGATTTCCAGGCGTTCTGCCAAGCGTCGAGCCTCTTGAGGTTTAAACGTCTCGTAAAGAGAGGCAAGACAGTGTGTGTTCAGATTGTCCAGGACCAAGCGCACTTTCACTGCCTTTGGGTATCGCTTGACGAGCATGCCCTTGATCCACAACGCCCAGTCTTTCATGGTTCTATGCTGGGCGGCCTCCACGTGGCGCTTGCCCGTCAACGGTTCCACTTCAAGGAAAATCTGGGCAACACCATTGCGGACGTATTCGGCGTCCATCCGTTTGGGTCTTCCGGGCGCGCAAGCTATCGCCTCGTGCGCTTCCCCGATGAGTTGCTTACAGCTTTCATCCATACAGACCTGCGGATAATCGGGATCGTACGGCAAATGATAGACAGCGATGACATCTTCCATATTTGCTACGAACGCGGCGCTCCCCTCCGGCGGGATTTTCCAATACTTCCTGAGGTGAGGCTTAAGTTCGTTTTTTTAAGTATGCGCTGCACCGTCATATGCGAAACGCTTTGGGCCAGATGCAGCTCAACCGCTTTTTCAGCCAGAAGCCGTACAGTCCAGCGCCGTCGCCCCTCCGGTGATTCTGAGCATGCCAAGGCGATAACCCGCGCCTCGAAAGCCCCGTCAAAAATTACCTCGCGCGATGGCTGTTCCGGTTGCCTGCG
Organism: uncultured delta proteobacterium; assembly: GCA_963795045.1. GTDB lineage: Bacteria > Desulfobacterota > Syntrophobacteria > Syntrophobacterales > Syntrophobacteraceae > SbD1. Next base: position 126,282 of record CAWCGB010000009.1, read on the forward strand.
CTCCAACGCTGCAGCTAATCCATCTTCTACGAAGCGCTTCTTAAGGTGCTCGATGGTGCGAGGCGTGACGCCCATGGCCTCAGCCGTATCCGCTACAGTCCACGCAGGCCCAAAAGGACCTGCATCGCACAGGAGCAAAGCGCGTGCGAAGAGAAATCGTTTCGCATTGGTCTTGCCCGTTTTCGTCAGCGCCTCAAGTCCCTGGCGCTCTTGTTCCGTCAAGGTTACTCGGTATCGTGGTGCCATGGCGAATCCCTCCTCCTGGAATTTGCCATGATTATACCGAATTATACGAATATTGCAATGTTACATGGTACTAGCTTGTAATATTCACTGCTGGGGAGTTAACGTTCCTGATATTCATATCGAAACTCTTCGGTCACGATGGTCCATAATTGATCCAATATCAGCGCTTCCGCAATCTCCGACTGCTGACGCTTTGGTTTTCCCTGAAGAAGAGTTCCACTCATTTCCGTGTTTGGATAACTCGAATGAATTTCATCTAATCTCACGAGATTTGTTACACCTGTCGAGTGGGTTAAAGGGGATGTTCGAAGGGGATCCGAAATCTAATAAGCGCCAGTTTTCTACTTTGGCTCTTCTCAGATATCTGAAAGCCAAAGGGCTAGTGACACGCACTTTTGATACAAAACAGCTTGAAAAACTTCTTCATAAGCACTCTCATATCTTCAGATGCGATACGAACAGATGGACCGCATCACTCCACCTTTCAGCTTTACTCAAAAGCGCTGAAAAAACATTAATTACCCAATTTGAGACCATTTTGGATAAGACCAGATCAGTTTATCCGTGGCCTGGTAAAAGAAGCAAAGAGCCAATTTTTGAACTGCCATCAACTGGTAAATTGCTGAAAAAGTATATTTGGACATATAATATGCTTCAAGTTGGGACTCACACAGAGGAAATAGCTAGACGGCTGAAGAATGCGATCGATACTTACTACTTTCGAAAAGAAGGGCTGGAGCTTACGGAGATTGGTGCTCTGATCTGTGCTACTGCACCAGCTAGAATTCTTGCTGAAGCCCTTGCCAAACAATACAACATTCAACCACCGGTTTTCGATCTTGGTGCCATTAATGACTTAGATCCGGATGAAATAGCCAGTTCGTTTAAGCAAGACAATGTGGAGAGTTGTATTATCGTAACTGACGTGTTGGATACCAAGACTCTTATAACCAGGCTCATTGAACTTGTTGAGATGCAAGGCGTCAAGGTGAAGGCGGTAGCATCAATTATTAGATTCATTGATAAAGAGTCAAATACGAATAGGTGGTTTTCAAGCGTAGTTGAACAGAACCTTGACATTACTTCTTCTGGCGATGTGTCATTCTTTGAGGAACGAACTATTTCTGAAACGAAATCGTATCCTATGGCTATCCTTTACGATTATCCATCACCTACCTCATTGAGTGATGTGCTTGATGCGACAAAGCACGACCATTATTGGATAGAACCATATTCGTTGGGTCCGCTCAGAGTAGAGCCTTTGGTCCGAGCATTTCACGCATGGGAGCATGAAGAAAGGCAAAAGGGAGTACCTCATAGGATTTGTCTTCTAGATAGGAAACGATACATTAGATACGGACACTTTAAAAATCGCAGCCACCACAATCGTATTTTAATTCATATGCCCGGAGCTCTTCAGGACATCGAAGTTGCTGATGAAATATGTGACGATATAGTTGACTTTATTCGCAAGCACCCTCCTGATGTCATAGTCGTTCCGTTGCACTCCAGTATCAACTATTTAGTCCCGTATCTCAATACAAGACTTAGGGAAGAATCCTTGTACAGGCCTGTCATTTGTACAATTGCCGTAGACCTGAAAGGGCGTGGCCCGTGGTATCTCTTGCCACAAGAGGCGCGATCAATTCTTCTAGAGTTGGGAAAGCCAGGCAGCATAATGTTTCTGGATGACGCAATGCTGAGTGGCAGGACGGTGGAAACAATTCTCCGTGCTATCGATATCTTTCTGCAAGAGAATATAAGTCGTGACCAAACTCCCAAAATGAAGGAGATAAGCGTTTATGTCATAGTTAACCGAATTGGCCGCGCAGCATCGACAAAATGGAGACAGACAGGTGTGCTTTCTGGATGCGCCTTTAATTATGAGGACTTTGTTCGTTTCGAATCTCCTGTTTATACTTCGCATGATTGCCCTATGTGTAGGGATAGGAACAGATTGAGGGAATACAAGATGGCCGAGGATGTTGAGCAGAGCTGCCTGGCACAATGGGTTGATGATGAGACAACAAAGCTTGATGCAATTGCCACGTCCACCCAAACACATAAGAATAAATTAGCAGACCGCCTATTTGAAGAAGAGATCGAACACGATCTCCCCAATCAATTTCTATTGATTGTTGACCCTCCTTGTGCAAAGGGTAGTTTTCACTCACGTGAGGAGCTCCGACTACAAACGCTTGACGGCGCTTTATGGTGGTTTTGGGAGCGCGGCTATCGGGGATCCCCGCCATTGTTTCTCCTAAATAAATTCATGCTCTGGTTTGACTCCGAGCAGGGACTCGCTACTAGTGTTAAAGAGCCACTGTTAACTGAGGTACTATTATGGGCGCTTGACAACATTTCTAGCCTAAGATTAAAGACCATTCCTGGCGAGCCAACTCCTCAAAAGCCAACTCACGTGTTTTTTGAATTACTGAAAAGGTTCTTCGATCATAGTGGTGCTAACATACCACGAGTACTAGAAAAGGCTGGATTTATTCTTATGAATAGAGTTGACGACCGGCGATCGACACTGTTGCTTCGGAAAATCTTTTCCTTTTGTATAAAGTACATTGTTCAGAGTGATGATGTGGACGTCGTTGCGTCGATAACCCTTGGTCTTGAGTTTATCATTATTAGATCGCGAATGAATCACTGTCTTGAAAGTTTATACACTGTCACACAAAAAGACATCAATAAAGAAATAACGGACAATCCTAAATGGTCTGGGTTTCTCAAATCACTCTTGATGATGTTTGCTTCGGAAGTCAGCCAAAATGATTTCCTCTACTCTCTAAATATACTGCTCAAGGAACGGCACAAAAGAAAGCATGGGGAACTGTTTAAAGTAGCTCTTCCCGTTTTCCCGTCAACTCCTCTAAAAAACTATAAACATCTTGTATATACCTTTCAGGTATTTGGACAGGCGCTTGACACACTGTTTTCTATTGCAGATGATGATACTTCATTACAAAAGGAAATTCAACGGCTAAAAAGGTTCTTCAAGAAGACGATTGCAATGATTGAGAAAAACGACAGGAATCATGATGCGTTTGTGACTAATCTGAAAATTATCAGCGACCATTTTTGGGGTGACTCTCAGATTGGAAGTGCCCTTGACTACCATAACTCGCTGGTGTACGACGCGATAAAGGAGTTAAACCGCGAACATCCAACATACGCTAAGCATATCGCATATGATCTACGAAATGATGATAAAGTGAGAATACTAGGATATAAGCATGAGCTTAAAGAGCTATTGAAGAATCACTGTTGGGATGTTATTAAAAAGTGGGGGTCCAACCATCCTGAGATAAACATTCGAATTATGGAAACTGAACGTCACATTATTATCAATATTTACAACAGCTGGATCACAGCAATAGAGGCCATCATGAAGGTTAGAGCAGGGACCTCATTCACGATGGAACAACGGAATTGGGAGAAATTTGGTGGAGTATTAGAGCTACCAAAAGATGCTGATGAAGAGAACTATTTGTCCATGATGTCTCTTAAACTTCAGAAGGGGTTCTGGAGAAAGGACTCAAAATGAATACCGTTACAATCTTGCTGATTGAGCATGACGATGACATTAGAGACGTTATTAAAGACTATCTTTTACAAGGAGGATTCGGTGTCCTAGAAGCTTCCAATCCCGAAGACATTGAGGCGGTTATTGCAGGTAAATATTTGGACCTTGTTTTGACTGACGTTTTCTGGCCTGATGCCAAGACGGGCGAGGAGGAGTGGCCCAGACTGGGTGAGGTAATAGAGAATATTCGCAAGCATGACTTAGTGGTACCGATAGTTGTTTTGACTCACATGCCAGAGTCGTGTGAACAAGCAGAAAAGCACGAGGATGAGATTTTGGATGCGTGGAGCAAGACTACTGTAGGGAAGGACTTTTTCAGCTATGGCGTCAAAAGTGTTCTCAAAAGGAGACAAAATAAGTTTAGTGAAGATGTTTTGTTGAATGCCGTTCTGTCTGTCTGTGATGAAGACAGTTCTGCATGGAATGCCGAGAAGATTGTGAAATTTGTAAGGATATATCAGCGACTTCCAGGACTTGGGGACATGCTTAGTAGTATAGCTGACCTGTTTAGTTCAATAGGGTATGCCGCTAACCTGAGGAGTGCTTATGTTAGTGAAACCTTTTCGTCCTTCGAGAAGATGGAACCAATGGACCTTGCCAGAAAAGAAAACTCGTGGGGTCACCTTAGACATACGCTTTCTGTCTTTTTAGGCGGCTATGTTGTATTGAACTCAAGAAACTCAACACTTCGGAAGAAGAGAACTGCAGACGCGCTTAAACTTAGCGATTGGGAGGCTGTAAATAAGGCATGGGTTTTTGCTAGCGCGTTCCATGACACTAGAGTGGCTGTAGAGCATATTCCAGATGTTCTTAAAAAACTGGAAGATATCCCTGCAGTCGACAAAAAGAGATTTGATATCGACATGGTGTGTGGGTGCAAGGTAAAGTATCTGGACTCTGATTATTCTGCTATTGAACATATTTTAAATAAAATGGACCGGGATGATCTTCGTGATCCAATTCTATCTTATATGAAAGCGTCGACAACTGTGGACCATGGCATTCTAGCTGCGGTCGATCTAATTAGTAATCGTGACAAATACTCAGGTACAGATGATCTGATACTTGAAAATGCCTGCTATGCAATATTAGTCCATAACATACGTGACGATAGAATAGTGCTAAATAAGGATGGGGATTTCCTTGCTCAGCTGCTTTGCCTTATTGACAGATTTCAGGCGTGGGGCAGAGAAAATGAGTATCAAAAGCTCCTAGACGAGAAGTTATTTTTCCAAAAAATCGTTCTTCGCAAATTCGAGCTTAATAAAGAGAAGAATGGAAAAATGCGTTTGTCAATGGGAATAGATTATAGACCATACCGATTTGCATCTCCGCATAGTGAGTTCATGGAACGAAAAGCAAGCCAACTCGCAAAAGTTATTAGGATCATTTTTGACTCTCTTTGCCTAGCTGGGTGTCATAAACAAGGGGAAAGAGTTTTTTGGAATAACATGCTACTAGATTTTTCTTTTTACGTTTTTGGAAGAAAGATAGAAATATGATCCGCGTTCCACTGAATTATGGACGGACCAATTGCGGGCAGGGAGTAGTTAGCGGGTTAGTCAGTGGGGTCTGGCCAGGGGCAGTACTGGATCTTTGCGAAAAGGGACCGATGAAAGGCTGACCTTAGCTTCTAGAGTCATTTGTGGTATTAAAATGGTCACTCTTATGGCCTGGAAAGGTGATCCTGCTGAAGCATGTTGCAGTCAACACAGCTCTCCTCCGCCTTGAGAAATGAGGCGCCAAAATCTTCGCTGCTTTCGAATCATTTGTTTATCGATTCGCTGCAAACTGAACTCTTTCGAAATTGGCAAGCGAAGCGAACCATTGATCGAAGCCTTTCCTATAATTGCAGATCGGCCGCCGTGGAAGGCTGCGCTACCGTTAAGAGTGAACCATTGAACGAAGCCCCTCCCATAATTGCAGAGGGTCCCGGCGCCAAGATCGGAGGACTGAACAGTCAGCCCGCATTGCTCGTTCGGGAACCAGGCGGCTTTACTTTCGGTTGGAACTAAAAGTCGACTGAGAGAATTTCATGTGCCCGCCGGCAGATTTCCCGGGCATAGTCGGTCCACACTCCCTGGCCCCAGTAGCGATAGCAGCTTGTTTGCGAGGTCAGCAGATGAAACAGCGCATTTCGATACCGGTGTTCACCGGGAGGGACGTTTTGCCTGATAACTTTTTCGAAGAACAGGGAGCTGACCTTTTGCATAGGGTCCAACACATCTTCGTAGCCGCGCACCCAGGAAAGATTGTTCGTCCAACTGCCGCCATCCACGTGGAAACGATGGTCTGCTTTTCTGAGTTCTTCGATAGTCCGCTCCATCTGCTCAGGGCCGTCTCCGGGTTTGAAGTGTTCCCAGATGCGAAATTGCAGAATTGGCTGCAGCGCGGGAAAATCCTCCTCCTTCATACCAAGCGAGAAAAGGTACTCCAGGTACTCGGTGACGTTCACCAGGGGCACATCCGAACCTGTTGACTCGCGAACGACCTCCATGTATTTGGACGGGAACTCGTTCATCATCACGCCGCCGTTTTCGCCGTCGGCGATCTGCGTGACAAGCTGAGGGATCTGTTTTCCGGCCAGTTCCAGGCGGGAAAGCCCTTTGGCTTCGTAATACGGCTGCATCTGGGCGACGAGTTTGGTGTCGCTCCCCTGAGTCTTGATTATGGCTATGATGCTCGCCGTTTCACCTCGAGAATTGCGGCAAACGAGGCGATGCGGGATATGCTTGCGCTCCGGCCCCCCTCCGCTCTCGGGCCGCTCCACGGAATGCTCCTGGACAAGGACCCATTGGTAGCCGCAATCTTTCAATGTCTTTACAAACTCGTAGGCCACATCGGGGTGATTTGGAAGAGCCATCTCCGAGGGAGAAAAGCCGCGCACGCGACCGAGGGCTTCGAAGCCGAAGATGGAGGCGAAGTGATTTTGCCAGGCTTTGACATGAAGGCGATAATCCTGGGAAGGTGTGGAAGGAGCAACGGCATGCCCCCAGGGGGCTCCCAGCCATTCCACTGCGCGTCGATAGCCGGGGTTCATCGTGATGGTCCTCAGGCTATCTAAAACATCATGTGCCCCCATCGCGCGAAGGCCATGCAGCAGAGTCCCGGAGTATTCCAGCATCACCCGCGGCCGTTTGCCTTCATTCATCAACTGCGGAATAAACTCACCCATGCGTTTGTAGCACCATAGGAAAACCGAAGCGTTATGGTTGTCACCGATTCCCTGGTTATCAAGCATGTATTTGAGATTGCTAATAATTTCTGCATTGCTCAGGTTCGCTCCGCCTGCCGGGATGAGCGGTTGGTGCATGTGCAGCGCAATGGCGCTCGCGCTCCGGATGCGCCCGAAATCAATTCCGCTCTCATGCAGGTAGATTACCTTCCCTTTATTGGCGCTCATGGCTTGTGCGCACAACTGCTCTGCCCCAGAAATGTTCGGGAGGCCATCGATGTATTCAGGCAAATCGCTCATAGGCGGATATTCATTCCTTTCATTCTATTGAAGATCGACTGCGGCAGGACGCCGCTCGATGCTTTTTATTTGTTGCGGATATGCTCGTAAATTGCCAGATACTTCGCACCCGGGCCGCTCCAGGAGAAGTCCTGCCGCATTCCGTTGAGAACAAGCCGGCGGAACTCGTCCGGATTGTGATGCCACAGGCCTATCGCACGTTGCAGCGCCGATTCGACGGCATGATAGTCGGTCTGGTGAAAGACATATCCATTGCACTCGTCCGGCGGTCTATCGCCACAATAGTCCCGGTCGAACACGGTATTCACCAGGCCGCCGACGGCACGCACGATGGGTATGGTGCCGTACTTCAAGCTGATCATCTGGGGCAAACCGCACGGCTCGAACAAACTTGGCATGATGAGCATATCCGCGCCGGCGTAGATCAGGTGAGAGAGTTCTTCGTTGTAACCAATCTCCAGGTGGCAGTCCGGATTGTCGTTGAGATGATTTTTGAGATGCTGGAAATAGGCGTTGATATCCGTCTCCGGGCTGCTGCCCAAAAGTACGAATTGGGCATTGTGCTGCAAGCTGTAAAACAGCGCGTGCCGTAACAGGTCCAGGCCCTTCTGCGGGTCCAGCCGGCCTATGTAGGCGATGATTGGTTTGTAGTCCTTGCGCATCCATAACCTGTCACGCAGGGCCTCTTTGTTGCGATATTTCTCATGGACGGTTTCCATGTTGTAATGAGCGCTGAGGTGGTGGTCGACCTCAGGGTTCCACACGTTATAGTCTATGCCGTTGAGCACACCATCGAATTTCACACGGTGAGTTTGCAACGTTCGTTCCAGGCCGAAACCCTGGCCGGTGCTGCACGCCTCCCAAGCATGTTGCGGAGAAACGGTCGTAACGAAATTCGAATAGACTATGCCGCCCTTCATCAAGTTCACTGCCCCTGGATTGAAGTTGTCGCGCATGCGGTCATAGTGCATGAAGTGGGATGGAGCGCCTAAACCTACAGCCCACAGCACATCTTCAGTGGTGACGCCCTGGTGCTTGAAATTGTGGATGGTGTAGCAGACTCGCTGATTCGACATCCCTGAGCGATTGTACATCTCGAAGAGCAGGACCGGGACGATTCCGGTTTGCCAGTCGTGGCAGTGGATGATGTCGGGGCGGCGGTTGCTCTTGAGCAGGAATTCCAGTGCGGCCTTGCTGAAAAAGGCAAAACGCCTGGCCTCATCCGGACATCCGTAAAAGCGCCCGCGGTTAAAGAAATTGTCCTGCGAGTGCGGGTCGATAAAATAGCAGCGCAGGCCATGCACCTCGCCAGACCACACCGAACAATGAACCCAACCGCTATACCAGGGCACCCACAAGTCATGATAAACCTTCTCCAGGCCCCGGATTTGGTCATAGCGCATGCAGTCATACATGGGTAGAACGACTTCCACACAGTTGCCGCGCACCTGCAACTCGCGGCTGAGGCCATACACCACGTCGCCGAGGCCGCCCACTTTTGCGACCGGAGCACACCCCGAAGCGATTTGGATAATGTGCATTCTGTTCTCCTGACTTCGCAGCCGGGACTCCAGGCAAGTTTAGTCTTCCAGGCAATCCCGGCCGGGACTAGTTATCGAAAATATCTAGTCGCGCTGCGTTTCTTTTTCGCACTTAAGGAAGACCACGCCCAAGGGCGGCAGGGTGAGCACGATCGAATGAGGTTGCCCCTGACACGTCCCGGGTTCCGATGTGACCGGATCGAAGTTGATCGTATTGCTGCCGCTATAGCGCTCCGAGTCGCTGTTGAGCAGTTCGCGGTAAACGCCGGGCGCCGGCACTCCCACATGGTAGCCGTGGCGAACCACCGGCGTGAAGTTCGATGCCACTATGACAAAATCATTCGGGTCCCGGGCCCTGCGAATGAATGAGACAATGTTCTGGTCAATATCGTGGAAGTCGATCCACTGAAACCCCTCCCAACTGAAATCCATCTCATGGAGCGCGGGTTCGGAAATATACAACCGGTTCAGATCTTTTACATACTGCTGGAGGTTGCGGTGGGAGTCAAAATCGAGCAGCATCCAATCCAGTTCGTGATCGTGGTTCCATTCGTTCCACTGCCCGAACTCACTGCCCATGAAGAGCAGCTTTTTGCCGGGGTGTCCATACATATAGGCGTATAGCAGACGCAAGTTGGCAAACTTCTGCCAGTAGTCACCCGGCATCTTGGACAGCATCGCACCCTTGCCATGCACCACCTCGTCATGGGAAAAAGGCAGGGTGAAGTTTTCGGTGAAGGCATAAAGCAAGGAAAAGGTGAGGTGGTGATGGTGATATTTGCGGTGGACAGGCTCCTTTTGCATGTACTCGAGCATGTCATGCATCCAACCCATGTTCCACTTCAGGTCGAAGCCCAGGCCCCCCGCGTAAGTCGGACGGGAAACCATCGGCCAATCCGTGGATTCCTCGGCAAACGTCAGTACGTCCGGTGACTCTTGGTGCACCAGTTCATTGAAGCGTTTGATGAAAGCCACCGCCTCCAGATTTTCCCTCCCGCCGTACTGGTTGGGAATCCACTGGCCATGCTCCCTCGAGTAGTCCAGGTACAACATCGAGGCCACGGCATCGACGCGGATGCCGTCAATATGATACTTGTCCAGCCAAAACAGCGCGTTGGAAAGAAGGAATGCGCGCACCTCGTTTCGCCCGTAGTTAAAGATGAGCGTGTCCCAGTCCTGGTGTTCGCCCTGGCGTGGGTCGGCGTGTTCGTAAAGGTGCGTGCCGTCGAAAAACGACAACCCATGCCCGTCTTTGGGAAAGTGCGCCGGTACCCAATCCATGATCACGCCCAGTTCGGCCTGGTGTGCGGTATCGACGAAGTGCCGGAAATCATCCGGAGTTCCATACCGTGAGGTAGGGGCAAAGTAGCCGACGGGCTGGTATCCCCACGACCCGTCGAAAGGATGTTCCGTAACAGGCAGCAGTTGAATATGAGTGTAGCCCATCTCCTTTACGTATGGCACCAACTCCTCGGCCAGCTCGCGGTATGTGAGCCAGCGATGGCCGAGGTCCTTGTGCGGTGCTGTCCTCCATGAGCCGAGATGAACCTCGTAAATGGATATGGGTGCTTCAAATTTTTGGCGTTCTTTACGTATGCGCATCCACTCGCTATCGGCCCATTCATAGCGGTCGAGGTCCCACACAACGGATGCCGAATTTGGACGCATTTCGGTCGAAAAGCCGAAAGGGTCGGCCTTTACGGCCATGTAACACCCACGGCGGCTCTTAATTTCATATTTGTACAAATCCCCCTGAGTCAAATGGGGAATGAAAATCTCCCACAGACCGCTCTCACCTCGCGGGTTCATGGGGTGGCGGCGCCCGTCCCACTGATTGAAAGCTCCGACCACGCTCACCCGCTCGGCGCCAGGCGCCCACACACTAAAATGGACACCCCCCACGCCGCAGTGTCCAATGATGTGCGCACCAAGCTTGTCGTATAAACGAAAATGATTGCCTTCGGAAAAAAGATGTAAATCGTAGTCGGTAAGGACCGCAGGGAACCGGTAGGGATCTTCGGTCACATACGTCCGGCCGTCGCGCAAGGTGATCGAGAGTTCGTAAGGGAACATCCCGGTCTCACCGGGGAAGACAGTTTCAAACACGCCGTCAGCATGTACGCACTGCATCCGATGCTCCGCACCGGAGCGCAACACGGAAACGTTTCGTGCCTGCGGTTGGAAGGTGCGGACAACCAGCCCCGGCCCTCCGGCCAGTGTCACATTGTGCAGCCCGAGAATGTCGAACGGAGTACTGTAGCAGCCGCCGGCGATGGCCGCAATGGCCCCGGGGCCGGCTGTCGATTCGAAGGCAACCTGGAGGATATACGTCGTCGAAGCCGGCGTAGTAAGCGAGGTCTCAGCAGCAGGCGAACCGGCATTCCCTGACTCCTTCGAGGCGTCTGCCTCGGGGTCAGCCGGGTCACTCCGAGTTCTTCCGGGAGAACCGGCTGATTCAAGTGCATCCCAGGTGGGAATGGCAATGTCAACGGGTCTGTTATCCAAATCTTTAGTATGTTCGGCAGCATCGGCTGCGGGAGTGGCATCTGCAACACTCATACGGCATCTCCTTTGCTTTTCTGCTCCTGAACTCCACCTTTCGGCTTCGAGCACCCCCCGACAACATTCTTCATCAGGTTGTCAGAGTTCAATCCGCAGAAATCGCCCTCTTTCTTTCATTGGGGCTTTGGTAGGTAATCCCTGATATGGTTCAGGTCGTGAAGGACGGCGCAGTGCCGGCAAAGAACAGCGTCAGGGGATCAGGCCGGTCCGAGATAGACCACCTGTCACCCGGGCTTATTGGACGCATACGGTTATGAACATAAGTTAGAAATGATTTCCCAAAGGCTTCAAAAGGCTAAATCATTGGAACTCTAAACTCAAATCTCCGCTTTGATATTACATGAATAGAACAGGTTCCGCCGCAATAAGCAAGGATTTTCGTGTCTGTATCCTGAAAGCCTCCACTGCAATTTGTTCCTGCTCCAAGTCTACCTGCCGTTTTGCGGTCATAAAGGCAAGTGTATTTAGATTACACTATCTTTAATACAGATTCGTTAAGGTTGCGTTACAAATGTGTTGAAGGCATGCTATCCCGAAGTATCTAAAAAACCGGTTGAACAGTCGCCACGAAGTGACGTTGTTTCGAGAGACCGTGCACATACGAGTGATGTGGTCGTAAGGGGAGAATTCTGATTTTTGTGTTTGGGCAGGAATCTGGAAGCATATCTTGGGTAGGTCTTGCATGCTCGCAGTGATAAGCTAATGATAATACATATTATTACCGGCTGGCTAGACCAAGCTGCAATCTGCGACCGCAACCTGAAATAGTTGAAATCATCATAAGAGAGAGTTAGCGATTAGATTAAAATAGAAAAGGAGGGAGATTACGTATTTAAACTCAGGATTTCTTCCCGTGCGCCCGGCTCCATCTGTAATCCAGCCGATAAACTGCTTGACTTCAGTCGGGCGGTAGATTGCCGCCCCCCCTCAAAAACGAGAGTTTAAGCAGGTCGATAGCGCTGAACTTTGGAATCAAATGTTTGGCCCGACCCGGCCCGATGCAATGCTCCACGTCAGGCAAGGGTCTGCCTGCCTGAATTTGATCGGTCTAAGCGGAAGGAGGCGCTGAAGCCGTCAACCATCTGACGCATCTGCCACACCAAATCAGCAGAAACAGTCAAAAATTCGGGAAATACCGCTATTCTCTGCGTCCGACGGCTATTCCATCGGGCGGCCTCTTCTTCTAATTCCCCTCCACGTCTACATTGCGTAACAATGGGCACGCATATTGCCTGTCCCACCCAGACCACCATAACATCCGGTTAGCCGGCCGATACTGGAACGATGTTTCGCCGTATTTTAGAAAACCGGTGCTCAGCCTTTAATCAAGACTTCGGTTATGGAGATTACAGAACTAAACCCGGTCAAATCGGGGTTTCCGAAAGCCTGGATGGTCCAGCTCGTCATGCGGCGACCGGTTGGCCTCCATTGATCGAAGTCGCGGTGTTAGAGCACTGACAACCCTGAATGAGGATGAATCAATGACACGATGCCGGCGTTTCGGCCTGCCAAGTGGAGTGTGCCTTTGTCTGGTAATCTTATTGACCATGTTATCAACCATTTTGGACAAGCCGGTAGACGCCTTGACGATTTCCGCCGGTGAGCCATTCAGAGGCCGTCTGATCAACGGCGTTCGATTTCCTTCACAATTGCACGGCTACAAGGTGTTAGATGAAAACAGAAGCTTCACCACCCCGGAAGTGGTGGGAGCATTGCTCGAAGCGTCTGCGAGATTCAAGGCCGGGTATCCCGATTCGTGCGACGTTGTTTTGGGTGATTTCTCAGGTAAGGGCGGAGGGCGGCTCAAGGGCCACAGATCGCATCAGAACGGACGTGATGTGGACATAGGGCTGTTCGCCAAAGACAACGCCCCATTGGAGCGCTTTGTCCCTATGAATTCAAGCAGGCTCGATATCGCCAAGACATGGTACATGATCCGGAGTCTGCTCGGCACGCAGTGCGTGCAGTGTATTTTCCTGGACAGGAGTATCCAGGCGCGGCTGTATCAGTATGCGCTGCGCGAGGGAGCCAATCCCGATGATCTGCAGAAAATCTTTGCGGATGCAGGCGGCAGAGGAAAACCGGATTGTATTATTCAACATGTGCCCGGCCATCGCAGCCACATGCGTGTTCGGTTCTTTACTCCCTGGTCGACCCTCGCAGGAACACTCAAGGAAATGGATCCCCGGAGACAGATGGCGATTGAAACTGCGCAGTGGTTCTACCCTCAGCCGCAGGCCAACCACTCCGCCAGGGGCAGCGAGACCGAGTTGAATCGAATGGCGAGGTACAAGGGGGTCATGCCCGCGGCTGACTGATTACCGGGACAGGGACATTAATACTCCGTCCATATCAGGACAAGTACTTGATCCGGAGCCGATCTATGAACAATTCCAGATCGTTCCGGTCTCCTTCCCTGTAATCTTCCGGGTAGAGAAGGGCAGACATGAAGAAGATACTTGAAAGCTCCCATGCCTGCTCCGCACGCATCGCAAAAGAGTTCAGACCCTTCTCGAATTCGGCCCTGACATCTTTGGCCATCCCATCGTAAAACGGACCGGCCAATTCAGGCAGTTCCATCAAAAGCATCGTCTTTTCCTGGAGTTTTTGCCGGTGTGTCTCAGGATCATCTCTTGTAAACAGAGCTTCTCGAGCTTCGTCCTCGATACGCCTGATCTTTTCTGCCGCACTTTGAAGCGTCGAAACAGCATCGAATGTGATTTCCCTTGAGGTCATAGAGGCCCTCCGAAGATTAAACCATCGAGATCGTTTGTGATCATAGATTTTCCAATCCCACGAAACTGCAGTTTCTATCCGCCGTGCTGAATCAACCTCTTATGCCTTAATGCTCAGCAACGGCCCATCATATACCCAAAACCTGAACCGCGGTCGAGGATTCTATTTCGAGCCGGCCCCGCCAGATGATTTCATGCCGGTGTTCCTGATCCTTCTCGATCATGGAACTTCTGGGAAGGTAGCGCTCTCGGGCGAACCGAAAAGCAGAGGGGCAAGCTACCCTTCCACGGGTAGTCTGCCCCTGCTTTACGGCATTCCATAAAGGTGCTTAACGGCGTCCGCCGCCACCGTGGCCGCCACCACCAAAGTGACCTCCTCCGAAGCCGCCGCCGCCAAAGTGAGCGCCACCTCCGAAGCTGCCGGAGTGTGAGAACCCGCCACGAGCGGAACCACCACCAAAGTGGCCGCCACGGGCAAAGCTGCTGCCATGGCTAAAGCCGCCACGGGCCACGTTGCCGGCTGCATGCGATGCGCCGTTGTGTGCGAAGCCGCCACGGGTCACATTGCCTACTGCATGCGATGCGCCGTTGTGACCGAAGCCGCCCCGGGCCACGCTACCCGCCGCATGCGATGCGCCGTTGTGTGCAAAGCCGCCCCGCGATAACCCGGCACGGCCCTGGCTTAGCGACCTTTGGACTGAGGCAACCGACGGCCGGCCGCCAACACCGGTCCGGCCTGCGCCCAACGCTCCGGCGGTCCTTCCAAGGCCCGCTGCCCGCTGGCTCGCTAACCGACTTGAATTGGCGGTCCTCATATTACTGGTGATACCGGGATCGTTTCGATTGATATTGACATTTCGATTCCTATTCAGATTAGCATAACCGCCGCCCCAATTCCAAGACCCCCAGCCGCCGCCCCAGTAGGGTCCTACTCCGATGCCGAATCCAAATCCGAACGGACCCCACGCAAAAAAGGGACCCCAAAAGGGGAAGTAGGCGTATGGAAGATATCCAGGCCACCACCAGTCACCGTAAACTGACATTGGGTCATAATATGGCACATAGACAACTTCAGGATTAGCCGGCTCAATCTCGATATCTTCTCCTTTAACGACCACCTTCTGCTGTTCGGTCGTCTTGAGATTGCCCTTGGCGTAGGCTTTTTCACGCATTCCCTGAATGGAGGCCATAACATCTTTTTGCTGAGTCAGGAAAGCCTCGCCCAGTTTCGTCGTCCAATCAAGATGTTCATCCATCATGGCGAGCACCTGCGGAAAAGGCGCCAGCGCCTTCACGCTCAAGTCCCAATCCTTCTTATCCAACTTCGCGTTCAGCTCATCTTTGCTCAAATCCTTATTTGCTTTCACCCATCGGTCGGCTTCCACAACCTGCTCCGGGTACGTTGACGCCACGAGGATTTGAGCCAGTAGTGAATCAGGGTACAATGCAATAGATGCAAGCATCTGATCCAGTTCTGCTTTGCTGTACGTATGATTCTGGTTTTCTTCGTTAGTCTGTGCGAACACTCCGATCGGGGCCGCCAACAGCACTACAAGGACCCCTATCAGAGCGTGCGTGAGAACATTACTCTTATTCATCGCTTAACCTCCCTACCGGCATTCCTCCTCTCTTAGAACTTATATCGTTGATATTCTTATTAAATATAAGATCTCTCCCAATGGAAATAAACCTCCGCGGGGGGCGGACTGGCGCCGCCATTGACGGCAACTCGCCGGCCAGGTCTTTCCGGCAGCCTTGTATGGAGGCGACCCCTTCATCAAGTGGTACGGGTGCTAGCAGCGATTGGAGCCACACCTCTGGGCAACTTTCTGCTTCAACACCATTAACAGGTTGTCAAATGAGCCGTTCGCCAACATTGCATCGAACTCGCTGCGATAGTTGATCACCAGGCTCAAGCCCTGGACGGAGACATCGTACACCGTCCAGTTCCCGTTCTTGAGGTGGACGGCATAATCGATGGCCTGGCCCCCTACAACGGCCTCGACAACGACATGTTGCGGTCCTACCTGCCTCTGGCTGTAAGTGATCTTTTGGTCAGCATAATTTTCGATGTTTTCAATGTATTTGCTAAAGAGCAGCCTGCTGAAGTCCCGAGAAAACTCCTGCTGCTTTTCGGGGGGCTGATTGTTCCATTGCGGTCCCAAGGCGAGCCTGGATACCCCATCGAAGTCAAGGTATTTATTGACGACCGCCCGGATTTTTTCCCTTCGGGCCTGGGTGTCTTGAGGGTATTCCTTGAGTATTTTGAGAACCTGGTTCGTACCGGTTTTGACCACATCCAGCGGATTCTCGGCCGCTATCGCCTGTGAGCCCCACAAACAAATACAAACCACCAGGATGAGCGTTCTTGAAATGAGATGTTTGCTCATCAATTCGATTTGCGAACGAGCTGAAAACATCGTTTCTCCTTTTGCCATACCGGCCCGGACAATAGTTGCCCGGGCCGCCCGAGTCTAGAGTTTAAGCCGATCGAGTATCCGGGATCTCATACTCAGTATCGACCGTAATTGCCGGGGGCATATGAAACAGGGGCAGAGCCGCACGGATTGCACAGGTTAAAGCTGCACGTATTGCACAAGTTAACGCCGCAACTGCCACAACTAAGAGCCGTGAAAGGGGCCGTCACTATAGCGGCCGATACCACCACTGCTCCCTCAACTATCGCTCCCGCTGCCACGAAAGGCGCGGCAATCGCGTCGCCCCAGCAGCATTGCGCCTCGGCCCTCGCCGGCGCAACGAGCACCAGTAAAGCAAGAGCCAGACAGCCTATAAGTAAAGTTGACCTAGCTTTCATATTTCCCTCCTGGAACTCAGTTAATCAAAACCGCTACCTATATTAAATGTTAGGTATCGCTACAATTTTTGCCAAGTAGGCGGACTTGACGCAGATTTTTGCAGCCGGGCCCTGATTTCATGCCGGTTTCCGCCACCAGGATTCGGCCGGGAACGGGGGGCAAAAAAGCTGATTCTCTACATATGGAAAAAGCAGCGCGTTACGCCGCATTTAGCGGCATTCGGCGATTTGCCCGAAGATGGTTGTGCCTCTGGATTGTATGATTAGTTTCAGATTTATCCGGCCAATACGCTCACCGGAATCGAGGAGACAATGGCCGGCGCCTGCGGCGCCAGGATCCTTTTGCATAAGCGCGACAGGACGGTACCTTAACGTGAGTTGTCCGGTTGGACCGGCCCGTGGGAAAATACATCTTGGACTGAGGGAAAGCTGGTAGAGCAATGATCGAGAGACCGACACACGGCGAGTGGCCAAGGTTGCCTGGAAGCGAGAAGCACAGAGCTGCAGGAAATTACCGCATCTTTCGGCGATTGGGTCCGCTGAAACTCATTATTTTTACAGCGATCGCACTTATCGTGCTCGTGGCTGTCATCTCCGGCTGGATACAAAAGGAGCTGTGGATGCGGCAACTTGGCTACACCGGCGTATTCTGGACACTCCTGTCAATACGATTGGAGCTGTTTTGCCTCGCTTTCCTTGTCGCGCTTCTTTACCTCTGGATCAATCTTCGCCTTGTGGCAAGAACCGTCGCCACTTTTCGCGAAGGTAGCCCGGCAAGCCAGTCTATCGATGTTGCGAAAATCGGCATCCAGATCTCTCCCGCGGAATTGAAACTGGCCATGGGTGCGCTTGCCGTCGTCGTCGCCCTGATCTTTGCGGTCGTCTTCTACGCACAATGGGATACTTATCTCCGCTTTCGCCATGGCGGAACATTCGGGCTGCCCGACCCTCTCTTCGGAGTCGATGCCGGCTTTTATCTGTTCCGTCTCCCCTTCTACGAACTTTTGCAGAGCAGCGTGAACGCATTGACGATGGTTACGCTCCTGGCCGTCCTGGTCTTCTACACACACTTCGGGTTACTGCGGTTCGGCCGCAGCGGACAGATGGAGGGCCAGGGACCAAAGACCGCTCCACACCTGTCCATCCTGGTTTTCATACTTGTCGCCGGTTGGGGGTGGGGGTTTTACCTGGCTCACTACGAACTCGTCTACTCTACTCAGGGGGTAGTTTACGGAGCCGGCTTCACGGCGGACCATGTGACCCGGATCGCCCTCTGGATCATGACCGGCGCCTCGGCGGCGCTATGCGCGCTGCTCGTGCTCAATATCTTCCGGCCTCGATTTAGAGCGATAGTTATCGGATCGGGAATTTACGTGGCCTTGTACCTCATCGCTGTCTTGCTGGCGCCGGCTCTCCTGCAAAGGTTCGTGGTACAGCCGAGCGAGCTGGCCCTCGAAACCCCGTATCTCAAGGACAACATAGAATTCACCCGAAAGGCCTACGGGCTGGACGCGATCCAGGAAACATTTTACCCTGCGCTCTCGGACCTTACGGCCGAGATGATTGCGAGAAATGAAGACACGATTCAGAATACCCGTCTCTGGGACTGGCGCCCGCTGCTTCAGATGTACCGGCAAGCCCAGGAGATACGGCTCTACTATCACTTTTACCAGGTTGATGTGGACCGCTACCACCTGCCGGACGGTTATCATCAGGTGATGCTTTCGGCCCGCGAGCTCTCCGAGGAACTTCCCGCTGAAGCCCGAACCTGGGTCAACCAGAAGTTGCAGTTCACACATGGTTACGGTCTGGTCATGAGCTTCGTCTCGAAGACTATCGGAGGAGGCTTTCCACAATACCTCCTCGAGAACATCCCGCCCGAATCCGCCTACGGCCTGACCATAAACCAGCCTTCCATCTACTTCGGCAAGGCGGAGGCGGGATATCGGATTGTTGCGACCGGCATCAAGGAGTTCGACTATCCGAAGGGGAATCAGAATGTATATACGAGTTACGGCGGAACGGGAGGCATCCCGCTGGACAGCTTGTGGAAGCGGCTGTTATTCGCCTGGACTCAATCCGACGCCAACATTCTGTTGACCTCCTATCTGCGGCCGGAAAGCAGGATTCAGATCTGGAGGTCCGTTCACGAGCGTGTGGAGCAGATCACACCCTTTTTACGCCTCGACAACGATCCCTACGCCGTGCTGAGCGAGGGCAAACTGTACTGGATCCAGGATGCATACACCGTCTCGGATCATTTTCCCTACTCCAATCGCCTCATGCTGACCTCCGGGGAAAGGCTGAACTACATTCGAAACTCCGTGAAGGTTGTTGTGGACATGTACGACGGAACCGTCCAGTTCTATGTCATGGACCCGAACGACCCCGTTCTGGCAGTCTACCGGCGTGCGTTTCCCGAACTCTTCAAGGAGCTGAATCAGCTCTCGGCGGACCTCAAAACGCATCTGCGCTATCCGGAGGACCTCTTTTCCATCCAGGCCGACCTGTACAGAACATTCCACATGACTGATCCGCAGGTCTTCTATAACCGGGAGGACCTCTGGGTGCTCTCCCAGGAGAAGTACTCGGGCAAAGCGCTGCCGATGCAGCCCTATTACATCCTTATGAAGCTCCCCGGAAGCGACCGGCTCGAGTACCTCCTCATGACTCCCTTCACGCCTCAGAACCGGGACAACATGATTTCCTGGATGGCCGCCAGGTGCGATTTCCCGGAATACGGGAAGATGCTTGTTTACCAGCTTCCCAAGGATAAGCTCATCTACGGCCCGATGCAAATTGAGGCTATGATCGATCAGAACACCACGATTTCACAACAACTGACTCTCTGGGACCAAAGAGGGTCGAAAGTCATTCGCGGAAATCTGATCGCGGTACCGATCGAGAATTCCTTTCTCTACGTGGTGCCGGTGTACCTCACCGCGGAAGGCACAGACTTCCCCCAACTCAAGCGCGTAATCGTGATTTCGGGGGACAAAGTGGTGATGGAGCCTACACTCGATGAGGCAATCCAATCTGTCTTTGGGACGCAGAAACCCCAAAATACTGCGCAGGCCCTGCGCCCGCAACCGGAGCTGGGGCAGGCGAGGACGCAGTTCGATGAGGCCCAGAAGGCAATAGAGCAGGGGGACTGGGAGAAATTCGGCAAGGCAATGGACATGCTCAAACGTTTGCTGACCGGGCCGGCACAATAGGGGTCTTCCGGCAGATGCGTACCTGGACGTTTTGCACGCGAAGCCGCGAACTTTAAAAGAAAATAAGGGGAACCACGGATTCCACGGATATCACGGATTGGGTTTTTGCCCTCACGGCGCACGACGCGCTGCCTGGGCAGGAGCTGAGTAGGAGCACCCATGTGAATCATTTTTATCCGTGGTCATCCGAGTTATCCGTGGTTTAAATCTTTAAGGGAAAATAAGGGAAACCACGGATATCACGGATTGGGTTTTTGCCCTCACGGCGCACGTCGCGCTTCCTGGGCAGGAGCTGAGTAGGAGCACCCATGTGAACCATTTTTATCCGTGGTCATCCGAGTTATCCGTGGTTTAAATGAGGATCAACAAGAAGATACAGTCTGGACCGTGGGCTTTGTGGGTCTTCAGGCAAACATGCATCCGTGTTGTTTTTTGACACGGAGCTTCAGGCTGAAAGCTTATGCTGAACGACGCGAAGTCCTGGTAAATGGAATGAACCGATTACGCTAAAATGCGAAGAAGAGGAAACCGGTCAAAATTTTCTTTCTTCGCGGCTTTGCGTGAAAAACATGGCGATCGTACGGGTCATCCTCCGCCATCAATATTATTTAATGAAGAGCCTTCTCTTTTCTCTCAGGCCGATCACTTGCTCTCGATATTATGAGATGAATAATCGGAAAGAGAGGTTGCCCATTTTCCGTTGTCACATTTCGCACAAACCCTCGTCTCGCAAACCCAGGAACCACTGTTATACATTTGACCTCTGAAAGTACATGTAGACTGATCAGATTTAGCCATATTCTTACTCCTTAGTGAATTATGTTACATTTACCTCCTTTGACAACTAATTGTAACCCTTCTGATTAAATTATTCCATTTAATTCAATTATTTACAAATATTTACAAATCGCCTGAACGGTTGAGAACCGGTCATGCATTTTCGCAAGATTATCTGAGCCATCCCGGATTCAACCGGAAATCCCAAACTCGTAAATTCTTATGGCCTCTACTTTGGAACCCCATTTAATGATAATTTTTAATATAGAAAACCAAAAATCGGCCGGGTTAACAGCGCAGGCGCCTTTCTCGAAGGCTTCCCGGGATATGCCTGCGATTCCCGAGCCTTGCGAGCATCCCGGCCCCGGGACGTTGTATTGCGGATCGTCGTCCAGCCACTATCATATAGGTATGATACCAATGCTGCAGGGGCGGGGTTCTTTTGTCGTCAAAGGATCCCCGCCCGGTCTCGAACGCAACTCGGTATCGGCTCATCTGAGAGGAGTGTTGCGATGAAAAGAACACGGGACGTACGGCATGTCGATGAGGAGTTGATGCATTATCATCTGGGGTGGCTTGTCACCATCGGGTTCGCGCTGATCGCAGTCGGCATGACCGCACTCTATGCACCTTACTATTCCGGTTTTTCGCTTCAAGACCTGATCGGCTCTTTTTTCCTGATCGGCGGAGGGATGTTTGTCGCCGATGCTTACATGTGTCGACGGGAGGGGAGATTTGTCCCCGAGTTATTGGCTGGATTATTGTATCTCATATTTGCAGTTCTTATTGGAGTGTATGCGGCCGGGGCGGCCCGTACCCTGACCCTGTTTCTGATCATTTTTTTCGCCCTGGAAGGAATTCTGAAAATCTACTTCGCGCTGCGATTGCGGCCGGAAGCGGATTGGACATGGGGGCTGATCAGCGGGGTCATCTCAGTGTGCATTGGCTTTGCAGTCTGGGCGCCGCCGTATGGCTCACCACTGGTCAGCGTAATGGTGGGGATGGACCTGTTCTATAGCGGACTGGCCACTATATGGATTGCCCGTGCCATGAGGAAGAAGTTGGAAAAGCGTGAAACGCTCTGTATCGGCGACGTATGCTTTTCCGGATGACGAAATTTTCTCGACTGATTCGCCATTTTCGCCTGTATTAAGGTCCATTCCGGCAACGGGTATCTCCAATCCTTAATAGAAATTGCCAAGACTAAAGACCCCATAATCTTTCCCAGTCATTACTTTATGCAATAATAACCAGGGAGGAACAACGGCATGATGGATACGGCGATTCAAAAAATTCTGGGGGCTGTGGGCACTATCCCCGGTCAAGGCGGTCTGCTCGAACAATTCGACAAGCGCCTGCGCAAATTACAAAGGCGTGTAATGTTCGAGCTGCTCGAAAGCATAAGCAAAGAAGAAGCTGAACATTTGCCGGTCGTGCTTTATAAAGTCGTTCTGATAGACGGGAAACAAAGGCCGGCTTTGCTTCGCTTCTACTTACCGTCATGGCGCGGTTATGATGAAGTTTTTTGGCAAGCCCTTGGCGACTATGCCATCCTTGCGCTCCATCGCGTGAAAGACCTCGAATATAACGCCTCCAAAGGGAAAATCAAAATTGAGTATTTCGTCAAAACAATAGGAAGGGTAAGAAGCCCGGAAGAAATCCGGGGAATTATCCAGAAGATCGCCTTCCTGGTGGACAACGAGACCCTGCCGACCGACTTTACTCGTTTCAGGAGCATGGCTGAAAGAAGAGGGCAAATCGGAGAATTGAGCAAAGAAGAAGCCGCTGCAATCGGCGCGTTGCTCAAATTCTTGCCGATATAAGAGGACCAGGCTTCCAATCTTTCGAGCGACTCTTTCCCGGCCCTATTTTTCTTTAGAGTAGAATTGAGCCAGCCGCTCCCTGGCTTCGGTGAAATCTCCCAGGCAAGAGTAAGAATTTAGAGTCTCCAGGCGCAGGGCATCGTCTATTGTTCTTCCTACCACGTCGATGATCGTTTCCTTGGCGGACCGGATGGCCCGGCGGTTGTTCTTTAAAATCATGGATGCATATCTATCCGCTGTCGCCATGAGCTGGTCGTGGGCAACTACGCACGAGACAAGACCGAGCCGATGAGCTTCCTCTGCCGAAACCTCCCGGCCCGTAAGAGTCAGTTCCAGGGCCGTTGCCATCCCTGCGATGGCCACCAGCCTGACAATGCCTCCATCCCCCTGGTGCAGACCGTAGCGCACCTCGAATGCTCCGAATTTTGCCTTCTCCGAGGCTATGCGAATATCGCAGGCAAGCGCCAGTTCGAATCCGGCCCCGACGGCATAACCGTTCACGGCGGCAATTACAGGCTTGGTCATCCGGTGCTGTCCGCGCGTGATCCCTCCTCCTACTCCGGTGGCGACGTTTCTGCGAAGGTCGAGCGTGCTTGCCTTCTCCCACTTGGGGATAAAGGTCTTGAGATCTGCGCCCGAGCAGAATGCCTTCCCCGCGCCCGTCAGGATCGCCACATCGACAGAATCGTCGGTCGAGAAGCTCTTCCATATTTCCCAAAGCTCGCCGTTGGTCTTATCGTCCAGCGCATTCAAGGCTTCGGGCCTGTTCAAGGTTATGTATCCAATTTTGCCCCGCTTTTCATACTTTACATCACCCATTTTCAAAGCCTCCCTTCTGCGGAAAGTAAATCCCAATGGCGCACCGTCGATCTCTCGAACGAAAAGCAACGAAGAAACGGCAACTCCGGAATACGCGGGGTGACGGAATGAGAAAAAAGAGAAAGGCAAAAGCTGGGACTGGTTTTCAATGTTTTTTCCCACTTATGCATTTATCCGTGTATATCCGCGTGCATCCGTGGTTCATTGTTTTCCTCTAAAGATCGACCCCAGCCTCTCGAAGTAGGCCACCGGATTTTTGGATTTGTCGAACGCCTCTGTGGTGGATATCCGGCATTTTGTTGCCTCAATTTGATTATAGGCTTGGATTACGGGAACAAAAGTGGCATAAACGACATTTAGATTGGCGATATCGACATTCGTCCACTTTTTTATCGAGACCACAGGAAATGATCCCGAACACTGAATCAAGAAAAAGAGTTACCATTCTGGGACTTTATCATTCCATGGCAACCACTATTTTCGGTCCCATGGATATCTTTAACCAGGCGGGAAGGCTCTGGAACAGTGTGAGCAAATCCCCTCAAAACCCGTTTTTCGACGTCACCGTTGCCTCAACGGACGGACAGCCAATCCAATGCCTCAATAAGGTCCTGATTCAGCCTCATTGCAGTATTGAGTCTGTTCAGGAAACGGATTTGATTATTATTGCAACGGCCACCTGTATCGAACAAATCCTTCAGACGGGTCCCGGGCTGGTTCCATGGATCTGCCGGCAATATGATCGGGGCGCCCATGTGGCCAGCATCTGCACAGGAGTGTTTTTACTGGCTGAGACCGGGTTGCTGGATGGAAAATCGGCGACCCTCCACTGGGGGTTTACGGAGATATTCCGCAGGAAATATCCCAGGGTGAATTTGAAACAAGACCGGATGTTCCTCGATCTGGGCCGCCTCTATTGTTCCGGAGGAGTGAATGCCGGTATGGATTTATCCCTTTACCTGGTGGAAAAGTTTTGTGGCCGGCAAACCGCCGTACAGACCGCCAAGGCCATGGTCCTGGATTTAGGACGGGAAATGCAGACCTCTTACAGTAGTTATCTTTTTCCCGTTGAGCACGGCGACCCTCTTGTCGTTAAGGCCCAGAAGTGGATAGAGCAGCATTATACGCAATCGATTGATTATGACGGATTGGCAGTGAAATTCCGGCTGAGCCGCCGTTCGTTGGAACGCCGGTTTAAACAGGCAACCGGCGTAACCCCTTTGGGTTATCTGCAGCAATTACGGGTGGAATCCGCCAAACGCCTTTTGGAAGAGGGCAGCCGGAGCTTCAATGAAATCACCAATCTGGTAGGGTATGAGGATATACCCTTTTTCAGAAAAGTATTTATGAAGCTGACGGGCCTTCGGCCGAAAGAATATCAGCGGCGGTTTGCAGGATACTCTGCCGGACCCCTTCTTCCGAACTGATGCGGCGCGGAAACTCAAAGGCTTTGCGGACCGTTCCGGTTACGAACGCTGAGTACAGCGGGATTTTCGAAACGGATCACTAATCCGGCCTCCGCACCCCCCGGGCTTCTGACAGCTATGATCGAGGGTAAAAATGGCTTTCTAAGCAGTAAAAACGCCTATTTCCGGAAACGTAAGCTTTAAATAGCGAGATTGTTATATTGACCCGCGCCCCCGTTAGTCCGTTAGCCGTTAGCAGCCATTTTTATAACCTGAGAAATGGCGGTCTCCCATGCCCTTCCTTACCTCATATAGGAAACCACGGCAGCGGCGAAACCCTGTTCAGAATGGCCTCTCACAGGCTCAATCAGGGCTTCAAGGCTGCTCTTTGCCGCTTCTTTGTTAAGATTCTATAAGCAAATCAAGTGTTGAAACATCGCAAAATCCACCTGTTGGCAATCTATCTTCCCTTGTATCCTGGTTCGCCGTCGACCTTGCGCATGTTCGCGGAGGTGGGGAATCATGGAGGAACCGCTAATTGCTTCCACTTTTTTCGAATGCTATCAGCCAGACGGATTTGAGGCTTGCTTTTAATAACGAAGTTGAATAGAGGTGATGCAGGTAACCGGGAATTTCTTTACGACCGTAGGAAATGCAATTTTTTACCATCCAGCGTGCTTTATCTTCCATGGCAAGGAACAACGCCTGGCCGAGCGATAGTTCGTATTTTGTCCTGGACCACCAAGCGTGGTCCAGATAAGGCGAATCAAAATCTGCCTGTTTCCCACGGCTGCCTTGGTCATCTCCTTTTTGCCTCGCAAATTCTTCAGCTTTTGCCAGTGCCGCCAGGAAACGTTTAGTGGTACTTGCCCTTGTGGCGGGCGCCTGTTCGTCCTGACAACGATTTATCCGCGCAGGAAACAGGGATGGCCTGTCCTCTTTTTTTCTTTGACAAGATACTCTTTAGTTGTGCAATAGTAGGCCATCTTTTTGGACCACAGCGATCGAAAACAAATTACAGGACGAAAGGGGATATCCAATGGCTCGATGGAGCGCCTTGTCCGTTTTAGTCATAATCTTGAGTCTGTGCCTCTTTACGCCCGTGTTGTCAAGAGCCGGGAGTTGCGAGGACGCCAAGGTCCAGGCAGCGGCCGCCATTATAAGGGAGACTATGAGTATTCCTGAGTGTGCGATTCCCCCCAGTCTTTTTCACTGCGCGCAAGGGATCGCGATTTTCCCCGATCTGATCAAGGCGGGGTTTATTTTCGGGGGCCGTTATGGAGTAGGGATATTGCTGGTGCGCAATGAGGACGGATCGTGGGGCAACCCGGTCTTTTTCCGCCTGCTGGGAGGGAGCTTCGGGTGGCAGATCGGTGTCCAATCCACAGATGTGATACTTGTGCTCACCACCATTCGGAGTCTGGATGCAATGTGTGGCGGCAAATTCACTCTCGGGGGTGACGCTTCGATAGCGGCGGGGCCTGTTGGCAGGCAAGCAGAAGTGGGAACTGACGTTCTGCTCAGCGCGGAGATACTTTCCTACTCCAGAAACCGTGGCCTTTTTCTGGGGATTTCGCTCGAAGGGGCCGCAATTATACCTGACAATGATGCGACTGCGTCCTTCTATAACGCTACAGGGTTGGCGCCGATGGACATTCTGAGAAGACCCAATTTGATGACGACCCCTCCGGTTGCGGCAGAACTCAGGCGGGTGCTTGATTGGTACTCAACTCATTAAAAACGGGTTAGGCAGAAGGCGAAAATCATCTCACGCAGACGCGGAGACGCAGAGAAAACATAATAATATCGATATATTATGCTGACATGGCCTTTTGGTGCAGATACGATTGCCATGATTGCCGCTGGTGTCCCAGCGTAAAAAAATCCTAAAACCCTGCCATTTCCTGCCATTTCCTGCCACTTCCCGCTTGAGAAGGCCATGAAGGGATTGGCAAGCTGTCTTTTCCGATTGCTAATTGCTTTCGCTTTTTCCCACTGCTATGAGCCGGACGGATTTGGGGCTTGCTCTTAATAAAGGGTCTGAGTAGATGTGATGCAGGTAATCTGGAATTTGTTTATGACCGTAGGACATGCCATTCTTTATCATCCAGCGCGCTTCATCTTCCATGGCAAGCAGCAAAGCCTGGTCAAGCGATAGTTCATATTTTGTCCTGGACCACCAAACGTGGTTCAGGTAAGCGGAATCAAAGTTATACCTGCTTCCGACTATTGCCTTGGCGTCATCTCCTTTTTGCCTTGCAAACTCTTCAGCTCTCGCCAGCGCCGCCAGGAAACGCTCAGTGGCGCTTGTCTTTGCCCTCACTACTTCACTGGTGCTGACCAGCAGCCAGTAGTAGGGCTGACTTTGACCCGGCCAGGCAGTCACCCTGTCGCCCATCTTCTCTTTGAGGCCCCACGCATTTGGTTCCCAGGTTATGACTGCATCCACCTTTCCCCCTTCGAGCGCCTCTTGCATATTGAATGGTTTGACGTCCACCAGTTCCACGTCATCGAGAGTCAAACCGTTGAAAGTCAGAAAAACTCCGAGGTAGAAGGATGCAATGCTTGTAAATGTTACGCCGATCCTTTTGCCCTTCAGATCTGCGGCATTGGTGACTTTATCTTTGCGGGCTATGACTTCGGTATTATCGACGGTGGCATAAGACCCCATGCACCTGAGGTCCTTGCCGCGCTGAAAGATCCTTTCGACAAGGGCAAATTCAGAACAGGATGCCAAATCGATCTCATTGTCCAGGAGCGCATCAACAGAGAAGTTGCCTGACTGATATTCCCGGATGATGACATCAAGGCCGTTTTCCCGGAAAAACCCCATGTTTGCGGCAATCAGGACCAGGGTGGATGTTTCGTTGCCGACAGTGCCGATGGTGATCCTATCGATCGGACCGGTGTATCCCGGCTTGTCCTGGCGGCCCGCATATAACCAGTACCCGCCGGCACACAATGCAAGCGCGAGGCCCATGAGCACTCCAAGTGGTATGTATCTCTTACTCATGGCGTACTATCCCTCATCAGGCGCTATACGGCTTCCGTTTTTTTCTGTGCCTGAGGCAGCCTCACTGTAAATATCGATCCCTTATCCGGAGCGCTTCGGGCTGTAATGCTGCCCCCGTGCCGTTCGACAATCTTTCGGCAAATAGTGAGGCCGATCCCCGTGCCCTGATAAGGTGAGTCCTTTCCATGCAGTCTCTGGAACGGCTTAAAGATTGTATGGAGATACGAGCCGCAAAACCCGATCCCGTTATCTTTTACATGAATCTCGAAGCACCCGTTGGAGCATGCGCAATCGGAATACACCTGGACGAAAGGCTTTTGGTTGCATTGATATCTCAAGGAATTGTCGATGAGGTTTTGAAAAAGGTGGCGCATTTGATCCGGGTCCGCCTCGATATGCGGAAGCTCACCGACCTCGATAACCCCTCCGGTATGTTCACGCAGCGGTTCTAAAGCAGCTATTGCCTGCTCAACGGGAGCTTTGAGGTCGATAGTTTCCATGGGTTCGATGGCGTTTCTTATTCCCGAGTACCTGGAGAGAGCTACGATCAAGTCGCGCATTCTTCCGGCGCATCGCTCGATTCGGACCAGGTAATCGCGCCCTTTGTCTGCGGCGAAATCGCAGTTCAATGCTTTGAGACGGTCGGCAAAGGTCTGGATCTTTCGCAACGGTTCCTGCAGGTCATGGGAGGTGACAAAGGCAAACTCTTCGAGTTCCCTGTTGCTCCTTTCGAGTTGCAGGGTATGCTCTCTCAGGTTCGCCGTCATTTGATCGAAGGACCTGGAGAGCTCCCCGACCTCGTTTTGTATATCAATGCCGACCGTGTGGCCCAGATCACCGGCGGCTACTATTCCCACTCCCTCATGCATCCTGAAAAGAGGTTTGACTACCGAAGTGAAAACGTAGAGGGAATTTATTATTACGATAATGAGAACCAATATCCAGGACCCCATATTGATCAAATCGGCCAGCCGCAAAGTGTCGTGAGCCCTCTGGCTCAGTGCGGACGACAATTGTACGATGTCGGAAACCATGCTCTGGGTCTCGAAAAGAAGCTGCCCGGTCAGTCTGTTTTCGGTCTCTTTGAGCACAGATTCCAGCTCTGGCCTCGCGGCTTCCTTCTCATGGGTCTGAAGCAGGCGTTGAAAAATATCGCGCACCCTCGAATGGCGCGCCTTAAAATCATCGAATGCCTCATCATGGCCCGAGGTCCGCAAGTGCGGCGCCGCCAGGAAACGTTCTATGTCATTATGGATCAACAACCATTGATTTCTGGCACGGTCCGTCCGATACATCAGGAAATCATAGGTCAGAGCGCGCAACCCGTTAATGTTTTCAAGAATCCGGCTGAAGGATTTTTCTTCCCGGGCCATTTCGCGTACATATTTGCTCGCGATAAAGGAGGTAGCCATCGCGATCGATATGGTAGCCAGTGATGCGGCTATGACAATCTTTAACCCGGTCTTGATCTTCATTCTAAGTTACCATCCACCACAGAGACGGGTCGTGGTCCGGGCATCAAGAGAACACGGAGCGGTGAAAAAGATCATAGAACTCTCCGACGTATGCCGTCCTTCAATGCCGGCACATCTCGCGAAGCGTCGAGATTTCCCATTCCAACCTCCCAGTTTTAGGTAGGTCAGAAGTTGTGCTTCGACATAAACACTCCTCGCAGGCCGACTCCATCAGTCCCCCAATGTCTTATGCACTTCAATCGCCCCCCCAATGATCCGCTCTGTTATGGTATTTAAATCCATCTCTGTGCTCTCTGTGCCTCTGTGGTGCAGGCTTTACCTTGCGAGCCATTTCTCGGCCAATGATTTCATTATGGCGATCCATTCATCGAAGGTTGCCGGTTTGGTTATGAATCCATCCGCCATATGGCTGATGACAGGAGGAACGTCTTCCTGGTTGGAAGTGGTCAGAACGACAATCGGAATCTCTTGAAGTGCGGGTTCGGACCTGATCTCGATCATGGCCTCGGCGCCGTTTTTCCGCGGCATGTTAAGATCGAGCAAGATAAGGCTGGGAAGGCCCTTTGCCTCGGAGCGGGAAGGCTCCGAGAGGTAGTCCATGAGTTCGATACCATCCAAAACGCAGCAGAACGAAGCCTTTGCACCACTTTCTGCAAAGGCTTCAGTTGCCAGCCAGCAGTCTTCTGCGTCGTCGTCGGCCATCAAAACGATCTTATGCTTGTTGTCCGCCACTACTGTAATCTCCCGATTGATTTTGTTCTACAGGCAGACGAATGATAAAAGTCGCGCCTTTTCCCAACTCACTCTCGGCCCTGATGTTTCCCCCATGGCGCTCAACGATCTTGCGGCATATGGCAAGCCCCATCCCGGTTCTATCATATACGCTGCGGCCATAACTATCCTTCAATCCTTCCGGGTCGAACGGGTAAGGTAACGACGAATTTAGAACCCACTCCCGGAGTGCTCCCGGCCGTAATAGTCCCCCCATGCCGCTCGACTATTCTCCTGCAGATGGCAAGGCCCAAACCGGTTCCTTCAAATTCGCGCCTGCCGTGGAGCTTCTGGAATGGAGCGAAAATCTTTTCCAGGTATTGTTCCTCGAACCCGATGCCGTTATCTTCGACAATGATCTGACGTACTGCATCAGTATTGGATACGGAACTCACCTGGACCATTGGCTTCTCGCCCGGTTTGTGGAATTTCAGCGCATTGCCGATGAGGTTTTGGAAAAGCTGCCGCATCTGCGTAGGGTGGGCTGATATGACCGGAAGGTCCCCGAAATGTACTTCGCCGCCTGTCTTTGCGATTCTTACTTCAAGGTCTGAAATCACTTCGCCGATGAGATCGGAAAGATCAACCTCCTCGAATGGTTCTGAAGCCGTCGCAATTCGTGAGTAATCCAGAAGTCCCTCCAGAAGGGACTGCATCCGCTCCGTTGCGCGGACCATTCTGTCTAGATAGTCGTTGCCGGTCTGCCCAAGCAAATCTTCATACTTCTGCCTGAGCATAATGCCAAAAGCGGTAACTTTACGAAGTGGTTCTTTCAAGTCGTGGGCTGCAACAGAGGCAAAATCCTGAAGCGCCTGGTTGCTTTGCTCGAGCTTCACCATATAGCTCTTTAGCTCAGCGGTCCGCTCCCGAACGCGCAATTCGAGTTCGTCACGCGAGTTGCGAAGCTCATCGATGAGACGCAGTTTCTCCATGGAGATAGCAACCTGGTCGGCCACAGTCTTCATGAGAGCCAGGGCCTCGGCCGAAAAGCGCGTCCTTGTCTTCGTACCGAAGGAGAGCGTGCCGATGATTTTGCCCCGGACCTCCAAAGGATGGCAGGCGTATGCCTGAACTCCATAAGACTTTACAAGCTCTGTGCGGATATCCGGGGTATTGAAAATATCTTCCGCCACTATGCGCTTTCCATCGCGGGCTGCACATCCGCAGACGGCCACCCCGTAGTCCAACCATTCGATTTTTCGGGCTTCCTCTTCCGGGATTCCGGCGCACGCATTCAGGTGAAGCATGCCCATTGTCTCATCGACCAGAAAGTTGAAGAAGACATGGCAGTCAAGGTGCTGCATAACCTCCCGGCACAGCTCTTCAACGAGTGCCTGGGGATTTTCGGATGCCAGTAATCGAGACGATGTCTCAGAGAGAAGTTTAAAGCGCGATTCACTCATGCTCAGCGCCGTTTCAGCACGCTTGCGCATCAGGGCCTCGACTATGGCCGGAGCGATTGCCTCCACGGCCCGTTGGTTTTCCAATGTATACCCGCCCTCCCGGTTTCCAAGCCCTATCATGCCTATGGTCTTACCGTCCCGCAACAGAGGCGCGCCAAGAAACCCCGTCAAGGCAGGGTGCCCGTCGGGCACGCCAATGCTGCCGGGGTGCGATGAAGGCTCATTGGTCAGCAGGCTCTTACCCTCCTGCAGGACACGGCCGTAGAGCCCATGTATCATGAAATCTCCCGGGGGTCTTCGATGCCCGCTCTTGTCGTACATCGTGCAGAGTTCACAGCCGGGGTTACTGATGGCGAGATCGTGCAGCAAGCCGTCCGGGCCGATCTCTCCAATAAAACTGAATTTACTTTGGGTAAGGTCTTCAACCGCCTTCAGGCAGGTTATGCACAGTTGTTCTTCCGTTTCCCTGGTCAGTGTCTCGTGGAATATTTGATTGATGGTCTCGAGGATCTCGTTCTGACGCCGGATTTTCTCATCTGACTCCGACTTGGCCAACCCCACTGCAAGGTAACCGGCCAGTCTCTCATATTGAGCGATGACCTCGGGCGAGAACATCCCTTCCCGCCTGTCGTTCAATTGAAGGAGGCCCATCCGCTCGGCGCCCAGGCTCAGCGGTATCAGGGCCACCGATTCATATCCCTCGCCGTTGCAGCGATTGCGGGTTCGAGTTTGCCGTTCGACATCGCTGGTTGTGGCCAGGAGCCGGGTTGTGCTGTTGGCCCAAAAACTTCCCCCGGGCGAAAAAAAAGGTTTGGATGGATCGACCCGCCCGCAAATTATGTTTCCACACATGCATTCGATATAAGGATCGCCGCTGATGTCACGAATGATGTTGCCGGCTGCATCCCGGGCGCAAAGAAAATTCTCCTTTTCAACGAACTCCCGGGGAAAGCCTCTTGCTTCATAGTAGGGATAATCTTCCCCTTCCTTCAGCCGTATGCCGACCGCTTCGCAACCCGACTGCCGCTGGAAAAACATAGCGGCGGCCTTGACCAGGTCTGCAGTCCCGCTGCTTTGGTTGACAAAGTGCAGGAATTCGACCGTGGTCTCGCGCTCCATTTCCGCCCGCCTGCGCTCGGTGATATCCCAGATAAGACCGTTCACCCTCACCGGCCGGCCTTTGTAATCATGGAATAACTTTCTGCGCGCAATCACGTAATGGGTGCTTCCATCAGGCCAGACCGCCCGGTACTCCGCTTCATAGGGCACATTCTGTTCAACGGTTCGGGCCCATAGCGCCTTGAGCAGCTCACGGTCGCCGGGATGTACCGCGTTGAAGAACTCCTCTTCAGTTCCGGCGAATTTTGCGGGGTCGATACCAAGAAGATGACAGACCTGATCGTCAAAAGAACGTCTGTTCTCGACCATATCCAGATGCCACACACCCATGTGAGCCGATCTCAGAGCAAGATCAAGCCGGGACTGGTTTATCCTTAGCTCTTCTTCAACCCTCTTGCGCTCCGTGATATCGCTCCCGACGGCAAGTATCTCCTTCACTTGCCCGTCTTCGTCGAATATCGGGGTGTTGGTCCAGGCCATCCAGACCCGGCTGCCATCCCGAAGAATGTTCTCATTTATATTGTTAACGTATCTGTGGGGGTGGTTCACAATATCCTGGAGCAGCCCGCTCAGATCGTCCCCGGTGGACTCCTGATCGGGAACGAGAATACTTACACTCTTGCCGATAACCTCTTTCGAACTGTAGCCGAAGAACTTCTGAGCGTATTCGTTAAAAAAGGCGATAGTCCCGTCGCGCGTCCAGCGGATGATGGCGCTGTTGGCGTTCTTGACGAGTTCGCTGTACCTGGTCTCACTTTGCTGAAGGTCGAGAGCCGCCTTTTCGCGCTCGGCAGAAAGCCTCGACTGTTCCTCTGCATTGTGCGCCCGCGCCTGGGCGCGGTATGTCGCTTCGGCAAGATAGGAGATCAGTAAGCCGCTGGCGAGAAAAACGGCAAGGCTCAACAGGTCGGCGGAATTCGTAATGCCGAATCGGCCAACCGGCTCCATCCAGAAATAGTCGGCGAGGGCGGCCGAGACGAGAGTGGCGAGCAAGCCGGCGCTAAATCCGCCGTATAGCGCCGCAACCGCCACGGCAGGGTAGAAGGTCAGGAAGGTGACACGGAGCTCAAGAATTTCGAGGAACTGCAACCGAATAGCGGCGGCGAGAACAGCGACAAGAACGCCCACTGTGCAGCGCAGCCACACCGGACGGTTTGTTCGATCCCATATCATGAGATTCTCCAATTCGAACAGGGATAGCTATCGATCCAGTTGCCGGCGCCGGCCCTCCCAAGGCCAACCTATGTTAAAGTTTCCGTTATTTTTTATCGAGTGAAACGCGTTTGTCTTCGAAAACCTTCTGAATACCCTGAATCTGTGATTCTATATCATGCATGGCGGGAATAAGAAACCTTTCTCGAATAGGACCGGGGCCCTTATAAGGTGCTCGCCGGGCGTTGACCGCCTGAATGTGTGCGGCCGGGTACGCCGGCGGTATGCAGGGAAGGAACCGCGAGGGACTTTTCTGTCCGATTCGTAAAAGGATGCCGCTGATTTTGCCGGTGAGCCTGATGACGCTTCATAGCGCGGAGGATGGGATTACCAGATAACAGGTGGGGGAGCGGGGAGCGGGAAGCGGGAAGCAGGAAGCAGGAAGCAGGAAGCAGGAAGCAGGAAGCGGGAAGTCTTTTTCTACTCACTGCTCCTCTCGTAGCGATAGAACCGAGAGGAAATTATTCCCTTTTGCTTTTTCTGTTCACTGCTCACTGCTCACCGCTCACCGCCTAACCGCTGAACGCCACCTCGACCATAAAACTACCTTGAGACGTTTGGAATGGAACGGCAAGGCATGGCCCGCTTGCAATATGCGTTATCGTGTGGCCTTTTCCCCCGACTATTGTCGGTATTCCAGCCTGGAGAACGAATCCAGTCTCGGCCAGCCGCCGTCTGGCATCTCCGCAGATCATGTTGGTCAGTTCCCCTACGGCGTCTTTCACCTCATGGTTCAGCTCAGTGCAAGGCTCTCCTAAGAGGTTCGCTGCAATGTCCTTGATACATTGCTCGGTGAAAATCAAGGCCATAGACCCCTGGGCCGCGCCGGTGATCCCGATGATCGCGGAGACATCTCCAATAGCAACGTCATCCTTCTTGAGAAAGGGCTTTCCGGGTTTTGCATCGATTTCAGCCATTGTTTTCAGCACATGCATGGCCGCCACAAGAAAGGGATTTATAAGCTTTACATCCATCATCTGCTCTCCATCACTAGCCCTGAGGAATAATCTTGGCGAGTTTTTCCGCTAACGCCGCCGGAGTAAATGGTTTGACAACATAGTTGCTGACCTTGGCCTGGATCGCCTCGATAATGTTTTCTTTCTGGGCCTCGGCCGTAACCAGCAGGAAGGGAAGGCCTTTAAACCGTTCATCCGCCCGCACCCGCTTCAGCAGCTCAAGCCCGGTCATCGTCGGCATGTTCCAGTCCGAGACGATCACGTCGACTTTATTGGTCTTCAATAACTCGAATGCCTCGGCGCCGTTTTCGGCTTCAATTACCTCTTTGAATTCCAAATCTCTCATAATCTTTCGTATGATGCGCCGCATCGTGGAAAAATCATCCACAACCATAACTATCAAGTCCTTGTATGCCATGAAGCTCGATCCCTTTCTGTTCTCAATGCTCAAGTTCCAGATCACAAGGGCGCCAATTGCGCTTCAAGCGCCGCTTTGACCTGGCGTTTCAACCGGGAAATTTCAAAAGTCGAACGTGTTCGAGTTTTTGCTGATATGAATTACCTGATCGGTTTTAGGCGATGCCGGCTTGAGGCTTTTGTTGCCGTTGTTCAATTTTGCATTGTGCCTCCGAGCAGCCAGAGCAGGTGAAACAGATGAAAACTGTTTTCTTTCAGCTCTGATCTTCTTATCCTTGACAACCCTGGCGCCACGCTGGATTACCGAACCCCTATTCCCATCAACCACCGTCACCAGATCCTGTACGAACCCCTTCATGAACGTCGCCTGAGTGCTCATTTCCCCCGAAGCCGAGGCGGCTGTCTCGGCGATGTCGGCATTTTGCTGGATCACTTTATCCATCTCGGCTATGGCCGTGTTGATCTGTTCAATGCCCTGCGCCTGTTCCTGGGAGGCGATAGTGATCCCGCTTATCAGTTCCCCGATCTGTTTTGACCCCGAAGCAACTTTTTCGAAAGCTTCGTTTGTCCTCGCCACCGCATCGGAACCTTTCTTCATCTTGTTGATTGTGCCCTCGATTAAACCGGTAGTATTTTTCGCAGCCTCAGACGCCCGCATGGCAAGGTTTCTTACCTCGTCAGCCAC
The DNA here is from genome assembly GCA_963795045.1 of uncultured delta proteobacterium. Classification (GTDB taxonomy): domain Bacteria; phylum Desulfobacterota; class Syntrophobacteria; order Syntrophobacterales; family Syntrophobacteraceae; genus SbD1. The sequence goes on from CAWCGB010000009.1 coordinate 162,339, forward strand.
CACCGCAAAGCCAGCTCCGGTTTCACCCGCACGCGCCGCTTCAACGGCAGCGTTCAGGGCAAGCAGATTAGTTTGGAAAGCAATTTCATCGATTGTCCTGATGATCTTGGCTGTTTCCTGGCTCGCCTCGGAAATCTCGTTCATGGATTGGGTCAGTTCCTTCATGGCGATACTGGCATCATCAACCGCCAGACTCGTATCCTGCATTATCTTGTTGGCCTGGTTTGCGTTATCGGCATTGAGCTTGGTCATGGAAGCCATTTCTTCCATGGTTGCGGAGGTTTCCTCCAGTCCCGATGCATTCTCTGCGGCGCCTTCAGCCAATGATTGGCTCGCAGCCGACACCTGAGAAGAAGCTGACGAAACTAATCCCGCTGTGTCTCCCAGTTTGTGCATGACGCGATAGATGGGACGCGAAATAGACCTTGCCACAAAAAAGACCAACAGCAGACCGCCGGCAGCCGCAGTGATTATCGCAGCAAGAATTATCCACAACATCTGACGCATTTCACTTTCCACATCATCGATATAAATTCCGGAGCCTATGATCCAGCCCCACTTCGGGAAACCTTCGACGTAGGAGATTTTTGGCACGGGCTGCACGTGCCCTGGCTTGGGCCAATAATATTCAACAAATCCAGCCCCGTCTCTTTTGACTACCTCGACCATTTCACAGAATAAAGCCTTACCATTCGGGTCTTTGTTATCGGTCAAAATCTGGCCGTCCAACTCCTTCTTTATGGGATGCATGACCATTCTGGGTTCCATATCATTGATCCAGAAGTAATTCTCTTTTTCGTAGCGAAGAGCCCGGATCACATCCAGTGCCCGTTGTTTTCCTTCCTCAGCGGTCATGGCATTAGAATCGACCAGCTTTGCGTAATAGTCCAAAATCCCCCAGACGCTTTCCACCACATGTCTGGTTTCGGTATATTTGCTGTTAAGGATCTTTGCCTTGGTGTTCGGATATATATAGAGAAAAGCCAATGAAGATAGGACAACAATAGCTATGCCGAGTAAGAATATCCTTGTCGAGAGCCTGAACGTATTCAACATTTATTCAAATCCTTTCTCATTTAAAAATGAATTTCTAAGCAACTTTAGCAACAGTCGCCTAAAGGGTTGATTATCCTTAGGCCCACGCTTTTCATCACCCTTCCGCTCATTCAACGCAAACCAGTGCGGTCGTATCGGGAGACGGTCTTTTACCTGAGGCAGGGGATTTCGACTAATTGCTTGGAATGATGAAGCCTTCGTGCCGGATAATTATTCCCCATTCAGGATGGTATTCGGCAAAAAACCCCAAATAGTTAAAACCAATCTCCCGGCGGCTTACCAGCGGTAAGTCACGGCTTCCAGGAGAAGCCCGCGTGGCGGGAATGCAGATACAATCCAAAGGAGCAAAGGGGCGGATCTTTGCCGTGCTTCTCCAAACCGGGCTCGTATCAACCCGGCCATGGGAATCAGGGCAGGAAACTTCCAGCCGCGGAATTTGTCCGGCTAAACCGGCGCGCCGATTTTTCTAAATATCCGGCATGTGATATCCGATTACAGGAGTATGTACTCGGGAAACTTGTGCCACCCGAATTGTCCAGGCAGGAGGCGGCATGAAAACGCAAACCGCCTCTGAGACAGGTTTTTTATTGCAGATGATGACTGAAGGCTATCCGCTGTCTTCCATAAGGGCGTGCACCAGAGTTTAACGGACCGGCTCGGGAGTTTCACAAAACAGGAACTTTTCACAAACTAAGGGCTTGTCCGTAAACAAACTTTGCACTCGCTGAATTGGCTGCTCTTCAATCGGAAAATGCTCGACGCAGCCCGGCTACGCCTGCTGTTTTGCTCAATGTTGGCATCTAAATCGGTCTCAAATCCGGAGCAATCCCTGAGAGGCATATTTACCGACAAGCCCCGGGCGCAAAGAATTCGGTTTCCTCTGACGAGCCGTGCATGCTTGAGAGGCACATCCGAAACTTAAAACAGGGCGTAAGACCGGGGATGTGTTTTTAGCAAAATGGGCTGCATTGCCGACCCTGGCAATGTTCTTGCGACTTTATAACGATGTCGGAGGTTCAGAATGTCCAATGCGCCAACGCTGCATGTCCTGGCGGTGGACGATGAGGAGGGATTTCGCACGGTTCTGCCTTTTTTCTTTAGGAAAATGGGGCATTCCTGCGAGGTTGCATCTGATGGATTCGAAGCCCTGGGGAAAATTAGAAGCGAGGCCTTCGATCTCGTAATTTCAGACATCAAGATGCAGGGAAAAGATGGTCTGGAACTGATGATGGAAGCGAAAACAATCTTTCCATGCCTGGATTTCATCATCATAACGGGTCATACATCCGAATTCTCGTACAGTGATATTATCGCCAAAGGCGCGACTGATTTTATCTCCAAACCATTGGATTTTGGAGAATTGGAAGCAAAGATAAAGCGCCTTCAAAGAGAGAAGTCCTTATTGGACCAATTCAGGCAAGCCAACAAATCACTAGCCAGGGAAGCTGAGGTGAATTCGATCATCGCCGATGATTTTGAGACTGAAGTGGGCCAGGGAACGACCTTTATCATTAAATTGCCCCTTTCACCCGTGGTTCTGGAGAATTCATGAAAAGGCGCATCCTGTTTGTTGATGATGAACCGGTGCTGCTCGATGGGCTAAAGAGAATGCTGCGCGGTATGCGTGATCAGTGGGAGATGACCTTTGCGGTGAGTGCAGAGGCGGCCCTCGAGATAATAAAATGCAAACCCGTCGATGTCGTGGTGACGGATGTGCGTATGCCTGGTATGGATGGAGTCCAATTATTAAGCCAGGTAAGAGATTTATATCCACAAATCGTAAGGATAATTCTTTCGGGAACAAGCGATAAGGACTTAATCTTTAAATCAATAGGATCTGCTCATCAATACCTCTCAAAACCCTGTGAAGGGGAAACGCTGAGGGCTACGATATCCCGCGCCTGTACTTTACGTGGACTCCTGGATGACAAATCGCTGGTGAGTGTGGTTTCCGGCATAGAATCTTTGCCGAGCCTACCTGCTCTTTATGAAGAAGTAGTCGAAGAGGCGAACTCACCTAATGGCTCCCTCAACAGGGTGGGAGAAATCATATCAAGAGATGTAGGTATGTCAGCGAAGATTTTGAAAATTGTAAACTCTTCTTTTTTCGGGCTGCCCCAACATGTCACAACCCCGGTAAGAGCAGTTAATCTTCTTGGGCTGGAAATCGTTAAATCCCTGATACTATCTGTCAAGATCTTTTCCCAGTTCGGCCGATCGGAGCTGCCCGGATATTCCATAGCCAACCTGTGGAACCATAGCATCTCAACGGGTATTCTTGCCAAAGCGATTGCAAAAGAGGTGGGAATAGGCAAAGACTTACTTGATGAGGCTTTTACGGCTGGTTTACTGCACGACGTAGGCAAACTTGTTATGCTCGATGAGCTTCCTGGGAAATGCGGTGAGATAAACGAGATGGTGAACTCCGCCAATTGTCCGCTATGGGAAGCCGAGCAGGCAATCCTCGGGACCACCCATGCACAGATAGGGGCCTATCTGATGGGAATATGGGGGCTTTCCGAGTCCAGCGTGGAGGCGATTGCCTTCCATCACTGTCCAGCCGGATGTCCGAATCAGGGGCTTAGCACTTTGACGGCTGTGTATCTGGCAAACAACATCGTTCACTATAATCCGGCCCTGGATCGCGACCTGATGACGGGCCTGGACCGTGAATATCTGGAAAGGCTTGGAATTGCAGATCGGGTTGAACAATTCCGCTCTGTGTGTGGTGATTCAATCGGTTGTGGAGATTTTAATGTCTAATAAGATTCTCATCGTCGATGACGACCCAAACCTGTTGGCTGCCGTTCAGCGCCAGTTCAGGAAACTCTATGCAATCGAAACGGCTATCGGTCCGGAGGAAGGTTTAAAAGCCATATCGGAGCAGGGACCTTTTGCTGTCATCGTATCTGACTACCGCATGCCTGTTATGGACGGTATCCAGTTCCTCTCGCGAGTACGCAAGGCAGCGCCGGACAGCGTGCGAATGATGCTCACCGGGAACGCCGATCTGCAAACCGCTGTCGATGCAGTAAATGAGGGGAGTATTTTCCGTCTTTTGACCAAACCATGTGACTCGGATACGCTGGCTAACGCTCTTGCCGCCGGAATTCGGCAGTACCAATTGATCACCGTAGAACGGGAACTCCTGGAAAAAACGCTTCGCGGCAGCATCAAGGTTCTCTCTGAAATTCTGGAACTGATCAACCCTGAGGCGTTCGGCAGAGGCTCCCGGATTGTACATTATGTCAAAGAGATTGCGATCAGGATGGAAGTCCCTGATTTATGGCAGGTGGAAACCGCCGCCGCACTGTCTCAGATTGGATGTGTCATTTTACCGCAAACGGCATTGAAGAAGCTCTATCAGGGCCAGGAGCTTACCGGAGAGGAGAAGCAGCTCTTTGATATGCACCCCTTCATTGCCTCGGATTTGATAAGCCACATTCCCCGGATGCAAGAAATCGCCGAAATCATCGCCAACCAGGAAAAACGTTTTGATGGCTCGGGAAATCCGCAGGATCTTTGTTCCGGGAAAGAAATCCCGCTTGGCGCCAGAATTCTGAAAGTGGTTTCAGATTTCGATACGGCCCAGGCAAGAGGGGCTTCCGAGAGTGAAGCTCTTGCGGGGCTGGCCAAGCGAGCCAACTGGTATGATCCCGATGTCTTACTGGCGCTTGAGGCTGTCATCGGCGTCAAGGCCGGGTATGAGGAAAGGGCGGTAAGAGTGGCGAATTTGGAGGATGAAATGATTTTAGCCGAGGATGTGCGGGTTCGAGACGGTCGTTTACTCGTCGCCAAGGGTTATCGAGTGAATCGCACTTTGCGTGAACGGCTGAGGAACTTTGCTGAACAAGGGGTCATAAATGAGCCCATCAATGTCCTGGTTCCCATCAGATGAAAAAAGATCTCTAACCGGTTTTTATTGATGAGGGAGGACATAGGGCCTGTCTTCCGGCTGAGATATAAAAACTCACCGCTGCGCAAATCAGTTTCAAAATGCGTAGCAATCCCCGGGAGGCTTATTTACGGACAACCCCTTGCGCTTGCGGAGCGTGGAGTCTTTTTCTACTCACTGCTCCTCTCGTAGCGATAGGACCGAGAGGAATGATTCTCTTTTTGCTTTTCCTGTTCACTGCTCACTGCTCACTGCTCACCGCTCACCGCCTAACCGCTGAACGCCACCTCGACCATAAAACTACCTTGAGACGTTTGGAATGGAACGGCAAGGCATGGCCCGCTTGCAATATGCGTTATCGTGTGGCCTTTTCCCCCGACTATTGTCGGTATTCCAGCCTGGAGAACGAATCCAGTCTCGGCCAGCCGCCGTCTGGCATCTCCGCAGATCATGTTGGTCAGTTCCCCTACGGCGTCTTTCACCTCATGGTTCAGCTCAGTGCAAGGCTCTCCTAAGAGGTTCGCTGCAATGTCCTTGATACATTGCTCGGTGAAAATCAAGGCCATAGACCCCTGGGCCGCGCCGGTGATCCCGATGATCGCGGAGACATCTCCAATAGCAACATCATCCTTCTTGAGAAAGGGCTTTCCGGGTTTTGCATCGATTTCAGCCATTGTTTTCAGCACATGCATGGCCGCCACAAGAAAGGGATTTATAAGCTTTACATCCATCATCTGCTCTCCATCACTAGCCCTGAGGAATAATCTTGGCGAGTTTTTCCGCTAACGCCGCCGGAGTGAATGGTTTTACAACATAGTTGCTGACCTTGGCCTGAATCGCCTCGATAATGTTTTCTTTCTGGGCCTCGGCCGTAACCAGCAGGAAGGGAATGCCTTTCAGCCGTTCATCCGCCCGCACCCGCTTCAGCAGCTCAAGCCCGGTCATGATCGGCATGTTCCAGTCTGAGACGATCACGTCGACATTGTTGGTCTTCAATAACTCGAAAGCTTCAGCGCCATTTTCGGCTTCAATTACCTCTTTAAATTCCAAATCTTTCAGAATTTTTCTTATGATGCGCCGCATCGTGGAAAAATCGTCCACAACCATAACTATCAAGTTTTTGTATGCCACTGGAAGTTTCCTAAAGAGCCTTGCTGTTTCTGTATTGTTCGATTAATTGCCCCGCCCGCTGAGCCAGGTTGGCGGCCTCCGGCTTCGTTATCTGATCGTCGGCGCCCACGGACTTCCCCTTGTGAATCAGTTTATCGTTGATAAGTGACGAGAAAAGTACGACCGGCAGCGCCTTGAGCACCTGGTCCTGCTTAACTGACTGACACAGGCTGTAGCCGTCCATCTGCGGCATCTCGATATCGGAGATAAGGATATCGACGTAATCGTAAATTGGACGTTTCTCCTTTTGTGACTGTGTTTTCAATCCCTTGAGGTATTCCCATGCCTCGCTTCCATCGCATGCCGTCTGGATAACGAAACCTGCCTGTTCGAGCTTTCTGGAAAGGATTTTTCTGATAGGGGAAGAATCATCGGCGATCAGCGCCTTGTAATGAAGATCGACGCTTACGGGCTGGATCTCAACATCATCTTTGATCTCATATTGAGGATTGAGTTCCCCGAGAATTTTTTCCATGTCGAGGATCAATATGTTTCGATCCTCCATTTTGACAATGCCTGTAACCGAACTGGTCATGGTGTCCAGAATTGCGCCGGCAGGCTCTATTTGTCCCCACACCAAACGATGGATTCGGTTCACGCCTGAAACAACGAAGGCAAGGGTAAATTTGTTGAATTCGGTCACGATGGTTAGCGGGTTTATCTCTTCTTCGGGCTTTTTCTTTCCGAGTTGGACCGCCAAATCTATAAGAGGAATAACCCTGTCTCGCGAAAGGAAAGTTCCCAGAAAGCCCGGAGGCGCCTCGGGCAGAAAAGTCGGCGTTGGCTTGCGAATGATTTCCACTACCTTGGCTACATTGATTCCGTAGCAGCCGCGGTATACTTCCCCTCCTATCATTTCATCGATGTAGAATTCCACGAATTCCATCTCGTTAGTGCCGGTGGCAAGAAGTATGTTCGTGTTATGAGCCATAAAATCTCCCTATTCTTTACGTGGCGTCAATAATACTTAAATCCTTAAGTTCTCTGTTGGGGAATTGGCTGGATCCAATTTAGGAATTAAAGAATTGAAGAATTGAGGAATTCCTAAATATTCTCTGTTCTCGGTAATACTTGTTTAAACCCCCACTGTCACTCACCCAGGCGAACCACGGACCGGATCGGATTTGGGGGATTGTCTTTACCTTAAATCGGTAATCTTGGTGAACTGGTCGAAATGATAAAATTTCCCGTTGGATAATCATTCTGTATCCAGAGAGTATTTCGGCAGGAGACCGCGAAAAGTTAATTATTAATTTCGGGGCGGCGAACCACACTTTAGCAGTGCGAAGGATGCACGAAAGCCGCGAAGCCTGTCCAAGCCTGGCCCTGGGTCCATCCCGAGGTCAGGCCCACGAACTCCGGTTGAGCGGAATTGCATTCAGAAATGCAAATCAGGGTTCTCCGGCCGCAAATGATGGGACCACCGATCCATCAGGCCGCATCCTTCTTTTATGAAGCACTTAATGATAAAACCCGGTTCTGCCGATTATCGTGCTGTTTGCTCAAACTGAGTCTTGACCGGCCTAAAGGCAGGAATGTGTCACGATTCAGGTCTTCAATGGAATAACAAAATTCTTGAATGGAGACCGCCAATGGGTCGGAGTCCGGCCTTAGTGCTTTCAGTGGTATTACTGTGCTTAATCTGCGCAACGGCTGCAGGGGCTGACGAAAAAAAACCTGTGAAAATCGGCGTACTGGCCCACCGTGGAACGCAGGATGCGCTCGAACACTGGGCAGGGACGGCAGAATACCTCTCCTCGAAGATCCGTGGGATGTCATTTGAAATCGTCCCTCTCAGCTTTCATGAGATAAACACGGCGGTCGAGCGGGGCGAGGTCGATTTCATCACAGCCAACCCCTCGATCTACGTCGAGTTGGAAGCCCGTTACCGGGTGGACAGACTCGCTACGATGAAGAAAACCGGTCCGAGCGGAGCCCCCGTCACTCGACTGGGAGGGGTAATAATTGCCCGCGCCGACCGGTCCGACATCAAGAGTCTCGAGGACCTGAGGGGAAAGTCATTCATGGCCGTCGATGAAACTTCACTCGGCGGCTGGATGGCAGGTCTGCGGGAGATGCGGAAAAAGGGTATCGTGCCGGGCCGCGACTTCTCACGCCTGGATTTTGCGGGTACCCATGATAAGGTTGTCCAGGCTGTCAAGGACGGGTCGGTGGATGCTGGGACGGTCAGGACGGGCATTCTTGAAAACATGCAGGAAGAAGGCAAGATCGACCTAAAGGACTTCCAGAGCCTCAATCCCCTGCACTATGATGGTTTCCCGTTTGCAGCCAGTACCGCCCTCTATCCCGAGTGGCCCTTTGCCAAGGTCAGGCATACTTCGTCACAACTTGCCGAACAGGTTTCGATGGCCCTGCTGAGCATGCCTGAGAACGCCCCGGGCGGCCCTCTCGCTGCGTATCAACGGATGGACGATCCCCATGGACTATCAAACCGTCCATGAGATGCTCAAGGACCTGCATATCGGTATTTATGAGGATCTGGGTAAAATCACGCTCCGGGAAACTCTCAGGCAACAGGGCGTTTCAATTACACTTGCTCTGACCCTGATCGCCGTTATGGGCATAACGACAGTCTATGTGTTACGAGCAAACCGCCGGCTCAAGACCTCGCAAATGCAACTTGCCCAAGCCCATGAGATCCTTGAAGCCAGGGTGCGGGAAAGGACCGGGGAACTCACCGAGGTGAACCGGCGGCTGCTCCAGGAGATCGGCGAACGGAAGAAAACGGAAACGCAACTCCAACAAGCAAAGCAGGATTGGGAAGATACCTTCAACACGATTCCAGATATAATTACGATCCATGACAAGGACTTCAATATAATCCAGGCCAATAGTCAGGCAACCAGGATGCTTGGCCTGTCGGATTTTAGACCTGAGAATGCAAAATGCTACAGGCATTTTCATGGGAGAGATTGTGCTCCACCAGACTGTCCGAGTTGTGAAAGCCTCGTCACCGCGAAGCCCAGCATCCGTGAAACATTTGAGCCCAGCCTGCAAATGTTTCTCGAGATTCGCGCCATGCCGCGTGTGGATGAGCAAAGAAATGTCAGCGGCCTGATTCATATCTGCAGGGACATAACGGACCGGAAAAAGATGGAGGAGTCCATCGAGGAGCAGAAACGGTTTGCTGAAATCCTGATAGAGGACTCTGCAGTTGCGGCCTTCGTGCTCGGGCCGGATCATCGAGTCCTTTTCTGGAATAAGGCCTGTGAAAGCTTAACGGGGGTCCGCGCAACCCAAGTGGCCGGCACTGACGATCACTGGAAGCCGTTCTATGACCATAAACGCCCATGTCTGGCCGACCTCGTCATAGACGGTACTTCAAATGAACTTCCGCATCTCTATCCGAGCAGCTCAAGGTCAACCCTGGCCCCTGAGGGCCTGCACGCCGAAGGCTGGTATAGCAATCTCGGCGGCAAGGACCGGTATATCGTCTTCGACGCCACTCCTGTTCGCAACAGCAAAGGGGAACTCCTGGCGGCAATCGAGACGCTCCAGGATATTACCATGCGCAAGATGGCTGAGGAGGCGCTCAGAGACAGCGAGGAACAGTACAGGCTGCTTTTCGAAACTTCACCGATTGGTATTTTCCATTATGATGGCGACCTTCGCATTACGGCAGTGAATGAAAGGTTCTCCGAGACTCTGGGATCTAGCGCTGATAAGCTTGCGGGGCTCGATATGAATACGTTGGACGACAAAAGTGTTCTTCCGGCTCTCCGGCAAGCCCTGGCCGGCAGGTTGGGACACTACGAGGGCAGATACAGATCGACACTGACTCACGCTGAATTCTGGATTTCCTTGAATACGGCCCCAGTTATCGAGTCGGGAGGAGCAATAAACGGAGGAATCGCTATTGTCGAAGATAACACGGAACGCCGTAAGCTGGAAGAGCAACTGCGCCACTCACAGAAGATCGAGGCGATTGGAGAGCTCGCCGGAGGAGTGGCTCATGATTTCAACAACATCCTTTGCGCAATCGTAGGTTATGCCCAATTGTCCCTCATTAAGCTGCCGGGGGATGACGCGTCAAGGGGGAACATAGAGCAGATTCTGCGGGCAGCAGAGCGGGCAACTACCCTCACGCGGAGCCTGCTGTCTTTTAGCCGCAGGCAGGTCATAAACCCGGGGCCGGTGGATCTCAACGAGATTGTCAAGAACCAGGAGAGTTTCCTTGCGAGGCTGATAAGGGAAGACATCGAGATCAGGACGACGTATGCAGAGTGCGAGCTGCCGATCTTCGCCGACAGCGGCCAGTTGGAGGCGGTTCTGATGAACTTCGTCACGAATGCCAGAGATGCAATGCCCGGAGGCGGAGCGATAGGGATCAGGACAGAGCCGGCAACCCTTGGAGAAGAATTTATTGCAGCACACGGCGCGGGCGCTGCAGGCAGATATGCAGCAGTCATTGTCTCTGACACGGGCGAAGGAATAGACGAAAGTATCATCTCGAAGATCTTCGACCCGTTCTTCTCGACAAAGGAGCAGGGCAAAGGGACAGGCCTCGGCCTTTCGATGGTCTATGGAATTGTCAGGCAGCACAACGGCTTTATCGACGTTTCCAGTGAACGCGGCAAGGGTTCCACGTTTCGAGTCTATCTGCCGATTTACAAGACAGCCCATAAGGAGGTGTCTGAACAGACAGAACCTAGTGAGATTTCGGGTGGTTCGGAAACGATCCTTATCGCTGAAGATGACGCATCGTTGAGGGAGCTGTTCTCGGATGTCTTGACGAACCATGGATACCGGGTAATCGCTGCGACGGACGGAGATGATGCAATCATAAAATATGATGAGAACAAAGATATGGTAAAGTTGGTCATTCTCGACTGTATCATGCCGAAAAAGAACGGGAAACAAGCCTATCGGGAGATAAAAACCTTGAATCCCGCCGTCAAAGTTCTTTTTGTCAGCGGATATGCTGAAGATATTATCAGCAAAGAAGGCCTGCTCGATCTCGACGTCAACCTTGTCCGGAAACCGGTTACACCGAGCCTGCTGCTGGCCAGGATAAGGGAACTACTGGATGCATAAATCGTGTCAAAACCGGTAGCAGCCGCACTTCCTGCTCCGTGCCTGCCGCTTCTTTCCCCGTGAATTTAATTCTTCAATTTCTCAATTCTTGAATTCTTCAATCGATTTAACCAAATCTTCAATCCTTCGATTCGCCTTTGTGTTATTAAAAGGGTTCCGAAAATGGCTGTCAGCATGTGGGAAGATGTGAACAACTCACCACAAAGATGGAGGAGCGACATGAAGAGACTGCTTGTATTGGCATGTGCTGTTATGTTTGCGTTCGTTTTCGTCGGCACGGCCGCTGCCGACACGAAGATCACCTTTAAGAAGGGCGATGAAGTGTATGTCTGCGGGTGCGGTGCAGGTTGCGCCTGTCTGACCATGTCCAAAAAAGCGGGCAAATGTGGATGCGGAAAAGACCTGGTCAAAACAAAAATCGACAAAGTAGTGAAGGGTAAAGCTTACGTGAAGGTGGACGGCAAGACGATGATTTTTAAGACGACCGGCAAGTATGCCTGCGCCTGTGGGAGCGGCTGCGATTGCGGCACTATCAGCCAGAAACCGGGGGACTGCGTTTGCGGCAAACCTATGGCGGCCGTCAAAAGCAAGAAGTGATAAGTACCCGGCACGAACAGTACGGAGTATACTTTCCGGCTAAAGCCGGTGAAAGGACCTTACGCCCGAAGGCGGTAAGCGGTACGAACAAGATTATGAACAGATCGGGTGGGCCATGAAGAAAAGCCTTTCAAACCGGGATTACCTTCGCATTCTTGACCTGCTGCCCTCCCTCTTCATGATGATTTAAATTTAAATCTTCACTCCGCTGCGTTCCCTGCCCCGGTTTTCTCCGGGACAGGGAACGTGATCGGCAAAATCTCCGGGAAAGGGAGCAGGGGTCTAACCGCATGATCCCGATTTCCTTAATTCGTTTCTGTTTTCAGCGCTTTTCTGATGGTTTGGACGAAGTTTGCGACCACATAGGGCTTCATAACAAACTCACGGATCCCAATTTCTCGCGCCAGCTTTTCATCGATAAGATCACTGTAGCCGGTGCACAGGATGATTGGCATGTCCGGCCGCAGGGCGATGATTTGCCTGGCCAGCTCCTCGCCCCTTAGTCCCGGCATGGTCATATCGGTGATCACAAGATCGAACCTGTAGGGGTCGGCGCGGAAGGTTTCCATGGCCTGGAGGCTGTTGGTTTCCGTAACGACCTTGTAGCCGACGGATTCCAACAGTTCCTTTCCCAACTCAGCCAGAATTTGCTCATCATCGACAAGGAGTATTCGTTCTGCTCCCGCCGGAAGAGCTTCGATTTTTTCGGTCAGGACCGGGGGCTGTTTCTCCATGCCTTTAAAAAATATCTCGAAGGTAGTTCCCTGACCTGGCAGACTATGCACCTTTATCGTTCCCCCATACGTTCTGACGATCCCCTGTACCACCGAAAGTCCGAGCCCTGTGCCTTCACCAATCGGCTTGGTGGTGAAGTAGGGATCAAAAATTCTATCCAGGACCCCGGAGTCGATGCCATTGCCGGTATCGCTTACAGAAAGACACACGTATGGTCCTGGTTCCAGGTCCGGGTACAAGGAGTACCCGAAGTCAGGAACAACGAGGTAAGACAATCTGACGAGCAAAATGCCCCCATTGGCGCGCATGGCGTGGGCCGCGTTGGTGCAAAGATTCATGAGCACCTGGTGGATTTCGGTCGGATCGGCAAAAATCACTCCATCTTCCGGACTCAATGTAATCTCACGGCGAATTTCGATGGTTGTGGGCAGGGAAGGGCGCAGCAATTTGAGGGCTTCTTTTACAACGGAGACGATGGGTACGGGTTGACGCCTTAGCTCGGTCTGGCGGCTGAAGGCGAGAATCCGCTTAACAAGGTCCGTTGCACGAGCGCCTGCTTTGAGAACCTGATCGAGATTACTGCGTACCGGGTCATCTTGTGAAAGCTTGAATCTGGCCAGTTCCGCGTGACCGACTATGGCCGCCAGAATGTTATTGAAGTCATGGGCAATGCCCCCGGCCAGGGTCCCGATGGCCTCCATTTTCTGCGCCTGGCGAAGATCCCTTTCGAGCTTTCCCTGGAGGGTGATGTCCCGGTGGATGCTCACAAAGTTGATGATGTCCCCCGATTTGTTCCGGACGGCAGATGCAGTGGCCTCGGTTTCGTATAACGAGCCGTCTTTTTTCCTGTTGTTGAGCCGTCCCGTCCATCCCTGTCCGCTTTTGAGCTTTTCCCGAATATCCCTGTAGAAGCCGCTGTCATGTTTATCGCTTTTCAGAAGACGCAAATGACTGCCTCTGACTTCTGAGCTGTCATAGCCGGTCATGGCCGAAAAAGCCGGATTGACGTAATCGATGATCCAATTCGTGTCGGTTATTATGATTGCTTCGGCAGCTTGTTCAATCGCCGCCACCAGGCGCATGCGCTCCTCCTCGGCCCGCTTGCGCTCGGTTATGTCGCTGACTATGACGATGAATGCCTCTTCATCATTGAGTGCAATCAGTTTCGTGCTTACCAGAACAGCGGAGACGTCTCCGTCTTTGCGAACAATTATGGATTCCATCGAATGTTCGCCCTTCGGCAGGGTTTCTATGCCGGTCTTTGGAAAAACAGGCCAAATTTGTTCCGGTATGATATTTCCGATAGGCATTCCCAGGAGTTCTTCCCTGGCATAGCCGGTGATTTCTTCAGCGGCTTTATTACAATCTACGGTTTCCCCGTTCAGTTTATCGAGAAAGATCGCCACGGGGGCAAACTGGAAAAGGGCTTGAAATCTTTCCTGGCTCTCCCGTGTTGCCTTCTCGGCAAGCTTGCGGTCGGTGAAGTCGGTGACCATCCCAAACGAGCCGACAAAGTTATGGGCATCATCGAACATTGGTACGGCGGAAACCCGCGCCCAAACCTCATGGCCATCCCGATGGCGCAACCGGCGCTCATATCTTTCTTCGGCGCCTTGACTTCGCCGGGCAAAGGTTTCTTTCTGGGCCTGGACTTCCTCCTCGAATAAAAAGTCCAGGAATGATCTGCCCATAATTTCGCCAGGCCGATAACCAATCATCCCGGCCATGACAGGGTTAACGAAAGTCGTATTAGCATGGCTGTCCACGGCCCAGATCCCGTCATTGGCGGTTTCGACAATGAGCCGAAATCTTTCTCCAATGGCCGAAAGTGTCGCGTCGGCTTCCCGCCTTTCTTCCTCCCTTTGCTCTAAAGCTTGCGCCATATTGTCAAATACCGACGCAAGCCTGTCTATTTCACCTCCGCCTTTACCAAGTCCGGTCCGGACTGTGAGGTCGCCCTCCGACAGTTGTTTGGCAGCATCGACGAGTACCTTTACTTTTCTCGTTACAAGCACAGACCCCAGGAGCCATGATGCTATAATGGCGAAAAAACCGGCGGTTCCCAGACCCATGAGGTTGCGCATCAACACACGATCAGGGCCGGCGAGTACTGATTGCTCGTTCAGTTCTACGAAAATGCAGCCGACAGGTGCGAGATCGCTCATCGGGCCGTAGGCATGCAGGAGTCTCTCACCCCTTGGTCCCCTGGTCTTGAGCATTCCCTTTCCCAGAGCGCACGCCATCCCGACACTTTCCGGGTTCGGGAACGGCTTGCCACGCATTTCCCGGTTGTTACTGTTATACAACACCGTTCCCCAGCTATCCGTGACAATGACTGTGGACCCCGGGGGAAGAGGTTCACGAGTTGCAACGGCTGACAGGTGATCAAGACTTAGCGCGGCATAGATTATGCCTTGTATCGAACCGGACCGGTCTTTTATTGGATATCCCAGATTGAGCTGCGGTGTTTTGCTGATTCGACCGACAGAATATTCTCCAATGGCCAGCCGGCCATTTCGCATGGCATGATCGAAATAGAACCGGTCGGCAATGTTGGTGGGTTTTTGCGGAGGCACTCCCGCAGAAACGATGTTGCCATCGGAATCAGTTGCTCCGATATTGATGTATTGCTTGTGGTTTTTTAAGATAGATGCGAATATTTCAGAGTTCTTCTCATCATCACTGTGTCTAATCTCCGGCACCTCAGCCAAGGTTTCCAGCAACTGGATGGTCCCCTCTATCAAACGATCCTGGTAAAGGGAGGCGTGGGTCAGAAAAAGAGCGGTTTGTTGCTCGGCTGCCGCAATGGCCTGTTTTCTTTCTTCCAGACCGGAATTAAGAATCAACCCCAAAGACGGGAGCACTGCCAAAAAAACCACAAGCATCAGCCGGAAACGCAAACTCGAAAAGAAAACTCTCATTAAAATCCTGTTTTATTAAGAATACCGGCCCGATCCCGTCCGGCAAACGGATTTAGCATTTTATGCCGAATTCTATCAAGTAGGGAATGGAATTCGCTAACGATTATCGCCTTACAATCATTATTTCTCAAGGGTAATTTTGGGCGGGACCGCGTTGGCTGTGGTCCGGGGCTGTCTTTGTCACGAAGAGCATGTGGAGCGCACGAAGAAAAGGAAGCGAGAAACGATATAAGAAAAGACGATGATCTGAAACAGCATATGGTATTCGTGATTCCTTGAGCAGGCTTGCAGCGGCGTTCTCCTCAGCTTCAATCACGGCCGGCGGTCCCGCCGCCCGCAAACCCCTTGCGCAGCAGGGAATCTCGACTGATCATTCCTTTGAATTTACCTTCTGCATCCAGCACGGGCAGCCTCTTTATCGCCCGCTCCAGCATGAGCCGCAGGGCATCTTCTACCGGGGTATCCTCCCGGACTGTCACGATGCTGGTGTTCATGATTTCCGAGGCCGTTCCGGCGCGTAAGTGATCTCTTAGTTCCCTGTGCTTTCGGCCTCGTTCCGAAAAGGGAACCTTGCTCATGAAATAATCCAGGATTCCGGGATGGCGGTTGGAAAAGGCGACAAGGAGGTCTCGATCCGAGATCAGCCCCAGGAAATGCCCTTCCCCGTCCAGGACGCAGACCCGCTGGATGTCATTGCAGCCGATGATGCGCATCACTTCCTCTACCGGCGTCTCCGGAAGAACCGTATAGGTACTCCGGCTGCGCATGATGTCGGATGCGAAACGCAGGTTATCCACGACAATGCCCTGGTCCTGAAAGGCCATCCAGCGCGGACACTCCCGCATGATTGTTCGAAAGACATCCACACGGGAAAGAATGCCTGTAAGCTTTCCCGTACGGTCGACTACCGGAAGACGCTTTACTCCCTTTTCGAGCATGAGTTTTACGGCATCTGTAACCAACCTGTCCTGGTCGATTATTACAGCGGGCTTCGTCATGATCTCGCCTGCCCGCTTCGGGGCCAGCGATTCGAGCACCGCAGCCAGTTTCTGCTGGTCGGATTCGGCAAGCAGACCGATGCGCATCGGCATGTTCGCTTTATAGATCAGGTCTCCCTGGGCGATGACTCCAACTGGACGGTTGTCTTCATCGACCACCGGAAGTCCTGTGAAGGCAGAAGAGAGCAAAAGGCGCGCTGCTTCGTCCAGCGGAGTTGACAGACCGACCTTCTTGGGATCCCGGGTCATGATGTCGCAAACCCTTGTATGCCCGGGGATAAGGTTGCCACGGGTCCTGTGGGAAACGACATTCAAATCCTGGACGGTCACAATGCCGTCTTCAACCATTTCCTCCATTTTCGGAAGTATTCGCTCCAACTCTGAGCCGGGAATGACTATCGTGATGCGAACGGGTATATTGTAGGAGAGAACCTCGATCCTTCCAGTGGAAATCTCGCCGCTTTCGTAGGAACCCTGTGTCGCCCTCGTAACCAACGTACGGGCAGCAATCTTGAGGTCCCTCACGTATTGGACGATGGCATCGCTTAGAGGCCTTCCGTCCCACCTGGCCCCTTCGCTCGTGAATATATCGATCAGCTTGTACTGAAGCATGGTCTTTTTCTCCTACCCTGACCGGCCGACCCATAGTCCGAGGAAAACGAGCGCTCCGCCGATGATGTTGTTGGACAAAAAGTTTGCAGCCGCAGCGAGATACGTCCCATAACGCATTGCGTCAACCGTCTCCATAGCGAAACTCGAAAAGGTCGTCAACCCGCCAAGGAAGCCCGTAACGAACAAGAGGCGAACCGAAGGGCTCATGATGCTAAGGCCCCGTTCAGCCATGGCAAAAGCCAGACCGATCAGGAAGCAGCCCGAAAGATTAACGATAAGCGTCCCCCAGGGAAACCTGCTCCCGAAGAGCTTCACGGCAAGCAGCGAAACACTGTAGCGGGTAACGGCGCCAATGCCGCCGCCCGCCAGGACAAGGAGAATTCGTATCATCCATCCGTCAGTGCGAAACACTATCAACTCCGTGGGGGCGGCGGGACCGCCTGCCAGCATTGTAAAATCAAATCTTCAGCGCTGCCTTGAGCGGCGCCTTCCCCCTTTCTAAAGTGAGGGGGGGAGCGGCCAGGCCGCGCGGTCTTTGATGAGCGATGCCAACTCCTCGGGCGGGTAGATAATGATCTCGTTTTTCAGCAGCTTCTGAAGATAATAATCGTCTGTGCGGTGATTGGGATGCATGTTTTGACGATTGATCAAACGCAAAAAGCAGCGAAATTCAGGAGCGGTTTCTCCTAGAGGTCCGCTGAAACAGGAGAAATTAAAGGTTGAGAACTTCAAGTCATTGTAGGCAAGAAGAGCCCGATGGACCCCTTCGGCCATCGCCTCGACGTCCCTGTCGTTCCATTCCAGGAAATGGGAAGTATGCGGCCATACCGCATTTACCTCGTTTACGCCTATTGGAGAGAAGGCGGTGAACCACCGGGCCGGGCCTATTTCTCCAAGCCACCTTTGTCCCGATTCCTTTTCAGTCTCAACGAGATCCAGCCAGTAGCATGAGCCCGTATCCCTGTGGTAGGCAAGGCTCCTTTCGAGCAGCAGCCGATGGTGAGTCGTGGGATGCGATGATCCGATTATCTGGAGGTGAGGATGCACGAGACTTCCGCCGGCCGGAGGCATGAAGTTGGCATTGATAGTAAAGAACCTGGCTTCGGGATCGGATTTGAAGCACCTCCTGATGAACTCCAGGGATACCGAGAAAGCATCAAAGAGAAGCGCTGAGGAAAGGTCGTCCAGGGTTCGCCCATGCTTTTCTCCCACCTTGACAACGGCGTGATAAGGCGCCAGAGGGAAGAGGTTGGGGAATAAGGCGATCTCCCCTCTTTCGATCTGCCCTCCCGGGATGAGATGTTCAGGATAGCGGGGTGAAGCCCTGCGCCACTTCCCGTCACACATGAAGCACTGTTCCTTCGTCTCCTCGATCCGCTGGTGCAGGTATGCGTAATCCGTTTCCGGAAAAAGGATCGAGACCTTTCCTTTCAGGGCCTCGGACAGGATGCTCTGATGCTCGGTTAGCGGGTCAAGCCTGACTTCTATTTTCTGCCTGTCCAGCTCTCCTCTTTTCAATGGATTGTGGAATTCAACCACCTGCTGCCATGCTTTGAAGGTAATCCTTGCCATCTTTATTCCCTTTTAGGCGTAGGGACCGCCAAACCCGTTCACCACGGAGGCACAGAGCACACGGAGAACACAGAGAAATGCAAAATCTTTCACCACGGATAAACACGGATAAACAAAACAGAAAGGGAAAAGCGAGGACAGGCTTTCAATGCTTTTTCCCGCTTCTGCATTTATCCATTCATATACACCACGCTGTGCTCCTCCATCCGAGGTCCATTGTTTTTCTCTGTGTCCTCTAAAGATGGACCCTAGCCCCTCGGAGCAGGCCACCGAGTTTTTGGAATTGTCGAACGCCTCTGTGGCGAATGCTTACCGACCGCCGGCCAGGATGGCGATGCTCCGCGAGTCGGGCGCCGGGAGTCCACCTATTCTAAAGGAGAAACAAATCGGCGAGATTTCGCCGCTTCCTGTTTTTCCAGTTCCCCCGGTGATAAGCGTAGCTAGCCAGAAGCGGCACCGCTATAGTGCCTTCGCAAAAAACCATCTGATCATTTCCGGAGTCGACCTTACCCCAGGACCTCGCTTCTTTGAGCGTGGAACTCGAGCAGGCCCCGTCCCTTACATCGGCAACCGTGATCTGAACGGCGTACTTGTGCATCGGAACATCGGCCCCCAGTACCTCGGCGCAGATGACAACGTCCTGTATGAAATTTTTCGGCACACCACCGCCAATAATCAAAAGGCCGGTGTTGGCCGAATTGATTTTGATCTGCGTCAATTCCCTGAAATCTTTGACACTGTCAATCGACACATGCTCCGAAGGCCTTTCGGTCTGGTGCTTTACCAGGCCAAAACCGGCGCTGGAGTCCGAAAAAGCCGGGCAGAAGATCGGCACCTTGTTTTCGAAGGCGATCTGAACGAGCGAATTTTTCTTCTTTGCATTCGAAACCAGATACCTGCCCATCTCCCTGATAAATTCGCGCGACGAATAAGCCCCCGCAGGGAGCCGGTCTGCAATGTGTTTTACCTGCTCGTCGCACTCCTGGAGCTGCCGTTCATCAATAAATGTATCGTATATGCGGTCTACATACGCGTCCCTGAGGACGGTGTCATCTATTTCCGCAGTGCCCCGGTAATGCCTGAAGCCGATGGCCTCCAAAAAATCCATATCCACTATGCTCGCCCCGGTCGCCACAACTGCATCGACCATGTTAAAGCGAATCATGTCGCTATAAACGGCCATGCATCCCGCAGCACTGGTGCTGCCGGCAAGCGACAATACAATAGTACATGACTCGTCACTTATCATGCGATCAAAAATTTTGGAGGCGGCAGCGAGTTCCCTGGCGCTAAAGGACATTTTGCTCATGGACTCGATCAGTGCGACGGAATTGAAACCGGCTATATCAATATGTTCTATTGGTTCAGTCAAAAGATTTTCACGCGAAAGGTTTTTGTCCTTCATCAGATGTAAAACTCTCCTTTAGATCGGGTTATTTTTACCAAGCCCCCGGGCCTGATTCTGTCGAAGCCTTGCGGGTAAGATTTTCTCAACGACCGAGCACCTTACAGCATATCCTGATTCAAATCCACCTTTTCCGCTCGATGGTTTTCAACCCGCTCACCCCCGACCTGCTGCAAGGTGCCTGTACACCACAGCAAGATGTCATCCGTGGTTCATTGTTTTTCTCTGTGCCTCCGTGGCGCAGCGGTTTCCTTGTCTGCGCAGCGAACGATTAATCTGTAAGCAGGCTGGGCGATTCCGGGTCATGGCGTGCGTAGTTAGCCTTCGCCCGCTCCAGGCTCGATGTTGCATAGCAATAGCTGCACCCGAAAAGACAGGTGTCGTACATCCCGATATCCCTGCTTACGGCACAACCGCATCCCTTTCTCTGGAACGGGTCCTTGACAGGGTTTATCCGCATTCCGAACAGGTCCGAAAGCAGGTCGGGATCGATGCACTTTGATGGATTGATGCCGAATCGAGAAAAGTCGTGCTCCGAGGCGCAGGAGAATACTTCCATTCGGTTTTCACGGGCAGCGCCGGAAATTGCATTCAACAAACCGCAAATTTGCGGACTGTCAAAATCGACCGGCTCAGAGCTGCCCGGCGCCGCAGCCTCCATCCGAGCGCGAGCTTTTCGATAGGGGTTGACAAAGCTGATCACGCACCGGCCGGTAGCCCCTTTGAGCTCTTGAGCCGCCTGCCGGAAATTTCTCTCATGAAACCCGCATTCGCTATGGGCGCTCAAAACTATCGGATCGTAGCGCCAGATGACTCTTTGAGGCCCCACTCGCGCCGAAAGTTCCTGAAAAGTTTTTATGGACAGGCCAAGCGGGGGCGCCGCAGGGTCTATGCGTTCCGGGTAGCCGATCAAGGTGATTAGAAAATAGTACCGGCAGCCCAGATCGTCGAGTTCGTCGAGATACCGCATAAGCGGGCGAGGATTGCGGCTCCAGAAAACAAAAGCGTCGTCTTCCCCGGTGCACAGAGGGACGCGCGAGACCTGGCTCGGGTTGAACGGATTGGGCACAAGGCACCATCCCTGGCGCACCCTGTTCAAAAACCATTTCGAATAAAATGCCGGGATGTCGGTCCGGCGGCTTGCACTTATTATCATCGTCCTGAGCTGTCCATTGTAGAGGATAGCGATGCGGTGAACGCAAAAGTACTTCCAGAGCTGTATTTGTATTATAGCCGGTGAGAATTCAAAAAAGAATTTGCGCTGTGGACAATTATCACATCCGGCTTTGCCGCAATATTGACTTCGTTTAAGTAGGCCTTAAATCCATGTTGGGCGGTGGGACCGCCCGCCGGGATAATAACTCGAATCTACGGCGCTGCCTTCGGCGGCGCCTGACCCCTCCCTTTTCCAAAGAAGAGGGTAGGGGCGGTGGGACCGTCTGCCGGGATAGTAACTCGAATCTTCAGTGCTGTCTTCGGCGGCGCCTGACCCCTCCCTTTTCCAAAGAAGAGGGTTGGGGCGGTGAGACCGTCTGCCGGGATAGTAACTCGAATCTTCAGTGCTGTCTTCGGCGGCGCCTGACCCCTCCCTTTTCCAAAGAAGAGGGTTGGGGCGGTGAGATTGTGCAGATCACATATAAGGACGTGTGGCGCCGAGGCGCACAGTCCCGGGAGTGGATTCAAATGAAAACCGATGTAAAGAAACCCAGGGCAATGCGAAAATCTACCAAGGCCATCCATGCCGGGACCCTTGAGCATAGCATATACGGAGAAGTGTCCGTCCCTATATTTCAAAGCTCGACGTTTGCATTCCCCAGCGCGGCCGACGGGGCAGCCCGATTCTCCGGAAAGCAGTCCGGGTATATTTACAGCAGGCTAGGCAACCCCACGGTACATGCCTTGGAGGAAAGCGTCGCGACCCTGGAAGGCGGGTTTGCCGGAGTGGCGACCGCCACGGGAATGGCAGCCGTAAGTTCGGTCTACATATCGTTTCTGAGCCGTGGGGACCACGTCGTTGCGACCAACTGCCTCTACGGTTCTTCGCGAGTGATTCTCGAAAGCGAACTCAGCAGGTACGGAGTGGAAACAACTTTTGTGGACAGCTCAGAGCTAACCAATGTAGAAAAAGCCCTGCGCCCCGAGACCAGAATGATCTTCGTGGAAACGCCAATGAATCCCAGCATGAAAATTACAGACCTGGCCGGGGTGGCCGCAATCGCGAAAAAGCATGGGGCGCTTCTGGTCGTTGACAATACTTTTGCAAGCCCATACCTCCAGCGGCCAATCGAGTTTGGGGCCGATGTCGTCATCGACAGCCTGACCAAGTTTATAAACGGCCATACGGACGTGATCGGAGGCATGGTGGTTACAAAAACCGAGGAGCATTTCAACCGGGTCAGGAGCATCGTGCGCCTTTTCGGGGGGACGATGGACCCCCACCAGGCGTGGCTCATCCTGAGAGGGTCGCGCACTTTGCCCCTCAGGATCGAAAAGGCGCAGGAAAACGCCATGAAGCTTGCCCGGTTCCTCAAGTCTCATCCCAAGGTTATCTGGGTAAGTTATCCCGGGCTGGCCGACCACCCCCAGCATGAGATCGCAAAGCGCCAGATGGACGGTTTCGGCTCGATGATTTCATTTGGAGTCAAACACGGACTGCAGGGTGGGATAACGGTAATGAACAACGTGCGGCTGATTACATTGGCGGTATCGCTCGGGGGGATCGAATCCTTGATCGAACACCCCGCCTCGATGACGCATGCTTCCCTTCCGCGGGAAGAAAGGGAGGAGGCTGGAATTTTCGACGAGCTTGTCCGCTTTTCGGTAGGTTGTGAGGATTTCGAAGACCTGCGCGACGATCTGAACGAAGCGTTGAACCTGGCCGGCGAAGACAAACCCGAAGATGCAGACTGGAGCGCTGAAACCGAGACGCTGCTCGAACCCGGCTGCTAGCAGGTAGCGAGAAGCGGGGAGCAGGGAGCAAAAGCTTCGCGCCACCTGCTCCCTGCTAGCCCATGTGTTCTATCAACGCCTGCCCGAACTCGGAACATTTGACCTCTTTTGCGCCCCTCATCTGCCGGGCAAGATCATAAGTTACGATTCTGTCCCCGATTGTCCGATGGATGGCTTGTCTTATCAGGTCCGCCGCTTCGTTCCATCCCATGTGCTCAAACATCATGACACCTGAAAGTATCAACGAGCCGGGGTTCACCTTGTCCATACCGGCATACCTGGGGGCTGTCCCGTGCGTAGCTTCGAAGACCGCCGCGTCGTCCCCGATATTTGCGCCGGGGGCCATTCCCAGCCCGCCGACCTGTGCCGCAAGGGCGTCTGAGAGATAGTCTCCATTCAGGTTGGAAGTTGCGATTACGCTGTATTCTTCGGGCCTCAGCAGCACCTGCTGGAACATTGAATCCGTGATGCGCTCTTTTATGACGACAGCGCCGTCGGGGATCTTTCCGCCGAACTTGAGCTGTAAATCGGCTTCGGTGACAGTCCGGTCGCCGAATTCTTCCTGCGCGACCTCATAGCCCCATGTGCGGAAAGCCCCTTCGGTGAACTTCATGATATTTCCCTTATGGACAATGGTCACGGAAGGACAGCCCCGTTCGATTGCGTATGAGACGGCGCGCCGCACGAGCCTCTTGGTCCCTGCGGGACTGATCGGCTTTATCCCGATGCCGGAGTTTTCGGGGAGTGAAACCTCAAAATTTTCCAGAAGGAACCGCGTCAGCTTCTTTGCCTCCTCAGATTCGGATGCCCATTCGATTCCGGCGTAAACGTCCTCCGTATTCTCCCTGAAGATGGTCATGTTGACTTTTTCGGGGTGGCGAACCGGTGAAGGCAGACCTGAAATATATCTCACCGGGCGAATGCAGGCATAGAGATCCAGAAGCTGCCTGAGAGCTACGTTGAGGCTCCGAAAGCCGGTCCCGACCGGAGTGGTGAGAGGGCCCTTAATGGCGACTACGCTTTTCCTGATCAGCTCGACGGTCTCCCGGGGCAACGGATTGCCCGTTTCTTTAGCGGCCCTTTCACCTGCAGGAAGTTCGAACCAGTGAATCTTTCTTTCCCCGGAATAAGCTCTTAGAACTGCGGCCTCAAACACCGGCCTTGCCGCAGCCCAGATGTCCGGCCCCGTTCCGTCGCCCTCGATAAAGCCAATGTTTGGCTTCGACGGCACACGAATGTTTTTATGCGCATCCAGGGTGATCCACTCACCACTGAATTCCGTTTGTTTCATACACCCTCCCTCTTACTTCCTAAAGGCAAGAAGCACCCACTCTCCGGCTGTTTTCGTACCGGTAAGCCTAAGGCCCCTTTTTTCATATTCGGCGCAAACCTCGTCGGCCTGTTCCACAAGAATTCCACTCAGCGCAAGCCGGCCATCATTCTTCAATTTTGATGCAATCGTTTCGGACATCCTTATCAGAGGTATGGACTGAATGTTTGAAATAACGACGTCGAAGGAGCCCTTCACCTCTTCCGGGATAGCGCGGAGGACCTCGATATTGCCCGACAGCCCGTTCAGTACAATATTTTCTTCGGCCACCTCGATAGCTTCGGGATCGTTGTCGATTCCTACGACTTCGCGGAACCCGAGCAGGGCAGCGCCGATTGCGAGTATCCCGGACCCGGTTCCGACATCGAGCAGGCGTTGGTACCCGCCTCGCGGAGCGTCGGGATCAGGGTCGATGCTGCCTTCGGCGTCTCCCGGGGTCCCACTTTTGGACAAAGGGAGGCGGCCCGAATCCGGGACCGCGTTCAAATCCAACTCAAGGCAATTTTCGAGCCATTCGAGACATAGGCGAGTGGTCTCATGGTGGCCGGTTCCGAACGCTCGCCCCGGATCAATTCGAATTACCAGACGATCCGGATCGGCAGGTACGGCTTCCCAGGTCGGTGTCACGAGAAACCGCCTCCCTACCCGCAGTGGCTTGAAATGCGCCTTCCAGGTCTGCGACCAGTCTTCGTCGGCTATCCGGGACAGAGCAAGTCCGATCCGGGCCTCCTGCGACAGGGCCGAGGTGGATCGGATGATCTGTCTGAGCTGTTCCTCCTGCTCGGCAAAACGGTCCGAATCCAGATAGATGCGGATGCCCCCGGAAATGAATTCCACGCTTACCCCGAAAAGTTCGGCAAATTCCACCGCCAGGATATCCGCTGTTTCAGCCCCGCACGTTACATCCACTTGCGTCCAGCTCTTCGTCACCAATTCCCCGCTTATGAAAGAGTTTCGAGTTATCAGTTATGAGTTTTCAGTCACTACTCGAAGCTAAAAACTCAAACCAAAAACTCCTCATGCAACCGCCACGCACTTCACCTCGACCATCACGCCCCTTGGGAGCCCTTTTACTTCAACAACGGCCCTCGCGGGCTTGTGGCCGGAAAAATATCCTTCATATATCTTGTTGAAAACCGTGAACTGGGACATATCGGTTATAAAGACGTCCACGGCAACAACTTTTTCAAGGCCGGCCCCCGAGGCGATAAGAATCTGCTTCAGGTTCTCCAGTGACTGCCGGGCCTGGTCAGAGAAGCCTCCGCTTACGATTTCACCTGTTTCCGGATCTATCGGGATCTGTCCGCTCACGAAAACAAAACCATTGGCGCGGATCGCCTGAGAATAAGGCCCTATAGCGGCCGGGGCCTTCGACGTTTGCACCGTCTCCACCTTCATTGCCTCCTCCTTCATGAATTCGCGAAAATTGCATTCCGACGATAAATTAAAGTAATCCTGTCTCATGTTCAAATAAATAGCCACAGTGAGCGGAACGTTTTGCCATTCTGCTCAAGGCCTCCGAAGCCGGGTTGACACCGGCCCATGGTTTCCCCATCTTGAACCAAAGGTAAAATACTCATCGGGGATCCTCCCGCAATGCCTTTAACTTTTCATCGTCTTGTGGTGCGGGCTTTCGAGTCCACTCCGCATCCGATTCGGTTTGTGCCTAAGTCAACAGCATTTGGGTCCCCCCGGCGGGATTCAAATCGAGACCGTGGGATGCACTCAGAATGCCCAAGATCCTTCTTTCCGGTGCTACAGGCTTTGTAGGGGGCCGACTCCTCCATGCTCTGAAAGAGCGCGGATTTACCCCGAGATGCATGGTCAGGTCGGCGGACAGATTCAGGAAGATTTGTCCGGGCCACGCAGGGACCGAGCTGGTCGAAGCGGACCTGCTCGTGCCACGGAGTCTCGATCCGGCTTTAGAAGGGATCGATATCGCCTATTACCTTGTTCATTCAATGGGCGGGCGCAGCTTCCTCCAAACGGCCAGGTTCGCTGAACGCGACAGGCAGGCCGCAACCAATTTCGTGCTGGCGGCTGAGCGGTCGGGAGTTCAAAGAGTCATCTACCTTGGAGGGCTCGGTGAAATCGCGGATAATCTCTCAAAACATCTCGCGAGCAGGCAGGAAGTTGCCGAAATTCTGGAATCGGGAGCCTTTAAGACTACCATCCTGCGGGCAGCCAATATCATAGGAGCCGGAGGCGCTCCGTTCGAAATGCTCAGGCATATGGTCGAACGCCTGCCGGTCATTTTTGCCCCGCGATGGGTAGACACACGGTGTCAGCCCATAGACATTAACGATGCCATTGCCTACCTGGCGGGATGCGTGGATAAGCCTGAAACGGAAGATGCGGAATTTGACATAGGAGGGCCCGGAATTATCACGTACCGCGATATGATGACCACTTACGCCAGGGTTCGCGGATTGAAGCGGACAATCGTTTCGACCCCCTTTTTTACCCCTGTCCTGTCTTCGATATGGATCGGCATGTTTACTCCCGTCCCCGCCGGGGTGGCTCGTCCGCTTCTGGAAGGCTTGAAAAACGAAGTTATCTGCCGTGAGAACCGAATCAGGGAAATCATTGTTCTGCGCCTTACCCCCCTGGAAGACTCCATCTGCAATGCCCTGCAGGAAGTGAGCGAGGGCCCCGGCAAGTTGATGTCCCGGCAGTCGTGCTTCTTGAGCGGCAAGTACTGATGAGGTTTTAGTTGTCAGATTTGAGTGACTAAGAACTCAACACCTTCCTTTTTCTCAGGCAAAACGGATGAGCAAGGTAACCCACAAAAGGCCTATGAGATAAGATATGGCCACATCGCTTGGCCAGTGAGCCGCAAGGGCAACCCTGGCAATCCATCCGATGATAAGGAGCAAAGAGCAGGCAAGCAATATAGCCCAGCGAAGCGTTCCCGATGTTTTGACTGTTGCCAGAACAGCCAGGAATCCAACCGTTGATATATAGTTTAGAGCAAAGATGGATGGAAAGGCCGAGCCGGATAGCGACACTGCAACGTGAACTAATTCGGGAGATGGACGCGGTTGGGCGATAATCGGTCCCAGTGCTTTCCCCAGCAACCGCAATCCCATGAAGCTGACAATCGATAGCGAAGCTGCCCGCCATCCTGCCACCACCATGGAAATAAGGAACGTAATGCTTATCAATATCAGGACCGCAGGCATTTCGGCCGTCGAGGACAACCATTTGGCCCATTCTTTGGATTCCGGCAGCAACGATTGCACCAGCCGGGTACAACTTACATCACCGGGAAGAAACGGCAGGTATTTAACGGCCGCTGTGAGAAGGGCAGCTAAACCGAACAGAGCCAGCCATATCAAATCTTTCTTTCTCATGCCGGATTCCTTCGAGAGTTTTGAGTCTTGAGTTCTTGTTCAAAACTAAAAACTGGTGATATTCCAGGCAATGAGTAACCGTCCATTTTGTTTCCCGCCGGACCGATCGCGATACGGGTTAAAGTCTTGGCTCTCATTTTCCTGTGGTCCTTCCAGGTAGACTGCCCATCCCGGCGTCTCACCGCCGACTGCCATATTTCGCCATTTCCGTCCTTATTTATCAAATACTTAGTGATATTCTTTAACAAGATCAACTGGATTCTCAGGACTTAGAAGTATTTATCGTAGTGTAGTGTTTCGCAAAAATCTTAATAGTTTTTGCAGGTGTAGAAAATTTCTTAAGTTTTCGAATAAATCGCCGTATTTACAGACAACAGATATGGCGAATCTGGGGATGATCCATATTTGGCGATCTCGGCTTCAAATCCATCGGATAACCCACCGTGTTCTTGTTCGGCCGGGCAGGTCTGTAAGAATCATCATCTGATTCCATGCGGTGAACGTTTGAAAAAAATAGGGAGGAATTCATGAAATCTGTTGTCAGGACTATGGTAATGTTTCTGTGCGTGTTTTTAGTTCTCGGGGTTGTTCCGGTGCTTGCGCAGCAGACGCCGGAAGAACTTGCGAAGGAATCCGAGCAGGCCTGTGTCGCCAGCGCGTCGGTTAAGCCCACGCCCCAGATGATAATAGACAACGTGAACAAAGCTGCCGCGCTTCTGGAAAAGGAGGGCAAGGCGGCTTTCCCCAAGTTCAAGGGGAAAGACAGCGAATTCATCTTTGCGGGCACCTACATCTGGGTACATGACTTATCGGGCATTATGCTCATGCATCCGATTGTTTACAAACTGGAAGGCAAGAGCGTCATAGATCTTAAGGATCCCAACGGGAAACTCTTCTTCACCGTTATGAATGAAGTCGCCAAGACGAAGGGCGCGGGCTGGGTGGATTATATGTGGCCCAAGCCGGGAGATAAGACGCCCGTGCTCAAGGTCTCTTATGTCAAGCTGGTCAAGGCGAATGGTCAGGACCTCGTAGTCGGCTGCGGCGTGTACGACATGAGCCCGGAAGATGTCCAGAAAGTACTGGGGAAATAACGCGATTTAAATTTCAAACCAGGGGTCGGAGTTGAAGCTTAGATCTGCAAGTATCAGCCTTAACAAGAAACTGTTCGGTTTTGTTGCCTTGACCTCCTTTCTCGTTCTAGCTGCTCTGGGAGTGGGGCTCTATTACTATTCGCATATCGAACAAGCCAATCTGATGAAGGAAAACGTCGGTAAGACCGTGGAGAAGATGCTTGCCACCCGGGGTGCCGAAAAAACCTATTTTCAGTTTTTCACAGCCGAGCTGAAGAGCGAGTTTGGCGCGAGGGCGGCGGAGGTAAGTGAAGCAATCGAAAAGCTCAAGGCGGCAAGGGTAAGTGAACATGGGAACAAACTCATCCTCGCGATGGAAGCCGAGTTCGAGAGTTACCGGAAGCTGTTCTACGAGATCGATGAGGTCCATAGCCAGCAGAACAGCTTGAAGGAGGAAATGGTCAAGCCTCTGCGCGTTTCCGACGAACTCTTGCGGGGCATACAGCGAGACATCGAGAAGCGGCAGAGCGAGCTCCAGATGGAGGGGGAAACCCTCAGCGGCCAGGAATACTCCATGCAGAACCTTGTGAAGGACTGTAAGGACGCGTTTCTGCAACTTCAAAATCTACAATTGCAATATCTCATCAGCGGGGACCAGAAATTCATCGAGCAATACAAAGCTATTGCCAACGGAAATGTGTTGGCGTATCTGACCGCTCTGGAGCAATTCGCCTCCGCGTTCAAAAATGATTCCTGGGTGAAAGCCGCCGCCACTATAAGGGAATCTCTGGGCAAGTTCCAGGGCTTCGTCGGGCGTTCTCAAAGTCTCTATCAAAATGAGGCCGAAAAGCTGCGCAAACTCAATGAAAACGGTGCGAACATTCTGGCAACAGCCGGCACTCTGCTCGTTGAGGTAGATGATTCCCTGGCCGCCATGAAGGCCACGGCCCTCAAGATGATATCGGGAATCATTTTCTCCGCACTTCTGCTCTTCTGGGGATTATCCATTTTGCTCGTAAGGTCTATCACCAAGCCGATCAACAATGCAATCATGGGATTGACCGAAGTCGCCGAACTGGTGGACGCGGCTTCCGGCGAAGTTTCCAATGCCAGCCAGGAGCTGGCCCAAGGCTCGTCGAGGCAGGCTGCAGCCGTCGAACAGACCTCTTCGTCTCTTGAAGAAATGTCTTCGATGACCAGACAGAACGCCCAGAATGCCGATCAGGCAAACCGCCTCATGGTGGAATCCAAGGCAACTATCGAACAGGCAAACAGCTCGATGGATGCTCTTACGACTTCCATGAGAGAAATTTCGGTCGCGAGTGAGCAGACCCAGAAGATTATAAAGACCATAGATGAGGTTGCCTTCCAGACCAACCTGTTGGCCCTCAATGCGGCCGTGGAAGCCGCTCGGGCCGGTGAGGCCGGAGCGGGCTTCGCCGTCGTTGCCGAGGAGGTTAGGAATCTGGCCAAGCGTGCCTCAGACGCCGCAAAAGATACCGCGACCCTGATCGAATCGACGGTCAAGAAAGTGCAGACCGGCAGCGCCATGGTTGCGAAGACAAACGACGAGTTCCTCCGCGTATCGAGCAGCACATCGAAAGTGGGCGAGCTTGTCGGAGAGATCGCCGCAGCCTCTCAGGAACAGACTCAGGGGATCGACCAGATAAACAAGGCGGTCGGCGAGATGGACACCGTGGTCCAGCAAAACGCGGGCAATGCCGAAGAGTCGGCTTCGGCCTCCGCTGAGATGAACTCTCAAAGTCAGCGGATGAAGGGACTGGTCAGCGAACTGAAGGCCCTTGTCAACGGATCCCAAGGCAGTTGGGCGGTAAATGGAAGCGCAGAAAATAGAAAAATGTCCAAAAAAACCGAAGACGCATCCGCCGTTTCCGAGAAAGGCAATGGAAAGGCGCAGTTGAGTTATGCGGAAACGCAGACACCACTGTCCCCGGAGGTGACTCCCTTTTGATTATTCTTCCATGAATCCAGGTACATCAAAGCTTGGCTGGTGGGCACGGTAATAGGACCGTGCCCACTCTACGTTGATTCGCATTATAAGTGACTCTATTCGAAGCGGTCCAACACTTGTCTGACTTTGGCCGCAAGCTCGTCGCTGCTGAAAGGTTTCTGAATGAAATCCACTCCTCCGTTCAGAATGCCCCGATGGGTTATCACGTCGGCGGTATAGCCCGACATATACAGGCACTTGAGGTTTGGCCGGGTGGCGCCAAGCTGTTCTGCCAATGCCCGGCCGTTCATCTTCGGCATCACCACGTCCGTGATCAGCAGGTGGAGTTCGCCTGGATGCTTCTCGGCAAGATGTAGGGCGAGCACCGGAGTCTCTGCCGCAAGCACCGTATAGCCCAGCTTTTCGAGAATTATCTTGCTGAGGTTCAGGATCGCTTCATCGTCCTCGACCAGCAGGATGGTTTCCGTACCTGTCCGGAGCTTATCGGCCACCTCCTTAGAGGGCTTCCGTGCGATCGGAGTCTCGAACCGAGGCAGGTAGATATAAAACGTGGTCCCTTTCCCCAGTTCACTGGCTACATAAATAAACCCGTCATTTTGTTTGACGATGCCGTAAACGGTGGACAATCCCAGCCCGGTTCCCTTGCCCAGTTCCTTGGTGGTAAAAAAAGGTTCGAAGATATTCTCGAGGACTTCGTTGCTCATACCATCGCCGTTATCGCTCACGGACAGCAGGACGTATTCTCCCGGGATGAATTCGGGGGTTTCGGCCCTTTGGGAATCGTCGATCACGACATTCTCGGTCTTCATGGTGATTGCGCCCACTCCGGAAATGGCATCGCGGGCGTTGACCACAAGATTGGCAAGAATCTGGTCCACCTGGGAGGGATCGATTTTGACTTTCCAAAGATCGAGTTCCGGTACCCAGAGCAGGTCGATATCCTCGCCGATAAGCCGCCGAAGCATCTTGAGCATGCTTGAGATGGTGTCGTTCAAGTCGAGTGTTTTAGGAGCCGCGGTCTGTTTGCGGGCAAAGGCAAGCAGTTGCCGGGTAAGGTCCGCTGAACGCTGGCCCGCTTTGAGGATCTCTCTGAGGTCGTGCTGGAGTTTGTCAGCGGGAACGTTCTGTTCGAGGGCCATTTCCGCGCGGCCGATGATCACGCCGAGCATGTTGTTAAAATCGTGCGCCACGCCGCCGGCCAGCCGGCCAACCGACTCCATCTTCTGGGACTGGAACAGTTGTTCCTCAAGTTTCTTTCTCTCCTTCTCTCCGCGCTTATGTTCAGTGATATCGCGAAACGTGACCACAGCCCCCACAATCTGATCCTGCTCAATAATAGGCGCACTGCTGTATCTGACCGGAAAACCCGTCCCGTCCTTTCTCCAGAATACTTCTTCAGCAACCTGGCAGAATTTGCCGTACCTGAAAGCTTGAACTATCGGACAATCCTCTTCCGGGTACAGCCCTCCATCTTCTCTGGTGTGATGGTAAAGGTCATGGCCTTTGCGGCCGATGAGCTCATCGGCCGTATACCCCAACATCCTGGTAGCGGCCGGGTTGACAAAGGTATGTCTTCCCTCCGGGCATAATCCCAGAATCCCTTCTCCTGCCGAGTCCAAGATAAGCTCGTTGCGGCGTCTGAGCCGTTCAACTGTCCCCTCTGCCTGTTTGCGTTCGGAGATTTCCTGGTACAACCGTTCGTGAGAAGCTTTGACGGCGGCCAGCGCTTCCTTGATCCCGCTTAGGTCCCTTGCGATGCTAACGCTGCCAAGTATCCGGTTTTGGCCGTCTTTCAGCAAGCCAATGGAAATTTCAAATGGGACAATGCTGCCATCCTTTCTCTCCATTCTCATTTCCCATTTTTTCACCGCGCCGTCCCTGCGCAGGGTCGCAAGCATTTTTTCGAGATCATCTTTGTCAGCGTACAGCTCGAATGCAGACTTCTTTTTCATTTCTTCAGAGGTATAGCCGTAGAGTTCTTCCGTCATTTTGTTCGCCCTGATAAACCGTCCATGACTATCCACAATTCCGATCGCGTCGGGCGAATTGTCAAAGATGTTCTCGAGGTAGGAGTTCATCTGTTTGAGATCCCCCTCGGCTCGCTTACGTTCGGTAATATCGCGAATGGCCTCAATGGCGCCTACGATATTCCCTCCACTGTCATATAAAGGCCTGGCTGTTCCCCAGAGGGCACGATACCCCTGCCCTTTTACAGGCACATCCGCCTCGGCCAAAAGAACATCTCCCTCTTTCTCCACAAAATGATATTCATTTTTGATCTCTTCATCAGAGGCGAATACCAGGTCAATCAATAACGGCCGCTGCATCCCATAGAAAGGCAAGGCGTATTCATGGCCTCCTCTATCCAGGATTTGTTCAGCCTTGACCCCTGTCATTTCTTGAATAGCCCGGTTCCATGCGATCACTTTACCATTCAGATCAATAGCAAAAGTTGCATCAGGCAGGAAATCAATAATCTGAGACAATCGTTGCTCCGATTCTCTCAGTGCCTCCTGCGCCCGCCTTCGCTCCAATAGTTCCTTTTGCAGCAGCTCAGTGCGTTGTGTGACCCGTGCCTTGAGAGTCCGATTCCATAATATGACCACCATGAGAATCAACACCATGGCGAAAAGCCCGGCGGACAAAACGCCCCAGAATTTCCTGCCTCCAAGGATTGGTTCAGGGCCGATAGCAATCCACTTCCTGGTGATGACATCACGATCCGCGTCAGTTATGGACGACAACCCTTTATCCAGAATCCGGTTGAGAACAGGCCAGTCCTTCCTGGAAGCAAAGCGCAACTGATATGTAAAGCCCGTATTGCCGGCAACACGAAGATTTGTGATTTTCGCCTTTTCTATGTCGTAGGATGCACGTGACAGCTCAACGACCATTGCGTCAGCTTCACCAAAGGATACCTTGATCAGTCCGCTCAGTTCGTCGTTTACCGGATAAATATCCAAATAGCCGTAATTGGCTCTCAAGAACTCTAGAACTGCACTTCCTTCAGAGCACACAATCTTCAAACCTTTCATTTTCTCGAGGGTAAATGCTTCCTCCACATTGTTCCTCATAACGATCATGTTGGGCAGTTCAATGTAAGGAGTAGAAAACAGAAGGTACTCTGAGCGTTCCGGGGTTTTCTGAGCCGCGAAAATCATATCAATGTAGTTATTCCTGGCCGCTTGCATGACCTCATCCCAGGTCGTGTAATACACCAGCTTAAATTTGCAGTTGAGACGGCGCTCCAAAAGTCTTATGTAGTCAATGGACAGTCCTTCGTAATCTCCCTGAGTTTTACCGCGCAATACTTGAGGAGGAATCTCGGTTATACCGATCCGAATCGAGGCAGAATGCTCCGACAACCACTCTTGCTCTTCGGTCGCGAGAAGGTCTTTAACATCGCCTTGTCCTGCAGCAGTCCCTAGACTTAGGGCAAAAAGGATAACGGCTGATATGGCACAGAGGATCAATCTCAGTCGGCCCATATTCGGCTTTCCCGTAAATGAGTTGGTCGCATATCAGAAAACGGACATGGCGTTCTATGTAACTCGAAGGGCAAAGGACCTCTTTGCCATGTCCAGCTTTGTATTATACTATGCCCTCAGACTGAAGAATATACTATACCAATCGAATCGTTACTACTGCAGGGTAGAAACGCGGCGCGCGTCTCAGGCCGGCAACTTCCCGCGTATTCTCAGTTTGAAACCTGAAAAGAGCGGGTCGCGTCTTTGGCGCAGGGCAGGGGGATTTTGAACGCTACTTTCCATGATGCACCGGGTTTTGCTCAATCTTCGCGACCGAATCAGTCTCAAAATCCTGCGCAATCCCTGACCGGCTTATTCGCGAGACAAGCTTAAGGCCCTGCGACAGAGTGTTTCGTTACGGAGGCGACAAAAAAGGCAGAGTCATTTCTGACTCTGCCTTTTCGACTCTGTATCCTTAAAATAGAGGTCAATGTCAATTTTCAAAAAAACTCGGGCAATTGGCCTGGTCCTCGCCCGTTAGTCTATCGTAGATGTTCGCTCTTACCAGCCCATCTTATCGGGTTGCCAGTCCTGATAGGGTACGTGAATCTTGGCATGCAATTCTTCGAGCCGTCCCTTGGATGCAAGGGCCTTCAGGGAATCGGAGACTATCTTGTCGGCCTCATCTCCCTTCTCTCCTTTTTGAACAAGGACGACATCATCAAATGATGTGTAGAACTCCCTATGGATGCCCTTTAGCTTGAGATCCTTCAGGACGAAGTCGGCTTCTTCCTGCGCGTGTATGCACGCATCGACCCGCTTTTTATCGACCTTCTCCATCATCTGATCTATGGCAGTTTCACCTTCCGCAGGAAAGCCGAAAAAGTCTTCAAGCCCTCTCATCACACTTACTTTGTACGGAAACGGTTTTTGGGTCATGGCCTTTTCGAGCATCTCTTTGGTGATGGGGTTGTCACTGCGCGAGTAAATCACGAAATAGACCTTCCCCATGGGCACGGATGCATACCGGAAGGGCAGTTTCTCTTCAGGGACAATGGGATTTCGAAGCATGGGGATATGAAAATCGGCCTTTCCCGCAACCACATTGTCAATGGACCTGCCAAAAGGAAAGACTTCTATATTGAACTTCCCTTCGGGGTATTGCTCATTCATCGCCTTTATCAGATCAATGAATACGCCTTTGTCCGGCGATTCAGAGATATTGGGCAGCAAAGCTACGCTCGCTGTCAAATCCTTGGATATGGCGGGAGTTGCCATGAGCAGAACCACAGAAAGTACCACGGACAGTGGAATAAGTATTCCGTTCTTGAAACAATTTTTCATAACCATTCTCCTCTGTTGCTTTGATTGTTAGTTGTAGTTGGGAGGAATTCAGGTCCTCCAGGTTTTCCCTGCTCCAGGTCCATATCATCTTGTCTGAACTTCGCCGCTCCGACACTTGTCTCCTTACGAGCACCAACAATTCTCCCGTCGCCGCCTCCCCTTGCTCTTCCTCCAATGATGCGGACCAGGTCGGTGACAAATGAATTCATCTGCTCGGCCATGGCCTTCATTTCTTGGGAAGCTGAAGCCGTCTCCTCGGATTCTGCTGCCGATTGCTGGACTATCCTGTCCATTTCGGCCGTGGCCTTATTGATCTGTTCAATACCTACGGCCTGCTCGTTTGAGGCCGCTGCAATTTCCGTTATGAGCTCGCCGACCCTCTGCGAAATGGCCATATTCTCATTGAATGCCTTTTGGGTGGACTGGGTAAGTGAGTTCCCGTTGCGAACCGTCTTGATTGTGCCTTCTATCAGATTGGCCGTATCCTTTGCCGCCTCGGCAGATCGCATGGCAAGGTTCCTCACTTCGTCCGCCACTACAGCGAATCCCGCACCGGCCTCGCCTGCCCGGGCAGCTTCAACCGCCGCGTTCAGGGCCAGTAGATTCGTTTGGAAGGCTATCCCATCAATGGTTTTGATGATCTTGTTGGTCTGTTCGCTCGATTTTGTAATATCCTCAATCGCCTGGATCATGTCATTCAGATGGTTGTTGACCTTCTTCAGGATGCCGGAGGCCTCTTCCATCATCTGTCTTGCTCTGTTCATGTTTTCGGCGTTCTGCTTAGAAGTAGCCGACATCTCCTCCAAAGAGGCGGAGGTCTCTTCAATCGCGGCTGCATGAGTTGATGAATTACCGGCCATGGAATTGCTGGTTTCCGAAAGGATATCTGATGCCGAAGAAACTCGCAGCGAGCTATCGGTAAGACCATTCACTATATTACTAACAGGCCTGATAATGATCCTTCGTATACTTATGGTAACACCAATCAAGAGGACAAGGTTAAGGATCGTGAACGCTACGCATGAATTTATGAGAGCAGACTTCAAATCTTGCAAAACAAATTTGGGTGTGAGAAATACTTCCACTGAACCAAGTTTTTCTGCGCCTCTTGCGATGTCTGTTCGTTTGCTTATAAAATCACCCTCGATCTTTTCCTGAACTGCAACAGGATTCCAATTCGAGTCACGTTTTACCGCTTTGAGGATTTTATCGTCTTTGCCTTCGCTGATGACTACTGCAAACATATCCTTTTCCGTCATTTCGGACATAACGATGCCATCAATAGCTTTCTTGTCGATATTCCAGAGCGGATCGACGAGGGCCTTTCCCAATCGTTCCGATGTAATATCAACGTGATCTTTTAAATCACCCATCATTATTTTCTTTTTGTTCATGTAGTCGAAAGCGGTATATCCTGATAGTATGAACGTGGTGATGACAACAATGATGATGCTCAGCCGCACCTGGACGCTTCCCCTTTGCATTTTTCTCTCCTTTTTGTCTCTGTGAAGCGCTTATGAATAAACTCTCCTCAGAATATAATATGGCGCTCAGGACTGCTGTAGGGACCAGGTTGCATGCCCTGTCGGACCAATCCGGCAAACCAGGGAATCACTGGAGCAATCTCTGGAAGTGACCGATACACCATGGGACACTCCCGCCGAGCTTAAAAATCCGAGACTTCCAAATCATCAAAAGGAATGATCTGCTCCGGGCCCGAGTTGCGTTTGGCCAGAGGGGCTGAAGCCTTTCCATTGCCCGCCCTGAGATGGCCGTTTGATTTCTTCTCGTTTGCTGCAAATATCTTCGGCGCCTTTGTAACCTTCTTCAATGCGAGCTTTTTCAGCAATGCCGTGGCGCCTTCGCCGGTTGAGCGGCCGCTGGCGCCTCCTACCAGAGTCGCCAATTCGTCCACAAATTGTTTCATCTGCTGTGCCTGGGCGCTCATTTCCTCGGAGGCTGAAGCGGATTCCTCGGCACTGGCGGAATTGCGCTGAATCACATTCTCCATTTCGGTCACGGCTTTACTGATTTGTTCAATCCCCTGAGCCTGTTCACCGGATGCCGCCGAGATTTCCCCCACCAATTCTCCCATCCTGGCGGAAGTGGTTTGTACCTCGGAGAATTCAGCGTTGGTCTTTTGGACAACTTCAGAGCCTTCCATTATTTTCTTGACTGTTCCTTCGATCAAATCGGCTGTATTTTTTGCCGCCTCAGCAGCTCTCATAGCCAAATTTCTCACCTCATCGGCAACAACGGCAAATCCTGCCCCGGCTTCACCGGCCCTGGCGGCTTCAACCGCCGCATTGAGCGCCAGCAGGTTGGTTTGAAAGGCGATTTCGTCAATGGTCTTGATGATCTTCGATGTGGCTTCACTGGCTCTTGAAATCTCCTCCATGGAAGCGGTAAGGTGCGCCATCGATCCGTTGGCCTGCTCGACAACCTGCCTGGTCTTGTTCATCAGAGCATTGGCCTGATTGGCGTTTTCGGCATTCTGCTTTGTCATGGAGGCCATTTCCTCCAATGATGAGGATGTTTCCTCGAGGGATGCCGCCTGCTGGGATGCTCCTTCGGCAAGTTCCTGGCTGGCGGAGGCAACCTGGGATGAAGCGGAAGCCACCTGATCGGCGCCTTCGGTCAAGCCCTCAACGGCACGGCCAATTGATCCGGTAACGCTTCGAGTGATGAAG
This sequence comes from uncultured delta proteobacterium, assembly GCA_963795045.1. Taxonomy (GTDB): domain Bacteria; phylum Desulfobacterota; class Syntrophobacteria; order Syntrophobacterales; family Syntrophobacteraceae; genus SbD1. The sequence continues at coordinate 200,533 of CAWCGB010000009.1, forward strand.
AAGGCCATCAGGAGCCCCAGTACGGATGCTGCGGCCCCCAGGGAGAGCAACAGCGCTTTGCCGCTGGAAGCGGCCTGTGCGGATGCTTCACCATCCTTCAGAGACAGTTCATTTCCAAGACGCACGAATGATTCCAGTTGTTGCAGCATCTTGCTTTGAGGTGCGAGAATTTCATTAATAACAACAGCGGCCGCTTCTTGAGACTTATTGGCGGCGCCCAAAGCAGAGGCTTTCTCCGACAGTTGCACCACAGTTATCAGAGCTTCTTTCAGCCCTGCAAACATTTCCTTGCCTTTGTCCGTTGTCAGTGTTGGTTCAAATTTGTTGAGGGTATCCATCAAATCAGTCTTGGCCTTGGCTAAACTCTCTTTCTGTTTCTGCCTGACACCCTCATCGGAAGTGAGGGCAATATTGCGTGCCGACCTGGCAATGACGTCGTAGTCTTTCATGATTTCATAAAACATGTTCATTTGTGGCATTCGTACCTGAACAATCCGGTTTACTTTGTCATTGAGCAGGTTCATGCGGGTTGTGCCAATAAAGGTCACTATTGCCACCAGCACAATGGTCAATCCGAAACCCAGCAAAAGTTTTGTCCTCAATTTCAGGTTGGTAAACGACATGGATTTCGCTCCTTAATGAACTCAAAATTAACCCGCAGATATCGCAGATATTCGCAGAGGGAGAACCCTTTCACTCTTTCATGCACACAGAATTAGCATCAGTTTAGAGACGCTACGGATCTGCGCATGGAAAACGGTCCCTACCGGATATCCCGTTCAGCCGCACGGGCATAAGACCTGCCGTACTGGCGAGGAATCGAGCGGTTCGACAGGAGACAGAGTAATTAGGTGTTTGCACGCTCAACAACAGCAATGTCGAATAGATGAGGGTCTTAATGGTGCTCTGATTCCTGCCATCCAGCAGGCTTGGTGTATAATTCGGCCAACGCGGGTCTCAACTTTAATAAAAGTTCGCAAATGATAATCAGAGGTAGATCGCTCTGCGCCTGGAGACAATACAGACTGGCTCTCGGGGATCGTTCAGGAACGCTCTTCTCCCAATTCGCCGATTTTTTATCAAAGCTTGACATGCTCTTTAATGTTTCCTTACCGCACATGGTTAAACTTATCCGGAAGATGCCCCTGCGCGGTCATGCAGACGGGACTTGAAGATCTGCCGGCGTCCCGGGGAAAGAAGCTGCAGGATATATTGTCCGAGGCCCGGAGCGTTCATCGTTAGGTGCGGGCAGGCGGCGGGCATGGGGTTGTCATTTTCATGATCCGTTAATCCGGGCGCCATCCCGGATTGACATCGGGGATTAACGTATTTATGGAATGGAGGGCGAAACGCTTATGATCAGCCAGAGTTAACCGTCCAAAGGCTTTTTAACGTCACAAAATACGTTTCCCGGGTGACTATGGGCCGCTACGCCTGATTTGCGAGGGAATGTTTCCAGCAAACCCGGGGAGCCGCAATCCGAGGAGAGCATCTATGAAGCGTGAATTTTCGTCCCCAGATTTCGCAGATCCCCGCAGAAAGCCAAGGAGTGCATCTATGAAGCATGAATCCGCTCAGCCGGGCACCTCGGGCGACCTGTGCCGGCGCAACTTCCTCCAGCTTCTGAGCTTGGGAACCGTCGGCCTGGGCTTTGGCGTCTCCATCTTTACGCGCGGATATGCAATGGCTGAGGAGGCAGACAAGGATACGGCACATCAACTGCTCATGCAGGGCACCAGGGACTTCAAAGGGGTCAGGATTTCCGAGATCACCCCTAATGACATGTTCTATCTGACCACGTACGATGGTGTTGCTGATATCTCCCCGGATACCTGGCAGCTCAGGATCGAAGGACTGGTGGAGAAGCCGATGACCTTCAAGCTGGAGGACCTGGAGAAGTTGATGGATAAGACGGAAGCGGTGACGCTTTGCTGCATCGGAAATCCGGTGGGGGGTGATTCGATTGGGAATGCAGTCTGGGAGGGGGTGACCCTGAAAAGGGTTCTGGAACTCGCCGGTCCCAAATCGGGAATCAAGAAGGTGGTTTTCTCCGGGGGGGAAGGCTACACGGACAGCATCCCTTTCGATCTTGCCATGGACGGGGTTGTTTTCCTGGCTTACCGGATGAATGGGGTTCCCCTGCCGCGAGAGCATGGCTTCCCGCTTCGCGCTGTTGTGCCCGGGATCTATGGGATGAAGAATGTTAAGTGGTTGCAGAAGGTCGAACTGGTGGACCACGGCTACAAGGGGTATTGGGAAGGGAAAGGATGGTCGGATACGGCGGAGATCCTGACGCTCTCCGAGATCCTGATGCCCATGACCGGTCATAAGATGCAAGCCGGGACGCACGTGGTAGGGGGAATTGCCTATGCGGGCCGGCGCGGAGTCGCCAAGGTGGAACTCTCCCCTGATGGCGGAAAAACCTGGAACCTTGTGGAACTGAAGCCCCCTTTGTCTGATTTTGCATGGGTCATTTGGCGTTACGAATGGAAGGCGGATCGGAAGGGCAATTTCAGGCTCCGGGTTCGGGCGACAGATAAAAAGGGGAACATCCAGGAATCAGGAGGCTTGCTGGCGCGCTCCTATCCGGACGGGGCCAGGGGCATCCATGAGATTAAGATCAGCATCACCTGATTTCGATGGAGACCCTCTCGGGGGCCGGCGATTGACGGCCAAGGAGAGTTCGATGAAAGCTGACAGCATTCCACAAGTTGTGCCAATGGATCGATACAACAGCGTCCTGGTTGATAACCTGCATCCACCTGAATGGAGGAACCCGGAACCCTGCGGCCGCTATGATCTGGTAGTCATCGGAGCCGGCACCGCGGGTCTGGTAACGGCGGCAGGCGCAGCCGGACTGGGCGCCAGGGTAGCTCTCGTAGAAAAACACCTCCTCGGTGGCGATTGCCTTAACGTGGGATGCGTTCCGTCCAAATGCATCATCCGCTCTTCACGTGCCGCCGCGGATCTACGTGCCGCAGCCGGATTTGGCGTCCACCTGACCGATACGGTTGAAGTGAATTTCCCGGCCGTTATGGAGCGCATGAGGCGACTGCGGTTGGCAATCAGCTTCCACGATTCGGTTCAGCGTTTCCAGGGCCTGGGGGTCGACGTGTTTCTGGGGGAGGCTAAATTCAGCGGCCCGGATTCTGTTGTTGTGGGAGACAAAGTTCTTCACTTCGCTAAGGCTGCAATCGCCACAGGAGCACGGGCAATAGAACTGCCGATCGAAGGCCTGAGAGAGGCCGGATACCTCACTAATGAAACGGTTTTTTCTCTCACGCAACGGCCCGGACGCCTTGCCGTCATCGGAGGGGGTCCGCTTGGATCCGAACTGGCCCAGGCCTTTCACCGGCTGGGATCGCAGGTCTTCATTTTTCAGGGGCCTGACCATCTCTTAAATCGCGAAGATGCGGACGCAGCAGAAATACTCCAGGATGCTTTTCTCAGGGAAGGCATTCAGATCATTCTGAAGACCCGGCCCACAAAAGTCACCCCCACACAGCAGGGAAAGATGATTACCTACGAGCGAGACGGTCAATTGGAGAGTCTGGTTGTGGATGAAATTCTCCTCGGCGTCGGGCGGGCCCAGAATGTCGAGGGGCTCGATCTCGAGGCTGCGGGGGTCGAATATGACAGGAATAACGGGGTCAAAGTTAATGATTATCTCCAAACGACAAACCATCGGATTTATGCTGCCGGAGACGTCTGCCTTCAGTATAAATTCACTCACATGGCGGACGCCACCGCTCGCATTGTGATTCAAAATGCACTCTTCATGGGAAGGAAGAAACTGAGCGCCCTTCACATTCCCTGGTGCACCTACACCGATCCGGAAATCGCTCATGTCGGTATGTATGAAAGAGACGCTCAGGAGAAGGGCATTGCTTTGGATACCTTCATCAGACCTCTGAAGCAAGTGGATCGGGCCATTACGGACGGGGAGGAAGAGGGATTCGTGAAGGTGCACGTGAAACGGGGCACCGACAAGATCCTCGGGGCAACCATTGTGGCCCGCCATGCAGGTGATATGATCGGTGAAATCAGTCTTGCAATAGTGGGAGGACTTGGTCTCAAGACTATAGCCAACGTGATCCACCCTTATCCGACTCAGGCTGAGGCCATCCGGCAGGTGGCCGATGAGTACAACCGCACCCGGCTGACTCCATTCACAAAGTCAGTTCTGAGATTATGGATTGCGGGGAGGCGGTTGAATTTCCTGGGAAAGCTCAAAAAATATTGGGCACATAAGTAACGCCTGGAAATTTTTCGCGCGAAGCTTCCGGCTGAAGCCGGTAATCGGAATGACCAGATTATGCGAAGGCGCGAAGAAAAAGACCCTTTAGACAGGATTTGAAAACGGCGCTTCAGGATTGAAAACCAATCGATGACTGCCCGGCCCCAAGGCTGAAAGGGCTTAGTTTCATGGAATCTCACGAAAAACAAATGGGAGCAGTGATAAAGGCGGCCGTGTTGGCTCTCTTCGTAATCACGGCCGTGGCCATCGTTCGCTTTACGCCGGTGAAAGAATTCCTTACCCCCGAAAGATTGGGCAGCTTTCTGGAGAATGCGGGATTGCTGGCCCCACTGGCATACATGATTGTGTACGCGGCAGGGGTTTGCCTGTTCGTGCCGGGGACCCTTCTCACCACCCTGGGGGCGGCCATCTTCGGACCCTATTTTGGCTTTCTCTACGTCTGGGTGGGGGCCATGTTCGGATCGAGCCTGGCGTTTTTTATCGGACGCTACCTGGGGCGCGACTTTGCCGCATCGCTCATCGGAGACAGGCTCAGGAAATACGATGAGGCCATCGGGCGAAACGGTTTTGCCACGGTCCTTTACCTGCGCCTGGTCTACTTCCCGTTTACCCCCATGAACTTCGGCATGGGGCTGACCCGTGTGCGTTTCCTGGATTATCTTTTCGGGACCGGGCTGGGTATAATCGTCGGTACCTTCATTTTCACCTTTTTTGTCGGGACCGTGAGAGACGTCTGGGCAAGCGGCGAATGGAGAGGCTTGGTTAGCTGGAAGATATTCTTCTCACTTGGTCTTTTTGTCTTTTCGTTTTTCATCCCCAAAATCATTAAAAAGGTAAAAGCATTCAGGAGTTGATGCGGGATAATCCCCGAAAGTGAGAATTCTAATAGAGGATTCATTTTTTATTAATGTTTCGTTCACCTCCTGCCGAGATATATGTTGATGCGGATCACTGAAGGGAAGCTCACCACCGCTCCGCGAGGGGCCTGTGCAGTGAGCGGCTGCATTTTTCTTGACATCCCGGAAGTTGGACTTTAGTGTAGCGATAAACATAGTAACAGGTTCTTTGGAAAAGATGCTTCAGCTCGCCTGAAGGGCAAACTATCTGAAAAGGTAGGACGCAAAGCTTCCGGTCTACGTCGGTTAAGTAATCGATAAGACAGCGGGGTTGCTAGGGAAAGTCTACGTATCCATAATCCATACAAACCCGCTATCCTTCACAGGAAGCGGGTTTTTTGTTGCTTAAGACTAATAAAACTAGATGGATACTCGTAGACTCTAAACTGTAAAAAGGATAATATAATGGCAAAATGTGCCAGAGACTCAAACGGCATTGTTATAATTCCATTTTTGCTTATATGTGGTCTATTCTTCTTGCTATGTGGACCTGGAATTGCCTCTGGTCAAAATATCGACACAGACGTCCTTAATGGTATTATTAAAGCTCAAGGCAAACATTGGGTTGCAAAAGACTATCCTGATAGAAAGGGTCTTGGCGCTCTCCGTGAAACAAGCAATATACTCCACGCCGATCTGTCTTCGCAACCTATGGCTACAGTGCCGCTACCGGCTAAATTCGATTGGAGCAACCACACTAATTCAAGTAATGTAAGCTATGTAACGCCGATAAAAGATCAAGGTAATTGTGGATCATGCTGGATATTCTCGTCAGTAGGAGTACTGGAATCAAAAATACTTATAGACAATAACATGGGAGGACTCAATAAGGATCTGTCAGAGCAAATCCTGGTAACTTTTGTATACCCTCCACCAGGCGGTGATGCCTGTGGCGGTGGTTATCCTTCCGATGCCGCCAATTTCCTTCAATCGACTGGCGTATCGCTTGAAACATGCTATCCATACACTGGGACCAATGGGTCTCCAGCTAATGCATGCGCTGATTGGGCCGGCTACTTGAGTAAACCATCAAAACCTCCAACTCAAACCTATAAAATAACAGGTTGGTCGTATGTGGCGCAAAATGTTACCGCACTTAAAACCGCACTTTATAATCAAGGACCTCTTGTAGTAACTATGGCTGTCTATGACGACTTTTTCTCCTACAGTTCAGGTGTCTATACATATACATCCGGAGGATTGGACGGCTATCACGCAATAGAACTCGTCGGATGGGATGACACCAATCAATGTTTCATCGTGAAAAATAGTTGGGGTACGGGTTGGGGCGAAAACGGGTTCTTTAGAATCGCATATTCTCAAGTAACGAACCAATGTCCTGTTGATTTCGCCTATGAAGCGCTGGCATACACTTCTTCGGCTACTGCGAACGCACCTCTTCCCCTGGCAGATTTTTATATTCAATCACCCAATACCGGTTCCAGCATAACAACTGAAGGAGCTTCCCCTTTTACAGTAGCGTTTCACGATACTTCAGTCTCGAAAACTCCCGTGATATCATGGGCGTATAATTTCGGTGATGGTGGAACAAGCACACAACAGAATCCTACTCATGTATTCTCAACGCCAGGGATATACACAGTAAACCTTGAAGCCGGGAATCAGGTAGGTATGGACACTACGACGTATACCGATATTATTGCAGTATACGGCGTAGACTTTACAGGAATACCGACCAGTGGAACTGCGCCGCTTCAAGTACAATTCTATAGTGAATCGCCTGGGGCTACTTCCTTCTTATGGAACTTCGGTGACGGAGGAACCAGTACAGCATCGGCTCCTTCGCATACTTATACAGCGGCTGGGACTTATGCTGTAACCTTAACGATAGCGAATCCTTCAGGGTCAATGGCAACAATGAAAGATAGTTTTATTGCTGTAAATAAACCTCAAGCTCCAGTCGCTAACATGACAGCAACACCTGCCTCGGGAAATGCGCCTTTGCCAGTTCAATTTGTAAGTACATCGACAGGAGCTATATCGTCGTATTCATGGAATTTTGGAGATGGAGGAACCAGCACGTCACAAAGTCCGTCACATACATATGCAACCTCCGGCACGTATACTGCCACATTGACAGTAACAGGGTCCGGCGGAACTAATACAAAGACAACTACGATCACGGTGAAAGCTGTAGCTCCTGTTGCGAATATGACAGCGTCTCCAACCACGGGAAAAGCACCTTTGGCAGCCCAGTTTACAAGCACGTCGACAGGAACGATTACTTCCTATTCGTGGAGTTTTGGCGACGGAGGAACCAGTACATCACAAAGTCCGTCACATATTTACACAACCGCTGGTACTTATACAGCGACATTGTCAGTCACAGGTCCCGCGGGAACGAGCACGAAAACGGCGACTATCACCCCAACTCCAGCCACCCCTGTGGCCAATTTAACAGCAACTCCGGCCTCGGGAAAAGCACCTTTGCCAGTCCAGTTTTCAAACGCCTCGACAGGAACGATTACTTCCTATTCGTGGAATTTCGGTGACGGAGGAACCAGTACATCGCAAAGTCCGCAACATACTTACACAAGCGCCGGTACTTATACAGCGACATTGTCAGTGACTGGCCCCGGAGGAACGAGCACGAAAACGGCAACTATCACCTCAACTCCAGCCGCCCCTGTGGCCAATTTAACTGCATCGCCGACCTCGGGAAAAGCACCTTTGGCAGTTCAGTTTACCAGCACGTCGACAGGAACGATTTCTTCATATCTATGGATCTTTGGTGATGGCACAAGGAGTACTTCACAAAATCCTAAACATAAATATACAAAGGTTGGGTCACATACTGTGCAGTTGACAGTGACAGGCCCCGGGGGAACGAGTACAAAAACGGCGACGATCAAGACCACGCTCACGGCGGCAAAGGCAATTCGCAAGTAGTTATTGCGGACAACGTTTGATGGCTTTCACACATGAGCAGACCGCCACGCATAATGCGGGCTGTCCGCTCATACGGCCTGCTTTTTATCATCACGAAGAGGGAGCGCAACGAGGCGAAGAGCAGGAGCGTAGCGGGGTGAAGGACGCAAAGCCTGCCCCGGGGAAAGCCTTCTATTCCAAGTGGTCCAACACTTGTCTGACTATTGCCGAAAGGTCATCGCTCACGAAAGGTTTCTGAATGAAATTTACTCCTTCGTCCAGAAGGCCCCGGTGGGCTATCACGTCGGCGGTATAGCCCGACATATAAAGGCACTTGAGGTTCGGCCTGATGGCGCCAAGCTGTTTGGCCAGTTCCCGGCCGTTCATCTTCGGCATCACCACGTCTGTGATCAGCAGGTGGAGATCTCCCGGATGCTCCTCGACAAGACGGATGGCGTGTAAAGGAGTCTGTGCCGCGAGAACCTTGTAGCCAAGGTTCTCGAGAATCATCTTGCTGAGGTTCAGGATCGCTTCATCGTCTTCGACCAGCAGGATGGTTTCCGTGCCTGTCGGGCGCCGGCCGGTCGGCTTCCCCGCGGGGACCTGTGCGTATTCACCCTTGTACCGCGGGATGTAGATCTTAAACGTGGTTCCTTTCCCCGGTTCGCTGGCAGCACAAATAAAACCGTCGTTTTGTTTGACGATGCCGTAAACGGTGGACAATCCCAGCCCGGTTCCCTTGCCAAGTTCCTTGGTGGTAAAAAAAGGCTCGAAGATCTTCTCGAGGATCTCCTTGCTCATACCGGCGCCGCTGTCGCTCACGGTCAGCAGGATGTATTCGCCAGGGATAAACTCCAGGTCATCAGCCCTATCCGAATCGTCGATCACAACGTTTTCGGTCCTCAGAATGACGGAGCCTACCCCGGGAATGGCATCGCGCGCATTGACCGCAAGATTGGCCAGGACCTGGTCCACCTGGGAGGGATCGATTTTGACTTTCCAGAGATCGAGTCCCGGTACCCAGAGCAGTTCGATATCCTCGCCGATGAGCCGCCGGAGCATCTTGAGCATGCCCGAGATGGTGTCGTTCAAATCCAGTATCTTCGGTACGGCAGTCTGTTTGCGGGCAAAGGCCAGCAGTTGCCGGGTAAGGTCTGCCGAACGCAGGCCCGCTTTGAGGATCTCTTTGAGATGGTGCCGGAGTTTGTCGGCGGGAACGTCCTGTTCCAGGGCCATTTCCGCCCGGCCGATGATCACGCCCAGCATATTGTTGAAATCGTGGGCCACACCTCCTGCCAGCCGTCCCACCGATTCCATCTTCTGAGCTTGAAACAACTGTGCCTCCAGTTTTTCTTTTTCCGCCTTCGCCCGCTTGTGTTCGGTAATATCATGCGTAAGGCCCAGGGCATACTGCTCCCCGGCCATCTCGATCACCTCAGCCGAAACGCTGGCATCCCTTATCTCACCCGATTTTCTGACCAGCCGAGTTTCAAAGTCCTGTATCCTGCCTTGCTTTCGCAGTAACTCGACCATCTCCACGCAGTCTTCAGGATTAGCATGCATTTTCAGCTTCAACGGGTCTTGGCCTACGACTTCCTCGCGTGTATAGCCAAATAAAGCAAGGAACGCATCATTGACGTCGGCAAATTGACCGTCGTTTATGCGGCTGATACTGGTGCCGACGGGAGCGGCGCGAAAGAACCTGGAAAAACGTTCCTCGCTCTCGCGCAGCGCATTTTCGGCCAGCTTGCGCTCGCTGATATCCCGTATGGATTCTATCGCTCCGGCGATATTTCCCTGCTCATCGAGCAGGGCGGTTGCGACAACCCACAGATATGCTCCTTTTCCTCCATATGTCTCCGGCGCATAACATTCGGAAACGATGGCGCCGCCAACTTTTGAAACTGGCTCATAGAGCTGCGTTTGCTTCTCTTCACCTGCAAACAAACGGTCAATCAGCAGTGGTCTCCTGCTCCCGAAAAAAGGTAAGGAATACTCAAAATCGCTCTTGCCGATCATCTTATCCTTTGAGATTCCGGTCATTGCTTCTATGGCGCGATTCCAGGCAATAATTATTCCTTTGTTATCGATAACGAATGTCGCATCGGGTAAGAATTCAATGATGTCAGCCAGTTGTCGTTGCGATCTCTGAAGCGCATCCTCCGCAAGCTTGCGCTCGGCGATTTTCACCCAAAGCTCTTCATTCGCCGTTTCGAGTTGCTCGGTGCGTTCCTTGACAAGGTCTTCCAGACGGTCGCGGTAAATCTTAAGCTCCTGCTCGGATTTTTTTCTTGCGATTGAGTAGCGAATGGAACGCTCGAGCATATCAGCAGTCAGGTGGGCTTTAATGAGATAATCGGCAGCTCCGGACCCGATTGCCTCCACATCCACTCCATGGTCCCCCCGGCCTGTTAGGAAGATGATCGGCTTGTCGCAGCCTGCTCTTGTCGCTTCGCGTATCAGTTCGAGCCCGTTTCGAGACCCGAGCCGATAATCAAGCAGATAGGCGTCATACTCCGCCCGGCGCAACTCTTCCAAACCTTCCTCGTAGGTTTGCACCCATTCGAGAGAAAAATCCGCGAGCTTAACCTCCGAAAGCAGCGCTCTGACCAGGGAATAATCGTCTTCATCATCTTCTATAAGAAGAATTTTTATATAATCTTTGTTCACGAAAACTTTATTCCCCCTGTAGCTGTTTCCTGCCGGCGGCAGATAAATGAACTGAATCTCGAAGATAATTCTAGCAGCCGCAGTGGCTTTGGTCATCAGGTATTTTCAAGCGATCGGGGCCTGTGTCATGCCCATAGGGCAGGGGGGGAAGTATTCCGGAGCCTGGCTGCCCTGAATATTGCCATGAGTTAGTCGCAGCGGCACAGGCCCTCACCCTCAGGCAGGCTCGGAACGCCCTGGTGAGCCATTCTTGACCCCCTTATCGCAAGTCCGTGGTATGGCGGCGAATGTCGCAGCCGAAACAGGCAGGCGTTCAACCTTCCGCGAGATCTTTTGAGTCCGTCCCAAACCCGTCGAAGTGGCATAAAAGCGAGACCGTGCTTACCTTACGAACGTAGTGAGTTGAATTCCATGAAGAAATTGGGAGCCGTTTGGGAGGCGTGACATGGAGAAAAGCAAGTGCACCTTCGAAGGTAAAGAGCATTCAGACGGGTCTGAAGTATGCGACGCCCTGCGATGCATGGTTTGCAGGGATGGAGAATGGGTTGCAAGTTGGATTTCCGACTTCGGGCTGTAAACCTGTTGAGTTTTTCTGATGTAAGGGAACCGTACAAAAGGACTTTGGTTCGACGCCAAGGTCCCTTTTCTTTGGATCATCGCTTTTTTTGAAGACGTCCGCAGTTGCCTTTTAGCAAGCTGACCATCGGCTATTCACGGCGTCGTAGATCCTTTTACTCTATTATGTGGTCTATGACTTCCAGTTTGGACTCCGATTGGCGTTTTAAGATTCCCCCGACAAGAGAATGCACTCTGTCGGTGCCTGTCGGCCAAAAATATCTACACCAAACCAGCAAATGAACCCGAGGTAAGTGGGAATGGACGTGGATCGGATGATTAGCGCGCTTCGTCGGCCACAAATTTTTATGACCTTCTGAATAATTTGACAATTCTCATTCATTTATTTAGTATCGTTCCGTCCACTTTAATCAACTCACCTTTGGAGTTAGCCAATGAAAAGCCTAGCTTTGCCAGTAGTCGTATGCCTTTTTCTTGCTGCATGCGGTCCGGTTAACGAAGCAGTTCGATCGACCCCCGTGGAAATCAATAAAATCCAAAAACTAGCCGTAGTGACCCCTAAAGAGGGAGGATTCACCATAATAGATGAACAAGCTAAGGCAACTGCTACTCCTGCAGTTCTTTTTGGATTGACCGGAGCAATAGTTGCCAGCGCATACAATCAGCACAAGGATTCAGAAAGTGCCAAAACTATCTCCGGGCAAATGACAAGCCTTTCTTGCAGATCGCTTTTCATTGAGTCGTTCCAAACCGCGCTCTCGGAATATAATCGATTCCCAGACGCAGTTTACCTCGATCACGAACTCAAAGTGGAAGAAGTCAAAAATTATGACGCGGTTGCGAGTTTCGAGATTCTTAGTTGGGGTCTTAGATTGGCAGAGCGTTCTCAAGGTGACCTTTTAAAACCTTTCTTAGAGATACATGCTCAACTGGTCGATGCAAAGGGTAATAAGTTATGGGATGAAACAGACGTTTTAACAGGTCATGGGCGCAGCTCATTGTCGAGTTATCAAAATGATCATGAATTATTTATGAAAGATATGGAAGAGGCGATACAGGACGCAGGACGAAAGATGGCAGTTTCTCTAATATACCAATAAGAGGAAGAGATGAAGAAAATAGCTTTCAAAGTTGTCCTGGCATTATTCATGCTGGTTTCAGGAGGCTGTGCATTCACACGGGCTAATCTGAATGTAAAATACGATTCCGAAGCTGCTCGTGTAGGTCCCCTGGCTTCGGTAAGACCGGTTACAATAGATCTGCAGGAATTTGTGGATAAGAGGCCTGAAAGATTCAAGATAGGGTACAAGAGGAATGGATTCGGTCAAAATACTGCTGACATTGTCACCACGAAACCGGTTTCTCAGATCGTCAAAGAAGCTCTTATGACTGAATTTATCAAAAATGGACATATTGTGACTGCAACTGGAAATTCCTTGGTCATCTCAGGAGAAATAACGAGTTTCTGGTTTGAGATCCAAGTCAATTTTGCGACCCTTGAGTTCATGGGGACGGTGGGAGTTAACCTGAACGTGGTCGATCCTGATTCCGGAGCAGTTCTCTATAGTCAATCCTACCAAGGGTATTACGATGAGAGTGCCTTGGGCGGACTCGAAGGAACCTGGGAGCATGTCATGAATACCGCACTTGAACGGATGGTTCGAGATGTGAGCACTGACCCTAAACTGCTCGAAATTCTAAAAGTGAGGAGCATTAAGAGTCTACAATGATATCGCTTGATCATGCCCAAAAATACCAAGGAGAAGTAAATAGCTGCGTCACCACTCGGAGAGTGCGGCGATAAAGAATCATATGATCGTATTAAGAACATCATTGAAGGATTAAGTATAAACGGAGTAATGACTCTGATACTGACTTAATGATGGATACTATCAATACGCTATACAAAAGAAATAAGAAGATAATTTACAAGATATGCAAACCATCTAGTCTTGTATCCCGAAATAGTATCTAACAACCATGAGAACCAAATTATAATTCAATATTAAGGGTAGTTATCATACCATGCAGACTGGGGGAGTTTTGTCGGATTACGGACAAACTCTCCTTACCTTGAAAAAATCGGGTAGTCAAAAGTTGAACAAATCTCTTGTAGCCTTTGAATTCCTGAGGATTCAATAGTTCGGCACATCCAGATCATGCTTTTCATGCGTGGTGTCTCGGGTCAGCGTCTACCTTCCAGCAAGCTGCATAAGCCCCATTCAGACGGGGCAGTCCCCGGTGGACTTTCACAAAAACTCAACCATGATAATGAACAAAACAAAATCCTGGAAACCACCAGCCCTCAACAGTCCCCGATCGATTTCGAACTCCGAAGAGAAACCGCCAGGCAAAGTCCCTACCCTCATAATGCCGCTTGTCGCACAAATTCAGTAGAGGAGAATGAAAAGTAATGGGGTATGGACAAATCCGGGAACGGCAATACCTTATCTTGAGTATATGGGTAAGGAGTTCAGGTTGCCCGGACCGGCGGCAATGGAAAAGATGGGACTCGCAGAAAGAACTCGGAAAAGGAGTGGATGAGCCATGAAAGTAATAAGAGCAGGTTGCAGTCTTTCGGTGCTTTTAATTCTGCTCATTGCAGGGGCTTTTGAAGCCGGCGGGCAGGGGCAAACGCTCAACCCGGCGCACCAGATCGTGCTCAACGCACAAGGGCAGCAGTCCGGCCGGTTCAACGCCCCGGACCTGACCGTCAATTATACGTACGTTCGCTCCGGTAGCGACATGAAGCTGACCGGAAACATTCAGTTTGGCATGACTATACAGGCCAACTACGCAGTCGTTCAAACTTTCCAACTCGGCCTGGCGCTGGCTGACGCCCAGGGCAACGTGCTGGGTCAGCAAGGGCTCACAACCGCTTACGACAACAATGTCGGTGATACGATCAACTTCAGCACGTCGGTAGCAGTCCCTCCACAAACTGCATCCATGGCGTTCACCTATACCGGGCAGGCTTACGCGGAGGGCACCGGAGGTCCGGACCCGACCAATTTTTACTTTTACCCGTTTACGAATTAGTCCTGCAAGGACTCTTGATGCCTTGAACGAGTCTTTGTCATGGACGATCGTGACGAGAATTATACCCTGCGGGTTCGGTCGGGTCGTTGAGTTCCTTTTTGACCAGCAAGGCATGAAAACTGCAACATCAGCAGCCGCGAATGATCTCATCGCTGCAAAGGAAAATGGGCCGGGTCTGCGCAGCCTGTTTAATGTTCCGGATAATATGCTCCACCTCCCGGAGTTTCCTGTACGTGAAAGCAACCCTTCTTAAGGAAAGCGCAGTGCCTGTCCTGAGCAGCCATTTGCCGTCATTGGGGGCCTCCTCTTCGGTTTTTTTCCATTCGATTGCGGCTTTGCGGACCGAAACTGGTGGTTTACTGGAAAAGATAAGTTAGAATGGAGGAAAGTTGCACAATATGGAACTGGAGTAACGTTTCAAAGTCTCTAGGTATTCATCTTCGGGTATTCCTGGATTCAATAGAATCAAGTCAGAAATTTGGCCTGCGCCATGTCAAAAGAAAGAATGCTTTGAGGTGCTCAATTCAATTGAACAGGTACGCGCAAAATCGATTTGCCTCGATGAATGGTTTAGGGACCACGTTCCCGGCTCTTACCATGTGTATAAGGTCTACTTAGCGAAAAGAATATCAGGTTGGATGATCCTTCCGAAGCTCGGCCAATCCAACGATAGTCAGTAAGGAAATGGTGGGAGTGAGGCATTTCCCGTGGAGAAAATCCATGTAGCTGACACTTAATTCTCATGGAGCTTAGATTATTATGCAGAGCCATTCCGTAAGGGTTCTTCTCATCGATGATGATGAGGACGACTACATAATGGTTCGGGACCTTCTCTCAGATATCTCTTCCAGGGCATTTATTCTCAAGTGGATTTCAGACTACGGGGCCGCGGCGGATGCCATCCTGTCCGGAGAGTTCGATGTCTGCCTGTTGGACTACCGGCTTAAGGAGCGAACCGGGCTGGAGCTCATGCAAGAGGTTGTAAGCCGCGGCGCCATGACTCCGATTGTTTTTCTCACCGGCCAGGGAGGCTACGATCTCGATCTTGAGGCGATGGGTAAGGGAGCAGCCGACTGGCTTACCAAAGGCCAGCTTAGCCCCACCCTCCTTGAGCGCTCCATCCGCTATGCGATGGAACGGCAGCGGAGGAGAAAGGAGCAGCTTAAGGCCGGGAGGGTTATCCAGGCGCTGAGCGAGTGTAATAATGCAGTGATCCGCATCAAAGATGAGGCTGAGCTGCTGCGCGCGATCTGCCGCATTGTGGTGGATGTGGGTGGTTACAGGATGGCATGGGTAGGATATGCCGAAGAGGACCGGGACCAAACGGTCACGCCTGTTGCTAAATATGGCTATGAGAAAGGCTATCTTGAGAGGGTTAAAGTCACATGGGAAGATGCCGAGAGGGGAAGAGGGCCCACGGGTACTTGCATCTGCACAGGCATCCCCAGCGTGATTCGTGCCGTCAGCAAGCAAACAGAGTTTGCACCCTGGAAAGCAGAGGCTTCAAAGCTGAGCTATGCTTCTGTCATAGGTCTCCCTCTGCTTCTCGATGGACAAAGGCTGGGAGCACTTACCATCTATTCCTCGGAGACGGATGCTTTCGACACGGAAGAAGTGGAATTCCTGGTGAAACTATCCAGTAATCTTTCTTACGGCATAGGGGTGCTGAGGCTGCGTAAAGCTCAAATACAGGCCGAAGAATCGCTGAAGGAAGCCAACCTTTATCTGGAAGGGCGGGTAGAGGAGCGTACTGCCGAACTGCTCAAAGTCAATGTGGAACTCAGAAAAGAGGTGGAGGAACGAAGGCGGGCAGAGGACGCGATGCGAGTTTCCCTTCGCTTTCTCGAGATTGTGCACGAGCACAGGGAGATAGCCCCGCTGTTAAGGGAATATGTTTCCGAGATCAAGAATTATACCGGCTGCGATGCTGTGGGGATCCGTGTGCTGGACGAAGACTTGAACATTCCATATCAGGCCTATCAGGGGTTTGGCCAGGAGTTTTATGAGTCGGAGAGCCCGCTTTCCCTGAAATCGGATGAGTGCATGTGCATTAACGTGATCAGGGGCGATATCGATCCCCGTCTTCCGTTCTTTACCAAAGGCGGAGGGTTCTGCGTTAACGCCACCAGCCGATTTCTGGCCACGGTTTCCGAAGAGGAGAAGGGGCGAACCCGAAACAGATGCAACATGGAGGGATACGAGACCGTTGCGCTGTTTCCTTTTCGCAACGAAGGCGAGATATTCGGTTTGATCCACGTGGCCGATCATCGGGAGAATATGGTTCCCCCTAATGTGGTCAGGATGCTTGAAAAGGCCGCCCTGCAACTGGGTACGGCCTTCCAGAGCGCGCGAACGGAAAGTAAACTTCGGGAGAGTGAAGAACACTATCGTTCTCTTTTCGATCACATGCTCAACGGAGTCGCCTATTGCAGGATGCATTTCGACCAAAACCGGCCGACGGATTTTACCTATCTTGATGTCAACGGCGCCTTCGAAACATTGACCGGATTAAGGGATGTGATCGGGAAAAAGGTATCTGAAGTCATTCCCGGCCTGCAGGAATCCGATCCGGAGCTGTTGGAACTCTATGGCAGGGTGGCTATGACGGGCATCCCCGAACGGTTCGAAACCTTTGTCGAATCCCTGAGAATGTGGTTTTCGATTTCGGTGTACAGTTCTCGAAAAGAGCACTTTGTGGCCGTATTTGACGTTATCACCGAGCGTAAGAAGACAGAGATCGCGCTTCGCAACTCATTCGAGGAAAAGGTCGCCCTGCTCAAAGAAGTCCACCATCGCGTCAAAAACAACCTCCAGATCGTTGCCAGCCTCTTAAACCTCCAGGCCGGCCGCGCTCGTAACCGGCAGGCGGTGGACGTGTTACAGGATACCCGGAACCGGGTCCATTCGATGGCACTGCTGCACGATGTGCTATACCGCTCCGGCAACCTGGCGCGCATCAATTTCGGCGCCTATGTGGTGGAGTTGTGCACACAACTGGTGCGCTCGTTTGGACCGGCCGCCGCGCGGATAAAAGTGGAAAGCCGCATTGCTCGCATAGGGTTGCCGTTGGAACAGTCCGTACCCTGCGGACTGATAATCAATGAGCTGGTATCTAACGCATTCAAGCACGGCTTTCCCGATAAGCGTGCCGGCAGAGTCACCGTGGAACTTGGTGCGGCTGAAGGGCAACGGCACCTTTTATGTGTACGGGACGACGGCATCGGCCTGCCCCCTGGCATGGATATTGCCGATAAATCCACGTTAGGGCTGCAGTTGGTTTCGAAGCTGGCCATCCAGTTGGGGGGGCAACTTGAGATACATCCTTCTGAAGGGGGCGGCTCAGCTTTCTGTGTGTCATTCCCGGTTCTAGGGGATACTGCGTTCGAGGATGATTCATGAATCCGAGTTATATTCTTGTCGTTGAAGATGAAGCCATCGTCGCGATGGACATCGAAGATCGGCTGACCTCCATGGGCTACCAGTTCGGAGGTGTCGCCGCCAGCGCTGAGCAGGCCTTGGCCCTGGCGGAAACCGGACATCCTGACCTGGTCCTTATGGACATCCGCCTCCAGGGGGACATGGACGGAATTGCCGCCGCCGAGGAGATGCGCCGGCGATTTCACATACCGGTGATCTTCCTCACCGCCTATTCCGAGGAAGCCACTTTGGAGCGGGCCAAGCTTGCGGAACCCTACGGTTACGTCCTCAAGCCCTTCGATGATCGGGAACTCAAGTCCGCTATCGAGATAGCCCTCTACAAACACCAGGCCGAAGAAGAAATCCGGCGTCTTAACCGGCTCTACGACGTCCTGAGCCAGGTAAACCAGTCTGTAGTGCGCATCGAGAATCGGGAGGAGTTGCTATCGACAGTCTGCCGCCTGGCAGTGGAGCGGGGCGCAATCGACCTGGCCTGGATCGGGTGGCTCGATGATGACACCTCGCGCATCAACCCCGTAGCGTATTTCGGAAGTAACAGTCAGATCCTGAGCGAGGTAGACTTTTTCGCTGACGGCCGGCCGGAGGGCCAGGGCACTCCGGGCAAAGCCATCCGTGAAGGCGAACCATTTGTTTGCAACGAGTGCCGCCAGGGCGTGTGTCTCTACCCTGTGGCGAAACAGCCTGGCCTGTACGGTTTCCAATCCTGCGGTTCTTTTCCTCTCTACTTCCATGGCAAGGTCTGTGGTGCTTTGAATCTTTGCATAGTAGAACCGGGCTTTTTTCGCGAACGTGAAATCGGGCTGTTGACAGAAGTGGCGATGGACATCTCCTTTGCGCTCGATAAGATCGAGGGCAACGCCCGGCGGGAGCAGGCGGAAGCCAGGATACTCCGGCAGAATGCAATCCTTGCGGGCATCAACAGGATCTTCCAGGAAGCTCTCAGCTCACACACGGAGGCGGATCTCGGGCGGATCTGTGTGGCTGTGGCCGAGGAGATTACCGGGAGTCGATTCGGATGTCTCGGAGAAATTGGTGCAGACGGGCGTTTCGATTACGTTGCGGTGAGTGACCCCGGCTGGGGGGCCTGCAAGATGGGCGACCTCACCAGCCGGCACAAGCTGGACGTCGCCTTGGAAATCCACGGAATTTGCGGTAAGGTCCTCAAAGACGGGAAGGGCTTTTTCACCAATGATCCGGCATCGCATTCGGTCTGCTTCGGGCTTCCCCCGAGCAATCCGCCGCTTGAAGCCTTCCTGGGCGTTCCCCTCAAGCGTGACGGCAGGATTGTAGGCATGATCGGCCTGGGCAATCGCTGCGGCGGGTACAGTCAGCAGGAACTTGAAGCGCTGGAGGCTATCGCGCCTGCAATCGTCGAAGCATTTTCCCGCAAAAAGGCAGAACAATCACTGGCTCTGAGCCGGGCCGAATTTGAAGCGATGTTCAACTCCATTGCAGACGCCGTCATTTTTGCCGACACACGACGTCAAATTATCATGATCAACCCCGCCTTTATCGAGATGTTCGGCTACGAACCTGATGAAGTGAAGGGACGGATCACGGAATTTCTCTACACCGACGGTCATGACTACGAAAAATGCTATTCCCTCGGAGACGCGGTGGAACAATCTCCTTTTGAGACAACCTGCATGCGTAAAGACGGCACTATTTTCTCCGCAGAATCCCTCAGCATGCCGGTCAGAGATTCGCAGGGCCGGGCGGGCTTTCCATCCGCCTATTCGAGTGCCCCGATCAATGAAAACGGCAACATTATAGGAACGGTCGTCACCTTTAGAGATATCACCGTGCGCAAGCGAGTAGAAGAGGAAAGAAAAAAACTCGAGGAACAGCTTTTCCAAGCCCAGAAGATGGAGTCAGTAGGGCGGCTGGCAGGAGGCGTGGCGCACGATTTCAACAATATGCTGGGCGTGATCATCGGCATGGCGGAAATGGCCCTGGAAATGGACCTTCCCACTGAGGGACTCCGGCACAATATCGAGGAGATCCTCAAAGCGGGCCTGCGTTCAGCGGACCTTACCCGGCAACTGCTGGCCTTTGCCCGCAAACAGACCGCTATCCCGAGGATACTGGATTTGAACGACACGATCTCGGGCACGCTAAAGATGCTCCGGCGGCTCATCGGAGAGGATGTCGACCTGTTCTGGGCGCCGGGAAACGATCTCTGGCAGGTTATAATCGATCCCTCCCAGGTGGACCAGATTCTGGCCAATCTTGCGGTCAATGCCCGCGATGCAATTTCAGGTGTAGGCGCCATTACCATGAGAACGGAGAACGTTGTAATCGATGGTTCCAATAGTGTCGGGGTCCCCGAATTCATTCCCGGAGAATACGTCCTGCTGGCTGTGAGCGACACCGGAGAGGGTATGAGTAAGGAAGTCAGCGAGAAAATCTTCGAGCCTTTTTTTACCACCAAGGAATTGGGAAAAGGAACCGGGCTGGGATTGTCCACCGTTTACGGCATCGTTAAACAAAACGACGGTTTTATTTATGTTGCAAGTGAACCGGGGAAAGGAGCTACGTTTAACATCTACCTGCCGATGTTCGAGAGTGAATCCGCACAGGTCCCTTCTGAGGCGGCGGCCAGCATCCGCCCAACCGGCACGGAAACCATCCTGCTGGTCGAGGACGATGAAGCGATCCTGAACCTCAGTAAGACGATTCTCGAAAAACTGGGTTACACGGTGCTTGCGGCGCGGACTCCCGTAAACGCCATGCATCTTGTCGAGGAGCATCAGGGAGATCTTCACCTGCTGATCACGGACGTGGTGATGCCGGAGATGAACGGCCGGGAACTGGCAGAACAGCTTGGCGCCATCCGCCCGAACCTCAAGTGCATTTATATGTCGGGCTACACCGCCGACGTCATAGCGCATCGCGGCATTCTGGACGAAGGAGTAAATTTCATTCCGAAGCCTTTCGGCTGCGATGATTTTGCGTCGAGAGTCAGACAGGTGTTGGACCAATCGGAATAGATGACCAAGAGACCGAACCGGTTGAGTCTAATCAGGTTTGCTCGATGGCAGCATGATAATAAAAGTTGCTCCCTGCCCCGGGGTGCTCCGGGCCGTAATGCTCCCGCCATGCCGTTCGACTATCTTCCTGCAGATGGCAAGGCCCATGCCCGTTCCTTCATATTGGCTGCTTCTGCCATGCAGTCTTTGGAAGGGGGCGAAAATCTTTTCGATGTGCTGCTCTTCGAAACCAATGCCGTTATCCTCAACGATGATCTGACATCCTGTACCGGTCTCGGATACTGAGCGTATCCGGACCATTGGCTTCTCGGCCGGTTTATGGAATTTCAGCGCATTACCAATGAGATTCTGGAAAAGCTGCCGCATCTGTGCGGGGTCGGCCGCAATAACCGGCAGATCTCCGGCCTGCACCTCTCCGCCGACCTTAATCATCCTTATTTCCAGGTCGGAGAGAACTTCACGGATAATGCCGTTAAGATCAATCTCCCTGAAAGGCTCGGGATTCATCGTAACCTTCGAGTATTCAAAAAGAGATGTGAGCAGTATTTGCATGCGCCGAGTCGCATCGAGCATCCGATTCAAATAATCGCCGCCGGTCTGCCCGAGCGAATCTCTATACTTTTGTCTTAGAATGTTGCCAAAAGCGAAGACTTTGCGAAGAGGTTCCTTCATGTCATGGGAGGCAATAGAGGCAAATTCCTGGAGGGCCTCGTTGCTCTGTTCGAGTCTGGCTGCATAGGACTTGAGTTCTCCCTCTGCCCGTTTGCGCCCTGTGATATCGCGCAGGACCGCCAAATGATGCTCGGGATAAAACTCTGAAACAGCACAATATTCGACGTCCCGAACAGTTCCGTCCGTCCGGGTAATGCGGAGTTCTCCCCTCGCTATCCCCTTCTTGAGAAATACGCCCCACGCTCGATCGAAGTTGAAATCGGAAGCGGAAAATTCCCTGATAGAGCGGCCGATGAGTTCTTCCCCTTGCAGGCCGAACAAACTGGAAGCAACCGGATTTACATCCTTGAATCTTCCTTGACTGTCGGCAATCACGATGGTGTCGAGGGCGGATTCGAAAATGGCATGAAATTTCCTCTCGCTCTCCACAAGCGCGGCCTCTGCATTTTTGCGAGCTGTGATATCCCGGATCACCCCGACGACCGCTATCCGCTCTCCCGAATCATCCACAAGGTCAGTCACGATATGTTCAGTCGGAAAGATCGAGCCGTCCTTCCGGCGCATCCGAAACTCGGTTCGAAACACGCCCTCCTTGTCCAGCGCGGCAACCAAACGCCTTCCGAATTCTTCGTAGGCGCCCCGGTTTACGTGCAAAAACTCGGTATTTCGCCCTGTAACGTACTCCTGGCTGTAACCAAAATCCCGGGTTAGAGCCGGGTTGCATGCAAGAACGGTTCGCTCCTTCAAGTCTGTTACGAGAACCGAGTCATCAAGGCTCTCAAAGGTTTTTTCAAGGAGTTGCTGAGACCGCCTGAGCCCGTCCCGTATCTGAAACTTGTGAACTGCCTCTCCTATCAGGAGAGTGAAATGTTCGAGTAGTTCAACAATCCGATCGGGTACCATCGATGGCCTTGTATCGGCCAGGTGAATAGCTCCGGAAATTTCGGCGCCGTAGCGGATAGGGATTACGGCGACCGATTGAAATCCCGAAGAGATGCAAACACCCCTGTACAGGGACAATTCGGGGCCGGTGAGACTCGCGGCAAAAGACGCCGTATCCTGGCATCGAAAGGAGCCGGCGGCGGTCATATAGGGAGTTTCCGGGGCTTCGGATTTTCCCGTTACCACGCGAGTGCAGATACAGGGGTCCCTCCCAAGGATGATGTTGTTCTCCAATTCCCAAAATTCTTTCGTGAATCCGGTATACGATTCGTATGGAATGGCCCCCCATTCATTGAGAAGGCGAATTCCCACGCAGCGGCACGAACTCAATTCCTGGATTTGCCTGACAACAAGCTCAAGATACTCCTGCCTGGACTCGGCGCCGGCCATTGCATTAAGCAGTTGGTTCCTTGCACGGACTATTTCCTCGATCTTCTCGCGATTGTGTACTTCAGCCTCTAATTGCCTGTTGGCCTCAATCAGTTCGACTGTCCGCTCCTGGACCCGGGTTTCCAGTTCATTGTGCGACTTGCACAATTCCTCTTCCATATGCTTGCGCTCGGTAATATCCTGGACCGTGCCGAACCCGCCGCGAAGCGCCTCTTGATCGTCGAGCTCCAGTTCTGCCTGTTCATGGACCCATTTGATTGCGCCGCCTACAAGGATACGGTGCTCTATATCGTAAGGGGCGCCCCCAAGGGCGGCTTGCCAGGACCGATCCACCATTTGCCTGTCATCCGGGTGAACATTGGCGAGAAATGCTTCGTAGGTCAGGGGCAACCCCTTGGGGATTCCAAACATTCGGTAGGTCTCATCGGACCAATGCAAAGTATTGCGTTGAACATCCATTCGCCAGCTACCAATATGCGCCACGGCCTGAGCATGGTGGAGGTCTTGCTCGCTTGCCCGGAGTTCGGCATTTCGAATCTCCAGTCTCAAACGGGCCTCTCGCAACTCTTTTTCCGTTTCCAATTGTCTCAACTGCCTCAGCCCCAGACTCGATGTCATCACGGCAAACGAGGTGAGAAATGAAAGGATCGACGGAAGGGCCTCTCTGGCAACGATCGGCACCTCAGACACAGCGTCCAGATAAGCCGATACATCAAAGCAGAATTCCTTGGCTTGAGCGCGAAAAAATTCCAAGTCGGGCTTTTCGATAAAAAACTGCCCGATAAAAGCATTGGCGAGGTGTTTCCCCTCAATTATTATCGGGGACGCTGCATCGGTGAGGCCGTTCAGGCACCGGTAAAGTGAAAAGGTTTTTCCTTCTAAAAGATCATTGGCGAGAATCGTATCGCTCTCGATGCATCTCCTGCGAGTGGTCTCATTTTGCCGATGAAAATCCACGCACACTCTCTGCTAGGGCGAGGAAACGAGGACTGTTCCATTAAGGTCGATGATTGCCGCAGGAACTCCAACCGCGCTCAAAAAGTTCTCAAGCAGTTGCTGAGTCTTTTCGATGTCGATCAGGTCGGCCAGACTAAAGCCCATAGAACCCTCAGTATCTTTATCGAACAGAATTAACCGGCAGAAGACTTTGTGTTCCCGAACTCAAAAACATCGATGTATCCGCGTATCATCAGGGTGATGGCGGAGCGGGAAAAGGGCTTTTGCCGGGACGGTGCTTAGCGGACGAGCATTTGGACGCATGGGCGCCTCGCATCTTCAGTGTACTTATAATGCTTCTTCTCAGGAGATGCCATATCCCACCAGATTCCAAATTCGTGAAAAATTAAGGGGAAAAGCGGGGAAAAACAGGTATAGCCGCACTATCCGGTTGTGCACTGTTCAAAATCGGATCGTAAATAATGAACATCCAGCAAGGCGGCTGGTTCCATGGCTAAGGTCCACAAGGAGGAAGGAGGCGAGATCGGAATTACGAAGGCCCTGTGGCAATGTTTACGGGCGCATTTAGCGAAGTTTGCATTGCCACACATGGCAGTATGCAATTTTCAATGTTTCTTTCGGGTCCTTTAATTTCCGAGGACTCAAAAGTTCAGCACATCCGGATCATAGTTCTTATTCGAGGCGCCTCGGGTCAAATTTCACTTTTGGCAAGTAGTGAGGACTCTCGATGAGCCTGAGCTGGCGGCTATTTCTAAGATCTGTATGCCGCGCATGGATGGGTCGAAGGCTCTGGAAAATAAAAAAGGAAATGGCGGGTAAACCGCATTCTTCATGAGTTAGCAGTCATCTTCATCATAGTCAGCCATGAGCAAAACCTTATTCCTTCAAGTCGTTCAGAAGGAGGCAACTCTTCTATACCAAACCAATAGTCAGACAGACATTTTATGGTTATTATCAAATTATCGAACGACATTGGTTCGGTAATGTAGGAGTCAGCTCCCAGTTTATAGTATAGCTCAATATTCTCTTGTTCCTTCGTGGTCGAGAAGATCAGTATCGGAATGGCCCTGAGTTCCGGATGTACTTTGATCTCTTTCAGGGTTCTATATCCATTTCTCCAGGGCATGTTCAGGTCAAGTAAGATGAGATCGGGTAGAGGAAATTTTTTGGTGTCTGCGTAAACGCCTCGACGGAGCAGATAGTCCATAAACCTTACGCCATCAGAGAGACAGTGAAAATCCTCTGATTGAAAAGCTTCACGAACTGCATTCTTCATAAGTAAGCAGTCACCTTCATCATCGTCAGCCATAAGCACAACCGTTTTCTTTCTGCGTTGATCAGGCATAGTATCCTCCACTCGGGCATAGCCTCCATAAAGAAAGATATAGACAAAAAGCTTTTAAGCAAGACGCCGATTGAAGGATCTTCGAGTAAATCCATTGGGCAGGTGGGGAAATTACTCGGAGTCCCGACGGTTAAGATTTACGAGAAGAAGTGTTCGGAGTGTGGGCACGAGTTTGAACTATTTCGGAAATGAGACGTGGCTATGATGGCTGAATCCACATACTCGGCAAAGTAGCGAAGATTCTCTATATTGGCGGCCAAATCAGTTTTCTGAGTTTGGCCATTATGGTCCTAACCGGAATGACGTGCACTGGCGCCATATCGGAACTTCTCAAACGGTGCCCGTTGTGCATGTGACCACATGCCGGGATACAGAATAGCCCGGAGACCCCACTCAATATTCTACGCATCCATTTTCAGCCTTGACCGATTCCTTTTCTCACTTAGCTTAAACCTCTTGAACACTAAAATGAATCACCATATCTAATCCTTAAGGAGAAAAGGAAATGACGAAAGCTGATTTGGCTGCAGAAATCGCAAGTGAAGGCGGAATCACCAGATCACAGGCTGAAGGAGCGGTTGACGGATTTGTTTCGGCTGTTTCCGCCACTTTGTCAGGCGGTGATAAGTTTACACTGGTAGGTTTCGAGACTTTCAGCGTCGGGACAAGGCGTCAGCGTGAAGGCCACAATCCCCGGACCGGCGAAAAGATCCAAATTCCGGCGTCAAAATTTGTCAAGTTCAAAGCAGGCAAGACTCTCAGCGAAAAAGTCAAATAGCCGAATTTAATCCCATCTTATTGAGATGATCTGAATGGGGCGCTCGCGGGGATGAATTGGCGGCCGGTGGTTTTCATCGCGAGATTTTGATATCCTATTGAGACAGAGGGCGAGTATTTGGCAACAAGCCGGTCTGAAGCAGCTTTAGAAAGTTAGGAGTTCATCGTGCTTATGCTCGCGGAATAGAGAGGATAAGGCAATCTGACGCTTGCGACAATTCACAAATTGACTGAACTCTTGGCGTTTTAGCCGATGAGTGGATAAATGAAACTGAAAAAAATCATTATGAAGATCGCAATTGAAATAAAAGAACTTCGTAAAGTTTATCGAGATTTTTCATTAAACGATATTTCTTTTTCTTTACCAACGGGCCACATCATGGGATTCGTTGGCCAGAATGGCGCTGGCAAAACTACTACAATTCGCCTCATCTTAAATATGACGGCGCGAAACAACGGCAGTATAAGAATACTCGGAATGGATAATATTCTGGAGGAACAAAAAATCAAGCAGGATATTGGCGTAGTATTTGATGACATCTTTTTTGTGGAAGATTGGAAAGTTTCCGAGGTTGAAAAAGCCATAGGAAGTTTTTATACAAATTGGAACAGTGCCTTGTATTATCAGTATGTCAACGATTTTAGCCTGCCCATAAACAAAAAAGTAAAAGAGTTATCTCGTGGCATGAAAATGAAGTTGATGCTTGCAGGCGCCATGTCTCATAATGCGAAACTGTTAATTCTTGACGAGCCAACAAGTGGAATTGACCCAGTCGCTCGTAATGAGCTTCTTGAAATATTAAACATGTATGTTTCCGATGGAGAGAAAAGCATATTTTTTTCAACTCATGTAACGACAGATTTAGAAAAAATCGCCGATTACCTAACCATAATCGATAAAGGCAATCTTTTCTACACTGGGACAAGGGACGACTTGCTTACAAGATTTTACTTAATTAAGGGTAGTCTGAATGAATTGACGGGCGAATTACGTGAGAGGATTATCGGACTTTCAACCTATAAAACTGAATTTGAGGGGCTACTCCCCGTTGCTGAGGCAACAAGGCGCTTATCTGAAAATATCATTATGGGAACTCCTAGTATTGATGAACTTTTGGTACACATAAGTAAGCTAAAGACGTATGAATAATATTTTCAACTTGATGAAACTGGATTATTGTATTCTACGAACGATTTCCCTGGGAATTTTACTGCCGGCTGTCGGCGTTGCTGCACTTGCCAGTGTTATTTCATCAAATCCACCGTTGATAATTGGAATAGTCTTAATGGTATCCGCATTTTCTATGGGCGGTATTTTCACTGTAGCCGAAAAAAATAATCTCAATAAGTTATATGGAATTTTGCCATTAAGAAAAAACCAAATTATAATAGGGCGCTATCTATTTGCGCTACTCGTTGGCATACTTAGTTCTACGATGGCAACAATTCTGACACTTTTCATCTCACTCGTCATTAGTACCAGGTTGAGCAATCTAACATTCATAGCGTGGTTATGCGGCTCCTTCTTTCTTTTCTGTATGATCATTTCGATACAATTTCCAATTTATTTTGGATATGATTTACCAAAAGTGTCGACAATCGCAAATGCGCCAGTTATCATAATATTTCTAATTAGTAGTGCTGTGATCAAGAAACGTCCGGAACTATTCAATCAAATTATTAATTTTTTCATTCACAATCAGTATATGATTTGGTTGATGGGAATAGTCGGGGCCTTATTTTTGCTTGGTTTCTCAATGTTTCTGTCATCGGCGCTTTATAAAAAGCGAGATTTATGAAAGTTAATTATTAGAATTCAAAGCATTTCAGAAGGCGGTATTCCCGATACGGTGCCCTGAAGGTCGAATATTGGCCATGCTAAAACAGAAAGTTGCCCGGGTGTGTGGCTCTAAGCCCTGTTAGTGTCCGTATCAAGTGCATTATGATTTTTTTAGTATGTGAATTTCCCGGAAGCGGCAACAGTCGGCATCATGTGCGATGAGATCGGAAACTGGGGGAGTGAAGCACGTAAGATCGAATTGAAGAGATCACATTTTACAACCGGCGCCGTCATGGAGCTGTGGCTGGCTTGTCTACTTTTCTGCCCGAGTTTTTGCAACTGTAACTTCCACCTCAACGGGAACTTTACAAAGGTAGGCTTGTGCTGCCTTCAATGTGATGATCTGAAGGGACTGCTCGCCGGAATGAATTGGTGACCAGTCTTTTTCATTTTTCCTGTCCACATGCCGGCAATCCCGCCCCCATATCTGGTGTTTTTCCTCACATGTTGAAAATCCAGAGTGTAGTAAAGGACATACACTGTTGTCGGTGAAAGCCTGCAATAGAGTCCGAGCCTTACCGCATAGATCAAGGCCAGAGGCCATTTCGAAAGTTGGCATGTTAGTTGCTTCCCACTCATCTTTACCTCAGAGACTCGGGTGTGCCCTCTAAGCCGACACAGGACGCAATATCTGAGTATAATGAAATCGCTCAGGTTGATACGATGGTCAGTATCTCTCACGCCTGAGCGGGATGCCCAAATACTCCGAAGTGCTTCGTATGTATCAGCGGACTGCCGCCCCACCCTCGTAAATTGTGAACCGGAATTGTGGTTCGCAATGAAAGGATGAAAAGCCATGTCTAGAATCCTGATAGTCGACGATGATGAAGACTTTTTGTTCTTGTTGGGTGAATATCTGAAATCAGTCGGCCTCGAACATGATCAGGCCGTTAGGGCAAAACAGGCTCGCAATCGCCTCAAATCTTTCAGATATGATATGGTCGTTTCGGATTTCAACATGCCGGGAGAATCCGGCCTCGATCTTCTCAGCCACGTTTCATCCATGTATCCGGGAACTCGATTTATTTTGCTAACCGGATGTGATGACCTGCGGATCAAACGGGAATCCATGAGGATGGGAGCTCAAGCTTGCATCCAAAAACCATTCTATCTGAATGAGCTGTGCCAGACCATAATCAATCTGCTGCGGCGCGACGGTCAAGAGCAGGTTCCAGCCGCGTAGCCCGTCAAACTTGCCGCTGTCACCACTTGCCTCTCAGGTTCCTACTCAAAAAGAGCAGATCAGCGTGGGATCGGATTCCTTATCACCTCTCTCCTGGACATTGAGAAATGATGCCCCGAAATCGTTACCATTCCCGAATCATACGCTCGCAGGACTCAGCCCGGCGAAGCCTGCTATCGGGGCGGGCATCCGGCATCCTCAATCCGAGGGTCGGGGAAAAGGTCCGGGGCAATACATTCCGTTCTCCAGATCGGACATCAACATTGGGGCCACCTCGGAGTAGACCGGTTCAAGAGCTACCCGCCGCCGTGCTTCCCTTCACACCCTCCTCCCGCCACAATGGCCCGAAATGTGCTTATGGTGAAAGGACAATAAATTTCGGGGGGCTCTCAAAATGGCGAAAAAAGGACCAGCGGTCGACTCCGGGAATTTGTATTACGCCAACCTGGCAGTTGTGGCGGAACAGGCTGGCAATTATGAAGATGCGGCGAAGCAATGGCGTAGAGCTTCCGGGGCATCTCTGAAACCTGACAGTATCGTTCTATATGAAGAAGCTGCAAAGAGGTGCGAGAGGAGATCAAAGGAGGAATTGGGGCGAAGCATTTAATAAACGAGTGTAGGCAATTCGCGACAATGGCGCAGGGTTTTCCGTTCACTCTGAACACGCTCGACCACTTTCGTTTCCTGTCACCCGCATTGAGATCTTCCGGCACATAATTCTGAGAGCTGTTCATTCCAGCGCCCTTCAACGACTCATCATAAATGATCTCCCGGGGATTCCACAATGGAATTACGTAAATATAGCCGCTTCTTTCCGCAATGTGAGATTCTCGTCGCTCTTGTTTCCGATGAAGGAAACGTCTTGACGGGTACTTTGGCCGACCTGAGCCTTTCGGGGTTGGCTTTCAATTACATGTCCTGGTTTAAGTGTAGAATTCCAAAGCATACTTTCTGTGGAGTAATGATCAAATGCGGTCGAGCGCCTTTCTCAGACCCCATTGTCTGCGAGGTCATGCACGAAACTCGCTCCTTGGCAGGCTCTTGCCATACTTCCATGGATCGTTGTGGAATCAGATTCAAACGAATCCTTACCGTCTCTGCCATGGAATCTCTGCTCTCCATGCAGTCTCCGCTCAATCGTGACGGTCAACTGCTTCATGCTGCATTACCCAGCAGCAAAACTCAAGACACCTCTCCTCTCGATCTGCGGGGTGTTGTCTGATATTAAGTTGCGTTCAAGACAGGGTGGGGATAAACACAGTTGCTACGGCATTGTCACATGGTTGTTCCGTAGGGGAGGGGGAGCGCGGCGCTGTATGCCCTCCCTTGGTTCCGATTTGAACGCAACCCCGTATGAGTTCTTGTCTTATGTGCATCATACTTCTTATCCGAGGTCCCTCCGGTCGGGTTCTACCTTCCGGCAAGAAGTGCGGCGCCCCGCCATGGCCCAATGTGTAGTTCGGGCCGATTGATTTCTGTCGAATTGCCAATCTATTGCCTCTTCGCACATATTCGGGTCTGCCAGTGTGTTCTAAGTACTTGCCGAGCGGACGGGAAGGGTTTTTCGGGAGCCCGTAAAAACACAGGCTTGTCAGGGGCGAAATCCGCTGATATAAATGCGCGGTGGTTTGACATTGAGGTTTTTTGATATTTTCAACCGAAATGCCAGGCTCTACGCGGGTTGCCGGGCTTTCACGATGTAATATTAATCATCCCTGCAAAGTCGCTAAGTTAAAAAAATTGAAATAGATTTAGCTAAATCTTCACACATCAAACAATCTCGGACGAGTCGCGAAGAGGCGCCAATCATGATTAGATCGATTATCATCGTGGCGGATGATGATGCCGACGATAGACTACTCATTAAAGAGGCAATTCGAGAGAACGGATTTACCGGACAGATTCACTGTTTTGAGGACGGGGAAAAGCTGATGCAGCACTTGGGCAAGGAGTTTTTGCCTGCGAGTGTAATCTTGCTTGACCTTAATATGCCCAGGAAAGATGGCCGGGTGGTTTTGCGGGAAATTAAATCCGACCCGAATCTGCGCTCTATTCCGATCGTAATACTTTCGACGTCGGCAGAAGAAGATGATATCGAATATTGTTATGCTTGTGGTGCTAATACATACCTGGTTAAGCCTTCGTCCTATGAAGAACTCAAGAAAAACATGGAGTCTTTTCTTATTTATTGGTTTGAAGTTGCGGTCTTAAAATCTAGCCTTTGATGACTTTAAACCAATAGTTGTAAATATTTATGGCTGTTTGATCTAACTCGTCAAAATTGTCTTGCTTACGTATGACCGTGTTTACCCCCAGATCATAGCAACGCTTTACGTTTTCATCCGTATCCAAAGCAGTGTATGCCAGGAGTGGAATCCTTCTTAGCTCCGAATCGGCTTTGATTTCTTCTATTACCGCAAACCCGTCCTTCCTTGGCATGCATAGATCCAGAATGATGAGATCCGGCCGATGCCGGGTATCAGAGTTGGCGCGGCTGCCACGCCGGTAAAGATAGTCCATTAACTCCACACCACCCTCGACTAGATGAACGATAATCTTTTCCCGGCACCGTTCGAAGGCCTCCTTCAAATAGAACCTGTCATCTTCATCGTCATCGGCAATTACAATTAATGGCGTTCTCTCTCCCATGGCAAAATCCCACCGATTCTTTCAGATTTTCCTTATCCTATGATAGCCGTGGGAATTGACAAAAGTGAATACCAAAGATTGAGTATCTAATACCTATAAAAAATAAGCATTAAGTAAGGCTTGCAAGGTAGGCCTCTAAATTGGCCCTTTTCCCGTGTAAACCGAGTTTGCCCCTGATATGATTCCTATGCACGGATATGGATTTTTCCGAACTACCCAGGGTTTTAGCGATTTCCTTGGTTGTTTTGCCATCTTTCACCATGGCAGCCACTCGAATTTCGGTGGGGGTAAGATTCATCTGATAAAACGTAAGCTTCCTGGCGAAGGGGGAAGTAATTTCTCTCAACTGGGTCTCCAGGATATCGAGCCACGTCTTCTGATTATTTTCCAGCTTGCTCCCCCTGATCTTTTCAAAATACGGAAGAATCAGGTTTTTCACATTCAAAAGCACGGCTTCTTCAAATTCTTTTCTATCCTGATCCCTCTGCCTCAGAAGGGCTTTCAAGGCTGAATTGACCTCGTTTAGATTTTCGGCGCTCTCGCGCATGGCCAGCTCCATCCCCTTGCGTTCAGTGATGTCGTGACCTATCCCGACCAGCCATTGCGCCCGGGCAATATCGACTTGCGACCCCGTGAAAACGTAGGCGGTTTTGTTGCCGTCTTTTGAAGTCAGGCATGCTTCCAAGCTAGTCTGTCCGTTTGTAAAAGCTGCAATAGTTTGCGCCATCGTCTCTTTGTCCTGCCCTGGAAAAAGATCCAGGAAAGGCATCCTGGAGATCTCAAGAGCCGAATATCCGGAAGCTTGTTCCAGGTTTTTATTCCACCGCAACAATTTGCCCTGTCCATCGAGGAGAAAGAAGATGCCCGGCATATTGTCTATGGTCGCATCGGATATGCTCTTCTCCCTCAGACGCCCGGCTTCTGATTTTTTGAATTCGGTGAAATCCCGGACGACGGCCAGCACGAAAAGATCCTGCTCGATCTGGATTGGCCCGAGAGCAATATCTACGTGGAATTCGCTGCTGTCCTTCCTTCGGCCGTACAGTTCAAGCTCTCTGCCCATGGGACGGACGTGTGGCTCGCCAAGATACTTTCGGCGATGTTCCTTGTGTATTTCCCTTAATCGCTCCGGCAAAAGGATTTCAAACGGCGTATCGAGCAGTTCGCTTCGAGAATAGCCGAAGAGCCTCTCAGTCTGCTTGTTGACCCGTATAATACGGCCTTCGTGGTTCACAACCAGAATGGCATCGGGGGCGAATTCGAAAAGTCCCTCAAACATTGCCCTGACCCGATTGAGTTCCTCCTCGTTCTTCTTTTTGTCCTCTTCTATTGTTTCCAACTCATTAATTCGCCGACGCATTGCTATCAGGTCATCTATGAGCTGCTCTTTTGTTAAATCTTCGAGCGTCTTCATCTGATCCGCAGCCTCTCTATCAAGTTCATTATCCCTGATTAAGCAAGAAGAGGTCGATGTTAGAACATATAATCAGCATCCTCAAGTTTTGCCGTCTCTAAATGGCTGCACGGCCGCGAAAGAAGGCATTGAGACGGGAATCTTCGATTAAACTTCGCCTTCTCAGGATGTTCTGAATCCTTTAATCCTTTGCCGGGCGTACAAAACATGCAAACGGGCGCTGAACTGAGCCGCAATTTACAGCGTTGAGGAACAATCAGCGGTGATTTCCGGCTTACGACTACTGCGAACAGATTACGATGTCCTGAAATGCCCCCTTTCACCCCATAAACTAATGGGGTCAAATAGCGGCTGAAATAGGGTGTTTACCCATATCAATTTACTTGGCATACGGTTTGCTTAAATTTGCAGGTTTGTGTAAAGTAATGTTAACTTTTGTAAAGGTTGGCTATCTGCGGCGTCTCCTTACAGGTTTTATCTGCCGGAAGTAGAGTGAGGACCAGATGAGCCCAAAAACACCGGACAACCTGAATATTTTCATCCGGGGCCGGAGTTACACATCACCCCGACGGCACAAACCTGCAGGACCTGGAGGACTATCAGGACCATGGCTGGGCTGCGAAGGCAGTCTCAAGGCTTTCGGGTGCTGATCCTCAGTATAAATCGAGATTGGTTGGGCGCCTCATGTTGCGGGCCGGCATAGCGCACAGTTGATGCATTATTCCGGTGTAATTACCAACAGAAAGTGTGGTGAGACTGTTGTCTGCCCGGATTTAAAGGCAGATCATCAACAGGCCTATAACACTTTGGAAATTCAACTTACACCGTTCGAGGTTTATTTATGAGCAAAATCTACGAGGCGTTGCAGCAGGCTCAGCGGCAAAAGAAAACGAGCGGCAAGGCTGTCGAGGCTATACTCCCCTGGGACCCTGTCCTTTATGAAAAAGTGGAGATTGGCGAAGAGATGCTCAGTCTCTACAAGGTTATCGACAATATGCTTCCGGACATTGGCAACCGCGTGGTCCAGTTCATCGGGTCGCGCGCAGGTGAGGGGACATCAACTATCGTAAGGGAATTTGCACGAATTGCAGCGGAGCGAATAGGCCGTTCAGTGCTCTTGCTGGATGCCGACCGATACCAGGGGACGCAGTCACGGTTCTTTTCAGTAGCGTCACAATACAGTTGGATCAATGTTCTCCAGGAATCAGGAGAGGTGGGGCCCGCCATTCACCGGGTTGGTGAATCGGACTTTTTCTTTTCTCCCGCAGGCAACTCCAGCGATCCCACTCCGGAGTTTTTCAATTCTCCGCGACTGGAAGGGTTCTGGGAGAATCTGAAGCTTAAATTCGACCTGGTGCTTATCGATTCACCGCCGCTTACAGTCTCACCGGATGCCCTGGCCCTGGTATCAAAGGTGGACGGAGTGGTCCTTGTCGTGGAGGCGGAAAAGACGAAATGGCGGACAGCCAGATCTGTCAAGGAACAGATAGAAAGGGTCGGGGGCAACATCCTTGGGGTCGTGTTTAACAAGAGACGCTATTATATACCTCAATGTATTTATAAATATCTGTAGGCGAACGAAAGAGCAGCAGCGTGGAAGCGAGAATAGCTGTTCCCGATCCGGAGTGCATTCGTCAAGCGTAAAGTCCTGAAAGATTTCCCACCACTGGCCGGTGTGCCGCAAGTATCCCATTTCGAATTTGTCGTCTCCGGTTTACTCCAAACCGGTGAAGCTCAGCTCAAAAGCTCAGTTTTGAGCTTCGAGTTAACTAAAAACCAAAAGCTGCCGGCTAAAAACCGGCAGCTAAAAACTCTGCTGAGCATCCGGCCGGTTCTATGGTTACTTTCAATATGCGATTTGATAACAACGCTTGAATTCCGGAGGAATGATTATGCGAATGCTTTTGGAAGTTAAGCTGCCTAACGATGAGTTCAACAAGGCGGTCAGGGACGGCACCGTGGGCCAAAAGATGCGCCGCATCCTGGATGATGCCAAACCGGAGGCCGTTTATTTCACCGAGCAAAATGGGAAGCGGGGAGCTATACTGGTCATCAATCTGACTGACCCATCCCTAATTCCGGCATTTGCCGAGCCCTGGTTTCTCACTTTCAATGCCAAGGTAAAATTCAAGGTCGCTATGACGCCGGAGGATCTCCAGAAGGCTGGCCTGGAGGAACTTGGGAAGAAATATTCATAGCGTAAGCGGGGCGTGCAAGAAATTAAGATTTTGAGATAAAAGATTTTGAGGTAAAAGATTTCGAGATAAAAGATTTTGAGATAAAAGATTTCCAGATAAGATATTTTGAGATAGAAGATGTTGAGATAGAAGATGTTGAGATAAAAGTTTGCGAGATAAAAGTTTGCGAGATATTGCCGATTTTCGAACGAGTCAAGTTTGCAGCGCTTCGGTGAGCATATGATTCGGAAAAGGCCTTCGTGAAGGAGGATGCCAACTGTGAACGAACTCTCGTTTCAGCACTATCTCCTCGGTCTCATCGCCGTCGCCAACAACATCCCGGCGATCCCTTTTTTTCTTCAACTGTGCGAGGGGCTGAGCCCGAAAGAACAACATAAGCTCACCGCCATCGCCACAATAACCTCTTTTATTACCATGATCACCGCCATGATCGCCGGCATGTCCATCCTGGGCTTTTTCGACATCAGCATCAGCGCGTTCCGGATCGCCGGTGGACTCCTCCTTCTCAACACCGGCTTGAGCATGATGAATTCGGTCCGGCAAGTGGTCGTGCAAGGCGAGGAAAACTCCTTCTCGAAGATGATTTCCCTTGCGGTGATCCCGATCTCGATCCCGCTCACCACCGGGGCCGGAACCATGTCGACGGTCATTCTCTTCACCCAGCAGATTCACCACTCCGATAGGCTGATGATCAAGCTCCTCGGCGCCATCGTCTGCATGACGCTCATCATCTATTTTTCGTTCCGCTACTCGACAGATATAATAAAGATCCTGGGGCACACGGGCATGGACGTCCTCGCCAAGATCTTCGGCCTCATAACCCTGGCGCTCGGCATCCAGTTCATCATCACCGGCATCCAGGGGGCCTTCCCGAAACTCATGTGACTTCCCGGGCATCTTTGGCTGAAATGGATCCGGCGGCCTTACACTGTGTCTGGCCCTGTCTATTTCCAATGACTTTCAAACTGTAACAACGTTTCAGGGAATCATGGCAACGGGCCTTACCCAGCCCGCACTTGCTGCTTTAATCTTAATTGGAAAGCATGCCACTTTGAATCCATAGGGCGGGAGCTTGTCAATGTTGGCCATTTTTTCCATGTGATAATATTCTTTCTCAATACCGGCGAAATGACCCTCCCAGATAATGGATGCATCCCTGGTCTTGGAGTATTCTTCAGCAATCAGAGGAAGGGGCCGGTCCCAGCTCCAGGCATCGGTTCCCACGATTTTTACGCCCCTGTCCAGCAGCCAAAGAGTAGCCTCCCTGCCCATGCCGCAACCGCGAACAAGGTATTCGGCAGTTCCCCAATAGCCGGCGGCGCCCGAGCAGACCAGCACAATATCCAAAGGCTTCAGCCGATATCCTATTTTTTCAAAAGCCTGCTCCATGTCCCTGGCGGTTACTTTATAACCATGTGGCTTATCGTCGAAACGAATGCTGACTCCATCCGACAGGCACCATTCCAGGGGCGCCTGATCGATAGTGCGGGCCGGTTCCCCGTTGTTCATCGTCGGATGGAAATGCCACGGGGCGTCTAAATGAGTTCCACTGTGGGTCGTGAGCTTAATATACTCTAAAGACCAGCCAAGGCCTTTGGGAAGATCGGCATCGCTGCTTCCTGGAAAGAACCCTTTCATGTGTTGCGCACCTTTGACATGATCCCAGTAGTCAATCTCCGTCGGCATGGAAGGGGGATCAGACGGGGTATTGTGTTCAATGGAGACGCTCAAGTCGATGAATTCCATTCGCTTCACTCCCTGCTCAGAGATCATGGCTCATATCGTATCAACATCCATTATGGCAGCATGACTGATAACCTCCTTGTCATGATTGCAAAATGCAACGCGTCGTCATCAGCCGCCGGTAGGACAGGCAGGAAACGAAACCATACAATTTCCCTGTAGAACATGCAAGTGATGGGTCAGAGGACGGTTTGAACAGTTTCAGGACTCACCACCGGCTTCGAAGGCTATATCTCCTCCGCTCATGCGTGATCGACTTACGAGGGTGACTCTTCAAGTTCTTCGATTGACAGGTATTAGAATGAAGAGGTGAATCCGGCAAAGGAACAGCAGCGTAAATGTCCGACCGTTTCAACATTTCAGATTGAACGGGAACTTAACTTCATTTCATCAAAAAGCGGGATCGTTTAGAAGTTTTCAGCGGTTTTAAGATCAACTTCACCCAGCAATTTGTCCACATCCAGGATTATTTTAATACCACTGGCCGTTTTGGCCATCCCGAGCATACAGTCGCTGTTGAACTTAAGGATGAAGTCGTTCACATCATCGATATCGGCGCCTTGCATATGAAGAACCTCTGAAACCGAATCCACGATCATTCCCATCCAAACAGCTCTTCCGTTCCTTCTGGTTTCAAGTACTATAATGCAGGTGCGATCCGTGTATTCGGACTCCTGAATCCCCAGTTTAGTCCGAAGGTCCACTACGGGAATAATCTTGCCTCGAAGATTTATGACGCCTTTTACGTATGCAAGGGCCTCGGGAATGGGCGTAATAGCCATTGCCACTATGATTTCCTTTACCTTCATTATTGAAATCCCGTACTCTTCTTCCGCCACCGAAAATGTCAGATATTTACCGGTCTTACGCTCGCAATTCAACCGCAGCATCTCCTGCTGCTTCTCTTCCGTGATGTCCATGATAATGCCGGTAACGAATTCAATCTGGCCATTTTCATCGCAGACTATCTGGCTCCACTCCCTGATCCAGAGAACATCACCATTTCTGGCCCGAACCCTGTACTCTCTCATATAGGTCTTATCGCCCTTGATAGCCTGGGCGAAGATTTGCTTTATATGTGCCTTGTCCTCTTCTAGAACCAAATCCGTCCATCTAAAGGTTTTTGAATTAAAGGCCAGCCTACCGTAGCCTACCAGGCCCTCGATCTGGTCTCCCATGAATTCAATGGAACCATCTTTGTAGCCTTTAAAAGCGGCGTTCCGCACTTTGGCTGTTTTCTCTGCCGGCTTTTCCATCGGCTCCAGCCTCCCTCCCTGCGCTATGCCATCGTGATAGTTTCATTTCCTCAAAGGGATTTCGAAATCCCGTACACAGACCATCCCGGCATAGCCGCCTAAATGCCATGGAAAATCTCTCCGTCACTCGTAAATTCCGCCGGAATACACCGGTTATTACCCGGAATGGATTGAGAAGAGCGGGAATGAGTCTTCAAGCAAGGCGATTCATCCGGCTATCCATGTACATATTCGGCAGGGATTGCTGGAATCTTTAATCCTGAATAATTTCTCAACTTGGCCACCGGGGGTCTCATTGCGAACAGAAGAAATATATGTATTCATCAATTCATATCAACGTGAAATAATTACTCAATATTATCACTATGGGTAACTGTTTTACCTAACTTATGCCTGCTAAAATCCCCCTTTACATCAGGCATGTTTATACTAAGAATATCCTATACTGAAATGCCAAACCCTCTGAGAAGCGGGGACGGAAAGCTGCGGGTCTGAAAAGATAGCCGGGTTGCCAGTATATCGTAACCACACGGTTTTTCTGTTCACCTCGAGAATGGGGGGCAGGATGTCAGACCCGGCCAGATCAGTATCAAGCAGTAGAGCGGTTGAGATCTATTCGACCGTGTTGGATTTTGCGCGAAGATCGTCAAAACCGCTGGTTCACCAGAGCAGGGTTGTTGATACGGTGCGGATATCGAAGGAAGCTTTGGACAAAGCGAAACAACTGAAGACGAGGAAACAAATTGATCCGGGCCTTCGCTGCGGCCCTTGCGATGAAGCCGATCCGACGCTGGAGCACGTCAGAAGGGTTTTCCTTGCTGCAATCAAAAAATACCACCCTGACCACTGTTCGAACCTGTCAGATGAAATGCGGGAAATGGCAACCAGGAAAACCGGGCAAATAATTGAAGCTTACAGATCTATTCAAAGAATCGTCTCTTGAATCTTTCACGTGTGCCGAAAGACCGGGCGCCTGACACGGGTATGTTCGCGGCAAAGGCATCTATAGACCGGAATGCTCCTTTCCAAGTATCTTCTGTTTTACGTCAATCAGCCTCAACTCACCGTTTATTCGCTGAATCATCCAGATGTTCTCGGTCTTTCCGGCTATTGATTTCTTTTCGTTCTTAACTGAAAATGACGTTATGAATTTCACGATTCTTATCTCCGGTTCGAAGCCGGTCATCAGAACGTCGCCCTCCAAACGCGTATCTATCTCCGTCCAGTTTCGGAAATAATATTTCAAGTCCTGGATGACCTTATCCCTGCTGACAATACCACGGTCATAGTAGTCCACTTTGTCGGCGTAAAACGGTGCTACGCCAGCCAGGTCTTTCCTCCCGTTCAGGTAAAGGAGTCTGCGTACGAAAGCGCTGATTTCCTCTCTTGTAATCGGATCAGGCTGTCCGGCTTGCAAACTCTGCTTTACCTCCTTGGGAGCGGCTTGCTTCCGAGCCGGTTCGGCAGGGACAATCTCAGATGGGGACGCTTTCTCCGCTGAAAGATTCTGGGCCGGTTTCCCTTGCGCGTCAGCGGGCGGCTTGGCCGCTTCGCGTGCAGGTTTCTCCGGATTGGGCTTCTGTCCCGGAGCAACAATATCCGAGAGCACCAGGTGTTTGTCCTTGCGGAGGTCTCCGGTCGAGGAGTAAGTGATCAGGGCTTTCTTGTTTCGCAACTGGTTGGCCACCCTTTTCAATGTCTCTATTCTTGCTTTATCCATTTGTGTATCGAAATAGAAAATCAGATTGGGCACATAGACGGCGTATTCATCGACATGGATCACCTTAGCCTCAATCTGGCCGGCATATCCGGCCGGCTCCGAACCGGCTGCAAGGCAAAAACCGCCCTGGCAGAGAAATCCCGCCCAGAAAAATATGGCGACAAAGATTGGTTTGACTTTTCCGAGTGACAGCTTGCGTTCCATTCTCACCCTCTACGATTCTCGACACCATTGCGCCGTTGAAAGGGTTCTTGTACAGGGTCGTGTCTATGGACATTCAAGTCGACATCATACATCCCCGAAGCGGCGATGATCAAGACCCCACAGGAAATCTCCGAGGTGAATCCGTCCTGGCGAAGTCCCAAAAATAAATCATCTCCCCATGGCAGCGCCGCCTTGGGATGGCGCTGCCGTCAAGCTTTATGCTTTTGGGCCACCTCTACGACTCTCATGCACGACGGAATCAGCCGAACAACGAACCTGCGTTTCCTCTCGCAACCGGCAGCCGCTCTAACTTGTAAATCATATTTAACAACGATACAATATCAGCCAATCAGGAATTCTTACTAATCAGGATGAGGACTGCATTCGGGCTGGCACTACGCCCGCCCCGGTAACAGAAAAAACCATACTGTTTCCATGCTGTTTCCATATCGAATAATGTATAGTACGCAGCCCCGGGCTTCCTGGTTTTATGGCTTCCGAGCAAGCCGGTCGCACACATGGGACTGAAGTCTGCTTTTCCAAAGAAAGCGAAGGGACGATGAACGAACAAAATTCCAACACCTGCAACAGACTTTCCTACCGTTCACTCTGGAATATCCTGGCCCCTTACTGGTGGAGCGAAGAAAAGTGGGTCGGCCGGGGTCTCCTGGCCTTTATTGTCACACTCAATCTCGGACTGGTTTACGTTACAGTTCTCTTCAACCAGTGGAACCGCCTGTTCTACGATTCGATCCAAAACAAGGATTACGGGGCCTTCAAAACGCAGTTGCTGCGCTTTAGCGTGCTGGCATTCATCTACATTGCCGTATCGGTCTACCGGCTCTATCTCAACCAGATGCTGGAGATGAAGTGGCGGCGATGGCTTACCTCGCGATACCTGGAGCGATGGATGACTCACCAGGTTTATTACCGCATGGAGGTCCAGCGCAACGGGACCGATAACCCCGACCAGCGTATTGCAGAAGATATCCGCCTCTTCACCAACGGAGCGCTGTCTCTCTCCCTGGGATTGCTCAGTTCCGTGGTAACCCTTGCATCCTTTGCCGGCATACTGTGGGTGCTTTCGGGAGATCTCAGCTTTACGCTCCGGGGGCACGACATAATCATCCCGGCATACATGTTCTGGGTTGCCATCACCTACGCCTTTTTTGGCAGCTATCTGACTCACTGGATCGGGAAAGCGCTCATAACTCTCAATGTCAAGCAGCAGCGCTATGAGGCCGACTTCCGTTTCGGTCTCGTGCGGGTTCGGGAAAACGCCGAAGGGATCGCCCTCTACAGGGGCGAGGCATCGGAGCAGGGAAACCTCAACTTGCGCTTCGTGCAAATCCTAAAGAACTGGTGGGGGATCATGAAGTGTCAGAAACGGTTGACCTGGTTTACTGCAAGCTATTCCCAGGTCGCAATCATTTTCCCCATCCTGGTAGCCTCCCCCCGCTTTTTTTCCGGCGCAATTCAACTGGGAGGGCTGATGCAGATTGCTTCGGCTTTTTCCAATGTCCAAACTGCCCTGAGCTGGTTTATCGATAATTACCGGCCGTTCGCAGAATGGAAATCGAGTGTCGATCGTCTGACCAGCTTTCATGAAGCTATCTGTGTGACCGAGCCGAAACAGGACGAACTGGCCGGCTTACAGCTCAATGCAATGGACAGCCCGGAACTTTCGATCGATAACTTGAATCTCGGGCTCCCGGACGGACGTGTTTTGGTCAATAATCTTACCATGACTGTTTCTCCCGGCGAGAGGTTATTAGTCAGGGGACCGTCGGGAGTGGGGAAAAGCACGCTCTTTCGCGCAATTGCAGGCATTTGGCCGTTTGGTTCCGGTACGATCGGCGTCGATCAGAGCGCCAGTAAGCTTTCTCTTCCCCAGAAGCCTTATCTGCCCATCGGGACACTGCGCGATGCGGTCTCTTATCCGGAAAAACCGGGAACTTTTTGTGACTCCGAGATTGAAAAAACTTTGGATCTCTGCCGCCTGGGAGACTTCGTCAGGCGCATGGATGAATCCGCCCATTGGGAACAGGTCATGTCTCCGGGAGAGCAGCAGCGTCTTGCCTTTGCCCGAGCCTTGCTCTACAAACCGGCATGGCTTTATCTCGATGAAGCGACTTCAGCCCTGGACGATGCAACGCAGGACTACCTCTACTCCATGATCGGGAAGCTTCTCCCGAACACATCCATCGTAAGCATCGCCCACCGCGCGGATTTGAAGCATTTTCACAGTAGGATGCTGTCTTTCGATTCGGACGGAAATCATCATCTGACGACATTGGCTTACTCAGACTCATGATGCCCGCAGCGATCGTGGTGGCTGTTCGCAATGACACCGCCGGGGCGATGCTGAGTGTCCTAAATCGACCTGATCGCGATTCAGTCCTGTACGGATCAAGGCACTATCTTGGTCCCGAGGACCGCGAGGAACTTCGCCAGCCAATCGGGATGCGCAGGCCATGCGGGAGCGGTTACAAGCTTCCCGTCCACATGTGCCTGATGGACTGCGATATCGACATACTTGCCACCGGCTCGATTGACTTCGGGCCCCACCGCGGGGTAAGCACTGCAAGACCTGCCTTGGAGCACTCCGGCT
This sequence comes from uncultured delta proteobacterium, assembly GCA_963795045.1. Classification (GTDB taxonomy): domain Bacteria; phylum Desulfobacterota; class Syntrophobacteria; order Syntrophobacterales; family Syntrophobacteraceae; genus SbD1. Next base: position 243,190 of record CAWCGB010000009.1, read on the forward strand.
GCTGCAAGCAGTTGCGCCGCATGGCAGATAGCGGCAATGGGTTTGTCCGCTTTGGCAAAATCCCGTACGATGCCCAAAACCTTTTCATTGAGCCGAATGTACTCAGGGGCCCTCCCCCCGGGGATGACGAGAGCATCGTATGCATCTACCGTTACGTCATCGAAAGTTGCATTAAGTGTGAAGTTGTGGCCCGGCTTTTCGCTATATGTTTGGTCCCCTTCGAAATCATGCACAGCCGTGCGAACCTGGTCGCCGGATTTCTTGCCGGGACACACCGCGTCCACGGTGTGTCCAACCATCTGCAGCGCCTGGAACGGCACCATAACCTCATAGTCTTCCACAAAGTCACCGACGAGCATCAAAATCTTCTTGGCAGCCATAATGATCTCCTTTCCGGGTCACAATTCGGGTCCGCAAATCAGGATTCTGTTTCCGTTACAGTCGGTATTATAATCCGGAATAGTGCATCAAGTTGTATGCGATGCATACCGACCGCGTTTTAGGGACGGGTTCTGCTCGGAAAAACTTCTTGAACAGCCTCAAACTCTACAAAACCATACGATTTCCCAAACGAACATGCAAGTGATAAGTCAAAGAGACCAATCCGGGTGATTTCAGTTCAGATTTCAATAAAGAAACACCTTTTCTGAATACGGAATCCAAAGCATCCGATTATCGTCATTTCGACAAGCCGGACAGGCCCGCAGGCAGCGTTGTCAAGCCGAGTAGGGGAGGCCGGATTCGAGAGCCATGGCGATTTTTTCCCTTAGTTCGGTCAAATCAAAGCTCTTTACAACATAGAAGTCGGCCGCAATCGTTTTCATGTCTTCTTTGAAGGAATCGTATGCAGTCGAGAGTATAACGGGCAGGTCATAAAAATGGTTTCGGATGTCCAGGAGGATGACCAGACCGTCGTAGTCAATCATCTTTATGTCCAGAACAACCAAATCCGGTTTTTCATCTTCAATTGTCTCAAGAAGCTTGTAACCACCCTCTGCCGTGATAACTTTGTATCCGGCTTCTTTCAGTTCCTCCGAATAGAAAAACCTGATGTGTTCCTGATCGTCGACAACAAGGATCTTCTGCATAACTCAACCCCCTTCTTCTTTAATTAGGGTCTCCGGTCCGTAGGATGATGGCCGCTCTCCAAAAGAACCCCGGGCCGGCCCCATTGGAGGAAAGCGGGCTGGATCTCCGATTGCTCATTCCGAAGATCTCCATTAGAGAGCGCAAACGCCCATCTGCGCTGAAGCGGTAACACGTGAGAGACTGGGGCAACGGTTCTCACAACGCTCCCGCAAATCCCAAATAATGCGTTAATCCCTGAGGGTGACGGCCCATACGGCTCTTCAGATTGCCCACATCCGTTTGCGCCTGCTGAATGCTACGCGTGGCGGCTTTGAGAAGTTCAAATCCTTGACCCTTGTATGGCTCGCTCTGGCAGGGGAATGCCTTCTCTTCCCGACTCGGCAATAAATATGAACAGGCAAAGTTAAGGGAAGATTAAAGATCAATTAGAAGATTCTAACAGGGACCTACGAGTCACTGGCCTGGAATGCTTTTGATACCTTCCGCAGCTTTCCACTCTTCTCTGATTGCGGGAGGGAATATAGCGATCAGCCGGCATGAAAGTACATGGTGGATCAAATTATTACCGGTGTATCATTGATATATTCACTTGAAAGCATCATTTTAGCGGAGGGAAGGTGCGGTCCGACGAGTCTGCGGCAATGGGATCAGCTTTGAATTTACGTTGGCGCTGACCGATGTGAGATCATTGCCGGAAGACGGCATAACGGACCGGATGCGTGCGATTTGAGGCGGTCCATGATGGATTCCGCTCGTCATTCGGCATCTGCGCCGGATGGATGGCCGGTTTTTGGCTGCCGCTGCCTATCTGTGCAGACCGGCGTTAAATTCCACAAGAGATCTTATGAGACGGTGGAAAGGAAAATAGTGCGAAGAACAGTTCTGATAACCACATTCGGATCATTGGGCGACATCAACCCATATGTTGCTATTGCCTCGGAGCTAAAGGAGCGCGGGTATGCGCCGATAATCGGAACTTCCGGTTTCTACCGGGATATGGTGGAAAAAGCAGGAATTGATTTTCGCCCTATCCGGCCGGATGTGGATCCCGGGGATTACGGTTTATTAGAGAAGGTCATGCATCCAAAAAATGGTCCGGAGATTCTCATAAGAGAAGTCCTGCTTCCTCAACTGCGGGAATCCTATCATGATTTGCTGGAAGCTGCTAACGGAGCAGACATTCTTATTACGCACCCGATTACCTTTGCTGGGCCGATAGTGGCCGAGAAGACTAATATTCCATGGGTTTCCACAATCCTCGCACCCCTTTCGCTCTTTTCGGCATACGATCTGCCCGAACTTCCCCTTTTCCCGTTTCTGAAGAATCTTGATCGGTGTAGACCGTGGGTGGGTGGGCTGCTCATCAGGTTCGCCAAATTCGTCACAAGGAACTGGAGTGAGCCAATACGCCGGCTGAGGGCTGAAATAGGTCTGCCTCCCGGTGGGAATCCTATCTTTGAAGGGCAGTTTTCGCCTGAATTGGTGCTGGGACTTTTCTCGCCTTTGCTTACGAAACGCAACCTGGACTGGCCTCAAAATACCCGAATAACCGGATTTTTGTTTTACGATAAAGAGGGCGACCGGTCAGTCGATAAGAGCGCAACAGATTCCGATATGCCTGACAGATTGGAACGTTTCCTGGAATCGGGCCCGCCACCGGTTGTCTTTACGCTGGGTTCTTCAGCCGTGCTGGCTGCCGGCGACTTCTACAGGCAAAGCGTGGAGGCCGCAAGGGCGTTAGGGATCAGGGCCGTTTTGCTGGTGGGAAGAGATATACGAAATATACCCGCTGAGCCATTGTCTGATGACATCGCGTTATTCGAGTATCTTCCCTATTCTCAAATCTTCCCCAGAGCAGCCGCAATTGTTCACCATGGGGGAATAGGAACGACAGCGCAAGCCTTGCGAGCCGGAAAGCCGATGCTGGTGGTCCCGTTTGCTTTCGACCAGCCGGACAATGCTTGCCGGGTTACCCGGCTGGGTGTAGCCAGAACCATTTATCGGTATAGGTACTCAGCTCGTCGTGCAGCAAGTGAATTGGAAATCCTGCTCTCAAACACTACCTATTTGACGAGAGCAGAGCAGGTGGGGGGGATTGTTCTGGAGGAAAAAGGGGTGACGGCTGCCTGTGATGCAATAGAGATGCAATTGCGGAGGTAAAAGGGTTCAATGACTGTTTTGCCCCCTCCATTTATGCCCACCGGATCGAGGAGGCACAAATGACCGAATTCAATTCCTGCTTTTTGTAGCTTTACCAATCGGAATCAAATATTCAAAGCAAAGGGAAGATCGGCATGAGTGAAGTTCAAAGGACGGTGCTGATTACAGGTGGTTCCTCGGGTATCGGCAAAGCCACGGCTGCGATTCTGGCCAGGAAAGGCTGGAAAGTGTATGCGTCTGCGCGACGCCTCGAGGCAATGCAAGACTTGACCTATATCGGCGTGGTCCCCCTACAGCTCGATCTTACCGATGAGGGTCAGTGCCGTAGTACCGTCGAAGAAATCGTGCGCAACGAAGGGCACATAGATGCCCTTGTTAACAATGCAGGTTACGGTTCCTACGGTGCATTAGAGGAAGTGCCGGATGAAGAGGCACGGCATCAGTTCGATGTGAACGTTTTCGGCCTCATGGGCCTTACCCGCCTGGTGCTGCCACATATGAGGAGGCAGAGGCACGGGCGGATCGTCAATGTCAGTTCTATCGGCGGTCGTATGACAACCCCGATGGGCGGCTGGTACTATGCCACCAAATTTGCCCTGGAAGCCCTTTCCGATGCGTTAAGAACAGAGGTCAAGTCGTTCGGGATAGATGTGGTGGTGATTCAGCCCGGCTTCGTCCGGACCGAATTCGGTGGTATCGCCAAAGAGAATGTCCTCGCCGTTTCCGGTAACGGTCCATACAGCGAAAAGGCCAGGACCGCAGCCAACGTCCTGGAAGCCATCGGCGGCCGGGGCAAGTGGCCAATAACCAACGCTTCTCCGGATGCCATTGCACAAGTCATCGAGCACGCCCTGCAAACGAACAAGCCGAAAACACGTTACGCGGCGCCCGGTCATGCAAAGCTCTTTCTCTTTTTCCGCTGGCTGCTTCCCGACCGCATCTTCGATAAAATGACTATGAAACAACTCACCTGGCTGGCTGGATCAGACAGAAGATACCGGCAGCTTAAAGAATAGTGAACATTTCTTATTGTTGTTGAGGTGCTTATACAATGCACGCTGATCTCATAAAAATAGAAAGGAAGAGTTTTATGATTTTGAGGAAGGCTTTTGTCGTACTATATGCAGTGTTTGTTCTGGCTGCGCCGGCATTTGCCGTCGAGGTTAAAGGGGTGAAATTCCCTGATAAGGTGGAGGCTGCTGGGCAGGACCTTACCTTTAACGGCGGGGGCGAGCGAACTGAGTACGGTTTTCAAGTGTACGTTGCAGCCCTTTATCTTAAGCAGAAAAGTTCTGATGCGGCAAGGATTATTACTGCAGACGAGCCCATGAACGTCAAGCTCGAGATCACTTCAGACATGGTCACTCCGGCCAACATGAAAAGTAGCATTATGAAAGCTTTTGAAAAATCTACAAATGGCGACACAGCTTCACTCAAAGCACGAATCGATACCTTTGTAGACACATTCAAGGGGCTTGGCAACCACGATGTCTATAACTTCGCCTATGTCCCTGGTAAGGGCGTAGAGGTATCCGGTAATGGTGTAATTTTATCGGTGATCGAAGGCCTGGATTTCAAAAAAGCCCTCTACGGAATATGGCTCGGAGACAAACCTGTTCAGAAAGAGTTGAAAGCCATGATGCTCGCGAAATAGCCGCGGATGGAAAACAGTAAGTTAACGGGACTGGATTAGCACACACAGGAGATCGAAAATCAGCATTAGAGCAATAATTATTGGCTAATCGGGTCTTCGGCGTAGAAATCTTGTCCGCGCTCCCCGGCCTTAGCCTCAAGATCAGCAATCCAGCCACAGACGCGATCCTCACCGTAAGTTTTCTTCCACGCCTGAAGGATCAGGTCCAGGGGGATGTCGGGGTAGCTTCCCAGATATTCCAAGTATTCCATGTACTTCTGATTGTCCAGATTGTAGGCGTGAAAAATTGAATCTTCCAGGCCATTGAATTCGAGCGGCGTAACCTTGTGCCTGTGACAGAGCTCCTTATTAAAGGCCGGTGTTGCCCTGACCCATTTCCCTTCGAGGTAGAATTCAACAAATCCATGGTAAACGAAGAGGTCGGACCCGAGGAACTCGAGGAGCTGTTTAGTGGCCAGATGATTTCGTACTGTGGCAAAGCCAACTCTGGAAGGGATTCCGCACGCTCGTCCGAGGGCGCAAAGCATAGATGCCTTGGGGATGCAGAAGCTTTTCCCGCGAGCCATGACATAGCTGGCCAGGTAGTGTTCCGGACGATAAAACGGAGCATAAGGATCATAGCGAATTCCATCACGAACCGCGAGATAAAGCTGAACGGCTTTTTCCACGGGATTGCGACCGCTTCCAGCCACCTGATTCGCATAGTTGCGAACAACAGGGTTGTCACTGTCTATCATCGATGTTGGTCCAAGAAAATCTTGCATGTCAGACAGGTCCTCGAAAGATCTGCTAATTTTCTGCGCATAATCTTGCCCGTGTTCGTTTTGGGCAAGTCATCCACAAAATAGACACTTCCCGAAACTTTAGACCTCGCATATGAGAATAAAAAACACAAATGGAACACCAACAGGACCGGTTTGGGCAGTTTCAGGACACACGACCGGTTTCGCTGTTGATGGTCTCAATTCCCATCTCTTCGCATCGGAGGATGCTCCGGAGAAGTCCACGCTCTGTAAGGTGGGCAAGAGAGAAAAACTGATGCCACATGCGCATGCGGGCTTCTCAAGTCTACCGCAAAACCTTCCGGCGAAGTTGCCCTTTCTGCGCTAAACGGCTTCTGTGAGCCAAAGTGGGATGTTTTTGCCCGGATTTCTCACAGATGTGGTATTCTAATCTTGTTATCTTTTGCAGGCAATGACTATCGGAGAGATCCGAAAATCCAGAAGGTACTGAACGAAACCGTTGGAACTCACCATGACTGATCGCCTTACACCGGAGCAAATCGAAGAGATAAACAAACTGCAGAAGAAGTACTTCAACGACAAGGTGGATCTCTTTGAAGCTCCCCTCCCCGAAGGGGTGCCGGAGCGACTGAAAGCCACCGTAAAAGCAAGCGGCCTTCGATCCGGCGAAAGTGTTCTGGATGTGGGAACCGGGACTGGAATTCTCATCACTTTTATTCTGAAGTATGGGCCTGCCGAGATCCATGCTTGTGATCTCTCGGAAAACATGCTTCAGCGGGTAAAGGAAAAATTCCCCCAGGTCGCGGTCCACCGCTGTGATATCAGGGACCTGCCACTTCCGGACGACAGTCTGGATGTAGTTTTCATCAACGCTTGTTTTTCCAATATAATGGATAAATCAAAAAGCCTGGATAACCTCTACCGGTTACTGCGGCAACAAGGGAGACTGGTTATCAGTCACCCTCTGGGCAGGAGCTTCATCGTAGAACTAAAGAAACACACTCCTTTTTATCTGGATATGCTGCCAGATGAAGAGGATGCGAGGGGATTGCTGGAGCGGCATGGCTTTGAGGTCATAAAGTTTAGAGACGAGCCCGCATTTTACCTCGCTGTGGCCAAAACAACCAAGACGGATAAACCTTCGTCCGCCAACCTCGAAGACCTGACCTGACTCTACCGGAATCATGGGAAGTCGAGTTATCTAAATGATGACGGCTTTGCTTTCTGACTTAAGTCGAAGAATCCACCTGGGCGGCACGGCAAGGAGCCCGGATGATGTGATTGCTCTGTATAAGCTGGGTCTGCAGTTCGCGGAGATTACCATTGCCGAGCCGGCGAACTTCCGCCTTATTCAAAATGAGTATCGAGCCCGGTCAGGAGAAACTGGACTCTACTACCTTTGTCATGGCCCAAAGGAAGGCGACCCCAATGATATGCATGCCCTGGAGACGATCTATTTGCCAAAGTTGCTCCGGGTCCTTTCCATGATGCCCGAGTTAGAGATGCGGTTATTAACGTTACACCTCTGGCTGGATCCCCGATTCGTGCTGAAGGAGACGATTGTCTATAAAATTGGCTTTCTCAAAAGACTGACAGAGAGGGCCGGTTCAGGTGGAATTACTGTCTGCCTGGAGAATCTGAGCGAAAATGCTGATCATCTGAGTGAGGTTTTTGCCGCTGTCCCCGCGCTCAATCTCACCCTGGACTTGGGACATGCTGAACTTCTCTCAAAGGAAAATACCAGCTTTGGTTTTCTGGAAAAGTGCCCTGACAGGATTAAACACATCCATTTGCACGATAACCATGGAGGTACTTCGCCAGATGATGATCTCCATCTTCCGGTGGGAGAAGGGAAGATCGATTTTCATAAAATCTTTCGAAGATTGCATGCTGTTCGCTACGAGGGAACCATGACGTTGGAATTGCGGCCGGATCAGATTGAGAGCTGCCTTGGATATGTTAAGCGTTTGGCAAATTGCACAGTGTAAGGATCAGATCGTTTTGTCATTGCTGGTGCGCCATTTCGCCGGATCGTTTCCAATGAAATAGCCGGCAGTCCCCTGCTGACGGTCTTCCGGGATGACTTGAACATTGACGGAAGTCCCTTCTCGCGAAGGGCCGGGAGTAGTGCCAGAGAGATGAAAACACCCAGTACCAGGTATTCGATGGGGTGGAAAACTTTAGCGCTGAAAATAGGTTGTGAATCCGGGTAGGCGCGGTTTGAGAGCGAAAAGATGAAAAGGGCGTCGATCAGGGCTGGAACCCACCATTGCCACTTACCCAATCGACTTGACTTAGATACCGCACGGAAAACGGCGCTCACGATTGTCCCGGCAGAAGGAATCATTACGGGAATGACTATTTCGCGTAAATCCATCTGGAATAACCTGGCGATCCCCAGTGAACCGATTGTCTGTGCAGCAAACAAAAGGCATATCCAGCTCCAGCAGGAAAGATAATTACACTTCATCAGCGCCTCCAAAGAAGGCGCGACGGATATTTGAGCACAGTCAGTGAACCTCTTTGCGTTATCCTTTTTTTTTGCCCACTTTCTTCGCCTTCTTGCTTCGCTCGACCCTGGTCCTGCCGTTGCCTTTCTTCCGGTTTCTTGTGTCCTGGCTCCTGGCTCGTCTGCTCTCTGTCGGAGAGAAATTGGATCAACATGTCATAAGCCATGTTGATTTGCTTTAGTTGCTTCTCTGCTTTGTCCCGAAGGCGCGGGTTGTTCACATACTTGTCCGGATGCCATACAAGGACCAAATCCCTGTAGGCTTGGTGCATTTCATTGATTGATGTGTCTGGAGTAATGCCGAGTATTCTACAACATTCTTTTATATTCATGAGCACGGCCTACTCAAAATGGGGCACTTCAAGGAACTATTTGAGGAATTTGGGAAAATGGACGATCGGATCAACGTCCCCCATCCCTGAGTATGGATTCTGGCCATCTTAAGCTAAGCTCTCCCGCATCAAAGTCCACCGGAATTGGAAGCTTTGTTTCACTAATCGGCAAAAGTTTGAACGATTTTTTCCTGCATAGACACTCGGATTTGAGATCCTGTTATTACGAGAAATGGAATTTCCTGCTGCCAAGAGGCTCATAAGGGCGCGAGCTTGCCAGATTTCTCTCAGTTTGAGTGCAAACCGAGCAACCTACTGAGTGGGGGTTTGGAATTAAACTCCTCCACCAAAAATATTGAGGTGAAATAAAGCCGGGTTATGAGGAAGGTTAGTAATCCTTAGCTCGCCTTTTGAAGATTGAGCAGCTCTTCTATTCTCATTTTCATGCTGTCGATTCTTTTTTCCTCGAGCAGGCAATCCAGTGCGCCGCGCTGGTTATCGTAGAAATGATAATGGCCGGTTATCAAATTCCTTCGGATTGTGCCGACAACTGAGGAATCGTTTTTAACCAGAATTTTCGAAAATGGCGATTCCGGATCGCGCTCATAAATCATTTTCCTGTCCTTTCGGCAACTATAAGAGAACTAGCCGTAGCAGCCAGATCCTGTATGATAGGGATCATCCTTGGGAGCTTGCAATATAGATGGACTTTGGAAATTGACAAGGGGGAAATCACTCGGTAGAAACCGGGTAAATAGCATACCTAATATTAGCAAAAAGATGAGTCTCACACTGCATATGTTGCAATCAATATTATCCTGAATAATTCCTCAAAGCGGCCGCCAGCAGACAGCCGAATCGGATTTGAGGTTGGGGATGGTGCTCGAAAAAGCTTGTGGAACGCTACCTGTATGCTGTTTATTTTGGGGCAGGAGAGGAAAATGTGCCAGATCGATGAGAGGTTCAGCATCCTCAGTGTTGCGGCGACCCGGGTGCACGATTCGAGATATGGATCATTCCTTTGCTCTAACTGTCCGTTCGTCAGTTCTGACGTGCGGGAAAGCCGGAATCCGGGAGATTCCCCGCCATGTCCGCCGGAGTCGAAGTAAAATCCCTGATCAGACCTGAAACCTGGGAATAAAGCCGCTCAGCTTTCTGCAGATGCCGGAGAGCTTTCGATTGAGCCCTGCAGTCCCGCAAGAGCCTCTTGTATTCATTTGAATGCCATTCAGCCTTTTCGTGAAGGCGAATCAACCGGTCAATCTGATCACAAGCCATAAACTCCTCCTCCAAAATATCGCGGCGGAGCAAAGCAGGGTGTGATGGGAGGTTAATGAGCCTTAGCTTGCTTCTGAGGGATTGAGCAGCTCTTCTATTCTCATTTTCATACTGTCGATTCTTTTTTCCTGGAGCAGGCAATTCAATGCGCCACGCTGATTATCGTAGAAATGATAGTGGCCGGTTACCAAATCCCTTCGGATAGTGCCGATAACGGAGGAACCGTTCTTAACCAGGATTTTCGAAAATGGCGATACTGGATCGCGTTCATAAATCATTTTGATGTCCTTTCGGTAACTATGGAACAAGCCGGTGTATCCACGTCGAGGAAGACATGGGTCTTTCTCCTGGGGTGGAAGATAGGTGGACTCTTGAAACTTACAAGGGTGATTTACTTGGGTATGAATAGGGTAAAAGCGATACCTAATATTATAAAAAGATGAGTTTCATAATGCACATGTTACAATCAAAATTATCCTGAATATTCCTGAAAGCGGTCGCCAACGGACAGCCGAATCACATTCGGGGTCGGATTCTGCCCGAAGAAACTTCTGGAAAACCCTAAAGCGCGCATAAGCCTCAGATCATCTTATTGAATGAGAGAGGGATCAAATTGCGCTATTTGACTTTTTGGTTGAGAGTCTTGCCCGCTTTAATTCTGACGACCTTTGAGGCAGGAATCTTGTTTATTATCTCACTCCTTCTGCGGAACTACCGGCGCAGCCATCTTTTCGTATCCCGCCGGGAGTTCGAATAGAGAATCGTCAAGCGGACCCAACTTGATATTCCGGTACTCCATTGCAATTTCTGCGTCTTCGATCTTAATCGGGAACGGAAATTGCCCGGGAATCCAAAAGACAGTCTTTTCTCCGTCTTCTATGGTTTCGTATTTCTTACAAGGCATGCCGGAGACGGTTTCTTCGCCGAGAAATTTCGCATTCTTTTCCTTGTCGGCGGTCCATTCTTCAAACGTCTTGCCGGTAGACTGATAAGGTACTTCCATATATGTTTTTTCCTCGGGCGTGATGACCCATGTCACCTTTTTGTCGGGCCGGACGATCATGACCTGTGGTCCGTCCTCATCGGAAGCTTCCTGCCTGACTTTGTCGCCCTTTACAAAAATCTTACCCTTCATTGGTTCATCGCCTTTTGGCGCTATGACAATGTCGGCTGCAAACTCCACCGCAGCGTGAGTGATCCCGGAAAACGCCAGGACAGCTAATGGCACGGAAAAGATAACAGAAAAAATCAGAATTCTTCTCATCGCATACCTCGCCGAATGTAACGTTTATGTTTCGGTGAATAAATAAAGAAAACCTACATCAAGGTCGAGTAAATATAAGTAAATGCAGGTAAAGTTTCGTAAAGGGAATATCCGGAATGGCCTAAAAGCAATGTTCGCTCATGGAGCCGACGAGGAGGCAAAACCACTTTAACTAAAGTTATCCGGATTAAGAGGATACTTTGCACATTTTCTGGCCATCTCTACAAAAGCGAGAGAATTTTCCAGTGGAGCGGTAAGCGGAGTATCGCACCCAGTTCCTACGGTATACCCCTTGGGGTTATCCCATGCTTTTGCAAAGCATTCTCGCACGCTTGCCTTGACATCATCCTGAGTTCCAAAAAGAATAATATTGACAGGATCGACATTTCCCAAGAGGTGAACCTTATCCCCAATACGTTCTTTTGCTAATTTGAGATCTACCATATTATCCAGGCTGATTACATCATATCCGCATTCAACCATGCTTTCTAAAATAGCCGTAGTATTGCCACATATATGGCCAGTAATACTGCACGGACTAATTGCCTTACATCCTGTAATAAATCGGTGAGAATACGGCACAACGAATTCATCAAAATGGCTCTTTCGTAGAAGGCTTCCAGTGGCAACAGGATCTGAAATACTTATAGATAGTCCCAATTCCAAGAATGGCTTAGCCAGTTGTAATGAAGCCATAGTGGTAAATTCCATAAGCTTGTGCACCTGATCCGGATTTGTTATAATTGCCCTCAAAAGTTTCTCTAGCCCAAGTAGAGCATAAGCTGACGTGAAAGGGCCAGTTGCGTCAAATGCACAGTCAACTTCATCCCCGACTTCTTCTAAAAGCATCTGCGCCATTTCAAAGCATTTCTTGGCATTTGAATCATTTTTTATAGTTATTACGTCTAAATCAAGGATGCTCAAATCCGTTATATCTTTAATAGGATGTTCCAGAATTGCCGGGATATCATTCTCCGGATCACTCATAATGGCACCAAAGGCAATGCCCATAGCATGTGACCCATAGCTGGCGTTAACTCCATCGATTCCAAATACATCATAGATTTTCTTCTGAATATCAGCACAAGTTCGTGCACTGGCGTATCCCTGACGTATGGTCCATCCCATAAGGCGAGGACCTGGAGCATGGTAAGACATACTAATAGGAGTACGGTCTATGTCTTTCCCGATGCTCAGTGCTGCTCGTCTTTCTTTTGGCGTCATCTGATCATCTTTATGCATGCGCGCTATCCTTTTATTTTAGGAGCGCCTCAGATAAAGCCGAAAAGCCGAAGTATTTATGAACTACTGTTGCAGAATGCTCAGCTTATTCCGCCCGCTCCGTCAAGGTCCGTCCTGCCCTTTTCCATTAACCAGTGTCCCGGATCGACATAATAGAACCTGAGATCGGATAATACGATGTAGTGAGACCTTTCCTCGGCGATCATGTGATTCAGGAATTCACGCTCAATTGTGGTGGTAGCCTGTTTCAGGTGATCCGTGAAAAAAGTGATGCTCTTGTTTTCCAGGTCCATGCCACTTTCGATAGCGGCGACATCATCAAGGCAGGCTTTCCCGACGAATCTTCTTTCCTTGACAATCCTTTTCAGGACCTCTTTTTTGTCGGCCGTATCGAAGTCGTAGAAGCGGCATGAATCGACATCGATTTTGCCCTTCGTCAGTTCGGTATAGATCCCGTTAATACGGTCGAGGTGTTCCTGTTCCATTTTGTGCAGCATCCGGAACGTTTCATTTCCCACTTCATCGGAACACTTTCCGGCAGCCTCATCGTACAATTTTTTCATCTTCTCTTTTATTTCAAGCGCGGCGCACATTATCTCCATTAACTTGGCATTCTTCGCTTCTGTGCTCATGACGTCCTCCTGGGGGGATGAAGTTCTTATGGGTCTCTGTCTGATATCTTCGCAGTTTATACCTCGTCGCCTCAACTCAGGATCAAGTTCCCACGGCAATCGATCTTCAATGAGTCGAATTTAAGGTGAGGGAAGGAATCGGGCAAGGGTCGGAAGCCAGAATGAAAAGCGTTGAGCGGGATTTGCAGGCTGCTTCGGGCTTATTTATGTCCAGAGGAGGACCCCTCCAGTATTGATGTCATGGGTTTACGTGCTGAGTGGGCGCAGCTTGAGAAGTTCCCATTGAGGATGAGAAAACCTGGAAAGCTTGCCAAAAACTAAACCGGCCGGCAGCACTCCGCTCACGAGAAACGATATTGCGACATGCCGATAATATTCCCGGTACGCTCGAATAACTCGCCTGAGTATTTATCTCCGTTGGGGGGGGGGGACGATTGCCCCCTGTTCGCACAATTGCCAAGCTTTGATTCAAGAGTAAGCTTGTGACCTTTCAGGATGGATTCCATAGTCACGTCCGACCGAAAAGTTCGCAGGCATGCATCCTCTGGACGTTTATTGATTTTCCTGCTATACGAGTGCAACTCTTCTCGCGGTTCATGGGCTCAAAAGGGAAACGCCCGAAACGCTGGAGCTGAAGTATAAGCAAAGCGCTTACGGAGGGGGAAACAGTTGCCATGTTTATAATCTGGTTTCTGATGATATTATTGGACCGGCCCCTGTCTCTTTTGATTCCGCGCAATAAGAAAAAACGCCTCAGGAGATTGAAGTTAGCGATTGTAATGGGAACACTTGCGCTTTTTGCGGGGTGCGGCACTTTTTATTCTCAGCAAAAAGTCTCTGTCGATCCTGCCTTGCGCTTTCGGCAACCCGAAGAGACAGTTATCGAAAAGCCCTCTCCAAAATGGGAGCTGACAATCCCGGATCATCCGGCTATCGATACCTGGGTGAGCAGGTTTTCCGAAAAACATCATAGCAGTTTTCAAACGCAGCTTGATCGCGCCCATTTCTATGCGGCGCCTGCACAAGAAATCTTCGTGCGCAAGGGGCTGCCAAAAGACTTGATCTATGTCGCCCTGGTCGAAAGCGGTTTTTCCCCCACTGCACGTTCGCATGCCAACGCAGTTGGGATGTGGCAGATCGTTTCGAAAACGGGTAACCGGTTTGGACTCGAGCAAAACAAGTGGGTGGACGAGAGACGCCATCCCATGAAAGCTGCCCAGGCTGCCGCTAATTATCTCTCATTGCTCTACGATCAGTTTGGGTCGTGGCCTCTGGCGCTTGCCGCCTATAATGCGGGTGAAAACGCCGTTCAAGGGACACTCGACAAAAGCGGCCTCAAGACTTTTTGGGATCTGTTGGACAACGGCTATCTGCCGGCCGAAACACGCGATTACGTCCCCAAAGTATTTGCCGCCGTAAAGATCATAAGAAACCCGGACCTCTACGGTTTCCGCCTGCACTCGGAACACTTCATTGCGCGGCAGGAGACCGTCCGCGTCCCCGGAGGCCTGAAACTCTCCTGGGTAGGCAAACAGATCGGGGTTCCCGAAGAACTGCTGCAAAACTGCAATCCCGAGCTGTGCCAGTCTACCACGCCGCCCGGATGCTCCAACTATGAGCTCTGCCTGCCCATAGGAACAGGGGATGATCTCCTGACAGCCCTTGCCAGGCACCCCCGGCAAGAGGAAAAACCTGTGGGCAAGGCCGCTGCAGCGCAGCGATCCTCTCCTCTCACTTCGTACAGGGTAAAATCCGGGGACACCTGGTCAAGCCTTGCCCGAGGGCACAAATGTTCTGCTACCGCTCTGGCTGCTCTAAACGGTATGAAGCCATCCCAGACTCTCAAGGCCGGTCAGGCCCTGAAGCTTCCTGCCGGAGCGCCATCCCCACCTCCCTCGAAGGTCCAGGCAAAACGTGGAAAAGACAATACCGCCACCGCCAGCTCCTCCGGGAAAAGCCCTTCCAACGCGCAGCAGAAATCTGTTCGTTCCGGAGCGCCATCCCCATCTCCCTCGAAGGTCCAGGCAAAACGTGGAAAAGACAATACCACCACCGCCAGCTCCTCCGGGAAAAGCACTTCCAACGCGCAGCAGAAATCTGTTCGTTCCGGGGCGCCATCCCCACCTCCCTCGAAGGTCCAGGCAAAACGTGGAAAAGACAATACCGCCACCGCCAGCTCCTCCAGGAAAAGCCCTTCCAACGCGCAGCAGAAATCTGTTCGATATCTCGTGCGTCAGGGGGACACCCTTTCCTCCATTGCCGGCAAGTTTCACGTCCCGATCAAGACGCTTTGCGCTCAAAACAAGGTGAGTACGAACCAGAAGCTTGCTCCGGGGAATATCCTGACAATTTGCACGTCACACCCCGACTCCTCCCGGCCCGAAAAGAAGAAAGTAAATTGAAGGCGCTTGTGTGATGCGTGCATCTCATTTTCTTTCATTCCATCACTGACCGCTATGTAGTTTCCTCCGGATATCTATCCATTGCCTTATCCTGCGAACTCCCGCTTTTCGCGTAGGGTTCGTATCTCCCATGGGCTGAGAAAACAGTGTGTTGAAATACCCGGCCCCGAATGTTATCTGCAACGGATGTATTCCAGGCTGGTCTCTGTGAGATGGTAGGAAACTTGCATCATCTAAGAACCTGTGGTTATCCATTGGAATAAAGACGTAGACGCAAATTGTTAATAGGTCGTCTATTGGGGTAATGGGCCCTTTGAGTTTTAAGCTACGGATGAAGGCTTTTTACAACACCTTTGAAGGGAAAAGCCTGCGCAAACCAAGCCTAAACAATGGTTCGCGCTTCGCGAGATATAAGTATTTTCCAGTCTTTAGAAATTGCAGAAAGGAACTTAGATGAAGAAGGTTACCTCCATTGCTATCGCAGCGATTCTTTTCATTATTCCCTCCCTTTGCGGTGCCATGGATTTCTATCCCCTGCCGCCGGACAGAGAGGCGAAGATTCAGGCATTAAAAGATGAGGTCAAGGCAAGGGGCGGTACATACGAGATTGCATACTCCACTGCAACGGACAGGGATTTAAGTCAGCTTGCCGGCCTCAAGATGCCGACCGGGTGGAACAAAAGCGATGCTCCATCGGTCCAGATGCTCGACTCGAGCGTTCAGGCCCTTCCGTCCTCTTTTGATTGGATGAGCAATGGTGTCACCCCTATCAAGGACCAGGGAAACTGCGGCGGCTGCTGGGCATTTAGCACCGTTGGACCCCTGGAGTCTCAGATCCTTATACATGGCGGTGGACCCGTTGATCTTTCCGAACAATACCTTCTTTCCTGCAATGTCGATGGTTGGAACTGCCCCAACGGAGGTTGGTTTGCACACGACTACCACCTGGACAAGTCCGGGCAGGATAACAACGGCCCCGGGGCCGTCCTGGCTGCCGAAGATCCCTATACCGGGACCGATTCCGCCTGCAGGGCGACCTACGACCATCCCTATAAGATCACTAACTGGGCCTATATCGGTTCCGAGTCCGCCGTTCCCAGCACCGACGCAATCAAACAGGCCATTTACACCTATGGACCGGTTTCTGTTGCAGTTTGTGCCCAATCGCTGTTCCAGAACTACTCGGGCGGTATTTTCAACACCAGTGAATCCTGCGGTTCGGACGTTATTAACCACGCTGTCGTACTGGTCGGCTGGAATGACAACAACGGGAATGGCTACTGGATCCTTCGCAACTCCTGGGGTACCTCATGGGGTATGGCAGGATACATGTACATCGGGTATGGGGTGAGCCAGGTAGGATACGCAGCAAATTTCATCGAATATGCCGGTGGAACCCCGGCTCCCTCTACGGTTGTTTACGCTCCAAACCTGACCGGTTATTTCCCGGTTCTTCATACCAACCGTAACGGTAAAACTGTTACGGGGATTTTCCAGGTGCAGAACCTGGGGAACGAGACGACGACTACCTGGTTTCGGACTTTTCTTTATCTTTCCCCGGACGGGGTTAAAAGGACGAGACTATTGGGGTCCTCTAAGATTACGAAACACATTCCAGCCGGAGGCATCGCAAATCTCAGGATCAGCAAGACCTACGCCAAATCTGCTATGGGGCAATATGTGATAGCAGTGGTCGATCCTGACAGCCGGGTGTCTGACTCAAATAGAACCAACAGTGTCGTGGCTTCAAGCGTCCTTGAACCATAACAGACAATGAAGCCCGGCACATTGATGCCTTTTCGAACTTTGTAGTTCACCCTATCGTGTAATACCCTCTGCGGTCCTCATATGTAAGTGGCCGCAGGGGGGGTCTGTGCTTTTAATATCGGCTTCGGATCGATTTCTGCGAATCACCTCAGAAGTATTCCCATCATTCATTCGGCACGAAATAATGTGCGAAGACCTTTATCCCGGAGGCTGCCTGCCGGACGATATTTCTTGCCCCTGCCGCGTAAGCAAATCCGTTCAGGAACGGAACCTGCTTCAGTAGCTCGATCGCGTTTCTGGTGGACGTTCTTTAGTGCATCCCGGACCAGTGTCCAGGCCCGGCTTGTCATTGTCCCTACCTGTGTTCGTACCCGGCGGATAATAGGGCTGTACGCCGCAAGGCCCCGCTCCGTATGAATCAGGATCTCTCGTGCCAAATGAACCAGGGGACTGTGTTCCTGGCGAGCCTGCACCTCTTAAGCCGGGCCATGAGCAACCGGAACACCAGGCGCTCCCACCTGTTCCTCCGGCGCCTGCCGTTTGCACGTAGGTAACGGAGAGCGCAAAAGTAGCGGCAAAAAGAAGAATGGCTAGTAAAATGCCTGGTTTCTCCATGTCATTTTTCCTTTTTATTCAAGCCTCATTTTTGGGAAACTTCCTCGATCATAAAATAAGGCCGCAAACTGCGGAGCACAAATCCATTCAAAAAGCTCTTACGAAAAGACCTGATGGGCTTCGCTGCGAGACTGTGTCGTATTAGAATTACGAACCTCGTACCTGTTCAAGGCATGCTATTTTTTAAAAGCACGCGGTCACAGATCTCTCAGAACCTGACCCACAAAGTATTGTGCTCCACTAATCAGCTATCCGCACCCGGGGAAGGCTGAACGACTTAGGCCATGCGTTGGCAACTGTCTACCAATGTTTTTGACTACACCGCCTGTATCGAGGCGATGAAACCGCTGACCCCGCCAAGCAGACTTAGCATTCGCCTCAGGTTGAAGCATGTAGCCAGTATCGATGCCTCAGCCCCGGCCCCTTCTCGTCCTCGTAGATGAAATTGACCAAAGCCCAAGTTTTTCTTAATAAATCCAAATGGATGCTCAACACGAGCTTTCCTCCTCGCATACACTTGCGCGATTTCAGGCTCCTCAAATCTTCTGGACACTGCTTCGGCTACCTCTTCAAATACATGGCGTGTTATCGTTCGGCCCTGCTTTGAATTGGTACATATGCCAAAATGCGGGCAACGCCGACAATTACCTCGTTTATCAATGCGATATTCTCTCTGCTGCTTTTTTTCCTTAAAACGTCTAAAAATCAGCCGGTGACCTTCCGGGCACAGGTAACAATCCGAGTCTGCATCATAGGCAAATCTACTCTTTTCGAAAGGACCAATTTCTTTCCCCGATGCTTGAGTCTTGGATGGAACTACCACCTTCCTTAAACCGGATTCAACCTTTGTGATTTCGCTTATGTCCCAGTAGCCCGCATCGCCGCAGGCCACCTTGCACTCACGACCAAGTTCGGCTTCGGCGCCATAAACCTGAGCGGCTAATTGCTTCAGGTCATTTGACTCGCTCACTACATCGGTGTGAACAATCAGGCCGTTTTTGTCATCCACAACGTTTTGCATGCAATACCCGCAATGGGTGCCCTGAGGGCTTTTGACCAATACGCTTTGTGTATCCACCCGGTTGATTTTGCGTTCCTTTCCAGTCTGGTCGCCACGCTGTGTGAACTCGGCCAGAGCATTCTCAATGGATTCTTTTAGCTTTACGGCTTGCGCCAACTCTTTTGGCATTTTCACAAAGGACCCGCATTGGGACTCGTTTTGATCGACCCTCTCGCATTCGTCCAAAATGTGTTGGATTCTTTTATCAATTTGCTCCAGATGGTCTCGATACCATTTTTCCCTGTGAAGGTTGCCTTTTCCAGCATTGGCCCTGAGCTTGGTACCGTCCACGAAGAGCACATTGCCCTCGATCAGGCCGAGATTCAGACAGAGCCTGGCACAAAGAGTCAGTGCCTTTTTCAAGGCCCGTTTGTTTTTGCGCCGAAATTCAGCAATAGTTTTATGATCGGGCTTCAATTGTTTCATCAGCCAGATGAAGGAGAGATTGTTGTGGACCTCTCGCTCAAGTTTTCTGGAGCTCTTCACGCCGTATGAGTAACCATACAAGAGCAGCTTCAGCATCGTTCTGGGATCATACTCACTGTTGCCCACCTTGCGATCATCGATGTCGATTCCCAAGTCTTTGAAGTCAAGTGCTTCGACAAATGCATCATAGGCGCGAACTGGATTCTCCCGGGAGACGTACTGATCCAGAGTCGGCGGCAGCACCATCATCTGTCCACGATCTTTTCCATGTCGATAAGCCATAGCCCCTCCTGTATTGGGGGCCTAATATATCACATAACGCTTCGATATGCTTCAATTAAATGCCAAAATCGCCCACTTTACGGCAGCAATTGCGACACAGTCTCTCCGCTCCACCCATCAACAACTTCTTATGGTTTCAAGGTGTCCCGAAGGGACGTGGAAAGCTGTCATGATCGATGCCCAGCTCTCGGGCGATGCGGACTATCTTTGCCGCCTGTTCGGCGTTGCTTTTCGCCATCCTGCCCTTTTTAAGGTACAGATCGTCCTCCAGACCTACACTGACATTCCCGCTCAAGAGCAGGGACCGGGTGCAGATGTGGAACCGGGCGCGTCCGGCAACGCAGACGGAAAACTCTTAAAAGTCGAAATTTTGACATTCTCGTTACGACATGTTGACATTCTTGTTACGAATCTGTGCAGATACAGGCAAGGATATCAGCAATGGCCGCCTTCCCGTGCAAACTTGCTTCCTGCTCCCTGGAGAAACGAGACCCCCTAAGACGGTGAATGCAGGTGTTTCACTCTGCTCGTATGGCTGTTCCCGCTCCGTTACCTCACTTTGTTACTATTCGGATTCTCCGGTCTAGTCGTCTCTTGCGGTAAGTGTCTTTATGGAATGCATTTTGCACCACAATCCTGACGAAATCTACCTCTCCACGTTAGGGTAAGATCGAAAAGTCGTTGCTCCGCACTTCAAGAGGCTCAATGTCTTATGGCCAGCGTTCTGATTATCGATGACGACCGGTTGATATGCGATATTCTGTCCAACATCATCAATGAAATCGGACACAGCGTGACGTGTTCCTACACGTTGTGCGGGGGCCTGCGCGAGGCTGTAACCGGAAAATATGATTTGATCCTGCTCGATGTCGGATTGCCGGACGGAAACGGTCTGGATGCAATAGCACGGATTCAGCAGGTGGAACCTGAGCCGCAAATCATCATCATCACAGGGTCCGGTGACGAGAAAGGAGCAGAACTGGCAATTCGAAACGGCGCGTGGGACTACATGCAAAAACCCGCCTCGGCCCACGATATGGCGCTGCCTATCATTCGCGCCCTCCAGTACCGTGAGGAGCGAAAGGATAAGTCGCGGGGCGGGGGGGCGTCCAGACTCCTTGAACTCGACGGAATCGTCGGAAATTGCCTCAAGATGAAGGGGCGCTTCGAACTTGTCGCCCAGGCGGCCAGTAGCGACACAAACGTACTGCTCACAGGAGAGACCGGCACCGGCAAGGAACTATTCGCATGTGCTATCCATAACAACAGCATGCGCGCCAAAAAACCCTTTGTCGTCGTCGATTGCTCTGCTTTGCCCGAAACGCTTGTCGAAAGTATCCTTTTCGGCCACGAGAAAGGAGCGTTTACGGGAGCGGAAAAATCTCGAGAAGAATTAATAAAGCAGGCTGACGGCGGCACTCTTTTCCTGGACGAAGTTGGAGAGCTGCCTTCCCCGATTCAGAAGAAGTTCCTGCGTGTCCTTCAGGAACGCCGTTTCCGCCCGATCGGAACCGGTGCAGAGATTTCAAGTGATTTCCGGCTGATTGTTGCGACCAACCGGGACCTCCAGAAGTTGGTACATGATGGTATATTCCGGGATGACTTTCTGTTCCGGTTGAGATCATTCATTATCGAGCTGCCGCCTTTGCGCGAGCGTGAAGAGGACATCGCCGACATCACAAGGTACTATATTGCGAAGCTTTGTGAGCGCCACGGCATAGGATTGAAGGGTTTTTCTCCCGATTTCATGGGAGCTCTGAGCGCTTACAGGTGGCCCGGCAATGTGCGCGAATTATTGCATGCTCTTGAAAGGGCTCTGGCTGCAGCTTTTCATGAGCCGACCCTGTTTCCTCAACACCTGCCCGAACATATCCGCATTGACCTTGCCAGGCATACGATCAAAAGTGCCGTTCCACCTCGTACAAAGGCGGTTGGTGATCTTATCTCCCGGGAAGCTATGCCTTCTTTGAGAAATTACCGTGAAAATATGGACAGAATGTATCTTATGGAACTGACCTCACTTGCCAGTGGCAATATCAGAGAAGCCTGCCGGGTATCGGGCCTTTCCCGCTCACGCCTTTATGGTCTTCTGAAAAACCATAACCTGACGAATTTCACCGCGACAAATTCATGACAGCTTACAGCGTTTTTCTTCCGTCGGGCGTCCTGTTTTTAGGACAGCGTCCCACATTTCGGAACGAATCCTGAAAACAGGACAGAATCAGGCATCTTCAAACTCATCCTGTTCCACCCTAACATACTGAAATAACAATAAAAGAGTGAGTCCGGATCGCCTGGCATGCTTGTTGCCATTTCGCTCCGTAAAGGAGCGTTTATGAAACTCATTTTTTACTGTGCCGATCCAAACGATTTCAGCTCTGGACTGCTCGACCAGATCGGTTCTCTGGTCCCTGCGGAAAGGCTCCTGGTGTGCCGGAATTTTGAGCGGCTTCAGAGGTGCCTTCTCAAACCTGAAAACGATCTTTTTGCTGCAGTCCTTGTGGCTTCCAGCCGGCATGACTTGCTCGATCTTGTCTCTATCAGAGAGTTTCTGACCTCAATTCGCGTCATCATCGTTCTTCCGGACTGTGAGCGGGAGACCGTTTCAAAGGGCCACGATTTGAAGCCGCGGTTTCTCACGTGGCCTGCCTGGGATTCCTGCGAAGTTGTCGCAGTCTTACGCAAGATGCTGGGCACTGTGGAGAATTGTCAAAGAATATAGAAAGCAACTCGGAATGCATCGTTTTCGACGGAGCAGCAAAACAAAAAGGGGAGGAAAACTAAAATGCGGAAACTGACATTGGGTATGCGACTCACTCTTGGAGGAACCATCATTGTTGTTGTGCCACTGGTGATTATCGGCCTGCTTTCAGTCATGAAGGCATCCGATGCGCTGACCGATCTTTCCCGGCAGCAGGCCGCTCACGTGGCGGTCAAGCTTGCGGACATGACCGGGGTGGCCCTCTCAGAAGAGATGAAACTGGCAAAAGAACTTTCCCTGGAGAAGCTTACCACTGAGACTGCAGCCAAGGTTGCCAGGGGGCAAGCAGGAGATTCTGCAACGGAAATCGACAAACTAAGTCGACACCTGTCCGATGTGATGAAGCAAATTGGCAGTGAGTATGAGGCAATAGTTGTAGTTAACACCGAGGGAGTGGTCTTCGCAGATGGGAGCAATGGAAAAAACAAAGGGATCAATGTTGCGGACCGCGACTATTTCAAGGCTGCCAAAGAAGGCAAGGCGAACATTGGGACCGTGGTCAAATCCAAACTGACCGGCAATCCGGTAGTGCCGGTCTGTGTTCCTATTCCGGGAGAAGGCGGGGAGTTTGTCGGGAGTGTCGCCACTATCCTGAAGATCGACTTTCTTGTGGAAAAGATTGCCGGGACCAAGCTGGGCAAGACGGGCTATGCCTTTATGGTGGATAGTAATGGCCGAATGATCGCCCATCCCAGAAAAGAACTCATCCTGGAACTGGATGTGAAAAACCTCAAAGGGATGGAGACTGTCGCGAGTAACATGCTGGCCCACAAAACGGGGGTAGAATCCTATGTTTTTGAAGGTATTCCCAAAATCGCGGCTTTTGCACCGGTAGATCTCAGTGGCTGGAGCGTAGCGGTCAGTCAACCAACGGATGAATTCCTGGCGCCGGTTTACACCATTCGCAACGGCGTTCTCCTGGTAGGAAGCATTTTTCTCGGCTTAACGGTCATACTGGTATTCTTCTTTGCCCGCAGCATTTCGAAACCGATTACGCGGGTCGTTGCGGGTTTAAACGAAGGCGCCGCGCAGGTATCCATTGCATCCGGCCAGGTCTCCGAAAGTAGCCAATCCCTTGCGGAAGGGGCTTCGGAGCAGGCCGCCGCCTTGGAAGAGACCTCCTCGTCACTTGAAGAAATGGCTTCCATGACCAGGCAGAATGCAGACCATGCCAATCAGGCTAATACGCTCATGAAGGAAATCACCCAGGTGGTTGGGGAGTCAAACGTGGCAATGGGCAAACTCACCACTTCGATGAAAGATATTTCAGGTGCGAGCGAGGAGACCTCGAAGATCATCAAAACCATCGACGAGATCGCGTTTCAGACAAATCTCCTGGCATTAAACGCGGCAGTGGAGGCTGCCAGGGCAGGTGAGGCGGGCGCCGGTTTTGCCGTAGTGGCCGATGAAGTGCGAAACCTTGCCATAAGAGCCGCCGAAGCTGCCAAAAATACGACCACTCTTATCGAGGGGACAATCAAGAAAATCAAAGAAGGCACGGAACAGGTCAATAAAGCTGGAGAGGCTTTTCAATTGGTCGCGGCAAGCACAGGTAAAATGGGAGAATTGGTGGGTGAGGTTGCCGCTGCATCAAGTGAACAGGCACAAGGAATTGATCAAGTGAATAAAGCAGTTGCCGAGATGGACACGGTTGTTCAGCAGAACGCCGCCAATGCCGAAGAGTCGGCAGCGGCATCCGAAGAGTTGAATGCGCAGGCGGAACAAATGAAGAAGTATGTCACAGATCTGGTTGCCGTCGTAGGCGGGAGTGGAAATAAGGAGTCCGGCGGCGGAGTTATAGTAAAGGCCAAAGGGACAAGGGCCCGTAAGAATATGGAAAGCATATTCAAGTCGCCCGGTACCACAAAGATCGCTGGACACACCGGGTATAAAGGCGATGAAAAAGGTTCGGCCTTTTTCAACAAGAGAGGGACACGCCCTGCTGAGGCTATTCCTTTTGAAGAAGAATCAGAGGATTTCTAATGAAATGCGTCCCGGTGAAGGAGGTTTGCCCCCTCCTTCACCTTTGTAGCTGCGATTCGATCTTGCAGGGCACCCACTAGTTCCGACCTCAAGTGACATAATGCATGCCGTTGAATCTCAAAAGGCCGGAGGGGTTGGAGATTACAGAATTTTAGACTGGATATGTAAAAGGTATCAATAACTTGAGGGTATCCAAAGTCCCGGGGGATGGAATTGGCTTCTTGATCCCGGACTTAGGTGTTAAAATTTTCACGATCGGTGGCGAAAAGCACAATAAGGTCCACTGTTGCGGCCGGCTTGCATCCATTTAGAATCTTCGTCCTCAACGGCCCGGTTCAGGTCTTATTCTTGGGGATCGTCTTTTCTGAACAACGCAAGCTGACTGCGTGCAATCTTTGCGATCTGATGCTTGCGGAGAAAGCGAAATATCCTGCGGCTATTCGCGCTCCGAATTCACTGCCGCCCGACGAACACACTTGAGGTTCTGCAATTGTGAGGAAGGACTATGCTTAGCTTACGAATCCTGACCTCCCGGTCCATTCGCAAGAAGTTATTGTTGTTGTTACTATTTATCTTTATGTCTGCCGCTGGAGTCATTATCGCACCCGGACTGGCAAATATTCAAATGCTAAGGAACCTGTCGATCCCGGGGATAGCCGCTCTTTCTGCGATGCTTCTGGCGTGGCTTTGGGGGACTTTCACATTTGCAGTCCCGATCGACCAATCGACCGCTGCTGCGAGCGAGGTCAAGTACAGAACGCTCTTTGAAAGCGCCACCGACGCCATATTTTTGATCCGAGACAACAAATTTATCGATTGCAATGACGCCGCTCTGAGAATGTATGGATGCACACGTGAAGAACTTATCGGTATTTATCCCTATGCCGTTTCGCCACCCGTCCAACCCACTGGAAAAGATTCCAAAGAAGAGGCCATCAAAAAGATAGCCGGCGCTTATTCCGGGGCGCCGCAGTTTTTTGAGTGGAGGCACTGCCGCCACGACGGCACGCCGTTTGATGCGGAGGTGAGCCTTAACCGCATGGAATTGGGTAATGATACACTCATTCTGGGGATTGTACGGGACATTACAAGTCGAAAGGCTGCGGAAAGGGCGCTTCAAGAATCGGCATGGTTTCAGCAACAGTTGATTGACGCATTGCCGGTGCCTGTTTTTATTAAGGACCTGGAGGGCTGCTATCTCGGGTGCAACGAAGCATTCGAAAGTTTCTTCAACAGGGATAAAGAGGAAATCATAGGCAAATCGGTCTTTGAAATCGCACCCAGGGAACTTGCGAATATATACAAGGAAAAGGACCTTGCCCTGTTAAGCAATCCCAGCGTCCAGATTTATGAATCATCTGTGCAGTACGCCGATGGATCGGTTCATGATGTGGTCTTCCACAAGGCCACATTTTCGAAACCTGACGGCTCTGTTGGCGGACTGATCGGGACCTTCCTGGATGTAACCGAGCGCAAGCGGGCTGAAGAGGATCTGAGAGACAGCGAGCGGCAACTGCGAAGCATCATCCAGGGCTACCCGCTTCCCGCGTTTGTGATAGGGAAAGACCACCAGGTGGTCTACTGGAACAAAGCGTTGGAGGAAATAAGCAAAATCAAGGCAAACGAGGTGGTAGGGACCAGGGAACATTGGCGGGTCTTTTACAGGGTGGCGAAGCCTTGTTTGGCTGATCTGCTAGTCGATGAGAATCAGGAGGGGACTGTAGGCCGGCATGGTGAAAAGACCGGCAAGTCAGAGGTTCTCGATGAAGCATATGAAGCAACGGAATTTTTCCAGGATTTGGGTGAGACGGGGAAATGGATGCATTTGACCGCTGCCGCCGTTCGCAATTCCAGAGGCGCTATTGTGGGCGCCATCGAGACTCTCGAAGATGTCACCGATCGCAAAAAGGCCGAAGAAGTCTTGAGGGAATCTGAAAACCGTTACAGGGCCATCTTTGAAAACACAGGCACGGCCACAAGCATACTCGAAGAGGATACCACCATATCGCTTGTAAATGCGGAATTCGAGAGACTGACAGGTTACACGAGAGATGAGATTGAAAACAAAATGAGCTGGACGGAATTAGTTGTGAAAGAGGATCTGGAGAGGATGATTGACCAGCATCGCCTGCGCAGAACTGATCCAAAGGCTGCTCTGGGACAATACGAATTCCGCCTTATTGACAGACATAACCAGACAAAATATTGCTTGCTCACCATAGATATGATTGCCGATACAAAAAGAAGTGTAGCATCACTTCTTGACATCACCGAGCGTAAGCAGGCGGAAGATGCGCTGATTTCCACGAACCGGCAATTGAACGACATCATCGAATTTTTGCCGGATGCAACGCTGGTCATTGACAGAGATAAAAAGGTCATAGCCTGGAACCGCGCCATCGAAGAGATGACCGGGGTGAGCAAGGAGGAGATGATAGGGGAGGGTGACAATGCTTACACTGTCCCTTTTTACGGGGACAGGCGTCAGAACTTGCTCGATCTCATCGATGCCCGCGATGAGGAACTCGAATCACGCTACCTGCATGTCACGAGAAAGCGCGGCATTCTGAGAGCGGACACTTATGTTCCGTGTGTCAATGGGGGTAAAGGGGCATATGTGTTTGCGACCTGCGCGGCCCTGTTCGACGCACATGGAAACCGCGTGGGAGCCATTGAATCCATCCGCGATATAACCGAACATAGACAGGCGCAGGAGGCGTTGAGACACAGTGAGGAGAAATATCGTGAGTTGGTCGAAAATGCCAACAGCATCATCCTGAGAATGGACAACGTGGGTAACGTGACCTTCATCAACGAGTTTGCCTTGGGATTTTTCGGCTACAGCGAGGAAGAAATAGTAGGCAAAAACGTGGTAGGCACTATTGTTCCGCAAGTTGAATCGACGACCGGGCGGGACCTGCGGTTGATGATCGAGGATATCGCAGTGAACCCGGATCGTTACGCCAGCAACATCAACGAAAATATGAAACGCGGTGGCGAGAGGGTCTGGATCGCCTGGACCAACAAACCCATCCTGGATGAAAATGGGCGGGTTGTGGAAGTCCTTCGTGTGGGAAACGATATCACCGAGCGCAAGTGGGCGGAAGAAGAGCTCAAGCGTTCAGAGGAACGCTTCAAAGTATTGTTTGCGTGTGCTCCGGACCCTTACTACCTGTGTGACCTGCGAGGCAACTTTGTGGATGGCAACAGGGCCGCGGAAGAGGCATTGGGCTATAAGCGGGAAGAACTGATTGGAAAAAACCTGTTCGAAGCAAACCTTCTGCTCCCGGAAGACATCCCCAAGGCCCGCGAGTTGCTGGCCAGGAATATACTTGGCTATCCTTCGGGGCCCGATGAGTTCATTCTGAACAGAAAAGACGGCAAACAAGTTTTTCTGGAAGTAAGAACGTTTCCAACTGTGATCCGAGAGCAGCATCTGGTGTTGTGTATTGCGCGTGACATTACCAAGCGCAAACAGGCTGAGGAAGAGCTTAGAGAATCTCGTCAACAACTCTCGGACATCATCGACTTCCTGCCTGATGCCACCTTTGTTATCGATAGAGAAGGAAAGGTCATCGCATGGAACCGGGCTATCGAGGAGATGACGGGGATCAGGGCGGCGGATATGCTGGGGAAGTGCAATTACGAATATGCCCTGCCATTTTACGGAGAACGGAGCCCCATCCTGATCGACCTCGTTTTCGAATCCCGGCCGGAAATCGAACAGAAGTATGCAGCGGTGGAAAAAACGGACAGGGCAATTGCCGGCGAAGCATATATGCCGGCACTAAGGGGTGGTGGAGTATATATTCTCGGAACGGCAAGCGCCTTATTTGACTCCAGGGGAAATGTTGCCGGAGCGATCGAGTCGATACGCGACATCACCGAGCGCAAGCAGGCGGAGGAGGCCCTGAAACGCGCAAACATCCTGCTGTTCACGCAAAATGAAACCTCGATAGATGGTATCCTGGCTGTTGACGAAAACGACGTTATCATCTCGTCAAACCAGCGGTTTGCTGACATGTGGGGCATCTCCCGCGAAGTGATGGAGGCGAAAGCCGACGCTCCCGTGCTGAGATCGGTATCGGGCAAGGTCAGTGCCCCCCGTGCGTTTCTCCAACGGGTAAGCTACCTGTATGCCCACAGAAATGAAAGCAGTCTGGAAGAGATCGCGCTCAAAGACGGCAGGACCTTCGAACGCTACTCAGCACCTATGAATGGAACCGATGAAAGGTACTACGGCAGGGTCTGGTATTTTCGCGACATTACCGAGCGTAAGCGAATGGAAGAAGCTGTTGCGGAGGCGGAGTCAAAATACAGGGGTATATTCGAGAATGCCTTGATGGGCATATATCAAGCGACCCCGGAAGGAAGATTCCTAAGCGTCAACATGGCTTGTGCTCGTATCCTTGGCTATGATTCTCCGGAAGAGATATTGAATACGGTAAGTGACATATCTCGACTCTATGTCAATCCGGATCGCCGCTCCGAACTGCTCCGCCTGATCGAGGAGCGGGAAATGGTTCAGGACTTCGAGGTACAGTTTTTCAGGAAGGATAAGAGCGTTGCATGGATTATTCTCAACATGCGCGGCGTTCGCGACATAAATGGAAAGATTATCCACCTTGAGGGCATGGCCAAGGACATCACCGAAAGCAAGCTCCTTGCATCCCGACTGAATCAAGCACAGAAGCTGGAGGCTATCGGTACGCTGGCCGGAGGAATTGCGCATGACTTTAACAACATACTTACGCCGATAATTGGTTATTCCGAGATCTCGCTGGATGTAGTTCCCAAAGGCAGCCGTTTGCAACGTAACATAGAACAGATTCTTATCTCCGGTAACCGCGCCAGGGAGCTTGTCAAGCAAATCCTTACCTTCAGCCGCAAGACAGAACAGGAACGCAGGCCGGTGCAGGTCAGTCTTCTGGTAAAAGAAACGCTTAAGCTGCTTAGATCGTCATTGCCGTCCACCATCGAGATAGCCCAGGATATCGATGCCGGAGCAATCGACGGCACCACTATGGCAGATCCAACGCAAATTCACCAGGTGCTGATGAACCTGTCCACGAATGCCGCTCACGCCATGCGCAAGAAAGGCGGCGTGCTGTTCATCACCCTGAAAGATGTGGATATCGGCTCAGCCGCCATAAGTGAACTTCCGGACCTGGCTCCTGGACCTTACCTGAGACTGAGTGTTGCTGACACGGGACATGGAATGGACGAAGCGGTGAGACAGCGAATCTTCGAACCTTATTTCACCACCAAAGGACAGTCCGAGGGGACGGGTCTGGGGCTGGCCCTGGTCTATGGAATAATTACGAGTCTGTCCGGAGGCATCGCCGTGTTCAGCGAGCCGGGCCAAGGCGCCACTTTCAATGTCTATTTCCCGAGGACCAAAACGCTGCAGCCGCCAACGGTCGGGGCGTCGGAACCTCTTCCCACCGGACATGGTCTCGTTCTGGTGGTTGATGACGAACAATCTATAGTCCGTATGCTAAAGCAGATGCTTGGGAGCCTGGGTTATGATGTTGTTGAAAGATATAACAGTTCCGACGCGCTCCAGGCTTTCGGAGCGCGCCCCGATAGCTTCGATCTGGTCATCACCGATCTGACGATGCCTCATATGACGGGGATTGATCTTGCAAAAGAAATTCTAAAGATCCGCCCCGATACCCCGATAATCCTCTGCACGGGATTTAGTGAGACCATTGATGAAAATAGAGCCAAGCTTCTGGGGATCAAGGAATTTCTTATGAAGCCGATAGCCTTGAGGGACCTGGCCATAACCGTGAAGAAAATCCTGTTTCAGGACAAACCATCGTTCCCAGTATCAGACCGGCAGCAGGGCTGACTTCCGGCCCCCCCCTCACGGGACCAGGGCGAGATGATAACATCCTTCCGGGCGGCTTTCGAAGCCACTGCAATCTCGAAGCTTGGATCGGCCGGCATGTTCGAATGGTTGTGCCTTTACGACCTTATACCTGCCCATAGCGATCAGAAGTTCGAAAATATTTGCGGACAAGCCCTTTGCGGACGGTGGGGCTGCCTAACAGAACCGTGAGGGAATCGAATCAGGCATCTCGCGATTTGCCGCCACTTCGATTTAGTCATATCCTGTTGGCATTCTCTAGACCGACCGGGGTTCGCAGCCTGGTGGACGGTTCACGAGGCAAACGCAGAGGTTCATATGCGGATGCGCATAAGACGCCATGATAAAGCGTTGAATGGAACGCAACTGGCTGAAGCCCCAGGCAAACTCTGCCTTGCCACCCGACCCAACACCATTTTATAAGGGCAACGACACGAGGCTCCGCATTTTATTCTGCTACATCTTGACATAGTTATGTTTCCGAGGAATAATCGTGGGTAGATGCAGGCTCTGCCGTGAAGAAAAGAAGTTGTGCAACCAGTCGCACATCATTCCCAGCTTTATGTATCGGATCTCTTCGATGAAACGAATCGAAAGCACCTGGTACAAAGCCGGACTGGTGCAATGAAGCAGAGAGGCTATCGTCAGATCGTAGAATTTGACTCACATCTCCTTGACTACTCATGCGATAACGAGACGCTCGGAAAGTTGGAGCGCTATGCTTCCCTAATGCTGCACGATGGTTATCCGAAGATTTTGGAAAATCCAGAACGCACGGATGGGATAAAGTATACGTACTGCGCAGGCATTGAGTATTCCCAGTTCCAGCTTTTTCTTCTATCTATCGACACTTTTTCGGATTGGTATAAGCCATAGGCCGCTTTTTAGCGAAGTACAGCTTGGACCTCATGAGGGGCGAATTCGCCAGATGCTCCTCAATACCGAACCAGGCAAACAAACGGAGTACCCCCGGGAGTTTTTTAGGGTGCTGGACGAACCCCCAATTCCCTTCGATATTCGTTGGTAGTCAGATTGATGCATTATTTCGGATTAATGAATTGGGATGGCTTTATGAGCAGATTAATAAAATTCGTGGTTCCTGAATTTGTTTTCGGTGAGGGCGCGAGAAAACTGACAGGACAGTATGCGTTCAACCTGGGAGCACGCAAGGTGCTGCTTGTAACAGACCCTGGTGTTATTGCGGCAGGATGGTCGGATGAGGTCATCTCAAGCCTTGAAAAAGAGGGATTGTCTTGTACGGTTTTTTCAACGGTCACCCCTAACCCGAAGGCCGAAGAAGTAATGGAAGGAGCTGAAGTCTGTAGAAACGAAGGTTGTAACGCCATTGTAGGGCTTGGCGGAGGCAGTCCTATGGATTGCGCCAAAGGTATAGCCGTTGTCAGCACAAATCACCAGCACATTCTCAGTTTCGAGGGAGTTGATAAGGTGGAGGTGCCTATGCCGCCTTTGATTTGTGTTCCTACAACAGCAGGTAGCTCTGCTGATGTTTCTCAGTTTTGTATAATTAATAATACTCAAGATAAGGTTAAGATAGCTATTGTAAGTAAAGCGGTTATTCCTGATCTAGCATTAATTGATCCTATGGTGACGACCACAATGGATCCTTTTCTTACGGCGTGCACTGGTATGGATGCATTGACTCACGCAATCGAGGCATTTGTATCTACAGGCAGTTCTATGATTACCGACATACACGCACTCGAAGCTATTAAAATTCTGTCGAGCAGTTTAGTGGACGCTGTTAAAACGCCTGACGATATTGTTCTGCGTAGCAAAATAATGTACGGCAGCATGGAAGCCGGTCTGGCTTTTTCAAATGCTATCTTGGGAGCGGTACATGCCATGGCGCATAGCCTTGGAGGGTTATTAGATCTTCCACACGGGGAGTGTAACTCTGTTTTATTGGAACATGTCATAGCATTTAATTTTAGTGCTGTGGCCGATAAATACAACATGATAGGAGAGGCGATGGGCCTCGACTTGCGAGGAATGAGCACGACTGATAAGAAGAAGACCGTTTTGTCATTCGTGAATAATTTAAGAAAATCTATTGCTATTAATAGAACTTTAGGCGAAATGGGTGTTAGAACAAGTGATATCCATAGTTTGGCAATCAAAGCAGTAAAAGATATATGTATATATACTAATCCAAGAAAAGCTACCGTACGTGATATCGAAGTTATTTATGAAGAGGCACTCTAATTATGATGACAGGTATTGTAGACGATAGTGAGTCCATTCGTGATAAACTCTTAGGGCTTGGCAATCGTTCTTTTCGGAAGAGCTATTATCCTGAACTTCAGAGACGGATTGAAGAATTAGAGAAGACTCACAAGGAGCTAAGAATACTAAACGAACAACTTCAACAGGAGATCTCCGAGCGCAAACAGGCGGAGGAAGCGCTCAGGGACTCTGAAAGACGGCAAGCTGACATTCTTAACTTCCTACCTGACATAACCTTTGCCATAGATCTTGAAGGAAGGATCATCCTATGGAATCGAGCAGCTGAGGAGTTCACCGGCTTGAAGGCGGCAGACATGCTGGGCAAAGGCGACTATGAGTATTCAATTCCGTTTTACGGTGTGAGACGCCCGGTAATAATAGACATGGTCCTCAAAGCCCATGAACAGATTAAAAAGGAATACCAGAAGCTGACCATGGAAGATGGGATAGCAATCGGCGAAAGTTTCACCAGCAGCGCGAAAGGCGGAGAAGCTTACCTATTAGCTACGGCGGGTCCCCTTTATGATTCCGAAGGCAGAATTACCGGGGCGATAGAGTCCGTGCGCGATATCATCGAGCGCAAAAAGGCTGAGGAGGCCCTGAAACGCGCAAACATCCTGCTGTTCACACAAAAGGAAACCTCGATCGATGGGATCCTGGCGGTTGACGAAAACGACACCATCATCGCGTCAAATCAGCGGTTTGCAGACATGTGGGGCATCTCCCGCGAAATAGTGGAAGCGCAAGCCGATGCCCCAGTGCTGAGATCGGTATTGGACAAGGTTAAGGACCCCCGGGCGTTTCTCCAACGAGTAAGCTACCTGTATGCCCATCGAAATGAAACCAGTCTGGAGGAGATCGCACTCAAAGACGGCAGGACTTTCGAACGCTACTCAGCTCCTATGCATGGATCCGATGGAAGGTACTACGGCAGGGTCTGGTATTTTCGCGACATCACCGAGCGTAAGTTGATGGAAGAAGCCGTAGCGGAAGCGGAATCAAAATACAGGGGCATATTCGAGAATGCCTTGATGGGCATATTTCAATCGACCCCGGAAGGAAGATTCCTAAGCGTGAACATGGCTGCCGCCCGTATCCTTGGCCATGATTCTCCGGAAGAGTTATTGAATACGGTAAGTGACATATCACGACTCTATGTCAATCCCGAACAGCGTTCCGAACTGCTCAGGCTGGTCGAGGAGCGGGGAATGGTTCAGGACTTCGAGGTGCAGTTTTTCAGGAAGGATAAGAGCGTTGCATGGATTATTCTAAACATACGTGGTGTTCGTGACATAAATGGAAGGATTATCCATCTGGAGGGCATGGCCAAGGACATCACCGAAAGCAAGCTCCTTGCGTCCCGACTGAATCAAGCCCAGAAGATGGAGGCCATCGGTACGCTGGCAGGAGGCATTGCGCATGACTTCAATAACATACTTACGCCGATAATCGGTTATTCCGAGCTCTCGCTGAATGCGGTTGCCAAAGGCAGCCGTTTGCACCATAACATAGAACAGATTCTCCTCTCCGGTAATCGGGCCAGGGAGCTTGTCAATCAAATACTCACCTTCAGCCGCAAGACAGAACTGGAACGCAAGCCGGTACAAGTCAGCCTTCTGGTAAAAGAAACGCTTAAGCTGCTTAGATCGTCGTTGCCATCTACCATCGCGATAGCCCAGGATATGGATGCTGGAGCAATCGACGGCACCTCCATGGCAGATCCCACGCAAATTCACCAGGTGCTGATGAACCTGTGTACGAATGCTGCTCACGCCATGCGCAAGAAAGGGGGAGTGCTGTCCATCAGCCTGAAAGAGGTGGATATCGGCTCAGCCGCCATAAGTGAACTTCCGGACCTGGCCCCGGGATCTTACCTGCGGCTCACGGTTGCTGACACAGGACACGGAATGGACGATGAGGTAAGACAGCGGATCTTCGATCCATATTTTACCACCAAAGGACCGTCTGAGGGAACAGGCCTGGGGCTGGCCGTGGTCTATGGAATAATTACGAGTCTGTCAGGAGGCATCGCCGTGTTCAGCGAGCCGGGTCAAGGCACTACATTCGATGTTTATTTCCCGAGGACCAAAACGCTGCAGGCGCCAACGGCCGAGGCTCCGGGACTTCTTCCCACCGGAAAGGGCCACGTTCTGGTGGTTGATGACGAACAATCTATAGTCGATATGCTAAAGCAGATGCTTGAGAGCCTGGGTTATGATGTTACCGCAATATACAGCGGTTCCGACGCGCTCCAGGCTTTCGGAGTGCGCCCCGATAGCTTTGATCTGGTCATCACCGATCTGACGATGCCTCATATGACGGGGATTGATCTTGCAAGAGAAATTCTAAAGATACGCCCCGATACCCCCATAATCCTCTGCACGGGATTCAGTGATACCGTCGATGAAAACAGAGCCAAGCTTCTGGGGATCAAGGAATTTCTTATGAAGCCGATAGCCTTGAGGGACCTGGCCATAACCGTGAAGAAAATCCTGTTTCAGGACAAACGATCGTTCCCTGATTAGTCGAGAATTTGACGTTCCTTGCGAATCCGAGCAGATACAGGCAAGTGAAATAAAGAAATTCGGACGGTCTCCCTGTGCAAGCTTGCTTAGTGACCATACGGAACATTGCGCTAATATCCTACCCCAAGCCCTGTTCCTTAGTTTTTGCGCTGTGCGGTTCCGATTCGGATTCTCCGGTCTCCGTGTGTCTTGTAGCAAGTACTCTTATGGCATGCCTTTTGCTCAAAAAACCCGGCGAAATCCGCCTCTCCACGCAAAGTAAGATGGAATTGAAAATTCAAGGGCTCCATGAGAGTCAATAACATAAGTTTCGGTCGAGTTCCTGAAGTTGTTATTGCAGTTGCAGGTCTTATCGAAACCTGAATCGAATACGCTTTGTTGCGCACTCCAAGAGGCTCAATGTCTTATGGCCAGCGTTCTTATTATCGATGACGACCGGTCGGTATGTGATGCCCTGTTCAATATCGTCAATGACATGGGGCATTGCGCAACCTGTTCCCATACGTTGTGCGGGGGCGTGCGCGAGGCTGTAACAGGAAAATATGATTTGATCCTGCTGGATGTCGGATTGCCGGACGGAAACGGTCTGGATGCAATAGCACGGATTCAGCAGGTGGAACCCGGGTCTCAAATCATCATCATTACCGCGCCGGGCGAGGAGAACGGAGCGGAACTGGCAATTCGAAACGGCGTGTGGGACTACATACAACAACCTGCCTCGGTCCACGATATGACGTTGCCCATCATTCGCGCCCTCCAGCACCATGAGCAGGGAAAAGTTAAGTGGAAGGCTGAGGAGGATCTGAGAGCAAGCGAGGAGAGATACCGCTTGATCTTCGACCATGCTCCCCTTGGTATTATGCACTTTGATCAGACTGGGACAGTCCGGAATCTAAACGATAAGTTTGCTGAGATAATAGGGGCTTCAAAAGAAAAAAACCTGGGGTTCAACATGCTGGAAGGAGTGCGTGATCCGGCATTCCTTCAGGCAGTCAAAGACGCAATAGAGGGCGGTTTTGGGCATTACGAGGGAGACTACCTTTCTATTCTCGGAGGCAAGACCACCCCGCTGCGGGCTATTTACAAGCGCATCAATACCGAAGACGGGAAGTTTTCAGGCGCCGTGGGGATATTCGAAGACATCACGGAACGCAAGCGTGCTGAAAAAGGGCTGAAAGACAGCGAGCAGCAACTGCGAAGCATAATCCAGGGATACCCGCTTCCCGCGTTTGTGATAGGGAAAGACCACCAGGTGAGCTACTGGAACAAAGCGTTGGAGGAAATGAGCAAAATCAAGGCAAACGAAGTGGTAGGGACAGATCGGCATTGGAGGGCCATATACGGTAAAGCAAGGCCTTGTATGGCCGACCTGCTGGTAGATGAGGCGCCCTTGGAGGTAATTTCGCATTGGTATAATAGAATGCCTAAAAAGTCCAGCCTGCTTGAAGAGGCGCACGAAGCAATCGAGTTCTTCCCTGAACTTGGCGGGGAAGGGAAATGGCTTCACTGTGTAGCTGCAGCAATCAGAAATTCGATGGGAACTCTCGTAGGCGCCATCGAGACCTTCGAAGACATCACTGAACGAAAGAACGCGGAAGAGGCGCTGATTTCCTCGAACCGGCAATTGAACGATATCATTGAATTTCTGCCCGATGCAACACTGGTGACCGACAAGGATCACAAGGTCATAGCCTGGAACCGCGCAATGGAAGAGATGACCGGGGTAAGCAAGGGGGAGATGATAGGAAAGGGTGACCATGCTCATAGTGTCCCCTTTTTGAGGGACAGGCGGCCGAACCTGCCCGTCGATACCAGCGATGATGAACTCGAATCACGCTGCCGGCATGTTTGGAGAAAGGGCGGCATTCAGTATGGGGCAGTTTATGATCCCAGTGCCTATGGAGGCAAAGGGGCTTATTTGTTAGCGATCGGCTCGCCTCTGTACGACGCACATGGAACCCGCGTGGGAGCCATTGAATCCATCCGCGATGTCACCGAACAAAGGCAGGCGCAGGAAGCCCTGAGACAAAGTGAGGAAAAATATCGTGAGTTGGTCGAAAATGCCAACAGCATCATCCTGAGGATGGATAACGTGGGCAACGTGACCTTCTTCAACGAGTTTGCCCAGAGTTTTTTCGGCTACAGCGAAAAGGAAATAGCGGGCAAAAACGTGGTAGGCACTATAGTTCCGCCAGTTGAATCAACGACCGGGCGGGACCTGCGGTTGATGGTCGAGGATATCGCGGTGCATCCGGATCGTTACGCCAGCAACATCAACGAAAATATGCGCCGCGGCGGCGAGAGGGTCTGGATCGCCTGGACCAACAAGCCCATTCGTTATGAAAACGGGCGAGTTGTGGAGACCCTTTGTATCGGAAACGACTTCACCGAGCGCAAGCAGGCTGAGGAGGCCCTGAAACGCGCAAACATCCTGCTGTTCACGCAAAATGAAACCTCGATAGATGGGAGCCTGGCTGTTGACGAAAATGACACTGTCATTTCTTCAAACCAGCGGTTTGCAAGCATGTGGGGAATCTCCCGCGAAGTGATGAAAGCTCAAGTCCACGCTCTCGTGCTGAGATCGATGTCGGACAAGGTGAGGGACCCCCGGGCGTTTCTCCAACGGGTAAGCTACCTGTATGCCCATCGAAATGAAACCAGTCTGGAAGAGATCGCACTCGAAGACGGCAGGACTTTCGAATGTTACTCGGCACCTATGAATGGAACCGATGGAAAGTACCACGGAAGGGTCTCGTATTTTCGCGACATCACCGAGCGCAAGCGCATGGAAGAAGCTGTCGCGGAGGCGGAGGCAAAATACAGGGGTATATTCGAGAATTCCGTAATGGGCATATTTCAGTCGACCCCGGAAGGGAGATTCTTAAGCCTCAACGCGGCTTTTGCCCGTATCCATGGTTATGATTCTCCGGAAGAGCTGATGAATGAGGTAAGCGATATATCCCGGCAAATCTATGTCAATCCCGAACGCCGCTCCGAACTGCTCCGCCTGATCGAGGAGCGGGAAATGGTTCAGGACTTTGAGGTGCAGTTTTTCAGGAAGGACAAGAGCGTTGCATGGATTATTCTCAATATACGTGCTGTTCATGATGCCACAGGCAAGATCGTTCACATGGATGGCACGGCCCAGGATATCACCGAGAGCAAGAGGCTCGCGTCCCAACTGAATCAAGCCCAGAAGATGGAGGCTATCGGTACGCTTGCCGGAGGAATCGCGCATGACTTTAACAACATGCTTATGCCGATAATCGGTTATTCCGAGCTCTCGCTGAATGCAGTTCCCCATGGCAGCCGTTTGCACCATAACATAGAACAGATTCTTCTCTCCGGTAACCGCGCCAGGGAGCTTGTAAAGCAAATCCTTACCTTCAGCCGCAAAAAGGAACAGGAACGC
Organism: uncultured delta proteobacterium; assembly: GCA_963795045.1. Lineage (GTDB taxonomy): Bacteria > Desulfobacterota > Syntrophobacteria > Syntrophobacterales > Syntrophobacteraceae > SbD1. Next base: position 281,442 of record CAWCGB010000009.1, read on the forward strand.
AGGCCGGTGCAGGTCAGTCTCCTGGTAAAAGAAACGCTCAAGCTGCTTAGATCGTCATTGCCATCCACCATAGAGATAACCCAGGATATCGATGCTGGAGCAATCGACGGCGCCACCATGGCAGATCCCACGCAAATTCACCAGGTGCTGATGAACCTGTGCGCCAATGCTGCTCACGCGATGCGCAAGAAAGGGGGAGTGCTGTCCATCACCCTGAAAGATGTGGATATCGGCTCGGCCGCCATAAGTGAACTTCCGGACCTGGCCCCCGGACCTTACCTGAGACTGAGTGTTGCTGACACGGGACATGGAATGGACGAAGCGGTAAGACAGCGAATCTTCGATCCATATTTTACCACCAAAGGACCGTCTGAGGGAACCGGTCTGGGGCTGGCCCTGGTATATGGAATAATTACGAGTCTGTCCGGAGGCATCGCCGTGTTCAGCGAGCCGGGTCAGGGCGCCACTTTCAATGTCTATTTCCCGAGGACCAAAACGCTGGAGGCGCCAACGGTCGGGGCGCCGGAACCTCTTCCCACCGGAAAGGGTCTCATTCTGGTGGTTGATGACGAAAAATCCATAGTAGATATGCTAAAGCAGATGCTTGAGAGCCTGGGATATGATGTCGCCGAAAGATATAGCAGTTCCGATGCGCTCCAGGCTTTCGGAGCGCGTGCCGATAGCTTTGATCTGGTCATCACCGATCTGACGATGCCGCATATGACGGGGATTGATCTTGCAAGAGAAATTCTAAAGATACGCCCCGATACCCCCATAATCCTCTGCACGGGATTCAGTGATGCCGTCGATGAAAATAGAGCCAAGCTTCTGGGGATCAAGGAATTTCTTATGAAGCCGGTAGCTTTGAGGGACTTGGCCGTAACCGTGAAGAAAATCCTGTTTCAGGACAAACCAATAACCTGACGCTTAAAGCTCATCAGAAGACAAATTAAGAATAGGTATCAGGACTTGCTTCCAGAGCTAGAGCAGTAACGCACAATCTGCAGAATTTTTCAACTTTCATAGTATCTTGCGCAGGTCCGGCAAAACTTACTCCAACTACGGTATTATCAGAAAGATACTTCACGCGCATAACTGCGCAGGCCAGGTTATCAATGTTTTGATTGTCCGGTAATGTGAAACTGAGATAGAATTTAGATCCTCTCTGTGCCTGGATTAACCTGGGCAGTTCCAACCGGCACCCACCTTCGCTTATATCTGCAATGCGGCCCGAAATAGTCTCACCCATTGTCCCAAGAACAACTTCAGTTTCGATGTTCACAGGTATTCTCGTGTTCGAACGAATTTGAACCCGCTCTATATCTATGGGATAAGCAATCCCGATCACGTTCTTAAATAGATGTTTAATAAACTTGCTCTTAAATTTAAACAGGTGATTGCCATGCAGGTAGGCACATACGAATTCAGCGGACAGGCCTGCAAAGCGCTGGTTAATGGAGAATAGAGGCTCTTCGATTATGACCATCTGGCCAGGCACGGCGCCATAAATCGTTGTTTTTACCTTGAGTGCTGGATTGGAAACGGATTTTAAAACGAGATCCGACCCCAATTGGAAAGGAATCATATACAAATCTCTCTCCGCAGCCGCCGCGTTCGTTCTTAAATTGGTAATCTGCATTTTGACCCTGTACGTATCAATTTCAGACATCTCCAGCCATGAATCGGCAAAAAGCTTTCCCATGATAAATGGAAAAATAGGCAATGCGTATTGCCGGCAAAGCTCTTATAGATTTAATCTGCGGATGGGGAGCGCACCGGGGCGGATGATCACGGATAAAGTGATCGACATGGGCGCTTCCATACTTAGCTTCAAGAACAAAGATCTGTGCCTGAAGCGAGTGTGGTGTGGTGTGAGGATGAAAGCCCAATCCAAACTGCTATCTTGCGTTTTCTTGTTTTTTGAACAAGATTTTCTTCCTGAGCTATTATAGATTTAATCCGCAGATGGGGAACGCAGCGGTAATGGGCTGCGGCGGCACGAAACGATACAGAGCCAAACGAGGGAGTTCCGGCCATGAGCAAAGAAACCGATGTAGTCATTGTGTCGGCGGCGCGCACCGCCATCGGAAAATTTGGCGGCGCGTTGCAAAAGGTGAGGGCCTCCAGGTTGGCCGCCGATGTCATGCGGGAAGCGCTCAGGCGCGCAAATGACCTGGATGGCGCTCTCATAGACGATATCATCCTCGGCGATTGCATTCAATGCTGGGATGAAGCCAACACGGCGCGCACGGCTTCACTGATGGCGGGCCTGCCCGCGCACGTACCAGCCTTTACGGTGCAGCGGCAGTGCTCTTCATCAATGCAGGCCCTTGTGTCGGGCGTCCAGCAAATCCGTTGCGGGGATTCCCAAATCGTTTTGGTGGCGGGAGTGGAATCCATGAGTTCGGCGCCGTATTATATTTCAGGCGCCCGATGGGGCATGCGGCTGATGAATGGCGAGATAACCGATGCCGTCTGGGAAATGCTCTACTCGGGCAGCCGGTTGCTGGGTGAGCCTATGATTATGGGAATCACGGCGGAGAATCTGGCCGAAAAGTACGGGATCTCACGCCGGGACCAGGACGAGATTGCGCTTCAGAGCCATAACAGAGCTGAAGCGGCAATTAAGGCCGGCAGATTTAAAGATGAAATTGTTCCTTTCGAAGTTCCCGGCCCGAAGGGACAAGCGACGATATTCGATCAGGACGAGCACACGCGGTTCGGAATCAGCATGGCGGACCTGGCCAAGCTCAAGCCGGCCTTCAAAGAGGATGGTACGGTTACCGCCGGGAACTCCTCGGGGCTTAATGATGGGGCCGCAGCGGCTATCGTGATGAGCCGAAAGAGGGCCGTGGAACTCGGCCTCGCCCCGCTTGCAAGGATTGTGTCCTATGCCGCTGCGGGTGTAGAACCGCATCTCATGGGCTACGGCCCCGTGCCTTCAACCAGGAAAGCCTTGCGCAAAGCGGGCATGGAGCTGAAAGACATCGGACTGATCGAATTAAATGAGGCATTTGCCGCACAGTACATCGCGTGCGAACGGGGTCTGGATCTTGACCGTTCCAAAACCAATGTTAACGGGAGCGGCATCGGGTTAGGGCACCCCGTAGGATGTACCGGGTTGCGAATCGTGGTCAGCCTCATATATGAAATGGAGCGCAGGGACCTCGATGTCGGATTGGCCACGCTGTGTGTCGGGGGCGGCATGGGGTTCACGTCGATCATTGCCCGCGACTGAAAAGAAGAGGGGATTCAGGAACTTAGGGATTCAAGGATTCAATCCTCCAGTTTACGTTTTAATTCCTCAATCCTTCGATTCCTGAACTGTTCAATATTTATGTTAGTTCTGAGCCTGGATCGGCCAGCGAGCCCGAATTGTTGTGCCTTTACCTGGAGCAGACTCAATGGAGAAGCTCCCCCCGGTAAGTTCGGCCCTCTCTCGCATGCTGGTAAGGCCAAGGGTTCCGTCGACGCCGGTCCGCAGGACCTGGTCCGGATTCATTCCCGCACCATCATCGGAAATCGCCAACTCGATTCCATCACTGTTCTTTGAGAGCAAAATGTCAACCCATTCCGCCCGGCTGTGCTTGGCGACATTGTTCATCGCCTCCTGAGCGATTCTAAAAATGTTCACCTTCAGACTGTCCGGGATTTCTTCTTCCGCAACTCCGGTTTCAAGCTCAACGTGCCGATCGGGATAGAGTTTCATGCATTCCCGACGCAGCCACTCAAGTGTGGACAAAAGGCCTACACTGTCCAGCATCGAGGGCCGCAAACCCATGTAGATACTTCTGGTTTCCTCGATTGCCCGCTGGAGGGTGGGAACGAATTGCTCCAGGTGGTTCAAGGCAGCATTGTTATCACCTGCATCCCTGAGCTTGAGGGCCATCTCTACCCAAAACTTCACAGCGGCAAGAGTCTGTCCGATGCTGTCGTGGAGTTCTGAGGCAAGCCTTTTCCTCTCTTCTTCCAGGACCGCTATGAGCTTTGACGGTATTTGCTGCAGTTGCTCGTTGGCCGTTTCCAGTGCGGCTGTTCGCTCCTTTACCCGTTGGTCCAATTCATCGTGAGCTCTTTGCAAGTCGATTTCCGCCTGCCTGCAGGCGTGGGAAATTCTTAAGGTCTCTATTCCAAAAGAGAGGTTCACCCCAAGTTTAGAGAGAAGATTAACCTCGTCTGCATCAAAAACGCCTGGTTCCTCCGCATAGATTGTCAAACATCCCAGTATTCGACCTTCAACAGTAAGAGGTAGGGCGATAGCTGAATCATATCCTCGTTTGAGAGCTTCCTTTCGCCAGGGGTCAAAACATGATTGCAACTCCAAATTGCGCACAACGTTGGGGACGCCTGTTCGAATGGCAGTCCCCGTAGGCCCCCGGCCGCGCTGGATGTCCTTCCATGAGACATTAACTATGTCCAGGTAGCCATCATCATATCCATATCGAGCGACCGGAGTGACGGTTTGGTTAACATCGTCCTGCGCATAGCCAACCCATGCCATTTTGTAGCCGCCTACTTCGACAATGATCCGGCAAATCTCCTGGAGAAGCTGCGATTCATCCTTCACATGCATAAGTGCATTATTGCACTCCCAGAGTGTGTTGATTACCCGGTTGGCCTTGAGTACAGCCTCTTCGGCCTGTTTGCGTTCGTGGATGTCTCGAGCTTCCGCAATCAGAAAAGCGACGCCGCCTGCTTCATCCATTACCGGTTTAAGAGAAAAGTCCATGTAATGCGGACTTCCATCGGCTGAAAGGTTGGTCACCTCCAGGCGCACGCACTCTCCTGCCGCAGCCTTCGCTACAGCCATACGCAATGTTTCCTGCTGTTCCGTGGAATGTGTCAGCCACGGAGTTTGCCAAAAGGGCCTGCCTATGACGTCCGATTCCTGGATTCCGCCAAATTGTAAACCGGTTCTATTCGCCTCTACGAGCCTGCCGTCAACGGTCATTAACCCCATGAACTGGAAAGTCTGGTCAAAGATGGCCCGGAACTTTCGCTCTCTTTCCTGCAGAGCCTCCTCCGCGCGCTTACGCTCCTCCACTTCACTAGAGAGTTGTTCATTGGCCATGGCGAGTTCCGTGGTGCGTTCCTGCACCAGGTCCTCGAGGCGATCGCGATATCTGTTTAATTCCTCAAGTGCAAGCCTGCGCACGCTGATGTTACGGAAAGTGAGGACAGCCCCGACAATTTGGCCCTCTTCCAGAATGGGAGTGCTTGAATATGCAACCGGGAAACTCGTACCATCCTTCCTCCAGAATACCTCGTCTCTTTCACGCCGGGCGACGCCGTTGCGCAAAGTCTCAAACATCGGACATTCGTGTTCGGGATAAGGAGTACAGTCTGGCTTGGAGTGATGGACCACCTCATGGAATTGTCTTTGAATCAATTCTTTAATCTCGTACCCTGTAAGCTCGGCCCCGGCCGGATTGGTAAATGTAACTCTGCCCGCCGGATCCAACCCAACAATGCCCTCTCCCGCAGCGTCGAGGATCAGTTGGTTTTGTCGGCTGAGCCACTTCACCTCTGCTTCGGTCAGCTTGCGTACGATGATTTCCTCAGATAACCGCTCGTTAGAAGCTTTGAGTTCGATAAGGGCGTTTTTGATTTCACTTAAATCCCTTGCCACACAGACACTGCCAAGGACTCTGCCTTCAGCGTCCTGCAGCAGGCCGATAGAAAGCTCCGACGGGACAACACTGCCGTCGTTTCTTTTTATGAGCATTTCCCGCTTCTTCACCGAACCTTGCCGGCGCAGGTCTTTAAGCATGGTTTCCAGTTCATCGCGGTCAGCGAATAAACTAAAGCCCGCTTTTCCTCGAAGCTCTTCAAAACTGTACCCATACAGCTCGGCCGCCATTTTGTTCCATTTGATAAGCTTCCCGTGTTTATCCACGAGGCCGATGGCGTCAGGTGAATTCTCCAGGACATTTTCGAGGTAGATGTTCGTCTGCTTGAGTCCCTCCTCCGCCATCCTGCGCTTTGTTATATCCCGAATATAGGCCAGGAAATGCACCGGATTGCCTTCAGCATCGGTCACTATGGAATAATTGAGATAGATGTGGAGTATACGGCCATCCTTTGTGATACAACGCTTCTCCTGGTCCACCGATTTGATTCTGCCTTCAATCAGGTCCCGGCAAATCCTGTGCTCCTCATCGCGGTCTTCAGGGTGCGTCACGTCCTGAGATTTTCGCGCCAGCATTTCCGCTTCCGAATATCCAAGCAACTCGCAAAGCTTCGGTGGAACTTTGATCCAGCATCCATCAAGTCCTATATGAGCCGCCATTACCAGGGAAAATGCCTGAGAGTGTTCGAGCATGGATTGGCTTTCCCTGAGCGCGTCCTCAACCTCTTTGCGCCGGCTGATGTCACGGGCAATCGCAGAAGCGCCTATTATTCTCCCTGCGGTATTGAAAATGGGTGAGACAACCAATGAGACGTGCACTTTCTTTCCGTCTTTGCGAATACGGGTGGTCTCGTAATGGTCCACCCGACTCCCTCGTTTTATGCTTTCGAAGATATGGTATTGATCTTCAGGCAGATCGGAAGGCAGCAGGATGGATACAGGCTTTCCCAACACTTCCCCGGCGCAGTAGCCGTATATGTTCTCGGCCCCTCTGTTCCAGCTCAAAACGATTCCATCAAGCGTAAGGCCGAGAATGGCATCATCTGAGGATTCGACAATGCACGCAAGCAGGGAGCGGGCTTCCAGGTATCTGGACGCGGCAAATGTCCCAACACCAGCGATGGCGGTTACGAAAACAATAGTATCGAGGTGGGACCCCCAGATAGTCATGTTGGGCCAAAGGATGTGTTTCATCAATTGGAAAGTGATCATTACCACTAGTACCATGTAACATTGCAATATTCGTATAATTCGGTATAATCATGGCAAATTCCAGGAGGAGGGATTCGCCATGGCACCACGATACCGAGTAACCTTGACGGAACAAGAGCGCCAGGGACTTGAGGCGCTGACGAAAACGGGCAAGACCAATGCGAAACGATTTCTCTTCGCACGCGCTTTGCTCCTGTGCGATGCAGGTCCTTTTGGGCCTGCGTGGACTGTAGCGGATACGGCTGAGGCCATGGGCGTCACGCCTCGCACCATCGAGCACCTTAAGAAGCGCTTCGTAGAAGATGGATTAGCTGCAGCGTTGGAGCGCAGGCAACCGGAACAGCCATCGCGCGAGGTAATTTTTGACGGGGCTTTCGAGGCGCGGGTTATCGCCTTGGCATGCTCAGAATCACCGGAGGGGCGACGGCGCTGGACTGTACGGCTTCTGGCTGAAAAAGCGGTTGAGCTGCATCTGGCCCAAAGCGTTTCGCATATGACGGTGCAGCGCATACTTAAAAAAACGAACTTAAGCCTCACCTCAGGAAGTATTGGAAAATCCCGCCGGAGGGGAGCGCCGCGTTCGTAGCAAATATGGAAGATGTCATCGCTGTCTATCATTTGCCGTACGATCCCGATTATCCGCAGGTCTGTATGGATGAAAGCTGTAAGCAACTCATCGGGGAAGCGCACGAGGCGATAGCTTGCGCGCCCGGAAGACCCAAACGGATGGACGCCGAATACGTCCGCAATGGTGTTGCCCAGATTTTCCTTGAAGTGGAACCGTTGACGGGCAAGCGCCACGTGGAGGCCGCCCAGCATAGAACCATGAAAGACTGGGCGTTGTGGATCAAGGGCATGCTCGTCAAGCGATACCCAAAGGCAGTGAAAGTGCGCTTGGTCCTGGACAATCTGAACACACACTGTCTTGCCTCTCTTTACGAGACGTTTAAACCTCAAGAGGCTCGACGCTTGGCAGAACGCCTGGAAATCCATTACACACCAAAACGCGGCAGTTGGCTCAATATGGCGGAGATAGAGCTGAGCGCGTTAAACGGACAGAGCCTGGACCGGCGAATTCCCGATATAGAAACATTGCGTGGCCATATCGCCGCGTGGGAAAATGACCGGAACAACCGGCAAGCAAAGATTCAATGGCAGTTCACGAATGCCAAGGCGCGCATAAAGCTGAAGCGCCTTTATCCGCAACTATAAGCGTTACATGGTACTAGTGTGAAAAACGTTAGGAGAACCCAGGGGAGGATATGACCAAAGCGATATAAACGCGATATCATTTCTCTTCCTCTATAATTTTGAAAATAATGCATGAGCTGAGAGCGTGGTTTGTAAATGCTAAGATATCATCGGATATTCGAAAATGGCGTGAGATAGAACTTTGGAAATCAAGTAAAAGACGACGCGACAGGGAAGTACCCGACGCTCTGAGAGGCACGGCAGACCACCATGGCCCCAACTTTTGCAAGCCGTCTGATGATAGAGTCTATGGATTGTCTGACACTCTCGCCTCGGAACGCTTTATCCAAAACCTTACCCGGTGCAACCACCAAAAGCAGGCGCTTGAAACTTGTCATTTGGGCCTCATCGATCCAAATATCATCAAGGGAACGAAGTAGCGGATGAGTTAATGGAATTATATTACTCTCTTATCGCAGATTCGCAAGAACTTTTTTGGGGAGGTGGGGTTGTGGTCGCCGCTTGTAGCGGCAGAAGAGTAAAGCTGAGACAGTTTCTTACCGCGAAGAGGAAGCGCAGCGGGGTGAAGAATGCGATTAAGAGGCTTCCCTTCGCGCTCTTCGCATCAAATCCCCTCCTGAGTTCTTAAATGAGTCAGCGCCTTTATCTTTCAGTTTGCTTCACGTCGGCCAACTGGCCGGATTGAAAGTTACTTTCGAGCATTTTACAGAAGGATAGATCAGTAATGACACAGACCCTGTTCCGGCCATCTTTTTTCGCCCGGTACATTGCCTCATCGACCCTGATGAAAGGGGAGTCCGGGTCAGTGTCGGAAGCCATGACCCCGGTGACCCCAAGGCTGATGGTGACAGGTATTATCTCACCCTTGTAGTGAAAGCGGGCCTTGGCAATGCAGTTCCGAATCTTCTCGGCAACATATTGCGCGCCTGCGGCATTGCTTCCGGGAAGAATGGCGATCAGCTCCTCTCCCCCATAACGGGCAAGGAAGTCTGATTGCCGTATAGATGATTTTATTAGCTTTGTTATTTCTTTCAGGCATTTGTCGCCTGCCTTATGCCCATAATCGTCATTAACTTTCTTAAAATGATCGATGTCAATCAGTATAAGACTGAACTGCTCCCCATTTCGATGAAAGCGCCTCAGGTTCTCTCTTATCTGTAAATCATAGGCTCGACGGTTATTTACCTGGGTCAATGCATCAAGCAGTACTTCTTTCTCCAGGGACTCAGACCGTTCTTTTACCTGCATTATCTCTTCTTTATAGATCCTTAGATTATTCTGAAGTTCAGTTATACTTGCGTCTGCTTCCTGTAGCCGGGCCTCGTCCGATTCACGCTTGATTTCAATCGCTTTCGAAATAGTGTTCAGCTTGGAGGTGAGCAGATGGCGGACATCCTGCAGGCTCTTGCTTGATTCGAATATACGATGTATCTCTTCTGTATGTGATGATAAATCATTCTGGAATTCACTACTTATATTGTGTGTTTCTCTATTGTAAGTTTGATAGGACGATAACTGTTCCTCCATTTTGAACAAATCTTTACTAAGTTCAACTAGAAACTCATTCGAAAACTCTATCCTTCCGATGGCTTCATTTATTAATTCGCTGACTATTTGTCCGATTTGTTGTCCGAGTTGGCTCAAAGACAGAAGAGATATATACCCATCAAGCTTCTTGTGCAACTCGGTAAATCGATTTTCATAGTCTTCCTTTATCATAGGACTAAAACTATCGAGTATTTTCAAGAACGCTTTCCGAAGTTCCGACAGAGGTTCAGTGTTTGATTCCTCCGGAGTTTCTGATCTGGCCAGCGGCACACGGTAAAGTGCTCTGCCCGGCACAGATGGCGCCTGCGGTTCCCCTTTTGCCGTAATATCAGAAGCAGGATAAAGCAGAGAAATGAACTCCTGCCGTGTTGAAAAAGCCTCTTTTAGAGTTGCGGAATTTAACATTCGCTTTTCTGCGCGGAATTCCTTCAGTATTGCAATTACTTCTTGAGACAGCACTTCAAGCCGATCCATTCATCTCTCCTGAACTTGAACGACGGCGCCCTTACGCGGCGAGGACACTTCCCAACATTATTTCGGCAGTAAACCAGAAAACATTGAAACCAAAATTAGGAATTTAGAAATTCAGGGATTTAGAGATTGAGAAATCGAGGGATTCAGGAATTTAACCACTCGATCCGCCAATTAGTTTTAATTCCTCTATCCTGTCGTTTTGCTTCACGGGCAGTCTGATTATAAATGCCGAACCTGCTCCAGGGTCTCCCTCGGCTCTTATGCTCCCACCATGAAGTTCCACGATCTTGCGGCATATGGCAAGTCCCATTCCGGTCCCTTCATATTCGCCGTGGCCGTGCAGTCTTTGGAAGGGTTTGAATATCAGTCTCTCAAACTGCTGGTCAAATCCGATGCCGTTGTCCTTTACATATATCTCGTAAAATCCCTGCTGATCGTGCTTTCCATAGATCCTGATCTGCGGGCTTTCTTTACTGCGGTATTTCAAAGCATTGCCAATAAGATTTTGAAACAGTTGCAGCATCTGAGTTTCAACGGCCTCGATTACGGACATGTTTTCGATCACGACCGAGCAGCCTGTCTCCAGTATGTCTTTTTCAAATACATCCGCCGCCTCCCGGGCGATTTTATGAAGGTCAATTTCCTTAAACGGTTCCAGTCTTGTAGCCACCCTCGAGAACTGGAGCAAGTCGTGCAGAAGGTGCCGCATTCGCGATGCCGAACTCAGAATCCGGTCCAGGTATTGTTGTCCGGGATCGCCCGGGACCAGTGGGCATCTATGCTTAGCCATATCGCAAAAAGTCTGTATCTTGCGAAGTGGCTCCTGCAGATCATGTGCAGCAACGAAGGCAAATTCCTTGAGTTCCTCGTTGATCCTTTCAAGTTTTGCCGAATAGGCCTTCAATTCCCGGTTGGCTTTTTCCAGTTCCGCTGTCCGCGTATCCACCAGTTCCTCGAGGTGGTTCCGGATTATTGTTAACTCCTCTTCGGCCTGCATGTGCTCCGTGATCTCAAATTCCAGACGGTCCAGGGTCAGGGTGAGTTCGCTCGTGCGCTCCGAGACCAACTTTTCAAGATGAGCACGGTGCTTTTTCAGTTCTTTTTCGGAGATGAGCCTGGTGATGGTAGCCCCCGCCAAGCCTGCAAATGCAAGATGGACGTTGAGAACGTCATAAGCTACCGGTCCGGCAGTGGCATGGCCTACAAGCATGACCCCGGCGGTTTCGCCGCCGATGGCGATGGGCAGGAAAACAGCCGTATAGGGCTTCTCGTTGCTTCCCAAAGAACGCCAGGCAAGAAAGCCGGATTCTAAAACCTCGCAGATGCTCTCCTCAATCTGTTTGGAGGGGGCGAAGAGACTCGGCCGGTCAGATGTTATCAGGTGGTGGATCTCTATTTCACCATCTGCCCGGCGCCTGGCGAACCCCGCCGAATCTGCGCCATAGAACTTGACCATTAACTTTGCAACGTGATGCCACACGTCCTCATGAGTGGTCAGACTCGCCAGGTACTGCGCAGTTCTCATGAATGCCTGCAGGAGGTCCTTGTCGCTGTATTGAGAACCTTCCATAAGATTTCAGCCCCGGATCTCGTTGCAATCGGTCCATCTGTCCAGATAGAGCCCTTGCAGAAAGAAATCTTCAAATTCACCGCACTGCGCCATATTAACGATCTTTGCCCTGCCTCTCAATGCCTCAATAATTTCAGCAGAGCCGGAAGACATCAGGAGTTGTTCACATCCTCTTAAAGCCGTGTTGCCGCACAGTTCAACCGCACCCTCACTCAAGTCGGGCAGAAGTCCGACAGACACCGCACTTTCCCTGTTTAAAAAATGGCCGAAAGCACCTCCGACGTAGACACGCCGAAGTTCTCCGGGGCTCATGGAAGCCTTCGACAACAGGACCCTCACACCGGCGAAGATGGCTGCTTTGGCTCGCTGGAAGATATCCACGTCCCTTTTGGTAAGCACCAACGGCGGCCGATCTCCATTCAGGAGCACAATCCCTTCCCGCGGAACCTCGTTCGAGAATCGGCCGATACTTGTGAGTTGGCCCGATTCCAGAAGACACGCGATAAGGTCGACGATCCCCGAGCCGCACAGGCCCCGGGGCTTTTCATCGTCAATGGCGCGGAATTCCAGGGCCGCGGGGCTATAGGCCTTATGGGCTTTATATGCGCTACGCCAGTCAACCGCGTAAATCGCGCCGGGCTCGGCCGGAGTTCCGCAACCGATGCCACATCCCTCGAAGGCGGGGCCACCAGCCGCCGAAGTCACCCACAACGACCGGCCGTCCCAGAGGGCAATCTCGGAATTTGTGCCAAAGTCGATCAACAAAGAGCCCGGTTCACCTTCGATAAGCCCGGCAGCGAGAACCCCGGCCAAAAGATCCGAGCCCACAAAGCCGGCCAGGGGCGGCATTACCTCAATGAGCGCCTCGGAATTAATTCCCCACTCCAAGCACAGGTCCTGCGGATTTTCGGTTTTTCCCGGGATGCAGTCTATGTGGCGAGTCCAGTAATCGGGCTGGAGCAGCAGGTGGAAGTTTCGTCCGGACAGCAGCGCCAGCATGGCCGTATTGCCGACGATCGCAACTCTTACCACCTGTTCGGCGCCTCTTTTGTCGTCGAAGAAGCCTTCGCGGATTGCGACGTCCATGATGGCCGAGCCGATTGCATTAACGACCAGCCTTCTCAACTCCCTGGCCGCCTGCTGCGATTCGTTGGCCGCAACAAGCCTGGCCATCACGTCGGTCCCGTAGGTCCCTTGAGGATTCAGACCACGGCGCCCGGCAAACCATTTCCCTGTTGAAAGGTCATAGAAAGACAGGCTTATGTGGGTCGTTCCCAGGTCTACCGCCACCCCATAAGGTTTCCCGGGGCACTCGGGTATTTTCGACGTGAAAGATTTCGACGAAAAAGAAGAAAAGCCCGGCAATGCCGGTGAAGGACCGGGCATCGCCCTCCAGGAAGAAACCGGCTCCCGGCTAAGGATTGAAACCTCAATGTCACTATTCGGCCTGACCTGACATGCGAGCCGCACTCCAGATGCTATTTGGCTCTCGGAGAGGTAAATGCGTTCCACCGGATTGGCTTCGGCCAACTCACCGGCGTTTATTTGCACGCGGCATAAACCACAGGCCCCAGTCCCTCTGCATCCCGATCTCACCCGAAAAGCAGTGCAATCCAGGATCTCCCTCAGGTACCGGCCGGCGGAGAATTCAATATGGCGATCTCCATCGCCTGTCTTGATTGTTATCGTGGGCAATAAACTACCTCGTTAAATAAACTCACCGCAGAGACGCAAAAACCCTCTTGCACCACAGAGACACGGAGAACACCGACAGAAGAAACTGGACAGATCCTTGTGCCGGGGCCTTCGAAGCAAATAGTTCAGGGCTCCGTGCTCTCTGTGCCTCTGTGGTGGATTGTCCTTACCTCACTGCTTCACACAGGGCGGCAATGTTTTCAGGCTTCGATCCGGGTGGGATTTCGCAGCCCGACGAAAGAATAAATCCGCCTCGGGGGGAAAACAACTCCCTCAGCCTGAGCGACTCGTTGAAAATGTCCTCGGGTTGCGCGGTTTCGAAATCCAGCGATTTTATATTGCCATTGAAGCAAAGCCTCGGTCCGACAGCCAGCACATCATTGGGATCGACACAGTAGTCGAAGTTAAAGATGTTTGCGCCCGTCTGACCAAGAAAAGGAAGAGCGGGGCCAAGCGGCCCGGCGATATGGACCCAGCCCGCTGAAGCGCCCGCCACTTCGAATGTTTTGAATATTTTTTTTAGCCTTGGAAGCTCGAATTCGCGGAAAAAAGATACAGGAATAACGGCCATCGATGCCGAGGGGTCAAAGACCATGGGCGCATGGGCTCCGGCCTCAATCTGGGCGGTCCCGAACTCGATGGCCACCCTTGTACTGAAATCCAGAAGTCTTTCGAAGCCATCAGGGTCGTCGATGGCCATATACAATGCCTTCTCCATGCCCACCAATTGCGTTGCAAGGGTCATCGGCCCAAGGACACAACCGACAACGAAAACCTCGTCTGCTGTTGCGCGCCGCATTATTCGGAGCGCCTCCAGTATCTCGGGCATGCGGCCGGCGCTGCAAGGGTCCGGCATGGAAACGGCATCGAGGTCTGTTGTTTTGCTGAAGGCATGGTCCCGAACGTATGGATAGTCATTGGATCGGTAAACAAGTCCCGACCCAAGAGCTTCCGTTTCGACATTTACGTCCATGACGGCAAAGACCGCGTCGTAGCCGTAGCGTTCAAGAGCTCTCAACTGGCAATCGGCCAGTTCACTTCCGCTCGTGACATAGTCTCCGATTGTCTTGCCGGCCAGGACGGCAGTGTGCCCGAACACCTGCGCGATGACCGGCACCCGGTCAGCAGGCTCGAAATTAACGGTGGCTTGAATCCTTTCAATGCTCTTCATAAAGACGCCAATTTTTGTATGTCAAAGAATCCGAAATGGAAACCGGTTCACGTCCCGGCCGCTCATTCAAGAAAGCGCTGATTCAAGATAGCGGGCTCCATCGAAAGCCGTATCGGCCACAAAATCCACCTTGAGGCTCTCCGCTGTCGCCTGCTTGAGCGCTGCCCCTCCGGCGAGGATTTTAATGTGTCCAAGCCCTCGATCCTGCGCCAATTCCCTTACCCGTTTTACCTGTGGGATGACCGTGGTTATAAGCCCGCTTATGCAGACCGCATCCGCCTGCTGCTGCCCGGCGGTTTCAAGCAGCTTGTCCAGCGGGCAATCCCTGCCGCAATCTATGACTTTGTAGCCTTTTGCGGTCAGAACCATTTTGAGGATACTTTTTCCCAGGTCGTGCACGTCCCCTTCCAGGCTGCAGACGATCACCTTGCCCCGAATTGCCGTCCCGGGTTCCCCCTGAGGAAACAGCTCCTTTACGACACCCATCACGGCCCGGCCCACGAGCATGATTTCAAGCAAGTTGAATTGCTCGATGGTGCACTTTCCGTCAAGCTGCTCGACAGCCTTGCCAACGCCATCTACCACGATCTGCTCGGCCGCAGCCCCTGCGGCTCCAAGTTTTCTTGCTTCAGCTACGGAGCGGGCCTGGTCGCCCTCTAACAAAGCCTCAATCAATAAATGCATAGCCGAATTGCTCATATTCCTGCCTTGTGCCGAACTTGAATTCGCTTCCGGTTGCCTCCCGGAAAGGGATCTAAAAAAACCCCTGAAATAATACTATTTCCCTATTGAATAGGCTAGCGATATGTCCAGGTGGGCGATTATACCGATGACCTTTCTCTTGCGTTTTTGATTCGTATATGGAAAGGTTCCGTGGTCTGAAACGTGTCATGGGAGGTTTTCAGGGCTGTAGACGAGCCCCAAATGTCCTTCGATATCCGTTGGTGGTCAGGTTGAGGCATTATTCGGATTCAGAGAGCTTTAAGATTGGTACAAGGAGCCCTCGATGAGAAAAAAGGATGAGACCGTCATGCCAAAGCATAATCTGAGCAGGTGTTTTCTCGTTTGCGCAGTTGTAGTGACCTTCTACCTTATTCTTCCAGGACTCCTGGCGGCAGCGGAACCCGCCAGGATCGTCCAGGCTCAAGCCATTCTGACGGTTTCCGAATCGAAGAGGCTTATCGCCAAGGCCGTAAAAGAGATGCCGATTGTCAAGAACGCCCTGACAAACGGTATGGTGATCATTGTCAAGGGAACGACGAATGCCTACGTGGCCGAAGAAATTACAGGGAAGGAAATCGAAAAGGCAGCTTTTGTGCGGGGGAGAATCCAACCCTCAAAGGGGGGGAAGAGACTCCCCGATGTGACGGCCCTTCCTGACATCGTCCTTGAAAAGGGAAAAGTTGTGGATCTGCCCCTTGCCGAGGCGGTGAAGAAGTTGAAGCCCGGCGACGTGGTTATTAAGGGAGCCAATGCCCTGGATCATAAAAACAAACTCGCAGCGGTAAATATCGCAGCTCCAGACGGCGGTACCACCGGAGTCACCATGCCCTACATAGTCGCCCGGAAGGCTTACCTGGTCATCCCCGTCGGCCTTGAGAAGCTGGTGGCCGGGGATCTTGTGGACCTGACGCTGAAGATGCGCCAACCAATTGAGAGCTTGAACGGTCTTCAGTCCATGTTTCTCCTCACCGGGGAGATCGTAACGGAACTGGAGGCCATAAGCATCCTGACGGGAGCGACGGCCTTCCAGTGCAGCGCGGGCGGCATCGGTGGCGCAGAAGGTTCGGTCTGGCTCGTTTTCAGGGGGACCGTGGAGCAGGTAACCGAGGCCCTCAAGCTGGTTCAATCGATTCAGGGCGAACCGCCCTATATCGAATAACTCGCAGTAACATCCGATACGATTTTGGAGAGGATGATGGCTCACTCCATAGCTTAATGCTTCAAACATGCTCCGGCCCGTTCGGGCCTCACCTGAACGGGGCCGTACGTGCCTTTGGGGAGAAAAGACCATGAATCAGGAAAACGATTATTTCAAAGCGATATGCCGAGTGAGCAGAGCGTTGGGTTCGACCTTGAAAAGGGACGAGTTGCTGAATCTTATCGTCGAGAGCGCCATCGATGTCATGAGAGTGAAAGCGGCGCGACTTTTTCTGTTTGACGAGGAGGAAGTTAAATTTATCCCGGTAGCCCAGAAAGGCCTCTCCGAAAACTACATTTGGCACGGACTCACTGAACCGGGAAAAATTGTTCCAGTTTTGCAGAGGGAAGGTCATCTTTTTTCATACGACTCCACTTCGGACCCCAGATTCAACGGACATGACGTTAAGAAAGTTGAAGGAATTGCCTCCATACTGGTGGTGCCGGTCATGGTTAAAGGGGTGCTGATCGGAGGGCTTTCCCTGTTTACCGACAGCCCCAGACGCTTTTCTCAGGACGAAATTGATTTTGCGACGGCCATGGCCGAACAGGGGGGAATGGCCATCGAACATGCGCGTTTGTTCCAATTGATTAAAAAGAACACGAGCCTCTTTCTGGATCTGGCCGTCAATATCAACTCCAGCCTGAATATGAAGCAAGTTCTCAATATTTTGACGGCCGAAGTTGCAGAAGCCCTGAAAGTCAAAGCCTCTTCCATCCTGCTCATCAATGAAGACAAGCGAACGCTCGAATTCGTAGCGAGCTATGGACTCAGCGATACCTACCTCGACAGGGGACCTCTGTCTTCGGAAAAGAGCGTGGATGAAACCCTTGCCGGCCGGCCGGTCGTAATCGCAGATGTCCAGACCGACCCGCGAGTTCAGCACAAAAAAGAAAAGGGCCGTGAAGGTATTGTCTCGATCCTTTCAGCCCCAATCAAGACGAATGAGAAAGTCATCGGAGTGATGAGGCTTTACAGCGGCGTCCGCAGGGAATTCACTGAAGATGAGGTAATGCTTGTCACCGCCCTGGCCTATCTGGGAGGTATGGCTATCCAGAACGCTTCTCTTTATACGTTGCTCGAAGAGGACATGAAGGACCTCAAAGAAGACGTATGGATATATCGATCCTGGTTTTAAAGGAACTCTATCGTTAAATCACCACATGTCTCATGAACTTGTCTCGTGATACAAAAGTGTCTCAATTTGTATTTCGAGACACTTGCGCTGCCCGCCAACAGCTTGTTTCCGTATATTTTCTCTAGTTTTGGGCTGAATATTAAATTGTCCCAACTGTCTCAAACGTGTATCGGTTTTCATACAGACCCTCGCCATGCAGAATTTCATAATGTCTAAGGTTTTGAACTCACACAGTAATTTGAATTACCGGCATGGGCTCGGATTTGGTGCGTTCATTGCTTGAGAGAATGCGAACCGGGCTTCCGGGGGTAATTATGAACACATGCGATGAAATGATTGAGCTAAGAGGCAGTTAGGTAAGGACATTACTTGAATTGAGGGGAGTTGCAAATGGAGGGGGAGTGGTTTGTTACAGTATCTTGTGCCGCCAACGTACTCGGATGTAAACATTCTGACATTTACAACCTGGTAACAAGAGGTTTTCTGGGTTTCATCCAGATGCCCAGTAAAGAGATAAAGATTTCAAGTGAATCACTGGCAACGTTTTCCGGGTCGCTCATCTTAGACGATGCGTGCGCCAACGGGGATGGCACGACTTAGAAATAGCCAAGAATTAAGGGATTGCGAACTAAGGGATTCAGGGATTAATCCCTAAATCCCTTGATTCAAGGCAATTTCAGTTAATAGGAGAAATACTCCTATGTTCCCGGTTAATCCTTTCTAAGAAAGCTATTCTCCGTGTCCTCCGAGCCTTTGTGATGAACCCTTGCGGAAATACCATCCGCCTTTTTACACATGGTGGTCCTAAAGCCAAATACATATTTGACAGTATTGCTAACTAATGAGAAAAGGACTTTACCGGTAATGAAGGGTGAGTGGCGCAAGACGGGACCAGAAGGTCTCGCAACTTGCGCTATCGGGACATTTGTCTTATCCATTCCCTTCCTCTTATTATTTGCATTCATGTTAGGGCTTGCCTATAATTGTGTTGCGGTCTCGTTGCAGGATGTCCACTATTTCTCTAGTACTAAAGGATGAAGAATGACAAAAAAATTGATTGAAATCGCATCAGAAATCGTTCAGAAGCAGGTTTCCCTCACCCAGATGTCAGCAGCCGACATAGCATCATCACTTCAGCAGGTCTTCGGAGTTCTAGTGGAACTGCAAAAGGCGGAGTCCGGAGAAATCGAGTTTCCCGGGACACAAGGACCGGCCCCCGAAGCACTCACATCTGGAAATTCCATCCTGGAAAACAAGGTAATCTGCATCGAATGCGGCGCCGCGATGAAGCAACTCACGAGCAAGCACCTCGTTTCACACGGGATGAATCAAAGAGAGTACAGGAAAAAACACGGATTCTCGATGAGGGTTCCCTTAGCGGCCAAATCCTTGACCAAGTCAAGAAGCAAAGCCGCAAAAAAGAGGGGATTACCCGAGAATCTCATTAAAGCTATAGAAGCGAAAAGACAAAGCAAGGCAAGGTCAACAACCCTCCCCAAACCTTCGCGCGGAAAAAAGTAGTGCGACAGGGCGCTCTTCGTGTCAAGATCTCCTCCTGGAGTAATTGCTGGTCACGAAGAGTACGAAGGGAAACTCTGTTTCGGCTTCCTCCGAGGCGGGCTTCGCGTCAAGAACAGCCCTTGCGCGGCATTAACCGGCTATCTCAATTTGTCTTCGATCCCCGCGGGGCGCTCTGCCCTGCGCCGGGTTCGGGACTGGAATCTCCATCGCCCGCCCGTCGCGAGACGGGGCGCCTGTTCGAGCTATTCGGTTACTATGATCGTTCAGTTCAGCATGTCATGGCCAAACCCGCAAAAGGCATCGCAGTGAAAGGGCAATGCTGCATGAGGGCTAAATTCAATGGCGGCTGTCACCTATCCACCGACTCCAGCATTTTGACCAACAGTTCCGCTGTACCCATGCCCATTGTCCAACCAAGCGTTCCATGGCCGGTATTTAGCCAGAGGTTGCGGAGCTTTTCCGTGCGGCCGACATAGGGGACGTTGGAAGGAGTGGACGGACGAAGGCATGCCCAGACATTGAGGTGGCTCATGACCCAGTTCGGATCGAGATAATTCATTTTGGAAAAAAGGGCCGGGAAAAGCTCAGCCGATCTTTCCACCAGGGGCCTTATGCGGTGGTAGGGAACGGAAGTGTTCCAGCCGGCCAGTTCAGCCGTGCCGGCAATACGAAGATGAGTCTCGAGGTTGCTGTATACGAGCTTGTTTTCATCGTCCGTCAAAGAGACCTTCGGCGCGTGCCTTTCGTTTGACTCATCGAGAGGCACACTGATGCTGTATCCCTTGGCCGGATAAATATTAAGAAAGATACCCAGTTCTTGAGCTGTCAGAGGTGAATTCGGGCCCATGCAAAGGATGAAATCTCCGGCCTGAGATGAACCCTTTGATCCATCACTCAATCCTGTAAGGTTTACCTGCTTTATTTCACCGCCGCTCGAAACAAGATCGTCTATATTGGTTCCGTAGAGAAAATTGACGCCGTATTTTGTCTCGCAGACCCTGGCCAGGGCCTGAGTAAAAACGCGGGCATCTCCGGATTCGTCATCCTCGGTGAAGGTGCCCCCTATTATGTCCATTTGAGGTGCAAGCGCCGGTTCGAGTCTATCGATCTCCACCTTCGTAACGGGCTGTCGCCTGCAACCGTACCTGGTCATCAGCTCTGCCACGCGGCAAGCATTGTCGAACTCCTCCCTGTCACGGTAAAAGTGAAGTATCCCGAGGGATTTGAGGCCGTATTCTATTCCTTCGGCTTCTCGCACCAACCGGTAGAGTTCGCGCGAGCGAAGAGCAATGTTTACGATCTGGATCGTATTTCGATCAGTGGCCGATCTGCGACATTGCCAGAGCCACGCGGCGAGCCACACCCACTGCCGCCAGTCCAGGTGGGGCGAGAAGTAAAGCGGACTTTCCTTCCTGGCCAGCCACTTCAGGACCTGCAGGGGCGCGCCGGGGTGTGCCCACGGTTCGGCATGCGACACCGAGATCTGGCCGCCGTTGGCGTAGGTAGTCTCCAAGGCTGCATCGGAGCGGCGGTCAATCACCTGGACCTTTCTGCCGTTTTTCGCCAGAAGATATGCGGTCGTAACCCCGGTAATGCCTGCGCCTAGAACGATAACATCAAATCGGCCCGGCTCCGGCCTCAGACGCTGATCAGAGGCAGACTTCGCCGGCCCGGTTTTTATATCGTTTCCCGCCATTATATCCGCCTCCCGTCTACATGAGTGCCAGTATCAAAATCGCCCCCGCCAAATGCAAGCGTTCACCACAGAGACCTTCCGGCTAAACGCCTCACGAAGCGTAGAGAAATGAACAGATTATAGAGAACACAGAGGATAAGAATGAACCACGGAAATACCGTCCTCAATTGAGTCCGTAGTCACTTTTCAATTCTTCAATGACTTCATCGGCTTCCTCGTCGCTCTCTACTGCAATAAGCATTTGCTCACCCACGACATAGATTCCGTCAGGAAGCCGGATTTTTCTAAGCGGGCCGGTTGAATCGATAATAAGATCACCCACATATTTCAAGGTAGCCATCTCTCGAACTCCTCTTCAAATTTCACTATCCGCATCAAAAATAAACATGGCGCTAAGATTATAGAAGGGGGTGCCCACAGCATTAATAAACTTGAACGCCGGGGCGCGGAATATGTTGGAGTGAAAGTTAAGGAAAGAACGTAGCGGCAGAGTCAGCGGTCGTGCAAGCAAGCAGGCGGGTTGCGCGTAGGCTTGTTACCTGTTTCATGGAAATAGAGGTATCGGCTTATTCATAGCTTTCCTCTTCGCCCTCCATAGTCTGTTCATTACTCTACGCTCCGCGAGGCGTTTAGCCGGAAGGTCTCTGTGGCAGGCTATCTCGGACCCCGGGTCAGGTCCAGGGACTGGCCCTGACTCCGAGGCCGTACTCGGTTGGAGTCCGATCCCTCGCGCAAATTGACCGACCGCTATACAGCCCTTTACAGACCGATGAAATTACTCGTTTTCATCTCCCATTCACCGCCTCTACAGACATAGCAGTACTCGTCATCACAAACATCCTCGCCCGAGGAATATGAAATTTCACCAAGCTGACATTTGTCTTTGTCTTTGTCCCGTTCCATGGAAGTCCTCCCATAATGGCCCCTGACAAGGAGCCAACATGCATGTCCATGCCGTCTTACCCTGGCCTTTCACCGCCCTTTTCAGGCATCTGGAATGCACGTCTTCAATCGTTTCCGAATGGCCGCTCAAAAAGAGTCAACCCTCTTTAAATATAAGAATAATCACACTATTTACAACTTCATCCATAAGCCCTGCTTTCGGGAAACCGATAGCCTTTTCGCCCTCGTGTGTAAACGAACCCACAGATTCCAGTGCGGGCGGCCTGAGGCAATCAAAGGCGCAGATGTAGACTGCGTTGTTTTGCAATGTCCTAATGAGCGAACTCGTGCTTTCCGGCCTGAAAATGAGGTCTGGATGCATAGCAGACAGTTGATCCCAATAGAGCGGATTTAGTCACGTCGGTGACAAACTTTGTCATTCTCGCAAAGAAGCTCTTAAATCCCTGTGTCCAGGCTACCCCTCAAAAGCGCGAAATCACAAGGTCGGACCCCTGACACAAAAGAGACTACCGCATTGGTATATTCATTGCTCCTTCACGATACTACGCGCTGCCTGGTCGATCAAAATAGAGTGGGGAATCACTCTCTCCGTTGTTTTTACAGGGATCTGTCACACCGGGTTTCAGGGTGCATTATCCAGGTCTGGATGAAAGGTGCGAAAATGAGAAAGGAAAAAGGGTCCGTGCTCGGGTTGGTTATCGGCATTGCAGTCATCATCTGCATAGCGGGTTTCCCGTTGGACCACGCTCATGCAGATTCGCCGCCCACTACAGACAACTTTTCCGTTCTTTACAGCTTCGGCAGTGTTGCAAACGATGGGGCTTATCCTCTGGGCTCCCTCACGCTCTCGGGGTCAACGTTCTACGGGATGACTAACGGGATTGGGGATTACGCCGACAGCTCCGGCACGATTTTCCGGATAAACGTGGACGGCACTGGGTACCAGGTGCTGTACAACTTCGGCAGTGTAAACAATGGGACCAATCCTCAGGGCGACCTCACGGTCTCAGGGTCCACGCTCTACGGGATGACTCTCGGGGCAGGCACGCGGGGCTCCGGCACAATTTTCAAGATAAACACCGATGGTACCGGGTATCAGGTGCTGCACAGCTTCGGCACTGTTCCCAACGATGGGTACTATCCTTATGGCTCCCTCACGCTCTCAGGGACCACGCTCTACGGGATGACCCAGAGTGGAGGCGCCAACGGCAAGGGAACGATTTTCCAGATTAACGCGGACGGTACCGGGTACCAGGTGCTGTACAGCTTCGGCAGTGTTGCAAGCGACGGGTTTTATCCTTACGGCACCCTCACGCTCTCGGGGACCACGCTCTACGGGATGACCCCGAGTGGAGGTGCCGACGGCAAGGGAACGATTTTCCAGGTAAACACGGACGGCACAGGGTACCAGGTGCTGTACAGCTTCGGCAGTATTGCAAACGACGGGGCTAATCCTTACGGCACCCTCATGCTCTCGGGGACCACTCTCTACGGGATGACCGAAACCGGGGGCACCGGCGGCTTAGGCACTATTTTCGAGATAAACACGAGCGGCGCCGGATACCAGGTGCTGTACAGCTTTACAGGATATCCAAACGACGGGTACTATCCGCTCAGCACTCTCACGCTCTCCGAGTCCACGCTCTACGGGATGACCAGAACCGGCGGAAGCGGCGGCGCCGACGGCTTGGGCACGATTTTCCAGATAAACACGGACGGTACCGGATATCAGGTGCTGCACGATTTCGGCAGTCCTGCAAACTACGGGTGCGGTCCTAACGGCTCACTCACGCTATTGGGGTCCACGCTCTACGGGATGGCCTATGGGGGAGGCGTCTACGGCAAAGGGACGATTTTCTCCGTCAGCGACACGCCTGCAGTTCCCGGCGCGCCGACAGGAGTAACGGCGGCTGCAGGCATTGCCCAGGCGGCGGTCAGCTTCGCGGCACCGGCCGGCGGCCCCCCCGTCAGCTCTTACTCCGTGACCTCGAACCCCGGCGGCATAACAGCCACAGGCTCGGGAAGCCCGATAATCGTGCAGGACCTGATCAACGGCACTGCCTATACATTCATGGTAACGGCGTCAAACACGATCGGGACCGGTCAGCCCTCAGGTCCTTCCAACAGCGTAACGCCTTACGCAGTTCCGCCCTCTTATATTGCCGCTCTTGCCGGTACCTGGAACGCTACCTTTACCGTTTCCGGTTCTGACGCGCCAGAGTGGGAAAGAGGCACAGTTACCGTCAACGCTGACGAAACATTCGGCAGCGTTTCCATAACGGACAACAATGGCAATCCCGATCAAGTTATCAACAGCGGTACCAGTGCTTTCTGGAGTTCTCCCGGCGGGTTATTTTTGACCACCGGTCAACCGAACAACATCCTGTGCCAGATAGATTCGGGCAATACCGTCATCGCATGCACGCAAACCGACTTGTCCGATGGCTCCCCCCGTCTCCTGATGTTCACAAGACAAGCGTCTTCATGTTCATTGGCCGATTTGACCGGTGCGTGGGAAGGCAATTTTCTAACATCTATGGGGCAATATTCCGGCGGGGCGGAAACAGATTCTCTTACAATCAACCCGAATGGAACTTGGACAGACTCTT
This sequence comes from uncultured delta proteobacterium, assembly GCA_963795045.1. Taxonomy (GTDB): domain Bacteria; phylum Desulfobacterota; class Syntrophobacteria; order Syntrophobacterales; family Syntrophobacteraceae; genus SbD1. The sequence goes on from CAWCGB010000009.1 coordinate 305,741, forward strand.
CTACCGGCGGAACCGGGGCCTGGTCGATTTCACCAATCGGGGTGATAACCAACCTCTCCGATACGACATTCAGTGGAGTCATGGACGCAGACCGGACGGTCATGGTTGCAACAAGCGGAGCGAACACCTCGCCTGCACGCCTCAATGTTTACGCCAAACAAGCCGCTTCATATCTGCCGGAGGATTTGGCCGGCACTTGGCAGGGCAACTCTTTGTCGATGTGGACATGGGAAAGGGACACACTAACGATCAACGAGGATGGAACGTTTACAATGTCCTCTACTGCAAACGACGGTTCGATAAATAATAACACTATAGGGACCTGTACGCTTTCACCCTATGGGGGGATAACCCTTGTCGTGAATTCCGGATCTTCACAGTCTATCGTATACGGAGACATGGCCGCAGACAAGACGGTCATGGTGACTACGGCACAAAGCAGCATCAATGACTTTATCGAGATCTTCACGAAAAACGCCGCCGGCTCCCTGACGGTTACGATCAGCCCGGCTGGCGCTGTGACCGCAGACGCGATGTGGAACGTGGACGGGGGGAGCTGGCAGGCCGGCGGGACAACCGTTTCAGGACTCACAGTCGGAACGCACACGGTAGCTTTCAATAACATCGCCGGCTGGACAACACCTTCCAGCCAGACTTTCAATATTTCGAACGGGCAAACCACCTCTCTTAGCGGCACTTACGTGCAGCAGACCGGCTCCCTCACGGTTACGATCAGCCCGGCCGGCTCCGTGAGCGCAGGCGCGATGTGGAACATGGACGGGGGAAGCTGGCAGGCCAGCGGGACAACCGTTTCAGGTATCGGAGTCGGATCGCACTCTGTGGCTTTCAGTGATGTCGCAGGCTGGGCCACGCCTTCCAGCCAGACGGCAAACATCTCGAACGGGACAACCGCATCTCTTTGCGGCGCATACGTGCAACAGACCGGCTCCCTCACGGTCGCGATCAGCCCGGCCGGCGCCGTGACCGAAGGCGCGATGTGGAGCGTGGACGGGGGAAGCTGGCATGCAAGCGGGACAACCGTTTCAGGAATCACAGTCGGATCGCACACGGTGGCTTACAATAATATTCCAGGCTGGAACATACCACCAGGTCAGACGACAAAGATCTCGAACGGGCAGCCCGCTTCTGCGATCGGGACATATTTACCTGTCTTCACAGCCATTTTTTCTGCAAGTGCTACCAGTGGCAAAGCACCCTTGACAGTGCATTTTACCGACAGCTCGGTCGGAAGCATCGCAAAGTGGTTCTGGAACTTTGGAGACGGCAAGACGAGTACAGTCCGGAATCCGAGCCATACCTACAGTAAGGCCGGCGCATACACGGTGACGCTTACCGTGACAGGTGCCGGGGGAATAAACACCTGTACACAACCTGACTGCATCACGGTTTATGATGCCCCCAAGGCAAACTTTTCCGCCTCTCCTAGCTTGGGGAAAGCTCCCCTGCAGGTGAATTTTACTAATAAATCCACCGGACTCGTCACGAGTTGGCTGTGGAGCTTCGGAGACGGCGCGACGAGCACGTATGTGAGCCCGGTGCACACCTACAACAGGCCAGGGACCTTCACGGCAAAACTTACAGTGTATGGGCCGGGAGGAACCGGTTCCAAGACCCTGAGTATACGGGTCAGGAAATGAGAGGAAAGTCTGCGCTCGGCACATTGGCAGGCATCAATATCGAGACGACGGTAGACGTGACAGCGCAGGTGCAGTTGATTAATCTTACAAACCAAGCGCAATCGTTCACGAATGCCTCTTCCTATGGTCCGTTTGCAATTACAGATCCGAGAAGCAATGTGATTTTCACGGCTACTGCTGGCACGGGTTCCATTAACGGAACGGCCACCGCGGGCCAGTACTCTGTCAGCACTTTTGCAGTTCCCACGGCGTACTATGACTGGACCACCTCGATCGGCGGTTCTTCTTTCGGGTTGTACGAGGGGGCAGGAGAAGTCGATTTCAATGTGACATCCGGACCGATTACGTCCTCTGCCACATTTACTCCGGGTATGCTCGCTGTGGGAGGCAACCAAAGTGATTCCGATGGCAATCTCAAAATCACTTACGACTATAGCACTGTCCCCATTCCCGGCACCGTCTGGCTCTTCGGCGCGGGACTGATCGGCTTGGCTGGAGTCAGAGGAGGAATCAACTGCCGGGAACACTGCCATTTCCAAAACGGTCAGGCCAATTTAACCTTGATATCCAGCTACAAATGTTGAAAATCCTTGCTTTTCAAGGCTTGGACGCCGGGTGCGCATTAATTTTACCCGAGTTTTCCCTTCTCTGAAGGGGGCGGCAAAAGATCAGGTTCTCACGGGCGTCGAATGCCTTTGCTTAATCCTTAGAGGTTATTGCTGAATCCAGAGCCGGAAAGCCCGAAACCCCACCCGGGGTTGCTGCCCCCGCCAAGATTACCCATCGTCTGATATTGCATCCACTTGCTCGATACGGAGGATGCACCGCCGAGAAGTGAACTTGCCACTCCCCACTCTCCCTGCGCCGTATCGAGTTGGGCCTGTGAGCCGTACATAGCGCCTTCGTACTTAAGGTTTCGCGCCTGCAGGTTCGAATTGTACTGGATCGTGAGTGCATCCAGCTCCCCAGTCTCGGCTGCACTTGCCTTTACATTCAGGGATGAACCCTCGTTCGGATTCACCCCGGAGGCCGCTTCCTGCGCCCCGATGGCCGAGATCATGGTGCCGGTCTTTATCCGCTGCGCCTCTTCCTGCTGCTGCCCCTGCTGGAGCGCAATGCTCGCGTTCTGGTTCGCCATGATCTGGTTATTGCGTGCGACCTGGGCGTTGTAGTTCGCGCTCTGCATCTGCGAGTAGGCGGACATGCCAGCGCCCGCTGCCGAAACGATCATAGACCCAATTGCCAAAGGTAGAGCTGCAACGCCCATCTAATTTTTCTCCATGTGGAATCTGTAAAAGGGCATCTTCCGCACCCCGTATTCGACCGGCTCCCGATCGAATTCAAACCCCAGCCATTTCAGCCAGCGGATAGCCGTGTCATGACGCGCATCCACCCAGTTTACGAGAAAAGGGAAAAGCTCGAGCATCCTGGGCACATAAAGTTTATTTAGCCGCATGAACGTCTTTGCATGTCGGCGGATCTCATCAGTGCCCAGGAGCCATGGAGATCCCACCCCCGCAAGAATATCGATCGGGCACACGCCAAACATACACACGGGCGTTTGGTCGACCATCCCCGTCCATGCCGCTGCCGACCGATTGAGAGAGTCCTCAAGCGCCCTATACGGCCCCATGCCGAGCGCAGCGCATTCCTCGACGTCAGCTTTGGCCATATGATTGGCGATGTGGAAGATATGATCGCGGTGTGCGGCAACGACGTATCGGTTCATAAAACGAAACCCTTTTCACCGCAGAACACGCAGAGAGAAAAAGCGGTCGGCCGCTCATCAAAAAAATGCACAAATTGGCTCCTACGCTCATTTCTGTGAAAATTTTTTGACTCTTTTTCCATCATTTCCTCTGCGTACTCTGTGGTGAATAGTTTTTATGTTTCTGCGGTGAATGCTTTTGCCCCTACCCCGGCGAGTCCCCGATGCTCACCTCAGGTATCACCCCCAGAATCGTGCACGGCAACGGGTTATCCTGCTCGATGCAGACGTCGTCGTCGACCAGGTAGTTATTGTCTATCACTACGCGCTCATCCCCGGTAAAAAGCGGGATGGCCGTCCCCATGTATGTCGTTGACCCTCTTTCCTTGATCTCCACGAGGTCCCCGAAGTTCGGCCCAACCTTCAGGCCCCTGGTATCTTGGACCCTGACCATTACCGCGGAAATCTTCTTCCTGTAATCCTGCACCTGTACGGCCATGCCTTCCGGCTCCATGCAAAGCGTCTGGAGCTGCGAGACATACGGCAGCCCCACCGTCACCTTGGACGCCGCATAGGGAAGCGTTATGGACCCTCCCACCACTACCTGTTGAGGGGAAACGCTCCCGTCTGCAAGGATGGAGACAGTTGCTCCGTTCAAATGATCCAGCCCACTGATAACCGTTGCCGGAGATCCGGAATACTGAAGCCCGCAGTCCACAAACCATGCCTTCGTCACATCCGCCACGCCGTTTGTGAGGTAATTCCTGCTGTCCATGCGTTCGACATACTGCACGGGATTACCGCCGTTAATGCCCGGGATGGTCCGCTGCACCACAAAATAGACCGAATCCATGTTGAGTCCAGCGACTTGCTGCTCCGGGATCGAGGCGACCGACATGAACTTATCGGTCCCCGAGTTCCCCGGCGTATCATGGTGCGCCCAGGCGTTTACGTCCTGCTCTTTGAGATAGGTAAGCGAAAGGAGTGCTCCATCGTCACGCACGATCCAGACCTGGTAGAAAGGCTGCTCGGCGTAACACCAGCGTTCCAGATTATGACCGAAGAAAAGATGGTTCGAGAGGACCGAGATGTCGTTTCCGGTGTAGACGTTCACCCAGAAGTTGTATGCGAGGTCCCGGACGATGGAGCCCTTCGCCTGGACATAGAGGATGTCGTAGTTTATCACCAGGGGCATGAGATCGGCACATCCGATGTAGTTCTGCGGAACGACGATGGTGTTGGAAGGCGTCACCGCCTGCGGACTCGTAATGGTCGGGCCGCCAATCAGGAGCCACGCGCCTCCGCTCGAAAGTACCACGAGATTATTCATCGGAATCAGCCACTTGATGGCGTTCACCTGAGTGGCTGCGATGGTTGCGACGATCGCGTCCGTGGCCTGGCTCGGGTTGGATATGTCCATATTCTTGAAATCGGCCGGCTTCGTCATCCAAAGCGTTTGAGGATTGGAATAGCTTCCCGCGAACGTCTTCCTTTGTTGGAAATAAGTTGCGCAACTCGGATAGTTGCCTGCTGTGACGATGTTCCCGCTTCCCGAAGACGATCCGGGAGGCGAAACGGCCACATCGAAAGTCGCGCCGGACCCCGCAAGTTGCGTGAAGACGAGCGCCGACCCGTTCACGTACCCGCTCGGGGTTCCGCTTATCTTGATGCCGGTTATCACTCCGTTTGAAATCACGGGCGTGAACGTGCACCCGGACCCGGCGCCCGATACAGTCACCGTGACCTTCCCGAAATAGTCCTGACCGCCGTTTGTGATGGTGGCCGTGATATAACCCGGGGACAAGCCGGACGCTCCCATCACGTTTATGTGCCCGGCCGCGCCCAGGCCCTCGTTCCCTGCGACTATCGTGGGATCGGAATAGTTCTGGCCGCCGCTTACAATCGCGACGGACTGTATGACTCCGCCCGAAATCGTGGGAACAAGCATCGCGCCCGTGCCCGTGCTGTCGTTTACAACGAGCGTTGTGTTCGCATCGTAGCCGGTCCCGCCTGTCAATACATTTACTGCGGTGATCGGACCCTCGTTGAAAGGGTTCGTCCCCTGCGGAGGCGTCTGCGTGAAGTCCGGAGCTATCTCGGTATCGACAAAGGAGGTCCCCGTCGTTGTGCCTATGTAGCCGTACCAGGCGCCCGAAGGCGTTGATTCATGCACGGTCGGGTTCGCCTTGTAGACGCGGTAATATGCGGCCGAGGTGAGCGCCTGCCAGGAGACCGTGTTGTACGCCCCCGTATTTGAATTGAGCTGCGGTCCCGATCCGTAAACGGGCGCCGATGCAAGGGACTCGTCGGGCGGGGCGCTCCCGATCGCCGTCACGACATAGCTGTAATTCCACTGGGTCCCGCCGCTCGTATCGGCAGAAAACGCGAGGCCCGTAGGCGCCGAAATCGTAGGCGCAAAGGAGATCTCGGTAAGCGTCCACACCCAATGCTGCGTACGCGTTAAGTCCTGAGGCGGATAGCTGGGATGACAGAGCGTGAGGGTGTCCGCGCTCTGCGTCCACTTGATAAGCTGGACATCGCTTCCCTGATACGGGGTCGCCAGGGTAAAGACGCGGGAGACAGTAACACTGACACCGGGGGGAGGAGGGACGTAGATTTGCCCCCCTCGCTGGTCTCCGTGCTGATACTGGACCTGTCCCTGAATTGTAATAACCGAATAGTTAGTGGTATTTATGACGTTGCCGTCCAGGTCCGTAAGGGTAAAGGTGTAGGTGGTAGGGTTCGCCACAAGATACTGGCGCCCGGGCGTCGAGTCGAGCTGCGTACCCGTCCCCTCTATGAAAACCTGATCTCCCGCGCTGTAACCGTGCGCGGTCGAAGTGGTGATGACGCCCGGATTGGCGTAAGTCATCCCGGAGACGGAGATCGAAGGCTCAAGCACATAGCCGCCGTTCATAATGACCCGCATGTACTGATGGCCGAACTCGAGCATGTAGGCTTGAACCAGGTTGAACTGAAAGGGGATGAGATGAACCGGCTGTGCCGAATTCAGGCACCTCCCGACAACCATCGTTCCCGCGCGGTTGGCCGCGCCGCCCTGGGGCAATACGAAAAAGTTGCGGCAGAGTTTTAGTCCCGCGTGATACTTGGCGAGATCGACCCGCGCGTACATGTTCGGGGCGATTTCTCCACTGGCAAATGTCGGCTGGATAAAGGAGACGGGCATTTATGCTAATCCTCAAAAGCATACATACTGGATAACGTGATTGTTGCCCCCGGTGATGTATAAAGTCGTTCCGGAGATTATACACTCGACTGCAGTGGCCGACGTCGTGTCATTTCCGAAAGCATAAGTGCAGCCGGCCGGGATGGTTGCGGTTCCGCTCCCGGTCCCGCTAAGCGTCACGCTGCCAATGGCTTTGGCGGTCAGGGACGGGCTGGCCATTGCCGCCCAGGTTCCCGGAGTGCCAACTGCCGTGCAAATCCATCCGGGCATTGTGCTTGCCGTCACGCCGGTATTCCACATCCTGCAGCCGGGCGCCGCATAATATGCCGGGGATGCCGTTCCATAGACCTCATAGAGAAGACCATAGACGGCGTTTGCCGAACTGTACGCGACGTACCTTTTGCCGGCAGGATCGACCTGGTTAAAGGCTACATTGGCCATGCCCGCGCCTACCCCCACCGGATAGATATTGGAGCTGTCTATTAGATTGTCTCCGACATAGCCGGAGTCCGGCGTGCTTGCCAGGTAGATTGCGGCTGCCGTGCCCGTGTTCATCGTGTTCCCGGAGACTATCAGCGATTTAACGCGGGTCGCGACGGCTGAGTAAACGGCGTAGGCGGTCATCGAGTCAAATAGATTGCCCTGGATAGAGACGTTGTAGTTTGCATAAACACCGTCCACCAGGTTGCTTGTTAGCTGCACGCCATAATTGAAGCCGTAGACCTTATTATTCCTGAATCTGACGTCCTTGGTGAGGATGGGTATGAATAGATTCAAAGTGTTTACATCGTAGTTTATGAACACGTTGTCGTGTATATCGTGCTCATCCAGAACCATCGTGGCGGCCGCGGAATACGGGCCGTAGACCACGACCGTAAATCCCGCCGCCGCCGCTCCGGCTCCGATGGTAAAGACATTATCGTATACGTGTACCCTTCCAAACGTGCCCGCCGTCGTATCGTTAGAGAACACGACGCCGCCCGCGTAGCAGTTATAAAATTTGTTACCGTGCACCCACATCTCTGTGAGGTTGGTGTTTCCTTCGGTAGAGAGCTTGCATAGGATGCAGGGATTATTAAAGCCGTAGACGGTATTTCCGGCAATCTCCCCGAAATCCCCATGCAGTTCGGCGAAGGTCCCCGTCACGTGGTTGCTGGATTGAGAGAAATTATTCAGGACCTTGCAATAATTCCCGTTCAGATAGATATCGTCATGATCCGCGCACGTATTTCCGGCAATTCCGCTCCCCCCTCCGAGGAAACGGCAATTTTGAACCGTTATGAATCCCAGTGGGTTCCCTGATTGATACCCGAAGTAAACCGTATCGTCACCGGGCATGTTCGTGAAGGTCACATTATCGACCAGCACATTATAGCCGCCCGCCGTGGAGCCTATACCGGCGTTCGTCCTGGCCGTGGCCCCGTTCACATTCACGCCTCCGTTGATCTGGAAATTTTTGTAAATGGCGTTTTGCACGTAATTTGTCGAAAAGATCACATTCCACGCGGCAGGGCTCATTCCCTGTTTGACCATAAATCCGGTGCCCGGTCCCTGCCCGACAATATTGACATTCGATTCCGGCACAATGAAAGAAGAAGAACCGCCCACGCGGCTACTGAAGGTTCCAAGAGCGTAGGTATTCCTCAAAATGAGCGTGCCGCCCCCGGAGCCCGCGAGAAAGGCGACCGCCGCGTCTACCGCTGCGGCATCGTCCGTTGCGCCGTCGCCTTTAGCTCCGAACAGCTCCGGAGTGGAAAATAAGGACGTACCGGAGGAGAGCACAACGGGCGCAGCCCCTGATATCTGTGCCGCGAGCTGCTGGGTCTGCATCGTGAGATTGTCGAGACATGCTTCGACCACCTGCGGGTAAAAAGCCCCCTGGTTAGTAAGGGACGTGCTCTGCTGATAAGGGACGATCCGCTGAATAGTGATCGACCAGCCGGCGGGAAGAGGGTTTCCGGAAACCGGGTAACTCACGCTGCCTCCGGTTTCCAGACTGAAACCCGTAGCAGTATATTGCGAAGGCGACAGGACGGTTGTGACTGGCGGATTCACGGTGTTGTTCGTAATGCTTACCACCAACTGTGAGGCCGATGCCGTAATGAAGCCGAACGGGAAAAGGGTTGTTCCCCCATTGCCCAGATATGTTGCATAGCTTTGGTTCGTGGTCAGCATGAAGTTTCCTTCCTTATCAGCATCCGTCCGTGTTCATCTGTGTTCATCCGTGGTTCGCCTTTAATAGCTTGTCCCGGCCCCTCCTGGAGAACTGTCTTCCATCGGATAGGGCAACTCGCCCGGCACGGGGAAAAACCCCCTTGCGCTTATCCAGTCCGGGGTATGGTTCGGACTTACCGGCTGCTCGTTCGCGTCCACCGCCCGCGCCGTTGTGGCGGCATTTATGGCCTTTTCATAAAGGGCCTTGTCCATCTGCTTGTCGCCGATGAGGGCGCCCACCAGGTGCGAAGCGAGCAGGAAAACCATGGCTTCCGAGAACTCATCGTCCCAAAGGTTCGGGTTATCGACTGCGGCCGTGTAGACGATCAAAGCGTACTCGATATTTGATAAAATCACCTTGATCTGGTTACCGGAAGCATCGGCGTCCAGGCAGATCTGATAGGGCATGCGGTTCTGCATGCTCATGCTCATGACGCCGCCAAAATAGAGCGGGTCCTGCACGATCCCCGGCCAAAGCGGCACCGATCCCGCGCCAAGGTTCGGCGAATTAAACGGCGTCTTTACCTGCCTGAGTCTTACGCAGTTCTGGGGCCATGCGTATTCGTATTGCCAGGGCACGATCTGCGTGGGAGTGCTGCCCGCGGGGTTTGCCGCGCTGATGGGCACAAGCGGCAGCGGAGCGATGCCGTTCAAATTCTCGGGGGTCCCGGGAGATGCGGCAATAAGAGCGGCTTGGGTGACCGCCCTTGCAAAGCTCCAGGGCGCAAGTCTCAACGTCGCCTTGGTCACGGCCTCGAAATGAAGCCGGCATGCCTGCGCCTCAGGCGTATTCTCGGTGAGGCTTGAGACAAGCGAATAGGCCTGGCCGCCAACGCTGCTCCGGGTCCCGATGACGCTTAACGCACGGTTGCAGATATCGATTTGTGACGGAATGACGCACCTCCTTCAAAGCAAAGCATTCACCACAGAGACACAGAGACCACGGAGGAAATAAATAGATAGAATTCCCACTTTTGCTTTTCCTCAGTGTTTCTCTGTGTTCTCTGTGTCTCTGTGGTGAATAGGTTTTCTACTTTTTCCCCTTATTCCACTTGGCTGCGTTCCGTGCAAAGTTGGCCTTTTTCTTCTCTGCCGGCGAAGCTTTGCTTCCAGGCTTCAAAACTTCTTTCGCGCGCTGTTGAACTGTCTCGCCGTGTTCCTTTGCGTCGCGCGTGAACGTCCCCTTCTCGCTCGGCTTGATGTGGATGCTCGATTTGCTGCTCTTCGAAGATCCCGAGCTACTCGATGCCCTGCTCATTCCTTCCCCTCCGGTTCCGGCTCGGTCGCCACAGCGTCGAGCATCTGATTGTAGAACTGAATCGGTTTCACCTGGTTGGCCGGAGCAAACTCGGCCGCCAGCTTCATCAGCTCTATCCGGTCGCCAACGTCGATTAATCGTTTCATCTTCTATTTTCCTCTGCGTTCTCTGTGGTGAGGTTTGGCTTTTCCGCCTCTATTTCGTGCCAGATCGGCCTGATCACCCCGAGCAACTTGCGCCCGAAGGTGGCGGCTTCCTCGTCTCCCGGCTCCCGTAAATGGTCTGCGAACCAGACGGCTTTACTCAGCAAGCGCACAAGGGCCGGTAAGTCCGCTTCTGCCACACTGAAATCGACCAGATCGTCAACTCTTTCCCCCATCTCTTTCCCTCTGTGTTTCTCTGTGCCCTCTGTGTCTCTGTGGTGAACGCTTTTTACTTCCCGTCCTTATCCGTATCCTTCATGCTCGGATACATCTTATCGGTTACGCTCTTGGCGCTCTGGATCGCATCGAGCGCTTCCTGGGCTTCCTTCTCGATCTGTTCGAGCGCCGCCTGGGCCTTCTTAAGCCGCTTCGGATCGCCGTGTATGGCCGTGGCATCTTTCAGGGTGTGCGCGTCGCTTCTGGCCTGATACTCTTCGTTGGTCTTCGGTTGTTCGATGCTCATTGCAATCACCTCGTCACCTTGCTGTCTGCGGGCAGCCCCGTGTGCGAATGCCTGTTAAACGCTTCCCAAAATGGCGCCGTGTCATAAGTTCTTTCACATGTCGCTGCCTGTTTCTCGCATTCCGCTTTGTCCTGTTTGCCGTCCAGCTTGTCTTCGAGCCGTGTCAGCCGGGAAAGTATGGTTCCGAGCAAAACGATCATAACGCTCCCGAGGATGGCGGTAACGGCCGTCAGAACGTACTGGATGATCATGCCAGCGCCCTTCTTGTCCAGTCCTTCAGAAACTTCCCATCCTGCGGGTTCCTGATGACAATACCCTGGAAGTGCCGTTCGCAGACCTGACGATACTCGTCAATGTTGTCGCACCCGACCGCAAGATGCTCCGCGACTCCGGGCCCCATGAGAACGCCCATGTTGAAAACCTTGGCGCGCATTACCGGATCGATGAACGCCTGCACCCCGGGCCGGACCCAGAAGTCGCGGTAGTAGATCTCTTCGGCGTCCTCGCGGGTAAGGTTCTTGACGTCCACGTCCGGATACGACCGGCTGGAGATCCCGAATTTCGTGCCGCCGCCCGCGTCCCCGGAAGTCTGCGTGAACGTGGTCCCCTCCCAATTGTCGATCAAGTCATCGACCGCCTTCTGAAAGTCTTCCGGAAAATCAGGCATAAACGTTTCCTCCGGTCGCTTAATGACTCTGCGCGTGTGCCACCTGGTTCGCGCGGCCATCAGCTTAAATTCGAAAGATTGTGTTTGGCTGCAATTGCCTTGGCTTGTTCCTGGATTGATTGCGGCACCTGCTTTTTCACCACCCCGGTATGCGGCGAAAGAAGTGCCCCGATCCCGGTGATGACGCCCACGATTTTAAGCTGCAGGTCCGAATTAATATTTACCCCCGCAAATTTTAATAGCGCGACCCCAATCAACGACACCGCCAGTCCGATAACGGTCGGGTCCTGCCAGTAGGGTTTCCCCGCGGCCTCGTCGGTCCGGTAGTAATAAACAAGTTCGATCAGCTTCTTGATGAGATCCATTCCAGCTCCTTCAATTCTCGCTGTACGGGAAAAAATCAAAATCCATAGCGGGTTCCTGCCAGAACACGACGTTTCCACTTCTGGGATCGTATCGGCACATGATCTTGCGTGTCAGGTCGAAGCCGGCGTCGAGCATTTCCTCCCGGCAATAGTCCTGGAAAGCTTTAATCGTCCAGCCCCTGTGAGGCGGCGGCGGCTCGTTGTCGAAAAAGAAACTCTTATGCGTCCGAAAGACCGGATATTGCATGGCCTCACCTCATTTGAGCAACGGTCCTACAAGCCCGGAAACAGGGACAATGGTTTGCATCGCCGCCCCGCCGAGAGTTTCAAGTAGGCCCGCGTTCGGAGTCGTCTGTGTAAGTACGTGCTTCGCGTCCTCGTCATACAGGCTGAAACCCATGGTGTGATCGAGGAATGAGTTGCCCGAATTGACGGGCACGTAAGTGAACGGATGCTTTACGCCCGCCTTGTCGGGAATCTCTACCCCCTGCGGAGCGCCGAGCTTCAACTGAGGCCCGGCGCAACCGGCCAGGAAGACGCAGAGAATCAAGAGAAGCGCGATTTCCTTCATGTCGGCCCAGAAATGGCGCATAGGCCGCGGAATGATGTGCCAGAGAATCCAGAGGAACGGCAGAAGTATGATGAACAGCACGACCTCAAAATTTTTGAGCTTCATCATTTCGGCTCCACTTCCGGATAAGGAATCGGCTTACCATGATCCGTGGCGTTGGCGTTCATCATCCGCTTGAAGTCCAGCAAATCCTGTACCTGGTCTTTGGCGATCTGCTTCACGTGCCAATGCTCGGCATTCGGGCAAATCCAGGGGACCGGCTTAGGCGCCCCCCCCGAGCCGATCCCGGAGCAGAAGCCGCTACACCCGGCCAGAACGAAACAAAGAGCGATGATCATCAATCGCTTCATTCGTCACCAACCTTTCGGCCTTTTTCGAGTGCTTCCCACTCGGCCCATTTCACCGGGTGAAGAACCGGGTCGTAGGGATTGCCGCCCTTGACACAATGGTCGCACACATCATCAATAATCTTGGCAATCCCTTCTGCCAATTCACAGCCTGGGTCAGGTATATTCCCTAGCCAGTGCCCGCACTTTTTACATTGGGCGCAATGTTGATCACTCATACTTGCCTCATTTCTTCGCGGCTGCCGCTACTCCAACAATCGCATTGGCCGCCACAACTGCAGCCTGGACCGTATGGGCTACGCTCGTAAGTTCGGCCGAGCTGAGGTTGCCCGCGCTGTAATCCTGCACTGCGGTTCCCAACGCCGTTACCGCTTTATTGGCATTGTCCAGGACAGGCGTGACCACTTCTTTGATCGTTGAGGTCGTACCGGGAAAGAGAGCTTCCACTACCGGCGCGACTACCGTTTCCAGGCCCTTCACAAATTCCTGCCAGTAGGCCACTTCCTGCGCCCAATCGACGCCCTTGATCCAGCTTCCCACTTCCTTGATATCCGTCTTGATGTCGTTGATGATTACCGAAAGTACGCTCATGGTGTTCTCCTTGGTTGATTCTTTCTGTTCACTGCTCACTACTCACTGTTCACTGCCCTTTACGAGTTATCTTCTTCCCACTCGACCTCATAGCCGAATGTGCCGGCGCCCAGGCCCGTGATCGTGTTGTAAACCTGGATCACGTCGTCTGTTCCCCGCAAGATCAAAGGCTTGTCGTTGTTGACGCAGAAGTCCCAAGTGACCGGCAATGCGATATTGGTTGCAGCGGGGGCCATGACGCCCATGTACCTTGCGCCCATTATCGCGTGCCCGGTCCCGTAGGTGGCCGCGGCGGTGGAGTACAACGTCTGGCCGGCCGCACCGGAACGGTAAGTCGGTTTAAGATGCTCTTCAGTCACCAGTAATCGCCCGCAGCAATCCATCTGAACCGGATTCGCCGTACCAACCCCAAAGCTCTGGACGGCAAGGTTGGTGACTCCGATGTCCATACCCGGAGGATATACGTTACTCTGGAAATTAATCTGCACACCCATATCTCAAACTCCTTAAAGAAGTTTCACCGCAGAGAACGCAGAGAGAAAGAAGAATGGAAACAGGGAAATCCCCACATTGACCCGGTTTCGAGCTCCAACTTTTTCGCTTCCTGGAGGCTATTTTGAGTTCTTTTTCCCACTTTTCCTCTGCGTACTCTGCGCTCTCTGCGGTGAATAGGTTTTGTGTCTCTGTGGTGAATGGTTTTTGTTAAGCCGTCAGTAAGTGATCGGCGCCCGGCAGCCCGTCCACTTCTGCGTTTAAGGCCACCCCGGCCGCGATACCCTGAGGCGAGGCGCCGTATTTGGATACATCCACCATTCCGGTCTGCTCATCCACGTAGTCGGGGACGGTGTCGTTTTGCAGACCTATCTTCTTGGCCATCGCCTTCGCCGCACCGTCTACCGGCACCATGTGGGGACCGGGGATCATATCGTCGCGCACAGTGACGATTGCGCCTTCCCCGTGCAGGCAGTTATTGATGTACGCCATCTGTAAAAGCTTGTATTTCGCCATGTTTCACCTCCTGAAAAGCAAAGCATTCACCACAGAGACAAAGCAAAGCATTCACCACAGAGTCACAGAGAACACAGAGAAAAACGCAAAAGTTGATTCTTGAAAAATGAAGACTTGGTTCTTCCCTTCGCATAATCAGTCTTTCCTCTGTGTTCCTCTGTGTTCTCTGTGCCTCTGTGGTGAATAGGTTTTGTGCCTCTGCGGTGAATGGGTTTTGGTTTACATGTACTGCATCGTGGTTGATGGGATTCCGCTTCGGTATCCCATTCCGGGTCCGAGGGCCTCACGGTCGAGAACGATGCCGGCGATGATCGCGCCCGCAGTCATGTTCGCGCCCGTGACAACGTAAGTGAGCTTGTAGAACTTCGGGACGAGCGTGGGCGGTGCAGCCGGGATCTTGATCCGGAAAATCTCGGCTCCTTGGGTAAGGGCCGCGACCCCGTAAACCTGCGATTCGGCGAGAATCGTATAGCTCCCGGGCGAACCCGAGCTGTCCGGGGCTGCCTCCAAAAGGACCTGCATGCTCGCGCCAGATCCGGTGAACTGGGTCTGAATGCTGACATAGACCTCCAGGGCCGGATCGTCTCCAACGCCCACGTCCCGCCCGTAGCCCGAAGCCGAAGAGGCTATCTGGCTAACGTCCAGGATATTTGCCGAGTCCGTGTTTGCCCCGGTGGTAAAAGTCGTTCCAGAGTTTACCGCTGTTCCTGAGAGCGCTCCGGTGCTCCCCATGCTTCCATCGAAAAATAAAAGGCTGTCCATTATCATGACAAAATCTCCTTTAAAAAAATCTCACCACAGAGAACGCAGAGAGCGCAGAGAAAAAACGCAAAAGTTGATTCTTAAAGAATGAAGATCTGGTTCTTTTCCCGGCATTTCCTCTTCTTTCCTCTGCGTTCTCTGTGGTGAATAGGTTTCGTGTCTCTACGGTGAATGGTTTTTGTTAAACCACTCTGGCCTCAGTGTTCAAAAGCTGGTCGCAAATCCTAATCGGAATTCCTCGGAACGTGGTCCTGGGCTTCCCGTCGTATTCGTCCAGCCGAAGCAGCATGTTGGTCTTATTCATGGCCTGGATGTCGAGCCAGGTGGCCACGGTGCGGTTGCAGTAAAAACAGGCTCTGCCGGGCGCAAGTTCGGGAGCGTCCGACGTTTGCACCGGACCTGCGGTTGCGGGCTGAAGAGGCAGCCTGTGGATTGCGCGCACCATGTAATTCAGGATATTCGCCGGAGTGCCGCCGGAAAGAAGCGAGGCGTCGATGTTTGAGATCCGGATGACGAATCTCCAGTCGCGGACGACCAGCCCCGCATGCCACTTGTACTGTGTACGCCAGGCGTAGAAGGGATTGGAGTTTGCGTCGAAGACCTGTTGCTGTCCCCGGTCGATCTGCTGAAAGCCTGCCTTGCTCCCCTTCGGAAATATCCCGTGGACCGTGTTTACGCCCCAGGAAATGAGCCAGATAGAGGTATTTGTGGACCCGGTGCCGCCGGCGTCGATGACGTTATTCGCCGTTTGAGCGGTCCCGGTGGATACGCTCGGAAATCTCGGCGAAAACCCCATGTAGGCTGCAGGACCACCGGATGCACCCGCCGGAGCTGTGCCGGCGTACCCGGTGTTATTGTAGAAAAGGGTTTGAGCCTGTTGCTGGTTCATGCTCTCAAGAAACGCCCGGTCCTCGGAGAGCCTGAAGGCTTTTTCGTTTCCGGACAAAGACGCGAGATCAACGTCGATGTCGGAAAAGGCTTCCATCATGCCGCAGGTTTCCGTGATCGGAGCGGTGGTGGATTTAGACTTGGGAACGCCCATGTTCAAAAGGCGCCAGTAAGCCGCGGGAAGCCCGGTCCGGATCGTGGTCTTGTGCCCGGTCGGAAGGTTTCCTTCGAGCCACATCATGTCGTCAAGAATTTCATTTGTTTGCGAAAGGAGGTTTACCACCATCGCAATGTTGCCGTCGGGGTCGAGCCGTTTTGCCCAGTCCATCAGGGTCAAAACCGCGCCCCCCGCGCTTGGTCCCACTCCTAAAGTCGCCATCTTTTAAACTCCTTTAAAGGCAAAAGCCTTCACCACAGAGTCACAGAGAGCACAGAGAAACACAGAGAAAACTGCAGAGAGATATAGATTCCCACTTTGGGCAGTAGGGCGCCGTTTTTTCGCGCCCGCAGCGGCCCTTTTTTCTTTCCTTTTTCCCACTTTCGCCTTTCCTCTGTGCCTTCTCTGTGTCCTCTGTGCCTCTGTGGTGAATGCCTTTGGTTAGCTTTTCTCAGCCATTGTCGGATAGATCTTGTCGTAATCGATTCCGGACGATCCCGGTTTTTTGTTCGCCTCCAGGTTCGGACCACCGGTCACCCGTCCGGGTTCGGCCAGCATCCTGCCCATCTTAACGAACACTCGTACAATTTCCGGGTTATTGCCTGCTCCCGTCGTATTGAGCGCATCTTTTAGGGCCTGGGCCTCTTCTGCGCTTGAAACAAAGGGATTGGACTCTCCCGGCACGAAAACTGCCTGAGATTCTTTTATGCTCTGCTCAAACTTCGTCCCGCCGATGTCGGGCCATTGTCGGATAGATCTTGTCGTAATCGATTCCGGACGATCCCGGTTTTTTGTTCGCCTCCAGGTTCGGATTGCCGGTCACCCGTCCGGGTTCGGCCAGCATCCTGCCCATCTTCACGAACATCTTTACAATCGCCGGATTATTGCCCGCCCCCGTCGTATTGAGCGCCTCTTTCAGGCTCTGGGCCTCTTCTGCGCTTGCGACAAAGGGATTGGACTCTCCCGGCACGAAAACTGCCTGAGATTCTTTTATGCTCTGCTCAAACTTCGTCCCGCCGATCTCGGGATCGGCTTTCACCTCGGCCTGCCACTTGGTCTGCAGCTCCGCCCAGGCTTTGTACGGCGCTCCCGCCATCTCTCTGAGTTTGCCGCCGCCAAAGTCCAGGAGTTTTTGAGCCTGCTCCTGGGTCAAGTCCAGATCCTTGGCTATAGCATTGAACTCGGTTGCGCTCTGCTCATCAAGCGTTGTTCCCTCGGGGATCTTAAACTCGGTATATTGCGCCGGCGCTTTTCCCTCTGCCGGTTTAGGGATAGGCTTTCCATCCGCGTCGAGCTTCTGCTTCCCATCCGCATCGAGCTCAAAGCCGTCCTTGTCGTATTTGGGGCCGGCAGCTTTTGCCGCTTCCGCCGCCTTGGCCGCTTCGGCCGCTGCCGCTTCTTCCGGCGAGGGCGCATTCCCGCCGATGAGTTGCTCCGGCATCGTTACGCCGGTAGTGGCCGCGCTCGTTTCAGTGTTGGTGCTTGTGGTGGTTGCAGTGGTGTCCGTCGTTGCCGCTGCTGTGGACTCGTCAGCCATTAGTTTTTCCCTTCTTTACGTGGTTTCTTCCTGGAAGCTTTTCCTTCTCTTTTCGCCACTTTGGCATTCCTCTGTGTTTCTCTGTGCTCTCTGTGCCTCTGTGGTGAACGCTTTTTTCTTTCTTCGCGTGGGTTAAAAAGCCGTAGAGGCTTGGGTCCACTTTCCTTATTGCCTCGAGTAACTGCCGGTCCGGCGTGCTGCGGTGGCAGTTGCACTGCTCGCGCACCTGGTCGTTGAAAGACTTCCAGTCGCCGTTGTGGCCGTGTGCGAGGTGACAGTTGTAAAATCCGCCCTCTTCGCATAGCGTGATGAGGTTCCCCGGATCGAGTTCTAACGCGGGCGCCAGGTGAAAAGGCGTCACATGGTGGACCTGGAGCTTCTGGGTCCCTCCGCACCATTGGCAGGACGGCTCCTTTTCCAGGTGCTCTTTTTCAACCCGGTGCCATTCCGGCGAACGAAGGTGTGCCGGCTTGCCCTTGAGCAGGTCGCGAATGAACTTTAAATGGCGCTGCATCTGGCAACTCCGTACTTTATTGAAGCGATCGTGTAGGTTTCGGCAAAGTCGCACATGGTTTTGCACTCGCAAGCTGGGCAATTCTCCTGGAATGTCTTATCGTACCGGCATCCCTCACATTGGAGGGGAGTGGTGCTGATTTCCACTCCGACAAGTCTCATGAATGCATCGATAAATTCAGACATCGAACCTCCATGTTATGTGACATGGCGTGTTATGTGACATCCGGCCAGGGGCAACAAAAAAGAGGCAATGTCAGTGTGTCGGCACCGACATGCCTCTTCTTCGTTCTATTCGCCCCACTCCCCCCGCCGAGTTTGTGAGGACCCCATCCCAAGTATTTTCAAAGAATGCCGGTGCTCTCCCGGCTGTCACGTCTTCTGGTCATGGTGGACGTTCACCGTCGTTTGCCTTGGGCAACCCCGTGGGATTACTGGCCCGGGATCTTATCTTGCCCTATCATCGTTGCGCTGCTTGCATGATGGTCGATTACAATCTCTCCACTTTCGCTTTTCTCAGTGTCTCTCTGTGCTCTCCGTGACTCTGTGGTGAATGTGTCTCTTATTCCGCCTCCCTCTCCTGATTCTCAACCGCCATCCTCATATAGTATTCCGGCCCGACCTTATTTATCTCGCCAATAACCTGATTACCCACCTGCCGCCTGCCTTCGTTAAACGCCATAACCAGCGCGTCGGATGAAAACGAAAGGTGCGCAACGCCGCAGAGCGTCAGCAAATCCCACATCCACATGCGGCCGGCCGGGTCAGACAAGAACCGTTGAAGCGCCAGCTTCTTGTGCTCGTCGCGAGTCTTCTTGCTCTTCTGCCGTTTTGCGACGTGATTCGGGTCGCCCGCGTTGTAGGGGACCTCTTCCTCTGCCATCAGTGCCAATCCTTCATCTCTGTGTGCTCTGTGTCTCTGTGGTGAACGCTTTTGTCTTTCAATACCCTCTCGACCTTACAGCTCCGGTCCACATCGACCAGACATTTAGAAAAACTCTTTTAATCCCGGTGATGATCGATGGGGCCGCCAGAGCGCTACTCAGTCCCCAGGACCCGAAAAGATTCGCACGCTGATCTGCCGTCGAATTCGGCGCATACATGCCCCACGAAACAAAACCTTTCAGATTAAGAGCCATAAGGGTTATTCCACCAATACCAGGAAGTCAGCCAGTTAAAGGTTTTCGATGCAAACGAACTCATCATGCCCCACGAAACAAAGTAGTGGGCCTGGGTGGCCTTGGCTAACGGGCTTCCCTTATTCCCGAAAACCCCCCATGAAATATATGGCAGGTAGTTCATGCTCATATCCTGAACAGCCACTTTCCGAACCGCTGCAGCCGGTTAAGCGGTTTCTGCATCCTGGCGATCACTTCGCTTACCGCAATATCCTTGTGCCGTTGCACAAATCCGTTGAAGAACCCTTCCAGCTTCTTGACGGAATCGTCAAGCTCCGCCTGGTGAAGACCCTGCGCCAAGTCCAGGAGATAGCGGTCGAGGGCGTGCCCGTTCTCATGCACCTTCCCGCGCTCTATTTCGTCATAGACGATGAGAAGCGCCTGGTCGATGTGGTTGCGTGGAATATTCTTGGAGAGTAACCATTTTACCTGGGCCTCGACCGTCCGGTCGTTTTCGCTGTAGGGTTGTATGAGTTCATCAAAGTTCATTATGCCGCCCTTGTCCTGGTTGTGGTGGTCGCGTTGTCGGTTAAGCTGACGCTGAAGGCCGTTGTGCTCGAATCATCCTTGTAGATCGTTCCTGCGCCCGAGCTGTCGGTTACGCTGATCTGGTTCCGGACGATCCAGCCAAGCGCGCGAATCCGGTCGAGCAGGCTGTTGGCGGTTAGGCTCGTTGCATCGGTGAAGGCCGTTGCCGACAGTACAGTGTAGAGGTCCGTCTGAACGCTGGCATCCGTCGGCAGTCCGCTCTGGATGGCCGCTACACTCGGTACGGCTGCCGTCACCGACGCCTTCATGGTCGCCGTTAGATCGCCCGAAAGTGTTGCAACCGGGGTTGCCGCACTTGCCGCTGTCGTAACGCTGGTCTTCATGGTAGCCGTTAAATCACCCGCCCCGGCCGCGTTGGTGAGGTTCGTGACTGTTCCGATGGTTGCCGACCCGGGAACCGCCGCTCCGATCTGAACGGCGTTTACTCCGAGTTGAGCCGAAGAGGTCGAAACTGCGCTTCCGGCAATGTCGACCAGGTCAACCTTAAGCAGGTTATTGCCGTCGAGTTGAGCGGCTTGGCCCGCGATATTCACCGCGTTGACGCCGAGCTGTGCGCTCGAAGTAGAAACCGCCGCGTTCGCAATGTTCTTCAGGTTCACATCGAGAATGCCCGCCGTCGCAGGCGAAGACACCGCCGTTCCAAGGATTTGAGTCATATTCACCGGATAATCGGCCGCGCTCGTCAGCTCGATCTCCAAAACCACGGGCACCATGTTTGTCGCACCCTTGAGGTATATCGTAACGGCCGTTGCCCCGCTGGCCAGGGCCGCGTTCGGAATGCCAAGCTGATAGAGCCCGGGCATGTTCGTGCCGTCTACAGCCACAAAGCCCAGCGTCACCCAGGTTCCCATCGTCATGGTGGCAAGGCTCATGGAAGTGGAGCCGGACGCACCGGAACGGTAATAATAGGCGGTAAGGCCCGAGCTGCCGTATGTGAGCCCGGCTAAAAGCGCACCGATCGTGCTCGATGAGTCGTATATCGGGAACTCGACTAAAACCGAGGTCGAACCTGCAACTACTCTTTTCCACGCCATGAGACTTCGTCCTTATGCGTTATAAGCCGTTCTATCCCACCAGCATTCCTGCTGAACCATGTTCGGGCCGGTTAAAGCTTTAAAGGCTGCCGCGATAACCCATGCAACGCCGCTCGCGTTGCTGCTCCATCCGAATGCGGGGGATATATTGCCGTGAGTGCTTTGAATTTCGTATTCATCACCCGCAGCTCCTATCGCAAAACTATTTTGCATTCCAGCCGCGCCATTTGAATAACCGGTCCCGTGAGAAATCGTCGTGGTATTGCCTGAAGCGTCCCAGGTAATTGCGTAGACAAGATCACCATCAACTGTAGTGGCTAGTTGCGGCCCGGTTATTGAGGTCGTGCTTGTCGTATAAGGTATAACGGTAGACGCATTGCCGACAAATCCACTCACATCGACAGGAGAAGAGGTGGTATTACCCGTGAATTCTTCGATAATCAAACCGGATGCGGCTGCGACCAGGTAGTTTCCCACATTTACTGTAATCTTTTCACCACCCGTGCCATTTGAGTTGACGGCCTGGAAAAGGCCCATATACGCCCAAAAATTGCCGCTCAAATCAATCCAAGCTGAAATTATCTTAGACCAGCTATTTGACTTTGAATCGGTTAGAGACAAATCGGCGCTTGGCGTTCCCGTTTGCGTTCCGATATACATAGCGCCTAGTGTGAGCAGACTGTTCTTCGTGTTGTTCTGCGTTGCATAAGCAATCGAAGATAGGGCCGCCGATCCACTGGAATTTGAAGCGCCTTGAGGATTGGACCAAGCCATTATTCACCTATTCGTTAAGCCCGATGACTAGATAGGTAAAACCCGTATCCGTTGCTGAGAGCTTTACTGTAAAAGAGCTATTTGATAAGGCCGAAGCGGAGCTTGAAACCGCTGTAGATCCAACTGCCCATGCAAAGACAGCCGGTGCGTTTGTGTACCCGGTTAAAGCCACCGTGCAGGCTGTTGGCGAACCCGACCCGACCGCTACATAACCAACGATATTACCGCTTCCTTGCTGAACCGTTGGTCCCGTGCCGCATGTTGTTATCGCCGGTCCCTGCGCCCGAAGTGTAACCGCCGAAATGGAGAAAACGGCGGTTGTAGCCTGTGGAGTGAAGACCATGGCAGTCGTTGCCGTGGCCGTAAAATATTTAGTGTAAGTCCCGGTCGTGGTCCTGGCCGAATCGCTTACGCCGCCAACGGAAACCACAACCCCCGTCCCTGATGTTTGCGTGAATGTGTAGGTGAGTAAGTAGGACTGGCCCGAAACAACCACCGTGCCTGATGTCAAGGTGTCCGCCGTGCCCGTAGCATGTGCAGCCGCGCCGGAGGCAACCGACCATTTATTGTTTGAATCCGTCCAGCCGGTAACGGGAGAGCCCGTAACGAAAGGATTGCCCGCCCCGGATAATGCGTCGCTACCGAGCGGCGCTGTATTGGAAAGCTTTATCGCGGTTAATATCGGGTTGGAGGCTGCAGCCCCACCCAGATTGCCCAGAGCCGTTGCGGGCGTATTAACGTCATTCAGATTATTAGATGGACTGAGCGGCGTATACCCCAGCGCTCCGATCACCGTGCCTGAATTAACGCCGCCTTTGGGCTGGTTGTACTGTCCGTAAGCACAGGCGCTCCAAATCAGCAGCAATAAACAAAGCGGAAAGACCTTCTTCATGGCGTCCCTCAACTGTAAAAGGCCAGAGTAATAACGCACGCCGCGGCCGGGATAAGCCCGATGCTTGTGCTCCCGTTTATCTGCCTGATGAGCGGGTTCAGCTCCGGGATCGTCCCGGCCGCGGCTGCCTCGGTCGCTGTGGCATTAGGCACGGTAAGCCCGTTTGTAACGCCCATCAGCATGTAAAAATCAACACTGCCCGACGCGGCGAATAAAACGAAGTTCGCCCCCGCCGGAACGGTCACGTACTGTGCCGTGCTGCCCGCAAATACATTGACGTAAACTGTATCCGCCTGGGGGAGCGCCGCGACAACCATGTTCCCCCTGTCATCTATCCCCTGAGTCAGCCGTATCATTCCAGTAACCCTCCTATTTCACTGTAAGAGACGGCGCACCCGGCGCGGTCAGGATTACAACGGTCGGCAGGCTGAAGGACACGCTCGCACCTGCAGGACTGCAAGATACTGTGCTCGCCGGAATGCCGGTCCCCGTCACTGGCTGACATTGTTCAAATGTGGCTGTGTAGTTCCCGGCTGTTCCAATCAGACTCTGAATATCTACGCAGCATGAATTACTCGCCACGGCGATCCCCGTTGCCGCAATCCCGGACGGCAGCCCTTGGAAGTTACAGCACGTGCAGCTACTCGCAGTAGTGGTCCCGCAGACCTGGAGGTCTCCACGCGCGTGCGCCGGAAACGCCGCCAGCCCCAGAACTATAGCCAGGATCAGAATCAGCTTTTTCAATGTTCCCCTCCATTCTCGAAATGCATCAATTGCGAAATACAAAATCACGAGCACAAGGCAAAAGGCCCATGCGGCGGCAAACCAATGAAAATTATCCTGAAGCCATCTCATGACAGATTTCCGCGACTCTCCGGGTGTATCGCGCGCGCGCCCACTTCCATGCCTTCAACACATTAAACTTCGGGTCTTGGCAACTGTACTCACCGAAGCCCACCACAAGAGCGCTCAGTTCACCCATCGCCTGCCTTACTTGAGCCTGGATGCTCATTTCCCTGTTCCCTCCACTACTTCCCGTTCCGCCTGCACTTCCTCATAAGCTTCAATTATGTAGTGCGCCACGAGGTTCGCAAGTATTCCATAAACGAAGAATTCAATCATTGCACCACTCCTGCGCCCTTCTCTGTGCTCTCTGTGACTCTGTGGTGAATGCCCTTCCTCACTGCACCACTCCCCCGCCGGGCTGCCCGTAGCCAAGCATTTTCTGGAGAGCATTCTGCCCCCCGCCAACGTCCGTCTCACTTAAGGTTTTCGCCCCCTGAACGCCCGCCATGCTCATTTGTGCGGCCTGCGCCTGCGCGGCTTGCTGTGCCCGCTGCTTGCGCTCGGCATCCCTTTTTTGCTGCGCCACGATGAGCTTCTGAGTCACTCCGATGAGATCCGCGTATTCCCGCACCGCTTCATCGAAATCGACGTTATCAAGCGCCTCAGGCTTTGCTGCCGCAAGGTTTCCCACGAAGGCCACAAGCCGCTCAATTCCGGTGGTCGCAGTGCTCTTCTGCGCATCGGCAAGCGTTGATATGCATTCAACATCGAAAGCCCGGTTCTGTATTTCCCTTGGTGCCGGCGGGATAAGCCGCGCTCGGTACATGACCGCGAAAAGCCTCTCGATAAATGGATTGATAAGTTCAAATTGGCTCCTTTCCAAAAACGGTCCGAGCATGAGCATCTTTTCCTGCTTTCGCTCGATGATCTCGGTTGCGGTCCTGACCGTGTCGAGCTGAGAAATCATCAAAAATAAATCGGCAAAGAATGTGCTCTTTATGCGCTCCTCGGCCTTGGCAATCTTCTCTTCGGCCCCCCGGATGTCCGGAGGCACCTCGTATGCCGGCTTGAATCCGCTCTGCGCGATATTGGCAACGTAAGTAACGCCTCCGGGAAGAAGCGATGCCGGTTCGTTTTTCATGCTGACATCTGCGACCATGGGAGGATTTAGAACCTTGTCTATCGCCTGGGCGGTTCGCTTCTCTAACTGCTGGAGCATCTTCGAGGCTGCCAGGCACTCCATGCCCGGGGATCTTCCGTATGAGTCGTTTCCGATCACGTGCCACCTGGGCGCGCAAAAGGGCTGCTCGAAGTAACCCTTGAGTTCCAGGATATAATCGGGACTTTGCCCCCATTCCCAGATAATCGATCGGTATTTGCGGCCCTTTAATCCCGGGACCTGGGGCGACCGGTCATCGTTGGGCTCGATGGCCTGGGCTACCGGGATCTCCTTGTCGAGGCTTCCGGATTTCCAGAGGCCTTGCACAACGGGACTGCAGGCCTCGAATCCGAAACGTTCAACAATCTGCCCAACTGCGAGGACGTATTCACGATAGAGAGTGTCGATCTGGTTGCGTCCGGATGAGGCCACATAGTATTCTCCCGCAGTGAGGGTCTGACATCTGATGACATCTTCATAGTCCTCCTCAATCAGCACGCACCCGGTCCCAAATACGCCAAGTTCCTCGTAGATCACGTGAAGAGAGTTATAGGCGTTCGATTGAGAGAGCACCGTCAGCATTCTTTTAGTGACCTCATCAAGCCATAGCCTGACCGGCGTATTGTCGGACACATCCATATCGCGGATAGAAAGCCTAAACCAGGGCCGAGCCGGACTCGTAAGCCCAGCCATAAGCCCAGCAGAAAGGGTTCGAGCAGCCAATGTCGGAGTTTCGTTAATGATTCTGCTTCCAACTGGGTCTCCCCTCGTGGCCTGGTTGGGAGTCATGAGATAGCGGCCGCGCCGGGGCAAAATGAAATCCGAGAGCTGCCTCCAATGCTGCCAGTAGCTCCACCGATCCGTGCGAAGGCCTGTCAGCCGGCGGTCGACGTAGCGCCGAAGCTCCGCAGTTTGGACTGAGCCTGCAATCTTATACTTCCATGATTTCGGCAGTGTGTTAGCTACAGCGGCCATCAGTTAATAACCTTCCTCACAAGGGCGTTTCGAGCCACGTTCTCTCCTCGGCCAATCTTAACTTTTTGCTTTTCTCTGTGTGCTCTGTGTCTCTGTGGTGAGCCTTAGCTTCCCAAAAGCGTCTTGCCGCCGCTCGCGGTCGTATCGGCCTTGGTCTGCAGCCCCATCGGCCCGGTTAGAATCGTCTGGCTCGCCCCATATGCCTGAGCCGCCAGGTTGCGCTGATTTGCCCCCGCGCCCTGGACGCCTGAGTCCGGCAGACTCGGAGGCGCCGCCGGGGCCGGTGGAGGTGCTGGAACCGAAGGTGCACCGAAACACATGGATTAAAATCTCCAATTTAGGGATTTAGGGCACAGACGAATTTAGGGATTAAGGAATTCAACCTCTCAATCATCTAATTCGCTTTCAATTCCTCATTTCCTCAATTCCCTAATTCTTCAAATGACTTAACCAATTCCTCAATTCCCAGATTCTCAAACGACAATAGGATACCCTGACGGACCGGGCGTTATCAAACGGCAACCAGAAGAGGCAACAAGAAGCGGCAACCAGAAACGGCAACCAGAAACGGCAAAAAGCAGGTAAGGAAAAAAACTTTTGCGCGGTGGGACCGCCAGCGGAGAGATCGACGCTCCGCGAAGCGCATGCTGCCCCGGGATATTCCTGAAATCCTCTTATTCCGGCATTGTCTTTTAAAGATTCAAACCAGGGACAGGGAGCGTAGCGCGGTAGATGATTACGGATAAGAATGATTGACATGGGCGCTTCTCCTCAGCTTCAATCACTGTCGCTCTAAACGTTGCGGCTATACTCAAACTCCGGCTCTTCGTGTAAAAAATGGCCCTTATTAGTTAAAGTTTAGTCAAGAGGATCGTAGTCAAACAGCGCCTGCCCCGGGCCAGATCCGTGGATCTGGTTCTTAGGCGCCTCGCCAAACGGATCATATTCAGTCAGGGCAAAAGCGGGTTTTGCAGCTCGAGCCGATTTCCCCGACACCGGCCAGGCAAATGAGATCGCAAGAGCATCCGCCCGGTTGGGGCTCGGCAGCCCGCGTCGCTTCATGTCCGCCTTGGCCTCGATCTGAATTTTACCGTCTACCCTGCCAACCGTCTCGGGGCCGATCAGGTCATTGTAGAGACTGTTATCCAAAGGGATAGCGCCGCCCTCTTTGAGCCAGTCCCGCATGAGCTTCCACATCTCGGCGCGCTTGTTGAGGCACCCCGGATCTGCCGATTCGCCGGCAAACCAGACGAGCTGCCAGGTTCGGCCCAATGTCCGGCCTGCGCTTACAATCCCGGTCCCGTATCCTGCGTCGATAAAAACAGCATCGGCATGTTCTGAATCCTCCTGGTTCGCAATGATGTTTGCCACCTGGATATCGTTATCGTTTTTCGGGATGGTCCTTAGAATTTTGAATGCAAGCCCCTGGCGCAGCCCTATCACCAATTCGTCGTCGCCTTCCCAGGCAGGGTCACAGGTGAGAATTTTCGGCGCAAAGTTATATTGCTCTGGACGCAAGTGCTTTCCGTAAGCCGCATCGACATCGGCCACGCTTATAAACTGCCTGGCCGACATGGCCGGGAACATGCCGCGCACACGGACTTTGACGAAATCGGAGTCAATTCCGTAGTCGCTGATCCATTCGTCGATCTGGCCGCGGTTAACGAATGCGCTCGTGCGCGAATCGATTTGCCTTGTATTCCAGCGTTGCCGCGTCTTGCCGGTGAAGCACCCTTTAAACCGCCCGGTGTTTCTCGTAGGGTTACCGAACGCGCACCAGATGATCTGTGTTCCCTCGTCGGTGAGCGCTCCTTCCGAAACCTCCCAGATAACGTCGGGAATTGCGCTCGCCTCGTCAAATATCAAAAGGATGCGCTTGCCTTTGTTGTGAAGGCCCGCAAAAGCTTCTGTGTTTCGCTCACTCCACGGCACCATGTCGATTCGCCAGGTCTTTTGATGGTCTGGACTAACCGAGAAAATAGCGGTTGCCGTCAGGTCGAACATCTGAGAGGCAAACCAGCAAAGCCGAAACCACTTGCAAGCTCTGCCCAGGTTTTCGTCTTTAGCTGCGTTTCGGTGTTCGCAGTAACTACGCCTTTTGTGTCCTTAAACGTGCTCATAGCCCACAGGATCAGCCATGCGACAAAAGCGGATTTGCCTATACCATGGCCGCTTGCTATCGCCTCGCGGATGATCACACCGACCGCGTCGTTGACAGCAGGGCCGCAGCCGGGACGAGCGCCTCCACAGCCGCCGCCCTTGGTTTGAGCGGCGCACTCGGCTGGCGGTCCCACCGCCCGAAGTTTTGCCCCGATCTCCTCGAGTTGCTCGCGCTGCCATTGGTCGGGACCGTCAAAGCCGGCAAGCTCCCCCTTACCCCAACCAAAAGCAAAGAGCACCCAGCCGTAAGGGTCCAAAGCATAGTCGCCAAGACAGGTTGCCAGTTTCCTAAGATTGGTCCCGGCTTCCGTCCCGGCTTTGGTTGGTATGACGGGGATGACATTGGCTCGCACGTTTTCGCGCCTCCTCAAGTTCAGTTATAAATTCGGTGAACCCCGAGATTGGCGGCTCGTGGCTCTCCTTGTATTTGTCCGGCATGAGGCACTTTGCCGCGAAAATTATCGACCTTGTATCCGGCGGCACATGTTTGCGGACTATTTTTACAACAACGGGCCTATCCACCTTGACAATTTCGCCGGTTAGCGGGTCAAGTTCTTCGACCTTTCGCAGTTCCTCGGTTTTCTCCTCGTAGAAGTAGCCTTCGATACGCTTAAACAGGCTTTGCTCCGTGCGCTCTGCCATATTCTCAATGAGTTTTGCCTTCCGTGCCATTTCTTCCTCCGAAAGCATTCACCACAGCATTTCATGTCCTTCTCGGGACACCTTGAAATCATCAAAAGGCGCCCGAACGAGCTGTAGTCTACCCCTTGTGGGCGGCCTTTTCGTAACAGAGACACGCAAAAAACGATGAACCGAGGATGTGCTCGGATATACACGGATAAATGCAGAAGTTTGGAAAAACATTGAAAACCTGGCCTCGCCTTTCCTTTCTCTTTCTTCTCATCCGTGTAAATCCACCGCGCTGCGATCCTCCATCCGCGGTCGGCGCCTTGCTCTGCGCTCTCTATAACCTGTTCGTTTCTCTACGCTCCGCGAGGCGCTTAGCTGGAAGGTCTCCGTGTTGGACAGTTTCTCCCAATCCTAATCGTGACAGTACAGGTCAATAGGCGGAGGACCGCTATAGAGGATCTTTGGCGCGAAGCCCTTTCTCAGCGTGATTGTGTAGGCACACCCCGAGCACTCATAGACCCGGCCCTTCTCGATAATCTCAAGTAAATCCAATTCATTGCTGCAGTGTTGACACTTCATGTCATGGCCTCCTTATCTCAAAAACGAATTAACGAATTACCAATTGAATTATTGAGGAATTCAAGAATTGAGGAGATTGGATCCCTAAGCCTCCAAATCCCTAAATCTCTAAATTCCATGAATAGGATACAGCGTGGCGTGCGCCGTTATCAAACGGCAACCAGAAACGGCAACCTGAAGCGGCAACGAGAAACGGCAACCAGAAGTGGCAAAAAGCAGAAAAAAAGAAAACTCCCTTGCTCATGCGATTTCACAAACACGAAGGACGCGAAGTTTGAGTATACGCCTCGCCAATTGTCGATAGATTCTCAAGCATGCGGGAGGAGGTTTTGACACGCAGAGGGAGCGCAACGGCGTGAAGAATAGGAGAGTAGCGGGACTAGAGCCACGGAGCCTGCCACGGGCCCGGACCCTGGGGATCAGGTCCCAATACTGGTGAATGAAGGAAAAACCTTGCGGCCCCAATGCGCAAGTCACCGAAATGTAACAATAATGTAATTTGACAGCCCCGCCCATCCACTATGAGCGCGCGCGTTTGTGCAACCACGAATAGGATAAACAGCATCGCGGCTAATCTATATTACCTGCAGCGATGCGAGTGCGTTGCAATGGACAATGCGAGTGGATCAATCAAATGTTGCAACCTAAACAAGGAGGGAGTTTAACATGAGAAAAGTGGTGATTCTGGCCACTATGTTTGCATTATTGCTCATCAGCAACAGCGCATTTGCATCCAGGCCGCAAAATTTTAGCGACACGGTCTGGGATGGTTGGATCGACTGTCAAGCCCTCGGGCCGAACGGCGCGCTAACAACTATCCAGATCGTACTCACTTTCGGAACTGTTTTTGACCCGTACTGCGTTACTGGAACGATTGGCGCTATCGGATCATCGCTTCCCACAGGTTTTCCTACCGAATTCAGCGCCAC
This sequence comes from uncultured delta proteobacterium, assembly GCA_963795045.1. Classification (GTDB taxonomy): domain Bacteria; phylum Desulfobacterota; class Syntrophobacteria; order Syntrophobacterales; family Syntrophobacteraceae; genus SbD1. The sequence goes on from CAWCGB010000009.1 coordinate 335,483, forward strand.
AATAGGGCCGATTGACATGAATTATGTGCATATGGCCGCTACTGATGTGACAGGTACTGATAATGCCGTCGTGTTCGCCGATGCCCTCAAGCCTGCTAGAAGACAGCATTCACTAGCTATTCGGGGGAACATTGTTGGAGGCCTCATGGCCGGAACGAGTTTCGTTGGATTCTTGTATTTGCAATAGCTGTCAAGTGTATAATTCAAGTCTTTCTGAGCGGACGGGGAACTGTGTCATGATAGGGCCGGTTACCCGTCATTCTCAATGCAGAAAAAGAAACTTAATACCATCATGCTCAGAATCGGCTTTAATTCACCCTCATTGGGACCAGCTCCTGGGGCGAAAGCATAAAGTGGGTTCGCTACTCTAAGTTGGCCCATTTCGATACTCTCATTTGGCCCACCCTGAAACCGAAATCGTGTAGCCTGATCCGGTCATTTTAGACTGGAGAGGGAGGCACGTTGGACAGGAGAGGGAAAGTGGAGTTATTCGAGCAAATCCGCAGAGAGTATGAACATGGAGAAGGGACAATTATTGGAGTGGCTAAGAAGCTGGGCATTCACCGGCGGATGGTGAGGGAAGCGTTAGCCGATGCGGTCCCCAAGGAGCGCAAGAAAGCGGTTCGGCAGTGGCCGAAGCTGGCACCGGCAGTTTCATTTATCAATACCATCCTTGAAGCAGACCAGCACGCCCCGCGCAAACAGAGGCACACGGCACATCGCATTTGGCGACGTGTCCGGGATGAGATTCCCGATCTTGATGTGGCAGAGTCAACGATTCGCAAGTATGTGCGTAGTCGAAAGCACGAACTGGGACTGATCAGAGGAGACATCTTCGTTCCGCAATCGTATCGATGGGGCCAGGAGGCACAGGTAGATTGGTATGAGGCCTATGCCGATTTAGATGGCGAGCGGCAAAAGCTCTATATCTTCTGCGTGCGCAGTATGGCCAGTGGAGGAGCGTTTCACCGGGCCTACCCGCACGCTACTCAACAAGCATTTCTGGAAGGCCATGAGTTTGCGTTTGACCACTTTGGCGGTGTTTTTCAAGTTCTGCGCTACGACAATCTTGGATCGGCGGTAAAGAAGATCTTACGTGGGCATCAGAGGGAGGAAACGGCAAGATTTATCGCTTTTCGCTCACATTGGGGGTTCCAATCGGAGTTTTGCACTCCTGGCGAGGGACACGAGAAAGGGGGCGTTGAAGGTGAGGGAGGATATTTTCGTCGCAACCATCTGGTTCCAGTCCCCAAAGCCCGCAATCTCGAAGATCTCAATGAACAACTCCTTAAGGCTTCTCAAAGCGATGAAGGGCGTGTGATTAGCGGACAACCCCGGAGCGTGGGCGAGTCCATGACTATTGAGTGCGACCAGTTACAGCCTTTGGCCCAGGAGGGTTTTCAATTAGCAGCGATTCACTATCCAGTAGTCAACGCGAAAGGGTCGGCAAAGGTACTGACGAACTTTTACTCGGTGCCATTGCCGGCAGGGGTGGAAGTACAAGCCAAGGTATACCCGGCCTACGTGGAGATCTGGCATGCGGGCAAGCTCGTAGCCAGGCATGAACGCTCGTTCGGGCGTCAACAAAAAGTGCTCGATCTGGAGCATTACTTGGAAGTTCTAATGAAAAAGCCGGGCGCTTTTGCGGGTAGCACACCTCTTGAGCAGTGGAGGCATCAAGGAAGGTGGCCGGAGTGCTACGACCGGTTCTGGGCAAAGCTTAAAGAGCGCCAGGGCAAGCAGGAAGGGACCCGTGCCATGATCGAGGCTCTCATGCTGGGCCGCGAGTATGGCTACGAGCAACTGGAAAGAGCAGTAGCTGAGGCCCTGGCATTGGGCTGTTGCGATGTGAGCGCAGTCCGATTGCTGCTCCACTCGGTCAATACCGCGGAGCGGAGGTCGGCTGAGCCTGTAGAGATTGGAGAGCTAAGTTGCTATGACCGTCCCCAGCCCCGGATGAATGAGTATGACCAACTGCTTCGCAACTGGTCGGGCGGGGAGGTGGTCCAATGAGCGCTCCAACGGTTGGCCTACAGGAATCAACGATTGTTGAGTATGCCAAACAGTTGCAGCTCCCGACACTGAGAAGACAGTTTTCTCGATTAGCCGAGGAGGCTGCAAAGCAAAACCAGAGTCATCTCAGTTACCTCGAAACTTTGCTGGAATCAGAGTTGGAGGAAAGGGAGCGCAACGCTATTGCCCGGCGCATCCAAGAGGCACACTTTCCGAAGGTGAAAACACTCGAAGAGTTCGAGTTCGGCAAGACGCCGCATGTGCCTGCGGCCTTGATCCGAAACCTCGCCGATGGAGGCTATCTCAAACGAAGCGAACCCGTACTTCTTTTAGGCGAAGCGGGAACGGGAAAGACCCATCTGGCAACGGGGCTCGCGGTTGCTGCCTGCCGCCAGCGCAAACGGGTTCGGTTTACGACGGCAGCCAACCTCGTAAACGAACTCATCGAGGCCAAAAGCCAAAACGTGGTTAAGCGTGTCACCAGCCGTTGGACACGCTTTGACCTGATTGTGATCGACGAGATGGCTTATGTAACAATACCGGAATCGGCTGCGGAGCTGCTGTTTCAGGTGATCGCGGGACGAGCGGAGCGGGCGGCTGTGATCGTAACAACGAATCTGCCGTTTTCCGAATGGACCACGATGTTTCCCAATGCGCGGCTTTGTAAGGCAATGCTGGACAGGTTGACGGACCAGGCGCACATCATCGAGACCGGAAACGAATCATACCGCTTCCGAAGGACGCTCGAGAAAAGGAACGGCGGCAAAAAATGAAATCCAAACGATCTCTTCCGCCTCCCAGCTTTTGACTGTCAACACTGCCGGTGGGGGTTGAAACTCCGGTCGCCCTACGGGCTCCCTGCGTTTCAACCTCGACCGGCAACCCTCAATTTTGGGGTGGAATAGACTAACAAGAAGATTGAAAAACCAGAGGCGTCGATCCTGAGGCAGGGGATCGGTCAGTTTTACTAAAACGAATCAAAAACCAGACTTTGGGGTGGGCCAAATGAAAGTATCAAAATGGGCCAAATCAAGTTGACGAAACCATAAAGAAGCCTTTTAAGCGCCAATTTCCTCCGCATTCTTCCCCGTTGCGCTCCCTCTTCGTGGTCAGCAAGAGTACTGTAAGGCAAAACGTAAAAATGCCGGGCAGCAGCAATATCTAAGCGCTTCCGCGTGAAAGCATTTGGGCAAGAACCTGTAATAATTGAACAACATGGCGTGCGGAGCGTCAGAAAACACCACTTGAAACCCCTGCCTTGAAAAGGCTATAATTGAGATACGTTGAGGAGTTCAGCTCAACCTTGCCTTGTCCTTGACAAAATCCGATTTGGTTGCAGTGGAAGGCATTCTTTTTACCTTTATTCTTGCCCCCAAAAAATTTGGCGGTGAGGAAAGGGCGGAGGAAGGAACACATTTACAGTGGAAAATTGCGGAGTACAAGTACCAATCACAGTAGTTGTTGCAGAAGACGATGAAGACGACAGGCTTTTAATAGAGGAAGCTTTCCGCACCAATTGTCAATGTTTAGCTTTGCACTTTACAAATGATGGATTAGAACTTCTGGAATATTTAACGAAAACCGGAGTATCAAAGCCATGTCTTATCTTAATTGATCTGAATATGCCAAGGATGGGTGGTATTGAAGCGGTCGAAAAAATCAAATCAAATGATAGATTGAAAGACATTCCAATTATAGTTCTGACAACATCAGATGATGAAGATACTATAGCGAAGAGTTATTGTTCGGGAGTAAATTCATATATTCGAAAGCCAATGTCATTTACCCAGCTAGAACATATAGTTAATATAATTGGTCAATATTGGTGTGAAGTTGTATTGCTACCAGGCAAGCGTGGATGTGATACATAAATAGATTCATAAATTACGATATTTAGGAATTGTGAGAGCTCGTGAATGTCTTTTTGAGTTAAACACCTACAAATGAATTTGTCTTCGTTGATACCCTTTAGTATTCGAGAAGGGCCGTAAGTAGCGGCTGCATGCGCTGATTTGCGTCGAGTATCCGCTCCAGATAACCATTTCCCTGCTCCCCAAGAGAGTGCCTCCACTGCTGTTTTAGGATATTACCGGAAGAGTTTACTTTCCGCAGAAGCTCCTGCCCGCAAACCGAAGCCATCGAGCTTGGGCATCATTATGTCAGCGGGCACCAGGTCCGGATGCTGCTTCTGATAAGCTTGATCAGAGCGGTTTGGGCCTCCCTCCCCGCATTTTGCCGGCATCCCGCCGCCGGGACAACTGCCGGGAGCAGAGTGATTACTACACGGGGTGAATGGAAAGTGCATCTACATTTGTTCATTGGTTACATCCCGCTCTCATCATCTCGGGCCAGGGGGCAATGCGATAATAAACGTTGCACCTGCTCCCGGCGTGCTCTTTGCCGTGATGTTCCAGCCATGCCGCTCGACTATCTTCTTGCAGATGGCAAGACCCATTCCAGTTCCTTCATATTCGCTCCGGCTATGCAGTCTCTGGAAAGGGGCGAAAATCCTTTCGAGGTACTGTTCCCCAAACCCGATGCCGTTATCCTCGACAACGATCCGGATCATCTGTGCATCGGTCGAGCTTCGGATTGTAACGAGAGGCTCTTCTCCTTTTTTGTGGAACTTCAAGGCATTCCCTATGAGATTTTGGAAAAGCTGTCGCATCTGCGTGGGATCGGCCTGAATCGCAGGAAGTTCTCCAACTCGCACTTCTCCACCAGTTTTTTCTATCCTTACTTCAAGATCGGAGAGAACTTCACGAATGGTCTTTGTAAGTTCGACTTTAACGAAAGGCTCGGCTCTAGTTGATAGTCTGGAATATTCGAGGAGAGCCGTCAACAAAGACTGCATGCGCCTATTGGCATTGAGTATCCGTTCCAGATAGTCTCTCCCGTGATCTTCCAGTGAGCCGCCATACTTCTGTTTGAGCATATTCCCGAAAGCCGTTACTTTCCGTAGAGGTTCCTGGAGGTCATGTGAGGCAATAGAGGCGAAGTCCTGCAGTGCCTGGTTGCTCTGCTCCAGCTTTGCCATATACCTGTTCAGCTCGGCAGTGCGTTCCTGGACACGTAATTCAAGCTCATCACGGGATTTGCGAAGCTCGGCCTCCATCCGCTTGTGCTCGGTGATATCACGACCCGCAACCACCGACCCGACGATTCTGCCGTCCTTGTCTCGAATGGGACCGAAACTGTAACTTCCTACCCAGGTTTCGCCCGTGTCTTTACGCCGCAGTCTGTATTCGGCGTTCGTGACCGTTTCACCCCGTAAAGCCCTTGGAACCGCCCACTGATCCAGAGGCGCCGGTTCCCCGTTGGCCATGAATACATCTAGAATGTCAGGATACTCGGCAAAGGTCTTGGAGCATTCGTCCTTGCTCCTGAACCTGTGGAATGTTGCAAAGGCATCATTGAATTCGATGAAACGCCCCTTTGCATCTGAAATGAACACAGCGTCAGTCATGCTTGCCAGAGCCGCCTCAAGCTTCGCCCGACTCTCCAGCAGCGCTGCCATAGCCAACTTACGGTCGGTGATGTCGCGCCCATAGATATTGAGATACCCCAAGTCGCTCACAGGTACCAGAAGCAGTGAGTAAACCACCTCTTCGCATGTCAGTTCCATTTCCTTGGAACAGCCGGAACTGAACGTTTGGAGTGCATGTCGCTTCCAATCATCTGAAAGTGTTGCACCCGGTTTGCAGCCTAAAGATTTCAAAAGAGTCGCACTACTCCTGTTGGCGTAGAGCAGTTTGCCGTCACTGGATATTCTGAGAACCGGGTTTGGGTTTTCATCCGGAAATCGTGCAAGACTTTCAGCCTTCTCAAGAAGTTGCTGACGCTCGGTGATATCCTCGCTGAAGATCACAATGCCGCCTACATCACCTGCAGCGTCATACCAGGGCCGCACCTCCCAGCGAAGCCACTGAACGGAGCCGTCCGCGCGGTCGAACCGGTCGGCATCGGCATGCACCACCTCACCCGCAAGCCCACGGCGATGCACTTCCTTCCAGTACTCCGGAATTTCCGGGAAGACTTCGTAGTGCGAAAGTCCGGTCAGGTCGGTTTGTTCAAGATTATAGTCAGTAAGCCATCGTCGGCTGGCGCTGAGATAGCGCATTTCGCGATCGAACATTGCCAGCGATGCGGGTGCGTGCCCGATGAAAAGACGCAGCCGTTCTTCACTTTCGCGCAATGCCTCCCGCGCTCTACGTCTCTCCGTGACATCATGAAAGACGAGGACAACCCCGATTACCTTGCCGGTGCTGTCTTTGATGGGCGCTGCACTGTCCTCGATAGGGATCTCCCGCCCATCACGGGCGATCAGGGCCGTATGATTTGCAAGGTTGACAACGCACCCATCCCTCAGCACCCGGTCGATGATGTTCTCAGCAGGCTTGCGGGTCTTCTCGTTGATTATCCGGAATACGCTCTGGATCGGATGACCAAATGCATCTTCAGACTGCCAGCCTGTCAGTGCAGCAGCAGCGGGATTGAGGAAGGAAACATTGCCGGAGGCGTTGGTTGCGATCACGGCATCGCCGATGCTGCTGAGAGTCACCCCCAGCCATTCTCGATGCCGGAGTAGTTCCTCTTCGGCCTGCTTGCGCGCGGTGATATCGCGGTTTGTCTCCAGAACCCGCTCCACGCCGTCTGCGCCGCACACAAGCTGATGGCGTGCCGAAACGATGACTTCCCGCCCGTCACGGGTGAGGTGTTTGAGTTCACCTTCCCAGAATTTGCGCTCGCGCAGCCTGGCCTCGATCTGAGGCCACGGCTCGTGGCGGATCGTTTTCAGCAAATCGTGGGTAACCTGGCCCACGGCTTCTTCTTGTGAATAGCCGTAAAGCTCTTCCGCCCCCTTGTTCCAGCTCTCGATACGGCCTCCGAGTTGCCAAACGATAATGGCATCATAGGACAGGTGCAGCAGTTCCGCCTGGCGTTGCAGCAGAACCTCCGCCTGCTTGCGCTCGGCGGCAAGCCTTGCCTGTTCTTCCGCTTTGTGTGCCCGTGCCTGGGCACGAAATGCCGCTTCGGCCATATAGGAGATCAGGGTGCAACTTGCGAGAAAAATGGCCATGCTTATCAGGTCGGCGAAATCAGTAATAGCTAAATGGCCCACCGGCTCTATCCAGAAATAGGAGGCGAGGGCGGCCGAGACGACTGTGGCCATCAACCCGGCTTCAAGTCCCCCATATAGCGCCGCAAGCGCCACGGCAGGGTAGAAGGTCAGGAATGCGGCTCGGAGCTCAAGGACTTGCAGGAACTGCAAACGGATAGCAGCGGCAATGACGGCGGCAAGAACACCCACTGTACAGCGGAGCCACACCGGACGGTTTGTTCGATCCCATACCATCAGATTTCCCTCTTTGAACAGAGAGAGTCATCGACCCCTTGCCGGCCCCGGCTCTCCCTATGGCCAATCTGTTTTAAAACTGCTGTTACTTTTGACCGAGTGAAACGTTTGTCACCGAAAATCCTTAGAGTATCCTGAAGGTAGACTTCTATATCATGGATTTTGGAAATGAGAAGTATTTCTTGAAAGGAGCCGGGACGCGCTTAAATTCCATTTCTGTCGATCAGTGAATCGCCGGACTTCCACACGTGCATGGGTCGATACGAAGAGTTCAAGAATTCCTTCCCGGAGCAGCAGATGTCGAGGTCTCGAGGCTTGCGGAAATCCCTGGTATTTTCCGAAGGGCCTTCGGGATGTATCCAAAAGGACCCGTTGCAGGTACTTCTGCCGACGAACCTTAGCTAGGGATGGGAGAAAAATTCCTCCTCCGATAGCGGATCAATGCCCCCTTCCAGGAACGCTACTGATGGAAGCGAAAAATTTGAAATCCAAGTTATTCCTTTTCGCTTACCTACCCTTACTCAGCGCGATAAGATCCTTAAAAAACGTGGGACGCTTGTAATCAGGTTTTTCCAGTTTCCTTCATCGGGATATTGGCTATACTCTACTTTAGAAGTGGGAAAATTCGCTCGCGGATGAACAAAAAGGTTATTTTCGATACGGGGGAGAAAGAGGTGACCGATGTGGTTCCTGGCATGGCTTTTGCGGGTGTCATTCTTGGGTTTTTTCTTGCCTGCTTGTGCAATATTGCAGCAAAAACAGAGGAGCGAAATATCGAAGGTTGCTCGGACTTCGGAAGAGAAATTAGAAACGCCGTATAGACTGTCTTAGTTTCCCCAGAACCGCATTGGTTCTCAACCTTATACATTTTGCTCATACTTCATGGTGGCTTCCGGATTTATGTTGCCCCCGGGTTTCCCCTTAAGGGTAATGTAAATAGCTCGTGGTCCTATTCCACCCCCGATGGCGACCCATTTCATGACTCTGGGTGTGCAATCCTCTCGCCTGTTACCCCCTGATCGCTTTTCCTTGTTGATAGGACCGGTTCAAACGTCTCCCCTTGTCGATAAATGAGAAACAGGTCTCAAAATCTTTGCCGTTTTCGAATCGCTGGTTTACCGAATCGTCGCAAACCTGACTCTTTCAAACAGCCAGACGTCTTCCTGACCGCATTCTATCTCGCCTTTGAGTAGGGAATTCTCCCGATTCGGAAAGGAACAGCCGGTAGAGCTCTACGTTCATATTACTGTATTAGTAAATGGAAAATACACTCCAGGCCTGATTATCAAAAGGGGACAGCTCCCCTATCTTCCACCTCAGAAGAACGATCTCTGTCTTCTTCGACTTGGATACGGCGGTTTTCTCTATTTATAGTTACCGAAAGGACATCGAAATGGTTTATGAACGCGATCCGGTATCGCCCTTTTCGAAAATCGTGGTCAAAAATGGTTCCTCAATTGTTGGCACTATCCGAAGGAATCTGGTAACGGGTCATTATCATTTCTGCGATAATCAGCTTGGTGGATTGAATTGCCTGTTCCAGGAAAAAAGAATTGACAGCATCAAAACGAGAATAGAACAGTTGCATGATTTTCCAAAGGCGAGCTGACGATTACCAACTCCCATCATAACCCAGCTTTATTTAACCGTAATTCTTCGGGGGAGAGGGTTTGTGGTTTGGCATGAGAAGGATCGATTGATTTGCCTTTACAAAAAAGCTGAACTGCATTCGAGTTAATACGAGAGGCTCTTTGTGGACCGTAGCGCTCAGATATTTGAGGAAAAAAGAATATTCAAAAGGTTCAAAGGCAAAGAAGGGGCATTCGCCGCTTTTATAAGACCCAATGAACTTATCAACATGGGGCAAATCCTAGATATCAGCATGGGCGGGCTGTGCGTCCGGTATCTGTCTACAGACGAGAATAATAATGGGTGCTCCGAAATAAAAATATTCGGCAGCAACGACCTTTTCATTCACATGGCCAAGATTCAATGCAGAATAATATATGATCGGGAAGTCCCTGAAGGCTCCTGGGAGCAGATCAGCACCAGGCGCTGTGGGGTAGAGTTCAAAAACTTGTCCGTCAAGCATTTGTCCATGCTACAGGATTTTATCGGTCATTTTGCTTCCGATGAAACTCCAATGCCGTAATCCAAAGGACTTATTACCCTAAAATCCTCATTTGTGCTTTTGCAGAAGTTTCTGTTCCCTGTAGATTTTTTCAAAGCCTCCGGACTCTTGATCCACAAAGCCGGCTCTTGCCTCGTATGATCTCCTCATGCGTGAGCGATCTGAGCATCAGGCCCTCACGGGTTTTCGCTAACCCGGATCAGTGCCAACAGAAAATTTCAGTTCTTTATCTCTGGCGGCATTGCGCGGGTTTCGAATGAATCCGTCATTCAACCAGGCAATCCTTTAGTCCGGCCAATAAAGTTTTTTCGTCCACCTGCCATCCAACAAAAGCGAGTCTGCTGCAATCCTTTGCGCCGGTATAGGCCCACTCGGTCTTGCCGCCCACGTGATTTACGAAGGCAGATCTGCCGCCAAAGAATACATATCCCTTTATGCGATAAAGTTGAGCGGGCGCCAACTCCATGAACCGGCAAAAGCACGCTTCGCTGAACGGAACCGATGTTTCGAATGAGAAGGTTACATACCCCAGTTCGTGTGCGTTCGACGTTCTGTGGTGAGGCTCACAACAGCCTCCATGGCCTTCCTCCATGTACATGGCGAACAAGGATTCGACCCGGTGCCCGATTTGCTTTTGTATCCCCCAGAGGACGTCCGGATCGATGCGGCAACGGTAAGTAGGCATTATGCTGGAAGACGGGCATACCTCCTGGATCTCGAAAATGAATTTTGTCACCAGTTCTGCAGGCTGCAGATCGACCTTATTTAGCAGTATCAGGTCAGCAGCCTTGATCTGGTCGCAAACCAGGCCCTCCGGGTTTTCCCTGGCAACTTCCCAGAAATCAGCGTCAACGACCGTTACGGTTTTCGTCAAATTGAGCTTTTGTCTAAACTGTGCTTCATTTAGGATCGCGAGGATATCATGTGGATCGGACACGCCGGAAGCCTCAATTAAAAGACGGTTGGGATGGAACCGGTTGAGAATATCCTCCAGGCTCCGCCGGAAGTCGACTTGAAGCGAGCAGCATATGCACCCGTTTGCCATTTCCACCACAGGCACATCAAATCTCCTGAGGAGTTCGCCATCTATGCCGGCTGTACCGAATTCGTTGACTAAAACCACAGTCCCCGATTGGTTGTCGGGCCAGTTCAGTATATGTGCCAGGAGGGTGGTTTTGCCGGAGCCCAGAAATCCGGCAATCAGCACTACACTGCACACAGTATTTTGCATGGCAACCTCACTATCACTGTTTCAATCGAGGAAGTTGCGGATATTCCCCATCCACGAAAACACCATTTGCACCATGTGCCGTTAAACAGGCCGAGCCTCTACTTGTAGCTGTTTAACCTCCAAAATTCAAGCTGATGAGGAGCCGTAAGGATAAGGAAGAGCCTTTACAGCGGCGCGCTGGTCCCGGCAAGTCATCCCGGAGTCGAAGCTTGCGGCGACCTGGATGAGTTGAACCAGGTGCTTGCTGCATCGAGGCTGGAAAAGTATCCAGAATCCGTTACGTGCACAATCACTGAACTAAAACCCCGCAAAGTGAGCGCCGGAAGCGAGTATCAAACTCGCACATCCTTGCGGACACCGCATTTAGAGCCCTGTTCAGAGACCGGTCCCGGTCCGCCTTGGCATGTGCCTGGATGTGCGGAACTTTCGAGGCCTTCAATTCATGATGCTCGAAATTGCAGTTGTTCGAATTTAGAGGATTATGCGTGACCATAACCGTTGCCTTGCGATCTGTGAAAAAGAGCTCGAGGCGAAGCGTCACTATGTGGCCGTCATTGGTGAAAACCCTATCAGATGCCAAACTCAAAATACCGGAGAGTAACCCTCGGCTGCCTGTTTCAATCCGTAAACAGTGCGTTTTTCCGGAATCCCGGGAGGCTATAGATAAGGTTGGCGAATGGGTCAGGAAACTTTAATACAACTGAATAGTGAGCGGTTAACAGGAACGGTGAAAAACCGGGCCTGGCGGTAAACGAACGGCCTTGGAATTCCTGATTCCACGTTGACTTCCTGATATAGCCAGAGTTATTCTAACTTACATCTGTAATGGCGTTTCACCTTTTCCCAAGCTTATTGAATTCCTCTACCGGTGAACAGCGTTCATTTCTGCCCAAGGCTGCCATCCAAGTTGCCTCTTGAGATCACCTGCCGTGAATTGCTGATTAAGAAGCGGACCTGATTTTGTGAACGCCGGTGGCGAAAACTTTCATACACTCACAGCTTAACAAGCAGAAAGGAGTCGTCCGTGAAGGCAGGTATTATTTTTACAGGAACCGGTCCAATACTTATCCTGACGAGCTATACATCCTTTGACGATCCCAGTTTCGTGCAAAAACTGTCCACCAAGGGAATCAAAAAGTACATCGCTTATGAACTCCCGGTCGAAAAAGTAAAAGAGAAATATAAGGACCAGTTCACGTTGATCATGCAGGACCTGTTAAAAAGTGACGATCTGAGGGTCTTGGACTACAATGGGCATCACGTTTTCAAAAGGTTTTCCTTTGGAGAGTTGGGACCGCCCTTTTACTGCGAATAATACGGGACGGAAATCGCAGGAGAGGACGGAATCCTTGACAAAGGAGGTTTGCAACAATGGAGAAAAAGATACTTTTCGCAGTAGATGGTTCGGAGAAGTGCAATCAAGCGCTCAAGATAGCTGGTGACCTCCTCAAGAATCACGACGGCTGTCAGGTGCTGCTTTATCATTGCGTGCCGGAGTTGAATGTATTTTATCCGAGTGAAATGATGGCTCCTGGCAGTATGGAAGGCTACTTGGAAAGAGCCGGAAAGGCAGTTCTGGAGGCATCGCGTCGAGTCCTTTCTGAAACAGGCTTCGATGCCGGCAGGATAGAGATGAAGCTCAAAATGGGCAGCGTCGCTCCATCGTGTGATATTCTGGATGAAGCTGCCGCTTCAAAAATCCAGACGGTAATCTGTGGCAGGCGCGGTAGAACGCCGAAGAAAAATCTTCTCATCGGAAGTACTTCGAGCCGGTTATCACAGTACAGTACCTTGCGAACAATATGGGTAATTGATACCCCGGTGCATCAGACACGGAGAATTCTCATTCCTATGGAAGGATCTCCGGACTCACGCGCCTTGACGTATTACGCCGCTGAGTTCTTTGCTCCGATCCCGAACTTGAGTTACACACTGCTTCATTTCATACCCACGCTCCCGCCTCGATTTTGGGACCATGGGCGAATCCTCAATGATGACGAGGAAAAAAACAGAAGGCGAGAGCTCGATGAGTGGCGCAACGCAACTCTGCGGGAGGTTGAAAAATTTCTGTCCGAAGCGCGAGACGCCCTGATCGGAGGCGGCGTGGGTCCCGAAAAGGTGCAAACACAAATTGCGCACACAAAAAGGGACCTTGCCAGAGACATGCTCGATGAAATTGATCGAAATCAGTATCAATTTGTCTTGATTGGCAAGAAAAGCTTTAAAGAGCAAAAGCCTTTTCTTATCGGGAGTAATGCAAACAAGATTCTAAAAAATGTCAAGCATACTATTCTTTGTCTGGTCGACTCGTGATTGCATGACAAGGAAACAAAGAGAAAGGTCTCAATCACGGATAGACTTGAACCACGGATATTACTCAGATTAGAAAGGCAGAGAGAATTCCCTTTTCGCACGACTAACCGTTTTTTCGTACATGCTGCTTTACTTCTGGAAGTCTTTTCCTTTTTGCATTTTTATCCGTGTATATTGGCGTGCATCCGTGGTTCATTGTTTTTCTCTGCGTACTGTGTGCCTCTGTGGTGAACCGGTACCTGTATAGCTCGCTGCCTCGCCGCCGCGTTACCACGCCTCCGTTACCCGTCTGGCCGGGTCTGTTTTCTCGAGCCTGTAGGTCCGTGAAGGCATTATCTTACCTTCGGTAGTCGTGGCCTCTCTTCTGGAAGGAGGTATTTTTCGTGACGTCACCTGGGTCTGTGCGCTCCGGCCGGTGGGCCTGCTCTGGGGCAAGTGATCCGGGGTGCCGCGCGAAGCTTTGTGTGCGGCCGTGTGCGGCGGGGCCCGTTTTGGCAGGGAACCACTTTTTGCGTTGCTGATCTCCTCGCTGTATCCTGACTCTCTGCCGTCTGCAGTGTAGGCCGTTACAGCAAAAAAGTAGGTCTTTCCCTCTTCCAGGCCGCCTATGACAGCATCGGAAGTAAACCTTCCGTCTACCTTAACTGCATTCGTATAGAACCCGGGCTGGTCACCGTAGTGTACCCTGTATCCGGCGACGTCCGGACTATTGCTCGGGGGCCAGGCTATATGAACCGATGCAGCTTCAGCCGGCGCATCTATCCACAGGTCCGCAAGAAATGCCGCCAAAAGCATAAATGAGATTATCCCCGTCCAAATCCTCAGCTTCAAGGTTCACCTCCCTTTTGTGGACTCCGGTGACTACCCCGAAAACGTAAGATCGAAGCCCCGTTTTCACAAGCCGAACGCTTCTCAACGAATTTGAACGAAGGGGACCCGCTCCGAAGCCGGGGGCGTGCCTGCCCCCCCGGCGAGCACCAGCCATGGGCGCGAAACAAAAAGGTGTCAACTTAGTGAATTTGTACGACTTCTCAAATACGGACGCGCGCATGTTTTACCGGGAAAACACTCCGTGTCATGCTTACTTTAGTTCCTAATTCCGGCTTGATAGTGGAATTGGGATTCAAGACCGTGAAGGGCTTTGAGTTTCTGTCACTCACAAGACCCTTTGCTTTTGACTCGCATGCATTTGAGATGAGGCGCTATGAGAAAAGGGGGTAGGATGAGAAGCATAGTTTTAGTGCCGGTGATATTTTGCCTGTGGACATCGTTGGCTGCCGGGGAAGTGGCCCCGGCGCCTGCCGAACCGCTGCCCGTCAGAAAAGTAGTCTTTTACAAGCACGGTATGGGATACATCGAGCGGGAGGGTAAGATCAAAGACAATGCGACGGTCTCGCTCTCATTTCGTACCGACCAGATGAAGGATCTTCTGACGAGCTTTTTCGCCCTGGATCTCGGCGGGGGCAAGATCGCATCCGTGCAGTATGAAACACGCGACCCACTCTCCAAACAATTGCAGGATATTCTCATCACCGTGCCCGAGCAGTCGGCCCTCAGCCAATTCATGGCTCAGCTCAAAGGCGCCAGGCTGACCGCCAAAGCCGCCGGCGAAAGTGTCTCCGGCCGCATTCTCGGGATCGAGCCCCTGAACGAAATCATCGGCAACCAGGAGGTCCGAACGGGCTACCGGCTCGTTCTGCTGACCGATGCCGGTCCCATCCGGTCGCTCGACCTTTTCGCCGTCTCCGAGTTCACCCTGGCCGATGATGCGCTGCAAAGAGATCTCCGCAGGCTCATGGACCTTTCTCTTGACAGCAAATACACTAACCGAAAGAAGCTCACAGTGAGTGCTGCGGGGCAGGGTGAGCGAGATCTGCGGATCGGCTACCTCATCGAGATGCCCATCTGGAAATGCTCCTACCGCATCATATTCGACGAAAAAAAGAAGGACTCCTCTCCGCTCCTCCAAGGCTGGGCCCTGGCTGAAAACACCACGGAGGATGACTGGAAGGACGTGAAGATTTCCTTTGTCGCCGGAAACCCGAATTCCTATGTGATGGATTTATATTCGCCTTACTACGTCCAGCGCCAGCAGGTGCCGATACCTGGCTTACAAGGCCTGGCTGTCGACTGGTCGGCTGTTTCGCCGCCGGACATCATGGATAAATACGCCCTGGAATCGAAGCTCGAAGTGGAAACGGCACGCTCGCACGGAGCTCCCGGCAAGGCCGCATCCGCCGGTCGAGGAGAGGCGGGTCGATCCGGCAGGGGCGCCGGCCGGGCGCAGACGATAGATCAACCTGCATATAAGGCATCTGCACCGACGGCCACCGAGAAGGGAACCGGCGAACTCCTCGCTTCCAGCTACGATGCAGCCGCTACGGGCGCGAGCGTCGGAGAACTCTTCAGCTACGAAGCCAGGGAGAAGGTCTCGGTCCCTCGCGGCCAGGCCGCCATGGTCCCTATCCTCTCCAAACAGATAAACGGCCGTCGGCTCCTCTACTTCAAGGAGTCTTTCTCGCCCAAACCCGCTAATGCTTTCGTGGTGCGAAACGATACCGACCTGACGTTCGAGGCCGGGACCATAACCTTCTTTGAGGGAAGCACCTCGCTTGGCGAGGGCATCCTGGGGCACACTCTGCCTCCCGGCAGCCAGGAGGTCGTCCCTTATGCCCAGGACGCCTCGGTGGACATAATCCCTCGGCAGAAAACTCACCGAGAACCCCACTTCAGGGGGCGCCTCGTGGACGGCATACTCACTCTCACGAGTGTTGAGACTCTCACCAACGATTGGAAGATCGTCAACCGGGGCAAAGAAGCGGCCACCTTGTGGCTCAATCAGCCCAAAAGCGCCGGGTTCAGTCTCAGCAAACCCGAGAAGCCTCTAAAAGAAGTGGATAACCATTACCGGTTCGAGGTCCCGCTAAAGGCCGGCGAGACGGTGGACTTTGTCATCGAGGAAAAGCGCGACGTAAATGAGAAGGTGCGACTGGCCCAAAGCGGCGAGGAGCAGATCCGCTTCTATGCGGCCCAGCCCTATCTGTCACCGGGCGCAAAGGCATTCATGATGGAGTTGAGCGAGTTGATGGCCAAAAAGGCTGCTTCGCAGCGGCAGATCAATGAGTGGACACAGCAGGCAAAGCGCTTGGACGAGGAGCAGAGCCGTTTGCGCTCCAATCTCCAATCACTTAGAACAGAGCTGCCAAAGGAGCAGGAACTGCGGGCGAAATGGGTTGCGGCGCTCGCCGCCAATGAAGATCAATTGGTGGAGCGACGTGCGAAACTAGACGAAGCAGGCGGCAATATCCGCCAACTGGAAGAGTCCTTGGCCAAAAAGGTACGGGAATACAAGGAAGAATAACAGCGGGAAAGCGGGTGAAAAACTGTACAGTAAATTATCCAGCACAGCACCCGTGATAGCGGGTTCAATCCTACAAGAAACTCTATGTACTCGCCACTTCATCAGGCAAAAGAGTTTCTTGGAAGTTGTGAAAATCACTGCTATTCTTACAAGTTACGCCATTTTTCTGACATCTCGGGTCAGGGTTGTACCGTAACCTCGGAATCCCTAAACCTTCACGTTCACATTATTACCAATAGCCGGGTTCGCGGTTGTTGAGGCAGATGAATCGCTGGTTGAACCGGCGTTGAGATTTATCCCCGCGGCAGCGGCTTCCTGCATGACAGCGGAGATAGATTTTCCTAATCGCTGTGCGATTTGACTGGCCGACATGTGCTGACTCGCAAGCATTCTAAGTCTAGCCAGATCATTAGAGCTCGAAGACGACTTTCCCGTTGATGCCGGAGTCACTTTGGGTGCGACGCCCCCATTCGCTTGTTCCGTAGCTTTTGTTGCACTGGACTCCGCAGCTTCAACAGCAGCGCTATCCCCATCCGCGGCAGGCGCTCGATAGGTTGATGCACTGGATGCAGGGCCAACAGGCGTGATGCTCATCACAGTCTCCTTCACATTAAATATGAGTCCAATTCAAGGGAAAATAATTTGCCTTGAATCTCCAACACTACGGTTATCGGCAAGTTAGGGAAAATAATTAACGGAAATGTGAATTGGCGTTTGACGGTCTATACAACACCGCGAGATAATAAGGATTATTCCTGCTCAAGCCGCTCGGGGCGGCCAGAAACAAAACTCGACAATGGAGCATATTGTCTATATCGTCAAAGGACGAACCTTACCTGGGCTCGCTTCTGATTTAGACCCATCCAGGAAACCGGAGAAAATGCCGCAGGGCCACACCACCCGCGAATAGCTCATGGGTTCGAATTCCGCGCTCTGGCAGGAGCGCTTTGAAAAGCTTTCGCAACGGCGTTCCATGCCAATTTGCGCCGGTTTGCAGCATCTAACGGCAAAGGGCGTACAGGGGCTCCGTCGGCTCGCTGCCTCGTATTAGCCAACCATGTATACTTGTCGCTCAAACCCCAGGTCAATACCTCAATCACGGATGGCTCACGGAGAACCGTAGTTAAAAAATCCGCATACGTTCTGGCTACAAATTGATCGCGGATATTAATGTCATGGGGCAGATTCTGGTCCGACACGTCAAGCTCCGTTATCAAGATCTTAAGACCTAGGGCGGAGACATCACGTAGAAAGGCGCCGTATTTACCTGCGTTGAAAGTCCGATCGCCTCCGGCGAGATGTGCCTGTATACCCAATGCGTGTATGGGGGTTCCCGATGCTACCAGCTTCTTCAGGAGCGCCAGTGTAGCGGACCTGTACTGTTCGGCTCCACGGCTGTCATATTCGAGATTATCCTGGTTTAAAACCAATATGGCGTTCGGGTCTGCCGCCGCGGCCGTCCGAAAGGCCTCTTGCACGTAACCAGGCCCCAGAAATTGATACCATGGGGATTGGGCCATTCCGTCCGGTTGGCCGTCGGATGGAGAAATTGGCTCGTTCACCACGTCCCAGGAGTGGATCTTTCCGGCATAGTGCTTGACTACAGTCGTAATATGTTCTTGCATGAATTGTCCGGCGTTGTCCCTGTTTACCTCAGTGTGAAACCATTCGGGCAAAGAAATGTGCCAAATGAGTGTATGGCCGCGGAAGAGCATCCTGTTCGATCGAGCGAAGCTTGCCAGCCAATCGGCCGGACCAAAATCAAAACTTTCCACGGAAGGGCGCAGAGCTTCCCACTTGAGTTCGTTTGTCGGCACGAGAATGCCGCATTCTGCAGCGAAATGTGCGGAAAAGTCCTTGTCATCTCTCAAATGCCCAACACCCGTGGCCGCACCATAGATCAATCCCTTGGCGGCAGCCTGCTGCCGCAGAGGCTCCGCGCCCGGGCCCGCCGTCACCCCGGGCTCACCATTGCCTCCCGATAGTTTCGCCCACAGGTAGTCACACCCAAACGGCGCGGAAAAACAGGCGGCTCCTGCGAGCGCTCCAATGCCATGCAGAAAAGTTCGCCTAGGTAAAAGACCACCGTAATTCATGCCTGTCGCCTTTCTTCCTTAGCCTGTCAGAAGTAATGCCCCAGGCACCATGGTGAGGTGAGAATACAAAGGTTTTCTCCCCTCAAATTATTGTAAACCTGAGTAATGCGTCAATTGTGTGAACCTCCGCACAGTCTATTCAACGGCCCTGGAATGTCAATGATAGTTGTGCCGTAATTGCCTCTACGAATCTCAATGGACGGCAGGCAAATTTCAGCCGATCAGCAAAGAAAGTAAGAGCGAGTAAGACCACAAGAAGCTCTGAATGTTTGTATCACCGAAGCTATGGATGCTGAATATTTTTGCCTGGGTTCCTCACAGGTGTGGTACCCTGATGCCTTGTCATTTATTGTCGGCAATACCCCCTTACCAATGATGTCTTTCATCGTATAGAGACTCCTTTAAGGAAGCACACCTTGGAAATCCGGCCACTTGGCAAATCAGGCCTGCTTGTCCCTTCGATAGGAATGGGAACATGGCGAACCTTCGATGTTCGAGGAGAAGCTGCCATCGCTAACACCCGTTCTGTTGTAAATGCGGCAATGAAAGCGGGGGCGGCTTTCTTCGATAGCTCCCCAATGTACGGCGAAGCTGAGCGAGTGCTGGGTCTGGCGCTGAAAGGGAAACGTGATGCCGTCCAAATCGCTACTAAAGTTTGGGCAGATACCGCATCACAGGGATGGGTGCAAGCGAGGCGCTCTCTTTCGTTTTTTGGTGGCCGTATCGAGCTCTACCAGATCCATAATCTCCTTAACTGGAAGGAGCATCTGGAGATGATCGAGCGATTGAGAGATGAAGGCAGGGCTCTCGCCATCGGTGCAACCCACTATAGCTCTCTCTCATTTCTTGAACTCCGCCGTATTATGGAAAGCGGCAGAATTGCGGCCATTCAGATTCCGTACAATGTTGAGCAGCGTGAAGTCGAAAGTAATATTCTACCTCTGGCAGCGGACCTCGGCTTGGGGGTCGTCATAATGCGGCCCTTTGGCGGCGGCGGGCTTCTACACCGTTCACCATCAACTGAGGAACTCGTGCCGCTGAAGCCTTTCAACGTGAATACCTGGCCACAAGCTCTTCTCAAATGGATCTTGAGCGATCCCCGCTGCCATGTTGCGATTCCGGCTACATCGAGCATCCAACATATGGAAGAGAACGCGGCGGCTGGTGATCCACCCTGGTTTGATGATGGTGAGAGGGACTACGTCCTGCAGCTTGCTAGGAAGTACTAATTTATGAGTTTTTGGTATTTATTGGCCGGTTCCGGGTCAAAGCCGGATTTTGGCCTCATGTCCGTGGCAAGCACGCTTTTGCCGGTTCAGCCGGCAAATGAGTACCAATGTTTTTCACGCGAAGACGCGGAGAAAGAGAGCATCGGTTCATTCCATTTACCAGGACCACCTTGTTCCGCGCAAGCTTTTAGCCTGAAGCTTTGTGTCCGGACAATATAGATACAACACCACGATACAGCCTGGACCGCGGGTTTTGTGTGTCTTCAGGCGCACATGCGTTTTTCTTCGTGTTCTTCGACGTCAAAAAACGCGGCTGTGCGTGCAAACTGTCCAGGTACGCGTTTGCAGGAAGACCCTTATCTTAGTGAGGCGGCTTCATCAGGTGCCGTTTCTTAACGGTGCCCGCCACCTCCATTGCCGCCGCCGCCATGGAAGCTGCCGCCACTACTACTACGCATGCCGCCACTACTTCCTCCGAAGCTGCCGGCACTACTTCCGCGGAAGCTGTTGCCACTGCTACGCGAGCCTCCTCCATAACTATGGAATCCCCCTCCATAGCTTCGGGAACCGCCGATCGACGAACGCGATGACGCAGTGCTGCTGAAACTGCGCCCGCTCGAAGACGCAGACCTCGCGACAGTGGCCGGGCTCATCACTTGGGCGTGGCTGGTCGACGCCAACCTGTTCATGATCTGGTTTGCCGTAGCCGAATTTCGCGCCGCTCCGTTCGTATTTCCCATATTACGCGAGGACCCGGACGAGGCAAAATTTCGCGACGCCGCTGATGCGCCCGCCGTGTTTGCTCCTCTTGACGCCGCCAGCCGGTTCATCACAGCGCTCGCGCTTGGCCGGGCGATGGAGGAACTGAGCCGGGATCCCTGTGTCGACCTGCCCGCTCCCGCTGCGGTTTGCGTTGATCTGCCTGCACCCGCGGCGGTCGAAGCAGTTCGAGTTCCCACTCCCGTTCCCGTCGCACGGGTAACCGCATTGATCGTGCTCACCCTGCCGTTCGCATTCGTGACATGGTTGGAAAAGTGGTGGAAGTGATCGTGCCTGTCGAAATCGTTCAGGATGAAGAAGCCGCCGAAGCCGAAGCCTCCCCACCAGAATGGCCAGGGGACCCAGGCATAAAGAGAACTGTAGCCCCAGGGAGGTGGATAATAGCTCACAATGGGCGGCCCGTAATCGTTATAGTATGCCTCAACGTCGGTGGGCTCCACATAGTCGGAAAACTCCGGAGGAGGAGCGCCGGAGCTGGACTGATATTCGGAACTTGAACTTGACTGGTATTCGAAACTGGAACTTGACTCGTATTCGGAACCTGAATTTGGACTGGAACTGGATCTTGAGCTTGAACTGGATTCATAAGCGTGTTTTCCGCCGGCGACTTTAATCGGAAGATTCATTGCAGTGCTGACGCTGTCCACGATACCGGTCGCCTCAGCCTCCGCCATCCTCAGGCTTCCCGCTGATGCCGATCTTGCCGTGCTCTCCCTCACCTCGGCAATGATGTCGGGCGTCATTGGATAGTCGGAAATCCATCCGTTTCGAGGCGCGATGCTGATCGAGGCCAGCGCATCTTCTGCTGCCGCTTCATCGTGCGACGAGGCCAAATTGAGGGCTGTCGCCAGTTCTACGGCAAACTCGCCTTCACTGACCAGAGGCTGTCCTATTGGGGGACGCTTTGAAGTTGAGCTTTGAGCGTTCACTGAGGCGGTATAGGGCGCTAGAACCAGACCTGCGGCAACCAATAGCACGAGCACTCTTTTCATCTGGTACTCCTTCACGACAGACTGCCGGTCAACACAATGCCCGACAGAAGTATAAACATTCGAAACCATTTTTGCTCTCAATCCTTAGATGCATGGGCGATGGTTTTCGTCCACAAAATGGTGAATTTTTAAAATGAATTTAAACGAAATAATGCATCATATTGTGCGCCGTGCATCCGAACCGCAATTCCAGGCCGGATGCTTCCCGAGAAAAACTTCCTGGAAAACTCCAAAGCCCGCAAAACCATACCATTTCGCAATCGAACATGTAAGCGATATGTCAATTAGACTGGGTTTTGCTTTTCAGGACATACCACCATCCCCTAAGCTAATAGCGCACTGCCCAGCTTTACAGATTCTTCGTCCACTGCCTCAAATCGTCGGCCCACGCGCATACCATTCTTTTGCCAAGCTTGCGCCTTCGGTAAAAAATACTGCCGCTCACCAGGAGCCGGCTTCTGTGTCCTCGTATCGTTCGCTCGGATACCCCCAAAAACTGTGCTATTTGCTTCCAGCCGACCAGCAGATCGTTTTCCACCATGATCTTTCCTCCTTCTGAATTTAGAGCAGGTGAATAGGTGAATGGGTGAATGAAGAACGGGTGAAGGGTGAACTGTCAAATTTTCACTCTTCACTCTTTTAACTTCTGTCTTCACTGCTCACTGTTTTTCTCTGTGTCTCTGTGGTGGAATCTAAAGCTTTCCACCCAATTTTTGCATAATTGCCCGCGCCAGGACGCCCCGCGGGTTCCTGTAGCTCCCCGCATACCGGCTGACAACCTTTCTCACCGTATTGGGCTCGTAGCCCTCCATGACTGCGAAGTCTTTCATACTCAGCCCCGCCATCCGGAGGCGTCCCACTACTTCGTTTTTTGTTGCCCAACTCACTGTTTTCGTCATATAAATCCTTTATACTGTCCTTTGGCGGGACAGCTCGCATTTAGGGATCAGTGCCTGCTTGGCTTGCATTAGGAGGTGATCCGGTGAAAGATGATACATCGCAATATGAAGTAAAGTCAAATCAAAAAGTGATGCAAAAAGGAAAAAAATCTCCCTACGCTCAAAGATTGAAGTATGTTCGCAGACGTCTCGCGGACCAAAGAGGCGTGGAAAAGATCAGCCAGGCGGCATTTGCGAAGATAATCGAAGTGCACCCGAGCGCCATCAGCCATGTCGAAGCCGGCAATACCCGTATCCAACCCGACCTGGCCATGGCGATAGAGGAAAAAACCGGATTTCGCCGGGCATGGCTTCTTACCGGCGAAGGCCCCGAGACTTTCGAGCAGCCGGTGGAGGAACCGATCTCCTCTGCCACTCCACTGGAAAGGTCGTATACGGTTAACATGCCGGCGGGCCAAATCTCCTTTTCTTTTGTTAAAAAGGTCAAACCTCTATTGAGCAGCGGGTCGGGGGATTTGGTCTATGAAGAGCAGTCTGAGGATTTCTATTCTTTCCGCAGCGACTGGTTGTTGCTAAAAGGGGTTGTCTCGGCCATGCGCCTTGCCCAGGTGAGCGGCGACTCGATGCTGCCAACCTTGACCGATGGCGATTTCGTCTTGTTTGATACTTCAAAGCGTGAACCGCGCGATGGCAAGATCATGGTCATCGGCATCGATAACCATCTGTATATAAAACGTGTCCGGGTCTCGCCCGAAGGGATTTTCCTGGTGAGCGACAACAAGTCGGTATATGAACCCTGGCGTATCACCCTAGAAACTACCAGGTTTTTGGGGCTGGTTATATGGCATTGCGGGGACGTATAGTTTGCGTCCGAACAAAAACACGAAACACGAAGCACGGAGCAAGAAGCGCGAAGCGAGAATGAGGTCCTTTGTTTTTCTTCCTGCTCCCTGCTTCACTTTTGCTTCTCGCTTCCTCTTTTCCTCTCCGTCTCCTCCGTGGTGAATGCCTGCCGTCTGAGTGCTCTTCGCGTCAAAACACCCACTTCACAAAATCCTCCTAATACTTCACTTTTTTCATTGACAACACTTCATATCGTGAAGTAATATATCCTCCGAAATGACACCGCACTGAATTCGCAGAGCGTAAAGGACTTTCCAAAAAGATTAAGGAGCACACTCATGGCGTTTCCGGAAGTCGTCAACATGTACGATAGGGACTGGGAACGGATGCAAAATCCGCCCAGGGAGCCCGAATTCATTGAACCTGCAGAGTACGGGCCCGCAAATTGCCCCCCCTGCCAGATGTGGGATGAAGTGAACCGGCTCATGGCTGATTTCTTTTATGGCGAAAAATTTTACGGCAAGAGTTCCTACGGTAAAAGAGTCTGTGGAAAAAAATTCTGCGTCAAAAAAGCCGGGTCCGGTTCGCCGCCAAACGAACCTGTGCACGCTAACCCACAAAGTCCGGCTGATTGATCCAGGGCACCAGCTTTACAGGTCGTCTGATCCGGCAGGCGGCGGGACCGCCGTGCCTCGCGGGTTGGTAGGTGGACTGTGGAGATCGGATTTATCGTCTCCGGCCCCTGTTGCCGCGGAGCGGTGAGCATTATGAGCAGTGAGCAAACGCTTCCCGCTTCATGTTCTCGTATAAGAGCGCAAAACAAAAAAGAGCAGTTTTTAGTTAAACAACGATCTTTAGTTAACTCAAAACTAACAACTAACAACTCCCACGGAGCGCGCGATCATGCCTCAAGTCCCAACAGATTTCGTTCAAAGTGTCTTCCCGCAGGGCCAAGGCGTTTACAATACAATCGACAAGGCAAGTCCTGAAAACTTCGGCGGTCAGGTGGGGCAGTCGCTCGACCAGGCCGGGAATATGCTCGCGCAGCACGCCGTTCAAAGCCAGCAGCTCGCCAACGAAACGAACGTGAACGATGTTTACGCGAATCAGTTCTCGCCGGCAGCCCGCGACATCTACCAGAATTATATGAAGCTCGAAGGCAAAGACGCCGAAGCCCGCTTTTCCGAATTCCAGCAGCAAATGAACGACCTCCGGACGCAGGTCCGCAGCAGCCTTCCGAACATGATGCAGCAAAAGGCATTCGATGAGGTGAGCACGCGCCGAGTCGAAATGGACCTGGACGGCATGGCTAGATACGGGGCCGCCCAAACCAAGGCGTGGGAGTGGAATACCCACACGGCGGTTATGGCCGACCTCACTAACGAGGCCGAGGCAAACTGGAATAACCCGCAGCGTCTTCAAAACGTGCGTGACCGCATGGACAACGAGACTGCCGATTACGGCTTAAAGCATGGCTGGAGTTCGGAAGTTTTCAGGTATCAGTTGGGCGAAAATAACGACAAGCTCTGGAGCGCTGTCATTAAGCGCCAGGCGCTCTCCGGCGATTTCACCGGGGCGATGAAGACCTACCAGGATCAGGTATCGGCCAGCCGCATTTCAGGAAGGGCGCAGGGTGAGCTCGAAAAATTCTTTAAACCCATCCAGGATCTGCAGTCAGCTCAAAACGCCTACGGCAAAGTCACGGGCGGTGCGATGGCGCAGCAGATAGCTTCTGAGGCGCAAAAACAGGGAGTCGATCCGAGCACTGCTCTTACGATCTGGAGCGCCGAGGGAGGGGTTACAAATCCGGCCGCCAAGAATCCTAATTCGTCGGCCACCGGCATCTTCCAACATTTGGATAGCACATGGCAGGCGCAGGGCGGCACGGATCAAGATCGGTTCGACGCCGGACGCCAGGTGCAGCTTGGCGTGGCCCTCGCAAAGCAAAATAACGATGCCCTCGCTAAAGATCTCGGGCGCCAGCCTCAGCCGTGGGAAGTCTACCTTGTACACCAGCAGGGGATCGAAGGGGCGACGGCGTTACTACACGCCGATCCAAATGCAAGCGCGGCGGGTGTCCTGGGCGGCAGCACCGATAAACTCACGCTGAACGGCATGCCAGCCGATGCCACGGCAGGGCAGGCGCTGGGATACATTAAAAACTATGTTGACCGTCACGCTCAAATGTACGAGCCAAACGGTGTACCCACCGCTCAAAATATCGCCGGGAACTACAGTGCTCAATTGCAGGGCGTGGCCGATCTGGCGCAAAGGGATTTTCCCGGCGACCCCGGGATGCGGCAACTATATGTAAGCCATTACCAACAGCAGGCGGGCCAAGCGCTTTACGCTCAGCAAATGACGGATCGCGCCAATAGTTCAGTCGTATTTAACGCTCTGACCGGTCCAAATCCCGTATCGTTCTGGCCCCAATTTAACAGCGATCCCCAAAGAAAGGCGGCTTTCGACGCTCTCTATAAAACCGATACCTCGATTTACGATAAGGTGGATAGGGCAATCAATGTAAACGCCTGGAAAGCATGGGACCCGCCGGCAACTCAGGAGACAAATAATCTCTACAATCAACTTAACGGCATGAGCGCCACGGACCGGGACGGTTTTTCGAAACTAAATCTAATACAGTATTACGGCGCAATGCCCGTGTCGCAGTTCAACGACCTGGCAGATACACAGAAAAAGATTCACACCGGCGATGCGGGGCAGGCGGCTAAGAATATTGACCTGCAAGCCTCTCTTAGTGCCGTCAAAGACCTGGCGAAAATGGCTCACACCGATCCCAACAGCCCGCTTTATCAGGTGACGCCCGAATCAACCTCTTTGCCCGATCTGCAGAAGTGGAACGGATTTGTCGGTAAATTCGGCCAGGCCCTCGACGACTGGCGGCAAAATAATAACGGGAAAATCCCCACTGACATGCAGAAGCGTGAGCTCGCGCGGAGAATTCTTTTCCCGATCTCGGGCGCCGGGTTCGCCGCCGCCCCTGGCAGCGGCAACGACGGCTGTGGCCCCGCCACCCGAGATCTCCACTCTCCGCGACAGGGACGCTTCGCCCGCTCCAGCACCCGATTCACCCGAAACCGGTGCAATAAAAAATCAACTTCTGGAGAATACAAATACCAGCAGGAATAACAACGCAGATACGAATGTGGTAGAGTCTAACGACAAACCGGGTCAGCCGGGGATCACGGAAGTCCTGACGTTCGATCCCGTGGGATATCTTAGATCGTCATTTGGACACACGGCTATCAATATAAATGGCACCATATACACCTTCACAGAAAAAGGTTGGGATGACGGGGAAAAGACTGCGGATTACCTCAAGCGAAATAACTTTCGGAACGCTATCGGGCAAGAACTGAATCTCACACCTGAGGAACAGGCTCTGCTGGTGAAAGTAATCGAGCAAGATAAGGCGGACAATCCAAAGTGGAGTCCTGAAAATAGTTGCGTCACGAAAATCCGGGATGCCTTGGAGCAGGCCACCGGTCGAATGTTTGGGATTCGACCTCAGCCACCTGTCATCTCGCCATTGGATTTCCGAGACAACCTGGACAGGTTCGGGTACGTTGTCAAAAAGAACTGGTACCCACGCACTCGTGACAAATGGCCATTCGACCTGGATTCTGATCCTACGCCGTGATGGTGTTCTCTTGCTGGCCTCGGTGGGGATGACAGGGCGGACGTGGAGTAGCTGATGAAGCTCAAACCCATACTCAGACCCATACTGATAATCGTTACCGTTACAGCGGCGGCGGTTGGCTACGTCGTTTTGTTCCTGTTCCTCGATCATGACATTGCCTTCTATCAGGAGGTGCTCGTCTCGTCCGGAATGACTTTAACGCCTCAGTGGCTGGAAGTGAAACCGGAAAAGCCCATGAAGACGGCCTCCGATTGGAGCGAGTTGTTCATAGAGATGCCGGGATTGATTTTCGATCAAGATAAGGCGGGCCGTTTCCTGCTCACTGACGGCACCCGGTTTGAAGTTGAAGCCTATCTTACCACTGACAAAGGGGAGAGGATTTACCTCGACAAGATCGGTTTCTTTGGGCATCAGGACAAAAAATATTTGGATTTATCTAGTACAGAAGTCCAATGGAAGAAGAGAAATTATCGTTTCCGAAGTCTCACGCTCCGCTCAAGCAGGGTCCTCACCACTGGAAGGGCCGCGTGGATTTCGTATGATCCTCGAACGACGAAGAGTGGTACCGCTTTTCCCGACCTGCTGACTGAAGTGCCAAAAGGTAAATGAGTGAGACAGGCTTCTGATTTTCTCATCTTGGCTGCGGGGTCTCTTCGACAGGCTTACGATGAGACGATCGCAGATGCCGGCGGGCGGCAGCGTCCTGATTTAATTTTGTCCGGGCCTCGTTTGATATAGTTTATTGCTCGTATTCTGATTCGATTTAAGTGTAGCTTCAATATAATTTGTTCATACGATGAACATAGTATGCTTCATTTTCTTTGCTGAGCGGCAATCCAGTTGCCAAAATTATCTCGCCGAAATACTGCGCTGATCCGATTAAGGGAATGAATGAACCTTCTGAAAAGCAAAACAGGAGGTCAGCGTGATGTGCAACCTTGGTAATATGGTAATAGGGATTCAATCCCTCAATCATCCAATTCGTTTTTAATACCCAATTTCATTGGTTTATGGAGGCTTGATTATGGCGCTTATCGATGTGGAAGTAACAGACAATATCGGATTCATTTGTTTCAACAATCCCGGCAAAAGAAACGCATTGAGCCAGGAGTTGGTAGACGATATCGTTCAGGCGCTCCATGATTTTAGAGAACGCAAGGTCGGGGTAGTGATTCTGAGGGCGCCGGACGGATGCTCTGTCTGGTCTGCCGGACACGATATCAAAGAATTGCCTCATGTACGGCGCGATCCGCTCGGCTATAACGACTCTCTGGAGAAGCTGCTTCGATCGGTCCAGAAATATCCCGGGCCGGTCATTGCGATGGTCCATGGAAGCGTCTGGGGAGGCGCATGCGATCTCGTCATGACATGCGATATCATCGTCGGGGATGAATCGTCCTCATTTGCGATCACCCCGGCGAAGCTTGCGCTGCCCTACAATGCCTCAGGCATTCTGCATTTCATCAACCGGGTCGGG
The DNA here is from genome assembly GCA_963795045.1 of uncultured delta proteobacterium. Classification (GTDB taxonomy): domain Bacteria; phylum Desulfobacterota; class Syntrophobacteria; order Syntrophobacterales; family Syntrophobacteraceae; genus SbD1. Next base: position 363,865 of record CAWCGB010000009.1, read on the forward strand.
TTGAATATCGCAAAAGAGATGTTTTTTTCGGCAGACCCCATCATGGCGGACAGAGCGGAACGTGTGGGCATACTTAACCATCTGGTGCCGTCCGAGAAGCTCCTGGAGTTTACGACGAATCTGGCAAAGAGGATGACGGGCCGCTCTGCGCTTGCTATTTCCGTTATCAAAGAACAATTCAACCTTCTTGCAGGGGCGCACCCTCTGGCCCCTGACGTCTTCGAACGCATCCAGGGCTTGAGAAGACAGGTGTACGACAGCCATGATTATGAAGAAGGTGTTCAGTCATTCGTGGACAAGCGGCCGCCGGTATTCAAAGGCGAGTGAGGCTGATGTTTTTCATCTCACGCATGCAAATTTCGAAAATTATTTCTGACGCTGTTAGAATCGGGGCTCTATCAACGATAGTCAATTGCTGCCGGGCCGGGTCCCGGATGCATCCGTGACACAAATAATTCACGGAATTCAGGGATTTAAGAGTTTAGGAATTTAGGAATCCGCTCCCTCAATCCTTCAATTCGTATATAATTCCTCTATTCTTTAATAGGATTTAGGGAGGATCAGGTGGAAAGCTCCAGAACTGCCTTATTTGCAATGTTCAGCTTATGCTTCATTAGCATCTTTTGCCTTGCTGCAGTCGCCGCCGCCCAGCAGCAGCAAACTTCGCCGACAACGACGGTGCCTCCACAAACCATCCCTCCCCGGCACGGCGTTCTTCCACCAGTCCTCGGACCGGGTCAGGAGTAGGCTCCGGTACCTCGCCCGCTGGTCCGAAAGGGTCCAGGGAGCCAATTCATCAGGAACCATCCAGGCAAGATCGGCGGGCCGGTCTATGTCGAACATGTCCGAAGCCATCTCCATCCAGGCTTCGGGGTTGCCCAAAATACAAATATTCTGGTCGTAAATAACTATTATTTTACCGTATTACCCGATGGCTATCCCTACTACGACGCCGGCTATATTGACGTGGACCCTCAACTGGACTGCTATACCTGGTACGACGGAGATAATTTATTTCCGCCGGGGTGGTATTGGACATGCGATTAAAGTTCGAAGCGAGAAGCAGGAAGCAAGAAGCGAGAAAGCAGGAATTAAGAACGTAGCGTGGAGCGAGAAGTCTCGTAGGGTGGGCTAACCGGAGCGCAGCCCACAGGAACTTTTCGGAGACAGAAGCCAGAGGTGCGAAACGGCAATTGGGTCTTTCGTTTTTCTTCCTGCTCCTTGCTTCACCTTTGCTTCTTGCTTCCTCTTTTCTTCGTCTTATATTCAGACGGCAATAACAATACTCCCACCCCCTCGGCGCACAAACCATGGAAAATTCGGGTTCGCTTGACTGGTTACTGGTTGTAAAAGACATTGCCTGGTTTGCTCCCTTGGTTTGCACCTATGCGTCGGTTCACTGCGCCATAGCGTATGCCAAGTGTTCGCCCAGGCACTTTTCTTCACTTGCGACATTCGCGATGGCCTGGGCCGTGCTGCTGCCCTATTACGGGCATTTGCCCGGAGTCTCGCAAAACGAGCTCTTGTCTCACTTTCAGGGCCTGCTCCTGGTGATCGCGGGCGGCCCGCTTCGGCGCCAGGCCGATATCCTGAGGACAAAAGACGAGTACATGGAAATCCGGCGTTTTGACAGGTGGGCCCTGATTTTTCTCTTGCTGCTGATAGTTCCCCACTTCATCGAACTGCCGAACCATCCTCATCTGATCATCGATCATCTCCCTGTAATCGACCAATGGATCGGGGCCGTGCTGTTGTTGCTTGGCTATTGGTCGATTGGAGACGGCGTCAGGTCTATAACCAGGGACAAGAAATGGATATGGCTGGCGTTTGTACTCGCTTTGTACGCCGAGCTCGAAATCATGTATTCGATTAGTTTTTCGATGGGTTTCATTGGAGGGAGCGATTCGCTGTCCATGCCCTACCAATTCCTGCTCGCCTTTGCCGGCGTCAAACTGGTGACGACCGCTCTGTTTTTGTGGCTCGTTGTTCGAACGATTCCACGCCCGAAAAACAAATGTGCAGAATAAAGGTCCCAAACTCGAGACTTTGAGAGGATTGCAAGGGATGAAAGAAATCGTGCTGGGCGTAGACGGGATGAGACTCGAAGACCTGGCGGAGATTGCCGCTCAAGGGGCCCGGGTTCGCCTGGCAAGGGAGTCGGAGGAGCGGATTGTAAAATGCCGGGGCCTTGTCGACAAATGGCTTCGTGAGGGCAGGATCATCTATGGAGTAACGACCGGGTTCGGTGCGCTGAGCGATGTGGCCATTGCTCCTCACGACGTTAGGTCTTTGCAGCGAAATATCCTGCTTAGCCATTCAGCCGGGGTGGGCGTCAGTTTGAGTGCTGACGCCGTGCGGGCGATGATGGCGCTTCGGATCAAGGACCTGGCGAGGGGGCATTCCGGGATTCGGCTCATAACGGTCCACAGGCTGATCGAACTGCTCAACCGGGGGGTCGTGCCGGTAGTGCCTGAAAAGGGCTCCGTTGGCGCAAGCGGGGATTTGGCGCCTCTGGCGCACATGTCCCTCGTCCTGATTGGCCTGGGCGAAGCCTTCTATGAGGGCGCCAGGATCGCGGGGGCCCAAGCCCTCGAGAAGTGCGGCATGGAACCGCTCGAACTCGAAGCCGCCGAGGGACTCGCCCTGGTCAACGGTACCCAGATGTCAACCGCGATCGGCGGGCTCGCGGCATACGATGCCCGAGATCTTTGCAAGCTGGGCGACATCGCCGCGTCGATGAGCCTGGAAGTGCTCTTGGGTTCGAGGGTCGAATTCGACCCGAGAATCCACCACGTGCGCCCGCATCCCGGCCAGGCTGTGGCTGCAAACAACATGCACCGCATGACGCTAAACAGTGAGATTATATCCTCGCACAAAGACTGCGGGCGGATTCAGGACGCTTACACCCTGAGGTGCTCCCCCCAGGTTCACGGAGCATCCAAAGACGGCGTTGACTATGCGGTAAGGGTGCTTGAAACCGAAATGAATTCTTCGACGAATAACCCTCTTATTTTCGCCGATACCGAAGAGATTCTTCTCGGTGGTAACTTTCACGGGCAGCCCGTCGGGCAGGCTCTCGACTTTCTTGCCATAGCCATAGCAAGCCTTGCCAATATATCCGAGAGACGCATAGAGCGGCTGGTAAATCCTCAACTGAGCGGTCTTCCGGCCTTCCTGGTAAGTGAAGGGGGCCTCAATTCAGGCTTTATGATAGCCCAGTACACGGCCGCATCTCTTGTATCGGAAAATAAGATCTTCGCTCACCCCGCCAGTGTGGATTCCATTCCAACCTCGGCAAACAAGGAAGACCATGTGTCCATGAGCGCCTCGGCCGCGCGCAAATGCAGGGAGACGGTAAGAAATGCTCAAAGCGTCATCGCAATCGAACTTTTGTGCGGCGCTCAGGCCCTGGATCTTTTCACGAACCTCAAACCGGGGGCGGGGACCCTGGCTGCCTACAGAGTCATCCGCGATGCGGTCCCGCACCTCGACAATGACCGCATCCTCTCCTGCGACATCGATTCGATCGTAAAGCTCATGAAGAGCGGGGCCCTGCTCAATGCGGTGGAAGCCGAGGTGGGCGAACTGGTCTAGCCGCTGGGAGCGGCCGCCGGGGTGGGCACTGCCTTCGGCGGTGCCTGAAGTCCTGTTTAGTTGTGAGTTTTGAGTACTAATATAACAAGTTTTGAGTTTTAAGTTTTGAGCACTAACAACTAACAACTAATGACTAATTAACTAACTAACTTATGCTGAAACGATTGCTGGTAATAATCCTGGCTCTCCACCTTTCAACTTTCGCATTCGTCCGTGCCGGTACACCGTCAGGCGCTGATGAAGTCCTCCAACGGTTCGAGGGGCAATGGCGAACCCATGTCGTCATCGCGCCGGCAAAGATAGCTCCGCGTACCATCACAGCAAACGGCACGGGAGTTGGCCAGGTTACACTTGGAGGCCAGTACGTCGAGTATCGAGCGATTACGGATGCTGTTTCGGGTCGCCCGCCCGATGAAGACCTCCAGATCAATACGTGGGATGAGGTTTCCAAGTGCTATCGTCATTGGCTCTTTGACTCCGAAGGGAACCGGTTTCAACGGGTCGGTACGCTGGACAAGACTCGGCGTGTACTGACGTGGACCGCCGACGAACTTGACGGAACGGTCGTTATTCACGATCGATTCGTCAGTGCGGATCGCATCGAATGGGACCTCGTCCGCCGTGACCGCTCAGGTCGCGTAACGATGCGAATAGACGCTCTGATGACTCGATTGAAGTAACGATGCGCAAAGCGGTTGCTGGCTTCCTCAGCGACGAAACCGATCATCGGGTGGCATGCCGGCGACTGGTTGGACTTCGCAGAACTCCAGCAACAAATACTTTGAGCCTTATCACTTGACGACCGTGAAAGCTCCCTGAAGGACGCTCTGCCCCTGTGAATTGGTCACGCTGACCGGGCACGTGCCCAGGTGAGCGGTCGCCGGAACGATGCAGGAGATCGAAGTATCACTCCATTGAGTAACGGTTGCCCGGACCGAGCCAAACTTAACTTTCCCCCTTACCGCTCCGAAGTGTGTCCCCGCTATCTGCACTGTTGATCTCCGTGTCCCTGAAGAAGGAGCGACGCTTGTTATCTGGGGAGGAATTTTCAATATTACGGAATCATTGCTGGTCCAGGTATCCGTAACTACGGTTACCGAACCCGAAGAGGCCGTGTCCGGGACAATGCACTGGATCTGTGTATCGGTCCAGGACAGGATTTGATCGCACTCGACGCTGCCGATTCTGACAACGCTGCTGCCCTGTGATGAGCCGAACTGGAAGCCGTTTATAGTTACCGTGCTTCCTGCTGTTGCCGAAGCCGGATACGTCCCGGTGACCACGGGAGGAGGGAAGTTGACCGTTCCCGCCCCCACTGAGAACGCTGCTAAACTAGCGGTCGATGTCGAATCTTTGCTTTTTACTGTGCCAATATAGGGTGCAAACCACGTCGTCGAAGTTGTCGACTCGGTCCTCCCCCTTGCGGAGAGTCTGAGGTTGTAGGTTATAGGCCATGCCATGAAATAGCCCGCCGGGACGCTGACAAGCTCCTGGGGAGAAACCTTTGCCGTAAGTGTGGCATGAATCGCAACCCCGTATTCAGAAGCTGTGGAAGTTGCCGTCCAGCGCGTTTTTGCAGCAAGCGAAGTTTTGATCATCGGCAGGGGCGGAGCAAAGGTAACCGCGACCCCATTAGACTCCTGCCGCCCCATGAGGAGAGAGTTCGGGGTGACCTGAAACCAGCTCAGGATCTGATCGCCGTTCACGACCCCCAGATTTAAAAGGGAAGAGCTGTTCGCGACGAGCGTGATAGCGTCGGTTTCCTCGCCGGTGCTCCCATTGGTATATGTAATCTGGGCTTCATCATTGTTTCCGACCTGCATTCCAAAGTAGTCGAAATAATGGGCGAAAACGGCTGTTATGGTATGGTCGGAATCAATGGTGCTGAAGGTATAGGTCGCCGGTAAGGCGGACGGACCTCCTACAGATGCTCCGTCAACGATCAGGGCTGTCAACTTGTAGCCTGGGTTGGGGGCTACGGTACAGGTCAACGAGCTTCCCTCCCGCAGTGTAGTCGCTCCCTGGGGTGTGATCATACCCCCGGCTCCCGCCGAAGCCGTTATTGTGTAGGTTCTATAAGACTCGATCAGGTCCTTTCTGGTCGAAGTTGCTGACGTACCGGAAGGTGCAATGACGTTCAGACTTACGGTATAGATACCCGGGGCAAAAGGATGCAAGGGGTTGGCTTCCGTGCTGGATGTTCCGTCGCCAAAATCCCACAGGTACTCTGTGACGTTTATGCTTGTAAAGCTCGTAAATTGCACTGAAAGGGGGGCGGCCCCGGAAACCTTGTCCGGCTCGAAAGAGACTCGCGGCGGAGCGTTCGGGTCGAATTCATACGCCCCGATGTCCACAATGGCTACGCCGTCCCCATTGCCATCGATAACTCGCGGGTTCCCGTCGAAGTCCGTGGCGGGGAGCACGAGGCCATTGGCGTCTCCCGTGTCAATGGCGGGCGATCCAAGGCGGAGGTGAAAATCGTTATTTGCAGGATCGAGGAAAAGAGGATCTGCCGAGATATTTTCGTTGACGCCTGTCAGGTCCGACACGCCCGAATAATTGGTGGAATTACCGTAGACAAGATTGTTTTGCCAGATGGAATCATTAGGCAATCTACCGGATTCGAATCCGATCTTATTCCCAACGATGATGTTGTTCTTGTACAGGTGAAGGGCTGTGTAGGCAGCATAAGCCAAGCCGATCCCGGATCTGTTCCCGACGATAGTGTTGTTCGCAATCCTGGGACTGGCGCCTGACGATGTGACTAAGTCTATTGCGCGACAAGGATTGTTCAAAAATAGATTGTCCACAACTATAGGGGTCGAAACACCTGAAGTGAAGTAAATAACACCGGAGGTAGCGCTGTCGACGCAACTAAAGTTGCGGAACAGGTTTTTTTCAATTACAGGTGACGATACGCCGGCGACGATGATGGCTCCATAAGTGTATCCCGTATTACCGTCAATGATATTGCCCGTTACTATCGGCGAGGAGGTCAAGATATCGATGGCGGTCGCAAAATCGCCGGAGCCGTTCCGCAATGTAAAACCCTGCAAACCGCATTGCTTTTGCTCACAATCATGGATTGTGACTACAACCCCTTGTCCGCCGCCGTCAATTATAGTCACCTCTGGACCTGCGCTGCTTGCAACCGTTATCCCTTTGCTGTCAAAATCAATGCATTCCATGTAGGTCCCAGGGTCAACCAGCACCGTATCGCCTTCCTGTGCTGCAAAAATCCCGGCCTGGATAGTGGGATAGTCCTGGGGGACATTTAATGTGGCGGCGTTGGCGCCAAACGCGCTGCCAAGGAGCACCCCCAGGATGAGCGCTAATACACTGAGAATCTCTTGCGCTTTCGTGCGGCTCATTTTTCCCCTTTGCGGCATAAGTGCCCGTTTCGGCCCGGCAGCCGGAGGCGGGGCGATGAAGATGCCCCGGGGCTTGGATAACTTTCATCCTGTATTGGTTTCGGTGACGCAAAATCTTACGGAAAGTTAATTTAAAGTCAAGGAATTTAATCGATCGAATAAGAAGTATGAACGGAGAGGAACTACCTTCAAGAGAATCGCATCCGATCAAGCGGCTACAATCAAGCAACTACACATTGACGCCATTCCGATGAGATTATATTATGCCGCTCCCACATTGGTTCATGTACCGGATGTCCGAAAAGTGCGTCTTGCTGATCAATCCGCCATACCAGCCCGTCACATCAAATCGTGGTGTGGGCCACTATCGCTTGAGCGAGTAAGACGCCAAGAATCTATGAACCTCCGGGTGTTGTTCAAACGGAGATAAATCAATGATCGTGCCCATACCGTACGTCCACTGTGGAATCGGTCTTGTTACGGCCTTGCTGTCCATCCCGCTGATCCTGCGGAAGGTCCCCATGAACCACGCATACGGTATCCGTATTCGAAAGGCATTCGTCTCGGAGAGCAACTGGTACGAAATCAATGCCTATGGTGGCAAGCTTCTCCTCGTGTTCGGTCTCTTCCTCCTTGCTATCGGTTGGCTGGGCCAAGACTTTGCTCCGCCGCCCACCAGTATCTGGGCGCCGGTGTTCATGGTCCTTCCACTGCTTGCCATCGTTCCCGTCATTGCCCTCATCAAAGCCTTTGCAGGGAGCCGGCCGGATCGGCAGGATCGGTAACGGCAGGCAATTCCTTCGTTTCGCGTCACCGCCTGATCGGCACTTGCAGCGGCTTGGCTAATATTACCGTTTATTCGTACCACAGAACGGTCCCGCCAACGTCCAGTGAGCTGTAATAGGCCGTTCGCGGGGGCCACCCTGCCTGCCCCCGGCAGCGTCAACACCGTCTTTGTGGCCGGACTGGCGACCCAAACAATTTATGTCACCGGCATCCAGCCAAGCGGCGACGACAACGTCATCAGCATCATTTCCGGAAGCAATGGTACTATGACGGATGGGGCTGGGGTTGTGAGGCTGACCTTCTAATGAGACTGCGGATGCGAAGCATCTGTTACTTGGCACAACAGCGCGAATGTTACTAAAGCGTATTTCACCGAATAACGCTTCAGTAAATTCCACGCTTCACCGATTCTTGAATCTATGTTGCATGATCTCTCCTCGATTATTGACTGCAACATGGAGAAATTGGTGGCGCAATGCCCGCAACATTCCGATTAATCTTTGTAGGAGGACTGAATGTCCGTTTTCGCGTGGAGTGAAAAATACAGTGTGAACGTCCGGGAAATAGATGACCAGCACAAGAAATTGATTGGACTGGTCAGCCAGCTCCATACTGCAATGAGCCAGGGAAAAGGAAAAGAGGCTCTGGATAAAATCCTGAAAGAACTCATCCAGTACACGCGGACTCATTTCGCCGCTGAGGAACGGTTACTGAAGGACAATGGGTATCCTGAATACGAGGTGCATAAAGCGAAACATTATAGCATGACTCAGAAGGTAGCCGGTATCTATAGAGATTATCAGGATGGTAAAGCCACCATCACTTTTGAAGTCATGAATTTTCTCGAGAGCTGGGTGGACAAGCACATCATGGGAACCGACAAGCTATACGGTGCTTTTCTCAATGCCAAGGGGATCTCGTAAGTTATGCTCAATATCCGGCAAACAGCCGGAGAGTATCTCAGTTCTTTGGTGGAAGCCGAGTTGATCATCCGCTTGCGGTGCGACAAACATGGAGACTGCCGAATTCCGGTAAATCAAGGAATGGTTCCCGGCAAGACAATCTGGTCATAATGAGAGGCCCTATGATACTTAGCAGCAGACGGAAACATAAGCCGAGAATTGAGTGGAGTGATAGCTACAGTGTTGGTATTGAAGAGCTCGACTCTCAGCACCAAAAACTCCTGGAGTTAATAAATGGAATAGGTGATGCAGCCGGTACAGGCCTGTCAAAAGCATCATGCTTTGCTGTTCTCAACGCAATGATAAGATATGCCCAGGAACACTTCACCACTGAAGAACGTTATCTCACAAACAATTCCTATCCTAAACATTTGGAGCAAAAAGGAGCGCACGAAAAGTTCGTGCAGGACACTTTTGCCATGGCTCAGGAACTTGAGGAAGAAGGCCTGTTGACACTAGGGGGAATCACGATCTATCTCGAAGACTGGTACAAGGATCACATCCTTGGCTTTGACCAGGACTACAAGGCCTTCTTTGAGAAACAACCGGTTAAATCCGGTGATCCTTCCGCAGCTTCCCCGGCCGAAACGAATGCGTAGAGAAAACGCCTGGCAGGAGCCGATTTGGGGGGAGTCTATATCTCTTCCCCCTTTGTTAAAAGATCGGCAGCTCAGGATGCCGAAATCATATTGCCTGAAATACACCACGATCCCGGTCTAATGGTTTTGGCCTGCATTCTGACCCTACTTATTTGACTCTCGCCTCTTCTGTGCAGCATGACCCGCAAGGAGGTTACAAAGCTCTTGAGGCCGGTAATAAGCGGTGACCCGGAATGCTCGCCCGTTTCAAACGGCTATCCTGGGAGACGCAATCATCAATCATCTTCTTACTACCTGTAGTGGCAAGATATGTAATTAATAAGCCAACGAAATAATTCAGCCCGGCGTTTATGCGCCGGGCTGATCCCATCATTCGCAATCCGATAGCCGTTGAACGGCTCCGGTTTGCTGCATGTTCGTGCTTCAGTCGCTCTTCACCCTGCTACGCCATCGCCGCGATTCTCTGCTTGGCCGGGTAATATATCGGTGGCGCAAGTTCCTCAAAAGAAAAGGTGTTGAAGACGTGGTGGCCGTCGATGTCCATTACACGCAAGTCATCGGTTTGGGACAGGTCGCCGAGGATGATCGAAAAACGCGTCCCGTACAATTTCTTTACCTTATCCACTGATACCTCGTAAGCAATGTACTTGGTGATGCCCCTGGCCCCGAGCTTCTCGGTGAGGGTAGGATGTTCAAGCGAATCGAAGGATGTGAGAATCAATATCGGGCCACTACCGGTAAAGACCATTGCCGCTTTCATGGCGTCCTCCTTTCAGGTTGGTGGTTGTTGTCCCCGATTGGCTCTCCGCCAGCACAACCCTTGTTCCGGGGCTATGCTCCAATAATGGAACGAATTGAAAGAAACGTCGAGACTTCGGCAGCCTCAGGCCGTTGCGTCATGTTAAAGCTCGCTGCCTTCCGCTGCTGGCATACGAGCGATAACGGCGGTCAGGCCGGCAATTTTGACCGTAGCGCAGCTTTCTCACTCGTCCGGAGTGAGAAAATATCTAAATGCAGGTCCACCCTCCTTCATCGTCGGACCGCCATGTACAAGCGGGTATTACGGTATCGGTTCTACCCAGAGCCGGAGACGACCGGCCATGAAGGACGAGTGTACGGCCATTGAGATTCTGAGGTGATGCATCAAAAATGAATCCCTGCCTGTTGATTTTAAAACGGGCTTGCTTTGACGCAACGCCTTCTTCGATCGGAATTGAAGGGACGATACGGGACCCCTGCATGGGGAGATAAGACGACTCAACCACGTTCCCATACTCGTCAATTTTCGCCCAAAGCGATTCGCTCTCAGTTTTCACTTCCGACGCCGCCTCATGGGCGGCCGCCTGCCAGAACGAAGAGTAAACCGGCGGTCCCAATTCCTCAAAAGAGAAGCTCTTGAAGACGTGATGACCGTCGACGTCCATGACGCGCAAGTCATCATTCTGGGACAGATCACTCATAATCACCGAAAAACGTGTACCGTAACGTTCCTGCACAAGTTCGAGCGGCACCTCGTGAGCAATGAATTTCGAGATACCTCTGGCGCCGAGTCTTTGAATGAAGTCAGGCGCCTGAAGCGATTCGAAGGTGGTTAGGACAAGGATAGGCCCACTTCCTGTGAAAATTAGCGCTGATTTCAACGGAGTCCCTCCTTTCAGGCGCCTGGGCGTGCTTTCCAAAGGCTTGGAGCAATCGATCGCCGCGAGGCTACACTTTTGGTCCGCACCCTGTAGTTCCAGAATGTTCCTCGGCTAAGTGGCCTGGTTCGCCTCTTACAAGCCTGTACCTGGTAAATAAGAATTCTAAACCAGACGGCTTGCGCACCAAGATTGGACAATGGCGCGCCGGAGACGGAAAGCGGCAACCTGATAAGAACGGGAGGAAATGGATTTTTGAAAAAGATACGCGCTCGAGGCTGATTTGGACGGTTTGCCTGTCGGGAGTCTGGTCGGTGCGAAAGCCGTCTGGAAACAAAGCTCTCACTTTCATAGGCGTACCTCAACCATTACAATCTAGCGTAGGCACATTTTGTTATAAATGTCAAGAAAAAACATGATGGAAGATCGCTTATAGTAAAATTGATTTAAAATCAAGTACTTATTCTCAGGCCAACCCTCAAGCGTTGGATCGTATCGCCACTCGCAAGATCTCCATGGTCTAGCCATAAATGCAATTCCGGATGCACGAACGTTTCAGGAAGTTGTAAGGGCCGTGCCTGCACTCTTGACAATCAGGAACGCCTGGGGCAACTTCAAGTGTCGGTCTTTTTCAGAAAGGCATGCGGGTTATTGGGGATGAAAAAGAGGGAATCTCTACGGATCAGTGGTCGGTGAACTGTGAACAGAAAAGGACTCCGCGATCTTAAACAGGAAGCTCACTGTTCACTGGTTTTTAACAATACACCTGTCGCCATGGACTCAAAACCGACGACGTAGGAGTTTTCAATGACCGATCTTATGCCGGCCATCTTTTTCGGACATGGCAATCCGATGAACGCTTTGTCGAAGAACGCCTACACCGACGGCTGGGCTCGCATCGGCAAATCTATCCCCCGTCCCCGGGCCGTGCTTGCTGTCTCCGCCCACTGGTACATTCCGGCTTGCGCCGTGACGGCCAATTCCGCCCCGCGCACCATCCACGATTTTGGCGGCTTCCCCAAAGAGTTGTACGAGGTGAACTATCCGGCACCCGGCAGTCCCGAACTTGCCCGGCGCGTGAGAGATCTTCTCCAGGCACCGCCGAAGGCAGTGCCCACCACGGCTGCGGTCTCACCGCTTTTTCCGGTTTCGGTGAGACTTGACGAAACCTGGGGGCTTGATCACGGCACGTGGTCGGTGCTGACCCACGTCTTTCCGAACGCTGATATTCCCGTCGTGCAGCTTAGCATCGATGAAATGCAGCCCCCCATATTCCATTATGAAATTGGGAAACGGCTCGCGGTGCTGCGCGAAGAGGACGTACTTGTCATCGGCAGCGGCAATCTCGTTCACAATCTGCACTCGTACGCCTGGGGGGCCGATAGGGTTCAGGCTTTTGACTGGGCGGTCCGATTCGAACAACAGGTGCGGGATTTGCTGCTCAAGGGTGATGATGCTCAGGTTGTTGCCTACGACCGGCTTGGCCTGGACGCGATGCTGTCAGTCCCGACGCCGGAGCATTACTTGCCGCTGCTTTATGTACTTGGTCTCAGGAAAAAAAATGAAAAGATAAGTTTTCCGGTGCAAGGAGTTGATGGCGGCTCAGTATCCATGCTTGCCGTCCAGATAGGCTGACGGCGCCCAAGCCCGATTGTGCGTAAAGATGGTGTCGATTATCACTGCACCGTCCACTTCACTCAGAATGGAACTCTAAAATGAAGACTGTCACGCGCTGGTACCACTACCTGGCGTACTTTTTCGGGGGCGCTTTCCTCGCGAACTCGCTGCCCCATCTCGGCAACGGCATCTCGGGCCATGCCTTCCAGAGTCCCTTCGCGACCCCGCCCGGGGTAGGGTTGTCGTCCTCGACGGTCAATGTCCTGTGGGGCCTCTTCAACCTGGCTGTCGGCTACCTGCTTGTGTGCCGGGTCGGGAACTTCGAACTGCGCAAGACTCGGCACGTCCTTGTCCTCGGGGCGGGCGTCCTGATCTTTTCGGTCCTGCTCGCCCGTGGATTCGGCCGATTCCACGGGGGGGCTGTGAGCCTTGCTACAGGGTCTGTTTTCAATGTCGGAGACTTGCATAAAGGGGCCCAAACGATTTGTCTTGACATTGTCGGGGTACGCTCGCTTGCCGTCCATGCAAAAGACGATTCTGCCGCAGCGTTATATAGGCATTTTTGATTCGAACCGTCAGCCACCGATAGCCGGCACCTGTTTATGTTGGTCAAGGATATTCGCCCCGTAGCAGGCGATTGAAAGCCCCTGAAGTGACAACGCCCCGCTTCTTTACAGCCCGCGAGACCTTTTCCCCAGTTATGGGCCTGTCACTGTGACCGTAACCCCGAGCGGGGTGCAGGCTGTGATTTTGGAAACCAGACGCTCTATTGTCCGGTTTTTTTGTCGTTCGGGCTGCTGTGTCAAAAGCGGCTGGAGGCAAGAGCGGTGGCAGTTTTCAAAGATAGGGTAGTTTTTGCTCATTTGTCGGAAGACTCCGGATATAGCTCATCAAGCAACTCGGGATACAGCTTCTTCACACAATCAGGGCATACGCTGTGGCTGAACTGTGCCTCGGAATGATCGTGGATATATGCTTCCACATGTTCCCAATAGCCTTTGTCATTCCGGATCTTCTTGCAACTGGCGCAGATAGGCAGAAATCCGCTCAGTAATTTTACTTTGGCCAGTGCGTCTTGAAGCTCTGTGATAAGTTTCTCCCGTTCTTTCTCCGCTTGTTTCCTTTTAGTGATGTCTCGAATCACGCTGACCAGGCCCCGAGTGCCGAAGATGGTCGCGCCACGCGAGTTGACCTCCACGGGTAGGGTGCTGCCGTCTTTGCGCCGGTGAAAGGCTTCAAAAAGGATGCCGCGGGTGTCGGCCTGGACCATCTGTTCGGCGGTCAGCTTTCGCACGTCGGGAGTGCGAATGTCGTAGATCGTCATGCCCAACAGTTCCTCGCGGTCGTAGCCGTAGACCGTAGTGGCGGCGAAGTTGGCATCAAGGATACGTCCATCGTCAGGTCTTACGAAAAGGACAACATCTCTGCTGTGGCCGGCCAACCCTTGCAGGGCTTCTATATTTGTCGATGCCTCGAGCAGTGATTTTATAAGTTTGTCGCGTTCAATCTCTGTTTTTTGAAGTTTCTCCCGTTCCTCCATCAATTCTTTTGTTCGTTCTTCAACTAATCGTTCAAGATATTCCTCGTGTCGGGTAAGCTTTGCTTTGGTTTTTGAACTGGTAGACTTAGCGTCCAAATACTGTTTGCTGCCATCCATAACAATGCACCTTTTATCCTATAAGCTCACATATTCGCGGAAAATCTCAACGTTCATGATGTCTGCCACCCGTAAAATCGGGGCGGTTTTCATAACCGGACAGAATATAACAAATTTTCTATGCTATAGCACAAGTAATATCTGTACAATAATATTCTCCCGGCATGCGCGGCGTTTCGTTGGTTTTAGGTGTGCCGTCCCCTCTGGCGAAGCCTTGCGGAGCCAAGGCTGTGATTTTGGAGACAAGACAATTTACGCTCTTTGTCCAATGATCGTGCAGGAGTTTTGCCCCTCCAGAAATTTGTCCACGTGGGGGAAATTTCTGGCGAACTATTCAGGTTTGTTAGTATATTGGAATGGGAAATAAGAATGAGGGAGAGATCGTGTTTAACGACATGCCATCATCGATAGCGGCTCGAATGCGTGAGTTGGAGGTGATCGATGCACGCGACCGTGTGGACGGGACGCCGCGCATGCAGCGCCTGCGCCAGATCCCGAGGGAGGTAGGTAGATTTATCGCTCTCCTGGCTGCAACCGCGCCTGCAGGTCAATACGTAGAGATTGGAACGAGCGCGGGCTATTCTACCCTCTGGCTCGCTTTGGCGTGCCGGTCCGTCGGCGGAAAGGTCACGACTTTTGAGATCCTGGACGACAAAGCCGAACTTGCGCTTCAGACATTTAAAGCAGCCTGCGTAACCGATGTGGTGGAACTCGTTCACGCGGACGCACTCACTCATCTTCCGAACTGTAGAGACATTGCCTTCTGTTTTCTCGATGCGGAAAAGGAAATCTACGGCCCTTGTTATGAATCTGTGGTAACGCACATGGTCAGTGGCGCAATTCTGGTCGCAGACAACGCAATCAACCATCAGGCGATCCTGCAGCCTATGCTCGACCGGGCAATGGCCGATGACAGAGTTGATGCGCTAATCGTTCCCATCGGCAATGGCGAACTGGTTTGCAGAAAAAGGTAGCGTTGGCCCTGCATTAGAGCGGGCAGGGCGGCGGGCTGTGGCTCATGGTGTGTAGATGGGCCTCAAGCCGCTATTATTCGCACAACCGGCTACCCATGCACGAAAATTGATAGAACAGAGGAAAACTCGGGGCATGTTGCAAAATCGCTCAAAGTCTCCCGCCACGCGTGTCGCAGGGCGTTATTCTTGAGCGGGGCAACACATGACTGGACACTGGCAGCACGTTTTCCAAATGGAGGATGGAATGCAAAAAATGATCATGTTGTTTAGTTGCTTATTATTATTTCCGCTGTTAGCTGTAGCCGAAACCATTGAATTGCCAATTGTCAAACCCGGGGACAGTTGGACTTACAGGAGTACAATAGAGAAGGGACAAAGCGGGTGGGTCCAGAAATATAACGAATGGACTGTCATTCGCACTGGTGCGACGGGTATCCTTGTAAGCATAAAGGAAAGAGGCTCAACGCAAGCAGCTAAAGAGCAGCTTGTTGGCAAAGATTGGAGTAGATTCAGGAACGTCAATGGTAAAGAAACGGTTGTAAATCGGCCTTTGCAATTTCCACTTAAGGAAGGTAAGTCGTGGGAAATCGAATATACCGAAGACCATCCCAATAAAGAACACAAAACAGAGCAGTTGCATACTACCTATAATGTAATAGGGTGGGAAGATGTGGATGTGCCGGCCGGTCACTTTAAAGCTATCAAGGTGGAAGGGGAAGGAAAATGGAAAGCCGAGCTTGCACCATCGATTAAGGTTGATAGCAGTACGCAAGCAAATCAGAACGGCGCAACCATAGTAACGCAGTCAAAGAAGGTTACTCCTCAATCAACGACAGGGCGCTTATATAAGGCATTTTGGTATGTGCCTGAAATCAATCGATTCGTAAAATCCGTTGAGGAGTATTACAGTGCCGGCGGCACTCGCAACGAACGGTATACGGAGGAATTGGACTCGTACAAGGTTGCACAGTAGCAAGACACCGACCGGACATGCAGTGGGTGATCAGGACGTTAAGATGCCTGCGTGACACGAAAGGAGTTCTAAACACATTCTGAAAATCACTCCGGTTTTACGGGGTGATAAGGCGCATTTTCCATCTGACGATAACGTCTTAGCGAGAGCCTGCTCCTAGACCAAAATCCCCAGATTTCTCTGCGTCCTCTGTGCCTCCGTAAAATGGGCGCCTTATCTCTTATACACCGGTTCTGCGCAGGACGGGCCGAAATAGACACGCATCTCCTCGAAAAACGAGCGGGTCGGGTTGACCGGAAGCCTGCTCAAATCGAGCACGGCTTCCCCCTTGTCCTGAACGTCCAGGTGAAGGACCGCCGGGCATTCTCCGGGGTGGGAAATCAGCAGGTGCCTCAGGCGGCCGAAAGCGTCCCTGTCCATTTTGGCCGCATCGAGCCGTATGTGCACCGAGTCCACCGCCTGCAGTGCGGCCTCCTGCATACTGAGGATGCGGTTGGCGAGCAGCTTTGTCGATTTTTCGTCATGCTGCACCCTGGCCAAAAGCGTAAGAGGCTCATCGCCGTCGATCAGTCCTCGGGCCTGGGTAAAAGGCTCGGCGAAGGCGACCACCTCGATCGTGCCGGACTTGTCTTCGAGGTTGAGAAAAGCCATTCGGTCCCCGCGCTTTGTGGTGATTTCCTTTATGATCGAGAACAGGCCGCACAGCACCACTTCGGCGCCCTCCCGCTTCTCTTTTACCGACTGGGTGTCGTCGCTGCACACGGAGCGGATCTGTTCCGAGTAAAAATCGAGAGGATGGCCGGAGATATAAAACCCCAGGGACTCTTTTTCGAACTGGAGCCGCAATCGGCTGTCCCAGTCCGAAATGTCGGGAAGAGGGGGGACCTTGATCTTTTTTTGCGAACGCAACATTTCAAACAGGTTCATCTGCCCGGCCTGACGATCTCTCTGGACTGCTGCGGCCCGGTCCAGCACTTCGTCCAGGCCCGCCATGAGCTGGGCGCGGTTCGAGTGCACGGAGTCGAAAGCCCCGCATCGAATGAGCTGCTCGATCACACGCCGGTTCACTTTCTGCGAATCCATCCGTTCGCAGAAGTCATGAATCGATCTAAACGGCCCATCCTCCCGGCGGCCCTGCAAAATGACCTCTACGGCCCCCTCGCCGACGTTTTTCACCGCCCCGAGCCCGAAGCGTATCTCGCGCCCCACGACCTGGAAGGTCCTGCCGCTCTCGTTTACGTCCGGGGGTAGAATTCGGATTTCCATCTGGGCGCACTGGTTTATCAGCCGTACGATCTGATCCGAACTGCTGAGAAAGCTGTTCATGAGGGCCGCCATGAATTCGACCGGATAATGAGACTTCAGCCATGCGGTCTGGTATGCGATCAGGGCGTAAGCTGCGCTGTGAGACTTGTTGAAACCGTACTCGGCGAATTTCGCCATGAGATCGAAGATGTGATTTGCTTTTGCCGATTCGATCCCGTTTTCCTTGGCGCCCTTCAAGAACCGGTCCCTCTGAGCATTCATCAGCGAGCCGATCTTTTTGCCCATTGCCCTTCGCAGAATATCGGCTTCCCCGAGGGAATAGTTTGCCAGGGTGCTGGCAACCTTCATCACCTGTTCCTGGTAGAGGATAACCCCGTAGGTCGGCTCCAGGATCGGCTTTAAAACCTCGAGATCGTAGACGACCTTCTTTCCGTGCTTGCCCTGGATGTAGTTCTCCACCATGCCGCTCTCCAGCGGACCCGGACGGTAGAGTGCCACCAGGGCAACGATATCGGCGAAATTTTCCGGACGCAGTCTGACCAGGATGTCCCGCATGCCCGAACTTTCGAGCTGAAAGACCCCGGTCGTATCGGCGCGGCTGAGCAGGGCGTAGGTGTCCGGGTCATCCATTGGGAGGTCTTCGATGTTGACTTGCGTTCCATGATTTTGGGCTATGAGCTCGACCGCGTCGCTTATCACAGTGAGGTTTCTCAGCCCCAGGAAGTCGAACTTTATGAGTCCCGTCTTTTCGACATATTTCATAGAATACTGGGAAACAATTTCACCTTCTGGACCAACGCAGAGCGGCATGTATTCGACGATGGGCTTGTCTGATACCACAACCCCGGCGGCGTGCGTGGAAGCGTGGCGCGTCAGCCCTTCAAGAGCCAGTGCGACTTCGAACAGTTCCTTTACCTGCGGGTTTTCCTTCTGCATCTCCAGCAGGCGGGGTTCGATCTTCATGGCTTTGTTCAGGTCGATTCCAAGGGTGGCGGGAATCAGCTTGGCGATGCGGTCCACGTCGTTGTAAGCCATGGCCATCGCCCGGCCGACATCGCGGATAACCGCGCGCGCCGCCATCGTCCCGAAGGTGGCGATTTGTGAGACCCGGTCCTTTCCGTACTTATTTGCAACATATTCCAGGACCTTGTCCCGGCCGTTGACGCAAAAATCCACGTCGATGTCCGGCATGCTGATGCGTTCGAGGTTGAGGAAACGCTCGAAGATAAGCCCGTGCTCGATCGGGTCCAGCTCGGTTATTCGCATAACATAGGCTACAAGGCTTCCGGCAGCCGACCCCCGGCCCGGCCCGACCGGAACGCCGTTTTTTTTCGCATAATTTATGAAATCCGCCACTATGAGAAAGTAGGCGGCAAATCCCATCTGCTTTATGACCTCGAGTTCGTAGTCAATCCTTGCGGTGTACTCCCGGAGCTGCTCTTCGCCAAAGTCGGGGCGTTTTCGCCGTATGGACGCCATGCGCTCATCGAAGCCCTCCCTCACCACGCGCTCGAAGCGCTCGTCCAGGCTCTCGCCTTCCTCTACGGGAAATACAGGGAAATGATAGCTGCCCAGATCCAGCTTCAGATTGCATTTCTCTGCGATTTCGAGCGAATTTTGGAGCGCCTCGGGAACATGGGCGAACTCTTTTGCCATCTCTTCCGGGGGCTTGAAGTAAAGCTGATCGGTATGAAATTTGAACCTTTTTTCGTCCAGAATGGTTTTACCTGTCTGTATGCACAGAAGGACCTCGTGCGCCCGGGCGTCGCTCTTGCGCAGATAATGGCAGTCGTTTGTGGCCACCAGGGGAAGCGACAGCTCCCCGGAAAGGCGAATCAGGCCCTCGTTCGCCACCGTCTGTTCCGGGATCCCGTTTGACTGGATTTCCAGGTAAAAACTGCCCGGCTCAAATATCTGCGCGTACTCGAGCGCAGTTCGCTTTGCGTTGTCGGGTTGATTTCTTATCAAAAGGGAGGCGATTTCCCCCTTGAGGCAGCCCGAGAGGGCTATCAGCCCCTCGCTGTGCATCCGAAGGATTTCCTTGTCCATGCGGGGTTTGTAATAGAACCCTTCAGTGTAGCCCAGCGAGACCAGTTTCATCAGGTTCTGATAACCAGTCTGGTTGCGGGCCAGAAGCGTGAGGTGAAAACTTCGATCATCTAAACCGTTGGCCTCCCCTTCGGCCTTCAATGCGCGGTCATGGCGGCTTTTAGCAGCAACGTAGGCCTCGCACCCTATGATTGGCTTTATCTCGTATTTTTTCGCAAGTTCGTAGAATTCAAGTGCGCCGAACATGTTGCCGTGATCGGTGATGGTTGCCGCAGGCATTCCAAAGGCACGGGCGGTTTCAAAAAGGTCCTTGAGCCGGATCGCGCCGTCAAGCAGGCTGTACTGAGTGTGAACATGCAAATGAACAAAAGGCATCTTAAGGCTCTTCCTTGGTTACAGTGAAAAATAATTCTGTACTGATCACCGCAATCCTAGCACATTCCACGGACGCGTTCCCGCAAAATCCCCCTTCGCAACCAAAAGACCAAAAGCGATTTACCGCAGAACGCAGAGGAAAAGCAAGAGAGGGAAAATGCCTTCAAAATGCTTTCATAGAGCGATTCGAACTTGAAGAAACTTATGGCCTCTTTGATCGTCAACGCTGTTTTTTCTCGGCGATCTCTGCGGTGAAATAACTTTTCGTTTATCGCGCTCCCTCAAAAGAATTAAGTTTTTCGAAAATAGGCCGATCCATATAGCAAGGCATCTAAAATGCTGCAGAGCCAAGAGCAGGAATCGATAAAAGGTGGGGTCCAGAGCCCAGGGGCCTGATTTGGTCCCGGACCGTGACCGGTGTCCATCCGCAAACCTCTGGATGGACACTTACTCACGGCCCGGGACCCGGGTTCTCGCGCCGTTTCCCGATTGCCTGCTGGAAAGGTCGCCGGAAATGCGCCAGGAACAACTGATTGCAAAGCTGATTGATCTGGAAGAAAAGGCAAACGCTCATACTTCCCAGTACCTTAAGCTGCTGAGTGTGCCCCGAAAACAGACCAGCGCCTCCGTCCACTACCAAAAAGCGCTCAAGCTGCGCGCCAGGGTTCAGGAGCTTATCAGGAAAATCGCCCATTGCGACAGCGCTCGTTGCTGATACCGGCCGCTCCGCAAAGTGTGGAGATTTGTCACCATTTACCACGGAGAGACCGGAGCGGAATATTCGTGAAATCCGTGGTTTTCTGCGTTGTACTCTTGCCGATGGGCTTTTTATCCGAAATCGCTGGATCATATTTCAAATTTTGCCTTGCAGTCGGTCAGCAACACGAATAACATGGGCCACAGGCTGGACATCACCCGCGAACGTTTGATTTCTTGAAATTCCGGACGTTGTTCTGTAACATAATTGTTCTGTTTGCGTTCTTCGCGCCCTGCGCGGTGAATGCTTTTGTTTGAACTAAACACCAACGGGCAGGAATTGACATTATGTGCGGCATAGTGGGATACATCGGTTCTGATGAAGGGCGCGAAATCCTTATAAACGGCCTCAGGAGGCTGGAATATAGAGGCTACGACAGCGCGGGGATCGCTATGGTGGGACCCGATTCCCAGCTTCAGATCGTGCGGTGCGAAGGCAAGCTCAATGGGCTGGAGGGAAAACTCCTGGAGTTCCCGGTGAGCGGTACGTTGGGAGTTGCGCATACGCGGTGGGCAACCCATGGCAGACCCTCCGAACAAAACGCCCATCCTCACCGCTGCGGCCCCTTTGCTCTCGTTCATAACGGAATAATAGAAAATTACGCAGTTCTCAAAGAACAACTCCAAAAGGAAGGCCACCACTTTTCGTCCCAGACGGACACCGAAGTCATAGTCGCGCTCCTGCGCCGCGAGTGGGAGGAAGTAAATGACTATGAGCAGGCCGTGCGAAATACCCTCAAGAAGCTAAAAGGCTCTTACGCGGTCGTGATCGTAAACGAACTGGAACCCGACCGCTTGGTGGCCGCAAGGAAGGAAAGCCCCCTTATTCTGGGGTTTACCGAAAAGGCCTTTTTCCTCGCATCCGATGTCCCGGCCATACTGCCCTACACTCGCCAGGTGGTTTACCTCAATGACGAGGAGGTTGTCTTCATCTCGAGGACCAGTTACCGCATAGAGTCGCTCCTGGACGGCACTGCGCGCACCCCTGAGCCTCACCGTGTGGACTGGGACCCGATAATGGCCGAGAAGGCGGGCTATAAACACTTCATGCTCAAAGAAATCTATGAACAGCCAAGGGCCGTCATAGATACCTTTCGCAGCGTTGTCGATCTTGAGACCAAGCAGGTCAATTTCCCGGAATTGAATGTGGATAAAGCGCTGCTTGAAAAAATCGACAGGGTCTGCCTCGTAGCCTGCGGTACTTCCTATCATGCAGCGCTAGTGGCAAAGTACATGATCGAAGACCTTTGCAGGGTAACGGTCGAGGTGGACCTTGCATCCGAATTCCGATCCAGGGACCCCATTCTCAACGATAAAGTCCTTCTGCTGGTGATAAGCCAGTCCGGGGAAACCGCCGATACCAGGGCAGCCCTGAAGGAAGGGCTCGACAAGGGCGCTCACTGCCGGGCTATCGTCAACGTGGTCGGGAGCAGCATAGCCCGGATGGCCAAAGGGGTTATCTATACCCATGCGGGACCCGAGATCGGGGTGGCTTCAACCAAGGCATTTACGACACAGCTTATCGCCCTCTATCTTTTTGCGATCTACTGGGCAGATCAAACCGGCAGATTGCCCGCAGGTTCCATCGAGCAATATGTTCAGGACCTGATCGAACTTCCGGGCAAAATGGAAAAGATCCTCTCCGATACGAACAGGATAAGCGCCTGGGCGAGAAAATTCAAAGACTACAAAGACTTCCTCTATCTGGCCCGCGGCCCGCTCTACCCCATAGCCCTGGAAGGCGCGCTCAAGCTCAAGGAAATCTCCTATATTCATGCCGAAGGCTATGCGGCAGGTGAGATGAAGCATGGCCCCATAGCGCTCATCGACTCGGAAATGCCGGTTATGGTCTTACTTAAGCACGGGCCCCTTTTTGAGAAAATGATCTCGAATATACAGGAAGTTAAGGCCAGAGACGGCATCATCCTCGCCTTGATCGAAGCTGAGACGAGCGATATAGTAGGGTCGGCCGACAATCAGTTCGTTATTCCCCCTTCATCGGATTGGCTCTCGCCCGCGCTCTTTACACTGCCGCTGCAACTGCTGGCCTATCAGGTGGCGGTGCTTCGCGGAACCGACGTCGATCAGCCAAGGAACCTAGCAAAGAGCGTGACGGTGGAATGATAGAAACGGGTGAATAGGTGAATGGGTATATGGGTGAGTCGGCCTGCAATCTGCCCCATGGTTCTTTTCCATTCACCTACCCGCTCCATGTTTTTTCCCATTCACCCATTGACCTACTCACCTATTCGCCTGGTATATATGTAGAGCAGGCCCCCGCCCTTGATCTTATCGATCACATACTCGGCGGCTTCCATCGGCAGGGCAGGGCACCCGAGGCTGCGCCCGAGTCTCCAGCGGTTGGCGGCTATGGCTCCGGGGCCGGCATACCGGGCTCCGTGCATTACGATTCCCCGGCTGCATGCATTATCGTTTATGCCCTTTTGAAGCCCCTGGAGCTCCAGGAACGGGCCGTGGCTGCCGAAGTATTTGCCTGCGGTGCGAAAAAAACCGGCCGGGGTTTGATATGATTCCGGCTGGTTTGAAAATCTGGTTGCATAGAGCCAGCCCGAGTTTTTCCCGTGAGCCACGAGAAATCTTTGCACTTCTCCGGATTCCATATCGATGAGAAACAGGCGCCTGCTCGTCGAGGGCTTCGTGTAGTCTATGATGGTTACGAAGCGCCTGTTGCTGAATTGGGACCGATTGGCCCTCAGGAATTGGACGGCTTTGAGGTAGGCCTCGTAGGGCAGGTTCCCGTCCCTTGCCGGGGGGCGGAGCGGAAGGGGCCTTAGAATATCCCTGGAAAACCGGTACGGCCAGTCGCCAGGCCATGGAGATAAAATGATGAAAACGGCCGCAGCCAGCGAGAGCAGGCGGCATAAAGTCCTGTGCATATTTCTATACCACTGCCGGTAAGTATTTCCTGTAACTCTACCTTAAATGACCCCGGAATGTCAAACTTTTCTTCTACAGTGACCATCCGGTCATTACCAGCAAACCCGCGTGGATGCTGGATCGTTTTTTCTGACGGTCAAAAATGTAGTGCCACAGAATCTGCTGTTTTGTGTTGATTTGCTGCTCAATTGTCCGCTAATGTTGAAGTGTCCTATTGGGAGACTTCAGCATGTTTGCTCGAACCAAAAAGTCCGGTAAGTACGAATACCTCCAAATCGTCGAAAACCACCGGGAAGGTACCAAGGTAAACCAGCGTGTTATCGCAACCCTTGGCAGACTCGATCAAATGCACACCAAGGGGGAAGTCGAAACCCTGGTTCGCTCCCTGGCGCGTTTTTCCGAACAAGCCCTCCTTGTCCTTTCAGGTAGAAGCGACATCAGTGCCGAATCTACAAAGATAGGGCCTGCTCTCATTTTCGAGCGGCTGTGGAAAGAGCTGGGGATTCCAAAGGTCCTCAAAGGGCTTCTTTCTGAGAGGTTTTTCTTTTTCGACGTAGAGCGAGCGCTTTTCCTGACCGTGCTCCACAGGCTTATGGCGAGCGGCTCGGACCGCTTCTGCGACAAGTGGCGCAGGGACTATTTCGTAAACGGGACAGATGAGATCGAGCTTCATCACCTCTACCGTGCCATGGCCTTTCTCGGGGAGGAGACTTACGACCAAAAGAACGCCACTCCATTTACTCCCCGATGCACAAAGGATGTCGCCGAGGAACGGCTCTTCATGGCCAACCGTCACCTCTATTCCGGGTTGGACCTCGTCTTTTTCGATACAACGTCCTTCTATTTCGAGGGAGCCGGAGGAGAAACGATTGGCGAGCGGGGCTTCAGCAAAGATCATCGCCCGGATCTAAATCAAATGGTGGTCGGAGTTGTCCTCGATGACAACGGGCGTCCTCTGTGTTGTGAAATGTGGCCCGGCAACACCACCGACGTAACGACTCTGATTCCGGTTGTGGAGAGAATCCGGGATAGATTCAATGTCTCAAAGTTCTGCGTCGTGGCCGACAGAGGAATGATAAGTAAGGAAACCATCCGGGAGTTCGAAAAACCGGAAAACAAGGTTCCATACATCCTCGGCACCCGCATGCGCAACGTCTTGGAAGTAAAACGCGACGTGCTCTGCCGCGCCGAAAACTACCAGGAAGTCGTTCCGGAAGGGACCCGTGTCAAAGACCCCTCGCCCTTGAAGGTGCAAGAGGTTTGGGTGGAAAACCGCCGCTACATCGTCTGCGTTAACTCCAAACAGGCCAGAAAGGACGCGGCCGACCGAGAATCCATCCTGGCATCCCTTGAAGCACAACTAAAGCATGGCCCGAAATCCCTTGTGGGAAACAGAGGCTACAGGCGCTTTCTCAAGATCGAAAAAGGCAGCGCGACCATCGACTGCAAAAAGGTCGAACAGGAAGCTAGGTTCGACGGCAAATGGGTCCTGAGGACCAATACTCGCTTGTCGGCCAAGAATGTGGCGCTGAAATACAAAGAATTATGGCAGGTGGAACACACATTCAGGGATATGAAATCAGTTCTGGAAACCCGGCCCGTCTACCATCGCCTGGATGAAACCATAAGGGGCCATGTCTTTTGCAGCTTCCTCGCCCTCATGCTCAAAAAGGAACTCTATCGGCGCCTGGAGGCCGCAGGGCACAGCTTTGAATGGGCGCAAATCAAACAAAACCTCAAAGCCCTTACCGAAACGGTGCTCGAAGAAGACGGAAAGCGCATGGCTGTGCGGAGCCAGTGCAAGGGCGTCTGCGGGAAAGTGTTCCAAGCGGTTGGCGTGGCGATCCCTCCCACCATCCGTGAAATCTGATTCAGTTTTCAAAGAGCGGGAATGTAGTGCCAAGAAAGTCAAGTGCTAGTCTATGTTGTTGAAATTACAACATAAGTTTTCCGGTACTGTAGAAGTTGAGTCAAAGAGGCATCCGGACGGATAAGGGCAAAACGGCACGGGAGCCGGAGATGTTTTTCAATCCTGTTAATCCTGTCTAAATCTGTCTTGGCTATTGTTGGGTTTTAGTATCTCTTCGCCCTGCGAGGGGCCTCTTCGGTGGACGGGTGCCTTTCTTGTCTAAATGGCAGGAGACACGGGAATCTGTGGGTCATGGAGCAAGAGGGGAAGGGTGAAGAGTGAACGGGCCAATGGGCCATAGACGGGCTAGGTTTCACAGTAGGCTTTTTGTAGGACTCCATTAGATGATTGTCGAGTTCTGAGAGTTGCCCGTCCGAGCAGATCATCTTTTCGACATTGGTGAATGCTTTCCCGCAGTCGAAACTGGCCGCTAAAGAGATCGTATTAAACAAGGAACTGATAACGAGTATCGTAAGTCCTTTCTTGACAATCTCTCTCCTGTCTCGCGGCAGCAAAGACTCGATACATTCTTCACGAAAGATCGGGCTCAGCGCCTTTGTGGCGCGGCTTAGCATTGCGCCTGAAGTGTGGGGCAGGCCTGACCAGCCTGCCCCACACCCGGCCTTGTCCGTAAATCAGCGGCAATAAATTCCTGCCACGGTTAAGAGCCTTCATACGGCGACTTCTTGTACGATTATCCCATATACCATGGAACCAGTGCGGGTTTACTTCCTTTTTCCTGACGATGCAGCCGCTCTGGGCGCACTGACCTTCGGCATAGCAGCTCGCTGTAAATTAGCTCGGCCGGCGTTTCTCATGTTTGCATTCGCGGGTCCTCCGGTTCGGCTCTGTTTCTGTCCCCCCGCTCTCCCGGGCGCATCGGAACGCGCCGTTCTTTCTGTTCGGGGTTGCCTCGGTGAATCGGTTCTCGCCTGCGTTCGCGGCCCTGACCGTCCGGGGGAATCCGAACGCATTTGTCTGTTGGATCCGGGTTGACCCGGCATATCTGAGCGCTCTTGTCTTTGAGATCCGGAGGCTTGGGAATTTCTCCCACCGGCGCGGGACTCTGACGGCGCGTTCTTACGTCTGGAAACCGCAGACTTACTTCCAGCCTTCCCGGAGGCCGGTTGTGATGAGACGTTCGAAGGAGTGGCATTGGTTGTTCCGGGTTGAGATCGATTTGCAGATCTGGCGATTGCTTCCGGCCGTTTCATTGCAGTGGTGCCAGACTCAGCGGGCTTTGCTGTCTGCTTTCCTGATATAGCTGATTTTACAGAAGCACTATTCTCAGACACATTTGCTTTAGTTTGTTGGATCCTGGAAGTAATGGACTGAGATGGTTTTGACTGGCCTGCGGCGGTCTGGCCGGCACTGAAACGAGACTTGTCCGATGCCGCAGCTTGCCGCGTCGAAGCCGTCGGCATACGTTTGAAAGTGCGAGCGCTCGGAGCCATGTCATGAATCATGGCCATTCGTGCTCTGGTGTAATTCTCCACGTGATAGAGATGGTCCCTCTCTACAGCTACTCCACCATCGTCATAATAGTCATAACTGGGTAAATCATCACCCTGGCTTGCGCTGTCATCGGCCACGACAGCCTGGGGGCCCCAGTCATTCACGGAATAAAACTGCTCCTGCGGGGCCAGCGGAACCCATCCGATCTGGGTGTCAGAATAAAACCAACCGACTCGCCCTGGATACCATGCAGGCTCGGTAACCACCGGAGGAGGCTGTTCCTCTGTTGCGACAACTGCGGGTTGCGGCTGTTGAGCCGGAGGCGGTTCTTCTGCTACCACTTCTACGGGTTTCGGCTGTTTTCCGGGAGGCGCCCAGTACCACTTGCTGTTAATAAATTCCCAGTTGCCGTAGTGATGCGTAACGTACCCAAACGGTTCGTCCGGCACCCAGCAGTTCTCTCCATATATCTCGACCCATCTTCCCGATGTGAAGGGTCGCCATCCAGGGCTGACCTTGGTCGGACGCCACAGTTTTTCCTTACATTTACACGTTTCCGAGTAGACTTCCTCCCAGACGCCGTTCTCTTCAAGGAGGGAAGCTTCGTTCTGAAGGGACCGGGGCAATAGCTCGGCCGATGCGCCCCTGACCTCCACTCTGGTCAGGATCAGATTGTTTCTTTCCAGGTTCCAACCGTCCCACTGCGGGTCGATTACGTCGGAACTTGCCGCCACCTGGGTACCATTCGATATTATAGGTGAGCCGAGCGAAATTTCGTATTTGTTGGAATCCCCGGCCGTAGGAACATACTCTGCTTTGCCTTGCAGCGCAAAAAGTTCAATTGTCTCGGACCCGACATATACATCGACGGTCGATTCTGGATGAACAATGACGTAGCCTAAGGGCGTGGTTACTTTCATCATCAGCGATGAGCTTCTGTTGTATAATCTTCCTACGCCTGTGCTGACATCGACTTCGGTGAAATCATCGTTCAGCTTTATGAGATGGATCACCGTGTCGCTGCCGATCCGAACCCATGTGTTGTTGGGATTTATTATTTCCGCACGACTGCCGCTGCCCGACGACAATGTATCATCGAGACCGAAAGGTGTATCCTTTACCGTAGGGACCCAGTCCTGCACCTGAGGTGCGTACCTCAGGAGCTGGCCTTCCGTTGCAGAGACTTTGCCGATCAGGCCGACATTTTGCGGAGCTGTGTCGGCAAAAGCACCCTGTGAGATCATTGCCAGCGCGCCGAGCATTATGGTGCCAAATGCTGCCACTAATTTCATGTGCCTCTTCATCGTACGCTCCTGAACAAGTTAGATAGTACTCAGGTCAGTCAAACTGCTCGCAGCTATGTCCTTCGCAAAAGAGCCGGACAGGCTAGCGCTTCCTTTTGTCTGAGGTGTTGTCACGAAACATCTTCGACAGGTCGGTATCGTCGTGCATTTCGCAATAGCCTGCGTGAAGTTTGCGCGGCTTGCCTCCCGGGCTCAACCAGAAATCCGAGAGGGATTTTGAGGAGGCGGCGTCCTGCCAGCATGCTTCCACGGTGCCGTCAATCATGCTGATAAAAATTATGGCTTGATGATAACACTGGTCGTTGGGCTTGCATGCGCCGAAAACCATATTGTCATCAACACGTGCAACTTCGCTGGCAACGGGTTCGCCTCTCCCCCAACCGGTAAGGAGTTGTTTGGCGCGCTGCTTGCCAAGGGTTGCTTCCAAACTGTCATTGAACTTTGGATCGGACAAAAGTCCATTCCGCACGGGGTCTTTACCTTCCCATTTGGTAAGATAACCGAATGGTTTTTTTTCGTTTTCGAGTCTGGCCTGAGCATCTAAGATCACTTCAGGAAGACGCGTCCCCAAGTCAATGGGGGATCCAAGTTCCCCACACAAAATGATATCACCGTTGCTATCGTCCCGGCAATGAATAAACGGCGTAGGGTCGTTGTATAAGGTCCAACTATAATTAAAGTATTTTAAAGCAGCTTCATTATATCCTAACCCTTGTGCTGCCATCCCCAATAAATAATATGAAAAATCTTGCTTATACCCTATTTTCATGACCATTATTGCCAATTCAGTATATTGACTAGAATTCAGCATGGCCATCATTTGACGGAGATTTAAAGTAAAAGATAATCCACAGTCAACCCCACAAGTTAGATTAAGTTTACCTTCTTTAAGGTCCTGCATAAATTGCGTCCGTAATTCAGGAGTAACTTCCTGGTGCTGCATAGCGCACGACCATTGAATAATAGAGACAAGCAAGATACCGATAATGAGAAATGATCTCGCGGAGTTAGTCACAATTTTCTTATAACGCCTTGCTAACATTCTGCTTCCCCTCCTGCCTAATGAATAAATGATAATGGTCGTATCTGAATTTAGAATGCATTTCACGCATTCAACTTAACACATATATCCGATAGAAAACGGCATGGACTAAAATTCTGTTGACTCTGCTTTCATAGTACCTATCTTAGATATTTCTTACTAATCTATACTAATTACGCTGATAGGAAAAATAGCCATCACTGGAAAGTCTCTTGAGCATCTTGTTAAAAGCTATCTGCACGGTTCAGTGAATTTCTCGACCAAAATAATCCATATGACATGCTCTCTAAGAAAAAGAATGTGGAAATCGACAAGATTGAGTGAAGCTTGTGCTATCGATATTGTACTGCGCAACCATGTGCTACATGATGACGTTGACTCAAGCAATGCATACCGGCCGGTCTCTTCGCTTTATCATACCCTTTCAGTAGGGTAACGCAAGCATTCCTGCCGCATCGAACTTACCGGCTTGCCATCAGTCACTCGGCCGGCCTCCTGAGCTCAAAATGTTTGATCGGACGACTTAGAGGTCCGGATGTTCGTCTGCGTGTTGTAGATTAATCTATGTGCCGCCTGCCTCCATCGTCTTTAGTGGTATGCCCGCTGCAACCAGGAGCAGGAGCACCCACCTGGAAACCCTATTCATCATTTGGTGAACGTTAATGGCATTGTCTTTTGAATTCCAGCTTCCGGCTGAATGACAGAAATTCTTAATTCTTGAATTATTTATGTCCCTGTATACAGAAATGATTTAACCGGGGAAAACTCTTATTATATGATCATGGAAATATCAAGGGTTAAAGTGATAGGTAGAAATTGGGTGTACGTAGTACCCAATATGCCGGTTATCAGTTTAATTTCCGAGCACATAAGAATTATTGGACTTCCATTCGCAACGTAAAAGATTGGAATTCAGGTGATGGTAAGAATTAATCTATAACCGTGTGTGGCTCCAGCTTCGAACTGAGCACGCTGAAAACCTTGATTGGCGTTGATTTCCCTTTGGCGTTTACCGGGTCTATCTCTATTGTATCGAAGTGCTTGCCTATTTTGCGGTAAGTGTTTTCGGATATAAGTATCTTACCCGGGCCTGCAGCGGAGCAAAGCCTCGATGCGATATTTACCGCATCACCGATAACCGAATAACTCATGGTGCGAGTCGATCCAATATATCCTGCGACGAGTTGATCGGTGTTTATACCTATTCCAATGCGAATCGAGTGCTCGCGACCGGTGTTGTAGCGCTCCAGAGCAGCTTGCATGTCCAACGCTGCCTGGACTGCGCGGCGGGGATCATCGGAATGAGCCACCGGCGCCCCCCAGACAACCATGATCATGTCTCCCACAAACTTATCTACCGTGCCCTCGTAAGAGAAAGCGATCTCCACCATCATCTCAAAGAACTCGTTGAGCAAGATGAGGACATCGGATGCTTCCATCTTTTCGCACATGGAGGTAAAGCCGCGTATATCGGCGAAAAGAGTCGTAGCGATGCGTTCCTCTCCGCCCTTTTCCACCTTGAGCTTGCCGGAAACGACCATTTCGGCGAGGTTGGGGGAGAGCAGGCGCTGAAATCTTTCGCGCGTGGCGGCATCGATCTCTATCTTCCTGGCCATCTCGGCCATCTTGATCAGGTTTGCCGTCTGCAGGGCGATATTGTTGAAAAGGAGCAGATCCTTCTTCGTGTATGCCATGATAGCTGCAGAGGATTCGATGATCATGATCCCGAGAAGCTCTTCTTCGTACAATATGGGAACAGCCATTGAGGAGCGCACATTCCGGCTGATGATTGAGACGGCCTCCTGAAAACGCTTATCAGCAAGGGCGTCCGTGCTTATTATTCCCACTTTCTCCTGTTGGACTCGCTTGATTACAGTGGAGGAAACGACCACTTTGTCTTTCGGTGTTCGTGTTTTGAACGCCTTGACAGTCATCTCCCCTGTTGGATCAGCCGTGAGAATAACGGCCTGGTCACATTCCAGGACCTCAAAGGTGCGAGTAAGGATTCGATTGAAAATTCGAGTCAGGTCTAGCTCAAGCCCGATATCACGCTGAAGTTCATGAGCAATTCGCAGCTTTTCGTAATCAGCACGAAGAGCTTTTTCATCTTTGATTTCCTTTTCCGGGAGAAAGCGACTCCGCTTTAGAGAGTTGAGGTAAATCTGATCGAACACCATGATCTGACATCGTTCGTCATCCAGCGCCTCGAAGCTGCCCACCGTATCGAGATGGAACATGCAGGATGTCGTTCCCAGGGTGATCTCGTCTCCATTCCGGAGAACTACGTCGTTACGGATGCGCTTTTTGTTGACACTGGTTCCGTTTCGGCTTCCCAAATCCTTGATACTATAATTGCCGTCCCGGTCTGCAAAAATCAGGCAATGCTGTTTCGATACGAGCGGATCGGAAATCTGTACCTGATTGGATGGGGAACGCCCGACTGAATTTGTCTCCTCCAGTGTGACTTCCCGAATCCCGTTGCTATCTCTAATGATCAGCTTCGCCATACGACTCCATGAAAATGAGTTTCCGGCCGGCAGGGGTTTTATTTGGACACGGCAGAGCACCTGATACTTTGAATAATTTTCCTGTCAAGATCAACTGGTCCGGAATGCAGTCAGGGCGCCCGATTCTTTTATCCTATTTTTCTCTATAAACCGCAAGGGTTTGCTATTGGTTCGTATGATAGCCGCGGGAGACACAACAGACTGTAGATGCGAGCTGTTGGGCGGCGCAGTTCCGCGCAGCTTGATTCATCTCTATTGCGGATAGCTGAACTGAAAAGATGGTTCGATGTATCTTGTGCCTTCATAAAATCGCGCTCACAGAGCGTAAGGAGTTGCCCGGGTTGGCCCGTTATGCTAGTCTTTAAGGATGGAGCCCGGTTTTATGTGCCTTGCGGGTACCGGTGGGCGCTTGAATGAGCCCCGCTCCGGGAGATTCCCGACTTGTTTGATTACCTGGACGAGAGAATTTCATGGTCAGGCCGGACAAGATTATTGGAAAACATATCGATCAGTTCACTGTGGAGTCCTTCATCGCTGAAGGGGCAATGGGCATGGTGTTTAAGGCCTATGATTCCACGCTCGCCAGAGTCGTCGCGTTAAAGCTTATTCCCATAAACACCCAAAATGCTACGGATACGGAAGACCTTCAGCGAAATGAAGCTCGAAAAAGGCTTATACACGAAGCTCAGACTGCCGGGAATCTTGTGCACCCCAATATAGTAACCATCCACTCTTATGGGGTGACGGACGAATTTCAGTATATCTGCATGGAATATATCAAAGGGAAAACTCTGAGCCAGATTATAAAGGAGCGTGGAGCTATTCCCGTCGAGGAAGCAATCCCCGTTCTCGAACAAATCCTGCTGGCTGTTGAGACTGCCGATAGGGCTGGGATCGTGCACAGGGACATCAAACCGTCCAACATAATGATTACGGAAGACAATAGAGTGAAAGTCATGGATTTTGGCATCGCCAAACTTCCTTCACTTTCATTGACGGTCACAGGGATGGTTCTCGGGACTCCATTTTATATGTCTCCCGAACAGATTTCCGGCAGGCAGGTGGATATTCGGTCAGATATCTTTTCTCTAGGCGCTGTCTTTTACGAACTGGTGACCGCCGAGAAACCCTTTGAGGCAGAGAATACGGCCACCCTCGTCTATAAGATCGTGCAGATAGATCCGATTCCCCCGAATATCGTCAATGTGAACATTCCACAAGCGGTTGCCCGTATAATTTCCAGGGCTCTGGCCAAAGATCCTTCACAGCGATATCAGAAACCGGCGGAAATGCTGAGGGATGTGAAGGCGTTGGCGTCTGAAGCTCCAACAGATTCCCCGGCGGTAGTAGCGTCTCAATCCTTTCTCGACAGGACCATGCTGGCTGATCATTCGGAATCTGGCGCCCTTACGACCGGGCATGTCTCTGCCCCCCATGGTTTCCCCGCTGAGCAGCAGATTGTTGCCGCCGGGCCGCAGGGAGGAGCGGCACGTCGCCGTGAGGAGTCCGGGGAGGACTTACAGGTAGCCCAAAAGACAAAGCGGAATACACCGGCCATCGTCATGCTGCTGGTGTTGGTAGCGTGTGCCGGCGGAGTTTCTTTGTGGTATTTCAACCATACTCCTGTGCAAGCGCCAAAGACGGACGTCTCGCTTCAGGCTGGAGCAGTACAGCAAGTCCAGCCCGCTCCAACTATACCTGCGAACACCCAGTCCCGGGTGGGCCAGCCGCAAGTCACCCAGCCGGGTCCCGATACAAATCCGCCCCAGCCATCTGCCGAAGCCTTGCTTATCGAGGCTGAAAAACAGTTTGCAAGCAATCCGGAGAAGGCTCAAAAGCTTCTTGAGGAGGCTCTGACCCTTAATCCGAACCATTATAACTGCGTACTCTCCCTGGCCCGTCTTCTCGCTTCAAAACATGATTACCTGGCGGCCATACAGCGGTACAAGCAGGCGTTGAGCCTGAACAGCCATGTTGCAGAGGTTCATTATGAACTCGGCAATGTCTATATGGGACAGGATGAATTTGATATGGCAATCCAGTCTTTCGATGACTGTCTCAGACTCACGCCCCGCAATAGAGATGTAGTGCTTGCAAGTATCGGAAGTTGTTATTCGAAGAAGGGCGACTTCGATAAGGCCGAACTCTTTTTCAAACTGTCTCTGGAGGCAAATCCTGATAACGCAAGCGCCAGATCTTATATGTCGAGAGTAATCGCAACAACTCCTCCTTCAATTTCTCCTGGCGCCGGCGGCACGCCATTTCAATCCGGGCAGTTCGGGCAGCAAACGGCCCCGCAAGGGCCTTTGTCCTCCGGCAGGACCCCGCTGAGGAACTCCGAGGTGAGACTGGAAGGAAACTACACTCTCGAAGGAACAGACCCTAACGGCACTAAGTACATTGGCACGGTATGGATTACCCAAAGCGACGGTAAGTACTCCGTCAGGTGGAAGACTGCAGATCAGACTTTTATAGGTACCGGCACTCTGTCGGGAAGGATTTTGACTATAAACAGGCAAGGTCCTGGGGCCGAGAACGGGGTCATTGTGTACGGAATGGGCGACAACGGAATGCTCAAGGGTACCTGGGGGAGCGGCAAAGGCAAGGAGACCCTGAAACGTGTCGATTGACGGGCAGGGCGAGACGGGTTCGGAATGCACCCTCCCTGTTCAGCCTTCCCGTATTCTGTTCCGCAACGATTGATAAAATGCGTTCAGATATTGTCCAATGAGAGATTTATGCCGGTCGGAGTCCAGGCGCTCCGGTTCTTTAAGCCTGTCAATAAGGTAGTCGCTTCATATCAGCCTGCCGCACCTTAAGCTGACAGCTATGGGCTTGGGCGCGGGTGATAAAGGTTTCTGAAATTTAGGTATTCCGATTACTTCGAAGGACGGCAGATGCGAGACGAACAAGTAATGCAGGACTATATCAGCCGATTGAGGCGCGAACATGAAATTTATGCCGAGCTTGCCAGCACCCTGACCTCCTCTTTGAACCATTCGGAGATACTGGAATCGATAATGAGGCTGGTCGGAACGCTCCTTAGGCCGCGCAACTGGTCCCTGCTGCTGATGGACCAGCATAATGCGGAACTCTACTTCGAAATCGTGGTTGGGGAGGGGGCCGAGCTGATTAAGGGCCAGCGCCTGAAGCTCGGGGAGGGAATCGCCGGTTGGGCCGCCAAAACCGGTGAAAGCGTTCTTATAAAAGACGTGCGTGAAGACCCGAGATTTTGCCGCAGGTTTGACCAGATATGTAATTTCTATACGAAGTCGGTGATCTGCGTTCCGCTTCGGAACGGAGGTAAAACACTGGGGGCGATAGAACTGGTAAACAGAATCGAACATGACGCTTTCACCGATCTGGATATGAAGGCCCTGCAGAACATCGCCCAATACGCCGCAATCGCCATAAACAATGCTCACTTATACAGAAAGGCCCACCGGCTGGCCCTTACTGACGACCATACCTGTCTGTTCAACATACGTTGTCTCTACGAAGCCCTCGAAAGGGAACTCGCTTCCGCAAAGAGTGAGCAGCACGAAGTTTCAATTATATTCTTCGATCTGGATCACTTCAAAGATGTCGTCGATACGCACGGTCATCTGCGCGCCAGTAAAATGCTAAGAGAGGTCGGGCTGCTTATCAAAGATCTGACGAGGCCGAATGATATTCCGGTCCGGTACGGGGGAGACGAATTTGTGATACTTATGCCGAAATCCGGCAAAAGCGAGGCGCTCGAATTCGCGGGGCGCCTGCGCGAAAGACTTAATTCCAGGTGCTTTCTTTCCGAAGAGCGTCTGGACATCAGGATAACCGCCTCCTTTGGTGTAGCTACCTATCCTGAAGATGCAAAAGACGAGGGCGAACTTCTGAAACTTGCGGATGGGGCCATGTATAACGTAAAAGAATCCACGCGGAACGGGATCATGACGGTTTTGCCGCCGAAGTGAGAGGACCCGCAAAAAATCCCCCTCGGTCCCCATTTCTCAAAATTCTCAAATTCCTGAATCCCTCCGATTCTTTCGACGTGACGTGCTGCCCGCGCGATGAACGCTCGGACATTGACATATTTCGAGAAACTTGCTACCAATTAAGGGCAAAGGTAGAGACACGGACGAATGGGTAGTGCCGGGGGGTGCCGGAAGGCGCCCTTTATATTTTGGCCTCCGATGCAAGGCAGGCGTGAAGATGGGACAGGACTACGGACGCGTTGTGATGGAAGGCGAAGGCATCCAGGCCTCCCTTGAGCGCATCTCCGAAGAGATAATCGATTCGACGGAAGATCCCGGCAAGCTTGCGCTGGTGGGCATCCATTCGGGAGGCGTCTTTCTGGCCAACAGGATTGCGGCCATTATATCCCGCAAACTCGGGGTCCAGGTTCGAGTGGGGACCCTGGACATAACTCTCTACAGGGACGACTGGACGCGTCTGCGCACTCAGCCCGTATTGCAGGGAACAAACCTTGCCTTTCGTATCGATGGCCTTGAAATGGTCCTCGTAGACGATGTGCTCTCCACTGGTAGAACGATCCGGGCCGCCCTTGATGCCCTGATCGACTTCGGCCGCCCCAAAAGGGTTCAGGTGGCCGTACTTGTGGACAGGGACCACAGGGAGCTGCCCATCTGCGGCCAGTTCGTGGGGATTGCCCTGGATACGAGCGCCGATGAGCAGGTAAGAGTGCTCCTTAGCGAAAAGGAAGGGGTGGACCAGGTGGTGGTCGAAGCGCCGGAAAGCCGGCCGGCTCTTGGGTGAAGAAGGACCCGATCCGGGAAGAGCCCGTTTAAAATTTTAAACTTAAAACTTGGAACTTTTTGTGCTACATACTCCCCTTGAGCGGGAGTAGCTCAGTTGGCTAGAGCATCAGCCTTCCAAGCTGAGGGTCACGGGTTCGAATCCCGCCTCCCGCTCCAACCCCCACCTTGTAAGCCTTTGCAGCTACTGCTTGTCGATAGGTTGCGAAAATTCGCCGGCGCCGGGATCATCCAGCTTGTCCTAAGAGGTCTCCTTCCCTCCAGGCGATAAATGTCCGTAAATGTCCGAGGTGATCTGTCTCGATCTATGTGGAATGATGTCCCATTGCTCCTTCACAGTTTCCTGATTTTGAAACGTCTCACGAACTGGGGGACTTAACCGGTATTGATGCCTCATCGAATTTCACCCGCGTTCACGGCGGTCGAAAAATTATTCTTACACCAGTCTCCATCCTGTTTGCTGAGTGAAAGAATACGCATTGACAGTATAGTCGGACTGACGGGCCCAACCGACTACGAATTTCACAGGTCTTTTCCTTTTATGGGGAGTTGTTTGGAATGTCTCAAATAAGCTTCTACTCAAATTCAGTCAATTCAGCCTTCAGCCATCCTGGCTGGAATCGCCTTCATCAGCCTTGGTATACTGAATCGATCACGTCACCGGTCGAACAGTAGATACCGGCTCTTAAAAGCATTGCGATTATTTCAGGGATTAGTGCAGAATTGCCTATACCGAGTTCAGCGCCAAACTCTTCTCTGGTAACATGGAATCCATTCCCGCTCAGCGCCCGGATGGTCTGTCCGAGCTTATCTACATAAAGCCCCAGCACTGAATGCTCCGACATGTAAGAAGCGGGCAAAGGGCGGCAATCTGAATAGGATTTCACCGGATTGCATGCTTTGGGCTGGCAATCGGCCGTCACCTCGACTATCGGTATTTTTATCCGAATACTTCTCAAAAGCCTATGATTCACATTGCATCCTTTCAGGACCGATCTATAATAGGCGGCGCGAGTTGATAGTTCGGTTTCCACTCCCATAACACATGTTTCCGTTGGCATAAAACATCAACTAAGGAACCTCGGAATGGCAAAAAAACTTATCGAGATCGCTTCTGAGATTGTCCAGACGCAAGTATCTTCAACTCCCATGAAAGCCGCCGAAATTACATCATCGCTTCGGCAGGTCTTCGGTACACTCTATGAACTTCAAAAGGTACAAACGGATGGAATTGAGTTGGCTCCGACTGCCGAAGTAGCTGGAGATGCTCCTGCAGAACAGAAACCTGTGCTTACGCCGCAAGACTCCATCCAGGATGATAAAGTAATCTGTCTCGAGTGCGGGAAAGAGACGAGACATCTCACGTCGAAACACCTGGTCTCCCATGGCATGGACCAGAAGGAGTACAGGAAGAAATACGGTTTTACAATGCGGACTCCATTGGCTGCAAAATCATTGACTAAAGCGAGAAGCAAGGCCGCCAAGAAAAGGGGATTACCCGAGAATCTGAAAAAGGTGGTTGAGGCGAGAAGGCAGCCAAAGGTTGAGGCTAAAACACCTTTTGAATCGAGTGGCCCGGGGGCGCAGAGAGCTAAGAAAGTCAGGCAGCGGTTTAGTCCGAAAAGGATTGGGTAGTCATCTGTTACAAAAAGTTTTTAGACCGCGCTGTTACAAAAAGTTACTCTTTTTAATGATTTTGGGTGTCCCAATGGGACATGAGAGAGTGAAATGAAAGCCAAATAGGTGATAAGGCCCCTTGAGGGCCGGGCCGAATAGCTGTATGTCTATTCTTGGAACAGTTATTCATGTCCCTTTAGGACATCCTGATACCATGAAAAGACTCGTAGGCCTGCAGGATGGATGGAGCGAAGCGTAACCATCAAGTTTTTTCGAGACAGTAATTCATCTCTTATTGGCACTTTTCCGTGTTTTTTCTCGTCTTCGCGTGAAAGACTGTCTATTGGAGACAGAGCTCGGAAGATTTCGTGAAAGGCTTTTTACTGCTTTTACCTTTTATGACGTGTTTCCTTTTTGTTGGCGTGACCTATGGTTTCGAAGAACACATCCTTTTTCAAAATGGGAATCTGGTCATAAAGGGTGAGGCTCACCTTGAGGCTGAAGCAGAATACCTGGGGCAGTTCTACCCAAGGGCAAAAGCCGACATCGAAAATATTCTCGGCTTGCGGCTCCTGATAAGGCCAACGGTGTTGCTCATTAAGGACCGCGAGTTTTTCGAAAGGCTCAGCGGCAGTCCCCTTTTTTCGGCGTTTGCCGTCCCGTCGGAACACTTGATTGTTGTGCATATTGCACCTGTTGCTTCAAGATCAGGTATATTGAATGACACTTTCAAGCATGAGTTATGTCATCTTCTCCTACATTATCACATTAGAGAACAAATTCTTCCGAAATGGCTGGATGAAGGAATCTGCCAATGGGTCAGTGGGACTGTCGGAGAAGTTCTGACTGGAGGTGGGGTTACGATTAGCCGAATTGATATGGCTTATCGCCTTATTCCTCTAAGTCAGCTTACTGTCAACTTCCCGGAGGACAAGGATTTACTCATTCTTGCCTATAAAGAGAGCCGTAACTTTGTTGGATATGTTACAGCACGCTATGGCACGGTGAGCCTTCGTGATATTTTGAAGTATTTAAAAGAAGGCGACAATATTGACCTGGCAATCTCGAAAGCGCTGGCCAAACCGTTTAAAGACGTGCAGGAAGAATGGATCGATGACATGAGAAGGAGAAGTGAGTGGCTGATTTGGGGGAGTCAGCATCTATATGAAATTCTGTTCTTTACCGCTGCAGTCTTGACTATCATGGCCACCGTTCGTTTAAAGTTAAAGAGAAGGCAATATATTGAAGAAGAAGACGACTGAAGCGTCAACTCAAGTGGGACCCAAAACTGGACATGAAAGGCGGTGTGGAGCAGCATTTACTTCTGAGTGAATGGAAGATATAAACCCGTGATTTCCCGTGGAACGATCCGTGGGCCCGTGTCCTCTGAACTCTTTGGGACAGAATCCAACTCCGAAATGCGCTTCGAAATTCGCCGGTGGTAGAGTTGATGCATCATTCAGGATGAGAGCGGGAACGTTTTTGTAGCGGGCTCGAAATTGTCGCTCGTACTGCACTGTGGTTTGGGATTGCCTTAAATCGAAAGGATTTCACAAATGACCGGGCAAGAGAAAATCGAAGAAATAAAACAGCGGGCCAGGAAGAATTTTTCTCTGGGCTACAATTGCGCCGAGTGTGTTACCGAAGCGGTTTTATCCGAGATCGACACCGGGCTGCCTCCCGAGGTAAAAAAACTTGCAACGGGTTTCGGCGGTGGAATCGGGCTTTACGGCGATACGTGCGGAGCGCTCGCAGGGGCGGTCATGGCGGTCAGCGCGGTCCACGGAAGGAGTTCTCTGCCTGAGGGTGAAGGCAAAGAGGCCATGATGAAATCCAAGGAGCAACTCTACGGTAAGCCCGGCCTCTACAGACTGTTTAACCAGATTCCGAATCGATTCAAGGCGCAGAACGGTCAGACCCTTTGTCGGGAGATCACAGCCAAGTGGCAGGCAACATGGCTCTGCCGGGAGCATGCGCTGTTTTGTCGCGAAGTCATTACGGGCGCAGCGGGAATTGCGGCGGAGCTGATATTGTCGGACAAGGACGAAAGCGCATCGAAGCCGTTTGGCGATAATGTGGAAAATCTCAAAGAATAACGGACATATGCTGCAAAGCGTGCGCTCCCGTAATTGATGCATCCGTTCGACCGGGAGCGCTGCGAGACCCGAATTTCTGTTCCCGCGGGTTACGGCGCGCTGGGTTTCTAGCTTTGCTTCGTTGAGTTTATCCCGTTCGGCCGTTGTTTTATGACCGGACTCTTAGACGAGGTCCTGAACACTAACACCCTCAGTAAGGAATTAGAAGAATATGGCGCAAGGTACGGTTAAGTGGTTCAACGATCAAAAGGGTTATGG
The DNA here is from genome assembly GCA_963795045.1 of uncultured delta proteobacterium. Taxonomy (GTDB): domain Bacteria; phylum Desulfobacterota; class Syntrophobacteria; order Syntrophobacterales; family Syntrophobacteraceae; genus SbD1. The sequence goes on from CAWCGB010000009.1 coordinate 404,321, forward strand.
GTTTATTACAGGTGACGATGGCGGCAAAGACTACTTTGTTCATCATAGCGCCATCGAAGGCGTCGGCTTCAAGAGTTTACAAGAAGGCGATCGCGTCGAATTCGTTGTTGAGCAAGGAGCAAAAGGCCCCCAGGCAGCCCAGGTCAAAAAGATCTGATCTCACTTGGTCCTGTTGAAATCCCGAATGATAGGCGCTTGTTTTCCTGTCTATTTACTTTGATCCGGATTTGCCGTCATCAGGGGGAATGATCCGGACCTCAAGCCAGGTATCGGCTGTGAATTTGAAAGCCGGCTAATGCCCCGAATTGTACTGGGGAAGAGGTCGCAGAAGGCTATTGACGGGCTTATAGTCGCAACATCCTTCGTATCTTGCCTGGCGAATCTCCCGAAATCAAAAACCGCAATGATCCGCCGCCGAATTTACGCCGGTTTCCTGCATTGGAGAATTTGGCAAGGCTGCCTGACATCGGCGTAGCTTATCGCCTGGAGACCACCGGAAAAGGGACACAATTCGGCGCTGTTGAGGAGTTGGTCTCTCTTTGCAAGGAAATCAGCACGTGCAAGTTATGTCTCGATTTTTCCCACATCCATGCGCGCAAAATCGGGGGTCTGAAGAGCTATGCCGACTTTGCCGCAATACTGCAATACGTCGTGGATGAACTTGGACCATCGGCTTATACCACACAAATCCTGCTGCGGGTCGCGCTATTAGGACGTGTGGGAGGCGGCCAACCGCAGCAGTTGGTAGATTGTAAACGTGTAGGGCGCCTCGCGCTCCAACTGCCGCGACCGGGACAGCACCGCCCCGCAGATTTGTTCCAACTCCAATGGGCGGTGGTGCTCAAAGTCCACAAGCATCGAGGTTTTTATCCCGACTTTAACAGCAGCCTCGTAAGTTGCTGTATTTCCATGATTAAATTTTGGCTTTCGTGACTACAAATGAGGTAACCACATATTATTTAAGGATTGTTTCTGGTTTTCGAATTCCAAGCGCTTCAAGAAGGCTCGCTATCTCCGGATCGATCTGATTGGTCACAATTAAGCTCCTGCCGTTTGCTTTGCATTCGATACTTTTCAGTTGCGAGAGAAGAAAAAGAGCCCGCCTGGCTGAAAGGGTTTTGGACGCCCGCTTTAGCTGAAGCCCGATCAACTGCTCAAGAAGGTAGGACAGGACGCAGACGAAGACGTGGGCTCTTACTCGGGAATCGGTGTAGTGGAAGATCGGCCGTATTTTCAGGAAGTCCTTTAACTCTCGGAAGGCCCGCTCCACCTGTTGCAGTTGCTTGTAAGACCGAACCACCTCCGGGGCAGGAAGCTCCTTTTCGTCTATGTTGGTCTTAAGGAAAAACTTTCCCGCCAAAAAGGTTTCCTGCTCCCAGACTTCGGGATGAATGTAGAGGATCAGCTTGCCATTCTCGATCTTCGGATCAAGATATCTGCTCATGTGGTATTTTTCGATTGATTCGCTGACCCTGTGGTGCAGATCGAGGTCCTTAAGGCGGCCCCTCTGGAACTGCTTTTCCAGTTTTTGGGCCTCTGCTCTGATTTTCGCGTAGTAGTGCTCCCGCTTTATCTTCTTTTTCTCTGCTACCTCGGGATTGTGGCAGAGGATGTAGCGAAACCCGTTTTGCCGCTTTTCCTTTATGCGAAGGTCGCCAAGCGTCGCATCTTCCAGAAAGCCGGAAAGATTCTTCTGGTAGAGACCCTTGGCCTCATTGTTCCCCCTGGGTTTTAGGGCAATGATGTAGGGAAAGTGGAATTCATCGAGCTTTTCAAGATTGTCTTCGCTTATAAGTCCGCGATCACAAACAAAGATAGTCTTCCCGATGTTGAACTTTCGGGAAAGCTTCTCGACGGTTTCCTTGAGGGTTGTTACATCGGGTGTGTTGCCGGCAAGCACCTCATGGGTGATCGGAAGTCCTTCACGAGTTACTACCAGAGCCAAAACGATCTGTTTCCTGTCCGGGCGCTGGTCTCTGGAGTAGCCAAACGAGGCGATCTCCGGTCCTTCTCCTTCAAAATACGACGATGTTAGATCGTAGAAAACGAGGTCTACCTTGGGAGAAAAGATCGTAACCAGATGGTTGAAAAGTTGCTTTTCAACAGGCTCCTTTGCCTCGACCAAATAGTCCATTGCCCGGAGAAGATGCTGGTAATCGACCTCATCTGATTTAAGTCCCGGAATGTGGACGGTGCCGAGCCATCGCATCACGCCGAGTTTGGAGTGCGGATCACAGGCGCGGTTTAGGACCATTACCTTCACCATGTCGGCCACGCTGAACTCGACTTTGTTTCCCTTGAGATTTGCGGTGATCGTTTGCCCGACCAGCAGCCGGTCCCAGAGATGCTCAAGGGCCAGGATGTTCCCATAGTCCCTGACCCTGCCGTATTCGGTTTCTGCTGGCTGGCGGACAAGCGCCGGATTTGAAGCATACTTCAGCAGTGCGGTAATCGTTTGATCGATCTTTTTTGCATCAAGCTTATCCGCCCGGCCGAAATTGGCAACGACCCTGGTGCGAGGTTCTCCCCTGTCGTTGCGGAAGGACTCACACAACTGAAGGTACTGGTAGGTCGCCCCCTCGGACCGCTTGGTACTTAGTCGTATGTACATTATATGAAGATAATACACCACTACAATTGTAATATACAACAACTATTTTCGATATTTTCGTACTACATAGATTTTGGATTTTCGAAAACTGGGGCAAACAAATTCAATTGCTTGGAGAAAGTATTGAAGCAATTATTGGGGTGGTCTGTCGAACTTGGGTTTTATCGGGTCAAAGTGGCGGATCAACTCAAACATTTCGTTGCAGTCGGTTTCGGTCAGCGGCACCCCATCGGCAGATGCGGCGGCCGTGGCTTCGGCCATCAGCCCGTAGACAATCCGTGACAGGCCTGGGTCGCCCATGAGCATGCCGGTGTCCAGGCGGGTGAGGGCGGATAAAGGGTTCACGCCGTTGTTGATGACCAGCTTGCGCCACAGTTCAAGTAGAATGTTGTCGGTCACTCGTGTGGGAATGCCGGCCTGGTTGAAAATAGCATCCAGCCGCTTGAGCAGATCTTCCGAGTTAGAGGACGCCGTAGCCGCCGGCCACTGGCCCAGCACCACCTGCGCCGGCCCGATGGCGTCGATGATGCCCGGCGCGGTCAGGTGCGAACCTATCCGTACGGCCAGCCCTCCCAGGACCCGCTCCGCCCCAAGGTACTTGGCCAGCACCGCTTCGTTGTCCACTCCGTTTTGTAGCGACAGCACCGGCGCGGACGACTCCCCGAGCCCGTCTGCAAGCTGGCGGGCGATGGCCTCAGTATCGATCGCTTTGACACAGAGAATAATCAGGTCCACTTCGGAAGTTAAGGAGCCTTGGAAAAATTGCTCCAGCGAGCAAGCTCTTACCGGGGCGTCAAACCGCCATTCGGGATGGTTGACGCGCAACCCTCCGGTTTGCAGTGCCTGCAGGTGGGCTCCTCTGGCAATAAAGGTAACTAGCTGGCCATGGGCTTGCAGTCGCGCGCCGTAATAGCCTCCAATCCCGCCTGTGCCGATAACTGCAAAATGCATGGTGCATTTCCTTTCTTCGTTTCCGTTAATCGTACTTCGGGTATCAGTGTGTGCACCACGAAGGACCTGGAGTCCGAGCATCGCCGCAACCAAAAGATCAAAAGCAATTCACCGCAGAGGCGTTCGATAATTCCAAAAACCCGGTGGCCCGATTCGAGGGGCCAGGGTCGATCTTTAGAGAATGCAGATAAAACAACAGCTTATACACAAAATCTTCTTCAAAAAACAAGAAAATGCGGAATGGTAGTACTGACGGGGCTTTTATCCTCATCAGCACACCACATCCGTGGTTCAAACCCTTAAAAGCCTGCTCAAAATCTTCTTAAAATTTTCTTGACAATTGGACAAGAGAAGGCATAAGTTAAGTTCTATAATGAATGATGGTTCATTCATTATAGAATCCGGACGCCGACTGAGCCGCCACGGCGCAATTCCTAAAGACCGGTTCCCGTCCTCCGCTCTTGTGGTCGCTCTTTTTCTCAACTGCCGCTCAAAGATTCGTTGTGCCTTCCATTCAAATTCAACCGGCCCGTTGTAACTCTTGGAACCATTTTCAGGGGATTTGCCATGCGCTTCAAAACAGACGACAAACGCCTCCGTATCCTCGACGCGGCCGTCAAGGTATTTGCCCATGAGGGCTTCTTTAAGGCCAAGGTCTCCCAGATAGCCGGTGAAGCGGGCGTCGCGCCCGGAACGGTGTACCTCTACTTCAAGAATAAGGAAGACCTACTCATTTCGATTTTCGAGGTGAAGATGCATGATATCAATTTGAGGTTTCACGCGGCCATCATGGAAAAGGAAGATGGCAGATCGCGCCTCGAATGTCTCGTACGCATGCACCTGGCGGGGTTCCAGATGCAGCCGGACCTCGCTGCCTGCTTCCAGGTCGAGTTGCGTCAGAGCGGTCGTTTCATGCGTGAAAACATGAAAGGCGAACTCCAGCGGTATTTGGATTTGATCAGGCAGATCGTCGAGCATGGCCGGCGTGACGGGTCGTTTCGAAATGAGCTTCCGGTAAGGCTGGTCACCCATCTTATTTTCGGGACCCTGGACGAAGTGGTTTCAACGTGGGTGATGTCCGGCATGGAATACAACCTGGTTTCCCTTACGGGTCCATTGACGGACCTGTTTATCAACGGCATCGGCCGGGGTGTGAGCATTCCTTCACTGGAGGACCCGGTTGGGAGACAAACCGAGCAAATCATTACGTCGGGGCAGCCGACATTAAGGAGACAGGGATGAAACTGCTCGTTGATGAAAGGGACATGAAGTTTGTCCTCTATGAACAGTTGCGAACGCACGAACTGTGCAAGTCCTCTCTTTACGCCGATTTTTCACGGGAAACATTCGATATGATCCTGGAGGAGGCTGCAAAACTTGCCGAGCGGGCTTTCTACCCTTCGAACAAGAAAGGGGACGAACAGGGCTGCCGTTTCGAGAACGGGCAGGTCAAAGTCCCGGATGCCTTCCACGAACCTTACCGGCTTTACAGGGAAGGGGGGTGGCTGGCAATGTCCGACTCGCCCGAAGTGGGCGGCCAGGGCTTGCCGGTAGTATTGGCCCACGCCTGCATCGAAATGCTTGGCGCGGCCAACTGGGCGCTTCTCATGTACGCTGGGCTGACCCACGGGGCTGCGCATCTTCTCCAGAAGTTCGGTACTCCGGAGCTTCAGGGGCTTTACATGCGCAATCTTTTCTCGGGCGATTTGACCGGGACCATGTGCCTTACGGAACCCGGCGCCGGGAGCGATATTGGAAGCCTCAGGACCAGAGCGCAACGGCAACCGGACGGAACTTTCAAAATCAGCGGCCAAAAGATGTTCATTTCCTCCGGTATGCACGATCTCACCGAGAACATCATCCATATGGTGCTCGCCAGGATCGATGGAGCACCCAAAGGCACCAGGGGGATTTCCATTTTCCTCGTGCCCAGGCTGCGCTTAAACGAGAGCGGCGAACAGGTCGATAACGACGTGGCCTGCGCCGGGATCGAGCAGAAGATGGGCATTCACGGGTCTGCTACCTGCGCGCTCAACTTTGGTGAGAACGGGGGATGCACAGGATACCTGATGGGCGAAGAGAACAAGGGCATGCAAATCATGTTCGAGATGATGAACGAAGCCCGGCTGTACACTGGAATGCAGGGGCTGGCTCACGCCAGCAGCGCCTACCTGCACGCGTTGCAATACGCCAAGGAACGCGTCCAGGGCGCCCCGATCGAAAAAATGAAGGACCCGGATGCGCCCCGGGTGCGCATTATCGAGCACCCGGATGTAAGGCGCATGCTGATGTTCATGAAGAGCAGCACTGAGGGGCTCCGGGCGCTCCTGTACCTTACCGCCTACTGCGTCGACCGGGTGCGTGCCGCCGAAGAGGAGGATGAGAAGGAGCTTTTCCAGGGATATGTTGACCTGATGATTCCAATTTGCAAATCGCTGGGAAGCGATTTGGGATTCAGGGTGTGTGAGACGGCCATCCAGGTCTACGGCGGTTACGGATATAGCCGTGACTACCCTGTCGAACAGTTTATGCGCGACTGCAAGATTGCATCGCTTTATGAGGGAACAAACGGGATACAGGCGCTCGACCTCGTCGGGCGAAAACTCACCGTCAAGCGGGGACAGTTGCTCAAGAACGCATCAAAGGCCGCCGGTGAAATCTTGTCCAAAGTCAGGGAGAACTTCCGCTTGCGCGACCTTGTCCGGATTTACGATGAAGCGCAGGAAAGCCTGATTCAGCTCACGAAATTCTTCGGTCTGAAGAGCATCACCGACGAGTTTAACGTGCCCATTCTCTACGCCAAACCCTACCTGGATCTTTTTGGTGAGGTGACTATAGGATTTCTGCTCCTTTGGCAGGCGTATTTGGCTGAGCGTCGGCTGCAGGAAATCTACCAGGACCAGGGGGCAAAGGATGAGGCTTCCCGGAAAAAGCTCCTCAGCGAAAATCACAGCGCCGCCTTCTATTTCGGGAAAATCGCCTCGGCCAGCTTTTTTGCAAACCAGGTCCTCACCCTGGCGCCCGGAAAGGCGCGGGGAATAATGAACGATGACAAATCTCCACTCGAGATCCCGGAGGAAGGATTCGCGCCGGGCTAAAGTGAAAATTTGAATGTACATGAGGCGCATATTGCGGACATTTTCATTCCTGTTTCGGAGGTTTTCGCGCCTATGCGGGTGAGGCGGCGTTAATGGGACAGAAAAGGAGAAAGGGCTAATGAAAGCCAGAGACGTTGTGGTGGTGGATGGGGTCAGGACCGCCTTCGGACGCGCTGGGGAGCAAGGCTATTTCTGGCATACCCGGGCCGACGACATGGTGGTGAAGGTGATTCGGGAGCTGCTGCGCCGTAATCCAAAGGTCAGGCCCGAGATGGTCGAAGAAAATGTCTGGGGTGCAACAACCCAGGAAGGCGACCAGGGGTTGACCCTTGGACGCACGAGCGCAATCCTTTCCGGCCTGCCGGCAAGCTGCGCCGGATTTTCGGTGGACAGGATGTGTGCTGGGGGACTGACCGCTATTACGACCGCCGCTTCTGAAATTGCTCTTGGAGCGTGCGACGTTGCCATTGCGGGGGGCGTCGAGCACATGGGACACCATCCCATCGGGGCAACCGCTGACCCCAATCCCCGGTTTCTCACCGAACGGCTCGTATCGGAAGACGCTCTGGTGATGGGGAAGACCGCGGAAAATCTGCACGACATGTACCCCGATATCACCAGGGAGATGGCGGACGAGTACGCCCTCCTTTCGCAGAAGAAAACCGCCACGGCTTATGCGGAAGGCAAGATTCAGAAGATGATAGTTCCAATGACCGTCTATACCAGGGAAGGCTGGATAGTCGCCGACCGGGACCAGCAGCCGCGCCCGGACACGAGCATGGAAGGGCTCAGGGACCTCAAGACGCCTTTTCGTGTACAGGGGAAAGTGACGCCGGGCAACGCTTCGGGTCTCAATGACGGCGCCGCGGGAGTTCTTCTCATGAGCGCCGATAAGGCCGCCGAAATCGGGGTGGTCCCCCGCATGCGCCTCAAGGATTTCGCCTATGCGGGTGTGAAGGCTGAAATCATGGGCTACGGGCCCGTTCCCTCTACGAGGAAGGCCCTGGCAAAAGCCGGACTCACCATGGATGACATTGGGGCCATAGAGCTCAATGAGGCTTTCGCTGTCCAGTGTATCGTATTTATGAAGGAATTCGGATTGAAGTTTCCCGATGACGAACGGCTTAATCCTATGGGAGGAGCGATAGCTTTCGGCCATCCTCTTGCAGGCTCCGGACCCCGGCTGGTCATGCATCTTCTGAGCACATTCTCCGAACGCCCGGACGTCCGTTACGGGATTACGAGCCTTTGTGTCGGCCTCGGACAGGGGGCGACAGCCATCTGGGAAAATATGCAAACAAATGGGTCCGGCGACTAAAGCGGCCGGCTGCTCATCACTCATAACTGATTTCCGGATAGAGGGAACTGCCATGGCCGAACCTGTTACCATTTTTTATACGCGATTCTACGATTCCCCGGTGGGAAAGATCGCCATCATGACGATGGATAACGGTCATGACCACAAAAAACCCAATACATTCAGCGAAGCCTCGATGGCCTCTCTTAATGAGGCGCTGGATCGTGTAGCGGCCGAAGATGGGGTGAAGGGCCTGATGTTGACCGGGAAACCCTACATTTTTGCGGCCGGCGCCGATCTTGGCGCTGTACCCTTCATCACTACCTTCGATCAGGGATACGCCATCGGCAAGGCGGGTCACTCAGCAATGAAGCGGATCATGGACCTGGAGTTTCCGACTCTTGCCGCCGTCAATGGCGTGGCGGTCGGTGGAGGCCTGGAGATTTCGCTCTACTGCAAGTACCGCACGGTTGCCCGAAGCGTGACCGCCATTGGGTTTCCCGAGTGCTTTCTGGGGCTTGTGCCCGGCTGGGGAGGCTGCACGCTGGCCCCAAAACTGCTCGGGCCGGAAAAGGCCGTCCAGCTCATAATATTCAACGCCTTGAGCCAGAACCGGATGTTGAGCGGTCCCCAGGCCTTCGAGCTGGGACTTGCCGACCGGCTGTTCGACGGAGCCGAGTTCCTGGACGAATCCCTGAGCTTTCTTCTGAGCATCGTGGCGGGCGGGACGGAGGTGGAACGGGCGCCGGTTTCGGCCGGACAGCTCGGCGAACTCATAAGCAGGGCGCGGGCTTTTGTGGACGGGAAGGTGCACGGGGCCGCTCCGGCGCCCTACCGTGCTTTGGAGCTGATCCAGGGCGCTAGTTCCTGGGACGTCGAGCGCGGTTTCGAAGAAGAAAACAAGGCGCTCGGAGATCTCATCAAGACCCGCCAGTGCAAGGCTTCGATCTACTCTTTCGACCTTGTGAACCGGCACGCAAAAAATCCGAGAGGTGTTCCTGAGGCAAAGCCCCGGCAGGTCGCCAAGGTGGGCGTAATCGGTGCCGGCCTTATGGCTTCACAGCTCGCACACCTTTTCATCCGCCGTCTCGGCTTACCGGTCGTAATGAAGGACGTGAGGCAGGAGTTTGTGGACAAGGGGGTCGCTTACGTTCGCGGGCAGTTTGAACAAAGCGCGCAGAAAGGCAGGATTCCGCACGCCCGTGCGAGCTATCTGGGCGGACTGGTTCAAGGAACGTTGGACATGGGAGATCTGGCCGGCTGCGATTTCCTGATCGAAGCAGTCTTCGAAGAGATGGATGTCAAGAAAAAGGTATTTGCCGAAGCGGAGTCCGTAATATCGGCTGACGCCATTATTGCCACCAATACCTCATCGCTGAGCGTGACCGAAATGGCCTCGGACCTGAAAAATCCGGAGCGCTTCGTTGGATTTCACTTTTTCAATCCTGTGGCGGTTATGCCCCTGGTTGAAATCATAAGGGCCGGGAAAACGGGTGACCTGGCCCTGGCCACAGCTTTCGATCTGGCGAAAAAGCTGTCGAAGACGGGTCTCTTGGTGAAGGATTCCCCGGGCTTTTTGGTCAATCGCGTTCTCTTGCGCAACCTTTGCGACTGCATCGCCATGGTCGACCAGGGCGCCGGCTTCCAACAGGTGGACGACGCACTGCTCGAATTGGGATTGCCTATGGCGCCGTTCGAATTGCTTGATATGGTCGGCCTGCCGGTCGCCTTCCACGTAAACGAGACATTGTGTCGTGCTTTCGGGGCCGAGCGGTTTCCACTGAGTCGGAATTTCAAAAGGCTCATCGAAGCCGGGCAGCCGGCAATCTATGTGCAAGGCGGCCAGGAAAGGATGGTTGATAAAGCGGTGGAACGGCTCTGGGTAAAGGAGCAAAACAGGACCTTTCACGCTGAGGAAATTCGTGAGATCGCTTTGGGCAACCTGGCTCGGGAAACGGACCTCATTTTGAAGGAAAAGATCGTAGCGGGGGCAAAGGAGATCGATCTGGCCATGATAACCGGAGCTGGTTGGCCCTTTTTCATGGGCGGTCTCACAATGTATCTCGATCTGACGGGCGTGGCCGCGAAGACGCTCCAGAAAGTCTTTTTCGGTTCATAGAGAGGCTCCCTGCCGCACGAGAAAAACGGAAGTCCTGAAAAGGAGTAACAGCTATGGCTACGAAACTGATCGATCCGACCCCGTCAGCCTATCAGTACCCGCTTCTAATCAAGCATATTCTGCACACTCCTCTTTCATGCACTCCCGGGCAGGAAATCGTCTACAAGGATGTGAAACGCTACGACTATGTTACGCTTTATAAGAGAATCGGCCAACTGGCAAACGTCCTGGAAAGCTTGGGTATAAAGGCCGGCGACACGGTAGGAGTGTTGGACTGGGACAGCCACAGGTACCTGGAATGCTTCTTCGCGGTCCCCATGATGGGCGCTGTCCTTCATACGGTGAACGTTCGGCTTTCTCCCGAGCAGGTCCTCTACACCATAAACCACGCTGAAGACGACATGCTCCTTGTTCACTCCGATTTTCTGCCCCTCGTGGAAAAACTGCGGGGTGCGATGAAAACGGTAAAGAGTATTATCGTTCTGTCCGACCACGGTCCGGCGCCGGTAACGAGTTTCGAAGTAGCCGGAGAATACGAGGCCCTTCTGGAGAAAAGACCGGGTGATTATGATTTTCCGGATTTCAACGAAAACTCCAAGGCCACCACATTTTACACCACGGGAACCACGGGTGCGCCCAAGGGTGTCTGCTTCAGCCACCGCCAACTGGTGCTCCACACTCTGGCGACGGCGGCTTCTGCAGGCCAGGCCTGCCAGGGGTTCGTGTCTTCGAAGGATGTCTATATGCCCCTTACCCCCATGTTTCACGTCCACGCGTGGGGGTTTCCTTACCATGCTTCTCTGCTCGGCCTGAAACAAGTCTATCCGGGACGCTACATACCCGAGACAATCCTGGGGCTTATCGTAAAGGAAGGCGTAACCTTTTCCCACTGCGTTCCGACCATTCTGCAGATGGTGCTCGGCTGGCCCGGTTCCGCCGCCGTGGATTTCTCCCGATTGAAGATTATCGTCGGCGGCTCAGCCCTTTCCAGGGGCTTGTGCAGCGCGGCGCTGAAAAGAGGTATCAATATTTATGCCGGGTATGGGATGTCCGAGACCTGTCCGGTCCTTACAATTGCTCACCTTAAGCCCCACATGACGGAATGGAACGAGGAAGAACAAATTGACATTCGCTGCCGGTCCGGGCTTCCCATTCCTTTCGTCGATCTTCAAGTAATCGATTTCAGCGGGCGAAAACTTCCACGTGACGGCGCCAGTGTCGGAGAGGTCGTGGTGAGGTCCCCGTGGCTTACACTGGGCTATTTAAAGGAGCCCGGCAGCTCCGAGGACCTCTGGTCCGGAGGCTATCTGCACACCGGCGATGCAGGCTTCGTCGATGCAGAAGGCTATCTCCAACTAACCGACCGGATGAAGGACGTGATAAAGACCGGGGGAGAATGGATCTCTTCGCTGCAAATCGAGGATATCCTGACCCGGCACCCGGCGGTGAGCGAAGCGGCAGCCATCGGTGTGCCCGATGAAACCTGGGGAGAGCGGCCGTACGCCTTGGTGGTGATAAAAGGAGAGCAAAGGGGAAAAGTTTCGAAAGAGGACTTCAAAGTCTTTTTCCAGGGGTTTGTCGATCGTGGCGTCATTTCGAAGTGGGCCGTTCCCGACAAAATCGTCGTAGTCGAATCCATTCCAAGGACCAGTGTGGGTAAGGTTGACAAAAAAGAGATCAGAAAAGGGGCTAAAGCGCTGAGTCGCTAAGCGGTTTTGCAGGAGAAAAGTTTCTCCGAATCTGCCGGGCGTTGACCGGCGTTGTATAAAACTGATCCAGGTGCTATATAGGTACTTGAGCAGAAACAAGAACCGGCAATTTCGCCGAGGCGTTCATTGCCTTGACGCTATATGATTTCCGGTTTCCAAACGCAATCTCTGAACTCACCTTCATGAACTAATCATCCGACGGCTGAACCGCCTGTTGGTAATCCTGTCTCTGTGTTTAACCCGGAATATTCATGTTTTTGAATGGTTCGCGCCGAACTTTGTCGCGACTGAGGGGGGCTTGCCCGCAGCAGGCCGTTCGGGGGCTCAGGGCGTCTCATTTCATGTGGAGTGAACGGAAACAGGTCGGAAGGAGGAGAGGAAATGAGAGGAAAGGTATGGTTTCTCAGGTGTGCTTTGGGGATTGTTCTTATAACCGCAGGGGCCCAGCAGTGTTTCGGTGCCGGGTTTGCCATCTGGGAGGGCAGCGCCCGCGGCACCGCTCTCGGTCAGGCCGATGTCGGACGTGCTGACGATCCTTCAGCCCTTTTTTACAATCCGGCCGGGATCACCCAACTGCCGGGTCTTCAGGTGATGGCGGGAGGAGCAGCGATATTGCTGAGCACCGAAATAAATAACCCGCATTTTGGAAGCCAGACCACCAATGCGGACTGGGGGTTTCCACCGCACTTCTACGTTACCTACCAGTGTAACGAGCGTCTCTATTTCGGCCTGGGTGTTTTTACGCCGTTCGGGCTGAGTGTCGAGTTCCCCAGGAACTGGTTCGGGGCCTTCAACAACTACGATGCAGAGGTCACCTCCGTTACCATAAATCCTAACGTAGCTTTTAAGATCACCGATCAGCTCTCGGTTGCGGCGGGCTTCGAGGCGATGGAGTTCGGTCTTATTCTCAGACAGTTGATTAACCCTGTCGCACCGTTCCCTCTGCCCCCGGCGCTTGCCCCTTCGCTCGGTCTCGACGGCAACTCCTGGGGTTACGGGTACAATCTCGCAGCCCACTATAAGCCCTGTGAATTGTTTGCGCTGGGTATATCCTACCGGAGTCAGGTCAAGCAGAGCGCGAGCCTGTCGGCCGACATTGATACAGCCGGCGACCGGCCGGTTGCTCACACGGACGCTGCTACGTCGGTGACCCTGCCTGCTTCGATCGCTTTCGGCCTTGCGCTTTATCCCACGAAGTACCTGAGTTGGGAAGTCGGAGGCGTCTGGACCCAGTGGAGCAAATTCAATGCGATCACATTCGACTTCTCTCAGCCTATCCTGGGATTTCCCTCAGCCACGAGTCCGAAGGACTGGCATGATACCTGGCGTTTTCAGACCGGTGTAGAGTACAAGGTTCTCCCCTGTCTGGACCTCCGGGCAGGATACATTTACGACGAGGAAGCGATCAATAGCAATTTCGCCGACTATTTGCTTCCGTCCAACAACCGCCATCTCTTTTCCTTTGGTCCCGGTTTCCACTGGGACAAATGGTCGCTGGATCTCTCATACACCTACCTTTTGGTCGAAGACCGGGACGTTACGCATTCTCTGTCGGCAGGCTACGTAAATCCTACTTTTCTGAGAGACGGGAATGCGAACATAATAGCCGCGAGCCTGAGTTACAGATTCTAGGGGCATGTCTCCAGCGGCTTTTGATACGTGGGGGTCTTGTTTCTTAAGCACCTCGCTTAAAACCGCGAAACGATGGGAACACTATCCAGCACCCATGGAAAAGGGGGCGGCTTATCGGCCTCTCGAATAAGCCCCCCCTTTCAAGGAATGAAAGACGTCAGACTCCATTTGCAATCAGCCATTCGATTGCATCCTCGAAAGAAGTGAAGGCCATTACCTGGAATCCTCTGTTTTTAGAGCAGAGTGCGAAGAACCCTGCGTGGTCAAACTTTTCAAGTGGACAAAGAATGGCTGTCTTCTTGCGGAAAAAGGCCTCACGAAGCTTGCTGAGTTCAGCCGCCAGATACCAGAGGTCGGTTATGGACAATTCTGTCTGCGCCTTTCGAGTATCGAGGATTATTTCGTAATCGGCCAAAGGGGCGGAGGCTGACGCGATCTCCATAAGCAGCTTCTTGCTCTTTTCGAGATCGAGCTGTCCTTCCGGGACCGCTTTGATGAAGTCGTGAGCATGGATAATTCTGATATCAGTTGACATTGCTGAATCCTCCCGAGTTTGTTGACACCTAAGAAGGCAATGCGGCGTTTCCATATATTTCAACGACGATGAAACGTTCTCCGTTTTTCATAACTGATCAGAATAAAACACTGTACGTAGTGAAAGCGAGTTTTTCTAGTGACGATAGAGTGTTAGTAATAGTCAGCGTATAGCTATTGGCTCTTTTCTATCTATATGATTTTACTGCAGAGCAGACACCTTGATCTTTTCTCGGCGCTCAGTATATCTGATCCGAATTGTTCCGTGCTAGAGTTATTTTTGCCCCCGGATCGAGTCCCTCTGATCAGAACCAGCCCGGGACCTGATCCGGCGCAAGCTTGGCAGGCTGTGATCCCGGGGCAGCGCCGATCTGGATTGCGTCGACGTTGACTGCTCCCGGTCGCTGTTTCTGATTGAACGGCTTGCCTTGTTTGTGTTAGACTTATACATGTAAGGGGGAGTAGCTACAAAGTGTAGAGTCAACACACTGACCTGACCGGTCTGGCTCTACAGGCAAATAAGGCTTAGCGAGACCTTTACATCCTGCTTTAGGGTGTATAGGTCTTTTTTTTGGCTGTTTACTCTTGCCGCCCTGGATTGGAGGATGTGTGTGAGGTGAAAAATTAAATGATACGTTTATGGAAAAATTATCTGATACGAAGCGATAAGGGTTTTTCTCAGAACGGCGTCAGAGGTTTTGCCTTCTGATCCCATGAACTTTCCAGTCCAACTGGCGGAAGCAGTGATATGGTGCAGATAAAGCACAATGCCACCCATTTTACAGACAGAGCCTAATGCATGTCCGAACATGAGAAAAATGAGGCGGTACCATGCACCCCGCCGATGAGTGTCTGGGTCTTTCATTGATTGAGTGACTGTGTTTCTCAAGAGCGTGGCCCCTGTTTTGAACTTTCTTGACTACGCTGAATTGTCAAGGTTTTTACTGCTTTACTGGTTAGTAACTCGCGCATGCATGCTGTGATCGCGACATCGGATCTCCTCAGCCGCACTTAGGCGAAAGTAGAACTCCCTATACACAAATTATAGCGTATTGCTGAGACAATGACTATATGGTGTGCAACCGCGCACTTTCCGGTGTTGATTTCACCGCCTGAAACATCCCCAGATGAGGTAATTAGGGGTATTGACTCACCGCCGCTTTGAAGTTCGTCATAACACCGAGCCGCTCAATGTGGTGTGCGTCTTTATAATGTCATTATGCAAGACCTGAGGCCAATCCTTATTTGGGGTGCCTACTTGTGTATCTTGCAAAGCAATTGACAAAACCAGGTCGTGGTGGACACTCCCATGAACCGATTACCGGATGTAATCGGACCAGGACAAAATGGTCGGCCCATTTACTTCCAAGCTCAAGTAACTATTATCTATTATCTGGGCTGTCCCGACCTCGGATGGGTCGAGCCTGACAGGTCAGTGGGTATACAGGCCATGGCAACCGGGCGACCGAACCGGAAAGCGGAGTTCGGTTCGACGCTGATATGGAGCATCCTGATTTTTACCGTTAGGAGAAACGAATGCACCTCATTACAGGATTCGTACTGGCAAATTTGTTCGGTAGAAAAAAAGAACAGGGTCGCTCCCCGTTGCTTAGTTTACGTCATCCGATTCGAACCCGACATATCCTGCCGGGACGCGTCCGTTTTGAGACGGACGTCCTGATAAACGATGCAAAAGCTGAACAATTCTTGATGGAACAAATGTCTAAGGTCAAAGGCGTTTCAAAGGTTCAGATCAGTACAATTACCGGGAGCGTGCTGGTCCAGTTTGAAGATAACGAAATTCAGCCGGAACTGCTGTACACCGTTCTCATTAGGCTGCTGGGACTGGAGAAGGAACTGGAAAGAACTCCACAATCGGTAGTTCTCAAAGAAATCCGGCTAATGGGAGACTCACTTAATCGGGCGGTGTTGGAGCGTACCGGCGGCATTATTGATTTATGGACGGCTGTACCCATTGTGTTGGGACTGGTGGGAATCCGCAAGATTATGGCGCAGCGCGCCTTGGCGTTCCCCACCGGATTCACCATGCTGTGGTGGGCGTATCATTCACTGTTTCGTGAGAGGTAAAAAGCAGCATGATTGATCTGAAGCAAAGGATAGGGGATTACCTGCTAGGTCCGAAGGTCATTCATCGCGTTCCGGGACGGCTGCGCGTGAGCGTGCCCGCCATCAGGCGCATTCCCTCTCAGTTCAACGGTGTGGCCAATCGACTCATTGATAAGGTCCGGTTACCCAATGGCGTCAAAAAGGTCGATTTGAATTTTATCAGCGGAAACGTCCTCATCCACTACCATGTCAACCAAACCGAGGAAGTGGGCGTAATGGGTTGGCTGAATGATCTATATGTCTTCCTGTTGAGCCTGGAAAAACGGCTCGCAAAGCTCCCGGAATCTGAAAAGAAAAAAGCGGCATCCCATGTTGTCTGCTTTTTGGAGAATGCTGATTTAGGTTGCCTCGATCTTGAAAACAAGGAAGCGATTGTTGAAGCTATTTGGCATTAGAAAATTACCCTTATTGGGATGTGAGGTCGTACACAGTCTACCTGGACGGATGCGCATCCGCTGCCCGGCGCTGCGGTATTTCGCTGAACAAAAGACCGAAATTCAGGAACGACTGGAAAGCAGCGAAGAGATCAAGTCGGCGCTAGTCAGCACGATTACCGAAAACGTACTGGTCCGTTTTGACGAACAAACCGCCACAAGAGAATCCATCCTTGAGACAACGGAAAGCGTTATCGGTTCATTCTCAATGATTGCCTATAAGGCCGAGAGAAAAGAAAAAATGCAGACCACGGTCAACGAACGGAGGTTGCAGGAAGAGCCGATTTCGGAAATGCTTACCCGTGTGACCGTGACAACCCTTTCACTGCTGATTTCCTTCTTATCCGGCAGTAAACCCAAATCAGGCATATTCCTAAAACGGTTCATTACGATGCCTGCTCTGACAAGTCTGTCGCTGGCAATACCTATTTTCAAGAGCGGGTTGAAATCGTTGCGGACTAGTCATCGTCCCAATGCGGATACACTAAGTTCCGCCGCCATAATGGCGAGTCTTTTGGCTGGTCGCGATATGTCTGCTTTAACCATTATCTGGCTTGCTGATATCGCTGAGTTGCTCACCGCCTACACCATGGAACGGACCCGCAAGGCAATCAGTGATATCCTGTCGATCGGTGAACAATTTGTCTGGCGGATAAACGATGATGGCCTTGAGGAAAAAGTAGCGCTCGAATATCTCCGGCAGGGTGACCGCATTATGGTCCACACCGGCGAAAAAATCAGCGTCGACGGCATGGTGGAATCCGGCGAGGCGGCGGTCGATCAGGCTTCTATGACCGGTGAATTTCTCCCCGTCACAAAGAAAAAAGACGACAAGGTATTTGCCGGAACTGTCGTGAAAAACGGACGCCTGGTGATTCGCGCCGAAAGAGTCGGCGACGAAACAGCCGTGGCCCGAATCATTCACATGGTGGAAGAAGCTACCTACCGCAAAGCCGATATTCAAGCAACAGCAGACCGTTTTTCAGCGAATTTCATCCCCCTTAATTTTGCGCTTGCCGGGATTGTGTTAGCCGTGACCAAAAGTGTCACCCGAGCCCTGAATATGCTGATCATCGACTACTCCTGCGGCGTCCGACTGTCAACGGCTACAGCCTTATCCGCCGCGATTGGCAATAGCGCCCGAAACGGAATTCTCATAAAGGGCGGTAATTTCATTGAAATGCTGGACAAGGCCGACACGCTGATTTTGGACAAAACCGGCACATTGACTGAAGGCAAAGCACAGGTCATCAGCATTGTGTCCCTCGACGGTCGAATGACTGAACAAAAAATCATTGAACTTGCCGCTGCCTCCGAAGAATCGTCCACTCACCCGATGGCCGTTGCCATCCTGGATAAGGCGAAACGCTCCGGCTGGCGCGTTCCCAGGCATACCGACACGAAGGTGCATGTTGCCCGGGGAGTGGAAACCAAAGTTGGTGGGAAAACTATTCGGGTGGGTAATCTCAAGTTCATGGAAGAGAACGGGATTGACGCCCAAGGCGCGCACGAGAGCATGACGCGACTTGTGCGTCGCGGGGAAAATGTCGTGTATGTTGCTCGAGATAAGATCCTGGTCGGTATTCTTGGCATTCAGGATATGTTGCGCGAAAATATGAAGAAAGCGTTGAATCGCCTCAGATATAGCGGAATAGATGACATAATCCTGCTCACAGGCGATGTGGAGCAGCATGCAGAAATAGTGGCCAGCCGCATGGCTATGGATCGTTATATGGCGGAAGTGCTGCCCGACGACAAAGCCGAAACCGTGCTGAGGCTGCAATCAAAGGGCGTCACGGTGGTAATGGTTGGTGATGGTGTGAATGATGCGCCGGCTCTGGCCTATGCAGATGTCGGCATCGCCATGGGCGGTACCCGCACGGATGTGGCCATCGAGGCCTCCGACATTACTATCACTAACGACGATCCGTTGATGATACCCGCAACCATTCGCCTGGCGAAAAATGCGATGGATATCGTGCGGCAGAACTTCGCGATTTCGATCAGCGTCAATACTGTGGGACTCCTGCTGAGTTCGTTGGGTGTGCTTCCGGTGTTTTGGGGAGCGGTTCTGCACAACGCGACCACCGTTGCGGTCGTGTTGAATTCCGGACGACTGCTGTTTTTTGATCTTGAAAAGGGAAAATAATGGAAGAAATACCCGTTGTCACCGTTATTCATAAACTTCCCGGGCGCATCCGCCTGCATTTGTCGGTAGCGCCAAAAGATGACCAACGGATGATTGCATCTGTAAAGGATCATGAAGGCTTTGAATCGATGACCTATACTCCGGAGACAAGGTCTGTGCTCATAAGCTTCGACCCCGAGCGTGTGAAGCGTGAAGAGATACTGATTCGTGTCGCGCTTTATATGTCGCTCGACCAGGAGAGTCATTGCGTACACATCTTTTCGCAACCGGTAAAACAAGAAATGTCAGATTCCGTATTTTACTCCGGCGTTTCCCTGGTAATTGCATTGCTCTTAAGATTGATGCGCGGTCCAGGCACAAAAGTGAGCTGGACCGAATGGATGGCTGGCTGCAGTACTGCAACGGCCGTGCTCGAACATGGTTGGTCGGAGGTCAAAAGGCATGGCAATTTTGATCCGGAAGTGTTGTCCGTCGTCTACTTGTTGATCTCGATTCTCAGAAAGAATTTTCTTCCAGCGGCGATTTTTACATGGGTCAGCACGTTCGGCCGGCATCTTATTAACATCCCCTCCAGGGGTGTTGAATTGCGACCGGTTAAAAAATCAGGGCAACATGATGAAACGAGGTATGAAGTCGAGGTCTCCACAATTAAGAATGCGGACAACAAAATGATCATTTTTAGCGCGATCCCATCCATCCTGAAATATGCGCTCACAGGTGATGGCTTGATGACAGGGATGAATTTAATGCAACAAATTCAGCAGGTTTCGGAGCTGCATGGCGAAGTGTTGGATGGGATAGAGTCATTTCGAGAAGGAATAACATTGAAGTTTATTTAAGTTAAAATGGAGGGGCCAACCACTATGATTACATCACAGCACATTACGGGATTTGTTGTTGGTGTTGGTGTCGCGGGATTGGGTTTTTATCTGTACAAAAAGAATCAACCCCAGGTCGATGAGTTTTTACGGCGTCAGGGCATTCAACTTCCCGCTCTTTCAATCAAAGATTATGCTGCGATGAGTATGAAAGAACTCGTTGCCGAAAAAGAAAAACTCGAAGATTTGATTGCCGAACGAGAGATATCGATAAAATCAGCATCTTAAGCGCTCCGAACGTTTACTGACATGCCGTCGGCGCTCACCTGCGTCCCACGTTGAGCAAGCATTCAGTCTGCGGGGTCCCAGGCTGTTCTATTCTCTAGATCTATCCGCCGATGATGCCCGACGTCCATTCGGGGTATTCCTCTTATCTGCGACCCCGGCCGGGCTGCGGGAACAGGATTTCCGTCATGGCGGACCCTCACTTCGTTTCGGGTCCCCGCTGCACGCAAGGGCCTCAGGCAATGCGTCCAGTCCACGCCCGATCTTTTAGTGAGGGCGGAGTGTAGTTCGTGCAGACAGTCTTCCTGGCTTGGCTGACCGTGACGGGTATAAGCAAGCTGGGGTTGAGCGAGCCGCGAAGAAGGCTGCCGCCTGCCAAATACTCATTTTCCCGGCCTTGTGTTTCGCCTTGGCTACATTAAATTTGGTTAAGCTGGTTCTTCAGCTGCATCGCCGAAAAGCGCCTTTAGGGCTTGAATTCATCTGAGGCATAAAGAGAGTGCCTTCTACATCGCGCAGAGTATTGGGGCAGGATGGGAGAACTCGTGAATAGGCCCACTACGACCTTTTTCGCGTGGTTGGCGGCAGCCTTGATTTTGGCGCTAAATATCTATCTTATTTATAGTATGGCGACCAGCACGACGTAGGAAGACACTTCCACGCACACAGGGCGGATATATGGATTCAGATTCCCACTACCAATTGCAAATAGGCCACCAAACACAAGGGCGGATGAGGGTCAAAATACCCTGGCTACGAGGTCGCCTTGCTATGGTCCTGGTTCTGGAAAAATATCTTGCGAGCGAACCGCACGTAAAGTCAACCAGTATTCGGCCGATTACCGGCAGTGTCGTTATCCATTACGATGACCACGCGGTCGATGCGCCAGCGATTCTCAGCCGATTGCAAAAGATAATGGCTAAATTGAATCCCGGTGTTTTTTCTGGGCCGCTGTCCATCGATCATTCCGACTTGCCTCGGGGGCAGTTCGATACATCTCGGTCGTTGCGGCGTGGGATTTTAAGCGTGGTTGCGCTTTCCGCCTTTACACTTTTCTATTTGTGGAGACGCTTTGTGCGCAAAGTACCCTTGCCGTCTTCCTGGCTTGTGACGGGTACTCTACTTGGCGGCAGCAATCTTATTTATCGGGCTTTCTCCGACCTGCGCCAGCAAAAGATTTTAACTGCGAATACGTTTTTATCCCTGGCAACAGCTCTAGCTCTTGCCACCGGTGAAGTCGTCGCCGCTCTGGAGGTGATATGGATACAGGAACTCGGCCAATTACTGGAAGACTACATTCAGGATAGGTCGCGTCGTTCCATTCGTAAGCTTTTCCTTCAGTCCTCCCCTAGCGCGTTTCTCATCAAGAACGGCATCGAAGTTGAAACCCCTATTACCCGCATCCGGGTCGGAGACATCCTCTCCGTACATGCTACAGAACTTATTCCAGTTGATGGTGAGGTAGTCCAAGGTCAAGCGCAAGTGGACGAAGCCCATATTACCGGGCGTGCTGAACCGGAACTGAGGTCCCAAGGTGACAAGGTCTTTGCAGGAACAACTTTGCAGCAGGGGCAATTGCAGATCAAAACGCAGCAGGTTGGTGACTCGACTTATCTGGCCCAAGTGGGGCGCATGGTCGAAGAATCGCTCGCCAGACGTACCCAGATCGAAAAGCAAGCAGATAAACTCGCCTCCCGTCTGGCGTTGCTCGGTATCGGCGCCGGTGCGGGAACCTTCCTGATCACAGGCAATATTGTCAAAACCCTCGCCGTCGAATTGGCACTGGCGAGCCCGTGTGCCACCGTGCTGGCGGCCTCGACTGCTGTCACAGCAGCGTTGGCCAATGCTGCAAGAAATCAGGTCTTAATCAAGGGTGGTCCATATCTTGAGAGCTTCGCATCTATCGATTGCATCTGCTTCGATAAAACCGGCACTCTCACCGATAATCTTCCGGTGGTAAAGGAGGTCATCCCCTTCAATGCCGATACTACACCTGGTCGCATACTTGGCATTGCCGCTGCGTCCCAACAGCATAATACCCATCCAATAGCCAGATCCCTGGTTCAGTCGGTACCGCGAAAAGATTGGCCTGTTGGTAACGTGGACATAAGTGAAACGATTTTGGGGCGTGGAGTTAAAGCGAAGATCGGCCAAGATTATTTCGTTGTTGGAAATTCAGCCCTGATGCAGAATGAGGGCGTTAGCATCGTCAATTTGGAGAGCATCGCCAAAAGGCTTGCCGGAGAGGGTTGTTCCATTGTTTATGTGGCCCAAAACGGTCAGGCCCTTGGAGTGATTGGACTCAAATACGACATAAAACCGAACGCGGCCTTGTTTGTGGCAGGTCTGCGATATGAAGGAATCACCTCTGTGCATCTTATAAGCGGCGACGCCCAATCAGTGGTTGAGCAGACGGCAGCAGATTTAAACCTTACTCAATTTCGTGGCGATATGCTGCCCGGAGATAAGGCGACATATGTAGCCGAAATGGTCGCCAAAGGCCAAAAGGTGGCCGTTGTAGGAGACGGAATAAATGATGCTCCGGCGCTGGCCCAGGCCCATATCGGTATTGCCATTGGAGCTGGCGGTGCGCAGGCGGCCATCGAAGCCGCCGATATCGCACTGATCGACGGTCAACTGGACCGTATTTTATTTATCCGCAATTTAAGCCGTCAGACTATTCGGATTACAACCCAGAACCATTGGTTTGCAGTCGCGACTGATCTGATCAGCGCCATGCTGGCTATGACTGGCATATTCTCGCCTCTTTTAAGCGGGGTCGCTCATATCTTCCATACAATGGCCATCTGTACCAACTCCAGCCGCCTTCTCTACTTTCGCCCGAGGAATGCCGATTCCCCAATCTATCCCAGGTACGATATCGAGACACCTTCGAAAAAGACTGGGTGAGAAGCCCGTTCCCGTTGTTATATTCCGGTCTTCGGGGTCAGGTCTTGTACTATGATATTGCGGGCTCACACTTTCCTATTCAGCCCATAATTGCATGATGAAGTCCGACATCATCTCCAATTCCCGCAGCAGGATGCTCACTCCCGAAGCCTATCATTAACTGTCCCTGAACTGTCTGTCCCTCACCATATTACAATATGTGGAAATTTAAGGATAACAACGGGGACGGATGGAGCGGCGAAGGAGTTGTGCTTCTTCTACAAAGTATCAAATAATCTTTCCCAAAAGGTATCATTTAATTTTTCACCTCACACTTGGTGATTCATATCTTTTCGACCGCTTTGGGAAACCTGGCCGGGGGACTGCTGCCTGCCGACTGGATTCGGTTTATTTCGGGACTCGCCTTCATCGGCTTCGGTCTATGGACATTGCGCGGCGATTCACTCGATGACGGCAAATGCAGTCTCGGCAAACTGAGGTCTCCCTTTTTCATCGTATTCTTCATGTTTTTCTGTGCCGAAATTGGAGACAAGACGATGCTCGCTACCGTCTGTCTGGGCAGCACCTGTTCGTTTTTGCCGGTTTGGATAGGATCGACGCTGGGCATGGTCGCTTCCGACGGGATCGCCATCCTGGTGGGAAAAGTTCTTGGATCACAGCTTCCCGAGCGGCTGATCAAGGTAGGGGCCGTCCTCATCTTCTTTGCTTTCGGTATTATCGGCGCCGTTCAGGGCGCAATGAAACTTCATCCGCTGACCTGGCCTCTGGGTGCCTTTGTCATAGCTCTTTTGAGCCTTCTGTTCCTGTACCGGAGAAGACCGGCCGCGTCGTGAAGAATTTACGCTGCGCTCGTATCCCTCACCGCGCTGTGCCCCCTCTTCGTGATCATAAGCCTGCTAAAATTAGAAGTATTTTCAAGCATACGGAGTGAGCTGCCGATAGTAAGAGCGAATGAACGGGAATGTGTTCCACAATTGTTCCCGTCTTCCTAAAATACGGCGGCCTTTTTGATCGGCGATTGTCTGTAAGGGGTAAGAACGCTGTCCGGACTGTTTGACAAATTTCAAATCCCATGGAGGCTGGAAAAATGAGATTCTCAAGGTTGATTACAATTTCTTTCGCGCTTATGCTTTGGATTTTTGGCTTTTATGCAACTTCATCGGCTCAAACCAGTAATACCAAGATAAATAACAGCAAGGTCGGCCAGGATATGCGCAACGTGCAGGGAAACCCTCCCGGGGCTGCAATGGATGGCCGTGGAAAGAACATTGCCCAACCCGTGCAGGGTGGTTCCGGGGCAAAGCCCAGCATGGTTGGGCATAACGCTTCAGAGTTTAAGCCGCCCGTACCGCAAAAATATACTCAGCCTCATAGTGTGCCTGCACCTGCGGTAAGTAAAAGCACGAGTCAGCCAACCACGAAGAAGTGATCGACATGAACGGTGACGAGTGCCACCGGAAAGCTGACAGGCAAGAATTAAGGGATCGGGAATTGAGGGATTAAGGGATTAATCCCTCAATCCTTATCCGCCGAACGGCACAACTTGCATCTCACGCCCCCGTCTTGCTCGACCCCAGCGCCTGCGCCAGGAGCCCGGGCACCCCGGCAAAGGGAGTCTCCGCAAGGCCGTGGCGCTGCTTCAGATACTCAGGGCTGTTCGTGCTAACCCACACCCGCCCGTCAGCGTCTTCCCACACCAGTGCTTTCAGCGGAAGGTCGATCGCCAGAGTCGGATATGCTTGCATCAACGGCGTGCCTCCCTTCGGGTTGCCGAACAGAACGAGCATCATTGGTCGCATCGGCAAGCCCACCGCCTTTGCAGCGCCCTGCTGATCGATGCGCGCGAAGATCGTCATGCCGGCTCGCTCGAGCTCGCGTACGACTCGCTCCGTCGTGTCGTCGGCAGTGTAGGGACTCGCCAGGCTCACGACTCCGATCTCTGGTGATGCCGGCATGTATTCTACGCTCATCTTGCACTCTCCTTTGACGAAGTCGGATAAATCACCAATGTCCGGGACACATTTAGATACGGTTAACAGGATTAACCAGACTTGGTGCTTCCTTGATGTAACCATTCTGTAAGTACTATGGGCTCTGTAGGATTTTCGCTTGTTGCCATCTGTCGTTTACTATCAGTTAATCATTCTGCCATAGTCGGTCAAAACAACTCTATGCACCACGAAAAACCCGGAGTTTGAGGATAGCCGCAACGTTTACAACAACAGCGCTCGATGCCGATTGGAAGCGCCCAACTGAGTCATTTTGTCCGCGATCATCCACCCTGCTGCGCTCCCTCTGCGTGCCAGAATCCTCTCTTTCGTGGTTGAGAATATAGCGTCGCTCCTCGCGGCGTTTACCCAAACTCCAGGCTATTAGTATTCTTCCTGGTGAAACAAATCTTATATTTCTGACAGATAGCTGATAATATTAATCATTTATCTCATTTTAGGTACTGATTTTACCTTATTCATACCCCCGAAATTAACCCTTGTATATTTCGAAAGTCCACCTATAGTGCATCATTAAGAGAGTGTTTTCTATCTTCTTCGACTTGGATACAGTGGCTTGCTCTATTTATAGTTGCCGAAAGGACGTTAAAATGATTTATGAACGCGATCCGGAATCGCCGTTTTCGAAAATCCTGGTTAAAGACGGTTCATCAGTTGTTGGCACTATCCGAAGGAATTTGATAACCGGTCATTATCATTTCTGCGATAACCAACTTGGTGGATTGAATTGCCTGTTCCAGGAAAAGAGAATTGACAGCATGAAAATGAGAATAGAAGAGATGCTCCATCTTTCAGAGGCGAGCTAAGATTACTAACCTCTCAACATCGAAAAGTGCGAAGCCTGAGTGATTGGTGTCAATCCAATGGCAAGAATTTAAGAATTGGGGAATTCGGATTTGATCCCTGAATTCCTTAATTCCTAAATTGGTAATCCAGTGGTTCGCATTGCCGGCTCCATTGCCTCGCATTTGATTTGTCTGACCTCCGTCCGATTTTTCTTTTCTTCGCATTCTTTGATAGTACAGAAACGCGTCTTCGCGTGGAAAAAAATTCCAGGCCCGACAAGATATCATTTTTACAATTCAGACCTTCCGTAACTGCCCACCGGAATTGATAGACACTCCCGCGTTGTACCATCAGCAATCATTGCCCCGATAAAGTAATGACAGTTTTCTTTATTAGTCCGGTCAAAAATGTGCGGAACTGCAAAAATGCGTGGCTTGAACCGCATTTTTTAACAGGGAATAGGGGTATCGGTTGAAGTCCGGTACGGGCCGGTAACTGTGGCAAGTCGGTCACTGGTTTGGACCCGAGCCACTCTTTGGCCAGGATGGCAACCGAAAACGCGCGGAAGGCGGGGGGCGAGGTGGATTTCTGCCAGGGGAACGCCGCCTCGATGCCATTTTCTCAAGAGACCTTCGATCTCATCGTCTGCCGGGCTGCTTTTAAGAATTTCTCCAGGCAGAGCGATGCCATTGACGAAATATACCGGGTGTTGAAACCCGGAGGCAATGCGATCATCATCGATTTAGAAACGGATGAAGCTCCACAGTGGAAGGCGGTGCTGCCGTGCAGCCTGAATCGGCGGCCGGGTGCGGTGCATATGCCTCGGCACGATCCGGCGCCGCTTCCTGGTGATGGCTTTACATGCGCTCCTTCAATTGATGCCCGGCGGGGTGATTCTGAAAACTGACTGACGGCGCGAAGGTGGAATTTCTCTCCTGCATCCTTAGATTCGCGCCTGGCTAGACGAGAACTCAACGCCCCGCGAGCTGGGGGATTCTGTTGTAAATTTTTTTGTCCTTCGCGTTTCTCTACGTCAAAAAACGCGCCTTCGCGTGAAGGAATGGGGTCAGCTTCATTCCGGCGCTTCATGCCTTCAAAAAGGTGACGCAGAACTGATGCCGAAGGGGCTCGCAGTGCGGCACTGGACGTATAACGTATAATCTGATAAGGTACCGCATGATCGTCAGTTTTCGCGCAAGCGGACACCGGCCTTTTTTGAAGGCGAGTGGGTGAGACCGTTTCAGGGGTTCGACCGGCAAGCGGAAAAGAGACTGATGGTATCGTCAGAATGGAGTGAATCATGAAAATGATAAGTCTTATAGCGTCAGCGCTGTTATTGGCGATGATGTCCACAACACAGGTGTATGCCGGAGATCTGCATGATGCGGCGGAAAACGG
Source organism: uncultured delta proteobacterium (assembly GCA_963795045.1). Taxonomy (GTDB): domain Bacteria; phylum Desulfobacterota; class Syntrophobacteria; order Syntrophobacterales; family Syntrophobacteraceae; genus SbD1. The sequence continues at coordinate 431,188 of CAWCGB010000009.1, forward strand.
GGATATAGTCAAGGTTCAGCAACTGTTGGAACAAGGCGCGGACGTCAACGCCGGGAACGAGTTCCAGGATACCGCGCTGCATTTGGCTCGCACTGCCGATATAGCTGAGCTTCTTATTGAGAAGGGTGCGGACGTTAACGCCAACAATAAATCCAAGTCACAGCCTTTACATGCGGCAGCCCTGGGAGGAAATTCCGGCGTGGCCGAGCTTCTTATAGAGAAGGGCGCGGACATTAACGCCAGGGACGATGTCGGGCAAACCCCGCTGCACAAGGTTGCCGAGTATGGAACTACAGATATAGCCAATCTTCTTATAGAGAAGGGCGCGGACGTGAACGCCAGGGATGGTGCCGGGCAAACCCCGCTGCACAAGGCTACCTCCCGGGGAACTCCCGATATGGCTAAGCTTCTTATAGAGAAGGGCGCGGACGTGAATGCCAGGGATGATGCCGGGCAAGCCCCGCTGCACACGGCTACCTCCCTGGGAAATACCGCTATAGCCAGGCTTCTTATAGAGAAGGGTGCCGATGTTAACGCCGGGGACAGCCACCAGCGCACCCCGCTGCATGGGGCTGCCCGCTATGGAAGGACAAACATAACTAAACTTCTCATTGAGAACGCCGCAGATGTTAACGCCAAAGACTGGAACAAACAAACCCCGCTGCACTGCGTCGCCTATTATGGTCAGACCGACCTGGCTAAACTTCTTGTTGAAAAAGGCGCGGACATCAACGTTAAAGATCGGTGGAAGAACACTCCGGCCATGGTTGCCGAGAACCAGAAACACCCGGATCTTGCCGCGATGCTTCGCAAGTAAGGCAACGGCCTGGCACGCCCGGATTTTGATACTCTTGTCCAAAGGAGTAATTTGAGAATATTGCAATGTGGCAAGCAATATACGCTCTATTGTCCACTTTTTCCCTTCCCGGACAAACACGCCTCGCTATCCAAAAAATAGCTTGATAAGCAAATTCTGGTGTATTTTAGGCGCTGGGCGGGATATCCCCACAAGCCAGGGAGAATACGTTAGATGGAAGTCGAAAAAAAAGGCTCAGTATCGGAACCCTCTTATATAGCGCTAAGCGGATGGAGATTTGCTCCTCGCGGTTTCGTGATATGGATAATCGCATCTCTATTCCTGCTGTGGAAACTTCGAGTGTCACCCGCATTTGCACATTTTGGTCAAGATTATCCCCATCTGATCATTCTAGCGTTTATAGCTGGATTTTTGGGGTTGTCTCTTAAAAGGCGCAAAGGGGCCGACGTCTATGCAAAGGCGAATAACGGCACAACCGCGTTGATCGCTGCCTCCCGGGAAGGCCATAAAGAGGTCGTGCAGGCGCTGCTGGATAAAGGGGCCGACGTCAATACAAAGGCGAATAACGGCACAACCGCATTGATCGCTGCCTCTCAGGAAGGCCACAAAGAGGTCGTGCAGGCACTGCTGGATAAAGGGGCCGACGTCAATGCAAAGAACAACGGCGGCATACCCGCTCTGATAATTGCCGCCCTCACTGGTCACAAAGAAGTCGTGGAATTGTTGCTCGATAGAGGCGCCGATGTCAATGTAAAGAACAAAGTCGGCGTAACCCCTTTAATATTTGCCTCTCGGGAAGGTCACGAAGAGGTCGTCCAGGCACTGCTGGACAAAGGTGCCGACGTCAATGCAAAGGCGATTAACGGCACAACCGCTTTGATGGCGGTCTCCTCGAAAAACCACTACGGGGTGGTGCAGGCGCTGCTCGACAAGGGGGCCGACGTCAATGCAAAGGACAAGAAAGGCACAACCGCCTTGATGACGGCCTCCTCGTGGGGCCACCGCGATGTGGTGCAGGCGCTGCTTGACAAGGGCGCCGACGTCAATGCAAAGACGAACAAAGGCAAGACCGCGTTGTTGCTCGCCTCCCGTAAGAATGAAGTAAAGGAATTGCTTATCAGGGCAGGAGCAAAATAATCTAAACAATAAACACTTTGCATCAGTGTTTAATCTTGTTCTTCGCGCCGTCGCGTGAGTGAACGGGTCAGCTTCATTCCGGCACTTCATGCTTCGCGGGGGCGCTCTGGTATCTTAGCCCCGATTTCCGTTAACTACTCTGATTCGGCTTCATCGGCAGGAATGCGCTTTAGCAGTTTTGCCCCGATTTCCCGCAGGTCGGGGTCGGGCAGGCTTTTTATCAGAGACTGTTCTTCCGGGGTAAGCTTCCTGGGGGGGGCTTTGGACTTTCTGCGCACGGTGTGCCGCCCGCCTTTGATTTTGTCCAGTTTCTTGTGAGCCGGGTTCAATACCGGGGCAGATTCCGGCATTTCGGCGACCCTTACGACTATTTGATCCACAATGCGCTCGGAGCGCATGCCGTTTATCTTCTCCACCAGGACTTCCTTTAATTGCTCGAGATGATGCTTCCAGACAGAATCGTGGGCGATGATTACCAGGACCTTGTTCTTGAGCGACTTAGGGACCGAGTAGCGCGCCACTTGTTCTCCAACCAGGTCTTTCCAGTCGCCGATCGGGTTTGCCGTAAAAGCGGGATGCTGTCCAAGGAAGTTTTTCAGCAGCGCTCCCACCTTGATGTTTGATCCCCCCGAACGCTTCATGTCTGCTTCTCAACTCCATTTTTCAACAAAATCTTCTCCTCCAGCTTTTTGACTGATGCCTGGAGGTCTCTAAACTGCCTCTGGAGGGTTTCTAAAATAAGCACGGTGTCGTTGCTTCGTAGCGGGAGCCTTGAGAGCAGCCGGTCGTAGATGAACGAATCCAGATTGGAAAGATAAAGCTCTTCGAAATACCTCAGCAAGGTCAAGGCCAACTGGAAAAAAATGGCAACGCCGGCCGCCTGTATCAAGGGAAGCAGAAGGTTCAGAGTGGGCTTGATGCTGTCGAGGATCTCCTTTTGAGGAGAAATGCCGAGCAAAGGCTTGGCAGCATCGATGGTTTCCTTTGGAGGAATGAGGGCAAGACCGGGAGATGCGGCATTGAACAGCGCGACAAGGAGCAGTGCGGTCTGGACAAGTCCCAGTATGGGCAGTATCCACAAGAGGCAACGGAAAGGTCCCCATGAACCGTTCAGAATCTGCCAGTCGGCTTCGACTATCCGGCGTTCTTTTTCGAACAGATCTTCTGATGAGATATTTCTCTGAAAGCTTGAAAGGATTAGCCGAAGGCGAATAAACGGGTGCAGGACGACACTCATGGGACCTCGCCTGATCTTGTTGAAAAGGACCTGTCCGGGGAAAAGCGATCCCGGTCTGGTCCTGGCTGCTTCAAGGCTGAGCGGTTCAGGGTCTTCGCTGTCAGACATAATTAACTGGAGCAGATATCTTGCGGCATACTGAATAGCGAGCCAGAGCAGGCGCAGCTCCAAAAAGATAACTCCCGCCTGGACGAGAAAAAGGAGCATTCCGCTGACCAGTTCGATATTGTCCCGGAAATCGTCTTGCACGGTTGATGGTTCGATGGATTGCTTCTTCATGCCGGGACTGTCTGATTTGCCTGGCTGCGGCTTGGCGGCCTGGTTCTGCCGCCCCTGTTTGGTCCGGGAGTCTTCCGGGCCGGACGAAGTCATGCCGATCCCTTGAAGGCCGGTCCAGAAATCGATCTTCCTCAGGTCCTTGAGCTCCGGAGCATGCCGGGGGGGATAAGTGGAGCCTTGTGAATACCAGGCGAAAAACAGGCACAGAATGAAAAAGACAAACCACCAGAGCCTGTGGATTGTCTCATATCGCCTTAATCCGTATGACATTTATTTTCCTCTTTCGGTATAAGACCCTTCTCTGGAGTTATTCCTGTTGGCTCTGCCTTTCGCATTGCCGGCCTCACCAGGAACCGGTCGACGATTCCACACCCTGCTGCCGTTGAAAATTACGCCTTACTCTCTTCTATCAGAAACAGATTGGTTTGAGCAACGAATTAGGTTGCCGCTTCACTTGCAGAATCAGCGAACTGAGCAATGGCGGATAAATACCTTGCGCCGCCGGATTTAGCCGTGTTCAAATGGTCCGATGTTCATCCTTTTTTCCACCGCACGATCGAGCATTTGGCTCAGCCCCCCGCGTTCCTCGGGAGAAAAGCCGAAGGATTCTTTCCAGATGCCGTCGTCTTCCATGCACAGGTAGGCGCACAGGCCGGGATCGGCCTGCCGGATTTTATCAACCATGAAAGAATAAAATTCGGCCCTTATATCCCGAAAGTAGCGCATTTTGCCGTCCAGCCCCCGGATGAACTCACCGTAGGCGATCCGGCTCAACGGATGGCGCCTGCGGACAATCTCCTTCAGTTCGGGCATGAACCGGAAAGCCCCGAGGCTGATCCAGACGATTCGGGCCGGGTCTACTTTGTCGAAGAGTCGATCCAGGGTCCGGGCATAGTCCGATTTCCACTGGGGATAGTCAATGATCGGGTCGAAATGGAACGCGAGGAAATAACCCTGATCGCAACAGGAGCGGGCGGCCTCGATCCGCTCGGCGATAGTGGCTGCAAAAGGTTCCTCTTTTCTTCGGATTTCTCCGGAATTGAGCGACCAGGCTATGATGGTGTGGCCTCCATGATCCAGTCCGCGCAGGTTTTCAATAAAATTGGTTTTGGTTTTCAGTTCCAGGACCGCGTTGGGAATTTTGGCGAAATAAGGGACAAGCAATCGAGACAGCTCTGTAAAAGGGTCCAGCAGCAGGGAATCGGTAAATTCTCCAGTCCCGATCCTGTGCAGGCGGCGCCGATCTCGCGCAAGCTCTTCCGAGAGTTCGCGGAACATATCATCGAGATTGCCGAACAGCCGGAGATTGGGTTGGTTCAGGTAGGCCTGAAGGATGCAATAGGAGCAGTCGAGTGAGCACTGGATGCCGAAATGCAGGATTCGATAACCGCAGCAATGATAATGGCGCGTTCCGGGACAGGATTTCAAAAACTTTCCCCGAAACGCTACCACTTCAACAATTCCGGGATCGCGACAATCCGTGTCGGGGATTTTGTCCACGATTTCAAAAGAGGCGCCGGGCAGGTTTTTCCCAAGCGCGGCCACCAGGGCGCTCTTGGCAACTGCGGATTCGACGATTACTCTTTCCGGGGCGCGGGCTTTCATCGGTTTTGCTCGTCTTTGTCCTGGCGCAGTCCTGGCCTTAAAAGGGTTTCCAGGCGGTCTGATTCGACCATGGCGCCGGCTGAATCGAAAACTTTTCGAAGATCGTCGGGATCCGTAAAGCTCAGTTCGATTCTCCAGTTGTTACCTTCGAAAGCCGGAGGAGGAATGATCTTTACCCGGGGCGGAAGTCCGAGGGATTCGATCTCACGCCGGAAGCGCTCCTGTCTGGAGCTAAGCCGCGGGAAGCGCAGTTCAGAGATTAGTTCTCTTAGTGCCTGCGTTTTTTGGCGGTGGTTAAGCTCCTTTGACGCCAGGATTTGCAGTGCCCCCGGGCTTTCGATGATTTCGGCGCGCACCTTTTCATCGCGAATGGCTATTTCGTCTATACGCTCGACAATTTCAACCTGGATGCTCGCGCTGCACCTCAGGGTCTTGAGGACACCCAAAACGGCGGTCCTGCTCCTTTCGTCCCAGTCGGCAACCTCGATCGCAGGTCTATCCGCTATGGCGCCCGAGGCTAGTATTTCAAGGGTTTCGGGCCCCTCGACCCAAAGAGACGCCCACTTGTGCAGAAGTTCCGGGCGGTTCGCCACGTTCAGCGTGGAAAGAAACAATCGTGGGATTTGGTCCGGCTTAAACACTTCCAGCAGTGTGGATATTATTTGCGCTTTTTCGGCAATGTTGATTTCCTGCTCGAAGAGCCTCTTTTCGATTCTTAGGCTCCAAAGCTCGCCGGCATCGGAATCTTCAGGGAAAATGCGGCAAACTGTTCCCGGGGCCCCATTTGCTTCAGCCCAGCGAAGCCTTTTGAAGCCGTCAACCACGATGAGTCGGTCGCCCTTTTCCAGGAGCCAGGGAGGGTCGAAAATTCCGAAGCGCGCGAGCGATTCTCTCAGGCGGGCGGATTCCGCGAATTTTCGAATCTCGAAGGCGTCGTCGTGCAGATCGATCTCAGCCAGACAGACAAAGCGCAAATCCATATCCGATCAGATATCCCTTCCCGAAAGCCGTTTGAGTGCCTCCAGGTACCGGGCGCGCGTATTGAGCACGACGTCCTGAGGCAGTCTGGGCGCAGGGTCTGTTTTTTTCCACCCGCTCGATTTCAGATAGTCGCGCAGAAACTGCTTGTCAAAGCTCTCTGGACTGCTGCCGGGGCGGTAGCGGTCGGCTGGCCAGAAACGGCTCGAGTCCGGGGTAAGGACTTCATCTACCAGGATCAGCTTTCCATTTGTGACTCCGAACTCGAATTTCGTATCGGCAAGAATTATTCCACGTTCCAGGGCATATTCAGAGGCCTTCAGGTAAAGCGCAAACGCCGCCTCCCTTACTTTGTGGGCGAGTTGCGGGCCGACGGCTGCGCCCATCTGCTCAAGGGAAATATTTTCGTCATGTTCGCCTTGTTGCGCCTTGGTCGAAGGAGTAAAGAGCGGTTCGGGCAACTTTTGGGCTTCGATGAGTCCCTGTGGGAGGGGTATTCCGCACACCTGGCCGCTCCTTTGATAGTCCTCCCAGCCCGACCCAGCCAGATAACCTCTGACGATGCACTCCACCGGCAGCACTTTGGCCTTTTTCACCCACATAGTCCGTGCCTCGAGCTGAGATGAGTAGGGCAGGCAGACTTTCGGGAACAGGCGGGGATCGGTGCTTATCAGGTGATTGTCAATAATTTCACCAAGGTACTGCAGCCAGAACTGCGAAAGTTGAGTCAGGATTTTGCCCTTATCCGGAACCGGGTCAGGCATAACCACATCAAAAGCTGAAATCCGGTCTGTAGCCACGATGAGCAGGGAATCGCCAAGATCGTAGATGTCTCTTACCTTCCCTCGTGAAATGAGATCCAGCCCCGGAAAATTTGTCTCAAAAATAGGTTTCTCGCTCATCTTTCTCCTCGTAAGTATGGACTTAAGGGCAATACATTGCTCAAATGCGACTTCTTCTACACGTAGTCGCACCTCAAAAAACTGAAGTGCCGCTCGCGGCGTCCACGGCTGCGCTTCCCGGCCGCCCCGGGCGCCGCCGAAAGCAGTGCCCGCCACGGCTTGCGATGCCACCGCCCAGCCACCCCAGAACGCGGTTGACCGGGTTTCCGCCATTTGTTATCCTGTTTCGAAATGGATATCAATAACTTCTGAGCAACAACCGGGCATTGAATGAACGCTGCAAGCGAAAAGTCGCCGAAAGGCCTGCGGGGAATAGCTGCTCTATACGACGATATGGAGCGCAAAAACATCTTCCGGAAATATCTCTATTTTCTCGGTTGGGTCGAACTGGGCATTCTCCTGACCTGCTGGCTATATCAGATAGGTGATAGCGGGCAGGCTGAGCCCGTCTTTCCATGGCGGCTATACTTTCTTATCGCTTTCCTGGCCCCCGTCGCCATCACTTTCCTGTTGGGCACCATCGTTGCCGGTTTCAACAGATATTTCGCAGAACCTGAGCAAGCCGAGCCGGTCGAGCCGGAATTCGAAGCCGGTGAAAACGCTGGGGTAGGCAAGATCCAACAGTTGAGCCGTATGGTTGCCTTGGTCCAGAAGCTTCCGTTTCTGGCGCTCTTGTTGCTGCTCGGCCTGTCAGTGGCGTTTTTCTATAAACTGGACGCCATTGGAACGCTCGTCGGCAACGTAGGCGAAAGATCGGTAAAAATTGTGCTGATTTCGCTGGGCGTAATCTTGCTGCTCGCCTCCATTTTCGCCGTTATCCTGATCATCCTCAACTACAGACTGCGCAAATCGGCGATGGAATACCAGTACAAAGCCCAGGTAGCCGAAAAGTTCGGGCTTGTCATTCTCGAGGACAATACGGTCCTGAACAGTTCGGGAAAGCTGCTTGTGAACGGCAGCAAATTCAAGCAGGTTAACAAACTCCTGCCCGAGCTGCCCAGAGAGAGCGAATCTGCCGGGGACCCTTGCAGTGGGTCGGCCTCCCGCCCTGCTGATCTTGAGACATGAGCAGAAATCTCAAATCCCTTCCGGAACTTGCGGCCGGATATATAAAAAAAAACAGCCTCATATCGGACCGGGACCACGTTCTGGCTGCGGTTTCGGGCGGTCCGGATTCGGTTGCCCTCCTGTCGATATTGACCAACCTGAGAGATACCCTCGGAATAGAGCGAATAACCGTCGTGCATTTCGACCACCGGCTTCGTGGGGATGAATCCGATGCGGACAGAGAGTTCGTCCATGCTATGGCGCGTTCCGCCGGGCTTGAGTTTCGCTGCGGGACGGCGGATGTGCGCGCTTTGGCGCGAAACAGGAAAATATCGGTCGAAATGGCCGCCAGGGACTCTCGGCATTCTTTTTTCATGGAGACCGCCGCCGTGCTCAACGCCCGGAAAATCGCCCTGGGACATACCGCAAACGATCAGGCTGAAGAGGTTATTCTGCGAATTATAAGGGGGACTGGTCCGGCTGGTATACAGGCGATGTCCCCGGCCACTGCGGAAGGTATAATCCGCCCACTCCTTTTTGCCACCCGCGACTCGATTCTGGAATATCTGCTGGATCGGGGAATCGAGTTTAGGAATGACTCCACGAATTTTGACCCCTTTTGCCAGAGGAATTTCCTTCGCCTGAAGATTTTCCCTCTCCTGAGGGAGGCCTTCCACCCGCAGATAGCTGAAACCATTGCACGGTGCGCTGATCTTGCGCGTGAAGAGGAGTCCTGGTGGGCATCGGAAATTCGAACCCGCTGGGGAGATATTTGCCTTGAGTCGTCTCAAGGCCGGTGCGCCCTCGATTTGGGGCGGCTGAAACAACTTCACCCGGCCCTTGTGCGCCGGATGTTGCGCTTCGCTATCGAGATGGTCCGGGGCAATCTTGCAGGGGTCGGCCTGGTGCACCTGGAATCTCTGATTGAGCTTGTTTTTTCAGGCAAAACCGGAAAATCGGTCCTGTTTCCGGGAGGTGTGGAAGCAGTGCGGCATGGTGGAAAGCTCTTCGTCAGGCTAAAGGAATGTGCGGCGTCAAAACATCTGCCCGACGATGTGCTCCCAATCCCCGGGCCGGGGGTTTACCATTTCGGTGAATTCGACTTCCAGGTCGACTTGCGCGATGATACTGAAACCTGCTGTCAACCTGGTCTTACGGCAGAGTGCGTCCACATGGACGCGGACAAGCTGAAATGGCCGCTGGAATTGCGGTTCTGGAAGCCAGGAGACCGATTCCGGCCTCTGGGCATGAGCGGCTCGAAAAAGCTCCAGGATTTCTTCACCGATTGCATGGTCCCGAGGGATGAGCGGCAACGGGTGCCGCTTCTTTGCGACAGTGAAAAGATATGTCTGGCAGTTGGAATGAGAATGGATGACAGAGTGAAAGTGGGACCCAATACGAGGACAATCCTCATAGTGAGGGTTCGTAGGTTGCCTTGAATCTTCAAACCATCCCCCTCTCGCCCGTGACGGGGACATTTCAGCTCATGCCGGAATACCCAATTATTTTCCCATCAAATTGAATTTGTTCCTTCCAGGTCTTAAATGAAGAGTAGGTGTCAGGCGCTCTTGATTGTCATCTGCGTGCTATCACTGCGAGAGAAATATTGATTGGCCTCAGGAGAATTCCGATGAACTTGCTCAAAGGTTCCAGATTGTTTGCCTTGGCCGTGCTTCCGGTGCTCGCCGCCGGAATGTTCTTTGCCCTTCAGACTGACATGGATAAAGACTCGCAGGCAATCCCATATCACCCCCGGATCGTCATTCCCGAAGACCAGGGATCGGCGCCGCTCTCGATTGTTCCCGGCGACAGGGATAAGACAAAGGTCGAATACAGAAACATTCGCTTTAACCGGGGTAGCGAGGACGAAACGTTCCGTATCTGAGCAACCCTTTTCTCGCCTCCGGGACCTCAGGGTCGCTGCGGGTCGGGTATCATCGTACAATCTCTTTTATCCCCTCCTGAATCTGACGGAATGGGACTGCAAAGCGGGATCTGATAATGAAGAAAGTTGATCGGGGCGCTTTTGTCAAACTGTGCTACAAGGGCACCCTCGAAAATGGAGTTGTTTTCGATAAGACTGATAAATGCAAGCCGCTCGAAATCCAGGTGGGAGCGGGTACTATCGTAAAGGGTTTCGAGAATGCATTGATCGGCATGGGCCGGAATGAAAGGAAGTCCTTTGTCCTTGAACCCGAACAGGCATATGGCGAACGGGACGAAAGACTTGAGCGCAGGTTCGACAGGTCGAGCCTGCAACTCGGGTTTGAACCCGTTCGGGGTCAGGTGATTTTATTTCAGACCCGGGAAGGGCAGAAATTGCCCGCAGTGGTAAAGCTTGTCGATGACGAGACAATTGTGGCCGATTTCAACCATCCTCTGGCCGGCAGAGAACTCTACTTCGAAATCGAGGTGGGGGAAATCAGAGGATCCGGCAGCGGTTCTCAGGCCGAGTGCGTAGCTGAATGTTGCTGCGGATGAGGCGTCTGATATTTTGCAAAAAAAAATGAATCTTCAGGCTTCACGGTGAGTTCCGTTCGCAAGTCCAACCCCGGTACAAATTCGGTTCTTGACTTCCACTCAAGAGATTAATAGAAGCGTTCAGGGGAGATTTCCTCGGCTTGTTTGTCTAATCCTTCCAGTATAAATCGAAAGGATTCTGAATGAAGAATTGGGTGTTCCTTTTTCCGGGGCAGGGATCGCAATACGTTGGAATGGGGCGTGAGTTCCACGACAACTACAGCGAAGTCCGCGAACTGTTCGAAAACGCAAACGATATACTGAAAATGGATATCAGGAAGCTGTGCTTTGAAGGCCCCGATGAGGTGCTGGTCCTTACTGAGAACGTTCAGCCGGCGGTGACGGTCATGAACCTGGCTTGTCTGGCCATTCTCAGGCTGCATGAAATCTACCCGGCCGCAACGGCCGGGCACAGCCTGGGAGAGTACAGCGCGCTCTATGCGGCGGGAGCGATATCTCTGGAAGCTACGCTCAAGCTGGTCCAGCGGAGGGGTAAGTTCATGCAGGAGGCGGCCATTATTGAGCCGGGGGGTATGGCGGCGATAATGGACCTGGAAGAGGAAAAGATCCGAGAGATTTGCTCTTTGGCTGGAGCGGAGATAGCGAACATAAACTGCGTGGAGCAGGTCATCATCACGGGGCCTGATGTTGAAGTAAACAGTGCGGCGACGATGTGCGAGAAGGCTGGCGCGAAAAAGTGTATGAAGCTCAATGTCAGCGGGCCCTGGCACAGCAGGTGTATGGAATATGCGCGCGAGAAGTTCGAGCCGGTGCTAAGGGAATGCGTTTTCAAAGACCCTCAAATCCCGGTCGTAAACAATGTCGATGCGGAATTCCTCAAAAGCGGTTCGCAGATCCCGGAAAAACTCAACGGCCAAATCTGCAACTCTGTTTTGTGGAGGCAGTCCATGGAGCGGATGACCGAGGCCGGATTCACTCATTTTGTCGAGGTAGGTCCTAAAAAGGTATTGCGCGGGCTGATGCGAAGGATCGATCGAAACGTGAAGGTGTTGAACGTCGAAGATGACGCAAGCCTGGCGACTTTTCTGCTGGCTAACTGAGATATTCTAAAAAGAACTCCGCGGGACCATAAAGAGTTTACCGGCGGTTTCCCACTGCCCGGTCTCATTTGAGATTAGGGAGGGTAGCTCACCGTACCTCGGAGTAAGATAATAAAGGCGGCCGCACCACCTGGGAGCGGCCGCCTTTATTTCGTGCATTCCTGATGACTCGGCTGGGTTCACACCGCCACGTATTTGAACAGCGGACAACTCTTGCAGACGTCCATTCCCGGCCACGGTTCGCCGCCTTCACCGAGAACGGAAGGACCGCCCATCTCGGTGACGCGTTTTAGCAATTGCGCGGCGCTGTCTTTGATTTGCGTTCCGGGTATAAAGAGATTCATCATGGACATATCACTCTTGCCGGAAGTCTTGCTGCCGCCGCACGTGGTGGTCATGTTGGCCGTCTTGTGGTTAAAGGCCCAGACCGAGCCGGAGCATACTGCGGAATTGGGCGTGTGATTAAAAGTAAGGTTGCTGCGGCCGGTTGCGCCCATATAATCGTTGAGAACATGGTATGCCTGGTAGGGCAGCAGCATAAAAAAGACGATGTCCGGATCAACCCCTGATGCGTCGAACATGGCCAGAGGCGCAGTATAAATGCCGTAACAACTCCCCGGAGGCAGCTTGGCTTTACCCAGGGGCGCTTCCCAGGCGAGCTTTTCGTCCCTCAGATATTTCATGTGTCTTTCGGTGTCTTTTTCGCGGTCCAACTCCCGGAAGCCGAATACGGGTTCGGCGTTTTCACACAACAAATCGCGAGGATGCATGAACATGGCCTTGTGTCCGCCCCGGGCCATGGCCAGGCGTTGACAGTAAGTGAGTTTGGCCTTGGCTTTGGCATTGACTTTATACCGGGGGATTTCGGTCTCATCGGTGCAGAATTTGATGCCCACAGGATCAAAATCCAGCCTGATATAATAAATATATGCGTCCACCACGTCTGTATAAGTCAACTCGTCCTTACTCTTCGCGGCGATGGCGGCCATAGTTTCTCGTAGTCCCATGCAAATTCTCCTTAAATTCTGTCCTTGAAATATTGAAAGTGATGGGCGGAGATGTAAGGCCCATCCGGCAAACAGGTATCACCAATATTATTCTTGCCGGTTCTTGCCTTAAGATTCGATGAGATATATTACTTTGCAAATCGGCTCAGCTATAATGGGCCTGAATAGAGCACCACCTCATGGCCTGTGCTTCAAAACCTCCGAAGCGCTCGCTCAAAACCTGTATCGCAACGCAGGGCCGTTCTGCGCTTTTTGGCTCTTGGAACCCAAAGTATAAACCAGTTGGAGGCTCGTGAGAAGTTATGAAGAAAAAAGTACGGATTTTGTTTGGGATCGCCCTGGGCGCTGCCTTGTTTATGCTTTTTCAGGACAGCCTGCTTGCTGTTCGGTCTGAAGGGACCCCGGTGGCGTTGTCGCAAAGCGATTCCGCGCAAGCCGTTCCCGCGCAGAAAGCGCCGGAGGCTGTGCCGGCTGTGCAGATCAGGCTGGACAGGACTTCTTTGGATAACCATGGAACGGTCAATCTGAGCGGGACCGCGCCTGCGGGTAAACCTGTGTACATCGAGGTATGGACCGGCGAAAAAGTCCGTGCGTCTCGTTTCGATTCGCAACCCGATGAAGTGACGGGAAAAAGGCCGTATATCCTTTATATGACCGAACAGATGCCCGCCTACTACAAAATACTGGCTCCGTCGGATAAGCAGAGCGTGCTTGAAGGGCTCAAAACCCATGGAAGGGACTGGAGCTACTCGCAGGCTCTCAAAGACCTCGGAGCGGAAAACGCTTTCACGGCAGCGGCGGGAATTGCGATCCACAGGTATCGGGCGAGTCTGCTTGGCAGCGTGGTCGGGTCTCGGGGTGAGTTGCTTCCGGCGATGGATGCGAAGGAGAGTTCGAAGCGGGCAAAGCAGCTCGTAAAAGCCAGGTTCAGGTCACCGGGCATCCTTTTCGTTCCCGCCGTCGAAATAAACCCGGAAGGGTCCTTCAGTGCCAAAATAGTTCTGCCCGACGGCGCTCCAAGGGGGAAATACAATGTCCGGGCGGTTGTTGACGGCAGTACCTCAAGCGGGGCTGTTTCATTCGAAAACAGGATTGCTTTCCCTTACGTTTACCTGACCAACGCGGGAACGAGCATCAATCTTTTCTATCCCATCCTTCTCTCCTTTGCTGTTTCGATATTCGGAGTACTTATGGGAGCAGGTGGAGGGTTCATCCTGAACCCGCTCCTGGTTTCCCTTTGGCCCCTTCCGCACACCGTCGTTGCCGGTACCGTCATGCCTACGATACTCTTCTCCCAGGGTAGCGGCATAGTCAACTATTCCAGAATCAAATTCATAAATTGGAAACTGGGTATTTCGATCGGACTCGCAATGTTCCTGGGCGGCTTTATCGGCCCGAAGCTCACGGAACTGGTCACAGTCGAACAGTACAAGTTTGTTTTTGGATGGATACTGGTCATTCTGTCAGGCCTGATGCTGTGGCAGACCACTCCAGGGTACTTGGCGAAAAACAGCAGGGAACAGGCAATTTTGAAGGAGTACCGCAAGAAGGCCGAAGAGGCCGCCACAGCTCTTAAGCCCGCATGATTCCGAAAGAGGGCCTTTTGTAAGGAGACTGATATGGAAGTTAGATTCTGGGGTCAGAAATTTAAAGTGAACTTGATTTTCGGATGTATCGGCGGCTTTATGATCGCGGTAGTCTCCTCGATGTTCGGCTTCGGCGGCGGACCGTTCATGGTTCCGCTCATGACCGTGGGACTGGGGCTCCCGATGTTCGTAGTCGTCGGCAGCTCGCTTCTTGCGATCTTCTTCAATACTCTCATGGGAACCCTGCGGCACTATCAGTTCGGGAATTTCGACCTGATACTCTTCCTTTTGATGTTTCCGGGAGCGATTCTGGGCGGCTATATAGGCCCTCAGATCGCAAAGAGAATAAGCCCGCTTATGGTAAAGAGGATAGCGGCCGCGGGCCTGCTGATCCTTGCCCTGAATCTTCTGGGGGTCTTTTGAGAGATCAGGCGGCCCATCAGCCGGGACAGGCCGGATAAACCATCCGATTGACTTACGGCCGCTGTTTTGATTACAATTTGCGGCACAATAGAATTCTGATTCGGACGGGCGGGATAAACCTGGCCCCTTGCAGGAGCTAAAATTGCCTATTTACGAATTTCAGTGTGCGGGTTGCGGCAATATCGAGGAATTCATCTTGACGGGTGACAAGCAAATCGAGATGAAATGCGGCGCGTGCGGCGGGGAAGACCTTCAGCGCATTATGAGCCGCACGAATTTTGCCATGGGTCAATCGGGTCCGTCGGATAACGCCGGCCCCTGCGCCACGACTCGCTCATGCGGACCCGGCAAATCGTGCACTTCCATAGAACTGCCGGGCCATACGAAATAGGGGTGGTCGGCAGCAGTGTCCGGTCAGGTTTTTGCCCGGGAAATGTTTTGATGCCCCAACGGGTCTAAATAACTCAGCCCTGGGCAGACTCCGCCGCCATCCTGTGTAATCTGCGCCCCGAAAATAATAACCCGGAAAGGGTTATATTAAGAAAAATGTTCGGGGCGGTTGCCTACGCGCAAGTTGCCGCTCAGTCCCTCTTGTCCTTTTTTTCCATCTTGTCGACAAGTCTATCGTAATATACCTGGTGTTTCTCCAGATCCAGCGAACTGCGGCGAGACATGTTGAGTTTCATGATCAGGTAGTTCAACTTTTTGATCTGCCTGTATTTCTCCTTGGTGTCCCTGACTCCGTCGAGCAGTTCCTCCATCGTTAGGATTTCTTTTCTCAGTTCGAGTTCGGGGGGCAGGCAGTTAGCGTTCTTCAAAATCTTGTGGGCCAGGCGAATGTCCTGCGCAATATGCCGGTCGTCCTCCAATTCGAGTGGCTTTCCTTTGCCGGGCAGATCGTCAAATTCGCCGTTATCCATTGCCTCGCGGATCTTTTTTTCCGCGATTTTTTCGAATGCTTCAAATATATTGCTCATAATGCACCGGTTTTAGAACGGGCCGTAAAACGAAAGCCGGACAGCGGAATTGAGTTTTATGGCTTACTGTTTCCGCTGCTGATACCCCGGGGACGCCGGCCTCCGTCTGGCCTTTATTTGCGAAAGCGGCTAAAGTCGCTTATAATTCTATCATATGTCATAGGTGGCACAAACGAAAGATGTCTTCAGACAATTTAGCTTCAAACTCCTTCCAGGATATTTTCCCGCCCCGGAGGATAAGTGTTCTCGGTGCCGGCCGTTTTGGGAGATTGGCGGCCGAAAGGCTCAAGCGCCGTTTTCCCGAGGCGCTCCTGTCGATAACTGACCGCGATGCGGCCAGGGTCGATGCAATTACCCGGGACCTGGGAATCGATGGGCGGGTGGAAGACTCTATCCGGAGCATCAGCGGTATTTCGCCTGATGATCTATGGCTTATCCCGGCTGTGCCTGTGCATGTGGGATTCGAATGGACGCTGAATGAGCTCAGTCGGGTTGCAGAGGTCCGCAGGCTTCCAGTCCCGGAAGAGATCGGCCTGAAGGTACCCAACCCTGTTCACGCCCCTTCCGGAACGCTTTACGCCAGCTTTGCCACATTCGTCTGTCCCGATTACTGCAGCGAGCCCGAGGAGATTTGCACTCATACCGGAAAAGTGCGGCCTGGAAATCTGTATGAGGTTTTCAGCGGGCTCCCTGCCTCCGGGTTCGATGTCGCAGTGCTCAGAAGCTGGCAGCTTGCGCCTGGCGTTGGCGGCTATCCCGGACGGAGCCTGAGAGAACTGCTTGCCGCGATAGGCTCGAAGCCCGGCAGATATCTGGTCGCCACCAGTTGCCGCTGCCATGGAGTCATGGACGCGCTGGAATGGAGGGCAAAAGCTCCTTGACCACACAGGCTGCTTGACGCGAAATGCTAAAATGGGCGCCTCAAGATTTCAGGGCGCCCATCAGGAAATGACATCGGGAAAAGCAGGGGTTATCGAGCGACGGCGGAAACCTCCGGCGGGAAATATGCAGGTGGAGCAAGAACCGACGTTGGAATGGCGTAGCCTTTTCCACCCATCAGCTCATTCAAAAAACAGTTATGGAGCGTATGCCCGGCTTTCCGGATATTGAACATCCCCAGCATGGGCAGGCCGGTCAGCGCCAGGTCGCCTATGAAATCGAGAATTTTGTGGCGAACGCATTCATCGGAGAATCGAAAGCCCTCCGCGTTGAGCATTTCACTCTCATCGAATACAACGGCGTTGGAGAGAGAACCGCCCTGAATTAAGCCCATTCCCTGGAGCTTGAGGACATCTTTTAGAAAACCAAATGTTCTGGCCTTTGCTATTTCGCTGACGAAATTGCCGTTTTTCAGTGCAAAGGAGTATTGCTGCTTTCCCACACACGGGTGCGGAAAATCGATCTCGTAGCGCACCTGGAATGTGTCCGACGGAGTTGCCTTGATGAAAGAATCGCCTCTTGTGACCGTCAGTGGCTTGCTGATAGCCAGGTAATTCCTGGGCTCGTCCTGTTCAACCAGAAGGGCTTTTCGGATCAGCTTCACATAGGGCTCGGCGCTTCCGTCGAAAATCGGAGCCTCCGGACCTTTCATCTCTACCAATACATTGTCAACCCGGCATCCATACAGCGCCGCCATGAGGTGTTCAACGGTCGAAACGCACACCCCTGCGGAGCCGATCGTGGTCGCCTGAAATGAGCTGACAACGTTATTGTAGTTAGCAGGAATAGAGGGACTGCCCGGTATGTCTGTGCGAAAAAATCGAATACCATGGCCAGCCGGAGCTGGCTTCAACACCAGCGCCACCTTCAGTCCGCTATGCAGCCCAACCCCACTGCACCATACGGACTGCCCAATCGTATGCTGTTTTAGATAACTCACGCCCCTAGTAATCCTCCCCGCCGCTCCCTTGAGCATTTTCCGTGCCAGACATTCCCCCGGTTGTTGTCTCCACGGAAATTGAGGCTGGGAGGTAATCTAACAGTGATCGGCATAAAATAGCAAGGTCTTAATACAAATTCTAGGTGTGGCTAAAATGCTACAATAATCTTTCTGGTGTGTCTTTCTTGCAACACTAAGGTGCGGAAAGCTTAGCCGTCCCATTCTCCCGGTTCGTTGAGTACGCACAACTGCTTGATTATTTGCCTGGAATATTTGATACTTGCATCGCGATCCGCTGGTCCGGATATTTATTTCCAAGCGGATGTAAATGATGAGTTTGGAACAATTTTGATTCAAGTGGAGTTTTTGCATGAAAATAGATCGGTTCCCTTCGGAAATGCAGCGGGACGTTATTCCGGAAATCAGCGGCGAATATCTCTACGGCTGTCTCGGGTGCGGGAGTAAGTACGGCATTGAGGAACTCCTTTACACCTGCCCGGTATGCGATTCGGTGCTGCTCATAGAGGACGTGCGGTGGGAGCGCCTCAAAGAGGTCCCGGGCTTGAAATGGCGAAGCATATTCGATTACAGAAAAATGTTGAACCTTCCGGCGCTCAGCGGAATATACCGGTTTCATGAATTGATCGGATCGATAATCCCCCTGGAAGATATTGTTTTCCTGGGTGAAGGACATACGCCTGTCGTATCGGCCGGTCATGCAATGAGCGACTGGGCCGGAATTAGGTTCTGCTTCAAAAACGACGGCCAGAACCCGAGCGCCTCCTTCAAGGACCGCGGGATGGCCAGTGCCTTCAGCTATCTCAATTATCTCATAAACAAACGCGGCGTCCGCGACGTGCTGGCAATCTGCGCTTCCACCGGGGATACCTCGGCGTCTGCGGCCCTCTATGCATCGTATTTGTCCGGAAATGTAAAATCGGCTGTCCTTTTGCCGCAGGGGAAGGTGACGCCGCAGCAGCTCGGCCAGCCACTCGGCAACGGCGCAAAAGTCATAGAAATTCCAGGCGTCTTCGACGACTGCATGAAAGTCGTCGAACACCTGGCCGAAAACTTCTCCGTCGCACTTATGAATTCCAAGAACGCATGGCGAATCCTGGGACAGGAATCTTACAGCTATGAGATCGCCCAGACATTCGATTACGAAGTCGGCGGGCTTGCGGTCGTTGTGCCAATCGGAAACGCCGGGAACATAACGGCGGTATTGACGGGCTTTCTTAAAATGTACGACCTGCGCATCATCGATTCCCTGCCCGCTGTAATCGGGGTTCAATCGGAGCACGCTAACCCGGTTTACCTGTATTATCTGGAACCCGTTGAAGCCAGGAGGCGGTTTCGCCCTGTAAACGTGCGGCCAAGCGTCGCCCAGGCTGCCATGATCGGAAATCCCGTTTCGATGCCGCGTGTGATAAAGCTGGTGGAGCAGTACCGGAAAATCGCCGGTGAAGGATCGGTCCGGATCGTTCAGATATCCGAGCAGGAGATCATGGATTCGATGCTCTTCGCCAACCGCAACGGTCATATCGCATGCACACAGGGCGGGGAATGCCTTGCCGGCCTCAGAAGGGCTGTGGCTGAAAACAAGATCGACAAAAACCGCACGGCGATCCTGGACGCCACGGCCCACCCGCTCAAGTTTGCTCTCTTTCAGGACAAATACTTCTCCGACGCCTTCGAGCCCGCATTTGAGGTGGTCCCGAAGCCGGAGCTGCGAAACGCTCCCTTCCAGCTCAACTTGCCGGATTCAATTCCAAACCCGGCAAAGGAGAAGCTCAACCCCGAACAATTTCAGGAATTTGTTAAGTATACTTCCTCTGCTATAGCTGGGATACTGGACCTTAAACAACTTCAAAAGGGAAAGCCGAAACCGGAGTAATCACATGAATATGATCGCTTATCGAGGCATTTTGCCCCGGATTGCAGAAGATGTTTTCGTAGCCCCGGGCGCCTGCATTATAGGAGATGTCGTAATAGGGGAGCACAGCAGCATCTGGTTTAATACAGTGGTCCGCGGCGACGTTCACTACATAAAGATAGGGTCGTCTACAAACATTCAGGACAACAGCGTTCTTCATCCAACCGGGCTCCTGTTCCCGATCGACATCGGGGACCGCGTGTTGATCGGCCACAATGTAGTCATTCACGGATGCACGATCGAAGACGAATGCTTCATTGGAATTGGATCGATCCTGCTGGATGGCGTTAAGGTCGGGAAAGGCTCGTTTATTGCCGCCGGTTCCATGCTGCCGCCCGGCTTCGAGGTCCCGCCCGAATCGGTCGTGATGGGCGCACCGGCCAAAATAAAAAGGAAGACCGGAGATAATGAACGGGCAATGATTGCTCATGGCTGGCCTCACTATGCGAAGCTTGCCGCCGAATACTTCAAGGCGCAGACGGCCAGGCAGGCCGAAGCACTGCGGATTGCGGGATAATCACCGGCTGCCGCGTCATGCCTGTGCCACCAACTGGTACGCATGTCGGCGTTACGGAATCCTTCGGGATGAACCCTACCGAACTCCGTGAACTTATGCAGGTGGCTGAAGAGAAGAAGGAATTAATCGAAAGGTTTTGGAATGAACACTTTAGCTTTTGAACCACGCGCCAGGAAAGTATCGTTTGATGCCGACAGCATGTGGGTGGAGCTTGCGGACGGTCGTCAACTCGGGGTCCCCCTGGCTTACTTCCCCCGCCTTCTCAATGCGACCAGAGTAGAACGAGAGAGTTTCATCATCAGCGGCGGGGGCAGCGGAATCCATTGGGACGATCTTGATGAGGATATATCGGTCAGGGCTCTATTGCTTGGTGTCGGTGACAGGACCCGGCCAGCAAGGCAGGCGTCTTGATTATTACAAGGGGCTGCCCCACTCTTCCCATTGCCGTTCCGGGGAGTCACCATGTATAATCCTTTTTATTGCTTTGCACGGCGAGCCTTTTAAGTTGCTTGACTCAGAGGGACGGCAGGCTATCATAGTAAATAGGCGCTTGATGCTAATTGAGCGCAAGATTCACGGAGCGCTTCAAAACAAACCGATAAGCAGCCGGGGGATGAGCATGCCTGCCACCAAAGAGCAAATCATTGAACTTGTGAGGTCCATGCCCAATGATGTTACAGTGGATGAGGTGATAGAAGAGCTTTATTTCAAGCTCCAGGTAGACCAGGGCCTTGCCGAATTGGACCGCGGCGAGAGCCTTCCTCATGACGAGGTTGAAAGGCGGCTATCTAAATGGCTCACTCGATAAAGTGGGCCTCTAGAGCTGTCCGACAACTGGAGACAATAATCGAATATATCGCCGCGGATTCGCCACGCTATGCGGCCATCTTCGCCAAACGCATGATGCAGGTGGTACGTGCTATCCCGGCCAATCCCGAAATGGGTCGCATTATACTGGAGTACGACGATCCGAAACTCCGTGAAAAGATCCTCCAAGGTTATCGAATCGTGTACCGCATAACCCCGCAAGCTGTCGAAATCGCCGCCATCTGCCACGGATCAAGGCTCATCCAAAGTGCGTTGAACGATCCATCCGAATAAAAGATAAGAAATTCAGTATCATGTTTCCTTAATTTCTCGTGTTTCTTTGACGTGGCCATGATCGTCGCATATAAATAGCTCATGTGTCAGTAGCGAGGGTGTGACTCCTAATATACGGGAATGGCAGGTCCCACTCCTCGGGAAGAGCCAAGAGTATGCCTATTAAAATTTACTGTGACACTAGCGGTTTTCGAGAGGAGCTTTACGAGCTTCAGCGAAGGGGGGTTGTTGAACTAGTGATCTTTCCGTATGACAACAAAATAAATAAGAAACACCAGCTTGCGCCTCCATCCGCCGCTATCTGGAAAGACTGCAACTTGAAGTGGAGCGAGATGAACTTCCGCTGGAAAGACGCGAGAATGTCTGACAAATACGAAAACATCCGCAGAATACTTGGCCGGCCCCGCCGTGATGCGCTGCACATAGATTCTGCCTTCAAGGCCGGCTGTCATGCTTTCCTGACACGGGACAAAAAAGACATTCTATCCAAGGCCCGAGAGTTGGAAGAACTTCTCGGTATGCGGTTCTTTCATCCGGACGAGCGGTGGGCTGACTTCTTGATATTTCTGGGTGTTTAGAACCATGTCCAAAGCTCTTGTTTGATGACGTCATGCAACCTGGGTCATAGGAGTGACTTCTTTCTCCAACCTGCCTTCCAACTTCTCTCTGGCGGTCTCCAAATCATAGTGGGCTTGGAGGTTAACCCAGCTCTGTGCGTCCGTGCCAAAAAACCGGGCAAGCCTGAGAGCCGTATCTGCCGTAACGGCTCTTTTTCCCGCAACAATCTCGCCGATTCGCCTCTGGGGAACCCCAATGGATTTAGCAAGCCTGTACTGAGTGATCCCGAGCGGCTTCAAAAAATCCTCGATCAGAATCTCTCCCGGATGAATCGGCGGCATATCCCTTTTCATACTTGATCCTCCATCAGTGGTAATCAGTGATTTCGATGTTCACGGCATCACCGTCCTGCCACTCAAAACAGATTCTCCACTGATCGTTTATCCTGATACTCCATTGACCTTCCCGGTCGCCGGTCAGCTTTTCGAGCCTATTGGCGGGAGGGACCCGCAGAAAGCTCAAAGTGGCTGCCGCGTGGATCTGGGCAAGCTTTCGAAGTGCAATTCTCTGGATGTTCTCGGGCAACTTCAATGAGAATTGTCCGTTGAGAATCTTCTCAGCTTCTTTGTCTTTGAATGATTTGATCACCCTCGGGTCCCATCTCCGGGATGGAATACTAACGCATAGCGATAGTAATGTAAAGTGCCAATTGAATTCTCAAGGGCTGACTCGCTCTTCCAAGTGCCCGGTTTAATCCGCCCCGGGGAGCTTTTATTATAGCTGGCCAACTCCATTCCTTGTATTTTCCTTAATAACAAAAAAATCCGGAACTTTTTCCCTCCTCCTGCGTATCTATGAGTAACCAACTACAGAGGGCAACTGACGGTGGACGACAACCAGGTCATAAGACGAGTTCAGAAGGGCGATACGGAGGCTTTTGCCCTTCTGGTTGACCGATCCGGAACCTTCTCAACTTCATTTACCGGCTGGTTGGCGATGAATCCCTGGTCGAAGATCTTGGGCAGGACGTGTTTCTAAATATTTTCAGAAAATTACCGGAGTTCGATGTAGACCGGGGTGTCCCTTTCTCGGCCTGGCTCTTTATCGTGGCTCGCAATCGCTGCGCCTCCCAGCTTCGCGTTTCAGGGGAGCGTTGCCTTGTTGACCTGGATGCCGTTGCCGAGTTGTCCACGAACGACCGCTCGGCTGAGGAGGCCCTCCTCGTGAGGGAACGCTATGATATGTTGCGGGACTCGTTGGAACTTTTACCAGAGCCCTTCAAAACCACTTTGCTCCGGAGCCTTGAGGGACAATCGCTCGAGGAGATCGCAATCGCGCAGGGCCTGCCGGCCGGGACGGTCAAATCCAGGCTGTTCCGTGCGAAGGAACGGATCAAGGCCCTTCTGGTAAAATTGCGGGAAGGAGAGATTCGTGAAAGACTTTGAGCCGTCGCCTCATTTCGTTGCTCGCGTGATGGCCATGGTCCGTGCAGAAAACAGCGGCCGCGAAGTTTCCGCTCCCTGGTCGATTGCCGGGCTATCCACACCTCTGCGCTGCTCGGTAGCCCTTGGCGCCGCCCTGGTGACAGTAGGGAACCTGGTCCGGATACTGGCCATGTTCTTTGCCCCTTCGCTTTGCGGCTGACCTGGAGCGGTGGGACCCGCAGCCGGGGTTGGCACTGCCTCCGGCAGCGCATGAGTTTGAATTATCGAAAGTGAGGATGCCAATGACTCGTACTGGATTTCCAACTGCACAGACACGATGGCCGGCGCTTGTCCTCGGCATGATGATGCCGGGCCTGGGGCAGGTGTATAATGGTGAACTGCTCAAGGGACTCTGCTTTTTAGCAATTTACCAGATGATTGCCCTCATCGGTCTGCGATTTGCCATACTTCTTCCCGATGACCTGCTGATCGTCGGTACGGGCCTTGCCCTGGTTTTCGTCATCGCCTTTTATTTGTGGACGATTGCCGAAGCGGGCCGCAAAAATGTCTCCGGCACGGAACCGAAGAAATATAATCACTGGTATTTCTATCTGGCCGTCTGGCTGGTCTGCATGGCAGGGATCAACGGGGTAACCATCCGGTATATCCGCACCTCGACCATTGAAGCTTTCAAGATAGCCGGTTCGAGCATGCAGCCCGCCGTCTTGCGAGGGGACTTCGTCCTGGTCGACAAGACCGCATATCAGCGCCACGCGCCCAGCGTGAACGACGTGGTAGTATTGATTAATCCCGATAACCGCAGCGTCGTGCTTCTGCGCAAGATCGCCGCCCTTCCCGGTCAACGTGCGCCCGAAGCGGCTGACGGCGCGAAAACCGTTCCCCACGGCATGGCATACGTAACCGGTGAGAACCCCGCAGCAAGCGGCAGCTCCGATTTCGGTTTCATTCCGCTGCGTGACCTGCTCGGCAAAGCACGGCAGATTTACTGGTCCTCAGGACCGGACGGCGTCAGATGGAATAGAATCGGGATGAAAGTGTCTGCTGCACTAAAATGATTGGGCTGAAAGGGAGAAAAGAGTACAAACGGGTTCGATCATCGCCGGACAAAGATCTCTCTTATTGCAGAAGTCCGGACGGAACCTAGTACCATGTAACGCTTATAGTTGCGGATAAAGGCGCTTCAGCTTTATGCGCGCCTTGGCATTCGTGAACTGCCATTGAATCTTTGCTTGCCGGTTGTTCCGGTCATTTTCCCACGCGGCGATATGGCCACGCAATGTTTCTATATCGGGAATTCGCCGGTCCAGGCTCTGTCCGTTTAACGCGCTCAGCTCTATCTCCGCCATATTGAGCCAACTGCCGCGTTTTGGTGTGTAATGGATTTCCAGGCGTTCTGCCAAGCGTCGAGCCTCTTGAGGTTTAAACGTCTCGTAAAGAGAGGCAAGACAGTGTGTGTTCAGATTGTCCAGGACCAAGCGCACTTTCACTGCCTTTGGGTATCGCTTGACGAGCATGCCCTTGATCCACAACGCCCAGTCTTTCATGGTTCTATGCTGGGCGGCCTCCACGTGGCGCTTGCCCGTCAACGGTTCCACTTCAAGGAAAATCTGGGCAACACCATTGCGGACGTATTCGGCGTCCATCCGTTTGGGTCTTCCGGGCGCGCAAGCTATCGCCTCGTGCGCTTCCCCGATGAGTTGCTTACAGCTTTCATCCATACAGACCTGCGGATAATCGGGATCGTACGGCAAATGATAGACAGCGATGACATCTTCCATATTTGCTACGAACGCGGCGCTCCCCTCCGGCGGGATTTTCCAATACTTCCTGAGGTGAGGCTTAAGTTCGTTTTTTTAAGTATGCGCTGCACCGTCATATGCGAAACGCTTTGGGCCAGATGCAGCTCAACCGCTTTTTCAGCCAGAAGCCGTACAGTCCAGCGCCGTCGCCCCTCCGGTGATTCTGAGCATGCCAAGGCGATAACCCGCGCCTCGAAAGCCCCGTCAAAAATTACCTCGCGCGATGGCTGTTCCGGTTGCCTGCGCTCCAACGCTGCAGCTAATCCATCTTCTACGAAGCGCTTCTTAAGGTGCTCGATGGTGCGAGGCGTGACGCCCATGGCCTCAGCCGTATCCGCTACAGTCCACGCAGGCCCAAAAGGACCTGCATCGCACAGGAGCAAAGCGCGTGCGAAGAGAAATCGTTTCGCATTGGTCTTGCCCGTTTTCGTCAGCGCCTCAAGTCCCTGGCGCTCTTGTTCCGTCAAGGTTACTCGGTATCGTGGTGCCATGGCGAATCCCTCCTCCTGGAATTTGCCATGATTATACCGAATTATACGAATATTGCAATGTTACATGGTACTAGCACCACCTGTCACGTGTGCTGGGATGCAGGTGCATCAGTTTGGGTATCGGAATGGCGGCGGAGATGACACACCTTTTGATAAGCTCCTGCGCGGCCTTTAAAAGGGAATCTTCGGTCCCGGTCCATTTGAGGAGAGCATTTTCCAGGGTGGGGGGCTGCCCGCCGTCCATGAGCGCACAAAGGAGTATGTAAAGCGAGGTCGCTTCGACGCTGACGTTGAGATCGAATATAGCACGGTCCATGTTCATAGTATTTGTTCACTCCAAAATGTTAGAAATGCGATCAGCCGCTGAGAAAAACCGCTCATAAAACCCGGCTTTATTCATTCCTCTAGCCCGGGACAACTCTTCTTTAAACACAGTGACTTCTTTTGTCAGTTCATTGATTCATATTTTTTCTCTACGGCGCTCTGCGTATCTGCGCCTCTGCGGTCAATTCGAGCCCTGGCGGACCGATGGAAATCGAGCACCACCCGGTGCAATTCCTCGGCCATATCCACTATCCTGGGTCCGGAGCGGCATGTGAGACCGCAATCATATACGTAGATCCGGCCGTTTCGCACCGCGCTGACCTTTGCCCACTTAGCGTCGTTTTCCAGGTGAGTTTTGATTCCGGGCTCACAGAAAAAAATAATGTCCGGGTCCCTGGCCCTGACCTGCTCCGGGTCGCAAACGAAGTATGCCGCCTGAGCTTCTGTCGGCGTGTTCTCGCCTCCGGCAAACTCAATCACGTCATTCTGGAAGGCCCCGAGGCCGGGCGTAATCAGCGGGTCCCAGTTCATGATGCGAAATACGTATGGCCGCCGGAGCCCGGCGGTTGATTCAAGATTCTTTCGAATGCGGCCAAGCCGTTCTTCGAGGGAATTTATCAACAGGCTGCAATTATCTGCCCTGCCGATGAGCGATGCAATGGCGCCGAAGGTGTCCAGCGCGGCCGCAATCGTGGGAGGTTCGCTATGGTAGACTCTCACCCCGCGATCCTCCAGGGCCTCCCGGATTTCTTCCTGGTGCGATCCAAACGTGAGGACCAGGTCGGGCCCGGCCTTGACTATGGCCCCGATGTCCGGCGAGTACCACGATCCAAAGCGGGGAAGGCGGCGCACGGAATCCGGGAAATCGCAGTCCTCGGTAACTCCGAGCAAATCCCCGGCAGCGCCGAGCGCGGCCACGATTTCGGTCTGAGTCGGGGCAAGGGAGATAATCCTCAGGGATTTCATCCTTCTTGAATACTTTCGCCAAGGGAGGCCGCGCAATTCAGCAGAACGCGGGCAAAAACGTTTGCAAGGCCCCAGACAAGGTCCAGGGAGTTGAGATGCTCGGTAATCGTCTCGTCGAACAAAATGTGAAAAGACGGCCCGAATTCTTCGTCCCGAATCCAGAAAATAATCAGGATCGGAATTCGGGGCAAAACCCTGAACCGGTAGGCCATGCCTCCAAGATCGACCTTTTCACCGCCGATGCTTCGGGCCGCAGCGTCCAGAAGTTGCGGGCGCTCGTCGAAGGCGTCGCTAAGAGATTCCAGTGGGAGCGTGTGCGATGCGGTAAAAAAGAGGCCCCCTCCCGGCAGGTCTTTTTCGCTTACCCATTTATTTGTCAGAGGTTTATCCCGGGCGGCCAGAAGATAGTGAACGATTACCCCATTCAGTTGAAAATCATCTGAAAAACCGGCCAGGCTCCCCGGCGCCTCGATTTCCTCTGTCTCGGGATAACACATGACCGCTGTGTTCAGGAACGGAACAACATAGACGTTGTCTTCCGGATGGTATTCCACGCCGGCTCTTGATGCGACCTCCTGCGGGTCGGCCTGCCTCAGCGCGTCCCAAAACCGGGGGTCGATCGGCGAGTCACCGGCTGACGGCAGATTGTTGGATTCGTTTTCTTGCGTCAGGCTGGATATGATCTCACGCGCCAGATCGGCCATCTCCTTCGGGACCATGATTCGCCCCCATCCCTTCTGGGGAGTGAACAGCGCCGTATAGGCCGTTTCCACGAACGGCCTCAGGAGCACCGGTATTCCTTCCTGCCTCAGGGCCTCGGTAATAACATCGGCTTCGAAGCGATTGGAAAGAGTATGTACCTTTACGTATTTTAGTTCCGGTTCAGCCAATCGTTCTCCATGGTTCTCAAGGAATTCTCGATCTCAACGGGTACGCTTTCCACTGATCATTTTATTCCGATACGGGCAAAAACTCAAATGGTGCATTTCCGTTCTTCCAAGTCCATCGGCTAGATCCGGATTCTCATATACAGCCTCCGAGTTCAAAGCCGATTTAATTCCATGCTAAATTAATAAAAATAATGTATACAGGCCACGCCAGACGACAAAAAATGCCGCGCAGCCGGCAAAGAATGGAAATAACTCCGCGAGCAGGGCCTTGCCCGCGGTCTCGCAATTGGGGGATCTCATGAATATTCTGGTTACGGGTGCAGCAGGCTACATCGGCTCACATGCATCGAAGCTTCTGAAGAAAGCCGGGCATGTTCCGGTGGCGTTTGATAATCTGTCTAACGGCTGGGCCGAGTGGGTGAAGTTCGGGCCGTTCGCCTTCGGGGACATTCGTGATGAAGAGGCGCTTTTCCGCGCTTTGAGCGGGTTCAATATCGAAGCGGTCATTCATTTCGCGGCGAAGGCTTATGTGGAAGAGTCCACCCGGCTGCCCGAACTCTATTTTGACAACAACGTAAACGGTACGATATCGCTTCTCAAGGCAATGAAGAGGGCCGGCACAAAAATACTGGTCTTTTCGAGTTCGTGCGCTACCTACGGCGACGCGAAAACAGCGACGATCCGGGAAGATCACCCCCAGGAGCCGACTAATCCCTATGGCCTCTCCAAGCTGATGTGCGAGCAGGTAATATCGACGGTTGCCCCTGTCTTCGGACTTCGATATGCGATGCTGCGCTACTTTAACGTGATAGGCAACGATCCCGAAGGGGAGATTTTCGAAAGACACGAACCGGAAACCCACGTCTTGCCCAACCTGATAAAAGCCGCAATGTCAGGCGGTTCTTTTTCCCTTTTCGGGACGAATCATGAGACTCCCGACGGAACCGCCGTTCGCGATTATGTTCACGTGATGGACCTCGGACAGGCGCATATCAAGGCGATCGCCGAACTCTCCTCACGTGAGCGGCTCGTCTCCAATGTCGGCACCGGAGCGGGAGTTTCGGTGCGCGAACTTCTCGGAATAGTCGAAAAGGAGCTTGGTCTGAAGGTCAATGCCGAAGAAAAGCCGATCAGGCCTGGAGACCCGCCCAGCCTTGTAGCCGATGACCGGTATTTGCGCACCTGGTTTGACCACACCTTCAAAACGGTCGGACAGGCCGTACGCGAAATAGCGGCTGTGAGCCGCCTCCGGTCCTGAGGCCGCCTCACGTCTTGCGAAGCGTTGAATTTTTGCGCCTCGGATTAACTTTTCCCCGAATCGTCTCGCTCTTTGAAAACCTCTTTGGCGGCAAACAACCCGTTAAGGGCTGAAGGAAAACCTGCATAGACAGCCATTTGCATGATGACCTCAACAACCTCTTGCCGGGTACAGCCAACGTTTAGCGCCCCATGGATATGGACTTTTAATTGGGGAAGGGCATGGCCCAGTGCCGTCAAGGCAGCAACAACTGCAATTTCACGAGATTTAAGATCGAGGCCGGGACGCGAATATATGTCCCCGAATGGAAATTCGATCAGCAATCGGGCAAAGTCCGGCGCGATATCTTTCAGACTCTCAATAACTCTTTCGCCGGCTTCTCCATCCACTTCCTTAAGTTTTTCCCATCCTCTCAGGTAACGGTCCTGCGTATCCATTCCTTTCCTCCATGTAATTGTCTGATGTCGTTCATGAGCGCCGGCGTTTGAGCCTCAGCCGCGCGGCTCCGCCGTGTCGGCCCGGGTGCGCTGGCTATGCCTTCGACTGGCCGATTGAGAAAAGGACAACCGCTGCCATGGCCATAGCAATGGCGAGCTTGTGATAAACATTGACCGGCTCCTTCAACCAAAAAATGCCGACAATTATTGTTGTTGTGATGATGGATAGCACTGCATAGAGGATATAGTGAGATGCACCATACCTTGTATACAGAAGGTTGAAGCCAAGATATGTAAGGAAAAGCCCAAGCCCGCTTAAAAGGACAGCTTTCCAATTTTCCTTTAGCGTGCTGCCTAAATCGAATGCGCCAACCAGTGGAGCGGAAAAAAACGCGAAGAAAGCCGCAACCAGGGCGGAAACACCAACGAGTAACAACCCGTTTTTCGCACCGGCAGACTTCTTTTGTCCGAGGGCAAAGATGGCATTGCCTATTGCTGCGATGGCGGCGAAAATTATTGGAAGTAGACTCTTCATATTATCTCCCGATGGGCCTGACAAAACATTAGACGGACGGTTACCCGTACTTTAAGTGTTGCCCACATGGCGCGTTGCTTATTACCTGGTCTCTCTTAGCACCTCGATATACTTCTTTATGCTCTGCAGATTGCGGAAGAACCGATGCGATGAGAGTGCTTCGGACAACGGATTAGTATCGTAGGGGATTCTCAACATAGTGATCGACTGCTCTTGCGAGTCGTAGACGACCGCATTGGCGACCGGTGTTTTGTCCCGGTAGGGACCTCCAACGCTCCCCGCCTTGACCCAGTATCGGGAATTCTCATCTAGATACAGGGTCAAATCCTTTTCCCGGCCCGGCCGATGCACGATTGCCTCCTCGCCTTCCGGCAGTTCATAAATGGCAGGGATATGGTCGTGGCCGCTGAAGATAAGCCGCTTGGGATACTTGCGCCAGGAAGGAACTGCGTTGCGCAGAGCCTCCGAGTCCAGGTAACCGAAACATTCGATGCTCGGCGGAAAACCCTTCGCAGGAAGATCGAACGGGGAATGATGCACTATAATGAACTCTTCCTTCTCTATCGAGAGCGGAAGGCCGAGGATATATTCGATTGCGCCTTCACGCGCAAACAGCAGCCCGGCGTTGTAGGCGCTCGCCTGCATTCGGTCGACCTTGTCGGCAAAGTCGGTAATCGCGCCGGCTATGAGCAGGTCGTGATTTCCGGCAACTGTAGGAAAACCGCTCCCGCGCAGCCGCGCAAAAGTCTTGTCTCCGAATGGAAGCCAGCCGGCAAGGTCCCCAAGGCAATAGACTTCATCGGCTTTTTCCTCTTCCAGGCGCCTCAGGCAAGCATCCAGTGCATCGACGTTACCGTGGATATCTCCGAATAAATAAGTCCTCATAACTGTTCCTGCCCAATTGGGAGATCAAGGGAGCGAGAAATCTGGCCCCTCACCGCTCACTCCTCACTGTTCACCCTTTACTATTCACTATTTACCACTCACTATCCATTGCCGCCCGTCGGATACGGCGTGCACGGCCATTGATATCGGTCCTGTGCATGGGGGTATTCCTCGCAGCGCAGCGCTCGATCACCTCATGTGTCGGAAAGTCGAACGGGTTATATTAGGCTATACGATATCAGTGGCCCGGATGTTTTGACGATCCTCTGGGGCGACGTGTTAGTCGCTGAGTCGAACGGGTTAAATCGAGAAGGGACCTCAGTGCTCTATTCACAGAAACTGAATCGTGGAAAGCCTCTGCGATGTCCGGGTCGAGAACCACAACGTTAGCCCCTTCAGCTAGAAGCCGGCTATAGTATTTGCCGCGAACAGCCTTTGAGTAGTCAAAACTGTATTCAGGACGCAATTCATCCTTGAGTTCTTTCTCTTTCTCTTTCATGTCGCTTCCTTTCAAATGTGGTCGCGGGTCGCGCGCTGATAATCCGGAGCACTTCCCCTCGGTCCGAATGTGAGACAAAGAGCAAACGATTGCCGGAGGAAAAGCCGATAGTAATAAGACGATACTCGTCGTCCGAGTGGTCAGGGTCATCAAACGTGGCCGTTAGCGAATCATAGAACACGGTCACTGCTTCTTCAAACGAGACCCCGTGCTTTTTCAGGTTGCTTGTTGCCTTTTTCGGATCCCATTCAAATTGCACAGCGTCTCGTCTCCCAAGCCCGTCTTGGATATAGTTAAGATAAGTATATTTGGCAACCTGGAAAGTGAGGTTGGCTCCGCCCGCTTGGCGCGCGTAAAGAGTTCACCGCTCACTGTTCGTCATCCACTTCTGTCCGTCGGATACGGCGTGCACCGCCCCCTGCAAATCGGTCCTGTACATCGGGATCTTACTCGCCCCATCAGCTTTGACCGATCTCTAGTGTTCAAGGAAATAGTCAATAGTTAATACTACTCTAACTCTTTTGTTTAAGTCTGAAGACTGAGAGTAATAATAACGCTCCGTGTTTTCAGCCTGGCCAGCTACCTTATCCCTGTCGTTAATTGAGAAAAGTCCCTGGCTGGCTTTTCTGATACCGCCAATTTTGCTGCCACTGTCTTGTGCAAATTGATTAGCAGCGGCCCTTGCATTTTTTGTCGCTTCGGCCATCATCTCCGGCTTTATGGCGTTGAGCCTCGTGAACATGTAACTCAGACCTTCATAGCCCCTTGATTCTGAAATAACCACGCCGGCGCTGACGAGTTCATCTGTCATTTGGCTCACCTGTTGGACTTTATCAACATCATTTGATCGTAAAAGGATAGTGGCATCTGCCACATAGCGCAAACCGTCCTTCATTTTTGAATATTCGGCTTGTCTGTCTGATACCGTCAAGTATTGACTAACAATTTCTTCGGGTTTGAAGCCTTTTTCGATCAAAAATTGGACGACCTTCTTCCGTGTCTGTTCCGAGGATTGACTAACCTCGCTGAGATTGTCTCCAGCCGTCTTTACTTTGATCGGCCACACAGCAAGATCGGCTTTAACATCACGCTCAGCGAATCCCTTGACCGTGACATAGCGCTCGCTTTTGCGTATTTCCTCAATGGAGCGTCCCAATATCGCCGCTCCTACCACCAACCCGAGAAAAATGCCGAGTGCAAGCAAAATTGACAGGTTTCTATCCGTTGGCATTTTAACGCTCCACGGCAAAAAGTTAGTAAGGCTGGAATACTGCACCCGGTCGCAGATTTTACGGTCTATCTGTACCTTGTCAACAAGGAATAGCATACAATTTTGCAGTAGTGGAAAGATGTTTGGGCGGAATCTGTCAGAATCAAAATTCTGTGACAGTGCGACCCTGGCAGAGACAACCTGTCATACCGACGTCTTAACCTTTGGATTTTTCAAGATATGATTTGCATTTAGAACCCCACCTTAAAATTTCTGTTTCAGCGCTACCAAATGTCTGAGAAATCTCCAGTGCGGCAGGTTCGCCCGCCGGCTTTAGGTTCGGAAGCAGGCATGCCAAGCCCCCAGAAGCTGTTGTCGATTTTTAGTTGTGATACTTTCTATTTTTCCCGGTTCTTCCGGGCATTGCTGTCCTGTGGCTTCGCCATGTAAACAATTAGCTAAGAATCGAAACCTTTTGGATGCTTTTCTAATGGTCGCAATCTCATTAGCTTGGCCGGATAAAATTATTGTAGCCGGCTAATCCAAACCATAGCACTATCAGGAACAGTAATCCCACGCCCGAGACGAGATGTGTCTGTCGTAGGGACTTGGGGCCTTTCGGATACCTGCCAAGAGTGAGCACCCATAAGACAACGTATCCCAGTATATAAAGGATCCATCCCCATATGAGCATGATGATGATAGCCTTAAGGACTTCTAAAATGAAATCCGTAACGTTATTCATCTGCATTCCCTCCATGGATAATGATGTTCCTGCCCGATTCTGTGGTAATCGTCCACTCCCGCCCATCCGACACGGCCTGCACCGCCCCCTGCAAATCGGTCCTGTACATGGGGATATTCCTCGCGTCGCGATAAACCCAGAGGAATTATTCTCTTTTGCTTCTTCTGTTCACTGTTCACTGCTCACTCTTCACTGCTCACTGTTTATTGTCCACTTCTGCCCGTCCGATACCGCGTGCACCGCCCCCTGCAAATCGGTCCTGTACATCGGTATGTTTCGCTCCGCGCACCGCCGGATGGTGTCCGAGGCCGGAAAGCCGAACTGGTTGTCGTAGCCGCAGCTACAAACGATGGCCCGGGGCTGCAGGGCGTCCAGGAATTCTTCGCTGCTCGAGTAACGGCTTCCGTGGTGGCCTGCGATCAGCAGTGTCGTCGTCGGACCCCCCAGGTCGGGAATAATCAGGTCTTCGGCGGTCCGGCCGGCATCGCCCGGCAGGATCACCCGCGTTTCACCAAAAGATATCTCGATGTCGCTAGGTATTGTTCTAATCCTAAAATCTCCGTTAAAGCCAGCGCATTATAGCGGAATTGCGGTTTGGAGCGAGCAGCATCGAACAGGATTTTATTCTTTCGGTTCTTAATATGTTCCAATACAAGACTCGGATAAACTTTTATTGGTTCAGCAAGCAGACCTTGAAGGAGACGTTGTTTGCCAGCGAGTGGCAATTCGTCCATTTTTAGCCAAATGCTGGACAGAAGAGCCTCGTCTCCAATGAGTTTTTTAAACTGTTCTTGCTCAGTTTGCATTTTCTTCAGTTCTTCGATGCGGTTGTTGGCGGCTTCTAGGTCTTTTCGAAGGTGCTTGACATCGTTTGCGTGTTGTCGCCGTTTGAAATGAAATTCTGTGGGGTTGTAGTCGTCATCATCTTTGGCAAAATCTAACTGTTCGTCCAGCCTACGAATTGAGCGTTCCTTTTGAGCAATGGTTTTCTTAATGTTTGCAATCTTTCCTTCCTGGTCTGATATCTGTTCGTCAAACCTTTCATCTTCAAGCATGTGCCCAAACGCACGTTGCTTATTCATTCCAAATTGTGACATTAAGCTATCCCATACCCAATTCTCAAAGTCCTCGGCTGCTATCATCGGTAGAGCACAACGGGATTTGCCTTCAATTTCCCTTTCTTTTGCACTAGCTTTATTCCACCTGCACATATAGTAACGCTTATGGGTATGGGTATTACCCGCGCGGTATGCGACAACTATATTGCCGCAGACCCCGCAGCGTAATAATGCGTGGAGTAGGAACGTCTTGGCGTATTCGTCCGGTCGTCCCGTTCGGAGCCTTCCCGTTTTAGCTTTCGCCTGTACAGCGTCCCATTCCTGCTTAGTCATGATAGGTCCAGGAGGGTCAAAGTCGTCCTCGTCCCAAACGATGTGTTCTTCAATGGGTTTGGGAGTTCCGTCTCTACGATGTGTGTTCGCAACGAAAAAACCGTAGTATAAAGTGTGTTTGAGTTGGAGTGACATATGTGCTGTAGTCCACGTTTTCTCTTGTTTGGTAGTGATATTTTCATTTTTCAGGATTGAGCATATATCGTTAAATGAGTGTTTTATATCTCCAAGGTATAAGTCCACAATTCGGCGGATAACGGCAGCTTCTTTCGATACCTGGACTATTTTACATGCTTCTTTATCGAAAGCATACCCGAATGGGAGATGGCCAATCCAGCGTTTCTTCTCTCTCCACTTTATGTTGCGACCTCCATGGGTTCGCTCCTTGATGAGTTTTCGTTCTAGTTCGTCGAAAATGGAACTCATCTGTTGCATCGCTTCCCCGTAAGGGTCATCACGGAATTGCTGCTTCAAGGAAATGAGCTTAATGTTGTGCTTTTTGAGAATTTCATTGTGATACAGCATATCGGCAACATTTCGCCCGAATCTGGAAAACTCGCGTACTACTACAAACTGGAACTTTTGCAGGCGAGCATCAGCCAGGAGCCGCTGTAATTCCGGGCGTTCAGCATCAGCTCCACTTTGCCATCCTTCATCATAGATTGGGAGTAGTTCCAAGTTATTTAGAGAACAGTAATCAGTGATTTGTTGGGCTTGGTCTTCGAGAGATGTGTTGTCAAGCTGGCCCGATGTGCTCACGCGTATATATCCCGCAGCCTTCGTCATGCCGTCACCTTCTCAACCCGTGGAGTAGCGTCGATCTGATTTTTCGAAATCCAATTGTAAAGTGTAGGCTCACTCACCTTGTACCTCCGAGCTATGAACGATTTTGGCGAACCGTTTCTGAGCAAGGCGACGATTTCAACCCTGAACTGATCGAGCCTTGACTTCCCTGGCCCCTTTCGTCTCCCAAGTTGTACACCAGCGGCGCGACGGGCGGCAAGAGCCTCTTTGGTTCGCATGGAAATCAAATCTCTTTCCACCTCTGCCACGAGACCCAAAATTGCCAGCATTACTTTTGACTCCATATTTCCATTGAGCTGCCAATTTCCCTTCAACGCGTATATTGCGACGCCTTTCTTTTTTGCTTCTTCGATAATTTGGAGGATTTGAAGCAAAGAACGTGCGAACCTGCTGATTTCCGGCGTGATAATAATATCGCCGGATTTGAGTTCCTTGAGAATTCGCCCGATCTCACGTTGCCTCCAATCAACGGTACCACTGACGGTTTCTCCCACCCACTCAACCGGCCCGATATGTTTGTCATTGGCAAACCTCAAAATTTCGCCCTTGTTCTTCTCGATGTCCTGTCCGTCAGTACTAACTCTGAGGTATCCAATTGTTCTCATGAGTATTCCTTTCTATTTCGTCAAGTTCGTGACTGGTGAATTGCGCCGTTAAGGGAACCGTCCTGTTAATCCGGCCTTCCTTCAATGAGTTGGAAATGGAAGAATTTGGACCGAACTCCGTGTAGAAGCAGACGTAAGATTTCCCGTCCTGGTCAGTGCCTTTGGCGAAAATCCTCGTTACCGGCATCCAATTACCGAAGCAATCGGGAGCCAGTTCGCCTTCTTTGAGAGTTTCGATGTCAACTCGGGTTGGAATGTAAATCTGCGGTTCCATTTAATAAACTCCTTTGTAGACTTATATATAGGACATTGTGAATGGCATCACAAGCAGAAAATTGGGGGAGACTATAAGAAAACCCTAAAAAGTTTAGATACTTGTAAGGAAATAAATAACCGTATTCGGGTAATGGTATTGTATGGATTTCTTGATCGTATTTGTCTAAATGATAGAAGCATCGAGGAACATTGGGATGAGCGCAAATGGTGGCTCTGCTTCTCCCTCGTCGAGCCGAGTCGAAGCCCAACGAGACTATCTGCCTTTGGAGAACGGATGGGGGCGAAAATTTTTTTTCATATCAGTGGAAATGACAATGTGCTAAAATCGACGTCGGTAGATTTT
Source organism: uncultured delta proteobacterium (assembly GCA_963795045.1). GTDB lineage: Bacteria > Desulfobacterota > Syntrophobacteria > Syntrophobacterales > Syntrophobacteraceae > SbD1. The sequence continues at coordinate 467,655 of CAWCGB010000009.1, forward strand.
AAATTCTAGGGAGACATGGGCAGAGAGATAAACCAGCTATAAAACTGAAATGAGGCCACATGTTATGAGATGCTATCGGAAATGTACATTTTTATTTAGGAATGATTCAATCAATCATAAAATGAAATGTCATATTAAACGTATGTTGTATATTGAATTATCAATCATATTTATTATACTAAATCTTACTAACCCAAGGTTGGCAAGTGCCACTGCAACGACTTCTGAATTAATAATATCAACAACTAAAAATATAATCTTAAGTGCTGGAAAGCTTGGCTCAACTTCTACAGTACCGGAAAACTTATGTTGTAATTTCAACAACATAGACTAGCACTTGACTTTCTTGGCACTACATTCCCGCTCTTTGAAAACTGAATCAGATTTCACGGATGGTGGGAGGGATCGCCACGCCAACCGCTTGGAACACTTTCCCGCAGACGCCCTTGCACTGGCTCCGCACAGCCATGCGCTTTCCGTCTTCTTCGAGCACCGTTTCGGTAAGGGCTTTGAGGTTTTGTTTGATTTGCGCCCATTCAAAGCTGTGCCCTGCGGCCTCCAGGCGCCGATAGAGTTCCTTTTTGAGCATGAGGGCGAGGAAGCTGCAAAAGACATGGCCCCTTATGGTTTCATCCAGGCGATGGTAGACGGGCCGGGTTTCCAGAACTGATTTCATATCCCTGAATGTGTGTTCCACCTGCCATAATTCTTTGTATTTCAGCGCCACATTCTTGGCCGACAAGCGAGTATTGGTCCTCAGGACCCATTTGCCGTCGAACCTAGCTTCCTGTTCGACCTTTTTGCAGTCGATGGTCGCGCTGCCTTTTTCGATCTTGAGAAAGCGCCTGTAGCCTCTGTTTCCCACAAGGGATTTCGGGCCATGCTTTAGTTGTGCTTCAAGGGATGCCAGGATGGATTCTCGGTCGGCCGCGTCCTTTCTGGCCTGTTTGGAGTTAACGCAGACGATGTAGCGGCGGTTTTCCACCCAAACCTCTTGCACCTTCAAGGGCGAGGGGTCTTTGACACGGGTCCCTTCCGGAACGACTTCCTGGTAGTTTTCGGCGCGGCAGAGCACGTCGCGTTTTACTTCCAAGACGTTGCGCATGCGGGTGCCGAGGATGTATGGAACCTTGTTTTCCGGTTTTTCGAACTCCCGGATGGTTTCCTTACTTATCATTCCTCTGTCGGCCACGACGCAGAACTTTGAGACATTGAATCTATCCCGGATTCTCTCCACAACCGGAATCAGAGTCGTTACGTCGGTGGTGTTGCCGGGCCACATTTCACAACACAGAGGACGCCCGTTGTCATCGAGGACAACTCCGACCACCATTTGATTTAGATCCGGGCGATGATCTTTGCTGAAGCCCCGCTCGCCAATCGTTTCTCCTCCGGCTCCCTCGAAATAGAAGGACGTTGTATCGAAAAAGACGAGGTCCAACCCGGAATAGAGGTGACGGTTGGCCATGAAGAGCCGTTCCTCGGCGACATCCTTTGTGCATCGGGGAGTAAATGGAGTGGCGTTCTTTTGGTCGTAAGTCTCCTCCCCGAGAAAGGCCATGGCACGGTAGAGGTGATGAAGCTCGATCTCATCTGTCCCGTTTACGAAATAGTCCCTGCGCCACTTGTCGCAGAAGCGGTCCGAGCCGCTCGCCATAAGCCTGTGGAGCACGGTCAGGAAAAGCGCTCGCTCTACGTCGAAAAAGAAAAACCTCTCAGAAAGAAGCCCTTTGAGGACCTTTGGAATCCCCAGCTCTTTCCACAGCCGCTCGAAAATGAGAGCAGGCCCTATCTTTGTAGATTCGGCACTGATGTCGCTTCTACCTGAAAGGACAAGGAGGGCTTGTTCGGAAAAACGCGCCAGGGAGCGAACCAGGGTTTCGACTTCCCCCTTGGTGTGCATTTGATCGAGTCTGCCAAGGGTTGCGATAACACGCTGGTTTACCTTGGTACCTTCCCGGTGGTTTTCGACGATTTGGAGGTATTCGTACTTACCGGACTTTTTGGTTCGAGCAAACATGCTGAAGTCTCCCAATAGGACACTTCAACATTAGCGGACAATTGAGCAGCAAATCAACACAAAACAGCAGATTCTGTGGCACTACATTTTTGACCGTCAGAAAAAACGATCCAGCATCCACGCGGGTTTGCTGGTAATGACCGGATGGTCACTGTAGAAGAAAAGCTTGGCATCAATGAAGCTGGTTCACGAATAATGGGTTCTTCTTGGCCATACATGAAAACTGCTTTGGAACCACTTTTTAAAGAACTCACGAGTAAGATTCCCGGGTTTAATAAATTACTCGGAGCTAATCCAGATTCAGAAAAGGTGGCAAAAAACGCCGCTGAAATGCTAGCAGTCGATAACAGATTGCACATTGTAATAATTGATGGATTTGCAAATTTACAAAGTGGACAGAGAGAAATATACAATAGGTTAGTTGAAATTCAAACTGCCTTGGATAGACAAAACGCCAAAATAGATGATTTACACACACTTAGCGAAAAGCAATTTAACAAGATTATCGAGCTACTGGAAAAGCAAGAAACATATCACAAACCGACTAATCATACATCGGATTTTACAATGTATGATTTGGAAGGATCTTATACCTTAGTGTATGTTTACCCTGAAATCGACACTTCTGTTCACGGGTGTAGTTGGAAAGTAGGACTATTCGGTATGGATATTAAAGCTGACAATGCATTTGTAGGACATGCTACGTGCAGTCTACCTTTTGTTCCATCCAGTCTTGGGGTGGACATGTTAAAAGAGGAACATCCACAATCGTATTATGCCTTATTAAAACGAGGCATCACAAAATCGTGTATAGAGTTACATGGCAAAGTACCTGTATATTTATTTGGTACTGTATTAAAAATAGAGACGTATAAAGAGCTTTACCTTCTAAAAGAAGTAAGACTAACTAAAAAAGGTTTTCTGTTAACATGGGAAACTAACGAAGGCAAACATTCTTGGGATTTTCAGAAGAATGACAATCCATAAAAAAGTAGCAACCGTAAATTTGAAGAAAAGAATAAACTCCACTATGTATTCGTTATACATCTGATCCTAGTTCGCATCTCCGGTCAGTACCCCTGTAATTAGTTCATCTCAGCTCGAATCCGCTGTTTCGACCTGCTTCGCCAACTCACCGGCAAGAAGAAGCTGCTCTTGAAGCAGTTTCGGCAGATAACTCCGTTGGGGTCCACAACCATGACTGAAGAAGAGGGCTGACAAGCAAGACAACAACCGTGGTCAGTGTTGCTGCGAAAGATACGACCAATGGCCTGTACGATTCGAGTGGCTGTGAGAGAGTTGCGCGTTACCGAAACCTACATGCTTTCATCGTAAAAAACGTTCGAGCACGTCCTCACGTTAAGGTTGTTACCTTCTGCACTGCGAACCCAGAAGGGTTCCGTTTTTGTGGGATTCCACCAGATAAAGGACCCAAAAAGACGCTTCGGTTGAGTTTATGTTGGCGGAAATAGGGAAACTTTGCAAATCTCTCCTCTGTACGTAACAAAATCGACGATTGACTCCGGAGCGTTCTGGAACATTTCTGCGTTTTATCTGTTTCCAACACTGGGCAAATTGATATGGACGGTGTCTGAAGTTTTGAAAACTGCTATTTCATTGAGTAAATTCGAAGTGCCTACTTGTGGCCCTAACACCCCGGAAACTCGCGCTCTGGTAATGTCCCTTCCAGGTATCGTTTGGCGGCTTCTTTGAGGACAGCGCAGTTCCACTTCCCAAGTTGTTCCGCCGTCTCGCCTGTCGCTTCCATCAGCGCCTCGAACTGAACTTTATTGGGAAGTTCAATTTCGACTTTCCGCCAACCGTTGGCACTTGTCCACGGATTATCGCCCGGCCCAATGTTGCCGGTAAGGAAAACCCGGATGCATGCACTCAGAAACGCACTCCTGGTTTCGGACTTCCTCTTGTACAACTGCGTGACAATAGCCTGTGCTTCGGAATTGAGGCTTGGTACCGGGCTGGACATATCAGCGTCCGTCTCATCACAATAATTCTTCAGCCAGGCGAATATGGATTTCAGTGGTTTAGTGCCGACAGGGACGGCGATGATCGGACCCTCATCATTGAACTCGCCAAAGGCTTCGCATACACCTAACTCTTTAAACTGAGATTCGGATTCTTCTTCAAAACTGATACCGCGACGATCTCCTGAAACATTGTTGACGGTTATCGTCTCTGAGCCTGGGCCACGGCTGCAAACGATGAGGTAATAAAAATCGAAATCGTCTGTGTTAAGCATTTCAATGTTCCTCCTGCACAAGGTTCAGATTCTATAGCTTCGGATTTGACCCACCAAGGCAAGCTGCACGCCAATAATCAGCGCTTCGGAGCGCATTTCGCAAAGCCTCTAATATCTCCTTTTTGGTGACTATCTCGATATTTTCGCTGAAAAACGTGAAGATGGGGTCCATGATTTTGGCCTTTTCAAATGGGGATAAAGACTAACCTCGAAACTCTTCCTTATGACACTTGTCGCACTTGCATTCCCTATCGTCGCAATTGGAACAGGAGAGCCTTTCGCGTGCTTTTTCAAGTTCTTGCCCGACGCAGACTCCAAACATTAGCGGCATTCCGAAGACTGGAAAACCTATTGGTTTACGAAATGGGCCTTTGGGACAAAACATGGCAAACTCCTCTCCTACATTGGACAATCAATCAAGTATCAATACTCGTTTGGAAGTAGCAGCGTCGTGTGGCTTCTGTCGCTCGCGCAGATACACCACACCTTCCCTTTGCTGTGATCGAGTTCATCAATCCAATATGCCGCGAAAATTCTTGAACCATCCCACGTTGATTTGTCATTCAAGTGCCAGTCCACTTTAGAACTGCACCCCCAGTCACCAACCAAAAAACGACCTAAGATTTCGGTAATTCTCTCCGGCGACAATTCCTTCAATGAGCCTGGGGTGCCATAAAGTTTTCCCAGACTGAATGGTTTGATTTTCACGTTAGATCTTCCTCCAAGGAAAGGGCGGCCCTATGGGTTGAGCCGCCCTGAGAATGGTTACTCACTGGGTTGCACGGGTTGTGCTTCCTCTGCCTGTGCTACAACCTCGACGGCAGGTGCTTCGGCTTCGCTGGATTGAGCTTCCGCCACAACCTCAACGCAGTCAGCGAATACCAACTTTCCGGTCTTTGGATGTTGAATGACTGGACGGTCTTTAAAATAGCTGTACTTCGGGTTTTTGGCGTCCGTGAGAAAAGTCTCGACGCCACCCTTGGAAAGTCCAGTGAATTTCTCCATGATGAGTTTCGCGAGTTCCTTCCTGTCGCAGTCTCCCGCCGTCAAATGCTCAACGACGAACTCTATGTAGGGACGCTTGTTCACCCTTGGCTTCGGCGCAGGCTTTTCTGCTGCTTGAGCCTGAGTTGTGTCGCTTTCACTTGCTACCGCCGGACCGTCAACAACCTGACTATCGCTTTCAGTCGCAACTTCCTGGACTTCGGCCTTACCAGCGAATACCTGTTCCTGGCCACCTTCAACTATCGTTGCCGGTACCACTTCAACATCAGCCTGAGTAATTTCAATGGACTGATTCTCCTCAGTTGGTTGATTGGAATTTTCCTTAACGTTCCCTTCACCGTTTGCTTTTTTCGTCTTCTTACTCATCTTATTCTCCTGATTAGTGAGTTAAATCCATGTCTTAATGACTATTGTTATATGTAGTGCTCATCAATATCACAAGCAAAAAATGGGGGGAAACTAGGTTTCTTTTAAGAAAACCAACAATAAGTGATCACAATTTTCATTTGTATTTGACTACAGTTAATACGAAAAAAAACGTCTCGATAAACACATCATTCAATGTGTCTAAGGCATGTTTCTAAACCGATTTAGCTCATGATATTTGGAATTGTATACTGGCGTGTGTGTTCAGGATTATAGGAATGGTAAAGCGATCGTACTTTTCTATTTAGAAGATTGGAGAAATAGTTTGGACGTCCGAATGCTTTGAGATGGAAGGACTGACTATATGAAAAGTACGGAGAACACTTGGCTTATACAATTAGAATTAATCGTTCTGGTTTCTGCTTAGTAAATATTTCAGCACACGCCGTATTCCTGCCACGTAATCTCCTACATTTGCTCAGGCTGATCCGATGCAACCAGCGATGTAAGACCTCACATCATTAATATCAAAATCATCCTTGGATACCGAGCCGTCTTCATTCCAATCCCAGTTGCACTCAAGATCTTCGCATAGCTTACCGGTTACTACCCAGCTAAGTGGAAAAGGAGACTTGAAATTCTTGATTACATACGATTGGCGATAATAGTCCTCATCGTCTATCAGACAATATTTACCCAAATGGTCGTGGATTTCTAAAAATGAAAAGAAAAGCTCACTGCTTTGCTCCTGGAAATTACCTTGCTCATCGTGCACTTCCCCTACCTTCTTATTCCAGGCATAAAACGACAGATATGATATTAACTCAGATACCTGTAAAATAATCGGCAATATCTCAGATAGTTGAGCCGCCAGTAACTCAACTTTTAAAGTAGATTTATCTTCTTTTCTCACAAAATTGCCACTCAGTGGCAGCCTGTAACTATAGGCTTCTCTACTTAGACGCAGTCGATTGAACAACTCAATATAGCCTTCGTCATAGACGTGATATTTGAGACGGAGATCAGGGATAATGTTGAAAAGGCTCTTGTGAGATACAAAACGTGCATGTTGAAGTGGCGAATACGGCAAAAGAATGACATTTGACCAAAAGGCATTGAACAGGCTGTAGTACATCCCGTATAGAGACAGATTGCGCACCTTCCTTTCGAGTAGAAATTCGGTCTCGGTGAAGAATAAGGCTGCTAACATCAGTTTCTTTGATGCTTGGAAATGTCTCAGCACCCATTCAATGTATGTAAGATAGTTCGCTTGCGAATAGAGCTTACAAAAGCCTAAATAGAGGTTGTTTGAAAAGGCTGCTATTACCGCTTTTCCATGGTGTTCAAGTAGATGGTCAAAATGGCATTGGTACTCACTCGTTATTTTTTCAAATATCCCCATTTTAAAAAATCCGAATTCTGTTGTGGACTGTCTGTCACGGTTGCCCTTTTATTTTACCCGCGTTTTAGATGTGGACGGATTTCAGTTTCTATGTCAGTAATAGCATCGACTATTTTCTTTGAAAACTCATTCTCGCCCGTTCCGGTTGAAAATGCAGTGGCTCTCGTCCTTATTCCGAACTGGGCATCGACTTTGAAAACCTCTCCGCCAGACCGATAATCAGTTATCATCGTTTCGATGCTACTAAGAAGTTCTGAAATACATTCGAGGAATTTCTCAGTCTTGATTCTAATCTGCATCCCCCATAGCGCTTCTGCTTCGAGGGTGAATGTGTCAAAATCCTGAATAGCGCTCGACACTGGCTCCCAACGTTTCTGGAAAACATGTGCCCATGCTCGCTCATGCTCTTCAGGTGTCGCTTCTCTACCCAATGTTAAATAGCCTTCCGGGTATTCCTGCCCTCGCACAAAGGGAGACCTACAGCTAGTAATTGCGTCCCTGAGCTTATATGTTGAGCGAATAAGCCCTCGCGCAACTTCAAACTCCGCCTTCCCTTTGAGTTCCCGCTTCCAGGCACTCAAACCGAATACGGCAACGCAAGCGGTGGTAATCGCTGCAAGGCTAAGAAGAATATCCTTCGTTAAGGTTACTATTTGCGAGATGGGCATATATCCCTTTCCGCGATTGCTTCTTTCAGGCATCGATTTTCGTTGCTTTCCCTTTACCTCTGGAACTAATTTTCCGAAACAGATCAGCTCTTGGTCACATTTTTGGTTGCAACTATAGGTCGCAGAATATCAGTCGCAAAACTACGTGGGTTATCGCCACGTAGAATTCTGTCTCCTATGAGACTGTCGAGAAGAGAGAAAGCCGTACCAGCCGCAATTCCCAAACCAGTCCCGACAGCTCCGCCAATCGGTCCACCAATAGCAGTTCCAAGAAGGGACCCCACTACGCTGATGACAGATATTCTGGCGGTCTTTTTGGCGTAGCTTACATTCTTGCCAGACTTCCTTGCGAGATATGACATGTATTCATTCACGATCTTTTCGGAAACCCGCTCTCTATCTCTTGCCCAAAGCCACTTCCTCAGCTCTTTTGTTTCGGGACGGTATCGCAACTCTATAATATCGGTATATTGCAAGGTACCATTGAGTATGAGACTCGGAATATCCGGCAGACCTTCTATTGCAAGGACCTGTGACAAAGCCTTGTGAAGGCCATCCGGAAGCTGGATGGTACGAAGATTCGCAGTGACCGCGTCCCACACCCAATCAGAGTGCATGAGTTCAGTCTCTCTTTCAGTGAGAACAGTCGTTTCGAGGATTCTCTCTGCAAAGGAACTCATGCGCTTGCCAATGTTAGGATCAGCACTCCACTGTTCACGATCCGGGGAGATCCCAATGGATAGCAGATCGCCACGGCTTGCATGTTCCCTTACCGAACTAACAGCCGATTGTGCAGCACCCTTTGGAAGAGTTCTTGTTGCCTTCTCGATTTTGCGCGTAAGTGAACGCCGCTCTGCGCGAGGAACCTTTTGCACCCACCACTTAAATCCCATCTCAGCGGAATCATGTGGATTGGAATGAGCTGGAGAAGTTTGTTGTCCAGACTGCAATGGGTCAACTCCAGGAATTGGCTTAACCAAATGAGTAATTATCTGGTCCCAAAGAATGAAATCGACTGCTCCATCGTCAAGCAGCTTGTGAAGAGCTTTGACGCCAAAGTGCTCTATCAGCAGAGGGGCAACGACATTCTCACCATACACTTTTAAAGTTAACCTCGGGGAAAAGAGTAGCGCTTCAGCTACCTTCAAAAGCTCTAAGGTTATTGCCCATTTCATTTCCTGTTCATTGACTGGCTGCAAATTTTTGAGGTACTTAGTAGTGACCTGGTCTAACCCGATTGAGAAAACCGACTTTGGGATGCTCACGTGACGATTTCCTTGTTATTTTCGATAGCCTCTAAACTTTGCAGGCTGCTCATGTAACCCATGGTCCTCGTCATCCAACGTTAACCATTTTGGAGCATGCTACCACTCAAAGCATTTACGCGTCAACGTCGATTTCGGTTGTTCGAGTTTGGAACGTTGGATAGCCACTCCGAGGAAAAATAATAGGCGAGAAGGTGGGTCTCGTTGTTGTATTTGGAGGGATTAAAGGTGTGTAGATGTGTGAACAGTTACGCTTGCATGCAAAGTCCAGGACGGTCTATTTATTTATGAACCTCATCACTCGTCCTTCGTCCTCGACTTTATTGGTGTAATGCTCCTATTATCGTCGTCCTTCGTCCTCCTCTATTAAATTAAAACCAGTTGGTAGGAACCCACCCTCATATATAGGATATATGAGAGTGGTGTACCTAGGTCAAATGCTTATGCAGTAAGCATTTAGATAGCATTGTAATTGTTCAATTATAATGCTTTTGGCAATCAATAAAATCAAGGACTTAGAGATAATTACAATGCTATTTGTGATATTTACAATGCTTTTATTATTCATGCAGCTCTCCCTTATCGCGGAGTTCCTTCTTTATCCTGTCAATGCTGCTTTCTGACAGACCTGTTGCTTCTGCTATTTCTTTATTAGTCATCAAGTCTCTTTTGATTAAGTCTTCCGCTTTAGATGACGCTTCAGTCTTTTTCCGTCCTTTCTTGGGTTCCTCAGCCTTATTACGTTCTGCCTTCTTTTTATCACTGTCTTTAACCCAAGCACTGTCGATATATGGTTGTCCAAGTGCAAGGCATTGGAGTACCTTAATTGCGGGCTTCTTATCACCCTCACGGATAAAGAGTGGCTTAAGTCTGACCTGTTGTAAAGCCTCGTCGTCATCGGTTCTATTCATCGCGTATATGGCTGTAACTTGCCCATATTTGTCTTTGCTCTCACTAAAGTTCTTTTTTGTCAGCTCTGGTTTGTCGTAACTTGCTGCGTCTGCTTGGGTGCAAGTAATAAAGCAGCAGTGGTAGCGCTGTGATATGCTTCTAGCAATTTTCCACTTTTGTATTTCCTGGTGTCTAAAATCCAGTTTATTATTTTCCGGGGCATGTATGTCCAAAAAATCATCTATAATCACGTCCGGGACAAAACCTTCTTTTTCCCACTCAGCCAACTGTCTTTTCATTTCTTTAAAGGTTAGTGTGGTATTGTCATAACAAGCTAAGCGGAGTCTATTTTTAATTCGTCGTCCCCATTTTTCCACTGCTTTAAGTGCATCTTCGTCCGTCAGGTTAGAAACTTCTCTAACGTCTACATTTCCTTCGAAGTCTAAGGGGTAATTAACCTTAAAAATCTTGTCTTTTGGATCGCCTTTTTTAAGGCGTCTAAGAGGGCGTTTGGTAATATATTGTCCCCATCGGCGATAGCGTTGAAGCTTTGTCAAGTCTCCACATTCAAATACAGCCACATTCAGTCCGTCCCTCAAGGCTTGCATGCCAAATTCTTGGAGCATGAAGGATTTGCTGGATTTTTCTGGTGCCAAGATAGCTAGAAAGCTTTCTCTATAGAGTTGTTCCCCCATAAAGTCCCCAAGGACTCCTGGGAGTGTGAAGAGTATTTCCTGTTGGTCATTGCTGAAGGCTTCTTTCCATCTTTTTATATCTAGGAAAGGATTTGTTTCCTCCTTTTCCTCCTCCAAGATTTCAAGTTGGAGTTCTCGGGTAGCTTGCTCAATTCCTTCCACATTTTTCTGTTTGATAAATTCGGCCAGGCGTTCGCTGACTTGTTCAGCGTGGCGGATTTTGCACCATTCAACGGTGCGCTTTATCACATATGACAGGTTTATCTCTTCTCTTCGTTTTTCCCACTCGCCGCTCAGTTTGGTAAGAAGCATGCTAATAGCTTCTTTATCGTCATCATCCAAGTGAGGCTCGTTATCGATATAGATATCCATGATGTGTTGTCCAGGAGCGTCGCCATGTATTTCGTAGTAATTATGGCACCAACGATAGATAGTCTTACTTGAATTCGATTCGAGTAAGTGCTCTTTAAGGTACGGTTTGGTTTTTTCCAGGTATTCTTTTGAAACTATTAAGGAGGTTAGAATAATTCTTTCTAGGGTTCCATCTGCATGTCGCAAGTTCATTTCAATACCTTCCTTTCCAGGAAGGCGCGACTTGGTTACTTTCATTGGTTGAAATGTTATTGAGGCAAAAACATTCTATATTATCAATGCAGTTTCATCCGCGCCGTTTAAGTTTTGGGGCTGAGTTGATTTCCCCATCATCTCAGCTCGTTTACTGTTGAATACTAATTCACCATGCCCTCCGTGAATGCTCCCATCGTAAGTGTAATTTTCAAGCGGAGTAACCTGTCGGCTGTTTCACGGTCTACGAACGTCAAAGCCGGACCAAGAGGTTTACAGAGAATTATGTAGCCTGCTTTTCGCCAGCCATATAGCGAGGCTGTACAAACACCCAATGCCTCGGCTAGGGTCTGGAGACGAACGTATTCGTTGCCTTCCACTGTTACGTATTTAATTCCTTCCATTTAATACTCCTTTCACAAGATTGTTAATTTCAATAATGTATTAGACCCACCTAAAAAATGTATTGAGTCAACCGTTTCATTCAACCTTATTGAGTCAACCTCAATCCGATAATTCGCTGTCTTATAAGACAGCTATAAAACATATGTAATGTCACACATGTTAAAGAGGAGACCGATATGGACGTAGTATCTTGCCAAGTAACCGCAATTCCAATCGCTACATGGAAGACGTTCCGCAAACTATGTATTGAGGAGGGAGTGTCTGTTAATCATAAAGTAAAAATGCTTATTGAGGCAGAAGTCGCTCGCCAGGCAGGTGAAGAGTAGTCTAATAGGTACCAGCGGAAAATCAAAAGGAGCAAGGCAATGGATAAAAAAGAAATAATTCGACCTTCAAAACAGAAAACCGAGGACACAATAAGAATGCAACCGGCAACGCCGAAAGGCGACAATCTTGAATTTAGTGACAAGCAAGAACAGGACCGCATTAAGGAGAACCTGTCTTACAGCGTACCGGTGCCGCCGCTTCCCCCCGCGCCGAAGCTAGCACTGGGCAGGTACGTAGGGAAGTCTGTGAGGCTACAACTGCGGGATGGGTCGGTCCTAATAGGAGATTTGGATTTACAGCGATGGGATTTCCTGTATCTCAGCAACGTCGAAGAGATCGGAAAGGACTATCGGCTCACAGCGGATTGGTGTGCGCTTGATGGTGACACCGTAGTCCGCATTTACCCTGCCACTGCAAAGGTCGAGAAGATTTCCAAGCCGTGAGGGTGGGAACAGGCATGGAGAATGGTGCTACGCAATTCAGCCTGGCAGTCGGTGTAAAAATGAAGTTAACGTTGAACAAAATAATACAAATTCCAGCTATTCAAGCGACAGTCTGTGGTTCTGATTCAAGTTCAGGGCGGGAGTTGATAAAGGATCATATCTCCTGTGACGTGATCCACAAATCTCGGTTTCTGCCCTCGGGCAATTTTGAATGTGCGCTGGCAACCAGGGCAAGGTCGATTGGGTAAAGTCCTTCGTGCGGCCCCAAAAGGACCTGACCACAGGCACAGTCACAGGCGGCGTTATTACCGACAGCGAGTCCTTTCGTCTGCGAACTGTCTTTCCAGTAGATCGGCACTTCATAGAATTTGGCCATGTACTCCTCAATGGCGTGAGCCACATAAAGAGGAATCAACAAAACCATGTCGGCGATCTCTCAGGGAGGACCACCTGATTTGCATAGCTTTGTGCTGGTCGGCCAGCGTAATCTTTGGCATTCAGATAGTCATTGTTGGCGACGCATTCTTCTGTGTTAAGTAATCTTCAAAAGATATTGTTTCAATGTCTCGGAACATTTTCCTTTCCTCAAATCCATCCACGATATTCCCAATTTTTCGTCAGCGATCTTTGAATCTAAAAAGTACATGTTATCACACAACTCAAGAATTCTATCCTCTTTTAGCTTTCTCAATAGATTCATACCGAAGTCGTTCTTTAGAACGCGCATGTGTTCTATTTTATATTTATATTTAGCGAGGCCACCCTTGCTGTGTGATGCAAATTCTAGAGCTATTCTCCTAAGTCGAAAGTACTTTTCTCGAAGCTCTGGTGCAAATGTTGTGAACTCTTCAAAGGATATGTATTTTACCAATGGATGCGGATAAGACTTTTTCGTTTCTAAAATAATACTTACCTGAACATCCCTAGGAGTTATTGATTGAACGGACGATTCCAATGAATTCGCATAAAACCTAATGTAGTTCTCGTCTTGCGAATGCGGCCATGACTTGGCAACAATAGCGCGAATATTTAGGTTCAATGCGTAGCATTGTATTTGAATGGGTGCCGAAAGATGTATTTCGCCAATGTCTGAAATGGTTAGCGCGCATGGTATTGCCATATACATATTTCCGACATGAGTTCTTATGTGGATATTATCATCGCTTGTTAATTCTGTTTTGAGTGTGTATCGCTTTTCATAATCAGGCTGCACTTTTCCATATTTGTCTATGAAAGTAATATCAATATCAACGTCAACATCATTTTCTATGAATTCTTCGCCGTACATTTCATCGTACGTTGAGCCATCAATATTGATGCACACTCTTGAATAGATCGAGTTGTATTCCATCGCACAAGCAATCAAATCTCCAAGGAATAGGCTCGGAATGGGTTTAGACGGACATATTTTAGATAATATGTAGATAAGATGATAGTTGCTCTTAGTTGTCTGCATATACTCGCTAATTAACGTTGCTAATTCATCGTAATGGGCGGAATTCAAAATGATAGCTATAATATAGGCCTCAAAGATGACATTTTTTATTTTCTTCCCTGCAAGAAATGGGTGTTCTGGAATCCACGTGTTCAAGTGCTCTTCGTATCTGGCTTGAATGAGGGGATCATCTATGAAGGATACCCCATGGTCCATATCAAGACAATAGGACAATATCCTAATACATTGTTCTTCTTTCGAGAAGCCTGTCTGTTTCATACTATCGATGTCAGAGTAACCTGAATCCTCAAGTATCGGCATTAAAATGTTGGGAAGTACCTTTTGCTCTCTTTCGCGTGAGAGAATCCACTCTATCACGTTAATGAGCAAATCGATCTCATTTTCGTGGCATACTCCCGCCGGAAAATGCTGAATGACTTTTTGGTAGTTTCTGTCGTTTTTCAGCATTGTAGCGATTGAGTCCAGAACGGGTGCATAGCCGATGAATGACAAAAAATCCATCCCGTGCTTTTGGTTACCTTGAACGAATAGCCTCCCCAAGGCTTCAATTATACAATCGCGCGCTTTTTGATATTGCGCATAAAAAGCGGCAGTCGAATCAATGCCAGTGTTGGTATCAATATACAGTTTGGCGCGGTCTACAGTAAATGGCTCTATTGATAGTAGGCCAACGTTTAACGAGTGGCCGGACAGGTATGACCAGCAATCCTCTAAAATTTGAGTTCTACCTAATAGCAGGAAGGTTGTTTTCTTAGAATTCGAGCAGCGTCTAGCGACGTCATCAAGGAAGGCATTGAATGCCAACTCAGTTGTTTTGGATCGTCCTTCGTCCACCCCATCTATGATAAATCCATACGATCCTTCGCCAATTGATTCAAAAATACCGCTCACGTCTTTAATATCAAAGTGATTAGTTATTAAGCCACTTAGTGAGTGATCACCGACAGGCTTATGTTTCCCTAAATCCAGGAGTGGCAAATTCAAATCCATGGAAAGTTTTTTTGCGAGTGTAGTTTTGCCAGTAGCGCCGATTGCTGAAATTAATATTATTGAAGGGTGTTTACCCTCGAAGATCACTTTATCGAAAGTTGGTTCAATAAAATTATCTAATAATTCATTTACATAGAATGAATCCGATGGAAATTGGAGTTGAAATGGCCTCTTGCTGGAACCCAATATACTCTTGAGAGTATAATAATTCATAATACCTCCATATACCATGGACGAAACATTATCAAACCCATGGGCTTCAAAAGTATGAATTGGCCGCAGCCTACGGTCCTTTGCATTTCATAATTGCTTCAGAAAGTTCAAGCTCTTCCATTGACTGCGACATGTACCAACCAAGTTTCTGCATCCTACCCTTTGTCTGCTTATATTTATCCAAAACAGACATTAAAGCTACCTTGTAGATCAATGGAGCAAATCTTGTCAAAGGCTGTGTCCTTTTATTTCTGAAAGGGTATAGAGAGCTTCGGCGGACTGGATCGCCATGTAAAAAGTGATTTCTGGTATCGTATAATTCTTTGTATAGCTTCAAAACTAAATTTACGCTGTGTCTTGCGCCCCTGTACTTAATTCTATATGCCTTTCTCCCCAGCGTTGACCTATGCCACTCATATCCGTTCAACATATTGAGGACAGACTTCAGGTCGGCTTTGCCTTTGCGCGGATGAGACAACACTTCAAGAGCGCTGACCCATAGGCTTGCGCTTGATCCATAATCATAAATTGAAGAGTGATTTCTGAACGGCATCGATGTTGCTTGATAAGCCATTTCAAGAGACCTGAAAAGCGATCTGGTGGCCCATTCGTTTTTTCTGGGCTTTATATACCTCCGCTTCCAAGCTTTCAGAATTAGCTCCAATATGGGGTCATTGGCTCTAGGTCGCATATCCATAGAGCCCAAACCCGGAGACGTTTGGCCCTTGAAGTCACTGTACTCATCCTCCCATCCGAGCATTGATGGAGATTTTCTAATATAGCCGTCGTCATCACGGCTCACGGTCATAGGGTAAAAATCAAAATAATCTGAGTATAGCGGATATGCTACAAATGTGCTTGTCAGTCTGTGTTCGTGTCCCCTTATGATCGCTGATAGAGCAAGAGCATTCCTAAAGCCTACTATCGCTTCGATATGCCTAACAGACGCGGGAGCATCGTCGTTGATAATTAACGCGGAAGGGTAAACCTGCCTCCCAAATTCATCCTCGAAATTCTCAATGAGCGCCTTACAGAAAGGACTTGCACTAGTACATTCACTTACTCGATGATCATCGAATGGAACAATGGAGATATGCTCATTTCCGACCGCCTCGCGGATGTTGATATTCGGCATTACGAATATAACCGACCACATTATAGGATCGCCCTTTTGAACACTCATCTGCTGAATAATTTAGAGATGGCAAGTAACCTCGGCCCCTCTATTTCGATAGTATTAGATGCCTCTCGGTAAAAAGCCTTTCCATCAACGAAAGAAACATCTTTCTGCTGAGGAATCGAGATACGTATATATGTCAAACCATATAGAGTGATAACATCGAAACACGATAGAATTTGAGTTTTCAGGGGCTCTGTCATGGCTGTGGATTGGAAGATGCCGACGACCTTCTTTACGTAGTCATCCAGTTTTACGCCTAAAATCTTAGCTTCTCTTTCAATACCGACAACGTACTGATCGGCTATCTTTCTGACAGGGATACCATCCAGTTGTTCAATCCGCTCAGCATGGCTCTTTCGGTCAGCAACACCAATGAAAATGTAACCTCCAGAGTCCGGCCCGAGATTGGCTATTCCGCAGGCAGTTTGTGGAAGCCTGTCCAGCAGATCGGTGTCAACTTTCCTCTTATCCTCTAACCGAAGAATGCCTTGCTTGAATTCATATCTCGGAGTTTCAATGCGGGACCGCCGTAGAGCATTCTCGAAATCGATGGCAAGTGAGGGACCGTGGCCGAAGACTGGCGGAACCTTGGATATGAAGGAGTCCTGGATAAGACCTTTAGTGATATTGATGTTTGCACGGCGGTTCTCAGTAGTTTCGTAATGTGTACCCTTGGTTAGCTTTGAATCAAGGCGTTCCAAGGCTGCCATGATCTTCTCTGGTTGGTCAGGCGATTTTTTCTGGGTAACGATTAGATCAAAGAACGCCATCAAGATTGCATAGAATGGTGCCTTGATGGGATATGTGGTACCTGGTCTAACAACTGACCTAAGATAATTAGCTGCACAATTGCAACTCTCAACTATTTGTAAAAGTACGGAAAAAGAAGCTTTAATTTCATTAGCGATACGCTCAGCCCCGTACGCAGCAAGTCGGCTTTGAATTTCCTTAGCCTCTTCTGTAGTTGAATCATACATCTTATCAAGTAGTTCCTTGCTTGCCGCCAAAGGCTCGGCATACAAAATAGATCCTGCTACATCGGCAACAATCTGTTCATCCTCCCCTTCCTTTAACTGCTTTACCGAGAGAATTCCTTGTCTGCACCATGGCGTAAGTTCAGCTCTAACCCCATATCCGTGTGGTTCTTTGGAAGAATCGACACTTATCTCTGGCATCTCCGAAAGAAGAAGAATATCCTTTGAGACATCCCCCCTGAGTTCAGAAGCTAATGTCCGAACAAGCTTGGCGAATTCTGAAGTTACCCCAGCTTGCCTTTGTTCTTGAAAACTTAATTGCCGTCCGCCAGAATTGATTCTGCCAAATACCTCCGTAATACTGTTCTCATCTGAGGTTGGATACACAGTAACCGCCAACTGATAATCAAGAATGTTGGCACACTCTTTTGGAGAGAGTAAGGGCTGTCCAGTCACAGGAACGAACTTGCCTTCTTCAGCAGCTTGCTTGGCTCGGGCGAATTCATTGACATCGAAGAACTTACCTTTGTAATCATAGGCATTTTCAATGAAAGTAAAAATCGCGTTGAACCGTTGGATACCATCGATTATTTCGTACTTGCCTCGTCCGTAGGCTTCAGATCTTTCCGCCAGCAGTATTAATGGTACTGGATAGCCTCTGAAAATGCTGTCTATTAAGTAACTTTTTTCCTCCACAGACCAGACCAGCTTCCTTTGGTACCGTCTATTGACAAAAAGACTTCCCTCCCGATAGTCTCGATACAAAGTTTGTATACTCTTTCCTTGTGGTACTATGCTCATTTGAATATCTCCGTTTTTCGCGACGCAACGTGGCAAATGCGTCGGCTGACCGGCCCAATCTGTCCATCCATAGATACCGATTATATTTTACGTCAACCAGCCAAATACTGTGCGAGGCAAGCTTCAATCCAAATTGTGCAAAATATACACGTATTTTCGCGAGATTATACCACGTTAGGCGAATAGCGCAAGAAAACCTGAAAATGACGATAAAAACGGTAAGATAGTCAGCCCAAAGCGAATTCGGGACCTGGCAGCGGAGCACATGTATTCAAAGCCTAATAGATTGTACCACCCATACCACCTTAACGTCATCTCGCCCAAATCTCAGGGCTTGCCTGCCACGATCCGGCCAGGGTCCTCTGAAAATAATTTATGTCCCGGCTTGCTTCCTCCGATTTCAATATTTCGAAAGTTTTTTTCTTGAGGGATCTAGGGTTTCCTTTTATATAGCCGAAATCACTAAAGAATGCCACTTCCCTCTGGCGGAGAGGTGTGATAACACGGGACGTTTATCAGGCAACCATTACATGGAGGTATGACTATGGCGAAGCAAGTAAAGAAACAATGGACCAAAGATGAAATTGACGCATTTACAAAAGACAAATTTGATGCAATGACAAATGAGGAGAGGAACGCCAGCTTTTATATGTTCGGTAGTTCTAAGAAACCTGCTTCTGGCTATGAGGATGGAGTAATTGAGTTTCATGAGAAATCGGGAGTAGCCTTCCACTTATATGCACCTTTATCGCAGGAAGAGATGGATGCCAAAGTCAAGGAAGTTAGTGTTCGTAGGAAGCAGAAAGAAGAAGAAATTAAGGAAGAGCCTGAAGGTATGATTCTTCCCGAGGAACTTGCCAAATCAGATGCATCAGTCCCTGCAACTATCAAAGTGTCAAAGGAAGTTGCAAAACAGGAAGATTTGATTACGACAACCATCTTGCAAATCAATCGCATCATGGAGGGAGCCTACAAAAATGCCATGCTGGACATAGGTAGGCTTGTAGTTAAGCGGTTCTTCAAAGAGCGGAAAAAACCAAATATCTACAAAGGCCCACTCAAAACGAAGTCATACCGGAAATTGGTAGAACATGAGCAGCTACCAATTTCAAAGAGCAATCTGTGGAATTGTGTGCAAGTGGCACTCCAAGAGGGGTTTCTAAATGCTCAAGAGGAAGTGGATGTCAGTCATCTTTCATTTTCACACCTGTTGGCACTTCTGAAAGTCAAAAAGCGAGCGGATAAAATCACCTGGATTAGAAAGCTCAAGGCCAATCCACTATCAGTTTCTCAATTTGAGAAGGTGTTAGAGAAATCCAGCAGCATTGAAGATACACAGAAAGCCATTGGGTTCTTCAAATCTCTTGGTAAAATCTATGCTGAAATTCCTTCATTCGACTTTGCCCACATGGACCGCGAAGACCTTTTAAAGCAGGCTAAAATCAAAGACCAAGCAGAATTCGACAAACAGGTGGATGCTTGGTTGAAAACTCTCCAGAAAGCAACAGCAGATTTGTTGGCAATCAAGAACGTCATTGATATTACCGAGTTTACTGACGTCAAGCCTCCCCTTCAAATTGAAGAAGCTCCTCCAACAGAGGAAAAGAAAACAACCCAACGGTCACCAAAAAACGTCCAGACGTCTGGACAAAAGGACTAAAATGCTAACTATTCTCGATACCTACGACGGTGGTGAGAGCTACCGGCGTGCTGACTTGGGCGACTGCGATGCTCTTTTGGCAGTGTTAGATAGAGCCTCAGTTATCGCACCATGGATTGATATTGCCTATCAAAAAGAAATTAAAGAGCACGATCTCCAATCTTTTCTCAAGAAGACCAAGGCGAAGCAGTTATTAATTGCTCACCAATGGGTCCGAATTGACCTTGATGGAAAATGGTTGTATGTCTCAGCTCGGCTGGAGGACGGCTCTGAGTTTGAAGAGGGTCACCAAGTAGTGGAAATTCCATACAATTATTCGTTTACTGTTCCACTGCATTTTATTGTTCCAGCTCTCACAAATTTCGGACCAATCGTGTTTTTCCCAACCCCTGGATCTATAAAGTTCCAGCACGAATTTATTTTGTGGTGGAGACAGGGAAGGAATGGTGAACCCGCTGAGCACAGGATGAAGGCAAAACTTGCTGGTAGACCTAGAAGGCCTATCTTGGACTCACCGCAGTTTGCACCAAGTGGGGAAAATCTGTTAATTGAGTACATAGAGGAGTAAGGGGATGGAATGGTATGAAGAAGTCATAAACCATATCGACGACTATCTTCATGAGTGGGCGCGCGAGATGGGGATAGACTCAGCTGATGACCCAGGCTGGCTAAAAATCGCAAAATTCCTGAGGGATGGTGCTGATGAAATCGAGAAAAATATAAAGAAGGAACCAGAAAGCAAACGTAACACTCCCGAAGGAACGGGACTGAAGATAGTTAAGTAGCGGATATTACTCAAATGTACCATCATAGGCCCTGCTCATCACAGGGCCTATTTTATTTAAACTGCTCGTTTGAATTGCCTAAATTGTAGTTCCAAATACTTAGGTAAATCATCATACGGTTGACCGGCCAAACCTTTCCATTGACGTACTCGGCTTTGTGTGGGACGAATAGTACCTGCGATTTTTTGGATCGGAGAGAAGACCCAAGCATGGTTCACTCCGCAGTTCAAGTCGGAGACACCTCCAACCCCTCCCCGGTCCCTTGGAACTGCTAACCAATCTCTGCCCCCTCTCGGACATTTTCTGGACCTGCCCCATATCCAAACACGGGTTTTCAGAACAGCCTTCCTAAAGCTCTAGAAATCCGATTGACTTGGATTGTGAAAAGACAAACTATACCGTTATTTCGTTAAGAATTGGGTGAATATCCCTGACGGCAGACCGCGTGTTACTCGCTCCCTGCATGGACTCTCCTATCCTCAAGGATATAATACATGAAACTTATGATTCCAGTCGGTACTGGAGCTTTACCAGGGGACAACACGAGATATTGCTTTTCATCCCATGAAAATATATTCTTGTTATCAGGAGGAGTTGCCCCCCCGAACGACGGAAGGTTCTCTAGATCGAACTTATCAGGCCGGAAAGTTGTAAGTGATGGATAATCCCGTCTTGCTTTCTCATGAGCTACTTCGTACGCATTCAAATTATTGCAAAGTTCTAATAAGTTTTTCGAATTTTGCACTTGTTTCCCAATTTCAGAAAGTTTCCTTTTGTGCTCAGTTTCAGTCATCTAATAATTCCTCCTGATTAGTACATACCTAGTCATTGTCCTTCGCCTTCCACTTTCTTGCTAGGCGCTGCGCCTCGGCTATCTGAGATGGGGTCATGTATTTGACCAGTATATCTCTCATCTTTTGGGCCTCTGAAATACCATGTGCTGCCGACAGATTGTACCACATATGGGCTAACACAAAGTCCTGTGGCACGGCTTGACCCATAAAGTACATTTGCCCCAGATTGTATTGTGCTTGAGCAATTCCCTGCTCCGCTGCTTTGCGGAACCACTTCACCGCCTCGGCTTCGTCCTTCGGTACGCCTTCGCCGTTGTGATATGCAGCCCCTAGATCGGATTGTGCTCGCGCATCTCCCTGCTGCGCCGCTTTCCGACACCACTTCACTGCCTCGTCATAGTCCTGGAGAACTCCTTGGCCGTTATGGTACATCACCGCTAGATTATATTGTGCCATAGCTTCCCCATGTTCCGCTGCAGCTTTGAACTCTTCATAGGCTTTGGCATAATCACCTCTGTCATAAGCCGCTTTACCGCTATCGAACCCGGCATAAGTAAGGGCAACGAATGAGACCAGTAAGGCTACAAGAAGCAGGAATTTGAATTTTGCCATTTGCGTCTCCTTGATCTGCTGCAAATTAATGCCATCGGGCATAGCTCATTTGGCAACCACCAGCACAACCGAAGATTCTCGGAGTGCAACAATTTTTGCCATTTCAAGGTTGGATGTCGCATGAGCAATGTCAGGGAGTCGGTCCTTTAGTGCCGTTTTTATTGCAGGAAGAATATAGTCGATTTTGACGGCAAAATTAACATTTTGTGGCAAAGATCCGCTTGCACGGAGGGCGTTAATCTGGTCAAGGGTTGCTGTTACTATGCCTACAACCTCTCCGTGCCTGTTCAAAAGCGGGCCTCCTGAATTCCCCGGTTGAATCGGCACATCGATTTGAACGAGGCGCAAGTCATCCTTTACACCGCTCAGTGCATTCACTCTACCAAAGGTTGCTTTCTGTTCCTGCCCTTGTATTGTAACCAAAGGATACCCCAACGTTAGGACCTCATCACCTTTAGCGACGTTGCAAGAATTAGCAAGAGGAACGGCGACTGTTTTTGCGTCTATCTTGAGAATAGCCACATCGTTAACTGGATCAACTGCCAAGACACTCGCAATCAACTCTCTCTTTTCTGTTGGATTGATTATGGAAATCTCTTTTGCACCTTCTATTACATGATAGTTAGTGGCCAGTACCCCATCATTCGTAACGAAGAAGCCTGTGCCGGTTGCAAACCCCTTTTGCTTCCTGTGTTCTTTAGGATTGTAAACCGGCAGGTCTGGTTTATCGGCCACCGATTTCGCTAATTCTGAGAGTTCACGTTCCGCTGTCACCTGGTCCAGGCCAAATACAAAGTGAAATGTTGCACCATGATTGTCGATGCCCTCTCCATGGCCGGTGGTGCAACTCGTGGCTATCCACTCAAGAACTACTCGTCGCCCATCCGAGCAACGCATGGGTGCCCTCCCTCTCTGCCCAGCACAGCCCAAAGATAGCGGAGGTATGTAAGTGACCATAGAGTCACCTTCGCACGTGATTTTCGAATTCTTAGCTACCGCCACAATATGGGCTGTTCCTGTGGCAAGATTATGGTCAACAGTGCCAACAAAAATTTCATCAAAGTCGTCAAAACTGCCTACTGCCATGTATTTCACCGTACAGGAGCCAACAAACAAAAGGGAAATCATCATGGCAACGATTCTAAGGTAAACCATCTCTCGTCCTCCAGTGTTCAATTTCAGAAATGACCGTACCAAATTTTAGAGCCTGAATCAGAGCATTGCTGTGCGTGAAAACGTCTTTGCGATTAGGCTATTTCAACTTAATCTGCGATGGCTCACTAACAATTATCTCTGGACGACCCTGGTGGCTTTGAATAATTCCGGTTACGCAAATCTCCTTCCCGGAATAGAGCGTTTCCGGAGGATTTTCGAACTTGCTTTTATCTGATCCCCAAATAAGCACAGTGAAAACTTGCTTAGGATATGGCTTATTGAGATTTAGGAAGGTCGGCTGCCCTTTGCTTCTGGCGGCAAAATGAATACTCGCAACTGAGCCGCAGACAGTCTTTTGCTGCCCAATGAACTTCGCGGCATCTTCAGGGATGATGGTTTGTTGGGCGAGTGCAACTGAAACAAATCCCAGTATCAACGCCACTGCAAGTAGCAGTTTCCGCATTTTCATTTTGAACTCCGTTTAATTGGAAGCCTTAAAGAATCACCTTCCTGTTTCCCTCTTGTTTCAACAGATTGCCCCAGTGTGTCTCCTTGGATGGGTATCTCACAAAGGCCACCGACTTTTCTCACTTATTACTTGGGCAATTACGCACAAGCCAAAAGTTTTCTGAGAGTATTTCCAGTTGAGCAGTTATTGCTTTTTCGATTTCAGCCTCGATATTTGCCGGAGTGCTGTAGCCCACATCTTCAACTTTTAGAAGAGATGGTTCGTCGTGCTTCATTTCCTTATCACCACTAATGGATGACTTAATCTCAAATAATACAGGAAATTCATGTCGTTTTACACGAATTCTGCAATACAGTACTCCAGGGTTATCACCGTACAGCTTTTGTCTCCTTAATCTTTCTTGTAACGAAAACTCGCTCATCGCTTGTTCGACAGACTTATTCTGTTCTTTGGATCGTGCTAATACGTCTCCCAATCTTTTGCTTCCACCTTGATCGGCGTCGTAATAAGGAATGTTTCTTTTAATAAGCCTATTAAACTCACTTTCAAAATGATCCATAATTGTCTTTTTAGGTATCCAATACGACTTATCAAACGCTTTACTATCGTGTAAGTTAAGCGCATTGGTATCATTACTTCCTAAATCAAGGTCGTAAAGTTCAATCCTGATTGCACCCCAGTATCGAATCTCCCTAAATTTGTTGTATGGTTCCTCGCAAAAGAGCACTTTTTGAAGATCGGTCGCTGCATGACACGAAACGGCAGTGAAGAATGATCTTGTATTGCCAAGGCAACTCAGAGCGAAGAGCAAAGAAAATAGAATGATGATTGATCTGAATGTCATAAGTACCCCGTCTCTCTTGGTAAGCATCCAAGCCAAATACTGTTATTCAGTTGTTCTCTTCATGATCTGTACAATTCTTTCTAAATATTCGCAACTAGATCCGAACAAATAGTTAGTAGCCGATCTTGCAATATATGAATTAAGCTTCCTCAAAAATGTTCTATCGTTCTCCAATCTAAATTCTCTTCTCTGGCCATTGTTGTGCATCCACAACAACATATTAGAAGATATTGGAAAGTACATTTCTGTCCCTTCAACTGCAATGCCAATGGTGCCGGAAGCATTGAAACGTATGAACGGCTTATCAGAAGTTATAAACATTGCGTTCGGTGAAGAAGTACATATAATTGTCATATTCTTCTTATCAAGCTCACGTCGTATATCATATTCGCCATTCTCCCCAAGTGATTTCATAGTGGCTAAAGCCATCGGCTTGGCATAGCGAGACGGTATGCCTTGCTCTAAGAGAATATGGCGGCAATTAAGTTCTAAGTCACTAAGTATGTCAGGATGTCTTTTTATCTGCCAAAACAATAAATCTATTATCGCAGACATGTATGAATTATCTATTTCAACCATAGGCGGCTTTTTTCGTAGTGCGTATTGGAGAATGTCTCCAAAATACTGTAAGGCTATCGAAGCCTTGTTTTCTACAATCTGTAGTTCGTTATCAAGGACATGATTATAGGTACCATCATCCAGCTTACATGAATAAAGATATGATTCTATAGCGAGCTTCTTAATCGGTCTCTCGTGTATACAGTCTTTGCTAATATCAAAATGATAAATCTTTGTTTCTCTTTTTTGTTTATCCTTCGTTTCACTTCTCTGGATTTGATTTGTAAAATTGTAAAGGTAAAAGGCTGGTAAGTAATGTTGATGTTTGTTTTGTGCCATGGAAATCTCGCTACGCTCACCCTGTGTAAATTGGACAAGCTACTATGGGATTCCGGAATTCTGTTTGCTCCTCATTTTCCCCGAAAAGAGTTTATGACAAAGTGCCAATTAAGATCAAGTAAAACGTTTCGGTGCCTGGAGGAGAGGGGGTAAAAGCCATTCGTGTCGATGTCGGCTGAACTCATCTTTCACCTTGAATGAAAGAGTTTATGGATCATCTTTCCGGTTTCACTCTTTTTCGCTCAACATCGGCTTGGCACTGTCCCGCCCTCTCTTCCCTCCAATCCCCCTGAAGATCCTGCTCGACCTTGAGGGCGGAAACGAGGCGCATGGTGTCATGCTATCTGCGTTTGGGGTTTGAGATGAATTGTGAGCAGAGGTGAAGAAAAGGTGAAAGTACGCTTTTTACTTAAGTTATCAAGCAGATAGGAGCCACATAAATACCTTGTGTAATGTCCAAAACGAGCGAAGTTTCGTTCAGGTTCCCCTCCATGTCTTCTATGGCGCTGAGGCTTGGGTGGAGCAGCCGTATCCGGGTCCGGCCGATTTGCAGATCGGCGAGCAGTTCGGGAAAAGTCCGGATTTTTATCTTTCGCTTCAACGCGATTTCATCGAGGCATCGGCGGGTCTCCTCGGCCGCAGGGTCGTCCCCGGAGATTTCGCTCGTCCAGAAGGACCCCACGTCGAAATTGCGAAGGATGAAGCGAAGCCCAAGCGCATGGTCGGGATGATAGTGCGAGAGAACCACGTAGTCCAGCCTGCGGATTCCCTCGTGCCACAGATATGGGGCTACTACCGAACGGCCGGTATCATAGGAATCATCGGGGAACCCTCCGCCGTCGACCAGCATCGTCTCGCCCGTGGGCAGCCTGACAAGAGTGGATGTTCCCTGTCCCACGTCGATAACGTCCACCCTCAATGTTCCTGTATTGCTCGACCACGCGTGGTTGCTCAGTGCCAGGCCGGCGCAGATGAGCACGGCCATTGCGCCCAGACCTGCGGTCTTGATTTTTCGGGAAAATGGGGCCAGCAAAAGGCTTATAGACGCATAAACCACGAAGAGCCATGCGGGCGAAATGCTGCCGGTCCAGAAATAGCTCCAGGAAAAACCGGAGAACCACTCTATCAGCCGCAGACAGACCCAGAGAAGGTAGTTTACGATCCAGATAACCGGCCAGGCCAGGGTTTCGCTTAACGCGAACAGGAGTACGCTCAAAAGCCCCAGGGGCAGAACCGCAAACCCCAGGTAGGGTATCAGAAAGATATTCGCGATGAGTCCGGTCAGGGCGAATCCATCGAAATAGAAAATTATGAGTGGAAGCAGCAGGATGTTGACTGCTATCGAAACCCAGAACGCGTCTTCGAATTGGGACACGACCCTGCCCGCGAGCCTGTCGGGCTCCAGGGCGGGAAATATCTTGTGGAGCCTGATGCCGCGCAATCGTGGATAGATGACGATGATTGCAAGAACACATGCAAACGTCAGTTGGAAGGGGATCTGCCACAGGTTGTTGGGGGCAGGGACCAGGATGAACAGGGCTGCAAGGGCCAGGACCGTCAGTGAGTCGGCCGTCCTGTACCAGAAGGCGGCCCCGAAAAAGACCGCCAGGGTCAGGATGGACCTCCAGATCGTGGGCGCCCCGAATCCAGCCAGAAACGCATAAAAGACGGCGCTGGCAAGAGCGGGCCAAATGGCTATCTGCTTGTCACTCACTCTGTTGAGAATTGACGGGCAAAAAAACCGGACCGCAAGGCGAACGAGCCAGAAGACGAACATGGCGACCATGCCGATGTGCAGGCCCGAAACCGAGAGCAGGTGGTTAAGGCCGGTTTGGTGGATATGGTCCTGCCAGTTCCTGTCCAGTAACATTTTGTACCCGAGTATCATCGCCGCATAAAAAGCCGCCGGTTCCGGGTCCAGCGATCTCTGGGCCCAGAGGAGCGTCTTTTGCCGGAAGAGATCGATTCGGCCTCTTATCGCATTCATAATTGAACCAGGTAAGCCCGCCGGTGCTGGAGCGAGCTTTGTCAGAAGCCGTTCGTCCTTCAGAAAACAATGGGCGTAGAGACCTTTTCCGGCTTGATAGCCCGCGTAATCGAAGCCGCCCGGATTTTTGAAGCTGCGGAAGCGCTTGAGAACGCTCCGGAAGAGCACCCGGTCGCCTGGGAGAAAAAAGACGGCGGGACCGCCCGCCAGGTTCGCCGCTGCCTGCGGCGGCGAGAAAGAGGGGCTCTCCGTTGTATTCTTTCTCGGAAAGCTCAGCACTACTCCCCCCTCCAGAGGAGTCTGCCTGCCGCCGGTTATTGCGCCGAGGAGGCGGAGCTGGAGCTGGATTTTGTCCGTAGAGTATTCGGGTGACGCCGAGGCTTCTTCAACTCTTTTCGATCCTGCCCGCCGCCTAGTACCTTCGGGCGAGACCGAACCTTCTCCCGCTATTTTCGGCACTGCCCGCTGCCTGCTGTATTCAGGCGAGCCGGTTACCTCTGCAATAAATGTTGCCGGCTTGCCGTTGAGATATTGTTCGAGTGCCTGAGGAAATTGCGGGGCCGAAGCCTTTGACGCCCACATTCCGAAGATGACGAAGAGCAGGGCAGGGAGGGCAAAATTGGTCAATAGGCGGATGGGTGAATGGGTGAGTAGGTGAATAGGTGAGTGGCGCGTACCGTTTGCTGTATCCGCACCACCTGATTGCCCAGCGCCGCGCCGTAGGTGGGTGAATGGGTGATCGTCCTCCGCCTCCGGTCCTCCCATACGGCTGCGAAACCACAGGGTGGCAGCCATAGCAGCGATGAGGAGCAGGGCTGCAAAAGCAAAATAGTGCGTTCGGACCGGCAGGCTTTCCCCAAAGAGGCGATCCGCCGAAACCCCCAGCATAAAGAAAACCGTGAGCCAGAAAAGCGGGCGTGCGGGCATTGAAGGGCAGTTCTTAGTTTTGAGTTTCTAGTTATAAGTTAACGGATAACAAAAACTTATCGAGTTTTTACTTTTGACTTATTTGACTAAAAAGTCAAAACCTATAACTTTAAAGCCGTCAACATCTCCGGGTTTTCCAACCCGCCGGGCGTCCCGGCCGGCATTTCGGGCGCCGCTAAGACCCGGGTTGGGCATTCATTCCCCCAGTGATACGAAATGGTCCATTTTGGCAGGGTTTTCGGATTTTTTCATAAAACCATCATTCCGCCCATTTCCTCCCCAAATTCAACGTCTACAACCCCTTCACTGGCCAAAAGACCAGACCGGGAAGACCGATAACAGTACCGGATCCGCCAACCCCATGAACCTCAACGCTAGTTATCGATCACACTGCTATTTTATCCGAATGCCAACGTCAATTGTCAATTCCACCGCCTAACCCCCATGAGGCCGGGTGGATAATCCCATGGCGGATGCAGTTCGTCTGTCAGGGCGATCCACGCAATTGTAATTGATAGTTACGACTAGACATGATCGCGCAGGGCCGTTATTAAATCCGGCAGAGTGTTTTCCACAACCCATGTCTTTACGAATCCGGGTATGAGAGGTCCCGGGTCGACAAGTGCATCGTATACAACGAGTTGGGTGCCGGAAGTGATGGAGATGATCCGAAAATATCCTTCATTGACCTTTGCATCCCCACGGACCTGCTTCCATCTCACAGAATTTGGCGCCTCGATAGTCTTTTCATTTACCAGCATCGTCTTAATGCTGAAAAACGCGATGTGGAAGTCGATTTTCAGTAGTTCCCACCTGCTGTTAGGCGGGAGGGGGTGATCGGGTTCGACTACCCTGCATGACTGCAGGTAAGGCATGATAGGAGGGGATTTTCCACAATTCTCGAGTACACCCCATAACTTATCGACGCCCCCGGGAATGGTGCCGAAAGTGACCACGTGCACCCCTGACTTTCCATCTGGAACTGGACGTCGTTCCGTCACCACTTCACCTCGAAGAAGACGTTCGTATTTTCCAGCGGAAATCCCTTCAGCTTTAACTTTGGCGGAAGTATCTGCCGGAAGGTCGGCCCAATGCGGCACAGTTGACTGGATTTGCTGTGGCAAAGGTTTGGCCCATGCGGTAAAACACATCATAAAAAGAGCTATGGCAGCAACCTGGAAGGTTTTTTTCGCTCTCATTTGGACCTCCGATATCCTGAGTCTCCATAATTCAACATATTGCGCTGGCAGCTATTCTATTTTGGGTGGTCACTGGTTCACTCATTTAATGCCTTCTTAGCCATGATCGGCCGTTAGAATTACAAGTTTTATCTTCCTGAAATCAGCCACCGCAGTTCATTGTCCTTCCCAAACCAAGTTAATAAATCCTTTTCTGTTGAAAATCAGGTGAGGGCAGTATTTCCCTATTGGGGTTTCCCTAATAGGCTCGTAGCTTTTACTACCTATCCCGCGAATGGGGGTTTGAAAAGCTGGAAGCAATGAATGATTTAAAGCCGGGCGAAAGAGCATATTTATTCATAACCAACATGTCGTTACATAGGACCCTGCAAAGAGAAGCTGTCGGCGCAGCGATTATGACTTATGGTCCGGAGATTATCGCACCTGCAAGGGGTCATCTCAGAAAACAGAAATGAAACATGCTAAGCCGGTTAGATGGCGTGAAAGCATCCCAGACTTGCCCACATCGCCCCCCGTTTCCTGTGAACCTCAGGTGGTTGATCCGCCTCAACCATTGTTCGGGCGGCGTCGATTTCTTCCTGCGCGTAGTTCTTTCTTCCGAGCATTTCTCTGTATCCTGCCAGTCGAGCTTTGAATTGTGCCGGCAGACTTCAATCTATCCGCGCCAATACCTGCTCCAGGGCCGCAAAGAACTGCTGCCATCCGCCCTCGGCGCCCTGGTAGTACTGCGGCTGATCCGGCCGGAAGCCCGATTGCTTCATGCGCAGATGGGTCCCCGTGCTCGTGGGGGTGATAGTCCAAGTGACTACACTCTTGAGAGCATAGGCCGCCCACGTGTAAGACAGCTTTTTGTTCGGCTCGACTGCCAGGACCTGACAGTCGACAACGCCCCAGTCTGCGCGAAGATTGAAACGGTGGTCCACGACAGGCTTGAAGTCGTTCTTCATGAGCCACTCCTCGATCAGGTGTGGTTGCGTGAGCGCGCGCCAGATCTTTTCCGGCGGAAAAGGCACCTCCCGTTCGACAACGACGGTGAGCGTTTCGGTCGACGTTTCGTTCATCGGTCCATCCTCTTCAATAGGGCAAGTGCCGGGTCATTGTCAGTATGCGACAGCAATTCGCGAAAAAGGCACAACCAGGAATCGCCCATCGTTTTAATCTTTTAGCCCTTAATTTAGGTACTCACCTGGTCCGACCAATGGCGACCGGGACCATGTAGCGACCGCAAAAAACACACAGCCGATCATATTTGCCCGACGATGGGTATTGCTAAGCCGAATCTTCACAAATACATTGAATCAGAGCAGGAAGCTAAATCAAAACCGCCGGTTTCTGTCCGAATGCACCCTGCTGGCCCAATAGGAGGAACATGGAAGAGGGTTCATATTCTCAGGGGACCGCCCCTGCATCCTTCATAACGATTCTTGCAATTGCCGGCGCATATTTTGCCTTAGCGAGGTTTGGCCTGCTGGTGGCCGTCCACCCCGGCTACGCATCAGCCCTATGGCCTGCGGCGGGCATGGCACTGGCAGCCGCCCTCCTGTGGGGTTATCGAGCCTGGTTTGGCGTCTGGCTCGGTTCGTTCGCCGCGAACTTGCTGACAATGCTTAATGCCGGCAGCGCCACTCCGCCGGTCTCGACCGTGTTCGCAGCGGTAATCGCCTCCGGCGCCACTCTCCAGACCGTGGTCGGCGCTTATCTGGTCATCCGCTTCGTGGGCTATCCCCTTAGTCTCTACCGGCTGCGGGATGTGGTCAGATTCTTGCTGTTGAGCGGGCCATTGAGTTGTTTGGTGAATGCGTCCATAAGCGTGACCTGTCTGTGGATGGCGGGCTCCATTTCTGCGCATGACTTCTGGTTCAACTGGTTCACCTGGTGGGTAGGCGACGCCACCGGCGCCATGCTGCTCACTCCGGCCGTATTGAGCCTTTCGGTAAGGCACGGGGAGATCTGGAAGCTCAGACGGACCTCTGTCACCCTGCCACTCTGCCTGCTCCTCTTCCTGATAGTCTCCCTTTATCTGTTCGTAAGTCAGAAGGAACAGCATCGTATCGAAAACGAATTCAAGCTGAAGGCTGGAATGATCGCAAGTCAGATAAAAGAAGAGTGGGATGCCCACCTCGATGCCCTATATTCGGAAGCGGCTTTCTTCGCAGCCTCCCGCAAGGTTGACCGTGATCAGTTCAGAGTATTTGCACGATACTGGCTTGCTCGTCACCGGAGTATTCAAGCCCTGGAATGGATACCAAGGGTGCAGCACGCGGAACGCTCGGGTTACGAAAACGAAGCCCGGCGCGATGGATACCCCGACTTCAGGATAACGGAAAAAGCGGAGCAAGGACAATTGGTCGAGCGCTCACCACAGCCCGAGTACTTTCCGGTCTATTACGCGGAGCCCTGCAAGGGAAATGAGATAGCGCTTGGTTTTGACGTCTCCTCGGACAAGACGCGTCTGAGTGCTTTGAAACAGACGCTCATGACCGGGAAACCGGTTGGAACCGGCCGCATCACTTTGGTGCAGGAAACTGACAGCCAGTTTGGCTTTCTAGTCTTTATGCCGGTCTATGACGGCAAAAGTTCCAGTCCCGGTGGGCAAGAGCTTCCTGAAGTCCTCAAGGGATTTGCTCTCGGCGTTTTCCGTATCGGGGATGCGATGAGTGCCGTGGTTGGTAAGGCAGAGATGCATGGTTTTCACATTCAGTTGACCGACTTGACGGCCGGCCAGGGAGAGCAACTCCTTTATGACTCCAAGGCGGCCATGCCGGCCGGGGATTATACTAAAACCTCAAGCCGAAGCATGACCCCTATTGCACCCTGGCTGGCAACCACCCTGAAGATTGCCGGGCGGCGCTGGCAGCTCTCCTTTTCTCCCACAGCAGATTACCTGGCTGGGCACCGCTCTCTTCAAGCATGGAGCGTACTCGCCGGCGGACTCCTTTTTGCCGCCTGCGCCTGCGCCTTCCTCCTTGTCGTGACAGGTCGCACTGCGCTGATCGAAGGTCTGGTAAGTGAGAGAACCAATGCGCTCGTGTTGGAAATTGCCGAGCGCAAGCAGGCCGAAGATGCACTCCGGTACAGTGAGGCAAAGTACAGGGAATTATTTACCGCCGTATCGGATTCAATTGTTGTTTTTGACGCAGATACCCTCCAATTCGTTGATATGAATGAAAGCGCTTTGCGTTGCTACGGGTATACTAGAGAGGAATTTCTAAACCTGAAAGCAACGGACGTCACCGCCGAGCCGGAGATCTCGAGAAAATCCATAGAAGAAACGATCGCTAAACAACAGCTAAGAGTACCGTTGCGCTACCATCGCAAGAAAGATGGCACGGTATTCCCCGTTGAAATATCAGCCGTAACGTTTCTTTCGAGTGAACGGATGCTTCTTTGTGCTGTCGTCAGGGACATTACTGATCGCAAGCGGGCCGAGGAGGAAGGAAAAAAACTGGAGGAGCAACTGTACCAGGCCCAGAAGATGGAATCAGTAGGGCGTTTGGCGGGCGGTGTAGCCCACGATTTCAACAACATGCTCGGAGTCATCATCGGCCGGGCGGAAATGGCCCTGGAACAGGACCTTCCCGCCGACAAACGCCGGCACAACCTCGAAGAGATCCTCAAAGCGGGCCGGCGTTCAGCGGACCTTACCCGGCAACTGCTGGCCTTCGCCCGCAAACAGATCGCCATCCCGAAGATACTGGATTTGAACGACACGATCCCTGGCATGCTCAAAATGTTGAAGCGGCTCATCGCCGAGGATATCAACCTGTCCTGGCAACCGGGACTCGATCTCTGGCAAATCAAAATTGATCCCTCCCAGGTGGACCAGATTCTGGCCAATCTTATGGTCAATGCCAGTGATGCCATTTCCGGAGTAGGCGCCATCACACTGAGGACCGAAAACGTTGTAATCGATGATTCCAACAGGGCCGAGGCCCCCGAATTCATTCCCGGACAATACGTCCTGCTGACCGTTAGTGATACCGGATCGGGTATGAGCCATGAGGTCCGCGAGAATATCTTCGAGCCTTTTTTCACCACCAAAGAACTGGGCAAGGGAACCGGACTGGGATTGTCCACCGTCTACGGCATCGTCAAACAAAACGACGGTTTTATTTATGTTACAAGCGAACCGGGGAAAGGAACCACATTTAGAATCTACCTGCCGAGGTTCGAGGCTGAAACCGGAGAGGTCCCGCCTGAGGAGGCTGCCGGCAAGCGCCGGACAGGCACGGAAACCATCCTGCTGGTCGAAGACGATGAAGCGATCCTGAACCTCGGTAAGATGATTCTCGAAAATCTGGGCTACACGGTCCTTGCGGCCCATACTCCGATGTACGCCATACAACTTGTCGAGGAGCATCCGGAAGATATTCACCTGTTGATCACTGACGTGGTGATGCCGCAGATGCATGGCCGGGAACTGGCAGAACAGCTCAGGGTCATCCGTCCCAGCCTTAAGTGCCTTTATATGTCAGGCCATACCGCGGACGTGATAGCACATCGCGGCATTCTGGACGAAGGATTGGATTTCATTCAGAAACCTTTCGGCAACAATGATCTTGCGGACAGAGTCAGACAGGTGTTGGACCAATTGGGATAGATGGCTGAAAATGCCCATGTGGTCCGATTTGCTAAAATATTGATTTAGCTTGTTGACTTTGGTTCGATCCCGCTTGAAACCGTTTCGAATACAAGAACGCAATCACTTTGATTTTGCCGAGTCTAAATACCGTGTAACGAAAATTCGACTGCCTCTGAAAACTGGCTCCCACCTGCCCGGTAGCCTCAAAAACCCTGCCGGAATGGCTTTTTTCGGCCTTGATTATAGTGTATGAAAGAAATGGGGGCCGAGGATTTTGCCCTTAAGAGAGTGCTTTGGGCATCGACAGGAGGCCGGCCTTGCCAACGGCAAACTCTGTGATCCGGATTCTCCTCCTCTTTTGTCTGAAGGAAGCAAGTTCGACTTCGTGCGGCGGTTCAGATTTCACTTTGTATTGGGAAATCCCGCCGCCCTGACCATCGGCTTGAATTTCACGGCAATTTCCACCATATTGGATTGGTCGAGGTAATTTTCTATCGCATCTAAAATGAAAGTCTAATGAGAACTGTTGCTGAAGTCACAGGCGTTTTCTTTTTTATCCTTGTCATGCTGGTGAATGCCAATGCGGATCAAAACCGGAGGCAGGTTTCGTTCGTTCCGCAGTGGTTACCCCAAGCCCAGTTTGCCGGCTACTATGTCGCCTTCGAAAAGGGTTTTTACGAAAGGTACGGCCTTGAGGTAAACATTCTCCGGGGCGGACCCGAAAGGCCATCGGCGGAATGGCTCAACAGAGGCGCCGCCGATTTCGCCACAATGTTTCTCTCAACCGCAATCGTCGAACGGGCAAAAGGAACCCGGCTGGTCAATGTCGGCCAGATTCTTTCGAGGTCTTCGCAAGTGCTGATCGCGAAAAAGTCGAGCGGCATCAATTCCTGGCAGGACCTAAAGGGTAAGAAGGTCCAACTTTGGAGCGCGGAACTAAGCATAATGCCCACGGCCCTTTTCAGGAGATATGGCTTGCAGGTTACCGTGATTCCACAGGCCTCGACAGTCAACCTTTTCCTGAGGGGCGGCGTGGATGTGGTTTCTGCAATGTGGTACAACGAGTATCACGCCATCCTGGACGCTGGAGTGGAGCCCGCGGATCTCGTGGTATTCCACCTTTCCGATCTCGGGTTCAAGCTTCCGGAAGACGGCATATACTGTTTGGAAACCACATTCAAGAAAGACCCTCAAGGTTGCTGCGGCTTCGTTCGAGCATCCCTCGAAGGCTGGCGATATGCTTTCGATCATGAGGATGAGGCGCTCGATATTGTCATGAAATATGTGAATGAGGCCAAGCTTCCCACGAACCGGCCCCATCAGAAGTGGATGCTCGAACATATGCGCGAAGTGATCGATCTGCCCGAATCCGGAGGGTATGAAACGCCACTAAAAGAGGATGACTATAAAGCTGTCGCTGGAGAACTCATGGCGAACGGCCTTATCGCCACTATTCCCGCTTATTCGGACTTCTTTGAAAACTGTGCGGCCGTCAATGAAAAATAGAGGCCTCGCATTCAAACTTATCGTGTTTACCCTTTCCGGCACAATGGCCGTGCTTCTCGCCGCATTCGCCTACTTTTATCTCTCCTCAAAAGATTCCATGATGCAATACGCCGAGGAGAATGCCCGCAACTTGACCCATTCCACAGTGTACCAGATCGAGAAGGTGCTGGCGGGCGTGGGAAAAGTCCCGCTGAATTACGCATCCCTCCTTTCGGCGAGGAATTTTGAAGCAGAGGATATCGCCCGGCTCGTGGAGCGGATGGTTTCGGCAAATCCTGAAATCTACGGGGCCGCGATAGCCTTCGAGCCTGATGCTTTCGCTGCGGGCATCCACTATTTCGCTCCTTACTGCTGCAGGAAACATAACGGCCAGCTCATGAATGTTATGCTCGGCGATGTGTCCTATGATTATTTCACGATGGACTGGTACCAGATCCCCAAGGAACTGAATCAAGCGGCGTGGACCGAGCCGTACTATGATGAAGGCGGCGGAAATATGATCATGGCCTCCTTTTCGGTCCCCTTCTACGAAAGCAGGGACGGCGAAAAGCGGTTCCAGGGAGTGGTAACCGCGAACATCGCATTGAATGGACTCCAGGAGATAGTTTCGGCCATCAGACTGTACCGGTCGGGTTACGCCTTCCTGATTTCCCGCAACGGCGTATTCATCACGCATCCCGACAGCCGCCTGGTCATGACTAATTCCATATTCAGCATTGCCGAAGAAAAAAAGAGCAGCCTGCTTCGCCGGATCGGGAAGGATATGATCAACGGCGGCGAGGGACTGGTGGCCCTGCAAAGCGGCCTGTTGCTTCGAGACAAATGCCGGCTCTATTATGCCCCGCTCTCATCGATCGGGTGGTCGCTCGGTGTCGTCATTCCGGAGCATGAGTTGCTCGAAGGCGTAAATCGTCTTGGCCGCATGGTCATCCTGATAGGGCTTGCCGGCGTTTTTCTGCTGACAATCATGGTAATGCTGATCGCCCGCAGGATTACCCGGCCTCTCGGAGATCTGTCCGCGACAACCGTCGAGATTGCCCGGGGCAACCTTGACGCCAAACTGCCCGATATTCAAAGGGGCGATGAAATCGGCACATTGGCCCGTTCATTCGAAGAGATGCGGCTTGCCCTCAAGGACTACATCAAAAACCTTACCGAAACGACCGCAGCCAAGGAAAGAATCGAAAGCGAACTGAAAATTGCCCGAAATATTCAGATGAGCTTTCTTCCCAAGGCATTTCCGCCTTTGCCGGGAAAGAACCGGATGGAGATATCCGCCAGGCTCGAGCCTGCACGAGAAATCGGCGGAGACCTGTATGATTACTCCCTGATTGATGATGACCACCTGTTTTTCGCCGTCGGCGATGTCTCGGATAAAGGAATTCCGGCGGCGCTTTTCATGGCTGTGACCAAAACGCTTCTAAAGGGCAACGCGGAGACCGGCACGGGACCTTCCGGGATACTGGACAGGTGCAATCTGGAACTGTGCGGCGAGAATGACTCCATGATGTTCGTTACGGTATTTTGCGGCGTTCTCGACCTCCGGACAGGCCGGCTGAAGTATTCCAACGCCGGTCATGAACCTCCGATCATCGTCAGGCGGGATGCTCAGCCCGAGTTTCTCCCGCTTCCCGAAGGATTTCTCCTTGGAGTTGTGGAGGAATCAAGTTATCAAACCATGGAAATTGATCTTGAGCCGGGAGACAAGTTAATTGTCTATACGGACGGGGTTACGGAG
Organism: uncultured delta proteobacterium; assembly: GCA_963795045.1. GTDB lineage: Bacteria > Desulfobacterota > Syntrophobacteria > Syntrophobacterales > Syntrophobacteraceae > SbD1. The sequence continues at coordinate 504,732 of CAWCGB010000009.1, forward strand.
GCAGTCAATGCCGCGGGAGAGCTCTACTCTCACGCAAATCTCATGGCTACGGTCCGATCCTGCTCGTCGCTTTCCGCCGAAGGAATTGCGACGGAGATCCTTGGATCTGTGAAGCTGTTCTCGTTGGGCATTCCGCAGGCGGATGACATAACAATACTCGCTCTCTCATTCACCGGTGAAGAGGTTTGAGCATCCGGGGATTCATCCAAAGATTCCGAATAAGGGGAAATAGGCAATGGAATTGAAAGGTTACAAGCAGGACAAATTTTTTATAGTGAAGGCCAGCGGCCGAATGGACGCGACTACAGCTCCGGAATTCGAGAAATTCTGCCTGGAATCTCTGCAACAGGGAGAATCCACGCTCGTTGCGGACCTTGCGGAGTTGGAATACATGAGCAGCGCGGGACTAAGGAGTATCCTGGTCGTCGGCAAGAAGCTCAAATCGGTCGGCGGCAGCCTTTCCTTTAGCTCTCTTAAGCCCAATGTCGCCCATGTGTTTTCAATATCCGCCTTTGGTTCCATGTTCGCGGTGCACGATTCACTCGAAAAAGCTCTCGGGAACTCCTGAGGTAAAAATGGCGATATTGCGCTTGCCCGCCAGCATGGAATCGTTCGGGTCCCTTCGGTCCTTCGTTCTCCAGGAATTGGAACGCCAGGGCGGTCTCGAGGAACTGGCCCCCCGGGTTGACCTCGTAATGGAGGAGGTCCTGGTCAATGCGATCAATTATGCCTATCCGAAGGGGGGAGGGGAGATCGAGGTCGAATGCCTCGCCGAAGGTCCGGGAAGCTTTCGCGTGACGGTAAGGGATTGGGGAGTCGCTTTCAACCCCCTGGAACAGGCCCCGCCGGACCTGTCTGCGGACATCTCCAGCCGCCATATAGGGGGGCTGGGGATTTACCTGGTAAAGCAAATGGCAGGCAGGCTAACCTACGAATGCCGCGACGGCGGTAATGTCCTCACTATCTGGTTCGAGAAGAAAGTATAGAAAGCGTCGGTCAGGTATTAAGTTCGTGTAACCTCTTCCCAGTCGTTCCTAACAATCCTGAGTATCTCTGCGGCCCGCTCAGAGAAAAGATGGATACCCTCCCAATCGGGCCTGTCCACGATCTTTTGCATCAGAAGTGCGTCATCGTCGAACCAGCGCGGCAGGATTCCCCCAATGAAATAGCCGCGTGCGCGCAGTACTTCCACCGCGCCCGCGGCCCACGGGCAAGCAAGACTGACGGATACCTGGATAACCTTGATTTTTCCGGCGAGGATTTCATTTTCCAGGCCGTTGAAGTAGAACTCGAAATCTCCCCCTAAAGATCTAACGGCAATTCGCGCTACCTGGGCAAAGTCAAAGACCACGAACGAGGCATGTGGTGCTACACCTGCAGGGAGGTCCGCGCGGGAGAGGGCGAGCGTGCGCTGGTCATCCAATCCGCAATAAAGGAACCTCAGGGCATTCTCATAGACCGGAGGCAGATAAACCGTATGCGGCTTGGGGATATAGGAGCGAAATACGACCAGGGAGGCCACACGGCCGGAGGCACTCTTTTCCTTGACGTAGGCCTCGGCCGGCATCAAATCGACCTCCAGGCCGATTTCAACGTGCTTGTAGTGTCTGACGGTCTTCTGCATGTAAACATGATTGCAAACCGCCTCACCCCACGTCGCTTCCAATCCCAACTCCGGGGCCAATCGTTCGTAGGCGTGGTTCAACAACAGCATGTTGATGCCGCCTTTGCGGTACTCGGGCAGAACGAGCCCGGCCCCGCATTCATAAAGGCCCGGGTAGGGGGAGGAGCGGAAAAGCCCCATGTGGCCGATGATATCCCCGCTCTCTGTTCGCGCCACTATGGAGTAGTTTTCCCCCGTTTGCATTGCTTCGGCAAGCTCCTCGGGGTTATAGAAGCGTTTGACGGGATAGCTGTCGCCATATACGGCCTGGAACAGCCTGCCTATTCCCGGTGCGTCTTCCGGGCGAAAAAGATGTATGAAAATCCGTTCGCCGGGGGCGAGTTCACATTCATCCGGTTCGACCAGAGGCAACTTCCTTTCAGCGCTCATCGTTCACTCCGTTTTTCAGCAAACAGGCACATCGGATTATTCTTTTCCATTCTCTTTGAGCACATTGCCAAGGCGCAGGAGAAGATTTCCCGCGACAATGCGGCGATAATCGGCATCGGCCCGAGCGTCGCTGATGGGAGAAACGGCCTTGCGCGCCAGGGCGGCTGCCTCTTGGAGTAGCGGCATGGAGAGCGGTTTGCCGGTGAGCGCCTCCTCCGCCTCGGGGCACGTTACGATCGTCGGCCCGCTACTGCCCCAGGCAAGGGCGGCCTTCTCCACTACGCCGTCCGGCGCAAGGCGGAGGAGTGCCGCCATGCTCACCACCGAGCAGGCCAGAGCATTTCGCAGTCCCACTTTTTCGAAGTGATGCAGATTGTATCCCCCCGGTTTTCGCATCCATACGCCGGCCAGGATCTCTCCCCGCTGAAGGCATGTGGCGCCCGGTCCCGCGATAAAGTCCTCTATGGGCATCCGCCTCACTCCTTCTTTTGAGCGAAGTTCCACCTCGGCCTTCAGCGCATAAAGCGGCGGAAGGGTGTCTCCCGCCGGAGACGCCGTGCAGATATTGCCGCCGATGGTGCCCATGTTCCGAACGAGAGGAGAGCCGATTCTACCGATCGCCTGCCAAAGCACGGGCAAATGGCTTTTAATCAGGAGGTCGTCCATTAGCTGCGCGTGCGTGGCGCACGAGCCGATGCGGATGCTTTCGCCCTGCTCGCCGACGCCTTTTAGTTCCTCTATTCGATCGAGACATATCAATGCTTCAGGGCTCAGCAGACCATGGTACACTCCCACCAGGAGGTCGGTGCCCCCTGCATAGACGGCCGCTTGAGGCTTGTCTTCCAAACAGCGCCACAGTTCGTCCAGTGAGCCGGGCAAAATGACTTCCCTCATTGTGGCGTCCCGCCTCTCATCTTCCTTGCGGCCGCTTCCACGGCATCTACTATCTTCACATAGCCGCTGCACCGGCATAAATTACCGCTCAATTCCTCCCGGATTTGTTCCCTGGTCGGATCGGGGTTTCGGTCCAGCAAATGCACCGCCGCAAGCACCACTCCGGGAGTACAGAACCCGCATTGCACGGCGCCGTATTCTATAAAGGCCTCCTGAACGGGATGCAGACTTCCGTCCGAGGCAAGGCCTTCGATTGTCGTAACGCGGCGCCCCTGGAGTTGTGCGGCGGCCATCAGGCATGAGAGGCGGGCCTGGCCGTCCACCAGGATGGTGCACGCCCCGCATTCCCCGGCGCCGCAGCACTCTTTTGTGCCGGTCAGCCCCAGGTCTTCGCGCAGCACGTCCACAAATTTGCGTTCGGGAGCGACGTCCACGTCGGTTTCTTTGCCATTCAGATAAAATGAGATTTTCACCCGGGCACTCCTAATTCACATTGCGCAAAGTATGCTCTCCGCAGTCAGGGGAGACCTGTTCAAGCGGCGTCCCACGGCATCCTCGACGGCGCCTGCTATTGCCGGCAGCGGCGCGTTTGTCCCGACTTCGCCAATTCCCTTCATGCCGAATGGCCCCGTGGACTCGGCCATTTCCACTGAAACTGTTGCGATTTCGGGAATATCCATGGATGTGGGAATGATGTAGCCGGCAAAATTCGGGTTCAGTATTCTCCCTTTATCGAGGAGGACCTTTTCCATCAGGCCGTAACCTATCCCCTGAGCAACCGAGCCGTGGACCTGCTGTTCGAAGCCGGACGGGTTGATGATCCGCCCTCCTTCCGTGACGGCAAGGTAGCCTTTCACATCGGCTTTTCCTGTGAGTTCATCAACCTCAACGCATGCAAGATGCGCTGCATAGGAAAAAAGCACGTGAGGAAAACCGAATTTAAACTCCTTGCCGGTGTTGACATTATCCTGGGCAACGGGCATTACGGACTGGTTCACTGCGATCCGGTTGGTTTCGGGAAAGGTGCGCCCTATCAGATCGAGCGGGACCTCCCTGCCGGAGGGCAGGTGCCTTACCTTTCCCGGCAGGAGGGTCAACCCCCGCGTTTCATCGAGCATGAGCATGAGTGCGGTCCGGTGCAGGAGCTTCTCTTTTAGCTCTTCGCATGCCGGGATGAGAGCGTTTCCGTAAGTGTAGGTCGTTCTGCCGGCCGACGAAGAGCCTGAAGGGTGGGTCCGGTCCGTGTCCGGCTGTATGAGTTCCATGCAGGAGGCGTCCTGGCGCAGGATTTCTCCCGCCAGTTGGACGAACGCGCTTGCGTTGCCCTGCCCCATATCGGCGACGCCGCTGTAGACGCGGATTTTTCCTTCCCTCGTCAATTCCACCTTGGCTATAGCGGAATCCGGGATCCCCCTGCCATACCCCATGGCGTTAAATACCGCCGCAATGCCGACTCCTCTTCGCTTGAACGGCCCTGCCGCACTCTTCCATTTACTGCTTTCCATCCACAGGCTGTGCCGGCCCAAGGTTTCGAGGCAGGGGACAATGCCGGTGGAATGTACGAGCGTCACGCCGGCGCAGTTCCTGTCACCCCGCCGGAGCGCGTTCTTAAGCCGGATATCGAGGCGGCTCATGCCCAGTTTCGACGCCAGAAGGTCCATCATTCGTTCGATTCCAAAGGACACCTGGCATACGCCAAACCCGCGCATGGCGCCGCTGATCGGGTTATTGGTGTAAACGCACCATCCCTCAATAAACGTATTCGGGATGCGGTATGGCCCGCCCGCGTGTTCCATGCCGAGCGCCATGACCTCCACGCCAAGGTGCGCATAAGGGCCCGTATCGTAGGAAAGGCTGCATTGAAGCGCATGCAGCGTGCCGTCCCGCATCGCTCCCAGCCTGTACCGCATCTTGACTGGATGGCGCTTGTAGCCCGCTATGAAACTTTCCTCGCGCTCCCACCACATCTTCACGGGCCTGCCCCCGGCGTGCATGGCGGCAAGGGCCAGCAGGCACTGTACGGTAGAACCGTCTTTTCCCCCGAATCCCCCTCCCAGGTATGGACTGACGACCCTGATCGCGTCTACTTCGAGCCCCAAGGCGTGCGCAATCTCGAACCGGTCCCGAAAGGGGGCCTGTGTCGAGACGATCATGACGATTTTTCCGTCCGGTTCCTGCCAGGCCACGCCGTTTTCGGTTTCCAGGAAAGCATGCTCCTGGCCGGGAACTGCGAAGGAATCCTCCACTACGATATCGCATTCGTCAAATGATTCCATAGCATTGCCTGCGCTGATGACGGCTTTTTGGAGGAGATTTCCCGTTTCGTGCACACGTGGTGCTTCCGGTTCCAGGGCTTCCTCGGGATCGAAGACGCCGGGCAACGGCTCGAAATCCACGCGGATGAGGCTGAGCGCGTTCTTCAAGATCTCCCGGTCTTCCGCCAGGATCAGCGCCACGGGGTCTCCGCAATGGCGGACCTTCACGCCGGCAAGTACTGGCTGGTCCTTATGAACGATCCCCTGCCGGTTCGTCCCCGTAATATCCTTCCGGGTAAGAATCGCATAAACCCCGGGGAGCGCCCGCGCTGCGGACGTGTCGATGCCGCGAATTAGCCCGTGCGCGATGCCGGCCCTTTTCGCGCCGGCCCACAGGGTATCCTCGCGGCTATGGTCGGCCGCGTATTTTTCCTCTCCGGTGACTTTAGCCCTGGCATCAAACCGTGGCATCGGACATCCGACTTCGAGCATCTTCATACTCAAAAATGTCTCCTCCTGTTGAACTCAGCCATAGGATCGCGCGCCCGCTTCTTTTGGGGCGGCGCTTTTGAGTTTTCCGAATACGATGAGCAACACCAGGTTTACAAGAATGAACCCCGCGCAGATGTCAAAAAGAGAGCCGAAGGAGTGGCCCGAGGCTATAAAAGCGCCTCCGGCGTACGGGCTCAGGCAGAACCCGGCGTCCATGACAAAGAGCGCCAGATTGGTGTTCACCCCTCGAAGGTGCGGCGGTGAGACGTCAAAGAGAGAGGCATTCAGCAGGGGCATTATAAAACCTATGCAAAGCCCATAATAGCCGGCTATCAGGTAGAGCATGCGCGCGTTATTCATATATCCGAACAGTACAAAGCATGGGACCAGCAGGAAAGTGAAAACCTGGAGCATCCTTATTTTGTCGATTTTATCGAAAAAAAGTCCTCCGGAAAGACGCAGAGCTATCATAACAAGGGTCGAGATGGTGAAAAAACCGCCCACCTCTCCAATCGAGCTCACGGCGGCAAGCCCCTTCATGAAAAAGAAAACGGAAGCATAGCTAAGATACAGGAAAAGGTTTACCGCCAGCAGGAGTGCGATTCCCGGTTCTTTCAGGTTCCGGCGGATTTCTTCCAGTTTCGGTCGACTCATCAGCGCGCTTTCCATGCCGCCGAGCGAGATCTCTATTCTCTTTCGCAGCACGAGGAGTAAAACAAACGCGGGGGCCGCCAGCACCGTTACGCCTCGATAAATCAGCGCCTCGTTTTGCGTGTAGCGCAGCAGGATTTCCGTAACGAGAGGCATTACCGCGTAAGGGACCAGCACCGACACGCTCACAAAACCGAATCCCTGCCCGCTTTTTCCCTTTGGAATGAAATGGACCACCAGGGCCATACTCGCCGAAACGAGCAAGACAAAGGCAGCCCCGTGGAAGATTCTAAGCGCGACCAACCCCGGGATAGTTACCACCCAACCGTAGGAGCAGAGTGCCGCCACTAACATAGCCAGCGCGATGAGCATCGCCGTGGCGGCATTTCCAACGTAGAGCATGGGAACTACGGCAAGGCGCAACACAAAGGCGCTCATCGGTTCAAGTCCGACCAGGAATCCTCTCCATTCCGCCGGAATGCCGATCCTTTCCAGGTAGCTGAAAAAGCTGTAGAAAACCGCCATGTTGCAAAAGGCGAAAAAAATGACCAGGTTGAGCGTCAAGAACTCATATGTGAAGAGTTTTCCGTTATCCCGCGTCGTCAAATTAAAGCTCCCCGCTCTCCTTCATAATTCCCGACAGCGCTTCGACGAAGGCTTCGAGGGCCTCCTGGTGGGAAACGGTAATCCTGATCCAGTTCGGGAAACGAAAACCTGTCATGGCCCGCACCATAACACCCCGCGTCATCATCTTCCTGTATGCGAGGCTGTCGCTCATGGGCAGCCGCGCCATCACGAAATTGCCCTCTCCGTGAACATAGGGCAGCCCCATGAGATCGAGTTCCTTCAGCAGGAACCGTTTGCCTGCTCCGACGATTTCTTTGGTTCGCGAAATGTGCTCCCTGTCGGCAAGGGCATGGAAAGCCCCCACCTGCGCCAGAGCGTTAACGGAGTAAACGATGCAGGTCCTGCGAATGATATCCACGACTTCTCTGCTTCCCGCAAGGTAGCCGATGCGAAGCCCCGCGAGGCCGTACATCTTCGAAAAAGTCCTGAAGACCACCAGGTTAGGGTATTTAGCGATCAGGGCCATTGAATCGGGGAAGTCGGCGTTTCTGACGAATTCCCGGTACGCTTCGTCCACCACCACTATGCGTTTCCCGTCGATCCGGTCGAGAAAAGAGCCCAGCGTACTCTCGCTCCACCAGCTTCCGGTGGGGTTATTGGGATTGCACACGAAGAGGACCTTGGTGCGTTCGTCGATCTTATCGATCATCCCCCGGGCATCGAACCCGTAATCCACCAGGGGAACGAGGCGTGCTTCGAACCCGGAGAATTCGGCCACCCATTCATAAACTGCGAAGGTTTTATCCGCCGTGATGATATTATCGCCCTGCTGGCAGAACGCCTTTATTACGAAGGCGATCACCTCGTTGGCCCCATTTCCCACCAGGAACTGGTCCGGGTGCATCCCGAAGATATCCGCCAACTTGTGCCTCAAGTGATAGGCATCCCCGCTTGGATAGATAGATGCCTGCGCCGGAGGGAACGCTTGGATTGCTCTTCGGGCCGTCTCGGGAGGTCCCAGGGGATTTTCATTGTTATTCAGGCGATAGAGCTTCGAGCAGCCATACATTTTTTTCAGCTCGTCGTCCGGCTTGCTGGGTATATACGCTTCGAAACGCTTGATGTAGTCCGGAACGAGTTTTTCCAGCGGCAGGGGGGACAGCATCAGTGTCTGCCTCGAAGTTGAAAGACGACCAGGTCGGCTTTTCCCGCATAGGGCAGCACGAAGCGGGGTTCAAACCCCCGTGCGAGAAGACCGGGTATGAAAACGCTCTGCCATGCCTGCCCGAGGTCAACAGTGAAATGGATGTTGAGGATCTTCTCTCCTTCCAAAAGCTTCACATGCCCCTCGATATTTTCTTCCGCATCCTCGCCGGGCCACATCGGCCGCAATGTCACACGCCCCTGAAGACGGTCGAACTCGGCGGAAAGGACGGAATGCCGAGGCAAAGTCTCTCCTGCCGGCTGCTCGGTCCTTATCTCTCTTGGAAGGACCAGCCTGGCGTATTCCCGGCGAACAAACGCATCGAGTCCGGGATGGACCCAGACCGTTGAGCCCGTGTCTTCACGCAGCAGCCTGAACCATGCTTCGACCGGTGCCGAGGAGCCGTCCGGGGTATAATCGTCAAGGGTCCCCAGGAGTTCGAAATGCTGCCTGGAGAATTCCGGCGTCGGCCGTGTGTTGATGATTCCAACACACCGGGTCTTTGCGACAGTGCCGATGCAGCCTTCCAGGAGTTCTTCGGCAATATTCGATGCAGGGTCCTGGTTGAAAACATACGGTCCGAAGCACTCGACCGTGTTTTCTCCGACCCGATGCCAAAAAATCGCTCCCCCGATTTCCCCCGCGTCCCCTACGGCGGCCAGAGAATGGTATTCACCCGCCCTTATCATATCCACCAACTTGCCCGGATAGAGAAGGATATCGGAAATGACGCGGGTATCGTAGTACGATACGGCAAGTTGAGACAAAAACTTAACTTCTTCCGGCCCGGGTGGCCGCAGCGAGATTTTTGCCAACGGGCCCACAACCGCGTGCGGCGCCTCCATGGCCGTGGGATAGGTTTTTTCCTTGATAAGCGTCAATCGCAAATCCCGTCCTTCTTCGCGGTTCAACAGGAAGCGGTCGACCGATCTAGATGCTATGACAAGTCCCATCGCATCGAGGTCCGTATTATCTTCAATCGATATGGTCGCGGTAAGATTGAAAGCGCCCATGTCGAAGGCGTCCGTGGGAAGCGAGAAAACCGCCTGTGCGTAATAGCCGCCGTTTGAACAGACGATTTCCACGGGACCGCCCGAGGGCGTCACTACCCGGCACAGATGCATGAATACCTCTTCCGAGGCAAGGGTCAGCCTGAGAGACTCGTCCATGCCCAGCCCGAAACAGTTGGCCGCCTTTTCGACAAACGCGGTCACAAGCGGCAGGAAAACCTCGTCGGCGTCCACTGACAACATCACGTCTCTGGTGTTTGGTTTCACTTCCATCCCTCGAATTGGCATAGGTTATGTATTAATGGGTGGACGGCGGGAAATTAACATATCTCAGCCCGATATCCATACGATTTTGTTGACCGGAGGCGTTCCATCAAATAATGAATATGCTAATAATCGGCGATGGATTTCAAGAATGGAGGCAGATTTTGAACGGCCCAATTGAAGAAGAAAAACAAGTCTATTCGATTTCGCTGAACGGAGAACTTGCCAAGAGGCTGGAAACAGCCGGAGCACGCGCCGGGATGACCGCTGAGGCCCTGTTGGAACGTGCATTAAAGCAGTACCTGAGTGGAGAAGGCCCGGGCGATGCCGTTTACCTGTCCGCCCCCGCCGATGCCATGATGAAAGGCATATACAAGGAAACGGCCACAATCGGTGAAGTTAAACTTCACGGTGATTTCGGCCTGGGAACTTTTAACGATCTTGACGGTGAAATGGTGCTGCTCGACGGAGTGGCGTACCAGATAAGAACGGACGGGCAGACCTGCGTGGCCGGTGACGAGGTGCAAACCCCTTTTGCCTGTGCCACGTTCTTTAAGCCCGCCTCAGTAGAAAAGATCGATTGGGAACTCGATAATAAGGGATTCATGGATCTCCTGGAACGTATCATCCCCTCTGAAAACATGTTCTACGGGATTCGAATCGATGGAACTTTCACTCAATTAAAGATGTGGTCCGTGCCCAAGCAGCCCGATCACCGGCCTATAACCGAAGTGCGCCCCGCAATGTTTACATTTTGCGACGTGGATGGGACCCTCGCCGGCTTTTACACTCCCAAGTTTATCAAAGCCCTCAGCATGCCCGGGTTCCACTTTCATTTCCTGACCCACGACCGCCAACATGGCGGGCACCTCAAAGAGTGCATACCTAGAGACGTGCGGATCAGCGTTCAGTTTATCTCCCGTCTCGAACTTGATTTGCCGTCCACGTTTGATTTCATGACCACCGACCTGGTTTAGGGAACCGCGGCGCTGGTCCCGAAGCTACTGAAGCATTTCAAACGGCAGGGTAAGAATCTTCCCCTGCTGGATGATCTTGCCCGATTCGTTCAAACTCTTCATGGCCCGCGTGATACTCACTCGATGGGCCCCAACCAAAAAGCTCAGCTTTTCGTGCGTCAGCGGAAAATGAATGACAAAACCCCTCGTGCCCCTGGAGCCGTGCTCGCGGGCAACGTTTGTGAGCGCCCGGGTGCTTCGGGCATCTTGTTTGCTGAAAGGATGCCCACCGCAAATCGGCACATCAAACCCCGGCCGTTCGGGAATAGTACGTCAGATCAGGATATACGCGTACTGCTTTAATCCTCCCCAAAGCTCATTGGATTTCAGCACCCGGGACCTTAAATGCGCGTTCAAGGTTAAGTGCCGGATATCGCAAATGATGCAGCTCTTTCGGGGTGTAGCTGAATCCTGAGTAAATTATGCGGCGAGCATAAACGAATATATTGTAGAAACGGAGACTGCTCCGGCTATTTTCGTCACTGCGTCGGCTCACATCCCGATCAGGGGGGCTATTTTCCGCATCCCTGCGATCACTTCCTCGATGAGCACTCTCAGGTCAACTCCCAGCAATGAGGCGCCTTTCTCTATCACTTCCCGGTTAACACCGGCCGCAAAGCTTTTTTGCTTCCATTTTTTCTGTACTGATTTGGCGTCCATGTCCATCACGCTCTTCGAAGGCCGAACCAGGGCGCAAGCAGTTACAAAACCGACCAGCTCATCGACTGCATAGAGGGTTTTTTCAAGAGTTGTTTTCGGTTCGACATCCGTGCATAAACCCCAGCCGTGCGACATGATCGCTCGAACATATTCCGCCGGCCAGCCGCGTTCATCGAGCAGTGCGCGCGTCTTCAGGCAGTGCTGCTCCGGGAACTGCTCATAGTCGAGATCGTGAACCAGCCCGACGATTCCCCACTCATCCGGATTACACCCGGCTTTTTCGGCCATGTGGCGCATAACCGCCTCAACGGCCAGCGCGTGCTTGATTAAAGATTCGTTCTTATTGAACTCGTTTAGAAGCGCCCATGCTTCCTCTCTGGTCGGAATACCTGCGGTCATGGCAAACCTCAATGATAGGGATGGGCAAGGGGCCCGGCCCGGCTTAGAGGTGCTTTTATAAATAAGATACGCGGTGTCTTCGCGGCAAGCCACGTTCTTGAAAATTCATTCAAGTAGCGGCGTGTCAGCTTGACCCGGCTTCTCCGGTGTCGTTCTAGACAAGCGGCAAGTTCTTCGGAGCCTGGCTGAAAGAGAACAACGTCGCCTTGGCATCGACAAAATAGAATGTGATAAAAGTCTCATCATCGGCCCCTTTGGGATAGATCCGCAAAAGATTGGGACCCTCATCAAAAGCCTGTGCTTTCGCCTCCCTGCTGCCGTCAAAAGCAATCTTGCCCCGTATCCTCAGCCAGGATGCGCCGTCACTGCCCATGTCCGATATTTCGATATCAGGGCTCGCAGCTAACTGTTTGTAGACATCCTTCGTTGTGTTCGTACAGAAATAGAGCAGATTATTCCTTTTCATGACAAAACCGAACGGACGCACCCTTCCTTTGCCTTCATCAACGGTAGCGATGTGAAAAACGGGATTGGCCTTCAAAAACTCGTAGGCAGTATTCATGATTGTCCTCCTTGAAGCCGGTTGCCCCGGCGCCTCTTTTGCCGGTTTCGGATAGTGTGCTCTGTAATCTTATATGCTAAGGATTCTATACACAAGCAACTTTGACTGTCCTTCTTCGGGTTCAGCCCCCGCATCCCTCGCACTTTTTACGTCCTGCCCAGCCCCGTGGACTTGCGCCTCGTGGAACCCAACAAAAGGTAGCCATAGAAGGGTGGGCACATTCTTTTCGTGCCCACCGTTTATCATTCACCTGATGCCTTTTGGTGGGCACAATAATGCCGTGCGCACCCTTCTACACGACTGCTGCTGACAGATCTCGTTAACGCAGTCGCTTGCGTCGAGGCTGCAGGTCGCGTTGAGGCTGCCGATTTTGTCCAGGCTGCCGGTCAAGGCGGAGATTCCGGGCTTTGAGGCGGACGGGTTGAGATATGGGGGAAGGATGGAAACGCCGGAAGATGGGGCGGAAAATGCCTTGAATCACCGAACAGGTCAGGCTCCGATCGCAAGGCTACAGGTTCTGCCTCAAATCGAAAAAGTCCGGCCTTTTCAGTCTTTTGGCATTTCGTCCGTTTCCGGGGTTTTGGTTAGGTTGAAAAGCCAAGCAGGGTGCGGAGTGATTTTTAAAATAGGACAGTACTGCTAATTGTCCGGTTTTGGGTTGGCAAAGTTCCCCAATGTCCTATGGAGGGTGGCTGCTTCGGCTCTTTAGGGAGCCGGACGCGCTGGCTGCAATCCGGTGCGGGTCGGCAAGGGCGGCGCGGGCTGGCGTCCACATTTCAGATTCCAGTAAGCCCATGAACGCGAATCGAAGACGCCGGGCGGGGCTTTGTCCAAGGCTTCACGCAAATCGTCCTTGCTGACAACGTCCTTAAGGGCCTTCAAATCCTCAACCGTGCCGTAGGTCATAACATAGGCGAGAAAACGCACCGGATCGGCTAACGCATCCTCTGGCTTTTCGAACCAGATGACGCGGCGGGCCACCTTGAGCAACGCCGGAGTTACAGGTAAAGGCTTCATGGCACGTATCCGTTTTCATCCGTTCGTTTGGCGTAGGCAGTGAGCACGGGAAGGCCGGCCGGATCGACCCCATCAACCGCCGCATTTAAACGCCGCCGCACTTCTTCGGGCAGTGTCGGCAAATCATCAAAAAAGCTTAGAGCCTTCAACGTAATCATGGGATTGAAGCTGCGCCCGTAAACAATCCGGCCCGCCGCAAGCGCGGTCGGCAAGTCGATGCCGTGCTGTATCAGCGCGTCAATATCAAGATAATCTTTCGCCTCGGCGCGCTTCTGCACCACGGCAACTTTCGTTCCGGCAAGGTCGAGCAGGGAAGCGACATAAAACCTCTTTCCTTCGACCTGGTCGCGCGGCGCGGCTTGTCCAAGGCCAAGCCCGCCAAAAAACGAAACCAAGACAGGGCCATCACGCTCGATGCGGCATTTCAGGGTGTTCTGGGCGACCTGAACCCGTTCGGCTCCTTTGAGATAAGGGACGGCGGCGGCCAGTTCGTCGGGATCAAAGGGCTGGTTAGAAAAAAAATCGAAATCGACGGAAGCCCGGTGTCCCAGACGCAGGGCAAGCCCCGTTCCGCCGTACAGCGTGAAATGCTCCGGCGTGGCGTCGAGTTCCGGCCATAACTGAAGCTGCGGCGGCCGCAGGATGGTCAGGTTGGGCTTAAAAGTCATGGGCCTTCCTCAAGGCCGGGGTGCGAAAAATATTATACCTTAGATCGGCTCAGGACGCTCGCGACATTTTATCGATTATTCACCCCTCGCCATGCCCCGCAAACCCGCGTCCCTGCTGCATGAGGATTTGGGATATCAGACAAAAACGGTCTTCTGTCCAGTTACTACACGAAAAAGTGTTCGCCAAATTGCGTACCGCGCATAACCTGAAATTATGACATGGTGGACCATTTCCTTTCCGGCATTGCCAGGGTTTCCGTTTCCGTGGATTCATCCGGCAACGGAAACAGGGGAAGCTCTGTTTTACTGAAGCATTTCAAACGGCAGGGTGAGAATCTTCCCCTGCTGGATGATCTTGCCCGATTCCTTCAAATTCTTCATGGCTCGCGTGATACTCACTCGATGGGCTCCGACCAGAAAGCTCAACTCTTCGTGTGTCAGCGGAAATTGAATGACAAAACCCCTCGCGCCCCTGGAGCCGTGCTCGCGGGCAACGTTTGTGAGCACGCGGTAGATGCGGTCCTCCAGGTTGGATAAGGACATGCTACCTACCCGGTCTGTGAGCGAGGCTATCCTGGTGCTCAGATTTCGTATGACCTGCAAGCCGATAGCGGGATAGTCCAGCACGATTTTTTCGAAAGAGGCTTTGGTGAAGCCGCAGGTCATGGTTTTCTCCATACACCAGGCAGTGACCGGGTAGTCAACCTCTTCGCTTAGCATGTTTTCTCCCACAAAGTCGCCCGCCTTGCGGATATCCAGAGTCATCTCGGCTCCATCCTCCATCACCTTGCTGAGCTTGACCCTTCCGGCCTTTATGAGAAACATCGCATCGGCCTTATTCCCCTGAATAAAAATGGAATCCCCCCGCTCATGAACCTTTCGCGTAGCTCTCTGGGCAATCGCTGCCAGTTCCTCGGGGCGAAGATTCTCAAAAACCCATAAGTTGCCGATACAATAGGAAGAGTGTTCAATCTCCTTTCCGATAATTCCCTCACAGAGGCAGCCCATACACTCTCCTCCCGTGTCCTTTTCACCGCATCATCTCATGTCCCTTTTGGGACACTCTGAAACCATGAAAAGACCCGTAGGCCCGCAGGGTGGGCTAAGCGGCAGCGAAGCCCACCGAAAACTTTTCGAAGCAGTTGTTCATGTCCCATCGGGACTTTTTGTGTCTTTTTCGCGTCTTCGCGTCTTCGCGTGAAAGACTCTCTTTTCGGAACAGCCATCTTAGCCAGGTTATACGATCTGTTGACCTGCTTTGGGACCCACGGATTGATCGAAGATCGAATCCACGGTGATTATCACCACATATTTAGGGTTGGGCAATTGCATCGGCGCCTTCTTCAATTTCTCCACCACCTGATCGAATACCGGGCCTGAATCAACCAGTTGGGCGGGACCTTTGAACTGATACCCTTTTTTCGTTTCCATATCGATGACGGTCACGGCAACCTTGGGGTTCTTCTGCAGGTTATCGCGAGTCTTAAGAGAAAACAGATCGGCGAAGACGATGTGCTCGTCGTCAATAACCTGCACGGTTCCCTTCGGTGTGGTATTCGGTACTCCATCGGGCGAGGCCGTGGCCACCCATGCCATTTTGCCCTTCATAAACTCCTGCACTTCTTTGGGTATCTTTGCCATATGTCATCCTTTCGTAAAAAATCAATACTACCTCTGAGGTTTAACGCCATAAAGAGCAAATCCCACTGTCCGGTCTTTCCACTCGCCTCCTTCCCTCTTGCTTTATTGTGGAGTGAATGTAGCAGGATGAACTCAAACATTCTGTAGCAATCGCTACACTGAAGAACTTTTCTTGCCCCTCAATGCAGATTAGTCATTTGGCGAGGGGACGCATCGTCAGAATGGAGTGAATGGTGAATAGTGAATGGTTAATGGAGGATCGTCCTCCGCCTCCGGTTCTCCCATACCTCCGCGAAGCCATAGTGTGGCAACCCTTAGCCGCGATAAGAATGAGGGCGGCAATAGCGAAATAATACATCGGGACGGGCAGGCTTTCCCCAGGCGATTTGTCAACTACCTCAGCCACCTCTCTGCCAGGGATTTCATCATTTCGACCCATTCATCGAAAGTCGCCGGTTTAGTGATAAATGATTCGGCTCCGGCTTTCATTGTAAATTCGATATCCCTTTGCGCTTCGGATGTAGTTAGAATGACGATTCGGATATGTTGAAGAGCCGGTTCGGATTTGATTTCAATCAGGGCTTGCCGGCCATCCTTTCTCGGCATGTTCAGATCGAGCAGGATAAGGTCAGGCAGTCGTTTTGCCTCAGAGCGGGTGTGCTCTGAGAGGTAGTCTGTGAGTTCCATCCCATTTTCAACACAGGAGAATGCTGCCTTTGCTCCGCTCTCCGCAAAGGCATGAGCGGCCACCATGCAGTCTTCTTCATCGTCGTCGGCCATTAAGACCGTCTTTTGTGGTTCTTCAGCCACTATATGCTCTCCCACCGGTCTTGCTTTAAGGGAAGCCTGATTATGAACGTCGAGCCTTTTCCCGGCTCGCTCTCGGCCCTGATGCTTCCGCCGTGGCGTTCAACGATTTTTCGGCATATGGCAAGTCCCATACCAGTTCCGTCATATTCGCTGCGGCTATGCAATCTCTGGAAAGGCTTGAAAATAAGTTCGACAAATCCGGGGGCAAACCCGATGCCGTTGTCTTCTACAAAAATCTCACATATACCCTGCCTGTCTGACTTGCCATAAATCTTGATGCGAGGAGTCTCATCGCTGCGGAATTTCAAAGCGTTGCCAATTAGATTCTGGAAGAGACCTAACATCTGAGTTTCATCAGCCTCAATGACAGGTATGTTTTCGATCTCGATTTGGCAACCTGTTTCTTCGACTGATGCTTCGAAGATATCCGCAGCCTCCCGCACTATTTTGATAAGGTCTGTTTTCTTAGGTGGGTTGGATCTCGCAGCTACCCTGGAGAATTCGAGCAAGTCACGCAATAGTTGCCGCATACGGTCCGCCGAATTGATGACCCGATCCAGGTAATCCTGACTGGTGCTGTCCAGAACGGGTGCGCATCGTTTTTTAGCCATGTCACAGAAAGTCTGTATCTTGCGCAGGGGCTCCTGGAGATCGTGGGAGGCGATAAAAGCAAAATCCTGAAGCTCGGCATTTACTAATTCAAGTCGAGACGCATAGCCTCTAAGCTCTTCTTCAGACCGCTTGCGCTGTTCACTTAACCTTATCGATGTGATCCCATAAGCAAGGTTTTCGCCCAGATTGCTAAGTAAACTCGATTCCTCTTCGTCGAAAGCATCCGGTTCCGAAGCAAAGATTCCAAGGGCCCCTATGACATTTCTCTCCACAATCAGGGGTAGCGAGATAGAAGAAGCGTAGCCCCTCCTCGTCGCCTCGTAGCGCCATGGTGCAAAAGCAGGATTTGAGAAGGCGTTTTGTGAAACAGCCGTTTTGCCGGTGCGAATGGATGTCCCGCACGGTCCTCTGCCCCTCTCAGTATCGGCCCATGTAATTTTTACCTGATCCAGGTAACCCTCGTCGTATCCGGCGGATGCAACAGGAAGGACGGATTTGTTTTCGTCATTTTCCGCAAACCCAACCCAGGCCATACGGTACCCGCCAACACCTACAACAGTCCGGCATACTTTCCGAAGTAGCTCCATCTCATCTGTCTGACGCACCATCGCCTGGTTGCATTCACTGAGGGCCCGGAATGCCCGGTCGGATTTTCGGAATTGTTCTTCCAAGATTTTCCTGGATGTAATATCCCGGTTTACTACGAGGAATCCGGTTGGCTTACCATCCTCCCCCCGCCGCAAAGCCCACCGGCTCCCGACAACTAATTCCTGCCCCTTGGAAGTGGTGTGTCCCAACTCTCCAGTCCACTGACCTTTATCAATAACCTGGTTTACGACTAGTTCGAGAGATTCCGGGAACTTTGTCTGCAGGAAATCGGAGGCAACATTTCCGATAGCTTGCTCCCTGGTGAACCCATACAAATCTTCCGCCCCTTTGTTCCAGAAACTGACCACGTCGGCGGAATCCACTGCGAAAATAGCATCGTGAGATAAATTGAGAAGTGCAGCCTGCTTCTGCAAATCCTCGTTGGCGCTGACAAGTTCAGAGGTTCGTTCCCGCACGCGCAGTTCAAGTTCATCGTTCGCCATACGCAGCGCCTGCTCGGCCTTTTTGATTCCGGTGATATCAGCGCCGGTGGTGATGAAGTACTCCCCGATAGGAACGCTGGTAAATCGGAAATATTTGTCGAGATTGGGGAAATAGTCCTCGAAAGAGTACGGCACGCCTTCGGTCATGATCTTCTGCACGACCGGCATGTAATGGTCCGAGGCACCGGGGCCAAAGATCTCGTCCGTGGTCTTTTCCTTGATTTCGTCGAGCGAGGTCCGGCCCCAGGAATTGAGCGTCGGGGGGTTGGCGTCCACCAGTCGCCAGGTTTTTATCCGACCTGCTTCGTCGCGCACCACCTCCCAGAAATGCACCTCCTCGGTCATGTTATCGAAAAGGGTCCGGTATTTTGCCTCGCTCTCGCGCAGTTCTTCCTCGATGTGCTTGCGTTCGGTGATGTCCTGGACCGTACCGCGCAAGCCCACGATCTGACCGTCACGGTCGCGAACGGCTTCGCCGCGCGTGGTGACCCATATGGTCTCGCCGTCACGGATCGCCTGCACGTCCAGTTCATAGCCGATTCCCGCCTGCAATGATGTTTGAACGGCCGCATTCACGCGTTCCCATTCCTCAACCGGGTAGCAGCGCCCTCGCTGTTCCCGAAAATCGGGCATGAGTCGCGATGCCGGATCAAACCCGTATATGCGGAGCAGTTCCGCTGTGCCGGTAGTAACATCAGTCTTCGCATCCCAATACCAACTGCCGACGTGGGCAATCCTCTGAGCCTCATTAAGTGCCGCCTCCTTTTGCCGCAGCGCCTCATCGGCCTTCTTGCGCTCTGTGATAACGTCGAACACGACGACGAAGTGCTCTTTTCGAGGACTGTAGACGGAGATCGAATACCACATGCCCAAGGCTTCAATATAGGTCTCAAAGCGTTCGGGGACGCCTGTTGTCGCCACCCTGCCGTAAATGTCGAACAACTCGGGATCGGATTCCCGGATGCCGGGGATGACCTCGGATACCTTTTTCCCGATGACCTTCTCTAATCCTGTCAAGGTTTCGAAGGTACGGTTAACATTGAGGTAGATAAAATCTTCAGGTTCATCTTCTTCAAAGAGCATTCTGCAATATGCATATCCATTGAGCATGTTATCGAACAAAGACCGGTAGTGCTCTTCACTCTGCTTCAGGGCTTCCTGTGTCCGCCGCTTCCCGGTGACATCATGGAAAACGAGCACAACCCCGATGATGTTCCCTGCGCTGTCTTTTATGGGGGCAGCACTGTCCTCGATGGGAATCTCCCGCCCGTCAGGGGCGATCAGCGCGGTATGGTTGGCAAGGCTTACAATGCATCCTTCGCGCAGCACGCGTTCAACGATATTTTCGGCCGGCCTGCGGGTCCGCTCATTAATAATCCGGAAGACGCTCTGGATCGGCATACCCAATGCTTCTTCCAATTTCCAGCCTGTCAGTTCAACGCCGATGGGATTGAGGAAGGTTACCTGGCCGGAGACGTCGGTTGCAATGACGGCGTCACCGATGCTGCCAAGGGTTGTACGGAACCATTCCCGGCTTCGGGATAGTGCCTCTTCGGCTTCCTTGCGCCCGGTGATGTCCTGCATTGACGAAAGGATGAACTTACGTCCGCCGATGTCAACCCAGTCCAGATTGGCGAGCAGGGCGAGCCGGACGCCCGCCCTGGTGCAGGTCGCTATCTCTGCGTTCCGCACGGAGCCGTGCTGCTGGAATTCGTTTAGAATGCGTTCTCTTTGTTCCGCTTCACGTATTATTTCCAACTCCACACCGGACTTCCCGATAACCTCCTCCTTGCGCGTGAAACCGGCTAAATCCAGCCACGCCTGGTTCACGTCGTACAGGACACCGTCGGGAGTGGTGGCCAGCGCCATGGCAAACGGCGCCGCATGAAACAGGGTCGAGAACTTCTCTGCGACCTGTTCGCTTTCCTGAAGCTTTTTTTCTGCCTGTTTGCGTTTTTCTTCCTCTTTGACTATGAACCATGCCTTTGCCCCCAGTGTTGAAAACACCATTCCAAAAATGAACAGGGCGCCGATGACAAATGCCAGCTTGTTTCTAAAAGAGATCAGGCCGTAAAGCACATCCTGTTCGGTAGATGCCACGGCAATAGACCAGAACGTACTCCCGATATGAACCGGCATATACACCGCGTATTCCCTGATTTGTCCGGCATCCCGGCCGCCTGTTCCGTCAACGGCGTATATTGCGCCGCCTTCTTGGCCCTTGAGCATATCGTTGACCATGACAATAAGCGCAGGAGAATCCTTTATGGTTTCAAACACGGATTTGCCGGTGAAGCCTTCAGTAGGGCTGTAAAGCTGCGTCCCGTCACGGCTGACAACCCAGGCGCAGCCTGTTTCGCCGATCTTTACCACATCGAGATAGCGCTTCGAGATGCTCTCGAAGTTTATCAGTATTCCGATTGACCCTTTGAACACAGACCCCTTGAAGACCGGCACATGGAGGGCAACCGCGTCAAATCCCTCAACCGCCTTGAATACGTCGCTAATAACCGGTATGTGATCCCGCAGCAGCTCACGCACGTGCTTCTGATCTGAGATATCAGTCCCTACAGAGCTGCTTTGGGGAAAATTATTGATTATTACGCCACTTTCATCCAAGCGGGTGATCGAGCTGATCTGCTCCTGATTGGCCTCATAGAAAAGTTTCATATAGCGTTTACCGACGGCGTCGGTATCGATGATCTCATCCATCTTCGATAAAGACTTTAAGTCGCGGGTCCACGTTGCGAAGAAATCTTCGATTCCCAGGGCTGCCTGCTTTGCATGGATCAGTTGCTCTTCATTCAGCTTCGAGATTGCCGTGTTCTTGGCCTCATTGTAAAAACTGTTGAAGAGAAAAGCGCACGCACCGGTGAATACAATCGTAAGGGCGATAAATATTTTTTTGTTCACTGGTAAATCTCCCACCCAGGGGTGCTTAAAGGATGATTATCACGTTGATAATCAGGGATAACTATTCAGCGAGTTTCTCATTTCAGGGTTCCTATCGGCTGTTTATGGAGTGTGCCGGAACAGCAAGCCCCCTCTTAGTCTTCCAAATGTCATGAGAATCGAATTAGACCAGTGTGGAATATTGCATTGAGGAGAATACCAGGTTTTTGACATAATAGTAGAATTAGGGCAAGTAGGCACTACCCATTTTTGTGCGCATAAAATACCCATATACAATGGGTATTTTATGCGCTCTTGAACGTTAGTCGAAGGAGGGAAAACCATCAGTGATAAGCAGGTGGGTTATTGGAGGCTCAAAAGGTGGGTTCTAAGGTTGGCTCCTCCGCCTCGTAATCCGAGTTTTTTCCGGATGTTGTCCCTGTGGCGGCACACGGTTTTCTCTGATATGTCGAAGAGTGCAGCTATCTGGGCGGTTGATCTGTCGTCTCTTATGAGGGCTGCGATCCGAATTTCGGTAGAGGTTAGATTGGCATATTGAGCGGCAAGTGTTCTTCCAAATGAAGAAGTGATCTCGTTTATGTGGGACTCCAGGATCTTCATCCAGGTCATTTGGGCGCTGTCCAGATGGCTTTGATTGAGTTTTTCCATATAGGGGAGGACAAGGTTCCTGACATTTGCCAGGACCGATTCCACTAATTCTTTTCTGTCCTCCTCTCTTTGTCTCAGCAAGACTCTAAGCGCGGCATTTACCTCTTCCATGTTTTCCGTTTTCTCTCTCAACGCCTGGATCGCCAAGTCGAGTTCGTTGTTTGACCGTCGAAGAGCCTCCTCAGTCCGTTTTCTCTCGGTGATGTCCTCGCTGAAGATGATTATGCCTCCCACCGCACCCGAGGCTACATACCACCATGGGCGGATCTCCCACGCGATCCATTGGGTGATGCCATCTACCCGGTCGAAGGAATCTTCCTCCGCGCGTTCCACCGCGCCTGCCAGGCAGCGGCGGTGAATTTGCTTCCATCGTTCCGGGATCTCGGGGAAGACGTCATAGTGGCTGCGCCCGGCAAGTTGCTGCCCAAGGAGCCCGTAGTCGGAGATCCAACGCTTGCTGACCGCCACGTATCTCATATTCGAGTCCAGCATGGCAATCGCTGCAGGGGCATGCTCGACAAACAGCCGCAGTTGCTCCTCGCGCTCTCGTAGTTCATCTTCGGCACGCCTGGAGTGAGAGATATCGCTTATGGACGTCCGGGCGAGGCCCTGACCACTTGCATCCTCAATGAATATAGAATCGAGCCTGGCGTAAAACTCCCCACCGATTCCCGGCGCTAGCCTCACCTCACAGGTCTGGCGCTCCCCGGTCTTGAAGACCTTCGCCAGATGCTGATGAAAGGCGTCCCTGTCTTTCTCAAGAACGTACAAGAAAAAAGGCGCATTGAGGATGCGGGCTCTTTCCTTGCCCAACTGCTTTGCAGCGGTCAGATTGGCTTCAATAATGAGGCCTGTCCGGTCGAAAGTCAGATAGCCGACCGGGGCAAAGTCGTACAGATCGGCATAGCGCATGCGCGATTCATCGAGCTGGACCTGGCTACGGCGCAACTCGTCGTTTTGCATCTCAAGCTCAATCTGGTGAACCCGCAGCTCATGGATAAGCTCATTCGCATCTTTGGGAGAAATCTCATCTGACAGGTCCATTTGAGACCGCAGTCTTTCTTCGGATTGCCTCCGCAAGGTGTCGTCACCGCTGCTGTTTTTCATAAGAACTCTCTACGCCAAGAATAATCGTGGGCCCAGCATCCGAGGTGCTTCTGAGAACTCCTCCTCCATTCCTTTCCGGCAGAAACAAAATTCGTTCTGTACAAATAGTCAGAGTGTAAGACGCTCAAAAGCACTTTATTGTAACATTATGGGGGAGTCATTTACCATAATGGTATTGAGGCCTTGTAAAGAAGATTTTGTATTGGTTCTGCGCAAATTGGATTTTCCTGGTGGAAAATATGCGCAAATTTCATGTTTCTCTCCTCTGCCTTTAGAATTAAGGATATGGAAATCCTCACGCTTTTCGAATCATACTGAAAAGTTTCGATACCGGGGGACCTTCTCCAACTATTCTCGTTTTTGTCGGCCGCCAAGTCCTGTCAGGGTTTCGAACGTCCGCCGCCATGCCGAGCCTGACCACATCTTCTCCGGCGCAACTGAAAATATCTTCGTCGGGCAGGAGCACTTTCAAAAATTCAAAAACCCGGGGGAAGACCTTGCTGCAAAGGAGGATCTTCATGCCTTTCTCTCCCGTCTTGTCCGGGTAATCGTCATGAGACTCTCAAATGTTGTTTTTCCCGGGAAACATGAACACATCCGGCGGTTGGTCTCACCCCCGGAGGACAATCGCTTTTCCGAGAAGATTGAAAATGCCTCCGACCTCAACTTCGCGCTTGTGGTACTCCATGAGCTGGCGTATCTGCCGCTTGCAGTTTCCGCACGGGGCTGCAACGTAGGCCGCGCCGGTCCGATCGACCTGTTCGAGCTTTTTCCTGCCTGCAAGGGTCATGCGGTACTCATGGAAGGAAATTTCCATCTTGCGCACCCCCTCGGAGCCCTCCAGCACGGCGAGTCCTCCGCCTCCGCCGCAACACCAGTTGTAATCCCGGTTCGGCGTCATTTCCCGGATCTCGCCCGCGCATGCCCGCAGCACCTCCCGGGGTTCCTCTGTCAAACCGCAGCTCCTGGCGTAATTGCAAGGATCGTGGTAGGTCACGGCCATGGGATTTACACTCCTGTCCAGCTTTACGCCTCTCCTGCGGATAACCTCGGCTGCAATGATGAAAATGCTCGTAATGTCATAGGGGATGTTCTTTCCCCAATACTTTTTGCCCCCTATCTGCGTGGCGACGCGATAGGCGTGCCCACATTCGCCGATCACGAGCTTCTTGACCCCCAGGTCGAGACTCGCGTCGTGCAGCAGCTTGTCTTTGCGTTTCATATGCGCGTCGTCGCCGGTAAAAAGCCCGAAGTTCGCCGCATCGAAGGCATTGGAGCTCATGGTCCAGTCTATCCCTGCTGCATGGAAGAAAGCCGCACATCCCATCAGGGTCTCGGGGTTCGAGAGTATCTCGCCTGCGGAGGTTACGAACAGTACGTCCGCTTTCCGGTCGATCGGAATCCTGATCGGGACGCCGTGTTCGGCGAGCAGTTCGCCTTCGAGGAATTCGATCATCTCGACCGCGGTTGGTGGAGTGATTCCTTCGCCATTGCCGAACCGGTCGGCGGCTTCCTGGGTTGCGCTCATCTTGCCGGGTGTCAGGCCGATGGAGTGGAGGATGGACCGCGCCTTGCGCGTTATCACCGAATTGTCGATTCCCAGGGGACAGAACTTTGCGCACCGGCGGCATCCCGAGCAGGTGTAGAAATCCCTTGCCCATTCTTCAAGAGTGTCGGCCGTAAGACCGTTCCCGGTCGTAAGGCCTGCCGCGCGAAGGACCTTGCGCAAAAGAGACCGCTCCTCCTTGTAGAGTTTTCGTAAACGGTCCGCGCGCTTTGCGGGGTTTGCGCAACTGTTGAGATCGCTCTGGCTCACATGACACTGTTCGGCGCATGTACCGCACTTTGCGCAGATGTCCATGTAGAGCTGCAGGGCCCTCGGGCCGCTCTTCATGGCTCTCACCGCCTCTTTCACCTTTTCCAGTTCGGGCTGTCCGATGCTGTGGGCTGCCAGTCCCATTGAGTTGTCCTTTCCTCTTATGCAATGTGAGGCTTAATTGCGAGATTGATTTGCACTCCGGCTCAACCCTCGGTGAGAGCCGATTTGCAGTAGAATACGCCCGGAATATGCAGGAATTTGCTGAACGGAATATACATAATGAGCGCTTGGGCCAGGAAAAAGTGGAGCAGGAACCAGGGGTCCCGGGGGATGGCCGTGGGTCTCAACCCGCAGAGCCCGGAAATAAACTCGCGGGACCGGGCGAGATCCAGATGGGAACCGAAGCGCATGAGATCGCCGCTGATTACCACTGCCAGAATCAGTAAGATACTGGCGAAGTCCTCGAACCCGGAAATTTCCCGGACACGGAGCATGGTAAACCTGCGCATGAGGATATAGATCGCCGTAGTGAGCAGTATCAGTCCGGCAGCCCCGCCGATTGCGGCGCCGAACTGGTCCGCCCTGTCATTTGTGAGGCCAAGAGTCCTCCACAGTAGAGGGAAATCGGTTACTATCCTTGTATGCCCCAACAGGACCAGGAAAAGGAAGAGGTGAAAAAACCATGTTCCGATCCAAAGAGACCTGTTGCCTCGGGACAACTCCCTGCAAGTCAGGGTCTCCACCAGGATACGCTTCCACTTCCCGTAAGGAGTGGCAGGCCTCGGGAAAAGGGGTATTTTCGCCACTCCCCCCCTGTTCCATCTCCTGATCGCGCAACCGATCCCCGCAACGAAGACCGTCGCCGTGACAAAGGGCATGAAGAAGCATATTAACTCAGCGAAATACATTAAGATTCTCCTTTGTGTTGTGTGAGATGGCTGTTCAATTGATGGTAGCGACAGTTCACAGATTGATATAGTTTATTAAGTCGATTGAATTAGTCATATTATCCCTCGTTTTTGTCACCGGACCCAGCAGTTTCCAGGGCGTTTCTCTCAGAAGTCTTTTGTCTCAATCGGTCATGATATTGGCCGGGAAAAATTCCGGGGCTTTGTGGCGCTCAAGTGTGGGCTTAAATAAAACTATCCCGACCGGATTAGTCATCTTTTTCCCCTGAAAAATTCTTCACATCACGTCTGCCAGACGAGTTTTCTCCATCTTCTCCGCGATATAATCCCGCAGTTCCTGGAATATTCCCAGGAGCCGTCCCTCCTTCTCGATCGGGGTGGCGCCGTAGAAATATTTGCTCACCGATTCCGTGGGGGCCAGGGCGCCGTCGAAAAGCCGGATGATTTCGGCAAGAGAGATCTCGTCCGGAGATTTAGACAGCAGGAACCCGCCTCCCTTTCCTCTTGTGCTGTGAACATAATTGGCGCGCCTGAGTGTGAGGAGGATCTGTTCGAGAAACCTCGCGGGTATTTGCTGGCTCGAGGCAATTGTCTGTACTGGGATGTATTCTCTGCTCTGGTTGCGTGCCAGGTAGATCAGGGCAAGCAACGCATATTCACTGCGGCTCGTCAGCTTCACCTCTTCCCCCGGACTGTGTAGCTATGTGAGTTTGCGGGCGGCAACGAAATGCCGGGTACGCGGCGCCATTCCCGGGTACCTGTCTGCCTCGACAATCTGCAGTATACGATATTTCCGATCGATTTAATCATAAAAAAACACCATCACAAAAATTGCGTCTTTTCTAACACACTGATCGTTCATTACAAGGGGGATTTGGACGGGGAGAAATCAGGTAACCAGGCTAATCAAGTGCAATAGTACAAGCCGTAATTCTATATATTTATCTCGTTCAAAAAGGGGGCAGATCATTTTCTTGCCGTCACACGCTATGGCTAGAAGTTTTTTGAGACTCCGGCATAAAAAGCGCGCCTCGGAAGATACTGCGGCGCAAAAACCCCGATCCCGCTTCCGTTTCGGATTTCATACGAGAGATCTCCTACATTTATAATATCAAATCTAAATTTCAAGGTATTTCCAGGGCTTAGTTTTAAGTCATAGGTCATTCCAAGGTTGACCGTTACATAGCCCGGAAGCTCGGTTTCATTGCAGAAGCCGCCATAGAGGCCGCTTCCGTAAAGTGCATCGGTATAAACCTTGAAATGCCCCCACTTATAGGAGCTTCCGGCCGAGGCAGTCCAATTCTGGTCGTGATCGAGATGATACCAGTGGCTGTTCATATAAACGACTTCTTCCGGGGTGAACTGCCATTGCCCGGATACGATGCCTTCAGCCGTGGCCTGGCTGCGCGCAACATTACCCCAGGCTGTGAAGCCGTTTTTTTCATAGGAAACGGTAAGCTCCACGCCGCGGACGAGACCTTTTGCCGCGTTATTCGGCGAAAAGATCATCGCCGGACCGAACTGCCCCTCATCGAGGACATACTTCTTTATCTTATAGTACGCATCCACTCCGACATGGAGATTATGAGTGATGTCCTGATTAACTCCGGCGTCAAAGTAATGATATCGCTCACTTCGAACCGGATCGGCCGTAGTTGATCTCAAGGACGGATCTATGGCGTCTGTCGTATTGTTAAATTTCGACACATCCCCGGTTCGGACGAGTTCGAGAGGGGGAGGCGTGAAATAGCGGCCGTAGCCCGCATGCAGAGTTGTGGCTTGGAACAGCTTATAGACGAAATTTACACGCGGACTGATTTGAGATTCATTGATATAGGCAGTCCACAAATCGGCTCTCAGCCCGTAGTTGACCGTTAACTTCGGGGTAATGCGCCATTCATCCTGAAGGTACGCACTGTAAAGCTCAGCCGTTTTATAATTGTAATCGGCAATCTGAAAGGGCAGCCCACCCGGCGTTGCGGCCCATTGAGAACCGTTCCAGGTTGCCGGCAGCACTGTATCGGTGGTGTTTACCTGCGCTTGCTGAAAACTGAAAGACAGACCGGTCCGCACGGTATGCTGGTCGTTGACGCGGTCACTGACGTCGCAATTCAAATTGTTGGAAATGAGCTGATGGTCGGTATCCGTGGCGACACCGTTGAATATGACGTCAGCGACCGTATCGGGCTTGAATGAAACATCACTGACGCGAGTAGACTGGGTAATTTGCAGGTCGATGTTATCTAAATTCTTCTGGTATCCTAAAATTTCGTAATTTGCCAGCTCGTACTGGTTATCATTCACTTTGCCCGAGTCGAATGTTGTAATTGACCCGTATTGGTAGTGCGGGACCTGGCCGCCGTTCGCAGGGAGCTGAAATGAGCTGTCGGCGCCGCTCAAGATCAACGTCAGCCGGCTTGTGCTGTCAATGAGGTATGAAAGATCGGCGAACCCCTTGAATTGATCCGTATCATCGTGTATCGGCCGGTAGCTCGCGGTCGGATTGGCCATGCCAAGAGAGTCTTGCATAAAGCTGAAAAGCCCATAATAGCGGAATGGGCCGCTGGTGCCGCCGTATTCGAGATTTGTCAAGGCTGTTTCGTATTGGCCGCCATAAGCCGATATGATACCGCCGTTCAGGTCCTGCCCGGTCTTCGTCGTAATGTCGACGATTCCGGCGGTACGGTTACCGTATTGAGCCGGCAGCGTGCCGGTGATAAGCGATACGGAATCGAGGAATTTTGTTGAAAGTTCCTGCCCGAATCCGGAAAGCCCATCCGGCAGAAGCATCCCGTCGATACGGTATTGCAGGTCGGCTTCCTCACCTCGCACATGAAGACGCTTGTCGAGTTCGTCCTGTGCCACGCCGGGAAAACGATAAAAGGTCTGGTCGAATGATGCGAACTCTCCTTGTGATTGCACATCGATTTTTGCGCTGTCGAGGGTATAAACGGTTGCGCCGAGACTGGGGGAAATCTGGTTCCGTGCTTCGTCAAGGGCTTTTTCCTGTACCGTGACTGCAGGAAGATTGAAGGTATCGGCCTGCGTCTGGTCCGCACCTGTACTTTGCACGGGAAGGTCCTGTGCCGATGCAGTAACGCTCCCCGGCAGGAATCCCATTCCCACCGACAGGCACACCAGCCCGCCGGCCAGGATACCGGTTCCGCAGGCGCGAATGAACCGGGCGAAATAAAAACATGACACGGGCAATACGGCGACAGCGAGAACCCGGGCTGATCCCCCTGCGAAATGAAACATGTTGCCCTCCCCCCGAGGCAATTTCATCGGCGATTGTGAACCCTCTGCATTGCGCTTGAAATGGCTTCCGGAAAATGAAATTGGCGGAATTAAGAGGTCCTTGGGCTCATCCTCCGGCATCGTATTGAAGAAAGGCCGCCCCGAGGGTGAAAAGACATGTTGCTGGACAGTAATCGTTTAGCCTCGCAAAACTTCCTGGCATTCTTTGCTTGCGTTCTTGGAAATCGGGTGCCCATCCGTGCATGGAAGCGGTTTTTGCCGCAAAGACCGCCCCATCGGGCCATGAAATCACTATCATCGGCATCGTTTTGCTTTCTATGATTGTTTGAGCACGAATCGGATTGGAAGAAGGGCCTTGCATGTAAGCGGCTTGCCGTTTCTTTTCGCCGGGACGAAGGTGGATTCCTTCACGGCCCTGACCGCCTCTTCATCGAGACCGAAACCGGCTTTCTGGAGTACTTCGACTTGACAGGGTCGCCCGCATTCATCAATGGTCACGCGCAGAAGCACAGTTCCCTGCTTTTCAAGTCTTTTGGCAAAAGTAGGGTAGGATGGTACAACCCTGTGCAGAAAGCTTGGACCGTCGGCAGCCCCGAAAGCCCGCTCCACAGGACCATTGCTTCCTGCATCAGCACCGCTTCCACCGGGTAATCCGGCGCCTGACGAAACTGCAGTCCCCGCACCGGCGCCGGCAACCTGCCCGGAGCCTTCGGAGGCCGTATCCGATTGGCTGGGTGAATCTGTATGCACAGGCTGTAATAGAGCAGCGGCCGGTTTATCTTTATGCTGAGGCGGAACTGGTTTAGCGTGCTTTTTCAAAGGTGCGTTCTGCAGGGCGTCATTTTTCTTTTCAACCGGCAAATTCTTGCTTTCCAGGGGTGGAGTTTCCCGGTTTATCTTTTCCCCGGCGTTCGTTTCGGCCCCACTCTGTACATCTGCTCCAGGCTGAGGGGGACCTCCCGGGCTCACTCCTGCATCATTTGCGTCCCCCTTCATGGAAACGAGCTGCACCTCCATAAACTTGAAGCTTTCGGCTCGCGGTTTCGGGGAGAACCACAAAAGACACATGAGAACGCAATACAGTGAAACCAGCATGGCCAGACTCGACCATATTTTGGAATCGGAGAAAATAGAGATTTGCCCGATCCAACACCCGGAAAAGCATCCATCGGAAGGTTCATCCGAAAATTGAAGCCCGATTTCGAATTCTTCCGGGCCTGCAACGGTCCACGCAAGCGCTCCGGTCATCTGAATATCAGTGAGCCATAAGTCAGAGCCGTTGGTGCTCTCCTCCACCGCTGCTTCGGGCAATTGCATCGTTCCAGGCTGATTAGTATAAGTCTGCGAAGATGAGGCCCCCGCATCCTGTGCGCCGGGCGTTTCCCCTTCGGCAAAAAACAGCCCGGGAAGGTCAACAGAATCGCAACACAAAGGATCTTCCATGAATCTTAGAACTCCAGGTGGCGCGTTTTACAAGTTACTGAATCATATCAAAACCATAGTAGTTTCAGATCGAATACCCTCTCGATAAGCCAGGTAAAACCGAAAATAAAGATAGATGCGGATGCGCCCATGGTTATTATTCTTAATTCGAATTTCTTCTTGAGCAGGTATAAAAGAGGAAGCATGGCGCAGACTATCGTCAATTGTCCGATTTCAACTCCGGCGTTAAAGGAGAGCACCGAGAGCAGCAAATTCGCTTTTCCCACTATTAATTCCTGAAGAGCGCTTGCGAACCCGAATCCATGGATCAGCCCGAAGCCGAAAGCTATAAGCCAGCGATAGTGCACTTTCTTTTTCAATATATTTTCAACGGCCACATAGCAGATGGAAAGGGCTATCACACTTTCAACAAATCTTGACTGCAGACTCACGATCTGCATTGCCGCCAGGAGCAGCGTTATGCTGTGCGCGACTGTAAAGGCCGTTATTATCTTAAGAGCTTCCTTCAAAGAGAGCCCTATAACGATCAACGCCAGCAGAAATGCAATGTGGTCGTATCCCGTCCAGATATGCTCTATGCCGAGCGGAATAAATTCACGCACGGCGTTCCATACCGATTCCCGCGCCGGATTATGCGAAATTGAAGCATCACTGCCGTTTACAGCAGGACTCCCGGCTTCATGCACTGCAGCAGGCACATTTGCCGGACCTTTCATGGAGAGTTCCCAAACCTGGGTATTGGCGTCGAAGGCTATTTGCATTGCCGGCGGGGAAGTATTGAAAATCTTTTTCAATTCGTCGCCTTTGGCGTCAGTAAAATAGCCGCTGGCGAGGTTTATGTGCTCATTGTTGGTTTCGTCGAACAACAATGAGTAGGCAATCTTTACCGCGTTTACAGGCTTGTCGAATTTGATATTGTCTACCAGGATAGTTATGGTATATAAGTTATTTGCATTTCTATCTAATTTATAAACTTTGACGGGATATTGTTTGTCGTTTACTGATATGGAAAGTCGTTCGTTAATGTACGGCTGAATCATATCACGAGCAACTTCTGCAAATGCCTCGGCTGGAATGGTGCTGATATCAAAATTCCCTGCTTTTATTGGTTTTATTGCCTCGAATAAAACCGGTTTGAGATCTATTTCGCCAATAATGCCGGTCTTGCTGAAACTCCACCGTGATCCCGCCATGGGGACATCATGAGCGAAAACGGAAACCGCCAGTAAAAGCAATGAAATCATTATGGCAAATGAAAATAGTTTCCTAAATGGTGTAAGCATAAAAACCTTTCAGCTCCTCGCCTTGCAATCTTAGTCTTCGCCGTCCACAAACGGGCACTCCGGATCTGGTGCAGTGCTGTAACCGGCGACGAATGAGGATACGGCGCGGCACCCGCCCTTGCATATGTCCAGGTATTCACATGACCGGCACGGTTCCGGGGCCTGGTCAATCCAGTTACGCAGGCCTGTGAGATGTTTCGAGTCGTTCCACACCTGGGGCAGGTCGAAAATGCTCTCCTCGCCGGACAAAAACGAGCAGCCTGCAAACCGCCCATCGGAGCGCACACCCAGCAGGACATTGCCGGCCTCGCAGCCATAGACCGAGAACTGCTGCATCAGCGTCTTGTCCGGCCGGTGCCAGCAGAACATCGGGACGAACGAGCAGTCGATCTTGGCCGGGACATCGTACTCCTGAGAGAATTGCTTGAGCTCCGGGTATAGATCGCGGTTCTGCGCCGGCGTCAACCGCCTTTCGAAATAGTCCAGCTTGCCCCGCCCCGAGGGTTTAAAGCGCAGAAACTCCACGTCGGTAAGCCCTCTTTTCGCTGCGAAGGCTAACACTTCAGGAAGCCGATCGAAATTCTGCCGGGTCACGACACAGTTAAGGCCGACACTGACGCCCGCCTCCAACAGCAGATCGACGCCCTTTGCTCTCTTTGCGAAAGCATCGTCGTCCTGGCCGGCTGTCCCGATATTTTCGGACCAGTCGACGCTTACGTTGACCTGGCCGAATATGCTGCATTTTGGAGCGGTCTCTTCGGTCAGGAGGAGTCCGTTAGTGGTAAGGTTGGGGACGATGCCGCAGGCGCGCACATAGGAGGCCAGTTCAAAGAAGTCCGGGCGCTCGAGCGCCTCGCCGCCGCCCAGGGCCATATGAAACACGCCCATTTCGGCGAGGAGGTCGACGGCCCTGCGAAAATCTTCTGCCCGCATCTCGCCTGCGTCCCGTTCTCCGGAATCCATGTAACAGTGCCCGCACCGCTTGGAACAGGCGTTGGTCACCGAGAGGTGGACCTCGAGCGGAGCCGAGAGAAGAGTGGTCTCAGGCTTTTCCCAAAGCGGACTGGACTCGCAGCCCAGCCCGCGCATGAAATCCCTGTCCACGTGCACCAGCATCGGGGGATTTTCCAAAGCCAAAACCCCTCCGAACGACTCCATCCGGTATTTCATGATGCTCGTCCCTGTGCATCCAGTTGGCCAATTTCAGGCGCCTCTTTCACCTCTTCGGGTTGCGGGTGCTTCAACGGCTTTGCCGTGGCCAGGACCGCCGCCATGGTGTTGAAGAGGACCGTTACGGCCGCTCCCGCCGTGAAAAACGCTATCATATCGATTCCGATACTGCTGGAGTTCGGGTTGTAGCCGGTCTTGATCTTAAGGATTCGCCCTGTCATTTCTTTACCTTCCTTCTTGAAATTCGCTTTGTTATCGTCAACGCGACAGTGGTTGCCTCGTTTTCCCGCTCATCGTCCCGGTATTCTGAAAGACAACCCGTGTTCCCGGAGTTCCCCCTGCCAGTACTCCAGTTTGACGCCAAAAAGGTCTGTGATATAGGGCCCCTGCGGATGATATACGACAAATAGATAAAAGACCGCCGTAGTCATCAGCAGGGTGAGCACGGGGGTGCACAACCGGAGCGCGAACCGCCTGGTCTGCCAGAACCCGCCCCTTGTCAGAAGCAGCAGCCAGAATAGCAGTACAAGATTTAGTCCGGCAGCGATGAAGACCGCAGAGAGCGGGATTACGATCGGATAGCCGATGGTGTTCAGGGAATAGTAAAAGGGTATGCTCGCAATGGTCCCAAGCACCCATAAGGCAGGCAATATCATGAACCTTTTGCTGGATGCCCAGGTTAGTTGCTTCCATGGCTTCATAAGGAGGACCACGGCCCACAGCATCACTACGACGGCCCACGCCACCCAGGCCCAGGTCGATGACATTTGCCAGTAGCGGTGCGCGTTTTCATAGGACACTTCGTCCTGTGACGAGAGTTTGTCTTGACCGCCCTCCGAAGCTATGGACTTGAATGCCTGATAGCTTTTTTTGCGCTGGTCCAGGCGGGCGTAGGCGTATCCGAGTTCACTCTCGACCTTGTCTTTCAGTATAAAATCAGGCTGGTCCTTAAGCAGCGCCACGTATTTCTTAACCATAACTTCGTCGCTGTCACCGGCCGACCGGATCGCTTGATATGTTTTGAAGGCGGGCTCCTGAGTAGACATTTTTGCCAAAAATGCGATTTTTTCGCGGAAAGCAGGGGCCTGCCTGTAATCGGCATATTTTTCAAGGAAGTCGCGGTCCCATTGGATCGCCTTCTTCAAATCGACAATATTTTCCTCATATATGTTCCCCAGCATCATTACGGCATAGCGCCGCGCTGGGCAGTCAGGGAGGTTTTGGGCTATTTCGGCATCGAGGGCCGCCGCATCCTCAAAGCGGTGCTCGATATAGGCTCGCTGGGCTTTCTGCTGCAACTCGTCAGCGGCCGGAGTGTTCTGATCGGCCGATGCGGCCCGGGGCAGCCATAACATGCTGACAAGGAGCGCAAAAATAAGGGCGGAAATAAGCTCGATGCGTCGAATTCTGCATCGCCTGAGCGGCAATGTGTTTGTCATTTTTGGTTCTCCATCCTCTTTTTGTGAATCTAAAACAACGTCATTCTTGTGAAGGTTTAATTCATTGCATGTTACTTGAGTATTACGTGAATGTTACGCTTTCACTGCAGTCCGTCATGTCCCAGGCGGACACCACTGAAACCATGAAAAATCGCAGGATGGGTGGAGCGAAGCGAAACCCGTCAAGTCATTTTGAGACAGCATCTCATCTCCCTTTGGGGCACCATGGAACCATGAAAAGACCGGTAGACCCGTAGGGTGGACTAAGCGGAAGAGACTGTGTCGTATTAGAATTACGAACCTCGTACCTGTTCAAGGCATGCTATTTTTTAAAAGCACGCGGTCACAGATCTCTCAGAACCTGACCCACAAAGTATTGTGCTCCACTAATCAGCTATCCGCACCCGGGGAAGGCTGAACGACTTAGGCCATGCGTTGGCAACTGTCTACCAATGTTTTTGACTACACCGCCTGTATCGAGGCGATGAAACCGCTGACCCCGCCAAGCAGACTTAGCATTCGCCTCAGGTTGAAGCATGTAGCCAGTATCGATGCCTCAGCCCCGGCCCCTTCTCGTCCTCGTAGATGAAATTGACCAAAGCCCAAGTTTTTCTTAATAAATCCAAATGGATGCTCAACACGAGCTTTCCTCCTCGCATACACTTGCGCGATTTCAGGCTCCTCAAATCTTCTGGACACTGCTTCGGCTACCTCTTCAAATACATGGCGTGTTATCGTTCGGCCCTGCTTTGAATTGGTACATATGCCAAAATGCGGGCAACGCCGACAATTACCTCGTTTATCAATGCGATATTCTCTCTGCTGCTTTTTTTCCTTAAAACGTCTAAAAATCAGCCGGTGACCTTCCGGGCACAGGTAACAATCCGAGTCTGCATCATAGGCAAATCTACTCTTTTCGAAAGGACCAATTTCTTTCCCCGATGCTTGAGTCTTGGATGGAACTACCACCTTCCTTAAACCGGATTCAACCTTTGTGATTTCGCTTATGTCCCAGTAGCCCGCATCGCCGCAGGCCACCTTGCACTCACGACCAAGTTCGGCTTCGGCGCCATAAACCTGAGCGGCTAATTGCTTCAGGTCATTTGACTCGCTCACTACATCGGTGTGAACAATCAGGCCGTTTTTGTCATCCACAACGTTTTGCATGCAATACCCGCAATGGGTGCCCTGAGGGCTTTTGACCAATACGCTTTGTGTATCCACCCGGTTGATTTTGCGTTCCTTTCCAGTCTGGTCGCCACGCTGTGTGAACTCGGCCAGAGCATTCTCAATGGATTCTTTTAGCTTTACGGCTTGCGCCAACTCTTTTGGCATTTTCACAAAGGACCCGCATTGGGACTCGTTTTGATCGACCCTCTCGCATTCGTCCAAAATGTGTTGGATTCTTTTATCAATTTGCTCCAGATGGTCTCGATACCATTTTTCCCTGTGAAGGTTGCCTTTTCCAGCATTGGCCCTGAGCTTGGTACCGTCCACGAAGAGCACATTGCCCTCGATCAGGCCGAGATTCAGACAGAGCCTGGCACAAAGAGTCAGTGCCTTTTTCAAGGCCCGTTTGTTTTTGCGCCGAAATTCAGCAATAGTTTTATGATCGGGCTTCAATTGTTTCATCAGCCAGATGAAGGAGAGATTGTTGTGGACCTCTCGCTCAAGTTTTCTGGAGCTCTTCACGCCGTATGAGTAACCATACAAGAGCAGCTTCAGCATCGTTCTGGGATCATACTCACTGTTGCCCACCTTGCGATCATCGATGTCGATTCCCAAGTCTTTGAAGTCAAGTGCTTCGACAAATGCATCATAGGCGCGAACTGGATTCTCCCGGGAGACGTACTGATCCAGAGTCGGCGGCAGCACCATCATCTGTCCACGATCTTTTCCATGTCGATAAGCCATAGCCCCTCCTGTATTGGGGGCCTAATATATCACATAACGCTTCGATATGCTTCAATTAAATGCCAAAATCGCCCACTTTACGGCAGCAATTGCGACACAGTCTCGGAAGCGCAGCCCACCAAAACTTTCCGTAAGTGCGTAAAATAGAACCGTTTCCGGACAACGGCCGTTCAAAAATTCTCTCTCCAAGCGAGTTAGGAAGGGGGCCTTCCGGCCCCCTTCCCTGGTGATGTGATGCCGGTGCATTGTCGTCAACAAAGTCTTGGGTGTCCCAAGGGACCGTCATCCCGGCTTTCGCCGGAATGACGTATGCAGGTGTTTGCACCCGCCGAACTTAGTTGGCGCTGTACCAGGTTTAAATCTTCGCCTTTCTGCGGATTCCGACCAACCCAAGCAGGCCGGAGCCTAACAGGAGGACGGAGGGAGGAATCGGCGTCGGGGAAACGTTTACATCTGTCGGATCCGCAATCAAGGATGACGACGTTCCGTCGTTATTAAGGTTTATGGTAAAAAGTGTACCGGCAGAGTTCGGACCAAGGATTCCACCGCTCGTGTTAAGAAGCGGGTTCCAATTGGTCGTATCGCTGAACAGGCCGAGAGAGAAGACGCTACTTCCGTTGGAAAGTCCACCGGTAGCGGGATTGCTGAATGTAACCAGAAAGCTGAGCGAATTGCCGAACGTAATTCCATGAATGTACTCGTTCACTGTATTCGGATTCGTGAAGATAACCGCGCCCGGCAGCACACCTGAAACGGCTGCGGGGTTCTGCGCGTCGGCGGCATCATTAGAAGGTGCGAGTGCGCCGCCCGTAGAAAAGTTTGAAACGGTAGCGGTGGAAGACGCACCACCGTCGTTATTGTACTGGAAGTCAAGTATGCCGCCGCTCAATGAGCTGGTATTGACGGTCACCTCGTAGCTGTACGTTGCGAACGCCGAGCCGGCGGCAAACAAGATTACAGCGAAGACAAACAGTTTGAGTGTAAGCAACTTCATGATTTATTTCTCCTTATTCGCCAGGTAATTCGTTCAATATTATCGGGTTGAATGCAACTGGACCGCCAGTCGGATTGCTG
Organism: uncultured delta proteobacterium; assembly: GCA_963795045.1. Lineage (GTDB taxonomy): Bacteria > Desulfobacterota > Syntrophobacteria > Syntrophobacterales > Syntrophobacteraceae > SbD1. Next base: position 541,574 of record CAWCGB010000009.1, read on the forward strand.
AACGTCAGCGGAACGGTAACGGAAGCGCCGGAGGCCAGCCCGTTTCCGTTGAGGGGAGCTTTTATCATCGGCTCGCCGTTGTTGGAGCCCGTTTGGTTGACCAGCGTAAGGTTTGTGATGAGACCGGTCCCGGCGGGAGCATTTATATATGCTGCGGGGTTGTTGGCGATCATCGTGGTATTCTTTGGACTCGTTGTGCTGTATTGGTTGCTTAGCTGTCCTGCCCCGGTGCCGACGGTGTTGATGCCCTGGAGGTTGAGAATGCCGTCCAGAACTACGTGAAGATCACCGCTAAGAGCGGGGCCGTTGTTGGTAAGCGTCACGGTGCCGTTGTACGTCTTCGTGGTGTGGTTGTACACAAGGTTGCCGAGCTGCGCGGTAACCTGCGGCGTTACGTTGGGGTAGTGATTCAGCACGGTTGTCTCGATCGGTGTAATTGAATAGTTGGTCGAGGCCGGAGGAGTAGATGTAGTTCCAGTATCTGTTACACCATTTACCTGATAGGAGGTCATGGTGAGGGTGTTGCCTTCGACATCGAAGGTCATGAACTCGAGGCTCGGCCAAGCCGTGATGACGTGGGGATAGCTTCCCTTGTTGGTGAGATCCACCTGATATATGGGAGCGCCGCCGCCGCCGCTGGTGATATGCGGGACGTTCAGGGCAATGTTATCGCCATGGGCCTGGGTCGAATTATAGGCGCCGCAGCGGCAATAGTTGTGGCTGTGGCCGGAGAAGGTCGCGTCCACGCCATATTGGTTATAGAGAGACTCGTACACCTGCACGGCCGTATTGTCACCATCTTGCCCGGAGTTGAAAGCGGGCTCATGATAGATGACGACCTTCCAGGGTCTGCCTGCGGCATAGGCGGCCGCGAGGTCGTTTTGAACAAAGGTGTACTGCGCGGAGCCCGGACCCATGGGCGAGTACTCGTCAATCACGGTGAAGTGTACCGGGCCGTAATCGAAGGACCAGAACAGGTTACTGTAGTACGGGTTCCCATCGGAGTCCTTTGTCCCTGTAGGTGTAAATGCCCCCTGACTCGTGGGGTACGGATAGGGATAGTACTTCGGGAAAGATGCGCTGTAACCGCTTCCGGCGTTATCATGGTTGCCTTTGCACCCGTTCATGGGCGTATTCGCGGTATATGCGCGTACGTTCGTCTGTGTCGGCATGAACCACTGCGACGCCCAGTAGCTGTCGCCGTCTGTGCTTACCCAGTCGCCGTTGGCGATCGAAAAGCGCTGATATTCGGCGTTGGGGTAAGTCTGGCCGCCGTCCGGAGTGTAGTTATAAAAGGCCATCATCTGCTGATCCAGGCCGTCCAGAAACCAGGGTTGGCTTCTCGAGTCTCCCTGGGCGAAGAATTTTACATGGGTCTTCGTCAGGGCGGGGGCCGTGGTGAACGAACCCGTCCAGGCCTTGCCGTTTGAGTCTACAACCTCGTAATAGTATTTCGTATCGTCCTGCAGTCCGGTAATTGTATACGCGTGCTGATGTCCATAGGTGAGGTTGGTGGTGACGTTGTACTCGGTCGACTGTGCGGTCCCACCGCTGTACGTCGTGTCGGGGCCCCAGTTAATCGTGTCCGTCTCGGTGTTACTGTCCTGCCAGAGGACCTGCATCGAGCCAAGCACATTCGGGTAGATGAGGTACGGTGAATTCAGGACGCCGGTGGCCGCGAAAGCCGCAGTACCGAACGCGGCAACGGCCAGCCCGCAGGCAAGACCAGTGAATGCTTTCTTCATTATATTGTTCATGTCCTCTCCTGTTTATCGAAGATTATGCTGATGTTCGTGACGCTCCCGCTACTCGATGCATTTGTCTATCGATCCGGGTTGACAGGGCTGGCCGTCCGTCCACGTAGCATTATCCAGTTTCGCCCCGCTCAGGGTCGTCCCGGTAACGTTTGCGCCGTTCAGGTTCGCACCGGTCAAGTTTGCGCCGCTCAGGTCCGTCCCGGTCAAGTTCGCACCGCTCAGGTTCGCGCCGCTCAGGTTTGCGCCGTCCACGTCTGTATTGCTCAGGTTGGCCGCGCTCAGGTCCGCCCCGCTCAGGTTCGCCGCGTTGACGTCCGTCGATTTCAGGGTGATCCCGCTCAGGTCCGCCCCGCTCAGGTCGCACCGGGGACATAGATTGGTTGTTTGCAAACTGTACAAATCATCCTGATTGAAACCATACCCGACGTTGCCCATCAGGAGCACGCAGAGCATGGTTATCCCAAACACTACCGCGATGTTTTTCTTCATTTTCCTGCCTCCTAACTGGTTGATCTTCACTGTTTCACAAAGGAGCCTATAGTCGCTCTTTCCCACCCGGGATCTTTCCCTGTTGCCCCTCCTTGCACCTCCTTTCACGAAGTTATCCGGCAATCAGCGCCCTAAAAAATAAAAGCCGGGTGCACTGTCTCCTGCTGGAGCAAGGCAACCCGGCTGTCCGTAACGGACCCGTGGCTTTCCGTCCCCACCTTACGATGGGTTTGGCTTTATCTATTTTCCGGATTGGATTGTAAAAAGTAGCGAGGAAGACCCTATTGCGCCTCAATAAAAAAAGCCCGCATATGAAGTCTTCGCTTCACACGGGGCTTTCTGGTACCTATTCAGGGCAGCAAAGTTCCCAACTGTTTTCAGAGCAGAATACTAGACTATGATTTATTACCTTCATATGACGCGTTTCTTACAATGTTGTGACACCATAAAAGATTCTTTGAAGCCGTATCGGCCGCCCCGCTGTTTTTTCTCTGCGCCCTCTGCGGTGACGCTCCATGCCTGCCGGGGTCACGCCCAGCCCGGGTGGCTGCCGCGCACAATCGACTGGACAGGAGAAATTATCTATTCTAAGCTTGCTGACTCGTTCTATGGATATATCTCTCCGCTGTTTAGAATGAAGTGCGATGGGGGGGCCGGTGCGCATCTTCGTTCCAGTCCATTTGATTTTAGAACTGCCTGGAAAAGCGCCGTGCCGTAAGATTACCCAACCGGATCGGGGACTGGAGACTGTTCGCATGTCTCCTCCAGTATGAGGGATTGATGGAAACGCTTGAAGTTTTATCTGAAACGGTGGTTAGTGTGCTGAGAGAATTCTCCATCTGCAAGCGGCCCGTGAATGCCGCAAATCTTAAGGAGGCTTTTTCCACCAGGGAAGAGATACTGTCCCTGCTTCATCCTGCCCTTGATGCCTCTCCGGGCGGAAAAAGCGAAGGTGCCTCAGCGCTACCGAAGATGCCGGCCCGCGTCCCGCCGGCTAAAGCGGAAACTCCGGAAAACACAACCACTTCCGATCTGTCGGTACTCCGGGATGCTTTTTTGAAAATACTCAGGAATCTTACCCCGGTAATCAAGGGTGACTATGAAACTCAATTCGTCAAGTTGAAGAAGAAGATAAACGATTGTGAGTCATACCTGCAATTAGGGCTGGTTGGAGAACTCGTCGGCAAATTGGTCGGCGATTTAATAGATGACGCCGTAGACCGCATAGATTATTCTAATGATTTCCTTGTTGTGTTTAGTAAAGACTTATACAAAATGGAGGAGCGATTACTCTCTTTTCAAAGTTACAACAGGGATACACACCAATTGAATAGTGAATTCCATAATGGTTTGTTATCGCATACAGATGAATTGCATAGAGCAGTCGATTCTTCTGAAATTCTTCCTGATATCCGTAACTATATTACATCTAAGCTTTCTGCTATTTCGAAAGCGATTGAAGTGAAGAATCAATCGGATGAATTCCGGGCGAAGGAAACAGACGCAAAGATAGCTGAACTCCAGAATAACGTTAAGACTTATAACAAGGAGATAATCCAGATAACAGAGCGTGCGGGTTTGCTGGAGAAGGAAGTAATGCTCGATGAACTGACCGAGATAAGTAACCGTCGCGCTTTTGATTTGCAGATGCGGGAGAGTTTGAGGCGCTATCATCGAAATGGAGAGCAGTTTAGCCTTATACTCATTGATGTCGATAATTTCAAGAAAGTCAACGACAAGTATGGACATAAAGCCGGCGATAAATGCTTGAAAGAACTGGCGCAACTTATAAGAGCTTCTTTGAGGAAATCCGATTTTTTTGCCCGCTATGGAGGAGAAGAGCTGATTGCCGTTCTTCATGGAAGCGATGTCATGAACGCGCAGGAAGTTGCAGAGAAGATACGCCTCCGCATCGTAAGAACGCGTTTTTGCTACCAGGCAGAAGTAATACCGATAACTGTCAGCTTGGGAGTTACCGAAGTAGCGCAGACCGATGAAGATCCGGAAACTCCGTTTATCAGGGCGGATAATGCCTTGTATCAGGCAAAAAGCCTGGGCCGGAACAGGGTCTGTGCCTTGTAGCGCCATGTTTGGATTACACCGGGCGAAAAGCAGGGGCGATTTCGCCGGCTCTGCTCCCTAACTTCCACCATGCCCGCACTTATACAATAGATAAAGATACCATTTTACCCGCGCGTCCATCCTTTTGCCACCGTGAACGCATAATTTTCCCTCGCAGGAAAACCTGAGAGCTTTACCCGACAGAAAACTGCTGAATTGAACCACGGATGAAGGAGCGTAGCGGGGTGGATAGACACGGATGGATGGAGGATTATTCAGGCAACTCAGCGGTTGACCGATGAGAGATGAACCGAGCGCTCAACGGCCTCCAATTCGGCGGCTGCATCCTAACCATATGATATTACGTTATAAACATATAGTATTCGATCTCTTAATGTCCTGCTATTATTAAACATTGCGCGTTTTGACAGTTGACAATAAGTAAACCCGCATTAAGTTAGGTCTAATAAATTTTGTGCTACAGTAACAGGTGGTTATAGAATTTAGAAGAACGACTATTCGGATCTTGAGGAGATATAAAATGAGCAAGAAACTGATTTTAGCAATTGCCCTTTCGCTTGTCCTTGCAAGCGGCGGCTTGTTCAGCGCGCAGGCAGATTGCGGCCTCAATCCCTGTGGCTGGAACTTGAACCCGTGCGGGTGGCACTTCCCCTCGCTTTGTAACATAAACTGGAACCCCTGCAACTGGCACTTCCCTTCTTGCGGTTGTGGCTCAAAAGAAGTCTCGAACGCCCGGGATATGAACAAGGCGGTCGCGACACAGGTTCCGCAAAACTAGACCGCGAGTCCTTATTAGTATGGGGCTCGCATGTCGTTCCATGCTTGAAAAGTGGCTGACGGCAGCCGTGATTAAACTCTTACGGCTTCAACCAAGGAAATTACAAACCCCGGTGCTTTGATTCACCGGGTTTTTTTAGGTGGTTAGTGTGGGGGGTAGAACAGCCCGGCCGCAACCAAAAGACTAAAGACGGCTAAAATCTCAGGATAGCGTCTCCGTAATCGTATAGGGGATTCTTGTCTTGGAAATGGTTGCAAGAGCGTGTTTGTTCGATCAGACATCTGTTCGCATAACAACATAAATCCTTTAAAAGTCAATATCTTACATCTGTTACACCTTCGTAGTGCTTGCATCCCTTTTTACAGATAAATGGAGTCAGATTGCTTTTGGGAACTTTTTTTTCAGATGAAAAAATTGGATCTGCAGGGATCAGGATGGAACTGAATTCCGGAGAGAACTGCGTCGGTGAAAATGGTGCTCGATCCGGTCAGGCGAGTGATTGGTTTGTGAAAAGCGAATAGGGGATGCGCTCCAGGGAGATTTAGCCATGTTGAGGCATTTTACCATGGAATACTGGATCGATGACGGCTGGTACGTCGGCAGCCTCAGAGGGGTCCCTGGCCTTTTCAGCCAGGGTGCGACCATGGATGAGCTGGAGGAAAATATAAGGGATGCCTGTCAACTGATGATGACGGATGAAGAAACGACACCTCGCCCGGATGCTCACACTAAAGTACCGGCAGTGGAAGTGTGAAACGGCAGGCCTTTATTCGCGGGTTAATCCGGGCGGGATGCTTCTTGAAGCGTCACGGCGGAGGACATGACGTATAGATGAATCCGAAGACCGGCAAGAAAGCCCGGTTCAACGTCATTCAGAACTAAAGGACAGTCTTTGCGAATTGATTCTTCTTGCAACAATGATTTCGAGGCAAAAAATGGCCTTCTAAGCAGCAAAAACGCCTGTTTCCGAAAACTTAACCTCGATATAGCGTGGTGTTATCTTGGCCCGACCCACGATTCGACCTTTTTGACCTTCAGATTAACATGTTAGGGTCAAGAAGACGTCGACTGATAACTTTACGCAATTGATGCAAGCCCTTGTTTCGGCCAGCCCCTCTGGCCCCCAAAATGGTTAAGAGGACCCTTGACCATTCACACTATCAGTGGCATTATTAAGATGTATCCAAAATGATAGCAATCCTTCAGAAAACCCGGAGATAAAGAAGCATTTCCAAATGCCGCCTAGCCAGTTGCAGGCCTTGGTTTTCTTGCGCCCTTGGAGGAAACTACTCAAGTCAGGCAACCGGCTTCAGTGGAAAATAGCTTTTAAGGGGGGGATGCCCATTCTTTTTTGAGATTATTCTATTCGGAATCATCTACTGGCTTTGCCCCACCGCATTCACCGGACCCATTATAGTTGCGGCGAAAACGAACCTGATGCGAGAGTCAACTTTATCTCAGAAGAAAGATCACCAGTGCCAGCTTGAGTTGTGTGCTCCTCGTTAATCAAAAATTACAATAATGAACCACGCGCGAATTGGGCACTGGGTGCAAACCTGGCTGCCTGAACAGGCGAACATTGATTTTAATTTTGGAGGATTTGGCAATGTCAGTGTTAATAAGGGAAAAATCCAGAATAAAACCATTCGAAGATTATGAAGATTTCATTAACTTCAGAAGTGATGATATGGTGTTTGATCACTTAGATGATATTCACGTCCGAATTAATAAATTATTCCCTATGTGTACTGAGGCACGGGAGCCGGGCATTACCTCTTACAAGCGCTTCCATCTGAGGTTTTACATCCCGGTAGGTGTGTACCAAGATAAATGCAAAAAACTCGATAGATGTTTCATTCTGTTTAATGGTTTGGATGAAATCGATCACTTCACATTATATGACCAGATCGGTAAAGGATTATGTAAATATGGGTATGGCGCTGTGCTGGTTCCACTACCGGATCACCTTAACCGGAATATGGTATACCGCTACAATGATAAAAATAGAAGAAAACGACCCTCAGCTGCTTTCCTTGAAGAACCAGATAAAATTTATAATGCATACAATCAGAACATTAGGGAGGTAAAGATTTTAATAACTCATCTCCTTGGAATGTGTGAATCTAAGCCTAAAAAGGATTGTTGTGCTTTTTTTGACCAGTACTTTTCTGCCGATTTGAAGATATCATTACTTGGATATTCAATAGGTGGATTAACAGCATTAAGTAATTTTCTAATTCAAAAATTCACGTTTAATAGTTGTATACTCCTAAATGCCGGGGCAAAGCTTGAGGATATAGATGTAAGTGAATTTCAACTCGTTGACAAGTGGAAACAAACGGTAAAAAATTTAACGAATAACCATTACCAAAGACATAATGGCACTCGTGAAGACAATATCTTTGATATGCTATTTTTGGGAAATAGGCTTTCTTTCCTCAAGGATGAACTACAAGGAGAATCTAGAAAAATATTATTTGTGCTGGGTGGTGCTGATAGCGTAACCAAATTGAAGAGTATTAGAGATATTGAACCTGACAGACATGGTTTGGCTACATTACAGTTACCTGGAATTCATCACTTCTTGTCGATTGATACTCACTGGGACCAGTGGTTCCCAGTTGTTAACGAGATGATAAGAAGCTTTGATGAAAGTGCGTCCAATGAATCGCTTCTTCCTAACGACATATTAGGCAGCCTAGCATACTTCCAACTCAAGTATAAGATATCCGATAGACTCGATCATTTTGATATGCGCAGGGTTACAGATCCATTTGAACGGGATTCATTGGCAAGAACTTTGTATGCTGCGAAAGGTACGTACGGCAACGTCAGTATAGCATTTAGTGAGATGTATAAACTAATGTCAAGGGCTCAGAAGAGACCAAATCTATACCCTGATTACATACTAAATCAATATAAGGGGCTCTTTGGGGCAATAGCGCTAAGTAAATTCAAAATTGATAGAGATGTTATCGATAATGCAATAACCCGTCAACATTTACTCGCCAAAAGGGGAGAACCCGTAACTCGTATAGGCAATCTATTACGTTCTGAAGGAATCCTCACGGAATCGCAGATCCAAGAAATAATTCATGAGCAGAAACTTAAGTCCAGGGGGAATACACTCTGAACTTACGAGACGTTATATGAATAACTAAAGATGGAGAGCAACGATACGTGTTACACCTCAAAAAATGATGCGACTTGGCCCTCAGATTTCATGAGCGTGTCCGGCTCCGTTTATTTGGGGTCGAGCCAAGGTAATATTCTGCCATTTAAAGATTAGTTTTCCGAAAACAGGCATTTGTTATGCTTAGAAGGCCATTTTTGGCCTCAGAATCATTGTTGTAAGAACCCTGGGATTCGCGCCGACCTGATTCCTAAACCTTTGCTAAAATCTGCGTCATCTCTGGATGAATTTTTCAGAGATCTGTGTGTGTGGATTTATTCCCTACCACACAAACGGAATCACCGCCTTCGTCCGTTTCTTATACTCGGGGTACTCGTTCGGGAATTGCTGCTCCATGAGCCTGTCTTCAGCGCCCACGCGCCGGAGAAAAATGGCGCCGAGGATGACGAGAAGAAAGACAAAAGCGCCGCCGCAGACAATCGCGGAACCTAAGCACGCGAGAAAGCCTCCGGCATACATCGGGTGGCGCACATAGCGGTACGGGCCGGATGTCACCAGCTCATGCCCCACCTTGGTCGTGACAGTCTGGCTCCAGTTTCTGCCCAGGTGCTGCCGCGCCCGGACCAGGACGGCCATGCCTGCGGCGCACACAATGACCCCGAAACTACTCAAGACGGGGTTTACGGGGGCGAATTTGACGAAGCGGAATATCCGCAGGTGCGGAAGCATGAACGCAGCGATAATGGCAAACGAGATTCCGAATTTCTGAGACAAGTGTGTTTCGGTGTCCCGTTTTACGCCCACCGCTGTAACGGTCAGATACACGACGACGATGAGCCAGAAAGCATAGATGAGCCTGATAAAGATCGACGTATTCAGGGCTTTATTCCTCCTTCTTTATTCCGAAAGGCGAAAAGCGCTTCACCACAGAGACGTTCGATAGTTCCAAAAGCCCGGTGGCCCGCTTCGAAGGGCCAGGGCCGATCTTTAGAGAACACAGAGAAAAGACGCAGAGAACGCAAAAGACCAAAAGCGATTTTACCACAGAGAACGCAGAGAACGCTGAGAAAGACGAGGAGAAAAGAACACCTTAGCCTCATGCGCCTGCCAAAATTTCAAGAAACTTCACGTCCATACTATATAGAGTAACGCTGTCGCGGTCACTTTCAAAGACGCTTCGGGCGTCTCCAACTTCGGCTGTCTCAATGGGACCTTCCGCCGCTTCCCTGCTTCCCTGTTGCCCTCCGGCCCCCTAAACAAAAAAAGTACTTATTTTGTAGCATTATTGGAAGAGACTGAACCTGTACGCATCCAGCCACGCACGGAGGAGATCATGAAAGCCATCGGGTACATCCAGCCAACGGACGCAAATTTTCCTGCCGGATTACAGGTGTTTGAACTTGCAGCGCCTGCTGCCGGTCCGCTCGATCTGCTTGTGAAAATTAAAGCGGTGTCCGTCAATCCCGTAGACTACAAAGTCCGCGCTTCCCGTGCCGGAAGCCGGGACATGCCGGTCATATTGGGCTGGGATGCGGCGGGGGTCGTTGCTGCCGCCGGAGACGACGTACGTGGCTTCGGGGTGGGCGACGAAGTCTTCTATGCCGGAGACCTGATGCGGCAAGGCAGTAACGCCGAGTTGCAGGCGGTCGATTACCGTCTGGTCGCCCATAAGCCCAAAAGCCTCACTTTTGCAGAGGCGGCGGCGTTGCCGCTGACGTCCCTGACGGCTTATGAAATGCTGTTCGAGCAATTGCGCGTACCCCAAAACGATCCCTTTGACCTGCTGGTCATTGGCGGTGCCGGCGGCGTGGGGTCTATAGCCATTCAGTTGATCAAAGCGCTGACGCAGGAAGGTCGCGTGTTTGCGACATCGGGGTCCGATGCATCCAATAACTGGCTCCGCGATATCGGAGTGAGCGGTGTGATCGACCGCCGCCGGCCTTTGGCCAAAGGCATGGAAGCATTGGGCCTGAAAGAATTCGATTATATCTTCTCAACCACGCATACGGCGGATTACGTTGCGCAGCTACCCGATATCCTGCGGCCCTTCGGCGGGATTGGACTGATAGACGATCCTCAGACATTGGATATTGTACCGTTCAAGCGGAAAGCAGCGCTTATCGCCTGGGAGTTTATGTTTGCCAAATCCATGTTCGGGTTTCATCCGGAAACACAAGGCAAGATTCTTGGAATCGTGGCCGGTCTGATCGATAGTAAAAAAATTAAATCCACGGCAAACACGATCCTTAAAGGCTTAACGGTCGAAAATGTTCAGGAGGCACACCGGCGTCTGGCAAGTCATACATCGACCGGGAAAATTGTTATAAGCATTGAGGAGTGAACCGTTCGCCAAAAGCGCTTCACCACAGAGACACAGAGAGCACAGAGAAAAGAACAGTCTGGCCGTATCCTCATATGCTCGCCAAAATTTCAAGTAACTGCACCTTGGTAGTGTAGAGAGTAATGCCGTCCCGGTCACTTTCCAAGATAATAGCCTCGCGATCCGCAGCAAGCAAAGCTGGATTGCGTTTTCGATCAATCCCGAGGATACGGAACGGCCCGACCATTTGCGCATATGAGCAAATCATATGTTGAAAACATCTCAAAATTCACCTGTTGACGAGATGTGGCAAAAACCTGTCCGTTTCCGCCCGGTATGCCTAAACTTCGATCAGGAGTCTTGGGCTCAACGTAAGAATCTCAACCCCCGTCTCAGTTATGTGGAGTGTATCCTCCAATTTCAACGTATATGCGTCCGGTTCCATCAGGTGAAGTTCGAGGGCTATCGTCATGCCTGGAGAAAGCACGGCATCACTCGTTGCGGAAAGAAGCGGCAGTTCGTTGATTTCGAGCCCGACTCCATGTCCGATGAAATGCGCCCTGGGGCCGTTATCGAACATCATGAATGAATCTTTGAGGCCAATCCTACCGGCTTCAAAAAAAGCATCGCCGGCCAGGTCCTTTATAGGGACGCCGGGCCGCATGCTCTGAATGATGTGGTCGGCAAGTTCCCTCAATTTCTCGAACAGGTCCTTTGCCCTCGAGGGCGGCCTGCCCACTGAATACATGCGGCTCTGGTCGGTGTGGTATCCTTCAACGCAGGTCGGGATATCGATCAGGACCAGATCGAATGGTTCGATTATTCTGCGGGAAGGCCCCGTCGGCACCGCGCAGCTAAGCCCTGCGCCCGTTAGGGTATAAAGCGTTCCGCTCGTATAGCGTAGATTGACTCCTGAAGCCAGGGGGCCGCGGCTCATCACGAAATCGGTGCTGCGGAGGAAGAAGCACCCTTCATGACCGGCAATTCGCTGCGCATTCTCCACGGCAGCGGCAAGTTCAAGTTCAGTTAATCCGGGGCGCAATGCGGAGACTGCCGCCAGGTGCCCTGCGTGAATTGCCGAGCATGCTTTCCTCATGCTGTTGACCTCGCCGGCATCCTTTATCATGCGCTGGCGAAGAACGTGCGGGGAGATGTCGCAGAGTTTCCGGCCGTTAAGAGCTCGATTCAAAACTCTGGCATTGGGAATGGTCAGCAAATCCAGCTCGGTCCCTATTTTTTCTCCGGGAAGAGCCGAACCTGGAAACATGGTTTGAATGATTTTTCCCGGACTTTTTTCGTTTTCGATTCGCCCGGCGTCCAGCCATGATTCACTAACAGCGATATCATAACCTCTTCGGACGAATAGCATGTACTCATCAGGGCGGATGACCAGATAGGAAGGCTGGGCCGTATTCGTGTAATAGTAAACGTCTCTTGAGTGAAAGAGAACCGCTCCCGTCAGCCCGTTATCTTTGAGAATGTCCTGTAGACGGTGGATTCTTTCGGCTCCGGCCATTTCTTTCTCCCGCAGGCTGTCCTGAACGAGAAGAGGGACCGTCAATATTAAATATCCGCCCTTAACGCGGACAGGCAGGAATCCAGGCTATAAGATCGATGGGATTGTCACGTCTGAAGCAAGCCGGGCTTAAGCCATTCATACCCGGGCTCTTCTGCCCCTCTGCGATGGCACGCTAGCTTTCCAGTTCTCTGAGCACGGAGTCGAATAAAGAATGCATCCGCTCCGGGGATATTCCCTTCGCAGCCGGTTCATTCAGAATGATGGGTTTGATCTCCACCTTATCTCTCCAAGAGGCGCCGCCAGGCACGAGTATCTCGATGATTGCTTTCAGAGCGCTGCGTTCGAGGCCCATATCCCGCAAATGGTCTTGCACACGCAGGAAGCGGATTGCCGTTTTGACGGCCCGCCGAGTCACGCACAGGCCGAAGACAAACGATCTCTTATCGTGCCGGGTCTGAAGCTGTGGGACGCCGCACGCCACAACCGGGTCGTAGACGTGGATCTCAAGCGGATAGACCCAGGACCTTGGGCTGAGATGTGTCTTTACCAACTCGCTCAGTACGTGGAGTTCGACGAAATTGAACTTCTCGCGGATGCTGGGAGGATCATCCCATGCGAGGTCAGAAAGGTCAGCATTAGAGGGCAGCTTCATGGGATTGCCGACCACGACTTCGCCAAGGCTCAATTCGAGATGGCGCTTGCAAAAAGCCTGAAAACGAATGCCGTAAGTGCATGCGCTTATCGCATACGTTAACCGGAACATCCCGCTCCAGGACCAGTGTTTAAAGAGGTTTATCCAGCCTCGGTTGTCGGGATGCATGAATTCACTTTCGAGCTTCAGATCCGTATAGACGTCTTCCATCAACTGGATCACCTCGTTACACAGGTAGAAACCGGCGCGGACTTTTACATCGTCTATATTTTGTGTCAGAGGGTCGCGCGGCAGCCAGACATTGCACATTCCGCCGGTCTCACGGATCCCTGTATTCCACTCAGGATAGATCTGCTCGTCTAGAAATGCCAGATCGGGTGTGCACCGAATGGTTTCGAAAATGTGCTGGAGTGTTTGGCTATGTTTGGTGAATGCATTCTCCGTCGGGATACTCGGCGGAAACCACCGCTGCTGCATGGAAACAAAAACTCTTTCCGGGCTCCAGGTTTTCAAGACCTCAGGCGCCTCGAGCACCCCGAAGGCGCTCTGCACGACATGGCGCCCCAATGCCCTGTAACTCTCGAACTGCATCTCATCAAAGAATTGGTCGGCCGTGCTCTCGTGAGGGAACTTGGCATTTGCTGAAGCATAATGCCGCACATCGGCAGGCTCGTCACCGGTGAGTGAAGTCTTCAGATACACCAGTATCCCTTCCGGTTCTCCTGGCGCAGTCAGGTCATATCGGATGCGGCCTACGGCCCAGTGCCAGTTGCTTTCGCGCGCGCCGGCCTTCGGCTGCAACTGGGTCGTATCGATTTCGATCTCCGTACCGAAGTCGATACGGCATTTCTCGATGGCGTTGCCAAGATCTTCAAATCTTACCCCTCCATCGGCAGAGCCATCGCAGGCAACAATATAACGGCAGTGCCGCCTCACCAGTTCGTAAATGCCCAGGTTTTCGAAGTGACCGCCGTCAGAGAGATAGACATATCCACGCTCGTCGTTAGTGTTACCAGTCAGTTCGCACAGAAGGTAGTATTGCCCCAGTGACGGGCCTTCTTTTTTCCAGCATTTTTTGCGCCGTGGGTTACCCGACCACCGGCCCAGGCGCACGTTGAAAACGGTCATCAAAAATGCCAGCCCGGGCGAAGAGTGATAGCCCATGTTCGGGGATGCCGCCGCGCCGGAGATGGCAAACGCCGTCCCGAGTTGCAGACCCCCGGTTTTTCCATGGGCATATTCCCGCGTCGGGCGATAGGCATGGGGCGAGAGGCGAGAATCCGCAAGCTCCCCTGGACTGTCCGTTGTAAAATCGAAGCCGCAAAAACGCGGGGAAAAGATGAACGAAGCCGCTTTGCGCCTCTGCCATGCCAGGTTTTTAGTCTTCACAAGGTTAAGTGCAGCATTGATGAGGAGATATGGCCCGGCGTAGGTTTTTTCTCTCTTGGCATTCCCGGTCGGAGGATAGTGGTTGTGCGGATCTGTCGAAAAGTTACAGAGCCGTTCGTCATCCTGTGCATCAAACCCGGTGAACGGTTGCTGTACGCGCCGGTCATTCGATGCGCCCATGTAGCAGCGCACCAGCCGATTCCGGTAGAACATGTGCATGGAGAACTGGTTGATGTCCACCCGCCACGCCAGCACAAAGGCCAAAAGGAAAAGAACGGACGCCGACCCGCCCAGTAACTCTAATCCCTGCGTGGAGTCGATTATTTCCCAATGCACTTTATGCACTTCGGCCGGATCGACGAACGCTGGCTTCGGCTCCCCATGTGCGATCCATTCCCATGCCTGACCGGGTTTGCCGTCTGACTTGGTAAACCCTGCCAGCGAAAAATATGATCCCACCGCGATGAGCACCAGCAATCCGAAGACAAAGATATAAGGGGTAACCTGAATGGCGATTTCAAAATATCGATTCGACTCTTTCGTGCCCGACTTGGCGCTCTTCCCCCCCAGGACGCCGCCCAGTGTACTCAAGATCCATCCACCGCCAAGGATTCCCCCTGCGGTTTTGCCGCCCGCCCAAATGCCAAGCAGCATCAGCGCGAGAGGTGAATAGAAAGCCACGCCAAAGAGCATTGCCCACACAAGACTCAAAACGAGGAGGTGTCCGCCCAATCGTGCCCACCATTCCCGCTTCGGATCTTCGAACTCGGTCCCCATCAGCCCGATGTGGAGAACCGCCACCAGTGTGAAAAGCAGGAGCATCATCGGGATGCCCCAACTCATGGCGTTTTCCAGTCCTCCGGGTGCTTTGTGCCACCATTCCAAAAGCCTGGCAGCCAGCCAGAAAAGAACGCCTCCAAACAAGCCGGCGAAAAACGCTGCGAACGGAAGGACCCACCTGTGACCCTTACGGCTGTCTTGGATGGTGATGCCATTATCTTTGTCATTGGCTCGTTTCTTCCGGGGTAAACACCCCAAGAGCCAGCCCACCAGCCAGGGAACCGTGTAGCCTATGGCCAGAATCAGAACCAACTGCAAGGGCGGATGCTCGCAGTTGAAGAGGTCCGACACCCAGGCCTGTTTGGAGTCTCCCCCGGCCAGAGACCAGATCCAGAACGTCGAAAGCGATGCCGCAAGTACCAGTGGAACAACAACCCCTATCACGACGGCAGTCTGTCCGGCCCATTTTCGAGACCTGTTTTCGGACGGCGAAGCGATCGTTTCCATGTTTAGTGAGATCAGGACCGTCGCAATACCCAGGAGCAAGAGAATGCCGCCCAGGAAACAGGAAGGACAATGATAATCTCTTACGTGGGGATCGAGTAATTTTGCAATCGATACAACGATGCGCGGCAGCAGGAGCAGGGTGGCGAGTGTGGCGACGAGGATGGTCAGGTTCAACAGCAGGTTGCGAAGGTAGGTCGCGGCCATCGCCCAGGTGTCGGCGCTGAAGAACCCAAGTTGTGGAGTAAGATAATTGCTGTACCGGCGCAACCAGTGGATGGGAGAAGGCTCGGCCCACTGCCCGGATGCCGCAGATCCTCCGGTGTTGTCGGTGGGTGATAGTCCCTCTATTACTTTCTTTAAACCTGACCTTTTGATCCATGCAGCCAGCCAGCTCCCGATGTAACCGCCTCCGGAAACCGTGGAGAGGTAATCGAACCATGGCAGCAGGCCGAGTTTCGCAAGTCCCTGCAGCACGCCGAGATTGAATGTCGCGCTGCGGATTCCTCCACCGGAAAACGCCAGCCCTACGAGCTGGTCCCGGTCCTTTGCTCCCGTGTGAGTGAGTCCCAGCTCAGTTTCAACGGCCTTGCGCCGGTGCAGCATCTCCTCGACTTCCTCGTCTTTGATCTTCTCGAAGCGCCACCCATCGGTTTGGTCTTGTCCCGGGTCGATTTGAATTTTTTGAGCCGCCTGGGCAATCTTGGTCATCACCCTTTCCTTCCATGTGAAGCAACCGGACCGCTGCAAAGATTATAACTCAACGCGCCCGCCGCCCTTATTGCACCGGCAGGGTCAGCACCGGGACTCCTTGATAGGTGCCCTTCTCAGCCATGGATAAGATTCCGAGTATGGAGGAAAAAATGATTTTAGAGTTAATATCATTGTTAGCAATATAGAACCAAACACCGCAGTATTTTATGGCTACAAAATAGTCTTTAGGAAATTCTGGGGACGCCTTGATATCCAACTTAAACTGCTTCTCAAACATATTATTAACAATTTGTACCTTAGCATACTCTGTTAAGTTTTCGTCTAATCCTTCTTCTTTAGAAAACTGCTCTTTAGACACACCCAATAATTGGTCGTGTAATCCTACTTGCGCCCTTTTTTCCGTTATGTGCTCCGGCGGAACATGGATGAGTAGAGATAGCATAACGAGAGTTTGCAAAATTGATCGAGTTTGCATGACTATTTTTCCGCAGTATTTGTAATATGGAAGTTCCTGATTTCCATTTATGATCTCGTATACTTCGTATGGATCATGGGATCTATTTCCGATGGGTTGACAGTTTGGCCACAAGAGGTGCTTGAAGTTATCTAATTTCGTTCGCAAATCGTGATCTATATTAGGGATGGTATTATCCACCACCAGAAAAGCAACCTTATCGTTCTTTTTTTTCTTGTCGGTTACTTCCTCACAATTCTTTGCCTGCTTGGTTCTTACGCCATCCTTCACGCACGGTTCCTTCACCGGCTCACTCTTCCCATTCACTTCCCTTTTATCATACAGAGTCACTGTATATTCGTCGGGTACCTTGGTTACCTTCGGTTCCTCAGGTTCCTTGACGGTTATTCGAATTACCCCAGCTTTATTGAGAATGAGAAACAATTCTTCGATCTCAACGAATTTAGGGTTCCAGGGGCTTCGGCACTGATTGATGGACTTAATGCAGTATGGCAGGAGTGAATCGGCATGCTCGCTGAGGGTCTGGAGACTTTTTAAAATTGTAAAGGGGTCTAGCGGCACGAGCATGGTATTCGCCAGCGCGTCTCCCGTCATGGGGACGTAGGTGATCGAGGGCTTGTCTGCGTAAGATGTAGTGGCGCCGAACGGGGCGATATCGTGAAAACCGGAAGTGGGCTTGGGGACAGGGTTCCAGTTTTGGGTATAACCGGCGGATAAGCCGGCATCAAACTCATAAGATGGAGTTACCGAAGTTATTTCGAGGTTGGTCAAGGTGTCCCCGTAACGAAGTCTGACAAGATTACTGAGGAGTTGCTCCTTCCATGAAGTAGAGACGGCGTCGATATAATTTCTCCGGTCCAGGGGGATTTTTTGGGGGGGCATCGTATAAGCACAGCCCGCGGTGAAAAGCACGATCAGCAGGAGAACGAATGTTGGTCTGCGCATAGGATACTCCTTTTTCGAGGGGTACATGGCATTGATCAGGTGGGGGCCTACTTGACGCAGCATATCTTCCTCCGGGAATATGGCGGAAAATACTGCAATTGCAAAGGGCTGGAGATTTGGAATAGACAAATTATTTTTGATAGGATTTCATAAATTATTAAACTTGTCAAGAATTTTGTCGTGGAATTTTGTCACGGATTCTATGGCCAATGCTGCTCACGGCTTTAATCTTGTGCTGCTGAAATAGAAACACAACAACTTGGGTCGGCGGATCTATCATAAAGGTCCATTTCGTAACCTGATAGCGTTGCCGGTCGTCGGGACGCAATTGATCGGTGCGTCCTTCGTTGAACAAGAACTACAAGATGCTCGTGAAAGGAGCGTGCATTCCATCTTAACTCTGCAGACGACGCGTCCAGGGAACCCTTTAAGATACATAAAGGACAGTTCAGAGGTTTGCGAGGTAGGTAATTGCTTCTCATTTCGGTATTAGAGTGGACGCGTACATGGCTACTGGAGCACGACGGCCTTGAAAAGCGCCGCTAAAATCGATAACGTAAGTGCGGAGAAGCGTCCCACTCAAACTCCGATCCGAAACTCGTAAGGAGTCGAAAGGGCAGGTGTTTCTCTGAGTCCAGCCGCATTGCGTCCGGCCCCATTGCCGAGTCGTTTCATAGATAACCACCCATATAGGCTCAAAAGCTCAGCGTTGAAACACTTTCTATCCAGGCAAGATTACCTGACTTCCTCAGAGTCCCTCTGCACGATGAACCGATGATGGATTCAAAACGAATCAGTCCACGGGCGCGCCGCCTTCTGACGCGTCAGGCGCAACGCACCTCTCTAGACAGCCGGTCCTATGATTAGATCTCCACGCCGCACTGCTGCCTGCTTACGCGACACTTGGCCGCCCGGCCTTGCCCCCGGCGGCTGCAGAGCCTCCTCAATAGCGAACGCGAGGCTGTCGAGATTGGTAAAACTGAACAGCATGTAGAACAGCTCGATGGGGAGGCGCTTGCCATCCTTTCGGGCTTCTTCAACATGGTTAACCGCTTGGCCGATCACCCGATCGAACGCATAGGAGAGTCCGGCGGTAACCTCACTCTGCGGCCAGCCGAACTCGCAAGCGCGATCATAGAGATCTTTTTTCCAGTCGATGAGGAAGGAATCGGCGAGCGACGTTGGCACTGAGGGTGACTCATGCACCAGCCTATTGCGGACCTTGCGGCACACGTCCGCGCACAAGACAGTTCGGAGAGGAAGGGGACACTCTGCTGATCGCAATGAAGTATTCGACAATGACCGGACGTACTGGCCCCACGACACATTAGAAGGCTTCAAATGATCGACTTCCGTATCAAGATATGCCTCGAAGGCTGAAAAGAAGCTCAGCAAAGCGGCGCGATAGACATGGACAGTGTTGTCGCGTACCTGCTGCAAGGTCGTTCCAATGGTGTCGCTTAGCTTGATGCGGCCCTGGTTGTTCGGATACCAAACCTCTGATTGGATGTATCCCAGCACTTTAATTGTCGGGCGGTTTGGGTCCGCGAACTCAGTATCAGTAGTGGAGTGCGTTAGCAGATACCCGTACGCAAGCTCGCTAGTCTGCCAGAACCCGTTGAGAACGCCCAGCGTTCGCCGCAGGTCGGCCATTGACTTAGAGACCGCCACTAGAACTCGATCGTCTACGGTGCCTTGTCTTCGACCCATCATACACACTCCCTGCGCGGCTGTCTAACGCGCTGCCCCGGCTGAAACCTCTCACAGTCATCCTGAACCGCAAGAGGAGCTGTGTCCCCTTCAGAGATTAGCCGGGCCGCGAGTTCTCTCTCGATACGACGGCAAATCATCCGTTGGTTTGGTCCGGATCAGATATTGAAACGAAAGAATGAGTAATGTAATCAATACATTACCGGCACTCAGGCTTCGGCTGAACCAGACGCCCGCGCCGTGCTGCATCCAGGCCGTCCCGGATAGCTGCAATAGCGGCTTTCGAAGAGAGAGCCGCTGTTGAAATAGCTCGAGCCCCGGCAACCACCTCGGCAAATGTGTCCCTTGTCACATCCGGCGCAGGCCCCGGTGAGCATGCTGACATCGAAATTCCGGTTGTAAGCGAAGTTGCCTTCCTTTTTCCATATCTCTTCGAGGGTCTCATGGCGCAGGTTCCCCTCGATGAATTTTTCCGAATAGATCGACTCACACCCCTTGACATTCCCTACGCTGTCAATGCCCACCACACGTATTCCCGCCTTGCAGCCGCTCCAGACTGCTATGGTTCCCGGTCGACTCCGAATGTAAACCTCACTCTCGTCGAAGTAGCCGATATTGTCTCCGGCAATTACCTGCATTGACCCCATCCGATGTTTTCGGCAGATAAATGCGGTTATTTTCCCAACCTTCTCCGGAGCGAGGAGATATCCTTTGTTCTCGGCCATGTTCCCCATGCTCGTGACTATCTGGATCTGCCAGATCCCAACCCCGTTGGCGACAAGGAGTTCGTACATCTCGTCAAGATCATCGGCGTTGAAGTCAAGGAGGCTCGTTATGACTGCTATCGGTATATTTTCCCGGTTGATTCTCTCGAATGCGGTAAGAACTTTTTGAAAAGAACCCTTCTTTCTCATCCGGTCATGGTTTTTCTCCATACCGTCGAGGGAAATACCAATGTTGCAAAGTTTCGCCTCCCTTATCCCGGCTATCTGTTCGTCACCAAACAGGAATGCGTTCGTGATGATGTTGGTCTTTGCCCCACCGTCCGACATCCTCCGCGCCACCTCTGCCCATCCCTTGTAGAGGAAAACTTCGCCGCCGATGAAAGTGATCTGCCGGCAGCCGAGTCGAAGGAGATCGTCCGCTATCGGCAGGCATTCCTCGACGCTCAGCTCGTTGGCCCGCGCCTTCGAGGCGGACGAACCGCAATGAAGACACTTCATGTTGCATTGGAGCGTCAGTTCCCAGACGGCATACTCCGGCACGTATTCGGTCGAATTCAAGGTCCCGTCTCCTTTCGATAAGCCGAGCATGGATGCGGCCGGGGCGGGCTTGCCCCGGCCCCATGCTTGACTTTGTTGCTAGTGGTGCCGAACCATGTACAATGGAACCGGCTTGTCTTTGCACAGTTCGATGAACTCGCAGGTAATCCCGGCCTCATCCTTTATTTCACGCATCTGCCATTCGGTGAAGTACATACGCTTGCACTTGAGGTCGGTTGGGGCGGCATATAGCGGCACGAAGCGCGGCGGCGCCGGAACATCGAGTTCATAAGTATCGCACTCGACACCGAGGAAATCCTTGATCATCCGCCTTTGGAAGCCCTCAAGATAAATAACTATTTTCTTTACGCCCTCTATTACTGGCATAACCTGCCTCCTTTAAAGAGTTGTTCGACATTTACCCTGTCACGCGGTCTGTGCGGCAATGACGAACCCGTGCACTACGTCAAAACGCCGTTGAGCGTGCGCAGGGTCTCCCGCGCGGTATAACCCTTGCCCTCGGCATCCAGGCGGTTTCCGCGCGCGCCGTGTCCCTTCCTCCCGGCTTCCTCCACAATTACCCTGGTATCGTGTCAAGCGTTCACTACAATCAAACCGCATCACCTCCCTTCTTGCCAAAGGTGAACAGGTTGGTCGAATAGATCACTAAGCGTGAATCTACCTGCCCCAACATCGAAACGAATCTATGAAACTTTCGATCGGCTTGGTTTGGAGAGTCTTCCCGGGAGAGGTTCCGCATATAGAAGGCAACGTGAACGGGAATATCCCCAATACGCTACTCGGAACACATTTTGTAATTCGAATCACTTGAAAATAGTTGATCTATCCCGATTTTGAACGAGTCGGTTTATTCGAGCTTTCGGCTGATATCCAGTCTTATATTCATCGATGCTCCTGGTTGCAACCCCTGATGCGCAAATATAACAAGATCGTGTTAAAAACTCGCCGGGCCGGGAATTCCATCCAGGTGTAGGTAGATCCCTGCATATTTGTATGAGCATACATGCAGGTGTACCATTACAACTTCATCGTGATGCACAAAGACTTTGACCGCAACCTGAAAACTCGACTCGCCTGTATTGAACACAAGACAAACGGGAATAACCGTTTGCTTGAAGTGCGTTATATGAATGCTTAGGCACGAAGTGTGCCTGATGAAGGTCGTGCGAAAATGCTTATAGATCCCAGTTGGAGAACAGTTATCCTCTTCTTAAAAATCTTTTCTCTACCGTTGCAACCTGTTTCGGAAAGACTTGATGGGCTGCGCTTAGCCTACCCTACGGGTCTACGGGACTTTTCGTGGTTTCAGGGTGTTCGGGGGGACATGAACAACTATTTCGAAAAATGATTTCAACCGCATCGAACGTAAAGGATAGCAGTCGGGCATCGCCGCCGCGGCGGCCGGAAACGCCGGTTCTCTGCAGCCGGTCAGCTATCCTGTTTGTTCTCCAACGCATCCCGAATAGCTTTGGCCATTTTCGCCATCAGGATGGGTTTCATAACGATGGCCCTGATGCCCATGGCCTTGGCCTTCTCGTCCTTGATCTTTTCGCTGTAGCCGGTGCAGACCACGATGGGGATGTCCGCTCGAACTCGCATGAGTTCCATTGCCAGCTTGTCTCCGGTCATGAAGGGCATGGTCATGTCGGTGATGACGAGATCGAACCGGTCGGGGTGGGCGCTGAAGAGCGCCAGGGCGTCCACGCTGCTTGTTCTGGTTTCCACGCTGTAACCCAGGTATTCCAACATCTCCCGGCCCATATCCAGGAGGACGGGTTCATCGTCGACCAGCAGAATATGTTCATGGCCGGTCGGCATTGCCTCCTGGATCAGTATTTCCTCGACCGCCTCTTTCAGGATGGAGGGAAAATAGAGATTGAACACGGAACCCTTTCCAGGCTCACTTTCCACCGTGATCGCGCCGCCGTGGCTCTGCACAAGGCCGTGCACTACCGCGAGACCGAGGCCCGTACCGACCCCCTTCGCCTTTGTGGTGAAGTAGGGGTCGAAGATCTTTTCCATAGTGGCCTCGTCCATCCCGCAACCGGTGTCTCTCACACTGACCTTGACATGGGGCCCGGGCTTGAGATCGGGATGCACGGCGCCGCCTTCGGGCCCAAGGTCCACGGAAGTCAGCTTGACCTCGAGCACTCCGCCTTTTTCACTCATGGCATGATGCGCGTTGGTGCACAGGTTCATGATGATCTGGTCGATCTGTACCGGGTCGGCCAGGATAGTTCCACTGTCGGAATCGATGTCTTCGTGGATTGCGATGGTGGCCGGCAGGGAAGCCCTCATGAATCTGAGGACCTCTTTCACTGTGTGGGTGATCTGGATCGGCCGTCGTTCCTCTTCGCTTTGCCGGCTGAAGGCAAGGATCTGCTTGACCAGGTCTTTTGCCCGCTGACCTGCTGACAGCACCATCTCGAGGCTTTCCCGGGACTTGGATTCTCGGGGAGTACGCAACAGGGCAAGTTCGGTACAACCGATCACGACTGCCAGGATATTGTTGAAGTCATGGGCGATGCCGCTGGCAAGGGCCCCGATAGCCTCCAGCCTTTGGGACCGTTGCAGATGCTGCAAAAGCAGGAGCCGCTCGGCCTCGCCCTCCTGGATTCGGGAAAGGCTCGCATTGAGTTCCACGGCATGCCGCTGCTCCCTTTCATACAGCAGGGACTTGTTGAGCCCGATGCACATCTCGTTGGCAAGGGCTTCGAGAAAGGGCGCATGTTCATGAAAATCCCTCTGCCGCAGGGATGCGATCCCCAGCACCCCTATAGTTTCGGAGCCAACCCGGAGAGGCAGGGCTGCAAAGGAGCGGAACCCCGCCTTTAGGCATTCCTCCATAGTGCATCGGGAATCCGATCGAATATCGAAGGAATAAACGGCGCGCTCTTCGCTTACCGCCAGTCCGCACAGGCATGTTCCCACCGTCTGGACCCTTTGAGGCAGCCACGCCTTCTCCGGCTGCTCGGGGTAGACGCCTCTGAGCGCCAGCTCCCCTCCGCTGCGCAGGAAGAAGACGGCGATATCGGGTGCGACCGCTTTGGCGATTTCACTCAGCCCGCACTGGATGGAACCGTCCACGGTCATGCTTTCGTTCACCTTCCGGGCCAGGCGGTTGAGTATGGACAATTCCTCGGCATGATGCCGCAGGGCGGCCTCGCTTGCCGCCAGGGCCCGGGTGCGGGTCTCGACCAGTTGTTCGAGATGGTTCATGTAGTTTCGGTTTTCTTCTGCGAGGCGCAGCTTCTCATCATTGAGCTGTTTGACGTGCAGCGCGTTCCGGACGGCCTTGAGGATGTCGTTCTTGCCGACAGGTTTTTGCAGATAATCGACGGCGCCATGGCGCAGCGATTCCGCTGCCGTCTCCAGCGTCGGCTCCCCGGTCATCATGATGATCTGAACACCGGGTGTCGTGTCGCGAATTCGCCGGAGCAGTTCTACACCGGAAACCCGGGGCAGAATGATATCGGTCAGGACCACGTCCATCGGCTTGCTCTGGAGTACAGCCATGGCCGATTCCGCTTCTTCAGCGGTCTCCACGCTGTGGCCGTCCTGCTCCAGGAAGGCCTTGACTGTCGTTCGAATGGAGCGCTCATCATCAACAACCAGAATATTTCCCATCGCATCTCCTCAGTTCTCTCCGAGCGTCCATCCGTTATCCACGGGAAGATCCATGTGAAAACGGGTGTAGCGGTACGGTTCGCTTTCCACGCTCAATTCCCCCCCATGTTCTTTAACGATGCCGTAGCTGATGGAAAGCCCCAGGCCGGTGCCGGTTTCCTTGGGCTTGGTGGTGAAAAAGGGATCGAAGATCCGGTCCCTGATCTCCTCGGGGATGCCCGGACCGGTGTCTTCAACGGTGGTCCGGATGAACCGGCGGCCTTGTTTGATGATCGGCGTTACCGCGATCCGAAGTTTTTTTTCCGGACTGTAGCCGGGATACCGTTCGTTCAGCGCATGACGGGCGTTGGTCATGAGATTCATAACCACCTGCTGGATCTGCTGGCTGCGGCACTTTATATTAGGCAGGTCCTCAGGAATGGACACTTCCAGGTCGATCTGATCGTGACGCATCACCGTCAGGATCAGGGAGAGCACCCCCGCAACAACGTCCGCCAACTGCGCCGGGCTGTGGGATTGCTTCTCGTGCCGGGCAAAAGTCAGCAGATTTCGCACGATCCCGGCAATTCGCCGGGTCTCTTGCAGAATCTCCCGGGCATATCCGCTCGCCGGGTTGTCCGTTCCAACCCTGTCCAGGATCAACTGGGCATAGTTCATGATTCCGTTGAGGGGATTGTTGATCTCATGGGCCACGCCCCCCGCCAGGGTCCCGATGGATTCGATCCTTTGCGTCTGTATCAGTTGTTCTTCGAGCTTCCGGGTCTCGGTGATGTCACGGGAGTTGACCACGACCCCGTCCACCTTCCCCGTTTCGTCGAACACCGGGAAGTAGGTGACGTCCATGATTCTGCGGCCGAGCCCCGCGAAGTCCCATGAAGCCTGACAGTGGACCGTGTGGCCGGCAAGGGCCTGGTCGAACCGCGCCTGGACCGCCTCCCGAAACACGCTCTCGCCCATGACTTCAGGTACCGTCCGCCCGACCACGTCCGCCCACTGCTGCCGGTGCGCCGCCAAATGGCTCTCGTTCACGGCTTCGTAGACGTAATCGCGGTTGACCAGGGCCATCAGGTCCCGGGAGGTGGATACGATGCGTTCGTATTTGCGAAGCGCCTCTTCGGCCAGCTTGCGCTCCGTGATGTCGGTGTGTGACCCGGCCACCCGGACGGCCTTCCCGGATGGGTCCGATTCAACGACCTTGCCGCGCCCCAGCATCCAGCGCCATTCTCCGTTCCTTGCCTTGAATCGGAACTCAATGGCGAAACGCGAGAGTTGTTCGGCCGCACGCCGCACCGCGTGCTCGCAACGCTCCAGATCGTCCGGATGGACCCTCAGCCGCCAGTTCTCATAGTTTGCCGGGAATTCGTTCGGCTCGTATCCCATCATCATATAATAGCGAGGACTGAAATATGCCTGACCGCTTTGCACATCCATGTCCCATATGCCGTCATAGGTGCCTTCGAGGGCCAGGCGAAGTCGTTCTTCACTCAGGCGCAACGCCTTCTCCGTTCGTTTCAGGTCGGCGAACCGCTGCTCCAGGTCCATCAGGCTCTGCCGCAACTGGGCCGTCATGCTGTTAAAAGCCGTGGCCAGGCGGGCGACCTCCCTCGGCCCGCCCACCTCCGCCTGCAAATCCCTCTCACCGGCTGCAATCCGGGACGCAGTCTCCGTCAGGTTGATCACGGGCGCTGACAGGCGTTTTGCTATGAACGTCCCGAAAATACCGGCAAAACACGCCATTACCAGCGTAATTCCGATAGCCGTCGCGACGTTCAGGGCAATGTCCCTGTACGCCTCTTCCCATGGCAGTTCACTTATGACGGCCCAGTCGGGCGATTTCAGGGGTGCGTAGGTTCCCACCACCCTGGACCCCATGATTCCTCGATAACTGCTCGCCATACCGGGTTGACGCAATGATCGATTCCGAACGAAGTCAGCGACCGCTTTCAAGTGGGATACGTTTTCACCCCTTAAAACTCGGGCCGTGTCGTGGCAGGCCAGCAAATTGCCCTGTCGATCGCACACGTACACGTACCCTGTTTCCCCGACTTTGAGATGGTCGACTATGTCCCACATTGACTTCAGGTCGAGTTCGGCGATCAGCGTTCCTTGTGGATCTCCAAAGGCGTCGGTTACAGGAACAGCTATGGTCACGATGGGTTCACTGGTCGCCGAATCGATGTAGACCGGCCCGATCTCGCGCTTCTTCTGCGGTTCCTGCCCCGGACTGATATACTTGAACCGGTCTGTGAGCCGGCTCGATGCCTCCATCGAGAGGCGCGACGACTTGGCGAGGACCTGGTTGCCCGTATCCAGGAGCACCACTTGCCTGAGGGCCCGCCGCAGCCCCAGGATGCCCTGTAGAAACTGCTGCCGCTCCTCATTGGAAACCGCGTAAAGATCGGTCAGCCTGCTCGCCGTTTCCAGGGTGCTGAAGTTCTCGTTGATGAAACCGCTGACCGTCATCGCGGCATCTTGCGCGATGAGTTGCTGCATATTTGAAATGAGCTCCTGCTGGGTCTTTACTTCATGATATGTCTTGATCCCGCCGTAAAGGAGCAGCACCGCCACGCTCAAAGAAACAAAAGCGGTGGCCAGGGTCGTGCTCAGCTTTCTCGCCTTTGAAGATTCTTCCGTCAGGGTCTCCATGTCCCTTCACCCCCGCTCGCGTGCCCCCCTCAGCGGATGATTTCGTCCGCTTGCCTCAACAACCCTGCAGGGACTCTCAGGCCAAGTTCCTGCGCTACTTTGTAGTTGAGTTGGAAATAGCTCTCCGCAGAAACTACGGGAATGGTTCCCGGCGGGATGCCTCTCAGGATCTTGTACGCCTGTTGAGCTGCCAGCCTGCCCACTGCAATATTGTCGGTCGCAATACCGAATAAAGTTGAATAGCCCTCGAAAGAGTACAGGACCCCCCCGATGGGTATCTTGTGCTCGGATGCAAATTTGGCTATTTTGGGAAAAACGGCGGGGGTCCGGGCCAGAGGCTCGGATATGAACAAGACGGCGTCGATGCCGATATCGGCTGCTTTCGCCCTGGCGTCTAAATCCGCTATCAGGTCGGAGGCGCCGTCAGCGGGCGATTCCACCAGCGTGACGCCTGTTTTTGCCGCCTCCCGGCGCAGGGCCGTCAACTGGTCGGGCACAATCGGGGAGTTCTTCGTATAGGGTACCCACATGCGTTTTGCCTGCGGCGCCAGTTCGTGCAGGATCTCGAAACGCTTGAGGGCGAGGTCCGGGCCGGGGTACCGTACCCCGGTGATATTTCCGCCTGGTTCGGGCACACTCTTGATCAGATCGGTACCCTCTGTGTTGGTCTGGCAAAACACCACTGGAATGCCGGTCCCCCGGGTGACCGCTTTTGCCTCTACGGACACCTCCGAGGGAAGCACGAGCATAAGGTCTACCTTATCCTCTACAAATTTCCTGAGGATGCGATGTTCCGCCGCCGGGTCGAAGTTGGTCCTCTGCACGTCGTAGGCGATGTTCTTGCCCTCGATGTAGCCGAATTCGCTCATCCTGGCCTTGAAGCCGTCAAGCGTCGTGGCAAAAATATCCAGTCCGCACAGGATGCCCACCCGGGCCGGGCCGGGCTTCTTTTCGGCGCACCCGTGCAGGAGCAGGCTGACGCCAAGCGCAAAAAAGAAGATCCAACGTTTTCGGTTTCTTTTCCGGGAAAACCCGGGTCCGGCCATGGCAATCACTCTCTTCCCTGGTGTCCCTTATCTCCCGCCCTTTCCGCTTGACGGCCTCCCTCATTCGGGAATGCCTTGCCGTAAGGTCATAAGAGTGCGATAGGAAATCGAGTCTCGGTGGTTTTTGAGTACCGGATCTTTTGAGATAGTGAGATTGTGATTTACTTTTACACATTTACGCATTCGGGGGCAAAATAAAAATGTCATTGGATGCAGTTGCGAGGCGGTTGAATCCACTGTCACGATGATGTATCTTGCCGGAAAGGGGTAAGGAAACGGGTTTTCGTACCGGCCCCTGCATTGATATCCCGCCTGTGGCCGATTCAAAGGGACATTGCCGCTCGAGTATGATGCTGTATGAGAGGAGGCCTATGATAGATATCTGGGTAAAGTTCGTTTCGGATCAATTTGAAATTGCTCTGAACATGACCAGAGCGCTCTTTGGACTGGGCGCAATGGAAGCACCGGTGCCTGTGCATAAGGATCACGAGGAGGCTGTGGCCCCGGACCGGGCTGATGCGGTCGCCGAAAATCCAATGGATGAACCGCAAAAGACAGGCCGGGAAGAAGAACGGTTTGCCGCAGTTGTTCCCGAGGCCGAGGACCCGGGGCAGGCCGCACCGCTCTCAGGCAGCGTCGCCGGGGAAGTGCCGGGGCGCCCGATTGAGGGCCAAGCCGGTAGTGCTCGATCTGAAGCCGCCGTGATTGAGGGTATCATATCTTTTCTCGAATCTGCGGACCGGGGCGCAACGGTCCGGGAGGTAGCCGAACACCTGGAAATGGACAAGAGAAATATTCTTCCACTCCTGAAGACATTGGTCAAGGAAGGGAGGATCGATGAACTCCTCGGGCGGTACTGTGTGCTGAATAATTGATCTCTCCAGGTGTTTAAAGCACTTTTGCTCTGCATGGAACGGTTGAGCCTGCAAATGCAGCCGGTTCTTTACATAGGCTGTCAAGAGGAGGATCTCGATGTCTGACACAAGAATAGTCACTATATTATCTCTTAAAGGTGGAGTCGGTAAAACTACATCGGCTGTAAACATTGCCTGTTGCCTGGCGCAAGCGGGAAAAAAGACGCTCCTGGTGGACCTCGATCCATACACTGGAGCGACATCGCATCTGGGAATCAAACTCGAACCTGCAAACAGGACGTTAACGGATGTCCTGTGCAATCCGAACGGACATATTTCGGAGGCTATATACAATAGTACAACTGCAAACCTCTATGTCGCCGCTTCAGACGAAAGCCTTGCAAGCTGTGAATCGGAGCTCAATGCGGAGATCGGCAAGGAGAGTATCCTGTTCGAACGCTTTGCCGGACATGCTGACGAATATGATTTCGTAATTATGGATCTACCCCCCATCTCGCCATTTCTGGTGGTGAATGCGCTGCGAATGAGCCGGGAAGTGCTCGTTCCTTTTAGAACGGCCTATTTGGACCTGAAAGTTGCCGAGGATATAAATGAACTCGTCGAAAAGGTCCGGCGCAGATTGAATCCCGATATCCGGATACTCGGTTATTTCGGCACCATGTCAAACCTTCGCACCAGGGAGTCCCGGTTGTCGGTTGAAGACATGAGAAGAAGATATGGCGAGAAGGTTTTCAAGACCGTAATACCTGCCTGTACCAGGGTGGCCGAAGCTCCACGCAGCGGGGTGTCGGCAACGCAACACGCACGGTCGTCAACCGGAGCCAAAGCTTACAGAGATCTTGTTAAGGAAATATTTGACGTATAACCCGGAAAAGAGTGCAGCCATACTTATGCTCTAATGTTGAAACGAGAATCCCCCGCTTAATCTCCTTCTTGGAGTTCACGTACGGAACATCCTTGACCAGCAAATGGCCAGCCCGAATTTCTATGTCACACGGAGTTGCGTTCAAGTCGGGTGCTACGGGAGGGCATACAGCGCTACGCTCCCCCTCCCCTGCGGAACAACCGCGCGACAATGTCGTAGGGGCGCGGGTTTATCCCCGCCCTGCCTTGAACTTAGTATCATAACCTTCGTCGCGCAGCCGCTTGAGGTCGGGGCTGCGACTTATCAGTTGCTGTGAAATTTCAGGAGTTCAACGGCGGAAAAAGCGGAAGGGAGCTTTCCGGGAAGACCGAAAGTATGGATATTTGTTCAGCGAAAAATCGGTGAAAATCATCGACTGAGTGAACAATGTGGTCACACGAACACTCTATCGTAGGATTGACCTTTGCTCCTTCGCATTCCCCTGCTCTTCTGAAGTCTGTCCGAATACCGATTATCTTGCCCCTCTTCAGCGCGTAGTAATATCCGATCTCCCAGGCCGTTCCATCGTCTACCTGTGGACCATCCAGAACGGCGATTACGAAGTCGGAGTTTTCCAGATGTAATACGCACCGGGAGAAGATTTCGTGCTTGGCCGCTGTTCCAAGGGCATTGATTTCCTCCTGGGTAATCAGCTCGTAGGGCCAGATCATTTGAACCGCGCGACCCATTTCGACGACAAGGCTTTCAATCTGCCCCTTTAATTTTCTCATCCAATCGCGTTCGGCTTCCGAGAACAGCGGACCGGCAAGGTAGATTTTCACATCACACCTCCAACCATTCAGCCCAGGTTGTCGGTCTATAAGTTGCCGCTTCAGGATCGACCAGCCAGACTTCGAGTTCTGGGAATGCAAAGCCAATTCGTTTCTGGCGAGCACGTGCTGGAAGGCCACATTCCGCTTGGCAGTGTAGTGCCATGACACATCTTTGTGCACCATCCTTGATTCGGGAAACAGTCCGAAAGAAGCATTCGTAAAAATCCTTGGCTCTGGCCGGTCCACTGGACTTGTAACCGATAACCTCGATGTGAGTTTCATCTGTTTCCTTACGAGCTATGATATCGACTCCCGTCTCGCCGTGCACGCGCTCGCGGTTGAGTACATATCCGTCCCTTTCGAGCATGGCTCGCAAGCTTCTTCCCAACTCAGCGTTGTGCACTACCAATGGCATATTGTCCCTCCTTGGTGGAATACAGGTTACCACATAAGACAGGTGCCGCCAAAGCCTTTCGGAGTGACGATCTATAAATGGAATCGGTTCATCCAGAAAGTATCCGCAGGACAAGACAAATCGGTATGCTTGCTTCGGTCATTGCTTTGCCCTATACTTGGAAAAACGATCACGCGGAAGCCCCCCGGACGATTATCGGAGCGCATAATGGCTACCCCCATTACGGATCAAGATACGGTTGCTCTGATTAGAGCTGGTCAAGAAGGCGACAAGCACGCTCTAAATATTCTTTTCGCCCGTTACCATGAAAGGGTCCTCAGAATAGTGCGCCTTAGGCTGCCCCCCGGACTGAGAGATCGCCTCAAGCTTCAGTCGATGGATATAGTTCAGGAAGTGTTCATCCACGCCTTTAAGAAGCTCCCAACTTTTCAACATACTGGCGAAGGATCTTTCATCCATTGGCTCAGCCGGATTGTCCTAAATGTAATCCGAGACCAGCTTGACTATACGTCGGCGCTACGAAGATCTTCCGAGCGCGAATGCTCACTGGATCAGACGATTAACGTTTCAAATGACAAGTTACGTTTGCGCGACATGGTTGCCCAGGAGGGCACCTCTCCGACGCAGTATATTCTGAAGCAAGATACCAAAATCGCCGTGGATGACCTCCTACTTGAATTGAGTGAAACGGATCGAGAGGTGATTGTTCAGCACAAGCTGGAGGGTTTAACCTTTGGCGAAATTGCCTCATATGCTGGCAAGGGTGAAGATGCCGTCAGGAAACAGTTTAATCGATCTTTTCAAAAGCTTGTGGCCCTTGCTGAAAACAATAAGATACTGCAGGAACTGAGGTTTTGATGGCGGTGGACACACCCTATCGACAAGAGGAAGTCATCAATAGCTTCATGGAGCGGTTGCTGGATGGAGGCAATGGCCTCGTACTCAACGATTACTGCCAAAAATACCCCTTATTGCGGACCGTTTTCGAGCAGAAGTACAACATCGTGAGGGTCTTGGAAGAGGCATTCACGGACGAGAGCCTGGGTGGTACCGAAATCGGTGAGTTTTTGATCATTCAGGAAATAGGACGGGGGGGTATGGGCGTAGTGTATTTGGCCCTCCAGCAATCTCTCGGTAGATATGTTGCGCTGAAAGTTCTACCGCTTGGATTTTCCTCTGACAGGGTATCGATAAAGCGATTCCGAACAGAGGCTCAGATTATTGCTAGATTCAACCACCCGAACATAGTTCCGATATATTCCATGGGCGAGGAGAAGGGCTTCTATTTTATAGCAATGGCACTGATCCCCGGACTTTCCCTTAACAAAATTCTTCAGGGTTTAAGATGCTTCCCTGTCGGCGAGTGGTCAGCAGAGCTGGTAAGAGACATTGTTCATACCCATCCGGATTCCGCACGGCTAAATTTTTGCGGTGATGGGACCGATAACCCTGAATCCATTAGCGTTATACGCGATCCCTCATTCTGGAACCAGTCTTATACCTCTTTCGCTCTGATCCTATGCGCGGAAATCGCAGACGCACTCAGCTATGCTCATAGAAACAGTATGTGTCACGGAGACCTCAAACCCTCGAACATCATGCTCACTTACGGTGGGGTACCGATGATCGTTGACTTCGGCTTGGCAAAGGACATGCGGTCCCTCCGGAACACTCAGTCTCAGGAATTTCTTGGTACAATCGCCTACGCATCGCCGGAGCATATCACGAGAAACATTGTAAGTCCTGCATCGGAGATCTGGTCTCTTGGCGTAACGATGTACGAAATGCTTTCCCCTGACCAGCCATTTCAGTCCACAGACGTGGCTGGAACTGTAGAAAAAATATTAAAAACTGACCCTCCACTGTTACGAACAGGCAGGAAAGCATTCCCCAAAGATGCTGAGGCCATAGTCTTCAAATGTTTGGAGAAGGCTCCTGAAAATCGATACGCCAAAGCCGAGCTGGTGAAAGAAGACATAAACAACTTCCTGTTCTCTAAACCCGTTATTGCAAAGCCGGTAGGAAAACTCGGCAGGTCAATAAAATGGGTTAAGAGGAATAAGACAGTGTCGATTTTGATTTCCACGTTAATGATCCTGCTGGTGATCGGTTCATTTGTTGCCCTTAATTCTTCGATTAAACAATACGTAGTTGAAGGTAACAATCACTTTGCGGGGGGCAGATACCGGGAGGCGATTCAATCGTATGAATCGGCTTTGAAGATTCTGAGTGTGCCAATATTCTCTGCGAATACTAAGGCAGCTGTTTTAAGTGGCTTGGGTGACGCCTGGGCAGGGGTGGGACAATCAGAGAAGGCTATGGGTTTTTATAAGCGCGCACTCCAGATCGACGTAAACAATGTTCAGGCCCTTGCAGGAATTGCAGATGTGTATTTTGTGGAAGGACAGTACGCGCAATCGGTGCCCTGGTACAATAAGGCTCTTATTCTATCTCCCGAGGATAGCGAGAGGTATTACGATCGGGGACAAGCTTACGAGAAACTGGGACTATACCGCGAAGCACTCCGAGATTACCATAAAGCTATCCAACTCGCTCCCAATGATCGGGATACGATGAAGGAGATATCTGCCTTGCTCTCCAAAATGGGGCCGTCTGAAAGCACCCCGTTCATTATTCTCCATGAAGAAGGTTTTAATGAAACAGAGGTTAAGTCGATCCTTCAGTTCACTGACCACTGAACAATAAAAATTAAAGGGAATCTCATCTCCAAGCCGTAATGCCAGCAATCATAAGCTCAAAGAAAATTTCGTTTAACGAAAAAGAATAATTCTTCTGGCATTTGATCTTCCTCAGGCATGTCAAGAATCGTTTTTTCTCCGCCATCAATTTGAAATTTGCTGCATCAGGTACCTTCCGCAATCGAAGCCACCGTGCGGTTTCATGTGGCTCACTGACCGGACCTTTCAGGGATTCATTTAAGAAGGGATGAAAAAACCGGCTCAATCATGTCCGGTTTCTTGGGAAAACTCCGTTCTACCAATTAGAAGGTTGGTTTATGAGATTTGCGCCACAAAGGAGGAACAAAAAATGAAAAAAGTATTGTTCATGATCACCGTTCTATTTTTATCGCTGGGATTGTTTTCCAGCAATGTTTTTGCCGGGTGGGTGGAGGGATACTATCGAGGCAACAGTACATACGTTGCACCGCATTACAGGAGTAACCCAAACTCCACTGTCACCGACAACTACAGTTTCAAAGGAAACATCAACCCGTATACCAGTCGAGAAGGCCACAATTACTACCGAAGTAATCCAACAAGTCCATATTACGATGGAACTCCTCGGTACTATCAGAGAGATTTCAGGCAAAAATAGATCTTCCAGGGTAAAGTCGAAAGAACTACGCAAACGATTAAGAAGGAGAATCCAATGAAAAAGGCAATTCCCGTCACTTTGTGTTTGCTGGCAGTATTGGCCCTTTGCGGTTCGGTTTTTCCTGTCGATGCAAAAATGACAGCACCCAATTGTTCAATTCATAATATCCTTCCTGTCAGGGGTTCGGGGGAGATGATCGCAAAGCGTGGCTGTTGTTCGTGGCATGATGGTGTTTGCGGTTGTTCTGGTGGACGAATACAATGCTGTGACGGCTCCACAAGTCCCACATGCACTTGTAACCATGATGACAAGCCGACATTGACTCTGGCCTGGAGTGGGTATGACTATGAAAAAGGAGACTTTGTCGAAATAGACACAGGCAATCTGGTCAGGAGCGGGAATGACATCGAATTCTTCGATTATAATGATGGTTCCTACCATAATGCCGATGTTGAGTCCATTCACCGCTCTGGAAGCACCGTGGACGTAGACGTTTACGACCAAGACAATGGCGAGTATCGGACATTAGAGATGGACGATTAATAGATGCCGGAAATCAGCTTACTCAGTCCGAAAGGCATCGGAGCTGTTTAAGTGGTCCATTTATGAAATTGGGCTAAGAGAAAGGAACCAACATTATGAATTGCGAAATTGAATTCCTGCAAGTCGGTGATGCCTCAAGAGCCGGGGATGCAATCGTCGTGCGATACGGTACCCCCGGATTCTATGAATTGATGGTCGTCGATGGAGGCAATATCGATTCTGGTAAGCTGATCGTTGATCATGTTTATAGTTATTTCGGCAAAAATGCGGTCATCTCGTATGTTGTGCTAACTCACTTAGACGACGACCATGCCTCCGGTCTGCGGACCGTGTTATCCGAACTCCCTGTATCTAACTCAACTTCTACAGTACCGGAAAACTTATGTTGTAATTTCAACAACATAGACTAGCACTTGACTTTCTTGGCACTACATTCCCGCTCTTTGAAAACTGAATCAGATTTCACGGATGGTGGGAGGGATCGCCACGCCAACCGCTTGGAACACTTTCCCGCAGACGCCCTTGCACTGGCTCCGCACAGCCATGCGCTTTCCGTCTTCTTCGAGCACCGTTTCGGTAAGGGCTTTGAGGTTTTGTTTGATTTGCGCCCATTCAAAGCTGTGCCCTGCGGCCTCCAGGCGCCGATAGAGTTCCTTTTTGAGCATGAGGGCGAGGAAGCTGCAAAAGACATGGCCCCTTATGGTTTCATCCAGGCGATGGTAGACGGGCCGGGTTTCCAGAACTGATTTCATATCCCTGAATGTGTGTTCCACCTGCCATAATTCTTTGTATTTCAGCGCCACATTCTTGGCCGACAAGCGAGTATTGGTCCTCAGGACCCATTTGCCGTCGAACCTAGCTTCCTGTTCGACCTTTTTGCAGTCGATGGTCGCGCTGCCTTTTTCGATCTTGAGAAAGCGCCTGTAGCCTCTGTTTCCCACAAGGGATTTCGGGCCATGCTTTAGTTGTGCTTCAAGGGATGCCAGGATGGATTCTCGGTCGGCCGCGTCCTTTCTGGCCTGTTTGGAGTTAACGCAGACGATGTAGCGGCGGTTTTCCACCCAAACCTCTTGCACCTTCAAGGGCGAGGGGTCTTTGACACGGGTCCCTTCCGGAACGACTTCCTGGTAGTTTTCGGCGCGGCAGAGCACGTCGCGTTTTACTTCCAAGACGTTGCGCATGCGGGTGCCGAGGATGTATGGAACCTTGTTTTCCGGTTTTTCGAACTCCCGGATGGTTTCCTTACTTATCATTCCTCTGTCGGCCACGACGCAGAACTTTGAGACATTGAATCTATCCCGGATTCTCTCCACAACCGGAATCAGAGTCGTTACGTCGGTGGTGTTGCCGGGCCACATTTCACAACACAGAGGACGCCCGTTGTCATCGAGGACAACTCCGACCACCATTTGATTTAGATCCGGGCGATGATCTTTGCTGAAGCCCCGCTCGCCAATCGTTTCTCCTCCGGCTCCCTCGAAATAGAAGGACGTTGTATCGAAAAAGACGAGGTCCAACCCGGAATAGAGGTGACGGTTGGCCATGAAGAGCCGTTCCTCGGCGACATCCTTTGTGCATCGGGGAGTAAATGGAGTGGCGTTCTTTTGGTCGTAAGTCTCCTCCCCGAGAAAGGCCATGGCACGGTAGAGGTGATGAAGCTCGATCTCATCTGTCCCGTTTACGAAATAGTCCCTGCGCCACTTGTCGCAGAAGCGGTCCGAGCCGCTCGCCATAAGCCTGTGGAGCACGGTCAGGAAAAGCGCTCGCTCTACGTCGAAAAAGAAAAACCTCTCAGAAAGAAGCCCTTTGAGGACCTTTGGAATCCCCAGCTCTTTCCACAGCCGCTCGAAAATGAGAGCAGGCCCTATCTTTGTAGATTCGGCACTGATGTCGCTTCTACCTGAAAGGACAAGGAGGGCTTGTTCGGAAAAACGCGCCAGGGAGCGAACCAGGGTTTCGACTTCCCCCTTGGTGTGCATTTGATCGAGTCTGCCAAGGGTTGCGATAACACGCTGGTTTACCTTGGTACCTTCCCGGTGGTTTTCGACGATTTGGAGGTATTCGTACTTACCGGACTTTTTGGTTCGAGCAAACATGCTGAAGTCTCCCAATAGGACACTTCAACATTAGCGGACAATTGAGCAGCAAATCAACACAAAACAGCAGATTCTGTGGCACTACATTTTTGACCGTCAGAAAAAACGATCCAGCATCCACGCGGGTTTGCTGGTAATGACCGGATGGTCACTGTAGAAGAAAAGTCTAACCTTTGGCTGAATGTGCCCTGGTGGTTTGCTAACGCCGCACGTCCTTACTTTTCAAACAAGAACTGGACCGATGCTGGTTTGCAAAAGTCGATCATGAACAACTACGATGTAATCTCAGAGATGGTTGAAATTGCCACCAAAAAAGACATCCCTATCAATCCTCCTGTTTTAGGAGCGCGGATCGGGCCATTTTACGTCCTTTCGCCACATAGGGAGGTATACGCAATATTACTGCCGCAGTTTGATCGCACCCCCGATCCAGACCAAGCCGCA
This sequence comes from uncultured delta proteobacterium, assembly GCA_963795045.1. Taxonomy (GTDB): domain Bacteria; phylum Desulfobacterota; class Syntrophobacteria; order Syntrophobacterales; family Syntrophobacteraceae; genus SbD1. The sequence continues at coordinate 578,809 of CAWCGB010000009.1, forward strand.
ATCGAGGCTGCTGGTTTTTGGATTGGGAAGGCGCAACCGGGTGCGTTGGGCAAGATGTTCGAGAGGATTGTGGCCAAGGGGCAGAAGTGGATCAAAGAATCATGGGAAAAGGAACGCCTTAGAGATGGCGGGGTAACGAGTGCAAGCAATGAGAGCAGTGTGGTTTTGTATGGCGACTTCGGTGTTAATCGTAGAGTATTATTGACAGGTGATGTGGGAATCCGGGCGCTTTCCTGGGCTGCCTATGCAGCAGAACAGGCAAATTTACCACTCCAAGATTTTATGTTTGTTCAAATTCCTCATCATGGTAGTCGCCGAAACGTCGGACCTACAATTTTAAACCGTCTGCTTGGGCCGATTCAAACCGAGGGCTATCCCCCGCGCTTTTTCGCCTTTGTATCGGCACCAAGGGATGACGATATGCACCCTCGCAAAATGGTGCTTAACGCATTTCGGCGTCGAGGCGGCGAAGTTGTTGGCACTCAGGGTTACAACCAAGTTTTTTGGGGGGGATTTCCAACCCGGACAAATTACGGCAGTGCCAACATTATACCCTTTGCTTCACAAGTCGAAGATTATGATTAATCGAAATTCAATTCCTCGCCTGGGGCTGTAAAAATGGCAAAATCACTTAAGGAACAGAACCGTTGGTACCTCTGGTTGATAATCGCGGCAAATTTCCTTTTCCTATATACCGTTGTGCAAGCAAACGCCATAGAAACTGCTGGTCTCCGAGCTGTATTCAAGAATACGAGCAGCCTTTTGCCCGTTGGCTTTGCGGTCATTATTGCGACTGTTCTGAATGGTCTACTCAGTGCAGACAATAAAGCCCGGCTTGTATTTTTGCGTTGGCATTATGCCTTGCCAGGGCATCGTGCTTTCAGCCGCTATGCCAAAGCCGATCCGCGTATCGATCTCGATAGCCTCACGGAAATGCATGGCTCTGCACTTCCTGTAGATCCAATCGAACAAAACCGTGTCTGGTATCGCCTCTATAAGAGCATCGAAAATCATCCTGCGGTTTTGCAGGTGCATCTAGATTTTCTTTTGTTAAGGGATTACGCAGGGCTGGCCGCATTTTTTATTATATTTGTGGGCGCCGCCGGCTTGTACGCTATACCTTCGTTGAAGGTCGGAGGCATTTATTTACTGGTACTGGTCATTCAATTCATTGCGGTAAGGCATTCAGCGGCCACATACGGCGTTCGCATGGTTACTACTGTACTCGCGCATAAATCGGCAGGAAAAAAGTAAGGCTGGTTGGCAGTCCAAACCCCTTCCATTCCGTTTGTCTGCGGCAATATTTGATTCGTCCGGGTGTTCGCGGCAGACCTTTTATACGACAGCCTCCGCGCTGTCGTATAAGAGCTGTATTTTCCTTTTGTCCGGCATCTCCTGCGATTTCAGGGCTTCGTGAGTTTTATCGCTTAGATACGCCAGGAATGTTTGCTCGTCCCCGGTCTTGATGTAGACTACGTCGTTTTCTTCCTCTAACAAAGTGCACTGATTTTCCTCGAGGTAGAACTCGCGCCGGTCCATCATCTTGTCCAGCCGAATTTCCTCTTCAAATAGCGATGGGGAGTAGAAATCGCAGGGCAGAGCGCTGCCGGGGAAAAGCAAACGGACTTTGACAGGGATGAATTCGGGCAATCCGATATCAGGGGATGAGTAGCAATTGGCAGATTCATTGTGGATACTCATGTGCCACCGCTTAACCTGTCTTGAATAATATCGACGGATGAAACAGCTAAAAATTCCCCGTTATACGAGAATCTTTCAGTCGAGGTTCATGAGAACAGATTGAGTCTCAATTCAACGGCCCTTAAGCTTGCAGCGGTGCATGGTCAAACGTGGACTTGACCGCCTGCTTCGGTTCGGTCCGGCTTCTTTCGGTAATAGATCGCCTTCTGGAATCCCACCATCTCGAACCTCGTGGTGTATCCGCCCGTTGTTTCTCCCGTCCCCAGGAATAGATAGCCGTTTGGCGCCAGGAGTTCCGCTGTTCGGTTGAAAAGCTCGCGTTTGAGACTGTCGGAAAAATAGATCATCACGTTGCGCAGGAAAACGATGTCGTATTTCTCGCCCATGACGGGAGCTTTGAGGTTGCAGGGTTTGAAGGAGACCATTTCCTTTACTCGATCGTCTATTTTCCAGTAATTGGTGTTTTGCTTGAAGTAACGATCGAGGTGTTTCTGCTGAAGGCCCCGGCTTATGGAAGCCGCGTCATACTTCCCCTCATCGGCCACGGTCAGCGAGGTTGTGGAGATGTCCGTGGCGAGTATATGCACCCAGTTATGACAGGCCGATTCCTTATTCGACAAGCTGTAGAAGTCCAGGATGGTAATGGCGGTGGAATAGGGCTCCTGGCCGGTCGAACAGGCTGCCGACCAGATATTGATCCGCTTCCTTTTCCCCTCGGCGATTTCTCGGTCGTACTCCGGAAGGATTCTTTCTCTCAAAACCTGGTAGGGGTACTGGTCCCTGAACCAGCAAGTCTCGTTGGTGGTGATCGCGTCCACCATCTGCATGCAGAGGCATCCCGCCTGGGGGGAGCTTTTGGCCTTGAGATAGAGTTCACCGAAAGTCGAGGATCGTGATTTCTCCAGGAGATTGGCGAAGCGATTCTCGATCAGATATGCCTTGTTTTCGGCGAGAAATATTCCGCAATGCTCGTAAATCAGGTCCCTGAGCAGTTTGAATTCTAACTCGGTGAGATGGGGCGTCATTTCGCCTCCCTCTTCAGGTCTTGGCCTCTCACTAATTCCATGATTCGGCAGGCCATGTTTTGAAGAGGTACCCTCTCGTCTGATAGGCCTGCTTCCACTACGGCCCGCGGCATACCGTAGACAACGCAGGTCTCCTCGGTCTGGGCCATGCAGTAGCAGTTATTCTGTTTCAAAGCGTGCACCCCGTTCACTCCGTCGCTTCCCATACCGGTCATTATAACGGCAAGGACTTTCCCGCTATAAGCTTTTGCCAGGGAACAAAAAAGCACGTCCACCGATGGCCGGCAACTGTTTACGGGAGGATCGGAGGTGAGTTGTATCCGCTTTTTGCCGGATGCACCGCCGTGCGCTCGTGCAGAGACAACGGTCATATGCCAGCCCCCGGATGCGACATATGCCACGTTTGGCAGCACTTCCTCTCCATCAACGGCTTCGTGCACGTTCAGGGCGGACTTTTTGTCCAGGCTTTCGGCAAGAGATGCAGTCATGACCGCAGGCATATGCTGCACGATAAGCAGCGGGACTCCAAGGTCTGCAGGGAGAAGGGGAATGAGCTGGGCAAGAGCGTTTGGTCCTCCGGTCGATACCCCGATTGCGATCAACTCTATTCTCTGATTGTTTGCCATTGATTTGAGAGATCGTTTCACCGCCGTCAACTCAGTCGGGAGGACCATTTGCGGCTGCAGGATTCGCGGTTGCGGATTCGGGCTTGTTTCGAGCTTCGGCGCCGGCAGGTGTTCCTGGTGGAGTTGCTTTGCCAGGCGCGAGTTCTTGCGGGCCCTGTAGAGCCCGATCAGGGTCATGAGACGCCGGCGCAGTGACAGAGCTTCGCCCTCGCTGAGGTCCATGCCGAAACCGGATATAAAATCGAGGGCCCCGATCTGGACCGCGTTGGCTGCATCCTCGGGATTTTCCGAACTGGACGCGCTTATCGCGATTACGCCTGTTTCGGGACTTGACTCCCGCAGCTTCTCCAGGGTTTTCACACCATCCAGTGCCGGCCTTTCCATCTCCAGCACGACGATGTCCACCGGCGCCTGCTTGAGCCTTGCGATAGCATTGCTCCCGTTTGAAACCGCATCGATTATCTCGACGCCATCAATATTCGCAATCACTTTCGACAGGAAGGAACGATAATCTTTATTATTCTCGATTATGAGTATCTTTAAGTTTTCAACCATGAATAACTGCCATTTTCTTGATCTTACAGCCTGAGCTGTCCTACCAGTTCATGAAGCCTGCCCGCAAGCCTCGCCAGTTCCTCTGCGGCGCTGTTTGTGGCGCCTGCGCTCTTTGCGGTGTCTTCGACGGCCATATTCATCGCGACCATGTTCTCCGCGACTATTTCGGTCCCATGCGCCGCCTCGGAAGCATCTCTGGCGATCTCCCTGGCGCTCTTGGAAACCTCGTCTATATTCCTGGATACCTCGATCTCGGCCGACACTGCCCCTTGAACGTTTCGGGCCGCTTCCGCAGCGCCGTTTGCCGCCTGGAGCACATTTTTCGAAACCGAATTCGCGGCTATCGCTGCCTCCGACATGCTGCGTGAGATTTCATTTGTCGATGCGGTCTGCTCTTCTACCGCCGCGGCGATGGTGGACATTATGGAATTGATCTCGGTAATCACGGACACAATGTCTTTGATTGCTTCTACCACGGTTCCGGTATTGGCCTGGATGGTCCCGACTCTTTCCCGGATATCTTCGGTTGCCTTCCCCGTCTGCCGCGCCAGTTCCTTGACCTCGTTTGCTACGACGGCGAAACCTTTGCCCGCTTCCCCGGCCCCTGCCGCTTCTATCGCGGCGTTCAGGGCGAGCAGGTTGGTCTGCGCGGCTATGCCCTTGATCAGGTCAACAACGTCCCCGATCTCCTTGGCTGAATCGCCCAGTTCATGGACTATTTTGGAGGTCTTTTCGGCCGAATTGGCGGCCCCGCCGGTTACGCCGGCGCCCCTGGCCGCACTCCTCGCCACCTCGTTTAAAGAGCTGTACATCTCCTCGATGGCGGCCGCGACATTGTTGACCGAAGCCGACATTTCCTCCGCTGCGCTTGCGACCATGTTCAAATTGTTCGAAACAAGTTCAGTTGAAGCTCCGATTTCTCTCATGTTCGCGGAAATGGCATCGGATGCAGAAGCAACGGAAGTGATCTGCGAACTGACCTGCTCCGAGGCGGCCGCCATGCTGCTGATGCTCGCCGATGCCTGCTCGGTGGCGCTCGCCGCCGAACGCGAACGGCCGCTCATCTCCTCGGCTTTGTCCGCCAGGTGGTCGGACGTCATCGTGAGATCGCCCGATGCGCTGGTTAAGGTGTCACTGGCCTCGGTGATATTGGTGACCATTTTCTGGAGATGGGCCACAAGGCGCCTAAAGAGAAGGTATGTAATCAAGACCACGAATACCAGTCCGATGCCCCCTATCAATATCTCCCAGTTACGGGCGGTCTGGACGGCATCGAATGCCTTCGCGGCGGAGGCCCTGACCAGTATCCCTCCCAGCACTTTTCGAGAGCTTCCATGACAATGATTGCAGCGGCTTTCGTTGAGGATCGGTCGGAAGAGGCTGATGCTGGGGGCCCCGTCCACTTCTTCTCGAAACGGTTCGCTTAGCATCTCTGCATTGGCCAGCGTTCGGCTGATTGCCTTGGCGTTGGCATCACTTTTCACCATGGCGCCAAGCGGTTTCTTGATCAGGTTCTGATCGGTTGCGAAGGAAACGATCTGGTTGAAATCGCAGACCGCGACCTCGATGTCCGGCATCGTCACTTTAAGCTGCGTAAACTGCTGCCGCACCAGGTCGTTGTTTCCTATTGACAGGGCGTCGTTCATCCCACCTTCGATTGCCGCAGCCAATACTTCTCCCTGGTGGTTTACCTGTTTTCTTATCATCTCGTTCTGGCTCTTTATGCTGAGCGCAATCATGGCGCCCATGACCAGAAAGATCACCAGGGAGAGAGTGGCAAGCGTTCTGACCCACATGTGCTCTCTGAAAAATAAGCCTATCCTCATCGTTCTGTTTCCTTCTTTGCCGGCATTGTCCAATAGCAGCCCTTGATCCTGACCGTATCAGGATAAAGCGCTAATGCGCTCCTCCATAGATAAGGGGCTTGAAGCGGAACGCTTCGACTCGCTCCGGGTTGTGGCAGACCGTACACTCTTCTTCCGATACATTATTCTTGATATCCTTGCGGTCCGAGGACTCAACGTGAAGGCTCCCGGGGCCGTGGCATGCTTCGCAGCCTACTTCCTTCAACGAGGGCGTCTCTTTCTCCGAAGTAAATCCTCCCGGTTTGCCGAAGCCTGTCGTGTGGCATTCCAGGCATTTGCGGTACTCTTCTTCGGTGAGTCCCTGTCTCATCAGCGCGACGTGCTCGTATGAGTGCGTCTTCCTTGTAGACCTCTTGAAGCGGTCATATTCCTTCTCATGGCAGCTCTGACATTTTGCAGATCCAACGTATGTTTTCTGCATTTCCGATTTTGCCTGCCCTGCCTGTCCCCATGGAATTAAGAAGGCAAATACTGCGCAGGCAACCAGACTTGTTAAGATAGATCTCGGCATCTATATCCTCCTTTATAGCTGACCGGTTCTATTTACAGGCCTGCATATTCCAATAACTTTCCCGTATGCAGGATGACTAGAAGCTCGTCTTCGAGCTTCAGAACGCCTTCGATGAACTTTTCTTCTATGTTGCCCGCATTGGCCGGACACTGCTCGACCTCCAGTTCATCGCACTGAACTATGTCGCCGATCGAGTCGACCAGAAAACCAACGGGGTGGTGTTTCAGGACAACGTTATGGCTTTCCTCGGTTATCGCACGCGGAGGCAGTCCCAGACGGATTCCCAGGTCGAAAACAGTCAGGGTTTGTCCACGCAGATTGACGAGACCGCGTACATAGGCCGGGGCCTTTGGTACCGGTGTTATGTCCAGTATGCGGTTGATTTCACGCACCCGGAGCACATCCATGCCGAGAAGGTCGCCCTCGATCCTGAACGTTACGAACTGCTTTGTAGCCACGAAGTTTTCCCGCTCACTTTCATCTCTAGTTGATGCTGATTTCTGGCCTGAACATCCTCAGAAGTTCTTCCATATCCAGAAACATGGTAATCTGGCCGTCTACCACCGCCGAGCCCCGAAAGCCGCGGGCAGTATCGGCGGTCCTGTCCATATCCACCGTAAGCTCGACCGTATCGACGACCTGCGATATCAGGATTCCCACCGGTAAACCGGGCGACTTTGGAATGATGACGTAGAGTTCCCCGGGCGAAACCGGCATGGGCCGAACCGGGAGATAGGTATCGAGCCGGACCAGCGGCAGGACGTTGCCGCAGTAGTTTATGAACTCATGGTTTCCGATCTGCTCGACGGCTTCGGGTGCGATCTTCTCAAGCCGTGAAATACTCGAAAGCGGCAGCGAAAAACGTTCCTCCCGGGCACTTTTGAATATCAGCTCCGAATGCCGGGCGGCGGCAAATTTTCGCCGAAGCGCTTCGCTTGCCTGCCTGCGGAGCTGCATGGATTTGACCTCGGCAAGAAGGACTTTGGCCGAAGAGGCGATTCCCTGCGCGTCCAGGATCATGGCAACCCGTCCGTCACCCATTATTGTCGATCCCGCAAAGCATCGGCAGTCCCTGATGTGATCCGAGAGTGGTTTGACCACGATCTCTTCTATGTCGAAGAATTCGTCCACAATCAGTCCGAACCTGTTCCCGACCACTCGCAGCACCACCACGTAAACATCTTCCTGGCGCATGCGCCTCCGGTCGCCGACTCGGGCGGCTTCCTTCTTCCTGTCTTCTCGATTTTCCCGGCGGTCTGCTATCCTGATGCGGCGCTCAGGTAACTCTTCTCCGGTCCCTGGATGTATGAACGTGCGGTTGAGCCCCACTTCATCGGCCAGGCGAACGAGCGGCAGCAGTTTTTCCCGCAGGCGCAGGACAGCCGCATCGCCCACTTTCTCAATCCGGTGTCGCCTGTCTTCGGCCCGGATACAGACAAGTTCTTTGACGTTGACCTGTGGAATGGCGAAACGCTGGTTCCCAGCACCGACGAGCAGAGACGAAATGATGGCCAGCGTAAGGGGAATCCTTATCCGGATAGTAGTCCCCGCATCCGGAACGCTGTCTACGTCGATATGCCCGCCGAATCTTTCGATGTTTGTTTTCACAACATCCATTCCAACGCCTCGGCCGGAAACATTGGTAACTGTTTTTGCGGTGGAAAAGCCCGGAAGAAAAATGAGCCTGATTTTATCGCTCTCATCCATTTTCCTGGCTTCATCAGGGCTCAAAATCCCTTGCGACACCGCATTTTCGACGACTGCCCCCGTATCCATCCCACGCCCGTCATCAGAGATGATTATGTGCACCTGGCCTCCCTCATGGGAGGCCCGCAGGCGGATTTCCCCCTTCGCCGGTTTTCCCTTCGCGATTCGTTCCGCCGCAGTCTCGATACCGTGGTCGACACAGTTACGGATGATGTGGACGAGGGGATCGATCAATCCCTCGAGGATGGACTTGTCCAGATCGACCTCACCGCCTTCGGTAATGAGTTCCACCTCTTTCGAGAGTTGGTCCGAAAGGTCTCGTACCAGCCGGTGCAACCTGTTCAGTATGTTCCTTATAGGCTGCATGCGCATTTGCAGGATGTGCGCCTGCATTTCGCTGGTGACCAGGTTCACATTTTGTATAACAGATCTCAGTCTGGGATTTGTATCGACGGTAGCGTCGAGGATCTGCCGTAGCTGGTTGCGGCCCAGTACAAGCTCTCCGGCCAGGTTGATCAGGGTGTCGAGCAGCCCGACATGGACCCGGATAGTCTCAGGGACGGGCGTCTTTTCCTTTTCGGCCGGTTGCGAGACGGCGTCTGTGGGGCCGGGCTCGGAGGGCAACTGCGGCCCGGGATAATCGGGTTCGGCCTTGGGCGCCTGCAGGAGGACCTCGGGTGCTATGACCTCTATCTGCTCACTCGGAATATCGAGCGCCGTCCCGATTAGATCGGGCTCCAGCACCGTGGCAAAAAGATAGTGGCATGTGCCGTCCGGTTCGCCTCCAACACCGGGGTCAGTTGCGAGACATTGGCCAAGCTTCTGTAATTTATCCAAAAAGTCCTGGTCCGTACGCTGCTTTTGCTCAAAATCACGGTCCCGGTGCGCCCGGATCGCACATACGAAATGCTGCATGGCCAGGGCAGCGGCGATTTGGTCCGCGTCCGCCCGGAAGGCGCCAGGGCAGCCGGCGCGGCCCTTTATCTCCAGCTTCACGCAACCGCTGGACTTAGGGGGCGCAGAGGGCGCAGCCGCCGGATGAACCGTAGCGGATTTTCCGTCATCGCCGGAAGTCCGGTCGGGCGGTTTGTCCGCCTGCATGATGGCGTTCAGTGTTGCCATTTCGTTGCGGTAGTCCACTTGGTTGCTCGAATGTATGTCGTCTATCATGCATTTGAGCTTATCGAGACCACTCAGCAGACCGTTTATTTTGCCGTGGTCTGGAGTCGCGCGGCCGTCCCTGAACAGCAGCAGTACGTTCTCCATCGCATGGCTCAGCTCCATTACCGAGGGAAACCCGAACGTGCCGGATGCGCCTTTGATGCTATGGATCGTGCGAAACAGCCGGTCTATAATATCGGAGCCCTCACCATCCCTGCCGTTTTCCATTGCAAGCAGGTCGTACTCCGTATTACTCAGGTGCTCGCGTGCCTCCGCAACAAACTCAGCGACCACAATTTCACTTGCCATGCTCGTCACTTTCCAGGGTGGACTACTTTTCCCAGAGCGGTTCTGCGCAACCGAAGATCGCCCTTATCTTCATCTCCAAAGCTTCCGGGGTGAAGGGTTTTATTACGTAGTTGCTGACCCTCGCTTCCACCGCTGCAATCACGTTTTCTTTCTCCGTAATGCCCGTCACCATCAAAAAGGGGATGTCCTTGTGTTTTTCATGGGCTCTCACGGAGCGCAGGAGGTCCAGACCGTTGACCTCCGGCATGTTCCAATCAGATATTATGAAGCCTATTTGGCTTTTCTCCAGCAGAGCAATGACCTCTTTTCCGTTGCGTGCTTCAATAACGTTCTTGAACCCCATCTGTCCGAGCAGTCCGCGTATCTGTGCCCGCATACTGCCAAAATCGTCTGCAACCACAATGGATATCTGCTTGTCCACCATTTAGGTTTCCCTCCTCCTTTTTCGTTCATCTAAAGCAGTATCATGCATGCAGGGGGTCACACTCCCGATTGCACAATCGGCATCGCGCACAATCGGAACCAGCCCTATCAACCCTGGCCGCCATACTGAAATATTAAGAATTAGGCTTCTTGTGGAACGCTCGATCTATCATTCGGCTGGTTGGACGAAAAACATAAATGAACTGCAGGCAAATCCTTCTGCATTCTTTGCGGTTATTTGAATATTGCCCTTGAGATCTGGAGAAGTTTCAAAACGGGTAAGCGTTCGCCGCAGTCCATCAAAACAAAAGGATAGCTACGGCACCTGCTGGGTCTATGAGATTCCTGGCTTGGGGCTTCATGTGGCGGGCTTGGAAAGAATGGCCCCTCACGCCAAAGGGTTACCGGAGGAAACTTCGCATGCTATCCTTGTCGCCCTTCAGCAAGGCGATACCGATGGCTTTGAATAGACCAGGATCTAAGGCGCTAGAAGTGGGCAAAGCCTCACTATGTCGGCATCCATCTTTTCGATCAGTTGCTGGGTTTCGAACTTCAACGCCAGGATATTCGCTTCGGAAGCATCGTCCATGTCATCGCTTGCTATTGCCAGTTCCAGTTGGAATCGAAAAAAGTTCTCACGCAGAAGCTCCCTCATCTGGTAGTCCACCGCTCCGGCCACCCCGTCGAAGACCACGCTGAGGATGGGAAGAGCCCAGGCCGCCTTTCCCCAGTCCTTCGCCTCCTCATAATGGATAGGACGAGTGTGTTGGCCGGTTCCGAGCGACACCACGAGAAAATCATTCTCATCGGGATAGAGCCTTCTGGCTTCGACATACGCGGAAGTCGCAGGATTGTTGACAAAGACCCCTCCGTCAACCAGCGTCTCATTCTTCGTTCCGCCAGGCAATTTATATGGCTCAAAATATGTAGGTGCAGCAGAGGTGGCCCTTGCGACCCATGCCATTTCCATTGTATTTGTCTCATCTCTCCAGCTTTTGAAGAAAAACGGCTGACGGTTTTCAATATCGTAGCTGCTTACGAGGACGGGCTTCAGAGAACTCTTGAGAAGATCAGTCTCAAGATAATCCTTCAGGACCTTCTCCAGCGGTTCCGCCGGATATGTTTCTTCAAGCAGCCCTGCAACGCTTGATACTCCTCGCCACAAGGACCGGCTGAAAATCTCGCTGCCTCGAGTCGAGTACAGGTCTATTAGCTGGGTTGCCGAATATTGCGGGTTGCCATTTCCACCGTTCTTGCAGAGCGCCAGCGCCAGGATGCCCCCTGTAGAGGTCCCAGCGATCAGGTCAAATAGCTGAGCCGTAGGTTTCGCCGTTCTTCTTTCAATTTCAGAAAGAATAACCGCAGGAATAATCCCTCTGATTCCCCCTCCGTCAATGGCAAGGATCTTCTTCATCGCCACTCTCCTTATCCGGTTGCAGTTTCAGTTAGTTGACGACATCCTTAAAATTTGTTGAAAAACAAGAAACTATGAGACCATAGACATGTCCTCCCTTAATTCTAGTTCATCCGGCTAACGAGTACCTCTGGGTATGGAGATGGTAGACAGGGAGTTTGAAATACTCCGGATCTCAGGGCCCGTAAGCCTGCCGTTAAAGAAGGTCATGACCTTGTTTATGAACCCTTTTACAGCCCCGCTGGTAATGCGATACCTGAAGTAGCTGAGAAGTCCAGTCCGGTAGGCTCCAAGCGTCTTACCGCATATCGAGCACTGTCAGAGCAAAGGATCGAACGTAGCAGTGAGGCCCTATCAAAAAGGGAAGCGTCGGCCGCCAGAGCATCGAGCATTCCCGACGCTTCAAACGGTTGATAACGTGGTCCAGGATGCACTTCTTCCTTCCGCCAGGACTCGTGAAGAACCACCTACTCTTCCGGCCCTTGAAACTTGCCTCCTGGCCGCCGCACTGCGGGCGGCGAACCCATTGACCGTTGATCTCGGCGCTGAAGATGATCATGTCAGCCACAAAATGAAATGCTTTATACTTATCGAAGAGTCAGCTTGGTCTGACTCCATTTGACCCCAAATGGAACAGCGGACCATTTTGATGAAGTAGCTGAAAAGTGAGCAACGTCTTGATAATCAGCAAGGTATGAGGATCGGATCCCATGCAAGCCTTCTTATTTCCACATCATGCATTCGGTAGCAAACTGTCTCCGATTTTGAAGGCTTCTGTGAAACGGTCCAATCCGTGAAAGCCACCGTTAACCAGCCGTCGAGCCGTCCGGAAGTCTCCGTCGAGCAGTGCCTCTCTTATTTTGATTTCATGATTTTTGATGAAAGTTGCCAAAAGCTTGGCCGCGATTTCCGAGTCATTTGCCAGCTCCGGATTATCGATCAATCCGACGCCGATGACCTGCCCATACTTCTGGTAATTGGACCGGCCTGTTAGCTGAACAAAACCACGGCCCCTATATCGTTCTCCATCGGGAGGTCCTTGGTTCCCCAAGTCCTTGCGATTATCGTAGAGGTCGAAGGGATGGCCCCCCGGCGAGGTGTTGAAGCGCGACATAAATTCGCTGATCGGCTCAAAACCCTCAGTTTCAGCCCGTATCGTTGCCAGGCTCATAAGTACCATGTTCTTATCGGTGAGTTTTTGTTGAACCAGGGCCTCCAGCACCGAGGGAAGGTGTTTCTCAATGATATCGACGGGGGTGGCCGGAAACATCTTGGACACGATGCGAGCTGTTACATGCTGAACTACATTGGGAACGGCAGTGTCCATCACCGAATCGGGGATCAGGTTGAGAGCGTTCAGTGTTCGTGGTCCTGCAATACCGTCGGCCAAAATTTGCTCACTCTTTTGGAAAGCGATCACCGCAGCTTCCGTGCCTGGGCCGAATTCCCCGTCGATGGGACCCGGATTAAAGCCTAAATCACTCAAGCGCTGTTGGAGTTCTTTGACTTCGCGACCAGAAAGCCCTTCCTTCAAAGTTTGCATAGCTCTCGTCCTTCACCGGAAACGGAGACATTATAAACGTCAGGGTTGGCTCTCGCGTGATTAGCAACGGTCAATACACCTTGACTTGATCTTGAGCCACTCTAGATCTTAATTCGACATTAATCTTTTGTGGATCGGATCGTATTTTCATTGTTTCGAGCGTGATAAGTCTTGCAGACTCCCTGTCGATGACGTCGAGTTTCGTCTGTCTATATTGATAAACAGCATAACAAACAACAAGTGCAGTGATGAGCGTGACAAAGATTACTTCAATGAACCGGGCTCCAACCGGATTCTGGGCTATTGAATCATAGAATTTGCCGACGGTCCCCCCCGAAATGCCGAGTGTAGAGAGTACTGCCAGTATAACCGAAGTCAGAGACTTCCTCGTACGTTCATCCGCCTTAGCAGGCGAAACGCCTGGGACCAGCGCAGGTTGATCGTTTGCTCCGCCTCCAGCGACAGGAATGTTTCTTGTCTGACCCAATTTATCCAAAAGAAGATCCGATAGATCTTCGAAGAGAGGTTTGATTTGTTGTTCTAAGCCAGATGCTGTTGGCGCGGGTTGATCCTTCACCACCTTGGCGACCTTGTCACCGTCTCCAGTCTCGGTTTTGGTTTCTTCCGACATCTGCTTTTCTCCTTTGCCTTCATCTGGTTCTGGACTAAAGGTGAACATTCTTGCTCGAGAGATTGCGGAGAGTTTTTGGAGGAAATCTTCCTCCGAATAGAAGTTGCCTTCGCCTAGATCCGCAGCCCCACTTGGGCTCTGGATCAAGTAAACCTCCGCGCTTGTATCAGTAGCGAGCAGGAAAAAGTCGACTTGATAAGATGGCACTCTCACAAGCATGACTTCAATCTCGTCGTCAACTCTTTCGGCATCTATTTTCGCTATCGCCTCCGCAATTTTTTGCGCAAGAGGGCCGACAAAAAAGCTTTGCAACGACCATTCATCACTGATGGATCCTGGTGCTGCAGACTGTGCAATTCCGACCGGCTTTCCACCGGATGTGATTTGGTGGTGCCAGGATCCTGTTCGCTGCAAGAGCGAACGCAATTTATATCCTTTGTCAGCGGCCAAACGAATAGCATCTCCGGGGATCGTGTAAAGTTCGAAGGATTCAGAGAGCTCAGCTGTGCCGATCCCAGTCTCCTCACGGTGAAGACGCCCGATGATTTCCCCCAGATGTCGCCTAACAACCTCGACTTTCTGGCCTTCTATTTGTCGGGAACGCGCCATGATTGGTTATCCTTTAGCAATTGAGACCCAGGTCCACTGCCATGACCCCAGGTAATATGCACCCAAAAGAGCGGCATAATGAACCCAGCCCGAGCCATATAGTGGATCGTTCACTCTTACAAACTGAACGGTACCGTCTACATTTGTTCCACACACAAGCGCAACGTGATTACCGCCTGTATTCCATGCAAAGCCCACCTGCACAGGGCGACCGGCATTAATCTCGCGTTCTAGATAGTCGAACTGTACTGCGGAAGTGATACACTTTGCACCCAGGTGCCATGCCCTGTAGACAGCGGCGATATCCGGGAGACTCAAGTCATCATTGCAAGCCGGATCATCCGGCGTGTCACAGCATTTCGTTTGTCCGAACTGCTTGTTGACCACCTCGCATTGTATGTTCCCGTCTCCATAATAGTTAAGTGCCATCTGTACGCAGGCTGCCCAGCACCACTCTTCGGCTCTTTGATACACCTGCGGAACAGGAAGGGGATTGGGTGCGGCCCCTGCTGCTGGTAAAGGCGTCACCAGAGGGATTGTTAAAGGATCAGATTTTAACGGCATTCTGCCTCCTTTCAACCAAATAACGGTACCGTCTGGAACATCTTCGACATTCCAGACAAAAATGCGCAATTACAGTGTGTGCGCTCCTGACATCACCTGCATTTGGTAGTCACATCCACAAGCGCCGGCGGAACCGGGTCACTAACTGCAGCCTGAATATCATCCTCTTTAATGAACCCTCGATAGCCGTAGCCAATACCGCTGCACTCAAGCTTGCCCTCATAATTGTAAAGGCTAAAGGATGCAACAGCCCCACCACTGAAAGAAAAACGGCTGCCCAGGAAGAGATTGGATTTAGTCAGTTGACTTCCTCCTGACTCCAGCGCATGAACAGCTAGCAGCCAAACGTTATTCGCATCCGACGGTAGCACTGACTTCAAAAGTAGATCGGCATACAGGATCTGCTGCAGAACCGTTCCAGAGGGAGTGGATGAGAGTTGAAGTCCCTGATTCTGCGAGTCGGTGGTTGTTGGCTTAGAATTAGTTGCTGGGAGACTGGGATTTTTGCCTGACGCTCCAACGGGAGCGCTACCACCGAGAGTAACGCTTCCTGGAAGCTCTGGATGTTGGCCTGGCAATTCGGCAGCGCCGCCAGTACGGGTAGCGCCACTAGTACGGGTAGTGGCTTTTGTTGAGGTACCTGGATTTTGACTCGATAGGGAGTATCCTTGTCCAGCGAACAAAGAGGTTTCGAACGCGTCTACCGCTGCGCTCGCGGCCCAGATCAGATTAACGCAAGTGTTGATTCCCGGATCTTTATTTTTAGAGCTTTGTGCGGCCAGCGCTGCCTCAACTGCTTTCATGCGTTGAGATTCAAGGTCATTAAGGGCTTCCCCAATGTAGGTTTCACTGAGATTGTTTTTCATTAAATTGGAAGGGAATAGGTTAGGAGGGAACACACTAGGGATAAACACCTTCGCTTTAATCTTGTCAGCCAAGAGGCTAATCAGGGTGGCGTCATTTAAAGCCGCCTCAGAGCTTGACAGAGCTTGGTTCACTGCAGTTATACTGCCCAAAGTTTGAATAAGAGTTGCAACGTCACTCGGTCCGGCAATGAACGGTGCAGCTCCAAATTTTGGCTGATAATGGCGTTGCTCGGCAGTGAGTTCACGAGTCAGGTCAGCAAGCCGTCGCTTCAGGATGTCCGCTTGGCCGAGCACAATTCGCAACTGGATTATTGCCGCTATATCGTTACTCGTACCAATAATGACGACCTGATTTGTGACTTTGTTATTAATGGCGTCTGCCATCTTGGTTGCATAGGCGGAAAGGACTTTGTATGCGAGGATTGTCGCCTCCATGGGCAGCGTGCCGTTCGTTATTCCCGATCCCGGGCTCGCTGGTGAGCCGGATGTATCGCTCTTAGGCGACGACTGTTGAGAGCTGCCGCCAGTGCCTGAAGCTCTGAGCTGCATTGGAACAAGCGCAAATAGGGTACACAATGCCACTGCGACAAGAATCTTTTTATTCATCTTGGTCCTCCTCCTTGGCATTAGCTTGTTCACACATTCCTGGAGCTAGTGGATAAAGCTCTCTCCCCAGCCTCATAAAACCATGGCAAGTATTCGCTGAAACTGACTTCTTAGAACAGAGTTTTGCCCAGTGGTTGCGCTCCTTCAAGTTGGAGAGGGTCGATAATTCACACCCTCTTAGTTACTCCTGAGGCTGTCCCAATCAATCCCATTGGTGGCATGACCGCTACCTTCGATCCAATCCTTCGAAAAGATTGGGTAGGCCTCATCCACGTAAGCTTCCCGGAAATTCCAGTGCGTGCGCTGGAGCGCCCCATGTAGCCACGCCCAGACCTTTGGTGTCATACGAAATTGCCGGAACTGCATGGCCTTCCCAGAAAGCGGGGGCACTACCGTCGATCGCACCGTTCTGAGGCTCGTCCACGACCAAAATTCGATTTTGTCGGCCCAATCCTTCATCGCGGGAATGGTGCGCAGCTTATCGGGGATGATGTAATCGGCCAGTTTCAGGGTCCTCTCATCTACTTTGGGCGGGAGCTTGCCAAACTTCGCAAGGCGCTGATCGACCATAATGTCCTCCTGTTTTTAGCCCAAATTCTTCCGGGGCCTTTATTCTTCCAGGATAAAATTCCCGGCCGAAAGTCTATATCAGTAGCTAATATCCATGCGTATTTGAAAATTGTTGTCGATTATTCATCCAGAAAAACAAATCGCGGCTGCCTGTCAGGTCCACCCCGAGAAAATTAGCTGACGTAGTAATACGAATTTGCGCCGAACCACCCCTCGCTGCACCTGTAGTCATTTGTCACCTCCCTCGGTAAGGGGGCAACTGAAGGTGGGCCTACGTATCTTTGTGAAACTGGGAAATGAGTGATATATTATGAATCATATATTGATGCAAAAACGTGAACTGATGCTGCCAGCATACTACAATTCTATCGCTATGCAAGTTTGTTTCCGCCCACATAAGCGAAATCTATTCTCCGACAGGAGTGAGTACTATCAACTAATAGATTCTAAAAGGTAATTCACTTGATATTCGCTTCAAGTGCACATATGGTCGTTCGTTTGCTCCATCTGACAAAGAGCAACTGATGGCTGCCAACCCACGCTTTGGAGATTGCGTTTCTTATAGCAGAGAAAGGTTTCACGAAGGTTACATCCCAACTGGACTTCATGAAAGTTGGATGAGCGTCCGGACTGCATTTGCAGAAAAGTATCCTGTTCGCATAATTTTTTTGGGTTTGAGACCGTGGAACTACGTTTTGGTAAACGAATGGGTGAATGGGTGAAAGCCGGATGGCCCCGGCTGCATTCGTTCCCCGGGGGGCAGAGCCCCCGTGGGGCCACGGCCCTCCCGCCCCCTGTCTAATGGCCACCGATTCCGGACCGTTTGAGTAATCCATGTCACCCACCCACCCAATTCACCATTTTATTTTAAACTGGATTGAAATAAGCCGCGAGTCTGGCATAATGGAGCCGGATGCTTGGATGCATAGCTGATTATCTATAGTCGAGGTGATTTCTCATGAATGAACCGTTTCTTGTTGCTCTTGCCAATCCTGAACCTTCCCCCGGTGGTGGATCTGCTGCCGGTTACAGCGCGTGCCTGGGGGTTGCCCTCGTAAAGAAGGTCATTCACCTGGAACTGCTGCGTTCAAGGACTTCAGCCGAACTCACATCCTTGTGGAAGAATTTGCTGGATCAGGCGAAGGAAATGGAGAAAGGCCTCGAACAACTTATCGAAGAAGACGGGAGGGTCTACATAGAATTTGTCGAGGCACGAACCGATTGCAGGAGGAAGAATTTCGCCGATGCATTGGAGAAGGCCGTTGAATGTCCCGTCAAGATCATGAAACAATCCAGTGAGGGGCTGGGACTCATATCTGAAGTGGGAGAGCGTTGCGGGCGGCATCTTCTTGCCGATCTGCTCGTTTCGGGAGAATCATTCCTTGCCGCGGTTAGAGGGGCATACCACATCGCGTGGGCAAATATATGCCTGCTTCCCGGAAATTCGCTGCAGCAACCGGCCATATCCACCGGGGAGATCAGGCTGCTGGAACAACAATGTAAGGAAAAGCACGTGATGGTGCAGGAACAGTTGAGCGCCAGGATAAAGGGCGAGAAAAGGTGCTGAATCGGATAAAGCCCGACTTGCTTAGCGCGCTTTGTTCCGAAAAAGACCTTCGACAGGATTTACAGGATTAACAGGAACACCACAGGCCAAAGGCAAAACAGGAGCTAATCCTCGGCGTCGATCGTATTGCTAATGCAGTTGCGAAAAGTTACGGCTTTTCCTGGTTTCAGGGAGTCTCAGAGGGACATGAGATGCCGCTGCGAAAAGGCCCCCTCAACATACACGGGGCTTGGTTACGGTTCATGGGGTGTCCCGTCTAGACATGATGGACTGCGGTAACCTCCCTCAACGCAGGATGTCCACAATGATTCTTCCCGTCTTGCTTTCCCTCAGCCTGAGCTTCTTTTCAGCAAAAAGCCCGATGCATTTAGGATAGAGTGAGCATTCAAGCCTGAGCCCTTTCTCTTTGACCGAATCAATCGTATCATCCGGTTCGATTTTAAAGGCATCCTGGTTGATTATCGGCCCGCTGTCTACTCCATAATCTACGAAATGCACCGTGCAGCCTGCAATCTTGCAGCCGTGGCGAAGCGTCTGCCCGTATCCGTCTATCCCCGGGAAGGCTGGACAGAGTGTTGCGTGCAAGTTCATTATCCTCGGAATCGCGGACCCGTAATTGACTTTTTCTATAAAGTACGGACTCAGCTTCCGGACAAAACCGGCCAAAACCAGGAGATCGAAAGGATATGCGGCCATCTGGCGAAGCATCTGCTCCTCGGCGATCACGCGCGTTTTCAGGCGAAACACCAGATTCTCGGGCGATTCGTCGAAAACCCTCTGTCTGCTCATTATGTGATCGAAATCGCAGTCGGCCGGCAGTTGAAGGGCTTGCGGCTCCAGTCGGAACCGTTGCCTGATTTCCGCATAGTCAACGACAAAGGAGGGTATGCGGTGCTTTCCGGCCCTGGTGAGTGCATAGGCGTCGGGGTTATCGGAGCACACGAACACGACCCTGCCGTTTATCAGGCCCGTTTCGCACGCATCAATGACAGCCTGGAGCTTATTGCCTTTGCTCGAAACCAGCACGCCGATATGGATGCCCTCGGGCATAATCGACCTCCGGTCAGTTGAAATTGTTCCTTTCTCATCAGCATTCCGCGCTTGGCGCACGGACAACGAGTTGTCCGCGTCACTCGTGGCTCTCATGACGGAAAGGATGAAACTGTTCGAAACACGGGATATTATTGACATAGATGGAAAGCGGTGGCAACAACACTTTCACAGGAGTCGGCCGAAGGAGGATAAATTGGGAAAAATGAGTTGGGGGAACGCACCTCTTTTGCTGCGCGTCCGGATAAGTTGAGTTATCCGGGGCGCACACCAGCCGAAAGGCTCCAGGCCCGTTTCGTGAGGCGCACGGGGTGCTGTTGCACTGTACTAGGTCCCCATCGTTTCTCTAGTGTGCCTCAGGTAATTCCCCTTGAGTTCCTGTAAAAAAGCTTTCTCATCCTTAGTGAGTTCTTTTGCTCCCTTGATTCCATCCACTAGACGATAGCTCAACCAATAGAGATCAATGTCCCCGGCATACGAGTCACTCATGAATTGAAGATAAGTCCCCTGGTTGATCAGCTTCTCTGCATCACTGGATGCCCCTTTTTCGATCTCGTTAAGATCATCCTTTACCTGTCGGGTTGTTTCAGGTGACAGAAGACGTATCTTGTATTGCTTGCCGCTTCTTGACCCCGTAATTGCCCATGTATAGAGTTCTGCAGGTTTCATGCCTATTTTCTCAGGCGAAAGTTCAACGATATATTGACCTTTCAAGTCTTTCCTGAAAATCTCCATTCCATTGCTGTCTCTGAAAACGATACCTGATCCGTCTTCGATGTCCGAGACGAAGGTGACCTCTTGTCCCGGCAGTACGGTGGCATTGTTGCCCGGCTGAGGAATTACGGCTATATCGGAATCACCCCGGGTTGCACCTACGGCCACCGGGTGCACAGTCTTTACGAGACCGAGGATGTCCTTTATCTTTCCCACGACACCTTTCATGTCTTTCGGGGGTTCAAACACCACCACCGAACTTGTGGGGTCCAGTTCCTTCCAGCTCGCATATGGGGCCCACTTGATCTTGAGTGCCATGATATCCGGTTTCTTGGTCACTTTATCCCCAACATACAACGTTTTGCTTGTCTTGCAGTCGTATTGTTCATGTGTACGGCTTTCCACGACACAATCCTGCTCATAGCCTTCGAGGATAACCGCTTTGTAGTTCTCCGCCTGCGCGATTGAAATCACAGACAATATCAGTGCGGCAGTAATTCCTGCTGAAAATGACACCTTCATGGCTTCTCCTTTCGCGACCGCCGTCAATGCCGGTTATGTGAGATAAGGAGTCTGCATGATGATCGAGAAGCGACGAACAGGGCATAAATTGAATATGGGCGGCGTTTCACACCTCTTTAGCTCGATCAGATTTCACTCTGTCCGCAACACTCCTTTCTCCATGATCTCCTCAATATTAGCGATGGTCCTGTGGAACCCCATGCCCGCCACAGGAAAAATAAAATTCAGAAATACACCGGAACGAAAAAAGCAATAATAGCTGAGGCCGCCGAATATGAGCAGTACGGCGCCGACTCCCAGCATTGACGCAGAGAAGGTTCTAAAGTGGAGAAAGAGATATGCTGCCAATACTATCTCTACAGCCTCGAGCAAAAAACGCCAGACTTCGCCGGGATGCGATGGCTGAATTCCCTGAATGATCGTGTTAATGGCGTTTCCGACTATGTACATGCCTGCCATATTGCCTGCCGGAGTTGGATGAATATCGCCGGCGTCGGGGCTCGTATTGCCGATAACGACAATCTTGTTCCTGAAAACCCCGTATTGCACCTCGTCCAGCCGATGGACCTCCTGGAAAAGGTTCCCTCCCGGGTGGCCCTTAAGGGTGTTTGGGGGTATGAGGAGAAAGCGTATCCGATTGCGGTAGAGATCGTCCCGGTCTGCAGAAAGCTCTATTTCTCTTGCATTTTCTAATTTGAAATGGTGGGGTTGCTGGAACGGCTGTCTGGCTACCTGGTCTTCGACGTCCTCTAATTCCCTGGATTTTCCATGGGCCAGAATGGCGGCAAGAAAAGACATATGCCACAGGACCCTGTTTTTCCCATCGTTCTTAACGATTTCATAAGGGACCCAATAGCGCACCACCTTATCCGCGGGGCTGGCAGAAAAGTTGGAAACGGCCCGGTGGAAGTTGGGGTTCTTATCAATCAAATCTCCGAAGAGATTTTCGCGTATGTCCCCCTCCTTTCCCAATCTTACAGGGAAGATCACATTGGTGGCCGCCTTTTCATCGGTCATATTCTCCAGGACTTTGCGCAGTTGGCGGTCGTATTCAGGGTGGCAGCAGTCCTTGTCCTCTAATAGAATGTCAACGACCACCACCTTCGCCCCGCCCTTGTAGACTGTTTCAATCGTTCGCGCCAGTTGATCACGGGGTGTCACGAGGGGTTTGCCCCATTTCTTGTAGGTCTCATGGTCTATTTCCACAAAGTCGATCTCGACCTTATCCGATATCCTGTCACGTCCTCGCCCTTCTAGCTGTTCCATGGATTGGGCGGAATCGCGTGCTTCTCGCGCAATGACGAAGTCAAAGGCCTTATTGATCGTAGCTTCGCCCCAGTCAGTATGTTCGAGGAGATGACAGAAAAAGGCGATGACAATACCGACAAAGATATTGATAAAAAAATGGATCTTCCGCCGGCGGGGAAATGCGGTGAAATCGATATAGATCCAAAACCGTTTCATCAGACGCATCATTTCCTCTAAACTTCCGTGGACAGCACGGTCTCCCTTATGTTTTCCGCCTGAAAATTTCCGCCGGGATTCACGCCCGGTTCGGAGAATTCCGTCTAACCACTTGTGCCAACTCTCAAGATAATGCTATTGGACCCTTCAGCAACCGAGGTGCTCAAGAAGAAGGTCAGGGGATGGGATTCACCCGAACCCCTGGTTAAAAGGCTTTTCTCCGCCGCCTTTGCAATCGTTCCACCAAGGGAGATAATAATGAAAAAGTGTCCCTTCTGCGCTGAAGAAATTCAAGACGACGCGATAAAGTGTAAACACTGCGGCGAGTTTATGGATGCCTCCAGCCACCCGCGCTTTGCAGAGAAAAAGGTTGAATGGTATTTCCGAAAAGCCTTTATTGTCATCGCAGTCTGTAGTGTGGGACCTTTGGCGTTGCCCCTGATTTGGTGGCGTCCTCAAACGTCGCGGGCATGGAAGCTCGGACTCACAATAGGAATCCTTGTTCTGAGCTGGATTTTGTTCCAATCCACGATCGAATCCATCCGTGTTCTCAAGGAGTATTACAAGCTAATTGACGGGGCTTTGAAATGATCGGCAGGTGGAACAATTCGGTAAACACCGGCGGGGCTTACGCCGCAGGGAACTCTTCGGCTATATGAACTTTGGACTGAGTCTGTTATAAGACACGGGATCTTGTCTTTGCCTATCAAGACAATATCTGACTTTTCTCACGCCGTAGTTCATTGCGCTTGTGCCCACACTCCGGAAGCTGCACGGGACACAGCCAGGCAGGAGATTGCACGTGCAGGCGCCGAAACTGGAACGTCCGAGAATTTGTTTCCGGGAGTTTTTTGATTTCGGAGCGAATAACCTCCGGGCAGGCAGGGAACATGGATATAAGCTTCAGTCTGGACCCATATAATACACTCGTCGTGAGGCTCGGTGGAGACTGGAATATCGCACACGGGCTGCCATCTGCAGAAGAGCTTCAGAAAAAGATCGCATCGACCCCACACCTCGAAAAGATTGCCCTGGACGCGCGCGGGCTTGGAGAATGGGACAGCAGTCTTCTGACATTTCTGATCAAGTTGAAGCATTTGTGCGACCAGAGATCGATCATCCTTTCCTGTGAAGATCTTCCAAAAGGGGCGGAAAGGTTGCTCGATCTGGCTTCTGCGGTCCCCGAGAAAAAAGATGCGCACAAAAAGAGCGGCCGGGCGCCATTTTTGTCCAGAGTGGGAGAGGCGACCCTGGAGGCTGTTACATCGGTCGGAGAAATGCTGGCTTTTCTCGGTGAGGCTTTTCTTGCCCTGATCAAACTATTGAGGGGTAAAGCCCGGTTCCGGCGCTGCGATCTGACTTTGCTGATCCAGGAATGCGGCGCCCAGGCCCTGCCGATAGTATCTCTTGTCAGCGTCCTGGTGGGACTGATCCTTGCTTTTGTGGGGGCCGTGCAGTTGAAGCTCTTCGGGGCGCAGATATATGTGGCGGACCTCGTCGGTATAGGGATGGCTCGCGAGATGGGCGCTATGATGACGGCGATTGTTATGGCCGGGCGCACCGGCGCCGCTTTTGCCGCGCAACTGGGAACCATGGAGGTAAACGAGGAAATTGACGCATTAAAGACCCTGGGCATTTCACCCATGGAGTTTCTCGTCTTACCCAGGATGCTGGCGCTGGTTCTCATGCTGCCCCTGCTGTGCCTCTATGCCGACCTCATGGGAATACTGGGCGGGGGGATAATCGGTGTTGGAATGCTCAATCTTTCGCCGGTTGAGTACTTCAACGAAACGGTATCGGCCCTGAACCTGACACAGTTTGCAGCGGGCCTGATCAAGGCCGGGGTCTTCGGGGTCCTGGTCGCGCTTTCGGGATGCCTTCGCGGGATGCAATGCGGACGGAGTGCTTCCGCTGTTGGTGAGGCGGCAACTTCGGCGGTCGTGACCGCAATTGTTTCCATTATAGTCTCGGATGCCCTGCTGACAGTAATATTCGATAGAATCGGCGTGTAGGTCACATTTATGGAAAATCATGCGAATCAGACGACCGCCCACATCGAAGTGCGCGACCTCACCATGGCCTACGGCGACTTTGTGATTCAGCACGATCTCAGTTTCAGTGTGAAAAGGGGCGATATCTTCATTATCATGGGTGGGAGCGGATGCGGCAAGAGCACACTTCTCAGGCACCTCGTCGGTCTGAAAGAACCTGCTAAAGGATATGTCTTCTACGATAACGTGAGTTTCTGGGATTCGGGGCCGGCCGACAAGGAGGCCATCATGAGGCGCTTCGGGGTCTTGTACCAGGGTGGTGCACTGTGGAGTTCCATGACACTGGCTGAAAACGTGGCGCTGCCCCTGGGGGAATACACGAATTTGAGCCCGGCACAGATAAAGGAGTTGGTTTCGCTCAAACTCTCGCTTGTCGGCCTGGCAGGATTTGAAGAATTCTACCCTTCCGAGATCAGCGGCGGGATGCGCAAACGTGCAGGCCTCGCTCGTGCGATGGCCCTCGATCCGGATATTCTCTTTTTCGACGAACCCTCGGCGGGATTGGACCCTATCAGCGCGCGGCGCCTGGATGAACTCATCCTGGAGCTTCGCGACAGTCTGGGGACAACCGTGGTGGTGGTGACCCATGAATTGGCAAGTATTTTTGCCATCGGGAACAACTCGGTTTTCCTCGATGCGGAAACCCGGACAATGATTGCGGTTGGAAATCCCAACAAACTCCTGGCGGAAAGCAATGACCCCAAAATTCGGAGCTTCCTGACCAGGGGTGAGGCATAAAGCACGATGATTCCGGACGGCGGTCGCCCGGCAGTGTATCGCGGCAGGCAATGATCCTGAAACTTCCGAACAGGCTCGGAGAATAATGAGTAAGCAGGCCAACACAAAGCTAATTGGCGGGTTTGTTATCGGTGCAGTCGTTCTGGTCATATCAGGAATACTGCTTTTCGGGTCCGGCAAGCTTTTCAGCCATCAGAAAAAATTTGTTCTCTTTTTCGAGGATTCCGTGAAAGGGCTCAACATTGGTTCGCCGGTGGATTTCAGAGGAGTCAATATCGGGACGGTAACGGACATCAAGATCGTTTTGAACAAAAAAGATCTCTCCCTGTTGATTCCGGTCTTTATAGAGATAGAGCCGAAACGGATCAGCTTCGACGGCACGGAGAGCGATCTGACGAAACTTGTTGGAACAAAAGGAAAAGAAAAAATAGAAACGTTTACTCAACTGCTGATCAACAGGGGGTTGAAAGCGCAACTCTCGATGCAGAGCCTTGTCACCGGCCAGCTCGGCATCCACCTCGATTTCTACCCGGATAAAGAAACAAAACTTGTTGGCGCAGAACCCTCCTATACGGAAATTCCAACGACTGAGTCGAGCCTTTCGGCGCTTTCCAAGACCCTGGAGAATATCCCTCTCGCAGTGATTGCCGACAAGGTTGAAAAAACTCTGGACGGAATCGAGAAGCTGGTTAATTCCTCCGACCTTCAAGAGTCGCTGGTCTCTCTTCATCAGACAATCGACCAGGCTCATGAATTTGTGCGGGCTTTGGATAGCCAGGTAATGCCGTTGGCGACGAGTACCCGATTAACCCTGAGTGAAGCAAAAAAGCTGTTCGGAAATGCCGCACAGTTAGCCCGCAACCTCGACTCGTCTATCCCACCGCTTATAGCCAGTCTGGAAGGGACCTCCGAGGCAGCCAGTGCAACCATGACGGGGGTTAATAAGGCGTTGGAAGGGTATGCCGGAGCTAACTCTCCGGTGCGCTACGAACTGATAAAGACTCTGAACGAGCTTTCCGCTGCGGCTCGTTCCTTCCGCGCTTTCGCTGAGTACATGGAGAATCACCCCGAAGCTTTAATCAAGGGCAAAGGCAAATAATGGAGCTGAAGAGGCGAGCGATTGCCTGGGCAAATGAGAAAGGGAAACGCATGGCTGAAGCATCGCGGCAGACAATAATCCTTAACCTTCCGGAACGTGCTCGGAGAAAAGTCCTGAATTCCGGGACTGGGGCAATCTTTCTGCTTTCTTTACTGCTGCTTTGCGGGTGCGCCTCGAAGGCGCCCAATTACTACATCCTGCATTCGCTTCAAAACGAGGCCCCGGATGTAAAGATTACGGGAGCGGAAAGAGATCTGACCATCGGGGTGGGACCCGTAAAAATTCCCGAATATCTCGACCGGCCTCAAATGACCACCAGGTCAACCCCGTACAGCCTCCAATTTGCCGAATTCGACAAATGGGCTGAACCTCTGGATAAGAACCTGGCCCGTGTTCTGGCCGAGAACCTTTCCATATTGCTCTCGACGGATCGGGTCGTAGTCTTTCCATGGGCAGGGTCCGTACACGTTCCGTATCAGGTAACCGTGGACGTTGCACAGATGGAATATACGACGGATGGCAAAGCTTTGCTCGTCGCCGGCTGGAGCGTTTTCGGCAATGACGGCGGGAAATTGCTGGCGATCAGACGGTCAAGAATCACTGTGCCCGTTCAGTCAACCGGGTTTGAGGCAATAGCCACTGCGCTGAGTCGAGCCGCTTGGGACATGAGCCGTGAGATTGCCGCCTGCATTGAGTCTCTGCCTCGAGAGCAGGAGGTCCAATAATTATCGAAGAAGCCGCTTGTATTGAGGTTCAAATTTGGCGCCCCATAGGAGTTTATGCTCCCGGGGCGCTTTTCTTTGGATGCTTCGCTCCTCTCCGGATCGAAAAGAGCGTCGTGATCGGCCGTGAAGAGTTTTGAGTTTTTAGTTAATAGTTTTGGGTAACCGTTCAGGATTGGAAAGAGCGTTGGAACAGGTCATGGATTGCCCGTTTGCCCTCTTCGCTGAGGTGTCGGGTCCCCGTGCCCACGAATGTTTTATGTTCGATTACCGGCAGGCTCTCCACCCATGAGTTGTCCTGCCAGGTAAACCAGGCGTTCCGCTTCTGATCGAACACACTCAAGGGGCGGTTGAAAAGTTTTGCCAATTCAACGGTCCACCCGGTCCCCCCCTTCACGGTATCGTTTGGCTCGATCCATCCTATTGCAAACACCTGGAATCCACTGTTCACCATGTGGAAAATCATCTGCATGACTTTTTGGATGGTCTCGGTATTGGAATATGTCCGCTTCATGCGCATGCAGACGATTTCCATGCTTATGTCGCCTCTCTTCAGTTCTTCTGGCCCCAGGACGACGAGTCCCCGCTCTCGGGAAGACTGATGTCCGTCATACGAAAAGGTCACTTCCTTAACACCCCATTTTTCAGACTGGATGCCGAATTCGGCCTCGGCGCCACGGAGACCTCCGCTGTAGAGTATGAATTCACTTGCATTCGCCATTCTATTCTCCAAATTTTTGTGGTTGTTCCCTGTCAAAAGATCAGGGGGCGGTCCAGATTGAGAGTATTCTTCATGCCACTCGATGCTCAACGATAGATGGTTAAGAAAGAACCCGGAAGGGGGATCGAGCCTCTTCCGGGTCGTTATCGATACCTTTTTATCCGATAAGTCCGAGAGCCGAAAACTGTTCTTATATCATTTCCCTGATGCAAAGGATATGGGCTGGACTGATTAAATGCTCAAATGCTTCCATTTCGATTTTAGAGCATTGTGCCGGGGAAAAACACGGACTGTCGTGAAGCGGGACTCGCAATCCGTGGCGATGCCTTGATTTGATCGGCGTTAAATCGGTCAAATCAACCTTACTTAGACGATGTTACGATCCTTCACTTTGCCCAGCAGGCCCAGGCAAGAGTTGCCTGGGCCACCCGAGTCTAAAATATTAAGTCGAAATCAAACAAAGGTCGAGTATCCGGTAACTCATACTCAGTATCGACCGTAATTGCCGGGGGCATAGGAAACAGGGGGAGAGCCGCACGGATTGCAGATGTTAAAGCTGCACGCATTGCACAGGTTAAAGTTGCACGCACTGCAACTGCCACAACCACAACTGAGAGCCGTGAAAGGCGCAGCCACGATGGCGGCCGATACCTCGACCGCTCCCACAACTACAGCCCCCGCTGCCACGAAAGGCGCGGCAATCACGTTGCCCCAGCAGCAATCCGCCTCGGCCCTCGTCGCCGGTGCAACGAGCACGAGGACGGCAAGAGCCAGACACGTTATAATTAAAGTTGATTTAACTTTCATGTTTTGACCTCCTGAAACTCAGTTCAAATGGAAACTTCTTACCTATGCACTTAGAATAAGTTATTGCAGTTCTTAGATTTGTCCATGCCTTCCGGTCTTTCTCATCTACTCAATTTGTGCGGAAAAGGAGATTGACGCGGGGGACATTGCCCGGCGATTTCAGAGGCGGCCGGACAAATGCTTCCCCAATCTTTTCTGAAGATCGTGGATTTTGTCTATGTACCCGTTTCTTTTAAGATAATGTAAAAACCGGATGCTGCAGAATGCGCCGAAGAGCGGTGATGCATTCTGCACTTTTCGGTGCAAATTGCACCATATCCATATGCTGTTGATTTAACTGGTAATTTATGTGTTAGGCACACACGATGACGCAATATGCGCCATTACTCATATGCCTGATAATTTCATGCTGCTGGTCCAGCCAACTCGCTTATCTAGAAAAGCAAGTAATAATAGACACTTATAAATTTAAAGCGACTCAAACGGTTTGGCTCGAATCGTGCTCTACCATGTATGCAAAGATGATCGATACCGGCCAGACTTTTGATTCGCGCTTTATTCGTAAATAAGAAGGGGGACATCATGGACGCAAGGGATCGCAAACCGACTGGACAACCGGTGGTTTTTTCAATGCCGAATGAGGAATGCATCTGGAGCAAAGCCGGTGTGATCGCAGCCACCGAGTGTGTCAATGCCTTTGACTGTCTCGGGTGTTCTCTCGAAAAGAGTGTAAGGGCCTCTTTCAAAAACAAGACTGGGGCGAGCGGAAAGACCGAATCCAGGACGTCCGGCACAAGGCCGTTCATGCCGAAGGGCAAGTGCCGTCACGTGCTTAGCGGGCGTCTGTCCTACGGCCAGTGTGCCTGCGATAGTTGCGACAGGTGTCCGGTCGAACAGATGATCGAAGATTCCATTCACCAGCCCATCTCCGGGCGGCCCAGCCATTCGGTTATATCGGGATTCGACGTCGCCAGGAATTATTACTACCACCAGGGTCACACTTGGGCGCGGGTCGAGTACGGCGGCTGGGTTCGTGTGGGTCTTGACGATTTTGCCCTTCGGCTGCTTGGGCAACAGGATGTCATTGAAACGCCGCCTCTGGGTTCTGTTCTTCGCCAGGGCCAACCGGCCGGGACGCTGAGGCGGGCCGGCAAGGAAGCCTCGATTATCAGCCCGGTTGACGGGGTGGTGGTGGCCGTCAACCATAAAGTTCTGGAGAAGGCTTTTATCGCCAATGATGCTCCGTATGACGATGGCTGGCTTATGTTGATTCAACCCTCGAACCTCCAGGAAAACCTCAAAAACCTGCTCTTCGACTCAGAGGGCCAGTCCTGGATCGATGATGAGGCCGTCTCCCTGAACACCTTGCTGGCCGAGGAATCACGGTTTGAACTAATCGCCGCCGGCAGTGAAACTCCCCGTGACCTGATCGAACAGGCGCCGGAAATCGGGTGGGAGCGGCTGGTCGTGGAATTTTTGGAATAAAGCGCACTATGTCTGCACCGGTGGTTTAATGTCCAGGTTGCGTTCAAGACCGGGCGGGTATAAACCCCGCCTCTACAGCGTTGTCGCACGGTTCTTCCGCCGGGAGGGCTTTATGCCCTCCCGGCCGGGAACTCGCAAAATCCTGTAATCTGTTCGGCGGGGCGAGGTTGATCTTTAGCACCCGGCTCGAACGCAACTCCATATAAGCAAGCGGGCCGGCTGATCACACGCATATCATTCCGCAATGGAAGACCGCACAGTTCTCTTCAGGGCAACGCTCTTGAAAAGCAGCGTTAAAGGGATGCCAACCAGGGAAAAGAAACCAAGGAGCCTGAAATTATCGACGAACGCCGAGAGAGTGGACTGGACCACAAGCAGATTGTAGATTGACAGATAAGCTTTTTTCAAGGCTGTAACCGGATCGCATTGAGTGGAGAACAACTCTGTCAGCCTGTGGAATGATTCCCGAAACGCCGGATCATACGGTGTGAGATGAGAGATGATCAGCGACTGGTGCAGTTGAGCATGCCGGGCAAGTAGAGTTGTGACTACTGCGATGCCGATGCTCCCGCCCATGCCCCGCATCAGATTATACAGGCCGGTTGCGGTCCCTATCATTTCATTCGGCAACGTCCCCATCGCAATTGTGGTGAGTGCAACGAAGAGCATTCCAGCCGCAAATCCCATGAAAAAGTTGGGCCAGATGATACTGGTGATGGAAATCTGAAGATTGACTTCGCCTAGAAAGAAGCCGGCCAAAGCAAAGATGATGAACCCCGCAACGATCATGATGCGGCCGTCGATCTTCCTTACGAGCCTGCCGGCAAGGGTTACTGAAACGAGCGCACCCAGTCCGCGCGGAGTAATCGCCATTCCGCTTGCCAGTGCGGTATAGCCCATCAGGTTTTGCAGAA
Organism: uncultured delta proteobacterium; assembly: GCA_963795045.1. GTDB lineage: Bacteria > Desulfobacterota > Syntrophobacteria > Syntrophobacterales > Syntrophobacteraceae > SbD1. The sequence goes on from CAWCGB010000009.1 coordinate 609,349, forward strand.
AAAGAGGCAGCATCACTAACGTTCCGTACAGAATGATCCCGTACACCGTGGCCATAAGAATCCCAACAGCGAAGTTGCGATTCGCCAGAATGTGCAAGTCGACTATCGGTTCCTCGGAGCGTAACTCCCAAATTGCAAAGCCCAGCAGGCAGGCGCCCGAGGCGATAACGGCCAGCCACACCCAGCCGGAAGAAAACCAATCAGCCCTTTCCCCTCTATCGAGAACGATCTGCAGCGCTCCGAGGCCGACAGCCATCAGAATAAAGCCAATGTAATCGACTGATTTCGGGGTTTCCGCCTGAATATATGGAGGGTCCTCGATCAGCAGTCTGATCATCAAAATGGCCAGCAGGCAGACCGGTAAATTAATATAAAAAATCCAGCGCCAGGAGTAATTGTCGGTAATCCAGCCGCCGAGCGTGGGGCCTACGACGGGCGCCACGATGACTCCCAGACCATAGACCGCCATGGCTTCTCCTCTTCTCGACGGCGGAAAGCTTTCGAGAAGGATGGCCTGGGATATTGGAAGTAACGCGCCCCCACTCGCGCCCTGGACTACCCGCGCGATTATCTCCATATCCAGGGTGACAGCGGCTCCGCTCACAAGGGATGAAATGGTGAATACGATGATGCTGATCATGAGGAAGCGGCGTCGGCCCAGAAACTGGGCGATCCAGCCCGAAATGGGCAGCACGATGGCATTGGCGACCAGGTAGCTGGTGAGGACCCAGGTAGCTTCGTCGGCGCTGGCCGACAGACTTCCGGCGATATGGGGAAGTGCGACATTGGCGACCGATGTATCCAGAGCCACCATGAATGTGGGCAGGATCATGGTGGCCGCAATAAACCAGGGATTGACCTGCGGACGCCAATTAGGGGCATCGGCCATAAGGTGGCTCTCCTGCTGTCTTTTTCGATTGCCGCATTACGGAAACTATCCGATGTTTGGGTTCATACAACGCCGGCACGTTTCCTGATTAAGTAAATCCCGTCACGGATCGTAAGGAACAGCTTTTCGGCCCGGTCGTCTGCTTTCACCAATTCGTTGAAGTCTGCCATTAGGCCTGTCAGGATTCGAGCAAAACCTGCAACTGTCGAGTTATATCACGAACAACTCCAACCCAGTCGCCATGAACTTTTTGGCGGAAAATCCGTGCAGTGGGGTACCACGGAGAATCGGAACGCTCCATGAGCCAGCGCCACTCACCCGATCGCCGTAGCATTATCCACACTGTCTTGCCCAGCGCCCCGGCAAGGTGAGCGACCGCCGTGTCGGCGCTGATGATGATGTCCAAATTCTCGATCAGGGCGGCTGTATCTGCAAAATCCGTCAACGTTTCACCCATACAGCGAAACCGGGGCTGGGACTCGAGGACTTTCCTGTCCTCCCCGGGGATTTCCTTCTGCAAACTTATTATCTCGATGTTCAGCTCCGCAAGCGACAACAAGGCTTCCAACGGCACATCACGCGTCCGGTTCACCGGTTCGTGCCGGCCGCCGGTCCATACGATGCCGATTCTGAGCTTGTCACGGGGACCGAGCCGTTTTCGCCACTCATTCGCCTGATCGATATCAGCGCTAAGGTATGGAATGTCGGCGGGGATCGATTCCAACGTAGTGCCAAAAGCCAGAGGCAGGCTCAGCAGCGGGCAATGGAAATCGTGAAGAGGCAGCGGCTCCATGTTGGTGACTATTGATACGGGGCACTTGAGGGTCTCGGTCAATGACTGCAAAGCGGCAGGCACTCGGACGATCACCGGCCCGGCGATTTGTGCCACTAACGGTACGTACCGCAGAAATTGTATAGTGTCCCCAAATCCCTGCTCCGCCCAGAGCAGAACGGTTTTCCCGCAAAGAGACTCCTCTCCGAGCCATAAGGGTTCAGATGAGTTGAATTTTTTCCGTTTTAGCGAACCGATCCCCCACCGGGACTCATAGAGCAAACCGATTGCCCACCGGGACTCATAGAGCCGCCACCCCGTTTGAAAATGCCCCATGGCCAGTCTGCAATGGGCTTGCTCCATAACAGCTTCAGTTAAATCCGGCTTGAATGACGATGCACGCTCATAATTTTCCAGGGCTTCATCGAGGCGGCCGAGCTGCTGCAAGACATTGCCGCGGTTAAATAACAGGGCCGCATTGTGCGGTGCTATTTCCAGCGCGCTGTCATAGCTCTCCAGCGCCTCTTCGTGCCTGTTGAGTTCTAACAAAGCATTTCCACGCCTGTTAAGAGCGTCTTTATCCCGGGGCTGTATTTTCAAAGCCCGATTATAACTATGGACGGCATCATCATAGCGGCGCAACTGATGCAGAATATCACCCCGCTTGACAAGGGCTTCAGCGTTCTCCGGATTTGTCTCCAGAATGCGATCGCAGCCTGCCATCAGATTGAGCAGACTTTTATCGCGCGATTCGTATACGTCGGGAGGGTTCATAAACTTCAAAAATCGATCGAATGACTCGACCGCTTCTTCGTATCGGGCCAGTTCGTCAAGAACGATTCCTCTATATTTAAGCACCAGGAAAAAGTCCGGATCAATCTCAACCGCCTCGTCGAGGCATGCCAGAGCCTCTTCGTGACGATTTGCATGCCGCAAAGAGATACTTTTGGCTATGAGGCCGACTATTTTTTGTGCAACAGCAGGGTTTGGCATGGCTGAGAAATCAATCCGGCCTGGAATTCAATTTGTAACCCACTCCGTACAGGGTGCTGATTATCTCCTTGTCCGGAATACACTTTGCTATTTTTTTCCGCAGGTTCTTCACGTGGGAGTCGATCGTTCTGTCATAACCTTCGAAATCATACCCCTGAACAGCATTTATCAGCTCGTTTCGCGAGAAAATCCGGTCGGGGTGGCTCAACAACATCTTGAGAAGGTTATACTCACAGGGCGTCAGCTTGAGTTCGATGCCCCCGGCAAGCGCCTGGCGGGTTTCCTCGATCATTACCAGCTCTGCTGCGGCGAGCGTCTTCGGGGCATTCGGGGAATAGGTGCGCCTGAGTACCGCATTCACGCGCGCCACAACCTCTCTGGGGCTGAAAGGTTTACAAATGTAGTCGTCGGCGCCGAATTCCAGACCGAGCAAACGATCGATTTCTTCTACCCTGGCGGTGACCATTATTATTGGAACATTCGAAAATTGCCTGATCCCGCGACAAACGTCCCATCCATTTATTCCGGGAATCATGATGTCCAGGAGAATCAGGCTGGGAGGGTTTTGTTTCACATGGGGCAGGACCAGATCTCCGCGATCGAGACACGACACCCTGTAGCCCGCGTTAACCAGGTAGTCCCTCAGTATTTCAGTTATTTTGATTTCATCCTCGACCACCAGGATATCCCGGTTCATCCCACATCCCCTTTGATTTACATACGATTGAACGGCATCAAAGGCGCATCCCGTGATGGCGCGGAAAAACCATGCTGACTTTCAACCCTGCTGCGGGGGAATTGGAAGCTTCTATTCTCCCCCCGAAGCTCTCCACGATGCTCTTGGATATTGCCAACCCGAGTCCGCTGCCTCCATGCTCCCGGCTTCTTGCACTGTCCACCCTGTAAAGCCTGTCAAATAGGAGTGCAAGCGATTCTTCCGGGACTCCGGGCCCGGAATCCTCGAAACTCGCTGAAAACTCGCAGGCACCGGCTTCAACGGAAATTTTCAGAACGCCCGGGACCTTTGCATATCGCAACGTATTCTCCAGGAGGTTTGAGAAAACTTGTTTGAGCCGATCTGCATCCGCCAGAATGAGAATGTCCCCTTCCATCGTTTCATGCATATCGAGCCTTATGCCGCGCTGGTTCAGCCGTGTCCGGAAACACTCCAGCGTCTCTGCCAATATCTCCAATGGATTTACGGCCGCCGGTTCGGAGCTGAAGTTCCTGGACTCGATCAAGGAAAGATCGTGAAGGTCACGAACGATTCGACCCAGGTGCATCACTTCGAGGTGAAGCGAATCCAGTGCCTGCCGTGTGACCGTTCTGACACCGTCCTGCATGGCCTCTATTTCTCCGCGAAGAATAGCCAGAGGGGTTCTCAGTTCGTGAGATATGTCCACCAGCCATTGTTGCTGCGTTTGCTGATGTTTTTCCAGGGCTTGCGCCATTGCATTGAAACCGGCGGCCAGTTGGCCCAACTCATCACGCGATTTGACGGCGATTCGCGTGTCAAACCCGCGGGAGATCAGGGCCCTTGTCCCTTTCTCCAGTTCCTTAACGGGCGCCAGCAGGTGCCGGGACAAAACGAACGTCACGACGAACGCCAAAATGAGGGCAACTGATCCTAAGGCATAGAATGTCTGCGACTGCTGCTTTATGAATTCGAACTCCAAATGATGAGCCGGCAGTTCGTGCTTTCTAAGTCCAAGCCACCCGACCAGTTTGCCATCAGCCTCTATGGGTTTGAGCCGGTAGTTGTCCTGAAAAGAAGGGTCCACCAAGGGGGTCAAGGGGCGTTTCCCCGCATCGAACAGGGCGACGGGCGGATCAGGCGGATGTTGCGGAGGGGAATCCGGGGCAGTCGAAATAACCACCTCATGATGGGTTTCGAAACCCGAACCACTGTCCTGGATCTCCACACCCACTCCACCTGTTTGCAGGGCGGGCGCATGGTCGTACGGGAAGCCAAGCACCGACGGACCGGGAGGAGGCGTAAACGGTAACCCTGGTGGAGGCGGTTCCTTTTTTCCATCCACCGGTGGACCACCAATGTGAAAGATCGCGCCGCCGACTCCAGTTCCATATTGCACGACAGGTCCGAACGTTCTCATGCCAAACCAAAGTCCCGGTTCCTTCAGGACCGCATCCCAGTTGCCGCGCTTCCGGTATTCCTGACTCAGTGCCTCAACCAGCCTGGTTGCCGCGGCGGCTTCAGCTTTGGCTACATACTCTTCGAAATGACGTTCGGAAAAGTATCTGCCGATCAGAAGGATGCTGACGACGATGATCAAGCTGTTCAGCAGAAAAGCCAGAAATACTTTATGGCTGAATTTAAGGTTCATGCTTAACACTGGTGGCCGTTAGCTCTCAAAGGTTATTAACACAACTCGTAGACAAAATGGTTCTCCATTTCTGGCTTATTCGGACCGGGAAGTCAATCCTGCTCATCGATCTCCATATTAATTCCACACCGCCTCCATACTTTCTCCATAATCGCTGTCTAAAGTCAACGTATCCGAGCGGGTTCAGAGGCTCGGTGCATATCATCAGCCGCTCTGACAGCGCCATTAAACAATGCAGAAAAGGAGGTGCGGAGAACGAATCAAGACCGTAAACAGGAATGAAACAAATGAGATCCGGTCGAACGGACTCAGCCATAATGCAAATCTAATCTTGGAAAGGAGAACAATGTGAGAAAGACGCTGATCTTTGTTATTCTAGGTCTGGCATTGTGTTCGATTTCGATTCCCCTGGCAGCTTACGCACAGCAGACCACCAGCAGCACGCAGCCGGCGGCGGGTGCTTTCGTTCTTGCCAGGTTCGGGCCGACAGGTATTTCCGGGGACCAGCAATACCTCTATGTAATGGCGAGTGGAAAGATTCTGGAGTACCAGCTTGCAGACATGGCACTTCTGCGTTCAGTGGATCTCCCCGTTCCAAAACCTCCAGGTGCGGTCTCCACATCTGCCACGGCGACGGACTCCGGCAAGTTTCCGCCGCCGCCTCCTCCCATGCCGCAGGGGCTTTGGGCCGGCAACGGTTTTCTTTATGTGTTAGCTGGACCGGCAGTTTGCGTCTACAGCGTCCCCGACCTGAGCCTTCAGAATACAGTGCAACTCCCTAAACCGGAATTGCCGCAGGTTGCTAAATAGCGCAGGCTCTTCCCGGGAAGTTGTTTAAAGCTCTGCCGGAAGCATCCGAGCTTGCGGTAGAGCTGAGGATTGATCGCAAATAAACAATTTGCGCAAAATTCTGAGAAATGCAGAGGTCATTCACATGAGTTGTCTTTTAATGATAGATGATGATACAGGATTTTGTGAAATGGTGACAGATTATCTCGAACCTGAAGGATTCGAGGTAACCTCGATCTACAACGGGATGGACGCCTTAAAACAGGTCTTGGAAGCAGCCAGGGACGAATATGATTTGATCATACTCGATATAACGCTTCCGGGCATGAATGGTTTTGAAGTCTTGCACGGCATCCGTTCCAGACAGAATACGCCTGTAATCATGTTAACCGGCCGAACTCAGGAAATGGATCGCATCCTGGGGCTCGATAGCGGGGCGGACGATTTCCTCGAAAAACCCTGCAACCCTCGCGAACTGCTTGCAAGAGTCCGTGCAATTCTGCGGCGTGCGAGAAATAACCTTGAGGATGACGTCAGGCCGGCGCCTGCAAGAATAGCTGTCGGAGACATTGAACTTGACGGCGGGGCCCGGATTGTGCGCCGCGACGGTGTAGAATTACAATTAACCGGCATTGAGTTCAATTTTCTCGCAGTATTTCTGAGAGAGGCCGGTCATGTTGTGACGCGTGAGCAATTGGCCCAGGGCGTCCTCGGCCGGGACCTCGGCGCCTATGACCGGAGTGTGGATATGCATGTAAGCCGCCTGAGAAAAAAACTTGGTCATAAATACAAAGGTATTGATCGGATAAAAACGATACGCGGAGTTGGTTTCGTCTACACAATTTCAAACCCGTTTGACGCCTGATGCCAACACTGTATCGCCAGGCCCTGCTCAACGAAAGGCTTAACAGCCGAATCCTTTTTGGCGGCGGGCGAAACGGGTACAGTCTCAATTCTATAGACCGCGCAACTTCCGCTCCATCAGTGCCCCTGTTTTCGACAGCTTTGTCGACAACCCTTTTGCACCTCTCGGAGCGCCGGGATACGAGTTATCCGGGCCACCCTTGAAGCAATCCGGCCCTCCTTTTGTAAAGGGGGGCCGGGGGGGAGATTTCTGAAAGATCACACCCTGTCCTGTCCAGATCCTTAAGTCAACTTTGTCCCCCCCTGCTCCCCGAAATCGCGTCGGAGAAAGCGTCTGTGTCTCATCCGCATTAAGAATAGGTGTTCGTTAAGTTCCCGCTTGCGGTTACGGTTGAGGAACTGCTGAGGTTGGCAAGGAGGTCTTTAAGGAAAGTCTCCAGGTCTGAGCTGGTGCTCGATGTGCCGGTAGTGCTGCTCGTTGAGCTGGACGTGGTGCTCGATGTGGTGCTCGATGAGCTATTGCCGGAGGGCTGCTGGATAGCTGATACCAGGTTTTTGAAGTCCGATTTCAGCGTGTCGAGGGTGGTGCTGTCCGTGGAGGAAGTGGACGAGGTGGAGGAAGTGGACGAAGTGCCCCCCAACTCCGAAATCAGATTCTCGATCGTGCTCGCAAAGCTTGAGTAAGCCGATGTCGTTGTCGAAGACGTGGAGGAAGATGAAGACGAGCTGCCACTTGAAGCAGATTCCGACTTCACGGCCGCGAACAGGTCATGCATCAACTTGCCGAGCGCTTGTGCGGGGTTTTCAGTGGAGCTGGTCGAACTGGTTGATGAGGTCGAGGCGGTCGAAGAGCTGGAGCTGTCGGAAGTAGAGCTTCCGCTCGCACCCGGCGGAGGGCCGCTTGGCGGAGGAGGCATCGAAATCCCCATCTGGCTGAGCGACGACATGACGCTTTGCATTAACGTATCATCCCCTCCTGACGTTGACTGACTGCTCGAAATCGTGGTGCTCGAACTCGTACCACTGCTATCTGTCTGGTCGAACAGGGAAAGAAATTCCGTGTACATCGAATCGGTACTGTTGACTCCTGAAATGCTCATGGCTTGCTCCTTTCATTGTAATGTTTTGTAACTGCCGTTAAGAGAGTTCAATTTGTCACGTGTATATTCACTTGATAGCAATAATCGGACGGTTTATTGAAAAACTATCGTAACGATGCGTAGATTAATGTAATAATTTGTAACATCGTTATGTCTAATATGAAACCCAGCGCCTGGCGCCACTGCATGAGATCAGCGCTAACGCATCATGTGCCTGGAGGAGTTCTGGACAGGATTGAGTTTTGGATAAACAATAAGGATGAAAACTCCAAACACTACCGATATGGACTTCATTTTGCGCTGACGGTTGCAAAAAGTGCCGGTCAGGTAGGAAGATTTTTCCATATTATTACATCTATAAAATTTGCCTTATATTGTATCTCTCATTTTCTTGCTTCTGTCACTACCGAAATTCTCGCTGTAGTGCAAAAGGTGTTGGCAACACTGATCCAGGACGCACAAAAAGCAGCATCAAGGTTTTTTAACACTTCTCAGACCTACGGCAACATAGCCAATGTCACTGCTTAACTATTGTATTCGACCGTTATTGAGGCACTTCGGGCGTACACTCCCCATTGAGCGCGGCCGGACGGGAAAGTCAATCCTGCGTGGTTTCTTAAGGGGACTTGCCGATAGTTATTTTAGGGCCTTTTTTGCAGGCAAGTACTGGAATCTCTCGATGTGCACAGAGCTGAACTATGAAACCTGGCATCCATTGTCCGTCGCCAAAATGAACGCCACGATCCATAACTTATCAGGTAACTCTTGCGTCTCCGGCATACTCACCCGTTTGTAGAAGGCGGAGAGACTTCTGAAGCCTTTTCGGCCAGGGCGTCACGCACTCGCACCACGACCTCGTCCCAGTTCCCCAATTCTTTCTGCCCGAAAAGGCGGAGCGTGCCGGGATACCACGGACTGTCGTCGCGTTCGGCGAGCCAGCGCCAACAGCTATTGAATCGGTTCAGGAGCCAAAACGGCTTACCCAAGGCCCCCGCCAGATGAACGACGGCCGTGTCGACGCCGATGACAAGATCCAGATTCATAATAAGGGCGGCCGTATCGGCAAAATCGTGGCAATCAGCCATCCAATCGATTACATGAAAAGAATCGGGGGCCAGCGATCCATCTTTTTGAAGGGAAAAAAATCGCACGCCCTGCACTTCCATCAGGGGGGCAATCGTTTCCGGCGCAACCGATCTGTCCCGGTCGGTCGCGATAAGATCGGGCGACAGGGTACGCAAACTCCCCGCCCAAACAAGTCCGACTCTTAAAGCCCCGTCCGCCAGGTCCGCCATACGGCGCCCCCATCTGTTCACATCGGCCGGGTCGGGGCTCAGGTAAGGAAGCTTGGCCGGTATCGTTTCCACCGTTGTACGCAAGGCAAAGGGCAGGCTCATCATCGGACAGTGAAGATCGAAGCAGGGGAGGGCATCGCCATCGGCCACCACCTTTTCGACGCCATTCAGAGATTGAATCAGCCGCGCCAAGGGCCGTTGCACCCTCATTACCACATGGAAACCGCGCTCCCTGGCCATAGGCGCATACCGGCAAAACTGTAAAGTGTCGCCGAATCCTTGCTCGGAGTGGATCAGTAGCACTCGTCCTTCGCCGGCTTCGCCTTGCCACTCCGGTTTTGAAAAAACCTGCAAAGCAGGGCTAAGCTGCCGTGATTTCCACCGCCACTTATACTCGCGCCATCCTTCTTCGAAGCGCCCCAAAGCCAGCAAGGCCATCGACAAATTGAGATGAAAGTCGGCATCCTCGGGTTTTAGGCGCAGGGCATTTTCATAAGTTACGACGGCTTCGTCAAGACGTCTTGCGTCCCTCAAGGCATTGCCGTGATTGTTCAGGGCTTCAGGATAATCCTGGCGCAAGGCCAAAGCCTTTTGGCAAAATGAGATCGCCCCGTTGACATCGCCTTTGAGCCGTCGGACCATACCCAAATTACTGAGGGCTTCCGGAAAGTCGGATTGAACAGCCAGGGCGCTCTTATGTAAAGTCTCGGCGCTATCCAGATCGTTTTGAAGAAACCGGACCACACCGAGGTTATTCATGGCCAGATGGTGGTCCGGCTTTAGGAGCAGGGCCCGTTCGTAGCAAACGGAAGCCTCTGACAGACGGCCCATATCTTTGAGCAAATTTCCCATATCGTTAAGAACATCGCTGTCCAGCGGATTAATTTTCAGCGATTTGACGAATGCCGCCAAAGCACCCACTAAATCGCCTGTTTCCCTTAAAGCTATGGCGATACAATGATGAGCCTTTGCATGATCAGGTTTAAGAGCGATGACACGCTGCATTAGAGGCAAGACGAGGGCGTATTTCCTCTGGCTCATAAGGATGGTGCCGTAGCCGTAGGCCACATCGACCGATTCGGGTGCAAGCATTAGAGCCTGTTTCATCCATGCCTCCGCCTCTTCCGTGCGCCCCGCTAGAAACTTGATTAGCCCTTGTTCAACAAGAGCACGGACAGCGGTCGGATTTTCACGCAAAAGATCGGCACAGGTCTTCCGCACTTGCTCAAGCTGTTCTTTTTTTTTCTGCATTTCGTTCAAGGCAAGCACCTTTAAAGAGATTATCCGACCGATAAACGCCTGTTCCAGTTTAGCATGTATAAACCTAAATAATGCGTCAACTTGATCCCCGGCAAGAGCCGAAGCGTATTTCCGGGTCGGATTCCATCCGAAAAGGCTCTTGGAATGCCGAATGTCCTTAAATCATACGATATCACAATCAAAACCCCCAGGAAGAATGACGGTCAGACCGATTCAGGCAATTTGAAAACATACCGGCATCCCCCAGTTAATAGCTCGCTTGCCGCCCCTCATAATGTTGGGGAGGTTCAAGCGAAAATCATGCCATAACACCGGGCTGGTGGAAAAGCCGACGCAACATGGGCATACCACCCTTGGGCATAGTAGACCATTCCGGCCCCAACCTTTACAAGCCGCCTGATGCGTCTGGCGGGGCCTTGAATCAGGGACGCTCTCGCCCCGGAATGCGGCATCCCGAATCATGTGCAGCAGATTGCAGGCAAGACATCCGGATTACCTTGTGCGCTTCAAGACTCGAGTTGGTCACAATAAAACCAACACGAGGGAAACTACAAGGCATCGAAATCGCCGGTGAAAAGACGATCTTGAGGATGCAAAGAGTTCGCAGATTTAAATCTCGCCGTGCGGGCTTGGAAAAAATAAATATTCAACTACCGCCTCCATTTTTTTGCTATGAGGGCGGTTACAATAATTCCTGTTGTTTACAAATTCTCGTTGATTGGCGAGAATGCCGGACCTCGGACGACCCGGGGTATTTGAAACCGAGTACGTTTCCGCACGACGACAAAGGACATTTCTGTCTTTGAAAGGATCATGATGAATACACGTGACGATGTTCGCAACCTGGCCATTATTGCTCATGTTGACCACGGAAAGACGACCCTGGTCGATGCCATGCTATGGCAGAGTGGCATCTTTCGAGACAACGAGCAGGTTGCCGAACGGGTGCTCGACAGTCTCGACCTGGAACGGGAAAAGGGTATCACCATCATGGCAAAGAATACCGCTGTCGTATACAAAGGGGTGAAAATCAACATTGTGGATACCCCGGGGCATGCGGATTTTGGTGGTGAAGTTGAGCGCACCCTGAATATGGTTCAGGGAGTTCTGCTCCTCGTTGATGCAACGGAGGGCCCGCTTCCTCAAACCCGCTTTGTCCTCGGAAAAGCTCTTGCGCTGGGGCTTCCTCCCATTCTGGTCATCAATAAAATCGACCGGCCGGACAGACGGATTGATGAAGTCCTCGATGAAGTCTACGATCTGTTCATCGATCTTGACGCCACAGAAGAGCAGCTCGATTTTCCTGTTCTCTTCACGAACGCAAAGGAGGGAATCGCTCTTACCGATCCGAGCGGTCAGGGGCAGGACCTGGTTCCGCTATTCGATACGATTCTTTCAGCCATTCCCGCTCCATCCTATGACCCCGAGGCGCCGCTCCAATTTCTGGTCACCACTTTGCACCACAGCGATTACGTCGGAAGAATCGCAGTCGGCAAAATTGTGAACGGCGAGTTGAGGCATGGCCGGGAAGTGATGCTCCTCAAGGCGGACGGCACATCTCGAAAAGCTTCCCTTAGCGCGGTGTACACCTATGAAGGTCTCAACCGGGTGGAGTGCGAGGTAGCCGAAGCAGGCGACATTGCCGCTGTTGCAGGTTTGGATGATATTTTCATAGGAGACACTCTCGGAGACCCTGCAGACCCGCGTGCTCTGCCGGTCATAACGGTTGAGGAACCGACGATCTCGATGGTTTTTGCCGTGAATTCCTCTCCCCTGGCGGGAAAAGAAGGACGATACCTTACTTCTCGACATATAAAGGAGCGTCTGGATAAGGAACTCCTCTACAATGTGAGCCTCCGGGTAGAGCAGGCTGAAAATCGCGAAGCCTACAGTGTGAACGCAAGAGGAGAACTGCAACTCGCAGTACTGGTCGAAACGATGCGCAGGGAAGGCTTCGAGCTTTCGCTGTCAAGGCCGAAGGTCATTACCCGCGATGTGGACGGACAACTTTGCGAACCCGTGGAACTTGCCGTCGTTGATATTCCGGAGAAGTTCATCGGGATAGTCACCGAGATGATGAGCAGCCGGCGGGGCCGAATGAACAAGATGGTCAACAATGGCTTCGGCCGAGTTCGGCTGGACTTCGAGATTTCTTCCCGTGGACTGATTGGTTTTCGGAGCCAGTTTTTGACGGAGACTCGTGGCACGGGCATCATGAATACGCTGTTGTTGGGATACAGGCCGCATGCCGGAGAGATAGCCGCCCGACCCAATGGTGTTCTGGTCTCAGATCGCGAGGGTAAGGCGGTTACCTTTGCAATTTATCACCTGCAGCCGCGCGGGACAATATTCGTGAATCCCGGAGACCCCGTTTATACGGGAATGGTCGTCGGGGAGAACTCGCGCGCTGAAGACATCTGGGTCAATATTACAAAAGAAAAGAAGCTCACCAATATAAGGGCCTCCGGTACCGATGAGGCCCTGCGGATCATTCCGCCGCGTCAGTTCAGCCTCGAACAGGCCATGGAATATATCTCCGAAGATGAACTGGTCGAAGTAACCCCGGCCTCCGTGCGTCTTCGAAAAATGAAGAACAGGTAGCACTTAATCTGTGAAAAGCTGAACTGCGATTTCTTCGCGAAAGCTGGCAGGTTGGCAAACGAACCCATCAGGAGATACGGAAAGGCGGCCGGGTTTAGTATGGGAAATTGTCTCGACGGTGTCGAGGCGATTGTCTCAATGCTGTGGATACAAGAGTCAAGCCACTCATGCTATTTTTGTTTGGTTTGTGCTTGCACATACTTACGCAATACGGTGTTCATCATGGTTTGGTAACCTTTGCCCGTTCTCTTGAAAAAATCGATTACGTCGGGGTCGAGCCGTAACGTTATCTGTTGCTTGTGCCCTGGCCATGATACTGCTTCCGCGAAAAAATCATCACCCAATTCCGGATTATCGGAATAGTCGATTTCATCGTCTTGCATTGCGTCATTGCAAGTCCAATCGGTTCTTGATGACTTTTTCGTACTGCTTTTTGAGCGTAAATTGTCCCTATTCTGAAAACCACCCCCGCATCGCGCCTAGCTTTGCGGGCTGACCGACACCCCGGAAACGGGACAAAATGACAAGCGTTTGTCTTTTTGTCCAGAATTGCCACTTTGCCGCCCTAGGAAGATTGCGGCTTTGTGGGCCGCTTCCCCGTGCATACGGGACAATTTACGCTCAATTGTCCATATTGTCCTGTCCCGCTATTATGGAATAGACTTAGCTGTTACCAGAATAGTCACGTCAACACCATTTCGAGAAGGTGTCGGTGTCGGCGACAGTTCAAAGTCAACAGCGGCAGATGTGAGCCCTTGCATTAAAATGATCGCTCCTAGTGGAGGGTGAATTGGATCAGCAACAGTTATTACAATACCGGTCTGCGACTTGTCTATTCGCGCCACAACTTTTGGCTCGTAGACTTGCCAATTTTGAATCCGCTGAATGGCAGTGTTAATGTTAGATGCGTATTGATTACAATCTGGACATGCTACGTCGGGAATAATTTCGACTTTGTACGTCGTGTCTGAAGGAAGTTTCATCTTCGTAGCTAGTATTATCTGTTGTTCCTGAGTTAACCGCCTTGGCTCGATCTGTTGAATGCGTGCTTCTAGAGTATCCATTCTAGCTTTGGCTTGATTCGGGGTGGCGCCACCGAGTTTTTCACGGTAGTCATCTCTCTCTGCCTTTAAGAGGGTTATCTCGGAATCTTTGTGCGAAAGGATTCCTTTATATAACCATGTTGTTGCCAGATAGGCTAACGCGCACATTAATACTGCAAGAATAGCAAATGTAAAAGGTGCTTTGGAGACTACTCCCCATTCTTTTGCTAAATATTCTAAAAGCTGTTTCACCACATTCCTTTTGTCCAGTTATTAAGTTCAAAGGACTTGCAACGGTCAAAATTGAGGGACGCTGAAAGCGCCTCGGCTCCTAGCTTATGAGTTACGACGCAAATAAAAGGTTGTTAGGATGCCTTCTTTTTCGTACCTAGCAATATCAGCATTTTTAAATATCTGACCAATGACGTGAACATAACAAGGATGTTGAGTACAATGGCAAGGAAATGCTTTCTTGAAAGATGCTCTATTGAAACCACTGGGGCTGCTCAATTGGCGGAAGCATTCTTCAAGGATACTCCATGGAATCTTTACATATGAATACTTACCCTTACCAATGAAAATGACAAAACCTTGTTCTTTATCTACCGATTTAACTTTACGGTACGTTGATTTGTCGCTGTTCACACAAGTGTCGACTTGGATGTTAGTCTGAATCTTGTCTTTAGCCTCGTTCCAATCCATGTGATTCACTCCCCTCGGAAGCCAATCCACAAATATGGACAGAATGACAAGCTGTCCAGTTTTGCCCATTGTTTTTACTCGATTTTTTGCTTAAAGGCTCGGAGCCGCTAAAGCCCTGTATAGCGTTCGCGGCGAGACGTTGAGCGATTGGGCCACATTGTCGGGGCCTTCACCCTGCTCTATCAGCTTGCGGGCGTAGTCGAGCTGTGGCGCGGACAGCCGCCGCTTGCGGCCCGCCTTGGTCCGTTCCTGTATCAATGATCGTTCAAGTTCCGCAAGAATGCCAGCCATTTGCCACATAGCGCGGCCTGTAGGCGTTTCCGTGTCGATAGCCTCAGTTAGCGACTGGAAAGCCGCGCTCTGCGCTTTCAGATCATCCAGCAGGGCTATAAGGTCACGCCAACGACCGGCCCAGCCGGTCAAGCTTCCAGACCGTCAGCAGGTCGCCAGCCTTGAGCGTGTAGGGTGGGCACGGCATTATTGTGCCCAACAACAGGCATCGGGTGAATGATAAACGGTGGGCACGAAAAGAATGTGCCCACCCTAAATGGCTGGTATGGCGGCCATCGATTATCTTTGACCGCCCCGAATGTTAGGGTTAATGACCGCCGTACACCTTGCTGCGATGGCCGATTCGGAGCACCAGAACCAGCACCTCTTTCTCCCGGATCTCGGCCACGATCCGGTAGTCTCCTACCCGATACTTCCAAAGGCTGGCGAGGTTGCTCTTGAGCGGGGCGCCGGACTCTCGCGGGTCGGAAGAAGGGGCGATCCGCTCAAGCAGGTATTTGCGGATGCGTTCCTGGATCGGGCGATCAAGCGCTGCCAACTGCTTTTTGGCCGTCTCGGCCAGTTCAATCCGCCAGGCCAAGTTCCCGCTCTACTTCCTCAAGAGTGTAGGTGGGTTCCTCGCCGCGGCGTACGCGCTCCAAAACCTGCCCGGCTAAATATATGTCCTCCAGGTCCTCGATGTGCTCGATGATCGCTTCTCTTGCGTAAAAGGTCTTCGTGCGCCCTGTGGCCTTGGCCAGAGCTTCGAGCCGGGATTCGATTTCCTCGGGCAGCCGTATTGCGAGCATGGTTTTCTCCTTCTAATGATCCCAATTGATATATTTGTATATCAAAGTGTTTGCGGATTCAAGAGAGAAACCCCCGCCTTCTTTTTGAATCCATTCTCGGGGTTCCAAAGCACCCCAAAGGACCCCTTTGGGGTCGCGGCATGTTTCTCTGCTCCCCGTGCCGAGAAAATCCCCCCGTCACTTAAACACAAGAAGCATAATCCAGGTTAAAGAGTGTCTCCCGCATCACCTCTATCCGATCGGCGCCTGCTCTATTTGACAAAGGAGCAGCAATAGTCGGTAAGTTTCCTGACCCTCAGTTTGAAGCTGGAGTGAGCAGCCACCTCAAATGTTTCTCCGTCCCTTACGGTTTTCCACTCAACCGCTCCGGGCAGCAGAACGTCGAGATCGCCCGCAAGGATTTCCATGATTTCTTTATCCGAGGTGTTGAATTCATATTCGCCGGGAAGCATAATGCCAAGCGTTTTCCTGGAACCATCCGCAAATATGATGCTCCGGCTGGTGACATTTCCATCGAAATAGACATTGCCCTTTTTGATAACCGTCACATTCTTGAATTCCGCCACAGTCTTTTCCTTTCATCGCTATAGGGTAAGAAACTTTAAAAGGCATCGGTTTAACAGGCGCCGGAGACCGGAAAAGGGTGCTGGCCGATCTCCATGCTTCCCGGTAGCCGCCCTTTTCCTTGCAGGTGGGCTCTCTAGACTCCAGGGTACGCCTTTTGAGTTCGTATACGCGCAGCCCGCCTGTTTGTCCACCCGTCTTCTGGTGCTCCGGGCTGTGCTACTGCCGGTATTCAGGCCTGGGCCTCCCGGGGACGCGCTCACGCGGCGCGGATTGAGTTCCCCTTGACCCATGAAAGCTCGGCCCGCTTTGAGGCCGCTTCAACTGCATCTTTAAAGCGCGCTGGTTAAACTGAACCTCAGAGCGGGGCCTGTTGACCATGCTCGCGGGAACTAACCTGCCCGTAATCCTCAGCACCTGAATACGCTGCGCGGCCTGTGGACCTCTGATCGGTTGACCGCGTCCGATCCGGGCTAGGTTGCGCTGGACCTCCACAGCAGAAATGGCGCGCCTCACGTTTGGCGCCATCATCCGGTTGCGGTTTATCCTGTCTACAACCTCCTGGTGGGGTTTCACGGTCAGGTGAGCCATGTTCATGTTATAAATGTAGCGGTCCCGTATCGTGCTGTAATTGGGGATTACCCTGTCGTTGATTACCGGGGCCGACCTGAAATTGCTCAGGATCGCGGTCCGGTTGATATCTGCGACCCTTGAGCCGGTGTAACTGTTCACGCTGTAGAAACTGGCACGCGGAACCACGACCGCATGGCCGGCGTAAGTCAGTCCGCCGACGCCGATACCGGCGCCTCTTTTTGCGCCGATAAATAAGCTGCCCGGCCCCCAATAGTGATGGGAGTAGTAAGTTTCGCCGGGCGTGAGCGGGACCCAGCCGACATTACCGTTTGAATGAATCCATGACACTCGCCCGGGATACCAGTATACGGATCTGCCAACCGCGCCGGCCCTTACTTTCACAGGAGGCGCCCAATACCAGGCTGAATTTACGAATACCCAGTTTCCGTAATGGTGCGTGACATACCCGAAGGGTTCCTCGGGAATCCAGACATTGTCCCGGTACCATACCGTCCACCTGCCACCCGTGAACGGCTGCCAGCCCGGGGATACCCCCGTCGGGCGCCACAGCCACCGGTCCCGGCCCTCATAGCGGACTCGCTCCCATCTGCCATTCCGGTCGAGATCGTATGCGTCGTAGTGCAGTTCAGCCGGGAGGAAATCGATTGACTCTCCCTTGACCTGCACTCTTTGTGTCCAGAGTTCCTCCCGTTTGAGGTTCCATTCATCCCAGTCGGCATCCACCTGGCCATCTCCCTCAACGGTCAGTTTGCCATCCGAGATTATGGAGGCCCCGCCGGCTTTGACCACATACCTGGATTCTCCCTCTCCGAGGACAAAGTCAACGGCGCCATCGAGGCTTATTACTTCGGCTGAATTGTCTCCAACATAAAGATCAAAGGCGGTGCCCGGGCGGGCCAACACATATCCGAAAGGTGTGGTCGCCTTTATTACAGCTTTCTGGCTTCTGTTGTAGAACCTGGCAGTGCCGGAAGCCACATCTATTTCTGCTGCGTCCTCGCGCAGGGCTATAAGCTGTATCTGGGTGTCGCTCCCTGTTCGTACCCATACCCCGTTTGGCAGCTTGAACTCCGCCTTTCCCGTATCGCTGGAATAGAAGGCGTCCTCAAGCCCGAAGGGCGCGTCCTTCACGGTAGCGACCCAGTCCTGTTCGGAATAAACATATCGGAGGAGTTGACCATCGATAAAAGTTATGCGGCCTACAACTGGAGGTCTATCGGAGGTCCCGGCCTGTGCTGACACAGCCGGCGCCCATAGTGCGCACAGAATCACTCCGAGCGCGAGAGTGCTCAGTCTCTTCATTCAGTTCTCCTCAATTGCAGAAAATAAAGCTCCATTTGCCTCCGGCGCTCATGAACCGTTGTCCGCCGCATCTCGGGACAATATTCGACACCTCATCCAAGACTTCGAAAGCCTTTGAAGCAATGCCGTATTATAAGACGCAGCAAGATAGGAAATAGTTTAACAAAAGCGCAGATTATCCAAAAGGGCGTATCGCACAAAAACTCTGCATCGGTGGAGCATCGCAGATTCGGGCATGCGGCGCACTAAAAGAAATTGGCCGATTTGACTGGTATTTTCGCCGGAGTCGGACAAAAAACGGCTGAGAATTTCCCAATATTGAAATAACTACCGATTGGCAGTATAAGGACACGGACACGTGAAATCCCTTTTTGAAAAATAGAATTAGTACACCTGAAAGGAAGTACATGCGAAGAAATTATTTCTTCTGGCTGTTGCTCGGGCTCTGTATCCTCTCTATGGGCATGCCTTCTTACGCCTCGGCATTCGAGGGTACGGCAAAGAAGGCACAAGGACAGCCTGCTGCCGGGAAAGAGAAAGACAAAAAGCAATCGGGCGCCAGGCGCGGACAGGCGGAACCGGCCAAGGTCACCTCCTCGGCAACCGAGATTTCACCCGGCCAGATAGACGCTCGTGAGGCCATCCTTGTGGAGGTTTCGACCGGCACGGTACTCTTTGAACAAAATGCCGATCAACCTATCGAGCCTGCCTCTTTTACCAAGATAGCCTCCCTTTATCTGGTTTTTGAAGCAATCAAGCAGGGCAATATTCACCTTAACGATGAAGTCTTGATAAGCGAGTCTGCCTGGCGCACCGGCGGCTCCAAGATGTTCGTAGGGATAGGGAACCGCGTCCCGCTCGAGGAGATTATCAAAGGCATAGCTGTTGTTTCGGGGAACGATTCCTGCGTAGCGGCCGCGGAGCATGTCAGCGGGAGTGTCGATACCTTTGTCGATGCCATGAACCGTAAGGTCAAAGAACTGGGTATGTCCGGAACCCGATTCCTCAATCCTCACGGACTGCCCGCTGACGGGCAGATTACAACCGCCAGAGACATGGCAACCCTGGATGCGGCCTACATAAGGGCCTTTCCCGAAGCGCTGGCATTCCATTCCATCAAGGAATACTCCTACAACAATATCCAGCAATACAATCGGAATCACCTTCTGCTCAAAGACCCCACAGTCGATGGACTGAAAACGGGATACATCGCAGCATCCGGATACCATCTTTCCGCCACCGCCAAGCGCAATGGCATGCGGCTGATCGCTATCGTAATGGGCGCCCAGAGGCCTGCGATCCGTGAGAGGGAGGCCCTTAAGCTCCTGAACTACGGGTTCAGGTATTTCACCCTGGTCGAGCCGTTCCCGGAAGGCCAGGCAGTTGCAAAAGCCAGGGTCTGGAAAGGGCAAAAAGACGAAATCCAGATCTATCCCGGCGAGAAAGCCACCTTTCTCATCAAGCAGAGCCAGAAGAACCTGCTCAAGTGGGAGATACATGCTCTCTCCGAAGTGACCGCCCCTATCAAGGCGGACCAGCAAATGGGCGAGATGGTTTTTCTGGTTTCCAACCAGCCGAAGCGAACCGTTGCGCTGGTCAGCAGGGAGGAGATAGCACTCGGTGGCTGGTTCAAAAGAAGCTGGCAAACAGTGGCAAGCATCCATACTATTGATTGGCGATGGTTAGTCGGAGTTTTGGGCGGGATAGCCATTGCGGCTGTTCTTCTGATGCTGCTGTCGAGCCGCAAATCACGGCAGAAGTTTTCGAGATAGCTTTTCACGTCCCTTCGGGACACCCTGAAACCATGAAAAGGCGTGTAGGGTGGGCTAAGCGGAGCGCAGCCCATCGAAACTTTTCGAGATAGAAACTTTTCGAGATAAGATCTCGGCATCTTTATTAATGAGCTATTTCTGCGAAGATATTTCAGCTTAAATGCCTGACGTGTCACCCCTGTGGCCTCGTAACCTCAGGCCTTGCCCTTTAGTGCGGTCATTAGAAATACTGAAAACCTCCCCGTTTCTCCATTGGAGGCCGGTTTAACAACTTCCGTCGCAGTGGTGAACTTCACGCTGTCAAAGCCCGCCTCCACTATGGCGTTACCTAGTGCTGTCCGTTCGAACCCGTAGTGAAATACTCCTTTGCTGTCATCATGAAACAGCCCGTATTCAGGGTCCAGATCGGCAATGCAAAGATATCCGCCGGGCGTCAGGCATCGATGGAACTGATTGAGGACAGGCGCTATTTTCTCAATATGATGGAATGTCATGCTGCTTGCAATCATGTCATAATTTCCTGTCAGGATGTCTCCTGCATCGAGATCAAGGAGTAAACTATGGACATTGGCCAGGTTTTGTTTGGCGATCTTCGCTCGGAGGACATCGAGCATTCCCCTTGAGCTGTCCATTCCCGTTATGGATCTCACCAGGGGTGCCAGCCGGAGCGTGAGAAGCCCTGTTCCGCATCCGAAATCCAACGCATTCATAGAGGTGTTCAGGGGCGTATTCTCAGATATGGCGGTACATACGTCGTTTGCAAGGCTGACTCGTACGGGATGCTCATCCCATACCGCCGCCTCTTTATCGAAATCGTGTTTGCCAATAGTCATCCTGTCCAATCTCCCTTCGCCACAAGTCGGACATTGTTTTTAATCATAATCCACTTGCAGCGGTTTTGGTTTTTGACGAAAGCTATGCCGGGTCTTGCAGGAAATTGCCCTGAAAATACCCTAAAAAAGCCCCACAAGCGAAAAGAAATTACAGGGGACACGGGGAAAGCCCCGAGGCCGGCAGCTTTTAGGACCCTGCGGGCTGAAATTATGGTGACAACGATGGGCGTCGAGCTTGACGATAAAACCCGGGGAGGGGCGGTGGGCCATAATGGAAAAACAATCCCGGCGCCGGGAGAAGCTCATTCCGTTTTGGACCGGGCGCGGGATCTTCCGTTGAAGAAAGACTTCCTCAAATTGACAAACAGTCCTTTACGGAGCACTTATTCACGTCCCTCCGGGACACCCCGTAACCACACTAAAAGACCCGTAGACCCGTAGTCTTTTCGCAGCAGTACCTCATGTCCCTTCGGGCCTTCTTCGCGCGCTTCGCGTCGCGTGAAAGACTGAAAACATCCCCGTTTCCGTCAGGCTCTTTTTGCCGCCACAAGAGGGTATTCATGGGAGACTGTCACCGCCGGTGGCTCGGTTCCTTTTGCATGCGCCTCGGTGACACAATTCAAAAGGTGGCCCATTTTCGTTGACTTGGCGTTCAAGTAGCGGATATTGCAGGCATTCGGAACGATTTCCAGGGGTACTCTCTCGGTGATGATAATCCCGTAGCCTTGAAGCCCGATGATCTTTTTAGGATTATTGGTCATGAGACGCATTTTTCTTACACCTAAGTCTACCAGTATTTGCGCCCCAACTCCAAAATCACGCAGATCTGCCCGAAACCCCAGGGCCTTGTTCGCATCGACCGTATCATAGCCCTCATCTTGAAGGGCATAGGCCTTGATCTTATTGAGGAGTCCGATTCCGCGGCCCTCGTGGTTGCGCATGTAGACCACCACCCCACTGCCTGCTTTAGCTATTTGGGCCATGGCGGCTCGCAGTTGTCCGCCGCAATCGCACCGGAGCGAACCCAGGACGTCTCCCGTAAGGCATTCGGAATGAACCCGTACGAGCACTTCCTTTTCGGGGCTGATGTCACCCTTTACCAACGCCAGGTGCGTATGTTCATCGATGTCGTTGGTGTAGGCAATAACACGGAACTCTCCACCCCAGAGGGTAGGCAACTCGGCCGTGGCGCTCTGGTGGACGAAGGTCTCATTCTGCATGCGATAGTTGATCAGGTCGGCTATGGTGATAATCTTGAGGCCGTGGCGCCTGGCGAATATTTCCAGATCGGGCATACGGGCCATCGTGCCGTCGTCGTTCATGATTTCGCAGATGACCCCTGCCGGTTTCATCCCAGCCAACCGGGCCAGGTCCACCGAACCTTCCGTCTGGCCGGTTCGAGTAAGGACGCCCCCTTTTCTGGCCCTGAGGGGAAAGATATGGCCCGGGCTGACAAGGTCCTCCGGCTTTGCATCATCCGCAATGGCCGTAAGAATGGTGTGAGCGCGGTCTGCGGCGCTGATCCCCGTGGTGACCCCTTTTCCGGCCTCGATCGATACGGTGAAACCGGTCTCGAATCGGGAGCGGTTCTTTTGGACCATCAATGGAAGACGCAATTTGTCCAGTACATCCGGCATGAGAGAAAGGCAAATGAGTCCGCGCCCGTGGGTTGCCATGAAATTGATAGCTTCCGGTGTAACCTCTTCGGCCGCCATGCACAGGTCGCCCTCGTTTTCGCGATCTTCATCATCCACCAGGATAACCATTTTCCCCCGGCGAACATCATCAAGCGCTTCAGGGATCGTTGCAACAGGCATTTTTGATTTCCTTTTTGAACGAACGGCGTTCGAAATCCGATCCGGCCGTATTCCGGCTGGCAACGTCAACACAGTTGAAGGCTGACAGCCGCTGCCAAAGGATGAAGCTCATGATGCCAGTTCGTGCAGCACCGGTTCCAGCCTGGAGCGGGAAACAACAATACGGGGCATGTCATGGCAGACCCCCGCATCCTTAAGAAGTCTCTCTTTGAGCTTTTTTTCAACGGGCTCCGGGACCAGACCGGAGACACAGCCCCCGGCGGTGACCACTTCTTTGATGATGCTGGAACTGACGTAGCTGTAGCGCAAACCGGTCATCAGGAAAAATGTTTCGACTTCTTCGCTCAGATTGCGGTTCATCAGCGACATGGGGAACTCGTATTCGAAGTCGCTGATTGCCCTGAGTCCCCGGAGAATGGCATTGGCCCGAACCTTTTTTACATAATCCACGAGCAGCCCCTGGAAAACATCCACTGCTACGCGGCTCTCGAAACTGCAGCCCTTGAGCGAAGCTCTGATCAACTCCATGCGCTCACCGAGTGAAAAAAGCGGAGGTTTTTTCCCGGTGTTGACGGCGACGGCGATCAGTATCTTGTCGAAAACCCTTAAACCGCGCTCAAGCAGGTCCAGGTGGCCGTGGGTGATGGGGTCGAACGAACCGGGATAGACTGCCAGCTTATCCATGCCTCTTTTCCTTTCAGACGGGTCCCGGGAGGACATATTTCCCAGATTCCGAGGAGCTTTTTCCTCAGGCCGTGCTCTCACTACGCAAGGTTTCTGTTCCCGGCCTGTGTAATCTTTTCCTGAGTCTCAGCAAGAACGGGGAGCGCAGATGCGGCGCTCCCCGTTTTCTTTAAACAATCAACTCCTCATCCGTGATCTTAACAACTACCTTCGTGTCCACCGTAAAATACATTGCGACCGCGCCTATGATGAGGGCTATGAAACATACGACGAAAGACATCTTATAGGCCTGGACCGGAAACTTGCCTTCGACCCTGCCGTATGCGTCCAGTACAAACCCCATTATTGACTGGAACAGGGCGCCGCCGACAAAATACCAGATATTGACCATGCCGTTTGCCGTGGCGATGAAGCTGTGGGGCTGTCCTTCCGCGATGTGGGCATAATTTGGCACGTAGGCCCCGCAGAAAAAGCCCATGATGAAAAGGAGCGGATAAAAGGCCTGGACGGGAATGGAACCAGGCCAGATTATTACAGGCAACCATAAAATCGCGTAGATGATGATTCCATAAAGTGACGCTTTTCTGCGCGATTTAAGCAGCCTGTCCGATGCCCATCCTATGCAGAAGCAGCCAAGGGCCATACCGATGGGCCAGAACATGAGGATATTGGCGGCTTGCTGCTTGGGGATTCCATATGTGTGTTGTAAATAAGGAATACACCAAAGTCCCTGAAACCCCATAACAGTGCCGTAAATCATGAATGCATAGATCGCGATCAGCCAATAGTTCTTCATCTTGAAAAGCTTCTTGAGGTTCTCTTTGAAGGATACCTCTGAGCCAGCCCCCTGGTAATAAGCAACCCCGTCGATTTCAGAAACAGTGGGGAAACCTTTGTCGCTGGGCTTATTTCTCAGAATAACGAAATTCAGAATGGCCAGAATGACCATGAAAGCCCCAAGCCAGAAAAACGAATATCTCCAGCCGACCAGCCCTACCAGAAAAGCCAGAGGCGCCGAGGCAAGAATAGCTCCTGCATTACCCCATGTGAGCATGACCCCGGTAAGGGTGGAGAATTCGTTGGGCCGGAACCAGTTTGCCAGGATTCTCATACAGGGGATCCAGACCACCGCCACACCGACGCCCATGAGAAAGCGGCCGAAAAGGATCGTGCCGAAGCTGTGCGCCAGTCCAAACACCGCAGTACCAATGGCGGCAATAATAAAGAAGGTTCCCACCGAAAATCTCGGTCCCAGATAGTCGGATAAAATTCCGGATGGGATTTGCATCGCAGCATACGGGTAGAAATACATGGAGGATAGAAACCCGAGGCTTGTTGCCGTAAGGCCGAATTCCTTCATCAGTTCCGGTGCAACCACGGCGGGGGCTACACGGTCAAAGTAGACGAAGATATATGTCAGAAGCAGCATCCCATAGCATAACCATCTGTAACGGAGCATTTTCCTGCCTAAATCGGAGACCTGCTCCCTTGAAATCGCAATTCCACCGGCCATTTGAGTCATGGGTCCCTCCGAAAGATTTGAATGTTCAAAAAGATTTCAACCAAAGCTCCCACCCGAGTCCGACCTGAAGATGTTGGATTACTGCGGGGCGGGGCACAGGAGTGCCCCGGAGCTTTAAAAAGGATTCGGCACAGAGTTCTCCTCCTTAACAGATCGGAACCTGGAATAACTCCTCCTGCAAGCAGGATGATAAATTAAACGGTAAATTCCAGTACTCTCCCACAATCCGGCAATCTTCCGTGCAAGGGAGCGAGGCAGGAAAGCGCACAACCGGCAGTAAAAGTGCAGGGCGTTTAACCGGTGCTGAAAGTAGGCTCTCATTATCCAGGCTCCTTGGTGGTACGTTCTAAATCCTTATACCGGATGAAGCCGCTGAATCTTTCGGGGATTGCGCTCCTATTCCCGCTCGGCCGCAGTCTTCAATCAGTCAGGGTACAGGCGGCCATAGTGCTTTCATCCGTCAAATCAACCGTAGCGGAACTGGATGCCGAAGCCGCCGCGGGGGTAAGCCCAGGTGAGAGCTTTTTCCGCATTGGGGCAGACCACGCGACACGTTCCGCACTCGAGACATCCGGCATAGTCGAAGCTGATGGCTCCTTCCTTCACCGTGTACAGACCGGCCGGGCACGCATAGCTGCAGGGCTTGCCCGGGCAGGTCTTGCAGATCTCCTTATCCACTTTTATGTGGGCATGGTCGTCGTCGACGGCAAACTTATCGAAGCCCAGGAGTTGTTCGACGCTCATTGTTTTCACAGCCATCTCGCTCCTTTCCAGCCATCGATGGCCAGCCCGGTCATGCTTAAACGGCTTTTTCTCACCTGTTCGAGAACTTTACTCAGGAGATGAACCTGAGGGGCGCCGTCAACTGTGAAAAGCCGGCTTGCACAAGAGGTGACGAATGCAGGATAGCCCTCGTAAAGCCGCCGGGTCTCCGTGAATTTGGGGGCCTTCCGGTAAGCTTCGAGATCACGCATTACGAAGCTGTCTTTGAGCAGGGTCGGGTAAGTGCAAAGGGCCGCTTTGGAAAAATCCCCACTTGCCTTTGCAGCCTTCACAGCCTCCGCAGCGGCCTGACCGGATGCTATGGCAAAGTCCATTCCACGGACCACATAGCCGAGATTCAGGACAAACCCTGCAGCATCTCCGGCGATAAGGATTCCATCTCCGAAAATTTGCGGCATCATGGCGAGCCCGGCCTCGGGAATCAGGTGGGCCGAATACTCGGCAACCGTCCCGCCCTCTATGAGAGGTGCTATCGCAGGATTTGCCTTGAAGCCCTCAATAAGGTCAGGGACCCTGATCTGGCTTTTCTGGAGCTCTGCGGCATTTATGACGAGGCCGATGGAGATGCTCTTCTTGTTGGTATAGAGAAAACCCCCGCCCTGCATCCCGCGGGTGCAGTCCCCAACGAAAAGCTGTGCTGCACCGCTCCCTGCTTCAACTCCGAAGCGCTCGCCGATCGTCTCTGACGGCAGCTCGATGATCTGTTTCACCCCGGTGGCAACCTGGTGAGCGGAAAACATCTTCGCCAGACCGGCTTTTTGGGCCAGTATGGAGTTGACCCCATCGGCGGCAATCACCACGTCGGCGAACATTTCGTCCTCGCCCGCACGGATGCCGATGACCCTCCCGTTCTCGTAGAGAAGGTCATCGACCTGGATGCCGCAGGCAAGCATAGCCCCGGCCTCTTCGGCCTTGGCGGCGAGCCATGCATCGAACTCTGCCCTCAGCAGGGTAAATGAGTGATAAGGCGGCTTCGCCCACTCACTGTCCTGGCAGTTGATTGAAGTGCTGCGGCCTCCGTCGAGAAATGTGATTATCTCACGGACAACCGGTCTTTCCACCGGCGCCTCATCCCAGAAGTCCGGAATAATACGGTTCAGTGCATGAGTGTACATCCGGCCGCCGAACATGTTCTTGGCGCCCGGAGCAGCGCCCTTCTCGACCAGGAGGACCTCATGGCCATCCTTTGCGAGCAGGTAGGCTGCAGTGGACCCCGCAGGACCGGCGCCGACGATTATCGCGGTAAACTTATCTTCCGGCATTGTACGGCTTTCAGGCCTTGAGGGCCGCTTTAAGTGCATCGATTAACATTGGCACTACCGAGTACAGGTCGCCGACGATCCCATAATCCGCCGCCTCGAAAATCGGGGCGTTCTCATCCTTGTTGATGGCAAAGATCACCTTGCTGTCCCTTATGCCCGTTATATGCTGGACCTGACCGGAGACGCCGATACCTAGATAGAGAGCGGGTTTGACCTTTTTCCCCGAGATGCCCAGGTAAACTTCTTCAGGAAGCCACTGCAACTCCTCGGCAATCGGCCTGGAACACCCTACTTCCCCTCCGAGCGCTTGCGCGAGTTGGCGCGCGAGATCGATATCCTCCTTATTAGCCAATCCCCGCCCGACGCAGACAATGATCTTGGCCTCGGTTATATTCACCGCGTCCTTCTGTCTGGGGGCTCTCCCTATTATCTGAACAGGCGAGGCCGGCGCAGATTGGAGTTCCCGTATCTCTCCGCTCCTGCCCGGTTGAGGCTGAGCGGGTTCGAACGTTCTCGGAGGCACGGTTGCCATTTGAGGGCTTCCCGCACAAACAACCGTCTGGATGCCGGCCCCGCCGTAAACCAACCGGTCCATCAGCAGTTTGCCTTTCGCATCGACTTTCAGCCCGATACAACTGCTGCAAAGGCCGGTATCGAGGCGGGTCGCGAGCCTGGCCCCTATTTCCTTGCCGCGGCAAGTCGCCCCGATCAGGAAAACGTCAGGACCCAGCTCCCGCGCCATGTCCGCAATTACAGGCACCAAAGATTCGAGCGGCTGGTCCTCGGCTAATTCAGGAACCTGAAAGACGATGTCCGCCCCGCACTCGATGTAGTCGCGGGCAAGCCCGGCGCCCGTGGCAAATGCCGCCAATTTCGCAGACAGCTTATCGGCGATATCCCTGCCGGCGCCAAGCAACTCCAATGTCTGGTCCCGGTCTTCTGCAAAAACCCAAATTCCTGCCATGAAAAGCACTCCTATGAAACTACGCCCTCTCTTAGCAGGGCATTTACAGCTTCGCGTATGCCGTCGGCGTCGGCCGAAAGTTTGATCCGCCGACGCTCCATGGTGGCCGCAACCACCTCGGTAGTCAGGAGCCGCGGGCTGGGGATGCTGCCCTGGTCCTGTGGGGTGACATTCTCGACAGGTTTTTTTGCGGCCCCCAACACCTGCTTGAGAGTGGGAATCCGCGGCGAGTTGATGTCCGGCAAAACCACAACGAGGGCCGGAAGCGGCGCTGACACGATTTCGACGCCCTCTTCCAGTTTACGCTCGGCGATGATTCGCTTTCCATCCTCGTTGCAACTGAGTTTGTTCACCCAGGTAACGCAAGGTATGCCCAGTTTTTCCGCCAGGGCCGGCCCGACCTGCTGCGCGTAAATATCCCCTGAGCCTTCCCCGCAGATGATTAGGTCGTAGTCAATCTTTGCGCCGATCGCCCGAGCGAGAATTTCCACCGTTTGAGAAGGCTCGAGATCGGCACAGCAAGGATCGTTAATGAAGCAGGCGCTATCCGGTCCACGCGAGAGTGAGTCCTTCAGGCACGGCTTGGCGCCGGGCGGCGCAACCGTCATGGCCACCACGCTTCCACCGTGTTTTTCCTGCAGGACAACAGCCTCTTCGATCGCATTGCGGTCGTATGCGCTGATCTTGTAGGCAGCCCTGTCCAGGTTCAATTTGTGAGAACCGGCATCGACCCTGATATCGGCGTCATCGACGACCCATTTAAAACAAGCCACTATCTTGAGCATAATCTTAGGCTCCCGATTAACGCAGCAATCCGCCGGCAATGACCATCCTCATCACTTCCGAGGTCCCCTCGTAGATCTCCGTAATCTTGGCGTCCCTGTACAAACGCTCGACTTTGGTTCCCTTGATGTAACCGATACCCCCATGGATCTGCACAGCGCGGTCTGTTTGACGGGAAGCCGTTTCGGAAGCAAATAACTTTGCCATGGCAGCCTGACTGCTGTAAGGCAGTCCCTGGTCGCAACACCATGCAGCATGATAGGTTAAAAACCTCGACGCCTGCACGTCGGTCGCCATGTTGGCAATCATCCACTGGATCGGCTGCAGAGAGCTGATGGGTTTTCCGAACTGGACTCTTTCCCTGGAGTACTTTATCGATTCGTCGAGTGCGGCCTGGGCAATACCCAGGGCCTGCGCGGCAATGCCTATCCGGCCGCCGTCAAGCGTCATCATGGCGATCTTGAACCCCTGCCCCTCGCCACCCAGCAGGTTCTCTTTCGGAATCCGGCAATCCTTCAGGAACACTTCGGCCGTAAGCGAGCCTCGTATTCCCATCTTATTCAGGTGTTTTCCTATCTCGAGACCGGGAGTCCCAGCCGGGACGATAAACGCGCTGATCCCCTTGGTTCCCTTGGATTTGTCCGTCATGGCAAAAACAATGATCACGCCGGCAACGGGAGCATTTGAAATGAATATCTTGCTTCCGTTGAGCACCCATTCATTCCCGTCGACAACTGCCGTAGTGGTCCCGGCCGCCGCATCGGTGCCTGCCCCGGGCTCGGTCAAGGCAAAGGCGCCAAGCATCTCACCTTTGCATAGAGGGACAAGGTATTTTTTCTTCTGCTCTTCCGTACCGAACTTAAACAACGGAAACTCAGCCAGGGAGCTGTGGCATTCCAGTGTAAAACCGGTCGTCGCACATGCCCGCGAAAGCTCTTCGAGCACGATGATATAGCTTAAATGATCGGACCCCGCTCCGCCGTATTCCACCGGATAGGGGATACCCAACCAGTCCTGTTCGGCGAGTCTTTTAACCGTTTCGGCCGGGAACCTCGGTTCCTGGTCGACTGCATCGGCAATCGGACAGACATATTTGTCACAGAATTCCCTTACACCCTGACGAATTAATTGATGTTCTTCAGTCAGATTGAAATCCATCTCAGAAGTTCCTTTCTCTTCAACAGTATGTGAATGCAACCCGTTGTGCGAACGACTGCTTCGTGTGACGGCGAGGCGGGAGAATTCCCCGAAGAAATCCGCCCGCCCCCGTCGTGCGGCTTGGGAGGTTACTTTTTCTTCTTTTCCGGCTCGGGAATTTGCTCTTTTATGCCGGCGATATTGCGGGCATATTCTGCGAACTGATCGACAGGCGTAAACGCTCGTACAACCAGCTTTGCTCCGTCAGGGGAGCCGCCGCCGTGCATACAGCCGGGGACGCCTGCGCCCAAGGTAAGCCATTCGGAAAGCCTTGCGGCGCGCGCGCGTGATTCTGCGCTGAACTTGCCGCTCGCCTTCACGGCTTTTTCCACCAGATGCCCGTATTCCGGGTTCTTGAAGTCCTGGTATGAAGGGAAGCAGCCCGTCTCAACGATACCTCCGCCGATGTCCTGGCAGATCCGTTTGGTCTCGTAGGGCAAGGTTGCCACATGAACCTTGTTGGTATGAGCAGTGAGGGAGTCCGCCACCCACATGCCGCCCGGGCCTTTCTTGCCAAGAGCCATGGAGCCGATCCCCATCGTGTAAGTGGTCTCGTTGTTGACTGCCATTTCGACCATCTTGTTCGCAAAGGTGCCGGCAGCTAAACCATTGACTCTTGCCATTAGCGCAGCGGCGCCGATCATGACGTCTCCCTGGCCCGCAACGCAGGCTCCGATGCAGGCTCGGTAATTGGCCGTGAAGTATTCGATTATCTTGCTGCTGTACTTGAACTCCTTGCACATGAAGACTCTTTCGTTCGGCACGAAACAGTCCTGGAAAATCAGGTATGCCTGGGTAATGCCGGTCTCCGGAATATCCCACCCTTCTTCCAGTTCCCTGGAATCGCTCGGACGGCGTGTTTCTACCAGGGTAAGGCCCTTAATGTCCCGGGGAACCACGCATACAACAGCATAGTCCTGGTCTTCCTCGCGGTATCCGCTGCCGGGCAAGATGAAGATCTCATTAGAGGCGGCAGCACCGCAAATCATCGCTTTCACGCCGCTGATAACGACGCCGTCAGGACGAACTTCCTTGACATGTACGTTACTGTCGGGGTCGGCTTGCTGTGAAGGCCTCATGCTGCGGTCGCCCTTGGCGTCGGTCAGGGCGCCGGCCACAACGAGCCCTTTTTCTTGTGAATGAAGGATCCATTTTCTTAGCCGCTCCTGGTAACTGGTGCCGCATTCCTTGTCGATCATAGCTGTGACGTTCCACATGACATTTTGAGCGTTCCAGCCTACACACACACCGCCATTGCAGCTACCATTGAAGCGGTACATCCATCTCTTAAGTTTCGAGTTGGCGATTATGTCGTCCAAAGTCTCCATCATGCCGTTCCAGCGGTGGATCTTCTCCCCGGTAAACGAGGAAGTCGCCGTGAAATCATCGGCGTACTGAGGATCGTTGGAGGCATCGAAAGCTCGCGCGTGGCTCTCTACCGTCCTCTTTGTAGCCGGATCGGTCGTAACGTCCTCAATGAGCTTGCCGAACTTGTAAACATTCGGTCGCATCGCCTTAACGGATTCCAGGTACTCTTTTCTCGTCTTCAGTGCCATCGTTCATTCTCCTTTGATTAGTGCATGAGTTGCGGCCTTAATTCAGGCTCCGGCTTGAGCTTTGGCTCCATTGCCGTTTTTCGCCAATATCTCAGGCTTTATGCCCATAGGGATTCTTTCACTGAAAATGCGCGGGTCCATCTGCTTCAGGTCGGCGGATATGATGGGCGTGAACTCCATCTGATTGATAATATCTTTCTCCAGATCGGCCCCGGGGGCAATTTCAACCAGCGTTACGCCCTCCGGCTTCAACTCGAAAACGGCCCGCTCGGTAACGTAGAGTATCCTCTGGCCGCTTGTACGGCCGTATTCCCCGCTAAAGGTGATGTGCTCCACCTTTTTGACCAGTTTTTTGACCTTGCCCTCATTCACGATCTTTAAAGCGCCGTCGTATACTTCGACTTTCAGGCCGCTCGCCGTAAGGGTCCCGCAGAAAACAACGGTAGGCGTGCTCTGTGTGATATCAACGAACCCGCCCGACCCGGCAATTCGAGGGCCGAACTTGCTCACATTGACATTGCCGAACTGGTCCATCTCAGCCATGCCCAGGACGGCAAGATCGAGACCGCCACCGTCATAGAAGTCGAACATATTCGGGTGGTCCAGCATCGCCTCGGGGTTAATCGCACATCCGAAGTAAAGTCCTCCCAATGCAACTCCGCCGATCACTCCCGGCTCGACCGTCATTGTGAGATTGTCGCTCAGGCCCTCTTCGGCGCACACTACTCCGACACCGGTGGGTATCCCGATCCCGAGATTGATGACGGCGTCAGGGACCAGTTCCATCGCGCAACGGCGGCTGAGGATTTTCCTTTCGCTCATCGGCAAAGGAGCCACCTCGCTCAGAGGGACCCTTATCTCTCCGCACAGGCTCGGGTTATATTGTTCCGCCATGGGGACCTGCCAATGGTTTTCCGGCTTGGCAACCACAACATAGTCGACGACCACCTTGGGTACTTTGACCATCATCGGATGAAGCGTGCCTGCCTTGGCGAGTCTTTCGACCTGGACGATAACTTTGCCGCCCGCCCCCTTGGCTGCCAGCGCCAGGGCCAGAAACTCCAGCATGATTCCTTCTCTTTCGATGGAAATGTTTCCGAGTTCGTCGGCGGTGGTCCCACGGATGATTGCCCAATTGATCGGGAAGGTCTTGTAGAACAGGTACTCCTTCCCATCGATCTCCTTCAGCTCGACAAAAGTTTCTTTGCTGATACTGTTCAAGCGGCCGCAGGTTTCCCTGGGGTCAACGAATGTCTTCAGACCAACGTGGGTGAGAATGCCCGGTTTCTTGGATGCAATCGCCTGCAGGAGGTTCATGTATGGTCCCTGGGGAATATTGTATGCCTCGATCTTCTCGGTTACGGCCAACCGGATGATATCGGGCTGAAGCCCCCAGTGCGCTGCAATGACCCGCTTGATCAAGCCCTCTTTGCCCCACCGGTTCAGTCCCCAATTGGACTTGCCGTCGTTTTGGCTGGCGCCGTGGGTCAAAATGAGGTCCCTTGGCTCACCGGTTTCCAAAAACCTCTTCTCCATCGCCAGGGAGACCTCCTCCGGATGGCCCATTCCCATAAAACCCGATATGGCCACCGTATCTCCGGATTTGATCATCTTGACTGCTTCATCAGCGGAAATGAATTTCGCCATGTTTAAGCCTCCTGTTTTATCTGAGCACCTGCGTCTGGCCCGGCATACCCGGCAACTTCCGGTTGCTTTGATTTAGGCAAGCACCGTGCCAGTTTGAACACCCAAGACTGCACTGTTCTGAGTAGGCGCTGGGCAAAGCTCTACTCGATTTTTACAGGAATACACTGTTTACTTGGGTGAGTCGGGATAGCATCGCCTTCAGGGGTGGTTCGGCATTCTTTTAAAGCGAAAGCTATGATTTTGAAGTCTTAGGTGGGGATGATCTTAAATCGGTTCGATGAACCGCTTCCGGTTCGATACCGCTCTAATCTGAAAAAGCTTGAGATGTCGCGGCTAAATTCTGAGCCCTAAATCGTCGTTGAACACGCATGGCCCCTCATGCTCATCGTCATGCTCATCTTCCAGGTGAGAAATCCTGTACTTTTTTATTTTACGCATCAGGGCAGATTGGCTGATTTTCAATGCCGAAGCAGCTTTGCGGGTACTTCCATGAATTTTCATGGCATGTTGGAGCATCTGCTTTTCGAGGTTTTCCACGGCTTTATCAAGAGACATATTGGACTCAACGATCGTGTCTCCTGCAACAAGAGAAGAGCGGTGAAGCATAGTAGCCGGCAAATGCCCGATCTTAATCTCTTCGTCTTCGGTCATGACGAGCATTTGCTCGATTACGTTTTCCAACTCGCGGATATTCCCGGGCCAGGAATAGTTCATAAAGTGTTCGATAACCGTGGGAGAGAAGCGTCTTTCGAACCGGTACTTCTTGTTGATTTTCCTTAGAAAAGATAAAACGAGCAGGGGTATGTCTTCCTTGCGCTCCCGCAAAGGCGGGATTTCGATCGAAACGACATTCAGCCGATAGAAGAGGTCGTCTCTGAAGGACCCGTTATTAACCATTTCCTTGATATTTCTATTAGTTGCGGCAACGATTCGGACGTCCACAGGAAACGGCTTCAGGCCCCCTACGCGAATTATTTCATGATCCTGTAGCGCCCGCAGCAATTTTACCTGCACATTGACAGGAATATCTCCCACTTCATCCAGAAAAAGGGTCCCCTTTTGCGCCAATTCGAACATGCCGGGCTTTCCCTGCTTCCTGGCCCCGGTAAACGCTCCCGGTTCATACCCGAACAGTTCGGATTCCAGGAGGTTCTCGGGAATGGCGCCACAGTTGACCTTTATTAACGGGCCGTTGGATCGGTGGCTCAAGCGGTGAATGGTATCAGCAATGACCTCTTTCCCGGTGCCCGACTCTCCCGTGATCAGAACTGAGGAGTTGACCTTGGAAACTTGAGCGGCCATGTCGAGAACCCGCTTTGTCTTAGGACTTCTGGCAATGGTATCGCCGTCCTGGTCCTTCTGCTGAAAGCGCATCTGCTCGATCTCGGCAGCGTAAATCTCATTCAATTGCTTTGTTTTTTCGAGCAGTTCTTTAAGGTATATCAATTCAGTGATGTCACGCACATTTACTACGATCCGCCTGATCTCCTCGTTTTCTCCCCAGATCGGGATGCCGGTAGCCATTATTTTCTGGCCTACCTTATCCCCACCTGTCATCTTGAGCATAATGGTGGTCTTTCTTCGCTCGCACAGTGTACGGTAGGCGCAGGACTCGGAATACAGCCCTTCATGGACAAGCCCTTGAGCATATTGCCCCACTACAGAGTCGCGATGAATTCCACAGATACGCTCCCAGGCGCCGTTCACCATAAGAACTTTGCCATTTCCATCCGTAATGAACAGGCCGTCGTAGGAGGCCTCGAGGATATCTTCCAGTTCACATGAAGAACATTGTTCCAACGAATTCTCCAGTTTCTGCAGGGAGCACGAGCATTTCGCGGCCTTATTCATCTCGAGGAACCCTTTCATAATGACGTCCAGGGAACTTGACTGATACGGAAAAGGACATGGTTCCCTTTTGCAAAAGTAATGCCGCAAATCAACACAAATAGGGAAATGCCAACTTGCTGTCGATATTCACTTTGTCCTCAACTTGAGAAAGTCCCTGGAAATTTACATCCTGTCGTCGAATATGATGGTTGTTTCCAAATAGCAGAAGCTATTTTATTAGGTTTTTTATCGTATGAAAACCATTTTCCTCTTATCATTGATCATCGATTATCATCGGCAATCATTCTTCTGCATAGTCTTCTCTTCTGATCTCTCCGCTTATCTTCCCGCTGCTGAGAAAACGGGCCGCGTTCCGTGCGGCAAGTCTGACCGCATTCTCGAAAGTACCGGGCGTGATGGAGGAATTGTGCGGGGAGCCGAGGAAATTGGGCAGGTCGAAAAAGGGGTAGTTTACTTTGAATTCACCGCCCGTCGAAGGCTCGATCCACCAGGTGTCGATCCCCGCGCTGAACCCGGGATTTTGAGCCAGATGCCGGTAGAGGGCTTCTTCATCTATTACAGGGCCGCGGGCCACGTTGATCAGGATGGCGTCAGGCGGCATGAGGTCCAGTTCGCGGCTTCCGATAAGTCCTTTGGTGCGAAGCGTGAGAGGTAGCGAGACCAGTAACACGTCGCTTTTTTTGAGCAGATGGTCCAAATCGTCGAGCGTACCTATAAAATCTACCTTTTCCGTAGTCCGGCCGCTCGTATTTATAGCGAAAATCCTCAGCCCGACGGATCGGAAAATCCTTGCCGCCGCCTGCCCGATCCCGCCGAATCCAAGCACTCCGAACACATGCCCGCGCAAACTCCTGTTTTTCGTTTTCTGATCGAATTCACCCTGTTTCAACTTGGCGTGATTTACGCAAAGACGTTTTGCAAGCGCGAAAACCATAGCCAGTATATGTTCGGCCATCGGCTCTGCAAACGCGCCCGGATTGGACGCAATTATCGCGCTTGAAGGCAGAAGCGGGAAGGGCAGGTGCTCTGCTCCGGCCGTCACCAGTTGGATCAGCCGAACCCGGCCGAGCAGCTTGAATTCCTCCGCGCTGAATTCCTTGGCCGGGTTCCAGGAAATTATGACATCGGCTTTTTCCATCACACTGGCGCGATCCCCTTCAGCGATATCGGATAAAAACCTGATCTGTGCCATGCCGGAAAGAATTTCCTTCAAAATCTCCCGGTGGGCCTCTTCAAAATTGTGAGAAATGAGAATCTCAGCCATATTTTTCTCCGAACGGTTCAGTTACTGATTATAATGCGGCGCAGACGCCCTTAAACACTGAAGAGCGCTCTTAAAGGAGAACGGATTTACAGAGCCGTTTTAGTTTCTTCGCTCCCGTCCGCGTCCGATACGTTGAAAGAGACATGCAGGGCATGTCTTCTTCGGCCGTTGATTCACCTGTTTCGACGTGGGCCTGATCGAATATCTAAGGGCGGTCGGTTACAACTATAATGATTTTGCAGTCGAAGGAGTGGATTTTTTTATGTACAGGCCATTGCCGGTACAAGGGGCGGGCATTTTTCGTCGAGACTCCGCACTTCCACACACGAACGAACAATATGGTAAACACCGGTTTCGCCTTTGGAAGCCGTACAGCCGCAGCTTGGAAACCAGGAGAGGATAGTGCCCGAACTGGAAGAACTGCTCAAACAGATTGGACAGAAGTACAGCGTAGAAGCCGTACCGCTCAGACTTGGCGGCAAAGAACTCAAGATTCTCCAGTTCACCGACTTCGAAGCTTATCTCGAAGAACTGATCGAGTCGCAACAGGTTGGCCCCAAAGACTTGCCTTACTGGGCCAAGTTGTGGGAATCGAGTCTTCTTCTCGCCTTATTCCTCGGCAAACAACCCCTTGTGCCCTGGCAGCGAATGCTCGAGATCAGGGCGGGCATGGGAATGGTCGGGACATATGCCGCTCTTTGCGGTCATCAGGTTACAATCACGGAAAACAATGAGGATGCACTGCTTTTTGCCAGAGCCAATGTGCTGCTCAACGGCGCAAAAGCTGAAGTTCAAAAGCTGGACTTGAACGCTCCGGTGATGAACGGGCCTTATGAAGTCATCTTCGGTGCCGAAGCCATTTATGACCGGGATTCTTATCCTCTTCTCGTCTCTTTCTTGAGGAAGGCGCTTGCCCCGAACGGGACTATTTTCCTCGCCAAGAGCACGAGTCTCCATGCCCCAGCCTTTTTTGAGGAGTTGACCGCGTATTTCAAATTCAAACAGACCGTCCAGACCGTCCGGTCCTGTGGGGAATCGCAGGAGATAAGCCTCTATGCCATTCGTTTCAAAGACCGGATGTAGGGACATGTCCTTACTGCCCGTTGAAGAGGAAAACCACGTGGATCTGCTTATCGAGGCAGGGGAAATCAATCTTTCGGCGGCCGTTCACATGCCCGTCAAGGTCCCGGCCCCTGTGATAGTCTGCTCGCATGGCCTTTTGAGCGCCAAGGAAAGCCCGAAGTTTATCGCTATAGGCGAGTATATGAGCAAAGCCGGCTTTTGCGTTCTGCGCTTTGATTTTTCCGGGTGTGGAAACAGCCCGCACAGGCGCGCGCTGAGTCTTGTCGAAGGTAGGAAGAGCGACCTGGATGCGGCGATGGATTTTGCTTTGGAACAGCCATGGTCGGACGGACGAATCGGGCTTCTCGGATCGAGTTTCGGCGGGTTCCTCTCCCTTCTTGCCGCTAATGAACGGCCGGAGCAGATAAGGGCGACCGTGTCCTGGGCCGCTCCTTTCGACATCAGCAAGATTCATCCCGACAGAAAGCATTTCGAGGATTTGCGGACGATTTTCCCGGACCGCTTCAGTCTTGGCTCGCCGCAAGATTTGAGCGCGCTCGGTGAGGCCGCCAGAGTCCTTCTCATTCACGGGCAACTGGATGAAATCGTGCCGTGGACCGATTCGGTACGGATTTATGAGCGTCTGAACGATCCAAAGAAGCTTATGCTCATGCGCACTGCCGACCACCGGGTCAGTGACGAATCATGGCGCAATAGAGCGATCCAGGCCAGTCTGGAATGGTTTCTGACTTACTTTGCGATAACTCCGAAGTCAAAAATATAAACCTTTTCGAAAGAGTATCCCTATCCTGGATGTTATTAGGAAGTTCCTGAATGAACGGAGATTTTGAAATTCTTCCGAAAGGGGCGCCGATGCAATTTTCGCGTAATTCCAAAAGAAGGTTCCTGCTCTCCGCAACGATAAGCCTCTTTTGCCTGATTTTAACCCTTGCACTGCCGCTGATCCTCTTGCCATCCCCCCCGGTTCAGGCGCTGCAGTCGGAAATAAACCTCACCATCCTGCACGTGAACGATACCCATGGACATATCATTCCCTTCCTGGACAAGAGCATCGATCCCGCGCGGCCGGTCGGTGGGGCTGAATACCTCGCCGGAATGATTGAACGCGAAAGGGCCGCAAATCCCGACGGTACGATCCTTCTGTCAGCCGGAGATATGTTCCAGGGGACCCCGGTATCCAATCTTTTCCATGGAAAGCCGGTAATCGAGATTATGAATTACCTGCGCTACGATGCCATGGCTCTTGGCAATCACGAATTCGACTGGGGACAGGATGTCTTGCACGCTATTATTTCTTCGGCTTCCTTCCCGGTTATTTCGGCAAACATCTTCGAGCGCGGCGGCCGACGCATCCGCGGAGTAAAACCTTATGTAATACTGAAAAAGAAAGGCATTCGAATCGCTGTAATCGGCATAACCACACCCGAAACCTATTACACTACAAAAACTGGAAATGTTACCGGACTCAGATTCACTCCCCCGGAAAATGTCCTGCCTGCCATAGTCAGGCGGGTTCGGGCAAAGGGTGCGTCAATAGTCATCGCGCTCACTCATGACGGTTTGGATTCGGATCGGCAACTGGCAAGGCAGGTCAAGGGGATAGACATAATAGTGGGAGGGCATAGCCACACCGCCGTAAGGGACCCCGTGATCGAATCGGGCACGGTGATAGTCCAGGCCGGCTCGAACGGCATCTACCTGGGAGTTCTGAACGTCACTTTTGACCCGAAGAAGAAAAAGATACTCACTTACACACGCAAAGACGAGCTCCGGCTGGTTTCACCCGCAACGGGCGCTGAGATCGATCCGGAGGTGGCCCGGATCGTCGATAAGTATGAAGCACAGGTAAAGAACGAGTTTTCAAGAGTGATCGGCACGGCGGCCGCCGATCTTACCAGGGACCCCACCAGGGAAAGCGACCTCGGCGATATTGTTGCGGATGCCATGCGCGACGCCACAGGCGCTCAGATCGCCTTCCAGAACGGCGGGGGCATCCGTGCCGATATACCGCAGGGAGCGATAACACTGGATACGGTCTTTACCACTGTGCCGTTCGACAATGACCTCGTATCGATGGACCTGACGGGAGAGCAGATCAGGGAGCTCTTGGAGAGGAGCGTTTTATCGGAAAAGATACTCCAGGTTTCCGGGATGCGAATCGAATATGACCTCTCCAAACCTGCGGGAGCGAAGGTGGCTTCGATAGAGGTGGCTGGAAAGCCAATGGCGGCCCTGGCAACCTACAGGGTCGTGACAAACGATTTCCTTGCCGCCGGAGGGGACCAGTTCAATATTTTCAAGCAGGGGCGAAACATCTCGTCCGGACCAGCGCAAAGGGATGCGGTGGCCGACTACATCCGCAAGAATTCTCCAATAAATGTTCAGATCCGGAACAGAATCGTTTTCAGAAACTGAAGCGAAAAGCATTCACCGCAGAGGGCGCAGAGAATTTAAGAGCTTCTGGGACAAAATGATGTGAATGAGAACATTGACGTTTACGTGAACGGCCAAAAGGTAAATCTCTACCGGGGCATGAAAGTAAAGCACGCCCTCACGGCATACGATCAAAGTCTGTATAAGGCTGCGCTGGCAGGGGAGATTCGCATCGAGGACGAAAACGGTTTCACCGTTGGACTTGAAGGCAGCCTGGCGGATGGTGCCAGAATATTCACTGTGGCAACGGCGTGATGAGAATGATCAATTACATGATTCCAATTTCCTAAAGTGTTTAAGAATTGTAGTGAAGTGTTTAAGAATGATCGTGTTACGCCCTGAAAGGGCTGAATAATTTAGCCCAAGGTAAGCGAGAGCGCCACCCTGGGTGTGGTGTTCCATAATTTTTTCTCTGTACCCCGACGGGGTTACATAAAGTTCGAAGACAAAACGCGGCTGCGAACAAGGGACAATTTCCATGTAGCCCTTTCAGGTCATAGCCCATTATGAGAAGGAGAATTACAATGAATAAAGCTCTTTCCGGCAAGACGGCCATCGTTACTGGTGCGAGTTCCGGCATTGGATATGCCACGTCTTTTACACTGGCCGAGGCAGGCGCCGCCGTGGTGATCCACGCTCGCCGCAAAGACCGGCTGGACGAGCTTGCGTCAAGAATTGCCGCCCAGGGTGGCAGAGTCCTGGCTGTGGTGGGTGATGCAAGTGTTACGGCTGACATCGATTTGCTGGTGGATCGCGCTTTGAGCTGGAATGAAGGCGGGTCTAAGGTTGACATTGTCATCGTCAACGCCGGTCGCGGACTGGCGGGCGGCATTCTCGGCAGCGACGAATCCCAGTGGAGGGAGATGTACCAGGTTAACGTTCTTGGGGCTGCCCATCTGATGCGCCGTGCCGGGCAATACATGGTTCAGCGGGGAAGCGGAGACATTGTTGCTATAGGCTCGGTTGTGGGACGAAATATCTCGCCGTTCAGCGGATTATACGGTTCCAGCAAATTCGCAATCGGCGCCATCGCCGAGGGTCTCCGCCGAGAAATCTGCCAGCACGGAGTTCGCGTTTCCCTGGTTATGCCCGGAATAGTGCTCAGCGGATTCCAGCAGGTGGCCGGGTATGACGAGGAAAAC
Source organism: uncultured delta proteobacterium (assembly GCA_963795045.1). Taxonomy (GTDB): domain Bacteria; phylum Desulfobacterota; class Syntrophobacteria; order Syntrophobacterales; family Syntrophobacteraceae; genus SbD1. The sequence goes on from CAWCGB010000009.1 coordinate 650,134, forward strand.
TTCGGTAAAGGGATTGCCCAGTTCGGCAAACTGCTCGAGCCCCAGGCCATTGCCGATGGTATTCACTGGCTGCTCACGCTGCCGCCTCATATAAATGTCAACGAAATCATGATCCGCCCCACGGGTCAAAGTTATCCGTGACAGTGCAAGTCAAGTACCGGATGGCCCTCCAGGGAAGGCTCCATATCAGTTCGGCCAGATCGGCGCTGGAGACTCGAGTTGCAAATGCGCGGGAATCCGGCGGCCTCAAAAACCGCATGGGCCATTCGGCGTAAAAGTGGAGAACAAACTCGCTCAGAAGCACCTGGTCGATCAGCCCCTTTTCTCCACCCATGTCAGTGGCCACACCCTCAACCATGTGGAGGGTCTTGCGAAACAGCATAAGGTCTGTTCCGAAGCGCAGACCGGCGTTGCTTGCGGCATCATCCAGCAGGCCCGTGAGCCATATGAATCCGGGCAGGCTCCCGTTTCGTATCCGCCCAATCCACTTGTGAACGATGGGCATGAGTGCCGGCAGATCGCCGGACTGCTGTTTCGAAAGCCCGGAGAGGCCGGTGAGGATTTTTTCTGCGCGCAGGGCCATCGCTCCCAGCATGATTTGCATGATCAGGAGGCGTTCGTGCTCCCCGAGCGAGCCGGCGAGGCTCCAGTCCAGAATGGCTAAGCGTCCGTCCTTGGTCGAAAATAGATTCCCGGCGTGCGGGTCGCCATGAAATGGGGCCTTAGCAGCTTTCGAAAAGATCGGCCGGGCAATCAACGTCTCTATGATGAGCCTGCTCATTCGCGGGTCCGCACTCCGTAAATCGGTGCAGCACTCGGTCACTTTTTGCCCAAACACCCGCTCCATAGCGGTGACCCGGGGCGTACAGAAGTCGAACAGCTCCGGTATCTGAACCCGGGAATCTGTTTCGTGGAAGCCGCGCGCCAAAGTGAGATTGTTTTGTTCTTCGCCGAGCCGGACTTCATACAGGAGCTTGTCCCGGACCTGTTCGAACGACTCGCGGTAGTTAAGATGCGGAATTTGCAAATCGTCGCATCCCTGGTCCAGAAACGATCCCACTTGATCCACCAGATCGAGTTCTTCTTCGAGACGTTCTTCTATGCCGGGTTTTAGTACCTTGAACACTCCGTTCGGAACCGCTTGTTCCCTGGTAAGACTAAAAGGAACCACGACAGCGACGCTTGCTTCCGCCAGCGCAGGAGGCTCAAGTGTCACCCCGAGGCGGTCCAGTGGGCCGAGTTCCTGCGTCAACACGCTCTCGACGGTCTCGAGGGGAATCGAGGAGGGAAGAGACTCAAGCCGCTGCAGGTATATTCTCAACTCGACGGAGAGGTTCCTATCTCTAGCCAGGGTCTGGCCGAGCTTGTGCAAAACAGGGCAGCTCCGAGCCAACACCGTCAGCCGTTCCGATACCGTGGCGGTTGCGGGAAGGGTCGCCTGTTCCAGGGCCATAGCCTTCTGACGCCGGTCCGGCAACCCTTCGAGGAACAAGGTGAGAGCGCCCTGTAAAGGTCTGCTGTAATGGGCATACACATCGGGAAGCAGCCGGGCAATGGTGGTTTCGTTGATCAGCCATTCCCAGTTCATCGTCATCGCCTCCAAATCAGTTGTCTTGAAACGAAGTCTGGATAAAAGATAAGAAGTGGTGGAGATAAGAGGCATCCTTTATTTTAGTGCATAACTATGGGCATGGATGCCCATGCTCACATTCTTAAAAGGGGCAGGGGAGAGGGATTCCAGCCGGTCAGGCGGCTGATTTAACAAAATTTCCCGGATTGTCATGACGCTCGCAACATCCGCGACTTACGCCCGCCCGGGTCTATTTTCCAGGTCTCCACAAAAGCGAGGACAAAAATATGGATGAGATTCTTTGGACGGAGATCGTCTTGGTTGCGGCAACCTTCGTCGTCTTGACAACATATCACGTTTACTGGCTCTACCAGGTGCGCCATACCCCCCTTCAGACATATCGGGGCGTTACCAGGCATCTGCGGCGCGTTTGGGTGGAATCCATCATCACCGACAAGCGGGACATCCTGTCGGTGCAGACGCTGCGCAACTGGATCATGGCCTCGAGTTTCCTGGCCTCCACTGCGATGATTATCGGCCTGGGTCTCCTGAGCTTTCTTTTCAAACCCGATCACGTCTCGGAAATCCCCTTCGATCCTGCCCTTATATTCACCCGGATGAAGACCCTGTTTATGATCAAGCTGATGTTCCTGATGGTGCACTTCTTCTTTGCCTTCTTCAGCTTCACGCTTTCCATCCGCTACCTGAACCAGATCAACTTCATGATTAACGTCCCCGTCGAATGCGATCCCTTGCTGTCGCCGGAGTTAATAGCCAACACCCTGGATACGGGGATGGTGCATTACACTTTGGGCATGCGGGCCTTTTATCTGTCGGTGGTGGCCACACTATGGCTCTTCGGGCCGGTGTGGATGTTTCTGGGCAGCCTGGTCCTGGTCTTCGTTCTGTATAAGCTCGACCACTGCTGTGCCCTGGATTATTCTACCGCCCGGTGTGATATAAAAACGCATGATTTGGAGAAATAACCTTAGGCTTCCATAGGGTTGGTGCTCAGCTCAAGGGGATTGTGTGCGCAAAGTTCTGCAAATAACTAATTTTGGCATTGATTGCGGAGGAATCGACTTGACCCTGTTCAGTTAAGGCCTGGTGATGATTATACAAAGTACAGGGAGCGTTTCTCGGACCGTGAAAGAAGTCGGCGGATTTAGGGAAATGTTCACCGCACACCTTGAGACGCCCTGACCCGCCGGTTTCGATATCCGTAAAAGGAGTCTTTTCCATGAATGGCATAAGATTAGGCTTTCTTGGTTTGATTTTGATCTTTGGCGCGACATTCCTGGTTCCGGCGCATTTCACCGCTATTGTACAGGCTGCACCTGCATGGATGGGGGATCTGACAGTTGTTCAGATGCTGGACAGCCCGAACGACTATAGATGGATGGGAACATGGGACCCTGGATATGACTACGACTGGCACAGACATTATGGCGTCACCTACGTCCGTGACTGCGACCGTCGCGCCGTCCGTGACTGCGACGTTTGCGCCACCCACGACGTTTGCGCCACCTGCGCCCGTAACTATGACAGTTGCAACCGCTACGCCGTCCGTGACTGCGATGTTTGCGCCACCCACGACGTTTGCGCCACCTGCGCCCGTAACTATGACAGTTGCGACCGTTGCGCCGCACATTACTACGACCGTAGCGCGGCTCGTGACTGCGATCTCTGCGCCGCACGTGACTACGACCGTTGCGATCTCTGCGCGATTCGTGGCGACCGCTACCCTTACGCATCCGACTACCGTTGCGACCTTTTCGGTTGTGGCTGGGTCAGGTGAGCGGGGCGGTGGACCGCCGGCAGGGGGTGGGCGCTGCGGGCGCTTAAACCTTCGGCGGTCGCCTGCCTCTGCCGGGAACATGTGTTGGTTCGGATCTGTGCTTTGATTTAGTCTATTTGGAAGTGAACCAGTTCTTCTTTGTGCCGTTTACCAGGTCCTCCCCTTCACCGGGGAAAATCCGGCACCGGTCGGGGTCCTGGCCGCTTTCCACCGGTTTGGGCCACATTCCTGCAAGGGGCTCGGGGCCCTCGAGCGCGGCCGGGCCGGGCGCCGTGTCGACCAGGCTGGGATCGGCTCCCAGATCGGCGCCCTCCACCGGGGCACTGAACTCTATCGGAATGCCGTTCGGGTCGAAAGCGTAGATCGAGTGGATGATCCCGTGATCGATCACTTCGGAGACCCATAAGCCCGCGGCCTCCAGCCTGTCGCGCAAAGTACACAGCGACCGGTCGTCTTCGACGGCGAAAGACACATGGTCAAATACCATGGGGCCGGATACCGGGAACCCGTGGTCCTTTTCGGCAACAGGTTCGACGTTGGGCCATTCGAAGAAAACAACATAATTCTGCGGGCAGATTTCGAAGAAATAGAGCTTGTATCCCTTTTTCCCGAGCCCACCCACCAGCCTCATTCCGAGCAGGTCGCGCCAGAAGCGGATGGTCCCTTCCATGTCCCTGGTGGCCATGGCCAGGTGGTGAATGCCCTTTAGCCGCAACATCGCCTAATCCTTGTCAGAGGGTAAAAAATCCGGATTCCTCAGTTTACGCCTTGCTTCTGCCTGATGAGAGCAGGCTGTCTTTCCCAAATTGTTGCCGGCACAGTATAGCATCGTGCGCCGGAAACTGGAAAGACATCATAGGAGCCTGTTGCATGAGTGCGCCATGCCGGCGATTTGTCAGGAATTCCAGGCTTGGCCCGGCCTCCGGGCAAGGAAATTTCCGGCTCAAATTAAGTTGAAATCCATTTTCAGTCATGTTATTGGGAGCACTTGTGTATTTTGCTGTTCAGGGTGTCGGCTGTTTAATGGTTTTCTAGTTGATAGTAGCGGATTCTGCCAATTTCGGGAACTGGGGTTCCCGCAGCTTATCTGAAGCTCTGCACCGGCATACACTACCTGCTGTCATATTCGAACGACTTGCGCTTTGTCGGCCTTTGAGGATTGGTGGGTTGCGTCCGCTCTGCCAAACGCGGCGTTTTATCATACAGGAGCAGGAAGCAGGGGAAGAAAGACATGAAGATGCGCGGACACCGCTTCGCCTGCTCATCTTCGGCCGGCTTCCCGCTTGCTTCCTCGGTAAGATATGAGAATCGAAGAACGTCTACTGCGAAATAAAAAAATACTTCTCGGGAAATGGTTCGATCTTCTGGCCGGGACTTATCCGCTTGAGACGGTCCGGATGTTGAAAAAGGAGACCGATCAGTTCGCCAATCCGGTCGGGCACACCTATCGGGTCGCTCTGGGAGATATACTCGAGGAGTTTTTGGGTGAAAACAGCGCGGAGGCCATGTGGCCGCTGCTCGATAAGGTGATCAGGATCAGGGCGATCCAGGATTTTTCCCCGTCGAGTTCCCTGGCGTTTATTTTTGGCTTGAAAAAAATAGTCAGGGATGTCCTGGAAGGCGAAATCGCCTCAGGAGAAGTGAGCCGGCAGGAGTTATCCGACCTGGACGAATGTATTGACGGGATGGCCCTTTTTGCCTTCGACGTCTACATGCGCTGTCGCGATAATCTTTTCGAAGTAAGGATGACCGAGGTAAAAAACAGGACGAGCAGGCTTCTGAAAATGGCCCAGATCATAGCTGAGGTCCCACCTTCGGAAAGACCTGCGGACGAAAAACCATAAACCTGCCCCGGACTGTATCCAGGGCCGCATAGACGAGGGTTTGTAAATGGGCATCAGGTTTTCCCTAGCTGCAGTTGTTGCGCTCGTTTTGGCTTCTTTTCTGGGAGTGAAGGCGGCCGGACTCAATCACTTCTTCGGCGTAACCTTGCCGTACTTAGCCATCTTCTTATTCCTGGGCGGCATCGTTTTCAGGATCGTGAAGTGGGGGCGCTCGCCCGTACCCTTCCGGATTCCGACTACGGCCGGCCAGCAGAAATCCCTGCCGTGGATCAAGCAGAGCAAACTTGACAATCCGGCCACCAAAGGCCAGGCCGTCGCCAGGATGCTTCTGGAAGTGCTCCTTTTCAGGTCGCTTTTCAGAAACACCAAGTTCGAGATGCAAAAAGGACCGAAAATCTACTACCAGTGGGAAAAATGGCTCTGGCTCGCCGGCCTTGCTTTCCACTACACCTTTCTTGTCATCCTGATAAGGCATCTGCGCTTTTTCACCGAGCCGGTGCCCTTTTTCGTCCACGGCATTGAAAGACTTGACGGTTTTCTTCAGGTTGGCCTGCCCGGTATCTATATTACCGACGGAATTTTCATGCTGGCGGTTACCTACCTTCTGATAAGAAGGGTGATTATCCCGCAGGTCCGCTATATATCGCTGCCCCAGGATTACTTTCCGCTTTTTCTGCTTTTCGCGATCGGAACTACTGGCATTCTGACCCGCTATATCTTCAAGGTTGACCTGATCAAGGTTAAACAGCTCGCTATGGGGCTTATTTCCTTTGCTCCGGTCGTTCCCGAAGGAATAGGGGCCATTTTCTTCATCCATCTTTGCCTCGTTAGCGTGCTGCTTATCTACTTTCCTTTCAGCAAGCTTATGCACGCGGGCGGCGTTTTGCTTAGCCCGACACGCAATCTGCCAAACGACAGTCGGATTGTGCGTCATGTAAATCCCTGGAACTACCCGGTCAAAGTCCACACCTACGCGGAGTATGAAGACCATTTCAGGGAAAAGATGGTTGAGGCCGGGCTGCCGGTGGAAAAAGAATTGGACAAAGTTCCCGATGCGCCCAAACAGTAATTTTCCGGCCCCGCCTCGCGGAGCGTGGAGTTATAGGTACAATCAGACCCATTTGACCTGTATCCTTTTCAAGGAGCTATAGAAACAATGGCCAAGGTCCCCAAACCAAGCGAACTCGTACTGGATCATACCTTTCCCAACACGAGATGGATGGATACTCCCGCGATTTTCAAGCCGGGTAACTTCAGCTATCCCGGAAAAGCCAAGAACCTCCAAGCAGTCGGACTTCCCAACCCCCGGGAATGGTCTCCGACCGATGACGATTGGAAACTGCCTCCCAACTGGAAACAGATCATCCTGGAAGGCATGCGGGAACGGTTGGACAAATTCCGCTCGCTCAAGATTTTCATGGATATATGCGTGCGTTGCGGAGCCTGCGCCGATAAGTGTCACTTCTATATAGGATCGGGCGATCCGAAGAACATGCCGGTGCTCAGGGCCGAACTCTTGAGGTCGGTCTACCGCAAGGACTTCTCTCTTGCCGGCAAAATCATGGGCAAGATGGTCGGCGCGCGCGAACTTACCGAAGATGTCCTGAAAGAGTGGTTCATGTACTTTTTCCAGTGCACGGAATGCCGCCGTTGCTCGCTTTTCTGCCCCTACGGGATCGATACGGCAGAGGTAACGATGATGGGCCGTGAACTCCTGAACCTCGTCGGCCTAAACATCGACTGGGTCGTCGGCCCCGTGGCCAACTGCTACAATAACGGAAACCACCTTGGGATTCAGCCCCACGCCTTCAAGGATATGATCGAGTTTTTCGTCGATGAAATCGAGGCCGTAAACGGGATCAGGTGCGAGCCGACTTTCAACCGCAAGGGGGCCGAAATCCTTTTTATCACCCCTTCGGGAGACGTTTTCGCAGACCCGGGGACCTACACTCTCATGGGGTACCTGATGCTTTTCCATGAGATCGGACTCGACTACACCTGGAGCACTTACGCTTCCGAGGGTGGAAACTTCGGCATGTTCACCTCCCACGAGATGATGAAACGCTTGAACGCCAAGATGTACGCCGAGGCAAAAAGGCTTGGCGTAAAATACATTATCGGCGGCGAGTGCGGCCACATGTGGCGGGTCATTAACCAGTACATGGACACTATGAACGGCCCCGCCGATTTTCTCGAAGTGCCCGTGTCCCCCATTACCGGTACGAGATTCGACAACGCCGCCTCTACCAAGATGATACACATTGTCGAATTTACGGCGGACCTGATCAAAAATGGCAAACTGAAACTCGACCCAAGCCGCAACGACGGCCTGATAACGACCTTCCACGACTCCTGCAACCCTGCGCGCGGTATGGGCTTTTTCGAAGAACCGCGCTATGTGATCAAGAACGTTTGCAATAACTTCCATGAAATGCCGCCCAACACCATCCGGGAGCAGACCTTCTGCTGCGGGTCGGGGTCGGGTTTGAACAACGACGAGTTCATGGAAATGAGAATGCGGGGCGGGTTGCCAAGGGCCAATGCGGTGAGCCACGTAAACGAGAAGTTAGGGGTAAACGCCCTTGTGACTATCTGCGCAATCGACCGTGCGGTGCTTACCGCCTCGATGAATTACTGGGTCCCGGATGTGACCGTCTACGGAGTTCACGAACTGGTTGGCAACGCCCTGGTGATGGAAGGCGAGACTGAGAGGACCACTGACCTTCGCAGCGAGCCTCTGCCTGGAATGGAGGATACTGAGAATGAAGATATATGATGGAAAAAATATCCTTATCGGCCTGGTCGTATTCATCGTCTTGGTGACCTTCCCGGTCTGGTTCAATCACGGCAAGGCTGCTCCTGCGCCGGAGCCCAAGCTCGACACCCCGGTTATCAGCCAGATGGTCAACAAGCAGTGCGTGTTGCCCAAGGAAGAAATGATCACCAGTCATATGAAGATGCTTAACGAGTGGAGGACAGAGGTAGTCCGGGACAACATGCGAATGTATGTGGCAAGCGACGGCAAGACCTATGAAATGAGTCTTCAGAACGAGTGCATGAAGTGCCACTCGAACAAGTCTCAATTCTGTGACAAGTGTCATGACTATGCCGGGCTGGAGCATGGGTCCGACCCCTACTGCTGGAATTGTCACATTGCTCCAAAGGAGAACAATTAAATGGAAACTGGCAGAAGGAATTTTCTGAAGATCGGAGGCCTGTGCGCGCTGGGATTTAGTTCCCTTAAGGTGCTGGATGCGGTTGCCAATACGCAGGAGCCCAAATTCATGCCAAATGTCCAGGGGCTCACCGCCAAAAGATGGGCCATGGCGATCGACATGAAAAAGTGCTGGGAAAAGGGGAAACCGGGCTGCAAGGATTGCGTCCTGGCCTGCCACGTGACTCATAATGTTCCGGATATCGGTACTCAGAAAGAAGAGATCAAATGGATCTGGGACGAAAAGTATGAGAATGTCTTCCCCGGGCAGGAAAGCGGCATGGAACCGGAAGAAGTAAGGGAAAAGCCCTTCTTGGTCCTTTGCAATCACTGCACGAATGCCCCCTGCACGCGCGTTTGCCCTACCAAGGCCACCTTTAAAAGGGCGGACGGAATCACCGTGATGGACTATCACCGCTGCATCGGCTGCCGGTACTGTATGGCCGGTTGTCCCTACGGCGCCAGAAGCTTCAATTTCAGAGACCCGCGTCCCTATATCAAGACGGAACTCAACACAACTTTCCCCACCAGGGAACGCGGGGTTGTCGAGAAGTGCAATTTTTGCGAGGAACGGCTCGATGCCGGGAAAATCCCGGCCTGCGTTGAGGCGTGCAAGTGCAAGGCCCTCTCCTTCGGAGACCTCGAAGACCCGAACTCCGATGTTCGAAAGGCCCTTGCTTCTAAATTTTCGTTGAGGCGCAAACCCGAGCTCGGGACCAGTCCCGGCGTTTACTACATAATCTAAGGAGTTTTCAGTTTTTAGTTTTCGGTTCTCATTGCTCGAAACTAAAAACCTGAAACTTGAAACTCACAAGGGGTGGGATATGCTTGAAAGAGCACTTACTGGATCCACACGATACTACAAGCTGCTGGGGGTCCTGCTCGTCTTTATGGGACTTGGTTTCGCGGCTTACCTCACGCAGTGGAACCGGGGTCTTACGATCACGGGTTTGAGCAGGGACGTTTCCTGGGGAATCTACATTGCGCAGATGACTTTCCTGGTCGGCGTGGCGGCCTCGGCTGTCATGGTCGTGCTTCCCTATTACCTGCACGACGTGAAGGCGTTCGGAAAAATCACCATTCTGGGCGAATTTCTCGCCATAGCCTCGGTCACCATGTGTCTTCTGTTTGTCATAGTCGATCTTGGAAAGCCGATGCGCCTTTTGAACATTATCCTCTATCCGAGGCCCAATTCGATCCTTTTCTGGGACATGATCGTTTTGAACGGCTACCTGCTGCTAAACCTGCTTATCGGCTGGAACGTGCTTGAGGCCGAACGCAAGGGGACACATTATCCAAAGTGGGTAAAGCCACTCATCTACCTTTCGATTCCCTGGGCATTCAGCATTCACACGGTCACGGCCTTCCTCTATGCCGGTCTTCCCGCAAGGCACTACTGGCTGACCGCCATCATGGCCGCCCGCTTTCTTGCCTCCGCCTTCTGTGCGGGTCCCGCCCTGTTGATCATGCTTTCATACATAGTGAAAAAATACTCCAAATTCGACCCCGGGAAGGAAGCCATAGACAAGCTGACGACCATCATGACTTATGCCATGCTGATAAGCCTTTTCTTCGTCGGCCTCGAGTTCTTCACGGCGTTTTACAGCAATATTCCCGGCGAGATGGACGCGCTCAAGTACCTCTTCGTTGGGCTTGAAGGGCATCACAACCTGGTTCCGTTCATGTGGCTTTTTACCATACTGGCCATAGCCGGGGCTGGGCTGCTTCTCCACCCGGATACACGCAAGAACGAAAAAATGCTCATGGCCGCAGCCGCCTGCGTCTTTTTCTCCATGTACATTGAAAAGGGCATTGGGTTGGTCGTGGCCGGTTTCATTCCAAACCCGTTCGACCAGGTTCGCGAATACGCGCCGAGCATCCCCGAGCTGATGATCGCGCTCGGGATATGGGCAACAGGTTTCTTCGTTCTGACCGTGCTCTACAAAATAGCCATTTCGGTCAAGGAAGAAGTGGGGGCATAGCTCGACACCCCGCGCCATGAATAGATTGGTTGGTTTTCGACCGCAAATTCCCGGTGTGTCGTCCGGAGGTTTCCAGATGCGCACCGGTACAGTCGAAATAAAGATCGGATCATAGAAAACAAGAAAGCCCGCGCCGCCCGGCGCGGGCTTTCTTGCCTGGTACATTGTCGCGCGGTTCTTCCGTAGGGGAGGGGGAGCGCAGCGCTGTATGCCCTCCCGCGCAACTCCGTATTACTCATCCATGGAGAATGAACGAATGGAAACCTACTACGACCCGCAGGACTTGGCAAAATTCGAAGAAATTGGAAAAAATGCGCCGGAACTGGCTAAGAAGTTTTTCGACTACTATGGCGCGGTCTTCGCCGAAGGGGCGTTGACGGAACGAGAAAAGGCGCTGATCGCCCTGGCTGTGGCGCATGCCGTTCAGTGCCCCTATTGTATCGATGCCTATACCGTGGCCTGCCTGGAGAAAGGCTCAAATCTGGATGAGATGACCGAGGCGGTCCATGTGACCAACGCCATACGCGGCGGAGCATCCCTTGTGCACGGAGTGCAGATGCGCAAAATTGCGGAAAAGCTCTCGATGTAGGGGCGAATCGAACAATTGAGGAATTCAGGCCAACAGCCTCCAGCCCACCCGCTCCGATTTGCGAGAACGCTGTGAGGCTGCTGGCTGGAGCGGATTGCACCCCGGCCACATCGGTATTTCTCACAGTGGCAAGGAGGCTTGGATTTATCTCGTTTGAATTCGTTGAATTGAGCCCGGCAGGGATGTAACATCGGGGTAGCCCGGATACTTGCTATCCGGGCAGGGATGTAATATCGGGGTGGCCCGGATACTTGCTATCCGGGCGCGAAGCGCAAGAGGCTACGCGGCAAAACTCCAAAAGGGGGCGACAATGGAGCGCAGGGTCTATGATTGCCAGGGCCATGCTCATTTCGTAACCTTTTCCTGCTACAGGAGGCGCAGATTCCTTGACGATAACCGAGCAAAAGGCATCGTGATCCACTTTCTTGCCGAGGAACTGAAGAAATCCAACGGATCGTGCATAGGCTATGTGATAATGCCCGATCACGTTCATGCTCTTCTATACTTTAAAGAACCCGGAATGATCAGCCGTTTCATTCAGCAGTGGAAGAGAAAATCATCTCATCAGATGAAAAAATTCTTGGAGGAGGTTTAGTTTCCTGCCTATGTCGCGGAAATTGATCTAAAAGAGCCGATCTGGCAGGCAAGGTCCTACGATTTCAACGTGTTCTCTGTAGACAAAGCGAGGGAGAAACTTGAATACATGCACAACAATCCCGTCAGGAAGGGGCTTGTAGCAAACGCCGTTGAGTGGTGTTACGGTTCGGCAAGATGGTATCTTCTGCATCGGTCGGTTGGAATTGAAATAGTATCTTTATCGTAGCCTCTTGCGCTTCGCGCCCGGATAGCAAGTATCCGGGCCACCCGCGGATTGACCAATTGAGGGATTCAGGCTGCCCGCTTCCAGCCCGCTACGCGCGGATTTACGAGAACGATGTGGCTGTTGGCTGGAGCGGATAGAGTTACGTGATTTTTCCTCCCTCGCCCCCTCTTTGCTGACTATGCCCATTTTTATTATCAGGCCCCACGTCGACGTGCGCGGCGCGGCTTTGGTTGCGCCACGCATAGGCGCAACCGCAACGGCCCCAAGTGGGGCCTCGTGCCGCAAGCGGTACAAATTGCCTGTGAGCAAAAAAGACAGATAGATATGAACAACCCAATAGTTAGGAGCTGACTCTCACTAACCACCTATACTCCCTAGAAAAACTCGCCTTTATTACGTACAGGAGCGCATTTTGTCCCTATTCTAAAAACCGACCTCAGCACCGGCGCGGGTCTGTGCCCTGTTAAAAACAACGGAATCTAGACAAAATGGCGAACCGCCCGAAAAAGAGCTTGCCGCTTGCGGAAATGTACTATAAATGATACATTTCTTTTACTTGGTGGTTCATGGCCGGTCAGCACTTGAAAGAAATACCCGTTGTTTTCTAGCGAACTCCGACCGGCGTTGAGCCGGTCAGGGATTGGTTGCGTGGCTTGCCGGATGACGACAGGCAAACTATCGGCATCGACCTTGCGACCGTGCAGGTGGGCTGGCCGGTCGGAATGCCGCTGTGTCGTTCTCTTGGTGGGAGATTATGGGAGGTGCGCAGCCATTTGCCGAGCCGCCGGATCGCGCGGATACTGTTTTTCGTGCACGGGGACGGATTGGCGTTGTGCACGGTTTTATAAAGAAAAAACCGAAGACGCTGCCGGACGAGATCGAATTGGCTCGGAAACGAATGAAGGAAATGACAACATGAGCGAAAAGAACCAACATTGGGGATCGACGCTTGACGATTTTTTGCGTGAGGAAGGCATTTACGAGGCGGCAAAGGCCGAGGCTGTTATGCGGGTGATTTCGTGGCAGATTGCCGAGGAAATGCGGAAGCGAGGCATGACTAAAACACAAATGGCCGAGCAGATGCACACGAGCCGAGCGCAGGTTGACCGCATTCTCAAGGCAAAAGGGAATGTTACTATTGAGACGCTTCAACGCGCCGCCGCGCTTGTTGGGCGCGAACTCCGCCTTGAATTGGTCTAGTCTAAGAGGGCGGTGCCCTCAAAACGTCTCGTCTGACATACGGTGCGAGAAGCCTGTAATGTACGGAATCAATACACACACGCTTGACTTCCTCTTGCCTCGGATGTATGATTTGAATGTGTACAGAGTGAAAGGAGGATCGTCATGCCACGTGTAGCCGTCGAAGACAATGACCGGATATCCCTGCGGGTGCGAACCGAGGACAAGGCGACGCTCCTGAGGGCGGTGGCGCTGATGCACAGCGACCTGACCGCTTTCGTGCTTCAGCACGCGTTGCCGGCCGCCAGGGCAGTCATCAAGGAAGCCGAGCGCGTCCAGCTTTCCGAGCGGGACAGTCTCCGGGTACTCGACCTGCTGGAAAACCCACCTGCGCCGAACGCGAAATTGCGGGCCGCTGCAAAAGCTTTGCCCCGGCGGTCATGAGCGTGACGGCATGGCACGAAGAGCCCATCTGCAAGGCGCATGACCGGCAGGCTTTCGACTGTGGCGAAGCGGCGATGAACGAATTTTTACAACGTCACGCCCTCAAAAGCCATAAGCTGAGCGGCGCGAAAACCTTTCTCGCTATCGACGACGCCGACAAGAAAACCATTCTCGGCTTCTACAGCCTGAGCCCCGCTTCCATCGAATACGCCCGGACGCCGGACATAATGCGGCGCGGGCTGGCTCGTTATGACGTGCCGGCCTTCCGGCTGGCGCGACTCGCCGTGGATCGCAAGATGCAAGGGCAGGGCCTTGGCGGTCAGCTCCTGCTTGCGGCCGGACGGCGCTGCCTGCTGGTCTCGGCGGAAGTAGGCGGCGTCGCGTTGCTCATCGACGCCAAGAATGACAGGGTCGCGGGATGGTATGCGGGATACGGCGCTGTGCCGCTGGCGGATGCGCCGCTCACGCTGCTGCCGCCGCTTTCAACGATCGCTGCCGCACTGAAGGCAGCCGGCAAACTGGATATTATTGCCCATCCCCCGAAATTGTAAAATCAGCCAGCCTCGTCAATCATCCACAGCTTTTACCAGAAAATTATAGTCTTTTGTGGCGTTCTCGCCCTCGAATTCATTTTCTCTGAGGAGAGAATTTTTTATCTCATATAGTCTATACGACAAAACCCGAAGCAAGCTGCCATAAAACGCGCCACCCCTGAAAAAAATCTGCCCGATTTGACCTAAGTCAAAGCATGCCCTCCTGTTTCCCGGTATCCTGAATGTGCAAAGGAGGATGCGATGATTTTTCTGGCTCCTGCCGTCCTTGCAGGCACTTTCATTCCTGCGGCCTATTCTTTCCGTTCGCGGAATTTCATGCTGATGCCGGAAGTTATTGCTCCCCTTATAATCGTCGGAAGACCCTGAGTGCGCCCGGGGGACCGCGTGACCGGAATTCAAAATCTTACATATTTGTCTCTGAAAAACGTTGTTCAAAAGATTTTCCTACAAAACTGTACCAATTCGTCTTGAGATGCATATCTTATGGGCCTTGCACGGAGCCGAACAGCTCCAGGGTCCTACCAGGGCAGTCAAGACTTTTCTGAATGACGCGTGGCAGCTAAATCGAGGTGAGTAAATGGCGTTAGCCAGAGGGCGGTACATTAAGTATTTCCTGGTAATTGCATCGATCGGCTTAGCTATGGGAATCTTCGTTATGCTGGGGCCCCCGAAGTTGCTGGCCAAATCCGAAATGCCTGACTTCTGCGCCTCGTGCCATGTCATGGAGGCGGAGTATGAGGCCTGGTTTCACGAAGGTGCACACCGCAGGATAAACTGTGTCGACTGCCATCTTCCTCATGAGAACGTTGCTGCGCACTACATCTGGAAATCCTTGGACGGCTTGAAGGATATGGTGGTTTTCTATTCCGGCAGGGTTCCCGAATTCATCGAGGCTTCGGATCATGCTAAACATGTCTTGCAGTCCAACTGCATCCGCTGTCATGAAACTTCGGTTGAAATGATTGATAACGAGCGCCAGTGCTGGAGTTGCCATCGACGGCTAATGCATGTGAGAAGCGGTTCCATAGCGACAAGATAAGGGTTTTTCCAAAAAATAAGAGTTTAAAGCGAGGGAGTACTATGCTGATGAAATCCAGGAAAGGCACAATTGGGCGGGGTGTTCTCGCTGGTTTCTTGTTGCCGGTTTTTATCTGTTTCGGGCTCGCATTGTGCGGATGCCAGCCTCTAAAGCCCGAGCCCGTGAAGACCGTCGTTATTCCCGATGGTGAAGTCGACCCGGAAATCTGGGGCAAGGCCTACCCGGACGAGTACAACCTCTGGAAAAAGACGGAGGAGCCGGAGCCTGCGGGCAAGAGCAAGTACAAAAGAGGTTTCGACGCAGATCGGCCGACCTACGACAGGTTGGCGGAGTACCCTTACATGGCCCTCCTGTTCAGCGGTTGGGGTTTCGGTGTGGAATACAACGAGCCAAGGGGCCACGCCAATATGATACGAGACCAACTGGCTGTGGATTCGTCGCGGCTGAAATCCGGCGGCGTATGTTTAACCTGCAAGACGCCCTATGCGCCGAAGCTCCAGAAAGAAATGGGGTTGGATTATTACAGGCTGCCCTATAATGACGTCCTCGCAAAAATCCCCGAAAAGGACAAAACCCTCGGCGTCGCGTGTATCGACTGTCATGACAACAAGGACATGTCTCTGAAGATCTCGAGGGGTTTCACTCTGGTGAAAGCACTGGATGCGATGAACGTCGACCCCGGCAAGCTTTCCCGCCAGGAGATGCGTACCGCCGTTTGCGCTCAGTGCCACGTAACCTACAGCATCGCCAAGGACAAAGACATGCACTCCATTGACGTCTACTTTCCCTGGCAGGGCAGCAAGTGGGGCGACATCACCATCGAGAACATCATCAAGAAGCTGCGCAGCGACGACTCGTACAGGGAGTGGAAGCAGACGGTGACCGGTTTCAAACTGGCCTTCATCCGGCATCCCGAATTCGAACTCTTCTCGAACCACAGCATACATTGGAAGGCCGGGGCCGCTTGCGCCGACTGCCACATGCCCTACACGAGGGTGGGGGTGCACAAGATTTCAGATCATCGCGTCATGAGCCCTCTCAAAAACGATATGCGGGCGTGCGCCCAGTGCCATGCCGAAGGCGCCGAGTGGCTCAAGGAACGGGTGGTCGAGATCCAGGACAGGACCGTCTCTCTCATGCTGCGCGCCGGATACGCCACGGCGACTGCGGCCAAGATGTTCGAGACCGTCCACAAGGCCAGGGAGCAAGGAAAACCCATTGACGAGGATCTCTACAAAAAGGCCGTGGACTTCTACGAAGAGGCCTTCTATCGCACAGTCTTTATCGGGGCCGAAAATTCGGTCGGCTTTCACAATCCGCCCGAAGCCATGCGCGTGCTCGGCGACGCCATCGCTTTTGCCGTCAAGTCCGAGGCGTTCCTGAGGCAGATCCTGGCCAAGGCCGGCATCGACGAGCCCATGAAGGTCCCGCTCGAGATGACAAAATACCTGGACGACAGGGGCGGCAAGAAGCTCAAGGGTGAGCCTGCAATAGAAATCAAGGACCCAATGAACCTTCAGGATATGTTTTAGGAGGGCGGCTTGAATCGGGAAGAGCATATGGAGGCGCAGAAGCAGCAGACATTGGCTCGCAAGGTTTCCCCACGGGGAGAATGGACTGATCAATTCTGATAAAGGAGTTACGAATGTTTTGTTATCAGTGCGAACAAACGGCAAAAGGTGAAGGTTGCACCAAGATCGGCGTATGCGGGAAGCAGCCTGAAGTGGCTGATTTGCAGGACCTGCTGATCTATGCTCTCAAAGGGCTTGCCATCGTTGCGGCTGAAGGCCGTCGAGTGGGAATCATCGACAATGCAGTGAATGTCTTTACCGTTAAATCCCTCTTTTCGACCCTCACCAACGTAAATTTCGACGAGAAGTATTTTCTCGATGTGATTCCGCGCACGGTCAAACTGCGGGAAGATCTCAAGAAGAAAGTCTCCGCGGCAGGCGGTAAAACCGGCTTCGCGGCGCCGGCGGCAAGCTTTGCGCCCGCGCAGACCATCGAGGGGCTCCTCTCCCAGGCAGCCGGAGTGGGGCTCAAAGCGGACACGAGTGAAAATCCGGATATCCAGTCTCTCAAACATACACTGCAGTTCGGGATCAAAGGCATAGCCGCCTATGCGGACCACGCCCAGATTCTGGGCCAGGAAGATGACGCGGTCTACGCATTCGTTCACGATGCCCTTGCGGCGCTCACCAAAAATGACATCGGCCTTAACGATTGGATCGGGCTTGTTCTCAAGTGCGGCGAGGTGAACCTCAGGGCAATGGAACTGCTCGATGCCGCAAATACCGGCAACTACGGCCATCCCGTTCCGACCACGGTCCCGCTCGGCCACAAGAAAGGCAAGGCGATTCTCGTTTCCGGGCACGACCTCAAAGACCTGGATGGACTTCTTAAGCAAACCGAGGGCAAGGGGATCTTCATCTATACACACGGCGAGATGCTGCCCACCCACGGCTATCCGCAGCTCAAAAAATACCCTCATTTCTTCGGCCATTACGGGACTGCCTGGCAGAACCAGCAAAAAGAATTCCCGGCCTTCCCGGGTGCAATCCTGATGACCACCAACTGCATCCAGAGGCCGGCACAGGTGTACTCGGATAATCTTTTTACCTGCGGATGCGTCCGGTGGCCGGGCGTGCAGCACATCGAAACCGGCGACTTTTCTCCGGTAATCGCAAAAGCGCTGGCGCTTCCCGGCTTTACTGAAGATTCCAACGGTAAGAGCGTAATGGTCGGCTTTGCACGCAATACCGTGCTCGGGGTTGCCGGCAAGGTGATCGACGCGGTGAAAGGCAAGCAAATCCGCCATTTCTTCCTGGTGGCAGGCTGTGACGGGGCAAAACCCGGGCGCAACTACTACACCGAGTTTGTGGAAAAGGTCCCCGAAGACTGCATTGTCCTGACCCTTGCATGCGGAAAATACCGCTTCTTCGACAAGGACCTGGGCACAATCGGTGGGCTTCCGCGCTTGATGGATGTCGGCCAGTGCAACGACGCCTATTCGGCGATCCAGATTGCCGTGGCCCTGGCCAAGGCCTTCGACATCGGGGTTAACGACCTGCCGCTCTCGATGATCCTGTCCTGGTACGAACAGAAAGCGGTGGCCATTCTGCTCACCCTGCTCCACCTGGGAATAAAGAACATCCGGCTCGGCCCGTCTCTTCCCGCTTTTCTGACCCCCGCAGTACTGGACGTGTTGGTGAAAACCTTCGACATCAAGCCGATCACGACACCGGACGAAGACCTTAAGGCTATACTGGGTTAATCTTGTCAACATTCCGGGGCGATACCCTCGATAATGAGGACGCCCCGGAAGCTTTGCCCGCCTTAAAGCGGTTACAGGCACTGATGATCCGGCGAACGGTAGGGAGAAGAGCCCGTAGGATGGGTGGAGCGAAGCGTAACCCATCAAGTCTTTTCGGAACGGTACCTTTAAAGCGGTTACAGGCACTGATGATCCGGCGAACGGTAGGAGAAAAGATATGACACCTGAAGAGAAAGCAGCGCAGGAATTATCGCCCTGGTGGAGGCGAGCGGTCGTTATTACGATGTTGATCGGTTTTACAGTTCTGATCCTTGTGTCAGTGCTTGCCTACCGCGACGCTCCGCCCATTCCCGAAAAAGTTGTGTCCTCTTCGGGGGAAACCTTGCTCACCGGGCAGGATATCATGTCGGGCCAGGAAGTGTTTCTCAAATACGGGCTCATGGAAAACGGCACCGTATGGGGACACGGGGCCTACCTCGGACCTGATTTTTCCGCCGCCTACCTGCACACCCTGGGCGTCGATGCCGCCGAAGCTCAATCCCAAAAACTCTTCGGCCGCCCCATGAACCAATTGACCCGTGGGGAACAGGGGACAGTCGAGGAGGAAGTCCGGCTCCTCCTGAAACAAAATCGCTACGACCCTGCAAGCAAGACGCTGGTCTTCACGGGACCGGAAGCGGCTTCCTACCAAAAGCAGATAACCAACTGGGCCGGCTACTTTTCACGTCCTGCCCTAAACGGCGGCTTAAAGAAGAAATATATCAGCGATCCCAGGGAACTGAAGCAACTGACCTCATTTTTTGCGTGGGCCGCCTGGGCCTCGGTTGTTAATCGCCCCGGCAAGTCCCAAACCTACACCAACAATTTTCCATACGACACACTCGTGGGCAATACCCCTTCCGGCGACGCAGTGCTGTGGAGCGCCATCAGTCTGATCACACTTCTGGTGGGCACGGGACTGGTATTGTTTGCTTTCGGCAAATTCGACTACCTGGGCTGGAAGGGGACGGCCCCGGCCATCCATCCGCACATGCTGCCCGGCACAGGGAGTGAGAGCCAGAAAGCGACCATCAAGTACTTCCTCGTGGTGGCGCTTCTTTTCCTGGCGCAGGTCCTGGTGGGCGGGGCCACCGCGCACTTCCGCGCCGAACCGGGGAGCTTTTACGGAATCGACCTTAACCAGGTATTTCCGAGTAATATTTTGCGCACCTGGCATCTCCAGTTGGCCCTTTTCTGGATTGCGACCTCCTACGTAGGCGGTGGTTTGCTTTTGACCCGCGCCCTGGGGGAAACGGAACCCAAGGGGCAGGTGTTCGGAATCAACCTGCTGTTTTGGGCCCTGGTGGCGGTCGTGGCAGGGAGTCTTCTGGGGGAATTCCTCGGTATCAATCAACTCCTCGGCGACCTCTGGTTCTGGTTCGGACACCAGGGATGGGAATACCTCGATCTTGGACGGGGCTGGCAGGTCTTGCTCGCACTGGGACTGGTGCTTTGGGCCTTTCTGCTGTTTCGAGGGCTTGCCTCCGCCATGCGCGACCCGGAACGCAGGGAGATCTCCTGGCTTTTTATGCTCTCGGCCCTGACGATTCCGATTTTTTACCTGCCGGCTTTCTTTTTCGGCAGCACAACAGAATATTCCATCGTTGACAACTGGCGGTTCTGGATCATCCATCTCTGGGTCGAAGGCTTTTTTGAACTCTTCGTCACGGTAATGGTGGCAGTCATTTTTTACCGGCTGGGTGTGGTTTCCCGTCTCACCGCGACACGAATCATCTACCTGGACGCCATTCTCTTTCTGGGCGCCGGGATTATCGGCACCGGGCATCACTGGTATTGGACCGGCCAGACTAATGTCAATCTTGCCCTCTCCTCCATATTCTCAGCCATGGAGGTCGTTCCTCTAACGCTTCTCACCCTGGATGCCTGGGATTTCATCAAACTGACGCGGGGCCGGCGCGACCCCTACGGTAAGCCTGTTACCATCCCCCATAAATGGACCTTCTATTTCCTTATGGCGGTGGGCTTCTGGAATTTCGTCGGGGCGGGCGTATTCGGGTTTCTCATCAACCTGCCTATCGTGAGTTATTTCGAGATAGGTACGATACTCACGCCAAACCACGGCCATGCCGCCCTCATGGGGGCCTTCGGCATGGAGGCGGTTGCCCTGATGGTTCTGGCCTTTCGCCAGGTGTCCTCGGATGCGCAGTGGGCGCGCACCGAAAGATACGTGCGCGTATCTTTTTGGGGTTTGAATGTCGGTTTGGCGATGATGCTTGCAGGAAGTCTTTTCCCCGGGGGCGTTATGCAGTTCTACGATGTTCTGAGCCACGGATACTGGCATGCGCGCGGGCTTGACTACTTGAATCAGGAATTTGTTAAACTCCTCGAATGGGCTCGTCTGCCCGGTGACTCGGTCTTCATAGCACTGGGCGTGGTCCCGATGGTAATCGCGGCAGTGACGACCTATCTGAGCCTGTGGCAAAGACCGGTTCTGGAAATTGAACCTGCTGATAAATAGGGGCAAATCGCGTTTAATTTTACAAGGAGCACGAAATCCCTCCCGGCCCCCTTCAGGAAAGGGTAGAAAAAAGGCGGAGGCCACCTCGATTTCGTTGCCGGGGCGCAAAATCTTCGTCTGCCCCGAAGAATTTTGTGTCGAAAAACCTTGACGTCGAATAAGCCAAGTCTGAAACTGGTAGCGTATCGTCCGGTGTTTTCGAATAGGTGCCAATTCGTCTTGCAACAGGCTTGGTTATGACCTTCAGGGAAAAGCTTGAAAATCACGGACTCGAATTGCGGCGGGCGGCAGCCAACACGTTGCAGATAAACGTGGGGTTCAAGTGCAACCTCGTCTGTCGCCACTGTCATCTGGAGGCCGGGCCTGAACGGCAAGAACTCATGAACGCTCAGACAATCGAGGCGGTCATCGCCTGCGCCCGCCGTCTGCCTTTCCGCACCATCGATATCACGGGCGGTTCGCCGGAGTTGCTGCCCGATCTTCCCCGGCTGATTACGGGCCTTGCTCCCCTCACGCCGAAGCTGATCGTACGGACCAATCTGGTTGCCATTGCGCGTCCCGAATTCACCGATCTCATCGAACTCTACAGGCGCCACCGAATGGCGATAGTGGCCTCTTTGCCTTCGACCAGTCCCGGCCAGACCGATGCGCAGCGAGGCGCTGGAGTATGGGAGAAAAGCATCGCCGGGCTCAAGCTGCTGAATGAGGTTGGATACGGCAGGGAAGGCACGGGGCTGACCCTCGATCTGGTGGCCAATCCCGCCGGCGCTTTTCTCCCCGCCGATCAGGCGCAGGCAGAACGCAAGTTCCAACGTGACCTGGCACTCAAACACGGCCTGACCTTCACCAACCTGTTCACCTTTGCCAATGTCCCTCTCGGGCGATTCCGCGCCTGGCTGGAGTGTTCGGGTAACCTGGGCGCTTATCTCAAAAAGCTTGAAGAGAGCTTCAATCCGTGCACCATCCCGCACCTGATGTGCCGCACCATGATCTCGGTCGATTGGCAGGGCTTTGTCTACGACTGCGATTTCAATCTGGCGGCCGGACTCCAGCATTCCAGGATCGGCAAACACATCTCGGAACTCGCTGAACTGCCCTTGGAAGGCGCGCCCATCGCGGTCGACGACCATTGCTATGCCTGCACCGCGGGTCCTGGGTTCACCTGAGGCGGGAGCATCCTGCCCTAGTTTGGGCGGTGGGACCCTGCGGCAGGGATTGCCCCTGAAAGCTTCGGCGGCCCGGAGGGCGAGGCCGCTCGTCTTGCGGAGCGTGGAGTAAGGCGGTCAGGTTTCCGGCGCAAAAAGAGATCGCAGCGGGATGAAAGATACATGAAGGCCCCGAAGAAAAATCTTTTAACCCGCATTCCCAGTTTCTGTGGTCCCGGATTTTGCTCCCGGATCTGTCCGGGGCGGGTTCGGACAGGCTTCACTCCGTTGCCCATCTTCTTCGTGGCGCATAAGATCATCTGCGAAGCGAGTGTCCTGAGTCAAAGGTTCGTTTCGTAAATTTTCGTAGGGTGGGCACGCTTTATGTGCCCACCAATCAGTGGTGGGCAACGCTCTGCTTTTGCCCACCCTACCCTGAATTAGGCAACTGATTAATGACTCAGGACACGAGATGAACGCTGATAAAGATTTCCCTTATTTTTTCCTGAGTCTATGACGATTTAGAGTTCATCAGATCTGGGCTGAATTGCGTTCTCTGGCCCCGGATCAGGGGCTGCTTCGGGCCCTGGATCGGAGGCGAGACGGACTTGCGCGCAAAGGCTGGAGGGCAGCCGGACGATTGTGCAAAGAGGAATGGCATGCGGTTCCGCGAGCTACTTGAAACGACGGCGCAAAATCAAGTCGAGGGTGAAGCCGGCAAACAGGACCCGGGCGGCGATTCGTACGTTCCAATAAGAATTCCCCTTAAGATAGGCGAAGGGATAGTATTGCGCTCCCTTACCAATTTGGCGCACGTTGCCAAAGCCGGGATAATAGGCGCAAAGGTGGGCGAGTACATCCTGATTACAGAGCCGACTGTAAGGATAAATGAAAGGTTAGCGGCTGTTCTCGATGAGGGCTTCTCGTGTTCCTATTTCTGCGACGGCAATCTATATATATTCAACAGCCGATGCCGAAGGTACCTGGCAGACGAAATCATGTGCATAGAGTATCCAAGGGAGGTGGAAGTCCGTCAGATCAGGAAGGATCGCAGGATCAGGGTCAACATTGAAACAAAATTGGTTGTTTCCGATACTATCGCCCCATTTTTAGGGGACTTGACGGACATCAGCCGCGGCGGGTGCGGCGTTAGCATAAACCAGCGCCATGTCCCCATGATGGAAGGAACCAACCTTTCCCTGACGTTCGGTCTTCCGAACGAGACCTTCATAAACGAGCTTCATGCGGTGGTCGTAAGGATGAGCCATATCAAAGACAGTGGCGCAACCGAAATCGGGTTGAAATTTACCGGTCCGAAGCGCGAACTCTCAAAAATCGAGAATTTCTGCGAATTTTGCATGTTTTTTGACCTCGAATAAAACCTCGCAAAACGGTGGAGATTGGAAGAATCGAAGGTTTGGGTTTTCCTGCGAGTCCTAGAACCTTGCGGATCGGCGGTGTATGGACAATCTCCGCTTCACCTGTTCACCCATCTTGCGCTTTTGATTTTAGAAACTATGTTCGAGTTAGATGTCTCGTTTATTTTTGAGGTTTTCGGGAAAAAATGTTTAAGAGGGATTTGGGTCAATGCAGGGTAAAGTAAAATGGTTCAATGATCAGAAGGGCTATGGGTTTATCGCGGATGATTCCGGAAAAGAATATTTTGTCCACCATAGCGCCATTGAAGGCGCGGGATTCAAGAGTCTTCAGGAAGGCGAAACCGTCAGCTTCGAAGTGGAACAAGGGGCCAAAGGGCCTCAGGCGGTTCGCGTGAAAAAGACGGGTGGCTGATTCCAGGGAACACTGTTTTTGACGACGCACAATCGAGATTTCGCCGCAACCGGCATCAAGCCCCTTCAGTGGCGGGCGTTATTTGAACGTCTTCCCTTCCACAAAAGCCGTGCAGGCATTACGCGAGAGACTTCGGCCCCTGACATGCAGCGGCCGTAAGGCGCCCCTGGCGGAAACAATCGAAAGCGTTAGCTTGGTCTTGCAGGGTTGGGGCAACTATTTTGCCTACGGATACGCCCGCAAGGTTTTCCGTGCGGTCAAACATTCTGCACAATGCCGGTTTCGCAGCTTTCCGGGAAATCGGAGTCAAAGGCGGAGCAAGCCTTTCCGTAAAGGAGAAAGCCTCTATGCGGGATTGAAGCGTTACGGCTTGATTTATCTGTAGCCATTGCAACGTCGTCAACTCCTCGTGCACGCCTTGAGGCGAGAGACTGTCGGAGAGCCGGATGCGGGAAATCTGCACGTCCGGTTCGACGAGGAGGAGCAGGCTGAGTCAGGCATGGGGCTGCTAAACGGGCACGAAACTGGAAACGGTGGATACTGCCAGGCCAAACCTTAACCTGTCATTTCCTGTTCCTTACTCTACCGTGAAACACCGTCTTTTCGAAGCCCTTCAATAGGGTCAAAACACCACCGGGGCCGGAGATATTCTTCATTCCTGTTAATCCTGCTATACGGAGTTGCGTTCAAGCGACGCCGCCACGTCCTCGGACGCGGTTTGAACGAGAGTGAAACTTGGACCTTGCCCTGCCGGATGCATCATTCTAAAAGAACAAGCTCGGGCGCGGCAGCAGCCAAGGTCCCTCGATCACTGGAGCTCGATGCCCCTGTTCAAGCATGGCCCCGGGCCGCTTTTTGAACACTGATGAGGCTTATGCACTCTCCCACAAGAGAATATTTACAAAGGCCACCCCGGGCTGTCGTTCCCATACCCTATTAAAGGAGACTGACAACGATGGCCCACAAGCGTAAGCATGCACCAGGCAAAGGCCGCAAAGGGCAGCCACACTCTTTGAACCCAATTCAACCCAATGCAGCCGGTATCGATCTGGGCTCACGCGAGCACTGCGTGGCCGGTCCCCCTTTACCGGACGGTTCCCCTAACGTAAAGCATTTTGGAACCACAACCCCGGAACTGTTGCGCCTCGCCGGATGGCTTGAGCAGCAGAAGATCGCTACTGTCGCCATGGAAAGCACCGGAGTATACTGGATCCCCCTATTTGAAATCCTCGATAGCCGCGGCTTCGACGTCCAACTGGTCAATGCTCGCCAGATTAGTCATGTTCCGGGCCGCAAAACCGACATGATCGATTGCCAGTGGATTCAATTACTGCACGCCTGCGGATTGCTCCGGGGGTCTTTGCGACCAGGCGAGGACATCTGTTGCCTGCGAGCTCTCATACGTGAACGCAATACAATTGTAGACCTGCGTTCCGACTGGGTCCGACGGATGCAAAAGAGCCTCGACCAGATGAACATTTGCGTGCATCACGCCGTTTCGGATATTACAGGCCTTACCGGCATGGCAATTATCCGTGCCATTATAAGCGGTGAACGGGACCCTCGTGCCCTGGCGAGTTTGCGTGATTGCCGATGCCAGAAATCGGAAGACAGGATCGCCGAGGAGCTCACCGGTAACTGGCGCCTTGAGCACCTGTTCAACCTTGGGCAAGCCCTTAAGATTTATGATCAGCTATGTGGCATCATCGCCGACTATGATGCCGAGGTCCTCAAGTACGTCAACTCCTTGCAACCTCCTGACTCAAAGGATTCATCGGCACCGCCTCCGGCATCCAGAGCTAAAGCGACTAAATTTTCCAAGCTGGGTCAGGAGCCAATGCGCCAGGCCCTTTATCGCATGTCGGGCTTTGATCTCACTACAATTGACGGCATTGGTGTGGATACCGCCTCCGTTATCATGAGTGAGTTAGGCCCCGACCTGTCTGTATTTCCAGATGAAGGCCACTTCGTTTCGTACTTGCGTCTAGCGCCAAATATCTCGATCAGCGCAGGCAAAAAGGTCCCGGGCAAGTTCCGGGCTGTCACCTCCACGCGGGTGTGCAATGCATTGCGCATGGCCGCAACAAGTTTGCGCAATTCGAAAACAGCACTTGGAGCCTACTATCGCCGCATCTCGAGACGCAAAGGCAAGTCGGTCGCCGTTTTTGCGACGGCCCGCAAGTTGGCCCAACTGGTTTATCGGTTGATCCGTTATGGCCAAGCATATGTTGACACAGGCTCCGATGTCTACGAGGCCCGTTTTACCGAGCGTCGTTTGGCAACGTATGCCAGAACTCTTAAGCAAATGGGCTATAAAATCGAACCATTAGCTGCTTAGGGGCGTTCATTGTCCCTTCAAGTTTCACAAGAGTCGGGTGCTACGGGAGGGCATACAGCGCTGCGCTCCCCCTCCCCTACGGAACAACCGCGCGACAATGCCGTAGGGGCGCGGGTTTATCCCCGCCCTGCCTTGAACTTAGTATTAATCCTGTATGAATCTGTCCACTGCATCTTCTACCTCCAGTTGCCCATGCATCATTCCCGGCAGGCGAACACCCCACCGAAACACCCATCTTGTTACCATCTCGATCCAGTAACGATTACTGATTAACCTTAACTATCTACTATCCATTATGTCAGTAAAAAAAGGTATAAAATCTACAAATCAAATTTTTACCCCTATAAGTCGATATTTTTTCTTGACTCTACTCCATATCCATAATAGCTAGATTCGGGAAATCCTCATTCATCACGAAATCCGTAACCCAACTTTGCCTACATTACTTGCCTATCGGGAGTGGTGTATCTATTGCAACTTCAATGCACTAAATCGGTCCTTGGCAGGATTGCCTTCTGTTTTTCATGATCCGGGGAAGATGTCCTTGACTTGACAAATAAGGAAGCCAAAATGCCCACCAGTAAAACCTTTCGCAGCGTAGTGTGTTCAATTTTAGCCATCCTTCTACTTATACACACCACTCCACTATATGCTGCTGGTTCGGGCTCATCGGGGACATCGAGCGCGGCCGCTTCAAGCGGCACCGCCAGTCCTGCCGACAGTGGGTCGGGCAGCATAGGGCCCGCAGTGGATCCCACGTCGGGTGCGGGCGGCTCGGCCCAGGGCCCGAGTACGTTTCTCTCCACCGGGGCGGCTACTTACAGCGTGCCTATAGAAGTGCCGAAAGGCAGAGGCGGGATCAGTCCGAATCTCTCCCTCATATATAACAGCTATCAAGGGAATGGATGGATCGGGGTCGGCTGGATGCTGGACATGGGGGCAATACAGAGGTCGACCACGCCTCCTTTTCCGGCTACAATGCCCTCGGGCAGCCCGCTCAGATTGCATTCCAAAACGGCGCAACCACCTCTTTCTCCTACTACTCGTCAAATAACAGGCTGCAGACGATGAGCACCACTACTCCGGTCAACGGCACTGTGCAGAGTTTCGCCTACAGCTACGACAATAACGGCAATATCCATTCTATCTCCGATTCCGTCACGCCGGCCAACAGCCAGACATTTACCTACGATGGGCTGAACAGGCTGGTAACGGCCCAGAGCCAGGCATACAACACCATAAACATCAGCTACGACCTGATCGGAAACATCCAGACCAATGCGGACAGCGGCAACCCGGCAGACCGCAACGGCGAGGCGCTCACCTACGATTTCGACAACCGGGTAACGGGCATCAACGCCACATCATTTGCCTACGACTACACGGGAGCGCGGGTAAAGAAGACGACCGGCGCATCCATCACCACCTATGTAAGCAAACTCTATGACATCACCAACGGGACGATAACCAAGCACATTTTTGCGGGCGGAACGAGAATCGCGTCCATGACCGGCGGTAGCATATATTACTACCACCCGGACCACCTTGGAAGCCTCAGCATTGCCAGCGACGCCAGCGGAACCCGGAGGCAGACCATTACTTACTATCCGTTCGGAGAAGTCCGGACCAATACCGGGACGGTAGATCTCCCCTACAAGTTCACCGGCCACGAACTCGATTCCGAAACCGGTCTCTATTACTGCGGGGCAAGATACTACGACTCGGCGCAGGGGCGGTTTATAAGCCCCGATACGATCGTCCAGTCGCCGGGCGACCCGCAGACGTTTAACCGCTACAGCTATTGTCGAAACAATCCGCTGCTTTATACAGACCCTTCCGGACATTTTTTTGGCATTGATGATTTAATCATGTTTGCGCTTGCCATTGGTACGTGGATATCCGATATGGGGATTGCCGGGGCGATGATAGCTGGCGCGGCATTGGGTGCCTCGATTTCGGCCATATGCGGGGGCAATCCCTTGACCGGCGCTCTTGCCGGGGCTATTTCCGGGGCACTCTTTTTTGGCGCGGGGAGCCTCGCGCAGTCCTTGGGACTGGTGACGCAACAGGGGGTCTATACGAGCACACAGGCTCTCATTGAGGCATCGCTTATACATGTTGGAGCGGGCGCGGCCTCCGGTGCCATCGGCGCAGCGATCAACCATGGAAATGTTGGACTTGGCGCCCTGACCGGAGGGATTTCAGCGGGAGTTGCATGTGGGGTGGGCGCCGCACTGAATGGGACCCAGTGGTTTTCTCAATTCGTCGGGCCAGAGAAATTTTTCGCCGGGCTCGTCTCTCAGGTTGGGATAGGGGCCGTAACAGGGGGCATAACTTCAGAAATTATGGGCGGCAAATTCTTGCAGGGGATGGGGCAGGGCGCATGGACTGCGGCTTATGGGTTTTTGTTTAATGATGCTATCCATGCAGCAGGAGGCGATCCTAATGCATCTTGTGGTGATTGGCATGTGATGGGATATGTTCAACCGATTCCCTTCGCACCCCTATGTTGGTGCTACTGGTTATATTATGGACCGGACTGCCCCGCACTCTGGGGCAACAATTATCTTACACTTCCATCGTCCCCTGGGACAATGGTTTACACAGGAGGAGGCGGGCTAAAATGGGGCAAGGCATGTGAGTACTGCCCTAAACCACCTACTCCGCCGCAGTAGACGCCCTAGCACATGCTGATTTTTGACTCCCCCAATGCTGTTTTCCGAATTATTGGGTCAGGCACACCCCAACTAGGAGGACAAATTATGTTGTTGACCACCATGCGTTTGATGATTGTCTTCACTTATATATTCTTAGGAATCACTTCGTCCTACGGTGAAGACGCGACAGATCCATATAAAGAAGAAAGATCCGTACGATATCCAAATGGTTACGACATTCACACCCATACGGTTGGACCGTATAACATATGGCAAATAGATTATAAGGTGAATTTACCTTACCCATCAAAGGATGTTCTCGAATTCTATGATGACCATTTAGTCTCGTTAGGCTGGACCCCATTCGCTGAGGAGAATTATCAAGCGAGTTATAGAATCTGGCAAAGCTTTATCGATGACACAAAAAAAGGATCTCCCAGAGTGCATCAGTTAATAGCAAAGTGGAAAAAAGATGACAAAATCATATTTGTCGGAATCAGATACTACTCCCCCAACATTACAAGTAATAAATCGTCTCCCGATAATGATGTCGAGGAAGTGTTCATGCAAATCATGCCTTTCATTCCCATACCCCCTCTACCTCGCCCTGGAACGGGTGCTGGCAGCCCGAACTGAGGCAAGTCGTGACTGTTAGATGAAACGATGACCGGAGGGGTGACCCGTTAGAAGAGGAAAAATGTGACGCAGGCTATCCCTGAAGTATGTCTGAAGAGAAAACACGGCTGGGCAGTTACGGATAGAATATGAACAAGCTCTCTACCATGTAGATCGAAAAGCAACGAGCGCGGAAAAATTTTTTCTCGAGGTTTGTCAATTTGAGCGATTCGATAACAACCATGGGCAGCGCCGGGAATAGATCGATTCTCGGATGGCTGCCGGGATTCCAGGCTCAGGCGGATGCCGGGTGAGCGCCTTTCCTTTAACCATTAGGCCGGGGGCCGACACATGACTCCAAGCAGGATAGCGGCAACACTGATAATAGTGATGGCGGGCATATTGGGCGTGTTTCTGATTTCCGCCCAGGCAATCACCTACGAATATGACGGCCAGAATCGTGTGAGCTCGATTACTTTCGACGATGGCACGTGGATTGAATATACCTACGATGCGAATGGGAACCGGAGGGTAAAAATTTATCATAATCAATTCTTCTCTATCATAGCCTCTTCCGGGGCCGGAGGGAGCGTGTCGCCGTCCTCGGCAAGTCTCCCTTACGGCGCCAACCAGACCTTCACCATTTCACCGGCCACCGGATATTACATCACAAATGTCAGCGTCGATGGCGCCTCCGTGGGCGCCGTAACAAGCTATGCTTTCACTGATGTCACGGCATCCCATACAATCCATCGCGTATCGGGTCGTGCCAAGTCAAGTGGGCGGATTTACATATGAATATCATAAGCAAGGCGGTGTTATTCGAGCTTAGAATGAGTATTTCGCAGGATAAAAGGACAATCTAAGCAGGGGAAAGAGGAAACATGCCAAGAGCGAGCAGGCATTACATTCCCGGCCATGTATGGCATATAACGCACCGTTGCCACAAAAAAGAGTTTTTGCTGAAGTTTGCCAAGGATCGGGAGGCTTGGCTCGACTGGCTTTTCGAGGCCAGGAAGCGCTTCGGGATTGTCATTCTCAATTACACCGCTACTTCTAACCACGTACATCTTCTCGTTTATGACAGGGATGGCGGTGATGTCGTCCCGAAAAGTATTCAACTTTCGGCGGGTCGTACCGCTCAGGAGTACAATCGGAGAAAATCCAGAAAAGGTGCGTTCTGGGAAGACCGCTATCATGCAACGGCGATCCAAACAGATCGACATCTGGTTCAGTGTATCGTCTACATGGATTTGAATATGGTCAGGGCAGGAGTTGTAAAGCACCCGTCCGAATGGCCCCATGGCGGCTATGGAGAGATTCAAAACGCGCCGCAGCGGTACAGGCTCATTGACAGGAATGCATTAATGCAGTTGCTGGGCATCGATGACAGTGATCGATTGAGCCTGTCCGATCTCAACTGGGTCGAAGAAGCTCTCAAAATCAACGAGAAGATTCGGGAAAGCAGGTGGTCTGAAAGCCTCGCAGTGGGCGACTTGTCGTTTGTCAAGAACGTCAAGACCGAGCTGGGCGCGAGAGCATTTGGCAGGAACATCATTTCAAGCGCGGGAGGCCATGAGCTCAGGGAGTACCAAGTCTCTTATAACGATCATTTTGCCTTAAAAAATACCGCTCTAAGCCACCAAAACGGGCTTCTTTGGCGAGTTTATGATGAAATTCCAATATGATAACTTGGTACGACCCAATGCCGCTATAGAAAGGGGGTTATGAGAAATGCATCGCGCAATATGTATACTGATAGTGCTGGTGGTTACTAGTATCTCGTATAGTTTATTAGCTGACGATATGCTCCGATTCGAAATCCGTGGTACCCAAATTGAGAGTGGATGGATATTTGAAGCTAGGGATGAGTACTACCAGATTATGATTAAGTTAAAAGAGCCGTGGAGAGACGATTTAGTACGGCTGGCAGAAGCTAACATGGGAAAACAAATGTTTATAACTAATCTTGGGGACGTATTGGTTAGTGGTACAATCAGAGTCAATTTCGATTCGGGTGTTATTGTAATTGGAACGTCCTCTTCAAGAGATGAAGCGGTAGCAATATTAAGAAAGGTAATTTTGAGCGATTGATACTATTTATCGTGATTGTCATCTAGATATATTAACAATATTAGATACAATGTCAATCTCACAACGGCACTTTCATATAATGTGCTTGAAAGGATATTTAGTATATGGTACGAAGAACAGTACTCGCTATAATGTTTAGTCTGCTTTTTCTTACGAACGCTGCCTTGGCAGGTGATACAGTGCAGTGGAAGATAAGTGGAAAACAACTTATGAAAATAGCGATAGTTCACAAATCCGATGGCCATTACCTGGTTACCGTCTTCTTCAAAGATCGATATACTAACAAATTCCTGAGCATGGTACATGCCAACATAGGAAAACAATTGCAGATTGTATTTGGTGATCATGAACTCACCTCAACACAAATTGATATCAATACAGCAATTGGTGATATTGTCGTAGGTGAATGGGAATCAAAGGAGCAAGCTATGGACCTTCTAGAACAAATATTTCTGGATGTTAGCTGATGCATGGGCGTACTGATGACTTTGATCAGCCTAAAGCGTTGTGCTGGGTACCGGAGAAACTAGGGGGCACGCCTCGAAAAGGGAGGAATGTGACGCTCGCTATCCATGAAGTATCTGGAGAGAATACATAACGACATCGCTACGGATAGAATATGAGGTAGCTATTTACCATGAAATGAGGGTTCAGGCCTTGAGTGCGCCAGGCGAAGCCTGGGGAATTGGAAAGAGATTGAATAAATCTCGGAAACTTTTCATTGGAACCCGGCGGGTAGCCAATCCCGTCCGGAATTTTCGTATCGGGTCGTACCAAGTCAAGTTGGCGGATTTACACATGAATATCATAAGCAAGGCGGTATTATTCGAGCTTAGAATGAGTATTTCGCAGGATAAAAGGACAATCTAAGCGGGGGAAAGAGGAAACATGCCAAGAGCGAGCAGGCATTACATTCCCGGCCATGTATGGCATATAACGCACCGTTGCCACAAAAAAGAGTTTTTGCTGAAGTTTGCCAAGGATCGGCAGGCTTGGCTCGACTGGCTTTTCGAGGCCAGGAAGCGCTTCGGGATTGTCATCCTCAATTACACCGCTACTTCCAACCACGTACATCTTCTCATTTATGACAGGGGTGGCGGTGATGTCGTCCCGAAAAGTATTCAACTTTCGGCGGGTCGCACCGCTCAGCAATACAATCGGAGAAAATCCAGAAAAGGTGCGTTCTGGGAAGACCGCTATCATGCAACGGCGATCCAAACAGATAAGAGCGTACCGGGTCGTACCAAGTCAAGTGGGCGGAAGTACATATGAATATCATAAGGGAGGCGGTATTCTTCGAGCTTAGAGTGAGTATTTCGCCGGATAAAAGGACGATCTAAGCGGGGGAAAAAGGAAACATGCCAAGAGCGAGCAGGCATTACATTCCACCTAAGGGAGCACCAAGATCCCTTATAATGATCGTTTTGCCTTCAAAAACACCGCTCTAAGCGATGAAAACGGGATTCTTTGGCGAGTTTATGATGAGATTCCAATATGATAACTTGGTACGACCCAATGCTGTGCCTTTAGATGGTGAAATAGTGAATAGTGAATAGTGAATGGTGAAATAGTGAATAGTGAATGGTGAATGGTGAATAGAAAGAACCGCTAATACCAAGTTGCGTTCAAGCGACGCCGCCACGTCCTCGGACGCGGTTTGAACGAGAGTGAAACTTGGACCTTGCCCTGCCGGATGCATCATTCTAAAAGAACAAGCTCGGGCGCGGCAGCAGCCAAGGTCCCTCGATCACTGGAGCTCGATGCCCCTGTTCAAGCATGGCCCCGGGCCGCTTTTTGAACACTGATGAGGCTTATGCACTCTCCCACAAGAGAATATTTACAAAGGCCACCCCGGGCTGTCGTTCCCATACCCTATTAAAGGAGACTGACAACGATGGCCCAGAAGCGTAAGAATGCACCAGGCAAAGGCCGCAAAGGGCAGCCACACTCTTTGAACCCAATTCAACCCAATGCAGCCGGTATCGATCTGGGCTCACGCGAGCACTGCGTGGCCGGTCCACCTTTACCGGACGGTTCCCCTAACGTAAAGCATTTTGGAACCACAACCCCGGAACTGTTGCGCCTCGCCGGATGGCTTGAGCAGCAGAAGATCGCTACTGTCGCCATGGAAAGCACCGGAGTATACTGGATCCCCCTATTTGAAATCCTCGATAGCCGCGGCTTCGACGTCCAACTGGTCAATGCTCGCCAGATTAGTCATGTTCCGGGCCGCAAAACCGACATGATCGATTGCCAGTGGATTCAATTACTGCACGCCTGCGGATTGCTCCGGGGGTCTTTGCGACCAGGCGAGGACATCTGTTGCCTGCGAGCTCTCATACGTGAGCGCAATACAATTGTAGACCTGCGTTCCGACTGGGTCCGACGGATGCAAAAGAGCCTCGACCAGATGAACATTTGCGTGCATCACGCCGTTTCGGATATTACAGGCCTTACCGGCATGGCAATTATCCGTGCCATTATAAGCGGTGAACGGGACCCTCGTGCCCTGGCGAGTTTGCGTGATTGCCGATGCCAGAAATCGGAAGACAGGATCGCCGAGGAACTCACCGGTAACTGGCGCCTTGAGCACCTGTTCAACCTTGGTCAAGCCCTAAAGGTTTATGATCAGCTATGTGGCGTCATCGCCGACTATGATGCCGAGATCCTCAAGTACGTCAACTCCTTGCAACCTCCTGACTCAAAGGATTCATCGGCACCGCCTCCGGCATCCAGAGCCAAAGCGACTAAATTTTCCAAGCTGGGTCAGGAGCCAATGCGCCAGGCCCTTTATCGCATGTCGGGCTTTGATCTCACTACAATTGACGGCATTGGTGTTGATACCGCCGCCGTTATCATGAGTGAGTTAGGTCCCGACCTGTCTGTATTCCCAGATGAAGGCCACTTCGTTTCGTACTTGCGTCTAGCGCCAAATATCTCGATCAGCGCAGGCAAAAAGGTCCCAGGCAAGTTCCGGGCTGTCACCTCCACGCGGGTGTGCAATGCATTGCGCATGGCCGCAACAAGTTTGCGCAATTCGAAAACGGCACTTGGAGCCTACTATCGCCGCATCTCGAGACGCAAAGGCAAGTCGGTCGCCGTTTTTGCGACGGCCCGCAAGTTGGCCCAACTGGTTTATCGGTTGATCCGTTATGGCCAAGCATATGTTGACACAGGCTCCGATGTCTACGAGGCCCGTTTTACCGAGCGTCGTTTGGCAACGTATGCCAGAACTCTTAAGCAAATGGGCTATAAAATCGAACCATTAGCTGCTTAGGGGCGTTCTTTGTCCCTTCAAGTTTCACAAGAGATAAATGTGAACGGTTTTCGCTCCGCTCTACCTATTCTAGGAATTAACCCAACTGGTACAAGGGCGTAGGATGGGTGAAGCGGAGCGAAACCCATCGCCATTGCCACATCTCGAAGGCAAATTGGTATAAGCACCGGGGAATGGGCGAACGGGAATTTCCGCCATCCGCCACAGTGTTCCCTGTATTTGGCTTGTATCTGCAGGAATGCGGATTGAGGTATTGAGGTATTCTGTTCACTTGTTCACTTGCTCACTGCTCACTGCCCACCGCTCACTGTTCACTGTTCACTGCTCACTGCACGGTCGAACTGTCCAACTCGTCCCGCGTTCGAAAGAAACGGCCGGGATTGCTCCTGCCCGGTTTTCCCTCTCATCTTCAACGAATGTGACAATCATAACGGAAATCGGCATGAGGCCCCATTCTCTAACCCAATCCCGAACGGGCGCTCCGGCCGATCCCGGGAGCGCTTGTCGAAAATTTCTGCAGTCTTTCCCCGGAATTCGAAATTTTCAACGGTCTTTATCCCCGTTCTGTCGATAATTTCTACACCTGCTCTTTAAAGCTCGGACAATATCTCGGCGCCCACTCCTAACGCTCTTCGTAACCAGATGATATGTCAGTATATTTTCCTCATCGGCACTTCATTTTCTACAATGGCACGATGTTTGTACATAGGTGCAGGTACCTTCAATCAACAACCAAAGTTACGAGGAGCGAGGACAACATGAGAATTTTAGCCCATATCTTAGTGTCAAGGCAGACTGAGTACATTATCGCGCTGCTGGGTCTATTCGGCTTTATCGTCTTCTGGCGTGTGTTGAACGGTCCAAGAGTTAAGATGGAAGTCAGGGATGCTGCAAGGAGTTTTGCTAAGCGCTTCGCCGGCTTCCTTGTCCCCACGGACGTTGCGTTCCATCCCGGTCACGCCTGGGCGAGGGTGGAGGACATGGACACCGTTACGGTAGGTATGGACGATTTCGCCTCACGGCTTCTCGGTTCGGCGGATTCGATTTCTTTGCCCAAATTGGGTTCCCGGGTGAAGCAGGGATTTATGGGCTGGGGGTTCAAGAGTGATTCCCGCGTGATTCACATGCTCTCTCCGGTGGAAGGCGAAATTGTGGCGGTCAACGGCGCCGTGGCCAACTCCCCCGGTGTGGCCTTTGAAGATCCTTACGGCAAGGGCTGGCTGTTCAAAGTGAAGAGCACAGATTTAAATTCCAATTTGAAGAACATGATTCCAGGCAGCATGGTCGGGGAATGGTTTGAAAGCATCCGCCAGGACCTCGCCAATCGTGGACCGGCTCCAGCTTCAGCCCCTTTCTACGCTGACGGTGGTGAGCCTGTCCGAGGCTTTGCCAAAGTGATCGATCCCGAAGAGTGGGACGATCTCGCCAGAGAGTTCTTCCTTACAAAATAATCGGGGACCGCCGCTAAGGATTGACGGGACCTTTGGCTCTCAAGACTTTACCGGTGCGGACAAGAAGGAGTCAGTCATGAAAAAGACAATAAGCATTCCGGACAGATTGGCAGGCATGGTTATCGCGGTTGCCCTGATTGTGGTCGGAGTAGGTTTCCTGGTCCTGGGGGTTAGTTTCCTCCCTGTAATAGGCATTTTGGTGGGCATCCCCGTGCTGGGGCTTGCATGGCGTTTCCTGACCCCGAAGGCTATTGTGAACACGCGCTTCGCCGGCTTTCTTGTTCCCGCAGACGTTACGTTCCATCCCGGTCATGCCTGGGCGAGGGTGGAGGGCATGGACACCGTTACGGTGGGCATGGATGATTTCGCCGCACGGCTTCTCGGTTCGGCGGATTCGATTTCTTTGCCAAAATTGGGTTCCCGCGTGAAGCAGGGATTTTTGGGCTGGGGGTTCAAGACGGAGTCCCGGGTGATTCATATGCTCTCTCCGGTGGAAGGCGAAATAGTGGCCGTCAACGAAGCCGTGGCCAACTCCCCTAACACGGCTTTTGAAGATCCTTACGGCAACGGATGGCTGTTCAGAGTGAAGAGCACCAATCTGACTTCCAATTTGAAGAATATGATCCCAAACAGCATGGTCGGGGAATGGTTTGAAAATGTTCGCCAAACCCTCGCCAACCGTGGGCTGGCTCCAGGTTCAGCCCCCCTGTACGCAGACGGCGGTGAGCCCGTTCGGGGCTTCGCCAAAGCCATCGATCCCGAAGGATGGGACGATCTCGCCAGAGAGTTCTTCCTTACAAAATAAATCGTGAGCCGCCGGGAAAGATTGTGGGCCCCCTGGGCTCTCAAAACTTGACCGGCGGCGCGACAAGAAGGAGTTGGTCATGAAGACGGCAACAAGCATTCCGGATAGAATAGCAGGCATTATCATCGCAGTAGCCCTGGCGGTGGTCGGAGTTGGTTTCATGGTACTCGGAGTCAGTTTTCTTCCTGTAATCGGCGTCTTGATGGGCATTCCCGTACTGGGGCTTGCGTGGAATTTCCTGACCCTGAAGGCAACTGTGAACACGGGTATCGCCGAGTTTTCTGATTGCCAACAGCACCATGTTCCATCCTGGTCATGCCACTACAGAGGAGCTCTTACTCACTAAATAGTTTTTTCGTCGGGCAAGAATTCTTTTCACTCTGGCGCTCTCTATCTTCTCGCTCACTTCTTTTCCTCGCGCAACCGATCGACTTCCCGGCCGAACGTCATATTCCTCTTTTTCGGATTGTAAATTGCCAGTGAATAATCAGTTGTTTCCATATGAGTACTAAAGAGGAAAACCTCTCTCAACCGGCTGGAAACATAATAAGGAAAGACAAATGAGCAAAAAGGTGACTGGGTCAACAAACGACGGCGAGGGTTCACGGAACTGCAGCAGGCGCAGTTTTCTCAAACTTGTCGGAGCGGGAGGCGCGATGGCTGTGTTGGGCGCCAATCCTGCGAAGGCGGCTGAGGTCGCCGGGCAATTGGGCAGAGAAGATCCGATGGGCGTCCTTGTGGACACCACTCTATGTGTTGGATGCCGCTCCTGCGAAGCTGCGTGCAATAAGGTAAACGCATTGCCCAAGCCGGAACGGTCTTTCGACGACGATTCCGTCCTCGATCAAGTCCGGGACACTTCCCCCGCCGCATACACGGTGGTCAACAAGTACACAGTAGGCAAAGGCGTAGAGATTACAAGAAAGCAGCAATGCATGCACTGCGTGGAGCCGGCCTGTTCTTCGGCATGCATCATAAGAGCCATGGAAAAGCGATCCAACGGTGCAGTTACATATCGATCCGACCTCTGCCTGGGATGCCGCTACTGCATGGTGGCCTGCCCGTTCAACGTTCCCAAGTTCGAGTTTTCAAAAGCGTCGCCGCTCATCAAAAAGTGCACTTTTTGTTTTGAACGCCAGGAGAAAGGCGAACTGCCGGGTTGCGTAGAGGCGTGCCCCGTGGAGGCGCTGAAATTCGGACGGCGCTCGGAACTTCTCGAAGAGGCCAGGAAGCGCATTCATGACACCCCGGACGCATACGTGCATCATATTTACGGTGAACACGAGGTGGGCGGCACGAGTTGGCTCTACCTCGCGAGCACGCCGTTCGAAAATCTTGGTCTGCCCCAGCTTAGCGAAAAGGACTACCCCGAGCTTACGGCAGGCGCCATGGGGACCGTGCCGGCTGTTATGCTGATGTGGCCCGCGCTACTCATCGGGTTCCATTATTTTTCACACGGCAATGACGAGTCTCATGAAGAGCACTCGAACCGTCATGATCCACGTTGAGGACATCTATAATGAAAAAACTAATACATCTGCTGATAGGCGATCCTAAGAAGTTGTTCACTCCGTTCAATATTATTAGCGGACTGATTATCCTATTGGGGCTTGGTTTGATCGGGCTGAGACTGTTCAAGGGACTCGGCGCCGTCACGAACCTGAGCCAGACGACCCCCTGGGGCCTGTGGATCGGGTTTGACGTTATGACCGGTGTGGCCCTGGCGGCGGGCGGCTACACCATCGCAGCCACGGTGCACCTCTTCGGGCTGAAAAGCTGCGAGCCTCTGGTAAGACCGGCAATCCTGACCGGGCTTCTGGGTTACATCCTTGTCGTCATTGGGCTCGTTCTCGACCTTGGCCAGCCCTGGCGTATGCCGCTTATTATGATATTCCCCAGAGGCGTCACTTCGGTGCTCTTCGAAGTCGGTATGTGCGTGGCTGCCTACCTTACCGTACAGATACTTGAATTTGTGCCCGCTTTCTGGGAGTGGCTCGGATGGGACAAGGCCAGGCGGTTCTGGAGTCGAATGACCGTATGGTTGGCGATCCTGGGAGTAGTTCTTAGCACGCTCCATCAATCCAGCCTTGGCTCGCTGTTCCTGATAGCGCCGACAAAACTGCACCCGCTTTGGTATTCAATGTACCTGCCGCTTTTCTTCTTCGTGTCGAGCATCGTTGCCGGGCTTTCGATGGTGATCGTGGAAAGCGCGCTGTCACATAGACTTTTCGCTTACAGACTTTCACCTTCTGCTCATTTCGACCTTGACGATCTGACGCTCAGACTGGGAAAAGCCGCGGCAGCCGTGCTCTACGTCTACTTCTTTCTGAAGCTGATCGGTCTGTCCGAGGGCAATCACTGGGATCTGCTCAATACACCGTATGGTCATCTTTACCTGCTGGAGATTATCGGTTTTGTTGCTCTGCCGTGCGCTATGTATGTCTTCGGAGTGAGGACCCGGAATGCAAAACTGGTGAGGATAACCGGGGCCTGGACCGTGATCGGGATAGCTTTCAACCGGTTCAATGTGTCGATGATCGCTATGAACTGGCAAATCAGCCCGCATTACACGCCGAGCTGGATGGAAGTGACGGTCTCGTTGGCCCTTGTGACGATAGGAGTCTGGCTGTTCCGATGGTTAGTCAATCGATTGCCGGTGCTGTCGATAGAAAAACCTGCCGTTGGAGCCAATACCCTGAAGGAACAACTGTGGGCGGCGGAAGCTGCTGAGACTGCCTGAACGCGGAAGGTTTGCCCTCAAACCGTCCGGGATCGGGCAGCGGGATGCAAGCCGTGACGGTTATATTTACGTAAATACTTTTGTAGGCGTCTTCGAATTCCCCCCCCCCGCATCTGTCGGGCGGGGGGAATTTTTTAACGTGAAGATGCGAATGTGGGGAGAAGAAAGGAACTGATCTTGAACCAAATTACTTTTTCACTAATTCCTGCATGCATCTCTCACAAAACCGGTCGCTTTTGAAATCGATTTCTTCCACGTAGGTCGATGATTTCATGACACATTCCTGATTGTGACAGTGGAAGAGACCATAGCTGTGGCCCAATTCGTGGATGGACTCTTTGAGGAGGCGTTCCCACAGAAGCGCGGGATTATTGGGTAGACCGTAGAATTTATTATCCAGGCGGTAAGAACTGACCAGCGCGCATCTGCCGTTTAAGCGCGCCTCACCGAAAACGAAGGTCAGGATGGGAATGTACAAATCCAGTCCGGTAACAGCGAGTACCTTGGAATCCGCCGTTGGAAGATCCTGTTCCAGCCGTTCGATAATCGCAGAAGAGTGGTACTGGTTCCTTTCAAGATTAAAGAAGGCGCGGGAATCGAACTCACACCGCAAGACGCTCACCTGAGTATGAAATCGGGCTTCGAGTTGATCGCACAGGCGCCTTATTTCGCGCTCACCCCTGAACTCAATGGTAACCAGCAGCATCATTATAAGTAATCTGAATCTTCGAATATCAACTGCAGACGAACTCACAGAGATGGAAAATGACCAATTCCGGACCTCGACGTTCTAATAGCGTGTAGGGTGGGCTAAGCGGAGAGACTGTGTCGTATTAGAATTACGAACCTCGTACCTGTTCAAGGCATGCTATTTTTTAAAAGCACGCGGTCACAGATCTCTCAGAACCTGACCCACAAAGTATTGTGCTCCACTAATCAGCTATCCGCACCCGGGGAAGGCTGAACGACTTAGGCCATGCGTTGGCAACTGTCTACCAATGTTTTTGACTACACCGCCTGTATCGAGGCGATGAAACCGCTGACCCCGCCAAGCAGACTTAGCATTCGCCTCAGGTTGAAGCATGTAGCCAGTATCGATGCCTCAGCCCCGGCCCCTTCTCGTCCTCGTAGATGAAATTGACCAAAGCCCAAGTTTTTCTTAATAAATCCAAATGGATGCTCAACACGAGCTTTCCTCCTCGCATACACTTGCGCGATTTCAGGCTCCTCAAATCTTCTGGACACTGCTTCGGCTACCTCTTCAAATACATGGCGTGTTATCGTTCGGCCCTGCTTTGAATTGGTACATATGCCAAAATGCGGGCAACGCCGACAATTACCTCGTTTATCAATGCGATATTCTCTCTGCTGCTTTTTTTCCTTAAAACGTCTAAAAATCAGCCGGTGACCTTCCGGGCACAGGTAACAATCCGAGTCTGCATCATAGGCAAATCTACTCTTTTCGAAAGGACCAATTTCTTTCCCCGATGCTTGAGTCTTGGATGGAACTACCACCTTCCTTAAACCGGATTCAACCTTTGTGATTTCGCTTATGTCCCAGTAGCCCGCATCGCCGCAGGCCACCTTGCACTCACGACCAAGTTCGGCTTCGGCGCCATAAACCTGAGCGGCTAATTGCTTCAGGTCATTTGACTCGCTCACTACATCGGTGTGAACAATCAGGCCGTTTTTGTCATCCACAACGTTTTGCATGCAATACCCGCAATGGGTGCCCTGAGGGCTTTTGACCAATACGCTTTGTGTATCCACCCGGTTGATTTTGCGTTCCTTTCCAGTCTGGTCGCCACGCTGTGTGAACTCGGCCAGAGCATTCTCAATGGATTCTTTTAGCTTTACGGCTTGCGCCAACTCTTTTGGCATTTTCACAAAGGACCCGCATTGGGACTCGTTTTGATCGACCCTCTCGCATTCGTCCAAAATGTGTTGGATTCTTTTATCAATTTGCTCCAGATGGTCTCGATACCATTTTTCCCTGTGAAGGTTGCCTTTTCCAGCATTGGCCCTGAGCTTGGTACCGTCCACGAAGAGCACATTGCCCTCGATCAGGCCGAGATTCAGACAGAGCCTGGCACAAAGAGTCAGTGCCTTTTTCAAGGCCCGTTTGTTTTTGCGCCGAAATTCAGCAATAGTTTTATGATCGGGCTTCAATTGTTTCATCAGCCAGATGAAGGAGAGATTGTTGTGGACCTCTCGCTCAAGTTTTCTGGAGCTCTTCACGCCGTATGAGTAACCATACAAGAGCAGCTTCAGCATCGTTCTGGGATCATACTCACTGTTGCCCACCTTGCGATCATCGATGTCGATTCCCAAGTCTTTGAAGTCAAGTGCTTCGACAAATGCATCATAGGCGCGAACTGGATTCTCCCGGGAGACGTACTGATCCAGAGTCGGCGGCAGCACCATCATCTGTCCACGATCTTTTCCATGTCGATAAGCCATAGCCCCTCCTGTATTGGGGGCCTAATATATCACATAACGCTTCGATATGCTTCAATTAAATGCCAAAATCGCCCACTTTACGGCAGCAATTGCGACACAGTCTCGGAGCGAAGCCCACCGGAACTTTTCTAATAGCTTAGGCAGTATTTTTTGACTTTGTTGTATACCGTCGCTCTGTCAACTTCAAGCAACTGAGCGGCCAGCGACACGTTCCCCCCGGTCTTGTTCAGGGCCAGTTGGATGTGGCGCTTCTCGACCTCCGCAAGGGGCAGCACCTCATCGGTATCGGAAATTGAAGGCGCCCGCGAGCCGGCGGGGCAGGGCAGGTCCCCCATGGTGATCAAGGGAGGCTTTCCCACAACAACGGCTCTTTCAACAGCGT
Source organism: uncultured delta proteobacterium (assembly GCA_963795045.1). GTDB lineage: Bacteria > Desulfobacterota > Syntrophobacteria > Syntrophobacterales > Syntrophobacteraceae > SbD1. The sequence continues at coordinate 692,717 of CAWCGB010000009.1, forward strand.
TCTGGAGTTCCCTCACATTCCCCGGCCAGGGTTGTTGTTTCAGCCATTCCATTGTCTGAGGGTCAACGCCCGTGAAAGGCTTGTTCATGGCTAGGGCGAACTTGCGCACAAAATGGCTCACCAGCAACGGGATGTCTGAAGCCCTTTCTCTGAGAGATGGCAACTGGATGTTGAAAACGTTCAATCGGTAGTAAAGGTCTTCTCTGAAAGTCCCTTCCTTGACCGCATCTTCCAGGTTCTTATTTGTAGCCGAAATGATCCGGAAGTCCGCTTCGACGACCTGGTTGCCGCCGAGCCTCGTGAATCGCTTTGTCTCGATGACGCGCAACAAATCCATCTGCGTCTTTGGGCCGATATTGCCTATTTCGTCGAAAAAAATGGCGCCTTTGTGAGCCATTTCGAGCTTACCCTTACGCTGATACTGAGCGCCGGTGAAGGCCCCTCTCTCGTGGCCGAAAAGCTCGCTCTCCACAAGCGTATCGGTCAAAGCGCCGCAGTTGATGGCGATCAGCGGGAAATGCCTGCGATTGCTGTTGAAGTGGATCGCCCTGGCGACAAGCTCCTTTCCGGTGCCGGAAGAGCCCTGTATCATCACCGTAACGTCCGACTGGGCGACGGTCTGGATCAGCTCGAGGATCTCCTTTATCTGAGGGCTTTCGCCGACGATCTGCTCAACGGAGATCAGTGAGCGGATTCCTTCTTTGAGGCTGATGTTTTCGCGCACCAGCCGGCGCTGTACGACCGCGTTGCGAATAAGTCTGCTCAGGTCGTCCGGATCGACGGGTTTGGTTATGTAGTCATAGGCGCCCTGCTTCAAAGCCTGTACTGCGGTGTCCACCGTGGCGTAGGCCGTCATGATTATGACCGCCATTTGGCTGTCGATTTCCTTCAAGCGCTGTTGAAGCTCGATGCCGTCCATTCCGGGCATCTTTATGTCGAGCAGAACGACGTCGAAGCTTGAATCCCGCATTTTGTCCAGCGCTTCCATCGCTCCGGACGCTGTCTCCACGCGGTAGCCCTCCGGGAGGAACCAGTGCATGAGAGATTCGCGCACCGAACGCTCGTCGTCCACAATGAGCATTGACACCTGATCTGTCATCTTTTTTCAATCTCCGGCATATTTCCAAACGTTTGCAAACCGACCCCCGGAAGACCCGCAATCACAAAACCCAAACTTCAGGCCCCGCTAAAATCGGTTCCTCATCTTTCTCCGTTTGCATCTGTCTCGGCAATGTGAGGATAAATGTCGTTCCCCGTCCCGGTTCCGATTCGACCTCGATTTTCCCCTGGTGTCTCATCATGATGCCGTAAACGATCGACAGCCCCAGTCCTACGCTATGTCCGTCCTCCTTTGTCGTAAAGAACGGCTCGAATATGCTCGACCTGATTTCCTGAGGAATACCCTTACCGTTATCTTCGACGCTGATGCGAATGGCGTCCGGGTCGAACACATCCCGGGTCGAGATAGTAAGAGTTCCGCCGCGTGGCATGGCGTCAACGGCGTTCATGAACAGCGCGATGAACACCTGCACTATCTGGTTTGGATTGCTCACGAAGTAGGGGTCCTTCGCCTCCAGATGAGTTGCCGTGCTGATTCCATTGATTTCGAAATGATGGTTGGTTATCGAAATACTCTTCTCTATAAGATTGTGGATGTCAACCTTTTCCATGACAGATTCGGAACTCTTGGAAAAATGGAGCAGATTTCTGACGATATTCCCACAGCGCTTGATCTCGCTGATAGCTTCTTCAAGGTACCCCAGGGCCGCTTTTCTTTCCTCATCCGTCATGGGCCCCGCGCTGATTTGGCGGGAGATCAGCTTGGCGTAAGTGAGAATCCCCCCGAGAGGGTTATTGATTTCATGAGCCACCGTGGCCGCAAGCTTGCCCATGGAAGCCATTTTGGCGACGTTGACCATGCTGCGGGACATTTCCTTGTTTTCAGCTTCCGCCCGTTTCAGGCTCGCTACCATGCTGTTAAATGAACTGGCCAGGTCGGTTATTTCGTCGTTCCCTTCGACATGGATGCTGAAATCCAGATTGCCCTTCTTGACTTCGGCCGGACCCTCGGCAAGTTTGACCACCCGCCTGTGTACCATCAGCATTATGAAAAGCCCTGCGAAAAACTCGATGACCAGAATAGCGCAGATGGAATACAGAATCATCAGGTTGCGGCTGTGGAGGATATTGCGGTCCACTTGCGCAAGGTTGAACTGGGAGTCGAGCACGCCCAGTACTTGTTGTTTGGAAGGCGGCGGATGGCAGCTTGGTGCGGCGCAGGCGGGCTCGTTGCGAACTGTCTTTAAAACTCCGAGGACCCGGTAGCCATTCGGGGACTTATAAATTCGAGACCGAGCGGCATCTGGAATATGGTCAAGCGGCTTTTCGCCGCGGTGGCATACGATGCACTGTTCGGCCTTGATGTCCATGTCGGACTTTTGCCCGATTTCCTGGGTGCTGGTGCTGAAGACGACACTCCCTTTTTTGCCGTAAATTCTTATGCCATCGATCCCTGGTGCGCTGCTCAGGGTATTGACCGTCTGTGCGACGTCTTCAAGCCGGTTGAGCAACATGCTCTGGCGCATGGATCGCAGGAGTAGTTCGTTGGTGCGTTTGGCAGAGAGGATTATTTCCTCCATAACATGCTGCGTATTTGCCCGGATAATGAGAGTAGTCAGGGAAATAAACACAATTGCGCTGACAAGCAGCAGCAGGCAGAAGAGCCTGAAGGCGAGTGAATTGGCAATGCGCACGGCTATTTCCTCATGCTTTACTAAGTGGCTTTTCACAGTTGCGGGTTGTCCTTAATGAAATTCCGCTTGAGTCTGAAAATCGATCGCTATTAGGAAGTGCCGCGTTAACGAGAGCTATTCCAGGAACCATAGGCCCGGTGCCGGCGTGCCGCATTGAAGTTTGACAGCCCATTATCTGACCAATCCGGATTGGCAAACTGCATTGTAAACCAACGCGGCTTCTAATGGAATAGCGCTGATCGCGATTGTTTGTATTTCCACTTCATAGGTTTGCCCCCGCTTTTTACTGCAGAGGAAGGGGGGATTTCTAGTGTCCGGAATGCCGCACGGCGATCCGCCGCATTTGCCCGCTCTTGAGACCCGGCAGACGCCGAGGTCCTCAACCTTTTGAGAAGCTGCCGAACGCTTATAATTGAATTCGCCGGTTACATCGGCGAGCCGCCCCGGTCCTTTCTCGTTAGTCCCGGGCTCGTGCTCCATATCTTAGTCAACTCTTGTCTGATATGAAAAATACTCTTGACTGCCGCTGCGCCATGGTTTATCTATCCGTCTGTTTGCAGCAGGATGCCGGATTGCGACCCATTCGGCTTTTAGCGCTGCACACACAAAATCTTTTGAGGGCTTTACCCAGGCCCCAAACGGTTTTTTCAGCCCGCCAAAAGCGGGTTTTTTTTGTGGAGCATACGTGAAAAAGGTCCTCACGATAATTCAGCTTGCAATTGTGTCAGGCATCATTGCCTATGGCACACTCAGCCTTTACAGGGGAGACTTTGAAGGGGCCTATGTAACCTTCCCTTTTCTGCTCTTTTATTACATCTGGTTTGTAGCAAGGAGACGCCGCAGGAGTTTGAAAGAAACCGACAACCATACGAACCCGTGAATTCGAATTGACGCCTCAGCACTGCTTGCACCTCCAAGAACCAATGTCATGGAAGCCTGATATACCTGATCAAGCACCAACTCAGCCAACGGTCTGCGACTTACTCCTTGAAAGTCCGGTTTAGAATAGTTCTCAGGAAGTAATAGCCCTTAAGAAAATATTACAGGCTGATAGAGAATACTTTATACTCTTGAACCGCAGCTTATATATAGTATTCCATAAGATACGAAGAGAATCGAATTGTTAAACATGCACCTTTTGCAGGAGCACCCGGGGGCAGGTCCGGGGCAGACTCCTGCAGGGCCGTGAGTTTCCATGAAGTTTCCATGAAGTTTCCATGCTCGCCGGCTAAAATGTTATAATGGCAAGTAAAAGCCGGCATCTGAAAAACCGGAAAAGGTGACTCCATGCGAATCAGCAGGCCCGTGAAGTTTATCCTCGTCTTTGTTGCCCTGGCTTTGGTCGTTTCGACCTGCATTCGCAGGTCTCGTTTTCGTATGAGGGTCGAAAGGCCCGGGGGATGTCCTGCTTTTGCGGCGCCAATCGTTCGAGCCGGGGAGAAGGCTGTGACAGATTCCGAAGGAGACCCTCAGAGTGGATGGGGGTCAAAAGCAATATGGCCTTCGCCGTGAGTTGCCGAGGGCAAAAAGAGTCGGAGTCGCCCGGCGCGCTCGACCGCACGCGCAAGTGCCTGTAGGAAAAAATCCCCGAAGGTGCGGGGGATCTTTAAACTGAAAAATCATTCCCCCGCTCTTTCGAACTTTACATGTGATTTTTTGGTTTTCGCGCGATTGTTTTTCATATAGAGTTCGGGCGCTGCGGTGGGAGACCGCCTGTCAGGACCTGGATAGCCCGCCCGCCTGTCCGCGAGGCGGGGTGTGGAGTTATTTATGAAAATTTACGTTGGTGCTGATCACGCCGGTTGGGAATTGAAGGACCTTGTGGCTTCTAATCTCAGGGAGGCAGGCATCGAGATCGTTGACGTTGGCACAAATGGTCCCGAGTCGGTCGATTATCCCACTTATGCGTTTCTGGTCGCGCGAGCGGTGGGCAACGGACTGGCCGAGCGCGGTATTCTGGTGTGCGGCAGCGGGATCGGCATGTGCATGGCAGCCAACAGGGTCCCGGGGGTGCGGGCGGTGAACGGATATGAGCCGTTCGGCGCACGCATGAGCAGGCGTCACAATGACAGCAACATTTTGTGTCTCGGGTCGCGTTTTACCGGGCGTGACCTGGCACTGGAAATCGTACGCGAATGGATGAAGGAGCCCTTCGAGGGCGGCCGTCATAAGAAGCGCATCGACCTGATCGATAACCTGGCGCAGTGAGCTATAAGGTCGGGTCGAGAGTCGCGAGTCGGGCTTTGACCCGTAATGCCTGACGCGAGAGGAGTAAAAATGACATTCCAGGAACTCATACTTGCGCTCAATAAGTTCTGGTCCGACAGGGGATGCGTGATCCAGCAGCCCTACGACCTCGAAGTAGGCGCAGGCACTTTCAATCCGGCCACCTTTTTGAGGGTGCTGGGGCCCGAGCCCTATAGTGTGGCATACGTCGAGCCTTCCCGGAGGCCTACGGACGGCCGTTACGGTGAGAACCCGAACCGGCTCCAGCATTATTATCAGTACCAGGTTATTTTAAAGCCTTCTCCGGCCGATTCGCAGGGACTCTATCTGGAGAGCCTCAAGAGCTTTGGGGTCGACCCTCTGGACCACGATATCCGTTTTGTCGAGGATGATTGGGAATCGCCCACCCTGGGCGCCTCGGGTCTGGGTTGGGAAGTCTGGCTCGATGGGATGGAGATAACGCAGTTCACCTATTTTCAGCAGGTCGGAGGGATTGCTCTGAGTCCTGTCAGCCTGGAACTCACCTACGGCCTGGAGAGAATCGCGATGTACCTGCAGGGCGTCAACTCCGTCTATGACCTCGTCTGGAGCGGCAACGTCACTTATGGCGATGTGCACCACCAGGGAGAGGTGGAGTGGTCACACTATAATTTCGAAGAAGCCGACGTGGACATGCTGCTGAAACTCTTCGGCATGTATGAGGCAGAATCGTTGCGCATGAACGAGCGTGGACTGGTCCTGCCGAGCTATGACTATACGCTCAAATGCTCTCACGTGTTCAATTTGCTGGACGCGCGCGGGGCGATCAGCGTGACCGAGAGAACTAACTATATCGCCAGGGTCAGAAACATGGCGCGCCTTGTCGCGCAGGCCTATTGCGCCCAGCGCGAGGAGATGGGATTCCCGCTTTTGAATAAAAAAGGCGCCGTATGCAGTTAACCACACAAAGCGTGAGATATCCCACCTCGGTGAGGTGATTGAGTTTCAGGAGGCTTTGGCAATGGGGCAGACTCTATATTTGGAGATTGGAACCGAAGAGATACCGGCAAGCTACATCGTGCCCGCCCTGGAAGCGATGTCCATACGGATGAGCCGGTTTCTGGATGAAAACCGCATAGCGCGAGGCGAGCCCATCGTCACCGGCACGCCTCGCCGACTGGTTTTGAATGTGCCGGACGTGGCGCTTTCGCAGCGGCCTGTGACAACGGAGGTCCTTGGGCCGCCCAGGAGCGCCTCATACGATGCTGATGGAAAGCCTACCAGGGCTGCCGAAGGGTTTGCGAAAGGGCAGGGCGTAAGGGTCGAAGACATTACGATAAAGCTGACGCCCAAAGGTGAATATTTGTGCGTTCTTCGGGATGAGGCCGGTCTTGCGGCCAGTGAACTCATTGAGAAGATGCTCCCGGAATTCATTGCCAGGATTCCCTTTCCCAAGTCCATGCGCTGGTCGGCCTATAGTGTGACTTTTGCCAGGCCGGTTCGATGGATCGTGGCCCTGCTCGGGCAAAAGGTCCTTGAGTTCGAATACGCTCAGGTGCGTTCCGGGAAGATGTCCATGGGCCATCGCTTCATGAGCCCTGCATGGATCGAGGTAAAAGACCTCGAGAGCCATCGTGAAAATCTCAGGAAGAACCACGTTATCCTGGACATAGCCGAAAGGAGGGAACTCATTCGGCAGGGAACGCAAGCGGCCGCCGAAGGGGTCGGGGGCCGGATCATCCCGGACGATGAGCTTTTGGATGAAGTAACAGAGCTGGTCGAGTTCCCTCAGCCGCTCGTCGGGCAGTTCGAAGACAAGTATCTCGAGCTTCCCCCCGAACTCCTGATCACGGTTATAAAGAAGCACCAGCGCTACTTTGCCATAACGAAGGGAAACGGGGCGCTGCTCCCGTATTTCGTCACCATTTCCAACGTAATCCCTAGAGATTTCTCAGTGGTGGCGGCGGGCAACGCGAGGGTCGTTAGGGCACGGCTCGAGGACGCCAGGTTCTATTACAGGGAAGATCAGAAGGTGCGCCTGGATGAGAAGGTCGAGCAGCTCAAGGGGGTGGTTTTCCACTCTAAGATCGGAACGAGCTACGAAAAAATGGAGCGCTTCAGCGAGCTGGCCGTGGCGCTTGCCGAGCGGGTTGCGCCGGAGCGCGTGCCCGAGGTTCGCCGTGCAGCTTTGCTGTGCAAAGCCGATCTCGTGTCGGGTGTTGTGAGCGAATTTCCAGAACTCCAGGGAATGATGGGAAGGACCTACGCGCGGCTCCAGGGCGAGCCCGAGGCCGTCGCACAGGCCATCTACGAGCACTACCTGCCGAATCGCTCAGGCGGGCCGATCCCTGAGCGAATCGAAGGCTCGCTTATAAGTATCTCCGATAAGATCGACACCATTGCCGCCTGCTTCGGAGCCGGCATGCTTCCCACCGGCACGGCCGACCCGTTTGCCCTGAGGCGTCAGACGCTGGGGATCATTCGCATCGTGCTGGAAACGCCTCTGCGGATTTCGCTCGGCGAGATTATAGACAGGGCTCTGGTGCTGCTCTCGAAAAAACTCATACAGCCCGCGGAAAATGTAAAACAGGACATACTGGCCTTTTTTGAAGGACGGCTTCACAATTACCTCGCAAGCGCGGAGGGCTTCAGCCCCGATGTGATAGATGCCGCGCTCTCAGCCGGCATCGACGATCTGCTGGATGCCGTGGCCAGGACCAAAGCGCTTGCCCACTTTACCGCGAGGCCCGACTTCGGCGCAATAGCGACCGCCTTTAAGCGTGTGGCCAATATAATCAAGGAACCCGAGACGGCGCCCGTCGATGAATCTCTTTTCAAAAGCACAGCAGAACAACTCCTCCTGAATGCGCTGGTCAAGACTGAATCTGTCGCCGGCGGCTGTCTGGTCCAATCGGACTTTGCCGGCGCTATCGAGTCCATCGCTCAACTTAAACCGCTGATCGATTCGTTCTTCGATTCCGTACTCGTTATGGACAAGGATGACTCCGTGCGGCGCAACAGGCTTGCGCTGCTTACCCGAATCCGGGAACTTTTTTCCAGGGTGGCCGATTTCAGCAAAATTCAGACTGCCTGACTGGATTTAAGGGCGGGGATAATTACCTTTACGAAGATCGGATCGCGGCAAGGGTCCGCCTCCGATGATCTCATTTCCGATTTTTTTAGGAGGGGTGTACTATGCTCGATAAACGAACGCTGCACATGAAGGTGCAGGAACATTGCGACTGCTTCGCCACTACCGACCTGCTCGGTGAAATGGCGGGTCTGAGCAAAGAGCAGGATTCGGAAGAGGGCGCCCTTAAATGGATTGCCCTGGCTGTTTTGCACGGAATCGACAGAAACGCCAAAAAAATCTCTCTTCGCCGCACCGCCGATGGAGGGATTTCGGTAACCGCAAAATACCGTGAATCAGAACTGCCTAGGCCCCCGGCGCCGATCGGACGGAAAGTTTTCGATGTGGTAAAGGGGATTACGCATATCGAAGGTGACAGTGGGAAGACCCCTGTTGTGATCGGCATACGGGACAGTAGTATAGAGCTCGAAGTCAAGCTCGGACATGATGGCGACGGAGACGAAGTCGTCCTGAAGTTTCCGGATTAGTGTAAATTCAAAGGGAAACTGTTCACGGGCCGCTACGATCCAGCGGTATACATCCCTGCGGCCCGGCTTTCACTACGCCTGCCACCAGTTCCTGGTCTTCAATCGAATAGACGGTGCTGCATCGTCCTTGTCGAACGCGCTATTTTCCCTGGCCAGATAGCTTCTTACAGGCTGCCGGACGCCGATCTTCAGCAAGTTTACCAATGCTGGAAACGATGCGCCGGCAGCCCTGCCTCGAACTGCCGGAGCGTTCAGGTAATTCAGCATCCCTCCGATGTGGGATGAGGTTTTTATCCGTGGCCATCTGTGTTATCCGTGGTTTAAAAAGTGGCGCTGGAACACAGAATGAGATATTTTATGCTTCCGATTTTGATTTATTGGGCCAGAGGAAGGATTTGATTTCTTATCGATGCAGTGAAATCGAGGGGTGTCTTTTCCGGCCGTGAAGACACGGATATGAGGTGACAAGACACCCCATTCCCGGGTCTTACTGTCTTAGCGCCGGTGTGAGTGTTCTCAGCGCGTCACCTCCTCAAGGCTTCCTGCTCCTGCTGAAAAAAGAGAGGTGAACATAATGAGCAAAAGCATGGATACCAAGAAAGATAACAAGAAAAAACCCGCCAAGACCGTTAAAGAAAAAAGGGCCGAAAAGAAGTCCAAGAAGGAAGGCAAGGGTCAATAAGGAGGGGGGAAATAGCCTTGATTGTCCCCTTGAAAAGAGGGGAATCGACGGGCGCATCTTCCGCGAACCCCTCTTTCGGGGCCGGGGGTAAGTATGCTCCGCTGGGCGGGCGTCTAAAGTCCCTATTTTTCAAAAGGGTGCAGGCGGGGATCTGGGATCTCGGATAGCGATTCGGCATTAAGAGTAGGCCGCTCCCGGACTCTACCCTCTACAAGGCGTCGGATTCAAGATCGCCTGAGTACTTCGCTTTTCCTCTACTGCGAGGCGAGCATCAGTTGTTTATAATTGATATTGGAGGGTGTCCGGAAATGATCATCTCACAGGGCAGCGAAAACAGGGCAGTCTGCAGGGTGGCAACGTTAGTATCCGTTATGGCGCTCATGGCCCTGTGGGTGGCCTGCGCCATTGCCGGAGTCAACGAGGACCTGGGCGCGGCGGCAATGCGCGGCGATGTGGCTGCGGTCCGGGGCCTCATCGCGAAGGGGGCCAAAGTCAATGCCAAAGACAAGTCCGGTTGGACCGCGTTGATGCTTGCATCCCAGAGCGGTCAACTGCAGGTCGTGAAGGCGCTGATTGATAAAGGGGCCGATGTAAGTGCCGCTAACGACAGCGGTATAACCCCATTGATGATTGCCTCCCAGAATGGGTACAGCGAGATCGTCACGGCGTTGCTCGATAAGGGGGCTGAGGTCAATGCAGTCAACAAAGAAGACTGGACTGCGTTATCGACCGCCGCCTGGAACGGCCACAGGGAGGTTGTGGAGGCGTTGCTTGCAAAGGGTGCGGATGTCAACGCCAGGAACAGCAACGACGGCGCTACCGCTCTATCTCTTGCAGCGGTGAAGGGGCATGGCGAGGTCGTGCGGGCGCTGCTTGCCCATGGGGCCGATGTCAATGTCAAAGACAAGGAGGGAGCGACCGCCCTGGCTCTTGCCTCACGGTTTGGCCACCGGGGCGTCGTGGAGGTCCTGCTCGCCGGCAAGGATGTCGACGTCAATGCCAGGGACGACAACGGTGACACCGCTTTGCTGATTGCCTCCAGGTATGGCCGCCTTGAGGCCGTGCAGGCGCTGCTCGACAGGGGGGCCGACATCAATTCGAGGTTTAAGAACGGCGCAACCCCGCTGATGTTTGCCAGCATGAAGAGCTTTGTCAAAGTTGTGCAAGCGCTGCTCGCAGGCGGCGCCGATGTAAATGCCCAGGCCGAAGACGGCCAGACCGCGCTCATGGTGGCCTCACAGAACAGCAACCTGGAGATCGTGCAGGCACTCCTCGATAAGGGGGCCAGGGTCTCTGCGACAAATAAGGACGGCGATACCGCGCTTATGGTTGCCTGCCAGGATGGTCACCGCGAGATCGCTGAAGCGCTGCTCGCAGGGGGGGCCGAGATCGACGCCAAAGACAAGGATGGCGTAACCGCGCTTATGCTTGCTTCTCAGAATGCCCACAGGGACGTCGTGCAGTTGTTGCTCGACAGGGGAGCCGATGTCAAGGCAAAGAGGGATGGCGACCGGACCGCGTTGATGGCTGCCTCCTGGAACGACGAGCACGACATCGTTCAGGCCCTCCTCGACAAGGGGGCCGAGATCAACGCCAGGGCAAATGACGGCGAAACCGCGCTGATGATTGCCTCGGGGAGCGGCAACCACGAGGTTGTGCTGGCGCTGCTTGACAGGGGGGCTGAGGTCAACGCAAGAATGGCTGAAGGTTTCACCCCGCTGATGGTTGCCTCCCGTGACGGCTACCGCGAAGTCGTGCAGACGCTGCTTGACAGAGGGGCCGAAGTCAATGCCAAAAAGGATGACGGTGTAACCTCGTTGATGCTTGCCGCGCAGGAAGGCCGCAAGGAGGTTCTGGATCTGCTGCTGGCCAGGGGGGCCGAACTCAATGTCAGGGACAATAACGGCGTTACCGCCCTGATGCTTGCCTCGCGCAACGGCCGCCTGGAAGTCGTTAAGGCGCTGCTCGCGCGAGGGGTGGAAGTCAATGCCAAAGACGGAGACGGCGCTGCAGCGCTGCAGCATGCCTCGCGGTATGGCCAAAAGGATGTCGTGCGGTTACTGCTTTCCAAAAAGGCCGACGTCAACGCCCGTGACAAAGACGGCCGGACGGCCCTGATGCTTGCCTCCACGGATGGCTACCGCGAAGTCGTGCAGTTGCTGCTCGCGAAGAAGGCCCTCGTCGATATCAGAGACAATAATGGCGCAACCGCTTTGATGCTTGCATCCCGGGGAGGCCACGGCGAAGTGAAAAAACTGCTCCTCAAAGCGGGAGCAAAGTCAAAGTAAGCCCGATAAGCACCTCGCGGAGCATGGAGCTTTCAGCTATCAAGCTCTGCGAGGTGTGGCTTTTTTTTTATACCCGTCGACTAAAATCTTGCCTTGAACGTCTGAAGAAATATAACTAAGCGTGTAGGAATATTATTCATTTAATAACTCTCAGCTCACGGGGGGAGGGCTCACGTGATAAAGCACGGCGTCGTTATCGTCATTGGAAGTCTTATTCTGGTCGTCGGTCTCACGGGTCTGGCCCTTTTGCAGACCGGAGTGATTTGTCCGACGGCATCGATTGGCCCTGTGAACCTGCCCGAAGTCAAATCGTCCGAGCCTCCGCCGGAAAGCGGTCAACAGGCGGCTGGACCTGCAGGCGCCCCTGCGCTGCAGCCCGCGCCGCCGCCTGGGTCCGGGCAGGGGCCTTCGGCTCAAGGCGGGCGGCAAGCGCCTTCAGCAGACCTGGGGACTCAAAAACCGGCTGCGGTCCCCCAGGTTGGAAAAGGCGAGCGCCCTTATCAGGGACAGGCTCAGGCTGAGCGACCACGCACCACCGCGAGAAGCGCCGAGATTGACAGGCAGCGCAGGCAGGAGGCCGGCAAATCAGCATCTAAACGCTACGACGAATACGAATCGAGACCGTATGCCCACAAATCGACTCCAGGTCAAACCACAGAACCCGTTGTGATCAGGTTCAAGTTTGATCCGGCGCGGAAACGCCGCCTCGATGTTGCGCAGGTGCATCTGGGTGATAAAATAAGGGTGAAAGTGCGGCAGGTAGGATATGTGGGCCGGCGGGTTTATTTCACATATTCGAGGAGTCTCAATTCACCGCAGGGCGCAGTTCTAAAGCTGGAAACGATGTATCCGTTCGAGCGCCGGGTCATTTCCCGGCGTGATCGGGGCTACTATCTCATCGAGGTGAGAATCTATCCGGGTAACCGATGGAACACCAAGCCGAGGAGTTTTGTATGACGCGATTATATCTGGCCCTGGTATTTGCGGTTCTCTCTCTGTCCGGTCTTGGCCTGATCCTGTACGGGGTCCTGGCAGGCCGAAATGGCAGGTCCGCCTGCGAAAAGGGCGATGTGCTCGGTTTTGCCGGTTCTCCGGATGAATCAGATGGATTTCAGCTTCTCGATCTCGATACGGGTCATGAAGGTCTCCAGCACAAGGAGAAGGAAGCTTTCAATCCCGGCAAGCACAGGCCCGAGCCGATCTAGAGCAGGATAGCCGTAACCGGGACACGAAAAGCAATTCACCGCAGAGAACGCAGAGAAAACAGTAACTTACATACAAAACATTGTCCAAAAATAAGAAGATGTGCGATAGTCCGGTAAATCACTTTTATCCGTGGCCATCTGTGTTATCCGTGGTTTAAATCTTTAAAAGACACTGCAGGAACCACGGATTTCACGAATATCACGGATCGGGCTTTCATCCTCATCAGCCCACGACACCCTTCCAGTGCAGGTCCCTCTGCCGGAAGCCGAGTAGAGGCCGCCCCGTCAATTATTTTTATCCGTGGCCACCCACCCCGCTGGCTCCCTATCCGTGGTTTAAATCGACTTATCGTCATCGAGCGGTTGTCGCGTCCCTGGCCTTCATGTCCAGGGCGTCCCAGCGCTGGTATGTCTCATCGAGTTCCTGTTCGATCTCCTTGAGCCTTGCTTTGGCGGCGGCTATCTCGGGGCCGCTCTTCTGGTAGAATGTTGGGTCGGACATGCATCGATACAGTTCGTTCTGCTCCGCTTCGAGCAGTTCGATGACTCCCGGCAAATCCTGCAGTTCGCGCTGTTCTTTGTAGCTGATCGTCTGCCTGGACTCGCGTTTTGGCCGCTGCTTTTCCGGTATGACAGGTGGTTTTGCTGTATTGGCCGGGCTGTCCGGTCTGCGTTGGCGCACCCAATCGTCATAGCCGCCCACGTACTCTCCGATCCTGCCTTCGCCCTCGAGCACCAGGGTGCTCGTCACCACGTTGTTCAAAAAAGTCCGGTCGTGGCTTACCAGCAGCAGCGTGCCGGTGTAGTCCAGAAGCAGATCTTCGAGCAGTTCCAGGGTTTCCATATCCAGGTCGTTTGTCGGCTCATCGAGTACGAGCAGGTTCGACGGCTTGGTAAACAGGCGCGCCAGCAAAAGCCGGTTGCGCTCTCCGCCGGAAAGGGTGCTTACCGGAGATCTGGCCCGTTCCGGTGAAAACAGGAAATCCTGCAGGTAGCCCATTACGTGCCGTGGCTTGCCGTTAAACTGGATTGTGTCATTGCCGTCGCCGACGTTTTCGGCCACTGATTTATTCTCATCGAGTTGGGCACGAAGCTGGTCGAAGTAAACCGTCTCGAGATTTACGCCGTGCCGCAGTACTCCCCTTTCCGGGGATATATCCCCTAAGAGTACGCGCAGCAAAGTGGTCTTGCCGGAGCCGTTCGGGCCTATGATCCCGGTTTTGTCTCCGCGCATGATAACGGTTGAGAAGTCCTCGAATATGGGTTTTTGTCCGCTGTAGCCATAGCTTACTCCCTGCGCCTCGATAACCAGTTTCCCGGATCTGGCCGCATCCTGGGTCCTCATGCGCACGGAGCCGACGATCTCCCGGCGCGCGCGCCTGGCTTCGCGCAATTTCTCGAGTTCTCGGACCCTGCCCTCATTTCGTGTTCTTCTCGCCTTTACGCCCTGCCTGATCCACGTTTCTTCCCGGGCCAGTTTATCGTCGAACCGCTGCCGATGTCCGGCTTCGACTTCAAGGGCGGCCTCCTTTCGCTTCTGGAAGGTTTCGTAGTCACACGACCAGTCAATCAACCGCCCTCGATCGAGTTCAACGGTGCGCGTCGCCAGCTTTTTGAGAAACCTCCTGTCATGTGTAACGAAGAGCAGTGCCCCTTCAAAGCGCAGCAGGAATTCTTCCATCCAGCCTATGGCGTCGATGTCGAGGTGATTGGTAGGCTCATCGAGCAGCAGCACGTCCGGCTCGCTCACCAGTCCCCGCGCAAGCATCACTCTGCGCTTGAGCCCCGCCGAAAGGGTTTCGAACCGCTCGCCTGGATGAAGATCCATGCGCGAGATCGTTTTCTCCACGCGATTGAGCCTGCTCTCGCTATCGGATAGCCCGGTTTTCGGCCCGTCCAATCCGGCGGCCACAATTTCCAACACGGTTCCGGTCATTTCCTGCGGTACCTCCTGGGGAAGAAAGGAGACACGCACCCCCTGCAGATACACGATCTCGCCCTCATCGGGAGCGAGATCACCACTTAACAGGCTCAACAATGTGGATTTCCCGGCCCCGTTTCTCCCAAGGAGACAGACACGTTCCCTGCGCTCGATATGGAAATTAACATGATCGAGCAATAAAGGCTCTCCGAAGCCAATGCACACGTCACGCATGCCGATCAGCGCCATCCTCGTCCTATTCCTTTTTTAGCAAATGAATGACCCATGCGGCCATCGTACTAATGATAACCGGACATCGGTTGGTTTCCGTCCGGATTCTTCTTTTTTCCACGCGAAGGCGCGAAGCCGCGAAGAAGGAAAAAGATTCGCCACAGAGCCACAGAGGAAAGCAAAAAGTAGGAAAAGAGCTTCTAAACACCAGCAGGTCCGGACGCGATCGCCGCCGTAACGGGACTAATTCCCTTTTGGTTCTATCGCCCTACGACGGAAATTTTAGTTTTTTTCTGTGCTCTGTGCTCTCTGTGTCTCTGTGGTGGATCTTGTCTTCGCGTGCAAACCGTCCATTTCCCGGCCCTGCTGGCCAGACTGGCTTTTAGCACCAGATCCGGTATAATTGTAAGCGAATTGATTTCAAATCGCCAATTTTCACATATTCAGGATTAAATCACAGCGCGCTTAAACAGCGAGGGATCGGCTATGCAACGTGATAACCCCACTGTCTACTCGACCGCCCACGGGAGGATGTGTCCCGAGTGCGGCAGGCCTGCCAATGACTGTGTCTGCCGTCAAAAAAAACCTCTCCTCGGGGGTGCCGGGCTGGTGAGGGTTGGAAGGGAAACCAAAGGGCGCAAAGGCAAAGGCGTGACGGTGATTACGGGAGTTCCCGGCGTTGAGGCGGAGCTGAAAGAGCTTGAAAGACAGCTCAAGGCAAAGTGCGGGGCAGGGGGCACGGTGAGAGACGGGGTGATAGAGATCCAGGGCGACCACCGGCAGCTTTTGCTTGAAGAGTTGAGCAAGCGCGGTTTTAAGGTCAAACTCGCCGGAGGTTGACCCCTCGTGCGCCTCGTGCGCCCATGAAACCCGGGCGCACCAATGCGGGCACGCCGGCATCCGAAGGGTATACGGAACATATATGAACGGCCAGAATCGCAGTGACATTCGACCCGGAAAGCGCGTCGCAATCATCTTGAAAAAAGACCAACGATCCGGCAACCGAACGCTCGGGGTTGTAAGAGACATCCTCACATCCTCCGCCTTCCATTCCCGCGGGATCAAAGTGCGGCTGGAAGACGGCCAGATCGGACGTGTCCAGGAGGTCCTTCCGGACCAGCAATGATAAGGAATGGCGTTTTGCGTTTACCCGTTTTCCGTTTTGATAGAACCTTTTGGCCTGGATCGATCTCAGGATCCTTGATTGTTGCAGATATCAGACGTACAATTAGTATGTAACGATCGGGAGTAACTAAATGGAGTAACCTATGAGAAGATCATCCAGAAAAATGAATTTCCTCATCGAGGAAGCGATCTGCAAGGATTTAGAGCATCTGGTGCCTCCAGGAAAGCGGAGCCAGGTCGTAAACGAGGCTCTGCGCAAGGAGTTGGAACATATTAGCAGGAGGAACGCGGTTGAGAAGCTGATTGAGTCGTCCTCGGCCATTAACAAGCTCTCCACTCAGGAAATCGTTGAGGAATTGACTCAAGAGAGGGGCGGTCATTGAATGGACCGATACGTGGTTGACGCATCCGTGATTCTGAAGTGGGTTCTTGGGGATGAGCGAGAATCCGATCAGGACAAAGCTTTGGACCTTTTGAACGCATGGGTGGGAGGGCGCGCTGAGTTGCTTGCGCCTAGCCTTTGGGAATACGAAGTAGGCAACTTCCTGGGCAGGCTATTCCCTGGTCAGGCATTTGAGAAGATGGCGCTGATCGTCAATTTGAAGTTCTCCAGCATCCCCCTGACCGATAGTATGCGTCGGTTGTGCTTTGATTGGATGGCGCGGAATGGGGTGACGTTCTCCGATGCGTGTTACCTGGCATTGGCAGAAGAGACCAAAAGCATTCTGGTGACGGCGGACGCGAAGTTTGCAGCGAAAATGGGTCATACGAAATCTGTTCGTCTTCTCCAGGACCTTTGAATGTTCAGTTCCGCATGCGGGTCGTGAGTAACTACACCACCTGCGAAAATCACGCGAGACAATCACGGTATAAGGCGCAAAGGAGAGGGTCAATGCCTGAGGTTCTCTTAAGCCTCATGCCCATGCTGCTGGGATTATTGTGGGTTGCTGTCTCTGCTAAACAGGCGGTCGAACCGCAAGGCAAGCATGTCGTTGTCAACGGTAGTCGTCTCTGGTATCGAATTGCAGGACAGGGGACGCCGCTTCTCTTAATCCCCGGCGGCCCGGGTTCTTCACATACTTACTTCTATCCCGGTCTTGAGCGCCTCGCGGATTCCTTTCAGCTTATCTTCTTCGATGCATTCGGGCGTGGACAGTCCGACCGGGCAAAGGATCCTCGGGAGTACAGCCTCGACCGGGATATAGAAGATATCGAAGGATTGCGAAAGGCTCTCGGCTTTGGCAAGATCGCCGTGTACGGTCATTCCTACGGCGGAGTCGTGGCGCAGGGCTATGCCCTTCGGTACCCTCAGTCCCTGAGCAGACTCATATTGGCAAACACTTGTCACAGCGCAGAAATGTGGCAAAAGGGCTGCAACGACAACTGGAACAAAGAGATACAAAATCAGTATCCGGAGGTGTGGGCTGAGCTTCAGCAGGTTCGCGCGAAAGGAAGTGTTACAAGCGATCCGGAGTACCAGAAAGTCCAGGGGCGCGTGCCGCTATGCCTTCTCTATTTCTATGATCCGTCTAACTCTAATCTTACCGTGGATACAAATCTCGATGTTTTTTGTCAAATAGCTGGACCCGATGCCGGTATCGTGCTAGGTGGCGACTTGGCCTCGATGGATTTCCGAAGCCGGCTTTGCCGGATTCAGGTCCCAACTCTGGTACTCGCCGGACGCTTCGATCGCGTCGCGGTCCCGCGCTTTTCGGTGCAGTTCAGAACTCTCATGCCTCAGGCACAGTTTGTGCTACTCGAGAAATCCGGCCACCTTCCATTTATTGAGGAGCCGGAGCTGCATGACACCGTGGTGCGTAGATTTCTTGAGAATTAAATTCGAGTCTGAGAGTGGATTGAAGTGGATATGAAACGTGGTTTAAAAAGAGGTCTTCTATTTTGGATAATTTTGGCCACCCTGTTCTTTTTCTCTTCAGTTGCTGTTGCGGGTACCGCCGTTATTGACCGCAAGCTATATTCCGATCTCCTTAAATTTAAAACCGACAAAAAAATCGTCCAAGTGGATGGCGTGCCCTGCATGAAGATATTTTTACCGCCCGGGCAGTCACTTAGCTACTTCTGTCGTTTCGTGCCATACTTCGACCACAACTTTGACTTTTACCGCCAGCGAATCGCTCTCATAAACCGCCTTGAACCGATGGCGATAATTGACGGCGACGATACTTTGAGCACGGACGTAAAATTCATCTATGTCCCGCTCAATTTTTCCATACGCCCACAGATCCTTCCGGACCGGATCAGCAGTATTTCTCAATTGCCGCAATTCATGCTGATCGATGTAAGCCAGCAGTGCCTGGGACTTTATGCCTACGGAAGATTGACTCACCTGTTTCCAATTTCATCCGGCATAAACGGAACACCGCCGAGAAAGTTCGTCATCTTATCCAAGGAACAGGACCACTACTCGACGAAATACGACAATGCCTGGATGCCGTATTCACTGAGACTTTTTGGAGATTATTTCATCCACGGGGGCATTCTCCCGAGCTATGCCGCTTCCCATGGATGCATCCGGATGATCTATGAAAATGCCGTTTTCGTGTACAATTGGGCAAAAGTGGGAACGCCCGGCGAAATAATCAACCGAACAGCCTCAACGCAGGAAGACGCGGTTCCGGATGAGGGAAAACCGGATATTAAAACACTATACTAACTTAAGCAGTTCGGATGATAACTTCCCACAAGGAACCCCTTATTCGGCGAATCGAACAATCCTGAAAAGACAAACGCAAACATTGGCCGCCTCGCTTTCGACGATGCGGCACTTTACTTCGAGCTGCCTCATTCCTCGAACATGGCAATAGTCACCAAAATACAATGTGATTAGAAAATAGGAATCTTTTTTATAGTTATCGTTACTTTGACTTTCTTTGGATGAGCAATAAGGCAAACTGAACGGCCCGCATTGGTTGCTTTCGGTTTGTGCGCTCCCTGCTGCGGTATTATTGAGAGGAATAGGCGGCAGGTTGTGCTGTCGTAAAAAAGGGAATACCGATTAGATTAGTGAGTCGGGAATATCCCGAATACTTTGCAAAATGATCCGGGAAGGTTGCGTATTTCCACGCCTGTTTCTCAAGGCCCGGCAGAGATGATTTGCGGTGCCGCAAATTGTTTAGTTGAACTGCTGCTGCCTTTCAGTGTTGACCATAGGCAGTTGTTTATATTATACTACTAAAAATTATGGCTGATTAAGCTAGCCCATGAGCAGATACTTTCGTTCTGGAGAACCCGGCTTTAGTGACTTCGACTTTCCTCAAGAACGATTGCCAGTGTCCTCTGTTTTCTCACCCGTCCGGGTCATTCCAGGCAATGCATGGAAATCCGCACTGATTGAAGAGGCCCACCTGCTTTATTGTTGATTAATCGCAAAGCGCCGTCATATCCGTCCGCATTCCGAGATTGTCTGACATTTCTGCCGTCACCGCCGACAACCAGGATGCTGGCTGGAATTTTCCATCTTTTCAGGGTTGAGATCCACACCCTCACAACTGGAGTATGTCTTAGAAAGAATTTACAAGCCGGATTTTGGAATGTGCTCGAATTGTGGTGAGCCCATGCGATGCAAAGATTCACGGTCATGTCCAACCGCTGCATGACTGTTCTAAATATTAGCCGTTTTCCCGGAGAGAGATTAAATGAGCCAACTCAATCACAAAGAAATCAAACGACGCAGGACCTTTGGGATCATCAGTCATCCCGACGCCGGCAAGACAACATTAACGGAAAAACTGCTCCTCTTTGGCGGAGCCATTCAAATAGCCGGGGCTGTTAGAGCACGGAAGGCCGCCCGTCATGCCGCCAGCGATTGGATGGCAATCGAGAAAGAACGAGGCATCTCCGTCACCACCTCGGTAATGAAATTCTCCCACAGGGAGTTTGAGATGAACCTTCTCGATACACCCGGGCATCAGGATTTCTCGGAAGACACTTACAGAGTTCTCACTGCAGTCGATAGCGCTCTGATGGTCATTGACAGCGTGAAGGGAGTGGAGTCGCAGACAGAGAAGCTGATGGAGGTCTGCCGAATGCGCAACACTCCCATTATCACCTTCATCAACAAGCTGGATCGGGAAGGTATGGGGCCGCTCGATATCCTGACCGAGATAGAAGACAAGCTCCAGATCGAGTGTACGCCGCTCACCTGGCCGATAGGCATGGGGAAAAGTTTCAAAGGGGTCTACAATCTCTACCGCAGGGAACTCCATCTTTTTGCACTCAAACAGGAAACCCGAAAGCAGCAGGGAGTTCTGATCAAGGATCTTGCTGACCCAAAGCTTGAAGAATTGCTGGGACGCCAGGCAGATGATCTGCGCGGGGATATTGAATTACTCGAAGGGGCTGCCAATCCATTCGAGATGGACCATTATCTGAGGGGAAACCAGACGCCGGTGTTCTTCGGCAGTGCTCTCAACAATTTTGGGGTCAGGGAATTGCTCGACGCCATCATTGAAATGGCCCCGGCGCCTGGAGTGAGACCCGCAGTGACCAGAGAAGTCTCTCCCTTCGAGGAACCTTTTTCAGGATTTGTTTTCAAGATTCAAGCCAATATGGACCACGCTCACCGGGACCGGATTGCATTCTTGAGGATCTGCTCCGGGAAGTTCACCCGGGGAATGAAAGTAATTCATCATCGGCTTGGGAAGGAAATCACCCTGAACAGTGCCACTACCTTTATGGCCCAGGACAGGACCAATGTCGAAGAGGCATATGCGGGGGATATAATCGGTATGTACAATCATGGAACCATCAAGATCGGCGATACTTTCACAGACAAAGAACCTTTGCGCTTCACCGGCATCCCCAATTTTGCCCCGGAGCATTTCCGGCGAGTGCTCCTCAAGAACCCATTGAAGGTAAAGCAGCTCCAAAAGGGCTTAACTCAGTTAGCTGAGGAAGGCGCCGTACAGTACTTCCGCCCTCTCATGGGCTCGGACTACATACTCGGCGCCATTGGTGCCTTGCAGTTCGATGTGACCGTGGCCAGGCTTAAAGCCGAATACGGCGTAGATGCGGTCTACGAGCCGGCGGGCTTTTCTGCGGCCCGTTGGATTGGCTACGATGACAAGAAAAGATTCGAGGATTTCGAGAGGAGAAACCTGGCTAATTTGGCCCATGATTCAGAAGGGCACCTGGCCTATCTTGCTCCCAATGCATGGCGCCTTGATTGTCTTATCGAAAATTGGCCTGATATCTCATTTAAAAATACACGGGAACACAACTGAGCCAAGCCGTTTCTACCTGAAAGTTAGTTGGCTACTGCATCTCGAATAGCCACCTGTCAGTTCTTCACCGGATCAAGTGAGCGCACCACATGCATTCCGGCATTAGCAAAACGCCGGAATGCCGCATTCGGCAGCAAGAGTCGAGCCGCTATGGGCACTATGCTTTACGTCAAGAGGTTCTTTTCGGTTGCTTGTCCGCCTTCTTCTTGTCCTTCTGATGTTGTTTGTCGGTGTTCTGTTTCTGACCCTTTTCCTTATCCTTCTTGCCCTTATCTCCCATCGTGTTCCTCTCTTCCCGTTGTCCCTCATCTTTTGCCGTGAAGGGCGAGGGCACCGTTGCGTCGGAGGTCCAAGTTTTGGCTGGTTTCATAAGTACACGCATCAAGCCAACCATTGTGACAACGGGAGGCAGGTCACGGCTTGGCGCAGTATTTCACCCAGCTCCGCAGTCCGATCATTGAGTATTCGGCCACTGCTAACATAAGCACTCTCCCCGATATTGGGGAAGTTGAGGCCCTCTTCAGGACTGAAAGTGGTTTGACGTCGTGAATTCGCAACTTTGACTTTTATCGCCTGCGAATCGCTCTCACAAACCGCCTTGAACCGATGGCGGTGATTGACGGCGCCGATACTTTGGGCACGGACGTAAAATTCATCTATGTCCCGCTCAATTTTTCCATGCGCCCACAGATCCTGCCGGACCAGATCAGCAGTATTTCTCAATTGCCGCAATTCATGCCGATCGATGTAAGCCAGCAGTGCCTGGGACTTTATGCCTACGGAAGATTGACTCACCTGTTTCCAAACAAGTTCCCCTTGGGTGGATGAATTTTAGGTTATCAAAATCATTTATAAAGACGAAGGGACACTCCGATACGCTCGGGTGCCCCTTCTCATAAAACTTACTTTTTTTTGTGCTTCGGGACAGCGTAGACCCTGATGCAGCCAGGTTGAGTACAGGTGGTTGTTCCCTTGGCTCCTGTCAAGGTAAGCGTCACCGTGAAGGTACCGGCCTTACTATAGGTATGGTTCGGATTCCAGATTTTACTCGTCTTGCCGTCTCCAAAGTGCCAGAGACATTTTTTGAAGCTTCCGACAGAACTGTTGGTAAAATGTACTTTCAAGGGTGCGTTGCCACTGGTAATACTTGCAGTAAAAATGGCTGCAAAGAAAGGTGTATATGTACCGGTCAGAGTGGTGGTTCTCCCGTTCGAGATATTAAACGTTTGGCTGGAGGGAGTGGTCCAACCCTGAATACCCTTAAATGAAGCGGTGTGGATACCTACGCTCAGGTTCGCAACCGTCGCTCCGCTTGTCTGCCAGCTTCCCCCGTCTACGGCCCACATCGCTCCGGCGTTTAGGGCCGTAGCGGGGGTGATCGTTACTGTCAGGGAGCCGTTCTGCACTTGGACCAAAAATTGGTTGCCGGTGCCTGCAACAGCGCTTGATGATCCACCGGGTGTGGTTACAACCACGGTGCGGGGTCCTTGCGCCGCACTGGCGCCCACGGTCAGCGTTGTTGTCAATGTTTGACCGAGGGTATCGACCTGAAGTTCACCTGCTGTAATTTGAGGATCAAACTGGCTGCCGTTCATGAAAAGAATTGAACTGGCGCCGCCCAGGTATAGACCCTGGATCGTGAACGTCGTTGTTGTAGTGCCGGGCGCCACCGTTGAGGGGCTTACGGAGAGCACATTGGGTGCCTGGGGCGTTATTTGCGCAACCACCTGGGTCTCGACGCTACCATTATATATCTGCATCACGGTATTGCCGGCCCCTTGGGCAGTCGCTGACCCAGTGGCGCTGACGTCAACGATTGAAGTATCGTTGGGGGAATAAGTGGTGCCCACATCGGGGCTGGTGATATCACGCTGGACTCCGTCTGAATAATTGCCAAGGACAGTCAATTGCTGTGTCGCCCCAATGCTGGAGAAGGTGAGAGGCGACGGCGTCACCGAGATCGATTGCAAGGTGGCCGGACTTTCCACAGTCGCGGTCCCGGTTGAAATCGACACATTGCCGGCATTATCGCGGGCTGCCGCAGTGTAAGTTAAAGTCCCGACGAATTCGTTCGCTATGGTAAACGTGGTGGTGAACGGCGCTTGCTGTACAAGGGCCGAATTACCCGATCCATCACTAATGGTGAACAGTACGGCTTGCACATTCACTCCAGCGACGGGAACGGCGGTAATGGTCATTTGATCGTTGGAGTGGAAGGTGGCGCCTGGTGCAGGCTGGGTGATGGTGATTAAAGGTGCAGAATCGAGCGCACGAACATAACTTGGGGTACTCTTTGCGCGCAGACCAAGCTGCTTAAGAACACCTGGGGAGAGGGAGGCTGGTTGCGGGAAACCGGAGGCAAATACATCGACATCACCGCTTAGCAGATTGGTTGCCGCAGTGCCCATGTCTGCAGAACCGGGTTCCTGGGTGTGAAAAACCCCTTCAAACAGTTGCGTGTATTGGCTGTTGAGACCGCCGGCCTGACTGGGGCCCGTTACAATCCCATCGTTGGCCGTGTTGCTCATGACGCTTGTCATAAACGCGGTAAGCGATGAGGTATCCACCCCGCTGGGACTGAATCTGAAAAAGCGACATATGTTATAAACAAAGGTATCAATTGGAAGATCTATCAGATTAGCTGGGTTGATGTCACCAATGAGCGCAAAAGAGGCCACATTGGTGGGACCCATGCTCTGCAAAGCGTTGCTGCCCTCCTGTAAATCTTCAATTGCGCCTTGATCAATGGGGTGTTTTGCTAAGCTCGCTAACTGATCCACAGCGCCGCCGGATATTCCGTTATGCCAACTCCATAACAAATTGGCCAATGGACTTCCCCAATGCGGAGTGCCTAAAGTCACGAAACGGTGAATCAAGCCTTTGCCAAAGGTGTTGACCATGTAAGCGGGACACTGCGCCACCATGGTCCGGGAGATGTCTCCGCCCATACTGTGGCCAGCGATGTCAACTCGCGCTATTGCAATTTGGCTGTTACGCATATTGGTAAGCGTTTGAGCGATGTGGTTAACCAATAATGCTGCGTTGGTGCTGAAATGAGACGCATTGGTGCCTCTATAGTCGAAAGGATTGGAAACATTGAAACCGGCTGCAGCCAACAATCCATCAGCACCCGCCGAACTCCAGGTATTGCTTTGGGACCAGAGACCGTGCACTAATATCACCGGTGGACGCTGCAGAAGCAAAGATTGGGTTTCAAAGGTTACAGCTTGACCTCCAGTGGGTGTATATGAGCCGCCGAAAGAGATAGCATGAGTGGTCTCGTTGACAAGTCCTTCGGGAACTGTGTAGATGGCGTCGGCGTAATAACTGTCGCCAACCTGTTGAACGGCCATATTAGAGACGTCGTCTCCATAGCCGGGGGCAGGAACAAAAGTGCCGGCAGGAGTTTGACTCGCGGAGCCGCCGTTGTAAATCAGGGAGACGACCCCCGGCCCACTGACCAGACAACGTACACGCACCTGGGTGGCTCCATCGGCGGCTGCCCCGGTAACGGTGGCGCCGTACTTCGCGGGATTCTCGTCCAATAGCTGAATCCCTTGCGACTGGTTGCGGAAATGAAAGACATAACGTCCAAGAACACCTCCGCTATCCAGGCTGCCTGCGATCAGTGCATTACCGCCGCTATCGAGCAGGGCGCCATCGGCGCCCGAACCAGGCAGTTCGGTCCAGCCATTCACAGAACCGGTTCCATCAGAATAACCGGCCGGCGCCGCAGTACCACCTAAGCCATCCTGGCCGCCACTGGCATCGCCGGTTTCCCACGTAATCGAATCGTAATTGAACTCCACGTCAAAGTCGCCGACGGCAATATCCGAACGGTCGATTATCACTAGCTGGAAGCTATCGAGCTTATCCATATGCTCCAAATAATATCCGACATTGACCCAGTTAACGCCAAAAGCGTTATGGCCATCGACTGTGTCGTTGCCATAAGTAACCAGTGGTGACCCGTCAGCGCGCGTATCCACATCGGCAAAGAAAGGAGCGATTATGGGAAAGGAGACGGAGCCGAGGCTGAAAGGAGTATAGATCGAAAGGGGGATACTGAAAGTGACATTGCCGTTATTGTTGACGTAAAGGTCCGACCAAACCTGCCCGCCGTAGTTAATGTCGAAGCCGATAGGAACCAGACCAGTCGAGTCGTCGTCGTTGGCAGCCAAACTGTTTGCGGTAAATCCAGCATTGCCGCGGACCGCCCCTCCGGAAGCATTTGTCACCATTGCATGGCCAAGATAACCAGGATGTATCAAAGGCTTACCGGCTGGTTTACCATTGGCTGAGGCGGCCAAAGGAACCATCGCGAAACACAATGCCACGATAAACGATACGGACAGCCATAGAAATCTCTTTGCCGTTAACCTCTGCATGATGCCATCTCCTAATAATGAGGTTTGATTAAGCTGCGAATCTAGTTAAAATCTCTGTACTGCAGATCGGCCTGTTGCAATAACGGTGAAACAAAACTGACGCTGCGGAAGCTGGACGGTTCGTACGCGTTCTGTAACAGACTTCCAGTCTTCCCTCAGGGAAATACAGATTTGAGACGCCCTTATGAGTGAATTTAGTGTACCTGAGTTTCTTAAAGCACTTCGGTTATGTCCGGCTTCCGCTGCGCTCCGCGATGTGGGCGCTAAGAGATCTGTGGCTTTCCATCCCCATCTCACGATAGGTTTGGTTTTGGCCGACTACAATAATATCTTGGATTATCGCATATCTGGCTGGAAGTGACTTGTCAAGCGTATATTTTTGGGTAAGAATTAGGTATTTTTATTACCCAGATTATCTAATAATTATTATACATTCAAAATATTATTTCGAATTATGAATTAATTACTTATAGAGTCACATTGTTAACATTCACAAAAAAGTTCATAGTTCGGTTTGACCGCTTCATAAGTGTTTATTCTTTTACACTCTTGCGCAAAACTCATACTTGCGGAGCGGAAGACTGTCAATAGCGCTCCAGGCTAAATTTCATAGCAACGGCTGGCAAACACATCTTGCCAACAAGTGGAGCTGACCTGGTCTCAATATTATTTTGAAATGGCGAGGATTTCGGCGCTTCTTTTCTCAACAACGAAGATAGCGATCTTGAGTTTTTGAAACGGCTCATACCCCTTGCGGTACGCTGACGCAAGCAGCCTTCCATGGCCATTTGGCCTGGCTTCACGTTAGTCATCCGCTCTTTCATCACCGCCTTGCCCGGTATGCCTACGGATAGGCGGATCGATTCGCAGCTAATCCACCCGTGTTGACATCAGCGCTATCCAACAATAAATTGGCTTTACCGATGGAGGTGATGCAAAACATCGAATAAATCTATTAAAGGATTGGGCATAATGGACATCGACGAAATCAAAAAGGTACTGGCCAAATTGTGCTTAGCCACTCTGGTGTCGGGTGCCGGCCTCGCCCTTCTCGCATCGTGCAGCGCCTGAAGCGGCACGAAACAAGGTGCAGGTGGCGCCGATCTCCAGAAGAAAGAGGCTGGGAAAAGCGGCTGAAGTGGCTCGAAGCCTGGTGCAGGTAGCACCGAAAAAGAAAAAGAGCCTGGGACAAGCAGTTGAAGCGGTACCAAACCTGGTGCAGGTAGCACCAACCAATAAACCTGACGAAATCCAACTGGACGGGAACGGACGGCGCGACCTCGCTCATTTGAATCCTCCTCTCTCCGGCGAAAATGCCGCACGCCCCTCATAAAAGGATTTCACTCGAAAAATCTAATGCACGAATCCTTGCATTACCTCCATTCGGCCTAAAGCAAGGGAGCGTTGAAGTGAACGGGATAAACAGGGACAACCTGGACGACGTCTACCCGGTGAGCCGTGCGCAGGTGGACTCGAAGATATGGGATCATTTTCTTGAAACCTGTGCGGTGACTTCCGGGCCTGAAGATCTGGCGGACCTTTTATCGGCGCATGCGGCCCATTACCCCTTACCCGGTTTTCTGCCTGACCTTGCGCGCCTCGAGTGGGCTCTGTATGAAGTCGGTTGCGCAAAAACTTTGCCCATGATCCGGGAAAGTCGGATTGCTCTCAACCCTTCTCTGAGTCTGCTCCAGCTTTCCTGGAAGCACTTGACCGGCCTTCTGCGCCATGAAGGCGATGGGTCCTCTCCAGACCCTGAAGAGGGTGAGGAACTCGTGCTCGTGTGGCGGGATATGCAAACCGGCCAAGTCCACGTTCGTCCGGCTTGCCGCGAGGACCTTCTGGCTCTTAAGGTCATCGTTGAGGAGATCGAGCCTATGAAGGCGGCAGCCGAAGCAGGCGTCTCGATCTATTCCATTGAAGCAGCCATTGACCGGGCAGTCGGGGAAGGACTCCTGATCCGGCCGCCGTCCCGGATTCGCCGTGAGTCTTTCTCTTTTGCCCCCGAAGGAGCAGATGAGGAGGCCCTTTCCGCTTCCGTTTTTACCCTCCAGTGGCATATCACCCAGGCTTGCGACCTTCATTGCAGGCATTGCTACGACAGGAGTGATAGAGTATTGCTCGAGCCCTCAAAGGCGGTGGCTGTTCTGGATGACTTTTATCACTTCTGTCGGGATCGCAATGTGAGGGGGCAAATATCTTTTACCGGTGGAAATCCCTTTCTCCACCCCAACTTTCTTGATCTCTACCGCACCGCGGCAGACCGCGGTTTCGGCCTGGCAATCCTTGGAAATCCCGCACCACGGAGACTGCTCGAAACATTGATTGAGATCGAGCATCCGGTTTTTTATCAGGTGAGCCTGGAAGGTTTGCAGATGCAAAATGATTGGAGCCGCGGACCGGGTCATTTCGATCGGGTCCTCGGGTTCCTGGATGTGCTGCGTGGTCTTGGCGTCTACTCGATGGTGATGCTCACTCTAACCAGGGAGAATATGGATCAGGTGATTCCCCTTGCGGATCTCCTGCGGATCAGGACAGATCTTTTTTCCTTCAATCGCCTCTCCAGGGTCGGGGAGGGCGCCAATCTTCAGCTTCCGTCAAAGGAGGCGTATATCGCATTCCTTAAGTCCTACACAAATGCGGCGGCCGGGAATCCGGTGATTGCCTTTAAAGATAATCTGATCAACATCGTGCTTCATTTAAAAGGGCTGGAACTCTTCGGAGGCTGTACCGGATACGGCTGCGGGGCCGCCTTCAACTTCATGACGGTTCTGCCGGACGGAGAGGTCCATGCCTGCCGAAAGTTCCCCTCCCCCATAGGAAACGTCATCGAAAACAACCTCGCCGAAATTTATGACTCTAAAGAGGCTCGGTCCTATCGTGCCGGCTGTAATGCATGCCAATCCTGTGCAATCCGCCGGGTATGCGGTGGATGCCTTGCCATTTCTCACAGTTCGGGTGGTAATCCTTTGGAGGATATGGACCCGTACTGTTTCATCGATGACCCCTGCGGGATAGACACGACGAGTTGGTAAAGCCTTTTGTATCTTGCCGATCTCGAAAGAGTCCCGTTGAAGGATTTGGATACCTTCATCGTCTCCGGGAATGGGCAATCGGACCCGGCAAAGAATGGTCACGATGAGGGGGCGATGAAAGCACGTCAAAACGGCGATGTTGCCAACCGAATCCCCTTGTTGTAAAGTCCTGCCGGTGAGGGAAAGTCATCAGATTTTGGTGAGGCGGAAATTCTTATGCTTACTCTTTACCCGGTAAGGCAAAAACATAAGGGATCGAGCGCGGTCGAAAACTTGCCATCGTTTCCTCTGGCCTATGCTGGATTTCTTTTTGCCGGATTTATCGCTCTTTTACTGGTGCTGCTTCCGTGGCGTGCTGATTGTAGCTTCCATTCCTCCAATACAAAGTTCGGGAAACTTCCGGTCCATAAAAAGACCGTGCGCAAGGGAGCCGTCAGAGACAATGACGCATTCTCGAATGTCTTGGTCCACTTGCGGTCTTACCGGAAAGCAATCAGAAACACGCGTTACCTGACCATTATCGATTATAGCAAACCTTCAAATGTTAAAAGAATGTACCTGATAGACATAAAGACGGGCAGAGTTGAAAAATTCCTCGTCTCTCATGGCAAGAATTCAGGCTGGGCGTATGCGACCGCCTTTTCAAACCGGCCCCAATCCCTCCAGAGCTGCCGTGGATTCTTCATCACGGGCCGAAAATATTCCGGAAAGCACGGAACCGCACTCCAACTTTATGGGCTTCAAAAGGGGGTCAACGACAATGCGCTCAGACGCGGAATCGTGATGCATGGGGCCA
This sequence comes from uncultured delta proteobacterium, assembly GCA_963795045.1. GTDB lineage: Bacteria > Desulfobacterota > Syntrophobacteria > Syntrophobacterales > Syntrophobacteraceae > SbD1. Next base: position 722,207 of record CAWCGB010000009.1, read on the forward strand.
ACTACGTCTGCGCGCGTTCGGTGAGGTTGAACGGGGGCCGGCTGGGGCGAAGCCTGGGGTGTCCGGCCATCCCGATCGAAGTGGCGGAATCGGTGATTAACCGGATAAAGGGCGGTAGCCTGGTTTATATCCATGCGGGTGGCAGGTTCTGCGCGTCCAAAGGCTCAAACCGGGCAGTGAAGCACAGAAGTTGATGTTTTTCCCTCTTGCGGCTTGACTCCAGGGCCAACTTGGCGTAATCGGTTCATTTGTGAAAGTAATCTCATTATCGCACCACTCACATTCCATTTCCCGGTCGAGTACCAACGCTGAGGAGAACGTTCAAACTGCTGTGGAGGTCAAAAAATGAAGGGAAAAGTTCAATCGCCGATCTGTAAAGTGTCCTGTCTGGACGACAATCAAATCAGAACCAGCGAAGATGCTTTTTGCTGGTGGGGTCCCTCTCCGGAAGAAGCCAGAAAGGCCGTGGTGAAAAAACCCAAAGGCCTCATGGACAAGAGGACCACCATCAAAGACGCCGTCGGCAAGTACGTAAAGGATGGCATTAACCTTGCCATAGGAGGATTCGTCAATACCAGGCCTCCGGTCGCCCTTGTGCACGAAATCATCAGGAAAGGGGCAAAAGATTTAACCCTCTCATTCCAGTCCAATTCGATCTGTCCTGAACTGCTTGCCGGGGCAATGCTCGTCGCCCCCGATCACCTGTCGATTAAGCGGGTCGAACTCGCCTGGTGGGGATATGAGGTAATCGGTATTGCTCCACTCTTCCGATATCTGAATGCAAACAGCATGGTCGAACTCGACGACTACACCAACTACGGAATGTCCGCGCGATTCAAAGCAGCCGCAATGGGACTGGAATTTCTGCCGGTACGGGATCACGGGGGAGCGGACATGGAGCTGGTAAACCGGGGCAAGATGATCCAGAGTCCTTTTACGGGCAAGAATACATACCTCGTCCCGGCCTGCTATCCCGACGTCGGAATTCTCAACGTTACGGCGGCCGATATGCACGGGAACTGCCGCATTTTCGGAGCGCATTGCACCTGCCCCGAAATCGCAATGGCTGCCTGCCACACCTTGGTTACCACCGAGCAGTTGATTCTCAACGAAAACATCCGCACCTATCCGAACCTCACGGAGATTCCCTACACTGCGGTAGATGCGGTTATCGAGCAGCGTTTCGCCAGCTACCCCGGAGCTTGTTACGGCAACTACTGGTTCGACATGGAACACATTCTCATGTTCCGAAGCGCATCCGAAGAGTTCAGGAAATCCGGCAATAAGGACGCCCTCAAGAAATACTATGACGACTATATCTTCGGGTGTGAAACCTATGACGATTTTCTGTCCAGGATTCCTTACAAGACATTGAAAAAAATCAGGGACATGGATGGCGGCCAACCTACGATCCTGTCCTGACGCCCTTTTCCTGTCGAAACGCAGCTTACGAGCATACGATGGAGGAATGAGACATGCCTGAATATACACCGTTCGAAATGATCGCTTATACCGGTTCCAAAGTCCTCGAGGACAACACCATTGTCTTCGTCGGCACCGGTCTTCCAATCATCGCATCCATCCATGCCCAGCTTACTCACGCGCCGGGCCTTGGGATCATTTTTGAGGCCGGCCCTCTCACTCCGATTCTCGAAATGGGCATGCCGCTCTCTGTCGGCGATACCAGGGCATGCCGCAAGGCTTGCTTCCTCAAAGGGCTTTCAGCGGTATTCGAGTTGACCCAGAGAGGTCACGCAGATTTCGCTTTTATCGGTGGCGCGCAGATCGATATGTACGGCAACGTCAACTCGACCTTCGAGGGTGGCACCTATAAGGCCGCCAAGACCCGGTTTCCGGGGAGCGGCGGCGCCGGGGCGATGGCGGCCAATTGCGAAAAGTCGATTATCATCATGGCCTTGGAGCCAAGGCGATTTACTCCTCAACTCGACTTTCTGACCAGCATAGGCTACGGGGATGGCTCGCCGGATTACCGGGAAAAATCCGGCGTCATGGGGTCCGGTCCATACCGGGTCATCACAAACGAAGCTCTATTCGGTTTCGATGAAAAAACTCACCGCATGATGCTGCTGGAGGTGGAAAAAGGCAAAACCGCTGAGGATATTCAGAAAAAGGTGAGCTTCGAGCTTCTTATTTCGCCCGACCTGAAGGAAATGCAGGGACCCAGCGAAAAGGACCTCAAGCTTCTCAGGGAAGAATGCGACCCGGATGGCTACTTCCTTGCCAGAAAGCTGAAATAGCTCCCCATTTCACAGGACCCTGACAGGTATTTAAGGCCTCCTCTCCGAGCGAGAGGAGGCCTACCGTATTCCCATTCGGTCAAGGAATGTAGCGAGACTCTTTCAGGCCCGCAAACAACCGCTCAAACATCGCCTCGGTTTCGACCACCTCGTGGAAGCCGTACCGCCGCGCCTTGGTTGTATCCGAGATCACATCATATTCGATGCGGAACACGAACTCGCTGAACCGCCAGGGAGCGATCTGTTCGAAGGGATGGGGCTGCAGCCGGTACTTCCGAACCATGTCTTCCCAGAGCGGCCCCTTGTCAGCCATCATCTCGGTGAGGCGGATCGGCATGGGTGGCGCCGCGGGCATGCCGAAGAAGCCGGCGATCCCGGGCCACAAGTGCTCCCAGCGGAAGTAATCGCCGTTGGTGATGTTAAAGATCTGATTGGCACAGGAGGGTTCCGTTGCAGCCCAGACCGCGGCCCGAGCCAAGTGAACGGCATCCGTCGCTTCGAACAGCGGCGTGTAGGCGCCCCGCGTGCCGGGGAACCACAGCGGCAACCCCAGTTCCCTGGAGATCGATGCGTAGACAGCGATCGCCATCGAGAGGTTCATCGGGTGGCCGACCCCGGGCCCACAAACGAGGCTGGGCCTCAGGGCTGACCAAAACCACGTCTTGCCCCGCTGCTGCTCCCGCAGGAAATCCTCCTGGTCGTAGTAGAAGTTCGGCGGCATATGCCGTGGATCGGTCTCCTGGGCCGGCGTCTTGTAAGGCCCGAACTGGCAGCCGTATGCCTTGACTCCTTCGAAAAGACAAACATGCTCGAGGCTGCGCGCAGCAGTCTCGACGGTGGCGACCAGATTCCGCAGCATCGTCATGTTGACAGCAACTTGCTCGCCTTCCGTCGGGCGCTCTTGATAAGCGGCATAAAACACGTGGGTTATCTGGCCGAGACTTCCCAGCTTGATCTTGCAGTCATCGAGGTCGAGCAGGTCAACTGCGAGGAACTGGCCTCGACCTTTGCCGTACGGTCTACGGGCCAATCCGATGATATCCCAGTCATCGAGATTGGTTAGATGTTCGACAACCCCACGGCCAACGATGCCGCTTGCCCCCGCGACTAGAGCAACTTTGTTCTTCATGTTCCCACGTCTCCTTCTCTTATACCGAACGTGCAAATCAGCTACATGCGGAGCCCCGCCAAACCCGGTTTTTGCCCTCTTGATTCGAACAGAACACCTGGTTGGCCCGTTTTGCATATCCCCCGAAAAGGTATATTTTAAGGCCGCCGAGGTGAAGCATGCGTGGCCGCATTTCTACCCGGCCCTTCATGCGTCCCATTAGGAGTTATCAGGATGCTAAAATCAATGAGCAAAGGATATGTCATAAAGCCCTGGAGTCAAGCAGGGGAATCCTGGTTCGATGCGTTTTTTTCCGGCAGGATATCCGGGGACGCACGCCGGATCAGGAAACGAGCCGGAAGTAGACTACGGCAAACTCGCCATTCGTTGCCCCTCTATGTAAACGTATGAATACGCCGCAAGCTGAGGCTCAGTGGAAGTCAATCCTCCTTCTAGCAGGCCATTCCCCTTCCGGCATGTCCATGGATTCCATTTCCGTGGCTTCATCCGGCAACGGGAAGAGGCGAAGCTCTGGTTTGGTCTTCGTTCTCTCAGTCGCGTTCATGGATTTCCGGTCGTCGTCGGGGTGAGCTTGTTCCAAGAAAGTTGGCCTTCTTTTTGGTCTTTTGACATTTTTGTCCATGTTCTGAGTGGTTGGTCAGCCTGCAAAGCCCAGCAGGGTGCGGAGTAATTTTCAAAATATGGACAGTTTACGCTCAATTGTCCATAATTTTTAATTATCGCTTGGGCCAATTCCAGAAACGTTTTTGAGCGTTTCCTGTGGATTTTTCAAAATGTGCCAAGAAATCTTCCAGAGGGCTTTTATGAGGATCATTTTTCAAGAACCTTGACATAACAATCACTCTAACTATGTTGCCGACTACAAGAATAAACATAAATATTAATATAGGTGTCCAAATATTCTTTTCAATTAACCGCCACATAGATTTGTAAGGTGAAACAAAAAAATTTACTCCGGTAAGAATCATGAGGATTATTACTAAATACGAGAATCCCCCATAGACTAGAGTATTTACTTTTGGAATTACCCGACTATCAAGGCATTTGAAAGTGCGGATAAGGTTAGGTAGTAGAAAACACCATAGAAATGTAGAATGTACAATTTGAAAAAGACACAAAAGAGAAATAATAACTCCGCCTATTATGCCTAACATCCAGATAAAGCTTGCGAAATACATTAATACAAATATGTTGGAAAAAAATGAGAGAGCTATTGGATATGGAAGGCTGCCCTGCTCCCAAAAGCCATCCAAATAACGAAAGATTATCATACCCAAAAGTATTAGTAATATAATACTGATACTTAACATATGCTCTCCATATCTATATTCCGACTATTAAATATTATGAAAGACGCCTAAACATATTTCCCATATTTTCATATAATTTTCCATAGAAGGAAATCTTTGTTGGTTCAGCATCACTTTCCATGTATTGCCAGATCGTGCCCGGACTCTTTGATTTTCAGAAATCTCGTCGAGAAACCTATCCCACATTTCTTCTGTTAGAGGGGCGGGATACCTACCGAGCCATGTGATAACTTCCGTCAAAAAATCGAGGGTGTGTATTTGATCTGCGTCTAATTTGACATTAGCTTTGTTGGATAACACTCTAAGGTCATGTGTTTTATCTATACTAACTTGTGCTTTAGCCAATATAGCCTTAAGAATTAGTTCAAGTGATAAGCCAGCATTAAATCTGAAATGCCTTTCGGACGACACTGGATCAGTGAAGATTGTACTTGCATGCAAAAGTTTAGAAGATTCGTGGAAAGATAATGCATCTTTGTACCATAAATCTTGGTTTGTTATCCGATTGGAATATGAATATCCAATAATATCTCGTCGCTGTCTCTTTACGAGTTGTTGTATCAAGGTTTCGCAACGGTCTATAAGCTTAGTCATGTTTTTTTCGGTAAGTGTAGACAAGCTCTTAAATTTGATTATTGTGACATCGATCCAGTTAATAGCCTCTCTGTAGCTTTCAAAAGGAAGGGGGTACTCTGAAAGGTCATCCTTTCCAATCTTGATATCCATAGTTATTTGAACTTTACCTCCGGGAAGGGATTTCAGAGAATCTTTGTATTTCTTTCCCATGTGTATCATCTCCAATGTAGTCGAATTGCATTTAACTGGACACTTTACAACACTGTCCAGTTTTGCCCCCTGTTTTTACTAGTACCATGTAACGCTTATAGTTGCGGATAAAGGCGCTTCAGCTTTATGCGCGCCTTGGCATTCGTGAACTGCCATTGAATCTTTGCTTGCCGGTTGTTCCGGTCATTTTCCCACGCGGCGATATGGCCACGCAATGTTTCTATATCGGGAATTCGCCGGTCCAGGCTCTGTCCGTTTAACGCGCTCAGCTCTATCTCCGCCATATTGAGCCAACTGCCGCGTTTTGGTGTGTAATGGATTTCCAGGCGTTCTGCCAAGCGTCGAGCCTCTTGAGGTTTAAACGTCTCGTAAAGAGAGGCAAGACAGTGTGTGTTCAGATTGTCCAGGACCAAGCGCACTTTCACTGCCTTTGGGTATCGCTTGACGAGCATGCCCTTGATCCACAACGCCCAGTCTTTCATGGTTCTATGCTGGGCGGCCTCCACGTGGCGCTTGCCCGTCAACGGTTCCACTTCAAGGAAAATCTGGGCAACACCATTGCGGACGTATTCGGCGTCCATCCGTTTGGGTCTTCCGGGCGCGCAAGCTATCGCCTCGTGCGCTTCCCCGATGAGTTGCTTACAGCTTTCATCCATACAGACCTGCGGATAATCGGGATCGTACGGCAAATGATAGACAGCGATGACATCTTCCATATTTGCTACGAACGCGGCGCTCCCCTCCGGCGGGATTTTCCAATACTTCCTGAGGTGAGGCTTAAGTTCGTTTTTTTAAGTATGCGCTGCACCGTCATATGCGAAACGCTTTGGGCCAGATGCAGCTCAACCGCTTTTTCAGCCAGAAGCCGTACAGTCCAGCGCCGTCGCCCCTCCGGTGATTCTGAGCATGCCAAGGCGATAACCCGCGCCTCGAAAGCCCCGTCAAAAATTACCTCGCGCGATGGCTGTTCCGGTTGCCTGCGCTCCAACGCTGCAGCTAATCCATCTTCTACGAAGCGCTTCTTAAGGTGCTCGATGGTGCGAGGCGTGACGCCCATGGCCTCAGCCGTATCCGCTACAGTCCACGCAGGCCCAAAAGGACCTGCATCGCACAGGAGCAAAGCGCGTGCGAAGAGAAATCGTTTCGCATTGGTCTTGCCCGTTTTCGTCAGCGCCTCAAGTCCCTGGCGCTCTTGTTCCGTCAAGGTTACTCGGTATCGTGGTGCCATGGCGAATCCCTCCTCCTGGAATTTGCCATGATTATACCGAATTATACGAATATTGCAATGTTACATGGTACTAGCTTTTTTTGCTCGCTGGTGATTTGGACAGTACAACATTTTGGCCAGTTTCCGTATGTGTTAATTCTGTACAACTGCTCCAACTGTGTCAAGGGAATCGTTGCCGTCCGTCACGAGTTTCCGACCATCGTCAGGATAAGTTTCCACACGATGGGGCTTGAAGTTGCTTGCGAATTCTTTGACTACGTGGTTAATGTCCGAGTCCAGGGAGCGGACCAAAGGAATTATCCTCGAAGCCAGTTCCGGCATAACCTTGCAGATACCCTGTCGGGCTTCGAAAAAGTCTGATACCCGAAGGGTCGTTCTTGCCATAAACTGATAAAGAAGCCGGTCAACGGATGGGCGGATAGGTTCCATCAAATCGTAAATAAGGCTGCTTCGATTCATGCGGGAATTCCCATGGAGAACGGGAAAATCCATGTCGTGCCGGTAGGCTATGCGATACCGCTTGACCTGCTTTCGAGACAACCGTAAAGGTAATTCAGACAGGCATGGAAGGGTCTTATCGCAAACCGACCGTTCCGGCAGGTTTTTGGACTCACTCTTGCTCCAATCGACAACCAATGTTCTGGAATCTTTGTCAACCGGGGAGTACTAAGGAAATAGATGTCAGTGTCGATAACTACAGCATAACCGGCGAGCAGCCAAAAGTATGGACAGTGCCAATACACAGGCCGCGCATCTGTCCTCCTGCATGGCTTTTCCGGGCTTCAGGCCCTTGCCGATCTGCCGAAAAGGCGTGGAGCGCAACGGCGTTAGTGTGAACCTTCCCGTTTTTGTCGAGAGGGAGTTAAGGTTGAGTCGGTATCTCGGGCGTAACCAGGCCAAAACTTAAGTCTTGCTTTGTTGGGGAGTGCTCAATAATAATTTCACTTGGAATATCGTGCGTCTTTCTGTGTGTCGAGTGAAATGACAATCTCCGCCAATTCGGTCTCGGTATTGAAATTTATTATCGTGCACTCTACCCTGTCGTGGGTTAATTCCCCTATGGCCTTCGCTATTGCAGTCTCAATCTTTTCCAGTGGAATGGTCTTCAATTTACAAGCATAGGAGACGTGGTACCGCTCATCGAAGTTTCCTTTTTTTTCTTCCACAACCACTCCTTTTTGAGTCCAAAGTTAAAATAGTCATGTACCTCTCATGAATTACCAAGGTAATCACTCAAACTGATGTTGCGATGTTGCCACACTGAAACAATCCCTTACCCAAAAGCATTTTCGCGTTCATCAGTTTTTATCCACCGCGCTACGCTCCTTTATTCGTGTCCATCCGTGGTTCAGTTGTAATGCCTTGTTTACACAATAGATGAGCCCTTCCTGTCTTAGCGGTTTGGTGAGGTAATCGATAGCCTGCATGCCAAAACTCGCCTTAATCGTTTCCGCAGTAGGATATGCCGTCATGATGATCACGCGGGTTTTGAGGTTTCTCTGCATTACCTCCTGTAGGATATCCATGCCCCATCCATCATCGAGAACGATATCAGCAAGTATGAGATCGAATTGCGTTTCATCCATTCTTGCCAGAGCTTCCCTATAACCCCTGGCAGTGATCACGTTATGCCCTTCGGCTGCAAGGAATCTGTGAAAGCTGAACCTGATGCTTTCTTCATCATCGATTACGAGTATATTTGCCTTCATTCGTTTCCCTTGTTAGAGGCACCCTTATTTCAGAGTGGACTCGGTAGTACTCGCTCCGTCTTTGGAAACATCGACCGCCGCCGCTCACCTGTCTGACACGTGGCGAACAGATGAGCAAAGTGCAGGATGATATCCGTCTCGGTTTGCAATTATCAATATCTGTGCCGAAGATGTGGATGATAGCATCTCATTCCATATTGTTATGTCATAACGCACACTTATGGCTGAGCGGGCAGTGCTCTGGTTTATAGCCGGCAAGAAAAACCGGTGTTGCATGCAACGGAAGCGTTGCACGATTTCTGTGTCACATGCAACACTTCAACATCGATGGGTATCTTCAGTAAGGTTGTATCTCAAAGGTTACGAGACATCAGAGGATATTGCTCCATCGTTTCCTTGCATTTGACGGCGACAGTTCTGTTGCACGCAACACTATTTCCACTCAAGCCGACAACCATCGACGGGTTTCATTTTTGCGTAAGTGTCTATGGACATTGATAAAAAGGAAGGCTCAATTCACGAGTCATCTCTGAACATATCCAATAGTCAGGAATTGTAAGACCCAGTTCTTTAATTTTTGGAACATAGCCTCAATTACAATTCACCACCGGAGACATTTATCGGCCTGCATCATGTCGGCAAAGGACCGGCAGGCTCTTCTACCCACTTGATAAATCTGGTAGGAGGTCAGCCACCGGGCGTGCCGATGGCTTGACCAGTCCCAAAGGGTATTGGCTGGGAGGCAAGCTCTTTGGGGGGCGCAGAAAAGAACTGCAGGTCGCAACCATCCTTCATACTTCGTTGATGGCCACTCAGGTGCATGCTATCTTTAGCTTGCAGGAAAGTAATTTTTATCATCTAATCATCACCTCAGGAGAAGCGGCCGCAGGGCGATCCGGCACACGGGAGCAGGTAGGGCTCCTAAACAGAATTAAGTGCAGATTATAAGATTAAGTGAACGAAACCACCTCGTGGATGAAGCACCTTCTATTTTGTTCACTTTATTGTGTGGCCCTACATGAGCGACGGCGGAGGGTGCGAATGAGAAAAAGGATCTTCTTCATCTGCGGTTCGATGAATCAGACAACTCAAATGCATCAGATTTCCAAGCACCTTTCCGACTACGAGCATTCCTTTTCGCCTTACTACTGCAACGGCTTTGACGAGATTCTTCGAAGACTCGGCTTGATCGAGTTCACGATAGCGGGAAACAAGGTGGTGGGACTCTGCCGGACGTATCTGCAGAACCATGGCCTCCCCATCGACTACCAGGGAAAGAATGGGCCCTACGACCTGGTGGTTACCTGCTCGGACGTATATATCCAGAAGAACATTCAAAACAACAGGATTGTACTGGTACAGGAGGGGATTACCGCCCCGGAATCCATTATGTTTCATCTCGTCAGGCGCCTCCGGTTCCTGCCTCGATGGTTCGCGGATACGGCGGCGACAGGTCTGAGCAATGCATACCGGACTTTCTGTGTCGCAAGCGAGGGATATCGTGATTTCTTTATCCGAAAAGGCGTGCGACCCGACAAGATAGTCGTCACGGGAATACCCAATTTCGATGACTGCCGGCGATATTGCACTAACGACTTTCCCTACAGGCACTACGTGCTGGCCTGCACGTCGCCGCTGAGGGAGATATTCCAACGCGAGGACCGCGACGCCTTTATACGAAAGGCTGTGGAGATCGCAGGGGGGCGGCAGATTATCTTCAAGCTTCACCCGATCGAAAATGTCGAGCGCGCCACCCGGGAAATCAGGGCTCACGCGCCGGGAGCCATGGTGTTCGCGACTGGAAGCGCGGAAGAAATGATCGCCAACTGCGATGTCCTGATCACTCGATTCTCCTCGACTGCCTTCGTCGGCGTTGCGCTCGGTAAGGAGACTTACTCGGACTTCGATATTGACGAATTGCGGCGACTGATGCCTCTTCAGAACGACTCGGCGGCTTTGAACATCGCCAATGTCTGCCGGCGGGTTCTCGAAGAGAAATGACACCTGCGACCACACTTGGGGTTGTAGATGCCCAAACCCGAGACTCGAAACACCAAACTCGAAACCTCCAACCTGGCGTTTCCCGCAGCAAATGACCGTTAGTGGCCGGGAATGGACGGCCCCTGCCTCCTTGACAGGCAAACGGGTGGATGTTATCCAAACAGCTCGGAAAACAATTTCTTATCATTTATCGAGGAAATGATAATTGAAGGCTTTGGTGACGGGAGCGACAGGATTTATCGGGAGCCACCTGGTGGAAGCCCTCGTTCACCAGGGAGTCCAAGTCAGATGCCTGGTTCGGAATAAGAGGCGTTTAGGGTGGTTAAAGGACTCCCACGTTGAGTTTGTAGTCGGAAATTGCCAGGATAGGACTTCTCTAAAACAAAGTGTGAAAGACGTCGATCAGGTGTTTCATCTTGCGGGTGTGACAACGGCAGTCAAAGAAAAAACCTATTTCGAAGTGAATGCCCTTGGTACGGAGAACCTTGTCCAAGCCTGCATCGAAAATAACGCTCGTCTCAAAAAATTTATCTATCTTTCGAGCCAGGCAGCGGCAGGTCCGTGTCTGAGCGGTGGGCAGAAAAAGGAATCCGACCTTTGCGAACCGGTCTCGCCCTATGGAAAAAGCAAATTGCTGGGGGAGCAATTGGCCTTGTCCCACTCACATGAGCTTCCTCTCCTTATCCTGCGGCCTTGTGCCGTCTATGGCCCCAGGGATAAAGGCTTCCATGATCTTTTTAAGTGCCTCTCGAAGCGCATCAAGCCCTGTCTATCCGACCGCGATCAACACATCAGCATGTGCTATGTTCAGGATCTTGTCCGAGCGATCTTATTGGCTGCAGAGACCCAAACAGAGAGTGGGGAAATATTTTTTCTGTCTGATGGTCTGGACTACCGGATGCAGGAAATTGGTGACGTCTTCGCGCAAGCGATGGAGATAAGCGCTCTGCAGCTCCGCCTACCCAAACAGATGCTGTTCGGCATGGCCTTTTTTGCAGAATGTTTCTCCAGAGTTTCCGGTAAGCCTTCTATCATGAGCAGAGGCAAGGTAAAGGAAATGATCCAGAAAAATTGGCTCTGCGACATTACAAAGGCCAGGACTTTATTGGGTTTCGATCCCCGGATTCCTCTTACCCTGGGGGCTAAATTAACCGTCGCCTGGTACAAAAAAGAGAATTGGCTATAGCGATATTGTCGTGATGTTTCGGTGATAACCTCTCAAAAAGAGCAATCATGACCGGCATTGAGATCATTACTGTGTCAAGAAGATCGGAGCTCAAGGACTTCATTGACCTGCCTTGGAAAATCTATGCTGAGTACCCCAAATGGGTCCCCCCCCTTAAGAAAGAGGTTCGCCGGATGCTGGATCCCGGCATACACCCCTTCTGGGAGTTTTCCGAACGCATCCTCTTTCTGGCCCGGCGCGGCGCAGAGACGGTAGGAAGGATCGCGGGCATCATCGATCGCCATCATAACGAGTTCCACGGCGAACAGATGGGCATTTGGGGGTTCTTCGAATGTGCTGACGATCCGGAAGCCGCGGCGTCCCTCTTCTCTTCCGTGGAGACGTGGGTTCGCCGGAAGGGGATGACCTTCGTGAGAGGCCCGCTCAACCCATCCATCAATTACGAGGCGGGCTTGCTCATTGACGGGTTTGATTATCCTCCTGCTTTGATGATGACTTACAATCCCTCTTACTACCCGAGGTTGGTCGAATCGTGCGGTTTCACCAAAGAGAAGGACCTGTTTTCCTTCCTGGTAGATGGGGCTTACCGGGTCCCCGAGTGGCTGGATAGTCTTGCCGAACGGATGGTCCAAAAAAAAGGTATCCGCATCAGGGGCTTTCAGCTAAAGGATGCGGCTCGTGAGATCGCTCTGATGAGGGAGATATATAACGACTGCTGGTCCGGCAACTGGGGTTACGTCCCCTTTAGCGATAATGAGTCACTGGAGATGGGAAAGGACTTGGTGAGAATCGGGGACCCGGACCTGGCTTTCTTCATCTATTATGAGGATGAGCTCGCAGGGGTCTGCATGGTCTTGCCCGACGTCAACCCTTTACTCAAGCGTTTCAACGGACACATTGGCCTGACGGGTTTGCTGAAATTCCTCATATATCGGCGGGAGATCACCGGATTGCGGGGTTTTATCTTCGGGATCAAGGAGAAGTATCGACAACTGGGACTCCCCATACTGGCCTTACGCCATCTGTTGGAGGTTGTGAGGAAGAAAGAAAAATATCGCTATATGGAGATGGGCTGGACCCTGGAGGACAACGAGTCGATCAACTCCTTATTAGAGGAAGGCGGCGCAAGAATACATAATAAATATCGCATATTTAGAAAGTCTTTATAATTACTGAAAGCGAGAGTATCGCATTGAAACGGAGGTCCGGACATTTTGGCTGAAAATCGGGTCCCAATCATTGCTTTCGTATGGCGGCCTGAAGAGATTGCCCCGCCAGTGACTCAAATGGCACATCGAACGGGAAGCAGGGCCATCTTCGATTTTTCCATGATGGGGGTGGATGCGCTCCTTTCTTTCTTACGAAAAGCCGACCCTTCGAGCCAGGTCAGGGATATCAGGATTTCTGCCGCTGCCTTGACTGATCCGTCTTTTGGACAGTTGTTAAAAAAAACAGGGGTCCAAAATATCTGGATCGAGTGCAACCCCCGGTTTTTCCGAGGGGAACATTCCGCCTTTCTGCAGAGATTGAGGGATTTGTCGGAAGACTACCGTTGTTTCCCAATCATCGGGGACCTGAATCTCCTGGGGGCTATTTTGACAGATAGCCCGGGAATCGGGTGCATCGTCCTGAAAGGATGCGAGGCATCCGGATTCGGGAGCAGTGAGACGACCCTGGCTCTATATTCAGATGTCAAGGAAATGCTGCGCAACCCCTCGAAGTCTTGGGACATCCTCATCTGGGGAGGCGTAACCACTCCTGAGGCGGCGGCGGCATTACTGTCCACCGGGGCCACAGGGATCGTCTTCGAGAGCGTCCATTGGCTGACAGACCTGGTTGCCGTCGACGATCTCCAACGCCGGCGGCTCTCCAACCTCCGCCTGGACTCTACCGATCTGGTCGGCCTCGACCTTGAGGTTCCTTGTCGCCTTTTCAACAAGGGAAACTCTATCGCGTTCAAGGATATCAAGAGGTTCGAGAGTTCGCTGTGCGGAGCTAATATCACGGAAGAAAGCCGCCGTTCCTTTGCAGACCGAGTGAGTGCCGGCGCCCTCCACCCTCTTGAGAGCCATTTCGCCCCGGACGAGATCATCCCTATGGGTGTGGAGACCGCTTTTGCCGCGTCTTTCGCCGAGCGTTTCGGGACACGAACCGAGGAGGCCGTCAAGGCCTTTATGGACGAGATTCGCAGGTTATGCCACCAGGCTGAGGTGAAAAAGGATTGCTTTTTGGACAGCCCTGTAGCCGGTGAGATGGGAGTCCAATATCCCTTTATCCAGGGGGCCATGTCCTGCATTACGGATGTCCCTGAGTTTGCCTCAAGGGTTGCCGAGGCCGGTGGATTGCCCACCATCGCCCTCGGCCTGATGGACGCGGAGACCATCGACCGGAGGCTGGGACGCCTGCCGGAAATCATGGGCAGACGCCCTTATGCAGTGAATATCGTCTCTCTGGCGGAGAACCCTTTCAGGGAGACACATCTGGCCTGGATAAAGAAGAACAAGCCCCGTTTTGTGGTGATCGCAGGAGGCGATCTCTCACCTTTAAAGGGATTGATAGAATGCGGCATGGAGGTCATATATATCGCTCCTGATGAGGCCCTTTTGAGTCTCGCCCTTGAAGCCGGCGTCCGGTACGTGATCTGCGAGGGATATGAGGCCGGCGGGCACGTGGGGCGCCATAGCACACTCACCCTTGCTCAAAGGGTATTGGATCTGAAACGGCTGAAGCCGTCCCTGTTCCAAAATTGTCGCATTGTTCTTGCCGGTGGAATCTTCAATCGGGAGACCGCATTCATAGCCGCCATGCTCGGAGCGGATGCCGTCCAGATGGGCACCGCGTATCTGGCCACCCGTGAGATCGTTGAGACGGGCGCCCTGACGGCGCTCTATCAGCGCATGATCCTGGAATCGCCTCCGGGCGGAACGGTCGTTTCAGGCAAGGACACCGGACTGCGGGTGCGATCCTTGAGGACCCCGAGAACGGCTGCGGTTTTATCCATGGAGAGAGAGTTTGCAGCGGGTGACCAAGACGAGCACTCCTTCCGCAGGAGAATGGAAGAGATGACAGCGGGGAGTCTCTTCGCTGCAGCCCGAGGCATGGACAGACCATGCGGGGCGCCTCTGGATGAACGGGCCTGCCTGGAACGCGGGCAATTCATGAGTGGGGCCTGCGCCGGCGCCATCAGCAAGGTCCTGAAGCTGTCTTCCTTCCATCGCGAGCTGGCGGAAGGCCCTCTTTTGATTCATCAGCCATTTGAGGGGTCCATCAAGACAATGCCGGGACCTTCAACTGTCGCTCCGCGCCCTGTAAGAACTCCATCCAGCGGGATCGGCCATGGACTGAAGCAGGTAGCAACGCATAGACACGCCCATGAAAGGGTTGCCATCACCGGGATGGGTATTCTAAATACCTTGGGGAAAGATCCGGAAGAGGTCTGGGCTTCAAGCCTGGCCATGAAAAGCGGGATTACCCCGGTTCCGCCTTCCCGGTGGGATTACAAGCGTTTTTATGATCCCCGCCCGTTCGTTCCGGACAAGACTTACTGCATGGTGGGCGCTTTCCTGGACTTTCATATCTCCCGCGATGAGATCGGGATTTCCCCACATGATTTCCGAACCATGACCGAAGCTACAAAGATCACCATGTGGCTGGCGCAGAGAGCCATCCGGGCGTCCGGCATCCTCGAGTCGAACATACCACGTGAGCGAATAGCGGTCCTCATCTCCCAAAACTCGGGAGAGGCGGCGGAGACCCTCACCGATTTGATCATAAGGGGGTACGTTCACGACATCCTTGCCGATACCAATAGGGCTCTTCACCTCAGTCCCGATCAGGAGAGCGCCGTCGAACGCGAGCTGAAATCCGGACGCCTGGCCCCAGACGATACCACGCTCCTGGGCAGACTCAACTGCGCAGCGGCCGGCTTCATTTGCAACCGGTATGGGTTAATGGGACCCAGTCATTCCGTCTCCGCAGCCTGCGCGACCTCATTGGTCGCACTTCACAGCGCCATCCAGATGATCCGAACCGGGATCATCGACGCTGCCATTATCGGAGGGGGCGAGGAGAATCTCAGACACATGCATTTTCTGGAATTTTCAGCCCTGGGCGCGCTTTTCGGGCTGTCCGGGCAGGAAAGGCCCGCTCACGAAACTTCCCGCCCCTTCGATGCCCAAAGAGACGGGATGGTCCTGGGCGAAGGCGGGGGGGTGATTGTCATCGAGAGGGAAAGTTCGGCCCGTGCAAGGGGGGCGCCTGTCCACGCCGTCATCACGGGCATGGGAGCGAGCAACAACCATCTGGGCATGGTGGAGTCATCCAGTATCACCCAAGAGATAGCCATCCGCGCATCTTTCCAGGGGACACCCTATGGGCCCGACGCGGTGGACCTGGTGGAATGCCATGCCACGAGTACCCGGCAAGGTGACGTAGAGGAGGTCCGTGCCCTGAAGTCCTTCTTCAATTCCTCCAAGCGCACAGTTCTCACCTCATTCAAATCCCAGATCGGACACACTCTCGGCGCCTCGGGTATCAACAGCCTCATTCGAGGAGTGATGGCCATGAAGGCGGGGGTTTTCCCCCCCACCCTCAATTATATAAATCCAGACCCGGAAATGGACCTGGAAGGATCAGGGCTCTTCATTGCCCCGGAGCCGCTTGACTGGGATTGCGGGGCCGGCCGGGCAAGAAGGCTTCAGGTCAACGCTTTCGGGTTTGGAGGTTCTAACTATGTAGTGCAGTTGGAGCAGGCGATGGATGAAACAGCTACGATCCTGGTATCCCCAAGCGGTGAGCCCGGTCTCGCCCGAGAGAAGGGTGACGGCACTTCGGATTTCGGATTTCAGACTTCGGATTTGAAGGAAGATCCCGATTCTGCTGGAGAGGCAAGTGGTGGGCATCCCGAGCTTCAGGGCGTTTCTTTTTTAAGAGCCAGGATGGGCGGCCGTGACTACCGGATGGCCGTTGTCGCAGAATCCGAAGAAGAGGCGCTCACTGTCATCGAAAGGTCACGCCACCTTGCAGAGGGCGGAATCCTCACACCCAAGATCTTGAGGTCCATGGCGCAGCAGGGGGTCTTAATGGGCGCTGAGGATCTGCCGGTGCTACCGCTCGCCCTGGTGTTTCCAGGGCAGGGCGCCCACTATGGAGGAATGGGGCGGGATCTCTACGAGTCTTTTCCTGTCATCAAAGAGTGGATGGATCGGGCTGCAGCGGCTGCGGACTTCGACCTCCTTCACTTGTTGTTCCATGAACGAGAGGAGAATCTTCAGAAGACGCGGTGGCAGCAGCCGGCTCTGTTCGTTCTGGAATACGCCATGGCGCGATACCTCCTCTCTCTTGGCATCCACCCGGTGGCGACGGCCGGCCATAGTCTAGGCGAACTGAGCGCCTTGTGCCTGGCCGGAGTCTATTCCCTGGAGGATGGGTTCCGAATCGTGAACATGAGAGCCCGCTGCATGGACAACGCCGCGGGCATGCATATGGACCCGGGTGTCATGGCGGCCGTGGACGCCCCTCTGGATCTGCTCAAAGAGTTGATCCAGGGACGGGAGGAAAATGTCCACATCAGCAATATCAATTCACCAAGGCAGGTCGTTCTGAGCGGCAAGACCGAGGCGGTCAGGAAGTTTGCTGACGGACTGAAGAAGATGGGATACCGTGCCACTCTTTTGCGGGTCAGCATGGCTTTCCACTCCCCTGTAATGAGAGTCATCCATGATGAGCTCGAAGAGTTCATTGCCCCTATCAAGTTTCATCCTCCGCAGATTCCCGTCATTTCCAACACGACCATGGCGCCGTATCCATCAGATCCCGGAGAGATCAGGCGAATTCTGATGGCCCATCTGGAATCTCCCGTCCATTGGATGAATAACGTTCAGACTCTTTGGAACGACTACGGAGTCCGGCTCTTTGTGGAGGTCGGCCCGGGCGACATATTGAGCAATCTCATCGCAGACACGATCTCCGAGTCTGCATGCATTCAGACTTGCCTTCCCGGGGCAGAGAGCTTGACCTGCAAGACAGCCATCGCTCAGCTTTTCGTGCACGGGCATCTAAAGGTTCAAAAGGAACCCGGATTTGTTTCCTTCCCAGGAGTGGGAAAGGCTCCCGGATCTTACCGCTTTCCCCCGGCGCCCGCGTTGCAACCGGGGGTGATCGGGCTTGGAGGGTCCAACCCGAAGGAAGCGATCGTTCAAAGGGAAATCAACCGATTCGTCCTGGAGACCTTCGGCCGATTCCTGAAGCCCGATATCCTGGAAGCCATCCGCCATGAGGTCGACCCGGCATTCCAGGAAGACGATCTGGCATCGGTTGTCCAATCCATGCTCGGTGGCTGCGGGGCCCCCGAAGGCCGGAGAGAGCACCCCGTTGTTGAATTAAGGATCAATCGTGATTCGCATGCCCTTGGAATTCCTCCCGGCCCTCCTTTAGAAAAGAAGGAAGCTGCCGGAAGTCCCCCTTTTATAGTTGAGGATTCAGGGGGAATTTCCGACCCGGGCGATTCACCAGTATCGATGGAGACTCCAGAGCCCGGTGATGCGCCCGAGAGCCAGGATCACATGGAGAGCCTTATTCGAATCATCATGGATGCCACCGGATTCGAAAGGGATGAGATCCAACCCGATATGGATCTCAAGAGAGATCTTTCCATCCGCTCCAGTCGGCTCCCGATCATCATGGTCGCCGTGGAACAACACTTCGGGATCACTATCGAATTGCAGGATTTTATCAATGTCCGCACCGTGAAGGACATCGCGCAGAGGATCTCTGAGATAATCGCCAGGCAGGAAGGCGCCGGGCAGCGGCCGGTCAACGAGGCTGTTGACCAGGGTGCGGTGCTGGATGAAATCGTGAAGCCCTCAGAGGATGAGGCGAGCCTGAAGCGGCTCGTATTCAGTTACGTCCCTCTCGACCTGCCTGCTTCCATTCCCATGAAATTTGAGCCGGGCGAGTCAGTCATCCTTCTCTCACCGGGCAGGGATGACCCTATTGCAGCAAGTGCAGGAGACATCTTGCGCCTGGATCACGGGGTTGACATATTTCCCATGCCGTTCATGCAAGGGGGCTTCGGTCCAGGCGAAACGGGCTACGACATTAGAACTGGCGAAGGGGCCCGCGGGGCTTCCGATAGAATAGCGGGCCTGTCGTCTCTCGTTGGGATCGTTATCATCTTGCCTCAAGGTCTGTCGGAAAGTTTAAGAAGCATGGAGGATGTTTCGCGGCTTCTCAGGGGGCTCTTTATCCTCCTGAAAACATTTCTCCAATCACCGGCCGGGAAATTCGTAGTGCTGATCCACTCCGGGGCGAATACCGACACACCGGGTCGGCTGCCGGCTGAGGGGATGCTGGGACTATTTTTGAGCGCTGCGCAGGAACACCCGGCGGTCCAGTTTCGCACACTGGAAATCAGCCGTGACACCGACCTTCGCAATGCCTTATGCGATGCTCTGGACAGAGGACACACGATGGTGGAGATGATTCATCGTGATGGAAGGATCTTCACCTCGGAGGGACGCGTCGCCCCGTCGGTTTTCAGTGCCCCGTCAAGTCTTGAACTGAGCCCTGGAGACGTTGTAGTCATGTCCGGGGGCGCAACGGGGATCAGCGCCCACCTGGCTCGCAGTCTTGTACCCTTTAAGCCCCGCCTGGTCTTTCTGGGGAGAACGTCTCTCGATCCAGGCGTTAATTCCGTAAAACCCCGCCCCGCGCATACGCCTTCGGAGTCTTTCGCTTTCGAAGACAGGGCCTCGGAGATTACCCGGACCCTGGCGGATTTGCACTCCTCAGGGATCGAGGCGTTCTACCATACCTGCGACGTCGCCGACCCCGAGGCGGTCCGTGCCGTCATGGACGAGGTGGCAAACCGTTACGGCAAGGTCCGCGGGATCATCCACGGAGCAGGAGTCTTAAGGGACGGTTTCCTCAGCCAAATGACTCCCGATGACTTCTCCATGGTCACGGACATAAAGTTCCTCGGGGCGTGGAATCTATTCATGGCTGCCGAAAAGGCCGGCTTGAGGTTTTTCGTGGGCCTTTCTTCGGTGGCCGCCATCCAGGGGAATCCCGGCCAAACGAACTACGCGGCAGCAAACCGGATGATGTCTGCTTTGATCAGAACCCTCCGGCGGCAGAATAGCGCCATCCGGTTCAAAGCTTTGATGCTTCCCCCTATCGAGGGGGCAGGCATGGCCGAGGACCCGGATGTACGGGAGCTAATGAGGTGGAAGGGCGCATCGTACATCCATGTAAATGAGCTTGCAGGGCTTTTCTGCCGGGAACTCTTCGTATCCCCGGCCGACGACGATTGGGTAATGTTCATGAGGACACTGCCCTCCGTGAAGACGGCAAGGCTCAATGACATGGCCCGTCCTTCGCCCAATGGAGAACTGGACGGGGGTTCCGCGTCCTACAGCCCCGAGGACTTTCCCATGATAGAGGGGATCTCCAGCCTGGACATCCGCCGGGAACAACTCGAGGCCTATAGATCTTTCTCCCGCGGGAAGGATCTTTGGATCGAGGATCACAGGCCCTTGACGTTCGTCAAGCATCCCCTGGTCTCAGCCGCCATGTTTCTGGAGACATTCATGGAAGCCGCCCGGATACTGTATCCTTACTTGCAGGTGCGAGGAGCCCGCCAGGTGCGATTCCTGGACATGATCCAATGTCCTCCTGAGGTTCCACGGTCTTCCAGGATCTCCTGTCGCCGGGTCGCCAACGGCCTTCCGGAGGTATTGTGCGAGGTCTCTCTGGCAACACGGGAGATCTCCCCCACAGGAAGATTGACAGACCGCTTCACCCCCCACTGCCAGGGGCAGGTCATTCTCGACGGCGGGGCAGGATATTTAGGGGATGGTTTCATGGATTTTCCAGTCCGGTTCGACGAACTGAGGACGCCCTCCATGGATCGTAAAGATATGCTTGAGTGGTACAAGAAACGCAGCGGCCTCAAAGGCAGGTATTGCGTGCTGGAACTCCTTGACGGTGCAGGACCGGGAGTGGTGCGGGGACGAACCACCTACCGGCGAACAGGTGATTTCGCAAATCTCCCCAATGCGCAGTACCAGTATTCTCCCTACCTTTTCGAGGCCCTTTTGCAATTGACCGGTTTCTACTGCGTGGCAATGAAGATGCCGGAGCAACGATCCATGGTTCCCATGGAGATCGGAGAGATGCGGTTTTACCGAAAATGCCGGGCGGGGGAACAGGTCGCCCTGGAGGCCCGCATGCGGGCGCAGAACGAGCAAGGCTTCACCTGGGATGCCAGAGGTCTTGACGATCAGGGCCGCGCCATCATGCAGGTTTCCGATATGCGGATGCACTGGGTTTCGGATTGAGCCTTCAGGCTCCGCAAGAACGCGATTCGGTAAAGATTGCGACCTGTGCGGTCAGACTCGATGTGGCCCGGCCTCGTCTAGGCCGGCCGTACAGGTCGAAAGATTGGAGTGAATGTGGCAGAGGATTGCCAAGACATAACCGTCCATGCCGCGAGTTTCGATCATCGAGGAGGACCCGTCTTCTATGCATCATTGCCATGTCCCACCGAAATCTTCAAAGGACATCGGACAAACGGGTCAAGAGACAAGCATCGCTTGGCATCTATCCTGTGGGATCACCTGGCGGAGATGGAAAGCCCTTTTTATAAATGCTTTCATTCCTCCCACAGATATGCTTGCCCCATTCACGTGGTCCGCGGGCCGCTTGGCCGGCCACATCTCCTGTTGGGAGAATATCGTGGCCCGGCCATCTCTTTCAGTGAAGGTGGAGGAAACGTATGGGCCGCCCTCTGCGGGGATCAGTCCGATATCGGCATCGATGTGGCGGGGGCCGATGAATTCCAAAAGGAATATCCCTTTCACCGGGTGTTCAATGACCAGGAGCTTCAACATGCCTTGAGATTGGCGGACGGAGAATTGGGAAGCGCATCTGCCCTGCTCTGGTCTATCAAGGAAGCCGTCGTCAAGGCCCTGGGATGCGCGTTCCACCTCGTGGACCCTCTGCAAATCAACGTCTATCCATCGGAGGCAGTGGGAGACGGCGGACATATCTTTCGTGTGCGCTTATCAAGGGCGGCTCTGATGCGGTTTCCCATACACGCCGGCCGCTCCATATGGGTGCGTTCATTTCCTCATGTGAAAATGTGGCTTTCCATCACCCTCTTGAATCGGCAGCCTTGATAGGGGCGATGCCGGAGATTTTTGATACATTGACCCACAGAGGCAGAATGTCGATCCATGACGACGGAAGTTGAGCACGCAATCGAAGTCGAGAACCTGACGAAGTGTTACGGAAACCTGGTGGCGGTCAACGACATATCGTTCAACGTCAGGCAAGGCGAGGTTTTCGCGTTCCTGGGCCCGAACGGCGCCGGCAAGACCACCACCGTGGAGATCGCCGACACGATCAACAGGCCCACATCGGGAAAAGTGCGCATTCTCGGGATAGACGTTACGATGGGAAAGCGCCACATCGTCCCCCGCATCGGGGTTCTCCCGCAGGGGTTCAGCTCGTTCGACAGGATAACGGTCAGGGAAACCATGCAGTATTATTCACGGCTTTTCAGTTGCAGGAACGCCGATATCGACGGGCTGTTAGAGCTCGTTAACCTCAATGACAAGGCCAAAGAGCAATACATGAAACTGTCCGGGGGCTTGAAACAGCGCCTCGGAATCGCTATTGCGCTCGTGAACGACCCCGAGATCGTGTTCCTCGACGAACCGACGACAGGTCTCGACCCCCGCGCCAGGCGCGAGGTATGGGAAGTCATGCTGGGCCTTAAAAAGAAGGGAAAGACGGTATTTCTAACCACGCACTACATAGAGGAAGCTGAGCTTCTCGCAGACACTGTCGCAATTATCTCCAAGGGGAAGATCATCGCCATGGACTCTCCCGTACGACTCATAGAAAGCAACGCGGATTATCTGGTTCTCACGCTGCAGTCCGTCGATGGAAAGGCTTTTGAAGTCCTTGGGAAAATGGGCTTTGAGCCGGACCTTAACAACCACAAGAGCATTAACGTGAGGGTGGAGCGCACGGACGACGTCCGGAAGGTACTGAACGCCATGAAAGACGCCGGGGCATCGTTGCTCAGCATGGACGTTCGCAAGCCCAACCTCGAACAGGTTTTCCTGAAGCTTACCGGCGAGGCGCTTCATGAAGACGCATCCGAGGGAAAGGGGCCGGAATGAACCTGCGCGTAGTAGGTGCAAGTCTCGTCGTGAGCATCAAGATCTTCTATCGTGAGAAGACCACGATGTTCTTCACGACTACCTTCCCGATACTGCTGATACTCGTGTTCGGCTCCATTTTCCAGGACCAGGACAAACTTAGCTTCGACCTTTGCTTGCAGGACCTCGACAAAACCGAAACTTCGGCGGAGATCGCCAAGGGCCTCGCCCTAACCGGGAAGTTCAAGATAATCGAGGTCGACCCCGCCATCGACGCCACGCAGTACGCCAGGAACAACAAGGTGAACCTTGTCCTCGTTATTCCCAAAGGCTATGAAAGATCTTACACACAGTATCTGCAATTCGACGACCCCAACGCATTCGTTACCATCAAGTATGTCTACGACCCCAGCTCCAGCTCGGTGGATAAGAAGATTGAAATCCTGGAACTGGTGTTCGCCAGGATGAATCAGGGGCTGTCCGGAAAGCCGGCGTTCGTCAGGACGGCACAAATATCGATACACTCCCGGAAATACCGGTTCATCGACTTCTTCATCCCAGGTATCATCGCGATGGCGGTGATGACCGCGAGCCTGTTCGGCACGGTGAACGTGAACACCGAACTGCGGCAGAAGGGCATCATCAGGAAGCTGTCCACCACGCCCATCACCCATACCGACTGGATACTGTCGAACATTTTGTACCAGTTCGTGCTCGCGGCCATATCCACCACTGCGATGCTGCTGGTGAGCTACGCCGTGTTTGACGTTAGATTGCTGATAAACGCATGGCTCCCTCTTTTCATTGTGCTTGACGTCTTTACGTTCGTCGGAATCGGGATGATACTCACCCGCTTCGTGAAGGAGGCGCAGAGCGCTGCAGCAGCAGCCAACGCCATCATATTCCCGATGATGTTTCTCTCCGGGAGCTTCGTCCCTCTCGAGATGATGCCGCGCTACTTGCAGGCGTTCGCCAGGACGCTGCCTTTGTACTATGTTAACGAGGGCCTGCGGGCATCCATGGTGTTTCACGACAACGTGACCGCACTGAGTTACGCCGGGATAATAGGGGCATTCGCGGCCGTGGTCTTCATCTTGGGCATAACGGCCGCCAGGTGGGAAGGGGGCAAATGATATGGTTTTTCATGAAAAGAAAGCCGGGCTCTTTGGTAGTTTGTTCAGTCAGTGAATTTTGAATGACATCACAGCCATCTCGTATATCAGAGGGGAGGGGATTCTTGCAGAAGAGCCCAAAGTGAAGAAGCAGCGAGCTGTTTCTCGTCATCCATCTTTTGCAGGGCTTCCAACTCCGGGGCGACGGCATCCAGGGCAAAGCGAATCTGCTCGGGAGTATGAGTGCAATTGACAAAAAAGCGCAGACGAGCGGAGTTGTCAGGAACTGCTGGATAGACCATGGGCA
Organism: uncultured delta proteobacterium; assembly: GCA_963795045.1. Classification (GTDB taxonomy): domain Bacteria; phylum Desulfobacterota; class Syntrophobacteria; order Syntrophobacterales; family Syntrophobacteraceae; genus SbD1. The sequence goes on from CAWCGB010000009.1 coordinate 746,401, forward strand.
GGGCATCGATCCCTTGACGAAGCAGGGCTTGAGAGAGTCTTATCGCCTTCAGGGAATCTCCTACGATCACTGGAATGACAGGGGAACCGCTGTTGCTGGCGCCGGTATTCAGGCCTCGTTCCCGGGCGAGCATGAGAAAAAGCCCGGAGAGCTCATGGAGGCGCGTCACCCGATGGGGCTCTTTTCTGAGCAATCGAATGGCCGCCAGTGCCGCTGCGACATTCGGCGGAGGCATTCCCACGCTGTAGACAAAGCCCGGTGCAGTGTATTTCAGGTATTCGATGAGGGCTCGGGATCCGGCGATAAAGCCTCCGCAACTGGCAAAGGATTTGCTCAAGGTGCCCATCCAAAGTTCCACATCGGCAGGGTTGATTCCAAAGTGCTCGCCAATACCCCCGCCCCTTTTCCCTAATACGCCCATGGAATGAGCCTCGTCCACCATAAGAAAGGCTCCGTGTCGCTTCTTGATCTTAATGAATTCGGGCAGTTCCGGGATATCGCCATCCATACTGTAAACGCCTTCGATAACGACGAGTGCCCGTCGAAAACGGGGCCGCGACTCCCCGAGAATCATGTCAAGGGCTTGCCAGTTGTTGTGGGGAAAAGAAAGGTGCGTTGCCTGAGAGAGTTGGCATCCCTGGAGAACACTGTTGTGGATCAGGGCATCATGAATGATGAGGTCGGGCTTGCCGAAGAGATGACCAATAGTGGTCACGTTGGTGGCATGCCCGCTCACAAAGACAAGGCTGTCCTCTGTTCCAATGAAGTCGGCAATTTCTTTTTCAAGCTCACGATGCAGTGGTCTTTCGCCTGAAGCAAGACGGCTTGCCGAAACTGACGTCCCGTAGCGGTCGATCGCGTCTTTGGCGGCTTGAGATACGACCGGATCTCCGGACATACCCAGGTAATTGTACCTGGAGAACGTGATGTGCTCTCGACCTTCTGCATTGGCTCCATTGGCCCCTTCGAGCACCCTGAAGTAAGGGTTGTCGATGCCTCGGGCTTTCATTCCCAGCATGATCTGCTGAAGGTTTAGGTATTCGGGGTAGTCTTCAAACGGCAGACACTCCGGTTGTATCTCAAGGGCATTTCTATGGGCACAGACCCTTTCCGTCGGCTCTCCGGACTGACGGCTGGATGTCAGTACCTTGCCTAAAGGTCCGTCTTCGGCTTCAAGCCCTCTTCCCGACGTCCTTTGCCAGATAATATGCGCCGTCAGATCGGAAATGCCGGCCCCCAGAAAGAGCGCCTCGACGGGAAACTCGATTCCCATGTCTTCTTCAATGGTCGTCTTCAGCTCCACCGCCATCAAAGAATCCATGCCCAACGTATTCAAGGGACGGTGCACATTCACCCTGGATAACGAGATCTTGAGGATATCCGCCACCTTTTTTGCGACGTAAGACTCAATGACAAGCGTGTGATCAGACGCGTCTTCCGTTCCCATGTCATCAGATTCCAATTCGCCGGCTTTGAGCGTGCAGGCATTCAGACGGCTTGCAGCCAAGGTATCCGCCCTCATGAGACCCGGCCGGCATCCTTCCCATGCCTGGAGGGGTGTCTCCGGCTCGACTTCCTGGGGATACCCCACGCACTCGGCAACAACCTTCAAGCTGCCCTGGATAAAATGTTCCCGGCAAAGGTGGCGTTGGACCTTTCCGCTTGTCGTCTTGGGAAGACTGGATGTCTTGAGGAGCACAACAGCGTAGGCCTGGATTTCATGCTCTCGTGATACACTTTGGCGAATGGCTCCGATCACCGCCTCCGCGTCAAGTCTTCTGATATATTGTCGCTCGATCTCTTGCACCACTACAAGCCGTTCCTCATTCCCGACTTCAACGGCAAACGCCGCCCCGCCGCCTGCCCGCAAGGCCTCATGGCTTCTCTCCACGGTCCTCTCGATGTCTTGAGGATAGTGATTGCGGCCCCGTATGATGATGAGATCCTTCTGGCGGCCGGTGACAAAGAGCTGGCCGGCATGGATGAACCCCAGGTCTCCCGTGCGCAGAAAGGGACCTTCGCCGTCATCGGCAAGCATTGCCTGGAAGGTCTGCTCCGAATCTTCGGGCCGATTCCAATATCCTTGTGCAACGCTTGGCCCTGAGATCCATATTTCTCCGATCCTATCGCTCTTAGATGGAGTTTGCTTCTCGGGGTCGACGATAATAATCTCATGGTCCGGCGTTGCTCCCCCATTTCCTACCAGCTTGAAGTCTTGCTCACTATCGTCTGCCGCCAGGGCAAAACGGCCTGCTTTCAGCGCCTGCGCGTCAGCCTGCAGGAACCTCGGTTCGGATCTCTTGTCGCATCCCGAGGCGATAAGGGTTGTTTCTGCAAGACCATAACAGGGCAGATATGCTTTTCGCCGAAAGCCGCAGGATTCGAAAGCCGCAGCGAAGCGGTGGAGCGTCTCCGCCCTGACGGGCTCGGCGCCGTTGAAAGCAACCTCCCAACTGCTCAGATCAAGTCCTGACTTCTGCTCCGACGTGATCTTTCGAACACAAAGATCGTAGGCAAAATTCGGCCCGCCACTGGTCGTGGCCTTATAGCGTGAGATGGCCATAAGCCAGCGTAGCGGTTTTTGGATGAAGTGAACAGGCGATATAAGGATCGCATCTCCACCAGCGTAAACGGGCTGAATGATCCCTCCGATCAATCCCATGTCGTGGTAGGGGGGAAGCCAGATTACGCCGCGGTTATTCGGTGAATGCCCAAAGACTGCGTGGATGACGGATGAATTATGGAGCAGGTTTCCATGGCTGACCATCACGCCCTTGGGACTTCCCGTGGAACCGGATGTGTATTGGAGGACGGCGAGGGAATCAGCACCAATGGGAGGTTCTTGCCAGGCATTTGCCAGGTCGTCGGCAATGGTGTCGGTTGGTATCCATTTGAGAGCCATCAGCCCGGGAGTCTGATCTATTTGGCGCCTGAACTGTTCCAGGGTGGAAGCCGTGGTGAGCGCGACTGTTGGCCCTGCGTCGGATACCGTTGCGACGAGGCTTGCCAGGAACTGGTTGGAATGTGGGGGATAGGTTGGCACGGCGACCATGCCAGCACAGAGGCACCCGAAGAATGCCTTGGGAAATTCGGTCCCCGGAGGATAGAGCAAAAGGACTCTTTCTCCCGGTGCGAGGTGAGATTGGAGATATGCCGCAATGGCGAGCGCCCTCTGTTCCAGTTCACAATATCTCAGTCTGGTTTCTTGTACTTCTCCATCCTTGAGATAGGTGTAAACGGTTTTCTCTCCATGCTCTTGGACCCTCCTGCGCAGCAGGTGGATCAGGTTCTGCAGCCCTTGCGTGCAGATCGTTGAACCCGAGCTGCGCTGATCACCATGGCTTAAATCGTCTTTCATGCCGCTGCTCATTTCTCCGTTCTTGGTCGAAAAATCCTGTGATCATCGAAGGCAGCCCCCAGTCTCTCCATGGTCAATGGCACAAAAATGAGAGGCCGTCACCGGCATTCAGCTTTCCCAAAGAATACTGCATTATCAAAGATTGGCTCCCATTGCAATTTCATTCGAGAATCTCCACACTATGTCACCCGACTGTTACGAAAAATTATGTGAACGAGTGTTGAAAAATATAGCTGTTATAAAGATCCCCCAAGGGGACTTGGCCCGTTTTCAAATAAATTTTAGTCCAGGACTTCTCGGTCATCAGTTAGGAGATTAACTCTTCAAATATCATTGATGGGAATTTATTTATAGTCAGAACTACAACTATCACTTACGGCGTATGAATTACCTTATTCATTAATTCTAGAAGTGCAAGTGCCGGTAAACTGGAATGTGTCCCGAATGGATTCGGGTGGTTCGGTAAGCTGCATCGCATGGGTTGACTCGACCTCCGGATGCATTGCCGTGACAAACAGGACAAGGCGATAAGAAATTGCTTTTTCGACGTTTACGAGCAGTACCGGTCCTGGATGTTGTCAGGAATATTTTCGTTCCGGAATTTGCAAAGTGGCCCGAGAAGTCTTCAAGGTGCCTCGCTGTTTGATGGGTGAATGATGGGCAGGTCAGCGCAGATTGGTCTGCAGACGCATTCTCTTGCTCGCGGGGTTCTTTGCCCGAATTTGAGGGCTAACTGCTCCTGTTGAATTTGCCGGGGCTGACTCCAGTCTGGAAACTCAGAGGACCATAATGGCGGGTTTTTCAACCTCCAAAGCGCCGATGTAACACTATCCAGCCCGACTATCGGCCGGCAGCCATGCGAATCAATGTACCACCCCATCGGGAGGCAAAACTTTGAGTGGCCGTATTCTTCCCCGTTGCTTCAAGCAGGGCATCGAAGGTTCTGCAACAAGTCCTGCTCCCGTCTCTCCTGGATCAAATATGGAGGGTCTCCATCCTTCGAGCTTCGTCCTGAGCCCGTCCAGCCGCTGTTTAGGAATGGTTTGCGCCATTTCAGGAAACTTCGCCATCCAAGTGAAGGCACGTGAGCTGGGAACGAGCAATTGACAAAAGATTATATCTAATTACATTCTATTGAATTATGTTCCATCAAAATTAATTTAACTGAAAGGCACATGCAATGGCGTTCAATTTTCATGACCTCCCGGCTATTTCAGGGCCGCTTATATCTTTAATTGCCGGCCTGTTAGTTTTAATCATGCCCAGGCTCTTGAATTATGTTGTTGCGTTCTATTTGATCATTACAGGTATCTTAGGTTTGCTTCATCGATAACTGGAGATAATTCACTCCATCGGGAATGGCTTATTCTTATAGGCTGAGCAAAATCAGGTATTGCGAGTTGCTATATTCCTCTAGATCCTGCCACCTGTCTTCCAGCCAGAAAGGCAGAGCAACTTGCTTGGTATCGACCGTGAGATCCCGCCCATAAGGCCACACGCCAAATCACTTCGAACGCAGTTTCAGGCCTTGATCAAGGCGTTTGAGTGATGTTGGGTTGACGTCGCAGCCGGGCACGATGGCTCCTCGGCCGAATGGACAGTCTCTCTCTTGATTGATTCAGGTGGGCGAAACAGCATGAAACTTCATCGGAAAGAAAACTGCAGAAAAAGGGCTGGAAGCATCAGGCTGGAAGAGCGGAAGTCCGAAACGGGAAGCAGGAAGCCGAAGTATCTCCCCGCTGCCTTCTCTTGCTCTTCTCTCATTGTTTCTTGCACTCGGCCTAAACTTTTTAGATGGCTTTGCTTTGCGGCCATTTTCTTTTCCATTTCCGCTTTTGCCGCGCAGGCTGCAGGCGAGATTGTCTTAAAAGTGGCGACACTCGCTCCTCAAGGGTCCGAATGGTACAAGATCCTTCAGGAAATGGGCGCTGAGTGGCAAAAAGTCTCCGATGGGTTGATCGTAGCCCGGCTTTATCCGGGTGGGGTGGCTGGAGATGACAGGGACCTCGTCCGAAAAATGCGGCTTGGCACACTGGATGCGGGTCTTCTCACCGTAAGCGGCCTCAGCGCAATAGACCGGGGAGTACTGGGGCTCGAAATACCCATGGCATACTCTGACTACAGGCAGTTGGATTGCGTGCTTGAAAAGATGGGCCCCCAGTTGGAGCGGCGTATGGAGGCGAAGGGTTTTATTGTCCTTGGCTGGTCGGAGGCAGGATGGGCTCACTTCTTCACGAAGTCGCCCGTAAGGACGCCCGATGATATGAGAAAACTCAAGATGTTCATCTGGGCGGGCGATGACCAGTATGTGGAACTTTGGAAAAAAGCTGGATTCAATCCTGTGCCTCTGCCTTCCACCGAGATTGCAACCGCCCTTCAGACCGGACTGGTGAATGCGGTCACCATTAGTCCTCAGGGTATTCTCTTGCTGCAGTGGTATAGACAGATCCATTATATGACCGATTTTAAATGGGCCGTCTTCCTGGGGGGCATAGTAATATCGAAATCCGCCTGGGAGAAAATCCCCGCCGGAATTCGCCCTGCCGTGAGGCAGGCAGCACTTAAAGCCGCTTTGCGCCTCCGGGATTTCTCGAGGCAAGCCGACCAAAGTGACGTTGAGGCCCTGAAGAAAAATGGGGTCGAAGTTGTTTCGGTTGACGAAAAAACACTCAATGAATGGAGGCGCCTGATTGAAAGCGTCCTCCCTCAGGTGCGCGGGTCGTATTTGCCTGCCGAATCTCTCGACACCGCCATGAAGCTAAAAGACCAATGCCGGAGGCAGGCGGGGGAGGCAGGAAAGTGACACTCCTTTCCACACTCAGAGTCATTGGGGAAGGTCTGCTGGTCCAACAATTCAACATCAGGGGGTATCTTTACTCATGAAGTCAGGCGGCAGATGATCGAAGGTGATGATGTTCTGGCTGCAAAGCACGAAGGCATGCTCCATGGTGTGTTCGAGTTCCCGCACATTGCCGGGCCAGGGATACTTGAGAAAAGCTTTCAACACGTCAGAGGATACCGCCTCGATGGTTTTCTTGAATTTAATGTTGAACCCATTGCGAAAGTGTTCGACCAGAAGAGGGATGTCTTCGCGCCTGTCCCTTAAGGGTGGCAACCTGACCTCAACTGACCCATCTTGCACTATTGCGAGGTCGGCACTCTATACGGTCCACCTCTACAGGCTCTCCGCTCTTGATCGCTTCCCCAAGAATCTCCACACATCGCCCGTTGCAAATATCGGGTAGAGAGCTAAAAGGTTTTCCTATGTCATCACGAGAATATCCACACATAGTCATGGCTGCCTCATTGGTGCGGACACCGTCAGGGTCAACGTTATAGCCGGAAATTTTATGAGCAACACCATGGTGGCCAAGGCGGTGGGTGGCAGAAAGGATTCCAAGGCCACCCCGCTGCTCCATCCCGCCCCGAAGTAGGCAAACCGGGTCCAGCTAAAGTGCCGCCCCCTGAAAGGCAGCAGCCTGCTGTGAAGCACGAACAACGGCCACAACAGCAGCACCCTGGCGTCCAGCGGGAGCCTCAACCGCAACAGCAGCACCAGCAGCAACAACCGCAACATCAAGGTGACGCTAAAGAGAAAGAAAAGCAGAAAGGCCACGAACAATAACAGTAAAGGTTGGAGCCCAGTGGATCTGATTCCGGAAGGACTTGCCGGCCACAGCAAGGATCTCTTTTTCGTGGAAGCCGGTTCGCTGTTACGATGCCCAGGCTCATGCTCTAAAAAACGAGATTCAGGAAAGGAGTGGAATTCATGTATCGAATAGCCCCCTGCGCGGGTGGGAATCTGGTTTCGTGCTGTGCGCTTGAGAAGTGGAGGCCGTTCCGCCATGTGAAACGTCCGGTCTTCTTAGGTCGTTGGGCATGAAAGGAAAATAATATGCCTTTGATTCATTTGATTCTTATTTTGGTTGTTGTTGGAGTGATCCTTTGGGTGATTAACAACTACATACCGATGGATTTTAAAATCAAGAGAATCTTGAATGTAGTCGTGGTGATTTGTGTGATTGTCTGGCTATTGAGCGTCTTCGGGGTCATCGGTCCGCTTTCGGGACTTCGGGTCGGGAGGTAATGTCCTGTTGCAGGGAAAGGGGTGATTCCATGAGTAATAATAAGGTTTTACGGCAGAGAGTTCACGGGTCACAGAGGCAAAAAATCGGCATTGCTTGCTGCTTTTGCCTCATCCCCTCAATGGCTCCAAGGTGGGGTGCAAGTTCACTCAAGGATGGCAAACCATCATGAAACGGATCGGAATTATTCTCGGCGGCGGGATTCTCTTGGTTGTTGTGCTTTTCGGATGGTGGGTCTTCAGTCGCCACGAACGCGGCACGACTGGCTCGGTCAGCACGCATTTTCGCTTATTCGGACCCAACGACAAGATCGTAGTCGACGGCTTCGACGACCCCAAAGTCCAGGGCGTGGCCTGTCACATCTCCCGTGCGCAAACGGGAGGGATGAAGGGCGAATTGGGGGTGGCGGAGGACACGAGTGACGCCAGCATCGCGTGCCGTCAGATCGGCCCGATCAAGATCGTCGGTGAACTCAAGGACGGCGAGCGCGTCTTCGACGAGCACCGCAGCCTCGTGTTCAAGAAGCTTCAGGTCGTCCGATTCTTCGACCGCGAGCGCAATGTGCTGGTTTACGTGGCGTATAGCGACCGGGTTATCGAGGGTAGCCCGAAGAACAGCATCAGCACGGTGCCGATCATGGGGTGGCCGGCGCCATAAATTAGAACTCCGCGGCCTGAATCGAGTTCCTGAAGAGACCCTTCTTACCGACACCGGTGGATATGAAAGCGGCGATGCAATGTGCGTAAGTATGGAACATCGAGGTTGCAAGATTTCCTCACCTGGTCGTGGCCTTTGTTTCAGTTTTCAGGACCGCCTCTTTTCTATGAGGGAGGGATCGCTGTGAACTCCGAATGCGCTTTGGGAGCCACGCCCCTGGGAGACGACAGATGTGAGTTTCTCGTCTGGGCCCCCTTGATTAACCAGGTGGATGTCCATATTCTTTCTCCGGAAGAAAGAATTGTACCACTGAAAAAAGTCTCGCGGGGCTACCATTATGGTGTGGCGCAGAGGGTTAAGCCGGAAACCCGATATTTTTATCGTCTCGATGGGAACACAGAACGTCCCGATCCCGCATCCAAGTTCCAGCCTGAAGGCGTTCATGGGCCATCCCAGGTCATTGACCCCCGTTTTGTTTGGGAAGAGCTTCACTGGTCAGGAATACCTCTCTCCCATTATGTGCTTTACGAACTCCATGTGGGGACTTTTACTGCTCAAGGCGCCTTTGACGCCATCGTCCCACACCTGGATGAGCTGAAGGATCTGGGTATAACATCAATTGAGATCATGCCTGTCGCTCAATTCCCGGGGGATCGCAACTGGGGCTATGACGGCGTATACCCTTTCGCTGTCCAAAATTCTTACGGTGGTCCTGAAGGCCTCAAAAGACTTGTCAATGCGTGCCATCAGCGTGGTCTGGCTGTGACTCTGGATGTCGTCTACAACCATCTCGGGCCGGAAGGGAATTACTTGCAAGATTTTGGCCCCTACTTTACCGACCGATACCGCACGCCCTGGGGTTCAGCCATCAATTTTGATGGGCCTGACAGCGACGAGGTCAGGCGGTTTTTTATTGAAAATGCGCTCTATTGGGTGACGGAATTTCGCGTAGATGCCTTGCGCCTCGATGCGGTTCACGGGATTTTCGACTTTTCCGCACTCCATTTTTTGCAGGAATTGGCTTATGCGGTGCATACGCAGGCCGAGCGGCTTAATCGCCGGATCTATGTCATTGCCGAAAGTGATTTGAACGACGCACGGCTGGTTCGCTCTCAAGAACTGGGTGGTTATGGCCTGGATGCCCAATGGAACGACGATTTCCATCATGCGCTCCACACGCTTCTTACCAGGGAACGAACCGGGTACTATGCAGATTTTGGTCGTATTCAAGATCTTGCCAAGGCCTTTGCAGAGGGCTTTGTCTATTCGGGGGCGTATTCCCCGGCGCGGCATCGTCGGCACGGAAACACCTCCAAAACTATATGCGCGAGCAAGTTCGTGGTCTTTGCCCAGAACCACGATCAAGTGGGAAACCGTCTGAAAGGAGATCGGCTCACTACATTGGTTTCCTTCGAAGGGCTGAAGCTGGCGGCTGCCGTGGTGCTCCTTTCACCTTTCATACCGCTGCTCTTCATGGGCGAAGAATACGGAGAAACAGCCCCGTTTCCCTATTTCGTCAGCCATTCGGACCCGGGTCTGAGAGAGGCGGTACGCCGCGGGCGTCGTCAAGAGTTTGCATATTTGCAGGGGACAGATGAGCCGCCGGACCCCCAGGAAGAAGCGACCCGGCAGAGCGCAAACTTGAATCACAGGTTGCGGCATCAGGGAAAGCATCGCATCCTGTATGAATTGTACAAGGAACTGACAAAGCTGCGAAGCGAAATTCGAGCTTTCGCGGGACTAAGCAAGGGTCGCATGGAAGTCGTTTGCCTGGAGAGGGAAAGTACCCTGGTCGTTCGGCGCTGGGGCCACAAAGAGCAGGTTGCAGCCATCTTTCATTTTGGTGACACTGCTGTGTCTGTCAACCTCCCATTGTCTTACGGACACTGGTTGAAGCGGCTGGCGTCGGGAGAGAAACGATGGAACGGTCCAGGCCGCGACCTGCCCACAGTCCTGCATTCAGACGGAGAAACATCGGTGACTTTAACTGAAAATGCCTTTCTCGTTTTAAGTCTGCAACCGGAGGACTAGCTGATGGACCGATTTGTTTGTATTCATGGGCATTTTTATCAACCGCCCAGAGAAAGTCCCTGGCTGGAGGCCATTGAGATCCAGGATTCGGCGTTCCCGTATCACGACTGGAACGAGCGGATAACAGCCGAATGCTACGCGGCAAACGCCGTTTCGAGGATCTGGGACACGGAAGGAAGAATCGCCCAACTGGTGAACAATTACGCAAGCATAAGCTTCGACTTCGGTCCAACGGTCTTGCTCTGGATGCAGAAGTACGCCACCGAAGCCTATGAGGCGATTCTAGAGGCCGATCGGCAGAGCGTGGAGAAATTCTCCGGTCATGGAAATGCTTTGGCCCAGGCCTACAATCACATGGTCCTGCCGCTGGCCAACAGCCGCGACAAGAACACCCAGATTATCTGGGGAATAAAAGATTTTGAATATCGCTTTGGACGTAAGCCCGAAGGGTTGTGGCTCCCGGAGACGGCGGTAGATCTTGAAACCCTGGACCTTATGGCGCAACACGGCATCGGCTTTACCATACTTGCCCCCAGGCAGGCAAGCCGGGTTCGGCCCATCGATGGTAAGGAATGGCAGGATGTAAGTGGTGGAAAAATCTATCCTGCCATAGCCTACCGGTTGTCGCTGCCGTCCGGCCGCGTCATGAATCTGTTTTTTTACGACGGTCCCATTGCGCAGGCCCTTGCATTTGAAGGATTGCTCAACAACGGCGAGGCGTTCGCCAACCGCCTGCTGTCCGCGTTCGCAGACGACTCTCCTCGCCTCGTAAACATCGCCACGGATGGCGAAAGTTATGGGCATCATCATCGCTACGGCGACATGGCCCTGGCGCATGCGCTCCATCTCATCGAGTCCAACGGACTGGCGCAGGTGACGAATTATGCCCGGTACCTGGAGGATCATCCACCGGCGTACGAAGTGGAGATCTTTGAAAACAGCTCCTGGAGCTGCGAGCACGGCATAGAACGTTGGCGGTCGGATTGCGGGTGCAACAGCGGAGGCAACCGGGGTTGGAACCAATCATGGCGAGCACCCCTGCGTGCGGCCCTGGACTGGCTCCGAGACGCCGTGAATCCGGCTTTCGAACAAATGGCCGGACAGTTTCTGACCGATCCCTGGGCGGCTCGAGACGACTACATCGACATCGTCTTGGATCGATCACCCGAGCGAATCATGGCGTTTATGAACCGCCACGCAACCCGCCCCTTAAACTCCGGCGATGAGATCACGGTCCTGAAGCTTATGGAGCTCCAACGCCACGCCATGCTCATGTACACAAGCTGCGGCTGGTTTTTTGACGAGCTTTCCGGCATTGAGACGGTTCAGGTCATACGATACGCCGGCAGGGTCCTGCAATTGGCCGACGAGCTTTTTAGCGAGGCCTTCGAACCCGGCTTTCTCGAACATCTCGAGCGTGCAAGGAGCAACATACCTGAACACCGTGACGGCCGCACCGTTTATGAGAAATGGGTCAGGCCCGCCATGCTCGATATGAAAGATGTGGGCGCCCACTATGCCTTGAGCTCGCTGTTTCAGGATATCGGTGAACGCAGCTCGATCTATGCGTATTCCGCCACCCGGGAGGACTACCGCAGCTTTCAGGTAGGAGGATCGAGGCTGGTAATCGGGCGGGCCACGGTCACTTCAGAGGTTACCCGCGTAACCTCCAGCTTGTGCTTTGGCGTTCTACACCTTGGTGATCATAGTATCGCCTGCGGCACCGGTGAATATCAGGGCGCGCAAAAATATGAAGCGCTGGCCAAAGAGATTTCAGCGGCTTTCGCCGGAGCTGACTTCCCGAAGACCATACTTTTGCTGGGTAAATACTTCGGCACGTCCACCTACTCTCTGACCTCGCTTTTTACCGATGAGCGGCGAAAAGTACTGAACATCATCATGGGGCCGACTCTGAGAGAGGCTGAAGCTGCATATAGCTCGATTTATGAGCACCATGCCCCCTTGATTCGTTTTCTAACCGGGTCCGGAACGCCACGGCCTCCAGTCCTGTCGGTCGCCGCTGACTTGTGCTTGAATGCCAAGCTTCGCAAGGTGCTTCAAGGGGAGGGGCTTGACCCCGAAGTCGTGAAACCTCTTCTGGAAGAAGCTCGTTTGGCCGGCGCGACTCTGGATGCGACTGCTCTGGGATTGTTACTGGCAGGCAACATCGAACATCTGGCCGAACAACTCCTCGAGCAACCTGACGACCTTTCCCGCCTGGAGAGGTTGAATAAGGCTGCACAACTGGTCCGGACTTTGCCGTTCGAGGTTAATCTCTGGAAAACCCAAAACATCTGCTACAAGGTCCTTCACGCCCATTGTCCCAACTTCGAGGTGAAGGCCGGCCAAGACGACCAAAACGCCAAAGAATGGCTACACCAGTACACGGCGTTGGCCGAGAATTTTTTGCTGCGGGTGCCCGTATGCCCCGTAAACAGCGAACCTGATAATGGATAGAAGACCGGAAAGTCTCTTGTGAATATGCCAACCGCGACCTATCGGATTCAATTAAATCCTGCCTTCGGCTTTCAGGACGCGCAAGCAGTCATTTCCTATCTGGCGGACCTGGGTATGTCCGACCTGTACGCTTCTCCGATATTCAAAGCCGTCAAGGGCAGCCTCCACGGCTATGATGTGGTTGACCCCAATCACCTGAATCCTGAGTTGGGAGGGCCCACTGACCTGGAAGGGCTGGCCGCAGAGCTAAGAAAGTACAGTATGGGATGGATTCAGGATATCGTCCCGAATCATATGGCGATAGATTCGGAAAACCGCCTGCTGATGGATATTTTGGAGAATGGTTCAAGCTCCAGGTACTTTCAGTTTTTCGACGTGGATTGGGATTACCCGGCCGCCAGCCTCAACAAGAGAGTCCTGGCGCCATTTCTTGGCAGGTTCTATGGGGAGTGTCTCGAAGATGGAGAGATCGTCCTCCAATACGGTCCTGATGGCTTCAAGACCGCTTACTACAACCTCGCCTTTCCGTTACGAATCGAATCTTATCTAAATCTTTTTAACAATTTGTCCCAGTTAAAAAGGAAACTTCCCGAAGACAATCCCGACTTTATCAAACTATTAGGCATCCTCTATGTCTTGAAGTCGCTCTCTTCAAGCGATGAGCCGGAGGAGCGCAATAACCAGATAAAATTCATCCAGCACACTATGTGGGAAGCTTACAACAGCAACGCCGTAATAAGGGCATTTGTTGATGAAAACGTGCGTACCTTCAATGGCGAAAAGGGGAAGGCCGAGAGTTTTAATTTTCTCGATGACCTTCTCTCCCAACAAGTCTTCAGGCTTTCATTTTGGAAAGTGGCTGCGGAAGAAATAAACTATCGCCGCTTTTTCTGTGTCAATGGGCTGATTTCACTTAAAGTGGAAGACGACCATGTTCTAAACCACACGCACCACCTGATTTTCGATCTGATTGAAAGACGAATCGTAACCGGTTTAAGAATTGATCATGTTGATGGGCTGTACGATCCGGCAAGCTACCTTAAAAAACTGAGAGGCAGGGTGCCGGCAGCCTATATCGTCGTTGAAAAAATACTCGATCTTAACGAAAACCTGCCGCCTCTCTGGCCGGTCCAGGGGACTACAGGCTATGATTTTGCAAATCATGTCAATGAGTTGTTTTGCCAAAAGAAAAATGAGCGAGTATTTTCCAAAATCTATGCCGGCGTAACCGGCTTGAAGAATTCTTATGAAGATGTCGTGCACGACAACAAAAAACTGATGATCCAGGAAGATATGGCGAGCGACGTCCACAACCTCGCTCAACTCCTGAAGAATATCTCCAGCCGGGACCGCCATGGAAGCGACATAACTCTAAATGCGCTGCGAAGAGCCTTGACCGAAGTGCTGGCAGTCTTTCCCGTATACAGGACATTCATCAGCCAGATCGTCGTCTCGGACCACGACAGGAAATACATTTTAGCAGCGCTGGACCAGGCCAGAGCCAATCTTCCCGCACTATTACATGAATTTGCGTTCATACAAAGATTCCTTCTCCTGGACTTTCCCGATTATGTTTCCGAGGAAGAGAAGCGGGACTGGCTCCACTTTGCTATGAGATTTCAGCAGCTTAGCGGGCCGGTAATGGCGAAGGGAGTCGAAGATACCACACATTATGTGTACAACCGGCTCTTGTCACTCAATGAGGTAGGTGGACGGCCGGGTCAATTCGGCTGTTCGCTCGAAGAATTCCACAACTTCAACGCGAAGAAAAGAGAGTTGTGGCCGGATTCCTTAAATGCAACCTCTACTCACGATACCAAAAGAGGCGAAGACGCGCGCGCCAGAATAAATGTATTGTCCGAGATGCCGGACGAGTGGAAAAAAAAACTCCGGATCTGGATCAGGATAAACAGAGGCAAAAAAAAGCGCGTCCAAGGCTTGGCCGTCCCGGATAGAAATGACGAGTATTTTTTGTACCAGACACTAATCGGAGCATTCCCATTTTTAGAGTCCGATTATCCCGGCTTCGTTCAAAGAATTAAGGCGTATATTGTCAAAGCTGTCCGGGAAGCCAAAGTCCACACCGCGTGGTTGAAACCCGACACGGAATATGAAATCGCTTACGTCTCATTCGCTGAGAAAATTCTGGCCCGCTCGAAAGCCAACGAATTTCTGAAAGACCTTGTCCCGTTTTGCCGAAGAGTTTCTCACTACGGGATACTCAACTCCCTCTCTCAGACACTGATCAAGATTACCTCACCCGGTGTGCCTGATTTCTATCAGGGATCTGAACTGTGGGACCTGAGCCTTGTGGATCCTGACAATCGCCGGCCGGTGGATTTTGAAAAAAGGCGCGCCATGCTGGCCGGCATCCGTGAACAGGATGATGCTGATATTGGCCGGCTGGTCCAGGATCTTCTTTCGACGAAAGAGGATGGAAAGATTAAACTCTTTCTCATTTATCGAGCGCTCAAAGCAAAAAAGGCAAATCGAGAGATCTTCCGTTCCGGCGCTTATATTCCCCTTGAGCCGGCGGGAAGATTCAAGAACAATGTCATCGCCTTTGCCTGGAGGTATGAGCAACAATGGGCACTGGTCGTTGCTCCGAGGTTTCTCAGCCACCTTATTCAAGAGGGAGATTTCCCTCTCGGAAGACAAGTATGGCAGGACACAGAGGTGATAATGCCTGAAGGGATGCCTGCCGCCTGGCGCAATGTTATCACGGGCGAGGTGCTTTCTGTGGGCAAGGAACTGTTTGTCGGAGATATAATGCTTAGGTTTCCGGTGGCGTTGCTCATGGGCAAAGGAAAGGAGTAGCACCTGCAAACCACTTGAGTGGGGCGGTGGGACCGCCGGTCAAGGTTGCCGCTGCCTTCGGCGGCGGCTGGAGCGTGTGAATCGACCAATCTCGACACTCCGCCAGTTGGTATCGCCCCGGCGGTGTTCCCATGAGTGCCGGCTCACTGCTCAGAGTCAATGCGTATCTTGGAGACCGGGAGCGGATAGAACTACAAATGAAATCCTCACCGTGATGGGCCCAAGACCCTCAAGGTTTGTGCTATTTCCGTTGATTAACAGCCTTAAAAACCACTGGACATTGTCAGTGATGGGGCATGGGGCCAAAGATGTGATACTCTTTGAGGAGGCCCTGCTCGATCCGTTTATGGCCATGCAAAAGAGCTTGCGGCCATACAAACGCAGGTTATCATGATGTCCCGGAACCGCCATGCGGAAAAAGACAGGATTGATGCCGCACTTGACTACGAGGTGAACCTGAAAGCGGAATTGGAGATCATGTCGCTGCATCAAAAGTTGGACATGCTGAGACAAGAGCAACGCAGTGAACTGCTCGCGGTACATCAGGACCAGATTGGAATCCTCAGGCAGTTAGTGGAAGATGTCCGGGCTTTGAAAAGTAGAGCGGTGGAGTTGTCCTGAAAGCATCGGCACAGGGAGCAATCTAATGGCGACAAAAAGAAATGAAGATTCCAGTCTGATGAATAAGATCATGGATCTTATAAAGGGTGTGGGAAAGGGTGGCCCGAGCCAGGTCGATCCGGCACGTAAAAAAGTACACTTTTCCATATGGTATTATCTCATCGCGGGCACGCTGATGTTTTTCTGGTTCCAGAGTTACTCGGGGAGCCAGCGGACCGAAACAATTTCCTATTCGGATTTCAAGCAGTGGGTTCAGCAGGGAAAGGTGGAAAATCTTGTCGTCGGCCCCGAGCAGATAACAGGCAAACTGAAAGCGGGCGAGGGCAAGCCGGAAAGACCATTCGTCACCGTTCGGATTGAAGATCGGGAACTCGTCGGGCAGCTTGAACAAAAAGGGATCAAGTTCAGCGGCTATGTTGAAAACAAATGGCTCGGGGCGATGGCCTCATGGCTCCTGCCCCTCGTATTCTTCGTGTTCGTCTGGTTTTTTCTGATGAAAAAAATGAGCGGAGGCGCCCAGGGTGTGCTGTCCCTGGGGAAAGCACGAGTGAAGGTCTATGGCGAGAAGGATGTAAAGGTGACCTTCGGGGATGTGGCCGGAATCGATGAAGCCAAGGGCGAGCTCGAGGAAGTCGTTGAGTTCCTGAAAGACCCGGAGAAATCTCAGCGCCTCGGAGGACGCATTCCCAAGGGGGTCCTCCTGGTGGGGGCGCCGGGGACCGGCAAGACCCTGCTTGCAAAGGCCGTCGCGGGCGAAGCCGGGGTTATGTTTTTCAGCATGAGCGGCTCCGAGTTCGTCGAGATGATCGTGGGAGTCGGAGCAGCGCGCATCAGGGACCTCTTCAAACAGGCCCGGGAGAATGCTCCATGCATTATCTTCCTCGACGAAATGGATGCCCTGGGAAAGGCTCGCGGACTCAACCCCATGAGCGGCCATGACGAGCGGGAGCAGACCTTGAACCAGCTTCTCGTCGAGATGGATGGTTTCGATCCGAGGGCGGGGGTAATCATCCTGGCCGCTACAAACCGCCCGGACATACTGGACCCCGCTTTGTTGCGCCCGGGGAGGTTCGACCGCCATGTGGCAATCGACAAGCCCGATATTCGCGGACGCGAGGCCATTTTAAAGATTCACGCAAAGGAGGTCACGCTTGGCCCCGATGTGGATCTCAAGAAAATTGCGGGCATGACCCCCGGCTTTGTGGGGGCGGACCTGGCTAATCTGATCAATGAAGCCGCACTGATTGCGGCCAGGTTGGGTGCCGACGAAGTAAGTATGGCCCATTTTCAGCAGGCGGCCGACCGAATCATAGGAGGGTTGGAGAAGAAGAATCGCGTCATGAGTCACAAAGAAAAAGAAATCGTGGCCTACCACGAATCGGGCCATGCGCTTGTGGCGATGCTTCTGCCGGGGACCGATCCGGTCAGTAAAATCTCGATTATCCCCAGGGGTATTGCGGCGCTGGGCTACACCCAGCAGCTTCCCACCGAGGATCGCTATCTCATGACCCGCAATGAACTCCTGGACCGCTTGCAGGTGCTCCTGGGTGGGCGGGTGGCCGAGGAGGTGATCTTTGGTGATATTTCGACAGGGGCACAGAACGACCTTCAGCGCGCCAGCGATATCGCCCGCACCATGGTGATGGAGTATGGGATGAGTGAGCGCCTCGGGCTATTGACTTACACCCATACGCCGCAGGCAAGATATCTGGATCTTGGATTGGGGTCAAACGAGAGGGAATACAGCGAGCGCACGGCGCAGGATATCGATGAAGAAAAAAGCAGGATTATGGATGAGGCACACCAGAAGGTTCTGCTCAAGTTGAAAAATTATAGGGATTTCCTCGAAAAGCTCGCTAGTATCCTGCTTGAGAAGGAAACCATCGATGGCGACGAGTTGAAACAATTTGCCGAGGAAGTGAGGGTTCGGGCATCTGCTACCGGTGAGAAGCCTTGATTGGGCGCCGCATTGAGCTTATTTGTGAATTGCGTGTGTGTGCCGAATATGGGCAGCTTCGAGGTGAAAGTGAACGGTCGCCATTTCAAAAAAAGGAATTGCAAATAATGCTGAACAATAAAGATCGAAACAACAAAGGCAATGTTAAAGGTGTCGATGAAGGACATATAAAACGGAAGACCGAACCCGGCACACGAGAGCTGAGAAGAAAGAATATGGTCAAGAAGGTCAAGAGGCGGAAGTAAATGGAATTGAGCATCAAGACCATTCGCAGGACCTGGTTCAGTTTGAGAGCGCGCCTGGGTGGAAACGGTACGGCACGGCAGTACGCCCAGAGCGAGCCACCGCTGCGATCCGAGTTGTTCAGCGCCGATCAGATGGAGCAGCACGGCAAGACCCTCGCGGGCTGGCACAGATTGAGCCCGGGACGCCCTCGGGACCGGCTTCTGACGCGGTTGGCCGAAAATGAAACTGTCCTGCTTTCAGTCCATAGCCTGCTGACAGAGGCTGTCAAGGCAGAGCGCCGGATTACTCCGGCCGGGGAATGGCTGCTCGACAACTTCTATTTAATTGAAGAACAGATACGCACAGCAAAGCGACACTTGCCAAAGGGATACAGCCGAGAGCTGCCGCGCTTATTTGACGGCCCATCGGCCGGGCTTCCGCGAGTGTATGACCTCGCGCTGGAAACGATCTCGCACGGCGATGGACGTGTGGACCCGGAGAGCCTCAGCAGTTTCGTAGCTGCCTACCAGACGGTGACCATCCTGAAGTTGGGCGAATTGTGGGCCATCCCCATCATGCTGCGCCTGGCCCTGATCGAGAATCTTCGGCGGGTTGCCGTCCGGATCGCCGCTGACAGGATGGATCGAAACCGCGCCGACTATTGGGCCGACCAGATTACGGAGATCGCCGCGAAGGACCCGAAGAACCTGATTCTGGCGATCGCCGACATGGCACGGTCTAACCCCCCGATGGTTAGCTCGTTTGTTGCGGAGCTCACACGCCGCTTGCAGGGGCAGGGCCCCGCCCTGGCATTGCCCCTCACCTGGATTGAACAGCAACTGTCCGAGTCCGGCCTGACCATCGAAGAGTTGGTGCGCTCGGAGAACCAACAACAGGCTGCGGACCAGGTCTCGATGAGCAACAGCATCGGCAGCCTCAGGTTTTTGGGCGCGATGGACTGGCGCGAGTTCGTCGAGACGATGAGCATTGTCGAGCAGACCCTGGGTAAGGACCCCGGCAACGTCTACGGCAAGATGGACTTTGCTACCCGTGACCGCTACCGCCACGTTGTGGAAAAGACCGCGAAGAACAGTTTGCACTCCGAGAGTGAGGTGGCGCGACGAGCGATCCAACTGGCGCAGGAGGGCGCCGCTCGGAAAGGCGCCTACGATCGCACGGCACATGTCGGTTTCTACCTGATCGACAAGGGATTGGCGCAGCTTGAAGCAACGGCGGCGGTTCGCTTATCGCCGTCTCAGACACTTCGCAAAGTAGTCAGCCGCCGGTTTCCTTTGCCTTTGTATGGCGGCACGATCGTGCTGCTTGCGGTGCTCTTCGCCGGGCTCCTCATGGTGAAGGCGCATAGCGGAGGGTTGCATGGGTGGTTGCTCGCTCTGACCGGGATTCTTTCTCTTATGTGCGCAAGCCAACTGGCGGTGGCCGTGGTGAACTGGCTGGCCACACTGCTGGCTACGCCGCATCCGCTGCCGCGAATGGACTTCTCCAAAGGTATCCCGCAGGAATCGCGTACTCTGGTGATAGTCCCGACTATGATCACAAGTTCTCAAAACATCGAGGATTTGATCGATGCGCTGGAAGTCCGTTTCCTGGCAAACCGTGACGACCATCTCCACTTCGGCCTGCTGACCGACTTTCGAGACGCGCTCGAAGAAACGCTGCCGGAGGACGAACCGCTTTTGCTGCAGGCCCGGCAGAGAATCGAAGAGCTGAATGAAAAGTACGGGAACTCGGCAAGCGATACTTTCTTCCTCTTTCATCGCCCGCGCCGCTGGAATCCTCGGGACCGGATCTGGATGGGTTACGAGCGCAAGCGTGGAAAGCTTGCGGATTTGAACTGGCTTCTGCGCGCCGGGGCGCATGCTGACCCCGGCGAGCGCTTCTCGCTGGTCGTCGGTGAAACTGCAATTTTGGCGAACGTGAAATACGTGATCACCCTGGACACGGATACTCGTCTGGCGCGGGATTCGGCGTGGCAGTTTGTGGGAGCCATGGCGCACCCGCTGAATCGCCCGCTCTACGACGAAGACAAACGGCGTGTCTGTGAGGGTTACGGCATCCTTCAGCCGCGGGTCGCGGTGAGCCTGCCCGGAGCGAACCAGTCGCGGTATGCGCGCATGTGCGGAAGTGACCCGGGTATCGATCCTTACACGCGCGTTGTTTCCGATGTTTACCAGGACCTGTTCGGTGAAGGCTCGTTCATTGGCAAGGGGATCTATGACGTCGATGCGTTTGAGCGAGCGACGGACGGGCGTTTCCCCGCCAACCGGATCCTCAGCCACGATCTTTTGGAAGGGTGCTACGCGCGTGCAGGGCTGTTGAGCGATGTACAGTTATACGAGGAATACCCGTCTCGCTACAGCACGGACGTGAGCCGCCGGCACCGCTGGATTCGAGGGGATTGGCAGATTGCTCAGTGGGTGACGCCGGGCGTTCCAGGCCCCGACGTGCGCTTTCAAAAGAATCCGCTCTCTACGCTGTCCCGATGGAAGATCTTCGACAACTTGCGGCGGAGTCTCACACCCGCGGCTTTGACACTCCTGTTGCTGCTGGGCTGGACAGTGTTGCCATCGGCCTGGTTCTGGACCTTGTCGGTGATGGGCATCATCCTGATTCCTTCACTGATCAGCTCTGTATTGGATGTGATTCAAAAGCCGGGCGATGTGACACTGGGTCAGCACTTCGCCGCCACGGTCCGCTCGGCCGGCCGGCGCCTTGCTCAGGCTATATTTACGCTCGTGTGTCTCCCCTATGAGGCATTTTTTAGTCTGGATGCGGTTGTGCGAACGGCCTGGCGCCTGCTGATTGCGCACAGGCGGCTTCTCGAATGGAACCCTTCGAGCGGCCCGGACCACAATGGCCGCACTGACTTCGCCGGCTCTTACCGGACTATGTGGATCGCCCCGGTCATTGCCGTGGCCGCGGCCATTACTCTCGCGTTATTGAGGCCCACAGCGTTAGTTGTGTCTCTGCCCCTTTTGGGTCTCTGGTTTACCTCGCCCGCTATCGTATGGTGGATCAGCCGGCCACTCGGCAGCCGCGAAGCAAAGCTCACGAATGAGCAGACGATCTTTCTCCGGAAGCTCTCCCGGAAAACCTGGGCGTTCTTCGAGACATTTGTCGGCCCGGAGGATCATTGGCTGCCGCCCGATAACTTTCAGGAGAACCCCTCCGGCGTGGTCGCGCACCGCACGTCGCCCACCAACATGGGATTAGCGCTGCTTGCGAATTTAACCGCACTCGATTTCGGCTACATTTCATCCGGACGATTCATCGAACGTACAGCGTATGCCTTCCGTACAATGGAAACCTTGGAGCGTCACCGGGGCCACTTCTATAACTGGTACGACACGCAATCTTTGAAGCCGCTCCTGCCCCTCTACATTTCGTCTGTCGACAGTGGGAATCTCGCAGGCCATCTGCTGGCATTGCGGCAGGGTCTGCTCGCTCTTCCCGATGACAATATCCTGGGAGCACGCTTGTTCGACGGGCTCAGCGACACGTTGAGGATCCTCGTGGACCTTGCGGGAGGCTCTGCTTCGGTCCAGCTTGCTCAACTTCAGAAGGACCTGGAGCTCGCGGCCGGTTCCCGGCCGGCGACGCTTGCGGCGGCACGGCTGTGCCTGGATCGGTTGGCGGCGCTGGCCGCAGACGTGGCTTCCGCCTCTGCCTCCTCCGAAGCTTTGAGCGCCAACCCCGGCTCTGGCCCTGCCACCGGCCCTGAGAGCCAATTGAGGTGGTGGGCGCACTCATTCGTCCGGCAGTGCCGTGATGCGCTCGATGAAATAATGTTTCTTGCTCCGTGGACACCCCTCTTGTCCTCTCAGAATAGGGTCCAGGACTTTCACGGTATCGACGCGATCCCAACGCTGCGCCAACTGGCCAACCTTCAAGTGGATTTCCTGCCGGAAATCGAGCAACAGCTCGCCTTGAAGGTGACACCCGGGGAGAAGGCGTGGCTCGATGAGCTTCGAACTCTCATCATTGAGGCAAGCCGGCGTGCAGGCGCCAGGTTGACGGCTGTTGAGGGCCTTGCACTGCAATCGAACGAGCTCGCCCGTATGGAGTATGATTTCCTGTTCGATAAAGCCCGTCATCTACTGGCTATCGGATACAACGTCAGCGAGCATCGGCGGGACTCCAGCTACTACGATCTACTGGCTTCGGAAGCGAGATTTTGCAGTTTCGTGGCAATTGCTCAAGGAGAGTTGCCCCAGGAAAGCTGGTTCGCCATGGGGCGTCTGCTCACCACAACCGGTGGAGAGCCTATTCTCCTATCATGGAGCGGGTCGATGTTCGAGTACCTCATGCCGCTCCTGGTGATGCCGACATACGAAAACACCCTGCTCGACAAGACCTGCAAGGCGGCTGTGGCCAGCCAGATCGAGTATGGGAGAAAATGCGGGGTGCCCTGGGGCATTTCAGAATGCGGCTACAATGCAATCGATGTTCATCTCAACTACCAATACCGGGCATTCGGCGTGCCCGGCCTGGGGCTCAAACGAGGGCTCGCCGAGGACCTGGTAATTGCGCCCTATGCTTCGGCGCTGGCGCTGATGGTGGCGCCCGACAAGGCGTGTTTGAATCTCGAACGGCTTGCAGCCGAAGGGTTCGAAGGAAAATACGGCTTCTATGAAGCGATCGACTACACTCCTTCACGCCTGCCGCGTGGACAATCGAGCGCCGTGGTTCGCTCCTTCATGACACATCACCAGGGCATGAGCTTTCTCTCTTTGGCCTATCTACTCCTGGGCCGTCCGATGCAGAAACGATTCGAATCGGAACCCCTGTTCCAGGCGACCATGCTGCTGCTTCAGGAACGGGTCCCCAAGGCTACTGCATTCTATGCGCATACAACCGAGATCTCCGAGCACCATATGGCTTCCAGCGCTCTGGAGACGCCGATACGCGTTTTCAGCAGTCCCGACACGCCGAACCCGGAAGTACAGTTGCTCTCGAACGGCAGATACCACGTGATGATCACGAACGCCGGAGGCGGCTACAGCCGCTGGAAGGACCTCGCCGTCACACGTTGGCGCGAAGACAGCACCTGCGACAACTGGGGCACGTTCTGTTATATCCGCGACGTGGCCAGCAGGGAGTTCTGGTCAACCGCATATCAGCCAACGCTCAAACGATCTAAGCGTTTTGAGGCGATCTTCTCGGAAGGGAGGGCCGAATTTCGTTGCCGCGACCATGACTATGACACCCATACCGAGATCGCTGTTTCGCCCGAGGATGACATCGAACTTCGCCGCGTCCGCATCACCAACCACGCGCGGACGAGGCGCGCGATAGACGTGACAAGTTATGCTGAAGTGGTCCTGGCGCCGCTCGCCGCGGACGCACTGCATCCGGCGTTCAGCAATCTCTTTGTGCAGACGGAGATCATCCGGCGGCAGCGAGCAATCCTCTGCACTCGCCGGCCTCGCTCCCAGGGCGAGCTGGCGCCCTGGATGTTTCACCTGATGGCCGTGCACGGGGGGGAGATCGGAGAAGTCTCCTATGAGACAGATCGCATGGAGTTCGTCGGTCGCGGTCACACCGTCGCCGATCCACAAGCGATGAGCGGGGCGGCTGGCTTTTTCACGGGGGCGCTCTCGGGCAGTGAGGGGTCCGTGCTCGATCCGATTGTCGCCATCCGGTATCGAATAACGCTCGATCCGGAAGAATCGGTAACGATAGACATGGTCTCCGGCATGGGTGAAACCCGCGATGCCGCCTTAAGCCTCGTGGTAAAATACCAGGATCGGCGTCTGGCGGACCGCGTCTTCGATCTGGCATGGACACATAGCCAGGTGCTATTGCGGCAGATCAATACCACGCAGGCCGACGCGCAGCTCTATTTTCGCCTTGCAAGCTCTGTAATCTACGCCAATTCTTCGCTACGCGCCGACCCGGGCGTCCTCATCAAGAACCGCCGGGGGCAATCAGGTCTCTGGGGATACGCCATTTCCGGCGACTTACCGATTGTGCTGCTGCAGATTGAAGATCCGGCCAATATCGACCTGGTGCGCCAACTCGTGCAGGCCCACGCGTACTGGCGTCTAAACGGACTGGCGGTGGACCTCGTGATCTGGAACGAAGATCACGCCGGTTACCGGCAACTCCTCCACGACCAGATCATGGGACTCATCGCCGCAGGCACCGAAGCCAACGTGACCGATCGACCCGGCGGCATTTTCGTAAGAGCTGCCGACCAGATAGCCGAAGAGGACCGTATCCTGTTCCAAACGGTCTCCCGCGCCATCATCATCGACAGCCGTGGGGCGCTGGCGGACCAGATCAACGGCCGCAGGCTGGCGGAAGTAACCGTGCCCCTCCTTACACTGACCCGAACCCACCGCTCCGAACCACTGCCGGTCGTCCCGCTGCCACGCACTGATCTGACGTTCTTCAACGGGCTGGGCGGATTCACCCCGGATGGACGCGAGTATGTCGTTACCACGGCGCCCGGGCAGGTGACGCCGGCGCCGTGGGCGAATGTGCTGGCCAACCCGCAGTTCGGGACCGTCATTTCAGAGAGCGGCATTGCCTACACCTGGGGCGAGAATGCCCATGAGTTCCGTCTCACGCCCTGGGAAAACGATCCCGTAGGAGATTCGGGCGGAGAGGCATTTTACATCCGTGATGACGAGCGTGGCCATTTCTGGTCACCCACGCCGCTGCCCTGCCGCGGAATGACACCTTACGTCACCCGGCACGGCTTCGGTTACAGTGTCTTCGAGCATACGGAGCGCGGCATCCGCTCCGAGATGTGGGTTTATACGGCCCTGGACTCACCGCTCAAGTTCACGGTGCTCAAGGTACGTAACGAGACGGGGCGATCCCGCCGGCTCTCCGCTACCGGATATGCGGAATGGGTCCTTGGCGATCTGCGGCCGAAATCGAGCATGCACGTGATCACCGAAATCGACCCGAAGAGCGGCGCGCTATTCGCGCGCAACCCTTACAACACGGAGTTCCGCGGCCGCACGGTATTCTTCGATGTGGACGAGACCTCCCGTACCGTAAGCGGCGATCGGACTGAATTCCTGGGCCGCAACGGTACGCTTCGCAGTCCTGCCGCTATGACGCGCACGCGTCTTTCCGGCAAGGTGGGGGCCGCCCTGGATCCCTGCGCCGCGATCCAGGTGAGCTTCGAACTGGCCGCCGGGCAAGAGCGTGAGATCGTCTTCAGGCTCGGCGTCGGGCGAGACGCCGACGATGCAAGAAACCTGGTCAATCGCTTTCGAGGATCAACCGCTGCGCGCGACGCCCTCGATGTGGTGTGGCAGCACTGGACGCACACCCTCGGCGTGGTAAACGTGGAAACACCCGACCAATCCTTCAACGTGCTGGCCAACGGCTGGCTGTTATACCAGACCCTGGCGTGCCGCCTTTGGGCGCGAAGCGGATACTACCAGTCGGGGGGCGCCTTCGGTTTTCGCGATCAGTTGCAGGACGTGATGGCCCTCATCCACGCCAGACCGCATCTCGTGCGCGAGCACCTGCTCCTGTGCGCGGCCCGTCAATTCCCGGAAGGAGATGTTCAACATTGGTGGCATCCTCCAACGGGCCGGGGTGTGCGGACGCACTGTTCGGACGATTACCTCTGGCTGCCGCTCGCGACGTGCCGCTATGTTCTGAACACAGGGGACACCGGCGTGTTGGATGAGCCCGTCCACTTCGTCCAAGGCCGCCCGGTAAGCGCGGATGAGGACTCTTATTACGATCTGCCCGGGCGCTCTGAAGAGGCGGCGAGCCTTTACGAACACTGTGTCCGAGCCATCATGAACGGCCTCAAATTCGGCGAGCACGGGTTGCCGCTCATCGGCTCCGGTGACTGGAACGACGGCATGAACCTGGTGGGCGAACACGGCAAGGGTGAGAGCGTGTGGCTGGGATTTTTCCTGTATGAAGTACTCATGCGCTTCACTGAGGTTGCGCGCACCCATGGCGACGTGTCTTTTGCCGAGCGTTGTGAAAAAGATGCGGCCGAGCTGCGCCGCAATATCGAGAGGCATGGCTGGGACGGCGAATGGTATCGCCGCGCTTATTTCGACGACGGCTCGCCGCTTGGATCGGCGAGCAACCCCGAATGCCGGATTGATTCGATTGCGCAGAGCTGGTCCGTTCTATCCGGTGCGGGAGACGCCGGGCGTTCACGCATTGCCATGGAAGCGGTCGATGAGCGCCTCGTTCGCCGCGAGCATGGACTTATCCAACTTTTGGATCCGCCCTTCGACAAGTCGGCGCTGAATCCCGGCTACATCAAAGGGTACGTCCCGGGCGTGAGAGAAAACGGCGGGCAGTACACGCATGCCGCCATCTGGGCGGCAATGGCCTTCGCTCGCCTGGGGGACAACCGGCGTGCGTGGGAACTCTTTACTATGATCAACCCGGTGAACCATGCAAGATCGGCCGAGGAGGTTGCCACCTACAAAGTGGAACCCTACGTCGCTGCGGCCGATGTCTATGCGGTGCCGCCCCATACCGGCCGAGGCGGCTGGACCTGGTACACGGGCTCGGCTGCCTGGATGTACCGGCTGATGGTGGAATCACTCCTGGGTCTCAGACTTGAAGTCGATAAACTGTATTTTACCCCGTGCCTTCCTGCGGATTGGGAGGGGTTCAAGATGCACTACCGGTATCGCGAGACGGTCTACCACATTGCCGTTCTACAAACGCAGACAGGCAGTGATGTAATGAGTGTCACGGTTGATGGCGTCGAGCAACACGACAAGACGGTTCCCCTTGTTGACGACCACCGGGAACATTCGGTAGAGGTGAGAATAAACGCTACAGGCGGCACTTTGTAAAGTGACCGTTCGAGAAGGCTATCGTTCTTGAACTAAAATGACCAAGGAGGAAACAGCAAACTAAACACGGTCGCTACTCTCATAGTTGACAAGCCCGGAGCGGCTTATTAGGTCATGGAAAGGAGCATTAACCTTTCGGAGAGATACCTGTGAGCCTTCAGGAAAAAGTCATTGTGATGGAGTCTGTTGAGTTCCTGGTGATGGCGCTGGCTCTCTTCCTGCCTGCAGGGACAGTCGCCTGGCCGGCCGGCTGGGTTTTCCTGGGTCTGCTCTTCGTCTGCAGCCTGCCTATCACCTGGTGGCTTCTCAAATACGACCCGGAACTCATTGAAGAGAGAATGCGGTTTCGGCCCCAATTATCCTGGGATAAGGCGTTTATCGCTGTCGCACTTGTTTTCATTCTGTTCTGGTTGATCCTCATGCCTCTTGACGCCGTGCGCTTTCATTGGTCGCGGATGCCGGTTGAACTCAAAACTCTGGGAGCCCTGGTGCTGCTCATCTCATTGTACATCTCCTTTCTGACCATGCGGGAAAACCCGTACTCATCGGCTGTGGTGCGGGTCCAGAAAGAGCGGGCGCAAACCGTGATTTCAACCGGTCCTTACCGCTATGTGCGACACCCCATGTACACGGGCGCCTGTCTCTTCTTCTTGGGAACCGCCTTATTGTTGGGGCCCTGGTACGGAGTGCTCTGCACACCGGTTTTTATCGGTCTCTTTGCGGTTAGGGCCGTCTTGGAGGAGCGCCTGCTTCGGGAAGAACTGGAAGGCTACGACGCCTATCTTGACCGGGTGAAGTATCGCTTCTTTCCCCACGTCTGGTAGGCGCAAGCGTCAACCTCCGATTGGCAATGCTCCACAGAACGGCTGGCAAGGGAGCAAATGGAGAACATCTGATCTATACGACCATAACCGGGCAATCAGCCTTCTCTATAAGCTCGTTGACAGGAGCTCCAAAAAATGTCCTCACCCATTCAGGTCTTTGAGAGAGGGTAGTCACTATCAGGGACGGTTTCTCCTGCTCGACCAGATCGAGGCAAACGGCGGCAAATCGACCTATCTGGACAATTGCCTTCATTTCAATACCCTCCAACCGGGCCTTTTCGGCAACGGTTTGAAGATGTCTGCGTCCCTCTTTTTCATGCAGCTTCAGCAGATTGGCCTCGGACATTCCTTTTAATAAGTCAGGAGAAAGTCCGTGCTCAGCTCCGATGAAATATCGAGCCAAATTGACGTCTGCGACAAAGACCACGAGCAGCTTCTTAATGTTTTTTGCTTTTTCAATTGCAGTATCGACGGCTTTCTCGGACTTTCTAAACGTGGAGAGAGCCAGCATCACGGGGCCTTCCATCGTTTCAGCCATCTTTACCTCCTCCGCCGGGCCTGAAACCCGATCATTGTTAAACATTCAAAACAGCTAAGCCCACCTGGAAGGCGAAATCAGATATAATACCAAGTTGCGTTCAAGACGGGCGGGGATAAACCCCGCCCCTACGATAGAATTGGCGCAACCTCGTAGGGGAGGGCTTTATGCCCTCCCGGACGCAATGTCAACTCTTGTGAAACTTGAAGGGACAAAGAACGCCCCTAAGCAGCTAATGGTTCGATTTTATAGCCCATTTGCTTAAGAGTTCTGGCATACGTTGCCAAACGACGCTCGGTAAAACGGGCCTCGTAGACATCGGAGCCTGTGTCAACATATGCTTGGCCATAACGGATCAACCGATAAACCAGTTGGGCCAACTTGCGGGCCGTCGCAAAAACGGCGACCGACTTGCCTTTGCGTCTCGAGATGCGGCGATAGTAGGCTCCAAGTGCCGTTTTCGAATTGCGCAAACTTGTTGCGGCCATGCGCAATGCATTGCACACCCGCGTGGAGGTGACAGCCCGGAACTTGCCTGGGACCTTTTTGCCTGCGCTGATCGAGATATTTGGCGCTAGACGCAAGTACGAAACGAAGTGGCCTTCATCTGGGAATACAGACAGGTCGGGACCTAACTCACTCATGATAACGGCGGCGGTATCAACACCAATGCCGTCAATTGTAGTGAGATCAAAGCCCGACATGCGATAAAGGGCCTGGCGCATTGGCTCCTGACCCAGCTTGGAAAATTTAGTCGCTTTGGCTCTGGATGCCGGAGGCGGTGCCGATGAATCCTTTGAGTCAGGAGGTTGCAAGGAGTTGACGTACTTGAGGATCTCGGCATCATAGTCGGCGATGACGCCACATAGCTGATCATAAACCTTTAGGGCTTGACCAAGGTTGAACAGGTGCTCAAGGCGCCAGTTACCGGTGAGCTCCTCGGCGATCCTGTCTTCCGATTTCTGGCATCGGCAATCACGCAAACTCGCCAGGGCACGAGGGTCCCGTTCACCGCTTATAATGGCACGGATAATTGCCATGCCGGTAAGGCCTGTAATATCCGAAACGGCGTGATGCACGCAAATGTTCATCTGGTCGAGGCTCTTTTGCATCCGTCGGACCCAGTCGGAACGCAGGTCTACAATTGTATTGCGCTCACGTATGAGAGCTCGCAGGCAACAGATGTCCTCGCCTGGTCGCAAAGACCCCCGGAGCAATCCGCAGGCGTGCAGTAATTGAATCCACTGGCAATCGATCATGTCGGTTTTGCGGCCCGGAACATGACTAATCTGGCGAGCATTGACCAGTTGGACGTCGAAGCCGCGGCTATCGAGGATTTCAAATAGGGGGATCCAGTATACTCCGGTGCTTTCCATGGCGACAGTAGCGATCTTCTGCTGCTCAAGCCATCCGGCGAGGCGCAACAGTTCCGGGGTTGTGGTTCCAAAATGCTTTACGTTAGGGGAACCGTCCGGTAAAGGTGGACCGGCCACGCAGTGCTCGCGTGAGCCCAGATCGATACCGGCTGCATTGGGTTGAATTGGGTTCAAAGAGTGTGGCTGCCCTTTGCGGCCTTTGCCTGGTGCATTCTTACGCTTCTGGGCCATCGTTGTCAGTCTCCTTTAATAGGGTATGGGAACGACAGCCCGGGGTGGCCTTTGTAAATATTCTCTTGTGGGAGAGTGCATAAGCCTCATCAGTGTTCAAAAAGCGGCCCGGGGCCATGCTTGAACAGGGGCATCGAGCTCCAGTGATCGAGGGACCTTGGCTGCTGCCGCGCCCGAGCTTGTTCTTTTAGAATGATGCATCCGGCAGGGCAAGGTCCAAGTTTCACTCTCGTTCAAACCGCGTCCGAGGACGTGGCGGCGTCGCTTGAACGCAACTTGGTATAAGAAGAGTAGAATTCCGGCTAATCGACGAAAACAGAAGACCAATTTCCTGGTGATTGTCTCAGTGCCGCTTCGATTCCTGCATTCTAATCTCTCCATTTCCGAATTTACGCATTCTATCTGACCTGAAGAGTTCCGTGAAGGGGAGTTTTGCGGCTTGCTAAAACCTAAACTCTTCTCCCTCGGAGATCCAGTGAGCAAATGATTCGGAAATGACAAGGATTTTGGCGCTCCATTTCTCAACAGCCAGGAGAGCTGTCTTAGTTGAATTTAGGTACCCCTGCTCGTTAATCCACTCTCCCACCCCTCCAGAATGTCCCACAGTCGACTTGCTCAGCTCAACCCTCACCCGAACCCATGTCAATTTGCGCCTTGGACCTTGAGCCGCTGTCCAAAAATATTGTTGCGAAACTGGAATGTGACTGTAATATCATTTTATGCCAAATTTACCACGCCCGAAGATGGTATGTTCATATTGCATCGGTTTTTTCCCTCGCCCGCTATTATCGCATTCTATTTACTTGAACCCTTCAACCTGGTCAGGCGGAAGCGGGCTACGAACTCCGGTGCCGCTGAGATATTTCTTGCATCCTCGATTGGAGATCCGTAGGGTTTTTACGGGTTGCAGGGGATCAACTGAAGTTTTTCAGGCAAACATCCAATTCCAACATGCTGTTTGGATGCTTAGCACAGAAGTTGATAGTATTATTTCGGAAATTACGGTTCAACGGCACTTTGGTCCAGCATTTATTTAATGCCGCGACAGGTGAAGGAAAGAAAATGAATATAACAAAACGAGCCGGCTTAACGGCAGCTTTCGCACTTATATGCAGTCTGTTTATCCCTGCGGCCAGAGCCGACATTTGCTGGGAAACCGAGACGACAATGACCAATGTGCGTCATAACAGTAATGGATCTTCCATGCAGAAATACTACTTAACGACGACGGCTTTTCGACTGGAGCTGGATGATAAAAAAGTCTTTATCCTGAATCAAAATAGCATGAGGCTCTACTCCCTGGACCCAAAGAAGCAAAAGTTCAGTGTGCTTAATTTGAATAGCCTCCCCGGGTTCCCGGCCCGCCTGCTTGCCGCATTGGTAGGCCTGCGGGTTACTCCGACCGGCGAGCTGAAGACAATTTCAGGTTACAGGTGCCACAGGTGCAACGTGCACCTTGCTATTTTAAATGGGGAGTGTTGGTTTTCGGACGAGGTTGAGGGTTTCGGGGAATTTCGGATTTTGGGAGAAAGAATGGGAGCGGCGGTCGAACGCAGTCCATTATTCAGCCGGATCGATATAACGGGAGTTTTCGACCGGATCGCCGGTTTTCCGGTTTACGCGGTTTATCACGTTCTGGGAGGAACAGTTGCGATCAAGCTGATAAAAGTTGAACAGAAATCCCTGGACCCCGATTTGTTTGTCGTACCGAAAGGCTATAGCCCCGGGAAGGTCAGGTTAGCCGGATACAATCGCGTTGGCCCCGGACCAATTTACGCCATGGCTGTTCATGAGCTTGATCATCTCATTAAGGATCGGAGCGGCTACAGCCAATAGGGATTGGACTGAGCGGAAATATCGATCTTCTCCAGCAATTCTATCACCCACTCCCCGAGGAAGAGGTTGACTCTCTTTTGAAAGAAATGTCTCCTTATATGAAAGGTGCATCGACATCTCATAGCAGGCTAAGGCGGACTGCTTCCAAACTGCAACTTCCCTATGGTCTGCCTCAGCCTATCTTTCTCTTCGCGGAGATAGTTTCTCTCTTGTTCAAGGGATTGCGCCTATTCCACCAATTTGCCCGCATTCAAACCGGGTTCATGATGTCTTTCACAAATTGTCATCGGCTCCGGCTCAACGAAAGTTAACCCCCTTGCCAGGATAAGAACGCCTCTTTCACACAGATTCCGTGAACATATGATTCAGGAATGGCAACGATTTCGGCGCCCCCTTTCACAAGGACGAGGAGAGAGATATTTAAAGTCCATTCTTTGAGCATACAACGACTTTTGTCCCGATGGACGAAAAGAAAGAGGACAAAGAAAGGAAAGAGTCAGGCCCCTACCGCTTTGTTTTCCTCGGCGGGGTAGGGCCCGTGGCTGTATTGACATGATAGACGTGTATGACCGGCAGATATCCACAGCAACCCGGCCTATCTCCACCTCCTTCAGAAATATAAATTCTTTGAGTTGCAGGATCATAAGCGGCCCCCAGAATCTGTGCATCAGCTATGGCAAAAGGGAAATTAAGTTCCCATACGCCGTATGGCATGATTTCCCACATTTGCTTTTGCCCCCACTTGACGGACAACAGATCGAGCGCGTCGTAAGCAAGAGCCAGATACACGTATGGATAGGCATGGCCGCCTTTTGAACTGTCAACCGGATCATAGCAACAGAGGACGTCCGGGTATGCAGGGTCACAATACGTGTTATTCAAAGCTGAATTGTCAGTACCCTCACCGTAGCAGAAAGTGCCCTTGCCGCGCCGGCCGAAAAAGAGAACGCTACGGCTGCCCTGCGGAAAAACCATACCCGTAATGCCCATAGAGCCGTTATATAGAACGTTGCCCTGGTCACCATATTCACCCATCGTCGGGTGATCGATTGGATAGCCAACTACTGGAGTGGCCGGTGCGGGGTCTTGCAATCCCACTTGATCAGGGTCAAAAACCGAAGCCGCCGGCCCCAGGGACGTGCGGCTGATGATGGAAAGACAGCAATTTCCTGTAAGTGCCGGACCGCCAAATTGAGATTGCCACTCTGGCGGAATTTCAGCCATGTAGCCGTCGACGAAGGCCGGGTTTGGGACTGCCGGCGCCTCGCCAACCCCGTACATACCGGCGAAATCGCCGGTTCTGGACAAATAGAGCCCGGAGGTGAAGTGGGACAGCTTTACTAGATCGGAGGCATCGTAATTGCCGTAAACTGTCCCCAGGAGCTTCCCGTTCCAAGCCAAAAGCCCGCCCAGAGGTTCACCGCTTGTGTCTACTGCCGCTCCCCCCGCGCCGATATCGGCTCGATGGCCTTCGGTTATGTCGGCAAAACGCTGCAATACCTTGGCGGTCCTAAGCCGTTTCAATTTGGTGCTCTTCACAATTTGCGGTATGGATATTTCCGCGGCCAGTTGGTACCAGGCGTGGCCTACCAGAAAAAGAGATTTATGATCAGGGTTGCAGGCCAGGGCTGTCCCACCGTAATTGAACCCGCTGTACCGCGGCGAACCATAGTCTCCCTGCGGCACCCTGAACGCGCCCAGGTATTCCAAATCGGCCTCTTGAAGCAACTTGTCCTGAGCAGAAATCCTGACTGCGCTGGCAAATACGATAATTGTCGCGAGGATGAGTACAGCGGACTTTGTTTTCATCTGGACCTCCGTTTAGTTCAACCCGGCAAAAACGGTTCCTCCCTCGCCTCGTCTCACGTAAACGCAGCCTGAGACCATAATCTATGCACTCGACGGCTTATCGTCAAATATCGCGGTATCTAACCATGCTAATCGGGAACTATATACGCCTGGGTTTCAAATCTGTATTACGGCTCTTGCTTTTTTGGCGGCGGAACATCGAGGGACCAGACTGCATCAGCTTCTTCCTTGATGAGCAATCTTCACAGGGACTATCGCAAGCCCATGCGGCCTGTGTCCAGGAGAGGCCAAAACGGAAAAGGTCTAAATTGTGGGTGAGAGAACGTATAAATAGCCAAACACCACTCGTGGCGCATAGTCATATCGGTTTTTGAAGTTGCTTGCGAATTCTTTGACTACGCGGCTAATGTCCGGGTCCAACGAACGGACCAGGGGGATGATCTTGGAAGCGAGTTCCGGCATGACCTTGCAGACACCTTGTCGGGTTTCGAAAAAGTCTGATACCCGAAGGTCAGTTTTTCCCATGAATTGATAAAGCAGCCGATCAACGGATGGGCGGATCGGTTCCATGAGGTCGTAAATAAGGCTGCTTCGATTCATGCGGGAATTCCCATGGAGAACGGGAAAATCCATGTCGAGCCGGTAGGCTATGCAATACCGCTTAACCCTGCTTTCGAGACAACCGTAAAGGTAATTCAGACAGGCATGGAAGGGTCTTATCGCAAACCGGCCGTTCCGGCAGGTTTTTGGACTCACCCTTGCTCCAATCGACAACCAATGTTCCGGAATCGGCCTTGCAGGCGATAATTTCCATATAAGAGGGATACCTTCGAAAGCTCCCCAATAAGACATTGCTGCCTGTGCTTCCGGGCCGGGCAGGTTCGCTTCTCTACAGCATCACCCGCCTTCCGGGCGCCGGGCCGGCATCCCGGACAGGTGATTCGAAGCTCGATGACCGGCCTGCGCTCACATCTGTCGGAATTGAGCTGATTTTCAACAGCCGGGTTACTCTGGGCTTGGGCAGACGACTTGTTCCTCTGGACAGGAGACTCCAGTTAACACGCCGGGAGGATCCTCTCTCCGAGGATTTTCCACGTATTTGTAGCCGATAGCGCTGCTCAGAAGCCGTTGAAAAACGCCAAATTTAACATCCAGATTCGTGGCCGATCTGCTGCCTCCCGGAATCAGAAGCTGCATCGTTTCAGGTGGTTGCGCCTGCGTCAGAGGCGTCAGAGGCGCCAGACTACTGAGTTGGTCGAAGGTCTGGGCCGTGTAGAAGACGCGGACAAGATACTGTTTGGATCTATTGTACTGTCGCAGTTCGAAAACGAGCGCTCCGCCAGGGGCACAAAAATCCGGCTGATATCCGGGCAACTGCCAATGCGCGTTAAGAAGGCCAGCCAACCCGGCCACGTACGCATCAGAGCTGATAATTACAACTATCCGCGATTTGGCGTTACCGAATGCTCCGGGAACTTTAGAGCGATATACAACTTGCTGCATGGTGCGGAGCACGTGCGAGGCGGCGTTGGAACTCTGCACCTTGTCGAGGTATGGCGAACGCATTTCAATATCAAACTGGAGGTTTACAAGCCGGGTCAGTTGGGAGACTTGATCCTGCGTGAGCCGGCCCCAACCCACCTCCAAGCCATCGGCTTGTTGCATCACGAAAGGATCGGCGGCGGCAAGTACCGAATTCAGCCCGCCCATATTAATAACGCCTCCTGTATACGATGGTGACTTGGTACTGGGGGTATTGGGATTGAGGGTAATTGGTAAAGTGGTCGGGTCAACCAGGCCTGACGGCGCTGATTGATTGTCGAATAGTACGCTGCTGAGCAGAGAATACTCGTCACTGTAAACGGATTCCAACGCTGCTCCGCTATAGAAAATTTCCTGAACCTGGGCAGCAGCGATATTGGGGTCGACCTTCGCCACGTTTGCCAGTATGGGATCGAAAACCGGGTCGGGCTGGCTGACAGGGTAGCTAATAGGGTAGGAGTGTACGGGCACGCTTAGGTTCGGGATCAACCCGGTCCCGAATGCGGTAGCTGTCATCCATGAGCGCTCGATGGTATTGGAACGGAAATACGAGCGCGCTGCATCCAGGCTGTCATTACCCGTCAGAAGTCCCTCCTGGAGCAGGTATTGGCGGTAATACGCGCCAAGGAGGGTTTCCGCCGTGCTCCCATTCGGGGTCAAACAGCCTGTCGTGACCCCGAAGTCGGGGTAAGGCTGGACTGCATACTGTTCCAATTGTACTGGGCACGCTGTGGATGAACGTATGCTGTGACGGCCGAAGACGATGATCTGTTTGAGAGTCGTGCCGTCGTTTAGATTTGCAATCGTCTGCGCCAGTACCTGAACCCTGACGGGGACGGTGAGCGTAAGCACAAGACCGAGCACGATAACCACACGTTTTAACATCATGTTGCTTCTCCCGGGTCGATGGATAAAAGATAGAAAAGAATCTTCCGCTTCAACTTTGCATGAAGACGATTCTGCCATCCCGGCCGGTTGCTTGATTATCAGGACAATATGCCCCGAGGAACTTAACTCGACGTGCGTCCTGAGAGTCGATCGGTCCCTTCCTTGCCGAACCGCGCAGATCCAGGTCTGTTTCGCGGGTGATTCGCATTGCTGACTGCAATTCGTTATTCGGAATTATCATTGTTTTGTATGAGCAGAATCTGCAGACGGGGGCAGGCCGATAAGCCTCACACGAAGTTTGGACGAACTGAAACCGGACGCTGAATAATTAATAGTTGGTAAACGGCTGGAATTTCAAGAAGCTGCAGCCGATCCATCCGCCGGGGGTGTTTGCTCTATGATTCGGATATTCCTTAATTCCTCGATTCGCGATTTGTTATGTAGACTCCGGTGATAACAAGGCCGGTCCCGAGCAGCACTGGAGTATCGATACTCTCATTCAGGAGAAAAAAGGCCAGGATAACCGAACTGACGGGAACTATACTGATGAAGATCCCGGCCCTCGAAGCTCCTATCGCAAGTATCCCCTCGTAATACCAGATGAATCCGAGAGCGGTCCCGAAAAAGCCGAGGTAGAAGATCCCCAGCCAGACAGAAATGGAATAGGTTGCTATTTGAGACAGAATGCCTTCGTGAAGGGCAGGCGCGATGAGGCACATGGTCCCCATGACGCAGGCGCCGGTCACCGCCGCAAGGGGCGGCACATTTCTCAATGCCTTTTTGCCAAGCAGGGAATAGGACACCCAGCTCGCGACACAACCCAGGATATAAAGCTCTCCGACCCCCAGCCTGCCATGCAAAACCACAGAAAGGGAGCCTTTGCAAATGACGACCGTAGCTCCGGCAATTGATATGAAAATACCTGCCGCTCTCATGAAACCGAGCTTTTCTTTGAACAGAAGCCTGGAGAAAAGGGCGATGAAAGCGGGATTCGCCGCAATAATGAGGGAGGCCCGGCTTGCCGTTACCGTTTTGAGGCCTGAGAAAAAAAAGACGTTATAGGCGAAAACGCCCGTAAGGCCGAGCAGAAGAAGTAAAGAGAGTGTCTTAGCGTCTGTGTATCTCGGCCTCTCAGCGTCGCAGGAGGGTCCCACCGGGGCCGGCTCTCGAAGCGTGGATTTCCTGCGGAGTGATTTGAGCAGGAAGCCGAGAAGAAAAACCGACGCCACAACGAACCTGAGGAAAGCGGCAGAAAAAGGGGTGGCCTCACGCGATACTACACGTCCCGCCACAAAGGTCCCACCCCAGAAGACGGCAGTCAGGATCAGCTTTAAATAGA
Organism: uncultured delta proteobacterium; assembly: GCA_963795045.1. Lineage (GTDB taxonomy): Bacteria > Desulfobacterota > Syntrophobacteria > Syntrophobacterales > Syntrophobacteraceae > SbD1. Next base: position 783,811 of record CAWCGB010000009.1, read on the forward strand.
TGAGCGCGCGCGGTTTTCCGGTGGTCTCTGAACAGTTATGGTCCATCCGGCAAAGGAGTACCCCCGGTATCTTTCACGCGAAGCCGCGAAGGAAAGCAAAAGATTTACCACAGAGCCACAGAGAGCACAGAGAAAAATTAAAATTTCAGTCGTATGGCGATAGAACTAAAAGGAATTAATCGCGCTACGGCGGCGGTCGCGTCCGGGCCTGCTGGTCTTTTGAAGCTCTTTTCCCACTTTTTGCTTTCCTCTGCGCTCTCTAAAGATCGACCGCAGCCCATCGAAGTAGGCCACTGCATTTTTGGAATTGTCGAACGTCTCTGTGGTGGATTCTGTTTCCTCTTCGCGGCTTCGCGTGCAAACTGTCGAGATGCGCGTGCACCGAAAGACCCTCATGCTAACCTTTGGCTGCTGCAAAACTCTTCATGTAATCGACAATCGCCTTGACCGCCTCCGGGGTTGCCGCATTATAGATTGAGGCCCGCAACCCGCCGACCGACCGGTGTCCTTTCAGCCCCACTAATCCGGCCTCAACCGCCCCGGCGAGGAATTCCTTTTCGATCTCGGCCTTGGGCAGCAGGAAGGTGACATTCATGCGAGACCGTGAATCAGGCCTGGCCGTTCCCCTGTAAAAGTCCTGGCTGTCGATGAAGTCATAAAGCAGTTTAGCTTTTTCGTCGTTTATTTTTTCCATCCGGTCAAGGCCTCCTATGGCCTCTTCGATCCATTTGAGCACCAGTTCGCATACATAGATGGAAAAGCAGGGCGGAGTGTTGTAGAGGGAATTGTTCTCCGTGAAGGTCGTGTATCTGAACATAGTCGAAAGTTCTTTGGGAACTCTTTCGAGCATGTCTTTTCGAATAATGACCAGGGTCACTCCCGCCGGACCGATGTTTTTCTGCGCCCCGGCGTAAATCATCCCGAACGGGCGCGGATCGAACCTGCGGCTTAATATGTCCGAAGACATGTCACTAATCAGGGGAATTGCGCCGGGATCGGGGAAGCTCCTCCACTGGGTGCCCCGGATAGTGTTGTTGGATGTTATATGCAGGTAGGCGGCGTCCTGATTTACTGGGACCTTGTCCGGGATGAAGGTGAACTCCTTCTCCTCCGAGGTTGCGACTACCCGGACGTCTTTTCCGAGTGTTCGGGCTTCCTTTATGGCCCGCGTCGCCCAGGACCCGGTATTGACGTAATCTGCCGGCCGGCCGGCAACGGCAAGGTTCATCGGTACCAGGGCGAATTGAAGGCTTGCCCCTCCCTGCATGAACAGCACGTGATAGCTGTCATCGAGTCCCAGCAGGCGCCGGACCCGCTGAATGGCGCTATCGAGCACCGATTCGAAAGCCTTGGAACGATGGCTTATTTCGAGTATTGACATGCCTGTGCCCTGAAAATCGAGCATTTCCATCTTCACCTGCTCGAGCACGACGAGGGGCAGGGCAGCCGGTCCCGGATTGAAGTTAAAAACTCGCTGTGTCATTTGTTTTTCTCCCGTATCGAAAATATGGTGCTGACCTGTTTTAGAGGGATGAAACGCTAGTTTGGCGCCGCTTTTTTGTCAATTCCTTTTTCCGAATTATCTTTTGTTAGAGGGTCAGGAGGTTGACTATAACTCCAATTCGATTTATTGGCATGAAGCAAGAAACAGGGAGCAAGAAGCAAGCAGCATGAAGCGAGAAGCGAGTATCTTCCCGCTACCAGCTTTGGACCTGCTTACCTGAAGCAAGCAGCATGAAGCATGAGCAACGGGCAACCAGCAAGGAACTTCCGGCTTCCCGCTCCTCGCTTCTGGTTTTTGACCGCTTCCCGCTTCTTCTTTTACATTGAGGATCAAATGCAAATAGAATGGCAAATTGCTCCCAGAAACGAGTGGCGAACCGATGCCGCCGTCTTCTTTGTTTTCGAGAAATCCGAGGAACATCTTCCCGGTTTGAAAGCCTTTCTGGAGGATGGCGGAAACTGGCTCGCTCACTCGGCCGCGCTGCCGGACTTTCATGGAAAGACTGGCGAGGTGGCCGTCTTATATGCACCTGCGGGCGATGAGCCGGTGCGGCGCGTCATACTTGCAGGCCTTGGCCCCGCGGACCAGTTTGAAACCGAAAAGCTGAAAAACGCCGCCGCGTTCGCACTGAGAAAATGCCGCGAAATGGGCCTGAAGCGGCCGGGGATCCCGATATCAGCCTTCGACGGGCTTTGCGGCGAAGTATCTACATGCCTTATAGAAACCCTGCTGAGAGAGTCGCTCACCGGCGCGATGGCCGGGCTCCATCGTTTTAACGAAATGAAGACCAGGAACTCGGATGCCCCGGCAGGCCCCGAGTCCATACTGCTTCTCTGCGATGCCGATCCGGGACCCTCGCTGAAGCAAAGCGCCGCTGTGGCCCAGTCCGAAGTCGCCGGGATCATGCTGGCAAGAGACCTGACCATATCTCCGGCCAACCGGGCGACTCCCGGTTTCATTGCCGAAACCGCGTCAGGGATTGCGGCAAGATTCGGGTTTAAAATCGAAATAATCGACCTGGAATCGGCTCGTACCATGGGGATGGGGGTCTACGCCGCAGTTGCAAAGGGCAGCCGCGAACCTGCCTATTTCATCGTTATCGAGCATGCGCCGCCCGGCACTGAAAACGAACCTGCCATAGTCTTCATCGGCAAAGGCATTACTTTCGATACCGGCGGGATCTCGCTCAAACCGAGCGCAAAACTGGAGGCAATGAAGCAGGACATGGCCGGCGCAGCATCTGTTCTGGGCGCCTTCGAGGCGATCGGCCTAGCCAGTCTCAAAAAACATGTAGTGGGCATACTCCCCTGTACGGAAAACATGCCCGGCGGCCAGGCATATAAACCCGGAGACGTGTTCCGCTCCTATTCGGGGCAGACTGTCGAAATCATCAGCACAGACGCCGAAGGCAGGCTCGTGCTCTGTGATGCGCTGGCCTATGCGGCCAGCCGCTTCAAGCCCGCGCTCATGGTCGATATTGCCACTCTGACCGGGGCCTGCATAGTTGCTCTTGGCAGGGACGTGGCCGCAATCCTGGGCAACCGGGAAGAACTGATCGGCTCCATCAGGCAAATCGGCGCTGCAGTTGGGGAGAGGCTCTGGCCGCTGCCGCTCTGGGATTTCTATCTGGATGCTTTGAAAAGCGATGTGGCGGACATTAAGAACGTTGGGGACCGAAGCGCGGGGACAATCATCGGGGCAATTTTTCTCAAGCAGTTCGTGCCGCAGCATATCCCCTGGGTGCACCTGGATATTGCCGGCACCGCATGGACCGACAAAGATACGGGCTTTTCTCCAAAGGGCGCAACCGGGTTCGGGGTGAGGATCCTTTTTGAAATCGCGCGCCGGTGGCCTGAACTCTGATCCCGCGCCTGGCTTCAGTGCCGGCGATGGCGGGCGGGGGAGGCGCTGGTTGATCTTCGCGGCGGGGCCCGTCCGAGTGCCTTTTCGCCCTTAGGGGAGCTTCGGCACGGAGTGGACATTTGCAAGCAATTTGTTGGCAATAGTTTCTGCTTACTATCGTGTAACATATTGAAAATACATTATAATTGTAATATACTTCTGGCCCTCCTTATTGGACCCGTAGGACCATCTTCGATCCTGAATCCTTAATTCCGTGAATCCCCAAAATCCCTAAATCCTTAAATCCCTAAATCCTTAAATCCCTAAATCCTTAAATCCCTAAATCCCTAAATCCTTAAATCCCTGAATCCCTGAATCCCAAAATTCGAAAAATCCCAAAACCCGACCATTTCCTGCCAAATCATGCCATTTTCGCAAAGACACCACACCGCATACGTAGTGTCCCCCGGCTGTCGGGCAGGTTTCATGATCGGCGATAGCTCCGGGAAAGGGAGTGGAAAACTGGCCGCAAAATCCCTGTTAATACGGAGTTGTGTTCAAATTGGGTGCTAATGATCGACTTGGCCCCACCAAACACATTACAGGATTTTGCGAGTTGTCGATCTGGAGGGCATAAAGCCTTCACCTGCGAATGAGTTGGGCGACCATGCCGTAGCAAGGGGCGGGGTTTAGGGGCTGTTGCTCAAGACATGCATTTCGGAAAAAACATCCCGGTCTGTGAGAATCTCACATTTCGTCATTCCGGCAGGGTTTTGGGCCGGAATCCAGTGTTTTCATTACGGGATAATAGCAAGAAGAACGAGAAGAAGTTTTAGGCGCTTTCCTTCTCGTGCCCTTCGTGGTGAGAAAGCATTGCCGCTATGCGTTCTCAGCGCCTCTGCGGTGAACGGGCACTACCCCGGCTCACCGCTCCTGCTCGCCCCCCATCACTGTCCGACTCTCTGTTTCAAGCTATTGAGCTTATGAATGAGTTCGCTGGGCGCTTCTGCATTTCTTTGGTCTATTACATGCGGGGTAATGGCTATCAGCAGTTCGGTCCGCTGTAAATCGGTATTCTTGGACGAGAAAAGAGGCGAGAGCAGGGGTATGTCCTGCAGGTAAGGGATTCCGGTTTTGTTGGCTGTATGCTGCGAGTTGATTATCCCGCCGATTACCACCGTTGCCCCGTTTTGGGCTAGAAGAGTAGTCTTTAGGTTCCTTTCGGTAAAGGTTGGCGCGGTATTGTTGGCGCCGACCGTAGCGGAGGCGTTGTCCACCTGTCGAATCGTCTGTTCCAGTTCGAGCCGGACCAGGCCCCCTGCGTTTATATGCGGCGTTACGTTCAGGATGAGACCGGTTTCCGCGTATTGGATCGTGCTGAAAACGGAGTTCGCCAAGGTCCCCGTCTCGGTGGTGGCATATGATCCGGTCGGTACCGGCACACTGCCGCCGACCGTAATGGTTGACTCCATGTTGTCGGTGGCCAGCAGCGTGGGAGTGGAAAGCACGGTGACGTTGGATTTAGTGGAGATAAAGCTCAGAAGCGCTGCTATGTTCTGTGCGTTGGCGACCCAGGCGAGGCCGAGCCCCGCTCCCGCCACCGTTCCTATATTAAGAGGAAATGCGCCGGATGCCGTCGTGGCCGTGGTGGCGCCGCTTGAACTGGTAGTTGTTGTCGTGGCATTGGACAGGCCGCCGAAAGAGAGGCTGTATCCCGTATTTGTGGAGGGATGGGTCTGATAATAGTACTGCACCCCGTAAGTGAAGTCCTTGGTCAGGTCCACTTCTGCAACCATCACCTCTATCAGCACGGCCCTCGGAACGATATCGAGGGTCTCGATAGTCTTTCTCACCTTGCCGTAATCAATGGCGTTTGCCCGGACGACTATCGCGTTATTGACCTCGTCGGGAATCAGCATCACCTCACCGGTGAAAATGCCCCCGGGTTTTGGCGGCCCGGACGTTGCGCCGGAAGACATCGATCCGCCGCCGCCCATGCCCGACGTCCGCGAAGATGAACCCCCGTATGTGCTTCCGGCAACCCCCCCGCTGGTCGAGCTTGACCCGGTGCTGCCCGGCAAGCCGCTGCCGCCTAAGCCGGTGCTGCCTGACATACCGGCGCCGGAAGCCCCACCGCTACCTGAAAAGCCGCCGCTGAAGGGGCTGGAGCCGCCCATCCCGCCAGACGAACCGAAGGCGCTTTTGGTTGCGGAGCGCCCGGACGGCACGATCTGCTGTCCCATCCCTCCGCCGCCTCCAATCCCGAGCACCCCGCTCACAATCTGAGCAATGTCTCGCGCCAGGCCGTTCTGGAGGAAGTACACATAGATTTCTTCCTGGTTTCCTGTACCCCGCACATCCATAGCCTGTATCCATTGCCGGGCCGATTTGAGCAGTTCGGGGTTTTGAGCCATGACCAGTACGCCGCCGAAATTCTTGAGAGGCATGAGCGCCAGGCTGTTCTTGAGAGCGCTCTCCTTGAATTTTCCAAGCTTGCCCATCAGAGAGTCCATTCCCTGAACGGCGTCCTCTGGAGCTATGTTATTAAGGGGTACGATCTCCATGCTGACTTCCTGGAGAATGTTTATGTCAATCGTCTTCAGAAGGTTCACAAGGGAGCGGGCGTTGTCGGCTTCCTCAATGAAAATCAGGCTGTTTGTAGCCGGGTCGGTCGCGATCTTTCTGCCGGGAGTAAGGAAGGGGGTGATCAGATTCGCCCCCTGTTTGGGGTCCATGAACCGCAGCCTGTAGATCACTATCAGCGGCCTTTCCTTGTCTGATCCCAGCAGTTGCTCAGTGGCCACAGGCAGACCGGCGCCTCCCGTTTTCTGGGAAGCCTGGACGAAATAGAACCCTTTCTTCGGAATGATGCTGATCCCGTTTGCCCCATAGGCCCTCGTCACCATCTGAAGGATTTCTTCATTGTCGAAATCGCCATCGATATACATACTGATCCGGCCCTGAAGGTTCTGGTCCATCACGTAATTGAGCTTCAACTGGTCGCTGAATATCTGGTTGGTTACCTCGGCGATATCGGCTTTCTCGAAATTTAAGACAATGCGCTGCTTTTCATTCGAGGGAAGGGCAGCCCCTCCGGCCGTGACTTCCTGGGTTTTGGGGCCCAATAGGCCTGATTCAACAGGTGAGATCACGGGTTTTATCGGGGAAACCTTTTTTGGCGGCGGGATTTTGGATGATATGGATACTGAAACCTCCGACTTTCCTGCAGGCTGAGACGGGGCGGCAGTCTCTGTAGATGTGGGCGGTGGCGAAAACTCCGGAGTCGTTGGAGCCTGGGCCTCGGGAATAGTTCTGGGCTGGGTCTCCGGCCGAACCGGGGACTGTGGCGCAGACTGACATGAAACAAAGGAAATCGCCAATATTATTACAAGGATAGACCTGCATGTTCTCATTTAAGGGCCCCCTCCTGGAAACGGAACTGCTGAGTGCGCACAAAAGAGCTGTCTAATTAAAACCAGTCTTGTATCACAATCGGTCAACCATTAACAGGTAAAGAAGTGTATAGACACGGGTTGTGAAGACAGTCCGGTTTTTGCTTCTGTTACGATTTTTCTCCTTTTTCCATGAGCGCTGCTAGAATTACGTTTACTACAAGGTCTGGTCCCTTATTTCTTTGTATTTTCTGTATGTTGATTTCCTGCACAAGTATGGCGAATTGAGAATCCCTAACCTTGGCAAGAAAATAGTGCAGTCCCTCGACTGTGGTCATAAGATTGAATCTGAGATGGACTTCCTGATAAAGGCCATATTCCTTGCTGGCGAGCACCTGGTAGGTCTTGATGTCCAGCTTCTGTGCGCCGTCGCCGCCTTTCGATGAGAGCAGGTCTCCCAGAGAAGCGGCCATCTGGTATGGGTCGGTCCCCCGGAAAAGCTTTTTTTGCATTTCCTTAAGCTCACCTTCCTGCTTTGCGAGGTCCCGCTGGATGCTTTCGCCCTGATTGAGCTTTTGCTCGTATTTGGCGATAAGATCCTGCTGCTGCTTTATCTTGGAATCGAGCGCATCTTTCTGCGCGATTACAGGGGCCAGCCATAAAAAATGGACAGCGGCAAGGGCCATTACCATGACAACTGAAGCCACTATTGACCAGCGGTGTTTCCTGATATCTTCAATTCTTATACTCAGTCTTTTTATTTTCATTGCTGGTCCTCCTCGGTATCGTCGGCGCCGCTGTTCTGTTCGGATTCAGACGTCTCGTCGGCCGCTCCCTCCTGGTCGTCAGCCTGTTCCGGCGCAACTTGATCTTTCTGACCGCTTTTGGCTCCATCGGTTTCGGCAGCAGCACCCAAGGCATGCACAGGCTGTTCTGGCGGCAGCGTGTCAAAGTTCTTTTTGAGTTTCTCCATATCCAACTGAAGCTGGACGTTAAACCTCTCCTGGTCCGTACCAGGGTCCCGGGTTACCGGAGATGCGAATTTGACATCGCTTAGTCCCTCGATTTTCGATAGTTCCGAGAGATATTTGATCGCCGATTTACTTTCGCCCCTCAAAATGAGCTGCCCCTGGCGAAGTGAGAGGTAATTGAGCCAGGTGTCATCTGGGGTGAGGAGGGTCAAAAAGCTCAGAAGCTCCAGGGGCTTATAGTCTTCGCGGTTGAACTCGGATAAGGTTTTCTGGTCTTCTCGAAATTTCGTCATGCGCGTCTGGAGTTGCTCGATGGGTTGCCACCGGGTTTCGAGTTGACTTATCTGCACCCTGAGGTGTTTGCTGTTCTGCGCCAAGGTTTCGGCCGATCTCATCTGGAAGACGCCATAGAGTGCGAAAATGACTACAAGAGCGGCCAGAGGCACGGCAACGCGGGGAACCTGCCATGGTTTTAAAAGGATTTTGGAGTCGAAAGTGTGAATGGCGTCCAGTTTGAGCAGGCGGCGGACCCAACCGGAGACAAAGGGCTCGGAGAGATTCAGCGTCTTTATCGGCAATCCCTGCTGCGCCCACGCTGCACCCTGGTCTTTGAATAATTTGGACTCATCGGGAGGATAGACAAGATGAATAATCGGTTCGCAGTCACCTTCGCCCGCGCATTTGAGGTTATGAGTGAACAGTTTCATGGTCTGGGAAGACTTTCCCACCAACATTGAGTCCAGGTAGGCTCCCTTATAGAAGCGGTGTATTTCAAGATTGTCATCACCCAGGCTGCGGGCCATTAATGCAGATTCTCCCCCCGCATCTTCGATCAGGGGCAAAAATGAGGAAAATGACAGTGCGTTCGGCGCCACGGCGAAGGTGTGGAAAAGCGATCCGTTCATTGCCTGGTTCAGTTTGTCGTAAATCTCCCTTTGAATGGAAAAAATAGGGACGGAGACATGCTGATCGAGCGCAACCGGCGGCCCGAAGAAATGCATACTGCTCTCATGTTCGTGGAAGATATTTTCCTGCCAGTCGAAGTTGATTGCATCATCGAGCTGGTCCTTTATGGACAGCGGATAATGTTCACTGTGGACGGAGTAGAATGCGCTGGACACAATGGCCAGTAGGGCGCTTCCCTTCCTTCCCTTCGGTTTGAGGTTCAGGTACTGGAGATGATCGAAAACCGATTCGCCGTGCGGGACATGGAACTGCTCGGTCGATGCAATTTCCCATGATCGCCAGTGCCTGTGCGCATGGAGAATCTCGATCCTCGTAGGTTCCACGTAGACGGCGTAAAGATGAGTCGGCCTGTATTTAATTATGCTTTCGAGCATTTCGTTTCCTTTTAGCTAAACCGAGCGCAAAATCCCCATCTCCGGCCGGTTTACTTACATAGTCTTTCTGCTCAATATCTTATACGGCTTTGTAACATCGCCTGCAAGACTCACTGTCAACCAGATTCCTACGCTCGGGGGCCCATTGGGAGTTTTCCCGAACGAAAGAATTCGATAGATGCTTCCGGGTGCCCACGGGGTCGGTTTGGGCATAGCTCCCTGCTGTTCCTCATCCTGCGCCAGAGTTACATTGGTGCCGTAGATCGTCAATAGACTGAAAAGAGAATTTTTGCCAGGAATTGCGATATCCCTGAGGATCTCGGGTAACTCACGCATCCTTTCATCCATTCCTTGATCGTAGCCATAAAAAAGCTGCTGGCTGAGGCCCGGGATGAGCAGCAATTGGTCGAGGCTGGTGAGCGGGCCGTCAAAGGGAACGTAGTTAAGGCCCAGCTTAATATATCCGTCCCTTTCCATTCCGTGTGGCCGCGCGATATCGTCTGCATCGATAAAATCCATTATCCGGTCTGCCAACTCCTCGGAGCCAAGTTCATTGGCGCCCGCTCGTTGAAGCACCTGCCTGAGTTGGACCTCCTGGGCCATGTTGACGTTCACCTTGGTGTTTTCGGATTCGATTATTACCAGGGCGATACCGGTCTCATACTCAACGATGTGAGGCTGCCCATCGGGCTGCCAGTTCAGATTGACCCCACGGTTCAGCAGGGGAGGGCTTTGACCCAGCCGCGCTAAAGCCTCATAGCATCCCCCGATGGCAAGGTGGAGCGCTTGCGATTTTCGTATCGCATGGATCTGGTCCTCTCCCTGGAGCCGGGTTTGAGCGCTTATCTGGAGTGAAAACCACATGATGAGGGCGCAAACCCATATAACGGCGATAAAGATCACGCCCCTGCTGTTCAGAGGAGCGCCCAATTTTCCGAGCAATTTCACAAAGGCGGATTTGCCGGGTGCGCCGTTTTTCATCGGACTGCTCCTCCGGTCACCGCGTTCTGAAGAGGCGCCTTTGGAACCTCTACTTCAAAGGGAGTATTCGTCATCAGGATCTGGGCGTGAACCATGGAGTCCTGCCCTCTCCATCTCAGAAGAACTTCCTTCGGTATTTCGTCCGTAGAATCCCAGGATTGTAAAAACTGCTTCGCATCCCCGCCTGCATAGGCCAGCACGAATTCAGGAAACTCAACGCCATAAGATCGAATCTTATTATCTTTATTCTGCGAGGATTTGTCGGCCAGGAATTGCTCGATGGATTTCGAATGATAGGGGTCCAGCAGAAGCTCTGAATAGTAGAGCATCTTGGAGTTTGGATCATAAGTATAACGAACCACAACCGGCACGCCCTGCGAGATCGCTCTTACGGAGTGAGCCGTTACAAAAGCAATAGAGTTGGGTTTCCCGATAAAAACGGGATGCACTGTTTGCGCGAACCTGATGGGGGTCAGATCGCATTCGGCCAGTTGGGTTTTGAGCAGTTCGGCAACCGGGAAAGCAAAGTCCGGCTTCAGATCCTGTGTGCTCTGCCATACCCGCAGCGCAAACGAGAAGCAAACGGAAAGAATGCCCATCACCAGAGCGGAGATCGCCGTAGCTATGATAAGCTCGATGAGGGTAAAACCTTTCCGGTCGCCTGCCCTATAAGAACTCCACGCTTCGCGGGACGTGAAACGGGGGGGAGGGTTTTCTTCCAGTCTGCGCTCCGTCATCCGTGGTTCACCGTTACTTCAAACCGCTGTTGGGAATTATTATGCTGAACTCCAGTTTGGAGGAATGGTAGTTCAGCATCACTCTAAATAACCGTCCGAAATTTTCGACCTGTGTTTGGCCCTCAAGCTGGACCGGAAGGAGCGAAACACCCACCTCCGGGGATCCCTCGAGCTCGCCGAGGCGCACAAAACCCTGCGCCGCCTTTTCCGGATCGGCCAGGATGATCTGTGCAGCCGAATCCAATACGGTCTGAGCTTGAGCCTTTTCCTTCAAATTCATCCTGTATCGCAAAGACTCGGAAATAAGCCCCATCACCGAGCCGATAATCAAAGTGCCGATCGCCAGGCTGACCACCGTTTCCAGGAGAGTGAATCCGCATCTCCGCCACTTTGTGTCTCCGTGTCCCGGCGTAAGGTTTTTCACCGCATCACCCTCTGCAGGCTTACCGTTCCAAAAAGTGGATGTATAGAGATGTGGTAAGTGCGTACCTGATCGAAGATAACTTCAAAGTCGTTTCCGACCAGGCTGCCGTCAGGATGAAAAACGATAAGAAAATCGCCCGTTTCCTGTTCCCTTTGCAGATTCTCGGAACGTACCTCCGCGTTCAGAGGTATGGCTCTTCGGGGCGGGTTTTCAAAACCGTAAACCCGCGTGGTCCCGTTAAGCCTGAATGCGACCGGGTGTCCGCTGTTCATGGCAAAAAGCCGGGCCCTTTTTATTGTTTCCGTAAATTCTTGCAGAAAAGCGCTATCTTCAATTTTTTGCCAGTTGGAGCCGACCCTGGGGACAACCACGGCGATAGCGAGTGCGATGATCACCAGTACGACTATCAATTCAACCAGGGTAAAACCTGCTGCTGAAGCAGGACTTCGGGACCCGGAAGCCGGAAAGAGACGGTTCCGATCTCCCCGAAGGGCGACCCGGCATACGTCCCGGCTTTGCTTAAAACGCTCGGTCATCCGATCTCCAGGCTGCATTTTACAATTTGATGTCATTGATTCCAAAAATAGCCGAAAACATGCTGATTACCATAAGGCCGATTAACCCGCCGGTGAACAGGATTACAACGGGCTCCATGAAGGTCATGAGCCTGCGGAGCGTTACCTCGAGCTCTTTTTCAAAATATTCCGAAAGCGATAGCAGGCCCGCTCCGGTGTTGCCCTGTTCTTCGGATATGCGCAACATTGTTCCCATTCGTGGCGGGAATGCGGGATTGCTGCGAAAAAAATTGCTCATCGACCGCCCGGTTTTGAGTTCCTGGTGCAGGGGCGCAATCGTCTCCCTGAGAACGGAGTTCATTATCAATTCCTCACCGAGACTGAGCGCTTTGAGCAGTGGGACCCCCGATTCGAGCATGGTCCCAAGCGTTCTGCAGAAACGGGTCAGTTCACTGTGCAGGATCAGATAGCGAGTAAATGGAAACCGGAACAGCAACTTATCCCATAGTTTTCTTACCTCCGGCTGGCGCATAAGGTATTTGCCGCCCCAGAAGAGCGTTGCGATGGCGATCGGGATTATCCATCCAAAATCTTTTAGCCATGCGCCCGTATTGACCATGAGCTGTGTGATAAAAGGGACTTTCTGGTTCAGGTCGTGAAAAATTTGCGCGAATTTGGGAATGACATAGACCAGCAGGACCACCATGGAAACCAGAGAGGTCGCCAGCAGAATGGTAGGGTAGATCATCGATGATATCATGGCCTGCCGGAATGCGCGCCGCTGTTCGAGGTACTGGGCCAGGCGTTTGAGGATAGGCCCCAGTGTGCCGCTTGCTTCGCCGGCCCTTATCATGTGATCCGAGACAGTGCCGAACACGTCACGGTATTGACTCAGTGCGCCCGACAGATCGTTTCCACCCTGAACGCTTTCGAACAACTCCTGCACCATGCGCTGAAAGCGTTTGTGAGTCTGGTTGCTGCTGATGAGGCTTAAGGCGCGATCGAGCGGCAAGCCTGCTTGAAGCAGGTCCGAGAGATCGAAAAGAAAGCGGATTATATGCTCTTCGGGAATCTGCCGCTTTTTCCGGCTTTTCACGGCCTTGATCTTGACCGGGAAAAGCCTGCTCGACTTCAGCTTCCTGGCAGCGTCAAGATCGGAGAGGGCTTCCATCACGCCGCTGTGTACGGCCCCACTGGCATCCCGAGCCTGGTATTGGAAAAAACTCATGTTTTTGTCAGCCTTTAAGGAAAAATACGGGTCACCTGAGCTTAACCGGCCAGGCTTGTAACCCTTAGGACCTCGGAAAGGGTCGTAATCCCTTCAACCACTTTCCGGAAACCATGGTTGGCCAGTGGCCGGTAGCCGAGCTCATAAGCTGTGCGGGCAATGCTTCCAGACTCTTTCCCGGCGACGATGGCCGATTTTATGGCCTCGTTTATCGGGAGGAACTCGAAAATTCCCTGCCTGCCTTTATATCCGGTGTATCCGCACCTGTCACAGCCCTTGTTCTGGTAAAGTATCAAAGAAGAGGGCAGATCGGGCAGGAGTTCGCCGATCCGGTTCCTGTCCCCTTCACGGGCAGTGTATTCGGTTTTGCAGTGAGGGCACAACACGCGGATAAGACGCTGAGCCATGATCGCAAGAAGCGAATCGGCCATGAGGAAGGATTCGATGCCAATGTCACGAAGGCGCGTGATTGCCCCCGGGGCGTCGTTGGTGTGCAGCGTTGAAAGCACGAGATGTCCGGTCAGGGCCGATTCAATGGCTATATCGGCAGTTTCCCTGTCGCGAATTTCACCTATGAGCAGAACGTCGGGGTCCTGCCGAACCAGAGAGCGCAGAGCGTTTGCGAAAGTCAGGTCGATCGACGGCTTTACCTGGACCTGGTTTATTCCGTTTACCTGGTATTCGACCGGGTCTTCAACCGTGATGATCTTGCGCGTGACGGTATTGAGTTTTTTCAAAACGCCGTACAGGGTCGTAGTCTTGCCGGACCCGGTCGGGCCGGTGACCAGTATCATTCCATACGGGCGCTCGATAATATCCTCGATGTACTCGAGGTCTTTTTGGTCCATGCCGAGGGTGCTCAGATCGTATTCAACGCTTTCCTGCGCAAGGAGCCTCAAGACCACGCTTTCCCCGTAGATCGTCGGTACGCAGGATACACGAATATCCACCTCGCGGTTTCCGAACCGTATTTTGATCTTGCCGTCCTGGGGCAGGCGTCGCTCGGCAATATTGAGGTTGGCCATTAGCTTCAGCCTGCTTACGATGGCCGACTGCATCGTCTTCTGAGGCTGGTCCAGGTCGAACAGCACGCCGTCCACCCGGCATCGTACGTGAAAGGAGCGCTCGAAAGGCTCGAAATGTATGTCCGAGGCCCTCATATCGAGCGCCCGGGAGATCAGTACGTTTACCAGCCGCACGATGGGTGCTTCCTGGGCCAGGCCCTTCAGGTGTTCAAGGTCCTCCTCGAAGCCGTCCGCGCCGATCATGATCCCATCTCGTGACTGTGCCTCGGCCTCGCGGGCCGCCGTACCGTAAAGCCGGTCGATTGACGTGCGGATTTCCTCGCGCTGCCCCACACACAGGCCCAATTCCATTCCGGAAAAATAGCTTGACACAATGTTTATGATGGGCAGGTTAAGGGGATTGTTCACCACGACTCGTACGCGTCCGCTCTCGACCTGAATGGGCAGAATAGCGTGCTTGCGCAAAAAAAACATCGAAACGCCTTCCAGAAGCACGGGCTTTTCCGGGTAATCTTCTCGCTCGAGCATAGGAATGCCCAGGTGACTGGCCAGAACGCGGAGAATGCGGCCTTCATCCGTGATCGCGATGTTTTCGAAAGCATCCATCAATGGAATGCATTCGGCGAACAAGGAATGCTGCAGATGCCGTCTTTGCTCTTCAAGCAGGTTGAATTCCTGCTGCAACGCGTCTAAGAGAGAATTCTGATCTTCCATGGATGTCCTCATGTTCCGTTAGCAGGAAGGGCTGCGGGAAACCACTGCTCCATGCGCCTTCATATTTGCGCGCTTTCGTGAGCCACTTCCGGCAGGTGGATGTTACCAATATACTCGAAAAAAGTAAACATTTCGGGCAAAATAGCTGATTCCCCGGTGTTTTCGTAAAAACCGGGTTTAAAATTAGTGGAGTTGACTTCGTGGAAGATAACTTTTAATGTGACGAACTTTAGATCTTACGAAAATCAAGAGCGCCTCGGGTAGCCTGGAGTCCTGTTCTCGACGCTGCGCGAGACACTCAAGCCAAAGGAGCGATTTTCAGGATGAAATGTGATCAGAAATCCTGCGCGAGTTGCGCGAGCACGGCGCAGAAGAAATCTAGAGAGGAACTCATCGGCTGCAAGCTCTCGCGCATCAGGAACAAAGTGGTGGTGATGAGCGGTAAGGGGGGGGTGGGCAAAAGCAGCGTTTCCTGTTACCTGGCGCTTGCACTGGCCCAAAAGGGATACCAGGTGGGCCTTCTGGACATTGATTTGCACGGGCCTTCCATTCCAAAGATGTTCGGGCTGCACGGGCCCTTGAACATCACTGCCGACAGGGAGATCATCCCGCATGAATACAGACCCAACCTTAAAATCGTCTCCATCGAATCAATGCTTGAGGATACCGATTCCGCAATCATCTGGCGAGGTCCTCTGAAGCACGGGGTAATCCAGCAGTTTCTGGTCGACTGCAAGTGGGACGATCTCGATTTTCTGCTGATCGATTCGCCGCCCGGCACGGGGGACGAGGCCCTCAGCATTTCGAAGCTCATTCCCGACGCGCAAGCCCTGATCGTTACCACTCCCCAGGAAGTAGCGCTTGCCGATGTCAGGAAATCTATAAACTTTTGCCGCAAGGTAGATCTTGAGATTTTAGGGCTTGTGGAGAACATGTCCGGACTTTCGTGCCCTCATTGCAATAAGTTCATACCCATTTTCAGTTCTGGCGGCGGACGGAGGACATCTTCTGCTATGAAAGTGCAGTATCTTGGAGAATTACCGTTCGACCCGGAAGTGGTTGAGGCCGGAGATCGTGGGATACCGTTGCTCGAAGAGCGCGGAGATAGCCTGTTCGCAAAGGCGCTGGACCAATTCGTCGATAAGGTGTTGGCTCATTGCAATCATAAGTAAAGCTGCTTTCCGTTCCGGATTCCGGGGATAAACATCTCGATTTCCCGGCCGGGACGAAAAGTCCTTCTTTTTCGCCGAAAATTTCGACGTCAAATTTTTCGACACAAAAAGATCCGAATTGGAAACTGCTGTTGATTCATCCTGGTGTTTCGGAAACCGGCCTCCAAAAAAGGATTATGAGATGCTTAAAATATCGCTGGACCAGGCTTCGCTGACCCATGAGCAGAAAAAAGCCTTGCAAGAGATGTGGCTGCGCTGTGTGCGCCGCATTATCGCGAGCACCACCCTGGCCGGGAGTGGTCATCCGGGCGGTTCCATGTCATCGCTTCACCTTCTTCTAATGCTTTACAGCACGATCTCTCACGATCCCTGCGACCCGTGCTGGGATGAGCGTGACCGGCTGATCGTCAGCATGGGCCATATCAGTCCGGGTGTTTACAGCGTGCTGTGCGAGTTCGGATATCTCAACGAGGACAATTTCTGCATGGAGTTCAGGCGCGCCGGGTCGCCCTTTTCCGGCCACGTCGAATCCTGTGTTCCCGGTGTCGAATGGAATACGGGGGTCCTGGGCCAGGGACTTTCCGCCGGGACCGGGATGGCGCTTGGGTTGAAACTTCAGGGGAAGAAGAACAGGGTCTTCGTGCTCATGGGTGATGGCGAACAGCAAAAAGGCCAAATCTCGGAGGCCCGCCGATTCGCCGTAAAGTATGGTCTCAACAACATGGCCTGCCTTATCGACCGCAATTACCTCCAGATCTGCGGAAGCACAAACACCGTAATGCCTCAGGAAATCAGGGCGGACTATGCCGCAGCCCACTGGAACGTGGTCTATATCCAGGACGGCCATGATTTTGACGAGATTTTTCATGCCTTGCGAAGCGTTCACCGCTACGAAGCCGGGGACCCGCGCCTTCCTACCGCGATAATTGCCCGCACCATTATGGGCAAAGGCGTGCCATTTATGGAAAACAAGGCAAAATATCACGGCAGTACTCTGAGTGAATCAGAGGCCGCAAAAGCCTTCGAGGGGCTTGGGCTGGATGACCCGATACCCGGGCTGAAGCAAAAGCGGGAAGCCTGCAGTGTTTTTCAGAAACATTTCTCCCCGCAGCTCATCTATCCCGACATCGAGCCGGGCGCCCCAAGGACTTACGGCCCCGGGACTCTCACTGACAACAGATCGGCATACGGTGGGGCCCTCGAGGACCTGGCCAGGCTCAATAACGTCGGGACAGTCCCCATGGTTGTCGGTTTTAGCTGCGATCTGGAAGGGTCCGTAAAAATGGACGGGTTCCACAAGGTTTCAGACACCGCTTTCTTCGAATCCGGCATTCAGGAACACCACACGGCAACCGCTTCCGGAGCCATGAGCAGGGAGGGCTTTGTCACCTTCCTTGGTACTTTCGGGACATTTGGAGTCACCGAAGTTTTCAACCAGATGAGGTTGAACGACATCAACAATACAAATCTTAAACTGGTCTGCACGCACCTGGGACTCGATGTCGGGGAAGATGGCCAGACTCACCAGTGCATAGACTATATAGGGTTGCTTCAAAACTTGTTCGGTTTTTCAATATTCATGCCGGCCGACCCCAACCAGACAGACAGGATCATCAGGTATGTGGCCGGGCGGGCGGGCAACTTCTTCGTGGGTATGGGCCGATCCAAGGTTTCCCCGATCCTGGACGAATCGGGCCTGCCCGCATTTGCCGGAGATTACCGGTTTGTTCCCGCAAAGGCCGATTGGCTTCGGCAGGGCGGCCAGGCGGCCATACTCGCCTATGGTCCCATCGTTCACGAAGCGGTGAAGGCTTGCGAAGAACTCGCCAATAATCACGAGGTCCGGGCGGCCGTGGTCAATTTCGCCTCGATCAAGCCGCTCGACATCGCGGCGATCGTTGAGGCCGCCAAAACAGGCCTCATCGTGACCGCCGAGGATCACCACATTGATACGGGCCTTGGGTCTCTGGTCGCCGCAATTATGGCCGAAAATTCACTGCCCTGCAGGCTAGTGCGGCTTGGTGTAACAAGGTATGGGTTTTCCGGAAAGCCCGAAGAACTATACAAGGCTGAGTCGATCAACTGGCAAGGAATTGTGAGAGCCGTTCTGCAAGCCCGCACAACTGTAGATTCAAAGAAGTGAGCGCCCGTTCCATGAAGAAGTCGCTGAACGGGTTCAGGTCTTCCGGGAAAGTTCGCGAGAAAGGAGCCGGCAGTACGGGCCGGGCCGGCGTAATGAGTGAGCCGAGATAACGTGCAAGCGGCAAGTCGAGCATGGGGTCCCTTTTCCTGCCCAGCATCCTGTTTGCGAACAGCCGGAGAAGAAAATTCTGGCTCAGGTAGCACCTGAGTAGCCGCGTCTCGGTGACACCGGCGCCGAGTCCTGCAAACTCGAGGAACCGGCGATAGCTGGAGGCTATCTCAAAGAGCCGGTTCCGATCCCTTTCGAAGTCCTTCAGTAGATCGTTATACCTTTGCGGCGCACTCGTCCTCGCCAGCCAGTGGGCTTCGATTTCGGATTCGAGCAGCCGGTGGCATTCTATTTCGCAAAGCCTTTTCCTCCCACAGTACTCCATGGACCTGCTTAGTGCATTTATTACCGGGTGCCAGGCCGCATCCGCCAGGAAGTGACAGGCAAAGCCAAGCGCCCAGAGGACCCTGCTTTTCCGGGCGGTCCCGGACGGCGGAGAGGTTTGGGCGATCCACTCCTCGATGGGGGAGATTCCTTCCCGGTCCATGAGATCATGCAGTGCATCGCCCAGAGGCGATAATGAAAAGGAAGGCAAATCGTAGAACAATATATCAGGCGAAAGCGCCCCGATAAAGAACGCAAGATCTCTCGGGCGGGCGGGCGGGTTGTAGATCTCATCTATCGGCAGGATGCCCTTGCATCTGTTCAGGAGCTCATCGGCAAGGTAGAGATGGAATCGCTCTTTAGGCATTGTTCAATCGCCTGTGCCTCGGTCGTTTGTTTAGTTTAGGGGGTTTGTGCACCCGGTCCGCGCACGGCCGTTGGGGGCAGGGTGCCTGGCATTGGCAAGGCTGCCCATCCGCAAACTCCCAACTAAACTTAAGATCTGTCAGGCGATTGGGCGAGAATTACTGAGTTCCGTTGTGAAGGATTCATCGCCGATCCTGACTCTCAACGGCTTCATCGATGGCTTTGGTCCGGTCGTCTCCCAGATTTTGGGCCGCCCGGGCCTTGTCGATCGGCTTTTTCCCAAGATCCCTGATGGCCTCCGCTGCCTGTTGAGTGGCCGGTTTGGTCTCTTGCCCTTCCTTTTGCGCATCCTTTGCCTTGGAACAGGAGCAAAAAGCAAACATAGAAACAAGCAACGCCGAAAGAGCCAACGTACGAATTCCCCTGGAAATCATGTGAATTACTCCCGATGACGGACCTTCGGTCCCGGTTTGGCTGGATCACGTCAAAAGCAATATGTCCGCAATTTCACAGATCGCGCATTTGCCTGCAATGTTTTCTAAGTCGCTGCGTCATCTTCGAGATTGCAGAAAGCCTTTATTGCTTCCGGAATGAGCTTTCGAACGAATGAATTCCGGTCGCCTTCAAATTCGGCCAGATATGCCGGATAGAGAGGGTGGTCTGCGGAAAGGACAGGCGAGGTGAGCCCTGGCGCCGAAAACTGAGATTTGAAAGACTGGATGAGATCAACCAGAGGGAGTTCCAGGAGAGTGTAGTTCTCGATCCAGCCCAGCCGGTACATTGCCTCGAAGCGAATCAGGTCCAGCAGAAAGAGCGTAATGTCGGTTACACCCATTTTAGATGCGCTGTCGAGAAAGTGGAACCGTGTACCGGGGCCAAACCCCCTTATGCCCATAATCAGCTCGTAGAGCGCCATGGCCGAATCCTCGCCTCCCTGGACCAGGTACTTGATAACCGGGTTGTCCAGTTGGCGGATGGTCGTATTCTCGTCAAGCGAGGTCCGGAAACGCCGCGACCAGGGATCGAATCCCTTTTTGGCGGCAAGGCGCCTTTTGCCTTCGTTTATATCTAAAACCCTGGCCATTTGAAAACCTCGATCCGGGAGGTTCCCCCCCTGCCGTGTCCAGGGGGGAGTCTTTCGTTTTGAGTGCGCAAAGCCGCTGATTGCGATCTAAAAGACGTCAGCCGAAAATACGTATATTTCGGTGTCCCTGCTTTTCCAGGCCGTTTCCGGGAGCCCGGCCTTACGGCAGGTCAACTTTAGAAACCGTTCACGGTCCAGGTTGTGCTCGATTGCAACCTGCGGCAGAAGGAGGCCGGAGGCAAAGCCTTTGCGAATGAGAAGTCCGTGTTTTCCAATTTCGATTTCCGAAGGATCGCTGATCCGCAGCAACGGGGTCAGAACCGATATCTCTATATCGATCTCGTCAAGTTCGTCGGAGGCGAGGGCGCAAAATCGCGGGTCTCCGACTGCGGCTTCAACCGCCATTCTCCTGATGACCTCCCAAAGAGGCGCGCGGGCTTCGATCATGCCGATGCACCCCCGGAGTTCCCCGCCTCTGTGTATGCATACGAAGGCCGCCCCCGGCTCTTTGAGTTTCGCCGAATCGATCTCGATGTCGGGCATCTCTATGCCAAGGCAGCGGCTGCGAATCGCATGAAAAGCCAGTTTCCGCAGTTTTTCCTTTTCTTCGGCGCTGAACCCCAGGTCCAACCCGGCCCTACGGCAATTGGAGCTTTTCTGCGTCTCCATGTTCAGAACTCCGGTAAATAGCGGCAGCGGCATACCCGACAACCCCCGACCTGTCACCCGTCACATCGCCCGAATTGGCGTAGTGCAGCACTTTGCTGCGGTCGGCGCCGAGTTTTCTGGCCGCCATCATCAGGGTAATCAAAGGTCCCGCGCCGCAGGCATGGGTCCTTTGATTTTGCACGTCTTCGGCCAGCCCCTCCGGATCAAGGGCGTTGAGCCGGTCCAGGCATACCCCGTCAAGCATCTTGGCTTCATCATAGGGGTAGTAATGCGATAGATCGCTGCTCGCGACAATCAGCACCCGCTTCCGGCTGCAGGTCTCAGCGATTGCCTGCGCAAGCTTCCGGCAAAAATCGCAGTTCTGAGTTCCCATTATGACCGGTGTGAGTTTAAAGGTGCTCAGTACGGTCTGAAGGAAAGGAAGCTGAATCTCCAGCGAATGCTCCCGGGAGTCGGCTTGAGGGATGAAGCGTATAATATCCCCATGTTTATAGAGCTCATCTATCAACTCGCTGTCTAGGGGAACTATCCCCAGAGGGGTGCGGAATCCGCCCAGGTTATAGATGCTTGCTCCGGAGAAACTTGCATGGTGGCTTGGGGCCAGTACGAGCACCCGGTCGAATTGATTTTCCAACAGGAGCTTGTATGACCATGCGGCTACGCTTCCCGAATAGAGATAGCCCGCGTGTGGAACGACAAGACCGGCGAGTTCTCCTTCCAGACGAGGCGGCCTGGCCAGTTCGAGATATCTGACGAGTTGTTTTTTCAGCAGCCCTGGGTTCGCTGGATACCAGGTGCCGGCAATTACTGACTCCCGGATTCTTTCCGCGCTCATAGATCTACTTTCTCAATTGACCACGCGCAGCGCCTTGCGTGGGGATTATTGGTTTATTGACCTATCCAGGGCATCAGTGTCCATTTTATGAACCACCATCGGGCATCCGGGTCCTTGTCCAGGCAGACAATTCCCCCGTTCTGGAACTTGAAAACGAGCCTTTCAGCAGATCCTGTGACAAGAAACCCGGTCAGCCGTTCCATGAAAGGCAAATGCCCTACGAGCATGAGATTATCGCCGGTTTTCAACGTATTTGCAACTGCGGTGACATCATCGAGAGGACCGATCCCTGGAATCGCCCCGGCTTTGCTCATATCCCCCAAAAGCGCCTCGGCGAACATTTCCGCCGTCTGCCGCGCTCTTTTTTTCCCGCTGTGCTTTATAGCTGCAGGCCGCACACCATAGCCCCGGGCGACCTCGGCTATCCGGCTCACATCGGCGTAACCTTCCTGAGAAAGACCCCGCTCGGGGTCCTGCTCTTCCGAGAGGCTTTTCCCATGCTGGACCAGGTAGAGTGCCATACTGTTTACTCCCTTTGAATTGAGCGATTTCAAGATTCCTCGAGCCGAAAACCGCCAATCGCTCGCGATAGAGGGCCGAGATGTTTAAATTGTAAGCACAATTACTTCCTTGTGCTTCGAAAAGGAGAATAGATGGAAGTCTCGCTGGAAAGTCAATACTGTGGGTTTAGGGACGAAACCTATTCTGATGGTTCCGAAATCTGCGAACTCATGCGCTGCATGATCTGCAGAAACGGCAAATGGGAAGACCGGGAAATTTATGGGCTCGCCGCCTCGCTGTGGCAGCCCTTCTTAAGAGGTATGCGTCCTATTTGAGCGCTTTTATTGCATCAAGGGAGTCCAGGTAAAGCCGGGCATCGCCTGGAGACATGACCGGATGGCGCCCGGTCATCTGTAAATCGCCGTTCGCTCTGATTATCCCGAGGTACTGCCCGCCTTTTGGACGAATGCTGTAGGCCCCGTCTTCCACCAATGCGAGTGTCCCGACTTCCTGGCCCCCTGAATCGAAGATAAGCCATTCGCCTTGGTTTGAAGCCTTTAGGATGAGTTCATCGGCCAGGCCCTCAGAGGCAAGGCCGATCAGGAGAAGCGGGAGGAAAACGAGGGCAAGGATAACAAACGATTTTTGCATTTAATGCTCCTGGTTTAAGAAGTCCTGGAAAAACTTCAAAGGCAGCAGAAAAATGACCAAAGCTAATTCCGTGCCAACGATTTCCATGCTTCGCAGGTGGGTGCGTTGACCCCGCACTGCTCCTGCATCCGTCGGTTCACCTCTCACAACCCGCCAGCTTACGTTTTTATTGCTGGCAACGATGCTTGATATTTACTCCTTTGACCATGAAGATCACGCTTTCAGCAATATTGGTTGTCTGGTCGGCGCTGCGTTCGAGGCATCGAGCGACAATGATGGTCTGGACCGCCCTTTCGACGGCGGGCGTCTCGGTGGACATGTAGGCGAGCAAATCCTTGAGAATGCGGTAGTTGAGCTCGTCTGCGACATCGTCCATTTTGCAGACGTCCATTGCAAGATCCGTATTCTGGTTTACAAAAGAAGATATAACGGAGCGCAGCATGTCAAGGGCCGTAGAAGCCAGTTCCTCGATAGCGTGATTGGTGGGAAGAGGAGGGCGGCTATTCAGGAATTTGGCCCTTTGAGCGATGTTTACGGCCTGGTCCGCTATTCGCTCCAGATCTACCGCGATTCGCATGCACCCGATTATGAACCGCAGATCCCTCGCCATCGGCTGATCGAGCGCGAGAAGTCTCAGCGAATAGTGGTCCACTTCCACTTCCAGCAAATCGATTTCCTTGTCGCCGAGGAACACTTCTTCGGCCATGCTGTTGTCTCTTTCCGCCAAGGCCCGTAGGGATTTTTCCAGCGCTTTCTCTGTCAGTGACGCCATCTGGAGGATCGTCATTTTTAGCTGTTCAAGATCTGAGTGGAATTTACTTTCCATTTATTCAAGACTCCCGGGGCCCTTTGTGAAATTTCACGCACCTCCCGTACCATAGATCCGGATTATAAAGGTTAATTCTGTGTAGCTTCAATTATAATCTGGCTGACGGGGATCATTCAGTTGACGGAGCAGGTTTCGACATTACCGAATTCTAACCACAAAAAGCAACCTGCCACAATATAAATTGAAATGATTACTCAAAAAAACCTCGCATTTGATGTGAATCGAGAATTGAGACGTTGACGAATTCTAAAACCGGCTCGGAATAGGAAGGCTCCGTGACGCGGAGAAGTTCGGATAAAAAACCTGTCCCGCATCGGAATCTTTACCCTCCATCAATTTGTCATTTTCAATATACATTATTGTATTTATCTGGTATTTAAAAACGCCGGGACAGCCGAATGCAGCAACGATTGCAAGCAGATTCCGACCGGCTGATACGAGGAGGATTTATGTTCACACGCTCTGTTATTGTGCTCTCGGCGCTTTGTCTGTTGTTTGTCTTCTCGCCTCTGGCGCTCAGCTTTTCAGCAGCTCAGGAAGATACTATCGTTGGTATCGTGGTCAAGCACGGGAAGCAATTCATAATCGAAGCCGATGAAGGCGATTACATCGTTAAGGGAAAAGACCTCACCAGTTTGACGGGCAAGATGGTCGAAGTCACTGGCACGATAAGTGAGAGTGACAAAGGCGATACGATCGAAGTGAAATCGGTCGAGGAGATTCAGGAATAAGCAGAGGGGATCGCGCGTCAACTATTCACTAACCGCGGCTGCCTTTGTGCGCGCACGGCGCGCGTAAGTGGTTGCCTCCAGGCCGGCTACGCATCCCTCGCCGACCGCCTTGGCCATCTGCCAGGGGGGGCCGCAGATGTCACCTGCGGCGTAGAGGCCGGGCACATTGGTTTCCTGTTTTTTGTTCGCCGCTATGAAGCGCATCGTCTCTGAATCGAGCGCAACTCCCAGACCCGATGCAAGCTCAATCGCGCCCTTGGCCCCCAGTTCGATGAAGACTCCGCTTGTTTCGATTTTTTCTCCGTTGTCGAGCAAAACGGCCTCGACTTCGTTCTCTCCGAGGACCCGGCTCACTGAGCGCCCGGGATGGACTTGTATTCTGCTGCTCTCGATCTGATAGCGAAGATGGTCTGATACGTCGAGACTGCCGCAGACCAGATGAGTTTCGCCGGCGATCAGCAGCAGCTTCAGAGCCCCGGAAGCGGCCGCACTGCCATTGCCGACCACCGTGACCACCTGATTTCGGAAGAAATTGGCATCGCAGTCAACGCAGTAGCTGACACCTTTGCAGAGAAGCTCCTTTTCGCCGGGGACGTTTAATCGGTTTCGGGAAATCCCCATGGCGAGGATTATCGTCCAGGAGACAATGGAGTCTCCCGATTCGAGTTTTAGACTGAATCGGCCGCCATCGGTCTGTTCAAGGTGGAGCACATCCTCATCCAAAAGGATCGATCCGAACTTTTTCGCCTGATTTCTTCCCTCGTTGAGGACCGTTTCACCGGAAATAGTGTCATTCATACAGCAGTAATTCTCGATGTGGGCTTTATATAAAGAGCTGCTTTGCACTTTTCCCAAAACCGCCACCCTTGCCCTGGTCCTTGCGGCATGAACGGCCGCCTGCAACCCGGCGGGACCGCTGCCCAGAATTACGACGTCAAACTCCTTCTCCACCCTTCCGCCTCCATTCGTGTGTGAGCTTATACGCAAAGTATGCCGAAGCATACAGAGCCGCCGGCTCTTTTTAAAGAAAAAAGCATTGGTTGGACAGGCCTCGTGAGGGCTCCAAACAAAAAACTGAATGCCATACCCCGTCAGGTCTACTTACCCATTCATCTGCCAACCCGTTTCACCCGCGTTTTTACGGATTGCCGTGTACCGCCTGGACAATGTATTGTAATATTTGAAAATGGCAGGTCAATCGTGAATGCCTGACCGGGGCCTCATTTAAATTTAAATGGTGTCCCTGCCGGAAACTCGGATGATACAATGACCTCTTTCCCGATGGACACTATATTGTGTTAATCCGGAAATCCGGTATAGTTACCCGGCGAGCGGCGGGGCCTTATGCCTCGAGGAGTGTCGAGACCCCGGCGGCTGCATATGCAAGGTCGGCGGCCTGCCCGCTCACCCGGAGGCGGCGCTTGAAGTCCTCTTTTTCTGTTGGGGTGCTTTTGATCAGGTCACTTGCTCAGGATTTTCTCGGCCTTGTCCGGAAGCTGCGGGGTGTTTTCGGATTGACGCCGAAAAGGACTCCACGCCCCGCGAGGTAACTCTATGAAAGTAACCGCAGCCCTGATACCCTCGCAGGGGCGGCTGTTTGTGGCTCAGCGCCCGCCCTGGAAAAGATTCGGGCTTCTTTGGGAATTTCCTGGCGGCAAGGTGGAACCCGGTGAAGGTCTGGAACAGTCGCTGATTCGTGAAATAAGGGAGGAACTGTGCCTCGATATAAAAGTTCGCGGCCTGTTCAGGACCATCTGCCAGCAGGACCTTGAGCCGGCAATCGACCTGCACGCGTACTGGTGCGAAATCAGCGGGGGAACACTGTGCCTTAGTGAGCACGTTGCGTTCATGTGGGTGAACGTATCCGAACTTAAACAGATGAATTTCACCAAAGCAGATCGTCTATTGATTCCATTTCTGGAAAACCTTCCGGAATTTCCCGATCTTTAGTTTTAGTGAGGAATTGACGGCAATCGGCGCCGGGGTTATCATCTACGCTTGATTTTTCAATGAATTCCAAAGGATAAAATCTAGAATGCCCAAGGATAAAGGGGCCTCGTGGGGCGTGCGGATCGGGTGGCTCTCATCGTTGAAATTGACGCTGATCCTCTTTTTTGCCCTGGCGGGTGCATCTTTGATAGGGACCCTTCTGCCTCAGGGGGCAACCCTGCCCGAGCTTAAAAGTCACTTCAGCCCCGCGATGGCCTCTTTGATAGATTTGCTGGCGCTGAACAATCTCTACCATTCAATGTGGTTCAGAATTTTGCTGCTCCTGCTGTGCGCGAACCTGATCGCCTGCACGGTTGACAGGCTCCCGAAAACGGTGCGCCTCATTCGGAGGTTTGAAGACCCCTTTGATTCACAGAAGCTGTCGCGCTTTAGTCTCAGCAGTTCGATTAGCGCCGCGCTCCCTCCGGAAAAAGTGCAATCCGCTGTGCAAAGCGCTGTATGCGAAACTTTCGGCCGGTTGTGCGAAATTGAGTCAGCCGGTTCCTATTGCGCTGTTAGTGAACAGGGGCGATGGAGCAGGCTGATGGTGTACGGGGTGCATATAAGCGTTCTCATAGTGCTGGTTGGCGCTCTGGCAGGGTCCTATCTGGGGTTCAAGGGGACCATGAACCTCTTTGAGGGCCAGACTTCGGATAAGGTCTTATCTGCGGGAGGCGAAAGCGTCCTGGAGCTTCCGTTCATGGTCCGGTGCGACAAGTTCGAGGTCTCCTTCTATGACACGGGGGCCCCGAAGGAGTTTCGGTCCGATCTGGCCATCATCGACAAGGGTAGGGAAGTCCTGAAAGATTCGATAATTGTGAACGATCCCCTGACCTACGAAGGGATCACTTTTTATCAGGCCAACTATGGGAACACCCTCAAGGGGGCTGAGATCGAGCTCACCGACCGTGACTCGGGCGCAAAGATCCAACTGAGCCTTCCTATGCTGCAGCCTGTGAATATTCCCGGCACCGGCGATCAGCTCACGATAACCGACTATCGGCAGGATTTGATGCGATTCGGGCAAGCTGTCGAACTCACCTATGTAAAAGACGGGCGGCAATCTTCGTCCCAATGGATTCTGGCTGACCGGCCTTTTCACGGCAACAGGATTGAAAACTACCAGGTCCGGGTTGTTCGAATTGACACGGCTAGATATACAGGACTCGAGGTCAAAAAGGACCCCGGAATCTGGCTGGTGTGGGCCGGTTTCATTCTCATGACCGTTGGCATAGGCCTTACGTTCTATTCCAGCCACAGGAAGCTTTGGGTCTGCGTCGAACAGGATAAAAAGAGGAAAAAATCTATCGTCACCCTTGCCGGCAGAGCGAGCCGCAATGCGCCGGCCTTCGAAGAAAAGTTCAGGGCGCTTTGCGGGCGGCTTGAAAAAGAGCTTGGAAAACCACTTACCCCTCCTTTAGAGAAAAGGGGGAACCAAAAAGATACCAAGGGCGCTAAATGACAAGTTCTCTTCTACTCAGCCTGACTACTTTTGCTTACCTTCTGTGTACGGTCCTGTACTTGTCTGGAACTATCTTTCGCTTCAGGCCTTTGCTTGGCGCCGGCGCCGTTTTGGGCGCAGCGACCCTGCTGATGCAAACGGCGGGCATAGGATTGCGCTGGATGGAATCCTACCGCATGGGATACGGGCATGCGCCGCTTTCCAACATGTACGAATCGCTCGTTTTCGCCTCCTGGGCGATAATGGCTATCTATCTGGTATTCGAGTGGCGCACAAAGCAGAGGGCCCTTGGGGTGTTTCCGGCCCTGTTTTCCTTTCTGGCAATGGCTTACGCCTCTTTCTCAAAAGACATCGACACAAAGATTCAGCCGCTCGTTCCCGCCCTTAAGAGCAACTGGCTCATTGCTCACGTAATGACCTGTTTTCTCGGCTACGCGGCGTTTGCCGTCTCGTTCGGGCTCAGTATTGTCTACCTGGTGAAAAAGAGGTCCATTTACGTCGAAAAACCACAAAATCCTAATCCGCATGGCGTCTTACAGGTCTCTTTGCCCAACGTTTCGCAGCTCGAGTGGTTCAATTACCAGTTGGTGCTGTTCGGATTTTTGTGGCTTTCCGTCGGAATAATAACCGGATCTATCTGGGCCAACTCGGCATGGGGTACCTATTGGAGCTGGGACCCGAAGGAGACGTGGTCTCTTATAACCTGGCTCATTTATGCGGCGCTGCTGCACGCGCGCAATATGCAGGGGTGGAAGGGGGAAAGAGTCGCCTGGCTGTCAATAATCGGTTTTGGGTGTGTTCTATTCACCTATTTTGGTGTAAACTTCCTTTTGAGCGGCTTGCATAGCTATGCAAGATAATAAATTGTGGAGGGTCCTATGTTGAGTCCTACCGAAATGCTCCTCGTGCTTGTCGGTGTCGTCATCCTGGTTGGCGGCAAGAAACTGCCCGAGTTGGGAAGCGGCCTCGGGAAAGGAATCAGTGAATTTAAGAAAGCAATAGGCGGTGACAAAGCCGAAGAAGAGGCAAAGCAGATCAAGGAGGGCCAGTCCAAATCGGCGGATACGAAGCCGGGTGAACCCCAATAAGGGGCGTAGGATTCAGGCAGGGATATCCAGGAGCAATATATGTTTGGAATTGGTTTTGAACACCTCCTCGTGATTTTGATTGTCGCCCTTCTGGTGGTTGGACCCAACAAGCTGCCCGATGTTGCCCGGGCGCTTGGACGCGGTTACGCCGAGTTTAAGAAGACGATGGACGAGTTGAAGAGCACAATGGATCAGGACGATACGGTCCGCTCGCTCAGAGAGGAATTCCGGTCGGCCCAGCGTGAGGTGAATCTGAAGAAACATTTTGCTCAAAACGTCATCATGGACCAGGGGACCGCCATCAAGGCCGAGGTCTATGATGAACCGAAGAAAGCATTCGAGGCGGCCCAGGTCGCAGAAAAAGCAGAAGCCGCCGGTGGACCTCAGCAATCCTCAGAATCCAAAGCTGCCGAAACCTCAGCTCCAGAGACCGGAGAAATCAAATCGGAATAATCATAAGTCTTATGCAGCCTGTAAGGCTCATTTCTCGTGCATTGGAATAGTTGAAAATGTCGGATGAAGTAAACAAGATGCCCCTTTTTCAGCATCTGGAGGAATTGCGCACCAGACTGCTGATTTGTTGCCTGGCAATAGGGGTGGGATTCATCGTCTCATATTTTTTCAGCGGCAAGATTTTCGAGTGGCTCATGAGGCCATGGATCAACGCACTGCCGCCAGGACAGTCGGCAAAGCTCATCTACACCGCGCCCCATGAGGCATTCTTCGTTTATATGAAGGTCTCCTTGATCTCGGGGACGCTTCTTGCCATTCCGGTGATACTTTGGCAGATATGGAGATTCGTGGCCCCCGGCCTGTATGCCAACGAAAAGAAGTATATGCTGCCGGTTATCTTCAGCTCCTGTTTTTGTTTCGTCGCCGGCGTCGTGTTCGGGTATTTTGTGGTTATCCCGGTGGCGTTTAAATTCTTTGCCTCCTTCTCATCCGAATACATCACACCCATGCTGCGCACATCGGAGTATCTGGCCTTCGCCAATAAAATGCTCCTTTGCTTCGGGCTTGCATTTCAACTGCCCGTATTCGCATTTTTCCTTGCAAAGCTTGGCCTGCTGAGCTCCGATTTCCTGAAGCGCAAGCGCAAATGGGCCATAGTACTGATTTTTGTTGCCGCCGCGGTGCTTACCCCCAGCCCCGATGTAGTATCTCAGCTTCTAATGGCTGCGCCACTTCTGGTTCTCTACGAAGCGAGCGTGTGGATCGTCCATTTCTTCGGCACCAAGCCGTTCAAACCGGGCGAAGAAGCCGGCCCCTCGGCCCAAAGCTAGAACCATAACCCTGCTCCGGGAAACAAAATGGCCAAACAGATTCTGGTAATCGCTACAAAAAACAAAGGAAAATCTGCGGAAATTAAAGGCGTGCTCAAAGACTTCCCGATCCTGGTCAAGGACTTGAATGATTTCGGTCCGATTCCCGAGCCGGTCGAAGACGGCGCTACCTTCGAAGAAAACGCATACAAAAAGGCCGGTTTTACGGCCAAGGTACTCGGTCTGCCGACCCTGGCAGACGATTCCGGGCTGGAAGTGCAAGCCCTTGCGGGCGCCCCGGGTGTCCATTCAGCCCGCTATTCGGGGCTTGGCGCAACCGATCAGGAGAATAACGCAAAACTGCTCAGTGCCATGTCCGGAGTAGCTGACCGCAAAGCAAGGTTTTGCTGCGTGCTCTCCCTGGCCGTGCCTTCCGGCGCCGCCCTGACCTATGAAGGCTTCTGTGAAGGGGTAATTCTGGACTCCGCGCGAGGCGAAAATGGTTTCGGCTACGATCCGCTTTTCCTCTATCCCCCGATGGAAAAGACCTTCGCAGAAATGAGCATGGAGGAAAAGCTGAGCGTCTCTCACAGGGGACGCGCTTTGAACGGGCTCAGAGACGAGTTCGAAAGAGTCCTTCGGTGGCTCGAACTCAGACAGGAAGAAGAGGACCTGCGGCGAGGGGCACATGAGATGTGCTGTGATAAGTGAGCGGGTGATCAGGTGAGGCGGGAATGCATCCGGCTTTACCGGCGATCTGCCGGCCGCGGCTGCACACCGGGCCAGTTTCTATAGAGAGTCTTCAGCCGTTGGAACTTTTCGTGCCCGAGCATCTTTCTGAGCTCCAGTGAATAGCTGAAGTGCGTTGCGGCCAGAAGTGTCCTGGTGTTTTCCAGTTTTTTCATACCTGTGATCGCGGTGCTCTCGTTCAGGTGCTCCTGGTCGAAAGCCTTTACTAGTTCGCTTCTCTCCTGTTCCATTTGCTTTTTGAGTTCTGCAAGTCTGTTTCGATTGTAGTCGAAGAGCTTGTCAAGCTCATCTTTCTGCTCATCGGTAATCTCCAACGCATCGACAAAATAAGGAACATGCCACCACCTTCCCGGAGGGACCTCACCTGCCCGGCAAATCGCCGGGAAAAGAAACAGAATTATCGCGGCCAGTATTGCCAGGGTATTCTTAAACATCTCGCGATCCGCCATCCTGGGTCACACTGTCGTCGTCTTTCATCGCGCCGGGGGTCTGTATCTCTTTATCATCGTCGCCCGGGTCGGTATCCACATATAAGCGAGGCAGGGGATTTTCCTCGAGGTTTTCGATTTCAGTCATGAATTTGTCGTCCTGGAGCATCTCCTGGTAGACTGCATCAAGTGTATAAATCCTTTCCCTGTTGAGTGTCAACGGGCTCAGAAGAAGGGCCAGAATCGAAGCGAAAGCCACGCCTATGCCCAGCGAGGGGCGGATTCTCCACACAGGTCTGAACACGCCGGCCCCCAGTTCGGGTATCGTCGGTTTCCTGAAGTGCTCAGGCGTCCCTTCGCGTGAAATTTGACCGAACCGGCCGAGCCCGGCTCGCAACGCTTCCTTTTCAGCCTGGCAGGCGGCGCACTCGAACAGATGGCGACGGAGCACGGGATCAAGCCCTCTCTCGTCTATCACGGCCTCGATGATTTGTTGTTCATCGAGATGGTTAATCTTTTTCGCCATGCCATTCTCCTTGCAAAAAATCGCTCAGAGCCGAATCATCTTTGAATTTCTTGATCGCCCGGTAAAGGTGTGTCTTCACCGCGCTCTCGCTCCTGTTGAGTACCAGAGCAATTTCTCTCAGATTTAGATCATCTACGAACCTCAGGGAAAAAACCTCCCTTTCCATCGGTGAAAATCGCTTGGTCAATTCTTTAACGTGCGACCAGAACTCCTGTCGAATTACCTTATCAAGCGCCCCGGGATCGCGGTGCGGCTCAACGTCGGCTGCATTGGATTCCCCCCTGTCTTCCGTCATGCCGAAAAAAGCCAGGAACCTGTTTCTCCGGTGGAAGTCATGGACCCGGTTGAGTGCTATTCTGTAGAGCCAGGGTCGGAATCTGTCCGAATCCTTGAGCTGCGGCAGATACTTGAACGCGGACATGAAGATGTCCTGAGTCAGGTCCTCGGAATCCATCCTGGACCGGGTGCGAAAGAATACCAGACGGAAGATCTCGTCCTGATGGATCGCCACCAGCTTCTCGAAGGCATTTCTGTCTCCTGCCCTGGCCTGCACCACAAGCGAGGAATTCTGGCTGCCCGGAGCGGCGGAGACCCGCAGTTCAACATCATCCGTTGTGTTCATCCCGAATAGAATACACCCTGTTGCGTATGAGATATTACCCCTCCTGTATTCTATTCATTATGATCCAGTTGTCCGCGTTATCAAACAGCCAAATCAACGGTAATCGACTTTTCATCTGGAATAACGGATGAGACCCCGAATTAGTTTACAAATTGCCGGTTTTTTGTTCAAAACAAAGATCCGATGAATCGAAGTATCCTACCACTAATGCAGATATCTGAGAAAAAGCTTCCCCGTGATTATCTTTGGTGAAAGCGGCTTGTCGTCTGTTGCGATGCATTTGGCCGCTCAATCATAGGGAGGAATGAAGATGGAAATAAAAAAGATCCTTTTCCCGGTCGATTTGGCCGGGTCTTCATACAGAATAGTTCCCCAGGTACGCTCTATAGCTGACCATTTCGACGCCGAGTTGCACCTTCTCTTCGTAGTCGGGACACTGGAGCGGTACCATACTTTTTACGTGCCGCACCCGTCGTTGGACATTATGGAAAAGGAGGGCTTGAAGCACGCGCAACGGGAGCTGGAGGAATTTGCCGAAAAATATTTCGAAGATCGTCCGAAGGTTAAAACGGTGGTTTTGCGCGGGGACCCCGTTGAGCAAATCCGAAAATATATAGAATCGGAGGGGATCGATAAGGTTGTTGTGGCTACCGTAGACCGGCACGGGCTCGAACGCGCGATTTTCGGCGATATCGCCGAAGAAATCATTCGTACTTCGCCGGTGCCTGTTACAAGTGTCAATCCTTATGTCGTTGAGACCGCTCAGGTCCTGCAGCCGGGGGGAATTCGCCAAATGGCCTGATAAGGGAACAAGGGGTGCGCAATTTTTGAAAAAAGGGCGGGAATTAATCCCACCCTTTGCACTGATACTTCGTTAAAAGTCTTTAGCCAGGTAAATATGATTCTCTAAAGGTCGATTTGCCGTTACTCAGAACCACGGCAGCTTCAAGGGAGTTCAGGCGCCGCCATCCCGAACCCTCGATCAGGAATTGGCACTAAAGCTCTTCCAATCAAGATTGCTTTCCAGCTTAAAGCAACGTGACCTTGTCCTGATAGGATGTTCATCGCTAATGGCGGTTCATAAGTATCTGCCGGGATTAACCCCGGATCTGGTCCGGGTCAGGAATTCTTATGAGTAAAAAACCTCAGCCGGATTTGCCGGATTGACCCCTCGGGGCAGGCACTACACTTTTCCAAGGATTTTCTCTCCCCGGGGAACCTAACTATAAAGAATTATCCGTGCAAGAATGCCCATTAATACGACCCAGGCGATTACGAAAATGAGTGCTGCCGGAACTGCTGCAGCCTCCCTCTTTATTGTGAACCCTACTTTTTTCCAGGACGTCATATCTTGATCGGTAGCTATGACTTTCTGTGGCTCGTACATCTTGTTACTCCTCTGAATGTGTATGCTCAGTTCAGTGCTGAAGCTGCTGCCATAAACTTTCAAATTTGCCGGTCTCCCTCGCAGTCGGGGAACGCGGATTTTGCTGCAGAGTTCAAGTATCTTTACTCTCTCCCGCGGCCCGGCTGCGCAAATATCTATTATTTCCAGCCGGTTCATGACGACTCCTCCGGTTACTGGCGACCCTGAACCCTTTGCTCCTGCAGCGCCTCAAAAAGTTACGATGACGGGGATCGCGTAAGGTCACCCCCCAGCGTATTTACCTTTGGGATTTCAGAAGGGATTCCCGTGACAAACTTTCCCTGCTCGGTCCAGCCTGTGTGGTTTATCAGTCCAAGATCGATAAGGGCCGACCTCACCTTCCCTCCAAGAATGCTCCGGCCGCCCGGCCCCGGATCAGACTCCCACTGCAGGTGAATGCTGATATCGGTCTGATACTGCGCGCTGCGATACACGATCACCCTCGACAGTTGTCCGTCTGCAACCGATTTGAAGCATTCTCTGCAGATCTCGAAGACTTTCTCTGTCTCGATGGTCCCGGCAGTGCGAATACTTATCATCTCGAGCCAAATCATGCAGTTCTTCCTTGTTGTCACCTTCCCACCTGAACCGTTATCAGGAAAGGAAGCCCTTAGATGCATTCGGCAGTCTCAGGTCAAAGTAACCCGGACGAATATCTCTGACGCCTGAACTCCCGAAGCTGTGGAGGCCGCACGAACCGGCGGGCAGGATTGTGGGCTAGGGGGCCAGGACGGGCCTGCCAAAGGAGTGGCCGATGCGCACGACCTCGGTCCCGGAATAGAGCCATACTTGTGCCAAAGTATTTTACCGTTTAAATTCAGATATATAGCGGATTTATCCGCTATAGTTCACTAAATATGGTATATTGTTCGTTAAATAGCGTTTAAACGTTATATATCGTTATTTTTTTGCCTGCAAAAGCAAGTTCGCTGGAAGGGACCAGGACATGCAGTTAGACGAGAATGAATTTTTTCGGCAGGCCACATTGCGAATCTGCAGCAGCCTGGATATCGAAAAGGCTTTGTTCAACTGCCTGAAATACATTCGATTGTTTATGCCCGCCTCAGGGGTGTCTCTCGGCCTGTTTGAGCCAACTACCGGGTTCCTTCGGAGCCTCGCAATCGTGGATCATGCCGGGAACAAAAAGTCTATCCCCCTTACTCAGTTGTCCAGGGAGGCCATCAAAGAGATTGAAGCCAATGCGGGAGCACCCGATGTCAGGGCCTTCGACTGGGGGGAATATCCTTCGATAACGAAGGCCCTCAGCCCCTACGTCGACCTTTCAAACCATTGTGGTCTTCTCATGGAGCTTGAGATCGAAGACAAGCCCCTGGGGGCATTCTCCATAATGGCGGAAGGTAAGGCGAGGTTCACCCAGGAGCATGTCCACCTGGTCTCACTTTTGCGGGAACCCTTTTCGATAGCTATGTCCAATGCGCTCCGTTACGAAGAGGTTGTGAAGCTCAAAGATATAGTCGACGCGGAAAATCGTGAACTAAGCCGGGAACTGCGGCATTTTTCAGATGTCGAAATCGTTGGGGCTGAGTATGGCCTGAAAGCGACAATGGAGATGGTTCGGCAGGTGGCGCCACTGAGCAGTCCGGTCTTGCTCCTCGGGGAAACGGGAGCAGGTAAGGAAGTCGTTGCCAATGCGATCCATTTCACTTCATCCAGCAGAGGCGGTCCGTTCATCAAGGTTAACTGCGGCGCCATCCCGGACAATCTTCTGGACAGCGAACTTTTCGGACATGAAAGAGGTGCGTTTACCGGGGCGATCGCCCAGAAAAGGGGAAGCTTCGAGCGGGCCGACAAAGGGAGCATTTTTCTTGACGAAATAGGGGAATTGCCGCTTCAGGCGCAAGTCAGGCTGCTTCGTGTGCTGCAGCACAAAGAAATAGAACGGGTGGGGGGGACAAAGACCATCCCGGTGGATGTGCGTATCATTGCCGCAACCCATAGGAGCATGGATGAAATGGTCCGATCGGGAGCTTTCCGGGAAGACCTGTGGTTTCGGCTCAATGTATTCCCGATCATGATCCCCCCGTTGAGGCGCCGCAAAGAGGACATTCCGGCCCTGGTCCATTATTTTATTGAAAGAAAATCAAAGGACCTCAAAGTCTACCCCCCGCCTTCCGTTTCCGCCGAAGAGGTCGAGCGCTTGAAGGCCTATCACTGGCCCGGCAATATACGGGAACTGGAGAACCTGATCGAACGCGAGCTTATCCATCAACGGGGCAAGGAAAAGAATGGGCGGCTTACGTTCGAGCATTTGGATATGCCCGGGAAGACTCAAGCGTCGGGTATACTGTATGAGACAGACCACAACTTGCTTACGCTTGACGAAGCCACGTCGCGGCACATCCGCCGGGCACTGCAGATCTCCAATGGCAAAATAAGCGGCGCCGGAGGGGCTGCCCGGCTCCTTGGAACCAATCCCAACACTCTCAGAAGCCGAATGAGAAAATTGGGCATTCCCTTTAAATACACAGCGCTGGACAAATCGCCGGGATTTCTCCCGCGCCTGTGACAATTATCAATCCCCCTGTCGAGGAGAGGGCGAAGGATCTTCTGTGGGTTTTGAGGCAGACGGTCATGACAGATTCAGGAATCAGGGCCGGTCACGTTTGAGCTAAGTGAAATGCTGTCAGGCGGTTTTGTACGTTTTGTCAAAAACAAATTTTCATACCTCTACTCCCGTCAGCATGAAAAAGCGTTCTCTCCCGTTATGTCCCGCCCGATTGCCAGAATATGAATGTCCTCTGTGCCCTCGTAGGTGTTTACGGTTTCGAGATTCAGCATATGGCGGATCGGCGGATATCCGAGGCTTATCCCGTTTGCGCCCAGGATGTCTCTGGCGCTCCTTGCGATCTTGAGCGCTTCGGAGGCATTATTCATTTTTGCCATGGAAATGTGAGTATGGCGCGCGCGGCCTTCGTCCTTGAGCCTGCCCAGTCGAATGCACAGAAGCTGGGACTTGGTGATTTCCGCCAACATCCTGACTAGCTTTCTCTGCACGAGCTGGAAGGATGCAATCGGGACTTTGAACTGGATTCTCGACTTCGCATAGCTCAGTGCCGACTCATAGCAGGCTATGGCGGCGCCTACACTGCCCCACGCTATGCCATACCGAGCTTCGTTGAGGCACATCAGGGCCGATTTCAGACTCTGGGTGCCGGGCAGAAGATTTTCCTCGGGGACTGCCACATTATCGAAGTTGAGAACGGAGGTGACAGAAGCTCGGAGCGAGAACTTGCGCTCTATGAGGCGGGCCGAAAAGCCCCGCATGCCCTTTTCGACCAGAAAGCCTCTGATTTCACCCTCCTCGGTTTTTGCCCACACTACTGCCACATCCGCAATTGAACCGTTTGTTATCCACATCTTGCGCCCGTTAAGAACATAGCCCCCCCGTTCTTTTACAGCGGTCGTCCGCATGCTCTGCGGGTCGGACCCTGCTTCGGGCTCCGTCAAGCCAAAACAGCCGATTTTCTTGCCGCTCACCAGCTCCGGGAGCCACCGTTGCTTCTGCATATCGGTGCCAAACGTATAAATGGGGTAAATTACCAGGGCGTTTATGACGGAAACAAATGAACGCAGGCCGGAATCTCCCCTTTCCAGTTCCTGGCAAACGAGGCCGAAAGAGACGTTGTTTTTTCCCAATCCGCCGTATTCGTTTAGCTTGAACCCGAGCAGTCCCATTTGTGCCATTTCGGCAATCAGTTCGACCGGAAAAATCCCCTGATCGAAATAATCGGCTGCCTTGGGGAGGTATCGCCTGTCTATCCAGGTTCGAACTTCATCCCGGATTTGCTTTTCATCGGGTGAAAGAAGGTCTTCACAGAAGTAATAGTCGATATGCGGCGAGTCCATAGCGTCCTCCAAAGTCGGTGAATCAAGTGAATCGGAACAAACGGTAAACATTCACCGGTACTGTGTGGAAATTTCTGAAAATTTCGAAAAACCTCGCAGAGCGTCGAGATGGTTTCCCGCGCAATCTCCATGCTCCGCCAGGCGCAGGGGGGTGGCGGGCACAGCTCCGCACGTCTTCTGATGAACCATTACCAAAATTCGCATGGCGAAGCAAGATCGGCATGCCATTGTACTGGTTTGCGCCCGGGAAGGAACCCATTTCAAAAAGCCTGTTGGGAAGCCGGTTTAATTCTTCGGCTGCTTTGGTCAAGAGCTGAATTGATTTATGCAACCGCGGATTGAATTGGCAGTAATGTATTGCACCCGGTCTTTGTTACGAGGTATTAGAGAGGTCATGTTCGCTGAAGGCCCTGTTTGCTAGATCGACACCCCTTGTTCTCATTGAAGGCGCAAATGGGAGATAAACTGCTTGAAGGATTTCCGGTCATAGTGGAGTTCCCCGTGGCATGGGGGGACATGGACGCGCTCCGGCACGTGAACAACGTCGCCTACTTCCGGTATTTCGAAAACGCTCGTATCGCGTATTTCGAACGGATCAAAATGTGGGATTTCATGGAAAAGACCGGAATCGGCCCCATCCTTGCCTCTACTCAATGTAGGTTTCGCGCCCCCCTGGCCTATCCCGACGTGGTCTTGATCGGAGCGTCCGTATCGGACATTGGCCGGGACCGGTTGACGATGAGGTACAGTGTGGCCAGTCAGCGGCTCTCGAGGATTGCCGCCGAAGGCGATGGGGTGCTGGTTACTTATGATTACCGAAACAATCTGAAGGTCCCCGTGCCTGCCGAGCTGAGACGAAGCATCCTCGATCTCGAGGCCGCAAACAAGTGAGGGCTGTTTGAAAGGGTCAAAAAGCCTAACTCCTTTATCCTTTGCCCGCCGCAAATTTGCCGGAGCAGTTTTAAAAACCTGTTGACACTCTCTTTTCGATTAAGCTACATTGTAGCGGAAATATAGCTTCTACCAGGAGCCCTCTTCGATCACGCCGCCGGAGAAATTGCCGGCCCCGATTCCTACCGGTCGGTATTGCCGCTGAAACCGCCCGATCAATTCGGCGTCCTGGGTCCGCTGACATGCACCCGGCGAATCTCTTAGCGAATGGCGCCGATTGGATCGCCGCTGGACAAAACCGTGACGGAAATCGAGCCGGTCGGTTATCTGGTACGATTTACGTCAGGTTATTCAGGGAGGAGAGAAATGTTGTCAGTACCCGATAAGCTCAAGACTTGGCAGATGGTCCAGCCGGCCGCCGGGAACAAAGGGACTGGAGAATCGAGTCCTGGAAAGCTCGAGTTGGCGGAAATACCGGTCCCCGCACTAAAAGCGGGCGAGGTCCTCGTAAAGATTGCCGGCTGCGGAATATGCCACACGGACCTTGGCTACTTCTACGATGGCGTGCCGACGGTTTGCAAGCCGCCTTTGACCCTGGGGCACGAGATTTCCGGGACGGTTGTCGCCGGTGACAAACGCTGGATGGGCAAAGAGGTGCTCGTCCCGGCCGTTATGCCCTGCCGGGAATGCCACCTGTGCAAGATTCGACGCGGAAACAG
This sequence comes from uncultured delta proteobacterium, assembly GCA_963795045.1. Lineage (GTDB taxonomy): Bacteria > Desulfobacterota > Syntrophobacteria > Syntrophobacterales > Syntrophobacteraceae > SbD1. The sequence goes on from CAWCGB010000009.1 coordinate 822,927, forward strand.
GTGCCTCAATCAGAAGATGCCGGGTAACAGCCTTGGCGTATATGGCGGTTTTGCCGACCACATACCGGTCCCCGGTCTCGATCTGTGCGAAATAAGAAATCGCGGTGAAATCCCGCTCGAGCATCTGGCGGTAGTGGCCGATGCGGTAACTACTCCTTTTCAGGCCGCAAAAAGAGCATCCCTCGAGGTGGGTGATAATGTGGTCGTTATCGGGGTTGGGGGCGTTGGGCAGTACGTGGTCCAGATCGCCAAGGCCCTTGGGGCGGGTACCGTAATCGCCGTAGACATTGTTGAGGACCGGCTGCAGAAGATGCTCAAATACGGAGCGGATTTCGTCATCAACGCCTCCGGCAAGGGACCCGGGGATGTGGCCGGTGAGGTCAAAAAAATCCGCGAACAGCAGGGGCTGCCCGGATATGGATGGAAGATTTTCGAGGTCACCGGTACCGGCGCTGGCCAGCAAACAGCGCTGAATCTGCTCAGTTTTATCGGCAAGCTGATCATCGTTGGCTTCGGAATGAGCAAAGTGGAATACTCGATGAGCCGTCTGATGGCCTTCGATGCTGAGATTATCGGTACCTGGGGGTGCTTGCCCGAGTATTACCCGCAGGTGCTGGAGATGGTGATTACCGGGAAAATCTCGATTGGGCCCTTCGTTGAGACCCGTCCGATGAGCACGATCCGGAAGGCTTTCGAGGAGGCACACCGAAAGCCCCCGGAGCGGCGAATTATTCTAGTTCCGGACTTTTGATCGGCGTTGCCGTACAACTCGTCATCCGGCGAACGGGCGCCCGCCTCGCGGAGCGCAGAAAAACCCGGATCAGGTCCGGGGCAGGTTTCGGCTGCGGCTCTGCCGCCGGCACATATTCTGAAAGGAGAGAATACGATGGCCCTGGAATGGATGCCAAGGGATAACGGACCTAAAGACCACCTGCTGCACTCGGATATTCACTTTGGGACCGATAAGGACGCTCCTTGCGTCGTATATGAAAAGCGGCCCCTCAAGGACCCTTCCGGAAAAATTGTGGAAGGTCTGTACACGGCCTGGATTCGACTCAACAATCCGAAGCAGTTCAATTCCTATACCACCGAAATGGTCAAGGGCGTCATAGCCGGCTTTGAGAACGCTTCCCTGGACAGGAGTGTGGTGTCGGTCGTCTTTACCGGCACGGGTCCTTACGCTTTTTGCACGGGCGGCAACACCAGGGAATACAGCGAGTATTACAGCCTGAGGTGCGAGGAGTACGGCCAGTACATGGATTTGTTCAATCACATGGTCGATGCCATCCTGATGTGCAAGAAGCCCACGGTCTGCAGGGTGAACGGCATGCGGGTGGCGGGCGGCCAGGAAATCGGAATGGCGTGTGACATCACGGTCTCCTCGGACCTCGCAATATTCGGCCAGGCCGGGCCCAGGCACGGATCGGCGCCCGACGGCGGCTCCACGGATTTTCTGCCCTGGTTTCTCACCATGGAGGACGCCATGTGGAACTGCGTTTCCTGCGAGATGTGGTCGGCGTACAAGATGAAGATGAAGGGTCTGATCACCAAGTGCGTGCCCGTACTCAAGGTGGACGGCAAATGGGTTCGTAATCCCACGATCTTTACGGACAAATACGTGGAAGATGGGGAGATCGTTTTTGGCGAGTACAAATCCGGCACGGAGTTGCAGGAAGCCCGGGAATTGGTTAAAAAGCACCAGCCCGACGCTGATTTCGAAATGCTCGACAAAGAGGTCGACAATATCGCATGGCGGTTTGCAAATCTTTTCCCGGGTTGTCTTATCAAGTCGATCGACGGCATTCGTATGAAAAAGAAATACTTCTGGGATATGGCCAAAAACGCCAACCGGCACTGGCTGGCAGCGAACATGGGCGGGGAGGCGTTTCTCGGGTTCGGCGCTTTCAACTCCAAAAAGATCACCGGGAGCGATGTCATCGACTTCATCAAGTTCCGTCAAAACCTGGCAGAATGCAGGACCTGGGATATGGAAATGTTTGCCGAAGTGCTTGCGGAGCCCAAGAAATAAGAGGCTTGTCGAGCGCATAATTCGTTTATTCTGGAGAAAAGATATGGGTAAAGTTGGAATCATCGGCGTCGGGCAGAGTGTTTTTGTCCGCTCATACCCTGGGTCGATTCGAGAGCTGGTGTTTGAAAGCTTTCGGGAAGCCATGAAGGACGCACAGATCCGTGGGACCGATATCGGGGCCACGGTCGTCTGCTCCGCACCCGAATACGACAAGCAGCGGTCCCCGGCAGGAGTGATTGCCGAGTACCTGGGCTTGAACCCGCAGCCCACATTTTATGCCGAAACCCTGTGCTCATCGGGCAGCACGGGCCTGAGGCTCGCCTACTCGCTCGTTGCATCCGGTTTGCACGACGTGGTGATGGTTATCGGGTTTCAGATAATGTCCCAATTGACGTCGGCCGAGTCGCAGGAGCGAATGGGCCGAGGGGCGGACATCCAGTGGGAGTCTCCTTTCGGGACCATGATGCCGGCATATTACGCGATGCATGCCCGTGCTCACGTGGCTAAATTCGGAACGACCATGGAAGATCTGGCCCTCATCCGGGTCAAGGCTGGCACATACGGGCCGCTCAATCCAAATGCCGTATATCGAAAATCGGTAACGCTCGAACAGTTTCAAGACCCCGCAAGTTTCCTGGGCGGTCTCGTGGCCGGCCCGCTCCGTGCGGGCGATTGCTGCGCCAATGCGGACGGCAGTTCATGTGTTATTGTTGCCAGCGAGGAGAAGGCGCGCGCCTTTTCAAAAAAGCCGGTCTGGATCAAGGGGATCGGGGCCGCCACGGCTCCCGTCAACATGGCTGGACGAGATCGGCTCACCGGTCTTGCGGCGTCCGTCGAAGCTGCCGGGCAAGCCTACAGAATGGCCGGCATTACGCCCGCTGATGTGGACGTCGCAGAAGTACACGACTGTTTTACAATCGCCGAGCTGATGGCATATGAAGACCTTGGTTTCGCCAAACCCGGCGAGGGAAAAGACCTCATCCGCTCCAGGGAAACCTACAAGGAGGGTTCTATCCCCGTGAACGTCGACGGCGGCCTGCTTTCCAAGGGCCACCCGGTAGGTGCGACAGGCGGGAGCCAGATCCGGACTGTTGTGCTTCAGCTCCGGGGGGAGGCCGGGGAAATTCAGGTTAAGGACCCTGCCTTCGGACTGATCCACAATATTGGCGGCGTGGGTCTTTATGGGAACGTTACAATTCTCGGCGTCGATTGACGATCCGTTTCGAGGAGCACAAGATGGCAAAAAATGAACTGGATGCACGATTCGCTCAATTCGGGACCGTCAGCTTCACCAGCGTTACTCAGGTCAACGATTTTGTCGGCTACCTGGAAGAGGGAAAGTTGATGGGGACCCGGTGCAAAACTTGCGGGAAGAGTTTCTTTCCCCCCCGCGCCCATTGTTATCAATGCCTTGCCGGCGACATGGAATGGTTTGAAATCGCCGGGAAGGGGGAGTTGGTAAGCTACTCTACCTTGCAGTATGCCCCTGCCGGCTTCACCGAAGAAGTCCCTTATACGATCGCGCTGGTGGATTACGGCGAATATAAAGTCTTCGGACGTATCGATAATTCTGTTTCCGAGGCCGAACTCTCGGTCGGAACGAAGATGAAGGCGCAGACCAGCCGAACCCCCAATGGACGGCTGACCTACGCGTTTAAGAAAGCCTGAGTCGCCTCTATTTTGGGAGGTTCGTTCATGCTCTCCGGGAGAATTTGAACAGCGAGATATGGAACTGGCTGGACTGCCTCCATTCAAGCTGCTCATATATTTCCCGGAACTCGGGCGCAATGCCGGTAAAGTGATCTTTGGCAGCATTTCCCCCGGGATGACTGACATCATGCGCAATATCGAGACCGTTGCAGCATTTTCCTTTACGCCCGGAACGGTTGGAAAATCCTCGGAACCAACTCAGCCGGTTTTCCGGGCCTCAATTCCCACGCATCGAGCGCTATTATAGCGCCTCAAAATCGCTAACCAGCAACTCACCTTCGCTACAGCGGCAAGTTTTCTTCTTGACTCGGCAGGTAGCTAGTATATAACTATGTTGCAGCTATATTATAGTCATAACTGGCTGTCGAGCAGTATCCGAGCGCCCCTGAATCCATGGCGTAGATTTTGATCGAAAATAACTTGAACAATTTAAACCTTCACCCGGCGTGTGAAGGCCGTTTTGAGTTAAGCGCCTGCAATCCATGATAAATCAAAGAGTACGCAACGGATTCAGATAATCTGGAAGGGATAAACAATGAGGTACGCAGAGACAGGGTTTAATTTAGAAATTGACTTATCCCGAGGAAGCGTTGAGAGGGTAGAAACTGACCCAGGATTAACCGAACTCTATCTTGGGGGTTTGGGTACCAGCACCAAGATATTGTGGGATAGGGTCCCCCCTGAAACGGAGCCTTTTTCTCCGGATAATCTATTGATATTCAGTACCGGTCTCTTATGTGGCACACCTGCCATTGGCTGTAATCGTACAATCGTTTCCACCTTTTCTCCTCAGACCTTGTTAATGGCGTATTCAATGATGGGTGGATTTTGGGCGCCGGAATTGAAGTATGCCGGTTATGACAAAGTCATATTTCGCGGCAAGTCCCCCAAGCTGGTTTATGTGTGGATACACAATGACAAAGTGGAAATACGTGATGCCTCTCATTTGAAGGGTAAAGGCGCAGGGGAAACTGAAGAGCTGATTCGACAAGAGTTGAACGAACCGAAGACCCAGGTGGCTGCTATAGGCCTGGCAGGTGAAAACAGGGTCTATTTTGCTTCCATCGAGCAGGGCAGGTCCAGTGCAAGCCGGCTGGGAATAGGCGCCGTTATGGGGGACAAGGGGCTTAAGGCGATAGCCGTTCGTGGAACGAAGGACATCCATATTGCCAAACCAGATGAATTCATGAAGCTTTGCAACGAAGTGCTGAAATATATAGGAGCCCGGGAAGAAAAACCGATCCCGGGGGTAATGCCCATTTTGGCCGGGCTTGGGTCACCGCAAGAGATGAAACTCATCGATGAGGAATGGCACACAACCAATTTCATGTGGGGAAATTCCCGCACTCGAAGAAAAGATTTTTGGACCAAGGATATCGAACAGAGGTGGACGAAGACCCAGGAAAGTGTGCGGAAACGTTTGATAAGTTGTTATAATTGTCCGATGAAATGCGGGGCGACAATTTCCGTTCCGGGAATTTCAACCTACATGATGAAATGCTTCTCCAAACTTACATATACAATGGCGGCCTATTCGGACCTGGATTTTGGTTTCACGATCGCTCAACGTGCTACCGAGTATGGAGTGGACGCATTCTCTGCCCCGCAAGTTATGGCCTTCGCCCTTGAGCTTTATGAAGCCGGCATTTTAACTGACCAGGACATGCCCGGGATGCCGTCCGACAGTGAGGGGAGATTTTTCTGGTTACTTGACAAAATTGTCAGGCGAGAAGGTATTGGAGATGTCTTGGCCAATGGTTCTTATTGGGCGGCCAAACAGATCGGCAACGGAGCTGAAGCGTATGCTCATAATAACATCAAGAAACATGAGCAACTGCCCCTCAAGCTTGGAATGCTGAATCCCGTTTATTTCCTTATGTATTCTACCGGCGAGAAGGTAAACATTACCCAGATTGAAGGACAGTTTCCCCAGGCGCCTTTTCCTACGAAAGAGGAGCGAGAAGAGTTTGTAAAGGATTGGATCCAGGTTCCTGATGAAAAGTTTAAGCAATATCTTATGGACTGGGAATTTCGCGGAGAAAACTCAAATCCATATTACCCAACCGTTCAGATGTCCTGTGAAATTGTTGACTGGCAAGAGAAGATGCATTACATCGATGACGCCCTCGGGATGTGCGCCGGTTTGTCATCATTCCCCCTGAAGCCGCCCTATCATATCCACAATTACCCTGCTTTTATCTCGTCTGCGACCGGGATCGATATGGATGAAGCCAAGCTGACGCAAGCAGCCAGGAGGAACCGGACTCTACTCAGGGCCGTTAATATAAGAAGAGGCTTGACTAGAGCGGATGAGAAGCCGCCTGAGGACCATTGGAAAAAGAGATTTCCCGAGCTGGAAGCTAAGCTCTTGGACGAATATTACAAATTTAAGGGATGGGACAATCGGGGTATTCCTACAAAAGAGTCTTTACACGAATTGGACTTGGATTACGTTAGCGAAGATTTGGAACAGAGGGGAATTATAAAGAATGGGCAAAGTCAAGAAGAAAGTCAAGGCAATCAAGATAGATCTTGATAAATGTAATGGTTGCCGGGCATGCGAAATGATCTGCTCCTCCTTTCATGCTACGCCTAAATATAGCAGCAACAATCCTGCCAGGTCTCGCATTCGACTGATTCGTGAACCGCTAAGAGATGTATATCTTCCTGTATACGCAGGTCAGAATGCTGCAGCCGAATGTATGGGCCGGGACAAATATGTGATTGACGGAAAAGAATATGACGAGTGCGGCTTTTGCAGGGCTGCCTGTCCATCCAGGGACATTTTCAAAGAACCCGATTCCGGCCTCCCTCTAAAATGCGATATGTGTGAAGGCGAAGAAAAACCGCTTTGTGTTCAGTGGTGCATAACTGATGCGCTGACTTACGAAGAAAGGGAAGAGGAAGTAGAAGAAGAGGAGAAACTGGACGAGCTCGAGATAGGATTGGAAGCGTTGGTGGACAAATACGGATTGCAGAAGATAATGGATGCCGTTGCCCGAAAGTCAAAGAAGGACTGAAGCATTACGGCTAAAGAAGAGGATTGACAAAGACAGTGGAAACCGTAGCCCCGTTTAAAGAGATCATAGATGTAGTAAAAGCTAACGGTGGGGAAACCTTCAAATTCTGTTATCAGTGCGGATTATGCGATGTTGTTTGTCCATGGAACAGGGTTAGAACTTTCAGTATGCGCAAACTGGTCCGAGAGGCTACTTTCGGTTTGACTGAGATAGAAAGTGAAGACGTATGGCGTTGCACTACCTGTGGAAGATGTCCTCAGAGATGTCCCAGGGGCGTAAATCAAATAGAAGCAGGGGTGTCATTGCGCAGGATTGCAACCGAATATGGGGTTTTTCCTACCTCTGCCCGTCCTGTTCGCGGCATAAGCGCGAGCCTTGTTGCTGAAGGTAACCCCTTGAATGAAGAACGCAGTAAGAGGGCAAATTGGGCGGAAGGGCTGTCTGTAAAAACGTTCACCGAAGGGATGGAAATCTTATATTTCCCCGGTTGCTACCTCAGCTATGACCCAAGATTAAAAAAAGTTGCCAGAGCCACAGCCAATATTCTTAGCAGGGCAGGGATAGATTTCGGGATACTGGGCTCAAAGGAGAACTGCTGCGGAGAAAGCATCCGCAAGACGGGCGATGAGGAATTATTCAAACGCTTAGCCAGGGAAAACATCAAAACTTTTGTCGATAATGGGGTCAGGAAGATCCTCGTTTCTTCTCCTCATTGTTACCATACCTTCAAAAACGAGTATCCCGAATTTATGGTGAACTTTGAGGTGATTCATATCTCACAATATCTATCCGAGCTGATCAATGCGGGAAAGCTTGAGCTCAGTAAAGAGTATGGCAGGAAAGTTACTTATCACGACCCATGTTACCTGGGACGGCATCACAGCATATATGACGAACCCCGGGAGGTCTTGAAGAAGATACCCGGTCTAGAGCTGCATGAGATGGCTGATTCGCGCAAAGATAGTCTCTGTTGCGGAGGGGGGGGAGGCAGGATTTGGATGGAAACTCCAAAGGGCGAAAGATTCTCCGACCTCAGACTGGAACAGGCTATCGGGATCGGGGCTGAAGTGCTGGTTACTTCCTGCCCGTATTGCATCACAAATTTTGAGGACAGCAGGTTGAACCGGGAGGATAGTGAAGTCATAGAGATTAAGGACATCACGGAAATTATCCAGGAAGTGATTTAGGGTACCGAAGAAACCTGATAAGGACGTATGTAAGTGGAAAAAGAACAGGAAAATATTAGGGAACAGGTTCTTAAGAGTCTCCCCGACAGTAATTTTGGGGATGTTATGGTTGTGGGGGGAGGGATCAGCGGTATTCAAGCCGCTCTTGATCTTGCCGCCGATGGTTTCAAGGTTTACCTGGTTGAGAAAGGGCCAAGCATTGGGGGCCATATGGCCCAGCTTGATAAGACTTTTCCTACCAATGAATGCTCCATGTGAATACTCTCTCCCAAGCTGGTCGAGGTCGGCCGGCACCCAAATATAGAGGTCCTGACCTATACTGATATTATCAGTGTAGAAGGGGAAGCAGCAAACTTTAATGTAAGACTGATCAAGAAGCCAAAATACATTATAGAGGACAAATGCACGGGTTGTACTACCTGTGTAGAATACTGCCCGGTAACCTACCCTGATCAATTTAATCAGGAAATATCGAAGAATAAAGCGGTTCATATACACTTCCCTCAAGCAATTCCTCTTGTAGCATATATTGATGAAAGCTGCCTTTATCTCAAGGAAGGGAAATGTCGTATTTGCGAAGGAGTGTGCAAGAATAAGGCTATAGATTTTAATCAAATGCCGGAGAAGAAAGAACTCAATGTAGGGGCGATAATTCTGTCTCCAGGGTTTGAGCCATTTGATCCTAAATTAAGGGAGGAATATCGCTACGGAGAGTTTGTAAACGTAATGACCAGTCTCGACTATGAACGGCTCTTGAGTTCCACCGGGCCTCACCAGGGCGAGGTACTGCGCACCTCCGATAAAAAGCATCCCAATAAAATAGCCTGGATTCAATGTGTCGGTTCGAGACAGGTTCTTCCCGGCGGCAACAGCTATTGTTCGGCCGTATGCTGCACCTATACCCAGAAACAGGTGATCTTGACAAAAGATCATTACGCAGATGCTGAGTGCACGATATTCCATAACGATATTCGTTCCTATGGGAAGGATTTCGAGCGGTACTTCCAAAGAGCTGAGAATCTTCCCGGGGTGCGGTTCATAAGAAGCTATGTATCGATAGGAAAAGAGATTCCTGAAAGCAGGAACGTCACCATAAGATATTCTACCCCCGATGATGGAGTAAAAGAAGAAGAATTCGACATGGTGGTATTATCCGTCGGATTGAATCCTCCAGCGGATTTCAAGGGGCTGGCAAGCAAGTTCGGCATCGAACTCAATTCACATGGATTCTGTAAAACCAATCCCGTCAACCCCATGGAGACCTCTCGCCCGGGAATTTTTATCAGCGGGGCCTTCCAGGGGCCGGTAGATATCCCTGAGTCGGTGTTCAGCGCCAGCGGAGCTGGCTCGCAGGTTGGTGAACTCCTTGACTACAGGCGGGGAAATCTCGCCCGGGAAAGGATATATCCGCCGGAAAGAGATGCTTCCGAAGAGGAGGCGAAGATAGGGGTATTTGTGTGTCATTGTGGGGCCAATATCGGCAGGGTAGTGAATGTTCCTTCCCTGGTGGAATATGCCTTGACCTTACCCAATGTCGTCTACGCTCAGGAGCAGTTATTCTCCTGCGCAACTAATTCCGCCAAAGAAATAACGGATATAGTAAAGGAAAAAGGGCTCAATCGAGTGGTTGTCGCTGCGTGCAGTCCCCGGACACTTGAACCATTATTCAGAGACACGGTTCGAGAGGCTGGAATTAATCAATATTACTACGAAATGGCTAATATCAGGGAACATTGCTCCTGGGTCCACTCTAAAGAAAAGGAAGAAGCCACGCAGAAGGCAAAGGACATACTCCGGATGTCCGTGGCCCGAACTGCTTTTTTAGAACCTTTGAAGGAAATGGAGTTGCCTGTAGACAAGGCGGCTTTAGTGGTTGGCGGCGGTATAGCCGGAATGACCTGCGCTCTCTCCATAGCCGGCCAGGGACATGCGGTTCACTTGCTGGAAAGGGATTCAGATCTCGGTGGAACAGTACGAAATGTGCACTATACCCTTGAAGGACTGGATGTTCAGGCCTATTTGCGTGATCTCATAAGAAAGGTATATCAACACCCCTTAGTACATGTGTATCACTCTGCTACAATAACGGAGGCTACTGGTTATGTAGGGAATTTCGTAACCAGGGTTAAGTCTGAAAAAGGGCTTACAAATATAAAACATGGTGCGACAGTCATCGCCATTGGTGCTGATGTATATACGCCGACTGAATACCTTTATGGAGAAGATGACAGGGTCATGACTCTGCTCGAGTTGGAGGACAAAATCGCCAATGAGGAAGGTAGGGTTATCGACTCCCAGAGTCTTGTCATGATCCAATGTGTTGGCTGCAGGCAGGAGGACAGAAATTACTGCGCGCGGATCTGTTGTAGTCAATCTATAAAGAACGCTTTGAAACTGAAAGAGAAAAACCCCGAGATGGATATATACATTCTTTTTCGGGATATAAGAACCTATGGGTTTAGAGAGGATTATTACCGGGAAGCGGCCGATAAGGATATAAAATTCATCCGCTTTGAGCCGGATGATAAACCCCTGGTGGAAGCTGTCGAAGTCGATGGCCAGCGTCTTCTAAGGGTCACCGTGGCAGATCCTATTTTGGGTCAAAGGCTTGCCATAGATACGGAGTTAGTCGGTTTAGCCGCTGCCGTTATTCCCTCCGCAGCGACGGGGGAAATAGCCGGACTATTCAAGGTGGCTTTGAGCCCCGATGGCTTCTTCAAAGAAGCTCATGTCAAACTAAGACCTGTCGAGTTCGGTACGGACGGCGTTTATCTGTGTGGGGCTGCTCACTATCCCAAGTTCATACAGGAAACGATTAACCAGGCTTACGGAGCTGCGGGCCGGGTCCTGACGCTCCTCTCACGCGATACGGTCGTCGCCTCCGGCGCTGTTTGCGAAGTGGATGAGAATAAATGTATTTCGTGCGGGGCATGCATCACAGTGTGCACCTACGGCGCCATAGAGTTCCATGATACGCCGAAAGGCAAAAAGGCCATGGTCAATTCTGTTCTCTGTAAAGGCGATGGTCTCTGCAACGCAAAATGTGCAACGAATGCTATACAACTAAAGCACTTTACCGATAAGGAACTTTTGTGTGAAATTGATGCGGTGTTTTCAGAGGACGATATCATAACAAAGTGCTGTGTCGGTTGAAAATATTGTAGGAATATACGAATGAATGAAGTGCAGATTGCATAAGCGATAAGGTGAGAATGAATGGGTACGGGGGTTACGTTTAAACCACGGATATTAGGTTTTGTTTGCCATTGGTGAGCATATGGCGCTGCTGACCTGGCTGGAGTTTCCAGACTGCAATATTCAACTGAAATGAGACTTATCCGCGTCATGTGTTCCGGTAGGGTCGATATGTCGTTTGTAGTAAGGGCTTTTTTGAAGGGCGTGGATGGGGTGTTTATCGGCGCCTGTCATTTAAATGAATGTAATTATACTACTCATGGGAACTACCAGGCATTAAGCATGGTGAGTATGTTCAAGAAAATAATGCAGAATATAGGGCTGAACCCGGAAAGATTGAGGATCGGATTCCAGTCCGGCAGTGAAGCCAATCTTTTTGTCGAAAATGCTGGTAATTTTGCCAAGAAGGTAAAGGCGTTAGGACCTCTTGGCAAGAGCGAGGGAATTGACGGAAATGAATTAAAGTCCAAACTTGAAGCAGTCAATAAATTAATCCCGTACATTAAGCTGGTGAAAAGGGACAAACTCGCACTGCGTCTAGATAAAGAAGAAGAATATGATGAACTTTTCACCAGTGACGAGATAGACCGGTTGTTTCGCGAAGTAATCTCGTACCATATCGATCCGGATAAGTGCCGGGCCTGTATGATTTGCCTTAAGAAATGCCCTGTAGAGGCTATTGTAGGAGGCAAGAACAGGATTCATGTAATTGAGCAGGAGAAATGCATAAAATGCGGAACTTGCTTTGAAGCTTGTCCCCCTCGTTTCGGTGCGGTTAAGAAGATTTCCGGCGAGCCTGTTCCGCCTCCTATCCCTGAAGAAGCAAGAACTCTGGTTAGAGTAAAGAAAAATGAATAATCCTTTGAGCGACTGACTGAAAAGAAGTTAGTTGAAGCAAAGGCCGCACTTGATGAGAACTATAACGCCGTCTGGTTCGAATATGAGAAAAAGAACATGTACTCCACAAAAGAAGGAGAAGACTGATGGGTTTTGAACTGACGCTTCCACGGCAATTTAACGCGGCCGATTATTTTGTCGATCGAAATGTTCGAGAGGGCCGCGGCAATAAAAATGCTGTCCTGTGTGAGGATCGATCTCTCACATATGCAGGGATGCAGGCCGGCATGAACCGGATCGGCAACGGACTCAAAGCCCTCGGTCTAAGGATGGAGGACCGAGTAGCGCTGCTGCTTCTCGATACCGAAATCTTTCCGCAGGCATTTTTCGGGACCATCAAGATGGGGGCGGTGCCGGTATGCCTCAATACGCTGATGAGGTCCAAGGATTATTTGTATTTCCTGAACGACGGCCGCCCGAGAGTACTGTTTATCGATGCCGCCCTGCTCGATGTCATTGAGCCGATTAGAGCGGATCTGCGGTTCCTCGAACGCACCGTTGTGGTAAACGGGCCGGCGCCCGAATGGGCCATGTCTCTTGATGAACTGATCGAAGGGCGTTCGAGTCAGATGGATATGGCGCCGACTACTCCCGACGATGCCTGCTTCTGGCTCTACAGCTCGGGTTCGACGGGTGACCCCAAGGGCGCCGTTCATCTGCAGCACGACATGGTTTATTCTGTTGAGACCTATGGGAAACAGGTATTGGGGATTCGAGAAAACGACGTGTGTTTTTCGGCCGCCAAGCTGTTTTTCGCCTATGGACTGGGCAATGGCCTCTATTTCCCGTTCAGCGTCGGGGCGACCTCGGTGTATATGCCGGCGCGGCCCACACCTGCCCTGGTCTATGATACGATCCGCCGCTACAGGCCTACTCTCTTTTTCGGCGTCCCAACCCTGTATGCAGCTATGCTGCAGGGAGAGGGCAGCCTCGATGGTGTCAGGCTTTGCGTATCCGCCGGGGAAGCGCTTCCAGCGGACATACTCAGGCGCTGGGTGGAACGTCACCACGTTCAGATTGCCGACGGCATCGGCTCGACCGAAATCGCTCACATTTTCATCTCGAACTGCGCCGACTGCATAAAGCCAGGAAGTTCCGGGAAAATAGTTCCTGGATATGAAGCCAGGATCGTCGATGAGAATTTCAAAGATGTGCCGGACGGAGAGATCGGCACATTGCTCATCAAGGGAGACAGCATCTGCGCAGCCTACTGGAATAAGCACGAGAAGACCAAAGCCACCATTCTCGGCGATTGGATAAACACCGACGACAAATATTTCAAGGACGCAGAAGGGTTCTTTTACTACGTGGGACGAACCGACGACATGCTCAAAGCGGGAGGCATCTGGGTGTCTCCGGTAGAGGTCGAGTCCTGTCTCATCGCACATCCCGCAGTCTTCGAGTGCGCGGTCGTCGGAGCTCCGGACGTGGATAAGCTCATAAAACCCAAAGCTTTCGTCGTACTCAAGCCGGGGTATTCACCGGATGCTCAAATGGAAAAGGAGCTTAAGGAATACGTCAAGCAGCAGCTCGCCCATTACAAGTTCCCTCGATGGATCGAATTTATGGAAGAGCTGCCCAAAACTGCCACCGGAAAATTAAAACGATTCGAGCTGAGGAAGGCGGCGAAACGAGCCTGAGCGAGCCGAGGGCTTTTCGGAGATTTTGCAAGATGTACTAAGGGTGGAGGTTGATCACCTCTTGTATTCGTTCATTTATCCTTGCGTTCATACTGTGACGCTTCCTGTGAATTTTAGAGTTCACTTCTCAACTGCTCTCAAATCTAAGCTGCTTGTCCTGTCTGTAATTGATCCCTTGGGCATTCATAGAGTAATGTTTTTATAGAGTGCTATTCTCATAGGCAACCCTGGGTCGAAGGTCCCGGCAGCTAACTGCCGGAACCTTCGCATGTGTGAATCCCATCCTTGATCTCCAGCAGGATAGGACACCCACCCGGCGTTAACGGTGTTAACACCTGGAAGCAACGACGGAGATTTTCTCATGGGTAAGTCGGAAAAAACGGTAGCATTGGAAGCAGGGCGGCAGCGGACGGCAAGTATTGATACGATAAAAGCGGGTCTTATTGTCTCTGCCTTGCTCGCAGCCTTCATTATTTTTGCAAAACCCATATCCGGTCTTTCTGCTCAGGGGAACGGCATGATCGGAGTAACGCTTCTTGGTCTTTCTTTCTGGATTTTCAGGCCCGTTACTTATCCCTACTTTGTCGGAGGGGCCATAATCCTTTCCGGGGCCCTCCTGCTGAAGGTGCCTTTGGATGTCGTCATCAAGGGATACACATCCCCAGCAGTATGGGTATTGATTCCCGCGCTCTTTTATGGGTTCGCCCTGATGAAGACCGGGCTCGGAAAACGAATCGCCTATACGGTCCTCAAAACGTTCAAACCCAGTTACATGGGCCTGTGCGTAAGCTGGTTCATTATCGGATTGGCCCTCTCTGCCCTCACACCATCCATTACGGTGAGACTGGCCATTGTCATGCCCATCGCCATCGGCCTTGTCGAGGCATGCAAGCTGGAGGATAAGTCTAGGGGCTCTGCTTTTATTTGTTTTGTCGCCTTTGCGACTGCCCTGCTTCCAGGCATCGGCTGGCAGACGGGTTCCCTGTGGGGTATCTTCATGATGGGGTTCTATCCTCCGGAGATCAGGGCGATTGTCACGCCGGGAGTATGGTTCGAGTACATGGCTTTTCCCTGGTTTTTTATTACTATTATGTTCCTGGGTCTGCTTTATGTATTTCTCAAGCCTGCTGAACCACTTCAGTTGAGTCGAGAGGCTTTCAATGAACAGTATGCAGCCCTGGGCAGAATCACGAAAGATGAAATCGTGACCGCTGTCATTCTCACGGCGGCTCTTATACTTTTCTCCACCGACAAATGGACTGGGATCAAGACGGTGGAAGCTGCATTGATGGGTTTCATAGCTCTGATGCTATTCGGAATCATTAAGATCTCCGACATCGGAACCGGAGTTAACTGGGATATCATCAATTTTTTTGGAGTAGTGGTAGGCCTGTCGGCCATGCTCGGCAAGACGGGCGTCTCAGACTGGGCCAAGCCGATAATCGAACCGGGCGTCCTCTCCCTGGCTGGTTCACCCCTGGTGCTCCTTCTGGTCCTCACGCTCGTGCTGTGGGCAATTCGCTTTATAGACATTCCGTGGGGGTTTACGACCTTTGCTATCCTTTCTCCCGTGTTCATCCCCCTCTTTCAGAAATTCGGGCTCAATCCGGTCCTGATAAGTGTCGCCTTCATCGCTGCCGGGAATTCCTTCTTTCTGGCCTACCAGCAGCCCTTTATCATGATAAGCGACTCCGTGACCAAATCGAGAGGGTGGTCCGGCAGTCAGGTTGCAACTGCCGGCTTCCTTTACGCCATTGCCATTATTGTCGGAATCGTCGTCAGCACATTCTACTGGAGAGCCATGGGGCTCATGCCGTCGTAAAGAGATAACCCCGGCGCTTGGCCGTTATACTGGGGCGAACATGTTCGATAGCGTTGGAGCGGGGTTGCAAATCCGCACCAACGCGTTCTGCCTCGGAGTTAAGGAGATGAGTCCGTGATTTCAGAACAACGTTATTGGAGCCCTGTGCTGGAAACCCTGCCCGGGGAGAAGTTGCGCGCCCTTCAGTTGAAGAAGTTCAAATCCATATTTGGATGGGCGTACGAAAATTCCAGATTTCACCGGTCCCTGTATGATAAAGCCGGCATCACTCCATCAGATATCCGTGAATTTAAGGATATCGCCCATGTGCCCAAAGTGGAGAAATCCATGATGAGGTGCATTCAGTGCAAAGATCCCTTCCCCTATGGAGACTGCCTTTGCCTTCCTCTGGAGGAGGTCAGCAATTTTCGTCAAACCAGCGGCACTACCGGGCAACCGGTTTATCAGGCCGACTCATGGCAGGACTGGGATTGGTGGTCCGAGTGCTGGGCATTCATTCTCTGGGCACAGGGATACAGGCCCTCGGACCGGGTCTTCATTCCTTTCGGATACAATATTTTCGTGGCCTTCTGGGCGGGACACTATGCTGCTGAAAAGATCGGGTGCGAGGTGGTGCCGGGAGGTGTACTGGACACGCAGGCCAGGATTCTAAAGATACAGGAGCTCAAACCCACCGCGATGATGGGGACCCCGACCTATATGCTGGGAATGGCTGAGACGGCGAAAAAGCTCGGCATTGATCCGGGGACGTTGGGGATAAGGAGAATAACCTGTGCCGGGGAACCCGGCGCAAGCGTTCCTTCAACGAAAAAGAGAATGGAAGATGCCTGGAATGCGAAAGTTTTCGACCATGCCGGCGCTACCGAGATCGGCGCCTGGTCGTACGAGTGTCTGGACCAGCCTGGTGGCATACACGTTAACGAGGCGTTATTTCTGGTTGAAATCGAAGACATTGAAACCGGAGCAATCATAGACGAACCGGGACGCAGAGGAAAGATGGTCATCACTGCGCTCGACCGGATGGCCATGCCCTGCGTCCGTTTTGATTCCAAGGATGTGATCGAATGGGATGCCAATCCGTGTTCCTGTGGACGCTCATTTCGGCTGATCAAAGGTGGGGTGCTCGGGCGCGTGGACGATATCACCAAGGTCAAGGGCGTCCTCCTGTCTCCTGTCGCGATTGAAGAGGTGGTCCGGAGTATGGATGGTCTCGGCAACGAATATGAAGTGGTCGTGGATAAGTTCGGAGATACCGACTCGATCAGCCTCAAGGTCGAACTCTTGCCGGGGAATGAAAACAACGTCGGGCAGATTGAAGCTCAACTGAAGCAACAGCTCAGGCTCAAAACCAATCTGGGCTATTCGATTGAGTTTCATGCCCTTGGCAAGTTGCCCCGGTATGAAGTGAAAGCCCGGCGGTTCAAGGACCTGAGAAAGGGACATTAGTCCCGGGAGCCCCTGGAGGATACAACTAATGACGGCACAACCGGATATTGAAAAACTCGACGATCAGATACAACTGCTCAAGAAGGCGGCGCTGGCGCTCAGTGAAATGGGCGATGAATTTCCAGCGGTGAAAAAGAATACCGCCCGTGTCCTTGCCAGTATCAAAATGATGGAGATAAACGTCTCGGATGTAGTCCGGTTGACGGAAGCGGACATCACGCCTCAGCGGCAGCGATAGTCTGCGGCAGAGACTGCCCTGGTACGGGTGGGAGATCCGGACAAGGTTAAGATGCAGGGGCTCTCCCGGAGAGCAACCCGAGTGCCGGAGGGGAAGGTGGGATCAACGCCGCGATTCAGCCGGGTGTCCTCATCGGCTTCTCCCGGCCCTTGCCCGGATAAGCTCTGCAACAATGCTCACCGCGATCTCTTCAGGGGTCTCGGCCCCGATATCGAGTCCAACGGGCGAGCAGACCCTGTCGAACTCATGCCGTGAAAAGCCTTCCGCACTCAGCTCATCATAGACGGTGTCACGTTTTTTCCGGCTTCCAATCATGCCTATGTATCCCGCATGTGTGCGCAGCGCCTGCCCGAGCAGCGTCTTATCGTGAATATGCCCCCGAGTTACAAGCACCAGGTAGCTGGCATCGTTGATTTCCAACCCTTCCAGTGCTCGCGCAAAGGAATCCAGAACAACGATTCGATCTGCGGTTGCGAACAGCTCCCGATTGGCAAATTCCTCTCGATCGTCCAGCACTACGGTTTGAAATCCCACGAGACCGGCCAGAGGGGCCAGTTTTTGAGAAATATGCCCGGCCCCGAAAATATAAACCGTACCGTCACAGCAAAGGCTTTCGACGAGAAACCGCTTGTCGCCGTACACAACCACCTCCGCCTGTCTTGCACCTGCTGGCGCGGTGAGCGCCCGGAGAGTGTCGTCGTCCATCGAGCCTGCCACTATGGCGCCGCTTCTTGCGAGATGCTGCACCGGCGCCTCCCTGGCATCCTTGGTGGAGGGGAGTTCAGTGATGATCCACCCGCGCTTGCGCGACAGTATGGTTGAAAGGATTTCCTGGTAGAACTGGACGTTTGATGGCTTGGAATGCTCCACGAAATGGACCAGGACCTCGACCTGCCCTCCACAGACCATTCCTATCCGTTCGGCGTCTTCAGCCGTGAATGTGAATTTTCGAAGCACCGGCGCCTTGTCTATGTACACCGACTTGGCAATGTCCATCACTGTGGCTTCAAGAATTCCTCCACCGATTGTCCCGACAATCGAACCGTCTTTCCTGATTGCCATTCTTGCGCCGGCGGTGCGGGGCGCTGAGCCCGACCGGCTCACTATCACGGCCAGCACAAGGCTCTGACCGCCCGCCAACAACTCCGAAATGCGCCTGAAAACATCCATGGACAAAATCCTGTTCAAATATCAAATTATAAGCCCATAATAGTCGGGGTTTCCCCACAGAGCGGGCATGACGGGTCCCTGGTTACGGTAAAGGTCCTGAACTCGGCCTGCAGGCAGTCGTAAACTAGAAATCGCCCCATGAGAGTCTTGCCTATGCCCAGTATTAGCTTGACGACTTCGCCGGCCTGCACCAGGCCGATTTGCCCGGGAACGGTCCCGAACACCCCCACTTCGTTGCAGGTGGGCACAGTGCCGGGTTGCGGCATCTCCGGGATCATGCATCGCATGCAGGGACCGCCTTCTTTGGGAAAAAAGACGCTTGCCTGACCGCCAAACCCGACCGCTCCTCCGAAAATATAAGGTTTTCCTGCAAAAAAAGCCGCGTCGTTAAGTAGGAATTTGGTCTCCGGATTATCTGAGCCATCTACAATCACGTTATAGCCTTCAATGATCTTTAAAGCGTTGCCGGACGTGAATCTCTCCTGATGGACGGCCACTGAGATGTCAGGATTGATTTTTTTCAATGTCTCCCTGGCCGATTCGGTTTTGAGCCTTCCCACGTCGGAAGTGCCGTACAGGACCTGCCTGTGGATGTTGCTCAGACCGACCCTGTCGGAATCGACGATTCCCAGTCTGCCGATGCCGCCTGCGGCAAGGTAGAGAGCAATCGGGCTGCCAAGACCGCCTGCGCCCACGAGTAGTACGCTTGACCGCAACAGCTTTAGCTGCCCTTCCTCACCGATCTCCGGCAGCAGCATCTGCCGGCTGTACCTGTTAGTTTGATCGGTGGTCATCGCGCCTTTCGTGACAATATTTTGCATGTCTTGCCTTGTTGGCTATGGCAACGAAATGGCAACATTATCAAAAACGCAACCGGATCGCACCGTGAGCAATGAGCGGGAATCCATGCCTTCGGATTTATCAGTTAATCCAGCACCTTACCCGCCGAAGTCGAGGTAGATCACCTCGATTTTATCCCCTTCTTTAAAGGTTGTGGCGTTGTATTCCTTGATGTGGGTGAACTTTCCGTTGACTTCGACGATCATGTCGTGCCGAACCGGTTCCTCCATGATATCGAGGAGACCCTCGACCGATGTGCCGGAAGGGACCTCCTGATCGAGGCCGTTGACAGTGATCTTTATTGCCGGCACTTGCGCTCCTTATATTCTTTGATCGCCATATACACTCTTTCCGGCGACATCGGAAGCTCGAAAATCCTTACGCCGACCGCGTCGTAGACCGCATTCAAGATAGCGGGTATGGTGGGCATGATGGCTCCTTCGCCGACTTCTTTGGCCCCGTAAGGCCCATTGGGTTCATTACTTTCGACGATAATGGCCTCTACGGGCGGCATGTCCAGCGCAGTCACGATTTTGTATTCCGCAAGGTCCGCATTGAGGACACGGCCTTTGCCGTCAAATTTGACCTCTTCATATAATGCCTCGCCCAAACCCATGGAAAGCGATCCCTCCATTTGAGCTTCCACAGACGTGCGGTTAATCGCCTGTCCGCAATCGTGGGCATCCGTCATTTTTTCTATTGTGATCTTTCCGGTCCCTTCGTCCACGCTGAGTTCCACAACCTGGGCGGAACATCCGTAAGCGGGGGAAGTACCCACAGCCGCGCCCTTGAATTTGCCGCCCAAAACCGGTGGTTTGTATTTGCCCGTTCCCACTATGCTGCCCCTGGCCAGATAGGCGATTCGCGAGGCCTCCCTGAAGGAAAGTTCATCATTCATCTGCGGGTTGTCCGTCCATCCGCGGTGTTCTTTTATGTAGCGGGTCCTGAGGCCGCTGAAATCCGGTTTATTTTTTTTGAAGATAACGACGCCTCTCCTGATGTCCATGTCGGCCACCGGAACGGCAAGTTCTTCCGAAAGAACTTCGAGCACCTGGCGTTTGACATCTTCTGCCGCTTCTTTGGTCGCCTGGCCGGTCATAAGCGTCTGCCGGCTCGAGTATGCGCCGAGGTCTACTCCGAAGTCCGTGTCGCCGGATTCGAGTCGAACCCATTCCAGAGGAATTCCCAATGCTTCTGCAGCGATCATGGCAAATGCGGTATCCGATCCCTGTCCGATTTCGGCAGACGCCGTATAGACTAAAGCAGTGCCGCCGTCTTCGGTGAGCTTGATCACCACCGTGCCATGGAAAGTGTCGGAACGGTAGATGGGATAGCCCGCCCCCGATACGAAAAATCCGCAGGCCATGCCCATGCCTTTGCCTCGAGGTAGTTTCCCTTTTTTCCTGTTCCAATCGGAGCCGTCTCTTACCGCTTCGATGCATTCTTTCATGCCGAAGCTGCTCACGTTCAGATCGTTACAGGTGACATCTCCGGCGGTCATCATGTTCTTGAGGCGCAGTTCAATCGGGTCCATGCCGATTTCCTCGGCAATCATATCCAACTGCTGCTCCCAGCATGCCCGGGCGGCTATGCCGCCGTGGCCGCGCTGCGCGCCGCAGGCCGGCAGGTTGGTGAAGATCCGGTATCCGTCATATTTCATGTTGGGCATCTTATACGGACCGCCCAGCAGGGACCCTGCATAATAGACCGTGGCGATCCCGAAGCTCGAATAAGCACCGCCGTTCAGGTAGCATTCATGCTTGAGCGCCTTGATGGCGCCGTCTTTTGTAACGCCGGTTGTCATGGTATGGAAGAATTGGTGCCTTGCCCGGCCGTGCATGAAGACCTGCTCTCTATTAAAGTTCATCTTGACCGGTTTCCCGGTCTTCATGGAAAGAAGACATGACGCCAGTTCCATGTGATTCGCCGCGGCTTTGGGTCCGAATCCCCCGCCCACATACGGCTTTACGACCCGGACTTTTCCTATGGGCAGGCCGAGCGCCATCGCCACGGTGCGCTGGACATAATGCGGCGCCTGCGTGGAGGAATAAAGGGTCAGTCTTCCGAAGTGATCGAAACAGGCGAGGCATCCCTGGGGTTCGATAAATGCCGCGTCCTGACGTTTGTTTACAAAAGATGTCGTCTTTATGAGGTCGCATTCCTTGAATGCCGCTTCGACATCGCCGAATTCCTGATGAACTTCAGAGGTGATGTTGCGGGGGAATTCCTCGTGCAGAAGCGGGGCCCCTTCTGCCATTGCCTGCTCGATCGTGAAGACCGCGGGGAGTTCTTCGTAGTCGACTTTGATCAAAGAAAGGGCTTCCATGGCGGTTTCAATATCCACCGCTGCCACGGCCGCCACATTGTCGCCCACATGCCGGACCCTGTCATGGCAGAAAATAGTCTCGTCATACCGGGCGGGACTTACGCCATACTTGATCAGACCGGCTTCTTTCGAAGTTACAACGGCTTTTACGCCTGGAAGTCTCCGGGCGGCCGAGGCGTCAACGTTCAAAATCCCGGCATGGGCCAGGGGACTTTGCAGCATCACGCCGTACAACATACCCGGCATACTCATATCGTCTACGTATACAGCGCGCCCGGTGGCTTTGTCGGGGGAATCCAGTCTGACTGCCCTTGTATTGATAACTTCAAAGTCACTCATAAATATCTCCTCGATAATATCTTATCGGCTACCTCTGATATTCGATACAAATGCTACTCGGATAGAGATTTTACAGCATCGACTATCTTTTGATAGCCGGTGCATCTGCAAAGATTTCCCGATAAGGCGCGCCGGATTTCCTCTTCAGTCGGTTTCGGGTTTTTATCCAGCAGGCTTTTCGAGGAGAGAATCATGCCGGGGGAGCAGAATCCGCACTGGATGGCGCCTTTTTCCGTAAATGCTTTCTGAACCGGGTGCAATCCCTCTTCGGATTCCAGCCCCTCGATGGTCGTAATCCTGCGCCCGTTTGCCTGAACCGCCAGAACCAGGCAGGAATTAACGGGTTTTCCGTCCATAATGACGGTGCAGGAACCGCAGTCTCCCGTTCCGCAGCCCTTCTTGGTCCCGGTGAGCCTCAATTCGTATCGAAGAACGTCCACCAGGGTCTGATTCGGCTGCACCGCCAGCTCATATTCTTTATCATTAACAGTCATATGGATAAGTGATTTCATGAACCATCTCCTTATTGAATTGGCATAGATTATTTCTCACTGCAAGGGGCCGTGAGCAATTCCTATTGCATCATCGCACCCTTATACGCAGCGCCAAGCGTTCTAATGGTCAGCTCTTTCACCATATCCCTCTTGTATTCAGCAGAGGCCCTGGATTCTGCATGGCCTCTTGGCGCGCAGTCGTTCATCGCAGCTTCGCCGGCTTTTGCAAAGATTGCTTCAGAGGATTTTTCCCCTATAAGAAGCTTTTCTGCCGAAGGTGCTCTCACATGTATCGGGGCCACACAACCCATGACGATCCTCGCAGACTTTATTGTGCCGCCGGGGCCGTCCAGGCCGATGAAAGACGCAATGTTAACCAGGTTGCAGTCGCATGCGCTCCGGGAACTCAGGTTGATATAAGAGGCCCCCGAATAGGGTGGCGGAGCGTCTATTTGAATTTCGGTTAGAATCTCGTCGGGCGCGATTTCGGTCAGTGCTCCACCCCGGAAGAAATTATCGAGAGAGACCACTCTTTCCCCGGACTTCTTTTTTAGAACGACCCTTGCGCCGTAGGCCATGAGGGGAGGGGGTAGATCTGCTGCGGGTCTTGCCGATGCGAGATTTCCGCCGATTGTGGCAAGATTTCGGATGAGCGGAGACCCCAACGCTTTTGCCCCCGCACAGAGCGCACCCCATTTCTTTCCGATTAATTCCGACGCTTCGATATCGGCAACCGTGAAGCACGAACCGAGTTTCAACACATCGGAGGCCGAGTCGAATTTTTTCAATTCCTCGATTCTTGCGATAGAGACCAACTGTTCCGGTGAAACCAGCTTTCTTTTCATGTTGACCATGAGGTCGGTCCCGCCCGCAATCACCTTGGCCTTTACCCCGTAGTGGGCCATTATCTGGCAGGCTTCAGCCAGGGTTGCCGGTTCATGGAAATCAAATCTGGGTAAAAGCATCGTGTTCCTCCTTTGCGGGGTCGATCTGCGCAATATGGCGACATAAAAGCGTTCCGGCTGCCTTGCGGACCGGTATGAGTTTCATCGTTCAGCCTCCCTCTCACAAATGAAGCCTGAAAGATTCAGCATGGAGAATATTCCTGCTTCGCATTTTAGCGTCCCGGGGGCCTGCCGGTCAATGCAAAAAACGCTTTAATGGCTATTTGCGATGTGTTGCGCTGAGAATTCGTCGAGGGCAGGGGGAAGCCGTATTGAGTATCACAATTCAGTATAATGAATTATTACGAAAAGAGCTTTGACAGGATTTACAGGATTGATTTTTTCACGCGAAGGCGCGAAGACGCGAAAGCAAGATTAACCACAGTACCTCATGTCGACAACGCCGGCTTCGACGCCGTGCGGGAGAAGTTTTAACAGAAAAAGAGCGGGGCAATGATCAGTCACTGGAGTGAATTATATAAAATGTGTCCACTTTCTGATATATGCGGCTGCAGTGCGACGACACGGTATCGTGAGGACTATTTCCCCTTTGATTTATGATGCCATCTTAACTATCATAGTTCACTACAATGAATTTTAGCGCGGCCATAACCGATAACGATAAATGATACGGAATCACTCATGGATAAAGAAGACCACACGATGCAGCAGGGCGGGTACAGGGCGCCGGCGGTGCACAAAGCTTTCCAGGTGTTGCGGATGGCGGCGGAGGCACAGCGCGGCTTGCGGATAGTGGAACTGGCCGGCCGGTTGGGGTATAGCGCGAGCACCACGCACGGCCTGGTGCACGCGCTTTTGAGGGAAAAGGCCCTCATCCAGGGCGAGGGCGCCCATGAGGTGTTTCTGGGCCCGCTAATGGCCGAACTGGCTTTCACCGACTGGAACTATTTAAAGGTAAACGAGCTGGCCCAGCCTTTTCTTAACAAGGTTCGCGACCGCGCCGAAGCGACCGTGTTTCTGGGGGTGCGGATTGACACCCGCGTGATGATCACGGCAACAGCCGAGGCCATGGAATCGTTTAAAATTTCAGCCCTCCCGGGGACTACCATACCTCTTTTTGCCGGTGCAGTCGGCAAGGTGTTCCTGGCCATGGAAACGGCCGAGCGGATAGGCCGGTTGGCCGCCGGGAGAGGGCTTCCCCGCTATACCCCCAACTCCATCACAAGCCTTGAGGAATACCTGGCCGAGTTAGACGTGGTCCGTTCCCGTGGTTACGCCGTGGACGACGAAGAGTATCTCTCAGGGGTCCGGGCGGTCGCCGTGGCGCTGAACAATCGGCGGGGATTGCCCATGGCTATCTGGGTGGTGGGGTTTACCGTCAATATGGGATTGGAAAAACTACAGCAAGTGGCGGATTTGGCGGCTGAGTCGGCAAAAAAGCTCCGCTTCGATCTGGAGGAGGCAGCGGACGCCGGTCCTGAAAGTGGCGCCTCAAGCCGGAAAAAAGGCCCGGGCCGCTGAGTCCTGAAATCCATTAACACCATGTTGTTATGAGGAAAGAGATGATGAGCGAAATCTTCAAGACTCAAATTGGCGTAAGATTTCGAGATCTCGATGCGAATGGCCACGTTAACCACGTCGTGGTCTTCACTTATTTTGAAGAAGGAAGGAAGATCTTCTTTCTTAGTCATTCTGCTTCAGGCCCTTTTGTCTTTCCTTTTATTATGGCCCGTATAAGTTGCGATTATCTAAAATCAATCAAACTGGATGCCCGATTGCTATTGCAGATGTGGGTAAGCAACATCGGTAATAAGAGTTTCAACCTGTGCTACAAACTGACGGAGCTGTCAGATGAATCGGTAATATATGCGAAAGGTGAATCCGTTCAGGTATGTTATGACTACGTTCAGGATAAATCTATCGAAATCCCTTTGGAATTGAAACAAACACTGGACTGGTATCATTAACGGCAGGGACGGTCGGCCCCGCCGGGCGGGACTAACCAATCTTTTTTGTCAGGTTGATGAAATCGCTTCTCTCAAAATCAAGGGTCCGGAAAAATGAGAGCAAGTCCGTGGAATCCCACCTGACGGAGGTATAAACGCGTTTAATGCCCTGCGCCTGGTAGGATTTAAAGATTTCCGTGGCCAGGAGCGCGCCTATGCCCTGGCCCATGTACTTGGGGTGCACGCCCATGGTCGCGATCCAGGCGCTTTTTTCTATCCCGAAACCCAGCGTCAGGACGTAGCTGATCATGAACCCGATAACCCTGCCGTCCAGTTCCGCGACAAAGCAGGCGGAATCCTTCCCCTGGGCGTGTGTTTCGATCATTCTGGCGAAATCGGCGTCGGCGGGTGTTTTCGTAATATCGCCGTAAATCCTGGATATTTCATCGGAGTCTTCCGATCTCATCGGCCTGATGCTTGGGATTGTGTCCTCTGGAGCCATATCTTCCCCATGTTTTTCCCGTGGGATTTCAATCTATCCGGATTACTTTCACTCGATGGCCGACCCAATCCGGAGGCAGGTAAATCCTGCCGCTGTTTCCGCTGAGCTTGACCTGTTTCTCAAGCATCTCTTCGCCGAAGACTTCAAACTTGACCATCTTGTGAGCAGCCTCGGAAAGGTTTTCCGGGTCGCGCGCCGTTTCGGTCCGGGTGTCTTCCGTGGTTGTGTTTTTTTCCATCGGCTTTATTACCTGCCTGAGCGACAGCTCCTGTCATGAACAAAATATTCCGGTGGGCCGGAGCAACAATTGACGTCAAAGGAGTTCATTCAATGCACGGCTTCAGGGTACCATCAGCCCGTGGAAAAGGTCAAGGCATTGCAGTGAGCAGTGAGCTGGAAAAGCAGTGAACAGTGAACAGTGAACAGTGAGCAGAAAAGGCAAAAGAAAATAATTCCTTTTGGTTCTATCGCTTCGCGAGGAGCAGGAAAAGCAGTGAGCAGTGAGCAGTGAACAGTGAACAGTGAACAGAAAAGGCAAAAGAAAATAATTCCTTTTGGTTCTATCGCTTCGCGAGGAGTAGTGAACACATTGAGGGATTTAATCCCTCAATCCCTCATGCTATTCTTATCACCTTTACGCGGCAGCCGACCCAGTCCGGAGGCAGGTAAACCCTGCCGCTGTTGCCGCTGGGCTTGACCTGCTTTTCGAGCATCTCTTCGCCGAAGACCTCGAATTTAACCTCGCGGCGGGCGGCTCCCGCCTTGTCCCCAGGCGAAGGATCGGTATCGGCCGGCTTCACCACGGCAGTTTCCATTTCGGATTTAAGTTAATCTTGACTAAATACATTATAGCTGTATTATAGCTCTTAACTCCTTTGGGACCAAGCAAAAAGTGTCCTTGGTAAGATAGGCCTGGTGTAAACATCTCCGGAATCGGGAACAGGGAAAGCCATGTTATTGGAAGGAAAAAACGCGATTGTCACGGGCGGGTCGCAGGGTATCGGCGCCGCAACCTCTCTCGAACTTGCCCGTGAAGGGGCCAACGTGTGTCTGACATACCGCAGGCACGGTGAGGAGGCGCAGGCCTATGTCCGGCAGATCCGGGAGATGGGCCGCGAGGCGGTAGCGATCGAGTGCGACATTTCGGTATTTGCGCAGGCCGAACAGGTCGTGAAGCAGGCCGTCGGGGCATTCGGCCGTATAGACATCCTGGTCAATAACGCCGGGATGAACTGGGACGCCGTATCCTGGAAAATGACCGAAGAGCAGTGGGACAGGGTCATAGAGGTCAACTTGAAGGGCTACTTTAATTTCGTCCGCCATGCGGCCCCGCTGTTCAAGGAACAAAAATATGGAAAGATAATAAACATCACCTCGATAAACGGTCTTCGCGGAAAATTCGGCCAGTCGAACTATTCGGCCTCCAAGGCGGGCATAATCGGCTATACGAAGGCGCTGGCCAGGGAACTGGGGGCGTTTAACGTCAACGTCAACGCGGTGGCCCCGGGCCTGATCGAGACCGCCATGCTTCGCGAATCGTCCCAGCGGGACAAGGTCGTCGAATTGGCAATGGGGGAAATCGTCCTCAAGCGGCTGGGCCAGCCGGAGGACCTGGCGAACGTCGTCGCGTTTCTTGCTTCGGACAAGGCGCGTCACATAACCGGTGAGGTCATCAAGGTCGACGGCGGGCAATACATTTGAGAGCAGGAAAAGCAGTGAGCAGTGAGCAGTGAGCAGAAAAAGCAGTGAGCAGTGAGCAGTGAACAGAAAAAGCAAGAGAAGATAATTCCTTTTGGTTCTATCGCTTCGCGAGGAGCAGAAAAAGCAATAAAGCAGTGGAGCAAAGAGCAGGAAAGACCAAATGCGGCAGGCAAGATCGATAGCCGGCGAACGTGGATTTTAACTGTTCACTGTTCACTGTTTTTTGCACGGGAAGCAGGAAGCAGGGAGCGCAAGCTTAGCGCTTCGCGCTTTACACTTACGGGAGAACCGACATGTCCGAGTTCAAGTATCTCAAGTTTGAAAAAGCAAATGGGGTGGCGCGGATCACTTTTGCGCGTCCAAAGCATAACGTGATGAACATCTATATGATGAACGAACTCAATTGCCTGCTCGAAGGGCTAGGCTCGGACGGCGAACTCAAATGCCTGGTGCTCCTGGGTGAGGGGAAGAGCTGGTGTGCCGGAGTTGAAGTAGGCGATCACAAGCCGGAGACGGCCCCCGGCATGATAGCCGTTTTCGACCGCCTCCTCGAGCTGATCCACCGCCTGGACGTACCCTCCATTGCAGCGGTCCATGGGGCCTGCCTGGGTGGAGGCATGGAGGTAGCCATAGCCTGCGACATCGTGGTCGCTTCGTCAAAAGCCACGTTCGGCCAGCCGGAAATCAGGCTGGGCTTTTTCCCGCCATATGCTGTGGTGCGGCTTCCAGAACTTGTCGGGGCCTCTAAGGCAATCGAAATCTGCACTACCGGCAGGATTTACACCGCCCGGGAAGCCTTCGACATGGGGTTTGTCAGCAATCTTGTCGATGAGGAAAACCTGAGTGAGAAGCTAGACGGCCTGGTTGGAGATATCTGCGCCAGCAGCCCGCTGATTATCCGCATGAACAAGCGCGCGGTAAAGATGACAAAAGGGTGCGAATTCAGGGAAGCTGCCAAAAAAGCAAACGACTATTTCCTCAACTCGCTCATGAAAACGGAAGACACCATGGAGGGAATACGGAGTTTTGAGGAAAGACGCAAACCTGTCTGGAAAAACAAATGAATGGGTGAATGGGTGAGTGGGTGAATTACTTGAATAACTCTTAAGAATGTTCTCGAAAAGACTAACGGGGACGAAATCTCAAGATGGAAAGCAGCAATGAACTCGATGGCTGGAAACGGCAAGGTTCATATGACGAGCCGAGATTGTCGGAAGTGTGCCGGCTCTACGGCGAGATAGGCTTCGACGTTCGGGTCGAGCCTTTTGTCCCCGACGCCAGCGGTGCATGCAGCGAATGTATGAAGGCCTGTCCCGGCCGTTTCATGACCGTCTACACACGTAAGAGGTGAGTGGGTGAATGGGTGAGTGGGTGAATGGGTGAGTGGGTGAATGGGTGAGTGGGTGAGTGGGTGAGTGGGTGAGTGGGTGAGTGGGTGAGTGGGTGAGTGGGTGAGTGGGTGAGTGGGTGAGTGGGTGAGTGGGTGAGTAGGTGAGTGGGTGAGTGGGTGAGTAGGTGAGTAGGTGAGTGGGTGAGTGGGTGGGTGAATGGGTGAGTAGGTGAGTGGGTGAGTGGGTGAATTACTCGAATAACTCTTAAGAATGTTCTCGAAAAGGTTTGATGGGTTGCGCTCCGCTCCACCCATCCTACGGGTCCTACGGGTCTAGTTGTTGTTTCTCTGCGTTTTTCTCAGCGATCTCAGCGTTCTCTGCGGTGAGTCGCTTTTGGTTTTTGAGTTGCGGAAGGAGATACGATGGATAGTCAGCAACGGCCGGCGCTCCTGATAATAGACATGGTAAAGGATAATTTCGACGAAGGGAAAAACCTCCCCATTACCCCCTTCGCTCGAAGGATTATCGGCCCGATAAACAACCTGATCGGTGTTTTCAGAAAGGAAATGTGGCCAGTTGTTTTCTCGACGGACTCATTTCAAAAAGAGGATTTCATTTTTACGGCCCGGATGAAGCCCCACTCCCTGGCCGGGACCGAAGGGGCCGAAGTTGTCGAAGACCTCGACATGAGGCCGGAGGACCTGTGGCTGCCAAAACCGAGGTTTTCCGCCTTTTTTGGCACCGACCTGGCTCAAAGGCTGAAAAAGGATAAGGTTACGCTCTGCGCTGTGGCGGGTATTGCGACCAACTTCTGTGTCCTTACCACCGTTATGGACGCCGTCTGCAACGATTTCCAGGCCGTCTTGCTGGAAGACTGCTCCGCCAGTTGGTCGGCGGAAGTCCACAACCGCACCCTGGACGTCTACCGCCGCAATCCCCTCTATCCGCTATTGAGGGTTTGCAGTTCGACGGAACTTGCGGCTGACCTGTGCGCCCTCGCGCCCGAACCACTACGTGTGTGAGAGGCTTTCCGATTCGACCACGGCCAGCCGGGAGATACCGTTACCGGCAGACCGAATCTTAAGATCTTCATTCCGGTCGCAATTACGATCAGCGCTCGATGGTAAAGGGCTGATCCGGTTGACCGGTCCCCACCACGTGTCCTCCCGAGTTATAACCGGTTACTCTCACGAGGCATCCGGTCAGTTCCTCGGTAAACAGCTCCGCTCCCCGCCTGCCACGATCCATCGGACTGGGGAACGGCGTCATAGAGTTCATACTGAATGCAGTTAGTGGTGTCGACGACCAGGACGTGCCTGTCGCCGGTACTATCAGCTCCGCCCTCGATCGGCGCATTTGCGGGGATTGGATACGGTCCGGGATCACTTTCATCCGCGTAGTCGAAGCTGACCTGCACCATGGGTTGTGTCCCGGGAACAGTCACGTAAGGTATACCGATGGGAGAATCCCAACCAGGCGGCCAGACGCCGGAACCAAAATCCGGATGCAGAGGGTTGTTCGTGCCGATTGTGGCGACGTAGGCCGCCGAGTCCGAGTCGAGAGGGAGGGTGTCTACCGGCGTGTTCCATATCTTTCCTACTATTTCCAAGCCAATTTCGAAGCTGCTGTCTAAGACAGGCACTTATTACTTTCATCTTTTATTCACCCACGCTCACAATTCATGCCATACCCCAAACGCAGATAGCGTGACACCATACGCCTCATTTCCGCCTTCAAGGTCAAAGAGGACCTTCAGGACAAGTGGAGGGAAGAGAAGGGGCCGTGAAGAACGGGGCGACTACGAGCAGGATAATCAGCATTCCATCCGACAGCGTAAATAGTGTGATTGGCGGCTATACCTGTTCAATTAGAATTGTTTTCCAATAATATCCAACACTTATAGTTTCCAGATTAAGGACAAACTTCTCCTATGAGATCATGGATGCTTTATTCACCGGCGATATTTCTCGCGCAGGTTACAAAGTTTTGAGAAGGAAATGCAGTAGGTGCAGGATGTCAATACCTGTTTGTATCCATTCCCACTTGGTGAGAAGTGGTTTCGTCAACTTGATTTGGCCCATTTTGATACTTTCATTTGGCCCACCCCAAAGTCTGGTTTTTGATTCGTTTTAGTAAAACTGACCGATCCCCTGCCTCAGGATCGACGCCTCTGGTTTTTCAATCTTCTTGTTAGTCTATTCCACCCCAAAATTGAGGGTTGCCGGTCGAGGTTGAAACGCAGGGAGCCCGTAGGGCGACCGGAGTTTCAACCCCCACCGGCAGTGTTGACAGTCAAAAGCTGGGAGGCGGAAGAGATCGTTTGGATTTCATTTTTTGCCGCCGTTCCTTTTCTCGAGCGTCCTTCGGAAGCGGTATGATTCGTTTCCGGTCTCGATGATGTGCGCCTGGTCCGTCAACCTGTCCAGCATTGCCTTACAAAGCCGCGCATTGGGAAACATCGTGGTCCATTCGGAAAACGGCAGATTCGTTGTTACGATCACAGCCGCCCGCTCCGCTCGTCCCGCGATCACCTGAAACAGCAGCTCCGCAGCCGATTCCGGTATTGTTACATAAGCCATCTCGTCGATCACAATCAGGTCAAAGCGTGTCCAACGGCTGGTGACACGCTTAACCACGTTTTGGCTTTTGGCCTCGATGAGTTCGTTTACGAGGTTGGCTGCCGTCGTAAACCGAACCCGTTTGCGCTGGCGGCAGGCAGCAACCGCGAGCCCCGTTGCCAGATGGGTCTTTCCCGTTCCCGCTTCGCCTAAAAGAAGTACGGGTTCGCTTCGTTTGAGATAGCCTCCATCGGCGAGGTTTCGGATCAAGGCCGCAGGCACATGCGGCGTCTTGCCGAACTCGAACTCTTCGAGTGTTTTCACCTTCGGAAAGTGTGCCTCTTGGATGCGCCGGGCAATAGCGTTGCGCTCCCTTTCCTCCAACTCTGATTCCAGCAAAGTTTCGAGGTAACTGAGATGACTCTGGTTTTGCTTTGCAGCCTCCTCGGCTAATCGAGAAAACTGTCTTCTCAGTGTCGGGAGCTGCAACTGTTTGGCATACTCAACAATCGTTGATTCCTGTAGGCCAACCGTTGGAGCGCTCATTGGACCACCTCCCCGCCCGACCAGTTGCGAAGCAGTTGGTCATACTCATTCATCCGGGGCTGGGGACGGTCATAGCAACTTAGCTCTCCAATCTCTACAGGCTCAGCCGACCTCCGCTCCGCGGTATTGACCGAGTGGAGCAGCAATCGGACTGCGCTCACATCGCAACAGCCCAATGCCAGGGCCTCAGCTACTGCTCTTTCCAGTTGCTCGTAGCCATACTCGCGGCCCAGCATGAGAGCCTCGATCATGGCACGGGTCCCTTCCTGCTTGCCCTGGCGCTCTTTAAGCTTTGCCCAGAACCGGTCGTAGCACTCCGGCCACCTTCCTTGATGCCTCCACTGCTCAAGAGGTGTGCTACCCGCAAAAGCGCCCGGCTTTTTCATTAGAACTTCCAAGTAATGCTCCAGATCGAGCACTTTTTGTTGACGCCCGAACGAGCGTTCATGCCTGGCTACGAGCTTGCCCGCATGCCAGATCTCCACGTAGGCCGGGTATACCTTGGCTTGTACTTCCACCCCTGCCGGCAATGGCACCGAGTAAAAGTTCGTCAGTACCTTTGCCGACCCTTTCGCGTTGACTACTGGATAGTGAATCGCTGCTAATTGAAAACCCTCCTGGGCCAAAGGCTGTAACTGGTCGCACTCAATAGTCATGGACTCGCCCACGCTCCGGGGTTGTCCGCTAATCACACGCCCTTCATCGCTTTGAGAAGCCTTAAGGAGTTGTTCATTGAGATCTTCGAGATTGCGGGCTTTGGGGACTGGAACCAGATGGTTGCGACGAAAATATCCTCCCTCACCTTCAACGCCCCCTTTCTCGTGTCCCTCGCCAGGAGTGCAAAACTCCGATTGGAACCCCCAATGTGAGCGAAAAGCGATAAATCTTGCCGTTTCCTCCCTCTGATGCCCACGTAAGATCTTCTTTACCGCCGATCCAAGATTGTCGTAGCGCAGAACTTGAAAAACACCGCCAAAGTGGTCAAACGCAAACTCATGGCCTTCCAGAAATGCTTGTTGAGTAGCGTGCGGGTAGGCCCGGTGAAACGCTCCTCCACTGGCCATACTGCGCACGCAGAAGATATAGAGCTTTTGCCGCTCGCCATCTAAATCGGCATAGGCCTCATACCAATCTACCTGTGCCTCCTGGCCCCATCGATACGATTGCGGAACGAAGATGTCTCCTCTGATCAGTCCCAGTTCGTGCTTTCGACTACGCACATACTTGCGAATCGTTGACTCTGCCACATCAAGATCGGGAATCTCATCCCGGACACGTCGCCAAATGCGATGTGCCGTGTGCCTCTGTTTGCGCGGGGCGTGCTGGTCTGCTTCAAGGATGGTATTGATAAATGAAACTGCCGGTGCCAGCTTCGGCCACTGCCGAACCGCTTTCTTGCGCTCCTTGGGGACCGCATCGGCTAACGCTTCCCTCACCATCCGCCGGTGAATGCCCAGCTTCTTAGCCACTCCAATAATTGTCCCTTCTCCATGTTCATACTCTCTGCGGATTTGCTCGAATAACTCCACTTTCCCTCTCCTGTCCAACGTGCCTCCCTCTCCAGTCTAAAATGACCGGATCAGGCTACACGATTTCGGTTTCAGGGTGGGCCAAATGAGAGTATCGAAATGGGCCAACTTAGAGTAGCGAACCCAAGAAGTAGGTATTCCACCCACACTGCAAACCGTCTCGGCCATAATCTCACTAAATTCATGTTCCGAGAGTTGTCCTTGCGTGGTTTGAAAAAAAAAGCCCCTTCCGACTAATTTGGAAGAGGCATTGCCATTGCCCATATTGTTCAAAGCAGACTTGGTTTGGTGCACTAACCAGTTGAATATGTTATGATTTGAACGCAGAAATAAAAAGGCCACTTCACTCTTGAAGTGGCCATTAAAAGCTCAAATCATTTCCAAATGATTCAACTGCTCACTCTCACACCCTCTATTTACTTTATACACGGGGGCAGGCAATTTTTTCTACAAATCTGCGATTTTTTTTGCTCAAAGTAACGAAAAACCATCCGGTAACTCTGGAGCCACAAAGAAGTCGAAATCGAACTCATCCTGACCTTTGCGGAGGGCAGCCTCCATCTCTTCAATGCGTTTCCAAGCTTGTTTGGGAGTGAATTCGCAAAGCCAGTCCATTAGGGCCATTTCGCCATACTCTATCGCCTGCCTCACATCTTTTCGAGGGTTGCCGAGGGATTCAGCCTTTGCCACATAGATGGCCATTGAAAACGTATGGAACCATTGGAGAAAAATTCCGGACAATCGCGAGTTTTTGGATCGAATGCCACTCCTACCTCTCATTTTGCGAGGTATTCGCTTGCTTCTTTGAGGTTCATTACTGGATTGTTCGTGAAGCTCTTCTTCAGATGTACTTAGAAGGTAAAAATTCGCTCTTTCTCGCCAAAACTTTCTTTCATTGGTCAAATCGCGCAGAATGTTCTTATAAGTATTCGAAAAAGCGGAAAAGAGATAGGTCTTGAATTTCACCCCGCTATCGGGGTCATATGATTTCAGGCACTTGCTGAGCGTAATGGAAAATTCACTAATTAAGTCATTGGTTTCTATATCGAAACCTGCTGCCTTAATCTTTTTGCGGAAGTAGAGTGCGCCTTTGGCCACGTATACCAAGTGTTCGGGATCGAAACCTTCCATGTCAAAAAATCCTTAACTGCCCGAATAGCATTGTCACAAAGCATTTCAAGTTCATGCTTTATCATCGTTTTCGGCCTTGTCAAGGTAAAATCGCTTCAAACAGGAACCCCATGTTTGGATAGGGGTTAGGTCCAGTAAATGGCAGAGAGGTGGCAGATTACGGTTTTGCGCCTCGAGATGACCTGAAGAGGGAGCCGATCCGATCCGGTTCGGTCCCTTGTTCGGGCTTTATCCGAATTGTCTATAACAGCCTTCATCGATGCCAAAACCGTTGAGGAATTCCTCAAAATTTCCGGAATGCACTATGAAAACCGTGTTTTCTTTGGCCCTCAACAGGCTTGCGTCGCTCTTGTCATTCAGATTGAATTCGCTGACCGATTTTGTGGACAGACTCTTACGAAATCTCACGAAAGGAACAAGTTGGAACTCGGTTTTATTAATCATGCCTGTGCTAATTGAAACATCACCGGGGCTGAAGGTACAAAGATGCAATTTCGCCGTCGTTACAATAACGCTGGCATACATTCTGATAAAATCCTGTTCAGTGTTTAGATGGTAGTCCTCCCATGCGAGAGCCTCTGTGGCTTCGATCAATTCTGAAGCGACACGTTCCAGCATTGGTCTGCTTTTATGGTCCTGCCCCGGAACTACACAAAATTCACATTCTGGAGATGAAGGTTCTCCAGCAACATCACTCCAATCGAAGAATCTGGTCTCTTGACCGTCCAAACGAGACAACCAGACACGGGCATGCCTTCTGTTGGCCTGTCTCATAGACGGCAGTAGAAAAACCCAACTAGTGTCTTGTACACGCTTGCATTCAACAACCATGGCGGATGTGCCGTACTCGTCAGCGAGAACAAGGTCGATGAAACCAGCTCCTTCCGTTTGCATATTCTTCCACGAGTGCTCCTTGTAGCGCACTTTCCAGCCGTGCGCCAGAGTCTTACTTTTGACGAGATGTTCTATTCCGATTTGTAGTGGAAACCCGGAGGAATTCACATAGCCTTTCAAGTTCTCTGAGGTCATCATGGATAGTACCTCCATCGGACTATATACCCGAGTGGTGTTTCGATTGATCCGCGTAAAACGCCAATTCGCGGACTTCAGTTCATATAATAAGCTGCAAAACCGGATATAGCGAAATTCAAGTGGCCAAGAGACGGAAAGCATAATACACCCGGAAGGAACCCATTGACAATCCATTCTCTCAGGTTTTCACCGGCTGGCCGTTCGTATGGGGAAGGGAAGGGAATGCGACGACTCGCGGCTTCTCAACAGGCATTCTGAACGGCCGTTTGTTATAGTGGCTATTCTAGAAAATTGCCTCTCCGTGGCAGATTTTGGTTAGCAGCTTCCGGGAACGGGAGTTGGAACAATAACGCCCCGACAGCCTTGGTGCCCTTGCCCGTACCAAGTGCTGATTGACAGCAATCTTTGGACATGAGAAAATCTCCCCACTGGAATATCTGTTATTGGTAGGCAAAGTTGGTCGTCAGGTCAGTCCAATACTCTTCGAAATTGCGTGTGATTTAGCGGAGATTTATTGTGGCGTCTCAATCGTACCGGAGTATTATAGCCGCCCTGTCCCTTTGTGAGAGCTGTGCGTTGTCAATTCACAACTCCAATGGGAAAGTGCCTCAAGCAAGCAGGTTACTTTCTGAAGTGCTTGAACAGCTCAAAAATGCAGCTCGGGAAGCTCGTGAACACTGGCCAGCGGCACTGACGAAGAAGGATGCGGATAAGATCGCCGAAGGCATGAAGAAGGCCGATTCTGCGAACCCTTTCCTCGATGACAGACAGAGAGAATGCACGATTTATTACACATCTCTTGCGCTTGGCCTCGTTGATGAACTCTTCAGGCATATTAAGGGCGCTCTTAAGCGGGAGCACCTTGAACGAGTGGAAAGGGCAATCTGCATCTGCACAAATATTTCGACAGCGATCTGGACCGCTTTGCTATTTATGAGCACGCATCCCGAGCGGTCTCGATTTGGCTTGAATGCTTGAGTGGATGAGCGGCAAATCTAAGGTTGGGAATTATAAATTGTCGCTGATCACAAATCGCAGGGGCGTAGCACCTTGCCAAGGAGTGGAACCCAAATCTTAGGCTGCTTGAACAGGATAGTTTATGCCGCACATTTCAATGCCACCCACGTTCCCTCAGGACGAATTTCAGAAATTCTTACAAAACGCGAGTAAGTTTTTTCCTCCCTTCATGAGCAATGATGACCTTAATGACCCGCTTCGAAAACTACTGCACATTGATTGGGCCTGGCAGGCCGTTCGCTATCGCTACCGCTCGTGTTGGGAGTACAATGAGGCATTTAAAGCCTTGTTTGCTAATGCCAGCGACCTTTGGCGTGAATGGGGAGTTGATGAAGAACTTAATTATAAGATTGAACAATGTGTATATCACTTTTTCATGAGCGGACTATCCATTTTCGAGAGCCTGGGATTCTGCCTCTACTTTATCGGCAATGGGGTAAGCTCTGCACATTTTCCTAAAGTCAATAAGCCACGGTTAATCACATTGAAGGCCACTAAAAATGCATTTACGATAGCATTCCCCAAAGACTCGATAACCGATTATCTTGCTGAACTGTTGGAGGACAAGGAGTTTAAGAATATAGATGGTCTCCGCAACATACTAGCACATCGGCTTAGTGGACGCCGAAATATCCGAGAATACGGCAGTACTCAACCTGACGGCACGTATACGCATACGAGAGAAGAAGTTTGGTATATTCCAGATTCCGAGGCAGAGCTGATATTCGATGAAGAATTGCTTCAGCGGCCCTTTTACGAAATCACACGTCTTTTAAAAGCGCTCGTTTCGGCATCCCTTGAGTTTGTGTTGGCTCGCTGAACTTCTCTGACCTCTTATCACCCAGAACCTCATTACCTAATCTTTCTTTATTTCATTGCATTTAATAATCATGACTCTATTGTATTTAGTAACCCCAAATGCTGTACCCAGTCCTTGATTTCTTGTGGTCGAAACTAATGCCCCTGATAATGTTCCTTGTTCATCACTTCGCTCCAAAATTTCATATCCTCTATTACCGCATGCCTCCCCCGCTTTTGTATAGCAGTCTGACCATGTTGGATTATGCATAATAAGATGGGTATCCGAATCCCCCGAACAATCGATGACATAGCCTTTTTGGCCGGAACTGGTGTAAGTTTCTTGTACTGTAACTACATGAGCGCACGCAAATACACTGACTGTTAAGACAATACTAATTATCATAAGCTTAGAAGTTATATCTGTCATCATTTACCCTCCTCTGACCATCCCACACAATCTTGTTCTCTTGCAAAATGAAGTTCAAGGAGAAAAGTAGACGCGCCCTCGCCTGGGCGAACTGCTCATTCCCTCCCGCCACAGTGCCTAAGAAATACAAGTAAAGCGGTGTGTTGCTGCGTTCCTTGTCCTCTCCGCACCGTTTACACGTTGCCCCGAAATGATCCTTCAAACTTCAAGACCTTTACCTGTTTTGCCCACTCCTTAGTCGCGAGCAGGGCCTTCACTGAATTCCATGAGAGTTCAGGATAAGGTGATGGTCCAATTCTAATGCTATTTATAGCTGGTTCACCCTTCTCTGTGAGAACAGGAAAGCGGACATAAGGTAGTATCATCGATAACCCTTTCCTGAATTTCGGTTTATCATCATATTCCAGAGGCGAAATTAATCTCCATTCTTCTTCATCTCGAAATGACTTCTCCTTAATAGTTGGAGCGATCTTAAACAAACTTTGTATCAAGACCCTACAATAAACAGTAAGATGATCTCTCGGATGATGGGCCGATTCGGTCATGGCAGTAAATACTGAAGTTATCGCATCCTTCACGGCACTTTCTTGTATATATGATTCATAAATGCATTTATTAATAGTGAACCTGTTTTGAGTTGCAATGTGCGATAAAATATCGAATTTGAAACCTATAGAGTATGATGCACCTCCGCGACTATATGCGCGCCATTGGCTTAATGAATTGCCATCATCGGCGGAAAATGAGCATACATATACATATTCATTGGTTGTCCTCAACGAAAATGAGTCAATAACAGAAAGTATTGCAGCAATTGCGACATTCACTTCACTTTGCGGAACAATTGCCCCATTTCTATCAATGCTATTACGTTGCGCTTTCAAATAATGTTCGTACTCCGGCATCTTCTCAACTTCTTTACGTGCTAGATCAATAGCCAAATTAAATTCGCGTGAATCATTGAGGTAGAATATGTTAGTCGCCCAAATTGCGGGTTCCTCACCTTCACTCCCGATTATCCCCAACAATCCATCTTGAGTAGTGTAATGATAAAGCACTTTCGTGTCCATCGACAAGAAATCCTTGAAATTATTGGGTTCCCCCTATTCAGACAATGTACGCTTATTGTCCTGTTATTTGCTTTGTTCGTCGGGTTTCTTCTCCCTGATGGCGTGGGCGCGGATCGCCTCCTCCTCCGTAACATACCAAGGCTCATCGTCCCCTAAGGTTCCCGTTCCTTGATCGCGTGCACGTGCTGAGCCTCCCTGAATAGCTTCATCAACCGCGTGGTTCGTTGCGCACCACGTGACATATGGAAGTGCTACGCATGTGCCTGCCAAGGCCAACTGAAAAGCCAGTTCCAAGACGTCGAAATACCAGTGCACAGTAGATATGTGGAGTAGTTGCGCTACAAAAGGACGGATTTGGGCCTGGTTGATATAGCTACCGAAAGCGAGCGATAACAATACGACAGCTGCGACGAGAAACACGCGCATTACTTTCAAGACTAAAAGTCTTCTGGAGAAAAGTGAAAACTCGGACCGAACAGCCTGTGTATTCAGCCACAAGGCTACAACTGGCAGGTAAAACCATAAGAGCAGGAAAAATGGCATATGCGCACGAAACAATCGCCCGAAGACGATGAGCGCTTGCATGAAAATAGTGAGCGCCCAGACTCCAAGGACAACGAACGCTCCGACCATTATCAAATGAAAAACTATGAGCATTCCAAATGCCTCCTAAGGACGATTGTAAAACACAATTGTCCAGTTAATGAGAAAAGTATTTGGAATTTCTATGTCATCTCAGTGCAATGCGCTCACTATCCCAAGGATAGATGAGAGGATTCCCTTTGTCAAGTCGCTTTAACAATGCGGAATCTCACAAAAAAACCTAATCCCGAAGGATCTTGGTGTGAGGAAGGAACGTCCCTAGAGCCGTGCTCTTGGCTGTAAAGCGGTGTTCCGAAAAGCCGGGTTTGGATAGGGGGCAGGTCCAGACAATGGCTGAGAGGTGGCAGCGTTTGTTTGGTAGTTCCAAGGGACCGGGAGAGTTTCATTCAATAAACACTCGCAGCCACCATGACTCTCGTCTCCGCCTTCAAGGTCGAAGAGGACCTTCAGAGGGCTTGGAGAGAAGAGAGGGAAAAGGCATGCCAGCGCTCAGGTGTGTTTCCCAACATCGGATGTAATGATCTGATTCCACTCGCAATTACGATCAGCGCTCGATGGTAAAGGGCTGATCCGATTGACCGGTCCCCACCACGTGTCCTCCCGAGTTATAACCTGTTACTCTCACGAGGCATCCGGTCAGTTCTTCGGTTCGCTTCGATGTTATTGCCGGTACTCTCCAGTTATGGCTTGTTCCGGCTACCTTGGCAGATAGAACAGCCTTCCAGGTTTTCCCACTGTTCAGGGAATATTGCAGCTTGAACCTCGTTGCCGTTGCCGGAGCACTCCAGGTTATGGTGAAGATTTCACGACTCACGAGGATTTCGCCGCCGTTGGGTGATAAAACCGTGACCGTTGTGGGTACGATGGGCGCCGTGTTGGGTTTAGCGGCAGCGGAATCGGGGCTGACCATCAGGGAAGATACATCGACCGCTTCGAAGTCGGCGCCCGTGACTTGCTCAAGTGCGCTCAGAACATCATTGTCCCATCTCGGGTCCGGCGCACCCGAGATGTACCAGGAAGAGCCGTTATCGGCCAGGATCATGCCGTAGCGTTTGAGGGCGGTGAGAATTACCCGGGTTTGCGGAGAAAACACGGAAATGTCGAACGCGGCTTTCAGCCGAAAACGCTGGCCCATGGGCGGGTATTGCGCGCCCGTAAGGCTCGATGCCTGATGACGGGCAGGCCAGACATAGGCATTGCGGGTCTGGGGAACGGTAAAGCGCAGGGCATGGTTGATTTCGCCCGATGCGACCTCGTCATACCGGACAAGACCGGGGTAGATGGGCAGGCCGGCGGCATCCGCCGAAGTCCACCCGGCGGGCCGGAGTTGATCGGATTTCAGGTCGAAAACAGCTCCGCTCCCCGCCTGCCACGATCCATCGAGCTGGGGAACGGCGTCATAGAGTTCATACAGAATGCAGTTAGTTGTGTCGACGACCAGGACATGCCTGTCGCCGGTACTATCAGCTCCGCCCTCGATCGGCGCACTTGCGGGGATTGGATACGGTCCGGGATCACTTTCATCCGCGTAGTCGAAGCTGACCTGCACCATGGGTTGTGTCCCGGGGACAGTCACGTAGGGTATCCCAATTGGAGAATCCGAACCAGGCGGCCAGACGCCGGAACCAAAATCCGGATGCAAAGGGCTGTTCGTACCGATTGTGGCGACGTAGGCCGCCGAGTTCGAGTCGAGAGGGAGGGTGTCTACCGGCGTGTTCCAAATGTTATCTGCAGGAAAGACCTCGCATACCTGGCCAACGGCCACCCCGGCGAAACCCGGTCCGAAAAGGACCATGCACGAGATGCACGAGACAACTAATCGAAGGCTGATCATGATTATCTCCCGTTGTCCTCTGTGAGCAGTGATCAGTGAACAGTTAGCAGTGAACAGTGAGCAGAAAAAGCAAAAGAAAATAATTCCTTCTTCTAACCTCACCCTTCACATTTGGAGCGGAGCGACCGCTATTGCTTACGAAACTTCCCGGTAACGCATTTAACCCGCATGCTCTCCTTCGCGTTCTTCGACGTCAAAAAACGCGACTTCGCGTGCAAACTGTCCGGGTACGCGTTTGCCGGAAGAACCAGAATTTCTTGAGCAAAATGCAGGCCAGGGGACATAGAAACCGTCAGAGCTTACGATTCCGGCCCAGCGGCCATCGAGTCTTTCCCGGATTTTGAGAGATTCGTGGTCGAATGCGCCCTTTTTACCCTCCCCGCTGAATAGGAAAGCCTGCAGTGTGACTGAAAAAGCCTGCACCGGGAAGCGAAGTCGAGGTTTTCGCCTGATTGGCCGTTTCAATGGGAATATCCGGGGAGTTCGGCAGGTCCTTTAAACGGCGCGCCGCTGAATCGGCCGGGAAAAAGCCATGCCGGGACAGCAAAGGGAATCAGAGTGGCCGGCAGGAAGGTCAAAAACTGTAAGTAATGGACGGTTTTTGTCATTGAAGAGAGCCCAGGGATTCTTTGTCCGGATTCCATAGGATGGCCGGAAGCCCCAGCGTTTCGCAAAGCCTTCGTCCGGCGCCCCTCAAGCTGCCACTCTAATGACTTGCCCATTGAAAGTACAGGTTTGCCCCATTGACGTCTGCGGATGCAGGATTTACCTAAGCACCAGTTTATCGTAATGCGGTCCCTTCCTGCGATCCTTCGCGAAGGAGCGGAACGTATCGTTCTAGAGACCATGTATATGCATAAGGGTCTGTCCCGCTATAAGCAAGGAGCCTTTGCTATGGTAAAGAATTTCGATCATGTAACAGTGGTTGTCCGGGACTTGGAGAATGCCAAACGTTTTTTCGTCCTTCTTGGTTTCAACGAAGATAAATCGGTCGTAATATCAGGCGGGAAATTCGGAGCTTACATGTCAGTCCCCGGCATAGAAGCCGAACACGTTACCCTGGTGCTTACGGATGCACATCCCCGTCAGGAAGTCCAGTTGCTGAAGTACCGCCGTCCCGATCCCATCGGCGATCCCCACATAGCCAACCTCGCCAAGACAGGGTACAACCACATGTGCTTTGCCGTAGACGACATCGAGGCGGAAGTTCAAAGACTTGCCGCCAATGGCGTGAAGACTCGAAACGAAATCATGGAGTTCCATAATCGAAAGCTGGTATATCTTTACGGGCCGGAAGGCATTACAGTCGAGCTGGCGCAGTGGTTGTAGGGGTGAATGGGTGAATGGGTTGCGCTGCCGCTTAGCGCACCCTACGGATCTCTGCATGGCCAACGTGCGAATTCTTGAAATTTTGGCGAGCATACAGGCTAATCTGTTGCTGCCTGGTCCGAAAAGACAAAAACTATTCACCACAGAGAGCGTTCGATAATTCCAAAAGTCCGGTGGCCCGCTTCGAGGGGCCAAGGTCGATCTTTAGAGAACACAGAGAAAAGCGCGGAGAAAAAACACCGTATCATCAATCATCAGCCAAAATAGCGCTGTGTCTCATTCCAAAGTAAATTCCCAGGCCGATAACCATCCATATTACCAGTCGAAGCAGGGTTACCATCGGGAGAAAGACCATCTGGATCAAAGATACCGAAGCGCCAAGAATCGGTACAATGGGGCCTCCCGGGACTTTGAAGGGCCGTGGGAGGTCCGGAGCGGAGCGGCGCAGCACAAGAACTCCCAGGCAAACGACGATAAAGGCGAAAAGGGTCCCGACCGAAACCATCTCGCACAGGACGGATATCGGAAAAACAGCCGCAAGGAGCGCCCCCAAAAGACCTGTCAGAATGGTCGTGATATAAGGGGTCCTGAACTTAGGATGCACTCTGGCCAGTTGTGCCGGCAGAAGCCCGTCCGCCGCCATTGTGTATAGAATTCGCGATTGCCCGAAGAGCACGACAAGAATCACCGAGCTAAGACCGGCTATGGCGCCTATATTTATCAGGGGCCTCAGCCACGAAAGGCCGGGGCCTGCTGCATTGACCCCAAACGCAATGGGATCGGGGACAAGCAACAAATCATATTTCACCATCCCTGTGAGCACGAGTGCTACAAGGACGTAGAGCACCGTGCAAAAAACAAGGGAGCCAAGCACCCCTTTTGACATG
The DNA here is from genome assembly GCA_963795045.1 of uncultured delta proteobacterium. Taxonomy (GTDB): domain Bacteria; phylum Desulfobacterota; class Syntrophobacteria; order Syntrophobacterales; family Syntrophobacteraceae; genus SbD1. The sequence continues at coordinate 866,429 of CAWCGB010000009.1, forward strand.
TCCTTTTGGGGATTTCGGCATTCCTGTGCCGCTGTGGTTACCGCATCAAAGCCGAGGTAAGCGAAGAACACCACCGCTGCTCCCCGCAAAATCCCGCTAAATCCATACTGACCGAAGACCCCCGTATTTCTTGGAATAAACGGCGTCCAGTTCTCGCGTCTTATATAGAACACCCCAAAGCAGATGAAGAGTATGATCACAGTGACCTTCACCGAGACGATTGCATTATTGAAACGTGCCGATCCCCTGACACCGAGCACCAGGAGGAGAGTGAGCACCAAAACGATGAGCACGGCCGGAAGGTTGAAGATTGCACCCGTCAATTGCCAACCCTCGACCGTCGCGTGTCTCAAAGTTGCCCCTGCCAGAGCCGGCGGCACCACTATTCCCATGTCGCCAAGGAAGCATACCACATACCCGGACCAGCCTCCCGCGACGGTCGAAGCTGCAAACAGATATTCGAGGACCAGGTCCCATCCGATGATCCATGCGATCAGCTCTCCAAAGGCCGCATAAGCGTAGGTGTAGGCGCTGCCCGAGATGGGGATGAGGGATGCAAGTTCCGCGTAGCAAAGGCCGGCGAACCCGCAGGCGATTCCGGATATGAAGAAGGAGATGGAAATAGCAGGACCTGCGTAGAGTGCCGCAGCCTGCCCGGTAATAACGAAAATCCCGGCCCCGATGATGCCCCCGATGCCCAGGGTGACCAGATTCCACGGACCGAGCATCCGCCTCAAATGCTTGTGTTCCCCTGAGCAATCCTGCTGAAGGTCCTCGACAGGCTTTTTGTAAAAAAGCGATCTACCCCGGATGACTTCTCCTCTCCTGTACCCGTATCTCCCTGGCGATACCCGGTCTCACGCGGGCGGCCCGGTCTTTTAAAGATTTAAACCACGGATAGCACGGATTGCCACGGATAATAAGGATAAAAATGATTCAATGTTTACGTTATAGGAAAAGCGAAAAAGGAGACAACCTGCGATGGAAACTTCAACTGGAGCTAAACTGGCCGAGAAGGTCAGGCAGAAGACCATGGAACTGAAGAAGGCATGTGAAGGGGTTGATGAGAGCACAGCGGCTCGTGCCCCTTCGGGACGATGGTCTCCCAAAGAAATCCTTTCCCACATTTGCGGGCCTGAGGGACCCGGGTACCTGGCGATTCTTCAAGCCTTTCTGGACGGGGAGACGCCCACGGTAAACATCGATCCCGGAAATTCATTTTATTCCAATGAACGGGCGCGGATGACCTTTGCGCAACTCCTCTCGGAGGTCGAAAAAGAATACGGCCGTATATCCAACTTTACGGAGGGCCTGTCCGCGGGGCAGCTTGGCCGCAAGGCGCATATTCCTCAGTTCAAAGGTTCGCCTTTAGGGGAATATCCTACGTTGGAAGCCATGATCAGCGGGCTGGGAGAATACCATCTGCAATCTCACATAGACCATATGCGCGAGATCCTGCAGGCCCTTTCAGCCTAGCATGGAACCACGGATGACCACGGATATAAGGATATGATTTGAACCACGGATGAGGAGCGCAACGGGGTGGATGATCACGGATAAAAGAGGAGAATTTCCTTGTTCACTGTTCACTGTTCACTGCTCACTGCTCAGTGCTCACTGTTCACTTGACGGGGGGAAGGCCCCGATCCGTGATATTCGTGAAATCCGTGGTTTCGCGTGTTGGCTTTCAAAGATTTTGAACCACGGATAGGGAGCGCAGCGGGGTGGATAGCCACGGATAAAAGAGGAGAATTTCCTTGTTCACTGTTCACTGCTCACTTGATGGGGGGAAGGCCCAGGTCCGTGATCTTCGTGAAATCCGTGGTTTCGCGTGTTGGCTTTCAAAGATTTTGAACCACGGATAGGGAGCGCAGCGGGGTGGATAGCCACGGATAAAAGAGGAGAATTTCCTTGTTCACTGCTCACTGCTCACTATTCACTGCTCACTGCTTTTCCTGCTCACTGGTTCACATCCTCAATTCAAATAACAACCCGCATCTGCGGAACACTCCTGGACTTCATCTGCATTTTCAACTATGGCTTTATCAAGAAGCCCTTCTACCTCGATGGTCTCAGAGTGAAGCTCGGTAATCGCATCTTTGAGTTCGTGAAGTTTTGCCTCTATCATGAATGCAAGCACCGACATCCGGTTTTCAAATCCCACCGTCTTGTCCAGGATTCGATCTATCTCGTCCTGAAAAGGCTGCAGATGAGGCTGCTCTTTCAGGAATCGATCTCTGGCTTCGAGAGCTTCCTCCAATATCTCCTGATAAGACATCTTACGCGGTGCATGTTCGGCCATTTTTATTCTCCATATTCAAGAGGACTGATTGTCTATATGTTGGCGCTCCTTGATGATTGTGTAAAGGGGGATTGTGTAGGGCAGGGATTGGGTATTTTATCTACCCAATCGTATAAGTATAATTTTGTTTCCGAGTTTTTGTGAAGAAAGCGCTGATGACCTTCGATGCCGCAATATCGGCAAACCCGGATAACGGGTGCACCGTGAACCGGCCCAACCGCCGGTTAAGAGTGCTGTTTGGCCTCCCTTTTCCGCCGTTTTCGAGCTTCCGCGTCGTCGGGACGCACCTGTCACGGGGGTGCAACTACCACAGACTTATCCGCCTGCCCCTTCAAACGGTCACCACGATCTTCCCTTTTTGCCGGTTGGATTCCATGTACCGGTGGGCTTCAACAATGCTTTCGAGCGGGAAGGTGCGGTCGATGACGGGTTTCAGCGCACCGGATTCGAGCCCGCCATAGATGAATCGTTTGCCGCGAGCAAGCCTCTCGGGGTCCTTGACAATCTCAAACAGGGTGTAGCCTCGCACCGTTAAACCCTTGGCCAGCGCTGCGAACAGAGGAAAAGTGGCAGGCGCAGGCGACAATGCGCCGTATTGAAAGATAATCGCACCAGGAGCGGCAGCGTCGGCAAGTTTTTCCAGTAAAGGTCCGGCTATGGGATCGAAGACCATGCCGACGCCTTTCCCTGAAGTGATGGCCATCACCCTTTCAGCCAGGTCTTCTTCGTCGGTCACAATGACGTGATCCGCCCCCGCGCCCAGGAGAAAAGATTTCTTCGCGGCGCCGCGAGAGGTGGCGATGGCGTGCGCCCCGACGGACTTTGCGATCTGAATCGCTGCCAGCGCCACGCTGCTGCTCCCCGCGGTGATCAACACGAATGCATCTTTTTGTAATCGACCGAATTCGATAAGGGCGCCGAAAGCGGTCATATACTGCATCCAGATCGCGGCCCCTTCGACCGGCGACAGACTGCCCGGATAGTGGGCCACGGCGTAGGCCGGAACGACCGCGCTTTCACCGTAGACCCCATAGGTCCCTATCGAAAAGGAGGGTATGGTGCTCACCCGGTCGCCGATTTTGATGCCGCCGGCGCCCGGCCCCACAGCGTCGACGATCCCTGCCGCTTCATAGCCGAGTCGTGACGGCAACTCCGGGTTTTCCAGGTACTGTCCCATCCGGAACATGACTTCGGCGCGGTTGATGCCAATGGCTTCAACCGCCAGGCGGACCTCGCCTTCACCCGGCTCCACGAGAGGCAATTCCTCGATCTTGAGTACCTCGGCTCCTCCCGTTTCGTAAAAGCGAACGATCTTTGGCATGGCGCTTCTCCCGTGTTTTTTTAATTTATGATAAAGCGGCCCGGCCGCGTTGTCATCATGCGGGGTGACCGGGCCCGCGTCCTGAGCCGGTTCGCAAATTGATTCGAGTACTGAAAGACCTTTGACAGGATTTACAGGATTTACAGGAGAACAACAGGCCGAAGGTTAAACAGGAGCTAATCCCATCGAGACTAAACCAATCCAAGCCACTTCCAGTACGTGGCGGACAGAAGTCCAATGAGCAGATAGGCAATCAAGGTCAGCGGGATGCCCGTTCGGATGAATTGTGGAACGGAGAAAGTGTTCGTGCCGAACGCTATCATGTTCTGCGGCGCATTTACCGGAAGAATGAACCCGAAACTTACGACATACTGCAGAATCATTGTCATGCCGATTACGTTCAGGCCCGGTGTGGAAATATGCCTTAGCATTTCTATGATTACGGGAATCATTGCGGCCGCAAGACCGGTGGCGCTGGCAAACCCGAGATGAATGATTATCAAAAACGCCCCAAGAGTGAGCACGATGAGGAGCGCGGGCGCATGGCTCAGGCCGAAAAAGGGCACGACGGCCATGGCGAGCCAGACCCCGGCCCTGGTCGAGATAATTGCGGAACCGAGACTTATGCCGATACCGAAGAGAAACAAAGTCCCCCATGCGATCCTTTGCTGGGCTTCCTCCCAGTTCATTATTCCGAAGCGCGGCACCATCATGAGAGTAATTGCCGCCAGAGTGGAAGTAGATGTATCGATGTTATGAAGTATTTTTTCCGTTGTCCATAAAAAGAGCAGGGCAACGGAAATGCACAGGAGCTTTTTTTCAGGCCTGCTCATGGGACCGAGCGCGGCAAGCTGATTATTTACAATCTCCCGTCCGCCGGGGATTTCCTTGATGTCAGGAGGTAAGAGCTTGATGAGTACATAGTAGAGCACAACCGACATGATCGCCGCGTATGGAGCGGCGGCAATGAACCATTCGATCCATGTGATGTCGTGACCGAGCATCTGCTTTATGAAATTGACCGCAATCATGTTCTGCGCGGCGGCGGTTTTGATTCCGACGTTCCAGATGCTGTCGGCCTGGGCGATTGCGATCATCAGCATGGCCGCAAACCGTGAAGATCTGTCCACCCCCAACGCAGCAATGATACCGGCCACTATCGGCACCATGCATGCCACCCGGGCCGTGGTGGAGGGGACGAAAAAGCTCAGGACAAATCCCACGAGGATCACGCCTATCAGGATGCGGTTGGCGCTGGCGCCGATTACCGACAGGATTTTCAGAGCGATCCGGCGGTCCAGTCCCGTCTTAGCCATGGCCGCCGAAAGGAACAGAGCAGCGCCGACGAGGGCCCATGCGGTGTTCGAGAACCCGGCCAGCGCCATGGTCAGACCCCGGGAAGTCCCATAGAGCGCGCCAGCCTTTTCAGGGTCGGGAGATGTACCTACCAGAAATGTCATCAACGTGGCAATGATCATGCCGCTTACCGGATAGGAAACCCCTTCGGTCATCCACAAAATGACCGAAAAGACCAGCAGGGCCAGCATGCGGTGTCCGGCAACGGCAAGCCCGGGAGAAGGGGGGATCCATAAGAGGCAGGCCAGGACGACAAGGGCGGCGACAAGGCCGTATCGTTTGGAAATCGGCTGTGCGGAGGTTTCAGGAAATGGGATGCGTTGCGACATGCTGCGCTCCCTCATCTGCAAGTCTCAATCCGGTGAAAAACATCCCATGGGCCGAAAAAGGAGATCAATCCGAGGGCATCAACCCGGCCGCCAACGCTTCCCGGCTATCTCCTCAGTTGTCCCCTTCGCAATGTCTCTATGTCCCTAATGTCTTTTCGCAGTATTCGCGGAAGGTCTTTCTGAAATCGGGCGATTGAAGACGCTCTTTGGTGAGCCGGTCTTCAAGCTCCAGGCTGCGCTGAAGCTCCTTTTGGTCGCACTTGAACAACTTGCGGATGCCGAGCAGGGTCGAAACCGAAGCCTCCAGATCCGAGGCCACGAATTTCATCGTCTCTTCTTCCAGCTTCGACAGCGGAACGATCAGGTCGATCAACCCCAGATCCAGGGCCTCTTCGGCGCAGAAGCTCTTCCACTGAAGCACCTCGGTGGCCTTCCTGACGCCAAGCAGGCGCGGCAGGAAATACCCGCTTCCCTTGGTGATCATCCCGATGTCCGCGCCGGGGTTCACGAATACAGTGTCCTCCGCGACAATCCGGAAGTCGTAAGCCAGGCCGAGATTCAGGTGAAACATCGAGACCGTTCCCCGCCCGGCGTAAACCGTAATGCCGTTAATTTTCGTCAGCGTAAGGATGAAGTGGTTGACCGCGTTGGTCAACCGGTGAATCAGCAGATTATTGTTCCTGGCCGAGAGCGCCTTGGACAGAAACCTGCCGTATTCGATGTATTCGTCCTTGTCCGGGCAGGCAAACATGACCATTGCCTTATACGACTTGCTCGAGAGTATGGACTCCAGATATTCGTAAAACGAGTATATTGCATTAATGTCCTGTGTCAGGGACTTGATATGCTGTTTCTGTCTAATCACCAGGACGTCGTTTTCGAGCGAAGAAGAGAGAAGATCGTTGTCTGTGGTAAAACTCGTTGGAGTCTTCATGAATCCCCCCGCGTAGCGGTTATATATGTTTACCCAGAATAATGCGTCAACCTCCCCATGAACAGAGGCCGAACCGCATTCTCGGGCCGCATTCCATCGCAAAAAGCCCATGGAATGCCGAATATCGGTAAATCATACGATGTTCCCGTCAAAATCCGCAAGGAAAAATGCCGATCGGAGCAATTTGGACAATTCGAGGATGGGTGGAGCGAACCGCAACCCATCAAGTCTTTTCGTAGCAGAGACAAGAGATTCACCACAGAGCCACAGAGTACACAGAGGACGACGCAGAGGTGGACTTGAATAGTCGTAGCCTACGCGGTGTGAACTATGATCCCCATCTCAAAATGGGGCATTACGCCATGAGATACAGGAGGGGGGGCGTGGATCTCTTCCCTTTTTGCTTCGACCACTTGCCCGGTAGAGCCAGCTTGACTTATGACCCGTTTAAGGACTATATTTGGTCATATCTTGAAGGAGAAGGATTATGAAATTGTCCAGCCAAATCAAACCGATCAGCTATCTCAAGGCGCATGCCGCTGAGATCGTGCGCAGCCTGGGGGAACTGGGAGGGCCATTGGTCATCACCCAGAACGGCGAAGCCAAGGTGGTCATGCAGGACATCGAAAGTTACGAACAAACGCAGGAGACCATGGCGCTGCTGAAGATTCTGGCGCTCGGCGCCCGGCAGGTCGAAGAAGGAAAGGTCCAGCCCGCTGCCGATGTCATTAAAAGGCTTCGTGAGCGGAAGAAGGCCCGCTGATGTCATTCCGGGTATTCTTGACGGACGGCGCGGCCCGCGACATGGAAGATTTGTACGATTACATTGAGTTGCACGACGTGCCGGCGGAGCACGTTCTCGAACAGATTGAAAAGGCCTTCACCAGCCTGTCCGAAAATCCTCTGCGCGGGACCTTCCCGAAGGAATTGCTGACCATTGGCCTCAAGGAGTACCGCGAGATTTTCTTCAAACCCTATCGCATCATTTACCGGGTCATGGGCGAGAATGTCTATGTTCTTGTGATCGCCGACGGGCGCCGGGACATGCAGGCGCTGCTGCAGCACCGCTTGCTGCAGGCATGACCCATACCTCTTGGCCCGACCTACTTGACTTCTCACCGCAGAGGCGCAGAGGCTGCAGGGCAGATGAAAGTTGTGTGAAAGGAGTGGCAGGCCTTGAAAAGGGATCTGGGGATTTTTCAAGCTGCGCGACGAGCTTGCACTTAACATGGCAAGGGATCTCTATGGACACTATTGTCAACCGAAACGCTCCCCATCATTTCCCTCGAGCGGTTCATTACGGTTCCCGTCAACGATTTTTCCAATTTCAAGGCCGCCCCCTCTCCTTTGCTGTCCATAAAAGGATATAATCGTTCCATATGGAGAGTAAAATGGCTGGTCACGCACTCTGGTCGTATAATGGAAGCTATCAACCTCGACAGGGAAACGGCGTTGATATCCTGATCGACGGAGAGGCGGCTTACAGCGAGATAGCAGCGGCTTTCCACAGCGCCAGGAAATTCATCTATCTGACGATTTCCTATTGCGACCGGGATTTTTTACTGGTTCCGGAAAGCGGTGAAACGATGTTCGACATCTTGAGGTCTCGCCGGAACGACAAAGTAGACGTCCGAATGGTCATATGGCAGCCCGCTGATACCAATACCCCTGACACAATTCCTGATCCTGCTCCAGGCAAAATTTCAGGAGTTAATGACGGGCGCGGGAGCATTCAAGCCCGATGGGACCGTGCGAAGGGTTATGAAGGTTTGTATAAATCGCCGCTGGGACTCTTTGAGCCCTGGCCTGTAGACTTTCCACCGGAATTGGGCTGTCACCATCAAAAGACTTACATAATGGACGACGGCGGAGAGGGAGTCGTTGCCTTCGTCGGCGGCATCAATCCCGTTCAATCCTACTGGGATACTCCGAACCATGATTCCCTGGATGTGCGCAGAGTGGAACTGGGGAAAGATCCGCTCAAGGGTCTTGAGGACAATCCTCCTCTACATGATATTTTTTACAGGATTACCGGGCCGGCTGTTGCCGATGTCCTGGCCAATTTCGTCGAACGGTATAATGGCGCGAGTATTCCCTATAAGGATGTAACATCCGATGCGGTAGCTCCGGTCACAATAGACCAAATTGCCCCGGTCCCCAACGGAATTGATGTTCAGGTCGTGAGGACCATCGCCCCAAAGACATACCAGGCGACGCAGGGAGGAGAGCAAGGTATCAGGGAGCTCTACTTCAACATGCTGAGTGCCGCCGAAGAGGGAACTTTAGTCTATATTGAAAATCAATATTTTTTCGACCATGGGATTGTTTCCGAGATACATGAGGCGGCTGAACGAGGCGCCGAAATTATTGTGGTCCTGACGTCAAGGCCGGATGAAGGTACGTTTCAGGGGCCGGTGGAAAGTTTTCTGGAGACGATAGCACGTTATCAGGAGTCGTTTCCCCTATTGGCTGGTCACAGTAATGTGGGGCTGTTCACTTTGGGCAATACCAGGCCTGATCCTCGATCTGAGGGAAAGGTCATCAACAGCGAAACGTATGTTCACTCGAAAAATATGGTAGTGATTGGCGACTATTGGGCGGTAATGACAGGCGGGTCGGCAAACATCGCCTTCACGAGCATGTGGTTCCACTCGGAAATGAATATCGCTTTCACCGACATTACTCGAATAAAAAATTGGGTTGCGCAGCTTTGGTCGGAACACCTTGGGATTTCGATCGAGGAAGCGGCGGGGTTGATAGAAAAGCCTGCTGATGCGTTAGCTTTCTTCAAAGCTCAGGCAACTTACAACACAGCGGCTTTGACAAATGGACAGGAGCCGAAGGGTAGGGTCTATGAGAAGGCGGGTACTGTGTTTCCGGCTCGTAATCTGGCAGGGATTAATTTGGCCTGATGGATGGGGTCAAGTGGATGGCATCGACGGGGTCGTGCACCCGACCCTATTTGATCTAAGTTTTGAGGGGCCTTGTCACTGCACGTAACAAATCTTTGGAGTGACCGCGTTCTCGGGCCGGGAGGCGGTTCGTCGCCGATCCCGAAAGGGTCAGTTTGCAGCGATTCGCTAGAGGAATGATTCGCAAACGGCGAAGATTTTGGCGTTCCATTTCTCAAGGACGATGAGAGCCGTGTGGAGTTTTCCCTTTTCGAGCTGACGTGGGGGCACTATGGTATCTGTGGAACACGTCTTGAGAATCGAGATCGGTTTAAACCGGTCTTTTTGAAGCTAAAAACAGCGGTTTAAGCCATAAAAAGTGGGAGATTTTTATAATTTATACAATTGATACGGTTATTTATCTTGGTACGACCCCTTTTTCTAAGGGCTCTCCTTTAACACGAACCATAAGGCGCTCCTCGTGGCATCGCCTGCTATTATTCCCATCAAGTCATTCATAAGGGCTCTCAAGCCATTTATTTCCTTTTTAGACGCATAGCCCCCGTTGTTGCTCTTTGTTATGTCGCGCTACGACCACTGCTCGAACCTGTGAACCTTTATATCTTTACTTTTGACTGAGTTTTCATAGTCACGCGCCTCACACACCGCCTGCGCTGCGGCGGATGTGCGATCGTACCAAATTCCGTCGGCGGGATAAAATGAGATGCCGCCGGTAATCTCTGCGAGCACTGCTGCGGAAACAGTTGCCATACGAAGCTCGAACAAGTCGGCTGAACCCCATAGAAAGTGTAAGCATTTACGACATGGCTTGAGTTGCTCGTCGATCTCCTGGGTGGCATAGACCGCTTGTTGTGGCTTCTCTACATATTCGCCAGTCAGCAAACTAGGATTGCAGGCCTTCGCTTGCAGTGCGGCATCCAAGCTGAAGTCGCTTATGTAGTATTCAAACCCCGTAAGGAACCCAACTCCATTGAGTTCTGGGTGTGCAGAGTCCTGAATCCGAAGTTTGAACGGCACAAATCCACTGTGGGTAACAAACGAAAACGCCGGATAAATCTCGCACAGCATTCCCAGCTCAGCCATACGAGACAGCCAGAGGGGTATATGCGAGTCCTGCACCGACGGTACGAAAGTTTGCATCTCAAGGCTCATAGGCTCTCCGTAGCAATATAAGAAGAACTAAGCTGATTCGCATAACATGCGGATTGCAGGGCCTAAACTGATGCAAGCAGGATACACGTATGTCGTAACGGGATCAATCGGCAATTTCATTTAACGCATTCTCATCGTTCGGGGTAGGAGCGGCCTTGGCGTGTTATGTACAGCTTGCCACAAATGCAAATTTCCGAAGGGAAGTCATCTGCATAATGGGGGAGTTGCATATCATGCTGGAAATGAAAAGCTTGAAAAGGGCTCAGACCAACATAATTGCTCAAATACTACTAGGATAGTTCCAATGCCCATCTGAGTAAGTAGTTGAAATTACAGGACTAGCATTTCATTTGTGTGGTCATTTTTCATCTTCTAAGGCGGAGCTTGCCAGAAGAGTCGCGCACTCGCAACTCAAAATCGGCCCACCGCCCGGCTCCGCGGAACTGTCTTCGAGCGAAAATTGGAAATTTTTATTCACCCGCTCACCGATTCACCTGCTTTTCTTCCGGCTTTTTTGCCTGAAGTACGTGGAACCGGATCTGGAAAGTACAATATCCTCTGGGGCCGCTTGCAGCCTCAGAGGATATTGCGTTGAGCCATGGCGAATTGTGCAGGCTAGAAGGCGCTGAATTCCTGGAATTTATGGCTTGCTTTTTGCCTCTTTTCTTTGGGCGATGTCTGCATGACGTTCGATGCCACAACGTTGTTGTTTCTATTTGAGTCCGGCACCAGGTCATCAGGGTCGACCACTGCTATGAGGTATTCTCCACGAAAAGATTTCCTGGAACTCTCATGGATACTGAGATTTACGTAGGCACCGGGCTGAATTGGAGTAGATATGGTGGCGGACCCCAGGAGAGTGGACCTGGTAACTCCGTTTTTGGAAAGATAGATAAGGACTCGGAACGAATTTGCCGTAGCCGCGTTCCCTATGTTCTCGACCTCGAAATTCCCGGTGACGACTTTACCCGAATTGCTGGTTTGAAGATTTGAAAAGACCCCGGTCAGGTCCGGTTCGGCAACAACTGGAGGAACAGGAGGGGCGGAGCCCGACGATACGGTCAGGTTGACCGCGCTTCCCGAGGCCACGCTCGTAGCCGCGGCCGGGCTTTGGCCGATGACCGTCCCTGAGGCCGTAGCGCTTGACTGGGTGGTTACGGTTCCAACCACAAGCTTATCTCCAGTGATTACAGTGGTTGCCGCAGTCTGCGTATCGCCCACAACGCTCGGCACACTTACCGGAGCAATAACAGGAGGGGCGGGACCCGACGATACGACCAGGTTGACCGCGCTTCCAGATGCAACGCTCACACCTGCGGCCGGGTTTTGGCTGATGACCGTCCCTGAAGCGACCGTAGCGCTTGACTGAGTGGTCACGGTCCCAACCACAAGCCCATCTCCGGTGATTGCAGTGGTTGCCGCAGCCTGCGTCTCACCCACCACGCCGGGGACACTTACCGAAGCAGGAGCCGGGTTAGGCGTCCCACCGGCATACTCGATGAAATTTGCGCCGTATCCTACCTGGCTCACGCCATATCCGATGTACATGTATCCTGCCAGACCCCATGACGTACCCCAGGAGTTGCGAAGGATCCAGTAGCCGTCGGTCCCATTGTTGTCATTCCAGCCGACCAGCACGACAGCGTGGTTAATAACGCTCGATCCGCAGGATTCATTGGTATTGAAAACGCCGCCCGAGTAGGCCTGGAAGTGCGATCCGGCGCAAACTGCAACAGAAACCGGCCCATAGGTGTAAATGGCCTGCTTGATCGCATCGGTGCTCGGAACGGCGTCCTCGGACCCGATATAGGCCCAACTGGTGAGCTTATAGGGATGGCTGTACGGCCCCCCGCAAGTTGCGTCGGTTCCGGTATAAGGATCGCTGCTTGTGAGGACAGCCCCGGGCCCCTTATTATCCTGCCCGGACAGGTCCATGTGGTAGTCGTGCGCAAACCAGCCTCCGTTACAGCTCCAGCCACTGGTATTGCAGGAAAGAAGGTATTGTTCGGAAAGAGGAACGGTCCCGCCGCCCTGTAAAAGGATCTGAGACTCCAGAGGTCCGACGGTGCTGAATGCCCAGCAGGAGCCGCAATTTCCCTGGTTTTTTATGGGCGTGACACCATTTAAAGTGCGCCAATCATAAGAGGCGGGGAGGGTCTGAACGGTCGATCCGAGCATTGGCACGGACGGAGCATCGCTTTTGTTCCACCCCGGCGGCACCTTGAGGCCTGCAAGGCTCTCTATGCCGATATCCATCGCGGCGGAGTACGCAACCTCGTAAGTGCCGCCCTGCGCCTTGACCTCTTCTCTTAATGCCTGAATCTTCGCCGCCATTTCAGGCTGAGGGGCTTGAAGATCCACAGCCCCGCAAAAGGAAGGAATCGCTAAGAGAATCGCCGCAATTAATGTCGATGCAAACTTTTTCATAATTACCCCTTTAGGAATTGATGTTCGCCTCACCGGTTGACTTCCTGTTCATCACTCCCCGAAGAGTGGTATGAATCGCAGCAGTGAAATCAAAATTACAAAAACGAATTTCCACTTCAGCCTTCTTGGAATGCATGGTTTTTCCTTCATGGGTGTTGGTAATAGCCGCCACTTTACCGGTTCCTCAAAGGGCGGTGGGGCTTTTACTTACCTTCTCACCCTGTTTCTCCAATGATCATAAGATTGGGTTAAAGAAAGGTTACAGAACACACCGGGCCTAAAACCGCAGCTATCTCAGAGCAAGAATCAGGCCGGGTAATTGAATGGGTGAATGGGTGAGTGGGTGAAGGGGTGAAGGGGTGAAGGGGTGAAGGGGTGAAGGGGTGAAGGGGTGAGTGGGGTGAGTGGGGGGTGAGTGGGGGGTGAGTGGGGGGTGAGTGGGGGGTGAGTGGGGGGTGAGTGGGGCCCCGTGATCCGAAAAGTTTCACTGGATTAAGGCAAAAAAGCGCTGCCGGAACGACGATTATTTGATGGGTCTAAGAAAAAAGGGGGAGAGCAGGGGACAAGGTGACAAAGATTTTCCCCATGCCATTTTGGTAATATCTATTCCTTCTTCAACTCGTCCCACTTGTAGTCGATGAGTTCGAGAAGCACGCGGTTCATCTTCCCGGGATGGATGAAGGCGAATTCACTGTCTCTGAACGGCCTGGCTCTCTTTCCGTCCGGACCGGGGATAAAGGGGTAGCCCCCGGGCTCAAGCTCCTCGATGGCATCTCTTGTGTTATCGACGTTGAGAGCTACGACCATTACCCCCTCTCCGTTTTTCTCTATCCACCTGGCTACCGGACCATCGGGAGTGGTCGATTCCATGAGCTCAAATCCCACTTCACCCACCCAATACCGGGCGACGCGGATATGTTCCCGTTCATCGATATAAGGGTCGTCCGGTCCGGGTTTGCCCAGGACAGGCTCCCACACCAACCTCGCCTTATCCAGATCCTTCACGGCAATGCATATGTGGTCGACCTTGTTGACCTTCATGGTTTTCTTCTTCAGGTGAGTTTTTCACTTTCGATAATTCCAAAAACCCGGTGGCCTGCTTCGAGGGGCCGGGGTCGATCTTTAGAGGAGATGAAAGTTGAAGGCCTGGTAGGGTGGGCACAGCATTTGCCTGCCCACCGTTTCTCTGTGTTTTAACTAGTTCGGTGGGCACCATAAAGCGGTGCCCACCCTACGGGTCACTAATCTTTTCATGCCACCGGGCGCCCCGTTTGATCCAACCCGAGCTTTTCAAGCCGGAGTGAAAGAGCCCCGCTGTTTAAAAGAATTTGTAATTAATCCCCATGCGGATAATGTTGTGTGAATTATCGAATTTCGCGGAAGCTACCCCCGTGGGGCCGACCACTTTGTTTATTAAAACCGTCTCAGAGCCGAGGTCGATGAAAAGGTATTCAGCTTTGACACTCACGTTAGAGCAAAGAAAATATTCGACGCCGCCGCCGACAGTCCACCCGACATTAGTGTCCGAGGTCTCGCCGCTATAGAGTTGAGGAATCGTGGGGAATGAGATAGACGCACTATTATGCGAATCGCCATAAGCAAGGCCGGCAGTCGCGTAGATTGCCAGCCGGTTCATCGGAATATACCCGATGCGGCCACGCAACGTGCCGAACCAGCTCAGTCTCTCCTGGGCGCCTGTGACTTCCGGGGCAAAGGCGGTAGTACCGGCGGTAGACCCTTGCTTGGTGCCGGTTATACTAGACCACTGGGCGTCTGTTTCAACGCCGACAAACCCGAATGGACAAACCTGATAATTATAGCCGGCCTGAAGGCCCCCGAAAATCCCCGTAGGGTCGACGCCGGGGCTTGAAACATCATTGGCGGCGAAAACCGGGTGAAAACTGGTGCTGACTGGACCCATATCGGTGCTGTTGGAACTCCAACTGCCGCCGATATTGGCGCCGACGTAAGGTCCCGTCCAGTTACAAGATGCGGCGCTCTTGTTATTGCCGGAGTCCGCAGCCATTGCTTGACCTGCGATTAAAAGTGCGGCAAGCACCACGACGCCGATAAGCCTCATTCTCATGACTCTCCTCCTCAGTTCAAGAAAATGTTGAAATCGATTAACATCTGGCCCATGGCAATAATATGGCAGCATGATAGCTTAAGCCCCCCGCTATCGCGCACGCCATCTTACCGGATACCCCAAATCGAAATGCCCCCATTCGGTCTGAGGTGACAAGAAGTTAGAACAACTGAGGCACCAATGTAAAGGGGAATGTAATGGTAGGAAAAGAGCTTTGACAGGATTTACAGGATTAACAGGAAAAGAGCGGGCGAAAGGAAAAACGGGCGCTAGTCTTGTTGCGAAAGACAGTGTTTCACGCGAAGACGCGAAGAAGTCCCAATGAGACGTGAATAATTGTCTCGAAAACTTGCTGATGTGTTGCGCTTCGCTTCAGCCCTCCGGGTCTAAGCAGATGTCTTTTCTCTGTGATCTCTAAAGATCGACCTTGGCCCCTCGAAGCAGGCTACCGGGTTTTTGGAATCATCGAACGTCTGTGGTGAGTAGCTTTTATTCTAACCGACTTTTATCACCATGGCGGCGGCCGTGTCGCCTGCGGCGCATCCTCCCCAGAGAAGATATCCGCCCCCGAGTTTGGCCGTTTCCTCGATGCCTTCGATGATGAGCCTTCCCGCCGTGGGGGCCTGCGGATGCCCGAATATCAGGGAGCACCCGTAATTATTGAATCCCATTACATCGATGCCCAGTTCCCGGGCCATGTAGAGGTCGTTTGTCACGAAGGGATTATGGGTCTTTATGGCCTTTACATCGGCGACCCCTATGCCGGCCTTGTCCAGGGCCATTTTGACCGCCGGGACGACCGCCATCGCCATGAAGCCTTTTTTTGTCCTGGAGAAGCCGTAGGAAACCACCCGGACCTCGACCGAAGGATCGGCGCTGAGCTCCGCCGCTTTTTCCTTCGAAGTCACCACTACGGCGCAGTTGCCGTCCGCGGGATGCGTTTGCGAGCCGAAGGTGTGAATGCCGCCGGGCACAACGGGCTTGAGGGCCGCCAGGCCTTCCCGGGTGGTAGGCGTTATCCCTTCGTCCGTTTCCACCGTGACGGTCTTTTTCCTGGAAACTTGGATTTCGACCGGAAACATGTACCTTTTTTGAAAATCCCGGCCGTTGTCGAGGGCGCTCATATATTGCTCATAGCGCCGAAGGGTCGCCTCATCGGCCTGCTCGCGCGTAAGTCCGGCCTCCCTTGCCACGTTCTCGGCGGTCTGGATCATGGAATTGCCTGCCCAGGGATCGTGGCCGAAGTTGTCCATAAGCCAGTTCTCCGATTCCACTTCGCCTCCCGGGCCTTGCGGGTTGGGCCATATGGTATGGGGTCCGTTCGAGCACCTGTCCGTCATGAGGCAGTAGGAATTCTGGTAGAGTCCCGTCTCTACGCCTATGGCGGCCTGGTAGATGCAGGTGGCCGAAGTGGTGCACGCCTGGCTGATGGTCATTCCGGGAATGCCCGGAGCGCCGAGCAGGGCGGCGGCCCACGGGCTGCCGTAGAACCATCTGGGCTGCCCGATAGTGATGCCCAGGAAGAGGTAGTCGAACATTTTCGGGTCCCAGTTCTTCCCGGCCAGCCATCTTTTCGATGTGTCCGCCGCAAGGGTTATGGAGTTCTGCGTCGCCAGACTGCCCTGCCACCGTGAGAACGGGGTAGAGTAATAGCCCCTGAAAGGTATGTACGCTTTGGTCAACATAGTATCCGTTTCCTCCGAAGCGGCCGGGCCGCAGATAAGATCCCGGCACGCCGCAAAGCGGGCGCCAGGATATCGGTTTGCAGTGAATTTTTTTCTTTATGTAACCCCTTCGGGGTAATCACTTTCGGGGCCTCGATTACCCGGGGTGGCGCCGGAGGCTGACCCCGGGCTAAATTATGTAACCCCTTCGGGGTAATCGTTATGCAAACCAGCTAGACGACGTACTGTCCCGCTGTCAGTATCTCGTCGGCGATCTTGCGGCGCAGGCCGATGAGATCGATGGGCCGATGCTGTGTGAGTTTAGCCAGCCGGGCCTGCAGCAGCTCCTGATCGCCCCCTTCGGCCGGTCCCAACAGCGCTTCGCGGGCAATCAGCGCGAGTTTCGGGAAATGAGTGTAGATGAAGGCCTCGGCCATGTTCATCTTTCGCCTCGATCCTTTCTCTTTGTCTTTTCCCATCGCTTTTTGCGCTCTCAGCCATGCGCTCTCCATCGCATAGGCCCCGATGGCCAGGTCGGCGAGCCGGCCGAGAATTTCCTGGCGCTTGAGAAGGTTCTCGGCGTACCTTTGCCATGCAATTCCCAGGGTGAACAGGAAGAGTTCCTTTGCGGCCCCGACGAGGCCGCCCGCGTCTTCGAGGACCGGGAGGCCCGCAGGGTCTTCGAGGCCGCTTACCAGTTTTTCGGCTGCTTCCAGCAGGGGCAGGCCGCCCGCAACGGACCTGCGTATGAGCATGGTGGGAATCAGGATGCGGTTGATTTCGTTTGTGCCTTCGAAAATCCTGTAAATCCTTGCATCCCTGTAGAGCCTTTCGATGGCGAATTCCGAAATGAACCCGTAGCCGCCATGGATCTGCACGCCTTCGTCAACGGCGTAGGACTGGACTTCGGTACAGAATACCTTGTTGATGGAACACTCGACGGCATATTTTTCCATGGCCCGGGCGGTCGCTTGTTTTCCTTCGGCCCCGGAGGCGCCCGTATCGAGCAGCGTCTCGTCGATCAACCCGCCGGTCCGGTACACCATACTTTCGGCCGCGAAGCATCGGGCGGTCATTTCCGCGAGTTTTTCCCCGATCAATCCGAACCGGCCGATGGGAACATTGAACTGCACGCGCTCGTTTGCATAGGCTACGGAGATCCCGATGGCGAACTTGGCGTTGCCGAGGGCGTTGGCTGCAAGCTTATAGCGGCCCATGTTCAAAATGTTGAACGCAACTATGTGCCCCCGGCCTGCTTCGAACAGCAGGTTTTCCACCGGAACCTTCACATCGTCTAGAAAGACGCTCCGGGTGGAAGAACCCCTTATGCCCATTTTCTTTTCTTCCAGCCCGGTGGACAGGCCTTCGGAGCGGCCGTCGACGATAAAGGCGCTCAGTTTATCCCCTTCCGTTTTCGCATAGACTATGAAAACGTCCGCAATACCGGCGTTGGTTATAAACTGTTTGGTCCCTTTCAGAACATAGCACGTGCCGTCCGGGCTGAGAGTTGCCCTGGTTTTTGCGGCCATGGCGTCGGAGCCCGACCCCGGTTCGGTCAGGGCGTATGCGGCGATTTTTTCGCCGCCGGCGAGCCCGGGCAGATATTTGCTCTTCTGCTCTTCGGTCCCGAAGAAGACGATCGGCAGGGTGCCGATACCCGTCTGCGCGCCGTGCGACATGGCAAAAGAGCCCGCCCTGCCCATTTCTTCGGAAATGATCGTGGAACTGATTTTATCCAGGTCGGTGCCGTTATATTCCGAAGGGATTTCCGCTCCCAGCAGCCCCAACTCGCCCGTTTCCCTCAAGAGGCGCTCGATCATGCCTTCCTGCTGAGACTCCAGGTCGTCCATTACGGGCAAAATCTTCTCGTCGATGAAGCGCGAAACGGTCCGGGAGATCATCCGGTGTTCCTCGGTGAAATCCTCGGGCGTAAATACACCTGCGGCAGTAGTTGGCTGCAGCAGAAAACTTCCGCCTTGTGGTAAGTCTGTCATAGTTTTGGCCCCGTAGCTCGGCTTCGGGCTATCTGCCGGTAAAGTTGGGTTTTCGCTTCTCGTTGAAAGCCGCCAGGCCCTCTTGGCCGTCCTCACTGAAAAAAGCCGTGATGAAGCTGCCGGTCTCGAGGGTGAGCGCCGACCCGATGTCCACATTGATTCCGGTATTTATGGCCTCCTTGGCCATCTTTACCGCCACGGAGGGTTTGGCGGCCAGCCTGGAGGCAAGCTTGTACGCCTCGTCCATGAGAGAAGCCGCCGGGTGGACCCTGTTGACCAGACAGAGCTTTTCGGCCGTTGCGGCGTCGATGATGTCGCCCAGCAGGATAAGCTCCTTGGCTCTTGCTATTCCAATCAGCCTGGACAGGCGCTGAGTGCCTCCCCCGCCCGGTATTATTCCGAGATTGATCTCGGGCTGGCCGAATTTTGCCGTATCGGCCGCCAGGCGGAAATCACACGTAAGGGCAAGTTCGGTTCCTCCCCCCAGGGCAAGTCCGTTGACAGCCGCAATTACAGGCTTGCTCAGGTTTTCTATCTTTGTGAAAGCCGTGCGGGAAGCCCGGCAAAAGGCGTGGATTTCCATCGGGGTGAGATTGACCATCTCGGATATATCGGCGCCCGCGGCGAACGCCCTGTCTCCCGAACCGGTTAAGACGACCGCCCTTACCACATTGTCCGCCTCTATTTCGTCCGCCGCGTCCGCCAATTCCTGAAACACCCGTCCGTTCAGCGGGTTCATCGGAGGACGGTTGAGCGTTATCGTGGCAACGCCGTTCTCTTTTATCAACTGGATGACCTCGTAGGCCATGAGCCAAGCTCCTCTCTCGTTTGCCGCCCGGTCAGGACGCGGCGTTCCGCTCATTTCGACATGGGTTTGCCGGTTGCTCTGCAGGATGGGCCCCTAATAGAACCCTCCTCCCGATTTCTTGCCCAGCTTGCCGGCCCGTACCATCTGCTTGAGGAGCTGGGGCGCGCCGTAATGGCCGTCGCGAAACTCGTCGGCGAAATACTCCATGACAAAGTAGGCGATATCGATCCCCGTGAAGTCCATGAGTTCGAAGGGACCCATCGGGTAGTTCAAGCCGAGCTTGACGGCGGTATCGATATCTTCAACCGAGGCGACCCCTTCCTGCAGCAGGCGGACGGCTTCCAGAAACTGGGGAATCAAGATCCGGTTGACCACGAAGCCGGGAGAATCTTTTTTGACCTCGATGGCCTTCTTGCCGAAAGACTCCGCCATGGCCCTGGCAGCGGCGACGGTCTCGTCGGACGTCTGCAGCCCTCTTATCACTTCCACCAGGCGCATAATCTGGGCTGGATTGAAAAAATGCATCCCGCAAACCTTGCCGGGCCTGTTCGTGGAGGCGGCAATCGCGGTAATCGACATCGAGGAGGTATTGGTGGCCAAAACGACTTCGGGCCGGCAACACTTGTCCAGGGTCTTGAATACATCTTTTTTCAGGTCCAGGTCTTCGATTACGGCTTCTATGACAAAATCCGCATCGGCGAGATCTTCAAGAGAGACCGTTCCCTTGATCCGGTTCAGGGCAGACTGGCGCTGGTCCCCGGTCATTTTTCCCTTCTCCACCGAGCGCGCCATGAACCTGCCCATGTTGTCGAGTGATTTTTCCACGTAAGACATGTCTATGTCGCGCAGGACCACTTCGTAACCGTTCATGGCCGCGACGTTTGCAATCCCGGTGCCCATCGCTCCCGCGCCTACCACGCCAACCTTGCGTACGCCCATATATCGCCTCCCCCTTTGAGTCCTGATCCGAGTAATTTTCTTTGCCCGCCGCCGGCTTTTGGCCGCCGGTCCCCGGCAACCCCGTATTGCAATGGAGCCGGGGCTACCTGGGCCTTTCGTCCACGATCCGCACCGCTTTTCCTTCGCTTCGCTTGAGGGCCTTTGGCCGCACCAGTTCCATGCCGACACTGATGCCCATAATTCCCTTGATATGGTGCACGATTTTTCTTTCAACCTCCTCAACCCTGGCGGGGCCGGCGTCAAACACTTCCTTTTTGCCCTCCACGCGGATGTTGAGTTCATCGAGGTGTTTTTTCTTGCGCACGACGAGCAGGTATTGAAGTTCTATTTCCGCGATGTCCGACAGCAGCGCTTCGATCTGGGACGGGAATACATTGACGCCGTTGATGATGAGCATGTCGTCGGTGCGTCCGGTGATCCTGTCCATCTTGACGAAGGTGCGCCCGCAGGAACAGCGTTCCCTTCGAAGAGTGGTAATGTCCTTGGTGCGGTAGCGAAGCAGGGGCATGGCGCGGCGCTGTATCGCGGTCAGGACCAGCTCGCCCCTTTGCCCCAGCGGGACCGGCTCGAGTGTGACAGGATCGATGGTTTCCGCCAGGAAATGGTCTTCGTTGATATGCAGCCCGTTTCTTTCATCACATTCGAACGCCTGTCCAGGGCCGCCGAGTTCGGTGAGTCCGTAGATGTCCCTGGCCGAGATTCCCATCTTTTCATCGATTTCATCGCGCATGGCCGTCGTCCAGGGTTCAGCCCCGAAAACGCCTACGCGCAACGGCAAATCCCTGATCGGAGTTTTCATCTCTTCGGCCAGCTCGGCAATGGTCAGAGCATACGACGGGGTGCAGAAAAGGGCCGTTGTGCCGAAGTCCTTCATCAGCATGACCTGCCTTTCGGTCATTCCGGAGCTGGTCGGGACGATTGTGCATCCGACGCGGCTTGCTCCCTGGTGAAGCCCGAGGCCGCCGGTAAAAAGCCCATATCCATAAGAGACCTGGACTATATCTTCCTTCCTGACCGTCGCAGCCCAGAGCACCCTGGCTACGCACTCCGTCCACTGCTCCAGGTCTTCGGCGGTATAAGGTCCGGTAATGGGTTTGCCGGTAGTTCCGGAGGAACAGTGTATGCGAACCACTTCCTCCATGGGAACGGCGCAAAGTTTGAAGGGATAATTGTCCCTCAGATCGTTTTTGACCGTAAAGGGGAGTTTTCTGATATCTTCGGTTGACTGTAAATCGCTTGCCCTGACACCCAGTTCGTCCATCTTTCCGCGGTAAAACGGAACTCTTTCGTAAAGCCAGCTAACGGTTTCCTTAAGCTTTTCGAGTTGGAATTTGTGCAATTCTTCAACCGGCATCTGTTCAAACCGATCGTTCCACGCCATCTGTTCGACTCCTTCCTGTAAGGGAGATATCGGGTCTCCGGTAATGTGGCCGATGAAGCGGCTATTTCGGGGCACCGTCGAGAGTGAGAGGCTTGAACATCGGGAGGAAAATCTTGCCTGGCTGAGCGGGGAAAACAGCTATAAGGTGGCTATTTGATAGCTAAAATTCGAATGATCGTCAAGCAAAATAGAGTATCCAAAAAAATATTTCCGGCCGGAAGCACTTTGATGATAACCTTGAGCGTCAAAGGATGAGGCAAAGTGGACGTCAGGGTCCGCTGCGCTCAGCGAGAAATTTTCTCGCGGCCGTTTGGGCGGTAAACGGGAGGGTATTCACGTGATTGAACGGATGGCCCTGGAGACCCCGATGGGAAAATTATCCCTGTATACCTTTGCTTCCCCCGGTGAGATAAGGCGGCTCAGTTTCGACGGACAGTTCGGGGAGCACCCCGGTTTCCGGTCGCTCTACACCAGGAGGACAAGTCTCATAAAACGGGCTGCGGAGAAGGACACGAACGTGGTCCTTGCGGTGACCGATAAACAAAACATCGTCGGTTTCGGGGTGCTTGCCTGTCCGGAGCCCGATCAGCGGTGGGCCAGGCTCGAGCCGAAGGCGATGATGGAGGTCAAGGCGATAGAGGTTGCCCGGGATTGGAGGCAGATGGGGGTTGGAAGCATTCTCGTGAAAGGGATGCTCACTCATCCCGAGGCGGAGGCGAAAATCATATATTTTGTAGGATTCACCTGGACCTGGGATTTGAGGTGGACCAACATTACCGCATCGCAATACCGGCAATTGATGATCCGCCTTTTCCAACCCTTTGAGTTCAACGAGTGCAAAACCAACGAACCCAATATCTGCCTCGATGCGGACAATCTTTTCATGTGCCGGATCGGGAAAAATGTGAGCGACCGCCTTCGGGACGACTTCAAATGGCTTTCATTCGGCATTTATAATCCGTAAAATCCCCGGGTTCGCAAATAGGTTTCCCGGGACATGCTTTTTCATTGACTATCTTTTTCTTCTTGGCTATGAGATAGCTGTAATCTAGCTTCAGATACGGTTTTGAGCCTGGCGCCGGTGTTTCGCGCGACTTTCAAACAGCTTTCTTGCCGGTTTTTGCTCAACCCCCCGTCCAGTTGACGATTCGCCTGTCCCTGCTGAGAGTGCGTTCAAAATATTCCTGCGCCCCCGCGGTCATTCATCATCCTCGACTCTACCGATCTACCGGCCTTGTCTTCATCCCATCACTCAAGCCCGCAAATCTCCACGCTGTGCAGGGTGGGCCGCGCAGGCGATGGACGTTTCGAAACATTGACGGTCCCGGAAAGGAGGGCGGCGGGGAAGAGACAGTCCATGGGACCACCTGAAACCATGAAAAGACCCGTAGACCTGGATGGGTGGAGCGTAGCGCAACCCATCAAGACTTTTCGAAGCAGACAACTTCAAAAGCTCAAGGAGATGTTATGCAGGCTGTAACTATTGACCCCACGACGTCTTGGATTGTCTGGGGGCTGGTGCTCACCGGCACTTTCGTCATGACTGTGCTGGGAACATGGCTGATCGCGAGGAGGTGGAAAAAATGAACGCAACGTATCTGAACATTCCCGAGCCTTCAGCCGGCATGATCCTTGGTTCGATCATAGGGGTCGCCTGTCTATTGTCGATTGCAGTCCTTTTAGGCTTTCTGGCCAAAAAGCAGTGGAAATCCTTCGATGAATATCTTGTCGGCAAAAGAGACATGGGCCCATGGGTTACGGGACTCGCCCTCACGGGCTCCTACATTTCCGGCTGGGCCTTCTGCGGAAGCACGGCGGTGGTCTACAAGGTGGGTTTTTCCGGCATGTGGTTTGGCGGCATCTGGTCCCTGGTAGGCATCATTCCCACCGTCTGGCTTGCCGCAACGAAGACCAGGGAGTTTTCGTCCAAACTCGGAGCCGCGACTATCACGGAAACCATTGGACGGCGCTTTGAGTCGAAGGGCCTCCAGACGCTCATTGCAGCGAGCATGCTTTTCTTTCTTTTCATATACTCCGTGGGGCAGTTGAAAGCGGCCGGCGCGGTCTGGTACGCGGTTACGGGCCTGCCGCCCTTCTGGTGCCTTCTCATCTCCATCGTGATCGCATGGCTCTTCCTGGTCTTTGGCGGCTATACGGGGACCCAGTGGTTCATCGCGGTAAAAGGCGGCTTTCTGGGATGCGTGGGCCTTCTGCTCGGCATAATGGCGCTTATTCACGCCGGCGGGTTCGGCGCGATATCGGACAGCCTCATGGCTCAAAAGCCCAGCCTCATGGGCCTC
Source organism: uncultured delta proteobacterium (assembly GCA_963795045.1). GTDB lineage: Bacteria > Desulfobacterota > Syntrophobacteria > Syntrophobacterales > Syntrophobacteraceae > SbD1. The sequence continues at coordinate 890,355 of CAWCGB010000009.1, forward strand.
ATCGACCCGAGCCTGCCAAAGATCGGCGTAACCCAGCTCTTTTCCAGTTGGGTGGGCATACTTGCAACACCCGTCATCTTCTTTACCATGTCCGTAGGCTTTCCTCATAATGTCAGCAGGTTTCTGGGCATGAAGAAATTGTCCAGAAACGAGTTCGTTTTGCTTTGTTTCGTGGTCTGGCTGACCGCCGGGGTCCCCATCATGCTGGATTGTTCGAGCAACGGTCTCGTGGCCCGGATGATCTACGGCAACAACCTGCTTGCAGACAAGCAGTGGGGCGCCGACCTGGCCGCTCCCATGCTCGCCTGGGCAGTAGGCGGGTCCCCGTTGATCTCGATATACCTGACGGCCCTGGTTGGCGCCGCCCTGGGAACGCTGTCCGCCATGGTCTTCATCATGAGCGCCAATGTCACCAGGGACATCATACAGCTCTGGCGGCCGCAGACATCCGACAAGTCGATGCTCTACCTCGGCTATGTATTGATCGCCCTTTTCCTGTTTCTGCCTTTCTACTGGACACTGGAGAGGCCGCCCGCACTGCTCGCGATCTTCATGGGCCTGGCAGCGATGGGCCTTGGCGCCATATTTTTCTTCGTCACCGTCGTTTCCTACTATTGGAAGCGCGCTACAAAGCTGGGCGCGGTCCTCACCGTGATATACGGCACCGTAGCCACCCTGTGGGGCGGATGGGCGGTGCTTGCCAGAAATCCTCCCCTGCTCGGCATGGGCACAATGGAATGGATACTTATAAGCGGCTGTGGTATCCTCTACTTTGGAGGCAGCCTCATTTCGAAACCGCCTTCCGAAGCGCTGCTCGACAAGCTCTTCACCAAGGATACGGCGGCGACCGCCGCACCGGCCCCGAAAATAGCCGCCGGATAAAAAATATAACAGGGCTTCCTCCGGAAGCCCTGTTTTCACCTCTGAATCGTGCATAATGATACCCCCCAAGGAATTCATAAAGAAAATCAGGCCCTTTTCATTTCTCTCCGAGGAAGAGCTGAACCTGCTCATGTCGGGACTCGATGTTGACCAGTTCAGAAAGGGCCGGACCATCTTTGCAAAAGGGGATCTCCGCAGGTACGTCTACATGGTGTTCACCGGGCTGGTCGGGCTGTTTGATGGCGATGCGCCGGTGGACTATCTCTCCAGGGGAGAGGCGTTCGGGATAGCCGCAGTCGGAGACCGTCCCTATGTCCTCGAGGCCAGGGCAGAACAGGACACGGTGTGCTACCTGTTTGCAGCGGACAAATTCCATGAGGTCTTCGAAAGAAACGAGCGGTTCTCATCTTTTTTCCTCTCTCTTATCGCCAGGCGTTTCCGTTCGTTCAAAGAGATCGCCGTTCGCGGGGCAGTCCTGGATGAAACGGCCTACATATCTCATATAGACAAAGCCTTATACAAAGACCCTGTTGTGTGTGGGCCGGATACGATTGTAGAGCAAGCTGTCTCCATGATGGACGGCAACTGTGTGAGCTCTATCGTTGTCGTGGACGGCGGAATGAAGCCGGTAGGGATATTTACGCATAAAGACCTGAGACGGGCCGTCATAGCGGGCGGGCAGCCGGCCCTGATTTCAAGGTTCATGTCGCACCCGGTAAAGACCAGGCCGCATAACGCAACTCTATTCGACGCCCTGACGGAGATGATCGAATCGGGCATAAATCATCTCGTGATAACCAAAGAAGACAAGGTCTTCGGGGTAATCACAAGAAAAGACGTACAGATTCATTTTGAACCCTCCTCTTCCATAATCTCCCAGTTCAGGAGAATAAATAAGGCAATTTCGATGGAAGAGCTGGAAGCCGTGTACAGGACGATAAGGCTGTCAATGGCGAAGTTTGCCATGAACGGTCCGAACTTCTACAGCCTGTCCATGATGATCTCATCGATTCACGATGCAATTATCAACAAAGTCATCAACCTTATAGATGCAGACCTGCCCGCCGAAAGGTTCGTATGGGTTCATATGGGCGGCCTGGGCCGAAACGAAGAGATCCTTGCAACCGATCAGGACAACGCCCTTATCCACAGCGGAGGAGAGTTGTCCGAATTTGCGGAAGCAGTTGTCGATGGACTTGGGAGGATAGGAATACCAAAGTGCACGGGTAATTACATGGCGTCTCATTCGTTGTGGAATCAAAGCCTTTCGGCGTGGCGGGATTACTTCACGCTTTGGTTCAATGAGCCTGTCCCGGAACACGTGAGGTATCTCACGGTATTCCTGGATATGAGGCCGGTCTGCGGAGACGAGGCCATGTTCGCCGAGCTGGCCGAATCGATCAGGGGGAGCGTGACCGGCAATGCCCTGAAGACGATGGCTGCGGATGCCGTCGAGATCCAACCGCCCCTGGGGATGCGCGGCATTATCGGACTCAGCAAAGGCTTAAACCTTAAAAGGTACGGGATTTACCCGATCGTAAACGGAGTGAGGGTCCTTGCAATAGATGACGGCATGATGGAAATCACCAATACGAAGGAGCGGCTGGAGGCGCTGCGCGAGCGGCGGATAATCGGAAAAGAGATGTGCCACGATCTTCTCGAGTCGTACGGGTTTCTCCAGGACTTAAGGCTGCGGCTTCAGTCGAGGTCGCTCTTGACTGAGAGCAAACCCGGCAACCTTGTCACGGGAGAAGACCTCTCGAAGGTGGACCTGCTGATTTTGAAAGAATCCCTGAAAGTCATTTCTTCTTTCCAAAAGTTCCTCGTGACAAGATACAACGTGAAGGGCGACGATTCGTTCAGCACTTTTTGATTCCTATCATTGGATGAAAGACGGGGGTTTGCCTGATGTTGCTTGCAACCGGCAGGTTCTGCGCCGTAGATTTGGAAACCACGGGGCTGAATCCACAGCGGGACGAGATCATAGCGTTTGCCGGCATTCCCATGCTCGGATCTAGAATAGCCGTTCATGAGGGCTACTACACCCTTGTGAGGCCGGAAAAATACAAGTTGGAAACGATGAAATTTCACGGCATAAGCAAGGACGATTTAGGTGGCGCACCTTACTTCGGGGAAGTTGCCCCCGGGATTTTAAAGGCCCTGGACGGTATCATCGTCGGGCATTCCGTCGAGTACGACCATGAATTCCTGAGACGGCATTTCAAGCGAATCGGGACCAGGCTGAAAAGAAAAGAGCGGCTGGACATTGTCTGTATCGAAGAATGGCTCGAGAAAGAGTCGGGCAGGCACGGCCCCGATCTTTCGCTCGACGCCATCATGCGCACCTACGGCCTCAAAGAGTCCTACAGGCACAACGCAATGGCCGATGCTTTCTGCGTGGCGCAGGTTTTCCAACTGCAGATGAGAAGACTTGCGGACCTGGGCATAGACTCCCTGTGGGCATTGAAACAGGTCGTGAAAAGCTGCCGCGGCCCCATATGGTAGACGGATGGCGGAGCTTGTTCACATATATTTGTTGACATCCCGGTTCGATTAAAGCTACAGTATAGCCGTATTATAGCTTAGACCGCCAGCCCTCCAGCAAATCCCGGCGGTTCCGACAAACCACCTCTATCGCGTTGAACTCGATTTAACATCCATTCCGGCTGAATTCCCCTTTGATCGACTGAACAGCGCATGCTGTTTTTCCCTGATCTCCAAGGCTGAATACCCATTGGCAGGAGGCGGTACCGGACGCGAAGTCCAACTGCACGACCCCGGGGAAGGAGAAAAGTGACATGAAGACGTTTTGTACTCTGGGGAGAATGCTTGCACGAAATCTCGAATACAATCCTGAAAAGATTGCCCTGATAGAAGGCGAGAGGCAATTTACATTCAGGGATTTCTCCAGGCGGACCTGCGGCATTGGCAATGCGTTGCTCGGGTTCGGTTTGAAAAAGGGCGAACGGGTTGCCGTTTTGAGCCGGAACAGCATTGAGAGCGCAGAATCTTACTTCAGTATACCCAATGCCGGACTGGTCCTCGTGATGCTCAATTTCAGACTTGCCGCCCCCGAGTTGCTGGCGATTCTGGCCGACGCAGGGGTTTCGGCCCTCATGGTGAACGAGGAGTTCCTGGGGACCGTAGAAGAGATGAAATCCAGTCTGGACTTCGTCAGGCACTATATCTTGATCGGTGGGAACGGGAATGCCCCCGAAGGCTGGCTGCCTTACGAAACCATGGCGCAATCCTCATCGCGGGAACCGGCCGTCGAGGTCAGCGAAGACGATTTGGCCGCCCTGATGTATACGAGCGGCACCACCGGCCTTCCCAAAGGCTGTATGGCTACGCACCGCAATTTCTATCACGTCGGCAGAAGCCTCAACGTCGAGATGAGGACGAATGGCAACGACGTTGGAATCATCGCCTGCCCGCTTTTTCATGCCACGGGTGAGGTTGTCCTGATGAACGGCATGTACGGCGGTGCAACCTCAGTCATTATGCCGCAATGGGAACCGGATGAATTCATGCGCTGCGTGGATCGGTACGGAGTCACCACGGGTATGATTGCGACCCCCATGCTGCTCTTCCTGGCCGACCACCCGAAAGCCGGCGATTACGACCTTTCCAGCATGAAAAGGATCTTCTTCGCCGGGGCGCCCGTTACTCCGGTAATTTTCCAGAAAGCCATCGAGCGCTTCGGCAACGTCTTCGTACACCTCTACGGCACGACCGAAACCGTCGGCCAGGCCACAATCCTGCGGCTCGAAGAGGTCGATGAAGCCCTGGCGCAGGGCAGGACGGATATTCTCGCTTCGTGCGGCAGGTCCTTTGCGGACATGGAGAGCGTCGTGGTCGATGAAAACGACAACCCTGTGCCTCCGGGCGTCGTGGGGGAGTTGAAGGTTCGCGGCCTGGGCGCCGTTCTGGGCTACTGGAATAAGGAGGAGGAGACGAGAAAGGACTTCAGGAACGGATGGTACTACCCCCTGGACCTGTGCAGGGTCGATGATCGCGGGTTCATCTACGTGGTGGATAGAAAAAAGGACATGATCATAACGGGAGCAGAGAACGTCTATCCGGCTGAAGTGGAGAGTGTTTTGTACAGGCACCAGGCAGTACGGCAGGCGGCGGTGATCGGAACGCGTGACAAGAAATGGGGAGAGGCCGTAACCGCCATCATAGTCAGGAAAGAAAATGCGGTTGTGACTGAAGAGGATATCAGGTCTTTCTGTAAAAAAGAAATCGCGGGCTACAAAGTGCCAAGGAAGGTTTTCTTTGTCGAGTCCCTGCCCATGAGCGCAAGCGGCAAGCTCCTGAAATTCAAGCTCAGGCAGCAGTTCTCATGAGCCTCCGGACAATGGGAATGAGACGATAGCAATAGAGCTATTGCTGAGCTGGAGTCCCTGATCGGTATGAAATGAACTTATGTCCCCAGAAAAGAGAGGATCTTATGAAGCTCAAGCAACTTGTCGTATCCATTGAGAATTCTCCAGGCCGGCTGTACCAGGTTGCCGCCGCTCTGGGTGATGCGGGAATAAACCTGAGAGCGCTGAACCTGGTGGACACCGGGGCGTTCGGGCAGCTCAGGCTGCTGGTGTCCGACATAGCGAAGGCCAGGCGGATTCTCATGGGATTGCAATTGCCCGCCTTTGTCAACGAAGTCGTTGCCGCCCTGATTCCCGACGTTCCCGGAAGCCTGGCCGATATTCTGAAACCGCTGAAAGACGCCGGAGTGCATCCCGAAAGCATGTACGCATTTATCGGGTTTGCAATGGATAAGGCGGTCATGATCTTCCGGTTCAGCGACAACGACAGGGCCATTGAAGTGCTCAGGGAAAACGGAGTGACCATTCTGGACTCTGAAGCCTTTGGAATACTGGAAAGCGAAAGCAGACAGGAAAGGGAAGTCCATGACTAAAGAAAATCCTGATTTTATCGCCAGAAGGATTGCGGTGGTCGGCGCAGGCCCGGTGGGTTGCATAGTAGCGGCTTTTCTTTCAAGGGGCGGCCACGATGTCGCCATCTGCGATGTTATCCCGGAGATGGTCGACCCGGCGGGGACCACCGGTATTACCATCGAGGGCGCGGAACAGCTCCACCAGAAAGTGGCCCATACGTGCCACGGCGTTGACGAACTGGCGCAGTATGATCCGGATTTCATTTTCATCACGGTCAAGGCTAACGTGCTGCCGCTGATCGTTTCGGCGATCGAGGAATTCCACAGGGAAGGCAGGTATGTCATAAGCTGGCAGAACGGGATCGATACCGAACTGGAGATTGCAAAGGTGCTCGGCAAAAAGCCGGTCATAAGGGGCGTTGTAAACTGGGGGTGCGGCATGCTGGGCCCCTGCAGGGTCATGATGGGGTTTCACCACCCCCCGCACTACGTTCAGCAGCTTGCCCCGGAATCCGTCCCCGCCGCCATTGAGATTGCGAGGATATTGACCGAGAGCGGACTGCCCACCTTGCACACCGATAACATCATCTCCATGGTCTGGCGAAAGTCGGTGATGAACGCCTCGACGAACCCGGTGTGCGCAGTTACCGGCCTGACGATGGCCCAGGCCATGAACGATCCGATCGTCTTCGGGGTCATTGACTCCCTGGTAAAAGAGTGCATCAAGGTGGCGCGCGCAAACGACATAGTTCTTGGCTTCGATTACTATCCGCACGCTATCGAGTACATGAAAAACGCGGGCAACCACAAACCTTCCATGCTGATGGACATCGAGGCCAAGCGGCGCACCGAAATCGATTTCATAAACGGAAAGTTCGTCGAATACGGAAAGCAGGCCGGGCTGGAAACTCCCTACAATGCCGCTCTTCAATCGCTTGTAAAGGGCCTGGAATCGGTCATCGAGTCCGCCAGGCGAGGATGATGCAGTGGCGTCCAAAGTTACATGCAAAACGCGCTTGAGGACCTTCACGGCATGAATGCGACCTACGCAGGCGCCGATGTGGGCGCTTCCCGAACGAAGGTGGCCCTGCTCGACAGGGACAGGAACCTGCTCGGATACTCCGTGAAGAAATCCGGCGTGGATTTCTCGGCAACCGCCGCGCACTGCCTGAGCCAATCGCTCGAAATGGCCGGGCGCAGGGAGGAGGACATAGCATACGCGGTCTCCACCGGTTACGGCAGGTCGAACGTCGCTTACGCCAGGGAAACGAAAACCGAGATCGGGTGCCACGCCAGGGGATGCTATCTCTATTTCCCCAGGGCCATTACGATTATCGATATTGGAGGACAGGATAACAAGATAATCAAATTGGACGCGGAAGGACGTCGTACCGGCTTCAAGATGAACCGGAAATGCGCGGCGGGCACCGGGGCTTTTCTGGAAGAGATGGCGTCGCGGCTCGACATTGCCCTGGACGACATGGATGCCCTGGCGAGGCAATCCACCGGCATGGTCCGGCTGGGCAGCTTCTGTACCGTCTTCTCGGCCACAGAGGTATTGGAAAATATTCGAAACGGGAAAAAGGTCGCCGACATTGTCAAGGGAGTTTTCTTTTCGGTGATCCAAAGAGTTCTCGAAATGGAATCGCTCTCTGAAAACGTGGTCATGACCGGCGGCGTTGTGGCTAACAATCCATACATCGTCGCCATGACCGAAGAGCAGATCGGGCGGAAGATCCTTGTTGCGGAGCACCCGCAGTTAACCGGCGCTATCGGGGCGGCCATCTATGCGATCGAGGCAGCCGGGTGAGGTGAGTTTGGAGTTTTTAGTTTTGAGTTTTTAGTATTCAAAACTAACAACTAACAACAACTAACAACTAAAAACTAAACTGGGTTTGTCATGGCTGAAAAAGAGGTCGTCGTGAGGCGGCTGAAGACCACCGCAGATATCGGGAAATTCATGGCCGGTTACTACAGGGATCTCGATGACGCATCCAAATCGGCAAAGCGAAAAATCGCCTGGTGCACCAGCGTAGGGCCTGCTGAAATTCTCAGGAGCATGGGATTTCTAACCTATTTTCCTGAAACCCACGCCGCAATGCTGGGGACCAGCAGGATGGCCGCCGACCTTATTCCTTCCGCCAATGCCGTCGGGTACTCACCTGAGATTTGCTCCTATTTGACAGCCGATATCGGCGCCTGCATCCAGGGGGTGACCCCCCTGGCAAAAGCATTTCCCGGAATCGAGCGGATTCCCGGGGCCGATGTGCTGGTCTACAACACCAATCAGTGCCGTGACGTTCAGGACTGGTTTTCCTGGCACGCCAAAAGGCTCCATGCGCCTCTTCTGGGCATAGAAACCCATCGAAACGTCGGGAAGGTGACCGAGGCGCATGTATCGTCGATTGCCGCGCAAATGGAAAATATGGTCGAGCCGCTTGAACGGATCGCGGGGCGAAAACTCGATATGGACGAGTTGAAGAACACGGTGCGCCTCTCCCGCCAATGCTCCGATCTCTGGGAGAAATGCCTCGCGGCTGCGGCTGCGGCCCCTTCTCCCCTTACCTTTTTCGACTCCGTCACGCTTATGGGCCCCGCAGTTGTCGGAAGAGGCCTCCAGGCCGTAATCGATCTCTACCGGCTGCTCCTCGAAGAATTGAACGAGCGTATCGAGCAGGGGGCAGGGGCAATGGAGGGCAGGGAGCGGCATCGCATCTACTGGGAGGGAATGCCGGTCTGGGGACGCCTTAGCATGCACTCCAGGCTGTTTGCGGGCCTGGGCGCCGCAGTGGTCGCTTCAACCTATTGCAGCAGTTGGATTTTCAACGCCCTGGACCCGGCCAAACCTTTCGAGAGCATGGCAAGGGCCTACACGGAACTGTTTATCGTCAGGTCTGACCAATACAAGGAGCAATACATCAGGGATAAGCTGGACTTTTTCAAGTGCAGCGGCATCATCTATCATGATGCAAAAACATGCCCCAACAATTCTAATTGCCGTTATGGGATGCCTCAGCGCCTGCAGCTCGAGACCGGCATTCCCGCCTTGATAATAAACGGCGATCTCAACGATCTGAGACTTATCTCGGATGAACAGACCAAGACCAATGTAGAGGCGTTCATCGAGCAGCTCGAAGAGTCTAAGGCATAATATTCAAGGACAAAACAGAGGCAAGGCTTTTAGACAGGATTAACAGGATTTACAGGATTGGAAAATTTCCACATCATGGATTCGGGGGTTTGGGGATTGTAAGACGAGGAGAGAGGAGCAAAGAAATTCCTTCTTCCTGTTCCATGTTTCTCAATTCCTCAAACCGTTTTTAATGGCCTGATGTTTTCCTGTTAATCCTGTAAATCCTGTCCAAGCAGTTCGTAATGGAGGTCGATTATGGCTCACTGGATGAACCTGGGACAAAATTTCAAGGTCAACGCGAAGAGATTTCCGGATACTTTGGCCCTGAAGGACCAAAACAGAAGCTTCACTTATTTGCAGACAAACGAGCGTGTCAACCGGTTGGCCGGCAGCCTTCTTGTCCTGGGGCTCAATAAAGGGGACAAGATTGCCGTACTGCTGGAAAACAGCGTCGAAATCGTGGAGCTTTATCTTGCGACGGCCAAGACGGGGCTCATCATCGTACCCATAAACTTCCGCCTGGTGGGCCGGGAGATCGAATACATCGTAAACAATTCCGACTCGGTTGCAATCTTTGTACACCAGCAGTTTACGGAGACCGTCGACCAGATCGGGGCCGAACTGGGCAAAATCCCGCCGGAGCGCCGCTTCGTCGTCGGCGGTCCCGCCGGCGGCTACAGGGAATATGAAACTCTCATTGATGCAGGATCGCCGCAGGAGCCGGCCTGCGAGGTAAAGCCCTCGGATACGTGGATTCTCATCTATACATCGGGCACTACCGGCCGGCCGAAGGGAGTGCTTCGATCGCACGAATCCCACATTGCCTTCTATCTAATCAATGCGGTCGATTTCGGCTTTACCAGGGATGACATCTGCATGAACGTGATGCCCCTGTGCCACATCAACTCCGTCTATTTCACATTCACTTTCCTCTACCTCGGCGCCTCGGTCTACATTCATCCCGCTCTCTCTTTCAAAGGCGAAGAGGTGCTCGAGATAATCGAGCGGGAAAGGATCACTTTCATTTCGCTTATACCGACTCACTACAACCTCATACTGAGTGTTTCCGGCGAGAGGCGAAAGCGGGACGTCAGTTCTATCCGGAAGCTTCTTTGCTCATCGGCCCCGGTAAGACAGAAGATGAAGATGGAGATAATGGATTTTTTCCCGGGCGTGCAGCTCTACGAGGCGTACGGGTCCACCGAAGCCGGGAGCGTAACCGTGCTGAGGCCCGAAGAGCAGTTGAGGAAGCTCGGATCGATCGGGTGCGAAAGCCTCGGCACCGATCTAGTCAAAATTCTCGATGGAAACGGCCATGAAGTCCCGGTCGGCGCGATAGGGGAGATATTTTCCCGCGGCCCGATGCTGTTCGACGGATATTACAAGCTTCCCGAGAAAACCGTGGATTCTTTTCAGGGCGAGTACTTTTCCGCCGGGGACATGGGCAGGAAAGATGAAGACGGGTTTTTCCACATCGTGGATCGAAGGGATAACATGATAATAACAGGTGGAGAGAATGTTTATCCCAGTGAGGTCGAAGAGGTGATAGGGGGTAATGCGGGCGTATTTGACTGCGCCTGCATCGGGGTGCCCGATGAAAAATGGGGAGAAAAAGTTGTTGCCGTGGTGGTGCCCCGGCCGGGCCTTGCCGAGGACCAGATTATCGAAGCCATAAAGGAGCGGTGCAAGACCGGCCTGGCGAAGTTCAAACGCCCCCGGGAGATCATATTCGTCAAACAGGAGGAAATGCCAAGGACCCCGACCGGGAAGATCCTGCATAGAAAATTGCGGGAGTTGTGCGGCGGCGGAAAGTTGCCCCGGGGAGCAGTGAACAGTGAGCGGTGAGCAGTGAGCAGGAAGCAGTGAGCAGGAAGCAGTGAGCAGGAAGCAGTGAGCAGGAAGCAGTGAGCAGTGAACAGTGAGCAGTGAATAGTGAGCAGTGAATAGTGAGCAGAAAAGGCAAAACAAAATAATTCCTTTTGGTTCTATCTTCTTGCTTCTCGCTTCTCGTTTTGCGACAAGGAGTAATTCACCTACTCACCCACTCACCCATTCACCTGCACGTATTCAAGCTTGAATTAATCCGTCGAAAATTGTACTTATCATATGAAGAATATGGAGATCTCATCCCAAATCCTCAGTATATTCCACATTCACGAAGGGCTTTGCGACGGATTATCCCACTTTTCCGGTCAAAGCCGCGCAGCGCTGATCTACGCCGAAAAGCAGGGGGACCCGCCCCGCGTCTACGATCCTCAAAATCTCCTGGAAGGCTGGGAGGCGATTCTTGAAAAAATCTACCTGAGGTCCGAGGCCTGGCAGCGCTATGATTCCCATGTCACGCAGATGAGGCTTTTCGGGCAGGTTTTCCCTGAAAAAGGGCTGGACCTTGCAGGGCTTGTATCGTGGGGGGCCAGGGCCAAGTCCGTTTCCTACCAGATGTGGTTTACCGAAGAGCACCCGACCATGTGCTCGACCGGTCCCACAGAAAGGTGGCTGGAGCACGCTGCCTGCCTCCTGGCCCATGACTGGGCCAATGAAGAATGGTTCTATACGCGAAACTCGTCCTATGTCATCCGGGAATTTGCGACCCACGCGGTCAGGGATTACATTCGGGATGGACTGGACCTTAAATTCGGTTTGGACAGCCGCATCGAGGTCTACCCGATCCTGGACGCGGTCCTGGGCATTTCCAAAACCAGGGAGGAAGGCGCCTGGCCTCGGGGGACCCTGGTTTTCATCGATCCGACCATGATTGCCGCAGTGCCTTTCCTGGTGAGATTCCCCCACCCCGAAAGGCTTAGATTGACTAATTACAAGCACGTTCGCAAGCTTATCCTCGCGGTTGAAAATTCGCAAAGAATGCTTGTCTCGGATGGACGCAATATAATCGGAGTTTCGCAGGGCAGCCTGCCCGACTGCCGCATAACCGCTGATTTTCACGGCGGGCACGGGTTCCTCCGTTTCTCCGGCGACCTGGTCTGCAGCTTTTCGGATGGAAGCTATCATTCATCGAACCGAAGGCCGAACCTGGTGCACCTCGAAGAACTTCTGCTGGAGTCATCTCTAGAAGGTGACAAAAAGTACGATCTTTTAAAGATCGTATCGAGTATCGTAAACAGGGCCGGCGAGCAGAGGCATGGGGCCACGCTCGTAATCGATCTCAACGAAAGCCCCATCGCAATCGCGGGCCAGCAGCTCGGAACCCCGGTCGATCTCACAACGGATACCATGCTCGATCTGGCTAAATCCCTTTCTAAGGTGGACGGTGCGCTGCACATCGGGGCGGACCTGCACCTGCACGGATTTGCCTGCCTGCTGGACGGAAGATCGATTCCAGGCGAAAACCGCGCGCGGGGAGCGCGGTTCAACTCGGCCCTCCGGTTTACCGCCGACCATGAGAACCTGATTGTAGTCGTCGTCTCGTCAGACCGGCCTGTTTCGGTAATATACAGGGGAGTCGACCTCACTGCGAAACCCGAATGGAGTCCGATCTCACAGCTTCTTGTTCAACCCCCCACCATGGAAGAGTTCCTGATGATATCAAAGGAGCCCGAAAATCACCCGCCCGGGTAGGCGGATCACCCCTCCGATAGCGGATGCCGGATATTCGGCCGTACGCTCACCGAGCAATGCGCGGCACAAGCCGAAGGTCAAACACATTGGCGATATGTTCAAAATCTCTGTCGTTGTGCAGCAACTGAACATCGTGTTCGATGCTTACTGCTGCGATCATGCAGTCGAGCGTGTTCCTAATGGTGGTTCCCTGTAACCGGAGGGTCCTGTAGATATTCGACGCCAGAAGGAATGTGTTCCGGTTCATGGGAAGGAAGATGAGGTTCGAGAGTACTGCTTCGGTCTTTTCGTACTGTTTATCATCCCTGATTCCCTGCAGCACTTCGGTGAGTATTACCCCGCAAAGGCACAGGTCTTCGATTTGTTCTATGAGGGATTCCATGATCCGGACATGAGGGGTATCGCGGGCGGCGAAAAAATCTATCCATACGGATGTGTCCACAAGCGTCATTCAAACTCCCTCTTCTGACGCATGGATGAAAGATCGCCTTCCCAGCGAACTTCGCCTTTGAGTTCAAGAATCTTTTTCTGAGACTCTCTTCGCAAGAGTTGCCGGAGGGCATAGTCAATGAGTGCCCGACGGTTCCTGAGGCCGGTAAGCTCGAGGCCTGCTTCGATCAAATCTTCATCAAGAACTACGTTGGTACGTTTCTTCATCTCTTACTCCAGGCAGCATTGTTATACACATTAAATCTCAAATAAAGGTGTATGTCAAGATTGCTCCGGGGCGAACTCGAGTAAAATCGGCCGGGTCCGGCTCAAGGACAGCGGTCATTCATACATTGGACAAAATCAACTTCCGGGTATATATCCATCACTTCAACGGCTGCGTTCCATAGACATAAGCAGGCGCGGCCATTATCATGATTTAGAACCAGCACGCATTAATAGGTTTTTTTCGGTCGTGCGGCCACGGTGGGGGGGAAGTTTATTATTTCGCGGGGCTGCGCAGCATGGGGGCATGTTTTTTTCTTTAGACAGGGGGTTGGAGGGACATGACAGGACAACATCCGGAGCTTTCAGTCGAGCAACTTCGTTCGCGCATTGACCCTGATTCTCTACCTTTCGACAGCACCGCTTCGCTAAAAGACAGTGAATTCAAGATCGTGGGGCAGGAGCGGGCCATTGACGCGATCCGGTTCGGAGTCGGAATCAAGAAGAAGGGCTATAATCTTTTTATCGCCGGCCCTCCGAAATCCGGTCTGACCTTCATCGCCAGGACCTTCACCGAGCATCAGGCAAAGATGGAGCCAATGCCTCCGGACTGGTGTTATGTCCACAATTTCAAGAATAAGGACAATCCGAAAGCTATAAGCCTGGGAGCGGGCAGGGGCAGAGATCTCAAAAGTGAAATGGAGAAGTTCATAAAGACCTTGCAGGAGAAAATTCCGGAAGTCTTCATGAGCCACGAGTTCGGGGTAAAGGACAGGGAAATACATCAAGCTTTTGAGAAGGCGAGGCAGCAGTACGTGGAGGAGCTCGCGGAGGAGGGCAAGCAAAAAGGGTTTAGTCTCCAGTTTTCGCAGATGGGGATGGCGATGATACCCGCGGGCCCAGACGGGCAGCCAATCAGCCCGGAAGAGATGGGAAATCTGCCCCCGGAGCAAATGGAGCGGATTCGCGCCGAAAGCGAGAGCCTTCAATTGAGGATGAAGGATACTATCAAGAAAGTCCAGCAGGCTGAAGCCGAATTCAAGGAAATGCATTCGAAACTCGAACGGGAGGTCGCGCTGTTCGTAGTCGGACAGCTTATGGATACAATCCTTGAAAAATTCGAAGACGATCCCAAGGTTGTTGAATACCTGGGCGAACTCCAGGTCGATATCCTGGAGAACATCGACGATTTCAGGAAAAAGCCCGAAGCCCCCGCCCAAACCCCGATGCCGCCTCAGCAACAGCCCGGAGTTCCTCTCCCGGGCCAGGATATTGCCTTTCGAAGGTATGAAGTAAACGTCCTGATAGACAACTCGCAAACCGAGGGCGCCCCCGTGGTGATCGAATCCAACCCCTCGTACTCCAACGTTTTCGGTTCAATTGAAAAACAGGCCTGGTTCGGCGCCCTGATAACCGATCACACGATGCTCAAGGCCGGCTCCCTGCACCGGGCGAATGGCGGATACCTTATCATGAAAGCCATCGACCTGCTCAGGGCCAATATCTCCTACGAGGCCTTGCAGAGGGCGTTGCGGGACGGCGAAATCAAGATCGAAGACGCCGGGGACCTCTACGGCTTCTTTGGCACCCGCTCGCTAAAGCCGGAGCCGATTCCGCTCAATCTCAAGATCATATTGACCGGGGACCCGCAGATTTACCAGTTGCTCTACGCCAACGACGACCGGTTCCAGAGGTATTTCAAAGTGAAGGCCCACATGGACAGCCAGGTGGACGCAGAAGACGGGGCCATTTTCGAGTACGCACGGGCACTCGCCCACCACTGCGCAGAGAACGACCTCCTTCATCTGGATCGCTCGGGGGCGGCAAGAGCATTGGAATATGCGATGGAGTGCACCGGGGACCAGGAAAAACTCACCCTCGAGTTCGAAGATATCGGCGACCTGCTCGATGAGGCCGATTTTTTTGCCCGGCAGGGCAATTCCGCTTTGATCGCCGAGAGCCATGTCGAAGAGGCCATAAGGAAAAGAAAATACCGTGCGAGCCTCTACGAGGAGCGTATCAAAGAGGTCATAAAGAAAGATATTTTCTGGGTGGAGACAGACGGGTTGAAGGTCGGGCAGGTAAACGGCCTGTCCGTTCTCCAGACCGGCGATCACATTTTTGGACAGCCTAATCGAATAACTGCAACTGTTTCAGTCGGAAGACAGGGCACCGTTTCCATCGACCGCGAATCGAAAATGAGCGGCGCTACCCATACGAAGGGGCTTTTGACCCTTAGCAGCTTCATCAGGGAGCGGTTTGCGCAGAACAAGCCCCTGGCCCTGACCGCAACACTTTCTTTCGAGCAGAGCTACGGGATGATCGACGGCGACAGCGCTTCCAGCACGGAACTCTACGTTCTATTGAGCGCCATATCCGGCATCCCGATATATCAGGGGATTGCGGTAACCGGATCGGTCAGCCAGAAGGGGGAAATCCAGCCGATAGGCGGGGTAAACTACAAGATCAAGGGGTTCTTCGACATCTGCAAACATAAGGGACTTACGGGCAGCCAGGGGGTCATGATTCCCCAAAAGAACGTGCGAAATCTCATGCTCGACCAGGAAGTAATCGATGCGATAAAAAGCGGGAGTTTTCACATCTGGCCTGTCGCCACCATAGAAGAGGGAATCGAGATCCTCACCGGAGAGAGCGCCGGGCATCAGCAGGAGGATGGTTCCTATCCGGAAGGCACCATTTTTCGGAAAGTTGACGACAGGCTGAAGCAGATATTTGAAATTGTGCATAAATATGGTGATAATTTGGAAAACGGCAAAAAGGACCGCAAGGAAGAAGATGCGGCTGTTTAGCGCCTGAATCGAGCTCCGAGGGTATCCGGCGCGCTCGTTTTGGGCAGCGATATAGATTGGCGGAGAAGCGATGGAAATGAGTGCGCGTGTTAAGGACCCTTTCAGGGAAAGGATCTGGGAAATAGTGCTTGGTGAATCCACCGGGAAAACGTGGGACGGTTTCAAAAGCAAGGTTTTTACCGAGGTGCAGAATTACTCGAGGGAGCTTCAGGAAGCCGAATATGATTCTGATTTCTTTTTCAGGCTGCTGGAACTGATCATCGATTGCCGGTCTCTGAGCATACCGGATGAGTCTTTCAGGATAACCGTAGCCCGTTTGCTATTTGAATCCGAGAACTCAAAGATCCCGTTGGATGAAGAGGTTCGAGAACTCATTGGGATGGACCCTGCCAGCTACGAAACGGCAAAAGAATACTCTCAAAACAGGCAGTGCATCGCTGCATCTCTCAACAAAGAAAGGAACGGCCGAAAAAGCAATGTGATGGCAGGGAAAAGAAACGTTCCCCATCAAATTGAAACAGTGAGCAGTGAGCAGTGAACAGTGAGCAGTGAGCAGTGAGCAGAAAAGGCAAAAGAAAATAATTCCTTTTGGTTCTATCGCTTCGCGACGAACTGAAAAAAGCCACTGAGCCGTGAACTGCTTGAGTCCCGAACACTAAGCGCTGGTGAATCTACTCACGGGCATGGACGGAAAAACCCGGTTGCGCCCGCGCGGAGATGTCATCTGCACCCTCAAGACTGCATGCATTTCCCATAGGTTCAACGTAGACACGTAAGCCCCCCTGCCCTCTATTCGGGTTGAGGCAGCAATGCGTCGCTCACAGCCTCGGGATTGCGGGCTATAACGACAAGGTAGGCACGTGCTGCCGCATCAGGCTCTTTGCTCTTTTGCTCCCAATCGCGCAGCGTGCCAAGCGGAATATGAAACCGCGCTGCAAACCCTTCCTGGCTAAGGCCAAGCGCACGCCGAATGACTGTCACCTGCGGCGGGCGCTTCATGCGCTTTCCACTGTCCGGCGTAACGGGTTGCGCGTCGGGATCGCTCAACGCGGCGGCATGGCGTTGCGCTTCGGTCATGGCGTCGAAGCGTTTCCAATCGTGCTTAGCAGGCGTTTAACTTGCGTATTCCGATGGAGATTGTATACTTTTTCGGTCTCAGTCGCACAACTGAGGATTTTTCGGGTAAACACCCGGCCCGAAAATGCGGTTGAGATGTTTGGGACTGAAGTTGGTGCATTATTCCGGTTAATACGGATCTGGAATACAATCACGGAAGGGCAGCAAATGATGCTCCTGAAGAAGATGTCTATCCTTCTGTTACTCTTTATCATTTCAGGTTGTATTGCCTCATATCCCACTTCAATTTCCGTTGAAAATCGGGCTCGAATGCAAAAAGTGGCTGTTATTTCTCTGATGGGAGATGATTTATGTCGAGTGAATGTTGGGACAACCGTTTTCAATAATATGGTAAAGTACTGGGATGTCTCCGGATGGGACGTTGATAAGTTCGCGGCAGAGACCGTCATTTCAACACTTTCCGCGAAGGGTGGTTACGAATTTGTGCATTGTGATCCGGAAAAAGCCAGTATTAAGAACCTTTATGGCTCAGCAGAGAATCTCGACCATCAAGTATCCATTGACAATCTTATCAATAAATTACAAGGGATCTCTCTTGATTCCAACGTGGATGCGTTTATTGTCGTTAAGAGACGTGCCATGAACTTCGTACCCTTAGCCCCTGATTACATTTGGGGCTACGGAAGTACTATATTTTGCCGTTCCTTCCTCAAACTGCCCGTAGCCGCCCGCCTCTACGCTGCTTTTGATATTATAGTCATTAACGCTAGGACCATGCAGCTAGCCGCCATCGGATATGAGTACGCTCGTGATCGTGATTGGCAAGAAATCGAAAGTGGCTTTTGCAAGGATGAACTGGCGGAATTGACGCCAGCACAACAGGACCAAATCGAAACTAAAGTAAAGCAAATACTAAAATACCGGATACCTGCACGATTGGATAAACTTGGTTTATAAGATTCGAGAAAACGTCGGTATCAATAACCTCCCATAGTGGACACTCGTAATTTAACAAGCCCACCTCAAAAACCGCAGTTATGCTATTAGATTCTAAATCCTTGTATTCGACAGTCGATACGTCTTGGTTATACCAGCGTCTGATCCGAGCAGACCTCTTCAAAATCGCCGCCTGCCCAGGGGTTGCGAAAGTCAGCCCGGCTTGCCAACAGTATAACATTATGATTTCAAGATATGATTTTCTTATGGGCTCCCAGCGGGGCTATTTGAGGGCGAAATTGATGCTTTAAGCCTCAAGACGGAGCCGAAAAGAAAGTCTGTTTTACTTGATTTGGTCCGACCTCGGGGCAGGCCCTGCGATGATTCTCGGACCCCTCTTCGCCGCGTGGTCCTGTAGCCGGGTCGCGGGGCATCAATTCCGATCGTAATTATATTGGCAATGCTCGCTCCTGTGAGCCACCGTGACTCTTTCAGCCGTGGACCTGATAGAGATAATCCTTGACTTTTCTTCTACAGTGACCATCCGGTCATTACCAGCAAACCCGCGTGGATGCTGGATCGTTTTTTCTGACGGTCAAAAATGTAGTGCCACAGAATCTGCTGTTTTGTGTTGATTTGCTGCTCAATTGTCCGCTAATGTTGAAGTGTCCTATTGGGAGACTTCAGCATGTTTGCTCGAACCAAAAAGTCCGGTAAGTACGAATACCTCCAAATCGTCGAAAACCACCGGGAAGGTACCAAGGTAAACCAGCGTGTTATCGCAACCCTTGGCAGACTCGATCAAATGCACACCAAGGGGGAAGTCGAAACCCTGGTTCGCTCCCTGGCGCGTTTTTCCGAACAAGCCCTCCTTGTCCTTTCAGGTAGAAGCGACATCAGTGCCGAATCTACAAAGATAGGGCCTGCTCTCATTTTCGAGCGGCTGTGGAAAGAGCTGGGGATTCCAAAGGTCCTCAAAGGGCTTCTTTCTGAGAGGTTTTTCTTTTTCGACGTAGAGCGAGCGCTTTTCCTGACCGTGCTCCACAGGCTTATGGCGAGCGGCTCGGACCGCTTCTGCGACAAGTGGCGCAGGGACTATTTCGTAAACGGGACAGATGAGATCGAGCTTCATCACCTCTACCGTGCCATGGCCTTTCTCGGGGAGGAGACTTACGACCAAAAGAACGCCACTCCATTTACTCCCCGATGCACAAAGGATGTCGCCGAGGAACGGCTCTTCATGGCCAACCGTCACCTCTATTCCGGGTTGGACCTCGTCTTTTTCGATACAACGTCCTTCTATTTCGAGGGAGCCGGAGGAGAAACGATTGGCGAGCGGGGCTTCAGCAAAGATCATCGCCCGGATCTAAATCAAATGGTGGTCGGAGTTGTCCTCGATGACAACGGGCGTCCTCTGTGTTGTGAAATGTGGCCCGGCAACACCACCGACGTAACGACTCTGATTCCGGTTGTGGAGAGAATCCGGGATAGATTCAATGTCTCAAAGTTCTGCGTCGTGGCCGACAGAGGAATGATAAGTAAGGAAACCATCCGGGAGTTCGAAAAACCGGAAAACAAGGTTCCATACATCCTCGGCACCCGCATGCGCAACGTCTTGGAAGTAAAACGCGACGTGCTCTGCCGCGCCGAAAACTACCAGGAAGTCGTTCCGGAAGGGACCCGTGTCAAAGACCCCTCGCCCTTGAAGGTGCAAGAGGTTTGGGTGGAAAACCGCCGCTACATCGTCTGCGTTAACTCCAAACAGGCCAGAAAGGACGCGGCCGACCGAGAATCCATCCTGGCATCCCTTGAAGCACAACTAAAGCATGGCCCGAAATCCCTTGTGGGAAACAGAGGCTACAGGCGCTTTCTCAAGATCGAAAAAGGCAGCGCGACCATCGACTGCAAAAAGGTCGAACAGGAAGCTAGGTTCGACGGCAAATGGGTCCTGAGGACCAATACTCGCTTGTCGGCCAAGAATGTGGCGCTGAAATACAAAGAATTATGGCAGGTGGAACACACATTCAGGGATATGAAATCAGTTCTGGAAACCCGGCCCGTCTACCATCGCCTGGATGAAACCATAAGGGGCCATGTCTTTTGCAGCTTCCTCGCCCTCATGCTCAAAAAGGAACTCTATCGGCGCCTGGAGGCCGCAGGGCACAGCTTTGAATGGGCGCAAATCAAACAAAACCTCAAAGCCCTTACCGAAACGGTGCTCGAAGAAGACGGAAAGCGCATGGCTGTGCGGAGCCAGTGCAAGGGCGTCTGCGGGAAAGTGTTCCAAGCGGTTGGCGTGGCGATCCCTCCCACCATCCGTGAAATCTGATTCAGTTTTCAAAGAGCGGGAATGTAGTGCCAAGAAAGTCAAGTGCTAGTCTATGTTGTTGAAATTACAACATAAGTTTTCCGGTACTGTAGAAGTTGAGCTTGAGTGTATCGGGAGAAATAGCCCATGGATTTCAACGCAATTATTTATATCGTCGCAGGTCTTGCCGCTGGCTTTGTCAGCACGATGGCCGGCAGCGGTTCGGTGATAACATTGCCGCTTCTTGTGTTTCTCGGCGTTCCCGTGGGCGTCGCCGATGGTACAATCCGGCTCCCGATCCTCGCCGCATCGACAATGAGTGTCTTCATTTTCTATCGGGAGAAAGTATTGGATTGGAAGAACGGTTTATGGGTATCCATTCCATGTACCCTTGGCGCTGTGGCAGGCTCGGAGCTGGCAACGGTCATCGCGCCGCAAAGTCTGAGGGTGTTCATAATTGCCGCGCTGGTGATCGTATTTTTCCTGCTCATCTACAAACCGAACCGGTTGCTCAAAGCCCGGTCGGAAGAAGCTCTAAGGTTGGGCTGGAAACAGATGCTGTTTTTGTTTGCTGCCGGTCTGTGGGCCGGCTTCATCCTTCTTGACTCCGGCACATTTACGATCCTGGCGCTCGTGCTCGGTGTCCGCTACGACCTGACTCGCGCGGTTGCCGTGAAAGCCCTTCTGGTACTGTTCGCACTCGTTTCATCGACCCTGATGTTCTACGGGCATAGCGAGGTAAACTGGGAAATCGGCGGTCTGCTCGCCATTGGCGGTATATTGGGAGGATGGGCCGGCGCTAAAGTGGCCTCGAAGGAGTGCGCAAAAATCTGGGTATACCGCTGCCTCCTGGTTATTATCGTAGGTGAAATAATCCACTTGCTCCACAGGTATTTCTCCTTGCTCTAAACACTCACCTCCCTGTATTAGGATTCAAGATCGGGGAAAGAAATTCCGATCACCCGTGTGATAAAGGTTCATCCCTGGGGCTCTTTGCTGTCAATGCTTTAGCACCTCCAGCATGAAAGAGTAGCGAATGCCGGTACCGGTGGAGCAATTTTCTCGAAAAAAGTCCAAGATCAAAGGCGTAAGCTTTTACGCTGCAATAGTGACGGCTTTTGTCTGTTTGCTCGTGACTGCGGCGTTGCCTATCATTGTTGTCGGCTATTACGAGAACAAAGCTATCGTTTCTGACCTCGGAGACGATCTGATAGAACAAACTTCCAGGACAGTCATTGAAAAAACACGCAATTATTTCCTGCCGGCGTCCGAAGCCGTCGAAATGAGCGCGAGGCTTGCCCAGCTCGGGGCCATCTCATGCGATGATTTCAAGCAGATGGAAATGTACACTCTCGGGGTTTTGAAATCTTATCCCCAGGTATCGATGTTTTATCTCGCAAATGAGCAGGGGGACTATATCCGCGCGTGGAGACAGTCAAATGGAAATCTGGAAACCCGAATCATCAGGGCGGCGGCCTTTCCGCCGACGGATTCTTTCATAATTCGCGACGATTTATTGAAAGTAATCGGGACTCAGGAGTCCGGCCACATAGATTTCGATCCCCGGACGCGCCCCTGGTATGTGGGCGCAAAGACGACAGGGACAAACTTCTGGACCGATACCTATATCTCTTTTAGAAACAGAAAGCCTGCAATTACCTCTTCCTACCCTGTTTTCGACAAGGCCGGAAAATTGTCAGGCGTCTGGGCAATGGATATCGAGCTGGATGAAATATCCAATTTCCTCAAAACGCAGAAAATAGGGAAAAGCGGCATTGAGCTGATAATAAATCATAAGAGCCAGATCGTGGCCTACCGCCAATTATCGCTGATCCTAAGGGCAGGAAAAGAGGGCTTTCGTCCTGTCAAGGTTGAAGAACTCGGGATGGAGCCTCTGACCCTGGCATACCGGGAACACTTGAGCACCGGGAAATCGAAGACCGTGGTCGAAAGCAAAGGGAAAAGATATATCGGATCGTTTACAGCGATTCCCGAGCCCTTCCCGAAGCGGTGGAAGATAGCCGTGATCGTTCCCGAAGACGATTTTACGGGCGGGGCGAAGCGGTCGATGATCATCATGGTTCTCATCTCTTCGGTCACGCTGGCCGTTGCCGTTTTGCTGGCCTTTACGATCTCTCGCGGCTTTACCAATTCCGTTCGGCTCTTAGCCGAAGCGACCCGGAAAATAAAGAGCTTCAACCTGGACGAAAAAATCCATATCCCCTCGCGCATGAAGGAAATCCAGTTGATGCGCGACTCCGTCTCTTCAATGCAAAAGGGACTCAATGCCTTCAGGAGGTATGTTCCCGCCGAACTGGTGCGTCAGCTCATAAGCACTGGAGAAGGGGCGCACCTGGGCGGGCAGAGAAGAGAACTGACCGTACTTTTTTCCGATATCACGGGGTTCACATCCATCGCTGAGCTTATGACCCCGGAAGAACTCATGCTGCACCTGTCCGAATATTTCGACGAACTGACAAAAATTGTGAGCCATCATAGGGGAACGGTGGACAAGTACATCGGAGATGCCGTCATGGCGTTCTGGGGAGCTCCGGTCCATGACGGCGAACATGCGGTCCACGCCTGTGAGGCCGCCCTGGCAGCCCAGGAAAAAATCGGGGAACTCAACCGGAAATGGACGATGGAGGGCAAGAGCGCTTTAGTCACCAGGATCGGTATAAGCACCGGCGAGACGGTGGTTGGAAACGTCGGTTCCAGTGAGCGGATGAACTACACGGTGATCGGCGACACTGTCAACACGGCCAGCCGCCTGGAATCGGCCAACAAATTGTATGGCACGCAGACAATTGTTTCGGAGGAGACTTATGAGGCGGCATCGAAAAAGTTCTGGTTCAGACCGCTTGGCATCGTCGCGGTGCAAGGAAAAATCGAGGAAAAGCTGGTCTATGAACTGATCGGCAAAAGGATCGAAGGGGAAAAAAACCCTGCCGCCGAACTTTGTAAAGAGTTCCATTGTGGATTTGAAGCTTACATGGGCCGAAACTGGAATGAAGCGGCCGCTATTTTCAAAAATCTGTCCATCAAATTCCCCCTGGATACCCCGACAAACTTTTACCTCTCCCGCTGCGCCCATTTTCAGGCCAACCCGCCGGGGCTGGGCTGGCAGGGAATAGAGTATCTGACTTCCAAGTAGTCACCGGCACATCTCATTCACGTTGAACCAAAACCAAAGACCAAAAGCTCTCTATCCGCAGATTCCGCAGATTAAGCAGATAAAACAAGACCTCAGATAAAAATCACCGCAGAACTTCAAGAAACTGTGCGTTAGCAGTACAGAGAATAAAGTACCCCTGGCCCTCAGCCGCCCCGGCTTGCAAACGATTGTGCAAAGGATTATAAAGCTCTCCAATGAATCTGCAGCTAAGGAAATCGAGGTGTTGCCGTGAACGATAATGTATGTGAAGCTCTTTCAGTGGAGGAATGCGCGAGTAAGATTTTCGAGATGGCCGGTGTAAAGTTCGAGCCCGAAATCGCCGCCGACCTGTGGGCGAAAATTTTGCAGCATAAATGGCTTTTATCCGAAAAGCTCTCCAGAGACGTGGGCTATCGCACCGCATGCATCGATTTTCTGGAGAACATGGAACAGGCGGTCAACGAATATCTGTCCTACCAGAGGAGAGACATTCTCAACGAGATGGGGGCCCAGACGTGCTCGAGAGACATCTGGGATACGATCTCCGATTCCCAGCCGCCCAAACAACTTGTCCAGCGCAGAATCATTCTTCCCCTGACAATGGAAGACCTTTCCAGGAAACACGGCGTGATCCCCCCGAAGACAATCATCTTCTTCGGTCCTCCGGGGACGGGAAAGACCCACTTTGTAAAGGCCATAGCGGGAGTTTTGTCCTGGTGGTACATCGAGATCGCGCCGAGCATGCTCATGGAGGACGGCACCGAGAAGGTCGGGGCCAATCTGCGCCGGATAATGGAGAAGGTCAGGCAACTGCACGACGCCGTCATCTTCATAGACGAATTTGAAGAACTGGCGCCCAGCCGCGACAACGCGGACCGCGTGGACAAGTCCATAACAAACGAATTCCTGAAGCAGGTCCCGTTATTCAAGAATGAATCCAACCGGCTGCTGCTCGTATGCGCTACCAATTACATCCGGCATCTGGACGCCGCGTTGCTTCGCCCGGGAAGGTTCGACTGCATAATTCCGGTCGGGGCCTTGAACGTCGATGAACGCAAGACCATGCTGGAATACCACCTGTCGAGGCTCAATGTGGGCCAAATCGACCTTGAACGGCTCGTAAACGAGACGTTGAGATTCACCCCGGCCGATATCCAATATCTTTTCGAGCAGGCCGCCCAGTTAGCCTTTGAACGCGAAGTGGCCCGCAATCAGGACTACAAGGTAACTACCGAGGACTTTCTGCAGGTCATGGCCAAAATGCGGCCGTCTTTAACCGATGAGATTATCGAGCAATTTGAAAAAGACGCGCTGGCTTATTCAAGGGTGTAGTGTCCTGAGTCAACCAAGCCCTCCGCAATCTATTATTTCTTCGTTAGCGCGCCCAGGAGATTTGTAGGATGGGTGGAGTCCCGCGCTGCGGGACGAAACCCATCGTTTTGAACGAGATAGCCCTTTCATTCTGATCTGTTCTTGTTTAGGATAAAGCATCCCGATTCTCTCTGTAATTTGACGGGTTATCTCGTCGTTTTGCTGCAGACCTGGTGGGGTCCTCATGACTTTTGCGGATTTTTACCTGATTTGTTTCATCGTCGGTTGCGCCCTGAGCGTGCTTTCGTTTTTCTGCGGCGCTTTTCATCTCCACCTGCCCGGAGGGCTTCACCATTTCGTCCACTTCAGCGGCAGCCACGATTTTGCACACCACGGCGGTTCACGCTCACAGACCCCCGTATTCAACTTCCCGGCCATTATGATCTTTCTCGCCTGGTTCGGCGGAGTGGGCTACCTGGTGACCAGTCTGTCCGGCTTGGGTTTTCTTATTGTTCTGGGGATTGCGTGCTTTTCGGGCCTGATGGGGGGCTCCCTGGCTTTCTGGTTCCTGGCCAAGGTGCTCATGGGGCGCGATTACGCCATGAAGGAGTCCGACTATCGGATCACCGGCATGCTTGCGACGGTAAACAGCCCGATTCGCGAAGGACGAACCGGGGAGATCGTTTACTCGCATGGGGGCGCGCGCAAGGTCTCCGGGGCACGGAGTGAAGATGGAGCGGAGATCGACCGGGGCGAAGAGGTCGTGGTCATTCGCTACGAAAATGGCATCGCTTTCGTCCGCCGCTGGACCGAAATTGAAGGCCGATAAACCAGCAGCCGGCGCCGGGTGACTTGTCTCGCCTGCAGCCAATTCTGAAAGGGGGGTCTATGTTTGGAATTCCTGTGTATGTGTTGGTGATTGCAGGGCTCATCGTGGCCAGCACCCTGCTTATTATGGGCCTTCTGGTCAGGCTTTACCGGAAGGCCGGTCCGCATCAGGCGCTGATAGTGTACGGATTTCGCGGGACGCGGGTGGTGCAGGGCGGAGGCACCGTGGTTTTCCCGCTGCTCGAGGAGTGCCGCGATCTGTCGCTCGAACTGATGTCCTTTGACGTGGCTCCGCAGCAGGACCTGTACACGCGGCAGGGTGTTGCGGTCAAGGTCGAGGCTGTTGCGCAGATCAAGGTGAGGTCCGATCCCGAATCCATCAGAACTGCAGCCGAGCAGTTCTTGACCAAAACCGACGAAGAGCGCGAGAGCCTGATTCGCCTTGTCATGGAAGGGCACCTGCGCGGCATCATCGGTCAGCTCGCCGTCGAAGAGATTGTGAAAGAGCCCGAAATGGTCGGCGACCGTGTGCGCAGCACCTGCGCCAGCGATCTCAGCAAGATGGGCCTCGAGGTCATTTCCTTTACGATAAAGGAGGTGCGGGACAATAACGAATACATAACGAACATGGGCCGGCCCGACGTTGCGCGCATAAAGCGGGACGCGGACGTGGCGGCGGCCGAAGCCGCGCGGGATACGGCCATAAAACAAGCGATGGCGCAGCGTGAGGCGGCCGTCGCCAAAGCGCAGGCGGACCAGGAACGGGTGCTTGCCGAAACGCTGTCACAGGGGAAACAGGCAGAGGCCCAGCGCGACCTCGAGGTCAAGAAGGCCACCTACCAGGAATTGGTAAAGCGCCAGCAGGCCCAGGCGGACAAGGCCTACGATATTCAGTCCAACGTGATGCAGCAGCAGGTCATCGCCGAGCAGGTGACGGTCCAGCAGGTGGAGAGGGAACACCAGATCAAGGTTGAGGAAGCCGAAATCGCGCGTCGTGAAAAAGAGCTGATCGCAACCGTTCTGAAGCCGGCCGAAGTCGAGCGGCAGCGGATCGAAACACTGGCCAACGCTGAAAAGCAGCGCTTGATTGCCGAAGCCGATGGCCGGGCGGAAGGTGTCCGGCTGGAGGGTACCGCCGAAGCGGAAATCATTCTAAAAAAGGGCGAAGCGGAAGCAAAAGCCATGAACGTCAAGGCGGAAGCGTTCCAGGAATACAATCAGGCCGCAGTGCTCGACAAGCTGCTGACCGGCTTGCCCGAAATCGTGCGTGCTCTTGCCACCCCGCTTGCCAATGTGGACAAGATCACCATAGTATCGACGGGGGACGGGGATTCGGCCGGAGTCAACAAGCTCACCGGGGACATCACCAAAATGGCCGCCCAGGCGCCGGCGCTTTTTGAAGCGCTGTCAGGAATGCCGATATCGGAGCTGCTCTCCAAGATCCGTGTCATCGGAGACAAAGCTCCTAAACCCAAGAGCCGGAGGTCCTTGGAGGAAAGTTGAAAGCCGCCCGGCCGGTTATGTTCCGATCGCCTGTCTGATAGTCATGATACTGAAAGGAGGGCTGAATGACGCTGCTCGAAAGAGTCTCCATGTTGATTCGGTCGAATCTGAACGACTTGATCGATAAAGCCGAAGACCCCGAAAAGATGGTCAAGCAGGTTATCCTGGACGTCGAAGCGGAGTTGCGCGAGTTGAAAGGCCAGGTGGCCGTCTGCATAGCCGACCAGAACATGCTGGAACGGAAGTGCAAAGAGCACCGGGACAAAATGGCTGAGTGGATGCACAAGGCCGAACTTTCCCTCGACAGACAGGACGAGACGCTGGCGCGGGCCGCCCTGGAGCGCTACGTGAGCTTCCAACTGCTGGCCGGGGAAACCGAAAAACAGGTGATCGAACAAAAAGGGGAGGTGGAAGACCTCAAGTCCCTGCTCGCCCGCCTGGAACAGAAGCTGGAGGAAGCGCGCTCGAAAGGCGAACTGCTGATCGCCCGGAGCCGGCGTTCGCAGGCGCTCGATAAGTCGGGCGGGGCAAGGCAGGCCGCCGAAGACCGAATGCAGGGCTCAGCCATCGATCATATCGAGAAAAAAGTCGAGTTCGCCACGGCGGTAAGCCGCGCCAGGGCGAAAATGGCCGAAGACGACCTGGAAGAGAAGCTCAACAAGATGCAACGGGACGAGCAGGTGGATTCTCTTTTGGCCGAGTTGAAGCGCAAGCGAAACCACGTGGATTGAATCTTTCACGCAGACGCGAAGACGCGAAGAAGTACCAATGAGAGATGAAAGGCTGTCTCGAAAAGGCAGTCTTTCACGCGAAGGCTTTTGGGATGGAATCCGATCCCAAAATGCGGTTCGGCTCCAGTTGGGGTTCAAGTTGACGCACTATTCAGGCGTATGACTCTTCATTAAAAAATCAAAACTGTGGGAAAAATTTTGGGGGGACAAGAATGTTTTGGAACGCATGTTCTAAACGGTTTCCTGGCATGCTGCGGACTTTTACGCGATTGGCTCTTGCAATTTCTTGCATGGCTGGTGTGTTAGCCCTGGCGACTGCGGCCCAAGCGAGCCCATCCAGTCTGAGGGACCTGCCGCAAGTGCTGCAGGGAGCAGTTTCCGGTGCGCTCGGGCTGGACGACCGGTCGTACCATGTGGAGCAGGCGGGCGAGAACTACCGTGGAGTGAACGCTGCGCAGCAGTTCGAGGCCAACTGGAGCGAGCGCGGCCTTGCCATTCAAGCTGGAAAACTGGCCTGGGGGTTACGGCTGGAAGCCTGGGGCTACGGCGACGAACTGGTGTCTGCGGGACGTGCGGTCCCACAGGCGAACGAGCATCGCGTGGAATACCACCGGAGCGGTCTGACCGAGTGGTACGTAAATGGTCCCCTGGGGATCGAGCAGGGCTTTACTGTGCTGTCACCGCCTGAGGGGTCTTCTTCAAGCGGCGCCCTTACTGTGCGTTTGGCCTGGTCCGGGGAGGCGCGGGTCCAGGTCGAGGAGCAAAGCGCGGCCGTGGTGTCTAATTTTGCCGGCGAACCGGTCCTGCGCTATAGCGGCCTTAGCGCCCGTGATGCTTCGGGAAGGGTCCTTCGCACCTGGCTTGAGCAGCGCGGGGTCGCCATACTGCTCCGGGTGGACGACCGTGAGGCTACATATCCTGTGGTGATCGATCCCCTTATCCAACAGCAAAAGCTCACAGCCTCGGACGGTGCGTCAGGTGATGAATTTGGCATCTCAGTGTCGCTAAGCGCAGACGGCAGCACCGCCTTGATCGGGGCGCATAACGCTACGGTTGGCAACAAAGGCGCTCAGGGGGCGGCCTATGTATTTGTTTTAAGCGGCGGGACCTGGAGCCAGCAGCAAAAGCTCACCGCCTTCGGTGGTGCGGCAAATGATTCTTTCGGCATCTCAGTGTCGCTAAGCGCAGACGGCAGCACCGCCCTCATCGGGGCAAATTATGCTACGGTTGGGGCCTATACATTCCAGGGGACGGCCTACGTATTTGTTTTAAGCGGCGGGACCTGGAGCCAGGTGCAAAAGCTCACCGCCTTGGACGGTGCGGCAGATGATAATTTTGGCCTCCGAGTGTCGCTAAGCGCAGACGGCAGCACCGCCCTGATCGGGGCATACAATGCTGCGGTTGGGGGCAATGCGGGCCAGGGGGCGGCCTATGTATTTGTTAATAGTGGCGGGACCTGGAGCCAGCAGCAAAAGCTCACCGCTTCCGTTGGTGCGGCAGGTGCTTATTTTGGCATCTCAGTGTCGCTTAGCGCAGACGGCAGCACCGCCCTCATCGGGGCTTACGCTGCTAGGGTTGGCGGCAATGTCAACCAGGGGGCGGCCTATGTATTTGTTTTAAGCGGCGGGACTTGGAGCCAGCAGCAAGAGCTTACCGCCTCTGATGGTGCGGCAAGTGCTTATTTTGGCATCTCAGTGTCGCTTAGCGCAGATGGCAGCACCGCCCTCATCGGGGCGTACGCTGCTAACGTTGGCGTCAATACGGCGCAGGGGGCCGCCTATGTATTTGTTTTAAGCGGCGGGACCTGGAGCCAGCAGCAAGAGCTCACCGCCTCGGACGGTGCGGCATATGATCAGTTTGGCATCTCAGTGTTGCTAAGCGCAGACGGCAGCACCGCCCTGATCGGAGTAGCTTATGCCAATGCTTACCAGGGGGCCGCCTATGTATTTGTATTAAGCGGCGGGATCTGGAGCCAGCAGCAAAAGCTCACCGCCTCCGATGGTGCGGCAAATGATCAGTTTGGCATCTCAGTGTCGCTAAGCGCAGACGGCAACAGCGCCCTAATCGGGGCAAATAATGCTAAGGTTGGCGGCGAAGCCCACCAGGGGGCGGCCTACGCGCAACAAGCACAGACCGGCTCCCTGACAGTCACGATCAGCCCTGCTGCTGCGGTGAGTGCAGGAGCGATGTGGAGTGTCGATGGCGAAGCATGGCAGGCAAGCGGATCGACGGTACCCAACCTGAGCGTGGGATCACACACGGTCGCCTTTAGCAGCCTGCAGGGTTGGTACACACCTTCCAGCCAGTCGGTAATCATCTCCTATGGGGTACCCGCTTCCGCAATAGGTACATATACACCTTTCTTTGCAGCCATTTTTACTGCAAATATAACAAGTGGCAAAGCACCCTTGAAAGTACATTTTATAAACAGTTCTGCCGGAAGCTTCACAAAATGGCTCTGGAACTTTGGAGACCGCGAGACGAGTAAAGTCTGGAACCCGAACCATACTTATAAGAAGGCCGGCGCCTACACGGTGACGCTTACTTTGACAGGGGCCAGCGGAACATGCACCTGTACTCAACCTGGCTACATCACGGTCTACGCTGCACCCAAGGCAAACTTTTCTGCCTCGCCCAGGTCGGGGACGGTTCCCCTGCTGGTGAATTTTACCAATGAATCCAGCGGTGTCATCACGAGCCGGCTATGGAGCTTCGGAGATGGCGCGACGCGCACGGATGTGAGCCCGGCTCACACCTACAATAGCCCAGGAGCCCACAAGGCAAAGCTCACTGTATATGGGCCGGGGGGGACCGGTTCCAAGACTGTGAGTATAACAGTGAAGAAATGACCGGAAGGTCTGCGCTCTGCCAGACGGGAAATTTCCGTATCTCCTGCGAGCAGGACTCCCGGCATAAGGGCTCGCTATCCTTAAATGTTGGATTAGACGGTCAGGATATAGAAGGCCGCGGGAGGTCGGATTCTGACATCGAGTTTTATGAGAAGGGGCACCCGAAGGTACCGCCGGTGTGTCCCTTCGCCTTTATGAATGATTTTGATAATCTGGAATTCATCCACCCAAACGGAACTTGTTGTAGAGCCGGTGCTCATGGTTGATGGAAGCTGTGGCGACATGAGGCACTGTGGTTAATCCAGCTTTCGCGTCTTCGCGCCTTCGCGTGAAAAATCAATCCCCCGCCCTGGAGAACCTGAGGAAATGCCATTTCCAGCCTTCCAGGTCCACATACAATCCGGGGTATTGCATCCGGTCTCCATCCCGGTCGAATTGATCACCGCTGATTACGTCAACCAATTTCCATCGTGCGCCGCCAATGTCCTGCCACGGGACCCGCACCAGTGACTGCGACCTGAAATCGGAGAAGTTGACCGCAATAAGGTATTTTTCCTCCATCCAGCTCCAGCACCAGGCCACAACGTTGATCCCGGACGGATTGTCCGACCAGCCCCTGCGATCGCACAGTTTCCACTCTCCCTCATGAAAGCAGGCCGAGCTGACAGCGTCCAACAACTTACGATAGAAGTCCTGAAGCCCTGTTTGCGGCTCCTCCGGCGGACGGCGCCCAAGAGAAACCGGGACTCTTATTTTGCGGCCCTCGATCTGTCCCTCGTGGAAAAGTTTCGCTCCCGGCACAGTGGCCGCTATAAGAGCTGCGGCAAGCTCCCTGGGGGGAGGAAAAGCGGCAGCGGCCCTCGGTTCGTCATGATTTTCGATGAACCGGAGCAGTTTACGCTGATAGCCGGAATCGGCAAGGAGATGAAGTCTCACTTCCTCGGCGGTCCCTGACGCCAGCCTGTCATAGAGGCGCTTATCGTAGCAGAAGTTAAAGCCCTGGTGTTGCAGTTCCCATTCCAGGTCCCAGTATGCTTCGGCTATAAACACGAAATCTAAGCCGCCGAGCAGGACCTCTTCGATTATTTCCACCCAGTATTCCTGCCGGAGGCGTTCGCCGGCCGTCCTGCCCCATGTCTTTTCAAAAATTTCGTTCATGAGAAGCATCGCCATGTCACAGCGGATGCCGTCACACTGTTCGGCAATGCTTTCGATGGTTTCGATCACCGCCTTCCTGAGGCCGGGATGAAATGCATTGAGTTGAGCTACGTCCTGCCAGGGGGGAAAAAAGGGATCGCGGCCGCAGGCGATCACTTTTCCACCGGCTTCGAAAAAAGCTGCCGGGGAGTTCGCCAGATCGTCTGCGCCGCCCTGGATGTAGTATTCCGGATGCTCCAAAATCCATGGATGGTCCTGCGCGGTGTGATTTGGCACGAAGTCGAGGACCAGGCGAATTCCGCGCCCGGCAAGTTCTTTTCGAGCGGCAGCCAGACCCACAGGGCCGCCGATGCGTTCGTCCACGATGTAGCGCCTTACGCAATAGGCCGATCCTATGATATCCTGCGGTTCAAAATCCGGAAGTATGCGATGGAACTCCTCCATCTGCTCTTCCAGCTTCGGAATCAGGCGAACTGCGGCGGGACTCCTTTCCCAAACGCCCATGAACCAGACCGCGTCCACTTTCAGCAGGGCCAGATAATCCCACTCCCCGGAGGGAACCGACCCAAGATCGACCTTGCGTCCGTATTTTTGCCCAAGCTCATTTAGCCAGACCCAGGTATTGATTTCATAGATCAAAGGGTGTTTGGGCCAAGGTTTCATCATGGAGGTGCGACCTTTCCGGCGCAGGATTTTTCCGGCTCCCACCAGCCGCCGCCCAGGGCGACAAACAGGGCGGAGGTGTCCTGCAGGCGGAGCGCCTGCGCCTGAACGAGGCCGAGCCTGGCCTGCTGATACTGGCCGTCGGCGGAAAGGACCTGCAGGTAATTGGCCAGCCCCGCTTTGTAGTTCGCTTCCACAAGTTTCAGGGTCCGATCGGCGGTTGCAAGCGATTCCGATTGAGCCTCCACGGTCCGGGCATCGAATTCCAATGCGCGAAGCGCGTCGGCCGCCTGCTGGAAACCGGCCACCACTGCCTGCCGGTAATCCGAAAGCGATGCCTGGTAGGCCTGGATGGCGGCGCGCCGTTGAAACCACAGGGTCCCTCCGTGGAATATGGGCGCTGCAAGATCGGACCCTATGGACCAGAAACCGGCGCCGGGGGTGAGAAGCTTAGTGATGTCCGTACTGTTGCTCCCGAGGTTCCCGCTCAAGGTAAGGCTGGGAAACATGGCCGCGGTCGCCACCCCGATGTTGGCGCTGGCGCTGTGCAGTTGCGCCTCGGCAGCCAGAATGTCGGGCCGCCGGCGTGTCAGTTCGGAAGGCAGAGTCACTGGAATTTCGACAGGAAGGGTAATGGCGGCCAAATCAAGCGGCGGCGGCGCCCACTGCTCCGGGGTCTGTCCCACCAGGGCCGTCAGCAGGTGCTGCGCCTGGCTGAGGCTTTTTTCGAGCGGCGGCAGGGTCGCCTCGGTGGCTTCGAGCTGTGTCCGGATTGCCAGAACATTCGAGTATGGGACTGTCCCGGCTTTGACCTGACTTTCGGTGGTTCGGAGCTGCTGCTTCTGGAAACCGATGATCTGTCCGGTGGCTTCGATTTGCGCCCGGTATGCAGCCCCGGCGATGCAGGCATTTACCACATTGCCGACAAGAGTGAGACAGGCCGCCCTGGATGTCTGCAGTTGATAGTCAACCTGCGCGCCCAGGTTCTCTACTGTGCGGCGCTCTCCTCCGAATACGTCCACAGTGTAACTGACTGTGCCGCTGAGCGTGTAGAGGTTGAAAATGGAACTGGTCAACGGGATGCCGAACTGGGCCGGTGAAAACTTCTCGCGCACGGCGTCGAAGCCGGCGTTGGTCTGGGGAAAAAATACGCCATATCCTGCCCGAAGGTTCTCCTGGTTCTGGCGCAAACGCGCCAGCGCGGACTGAAGACTCCTGTTTTGTTCGATGGCCTTCCTGACCACTGCGTCAAGTTCCGGGGAGTTAAACAGGCGCCACCAGTCATCGGCGATTTTCGCGCCCATCTCGAAGCGCTGCGCCTGGACGCTTGCAGCCTCCGTTTGCGCAGGCGCCTGCTCGTGGGTGTATTGTGTCACAGCAGGCGGTTCGGGGCGCACGAAGTCAGGTCCAACAGTACAGCCCGCCGTGAACAGGGCACAGACGGCCAGACAGGATAAACTTGCCGTTAAACGGCGAATCGAAAAGCGTTCGACCGGATTCGCGCTTTCGCCGGAATGACGAGCGACCCATCGACTTACAGCCCGCGGGGCGCGGGACATATGAGCATCCATTTGCCTACTCACCGCTTTTCGCTTCCAGGTAGACGTCGACAAGCTGCCCGGGGTAGACATTCACATCCTTTTGCGGCTCGAACCGGAACAAGACGGGCAGCACCCTTACGTCCACTCTTTCAGTCCTTTCGTTGGACAGTTCGATCTTGGGTGTAACATAGGGCTGCATCCGCACGAATTCCAGGGGAATACTTATATCGGTTCCCCTCAGGTACATTCGGGCCTTCATCTGCGAAGGCGAAGGAAGCTTTGTGATGAGAATTTCATCAATAAAACATCGGACCTGAAAGTAGGGATCGCTCTTCGCCATCACGATAACCGGGCCGAAACCCTGCGTATAGGTCCCGTAGGCGCCCTGCGTGGATATAAAACCCCCGGCGGCGGCCTCGACCGAGAGGATGACCCCGTCAACCGGCGCACGGATAGTGTATTTGGCCAGCAGCGCCTTGCCTGATTCATAGGTTTTTGACAGCGCCTCATACTGCTGCTGCTGGTTCTGGATGTCGTAGACCCAGGCGCCCGCCTTTGTAAGTTCATACTGCCTCTGAGCGGTGTCCAGGTTTGCTTTAGCCACTTTGGCCGCGTTCTCCGCATTGTCCAACTGGTCCCTGCTTACAGATTGAGGGTCCAGCTCAAACGACTTCTTCTGCTTGCTCAACTGGTCCTCAGATGTCTTGAGGCTTGCGGCTGCAGCCACCACCTGGGCCTTTGAGACTTCGAGGACTTCTTTTCTCGGCTGCGCCTTGAGTTCCTGCAGTAAAGCAAGGGCGGCATCGGCCTGGGCCTTCTGCTGCTCGACAACCGCCTTCTGGATGGAATCGTCCAGGAGCAGCAGCGGCGTCCCATAAGCCACAGTTGCTCCTTCTGCAACCAGGATGCGGGTGATGGTCCCGGAGACTTCGGGAAATATGTTGATATTGGCCCCGTTGGACTGGAAGCTCTCAATGATTCCGTTGGCGTAAACACCCTTTGAGTACGGGTTTTGGGCAGGGGGAAACACCGGTGTCTGGGCTGACGGCCTGGAGCCAAAGAAATAGGCGCTGGCAAGGCCCGCCAGAATGCCGACGACAGCCAGCACAGATAGTAGCTTACCCTTCAATTTCGCCTCCCCTATGTATTTTCACGATCCTGCCGTCTTCCATCTCGATTATTCGATCTGCGAACCCGAATATTCTGCTGTCGTGCGTGACAATCAAAATGCACCTGTTCTCATTAAGAATGTTGTTTTTCACGAATTCGAGGATTCTCTTGCCGGTGGTTCCGTCCAGCGAGGCTGTCGGTTCATCGAAAATCAGGATGTCGGGGCGGCTGACAATGGCCCGGGCTATAGCCACGCGCTGCTGTTCTCCTCCGCTCAATTTGACCGGCGGAAGAGATGCCTTGTTGGCGATCCCTACCACTTCCAGAAATTCCATGGCGGTTTTCATCGACCCGTCCCAGTCCTGCTTCTTGAGGATAAGAGGGATCGCCACGTTTTCCACGGTGGTGAGCTTCGGGAATAGGTGGTAGTCCTGGAAAACGAAACCGACCTTATTGAGCCTGAAATCGGCGATCTCATTGGCGCTAAGGCCCCAGATATCCTTACCGTCCACCATGACCGTACCGGAATCGGGCTTGAGGATGCCCGAAATCATGCTCAAAAGAGTCGTCTTGCCGCTGCCCGAAGGACCGACAAAGTAGAGCATTTCGCCGAAATAAGCTTCGAAGCTGATGCCCTGGATGGCGTAGGTCCTGGCCGCGCCTTCCCCGAAGGATTTCTCCAGTCCGGTTGCCCTTACCGCCGCCTCGGCCATGCTAACCTCTTAGGATATCGAAAGGTTGTACCCTGATGACTTTTCTCACCGCCAGCAGGCTCGACACGCCGGCGATTATGAGCACCATAACGAACGCCAGCCCAAGGTTCCAATAGCCTATGTCGGCCGTATAGCTCGGGACGTATTTTTTCCCCATGGCGATCAGAAACGAACTGAAACCCACTCCAAGACCGTATCCTATAAATGATGCGAAAGACGTCTGGAAGAGGATCATATAAACGAGTTCGGAATTCTTGGCCCCGATAGCCTTGAGCGCTCCGAACTTATCGAGGTTTTCCAGAATGAAAGTGTAAAAAGTCTGGCCGGAAATGGACAGGCCGACCAGGAAGCCTATCGCCGTCATGATGAGGATGTTGACTCCGGCGCCGGTCTTGTACATATAGAAGTCAGCGATTTTTTTCTGGAATTCCTGATCGGTCAATCCCAGATACCCGATCTTTGCAACTTGATCTTTTATATTGGGGATGTCGGCCTCACTTTTAGGTTCGACAAGGACGTGGGCAATGGTGAACCGGGTATTAGGCAAATACTGAAGGGCGCGGTTGTAAGTGGTGTAAAGTGTCGGTATCCCGAAAAGACCGCTGGTGGCCACGTGCGCGATACCCACTATCACTCCCCGGTGGTCATTTACTTCGAAGGTTGTCCCGATGACAGGTTCTTCCAGTTTGGTGTATTCCTGGTCCTTGACGACGATAAAGGCGTTATCTCCGTAAATATCCTCTATTCTGCCTTCGATCAGTTCGGGTCTGCCAAGAAGACTGGCATCGTCGAGTCCCAGGACGGTTGCCGGCTGGTAGCCGCCGCTTTTCATTCTTACCAGGGCTGTGCCCGAATAGAGGGGCACTGCGTATTTTACGCCGTCCATACTGCGGACGGCGTCCAGCACGTAGTCCGGCATTGGAATGGCGTTAAGCGGGTTATTGACCGAGAGATCCATTACCCAGAATCTGGAACCGATATTTATGACATTTGCCGATGCCTTGGCCAGGATGCCGGAAAAAATGGAAGTGAGCTGCACGATAAGAAAGATGGCAAAGGTTATTCCAACGATCAGCGCGGCAAATTTCGCCCGATCGTTGATCAACAGCTTGAGAGCAATTTTGAACATTCCGATCATTGCGCATTACCGTCAGGTTGATGTTCACAGTAAAGACGTAGAGACGCCTGTTTAGTCGACTTGGTCCAATA
Source organism: uncultured delta proteobacterium (assembly GCA_963795045.1). Taxonomy (GTDB): domain Bacteria; phylum Desulfobacterota; class Syntrophobacteria; order Syntrophobacterales; family Syntrophobacteraceae; genus SbD1. The sequence goes on from CAWCGB010000009.1 coordinate 927,401, forward strand.
AGTCCAATCTGTTCGTATTATATGTCTGCTTTGTCCTCGGCCGCACGGTACCTGGCGCCGCCCCAACGTTGCCGATTTGCGCCGGGCTTCAGTTCATTCAGCGATAAGCGCGAAGACGACGACAAAAAAACTCAGCATTTTTAGTGATGTGCAAATGCTTGCTGCGCGCGCAAGCGGCAAATGCCGAGCTGGAAACCTTTGGAGAACAGACAAAAGCAGCGCATTTTCCGTATAATCAAACGCGGCGGCACTTATGGCAAAGATTTTGGCGATCTTCCATGTCATCAACTGAGTTCCATGCGGGGCGGCAAGTAAATCGGCGAGTAGATATAGCGCTGTTCCATACACAGCGGGAAAAACCATGTCAACCAGCAACATGCGTTGAAAGCTTAGTCGTCCCTCCTCGCCATATTTTTCCAATAACCGATAAAGTGTATCGGAACTGTATGCCAGCCGGACATCGACCTGCAAATCCCCGTCGGCAAGACGACGCAAACTGAGGACGCCACCCGGCGCAAGCCAGAACCAGCCGAGAAATCCCCCGGCAATCGTAAGAAGAATAGCGACTACGGTCAGTTCGCTCATTTTGACCCTCGCTTTTGTGTTGAGTCACACATATTCACCTCTTCCTGCGGCGAGGCTTCGCCGCCTGTTCGAGAGCAGGCTGTGGTGCAAGGCCGCGCAGGATGATTTTGTGAATTTCCTCAAGTCGTGCGGTGGCGGGTCCCTGAATTTCCTGAAAGTACAACTGTCGCGCAAACTGCCCCAGAAATCCGGAAACAAGGGCGACCTGCAGACGAGGATCATCTTCCGTGGAGACAACTTCCTGCTCTCTTCCCACCTGCAACAGACTGCGGAAATGAGCGATAAGGGATTGGCTTCTCAATTCTTCCGGCAGGCGAGGCCATAGCCGGCGCACATTTTCCTGGAAATAGAGCGCTGCATTCAGGTCTTGGTCAAAGAGTGTGAGAAAGACGGCAAGAGTGCAGCGCAATTGACTCTCAAACGGGCTTGAGTCGATAAGTGGAAGAGTCGTTCGAAGATGGCGGAATATTCGTTCAAAGAGATAGAGCGCAAGCCCTTCTTTGCTCGAAAAATGCTTAAAGAGCGCCGGATTTGTAAGTCCAGCCTTCACCCCGATGTCGCGCACACTTGTCGAATCGATGCCGCCCTCGACAAACAACGTCAGCGCTGCCTTTAGAATTGCGCGTTTCCCCAGCGCATCGGTGTCATCAATGTAGGAAATAGGCGTCTTCATCAGCAAATCCTCCCGTTAGTTAGCATGCGCTAACAATATGCGCCAGGTTAGCGCATGCTAACATGGCTGTCAAGCAGGGATTTTCTTCAGAATTTGGGGTCTGGTGAATGCTTATGGAGTAACCGCACCGTAAGGAAAGATTACCGGGAAGAGCAGGACCGTTAATTTGCACGAACGAAATGCTTAAATTAAAATGAACCGTGATCACAAGGAGGCTTCAATGGCGGTTGAAAGCAGGCAAAAATTCATCTGCGAGGGGATGGATGCAGGCGCCGGCCCGGAATTTGCGGACTGCAGGCCGATTGATATACCGGATGCTATTTCGGCGGCCAGGCTGAAGGTGATCCTGGAAACCACGGTAGACGGGATCGTGACCATTGACGAAAGAGCCGTAATACAATCCTTCAACAAGGCGGCCGAGCGCATTTTCAGCTATTCGGCCGGTGAAGTCGTCGGCAGAAACGTGAAGGTTCTCATACCCTCGCCGCACCGCGAACATCACGACGAGTTCGTGGGTAATTATCAGCGCACCGGCGTACGGAAAATAATCGGAATCGGCCGGGAGGTCGAGGGACAAAGGAAGGACGGGCGTATCTTCCCCCTCTATCTTGCCGTGAGCGAAGCATGGGTCGGGAATCAGAGATTCTTTACGGGGATACTGCGGGACCTCACCGAACAGAGGGCTGCCATGAAGGAGATAGAGAGCCTGGCAAGGTTTCCCGAGGAAAGCCCTCACCCGGTGTTGAGGCTTTCAAAAGAGGGATATCTTCTCTACGCCAATGCAGCCGCCGGGTGCGTGATCGAGGCGCTGAGCTGCAAAATCGGCCAGGTGCTCCCGTGCATCTGGCGGGACGCCGTGCTCGAAACGATCGAGTCGGGCAAGAGAATGGATCTCGAGGTAGAATGCGGAAGCTCCGTTTATGCGCTCACACTGGTTCCGACCTCGAATGCGAGGGATATTAACGTCTACGGAAGGGATATAACTGAGCGCAAACTCGCCGAAGAGGCGCTCAGGGAATCCGAGCAAAGGCATCGATCTCTGGTTCAGAGTTCCAGTGACGCCATTATCGCAATAGACAGAAAAAGGCGCATACTCTCCTTTAACAGAGCTTTCCTGGACCTTTTCGGCTTAAGCGCGGAGGAAGCCGAGGGGCAATCCACCAGGATTTTTCATCCTTCGGAAGCTTCCTTTGTCTCACTCGGGGAAAAGGCCTTTGCCGCCATCGAGGACTCGGGCACCTTCAGAACCGAGTGGGAGTCCGTGAAAAAAGACGGCACTATTTTCCCTGTCGAGGAAACGCTTTCAGCCATAAAGACCCCCGAAGGAAACGTCCTGGGGTATGTGGCCATAATCCGCGATATCACTGAAAGAAAAGATGCTGAAAAGAGACTTGCAGATTACCGCGATAACCTCGAGGAGATGGTAATCCGGAGGACCCGCGAGCTTAAAGATGCCCACAAGGCCATGCTTCAGGAGGAGAAGTTAAGAACGCTCGGGACTATCTCAGCGCAGATGGCTCACGAGATCCGCAACCCCCTTACGGCCATCGGGGGGTTCGCCCGAAGGCTCCAGGCCAAAACCCCGGATTCTTCCGAGCTGGGGATCATAGTGCAGGAATCTTCCCGTCTGGAGCAGATTCTAAAGAGGATCGAGAACTATCTTAGACCGGTTGAGCTTCGCCCGAAGGAGTGTTCCGTAAATGAGATCATAAATGAAGCTGTAGATCTCGTGTCCCCGGAAATCGAGCAGGCGGGGGTGAACATTGAGACTCGCCTGGCCCCGGCCCTCTCCCACGCTTATGTGGACCCTGCAGTCCTGATCCAGGTCCTGATCAATGTCGTCCACAACGCCGCCAAGGTAATGCGAAAGGACGGGAAAATCACCATCGAGAGCTTCGAAACCGACCAGAACGTACACGTATCGGTCAAGGCGCCCCTGCAGCATGAAATCAAGGACCCCGAGCACATCTTCATTCCATTTGGTGAAGAAACCGGAAAAGAGATTTCCGTTCCAATCTGTTTTCGGATCATTCGTGGAATGGGGGGGCAGCTTTCCCTGATGCAGCAGGGTGAATCGGTTGTTTTTGCTGCTTCGCTTCTCAAGGCGGTTCAGCAACAGAAGTTCGACGACTCTTACTGATAGTTCCGGCGTCTGCCTGATTATGGAAACTCCCGGGGGCTTCGGACCACCGGATCATAATCGGCCTGCGCCGAGCGAACCTGAATCAGAAAGCCTGCTGCCTCACCGGCAGCATAATGATAAAAGTCGACCCCTTCCCGGGGGTGCTCCTTGCGGTGATCGTCCCGCCGTGGACTTCGGCAATCTTTCTGCAAATGGTGAGCCCCATCCCGGTTCCCTCATAAGGGCTGCTGCGGGCGTGAAGACGTTTGAACGGCATGAACACGCGGTCAAGATACTTCTCGTCGAAGCCGATTCCATTATCCTCTAGAGTGATCCGGCAGAATTCGTCGTGATGAAGGTCGGTTGCCTGCTGCTCTTCTACCTTTTCCTTGAGCAGCCGGCCGTGAATTCTGATGACAGGGCTTTCCGCCCCATGGAATTTCAGGGCGTTGTCAACGATGTTTTGGAAAAGGCGGTGCATCTGCAAAGGATCGGCCTCAATGGCAGGCAGCCTCCCTAGCTCGATCCGCGCCTTGGTTTTTTCGACAAACTCCTCGAGATCCCTGATCACGTCGCGAAGCACATGGTTTAGATCCACTATCATAAAAGGCCCGGCTTTCGTTGCTATCCGAGAGTAGCCAAGAAGAGCGTGGATCGAATCCTGCATCCGTTTTGCCTCATATTGCACCTTCTTGAAGTGGTCCAAGCCTTTCTTGTCAATGTGCTCGCAGGAGGCGCCTCTTATTCTATCGTTAAGGATCTGGATCTTTCGGAGCGGCTCCTGAAGATCATTGGAGGCGACGAATAGAAATTCCTGAAGATCCCGATTGATTCTCTCGAGCCGGACGTTCGAGGCCAAGAGCTGGGCAGTTCGCTCCTTAACCCTTTGTTCAAGCACATCTTTTGCTCTATTGAGATCTTCTACCGCTTTTTTTATTTCTGTAATATCGCGAAGGATTCCGGTGAAAATCCTTCTCTTCCCCACCCAAACTTCGCTTACCGCAAGGTAGAGGGGAAATGTGGAGCCGTCTTTCCTTCTCCCGGCAACTTCCCGTCCTGTACCGATGATCTTCCGGTTCCCTGTCCTTAGATAATTGTCCACATAGGTGTCGTGTTCTTCCCGGTAGGGCAGCGGCATGAGCATTTTTACATTATTCCCGATCACCTCGCCCGCGGGATAGCCGAACACCCTTTCGGCAGCTTTATTGAATGATTGAACAATCCTGAGTTCGTCTATCGTGATAATGCCATCGACTGTAGTATCCAAAATAGCCTGCAGCCTTGCCGCTTTTTCCCTGAGGTTTTCCTCTTCCTGCTCGCGCGGCAGACATCCCGTTGCAGGTCTGCCTGCTGATTTATCCTCATCGGCCATATCGATCCCCGGATTACGATAAGTCGTTCCCGATAAAATCGCCTTTAGTTGGAGATTATAACCATTGAACACACGTTTACCGGGCAAAATTGTGGAAAGCCCGAGGGCTGGTTATAATAAAATTATCAGGGGAGATAATTCCTGTCCGGGCACTGCGAGGCATAGCGGCTGCAATTTCTCGATTTACCTCAAATCATCTCCATCCGGATTCAATTTGTGTCTTGACAGGCAGGGAGGAAATAATCACATGGCTGTTATCGATGATATCGCTGAAAGCAAGCGCGTGCAGGGAAATAGCGGTCTTGAGCCGGCAGGAGACAGTTCGGCTGCATTCCCGGGGTCGAATCTGGCGTTTTGTGAGACGGGCGCGCTTCTGGACCTGGCGCATGATGCAATTGTCGTCCGCGACCTGGATGCCAGGATCAAATACTGGAACAAAGCGGCTGAAAAACTATACGGCTGGAAGCGAAGAGAGGCCAATGGGAAAATCATCCATGAACTGCTCAGGACCCGATTCCCGATACCGGTGCGCGAAATAGAGTCAATCGTCCTGGACAAGGGGAAATGGCAGGGAGAACTCATCCATTACACCCGGAAAAAAAAGCCTATCGTGGTTGAGAGCCGTTGGGCTCTGCAGCGTGACGAGAACGGACATCCCGTCGCCATGCTTGAAATCAATCGTGACATTACCGCGCGTAAGATTGCCGAAGCCGCAGCGAAAGACTACTCGACAAGACTCGAGAGAAGCAACCAGGAGTTGCGCGATTTTGCCTCCATAGCTTCTCATGACTTGCAGGAGCCTCTTAGAAAGGTCTCCACTTTTGGCAGCATCCTGGAGACCCGATTCGCAGGCGCTCTGGGTAAGGAAGGACAGACATACCTGAACAAGATGCTGGACGCCACGGCGCGCATGCAGGCGCTTATCGAATCTTTGTTGATTTATTCCCGGGTAACCACCAGGTCGGAGCCATTCGTCTCAGTCGGTCTTGGCAAACTGGTCAAAGAAGTGATCCTCGATCTGGAAATACCCATCCAGGAAACCGGCGCGGAGGTTGGAGCGGATGATTTGCCCGAAATTGAGGCCGATCCGGGGCAGATCCGGCAACTGTTTCAAAACCTGATAGGAAACGCCTTGAAGTTCCACAGTGAGAATCCGCGTATCAAGATCTACGCGGAAGCATGCTGGGAGGGTACGTGCAAGATATACATCGAAGACAATGGAATAGGTTTTGACGAATCACATCTTGACCGGATTTTCCAGCCCTTTCAACGCCTGCACGGCAAAAGCAGCCCCTACAAGGGCTCGGGAATAGGGTTGGCTATATGCCGAAAGATAGTTGATCGCCACAACGGGACGATTACCGCCATGAGTGAGCCGGGAAAAGGGAGCACCTTCATTGTCACTCTGCCTCTGAGGCAATCCGATGAAAATGAGGCATGCGCGGCATAATCACACATTGGCCCGCTTGCCGGAGGGCGCCGGACCAGCTAAAATTTGATTGGGATGTTTTTTCAATGTAAAACCAGGGGGAGGCAGGGTGATGACCGAAGGCGCACCGAACTCATTCGTAGTTCTCATGGCCGATGACGATCTCGATGATATTATGCTTGTCAGGGATGCTCTAAGGGATAGCGGATGCGAGGTCGACTTCCGTTATGTGGAAGATGGAGACGAAGCGATCGACTACCTTTTGGGGCGTGGTCGATTCCACAGCGAGCTTCCACCTCGCCCGAGTCTGATCCTGCTCGATCTCAATATGCCGAAAAAAGACGGGATGGAAACTTTGCAGGAGATCAGAAGCAACCCGGAAATTCGCACAATACCCGTCGTGGTGCTCACCACTTCGAGAGACACCGATCTCATGCTTCGTATCTACCGGCTGGGGGGCAGCGCATTCATTTCAAAGCCAACTGTCTACAAGGACATGATCAAGGCCATGGAACGTCTTTGTGCGTATTGGTTCCAAACGGTTTCTTTGCCCGGTCCGGGCGCAAGTCCTATGCCGGACCCCCGTCAATAGTTTTCGCAAAAAAGGCTGCGAAGGATTCGAATCTCGATGCCTGTCGGGGTCCGGAGATACTCTTCGGGTAGCTGGTCGAGATGGTCCGTCAGTTTCTCGTAGACTTCAGCGTCTTTATCCATAAAGCTCACTTTTTCGAAAGCATTGCGCCATCAGAATACTCAGGCCCGGCACATAGCATTTGCGCCATTCTTTTTAAAATCACCTGCGATCCGCTCACGAATTCTTCGATGACCTCCTGCACCGTTCTGATCCGCTTAATCAGTCCGACCCCCTGGCCGCAGGTAAACAGACCGTCTTCATCTCCTCCCCAATCGGAAGAAATGATTTCGCCAACGATCTGCTTCTTCGACGCCCCCTGCGCGATCCGTTCTTCGAACGAGGCGGTGTAGCTGTTGATAAGCGCTCGAAAAGGAGCGGTCTGGCGGGCGACAATCTTTGTACACGTGTCCTCGCCGTCAAGCATCTGGCGTCTCCATGCGGTCCCAACCCGGCGCGCTTCCCTGGTGAGCAAAAATGCGGTCCCGACGCTCACCCCCTCGGCCCCCAGGATGAGACAAGCCGCATAGCCCCGGGAGTCGCAAATGCCGCCCGCAGCGAGCACGGGGATACCGAGGGCGTCCACAACCTGCGGCACCAGGGCAAGGGTGCCTATCTCGTAAGGGGAAGCGAACCCGCCCGACTCGAATCCCTCGGCGATGACGGCGTCCACACCGGCATCCTCTGCCCGCTTGGCCAGGTCCGCGCAAGGGACGACATGAATCACACGGATTCCGCAGGCCTGCAGACGTTTGGTGTAAGCAGCCGGGTTCCCTGCCGCTGTAACGACCACCGGCACCCTGTTTTCGATGGCGGCCGCGATAAGCTCTTCAACCTGTGGGACCAGCAATGGGATATTGACCGCAAAGGGCTTCGAGGTCAACTGGCGCAAGCGCAGGATTTCCCTGGCAAGGCCTTCCCCCGATTCCTTGAAGGCGCCTATAGTCCCGAGGCCTCCCGCCTCGCTGACCGCTGCTGCAAAGGGTCCGTCACTCACGCCGGCCATTCCGCCCGACGCTATGGGGTATCTGGTCCCAAGAATTTCGGTGATTCGATTATTCATATCGGGAGGTCCTTTGCGTTGCAAATATTGAGAGGAAAGGGCATCAGCGGCATTGGAATGTAAATGTAGAGCAAAAGTAAGGTCCGGTTTCAAATGTTTAGCATATGATTATAAAACGGGGGCAAAATACCACGTGCCGTTAAACATTTCAATTGCGGCAGATTTGTACTTACACCAGTTGCGCTTGATCTACACAAAGTGCAGGAATTACACTTAGACGCCGCGCTTTTGGCCCGGTTAGTGCTTATTTCCGTTTGAAAAGAGTTTTTCAGGTTTTCCGCCCCCCGATCGGGGCTTGCCAGCCTGCGCGGACGTGATCCGAAGGATGAGGTCCCGGGCCGGCTCCTGGGCATCGGTTTCCACACTCTGCCGGGCGTGGAGAGCGCCGTTTTTCCCTGGCAAGAATTGAGTTGCCCTTTGCATGTGGCCCTGTTAAATTCGCTTGGTTATAATTGTTTTTCCGGCGCCGGGGGAGCACGACCGGATCCGGAATCGTTTAAAAACGGGACTTTTGTGTCCTGAGTGGTCAAATTCCGATACAGCAAGGAAATCATATGTTGAAGAAGCGCTCCAGACTTTTACTTCTTATTGTGGCCGGCTCAATGGTTTTTGCCCTTGGGGGCTGGTCAACGCTCAAGGCCAAGAGCAATACCCCTGAAAACTCTGATGTCTATCAATATCTGAAGACTTTCAGCGACGTCATCTCAATCGTACAGGACAACTACGTCGACAAGACCGATCAGAAAAAGCTCATGTACGGGGCAATAAACGGAATGCTCAGGGAACTCGATCCCCACTCTTCATTTTTAAAGCCTGAAGATTATAAGGAACTCCAGATCGAGACCAAGGGGAAGTTTGGCGGCCTTGGAATAGAGATAACCATTCGCGACAATATTTTGACGGTTGTTTCCCCCCTGGAGGATACTCCGGCGGACAGGGCCGGCATCCATTCAAACGATCAGATCGTCAAGATCGATGATCAGCCCACCCAGGATATGTCCCTGATGGACGCCGTGCAGAAGATGCGAGGCGCGAAAGGCAGCAAGGTAAAACTGACGATCCTGAGGAAAGGTGAGAGTAAGCCGCTGGAATTTGAACTTATGCGCGACATCATCGCTATTCAGAGCATAAAGTCACGCACATTGGATACCGGATTCGGCTATGTGAGGATTTCGAGTTTTCAGAGCGGTACGGCGGGCGATCTGCGCAAGGCGCTCAACCAGCTCGAAGCTGAAAATCCCGGCATGGAGGGACTCGTAATCGATTTGAGAAACGATCCCGGCGGGCTGCTGGATCAGGCGGTGGAAGTGAGCGATGAGTTCCTGGACGAAGGATTGATCGTGTACACGGGCGGGCGGCTCGAAAACCAGAAAATGCGCTTCGAGGCCCACAAGAAAAAGACTAAGACGCATTCATATCCTATTGTGGTTCTTGTTAATTCGGGGTCGGCGAGTGCATCCGAAATCGTTGCAGGAGCGCTCCAGGACCACAAGAGAGCCATTATCATGGGTGAGCAGACCTTCGGCAAAGGCTCCGTTCAAACGGTTATTCCGCTTAACGACGGTTCAGCGCTGCGGCTTACCACATCGCTTTACTATACTCCTTCCGGGAACTCGATTCAGGCCAAGGGAATAACGCCCGATATCCTGGTCAAAAGGGAGGCTTCAAAAAGCGAAGAAGGCCAGACCGATGAGTCGATGCGAATTCGGGAAAAAGATCTGCCAAGGCATATGGAAAACCCGGGTAATCAAAGCAAGGGTGAAGCGGCTCAGGCCGATGCTAAGAAAATGGTCGAAGGGGACAACCAACTGCGGCGGGCCCTCGATCTGCTCAAGGGCTATAAAATAATGGCTCAAATACAGAACAATAAGTAAAGGGCCATGGAGTTTTCGATCCGGAAAGGAAGGATTTTTCGTCCTGGCAAGGGAAGCGAGGGGTTGTGCGGACGCGTACAGGATTTCAGCGCTTTGCGAGGCAATCCCGAAAATTGACGCCGCCAGGTCGGAAAAACACCTTTTCGGACGAAAACCAGCTCTGAATCACTCAAGGCAGGCAGCCGGAGTAGAATAAATTGCCGCCGCAAAAACGCAATAAAACCGCGAAGGCAAGGAGCGGGCGCAAGGGAGGTCCCGGCGGTTCTTCCGCACTGAAAAAAAGGCCTTCGACTCCTCTTTTGGTCGCTTGGATTCTCGCAGTCATATTCTTGTCATCGCTTATTTACTTTGCCAGGGAAAGCCGGCGGCTGCCTGAACCATCCTCCGGCCTTCCGGCCGGTAAGACGGACAGCAGCCCGAAATCCCAGACCCCGGCGCCAGTGGCCCAGGCGCCCGGGGCAGGCTCCAATCAAGAGAAGACCCGGGCACCGGCCCCGGAGCAGTCCGAAAAAAGGGCTGAAAGCTCCTCCTCCCGGAGCGCACATACCGACCAAGAGAAGACCCGGGACCTGGCCCCGGAGCAGTCCGAAAAGAAGGCTGAAAGCTCCACCTCCCGGAGTGCGCATACCGATGAGCAGGCGGGGCGCCGGGATATACCGCCGCTGGCCATGAACAGACCTGCGCCGCGGCCTGGCGCGCCTTCCCCGGATATCTCGCCCAGACGTTCCAGAATCTCCATCGTCATAGACGACTTCGGTCCCGACGTTGGAATAGCAAAACGGTTCGCTGCGCTTCCTTTTCCCGTTACCATGTCTGTTCTGCCGCACCAGGCCCACAGCACCGAAATCGCTGAACTGGCCCACCTGAAGGGCAGGGAAGTTATTCTTCATCTTCCGATGGAGCCTTTGGGCGCCGGAAAGAACCCGGGCCGCGGGGCACTTCTGATTTCAATGCCGCCCGATGAAATCAGGCGTAACATCAGAGCTGCTCTCGATACCTCCCCTTACTTCGATGGCGTGAACAACCATATGGGCTCGCGTATGACTCAGGATGCGCAAGCCATGAAAACGGTACTCTCTGAACTCAAAGGGCGCGATCTTTTCTTTCTCGACAGCATGACGACCAATCAAAGCAAAGGCTGGAAAACAGCCATTGAACTCAATATACCAACCCTCAAGCGTGATATTTTCCTTGACGACAACCCATCCGCCGACGCCGTGCGCTCCCAGATTTCAAGATTGGTCAAAATAGCCAAACTCCGAGGCACGGCTCTTGCTATTGGACATCCCCGCGAGGCAACGTTAAAATCACTGCAGGAAGCAGCCGGATATTTCAGGGAAGAGGGAGTCGAGATTGTTGCCGCCCGGGACCTGAAGAACCGGTGAGAGGGGAGCCGAAAGGCAGTGATCGGAGGCGCCGTTTGACTTCCGATATCCGACTCCCGATCTCCGATATCCTACTTCCTCTAATTCGATATCCATGGAAGGAAAACTGAATGAAATCCTGCGCTCGCAGAAAGACTCTTCTCGTTGTTGCCGCAGTTTGCATGTCACTCTGTGTGCCGTCCGCATTCGCAGCGTCACACAAGCAGGCTTCAGAGGCAAAGGCTCAGCCGACGATCCATGTAAAGGAACTCGTTTATGATTTTGGCGAGGTCATGGAAGGCAAAGAAGTCGAACACGAATTCATCGTCAGGAATACCGGGACTGCCGACCTGAACATTGAACGCGTCCAGGTCGACTGAGGGTGCACAGTCGCACGCTACGATGCGACGGTCCCTCCCGGCGGCGAGGGTAAGATGACAATGAAGGTGAACCTGAAGCACTATCAGGGCAAGGTTAATAAGAGGGCGACCATCCGAAGCAACGATCTGAGGGACCCCGAGTTAGTGGTGAGGATGGAAGGCGTTGTTATACCCTTTATAGACATAAAACCTTCACCGAGCATTTTGTTCCGAGGCATGGCCGACCAACTCTCCGAGTCTGTTCTGGACCTGGTGGGATCGGTGGGACCCTTTCATATTTCCGGTATGGAGACTAACCTCACCGAAAACATTAACTATGCCCTCGAAACTGTCACAGAAGGAAAAGAGTACAGGCTGAAGGTTTCCAACAAGATCAGACAGGGAAACTACAACGGGTTTATCAAGCTGAATACCGACCTGGCCCAGAAACCGGACATGATCATTCGTGTGGCCGGGTTTATCGAGGGTGAAGTCTCGGTAAAACCGCAGAACATCCTGATCGGAAAACTGAGCGCCAACCAGCCCGAGCGGGTGGGCAAAATAGTTGTCACGAGCAACCGTAACAAGCCTTTTGAGATTACGCGGCTCACCTATGACCAGAGCCTTATGTCGGTCGCTCAGGACACAGCCGAAAATGTACGGGGCTTTGTCCTCGAGGTCGAGCCAAAGCTCGAAAGCGTCCCGGTCGGCTCGCGCAAGCAGGCTACTTTGAGCGTTGAAACCGATCTCGATCCTAATGAAAAAATCGAAGTGCTGGTCCATCTTTTCAATTCCTCAGATCAACCGGAGGCCCAGAAGAAGTAGCTTTTGCGCCATATCGACCTGATTGGAAAAGATTCATGAAGAGCCGCTCTCGAGAATACTACTGTATATGTAAGGCCGAGCGGTTTGTAATTGAGAGGAAGTTTAATTGATTCAAAATGATATAAATAATCTGATAAATATGGCGCTCTACTTGCCCCTATATTTCGCGCGATGAAAATACAGTCGCAGAGTATGCAAATGCCCTGCTTAACCTGATATCAATTCGCGAAACCGGCTGCTATTAAGGGGACAAAAGAATATGGACCCCCAAAATTAGAGGAGGAAGTCGTGGAAAGGGGAAAACCCGTACGCTACATGGCAGTGGAGAGTTGCGAGAAAGTGAGGCGCAACGTGTTTTGCCGAAATTACGGTGAATGCCTCGACTATACCATTCGCAAGAGATGGCCCGGTTTTTCGTGCCAGGCTTGCGAGGGCTACGAGCAGGAAATGCTTGAGGGAGACGCCCTCAGTGACGATTACGCCCGTTGCGTTGCCCTGGCTTTCGTTAGCGGCGCACTTGACCTGGGCGCCCGTGCCTGAAAAAACTATCCTATCCGAGAATCACCCGATCTGCGATTAAAAGGCCGATCTACGCGCCTTGAGCGGTGGGGTCTGGGCTGCACGCAAAGCGTGGAGTTTGGTCCGAACTGCGCAAGGTATCCGGTTATGCCCGCCTCAGGTAATCAAAGCCGCCATCGATAAGGCGTGATTATGGCGCTATTCCCAATAAAAGGCGGCTTTATGGCTGGATTAGCAAAATAAGAATAAGTGGCAAGTTGGCTATAACTAATTGAAATAAAATGTAATTATTTTATTTCTCCTACTTGGCATCAAAGTTGCTCTCTCATGAAAGCGAAAATAAACTCTTTCCTCCTCGAAGCCGACCGGTCTGCCCCACCGAGTCGGCTTTTTACTTTTACCAGCCTATTTTTTGCCTTCAGAACTTAAATGAACCCACATTGCTCCTGACCCTGGAATTCAGATTCAACACACTTATTTTGCAGGAAATATAGTGGCGCTTGCCGATAAATATTGTATTATTCAGCCAATTATTCCGGAGGAAGGCTGAGACATGAATAAGGAAGAGAGAATCCGGCTGGAAGCGAGTAAAGCATGGGCTGAACTCGACAGTCTGATCATGCGCATGAGGGTAGAGGAAAGGTCCGCTCAGCTTGAATTGGGAGAATTGAACCAGAAGCTGGTGAAAACGCTGGTTGAATGGGCTAAGGGAAACGTATCCAGGGACAAGGTCAATAAAATCAAGGCCCGTATTGCCGAACTTCGGGAACTGATAAACGATGTGCCATGCATATTGAAAGAGTTGGAGAGTGAAAAGCGCAAGCGGTGTTACAGGGTGCTGCAGGACGCCTGCTTTATTTCGAAGGAGCGCGAAAAGTACAATTCTTTGAAGGAGAAGATTTTTGAACACTTCGAAGCGGCCCTTATCGATGACCTCAGGCGCTGCGCAAAAGATATTGGCGAAGAGGATGATTGCGAACGGTTCCTGGCGTGTGTGGCCCCCGATTGTTCAGGGTGATGCCGGAAGATCCGGGCCCTGAACGGGGAAAACCGCTCGAGTGAACCCCGGCGCTTTTTGCCTGCCCCGGCCTGGAATTTGCCGCCAGGCGTCATTGAGGCTGAAAACCGCAAAAAGCCGGGCTGTTGTCAACGGTCAGGCTTTCGAAGCGAGAGCGGCCGGCCTCCTGTTTCCCACCCCGACTCGCGTTATCGTTCACCATGAACACCATTTTGCAAATGGAAGGAAAATCGATGCCGGTTCACAAGCACACCATGGTTGAGGAATACGAAGGAATGGTAGCCTTCGGGCTTTCAAGGGAGGTGGATGAAAAATCGCTGGCGTACTATCTTCAAAAGTTTTCGGACGATGATATGCTCAGGGTCCTGGTGCCCCGGCTCTCCGATGAGGAAATAGACCGGTTGTTTGCCATAATGTCTGAAGTGATGCGCAGCCACCTGAGCGACAGCGAGTACCACGAGCTGTTTCTCAAGGACGGATCTGAGTAATTCCAATCCCGGACTTCAAAATGGGAGTTGGAGGGTAAAAATAGATCGGACCCGAGTAGTTCCAAATCCCCGAATTCCTCAATTCATAAATCCCTGGATACTCAACTCCGAACGAGCATAAAGCATGCGGCCATGAAGAAAGCCAGCGCCGAACTCAGGTACATAAGCCGGATCATCCGGCTGTAAGCTTCCAGCGTCAAAGGCTGCACCGGGTCGCCCAGCAGGGGTTTTGCGACAGGCTGCCCGAAATAGAAACTGGTCCCGCCAAGCTGGACCCCAAGGGCCCCGGCGGCGGCGGCTTCCGGATATCCGGCGTTGGGGCTGTTCATCTTTGATGCGTCCCGCATCATGACGCGTGCCGAAGAGCGCCAGTCCATGCCCATCAGCGCCGAGGCGCCAACCACCAGCCATCCGCTGATCCTTGCCGGGATCAAGTTTGCGATATCGTCGGCGCGCGCCGCAAAAGAGCCGAAATAGCGGTAGCGTTCGTTCTTGTACCCCAGCATGGAATCCATTGTATTTATTGCCTTGTATGTGAGAGCGCCAACCGGACCGAAGATGGCCAGGTAAAAAAGGGGCGCAATTATAGCGTCGGAGATGTTTTCAGAGACAGTTTCCACCAGGGCGCGCACAATGGCGGCTTCGTCGAGTTGTGCGGTTTCGCGGCTCACAATCAGCGACAGGCGCGTTCGGGCAAGGGCCAGGTCGTTGATCCGCAGGGCGTCGGCTATCCGAGAGGATTCTTTATGGAGGCTGCGGGTGGCAAGGGTAGTGTATGCCAGCCATATCAAGGCCAGATCGCCGAAAATCGGGCCTGCGAAGCTGGATAACGAAATGAGCGCCCTGGCCGCGCACACTACCACTGCAATGACAATCGCCCAGAGAGCGAATCCCGAGACCCGCATGAGAGCGGGGGGCGCCGAGTCGTTATAGAGCAGATTCTCGACGCCGGTAATCAGCCGGCCGATCCACCTGACCGGATGAGGCATCCATGGAGGATCGCCTGAGGCAAGGTCGAGAAAGTAAGCCGCAGCAAAGTGCCAGGGGAGAAAGACCATTTCACTCCGAATCGGTGCCCGTGTAGCGAAACCCGAAGAAGCCGCCGCAAACGGCACAAGGCAGCAATCATGTAAGGGGCGGCAATCATGTCCCTTTGGGACATCCTGAAACCAGGAAAAGACCCGTAGGTCTGTAGGGTGGGCTAAGCGCAGCGAAGCCCACCGAAAACTTTTCGAGACAGTTATTTATGTCACATTGGCACTTCTTCGCGTCTTCGTGTCTCTGCGTCTCCGCGTGAAACACCGTCTTTTCGAGGCATAACGCTAACCCGAGCTGTCATCCGAGAAGGATATCGCAAACCCGCCCCACATCGACATGCGTGCTCACAAGTTCGGCGAGCCTGTCGTATTGCTCTTCTTTCCAGACTCTGAAAGAAAAAGAACCTGAGGAAGGGGTAACGATCTTGCCGGACCTTTTTCCAACATCTTCGATGAACATGTTCCGGAATCCGTCGTTATCGAATATCCCGTGTATGTATGTCCCCCATGCTCTTCCATCCGGCTGCGCCAGCCCATCCTCCATGTCGAAAGGCTCGCCCTCCCGGCGCAATATCCTGAAAAGAGCTTTTGCTTCCCCGCCCGAGGTGCTTCTGCCCATGTGGATTTCATATCCCGAAAGCACCTCCCGGCGCCCCGGAAAGGGCAGGGATTCCGAGATTACGCTTGCTTCGACCTGTGAGGTTATCTTTTCGGGATACATCTCGGTTTGCATATCGAGCAGGCCCAGACCTGAGATCGTCTCCAGTGAGCTCTCAATTCCATGCGGGTCGCGCACGAGGGTCCCCATCATCTGGTAGCCGCCGCAAAGCCCGACCACAATACCCCCCGTCTTATGATAGGCGGCCAGGGCATCGGCCATGCCGCTTTTGCGCAGTGCGGCAAGGTCTTCAATGGTGTTTTTGCTGCCGGGAATCAGCACGGCGTCGAATCCAAAGATTTGTGCCGGCCTGTCGAAATAGACCAGATCTATCCTGGGGTCCCTCTCGAAGGGGTCGAAATCGGTGTAGTTTGAGATGAATGGAAGACGGACTACGCCGATGCGAATGGCGCAGGGAGCTTTTTGGGCTTCATTGCCCCCCATTCGCCGCCCGAGCGCCACGCTGTCTTCTTCTGGCAGGCATATATTTTCGAAATAAGGCACAACTCCGAATACGGGCACGCCGGAACGCGATTGCAGCATTTGAACCCCGTCCTCGAAAAGGCACGGGTCTCCCCTGAATTTGTTCACGATAAACCCGATTATCCGGTCCCGCTCCCCCGCCTCCAGCAGTGAAAAGCTGCCCAGCAGCGCTGCGAATATTCCTCCACGGTCGATGTCGCCCACCAGGATGCATTTGGCGCCGGCCATCTCAGCCATGGCCATATTCACCAGGTCGTGCTCTTTGAGATTGAGTTCGACCGCGCTCCCCGCGCCCTCCATAACGATTATGTCGTTTTCGGCGACAAGCCTCTCAAAAGCCCCCCGGACAACGGGAACGAGTTGTTCTTTATATTCGTAATATTCCTTTGCCGAAAAATTCCCGATCGCACGCCCGAGCACGATCACCTGAGACCCCATCTGGGAAGTCGGCTTGAGCAGAACGGGGTTCATATCCACGTGAGGCTCGATCCCTGCCGCTTCGGCCTGCACGACCTGGGCACGCCCCATTTCGCCGCCCTGCGGAGTAATGAAAGAGTTCAGGGCCATATTCTGCGCCTTGAAAGGAGCGACGCGGTATCCCTTGTTTCTGAATATGCGGCAGAAAGCGGCGGCCAGGACACTCTTGCCCACATCCGAGCCGGTCCCAAGGAACATGAGTGATTTTGCGCTGGGCATCCTGAATCCGTTTACCTCCCTTTTTTCCACTCGGCGCAGTGGCTTACGAATTGGCAGGCAGCCTCCGGGGCGCTGCCCCAGTGCAGATGAATATAGCTGGCAAGCACCGAACCGGCCTGATAGCCCTCGGGGCGCGAGGCTTCGTGTTTGCGCCTGCGCAATTCATATGCGTACTCAAATCCTTCTGCCTCAGCTTCGACTATTTCAGAGTAGTGGAATTCATGCCCCCGGATAACCCTGCCTGGCTTGCCGAGAAGGCACTGCCGCCGGAGAACGACTTCGGTATACCCCAGCGCCTTTCGGCGAGGCAGCATTTTTGTCCCTAACGGCAGCAACCCCGCCATTTGATGCTTTTCACCTTCGATTGTATCTATATACCGGCCGAGGGTCATCAGACCGCCGCACTCGGCATAGATGGGCATCCTCTGTCCAGCGCGCTCGCGAAGAGACTGGAGAAAACCGGCATTGCCGGATATGGGTCCGGCAAAAAGTTCAGGGTATCCCCCGCCCAGATATACCCCTGAGCATTCCTCCGGGAGAGTTTCACCCATTATGGGAGAAAAAAAATGGAGCCTGGCTCCCGCCTGCTCCAGGAGTTCCAGGTTGTCGGGATAATAGAAGCAGAAAGCTGCGTCTCGAGCTACCGCAATCACCGGCCCGTCTTTGCCGGCCGGCTCGAAGGGCAGGGGGGCAGGCTCGTCGTGGGACAAATAGCTGGTTTTTTTCAGGAGCAGGTCAATGTCGAGGCGCTTTTCCAAAAGCTCGGCCAATCTTTTTTGCCACCCGGCATCAAGCCGCATTTCGTCTGCTGTCACAAGCCCCAGATGCCGCTCGGGTATGCTGACCTGTTCCTCTCTGGGAATGCCTCCTAAAACGGCGACTTCGGGACATGCTGATGCGAGCGCCTCTTTCAGGTACTCCAGATGAGCATCTCCACCGATCCGGTTGAAAATCACTCCGGCAAAATCGAGCCCCGGATCAAAATGCGTAAATCCGAATATCAGGGCCGCCGCGCTCCTTGCCATGCTCCGAGCGTCTATAACCAGTACGGCCGGGACCCCGAGCCATTTGGCCATCTCGGAGCTGCTGCCCGATTCCGTCTGGCCCTCATAGCCGTCGAAGAGCCCCATCACGCCTTCGACCAGGCCCACGTCCGATTCTTCCATAAGACGCCGGAATAGACTGGCATTCCAGCTACGGCTCAGCATCCATCCGTCGAGGTTGCGGCTTTGTGTTCCGGCTATCTGGGTGTGAAGTCCGGGATCTATGAAGTCCGGTCCCACCTTGAACGGCTGCACTCTCAGACCTCTGGCCTTCAAAGCCGCGAGAAGCCCAAGCGCAATAGTCGTCTTGCCGCATCCGCTGTGTGTTCCACCTACCAGGAAGGCGTGTTTTTTCCCTGTTCCGCCGGGCATCTTTTATTTCCGAATTGGGGCACAGGCCATAAATTTATGCGCTCCAGGGCGCACCCATGGCGAAATGCCGCCCTGTGCGCTCCCTGTGCCGGTTTATACGCGACACAAAAGCGGCAAGATATCTGCTCCCGGCTGCTCATGGGCAGCTTATAGGGGCACAATCATATGCCAAGAACCGGCAGGCAAACTCTGCCGTTAGAGGCTATCCTAGTTTTAGATTGTCTTTTTGCAAACAGAAAATCCTGTCGTCCGAGCTTTATCCTTCTTTTTTCAATGCGGCGGCCATTTCTGCGAGTGTTTTCTTCGCATCGCCGAAAACCATCATGGCGTTGGGCTGGACGAAAAGCTCGTTTTCGACACCGGCAAAGCCCGGTCTCATGCTACGCTTCAGCACGATCACGGCCTTAGATTGATTCACATTCAAAATCGGCATCCCGAAGATCGGGCTGCCCGGCGTGTTTTTGGCGGCGGGATTAACAACGTCGTTTGCTCCGACTACAATCGAGACATCCGTCCTTTGAAATTCATCATTGATTGCCTCGAGTTCGAAGAGCTGGTCGTAGGACACGTTGGCCTCGGCGAGAAGGACGTTCATATGGCCGGGCATCCGTCCGGCAACGGGATGGATCGCATATTTCACCGAGGTCCCGGCATTTTCGAGCAAATCCGCCAGATCGCGCACCGCATGCTGCGCCTGGGCCACCGCCATCCCATAGCCGGGAACCACGATGACCGAACCGGCAAGCTTGAGCAGTTCAGCGGCATCCTCGGACGTACCCTCGTGAACGGAACCGCCTGCGTCCTTACCGGCCGGATCAACCTGGAGTTTAGCTCCAAAAGCCCCGAAGACGACGTTTTTGAACGAACGGTTCATGGCCCTGCTCATAGTGAGCGCCAGGATGAAACCGGAGCCGCCGTCCAACGCTCCGCAAACAATCAGCACCGGATTGTACAGGGCAAAGCCTGTCGCTGCCGCGGCAAGACCGGCGTAGGAATTCAGGAGGCAGATGACGACAGGCATGTCGGCCCCGCCGATGCGAACCACCCCAAGAATGCCCAGCAGCAAGCCTAACGAAAGGAGTATGTAAAATAACATCTGCTGGTCGGGTCTGGTCGTGAGATAGAGCAGGATTACCAGTGCCGCCGCGAGAACGCTCAGATTTATTGCGTTTTGCCCGGGAAAAGTTTGAGGCCGCCCCGGCAGGACACCCATTAATTTTCCAAAGGCCATGAGACTTCCCGTGAAGGTCATCGCTCCCAGCAGCACTTCCAGGCTGAGGGCGCCCGTGTCAAAATGGCCGAGGTGCGTATAATGATAGGCATATTCGGCGACACCGACCAGCGCAACCGCAAGACCTCCGAAAGCATGCGAAAGCGCGATTCGCTCGGGCATCTTCGTCATGGGGATCCACAGGCCCATAGGTATCCCGATCACCGTTCCGACGATAAGCCCCCCGACGATCCATTCGTAGCTCACAATCCTTTTGTCCAGGAGTGTGCCCACTACGGCGATGAACATTCCTACAGCCGCGAGCTTCATCCCCCGGCGCGCCGTTTCGGAATGGGAAAGCCCGCGCAGTCCCAGAAGAAAAAGAAACGAAGCGATCAAGAGAGTGCCGAGGTATGCGGTCTGCCTGAGATCGATTCCGGCCAGAAGGCTATCGATGTTCATGCTTTGGCTCTCTCCTTTTTCTTAAACATCCTCAGCATCCTGTCCGTAATAAGAAACCCTCCCACGACGTTGATGGTTGCCGCAGCCACGGCCACGGCGCCGAGGATGGAGCTGATGGTGTTGCTGCCCTCCCCGGCAATGACCAGCGAAGCCACCAGGGAGATGCCCGAGATGGCGTTGGTAAAAGCCATGAGCGGCGTATGAAGAAGCTGGGGCACCTTCGAAATAACCTGGTAGCCGGCGAAAACGGCCAAAACAAAAATGTAGAGCAGAATAATGTAATTTTCGCATTCCATGCAGCCCCTCCTGGTTTTAGGATGGTACGGTGGATATCCGGCCCCCCCGATCAACTGGAATAGTGCCTGGAAATCATCTCGTTTACGATTTCACCCTGGTGGGTAATCACGCATCCCCTGATTATCTCATCGTCAAAGCTCATCATGAACCGCCGCTGCTCGGTGTCCCAGTAGGATATGATAAGGTTGAACACGTTTGCGGAGAACATCTGGCTGGCATGCAAGGCCACCCGTCCAGGCAGATTGGACAGGCCGATAACGAGCACCCCGTCAACGTCCACTTCTTCGTCCGGACGGGACCCTGCGACGTTGCCGCCGGATTCGACCGCACAGTCCACCACCACCGATCCTTTGGGCATTGCGCGGACCATCTCTTCGGTTATGATCAACGGAGCCCGGCGGCCGAACACCTGGGCAGTGGTGATCACCACGTCGGATACCGCGCAGACCCTGGTCATTGCCTCCCGCTGCATGGCCAATTGCTCCTCGGTCAAAGCCTTCGCGTAGCCTTGACTCGTCTGCCCGGTTTCTCCAAGGTCGATCTTTACGAACCGGGCGCCCACGGACTTGACCTGCTCCTCGACCTCGGGCCTGGTGTCGAAGGCTTCCACGCGCGCGCCCAGCCGTTTCGCGGTGGCGATTGCCTGCAGGCCGGCCACCCCCACCCCGACTACGAACACCCGTGCCGGTGAAATGGTGCCGGCAGCAGTCATCATCATAGGAAAAATCTTGGAGAGCCTCTCGGCGGCGAGTATTACGGCCACGTATCCCGCCAGGTTGGCCTGGGAACTCAGCACGTCCATTTTCTGAGCGCGGGTCAGGCGGGGGATCATCTCGAGGCTGACGGCTGAGACGCCCCGGTCGCGGAAAGTTTCGACCAGGGTCCTCTGGTTAAACGGGTCCATGAGGCTGATGAGGATCGAATCAGCCTTGAGTACTGACACATCTTCTCCGGAGATTGCGCGGATGCTGAGCACAAGGTCAGCTCCTTCGAGGAGGCTTTTCCGGTCTGCGACGACGGAGGCCCCCGCCGCCGCATAAGCCTCGTCGGAAATATTCAGGGATCGGCCGGCGCCGGATTCTACGTGCATCTGGGCACCTGCTTTGACCAACCTGGCAATATAGTCGGGTATCATTGCAACCCGTGTCTCTCGGGGATGAGCTTCTCTTGCAACGGCAATGATCATGGCGGGTAAGTCTCCCGAAAATGCAAACAGCGCCTGGGCAGGCTTCTCAGCAGTATTTTATGAATTCCTAAATCCTGCCGTAGTCTAGCCCCTTGTGGGCGGCCTTTTCTTGACAGACCAAAGACGGCCCCCCGATAATTCGCAGGAACCGGCCCGCGGCTCGCGAATGCCTGGACTTGATCTATGCAAGATAATAAGAATATTTTTTTCGATAGCCAGAGAGGATTGCAGATGTTTTACCCGTAGAGGAAAATCCGCACGGCAGCGCCGCCTTCCACGGCGGCGCTGCCGTGCGGAGATGAAAGAATCTTTAAAGGACAATGCAGGGAACCACGGATTTCACGAATATCACGGATCGGGCTTTTAATCTTCCAGCGCACCACACGCTTCCAGTGCAGATCCTTCTTCTTGAAGATGAATCACTTTATCCGTGTTCATCCGTGTTCATCCGTGGTTCAAAAGGCTTTCACCACGGATTACACGAATTATCACGGATCGGGCTTTTAGCCATCACAGCGCACCACACGCTTCCAGCGCAGATCCTTCTTGTTAAATATGAATCACTTTATCCGTGTTCATCCGTGTTCATCCGTGGTTCAAATCTTTAAAAGGCTTCCACCACGGATTACACGAATTATCACGGATCGGGCTTTTAGCCATCACAGCGCACCACACGCTTCCAGCGCAGATCCTTCTTGTTAAACATGAATCACTTTATCCGTGTTCATCCGTGGTTCAAAAGGCTTTCACCACGGATTTCACGAATATCACGGATTGGGCTTTTAAACATCACAGCGCACCAGGCGTTTCCAGAGCAGACCTCTTAGCTCGAATATGAACCACTTTTATCCGTGGCCATCCACCCCGCTGCGCTCCTTCATCCGTGGTTCAAATCTTCGTAATGCGTTTGACCGGAGTAAACGGTAACTCGACGATTTATTTTCGGGACTTCGCCAGGACGGATTCACCGTGAGTCTGCGGCTGTTCATGGATCTTCGGGCTTTGATCCGTGGTACGAACAACGCCGCCGTGGAAGGCGGCGCTACCGGTTTGAGAGCGCTTTTAAAAACCGGAACAGGGCCCGTGATGCTTTTGGAGGTTTGTTCACCTCACGCTCTTTACGGGCGCTTAGTACCAACTGGCGCAGCGTCTGGCGGTCAGTGCCAGGGAATCGGCTCACGATTTCCTCCATGAGCCCGTCGCTCCCCTCTACAAGTTCGTCCCGCCATCGCTCGAGCTCTTGAAATTGTTTCGCATCCAGCGTCTGTCCCCTGCCAATGGCATCCAAAGCCTTTCGAATGGGTTCCGGATCGGCTTCGCGCATGAGGGCTCCGATATACTGAAGCTGGCGCCGCCGGGCCTCACGCTTTTTGATCGTCCTGGCAAAGAGCAAGGCTTCCCGGAGCTCCAACGGCATGTCGATTTTCTTTATCTGATCCTCGGTGAGTTCCGCCAGTTCCTCGCCGAGGGCCTGCAAGGCGAGCATCTCTCTTTTTACCTGCGATTTGCTCTTTGGCTCTATTTCTGAATCCATATACCCCCTGAACTCCCCAAACCGCTGAAGACCCTATACGGGCCAATCCGGAAGCTGGTGCACCGGCCCCCGAGTTGTATCTCCCCCGATCTCACTCGGCTTCAATCGTGCTCCCTTCGAACTCCACTTTTTGTCCGCGCCTGATTTTGCGGCCCCTGCGCAACTCGACGAGTCCGTCCACGCGCACTCTCCCCTCGCTGATGGCGATTTTGGCCATCCCGCCACTCGAACATACACCTGTCGCCTTCAGGATCTTCGCCAGTTCGATGTAGTCATTTTCAAGAACAAATTTTATGACCATCGCGTCCTTTCGGGGATCAGCGTATGGCAGGAGTTTCGAGGCCGGCCTGGTCCCGGGATCGATTTCCCGCCCCGAATCACGAATGTTTCATCGGTTGTGATCCGAATGAGTTCCGAAATGATTCTACCTCACTACCTGCAATCTGGAAACAGGTACCGAACAAGCCTTCTTTCCGGCCGCCGGGACCCTTGATCGGAAATCTAAAGCACGTCTCCGGTTGCCGTCAGGAATATTTTGTTCTATATCATCCCTCCGGCTTTTTTTAGCTAAGATATAAATGAGGAAGACCGCGAACTCTTTTCTGTTTCCGGAGTTCCGCATGCACGGCGGGGTGGTCCCCTGGATGAAAGAACCTGTAATGAGGTGATCTAAGAGCAGATGGAGCAATTCGAGGAAATTATCGAGCGTGAAGAAATGAGGCTCGGCCAAATTGTCGTGGAAATGCGGGAGACCCTGGCCGGTGAAGAGCTGGACCGGCAGAACAAAGATCGGGAGATAGCCGAACTCAAGCGCCAGAAGCTCGATGCAGCCGGGTGGAGAGAAAAGAGGGAAATCGATGAAGTTCTCGAGCGTTGCCGTGCACGTTATGCGATGCGTCATTATCAGGACGGCCAGGTCCTGAATCATCCCTATTTCGGTATTCTTGAACTTGAAGACGATGATCTTGGAAAGCTTAGCTACTGCCTGGGACGTCAATCCTTTTTCGACCGGCATGGCAAAGCGATGGTGATCGATTGGCGTGAAGCCCCGATTTCCAGGCTCTACTATGAATATGATGCCGGAGAACTCTACGAGGACGAGATCCGGGGGCGGGACCGGTCGGGTGTGCTGCGGGTCAAACGCCAGGTGGAGACAACCGGCGGCGAACTACGAAAGATAATTGAAAACGGCGTTCTTCTCGTTCGCGATGACCGCTCCTGGCAGCTTGCAGTTGAGGGCGGCGGCACGGTTTGTCTCAAAGAGGAAAAAGCAGACCATCGCTTGCCTGAAATCACCGCTCTTATAAGCCCTGATCAGTTCCGGGCAATTACGCACCCGGAATCGAGCACCGTTTTATTGCAGGGCGGCGCGGGCAGCGGCAAGACAACAGTCGGGCTGCACCGGATAGCTTACCTTACCTACCGGGATGCAGGGCATTTCCAACCTGATCGCATCCTCGCTGTCATGTTCAATCGTTCTCTCCAGAATTATATCTCCAGGGTGCTGCCTGAGCTTGGAATCGGTCTCGGCGTTCAGGTGGAGACCTACCATGGTTGGGCTGGAAAACTGTTGCGTGCGGCCGGAATGCACTTTGCATACAGCTCCGATGCAGTGCCCGCAAAGGTAGCGCGGATAAAAAAACACCCGCTGATGCTGGAGCTTGTGGATCGTTACCTGGATGGACTCCTGACAAAATCGCGCAACTGGTTCCTGCGGCAACTGGCTCGAAGTTCCGATCCTGAACTGGACAACATCAGGGCGAACCTGGAGGGGGTGAGGCGATTTGAGGATTTCATAAAGATATTGAGCACCCATCCCGATTTCGTGCGGGACATTCAGCCGGAATCTCGGAAAATATCAAGGGGCCGTCTTTTGTCTCGATTTAGCGACCATGCGGCCGACCTCCGTGCGATTCTGACCGGCCGCGCTCTCATGGAGGAAACGTTCGGGGCGGAAACCGGCATTCGGGAAGATGTTTTGGAGCAGCTCATCGAACGCCAAACGCAGCTTCACAACCGGAACCGCATCGATTTTGCGGATACGGGAATTCTCCTCTGGCTTTTGCAGCGAAAGGGGGTTGCAGTTGCCAGGCCGGGTTATGCTCATGTGATGGTGGATGAAGCCCAGGATTTGAGCGAAGTCGAACTGGCCACGCTCCTCTACGCCGCCGATGAGCGTCAGTCGATTACCATTTGTGGCGATATGGCGCAGAAAATAAAAGGAGATGTATTTTTCAACAGCAGCGAGGGATTTGCCGGCTTTGTCCTGGCCCAGCAGCAGCGAATTGGAGTCAAGATCCTGCGCTCGAATACCCTGGAGGTGGGTTTTCGGGCAACCCGGCCGATAATGGAGCTGGCTTGGCACGTCTTGGGCGAAAAGCCCTCTATGTCGGCACCGCGCAATGGCGAGCCGGTGCGCATCATTCCGACTCAGAGCCCCGGGGAAACGATAGCAAAGGCGAAGGGAATTCTCGAAGACTACATCGAAAAGCGGCCCAAAGCCCTCGTTGCAGTGATCTGCCGATACAAAGCGGATGCCGATCGTGTCTTCAAAGAATTAAAGTTCCTGGGCCTTTCGAACTTGCGCCGGCATGAGAGAGATGATTTCTCGTTTCAACCGGGGATCGTCGTGACCAATGCCCACCAGGTCAAGGGGCTGGAATTCTCCGCCGTCCTGGTAGTCAACCCGGCTGCCGGTCACTACCGGGATGACCGTGAAAATCGTATGCTTCTTCACGTGGCAATCACACGCGCTGCCGATCACCTGTGGATCGTCGGCCATCAGCCGATGGCGTATGGGTTGGAGCTGTTCACAAATCGTTCAGCCGCAGAGCCGGATGCAACTGTGGGATAATCATTCGGTGGTGATTAAATTAAGAATATCGAATGCAGTAGACGGCTTTGCGCCTCTGGCATGGACGGGAGATCATGAACGCCGGGAAAGTCCTTCAGCAGCAGCTTCTGGAGCTCCTTCGAGGTGGAAACGCTTACATGGAGTTCGACGAAATCGTCGACGATTTTCCGCTCGACTCAATTAACGACAAAGCGCCGAACGTTCCTTACAGCTTCTGGCAAATCCTTGAACACATGCGTATCGCACAGTGGGATATCCTTGAATTCATCAGGAATCCGGACCATGTTTCGCCGCATTACCCGGAAGGGTACAGGCCGAACCCCGGCGACAAGGCCGACAGGAATCGGTGGCTGAAGACAATCGCCGATTTCAGGGCGGACCGGGAAGCGCTGGAAAAAATTGTTGCCGACCCGAAAATGGACCTCCTGGCCCCGATACCTCACGCCGTGGGTTATACTGTTTTTCGCGAAATACTGACAGTTGCCGACCACAACAGCTACCATCTCGGCGAGTTGGCAATGATCAGGCAGGTGCTCGACCTCTGGCCCGCCGGTCGAAAATACCTTACAGGCGCCCCCGACTAGCATTCCGGCCTCTCGGGATTTGATTGCGTAAACGAATCGGAGGCCCTTCTCCGTGTTCTCTGTGTCTCTGTGGTGAATCGTTTTAGAAGCCCGAATCATCAAAAGGGATCACATGTTCCGGTTTCTTCTCTATCTTGCTGACGCTGCCCGGGTGCTTACCTTTGCTTCCCTGAGAATGACCATTCGCTTTAATTTCGGGAGCCGGGTGAGTTTTCAATAAATTTTTTCCTGCTTTATTCGTGGCTGCTTTCTTGTTCGCCTGTTTGGAGTTTCCAGCAGAACCGCTGCTTCCGGAACCACTCACCATAGAATGCAACTCACCCACAAATCCCTTGAGCCGTTTAGCTTCGGCGTTCATTTCCTCGGATGCCGAGGCGGATTCTTCGGCATTGGCGGCATTTCGCTGGACGACTTTGTCCATTTCACTCACCGCTTTGCTGACTTGCTCTATACCCTGGGCCTGTTCCTGGGATGCCACGGAGATTTGACCGACCAGTTCGCTGGACTGTTCAACATTTACGGCTACCTCGCGGAATTCCTTCTCGGTCTTTCCGACCAGTTCCGAACCATCTTTTACTCTCCTGACCGTACCTTCGATGAGATCGGCTGTGTTCTTTGCAGCGTCGGCCGCTCTCATGGCAAGATTTCTGACTTCATCGGCGACAACGGCAAAACCGGCGCCGGCTTCCCCTGCACGCGCCGCTTCGACTGCCGCATTGAGAGCCAGCAGATTTGTCTGGAAAGCAATTTCATCGATTGTCTTGATAATCTTCGAGGTCTCCTCGCTTGCTGCGGAAATCTCACCCATTGAGGTGGTAAGCTCAGTCATGATCTGGCTGGAGCGGGAGACCGCCCCTTTTGTGTTTGCCATCAACTGGTCGGCCTGCCTTGCGTTTTCCGCGTTCTGCCTGGTCATGGAGGACATTTCCTCAAGAGACGCGGACGTCTCCTCGATGGACGCGGCCTGCTCGGATGCCCCTTCCGCCAGTTGCTGACTCGAAGATGAAACCTGGCCGGATGCAGCGCTCACCCGGTCACCGTTTTCCGAAAGGCCTTCAACGATGCGAGTGATAGGTTTGGAGATGCTTCTGCCGAAAAGCATGATCACAATGAGCGCAGCCGAAAGCAACAATAACCCGATTATTATTCCCTGGTCCCTAAAGGCGTTGACCTGGGCAAGGAGTTCCTCCTTTGGCTCGATAACGCCGATGCTCCAGCCTCTGACGCCAACAGGGGCAAAGGCGCTGATCTTCTCTTTTCCTTCATAACTATATACTAAAATCCCTCTCTTCTGGCCTGTCATGCTGCGGCCAAGCTCTTCGGTCCCCTTCGTGCTCAAAACGTTCAGATCAAGAATGAGTTCACGCTTTGGATGTGCAACGACAAAACCCTTGTCGTCAAGCATGAAGGCATAGCCGGTCTCACCCACCTTTGTGTCGGCAACTAAATTGATGAGCAGGTCCACCTTGGATGTGATGCAGAGGATTCCCAGGAAATCGCCGGTCTCCGACCTGATGGGTGACCAGACAACCATAACCGGCTTATTGGTGGCTTTTGATTTCGCAATCGACGCAACATCGGCTTTACCGCCCGCCTTGGCCGCCTTAAAATACTCTCTATCGGGGATTTCCATGGTCTCATATGCTTTGGTGTCTCCGTTGCTCAATACACCTGCCAGGGTAAGCCCGTTTGTATCGCTTACGAATATCCCGGAATACTGATCGCCTAGCTGCTTTAAAATTTTGTGGAATTCGTTATTCAGTGCTTTCCCTTCTTCTTTGACACTTTCCCGCCCGTTCACTTTAGCCTTTGCGCATATTTCGAGTATGCCTCTCGATGCCGATAAGCCTCGTACCTGGACAACTTCCTTATCTATAACGGTGCGCACCGTGGTCGTTAATTTGTCGACGGTCCGTAAGGTCATATTTTGTGAGAAGTCACTCAAGGTCGAGGTGCTTTTCAGAATCAGGAATGAACTGACCACCAGCATCGGTACGGTCACAATGACAGCCCCTCCGAACATCAGCTTTCTGCCGAGACCCATCTTTCTCATCTTTGCATTCCTCCTGCTGCAAGACTTTCATCAAAAGGTACAGGCGCACGTTCTCCAAAAGCGTAAATGTGGTTTACGAAATGGAGATCTTCCTTCCGCCTTGCTTTCCGATTCTTCTCCGGCGCCAGTATATCGGGTCACGCCGGGACGCCCGAAACCATTAAAAGAACCGTGGACTCGCAGGGTCGGCTAAGCGCAACGAATCCCACCGAAACTCTTCGAGACGGATTAACAACACAATCAACGCCGAGGATCAGCTCCTCTCTTGCCTCTCGCCTGCCGTTTCCCTGTAAATCCTGTAAGTCCTGTCAATGGTCCTTTTCGTAGCAGCTCTTCACGTCCCTTTGGGACATCCTGAAACCATGAAAAGAGACCGGTAGACCCGTAGTAGACCCGTAGGATGGGTGGAGCGAAGCGCAACCCATCAAGTCTTTTCGAGACAGCGACTGACGAAAGATCCCTCTTTTCCGTTGTTTAAGTCGGCAGAAAATGAATGGAACATGACCAAAAAGCAAAAATTATCGTGGAATAAAGTACCAAAAACATGATTGACACGCGCCATTGAATTTTGCTATTCTGCCAAAAAGGAAAAGTTATGGACAGCGACGCTTATTATCTTGAATTACGCGCCAAAATCTTTAAAGCCCTGGGGCATCCCAGCAGACTCAAAATGGTTGAAAGCCTTTTTGCCGGTGAACGTTGCGTGTGCGAACTCCAGGCGATGGTTGGATCTGATATTTCAACAGTTTCCAAACACTTGAACATCCTGAAGGAAGCCGGAATCCTGCAGGATGAGCGCCGGGGCACGAGCATCTACTATTCTTTGCGGATGAAGTGTGTCGCGAACTTTCTCGGTTGCGTTGAAAATTTCGTCGGCGAGCGATTGGAGGAGCAGATCAAGATGCTCAGCCAATCCAAGGTTTTCTCTTCCAGGTAGGCCAAGTTTTTTTTGGGCTGGAGTTTGCGTATTTGGCCAAATAGACGGTGGGAAGTCGGGTTGTCTCCGGCCTTGAGGATAGGACATGGCACAAAAAGATATCACGCAGATCAAAATTGGAAAATTTGGGGTCAGTATTATCGGCATTAAGCTGCTCATGGAAGAAATGGCCGGGACTCATGCGGATAAGACAGATGATGAGGTTCGCTCTTTCATGCTCGATCGGGTGGGCCGGGGCAACTATATCCCGAGCAGCGCAAAAGAGGACTACGGCAAAGCTTTTGTGAGGGAGTTTCGGAAGTTTCTCGGGCAGCCCTACACTGAAGATACTCCCGATGGGCTCGATATCAAGATCCTCGGCACAGGGTGTAATCAGTGTCATTCCTTGACGCGAATGATCATGGAAGTGCTGACGGAGATCAATCTCCCTGCGGGAGTCGATCACGTGACAGATATCAGGGAGATCGCCCGATACGGCATCATGGGCTCTCCGGCACTTCTTATAAACGGTAAGGCGGTCTCCGTGGGAAGCGTTCCTCCGAGGGACAGGGTCAAGAAGTGGCTGGTGGAAGCCAGCCGATCTGTGGGGAGAAAATCATGACAGCAGTTGTTCAATCCAAACCGGCGCTACGTTAAGGATGATGGGACCAAAGCAAGGGAATAGGCGATGAAAACAGTTCAAGCCAAGACTTGTGCCTGTAATAGTGGCTCCAACATGGGTGCGCCTGTGATGGTGAAGAAGGATGCCCCTTCGAGCAATACGCAGATTATTGTCAGATACATCCTGCTCGCGGTTCCCATGCTGGCGGCCTGGTGGTTTGTCTATGAAAGCCTGGAGCCCTTTGCCGGCTGGTTGGCTCGTCACTTTGTACAATTTCTGTCCATGCACCATTTGTCTATCGGGAACACTGAACATCTCCGAAGCTCTATAGAGTTTTTCTTTTACGATACGCCCAAGGTCCTTATGCTCCTGGTACTGGTGGTCTTCGGGGTAGGCGTCATTCGCTCCTATTTCACACCGGAACGCACGCGCAAAATCCTTGCCGGAAAGCGCGAATCGGTGGGAAATGTGCTGGCTGCCATGCTAGGAATCGTGACCCCTTTTTGTTCCTGCTCGGCGGTCCCTCTTTTCATCGGCTTCCTCACTGCTTCCGTGCCCCTCGGGGTGACTTTTTCATTTCTCATTTCCGCCCCGATGGTCAATGAAATAGCGCTGGTGTTGCTCTACGGGCTCTTCGGCTGGAAAATCGCTGCCATTTATATGGGCACGGGGCTCATCATTGCCATACTGGCTGGTTGGACGATTGGCCGCCTTAAGATGGAGCATCATCTTGAAGACTGGGTTTATAAAATCCAGGTGGGCGAGAGCGGCGTATACGACGAGGAGCGGAAAAGTTTCGGAGATCGCATCCAATTTGGTCTCGAAGCCGTACGGGATATCGTGGGCAAGGTGTGGATATACGTCATATTGGGCATCGCCGTCGGGGCAGGCATCCACGGCTATGTCCCGGAGGGATATCTGGCCTCTGTCATGGGCAAGGGGGCATGGTGGTCGGTGCCTGTAGCGGTGCTGATCGGCATCCCCATTTACTCTAATGCGGCAGGAATCATACCCGTAGTCTCGGCCCTCATGGAGAAGGGTGCGGCGATAGGAACAGTGCTCGCATTTATGATGTCGGTGGTGGCAATATCGTTTCCGGAGACTGTGATTTTACGCAAGGTCCTCAAACCGAGGCTTATTCTGGTTTTTACGGGCGTAGTCGCTGTAGGCATTATCATTGTCGGATACTTGTTCAATGTGCTGATCTGATATATGGCGTCTGTTGCAGAGCCTGCGAAAGCAAGGAGACAAAGATGAACATCAAAGTACTTGGTCCTGGATGTAAGAAATGTCACGAAACAGAGAGACTGGTCAAAGAGGTTATCGCTGAAACGGGTTCCGAGGCTGTAGTGGAGTACGTCACGGATATAGCGGAGATTGCAAAACTGGGTATTTTCAGTACTCCAGCCGTCGTCGTTGATGGCCGGGTAAAGCTGACGGGCAAAGTCCCTACAAGGTCTGAGGTGAAAAGCTGGCTGGGAAAGTAATTTCAGTTGAATACAGTAGGAGGAATCCATGGCTGATGACTGTTGTGCATCTGGAAGCAATGTGATGATCCTGGCCTGCTCCGGCGGCTCCAATGTTGGGCAATTATCCAATCAGGCCGCTGTCGAGCTGACTCGGGAAGGATTTGGTAAAATGTTTTGCCTGGTGGGAATTGGCGGCGAGCTTAGCGGATTTGTCCAGTCGGCGCGTGATGTCCCGCAAATGGTTGCAATCGACGGCTGTTCCATCGGGTGCGCCAGGGCATGCCTTGAGAAGGCGCACGTCCCGCTTAAGACCTACCTGGTCGTGACGGACCTGGGCCTTGAAAAGAACAAGGACATGGACCTTAAACCGGAAGAAGTCTCTATGGTGAAACAAGCCGTTAAAAAGGCCCTGTTGCCGCAATGAAAGGCCTTGTTCGATATTCTTGGGGTCAAGGAGGCTTCCCATGCTGCTCAATAGTTACACCAAGGAATTCGTCCGGCCCGAGTGCAGACCCGAGGCGCAGTCGGTACACCTTGTAGCCCATCTCGATCAGGACATAAGTGAAGTGATTCCGTATCTGAATGCCGCGCTTGGGGGTTTTCAGTACATCAACGAACCTCCTTGCGTTTCCTTCAGACTTCATGGGAAACTCATCGCGATTCATTCGAGGAAAATCTGCGTGAATGCCCTCAGTGACCTGGCGGAGGGGGAGAAAATCGTCGAATGGCTCCGGCAGGAAATAAACGATATCTGGGAGCGGCGGGGAGAAATTCAGCCCCGTTTCGAAAGTGCTCCAAAGCCAAAGGTGCTCGAAATCCTGAGACTGCTCCCCAAGACCAACTGTGGCGAGTGCGGTCAGCCGACCTGTATGGTCTTTGCCGCGCAGGTAGCTGAGGGAGGCAAAGACTCCGGCGATTGTCCGCCCCTCGACGTGGAGCGAAAAACCAAGCTTGCAAGGTATCTCGGGCAATTCGAATTCGAACCGTAGGAGAAAAAAGGGACAGGCCATGGAGAATGAACGCGTCCTTTTTCTGTGTACCGGCAATACCGCTCGAAGCCAGATGGCGGAAGCTTTCCTGCGAAAGTATGCAGGAAGTCATTTGAGGGCTTATAGTGCTGGACTTGAGCCCGGCATAATAAATCCTTATACCGAACGCGTGATGCGAGAGATCGGCATCGATCTTTCCGGCCAACGCTCAAAAAGCGTTAAAGAGTACCTCGGTAAGATGAGTTTCACCTATTTGATCACGGTTTGTGCCGAAGCGGAAGCAAACTGCCCCACCACATTTCCCGGAATCAGCCACCGGTTGTCCTGGGCTTTTGACGATCCGGCGGCAGTCGAAGGTCCGGAGGAAGAAAAGTTGCTAAAATTCCGTGAGGTACGGGATCAAGTTGAGAAGCGCATCAAGCTCTGGATCGAAGAAAAGGGCATCTCTCAGGAATAATTTTGTCAGAAATGGAGGCTATCATGACGGAATCACTTTCCAGGCGGCTTTCCTTCCTGGATCGCTTTCTGACACTCTGGATATTTCTTGCCATGTTTATCGGAGTTGGAGGTGGCTACATCCACCCGGACATCCGGAACATGATCAACTATTTCCAGGTGGGCACAACCAATATCCCAATCGCAATCGGCCTGATTCTCATGATGTATCCGCCTCTTGCAAAGGTGAAATACGAGCAGTTGGGCCAGGTGTTCCGAAATCTCAGGGTCCTGGCTCTTTCGCTGGTCCAGAACTGGGTTATCGGCCCCATTTTGATGTTCCTCCTTGCCGTCACTTTTCTTTCCGGCCATCACGAATACATGGTTGGCCTCATTCTCATCGGCCTTGCACGCTGCATTGCAATGGTGATCGTCTGGAACGACCTTGCGGCGGGTGACAGGGAATATTGCGCCGGGCTGGTGGCGTTTAATTCAATTTTCCAGGTCCTCTTTTTTTCCTTATACGCCTACATCTTCATCACCCTGGCACCTAGGTTGCTTGGAATGACTGGCGCGATAGTTGATATCTCGATCAGGCAAATTGCAGAAAGTGTCTTTATCTACCTGGGCATTCCATTCATTGGCGGGATGATCACAAGGTTCGCCGGCCTGAAGATCAAGGGGCTGAAATGGTATGAGGAGAAGTTCATCCCCAGGATCAGTCCCATCACCCTGATAGCCCTGCTTTTCACTATCCTGGTCATGTTTTCCTTAAAGGGAGAGTATATCGTTCAGTTGCCCTTCGATGTCATTCGGGTGGCTATCCCTCTTTGCATTTACTTCATCATCATGTTTTTTGTTTCGTTCTATCTTTCGATGAAAGTCGGAGCTACCTACGAACAGTCCACAACGTTGAGCTTTACCGCTGCATCGAACAACTTCGAGCTTGCGATTGCCGTGGCCGTGGCGGTCTTTGGAATCAATTCGGGGCAGGCTTTCGCGGCGGTTATTGGACCGCTGGTGGAAGTTCCTGTCTTGATAGCCTTAGTGAATGTAGCCCTGTGGTTTAAGCGTAAATACTTTCCATTTGCCGTCCAGACCCCAACCGGCGTTTGTCATGTGACGTGCAAAGTGTAGATCAAAGGAGATTTCAGGTGAAAAAAATCGGCATTGTTATTTGTGTTGTTATCTTCGTTATAGGTCTTGGTCTTTCTCTTTCCATAGCTCAATCATCATCGATCCCGGAAGTGCCGGCAAAAGATATGGTCACCATGGTGGATCTCGGGGCAAAAAAATGCATCCCCTGCAAGATGATGGCCTCCATCGTGGAATCACTTGAAAAAGAATACAAAGGCAAAGCCGCCATAATTTTCATCGATGTTTGGGAAACCTCTGGACAACACGCAAGATTTGGAATCAACAAGATACCGACTCAAATATTCTATGATAAAACCGGGAAGGAAGTTTATCGTCACGAAGGCTTCCTTAGCAAAAACAGCATTGTGGCCGAACTGGAAAAACTGGGTGTTAAAGCAGGAAATCCTAACGAAGCCAAAAGCTCCGACTGATGAACCGGGAGGCGTGTATTGGAACAGTTTCTGTTGACCGTCAATGAATGGATGATGACCGGGACAGCCCTTGCCGCCCTGGGCTGCTTTCTCTGGGGAATTATTAGCGCAGTGCTAAGCCCATGCCATATCGCTTCGATCCCACTGATAATAACGTATGTGGCGGGCCAGGATAAAGTGCTCAAAGCAAGGCACGCAGCCTACTATTCCGTGGTTTTCACCATTGGTCTTTTCATTACAATCGCACTCGTGGGTATAATCTGCTCGCTCCTCGGCCGGATGCTCGGTGAGGTCGGCCCTTATTGGACTATTTTGGTTGGTGCGCTCCTCATCTGGGTTGCTCTTGGTATGTTGGGCATTCCCGGGTGTTCAATGTCAGGAGGTCTCTTTGGCCGTATGAAGATCAAGGGGCTCCTCGGAGCTTTCCTCCTCGGATTGGCGTACGGAGTCCTTTCAGGATCTTGTACTTTTGGGTTCATCGCTCCAATACTGGCCATCATTACAATTCAGCAGAAGATCGTAACCGGGGTTATTCTTATCGTCCTTTTCGGGATTGGCCACTGCATTCCCATAGCCGTAGCTGGAAGTTCGACTGCGAAGATAAGAAGGCTTTTGGAAAACAGTTCATTTCATGAGGGTGGGCTCTGGTTTAGGAGGTGCGCAGGTGTTGGAATCGGTCTGCTCGGCGTATACTTCATAATGCGTCCATTTCTGGGGGAACTGTAGGACCGGTCTCACGCCAATTTGCCCTATATTACTTTTCCGTAAGTGCTTGATTTTTCAAAAGGAGCCTGAACGAAAAGGAGCCTTCCCTTGGATTCAGCAGCCAATCCTTGATCATGTCTCGGATTTCACGCACCCTGGAAAGCTTTTCTTCGGGAGATCCCTCAACTTTTCCCGGGTCCGGGAAGGGCTGGTGCCAGCGTTTGGTGATTCCCGGCAAGACCGGACATTTTCCCTCCAGATCGTGACAAACGGTAATAACGTTGGTGTACAAAATCCCCTGTTTGTAAAGTTCAAAAACGCTTTGCGGTTTGTTTTCCGATAGGTCGAAACCTTCCTCTTTCATCACCTCCACCACCAGGGGATTGACCCTTTCGGCCGGCTCAAGTCCGGCGCTTTCTACATCATAGAACTCCCCGACAAGTCGCTTCAGATAGGCGGCAGCAATCTGGCTGCGGCCGTTGTTGTGCCGGCAAATGACAAGTATTTTGGGTTTTGGCTGCATAGTTATGTCCCTCCATCATTTCGGCTGGCAGCGCCGTAACACAAATGTCACGGTTTAGAGCAGTTGACTTCGTAGTTTCGCGAATTATAGTAATATCGAACTTGAAATCGGTCAATGAGTCGCTTTGAAATTTCTACGCAGTGCTGGAGGAGAGAGTTGCATGGAAGCCAATCGCCCAATCGATCGCTTGCAGATGGTCGCGAAAGCACTCTCTGAAGAAACTCGCATCCGGATACTGCTGAGCCTTGAGATGGGCGCACTCAGCCTGCAGCACTTGACAGCAATCTTCGGCTTGGCCCCTTCTACCATGTCAAAACATCTTCATATTCTCGAAGACGTTGGCCTCATCGTTTGCAGACCTGAAGGGCGGTGGCACTATTTCAAATGGCCGGAAAGAACCGACGATGTCCTGCTCAAGTCTGCCCTGAACTGGGTGAGGGAGGCAACGGTTGGCGATTCGTCGTTGGAGTCGGATACAGCCAGACGGATGGTCGCCTTGAGTGTAATACCGGCACCGTCGCCCAAAACCGACCGGGCTAAAGTGTTGTTCCTGTGTAACGCCAATTCTTGCCGCAGTCAGATGGCCGAGGCGTTCTTGCGAGTGTATGGGGGGGAGCGATTCGAGGTGTTCAGCGCAGGGGTTTCCCCGCAAGAAATTCCTGAATTGACCGTAAAAGTCATGGGAGAGATCGGCATCGATATGAGAGGGCAGAAGCCAAAGAGCGTTATGGAGTACATGGGCAGGACCCATTTCGACTATCTCATCACAGTCTGTCCGATAGCTGAGCAGCACACGCCGGTATTTCCCGGCATCACCAGGCGGCTGCATTGGCCCATGGAAGACCCGCTTGCCGCCAGAGGCTGCAGGAAGCAGAGGCTTGCTGTCTTTCGAAGTGTCCGGGACTCAATTCAAGACAAGATTTTACAGTGGGTTGAAGAGGTACGACCAACGCGCGTGGCAGGTTGAGTGGACCCATGGAGTTAGTCAGGACCCGGACACAATTTCTTAGCCGAAATGTAATAAAACAACCTGAAAGGCGAAATGACATGAGAACGTTCATTGGAATCTTGACAATGTGCATGATGATGTGTTTCGGAGTTGCTGCGTCGGCGTTTGCCGCCGATGTCACTGGAGCGGGATCGACCTTCGCGTATCCACTGTACGCCAAATGGACGGAAGCCTATAAGAATCAAACGGGTATTAAACTGAATTACCAATCCATAGGTTCAGGAGGCGGCATAAACCAAATCAAGGCCGGGACCGTCAATTTCGGTGCTTCGGACATGCCCCTGGAGCCCGCTGAGCTTGAAATGGACGGCCTGGTGCAGTTTCCTACGGCCATTGGCGGTGTAGTTCCCGTTGTCAATCTGAAAGGCTTCAAGCCGGGTGAAATCAAATTGAGTGGCGCGGTGCTGGCGAGTATCTACCTGGGAAAAATCAAGAAGTGGAACCATCCGGAAATAGTCAAGCTTAATCGAGGCATCACACTTCCCGATAAAAATATTACCATCGTACACCGTACCGACGGTTCCGGCACAACCTTCATCTTCACAAATTATCTGTCCAAGGTCAGCCCTGAGTGGAAACGGCTAGTGGGAAGCAACGTTATCGTGTTCTGGCCCACAGGCGTAGGCGGGAACGGCAATGATGGGGTTGCGTCCAACGTGCGGCACATTCCCGGCTCCATAGGCTATGTTGAATATGCATATGTGCTCCAAAACAACATGACCTATACAATGATGCAAAATAGAGAAGGGCAGTTCGTGAAGCCGGATGCGAAAAACTTCCAGGCGGCGGCAGCGGATGCGGATTGGGCAAACTCCAAGGATTTCTACGTGATTCTCACGGATCAACCGGGCAAGGACACCTGGCCCATAAGTGGCGCGACATTCATCCTGATGCATAAGGCTCAGAAAGACCCGGAAACCGCCAAACGTATTCTGGATTTCTTCACATGGGCCTTTCAAAGTGGCGGCAAGCTGGCAGACGAATTGAGCTATATACCCATGCCCGCCAATATTGTGGAACTCATCCACAGGAAGTGGAAAGAGGAGCTCACGGGACCTGACGGCAAACCTATCAATTTTAATGACGCCGGCGGCCATGACACCGTCCAGCGAGAGCAGAGGCTCGCTTCTAGTAAGGATTAGCGGGGGCGCGCCGATAATCGAGGCAGATGGAGCGGACGTCTTCCAGCAAGGTGGGATAGGGGCGCTGGCGGCCTGCTCGAATTCAGTCACAAATTAATGCAACTAAGCCGACACAATTTCTTAACTGAAATGTAACAAAACAATATTAACCATAATGCATGCACGGTTTCCGGTCTGGATTCCTCTCAATAGCGAGATGTCTCAGCTCGGGAAGGGTTTACAACAATCTGCGCTGTAGTATATGAGAATGAATTGTGCAGGCTGCAGCAGGCCCAGGGCCGGTTGGCTTTATTCTCCGAATTGGAAGCGAGCGGGAATACTACCATTTTGCAAAGTTTATCACGCCTGAGTCCGGAATGAACGCAACATGAGCGGCCGGATCGGGGAATGATCTAAGGCAGGGAACTAACTACAGGGTTTGAGGAGAGATGGCATGAGATCATTAATGAGAATCTTAACAATGTTTATGATGCTGTGTTTAGGAGTGGCTGCAACTGCGTTTGCCGCCGACATCACTGGAGCGGGAGCGACTTTCCCCTATCCCCTGTACGCCAAATGGGCTGAAGCTTATAAAAATCAAACGGGTATTGGATTGAATTACCAATCCATCGGTTCCGGAGGCGGCATAAACCAAATCAAGGCCGGGACCGTCGATTTCGGTGCTTCGGACATGCCCCTGGAGCCTGAGGAGCTTGAAAAGGCGGGGCTGGTGCAGTTTCCTACGGTCATCGGCGGTGTAATACCCGTTGTCAATCTTGAAGGTGTCAAGCCGGGCGAAATCAAATTGAGCGGTGAGGTGTTGGCCGATATCTACCTGGGAAAAATTACGAAGTGGAACAACCCGGAAATAGCCAAGCTCAATAAAGGCCTCAAACTTCCCGACAAAGACATTAGCGTGGTGCACCGCTCCGACGGTTCCGGCACTACCTTCATCTTCTCCAATTACCTGTCCAAGGTGAGCCCGAAATGGAAGGAAGCGGTGGGAAGCGGCGTTTCAGTGTCCTGGCCGGCAGGCGTCGGTGGGAAGGGCAATGAGGGAGTTGCGTCCTACGTGCAGCGCATTTCCGGCTCGATAGGGTATGTTGAATATGCGTATGTGCTCCAAAATAACATGACCTACACTATGATGCAAAATCGAGAAGGGCAGTTCGTCAAACCGGAGGCCAAGAACTTCCAGGCTGCGGCAGCGGGCGCGGATTGGGCGCACTCCAAGGGTTTCTATATGATTCTTACGGATGAACCTGGCAATGATACCTGGCCTATCAGCGGCGCTACGTTCATTCTGATGCATAAGACACAGAAGGACCCCGAAACCGCCAAACGTGTTCTGGATTTCTTCACCTGGGCCTATCAAAATGGTAGCAAGCTGGCAGACGAATTGAGCTACATCCCCATGCCCACCAGTGTTGTGGAACTCATTCGCAAGGAGTGGAAATCGGAGATTAAGGGACCTGACGGCAAACCTATTTGATCTATTGGTATGTTTATGTTTGAGAGATATGCGGACGTAAAGGGCCTACGCTATTTCGCCAGGATCGCGAAGTACGCAAAAGCCAGGGACTTGGGGAATTCGCTGCTGGATTTATGTTTCGAGAATACCACGCGTTTTTTCGCTCTCCTGGTGCTTTGCACTATGGCTGCGATCATCTTCTCTCTCATAGCGGGCAGCTACACCGCAATCAGGGAATTTGGGTGGAGGTTTATCGGGAGCAGTGAGTGGAATCCCGTTACTCTTAAATTTGGAGGGCTGGTAGCTATATTCGGTACTCTGGTTACCTCGGCTATCGCCATGGTGATAGCCATCCCTGTCAGTTTCGGTGTTGCCCTGTTCTTGAGTGAAC
The DNA here is from genome assembly GCA_963795045.1 of uncultured delta proteobacterium. Classification (GTDB taxonomy): domain Bacteria; phylum Desulfobacterota; class Syntrophobacteria; order Syntrophobacterales; family Syntrophobacteraceae; genus SbD1. The sequence goes on from CAWCGB010000009.1 coordinate 967,411, forward strand.
TATCGCCCATATGGCTTAAACGCCCCTTGGGTACAGCTATAGAGTTACTGGCCGCGATTCCGAGCATAATTTACGGCATGTGGGGGTTGTTCGTATTTGCACCCTTTTTTTCCGAAAACTTACAACCCTGGATAAAGGCCCACTTGGGCGCCATACCCTTTATGGGGGTGCTGTTTCAGGGTCCGCCGATGGGCATCGGTCTATTTACGGCAGGGTTGATCCTGGCCATTATGACGATCCCCTTTATTGCCTCTGTTATGCGGGACGTATTTGACATGGTCCCCAGGCAACTCAAGGAATCAGCTTACGCCCTGGGAGCCACCACCTGGGAAGTGGCATGGCAAATCATCCTGCCGTACACGAAGACAGGCGTTGTGGCCGGCGTCATGTTGGGCCTCGGCAGGGCCCTCGGGGAGACAATGGCGGTCACTTTCGTTATTGGCAATTCGCATTCCCTGCAAGCTTCTTTGTTCGCGCCGGGCAACACGATTGCTTCCACCCTGGCTAATGAATTTACCGAAGCGACCAGTACGCTCTACACCTCTGCGCTCATTTACCTGGGATTATTGCTCTTTGCCATCTCTTTCCTGGTGCTGGCAATTTCAAGGCTTCTCCTTGCGCGGTTGAGCAAGCACGAGGGTAGAAGCTCCTGAGGAAGGACCATGCAAAGTACGCCTCTTCGCATACGCAGGCAATTGACAAACATTATCTGCCTCAGCCTTTCCATGGCTGCAATGGGTTTTGGCCTCTTCTGGCTGGGGTGGATTCTTCTCACACTCCTGCACCATGGGTTCCACAGCCTCAGTTTTCGGCTTTTCTCAGACATGACGCCTCCCCCGGGCAGCGAAGGTGGCCTTTTGAACGCAATCGTCGGCAGTGCAATCATGTCCGCCTTGGCCACACTGATCGGAACGCCTATCGGTATCCTCGCGGCCACCTATTTATCCGAATATGGAAAAACAGGTTGGCTTGCCAGTGTCACCCGCTTCATAAATGACATCCTTTTGAGCGCCCCTTCGATCATCATAGGACTGTTTATCTATACGATTTACGTGGCCCGCGTTGGCCATTTTTCCGGTTGGGCGGGAACGTTTGCCCTGTCGCTTATCGTCATCCCGGTAGTGGTCCGAACGACTGAAGATATGCTGAAACTCGTGCCCGAAAGGTTGCGCGAGGCCGCCGCCGCGCTCGGAGCGCCCAGATGGAAGGTTATCGTGTTTGTCGTCTATCGTGCTGCCGGAGCGGGAATGCTCACCGGCATCCTGTTAGCGATGGCGCGCATCAGCGGAGAAACTGCTCCGCTCCTGTTTACCGCTCTTAACAATCAGTTCTGGAGCGCAAACATGAATGCCCCGATAGCCAACCTGCCGGTGGTAATCTTCCAGTTTGCCATGAGCCCGTACAAGGACTGGCATGACCTGGCCTGGGGAGGCGCGCTGCTTATCACCGCCGGTGTATTGAGTTGGAACATCCTCGCGCGGATAGTCCTGCGCGCGAAGCACCATGAGTAAGCGGCTTTAAGCGGATTAGGAAAATTAGAGCAACTTCCTGCGAGTATGCGAATGAATTTCTCAACTGATGAACTTAAAATGTCCGTAAAGAATCTGGATTTCTACTACGGTGAGTTTCGCGCCCTTAGAGGAGTCAATCTGGATATAGCAGCTAACAGGGTCACGGCGATCATCGGGCCGTCAGGCTGCGGCAAATCGACCCTGCTTCGCACTTTTAACAGGATCTACGATCTCTATCCCAAACAGAAGGCAACCGGCGAAATATTATTGGATGGGAAGAACATACTGGACGGGGACCAAAATCTCAACCAGCTTCGTTCTAAGGTCGGTATGGTATTTCAAGCGCCGACTCCATTCCCGATGAGTATTTTTGATAATATTGTTTTTGGCATTAAGCTCTACGAGAAGCTAAGCAACCTGGAGCTTGCGGAACGGGTGGAATGGGCACTGCGCAAGGCCGCATTGTGGGATGAGGTAAAAGATAAACTCCATCAGAGCGGCTCCAGCCTTTCGGGAGGGCAGCAACAGCGCTTGTGCATTGCCAGGTGTATCGCTATCAAACCGGAGGTGATCCTGCTTGACGAACCGTGTAGCGGTTTGGATCCGATATCCACCGCTCATATTGAGCAGTTGATCTATGAGCTGAAGCAGGAATATACGATCATCATAGTCACGCATAACATGCAGCAGGCGGCCAGGGCGTCCGATTACACGGCTTACATGTACCTCGGCGAAATGATCGAATTCGATGATACCACCCGGATATTTACAAATCCAACCCAACAGGCTACCCAGGATTACATCACGGGAAAGTTTGGCTGAGGTCTTAACCTCATAACTGCATATTATCGCCGAGGTTGGAGTGTACAGTGAATTTTCTGGAATTTTAGGGAAGGCGAGACGCAGATGCAGCATTCGCATATTGTAAAGTCATTTGACGATGAACTGGAAAATCTTCAAAGCAAAATATTATCGATGGGCGAACATGCCCGGGCGCAACTCGATGCGGCAGAAAATGCCCTGATAGAGCGGGACAACACGGTCGTTGAAAAGATTGTCAAGAACGATGCCCTCATTGACGAGCTTGCACATGAAGTGGACAAACTCGCCGTTCGCTTGCTCGCCTTGCGCCAGCCGATGGGAATGGATCTTCGGAGCATTATCTCCGGGCTCAAGATAGCCGGAGAATTGGAACGTATTGCCGATTATGCCGTCAATATCGCGAGAAACATTGAAAAGGTAAACGCCACCACGCTTACCGGCCCTATCGATTCAATCGTGCGCATGGCGGAGACGGCGAAAACAATGCTAGAAGATGCCATCCATGCATACAGTAAGTCCGACGTCAAACTCGCGGTCGACGTATGGAACCGTGATGACCAAATAGACGAGATCTACACCCAACTCCTTGTCCAACTCCGGCAATCCATGAAAGAGGACGCCCGGAACGTGGACCCTTGCACCTCTCTCATTTTGATCGGCAGATGTATTGAGCGCGTTGGCGACCATGTAACGAACATTTCTGAACATGTATATTATCAGGTTGTCGGGGAGGACCTGTGCGTCACGTAGGGAACAAAGCCACCAGGCCCGTCCTGCGAAGGTCGGGCATATAAGGGATGAACTCATAAGATTCACGGAAATCCTTCCGGACCCTGTGCAAGGATTTTTTTCGGAATTACGCTCAGATTGAGGCCACCGCCGGTTGTATGTCAAAGGAGAATTTATGCCCCACATCCTCATTATCGGAGGCAGCGATGCTGGGATTAGCGCTGCCATGCGAGCCAGAGAACTCGATCCGGCAAGCGAAGTAACCATTGTGGCTGCCGACCGGTATCCGAATTTCAGTATCTGCGGCCTTCCATTCTATTTGAGCGGCGAAGTCGGTGACTGGCATACGCTTGCCCACAGGACTGTCCTGGAAATAGAAAATGAGGGCACTCACCTGCTCCTTGAACATTTAGTCGCATCAATCGACCCCATCGCTAAGGTCGTGTCGATTACCCGCCGGCAGGGAAACGCAAAAAATCTGGCCTATGATCGGCTGATAATTGCAACCGGCGCCGAATCCATTCGACCAAAAATCGACGGAATCGGCCTGCCGGGGGTTTTCTTGCTGCGCTGGATGGACGAAGCCTTTGCCATGCAGCAGTACATGAACGAGCGGCAGCCGCGCTCGGCGATCGTCGTAGGAGGCGGATACATCGGCATGGAGATGGCCGATGCACTCACCTATCGGGGGATTGACGTTACGGTAGTGGAATTTTTCGATTCGGTTTTGACTACGGTCGATCCGGAATTCGGCGGGAAAGTGCGAGAGGAACTTGAAGCTCACGGCGTGAGGATTGCTACCGGAGTTGCAGTCACCGGGATCGTACGGTCGGACGATAAATTGATCATCTCGGGTTCCAATAATTTTTCCGCTGCCGGAGATATGGTCCTGGTGGCTGTCGGCGCCCGGCCGAACAGCGAACTCGCCCGTTCTGCGGGCATTGAAATCGGCCTTAAGGGGGCCATTAAGGTAGATCGTTTCATGCGGACCAACGCGCCCGATATCTTCGCAGCCGGTGATTGCGTGGAAACCTGGCATAGATTGCTGAATTCATACACCTATATGCCGCTCGGTACGACGGCTCACAAGCAGGGTCGAGTGGCGGGGGAAAACGCGGCGGGAGGTAATCGCAAGTTTCAGGGATCTCTTGGGACCCAGGCGGTGAAGATATTCGATCTGGTTGCCGCACGGACAGGGCTGCGCGACTCGGAAGCGGTTGCAGCCGGGTTTGAACCGTTTACAGTCGAGTTTGAGACCTGGGACCATAAAGCATACTATCCGGGCGCCGAGAAGCTATGGATTCGCCTCACCGGTAATCGTCCCGGTAAAGAGTTATTGGGAGCCCAGATGCTGGGACACAAGCGATCGGAGGTTTCAAAGCGAATCGATGTCTTTGCATCGGCGATATATAACCGCATGCGCATCGATGAGCTAAATGACCTCGATCTAAGCTACACGCCGCCCTTGAGCAGCCCTTGGGACCCAATTCAAATGAGTGCTCAGGCGTGGAGCAGAACGGTTGCCCGATCGGCGCGACAATGAGCGGGAAAGTTCCCGGTGGAAACTCAGACCAGGCTGCTGTATGTCAGCGATATTCTCTCCTCGGTGGGTCGTGCATTCTCTTTGGAAAAGAGCTTCCGGATTCCGTCCTCCCACTCAGGGCTACCCCAAACGGCCTTGAAGCAAGCGATTTCGCAGGTTTCCTGGCCGTTGGGCACGTTTTCCGAATTTCCTCGCAATGCAGCCTTGGCATGACGCATAGCCATCGGTGGTTTGGCAGCCGCCTGTGCCGCCAGCATCGTGGCCCTCGCAATTAGCTCATCAGCCGATGTTATCCGGTTTATCAGGCCCATTGATTGAGCGCGCTCTGCATTTATCCCTTGGCCAAGCAAGAGCAGTTCCGTAGTGAAGGGCCTGCCTATGGCTTCCACCAAGCGGCCGATAGTGCCCCAGCCGGGGATAAAACCATAATCGAGTTCGGGTAATTGGAAAGTTGAACCTGGTGAAGCGATACGCATGTCACAGGCCAAGGCAAGGGAGAGTCCGTCGCCGATCACATGCCCATCGATTGCAGCAATGCTGGGCTTGACCAGATGCTCAATCCTGGCGAACACCCTGCGGCCCGCATTACTTATCGTTTCAGCTTCGTTTGGGTACACGCGCGGCCAGTACTTTAGATTTCCGCCGGTGCAAAAGATGCCTCGAATACCGCTGGTAATTACCATTGCCCTGATGTTTTCATCATTTTCGACTTCGTCCAGCGCCTTAATCAAATCCTGCAACGCATTTTCATCGAGGGCATTGACGGGTGGAATAGCGAGAGTGAGAAAAGCTACTGTCTCCCTGACCTCAAATTCCAAAGAAGCTGACATCGCCATCGCCTCCAAAACGATGTAGTGTCCATAAGCGCATTGCAGAATTGAATCGCAGATCACCCCGGCTTCACCGCGCTTATCTGGGTCAACCGGATGATGAGCACCCTTGGGTGGGGAGATGTACTTCCCGCACGGCAAGAGAGGTTGAGCTTCTCAGCGTTTAAACACGAGTTATCATCGCGCCTTGATCACATCGGTCATGGCTCTTGGAGGTGAAATCGAAGGGCAGAGAAGCTCCTTGACCACTTCTTGAAACTCGCTCCTGTCTATCGGCTTGTGTGTCCCGAGCACAATATCGAGGTTTGGATACTCCTCCTTTATCGCTTTTTCGTACTTCGCGATGAAAGGGCACAATGCCGTCATGCAGTACGAAAAGTGGAGCGCGTCCAATTTGAATTCCGCGACGGCCCGCACCTTTCTCAAAATCTTTTTCGGAGCGGCAACGGTGGGACACCCCGCACAGTTAATGATGCCAATGAGATCAAGCGGTTCCTCCGCCGGATATCGCTCAAAGAAGCCTCTTCGTTTTCTCATGTCTCCAAGACACACGACCGATGCACAGTTCGCGTCTTGCGTACAGTTGGAACATGTAATGATGCCGATGCGCGCCATCCGAGCCTCCTGGTGAATTCGTTCAGCCTGTGCTTTAATGTACTTCAAGCTGATGATGTTCTCTCCTGCGGTATCCAAAGTCAAGGAATCGCCCATTTGGGGGATTCGGACTGAATTGCCGATCAAACCCGTTTCACCGCGCTTATCTTAACGCTGGCAACCGATCCGGATATTTCCTTTGCATGATCTGAAATAATGCCGGCATCAGAGTAGATTGCCTTGGCTACCGGGTCGTTTACGGCCAGTTCGACAGGGTAGACATCTTCACCAACCACTTTTAAATCACGGAAACCCGCATCTGTTATGGCGGCAAGATACTCATCTTTCATCACGGCCCCTGCAATACAGCCGACATATGCTTCAACAGACTGCTTGACGATTTCGGGCAAGGGCTTCAGCAAAACGAGATCGGAAACCATCAGCCGGCCGCCCGGTTTCAACACTCGAAAGGCTTCTTTGAATACCTTTCCTTTTTCAGGCGAGAGATTGATGACGCAGTTTGAAATGATGACATCCACTTCGCTACCCGAAAGAGGCAGGTTCTCGATCTCGCCCAACCTGAACTCGACGTTTTGGTAGCCGCCCTTCACCGCGTTTGCTCTTGCTTTCTCGACCATCTCCGGGGTCATGTCGACCCCGATGACCTTTCCCGCCGTTCCGACCCTGGGTGCAGCCAGGAAAGCATCGAAGCCGGCCCCGGAGCCGAGATCGAGCACGACATCGCCTTCCTTCAGCGACGCAAGCGCCACCGGATTGCCGCATCCCAGTCCAAGATTTGCCCCCTCGGGTACCGAATTCAAGTCCATGTCGCGGTAGCCCGCCTTTTTGCTTATCTCCTTCGCATCCGGGCCTCCGCAGCAGGACTTTCTCGGCCCGCAGCACGGCATGTTATGCAGGGCGACTTTAGCGTAGCGTGATTTAACGATCTCTTTGATTTTGTCAGCTTTCATCTGTCATTCTCCCGTGATCGTATCCAAGGATGACACCCGCTGCGAACTTATTCGCAGCAAGCCTTAGCCTTGGTTGCGGACCCGATCCTGTCGCAGACCTGCCGGTACTGTGCAAAGACTCTTCCTGCGGAAACGAGCATGACTATGGACTGAATCGCTCCAAGCTCCTCATCCGATACTCCCTTTTCCCTGGCAACCCCAGAGAGCATCTCCATTCAGGGATAGCACCCGACGGCCATTGCCGCTCCCATTTGGATCATGAAAGTAGTCTTGGGATCTATGATTCCATTGTTGAGGACCGTATTGCGAAAATCGGCATAACTTTGATTCACCTGCTTTGGCATCATGGTCTTCTCCTTCGTGGTGAATATCGCAGGATTGCCCCACGGTTCATTCCAGGCTGATGTTCTTCAGTACGGGGCCGAGAAATTCCTTTACGCGCCCAGCCAGAGCATCCGCCTTAATGAGCGTAAAGCAGCAAACCTCTCCGTCCTTGTGCCAACTGATAAGGGCCAGCTTGTCGCCTGCGCGGATTTTCGCCCTTTCGCGGAACTCCTTGGGCAGCACCATCTGTCCCCGTTCATCGACGGTAATGAGCGATTCGACTGTGCAGCAGGTTTCTTTGGTGTCTGAAGCGCAACAGGATTCACCCTTGTTCTTCTTTGCCATTCGCTATCCTCCTGGATTTATCAGTTTAGTCTGATTACACTGATAAAACAGATTTAACGGAAGTATCAGCACAATCGCGCCGTTTGTCAAGACAAAAATGTGCTGTGAGGGCGAAAAATCAACTGACAGTGCCCCGGCAATTAGCTGGAAGGGGCTTTCCGATGGAGGAATGTTCGCCGGCATCGAATTTTATGAAATGCGACATCCTGCCCCGGCAACAAGGGCAGAATGTCGGTACACACCTGTTAGAAGTACTTTTCGACGACTTGCTCCGCAACTTTGCTGGCGTTGGCACTGATCTGGGAATCGGACATTTCGTCCACTCCGAAAAGGTCCTGGTCGTATTCGAAAAGCTTGTCGGTGAACACCACTTCGGGTTCCAGGTCAGGGAAGGCCCCCCTGGTCAGGCGCGTGCCGCACGCCATTCCGCAACCATCGAGGATCAAGACCCTGTTTGCCCTCTGCACCAGGTCCCTCATTCCTCCCGCTGCTTCCAGCAGCCCACCGTGGCAAATACGCACCGCCTTATCAGGGACCAGCTTGTGAGCGATCAGATTCGCCGCCCTCCTTGCGGTCTCACCCTTGAGGCACATGCCCTCGCAACATATGACCGCATCTTTGGGCGGGGTGGATGTCTGTTTTTGCGCATAGCGAAGCCCTGCGCCACAAGATTGTTCGGCCAGTTGGATCTTGATTGTTTCAGCCATTGTTCTGCTCCTTTCGAGGCGAGTCTGTCCGGCTCAGATGCGTACAGGTCATCTCGGGGCATCCCGGCCTTGTTCCTCGGCTGCACTCCGTTTTTCAGCCTGATTCGAGCAGCACTCCTGCATCATCTCAGTCATCGCTTCCGCGCAAAAACAGCAGGAACCGCCTTTTTTAGACATCATGTTCCGCATCATCTCCGGCATCCCGGTAAAACAACCGGAAGACATTTTGCTTTTGTTGGTATTTTGATCTGCCATGGGAATCACCTCCTCTCAGTTTCTCTATTTGCAATTAAGACGGACTGATGGAGAGGAAGGTTACAGATCGTGAGTCTTTCACGAAAGATGAGCATGGCCCCGATTGGGGCCATGAAACATTCACATCGGGGATCAGTGGCTGGTCTCCGGAATTGCTGTTATTGCTTCTTCTCCACGATTCGTTCGGGGGCATCGAGCGGGACGTCGGACCTGCTGTCCGCACCGCGAAAGCAAGAGGAACGATCCTTCATTCCACACATGCACCTTCGCATCATGAAGAGGCAGAGAGCCATCATGATAATCGGAAATACCCACCACCATCCGAGGCCAAACCAAAAAGGGATGCAGCCTGTCATTTCATTCCTCCTCTAATCTGCAGGATTGCTTCGAAGTGTACGGGGCTCATCAGTTGCTCCCATCCTCCGGTTCACAGGTAAGCACATTTCTTTCATCCACTTCGAACGTACATTTCTTTTCGAGCAACGCCCGCAATTCCTTCCGGGCACGGTGCAGTCTCACCTTTACATTCTCGACGGTCGTATCCAGTATGTCTGCGATCTCGCGGTGGCTGAGTTCCGCCATGTCGAATAGTGTGATAACACTTCGGAATGATTCGGGCAGAAGCCTCACTACGTCCTGAACGCATGAACTCATCTCGCGCTGTTCGAGCTTTTTCTGAACCATGGCCTCTTTAAACACATCTCTTGCTTCATCAAGCTCGCATTCATGCGATGAGGTTCTTTTCAGGTTGCGAAAATGATCCCGGCAGAGGTTATGTGCAATGCGAAAAATCCATGAAGTCAGTTTGGACGAATCTTTGAGAGTATTGAGGTTTTTTTGGACTCGGATGAATGTTTCCTGGGTAAGATCATCCGCCGCCCATTCGTCCCGGACCGAGGAAAGGATGAAATTTCTCACCCTTTGGTAGTACTGGTCGTAGATTTCGAAGAATTCCATCGCTGCCATCCTGTACGAATCATTTGCAGCAGGGATGATCTGCCTTGCCGCCGTCTTCCTGTCTGGAATCCCAATCCTGACCGGTTATATCCCTGATGCTGTTCTTCATAACGATGCCTGCGCCGGTTTTAATTCTGCAGGCGAGTTCGACGACCTTCTGAACCTCATCGGCAGTGACTGCCGCGACTGAAGCTTTCTTGAAATAGTAGTCAAAGCAGGGAACACAATTCGCCGCCGTAGCCGCGCCAAGGCAAATCAAGATCTCGGTCCTCTCGTCCATAATGCGATCTCCTTGAAAAGGAATTAGACGGTCATTTTCCCGCAATCACCAGCAAGACGAAAATAGCGCTCGAAAGGTTACAAGATAGCAAAATAATAGATTTAGTTGGCAGGAAAAACGGGAGGGGGAACTTTCACTGCAGTGGAGAAAATCTGAGTCATGCTCCGTGCGCGGTTATCAACAGGAGCATGACAGAAGAAAAGAAGTATCCGGATGTGCCGGACGTCTTCATTATCCGCAGACAGGCAAAAAGGATATTACTTCTTCTCGCCTGCGAGGTCATAAACCCAGCTCAAAGCTGCGGAGGTGGTTAGAAACCCGATGGTGCTCGTGAGCAGCATAATGGTGTGGTGGATCTCTTCGGTTGTCGCTCCTGCCTTTATCGCCCTCCTGGCAAGGCTGTCGACCGAACCTGCGGAGCGAATTGCAGCCGCTGCTACCGCAGACATTAACCTTTCCAGTCATCAGGGCTTCTCCCCCGTTGAGCAATTCGGTGCGGTGATATCCCAATACCAGCATTCAGCGTACGGCCCATCCAGCAGGTACCCATCCCGCAATCGGTGCTGGCGGACCCGACGCCGACGCAATCTTCACCAGCTTCACCCGTGTGCCGGTGAAGGCGCTGTCGCCGGCAATCGGGTCCGTCAGGCATACATCTTTTAGGTACCCGTCAACAGCCATCGCCGCATTGGTTAAAAGCCCTTTACCGCGCGCAGGTTCTCCTGGAATTCGCCGGCCATCTATTTCGACATCTCGAGATCCGTAGGCCCAGTGCCCATAGTGATAGGAGACGCTGACGACCCCCGGCCGAAGCCCTTCGATGATTCGAATCTTCCCTTCGGCTTTGCTGGGCGCCTGGCCCGGCCCCAGTTCGAAGCTCCCGTTGGAACTCGCGCTCTCGACCCTTACCGTATCGCCGTCAGTCAAGCCAATCCGTTTCGCGTCGACTGCATTCAGATAGACGAAATTCTCCGGCATAATCGCCATCTGCCCTGCGTAGTCGCCAACCGTGCGGGACTGACCGCCATGAATATCTTTATAGGTGATCAGCTCCAGGTCGAACTCATCTCTGGAGGATACCGGCTTTCCATCGAAGGATTCAAGTGCCTGATAAGTAGGCACGCCTGAAAACCGTTTGCCCTGCACCGAGTGAATGCCTGAGCCAACGGGCTCGATATAAATGTTCAGTTGGTTGGCCCAGGGGTGCTTGGCGAAGTCTCCTTCGTAGGCGCCTGATGGGGCTTCGAACCTTCCGCCACGGTTTAGCAGATAGGCCACCCGCCGCCAATCGGCGCCAACGGTCTCCTGCCATTTTCGCTCGTCAAAGACCGCCTTGGGTAGATGCCGTCTGGATCTACGGAATATCTCCATCTCGGCTTCATCGGCCTCAGGCGCCTCGTTACCAGGCTTATCGCCGGCGGCGAGATTTGCGATCATCTTGAGGTGAAAATCCTCCGGCCGATTCAGGTTTTGGCCTGGCCCGAAAGCGTCCTTGCCGAATCCGGACGTTCCAAGCTTTTTTGCCAGAGCGATCATGGTTGCCTCAATGCTAATCGGCATTTCCTCCCCGTCGATAGTGACGATCTCAGGGATCGGTGATGCGGCGGGTTGTCTGAATTTGCTGATCTGTGAGAGGACTACGGGGCTGGTGCCCAGCGGGTTTGACCACCGCTCCAGATACGACAGGTCCGGAAAGATGTAGTCGGCGTACATGCTCGTCTCGCCGATCACAACGTCCGTGGCGATGAAGAGTGGAATCTTCTCAGTATCCTGGATCATTTTGATCTGGAGGTGCCCGGCAGGCGATGACAGCACCGGCGTGCCGTAATGAAGCCAGAGTATCTTGATTGGATACGGGTAGCCTGCGGTCGCGGCAGGGATGATCTCCTGATACACATCATCGGTAAAGGGAAACCAGGGGCGCTTCGCCGGGTAGCCGTCACGCTTGAAGATGGTGCTTGTCTCGTAAGGACCTGAGCTTTCGCGGGTAAGCTTGATCCCAAATGGCGTGAGAGCGTTCGGATGAAGCTTAGCCACAGGGAACGGTTGGCCTGGCTTACCGCCGGTGCCGTCCCAGGCTCCGCCACCTTTCATGAATCCGCCAACATGGTCCACGTTGCCGATGAGAAAGTTCAGGATGATGATCGCCTGGGCTGTATAGAAGCCACAAGTCGTTTTGATGGGACCGCGATAGAAGTCGATGGCCGCCTTCTTCCCGTGACTGGTGAACTCATTGGCCAACGCTTCAATCTGACCGGCTTCCAATCCGGCAATTTCTGAGTATTCAGCGAGACTTTTAGCGGCTGCGGCCTCCTTGAGCAATCTAAAGCTCGAGGAGACATCGATTCCTTTAATAGTTGTCGCCACATCCAGATCGCCCACTACCGGGACCTTGGTGCCTGACGGGTCAACCGCCACCGGTGTGCCCTCAGCCAGCGCTACGAACTGGTTTGCTGTTCCCACGCCCGCATCGGCGGCACGGAGGAACTTGCCTGTTTTAGTGTTCACCAGCCAAGTGGCGTTGGTCCAGCTTTTCTCGCCTGCAGCATTGGCTGCAGCCTTGTTCGCACTTCGCAGGAACTTTTCATCGTAGCGCTTGTTTCCGATGATCCATTGGGTCATAGCAAGCGCCAGTGCAAAGTTGCCGTTCGGATGTACGGGAATCCACCACCCCTTTGCCGCACTCTTTGAGAGCCGCGGGTCTATAACTGCTATCTTCAGTTTGCCGTCTACAATGGCTTGGGATACACGTGGGCTCATCGGCGTAGGCCCGAAATTTGCCTCGTTGAAGCCCGTGCCCCAGAAGATAACGAACTCAGCCTGGGTATAATCGGGCTTCATATGATTGGGGCCCTTGGCCCAGGAGAACTTGCCGTCTTTTTCCTGCCATTGAGCCAGGGAGTACATGAAGGCCACATGATGAGCCTGCTCACAAATTGTAGTGTGTCCGAACCAGTTGACCGATCCCAAAGTGCCGAAAGTGAAACGTTTAGTGATCACTTCACGATCCGGGGCGATGCGCCCTCCCTGCAGGACGAATTGGTTGTTCTTTGGCCCGAAATCGGGATGATCCGGGTCGATCAATACATCCAGGTGTGCAGAGTTTTTTTCTTTGAAAGCCTCCACTGCCATCTCACCTTTACGAATGGCCTCCACATCTGTGGCGAGGTCTTTAGCCAGCTTGGCGTCGCGAAGCCTGATGACGTCCTTAAACCCAGGCACCACGCGATTTTCACCAATGCCTGCGAACAGTTGGCCGCCTTCCGTGATCTCGTGTGTGGCCTGCTCAAAGGAAACGGCCTGCCATTTGTTAGAACCGCGAGGCCCGGCGCGTTTGAGGACTTTGCGCAGGCGATAAGGGTCATAGAGTGTCTGCACACCAGCCTGACCCTTCGGGCAAATCGCCCCATCGACGGCCACGGCTTCCTTTGGCGGTGTTTCGTATGGCAAATGTGGGAACAACGCCATAGGGCTATATGGGTTTCCGTCTATTTTGACGACCAATCCATCCTGGTGTTTCACCTTAAGCGTGCACTGCGTGTTGCACTGCAGGCAGGTTGTGTGAATGACGTTCTCCGCGTCAGCCAGTGGATAAGGGCCAGGGGTGGTCCCATCCGATGCCTGTTGTTCATAGCGCTGGCAGCCCAGCACGCTAAGTGTCACTCCGCCGGCCAGGGCGGTACAGGCATTAAAGAAAAATCGTCGGGTTACTTTTTGCGGCTCATGTTTCTGATTCATAGGCCCACCTCACTGGATTGCGAAGAACTGGGAAAAACACGCGGGAACAGTCGTGTCCCTACGAACCAGAGGGCAACGCCAAATGCAATGACGCCAAGGAGCAATTGCCACTCAAACCAGGACGGCATATAGGCGAAGGTGAGTCGGTTGCCGATTGGATCGCTGTACGCCTGCTCCAGGCCGCGGAGTTCCGGAGTGATCAGACCGGGAATCACCAGATTCAACCGCACAGCAAAGAATGTGACCGCCACCAGGGCCGAGCCGAGTCCGATGATCCCGGGGCTGCGTGTTTTAGCCAACAGCAGAACCGGCACGAGGACACCCAGCAGCATGTGCACCAGCCAGAACACGTACCAGTAAGGGCCAAACAGGACGTATCTGATGAGATCGTAGGTTGAGCCAATCTGGTACCACGACGGGATAGAAAACTCCGCCCACTCAAGGATAAATTCAATGAGCACCAGCACCAGCACTATACGACCCAGCAGAGTCATCAGCTCTTTCCATGCGGCATCGCGTGAAGGCCACAGCAATGAAACAACCGCTGTTACCAGGGCCGTGCCTGAGGTAAGTGCCCCTACAAGGAAAAAGATAGGAAATAAAGAGGAATGCCAATACTCGCGTGCTGCAACTGTTGCAAACAGAGCGCCGACGCCACCGGCAAACCCGATTACAAGAGGGATGCCGATAAGTCCCAACACGCGAAGCGTGGCCAGATCACTGGTTACGGCCGCTGGATTCCTCGCCGGCTGCACGCTTTTCATGCTAAACCACAACATAGAAAACAGGAGGATCAGATAAGCCGTATAAAGCCAGACCATCCAGGCCATCATCGAATGAAACTGAGGGCGCAAGAAGACCAGGTAGGCTCTTTCCAGATGGCCGAGGTCGAAGCCGATCATCAGCAAACCCATGGGGAGCGTGACCGCAGCAATGAGAAGGCACAGGCGGCAAATCGGGTCGAGCACACGAATCCTGAAAACATATGCGGCGGCTGCAACCAGGAACGTTCCTGCTGACAAACCGCTAAAGTAAATATAGGCGGCAACCCAAAGACCCCATGGGACATAGCTGGAAAAGTCTGCTGCCTTGTCGCCATGGGCGAGACGCTCATAGAAACCAAGCCCGCCTATAATTGCTCCAAGGACCCACAAAATCCATAGCAGCCGCTTCCGGCCGGCATGATGAGGAGCTCCAGGTGAAGAGACAGCCATTGTGATCTCCTTGACTCTAAATGAGGTAGATGACCTTAGGCGCGGTACCGAGTTCTGCCTTCAAGCTCACGGCGTTGTTTCGTATGACTTGCTGGGATACGAGAGTCCCCTGGTCATTGAGATCGCCGAAAAGCGTCGCCCTCCCGATGCATGTCGTTACGCACATGGGCAATTGACGATGCTCGAGCCTGTGGACACAGAAGGTGCACTTACGTGCGTTACCGACCGGACTTTTGGGGATGACACCCTCGGCGCGGTGCCAGTTAGTGCCATACTCAAAAGAAGGTTCTTCTTCGTATTTCCTACCTGTCTCCAGCGCCAAGCCGCCATCTCGTCCGAAAGCTGCATTACTTGCCCAGTTCTGCCCGAAGTCGAACGTCCGTGCCTGGTACGGGCATGCGGTGATGCAATAGCGGCATCCGATACACACGTTATAGTCAATCACAACGACGCCATCGGCGCGCTTCCAGGTTGCTTTGACGGGGCATACCGGAACGCATGGAGGATTCTCGCATTGCATACACGGGCGCGGCAGAAACTTGCGGCCGACATTTGGATATCTGCCGACCTCCAGGTCAATCACCGGCCGGTAGACCACCCCCGGAGGAAGCTTGTTTTCCATGATGCAGCCAACGTTACAGGAATGACACCCGACGCATTTGCGTGTGTCGATGACCATCCCCCATCGCCGCTGCTCGATGGGTTTGCTCATAGCTCGGACCAATTCGCGCTGCATGCGGATGAGCACGTCTTCGCCCGGCTCAATTTTTACGCGGTCCAGCACGAGAAGGTTCGCGACCCGGTCGGCCGTAAGGTTGGCAAGCGCTTCTGCATCCAACAGTTTGCCTGCGCCAAGGGCGCCGCCTAACAGGCCGCCAACCTTCAGAATTGAACGTCTGTTCATACTCCTCCTTTGCAGTTTGACCGCGGATCCTCTAATTCTATTCCCTTTAACAAATAAACCAGTTCGTTCAGATCTACGGGCTTTGTGAGGCAGGCCGTAAGACAGGTAGCCATGGATTCCCTGAGTTCAGGGTGAAAAGTCCGACTGGATATGACAATCATATAAAGGCCGGGCATGGTCTTGCTGTATTGTTCCAACAACTGGTTGGTTACAGACAAACTATTCAGGTCGAAAATGGCCACGGCAAAATCTCTTTCTCCCTGCTCGAAATCCACAAGTGATGGGAAACTCGCTACTTGGAAAAGATACTTCCGCAGCGCGGCACATAGGTCCTCGCGTTCTTCATTGTTCCCGTTCACGACGGCTATGCGCTTTGCCATTTTTCTCTCTCCAGTCAGTTAATTCCCCTCTTAACAGGCAAGCAGCATGCCACTGGGCGCAGATCTCGCGCTGTAGCAAAAAGAAACGCAATTTGGGCAGGGTCAGGGGGGGCAACGGTGTACGGAGGGAGGACACGGAAAAAGGATAAATACGGATTTTGCGTGGAATAATGGTAGGTTATACTGTGTACGATTTCCGGTCACTGTAGGAAAGGATTAAATCATTTTGAGCAGGAGGGCGCCTTTAATGTGTCGTCTGAGGAGCGATCCTGTGTCTTTTCAGTTTTTCATACAAAGTGCTTCGGCTTATGCCCAATCGATCGGCTGCTTTTTTCTTGTTCCAGCCGCACCCCTCCATCGTCTCCCTTAGGAGATTCTTCTCATTTTCATCAATTGTCGGGGATCTCTCGCCCCGGTTATTCGATGCCGCTGTCCTAAAGCCTTCAGGGAGGCTGGACGCCTCGATCCGCGCGCTTTTGGAGAGCACTACCGCATGTTCGACTGTATTCTCGAGTTCCCGCACGTTTCCGGGCCATGGGTAATCAAGCAAAAGCCGCATGGCGTCCGGGCTGAACGTTTCAACTTCCTTGCCGTGGGCAACTGCGAATCGCTTCATGAAATGCAGTGCCAGCAAAGGCACATCATTTCTTCGCTTTGAAAGCTGCGGCAGGTCGATTGGAATGACACTTAGCCGGTAATAGAGGTCTTCTCGAAAACGGCCGCTTTTTACCTCGTCGAGCAGGTTCTTGTTCGTGGCGGCGATAATTCGCACGTCCACTGTAACGGTCTTCTCTCCTCCAATTCGCTCGAACCTCTGCGTTTGCAGCACCCGAAGAAGCTTGATTTGCGCAGAAAGCGGAATATCGCCGATTTCGTCGAGAAACACCGTTCCGCCATGAGCCTGTTCGAATCTTCCAGGCTTTTGCCGAATCGCCCCTGTAAAAGCACCCTTTTCGTGGCCGAAAAGTTCTGATTCCAGGATAGTGGCTGGGTAAGCGGAGCAGTCTATGACCACGAAGGGCTTGTCTTTTCGCAGACTTTGCAGGTGGATTGCCCTGGCCACAAGTTCCTTGCCCGTGCCGCTCTCGCCCTGAATGAGCACGGTGGCGTCAGTTGGGGCAATATCCTCGATAAGCCTGAAGATCATCTGCATCTTGGGGTCTTTGGATACTATGCCGCAAAATTCGCATGAACTCTCAAGACGGTTCTGCAGCGCGCGTACTTCCTCCTCATGATGAATAGCCCGTTTTATCACCCCGCCCGCATGGCTGAGCATCGAACCGACGACTTCGAATTCTTCAGTTTCGCACCTCAACTGGGCATCGCTGCCTATGACCAGAACACCAAGCGTACGTCCCTCATGGAAAATCGGGACTATACATTGATGAATTGATCTCGCAAGGGTTTGATCCACGAGCTTGATAATCCCAAGGTCCTTCCCGCATGTCGGCTTCGGATTACCACTGAAGCTCTCAACTATTATGGAGAAATGCTCGATAATGGCGGGGTCCCTGGTGTCTGTGGCAACTGATTCCCGCAGGATATAGAGAGAATTCCGGGAATCATCCAGGATCAGGAAGACCATCTTGGAATCGCCTACAATTGCCCGGCATTGCCGAATAAGGAAACTTCCAATTTCACGCAGACTCTGCAGTGACCCTACTTCCTGTACAACATCGCAAAAAGTTCGCGTCTGCTGGTGGGCACGCTCAAGCTCCACCGATTTATCTTCCAGTTGTCGAGTGTAGCTGTGCAGCCGGGAAACCATATTATTGAAAGAGGCAGTGAGATTCGCCACCTCGTCCTGCCCATGGATGGGAACCCGGATACCAAGTTCACCTTTATCAACCTTGTCGACGGCTCGTGCGAGATCGCTGAGAGGTCCTGCAATGCGCCTGATGAAAAACAGGCTCGCCGCTAGGGCGAGCAGGAGGATTCCCAAGGTGAACAGGCTCATCTGCAGCCATAGTTTAGTGATTTGCGAATGATAAGGCTTCTCTGAAAAACCCAGGCGAAGTGTGCCGGCCTTTCCCTCAAAGATCGGCATGGCCATATCTAGAAAGTGATCCCCACTTGTGGACGTGATTTCCTGGGGATGAGGTCCAGCCGATGGCAGGGCTTCATTGGCAGTCAATAAATCTGAGGGCATGCCGCCACTGAAAGTATGTGCCAGGACTTGTCCATCTTTCACTATGAACAGGTAGGAAAGAGACGGGTTCCCCTGCAGCAGGTGATCCAGGAGTTTCTGCAGGGAGACAAGATCGTTTATGAGGACCAGGTCGGCTGCTTGAAGTGCTACTGAATGAGTCAAATACTCGGCTTGTGCGGACATCGATTCAGAAAGACTGCGGCTGTACCTGTCCGAAACGAGCAGCGAAATGAGCAGACCACTACAGATAACCAGGGCGGAGACTCCCACCAGCAACTTGCTCCCGAGACTTCGCGGCCGCACAATTCTCATTTAGTCGCCTCAATTTCTCGCTCTACCTTTCGAATCGCATCGTACCACTTTTCCTGGGGAGCAACAAAGCGGTCGATCATCAACTCGTGGAGAATCTTGCTCCCCTCCGGGTCTTCGTGCATGGCGAGGAGTATCTCACGTACGCGAGTTTTCATTTCAGATGGGAAGAACTTTGAAGCCACCACAGGAGGTATGCCGAAGGACTCGGATCTTTTGATAATTCGCGTTCCTGCGGTCAATGAGGGATTTTTCAGGTTGTAGTACTCCCAGATAAGACTATCGACAGCAGCACCGTCCACCAGACCCCGGGATACGGCCAGAATGGAGTTGTCATGACTATATGTGTAAACAGTCTTTCCGAAAAAGGTGTCAGGATGTTCGTGGATGTCGGATAACCAAAAGGTAGGAACCAGCTTTCCGGAATGGGAGTCGGGATCTGTGAAGGCGAATACTCGTTTTCTGAGGTCGGATATGCTCTGAAATGGACTATCGCTATTGACGATGAGGTATGATTGATAAAAATGGCTTCCGTTCACCTCTGGGGTAGCCAGCAACTCGAAGCCGTATTTCTCCCTGCCGCTGACATATGGCCCGGAGCAGATAAACGCGACATCGATCTCACCTTTCCCGATGAGTTCGTTCACCTCGGAGTAAGTCTTGCGCTGGATTAGCTCTACGTTCCTGCCCAGCCCACTCGCGATATAATCCAAGATCTGACGATAATAGATGAATGTCTCTTTGGGAGAGATCATGGCTCCCACGGCTACCCTGAGAGAAGGACGATCCAGGTTGGGTCCATCCGGGCGAGATACCTGGAAGGTTTTCGAAAAATCAACAACCTTGGAGTCCTCGTTGCCGCTACACGCCGTCAAAAGCAGCAGAACAAGCAGTATAACGGTGTCCGTGAAACAATGGCGAGCAAATATGAAAAATGAGGTTCTCGAGCCCATGACCGCTTTCGTCCTGAATTGCGTCCACCTCGCTGGTGTGAACTCTCAAATCGGTGAGTTCCTTATAACCTGAGGTCTGATCCGGAACAAGTCTGCACGATCGTGGACTATATCATTTCGGATTAATCGAGTGGAGTTAAGAACATCCTTGACGTGCTTGCTTTCAATCTCTCCCGTCGACGTTGACTATATTGTGATCAGTCATCAGTTGGGCTGGACATCAACTCCCGTCTTCACAAAGAAGCCGGACGCCCCTCAATGGGATCGTCACCCAATCCGGACGGTTGTTGAGCTCATAGCCGATTTCATAAATTGCCTTGTCGAGCAGAAAACAATCGAGCAGGGCCTTTATTTCCTCCTCATTATCCGGAATGAGGCCGCTTCCTTTCACGGTGTGGAAGTAAGAGCGCAAGAACACGGCGGAACTGCTCCTGTACCAAAATTCGGCCCAGGGCTCCAGCGTGGGTACGTCTTCGACCCGCTCGTGAGAGTCTTTCAGGAGTGCTATGTAGACTGCGTAGTGAAAGGAGCGGACCATTCCAGCCACGTCCTTCAGGGGCGAAACTTTGTTGCGCCTCTCTCCGAGCGGACGGGCCGGTTCCCCTTCCAAATCGATGATGACGTAATCTTTTCCGGTAAACAGCACCTGTCCAAGGTGGTAATCCCCGTGGACGCGTATTCGCTTTGCGGAGATTTTTTTCTTGAGAATGGAGCGGTAGGTAGAGATGATCCTGTCGCCAGTGGAGAGCACCCCCGAAGCATCGGCCGCCGCTTCTTGGGAAAGCCGGGGGAGACTCGAGGACAAGAGTTCGAAAACCCTCTTTTGCAGGCTCTGCATGGACTGAAAAAGCGATCTTTGCCAGAGGAGTGTGAAGTCCTCGGGCGCGAAGTTCGGATCTGAGACGCCGGAAGCCAGTGCAAGATGCATCTGTGCCGTCCGGGCGCCGAGGAGTGAAATCAACTCGTACGGAATTGCCGACTCGAGCCCCCCGATGGACGGTATTTGGGGTTCCTCGGGATTGATGAGCCAGCCCTTGATGGGCGGCGGACTCGGAAGTTCGCTCCTCCTGCTCAGCACTTCCTCGAAATACCTGTGGATTCCGGAAATGAAATAGTTAAAGGCATCACCCTGGTTTTGGACATATTTGAGCAAAATGCCAACGGTCAAGCGGCCCCCGTTCTTCAGCTTCAGTTCGATCCCTCCGGCAAAAGCCGGAATATATGGAAAATCGGCGACCTCAGTAAGAAATCTGGACATTTCCAGGTCGGGGTTTATTCCGTAGTCCGGATGCCGGTACAGCTTCAAGAAGTACACCTGACCAAACGCTACCGAAGTGTTGCTTTGATCTGCCTTGAGCACCTTTGGCCTTATGCGGTCCGGGTCGTGAAGGACCTTGTTACTGAAGCCCTTTCCGAAATAGGCCGAGATTTCGCCGGAATATGACTTGATCCTGCGGCGCCTGGCAATCATATTGAGCAGTTGGGTGCAGAATTGCTCGCTGTAGATGGCGTCGTAGAGGATCCCGGGCGCGCTGTCCAATTTCAGCCGGGAAACAACCGCCCCAGGGAATTCCGACGATATCCTCAGTGCTTCCTCACCCGATTCGGAGCCGATCGGAATTACGTAAATTTCGGGCAATCCTTCTGTATATTCTACATTGAGGAAAGTTATCCGGAATTCAGTGGAATCTTTAAGGATGGGGATAGCCTCCGATATTCGGATCTGCTGAACGTTGCGCGCCTTCCCGCCAAACCATCGGCACCCACGGATGTACCCCGGAAGGATCTCGTCTTCCAGGATTTCACGCGCTTTCCCCCGCAGTACATCCAGCCAGTTTTGGCCAATCTCGAGTCCTTCGCCGGCGGCAGGAACGACACGGGCCTCGCCCGCCGCACTCTCCTCGAGAAGAAAGAAATACCCGCCGTAGGGACCGAAAGTAAGCACATACGGCGACTGCTCGATTTGGCGAAACTCTTTTCGGCTCACCAGTTCGTGAGGCCGCAATCCGGCATATTCCCGCATGTCCAGGGCACTTTCCTGGGGATAACGGGAAAGATTTACCGCAACCAGGATTTTTTCATCCCCGTAGGCTCGTATAAAGGAGAAAACTTTCTTATTGGTCGAGTGCACAATCTGCATGCTTCCTCTGCCGAATGCCCGGAAGCGCTTTCGGTTCGAGATTAAATGGCGCATGAACCAGAGAAATGATGAGGGGGCTTTCTCCTCAGTTTCGACGTTTCTGGTCTGAAAGTGGTATTCGGGATCTATCACCACCGGCAAATAGAGCTGCTGGGGGTCGGCTTTCGAGAACCCCGCGTTTTTGTCGGGGCTCCACTGCATGGGCGTGCGCACTCCATCCCTGTCGCCAAGGTAATAGTTGTCCCCCATGAGGATTTCGCTTCCGTAATAGACGATGGGGCTTCCGGGGAGAAAGAAAAGGAGTGAATACAGGAGCCTTATCTTTTGCAGGTCGTTTCCGAGCAGGGGAGCCAGCCGTCTTCTGATACCAAGATTGATCCTGGCCCGGGGGTCTCTTGCGTACATGCGGTACATATAATCGCGCTCCTCGTCCGTAACCATCTCGAGGGTAAGTTCGTCGTGGTTGCGCAGGAAGAGCGCCCATTGGCAATTTTCGGGTATCTGCGGAGTCTGGTCCAGAATGTCCTGGATCGGAAAGCTGTCCTCCATTTGAATCGACATGAACATCCGGGGCATAAGCGGGAAATGAAACGCCATATGGCAAATGTCGCCGTTTCCGAAATAGGCCACCGCGTCCTCGGGCCATTGGTTGGCCTCGGCCAGCAGCATGCGGTCTTTAAATTTTGCATCCACGTGCGCCCGGAGCTCCCGGAGGAATTCGTAGGTCTCGGGCAGGTTTTCGCAGTTGGTGCCCTCTCGCTCGAAAAGGTAGGGTACAGCGTCGAGCCGCATGCCGTCCACGCCCATTTTCAGCCAAAAGTCGATTACCCGGAACATCGACTTGCGCACATGCGGGCTGTCGTAGTTGAGGTCCGGCTGATGGGAATAGAACCTATGCCAGTAATAAGCCTTTGCAACGGAGTCCCAGGTCCAGTTCGAGGTCTCGAAGTCCTTGAAAATGATTCGAGCGTCCAAATACTTCTGGGAGGTATCCGACCATACGTAAAAACGCCGGTAAACCGAGCCGGGCTTTGAGCGCCTGGCCCGCTGGAACCAGGGGTGCTGGTCGGACGTGTGGTTGAGCACCAGCTCGGTTATCACCCGTAAGTCTCTTTTGTGGGCCTCTCTCAGAAATTCGCGGAAATCAACCAAGGTTCCGTAATAGGGGTGAATGTTGAAAAAATCGGCGATATCATACCCGCCATCGCGCAGAGGGGATGGATTAAACGGCAGGAGCCAGATGGCCGTAACACCAAGGTCTTTGATGTAATCGAGCTTTTGGCAAAGCCCCTTGAAGTCCCCGATCCCGTCGTTATCACTGTCAAAAAATGCTTTGACGTGGACTTCATAGATTATGGCGTCTTTGAACCATAGGGGATCCTTATTTGGCTCGGTTGTTTTCGGCATTGTTTCTCCCGCGGCCCAGGCCTACATGAAATAATCGAAATCGGTCTCGCGGCGCACCCGGGTCCGCAGCCTGAATATATGTGCCGGTACGACCTGCGGATCCAATTTGACGAAATTACGTTCCCCGTACCAGATATACTTTGCGTCGCTCAAAAGGTCGTGCCCGAGATAGGGCTGCCCGGGTGCAATGCCTAGCTCCGAAATAGGTATCCGGATCCAGCCCGACTGTGTGCGGGCCGGGTCGAGATTTACCACCACCAGGATTGAATCGGAGTTGGCAGGGCTCGATTTCATGTAAAAGAGCAGTTGATCGTTATCGACCTCGCCGAAGCGCAGGTTTGTGGTTTCCTGGAGCGCCCGATTTTCTCTGCGAATGGCGTTGATCCTGGCGATGAACTCCTTGAGGTTGCCCGGCCTGTCCCAGTCCCAGTGGCGGACTTCGTATTTTTCCGAATCGAGGTATTCCTCGCGCCCCGGCAGTGCCCGGTTTTCCAAAAGCTCGAATGCCGGGCCGTAAATGCCATAGTTGGACGAGAGAGTGGCGGCCAGGATTAGCTTGATAATAAATGCCGGCCTGCCCCCGTACTGAAGGTATTCGGCAAGGATGTCGGGCGTGTTGGGCCAGAAGTTCGGCCGGAAGTACTCCTTCATCACGGTGCCGGTCAGTTCTTCGAGATACTCTGTGATTTCCCTCTTTGAGTTCCGCCATGTAAAATAGGTGTATGATTGTGAGAATCCGATTTTTGCAAGCTGGGCCATTACATTGGGGCGCGTGAAGGCCTCGCCGAGAAAAAGCGCATCGGGATATTCCCGCCTGACCTCGGCCATGAGCCATTTCCAGAACGCAAATGGCTTTGTGTGAGGGTTGTCGGCCCGAAAGATCCGCACCCCTTTTTCTATCCAGAAAAGCACGATGCTTTTCAGCTCTTCCCACAGAGCTCTCCAATCCTCAGATTCGAAATTGAGCGGGACAATGTCCTCGTACTTCTTTGGAGGATTTTCTGCATATTGAATGCTTCCGTCGGGCCGATGTTTGAACCACTCAGGGTGTTCTCTGACGTATGGGTGGTCCGGTGAGCACTGGAACGCCAGGTCGAGGGCTATTTCCATCCCCTGCATGGAACAGCTTTCAATGAGGCTCTTGAAATCCTCCAAGGTCCCCAGCCTTGCGTCGATGGACTTGTGGCCACCCTCCTCGGAACCTATGGCCCACGGGCTTCCCGGGTCTTCTGGAGACGGGTTTATCGAATTGTTTTTCCCTTTACGGTTTGTCTTACCAATCGGGTGAATCGGCGGGAGATAAAGCACATCGAAGCCCATTCGGGCGATTTCCGGCAGCAGTGCTTCGAGGTCCCGCAGTGTGCCGGGCCTGGAAGGATCGGCCGATGCGGACCTGGGAAACCACTCGTACCAACTGCTGAAACGCGCCTTTGGCCTCTCCACCAGGATTTCAAGTTCCTCCGATCTGACGGCTGGTTCCAGGTCGGGGTTCAGACCCATAACGGTCGATTCCTGGCCAAGCGCCAGCAAAACGGCCATTTCCGGACTTTCTTGGTTCCTGAGAGCTTCTGAAAGGACTGCTATTCCGGCCCCAGCTTCGCCGCCCGTTTTCGCGGCTACTTGCTCGATGATTTCGGCCCCGATCAGTATGTCGACAGACACGTCCTGGCCGGCGGCAACTTTTTTCCTAAGCCCTTCCTGCCACGTCTTGAAATGATTGACCCGGCCTTCGACCGCAAACCGGTAAGTCCCGAGCATATCAACGGTAAATTCGCCCCGCCATGAATCGTTTACCTGAAACTCCATTGGAGCGGCGGTCCAGTCGGGGGAGTCCGGAGTGCGATAAAGGAGCCGGGCCGCAACCACATCTTGCCCTTCGGCAAACACGTTCGCCGTAACAACGACCCGGTCCCCACTGACACGCTTTGCCGAAAACCTGCCGCACTCCACAATGGGCCGTATATTCTCGATCACAACTCGTGCTGGAGGTGGGTCCGTCATCAAACCTCCCCGTCTGGCTCTATTTCAGATTTCGCCGGAATGAACTTGGCGCCGTATCTATTGAGATTAATTTTAAATTAATAGCTTTTTCCTTGCCTGCAACGAAAGCGCTGGGTCACATTCGCTTGCGCCTGACCCGGGGGAAATTAATACTTTCTGCATCGAGGAACAATTTTCATCAATTAAGGTAAACTTGAGACAAAAGGAAAAGCAAAAATCGGTATAGGTGTTGTATGCCGTCTTATTACTTAATCTTAGACCCTGCGCTGCCTCTTTTCGCGATAAGCTCCTTGTAGAATTCAATGGTCTGTCTGGCCACGCTTTTCCAACTGAATATTTCTTCCGTTCGCCTTCGGCCGCGTTTTCCCATTTCCCGGGCAAGGTCAGGTGCATCGAGGAGCCGGTTGATCGACTCGGCCAGACTTCTTGAATATGCCTCAGGGTCTTTTGGCTCGGGATCTGTTTTGCTTTGCGCCTCAAACGGGACCAGCAAGCCGGTTTCACCCTCAATGACGATTTCCGGGATTCCTCCGACGGCTGCGCCAACCACGGGAGTCCCGCAAGCCATCGCCTCTATGTTGATCAGTCCGAAGGGCTCGTAGACAGAGGGACAGATGAAAACGGAGGCAAGCGAATAAAGCTTTATGACTTCGCTTATCGGAAGGAACTCAGGTATCCATACAATCTGTCTGTCGCTCTCCTTCCGTGCCTCTTCGACCCTTCGCTCCATCTCCCGGCCGATCTCGGGTGTGTCGGGCGTTCCGGCGCACAGGACGATCCCGGCGCCTCGCCTGATATGCCTTATGGCGTTGACAAGGTGAATGATTCCTTTTTGCCTTGTTATCCTGCCTACGAAGAGCACGAAAGGCTTTTCAGGGTCAATGCCGTGTGCGGCAAGGACCGATTTGTCCGGGTCCGGCGCATACCGCTCCGGGTCTATCCCATTGTAGATTACGCGCACCTTCTCGGGGGAGACTCCATAAAGGTCCTGCACGTCGTTTTTCATTGCGCCGGAGACGGCTATCACACCGTCCGCACACTGGAACGCGGTCATTTCGATCCAGCCGCTCACTTTGTAGCCGGGGCCGAGTTGCTCTTCCTTCCAGGGCCTCTGTGGTTCCAGGGAATGCGTGGTAAGGACCAGGGGCGATCCCGTCAACTGCTTTAGCAGGCAGCCCGCCAGATGGGTGTACCAGGTATGGCAGTGTATAATGTCCGCTCCGTCCAGGGTCCCGGCCATCTGGATATCGCGCAGGAGGACCCCTGCGAGCTTCTCCAGACGTGTTTCCCGAAATCCGAAATTAAAGGCCGGGTCTATTCCGGTCACCTTCAGGCCCGGCGCATTCAAACACTGGGAACCAAAACAAAGGACCTCGACGGAGTGCGCCCCATTATCAGCGGCTGCAAGTTCACGCGTGAGGTTTTCAACGTGAACGCCGGCTCCCCCGTAGATGTTAGGAGGATATTCGTTGGTCAGTATGGCGATTTTCATTTCCGGTAATCTTTTCCTCTGGAAAACGTTGTTGAAAGATTATGAATATAGACATCGGACCCGCTCAAGGGAAGAACCCGTGATACTTGCTACCCCGCTACCGTCCAGACCTGCCGCGCCGCTCTCTAGCGAATGCGGTTTTCGGCGCTGAGAGTTAATTGACACACTCCGTATCCGGACCCGTCGAGTTAAGAAAATCATCAGGCTGTAATTGTATACTCCGGATCACAAATCCCGTAAGCCTGCCGTTTGGGAGTCTCTTTGATCTCGTGCATTTGAAGCCCTATATCAGAGAAAAGGGAGTCTGGAATATCATGGTAGAAGGCATTATCCTATTTTTAAGGAGAGAATCATCGTTGAATAACCTCCGGTTGTCTGAAGGTTAATTTATTATGATGCATCAATAAAATAACGAAATGCCGATAAAGATTGGCAAAAAGGAGATTAAAATGAACAGGGTTGCAAGTGTATCCCTTTTTGGAATAGCCCTTGCCGTTGTGCTTTCTTTCGGTATCCCCGGCAATGCAAACGCTTTCGATAACGGCACGAGCGGACGGATAATTCTCGCCGGTGCTGAGGCAGGCTTCGATGTTCTAGGCGTTGGGGCAGGCGTTGGTATTGGAGGTGGGGGTGTAGGTGCGGGCGCACATATCGGAGGTGTGGGGGCAGGCGTGGATGTCGGTGGCTCCAACGGGAACAGGTATGAGCGCGAACGGGCCTATGATCGAGACCGTGCTGCTGCCCGCAAGCGTGCGGCTGCTCGGAAGCGTGCTGCCGCTCACAAGCGTGCTAAAGAGCGTGCTGCTGCTCACAAGAGCGCTTCTGATCAAAAGCGTGATGTTGATCGCGACCGGGAAAATAGTGGCGCTAAGAACTAAGAAAGCAAGTGAACAAAATGCTTGATTGACTATTCCGATACGGCAAACTGATCCAGCGGTCCGGAATTTTCTAGCGGATGCGCCCGGCGTAGACGGCTTTCAACGCGAGTCGGCAGTGGCGGGGAGCGTAACCGCCAGCACGGCGGCTCCTGCCGTAAACAGTGAGGCAGTCCTGTAAGCAGTGGTGAAACCTCCGGTCGCTGCTGCGATGAACCCTGCGGCGCCAGGACCGGCGGCCTGTCCTATGGCAAAAAAGATCGTGATGATTGCGAAGGCGGTGGCGGCCCTGGAAAAACCCAGATAGTCGCCCACCGCCGCCGCCATAATCGCCGGAATGGCAAAGACTGACAGGCCGTATAGAACGATGGAGGCCATCAACCCGATGCTCCCGAGCTTCAGGCCGACCAGCAGGTAGGCTGCGGTCTGTATGGCAAAGACCAGCGCGAGCCCGCGGCCGCGCCCAATACGGTCCGAGAGGACCCCGAAACCCACACCTGAGAATAGGCTGAAAAAACCGACCCACGACCAATAGAAACCCGCCTGCTGTTCGCTCAGACCGTAATCACCTATCATTGTTGCAACGATGAAGGTCCCATAGACCATGAACGTGACGCCGAAGACCAGGTAGAGAATACCCAAACGAACCATGATCGACCCGGCGTCAGGCCTGTTTCGTGGTTTGAGCCCGTCGATCTGGACAGGTTCCGGGCGGCCCATCGGCTCCAGACCGACATCGGACGGCCGGCTGCGGAGCAGAAGAGCTGCAGCACCCGCTATCATCAGGGAAATGGCCGCGAGCGCCATCCACGCCACTCGCCAGCCGCTTGACCCATAGCGCTGATTGAGCAGGGGAATGAGCTGGCCACAAAAAATGATGGCAAGACCATTTCCGGCGATCATCAGGCCGGCAGCCTTGCCTCGCTGCTTGCTCCGGAACCAGTAGGTCACCATCACCATCATCGGGATGTTGGCGAAACCGGTCCCCAGGCCTGTAATGCTGTAGAGGACGGCGACCATCCAAAAGCTCCTGGCGGTGCTGATGCCGAACATGCACAGGGAGATCAGCAGGAGTGCTGACGCAATAGTCCGGTGAGGGAGAAAAGAACGGATGAGAACAGGGGAAAGGATCACCGCAGTGAGGTAACCAATGAAATTGGCGGTGCTGATTATCCCCATGCGGTCGTAGGAAAGGCTTAGCCCGGTCCGCATCGCCGGCAGAATCATCGTGTAGGCAAACCGTGCCAGACCGAGACACGAAAAGAGTACAAAACCACCAACAGCGACTATAACCCAGCCGTAATGCATCCACCGAAGTCTGGAATCGATGATCATCGGATTCTTTCAGCAAAAGTGCGAAAACCCGGACATGGGATCCAAAGGCCACAAGCGGACCTGCATCTGATTAACGGCGCTATTGTAGCAAATGAAGGCAGTATTGTACCGGTTTTCTTGATCGAGTAACTGCCCTGGTTTTAAGCCAGGAAAGAGGGGGGGAATTTTTATTTTTTGCAAATTGATGGCGGCATTTGCCTTGGCCCAACCCCCTTTGACTGCCTTTTGACTTTGAATTCCGCAAACAAGGCATTACAACAATAAGGAAAATGCAGCCGGTGAGACAAATAGTCCGGATAATCGAAATCAGACAACCACTCGAAAGGAGAGTGAAGTCTTGCATCCAGGTGATCGCAAATTTAAGTCGGCGTACCCAACGTATTGAATTCAAGAATGCAGCTTGCGGTAAATTGTAGCGTTTCTAACCTTACAAGGAGACAGATCATGAAAAGAATTGCCTCTCAGTGCACTTATCCAACTGCACTCACTGTTGCGGTGGTGGTTCTCGCCTTTGCGCTTCTCGCAAGTCCGGGTTTTTCGCGCGCGGCAGCGCCCGAGCCCGGCATGGCGACCGCTGGTAAGGTCTCAAGGTCCGACCGTGTAGAGGCACGCATTAAAGAGCTTCACACCAAGCTCAAGATCACCCCGGCACAGGAAGAACTATGGAATCACGTCACGCAGGTGATGCGGGACAATGCCAAAACGATGGAGGCGCTCATCAAGGCAAGGTCGGAAGAAGCAGGTAGCATGAACGCTATCGACGATCTCAAATCTTATGGCGAAATTGCCGAGGCACATGCAAATGGCATCAGGAAATTCATCCCGGCCTTCGAGCCCCTCTATGCCGGCATGTCGGACGCCCAGAAGAAGGCTGCCGATACGTTATTCCGCTATCACGGACGCACGAAGTCTAAGGCAAAGAGCAAATGATGGCGGCCGCCGCAACGTCAAGAAAGCAAACCCTGTTTTACGATAGGCAATCAGGTCAACCATGGGTTCTGAATGTTTATATTTCTGATGGCATTGCGATGACGGGTAGTCCGCCGGAAAGGAGTAAATATAATGAAAAGAGTGCTCGTGATACTTGTTGCCGCAGGTCTGGTTCTAACACCCTGTACCGGCTCAGTGAGCGCTCAAAGCTCAACCTCCGGACGTCCCCCCATTGAACAGCCGCTGGTCAGTGAAGGCGAGTTTGCCGTAGAACTGGCAGAAGCCCTCAACTTAACCTCGTCGAACGATGAAGCGGCAGCAGAAGATGCTCTGGAATCGATCGGCATCACGCCTCGAAACGGATGGATTTCGGACTATCCTATGACGCCCGACATCATTGCCGAGGTGAGGGAAAGCACCGCAAGATCGGCATCATCGGGGAGCCTGGGTATCTCAGAGGCTGATGCGGCCCGCACCGTGGACAACGTCAGTATCGCAATGAATCTTCCGATCGAAGTTGCCGGCGAAAAATACACTAATGAATCAAGTCCAAGTTCCGAATACCAGTCAAGCTCCACCGCTCCTCCTCCAGAGGTTTCCGAATATGAAGCGCCCGCCGATGTTGAGGAATACTATGGCGCGTACGGACCTCCCACTGTGAGCTATTATCCACCTCCGTCGAACTACGGTTATCTCTATGCCTGGGTCCCATGGCCATTCCGGTGGGGAGGGTTCGGCTTCGGCGGCTTCTTCATCCTGAAGGATTTCGACAGGCACGATCACAACCACAGGTTTTCCAACCATGTACGCAATGCGAACGGCACGGTGAGCAGGGTCAATGCGGTTACCCGTGCAACGAGAACTCCGGCCCTCGCCGGGGCAGGCAGGTCCACTCAGAGCCCGCGGCCCGGTTCCGCCAACGCCCAGGCAGGCGCGAGAGCTCTAATGAACCATGCGCAGACAACGAGCCAGGGCGCTGCCCGGGGGAATCGCGTCTATGCGCCTCCAACGGTCGTCCATACCCCCGATGCGTATCAATCGCCGGGCATTAACCTCGCCTTCCCTATGAATATGGGAGGTGGTGGTGGCGGCTCGCGTAGCAGCAGCGGCGGTGGTGGCGGTGGTGGCGGACGTAGCAGCGGTGGTGGCGGCGGTGGCGGACGTCGCTAAAAAACATCGCCAATGCCAGGCGCTGCTCCGAATAAAATTCCCCCTTTCTCAAATGCGCTCCACATCAGCTTCCATGCCTTGACCCCTTCACAGTCTCACTTTACATTCAATCCATAGGATTGCCAAGAATCATGCAAACTTTGAAAAGGGAGAGGAAGTGACTAAATCTGAGCTGATTTCAAAAATCGCAACCTCTGAATCACCAAACTCATAGCTGACAAAGCATTGAATGGATTCGTCTCAGCTGTTTCCGGCGCCTTGGTAGCTGGAGACAAGGTTGCGCTGGCAGGCTTCGGAACTTTCAGCGTAGCTACAAGGGCTCAGCGTGAAGGTAGGAATCCGAGGACGGGGCAAAAGATCAAGATTCCGGCGTCAATCTTTCGGATAAAAATCAGGTCCGGACATTCAGTTCGAAGGCATAGCGAAGAGGTTGATGCATCATTCCCGATAGTAAGGACTATTTCAACCCCCAACCCACCCGATGTTAAACTCAAAGGAGGAGAGAAAAAGTGAAGAATGCAGTCACCATCTTGATGACCATCGTATTAGTTTTTGGAGTTGCCAACCTCGCCAGCTCCCAAACCACTCGCGCTGCGTCTGCAGAGAATGATTCCGACGCCATCGTCAAAGCTGCCGATGAACTGTCTAAAAAGAAAGATTACAAAGGAGCAATGGCACAGTTTCGGAAGGCAGCAGAACTTGGGAACGCCCGTGCTCAGGACCGGATTGGGGATTTGTACCGGGACGGGCTGGGTGTGGAGAAGGACCGTAAGGAAGCGATGAAGTGGTATCGCAAATCCGCAGATCAGGGATATTCCGTTGCTCAGGATGATATCGGCTACTTGTATTTGGCTGGGGAGGGGGTGGAGAAAGACTACAAGGAGGCAATGAAGTGGTTCCAAAAAGCCGCTGGGCAAAAGAATGCTTCGGCTCAAAATGACATTGGGTGGATGTACCTGAATGGTTTTGGTGTGGCTCAGGACCTCCAGGAGGCGATGAAATGGTTTCGTAAAGCTGCCGAGCAAGGGAATGCTGAGGCTCAAGATAACATCGGGCATATGTACAAGCATGGTGCGGGTGTCACCAAGGACTACCAGGAGGCGATGAAATGGTTTCGTAAAGCCGCCGAGCAAGGGAATGCTCAAGCTCAAGATAACATCGGGCACATGTACCAGAATGGTTTGGGTGTCACCATGGACTACCAGGAGGCGATGAAATGGTATCGTAAAGCCGCCGATGAGGGGAATGCCGGGGCTCAAATTAACGTCGCCTACCTGTACTGGAACGGTTTGGGAGTGACCAAGGATTCAGCCGCAGCCCGCAGCTGGTACCAGAAGGCAGCAGATCAGGGCAATCAGTTTGCATTGGACCAGCTGAATAAATTGAAGTGAAGTTTGGACCTGACTAACCGAATGAGACCTGCAAAGTCGCTGCGTCTTGCCGGAAGCTAAAATCTGCCTGGAGAAACCTCATATGGAAAGTATGTTCCGGATGTGCTGAACTTTCGAATCCTCAGGAATTTAACGGCCATAGAAAGGAGGGGGCAGGCCTTGAAAAAGGAATTTGCAACTCCCTCAAGTTGTTCGCCCAGCCTGCAACTGACATAGCAAAGGACCTCCCTGGACGCTATTGTCGGCGAGACGCTCGCCGGGATTTCACTCAAAAGACTCGTGACCTCCGACCTCACCCATTTTCCCTTTTTCATGCCCCCTTTCTTCATTAGCTGGTCTTCTCTTTTATCTATGCGAGGCTTTCAAGATCGCAACTTGTCACCAGGAAGGACTGTCCCACGGGCTTAAAATCCGCGACTTCATGACGTTTGAGCTTCTCTCTGATGCGCTCAAAGCATCGGACCGTCTCCTGTGAGTAGAGTCGCTCCCCGCACCGAAGGCAAACCTCTGCATTTACTTTTACAGTCGCTGTGTTGATGCCGCCACGCAGAAGCTTTTCAACCTCCTTTGCTACCATCTCGCCTCCGCAAACCGGGCATTTCTCAAATGGCATCATTGTCTCTTCCTCTCTCGCTTCCGTTCGGGGTCGGACCATCCTAAAGCGTTACTGCTCAAGGAAAGAGAGGTCCTGATTAGCCGTTTTAAAATCTTAAACTGTGGTATTCGACCACGAAATGGTTACTTTAACGGCGGCCATATCCGACGCGGTTCAACCTTTCCCGGTGACCGCGTCTTTGATTGCAGATCCGGCAAGATACAAAATGATGGAAGCCTTCACTCCGGGTCCGCGCTTAATAACGTCAACAAAGTCCCTGCTCCCTGCGGCGACGTTCTCAGAACACGGGGATACCGAACACCGCTATTGCCGGCGGCCTAAAGCTTTTCCCAGTCATCCCTGCTGATTCCGGCCTGGTGGAGGATTCTATGCGGAAGTTCCTTTCCGATACCGGCCTGATGAGGATTGGAAATTCGTATGGTGATATCGCCCTTGACCATGAACTGATGCTTGCCGCCTGAGTAAGGACCTTCAAATCCCGGCTGTCTCAGATATTTGATGAGGTCTTTCCTTTTGACTGGTCCAAAAGGAGGCATCAGGCGACTTCTTTTATAAGAAGTTCAATCCCATCAATGGCTGGCAATCGGAGGTTCTTGTGAACCCGAAACAGGACCCATTCTTCCAGCACTTCCCGGAGTTCTTCTCGACATTCTTCGAGTGTCATTGCATTCGCGTAAACACCGTTACACTCGCGAATCTCTCCATAATAGCTGCGATCATCCGGCAAGATCTCGTACTTTGCATGGCGAAGCGCCGCCTGAATATATTCCAAGAGCATCCGAAACCTCCAATCCGGTTTAACACGGTTTCCTGATTCAATTAGAATATGGCTGTGTCCAATTGGCGTCAATCAAAATGCCCGATTCGATGTATTTTCTTGTGATGGTGACAGGGGGCCCGGGGATTCTCTCCGGAGCTGGAAAACAAGCAGGCAATTGGAGTAACGTGAACTGAAACATTCCTTGCCGGAAGGTCAAATCCGCCTGGAGAAACCTCACATGGAAAGTATCCGGATATACTGAACTTTCGAATCCTCAGGAATTTAACGGCCATGAGAGCACCGCCGACACAATTCCAGCCATCTATTCCAAGTCGTCCAACACCTGTCTGACCCTTGCCGCAAACTCATCGCTGCCGAAAGGTTTCTGAATGAAGTTTACTCCTTCTTCCAGAATGCCTCGATGCGCTATCACGTCGGCGGTGTAACCCGACATATACAGGCACTTGAGGTTAGGGAGGAAGACTAAAAGCTTTTCTGCCAGCGCCCGGCCGTTCATCTCGGGCATCACCACATCCGTGATCAGCAGGTGGATGTCTCCCGGATGATCCTCGACAAGGTGAATGGCGTGTCCCGGGGTCGGCGCTGCAAGGACCGTGTAGCCCAGGTTTTCGAGAATCGTCTTCCCGAGGTTCAGGATAGCTTCATCGTCTTCGACCAGCAGGATGGTTTCAGTGCCTGTCGGGCGCTTGCCGGCCGCTTTCTCAGGTGGGCCCTGTACGGTTTCAGCCTCGAACCGCGGCAGGTAGATTTTAAACGTGGCGCCTTTCCCCGGTCCGCTGGCGACACTGATGAAGCCGTCGTTTTGCTTGACTACTCCGTAGACGGTGGACAATCCCAGCCCGGTTCCCTTGCCCACTTCCTTCGTGGTAAAAAAAGGCTCGAAGATATTCTCGCGCACTTCCTGACTCATACCGGCTCCGGTATCGCTCACGGTCAGCAGGACGTATTCACCGGGAATGAATTCGGGGGTCTCCGCCCTGTTGGAATCATCGATCGCAACGTTCTCGGTCCTCAGAGTGATGGCGCCTACTCCGGAAATGGCATCGCGGGCATTGACGGCAAGATTGGCCAGAATCTGGTCCACCTGGGAGGGATCGATTTTGACTTTCCATAGATCGAGCTCCGGCGCCCAGAACAGCTCGATATCCTCGCCGATGAGCCGCTTCAGCATGTTGAGCATGCCCGGGATCGTTTCGTTCAGATCCAGTATCTTCGGATTGGCGGTCTGCTTGCGGGCAAAGGCCAGCAGTTGCCGGGTAAGGTCCGCTGAACGCTGGCCTGCTTTGAGGATTTCCTTGAGATTGTGCTGGAGTTTGTCAGAGGCGGCGTCCTGTTCCAGGGCCATTTCCGCCCTGCCGATGATCACGCCCAGCATGTTGTTGAAATCGTGCGCCACGCCACCGGCCAGCCGCCCTACCGATTCCCTCTTCTGGGCCTGGAACAGTTGTTCCTCGAGTTTTTTCCTCTCTTCCTCTCCTCGTTTGCGCTCGGTGATGTCATGCGTAAGGCCCAGGATATACGGCTCACCGGCCATCTCGATCACTTCCGCCGAGACGAGCACGTTCATGATCTCGCCGGATTTCGTGCGGAACCGGGTTTCAAAGTCTCCTATCCCGCCTTGCTCTTGCAGTACCGCGATCATCTTCGCCCTGTCTTCAGGATTAGCCCACAGGTCCAGCTCCAACGCGCTTAGGCCGGCGACCTCCTTGCGTGTGCAGCCAAAAAAGCTCAGGAACGCATCATTGGCGTCTACGAATTGGCCGTCGCTGAGGCGTGATATACTGGTGCACACGGGACTTGCGCGAAAGAACCTGGAGAAACGTTCCTCGCTCTCCCGCAGAGCCATTTCCGCCAGCTTGCGTTCCGTGATATCGCGGGTTATCGAGAGGATAACGTCTTCATTGTCGATGCGTAATGCGCGGGCGGACATAAGCCCGATTATGATCCTGCCGTCCTTCCCGCGAAACCTGGCTTCCATATTTTCGACAAAACCTTCGCGCTCCAGAGCGGCGACCAGGCGTTCTCTATCTTGAGGATCGTCCCAAATGTTGAGTTCAAGGGAGGTTTTTCCTATAACTTCCTCGCGCGCATAACCCGTTATCTTTGTAAAACCCTCGTTGATATCCAGGAACCTACCGTCGTGAATACGATTGAGATTGATTGAATCGGGGCTGGTTAGAAAAGCGAGCCGAAACTTGGCCTCGCTCGCTCGCAGCGCCTTCTCCGAATGTTTGCTGTCGGTGATGTCGATATGCGTGCCAATCATACGAAGCGCGCGCCCGTCGGCATCCTGAGTGACGGCTTTGCCGCGCCGAAGAATCCAACGCCAGGTTCCATCATGTGAAAGCATGCGGAACTCAACGCCAAAAGCCGGAACATTATTGCTGATGCATGCCTCGTTTGCGTCCAGGGCCCGGTTGCGATCGTCCGGATGAACCATCTCTAACCAGGCGTCGGCTTTGGCCGGAAATCCGTCCGGTTCGTACCCAAGCATGCGGAAGTAACCGGGGCTGTAATAAACGTTTCCACCGGCTACATCCCAATCCCAAAGGCCGTCGCTTGTGGCTTCCATCGCTCGACGGAAGCGTTCTTCACTTTTTTCCTGCTGCAGCCGGCTCATCTCCGCCCGCCGCCGGGAGCGAAGCAGGGACTCGCTTAGAAGGCTGATAAGCGCGCCGTTCACGATGAGGATGCCCCACTGCACAAAGTCGTGGTTATATGCCAGGTGGAACGAGTAGAGCGGTGGAATCAGAAAGTAATCCACAAGGACGGCCGCGGCCGTTGTGGCCAGCAGCCCCGGTCCCAGGCCGCCCATGTAGGCGCTGAGGATGATCGGGAGCTGGAACAGGATCAGGAGAGGGCGTTCGGCAAACACCACATCCATGCCCATGCGCGCAAGCAACGTCGCAACTGTCGACGCCACCGCGAAAAGATACGCCAACCACGGCGCCCGATGCCCTGATGCGGCGCGTTCTACCGCTATCGCCGCACGTGTGGCGATACTCATGATTCCTGACTCCGATTTTGGAGAAACCAAAGGCAAAGCTACAGGGTGAGCGCGGCCGAGAGAATGCGGTACTCGCAAGAAATGAGCATTTGGAGGGTAATAAGCTTTTCGAGCGCTATGTTATAGAACTACGAACAACTAGTCAACGATTGGGAGTGATGGGGAGTGATACGATTGGGAGCGCACGATTCCGTGCTCAACGCGTACAAATTCTTCTCCTGCATTTTTCCATTTCCGGTTGCCGTTTCTCGTTGCCGTTTGGAAAAAAATTTCAGGCTGCGATATACTGCTCATGGAGATAAAAACAACTGCGGAGGTGACTCATCCAGTACGAGACATCCATAACCGTGCAAAGGCGTAAAGTGGCAGGAGTGCCCTTGCGTGCTAACCGCTTGCTTTTTCGGATATTGCAAGATAAGTACTTGTTTTATCAACATTTTATGCCTTATATGCGGTGACGGTTTTTCGGTTTCGCGGTGCCGGAAAAATCCGAAAACTGGCCCAAAATGGACCATTTTATATCATCGTCACTATTCGCCATTCACTGCTCACTGCTCACCGTTCACTATTCACTATTCACTGCTCACTGCTCACTGCCTTCACGAGGAAAATATGCTCTGGAAATTAAAGCAGCGCCAGCAAACGTGGCTGGAAGGTGAAAAGGGGACCGTCCTGAAGGATTGGGGGGGCAAAACAGCTATCGCCCTGGCATTTCCGAACCGCTATGCAGTGGGGATGTCCAATCTCGGGTTTCAGTTCGTCTATGAAGCGCTAAACAGTTTTGAAACCGTGGTCTGCGAGCGCGTATTTTATCCCGAACCCGAAGATCTCCCCTTGGTCGGGCAATCGCGGGGAAACCTGCTATCGGTCGAATCTCAAAGACCGCTTGCCGACTTTGACCTGGTGGCCTTCTCCATTCCCTATGAAAACGATTATGTAAACGCGGTCGAAATGCTCCGGCTTGGCGCAATTCCCGCCCGGACCTCGGATCGGACCGCCGCCCATCCGCTTGTGGCGGGAGGGGGGGTTGCACTTTTCCTTAACCCCGAGCCGCTTGCCCCCTTTTTGGATTTCCTATTCATAGGAGAGGCCGAATCGCTGCTTCCCGGCTTCATCGGCTTTTTGAAAGAATTCGAAAATAGCCATGCCCGCCGTCCTGAAGTTCTAAAAGAGATGGGGAAATCGGTTGAGGGGATCTATGTTCCCTCTTTTTATGAACCCCGGTTCAACGAGGATGGGACCCTGGATTCAATTCACCCTTCAGCCGGCAGCGGCCTTCCGGAAAGGGTTTCCTCCGTGCGGGCTGATTTTTCCAAAAGCTCCCCGTGCAGGACGGCTGTATTTACGGCCAATACCGAATTCAGCGACGTGCTTCTGCTCGAGATCGGAAGGGGCTGCGGGCGCGCATGCCGGTTTTGTGCTGCGGGGTTCGTCTATAGGCCGGTCCGCTGCCACGGCCTGGATGACCTGCTCCAGGCTGCCGGCCCCCCGGACCATGGGGCGGGCAGGATCGGCCTTGTGAGCGCGGCCGTATCCGATCACCCGGAAATAGGCCAATTGTGCGGAGCGCTGATCGGCCGAGGGGCTTCTCTTTCATTTTCTTCGCTGCGGGCCGACAGCCTCGACTCTCAAATTCTTTCAGCGCTTGAGTCGAGCGGGCACCAGGCGGTAGCAATCGCCCCCGAGGCCGGATCTGAGAGACTGAGGCGGGTTATAAACAAAAACCTGTCGGAAGAGCAGATATACAGGGCAGTGGAAATGCTGGCGCAAAAGGGAATCCTCAACATCAAGCTCTATTTTATGATCGGGCTTCCGACCGAAACCCCCGAAGATCTGGAGGCGATTGTCGAGCTTGCAAAAGGAATCCATCATCACGTGCTGAGCGCAAGCCGAGGCAAAACAAGGCTTGGAAATATTACCCTGAGTGTAAATTCCTTTGTCCCCAAGCCTTTCACTCCTTTTCAGTGGACGGCTTTCGCCGGGGTGAGGGAACTCAGGGAAAAAGGGAAATGGATTCAGAAGGCCCTGCGAAAAGTGCCAAACGTCCGGGTCCATTTCGACCTGCCCAAGTGGGCCTACGTTCAGGCCCTTTTGTCCAGGGGAGACCGCAGGGTTTCCTTTTTCCTGGACAAAACGGCACTTGACGGGCTTACCTGGAGCCAGGCAATGCGGAGTTCGCCCCTGAATCCCGATTTCTGGGTCATGAGGGAGCGGCGCCGCCAAGAGAAATTCCCCTGGGAGGTTATAGACCACGGGATCGAGCGTAAATTTCTGTGGGAGGAATACCAGCGCGCTCTTCAGGAAAAGAGCAGCCCGGAATGCCGGCCGCAGAAAAATTGCAGGAGATGCGGAGTTTGCGGCCCGTGAGGATCTGCCGGATACTGGAGCGTGAAATTTGTTGGACGTCGTAGCTGAAAAACTGACCAGAATCTACCCCATGGGAAAAGAAGAGGTCGTTGGGGTGCATGAAATCGACCTCGAAATTCCCAGGGGAGAAATGGTCATAATAAAAGGTGAGAGCGGTTCGGGCAAAAGTACGCTGCTCTCGCTTCTTGCCGGGCTGGACCGCCCTACGGGCGGCAGCCTGACCGTGACCGGGCTGAAGCTGGAAAACGCCACGGCCGGCGAACTCACCGAATTTCGCAGAAAATCGGTCGGAATTGTCTTTCAGTCCTTTAATCTTTTACCCACACTGACGGTGCTGGAGAATATCTGTCTCCCCGCGCTGCTGGCGGCGCAGGAACGCCGGAAGGTTATGATGCGCGCATCCAAGCTCATGGGCTGGCTCGGGATGGACAAGCGCGCAACTCACTTTCCTTCCCAGCTTTCAGGAGGCGAGATGCAGCGCAGCGCGATCGCCCGCGCCCTTATAAACGATCCCGCGATCATCCTTGCAGACGAGCCTACGGGCAACCTCGACAGCAAAAACGGGACAGCCGTCATCGAGCTTCTGACCGAGCTTAACCGCAATTCAGGCCGCACGGTCATCATCGCCACTCACAGCTCCCTTGCCGACCCTTATGGCACCTCCAGGATAGTGCTGAAGGA
Organism: uncultured delta proteobacterium; assembly: GCA_963795045.1. Taxonomy (GTDB): domain Bacteria; phylum Desulfobacterota; class Syntrophobacteria; order Syntrophobacterales; family Syntrophobacteraceae; genus SbD1. The sequence continues at coordinate 1,007,119 of CAWCGB010000009.1, forward strand.
TGGTTCCATGACGGAGCGCTCTAAATGAGCGCCTTCTTTCGCCTCTGGATCCAGTTCAGCTTCCGGGACCTGAAAGGCCATGCGTGGCGAACCGTTGCGGTACTATTGGGAATCAGCCTCGGGGCCGCTGTTTTCACCAGTGTGCGTCTGGCCACGAACGCTTCGGTTCAGTCATTTGCAAATGGTGTAGACGCGATATCCGGCGGGGCGGACCGGACGGTGACACGCCCGGGAGGGCGCCTTCCCGAGGAACTGGTATCCGTCCTGCTCAATTCGCCCGATCTCATTGCCGCCTCTCCTTTCATGTCCTCTTACGTCCGCGTGGAAGGGGGCGGCGATGAGCCGCTGTTGCTCATTGGAATCGATCCGATCCTTAACCGGCCGTTGCACACCTGGAAATCCGGGCGATCCGATTCGCAGGAGGCCCTTTCATTGTGGAACGGGCTCATCGGTTCCCCTTTCACCATGATCGCCGCAAAGAGACTTCTAAAAGAAAGAGGGACCGGTGAGGGTAAGCCGGTCCGTCTCCAGGGCGCCTCCGGCGTGAGCTCTTTCAGCGTATTGGGCGAACTTGCCGAAGAGGGGCTCGCCACACTGGAGGGGGGGAATGTCGCGGTAGTCGATATCGCCACCTTTCAGGAATTCACTCGGATATACGGCGAAGTCGACCGCATTGACCTTATATTCAATCCGCCCCTCAACGCGGATAAGCTGAACAGGGTAAGCGCCCTGCTCCCGGCCGGGGTGGAACTGACTCAGCCCTCGGAAGCCAAGGAAACCGGCCGGGCGATGATCCGGGCCTACCAGTTGAACCTCTCGGTCCTGAGCTTCGTTTCACTCTTCGTGGGTATGTTCCTGGTTTACAGCCTGATCTCGCTGCACGCGACATCGAGGCGCAAAGAGCTTGCCATCCTGCGCTCGGTTGGCGCCTCTCCGAGCATTCTTTTCTCTCTATTCATCGCCGAAGGCTGCTTTTTCGGGCTCGCGGGCTGGGCGTTGTCAATTCCGGCCAGCCTTTTCATGACCAAAAAACTCATCGGCCTTGTCAGCTCGACCGTGTCACACCTTTTCGTGCGGGTGAATGTGGAAGGCCTCGGACTGGCCGGCCGTGAAATCTTTCTTTCCTTTGCCATAACCCTGCTGGTTGCCGTGCTGGCGGCATGTCAGCCCGCTTTCGAGGCTTCGAAGGTCAGGGCGCGCGAGGCGCTGATCATGCGGGAGGCCGTTTCTCAGGAAGAGGGAAACCTCATAAGGCGGCTCGCATTTTTCGGGTTGATTCTCGGGGCCGCCGTCTGGCCGCTCACCCTCATGCCCGCTTTTTCAGGAATCCCGGTCCCCGGATACATGGCCACTTTTTTTCTGTTTCTCGCCTTTGCACTCTTTTCGCCTTTTATCCTGAAGGCCGCCGGAACACATTTGCCTGCCGCAGTGATAAGGGCAGGTCTTGGCGAGACGGCATACCTCGGCACGAGCTATCTGAAAGTCGCGGGCGCCAGGGTCGCGATCTCGGCGGGGGCCCTTATAACCGCGATCGCCCTTTTCTCGGCCCTGGTCATCATGGTCCACAGTTTCAGGGATACCGTTTTTGCCTGGGTTAACCAGAGCATAAATGGCGACCTTTACGTGCGCGCTAAAATGTCGGACATAAACAAGTACCGCGATCCGCTTCCTCCCGGGACTGCGGCCCAACTCGAAAGCTTGAGAAGTGAGGCGGACCTTGTCCCGTACCACCGGATTTTCTTGAACCACGGCGGTGTCCCCTATCTGCTGGAATCCATCGACACCGCCAGCTACTTGCGCCGGTCCGGGTTCATTTTCATCGAAGGCGACCCCGGACGAGTGGCGCCCGTTCTAAACGAAGGCAAAGGCGTCGTCGTTTCGGAGGTTTTCTCGAACCAGACCGGATTGCGGGTTGGACAAAGGTTCCAGGCAGTTGTGCAATCCGTTGAACTCGATCTTCCGATCGTCGGTATTATCCGGGACTACCGTACGCAGGGCGGCGTCGTTTATTGCGCCCTTTCTTTTTTCGAGCGCCGGACGGGAGACTGCCAACGGACCGGCGCAAACATATTCCTGAAGGACAGGGGCGCCGGTCTGAACGAGAGGATCATGGGCCTGAGAAACCGTATCCTTCTGGACGCCGCCGGCCGGGGAGAGAACATAGAGGCCATCGTGGGCTCCGACCTGCGCCTCACCATACTCAAGATATTCGACGAGACATTCTCAGTCACCACGGTGCTTCTTGGCATCTCTCTTCTGATAGCCGCGCTGGGTGTGGCCACCACGCTGACAGTCCTGGTGCTGGAGCGCGCCAGGCAGTTTCAGACAATGATAGCTACCGGGGCGAGCACCTCTCAGATAAGAGCCGTAATCGGCTGGGAGGCTGTGATGATGGTTGTGCTCGGTGAGGTGCTCGGCCTTGCATGCGGTTTTGTTCTATCGGTACTGTTGATTTTCGTGATAAACAGACAATCTTTCGGGTGGACTTTTATTTATTCGGTTGACTGGCTTACCCTTGCGGCATCCTTCCCGCTCGTGTGCGCGACGGCCCTGCTGGCCGCTGTCCCGGCGGCGCAACAGGTGTTCCGGGAGCCTCCCGCTGCAGCATTGAGGTAATATGAAATCCCGCTTCAGCACATACTTTTTCTTATCCACGCGCCTGCTTCTCGGGGCTGTTTTCATAGCCGCGAGTATAGACAAGATAGCCCATCCGGCGGAATTTGCCAAAATTGTCTCCAATTACCAAATCCTTCCGGGCTACCTGGTAAATATCGCCGCCATCGTGCTCCCATGGCTGGAAGCGATCCTGGGATTATTCATCGTGTGCGGTTGGTGGCTGCCGGGCGCCACCGCCCTGGCCAATTTGCTCCTGGTCTGTTTTTGGGTGGCGCTTGCCCAGGCTGTTGCGCGTGGAATCGATTTGCAGTGCGGATGCTTCAGCGTCAAGGCTTCAGGGGCAACGCACTCTGTATGGTATCTCGTACGGGACTCGTTTTTTCTGCTGCTCGGTACCACCGTAACGATCCAGGCCTTCCGGGCGCACTCAACAGGGACGCGGAAGTGGATGCACGATCGGCGCATCAGGCCCATGAAATTGACTGGGTTGAAATGATGCATAGATTTAATCGCTCCCCCCGGGGAAGGCAGCTTTCGAATAGAGTATTTGCTTGTTTGAGGTCAGGTGTCTGCTGACAAACACCGGATAGAGGGTCGTGCGTCAAATCAGGAGGAAAAAATGAATGAGAAAATAAGGAATGCGTTGAATGGGCAAATAAATGCGGAGCTTTATTCCTCTTACCTATATCTTTCGATGGCGTCCTATCTTAAGCGGCTGACTCTCGACGGGTTCGCCAACTGGATGGAAATCCAGGCGCTCGAAGAAATGACGCACGCCATGAAGTTTTTCAATTTCGTAAACGAACGGGGCGGCAAGGTTGATCTGATGACAATCCAAGGTCCTCCGACCTCGTGGGATTCCCCTCTTTCCGTTTTCGAGGCGGTTTACAAGCATGAAGTCAAGGTGACCGGTCTGATTTACGACCTGGTGAACATCGCAACGGAAGAAAAAGACCACGCGACAAGCAATTTCCTGCAGTGGTTCATAACCGAACAGGTCGAGGAAGAAACCACCGCAGACAGCATAGTGCAGAAACTAAAGCTTATCGGTGGCGAAGGCGGGGGTCTCTACCTGCTGGACCAGGAACTCGCACAAAGGGTTTTCACGCCGCCGCCGGGAACTACCATCCTGGCCGGCGCAGGCAAGGGCGGGGCGTAATCCGGTCTCGGACCCGAGCCGCTTAGGCGAAGCGGGTGGTCGGGGGGTAACCCCGGTCCCTGCTGCGCCAGATGTCTTCAGGCAGTTGATTGCAGAAGCTGGATGCTTCCAGGCGGATATCGGAAGCCGGGCGCCACGCTCGGTGAGGGCGAGCTTGCCCGTGTCCTCGATCTTCGCCGGTTACCCCCGCCCCCTGAGCCAGAAATAACATACGAGCGCAGAAAAAATTATGTTTCCCGCCCACACCCCGAAAAACGGCGGCAGAGCGCCGGCGGATGCGAGCGATGTGCCCACGTTTGATACTGCTATGAAGGCGAATGCTACGCCGAGCGAGATGCCGACTCCGGCCCCGATCCCTCCATGGAGCCCCGGCCTCAGGGCCACCAATATGCCGAGCAAAGCCAGGATGAAAGTGGCAAAAGGCGATGCAATCCGCATGTTCAGGTCAACCCTGTAAGGGGTCGCGCTGAATCCCTCCCCCTCTATTTTTTCCACGTAACGATGCAGGTCTTTCCAGCTAAGGTTGTCCGGAACGGTCTGGCCGGCCTGGAAATCCTTCGGAGTAATATTCAAATCGAGCTGTTTTCGGTCAAACCACTGCTGTTCAGGAGTTCCGTTGTGCAACCCGATGATGAGGCCGTCCTCGGCCAGCCACCCCGGATTGGTCCAGGTTATGCGCCGCGCGTCCACCCTCTGAATAAGGCGGAAGCTGGGGTCCAGGAAAAATATCGACGTTATCTGCATGATATTTTTTTTCCTGTCGTAGAACCGGATCTGGTAGATCGTATTCTCTGCGCGGTACCACAAGTTCTCCGGGTTCATCCATGCCGTCGGTTGCTTATGCTCCACCTTTACCTGCCAGGTTTCCTCCATCTTCTGATTGAGGGGGCGCGCCGCGAACTCCGCCACGCAGAAATGGACTACCGAAAGCGCGAGCGCCGCCATTGCGATGGGTGCAGCATAATAGGTGGGACTTACGCCCGCCGTCTCCAATGCGATCAACTCCCGGTTTCGCTTCATCAGCCCAAGGCCTATGATGGCTGAAAGCATCGCCGCCATCGGGATGCCCTGGGTTGCGACCGTGGGAACTTTCCATAGAAAATAGATATAGATCTCGCGCAGCGGGACGTTGTTCGCCAGCATTTGGTCCACGTGCTCGAAAAAATCGACGATGAGGTATATTGCGACAAAGCCTGTAATAGACAGCGCGAAGATTGGCAGGAAATGTTTCAGCAGAACGTATCGGGGAATTATTTTCATCGTAGCGCCGTCCCATGGGTGAGGGTGTCCAACCCTATCCGCGCGAGCCGGGTGAACTGCCAGCCGAGGTTTATTATTTTAAACGGCGTCTCCCTGTGCATTTTTGTCCATAAATAGATGGCAAGAGCAAGACTCAGCAGATTGGGTGTCCAGATCGCCAAAAAAGGCGGGAGTATATTATTTGAACCGAGTCCATTGCCTGCGGAGAGCATAACGTAGTAGACAAGAAAGATTATTATCCCGAGCGTAATTCCCGTCAGTCGCCCTTTCTGGCGGAAAAGCGAGCCAAGCGGAGGCCCAAGCAACCCGAGAAGCAGGCAGGCTGCGGGAAACGCGAGCCTCTGGTAAAACTCGAGGCTCCACCATACGTACCCGGTTCTATCCTTGGCTGTTCTTACCTGCTCGTATACCTCAGCCAGGCTCATTTCACTTCTTTTCCTGCCCGCTTTATCGGCCGACCCCATGATCTCGTCCATCGAGAGTATGAAGTCGTAATTTTTGAACGCAACGGCCTGCGCTTCTTTGAGGTCCTGGGAGGTTCGAGTTAGCCCGCCGTCTGCGAGCTTGAAGGTGATGCTGTTGGAGTCCAGCGGAATAACGACCTGGGCGGTCTCGCTCGCTATTGTGACTTTTTCTTTCGGCTGCCTCTGGTCCTGGATGAAAACCCCTTTGATCGAAAGGTCTGAGTGGTCAACCGATCTGAAAAAAAGGACCAGATTCGGAATTGCCGAAATGAATACGCCCTCTTTCAAAAGTGCCGGAACAGAGTTGCGGCCGAGCGACCTGAGCTTCACCTGGAATGCGTGATTTGCCACGGGGATGACGTAAATGACGTTTATGAAGGAGAGCACGGTTGCAAATACAAGTACTCCAAGCACCGGTGGCAGAAAGCCGAGAAAACCGATTCCCGCCGCCCGGAAAGCAATCAGTTCGTTGTCACCGTTCAGACGCACGAAAGCAAGCAGCACCCCGAGCAGGGCAGCCATCGGGGTCGCATACGAGATGAGCCTCGGCAAGGCAAAGAGCACTATCTCGCCAATGTCTTTCATGCTGCACGATGAGGCGAAAAGAATGCGCATGAGCTGGAGAAGCTGCCCCGTAATGAGCAGGAAGCAGATACCTGTAAGGCAGATGAACACAGGGATTAGCTGCTCGCGCAGAATATAGGTATAGAAAGTTTTTTTCATGATGAGGGGTAATCTAACGAATCATGGCAGAGAAGGTCAATTGCAAAGATTCGGCGAAGTGGAGATCGCATGCATTCGGTCCCTCGCGTCGCCGAGCCCTCCCGATGCTCAAAAAACCGTAAAGATTTACCGCCTCCGAGACGATATTTTAAATACCGGAAATTAAACGGCTGGCTCCTCGCTCCGCCAGGTGGGCAATACCCGCAGTGGACTTTTCGAAGGAGCAGTTGTTTAGGCCAACAATTCAAAATTAAGATTTTAACCGAGACCGGCTTTTCCCGATTTTTTTCAAAGAGGCCCAAAACCCCTTCCCAGGAGAGTACAAGATGGTGCCGAATGATGCATCCAACGTCTATCACAGGACAGCAATTGAAACCGCCGATCCGCTGCAATTGATCATTTTCTGCTACGACGAGGCAATTATCGACCTTAAGAACGCCGAAGTGTTTCACGAAAAAAGACAAATGGATGACGCCTACCGCAGTATCAGGCATGCCCAGGACATAATCACGGAACTCCTTGTTGGCCTCGATTACGAAAGGGGCGGGGATATCGCCCGGAACCTCAATCGGCTTTACAATTTCATCTTGCGTCAGCTAATCGGCGTAAACAGCCGCAGGGATCCCGCCATATACGGCCATCTGGTAAAGATCCTCTCAGATCTAAAGGACGGCTGGGAAGCGATGCGGCTGAACCCGGACCGGAACCCGGTGAAGGCAGGACTTCTTCCCCGAAGCTGGCAGGCATCGGCATAGGATTTGAGTAATGGAAAGCAACGGATCGGTCGGGTTGAATGATGCTGAATCCATTCTGGACCAGCTCCTGAAATTTACCGCGCAACTTTCGGAATGCGGAAACGATCCGCAAGTGGATGCCCAAGCCCTTGCGGACGCATGCGCAAAGCGTCTGGAAGAATTAAAACTGGCCATGCCCCAGGATCAGAAAAGCTCGCTTGCGGCAAAAACCCAGGTGCTTGGAAAAATGCGGGACCTTTATACCCGGACACAGGCCTGCCTGGAGATTCTGGAGAGGAAGAGCAACAGGGCTGCCGCCGAGCTTCAGGGGCTATCCAGGGCAAAGCTGGCTATTACCGCCTACAGCACCCGGCGAGGCCAGAGAGGATAAGAAAACCTCCGGATACCGGACAGAATAATTACAGATCGGCAAGAGAAACGCCCCGTTGCCGTCCCCGGTGAAGAATCCTTTTGCCGGAAACTCTTACCCTATTTATCCCTGATTTTGGCGAGTTTCTGGTCCGACCACCTCTTGATGAATCCGGTCACCTTCGAGCAGGGGGGGGCTTCAACTATCCTGAGCTTTCCCCGCTTGACCATCACACTTTGCAGACAAGGTCTCAGATGAGGGCATGGGACGCACTCCCGCTGAGGCTGCATGATCCCTTCCTCATCGATAGGGCACACCCTCTCGCCGTCTCCGAAACATTCAGGAAGACCAGCTTTCCCGGGTTGGGAACCAGGTGGTGTCGCTTTCATTCTGGCGCTCCGGCGCGCCGCCCTTATTCGAGAATTTCCAGTACGGCGCGTTTTTTAAGCTTCGTTGCGGCCGCGTTCACGATGGTACGCATGGCGTGAGCGTTTCGGCCTTCCTTGCCGATAATTTTTCCGAGGTCCTCTTTGGCCGCCCGTAATTCTATCACGGATATCTGGTGTCCGGTAATCTCTTTTACTACAACCTGTTCGGGATACTCCGCAAGACAACGCGCAATGAATTCAACCAGCTCTTTTACTTGAATGTGTTCCATAAATCCAGGCTCCCTAGTTAATGGCCTTCTGCCAAAAAATCCGAGAATCGGGGAATTCCGGCAATGAGTTTGGGTACGGTCGGGCAACTGCGGTCAGGCAGAAAGACGTGAAAAAAGGGACGCTGGCACGCGAGAAGTAAGACGAATAAGAACCTGACAGCTAACGGTTTAACAATCATTGTGAAATTATGAAAAATCGGCTATGGTGTCAACTGATTTTTCGAGTGTAAATAAGACGTTAGTTAATGAAATCTGTCACAAGCTCTAAACCCCGGCCTGGTGCCTAATCTGTTCGATCTTTCACTATTGTAAATAACTGATCCGGGACCGAAAGAAAAGAACGCAAGGAAAAAGTAATTAATTGAATTGATTAAGCAGGAAAAACCTGCAGATACTCCGCTAACCCGTCGCCCGTCGGGTGCAATGAGAAGGTGATCGGCAGCCTGAAAATGGAGAAGGAAATTCCTGAAACGAGTTCCGATATCACGGTCAGACTCGACAACGAGCCGCTGATAGAGTCAGTGGAGGTCGATCTGCCGGCCCCGAGCCTTTTCGATAATACCGCAGACCTCGACAGGCTTGCCAGATCTCTGTCTCAGAAGGGGTTTTCTCCGATTCAAATCTCGCCCGGCAAAATGAACGGGTTCGTTCGCAAAATGCGCGAAAACGATCTGCGCTTCCGCGCAGTAGTGGGGTATACGGGTAGGGTTTGGGAAGTCCTCGACGTGGTTGCCGGATCTGCGGATGCGCCCGTTTTAGGATTTGGGCTGGACTTGGGCACATCCACCCTGGTTTTGCGGTTGATCGACATTGCCCGCAAAAAAACAATCCGGGAAGCCCTGGTAAAAAATCCCCAGGCGGCCTATGGGGAGGATATCCTCAGCCGCATTATCTTTGCCGGGGATGCCGGAGGCCTGGCGGTCCTCAGGCGCCTGCTCGTAGATGCCTGCTCTGATACTATGGAAAAGATGCTGAATGATTCGGGGGCCTCTGCTTCATGCGTATATGCTTTATCATGTGCGGGAAACACGGCGATCAGCCATTTTTTGTGGGGCCTTGACCCGTCGAACATCTGCCGGGAACCCTACATTCCTGCGGCCAATACTTTTCCGATAGTGCGCGCAGCCGAGCTGGGGTTCGATTTCCTGCCCAACTCGCTCCTCTATCTTTTCCCCAACGTCGGTTCGTACGTGGGGGGCGATATCATATCGGGGGTGATCGCAGCCGGTCTGAACAGATCGAACGGCGTTCGGATGCTGATAGACGTTGGAGCAAACGCCGAAATCGTGCTTGGAAATTGCGATTGGCTGCTCGCCTGCGCGGGAGCGGCCGGTCCGGCTCTTGAAGGCGGGGTTGTCGAACGCGGAATGCAGGCTATGGCCGGGGCAATAGACTCGGTAAGGATCGACCGGAAGTCGCTTGAGCCGCAGCTTCGGGTAATCGGAGGCGGAAAAGCCTCGGGGATATGCGGTTCCGGCCTGATAGAACTTGTAGCCGAGATGTTCTCATCAAAAATCGTCAATATCCAGGGCAAATTCAGCACAGGCCTGAATTGCTCCCGCCTCAGAAATACCCCGGACGGCCCGGCCTATGCCCTTGCGCTTGGCTCTCAGAGCAGCGATGGGAGCGAGATGTTGATCTCCGAGGTCGACATCGGAGTTTTTCTGAAGTCAAAAGCGGCGATGTACACTATACTGTCGCTCATCTGCCGAAAGGTGGGAGTGAAGTTTGAGGATTTGGAAATTATTTACATCGCTGGAAATTTCGGCACTCATATCGATCCCGAAAAGGCGGTTCGAATCGGCATGATTCCTGATCTGCCCCTGGAAACTTACCAGGCGATCGGGAATTCGAGCCTCCTCGGGGCCTGCATGCTTCTGTGCGACCGAGCACTTTTGGCCGAAGCCGAAAAGGTCCGAAACATGATCACCTACGTTGAACTCAACGTAAATGTCGAACTGATCAATGAATTTCGGGGGGCGCTTTTCATTCCGCATACCGACCCGAAACTCTTTCCGTCCGTGCGTTTCCCGCAGGATGGGCCGCAATAACTGACGGGGTTTTACTATGAACCGACCCACTCAGACCAACAGGTATCAGCAAAATGGGACGCAGCCCAGGTTCACCGTCAAGGGCGTCTATGTAGCCCGGCTCCTGGTCTGTCTCTTGCTGGCTTTGAACTTCATCCTCATTTACGCAATTGTTTTTTCCTCCAACGGACTCCCCGGCTATAGAAAACAAAACCAACAGGTAAAGGAACTCGAGCAAAAGGTCCTCAAGCTCAAGGTCGAAAACCAGAAACTCTTCGAGATGGTTCAGTCACTCAAGCTCAGCCCCAAAGCACAGGAAAAACTGGTTCGCCAGGAACTCGGCTGGGTCCGTGAAAATGAGATTATCCTGGAATCCGGCAACAGGGAAAACCAGGGCGGCGAAAAAGCCGTTGGACCCATCAAGCCTTTCAGCCTTCCCAAATAGATATTTCCATAATGTTCCCCATGAATCTCCCTTTGAAAAGAGGCACTTCCGGAGCGCGCCCCGCGGTGTCGATTGGATAGTTGCGCCCTCTTTAAATGTGGACCACTCGTTGAATAAAACAGTATCAAGCATTATCAGTACGTTTAGGATGCGGCCGGTCCATACAGGCTTATTTTCTTCATCTGCCCGGAAAGGCGGTCATGGATTTTAAGATTGCGGATACGGGCTACCCGGCACGGCTTCTGTTTGGCTTTATTGCAGGCTTTATCGCAACCCTGATTTTTCACCAGCTAACCTGGTGGATGCTCTGGGGCTTGGGCTTAGCGCCTTCCGGGCCTTTCTCGATGGAGGTCACCAAACCGTTTGGAGTGCCTGCGGTGTTCTCTCACGCGTTCTGGGGCGGAATCTGGGGTATTGTGTTTTCCATGGTCGTCCATAGATTCCCGGCCCGAAGCGGCTATTGGGTGAGTGCTTTTCTGTTTGGCGCCGTTTTGCCTACGATGACGGCTCGTCTCGTGGTGGCGCCGCTCAAGGGCCTCCCGATGGGAGGCGGTTGGCATCTGCCTTTTCTACTGACGGCTCTTATCGCTAACGGCGCGTGGGGTATCGGCACGGGGCTGATCCTCAGAATCAAGTCTGGCCGGTTGAGCAGGTCGCGCGGAACGGCGGCATGAACAGGATGGAGACAATGAGAATTGTTGTTATTGGTGCAAGCGGGACGATTGGGAGGGCTGTGGTCAAGTCTTTGTCCGAAAGGCACGAAGTCTTGCAGGTGACGCGCTCAAAGGGCGATTACCGGGTGGATATCGCCAGTAAAGAGTCCATGGAAAGACTGTTCGAAATGCTCGGTCCTTTTGACGCTCTGGTTTCCACTGCGGGACAGGCAAAGTTCGGCAGCCTGGAGACCCTGTCCGATGAAGATTTTCAGTTGAGCCTGTCAAACAAGCTGATGGGGCAGGTTAACCTGGTGCGCGTCGGTATGCGCTACATTCGTGATAACGGCTCTATTACACTCACCAGCGGCGTGCTTTCGCTGGAGCCGATGCCGGGCAGTGCTGCTATCAGCCTGGTCAATGCAGGGATAGAAGGCTTTGTGAGGGCTGCCGCTTTGGAAATGCCCAATGGGGTCCGGGTTAACGCGGTCAGTCCTCCCTGGGTGAGCGAGACGCTGGTGTCCATGGGACAGGATGGCGCCGGAGGCATGCCTGCTGCGAAGGTGGCCGCCGCCTATGTGGAGAGCGTAGAGGGCCGCAGGAGTGGAGAGGTCATCGATGCCCGGGCCTTTGCCTGATGCGCAGCGGCCGCGGCTTCTTCGCGCTGCGGATATGTTCGGCGGTTGCCCGATCTTATCGGTAGCCCATTCGTAAATATTTCCGGCTGATCAAAACCAGGCTTTGTTCAGGAGACTCAGGTCATGATTGAAAACCTCGACCCAGTCCTGCTCTCACGCATCCAGTTCGCTTTTTCGCTTTCGTTTCATATCTTTTTCCCGGCCTTCACAATTGGCCTTGCGAGCTGGCTCACCGTGCTCGAATGGCTATGGCTGAAAACGGGCAATACGGCCTATGCGGAGATTTACGGCATGTGGGTGAAGATTTTCGCCGTCACCTTCGGCATGGGCGTCGTATCGGGTGTTGTAATGTCCTTTCAGTTCGGCACCAACTTTTCGGTATTCTCGGACAAAGCCGGAAATGTGCTCGGGCCGTTGCTGGGCTATGAAGTGTTGACCGCATTTTTTCTCGAAGCTTCGTCCCTTGGTGTGATGCTGTTCGGCTGGAAGCGCGTCAGACCCGCGATTCATTTTGCTTCAACCCTGGTTGTGGCCGCAGGGACCGTGATGTCCGCATTCTGGATTCTTTCGGCCAATAGTTTTTTGCAAACGCCACAGGGATTTCGTGTGGGTGAAAACGGCTTGTTGTATCCCACCGACTGGCTGAAGGTTATCTTCAGCCCTTCATTTCCCTACCGCTTCGTCCATATGGTCACTGCCGCATATCTGACCACAGCCTTCGTTGTCGGAGGCATCGGCGCGCTTTACCTTTGGCGCGGCCGTAACTTGAAGCAGGCGCGCGTGATGTTCGCAATGGCCATGATCATGGCAATTTTCGTGGCTCCCTTGCAACTGGTGTTTGGCGATATGCACGGGCGCAATACATTTATACACCAGCCGGCCAAAGTGGCCGCCATCGAAGGTCTGTGGGAAACCCAGCGTGGTGCGCCCTTAAATCTTTTCGGATGGCCGGACCAAAAAGAGGAAATCACGAAATATGCAGTCGAAATCCCCCGGCTTTCAAGCCTGATTCTTACACATGACTTCAACGGCGAGGTCCGGGGCTTGAAGGCCTGGCCGAGGGAGGACCGCCCGCCGGTATTCTGGGTTTTCTGGTCCTTTCGCATCATGGTGGGTATCGGGACGTTGATGATTTTGACCGGCGTGTCGGCGCTCGTCCTTTATTTCAGGAAGCGGTTGTTTGACACCCGGTGGTTTCAATACTGGTGCATGGCCATGACCCCGGCCGGATTTGGCGCCGTGCTGGCCGGATGGTTTGTCACGGAAATCGGCAGACAGCCCTTCATAATCCAGGGTGTCATGCGGACCTCGGAGGCCGTTTCGCCGGTGATTGGCCCTGCTGTAGCCATATCGCTCGGTGTATTTATTCTTACCTATACGGTCGTGTTCGGCGCGGGCGCCTATTACATAGTGAAGCTGATCAAAAAGGGTCCCGATGTCGAGGCTGAAGTTTATGGCTCGCACGGTGTCAAAGAGCCGCCTCTGATCATGGGCCTTACTTCAAAAGAGGAGGGGCGCCATGTTTAGCTTCGAGAGCTTCCTTGATCTTCCGCTCATCTGGTTCGGCCTGATTGTCACCGCACTCTTTCTATATGTGCTGCTCGACGGTTTCGATCTGGGAGTGGGCATCCTGTTTCCATTTGCGCCGTCGGACGAATGCCGGGACCGTATGATGAACTCGATCGCCCCCTTCTGGGACGGCAACGAGACCTGGCTTGTGTTGAGCGGCGGGGGACTTTTCGCGGCCTTTCCGCTTGCATATGCGATCTTGATGCCGGCTCTCTACATGCCGGTCATCCTGATGCTCCTGGGGCTGATTTTCCGAGGCGTGGCGTTCGAGTTTCGCTTCAAGGCGGTGAAATCCCGCTTTGTCTGGGACTACGCTTTCCACTTTGGATCGATAGTGGCCACTTTCATGCAGGGCATGATCCTCGGGGCCATCGTCAAGGGCGTGCAGGTTGAGGGGAGAAGTTTTGCCGGCCATCCTTTTGACTGGCTGAATGCCTACAGTTTCATGACGGGAGTGGCCCTGCTGTTCGGATATGCGCTGCTGGGATCCACGTGGCTGGTGATGAAAACCGATACGATCACCCAGCACTGGGCACGAAAGTGCGCCTCTTATGTTCTGGGCTATGTGGGCGTGTTCATGGGGATCGTGAGCATCAGCATGCCCATGATGAATGCGGGGGTGAGAGATCTGTGGTTCGGCTTCCCCAATTCCTTTTACCTGTTGCCCATACCTCTTGTGACTGCGGGCCTTTTCATCATGATATGGTATGACCTGCACAGAGGCTTTGAGACTCGTCCCTTCTTCATGAGCATCGGCGTCTTTCTCATGGGTTACCTTGGTCTCGGAGTCAGCCTCTGGCCATGGCTGGTCCCCTTCGCCATCACCTTCCGGCAGGCTGCTGCGGCTGGGACCTCACAGTCGTTTCTGCTCGTCGGCATCGTCATCACCCTACCGGTGATTCTCATTTACACCGCCTACTGCTACTATGTCTTCAGAGGGAAAGCATCGCGTGAAGGCTATTACTGAAGATGGAAATCCAACGGGGAGATCAGTGAACGTATGAGGTGTCAGGGCCTGTTGCGTCCATATCGTTCGTGGCTCGATACCCACTCCCCGGCGGAGATGGCCGCAGTGAGCGAGATGTCCCCCGCAAGTACGGTGGCGGCTACGATTTCCGCAAGTTTGTTGGATTTGCCCTTGCCGTAGCAGTTCATTATCTCCAGGCATTCCCGCTGGGTCGGCAGGCCGGTGCCCCCTCCGTAAGTGGCGACAATGAGCGACGGCAGGGTGACGGCAACGTACAAATCATTATTGGCCCTCAGCTCACAAAAGAAAAAGCCGGCGTGGGATTCAACCACATTGGCTTCGTCCTGCCCGGTAGCGATAAAAAGGGACGCGATGCCGTTTGCGGACTGCGGGCCGTTGTAAGCTGAATCGGCCATCATGGCGCCGATATTGCCTATGTTCCGCATCCTGAAAATGTGACGGGTATCGGCGCGCATGATAGCATGGAGCACATCCTGCTTGATGGTCGCCTCAGCAATGACGTGTTTGCCCCGGGTGTGGAGCTTGTTCATTTGTGAATGTTTCTTGTCGGTCTCAATTCCTCCGGACAGGTTGTAATCAAAAGGTCCGGGATAGTTCGCCTGTATCCACTGGCAGGCAGCCAGGGTTGCTTTCCCCACCATGTTCTGCCCTGCCGCATCCCCCGTAGTGTAATTCATGCGCACGTAGAGCATATTGGCGACACTGAACTTTTGGATATGCTGCAACTTTCCAACGCTTGTCGTCTCCCCTGCAGCGGCCTTGATTCGATCCAGGTTTTCGTCAAGCCATTGGGAAAACTTTGCAGCGGCCCGCGCATCTTCAAAGACAAAAACCGGCGCACGCTGCATGAATTGCTCGACAACCGTGGTTTTGACCCCGCCGCATTCCGAAACGACGCGCATGCCCCGATTGTAACTTGCAACGAGAGTCCCTTCCGTTGTTGCCAGCGGGACCCAGAAATCGCCTTCGGCATACTGACCGTGAACGGTCAATGGACCTGCAATGCCGACGGGCATCTGTATAGCGCCGATGAAGTTTTCGATGTTTCCTTTGACGGCACTCGGATCAAAAGAATACCGGCCTATGTGATGAAGACTGGAGCCGGTCTGATTCTCCAAAAACTCACGCCGCCTCGACGCGGCCTCTGCGGTCCAGTCATTGTTGCCGTCCCTGGGAATGCGAACTCGATCACTCATCTTTTCTCTCCCGATTCAGCAACCGAGCGCTTCCTTCAACCATGCCTTTAATTCGTCTGAAAGAGCGTGCACTCCAACTCCGGGCTTGTGTCCGGACTCTTCGCACGCTTTGCTGACCAGTTCGGGCGGAGCGGGAATCTTGGCGATTTCATCGGCCTCTTTCATGGTTCTCCGGATCAAGGTAACCTGGGCCGGCTTTTCCCAGTCATAAATAACAAAATAGAGCGCTTCCTGACCGGGGTAGCGAACGAAATCATCCTTGCGCGTCCACCCGGTCCCCCACTCGAGGTAGGTCTCAACAGCCTTTTCAGGTGTCATTTCCCAGTCTATGCGGTCCAATATTTCCCGGTGGACCTTCAGTTCCTCCAGTCCCCACATGACAACTCCCCCGGCAGTCAAAAAAAGCAGTTATCCATAAATAACCATGTTCATCCGTGGTTCAAATGTTTAAAAGGCTTTCACCACGGATTTCACGAATATCACGGATCGGGCTTTTAGCCATCACAGAGCACCACCAGCGCAGATCCTTCTTCTTAAATATGAGTCACTTTATTTGTCTATCCGTGGCATCCGTGGCATCCGTGGTTCAAATGTTTAAAAGGCTTTCACCACGGATTTCACGAATATCACGGATCGGGCTTTTAGCCATCACAGCGTACCACCACCGCAGATCCTTCTTCTTAAATATGAGTCACTTTATCCGTGTTCATCCGTGGTTCAAATCTTTAAAAGGCTTTCACCACGGATTTCACGAAATATCACGGATCGGGCTTTTTACCATCACAGCGTACCACCACCGCAGATCCTTCTTCTTAAATATGAGTCACTTTATCCGTTTATCCGTGTTCATCCGTGGCATCCGTGGTTCAAATGTTTAAAAGGCTTTCACCACGGATTTCACGGAATATCACGGATCGGGCTTTTAGCCATCACAGCGCACCACCAGCTTCCAGCGCAGATCCTTCTTCTTAAATATGAGTCACTTTATCCGTGTTCATCCACCGCGCTACGCTCCCATCCGTGGTTCAAATGTTTAAAAGGCTTTCACCACGGATTTCACGGAATATCACGGATCGGGCTTTTAGCCATCACAGCGCACCACACGCTTCCAGCCCAGATCCTTCTTCTCAACTTATCCGTGTTCATCCGTGTTCATCCGTGGTTCAAATCTTTAAAAAGCTTTCACCACGGATTTCACGGAATATCACGGATCGGGCTTTTAGCCATCACAGCGCACCACCAGCTTCCGGCGCAGATCCTTCTTCTTAAATATGAGTCACTTTATCCGTTCATCCGTGGTTCAAATCAATTCCCCGATCCCGAGATCTCATGGATCACGTAGCGCGAAATCCCTTCAACATCGTCTGCATCGAAAGATCTGAACTCCTGGTCGCCGCGGAACCAGGTGATCTGCCGCTTGGCGTAGTGCCGGGTTTCCTTTTTTATCCGATAGGCCGCTTCTTCGATCGATATGGCGCCCGCAAGGTGAGCGGCCATCTGCCTGTATCCGAGCGACTGCATCGACTTGAGCTCCACTGCGTAGCCCATGGCAAGGAGCCTTTCGACTTCGCCCTTGAGGCCTGATTCCAGCATGGAGTCGACCCGCCGGTCGATCCGCTCGTAGATCTCCCCTCGCTCACGGTTGACGAAGACCTTGATCGCCGGGAAAAGCTGCTCCTTGAACCCATGGTCCTTTTGCAAAGCGGATAAAGGAACGCCGGTAAGGCCAAAAACCTCCAGCGCCCGAAAAATCCGCTGCCGGTCGTTCGGGTGGATTCTTGCCGCCGATTCGGGGTCGATCCGCCGAAGGTCGCAATAGAGGTGACCGAGGCCTTTAGACTTCTCATCGGCAATCAGCTTTTTTTTCATTTCGGGGTCCGAGGAGGGACCCTCGCACAGTCCGCGCGTCAGAACTCTCATGTAGAGGCCGGTGCCTCCAACAACGAGAGGGACTCTGCCGCGCTTTCTTATGTCTTCGATAACCGGACGGGCAAGGTGGAGGTATCTTGCCGCATCGAACGGTTCATCGGGGTCTGCCACGTCTATGAGGTGATGGGGGACAGTTTGCCTTTGTGCCAGGGTCGGTTTTGCAGTCCCGATCTCCATGTACCGGTAGACCTGCATTGAATCGGCGTTTACTATCTCGGCCGAAATCCGGGTGGCCAGCTCGATCGAAAGCGAGGTCTTCCCCGATGCGGTCGGCCCGGCAAGAAGCACCAGCGGGATGGAGCTCCCCTCATCAGCTCCTTTTGAAGAATCGAAAAATCTGCTCATAAGTCAGTTTGTATGAAAGTGGCCGGCCGTGAGGGCATGTAAAGGGAACATCAGCCGAATCCAGCAACGCAAGCAGGCCCTTTATTTCATCTGTCTTAAGCCTGTGCCTGGCCCGCACGGATCCGTGGCATGACGCCACTCTGGCAAGGCCCAGGAGGATTTCGCCCTCATTTGCCGGGCACTCCTCTTCGGCATACCGGAGATAGTCGCGCACTATGTCTTCGGGCTTAAACTCGGATAGGGTCGCCGGGACTGCATGAACGGCGAAACTGCTGCCCCCGAAAGGCTCGATTTCAAATCCGAGATCGCACAAAGCGGGGATGATGCTTTTCAGCAGCACGGCTTCTTTTGGCAAAAGGTCCACGACTGCGGGCCGTGTAAGAAGCTGTGCGGCCTTTGTCTTCTTCTTGCTCAAAGAGTTGAAGACGATCCTTTCGTGCGCCGCGTGCTGGTCAATCAGAACAAGGCCGTCGGGAGCTTCCAGAAGAATGAAAGAGTTCGCGAGCTGGCCGATGATATTCAGGCTGGAATAGGTAAATTCCGCCGCGCGCGGCTCGGCTTCCGGCGATTCGTATTCCGGCTTTTCCGGAAAGTCCTGCAGGTCCCGGGGTCCCCTTGCGCACACCTCCCCGGGCATGGGTGTAATACAAGCCGGGTGGGGGGGCTCATCTTCTCCGGATTTTTTCAAGTGCCCCGTATCCGCAGGCCCTCTTGCCGTAGCGGGCCAGCTTTCTGAACGGAAAGGGGCCTGGCCTTCGCGCGCCGTTGAGCCATAGAAACCCGGCTGCCTTTTTTCGAAAAACCCGCTTTCCTGCCGCCCGAATCCGTATGATTTCGGGCGAAGCGCCGAAAGGGCTTCAAACAGGGCATCGCGCAGGACGGATATTGCTTCGCCCGGGTTTCTAAACCGGATTTCCCTTTTTGCCGGATGCACGTTCACGTCCACCCGGGTTGGCGAAATTCCAACAAAAAGAACGGCTACCGGGAATTTTCCGCGGGGGATCAGGGCCTCATAGGCCGTCAGGACGGCCCTTTGCAGCAGCCTGTCCCAGACGGCCCTCCCGTTTACATACAGAAAAAGACTCTGGCTGTTCGTCCTCTGGATGTCGGGAGGCGCAAGAAAACCCGAAACGCTTATGCCGTTTTTTTCAAAATCGATCGATGTGAGCGACCTTGCAATCTCGGGCCCAAGCACCTGTGAGGCCCGCTGGAGAAGACCCTCACACCTCGGGTGGTCGCACACCGGCTTTTCCTGAGTCAGGAGCTGCATGTGAATCTGAGGGTTTGCCAGTGAAACGCGCAGAAACTGGTCCTGTATGTAGGAAAGTTCGGTTTCCGCGGTCCGCAGGAACTTGCGCCTCGCCGGAACGCAGTAGAAAAGATCGCGCACCAGCACCTGAGTCCCTGGAGGACATCCCTTTTCACGAACGTCTTTTATTACGCCTCCTTCAACTCTTATGGAGGTCCCGCAAAGCGCCTCATGCTCACGAGTGCTCAGCTCAAAGCGGCTGACAGCGGCAATCGAGGGAATCGCCTCTCCGCGAAATCCGAGTGAAGATATGGCAATTAAGTCCTGGGCCGACCTGATTTTGCTTGTGGCATGCCTCTCAAGCGACATGAGCGCATCCTCGGGGCTCATGGCGCACCCGTTGTCTACTACCCGGATTTCCCGGCGGCCTCCATCGAGCAGGCTGACCGAAATCCTTGTGCTCCGAGCGTCTATGCTGTTTTCGATCAGCTCTTTTACCACTGCGGCAGGACGTTCGACGACTTCGCCGGCGGCGATCTGGTTACATAAAATATCTGGTAAAATCGCTATCTTACCCACCAGCTTCTCCAGGGACTCAAGTCTATTGACAGAAAACTCCCATTCCAGTACTAGTTTGACACTATTCGAACCTATTGTATCATACCGCAAAATCTCAAGCTAAAAACATGGGCAGGGATTTTGCCGTAAATGTATAGCAACCGGTAGAATCGAGCAAACCTATGGATTCCAATCCCTATCAGCCGCTGGTAAGCCTTTTGTCCAACATCCTCGAGGCTTATACCACAGCTTTTTTTATTTTCGATGAAAGAAACCGCCAGCTCAATCTCGCCGCCATTCAGAGCCTCAGCAAATTCATTCCCCCCGAGATTTCACTTCCCCTGGAAGGCAGCGGGATACTTTCCCAGGTCCAAAAAGTGGGACAAACCATACACCTCGATAAGCTCCATGAAGCGACCTCGTCCATATCCCTTACACTTCCTTTCTACCGCGAAGGCGAATCCCATATAAAAGGGCTGTATGCCGTGCCGGTTGCGGGCGGAGCGGGGATTCTCTACGTCGATACGAAATACGGCTGGGGATTCAACGACAAGCAGCAAAAATGGATAAAAGAGTTTGCCGAGCTTCTCGGCAAGCTTTTGAAAAACAGGGAAGCAGCAGGGCGGGAGGAAAACTACGCCAGGATATTCGATGTCTTGAGACGGCTCGACGAAGTCGCCTTCAAGGGGCACGCCCTTGACAGCTACTGCGAGCTGTTCGTTACCGAGTGGTCGCAGTTGCTTGGCACGGACTACGGCTTTCTCGTCCTCAAAGAACCCGAGAAGAAAAATTTTCGCATCCTGGGCTGCACGGCAAATACGCCAAGAGGCCTGGTCGCTCAGAGTTTTCCTGTCAAGCAGGGGCTGGTCAGTTGGATTTTGCAAAATAAGAAAAACCTGTTCATCATCCGCCTGAATCCCGACACGTCGGACCATTTCCTTTTTGCACCCGGCGAAAACCTTCCCCATCAGGGCACTGTCTGGGGAATGCCCGGCCAGACTTCCCTGGGCTATGAACTTGCCCTGATTTTCCTGTCCCGCAAGGTAATCGACTGGAACACCGATTCGGAGCGAGCCGCAGGGCACGCCTTTCATTTTCTTCAGCTCCTGCTCGAACAGATCTATTACCGGGAAGAAAACGAGGCCCTCCAATCATACGATATCTGTACGGGGCTCTTCAGCGCCCCGGCTTTCGAATCGAGAGTCGCGGGCCTTTTTCACGCCTCCATGCAGTCCAACGCCCCATTCGCTCTCGGGCTGATTCAGGTCGAACCCTGGCAGATACTTACCACGAAAGTCCTGCCCAAAAGAATCCGGCAGCTACAGCGCGAACTCGCATCGTCTCTTTGCGATGCGCTGCCTCCGGGGGTCCTTGTCGGGCAGCTCGCGCAGAACCGCTTTGGCGTTTTGTTTGCTGAAACGACCGTGCAGGAGGCCGAAAGCATGCTTGCCGAGCTTGCCCGCCATGGAAAGATCGCGCTCAAAGGAATCAAGGGAGTCAAACTCCACCTTTACTTCTCTTCGGCCGGTTTTCCACAGGATGCGGCCAAAATGGAAGACCTGTGGCCCCTTGTCAACCAGCGGCTCTTTTCGGCCTTTGGTCTAAAACCGGAAAGAACTGCCTCATAAACAGTTGACCGGCTGATCCATTGTCTATAGACTCAGCGCAAAAGCTGATAGAATAGAAGGGTCACGTATGTTTGGATGGCTTTTGTCATATTTTTCGAAAGACCTGGCGATGGACCTGGGGACCGCCAACACGCTCATCTACCTTCGGGGCAAAGGGATCGTGCTGAACGAACCCTCGGTTGTCGCGATTAACCAGGATACTCACCAGGTTATAGCCGTAGGGCAGGAAGCAAGAAATATAATCGGAAGGCACGGCCACAGAATCGTAACCATTCGCCCTCTCAAAGACGGCGTCATTGCCGATTTCGAAGTAACGGCCGTGATGATCAAGTATTTTCTGTCGAAGGTTTTGAACAAGCGTAGTTTCTTGCGGCCCAGGCTCGTCGTGGCGGTCCCCACCGGGATCACCTCGGTTGAGAAAAGGGCCGTAATCGAAGCCGCCGAACAAGCCGGCGCCAGGTACATACACCTGGTCGAAGAACCGATGGCCGCCGCGATCGGTGCGGGACTTCCCATTGACCAGCCCTTTGGAAGCATGGTGGTGGACATCGGGGGCGGGACGACCGAGGTTGCGGTAATTTCCATGTTCGCCGTGGCCTACAGCGAATCGGTCCGGGTGGCGGGCGATGAGGCCAACGAGGCGATACTGCGCTACATACAGCGTGAGCGCCAGATGATAATAAGCGAGGTCCTCGCAGAAACCATCAAGATGAAGATAGGTTCGGCCGTTGCCTCCGAAAAGCCCGAATCGATCGAGATCACGGGTAAGGAAATCCTCTCCGGAATACCCAAGACTTTTACGGTCTGTGATGAGGAAATCCGCGAAGCTATAAAGGAACCGGTGGGGGTAATCGTTGAAGCGGTGAGGCGGGCGCTTGAAAAAACACCGCCGGACCTTGCCGCCGACATTCACGACAACGGGTTCTGGCTCGCCGGCGGCGGAGCGCTCTTAAAGGGTCTCGATAAGCTTCTGGCTGAAAACACCAAGCTCAAGGTCAACATAGCCGACGACCCGCTTACCGCTGTAGCCAGGGGCGCCGGTTCCGTTATCGAACATGTGGATTTTTTCAGGAATGTTTTCATAAACTAGGAATTGCGGGGGCCTTGGAAGCCAGCCGGAGCGCACTTGTCCGTTTCTTGACCGTTCGAAAAGAGAATGGCAGATATCATCGATCTTTCCACAAGGCTTAAACCTGGAAACAACCTGATCGCCTCGGCTCCGCTTGAGTTCCGCAGAGGCGAATGGCTCTCCGGAAGCGCTATTCTGTGCACGCGGGAAGAATCGGCAAAACTTGAAGCCCAGCGCCGCAAGGCGCCCCAGGACAGGCCTCCTGTAACCCTTGTTCCAAACCACCTGAGACTCGACGGCGGATATCATTTCACGTTTCTGTGGCTTTTCAGGTTCCGTGAAGATGAAGAACGCATGCGCCGCCTGTACCGGCTCGCCGGACTCATGGAGTGCGTCACCAAGGCGCCGTCCCCGGTTTTGCGAACCGACCTGGTGAGAAGGTTTTTCAAAATCATAAACGAAGAACGCGAAAAGCTGAATGTCTCATGGAAGGGAAACGTTCGCGATTTTTTGCTTCCGCTCCGCCCCGAACATTATAATACCGGCGTATTCATCGAAACCATCCGCGACGCTTCGTCTCTAAAAGACCTCCTGAGCGGCATAGAAGAAGAGACAAACTCCCAGTTTGACATTCTCGCCCGGAAGTACGTCTTCTATGTGCCGGGAGCATTCCTGACCAGATGATCAACGGCTCGGGGGCGCACATGCCGCCGCTTGGGCGATAAATATCCGGATCATGAAAAATATTGAAAAAAGCGCCTGCATCGGAGTCGACCTCGGTGGGACCAACCTCAGGGCCGCCCTGGTGGATCGTTTCGGGGAAATAATCGAGTCCCGGACAACTCGCGTAGAGATTGAGCTGGGGGCTGAATCGGTTTCAAAAAAATTGCTCGCCCAGTGCCGCACACTCATCGGTGCGGCAGCGAAGCTTGGGCTCAAGGTTTCCGGGGCCGGGCTGGGGGTTGCCGGAAAAATCGACAGGGCCGGCGGATTGGTGATTTTTTCCCCCAACCTCCCGGTGCTCGATGGATACCCGCTGGGGCAGGTTATCAGGCAAAATCTGTCAATCCCCGTTTACATGGAAAATGACGCAAACGTCTTCGGCCTGGGTGAGAGCTTCACGGGGGCCGCCAGGGGAGTTCGAAACTGGGCCGGGATAACGCTTGGCACGGGTACGGGAGGCTGTCTCTTTCTCGATGGAAAGCTGTGGGAAGGAGACGGCCTCGGGTTTTCGGCGGAAATAGGGCATATGATAGTGGAACCGGGTGGGCCTGCTTGCCCCTGCGGGTCGAAAGGGTGCCTCGAGGCGTTCGCATCTGCGCGTGCGCTCGTATCTGGCGCAAAAAGGGCTGTGAATGAGCAAAAGCTCAAAGAGGGTCCGCTCCACGTGCTCGAAAAAGAAGGGAAACTGAGCGCGCAGACTATTTATGAATGTGCCGGGAAGGGAGACCCGGCTGCGCTTGCCCTTTTCGACAAGATGGGCTGGGCGCTGGGGATTTGTCTTGCAAGCATCTTCTCGGCTCTCGGGATAAGGCATGCGGTCATAGGAGGAGGTGTCAGCTCGGCCTGGGACCTTTTCATAGGCCCGCTTGAAAAAGCCCTCGCGAAAAATTGTTCGATGCTCGACCCCGGCCTCGCCCTTGTCAAAAGAAGCCTCCAGGGAAACGATTCGGCCCTGGTCGGGGCGGCTCAGCTTTGCCGAGGCGGCATCCCGGTGGGAGGGTGAATCGCATAAGCGATTAAATAGGAAACTGGCGATTTAATGCGGAGTTGCGTTCAAATGGGGTTCTACGGGAGGGCATACAGCGCTGCGCTCCCCCTCCCGTACGAAGACCCGTGCGATAACGCTGTAGGGGCGGGGTTTATCCACGCCCGGTCTTGGATTAAAAACGAATCAGATTGGCCCCGTAGTTTAGCCCTCCGCCAAACGAAACGGTAACCACAAGGCTTCCGTCGTGGATCATCTTGCACTCGATTGCCTCATCCAGCGCTATTATGACGGATGCGCTCGCAGTGTTTCCGTACCGGTCGAGATTTACGTAGAACTTCTCGAACGGGATATTCAGAGTCGAAGATATCTCCTTGAGGATATTTATGTTCGCCTGATGGCAGATGAAACAATCGACCTCGTCCAGAGAGATTCCGGCTTCCGTGGCCAGCCTCACTATGGTTTCGGGACCCCTTTTCATGGCGAACTCTTTAATGGCCCGTCCATTCATTTTCAAATAAACCGTGTTCGGACTGGTAAGCCTTTTGAACGGCATGATCGTCCCGCCCCCGAAAACGCCGACCTCTTCGCACAGATGGCCGTCTGACCCGAGACATGAATGCTGGACGCCTTTGTCGCCGTTGCCCGCTCCAAAAAGGATCGCCCCGGCGCCGTCGCCGAAATAAGGGGCCGTGCCGAAATCGTTCGGATTGAGTATCTTGGAATACATTTCGGCCGCAATGAAGAGGATGTTTTCGTACCTCCCGGACCTTATCAGGGCATCGGACATGCAAATGCCGTAAGTGCTGCCCGCGCAGACCGAGTTCATGTCGAATGCAAAAGCCTGAGGCGCGCCCAGGGCGGCTTGGGTGCGGGTGGCTGTCGGAGGCTGCACGCGGTCGGGAGATGAGGTTGACAGTACGATGCCTTGAATCTTTTCGGCCGGAAAATCGGCTTTCTTGAGACACACACGGGCCGCTTCGATTGCCAGGTCGGACGTACATGCCTCCTCCGGGGCGATTCTTCTGGAAAGGACCCCTGTCTTTATCGCTATGCGCGGCCGTGAGTCTTCGGGAAACTGAGTCAGTTCTTCGTTGAACACCACTTTGTCCGGCAGATAACTGCCTGTAGCCTTGATAATTGTGTTTTTCATGATGGTACGCCATCCTTTTGCTAGGGGTTCTGGTGAAGAACTAAGGACAAAAGGCTTTGCCAGAAGGGCCCTGCATTGCGTTGAAAACCAGCCTGCGGCATTGATTTCGATTTTATGGCGAATCTCGAACGGTTGATTTGAAAAGATACCGGGTCCCTTATCGTCTGAATCAATCTTATTCTTTGGTACTCAGCGATCAATGGGGCAAAGACAGTATTTGATAATACCGTGAAGGTAAGGATATACTTGAATTGTTGCGTTGCACAAAAAGGGGTGGCTGCCCTGGATTATCACCAAAACGATCCAGGATGAGGGCATATGAGTCTTTAAAAAGCTTTCACCACGGATTTCACGAATATCACGGATCGGGCTTTTAACCATTACAGCGCACCACCAGCGCAGATCCTTCTTCTCAACTTATCCGTGTTCATCCGTGTTCATCCGTGTTCATCCGTGGTTCAAATCTTTAAAAGCCTTTCACCACGGATTTCACGAATATCACGGATCGGGCTTCTAAGCTTCCAGCGCAGATCCTTCTTCTTGAATATGAATCACTTTATCCGTTCATCCGTGTTCATCCGTGGCATCCGTGGTTCAAATCTTTAAAAAGCTTTCACCACGGATCTCACGAATAATCCCGGATCGGGCTTTTAACCATCACAGCGCACCACCAGCGCAGATCCTTCTTCTCAACTTATCCGTGTTCATCCGTGTTCATCCGTGGTTCAAATCTTTAAAAAGCTTTCACCACGGATTTCACGAATATCACGGATTGGGCTTTTAATCTTCCAGCGCAGATCCTTGTTCTTGAATATGAACCAATTTATCCGTTTATCCGTGGTCATCCACCCCGCTGCGCTCCTTCATCCGTGGTTCGAGCCTTTCTCTAAAGATCGATCCTGGCCCCTCTTCGCGTCTTCGCGTCTTCGCGTGGAAAAAATTTCTCTAAGAGATTTCCGATTGGATTACGGCGCACGAATCGTCGGCGAAAGGAAAAAGGCAGCCTGTGTCCAGGCTCCCGATATAGCTTTTTATGTCCGCAATTTCCTCCACCTCGATAAAGCGCTCTATCCCCTCGATTATCTCGACTGCAGCGCGGGGGTTTATGAAATTGACCGTGCCCACCTGGACGGCGGCGGCCCCGATCAGTAAAAACTCCAGGGCATCCGCAGCGTTGGTGATCCCTCCGATTCCTATCACCGGGCACTTGACCGCGCGGCAGACCTCGTAGACGCATCGAAGAGCAACGGGCTTTACCGCAGGTCCGGAAAGCCCCCCCACTATATTGGCGAGCCGCGGCCTTCTGGAGAAAATATCCACGGCCATTGCCGCCACGGTGTTTATGCAGGAAATAATATCGCTTCCGGCCCCTTCGGCGGCCCTGGCGATCTCCGGGATGCTCGTAACATTGGGCGTGAGCTTGGTGATTACCGGAAGACTTGTGGCGCGCCTGACGGCCTCCACCACCCTGGAGGTCATCGCCGGATCGGTCCCGAAAACCATTCCGCCCTGTTTTACATTCGGGCAGCTAACGTTTATCTCCAGGGCGGCAATCCCGGGCGCCCCGTCGAGCCGGGCGGCAAGTTCGGCATATTCCTCGACCGTGTTGCCGAAAATATTTACGATCACCGGGACGTCCAGATCGCGCAAAAAAGGGAGCTTCACGGACAAAAACCTTTCGGCCCCGACATTTTCCAGGCCGATGGCGTTGATCATGCCGGCTGGGGTTTCGACCAGGCGGGGAGGGGGGTTCCCGGCGCGGGGTTCGAGCGATATCCCCTTTACCACGATGGCCCCGAGGCGCCGCAGGTCGAAGAAACCGGAATACTCCTGACCGTAGCCGAACGTGCCGGATGCGCTCATGACCGGATTTTTCAGGCGCAGCGGCCCTAGCTGAACAGCCAGGCCGGGGGAGGGGTCTGCTGGGCTGAGATTTTGTTCCATTTGATAGATCCTGCAGAAAAGATTGGGCCGTCTTCGCACACGTGGACGAAGCGTTCGGATTCGGGGTCATCGGGCGTTGCTGCCGGGAGCGCGCACCCCAGGCAGGCCCCGATGCCGCACGCCATAAGAGATTCCATCGAAAGCTGGGCGGGCGCTTCATTTGAGAGCGCCCATCGGGCCAGGTGATATTGCATGGCGAGGGGTCCGCATGAAAAGATCTCGGAAGGCCGCGAGTTCCCCGCCGCAAAAAATTCCTCGAACATCCGGGTAACGCGCCCGTTGTAGCCGAAGCTTCCGTCATCGGTTGCAAAGTTGACCTGCACGCCCGGGTATCGAAGAAACTCCTCCGGCAAAAGCTCGGATGCCGTGCGGGCGCCGTAGAAAAGGCGCAGCTCTTCGATCCCCTTTGCCCCGCGCCCGGAAACCACCTGTGAGATCAGCTCCAGAAGAGGCGCTATCCCGATCCCGCCGGCGATGAAGGCCAAAGGAAGGGTCCTGTCGATCGGCAGCTCGAACCCGTTTCCCAGAGGGCCGATGAGGCTTGCCGCCGATCCGGGCGCAAGCTGCGACATGAGCCACGTGCCGCGGCCCGCCACCCTGTAGAGGATTTCGAAATCTCCCTCCCCGGCGTATATCCGGCTGAATGAAAAGGGCCGGCGGAGTAACGGATCGCTCCCCTCGCGTACGCGAAGCATCACGAACTGCCCGCACCGGGCCGCGCCCGCGATCTCGGGCGAATGCAGCCGGAGCCGGAATATCTGCCCGCAAATCCTCTCCTGGCTAATTATGCGGGCATCTTCAATTATCTTATCCAAACCAAGCTCCAATGATTCTTCACCACAGAGACACAGAGACCTCGGAGGCAAAGCGAACTGCCTTAGACAGGTTTCTCCACCACAGAGACACAGAGGGCGCGGAGGAAAAGCGAACTGCCTTAGACAGGATTCACAGGATTTACAGGATTTACAGGATTGAAAATGGCCTATCCAACTCCCTGTCTGTTTTATCTCTTAATCCTGTTAATCCTGTAAATCCTGTCAAAAAGTCTTTCTCTGTGTCTCTCTGTGTCCTCTGTGTCTCTGTGGTGGATGTCATGTCTCTGTGGTGACCTTTAGCTTTTCCACCCGATTACCGTCGCCATGCGCCCTGTCCGGCCTTCGCCCCGGTACGAAAAAAACTCCGCCTTCCCGCACACGGTGCATCTTTGTGAAAACTCGATATTCTCCTCGCGTATCCCGGCCGATGTCAACTGCTCCCGGGTGATTGCCCAGAAGTCGAAGTAAGTCGGGCGGACCTGAAAGGACAAAAGCTTCTCCGGGATCTCACTGCGGTAGTTTATAAATTCGGCGCAGCAGGGCCCAAGTGAAGGGGAAACCGCCGCCAGCGTCCCGGCGGGATTCAGCCCGAAGCGCTCACTCAGGTAGTTTACGCTCTTCCCGGCAATATTTTGGATGCTTCCGCGCCACCCGCTATGAATATTGGCAATGATCCGGCTTTGCGGATCGGCAAGAAAAATGGACTGGCAATCCGCGATCTTTATAACGAGACCAATGCCCGGCAGATTCGTCGCGAGCGCGTCCGCCGGTGGCGCGATCAAAAGGGGAGGGCGCGCTTCCAGCCCCTGGGCCGATTCTTTGTCGATAAAATTTATCGAGTCGCCATGGAACTGGCGGCTGGAAACGAGCTTTTCGACTCCGATCGCGTTCTTTATGCGGGTAAGGTTTTCCAGCACGGCCCCGGGTGAGTCGCCGTTGCTCCACGAAGCGTTGAGGCTCTCGTAGGGCGGCATGCTAACCCCGCCGCGCCTGGTGAAAACTCCGTGCACGAGTCCCGGAACTCCGGACAGGTTTTTGAAGGTAAGGCGGGGCGGGCTCTGAACCTCGATGTCTTGCTTCATCAAATCAGCTTTTCCCTAACCTTTCACCGAAGGAATAAAATGCCTGGTATGCACCACAGAGACACAGAGAACACAGAGAAACACTTCGCGAGGCGTCCCTAACGGGACAAAACAGGATTAACATAAATGGCTATTTGTGAGCCCTGAGACCTTTGTTAATCTTCTGAAATTTTGTGTCTCTCCGTCTCTGTCTCTGTTCTCTGTGTTCTCTGTGTCTCTGTGGTGAATGGCTTTTAGTCTTTTGGTTGCGGCCTCTGCTGCTCTATGTCCTCTGTGTCCGCTGTGTCTCTGTGGTGCATGAATTAGCTTTTAATCAGAATCTGTAAAGATCTTTATCTAAGTCCATTTTTTCTCTGTGTTCTCTGTGTCTCTGTGGTGAATAGCTTTCAATCTTTTGGTTGCGGCCTCTGCTGTTTATCGGTGTCCATCCGTGTCCATCCGTGGTTCGATTTCTCTGTGTCTTCTCTGTGCTCTCTAAAGATCGACCCTGGCCCCTCGAAACAGGCCGCCGGGTTTTTGGAATTATCGAACGTCTCTGTGGTGCATCATTTTAGCTTTTAATCAGAATGTCTCCGACAGTAAACAGAAAATGTCCCCTTTTTGCCGGTCAATGGTTAAAATGAATGCAGCGTGGATGCGTGCCGGAGAGTCCGGGCATGAGGGAAGTGAACAGCCAGAGGAGATGGGGGAAGAGCTTAGCAATATGGAAGAGCGGATCAAGGAATGTTCGATGGTGACGATCGAATACGAGATGCGGATCGTCCCGGCTGATGGGCCGGGGCCTCTTGTCCAGTCTCAGATGACCAGTTTCGTAATGGGCGTCGACCCTCAGTATAAATCGGTTGAATCGGCCCTGATACACAAAAAGGCCGGTGACCGCGTAAAGGTCTACGTCCCGCCCGAAGAGATCTGCGGCGCATACGATCCGGAACTCATTCGCGATCTTCCCCTGGTAGACTATAAGCAGGAGAGGGTCAAGCCCGGCAGGATGTACCGGGAGATGAAGCGCAAGTGCCTCGTGCAGTTCATGGTAAAGGAAGTGCGCGGCGATGTGATCGTGGCTGATTTCAACGATCCGCGCGCCGGAACGTGGGCTGAATTCGACATCCTGGTAAAAGAGGTGCGCCCGGCCGAAAAAGACGAAATGAAGCCCGACTGCGTGAAGGCCCGCGATTTTCCGAAATGGTAGTAGATCGTTGCGGCGCGGTTTTATGTGCCTTTGAAAATCGGATATTTTCAAGCGCCATTGCAAAGGCCGCGCGGTTTGACGACGCGGTTTGATTGACAAAGACCTTAGCCTGTGATACCCAACCTACCTGAGTCCGGGCCGCAGTTGCCCGGATTTCAGGCTGCAGCTTCAGCATTTTTCCCTGCCTTGCACAGAGGGCGGCTAGCTCAGTGGATAGAGCGTTGGTCTCCGGAACCAAAGGTCGCGGGTTCGACCCCCGCGTCGCCCTCCAAATTAAATCAATCGGTTAGTTCAATTTGGGTTAACCTCTTCTTTCTTTGGTGATAGCCCATAGCTAGCTATAAGATGACCCAGGCATTGCACAGCAAGTTCTCTCTCTGTTCAACACTCTGACTCTCCCTGTGAGCCACCAATCCTTAGCCTGTGCTGAACTCAGGGCTACCATGGATCATCTATCCATCTCACATTAAAACGCATGCGACGCAGTATTATAGCCTCGGGAACGTAATTCGATCCAATACCCGCTCCCCCTTCCCTAGCGAGTAAAGGACTCCTCTCATGGTCAAAGCACCAAAGTACAACCTTTGCTTGACTTGGCACTGGTGTTGTTCCATAGACTACCAGCGTTAGGGTACTTTGTGGATCTATGCTTGCAATAACCAGAACCAAAGCCTCACGCTCTTTCGAATCGGTGATATCTATCATGAAAAGGTCCTGATCCACCTTTAGTGGTCCCGTTCTTCCTTCGAGTTTTGGTTCGCGACCAACACGGGCAATTTGGACAGACTCTGATTTCAGGCTTGGGGGTTCTAACTCCAGCTTCAGCTCTATGTTGTACAGGGGAAGCCGAGTGGTATTGGTCACTGATAATGGGGTCTTTACTTCATAGCTACCCGCATGCAGCGTTAACTGGGTAGGAGATACATGTATCTCAGGTAAGGACGTAACCTGATTGTATACTTTGTCTGCAAGGTATAGGCAAAACCCCAGTATGCCTACGAAGGCCGCTAATGCAGCCAGTTTGTTCCAAAAAGACAATCGCTGAAACCGCTGCTTAAGATGCATCACGCTTCCCTTCACAGTCTGCCTACTCTACTGCAACCCCTACGGAAATGCAACAAGGTGACCTTTGGGAAACCAGAGGCGCACCCCCAGGTTTAACTTTGGCAGATGGGCAGGGTAAGCCATACCAGAACACGTCCTGTGGGATTTGCCATTGTTAGCCGGGTGTTTCGCTCCATGTCGAATCCTAATTCCTCCACCTGGATTCTGTGATATCCTCTGAGGAAAGTTCCATCTCGACAGGGGATATAATGAAACTCGATGAGCGTATCCAAAAGAGGTTTGATGAACTCGAACTGGCTTCGAATAGTGCCGGACCAGAGTGGCACAAATGGTCAACGAGTGTTTTGAACCTTCTGGAAAATGCAGGGTTGCAGACGCATCTTCAGAGCTTCCGAAGAATCTACGACATGGTTTTGAGCGGAGGTCTAAGGCCAGACTATCTTAATGTCTCTTGTGCGATTTTCCATGCTGCCAAGGAGGATTACGAGGGAGGCTATGTGTTTTCCCTTGAGAGGGCGGTATCCGGGGAAGTTTTCGGGGATTTTGTCCTTCTTGCAGAGCAGAGCCTTGCTGAAGGTAATAAGGAGGTGGCCGCTGTGTTGGCTTGTGCTGCCCTTGAGGATGCCCTGAAGCGATACGCACGGGCAGAGGAGTTGGATGTCGATAATGCGGATATGCAGCAGGTAGTCAATGCCCTGAAGCGCAAAGGGCTTGTCAGCGGAGCACAAAAGACCCTCCTGGACACCATGCCAAAGATTCGGGATTGGGCGATGCATGCCAATTGGGAAAAGATCACATCCGACAGCGTCGGTGGCGTAATTGGGTTTGTGAGGCAGTTCCTGTTGGAGAGATTCTAAAGTCAGCACAGGGAGGAACCCAGATGAAAGTATTCATCAGTTGGTCAGGTGAGTTAAGCCGTAAGATAGCCCTTATTCTCCGTGGATGGCTTCCCGGTGTAATCCAAACGGTGGAGCCTTTCCTGTCCACAGAGGACATCGAAAAAGGTTCTCAGTGGTTTAATGAACTATCGAAACAGCTTCAGGACACGGAATTTAGCTTAGTCTGCCTGACACCCGATAACCTGAACAAACCCTGGATACTCTTCGAGGCTGGAGCTGCATGCAAAGCAAGTGATAGATCACGGGTCTGGACCCTTCTCTTCGGTTTATCATCGTCTGACGTGCAAGGCCCACTGGCCCAATTTCAGTATACCCTGCCGAACAAAGAGGATATGCACAAGCTAATGAAGAGCATGAACTCGGCACTGGGAGAGAAACAATTAGAGGTGACCTTGTTGGACAGGGTCTTTGATAAATGGTGGACTGACTTCGAGGACCAAGTATCTAAAGCCATGGCGCAACTTCCCGGACTACCAGACCCCAGCCAAAAACGTTCTGAGAGGGATATACTTGAGGAAGTCTTGACACTCTGTCGATCAATGGCACAGGAGGCTTCAAGTAAATCTCAAGCCGAAGAGAGCATTATGCGGAGATTGAATTATCTGTACACGACAAACATCGCGACCCCGTCATCTGGCTGGCTAGCTGGGATTGCGTTCCCAGATGCTTCGCCACATACCCCTAAAGGCGTACGTAGTGCGCTCAACCCACGGGGCGAAGTAATTGAAGAAGATGATTCGACTAAGATGGACTAGCCCTACACCCAGCCCAATAATTTGGTGAGTTTAAGGTCGGGCCAAGCTAATAACCTGGTTTTTAAGTGTAAACGTTAAAGGATCATGCCTTATTGGTGCTTAGAAGCACATTTTCGGCCTTAAAATGAAAGCTCTAAGCCGAGCCAAGACTCGCCAGGCGGATCCGGGCAGGAAGTGTCGTTTGGCCCTGGCCACATGGATAAAGCAACCAATCATATCTTATTGGTGCTTAGAAGCACCTTTTGGGCCTTAAAATGAAAGCTCTAAGCCGAGCCAAGGCTCGCCGGGCGGATCCGGGCAGGAAGTGTCGTTTGGCTCTGGCCATGGATAAAGCAACCCCCGGCTTGCTTTAGAAAATCGTTTTTGATCCTAAAAATACTCCTCTAAGCCATCGCACAAACCATGATTTTGAATCATTGCCATGTAAATTCACGCAGTTATGGCGGCCCGACCCTTTTGGCTATATTTTACACGATCTCCGTTTTCAATACCTCTGTTTTTTGGGGGGATTATGAACCCTCGTGGGTCAGCAGGTGGGGGATCGAATCTTGACTGGTGTGGTACGGCCGATTTGATTGTCCGAAAAAATTCTTGCGAAACCGGGATGTGGCTGTAATATGCTTTAGGCACTGGATTCAGTTGCTTTGCCTTCTTCTCTTTGATGACCCTCGGATCGTGGAAACGTAAATGACAAGATTCAAATTCCTGCTAATTGTTGCTTTATTGGTCGGGTTCGTTTCCACCGCCTACGCCCATGCAACCATCTCACCTGAAGATGCCGCCAAGTACATAGGTCAGCAAAAGACGGTCGCGGCACGGTTGCGAGTGCCCATTTTGCAGGCAAGACGAAAGGTCAACCCACCTTCATCAACCCCGACAAACCTTATCCGAACCAGGTTTTCACAGTGCTGATTTGGGGATCGGATAGGAGCAAGTTTGAAAAGCTGCCCGAAACGCTGTATTCTGGAAAAGACATTTGTGTAACGGGGGATGATTCAGAGCTATCAAGGGGGTCCAGAAATAGTTGTGAAGGGCCCATCGCAGATTAAGATGAAGCGATAGAAAGCAGGAGTACTGAGATGGCAAAATACGGCGAAGATCGAGACCAAAGGGGGAGTCAGATTATTCTACCCACTTTAATCTTAGCAATTTTACTTTTGAGTGGGTGTGACAAGCTGAAACAACTTACTCATCAACAAGAGACTAGCCAAAAACAACAAAGTGGAGATATCCAAAAGCTGCAAGAAGAAATCAAGACTCTCAACAAGAAGGTATATGATCTAGAGATACGATTAAGTGATATTCAACCGGAAGATAAATCTAAACAGCTCCATGTCGAACAGAAATTATCGAATATGAGTTCATCTTTAAAGTCATTGGCAACCGATTATGCTGCACTTGACTCAAGTGTAAACAAATATAAATCATGTGTATTCACTAAAAACTCTAAAGGCCCTAGGCGTGTGGACACTGATTTAGGATACTTCTTTATATCAATTGCTGGAATAAGCCAGCGTCAGAATAATTATACACTTCACTTGAACATAGGTAATCCATCTATGTCTGAAATTCCAGGATTCACATTGAGATTAAAATGGAGCAAAGCATTCAATCCAAGCGGATCAATGACATATGATGATTGGATAAAATCATTACAGTCGAATGATGAACACTTTACAGAGCATTTGAAATCTGGCCGATGGAATAAAATCGAGGTTTATTTAGGAACAGTACCCGCTGAAAAATTGGAATACATTACTATTGGAATGGTCGTGGACAATATTTTGCTAACATCTGACATTGAGAGTCATGGAGCTTCGACTCGCAATCCCAACGTTCTGGAATGGAGAACTCATTGAGGACAGGAATGCCTAAGCAAGCCCTATCCGAACCATGTTTTCGCAGTGCTGATTTGGGGGTCGGACAGAGGCAAGTTTGAAAAGCCGCCTGAGACGCTCGATTCTGGGAAAGAGATTTGACAGGACAGCATTGGGTTGGACCAAGGTAACACCACGGTTTCTATGGGTAAACGTTAAAAGATCATGCATTATTAGTGCTTAGAAGCACATTTTTGGCCTTAAAATGAAAGCTCTAAGCCGAGCCAAGGCTCGCCGGGCGGATCCGGGCAGGAAGCGTCGTTTGGCTCTGGCAATGGATAAAGCAACCCCCAGCTTGCGTTAGAAAATCGTTTTTGACCCTAAAAATACTCTTCTAAGCCTCGTACAAACAATGATTTTGAATCATTGTCATGTAAATTTGGGCAGTTACCGCGGCCCGACCCTTTTTGCAACGAGACCAAAGGGACAAACCAGGCTTGACGTTAACGTTTTATACTGTAGACTGGGCGCCTGAGTATTTCGCTTTTGTCGGGCAAATGCGCTGCCTGCCTTTGTTACCAAACGGAAGGGCGGGCTCGGATTTGCCGGGATCGCTCGAATTATCCTGGAGATCGGAAAACCAGGCTCCGCCGACGGTCGGAGCAAAAACCCGGCGAGGCGTCCATGACCCTGAGATGTTTCCTGACTCGGCCCCTCCCCGCTGTTTGCATTTTGGCGGTTCTTCTGCTTTGCGGCGGTTGCATCCATCCGAAGATCACCATATTTCCCGATAAGACGGAACCCTTAAAGGAATTCACGCTGCAAGGCGCCGGGAAAGAGAAAATTCTGATCCTTTCAATCAAAGGATTCATCTCGGACTCTCCGAGAGGTTTTCTCAGCAGGTCAAGCATGGTCGAGGAGATTGTATCTCAACTAAAGAAGGCTGAAAAAGACAGGGAAATAAGGGCAGTCGTTTTAGAAATTGACACCCCCGGCGGTTCGGCTACCGCAAGCGATATTTTGTATCATGAGATCATGGAGTACAAGAAATGCACCGGGGCAAAGATCGTTGCGGCCATGATGGGAGTGGCGGCTTCCGGAGGATATTACGTGGCCTTGCCTGCAGACTTTATACTGGCTCACCCGACCACTATCACCGGTTCGATCGGCGTTGTATTCCTGAGACCCAACGTCTCGGGCTTGATGAACAAAATCGGTGTGGAAGTCGAAGCAAGCAAGTCCGGCAAGAACAAAGACATGGGGTCCCCTTTCCGAAAGGCCACTCGGGAGGAAGATCAAATCTTTCAGAATACTATCGATGAACTGGCGGGAAGGTTTATCTCCCTCGCCACGAAGCATCGCAAGCTCAATGACCAGGCAAGGGAGATTATCATGTCGGCGCGTATCTTCACAGCCCCGGAAGCACTGAGCCTGGGTCTTGTGGATCGAATCGGGTACCTGGACGATGCGATCCACGAGGCGGCAAAACTCGCCGGGCTCCCGGAGGACGCCAAAGTCGTGGTTTATCGCCGCACGGAATACCCAAACGATAATCTCTATAACACTTCTTCCACGAGCAAGCAGGGTTTGCCCAAAATAAGCCTGATTGACCTGGGCCTGGGGGATTCCGTTACTCCTCTCAGAAACGGCTTCTACTATTTGTGGTTACCCGGTCTGGACGAATAAGGGTTGGACCATCGCACTGGAGAAGGTGGTCCGCAACCCAAAATTAAAATATCAAAATCATATTCGTTATGCTGCCGGCCCACGAGAGGGTTTGCCATGTCGGCAAGGAATCACGACATTCCTGCGTTATGATCCCATATTCAGCCCATATGTGAACCTCACCACCTGCCGACACGAACCCACACCCCGGGTTTCCTGACCGTGAGGTAATTGATCTCAAGTCGATAATCAGGGGTCCCGAGCCTCTGGATGTAGATAAAAGGGTTTTTGGATACGTGAAATGATACCTGTCTCTTCTGGTTTATCCGTGTGCATCCACCCCGCTGCGCTCCTTCATCCGTGTTCGAGCCTTTCTCTAAAGATCGACCCTGGCCCTTCGAAGCGGGCCACCGGGTTTTTGAAATTATCGAACGCTCTGTGCGTTCTCTGTGCTCTCTAAAGATCGACCCTAGCCCCTCGAAGCGGGCCACCGCGTTTTTGAAATTATCGAACGTCTCTGTGGTGGAGAAGTCCCTTTTCGAAGCGGCTTTTCACGTCGCACTGGGACTTTTTCGCGTCTTCGCGTCTTCGCGTGCAAGATTTCCTTTTCGTAAGAGATCGAAAACTTCTACTTTGACATTACTGACTGCTTCGGTAGAAAATAACTTTCGGGTATGTTTTTCAAATTGACCTGCTCGCCGGCTTCTGTCACTGGTCCTGAAGGAGGGATTTGAAATGGTCGGGTTGATGGTATTGTTTGTAATATTCATGCTTGCCGTTCCGCATTCCGCTTTTGCCTGGAACTTCGAATCGGATTCGTTCGACACTTCCCGGGGCAGCCTGAAAATAACCTTTATCGGCCATGGTTCGGTTATGTTCGAATTCGACGGCAAGACCATCCATGTCGATCCCTACAGCAAGATGGGAGATTACACCAAATTACCCAAGGCAGACCTCATTCTGATTACTCACGAGCATCAGGATCACCTTGATATGTGTGCGCTGGATATTCTGCAGACTCCAGCCACGGCCCTGGTTGTGACCGAAACGGCCGCCGGCCGCGTAACGGGCGGTATCGTCATGCATAACGGCGATGAGCGAACTGTCATGGGACTGAAGATCGAGGCTGTTCCCGCGTACAATCTGGTGCACATGCGAAGCGAAGGGGTGCCGTTTCACCCTAAAGGGCAGGGCAACGGATACATCGTAGCGTTCGGCGACAAAAGAGTCTACATTGCAGGGGACACGGAAAATATTCCCGAAATGAAAAATATCAAAGGGATCGATATTGCCTTTCTCCCCATGAACCTCCCTTATACCATGACCCCTGAGATGGTTGCCGACGCCGCCGGAAGTTTTAAGCCGAAGATCCTCTACCCGTATCACTTCGGTGAGACGGACACAGCGAAGATAGTGGATCTTCTGAAGGATGAAAAGGAGATCGAAGTCCGAATCCGGAAAATGAATTGATGCGGGCTGCGCACTCCATTAGCCTGCAGCTTTTGGCCGCCGCTTCGCATCCGGTCTGCAAACCGGGTTATACTGAATATCCGGCGCGCGTCGCCATTTTTTAATATTCGTGAATTGAACTGCAGCGCAAGAGTCGATTATGTTTAATAGGCATTTTCCCGCTCAGGAGACTTTATGTTGATAGAAAAAACAAAAAGAACCATCAGTATGCACCCGATAGCTCTGCTTGCCTGTTTCGTGTGCCTGATTGGGTTGTCTGCCTCAGTGACCTACGTGATCGTGCACGATAAGTATCAACGGCAATTGGACAATAAAAATCAAGAGGTAGAGACCATCCAGAAAAATAACCAGGATTTGACGGATCAGAATACTGAGTTAAGTAATTCATTACAGAAATTGGAAGACGAACAGAGCAGGCTGAAAGCTCAATTGTCGGCAATAGAAGCTCAGAAGGCCGACCAGCAGACCCCGGAGCAAAAAGATAACGGCTTCGAGGAGGCGCCGCCGCCGCCCGTTCTAAAACCCACATGGGTCAACTCCGGCGACACGACGCCGGCCTTCGACGGCAACCTCCACATCGTTCTTTATAAAGCCTCGGACAAGGACGAGTGCCTAAAAGATTCGGCAGCAGCAGTCAGCTATCTCGTCAGCGGTACAGACAAAAAGAAACTCTGCCTCCGGACAGGCAAGCCGCAGAGCTTTACATATCAAGGTAAAAACTATTTGCTCAACTTGTCTGGAATCGCAGCGCAGGCGGGCGTGTACCGTTACTGTATTTCTATTTCATTAGAACAGTAAACGAGAGGCATCTACTAAATTTAATATGTCGTTCGCGAGAGCGGTTATACGGCATGCTCGTTGATAAACTCCAACGTCCGTGTTTCCGACCAATACTCATTCTGATCGTTAAAGGCAACGAAGCCAACGTGTCCGCCATGAGATGGCGTTTCCAGGTACAAGTTCGGAGCTGATTCAGCCTGGGAAAAA
Source organism: uncultured delta proteobacterium (assembly GCA_963795045.1). GTDB lineage: Bacteria > Desulfobacterota > Syntrophobacteria > Syntrophobacterales > Syntrophobacteraceae > SbD1. Next base: position 1,045,949 of record CAWCGB010000009.1, read on the forward strand.
GGAAAGCAGGAACGGGACAATAACGGATCGTCAAGTGCATTCAACAGTAGTGACGGTATTTGTATATTTGTCAAATATGGAAGACAACTGCTCTTATCATAGTAATCGTAAGCATCTTTAAACCCGTGCACCGGCGCGGTATAAGCAGAATCGAAATCGATCAAACTCTTAAATCCGTAAATATCGTTTGGAATCGAACCGGGAAATAATTCCTTTTTGATATGTAGTTTTTCACGAAGCATTCGCAGAAAACGCATGGTATAAATGCGATTTGAACGCATTCCCATTTTCTGCGCAGATCCCGCTAAATCACAGGGCACGGAGATCCCGACGGCTGCCGAAACATAGGGGGCGATCCCGGAGCCTTGCTCGCCAAGAAATTTCATTAGCATATTTGCGCCCGCGCTGAATCCTATCATGGCAACTTTGCGGCTATTTGCTTCTTTAAGGACAAACTGGAGTATGGTGTTCAGGTCTTGCGTATCGCCGCAGTGATAAGAGCGGAGCTTCTTATTGGATTCTCCGCTGCACCCCCGAAAGTTCCAGACCACAGCGTTCCAGCCGTTACGAACCAATACCTGCACCATGCCCAAAACGTACGGTCGATGAGAATTTCCCTCCAACCCGTAGCTGATGACCGCCGTTCGATCCGATCCAATCATACAGGAATCGATATCGAGAAAGTCATCGTCGGAAGTGATGAGCCGTTCCCGGCGATAGTTAACATCCGGTACTCGACGGATGCTTGAGAACATGGTCTGAAAATGCCCATTGGTGAAAAAGGGCGGGGGCGAATAACTCGAAACTTTGAGTACGGGCAATGTTTTCCTGCTCTCTACCTCCATACTACCGGCTTGGAGGTATTTTCCCATCGGTGGTCTCTACTTCTCTTGAAGGCGGTATTTTTTCACGTGAGAGCGCATGGGCGCCGTTGACCATGCCCTGCAATGTGCTCCGCCAGGTGTCAATATCGCCTGCTTCGGGTTTAAGCCCGTCTGATCGAGATGGTGATTCCGCTCTCTTCGAGCCGGAAATCAGCAATAGTTGTTTTTCGTTATTTATCGACCAATTACCTACTCTGGATAGAAAGCTCTGGCCCAAAAGAAGTGGGCCTCTTCCTGGAGCTACGACAGCGGGGACATTGGATATTTTTAATCCGCCAACCTCCAGTTCCCGGATCTTGAATCGGGACCCCTTCAAAGTAGAACCGTCGGCTAATGTGTATTTTTTGCCGGGTAAAAAGTCGCCTTCCTTGATTGTACCGGCTCGTAAGAGAGTAAGCGCGACATTGGCAGGTATTGTGACTTCCGATGCCCCGGTGTCCAGAATGAAGTCAAGTGTGATTACCCCATTAACTCGAACAGGCAGGCAATAAACTCCTCCATACTTTTTTAGTGAGATTTCGATAGCGCAGGCTTGTGCCGTAACACAAAAGCTAACCCAAAATATCAGGCACAAACGGAGGCGAAGCATCCTGCCACTCCTGATGTTGGAGCGAAACTCACGAAAGAATGGGAAACTCAACAGAACACCTGTATTCGGCCTGAATTTGCAGGAAAGAGAATTGAGGGATCGTGTTCGCCGCTCACCGCTCACTGCTCACTGTTCACTATTCACTATTCACTGTTCATTGTGATCGCCTGCCGTAAGCTCCATGCCTTTATTGAAGGCCCTGAGGTTGATATCGAGTATTTTCCCGGGGAATCGCTCTTCCAGGAGAGGTATAAACGATTCTTTGCTCAGGGGTAATATGTCTGCGCCCACGATCGCTCCCAAAAAAACGAT